>CAWEJD010000005.1:5000-1369188 GCA_963809335.1 uncultured Microthrixaceae bacterium | reverse complement strand
TCAAGGTGGCGGCACGGGTTCAAATCCCGTTGGGGGTGCTCGTTCGTGCTGCACGACGGCGGTCGTGGGGCGTTTTCATCACCGATTCGGTGGCTCGTTCTCCCCGGTAGGGCGCCCTCGCGGTGCCCGAGCGCCGACGCCGTCAGCTGGTCAGATCGCGGTGTTGGTCGAGGCCGAGATCCGGGCGCGGTGGCTGTTCACGGGCAGCTCGTCGAGCGGCTGGGCGATCTCGTCGACGGTCGGGCCGTACTGCGCCGCGAGCGGGGCGAGCGCGTCGAGGTCGAAGTCGTAGAGCCTGGCCGCGTTGCCGGCGAGGAGCTGGCGCAGCTCCTGCTCGCCGACGTCGTGGAACACCCGTCGCAGGTGCTCCCGGCTGTACGGAGGCGTGCCCTCGTCGTGCGGGTAGTCGCTGCCCCACATGTACCGGTCGAGGCCGATGGTGTGGCGGGCCTCGGCGTCGGCCGGCGCGGGGAAGCTGGCGCCCACCCAGCAGTTCTGGTGGAAGTACTCCGTCGCCGAACGGGGCAGCGCGTTCTCCGGGGTGTACTTCAGCTCGCCGATCTCGCCCTCGCGCACCTTGGTGATGATGCCGTCGAGGTGGTCGAGCAGCGGCGGGAGCGCGGCCGCGGACCCCTCGGTCATCACGAACTTGAGCCGGGGGAACCGTTCGAACACACCCGACAGCAGCATGTGCACGAACGGGCGCAGGCCGTAGAAGCCCACCTCGCTGATCATGATCATCGGGACCGAGGGGAATCGGCCGTAGTCGGGCGAACCGGTGCCGGAGTGCAGGTTCACGACCACGTCCAGGTCCTGCAGGGCGGCCCACAGCCGGTCGTAGTCGGGGTGGTACAGCGGGTTGACCCACTTCACGTCGGGAGCGACGTTGGGGAGGAGCACGCCACCGCGCAGGCCGTTCTCCTTGATCCAGGTGGCGTCGGCGATGGCGTCGTCGATGTCGTTGAGGAAGATCTGGCCGATGCCGGCCCGCTGAGCGGGCTTGCGGTCGCAGAAGTCCTTCAGCCAGCGGTTGTGGGCCTGGATGCCGGCGCGACGGTGCTCGTAGTCCTCGGGCCTGGGTGGGCCCGCGAACAGCACGAAGCCGGGGTAGAAGGGCGGCACCGTGTTGGGGAAGACGACCTCGCCGACGACGCCGTCGGTGAGCTGATCGGCGTCGCGCCGCTCGTCGTCCCAGTTGCGCACGCGGAGGTCGGTGTCGCGCAGGTCCTTCCAGGGGTTCTTGTACTTGCCCCGCCAGGCGTCGAAGTCGTCGTGGTACTTCGGATCGAGGTAGCTCCGGTAGGTCTCGTGGTTCGCACCCGCGTGGGTGTCGGCCGAGATGATCGTGTACCGATCGCTTGAGGTCGTGGTGGCGGTCATGGTCGTGCTCCCGGAGGCTTCGGCGACGTTCGGCGGCGAACGCCGAGCATCAGTCTAGAATAGAAGTCTAGTTCTTGGCCAGTCATGCGGCGCGGGTCCGGTGACCCGTGTGATAGGGGAAGGAGCCTTGAAGGCTTCCGAGGCAGGACCAGCGGCGTGAGCGAGGTCGAGGCGCCCGACCCACCGCGGGGCACGCTCGGGGCCGGGCGGTTCGCCGCCTCCGTCGCTGCTGTCACGGTGATCGGCCTGGTGCTGCGAACCGCGTACGTGCTCGTGGCCGCTCGTGGCCGGGACGTCGGCCTGGACGCGACGTGGTACCAGCTCGAGGGCGGCCTGCTCAACGGCGGCTTCGGCTACATCGACCCCGGCACCTTCTACCGCACCGGGCAGGCGGTTGCCACGGCTGCCTGGCCGCCCCTCTATCCGGCCGCGTTGGCCGTGTTCATCCACCTGGGCGTCGACACCCAGACGGGGCTCCGGCTCGTCGGGCTCGTATTCGCCGCCGCCACCATCGTCCTCACCGCCGTGCTCGCTCGTCGGGTGTTCGCCGACGACCGGGTCGCCCTCGTGGCCGCGGCCATCGTCGCGCTGTCGCCGATGGTCGTGGCCACCGACATGTCCCTGATGAGCGAGGTGATCTCGGTGCCCGCGTCCCTGCTGGTGCTGCTCGCCGCCCACCGTCTCGTGGAGCACCGCCGAGGGCGCGACTTCGTGCTCGTCGGCCTCGTCGCCGGGATCGGGACGTTGGGCCGAACCGACGTGGCCCTGCTCGGCGTGCTCGCGTCGGTCGTGGTGCTGGTGGCGGCCAGGGCGCCGTGGCGTGAGGTCCTGCGAGGGGGTGTCGTGGTGGTCGGTGCCACCGCCCTCGTGCTGCTGCCGTGGGTCGTTCGCAACGCCCGATCGGTGGGCACGGCGACCGTGAGCACGGTGTCGACGTCGACCGCCATCGCCGGAGCGAACTGCGACGGTGCCTACCACCGACCCGATCTCGGCGTCTGGGAGTTCGCCTGCATCGACACGCCGGCCAGGACGCCGGACAACGAATCGGAGTGGAGCTCGACCATTCTGCGACGCGGGGTCCGCTATGCCGCCGAGCATCCCGGTCGGGTCCCCGTGGTCGCCGCGGCCCGCGTCCTTCGGGTCTGGGGCGCGTGGGACCCCGGTGACCTGGCCCGACGGGAGGCGGCCGAGGCCCGCGTCCGCGGGTGGCAGGTTGTCGCCTGGTTCGTCGAGGTGGCCGTGCTCACGGCCGCGGCGGCCGCAGTCATCGCCCTGCGCGCCCGATGGCGGACGATCGCGGTGCTGCTCGCACCGTTCGCCGCAGTCACCGTGACCGCGCTCGTGACCTACGGCAACCAGCGCTTCAGGGCACCCGCCGAGCCCGCGCTGGCGATCCTCGCCGCCTGGATGCTCTGCCACCTGCGCGACCGGTGGCGGGAGCGCCCGCACGCGCCGGCGTGACGAGGCGGTGGCTCGCCGGCCCCGTGCTCGGCTTGGAGAATAGGGCGGGCGGGGACCCTCAGGGCGGAGCGGTCAGAGCGGTGGTGGGTGCTGGGTCAGAAGTTCGTCGAGGTAGACCTCGTCGATCGTCTCGTTGTCGCCGTCGAAGCCACCCTTGGCGACGATCGAGCCGATGACGCGCCCTCGGCCATCCTTCACGTCGAGGAGCTCGAGCCACATGGTCCGCCCGTCCGGGAGCGGGTGCTCGATCACCTTCTTCGGAGCTCGAAGCCGGAACATCCGGTGATCTTCCTTCGACCGCGCCGACGATGCAACCGGTTCATGCGGGTTTCAGGAAGGAGGCGCTGGTCTCGCTGGTCACGGGGCGGGGGAGCGGGTAGGAAACAGGCCATGGCTCCCGAGCCGGCCACCGCCGACGCGACACGGTCCGCGGTCCCGACGTCTCGGGCGAGGGCGCGGGTCGGCTGCTCCGGTTGGGACTACGCGGACTGGCGAGGCTCGTTCTACCCGGCCGGCCTGCACGCCGACGAGGAGTTCGGCTACTACGCGTCCTGCTTCGACACGGTCGAGCTGAACTCGACGTTCTACCGGCTGCCGGACGTGTCGACCGTCGATCGGTGGGCCCGGCGGGCCCCCGCCGGCTTCACCTACGCGGTCAAGCTCGGTCAGTACGCCTCGCATCGCAAGAAGCTCAGGGATCCGCACCAGTGGCTCCCGAACCACCTCGACCGGATGGCGCACCTCGGCCCGGCGCTCGGCCCCACCCTGGTGCAGCTCCCGCCGCACTGGCACCGCAACGTCGATCGGCTCGACCAGTTCCTCGCGGCCGCCGGGCGGGACCACCGCTGGGCGGTCGAGCTGCGGGACCCGACCTGGCTGCACGACGACGTCTTCGAGACGCTTCGACGGCACGGCGCCGCCCTCTGCATCCACGACCTGGTGCCCGATCACCCGTGGGAGCTCACCGCCGACTGGACCTACCTCCGCTTCCACGGCCCCCATGCCTCCGAGGCCCCCTACCAGGGGCGCTACACGGGTCGACGGCTCGCGCCCGTCGCGGCCCGCCTGCGTGACTGGACGGCGCAGGGCATCGACGTCTTCGCGTACTTCAACAACGATCAGCAGGCCGGCGCCACCCGGGACGCGGCGTGGCTGCGTGACCGGCTGAGCGACGCCGCGTCCTGATGCCGACGTCCTGATGCGGGCCCGGGCCGGGAGCGAACGCTCAGCGGAAGCCGGCGATCACGTCGGCGAAGCGGTCGACGGCGGCGGCTGGGTCCTCGGGCTCGAGGCCGAGATCCGGGAGGCTCACGATCACCTCGTCGACCCCGGCGGCCGCCAGCTCGTGCAGGCGGCCGACCTGGTCGTCGATGGTGCCCGCGTTGGAGCGAGCAGCGAAGGCGGCGGGATCGAGCCGGGCCGGCCGGAGCCGGGTGATCCGGTCGCGGAGATCGGCTCGATCCGAGCCGACCAGCGTCGGCGCCAGGTGGGTGACGGCCACGTCTCGCCGATCACGACCGGCCTCGTCGCAGTGACGGCGGAGCACGTCGACCTTGCGGCGCACGACGTCGATGTCGCCCATCACGTTGACCCCGTCGGCGTGGCGCGCCGCGAGGCGCAGCGTTCGCCGCTCACCGCCGCCGCCGACCACGATCGGGATGTGCTGCTGACGCGGGCGGGGGTAGCAGATCGTCTCGGGCAGGTGCAGCACCCGACCGTCGAACGGCTTGGCTCCAGGGCCCCACAGCTTCGGCAGCGCGAGCAGCGCGTCCTCGAGCAGGGCGTAGCGGTCGGCGACGGGAGGGAACTCGATGCCGTAGGCCGTGTGCTCGCGCTCGTACCAGCCCAGCCCGATGCCACATCGGGCCCGGCCGGCGGAGAGCACGTCGAGCGTGGCGATCATCTTGGCGAGCAGGCCGATGGGTCTGAGCGTGACCGCTGAGACCAGCGCGCCGACGCCGACGCGGGTCGTGCTGGCCGCGATCCAGGCCAGGGCGGTGCCGCTCTCGAGCATGGGATCCCAGTCGCGGCCGACCTGGGGGATCTGCCGCACGTGGTCCATGACCCACACGCTGTCGAACCCGGCCTGCTCGGCCCCCACGACCGTCGCTCGCAGGCCCGCCGCGATGTCGTCCCAGGGGAAGGCCGACACGTGCAGCCCGAACCGCAGGCCGACCGGTCGGGCCGCCTCGTCGACGGCCAGAGGCGCGGATGATCGGAGGTGGGCCGCCACGTGGCGGACCGGCGCGGGTCGGAGGACCTGGTCGAACCCCTCGCCGTCGAGCCGCCCGCGCACCTCGCCCCAGCGGGACAGCTGCTGCCTGATGGCCGTCGCGGGCAGGGGCCGCGCCGACGACCTGTTCCGGGCCCGGCACTCGTCGGCGTCGATGTCGAAGGCCACCGCCACGCACGGCACGTCGTGGTCCGCAGCCCGGCGGCGGTACTGCTCGCGGCGATCGTCATCGAGCCCGAGGGTGTCGATCACCGTGGTCAGGCGGCGCGAGAGACGCTGCTCGACGATGGTGTCCAGCAGGGCGAAGGCGTCGGCCGTGGCGTCGAGGTCGTCCTCGCCGTGGCCGACGATGCCGCGGAGGCGGTCGCTCGAGACGATCTCGTCCGGTGCGAACTGCTCCCCGGCCCACGTCGACTTGCCCGACGCCGACGGCCCGACGAGCACCACGAGGCACGGGACCGGCAGCAGCGCGGCGTCCCCCGAGGCCATGTCTCAGCTTGGCACGCGGCTCATCCCGAAGGGTCGGGTGCGCCCCGCTGCTCGACGAAGCGGGTGACCCACGTGGTCAGGCGGGCCTCGGAGGTGTCGACCCCGACCACCGCCGGGTTGCCGTTGCGCCGGGCCCGTTCGATCACCGTCCGGGCGTCGGCCATCACCGCGTTCACGACCCGGTCGACGGCCACGCCGTGGTCACGCGCCACGTCGGCGATCGAGCGCCCGATGCCACGCTGGCGGCGCAGTTCGGCCGCGTCCACACCGATGGTGGAGGCCGCCACCCCGAGCTCCCGTCGGGCCAGCCGCTGCAGTGGGCGGGCGCCGGTGCCGCCGCTCGCCGGCCCGCGTGCACCGGTGCCGGCAGCCGGTCCGGGAGTGCTGGTCGGGGCGGCCCACCCGGCCGCCATCGGATCGCTCGACGCGGCCGGCGGTGACCCGGTGGCGCCCACTGCGTCGGCCCAGCTCTGCGAGGCCGGGCCCGACGCGTGGAGGTTCGACGAGGGCGGGATCGCCGATCGGCCCCCGCCGTGACCGGGCGCACGACGCGACATCCGCCGTTGCATGGTCAGCATCACGACGCCGCGCAGGACGGCCAGCCCGGCGATGACCGTGCCGGCCAGCGTCGCTCCGGCCGAGACGAGGACCAGGCCGGCCACCAGGCCGACACCGATCATGGCCCAACGCGTCGTGCGCATGGTGCGGCGGCGTCGCTGGAAGTCCTCCCACGCCGACGCACCGGTGGCGGGAGGGCCGGCGGGAGGTGGGGGAGGCGGACCGGTGGGGGATTCGGGAGGCGGGAACGAGGACATGGTGCGGCTCGGTTCGCAGGTCGGGTGACGGGAGCACCCGACAGTGTCCAGCCCCGATATGAGCAGTCGATGAGCTGCAGGTCAACGATCCATCAGCGAAATCGACCGACCCGAACCGGCCGCCGGAGTTGAATGGTCCGATGCTCGACGCCGCCGATGCCGCCCTCGTCGCCCGCGCCCGGGAGGGCCTCGTCGCCACCCGAGCGCACCTCAACCACGCCGGCATGTCGCTGCTCCCCGTCGAGGCCCTCGCGCGCATCCGCGCCCACCTGCAGCGCGAGGCCGAGATCGGGGGCTACGAGGCCGCGGCCGAGGTGGCCGACGAGCTGGCGGCCGTGCCCGGCGTCCTGGCCCCGATCTTCGGGCCCGGGGTCTCGGCCGACGAGGTCACCGTGGTCGAGAGCGCAAGCCGCGCGTCCGAGCTGATCGTGTGGTCGATGGCCGAGACCTTCGGGTGGGGCCCCGATGACCGCGTGCTCGTCGACCAGTTCACCTATGCCACCGTGCACTCGACGCTGATGGCCCTGCGGGCGGCGCGAGGCATCGCCATCGAGGTCGCGCCGGCCGGGTCCGATGGCGCGGTCGACCCCGAGGGGCTGGCGGCCGCCCTCGACGAGCGCACCCGGTTGGTCGTGGTCACCCACATGCCGACCCACGTGGGGACGGTCTCCGACGCCGCCGCGGTGGGGCGGGTGCTCGCCGACCACGACGCGGTGTACCTCCTCGACGCGGCCCAGACCGTCGGCCAGATGGCTCTCGACGTCGGTGCCATCGGATGTCACGCCGCGTTCGCGCCGGGCCGCAAGTTCCTCCGTGCGCCCCGTGGCACCGGTGCGCTCTACGTCTCGGCCCCGCTCGCCGAGCGCCTCGTGCCGCTGACCCCGGAGCTGGGCGCGGTGGACCCTGACGGCCGCCCGCCGTTCGCGCTGCCGCCCGGTGCCCGCCGCTTCGACGCGTTCGAGGGGGACATCGCCGGCCGGCTCGGACTGGGGGTCTCGGCCCGGTTGGCCACGTCGGTCGGGCTCGACACCATCGGCCGGCTCGTCGGTGCCCGCAGCGCCGAGGTCACGGCCCTGCTCGGCGCGGTCGACGGCGTGCGGCTGCTCGATCGCGACGCCGTCGGCATCGTCTCGTTCGTGCACGATCGCCTCGAGCCGGCCGAGGTCTGGTCGCGGATGGCGGCGGAGGGCGTGAACGTGTGGGTCAACCCGGCCGGCGGCTCGCCGGTCGACGGTGCCCGCCGTGACGTGCTGCCGTCGGTGCGGGTGTCGCCGCACTACCTCACCGACGACGACGACCTCGCGGCGCTCGGTCGAGCCCTGGTTCGCCTGCCGTAGCCGGCCCGGCGACCTGACGCCGGCCCCGACCGCGTGCTGCGACTCGCGACGGGCGCGTTCCGGGTCGAGGGCGGGGCGACCCGGCACGCATCCGCCGGCGGAGCGGTCAGCCCCGCAGATCGAGCTCGGTGACGCAGCCGCCCTCGACGCTGACGGTGCGCACCACCGCGCCGGCCCGGTCGAGGATCTGGTAGCGCCCCTCGACCAGAGCCGGGTAGACCGCCACCGTCACCCGGCGATCACCGAGCGGGCGGTCCCACACGCCCGTGTGGACGGTGTGGGCCCAGCCGTCCCGGCGCAGGTGCAGCTCGGTGCCGAGCAGGGTGCGGTCGAGGCGAACGATCAGCGCTCCGACGTCGCCGCCGATGTCGACCACCACCGGCCCGCCCGGCGGGGGCAGACCGGCCTCGTGCTCGTGCTCGTGGTGCCCGTGGTCGTGACCGTGCCGGTGGTCGTGGGCCCGGTCGTGGACGTGGTCGACGGCGGTCATGACGGCGGCACCACCTCGAACCCGCCCTTCGGGTGGTCGAGGTAGGGGAACGTGTCGAGGTACGACACGTTGCCGGGCGGGTTCACCCCGTCGGTCACCACCGCGACCGCGCCGTCGGGCGTGAACGTCGGATCGACGAGCGGGATGGTCGCGCCGGCGATGGCCCGCAGCTCGATGGTGAACACGTCGTCGGCCACGCGCCGCCCGTTGGGGAAGCCGGCCAGGTCGCCGCCGAGGATGCCGAGGTTGTTCGGGCTCGACGCCGGAGGGATGGCCACGTTCAGCCGCAGCTCGTCGGCCTTGGTCGTGCCGGTGAAGTTCTGGAACCCGGGGATGATGCCCGCCGGGATGCCGGTGAGCAGGATGGCGTCGAGGTCGGCGCGGGGCTTGGTGTAGGCCGCCAGGTTCGGGAACACGCCCGGGTAGAGGGCGGGGATCAGCCCGGCCAGCTCCGGATGGTCGACGTACTGGGTGAACGGCCGAGTCGGCGGCCGGGTCGAGCGAGTTCCAGTGGTCCTTCCTGGTCATCGGGATGAGCGCCTCGTTGACCAGCGGGTTGCCGAGGCGCGAGACCTGCACCCACGGGCCGCTCGACGTGTCGGCTCCCACCGGGGTTGCGCACCAGCGCCTTCTGCCGGCTGGCCGATGCCCACACGCCGATCACCGACGTGGCCGACATCGGGTCGGTCGGGGTCGACCCGTCGACGGTCAGATCGCTGATCGGCACCTGGATGGCGAGCGTGTGCACGTTGTAGGCGCGGAGCCCGTCGACGCCGGCGGCGGCGGCCGACGGGAGGAGGTGCAGGTTCTGGAAGGGCCGCAGGTCGAGCAGGTCGAACACCGACCCGAGGTCGACGTAGAACCCGTCGAGCCGCTGGCCGGCGAACACCTTGCGACCGTCCTTGGCCTGCTGGATCGCCGGCCTTGGCCAGCTTGGGGTAGTTCGGGGTCGACCGCGGCCCGATGTTGCAGGGCGGGCAGGGGACGCCCCTGGCCAGCGTCCTGGTGCCGTGCGAGTCGGTCCTGGTGACCGTGTAGCGCTGGCGCCGGTTGAACGTGGGGTCGTTGATCGAGCCGATCGGGCCGGTGTTGTACAGGAACGTGTCGGGGTTCGACCACGGTCGTGGTGAACCGGAACTCGTAGACGACGTCGGCCAGGCCGTCACCGTCGTTGTCGACGTTGATCTTGTAGGACGACGTCGTCACCGAACTCGAAGAAGTTCGGGCCGCCCGCCGGGTTCTGCAGCGGGATGTAGTTGGTGATCAGGGTGACGAAGCCGGGTCGGTCCGGCGAGACGAAGGCGTAGGTGTCGGTGCTGTCGGCGACGGGGTCCTTGGAGATCTCCGGCGCTTCACGATGGGAAGACATGGGTGGTTCCTCTCGAGGGTCTCGGGTCAGTTCGTGCGGCCGTTGGCGGCGGCGACGACGCGGGCGATGAAGGCGGGGTCGGTGAAGACGACTTCCTGCTCGCCGCTCATCACCGAGACCTCGCCGGCGGAGGCGTCGCGGATGTGCACCACGAGCGGACCGGCCGCGTTGAGCTCCTCGATGGTGGCGGCGGGATCGGCGTTCGCATCGGGGCTGATGACCGCCGCGGCCACGCTGGGCATCGCCGCGATGGCCACCCCCGCGGCGGCCACTCCGGCTCCGCTCGACAGGAAGACGCGGCGGGAAAGTTCGGGCATGGGCTTCTCCTCTTCTCCGGAGGACGTGCCTGACATCCCCCTCTGGTGCGATCCGTCCGCCGCCCGGGGCCCGGCCGGATCACGGCCGGCCCGAAACTTCCGCGGACCGCCACCGGCCTACCCTGGGCGGATTCGCGGCCGAGCACGGAGAGGACCGGAAGTGCCCCACACGCCGACGAGCCGCTCCGCCGACACTGCTCGCCCAGCCGTCACCGGCGCCGTGGCCCTGACCGCGCTGCTCGCCGCGCTCGCGTTCGTCGCCATCGCCTTCGTCGCCCGGCCCGCGCCGATCGACGAGCTCGACGGCACGGCTCGCTCCAGCTCCGCCCCGGTCGCCCTGGGCCAGCTGCCCTCGAACGGCCAGCCGGACTTCGTCGGGGTGGGCGATCCCCGGCCGCCAGCCAGGATCGCTCACCTCGCCGCCGCGCCGACGACCGGTGGTCGCTCGCCATCGCCCTCGCCGTCGTGGCGGTGGCCGTGTCGGTCGGCGTCTCGGCCCCGCAACGGTCGCGCTGGCGCCGCTGGCGAGCCCGGCTGGAAGGTGCGCCACCCGCCGTCGCCTGACCCTCGAACCGGGCTCGGACCGCCGTGGTCGGGGCCCCGAGAGCTAGGAGACGATGTGTCGAACCACGTCAACACGCGCCCGTGAACATCTACGAGGTGTTCGGCATGGTGCTCGTCCTCGGGATGGTCGCCATGCTGCTGACCGCGGCGCGCGCCCTCGGTGAGAACGAGCGCGCCATGAACCAGCCGGCCGAGCCCCCGCAGGCGCGGGAGAAGTCACCGGTGTGACCCCATGAGGTGAGCCACGATGTCGGCATGGCAGCGCTGCGCGGGAGGACCGCGCTCGTCACGGGCGTCAGCCGCCGGGCCGGCATCGGGTTCGCCATCGCCGAGCGGCTCCGCGCCGACGGGGCCGTCGTGTACTGCCAGGGATGGTCGGCGCACGACCAGGAGCAGCCGTGGGCCGAGCTGCCGTCGGCCCGGAGCGCCAGCGCCAGCGCCACCGAGATCGACATCGACATCGACGAGGTCGACCTGGGCGAGCCGCACGCGCCGGCCCTCCTCGTCGATCGGGCCGTCCGTCAGCTCGGATCCCTCGACATCGTGGTGGCCAACCACGCTCGCAGCTCACGCCAGTCGCTCGGGGAGCTGACCGTCGAGGAGCTCGACCGGTCCTGGGCCGTCAACGCCCGGGCCTCGGTGCTGTTGGCCAAGGCCTTCGCCGAGCAGCACGACGACGCCCGACCGGGCGGCCGGATCGTGCTCTTCACCTCCGGCCAGCACCTGGGGCCCATGGCCTCGGAGCTGCCGTACGCCATCAGCAAGGGTGCCATCCACCAGATGACGCTCTCGCTGGCCGATGCGCTCGCCGATCGAGCCATCACCGTGAACACCCTCAACCCCGGCCCCACCGACACCGGATGGGCGTCCGAAGAGCTGACCCGTGAAGTGGGCCGGGCGCTGCCGCGTGGCCGATGGGGGACGGCTGCGGAGGCCGCCGCCGTGGTGGCATGGCTCGTGAGCGACGATGCCGCCTCGGTGACCGGACAGGTCATCGACGCCGAGGGCGGCTTCCGGAGGTTCGGTCGGAGCTGACCCCTTCGGTCTCGATCGGCTCGTTCGGCTCGTGCGGCCGACCGACTCGTTCGGCGTCGGTCGGCCTCGTTCGGCTCGTCCGGCGATCGGCTCGTCAGCGGAGGTCGAGCGTCGGTGGGTCGCGGGGTCGTGGTCGGGGTCGTGGTCGGGGTCGTCGCCGGGGAGCGGGTCGTCGTCGGGGAGGTGGTCGAGGTTCCAGGTGGTGAGGTGTTGCCCGATGGGGGCGGTGAGGGGTTGGTGGGTGGTGGGGTCGGTGCCGGGGGGCCAGTAGAGCCAGTGGGTGTCGTTGCGGTCGAGGGTGGCGCCGTGGTGGGTCTTGTCGCGGTGGTCGGGGGTGCACAGGCGGTTGCCGTTGGCGACGGAGGTGTCGTGGGTTTCGGTGTAGGGGGTGCGGTGGTCGAATTCGGTGGGGTCGCGGTGGCAGCGGGGGATGACGCAGTCGCGGTCGCGGACGCGCACCGCGAGCTCGACGGGTCGGGTTCGGTGTCTTGTCCGGGTGGCGTAGGCGCGTATGTCGACCGAGTCGTGGATGAGCAGCTCGGTGTGCACCTGGGGTAACAGTTGGTTGATCCAGGCGACGGGGATCGACCCGATGCCGGGGATCTCGCAGGTCTCGCCGGGGGCGGCGTAGCCCCGTTTGAGGGCGATGCCGTCGACCAGGACGACCAGGCTCCAGTTGACCTTGGGGTCGAGCCCCTCGGCGGTGGCGATGTCAGCTCCGGGGGCGAACAGTCGACCCTCGATGTCGGCTGCGGTCGGGTCGGCCGCCGTCGTCGGAGCGGCCGAGGCCGGCGGCCCTGCCGAGGCAGTCGCGGTCGAGTCGGTCTGCTCCGTCAGGGGACCCGGATCAGCCGGCGGCCGTGCCGGATCAGCCGGCGGCGGTGCCGGGGCGGCTGCGGTCGAGGCGGTCGTGGTCGATGCGAGCGATGCGAGCGATGCGGGCGATGCGGGCGACGCGGCGGTTGTGGTGGTGCCGGTGTGGTGGCCGGCCGCGATGGCGTCGAGGAAGGCGTCGGCCCGGTAGGCGTCCCAGCCGTCTCGGGTGCCGTCGCGGCGGGCTTGTTCCACCCGACGCTTCATGTGGGCGTCGATGATGGGTTTCACCCCGGCGAAGGCGGCGGGGGTGAACTGGCCGCGGATCTCGACGTGACCGTCGGGGCCGTCGGAGATGCGCAGGCTGCGGGTCTTGTGCAACCGGGCGTGACGGGCCGCCTCGTCTTCGGCGGAGCGGGCGGCGCGGCGGACCTTGTCGGCTTGTTGGCGGGTTTCGCGCAGGTCGTGGCGGGACCGGGCCCCTTCCAGCAGCCGGCGTTCACAGCTCGGGTCGGCGGTGGCTGCGCCGGTGACGGCGTCGGCCTCGTCGGTGGAGATCTCCCCGGCCGCGAACGCGGCCTTGGTGGCCGGGCAGGCATCGAGGCGCTTGGCGGTGTCGAGGGCCCGGGTGGCCTCGGCCTTGGAGATGCCGTTGAGGGTGGCGAACCAGTCCGGTCCCGAATGGGCTCGAGCCTCATAGGCGTTGCACTCGGCGGCTCGGGCGGCCAACAGCAACTGGATCGCCTCGTAGCGGTGGATGACCACGGCCAGCCGTTCGGCTCCGATCGCCGCATCTGACCCCGACAGCACCGACGGATCGACCGACGAGCACCACCGCTCGGCCATCCGCTCGACCGCGGCCAGATCGACGGGGTCGTCGACCGGCTCGGAGGCGTCAGGAACGGTGGAGGACATGGCTCCAACGTACCGAACGAACGTTCCTCATGTCAACCAGAAACGAGTAGAAATCGTCAGGATATGGCCGATGTCACCCTCAGGTGAACGATGGAAAGCACTCGCTGGCGATCTGGTCGAGGGTCCTAGCGCGAGGGCCGGGCCTGGCGGAAGGCGGTCATCAGCGACTCGCGGGTGATCGGGTCGATGGCCTCGACCTCGTCGTGACGCAGCTCGCCGGCGATCCCGATCACGAGGCGCCACTGGGCCAGCACCGCGGCGCAGGCCTCGCAGATGCCGAGGTGCTCGTCGACCCGGGCCCGCTCCTCGGGGGTCAGGGCGTCGTCGAGGTACTCGGTGACGAGCTCGACGAACTGGTTGCACGGCAGGTCGGGGAACTCGAGGTGGATGGGTGCGGAGTCGGTCATGGCACGGTCGAGTCG
This sequence comes from uncultured Microthrixaceae bacterium, assembly GCA_963809335.1. Classification (GTDB taxonomy): domain Bacteria; phylum Actinomycetota; class Acidimicrobiia; order Acidimicrobiales; family Acidimicrobilacustridaceae; genus UBA4742. Next base: position 1,355,548 of record CAWEJD010000005.1, on the reverse strand, counting down.
AGGAGGGATTCGAGGCGCTCGCGCACCTTGGCGCGGGCCCGGTGCAGCAGCACTCGTTGGTTGGTCTGCGAGAGTCCGAGAACGTTGCACACCTCGTCGGACGTCCAGCCGTCGATGTCGCGCAGCGAGATGACCGACCGCTGGTTGGGCGGCAGCTCGGCGATGGCATCGCGCACGGCGGTCAGAGTCTCGGTGGCCTGGAGGCGCTCGTGCGGCTGCTCCTGCCAGGGGCGGGGCGGGGCCGACCAGTGGCCGGGCCATTCGGGGTCGTCGGCGCCCCGGAAGCGGTCGGGGGAGAACCCGGAGGTCACCGTGTCGTCGTCGAGCGACGAGAACGGCACGCTGCGGTGCTCGCGCACGCCGCGGGTGCGGGCCTTGTTCATGAGGATGCGGTAGATCCAGGTCTTGAGCGAGGAGCGCATCTCGAACCGGTCGATCCCGGTGATGACCGCCAGCCAGGTCTCCTGCACGACCTCGTCGGCGACCGACGGGCTCGAGACGTAACCCAGGGCCAGTCGGCGCAGCGCGGCGTGGTAGCGATCGACGAGCCACCCGAACGCGTCGCCATCGCCGGCGCGGAGGGCGGCCACCAGCACCTCGTCGTCGTCGTAGTCGGCCGCCACGGTCCGGCATCGTAACGACCCGCCTCCTGCGGGGACAGAACCGGGAGTCAGGAGGTCGTCGCCATGCCGGATCTGTCGTTCTCGAGCCTCGCGGTGGTGCTCACGGTCGCGTTCGTCACGCCGCTCGTCCTGGGCCTCGTGCCGAAGCTGCGAGTGCCGGCGGTGGTCGTCGAGATCGTGCTCGGCATCGTGATCGGTCCCGCGGTGCTGGGGTGGGCCCAGCCCGACGAGGTGGTGAAGACGCTCTCGGTCGTGGGCCTGGCGTTCCTGCTGTTCCTCGCCGGGCTCGAGCTGGACCTGACCCGCCTGCGGGGTCGCACCCTGCGCCTCACCGGCCTGGGCTTCGCGCTGTCACTCGGGCTGGCCACGGTGTGCGGGGTCGGCCTGTCCACCGCGGGTCTCGTGAAGAGCCCGCTGCTGGCTGCGGTGATCCTGACCGCCACCTCGCTGGGCCTGGTGCTCCCCGTGCTCAAGGAGGCCGGCGAGGCGTCGTCGGATCTCGGGCAGCTGATCATCGCGGCGGCCTCGATCGCCGACTTCGCCGCCATCGTCCTGCTCTCGCTGCTGTTCTCCCGCGACGCCACCGGGACGGGGGCCCGGCTCGTCCTGCTGCTCGAGTTCGCCGCGCTGGTGGGGGTGCTGGGCGTCGGGCTGGCGGTGTCCGGGCGCAATGCGAGGGTCTCGGCCCTGCTGGTGCGCCTGCAGGACACGACGGCCGAGATCCGCGTGCGGGGGGCGGTGCTGCTGCTGGTCGTGCTGATCGTCATGGCCCAGCACTTCGGGTTGGAGACGATCCTCGGCGCGTTCGTCGCCGGGGCGGTCGTGGGCCTGGTCGATCGCGACGCGGCGATGACCCATCCGCAGTTCCGGGTGAAGCTCGACGCCATCGGCTACGGGTTCGTCATCCCGGTGTTCTTCGTGACCAGCGGCATGCAGTTCGACCTGAAGGCGCTGTTGCACCAACCGTCGACGCTCGTGCTGGTGCCGATCTTCCTGGTGGCCCTCCTGGTCGCGCGAGGCGTGCCGGCCCTGCTCTACGGGTCGACGGTCGGGGTCCGGGGAGCGACGGCAGCCGGGTTGCTGCAGGCCACCTCGCTGCCGTTCATCGTGGCCAGCACCTCGATCGGGACGAGCCTCGACCTGATCACCCCGGCCACCGCCGCGGCCTTCGTGGCCGCGGGGCTGGGTTCGGCCCTGATCTTCCCGATCGTCGCGTTGGGCGCGCTCGAGGGGCGGAGCCCGGTCGTGGTGGAGCCGAGCCCGGTGCCGGCCTGATGCCGGCCTGATGCTGGTGTGATGCCGGCCTGAGCCGCCGTCCGGTCGACGGGACGAGCGCTACAGGGGCGCGTGGACGCTGGCGGCGACGGGGCCGGTGGCGAGACGTTCGACGGCGGCTCGACCGGGGCCCTGGCAGGCGCCGAGGGGGATGCGGCCTGCTCCGCCGGCGTTGGTGGTGAGGCCGACGTCGGTGTAGGTGAGTCGGCCGTCGAAGCCGAGCAGCACGAGGTTGACGCACCCGATGGGGATGGTGGTGCCGGCCGAGGTGGTGACCTTGCGGACCTGCAGGACGAACGAGCCGCTGAGCCCGTTGATCGATCCGTCGGAGCCCACGGTGGCGGCCGAGAGCTGGCCGTACTGGAACAGGCGGACCTCGACCTGGGCGGGGCCGTAGCCGGGCAGGTCGAGGGCGACGGTGGTCGGGGCGAACCAGAGCGATGCCCGCGACGAGGCGAGGTCGCCGCGGAGAGCGGCTCCGCTGGTGCCGGATGCGGGCACGAGCTGTGAGCCGGCCGCGATGGCGAAGGTCCCGTCGCCCATGGTCACGGTGCCGTCCATGGCCAGGCCGGTCGGCGCCGGTGTGACCTCGACGACGGTCGTGTCCGATCCGGGGCCGTGGAGGTCGTCGCCGTCGTAGGCGGCGGTGATGGTGCGGGTGCCGGGCTCGTCCATCGACGCGACCAGGCTGGCGTGGCCGGTGGCGTCGAGCGGGGCGGTGCCCAACACGGTGGCGCCGTCGCGGAAGGTCACGTCACCGGTCGGGATGTCGGTGCCCGAGCCGACGGAGGCGGTGAAGTAGCTCTGGTTGTACTGCGCCACCTGGGGGAACCAGGTGACCACGTCGACCGGCGTCGACGGCTCGTACCGGCGGAAGTCTCCCTCGACGTCGAACGACACGTCCGTCGAGACCGCGATGCGCGGGTTGACGAAGCCGGCCAGTCCGTTGCAGCTGCTGGAGGGCAGCGGCGGGACGGAGGTGGGCGCGGCGTGCAGGTGGAGGCCGCCCGCGTCGGCCGTGCCCGACAGCGTGATCGGGATCGGCCCGTAGGTGCAGTCGGCCAGCGGGTTCTGGCTCGTGCTCGACGAGCCGTAGGAGCGGGCCTCGAGCGTGAGGCCGGTCGGGTCGAACGTGACGGTGCCGTCTGCGGCGACGTGGCCGGTCATCGGGGTCGTCTGGTGCATGCGGTACTTCACCTGCGTGGTGCCGATGATGCCGGTGTCGACCGTGAGGTATCCGGCGGGGAACCAGAACGAGCTCGATCCGATGTCGCCGGTCATCGGATCGAAGTCAGCGCCCGTCAACCGCATGCCATCGGGGAACACCGCGGTCGGGTTGGTGCCGACGGTCATCTGACCGGTCGCCGGCAGACCCGTCGGTGGCCCGTCGACGTCGACCTCGGTCGATCCGGTGGATGGGAGGAACGCCGACGCGTACCCCAGGTAGTTGACCGTGATCGTCAGGGGGCCCGCGACGTCGAGGTCGAGCGTGGCGGTCGCCACGCCACCGTTGAGGAAACCCACCGTGAACCGGGTGCCGCCGCTCAGCATCTCGAACTGGCCCTGGGGGACGTATCCGCCTGCGGCGGTCACGGTGGCTCGCACCGTCGCCTGCTCGCCCACGGCCACAGGGCCTAGGACCTCGACCGTCGTCGTGGTGGCGGTGTTGCTGATCGGCGGGGTCGGGAACGGGCCGCTCACGTGCAGGTCGAACAGCACGGGGCCGGTGAGGACGCTGCTGATCTGCGCTCCCAGTCCATGGCACCGGAGGTCATCGGCTGTCGAGACGGGTGTCGTCGAGGTTCCGTGCAGCGCGAGGCCGCCCGGTTCGATGGCCCCGGTGAAGGCCACGTTGGTCTGGACGGAGCAGGACTGGCCCGCGGACCAGGTGGTGCCGCCCACGGTGACGAGGGTGACCGTCAACACCACGCCGACGGAGCCGAGGGTCGTGGTCCCGTCGTCGGCGATGCCCCCCGTCAGCTGATACCAGAACGGCCGGAAGACGACGCTCACGGGACCATAGGAGGGGACGTCGGTGGTGACGGTCGACGGGCCGAACTCTCCGTTCGCGGTGATGGCGCCGGTTGCCGTGTCATAGATGGGCGAGGAGTAGTTCGCCAGTTGGCTGACCGGGCTGACCGCGCCCGTGGACGTTCCGGCCGTCACGGTGCCCGTGACCGGAACCCCGACGGCGGAGGTGCCGACGGTGACCGTGGTCGTGGTGGAGGAGCCGAGCACCAGATCTGACCCGAGGTAGGTGATGTCCAGGGTTCGTGGTCCAGCGGTCGGGGCGGGGAGGTCGAAGTAGGCCTGGGGGACGCTGCCCAACGTGTCCCGGGCCAGCTCGGTCCCGCCCTCGCTCACCACGATGACGCCGGTCGGCGCGGTGGCGGCGGACACGTACGCGTACAGCTCGATGCCGTAGCGCTGGTTCATGTTGCCTGTCGCGACCTGCAGCGAGCTGCTGACGGGATCGGCCGCGGCCGGGGTCAGCGGCGCGAGCAGGCTGATGGCGGTCACCACCGCGGCCACGAGCAGCAGCGACGCCGGGTGTCGACGGGCCGCTCCCGACCTGCGGGCGAACCCGTTCCGCGGCGACTTCGTCATGACGCTCACTGGTGACCTCCCCCGTCACGTCCCGACCGAGCGCGAGACGCCCGAACGCTAATCGCCCCTGTCCGCCGCGTGCGTCGCTCGACCGGGTCCGGGTCGCATCAACGGCCTCGTCGTCACCGGTTGGTCGACCAGGTGAGGCCATCGGATCAGGCCGTCAGATGAGGTCGTCGGAGCGTCCCTGGATCAGGCCGTCAGATCAGGCGGTCAGATGAGGTCGGCGTCGGCGGTGATCGCGACGAGGGCCGGGCCGCGGTGGGCGAGCGCGGCCGTGAGCGCGCCGTCGAGCTGCTCGGCGTGGTCGACCCGAATGCCGAGGGCGCCGCACAGCGTGGCGTACTCGGCGAAGTCCGGGTTGTGCAGCGAGGTCTGCCACACGTCGAACTCGCCGGCCCGCTGCTCCTTGGAGATCTTGCCGAGCATGTGGTTGTCGAGCAGCACGTGGGTGATGTCCATGTCGTACTTCACCGCGGTGGTGAGCTCGGCGAGGTACTGGCCGAAGCCGCCGTCGCCGGTGACGGCCACGATCTGGCGCTCGGGTGCGGCGGCCCACGCGCCCATGGCCGCGGGGAAGCCGAAGCCGATCGAGCCGAGGTAGCCCGACATCAGCACCGACTGGTCGGAGCACTCGAAGTAGCGGCCGAACGAGTAGGTGTTGTTGCCGACGTCGACCGCGATGACCGCGTCGTCGGCGACGTGACGGGTGAGCGCGGCGAAGATGGCGGCCGAGCTCACCCCGTGCTCGTCGGAGTCGAGCGCCCGCCGGGCCTTCTCGGCCCTCCAGATCTCCCAACGCTCGGCCACGTCGGGTCGCTGGTCGACCCTGGCGACCGAGGTGGCGGCCGCCGAGGCGTCCTGCACGCCCTGTCGCAGCAGTCGCGCCGTCACGCCGACATGGCCGAGCACGGGGACGGTGACCGGATGGAAGCGGCCGAGGGCCATGGGGTCGTAGTCGACCTGGATGATCGGCTTGTACGACGCGATGCCGGTGTGGTTCGAGAACGAGGCGCCGAACACGATAAGCAGGTCGCTCTCGTTCATCAGCCAGCTCGCCACCGGGGTGCCGCTGCGCCCGAGCACGCCCGCTCCGAGGGGGTGGCGGTCGGAGATGACCCCCTTGGCCTTGAACGTGGTGAGCACCGGGGCGTCGAGGGCCTCGGCCAGGGCGACGACGTCCGGCATGTCGAATCGGGCGCCGTGGCCGACCACGAGCACCGGCCGCCGAGCACCGGCGATCAGCGCCATGGCGTCGTCGAGGGCCAGCTTCGGCGGCGCCACGTCGAGGTCGGGCAGCCGACCCATCGGCCGGGACGCGGGTACGCCCGGCGCCGGCCGCACCTGCACCTCGTCGGGCAGCACGAGGTGCGAGACCTGGCGCTCGAGGACGGCGTGCTTGAGCGCGAGCGTCATGAGCTCGCCGTGGTCGGAGTCGGGCAGCACGGTGCGCGAGAAGCCGGCGACGTCGGCGAAGGCGGCGTTGAGGTCGAGGTCCTGGAACGCGCCCCGGCCGAGCACCTTCGACGGCACCTGGCCCGACAGGGCCAGCACCGGCGCCCGGTCGACCTTGGCGTCGTAGAGCCCGGTCAGCAGGTTGGTCGACCCCGGACCGGCGATGCCGAAGCACGCGGCCGGCCGTCCGGTGAGCTTGGCGTAGGCCGACGCCGCGAACGCGGCGGCACCCTCGTGGCGGATGCCGATGAACGTCAGGTGACCGGCCTCCTCCTGGCGGCGCATGGCGTCGGCGAACCCGAGGTTGGAGTGCCCGACCATGCCGAACACGTGGGTGACGCCCCACTCGACCATGGTCTCGACCATCACGTCGGAGACGGTGCGCTCGTGGGGCGGCTCGACCGCGATCTCGACGTAGACGCCGTCATCACGCAGCTCGAGCGGGAAGCACGGCGGCGCATCCGAGAAGCCGGGGGGAGGCGTGCCCGTCAGTGGGTCGTAGTCGTAGCCGTGCCAGGGGCAGCGCAGCATGCCCTTCTCGATCGAGCCCTCGCCGAGGGGACCGCCCTGGTGCGGGCACCTGTTGTCGAGCGCGCCGTACTCGTCGCCCACGCGGGTGAGGGCGAGGCTGAGGTGCCCGGCCTGCACGGTCTTCACCCGGCCGTCGGGCAGCTCGTCGGGGTCGGCGACCTTGTACCAGCGCGTCGCCGGCGTGCCGGTGTGCGCCCGTGGTGCCGGTCGAGTCGGTCATCGGGGATCGATCCCGCCGTAGGCGATGCCGGTGAGGTGCACCATCTCGCGATCGAAGGTGGTGAGGTCGGCCGGGGCGAACTGGTTCAGGTGCGAGTGGCCGCACGCCCGGGCCAGCACGCCCATGAGCTCGACCGACGCCGCGCAGGAACCGGTCGAGCCGGTGGGCGGCCTCGTCGACGGGGAGGCGGGCCCGCAGATGGGGCTGCTGGGTGGCGATGCCGACCGGGCAGTTGTTGGTGTGGCACGCCCGCATGCCCAGGCAACCGATGGCCTGGATGGCCGAGTTGGCCACCGCGATGGCGTCGGCGCCGAGGGCGAGGGCCTTGGCGAAGTCGGGGGCATGGCGCAGCCCGCCGGTGACGACGAGGCTGATGTCGCGCCGGCCGAGCCGGTCGAGGTGGGCTCGGGCGCGGGCCAGCGCCGGGATGGTCGGGACCGAGATGTGATCGCGGAACACCAGGGGGGCGGCTCCCGTGCCTCCGCCCCGCCCGTCGAGGATCACGTAGTCGACCCCGACCTCCAGGGCGGCATCGAGGTCGTCCTCGATGTGCTGGGCCGACAGCTTGAACCCGATGGGGATGCCGCCCGATCGCTCGCGCACCTCGTCGGCGAAGCGGCGGAAGTCGCCGATGGTGTGCCAGTCGGGGAACGTCGCCGGTGACACGGCCGGGGTGCCCTCGGGCAGGCCCCGCACCTCGGCGATGCGGCCCTTGACCTTGTCGCCGGGCAGGTGGCCGCCCGTGCCGGTCTTGGCTCCCTGGCCGCCCTTGAAGTGGAAGGCCTGCACCTTGGCCAGGACGTCCCACGACCAGCCGAAGCGGGCCGACGCCAGCTCGTAGAGGTAGCGGCTCGACTCGGCCTGCTCCTCCGGCAGCATGCCGCCCTCGCCCGAGCAGATCGCGGTGCCGGCCAGCTCGGCCCCCCGGGCCAGGGCCGTCTTCGCCTCCTGCGACAGCGCGCCGAAGCTCATGTCCGACACGAAGATCGGGATGTCGAGCCAGAGCGGTCGGTCGGCGTTGGGGCCGATGCACACCTCGGTGCCGACTTCGATGTCGTCGAGCAGGGGCAGTCGGGCGAGCTGGGCGGTCACGAACTGGATGTCGTCCCAGTGCGGCAGGTGCTCACGGGACACGCCCATGGCCGACACCGGGCCGTGGTGGCCGGTCTTGGTGAGCCCGTTGGCCGCCAGCTCGTGGATGTAGCCGACGAAGGGCTCCTCGGGGACCATGTGGGGGTCGCGGTAGTAGCCCTGGTAGACGTCGGGGTCGAACGGCTGGGGGTGCCGCATGAGGTAGCTCATGACCTCGTTGCCGTCGACGAACAGAGCGTCGCCGTCCACCCAGCTCGCGAACTTCTCCAGCGCCTCCGCGTTGTTGTACGCGCTCACCCCCGTGTCGATCCGGTAGTCCCAGCCGTGCAGGCCGCACAGCAGGTTGTCCCCGTCGACGCGACCGTCGGCCAGCAACGCCCCGCGGTGCGCGCACCTCCCGTAGAGCACGGAGTGGTCGTCGCCCCGCCGGATGATCACCAGGTCGATGCCGTCGACCATGGCGCCGACGGGTGTCCGATCGGGCACCTCGCTCCACGTCGCCACCCGCACCGGCCGCCGCTCGCTCACCACTCGCAGTTCGTCCACGCTGGATCGGTCCCCCCTGCAGGTCGTTCGTTACGCCACGTGATCGCCACACCTCCGGCCGACCGTGTGCCGGCGGTACCCGAGGTCGCGGCAGGCCACATGCCTACCGCATGCGCTCGAGCCCCGCTCCGTCTCCCGCAGCTCGAGCGGGCATGGGCCATATGGACTACGTTCCCGGAGGATTCATTTCAGGTGCTCATCGCGCTGAACGAAAGGTTTCATCAGCATGCGGATCGACGAGCGGATCAGGGATCGGGCCAGCCGCCCGACCAGCAGGCGGCGCCGGATCGGGCTGGCGATCTCGGCGGTGGTGGCGCTCAGCGCGGGCAGCTTCGCCCTGTCCTCCCCGGCCTCGGCGCAGGTGGGCCGGGCCGCCATCGCCGGGTCGAAGCCCTCGTGGGCCAACCCCGACGCCCGGGTCGCCGACGCCGGCTCGACCGACACCGTCCAGTTCCGCGTCTACCTCGCCCTGCGCGATCACGCCGGCGCCGAGGCCACCGCCCGGGCCGTGTCCGATCCGTCGAGCCCGTCCTATCGCCAGTACCTCAGCGCCGACCAGGTGCGGGCCCGGTTCGCCCCCAGCGCGGCGTCGGTCGCCTCGGTGGAGCGATGGCTCGATGGCGCCGGCATCACCCCTGGCGCGGTCCCGGCCAATCGCCTCTACGTCGAGGCCACCGCGTCGGTCGCCCAGGTCGAGAAGCTCTTCGGCGTCGACCTGGCCGTCTACTCGGTGCGAGGCCAGGACGTCCGCGGCTTCGACCGCGACCTCACCATCCCGGCCGGCCTCGCCTCCACCGTCACCGGCGTGATCGGTGCCGACCAGGCGCTGGCGCTCATGCGGCCCGACCACATCGGGCCCAACGAGCTGCCCGCCGTCGCGAGCTCGTCGAGCTCGGCGACCGGTGGGGCCGTGCCGCAGAGGCGCGGCGGCCCCGTCGTCCCGCCGGCCGACGGCTTCCGCAACGGCCGCCCCTGCAGCGCGTTCTTCGGCGAGCAGGTCGACACCACCGACCCGAAGTACAAGAACTTCCCCAACCCGCTGCCCTACGCGCCGTGCGGGTACACCCCGCCGCAGCTGCGGTCGGCCTACGGCACCCAGACCCTGCTCGACCAGGGCCTCGACGGCTCGAGTGCGACGGTGGCCATCATCGATGCGTTCGCGTCGCCGACCATCTTCGCCGACGCCAGCGAGTACGCCCACCGCAACGACCCCACGCATCCGCTCACGCACGCGCAGTTCTCGCAGGTCGTGTTCCCCGTGAACCCCGACCTCGAAGGACCGGACCAGTGCGACGCGGCCGGGTGGTACGGCGAGGAGACCCTCGACGTCGAGGCCGTCCACGCCATGGCCCCGGGCGCCCACATCGTCTACGTCGGCGGCTCCGACTGCCTCGACGTGTCGCTGGACAAGGCGCTCAACAAGGTGATCTCCGAGCAGCTGGCCCAGATCGTGAGCAACTCCTACGGCGACCTGGGGGAGGACATCCCCGCCGACGAGGTGGCCGCTTTCCAGGACATCGCCATCCAGGGTGTGGTGCAGGGCATCGGCGTCTACTTCTCGTCCGGTGACAGCGGCGACGAGGTGATCAACCTGGGCACGCCGTCGGCCGACTTCTCGGCGTCGAGCCCATGGGTCACCGCGGTCGGGGGCACCACCCTCGGCATCGGCGAGCTCGGCGGCAAGACGTTCGAGACCGGATGGGAGACGGCGAAGAGCACGCTGAAGGGCTCCCGCTGGGCGCCCAAGTCGCCCGGCGCCTACATCTACGGCTCGGGCGGCGGCACCAGCACGCTGTTCACCCAGCCCTTCTACCAGCGCGGCGTCGTGCCCGACGCACTGGCCACCCAGAACCAGGCGCCGGGCGTGAAGGGCCGGGTCGTCCCCGACATCTCGATGCTCGGTGACCCGACGACGGGCATGCTCGTCGGCCAGACCCAGACCTTCCCCGAGGGCGTGCACTACGACGAGTACCGCATCGGCGGCACCAGCCTGGCGTCGCCGCTGTTCGCCGGTGTCGTCGCGCTGTCCGACGACCTGCTGGGCTACCACCACGGGTTCATCAACCCGCGGCTCTACGCGACGCTCAACGGCACGCCCGGCATCACCGACGTCCAGCACGTCGTCGGTGCCGCGGTGCGCATCGACTTCCTCAACGGGGTCGACGCCACCGACGGCACCGTGACCTCGGTCCGCACGTTCGACTTCCAGGGTCTCACCATCAAGACGACCCCCGGCTACGACAACGTCACCGGGCTCGGCGTCCCCAACGGCATGCAGTTCCTGTTCCGCCTGTAGCCCGTCGCCCGACGGGCTCCGTTCCCCTCGGGCTGGTGGCGGTCGGTCGGTCTCCGGATCGATCGACCGTCACCAGATCGGTCAGTCGGCCCGGGTGAGCTCGGCGACGTCGCGCTCGACGGCCTCGTCGCCGGGACGCCCGTACCACCACGCGTGGCGGAGGTGGCCGGGCCCGGTCATCGCCATCACGACCTTCATCGGGAACGGCGAGGGCTCGTCGCCGAGCTCGAACGTCCCCGGGTCGGTCTCGCGCAGGATGGCCACCGAGTCGGCGTGCGGATGGCCGATGACCATCACGGCACCCCCGTCGTGGGTCCGGGCCACCAGGGTGTGCTCGACGTGGCCCCGCAGTCGCTCGGGCACGGCCGGGTTGAGGACCTCGTAGTCGAGCGTCACCCCCGACCGGCCGGGCAACGGGGTCACCACCATGCGCGCCGCACCCCGGAGCTCGGTGCCGGCGACCTCGTCGATGCCGAGGTACAGGCCAGGGTTGGCCAGCAGCTCATCCACGATCCCCATGGGAGTCAGCGGCGGGAGCGGCGGCGGCGGCTGGCGTCGATGCGGCGGGCCTGGCGCGACAGCGCGTCGACCTCGGCCAGGTCGTAGTCGACGCTGCCCCCGTTGCCGCTCTGGCTGCGGTCGGCCCAGTCGAGGGCGATGGCCTCGATCAGTCCGGAGACCGACACGCCGTGCTCGGCGGCGAACTCGTGCCAGGCTTCGTGGGAGTCCGGGGAGAGGAACGCATGGATCGCTTTGCGGGAGTCAGCCATCGGTTCGCCTCCGTGTGTTCGCCATTACGTTGTAGCACGATCATCACGTAGCTCCTAGTGCCGATCCCACGGAGCCCCCCGGGCCCCGGCTGGGCACGCGGCCGGTTCCGCGGGAGGGCCGGGGTGGGGGTCGAGGTGGGTACCATCCCCCGGTGGCTGTCAGCGATGTCCTCCGTGCGCTCGACGCCATGGGCGATCCCGAGATCCGGGCCGAGCTGGCCAACGGGCGGCTCGAGGTGCTCGACGACCACGACGCGCTCGACGACCACGAGCGGGGGCTGGTCGAGGCTGCCGCGGCGGGCTACCCGAGCGTCGGTGGGTTCACCTTCGCCGAGCTCGATCGGGGCAACGACCCGGCCGCGGGGCGGGTCGAGGCCGGTTGGTTCGGGGCCTACGGCGAGGCGGTCCGCTACACCGACAGCGTCTACACCGAGGCCTGGGACGGCGATCCCGACGCCGCGCCCATGCTCGAGCCGGTGCGGGCCACCGATCCGTCGCAGGTGGCCGGCGCGCCGAGCTTCGCCGCCTTCGCCGACCGGTGCCTCTACGACCCCGACACCGGCTACTACAGCACCGGCGAGGTGCGCTTCGGCTTCGACGGGCACTTCTGGACCTACCCGCAGCGCATGTCGCCGCTGTTCGGCTGGATGGTGGCCGAGTCGGTGCGCACCATCGTCGACGAGTGGACGTGGGACGGGCGGCTGGCCGACGTCGACCCGCTCACCATCCTCGAGCTCGGTGGCGGCGAAGGGCGACTGGCCCGCGACGTGCTCGAGTACGTGTGGGCCGACGGGCACGAGACCTGGGCGCCCTACCGCGACGGCCTCCGCTACGTGCTGGGCGATCGCAGCGCGGCCATGCGCCACCGCCAGAGCGAGGCGCTGGCCGACCTCATCGAGCTGGGTCGGGCCGAGGTGCGCCCGATCGATGCCACCGCCCTCGAGTGGGACGGCCCGTTCCGGGGGGTGATCGTGGCCAACGAGCTGCTCGACGCCCTCGCCCACGAGTGCCTGCGCGTGGGGCGCGACGGCGAGGTCGTCCGGGTGCACGTCGAGCAGACCGAGGCCGGGCTCCGCGAGCTCGAGGTGCCGCTGTCGTGGGGGTGGTTCGGCGAGGACGGCGAGGTCGAGCCCTTCCCCGAGCAGCTCGGCCCCTACCTCGCCCGGGTGCTGCCCATGGTCGACGAGGTGCGCGACACCGGCTACGAGCCGGCCGACCTCTACTGGGCGCCCGCGCTGCCCGGCACCATCGCCCGCCTGGGCGAGATCCTGCGCCGACCCGACAGCCTCGGCGTGGCCATCATCATCGACTACGGCGACTCGACCATGGACGGCATCGACACCGACGAGTCCCGCCTGCGCGTCTACGGCGACGACCAGGTGCACGGCCACGACCCCTATCGCTCGCCCGGCCGTTCGGACCTCACCTGGGACGTCGACTACGGCGAGGTCGGGCGACTGGCCCGGGCCAACGGCCTGCGGGTGCGTTTCGCCGGGCCGCAGGGCGCGCTCGAGGTGCCGCCGGTCGACCTGGCCTCGTCCGAGGCGCTCGACCTGCTCGTGCCCGGCCGCTTCGACGAGGGCGCGGTCACGCCGGCTCACGCCCTGGCCGCGGCGCTGCTGCTGGTCACCGAGTTCCGGGCCGCGTCGAGCGGCTTCCATGTGATGATGCTCGCCGCGCCGGACGTACCCTTCCCCGACAACGCGTTCGGTCCCCGGCAGCGCCTGGGCTGACCAGCATCCCGGAGGTCACCATGAGCCACGATCTGCCGCCGCAGCAGCGTCACGAGTCCACCCAGCTCGATGCCCTCCGAGCGGCCGGCTACGTGGTCGACTTCGAGATCGGGCGCAGCGGGCTGGCCGTCAGCGGTGGCGACCCGGTGGCGGTCGGCGACCTCCACATCGACGGCGAGTACCGCTTCGAGGGGGCCAGCGACCCCGACGACGAGTCGCTGGTGATGGCCCTGCACGACGCGGTGTCGGGCCGACTCGGCGTGCTGATCACCGCCTACGGGCCCTCCGCGTCGGAGACCGAGGCCGAGGTGCTCGCCGCGCTGGCGGTCAACGAGCGGTGCGGCTCACCCGCCGCGCCCCGATCGCTCGCCTGAACGATCAGCCGCCCGCGTCGACGTCGTCCTCGGTCTCGTCTCGGTCGACGAGCTGGGGCGTGGGCCCGGCGTCGCTCGCCCGCGGCCGACGCCAGGTGGCCATGACCACTGCCGCGATCACCAGCGGCGTCAGCACCGCTCCACCGATGCCCCAGAGCACGCCGAACCCGACCGGCTTCATGGCGTTCGGCAGCCGCTGCGACACCTCGACGGCGCCGACGAAGCTGAAGACCCATCCCAGCCAGAGCGCGACCGTGGTCGGTGGCGGTCGGTCCCGCTCGGCCGCTCCCCGCGTGAGCCCGGTGGCGATCGCCAGGTCGAAGGCCACCGCGAACGGGATCGCCGCCACCGCCAGGGCCGCCGCGGTCGAGAGCCGGTGAGCGTCGGCGAGTTGCTCCGGCGAGACCTCGGTGCCGAAGAACGTCACCCGGGCCATGGCCGACGCGATGAGGTCGTAGGCGCCGACCATGAGGCAGCCGAGTGCCGTGACCACACCCCAGCCGGTGAGCGGCGCCCGTCGAGGGCGAGTGTCGTGCATCCACCGACCGTACGGATCGACCGGGGGGCGGACCATGGGGTGTTTCCCCCAGATCGGCCTGGTGGGATCAGACCTCGGCCTTGATCGGATCGCCCAGGCGGAGGTCGCGGTGCAGCGTGTCGCCCTCCTTGATCACCTGGCCGCTCACCAGGACGAACGACACGCCCGTGGCCATCTGGGCCGGGTCGTCGACGGTGGAGGTGTCGGCCACCGTGGCCGGGTCGAAGATGGTGATGTCGGCGTCGGCACCCATCTGCAGTCGCCCCTTGCGCTGCAGGGCCGGCACCCGCGTGCCGAATCGCTTGGCCGGCATGATCGTCATCTTGGCCAGCGCGTCCGGGAGGCTCAGCACCTGCTGGTCACGCACGTAGCGGCCGAGCACCCGGGTGAAGCACCCGGTCGAGCGGGGGTGGTTGTTGTTGGCCGACTCGAGGATGGCGTCGCTGCCGATCATGATCCAGTCGGTCTGCAGGCCGGTGACGATGTCCTCCTCGGGGATGGCGTAGGCCGCGACGAGCGTGTTGTCCCGCCGGGCCTGGTTGAACGTGGCCTCGGTCAGGCGCTCTCCCTTGCCCGGGATGGCCAGGTCGCTGTAGGTGATGCGGAAGCGCTCCTGCCAGCCGTCGCTGAACCGCGGGGAGCCGGCGGTGGTGGCCCAGAAGTCGTAGGCGTACATGCAGGCGGTGACGTCGACCCCGTCGGCCCGGGCCTGCTCGAGGGTGGCCACGCTCTGGGGCATGGTGTGGGTGCCGCCCGTGCTGGTGATGTGGTCGACGTGCACCGAGGCACCGGTGGCGCGGGCCACGCTGAGCACCTCGGCCAGCGCGGTGGCGTTGTCCTTGCCCGGCTCGTCGGGCGACGAGTAGCGCACGTGGAAGGTCACCGGCATGTCGTGCTTCTTGGCCGCCGCGGCCATGGCGTTGATCTCGTCGTCGGTGACCCAGGGGGTGTACTCGGGCTCGAAGCTCACGCCCGATGTACCCGTCGACGAACGACTGCTCGACCTGGGCGACCATCTTGGCGATCTGCGTCTGGGAGGCGGCGACGGTCCTGACCTTGAGGTAGTCCCGCATGAACGAATCGTCGTAGGCGCCGCCGTAGTGCACGGGTGGCCGCAACGACTCGCTGCCGTACATGTCGAAGAAGCCCTTGGCCGTGTTGTTGAGCCCGTGCATGCCGAGGTTGGTGGTGACGCCGTCGCCGATCTTGAACCACGACCCGTACTCGTTGGGCTCGTAGGACAGCAGGTCGATGAAGCCGGGTGCGACCACCAGGTCGGTGGCGTCGATGGACGCCCTGCCGGTGAGGGGCTCGGTGCTGATGGCGGTGATGCGGGCGCCGTCGATGCCGACGTTGGCGATCTGGTCGAAGCCGGTGTCGGGGTCGATGACCCGGCCACCGGTGATCACCCGATCGAAGACGTGATCGGCGGGAGGGGCGGGATCGGCACCCTCGAGCGACGGTGGGCCGACCTGGGCCCGCTCGCCCTTGACGACCACTCCCGTCTGGGCCGCCCGGGCGGTCTGGGCCCCGCCGCCGTTGGTGAGCAGCTTGCCCATCACCACGACGCTGGCCGCCCCGAAGCCGGCCCCGACGATGAGCGATCGTCGGCTGATGGGCGCCGGCCGGTCGGCGGGGTCCTGGGTGGGCACGATCTTCGAATCTACCGGGATGCACGCCCGGAGTCAGGCCGCGCCACCGTGGCGCGGATCGCTAGGTGAGCCATCCCCGCGAGACGGCCACGAGGGTGGTGCCGAGCAGCACCAGCCCGGCGCCGATCAGCGCCCACCCCGCGGTGCGGGCTGCCGGTGCGGGGCAGCGTGCCGCCGGTCGGGGTGGACGGGGTCGCCCGCTCGGCCGAGGTCGGTGGGGTGGAGGTCGGCGGGATGGTGGAGGCCGGGATGGTCGAAGGCGGGATGGTCGAGGGCGGGATGGCGGCCGGGGTGGAGGGGCCGGGCGGGATGGTGGTGGTCGTGGCGGGCCGGCGGGGGTGGAGGGTGGTGCTGGTGGTCGGCGGGATCGTCGGCCGTGGCGCCGGCGCGGTGGTGGAGGTCGTGGTCGTGCTGGTCGACGCCGTGCTCGAGGTGGTCGGGCTGTCGGAGGTGGTCGTGGTCGTGGTCGGTGCGGTGCTGGCCGTCGCGTCGAGGCCGAGCCAGGCGGCCCGCACCACTCGCTGGGCCCGCACCGTGGACGACGCGTAGGTGGCCGGCACCGGGTCGGGGACGAGGGCGTGGGCGGTGAAGGTGGCGCCCGCACCGAGCGGGCCGGGATCGAGGCGATAGGCGGATCGAAGCGTCCCGGTGGCGTCGGTGGCCCCGCTCGTGGGGCCACCGATGGCCGCTCCGCTGCCCTCGAGGGCGATGCCCGCGCCGGGCACGGGTCGTCCACCGGCATCGGTGAGCGTGACCGTGATGGCGCCGTCGACGTCGCGCGCCGATGGCACCGCCGGGACAGCACCGTGCGCCTCGGGGGCATCGTTCGGCACGAGGACGATCGCGAGGTGGAAGGGCGCTCGCATCTCGTGGTGGGACCGCGCCTCGGCCTTGACGGCTCGCGCCCGGTCGACCACCTCGGCCTCGTGACCACCGAAGCCGGCCAGGTCGTGAGCGGTCAGCCGGTCGACGTCGATCACCCCGAACGGGTAGGAGGCGTGGCGCAGGTCGTGCACGGCGAGCATCACCGCGGCGGCTTCGGCGGCATCGCGGTCGGCGCCGTGGGCGGCGACGACCCACGAGATGGCGGCGGCGGTGTCGGCGTCGAGGTCGGGCGCGGTGGTGGGCGCGTAGCGGAACGCCGGGTCGGGAGCGTGGAGGCCGTGGTCGATGCACCAGGCCGAGCCCAGCGGGCCCATGTCGTAGCTGCCGTACCAGCTGCTCCAGCCGAGGACGGTGGCGTGGTAGCCGAGCGCGGGCGTCACCGCGGCCTCGGCGGGGCCGGGGGACCGGGCCGAGCCCAGCACCGACGCCCCGGCCAGCACGAGCAGCGCGGCGACGGCCACCGCCACCCGGCTCCACCGATGGCCCCGCGAGACGGACCGCCGGTCTGGGTGGCCAGGGTGGCCAGGGCGGGCGTGGTGGTGGCGGGCGGGTGGCTCGGGTGCCATGGCACGGCCTCTCGACGAACGGTCGGTGGAGGCCGTGATGGTCGGCGAGGCCCGCAGCGGGGGAGCGACCTACCTTTTCATGTGTTCTCCACCTATGTCAACCCTCTTGAGCTCGGGTGAGGATGGAGCGACCGGGCGGCGAGGTCAGGGCGAGGTCAGGGTGGCGGAGGTCCGGGGTTGGCGGGGTCGTAGCCGGTGAGCGCGACCGTGATGGCGTCGTCGGCCGTGGTGATGGCGGTGGCCGGGGGCTCGGTGCCGGCGATCACGTCCTGCACCGCCCGCTCGATGGCGGCCCGCACCCGGGGGTAGGGCCCGATCAGCGGACCGGGGCCGGCCGGGTCGAGGTTGGTGATCTGGGTGTACGCCGTGTCGAGCCAGGGGCCTCGGCGGCTGACGCTCCAGGCATCGACCAGGCCGGGGTCGTCGACGGCTCGCGGGTTGTAGGGCGGGTAGCCGCCCACCAGGTTCCAGGTCACCTGACTCGGCACGGAGTTGAGGAAGGTGACGAAGTCCCAGGCGGCGGCGACCTGCTGCGGTGGCAGGTCCTTGGTGAGGTACCAGGCGACGCCGCCGACCTGCCCGTGCCCGGCGCTGTCGATGCCGGGGAGCGCGGCGACGTCGAGGTCGGGCGCGGCCCCGAGCGCGGTGGGGGCGAAGTCGCTGATGGCGGTGGATGGGGCGATGGTCATGGCCGCCGACTGCAGGGTGGTGGCGGGCGCCGGCTCGCTGCCGTCGGCCGCAGGCGGCAGCACCTCGAGCAGCCCCTCCGCGGTCATGGCCTGGATCCACTCGAAGAGCTGGGTGGCCTCGGGCCCGGCGATGTCCCCCTCATCGGCGCGCTGGTCACGGCCGTTGCCGTGGTTGACGATGGTGACGCCGCTGCCGGTCAGCCAGTTCTCGATCAGGGCCGAGTCGAGCCGCAGGGCGACGGGCCGGGAGGCCACCCCCTTGGCCTGCATGGCCTTGGCGGCGTCGTGGACCTGGTCGAGGCTGACCGGGGGCTTGTCCGGGTCGAGGCCGGCCGCGAGGAAGGCTCCGCGCCGGAAGTAGAGCAGCGGGGTGACCAGGTTGGCCGACGCGGCCCACTGCTTGCCGTCGACGGTGTAGGCGCTGCGGGCCACCGGCAGCTCGCCGCCCGTCTCCTTGCCGGCCGCCTTCAGGCAGGTGGAGGCATCGACCACCTTGGCCCGGTCGACGATGTACTGGGTCAGCGAGCTGTCGACCGGGGTGAGGGCGGGCAGGGTGCCGTCGGTCGCGCCCTGCTCGTAGAGGGCCCGCTGAGCCACGGGGTCGATGGGGATGGGCTGGGCCGTGACCGTGACGCCGTGCCCGGACGCGTTGTAGCTCGAGACCAGCTGCTGGAACGCCACCATGGCGTCACCCGTGAACGGGGCCCACGCCGTGATGGCGACGTTCCCGACCGTGTCGCCCGTCGGTTCGAGCGCGTCGACCGGGCAGGGCTTGGGTGGGTCGGTCCCGGTCGGGCCGGTGCCGCCGGGACCGTCGGGATCGGCATTCGACGAGCTCCCGCACGCGGCGGTGCCCAGCGCCACCAGGAGCGCCAACACCACCGCCATGCCGCGCAGCCAGGGACGTCGGACGAGCACCGAGCGACCCTACAGCAGCCCTGCGCCCGGTCCCGGGCGGGGTCAGAACCCGCCGGCGTTGTACTGCTCGAGCGCCTTGGTGGTGTCGTCGGAGGCCTGGGTGATGACGGCGTCGGGGCTCGATCCCTTGAACACCATGGCCTCGATGGAGGTGCGGATCGCCGTGCGGAACTGGTCGTAGGGCCCCATCAGCGGCCCGGGGAAGTTCGGGTCGACGCCATGGAGGAGCTCGTCGTAGGCGATGGCCAGCCACTGGCCCGACAGCGTGTCCGTCCAGGACGCCACGACGCGGGGGTCCTTGGTGGCCGTGGTGCGGTAGGGCAGGTACCCGCCGTCGATGTTCCACGTGACCTGGGACTCGAGCGAGTTGAAGAACTTCATGAAGTCCCACGCCGCGGCCTGCTGCTCGGGGGTGCCGGCATCGGTGATGTACCAGGCGCCGCCGCCCATCTGCAGGCGGCCGGGCTGCTCGATGCCGGGCACGGGAGCGGCGCCGAGGACGAGCGAGTTCGGGTCGATGGTGCCGAGGTCCCCGCCGACGCTGCTCGTGTCGAGGTTGCCCTTCAGGAAGGCCTGCACCGTCGGCGCCGCGGTCGAGGTCTCGATGGTCATCGACGCGTG
This sequence comes from uncultured Microthrixaceae bacterium, assembly GCA_963809335.1. Lineage (GTDB taxonomy): Bacteria > Actinomycetota > Acidimicrobiia > Acidimicrobiales > Acidimicrobilacustridaceae > UBA4742. The sequence continues at coordinate 1,336,157 of CAWEJD010000005.1, read as the reverse complement.
GCCGGTGGCCATGGCGCCGTAATGGCCGACCTGGTTCGGGGTGTCGGGGATGACGTCGAGCAGGCCGTCGTTCGACATCGACTGGATCCACTCGTAGAGCTTGCGGGTCGTGTCGTTGTCGAAGGCGGCCGCGTCGGTGGTGCCGGTGCCGCGGCCGTTGTCGTTGTTCACCACCGGCGCTCCCGCGCCGGTGAGCCACATCTCGATGAGCGGCGAGTTCACCTTCAGGGCGATGGGGTGGTCGACCCCGGAGATGTGAGCGTCCTTGATCTTCTGGGCGTACTCCCGCACCTCGTCGAGGGTCTTCGGGGTCTGGTTCGGGTCGAGCCCGGCCTGCTGGAAGTGACCCTTGTTGTAGTAGAGCAGCGCGCCCGACAGGTTGATCGACGCCGGCCACAGCACGCCGTTGACCGTGTAGTAGTCCATGCCCGACTTGAGGAACTCGGACATGTCGTAGTTGTCGGCCTCGATGCACGACGTGGCCGGGATCACCGTCTTGGAGTCGATGACCTGCTGGGTGACCGTGTCGTCCATCACCGCGATGGCGGGCAGGTCCTTCGAGGCCATGCCGGCCTGGTACTTCTTGAACAGCTCGTCGTTCGACGTGCCCTGGCTCTCGACGTCGACCTTCACCTTCGACTGCGATCGCGTTGTAGGTGGCGGCCAGCGCCTTGAGCGTGTCGCCGGTCTTGCCGCTGAGGAAGTGCCACAGCTTGATCTCGACCGGTTGGGTGACCGAGTCGAGGGCATGCACCGGGCACGCCGGCAGGTCGGTGGTGTCGGTGGTCTTGCCGGCGTTGGACGGGCCCGACGACCCACCGCAGGCGGCGGCGAGCAGGGCCACCGCCACGAGCGGGGCCAACAGGCGGACGGGCGCCCGATCGAAGGCGGAACGACGTGATCTCACGATGACTCCCTGGGGGTCGGACGATGGGCCCGTGGTGCGAGACGATGGCGATGGTGGGTTGGCGCGGTCATCCCTTGACCGCGCCGGCGGTGAGGCCGCGGATCAGCTGGCGCTGCAGCACGATCAGCAGCGCCAGGATCGGGACGGCGGCGATGATGGCGGCGGCCAGCCCGATGTTGTTCTCCTCGGGGCGGGCCGCCGACAGCGACTTGAGGCCGATCTGGATGGTCTCCCAGTGCGCCTCGGTGACGACGGCACGGGGCCAGGTGTACTGGTTCCACGCGCCGAGGAAGGAGATCACCGCGAACGAGGCGATCACCGGTCGGGTGACCGGGATGGCGACCCGGCGCAGGAAGGCGAGGTGGCCGAAGCCGTCGAGCTGCGAGGCGTCGCGGAGGTCGGGCGGGATGCCCATGAAGCCCTGGCGGATGAGGAACGTGCCGAACGCGGTGGCCAGGAAGGGCAGGGCCAGCCCGGGATAGGAGTTGAGCAGGTGCCACGAGCGCATGGTCTGCACGTTGGGGATCAGTGTGACCTCGATGGGCAGCATCATGGTGGCCATGAACAGCGCGAAGAACAGACGCCGGAACGGGAACTTGAGGAACGTGAAGGCGTAGGCCGCGAGCAGGGCGGTGACCAGCTGCGCGGCCACGATGGTGACCGTCACGAGCGCGCTGAGCGCCATCTTGGCACCGAGGTCACCCTCGACCCAGGCCCGGCGGAAGATGCCCCACTGGATGTCGACCGGGTGGAGGGGCTGCCCCTCCTGCAGGTAGCTCACCGGCGTCGACAGGGCCCGCACGAGGGTCATGTAGAGCGGGAAGAGCACCACCAGCGACAGCGCGGTGAGCACCGCGTACCAGGCCGCCTTCTTCCAGGCGGGGAGGTTGAGGTCAGTTCCCATAGTGGACCCGCCGGTTGAGGATGAGGAACTGGAGGCCGGTGACGATGATCGTGACCACGAACAGGCCGATGGCCATGACCGCGCCGATGCCGATCTGGCGGGGCTGCTGGTTGTCGAAGATCCGCCAGACCAGGGTCTGGGTCGAGCCGGCCGGTCCGCCGCCGGTGAGGATGTCGACCTGGGCGAAGGCCTGCAGGGCGAACACCACCAGCACGACGACCAGGAACATCATGGTGGGCGAGATCATCGGCAGCGTGACCTTGAAGAACCGGCGGAGCGGGCCGTAGCCGTCGAGGGTGGCCGCCTCGTAGATCTCCTCGGGCACGGCCTGCAGCCCGGCCAGCACGATGATGAAGGTGAGCCCGAGGTTCTGCCACACCGACGACAGGGCGACGCCGCGCAGCGCGGTGGCGGGGTCGGTGAGGCTGATGAAGCCGACGTCGCGGAAGTAGCCCACCTGCGGGTTGATCAGGGTGAGGAACAGCACCGAGGCCACCGCGACCGAGGTGGCGACCGTGCTGGCGAAGATCGTCTGGAACACCTTGATGCCCCGCAGCCGGCGGTTGGCGGCCACCGCGAGCAGTCACCCCGAGCACCAGGCCGAGGGGCACGGTGAGCAGCACGTAGCGACCCGAGGTGAGCAGGCCCTCGCGGAACTCCGTGCCGCCGAGCACGTCGGTGTACTGCTTCCAGCCGACGTAGCGCTCGGCCGTGCCGAAGCGTGTTCTGCTGGTGCAGGCCCAGGTAGAAGAGGCGGTAGAGCGGGTAGAAGAAGAACGTCCCGAAGATGAGCAGCGACGGCAGCAGGAACGCGGCCGCGAGCAGCGTGTCCTTGAGGGTGGTCTCCCCGTGACGTTCGAGGGCGAAGGGGCTGCTCAATTGACGCGCTCGCTGGTGTCGGGGTCGAACAGGTGGATCTCGCCGGGCGCGGCGCCGAGCCGCACGGTCTCACCCATGGCGGGTGGCGCCCCCTCGGACGGCTGGCGCACGATGACGCTGGTGCCGTCGATGTCGCAGATCACGTGGCGCTCGTGGCCGAGCCACTCGACCGCCCGCACGGCGGCCGCCGACCGAGGTCGTGACGTCGCCGGTGAGCACGAGGTGCTCGGGGCGGACCCCGACCACGACCTTGGCGCCGTCGACGGCGGGACGGTCGCCCGGGCCGGACACCGCGAAGCGGCCGTCGCCGACCTGCACGAACGCCTCGCCGGCATCGATGACGTAGGTGCCGCTGACGGTGTTCATCGGCGGGCTGCCGATGAAGCGGGCGACGAACAGGTTCTGCGGCCGTTCGTAGACGGCCTGCGGCGGCGCCGACCTGCTGGAGGCGACCGTCGGTGATGATGGCGATGCGGGTGGCCATCGTCATGGCCTCGACCTGGTCGTGGGTCACGTAGAGGAACGTGGTGGCCACCCGCTCGTGCAGGGCCACCAGCTCGAGGCGGGTCTGGGCCCGGAGCTTGGCGTCGAGGTTCGAGAGCGGCTCGTCCATCAGGAACACGTCGGGCTGGCTGACGATGGCCCGCCCGAGGGCGACCCGCTGGCGCTGGCCGCCGGACAGGGCGGCCGGCTTGCGGCCGAGCAGCTCGCTCAGGCCGAGGGTCGCGGGCCGCGTCGGCGACGTGGTCGGCCCGCTCGGCCTTGGTCAGCTTGCGGGGCTCGGCCTCACCGGGCACCCGGACCTTGCGGGCCAGCAGCGGCGACTCGATGTTCTTGGCCACCGTCATGTGCGGGTAGAGCGCGTAGCTCTGGAACACCATCGAGACGTTGCGGTCCTTGGCCTCGACGTCGTTGACGACCCGATCGCCGATGCGCAGCGTGCCCTCGGTGGCGGTCTCGAGCCCGGCGATCATGCGCAGGGCGGTGGTCTTGCCGCAGCCCGACGGGCCGAGCAGCACCATGAACTCCTCGTTCAGCACCTCGAGGTCGAGCCGGTCGACGGCGGTCGACGTCGCCGAACCGCTTCGTCACGCCTTCGAACACGACCTCGCTCATGCTGGCGCAGCGTAGGCCCGAGCGAGGCTCGGGTCAGAGGACCTTCGACAGGAACGACTTGGTGCGGTCGTGCTGCGGGTTGGTGATGACGTCGCGGGGATGGCCGGCCTCGACCACCACGCCTTCGTCCATGAAGACCAGGGCATCGCCGACCTCGCGGGCGAAGCCCATCTCGTGGGTGACCACGATCATGGTCATGCCGTCGGCGGCCAGGCCACGCATGACGTCGAGCACCTCGCCCACCAGTTCGGGGTCGAGCGCCGAGGTGGGCTCGTCGAAGAGCATCAACTTGGGCTCCATGGCCAGGGCCCGGGCGATGGCGACTCGCTGCTGCTGGCCACCCGAGAGCTGCGCCGGATAGTTGCCCGCCTTGTCGGCCAGGCCGACGCGGTCGAGCAGCCTCTCGGCCCGCTGGCGCACCGTGGCCTTGGCCTCGCCCTTCACCCGGCAGGGTGCCTCCATCACGTTGGCCAGCGCGGTCATGTGGGGGAAGAGGTTGAAGCTCTGGAAGACCATGCCGATCTCCTGGCGCTTCCGGCAGACCTCCCGGTCGCGCAGCTCGTAGAGCTTGTCGCCCTTCTGGCGGTAGCCGACCAGCTCGCCGTCGACCGAGAGCCGGCCGCCGTCGATCTTCTCGAGGTGGTTGATGCACCGCAGGAACGTCGACTTGCCCGAGCCCGACGGCCCGACGAGGCAGAACACGTCCTTGGGCGCGACCTCGAGGTCGATCCCCTTGAGCACCTCGACCCGACCGAAGCGCTTCTCGACCCGCTCGGCCTTGACCATCGGGGCGCCGCTCATGCCGGCGCTCCGGAGATCCGGGCCCGCAGCTTCTGGAACGGGGTGGGCGGGAGCTCACGGAGGGCGCCCCGGGCGAAGCGACGCTCGACGTAGTACTGGCCGATGGTGAGCACGGTGGTCATGAACAGGTACCAGATGCTGGCCACGATGAGCAGGGCGATGACCTGGAAGTTGCGCCCCGAGATGATCTGGGACTGGCCGAAGAGCTCCTTGAACCCGATGGCGAAGGCCAGCGAGGTGGTCTTGAGCATCGAGATGGTCTCGTTGCCGGTCGGGGGGACGATGACCCGCATGGCCTGGGGCAGGACGATACGGCGCATCGACTGGAGCCGGGTCATCCCGAGCGCCGAGGCCGCTTCGACCTGGCCCTCACCGACTGACAGGATGCCGGCCCGGGCGATCTCGGCCATGTAGGCGGCCTCGTTGAGGCCCAGGCCCAGGCACACCGCGACGAACTGGGTGATGAGCGTCTTCGGGTCGTCGGTGATCAGCCAACTGGGGCCGAACGGGATGCCCAGCGAGATCGACTGCAGCACGCTGGGGATGGCGTACCAGATGAAGAGCTGGACGAGCACCGGCGTGCCCCGGAAGAACCAGATGTAGACCCAGGCCGCTCCGGACACGATCGGGTTGGCGGCCAGGCGCATGACGGCGAGCAGGATGCCGAGCACGACGCCCATGACCATGGCGATGATGGTCAGCTCGATGGTGGCCTTGACCCCGGTGAGGATGGGGTCGCTGAACAGGTAGCGGCCGACGACCTCCCAGTTCAGCGCCGGGTTGGTGACCGCCCAGTTCACGAGCTGGACCACCAGCACGATGATGATCGCCGCGGCGACCCATCGGCCGGGATGACGGACGGGGACGGCCCGGATCTCTTCGGGCCGTCCCTCGGTCTCGTCGGACCCGTCAGGTTGGGTCGAGGTCATGCAGGGTCAGCTCGTGGCGCCGTTGATCTTGAAGTCGGTGATCGCCCCGTCCTGGATGCCCCAGGTCGTGAGGATGGCCTTGTACTGGCCGTCGGCGTTGAGCTTCTCGATGGCGCCGAGGATGGCGTCGGTGAGGCCGGCGTACTCGGCGGCCTTGGGCACGGCGACACCGTAGGGGGCCACGCCGTAGGACGAGCCGGCCACCTCGAAGGTGCCGTTGGACTGCTTGGCCTGGTACTCCGCCACCGGGGTGTCGAGCATGACGACGTCGACCCGGCCGGTGCTCAGAGCCTGGTTGGCGCCGGTCTGGTCCTCGAAGGTCTGCACGTCGACGGCCTTGTTGCCGGCGTCGGTGCAGGTCTTCGACTGGGCCGTGGCGTCGTCGAGCTGGGTGGTGCCCTTCTCGACGCCGACCGAGTGGCCGCAGAGCGCGTCGAGGGTGCTGAGCTCGCTGTTCTTGCCCGTCTGGACCAGGAACGAGGTGCCGGCCTGGAAGTAGGTCACCATGTCGACGACCTGCTGGCGCTCGAGGCTGTCGGTGAACGACGACATGCCGATGTCGTAGCGCGTGCCGAGCGACGGGATGATCGTGTCGAAGCTGGCGTTCTCGACCTCGACGTCGACCCCGAGCACCTTGCCGATGGCGGTGGCCATGTCGACGTCCATGCCCTGGATGGTGGTGCCGTCCTCCGCGTAGAACTCGTTCGGCGCATAGGAGGCGTCGGTGGCGACGATGATCTTGCCGGCCGACTTGATCTTCTCGGGCAGCTTGGCCGCGAGCGCCTCGTCGACCTGGATGGCGGCCGCGGTGGTGCTGGTCGAGCCCCCTGCCGTCGTGTTGGTCGTCGTGTCCTTCTTGCTGCTGCTCCCGCACGCGGCGGCGAACAGCACGAGGGCGAGGACGACCGCGGTGAGTCTCGCGGGGGTGGTGCGCATGAAGCCTCCCAGGGCTCTGATCGAGGGACCCCCGACGGACCGTTCGGGGGCGTCAGGCGACTGTAGTTCTGAGGTGGGGCCGAAGAGCTGCATCCGGGCCGGGGTTCGCACGGCGTTCACAGACGTGCTCACCACAGGTGCCACGAGTCGAGGGTGCGCTCGACGGAGCCGACCACGATCGGTGCCGCCACCTGCCCGAGGGCCTCGAGCATGCCGTCGACCGAGGGGAAGCTGCCCAGCAGCTCGCGGCTGAACATGCCGTCGTCCATCCAGGTGGCGGCCTCGGGGTGGAACAGGTCGCTGGGTGCCGGCTGGCGCGCCGCCTGGCGGCGGATGAACCCCCACGTGACCTGCTCGCCCGTGAGGGCATGGCCGAGGCCGAGGAGCTCGTCGGGTGACATGGACTCGAGGTCGCCGTGGCCGGCGGGGATCAGCTCGGCGACGAGGCCGGCGCCGAAGTGCAGGCCGGCCGCTTCGGGCCAGGTCAGCTCACCCGGCCGGCGCATGGCGGCGGCCAGCACGTGGTCGACCCAGAGCAAGGCGAAGAACTCCTCGACGCCCGCCTCCGGCGGCGGCGTGCCCAGGCCGAGCACCCGGCGGCAGCCGTCGGGGATGCGGCCGAGCGGCTCGCCGCACTCGTCATGGACCGTGAAGGGGCCGTCGCCGGTGCGCAGGCCGCTGAGCACGCGTCCCGATCGGGTCGCCACCACGGCCAGCCGCACCGGCGACGGCGCCGCATCGGGATCGACCCGGGGGCGGGGATCGACGGTGAGCAGCTGGCGTGACCGGCCCCGGGTGATCAGGCCGAAGGCCGACCACTCGGCCGGGGCGGTGAAGCCGACCATGGCCTCGACGGGGTCGGGCACGTCGAGGTGGCGGGTGGCCAGGGTGACGCCGTCGGCGTCGGTCTCGGCGACGCCGAACATGACCACGCCGTGGCCGGGATCGTCGGCCAGCAGATCGTGCTCGAGGCGGGCCAGCACGGTGGTGAGCAGGTCGAGGTCGAGCGAGCGCTTCACGCGTCGCGTGGTGGGACAGGTCTTCACGGGCGGTGCTCCCGGGACGGGCCGCGTCGGCGGCTCTCGTTCGTCAGGCGACCGCTGCGGGGGATCGCGAGCCCGCCCCATCATGGCGCGGGGGTGTGACACTGCGAAAGGTCAGATCCCGCCGCTCCCGCCGGAGCCGCCGGTCAGGTCATCGGGTCGTAGCCGGGCAGCTCGGCCAGCGGGGTGCGCACCTGCACCTTGCACTCGGGCATGCCTTGCAGCTTGCCGTGGGACCAGCGCACCTCGCAGAAGCCCTCGACCCGCAGCACCTCACCGGTGGCCCGTTCGGTGACGTCGGCCCGCCAGTCGACCTGGGGCTGGCCGACGTGGGCGTCGCCGATGGTGAACCGGCCGAGGGTGAAGCGGTCGCGCCAGGTGCGAGTGTCGCAGACGGCCAGGCGCACGGGAGACGAGCCCTTGGTGCCGAGCAGCCAGTAGGGGCCGCCGGCGATGCGCAGCATGCGGAACAGCATCTGGGTGCGCTGGGGGGACGAGGTGCTGGCCAGGTTCCGCTGCCACCGGCGCGCGGTCGCGGCCGACACCGCCTCGGTGAGCTCGGCGTAGGCGCGGGCCTCGGACACCGACGGCTCGGCGCCCGGCGTCGAGCGCATGGCGGCCTTGACGGTGGCCTTGGCCTCGGGGCCGAGGTCGCGCACGTCGGTGGGGAGGGGCACCTCGAGGTCGCCGCCGTCGACGGTGGCCCGCACCGCGTCGTAGTAGCGCTGCAGCTCCCGGGGGGCGACGGCCGAGAACCACGATTCCCGCACCACCGCGGGCTCCTCGGCGAGCAGGTGGTCGAACATGGCCGACGGCGACGTGTTGAGCACGCAGGTCGAGTCGTACTTGGCCTGGATGAACCAGACGCCGTCGACGGTGAGGTCGCGTGGGATGTCCGACGACCACACCGATCGACTGCCGCCGAGCCATTCGACCCGCTCGGGGAACCGGCCCCGCAGGACGACCTGGCGGAAGGTGCGGCCGTTGTCGAGGGCCCGCAGCAGCAGCTCGCGCCGGTTCGACCCGACCGCGACCGCGGGCAGCACGGCCGGCTTCCAGATGTCAGGGTCGATGCCCGGCACGTCGAGGTCACCGAGGTCGGCCAGCGCCACCTCGGCCGGTTGGTAGACGAGCCCGACCGCGGTGGCCAGCTCGGTCAAGCGGGTGCGGTCGCTGGCCACGGGTCAGGAAGGGACGCTCGGACCCTGCTCCGCGTAGCGCCGCAGCTGCCGCTGGCCCTCGTCCGACAGCATCTCGACCGCGTCGAAGATCGGTCTCCCGGGGCCGACCACGGCGCGGAGGGCCTTGGCTCCGGCGCTGCTGCGGGTCGGGAGGTCGGAGGTGAGCACCAGCAGGGGTCGGGGTTCGGCCGTGCCGCGCTGCGACTCGTGCAGGACCGAGGCCTTGCCCAGCGCCTTCCAGAGCGTCTCGGTGCGCCGCAGGCCGGCCCGGTCGTTGCCCTTGGTGAAGGCGCCGGCGACGTCGACGTTCCACGTCGTCCCGGTCTGGTCGCGCACGACGAAGCTGATCTCGATGCCCTCGACCTTGGGTTTGCGCGACACGACCTCGAACCCGGCGTCGACCAGGAGGTCGTCGGCGAGCGCCTTGGCCATGGGGCCCTCGTGGCCGGCGCGCGCCGCGAGCGGCGCGACGGCGGTGTCGGTCACGGCCCGGGGCGACGGCACGACCCGCCAGGGCCGATCCTCGCCGAGCTGGTCGCGCCGGGCCAGCTCGGCCGCCACCCGCTCCTTGGCGGCGCGGACGTAGGCCTCGTCGATGTCGAAGCCGACGTAGTGCCGGTGGGTGCGCACGGCCGCCACCGCGCTGCTGCCCGCCCCCATGAACGGGTCGAGGACGAGATCGTCTCGATACGTGTAGAGCTCGATCAGGCGCTGGGGGAGCTCGACCGGGAACGGCGCGGGATGGCCGACGCGCGTGGCGCTCTCGGCGTCGATCTCCCACACGTCGGTGGCCCAGTCCATGAAGTCGTCCCGGTAGATGGTGTTGTCGAACGGGAGGCCCTTCGTCGCTCGGTCCTTGCGGGCGAGGGCCCGGTCGAACCGACCCTTCGACGCGACGATCACGCGCTCGGTGAGGTCGCGGAGCGTGGGGTTCGCCGCGCTCTGGAACGATCCCCAGGCGCAGTTGCCCGACGTGCTCTTGCCCTTGCTCCAGATGATCTCGCCCCGCAGCAGCAGGCCGAGGTCGTCCTGGAGGATGCCGATCACGTCGGCCGACAACGAGCGGTAGGGCTTGCGGCCGAGGTTGGCGACGTTGACCGCGATGCGCCCACCCGGCTCGAGCTTGTCGACGCAGACCGCGAACACCTCGCGCAGCATGTCGAGGTACTCGAGGTAGGACGACGGGATGTGATCGGCGGTGAGGTCGGCCTCGTAGGCCTTGCCCGCGAAGTAGGGCGGCGAGGTGACCACCAGCGCGACGGAGTTGGGCTTGATGCGCTCACCGCCGTGGTCCATCGCCCGCGCGTCGATCGGCCAGATCTCGTCCCGGATCCCGTAGGGGTTGACCGACTCGTCGTCGGAGACCCGGGGCGGGGAGAAGCGCTCGTAGAACGCCGAGGCGTCGTGGGCCTCTCGGCGACCGACCCCGAAGCTGGACGTCGACGTCGGCTTGCGCCGGGGCTGGTTCACGGCGGTCATCGTAGGGCCTCGGCCGGGACCGGCTCGGGAGCGCCGCGACGATCGACCCACAGTCGGGCCGTGGCCCATCGACGCCGGGCCAGCTCGGCCGCGCAGCGGGCGTCGCTACCCACGTAGGCCGCCATCTCGGCCGGCGTCAGGTCGTGCACCCGGGAGGCGTCGACCTCGACCGGGGCCAGGCCGGCCAGCCGGGCCACGGTCTTGAGCGAGCAGCCGATGCGCAGCGCCGGCCCCACGTCGGCCCGGTAGACGCGGTAGGCGTCGAGGTGGTCGTGGCCGAACCACGAGGCCCGGTAGGTGCCGGCGTGGCCCGGCAGCGACCCACGCTCGTCACGGCAGGTCGGGTCGGCCCACAGCTGCAGCCCCAGCTCGAGGTCGACCATGGCGGCCCGGGTGGCCAGGTAGGGCAGGTCGAACCGGGCGCCGTTCCAGGTGACCAGGACCCCGGCCGGCAGATCGGCGAGGTGCCGGTCGAGGCGGTGGAGCAGGTCGGCCTCGTCGGCCTGGTCGAACAGCACGACCTCGGGGCCCGACACGGCGACCGCCAACACCCGCCCCACGAGCGGGTCGAGCCCGTCGACGGCGGTGTCGGTCTCGATGTCGAGGCCGAACAGCGGCGGGCTCGACGACGATCGGGTGCGCCCCATCTCCATGCCTGCACCCTACGCAGGGGGTGAGACAAGTGCCCGGGCACCCGGCGGCCGGGGCGCCACCGGCAACCGGCGATAGCGCAGGTAGCCGGTCACCCAGCCGACCTTGGCCGCGGCCCACCGCACCCATCGCATGCGCCCCTCCCGAGCCCGCACCTCGGGCAGGTGCACCAGCATCCAGCCGACGAGCCGGGCCTCGCGCCGCACCAGCACGCCCACCGTCCCCCGGTCGCGGAAGCGGAGCGCGTTGAACATCGCCCCCGTGCCGTAGCCCTTCCACTGGCGGTAGGTCGATCGCACGTCCGGGCGGCGCGACTTGGTCATCAGGGCGCCCGGTGCGAACCCGGCGACGTGGCCGAGCTCCCACGCCCGCAGGCAGAACTCGGCGTCCTCGGCCTGGGCCTCGGGATGGTCGGCGTCGAACCCGCCGACCTGCTGGAACACGTCTCGCCACACGCCGAAGCACGCGCCGATCGGGAAGGGCACCAGCCCGAGGGTCAGGCCGAGCTTTCCGGCGGCCGGGACGATGCTGCCGTCGGGATCCTCGATCTGGCACGGGCCGCCGACGATCGGGTGCTGGCCCAGCGCGGCCACCATGGCCGCGACCCACTCGGGTGAGGCTTCGTCGTCGGCGTCGCAGAACAGCACCGCGTCGGCGGCCGACTCCTCGCAGCCGCGGTTGCGTGCCGCCCCGACGCCGCGCCGGGCGGACGCGTCGATCACCCGCAGCCCGGGCAACCGGTCGCGCCACCGCATGGCCACCTCGGCGGTCCCGTCGGTCGAGCCGTTGTCGGCCAGCACCACCTCCCACGACCCGGCGAAGGTCTGGGCCGCGAGCGCGTCGAGCTGGCGGTGCAGCACGTCGGCGCCGTCGCGCACCGGGATCACGACGCTCACCGACGCCGGCGGCCCGTCGTGCGGGCCGGGTGCCTGGTTGCCGTCCGTCATCCCGTGAAGGTCTACACCCGCCACTTGCGCGGACGGGACCGGTCGGGTCAGGCGTTCACGGGTCAGGCGTTCAATCGTGCTCGCCGTCGAGGAGGCGCTGCAGGTAGCCGCCGTACTCGTTCTTGCTCATGGCCAGGGCGATGCGGGTGACGTCGTCACGGCTGAGCAGACCCGCGTGGTACGCGATCTCCTCGAGGCACGCGACCTTGAGCCCCTGGCGCTCCTGGATGGTCTGGATGAAGTTCGACGCCTGCAGCAGCGACTCGTGCGTGCCGGTGTCGAGCCAGGCGATGCCCCGGCCCAGCAGTTCGACGTGCAGCTCGCCTTGGTGCAGGTACTCGACGTTGAGGTCGGTGATCTCGAGCTCGCCCCGCGGTGACCGGTCGAGGCGCTTGGCCAGCTCGACGGCCTGCGCGTCGTAGAAGTAGAGGCCGGTGACCGCGTAGTTCGACTTGGGCTTGGCCGGCTTCTCCTCGATGTCGAGCACCCGGCCCTGGTCGTCGAAGTCGACCACGCCGTAGCGCTCGGGATCGCCGACGCGATAGCCGAACACCGTGGCGCCGACGGTGCGCGCGGCCGCCCGCTCGAGCGAGTCGGTCAACCCGTGGCCGTAGAAGATGTTGTCGCCCAGGGCGAGGGCGACCCGCTCGCCGGCGATGAAGTCCTCGCCGATCAGCAGCGCCTCGGCGATGCCGCCCGGGTCGGGCTGCACGGCGTAGTCGAGCGACAGGCCGAGGTCGGCGCCGTCGCCGAGCAGTCGTCGGAACATGGGCTGCTCGTCGGGCGTGGTGATGACCAGGATCTCCCGCACCCCGGCCAGCAGCAGGGTCGACAGCGGGTAGTAGATCATCGGCTTGTCGTAGACCGGGAGGAGCTGCTTGCTGATGCCGCGCGTGATCGGGTACAGCCGAGTTCCCGATCCGCCGGCGAGGACGATTCCCTTCATCGGCCCATGTTGTCAGAGATCGGGCGATCGGCGACCGCTCAGCGCGCGAACACCCGGTGAACCTGTTCCTACAGCTTGGTGGCGGCCAGCGATGCGACCTCGCTGCGCTCGCAGTGCGTGAGGCGCACGTGGCCGAAGCACGACTCGCCCGCGAAGGCGTCGATCAGCACGGCCACCGCGTTGTTCTGCTCGGACAGGTAGGGGGCGTCGATCTGCGAGGTGTCGCCGGTGAACACCACCTTGGTGCCCTCGCCGATGCGGGTGAGGATGGTCTTGAGCGTCGGCGGCTCGAGGTTCTGGGCCTCGTCGACGACGATGTAGGTGCCATGCAGCGACCGACCTCGCAGATACGTCACCGCTTCGAGCGAGAGCTTCTCGCGGCTCGTCATCTCGTCGAGCAGCGCGCGGGCATCGGCGTGGCTGCGGGTGTCCGTGAGCGCCACGAGGGCGTCGTTCACCGCGGTCATCCACGGATCGAGCTTCTCGTCGAGCCCGCCGGGCAGGAAGCCGAGCTCGGCCTTGCCGACGGGCACGACCGGCCGGTAGACGCTGAGCTTGTCGTAGCTGCTGCTCTCCATGACCTGCTCGAGGCCGGCGGCGAGGGCGAGGATGGTCTTGCCCGTGCCGGCCATGCCGTCGAGGGCGACGACCCGCACGTCGGGGTCGAGCAGCAGGTCGAGGGCGAACTGCTGCTCCTTGCTGCGCGGTCGGAGGCCCCACGCCTCGCTCGGGCGCACGAGCGGCACCAGCGCGCCCTCCCGGTGGCGCACCAGCACCGACTGGCTGCCGGCGCGGAGGGCGGCGAACTCGTTGACCTCGAGTCCGCCGACGGCCTCGGCGTCGAACCCGGCGACCTCGGCCAGGTCGATGCCGCCCGGCTCGGAGAAGAGGCGGTCGATCAGCTCGGCGCTGACGTCGGCCGACAGCCAACCAGTGGGTCGGTGGTCGTCGCCGCGCGCCCGCCGGCGCTGGTGCTCGATGGCCTCCAGCCCGACCTGGGCCGCCTTGATGCGCAGGGCGGCGTCGTTGGACACGACCACCGCCGGCCCGTGGGCGCGCTGGCCGAGGGCGGCGGCGAGGATGCGGTTGTCGGCCTTGGTGGGGTCGAGACCCTTCGACGCGACCTCGTCGAGCATGAGGCCGTTGGTCTCGATGCGCAGCGTGCCGCCTCCCGGCAGCTGCACGGCGTGGCGGATGTCGCCCCCGTTGGCCGTGCGCAGCTCCTCGATCGTGCGGATCACCTCGCGGGCGGCCCGACCGACGTCGTCCATGCGCGTCTTGTGCTGGTCGAGCTCCTCGATGACCACCAGCGGGATGACCGCGTCGGCATCGGGGAAGGCGAACAGCGAGTCGGGATCGGAGATGAGCACGGACGTGTCGAGCACCACCCGGATCGTCGGCTCCGCGATCTGGGAACCGGCTGAGTCGATGGACGGGCGCGACGAAGGAACAAGCAGATCGGTCACGGAACTCCCACAGGGTCGGGCACCGCGACGCTCGTCATGCGGTCAGGCTCGGGGCGCTGACGGATGGTCGGGCGGGGGTGCGGGATGGGTCACCGACGACCATGAAACCCGGTCCGTCACGGACCGCGGTGGATGGTGGCGAGAGTTCACGCTGCCGTCATCATCAGGCCAGAGTCGGCCCCGATACGACAGAGTGTGGGCGTGACCGCGCCGAGCGACGCAACCGAGGGGACGGCGGACGTCGATCCGACGTGCCTGTTCTGCGCCATCGTCGCCGGTCGCCGGCCCGGCCACCTCGTGCTCGACGAGCCCGACGTGGTGGCCTTCCTCGACGTGAGGCCGCTGTTCCCGGGGCACACGCTGCTCGTGCCGCGCCGCCACGTCGAGGTGCTGGCCGACCTGCCCTCCGACCTGGTCGGCCCCTACTTCGCCGCGGCCCAACGGCTGTCGGCCGCCATGGAGGACGTGCTCGGCGCCGCCGGGTCGTTCGTCGCCATGAACAACCGGGTCAGCCAGAGCGTCCCCCACCTGCACACCCACGTGGTGCCCCGCAACCGCAAGGACGGCCTGCGCGGCTTCTTCTGGCCCCGCACCACCTACGCCGACGGCGACGAGGCCGCGGCCATGGCCGCCCGCCTTCGAGCCGGCCTCCGCTGATCCCGACCCGCTCGACGAGTCAGCCGAGGTCAGGCCTTGGCCGCTCGGGTGGCCGCCAGCTCGTCGGCCATGGTCGCGATGCGTTCCTCGGCCGCGGCCTTCAACTCGTCGAGCGCCTCCTGCAGCCCGTCGGCGATGCGCCACACGTCGGGCACGAGCGTGGGGTCGGCGATGAGCCCGAAGTCGACGCGGTCGAGGTAGCTCATCAGCGTGATGTTCAACCCGAAGCCCTCGTAGATCGGGCCCATGGGGTAGGTGTCGAGCACCCGGGCACCGGCCACGTACAGCGGGAACGGCGGTCCCGGCACG
This sequence comes from uncultured Microthrixaceae bacterium, assembly GCA_963809335.1. Classification (GTDB taxonomy): domain Bacteria; phylum Actinomycetota; class Acidimicrobiia; order Acidimicrobiales; family Acidimicrobilacustridaceae; genus UBA4742. The sequence continues at coordinate 1,321,006 of CAWEJD010000005.1, read as the reverse complement.
TTCGAGATGCAGACGTTGAAGACCGGTCGGTGCAGGTCGGTGATGCGGGTGTTGCCGTAGAGGCGGGCGGCCCGGCTGAACAGCGCCGGCGAGGCGAACTCGGCCCACTCCTGCAGCGTGTCGGCGCCGATGGCGTTCTGCTGCTCCTTGGCCACCCTCATGTTCTCGTGGATGTGGGCGAGGCGGTCGGTCGGGTCGTCGCGCTCGGTCTCGAGCGAGGCCAGCATCATCGACACCTGGTTGCCGTGGGTGCCCTTCTGGTCCTCGGTGCGCACCGAGATCGGGATCATGGCCACGAGCGACGCGTCGAGCTCCTCGCCGAGGTCGTCGAAGTAGCGGCGCAGCGCGCCGGCGCACATCGTCATGACGACGTCGTTCACGGTGCAGTCGAACGCGTTCTTCACCGCCTTGACGTCGGCCAGCGACAGCGACGATGCCGCGAAGGAGCGCTCCGGGCTGAGCGGACCGTTGATCGACGCGGCCGGCGCGCTGAACGGCGCCGGCGGCGGCGTGATCGGTCGCTGACGGTTCTGCTCGCGCACCTTGAGGGCCACCCCGATCGTGCGCTGCAGCGCACGGGCCGCCCTCACCGGCTGCTGGGCCAGCGACCAGGTGGCGTGGCCGATCAGCTCGGTGTCGGTCGGCATCGGGTCGGGCTTCCACGGCACCTCGGGCGCCGGTCGGGGCTCGGGATCGGGTTCGAGGTCGAGGATGGCCACCATCAGCTCCTCGCCCGACGCGCCGTCGATGGCGGCGTGGTGCACCTTGGTCAGGAGCCCCGCGTGGCCGTCCTCGACGCCGTCGATGAACCACATCTCCCACAGCGGCCGGGTGCGGTCGAGGGGGATGGCGACGAGCTTGGCCGCCAGGTCGGTGACGTCGTGGAGCGTGTTGCGATCGGCCGGCATGGTGATGTGGCGCAGGTGCCAGTCGAGGTCGAAGTCGGGGTCCTCGATCCAGAGCGGGTGGTGGATGCCGAAGGGCACCTGCACCAGCCGCCGGCGGAACGGTGGCGCGAAGTCGAGCCGCGACTCGTAGAGCTGGCGCACCCGTTCGAACGTGAGGCCCCCCGGGCGCGAGTCGGCGTCGACCATGATCAGGCTGGCGACGTGCATGTAGGAGGTCGGCGTCTCCATCCACAGGAAGCCGTCGTCGAGGCCGGTCAGTCGTTGCATGGGCACTCCCACTTCGCGGGAGACCGATCTTGGCACGGATCCTCTTCCGGATCCCGGGCCGGAGGCCCTGCCTGCGGTACCGGTGGCGCTCGCCTCAGACCACGATCTCCATCCGCAGGCCTCGAGCGTCGAGCGCGCCGTCACCGAGGTGCTCGACGTCGCCGATCGTGAAGCGCCACGCGGTGACCGCGACGGCCAGCGCGTCGAGCACGTCGTCGGTCTTGGCTCCCCGAGGGGCCCGACCGATCGAGTCGATGCCGTCGGCCAGCCAGGGGTCGAGCAGGGCCCGGCGCAGCTCGAGTCCCTCGGACGAGTGCTTGTTGACCGGCAGCGGTCCGCCGGCGAGCCGGGCGAAGGTCGTCTCGGGGTGGCACTCGAACACCCGGTCCTGCAGCGCCGGCGTCATGACCTCGTCGATCTCGGCCATGGACGACAGCAGGTTGTAGGCCTGGATCGACAGCCCGCGCCCATCGACGGCGCGTGACCTGGCCAGCGCGTCCGGGTAGTCGGCCGAGTGCAGGGCCGCCCGCACCGGTGTGGGGAACACCGATGATCGGCGGGGCCCGAGTCGGCGGCGAGCAGCCTGGTCGGCGGCGCGCGGGCCCCGATCGGGCAGCCCGATCGGCATGTCGACGCCCATCGCCGCGATCGAACCGTCGAGCACGAGCGCCAGCGCCTCGGCGAAGCTCGACAGCACGCGGACCTCGACCTGCTCCAGCCGAGTCGTCGTGTCCGCGCCGGCCCGGTGCGGCGACGCCGACGCCGACGCCAGGACCCACCCGGCCCGGCAGCCGTCGAGGCCCGCCACCCGGACGTCCGGCCGGCTCACTCCAGGCCGAACATCGGCAGGCAGGCGTCGAGGCCCTCGATGGTGATGTCGTCGCGCCGGCGCGACTGCCAGTCGGCGCGCTCCATGCGGAACTCGTTGCAGATGACGCGCTCGTCGCCGCGCGCCTTCACGATCTGGCCGTTGTCGACGTAGCCGAGGGCCTTGGTGACGCCGGTCGACCGGTCGTTGCCCTCGACGGCGCCGGTGTCGGCCCGCAGCGCCCCGAGCCCGGCGAATCCGAGGTGCAGCACCGCGGCTCGCATCTCCTTGCCGATGCCCTGACCCTGGTGGGCCAGGCCGACCCACGAGCCCGTCTCGAACGTGCGCGTCACCTTGAACGAGTGGCCGATCATCTCCTGCGCCCCGACGAGCGTGCCGCCGACCCACACCGAGAACGGCAGCTGCCAGGCGTCGGCTGTCCAGTTCGCCCAGCACCGCCAGTAGTGCTGCATCGAGTGGCGCTGGCGCTCACCGTCGGGCTCGAGCGTCCACGGCTCGACGAACGGCATGAAGCCGGGATCGTGCACGCCCTGGTCGGCGAGGTCGACGAGGGCGAACATGGTCGCCTCGTCGGGCGGGCGCAGCTCGACCCGGGGCGTGCGCACCCTGAGGTCGAGCAGTGGCCAGTGCGGCGTCGGCATGGCGACAGTCTGGCCGGGCCGGGGTTCGCCGGTGCACCCGGTTTCCCGGGTGCAGGGGTCAGGTCGGAGGCGACTCGACCCTCCGCTTGAGGCGCTCGAGTCGACCGGCCCATGCCCGGTCCGCGTCGGCGAGCCAACTGGCCGCCGGGCGCAGGGCCTCGGCTCGGGCCTCGTACCGCGTCTCCCGCCCGGCCCGACGAGCCTCGACCAGCCCCGCGTCGCGGAGCACGCCGAGGTGCTTGGCCACCGCCTGGCGGCTGACCGGCACCACCGAGGTGAGCTCGGTGGCGGTGGCTGTGCCCCGCTCGGCGACCGCGGACAGCAAGGAGCGACGGGTGTCGTCGGCGAGAGCGGCGAAGATGGCACCGACGTCGCTGGGCGACGCGGGAGGCGAGGCGGGGGAGCGGGAGGTCACACCCCGGCCAGGGCGAGCGGGCGGACCGAGGCCTGTGGGGCGATGGGGCCTCCGGCGAACCCCCCGCCGATGACGTCGCCGATCGTGCCGCCGAGCAGGGGAGAGAACCCGTCGATCAGCGTGGGCTCGACGTCGGCGGTGATCGTCTCGGTGACCCGGATGCGGGTGCGGTCGCCGTCGAGCGGCTCGAGCACCAGCTCGACCGACGACAGCTCGTCGTCGTCGCTCCACCAGTGCCAGCCGAGGCGCCGGCCGGGCTCGACATCGGTGACGAGCACCTGGCGCACGGTGCCGTCGGGCTCGGTCACCCGGCCGACCGACCCGGGCTCGAGCTCGAGGTCGACCTCGCCCCCCAGCCACTCGGCCAGCTCGTCGGGATCGGTGAGCACGGCCCACACCACGTCGACGGGGGCGGACAGCTCGACCTCCCGCTCGATCTCGTCGGGCTGGATCTGGCTCGTGTCCGAGTTCGGCATGTCCAGCAACCTACTGGTTGCGCATTCCGACGGCAACCCCTACCGTGGGACACGCAACCAACTGGTTGCGAAGGATCGCCCCACCCCTGAGGAGCCCGCTCATGCTCGTGCCCACCGTCCTCGAGTCCACGTCCCGCGGTGAGCGGGCCTACGACATCTACTCGCGCCTGCTGCGGGACCGCATCGTGTTCCTCGGGACGGCCATCGACGACGCGGTGACGAACCTCGTCGTCGCCCAGATGCTGTTCCTCGAGTCCGAGGACCCCGACAAGCCGATCAACCTCTACATCAACTCGCCGGGCGGCGACATGGTCGGACTCTTCGCCATCCACGACACCATGAGGTTCCTCAACCCGCCCATCGCCACCACCTGCATCGGCCAGGCCTGCTCGGCCGCGGCGGTGCTGCTGGCGGCGGGCGAGCCGGGCATGCGCACCGCCCTGCCCAACGCGCGGGTGCTCATCCACCAGCCCCACGGCGGCGCGCAGGGGCAATCGGTCGACCTCGAGATCCAGGTCCGCGAGACCATCGAGATGCGCGAGCGCATGGTCGACATCCTCACCAGCACCACGGGCCAGCCCCGCGAGCGCATCGTCGCCGACATCGACCGCGACTACATCGTCCGCGGCCAGGAGGCGGTGGACTACGGCCTGGTCGACGAGGTCATCTCCGTGCGGCGACTCCACCCCGTCGCCGCCCTCAAGCCCGAAGCCCTCCCCGCGGGGTAGTCGATCGTCGCGTTCTGTACATTGGCGTACAGAGCAGTACACTTTGCGCCATGACGACGACCATGACGGTCACCGAGGCCAGGGCTGCGCTCCCCGAGCTGCTCGACCGGGTCGACGACGGCGAGGAGATCACCATCACCCGCCACGGCCGCGCCATCGCGGTGGTCGTCCGTCCCGATGCCTTGAGGGTCCGCAGATCAGATCTCGCGCTGGCCGCAGCCGATCACCTCGCCGAGGTGCTCGCCCGCGGCCGGTCGTCGACGCTGTCCTCGCAGCGGGGCATCGACCGCGATCGGGCCGACGAGCTGGTGCGTGAGGTCCGCGCCGGCCGCCGGCGCGGCTGATCGTCCGGTCACGCGAGCAACACGGCCATGGACGCGTTCGACGCCGACGTCCTGATCTACGCCTCGGTGCCGGGGCACCCGCTGGGTCGCCGAGTTCGCGCGCTCTTCCCGGACGCGGCTCCGAACGAGTCGGGCGTGTCGGCTGGGGTGGGGTCGGTGATGCTGCTCCCCGAGCTGCTCGCCAAGCCCAGCCGGGACGGCTCGGAGGAGGAGCTGGCCGACCTGGCCACGATCCTCGGCCACCTCGAGCTGCGCCCGGTCGACGTGGCCACCGCGAGGTTGGCCGTCGCCCTCGGCGCGGCCCACCGGCTCCGCGCCCTCGATGCGATCCACCTCGCCACCGCGGTCGGAGCCGGGGCCGACCGGTTCGTGACCAACAACCGTCGTGACTTCAAGCGATCGATCACCGAGATCGCCGTGACCTACCCCGACGATCTGGCGGATCCGGCGTAGCGATCGGTCCGGCGGCCCGAGCGGTCAGGTCGCCCGGCGCGGGAGGTGGCGCCGCACCCGCACGAGCATCCGCACCATCTCCTCGGCCAGGTCCTCCGGGCTCGACCGCGGATTGTTGTAGACGACGTACTCCTTGGCGACCAGCGTGGCGAGGTAGTCGAGCAGGGCCGGCTCGCTCTCCTTCACCATCAGGTAGTCGCCATGGCGGTCGTTGTAGAGGACCACCCCGTCTTCGGCATCGAAGCGGCTGCGGGCGTCGCCGGGATCGGGGTCGGGCACGAGCGACGGCAGGTGGCTCGAGCGGCGCCGATCGGGCTGGGCCGGCTCACCCGAGAGCGACTCGCCATCGCCGTTGCCGGACGACACCGGGTCGAGCGGCGGTGGGGTCAGCTCGCCGAGGGCCGGCTCGTGCGGCACGCCATCGCCGTTGGTGCTTCTCGCCTGTGACGGGGCCGGGGCGACCTGATCGCCGATGCCGTCACGGAGCAGCCCACCCTGTCCCGGCTCCGATCCGACGTTCGTGCGCATGGGGTTGTCGAGGTCGGCCAGCTCCTTGAGCACGCGCCCGAAGATGCGACGCACCGTGTCGTTGACCCGGTCGGTGGTCTGCTCGTCGACCTCCCGTGCGACCCGCTCGAGCGCCTGTCGTAGTGCCGGCTCGACGGTCTGGATGGCGTCCACGAAGATCGGAAACGCGTCGCGGTCCCGCAGGATCGCCCGTCGTCCGGCGCTCTGCTGCAGGCCTTCGAAGGAGATCTGGCCCTGCACCTGGTTCGATGACCAGGGCTCGTCGGCGAACTCCTCGAGCTCGCTGATGTCGTCGATGATCGTGGTGCCGGCCCGACCGACGACGGCCACGCGCCGCCGCTTCGATCGGTCGGGCGCCACGAAGAGCTGGAACTCGATCCGTCCCCAGAGCGTGGGCTTGGCGGGGAGGTCGAGCAGGATGCCGTCGGGTCGTTCGGGGGTGACGAGTTCAGTCGAGCGCCCCTCCACGACCTCGATCTCGTAGTCGCCCCGAGCCAGGGCAGGGCCCCGTCGCAGCCGGAGGTAGTCGACCACCTTGCGCTGGGTCAGCACCCGGAGCACCTCCGGGTCGAGCTCGGAGAGGTACACCGTGGTTCCGGGCACCTGGCGCGCCCGGCGTCGCTCTTTCTCGAGCGTGGCCGTCGCCTTCCCGCGCTCGAGGCGGAGCACCCAGGTGTCGGCCTCGCCCTCGACCCTGGAGACGATGTCGCACCGACCGCCGAGTTGCTGGAAGGCGAGCAGACCGATGGCCTTCTCTCCGAGAGTGCGATCGTCGCCGACCTTCACGGACTCGAAGAGGTTGCGGGCCACCTCCCGCAGCCGGTCCTGGGACATCCCCCGGCCCACGTCGTCGACGGCGATGACGGGGTAGCGACCCTTGCGCCGCAGCACGACCTGGATGCGCTCGCCCCGTCGTTCGCTCTGGGCGTATTCGTCAGCAGCGTTGGAGACGAACTCGTTGAGCGCGTCCTTCGGGTCCTGGTAGGCCTGCCCGGTGACCAGCACGGCCTTGGCCAGGTTGCCGATCCGCAGCCGGACCTTCTCAGCGGGCATCGACGGAGACTACCGACCGGGAAGTCGTGCACCGTCGAAAGGAGCGCCTGCAGTCACACCTGCCACACATTCATACGAAGAAAAGGTGATTCTGATTGTCAATAGCGATAGAGACGTGTAGTCTGGTGTCATGTCAGTCGTCGCCGAGCAACGTGAGATCCCGTGCGGGGGCGACGCTGGGGAGCCGGGCGAGCCAGAGATCGGCGACGGGTTCGACCAATGCATCCCGGCCGACTTCACCGATGCGGTGGCCCAACTGGCCGGCATCGAGTCGCTGGTGCGGTCCCAGATGGTCGCGGTGATCCGGGCTGTCGACCGCCGCGATGGCTGGCAGGGCGACGCCGCCGACCTCGCCCACTGGGTCTCGCTGCACGCCGACGTGTCCCGAGCGACGGCCAAGCGGCTGGTCGAGGTGGCCCGGGCGCTCGACGGCCTCCCCCACATCGCCGAGGCCTTCACCGCTGGTCGCCTCGGGTGGGAGCGGGTCCGGTGCCTGGTCGAGTTCGCCGATGCCGACTCCGACGAGCGGCTGGCCGCCGAGGCGGAGGGGTTCTCGATCGCCCAGGTCGAGGCGCTCGCCCGTCAGACCCGACGGGTGCGCCGCGAGCAGTCCGAGGAGAACCACCGCCGGCGCGGCCTGCGCATCACCTGGAACCGTGACAAGTCATCAGGTCGCCTGGTCTGCACCCTCGATGCGCCCGAGCTGGCCAGCGTCGAAGCGGCCATCGCGATCGAGGCCGAGCGGCACCGCTACGACGCCGAGACCGATGCCGCCAACGCGGAGAAGGGAGGGGTCGACGACCACGGTCGACCGCTGCCGCGCGCGTTCGCACCTCACGAGCAGGCCGCGGCCGACGCGCTGGTGACGATCTGCTCGACGGTGCTGGGGGCCGAGGCCGATCTCGATCGAGCCTGCGTGGTGGTGCACACCAGCGTCGAGGTGCTCTTCGGTCTCGACGGCCCGTCCGAGCTGGCCAACGGGGTGAGCATCTCGCCCGACACCGTGCGCAGGCTCTGCTGCGACGGTCGCCTCGAGGTCATCACCGAGAACGCCGACGGCACCCCGATCGGCATCGGCCGGGCCTCGCGCCGGGTGCCGTCGTGGCTGGCCCGGCAGGTCCGCCGGCGCGACCAGGGGTGCCGATTCCCGCAGTGCCCGTGCAAGCAGATCCAGATCCACCACCTCGACTGGTGGGTCCGTGACCGGGGTCGTACCGACCTCGACGACCTGCTCGGAGCTTGTCGCAAGCACCACCGCTTCCTGCACGAGGGCAGGTGGCTGGCCGAGCGGCATGCCGATGGCTCGGTCACCTGGATCAGTCCCTCGGGAGGTCGCTACACCAGCGCCCTCCCCGGGCTCCGACCTGAGGTGCGCGAGCGCATCGGCGCCCTGCTCCCGTTCCCGGTGCCACGGCCGGACCATCCGAACCCAGGCGGGGCTGCTGGACCTCGCGACGGTGCGGACGACGAGCGGCTCGACCCGAGCGGCTGCGATCCTCCCTAGGGTCGGCGGCGGCTCAGTCGTCGATGCGGACGCTCGGCACGCCGTCGGTCACCGTCAGGGTGGCGGGCATGCCCATGAGGTCGATCTCGGTGCCGGGGAGCCCCGCGGCGGCGAGCGACACGACGTTGCCCTTCTGCGCGCCGCTCAGGATGGTGAGGTCGAGGTGCATGTGCTCGGTGCCGTCGTCGGCCACGCCGGGCTCCGCATCGACCACGAACGCGTCATAGGTGCCGTCGGGGATCACCCGCCCAGCATGTCAGCTGATCGACGGGCCGCGATCAGCAGCCCGGGAACAGAACCGGTGATCGTCTCCCGTCTCCGAGCATGATGGTCGACCAGAAGGAGCTGGCGCCGGTCGGGTCGGTCGGGTCGGTGACGTCGTGCGGCGGAGCCGGGTGGTCGAAGTCGGCGAGGATGGACGTCGACGGTGCGTCGAGCCGCAGCACCTCGGCGCCTCCAGCGGTGACGAACGGGACGACTGGCAGGCGCATGGTGAAGATCTGATCGTTCCCCAGGGTGCGACCCCAGGTCGCGAGACCCAGGATCGTGCTGCGGTCGAAGCCTGAGTCGATCGTCGTGTCGTCGGCGAACACGTCGAGGAGCGACGACAGCGTGGCCGGATCTGCAGACAGGTTCCTGAGGTTCCCGAAGACGAGCTGGAGCACGTCCTGCTGGCGATCCATGCGGCCGAGGTCTCCGGTCTCGTCGGCTTGCCAGTGGCCGGAGTCGTCGCGGTACTCGAGATGTCGGGCCCGTGCGAGCTGCAGGGCCTGGGAACCACCGAGATGCTGGCACGTGCCGTCGAGGTCGAGTCCGGTGAAATCGTCCCGAACCGGCGCCGAGGGCTTCACCGAGATGCCGCCGGCCGCGTCGATCAGCCTCTCGAAGCCCTGGAAGTCGATCTCGACGTAGTGCGAGACCTCGAGGCCCAGGTGGTCGTGGATCGCGCTGATCAGTGCGCTCGGACCGCCTCGCGGCAGGAAGGTGTTGATTCGATCGGTCGTACCGGCGCCCTCGTCGAACACCAGGTCACGGGGCAGTGGCAACACCACCAGCCGATCTGCCGACTGGTCGACGTGTACGAGCATGATCGTGTCGCTGCGGCGGGTGCCGTCGTCGGCGCCGTCCAGGCGGGGGCCATCCGTCCCGACGACGAGCACGTTGAAGGGCGCGCCGGGGGCGACCGGGGCGAGCACGCCGGCGGCGACGTCGACCCGCTGCACCTCGTCGAGACGACGGTCGACGTAGACGGCACCGGTGGCCAGCGCCACCATGAGGATCACCGGGATCATCGCTGCGGTGACGCCGAGTCGGCTACGGCGGCGCAGGTGCGTGCCCCGCCGCTTGGCCGCGGCGACGAGCTCCGGGGTCGGCGTGAACGGGACGGGATCGTCGAGTTGGTCGAGCATCACCGTGCTCCTTCTCCGCGGGTGGCGGGGGCGATGGGGGCGAACAGATCCGATGTCGGGTCGAGGGCGGCGCGCAGCGCCGCGAGGCCCCGCGAGGCGTGCTGCTTGACGGTGCCGACCGAGCAGCCGAGGGCCCGGGCCACATCGGTCTCGGGCAGATCGGCGAGGTAGCGCAGGGCGACGACCTCGCGCTGGCGGCGCGACAGGCCCCGCAGCACCGCGACCAGCTCGGCCCGCTGGGCGACGAGGGCGTCGACGGCGGGCGATCCGGCGTCTTCGACGGTCAGCCGCCGGCTGCGCTCCCGGCGACGCACCTCGCCGAGGGCGAGGTTGGTGGAGACCCGCGTGATCCAGGCCTCGTCGTAGCCGGCGACCCGCCGCCAGCGGGCGAAGGCGCGCGCCAGCGCCTCCTGGGTCAGGTCCTGGGCGTCGTGGCGATCGCCGAGGATGCGGAAGCACACCCGGTAGGCCAGCGGCGCCAGCACCGCGACCCGCTCGTCGAAGCTCGGCCGGTCGCCGGCTCCTGCCGTGGATGCGTTCACGTCAGGTCAACGCGGAGAGGGCCCGGATCGTTGACGCGTGCGCACGATCGCCTTCATGGCCTCGCGCTTGGACAGGCCGGACAGCTCGTCGTCGTGCTCGGTCACGAAGCGTTCGACCGCGTCGGGGTCGACGTAGCTGTAGTTGCGCAGGGCCCACCCGATGGCCTTGCGCAGGAAGAACTCCTTGTCCGCGGCCCGGGCCAGGCACGCCGCGAACAGGAGGTCCGGGTCGGTGTCGGCCTTCCACCGCCCCTGGTGCAGGATCGACGTGCGGGCCAGCCACAGGTTCTCGCTCATCAGCCACCCGGCCATCAGCGCCTCGAGCTCCCGATGCCGGAGCACGATGCCGCCCACGACGTGCAGGGCGAGGGTGTCCACCGTGTCCCACCACGACCGCGTGCGGATGGCGTGCTCCGCCGTCGGGACGAACGCCGGGGTGAGCACGCGCTGGTGTCTGGAGAGGAGCCCGCATCCCGCGTACTGGTACTCGCGCTCCTCCCGGGCCCAGAGCGCGAGGGTCAGGTCGATCAGGTCGTCCTCACCCGGCTTCGGCATGCCGGCGAGCGCGTCGCGAAGCAGGGTCTCCCGCGAGCTGGTGGGGATCCCGAGGAAGGCGAACTGGTCCCTCATGTACGCCGCCATCGGCACGGCGGCCGCGGGGTCGCGGGCCGCCTCGAACTGCTCGACGATCCGCCCCACCACCTCGCCGCTCCAGTCACTCACCCGCCCGACCGTAGATCGGGCGCCGGGCGAGCCGCGGGGCTACAGGTCGGTGATGAGCTTGAACGCCTCGGCCATCTCGACGCCGGCGGGGGCGCCGTTGGCCCGCATCCGGTCGAAGATGCGGTCGCGGAAGGCCTGCAGCTGCTCGCCCGCGTTCTCGTCGTCGATGTACATGGTGGTGACGAACTGGCTCCGGTGCTCGAGCAGGGCCGCGATCTTGGTGGCCTCGAAGCCGACGATGTCCTCGAGGTGGTCGGGTTCGTCGGCCTCGAACAGCAGCAGGGTCGACGGGCGGTGATGGGCGATGCCGTGCTCGGGGAAGAAGAACGGGTCGCGGGCGGCGACGACGCTGTCGACGGTGAGCCATCCGGCGTGGCGGTGGTCGGGGTGCAGGCGGTAGCGCTTCCACGGGTCGTGGCCGAGCACCACATCGGGTTGCAGCTTGCGGATCCAGTAGCTGACCCGGTCGCGCTGGGCCAGCCCCGACAGCAGCTCGCCGTCGACGTTGTCGAGCATGACGACCTGGCCGGTGGCGCCGAGCGCCTTGGCCGCGGCGCGCTGCTCGACGACGCGGGCCTTCACCAGGGCGGAGATGTCCTCGTCCGGGTTCCAGGTGCCCTTCGACCCGTCGGTGAGGATGAGGTGGTGGACGACGCACCCGTCGGCGGCCCACTTGGCGAGGGTGGCCCCGGCCTGGAACTCGACGTCGTCTGGGTGGGCCCCGATGGCCAGGGCCACCGAGGGGGTGGGGAGATCGAGCGAGGGTGCGGTCACGACGCGAGCCAGTCGGGCTTCACCAGGTCGGCGGGCAGGTCGACGTCCCAACCGAGGCGCGGTTCTCTCTCGATGTGCAGCTCCAGCCCGAGCCGTCCGGCCTCGGCCACGTGGCGGGAGAAGGAGCCGGCTCCGTAGGCGAAGCGGAACCCCTGGCCGGTCGGGACGGAGGCCACGTTGGTGCCGTCGTCGTGGCGGTCGGGGACGAGTGTGACGCCGTCGGCGTCGCCGACCCACGACAGGTCGAGCGCGTGGGGGAGGTCGGCGTGGGCGACGATCACCCGGGTGAAGCCGTCGGCCCCGAGCTGCTCGACGCCGTCGGTCACCGCCGCGTTGAGGCCGTGGCCGGGACGCCAGAGCACCGAGGCGCCGGCCCGCGCCGCCCACGCCGCGACCTCGTCGTCGTCGCAGACCACCGCCACCGGCAGCCGGCCGGCCGCCCTCACCACGTTGCTGGCCATCTCGAGGGCCAGAGCGGCCCGTTCGGCCTGGTCGAGGGCCGGCGCCAGGCGCAGCTTGGCGTGCCGGAACGCCTTGACCGGCAACAGGACGGCCACGGAGCGGCTGGACACGGGCCGAGTCTAGGGTGACGTCATGGAGATCTGCGCAGCGGTGATCGGCGCGGGATCGTGGGGTACCACGGTCGCCCACCTGCTCGCGCACAACACGTCCACGGTGCTGTGGGCACGGGATCCCGAGGTCGCGACCGAGGTGTCCGAGCGGCACACCAACTCCCGCTACCTGGCTGGCTTCGACCTGCACCCCAACCTCCGGGCCACCGACTCGTTCGAGGACGCCGTTCGCCAGGCCGACGTCCTGGTGATGGGTGTCCCGAGCCATGGGTTCCGCTCGACGCTCGAGGAGGTGAAGGTGCACCTCCGGGCATGGGTTCCGGTGGTCAGCCTCACCAAGGGCCTCGAGCAGGGCAGCCGCCTGCGCATGACCGAGGTGATCAACGAGGTGCTGCCGGGCCACCCCTACGGCGTGCTCACCGGGCCCAATCTGGCCAAGGAGATCCTCGCGGGGGACGCGGCGGCCACGGTGCTGGCCATGAGCGACCTCACCATCGGGGTCGAGCTGCAGGCCCTGTTCGCCACCGAGCTGTTCCGGGTCTACACCAACCCCGATGTCGTCGGTTGCGAGGTGGCCGGCGCGCTCAAGAACGTGATGGCGATCGCCTCGGGCATGGCCGACGGCCTCGGCACCGGCGACAACACCAGGGCCGCGGTCATCACCCGGGGGCTGGGCGAGCTCACCCGACTCGGCATGGCCATGGGCGGCAACGCCCTCACGTTCAGCGGGCTGGCCGGCATGGGCGATCTCGTCGCCACCTGCATCTCGACCCAGAGCCGCAACCGCCACGTCGGCGAGCAGCTGGGCAAGGGCCGCACCATCGAGGAGATCATCGACGAGATGAACATGGTGGCCGAGGGCGTGAAGACGGCGGCGGTCGTGATGGAGCTGTCCGAGCGGTACGACGTCGACATGCCGATCGCCGAGCAGGTGTACGCGGTGATCAACGAAGGTCGGCCGGCGACCGAGGCCTATCGCGGGCTGCTCGGGCGTCGCACCGGCGACGAGCTCCACGGGATCTCCTGACGTGCAGCCGTTCTGGCTGGCCCGCCAGACCGATCCAGCCGGCCCCGACTTCGTGCCCGGGACCGCGGGCCACGACCCGGTCAACCTCACCCACCGTTCCTGGACGACGCTCGGCACGGTCGCCGCGCCCGCCCGCGGCGTCGTCGACCCTCGGGGGCTCGTCACCGCATCGGCCCTCGACCCAGCGACGGCGAGGTCCGGCCGGCCCCGGTCGGGCTGGTCGCTCGACTGGTGGATCGGCGCCGACGACCGGTGGCACACGCCGTCCACCGACGCCGGCGTCCGGCAACGGCTGGTGGGCGACGCTCCGGTGGTCGAGACGGCGGTCCGCATCCCGGGGGGCGACGCGGTGCAGCGGGTCTACGCCATCCACGCCACCGGTGAGTCGCCGTTCGGCCAGCCGTTCCTCGTCGTCGAGTTCGAGAACCAGTCGGCCGTGCCGTTCGCCCTGGCTCTGGCCGTCGTGCCGTTCCACCCGCTCGGTCGCGGCCGCATCGACTCGGTGCGCCTCGACGGAGCGACCCTCGTGGTCGACGGCCTGCCCGGGGTGCTGTTCCCCCGACCCCCCGCCCGGGCGGCGGCGGCCGCCGGCGACGTCTCGGGAGCCGTGCTCGGGGGCCAGGTGACCGGGTTGTTCAACGAGCTGTCGGCGCCCGGAGGCGACGGCTCGGCCGCGGCGATCTTCCCCCTGCCCCACACGGCGGTGCTGCGGGTGGCGATGCCGCTCGACCTGCCCCCCAGGCCCTCGCCGAAGGTGCGGGTGTCCTATCCGGCCGTCGTGCCCGGGGCCGAGCAGGTGGCCAAGGGCTGGGAGGTGCAGACCCGACGGGGGATGCGGCTGGCGGTGCCCGACGCCGCGCTGCAGACCGTGGTCGAGGTCGGCCGTCGGCACCTCGTGTTGGCCCACGGCGGCGACGACCTGGCCGCGTGGCCCCGCCGCCCGCTCGAGTGGACCGACGCGGTCCCGGTGCTCGCCGCCCTCGGCGCCTACGGCTTCAGCGAGGAGGTCGAGCAGGTGCTGGCGACCATCCCCGAACGCCAGGCCCTCGACGGCTCCCTGATGGGCGCCGACGGACGGGCGGGGGCGAACGGCGCCGCCCTCGTCGCCGTGGCCCGGCACTGGCGGCTCAACCGTCAGCCCGACCAGGTCGAGGCGCTGATCGGACCCGTGGCCAAGGCGGCCCACTGGATCGACAAGCGCCGCCACGCTCGCCGCGGCCCCACCTTCTCGGCCGACGATCTGGCCTGGTCGGTGCGGGGTCTGGTCGACGCCGCCGCCATGCTCGACGAGCTGGGCCAGCCCGAAGTGGCGGCCGATGCCCGCCGGTTCGCCGAGTCGGCGCGCCAGGCGCTCGACCGCATGGGTGGCGTCCCGTCGCCCGAGCTCAGCGGTGCGGCCGTGGTCGACCCGGTCGCCCGGGCCGGGCTCAGCCCGTCTCGCACGTTGGCCCTGGCCCGGCGCGAGGTCGCGGCCGGCGACGCGATCGCCCTCGACCGGCTGGCATGGGTGCTGTCCGTCGCGTCGTCGACCGGCGTGTGGCCGGAGGTCGTGCACCCCCGCACCGGCGGCGGGTCGGCCGGGGACGGCCACCACGCCGCCACCGGCGCCGCGGTGCTGAGCTTCGTCCGCGACCTGCTCGTGCGGGAGGTGGGCCCATCGGCGGGCCCGTGCGCCGTGGCCGAGTTGGCGCTCTGCTCCCTCGTGCCCGATGGGTGGCGCGGCCAGGGCATCGAGGTGCACGAGGCGCCCACTGACCTCGGGTCGTTCTCGTTCGGCCTCCGCTGGCACGGCCCGCGGCCCGCGTTGCTGTGGGAGCTCGACCCCCACCCCGGCGTCGACGACCTGGTGCTCACCGCTCCCGGCCTCGATCCCACCTGGCGGGGGACCGGGCTCCGGGGCGAGGCCCTGCTGGCCGCACCGCCAGGTCCCGGGCCGGTCGAGTCGCCTGCTCCGGCGGGGAAGCATGTGCGCCACGAACCGACCGGTCCCGCCGATGGGAAGGGCATGAGCACCACGGTCGATGTGACCGATCACGCTGGTGCTCCGCCCGCCGACCCGGGATCATCGTTCTCGTGAGCGATTCCGATTCGACGTTCCTGCGCGATGCCGTGCTCGGCTTCGGAGTGCCGGTCCACGTGGTCGACCGGGCCGAGCGGGACGGCACCCTCGAGCTGCTCGCCCTCGAGCACTCGGTGTCGATGGAGGAGCCGACCTACGACCTGATCGAGGTGGCGGCCCGGTCGGGCATCGAGGCGGGTCAGCTGCGGGAGCTCTGGCGGGCCCTCGGGTTCCCCGATCCTCGTCCCGGTGAGCGGGTGTTCACCGACACCGACGTCGAGATGCTCACCGACGTCGTGAAGTTCATCGACGCCGGCTCGCTCGAGGCCGATCTCGCCCTGCAGATGTCGCGCGTGATCGGGTCGTCCCTCAACCGCATCGCCACCGCCCTGGTCGACGCGGCCGACAGCCAGGTGACCTCGCGCCGCGAGGCGGGCGAGTCGTCGGAGGAGGCCCAGCTGGCCGCCGTGCGGGCCGCGGACGTGCTGCCCCTCATGCCGCGGATCATGGACCAGGTCTGGCGCCGCCACCTCGGCGCTGCGGCCCGCCGTCGCATCGTGCGGGCCACCGCTGACGAGGGCCAGATCGTGTGCGTGGGCTTCGCCGACCTCGTCGGGTTCACCGCCCAGACCCAGGAGCTGCCGGAGCAGCAGCTGGCCGAGGTCGTGGGCCGCTTCGAGACGATCGCGTTCGACCTGACCTCGGCCCACGGCGGTCGCATCGTCAAGATGATCGGCGACGAGGTGATGTTCACCTGCGACGACGTCATCGCCGGAGCCGAGCTGGCGCTCGACATGGCGGCCACCTACCGACTCGACGACCACCTGTCCGATGTCCGCGTCGGCATGGCCAGCGGCCGCGTGCTCGAGCGCGACGGTGACGTGTTCGGGTCGGTGGTCAACCTGGCCAGCCGGATCACCAACGTGGCCTTCCCCGGAGCGGTCATCGTCAGCCAGGACATGCACGACGCGCTCGAGGGTGACGACCGGTTCGTCCTCCGCGGCCTGCGGTCGCACTACCTCAAGGACATCGGCCGCGTGCCACTGTGGGCGCTGCGGCCGGCCGGCGACGACTCGAAGCAGCCCTTCCAGCACGAGCGCCGTCGCCGCTCGGCCCGCAACCGGTTCACGCTGTCCTACTTCGCCCGCCCGGTCTTCGACGAGGTCGAGTCCCTCGCTCCGGGTGCGCTCGCCGGCACGGAGCGACCGAACGACACCGACGGCCCGACCACCGAGCAGATGCAGGCCATCTCCGACGCGGTGCTCGGCGCCGACATCGACAGCGAGCTGCAGGTCGAGCTGCTGGCCGACATCGAGGCGTCGCGCCGGCTGCGCGAGCTCGAGGTCGAGGCTCACCGGCGGGCCGAGCAGGCCGACCGGCAGGCCGAGAAGGCGGTGGCCGAGGCCGAGGCCGAGGCCCGCCGCGAGGTCGAGGAGGCCGAGGCCGAGGCCCGGCGCCGCATCGAGCAGGCGTTGAGCGAGGCCGAGCGCAAGACCCGCCAGGCCACCGAGGACGCCGATCGCAAGGTGGCCCAGGTCGAGCACGCGGCCGAGCGCAAGGCCGAAGCCGCCAAGCGCGAGGCCCGACGCACGGCCGAGCGCAAGGCGGGCCGCAAGAAGAAGAAGAAGCGGTCGAAGGGCGGGGCGGCCGACGACGGCTGAGGCCGGTTGGTGCGGGCACTACCGTTTCGCCATGCCCACCTTCATGATGCTGTCGATCCTGGGACCCGATGGCTTCGCCACGGTGCGGGACAACCCGGCCCGCATCCGGGCCGTCAACGACGAGGTCGAGGCCATGGGGGCGCGGGTGCTGCACCAGTACGCGCTGCTCGGGCAGTGGGACTTCGTCACCCTGATCGAGGCGCCAGACGACCGGACCATGATCCGCATCACCAGCACGCTCGCCGCCCGCGGCACGCTGAAGACCCACACGCTCAGCGCCATCCCGATCGACGAGTACATCGGGGCGCTGGGCGACGGCGTCGGTTCGGGCCGGGATCCCTCCGACGTTGGCGCCGGGTCTCAAGCTCGACTTCGACGAGTAGGACGTCGACGAGCAGGACGGGGGCTCGACCACCCGTCGGGTCCGAGCGATCGAGCCACCCTCGGGGGAGGGTTGGCCCGCACCGGCGCCTGACCGGGGGGATGAACCAGGCGCCGGTGCCGGCGATCAGTACCACCAGGAGTCGCGCCTGCGCTCTCTCCGGGGGCGAACGTCCTGGCCGTCGAACACGATGGGCAGCTCCCGGCCGTCGGACACCCGACGGACCTTGTAGCCCTCCCGCGACGAGCTGGTGATCTCGAAGCCCTTGGCCCACCGTCCGTCGAAGTGGTTCCTCACCTCGACCGCGGCGCCCGGGTCGAGCGGAGCGAGAGGCTGCTCGGTCAACTGGTCACCGCCCGCCCTGGGTGAGTGGATCACGGCCATGGGTCGAGTGTGACAGCACCGTTGTCGGACGGGAAGGGAGTTCGGCCCGGTTTCGTCGCCCCGTCTCCCGCCGTTCACATGGGTTCTCCGATCGGACACATGCCCGAAACGCGGGCCCGGAGAGACCGACCGGCGGAGCCGCGCACCCCGAGCACCGGCCGAGGGTCCCTGGGTCGTCCGGATCATTCGCCTAGGTTCCGGGTCCGAATCGCTCAGGTCGCCCAGCGCGCTGGACGAGACCCAGGCAATCGCATGAGACGGACAGGGGGTCCGTCGCATGGCGGGAACGTTGTGGAGGGGGACTCCGTGAACGACACCGGCCCACGCAGGCCATCGGGCCTGATCGCATCGATCGCGTTCCTCGCCGTGATGGCGGTCGCCGCGGCCGCGTGCGGCAGCTCGACGTCCTCCAACGCGTCGAACACGACCGCGGCACCGACCGTCGCCCAGAACGGATCGGCCAACGACGTCGTCATCGCCCCGTCGGGTCCGCCCCAGTCCGGCGGCCAGATGGTCTTCGGCGTGAACGCCGAGACCGACGGGTGGGACCCGACGACCTCACGTTGGACCTCGGCCGGGCTCACCGTCGCCGGCACCATGTTCGATCGGCTCGCCGACTGGGACTCCGACTTCCACGCCCAGCCCTACCTGGCCGAGTCGATCGATCACAACGACGCCTACGACGTGTGGACGATCAAGATGCGCCCCGGCGTGAAGTTCCACGACGGAACGCCGGTCGACGCCGCGGCGGTCAAGAACGACATGGACGCCATCCGCGCGGCCATCCTCACCAAGGCGGCCTTCGACAACATCACCGACACCACCGTCGTCGACGACCTCACCCTGAAGGTCACCATGAAGATCCCGTGGTCGGCCTTCCCCGCCAGCCTCACCGGGCAGGCCGCCATGATCGCGGCGCCGGCCCAACTGGCCAACGCCGAGACCAGCACCCGCAAGCCGATCGGCTCGGGTCCGTTCACCTTCGAGAGCTGGACGCCCGACGCCAAGCTGATCGTCAAGAAGAACCCCGACTACTGGCGATCGGGCCTGCCCTACCTCGACCAGATCGAGTTCCGCCCGATCTCCGAGCCCCAGTCGCAGTACGACGCCCTGCGCACCGGCGACCTCACCATGATGATGACCGGGGACGGCCCGACCAAGGTGAAGCTGCGGGCCGCGGCCAACGACGGCGAGTTCCAGATGGTGAACGCGCCGGGCGAGACCGCCGAGGCGTTCGTGATGCTCAACACCACCAAGGCTCCGGTCAACGACAACCGGTTGCGCACCGCGCTGGCCTACGCCACCGACACGGCCACCATCGCCCGGATCGCCCAGGTCGACGAGAGCGACATCGCTCGCGGACCGTTCGTCCCGGGCACGTACTGGGCGGTCGACAGCGACTACCCGCACTACGACGTCGACAAGGCCAAGTCGCTGGTGGCCGAGGTGAGGGGCTCGGGCCCCGCCCCGAAGATCGAGCTCCAGTGCGGTGACGCCAACCAGACCATCCAGCTCTGCCAGGCCGTCGCGGCCAGCTGGGAGGCCGCCGGCGTCGACGTGGCGGTGACGAGCATGGAGACCACCAAGCAGATCAACAGCGCCGTCACCGGCGACTACCAGGCCACCATGTGGGGCCAGTTCGAGGCGCCCGACCCCGACTACGACTCGGTCTGGTGGTACGGCTCCCACTCCGGCGCCGACGGGGGCCTGGCCCTGAACTTCGCCCGCAACCAGGACCCGGTGCTCGACGCCGCCCTGACCGTCGGCCGCACCAGCGCCAAGGAGGAGGAGCGCAAGCTCGCCTACGTCACCGTGCAGGAGCAGCTCGCCAAGGACGTGCCCTACGTGTGGCTCTACCACCTCACGCTGGCCATCGGAGCCCAGAACGACGTCCGCGGGATGCAGGGGATCACCTTCCCGGACGGATCGCCGGGCTCCAACACCATCGCCGGTGTCGAGCGGCTGACCGAGGTGTGGATCGAGAAGTGATGACGGCTCGTCAGATCAGGCATCTGCCTGTGATGACCGGCGCTTCAGATGAGGCATCTGCCTGATCTGACGGCCCATCAGGTGTGACGCGCGTCCCAGCGGCCCCGAAAGTGTGCCTAAAGTCTCCCCACTCACAGTCCTGAGGGGGATGTCATGTCTGCACGACGGGGTCGCTGGGTGCGGCCGTTCGCAGTGGTCGCACTGGTCGCGCTGGTCGCGGTCGCGTGCGGTTCGAGCAAGGACAGCGGCGGTGACAACGCCGGTGGCAGCACCAACGCCACCGTGGAGAACCTCACCAAGCCGGTCGAGGGGCCGCCGAAGCCGGGCGGCAAGATCATCTTCGGCACCGAGTCGGACAGCTCGGGCTGGAACCCCACGGTCGACCGCTGGGACGCGACTGGCACCGAGGTCGCGGTGTCCGTCTACGACGCGCTGGCGGCGTTCGACGAGAACTACCAGGCCCAGCCGTACCTGGCCGAGTCGCTGACGCCCAACGCCGACTCGACGGTGTGGACGATCAAGATGCGCGACGGGATCAAGTTCATCAACGGTTCGCCGCTGAACGCGGCCGCCGTGCAGAACGAGATCGACAAGTTCCGGGCCGCGGCCCTGACCGGCGCGGCGTTCGCCAACATCGACTCGACCGCCCTGGTCGACAACCTCACCCTGACCGTCACCATGAAGCTGCCGTGGGCTGCCTTCCCGAACTCGCTGACGGCCCAGGCCGGCGTCATCCCGGCGCCGGAGCAGCTCGCGGCCAGCGCCGAGGAGTCCTCCCGCGTGCCGATCGGCACCGGCCCGTTCATGTACCGCAGCTGGGACGGCGGCAAGTTCGACGCCGTCAAGAACCCGAACTACTGGCGCAAGGACGCCAGCGGCAACCAGCTCCCGTACCTCGACGAGGTCACCTTCCAGTCGATCCCCGACTCGACCGTGCGCGTCGAGCGCGCTGCAGACCGGTGACATCAACGTCATGGTCACCACCCGCAACGACGACATCAAGAAGCTGACCGACCTGGCCAAGGCGGGGTCGATCCAGATCGTGTCGTCGACCGGCGAGACCGACGAGAACCTCGTGCTGATCAACACGTCCAAGCCGCCGATGAACGACCTGCGGGTGCGCCAGGCCATGGCCTACGCCATCAACCGCGACGCGCTCAACGCCGCGACCTCGACCGACCCGTCGCTCCTGGCCGACGGCATGTTCGCCAAGGACTCGAAGTGGTACGCCCAGACCGACTACCCGAACTTCGACCTCGACAAGGCCAAGTCGCTGGTGCAGGAGTACGAAGCCGAGAAGGGCCCGATCAAGTTCGAGCTCGGCTCGACCACCGACCCGATCGTGATCCTGTCGGCCCAGCTGCTGCAGCAGCAGTTCGGGGACGCCGGCATGGACGTCACGGTCAAGCAGCTCGAGCAGGCGTCCTACATCACCAACGCGGTGACCGGTGACTACACCGTCCAGATGTGGCGCCAGTTCGGCGCCCCCGATCCCGACGGCGACTACGTGTGGTTCATCGGGTCCAACGCCACCCAGTCGCTGGCGCTCAACATGGCCCGCAACCAGGATCCCGAGCTCGACGCCGCTCTGAACACCCAGCGGGGGAGCAAGGACCTGGCCACCCGACAGGCCGCCTGGAAGACCATCCAGGAGCGCCAGACCGCCGACCTGCCCTACCTCTGGCTCAGCCACCAGCCGTGGGTCATGGCCGCCGACAACTCCATCCGGGGCCTCGACGGCGGCACCCTGCCCGACGGCTCGCCGTCGGCCGGGCTCATCGGTGGCGTCATGAAGCTCACCGAGTTCTGGCTCGACAACTCCTGAGCCGCAGATCACACCAGCCGGGTCATCTGACCCGCGGGCTCACGAGGGGGTGTCGGGGGGCACCCCCTCGTGGAGCTCGGTCAGCGCCGGACGAGACGGGTCACACTCGAGCGGGACCGACTCGCCCAGCTCGACGCCCGACCGGTGCCCCGGCCCATCGCCCGGACCCTCGGCCGGACCCTCGGCCGGCCCTCGGCCGGCTCGAGCAGGCCCCTCGGCCGGCTCGCCAGCCGCACCGCGAGGCGACGGCCGAGCATGGCGTCGGCCGCGGCGGCCAGCGGCACCACCAGGGAGGTGAGGTCGCGGGTGGGGGAGCCGGCCGGTCGCCGACCGATCTGCATGAAGCCGCCGGCCGCGCCGATCGAGAGCACTGAGCCGGTCGAGCCGATCGACAGGATCGAGCCGCTCGAGCCGAACGAGAGGATCGAGCCGACCGAGCCGACCGAGCCGAACGACCCGGCCGACAAGGCCGAGCCGGCGGACAGCAGCGAGGCGAACGACCCGGCCGACAGCACCGACGCCCGCGATCGCCACGAGCAGATCGACGCCGACCAGGAGCCGGCGGAGCCCGGGGAGGGGGCCGGCGAGGTCGTGGCCGTCGTCGCGGTCGGAGCCGACGTCGCCGACCGGCACGAGCCGGCGGGCCGGGTGCGGATCGCGTCCGGGCATGGGTCGACGGTAGCAACTGCCCGCCGGCGCAGGGTGGCCCACGTTCGCGGGGTCAGCCGCGTCCGCCGTGCGGCCCACGTTCGCGGGGTGAGCGGTAACGTCGGCGGCCGTGACCACCACGACCACGGCGCCCAAGCTGCGCAAGGCCCTGAAGGCGAAGTCGCCGGGTCTCGCCGTCGAGCGCCAGCTGTGGGCCGACGGCCACCAGCACGTCGTCGGGGTCGACGAGGTCGGCCGAGGGTCGTGGGCCGGTCCGCTCAGCGTCGGGGCCGCCGTGGTGCCCGTCCGACCGCCGCCTCTACAAGATCCGTGACTCGAAGATGCTCACCGAGCGCGAGCGGGAGGCCATGTTCGACCGCATCGCCGACTGGTGCGTCGACGTGGGCGGTGGGTCACGCCAGCCAGGCCGAGTGCGACGAGCTCGGGATGTCCGCGGCCCAGAAGCTCGCGGCGCGGCGGGCCATCGACCAGCTCTCGGTGGTGCCCGACCAGGTGCTGATCGACGGCAACTGGGACTTCGTCGGGTCGGGCAACACCCGGCGCATCGTCAAGGGCGACGCCACCTGCCTGTCGATCTCGGCCGCGTCGATCCTGGCCAAGGTCACCCGCGACCGCATCATGCGAGCCGAGGCCGAGCACTTCCCCGGCTACGACTTCGAGTTCAACAAGGGCTATCCGTGCCCGCGCCACAAGGCCGCGCTGCAGGGGATGGGCCCGACCACGATCCACCGGCGGTCGTGGGTGTTCATGGACCACATCCCCTGGACCGGTGTCCCCCGGGTGCGACCGGCGGGCTGGGAGCCCGAACCCGAACCACCACCCACCCTGTTCGACTGACGCCCGGTTCGACTAGGGGGTGTCCGACGGCCCGGTGTCACGCTGGCTCTCGCGCTCCATCTCGCGTTCGATGTCGGCCTCGGTGATCGGGCGCTGGCCGTACACCGTCCAGGCATGCATGATCAGCCCGATGCCCCACGCTCCCATGATCCAGGCCGGCCAGAAGTAGCCGCGGCCGGTGATGGCCCAGATGAACACGAGGAACCCGTTGACCACGACGTAGGCGACCACGTCCTGGCTGAAGCTGCGCTTCTCCTTCAGCCGCTCGATCGCCGCCGTTCGGCGTTGCTCGTCGTCAGCCATCCTGCGCTCCTCTCGCCGGGCGTCTCGCGCGTCGGACGCCTCCTGAGCAGCAGTGAAGCCCATCTCGGTGGGATTGCCCAGGGTCGAGAGTCCCGGCGGCGCCCTGTGTGGCGGGCGCCGGCGGGTCAGGTGTACCTCAGCTGTACATCAGCGAGCCGGGGGTGGTGAGCAGCTCGCCGGTCTCGAGCCAGGTCTTGAGGCCCGACAGGATCATGGGCCACCCGCCGTAGATCTGCTCGTTGGCGCCCTTCGCGGAGCTGGTCGTGGGTGAGCAGCAGCCGGCACGAATCGCCGACCGGCTCGATCTCCCACGTCACCCGGGACGTGCCCTCGGCCTTCACGTCCTCGCCCCACAGGGCCACCATGGTGTGCACCAGCCGCCGCGGGCGGGTCGGCTTCGAGCACCTCGCCCTCGCCGAGGGGCCCGGGCGCGTTGGGCGAGCTCAGGTCGATGCGGGCACCGGGCGTCCAGTCCGACTCGACCTGCACGCCGAACTGGTACCGGGCCCGGATCTCCGGGTCGGTGATGGCCTCCCACAACCGTTCGGGCGTGGTGCGGATGTAGATCTCGAACACCTTTTCCATGGGACTCTCCAAGCTCTGTTTGAGGTCGCTCAGCGCGGCGACCCAGGGTTCGGCGTACTTGCTCACCCACCGGTCGTGGACGAGGCGGATCGGGACCGCGTTGAGGTAGTGGAGCTTCTCCCGGCCGCGCCGCTTGGTGACGACCAGGCCGGCCTCCTCGAGCACCTTCAGGTGCTTCATGACCCCGAAGCGGGTCATGTCGAAGTGGGCCTCCAGGGCCCCCAGCGTCTGACCGTCGGCGCGGTAGAGCTCGTCCAGCAGGGCTCGCCTCGTCGGGTCGGCCAGGGCCCGGAACACCTCGTCCACGTCGTTCAGATTAGGTGACCAAATAGTCACCTGTCAAGGCTCAGCCGGCCTGGGTGCCGACCTTGAGGTCCTTGAACGGGGTGACCGAGTCGATGCCCGAGTCCTTGGGGAGGCCGAGCACCCGCTCGCCGACGATGTTCTTCATGACCTCGTCGGTGCCGCCGGCGACCTTCATGCCGGGCACGCCGAGCAGCAGCTGGCCCCACGAGTAGGTGCCCCACTCGCCGGTGTCGGCGATCAGGCGCGGGCCGAGGACGTCGGCCACGAAGTTGGCGGTGCGCCACATGTTGTTGGTGAGCGAGAGCTTGGCGATCGACATCTCCGGGCCGGGCAGCTGGCCCCGCTTGATCTTGTCGAGGGCACGCTGGTTGTTGAACTTCGCGACCTGGAAGTTGATGTAGACGTCCATCAGCTTCTGGCGGACGACCGGGTCGTCGGCGACCTCGAAGTAGCGGCACATCTCGGCCAGCCGCGTGACGTTGCCGAGGCCGCTGCCTCCGCCGCCGCCGGCGCCGATCGAGGCCCGCTCGTTCATGAGCGTGGTGAGGGCGACCGTCCAGCCCTGGTTGACGTCGCCGAGCCGGTGGCTGTCGGGCACCCGCACCTCGGTGAAGAACACCTCGTTGAACGAGGCGCCACCGGTCATCTGGCGCAGCGGGCGGATCTCGACGCCCGGAGCCTTCATGTCGACCACGAAGCCGGTGAGGCCCTTGTGCTTGGGCAGGTCGGCGTCGGTGCGGCAGATGATCTCGCCGATGTCGCTGTACTGCGCGCCCGAGGTCCAGACCTTCTGGCCGGTGATGACCCACTCGTCGCCGTCACGCTCGGCCCTGGTCTGCAGGCTGGCCAGGTCGGAGCCGGCGCCGGGCTCGCTGAAGAGCTGGCAGCCGACGAGGTCGCCCCGGTACATCTTGCGGAGGTAGAGGTCCTTGACCTCCGGGGTGGCGTGGGCCTGGATCGTGGGGGCGACCATGCCGAGGCCGATGCCGAAGAAGCTCTGGTTCGGGGTGTCGTAGCGGCCCTCGAGCTGGGTGTAGAGCCGGTCGTAGGCGCCCGGGAGCTCGCGCCCGCCGTACTCCGCCGGGCCGGTGATGTGGCCGAGCCCGGCGTCGAAGCGCTTGGCCCGCCACTCCTTGGCCAGGGCCAGGCCGCGGGCCTCGGCCTCGGGGGTGACCTCCTCGAAGAGGGCGACGTCGTCGTCGCCCTCGCCCCACACGAACTTCTGCTCGGCCTGCTTCTTCGGCTGCGTTGGCGTCGAGGAAGGCGACGACCTCGTCGCGGAACTCGTCGATCGTGATGTCGGGCATCGGATCCCCCTGCGAAGGTGTGGCTGGTTCGGAGCGAAACTTGACTGTGCGGTCAAGATCTTCGGTCAACGTAGCGGAGGCGGCGCGATGCTGCCCAACCGCACCGCGCTCGGTACTGTTCGGCCATGCCCAACGAGCCCCGAACCTCGACGCGGCCGACCCGGCACCTGGTCGCTCCTCGCCTTCGTGGTGTGGTCGGTCTACGTGTGGTCGACCCGCATCCGCAACGCCACCGGCGGACGATGCCCTGAGCTCGGGCGCCAGGACCTTCAGCGTCGTGCTGTCGCTCACGTTCATCGCCTTCGCGGTGGCCGCCGTGGTGGTGCTGGTGCGGACGTGGTCCCGACCGCTCGCGCCGGCTCGAGGCGCTCGTGCTGCGGGCCTTCGCCGGCGTGGACCGTCGCCGTCTGGGTGGTGCGCATCCCGATGATCGCCCTCGACGACCGCTCCGTCGGCTTCAAGGTGGTGCACGCGGTGCTCGGGCTCATCTCGATCGGGCTGGCCGCGGTCGTGTGGCGGTCGACGAGCCGGCCCGCGGTCCCCGACGAATCCCGTCCCGCGGTGTCGGCGGGCTAACCTCACCGCCGCCATGGGACAGCCCGTCACCGTCATCGAGAAGTCGTCGGCCACGCCCGGTGTGGTGCGGTTCGAGATCAACCGCAGCATCACCGGCATGGGCATCGAGCGCTACCCGTCGCGCGACGCGGCCTTCGCGCGCCACGCCGTCGGCCGAGCTGGCGCGTCGCCTGTTCGACCACGGCGGTGTCGCCGGGGTCACGGTGAACTCGCAACATGATCACCGTCGACCTCGAGCCGGGCGGGTCGACCGCCGGGATGAAGGCAGCTCATCGAGGAGCTCTTCCTCTACTACCGCGAGGGCGTCGAGGTCGTCGTCCCCGAAGGCTTCGGCGACTGACCCTCCTCGGCCCCGGTCGAGCACAGATCCGAACTGGTGATGATCTGACGGCCCATAGGCCTTTGGATCATCACCAGTTCGGGTTTTCGGCGCGCTCGGGTTGGCATATTGCGATATATCGCTAACATGTCGCTAGCGGATCCGAGAGATGGGTCCGGACAACCGAAGGAAGCAACCCATGAGCAAGCAGAACCCAGAGAACCCAGAGAACCCGTCGGCGGCGAAGTCGAAGAAGTCGTCGAAGAAGTCGGGGGAGAAGGCCACGGCGAGGGTCCACCCCGACGCCATCGAGACCGACCGTCCCGAGCGGGGCGGTCCGTTCGAGCGTCCCGTCCGGGGCGAGCGGGGCCCGTCGGGCCGCGGCCGTCGCGGCCCCCGGCGAGGGCCCGATCGCGGCGGTGACGACCGCTTCGACCCTGATGCGATCGGTGGGCCATCCGCCCACCGCGGTCACGGCCACCGTCACCCGGGCGAGGGTCGCGGCCCCGGCCGGGGCGGACGGGCCCGTCGCGGCGAGGTGCGCAACGGCGTGCTGGCCCTGCTGGCCGAAGGCCCCAAGCACGGCTACCAGATCATCCAGGAGCTGGGCGAGCGCAGTGGCGGGGCGTGGACGCCCAGCCCGGGCTCGGTCTACCCGATCCTGCACCGGCTCCAGGGCGCCGGTGTCGTCGACGCCGAGGACTTCGAGGACGGTCGCCGGGTGTTCACCCTCACGTCCACCGGCCAGCTCGTCGTCGATCGCCTCGACCTCGAGAAGTCCCCGCCGTGGGCCACCATGGGCTCCACCGAGAGCGACGAGGCCCGCGAGCTGCGTCGCCTGGCGGTGCAGTTCGACGGCGCCGTCGGGCAGGTCGCCGACGTGGCCACGCCCGACCAGCTGACGCGAGCTGCGGCCATCGTGGCCGAGGCCCGTCGCCGGCTCTACGCCCTCCTCGCCGAGGAGCCGGCGTCCCCGACCCGAGTCGGTCACGGACTGATCAGACGAGGGTGTCGAGGATGGCGGCGAGGTCGTCGACGGTGGTGCGGGGATTGACGATGCAGAACCGCAGCACCGTCTCGCCCCGCCACGACGTCGGCACGGTGAGGGTGAGCCCGTCGGCGAGGGCCCGGTCGCTCCAGGCCCGGTAGTCGCCGGGCTCCCAGCCGACCCGGCGGAAGAGCAGCACCGACAGCATCGGGCTCGATCACCAGCTCGACGTGGTCGAGCCGGCCGATCAGCTCGGCGCCGGCCCGCGTCACCTCGAGGCTGACCTCGACCGCGTCGCGGTAGGCGTCGGTGCCGTGGGTGGCCAGCGAGAACCACAGCGGCAGGCCGCGGGCGCGGCGGGTGAGGTGGTAGGCGTAGTCGCTCGGGTTCCACGTCGCCGCCGTCGGCGTCGCGGTCGTGCAGCACGTCGAGGTAGGCCGCGTGCTGGGTGTGGGCCGCCCGGGCCAGCTCGGGGCGGCGGTAGAGCAGGGCGGCGCAGTCGAACGGGGCGAACAGCCACTTGTGCGGGTCGACCACGAGCGAGTCGGCCCGCTCGATCGCCGTCGAAGTGCGGCCGGACGCTCGGCGCGGCCAGCGCCGCGCCGCCGTAGGCGCCGTCGACGTGGAACCAGAGGCCGCGGTCGGCGGCCACGTCGGCCACGCCGGCCAGGTCGTCGACGATGCCGGCGTTGGTGGTGCCGCCGGTGGCGACCACCGCGAACAGGCCGTCGATCCCGGTCGGCCGTCGGTCGGTCGAGCCCCTCGAGGGTGGCGGCCAGGGCGTCGCCGGTGAGCCGGCCCCGGTCGTCGACCGGGGCGTCGATCACGTCGATGTCCATGACCCGGGCGGTCGAGGCGATCGACGAGTGGGCCTCGGCCGAGGCGACGATGCGCCAGCGGGCCGGCCGCTCGAGCCCGGCCGCGGCGCGGGCCTCGGCCGCCGCGTGGCGGGCCGCCACCAGCGCGCTGAGGTTGCCGGCCGAGCCACCCGACACGAAGCACCCGCCGGCCGACGGCGGGCAGGCCGGCCAGGTCGGCGATCCAGCGCAGGGCCTGGTTCTCGGCGTGCACCGCGCCGGAGCCCTCGAGCCACGAGCCGCCGTAGATCGACGACGCGCCGACCACCAGGTCGAACAGGGCCGACGCCTCGGTCGGGGCCGACGGCACGAACGACAGCGCCCGCGGGTGGTCCTGGGAGATGCACGCCGGGGCCAGCACCTCGACCCACAGCCGCAGCGCCTCGGTGCCGCCCAGGCCCGTCGGGCGTGACCGTCGGCCCGGTCAGGGCCTCGAGCTCGTCGGCGCGTCGAGCGGCCCGTCGAGCGGGGGCGGGTTCATGGCGAAGCGCTCGAAGGTGTAGGCGATGACCTCGTCGGCCAGCGCCTCCATGGCCGGGGTGAAGGTGTGCATGCGGGCCGGGTCGGGTGAGGGGTCGTTGGCCATGCCTCGTGTCTAGCCGACCTCGAACGGCTCGCCCCCGAGCGGGCCGTCGCACAGGTGCCGTCGGACTCGGTGGGCCACTTGCCAGGAGCGAACGGTCGTTCGATACTGGAGAGCCCATGATCGCCGTCTCCAACCCCACCTCGCTGCCCGACGTGGCCCACCTCACCCGCCCCCTCGTGCTGGCCCGCGACCAGACCGTGCCGCTGCTCCCGGGGCTGGCCGACCTGGTGCCCGAGGGCGGGCTGCCGCGGGGCAGCACCGTGGTGGTCGAGGGCGGGCCGGGCGCCACCTCGCTGGCCCTCGCCCTGGCCGCCGGTCCGTCGGCCGCGGGCGGGTGGGTGGCGGTGGTCGGGCGGCCCGACCTGGGCCTGGCCGCCGCCGTCGAGGCCGGCATCGACCGCGAGCGGCTGATCCTCGTGGCCGAGCCGCCCCGCGACCAGTGGGCCACGGTGGTGGCCGCCCTGGTGGGCGCGGTCGACGTGGTGCTGGCCGGTCCGCAACGGGTGGGCGCGGCCGATGCCCGTCGGCTGGCCGCCCGGGCCCGGGAGCGGGGCACGGTCCTGGTGCAGATCGCTCGCGATCAGGCCAGCGATCGGGCCGGCGATCCGGCCGGGATCCGGGCTCGAGGTCGACCTGCGGCTGACCGTGACCGCCGCCGAGTGGCAGGGGCTGGGGCAGGGCCACGGCCACCTCACGGCCCGCCGGGTCGTGGTCGAGGCCACCGGTCGCCGTCGGGCGGCCCGCGCCCGCCGGGCCGAGCTGTGGTTGCCCGATGGGCGCGGGCGCATCCTGGCGGTGGCCCGCGAGTCGGCCCGACCGCTTCGCCTCGAGACGGTCGCGTCGGTCGGGTCGGCCGGGTCGGGCTCGTACGCGGGGCCGACGTCGACCGGTCTCGGCTGCGAGTCCGGCCCGCGCTGATCGTCCGGCCCGCGCTGATCGTCCGGCCCGCTCGGGTCGATCGGTGCTCCCCGTTCCCGAGGTGGCCGAGCTGCCGGGGGCGAGCTGATGGCCGCGGTCCGCACCCTGGTGGTGCTGGGGGACGACTGGCCGGTGCTGGCCGCCGGGGTGCCGCCCGACGAGCCGGCCGCGGTGCTGCGGGCCAACCGGGTGGTGGCCTGCTCGCCGGCGGCCCGGGTCGAGGGCGTCGACTGCGGGCCAGCGCCGCCGTGAGGCCCAGGGCCGGTGCCCGGGCCTGCTCGTCCTCGAGCCCGACGATGCCCGCGACGCCCGGGCCTTCGAGCCGGTGGTCGCCGCGGTCGAGTCGTTCACCCCGCGCATCGAGATCACCCGGCCCGGTCGGTGCGCGGTGGCGACCCGCGGCCCGTCGCGCTACTTCGGGGGCGACGACGCCCTGGCCGCGCTGGTGCACGAGCGGGTCGATGCGCTGCTGGCCGAGCGGGGGTGGCCCGGAGCGGCATCGGTCGGCGTGGCCGACGGGCCGTTCGCCGCCGGCCTCGCCGCCGAGTCCGCGAGCGGGAGGCGCGGGTGCGGGTGGTGCCGGTGGGGGCGACGGCCCGGTTCCTCGCCCCGTTGCCGGTGGCCGTGCTCGACCGGGCCGGCCTGGCCGACGCGCCGGGGCTGATCGACGTCCTCCTCCGGCTGGGGCTGCGCACGTTGGGGGCGGTCGCGGCCCTGCCGGCCGCCGATCTGGTCGCCCGGTTCGGTCTCGACGGCCAGGCCGCCCACCGGCTGGCCCGGGGCCTCGACGAGCGCCCGCCCGACACCCGCATCCCCGCCACCGGTGCTGCGGGTCGAGGCCGAGCTCGACCCACCGGCCGAGCGGGTCGACACCGCCGCCTTCGTGGCCAAGGCACTGGCCGACGACCTGCACGCCCGGCTCGACCACCTCGGCCTGGCCTGCACCCGGGTGGCCATCCTGGCCGAGACCGAGCACGGCGAGTCGCTCGAGCGGCTGTGGCGGCACGAGGGGGCGCTGACCCCGGGCGCCATCGCCGACCGGGTGCGCTGGCAGCTCGACGGATGGCTCACCGGATCGGCCGCGCACCGGCCCACCAGCGGCATCACCCTGCTGGCCCTGGTGCCCGACGAGGTCGTGGCCGCCACCGGTCGCCAGCTCGGGTTCTGGGGTGGCGAGACCGCCGCCGACGAGCGGGCGGTCCGGGCCATCGCCCGGGTGCAGGGGCTGCTCGGCTCCGATGCTGTCACCGTGCCCGAGTGGCGGGGTGGGCGCGGCCCGGCCGAGCAGGTGGTGCGGGTGCCGGCCCACGCGGTCGACCTCGACGGGCTCGGTTCGGGGAGGCCGGCGGCCCGGCCCGACTCGGTCGAGCCGCCCTGGCCGGGTCGGCTCCCGGCCCCGGCGCCGTCCACCGTGCACCCCGAGCCGCTCCCCGTCGAGGTGGTCGACGCGTCCGGCGTGCTGGTGCAGGTCAGCGGGCGGGGCCTGGTGAGCGCGCCGCCGGCGCGCGTGTCGTCACGCGAGTCGGGGCCGGGTTCGTCGAGCCGGAGGACGGGTGGCCACGAGGTCGTGGCGTGGGCCGGTCCGTGGCTGGCCGACGAGCGGTGGTGGGACCCGCCGGCCCACCGCCGTCGGGCCCGCTTCCAGGTGGTGACGACCGACGGCCGGGCCCACCTGCTCGCGATCGAGGGCGGCCGCTGGTGGGTCGAGGCCACCTACGACTGAGCGTCGGACCCGTGAGGCGTGGCGGACCTTGATTCCCGGGCCGTCGGGCCGACGGTGCCGACATGACCGCTGCCCAGGACGGCTGGGGTCCTGTCGACCACGAGGACCGCTACCACGGCAAGATCTACGGTCAGGACGGCCGGGCTGCCTGGGTCGTCCCGGTTCGCCATGACCGCAGCGGCTGGGCCGTGGAGGTGCGCGACGGCAGCCCCGACGGCCCGACCGTCGAGCGGTCGTGGCACCCTCACCGACAGGCCGCGCGGGAGGCGGTCGACGTCCTTCGCTCCCGGCTGGCCCTGTCGAAGATCGATGACGTCGTGACGGGAGGTTCCCTCTCCGCCACCTCGTGGCATCGTGGCGGTCCACGGCATCAGACACGAGCGCGCTGCCATCTACTTCGGCTCGGCCGGAAGCGGGCCGGCGGGCTACGTGTGCCTTCGCATCTGGGTGCCTCCAGGGGAGACCACGGTGCGGTGGTTGATCCAGAGCGGCGTGATCGACGAATCCCTTCGTCTCTCCGGGCAGCTGCACCTGCACATCGAGGAGGGAACGATCGTCCACGTCGGGCTGCTTCGACTCACCGCTTTCCGGCCCAAGGTGTACGGCGCCGTGCCTCCGCGGCTGCACCGTCGCTGCGGCGCGTGCTTCGACCGCTGACCACCGGTGGCCGAACGTATCCGAGTTGACCACCGTGGAGATGGAGATGTCGGACGAGACCGGGGAGAACTCGCCGCGCGCGGCAGACCGGCGTCCGGAGCCTCGACACCGCCTGATGCTCAGGGCACCCAGATCTCGGCCCGGCGATACGGCGTCGGGTTGCCGTTCGAGACGTCGGTGTCGGTGTCCCAGATCACGAGCGCATCACCCGTGGAGAGCCACTGGCCCAGGCAGCAGGGCGCCACGAACGTGGGAGTCCCGGTCGAGCGCCAGGTCGCGTCGGCGAGCACCGACGGAGCGGAACCGTCGCACGCCGCGAGCACGATCTGGTCGCCGACGGCGAGCATCGGCCCGGGGCAGCCTTCCTGGCTCACGATGCCTGGTGGCACGGCCAGGGTGGTCAGGGTGCCGCTGATCGGGTCGAGCACCACCGCCTCACCGGATGCACCGCCCTCACCCGTACCGGCGTCGGACACGAGCACGATCCGTCCGTGCCCGTCGGCGGCGGCGACCGTCCCGCCCCCACCGTCGGGCGGGAGGTCGGGCGCCACCGAGTGCTCGACGATGACCCGGTAGCTGATCCCTTGCGCATCCCAGGCCAGGCCCGGTCCCCCTGTGAGCCCGGCCAGCACCACCTCGTGGCCGTCCCACACCGGGTTGGTCGACAGCAGGCCGGTGTACGGGAGGAGATCGTCAGGCAGGGGCAGCGTGCTCCACGCCTCGGTGGTCGGATCGAAGACGGCCCCGTGGGTGAGGTCGATCACCCGGAGGCCGGTCCACACGAGAGCCGTCCCTCCGGTGAAGCTCCTCGGGCCCTGTGGGCCTGCGGCCGAGAACCCGCTCCCGAACGGCACCGATCGCAACTCGGTCCAGGTGTCGGTGCCGGGGTCCCAGGTGCTGGCCACGACACCGGTGTCGTCGCCGCCGACGGCCACCACGACCTCACCGGTCCACGCCAGCGCCGTCACCCCCGTGAGCCCGGCCGGCGGCATCGTCAGCGTGCGCCAGCTGTCGGGCCCGGGGCGGTACGCGAACGCCTGCCCGTCGCCGACCACCACGAGG
The DNA here is from genome assembly GCA_963809335.1 of uncultured Microthrixaceae bacterium. GTDB lineage: Bacteria > Actinomycetota > Acidimicrobiia > Acidimicrobiales > Acidimicrobilacustridaceae > UBA4742. Next base: position 1,287,820 of record CAWEJD010000005.1, on the reverse strand, counting down.
TCCTGCCCGGTCCAGGTGAGGGCGGCGTAGCTCATCGGCGGCACCGGCCCGGTGTCCAGCTCGTGCCACCCTGAGCCCAGGGTCGAGAACGGCTGGGTCGGCGCCAGGGACGGTCCGACCACGAGCTCGGCGTCGTCGCCGTGGTCGATGGCCACACCCGTGACCGCCGCCGCGACGCCGATGACCGTGACGATCGCGACGAGGGTGGCCGCGACGCGGTTGCGGTGCCGGCGCCGGCGATGGCGGATCGTCGCGAGCCGGGCGGCCAGTTGCGGGGCCGGCAGCTCGCCCACCTCGGACGCGGTGGCGGCCAGGTCCTGGCGGAGGCGCTGCTCAAGGTCGGTCATCGGAGACCTCCTCATCGGTGGTGCCGGTCGTGCCGGTGGTGGTGGTCGGCACTCGTGCGCCGCGATCCGCGCCCGTGCCGCCGTGACCGTCGGGATCAGGGCCGTCAGGCTCAGGGTCGTCGGGCACGCCGAGCCGATGGGCGAGGGCGGCACGGGCGTGGAAGAGCGCGTTCTTGACCGCGCCACGGGAGATGCCGGCGACGCGGGCGATCGTGGCGATGTCGTAGTCGAGGAGGTAGTGCAGCACGACGACCTCCCGCTGGCGGAACGGGAGCTCGAGCACGGCTCGGTGCACCTCGGTGGAGAGCCGCTCACCGGAGGTCTCGCCCCCGGTCGGCCCGCGATCCTCACCGGTGGCCTCGCGTCGTGTCCCTGCCCGCAGGAGGGCGCGTGATTCGGCGCCACGACGGCGCAGCTGCGAGCGGCACCAGTTGAGGGCGACCCGCGTGGTCCAGGCTTCGACCGAGTCGAGCGCCTCGCCCCGATCGACGCGCTGCCAGGCCCGGGCCAGCGCTTCCTGGGCGCACTCCTCGGCCAGCCCGCGGTCGCCGCAGAGCGAGTAGGTGACGCCCGTCAGTCGACGGTGCAGCACCCCGGCCTCGACGGCGAACACCTCTGGTCCCAGCGGTTCCCTCACAGCCTTCAGACGCACACCCCATGGTGGCGGGTTCGATCTGGCGTCCCTGTGGCCACTCGACCGTGCCGGATGACAGACGAACATTCGTTCGCTACCGTGGCGAGCGATGACGTTCCGCAACCCGAACGTACCGTGGTCCGAGCTCGAGCGGCGCCTGTCCGACGACCCGCTGGGCCGGGGCCCGTGGGTCGAGCCGACCCCCGGTGACGGAGGCGACAGCCCGGCCTGGTCCCGCAAGCGGCTGCCCTACGCGCCCCACCGGGACCCACCCTGGTCAGGTCGGGCCCGGGGGGCGGGTCCCAGCCCTACGCCGAGCTGCACTGCCACACCAACTTCTCGTTCCTCGACGGGGCCTCGCACCCCGAGGAGCTGGTCGAGGAGGCGGTGCGCCTCGGGCTCGAGGCCCTCGCGGTCACCGACCACGACGGCTGCTACGGCGTGGTGCGGTTCGCCGAGGCGGCCCGCGCCCTGGGGCTGCCCACCATCTTCGGCTCCGAGCTCACGTTGGGCCGCACCGCGGTGCCGGTGGGTGAGGCCGATCCCGGTGCCGACCCCCGCGCCGCGGCCCGGGAGGGCAGGTTCGTCGAGCAGCACCTGCTGGTGCTGGCCCGCGACCCGCAGGGCTACGCCAACCTGGCCCGGGCCGCGAGCCGGGCCCAGATGCAGGGCGAGAAGGGCGCGCCCCGCACCAACCTCGACGAGCTGGCCGACCTGGCCGGCCCGGGCGACCACCACTGGCAGGTGCTCACCGGGTGCCGCAAGGGGGCGGTGCCGGCCGCGCTGCTGGCCGACGGCCCGGCCGCGGCGGCCCACGAGCTGGCCCGACTGGTCGACGTCTTCGGCCGCGAGCACGTGGCCGTCGAGCTGTGGGACCACGGCGATCCCGCTCGACTCGGCCCGCAACGACGCCCTGGCCGAGCTGGCCGTCCGCGCCGGGGTCGATGTGGTGGCCACCAACAACGTCCACTACGCCACGCCGGCCCGGCGCCCGCTCGCCACCGCGCTGGCCGCGGTGCGGGCCCGGCGCAGCCTCGACGAGCTGGCCGGCTGGCTGCCGGGCGGGGCCGGGGCCCACCTGCGGTCGGGAGCCGAGCAGGTCCGGCGCTTCTCCCGCTACCCGGGCGTGGTGGCCCGGGCCGCGGCCATCGGCCGCGAGTGCGCCTTCGACCTCGAGCTGGTGGCTCCGAACCTGCCGCCGTTCCCGTGCCCCGAGGGTCACGACGAGATGTCGTGGCTGCGCGAGCTCGCCGAGCGCGGCGCGCTCCGCCGCTACGGGCCCCGACCCCCCTTCCCCGGCGGGCCCGAGGAGCAGCCGGGCGCCTGGGCCCAGATCGACCACGAGCTGGCCGTCATCGAGCAGCTCGGCTTCCCCGGCTACTTCCTGATCGTCTGGGACCTGGTCGAGTTCTGCCGGCGGGCCGACATCTTCTGCCAGGGTCGCGGGTCGGCGGCCAACTCGGCGGTGTGCTTCGCCCTCGGGGTCACCAAGGCCGACGCGGTGAAGCTCGGCCTGCTGTTCGAGCGGTTCCTCTCACCCGAGCGCGACGGGCCACCCGACATCGACATCGACATCGAGAGCGACCGCCGCGAGGAGGTCATCCAGTACGTCTACGAGCGCCACGGTCGCGAGTACGCGGCCCAGGTGGCCAACGTCATCACCTACCGGGCCAAGTCGTCGGTGCGCGACATGGCCAAGGCCCTCGGCTACGCCACCGGTCAGCAGGACGCGTGGTCGAAGCAGGTCGACCGGTGGAGCCCCGTCATGGCCACGGCCGGCCAGGCCGACCACGACATCCCGCTGCCGGTGCTCGAGCTGGCCCGCCAGGTCGAGCACTTCCCCCGCCACCTCGGCATCCACTCGGGCGGCATGGTGCTGTGCGACCGGCCGGTCATCGAGGTGTGCCCGGTCGAGTGGGGCCGCATGGAGGGCCGCACCGTGCTGCAGTGGGACAAGGACGACTGCGCCGCGGTCGGGCTGGTGAAGTTCGACCTGCTCGGCCTGGGCATGCTCAGCGCGCTGCACTACGCGGTCGACCTCATCGCCGAGGCGCACGGCGTCGACCGTCGACCTGGCCGAGATCCCCCAGGAGGACGAGGTCTACGACATGTTGTGCCGGGCCGACTCGATCGGGGTGTTCCAGGTCGAGAGCCGGGCCCAGATGGCCACGCTGCCCCGCCTGCGGCCCCGCACGTTCTACGACCTGGTCGTCGAGGTGGCCCTCATCCGGCCGGGCCCGATCCAGGGCGGCTCGGTGCACCCCTACATCCGGCGGCGCAACGGCAAGGAGCCGGTCACCTACCTGCACCCGCTGCTCGAGAAGTCGCTGGCCAAGACGCTCGGGGTGCCGCTGTTCCAGGAGCAGCTCATGCAGATGGCCATCGACGTGGCCGGGTTCTCTCCCGGGCGAGGCCGACCAGCTGCGCCAGGCCATGGGCTCGAAGCGCAGCCGCGAGCGCATGGAGCGGCTGCGCGCCCGGCTCTACGAGGGCATGGCCGAGCGGGGCATCACCGGCGAGGTGGCCGACCAGATCTTCGACAAGCTCGCCGCCTTCGCCAACTTCGGCTTCCCCGAGAGCCACTCGGTGTCGTTCGCCTACCTCGTCTACTCGAGCTCGTGGATCAAGCTGCACTACCCGGCCGCGTTCTGCGCGGCGCTGCTCAACGCCCAGCCCATGGGGTTCTACTCACCCCACACGCTGGTGCAGGACGCCCGCCGCCACGGCGTCGAGGTCCGCACCCCCGACATCAACGCCTCCGCCGCCGCGGCCACCCTCGAGTGGGTGAAGGAGGGCGACGAGCAGCCGGCGGTGCGGCTGGGGTTGCGGTCGGTGCGCCACGTGGGCGACGACCTGGCCGAGCGCATCGAGGCCGAACGGGTGGCCGGCGGGCCCTACTCCTCGATGGAGGACCTCAAGCGCCGCGTCCCCCTCAAGCTCGACGTGCTCGAGGCGCTGGCCACCGCCGGCGCGTTCGGTGCCCTCACCGATGCCGACGGCGTGCCCCTCGACCGACGCCGGGCCCTGTGGGGGGCCGGGGCGGTGGCCCAGACCGGAGCCGACCGGTTGGCCGGCGTGGTCACCGGCGTGCACGCCCCGACGCTGCCGGGCATGACCGACAACGAGGTGTCCGGCGCCGACCTGTGGGCCACGGGGGTCGCGCCCGACGGCCACCCCACCCGGTTCGTGCGGTCGGCCCTCGACGCCCTCGGGGTGGTGCCGGCGAGCGGGCTGGCCGGGGTCGACGACGGGGCGAAGGTGCTCGTCGGGGGCGTGGTCACCCATCGCCAGCGACCGGCCACCGCGTCGGGGATCACCTTCATCAACCTCGAGGACGAGACCGGCCTGATCAACGTCATCTGCTCGCGGGGATGCTGGACCCGCTACCGCCGGGTGGCCCGGGGCTCGGCGGCCCTCCTGGTGCGCGGCCGGCTCGAGAAGGTCGAGGGCGTGATCAACATCGTGGCCGAGAAGCTCGAGCCCCTGCCGTTGGGGGCGACCATCGCCTCACGCGATTTCCGCTGACCGGGCTCCGAGGTGCTCTACGGTGGCGCCGTGCTGCACACCGCCACCTTCGCCCTCGCGGACATCTACGACCTGCGGGGGGTCAACATCTGTGCCCTCCTGCTCCGCGTGATCCTGGGGATCACCATGATCGCCCACGGCTACAACCACATCTGGGGTGGCGGCAAGATCACCGGCACGGCCGGGTGGTTCGAGAGCCTCGGCCTGCGCCCCGGCATGCTGCACGCCTGGCTGGCCAGCCTCACCGAGCTCGGTGCCGGCGCCATGCTGATCGTCGGCCTGCTCAACCCGCTGGCCGCGGCCGGCGTGGTCGGGGTGATGGTCGTCGCCCTGATCACCAACCACTTCAAGAACGGCTTCTTCATCTTCCGGCCGGGCGAGGGCTACGAGTACGTGCTCAACCTGACCATCGCCGCCCTCGCGCTGCGGGGCGCTCGGCCCGGGTGCCTGGTCGGCCGACAGGTACCTGAAGATCCACCTGCACGGCGTCACCGGCATCGCCATCACCGCCATCGCCGGCATCGGCGGAGCGCTCCTGCTGCTGGCCATCTTCTGGCGCCCGAAGCCGAAGGCCGTCGAGCCGGGCGCCTGAACCGAGCCGTCAGCGCAGCGCCTGAGCCATCTCACCGATGGCGCGGGCCATGGCTTCGTGGTCGTCGACCTGCGTCGCTCCGGATCGCAGGCCGACCCGGCCACGATCGTTGATCTGCTCGGCGAGCAGCCGCAGGTTGGTCGCCACCGACTCGCACTCCGACCGGGTCACCGAGTCGCGGTCGCCCCGCAGCAGCGGCACCAGCTGCTCGGCCTGCAGCTGCACGGCCGCGGCCCCCTCGGCGACGTCGAGGCGTCCGTCGAGCACGGCCTTGGCCGTCTCGACGACGAACTTCACGCGGTCGGCCGGGTTCACGACCTCGAGCCTTGCACGCCTCCGTGCCGCCCGCTGGGCGCCCGCTCCCGTCGCGGGGGCGGCCAGCTAGCTTTTCCCGATGGGGCGGTTCGACCTGGTGATCTTCGACAACGACGGGGTGCTGGTCGACAGCGAGCCCATCGCCAACCGCTTCCTCGCCGAGCTGCTGGGGGAGTACGGGCTCGAGGTCGGCTGGCACGACTGCGTCGAGCGCTACCTGGGCAGCACGCTCACCCGGGTGCGCGAGCTGGTCGAGGCCGAGCTGGGCCACCCGATCCCTTCGGACTTCGAGGAGCGCTACCGGTCGACCGTCTACCCGATGCTGGCCGAGCAGGTCGAGGCCGTGCCCGGCGTGGCGGCCGTGCTCGATGCGCTCGACCAGGCCGGCGTCGCCACCTGCGTGGCCTCGAGCGGGCTGCACCAACGCATCCGCATGACCCTCACCCGGGTCGGGCTGATCGACCGCTTCGGTGACCGGCTCTTCAGCGCCGAGGACGTCGGGGTGGGCAAGCCGGCCCCGGACCTCTTCCTGCACGCCGCGTCCATGGTCGGGGTGCACCCGGGCCGCTGCGCCGTCATCGAGGACGCGCCGGCCGGCATCGAGGCCGCGGCCGCCGCCGGGATGGTGTCGTTCGGCTACACGGGCCTGACGCCGGCCGCCTCCCTGGTCGGCGCCACCGGAGGGACGTTCTCCCACATGCACCAGCTGAGCGATCTCCTGATGGCCCCGTAGGCTCCTCGACCATGGTCGCCGCTCGGATCGCCGCCGTGATCGCCGGCACGCTGGTGGTGGCGTGGGTGCTCTGGTCGGCGATCCGCACCGTGGTCGTGCCTCGGGGCGAGTCGGTGTGGCTGAGCCGCAAGGTGTTCCTCGTCGTGCGGGAGGTGTTCGAGTTCGCCGGTCGTCGCGCGCGCTCCTACGAGGGCTACGACCGGATCATGGCCCGCTACGCGCCGACCGCGCTCATCCTCCTGCCCGGCGCGTGGGCCCTCATCGTGCTGGTCGCGTTCGTGCCCATGTACTGGGCCTTCGGGGTCACCCCGTGGCGGGAGGCCGTGATCACCAGCGGCTCGTCGTTCACGACCCTCGGCTTCTCCCGCCCGGGAGAGCTGGGGGCCGACATCCTGTGCTTCATGCAGGCGACGATCGGCCTGTTCCTCGTGGCCCTGCTGATCAGCTACCTGCCGGCGATCTACGGCGCCTTCGCCCGCCGCGAGGACGCGGTCATGAAGCTCGAGGTGCGGGCCGGCAGCCCGCCCAGCGCCGAGGAGTTCCTGGTCCGGGTGCACCGCATCCGTGGCCTCGAGTACTTCGCCACGCAGTGGGAGGACTGGGAGAACTGGTTCGTCGACCTCGAGGAGAGCCACACGTCCCAGCCGTCCCTGCCCTTCTTCCGCTCGACGCGCGTCAACAGCTCGTGGATCACCTCGGCCGGCACGGTGCTGGACACCGCGGCGCTGATGGTGTCGAGCCTCGACGTCCCCCCGAGCCCGCAGGCGCAGATCACCATGCGCTCGGGCTTCCTCGCCCTGCGGGCCATCTCGACGGGCTTCCGGCTGCCCTACGACCCCGACCCGGCGCCCGACGCCCCGATCTCGATCGACCGGTCCGAGTACGAGGCGCTCATGGATCGCCTCGTCGACGTCGGCCTACCGGTGAAGCAGGACCTCGATCAGGCCTGGCGCGACTTCGCCGGGTGGCGGGTGAACTACGACGAGACGCTGCTGCGCCTGTGCGCGCTGGTGTCGGCCCCACCCGCCACCTGGTCGTCGGACCGGGTCGACCGGTTGGGCCGGGTGCGGGACGTGCGCCTCGGCCGTGCCACCGACCGGCTGGCGGACCGGTTGGATTCCGCCGGGCCCGAGGAGCCTTGAACGCCGGATCGCGGTAGACACGTGGGGTGGCCCCGATCGAGCAGATGACCGTGATCGGCGACCGCTACGAGGTCGTCGGAGCCCTCGACGCCGGGGGAACTGGCGTGGTCTACCGCGCCCTCGATCGGCGGCTCGGCCGTCCGGTGGCGGTCAAGGTGGTGCGCACGACCGAACCTCGGCTGGCCCGGCGCTCCGCCCGGGAGGCGCGCCTGCTCGCTCGGGTGAACCACCCGAACGTCGTGCGGGTGTACGACGCCGGCGTCCACGACGATCACCCCTACATCGTCACCGAGCTGGTCGGGGGGCGGCCGCTCTCGCACCTCCTCGGCGACGGCCGTCTGACCCCCGAGATGACGGCGGCCGTCGGCGCGGGAGCGGCGGCCGGCCTCGCCGCGACGCATCGCGTGGGCATCGTCCACCGGGACCTCAAGCCGGCGAACATCCTCGTGTCGGACCGCGGCGTCGTGCGACTGCTCGACTACGGCGTGGCGTCGATCGCCGACGGTGACACCCTCACCCTCGACGGCGAGGTGGTCGGGACCCCGCGCTACCTGGCTCCCGAGCAGGTGTCCGGGGGCGACGTCGGTCCCGCGGCCGACGTGTACGCGCTGGGGCTCGTGCTCATCGAATGCCTCACGGGGCAGCACCCGTTCGGCGGGACGGCGATGGAGTCGATGGGAGCCCGGCTCACCCGGGAGCCGGCCGTCCCGGCACCGCCGACCGAGGCGTGGACCGGGATCCTCGCCGCCATGACGGCCCGTGAGCCCGACCGCCGCCCGACCGCCGCCGAGGTGGCCGAGCTCCTGGGCCCGATCGGGGCGGGTGCCGATCTCCTCCGCCTGGTGAGCCCGAACGACATCACGGAGGTCCGGGACGGCATCACCACCACCGAGCTGATGCCGTCGCTGATCCCGTCGACCGAACCGACCGGCGTCATGGCGACCGGCGACGTGGCGACCGGCGTCATGGCGACCGGCGTCATGGCGACCGGCGACCTGGCGACCGGGACGGGGCCACGAGCGGCGCGGCCACGTCGACGGCGCCGGCGGGCCGCCCTGCTCGTCGTCGGGGTCCTGGCCCTGGCCGGCTCGGCCGTGGGAGCGCTGATGGTGGCCGATCGCGCCGGCGAGGGGGGCACCACCCCGAGCACGGCGTCGACCGCGCCGCCACCGTCGAGCGCGCCGGCTCCCACGACGATCAGGGTCCCCACCACGACCGTTCGTCCGACGACCACCACGGCTCCGGCCACCACCACGACCACGACCGGCAAGGGTCGAGGTGGGAAGCCGGGCAAGGGCCGTCCCGGGCATTGAGTCCCGTGGACGCACCGGGCTGGGAGGCGGACCGGGCCGTGACCGCCGGATCGGGGATCGCCGTGGCTACAGGTCGACCTGGGGCGCGGTCTGCTCGACCGCGGCGTCGATCTGGAAGTACTCACGCAGCTCGAACCCGGCGACCCGGGCGATGAGGTTGGTCGGCACCTGCTGCACCCGGGCGTTGTAGTCCCGCACGTTGTTGTTGTAGAAGCGCCGGGCGGCCTGGATGCGATCCTCCGTGGCGGTCAGCTGCCGTTGCAGGTCGGCGAAGGACGCGTCGGCCTTCAAGTCGGGGTAGGCCTCGCTCACCGCGAACAGCGTGCGGAGCGAGCCGACCAGGGCGTTCTCGCTGACCGCCTGCTGCTCGGGGGTGCCGGTCGAGGCGACGGCCTGGTTGCGGGCGGCCGTGACCGATTCGAGGGTGGCGCGCTCGTGGTCGGCGTAGCCCTTCACCGTCTCGACCAGGTTGGGGATCAGGTCGTAGCGGCGCTGCAACTCGGTGTCGACGTTCGACCACGAGTTGTTGATCAGGGCGCGCTGGCGCACGAACCGGTTGTAGGAGAGCAGGGCTGCCAGTCCGATCAGCACGACCAGCGCAGCGAGGAGCCACACGACGATCACGGGTCAAACCTATTCGCGGCCGTTAGCGTCCCCGATCATGCCGAGCCGATTCGCCACCGACACCGCCGCCACCGCACTGGGCTCGGGTCGCTACGCCGCCCGCGTCGACCCGGGCTGGTGGATCGAGCGGGGTCCCAACGGCGGCTACGTGGCGGCCCTCATCCTGCGGGCGGTGACCGCCGAGGTGGCCGACCCCGACCGTCGACTCCGGTCGTTCACGGTGCACTACCTCGCCCCGCCGGCCGAGGGTGACGTCGAGATCGCCGTCACGGTCGAGCGGAAGGGTCGCTCGATGACATCGGCCTCGGCCCGGCTCGTGCAGCAGGACCGGCTGCTGGCCATCGCCGTCGGTGCCTTCTCGACCTCGCGGCCGTCGATCGAGTTCTGCACCCTGGTGATGCCCGAGGTCGAGCCGCCCGAGGTCGTTCGAACCCGATGCCCACGGGGGAGGGCTCGGGCCCGGTGATGCGCCAGCGCTACGAGCAGCGGTGGGCGCTGGGCCCGCCTGCCGTTCAGCGGGGGCGACGAGGCGCTCTCCGGTGGGTGGATCCGGCTGGCCCGCACCGAGCTCGGTGACGATCGGGCCGCGGGCGATCAGGTCCGCATCGACCAGCACCTGCTGGTGGCGCTGGCCGACGCGTGGATGCCACCGGTGTTCGGTCGCATCACCCAGCCGGCCGCGGTGCCGACCATCGACCTCACCGTGCACCTGCGCAACCCGCAGCCGGTCGACGTCGACGACTGGGTGCTCGTGGTGTTCCGCTCGACGGTCGCGTCGGACGGCTTCATCGAGGAGGACGGCGAGCTGTGGAGCCGGGACGGCACCCTGCTGGCCCAGTCCCGTCAGTTGGCGGTGGTCCTGGCGTAGCTGCCGGTGAGCACGGCGATGCCCTTGGCGGTCGACGCCACCTGGGCCGCCGCCGTCCGGGTGTCGGAGGCGGCGGTGAGCCCCGACGGCGCGTCGAGCGCGTACAGCGTGAACTCGTAGGTGTGCGACTGGCCCGGCGGCGGGCACATCGGCGCGTAGCCCGACGGTGCCGGCGCTGTTCTTCAGCTCGACCGCTCCCGCCGGGGCGGCCCCGGGGGCGATCCCGGTGATGGCGGGATCGATGCCGGCGACCATCCAGTGGATGAAGCCGTCGGCGTCGGGGTCGGTGACGAGCAGCACCAGCTCGACCGTTCCGGGCGGCGACGTTGCCCCACGTGAACGGCGGGGAGTCGCCGACGCCGTCGCAGGAGTACTCCGTCGGGATCTCGTCGTTGGCGGCGAAGGCGGGCGAGGCCAGCGTGAACAGGTCGCTCGGGATCAGCGTGTTGACGCCGGCCCCGGTGGTGGTGGTGACGTCGGGCCGTCGGGGCGGCGCGGTCGCCCCCGGCTCCGGCTCCTGCATCGATCGCCCGATCGTGCCGCACGCGGCCGGCCACCACGACGAGGGCCGCCACCGGCGAGCAGGGCGAGCAGGGGTCGGAGTCGTCCCGGGTGGCGAGGCATGGGCTCAGGCTAAGCTCCGCGAACCCGGAGCTCCCGGCACCCCCGCCAGCGGCGATGCACCCCACCTGTGATGGACGACCGACCTCGAAACCTGCGGACCATGTTGTCGGACGCCAAGAACACGTCCGAGCTCATGGTCGACCTCGCCTACGCCGCCGTCTACTTCGGCGACCCCGACATGGCCGAGGAGGTCGGCGAGCTCGAGGAGCAGTTCAACGACCTCGATCCACGACATGCGGGCGGTCTGCATCCTCGCGGTGCGCCGGCCCGACGAGGCCGAGGCCATGTCGTCGGTGCTCGGGGTGATCGGCGCCATCGAGCGCATCGCCAACGACGCCGTCGACATCGCCCGCATCGTCACCCACCAGCTGGGCATCCCGCGGGAGCTGGTCGCCGACCTGTCGACGGCCGAGGAGGTCTCGCACCGGGTGCTCGTGCGCGAGGGCTCGCACATGGCCCACCGCCCGCTGAGCGCGCTCGAGCTCCCCGTCGCCACCGGCATGCGGGTGATGGCCATCCGCCGCGACCGCGACTGGATCACCGACGTCGAGGGCGACGAGGTGCTGGTGCCCGGGCGACGTGCTGTTCCTCGAGGGCCCGCCGGCCGGCATCGTCCGCCTCCGCGAGCTGGCCGCCGCGCCCTACTGGGACCCGCCCCAACCGCCCGAGGACGGCAGCCTCTCCGACCTCGACCGGGCCGTCGACGTGCTGGTCGAGATGAAGAACATCTCCGAGGTCGCGGTCGGGCTGGCCTACTCGGCCCTGGTGCTCCGCGACCAGGGCCTGGCCGCCGAGGTGCGCCACCTCGAGGACCGGCTCGACGAGATGAAGGACCGGCTCGAGCTGTGGGTGCTGCGGGCCGGCGCCCAGAACCTCGACCCGGCGCCGCTGCGCGGCCTGCTGCACCTGTCCCAGGCGGCCGAGGACATCGGCGACGCGGCCCAGCAGATGGTGTGGATCGTCGAGGAGGGCGAGGACATCCACCCGATCCTCGGCATCGCCCTGGGCGAGAGCGACGAGGTCGTGATGCGGGTGAAGGTGGCCCACGGATCGCGCGCCGATTCGGCCACGCTCGGCGAGCTGCAGCTCAACATCGAGCCCGGGCTACTCCGTGCTGGCCGTGCGACGAGGCGGCCGGTTCTTCTACCGGCCACGCGGCAGCGTGCAGCTGCTGCCCGACGACGAGCTGATCGCCGCCGGGCCCGACGAGGGTCGGGCGCTGCTGGCCGAGATCTTCGGGTGGACCTACCTCGAGGACGACGAGAGCGGCGAGTACGTGCTCGAACCGCTCGTCAAGCCCCCGGCCGCGGCGAGGCACTGAACCCGACGATCGGGCGATGGAGGTCGGCGGCGCGCCGGTAGCTTGTCCGGATGGCCGAACCGCTCTGCATCCTCCAGGTGCACGCCCATCCCGACGACGAGTCGTCGAAGGGCGCCGGCACCGTCGCCCGCTACCACGACGAAGGTGTCCGCACCGTGCTGGTCTGCTGCACCGGCGGCGAGGAGGGCGACATCCTCAACCCGGCCCTCGACCTGCCCGAGGTGCGCGAGCGGCTGCACGAGGTGCGGATGGAGGAGCTCGAGGTCGCCACCAAGATCATCGGCTACGACGAGGTCGTGATGCTCGGCTACCGCGACTCGGGCATGCCCGACTCCGAGGCCAACGCCCGACCCGAGGCGTTCGCCAACGCGCCGCTCGACGAGGCCGTCGGTCGCCTGGTCGAGATCATCCGCCGGGAGCGGCCCCAGGTGATCGTCACCTACGGCGACGACCAGCAGGGCTACCCGCACCCCGACCACCTGATGGTGCACGACATCACCATCCCCGCCTGGGACGCGGCGGGCGACCCTGACGCCTACCCGGGCCTGGGCGAGCCCTGGACCCCGTCGAAGCTCTACTACTCGGTCTGGTCGCGGGCCCGCATGGTGGCCACGCACGAGAAGTTCCTCGAGCTGGGGCTCGAGTCGCCGTTCACCGAGGAGTGGTTCGAGCGACCGTCGCAGGACGATCGCATCACGACCCAGGTGTCACTCGAGGGCTACGAGGAGATCCGGTTCGAGGCGCTGCTGGCCCACGGCACCCAGGTCGACCCGAACTCGCCGTTCTGGTTCGGCCTGCCCCGCGAGGTGTCCCGCGACCTGCACCCGTTCGACGACTACGTGCTGGCCCAGAGCCGGGTCCCGTCCGAGCTCCCCGAGACCGACCTGTTCGCCGGCCTGCGCTGATCAGCCGGCTCATGGGCGGGGGGTGACGGTGATCGTGACCTCGCGGTCGGTGGCGAGGTCGGCGATCTTCATGTCGCCGTCGGTCACCACCACGACCGTGGTCTCGTTCCCCGGCTCGAGCGTGCCGGTGTCGAACACCTGGGTCGAGTCCGTGGTCCCCACCAGCCGGTGATCGGACTTGCCGGTGTTGGTCACGAGCAGCACCGAGCCGGACTCGAGCGTTCCTCCGGCGGTTTCGTCCTTGACGTCGACCGTGAGCGCACCGGTGTCGGTGACCTCGATGGTGGCCTTCGGCGTGAAGTCGACGCTGGCCACGGTGGGGGTCGGCTCGCGGTCGCCGCAGCCCGCGACCACCGGGGTCAGCACCAGCAGGGCGAGGGCACCGAGGGCGAGGACGCGACGCATCGCCGGAGTCTGACACGTCGCCGCGATCGGCTTGTGCCAGGCTGCGGCCATGGACATCTGGGCCGCCGACCGGGTGGGCGACCTCACGGCGCTGGCGACCGCGGCGATGCCGGCCGAGGCCCTGACCGCGGACGAGCTGCTGGCCTGCTGTTGGGACGACCCCGGCGTGGTGCTGGGGTCGGCCGACGGATCGGCGGCGATCGCGGCCGGCGTGGCCCGCGACGGCGACGGCCGGGTCACCTCGGTGGCGGTGAAGTTCGTGGCCGTGCACCCGGGGCAGCGCCGCCAGGGCCACGGCACCGCCCTGCTCGACAGGCTCGAGGGGTGGGCGTGGGACAACTGCGCCACGCAGGTCACGCTGGGTGCGGCTTCCCCCTTCTACCTGTGGCCGGGCGTCGACGTGCAGGCCCTGGCCATGTCGTGCCTGGCCGAGGCGGCCGGCTACCGCGATCTCGGGTTGGCCCTGAACATGTCGGTGCCGGCGACGTTCCGGGCGCCGGCTCCGGAGAGCTACGCGGTCGAGCGGGTCCTCGAGGACGCCGACGTCGCCGCGGTCGACGCGCTGGTCGCCCGGCACTGGCCCGAGTGGATCCCGGAGACCGCGGTCGGGTTGGCCCAGGGCTCGTGCTTCGCCGCGTTCGACGGCGACCGCCGGGCCGTGGGGTTCGCCTGCCACTCGGTGAACCGAGCCGGCTGGTTCGGGCCCACCGGCACCGACCCGTCGTGCCGGGGTGTCGGCATCGGTCACGCCCTGCTGGCCGAGGTGTGCCGTGACGCCATGGTCGCCGGCTACGCCGACGTGGAGATCAGCTGGATCGGGCCGATGCGCTTCTACGCCAAGGCCGGCGGGTCGGTGTCCCGGGTGTTCCGCATCCTGCACAAGCCCAAGCCCTGATCTCGGACCGCCGAGACGGGGGTCCTGGCCCCGTCGGTGCGGGAAGAGGCCGCGCCCGAGCGGCGGCAGGCGAGTGGCGATTCGAGATGCATCTGCCGCCGACCGAGATCGCGAGGGGGATCGGCGGCACCTGCATCGCGATTCGCGACGCCGCTGCCGCCGCAAGCTCGGGATCGTCGGCCTGGCGGTCAGGCGCCGGCGCGCTGGAGCTCCCGCAACTCGCGGAAGCCGATGAGCTTGACGCCCGAGCGGTCGACCCGGGCCCGGAGTGCGGTGTCGTGCACCAGCAGGTGCAGGTCGTCGACGCGGTTGGCCCAGTCGGGTGCCAGGGCCCGCAGCTCGGGGGTGTCGGCGGCCGGGTGCAGGTAGACCTCGGTGACGCCGGGGCGCAGGTCGAACAGCACCTTCTCGACGGCGCGGCGGCTGCCGACACCGTTGTTCACCGTGACGAAGTGGTCGGGGAAGACCACGCCCTCGTCGGCCGCGAGCTGGCGGAAGGGGAAGCCGACGAGCCGCTCGGTCGACGAGCCGGACAACCGCAGCGGCAGGCCGAAGTCGACGGCCAGCTCGAGGTAGACGTCGAAGAACTCGGGGCGGAGCTGGAGGGTGCCCATGTGGCTGTCGAGGTGGCTGACGTCGAATCCCCAGAGGATGGCCCGCTCGATCTGGGCCCGCAGCTCGCGGCGCACCTCGTCGATGTCGGCGTGGTCCCACACGTCGGTCTGCGTGCGGGGGAACCCGCCGTCGCCGTCGAGCAGCGACGGGGCCACGGTGATGGGCCCCCAGCGGTAGAGGTCCCACTCGGCGTTGAGCGTGAGGTGCACGCCGACGTCCTCGCCGAGGTACCGGGCCGACGCCTCTCGGGCCCACGGGCACGGGACCATGAGCGTGGCGCTGGTGGCGACGCCCATGCGCAGGCTCTCGTAGACGCCGGCGTTGGCCGCGTGGCACATGCCGAGGTCGTCGCAGTTGACGATGAGGAGGCGGTCGTCGGGCGCGTAGCCGAGCCGTTCCGCGAGTGAGGTCACGGCGTGACGCTACCGCCTCAGGCGGCCGGTCGACCCGGCCCGCCGCACCGGCCCCAGAGCCCGAGGTCGTGGGCCCGGGCCGCGGACTCGGCCGCGGTGAGTTCGGCGAGGTGGCTGACGTTGGGCCGGATGGTGAGGAGCGATGCGTAGCCCTGCTGCACCAGGTCGAGGTTGACGAACAGGCCGTCGGTGCTGCGGTAGACGTAGGCCAGCAGGCGGCCGTAGTCGTCACGCTCCTCGTCGTCGCGCTCGAGGCGAACCTCGGTGCCGGCCGGCAGCAGTTCGGCGGTGTGGTCGGACGCCTCCTTGCCGTAGCACTGCACCGGCTTGGTCGGATGGTGCGTCTCGGGCGTGTCGATGCCCAGCAGGCGGACCTTCTCGTCGTGTCCGGCGAGGTCGACCTCGATGGTGTCGCCATCGACGACCCGGGTGACGCGTGCCGACCCCGGTGGGCCGGTCGGCGCGGGGTGGGACCGGGCCGACGAGTCGCGGCACCCCACCGCGCCGAGCACCACCAACGCGGCGAGCACGGCGAGCGCGGTCGGCCGGGCATGCCGAGCCGGTCGGGGAGCGAGGGTGGATGTCGACGTCACGTCGAGCACCTCCGGTGGATGCGGGCGGGTTCGGCGGCGCGAGCCGCGAGCACGAGCCCGGCACGTGACCGGAGCGGGTGGGGGCGAAGCGGGTGGAGCTAGAGACGCTCGATGAGGGTGCCGGTGCCGAGGCCGCCACCGCAGCACATGGTGACGATGGCGAAGGTCTTGTCGGCCCGGTGCAGCTCGTGCACCGCCTTGGTGGTGAGGATGGCCCCGGTGCCGCCGAGCGGATGGCCGAGGGCGATGGCTCCGCCGTTGGGGTTGACGCCCTCGAGGTCGGTGCCGAGCTCGCGCTGCCAGGCCAGCACCACCGAGGCGAACGCCTCGTTGATCTCGACGATGTCGATGTCGGCCATGGTGAGGTCGTTGCGGGCCAGCAGCCGCTGGGTGGCGTCGATCGGGCCGGTGAGCATGAGCACGGGATCGACCCCGACCAGGCAGGTGTCGACGATGCGGGCCTTCGGGGTGAGGCCGAGCTGGTTGGCCTTCTCCCTGGTCATCACCAGCACGGCGGCGGCACCGTCGGAGATCTGCGACGAGTTGCCGGCCGTGTGCACCCCGTTCTCGCGGGCGACGGGCTTGAGGTTGGCGAGCACCTCGAGCGAGGTCTCGCGCATGCCTTCGTCGCGCGACACGTGGTGGGTGGTGCCGGTGGGCTTGCGCTCGTCGTCGAGATCAGGTGCGTCGACCTCGACGATCTGGGTGGCGAAGCGATCCTCGGCCCAGGCCTGGGCGGCCAGCTGCTGGGAGCGCAGGCCGAACTCGTCGGCGTCGGCCCGGGTGATGCCCCACTTGTCGGCGATGCGCTCGGCACCCTCGAACTGGCTGGTGAACTCGTACTGGCCGAAGTAGCTCTTGGGGATGGCGTTGCCGAGGCCCATGCCCCGGGCGCCGTTGGAGCCGATCGGCACCTGGCTCATGTCCTCGACGCCGCAGGCGACGGCGACGTCGACCACGCCGGAGGCCACCAGGCTGGTGGCCAGGTTGGTGGCCTGCTGCGACGAGCCGCACTGGGTGTCGACCGTGGTGGCTGCCACCGTGAGGGGCAGGCCGGCGGTGAGCCACGCCGTGCGGGCCACGTTGAACGACTGCATGCCGATCTGGCTGACGCAGCCACCGACGACCTGACCGACCTCGGCCGGATCGATGCCGGAGCGCTCGATGACCGCCTTGAGCGGGTTGGCCAGCAGGTCGACCGAGTGGATGGTCGAGAGGCCGCCGTTGCGACGCCCGACGGGCGTGCGGACAGCTTCGACGATGACGACTTCGCGTTCGCTCATGGCGTGAGCCTAGGCCGAGCCTTGACCGAGCGGTCAAGCCGCCGAGGCGTGCTCGTCGTCGGGGCCGACGTGGCGCTGGCGCATGGCGCGGCGCAGGGCCGCGCGGGCCTGTTGAACGCCGCGAAGCCCCACGGCCTTGGTGGAGGGATCGAGCCGCCAGTCGGCCCGGGGGCGCTCGTCGACGGGGGTGGGATCGCCCTCGGCGGGCAGCTCGGAGGCGGGAATGAGGTGGAGCTGTGCATCCATGGTTCCAGTATGCAGAGGGGGTGTGACAGTTGAGGTAAAGGCCGCGGTACCAGTGGGCGAACTCCTGCCCCCGGCCAGGTCGGACCGGGCGTGCGTGGGCCGCCCTAGAGTGCCGCCGTGGATGCCCGTGAATGGCTCGGTCTGCGACCGACGCACAACCCGATGCGCTGGTACCTGCCGGTCACGCCCGGGATCTCCACCGGCCACAGCTTCCTGTTCGGCGGGTGCGCGCTGGGTGCGGCCATCTCCGCCCTCGAGGGCAGCACCGGTCGGTCCATCGTGTGGGCCACGGCGCAGTACCTCTCCTACGCCCGTCCGCCGGCGGTCATGGACATCGACGTCACCATCGCCTCGGAGGGCCGCAACGTCACCCAGGCCCGGGCCGCCGGGACCGTCGGCAACACCGAGATCCTCACGGTGAACGCCGCCCTCGGCGATCGTGACCTGCGCCACACCGGGCAGTGGCCGACCATGCCCGACGTCCCACCGCCCGAGCAGTGCCTGCCCCGAGAGGGTCGCCACCACGTCGAGGACTCGATCATGAGCCGGCTCGACCAGCGGTGGGCCCACTCGGACCCCGCCACCGGGCGCACCGTGCTGTGGTCCCGCCTGCCCGATGTGCTCGAGGTCTCGGCCCCGGCACTGGCGGTGATGGGCGACTACGTGCCCCTCGGCATCACCCAGGCGCTCGACGAGGACACGATGAGCAACAGCCTCGACAACACGTTGCGGCTGGGCACCATCGTGCCGACCGAGTGGGTGCTGATCGACATCAACATCGAGCTGGTCACCCGCGGCTTCGGCCA
This sequence comes from uncultured Microthrixaceae bacterium, assembly GCA_963809335.1. Lineage (GTDB taxonomy): Bacteria > Actinomycetota > Acidimicrobiia > Acidimicrobiales > Acidimicrobilacustridaceae > UBA4742. Next base: position 1,269,621 of record CAWEJD010000005.1, on the reverse strand, counting down.
CGGCACCGTCTACCTGTGGGCGCCCGACGGCACGCTGATGGCCACGGCCAGCCAGTCGGCCATCGTCCGCGAGTTCAGGCCATGATCCCTACACGACTCCACCGAAAGGCAGGCCGACGATGAGCCAGCGCTACGGCATCACCATCCCCTTCGACCAGGTGCCCCTCGGCGAGCAGCGAGAGTGGATCGAGGAGCTGCCCGACCTCGGTTACACCGACGTGTGGTCGTCGGAGGCCAACGGTGCCGACGCCTTCACCCCGCTCGCGCTCGCGTCGGTGTGGGCCCCGTCTCTGCGGCTCGGCAACGCGATCGTCCCCGTCTACACGCGCGGCCCGGCGACGCTGGCCCAGTGCGTCGGGTCCCTGGCGCAGGCCGCCCCGGGCCGGTTCGCCCTCGGGCTGGGCACGTCGAGCGACGTGATCGTCGAGCGATGGAACGGCATCCCGTTCGAGGAGCCCTACAAGCGCACGCGCGACATGGTGCGGTTCCTCCGCGTCGCCCTCACCGGCGAGAAGGTCACCGCCGACTACGACACCTTCTCGGTGAAGGGCTTCAAGCTCGGGGTGGTGCCGCCGGAGCCGGTGCCGATCCTGGTCGCTGCCCTGCGCGAGGGCATGCTGCGCCTCGCCGGGCGCGAAGGCGACGGCGCCATCATCAACTGGCTCTCGGCCGACGACGTCTCGCAGGTGGCTCCGGTCGTCCGCCAGTTCGGCGCCGACAAGGAGATCGTCGCCCGCATCTTCGTGGCGCCGAGCGAGGACGCCGACACGGTCCGGGCCATGGGCCGCTTCGCCGTCGCCGCCTACCTCAACGTGGCGGTCTACGCCGCGTTCCACGAGTGGCTCGGCCGGGGCGATCAGCTGGCCGACATGTGGAAGCTCTGGAAGGAGGGGGACCGCAAGGCCGCCACCGCCGCCATCCCCGATGAGGTCGTCGACGCCCTCATCGTCCACGGCTCGCCCGAGCAGTGCCGCGAGCACGTGCAGCGCTACGTGGCCAACGGCGTCACGACGCCGGCGCTGGCGATCCTGCCCTTCCCCGGCATCGACCAGCGCCAGGCCATCCGCGACCTCGCGCCCCGGTAGCGATCGTCTGGTCGGATCGACCGCCTGTCGCGGCGATCCCACCCGAGCGTCGTCCGGGTTCGGTCGGAGCGCCCGACGTCAGGTGGTCGCGGGCGCTCGCCAGGTCAGCAGCTCGCCCTGACCGGCGGTCATCACCGTGCCGGGCATCACCCGCAGGCGCCACGGCGTGAGGCGCAGCGCCGCGAACGCCTCCGACGTCGGGCCGCCCGACCACGCCGGGATGATGGCGGGGTCGTAGCCCACCGGCTCGGGGCCGTTCTCGAAGAGGTCCCACACCTCGATCCGGCTCTCGTCGTCGAGCAGCCACTCGACCGAGCACTCGGCGGTGCAGGTGTCGTGGTTCGTCGCCCAGTAGGTGACCGACAGGTAGGGATGAGCCTCGAGGTGCGCGCGCTTGATGGGCGTGGGACTGGTGGCGATCACGCCGACGAGCCCCGGTCCGAGCTCGCCGTCGCGCTGCCAGTAGGGGTGCAGCACCCGGCTGCGCGGTCGGCCCAGCCGGTCGACGGTCGCCGCCGACGCCCACACGATGCGATGGGCCATCTCGACGAACGCGTCCGCGGTGATCTCGAAGGAGTCGTCCATGGCCCACCAGCTTTGCATCCGTGGCCGATCGCTCGTTCAGTACGAGTGGTCGGGCATCCAGTTGCCGTGGAAGCCGAACGGCACGCGGCGGCGGCATGTGGACGCGGGCCACCGGCTCACCCTCCATGTCCCGCGCGTCGACGATGACGAGGTCGCTGGTCTGGGTGGCGCGGTCGAACACGAAGTTCAGGAGCCAGCCGTCGTCCTCGGCCGAGCCGTCGGGATCGGGCGCGAACACGGCTTCACCGGCCTCGGTGCCGGTGCCGTACTCGTGCACCTGGGTCGTGCCGGTCTCCAGGTCGTGCTTGGCGACCGCGTCGAAGTGCACGAGGTCGGTGTCCCACGGACCGTGGGCCACGTAGCCGAAGCGGTTCGCGGTGCCCGAGGTCGCCATGTTGATGCGGGGGAAGTCGCCGGGGCGGTCGTCGAGCTGGGTCTCGGTCACCCGGCCGGCGGCGAGGTCGATGGTCCACCGGTGGAGCAGGGGCGGTGCGGGCTCGGTCAGCACCTCGTCGCCGAAGGCCGTGGGCATCCGCGGCGCCCGGCAGCCGTCGACCACGATCGTGTCGCCGTCGTCGTGCGCGTTGAGGAAGTGGAAGACGAAGAACGGGTCCAGCTCGAACCAGACGACGTCGTCGTTGCCGCCGTCGCGGGGCAGCACGCCGATGCGGGCGCCGTGCTGGGGTTGCCAGCTGATCGAGGTGCCGCCGCTCATCATGGCCTCGAGGTCGAACACGGCGGGAAGGTCGAAGAAGACCACGTGGCGCTCGGTGCAGACGAAGTCGTGCATCATGATCGAGCGGGGCAGGTCGATGTCGACGCTGCGGGTCAGGGTGCCGGTGGCGTCGGCGACGTGGAAGCGCAGGAACGGCGGGAACGGGCTGTAGCCGAAGAACAGCAGCTCACCGGTGGCCGGGTCCCACTTCGGGTGGGCGGTCATCGAGCCATGCAGCGCGCCGTCGAAGTCCCACTCGCCGACGGTGTCGAGGTCGGTGGTCAGCTCCGTGGGCAGCCCGCCCTCCATGAGGGCGAGGATCCGACCGGCGTGGCGGATCACGTTGGTGTTGGCCGTATTCTTCATGATTCCGGCCTCGTCGATCACCGACTGCTCGGGGAAGCTGAACTCGGACAGCCCGCCGAACAGCGCCCGACCCGCCCGCCGCTCGACCTGGAGCCCCTTGCTCTGGACGTAGCGGTTGTGGTAGCTCGCCCGACCGCCCTCGAGGGTCACGCCGTGGATCATGCCGTCGCCGTCGAAGAGGTGGTAGCGGCCGATCGGGGTGAAGGCCTGGTTGGCGCCGTTGCGCAGGTAGGTGCCCGACAGCGCCTCCGGCACGTGACCGGTCACGTCGAGGTCGGAGACGTCGAGCTCGTCGTGCACCGGGGCGTAGTTGCCCTGCAGGTACGGGCTGAGGTTCGGGTCGATGTCGATGGCCACGGCGGCGCCTCCGTTCGTCGGGTGAACAGTGTTCACCCTAGCGCGGACGCCTCGACGGAGCCCGAGGGCCGGTCGCGGCGGACCTGTGCAATCTCAGAGGCTGACGGGTGAATCTCCTGCGACCTTCAGCCAAGGCGCTCTCAGCTGCTCAAGCCGGCCTGGGCCTGTCCCAGAACGGCCCGACTGGGGCCCTTTGCCGTGGGCCGCTGACGCCTGTCGTAGTCGGGAGATCTGGCTACCGGAACGGTGGTCGGTTCGCCCTACTGGAGCTGCACCTGATCGGGCTGTCACCAGATGGGCGATCCGTCCACCGAAACGGTGGTTGGTTCGCCCCGCTGGTGAGGGATCTGGCGGCAGCCACGTCGCGAATCGGTGAGCACCTGCCGCCGCTCGTCGCCGCGATCCCGATCGGCGGCAGCTGTGTCGCGAACCGCAACCCAAACGCCGCAGCGCAGCGCGACCGTCCCGAACTGCCCCATACCGAGGCTTCTAAGGATGTCAAGGGGCTGTTTGCGGAGTGGGCGGGCACGACAGGGGTCTGCCACTGGGTGGGCACGCTTCTAGTAAGCCACGCTGTCCGCGGTCGATGGGTTGGGGTGGGTCGACACGTCGGTCTAGAGGCAGCAGGAGTCGCGCCAGCCGGATACAGGAGCCAGACCCACCCCAGAGCTTGGGGTGATCAGAGGTCGGGTCGGGGCAGGTGCTTGAAGGTTTCGCGGGCGACGTAGCGCTTGAGTGATCGCATGATCTCCGGGGTGCTTCGGCCCTCGGTTCGTCGGCGCTCGACGTAGGTGCGGGTGGGTTGGTGGCTGGCCATGCGGGTCAACACGATGCGGTGCAGCGCCGAGTTGGCGAGCCGGTTGCCGCTGCGGTTGAGTCGCATCCTCCCGTTGGTCTTGCCCGACCCGGCCGGGACCGGCGCCGCGCCGCACAGGTGAGCCCACGCCGCTTCGGAGCGGATCCGTTGGGGTCGGTCGCCGGCGGCGACTGACAGGGTCGCGGCGGCGAAGGTCCCGCAGCCGTAGAGGCTCAGCAGGTCCCAGGCGTGGTCGACGACGATGGGCTCGAGGAGGATGTCGAGCCGTGCGATCTCGTCTTCCAACCCGAGGACGCGCCGGCCGAGCTCTCGCAGGGTGAACAAGGTGATGTAGTCGACCTGGTGGCCGGGGCGGGGTCGCATCCCTGCGGCCTGGCGGGTCAGGTGGTGCACGTTGAGGCCGTGGAACCGGGCCCGGACCTCATCAGGGGCCAAGAACACCAACTGGCGCATCTGGTTCAACGCCCGCACCCGCTCCGAGGCCGCGGACCGTTTCGCGATGAGCAGGACCCGCATCGCTTCGACCGGACCGTCACCGCCTTTGGGCAGCCCCCGGGCCTGGCCCGACAGGGCAGCCCGCGCCGCGGAGACCGCGTCCAGGACATCGGACTTGCCGGCCCGGTTGCGGTCCTTGCGGTTCGGGCAGTCGACCTCGACCACCTCGATGCCCCGGTTGAGCAACGACCGGCACAGGCCGGCCCCATAGGAGCCGGTGCCCTCCACGCCGACCCGGGCGACAGGTCCGAACCGGGCCAGCCAGTCGAACAGCTCGGCGTAACCGGCCGGCGTCGTCGCGAACGACTCGGTCCCCAACAGGGCCCCGAGGTCATCGAGCGCAGCCGCGACATGGACATCGAGGTGGGTGTCGACACCCCCGATCACTGGGCGCGCGTCTTCTACGATGGTCATCGCCATCCCTTCCTTCCATTCAGGTGTCAAGGGGTGGCACGCACTCGCCGGAACGGCGGACCCGACTTCCGCAAGAGCTGCTGTCACAGCTCCCACGAGGTCTCCGCCCGACCGGTGAGTGCCACCTCAATCAGGGCTGCGGACGCTAACCAGCACCACCAACACCACGGTGGATCCCGCCCACCCCATCCTCCCTGCCGGGACCGGGGCGTTAGCCAGCCTCTGAGTCGGTGGAGAGGCAGTCCACTGCCCACCGCTGCAACCTGGAGCGTTGCGCCCGGGCATCGACTCGAATGAGCCAGTCGTACGCGAGGGTCAGACCAATGAGCACGACGCCGGTGATCGCGAGTCCCGGCCCTACGTTCGAGTAGCTGGCGAGGCCGCCGAGTACGAGAAGGCCCCAGCAGAGCAGCATGACGAACCGAACCACCCGCCAGAGATCGCGGTATGGGGCCTCGAATTCGCCCAGAACAACGGTGCCTGTGTCGTCAGCATGGAGCGTCAACGAGAGGAACGGTTGGCAGGGATTCCGTCGGTACTGCGGAAGACCGACCCGGATCGTGTCAGGGCCGACGTCGGCCACGGGCACCCCTGGCGCACCCCCCAAGCGGAAGAGGCCGACCCGACCGGGAGGGCTTCTGAACTCCGTCCAGTTCGTTCGGTCCGTCGACTGGCTCGCCAGTGTTCGCCAGCACTCCGATTGCGTCAGCGGCGATCGCACGTCGAAGCTCGTCACCAAGCAAGAATGCCCCGCTCCATGGACCCGCGGCCGCATGGTGCCTACCGCCCCAGATCGTCGGGTCCGTGACACTGTCGGCGGTGGCTGTGGGCGGTCGTGGCGATGGTTGGTTCTCAGCTTTCCCGTCGAGCCACGAGCGACTCCACCATCGCAGGGTCTCGGTGATCGAAGAACTGCGATGCTCCGGTGTCGAGGGTGGCGATGCGGGCCATCTCGTCATCGGTGAGCTCGAAGTCGAACACGTCCAGGTTCTCCTTCATGCGCTCGGGTCGAACTGACTTGGGGATCACGATGACGTTGCGCTGGATGAGCCAGCGAAGGACGACTTGGCCCACCGACTTGTCGTGCGCCGCACCGATGTCGGTGAGGGTTAGGTCGGAGAACAGGTTGTTGCGCCCTTCGGCGAAGGGACCCCACGACTCCATCTGCACGCCACGGGCCACCATCACCTCTTGGTCCTGGTGGCGCTGGTGGAAGGGATGGGTCTCGATCTGGTTCACGGCGGGGGTCACCTCGTTGCTGAGAATGAGGTCGACCAGGCGGTCCGGGTGGAAGTTCGACACGCCGATCGCTCGGGCACGGCGCTCTCCGTAGATGCATTCCATGGCCCGCCACGAGCTGTAGTAGTCACCGAACGGCTGGTGGATCAGGTAGAGATCGACGTAGTCGAGCCCCAGCCGTGCGAGCGACTTCTCGAAGGCGCGGGTGGCGTGGTCCTCTCCGGGCACCTGGATCCACAGCTTCGTCGTGATGAACAGCTCGTCGCGAGCCAGGCCGCTGGAGTGAACCGCTCGACCAAGTGCCTCCTCATTGCCGTACGAGGCGGCAGTGTCGAAGTGGCGGTAGCCGACCTCAAGGGCGGACGCGACCGCGGCTTCGGTCTCCTCGAGGGGGATCTGGAACACACCGAAGCCGAGGATCGGCATCTCCACGCCGTTGTTCAACGTCACAGTGGGGGTCGCGTCGGACATGTGGCACCGTCTTTCGTCGGGTTGGCGCTACGGATGTAGCAAACCACGACCTCCGTGCGGACGCGAGCCCGCTCGTGTTCGACGGTCGCTTGCGCTGCTGTTCCTACCCAGCCGACGCGGTTCGCGGCTCGAGCGCCCCAGATCGCCCGGGACCGAGTCACTCGTGTTACGGGCAGAGCGAGCCCTCGGAGGAATAGTCAAGACCTGTGGATCGGCGTGTCACGCGACTTGCTGATCACCACCCTCTGATTCGTCGGGTCGTTCGATGAGCTTGCCGTTCTTGAATACCGCGCCGGCACGGACCAGCGCGACGAGGTGGGGTGCGTTGACGGCCCGCCACCGGGTCTGTGCTGATTCGATGAGCTTGAACGCCATCGCGAGCACCGGCGGCGCGGGAGCCGGGGCCCTTGGTGACTCGCTGGCGAAGCCTGAGCTGGCGAGGAAGTTCCACGACAACGCCGTGAGGTCCCTCCCGGAGGAGCGCGCGGCCGAGATCGCGGCCCGAACGCTCGCCCTTCCTGACGCTCAGAGCGTCGAGGATCTCACCGCGCTGCTGACCTCGGCGGGGGAGCGCTGAGGTCGAGACAGTTACCGCTCCCGGACTGCGTAGGTCAGGTGGGTCACCCGCTGCGTCGGCTCCGCGCGGACCGGCTCCAGGGCCACGCGGCCCGCGTCCACGCCCTCGAACAGGCGGATTCCGGAGCCGAACAGCACGGGTGACAGCGCGATCGAGAACTCGTCGATCAGGCCCGCGTTCACGTACTCCAGGATCGTCGCGCCGCCGCCCGCGATGCGGACGTCTCGGTCGCCGGCGGCCTCGCGGGCCTGGTCGAGCGCGGGCTCGATGCCGTCGTTGACGAAGTGGAAGGTGGTCCCACCCGGCCGCTCCCAGGGGTCACGCTTCTCGTGCGTCACGACGAAGACCGGCGTGTGGAACGGCGCCTCCTCCGGCCACGCCTGCTCGCCGGCGTCGAACATGCGCTTGCCCATCACGCTCGCGCCGGTGCGCTCGAACGTCTCCCGCACGATGTCGTTGTCGCGCCCTTCCTCGCCGCCCTCGCCGAGCTTCAGGTTCTCCCGGAAGAACCGCTGCGGGAATATCCACTGCTGCAGTTCCATCCACTGCTGCCCCATCAAGTCCTCGAGGGACTCGGGCGCGATGAACCCGTCCAGCGACATCGACACGCTGAAGAACACCTTCCCGGCCATCAGCCCTCAGCTCCCTTCCGAACGATCTCGGTGACGTAGGCAGCCAGGTTGCTCAGGGTCTGCTGGCCGCCCTCGATCGCGTGGTACTTCTCGACCGCCTCGTCGCGCAGCTCCTTGGTGGGGAACACCGTGCGCATCTCGATCCGGGTCGCCGCGCCGTCGGGCGCGAACGTGAGGACCGACTCGAAGGCGTTCGGGTCGCCGCGGGACTCACCGTGCAGCAGCGCGATCCGCTCCGGCGGGGCGATCTCGGTCCAGGAGATCCACTCCTGGTAGTCCGTCCCGTCCGGTCCGTGCATCACGAAGTCCCACTCCCCGCCGACGCGGAACTCGAACGCCCGCGTGGTGGTGGTGAACCCCTCCGGTCCCCACCACCGCGACAGGTGCCGCACCTCGGTGAACGCCTCGAACACCAGCTCCCGTGGGGCGTCGATGACCCGGGAGATCACGATCTCGCGGTCGGCCGTCGCGGACTGCGCCGGCGCTCCTCGTCCCGTCGCGCTCATCAGCTACTCCTCCTGCCTTGCCTGCTTGAGGTCCTGCACGTACTCGTCCAGCCGGTCGAAGCTCTCGTTCCAGAACCGCTCGAACCCGCCGGTCCACTCGTGAACCGGTCGCAGCCCGCGGGCGTCAAGGCCGTACAGGCGCTGCTTGCCTGCCTTGCGGTCCCGCACCAGCCCGACCTCCCGGAGCACCCGCAGGTGTTTGGACGCCCCCGGCTGGGTCATCCCCAGCTCCTGGGCCAACTCGGTCACCGGCCGCTCACCCGCCTGCAGCAGCACCAGGATCTCCCGGCGCTGCGGCTCGGCGATCGCGTTGAAGACGTCCGACGTCGTCGCTGCTCGTGCCATGGGAGCCATCATATGCCGATATCGGCATGCGTCAAGCGGAAGAATCAGGCGGGTCTTGTCAGATGACGATCGTGACCCTTGTCAGCGGCTGCGATCAGACTCGCTATGGGCTATCGATCTTCCTCGGGAAGGTGCGCTCCCTTCACGTCACCCCGCCGAGGACCATCCACAGGTTCTGATCATTGCTCGTCCCGAACGGCCGAGGCAGTCAGCGGGTCTCATCGCGGCTCGCGAGATCGCCCGCTACCCGCCTGTCCCCCCGCAACTCAAGAAGCGCCACTGAACCGTCCACAAAGGGCTGATCTGTCGGGGCGCCGAGGTGTCACGGTCCGGGCGTTCGGGGACGCTCCTGCTCCTGGCGAAACCTGTGCACCAATCGACACATGCGGTTGATCAGTGCACAGATTTCAGATGGGGGGAGCGTCTGAAAGGATTCGTTCTGGGACAGGGGCTCCGAGCTTCCAGCAGCTGAGATCGCGTTGGCTGAAGGCGGCGGGAGATTCGGCCCTTCAGCCTCTGGGCGGGCCCGCTCACCCGCGTCCTGTCGAGCAGGCGGTGGTCAGTCCGGCGGCTTGAGGATGGCCTCGAACGCGGCCTCGACGCCGCCCTGGTAGCGCGGGTTGAAGATGCCACCGCTCTGGACCGCACCGATCAGCAGCCCGAGGATGATGGCCTCGACGCCGATGCCCACCTCGGCCGGGTCGATGTCGGCGCGCACCAGCCCGGCCGCCTGGCTGGCCCGGATGTCGTCGGCCATCAGGCCGGTGGCCAGGCGGATGGCGGGGAGGTCGATCAGGTGGGGCAGGGCCTCGGGCTCGAGGCCGGCGAGGACCCGGCGGGCGAGCGGCCGGCGCTCGAGCCCGTCGTAGAGCTCGACCAGGAAGGCCACCAGCTTCTTGCGCACCGGGACCCCGGCCAGGGCCCGGTGCGCCTCGGTGACCAGCGCCGTGGCGTCGGTGTCGACCGCGGCAGCGAACAGCGACTCCTTGTTGTCGAAGTACGCGTAGGCGGTGGCCTGGGTCACCCCGGCGGCGCGGGCGATCTCCGACACCGAGGTCGTGCGGTAGCCCTGCTGACCGAAGCGCTCGACGGCCAGCTCGAGCAGCCGTTGCCGCGTGCGCTCACCCTTCGTCACCGGCGCCGGAGCGACCATGGTGTCGGTGCTGGGATCCGCGTCGACGACGACGGCGGCGTCGTCGGATGCTGGCTGGGGAGCATCCATCACCATGAACCCTAGCGAGTGCCTGTCGGCCGGTGTCGACCTGGTGACGACGCGGCAACGGTCGGGCGGTCCAGGGTCGGTTTCGCCACCGATTCGGTTGCCGAGCCGTCCGACCACGACGGAACGGCGCGTTGAATCAATACTTCGTGGAAATCTATTGACTAGCCACTGTGCGTGAGAAAGACTGCCGAGCACGAACAGGGGACCTGGTGGCGGACCCTCCAAGATGTTCAGGCGTCGGGTATCCGTTTGAGGGGCGGGTACTCGACGCCCGAACCATCTGGTTCGGGGCGTCCGATCTCACTCGTCGATGCCCACCGGCTGGCCGTCGACGATCTGGTCGAGGTACTCCGACAGGCCGAAGCCCTCACGCCCGTCCTCGAGCGTCCAGCGGGTCAGCCCCTCGGAGATGCGGGTGACCAGCCCTTCGCGCCGGTTCCGCAGCGGGATCAGGTTCAGCACCTCACCGGTGACCCGCCACTCGAGCGGGGAGCCGTCCTCGTCGCTGGCCCGCAGCACCGTCTCGATGCGCTGGTGGTAGGTGTCCTCGCCGACCCACTCGGTGCTGACCTCCATGTCCCGGCAGAGGTGGAGCTTGTCGCCCTCCCACACGAACCCGCCGCGCGTCCCCTCGCTGTCGCGCCGGGCGATCCGCGAGGCCATGAAGCCGAAGTCGTCGCCGAAGTTGGCGGTGAGCCAGCGGTAGTACCACGGCGCCTGCCAGTAGCGGGGCCCCCACGAGTGGTCGCGCAGGCCGTACCCGTCGACCTCGAAGGTCGTGCCGTCGACGGTGATCGTCCCGACGCCCCGCACGAGCTGCTCGTAGTGGCCCTTGGCGAACTCCTCGCCCGGTCGCTCGTGGGCCTCCTCGGGCTCGCCGCCGAACATGTCGCTCACCCGGGTGAAGTCGATCTCGGCGGAGCACTCGGCGTAGGGGTTCTCGGTGAAGGCGGCCCGGGGGTCGGCCATGGCGAGGGGGTCGTCGAGCATCACGACCTTGCCCGCGTAGGTGACCCGCAGGTGCTCGAACGGCTCGAGCACCTCGAAGCGCATGCCGGCCGAGTCGAACGCGTCGTTGGTGCGGACCTCGGGTCGCTTGAACATGAAGCCCACCCGCCCGTCGGGCAGGTAGACGCAGATCGTCATCTCGCCGGTGCCCTCGTTGGCTCGGTTGCCGACGCGGAAGAACGCGCCGATCCGGCTCGTGGGGTCGAAGACGTTGAAGTACATGCTCTCGTTGAAGTTCGGCTCGGGGCCGAGCTCGTGCATGTACTCGTCGATGGGGTCGAGGCGGACGCGCATGGCGCGCACCGTAGCCCCCTCCACTCCCGGCGGCTCGGGAACTGAGCGCTGTTCGCCTTCCCGGCGGCGCTGCTACCATCCGCCCGTTCCGCCAGCGAGCCCGCTCTCAGGGAAGGGGCTCGGGGGAAGGCGGACGTCGACCGAAAGGACCTCCGTGGTCGCCTCTCACCCTTCGATCGTCCGCGCCAACCCGGCCCGCCGCGCCGCGGCCGTGGTGGCCCTGCTCGGCCTGGCCCTGTCCGTGCTGGTGCTGGCCACGCCCGATCCCGCGTCGGCGGTCGTGCCGTTCACGGTGCATGGCAGCGTGAACCAGGTGTCGGTCACCGGGCTGACGCCGGGGGCCGCGGTCACGCTGCACCACGGGGGCAGCGTGGTCACGCTCACCCACCACGCATGGGACCCGGATGCGGACGTGGCCGACTCGCAGGGCGCGTACCTGTTCCGCGAGGTCCCGGCCGGCACCGGCTACACGGTGCAGTCCGAGGGGCAGGAATCGCCCCCCGTGGCGGTCACGAACATGGACGACGCTCCCGCCCCGTCGTTCTACGACCAGCCCAACATGCCGGTGCTGACGAGCGGCTTCGGGTACATCCCCACGCGAGACGGCACCACGCTCAGCGCCAACATCACCTTCCCCGACGAGGCCACCTTCCCGAAGCCGTGGCCGGTGCTCGTCGACTACTCGGGCTACGACCCGTCCCAGCCGGGCGGGGCGCCCTCCGAGGCGGCCATGTTCCCCCTGCAGGGGTACGTCGTGGTCGGCCTCAACACCCGAGGCACCACCTGCTCGGGCGGCGCGTTCGACTACTTCGAGAGCCTGCAGTCCACCGACGGCTACGACGCCATCGAGATGCTGGCCAACCAGCCCTGGGCCAACGGCGACGTTGGCATGGTCGGCATCTCCTACATGGGCATCAGCCAGCTGTTCGTCGGCCAGACGCGCCCGCCGCACCTGCGGGCCATCTCCCCGCTGTCGGTCATCGCCGACACGTTCCGATCGACGCTCTACCCCGGCGGCATCCTCAACGACGGCTTCGCCCTGAGCTGGGCCACCGATCGGGTCGAGTCGGCCCGACCGGCGGCGCACACGTGGGTGCAGCAGCGCATCGCCAACGGGGACACCACCTGCGCGGCCAACCAGACGCTCCGGCTGCAGAGCGTCGACCTGTTGGGCAAGATCCAGGACAACCCGTACTACCTCGCCGACGGCGGCGACCAGCTGTCGCCGCGCACGTTCGTCGACAAGATCAACGTGCCCACCTTCATCGGCGGCGCGTTCCAGGACGAGCAGACCGGCGGGCACTGGTCGTCGATGCTGAAGGACTTCGCCCCGGGCGTGCCGCTGCGCGCCTACCTCACCAACGGCGTGCACACCGAGAGCCTCGCCCCGCAGGACATCGTGCGGCTGATGGAGTTCATCGACTTCTACGTGGGCAAGCGCATCCCGCACGTGGCACCGATCGTCCGGCTCGGCGCGCCCAGCGTGCTGACCAGCATCTTCGGCGGCTCGCCCATCCCGTTGCCGCCGGACCGCTTCACCTCCTACCCCTCCTACGCCGCGGCCCTCGCGGCCTACCAGGCCGAGGCCCCGATCCGGGTGGTCTGGGAGAACGGCGGCGGTGGCGCCCCGGGCGCGCCCATCGGCACGGCCGAGAGCAACTTCGCGGCGTGGCCGGTGCCGGGCACCATCGCCACCCCTTACTACCTGCAACCCGACGGCCAGCTCGGGCCGGTCCCGAGCAGCATCGCCGACACCGAGGCCCGGGCCGCGTCGAGCTACGTCTACGACCCCTCGTCGAAGCGGGACAAGACCTACGACGGTGGCACCGACTCGATCTGGAAGCAGGAGACCCAGACCGGGCCCGACATCCACTGGAACCCGCTCACCGAGGGCGACTCGTCGAGCTACGTGACGCCGCCGTTCACCACCGAGACCGCCCTCGCCGGCCAGGGCAGCGTCGACCTGTGGCTGCGGTCGAGCGCGCCCGACACCGACCTCGAGGTCACGCTGACCGAGGTGCGCCCCGACGGCAAGGAGGAGTACATCCAGAGCGGATGGCTCCGTGCGTCGCACCGCGCCCTCGACGAGGCCCAGTCCACCGACCTGGCCCCGTTCCACACCGATGCCGAGGCCGACGCGGCCCCGCTGCCGGCGGGCCAGTTCACGCCCGTGCGGGTCGGGCTGTTCCCCTTCGCCCACGTGATCCGGCCCGGCTCGAGGCTCCGGCTCAACATCGAGGCCCCCGGTGGCAACCAACCGTTCTGGACCTTCGACACCGTCACCCCGACCGGCACCCAGGTCAACGACATCGGCCACTCGGTCGGCATGCCGTCGAAGGTGCTGCTGCCGGTGCTGCCGTCGAACCTGACGCCGGCGGTGCCGTCGACCCTGCCGGTCTGCCCGGCCCTGCGCAACCAGCCGTGCCGTGACTACCTGCCGGCCCGGGTGCCCACCGGCGTGGTCGCGGTGGGGTCCGGCCGCGACCTGCACCTCTCGTGGCAGGCGCCGGGCCGTGGCGGTCAGCCGGACGGCTACGTGGTCACGGCCGAGCCGACGGGCCAGACGTTCCCCGTCGCGGGGAACGTCACGTCGCTCGTGGTGCCCGGCGTCGCCGTCGACACGCCGTTCACGTTCACCGTCGCCGCGGTCTACGGCGCGGACCAGGCTCCGGCCAGCGATGCGTCGCTGTCGGTGCAGGTCGCGGCCGAGGCCACCACCACGACCGCGGCCCCGACCACCACGACCGCGCCGCCGACCACCGACCCGGGCGGGCAGGTGGCCGCCACTGGGACGCTCCCGGCGACCGGCCTGCAGGCCGGGCTGCTCGTCGGCCTCGGCTCGATCCTCGTGGTCGGTGGCCTGCTCGTGGTGGCCGCGACCCGCCGCCGCCGCTCAGCGGCCGGCTGAGCTCCGGCCCGACCGGGCCCTTGGCGAGCGGGGATCAGCCGTCGGCGAGAGCCGCCGCGGCCCGCAGGTGGCCGGCCAGCTCGGCCGGGGTGACACGGGCGTTCAGCCCGCTCGTCGAGGGCATCACGTACACCGGTGTGCCGCCGAGCGTCTCGGGCTGCACCCCGGCCGCGGCCCTGCGGTCCGCCGCGGACCGCCAGCCCGCCAGCCCCACGAAGCAGACCGCGCCCGGTCGGAGCCAGGTGCACAGGCGACCGACCCGCTCGAGCCCGGCGCGGTACTCGGCGGTGGTGAGCTCGTCGGCGCGAGGGGTGGCCCGCTTCACCAGGTCGGTCATGCCGATGCGGTGGTGGAGCAAGGCGTGGCGAGCGTCGCGGTCGACGCTCACCAGGCCCGCGGCCAGGGCGGCGGGCCAGTAGCGGTTGCCGTTGCGGGCGAAGCCGACGCCGACGTCGGCCGACAGCACGCTCGGATTCAGCCCGCACACGAGCAGCCGCATCCCGGGACCGACGGTGTCGGGCAGCGTGCGGGCGCGCGTGGCGGCCGCGGCGATCGGGGCCCATGCCGGTCGCCCGGGCGGGGCGTCGAGGTCGTCGACCGTGAAGCCGGCGCCGATCAGCACGTCGCGAAGCTGCTCGGGCGGCCAGGCCGAGAAGTTCCGGCCCGGCAGCCGGTCCTCCGGGTCGGGCGCGAACTCGACGTCGCCCTCGAACAGGCCGAGGTGAACGGGGGCCCCGACCCGCAGCACGCGGTGGAGGTCGGCCAGGGCCAGGGGGAGCGCGGTTCGGGGCAGGTGGACGTAGGAGTTGCAGACCCAGGCACCGGCCGCCGATCCTCGGGCGAAGGGCAGCCGGGCCAGATCGGCCTGCACCCGCCGGGCGCGCGGCGCCTCGTGGGTGACGAGGTCGAGCATGGCCCGAGCCGCGTCGAGGGCGACGACGTCAGGGCCGAGCAGGGGCGCGTACCAGCCCGGACCGCAGCCGAGGTCGAGGACGGGCAGATCGGCGGCATCGGGATCGTCGCGACGAGCAGCCTCGACCCGGGCTCCGAGTCGACGGGCCTGCTCGAGTCGGGAGGGTTCGCGGGCGGCCTTCCACTCGGCCGCTCGCCGTTCGTAGACCTCGATCGTGGCGCGGTCACCGGCCGGCTCAGCTCGCACCGAACCCGCCGCCCCCACCACCGCCTCCGCCCCCACCGGAGAAGCCGCCCCCGCCGCCGGTGCCGCTGGACTGCGGGGTGAACGCGCCGGTGGTGGCGCCGAAGGTGGAGTCGAACGACCCGAAGCCGCCCAGGCCAGCGCCGGCGAAGCCCTGGTCGAGCGACGACGCCACGTACCAGGTGGCGAAGCCGGGGTTGGCCACGACCTCGGGCACCTTGAGGCTGAGGCCCCGCACGAGCTCGTCGGCGACCCCCAGGGCCACCGCGGCCACGAGGTAGCGCTCGTAGAGGATCAGGTCACCCGACACGGCCTCGTCGAGCCGGGAGAAGTCCTTCAGGAAGTTGCGCAAGCCGTCCCACTCGGCGGCTCGGCGTGCGCCGGCGGGGGAGCGCTGCAACAGCGTCCGCATGAAGAAGAAGAGGGCCAACGCGGCCGCGACGGGCACCAGCCCGAACAGCGTGCCGGACGAGAACATCGCTACCGAGAAGGCGATGAAGGCGACGATGACCCCGAACGCGCAGAGGAACGGTGGCAGCCGGTGGCCGACGAGGTAGCCCCTCTGCTCGACCTCGTCCTTCACCGACGCCCGGAACCCGCGCCAGAACGACTGCGCCTCACGCTGGTTGGTCCGGGCCCAGGTGGTGAGGTCGTCCTGGGTGGAGCTCTCGACCCCAGGGAACAGGCGCTGCAGCACCGTGCGCTCCCACGGCTCGAGCCCGTCGAGGTCGTGGTGCGCGAGCGTGTCGAACCGGTAGGTGACCTTGTCCTTGCCGATGAGCCGGTCGGTGCGCTCCTCGGTGATCCGCAGGTAGCCGCGCTGAGCGAGGTCGACCACGGTGGCCGAGAAGGCGCTCGAGTCGACCGTGCCGAACGCGAGCAGGCTGCGCCCGACGGCGGGCGGGTCGTCGGGGACCTCGCGCCAGTAGTCGCCGATGTCGTCGGGCCGCTCGGGCTCGCGGCCCCAGACGAACCAGACCACCACGAAGCCGAGCAGCCCGGCCACGACCACGAAGGGCATGGCGACCGTGAGCTGGTGCCGCCGCTCGATCCGGTCCCGGGCATCGGCGCGGGCCTGGTTGGCCGCGTCGGCGTCGAGCTGCTCCTGGGCCAGGATGCCCGGGAGCAACGGTGCCGGACCGGGCGCCATCGTGAAGTTCTCGATCGGGTCGACCACGTGGGCTTCGACGAAGGTGTGGGCCGGCAGGTGGTCGACGACGAGCCCCACCAGGTTGGCGGTGACGGTGACCACGCCGTTGAGCGGACCGTGGGCCCAGGCCCGCACGCCGGTGCCGTCGCCCGGGACCTTGATCGAGATCGAGACGTGGTCGATCGCCACGGCGGTGTCGGTGCCGATGAACTGCCAGTTCAGCTCGCCCACGTCGCTCCCGGCGCGCACCGCGTCGAGCACGGTGTAGGAGAACGTGTAGGTATGGCGGCCGGACGCGTCCGGGATCGCCCACTGCCACGGCAGGCCCGGGCTCCCGGTCTGCTCGAGCGCCAGCTCGTGCTCCCCCTCGGTGGCCCGCAGGTCGGTGATCGTGCCCGAGGCGAAGCTGCGGGTGAGGTGGTTGAACGTGCCGTCGAAGTCGTAGGTGACGTCCTCGCTCACCGTCATCGACCCGTCGGGGACCACGACCGCGTTCGTCACCACGGACTCGATGCCGAAGGACTTGGCCCACGCCGCCGGCGCCGATCCGACGACCACGAGGGCCACGACCGCGAACGCGGCCAGGAGGTTCGGGAGCCTCCGCCTCACAGCAGCTTCATCTGCTCGGTGCGGGCCGCCCGCACCGGCAGGGGTTCCCACACGACGCCGCCCCGCGGGCCGCGGGTGCGCACCTCGATGAGCTCCACGGCGATGGCCCGGGCTGCGCCCTTGGGGTCGCGCAGCCCGACGCCACCGTCGCGCTCGCGGCGCACCACGACGGCCTCCTTCCAGCGCTCGCCGTCGGTCCGGCGGAACCGCACGCGATCGCCGGCCGCGATGCCGAGCTCCGCCAAACGGGCGTCGGACGAGGCAGTCACGTCATCGAGCCGAAGCGGGCCTGCAGGCGGCGCATGCCCCGCAGCCATCGCTCGTAGTCGTCGGCCTTGCGCCGGAAGTACTCGGCCACCTCAGGGTGCGGCAGGATCAGGAACGCCTCGGCGGCCAGGCCGTCGACCACCGCCTGAGCCACGTCGGCGGGTGAGAGCATGCCATCGACCCCGGCGACGCCGCCCCCCTCGACCCCGGCGGTCATCTTCGACTCGACGGCCTGCGGGCACAGGGCCGACACGACCAGGCCCTGGTCGCCGTAGGTGATTGCCAGCCACTCGGCGAAGCCCAGGGCGGCGTGCTTGGTGACCGAGTAGGGGGCCGATCCGATCTGGGTGAGCAGCCCGGCGGCCGAGCACGTGTTCAGCAGGTAGCCGCCGCCCCGGGCCGTCATGCGGGGGACGAGGTGACGCGCGGCGTACACGTGGGCCATGACGTTGACGTCGAAGATGCGCTGCCAGTCGTCGTCGGGCACCTGCTCGCCGCCGATGACGAGGATGCCGGCGTTGGAGCAGAACAGGTCGATCGGGCCGAACGCCTCCTCGGTCCGGTCGATGGCCGCCACCAGGTCGGCCTCGTTCGACACGTCGGCGCGCAGGCCGAGCGACCCGACCCCCGTGGCGGCGATCTCGTCGGCCACCGCGGCCGCACCCTCGCCGTCGTAGTCGACGGCCACCACCGCGGCCGCGCCCTCGACGGCGAAGCGGTGGGCCAGGCCGCGGCCGATGCCGCTGGCCGCGCCGGTGACGACGATGACCTTGCCGGTGATCTCCATGCGGGCTGTCTCCTGTGGGGTCGCGATGGTGGGTGGGGGTCAGGCGCGGCCGGCGGCCGCCCGCATGGTCGCGTCGATCACGCCCAGGCGATCGGGCCCCCACGGCAACGGCATCAGCACGGGGACGTCGACCCCGCCGTCGACGTAGCTCTGCACGGTGGCCCGCACGTGGTCGGCGTCGCCCATGACGTCGATGGCGTCCACCATGCGGTCGCTCACGCCGGCCAGGGCGGCCTCGCGGTTGCCCTCGGCGTGCTGGCCGCGGATCTCGGCGATCTCGTCGGCGAAGCCGGCCCGCTCGAAGTTGCGGGCGTAGGCGTCGACCACGGCGTAGGAGAAGAGGTCGCGCCGGGCGTAGTCGATGCCGTCCTCCCGCTCGCACACCCCGGCGTGCACGTAGGCGTAGACGGTGGGCGGCCCGCCCTCACGGCCCTCGGCGCCGATGCGCACCTGCTCGACCGACCACGGGATGTGGGAGGCGGGCAGGTAGTTGAGCAGCACCCCGTCGGCCAGCTCGCCGGCGAGGCGGAGCATGCCCGGGTTGAGCGCGCCGATGACCACCTTGGGCCGGCGCTCGCCCTGCTTGAGGCCGAGCCGGAACCGGCTGACCTCGTAGAAGTCCCCCTTGAACGACACCGACTCGCCGCTCAGGCACTCCTTCACGAGGGTCAGGTACTCACGCACCCGGGCCAGCGGCCGCTCGCCGTAGGGGGCGCCGTGCCACTTGGAGGTGACGACCGGCGACGAGATCCCCACACCGAGGATGATGTCGCGCTCGGGGTGCAGGGCCTGCAGGGTGGCGCCGGCCATGGCCACGAGCGGTGGCGTGCGCAGCTGCAGGGCCAGCACGCCGGTGCCGAGGTCGAGCGAGGGGGCGGCCGCACCGGCCGCGGTGAGCGTGGTGAAGGCCTCGGGTCCGGTGGTCTCGGCCGTCCAGAACGACCGGTAGCCGAGGTCCTCGGCCCATCGCGCCCCCTGGAGGGCGGCGTCCATCCCCAGGTTCATGAAGCTGGCAAAGGTCAGCCCGAGGGCCTCCATCCCGCGTGTCTCGGTCATGGCCGGACCCTAATCCGAATGCCGGCGAACCTGTCCCGCCAGCGGAGCGAGCGGCGTCGCTCAGGGGACAGGTTGCGCTGGTTCGGCCCGGAGGTGCGGTGGGGTCAGTAGGAGCCGGCGCGCTCGAGGGTGTAGGGGGTGGCGCTGCGGGGATCGCCGACCCAGCTCACCCGGGCCTGCAGGTCGGTCGAATCGTCGCCCAGGCAGCTCGGGTCGGGCAGCTCGACGGTGGCGGGCTTGCCGTCGCGGCTCACGGCCGTGCCGATCGGGGCGTCTCCGTCGACCACGTCGAGTCGCATCGACACGCCGGCCGGGGCGGTGAGGGTCACCGAGGCCGAGCCATCGCAGAAGAGCTGGAACGAGTCGGACACGTGGAAGGGGTAGCGGTCGATGTCGTCGGTGGGCACGAGGTCCGCCGTGAGGGCCTTCGCCAGCCTGGTGCCGTCGACGGTGTCGGGTGCGGCCTCGCAGCCGTTGACCGCGTTGCCGTCGTAGTCGGCGTGATCGTCGGTGCAGCGGAGCCCGTCGGTGAACGGCGCCGCCGCTCCGCCGCACGCCTGGTAGGCGAGCGGGGTGCAGGCCGTCGTCGACGGGCTCCCGGTGGTGACGGTGGAGGAGGCGTCCGAGCTCGCCGAGCCGGAGCGCGACCGCGCCACCGCAAACGCGGTCGCGCCGACGCCGACGAGGGCGATCACGACCAGCGCGGCGACGGCGGGCCACAGCCGCGAGCCCACCGGTCGCCGGGCCCGCGGCGCCCGCGCCGGCCTGGTCAGGGCGGCGGTGCCGCCGGCGCCGCCCTGGGACGCGGCCGCGGCGGTGGGTCGGCGCTCGGGGCGCTTGTCGAGCAGGGGGGAGAGTCGGTCCCGCAGGGCGCGGGGCAGCTCGGGCGGGAGCCGGTCGATCTTGCCCTCCGCAGCCCGGTTGAGGATGACCCGGGCGTCGCCCCGACCGTAGGGAGGGGTGCCGGTGGCCGCGTAGCGCAGGGTGGCACCCAGGGAGAACACGTCGCTGGCCGGCGTGGCCCGCTCGCCCCGTGCCTGCTCGGGTGCCATGAACTCGGGCGTTCCCACCACCAGGTCGGTGGCGGTGAGCCCGGAGGTGGCGTCGCGCATGGTGGCCACGCCGAAGTCGGTGAGGTAGGCGTGGCCCGACTCGTCGAACAACACGTTGGCCGGTTTGATGTCACGGTGCACGATGCCGGCGCGGTGCGCCGCGGCCAGGGCGCCGAGCAGGTGCCCGGCGAGGTAGTCGACCATGGCGGCGTTCATCGGGCCGTGGGCCCGCACCTGATCGGCCAGGGTCCCACCACCCAGGTAGGGCATCACCAGCACCAGGTCGTCGCCCTCGTCGACGACCTCGAGCAGGGTGACGATGCCGGGATGGTCGAGCGAGGCCAGCGCGGCGGCCTCCCGCCGGACCCGCTGGCGGGCCCGGTGCATGTCCAGCGCGCTGCCGTGGAGCGCGAGCCGCTTGACGGCCACCGGCCGTCCCTCGGCGTCGACGGCGAGGTCGACGACACCCATGCCGCCGCGTCCGAGTCGCTGCACCGGCGAATAGATCACCGGCGCAGGCTAGGCCCGTCATGGCGGGGACGGGGGGTCGCCGGGGTGGGGATCCGGCCGGGCATCCGCTCGGCCAGAGGCTCCCATCGGGCGATCCCGATGCTGTCGCGGGCCTGAAGCCCAGATGCGATGTTCCTGAAGATCACCGTTGTGAAACCTTCCCGTCACAGGGTGTCGCTACAGTGCGTGCAGGAAATGCCGATTGGAACCTGCAGGTCGGATTATCAGGAACGTCTACGGGGTTGTCACAGGCACCCCCCACGATCGGAGCGAAGATGACGGAGACCCACGAGCTTGACGTGATCAACGAGGCTCTTGCGATCATCGACAAGGGCCTCGGGGACATGACACATCGAGCGCTCGTGTCGACCGACGAGGTGGCTGACCTGCTCCTCGATGTCCGCACCCTGCTCGCCGCCACCACCGAGCTGCCCGTGTCCGAGCTCGACGCGGCCGGTGTCGCCGCCAACTGATCCGTCGATCGCCCGCCTCGGGCGTTCCATCGGCCTGACCAACGGTCCCGGTTCGCCGGGGCCGTTCGTCGTTTTCAGGTCGACCAATGACCACCACGATGGAGGTGCATCGACGAGGACCGACCGGCACCGTGCGTTCGGATCGCTCGATCGGACCGCCGTGGTCAGGAGCCGGCGGCGAGGAGCTCGGCGAAGGCCTCGACCAGGTGGCCGCGCAGCAGCTCGGGCTCGGTGACCAGCCCGGAGTCGAGGTGCAGGCCGATGTTGAGCCACCCCCGGTAGGACATCACGGTGGCGTTGAAGGCGCACCCCGCCAGTGGCCCGATGGGGTAGGTCGCCTCGATGTGGGCCCCGGCGATGTAGAGGTCGAACGGCGCGGCCCGGACGTTGGAGGTGGTGAAGTCGACGGTCTCGGCCTGTTGGCGGGCGATGCGCACCACCACCGAGGTCGGCAGCAGGTTGACCATGCCGGCCAGGCCCTGCATCAGGCCGATGGCCCGCTCGTGCTTGGTGCGCCCGAGCGACTCGTGCACCATCGCGAACCGGGTGGCCGGGTCGAGGTCGCCGGTCGGCACGAGCACCCGGGTCGGCACGAAGCTGTTGCCGCCCGCCGACCGGCCCTGCCGGGTGCTGACCGGCATCGCCATGCGCAGTTCGTCGACGGGGCACCCGAGATCACGGTGGTAGGCGCCGGCGGCCGCGGCCGACGCGGTGACGAAGAGGTCGTTGAGGCTGCCACCGAGCGACTTGGCGGCCAGGCGGGCGTCGTCGAACGACACGTCGAGCACCTCGAGGCGCCGGCCCAGCGACGGTTCGTTCCACAGCCGTGAGTGGTGCTGGTCGGTGACCGTGAGCTGGCGCAGCACCGAGCGCCCCGTCTCGACCACGTCGGAGCCCATCGTGCCCAGGTGGGTCGGGTGCCGGGCCGTGTCGGCGGCCAGCCCGACCGATCGCTGCGCGATGCCCAGGCCCCGGTGCCAGCCGTGCCAGAGGGTCTCGGTGGCGGTGCCGACGAGCGACCCCCGGTGCTCGGCCTCGGTGACGATGGGCACCTCGTCGACGTCGGGGGCGTCGGGCGTCGGGTCGATGAACTGCTCCGACAGCCGGATGCCACCCTCACCGTCGGTGATCGTGTGGTGCATCTTCTGCAGCAGCGCGGCCCGCCCCCCGGGGAGCCCGTCGACCAGCACGAACTCCCACAGCGGTCGGGTGCGATCGATCGGGTCCTGCACGAACCAGGCGGCCAGGTCGAACAGCTGGCGCTCGTGGCCCGGTTCGGGCAGGGCCAGGTGGCGGACGTGGCGATCGATGTCGAAGTCGGGGTCGTCCTGCCACTCCGGCGGCGCCATCCGCCCCAGGGCCGGGACCACCCGTTGGTGCAGCCGCGGGATGTGCGAGACGGCTTGGAGCATGCGCCGCCTGAACTTCCCGAAGTCGGGGCTGGAGGCCAGCAGGGTCACGCTGCCGAAGTTCGAGCTCAGGTACGGGTCCTTGTCGACGTTCCAGAGCAGCGCCTCGAGATCGGACATCCGCCGGCCGCCGAGCATCTCCCGTTCGGCTCGGCCATCGGGGCGGTCGTCAGGCCGATCACCGTGGTCGTCCGATCGGTCTGCGACTGGCTGCGGAGCGCCCATGTCGCCAGGGTAGGGGACGACTGCTCCGCCGTCAGCGGCTGAGGCTGGTGTGCTTGAACTCGTTGAGCTCGGGCCAGCCGGTGAGCATGTCGATGATGCGCTCGACGGCGCGGCGGGCCACGGCGGCGTCGCCGTCGGGCGTCGTCATGAGGCGTACGAACGAAGCCCGCTCGCCGGCCATGAACGTCGGCACCCCCCAGACCTCGTGGCTGGCCACGGCGGCCTCGTGTTCCTTCCGGATGGTCTCGAGCGGAACGCCGGTGGAGATCTCGGCGAACACCGCGTCGGCGTCGACGCCGGCGTCGGCCAGCACCCGGTGGACGACGTCGGGTTCCCTGATCTGGGCGCCGTCGACGTGGCGGGCGGCGAACAGGGCCCGGTGCACCTGCAGGAAGTGGTCGGGGTGGCGATCGCGGACGGCGACCCCGGCCTGCAGGGCGAGGAGCCCGGTGTCGCGCTCGGGGGTCTCCCAGATGTCGGGCTCGCCCTCCGCGACGTGCACCTGGCCGAGCGAGAAGGGCACGAACGTGACGTCCCAGTCGGCTCCGTCGAGCAGGCCCTCGAGGACGTGCTCGTGGGCGATGCGGGCGAAGGGGCACCGGTAGTCCCAGGTGACCGAGAACGAGGTCGACATGCCAGACGTGAACCCCCGCCGGCGGCCGGGCATTCCCCACGGGCGCGGACCAGGTCGCCCGGCCGGGGCGTTCCGGCGGGCGTTGCGACCGGGCCGGGTCCGATCGACGCCGGGCGCGCCGGGGTCTAGCCTCGCTCCGGGCGCCCCGCTCGAGGGGTGCGTCCGTGCGGGCACGACGGAGGGGCGAGTCGTGCGCACCTCCCTCATCGAGGAGGCCGGCCATGCGATGCCTGCGGTTCGGGGTGCTGGTGGTGATGATCGCGGCGGCCTCGGTCATCGGGCCGACCGGCGGCATCGCGGCCCACGGGGCCGAGCCGGCGCCGTACACCATGACCGTCGACCCGACCCACGGTGTCGCCGGGGACGAGGTCGAGCTGACCGCCACCTCGTGCGTCGATCCCGGCACCGACGTGAACATCGTGCTCTTCCAGCCGGGCGAGAACACCGGTGGTGTCGCGGGGCAGGCCGGAAGGGTCGTCGCGGACGAGGACGGCTCGTTCGTCACCACCGTGCAGGTGCCCCAGGTGGTGCAATCGGTGAGCCATCCCGCCTTCAGGGGCCTCGTCCTCCCCGGCGACTACCAGTTCGTCGCGGTGCCCTACCCCGAAGGGCAGTCGCTTCCGTGCATCGCTGCGTTCCACGTCGATCGATCGGTCACGCTGCCGCTCACGGTCTCGCCGACCACCGGGCCGGCCGGGTCGACGGTGGAGGTCGAGGGCACCTGCTTCTCGCCGAGCCAGTTCAGCGTCTCCGTGCACGCCGAGATCGACCACGTCGTCGTGCCCGACTCGCAGCTCCGGGACTTCGTGGTGACGGGCCCGGCGGAGCAGGTGGGGCTCGACCGCTGGCGCGCCCCGGTCACCCTGCCGGCCGACCTGGCCGACGGAACGGCGGTGTCGTTCGTCGGTGGCTGCGGCGGCGTGGACTACGTGCCGGCCACGTTCGTCGTGGCCGCGGCGACGACCACGACCCCGCCGGCACCGGTGGTCGAGGCGGTGGTGACGACCGCCGCGCTGACGGGGTGAGCGCAGCC
Organism: uncultured Microthrixaceae bacterium; assembly: GCA_963809335.1. Classification (GTDB taxonomy): domain Bacteria; phylum Actinomycetota; class Acidimicrobiia; order Acidimicrobiales; family Acidimicrobilacustridaceae; genus UBA4742. The sequence goes on along the minus strand of CAWEJD010000005.1, from coordinate 1,245,224 downwards.
GTCAGGCTGTCGCGACCTTCCTCCAGAAGGCGCGGGCGGCCGTGCCGATGACCAGACCGGTGGCGACCCCGCCGACCACGTCGCTCGCGTGGTGGATGCGCACGTAGACCCGGCTCGACGCCACCACCCCGGCAACCGCCCAGTAGAGCGGCGCCGCCTTGGGTCGGGCCACCGACAGCAGGGTGGCCGCGACGACGGCCGTGCTCGAGTGCCCGCTCGGGAAGCTGGTGGTGAGCGGTATGCGCATCTTGTAGGGGCGGGGCTCCTGGGAGACGGGGCGCTCGCGCTTGAACATCTGCTTGATGAGCCCGTTGACGACCACCGACTCGACCCCGAGGGTGGCCGTGAGCTTGAGCGCGGTGGCGAGGTCTCTCTCGGAGCGCAGGCCGTGGGTCCATGCCAGCAGCACCCACAGCAGCCCGAAGTCCCCGAGCTCGGTGGCCGCGTAGAACAGGCGGTCGGCCACCGCGTTGCCCCGCAGCGCGTCGAAGGCGTCGTCGATGATCTGGTCGAAGCGGGCGATGGGACCGAGCTCGTGGGGTGGCTCGATGTCGTGCGGGCCCCGCTCGGCGAAGTGCTCGATGGGGTGGGGAAGGAGCTCCTCGGCAGCCTCGATGGCGGTGCCGATGACCGGGAGCGCGGCCGGAGGCTCGGGCGGGGGGAACGGATGTGGGTCGGCCTCGGGGTCGTCGGCAGGTGGGGGGGAGGGCGGGGTCATCCCGGGGATGCTACGAGATCGACCGCGACCCCCTTGGCCGAGTCGGGGTCGCCGCCGAAGGCCGGGCAGTAGGCCTGGAACGCGCACCAGTCGCACAGCTTGGACGGGCGGGGGCGGAAGTCCTCGTCGGTGCAGGCCCGCTCGACCGCGGCCCAGATGGCCGACACCTTGCGCTCGAGGCCGCGGATCGACTGCTCGGTGGGGGTGGTGATGATGGCCAGCGGTTCGGCCAGGTAGAGCAGCTGGACCGTGGCCGGACGCTGCCCGAAGAGCCGCTCGCACAGCAGCGCGTAGAAGTGGACGCCACCGAGCTTGCCCTGCTCGTAGTTCTGGTGGGGGACCTTGCCGGTCTTGTAGTCGGTGACGACGAGCCCACCGTCGGCATCGAGCTCGAGCCGGTCGATGATGCCGCGGAGCCGGAGGTCGCCGACCGACGCCTCGAGCTTGAGCTCGATGCCGATGGGCGTGATGGTGGTCGGGTCCTCGAGCTCGAAGTAGCGCCGGACGAGTTGCTCGGCGTCGTCGAGGAAGGCCGCCTCCGCCGCCTCGTCGAGCTCGAGCTCGGTGAACTCGGGATCGGTGCGGAGGACGTCGATGGCCTGGTCGAGCGCGGTCAGTGCGGCGGGCAGGGTGCGTTCAGCGGCCGGGAGGCAGAACAGGTGCTCGAGGGCGGCGTGCACGAGGGTGCCCTTGGTGGCCGGCGCCGAGGGCGGCTCGGGGAGACGGTCGATGCTGGAGAAGCGGAAGGCCAGGGCGCAGTCGGTGAAGGTCGAGACCTTGGAGGGGGAGAGGCTGTGGGGCAGCTCGAGAGCCATGGCTCAGAGCGTACGCCGGGGGTGTGACATCGTCCCCGATGCCCCACGACGATGCGATGGCCTGGTCAGCCGACCGCGCCCAGGATGCTCGTGGCGATGCGGGCCGGGTCCTCGAGCGGGCCGAAGTGGCCGAGGTCGGGGAACTCGACCAGCCGGCCGTGGGGCAGCGCCGCGGCCACCGCCGCGGCGCCGGCCGCGGGGCCCATGCCGTCGATCTCGCCGACGCCGATGGTGACGGGGCACCGCACCTCGCCGAGATGGTCGAACGCGTCGTGGGCGGCACCCATGCGGTAGACGGCCGATTCGATCTCCGGTCGGCACTTCAGGGTGATGGTGCCGTCGGGCTGGTCGGCGAAGCCGTGGTCGACGTAGGCCCGCAGCGCCTCGGGATCGAGGGCCGAGAACGGAGGCTTGGACGAGTAGTTGGCGAGCGCCTCCTCACGGGAGGCGAACGTGGCCCGGCGGCGGAGCGCGCCCTCGGCCAGCGGGTTGGGCCCGGCCTCGGCGGCGCCGATCGCGTCACGCACCGCCGGTGGCATCACGACCGGCTCGTAGCAGTAGATGGCCGCGAACGTGCCCGGCCGGCGCTGCTCGGCCAGCAGCAGCGCCGCCCCGCCCTTCGAGTGGCCCGCCGCGACCAGGCTCCCGACGTCGATCCCGTGGGCGGCCATGGCGTCGACCACCGCGAGCACGTCGTCGGCGAAGCCGTTCCAGTCCATGTCGCCGTCGGGCGGGGCGGGCGAGTCGCCGTGACCCCGGAGGTCGGGGGCGTAGGCCACGAAGCCGTCGAGATGTCGGGCCAGCGGCGCCCACACCATGCCGTGGAAGCCGGTGGCGTGGCAGAGCAGGATCGGTCGCCGGGCCGGCTCGCCGGGCGGGGCCTCGGGCGAGAGCTGCAGGACGTTGACGTCGACCTGGTCGGTGGACGCCACCGGCGAGAAGCCGGCGGCGAGGTTCAGGGACGCGCCGTCGTCGACGCTTGAAGAGGGGGATCGCACAGGTCGATTCTGACACCGTCCCGCGAGGGTGAGATCTGCCAGTCGTCGAGGGACCCGGCGACGAGGAGCTCACGGAGCACGGCGATGGCCGGCGCGTCGATGACCAGCGGGCCCTTCACCAGCAGCTCGCCCAGCAGGTCGACGGGCACGACGATCGAGGCGGCCTCGGCGTGGTGGTTGCCGGAGGTCACGACCGCGGCGTCGATGAAGGGCACCCAGCTGAGGTGCCGGGCCAGCGCGCCCCTGGTGCGCTGGGCCAGGTTGTGGGCCCGCTCGGCCGCGGTGGCCAGGTCGTCCTCGCCCGGCACCAGCACGAAGCCGCCGGTGGGCCCGACCACCAGCCGGGCATCCTCGCGTCCACCGATGGCCCAGTCGGACGGCAGGGCATCGAGCACGCCATCCAGGCTCGGGCGGGGTGTCAGCGGGGCGAAGCTCACGGAGAGGCTATCGGCGTGTCGGACCTGGGCCTTTAGGCCTACTTGTGGGCCGAATGACCCAGGGCCCTTCCCTCTAGGCTCGCCCCGTGACCGACCCGGAGATCGCCGACGAGCTGAGCCGACGCAACCAGGCGTTCTACGAGGCGTTCGAGGCCCGCGACCTCGACGCCATGTCCGACATCTGGGAGCACTCGGACCGGGTCAGCTGCACGCATCCGGGCTGGTCCGTGCTCCGGGGATGGGGAGCGGTGGCGGCCAGCTGGCTGGCCATGTTCCAGGGCCCCCAGCAGATCCAGTTCATCCTCACCGACGAGCACGTCGAGGTCGACGGCGACCTGGGCTGGGTCACGGTCGACGAGAACATCATCGGCGACCAGACGGGATCGACGGTGAGCGCCCTCAACGTGTTCGTGCGGGGCGAGGGCGGCTGGCGGCTCGTCGCCCACCACGGCAGCGCCGTCGTCAGCTGAACCGGCTCAGCTGAAGGCGCTGATTCGGCTGAACGCGCTGATTCAGCTGAAGGCGCTGATGCCGGTGATGGCCTGGCCCAGCACGAGCTGGTGGATCTCGTTGGTGCCCTCGTAGGTGTAGACCGACTCGAGGTTGTTCATGTGGCGGATCACCGGGTATTCGAGGGTGATGCCGTTGGCGCCCAGCACCGAGCGGGCCTCGCGGGCGATCCAGAGCGCTTCACGGACGTTGTCCATCTTGCCGAAGCTGACCTGGGCCGACGACAGCCGACCCTGGTCCTTCATGCGACCCAGGTGCAGCGCCACCAGCTCGGCCTTCTGCACCCGCACCATCATCTCGACGAGCTTGCGCTGCGTGAGCTGGAACGAGGCGATCGGCTTGTCGAACTGCACGCGGTCCTTGGCGTAGGCCAGCGCGGCCTCGTAGCAGGCCCGCCCGGCGCCGGTGGCCCCCCACAGGATGCCGTAGCGCGCCTCGTTGAGGCACGAGAGCGGCCCCCGCATGGTGGACACCTCGGGCAGGCGGAGCGAGTCGGGCAGCCGGACGTCGGTGAGCACCAGCTCGGAGGTCACCGAGGCCCGCAGCGAGAGCTTCTTGTGGATGTCGTTGGCCACGAAGCCGGGTGTGTCGGTGGGGACGATGAAGCCGTGGATGGGGCCGGGCCCACCATCTCCGCCGTCGCCCCGGGCCCACACCACGGCCACGTCGGCCAGCCCGCCGTTGGTGATCCACATCTTCGTGCCGTTGAGCACCCAGTCGTCGCCGTCGCGCCGGGCGCGGGTGCGCATGCTGGCCGGGTCGCTGCCGCTGTCGGGCTCGGTCAGGCCGAAGCAGCCGATGACCTCGCCCGCGGCCATGCGGGGCAGCCACTCCTGCTTCTGCTCCTCGGAGCCGAACTTCCAGATCGGGAACATGGCCAGCGATCCCTGCACCGACACGAAGCTGCGGGCCCCCGAGTCGCCGGCCTCGAGCTCGAGGCAGGCCAGTCCGTAGGCCACCGCGCTGGTGCCGGCGCAGCCGTACCCCTCGAGGTGCATGCCCAGCAGGCCGAGCGCGCCCATCTCCTTGGCCATGTCCTTGGGGAAGGTGCCGGCCTCGAACCAGTCGGCCACGTCGGGCAGGATCTGGTCGTCGACGAACTGGCGGACCGTGTCGCGCAGCAGGCGCTCCTCGTCGTCGAGGAGCGTGCCGATCTCGAGGAAGTCGTGCGGGTCGCCGGTGCCGAAGCCCTGGTTGCCTGATGCGCTCATGGGGGACAGGATCGCCGCTCGACGGGGGCGGGTCCAGCGGGCCATCGACTACGGTGCCGGCCGAGCTCGAGGGGGAGGCGGCGATGCGGAAGCTGTGGATCGGCATGGCCGTGGTCGCGCTGGCGGCCGCTGGGTGCGCGCGGGTCGAGCGGGTGAACGTGAGCGACTCGGGTCGTCCGGTGACGGCCGGCCTCTTCGAGCCGTTCGTGATCGACGGCGACGGTCGGGTGACCGCCTTCGCGACCTCTGACTTCCTGACGACCGACGACCAGGCGGGCATCAGCGACGTGTTCACCCGTGATCTGCGCGCCGAGCGGACCGCGCTCGCGTCCATCTCGCCCGACGGGCGGCAGGATCCGATCTCGTCGTCCCACCCGTCGATCAGCGGCGACGGCCGGTTCGTGTCGTTCACCACGTCTTCGATCAACGACCTCGTCCCCCTGCCGCCGGGGATGATCGGGACCCGCATCTACGTCAAGGATCGGGCGACCGGCGCCCTCGAGCAGATCGCCGTGCCGGGCGAGGGCACCTCGACCGGTGATGCGTCGTTGCTCGACGGCGACGGCCGCCACGTGGCGTTCTGGTGGGCGGACATCCGGAGCGGAGGCCCCGGACCGAGCGTGACCGGGACCTACGTGTTCGATCGGACCACGCAGACCCTGACTGCCGCCTCGGTCTCGCAGAGCGGGCAGTTCGTCGGCGGCCTCCCGCTCTCGATCAGCGACGACGGCCGGTTCGTCGCCTTCGCGTCGACGGCCGCCGCAGTCGTCACGGGCAGCCACGACCTCCACCAGCACGTGTTCGTCCGTGACCTGGTGCTCGGCACGACCAGCTGGGTGAGCGTGGGAGCGGACGGCACCGCGCTCGCGGGTGACTACGACGGCAAGCTGAGCGGCGACGGTTCGTCGCTCGTGCTGTGGAACCGCGGCTCGCCGTACCACGTGTTCCGCAAGGACCTGGCGTCCGGAGCCGTCACCCAGGTCGACGTGCGCGGGTGCCAGCCGGCCACGCCGTCGACGTCCTACGTGACCGCGTCGATCAGCGACGACGGCCGCGCCATCGCGTTCTTCTCCGACAGCCCCGACCTCGTGGCCGGTGACGGCAACGGTGCCGAGGACGTGTTCCTGTGGCGGGCGTCGCGACCCTGCTCGGTGGCGTTGATCAGCGTCGACCGCCACGGCCACCCGGGCAACGGCGACAGCTACTGGCCGGCGATCAGCGGTGACGGGCGCTCGGTCGCGTTCGCGTCGAGCGCGTCCGACCTGGTCAGCGGCGACGACAACGGGGCCGTCGACGGGTTCGTCTGGTCCGCGAACCGGGGCCTGCACCTGCTGGACGGCTCCTGAACCGAACCTCGCGCCGATCTGACGCGGCACCGCGGCCGATGTCCCTCCGGTGCTCAAGGTCCGCCGCCAGCCGACGATAGGAACTGCAGCGGTCGGCTGTCGGGCCGTTGGCATCCGCGTCGGCAGCCGGAGGGGGGTCGGGGTGGATCGATTGCCGGACCACGATCGTGTGATCGAGGAGGAGCTGTTCGCGCGGCTCGCCGCCGAGATGGGCCCGATGGTCGAGATCCCCGGCCGCCGCAGCCGGCTCCGAACCGCGATGGCCGCCGCCCTCGTGGTCGTCGGCCTGGTCACGGTGGTCGTCGGGCTCACCAGCGCGATGGTCGTGTCCGCCGTCGGCTACGTCGCCGCGTTGTTCGGCCTGATCACGCTGGCGCCGGCGTTGGAGTCGGGCGTCCGCTGGCTCGGGGCCCGCTTCGCCGAGCTCCGACGCACCCCCCGCTGAACCGACCGTCGTGTCGGGGTGATCAGCCCTGCTGGCCGGTGACGGTCTGGAAGATCTTCTGGAGCTCGTCGTTGGGGCCGTCGGGCACGGTGTAGCCCTCCTCGTCGCGGATCTCGGCCCAGTGGTCGCGCACGTCCTCGACGGTCAGGTCCGGGTTGTAGTAGCCGGGCGTGAGGCCGATGAAGAAGCGGGCGACCAGGCCGCCGGCCACCGAGTAGACCTCGCCGGTGACGTCGACCTCGGAGGACGCGAGCCACGCCACGACCGGCGTCACGAGCTTGGGGTCGAGCGGGTCGCCGGCCGCGCCGAACAGCTCCTCGGTCATGCGGGTCTTGGCGACGGGGGCGATGGCGTTGGCCTTGATGTTGTGCTTGCGGCCCTCGTTGGCCAGCACCCGGGTGAAGCCGACCAGGCCCATCTTGGCCGCGCCGTAGTTCGACTGGCCGAAGTTGCCCGAGGATGCCGGAGTTCGAGGACGTGTTGACGATGCGGCCGTAGCCCTTCTCCCGCATGACGACGTAGGCCGGCTGGGTGACGTAGAAGGCGCCCCGCAGGTGCACGTCGATCACCGGGTTGAGCAGCTCGGGCGTCATGTTGTGGAACGTCTTGTCGCGCAGGATGCCGGCGTTGTTGATGACGATGTCGACGGTGCCGAACTCGTCGACGCGCGGTCTGCACGATGGCCTGGCCGCCCTCGGGGGTGGCGACGCTGTTGGTGTCGGCCACCGCGATGCCGCCGAGGTCGTTGATCTCCTGGGCGGTCTTGTGGGCCGGTCCCTCCTCGTGGCCCTCGCCGCTGACCGAGCCGCCGAGGTCGTTGACCACGACACGGGCGCCGCGGCGGGCGAGCTCGAGCGCGTGCTCGCGACCCAGACCGCCACCGGAACCGGTGATGATCGCGACCTGGCCGTCGTAGCCGATGTCTGCCATAGCTGCCTCACTTCGTGGTGCGGGGGTGGTGGGTGGACGGGTGTCCGAGAACGCAGCGAGGTTAGCGATGGCCCCCGGGGTGCTCCGAATCCTCGACGGGCTGCGCGAGCCTGGGGTGGTGGAGCAGGGGGCCGGACACGTCGAATCCATCAGCGCGGTCACGCTCGTGACGCGCGACATGGCGGAGGCGACCGCGTTCTACGACGCCGTCGGCTTCCCGCTGGTCTACGGCGGGGCCGACGCGCCGTTCACGACCTACCGCGCCGGGTCCGGCTACGTGAACCTGCAGCTCGATCCGGGGTGGGCGCCGGGCCCGACGGTGTGGGGCCGTGTGATCTTCTGGGTCGACGACGTCGACGCGGTGCACCGCCGGGTGGTCGACGCCGGGCTGATGCCCACGACCGAGCCGGCCGACGCGCCCTGGGGCGAGCGCTACTTCCACGTCCGTGACCCCGACGGCCACGAGCTGAGCTTCGCCCGCCCGCTGGGCTCCTGATCGCGGCGACGCCAAACCGCTCGCCGGAGCCGACCGGCCCTGCGACACTTCGACGATGGTCGACGTGGCGAGGTTCGAGGTCGGGGCAGCGACGTTGACGCGGGTGCCGTACTTCGACGTGGCCCTCGACCCGGGGGTGGCCAACCTCACGCCCGAGCAGGTGGCCGCGCTGTCCGAGTGGGGCACGCCGACCTGGGCCACGGCCGAGGGCGAGGTGCTGATCGGCCAGGCGATCTGGGTGATCGAGTCCGAGGGTCGCGTCATCGTCGTGGATCCATGTGGCGCGGCCGACCCGTTCATCCGAAGCGGGCCCGAGGCCGTCGCCCACCAGGAGGCCGTGCTCTCGGCCATGACCGCAGCCGGCTACCCACCGGAGTCGGTCGACGTGGTCGCCCTGTCCCACCTCGACGGCATCGGTCTCACCGCCGTGGTCGACGACGACGGCCGCTGGAGCCCGGCGTTCCCCGAGGCTCGCATCGTGCTGACGTCCGCCGAGCTCGACTTCCTGGCCGCTCGAGACGACATCGGTGGCCTCGAGCAGCTGAACGAACTGATCGCGCAGGGCGCCGTCGACGGCGTGGCGGACGGGCACCGGTTCACCACCGAGGTGGCGATCCGCAGCACCGGTGGCCACTCCCCGGGTCACGCCCTCATCGTCGTCGACTCGCGCGACGAGCGGGCCGTCCTGCTCGGCCACCTGGCCATCAGCCCGCTGAACACCGCTGTCCCGACGGCTCCGCATGCGCACGTCGATGCTGACGTCGCCCAGGTCGCGCTCGACGACCTGATCGCCGCGGCCGCCGGCGACGGCTCGCTCGTGATCGGCCCGCTCTGGCCCCATCCGGGCGCAGGGCAGGTCACCGGCGACCGACGGATCGTGCCGGCGTTCGTGGGCTGACGCTTCTCGGCGGTCAGCTCGGCCGGGAGGCGCTGGCCGACTCGACCGCGGCCGCGACCGCGACGAGGGTGGCCTCGTGGTGGGGCGGAGCCACGAGCTGCAGGCCGATCGGCAGCCCGCGCCCGTCGACGCCGACCGGCACCGAGATCGCCGGGAACCCGACGAGGCTCCAGGGGATGGCGGTGCGGGCCAGCACCATGAGGAAGCGGGCGAAGTCGTCGGCCGGCGGCGCCACCACGGGCACGGTCGGCATGGCCAGCACGTCGTGGTCGGCGAACAGCGCGCCGAGATCGGCCATCAGCTCGCCTCGCACCCGTTGGGCGTCGAGGTAGTCGACCGCGCGTGACCGCGAGCGCCTCGTCGAGTTGCTCGGCCACCTCGGGCCAGCAGAGGGTCAGGTCGGTGCCCAGCGTGCGGTGCGAGGCGGCGGCCTCGCACCGGCTGATCACCAGGCCCGCGGCGTTGGCGTCGTCGAGGTGGCTCGTCGTGCAGGCCCGGGCACGGCGACAGCTCGACGCCGGCGGCGGCCAGCGAGGCGATCGCCTCGTCCACCGCAGCCACGACATCGGGTTCGGCACCCTCCCACGCGGCACCGGGCAGCCCGACCCGCAGACCGCCCACCGGCCGGCGCACGGCCAGCGCCAGGTCGGGAGCGTCCGCACCGCGCAGCGCGTCGAGCACCAGCGCGGCGTCGGCCACGGAGGCGGCCATGGGGGCGACGTGATCCATCGTCCACGACAGCGTGACCACCCCGTCGGTGGGGACGGTGCCGAAGGTGGGCTTGAAGCCGACGGTGCCGGACAGGGCGGCCGGCACCCGGATCGACGCCCGCGTGTCGGTGCCGAGCGACGCCAGGCCCATGCCGGTCGCCACCGCGATGGCCGAGCCACCGCTCGACCCGCCGGGGATGCGGCTGGGGTCGTGGGGGTTGCGGCTCTGCGGGTTGGTCACGCCGAGGGCGAACTCGTGCGTCGAGGTCTTGGCCAGGATCACGGCGCCGGCGGCCCGCAGGCGAGCCACTCCGAACGGCGTCGCGCTGCGGCTCGTCGAGGTAGGCGAGCGAACCGGCCCGGGTGGGCAGTCCGGCCACGTCGATGACGTCCTTGACCGTGACCGGGATGCCGTGGAGCAGCCCGAGCGGTTCGCCCGCCCGGCGCCGCCGGTCGAGGTCGTCGGCGTCGGCGCGGACGGTCGCCGGGTCGATCGCCACGATGGCGTGGAGCTCGTCGTCGCGCCGGGCGACGGCCTCGAGGGCCTGCTCGACGAGCTCGCGGGCGGTGACCTCACCCTGGGCCTCTGCGGCCAGGGCCGCGTGGATCGGCCCGCGGGCCGACACGCCGTCGGGGAGACCGTCGTCGCCCGGGTCGGGGCCGGGGTCGGGGCCGAGGTCGTCGGGGACGAAGCGGAGGGCGATGCCTCTCCGCCAGTCGGCGAGCCCGCGCGCCGCGAGGTGGGCGCGCGCCTCGGCGAAGGACCGTCGGGCGATGCTGCCCGAAGGTCGGCTCGTCGGTGATCGACGGCGGCGTCACGAGGCAGGACGGCCAACAGGGCCTCGGAGGGCGCGACGGCGCCGAAGACCCCGCCCTGCATCTTCACCATCGAGAGGGCGGCGAGGTAGTTGTCGTGATCGGTGGCCCCGGTGCAGTCCTCGAGCAGCAGGCACTCGTAGCCGCGGTCGTTGGCCTCGCGCATGGTGGTGTGCACGCAGACGTCGGTGGTGATGCCGGTGAGGATGATGTGGGTGATGCCGCGGTTGCGCAGGATCAGGTCGAGGTCGGTGGCGTAGAACGCGCCCTTGCCCGGGCTTGTCGATCACCGGCTCGCCCTCGATCGGGGCGACCTCGGGCACGATCTCCCAGCCGGGCTCGCCCCGCACGAGGCAGCGGCCGGCCGGACCCGGGTCGCCGATGCCGGCTCCGATCCGCTTCGACCGCCAGAGCTTGTTCGGCGGGCAGTCGCTCAGGTCGGAGACGTGGCCCTCGCGGGTGTGCAGCACCAGCAGCCCGGCCGCCCGGGCTGCGTCGAGCACCTTGGCGGTGGGCCCGAGCCCGGCCCGGGTCAGGTCGAGGTCGTAGCCCATCTTGTCGACGTAGCCGCCGAACCCGCAGAAGTCGGTCTGCCAGTCGATGTTGATCAGGGCGGTGCGGGCCGGGTCGATGTGGCCGTCGTAGGGCCAGGGGTAGGGCTCGGCGTCGACGTGCACGGGCGTGCTCCTCAGCTCGGGCCGGCGTCAGCGCCGGTCGCGGATGGTGGGGGATCGGGAAGGTGGGCGATGGCGGACAACAGGTCGGCGGTGAGGCCGAGGGCGCCGAAGATGCCGCCCGACATGGTCACCATCGACAGCGCGGCAGCGGTCGTGTCGGGGTCGAGCGGGGCGCAGGCGTCGGTGAGCAGCAGGCACTCGTAGCCCTGGTCGTTGGCCCCGCGGAGGGTCGAGTGCACCGGCGCCTCGAGGCCGAAGCCGCACAGCAGCAGGTGGTCGCAGCCGAGCCGGCGCAGGCGGACGTCGAGGGTCGAGCCGTAGAAGCCGTCGATCCCCCCGGCCGCCACGACGACGTCGTCGTGCTCGCGCAGCGAGGCGGGCGTGACGGCGGGCGGGCCGACGTCGGGTGCTCGCGCCGGCCGCACGTGCTCGACGTGCACGACGGTCACCCCGGCGGTGCGCAACGGGGCCGCGGTCGACGCGATGCGGGTGGCGACCGCGCGGGCCGCTCCCTCGGGGCAGCGGGCGATCCAGTGCGGGTCGGCCCCGGCGACCACCAGGGCGATCCGGTGCGGGGCGGGGAGCCCGGCGTAGGGCCACGGGTAGGGGTCGGTTCCCCGCACGGTGCCGTGCCCCTCGGCGGGCGTTGCGGTCGTCGGCTCGCGTGGCACCGTCGTCGTCATCGCTCGACCCCGCGGCGCTGGGGGAGCGAGCGGACCAGGTCGGCGAAGGCATCGGGGGCCTCGACCGTGGCGAGGTGGCGGGTGCCGGCCACGGTCCGGCTGGCCAACCCGAGGGCGCTCAGGGCCGCGGCCGCCTGCCGGCGGGCGGGTCCGCTGCGGGCGCCCACCGAGGTGAGCAGGTCCAGGTCGGCCAGGGCCCGGACCTGGGAGGCGGTCGGCGCGAAGGCGGGGTAGAAGCGAGCTTCGGCGCGGGTGGCGGCAGCCTGCTCGCTCGACGGCGTAGCGCCAGGCCGGGGTGAGCCGGTTCCAGGTGTCGGCGCCCACCAGGTCGGCGACGAACACCGACACCGCCTGGGGCACCGGGTCGTCGAGCATCCGCTCGATGGCATCGGCGACGGTGGCGTGGAGGTCTGGCGCCAGCGATCCGATCAGCGGCTCGTGGGCCAGCCCGCCCTCGACCCGCTCGGGGCACCGGATGGCCAGCGCCAGCAGCAGGGTGGCGCCCCCGCTGACCCCGACGAAGGTGGCCGCCGGGAGCCCGAGGTCGTCGAGCACGAGCGAGCAGGTCGTCGAGGTGGTCGTCCATGCGAGCGGGCCGGGTTCAGGCCCTCGCTGCCCGCGTAGCCGCGCCGGGCCGGGACGATCACGAGGTGGTCGGGTTCGAGTCGCTCGACCAGCGGCTGCAGAGGGCCGGGACCGAGTCCGGTCGGGTGCAGCAGCACCACGGCCGGGCCCTCTCCGGACCGCTCGTAGCTGATGGACTCGGGCATGGCTCCCTTTGGGTGGTCGAGCGGTCGGTCGGACGGACGGGAGGACGGGAGATCAGGCCGGTGCCGGGATCCGCAGGGAAGCTGCGGACCCCGGCACTCGACCGCGGGCGGGTGCGCCCCGGAGGAGGTGGAGCGCACCCACGGGGCTAGCTGGGCAGGGTGCCGACGACGCCTTCGACGAGGTAGTCCATCTGCTCGATGGCGGCGTAGTCGGGGGTCGTGCCGGCCGGGATCTTCACCGTGCCGTCCTGGGCCGTGATCGGCCCGGTGAACGGCGAGCCGCCGTCGACGAAGACCTGCTTCTGGGCCTCGATCTTGGCCTGCACGTCGGCGCTGACCATCGAGCCGAAGGCCGACTGGACGAACGGGTTGTCGCCCGTGCGCAGCCCGACCCGGTAGTCGGCGTTGTACTTGCTGCCGGTGAAGTTCCCGGCGAGCGGCGGTGGCCACGATGTCGTTGTAGAGCGGCGCCCAGTTCCACTCCGATCCGGTGATCCAACCGTTCGGGGCGAGCGAGCTGGCGTCGTGGTGGTAGCCCACCGAATAGGCGCCGGCGGCCTCGGCCGTCTCGACGATGGTCTTGGTGCAGTCCTGGTGCTGCGTGAGCACGTCGACGCCCTGGTCGAGCAGGCTCTTGGCCGCCTCGGCCTGCTTGGCCGGATCGCACCAGCTCGACGTGAAGACCACCGTGGTGGTGACGTCGGGGTTCACCGACTTGGCGCCGAGCTGGAAGGCGTTGACGTTCTCCAGCGTCTGCGGGATCGGGAAGGCGCACGACGTAGCCGAGCTTGTTCGTCTTGGTCGTGGCGCCGGCCGCCATGCCGGCGAGGTAGACCGGCTCGTACACCGTGCCGAAGTAGGTGCCGAAGTTGGGCAGCGGGTCGGTGGTGAGGCCGCCCTGGTGCACGACCACGACGTCGGGGTGGCGGGCCGCCACCGCCTCGGCCGCGGCCAGGTGGCCGTAGCTCGTGGCGAAGATGATCTTGGCGCCCTGCGAGATCATGTCCTCCATGGTCCGCTCGGCGTCAGGGGTCTCGGGCACGTTCTCGGCGGTCAGGATCTTCAGGTCGGGGTTGGCCTTGCCCACCGCCTGGGCGCCCTCGTAGACGGCCTGGTTGTACCCGTAGTCGTCCTTCGGTCCCGACCATGATGAAGCCGACGGCGGTGCCGCCGGTGCCGGGCGCGCTGCCGCCCTTGGACGTGTCGGCGGTCGACGCGGCATCCGAGCTCTTCCCGCAGGCCGCCGCGAACAGCAGCAGTGCGAGCAGGACGCCGAGTACGGCGCGGGATCGTCGTTGCATGGGTGTGATGCCTCCGGGGTTTCGGGGGTTGATGGTGGGTTGTGGTTCGTGGGTTGGCTGATGGGAGAAGGAGGGAGTAGGGGGAGGAGCCGAGATCGTCAGGAGCTGGTCTCGAAGACCAGGTCCAGCTCCTCGGGTGCGGCGTGCAGTCGGCGGCGCCCGAGTGCGGCCAGCACGACGATGACGAGCAGGTAGGGCAGGGCGTCGAGCAGGAACGGCGAGATGTGCCGAGCCCCGCGCCTGGAGCTGGAGCTCGAGGGCGACCGCCCCGCTGAAGAGGTACGCGCCGGCGATGGCCATGAGCGGGTTCCAGGCGGCGAAGATCACGAGGGCCACGGCGACGAAGCCGCGGCCGGCGGTCATGTTCTCCGACCAGTTGAGCGCCTGCGACGTCGACAGCTGGGCTCCGCCCAGCCCGGCGAGGGCACCGCCCGCGAGGATGGCGCAGAGCCGCACGCGGGTCGGCGAGGTGCCGAAGGCGTGCAGCACCTCGGCCCGCTCCCCGGCCGTGCGCACCAGCAACCCGCTGCGGGTGCGGAACAGGAACCACCACGCCAGCGGGCCGACGAAGAACGAGATGTAGGTGAGCGGGTCGTGGTCGAACAGGATCGGCCCGATGAACGGGATCGAGTGCAGCACCGGCACCGGCCAACTCGTGAACGCCACCACGCCCTGGCCGACGTAGGGCTGACCGAACATGGCGGTGATGCCGATGCCGAGGAACGTCACCACCAGGCCGGTGGCGATCTGGTTGGCGTGGCGCCCGAGCACCAAGCCGGCGTGCACCGCGGCCAGCGCGGCGCCGGCCGCCACTCCGGCCACCGCGCCGGCCCACGGGTTCCCGGTGGCGATGCCGACCGCGTAGGCGGCAAGGGCGCCGCACAGCATCGAGCCCTCGACACCGAGGTTGATGACGCCGGATCGCTCGGTGACGGTCTCGCCGACCGTCGCGTAGAGGATCGAGGTCCCGCCGCGCACCGCTCCGGTGAGAACGGACTGGAGGAGCATCAGACGACCACCTTCCGCCGCTGGCCCCATCCGAGGATGGCGAGCAGCAGCACGGACATGAGGATGTTGACGGCGGAGCCGGACAGGCCGGTGCTGAGCTTGAGGCCGTTGCCGCCGACCGCGATCGCTCCGAGCAGCAGGGCGGAGCCGATGATCTTCAGCGGGTCGTGGCGCACGAGCCACGAGGCGAGGAAGCCGATGTAGCCGTAGCCCTCCATCATCCCGGGCCGCACCCGGCCCTGGACCCCGGCGACCTCGACCATGCCGCCCAGGCCGGCCAGGGCACCGCCGAGCAGCATCGCGGTCAGCAGGATGGCGGCCACCCGGAACCCGGCCCGCCGGGCGGCCTCGGCGTTGCCGCCCACGACCCGCAACCGGAACCCGAACGGGGTGAAGCGCAGCACGGCCCAGATGGCGACGGCGGCGATCACGGCCACGAAGATGCCGGCGTGCACCCGGTTGCCCCAGATGATCGGCAGCTTCTCGTTGGCGTGCAGCGCCGTCGACTGGGGGAAGCCGAGGCTCTTCGGGTCCTTCCACGGCCCGTGCACCAACCACTCGAGCAGCAGCAGCGAGACGTAGTTGAGCAGCAGGCTGGTGATGGCCTCGCTGGTGAAGGTGAACAGCTTGAGCAGGGCGGGGATCGATGCCCACAACCCGCCGAAGATGACTCCTCCGAGGGCCATGGCGAGCAGCGTGGGCACGTCGGCCTGCTCGTGGCCGAGCAGGTTGGCGGCCCACACCGCCCCGATGCCGCCGAGGATGAGCTGGCCCTGACCGCCGATGTTGAACAGCCCGGCGCGGGCGGGCACGGCCACGGCCAGGCCGGCGAGCACGAACGGCGTCGCCTGCACCAGCAGCTCGCCGATCGAGTTCGAGCTCCCGGCGATCGAGTCCCACATGGCCTGGTAGGCGTCGAGCGGGTTGGCGCCCTTCGCGACCAGGAACGCCCCGAAGATGACGAGGGCCCCGGCCGCGGCGAGCAGCCATCGGGCGGTGGCCCGGCCTCGGGCCACCCACGGGGACACCGGCGGGCCCGACACCTCCGGCACGATCTCGGGGGGAGGCGGATCGGCCGGGTCGTCCTCGAGGGGCACGATCGTCGGTGTGGTCATGAGTGGCTCTCCTCCTCGGGTCCGAGCATCAGCCGGCCGACCTCGCGGCGATCGGTCTCCGAGGGTCGGACGATGCCGGCGACCGTCCCGCCGTGGAGCACGACGATCCGGTCGGCCATCTCGAACAGCTCGTCGAGGTCCTCGGAGATCATCAGCACGCCGGCGCCCTGGGCCCGCCGGGCGAGCAGCTGCTCCTGGCCGGCCCGAACGGTGGCGATGTCGAGCCCCCGACTCGGGATAGGCGGCCACGAGCAGCGCCGCCTCGGCGGTGATCAGCCGGGTGTAGAGCACGCGCTGCACGTTGCCGCCCGAGAGCGTCGACACCTGTCGGTCGAGGGCGGCCAGGTTGAGCTCGCGGGCGGCCTCGAGGTCGGCCGCCTCGGCCCGGGCCTTCTTCCAGTCGACGACGAGCGGTCCTCTGGTCGGCGGGGGCGTGCCGCCCAGCGACAGGTGCTGCAGCACGGACATGCCGGGGACGACGGCATCGGTCAGCGGGTCCTCGGGGAGGCCGACGACTCCGGCGGCGATCGCCCCGCGTGCCCCCTTGACGGGAGGCCCTCCGGCGATGCTGACCGAGCCCGACGAGGGCGCCCGCAGCCCGAGGATCGCCTCGTAGAGCTCGCGCTGCCCGTTGCCGGAGACCCCGGCGATGCCGACCAGCTCGCCCGCCTCGACCGAGAAGGACACACCGTCCAGGGCGACGTGGCCGCTGTCGCCCCGGACGGTGAGGTCCGTGACGGTGAGCGCCGGCGCCCGATCGGCGATCGGCGCCGGGCGCTCGGTCGGCAGGGCGGCAACGGCCTTGCCCACCATCGCCTCGATGAGCTCCTCGTCGGTGAAGTCCGCCGGTGGCCGACCCCCGACGATGAGCTTCCCGCCCCGCAGCACGGTCGCCCGGTCGGCGATGGCCCTGGTCTCGCGGAGCTTGTGGGTGATGACCACGACGGCGAGGCCGCGCTCGCGGAGCTCGCCGACGACCTCGAAGAGGGCGTCGACCTCCTGCGGGGCGAGCACGCTCGTCGGCTCGTCGAGGATGACGATCCTGGCGTCGGCCATGAGCACCCGCAGGATCTCGACCCGCTGGCGCTCGGCCATCGAGAGGTTGCGCACGACGGCGCGGGGATCGACCGGCAGCTTGAACCGTTCGCCGGCCTCGCGGATCCTGTCCTCGAGGGCGCCCCGCTGGTAGCGACCGCTGCCGATGGCGATCTCGACGTTCTCGGCCACGGTGAGGGCCGGGACGAGCCGCAGGTCCTGGAACACCATGCCGATCCCGAGCTCGCGGGCGTCGGACGGCGACTCCAGCGTGCGGATCGACCCGCCGATGACGAGCTCGCCCTCCTGCGGGTGGTTCACGCCGTAGAGGACCTTCATCAGCGTGCTCTTGCCCGCCCCGTTCTCGCCGAGCAGGGCGTGCACCTCGCCGGGGTAGACGGTGAAGTCGACCGCATCGTTGGCGACGAGGTCGCCGAAGCGCTGGGTGATGCCCCGGGCCTCGAGCACCGCCGCGGGATCGACCGGCGCGATCGGCTCGTCGAGCATCGTCATGGTGGTCCTCCGTCGGGGTTGGCGGACGGGTTGGGCACGCGGCCGGCGCCGATCATGCGGCTGAGCGCCCTGGCCGCCCGTTCCTCGACGACGGCGAGTGATTCGCCGAAGTGGGCATCGAGCCGGCGCTCGGCCTCGTCGACGTCCCCGAGGATCAGGGCCTCGACGATGCCGAGGTGCTGCTCGATCGTCCGCTCGACGCGCTCCGGTGTCAGGAAGTCGTGGACCCGGACGATCCGGATCCGCTCGTTGACGCTCTGGAGCAGCTCGGCCAACGCGGCGTTGCCCGCCGAGGCGGCCAACCGGACGTGGAAGTCCTCGTCGAGCAGGACGAACGAGGGGTCGGTGTCGTAGGGCGGCTCTCGCAGGCCGATCCAGTCGGCCTGCAGGCGCTCGAGCCGCTCGCGGTCGTGCTGCTCGCCGCTGAGGGCGGGCCGGCGCAGGGCCAGGCGCTCGAGCCCGATGCGCACCTCGTAGAGCTGGTGGATCCGCTCGAGATCGGGGGCGGTCGGGCAGAAGCCGCCATCGGGCAGCCGCTCGACGAAGCCCTCGACGTGGAGCCGGGAGAGGGCCTCGCGCACTGGGGTCCTCGACACGCCGATCAGCCCGGCCAGGCGCTCCTCGCCGAGGCGATGGCCCAGGGCGAACTCGCCGCTCAGCAGCAGTCGCTTCAGCTCGATGTATGCCTGTTCCGCCCGGGAAGCACCGGTGTACGAGCTTGTATACACGCAGGTGAAGCTAGGAAACCGGGGTTTCTCCGTGATTGCCCCGCCGTGACGTCACAGCGTCGGTCTCCTTGTCTCCGCCTACCACGTTCCTGACGCGGATGTGTACGCCGCCGGGGCCCCTCACCCGGGCGTCGGGGTCCGCCCCGGGTAGCGTGAGCCGCTGCGGAGCCGTGGCGACCCAGAGTGACGAGGTGGACATGAGCGATCTGAGCATCCAGGAATCGCTGTACCCCGATCTGACGTGCTTCGGCTGCGGTCACGCCAACCCCGACGGCTTCCACCTGCGCAGCTACCGCGACGACGAGCTGACCGTGGCGGAGTTCACCTCACGACCCGAGCACGACAACGGCTTCGGCTTCCTCAACGGCGGGATCATCTCGACCGTGCTCGATTGCCACACCGCCGCCGTGGTCATGTGGGAGGCCGCGCAACGAGGCTGGGCGGCCGAACCCGGAGCGCCGGTGCCGTTCATCACCGCCGGGATCGAGGTCAAGTTCCTGCGACCCACACCGCTGGGCTCGCCGGTCCGGCTGTCCGCTCGACCCGAGAGCATCTCCGAGAAGATGATCGTCGTGGCGGCCGAACTCGTCGCGGATGACAAGCCTCGGGCCACGATGACCGCGACCTGGCTCCGGTTCCGCCCCCGCTGAGCCCACCTCGGCGGACGTCGGCCCGGTGACCTCGCTGGCTACGAGGGCAGGGCGACGCCGAGCTGCTCGGCGGCGTAGCCCTTCATGCGCTTGTAGTCGACCTTGCCGTTGGGGCCCCGCCCGATGGTGTCGATGGGAACCACCCGCTTGGGGGCCTTGTACGAGGCGAGCCGGCTCTTGACCCACGCGATGAGCTCGGCGTCATCGACGGTGCCGCCGGGCATCGGCTGCACCACCGCGGTGATGATCTCGCCGAACTTGTCGTCGGGCAGGCCGACGGCCACCGCGTCGTGCACCGTCGGGTGCTCCTTCAGGATCTCCTCGACCTCTTCGGGGTAGACCTTCTCGCCGCCGGTGTTGATGCACACCGAACCCCGACCCAGCAGCGTGAGGCTGCCGTCGGCCTCGACCCGGGCGTAGTCACCGGGGATCGAGTAGGTGTCGCCGTCGATGGTGACGAACGTGGCCGCGCTCTTCTCGGGGTCCTTGTAGTACCCGATGGGCTGGTGGCCCTTGACCGCCACCCGGCCGGTCTCGCCCGACCCGGGCTCGACGTCGCGGCCGTCGTCGGTGATCACCCGGGAGTTCTCGCCGAGGGTGAACTTGGCCGTGTCGGCCGCCCGCTGGCCCGACGACACCGAGGCGCCGAGGCCGAGCGCCTCCGACGACGAGAACACGTCGATGAGCAGCATGTTGGGGTTGTGCTTGAGCAGCCCCTGCTTGACCGGCTCGCTCCACATCACGCCCGACGACGTCATCAGCATCAGGCTCGAGAGGTCCCACCGGCCCGGGTTGGCGTCGAGGGCCCGCACCATCGGCTTGGCGAAGGCATCGCCGACGATGACGAGCGAGTTCACCTGGCGCCGCTCGACCGTGTCGAGCATCTCGTCGACGTCGAAGTGGCGGCCCTCGAGCAGCACCACCGACGCCACCGACGCTGAGGGAGATGAAGGTGGTGAACTGCCCGGTGCCGTGCATCAGCGGCGGGCACGGCAGCAGCGACCCGCCCGGAGGCGCGGTGCGCAGCAGGTCGCGCAGGGCGTCGTAGTCGGGTGCGCCGGCGAACATGGGGTTGGTGCTCGACACCACCGCCTTGACCAGCGAGTCCTGCCGCCACATCACGCCCTTCGGCATGCCGGTGGTGCCGCCGGTGTACATGAGGAGCAGATCGTCCTCGCCCCGGCCCCACGGCGCGACCACGCGATCGGTCGGAGCCACGGCGGCGTCCTCGTAGGGGATGGCCCACTCGGGGCACGGGCCGCTGCCGTCGTCGACCCAGAGCCAGGTCTGGATCTTCGGGAGGCGGTCGCGGATGCCCTCGATGCGCTCGACGAACGTGCCGTGGAAGACCACGCACACGGCGTCGGCGTTGTCCCAGAGGTAGAGGAGCTCCTCGTCGGCGTAGCGGTAGTTCGTGTTGACCGGGACCAGGCCGGCCTTCCACGCGGCGAACATCGACTCGAGGTACTCGGGGCAGTTGTAGAGGTACTGGGCGACCTTGTCCTGGTGCACGGCACCGCGGTCGACGAGCGTGCGGGCGATGCCGTCGGCCCGCCGGTCGAACTCCCCCCACGGGACGACCCGGTCGCCCTGGATCACCGCGGGAGCGTCGGGGAGCTCGTCGGCGACGGTCTCCCAGATGGTGGCGAAGTTCCAGGCCGACATGGTTCCCCCTGCGCGTGATGACGTGAGCGCCGGGAGTCTACGGGCTGCCCGTCGGGGCGACGAACGGCACCCCGAGCTCGTGCAGCCACGACCGCAGCTCGTGGGCCTCGGTTCGCACGAGCCGCCCGCCGGCGAACCGGGGATCGTGGCTGACCTCGACGACCGACGTGGCCGGGACCGGGGACCGGTCCGCCTCCTCCTCGCTCGGGAACTCGATCTCGGCCACGCACCAGGCCGGCGAGCGGGCCGGTGAACACGTCCACCCCGAACGGGGCGACGCTGTAGCGGGTCTTGCGCAGCTCGACGGCCGGCAGGGTCGCCAGCAGGTCGTACTCCTCCTGGCTCAGGTAGGTGTTGGTGAGCAGCCCCTGGCGACCGCGCGCCCGAGGCTCCGGGTCGGGCAGCTTCTGGGTGAACTTGCGCAGGGTCGGGCCGTGCTCCTCGACCTGGAGGCGCAGGCGCAGGCGGGTGCCGATCAGGTAGCGGTCGACGATCTGGCGGATGGCGACCGCGTCGGCCGGGTCGGGGGGCTCGGACAGGATCCACCGGCGCTCGATCTCCACCCGGGCGTAGCGGCCCGGGCCGTCGGGCGGTCGGGCCGGCGCCCGGCCGGCGGCGACGCCCTCGCGTCCCGTCGTACTTCCAGCCGTCGGTTCGGCCACCTGTCACCCGGCGATCGTGCCACGGGCGTGGCGGCCGGGCCCGGTGAGTATCGGAAGGTAACGTCGTCGCCCGTGGACTTCGACATGCCGGGCGACGACGATCCCCGCCGCACCGAGATCCGGTCGTGGCTGGCCGAGCACCCCGCGCCGACCGGCCGGGAGATGGCCGAGGCCGGCTACGTGGCCCCGCACTGGCCCCGGCCATGGGGGCTCGACGCCGACCCGATCCACCAGCTGATCATCGACGACGAGCTGCGCCGGGCCGGGGTCCGGCGCCCGTCCAACCAGATCGGCATCGGCTGGGCCGGGCCCACGCTGGTCGCCGCCGGCACCGACGAGCAGAAGGAGCGCTACCTCTTCCCGCTGCTCGCGGCCGAGGAGATCTGGTGCCAGCTGTTCAGCGAGCCCGGGGCGGGCAGCGACCTGGCCAACCTGGGCACCCGGGCGGTGCGCGACGGCGACGAGTGGGTGGTCAACGGCCAGAAGATCTGGACGTCGCTGGCCCAGTACTCGAAGTTCGGCATCCTCATCGCCCGCACCGACCCCGACGTCGCCAAGCAGCAGGGCATCTCCTACTTCATCTGCCCGATGGACGCGCCCGGCGTCGAGATCCGCCCGATCATCGAGATGACCGGGGCCCACACGTTCAACGAGGTCTTCCTCACCGACGTCCGCCTGCCCGCGGCCAACCTGGTCGGCGAGGTGAACCAGGGCTGGTCGCTGGCCAAGGTCACGCTCGGCAACGAGCGGGTGTCGCTGTCCGGCGGCGGGGCGCTGTGGGGGCTCGGGCCGACAGCGAGCGACCTGTTCGATCTGGTGCGCGCCCAGGGTGGCGTCACCGATCCCGTGCTGCGGCAACGGCTGGCCGCGCTGTTCATCCACGACGAGATCCTGCGGCTGATCCGCCTGCGCACCGTGACCGCGGCCATCCACGGCGAGGCGCCCGGCGCCGAGGCGTCGGTGCGCAAGGTGCTGGCCGACGAGCACGGCCAGGCCATCATGGCCCTGTCCCAGGACCTCTGCGGCTCCGAGGCGCTGCTCACCGACGGCCACCCGCTCGGGGCCGATCCCGGCATCTGGCACTACGGCTGGCTGTTCTCCCAGGCCCTCACCATCGGTGGCGGCACCGGCGACGTCCAGCGCAACATCATCGCCGAGCGGGTGCTCGGCCTGCCCCACGACATCGACGTCGAGGTCGGGCTCACCTGGGCCGAAGCCCGCCGTTCGTGACAGGCTGCACCGTCCGCTTTCCACGACCTCGTTCGAATCCAGACCTGTAGGAGATCTCGATGGCCCGCAAGGACGACACCCCGGTGTTCAAGCAGCACCAGAAGGTGGTCGCCGCCCACGACCTGCCCGGCGTCGCCGCCGGCACCCCGGGCAAGATCCTGCTCATCAACGGGCTGGCGTGGGTGCGCTACCGGGTGCTCTTCGAGGGCCGCATCGAGCGGGGGATGCTCAACGCCGACGACCTGACGACGCCGCAGGCCTGGCAGGCCGCAGCCGCCGACCGTGCCGCGGCCGAGCGCAAGGCCACACGAGACGCAGAACGAGCCGCCCGCCTGGCGGCCATGGCTGATGGGAGTGCAGCATGAAGCTCGGGATGCAGGTGCCCTACGCAGGTGGCTTCAAGGAGGCGGCCAAGCTCGTCTCCGAGTACGAGCAGGCCGGGCTCGACATCGTCTGGGTCGCCGAGGCGTACGGCTTCGACGGCGTGTCGATGATGGGCTACCTCGCGGCCACCACCGAGACCATCCAGATCGGGTCCGCCATCCTGCCGATCTTCACCCGCACGCCGGCGCTGATCGCGCAGACCGCGGCCGGTCTCGACTACGTGAGCGACGGCCGGTTCATCCTCGGCATCGGCGCCTCGGGCCCGCAGGTGATCGAGGGCTTCCACGGCGTGCCGTACCAGGCGCCGCTCGGTCGCACCCGCGAGCTCATCGACATCTGTCGCATGGCCTGGAAGCGCGAGAAGCTCGAGTACCAGGGGAAGTACTTCACCCTGCCCCTCCCGCCCGAGCAGGGCACCGGCCTCGGCAAGCCGCTCAAGTTCATCACCCACCCGGTGCGCGACTCGATCCCGATCTACGTGGCCTCGCTCGGCCCCAAGAACGTCGAGATGACCGCCGAGCTGGCCGACGGCTGGCTGCCGCTCTTCTACATCCCCGAGCGGGCCAAGAGCGTGTGGGGCGACGACATGGCGGCCGGCTTCGCCAAGCGCTCGCCCGAGCTCGGCGCCGCTCGACGTGGTGGCCGGCGGGCTCGTCGCCATCGGCGAGGACGCGGCCAAGGTCGCCGAGTTCGCCCGCCCGATGGTGGCGCTCTACGTCGGTGGCATGGGGGCCAAGGGCCGCAACTTCTACAACGACCTGGCCTGCCGCTACGGCTACGAGAAGGAAGCGGCCGAGATCCAGGACCTCTACCTCGACGGCAAGAAGGACGAGGCCGCGGCCAAGGTCCCCGACGAGCTGCTGGCCCTCACCAACCTGTGCGGGCCCGAGGGCTGGGTCAAGGAGCGCCTCGCCGCCTTCAAGGAGGCCGGCGTGTCCACCCTCAACATCACCCCCGTCGGCGCCAACGCCACCGAGATCATCGAGAAGGTCAAGGCCTGGTCCGAGTAGCGGTCCCGGCGGGTCGCGCCGGAAGGCGCCGAACCTGCGCCGGAAGGCGCCGAACCTGTCCCGACAGCGGAGCGAGAGACGTCGCTGGCGGGACAGGTTCGGGTTGATCTGGAACCTGTCCCGTCTGGTGGCCCGTTCGGGCGCTCGAGGGGGACAGGTTCGGGTTGATCTGGTTCGGGTTGGGCGCGGTGGTCCCGGTCAGGCGAGGGTGCTGACGCGGCCGAGGACGGCCTCGGCCTCGGCGACGATCTGGCGCACGAGGTCGCCGGCCGGCACCAGCTCGTGGATGGCGCCGGCGCCCTGGCCGCTCGGCCAGAACTCGCGGTCGGCGTCGATGTCGGGGGCCGACTCGTCGAGGCCGAGGTGGTTGGCGCCGTCGTTCATCGACCGCAGGAACTGGGCCGGGAAGGGCTGGAGCTCGTCGGTGTGCTCCTCCCAGTACTGCGTGTAGCCGTTGCGCACGACCCGGCACGTCTTGCCGGTGTAGCCCCGCGTGATCACCGTGCCGTCCTCGCCGATGCGCAGCAGCGCATCCTTGTAGCCGGGGACGGCCCGGGCCTCGGGGGTGGCGATGAAGCGGGTGCCCATCCACACGCCGTCGGCGCCGAGGGCCAGCGAGGCGGCCAGCCCCCGCCCGTCGAACAGCCCTCCGGCGGCGACGACCGGTACCCGGTCGCCCACCGCGTCGACCACCTGCGGCACGAGCGCCATGGTGGCGACCTGCCCGGTGTGGCCACCGGCCTCGGTGCCCTGGGCCACGACGATGTCGCACCCGGCCTCGACCGCGGCGATGGCATGGCGGACCTTGCCGCACATGTTCATCACGAGGATGTTGCGGCTGTGGCACAGCTCGATCACGTCACGGGGCACGCCCAGCCCGGCCACGAACACCCGGCCGCCACCGTCGATGATGGCCTTGACCTGCGTCTCCATGTCGCCCGGGGCGGCCGTGAGCAGGTCGACGCCGAACGGCTTGTCGGTCAGCGTCCGCACCCTGGCGATCTCGTCGACCATCTTGTCGATGCCCATGGTCGAGGCGCCCATGCAGCCGAACCCCCCGGCCTCGCTCACCGCTGCCACCAGGGTGGAGTAGGACACTCCGCCCATGCCGGCGAGCATGACGGGGTGGTCGATCTCGAGGATGTCGGTCAGTCGGGTGCGCATGGCGGCGATCGTAGGTCACCCCCCGAATCCCATCCGAACCGGTGATGGCCCGAGGGCTCCTGGACCCTCGGATCATCACCAGAACGGGGTGTGGGGGGTTGGACGTAGGCGCCGCGGCCGACGAGCACGTGACGGGACCAGCGGCGAGGGGTGAGGACGGTGGCGCGCGGGTAGTCCTCGAAGAGCCAGCGGGCGAAGTTGCGGCGGGTCCAGGGCGTGAGGCCGCCGAGGGCGATGGCGGTCGAGGCGCCGAGGTCGGAGCCGAGCGCCCGTCCGAGCAGGCGGGCGAAGCGGTGGTCGGCGACCATCTCCCGCCGCACCGTGGTCTCGTAGCGCCGGGCCACGCCCAGCGGATCGGTCACCTCGGCCGCGGCGATCGCCTCGGCGGCCCACGTGCCGGTGGCGAGGGCCTGGCCGATGCCCTCGCCGGTCATGGGGTCGGCCGCTGCGGCCGCATCGCCGACGAACAGCACCCGGCCGTCGGCCAACACGACGTCGTCGATGCGGGTGGGGATGGGCCAGGCCCGGTGCGGGGCCTCCGGCTCGGCGTCGGGACCGAGCAGGTCCCGGATGGCGGGACGGGCCAGCAGATCGGGCCAGCGCGCCTTCATGTCGTGGGGGGTCACCTCGCCGCCGCGGACGATGCCGAACCCGATGTTGGCGTCGCCGTCGCCCACCGGGAAGGACCAGAAGTAGCCCGGCAGGAGATCCCGCTCGAACAGCACCCAGAGGTCGCGCGCCGCGGCCGGGGACACGTTGCGCACGTACTGGCGGAACGTGTGCCACTCGCCCCGGTAGCCGGGCGTGTCGAGCCCGAGCCGGCGCCGCAGCGGCGACCACATGCCGTCGGCGCCGATGACGAAGCGGGCCTCGACCGCCGAGCGGTCCCCGTCCGACCGCTCGATCTCGAGCGCCACCCGGTCGCCCCGCTGCTCGGCGCCGACGAGCCGGTGACCCTCGCACACCGTCACCCCCGAGCGCCGGGCCAGCGCGACGAGGGCGGCGTCGAGCTCGCGGCGACGGGCCACCACCGCGAACAGCCCGGGCCCGTGCGGCAGGGGGAAGCGCACGTCGCGGCCGCCCGGCGAGCGGACCCAGACGTCGGTGACCGGGTGCCACGACGGGACGTCGGCCGGGTCGAGCCCGAGGTCCTCGAGCCGGCGGAGCGCACCCACGGTCAGGCCGTCGCCGCAGAACTTGTCCCGGGGGAAGGCGGCCTTGTCGAACACGGTGACGTCGAGCCCGCGGCGGGCCAGGGTGATGGCCGCGGCGCACCCGGCCGGCCCCGCGCCGATGATGGCCACGTCGATCGTCACGACCGACATCATTGCTGCCCGAGCGAGCCGCGCGGGTCAGTGGGTGTCGGGGGAACCGGCCGATCGTGCCAGGGGTCCTCGGCGACCGGCGCGACCTCGTGGCCGTCGAGGTCGTGGTCGACGCCGGGCGTCGGGTCCCAGGCCTCGTCCGGGTCGAGCAGCGAGCGGCTCTGGTCGCCCGAGCCCATCCACCCTCCCGATCCCGGGCCGATCGACGTCGGCACCGGCGATGGGGAACACGTCGGTGCCGGCGCCGTCGGGGAAGGTCTCGTAGAGCTCACGGACCACGGGTGGCACGCGCCGCACGAACTCGTCGGCCAGGTTCAGCAGTGCCGGCATCTCCATGGGGTCGACCCGGTGGGTGGAGAGCAGCAGGAACCGGCCCTTGGTCTCGAAGGTGATCTCGCCCTTGGTGCTCAGCAGGAAGGCCATCATCAGGGGGTCGATCAGGGCCGAGGCGAACTTCCGGTCGGCGCACTGCACGACGAACATCCGGTTGAACTCCTCCGACTCGAAGTCGATGTCGGGCGCCCCGATCATCTGGAAGGCCTTGTCGGCCATGCCCTCCTTCGCGATGCGGATGGCCGGCCACGCGCCGTTGTGCTGGGCCAGGGCGCAGCTGAACGTGTGCCAGGTCCTCGTCTCGCCGATGGCGGCGACGGGATCGGCCCCGTCCTCGACGTCGTTGACCAGGCCGAACCCGAGACCGAAGCCCATGCCGGTCGTCCGCCGATGCGACGAGTAGTAGCTGTAGTCGAACACACGGGTGGGTGAGGGCGAGCCGTCCTCGTGCCACATGAGGTTCTCGACGACGCGACCGTCCCCGACGCGGAACAGCGGGAAGGCCACGGCCGTGCTGTTGAACCGGTCGACGTCCGAGAAGGCCATGCCGAAGCGCTTGGCCGCGGCGGCATGGCCCGATTCCGGCGACTGCGTCGATTGGCCTCGACGGCCAGCAGGGCCGCCACCGCCGTCATCAGCGCCCCGATCCCGATCAGGGCGATGGGGGGCACTCAGCCCTCGGGGGGTGGGAGGTCGACCGGAGGGCCGGCCGGGGCCCGCCCGGCGTCAGGCCACTGGCCCGACGCCACCACCGCCCCGTGTGACGGTTCCGGCTCCAGCGCATCGGCGCCCGCGGGCTCGCCGGCGGGCGCCGAGTCGGTCGGGGGCCAGGGGGCCGTGGGCGGCGCAGCCGGCGGCTCGACGCGGGGGAAGACCGGCGGCGGGAACACCGAGGTGTCGTCGGCCGGCCCCGAGAACGGCGCGTCGGGGTCGGGCGGATCGAGCCGGGCCGCGATGCGATCGGCCGGTTCGGGCCGCCCGTGCAGGAAGCCCTGCGCGAGGTCGACGCCGAGGTCCGGGAGCAGTGCGGCCTGGTCCTCGCTCTCGATGCCTTCGGCCACGGTGACCATGTGCAGCTCGTGGGCCAGGTTGGACACGTGGCGGACGATGGCCCGGTTCTCGGCGCTGTCGGTGATGTCGTTGACGAAGATCCGGTCGATGCGCAGGATGTCGAGGTTGAGCTCGCGGAGCGCGGTGAGCGAGGCCGCGCCCGTGCCGAAGTCGTCGAGCCCGAGCTTCACGCCGGCCTCCTTCAGCCGGCGCAGCGCCGACCAGGTGCCGTCCCCGTTGTAGCGCAGGGTGTGCTCGGTGATGTCGAGGCACAGCTGGCGGGCCGTCATGCCGGTCATGGCGATGGCCTCGAGCACCGTGTCGGCGAAGTCGGGCATGGCGAGCTGACGGGCACCGATGTTGCAGGTGACGAACAGGGGCGGCCGCGTCGGGTTCGCCTCCGACCAGGCCACGGCCTGACGGCACGTCTCCTCGATGACCCAGCGCCCGACCGGCACGATGAGACCGGACTTCTCGAGCAGCGGCAGGAAGTCGTGGGGGAACAGCATCCCCGTGTTGGTGGCACCCGGCTCCTGCCAGCGCAGCAGCGCCTCCACGCCGATCAGCTCGTCGGAGTCGACCCGGACGATGGGCTGGTAGTGCAGCAGGAACTCGTGGTTCTCGAGCGCGGACTGCAGCCGGGACTCGTCGATCCGCGTGCTGTAGCGCCCGCGACGGGACTCGTCGTGCACGACGTAGCTGGACGGCCCGAGGTCTCGGGCGTGCACCAGCGCCTGGTGCGCGTCCCGCACGAGATCGGAGATGTCCCCGGCGGCGTCACCGCCGATGGCCAGCCCGAGGTGGCACGCCACGGTGATCTGGCTGGGGCCGTCGGCGATGGCGTAGGGAGCGGTGACCCGATCGACGATGGCGTGGGCCAGGTCGTCCGGTGCGGTCATGCTGCCGATGCCCTCGTAGACCAGGGCGAACTCGGCACCGCCGTAGCGCAGCGCCCGGGCCCCGAGCTCCTGCAGCCGGGCCGCCACCTGGGTCAGCACCGCGTCGCCGGCGTCGGGCCCGAAGCTGTCGTTGACGTCGCGGAGCGAGTCCAGGTCGACGAAGGCCAGGACGCAGTGGCTGCTCGTCGGCCGGCTGGCCATGATCGCCGCGTTCAGCCACTCGTGCAGCACGTCGCGGGTGGGCAGCCCGGTCAGGCGGTCGGTCCCCCCGTCGCTGCCGCCACCCGAGGGTCGGGCCGCCGTCGGCGCACCCTTCGAGCGGAACCGCCCGAGGCGACCTCCCCGCTCGCCGGCTGCTGCCGGGCTGTCGGGTGTGGATTGGTCGCTCATGCCGCGGACCCCCTACCGACCGAGGCCGGACCGTCGCCTACTCGTACGCGCTGAGACGGATCTGGACCTTGGCCAGCAGCTTCTGGAGCTCGGTCTGCTCTTCGCCGCCGCCCAGGTGCAGCTCGGTGGCCTGGCTGGCCGCCATGATGTCGTCGGCCGTGCTGACCTGCTCGTTGATGATCGGGGCCTGGAAGTTCGGATCGCCACCGAACAGCGAGGTGCTGCGGCCCTCGATGCGCTCGACCTCGGCGATCGGGTCGAGCGAGTCGAGGCCGACCAGGTCGTCGAGCGGGTTGGACTCGCCCGGCCGGACCTCGGCCTGCCGGTAGTCGGCCTGGTAGTCGGGCTCCTGGCGGGCGACCGGGCTGTCGAGCGCGGGCTCGGCCTCCGGGGCCCAGCTGACGGTGGAGTCCCACCCGTCATCCCACGATCCGAGACCGGCCGGCTCGGCCTCGGGCTCGACGAGGGGCTGGTAGGTCGGCGTGTCGAAGGCCTGGGCCGGAGCCTCGTACGTCGGTGCCTCGTACGTCGGGGTGTCGCCTCGGCTACGTCGGGGTGTCGTGCCTCGGCGTCTCGTACGTCGGGGTGTCGTAGGTCGGCGCCGCGGGCGGGGTGGCCAGGTCGGTCGGCGGCGTCCACGCGTTGAGCCCGCCGTCGGGGCTCCACGGAGCCAGCCCGTCGTTCGGGGTCAAGGTGCCCGTGTTGCTCCGGTCCGCCTCGGTGCGGGCCTCGGCGAAGGGATCGCTGACGTCGGGTTTGGTCAGCCGCAGGCCGGCGACGCCGGCGACCAGGCCGATCAGCACCGCGATGACACCGATGGTCGGCTGCCCGATCAGGGCGAGGACCAGGCCGATGACGACGAGCGCACCGACTCCGATCAGGACCTTGGACTCTCTACTCACAGTTGATGACCTCCGCCTGCGTCCTCGGAGTGGACTGGGTGGGTCGGCGCGCAGCCGGGGTGTGTGCAACGGCACCTGTCTGGCGTATCTATCGGCAGCGCCGCAGGGATCGGTAGGAGAAATTTCGGTTGGGCCATGGTGCCTACCATGCGTACTGCTCCCGGACCTCGCCGGGCTCGGGTGGCCGGAACTGTAGATCGATCGCGAGCCACACGGTCTTGGAGAACGGCCAGAACGCGATGGGCACGATCACCGCCACCAGCACGCACGAGACGAGCAGCGCCGTGCCGTTGACCTCCGGGTAGGTGAGGAAGAAGCCCCCCAGCAGGGTGAGCAGCAGCGCCCCGAAGCTGACCACGGTGTTGATGCCCAGGTCGCCGGTCCAGTGGCCTTCGATCCGCTCGAACACGAGATCGCACCGCGGGCAGCGGTCGACCATGGTGAACCAGTGCACGAACAGGTGGCCCTGGCCGCAGACGGCGCAGCGTCGGGTGAGGCCGCGGGCCCACAGCCGGGCGTTGCTGGGGCGATTGGTGGTCGGGGGCGGCACGAACCCATCGTGTCGGCCCGACGGCCGATCTCCAAGTCCTCGACCCGGGCCGGGTCGCCGAAACTAGAACGCGTTATCGTGCCGCGGTGGACATCGACGATTCGCCCGAAGAGGCCGCGTTCCGGGCCGAGGCCCGTGCCTGGCTCGAGGTCAACGCCATCCCGAGGGGTGCGCCCGACGACTTCGCCGACGGGTTCTTCGAGGGGATGGACGACGACGAGCTGATGAAGCGCAGCGCCGCCTGGCAACGAACGCTGTGGGACGGCGGCTGGGCCGGCATCAGCTACCCCCGCGAGTGGTACGGCCGGGGTGGCAACGTCATGCAGGAGGTGATCTTCGCCCAGGAGGTCGCCGCCTACGGAGTGACGGCCGGTGCGTACATGGTGGCCCACACCATGGTCGGCCCGGCGATCCTCGACCTGGGCACCGACGAGCAGCGCCACCGGTTCCTGCCGGCCATGCTGCGCGGCGACGAGACGTGGTGCCAGCTCTTCAGCGAGCCGGGGGCCGGCAGCGACCTGGCCGGGCTGCAGACCCGGGCCCGCCGCGACGGCGACCAGTTCGTGGTCGACGGCCAGAAGGTCTGGACGTCCAACGCCGACACCGCCGACTTCGGGATCCTGCTGGCTCGCACCGACCCCGACGCGCCCAAGCACCGCGGCATCACCTACTTCCTGCTGGACATGACGACGCCGGGCATCGACGTCCGGCCGCTGCGGCAGATGACGGGAGACGCCCACTTCAGCGAGGTCTTCCTCACCGACGTCGCCATCCCGGTGTCGAGCGTGCTGGGCGGTGAGGCCGGCATCGGCAAGGGGTGGCCGGCGGCCATCCACACGCTGGCCAACGAGCGGGCCATGATCGGCGGCAACTCGCTCATGGTCGACTTCGACGACCTGGTCGCACGTGGCCCGCGAGCGAGGGCTCATCGACGATCCCAACGTGCGACAGCAGCTCGCCGACACCCACATCCGGGCCGAGTTGCTCACCTACCTGGGCTACCGGTCCCGGACGGCGTTGGCCCAGGGTCGCCCGCCGGGACCCGAGACGTCGGTGATGAAGCTGCTCATGGCCGACCACCTCTCCCGATCCGGCTCGCTGGCCAAGGCCCTCGAGGGGGCGGCCGGCATGCTCGACGGCGGCGTGCTCGAGGGGCCCGGTTCGGGCCCCGGGTTCCGAGGCGAGGCCGAGGCCCAGGGGGCGCGGCTGCGCACCTGGCGGTTCCTGCACGCCCCGTCCATCGGGATCGCCGGCGGCACCAACGAGGTGCAGCGCGGCATCATCAGCGAGCGCGTCCTGGGCCTGCCCCGCGATCCCACGCCCGGCACCGGGCCCGATCCGGGGTCCGACCGCCGGCTCGAGCCCGTCGGGTCCGGCCCGGCGCCCGCCGGCCGCAAGTAGTGTCCTGACGTCATGGGCGAGACCTCAGAACCCGACACCGACGTGACCGGTGACGGTGCCGACGGCGGTGCGGCGAACGGCCGCGGCGACCAGCTCACGCGCAGCCAGGCCGCCCGCCGCGAGCGGGTGATCCGAGCCGCCATCGAGCTGGCGGCCACGGGCGGTTACGACGCGGTGCAGATGCGCGACGTGGCCGCGCACGGGCAGGTGGCCCTCGGCACCATCTACCGCTACTTCACGTCGAAGGACCACCTGCTGGCCGCGGCCCAGGTCGAGTGGGTCACCGATCTCGAGCGTCGCGTGGGGCAGCGGCCGCCCCGCCACGGCACCACCGCGGAGCGCATGGTCGACATCCTCAGGCGGGCCACCCGCGCCATGGAGCGCGAGCCCACCCTCACCGCGGCGCTCGTCACGGCCATGTCCTCGCCCGACCCGGCGGTCGCCGCCTGCCAGAGCGAGCTCGGGCTGATCATGGGTCGGATCCAGGCCCAGGCCTTCCCGGACGACTTCGACCCCGAGGTGCAGCGCCGGGTCATCCGCGCCCTCGAGTTCATCTGGTTCACGTCGCTGCTGGCGTGGGTCAACGGGTGGGCCGGCATCGGCGAGACCAGCGACGAGCTCGCCTCCGCCACCCATCTCCTGCTCGACCAATTCGATTAGCTCTCGGCTCGCACGCTCGCCGGCGTGGTGGGAGTGCGGTTTCTGAAGGCCCGGGCTGGCGCTGGCGACCAGGCCCGTCCTTCAGAACGCAATCGGGCGGGTTCTGAAGGCTCAGGCCGGCGCTGGCGGGGTGGCCCGTCCTTCAGAGGTTCCCACCGACGACGACCACCACCGGCGGGCGCCACAGCGCACCGGGTACGGCTAGAGGGTCGGGTTGTGGGTGATGTCGATCGGTTCACGGGGGAGCTGATCGGCGACGAGGGCCGGGAGGAACTCCCGGAGGCGGTGGGGGAGCACCGGTTCGGTGCTGGCCAGCAGGGTCTCGAGGTCCCACCAGCGGTGGCCCGAGAAGGCGGCGGCTTCGAGCATCTCGAGCCCGGCCGGCCGCACGTCGTGGGCCTCCTCGCACCAGGCCACGTGCACCTCCTCGTGCTGGTCGAAGTGCAGGCCGGCGAAGTCGAACACGGAGTGCTGCGTCCACACGCAGGGGCCGATCTCGACCTCGGTGATGCCGGTCTCCTCGAACAGCTCGCGTCGGGCCGCGTCGTGGCTCGACTCGGAGCCGTCGATGCCGCCGCCGGGGATCTCCCACCACGGCGGCTTCCGACGGTCAGCCGGATCGGAGGCCGACAGCAGCAGCACGTGGCGATCGCGGTTGAGCAGCACGACGCGCGCCGCTCGGCGGCGGAGGGTGTAGGGACTCACGAACGGTGAGCCTACGACGCAGGGCCCCGGGAGGGACCGACTCGCGTCAGCGGGAGTCGGACTCGCGCTCGTCGTTGGGCGACCAGGTGGCCACGAGCCCCTCGAAGGAGGGGGTCGGCCCGCTCAGCCAGCGGGGCGAGTAGGCGCAGACCAGGTGGCCGGCCGGGGCCTCGGTGGGCCCGGAGGGCGTAGACGGGGGATCGTCAGGGCTGTTCGGCATGGGAACCATCTCCTCGTTGAGCGGGTATCTGCCGGATTCGGTTGTGATGCTCTGCTCACCGGGGGTGAGCAGACCTACAACTGTAGAGAGATTCCGGTCGAGATACCGATCACCCCCCACAGGTGCTCTCGCCCTTCTACCCCGAAGCAACCGGAACAGTACGAGCTGATCCAGCATCGGTCGCGGATGGCCGTTCCTGGAGCGAACTGGGCCGACCGACCTATGTCATCGACCCGCCGTGGTGGGGTCGAGCCAGTCGATCCACTGGCCGTGGGGCGGCATCCAGGCCAGGGCCCGGTGGTCGCAGCGGCCGTGATCCCACAGGCCGATGCCCAGCAGGGTCGGCATCTTGTGCTCGACCACGGCGCTCGGTCGCGCCGGCGCCGGCACCCAGGGTGCGCCGTTCTCGGCGTACTCGGCCGTCACGTAGGCGATGCACCGATCAGCCCCGAGCTCGTCGAGCTGGCGGTGCAGGTCGTGGCGCTCGTCGTCGCTGAAGTAGGCGAGCACCCAGGTCGAGTCGAGGCACGCCACCGCGTCGTCGGGAACGGCCCGGATGGCGTCGGCCACCAGGTCGACCGCGTTGCCGGCGCGCAGCTCGGGCGGCTCGAGGCGGGCCAGCCCGACGGCGGCCCGCAGCCGCTCGAGCCGGTGGGGCACGTCGGGCCAGACGCAGGCCTCGAGCCACCGCGTGGCCTCCGGGTCGGTCACGTCGATCGGGCTGAGGTCGAGGCCGAGGCGGGAGACGACCCGGGGGGCCGCATCCGGGATCGGGGGTCGGAGCTCGCCACGGACGTCGCAGGTGAGCCGCACGGGCGAGTCGTCCGGGCCGACCGATCCGGCCTCGCCGTAGTCGATGTGGAAGCGGTCGAAGAAGAGGTTGAGCCCGGCGCTGCACCCGATCTCGATCAGGGCCAGCGGTCGCTCGAAGCGCGACGGCGACCACGCTGAAGGCGGGCAGCAGCGCGGCCGAGCGGCCGACCTCGTTGGTCTGGATGGTCCGCGTCTCGAGCAGGGTCGGCCAGCTCGTCGCGACGGTCGGCCACGAGCTGGCGGAAGAGCGGCCACGGGTCCGGGTCGATCGGGTCGGCGCCGTCGACGATCTCGTCGTAGCGGCGGGCCAGCGGCAGGTCGGGCTCGGCCAGGGTGAGCTCGCGCACGCAGTCGAGGAACAGCATCGCCGCGAACGACGAACGGTTGTGGCGGGAGACGAGCGCCGGGATCCAGAGCTCGTCGGCGATGCGCGTGGCCAGGTGCTCGTAGAGCGGGCTGTAGCCGGGGAACTCGACCTCGGCGAGGAAGCGGAAGATGCCGGCGACCTTCTCCCCGTCGGCCGCGACGTCAGGGTCGAGCACCTCGTCGGCCGGGTCGATCACGCCGAGACGCTACCGGTCGCCCGAGGTCTGGTCCTCGAGCCAGGCCACGAGCTCGTCGGGGGTGCAGCCCTGGGAGAGGAGATCGTCGACCACGCGGGTGGCCAGCTCGGTGAGCCGGCCGTCGAACAGGATCGACCGACCCGTGCGAGCGGACGGCGACAGCTCGAGCAACCACCGTGGCGGGTCGTCAGGCAGGAGGAGCGACCGCTCGTGCAGCAGGTCGGCGGTGATGAGGGCGATGGCCCGCAGGCGGATGCGGCCCTGCTCGGCCGAGATGGGGATGAGCTGCTGGCGAGCCTCGGAATCGGGGTCGTCCTCGGCGAGCGCCCGCAGCAGCGACTGCGTCCTCGCCAGGTTCAGGCCCATCGGCGAATCCTACGGAGCCGACCCGGGCTTCCTCACATCCTCGAGACGGCATCGGGTCGTCGACCGGATCTCCTCGATTCCTCCCATCCAGGGGGCCACATCTAACATGCCGTCAGAAACTGCGGTGTCGGCCGCAGGAGCCCATGAGGGGAAGCACGTGGATCTTCGCTATTCGGAGTCGGACGAGGCGTTCCGCAAGGAGCTGCGCGAGTGGCTCGCCGACGTCCTGCCGACGCTGCCGCCCGAGCCCGACGTCGACGACTGGGCCGGCCGCCGCGAGTACGACACCGGATGGCAACGCCGCCTGTTCGAGGCCGGGTACGCGGGCATCAGCTGGCCGACCGAGTACGGCGGCCGGGGAGCCACGCTCGTCGAGCAGCTCATCTACCTCGAGGAGACCACCCGCGCCGGGGCCCCCTACGTCGGGGTGAACTTCGTGGGCACGCTGCACGCCGGGCCGACGATCATGACCGAGGCCACCCCCGAGCAGAAGGCCGAGCACCTACCTCGCATCCTGCGCGGCGACGAGGTCTGGTGCCAGGGCTTCAGCGAGCCCAACGCCGGCAGCGACCTCGGCTCGCTGAGCTGCCGTGGCGTGCGCGACGGCGACGAGTACGTGATCAGCGGCCAGAAGACGTGGACGAGCTTCGCCCAGGTCGCCGACTGGTGCGAGATGCTGATCCGCACCGATCCCGAGGCGCCCAAGCACAAGGGCATCACGTGGGTGATGTTCCCGATGGACACACCCGGCATCGAGATCCGGCCGATCCACACCATCGTCGGCAGCACCGAGTTCAGCGAGGTGTTCTTCGACGAGGCCCGGGTGCCCGGTCGCGAACCGGGTCGGGCTCGAGAACGACGGTTGGCGGGTGGCCATGGTGACGTTCGCGTTCGAGCGGGGCACCGGCTTCGTGTCCGACCTGGTCGAGACCGACAAGATGATCTCCGACCTGGTGAAGCTGGCCCGCCTGGTCACCCGGCGGGGCGCCACCGCGTGGGACGACATCGCCCTGCGCCGCGAGGTCGGCCACCTGCAGGCCGAGATGGACGCGCTGTGGGCCATGACCAAGCGCAACCTCTCGCAGGCGGCCCGGACCGGCGTGCCCGGGCCGGCCGGCTCGGTCATGAAGGTCGTCTACTCCGAGCTCTACCAGCGGGTCACCGACCTGGCCATGCGGGTGCTCGAGCGGGGGAGCCTCTCGCTCGACCGACGTCGGCGACTGGCCGTCGGGCATCTTCGTCCACGACCGCATCCGCAGCACGTCGTTCTCGATCGCGGCCGGCACGAGCCAGATCCAGCGCAACATCATCGCCGAGCGCATCCTCGGCCTTCCGAGGGAGTAGAGATGGACTTCGAGCTCTGCGATGAGCAGGTGGCCGTTCCACCGGCGCTGGTGCCGGGCGGGACCCGACCCACCGATCGGCGGGAGTAGAGATGGACTTCGAGCTGAGCGACGAGCAGGTCGCCCTGACCGACGGGGTGCGCTCGTTCCTCGAAGGTCGCTTCCCGATCGCCACCGTGCGGTCGCTGGCCGACGAGGGTGGCGTGAACCGTGACCTCTGGCGGGAGTTGGGCGACCTCGGGCTGTTCTCGCTGCGCCTGCCCGGCGCCGAGGGTGGCGCCGAGTTGGGATGGGCCGACGCGGTGCTGGCGTTCGAGCAGCTGGGCCGGTCGCTCGTGCCCGGCCCGTTGGCGTGGACCCACCTCATGGCCGGGATCGTCCCCGGCGCGGCAACCGGCGAAGCGGTCGTCACCGGCATCGACCGGGACGACCCCAGCGCGGTCGTCGAGTACCCGCAGGCGGTCGACGTGCTGGTCGTGGCGGACGAGGCCGGGCTGTGGTCGGTCGACCGGTCGGCGCTCGAGCTGACCGACCTGTCCCCGCTCGACCCGCTCACCCCGGTCGCGCCGGTCGTCGGGTCCGCTTCCCCAGGGCGAGCAGATCGCCGGCGCCGAGGTCGCCCACGAGCTGCGCGTGCACGGCGCGGCCCTCACCGCCGGCCTGCTGCTCGGGCTGGCCGAGGCGTCGACCGACCTGGCCGTCGACTACGCCAAGGACCGCCACCAGTTCGGTCGCCCGATCGGTGCGTTCCAGAGCCTCAAGCACCTGATGGCCGACATGTTCGCCCGGGCCGAGGTCGCCCGGGGGGCCGTCTACGCGGCCGGGGTCACCCTCGACGACCCCGCGGTCGGCTCACGGGAGCGGGCCGTGGCCGCGGCCAAGCTCACCTCGGCCGAGGCGGCGCTGGCCAACGGCAAGACCTGCATCCAGGTGCACGGCGGCATGGGCTACACCTGGGAGGTCGACGCCCACCTCTTCCTCAAGCGGGCCTACGCCCTCGAGCCCGCGTTCGGCACCCGGGACGACTGGGCCGACGTCATGGCCGACCTCCTCGAGGCCTCGCTCTAGCCCCGCCCCTACCTCGGTGGAGGCCGGCCGAACCCGACCGGAGCTCGGAACCAGCTCGATGTAGCCGGGTCGGGAGCAGGGTGTCACACTGACCTCGTGGCGCTGTCGACCTCGGTGCTGATCCGACGGGGAGCGCGCAAACACTGTCCCGTCTGCAACCAGGGCCACCTCTTCCGGAGATGGGTCTCGATGGTCGACGCCTGCCCACGGTGCGGCCTGGTGTTCCGCCGCATCGACGGGCAGTGGCTCGGGTCGTGGTTCCTGAACATCTGCGTGGCCCAGGCGGCCGTGGCCCTCGCCCTGATCATCGGGGTGGCCATCACGTGGCCTTCGCCGCCCATGTGGGCCGTCGGCGGAGCGGCGGTGGCGGCCGCGGTGGTGGTCCCGTTCCTCTTCTTCCCCTTCTCCCGCACCCTCTGGACCGCGATCGACCTGGCCATGCGACCGCTCGAGTTCGAGGAGGGCGTGGCTCCCGGCTTCGAGCTGGGCAGCGAGATCGATCGGCACGAGCCGGCCGCCTAGATCCCTCCGGGGCCCGATCGGCATCGCCGGCCGCGTCGCCACGGGTCGGCTCCGGGCCTGCCTGTTCAGGTCGTGGGGGTGGTGGTCGTCGCCCTCGTGGTGGTGGTCGTGCGGGGCCGGGTCGTCGTCGACCTCGCCCTGGTGGTGGTCGTCGACCGGGAGACCGTGGTGGACGTCGTGTCGGTGCTGCCGGTGTCGGGGGGCGGCAGGGTGGTGGTCGGGGCGTTCGGGTCGATCACGTTCACGGTGAAGGTCACCGTCTTGTCGTCCGGTGCGGCGGCCGCCGGGCGCGAGTAGTGCAGGGCGATCTTGGTCGTGCCCACGGCCCGGCCGACGTAACGGAGGATCTGGGTCTCCGGGGAGTCTGGGTAGGCCTCACCCAGACCTCGGAACTCGGTGCCGACGGTCAGCAGCACCGTCGAGTCGGCCGGCGCCACCGGTTGCCAGCTGTAGCCGGTGGCCGGCTCGGCCGGCAGCACGATGGCGAACTGCTGGCCCACGCTCACCGTGATCGGCCCGGTCGGGTCGGCCTGCGTCTCGGTGAAGAAGGCCACCGGAGGCGCCGTCACCTGGCTGTTCGCGTCGTCGCCGAGCGTGCTCGCGGTGGTGGCCGGCGACTCCTTGCCGCTGCAGGCGCCCGCGCCGACGAGGACGAGGACCACGCCGATGGCGCCGATGAGCGCGCCGAGGGGTCGGCGCCGTCCGGACGGCGGACGGGCGAAGGGCTCGGCGGTCACGACGGGGAAGTATGGCCCGGCGGGCGGGCGAGCACCGATCACCACCGCCCCGTCCTCGGCCCCGGTGGCCCGCTCGACGGCTGGCCGGTTGAACGAGAACGTGTTCTAGTATGGCCGTCCCATCAGCCGGGGGAGACCGCCCGTGGATTTCGACGACACCGCCAGCGAAGCCGCCTTCCGGACCGAGGTTCGGGCGTTCCTCGAGGCCAACGCCTCGCTCAAGTCGGGAACCGATGCCGACTGGTCACGCGGCGCCAGCGCCATGGGCGAGGACGCCCAGCGCGAGCACCTGCGCCGCTGCAAGGAGTGGCAGGCCACCCTCTACGACAACGGGTGGGCCGGCATCGCGTGGCCCAAGGCCTTCGGTGGGCGGGGGGCGACGGCCAGCGAGAGCATCATCTTCGGGCAGGAGGCCAAGCGCTTCGACGTGACCACCGGCTTCGTCGGAGCCTCGCAGCAGCTGGTGGGCCCGGCGCTCATGCGCCACGGCAACCGGGAGCAGCAGGATCGCTACCTCGGCCCGCTCCTGCGGGGCGACGAGCTCTGGTGCCAGCTGTTCAGCGAGCCGGGGGCGGGCAGCGATCTCGCCACCCTCGCCACCCGGGCCGAGCTCGACGGCGACGAGTGGGTCGTCAACGGGCAGAAGGTCTGGACCTCCGAGGCGCACCACGCCGACTTCGGCATCCTCATCGCCCGCACCGACCCCGACGTGCCCAAGCACCGGGGCATCACGTTCTTCGTCGTCGACATGCGCACGCCGGGCATCGACATCCGCCCGCTCGTGCAGGCCACCGGCCTCTCGCACTTCAACGAGGTGTTCCTCACCGACGTGCGCATCCCGGCCGCCAACGTGGTCGGCGAGGTGCACGGTGGGTGGGCGGTCGCCCGCACGGTGCTGTCGAGCGAGTCGGGCATGATCAGCGGCGCCGGTCAGACCAGCACGTTCGACGCGGTGCTCGAGCTGGCCCGGGCCTGCGGTCGCACCGACGACCCCGTCGTGCGCCAGCAGCTCGCCGAGGTCTACACCCGCGAGCGCATCCTCACCTTCCTGCAGTGGCGGATGCAGACGGCGATCATGCACAAGCGTGGCACCCCGCCGGACCCGTCCGTGCTCAAGAACGCGTTCACCGCGTCGCTGTCGAAGCGGGTCGAGCTGGCCGTCGGGCTCGAGGGCGCCGCCGGCATGCTGGCCGACACCGATGCGCCGCAGGGCGGCTTCTGGCAGATGCAGGTCATGGGCCAGTTCTCGTCACGCATCGGCGGCGGCACCAACGAGGTGCACAAGAACATGATCGGCGAACGTGCCCTCGGGCTGCCGGCCGAGCCGCGCACCGACAAGGACACGCCGTGGCGGGAGCTGGCCCGATCGTGAGCGACGGGGCCACCGGGGGACTGGTCCCGGGGTACGGCGCGGCGGCGCCGGACGACCCGGACGACATCGCCACCGAGACCGAGCGCCACGGCCACCTCGCCGGCAACTTCGACGCCGGGTCGGCCCGCCTGCTCACCAGGTTGGGGCTCGCCGCGGGCTGGCACGTGCTCGAAGTGGGTGCGGGAGGCGGGTCGATGGCCCGGTGGCTGGCCGAGCAGGTCGGTCCGGACGGGCGGGTCATGGCCACCGACATCGACGTGCAGTTCATGGGTGACCAGCCCGACAACGTCATCGTGCGCCGGCACGACATCGCCGTCGACAAGCTGCCGGCCGAGCACTTCGACCTGGCCCACGCCCGGGCGGTGCTGCAGCACGTCTCGCAGCGGGAGCAGGCCCTGGCCAACATGGTGGCCGCCACCAAGCCCGGAGGATGGGTGGTGATCGAGGACGTCGACTGGCTGGTGTTCGACTCCCAGGAGCTGCCGGAGCCCTTCGGCACCCTGCACCGGGCCGTGCGGTCGGGGTCGGCCCAGCGCACGGGCTACGACGGCCACTGGGGCCGTCGGATGCTGGGGGCGCTCCGGGCGGCGGGTCTGGTCGACGTCGAGTCGAAGGGCAAGGTCGTCACCATGCACGGCGGCACGCCCAGCGCCGAGTGGTACGTCCTCGCGCTCGAGCGGGCCCGTGGCGGCCTGGTCGAGGCCGGGATCCTCCCCGCCGACGTGATCGACGCCGCGCTGGCGCAGGCCCGTGAGCCGGACTTCGCCGTGCTGGGACCGCTGAGCATCTCTGCGTGGGGTCGTCGCCCGATCTCCTGAGATCGTGACGGAGACTTCATCGGGACGCGGTGGCAACGGCGGGCGCGACTGCGACAATGGGCGGGTGCACTCCACGAAGTACCGGCTCCGTATGTCGCCCCTCTCGCGCTGATTCGCGGGTCGTGCTCCTCACGTTGATCTTCCTGTTCTTCGTGCCCGGCATCTTCGCCGACGGCTTCCCGCTCTGGTGGCGGGCCCTCAGCGTGATCGGGGCCGTCACGGCCGTCCTGGCCATCCGCACCCTGGTCGGCGCCGTCCTGGTCGTGCGCGAGCGGGGCCTGCGCATCCAACGCAACTGGCCCTACCGGCGTGACATCGACTGGTACCGCATCCTCGCCACCGACGTCATCCCCGGCTTCTGGAACCTCGAGCTGGAGCTCAACTCCGGCGAGCGCGTCGAGCTGCCCGCCGTCGCCGACTTCGACGCCCTCTACCACGACATCGAGCGCCACCGCACCGCCCTCGACGCCTGACCCGCACGCCACGGCGAACGTCCCGCCACCTGACAGGTGGCTGAGCGTGCTTCGTGGAGGGAAGGACCGCGACCCGGCCGTGGCGGGACTGTCACACCCCCTCGGCAGGATGGTCGGCCATGACCTCGAACGAGCTCGACCGCCGGCTGGATGGCATCGCCCGCCGACAGCACGGCGTGTTCCATCGACGCCAGCTCGTCGAGATCGGGTACACGCGGCGGATGATCGAACATCGCCGGGCGACGGGTGCATGGCTTAGCCTCGCCCCGTCGGTCTACGCCCTCGCGAGCCATCCGTTCACGTGGTTGCGGCAGGCGAAGGCCGCGGAGCTGAGCATCGAGGGTGCGGCCGTCAGCCATCGGGCCGCCGCGGTCCTGAGCGGCTTCGATGGCTATCGAGCAGGCGGCATCGACATCACCGTGCCGGCCGGCTGCCGCAACGCCAGCCCGCTGGCGACCGTCCACCGAACCAAGGAGCTCACCTCCGTTCGACGCCAGCTGATCGCGGTCACGCCGGTGGCTCGAACGGTGGTCGACCTGTCGTCCGTGGTCAGTCCGTGGTGTCTCGAGCGGACGATCGATCAGGCGCTCCTCGAACGCATGACCTCAGTGGGAAGGCTGGAAGCCGAGATCGCCCGCGCCGCGCGCGGGCACCAGGCCCGGATCGGCCTCCTGCGAGATCTCGTGGCTGACCGTGGTGACGGCTACGTCCCGCCGGAGAGCGAGCTCGAGGCCGAGCTCTACGCCGCGCTCGAGTCCCCGTTGCTGCCCGACCACATCCGGCAGGCCTCGCTGCCGTGGTGGTCGCCGGCACCGCTCCGCGTCGATGCGCTGATCCCCGCATGGCGGGTGATCGTCGAGATCGACGGGCGCCGGTGGCACACCAGGGTGCGCGACTTCGAGCGTGACCGGGCCCGGGACCACCTTGCCCAGCGTCACGGCTACGAGGTCGTGCGCTTCACGTTCCGCCAGGTAAGGGGGTCCGACCGGTACGTGGTCGAGCTCCTGCTCGAGATCGGCGCCCACCGCCGAGCGCTCGTCCCACGATGAATGCCTGGCCACCTGTGGGGTGGCTGAGCGTTCACCGTGGTCGTGGACCGAGGGCGGGATGGTCACGTTGAACGTCCAGCCACCTGACAGGTGGCTGAGCGTGCTTCGTGGTCCCCGAACGGAGCGAAGTCGT
This sequence comes from uncultured Microthrixaceae bacterium, assembly GCA_963809335.1. Lineage (GTDB taxonomy): Bacteria > Actinomycetota > Acidimicrobiia > Acidimicrobiales > Acidimicrobilacustridaceae > UBA4742. Next base: position 1,202,607 of record CAWEJD010000005.1, on the reverse strand, counting down.
GCGCCGGGTGGTCAGATGCGGGCGTCGCGGCCTTCCCAGTAGGGGTCGCGGAGCTTGCGCTTGTAGAGCTTGCCGCTGGGGTCGCGGGGGAGCTCCGGTGAGAAGTCGATCGACTTGGGGCGCTTGTAGCTGGCCAGGTTCTCGATGCAGAAGGCGATGATCTCGTCGCGGAGGGCGTCGTCGGGCTCGACGCCCTCGGCCGGCTGGACGACGGCCTTGATCTCCTCGCCCCAGTCGTCGTTGGGGATGCCGAACACCGCGACGTCGGCGATCTTCGGGAAGGTCAGCAACGTGCCCTCGATCTCGGCCGGGTAGATGTTCACGCCTCCCGAGATGATCATGTCGGCCTTGCGGTCCTTGAGGAACAGGTACCCGTCCTCGTCGAGCAGGCCCCAGTCACCAACGGTGAAGAACCCCTCGGTGCGGTTGGCGTTCGTCTTCTCCGGGTCGCCCTTGTACTCGAAGTTGGCGAGGGCCAGGCTCATGTAGACGGTGCCCTCCTGGCCGGTCGGCACCTCGTTCAGCTCGTCGTCGAGGATGCGGATCTCCGAGCCCGGCCACGCCTTGCCGACCGTGCCCGGCTTGGTGAGCCACTCGGCCGCGGTGACGATGGTGCCGCCGCCCTCGGTGGCCGCGTAGTACTCCATGATCGAGTCGCCCCACCAGTCGATCATGCGGCGCTTGACGTCCGGCGGGCACGGCGCGGCCGCGTGCACCATGCAGCGGGTCGACGACACGTCGTACTTGGCCCGAACGTCGTCCGGGAGGGCCAGCAGCCGGTGGAACTGCGTCGGCACCATGTGGCTGGTGGTGACCTTGTGCTCGTCGATGAGCTGAAGCATCCCCTCGGGCGACCACTTGTCCATGACCACGACGGTGTGCCCCATGTGGAGGGCGTTGGCCGTCCACATCAGCACCGCGGTGTGGTAGAGCGGCGAGCCGGTGATGTGCACGTTGCCCTCGAGCGGGGGCACGCCGAACATCCCCTGGAAGCCGCTGTAGAGCTCGCCGAGGACGTCGGGATCGATGTCGACGAGGGCCCGCTTCACGCCCTTCGGCTTGCCGGTGGTCCCCGAGGTGTAGTGCATGGGCGCCCCGGCGATGCGGTCGGCGGGCGCGGTGTCGGGCTGGCCGGCCAGCAGGTCGGACCAGGGGCGGAAGCCGTCGATCTCGCCCACCGCGAAGCGCCCAGAATCGGGGACGTCGATCTCGGCCGCGGCCTTGGTCAGCTCGCCGGCGAAGCGCTCGTGGCCCACGAGGACCTTGGCGTCGCTGTCGTTGACGATGTAGGCGATCTCGGGGCCGACGAGGTGGTGGTTGATGGGCGTGAGGTAGAGACCGATCTGGGTGGCGCCGAGGTAGAGCTGCAGGAACTCGATGCCGTTGGGCATGACCGCGGCCACCGTGTCGCCCCGCTCGAGGCCGAGGGCCCTCAGGCCGTGGCTCACCTGGTTGGCCGCGGCGAGCAGCTCGCCGGCCGTGTTCTCCCTGCCGTCGGGGGTGATCAGCGCCATCCGCTCGGGATCGGCCTGCGCCAGCCGCCAGAAGCCCAGCTCGATCGTCGGCTCAGTCATCGTTCTCCCCCGGATCCGGAAATCTGACGAGTCGTCAGACTACTCGGGGCTGACGGTAGACGGCGAGGTTCCCGTCGTGCCAGGTGGCGGAGCCGGGTCGTGCCACAGGGTCTCGATCTGCCGGCACACGTCCTCAGTTGCCCCTCGTCGAAGCCGCACGACGGGGGTGGTCGTGACCAGGTGGGCGAGGGACTCGAGCGCGGTCGGGTCGGCGAAGGTCGGGCGCGACGTGACGCTGAGCAGGTCGAGCAGCGCCTGGATCGTGGGGGACTCGGATGCCGCGCCCTCGGCGACGCCGTCCCCGGAGGTCAGGAACACCACGAGAGCCAACTGGCCGCCGCCGGACACGTCGAGGGTGTGCGGATCGAGGGCCACGAGGTCGTCGGTGAGGTGCCGGAAGCCGCGCTGCACGAGCGCGGCGGTCTGGTCACGCCGGTCCCGACCACGGGCGCCGGCGACGACCACGACCCGGCCGTCCCGTTCGACGGCACCGGCCTCGAGCAGGACCTGCCCGGGCCGCCCATCGATCGCGGTCGGGGTGACGTCGACCGGCCCCTCCTCGGGGGCGTCCATCGGCGTCGCGACGTCGGCGTCGCCGTCGAGCAGGACGACACCAACCTGGACGAGCCGGGCGAGGGTGGCCTTCACATCGCGGTCGAGCACGAGCCTGTCGGCCCCGGTCTCGCCTTCGAGTCCGTCGACGATCTGGCGCACCGTGCGCCGACCGTCGACCTCGGCCCAGATCAGCGCCGCGCTCGGGTTGAGGACGTGGCTCAGCGCCCTGGACGTGTCGTGGAGCACGACCTGACCGTCGAGCACGACGAACGGCACGCCGAGGGCTGGTCGTGGGGTCGAGCCGTCGCCGATCGGGTCGGGAGGCCAGGGGTTCATCGAGAACTCCCGCATCGGCGTGTTCTCGCCGCAGGAGGTGCACGGCCCCGGATCGGGTGCGGGCATCCGACCCGGGCGGAGCCGGTTCAGCATGGTGGTCAACCGGCGCACGCGACGACCACGTTCATGGTTCGGTGTTCGACCGGGGCGAGCGATCCGGCCCTAGGGGAGCGAGACCGGCGGGCTCGACGACCAGCCGTCGTTGCCGCCGCCGCCCGTGAGCTGCTGGGCGATGACGAACTGGGTGGCCCCGCTGACGATCGGGGCGCAGAAGGTCTGCGGCCCGGCAGCCGGGGACAGCGCCCAGGTGCCGACCGGAGTGACCGTGCCGCCGACGCAGGTGCCACTCGAGTTCGACTGCAGGATGAAGATGTCGCGGCTCGAGGCGTCGGCGCCAGTGGAGAGGGTGACGGTGACGCAGATCGTCGCCGGGCCCTCGGTCCGCTTGAAGACGGCCGTGCCACGGCCGGCGCTGCTCTGGGCGCCGTTCTGGCAGAGCGTGCTGAGGGCCGGGTTGGCGCTGCCGTTGCCCGACTTGAACAGCCCGGTGGTGAAGCTCCCGCTCGCGGCGGCCGCGGCATCGAGGGACAGCACCGTGGGAGTCACCCACACCGCCCCGGCGGCGACCCCCGCGCCGGCGATCAGCCGCCGTCGCGAGATCGAGGTTGAGGCGTCTGATGGGTCGTTCGACATGTGCTCCGTGCTTCCCCGGCTCTGGCCGGTCGTGCGGTTCGGGGAATCCTACCTGCACCTGAACGTGCGACCAAGGAGGCCGGCGGCGGCCCGGGCCGGAAGCCGGGGGGTCCCAGGTTGAGATCACCAAAGTAGAACGCGTTACAGTGCCTCGGCTGCGGGCCGAATGGGGCCCGGGGGACCAGGACCACCAAGGACTAGACGGAGGAGCGCCCATGGGCGTCGACGACGTGCTCAGCGCGCCGGTTGTCATCGAGTACCCGTTCCGACGCACGACCGGGCCGGTCATCGGCGCGTTCATGACCGGGCTCCGCGAGGGGATCATCGTCGGCATCCGCGGTGCCGACGGGCGGGTCATCGTGCCGCCCCAGGAGTACGACCCGGTCACCGCCGAGGACCTCACCGAGATCGTCGAGGTCGGCAACGCCGGGGAGGTCACGAGCTGGTGCTGGATCGAGGATCCGCTCGACGGCCACCCGTTCGACCGCCCCTTCGCCTTCGCCCTGATCCGCCTCGACGGCGCCGACACCCCGATGGTGCACGCGGTCGACACCGGCGGCGACGTCGGCGCCATGGCGACCGGCATGCGGGTGCGGGCCCGGTGGCGCCCGGTGCGCCCGGCTGACGTCGAGCCCGACACCCTGGCCGACGACGGCGGCCGCTACCGCGAGGGCCACATCCTCGACATCGAGTGCTTCGAGCCCGTCACCGAGCAAGGAGCCGGCGCATGAGCGACGTCACCCTTCCCGCCAGCCTGCAGGGCGTCGAGCCGGTCAAGGCCATCCGCACGCCCGCCAGCCTGCAGTACACGTACTCGGCCGGCCTCGCCAGCTCCCGGTTCCTGCACCAGGTGGCCCAGAAGCGCCTCGTGGGGCAGCGCTGCCCGGTGTGCCGCAAGGTCTACGTGCCGCCACGCGGCTCCTGCCCGACCGACGGCGTCCCCACCGTCGAAGAGGTCGAGCTGGCCCACACCGGCACGATCACGTCGTTCTGCGTGGTCAACGTGCCGTTCATGGGGACGCTCATGGAGATCCCCTACACGAGCGGGCTGATCCTGCTCGACGGCTCGGACATCCCGATCATGCACCTCATCCAGGAGGTCGCCGTCGAGGACGTGCACTCCGGCATGCGGGTCGAGGCCGTCTGGGTGCCCGACGACGAGGTCGGCCCGACCCTCGAGAGCATCAAGTACTTCCGGCCCACCGGCGAGCCCGACGCCGACTACGAGACCTACAAGGACAACGTCTGATGCGTGACGTAGCCGTCATCTCATTCGCGCAGAGCACGGCGCGCTCGATCTCCGACATCAACGAGGTCGAGATGCTGATGCCGCTCATGGGCGAGGCCCTCGCCGGGGCCGGCATCTCGAAGGACCGGGTCGACTTCGTCTGCTCGTCCAGCTCCGACTACCTGGCCGGCCAGCCGTTCTCGTTCGTCATGTCGCTCGACGCCTTCGGGCCGTGGCCGCCGATCTCCGAGTCGCACGTCGACATGGACGGCGCCTGGGCCCTCTACGAGGCGTGGGTGAAGATCCAGCTCGGCAAGGCCGACATCGCCCTCGTCTACGCCTACGGCAAGTCGTCGCCCGGGAACATCCGCCGGGTGCTGACCCGCCAGCTCGATCCCTACACGCTCGGCCCGCTGTGGCTCGACTCGGTGTCGGTCGGTGCGCTGCAGGCCCGGGCCGGGCTCGACGCCGGCGTGTTCACCGACGAGCAGATCGCCGAGGTCGTGGCGACCAACCGCCGCAACGGCATCGCCAACCCACACGCCCACCTCAGCGGCGACCACACCCCCGAGGCCCTCCTGAAGGAGCCCGACTTCGTGGCCCCGCTGCACAAGCACGACTGCGCGCCGATCACCGACGGCGCCGCGGTGATGGTGCTGGCCGCCGACGACGTCGCCCGCGAGCTCAGCTCGAGGCCGGCGTGGATCCGCGGCATCGACCACCGCATCGAGGCCGCCGCCCTCGGTGTCCGCGACCTCACCCGCTCGGTCTCGACCGAGCAGGCCGGCGCCAAGGCCGGCGTGGCCGACGGCCCGGTCGACATCGCCGAGCTGCACGCGCCCTTCGCCCACCAGGAGCTGATCGTGCGATCGGCCCTCGGCCTGGGCGACGAGGTGGCGATCAACCCGTCGGGCGGGGCGCTGTGCGCCAACCCGATCATGACGGCCGGCCTGATCCGCATCGGCGAGGCCGCCACCCGCATCACCAACGGCGAGGGGGACCGGGCCGTGGCCCACGCGACCTCCGGACCGTGCCTGCAGCAGAACCTCGTGTGTGTCCTGGAAGGGGCGTGATGGGTAAGGAACGAGTAGCCATCGTCGGCATCGGCCAGACGCACCACCAGGCGATCATCGAGGGATCGATCGCCGGCGTCGTGCGCACCGCGGCCCAGCGAGCCCTCGACGACGCGCAGATGACGTGGTCCGACATCGACGCGGTCGTCATCGGCAAGGCCCCCGACTTCTTCGAGGGCGTGATGATGCCCGAGCTGTTCCTGGCCGACGCCCTCGGCGCGGTCGGCAAGCCGATGTTCCGGGTGCACACCGCCGGTTCGGTCGGTGGCTCGACGGCCATCGTGGCCAGCGACCTCATCGCCTCGGGCCTGCACGAGCGGGTGCTCACCGTCGCCTTCGAGAAGCAGTCCGAGTCCGAGGCCATGTGGGCCCTGTCGGTGTCGATGCCGTTCCAGCCGCCGATGCACGCCGGGGCCGGTGGCTACTTCGCCCCGCACATCCGGTCGTACATGTCGCCGCTCGGGCGCGCCCGACCACATCGGCATGCTGGTGGCGCTGAAGGACCGGCTCAACGCGCTGAAGAACCCCTACGCCCACCTCCACGAGGAGCACATCACCTTCGACTCCGTCAAGGACTCGATGATGCTGTGGGACCCGATCCGCTACTCCGAGACCTGCCCCTCGTCGGACGGCGCCTGCGCCATGGTGCTGACCAACGAGGCCGGCGGCGATGCCGCCGCGGCCGCCGGCCGTCCCCCGGCGTGGGTCAAGGGCACCGCCTTCCGCAGCGAGCCGACCATGTTCGCCGGGCGCGACCAGGTCAACCCGCAGGGCGGCCAGGACTGCGCGGCCGACGTGTTCAAGCAGGCCGGCATCACCGACCCGCTGCACGAGATCGACGTGGTGGAGATGTACGTGCCGTTCTCGTGGTTCGAGCCGATGTGGCTCGAGAACCTCGGCTTCGCCCCGATCGGCGACGGCTGGAAGTTCGTCGAGGACGGCGTCACCCAGATGACCGGTGAGCTGCCGGTCAACTGCTCGGGTGGCGTGCTGTCGTCCAACCCCATCGGCGCCTCGGGCATGCTGCGGTTCGCCGAGGCAGCCATGCAGGTGCGGGGCCAGGCCGGCGAGCACCAGATCGACGGCGCCCGCACCGCGCTGGGTCACGCCTACGGCGGCGGCTCGCAGTTCTTCGCCATGTGGGTCGTCGGCGCCGACAAGCCCTGACCGCCCCACGAACTTGCGTGGATAATCCAGCGGAGATGCGGATTGTCCACGCAAGAACGGGTCGGAGTCAGGCGGTGCCGTCGGCGAGCCGCTCGGCGTACTCGTCGATCGAGATCGTGCCGCCCTCGTCGGCGGCCCGGCCCCGGTCGCGCCCGGGGAGCACGTCCTGCATCAGGTCGATCTTCTTCCACCCGGGCAGCGGGGCGTGGCCCTCGGCGTCGGGGACGTAGCGCGACGGTTCGCCACCGGCCTGCGGGCTGATGTAGCGGGGGCAGTTGACGAAGGCGTCGGTGACGGTGGCCCGCACGACGAGGTCGGCGCCGGGGTACTCGCTCATCATCGGGTCGTCGGCGCTGACCACCGCGGTGGCGTGCACCCGCACGCGGTGGGGCGTGTCGAAGTCGATGAACAGCAGCCCGATGCGACCGTCCCCGGCGATGTTGCCCATCGACAGGAACATGCCGTTGCCGTCGTAGCTAGGGAACACCAGCGTCGTCGGGTCGAGCACCTTGACGAACCCCGGCGCGCCGCCCTTGTGCGACACGGTGGGATGGCCCTCGTGGTTGACCGTGCTCAGGAAGAAGAAGGCCCGGGACTCGATGAAGGCCCTGGCCTCGTCGTCGATGCCGGGTTGCACGATGACCGCCTCGAGCGTGTCGGCGAGCTGCCGGCTGTCGAACTGGTCCTGCAGGGCACGTTGCTCGTCGCCGTAGAAGGTGCTCACCCGTCGAGCTTTAGCACCTTCAGGGCGTTCTCGCGCAGGAACTTGGGCCACACCTCGTCCTTGAACCCGACGTCGGGCATGTCGCCCCAGATGCGGTCGTAGGTGAGCCCGGCCGGGAAGTAGCCGGCGTAGAGGATCTTGTCGGAGCCCCGCGTGTTGGCGTAGTCGATGATGGTCTTCGGGTAGTGGCGGGGGGCGAAGGCCGAGGTCGAGTAGTAGAGGTTCGGCCACTTGAGCATCAGCTTCACGGCCAGGTCGGTCCACGGCTCGCACCCGTGGCGGGTCACGAAGGTGAGCTCGGGGAACAGGTAGCAGACCTCGTCGATGTGCTCGACCTTCTGGCGCTCGAACGGCACCCGGGGCCCCGGGATGCCGGCGCACGAGAAGATCGGGATGTCGAGCTCGCAGCACTTGCTGTAGATCGGGAAGTAGCGCTTGTCGTTGATGGCCACCTGCGACCCGGCCGGGAACGTGGTCACGGCCTTGATGCCGAACTGCTCGTGCGCGGCCACCATCTCGCGGATCGTGTCCATGCCGCCGTTGGGGTCGACCGACAGCGACGGGATGAAGCGGTCCGGGTGCTCGGCCATGGCCCGACGGCCGTCCTCGTTGGCGCCGTCCGACGCTGATCATCCCCCGCTCGATGCCGAAGCGGTCGAGGTTGTCGATCACCACCGCGACCGGGTCGACGTTGTCCTCGAGGTCCGCGGGGACGTCCTTGAACATGTACTGGGCCGGGAACTTGAAGTCCTTGCTCTCGTCGTCGCGCAGGTGCGGAGCGAGGAACTTGTACACGTCCTTGCGGTTGCGGCTGGGGAAGCCCAGGAAGGTCTCGATCACCGGGATCCCGGTCGGCATGGTCATGCCCGATACTCTAGAACACGGTTCTGGTCTGGGAGCACGGCGACCGCCGCGACCGGGTGTCGGCTCAGCGAGCCGGCGGCGAGCACTCCGGCGCGACTGGCCAGGCCCGCGGTGCGTCGGGCCTCGCGGAGCACGTTGGCGTCGAGCCCGTTGGTCAGGTAGCAGAACGAGATGCCGGTGTCCGGGTCGGCGAAGGCGATCTGGCCTCCGGCGCCGGCGTGGCCGAACGTCCGCGGCGACACCGTGTGGCCGTAGCCGCGCAGCGCCGCGGTGCTGCCCTCGCCGGCCATGGTGATGCCGAGCGTGCGGTGCGACGGCACACCGAACAGCGGCTCGGGCAGGTCGCCGTGCACCTCGCGGGTGCCGGCGGCCAGCCAACGCTCGTCCCACAGGTCGCCGGGGTTGGCCAACAGCGCCTGGTAGTAGAGGGCGAGGTCGGCCGCGCCCGAGATGCCGCCGCCGCCGGGCACGCCGTAGGCGCGGATCTCGGGGCGGTTGAAGCCCATCAGCGCGTCGGTGGTCACCTCGCCGACCATGTCGTCGAGCGTGAGGCCCTCGACGCCGAGCACCGCCTGGAGCTCGTCGGGCGTCGGCGGCTCGCCCACCACCTCGAGGTCGACGATGTCGCCCTGGCGCTCGGCCGGCTCGCCCAGGCGCAGCCGGTCGAGTCCCAGCGGGTCGAGCACCCGCGTGTGCACGAAGGCCCGGTAGTCCATGCCGCTGGTCGTCTCGATGAGCTCGGCCAGGACCCAGTGCGCCGAGGTCGGGTGGTACTCGAAGCGGGTGCCCGGCTCCCAGTTCAGGCGCCACGAACGGAAGCGCTCGAGCCGCTGCTCGCCGGGTGGGCGTGGTGCCCAGGTCGAGCGGCGCGGTGGGGAACCCGCTCTGGTGGACGAGCAGCTGCTCGACGGTGACCGCGCCCTTGCCGTTGTCGGCGAACCCGGGGATCAGGTCGGCCGACCGGCTGGTCGAGCACGAGCGAGCCGTCGGCCAGCAGCAGCCAGACCGCGCCGGCGATCAGCGCCTTGGTGCAGGAGAAGATCACGTAGCGGCTCGAGTCGCCGGCGTCGCCGAAGGTCTCGAGCGCGACGACCTCGCCGTGGCGGGCGACGGCGACCTGGCAGGACGGCAGCAGGCCGTCGTCGACCTCGCGCCGGGCTCTGGCCAGCAGGGCGTCGAGCGCGCTCGGGTCGATGGCATCGGACATGTCGTTCCCCCCTGGGTCGGCGCGCACCGTAGCGCCGCGATCGGCGCGCGCGCCGGTGGTACGTTCGCCCGATGGCCACGACGGGTGTCGACTCACCCCCCGGCTCCTCATCCGAGTCGCCTCAGGAGCCGTCTCGGGGCTCCGGCGGGAGCTCGTCGCCCATGCCGGCTCCGGACCCCACCCCTGAGCCGTCGCCGGGCGGCCCGCCACGGGCACGTCGGTCGCACCTGTGGCTCGGCGCCCGCATCCTGCTGATCCTCGCCCTCGTCGCGTTCGTCGTGTCGGGCTTCTTCGCCTTCCTCCCGGTCACCAACCCGGGCGTGCAGCAGTGCGGCAGCCCGATCCTGTTCGCCGTGCGCAACGAGCCCGACATCCGCGTCCCCGCCCCGGGGTCGAAGGACGAACCGGCCGACGCCGAGGCGCTGCGAGGCCCAGCCCGCGCTGCCGGCTGCGGGTCGACGACCGGCTCTGGACCGCCGCCGTCGCCCTCGCCGTCGGCATCGTCGTCGCCGGCCTGGGAGCCACCCTCGGTCTGCTCGACGATCGCCTGTCCTACCGCCGGTCGCCCCGCTTCGAGACGTTCCTGCGCGAACGCCCCCCGGGGGTGCCGTCCGATCCGTGGAACCAGCCGGTGGTGCCGCTCGACGACCTGGGCGACCGTCTGCCCGAGCTCGAGTGGACCGAGATCCGCGTGGTGGTTTCCGCCGGCCTCGCCGCGTTCGTGCTGCTCCCGCTGCTGTGCCCGTGGTCGGCGGTGACCGACGCGCTGGGTCGGGCCGAGCCGGGATGGATCGGCGTGGCGCTGCTGCTGGTGGCCGCCACCTACCCGCTGGCGACCCTGGGTCTGCTCGGCGCCGACCGGTTCCCGACCATGCTCACGACGTCGGTGGCCGCGTCGTTCACCGGTCGCCTGCTGCCGGCCTACGGTCCGCAGGGGCTGGCGGTGCACCAACTCGTGCGGGCCGGCACACGCCGCAGCGATGCCGTGCGGCGGCTGGCCCTGCTCGATGCCGCAGCCGTCTCGACCCATGCCGTGCTCCTCGTGCTGCTGGGTCTCGGCGCGATGGCGACCTCCACCGCCGCGGGCGCGCCGCTCGCCTGGGGATGGGTCGTGTGGCTCGCGGTGCTCGCTCTGCTGCTGGTCGGGGCGCCCTGTCGGCCCGGCGCCGCTACCGGAACCTGGTGATACGACCCCCGCCCAGTCGTTCCGCGACCTCCTGGCCTCCGTGTCCGAGCCCGCCGGGCTGGCGGCCATGGTCGGATCGTGCGCCGGACTGGCCCTGCTCGACGCGTTGGTGGTGGTGGCATCGGTGCATGCGTTCGGCGGGGAGGGCGCACTGCTCGCCGTCGTCGTGGCCAGCCTGGTCGCCTCGGCGGCCGGGGTGCTGGCCGCGACGCCCGACGGCGAGGGCGCGGTCGAGGCCGTGCTCGTGCTCGCGCTGATCTGGGCCGGGGTCGACGCCGGCCCGGCGGTGGCGGCCGCCCTGCTGGCCCGCCTGCTGCGCTTCTGGCTGCCGATGCTCCCGGGGTGGGTGGCGCTGCGGCGGCTGCAGCACGACGGCGTGCTGTGAGTCCCGACGCCGAGCCGCCCGGAGCACCCCAGCCGCCGCGCCTTCCCGATCAGCTCGCCCCGAGCGCGTCGCTGGCCGACGGGCTCGACGACGAGCTCGACTGGGTCGGCGTCGAGCTGGCTGGGGACTTCACCGGGAGCCGGGCCGCCGGGCTGGTGCTGACCGAGGCGTCGGTGGCGGCCAGTCGCTTCGCCGGCGCCGATCTCTCCGGCGCCCGGCTCACCGACGTGCGCCTCGTGGGCTGCGACCTGCAGGGGGCGATCCTCGACGAGGCCGTGCTCACCCGGGTCGAGATGGTCGACTGCCGGCTGTCCGGGGTGGTGCTGTCACGGGCCCGTCTGCACGACGTGCGCATCGTCGACAGCCAGGCGGACCGGAGCAACCTGCGCATGGTCACCAGCCGCCGACTCTGGTTCGAGCGCTGCCCGATGGCGGGCGCCGACTTCTACCAGGCGAGCCTCGAGGGCGCGGTCTTCGCCGGCTGCGACCTCACCGGCGCGACCTTCGCCAAGGCCCGGGCCGCGGGCGCCCGGCTGCACGGCTCACGACTCGACGGCGTCCGCGGAGCCGACTGCCTGCGCGGGGCCAGCTTCGGATCGGATCAGGTCGTCGAGCTGGCCTGGCCCGTGTTCGCCGCGCTCGGGATCGTCATCGACGACGACCTCGCTCCCGACTGAGGCGCGTCGGCCCTCGGACGGGCCGCCGGCCGAGGCCACCGCCAGCCACCCGAGCCACGCGCCGTACGCCGCGCAGGCCACCGCGGCCAGGCTGAGCAGCACCGCCGGGGTCGACGGACCGGTCCACGTGCCATGGCGCAGCGAGGCGAACCAGCCCGAGGGCAGCCCGACGACGTAGCGGTTCATGGCCCGCAGCTGGGCGAGCAGCTGCACGACCGCGACGCCGAACGCGGCGACGACCCCGATCGCCACCGCGACCCGGTGCGGCACCCTGCGCGACCGGTCGATGATCCACCCGGCCAGGATCGGCGCACCGACGGCCACCGTGAGGGTGTAGCGACCCTGCCAGGCCAACCCCGTCTTCGGGCCGCTGACCGTCTCGGCCGTCACCGGCAGCAGCACGCACCCGGCGAGCACGGCCACCATCATCAGCCGGTCGCGCCAGCGCCCGACCACCACGGCCACGGCGCCCAGGGCGGCCACCGCCGCCACCCATGCGCCCATCACCGCCGACGGCAGCGACGCGTCGAGCGAACCGAACACCCCGATCATCTGCGAGAGCCGTGACCAGCTGCGGGCCCACGACCGGTGGGCCAGCTCGAGGCGGGAGGGGTTGTCGGCGAACGTGTAGCCGATGACGGCGTCGTAGGACCGGTTGGCCACCACATAGGCCACCGACGCGGCCACGGCCGACGCGATCACGGCCAGACCCACCCGCACCCGGCGGTCGTCCCAGAGCGCGCGCAGGGTGCGGCGGTCGGCCGCGGCCAGCCCGATGGTGACGACGATGATGGCGAGGAACGCGGGCGACAGCGGTCGCATCGACGCGACGGCGACGGCGGCGATCGCCACCCGGGCGATGAGGCGGGCGGGCGCACGCTCCCCCCGACCGGCCCCGGCGAGCAGATCGAGGGCCGCGAGCCACAGGCAGAACGCGCCGGCGATCTCGAGCCCGTTCGGGTTCACCACGCCGGCCAGGTAGAGCGCCATGGGGGTCACGGCGAGGGCCGCACCGGTGACCACCAGGCGGCGCCGCGAGATCTGCACGGCCGAGGCCAGGCCCGAGGCCAGCAGGGCGGCGGCGAGGAGGGCCCCGATCATCCGCATGGCGTAGACGGCCGGTTGCGGGGCGAGCAGGCGGGACGGCCAGCCGACGAGCACGTAGTAGAGCGGCGGGTAGGCGCCCGCCTCGGTGGTGGCCGGGGCGATGGTCGTGTCGGAGCCGATCGACGGCGCGCAGCTGGCCGGCACCTCGGGCCGCAGCACGTAGCAGTCGCGCGCGGTGACGAGCGCGCCGATGGCGCGGGGCACGTCGAGCGTGGTGTGCGGCACCGAGTAGCGCGGGCCGGGGTGCTCGACCACGACCGATGCGTCGAGCTCACCCCGGGCCACGGCGACCGCCTTGATGATGTGGGCGGGCTCGTCGGGCCCGGCGCCGAGCGGCGTGGTCAGCGACCACAGGCAGGCCAACGCGCCGAACACCGCGAACGAGATCCACCACGTGGCCCGCTCACCCCGCCGCCGAGGGGTCGCGGTGCTGGTGGCCTGAGCGTCGATGGCGGGACGGTAACAGCCGTGACCGGAGGAGAGGGTGCATCGGCCGCCGCGGCTCGGGCACCATGTCGGCCCATGACCCCCGACGTGCTGACGACCGGCGCCCTCAACCGGGCGACCCTGGCCCGTCAGCTCCTGCTCGAGCGGTCGTCCGACGCGCCCCTCGACGCGATCGAGCACCTCGTGGGCCTCCAGTCGCAGAATCCGCTCGACCCCTACCTGTCGCTGTGGTCCCGGCTCGAGCGCTTCGACCCCGACGTGGTCGGCCGGCTCGTCGAGGACCGATCGCTCGTGCGGATCGTCGTGATGCGCGGCACCATCCACCTCGTCACCGCGGCCGACGCGTGCACCCTCCGACCGTTGACCCAGCCGGTCCTCGACTCCGAGATCGCCCGCCACTCCGAGTACGCCGAGCACCTGGTGGGCATCGACCTGGCGCCCGTCCTGGCGTTCGTCCACCCGCTGCTCTCCGAGCGACCGATGTCCGGTGGCCGGCTGCGGGCCGCGCTGGCCGACCGCTTCCCGGACCACCACCCGGCGGCCCTCGCCTATGCCTGTCGCTGCCGGATGGCCCTCGTCCAGGTCCCGCCTCGCGGCGTCTGGGGCAGGACGCTGCAGGTCACGTCGGCCCCGCTCGACAGCTGGGTCGGTCGTGACCTCGACCCGTCGCCGTCGATCGACGACGTGGTGTTGCGCTACCTCGACGCCTTCGGACCGGCGACTCCGGCCGATGCGATGGCGTGGAGTCGCCTCACCGGCCTCCGGGAGGTGTTCTCCCGGCTCGAACCGCGGCTGCGCCTGTTCCGAGACGAGCGCGGCCGCGAGCTGTACGACCGGCCCGACGCACCGCGACCCGACGCGGACATCCCGGCACCGGTGCGCTTCCTGCCCGAGTACGACAACCTGCTGCTGTCCCACGCCGACCGCTCACGGTTCGCCTCGGCCGGTGCCGACCGTTCGACGGGTCGCGCCGTGACGATGTGATCTGAAGGCTGGGCCTGGCGGGAGACGCCAGCCGGAGCCTTCAGAAGGGGGTGGGCGACGCGGCGCCCGGTTCGAACCGGGCTACTCGCTCGTCCGGTACTTGGCCGACGCGGTCTTCTCCGCGGCCGGGATGTACACCGGCTGCTCGCCCGGGGGCGGGGGTGCCGGCGGCCAGACGTCCTGCCCGCGCACGGTGCCGTGGGCGTAGAACTGGGCGTACCACTTGCGGAACTTCATGAACGGCGGGTCGGTGTCGGCCAGGGCCGGGCGCAGGATGTGGGCCTTGTGCTCCCAGATCGGGCGATCCTCCTCGAACTGCTTGCAGACCTCCTTGACGAAGGCCCGTCCGACGCTCGAGGTCATCTCGGCGTCGCCGAGGCTGCGGGTCTTGAACGAGAAGCGAACCTCGGTGCGGTTCTCGTCGACCGGGATGGCACCGCCGATGAGCATGGTGTCGACGATGCCGGAGAAGCGGGTGACGGCGAAGCCGGGGCCCTGGTTGTCGACGTCGATGCGCCCGTCGACCACGCCGCGGGGCGTCGGGAACTTCTGCACCGAGCGCATCCGGGCCCGGTGGCCGTCGGTGTCGTAGCTCTGGATCTCCGGCACCGTGTCGGTGTTGTGCACGTAGCGGAAGTGGGGGCCGTCGACCGAGTTCTCGTTCAGCTCCTGGGCCGCGGCGTCGACGCTGAAGTGCTGGTTGATCCAGGTCGGGGTACTCGGCGTCGTCGAACTCGTCGGGGATCTCCAGCTCGAACAGCGGCGCCTCGCCGTCGGGGTGGAACCACACCATGACGAACTGGTCGACCTCGCGCACCGGGTAGGTGCGGATGCGGGCCCGCTGGTTCGTGCGGTTCCCGTAGGGGATGTCGGTGTTGGCGCCGTCGATGTCGAACTTCCAGCCGTGGAACGGGCACACCAGGTCGCAGCCGTCGACGTGGCCGCCGAAGCCGAAGTGCGCACCGAGGTGCGGGCAGAAGGCGTCGTTGAGGTGGGCCACGCCCTGCTCGTCGCGCCACAGGGCCAGGTCGCGGCCGAAGTAGTAGCGGGGGAGCACCTGACCGGGCGCGATGTCGTCGCTCCAGGCGACCTGGAACCAGCCGTAGGGGATGCCGAACGGGTAGCGGGACCCGAGCTCGACGACCGGCTCGGTCGCGGTCCCGGCGTCGACGTGCAGATCGGGGCGTTCGGTGGTGTCAGTCATCGAGCTTCAGGACCTTTCGGGCGTTGTCGCGGAGGAACTTCGGCCACACCTCGTCCTTGAGCGGGACGCCGGGCATCTCGCGCATGATGCGGTCGAGGCTCAGGCCCATCGGGAAGTAGCCGGCGTACATGACCTTGTCGGCGCCGCGCGTGTTGGCGTAGTCGATGATGGCCTTGGGGTAGTACTTCGGGGCGAAGGCGCTGGTGGAGTAGTAGAGGTTCGGCCACTTGAGCATCAGCTTCACCGCCAGCTCGGTCCACGGCTCGCAGCCGTGGCGGGTCACGAACCGGAGCTCGGGGAAGAACCAGCAGACCTCGTCGACCAGTTCCATGTGCTGGCAGGCCATGGGCACGCGGGGTCCGGGCACGCCGACGCAGACGAAGATGGGGATGTCGAGCTCCACGCACTTGCTGTAGATCGGGTACATCCGCTTGTCGTTGATGGGCACCTGCGGGTTGCAGCCGGCCGGGAAGACCTGGGCCGCGATCGCGCCGCCCTCGACCACGGCCTGTTCGAGGTCTCGCACCGCATCCATGCCCCGGTTGGGCTCGACCGACACCGACGAGATGAAGCGGGAGGGGTGCTCGCGCAGCGCCCGGGCGCCGTCGCCCTTGGTCGTGTAGCCGATCATCGCCTTGTCGATGTTGTGCTTGTCCATCTGGGCCAGCACGTAGGCGACGTTGTCGTCCTCGTGGTGGTCCTCGGGGACCTCCTTGAACATGTACTGGGCCGGGAACTCGAACTCGTCCTGGCTCTCGTGGTCGCGGACCAGCGGCTTCAGGAAGCCGTACCAGTCCTTCTTCGGACCGTCGGGGATGCTGAGCATCAGGTCGATGATGCCGACGTCGGAGGGCATGCTCATGCCCCGCACTATAGAACAGGTTCTAGTTTGGGGCCCGACGGGCCGAGGTGGGCCCGGGCGAGGGGTGGCCCCGCTACCAGGGCGCCCGGGCGCCGCCGACGACGGCCACGGGCGCGCCGAGCGGCACCGGGGCGAGCTGGGCGAGGTCGGCGACGTGCAGGCGCACGCAGCCGTGGCTGATCTCGGCGCCAGTGTCGCCGATGGCCGCGTCGGCGCCGATCGGGCCGTGGATGGCGGTGAAGGCGTCGCCGGTGCCCTCCCAGCTGCTGATGGACTCGGAGTGGGCGTTGGTGGCCAGCACGAAGGGCCCCCATCCCGGGCCCCGCGAGGCGTCGATCTCCATCAGGTAGAACTGGCCGAGGGGCGTGGGGTCGTCGGGCGTGCCGACACCGGCGGGGGCGTCGAGCACCTCGTGTCCGCCATCGAAGAGCCGGAGGCGGTGCTCGGTGACGTCGATGACGATGCCGTAGGTGGTCGTGGACAGCTGGGCCACGGCCTCGGGGATCCAGCCGGTCAGGCCGTTCGGCCGTTGGGGCAGCCGCACCTGCAGCCATCCCGGCGCGCGGCCGATCACCGGGAGGAACTTGGTGTCACGCCAGAACCCACCCACCGGGAGCGTTCCGACCGGCGGCCCGTCGGGCGCGGCCGAGTAGGCGACGGGGCCGCCGACCCGGGCGATCGTCGTCTGGGCCGGCACGGGGGCGACGGGCGTGGCCGCGGGATCAGCAGCGGGCGGCAGGACCGTGGTGGGATCGCCGGCGGTGACCGACGGGGCCACGACCCGGGTCGCGGACGAGCCCATCAGCACCACCGTCGACGCCCCCAGCCCGAGCGCGACGGCGAGGGTGGCGCCGGCCACCGCGAGACGTCGAGGTCCGGTCGGACCGGTCGTTCGTCCAGATATGTGTGGTTATCGACCGCCGAGGTGGGTGGCTGCACCGATTTCGGGAGATCAGCGCGCGACCCGGTAGCGCCCCTTGCCGGCCTGCTTGGCGTCGTAGAGCGCCCGATCGGCCGCCTCGACCAGCCCGGTGACGGACCGGCCTCCCTGCTCGTCACCGGGTTCGGCCAGGGCCACGCCGACGCTGACCCCGACCCGCACCTCGTGGCCCTCGACGGTGAACGGTTGGGCCATGGCCTCGACCAGCCGGGCGGCGATCGTCTCGGCCTCCTCGGTGCCGGCCAGCTCGGTGCACACGACGGCGAACTCGTCGCCGCCCAGCCTGGCCACCAGGTCGTCGGGGCGCACGCCGGCCGTGATGCGATCGCTGGCCAGGCGCAGCAGCTCGTCGCCGGCCCCGTGGCCGTAGGTGTCGTTGACCTGCTTGAAGCCGTCGAGGTCGAGGTAGAGCACGGCCGAGTGCCGGGCGGCCCCCTCGCCGTCGCGGTGGCCCCGGCCGTCCTCCCCCGAGGCGAGCTGCTCGAGGCGGGCGAAGAACACCGAGCGGTTGGGGATGCCGGTGAGGTTGTCGTGGCGGGCCGCGTGCACGAGCAGGTTCTCGGCGTGGCGACGGGCGAGGGCCAGTGACGTGAGCTGGCTGGTGCGCTCGACCGAGACCTGCTGGCTGACCCACGGCGCGCCGGGGATCGTCCGCCACACGATCACGCAGGCGACCATGGCGTCGTCGGGCGGCACGAACACCGGGCTGACCCAGCAGGCGGCCAGGCCGGCGGACTCGGCCGCGGCCCGGAGCGAGTCGGGGAGGTCGGAGAGGTCGGGGTGCACGAGCACGCGGCGCGAGGCGACGGCGGCGGTCCAGGGAGCCGGTCGGGTCGGGTCCGCGTCGGGCCCGGTGCCACGCAGCGCGCCCTCGACGCCGGAGCTGACCGCCAGCTCGAAGTGGTCCCCGCGCCAGTCGTGGGCCACCGACACCCGGGAGTCGGGCAGGTCGGCCACCAGCCCGGCCTCGAGGTACATCAGCACATCGTCGAGGGGACTGCTGGCGACGAGCGACTCGAGGGCCTGGTCGAGCAGCTGCTGCCCGTTCATGGGCCGGCCCCGGATGATGATGCCCCCGACCTCAGGATCGTCGAGGGCCACGACCGCGCCGACATCGAGGTGCGTCAGCGAGCCGTCGCGGCAACGGATGCGCATCGCCATCGGGGGCACGTCCCCGGGCCGCAGCCCCGACCCGCTCTCGACGATCTGGCCCAGCGCGGCGAGGGCGGTGGCGAGGTCGTCGGTGTGCACGAACTCGGTGGCCGGCCGGCCGATCAGCTCGTCGGGCGCATAGCCGAGGAGGTGATCGCTGGCCTCGTTGGCGAACACGATGCGGCTGTCCGCATCGATCACCCAGTAGAGCAGGGGCGATGTGGCGATGATGCGGTCGGCCAGCCGTTGGCGTCGCAGATCGTCGCCCATCGGCCGATCGTCCCCCATGCGGCGAAACTTAGTGCCGTGGTGCGGTGGCGATCGGGAACCGGAGAACCACATCGCCCGCCCCGGGGGGAGGGCGGGCGAGTGGAAGGGAGAACGTGCGGGCCGCTCGTGGCGGCTCGGGTCAGACGGCGGCGTGGACCTCGGAGTACGGAAGTCCGGCCTGCAGCTCGGACACCCATGACTCGAACTCGAGCTCGCTGGCCCGGCGGCGGTAGGCGGTGGCCAGCACGTCGGGGAGCGACGGGGCCTGGTGGCGCAGGCTCTCGGCCCGCTGCCGCATCAGCCTGGCCTGGGCGACCAGTTCGTGGTCGATCTCGATGGTGTGCATGAGGCCCTCCGTCTCAGCTCGTCGTCTCATCTCGTCCGGGCACTCCACCACCCGGGGGATGGTCGACCGTGCTCAGGGGACGTGAACGTGCGACAGGCTGCTTGTAGTCCCGATCGGGGTGTGGCCTTGGTCACCTCATGTCGGAGTCGCCGATCAGGCGCTGGCGTCCGAGGTCTCCTCGAGGTCGACTCGGCCGTAGCGGCGGCGGAACAGCACCGAGGCACCGAGCCCCGCCGGCAGCGGCAGCCAGTAGGACACGACGCGGTAGGCGAGGGTGGCGAGCAGCGCGTCCGGGCCGGCGACGCCGGCCGCGATCAGCGTGGCGGTGAGGCCGGCCTCGACGAAGCCGAGGCCACCCGGCGTGATGGGGATCATCGACAGCACCGCGGCCGCGCCGTAGGCGAGCAGCACCAGGCTGAGTCGCGGCTTGGCCCCGACCGCGTAGAGCGCAGCGACGAGGGCGAGGTAGTCGAGTCCCCAGTTGCCCACCGCGGCCACCAGCGCGGTCTCCCAGCGCGACCCGAGGGCGTCGACCATGGCGTCGCGCTGGTGCACCATGCCGGCCGCGGTCGGCCCGTCGGGACGGTGGATCTTGGCGTAGACCCAGCGCGTGACCCGCTCGACCACCCGGCCGACGGCCCAGAGGGGACGGTCGAAGCGCACGAGGGTGAACACCACCGCGAACAGCACGAGGAAGAGCAGCGCCCCGCCCCAGGCGATGAGCGCCAGGTCGCTCGGCACCGGCGCGCTGACGATCGACCCGACGACCGCCACCATGGGGAGGGCGAAGAGCACGCCG
This sequence comes from uncultured Microthrixaceae bacterium, assembly GCA_963809335.1. Taxonomy (GTDB): domain Bacteria; phylum Actinomycetota; class Acidimicrobiia; order Acidimicrobiales; family Acidimicrobilacustridaceae; genus UBA4742. Next base: position 1,182,827 of record CAWEJD010000005.1, on the reverse strand, counting down.
TTGGACACGATGGCGGTGCCGGCCAGGGCGGCACCGGCCGTGCCGCGGTTGACCCCCGACACCGAGAGCATGCGGTAGCCGGTGGCCGCGCCCATGGCCGCGCCGCCCGGCACCGTCTTGCTCACCGCGTTGGACACGAGCTGGGAGGTGCCGGCCACGAACCACGAGACCTGGGGGAGCGCGGTGCGGGTCAGGGACCACTGGCAGACGAAGCTCGCCGATCTCGAGCAGGAAGGTGGCGAGGAACCAGATCGGGTTGAGGTCGCGCAGCTTGGGGATCTCGGCCCACACGTCGAGCAGCTGCGGCAGCAGGCCGTAGAGGGCGATGGCGCTGACCAGCAGGAAGAGCAGCCGCCAGACGATCTTCGTGCGGGACGGCCGGGTGACCGGGAGGGTGGTCGCGTCGGTGACGCCGAACGGCGTCGTCGCCCCGAGGGTGGAGCTGTACTCGCGTCGGCGCCCTTCCGCGGTGCCGGTCACGGCCGGTTCGAACCTCGGGTCCGTTGGGTCCTGCGCACGGTGCGGTCCATGGCCGACGTGATGACCCCGGGGGCCAGCCCCGCTCCGATCGAGAGCATGCGGCTGCCGAGGTCGGGCATGAGGGCGAACCGCTCGCGCTCGATGCCCTTGACGATGCAGTCGGCCACCTGCTCGGGCCGGATGGCCTTGAACGTGGCCGAGATGGCCCTCGTCTCGTCCGGCTTGAACTCGTTCTCCCACGCCAGCTGGGGCGTGTCGGTGTCGGGCGGGTAGCAGCACCCGACGTGGATGCCGTGGGGCGCGAGCTCGCCCCGCAACGACTCGAGGAGGCCCCGCACCGCGAACTTGGCCGCGGCGTACGCGGTGTAGCCGTAGACCCCGACCAGCCCGACGTCGGAGGAGATGCCGACGATCGACCCCGACCGGCGCTCGATCATGGCCGGCACGACCTCGCGGATCGGCCAGAGCGTGCCGAAGTAGTCGATGTCCATCATCTCCCGGAACACGTCGTCGGGCGAGCTCCTCGAAGTAGCCGGGTCGGGCCACGCCGGCACTGCACACGAGGATGTCGACCGGGCCGCGGTCGGCCGCGACCTTGTCGAACGTGCGGCCCACCGCGTCGCGGTCGGCCACGTCGAGCTCGAAGGACGCGGCGTCGGCGCCCCGGCCCTCGAGCTCGGTCACCGCCGCCTCGAGCGGCTCGGGCCGCCGGGCGACGACCGTGATCGCGCGCACCCTTGCCGGCGAGCGCGATCGCGGTTGCCAGACCGATGCCGCTCGATCCCCCCGTGATCAGCGCGTGGCGTCCGGCGATGCTGCTCATCGGCCCAACGTTAGAGCGGCCGCACCGCGCTCGGCCGGTCTTCGACCGGCGGACCGCTCAGCCGAGGGCGCCGGTCGCGCGCAGCTCGGCGATGCGGGCGTCGTCCCAGCCCAGCACGTCGCGGAGCACCTCCTCGGAGTGCTGGCCCACCGTCGGCGACATCGACGGCGGAGGCAGCTCCTCGCCGAGCAGCTTGATGGGGCTCGGCAGCATGTCGATGCCGTGCTCCGAGGCCGGGAGCCAGGGCATGCGGACCTTGAACTGGGGGTCGTCGGCGATGGTCTTGGGGGTGTTCACCGGCGCCAACGTCGTGTTGTGCTGCTCGCCGAAGGTCACCCACTCCCCGGTGGTGCGGGTCTTGAAGATGGCGGTCAGCTCGTCGCGCAGCTCGAGGTCGCCCCGTGCGTGGTCGGCGTACTGGCTGCCGGGGTGGGCCTCGAACAGCTCGGGCCGGCCGATGCCGTCGCAGAAGTTCTTCCAGAACTCGCGCTCGCTGGCCATGAACAGCACGTAGCCGTCGGCCGACTCGTAGATCTGGTAGCGGACCCCGCCCTTCATGCCGGCGGTGCCGGGCGCCCGTCGCTCGTAGTTGTCGCTCTTGTTGCCGGTGACCTCGGACTCCGGGCGCTCGTAGGCCTTGTAGGTCTCGCTGCGGAGCCAGTCCATGGCTGCGGCCGCATCGCTCTGGGCGATCTCCATCCGGCACCCCTCGCCGGTGTCGCGGGCTCGGATGATGCCGGCCAGCACGCCGAGCGCGCCGAACAGCGGGCCGGCGTGGATGCCCATCGACGGGTGCTCGGGGATGTAGGGGTGGCCGTCCTCGTCGAACGCCGGGTTCACCAGGCCGGCCCAGGTGTCGTAGGCGATGCCGTGGCTGGGCAGGTTGCGGTAGGGGCCGGTCGCGCCGTAGCCGGAGATCCCGCAGAACACGATGCGGGGGTTCACCTTGCGCAGCTCGTCGTAGCCCAGGCCGCAGCGCTCGAGGGCCCCGGGGCGCATGCCCTCGATGACCGCGTCGCTCTCGCGGGCCAGCTCGAGGAAGGTGGCCACGCCCTCGGGGCTCTTGAGGTCGAGCACGAGGCTGCGCTTGCCCCGGCTGATGTGCAGGTGCATCAGCGACACGCCCTCGACGATCGGCCAGGTCATCTGGCGGATGTAGTCGCCCTGGGGCGACTCGATCTTGACGATGTCGGCGCCGAGGTCGGCGAGGGACGTGGTGATGGCGCCGGGGCCGAGGATGGCAACCTCGAGGATGCGGACACCGGCGAGGGGCGGTCGGGCGTGGTTCGGGTCGGACGCGGCGGTCGGGTCGGTCGTCATGGCCACATCTGACACCCCATCAGATATGGCCGCAAACGCGGCGTCAGCCGAAGCCGGGTCGGGCGTCAGCCGAAGCCGGGTCGGGCGTCAGCCGAAGCCGGGTCGGGCGTCAGCCGAAGTAGGAGTGCTCGGGCGTCTGCATGCCGCCGAACAGCGTGATCGTCTCGAGGCCGGAGCTGTAGGTGACGGTGCCCCAGTCGCCGTCGGTGACGAGCGAGCCGGTGACCTCGTGGGTCTGCCACCCGGCCGGGATGGCCTCGTCGACGGTCGTCGACCAGAACCACTGGGTGCCGTCGGGCGCGGTCACGCCGCCCGAGCACGGAGCCCCGGTCCCGTGGCAGCTGAGCACGACGTCGACGTGGGTACCCGAGGCGAACCCCGCGGTGGCCGCGGGCGCCTTGGTCGACGAGTGCGGCCAGAACGCGAAGGCGGCGGCGGCCAGCACGACGGCTGCGCCACCGATGGCGAGCACGAGCGGCAGCCGCGACGGCGTCGTCGGGCCTTCGGGCGCCGACACCGCCGGCTCCCGGACGTCCTGGTCTTGATGGTCGTGGATGGTGTCGGTCATCGGTACCTCCCGATGGGCAGAGCTCCTCGCTCCACCCCCATCGACGGCAACGGGGCCAGGTCTGAGCGAAACAGGCTGTTCGGCCCATGTCCGGATCGGACGGTGGGCTAGACCATCGGCCATGACCGATCTGACGGGACGGGTGGTGGTGGTGACCGGCGGCAACGGCGGCATCGGGCTGGGCATGGCCCGGGCGCTGGCCCGCGCCGGCGCCGACGTGGTGATCTGGGGTCGAAGTGGCGCCAAGAACGACCTGGCGCGGTCCGAGTTGGCCGCCATCGGGACCCGCGTCGAGGCCATCGAGTGCGATGTCGCCGACGAGCAGCAGGTGGTCGACGCCTTCGCCGCATCGGTCGAGGCCATGGGCAAGGTCGACTCGCTCATCGCCAACGCCGGCATCAGCGGCTGGTCGCCGTTCGTCGACATGACCCTGGCCGAGTGGCGCCGGGTGCAGGCGGTCGATCTCGACGGCGTCTTCCTGAGCCTCCGCGAAGCGGCCCGGCACCTGGTCGACCGCGGCGAGGGCGGCGCGCTGGTGGCCGTGTCGTCGACGTCGGCGATCCACGGCGCGCCGGGCATGGAGCACTACGCCTCGGCCAAGGCCGGCGTGCTGGCGCTGATCCGGTCGCTGGCCGTCGAGCTGGCGCGCCACCAGATCCGCTGCAACTCGATCCTGCCGGGGTGGACGGAGACCGGGCTGATCTCCACCAGCACGAGCAGCCAGAAGTTCGTGGAGGCCACGACGCGGCGTACGCCGGTGCGCCGATGGGGCGAGCCCGACGACCTCGGGCCGGCCGCGGTGTTCCTCGCCGACCCGACCCAGACGTTCCACACCGGCGACATGCTCGTGGTCGACGGCGGCTACACGGTCTTCTGACCTCTCCGGGTGAGGCATGATGAGCCCTCACCCGATTGGGTGCACCGCGAAAGCCGAAGGGGGCCGAGATGCGAGTGGTGGTCGACTACGACCTGTGTGAGAGCAACGCGATCTGCATGGGGATCGCGCCCGAGGTGTTCGAGGTGCGTGACGACGACTTCCTCTACGTCCTGAACGAGACCCCTGGCGAGGAGATGCGCGCCAAGATCGAGGAGTGCGTGCAGCGCTGCCCCAAGCAGGCCATCTCGATCACCGAGGACTGACCTCTCCGTGATCGGCTCGGTCGTCATCACCGGCGCGTCCCTCGCCGGGATGCACGCCGCGCACACGCTGCGCAACGACGGCTACGACGGCCGGATCGTCGTCATCGACGCCGACTCCAACACGCCCTACGACAAGCCGCCGCTGTCGAAGCAGGTGCTCGCCGGCACCTGGGACGTCGAGTCGCATCACGCTGCCGGCGGCCCGGGAGGAGCTCGACCTCGAGTACCTGCTCGGTCGCCGGGCCATGGGGCTCGACCTGGCCGATCGCTTCGTGCGCCTCGACGGGGGCGACCGGGTGGGCTACGACGGGCTCGTCATCGCCACCGGCGCGGCGGCCCGATGGCTGCCCGGCGCGCCGATGCTCGAGGGCGTGCACGTGCTGCGCACCCTCGACGACTGCCTCGCGCTGCGCGACGACCTGGACGACCTGCCGGAGCGGGTGGTCGTCGTCGGGGCCGGCTTCATCGGGGCCGAGGTCGCGGCCACGTGCCGCCAGCGTGGTCTCGAGGTCACCCTGCTCGAAGTGGCCGACGTACCGCTCGAGCGGGCGCTGGGTCGCGAGATGGGCCTGGTGATGGCCGAGCTGCACCGCTACCACGACGTCGACCTCCGCCTCGGCGTCGGGGTCGACGGGCTCGAGGGCACCGATCGGGTCGAGGCCGTGCGCCTGAGCGACGGCACGGTCATCCCGGCCACGGTCGTGGTGGTGGGCATCGGCGTCACGCCCAACACGAGCTGGCTCACCGGGTCGGGCCTCAACATCGACGACGGCATCGTCACCGACGACACCCTCGTCGCCGCGCCGGGGGTGGTGGCCGCAGGGGACATCGCCCGCTGGCCGAGTGCCCGCTACGGCGGTCTGCTCCGCGTCGAGCACTGGGAGACGGCGATCCAGATGGGGGAGGCGGCGGCCAAGCGGCTGCTGGCCGAGCACCACGGCACCGAGCCCGAGGTCTTCGACCCCGTGCCCTGGTTCTGGAGCGACCAGTACGACCGGAAGATCCAGCTCGCCGGTCGATCCGGTGCCGACGACGACGTCGAGGTGGTCATCGGCTCGACCGAGGAGCACCGCTTCGTGGCGCTGTACGGCCGAGAGGGCCGCGTGGTCGGCGTGCTGGGCATGAACCGCCCCCGTCACGTGATGCAGCTGCGGGCCCTCGTCGAGGAGCCCACGTCGTGGGCCGACGGCCTGGCCGTCGCCCGCGAGCTGGACTGACCTCGCTGCGGCCGCTACTCGCTTCGGATCGCGTCCAGCACGTCGAGGCGCGAGGCGCGCCAGGCGGGGACGAGTGAGGCGATGAGCCCGATCACGAAGCCGAGCAGGCCGATGACGACCAGCTCGCGGAAGGGCCACGAGAACGACTGGCCGCCGCGGAAGATCGGTTGGGTGACGGCCCACGCCACGAAGAGGCCGAAGACCATGCCGATGGCGGTGCCGTCGCCGGCCACGATCACCGACTCGGACCGGATCGACCTCCGGAGTTGAGCCCGGCTCATGCCGACGGCGCGGAGCAGGCCGATCTCCGGAGTTCGTTCGACCACCGACAGGACCAGCGTGTTGACGATGCCGAACACGGCGATGATCACGGCCAGCCCGAGCAGCGCGTTCACCGACGAGATGATGGCGTTGAACAGCCCTTTGACCAGGCTCGCGAACGTGTTGCCGGCCACCACGTCGACCGACGAGTACTGCACCGTGAGGTCCTCGAGCGACTGCTGCACGGTGGGGATCGAGGCGCTGTCGACGCTCAGGGCGATGGTGTTGGGCAGCAGGTCGGGGATCTCGGCGCGTGCGGTGTCCGCGCCGATGAGGTCGCCCGGCGCGTCGAGGCTGAAGCGGATCGTGGCCGCGACGGTGAACGACCTCGTGTGGCCGTTCTTCAGCTGGACGGGCACCTGCGTGCCGAGGGGGATCGATTCGACGGCGCCCGGGCCGCGTCGGCGTTCGACGATGGCGATGTCGTCGGGCCCCATCGAGTCCAGGCTGCCGGCGCTGGTCTTCAGCTCGAGCACCGAGGTCGCGCTGGTGAAGTCGACCGCCGCGACCGGTGCGCCGTCGGTGCCGGTGATCCCGACGCCGTCGTAGATGGAGGTCGCATCCCTGACCCCCGAGGTCGACTCGATCTGCTGTTGCAGGCCCGGGTCGATGCCGGCCGACCGGGACGTGACCGCCAGGTCGGCGCCGCCGAGCTCGGTGACCTGTTCGACCGCGTAGTCGCGCACCGCCCCGCCGGCCGCGGTGACGAACACCACGAGGAAGACGCCGATCAGCAGGGCGTTGGCGGTGGTGGCCGTGCGCGACGGGTTGCGTCGGGTGTTGGCCACGGCCAGCCGGGAGGGGATGCCGAGCCGGCCGAGCACCGAGCCGATCGCCGAGGCGAAGCCGTTGGCCAGCACCGGGCCGGCGATGAGCACCCCGAGGAACAGCAGGATCGGGCCGAGAGCGACGACCAGGGCCTGGCCGATCGCCATGCCCAGGAGCAGCACGACGGCTCCCGCGACGATGCCGATCAGCCCGACGGCGGCCCGGAACCGGTTCGTGCCGCTGCGGTCGAGCGTGGCGGTGCGGAGCGCGGCCATCGGCTTGGTGCGCGACGCCCGGAACGCGGGCACGAAGGCGGAGATCACGGTGACGACGACGCCGACCAGGAGCACCTCGATCACGCTGCTCGGTCGCAGCCGCAGCCCGATGCCGGCGGGGCCGATGAGCGCCTTGAACTGGGGCACCAGGTCGCGAAGGGCGAAGAACAGGCCCACCCCGACGGCCACGCCGATGGCGCTGGCGACGGCGCCGACGATGGCGGCCTCGAGCAGCACGGCCCGGCGCACCTGCTTGCCGCTGGCGCCGATGGCCCGCAGCAGGGCGAACTCGCGCAGCCGCTGGGCCACGACGATCGAGAACGTGTTGTAGATGATGAAGCACCCGACGAAGAGGGCGATCCAGGCGAACACCTGCAGACCGGTACCGATGACGTCGGCCAGCGACGCCGCGGTCCCCGCTTCGTCGGCACGCAGCGCGTCGCCGGTCTGCACGGTGAAGCGGTCGCCCACCTGGCCCACCAGCGCGGCCGCCAGATCATCCTGGCTGATCTGGTCGGCGCCGGTGACGTAGATCGCGTCGTAGGTCGCCGCGCCCGAGGCCAGGAACGCGAAGCCGTCGGCCTGGCTGACGACGATGTCGCCGGACGCCCCCGACGACGCCTGGTCGCCGTAGCGGGTGAGGCCCACGACCTGCACCGAACGGCCGCCGGACGTGGTGGCGAGCTGCAGGTGGTCGCCGACGCTCCAGCCCTTCCGCTTGGCCGTCTCCTCGTCGATCGTGACCTCGCCGGCCGCGGCCGGAGCGTGGCCCGCGGTCACGTGGAACGGGTCGAGCGCGGGCACCGTCACCGCGACCGAGCCGGTGGCGTTCTTCAGCAGCACCTGGCCCGAGTCGTCGATCACGCTGAGGTTGGCGTGCAGGATGCCCGCCGCGTCCTGCACCCCTGCGGTGCCCTTCACCTCGGCGAGGGTGGCCTCGGGGATGGCTCCGGTGGTGAGGCCGCGGGGGCCGCGGCCGTTCTGCTCGCGCAAGGACGGCTCGACGGCGGCGTCGACGCCGCGAAGGGCGACGAGAGCGTTCGAGCGCAGCGCCGGGCCGAGGGAGTCGCCGAGCACGAGCGTGCCGGCCAGGAACCCCGTGCCGACGATGATGGCGAGCATCGTCGTGACGAAGCGCACCGGGCGGGCCCGGAGGTTGGCGAGGGTCAGTCGCAGCACCGGGGGAGACTACGGCGCTTCTCTCCGCGTGATGGGGCAGGCTGTCGCCCGTGACGAGCACCGCGTTCCTGCTGCTGGCCCTGACCCTGGCGGTGGCGGTCGTCGACTGGATCGCGGTCCACGCCGGCCGGCGATCCGTCGAGTACGTGGCCAAACCGCTCACCATGCTCGCCCTCATCGCGGTGGCCCTCGAATTGAACGTGTCGAGCGATGCCGAGCGGGGCGCGTTCGTCGTGGCGCTCGTGTTCTCGTTGGTCGGCGACGTGTTCCTGATGCTGCCGGGCGATCGCTGGTTCGTGTTCGGCCTCGGCTCCTTCCTCGCCGGGCACATTGCCTACGTGGTGGGGCTCTGGATCGCGGGGGTCTCCCTGGGGGCCTTCGCGGTGGGCCTGGCGGTCGTCGGCCTCGCCGTGATCCTGCTCGGCCTCCGGATCCTCCGTGCCGTGGGAGAGGGCGACGATCCCGAGCTCGCCTTGCCGGTGGGCCTGTACATCGGGGTGATCTCGCTCATGGTCGCCAGCGCCATCGGCACCGAGAGCGCGGTGGCCATCGCCGGCGCCGTCCTGTTCTACGTGTCCGACGCCCTGATCGCCTGGAACCGCTTCATCCACGAGTACGCGTGGGGTCGGGTCGCCATCATGGTCACCTACCACCTCGGCCAGATCGGCCTCGTCCTCTCCCTCATCTGACGCTCCGCGACCGGGTCGTAGGCCGAAGTGCCCAGATTTCCCACCCTCGGTGGTCAAGGGCCGGTGGGGGCACGCCGATGCAGTGGTGTGCGCCGTCGCTCGATCACCTGCATCGCTCTCGCCTTCGTCGCCGTCGTGGCGGTGGCCTGCAACCCGGTCGCCGCGCCGGTGCCCGGCGCACCCAACTGTCCGATGATGCCGGCCACCAGCTACTGGCACGCCATCGTGACGTCGCTGCCGGTGTCGGCCAAGAGCGCGTCGTACGTGACCAACATCGGGGCGTCCGCAGGGCTCAAGGCCGATTTCGGGTCGGGGCTGTGGCAGGGCTCGGCCATCGGCATCCCCTACACGACGGTGCCCGGGACCCAGCCCAAGGTGGCGATGACGTTCGACTACGTCGAGGACAGCGACCCGGGCCCCTACCCGTTCCCGGCCGACGCGCCGGTGGAGGGCGGCGGCGACAAGCACGTGCTCGTCGTCGACCGCGACCACTGCAAGCTCTACGAGACCTGGAACTCGACCCGCAACGCGGACGGCTCGTGGCACGCCGGGTCGGGTGCCGTCTTCGACATGAAGTCGAACGCGCTGCGGACCGCGGGCTACACCTCGGCCGACGCCGCCGGGCTGCCGATCCTGCCGGGCCTCGTGCGGTACGACGAGGTGGCGTCGGGCGCCGTCAACCACGCCATCCGCATCACGGTGCCGACGTCGCAGAAGGCGTACATCTGGCCGGCCCGCCACCAGGCCGGTTCGACCACCAACACCAACTACCCGCGGATGGGGGAGTGGTTCCGGCTGAAGTCCACCGTCGATCCCAACACGTTCGACCCGGCGGTGCGGCCGATCATCGTGGCCCTGCAGAAGTACGGCGCCATCGTGGCCGACAACGGGTCGGCCTGGTACATGAGCGGCGTGCCCGATTCGCGGTGGAACAACGACAAGCTCGCCACCCTCGGGCGCATCAAGGGCAGCGACTTCGAGGCGCTCAACACCTCGTCGTTGATCGTGAGCCCGAGCTCCGGCCAGGCCACGACCGCCGGGTGAAGCCCGGGACCCGTCCCCGGCGGTGAGTACGGTGTCGTCGTGGAAGCGCTCTCGGTCGGCTCCCTGATCGGACGCGGCCGACAGCTCGACGATCTGAGGGCCCGCCTCGCGACGGGAGCGGGCGCGGTCGTCACCGGTCCACCGGGCAGCGGCGTCTCGGCGCTCCTGATCGCCCTGGTCCAGGCGGAACGAGGGCGCGGGCAGCGGGTGGTGCACCGGCTGGCGGCCGCCGATCGCAGTCCCATGTCGGGCATCGAGGATGGCGACCTGGTCGTCATCGACGATGCCCACCTGCTCACGCCCGCTTCGGCCGACGACGTCCGCGAGCACCTGCTGGCCGGCGCCGTGCGAGTGGTGCTGGGCTCGACCGGCCGGCCGCTGGTCGAGCCGCTGGGGTGGCTCTGGCGCAGCGGGCTGCTGGCCCGCATCGACGTGCCCCCGCTCGGCGCCGAGCAGGTGGCCGAACTGGTCGAGGGCGTCGCCGGCGCCCCGCCCGATCGGCCGACCGTCGATGCCTTCGTCGCCGACAGCGGCGGGCTGCCGGCGTATCTCGTCGATCCCCTGAGCGCGGCGGTGGCCGATGGCGCGCTGTCGATCAGCGCCGGGCTGGCCCGCCTCGCCGGCCCGCTGCCCGATCCGGCCGGGCTGCGTGACCGCTGGGCGGCCCTCGCCCTCACGCTCACGCCCGACGAGCGCACGACGCTCGACCTCGTGTGCGTGGCCGGCCAGATCGACGCCGACACGGCGCGGGAGATCCTCCCCGTCGCCGCGTTCGACGAGCTCGAGCGGCGCGGGGTGCTGGTGCGGGTGCGATCGCTCGACCGGTGGGTGGTGCGAGCCGCGGCCGGCGCGATCCGGCGGTCGGTCCGCCGCGCCCTCGGGCCGGCCGAGGTCCGCAGCCGGGCCGAGCAGCTGCTGCCGGCGCTGTCGGCCGCGGCCGGCGCCAGCGAGTTCGCGGTGGCGGCGGCCCTGGCGGGACGCATCGACCTGGTGACCGACGCGGCCGGCGCGGTGCGCACCCTCATGGACGAGCAGCGCCTCGACGAGGCGGAGTACCTGGCGACCACCGCGGCCGACGTCGGCGATCACGGCTCCGCCCTCATGCTGGCCAAGCTGCTGTCGGAGCGGGGCGACCGCCAGGGTGCGGCGGGCCGCCTCGAGCGTCTGCTCGCCGAGCCGGATCTCGACCCGTTCGTGCAGTTCGGCGCGGCAGCCGAGCTGGCCACGCTGCTGCTCTGGGACCTCGCCGACGCGGAAGGGGCGATCCGCCTCGTGCGGATGATGGAGGACGCCTCGGGGCGGGCCGACGGCCCGGCTCGACCGGCCCACGTGGTCATGCTCGCGTTCGCCGGGCGCATCACCGAGGCGGTCGAGCTGGTCGACGAGCGCCCCGACCAGATCGAGGCCGGTGGCAGCGAGATGCTCTTCCAGGGCGCGTCGGTGGCGCTGGCGCTGGCCGGCCGGGCCGAGGAGGGGGTCGATCTCGCCCGTCAGGGCCTCGACCTGTGCCTCGCGTCGGATGCGGCCGTCCGCCAGCTCGATCCCGAGATCCACGTGCTGTCGGTGGCCCTCGCCCTGACCGAGGCCGGTCGGGTGGCCGAGGCCGAGGCGCTCTGCGCCCGGCACTACGAGGCGGCGATCGGTCGCCCGCTGAACCTGGCGTGGATGGCCATCGCCCGGGCGCGGGTCGCCCTGACCCGGGGAGACCTCGCCGGCCTCGATCGTTTCGGCGCCGAGGCCGCCGGCATCTTCGCCGCGTTGAACAACGCCGCGCCGTTCCGGTGGGCCGTGGCCAGCCGGCTGTTCGCGGCGGCGCTCCGAGCCGACCTGGGTGCGGCCCGCTCCCATCTGGCCGAGCTCGATCGGCTCGACGTGCCCGGGGTCCGCTTCCTCGAGCCCGACGTCGCCCGGGCCCGGGCGTGGGCCCTCGCCGCGCTCGGCGACGGGCTGGCGGCGCGACGGGTGCTGGCCGACGCCGCGGCCGAGGCCGAGGGGCTGGGCAACCTCGCCCTCGCCGCCACCGTGTGGCACACCGCGTTCCGACTCGGCGACCGTGATCGGGCCGTCGGCCAGGTCGAGCGCCTCGGCGCCGCCGTCGCCAACCCCTGGGGTGAGGTGCTGGTCGCCCACGCGACCGCCACCGTCGCCGAGCGCCACGACGCGCTGCTCTCCGTGGCGGCGTCGTTCCACGCCCTGGGCCGCGACCTCGAAGCCCGCGAGACGGCGGCCCAGGCGGTCGGGGTGGCCCTCCGCGCCGGCGACCGACCCGGCCTCCGCGCCGCCCGGCGGGCCGAGGCCGAGCTGTCCCTGCTGGCTCCGGGCGCGGTGACGCCCATGCTGGCCCTGGCCCCGGCTCCCCAGCTCACGGCGCGTGAGCGGGAGGTCAGCCTGCTGGCCAGCGGCTCGGCGACGAGCCAGGCCATCGCCGCCGAGCTCGGCATCTCGGTGCGCACCGTCGACAACCTGCTGAGCCGCTCCTACCTGAAGCTGGGCGTGTCGAGCCGGGAGGAGCTGGGCGACGCCCTCCGGCGTGAGTATGTGGGCGAGTGGTCGTGAGTAGCGCTGCTCATGACGGCCGGCCACGGGCAGTGAACAATCAGCTCAATCCTCGACGGCCTGCCCGCACCAGGCCGACCAGGAGGCCCACCTGGTTCTGGTGGCCGAGCGCAACACCCCGATGGGGCGCCCGGCCGCCAGGGCCGGTACGGCCGGTGGCTCCCGACCGCATCCGGCCGGCGAGGGCAGGTGAGCAGGGTCGATGGACTGGCGCGCCCCGGACGACGCCGTGGTCCGGGGCCGACGGCGGGTCGGGTAGAACGGAGCCATGACCCGGCCAGGGCCGGCACCCAGCCGGATCGTGATCGAAGACGTGACGCCCCGAGTGGCCGGCGGGCGGTACCCGGCCAAACGGGTGGTCGGCGAGCCGGTCACCGTGGGTGCGACGGTGTTCGCCGACGGCCACGACCGGCTGCACGTGGTGGTCTCGCACCATCCCCCGAAGACGGCCGGTCGAGTGGCCGAGGACGGGCTCGACGTGCCCATGACCAGCGTGAACCCCGGCCTCGACCGCTGGGAGGCCACGTTCACGCCGGGCGCCGTGGGTCGGCATCGCTACGAGGTGCGGGCGTGGGTCGATCCCTTCGCCACGTGGTGCGACGCCACCCGCCGCAAGGTCGAGGCGGGGGTCGACACCCCGGGCGATCTCCTCGCCGGTGCCCAGGTGCTCGAGCGGTTGGCCGAGGTGGCGGCCACGCGTGACGGGAAGGTCCTGCTCGCCGCGGCCGCGCGCCCTGGCCGGCGGTGACGCGTCGCTCGTCGCCGACGGCGGCGCCGGCGCGGAGCTCGAGGCCGTCGCCGCCGCGGCCCTGCGACGCACCGAGGCCGCGTCGGGCGACACCCTCGAGGTGCTGGTCGAGCCCGAGCACGCCCTCTTCTCGGCGTGGTACGAGCGCTTCCCGCGGTCGACGGTCACCACCGATCCGGGCGCCGGCCCGACGCCCGACCCCGGCACGCTGCGCGACCTCATCGACGAGCTGCCGGCCATCGCCGACCTGGGCTTCGACATCGTCTACCTGGCGCCGATCCATCCCATCGGCTCGGCCTTCCGCAAGGGCCCGGACAACACCGTCGATTCCGGGCCGGACGATCCCGGGAGCCCGTGGGCCATCGGAGGCCCCGACGGCGGCCACACCGCCGTGCACCCGGCGCTCGGCTCCGTCGACGACGTCGTCGACCTGGCCGACGAAGGCCCGGGGGCTCGGTCTCGACCTGGCCCTCGACCTGGCGTTCCAGTGCTCGCCGGACCACCCCTGGGTCATCGAGCACCCCGAGTGGTTCCGGCACCGGCCCGACGGCAGCATCCAGTACGCGGAGAACCCGCCGAAGAAGTACCAGGACATCTACCCCCTCGACTTCGAGAGCCCGGCCTGGCGTGCGCTGTGGGACGCGCTGCTCGAGGTGACACTCTTCTGGGTGGAGCGCGGCGTGACCGTGTTCCGCGTCGACAACCCGCACACCAAGCCCTTCCCCTTCTGGGAGTGGCTGATCGCCGAGGTGCAGGACCTCCACCCGGGCACGATCTTCCTGGCCGAGGCGTTCACCCGCCCGGCGGTGATGCACCGGCTGGGCCAGATCGGCTTCACTCAGGGCTACACCTACTTCACCTGGCGAGAGTCGAAGCAGGACCTGATCGACTACTTCTCCGAACTGGCCTCGCCGCCGTCCGTCGACGAGTTCCGCCCCAACGCCTGGCCGACGACGCCCGACATCCTGCCCGGGCACCTGCAGCACGCGCCGCTCGAGGCCTTCGCCCTACGGGTCGTGCTGGCCGCCACCCTCTCGCCGAGCTACGGCGTGTTCGGCCCGACGTTCGAGCTGGGCGAGCACGAGCCCTACGTGTTCCCCGACGGCTCGGTCCGTGAGGAGCTGGCCCGCTCGGAGAAGTACGAGGTGCGCCACTGGGGCCTCGGCGGTCGGCCCTCGCTGCGGCCGTTGCTGACCGAGCTCAACGGCATCCGCAACCGGCAGCTCGCGCTGCACACGTTGCGCACCCTGCGCTTCCACGGCGTCGACGACGACGCGTTGCTCTGCTACTCGAAGACGGCTCACGCCGGCCCGTCGGTCGATCCCGACCGGCCCGGCCTCGAGTCGGTGCTGGTGGTGGTCAACCTCGACCCGATCGGCGTGCGCTCGGGCACGGTCGAGCTCGACCTCGGCGCACTCGGGGTCGACGGCGATCGGCCCTACGAGGTGCACGACCTGCTCGGCGGCGAGACCTACACGTGGTCCGGCCCCCGTGCCTGGGTCGAGCTCGACCCGGGCCGCCGTCCGGCCCACCTGTTCCGTGTCACCCAGGCCGCACGCGAGACTGCACCATGATCGACGACGCCGACGATCCCCTCTGGTACAAGGACGCCGTCATCTACGAGCTGCACGTGCGGGCCTTCGGCGACAGCGACGGCGACGGTGTGGGCGACTTCCGCGGCCTCACCGAGCGGCTCGACTACCTGCAGCAGCTCGGCATCACCGCCATCTGGCTGCTGCCGTTCTACCCGTCGCCCCTGCGCGACGACGGCTACGACATCGCCGACTACGCCAACGTGAACCCGGCCTACGGCACGCTGCGCGACTTCAAGGCGTTCCTGCGGGCCGCCCACAGCCGTGGCCTGCGGGTGATCACCGAGCTCGTGCTCAACCACACGAGCGACCAGCACCCGTGGTTCCAGCGCGCCCGCACGTCGCCCCCCGGCAGCCGGTGGCGCGACTTCTACGTCTGGAGCGACTCGCCCGAGCGCTACTCCGAGACGCGGGTGATCTTCGAGGACTACGAGACCTCGAACTGGACGCTGGGACCCGGTCGCCGGCGCGTACTACTGGCACCGCTTCTTCTCGCACCAGCCCGACCTCAACTTCGACAACCCCGACGTGCGTTCGACGATGCTGCGCATGGTCGACCAGTGGCTCGAGATGGGTGTCGACGGCGTGCGGCTCGACGCGGTGCCGTACCTCTTCGAGCGGGAGGGCACGAACTGCGAGAACCTCCCCGAGACCCACGAGTTCCTGCGCGAGCTGCGGGCCCACGTCGACGCCAACTTCCCGGGCCGCATGCTGCTCGGTGAGGCCAACCAGTGGCCCGAGGACTCGGCCGCCTACTTCGGGGCCGACGGCGGCGACGAGTGCCACATGGCGTTCCACTTCCCGCTCATGCCCCGGCTGTTCATGTCGCTGCGCATGGAGGACCGCTTCCCCGTCATCGACATCCTGCAGCAGACCCCCGACATCCCGGCCACCGCGCAGTGGGCGATCTTCCTGCGCAACCACGACGAGCTCACCCTCGAGATGGTCACCGACGAAGAGCGCGACTACATGTACCGCGCCTACGCGGCCGACCCGCAGATGCGGGTCAACGTCGGCATCCGCCGACGGCTCGCCCCGCTGCTGCAGAACGACCGGCGCAAGATCGAGCTGATGAACGGGCTGCTGTTCGCCCTGCCCGGGCACGCCGGTCATCTACTACGGCGACGAGCTGGGCATGGGCGACAACGTCTACCTCGGCGACCGCGACGCCGTCCGAACCCCGATGCAGTGGAGCCGCGACCGCAACGCCGGCTTCTCGTCGGCCAACCCCCAGCAGCTCTACCTGCCGACGATCATCGACCCCGAGTACCACCACGAGACCGTGAACGTCGAGTCCCAGCAGCAGAACCCGAGCTCGCTGCTGGCGTGGATGCGGCGCATCATCGCCCTCCGGGCCCAGCACCGCGTGTTCGGCCGGGGCGACATCGAGTTCCTGCTGCCGGAGAACGCCAAGATCCTGGCCTTCACCCGCCGCTACGAGGACGAGGTCGTCCTGGTGGTCGCCAACCTCTCCCGGTTCTCGCAGAGCGTGAACCTCGACCTCCACGAGCACCGCGGCCTCGTGCCGGTCGAGCTGTTCGGCGGCAACGAGTTCGCGCCGATCGCCGAGGGTGGCTACAACCTGACGCTCGGGCCCTACGGCTTCTACTGGTTCTCGCTGCAGGCTCAGCACCACGACGCCCACGGCCAGGCCCCCGGTCCCGAGGACCTGCCGGTGATCAGCGTCGCCGAGGACTGGCGCCAGCTCTTCCGGGGCCGCACGCGCGCCCGGGCCGCGCTGTCCCGGGCGTGGCCGGGCTTCTTCCAGCGCAACCGGTGGTACGCCGGCCGCACCCGGACGATCCGCCACGTCGAGGTGATCGACACCGTCCCGGTCGCGATCGGTCGCGGCCGACCGGCCGCGTTCATCGCGCTCGTGCAGGTCGAGTACGCCGACGGCGAGCCCGAGACCTACGTGGTGCCGCTCACCGTCGCGGCCGACGTCGAGGCCGAGCAGGTCGCGTCCGACCACCCCAACGCCGGGGTGGCCTGGATCGACGTGGCCCAGTGGGGTGAGCGGTTGCTCCTGTTCGACGCCACCGCCGACGACGGGTTCCTCGATGCGGCGATCCACCAGTTCAAGCGCGGCCGCTCGTTCGACTCGAACAGCGGGGCCGAGCTGCGCACGTCCACCACACCCGAGCTGCGGCGCATCGTCACCAACGGCAGCGACCTCACCGTGGCCCGCACGTCGGTCGAGCAGAGCAACACGTCGGCCGTGTTCGGCAACCAGGTCGTGATGAAGATCTTCCGGCGGGCCCAGGAGGGCGTGAACCCCGACCTCGAGATCGGCCGCTTCCTCACCGAGCGAGGGTTCGCCCACAGCGCCCCGCTCGTGGGCGCGCTCGAGTACCAGAAGGGCCGGGCCGAGCCCCGCACCATCGGCGTGATCAACCGCTACGTCCCCAACGAGGGCGACGCCTGGCACTACACCCTCGACGCCCTCGGGCTGTTCTACGAGTCGGCGATGCAGACCCTGCCCGACGACGCCCTCGAGGTGCCGGACTGGTCCGGCCTGCTCGAGGCGACGCGCCAGCCCCTGCCCGATCACGCGGCCGACGCCATCGGGCCCTACCTCGACTCGGCCGAGATGCTGGGGCGGCGCACCGCCGAGCTGCACGAGGTGCTCTCCCTCGGCGACCACGAGGAGTTCGAGCCGGAGCCGTTCACGACGCTCTACCAGCGCTCGCTCTACCAGTCGATGCGCACGCAGGTGCGTCCGACGCTCTCGCTCATCCGTCGGATGCTCCCCAAGGTCGGCGAAGCGGCGGCCGCTCGACGCCGAGTACGTGCTCGACAACGAGGCCGCGCTCCTCGCCGCCTTCGACGCCGTTCGCCGTCACCGCATCGACGCCAGCCGCATCCGGGTGCACGGCGACTACCACCTCGGTCAGGTGCTCCACGCCGGTCGCGACTTCGTGATCATCGACTTCGAGGGCGAGCCGTCGCGGTCGCCCACCGAGCGGCGCATCAAGCGGGGCGCGCTCACCGACGTGGCCGGCATCGTCCGCTCGTACCAGTACGCGGCCGAGGCCGGCCTCCGCGACCACCAGGCCCGTGGCCTGGTGCCGCCCGACCACTACGAGGCGCTCGAGACCCGCGGTCGGGTCTGGCAGACGTGGGTCACCGTTGCCTTCCTCGGGGGCTACCTCGCCGAGGCCGACGGCCATTCCTTCGTGCCGACCGAACCCGGCCGACACCCAGGCGCTGCTCACCGCCTACGTCCTCGACAAGGCGCTCTACGAGGTGCGCTACGACCTCGACCACCGCCCCGACTGGGCGCCGATCCCGCTGCGCGGCGTGGCCTCGATGCTGCAGAGCCTCGAGGCCTGATCGTCGTGCCGCCGATGCGACCGGGCTCACGCCGATGACCCACGACGAGCTGGTCGCCGAGCTGTTCGCCCACGCCTCGCGACTCGGGGTCGAGACCGGCTACTGGGACGTGCGCGGCACCTGGCACGCCGCGTCGGTCGAGTCGATCGTCGCCGTGCTGATCGCCATGGGCGCGCCGATCGCCGACCTCGACGACGCGTCGGGCTCGTTGCGCCGCCACGTGCACGAGCTCGCCACCCGGGTGCTCGCGCCGGTGGTCACGGTCGTCGGCGGCGCGCCGCTGGCGTTCGAGCTCTGCCTCCCCGAGGGCACCGAGCCGTGGTCGGCACGGGTCGAGGTGGCGTTCGAGGACGGCGGGGTCCGGGTCTCCGAGGTCACCCTCGCCGACCTGGAGGTCGTGGGCGGGGTCGAGTCCGACGGTCGCCGGTGGGTGCGCCGGCGGGTCGAGCTCTCGCCCGCGGTGCTCGGTCGCGACCGGCTCGAGATCGGCTACCACGACGCTCGCCGTCGAGCTGCGCGAGCAGCGTCACGAGGCGACCCTGCTGGTGGCGCCCGACCACGTGGTCCAGCCCGGCACCAGCCGAGCGGCTGTGGGGCGTGTTCGCGCCGGTGTACTCGCTGCGCACCGAACTGGGTATCGGTGCCGACGTGACCGACCTCGACGTGCTCGGCGCGTGGATCGACGGCTACGGCGGCAAGATCGTGGGCACCCTCCCGCTGCTGGCCTCCTACCTCGACGAGCCCTGCGATCCCGAGCCCCTACTCGCCGGTGTCCCGCCGCTTCTGGAACGAGGTCTACCTCGACGTCGAGCGCCTGCCCGAGATGGCCCGCTCGTCGGCGGCCCGGGCCCGCCTCGACGATCCCGGGACCCAGGCCGAGATCGCCGCCATGCGCAGGCTCCCGCACTTCGACGCTGCTCGGCAGTGCCGACTGGTCACCGCGCTGCTCGACGAGCTCACCACCACCTTCTTCGCCCAGCCGGTGAGCGAGCGGGCCGAGTTCGACCGGTGGGTGGCCGACAACCCGCTCGTCGTCGAGTACGGGCGGTTCCGCGCCGCGGTCGAGCGCCAGGGCTCCGGGTGGCACGCGTGGCCCGACGATCCTCCGCGACGGGCTGCTGCTGGCCGACGACTTCGACCGGCGCGTCGCCGCCCGCCACGTGTACGCGCAGTGGTCGATGCACCGCCAGCTCGGCGAGCGTCTCGCGTGCGCTCGAGGCCCGGGGCCAGCGGCTCTACCTCGACCTGCCGGTCGGTTCGAGCGGCGACGGCTTCGACACCTGGATCGACCAGCACGCCTACGGCTGGGGCGCGGCGGTCGGTGCGCCGCCCGACGACTTCTTCGCCGGCGGCCAGAACTGGGGCTTCCCGCCGGTGCGCCCCGACGTCGCCCGCGAGGAGGGCCACCGACTGCTGGCCGAGAGCCTGCGCCACCACATGGGTCCGGCCGGGCTGCTGCGGCTCGACCACGTCATGGGCCTGCACCGGCTGTTCTGGGTGCCCGACGGCATGGCGCCGGGCGACGGCGTCTACGTGCGCAACGCCACCGAGGAGCAGTTCGCGGTGGTGGCCATCGAGTCCCAGCGGGCCGGCTGCGTGGTCGTCGGCGAGGACCTCGGCACCGTGCCCGACGAGGTCCGCGAGGCGATGGATCGTCACCGGGTGCTGCGCAGCTACGTGGCCGAGTTCGCCGTGCCGCGGACACCACGGCGACGCGGCCGATCGGCCCGACCACCGCATGGTCGCCACCGTCGCCACCCACGACACGCCGACGTTCGCGGCGTTCGCGGTGGGCGACGACCTCGAGGCCCGCCGAGGCGCTCGGGCCTGCTCGACCCGGACCACGCCGGCCACGAGCTGGCGGCCCGCCAGCAGGCCGTCGACGGGCTCGTCCGCGCGCTCGAGCGCGACGGCTACCTGACCGAGCCCGGCGACGAGCGGTCGCTGCTGCGGGCACTCGTCGAGCTGCTGGGCGACAGCGAGGCGCCGGCCGTGCTGGTGTCGCTCGACGACCTGCTCGGTGCGCTCGAGCCCCAGAACGTGCCGGGCACGCCGGCGGAACGACCCAACTGGGTGCTCCGCCTGCCGGCTCCGCTGACCGAGGTCGCGGCCGATCCGGCGGTGACGGCCACGTTGGTCGCGCTGCAGCGCCGACGGCTGGCCAGCCACGGCCGCGCCGAGGCTCCGACACCGATGGGGGAGCGAGCGCGTGAGCCCGACCCGTAGGCCCCGAGACGAGCCCGGCCGGAGGCCCGACACGGGCCGACGCCCGACGCGCCCGTCGAGCCCGAACGCCCGGCGAACCCGCCACCGTTCGTCAGCGACGACGACCTCTGGCTGTTCAACGAGGGAGCGCACACCCGTCTCTACGAGCGGCTCGGCGCCCAACTCGTCGCCCGCCGGGCGTGGTCTTCGGGGTGTGGGCGCCCAACGCCGAGCGGGTGTCGGTGATCGGCGACTTCAACGGCTGGACGCCCGGCGCCGCATCCGCTCGAGCCGCAGGGCTCGTCGGGCATCTGGCAGCGGCTCGTCGGCGGCCTCGGGCCGGGCACGCCCTACAAGTTCCACATCGAGTCGCGGGTCGGCGGCTACGCCGTCGACAAGGCCGACCCGTTCGCGGCCTGGGCCGAGCCGCCGCCCCGCACCGCGTCGGTCGTGTGGGACCTCGACCACCACTGGCACGACGACGAATGGATGGCCTCGCGCCGCGCCGCCAACGCCCTCGACGGCGCCGATGGCCATCTACGAGGTGCACCTCGGTTCGTGGCGCCACGCCGAGGGCGAGCACCGGTCGCTCAACTACCGCGAGATCGCCGAGCCGCTGGCCCGCTACGTCACCGAGACGGGCTACACCCACGTCGAGCTGCTGCCGGTGATGGAGCACCCCTTCTACGGGTCGTGGGGCTACCAGACCACCGGCTACTTCGCCCCGACGTCGCGGTTCGGCACGCCCGACGACTTCATGGAGCTCGTCGACGTGCTGCACCAGGCCGGCGTCGGCGTGATCCTCGACTGGGTGCCGTCGCACTTCCCGAGCGACGAGCACGGCCTCGGCTACTTCGACGGCACCCACCTCTACGAGCACGCCGACCCGCGGCTCGGGTTCCACCCGGACTGGAAGAGCCTCATCTTCAACTACGACCGCTTCGAGGTGCGCAGCTTCCTGCTCTCGAGCGCCCACTCCTGGCTCGACCGCTACCACGTCGACGGCATCCGGGTCGACGCGGTGGCCTCGATGCTCTACCTCGACTACTCCCGCGAGGACGGCGAGTGGCTGCCCAACGAGCACGGCGGCAACGAGAACCTCGGGGCGCTGCGCTTCCTCAAGAAGCTGAACGAGACGGTCTACGGCGACTTCCCCGACGTGCAGATGTTCGCCGAGGAGTCGACCGCGTGGCCGATGGTGTCACGCCCGACCGACATCGGCGGCCTCGGCTTCGGCCTCAAGTGGGACATGGGGTGGATGCACGACACCCTCCACTACTTCGCGAAGGACCCCGTCCACCGGCGCTACGCCCAGGACGAGCTCACGTTCCGCATGGTCTACGCCTTCACCGAGAACTTCACCCTGCCGCTGTCGCACGACGAGGTCGTGCACGGCAAGGGCTCGCTGCTGGCCAAGATGCCGGGCGACCGCTGGCAGAAGTTCGCCAACCTGCGGGCGCTCTACGGCTACCAGTACGGGCAGCCGGGCAAGAAGCTGCTGTTCATGGGGGCCGACATGGCCTCGGAGACCGAGTGGAACCACGACCGCGAGCTGCCGTGGTGGCTGCTCGGCCAGCCCGACCACGAGGGCGTGCGGCGCTGGGTCGAGACCCTCAACCGCCTCCACCGGTCCGAGCCGGCCCTGCACGAGGTCGACTTCGACGGCGCCGGGTTCGAGTGGGTCGACGCCTCGGACGCCGCGCACAGCGTGCTGGCCTTCCTGCGCCGGCCGCGGCTCGACGACCGACGGCGAGCCGACCACGCCTGGCGCCCGGCCGGTGCTGGTGGTGTGCAACCTCACGCCGGTGCCCCGGGAGGACTACGCGGTGGGGGTGCCGGTCGGAGGTCACTGGGTCGAGCTGGCCAACAGCGACGCCGAGGCCTACGGGGGCAGCGGATGGGGGAACCTGGGGGGCGTCGACGCCGTCGAACCGGGTACCCATGGACGACCCTTCGCCCTGCCGCTCACCCTTCCGCCCCTCGGGGTCGTGTTCCTCGCGCCCGCGCCCTGACCGCTCGCCCCCGCCACCAGATGGGACATCCGACCCCACATGGCGAGATTGCTGCGATTCGATGACGATCTGGGCTAGCCTGTCGCCACCTGGAGACATGGAAGGATCGGCGTGAGCACGCAAGCTGAGGGGGTCATGGGCGCCTCATCGGGCGCGACTGCACCCTCCGACGCTTCGCCCGACCGGCGCGAGATCCTCGAGGCGCGACCGCTGCCGGTGCGCGACCGCGTGCGCAGCCTCCTGCTCGGCCCGCCTCCCGGTGAGGAGGTCACGCCCTACGTCCCGCTGGCCGAGCCCACCCGGGCCGCCGGCCCGCTCGCCAAGTGGGGCGTGTTCGTGCTCTGCGCCCTCGGTGGCCTGATCGGCGCCGTGCTCATCGTCGCCTCGGCCCCGGTCTGGTACCTGGCCGAGCCGTCCTGGCGCCTGACCGTTCCGGGCATCCCCCATCCGGGCACCTCGTTCCAGGCCACGTCGACGTTCGTCCTCGGCCTGGTGTTCATGGCCCTCGCCTGGATCGGCCTCATCGGTCGGGCCGAGCGGGCACCGATCTCGTCGCCGGGCCCGCCTCGCGGCGGTGGTGCTGGTCGGTGTGGTCTGGTGCGTCCCCGTGCTGCTCGGCCCGCCGCTGCTGAGCCACGACGTCTACAGCTACGCCTCGCAGGGCGAGATGGCCAGCCGGGGCATCGACCCCACGACCGACGGTCCCTACAGCATGCTGCGGGGGCGTTGGGTCTGGGAGGTCGACCCGATCTGGCGCGACGCCCCGGCGCCCTACGGGCCGGTGGCGGTCGAGGCCGGCAAGGTCGTCGTCGAGCTCACCGGGCACGATCCGGCCTCGGCCATCTGGGGCTTCCGGGCCCTCGCCATGCTCGGCGTCGTGCTCGGCGCGGTCGGGCGTCGCGTCGATCGCCCGCACGCTGAAGCAGTCGGCCGCCGTCGCGGTGGCCGTGGGCATCGCCAGCCCGCTCGTGCTGCTGCACCTCATCGGTGGCAGCCACAACGACGCGCTGATGATGGGCCTGCTGGCCGTCGGCGTCGCCGCCTTCCTGCGCCACCGCCGGTGGCTCGGCTTGGCCCTCGTCGTGCTGGCCACCGCGGCCAAGGTCCCCGCTGCGGCCGGCATCGTGTTCCTCGGCGTGGAACTGGTACGACGACACCGACACCCCCATCTGGCAGCGGGTCAAGACCACCGCCATCGCCGGCGTCGGCTCCATCGCCGCCATCTCGGTGCTGTCCGCGCTGGTGGGCATCCAGGTCGGGTGGATGGCCGCGCTCAAGAGCACCGGCAGCGTCTACTCCACGTTCTCGGTGTCCACCAAGCTCGGCTTCCTCACCGCCAGCGGCCTGCAGACCATCGGCTTGCACGTCAGCTCCGACGGCACCGTCGCCCTGTTCCGCCTGGTCGGCCTCGCCCTCGCCGGCGTCATCTGCTCGGTGCTCCTGCTGCGCAGCCCGCGCATCGGCATGACCCGCGCCCTCGGCATCAGCATGATCGTGTTCGTGCTGCTCAGCCCGGTGGTGTGGCCCTGGTACCTCGCCGCCGGCTTCGCCCTGGTGGCGGCCAGCGGCATGGGCAACTGGCGCCCGACCTACGTCGTGCTGATCGTCGCCGCCAGCGCGGTGGTGTTCCCCACCAGCATCGCCCCCGTGAAGTCGCTGAACCCCTACCAGCACCTGCTCACCATGGCCGTGGTCGTGCTCATCGCCTTCGCCTGCTACGTCGCCCAGAGGCTGGCCGGCTACCTCGCTGCGCGCCGGGAGCGACTGGCTCCAGTGGCCGGGGTCGTGCCGATCGAGTCGCCGGTGCTCGCCGCCGCCGGCTGAGCGCCACCCTTTCGTCCTCTGAACCCGTGACAGCCCCGACCCTCGCGGGTACGGTGGCGCCTTCGGAGCACGCCGCCCGCCGGTTCCTTCCCCGGCTCCCTTGATCGGTTCTGACCAAGAGGAGTGCGATGTCGAGCGAGCGTACGCGGCCTCCCGTGGGCTGGGGGGACGTCGCCACCAAGGCGGACTTCGTCCTGGTCCGCCTCGAGATGGACGCGCTCCGCGCCGAGCTGCGCGGCGAAATGGCCGAGCTGCGCGCCGAGCTGCGCGGCGAGATGGCCGAGCTGCGCGCCGATTTCCGCACCGAGATGGCCGCCTTGAGGATCGATCTGCAGCGGTGGACGATCGCCACGCTGATCGCCATGACCGGCCTGTTCGGCGCCATCGTGTTCGGCGCGGTCAAGCTCGGCGGTTGACGGTCGGACGGGCCGGCTCGAGGCGACACACCAGGGCTCGGAGATCCCCCTCGTCATCGACCACGAGCTCGACGTCGCCGTAGCCGTTCGCCTCGAGCACCGCTTCGAGCAGAGCAGCCTGGTCGCCGCCGAGCTCGAGCAGCAGCGACCCACCGGGCCGCAGGAGCCGGGTCGCTTCGACCGCGGCCCGCACCAGCAGCGTCGTGCCGTCACCGCCGCCGTCGAGCGCCAGGCGGGGCTCGTGGGCGAGGACGTCCCGGGGCAGCAGGCGGAGATCGCCCGTCGGGACGTACGGCACGACGGCGGTCACCACGTCGACCTGCCCACGGAGCTCGACCGGCAGGGGAGCGGCCAGATCGCCCTCGAACACCTCGACGCCGTTGGCGCCGGCGCAGGCCGCGGCGGCGGGATCGATCTCGGTGGCGATGACCCGGGCCCCCGGCCGTCGGTGGGTCAGCACCGCAGCGATGGCACCGGCGCCGGTGCACAGGTCGACGGCCACCCCCCGCTCGGGGAGTCGGGCCACGGCCTCGAGCACCATGGGCTCGGTCTGCCAACGAGGCACGTAGACGCCGGGGTGCACGAGCACGGCCTGGCCGCAGAACCGCACCGATCCGACCAGCCAGGCCAGCGGCTCGCCTCGGCACCGACGGGCGACGAGGTCCCGGAGCTCGGCTGCGTCGCCCGCGGCGACGTCGACGAGCAGGGTCGCCTCGTCGGCCGCCGCGATGCACCCGGCGGCCCGGAGCGTCGCCGTCGTCGTCTCGAGCTGGCGGGAGCGGGCCACGCCCCAGTCTGCCGCCCGGTCCCGCCGGTCGACCGATCGGCGAGGGTCATTGGCCGGGACCCTTCGGGACACCTAGCATCCCCCGAGTATGTCCAGCCGCCCTTCGGACCCTCCGAGTAGCCGTGCTCTCCCGGCCGTTCTCCCGCTTCGTCGCGCGCCTGCGCGCCGCTGTGGGTTCCGACGCGGCCGGGTTGCGACAGGCCCTGGCGGCGCTGCTCGTCTCCTCGGGCGGTGACCTCCTCGCCGGGCTGACCCTCGGCGCCATCACCGGAACGCTCGAGGCCCTACCCGGCCTGCTGGTGCTCGTGCCGGCCGCCATCGGCATGCGGGGCAACATCTTCGGGGCGCTCGGCAGCCGGCTGGGAACCTCGATCCACACCGGTACGTTCAGCCTGTCGCGCCGGCGTGACACCGTCGTCGGCCAGAACGTCGTGGCCTCCATCGCCCTCACGCTGTTCGTCTCCGGCGCGCTGGCCGTGCTGGCCAAGGCCGTGGCCGGGATCTTCGGCGTGTCCGAGACGATCTCGCTGGCCGACTTCCTCGTGATCTCGATCATCGGCGGCGTGCTCAGCTCGATCGTGGTGCTGGCCCTCACCCTCGGGGTGGCGTCGCTGTCGGTGCGGCGGGGATGGGACATGGACAACGTGGCCGCCCCGCTCGTCACCGCGGCCGGCGACATGGTGACGCTGCCGTCGTTGTTCCTGGCGACCTACCTGGTCGGCATCAAGGGCGTCACCGTCACCATCGCCGTGATCGCCACGGTGGTGGCCGTGGTCTCGCTGGTCTGGGCGCTGCGGCTGAAGCTCCCGATCGTCGGCCGCATCCTGCGTGAGTCGGTGCCGGTGCTGCTGGTGGCCGGGGTGGTCGACCTGGTGGCCGGCCTCACCATCGAGCACCAGCTCGAGTCCTTCCTGACCTACCCGGCCCTGCTGGTGCTGGTGCCGCCGTTCCTCGAGGACACCGGCGCGCTCGGCAGCGTGCTGTCGAGCCGGCTGGCCAGCAAGCTCCACCTCGGCATCATCCAGCCGGCTGGCGTCGCCGCAGCGTGCCGCGCGCGACGACTTCGCCATCGTGGCGCTGCTGGCCATCCCCGTGTTCACGCTGGTGGCGATCTCGTCGCAGATCGCCGCCGCGGTGTTCGGCCTGGCCAGCCCGGGCGTGCTCAACATGATCGGCATCTCGCTGATCGGCGGTGCCATCGCCACCTTCTTCGCCCTGTTCATCGCGTACTACGGCAGCATCGCCACCTACCGGCTCGGCCTCGACCCCGACAACTACGGCGTGCCCCTGCTCACCTCGTCGATGGACCTCATCGGCGCCATGGCCCTGATCGTGGGCATCCTCATCCTGGGCATCCACTGACGCTCACCGGGCGAGCCGGCCGCGGACGAGCCGATCGGGCCGGTGGTGCCGGCCCTCACACGAAGATGCGCTCGTTGGGCCCCCGAGCCTGATCGGTCGCGTAGGCCGAGCCACCGCCGACGACCACGGCGAGGAACATCACCTCGGACTTGAACCAGCCGCCGTGCTCGGCCAGCAGCACGGCGCGCAGCACCGCGTCGGCATGGGCCTTGGACACGCCCTTGGTGGAGTAGAGCCAGTCGTGGGTGATGCCGGCCCATCGCTGCGGTGACTCCCAGGGCCCCCACCCGGTGAGCTTCTGGGCCCAGTCGGGCACCGACGCGCCGTCGGTCGTGAAGCCGACCGGCACCTCGACGCGCTCGGTGCCGTCGACCAGCACCACGAGCGGATCACCGAGGATCCAGAACCGGTCGTCGCCCGGGAGCACCGGCTCACCGGTCACCTGCTTGACCAGGTCGACCCGGTCGAAGCGCTCGGGCCGTTGCTCGATCGTGGCTGACGTCACGTTCCGCCCTCCCCTCGCCGGGCCTCGCACCGACGAGCTCGGGGACAAGGTTCGCGCCCCGTACCCCCCAGGACAACACCCATGGGCAACAATGCAGCGTGCTCTCGGCGACCGGGTTCAACGATGACGGCACCACCACCGCGGTCGACGACCCGACCGCCATCTCCGACTTCCTCTCGGTCGGGGACGGGGTGCTGTGGGTCGATGCCGTCGACCCGACCGAGGACGAGCTCTTGAAGATCCAGGAGGAGTTCGCCCTGCACCCGCTGGCGATGGAGGACCTGCGTCACCCCGGCCAGCGGCCCAAGGTCGAGCGCTACGACACCCACGCCTTCCTCGTGGCCTATGCCAGCGACGGCGACCCCCGCCATCTGTCCGAGCTCAACATCTTCATCGCCAAGGGCTGGCTGATCTCGGTGCGGCGCAGCTTCAAGGGCGATGAGTGCATCGACATGCCGGACGTGGCCAAGCGGTTCGAGCGCACCCGTGAAGACCACAACACGGTCGGTTTCCTGCTGTACACGATCCTCGACGCGGTGGTCGACACCTACTTCGACGCCATGGACAACACCGAGGACCAGCTCGAGACCATCGAGAGCCGCATCTTCGAGACGGTCGGTCGCAGCGAGCAGGTGCTGCAGCGGGACCTGCTCGCCCTGCGTCGCGAGCTGCTGCTGTTCCGCCGTCGGGTGGTCCCGCTCCGCGACGTGCTGCAGATCATCCTGCGGCAGGAGGTGCAGTCGGTTGGCGAGGACGCCCAGCGCTACTTCCAGGACGTGCTCGACCACATCCTCCGCGTCACCGACACGCTCGAGACCCAGCGCGAGCTGCTCGGCAACGCGGTCGACGCCCACCTGGCCGTGGTCAACAACCACATGAACGACATCATGAAGAAGATGACGTCGTGGGGCGCCATCCTGTTCGGAGCGGCGCTCGTCTCGGGCATCTACGGCATGAACTTCGACAACATGCCCGAACTGCGATGGCACTACGGCTACTACGGCGCCCTCGGCTCGATGCTGGTGCTGACGATCGGGCTCTTCACGTGGTTCAAGCGGAAGGGCTGGTTGTAGCCATCGACGCCCGTCGGCTCGACACCGGACGGGCCAGCTGCACGACGCCGACGACGAGCATGGCCACGAGCAGGCCGTTGCGCAGGAACAGCGGGTAGACCGCGTACCACTGACCGTGCAGCTCGGCCTTGATGACGGCGAAGCTCCACGCCGACAGCGCCGTGACGGCCAGGGCGAGCGCGCCCATGAGGCGGTTCCCCCGTGCCGCGACGATGGCCGCGAACGGCAGGAACCAGAGCACGTACTGGGGTGACAGGATCGGGGCGAACACGAGCATGCCGATCACGCAGACGAGCGGCGCCAACCCGTAGACGACCGAGTCATCGTCTCCGTCGCGGCGGCGCCGCCACGCCAGCCACCACGCGATCAGCACGGTGAGCCCGCTGAGGGCGGTGAGCAACAGGTGGCTCCACCCCGGCATCTCGGCGGCCGTTCGCCACGCGCCGGCCTCGGGGTGCGAACCCGACGGGTTCGAGACGTGGAAGACCAGGCCGACGAGGCTCTCGACCTGCCAGCCCTTGGCTCCCCGGAACGTGAGCACCTGGGAGGGACCGTCGAGCCCGCCCCACACCAGCCAGGCGACCCCGCAGGCCACCATGGCGACGACCCAGGCCGCGCCGGCGCGGACCTTGCGCTCGATCACCAGCACCGGCATCACGACGACGGGCCACACCTTGGCGTAGGCGGCCACGGCCAGGCTGGCCCCACCGGCCTTGTCCCAGCCCTTCCGTACCAGCGCCAGGCCCAGCAGCGCCAGGAACACCGAGAGCAGGTCGATGCGCATGTAGAGGAACGGGAACGCCAGCAGCGGGGTCGACAGGACGAGGTAGGTCAGGGCGGTGCGCCGGTCCCAGGCCCAGACCAGGAGACCGGCCACCGCGACGTCGAGGATCAGCTGGGACGCGACCAGCCGCTCGATGGTGCCGGCCCGATCGGCGCCGTTGGTCAGCTCGATCAGGGCGAGGGCGACCGGGGGGTACTCGACGTCGAAGTCGCGATAGGGCGTGCCGTCGGTCTCGGCGATCTCGTGGTAGCGCCCCGCATCGCCGCCGAGGATGTTCTCCTCGCGGTCGGTGTGGCTGAGCACCAGGTAGCCGGCCGCCGCGATCCGCAGCACGACCAGCACCGCGACGAGTGCCCACACCCACCGGAACGACCGGCCCGGTGCGTCGGCGTCGGCGAGGTCGAGGTCCAGGTCCAGGCCGGACTCGAGGTCGAGGTCGGGTTCGGACTCGGATCGAACGTCGTCGATGATCAGCGGCTCGTCGGCGAGCAGGGGCTGCTCCCCGACGGCGGGAGCCGGACCCTCGCCGACCTCGGCATCAGGGACGCGCATCGAGGCGGATGGGGCGTCGGGCACGGGCTGACACTAGTGGTCGCTGGGTGGTCCTCCAGGTCAGCCGACGGGCTGGTGGGGCTGGCACGTCGTCGCCGATGAGGTCGAGCGGGGTATCCGGGTCACCGATGGTCTCGACGCCGCGGCCACCCGGGTCCGCGCCCTCGATGTGGATCTTGGGCAGCCAACCCAGCCACGTGGGGAACCACCAGTTGGCGTCGCCGAGCAGCTCCATCGATGGCGGGAACGAGGATCATGCGGACCACGGTGGCGTCGATGAGCACGGCGAAGGCCAGGCCGAGGCCGAACTCCTTGACCACCCGGTTGTCGCCGAACACGAAGCTGCCGAAGACGCAGACCATGATGGCCGCGGCCGCGGTGATCACCCGGGCGGTGGAGGCGAGCCCGTCGGCCACCGCCTCGCGGTTGTCGTTGCCGTTGCGGTCGTACTCCTCCTTCATGCGGCTGAGGAGGAAGACCTCGTAGTCCATCGACAGGCCGAACAGGATGGCGAACAGCATCATCGGCAGGAAGCTCTCGATCGGGCCCGGCCTTGCCGACGCCGATGAGGTCCTTGCCCCAGCCCCACTGGAACACGGCCACCATCAGGCCGTAGGCGGCGCCGATCGACAGCAGGTTCATGATCACCGCCTTGATCGGCACGACGATCGACCGGAACACGACCATGAGCAGCAGGAAGCTGAGCCCGAGCACCACGCCGATGAACAGCGGGAGGCGGCTCTGCAGCTTGGTGGCCACGTCGTCGAAGGCGGCGGTGACGCCACCGACGTGGACCTCGACGTCGGTGCCCTCGGTGGCCGCGGGCAGCACGTCGTGGCGGAGGTGGTCGATGAGGTCGACCGTGGCCGCGTCCTGCGACGACGTCGTCGGGATGACCTGGATGATGGCGGCGTCGGCGGTCTCGTTCGGTCGGGGCGGGCTCACCGAAGGCCACGCCGGGCGTGGCCTTGATCTCGTCGACCACCTTCTGCAGGGTCGGCAGGTCCTGCTGGCCGCCGATCTGGGCGGCCAGCAGCAGCGGGCCGCTGGCTCCCGGTCCGAAGCCCTCGGCCTTGAGGTCGTAGGCCCGGCGGGTGGTCATGGTGGTCGGGGAGTTGCTCTCGTCGGACGAGCCCAGCCGGATCGACACCACGGGCAGGGCCAGGCCGACGAGGATGGCCAGGCCGAGGGCGGCGAAGGGCCAGGGGTGGCGCTGCAGGAAGTGGCTCCAGCGGTAGCCGGCCGTCGTGCGCGGGTCACGCATCTTGCCGGTGCCCGGGAGCTTGAGCTTGTCGATCTTGCGGCCGACGAAGCCGAGCAGGGCGGGCAGCAGCGTGATGGAAGCGATCATGGTGATGCCGACCACGGCCGCTGCGCCGACGCCGAGGCCCCCGACGAAGCTGATGCCGATGAGCAGCATGCCGAGCAGCGAGATCACGACGGTGGTGCCGGCGAACAGCACGGCCCGTCCGGCGGTGTCGAGCGCGGTGACCACCGAGGTCTCGGGGTCGAGCCCCTCGTGGAGGCCCTGTCGGTAGCGGGTGACGATGAAGAGGGCGTAGTCGATGCCCACGCCGATGCCGATCATGGCCGCGAGCTGGGTGGCGAACTCGGGCACCGAGGTGGCGTGCGAGAGCAGCTCGACGATGGCGAACCCGACGCCGATGCCGAACAGCGCCGTGAGGATGGGCAGGCCCATGGCCAGCACCGAGCCGAAGGCGATCAGCAGGATGACGACCGCGGCGAGCAGGCCGATGGCCTCGGTGCCGCCCGGCAGCTCACGCTTGGTGAACACCGACCCGCCGCCCTCGACCTGGATGCCGGGCGCGTTGGCGTCGTGGATGACCTGGTTGAGCTGGCTCCTGGTCTCGCTCGTGATGTCGGGGAACTCGACGTTGAACGTGACCTGCGCATAGGCGATCGGGGCGTCGGGCGCGATCTGGCGGGCGCCGCCCTGGGCGTAGGGGCTCGAGACCTCGTTGACCTGGGGGATCTGCGCCACCTGGTCGAACACCTCGGTCATGTGCTGCTGCACCGCCGGGTCGGTGATGCCGGCGTCGGCCTTGAAGACGATGTCGGCGGTGGCGCCGGCCTGGGACGGGAACCGCGACTGGAGCAGGTCGGTGGCCTGCTGCGAGTCGGTGCCGCTGCAGCCGGAAGCTCTGGGTCCAGTTCGTGCCGGCGTTGCTGGACACCACGCTGAGCAGCACGAGGGCGACGACCCAGCCGAGCAGGACGAGGCGGCGGTGGCGGTAGGACGTTCGGGCGAGTCGAGCGAGCACGGGGAGATCTCCTGGAGTCACCGACGGGGGGAGTGACCCCGCTAGACTAAGCCGATCATTGGGCAATTCAAGTATTGTCTGGTACAAGTAGCTGCGACATGGGTCACACGGAGCAGCGATGCGAAGGGCGACGAGGACCGATGGCCTGCCAGGGCGCGTGCGTGGGGTGTGAGTGAGACATGGGCCTGATCAAGCTGAGTCGGGCGCAGCGACGGTGATCTCGACCACGAGATCCTCGGGCTGCTGCTGTTGCTCGTCGACTCGTTCAAGGACCGCTTCGAGGCCGCGGTCGAGTCCGCCGACCTGAACCTGGCCCAGGGGCACCTGCTGATGTCGCTCGACGAGCCGACCCAGATGAGCGAGCTGGCCCGGAACATGGGCTTCGACGCGTCCCACATCACGAGCATCGTCGACAAGCTCGAGGACCGGAACCTGGTCGAACGCCGACCCGACACCCACGACCGCCGGGTGAAGCGCATCGTGCTCACCACGGCCGGCCAGAAGGCGCGCGACCAGATCGAGGATCAGCTGCTGGCCACGATGGTGCCCCTCGGTGGCCTCGATGCCGCGGCAGCGGGTCCAGCTGCGCGACCTGCTCGCGGCCGCGACCTCCGCCGTCGTCGACACCTAGCCCGGCAAAGCCGTCTGAAGGCCCGGGCTGACGCTACGCGTCAGGCCCGGCCTTCAGATCGTCCGGCGGCGCTCACTCGACCGGGCTGATGGCGCGGAGCACCACGACGCTCCGGCCCTGCACGGTGACGCGGTCCTTGGCGTCGACCTCGGCGCCGGCGGCGGGGAAGGCGTCGCTCGACGTCGTCCTCGGCGGTGTCGAGCACCGTCGACCCACCGCTCGGCGTAGGGGCCGTCGGGGAGGACGAACTCCATCGGCTCCTCGTAGGCGTTGAACACCGCGTAGAAGCTGTCGTCGACGACGCGCTGGCCCCGGTTGCCCAGGCCCCGGATGGCCTCGCCGTTGAGGAACACCGCGATCGACCGGGCGTAGCTGACCTTCCAGTCGTCCTCGGTCATGGTCGTGCCCTCGGGCGTGAACCACTCGATGTCGTCGGCCTGCTCGCCCATGATCGGGCGGCCCTGGAACCAGTTGCGGCGGCGGAACACCGGGTGCTCGCGGCGCAGCGCCGATCAGCCGGGTGGTGAACTCGAGCAGGTCGGTGTCGGCCGCGTCCCAGTCGAACCAGGAGATCTCGTTGTCCTGGCAGTAGGCGTTGTTGTTGCCGCCCTGGGTGCGGCCGATCTCGTCGCCGCCGAGCAGCATCGGGCACGCCCTGGGACAGCAGCAGCGTGGACAGGAAGTTGCGCTGCTGGCGGCGGCGCAGCGCGACGATCTCGGGGTCGTCGGTGGGGCCCTCGGCGCCGCAGTTCCACGAGCGGTTGTCGTCGGTGCCGTCGCGGTTGTCCTCGCCGTTGGCCTCGTTGTGCTTGTCGTCGTAGGAGACCAGGTCGGCGAGGGTGAAGCCGTCGTGGGCGGTGACGAAGTTGATGCTGGCCGACGGCGTGCGCCCGGTGGACTCGTAGAGGTCGGAGCTGCCGGTGAAGCGGTAGCCGAACTCGGCGACGGTGTGGTCGGCGCCGCGCCAGAAGTCGCGGACCTCGTCGCGGTACTTGCCGTTCCACTCCGACCACAGCGGCGGGAAGTTGCCGACCTGGTAGCCGCCCTCGCCGACGTCCCACGGCTCGGCGATCAGCTTGACCTGGCTGACGACCGGGTCCTGCTGGATGAGGTCGAAGAACGACGACAGCTTGTCGACGTCGTGCAGCTCGCGGGCGAGCGTGGCGGCCAGGTCGAAGCGGAAGCCGTCGACGTGCATCTCGTTCACCCAGTAGCGCAGGCTGTCCATGATCAGCTGCAGCACGTGCGGGTGGCGCATGTTGAGGCTGTTGCCGGTGCCGGTGTAGTCGACGTAGCGGCGCGGGTCGGCCGGGTCGAGGCGGTAGTACGCCGGGTTGTCGATGCCCTTGAACGACAGCACCGGGCCCCGGTCGTTGCCCTCGGCGGTGTGGTTGTAGACGACGTCGAGGATCACCTCGATGCCGGCGTCGTGCAGCGTCTTCACCATCTGCTTGAACTCCTGCACCTGCTGGCCGCGCTGGCCGTAGCCGGCGTAGTCGTTGTGGGGCGCGAAGTAGCCGATCGAGTTGTAGCCCCAGTAGTTGCGCAGGCCGAGCTCGTGCAGCCGGCGGTCGTGGATGAACTGGTGCACCGGCATGAGCTCGACCGCGGTGACGCCGAGGCGCTTGAGGTGGTCGATCACCGGCTCGCTGGCCAGGCCGGAGTAGGTGCCGCGCAGCTCCTCGGGTACGTCGGGGTGGCGCATGGTGAGGCCCCGGACGTGCGTCTCGTAGATGATGGTCTCGTGCCACGGGATGCGGGGCGGCCGGTCGTCGCCCCAGTCGAAGAACGGGTTGACCACGATCGAGCGGGGGACGAACGGGCGCGCTGTCGGTCGGGTCGAGCGGGCCGTCGGGCCCGCCGTCGGGCGTGAAGTCGAAGGCGGCGTCGTTCCAGTGCGACCTCGCCCTCGACCGCCTTGGCGTAGGGGTCGATCAGCAGCTTGGCCGGGTTGGCCCGCTGGCCCTGCTCGGGCAGCCCACGGCCCGTGGACGCGGAAGCCGTAGCGCTGGCCGGGCTGCACGCCCGGGCACGTAGCCGTGGTGGATGAAGGCGGTGATCTCGGGCAGGACGAGCGCGCGTCCTCGGTGCCGTCGTCGTCGAAGAGGCACAGCTCGACCTGCTCGGCGACCTCCGAGAAGAGCGAGAAGTTCGTGCCGTTGCCGTCGTAGGTCGCGCCCAGCGGGAACGGCTGGCCAGGCCAGATGTTCATCGGGGCACGAGTCTAGAGGCGCCGCCGTGGGTGCTGATCCGGCCCACCGGATCGCGCGGACGGTGGTGGAGCGGCTGCGCCGGTGCTCGGGCGCACACCGGGCGACCAGCCGGCGGCGAGGCGGGCTGGTCAGCGGGTGGGCCAGGTGTGGGCGAAGCAGCGGTCGTCGAGGGAGCCGGGGGACCAGCGTCCCCACAGGCCGAGCGCGGCCGTGCGACTGCGGTCGGTCCAGCGCAGCACGTCCGGCCGGCCGATGCGCCGCACGACCTGGCGGATGCCGCCCTCGTGCACGACGTAGCCGGCCCACGTCCCGGGGAAGTCCTTGGGCGAGCCGACCTCGGTGATGACGGCGGGGCCGTGGCGACGCCGCCGGTGCCGGTGGGTGTGGCCCGACGTGACGAGCACGGCCGGGTTGGCGGCGACCAGGCGGTCGAGGAAGGCCCGGCTCTGGTCGCGGTCGATCCCGGTCGGGATGTAGGTCGGCACCGGGGTGGTCATGAGCTGGTGGTGAAGCGCGACGAGCACCGGCCCCGGACGCATCGCGAGCCGCGTCGGCCACCTCGTCGAGGTGGGGCGCGAGCTGACCGTGGCGATGGTCCGGTCAGCGTGGTGTCGACCAGCACGATCCGCAGCCCCGGGCACGTCGCGCACCTGCACCGCGTCGAGCGCGCGGGAATCGAATCCCGCCAGCGCCAATCCGTCGGCCGCCGGGATCGGGGGGCCCGGCGGGACGGCCGACTCGCCCGAGACGAGGCGCCGCCACCTCGGGATGGCGGTGCTCGTGACCCGGTCGTGGTTGCCGGGCGTGGCCATGGTCGGCACGGCGGCCGCGGCCACGATGCGCCGCGAAGTCCTCCCAGTCCCTGGCCCGCGAGTCGACGGTGATGTCGCCCTTGACGACCAGCAGCTCGGCCCCCCACGCCGCAGAGCTCGTCGACGGCGGCCTGGGCCGCCCGCACCGAGTAGGACTCCGCGGGCTGCGGGTGCTCGGCGATGGTGCCGAGGTAGCCGAAGTGATCGCTCGCCGAGGTGGAGGTCGCTGATGGTCGCGAAGCGGAACAGCTCGCGACCCGGGGGCGGGCTGAGCGTGTGCACCGGCTGGTGGCCGCGGACCGCGCCCCGAGCCGTCTCGAACGCGCAGGTCGAGGAGCGTGCCCGGCCGGCAGCCCGCCGACGACGAGCGAGGCCGGGCCCCGGGCGGTGAGCGGGTCGCCCGATCCCGGGCCTCGAGGTCGACGACGGTGTCGCCGACGTGCACCCGCGCCGACGTCGGCGTCGAGCGCCGACCACGTCAGCTGCACCGAGTCGCTGTCGACCGCGAAGAGCTGGGGTCCCGGCCGGTCGGGCTCGGCCGGCCACCCCGGCGATCAGTGGGTGAGGTGGTGGCTGAGGGCCTCGCCGTCACGCGACCCGCAGGGCCACGTTGACCTCGAGCCGCTCGAGGTGCTGGGCCAGCTGCTTGTCGCCCTGGGGCACCTCGTGGGTCCTCGAAGAAGGCGAAGACGTCCTGGGCCACCGTCGGGCGTCGGACAGCGTGCGGATGCCGCTCAGCATGCGCACGATGCTGTTGCTCGGGAAGCGCTCGTTGAGCGTGTCCCAGTGGTCGCGCACGAACTCCCACGCCACGGGCGCCCTGCTCGCGGTTGCCCATGCGCCCGGGCCAGCAGGTAGGGCGCGTTCTGGGTGCGGACCTCGTCGGTGACGCACATGGCCGAGCAGCCGGTCGATCGAGCTCGGGCTCGGCGGAACTCGGCCAGGGCGTAGAGGTAGCGCAGCTCCTCCTGCGGGCGTGGCCGCCGTCCGTGATCCGCTGCGATGGAAGGCGTCGAAGTCGGCCGCGTCGCCCGTCGACGGCCACGACGGTGATCGACGCGGCCAGCACGCTCGGGTCGACCGGTGCGCCCTCGCCGGCGCCGCTCGGCGCGCTCGACGAAGGCGAGCAGGTCGCGGGCGCCCGCCTGGATGACCGTGGTCGTCGCCGAGGACGCCGAGGGCCTCGAAGAGCACGCCGCGCAGCTCGCGGTCGCGGTCGCTGTCGTCGGCCGGCGGCTCGATGCCGAGCCGGCTCGAGCGCCGGGCCGCACGCAGCGCGCGCGATGCGGTGCTGCAGCGCGGTCGCGGGCCTCGCCGTCGACGAGGCGGTCGAGCGAGCCGAGCGCGCCGACGATGCGCTGCCACACCGAGAGGTCGGTCTCGTCGGCGAACGCCTCGAGCATGCTCGAGGAAGTCGACCGCGCGTCATGCGGTCGGCCAGCACCGCGGCCCAGGCGTCGTCGATCAGGCCGTAGCGCTCGATGGGGGAGAGGTCGGTCTGGGCCTGGGCGACGAGGGCGGCCCGCAGGTCGGGGGCGTAGGCCACCCGGTAGAAGCCGGTGCCCTCGGTGTTGGCCAGCACCCAGTCGACCGGCCTCGATCAGGTCGACGTCGATCGAGTCGCCGTCGAGAGCACCTTCTCGAAGGTGACGACGTCGTTGGCCGACTGGCTGAAGATGAGCGGCACCTGCCAGCGCTGGTGCGTCGAGCGCCGACGATGGCCGTCGGCGTCGCCCTCGCCGAGGTCGCCGGCGTAGCCGAAGCGCTCCTGGCCGAGGCGCAGCAGCGCTGCCGTCGTTGACCAGGTCGACGGTGACGAGCGGGTAGCCGCCCTGGAAGATCCAGGTGTCCATGATCGCCCGCACCGGCTCCTCGGTGACCGACTCGATGGCGTCCCACAGGTCGGTGGTCTCGGTGTTCCCGTAGGCGTGGCTCTTGATGTAGTGGCGGATGCCCTCGCGGAACGGGTTGGCGCCGAGGTACTGCTCGAGCATGCGGACGACGGCTGCGCCCTTCTCGTAGGTGAGCACGTCGAACATGCCCTCGGCGTCGGTGGGCGACACGACCTCGAACTCGATGGGTCGGGTGCGAGTCGAGCGAGTCGGTGTCGAACGCCGCGGTGCGCGACAGGCCGAAGTCGGACCAGCGGTCCCACTCGGGCTTGAAGGCGTCGGTGGCCAGCATCTCCATGAAGGTGGCGAAGGCCTCGTTGAGCCAGATGCCGTTCCACCACTTCATGGTGACGAGGTCGCCGAACCACATGTGGGCCAGCTCGTGGGCGATCACGTCGGTGACCCGCTGCAGCTCGGGCTGGGTGACCTCGTCGGGGTCGACGAGCACCAGCGCCTCGCGGAACGTGATGCAGCCGAGGTTCTCCATGGCGCCGAAGGCGAAGTCGGGCACGGCGACCAGGTCGACCTTGTCGCCGGGGTAGGGGACGCCGAAGTAGTCGGCGAAGAAGCGCAGGCAGAACGCGCCGACCTCGAGGGCGTAGCCGGTGAGGTGGCCCTTGCCGACGGGGTAGACGATGCGCAGCGGGGTGCCGTCGACGTCGACGGGGTCGGTGATGTCGAGCGGGCCGACGATGAAGGCCACCAGGTAGGTGGACATCGACATGGTGTCGGCGAAGCGCACGACGTGCTTGCCGTCGTCGCGGGGCGAGCGGCTGACCTCGGCCGCGTTGGACACGGCGGTCAGCTCGGCCGGCACCGCGAGGGTGATGCCGAACACGGCCTTGAAGTCGGGCTCGTCCCAGCAGGGGAAGGCCCGGCGGGCGTCGGTGGCCTCGAACTGGGTGGTGGCGATGACCTGGTCGACGCCGTCGTCGTCGGTGAACGTGCTGCGGTAGAAGCCGTGCAGCTTGTCGTTGAGGATGCCGGTGAACTCGGTGTGCAGCGCCCAGGTGCCGGGCGTCGAGGGCGGTGGCGAAGGTGAGGGTGAGGCGCTCGGATCGCCTCGTCGAGGCTGATGGAGGTCGCCTCGTGGCGGGTGCCGTCGTCGTACTCGGCGACGGCGGCCGAGACCTCGAGCTCGATGGCGTTGCAGACCACGGTGAGGGTGGCCTCGACGACCTCGAGGTCGGTCGCGCAGGTGCCGGTGAAGGTGAAGGCCGCCAGGTCGGGCTCGAGCTCGAGGTCGTAGCGCGACGGCACCACCGTGCGGGGCAGCCGGTAGGGGCTGTCGCCGTCGATCGTGGCGGTGGGTGAGGGCTGGTCGGGCACGGCCTGCTCCGGGGTCGGGAGTCGGATCCGTGAGAGCGTACCGATGCCGCTCACCGTGGGTCGACGGCGCCGACCCCGAGCCGGTCGTGGCCGGGTGAGCGGGTGTGCTAGCAACGCGTTGTCCTGTTGCCGGTCGCCCGACGGAGGCCCCCATGCCCGCCAAGTCCCTCGACGTCATCGCGATCGGCAACGCCATCGTCGACGTGCTGACCCACACCGACGAGGCCTTCCTCGAGAGCCACGGCATGGTCAAGGGCTCGATGAGCTCATCGACGAGGACGCGGCGCACCAGATCTACGCCGACATGGGACCGGCGATCGAGGCCTCGGGCGGGTCGGCCGGCAACACCGCGGCCGGCATCGCCTCGCTCGGCGGCCGGGCCGGCTTCATCGGCCGGATCCGCGACGACCAGCTCGGCGACGTCTTCGCCCACGACATCCGCTCGATCGGCGTCGACTACCGCGCCGCGGCGGCCACCGAGCGGGCCGGCCACGGCGCGGTGCTTCATCTTCATCACCGGCGACGCCCAGCGCACCATGAACACCTTCCTCGGCGCGTCGAGCCTGCTGTCGCCGGCCGACGTCGACGAGGCGTTCGTGGCCGAGGCCGAGATCGTCTACTGCGAGGGCTACCTGTGGGACCTGCCCGACGCCAAGGCGGCCATCACCAAGGGCATGGACGCCGGCCCGCGCCGCCGGCGGCAAGGTCGCGTTCACCCTGTCGGACTCGTTCTGCGTCGACCGCCACCGCGCCGAGTTCCGCGAGTTGGCGGAGTCCCACATCGACATCCTGTTCGCCAACGAGGCCGAGATCCTCTCGCTCTACGAGGTCGGCCACGT
Organism: uncultured Microthrixaceae bacterium; assembly: GCA_963809335.1. GTDB lineage: Bacteria > Actinomycetota > Acidimicrobiia > Acidimicrobiales > Acidimicrobilacustridaceae > UBA4742. The sequence continues at coordinate 1,143,256 of CAWEJD010000005.1, read as the reverse complement.
TCGAGGAGGCCGCCGACCTGGTGGCCGGGCACTGCGAGATCGCCTGCCTCACCCGCAGCGAGAAGGGATCGGTCATCATCACCGCGGCCGGCGAGCGCATCGACGTGCCGGCCCACCCCACCGACGTGGTCGACACCACCGGCGCCGGCGACCTCTACGCCTCGGGCTTCCTGTTCGGCCTCACCCATGGGTACTCGCTCACCGACAGCGCCCGCCTGGCGTCGCTGGCCGCGGCCGAGGTCATCAGCCACGTCGGCCCCCGCCCGGAGGTCGACCTCAAGACCCTCGCCGCCTCCGAGCTGGGCCTGTAGCCCCCGCCCCTTCGACTTGCGTGATACCCGTCCGGGCACGGGTTCACGCATCGGGGCGGGCGCAAGACTGGGCGGGTGCGCGTGTCGGTGGTGGGCGTGTCGGGATCGGGGAAGTCCAGGTTCGGTCGGGCGCTGGCCGAGCGGGCCGGTGTGCCGTTCGTCGAGCTCGACTCGATCCGTCACCAACCTGGGTGGACCGAGCTCCCGACGACGAGTTCCGTGCGCGGCGTCGCCGAGGCGACGGCGGCCGACGCCTGGGTCGTCGACGGCAACTACGAGGAGGTGCGGCCGATCGTCGTCGCCCGCGCCACCGACGTGGTGTGGATCGATCCGCCCAAGGCGGTGGTGATGGCCCAGGTGATCGGCCGCTCGGTGCATCGGGCGGTCACGGGGCGGGAGCTGTGGAACGGCAACCGCGAGAACTGGCGGGACTGGGCCCGCCCCGAGCACCCGATCCGCTGGGCGTGGGCCACCTACGACCGCAAGCAGGTGTCCTACCCGGAGCGGTTCGCGTCCGAGGCCTACGACCACGTGCGCGTGCACCGGTTGCGAGGGCGCCGCGCCACGGCCCGGTTCCTCGACGAGTTCCCGAGAGGTGGGCCCGGCGCGTGATTGGATGACCGCATGACGACGACGGACGACGTGGCGCCCGTCCTGGAGCCCGGGCCGGCCGAGCGGCCGCGCCACGTTCGCTCGAGGCGTTGGCGCACCGTCGTCCTCGCTCCGGTGGGGGATGGCTCGACCCGCCGCCGGGCGTCCGACGCGGTACGGGTCGGCATGGCCGTGCTCGTCATCGCCCTGTCGGTCGGAGCCATCCGTCATCCGCTGTCGTTCGAGAGCACCGTCGTCGACGCGGTGTCGCCGCTGCCGAACGGGCTGCACTGGATCGTCTCGTCCCTGTGGTTCCTCGGGTCGATCGGCGCCATGGTCGCGTCGGTCGCCGTCGCCCTGCTGGTCCGGCGGGTGCGGCTGGCCGTCGAGATGGTCGCGGTCGTTCTGGGCACCTGGGCCCTCTGCGGGTTGCTCGGCATGGTGCTGGGCGTGGACGGCGGTCGGCCGAACACCGAGGCCTACCCCGGCATCGACCCGGGGTTCCCCCTCGCCCGCGTGGCCGTGGCGACCGCGATGGTGTGCACGGTCGTCCCCTACCTGAGTCGTCCGTTCCGTCGGTTCGTGCTCCTCCTGGTGGCGCTGGCCGCGGTGGCCGCGGTGCTGCAGGGCGCGGGCCTGCCGGCGGTGGTCATCGCCAGCCTGGCCATCGGCTGGGGGCTGGCCGCGGCGCTGCGCCTCGCGGTCGGTTCGCCGACCGGACTGCCGTCGATCGGTGAGGTCGTCGACGCTGCCGACGAGCTGGGGCTCACCCTGACCGGGGTGCAACCCGTTCGACCGCAGGTGTGGGGCGTGGCCCGCTTCACCGCCACCCTCGACGGCGGCCCGGCCGACGTCTCCATCTACGGACGTGACGCGGCCGACGCCCAGTTCCTGGCCAAGGCCTGGCGCTTCGTCTGGTACCGCGACTCGGGCCCGACGCTGTCGATCACCCGGTTGCAGCAGGTCGAGCACGAGGCCTACCTCGACCTCGCGGCACGACGGGCCGGCGTCGGCGCGCCGGACGTCCTGCTGGCGGCGATGGCCCCCTCGGGCCAGGAGGCGGTGCTCGTCACCCGTCCGCCGGCCGGTCGGGCGCTGGGCGACCTCGAGCCCGACGAGGTGACCGACGCCGTGCTCGACGCGGTGCTCGGGGAGGTCGGGAGGATGCGGGCCGTCGGCATCGCCCACGGGTCCCTGAGCGCGTCGTCGATCGTCGTCGACACCTCCCTCGCCGATGCTCCCGAAGTCGGCCTGCGGGACTTCCGCACGGCGACGTCGTCGGCGCCACCGGAGCGCATCGACCGCGACCTCGGTGGTCTGTTGATCGTGCTCGGGCTCGCGGCGGGCGCACAGCGCACGGTCGACGCGACCGTGCGGGTGCTGGGCCCCACCGCCCTCGAGGCCGCGCTGCCCCAGATCCAGGCATCCGCGGTCGACCGGGCCACCCGCCACGAGGTCCGCCGGCAGAAGTCGTTGCTGGGCGAGCTGCGCGACGGTGGCGCCACCGCGGTCGGCGTGGAGCCGCCCGAGCTGGCCGAGATCCACCGGGTCAGCCCGAGCGGCCTGGCCATGGGCGTCGGCGCCCTGGTCGGGATCGTGCTCATCGTGCGGGAGTTCGCCGGCGTCGGCGGCATCCTCGACACGCTGAAGACGGCCGAGTGGCCGTGGGTGCTGGCGTGCTTCGTCGCGGCCCAGCTCACCAACGTGACCCAGGCCTGGTCGGTCATGGGCTCGGTGTCGGCCGCGCTGCCCTTCGGTCCGACGCTGGGGCTCGAGCTGGCCAACGCCTTCACCGGGCTGGTCGGCGGCACCCTCGGCACCACGGCCACGATCATCCGCTACTTCCAGCGCCGGGGACTGGCCGTCTCGGTGGCGGTGAGCTCCGGCGTGCTGGTGAGCGTGGCGAACATGGTGGCCCAGGCGGCGCTGTTCATCGCCTCGTTCCTGCTCACCCGCGGCGACTTCGACTTCGGGACGAACGCCACCACCGGATCGTCGAACAGCGGGGGTCACAACGGCACCTTGCTCCTGCTCCTCGTGGTGGCGGCCGTCGTGGTCGTCGGCGTCGTCACGTTCGTGCCCCGGCTGCGGAAGATGGCCGCCGACAAGCTGCGCCCGCAGTACACCGCGGCGCGCGACAACCTGCGGGAGCTGGCGACCCAGCCGGGCAAGCTCCTGCAGCTGTTCGGCGGGGCGGCCGGGGCCCAGATCCTGTTCGCGGTGGCGCTCGGCTTCGCCCTGAAGGCCTACGGGTGGTCGCTGGGGCTACCCGAGCTGATCGTGGTCAACACGGTCGCCTCGCTGCTCGGCGGCATCGCGCCGGTGCCCGGTGGCATGGGCGTGATCGAGGCCGGGATGATCGCCGGGCTGACCGCGGCCGGCGTGCCCGACACCATCGCCGTGGCGGCCACCATCACCCAGCGCCTGTTCACCTGCTACCTCCCGCCGATCTGGGGCTATCCGACCCTGGCGTGGATGCGCAAGCGCGAGTACCTCTGAGCCATGACCTCCGCCCGTCGGCGCGCCGTGACGCTGATGGGCGCGGCCGCGCTGGTGGTGCTGGTGGTGCCGGTCGGGTGCAGCGGCCAGCGGGTCGTCGACCACACCAAGCTCGAGCAGGGGATCATCGACGAGTCGTCGTCCGGCCCGTTCACCATCACCTCGGTCGCCTGCCCCGAAGGCCGCCCGCTGGTCGAGGGTGACACGTTCACCTGTCAGGCCAGGCTGAGCAGCGGCGAGCAGGTCACCGTCGACGCCACCCAGACCGACGGCGACGGCCACATCACCTGGAAGCGGGTCGAGGCCGTCCTCGCGGGCGAGGACTTCACCGGCATCGAGAACGGGGTGATCAGCCGCGAGTACGGCATTCCCGTCACCCTCGACTGCCCGGCGCTGATCGTGGTGAACGACGGCGACACCTTCACGTGCCAGGGCACCGACGACCGGGGTCACACCCGCACGGTCACCTTCACCGCGGTGCACCCGCACGACGGGGAGTTCACCCACGTGGTCGAGGGCCTGCCCCCGCCGTCGACGACCACGACCACTACCACGACCAGCCCGACGGTCCCGGCCGTCGGCGGTTGATCGGCTCAGCCGAGTTCGGCGTCGGCCAGCCCGGCGAGCGGCCCGATGCCGCGGAAGACGTGGGCCAGGCCGTCGGAGCGCACGAGGACGGCTTCGCCGTCGAAGGATCGCGGGCCCGACTGCAGCGCCAGCGCGTAGATGCCCTCGATGAGCTGCACCTCGTCGTACGAGGCGGCCAGGCACTCCCAGTCGGTGCCGGTGGTCTGCTCGTGCGAGGCGATCAGCAGGTCGCAGTAGCGCACTGAGACGTCGCGGCCGTCGACGACGAGGTGGTCGATCGGGAATCGCTTGTGCCGCACCGGGCCACCGTACTTCGCGCCGGTTGGGAGGTGTTCTACTGGTGGTCGATCTGACCCCCCGCCACGAGGTGAGCACCATGTCCATCATCAAGATCAACGCCATCACCGTGCCCGACGACTCGGGCGACGAGCTGGCCCACCGCTTCGCGGCTCGGGCCGGCGCGGTCGACGATCAGGACGGCTTCGAGGGCTTCGAGCTGCTCAAGCCCACCGACGACCGCACCACCTGGCTGGTCGTCACCCGCTGGCGCGACGAGGCGTCGTTCCAGGCCTGGCTCACGTCTCCGGCGTTCGGTCACGGCCACCGCTCCGAGGGAGCGTCGGCCGAGGGCGAGGGCCACGGCGGCGGTCACGGCCACGGTGCCGCGACCGGGGGTGAGAAGCCTCCGGTGGCCGTGCACAGCGAGCTGTGGTCCTACGACGTCGTCCTCGGATCCCCGGGCGCGGAGAGCTGAGGGCTCGAGCCGCGAGCCGGGGCCCGAACCCTTCATCACGAATCGGGCCGGCCGACAGGGTGAGGGCTACGCTGTCAGTCAGCCGTCACCTCGGGTCGGAACCTCCGGCCACGAGGGCACCGAGCACAAGGAGCAAGGCATGAAGCGTCACATGCCCGTGACCGAGCTGGCCCGCGACGAGCGCTTCGAGAAGATGCGCATCGAGGACCTCATCTTCGATCCCCGCAACACGGTGGCGCTCGACGAGAACAAGCGCGGCGGCGGCTTCAAGGCCACGAACTACGAGGCGCCCGACGCCGCCCGCAGCCTGATGCACGGCATCTTCGTGGGAGAGATCCAGGCGCTCGAGGGCGCCGGCCGCACCTGCTGGGACTTCGACATCGGCACCGAGGGCGATGCCGTCCCGTTCGAGCTGAAGCTCGACATGGCCCGCCAGTGCTGGGACGAGGCTCGTCACGTCGAGATCTCGGTGAAGCTCTCCGAGCACATGGGCACCGAGATCGGCGAGTTCGCCGAGCAGACCCTGCTGTTCGAGGCGGCGTGCAACAGCGACGCCATCCTGCGGCTGGCGGGCGTCAACCGGGCGCTCGAGGGCCTGGCCATCGACGTGTTCAACACCATGCGCGACTTCGGCGACGCCTCGGCCGACCCCGTCCTGTACTTCTGCGAGGACTGGATGCTGGCCGACGAGGTCACCCACGTGAAGATGGGCAGCGACTGGCTGCGGCGCATCACCGCCGACGACCCGGAGCGCCGCAAGGCCGCCCTCGACTTCCAGCGCACCGTCGACAAGCTGTTCAGCTTCGGCGGGTTCCGCGGCGAGGAAGAGGAGAACCCGATCCACCTGGCCCGCAAGTTCCGCTCGCTCGCCGGCTTCAACGAGGACGAGATCGCCGACCTGGTCGACGCCGCAGCCGAGGCCTACGCCGAAGCCCAGGCCCAGTGGGTCGCGGCCGGCGAGGCCTGAACCACCCCGCGTCCCGCCCCTCCGCCAGCTCCCAGCGCCAGACCGACCACTCTTGCTCCTCGACATCCACCAGTCGTTCGCGTGGTTCGTGATCGTGGGCAACGGGCTCGCCGGGCTGTGGTCGCTCGGCGCCAACTGGTACCCGTGGCTGCGCACCCGCGCCCTCTGGTGGTTCACGGTGGTGGTCGAGGTCGCCATCTTCATCCAGGTCGGCATGGGCGTGGCCCTGGTGGCCGGCCAGCACGTGAAGGCCCCGAAGTTCCACATGTTCTACGGGTTCGTGGCCATCATCTCGGTGGCGATCATCTACGCCTACCGCGACCAGATCAGGGCCTACCGCTACCTGCTCTACGGGGGCGGCGGGCTGTTCCTGATGGGCCTCGGCATCCGCGCCATGCTCGTCGGCCAGACCTGAACTGCGGTTTCGGCGCCGATCTCGCTCGCTCAGCGAACGAGATCGGGGGTCGAAACACCGTCAGAGGTTGACGACGGGGCAGGTCAGGGTGCGGGTGATGCCCTCGATCATCTGCACCCGGCTCACGACCATCTTGCCGAGGTCGTCCATGGTCGGGGCCTCGGCGCGGGCGATCACGTCGTAGGGGCCGGTGACGTCGTCGGCCGCGACCACGCCGTCGATGCCGCGCACCTCGGTGGCCACCTGGGCCGCCTTGCCGACCTCCGTCTGGATCAGGATGTACGCGCTGACAGCCATGGTTGCCCCCGTGTGCGATGAGCCGATCCCGGCATCGTAGTGGCCCCGGTCGCGGGTCGAACGGGCTCAGTCGCGCCGGGTCGCCGGGTCGATCCGGCCGGCCAGCTCGGCGCCCTGGGGATAGGCCTGGTCGAGGTCGAACGGATCGGGTCCGGTCGGGGTGGAGGGCCCGACGGGCTCGCTGAGGCCACCGGCCAGCTCGGCGCCGGCGGAGTCGTCCTGACGTATGCGGGAGAAGTTGCCGAGGCCGTCGGTGTGGCCCTCGCGGAGGCCGGCGTCGTGTCCGGGGCGAGCAGCGGTGGGCAGGGTGGTTCCGGTCGGATCGCTCATCGGGGATCCTCCTCGTGGTGGCGGTGCACCCGGTGTAGCCCCATCGGGTCGCCGAGGCACATCGGCGGTCGGATCGACGCGACGATGCCCGGCCGGAGCCGGGCATCGTCGGGTGATCGGGTTCGGTGCCCGGGCTGTCGGGCGGGCCGGGCGGGAGCGTCAGTTGGCGAGGCGCTTCTCGAGCTGGTTGAGCTCGTCGCGCAGCTGCGACGGGAGGCGCTCGCCGATGAACTCGAAGTGCGCCTCGATGTGGGGCACCTCGGCCCGCCAGGCCTCCGCATCGACGTGCAGGATGCGGGCCATGGTCTCGTCGTCGAGGTCGAGCCCGGTGCGGTCGATGGCATCGTCGGAGGGCACGAGGCCGATCGGGGTGTCGACCGCCTCGCCCTCGCCGTTGACCCGCTCGACGACCCACTTGAGCACCCGGCTGTTGTCGCCGAAGCCCGGCCACATGAAGTGCCCGTCCTCGTCCTTGCGGAACCAGTTGACCCAGAACAGCTTGGGCAGCTTCGACGCGTCGCCGGCCTTGCCGATCTCGAGCCAGTGGTCGAAGTAGTCGCCCATGTTGTAGCCGCAGAACGGGAGCATGGCGAAGGGATCGAAGCGCAGCTCGCCGACGGTGCCGGCCGCCGCAGCGGTCTTCTCCGAGGACATGATCGACCCGAGGAACACGCCGTGCTGCCAGTTGAGCGACTCGGTCACGAGCGGCACGTTGGTGGCCCGGCGGCCGCCGAAGAGGATGGCCGAGATCGGCACGCCGTTCGGGTCCTCCCACTCGGGGGCGATCGACGGGCACTGGGCGGCCGGGGCGGTGAAGCGGGCGTTGGGGTGCGCCGCCGGGGTGCCCGACTCGGGGGTCCAGTCCTGGCCCTTCCAGTCGATGAGGTGCGCCGGCGGCTCGTCGGTCATGTCCTCCCACCACACGTCACCGTCGTCGGTGAGGGCGCAGTTGGTGAAGATCGAGTTGCCGTGCACCGACTGCATGGCGTTGTAGTTGGTCTTGTCGGACGTGCCGGGGGCCACGCCGAAGAAGCCGGCCTCGGGGTTGATGGCGTAGAGCTGGCCGTCGTCGCCGAACTTCATCCAGGCGATGTCGTCGCCGATGGTCTCGACCTTCCAGCCCGGGAGGCTCGGGATGAGCATGGCCATGTTGGTCTTGCCGCACGCCGACGGGAACGCGGCGGCGACGTACTTCTTGTCGCCCGCCGGGCGAGGTGATGCCGAGGATGAGCATGTGCTCGGCCATCCAGCCGTCGTCGCGGGCCATGGTCGAGGCGATGCGCAGGGCGAAGCACTTCTTGCCGAGCAGCGCGTTGCCGCCGTAGCCCGAGCCGTAGCTCATGATCTCGCGGGTCTCGGGGAAGTGGACGATGTACTTGTTGTCGGCGTCGCAGGGCCACGGCACGTCGGCCTGGCCCTCGGCCAGCGGCATGCCGACCGAGTGGACGCACGGCACGAAGACGCCGTCGTCGCCGAGCACGTCGAGGGCGCCCTGGCCCATGCGGGTCATGATGCGCATGCTGACCGCCACGTAGGCCGAGTCGGTGAGCTGCACGCCGATGTGGGCGATGGGCGAACCGAGCGGGCCCATGCTGAAGGGCACGACGTACATCGTGCGGCCCTTCATGGCGCCGGTGTAGAGACGGGTCATCTCGGCCTTCATCTCGACCGGGTCACGCCAGTTGTTGGTGGGGCCGGCGTCGATCTCCCGCTCGGAGCAGATGAAGGTGCGGTCCTCGACGCGGGCGACGTCGGCCGGATCGGAGAGGGCGAGGTAGCTGTTGGGGCGCAGCTCGTCGTTCAGACGACGGAACGTGCCACCGGCGACGAGCTCGCCGCAGAGGCGGTCGTACTCCTCCTCGGAGCCGTCGCACCAGTGAGATCGAATCGGGCTGGAGGATCTCCGCCCATTCGTCCACCCAGCTCGTGAGCTTGTCGTTTCCGGTCTTGGCACCCATGGGACCTCCGACGTCGATGTCGAACAGCGTGGAGCACCGACGCAGGGCCGGCGCGGGGGGATCGCCAAGGGTACCCAAGCCGTGGAGACCGCGCCTAACCCATCGATGGAAGGCTGCCCGGCCATCTGTTTCTCAGATGGGCCGGATGGTCGGCAGGTCGGTGGTGGGTCAGCCCTGGGGGTGCTGGACGCTGCCCGGGTGCTCCTGGGGGAACCCGGGCGTTCCCATGTCGACCTCGGAGCCCATGCGCAGGCTCGTGGCCTGGCCGGCAGTCGTCGAGGTCGAACACGACCCGCTGCCCCTGGCGGAGCATGCGGAACACCGAGCCGTCGAGCGCGGTCGGGGGTGAGGTCGTACTCGGAGAGGTCGGTGTCGCGGATGACCACGCCCTGGTGGGTGGCGGGGTCGTAGGACTTGATGACGCCTTGCACGGTGGGTGCCGGCTCCGCTTAGTGGACGGCCTTGACGACTTTGCCCGCCTTGATGCACGAGGTGCAGGCGTTGACGCGCTTGGTCGTGCCGTTCACGACGGTGCGGATGCGCTGGATGTTGGGGTTCCAGCGACGCTTGGTGCGCCGGTGGGAGTGGCTGACCGCCATACCGAATGACGGGTGCTTGCCACACACATCGCAAACCGCTGCCATGACGCGATACCTCAGACCTCGAACGAACGGAACAGGGGTCAGAGGCTAGCGGGCGCCGGGCTCGCCGGACAATCGGTCTACGATCCTGAGGCGATGGCGACCCTCGACACCCTCTCCGCCGACGATCTGCGAGCCGTCATCTCCGGCTACGCCGAGGCGTTGGCCGCCCACCGGACGGGCATCAACCGCCTCAACGTGTACCCCGTGCCCGACGGTGACACCGGCACCAACATGGCGCTGACCCTGCAGTCGGTGGCCGAGGAGCTCGAGACCGCCGGCACCGACCTGGCCGCGGTCTGCAAGGCCATCGCGCACGGCTCGCTGATGGGGGCCCGGGGCAACTCCGGGGTGATCCTCTCCCAGATCCTGCGGGGCATCGCCGACGTCGTGCGCGACGCCGGCCAGGGCGACGCCGGCCAGGGGGACCCCGACGGAGCGGGCCCGATCGGAGCGGCCGTCGTCGCCCAGGCCCTGGTCGCGGCGAGCGAGGCGGCGTACTCGGCGGTCATGCGCCCGGTCGAGGGCACCATCCTCACGGTCATCCGCGAGTCGTCGGCCGCGGCCGCGGCCGCGCTCGAGGCCGACGCCACGCTGCCGCTGGTCGGTGTGCTCGACGCGGCCAAGGTGGCGGGCGCCGACGCGCTGGCCCGCACGCCGGAGCTGCTGCCCGTGCTGGCCGAGGCCGGTGTGGTCGATGCCGGAGGCACCGGCCTGCTGCTGCTGCTCGACGTGCTGCTGCACGTGGTCGACGGCCGGCCCGTGCCCGAGCCGTTCGAGGGCGAGGGCGTCATCGACGCCGAACTGGCCGAGCTCGCGGTGCAGAAGCACATCATCGAGCCGAGCAGCGTCGATCACGGTCGCGAGGGCAACATCGCCGACCTGCGCTACGAGGTCATGTACTTCCTCGAGGCCGACGACTCGACCGTCCCCGCGTTCAAGGACGTGTGGGCCGGCATCGGCGACTCCATCGTCGTCGTCGGTGGCGACGGCATCTGGAACTGCCACATCCACACCGACGACATCGGCGCCGCCGTCGAGGCGGGCATCGACGCCGGTCGACCCCGCGACATCCGGGTCACCGACCTGCTCGACCAGGTCGAGGAGGAGCGCTGGGTCCGCGAGGCGGGCATCGTCGACCCGCCCGAGAGCAACGAACCGGTCGAGACCGCCGTCGTGGCGGTGGCCACCGGCGACGGCATCCGGCGCATCTTCCACTCGCTCGGCGTGCAGCGCATCGTCACCGGCGGGCAGACCATGAACCCGTCGACGGCCCAGCTGCTCGAGGCGGTCGAGTCGGCGCCGGCCGACCAGGTCGTGATCCTGCCGAACAACAAGAACATCATCCCGGTGGCCGAGCAGGTCGACGCCGAGACCAGCAAGACCGTGTTCGTGGTGCCGACCCGTGGGGTGGCCGAGGGGTTCGCGTCGCTGCTCGCCTACGACCCCGAGGCGGCCGGCATCGACAACGCCAAGGAGATGATCGAGGCCGCCGCGTCGGTGGTGGCCGGCGAGGTCACCCGGGCGGTTCGCGACTCCACCTGCGACCTCGGCCCCATCACCGAGGGCGACTACCTCGGCATCGGCCCGCGACGGCATCCGGTCGCTGGGCAGCGGCCTCGACCTGGTGTGCACGCAGCTGCTCGACCTGCTCGTCACCGAGGACCACGAGATCGTCACCATCATCGAGGGTGAGGGCTCGAGCCCGGCGATCACCCGGCACATCACCCAGTGGCTCGAGGACCACCACCCCGACGTCACCAGCGAGATCCACCACGGTGGCCAGCCGCTCTACCCCTACCTGTTCGGCATCGAGTAGGCGGTAGACCGGAGGGACATGGCCCGCCGACTCGCCCAACTCGCCACGCTGCCCGTCACCGAGCTCGAAGGAGTGGGGGACAAGCGCGCCGAGGCGCTGGCCAAGCTCGACCTGCGCAGCGTGCTCGACCTGCTGACCTACTACCCGCGGCGCTACCTCGACCGCACCAACGAGCGCCGCATCGACGAGCTCGACGTCGGCGAGGAGGCCATGGTGCTGGCCACGGTCAAGGGCGTCACCGCTCGGCGCACGAAGACCCGCAAGTCGATGGTGGTGGTCGACCTCACCGACGGTTCGGGGTTCCTGCGGGCCACGTTCTTCAACCAGCCGTTCCGCGAGCGCCAGCTGCGGTCGGGCATGAGCACGGTGCTGTTCGGCAAGGTCGAGATGTTCAACGGTCGGCGGCAGATGACCAACCCGGTGGTCGACCTGGTCGGCGACAAGACCGGTCGCATCGTGGCCGATGTACCCGCAGTCGGAGAAGGCCGGCGTGATGACGTGGGACGTCGACAAGTGGATGGACGAGGTGCTGCGCCGGGCCGGCGACTTCGCCGATCCGGTGCCGTCACGCGGTGCTGGCCCGTTGGGACCTGACCGATCGGACGACCGCGTTCCACGACGTGCACAAGCCCGAGTCGATGGCCGCCGCGGGCGAGGCCCGGCGCCGGCTCGTGTTCGACGAGCTGCTGCGGGTGCAGCTCAAGCTGGTGCAGCGCAAGCGCGAGCTCGAGCGCACGACCCCGGGCATCCGCCACGACCTCGGCGGCGAACTGGTGCGCCGGTTCCACGAGCGGCTGCCGTTCCCGCTCACCGGCGCCCAGCGTCGGGTGATCGACGAGATCGAGCAGGACCTGGCCGGCCCCCACCCGATGCACCGGCTGCTGCAGGGCGACGTCGGCGCCGGCAAGACCATCGTGGCGGTGAGCGCGCTGCTCGTCGCGGTGCAGGGCGGCCACCAGGGCGCGCTCATGGCGCCGACCGAGGTGCTGGCCGAGCAGCACTTCCTCGGCGTGCGCGACCTGCTCGACGGCTTCACCGTGCCCGACACCAACCCCGACAGCCTGTTCGGCGGGGCCGGGATGGAGCGCCAGCTGCGGGTCGAGCTGCTGACGAGCCGCACCACCGCGGCCGAGCGGCGGCGGATCCTGGCCGGACTGGCGGCCGGCGAGATCGACCTGGCCATCGGCACCCACGCGCTCATCCAGGAGGGCATCGAGTTCCGCTCGCTCGGCGTGGTGGTCATCGACGAGCAGCACCGCTTCGGCGTCGAGCAGCGGGCCGCGCTGCGGGACAAGAGCGCGGGGGAGGCGGTGCCCGACGTGCTGGTGATGACGGCCACGCCGATCCCGCGCACCGCGGCCATGACGGTCTACGGCGACCTCGACGTGTCCGTCCTCGACGAGATGCCGCCCGGTCGCACGCCGATCGTCACCACGTGGGCCAAGGGTCGAGGACGAGGAGGCCGACGTCTGGGCGCTGGTGCAGGCCCAGGTGCGCGAGGGACGGCAGGCCTACGTGGTGTGCCCGCTCATCGAGGAGAGCGAGAAGCTCGAGGTGCGCTCGGCCGAGGAGACCTACGAGCGGCTGCAGGCGGGCGAGCTGGCCGGGCTGCGGCTCGGGCTGCTGCACGGCCGGGTCACCCCGGGGGAGAAGGAGAAGGCGATGGCCCTCTTCCGTTCGGGCGGGCTCGACGTGCTGGTCGCCACCACCGTGATCGAGGTCGGGTGTCGACGTGCCCAACGCGACGGTGATGGTCATCCTCGACGCCGACCGGTTCGGCATCGCCCAGCTGCACCAGCTGCGGGGCCGGGTCGGCCGCGGCGCCGACCAGTCCTACTGCGAGCTCGTGGGCGAGGCCACCACCCCCGACGGCGAGGCCCGGCTCGAGGCGCTGGTGCGCACGACCGACGGGTTCGAGCTGGCCGAGATCGACCTCGACCTCCGGGGCGAGGGCACGATCATGGGCGAGCGCCAGAAGGGTCGCAACGACCTCAAGCTGGCGTCGCTGCGCCGGGACCGCGACTGGGTGCAGCGGGCCCGTGACGTGGCCTTCGAGCTGGTCGATGCCGACCCCGCCCTCGAGGCCCACCCCCTGCTGGCCGAGGAGATCGCCCTGTTCCTCGGCGACGAGGACCAGACGGACTTCCTCCTCAAGTCGTAGAGGACGCATCTGCGTGGGCTCTGAGCAGCCGAACCCTTCAGCCGGCATCCCTACGGTCGTCGATGAGACCCGTTCCGAGAACCCGTTCAGCCCGTGAAGGTGCCCGCGGCGGCCACTGCGGGGGCCACCTCAGCCGGGGCCGTGGTGGTCGTCGCCGCGTTGAAGGTGTTGGTGATCTCCACGATCGTCGGCGTGCCGACGGTGACGATTCCCACGGAGATCGTGCCGGTGTCCGAGCACGTCGACGTTGTCCCGGCCAGCCCGGCGCAACTCCGAATCGAGTCGGCGCCGCCGTCGGTGGTCTCGCTCACGGTGCAGTCCAGCATCCTGGAAGGAGCGATCACGAAGTCCTTGCTGCCTCCGGTCGGCCCCTGCGTCACGTCCTCATCGATGACCGTCTCGTTGCCGGGGGCTTCGCAGCGGACGTGCAGCACGAAGGTGGCATCGGCGGGTGCGGTGCCGACAACGGTCTTGGTGACCGTGAGCGTCTCGCTGTCCTCTTGGTTCGGCGTGGACGGGGTGGTCTGGGCGCCGACGGCCACCGTGCCCAGGACGCTGACGAGCACCACGGCGAACGGAATTGCCGATCGCACGACCCACCGGTTCCTCATGTCCAGATCCTCCTCGGACGACCCCGCTACGACCTCAAGTCGAGACGAACGTAGGTCCTGGCAGGTGAGGCCGGCAGAGGACAAGGTCCCCTGCGATGTGATGTCTCTGAACCTCGGTTCCGCGTGGGCTCGACCGGTCGTCCCGATATGGCGCCCGTCATGGACGCGTAGGAGCACGTCGAGGGACCTTGTGCTCTCGTTCCGGCGTCGCCCGCGGCGGACACTGGAGCGATGGACACCAACGGGTCGGGCCCCGAGGAGCTCCCCGAAAGCGGCACCTCACGGCCCTGGTGGCGCCACTGGTGGGCGTGGGTGGCCGCGGCCGTCGTGCTGATCGCCGCCGCCATCGCGGTCCTCCTCATCGTTCGTGACGGGGACGAGAGCCCGGCCCCGGTGACCACCGAGGCGACCGCCCCGGCCGGGACCACGGCGTCACCGGATGCGACGTCGCCGTCGGTGACCTCGACCGCCGGAACATCGACATCGACCTCGACCTCGACAGGGGCGCTCTCGCTGAGCCAGATCGCCTCCGACCTGGCGGGGGAGTGGCCGGACCCGTCGATCTCCTGGGCGTGCGAGCCGTTCGCCACCGGATCCCTCGGACCGGGCTCGATCGCCACCTGCCGGCCGGTGCCGCTCCCCGGTGAAGGCGAGTACCCCGTCGTCACCGCGCTCGTCCTCGACGAGCGGGGCACCGTCGCCATGGCCGAGAGCGGGGTGCGCTTCCCGTTGCTCTACCCGAGCGACCCGATGGCGGCGAACCTCGTGCCCGGACCGGTCCCGGCCGGTCTCGACTGCACGGAGTTGCTGGCCCCCACCTCGCCGTTCACCACCCTCGCCGCCTCGCTCACTCCGGCCCAGACCTACGTCGGCGTGACCCTCTACTGGTTCCTCGAGGGCCGCCCCGCCGCCCGGTTGGACGCGTCCACCGGCCGGCCCTGCCCCTCGGAGTTCCCCCCGGCAGTCGTCGACCAGGTCTGGGCCGGTGGCCTGATCCCGTCTCCGTGAGCGCCGTCTGCTGTCAGGTCGTGACGGAGGTCGGGCCGCCGACTTGGGCGTCTCGATGGTCGAGGGCGATCCGCCGGGCGGCGATGACCGACACCCAGCCCGCGCTCGCGCCGAGGAAGCTCCGCTCCACCAGCCCGTAGGTCGACGAGCCCCAGGTGAAGCGGAAGACGACGACGCCGACGACGGTGAAGGCCGCCAGCGCGACCGCCGCCCGGCGGTCGCCGCGCGCGGGGCCGAACCGCGCGACCGAGATCATGGCGACCAGGATCATCGCCCCGCCGACGATGGTGGCGGCCACGTGGATCTGGCTCACCGTGGTGACCGGGACGTCGGGCGGGTCCTTCGGTGCGAGGCCGGCGACGACGCCGGCGGCCGCGTACCCGGCGATCGCCTCGCTGAGCAGGCGCGGCCGCTGCGTCACGTAGTCGCCGACCGGCCCCGCCCCGACCAGCACGAGGAGCCCGTAGAGGACGAAGACGGCCTGCATCCAGGCGGCGTGCGGTTGCCCTGCCGATCCGAGCCGGCTGACCGTCTCGGCCATGGGGCGGTAACCCGGGGTCATCGTGCCGATCACGACCACCGCGGTGCCGAGCACCACCGCGCTCGACACCACGCAGGCCAGGCGGACGGTCCGGCGCGCGACCACCGGGCGGGGGCTCACGCCGGTTCGAGCACCGTCGGGGCGACCGCGAGGACGATCGCCCCCATCACCGCGCCGAGTGCGTTGGTCATGAGATCCCAGCCGGTGTTCATGTAGCCGCCGACGTGGGCGCCGTGGTGGGCGAGGGTCGCCACGAACTCGACCGCCTCGTTGGCCGCGCCGATGCCGAGGCTCGCCAGCAGACACAGCACGATCATGTTGCGCCGGCCGGCGCCCGTCGTCCCCGGCGGGACGAGCAGCACCCAGAGCGCGAGCGTGGCGACGAACGACCCGAAGGCGTGCACCAGGTGGTCGTACTGCAGGAGGTGCGTGTCCCACGAGGTGATGAACGGACCGATGGAGCCGTCGTAGAGGACGTCTCCGCCCTTCAGGGTCACCATGCCGCCGGCCATGTGGACGATGGCATCGACGGCGAGCGCGATGGCGAGGAACGGCGGGATCGGTCGGCGACGGAGCCACAGGATCAGCGCACCGACGACGACGACCGACGTCAGGTAGCCGACGGTGCTCGGGGCGTCGCTGACGACCCCGTAGATCGCGAAGCCGACCAGCGCGGCGGCGACGATCGCCAACGCGACCTTCTCGGTCGAGCTGGGCGGCTGCCTCACGTCGGCGGGCTCGGACATGTGGCCGAGCAACCTACTTCGGACTCGCGACCCGCCTGCGGACGCGCGCTCGGGCCTGCGTCGACGGCGACGCCCGACCGTCCGGGGGCTTCCGATTTCCACGGTGTCGAGCCGTTGTCACGACTTGTCACGGACTGTGACAGATCGTGACAGCGGCCAGAGGAGTCAGCGCCTGTCATCCTGAGGGGGACATGGAGACACGACCGTGAGCCAGAACGGCGACCAGCCCGACGACGGGGACGACCTCGCCCACGTCGACGAGCCGGCGGGACCGCCGGGGCCGCGCGCCGCGTACGCGGTGAACTGGAAGGTCGTGCTGTTCGTCGACGCGTCGATGGGCCTGGCCGTCGTGGTGGCCGGCCTGATCGCCCTCATCGCCTGGAACTTCTGGGTCGGTGCCTTCCTCATGCTCTGTGGCTGTACCTACGTCGCCATGGTGGGCCGCCGGGCCGACCAGTGGCGCCGGCTCCGGCGGGACGCCGGGCTGTGACCCACGGGCATCGACGCGCCGACCGGTAGCCTCGCCGCCATGGAGGGAGCCCGTGGCCTGGATGTGGCCGAGCACATCGTGTGCGTCGACTGCGGCGGGCTCTGCCACCGGCTGTCGTACGAGCCGCACGAGGGCTGGGAGCCCGGCGACGTGGTGGCCTACCGCTGTGAGGACTGCCTCGACCGGTGGGACATCGTCCTCGAGGAAGAGGACAACGATCCCTACGGCTGAGCGGTGCAAGCGCGGTGGTCCGAGGTGAGGGTCGTGGCCGGGACGGCGCGCGGGCGTCGGCTCGAGGCTCCCGAGGGCACGACGACGCGGCCCACCGGCGATCGGGTGCGCGAGGCCGTGTTCAACTCGCTGCACAGCCTGGGCGCCATCGAGGACGCCTCCGTGCTCGACCTCTACGCCGGCAGCGGCGCCCTGGGCATCGAGGCGCTGTCGCGCGGCGCGGCACGTGCCACGTTCGTCGACACCGACCGCCGCTCCATCGCCGCGATCGAGGCCAACCTGGCCGCCACGGGCCTGGCCGACCGGGCCGAGGTGGTGCGGGCCGACGCCGACTCGGTGCTCGTCCGCGCCGCGGCCGAGGGCCGTCGCTGGGACCTCGCCCTGCTCGATCCGCCGTACTCGTTCGACGGCTGGGCCGACCTCCTCACGGGCGTTCCGGCCGGTCTCGTGGTGGTCGAGTCGGATCGGAGCATCGAGCCACCCCCCGGGTGGGGTGTGGTCAGGGAGCGCCGGTACGGGGGTACGCTCGTGGCCGTCCTTCGTCCGACGTAATCCTCCGGTCGCCCGACCGGCACCCAACTCCGGAGTGACCGTGGCCCTCGTGCTCTACCCCGGGTCGTTCGATCCGATCCACAACGGCCATCTCGAGATCATCGAGACGGCCTCACGGCTCTTCGACGGGGTGATCGTCGCGGCGATGCGCAACCCGCAGAAGGGCGAGCCGCTCTTCGACCTCGACGAGCGCGAGCGCATGCTGCACGAGAGCGTCGGCCACCTCGACAACGTCAAGGTCACCATGTTCTCCAGCCTGGTCGTCGACCTGGCCCGCGAGGTCGGGGCCGACTTCATCGTCAAGGGCCTGCGCGCCGTCTCGGACTTCGAGTCCGAGCTGCAGATGGCCCAGATGAACAAAGGCATCTCCGGCGTCGACACCCTCTTCATCCCGTCGGCGTCGGCCCACTCGTTCCTCGCCTCCAAGCTGATCCGTGAGATCGCCCGCTTCGGGGGCAACGTCTCGGCCATGGTCCCGCCCGCGGTGGCCAAGCGCCTCGAGGAGAAGTACCCATCGTGAGCGACTTCACCGACGATCTCGACGAGCTGTCCGACCTGTCGGCCGCGCCGGTGCCGGCGCGCCTACCACGGCGCCGAGACCGAGGAGATCCTGCTGCAGCTCCGCGACATCGTCGACGCCGCCCGCCCGGTGCCGCTGTCGGCATCGTCGATGATCTCCAAGGAGGAGGTGCTCGAGCTGCTCGACGAGGCCCTCGACCCGGCTCCCCGAGGAGCTGCGGGCGGCCCGCTGGCTGCTCAAGGAGCGCGAGGAGTACCTCGCCCGGGTGCGCCACGAGGGCGACGAGATCCTCGACCAGGCCCGCACCCGAGCCGAGCGGATGGTGCAGCGCACCGAGGTCGTCAAGGCGGCCGAGGCCCGGGCCTACCAGACCATCGACAACGCCGAGGCCGAGGCCCGCCGGCTGCACCACGAGGTCGAGGAC
The DNA here is from genome assembly GCA_963809335.1 of uncultured Microthrixaceae bacterium. Taxonomy (GTDB): domain Bacteria; phylum Actinomycetota; class Acidimicrobiia; order Acidimicrobiales; family Acidimicrobilacustridaceae; genus UBA4742. The sequence goes on along the minus strand of CAWEJD010000005.1, from coordinate 1,124,802 downwards.
TTCTGCGACCAGAAGCTGGCCAGCTTCGAGATCGTGCTCGAGCGCACCATGAAGCTCGTGGCCTCGGGCCGCCAGAAGCTGCAGGGCACCAACCTGCTGGGCGAGGCGGGCGCCGACGAGCAGCAGCACCCGCTCGACCTGCCGCCGCCCCCCGATTCGGCCTACGTCGAGAGCGACGAGGGCTACGAGGACGAGTTCTACGACCAGGACGACGCGTCGTGACCGGCCTCGTCCGTCCGGCATGACCCGGCCGGACGACCCGTCGTGAGCGGGGCTCGGCCGCTGCAGGTGGGCGTGTCCGAGCTGCTGCGGCACCCGGGCACCCGCCGCCCGTTCGTCATCGACGCCGATCTCGAGGGGCTCGCGCTGTCGACCGCCGAGGTCGTCCCGGGCACACCCGTGCACGTCGACCTGGTGCTCGAATCGCTCGAGCGCGTCGGTCACCGCCACCGGCACGGTCAGCGTCGCGTGGCGGGGCGACTGCCGTCGCTGCCTCGAGCCGGTCGAGGGCGAGGCCGAGGCCGAGGTCCACGCCGAGGTCTTCGAGCGCCACCCGACCGAGGGCGAGACCTACCCGCTCGTCGGCGAGCAGGTCGACCTCGAGCCGCTGGTCCGCGACGCCGTGCTGCTCGCCCTGCCCCTCGCCCCGCTGTGCGCCGAGGGCTGCCTCGGCCCGGCGCCCGACGAGTTCCCGACCGGGCAGCCGTCGGCCGAGGCCGAGCCGCCCCGCGATCCCCGGTGGGCCGCCCTCGACGACCTGTCGTTCGAGGACTGATCGCGCCACCCGGGTTCGACCGGAACGATCCCCGACCCGCTACGATCGCCCGTTCGCACGAACAGCCATCCCCGCACGACCAAAGGCACGAGAACCATGGCCGTCCCCAAGAAGAAGACCTCCAAAGCGAAGAGCCGCAGCCGCCGGGCCTCGGCCTGGACCATCAAGGCCCCGGCCCGCAGCACCTGCCCCCGCTGCGGTGCCACCAAGCTGCCCCACGTCGTGTGCGGCAACTGCGGCTGGTACCACGGCCGCCAGGCCATCGACGTCGACTGACTGACACGACACCGGTGACCGCGGCATCGATCCTCCCCATCGCCGTCGACGCCATGGGTGGCGATCACGCCCCCGGCGCGATCGTCGAGGGGGCCAAGCAGGCGGCGGCCGAGCTCGGCATCCCCATCCTCCTCGTCGGGCGGCCCGACGAGATCGGCGATCCCGGCGACCTCGAGGTGCTCGAGGCGTCCGAGGTCATCGCCATGGACGCCGACGCCGGCTCGAGCGTGCGGCGCATGAAGGACTCCTCGCTCGTGCGGGCGGCCGAGGCCGTGCGCGACGGTCGGGCCTCGGCCATGGTCAGCGCCGGCAACACCGGGGCCACCATGGCCAGCGCGCTGCTGCGCATGGGCCGCATCAAGGGCGTGTCCCGGCCGGCCATCGCCACGCCGATCCCGGTGCTCGGCGGCACGCCGACGGTCATGCTCGACGCCGGCGCCAACGCCGAGTGCAGCCCCGAGTGGCTGGTGCAGTTCGCCCAGATGGGCGCCGTCTACGCCACCGACCGCTTCGGCATCGCCAACCCCCGGGTCGGCCCTGCTGTCGATCGGCGAGGAGCCCACCAAGGGCAACCCGCTGGTCAAGGAGACCCACAAGCTGCTGGCCGACCCCGGCTGGATCGGCTCGACCAGCGCCACCTTCATCGGCAACGTCGAGGGCCGCGACCTCATGACCGACGCGGCCGACGTGGTCGTCACCGACGGCTTCACCGGCAACGTCGCCCTCAAGACGCTCGAGGGCGGCATGCGGGCGCTGGTCGGCGGCGTGCTCGCCGCGTTCGACACCGACGACGCCACGCGGGCCGCGTCCGAGGTGCTGATGCCGGCGCTGGCCCCGCTCTACGCCCAACTCGACCCCGAGAACGTCGGCGGCGCCATGCTGCTCGGCGTCGACGGCGTCTGCATCATCAGCCACGGCTCGTCCTCGGCCACCGCCATGGTCAACGCCATCCGCGTCGCCCACGACCTCGTGGTCGGCGACGTGGTCGAGCACCTCCGGGCGGCCACCAGCACCGTCTGACGTGCGCCTGAAGCCGGGCCAGGCCCGTCCGCAACGGGGGTCTTGACAAGTCAGAAAGTGCCTCTGACCTGCACTTTTGCCGGTGTTCACGAACGCACAAGGTCGGAATCTGGTACGCTCCCCGCCGTTCCCGTGCAGCTGCACGATCCGTCCTGGCCCCGAGGAGAGCGACTCCGTGCCCGCAGAGACCCACGTCACCCACGGTCCGATCGACCGGCAGGAGATCGTCGATCTCGTCCGCGACCGGCTGGCCGACATCCTCGAGGTCGACCCGTCGACCATCCACGAGGGTGACTCGTTCGCCGACGACCTCGAGGCCGACTCCCTGGCCCTGATCGAGCTGGTCGAGGCCCTCGAGGAGGAGCTCGGCGAGCGGATCGGTCGGGTTCCGCATCGAGGACGAAGACCTCGAGGACCTCAAGACGGTGCGCGACGCCGTCGACTACGTGGTCGCCCGCCTGGGCTGATCGTCCTGCACTCCGACGACCTCCACCGATTTGCCGAAGCGGCTCGGCTACCCGTTCGACGACCTCGACCTGCTCGCCCTCGCGGTCACGCACCGGTCGTGGTGCGCCGAGAACGCCGGCCACGACTCGAACGAGCGGCTCGAGTTCCTCGGCGACGCCGTGCTCGGCCTGGTCGTCACCGACCACATCTACGAGACCTTCGGCGACATGCCCGAGGGCGAGCTGGCCAAGGTGCGGGCCGTCGGTGGTGAGCGCGGCGGCGCTGGCCGAGGTCGGGGCCGAGATCGGCCTGGGCGACGGTCCTGCGGCTCGGCAAGGGCGAGGACGCCAGCGGCGGCCGGGCCAAGCCGTCGATCCTGGCCGACGCCATCGAGGCGGTCATCGGCGCCATCTACCTCGACCAGGGGCTGGCCGGCGGCCCGGGCGCCTCGTGCTCGGGCTGCTCGGCGACCGCATCGAGCGAGGCGGCCGAGGGCCCGGGTGGCCACGACTACAAGACCCAGCTCCAGGAGCTCGCCGCCCGCGAGTTCGAGCAGCTCCCGGTCTACGACCTGCGCGACGAGGGCCCCGACCACGACAAGATGTTCTTCGCCGTCGTCCGCCTCGGCGGACGTGGCCAAGGGCGCCGGCGAGGGGCGCAGCAAGAAGCACGCCGAGCAGGCCGCGGCCCGGGCCGCCTGGGACCTCATCACCGCCGAGCTGGCCGCCACCAACCGGGCCGACCGCCTGGGCCCGTCGCACCCGGCCAACCAGATCTTCACCGAACCCGCCCCTGCCGTCGCCGGCCGGGGCCGAGAGAGCGAGTCCGACGATGCCTGAACTGCCCGAGGTCGAGACGATCCGGCGGGAGCTCGAACGCGAGGCCGTCGGCAAGAAGATCAAGACGGTCGAGGTGCACGGCACCCGCACCGTTCGCCGCCAGACCAAGAAGGCGTTCGCGGCCAGGCTCGACGGGGCCAAGATCACCGCCGTCGACCGCAAGGGCAAGTACCTCCTCCTGCGGCTCGACTCGGGCGACGTGCTGGTCATCCACCTGCGCATGAGCGGCCAGCTGCTGCGGGCCGCGGCCAAGGACCCGCTGCCCAAGCACACCCACGTGGTGATCACCTTCACCGTCAGGGCGGCCAGCTGCGCTTCGTCGACCCCCGCACGTTCGGCGAGATGTTCGTGACCTCGCCCGACCAGCTCACCGAAGAGGTCCCCGAGCTGGCCGAGCTCGGGCTTCGACCCGGTCGACGAGGCCGGTGTCGTGGCAGACGTTCGGCCACCTGCTCATGGCCCACAAGATGAAGCTCAAGGCCTTCCTGATGGACCAGACGATCATCGCCGGGCTCGGCAACATCTACGCCGACGAGATCCTGTTCGCCGCCGGTCTGCGCTACGACCGCCAGACCGACTCGCTGTCGACCCAGGAGATGCGCCGGCTCTACCGCTCGGTCGTCGAGACCCTGCACGACGCCATCAAGTACGGCGGCTCGACGCTGGCCGACGAGCAGTACGTCGACCTCAACGGCAAGCCGGGCGAGTACCAGGAGCACCACAAGGTCTACGACCGCGAGAAGCAGCCGTGCTTCCGCTGCCGCCGGGCCAACATCTCCAAGGCCAAGTTCGCCGGCCGCTCCACCTACTTCTGCGAGGTCTGCCAGGTCTGACGCGGCGGATCAGCCCCTGTCACGGGCGTCGGTGGCCCAGCCACTAGGGTCGGCGGAGCATCGCGGAGTAGGCCAGCACCACCGGAGACGAGTTGTATCTCAAGACCCTGACCCTGAAGGGGTTCAAGTCGTTCGCCGAGGCGACCGTGCTCGACCTCGAACCCGGCGTCACCGTGGTGGTCGGGCCCCAACGGCAGCGGCAAGTCCAACGTCGTCGACGCCATCGGCTGGGTGCTCGGCGCCCAGGCCCCGAGCGCGGTGCGCTCGCAGAAGATGGACGACGTCATCTTCGCCGGCACGGCCAAGCGCAGCGCCCTGGGCCGGGCCGAGGTCTCGCTGACCATCGACAACGGCTCGGGCATGCTGCCCATCGAGTTCACCGAGGTGACGATCACCCGCACGCTGTTCCGCAGCGGCGACAGCGAGTACGCCATCAACGGCGTGCCGTGCCGGCTGCTCGACATCCAGGAGCTGCTGAGCGACAGCGGCGTCGGCCGCCAGCAGCACGTCATCATCAGCCAGGGCCAGATCGACGCGGTGCTCAACGCCCGCCCCGAGGAGCGCCGCTCGATCATCGAGGAGGCGGCCGGCGTGCTGAAGTACCGCCGCCGCAAGGAGAAGAGCCGAGCGCCGGCTCGAGTCCACCGAGGCCAACCTGACCCGGCTGCAGGACCTGCTCCGCGAGGTCCGCCGCCAGCTGCGCCCGCTCGAGCGCCAGGCCGACGCCGCCCGCCGCCACGGCGACGTGGTGGCCGAGCTGCAGGCGCTGCGCATCCACGTGGCCGGCCGGGAGCTCACCGGCCTGCGGGCCCGGCTCGACGAGCGCGGCGCAGCGGCGCATCGAGCTCGCCAGCTCCGAGCGCGAGCTCAAGACCGAGCTGGCCGGGCTCGACACCGCGGTGATGGCCACCGAGGCCGAGCTCACGGCCATGGGCGGCGACGACCTGGGCGACTCGCTGGCCCAGTTCGAGTCCCTGTTCGAGAAGGCCCGGGGCCTGGCGTCGCTGCTGGCCGAGCGCCGTCGCGGCATCGATCGCGACCGCGGCGCCTTCGTCGACCAGGGCGTCATCGCCACCCTCGAGGCCGAGTCGGCCCGGCTGCAGTCCGAGCTGGCCGAGACCCAGGCCGAGGCCGCCCTGCTCGAGCCCCAGGCCGTCGAGCTGGCCGAGGCCGAGGCCGCGCTGGCCGACCGAGCGCGACCGCTTCGAGCTCGAGTGGGCCGACGGTGTGGCCGCCCCGAGCGGGCGGGCGTCCGAGGTGCGGGGCGAGCTGGCCGCGCTGCGCCAGGGAGCCGAGCGGGGCGAGGGCGAGATGGCCCGCATGCGGGCCCGGCTCGACGTGCTCACCGACAAGTCGGCCCGTCTGGCCGAGGACGCCGATCGCCTGCGCCTCGACATCGCTGCGGCCGAGGCGGCGGAGCTGCCGCTGGTCGAGTCCCTCGACGGGGCCGAGCAGTGGCGAGCCGATGCCGAGACCGCGCTGGCCGAGGCCGAGGCGGCCACCGCACTGCCGAGTCCGAGCTGCACTCCTGGCGGGCCCGCGCCGACGCCCTCGCCCTCGCGCTCGACGAGGCCCGGTCGCGCGCCGGCGCCGAGCGCCTGGCCGCCATCGACGGCGTGCTCGGCACCCTGCTCGACCTGGTCGAGGTCGACCCCGGGTGGGAGGCCGCCTTCGAGGCCGCCGCCGGCGAGGCCCTGGCCGCGGTGGTGGTCGACAGCGTCGTGGCCGCCCGCCGCGCCCTCGAGGCCCTGCACAGCGAGGCGATCTCCGGTGCGGTGCTGGCCCTGAGCGACGCCCGTGTCGGGAGCGCGGTGCCGCCGGTCGGCGAGCCCGTCCGGCACCACGTCCGCTCGTCGCGGCCCGGGGTCGACGCCCTGCTCGACGCGCTGGTCGGGTCGGCCGTGGTGGTCGACGGCGGCTGGGCCGAGGCGGTCGACGTCGTGCTGGCTCATCCGGCGGCCACCGTCGTCACCCCCGACGGCGACCGGTTCGGGCGCAGCGGCTGGCGGGTCGGTGCGGCCGGGTCCGGGGCGACGGGCGCCGCGCTCGACGAGGCCAGGGCGCGTGTGGCCACCGCCGAGACCGCGGTGGGGGTGGCCGCCGGTCGGCTGACCGATGCCCGCCAGGGCGTCGAGCAGGCTCGCAAGGCCGAGGACGACCTGTCCCGTCAGCTCGACGAGAACGACGGCCGGCTCAGCGCGGCGGGTGACGGCCTGCAGCGGGTCGAGACCGATCGCCGTGACGCCGCCACCGAGGCCGACGCCCTGCAGACCCACGTCGGCGAGCTGGCGGCCCGGGTCGCACGCGAGCACGAGCGCATCGCCGAGCTCGAGGCCGAGCTGCCCGTGCTCGAGGCGGCCGAGATGGAGACCGCCGAGCGCGGCGTGGCCATGGGCGAGGCCCGGGCCCGACTCGAGGAGCGGGCCGCCGAGGTCGGCGCCATGCGCACCGACATCGAGGTGCGGGGTGCCGGCACCGCCGAGCGGCTCGAGTTCCTGCAGCGGCGGCTGGGCGAGGTCGAGCAGCGGCTCACCGGGGCGGCCCAGGAGCGGGCTGCGGCCGAGGAGCGCCGGCTCGAGCTCGATCGACGACAGCTCGCCACCGATCGTCTCATCGCCCACGTCACCGAGCGGCTCGGCGTGGTCGAGGCCGAGCTGGGCTCGCTGCGCGAGCGCCGCCGCCGCCAGAGCGAGGCCGCCCGCGAGGTCGCGGCCGAGCTCGACACGCACCGGAAGCAGCGGGCCGACGCCGAGAGGCGCCTCGCCGAGCTGCGCGAGCGCCAGCAGCGCCTCGAGATCGACGACGCCGAGACCAAGCTGCGCATCGAGACCGCGGTCGAGGCCATGCGCCGCGATCTCGACACCGAGCCCGACGTGGCCATGGCGGCCGAGTGCCCGCCGCTGGCCGAGGGCTCGACGCCGGCCGGCCGCATCCGCGAGCTCGAGCGCGACCTGCGGATCATGGGCCCGATCAACCCGCTGGCGCTCGAGGAGTTCGAAGCCCTCCAGGAGCGGCACGAGTTCCTGCAGAGCCAACTCGACGACGTCAAGGAGTCGCGGCGAGAGCTGGCCAAGATCATCAAGGCCATCGACGACGAGATCGTCAACGTCTTCGCCTCGGCCTACGCCGACGTGGCGCTCAACTTCGAGCAGCTCTTCGACATGCTCTTCCCCGGCGGCAAGGGTCGCCTGAAGCTCACCGACCCCGACAACCTGCTCAACACCGGCATCGAGGTCGAGGCCCGGCCGTCGGGCAAGAACGTCCGCAAGCTGTCGCTGCTCTCGGGTGGCGAGCGGTCGCTGACCGCGCTGGCGTTCCTCTTCGCCGTCTTCCGCAGCCGGCCGTCGCCGTTCTACGTGATGGACGAGGTCGAGGCCGCCCTCGACGACGTCAACCTCCACCGCTTCCTCGGCCTGGTCGCCGAGTTCCGCAACGACGCCCAGCTCGTGATCGTCAGCCACCAGAAGCGCACGATGGAGGCGGCCGACTGCCTCTACGGCGTCACCATGCAGCCCGGTGGCTCGTCCCGCGTCGTCAGCGAGAAGGTCAGCACCGCCACCACCTGACGACAAACGCCGAGTGCGCTCGTCGGGACCCGATCCCCAACGACGAAACCTGTCACCGCAGATGTCCTGAAAGGGACACCGGAGGGGACAGGTTCGGGCTTCGCGGAACGCAGTTGGCCGCGGCGCCCGCATCGAGCAGCATCACCCGATGCGCGTGAGGATGGCTGTTCCGGAGGATGCCGCCGAGCTGGTTCGCCTGGCCGCGATGATGTTCGACTCGATGGGGATCGACGCTCGCGACCCTGAGTGGCTGGCCGAGGCGGAACGCCAGGCGAGGACGCGACTCGGTGTCGACCTGGTGGCGTTCGTGATCGATCACCCCGATGGGAACGGTGTGCTGGCCTCGTCGGCGGCCGGCACGGTGGCCGATCGCCTGCCGTCACCGCTGAACCGGTCGGGCCGGTCGGGGTACGTCCAGTGGGTGGCGACCGAGGCCGACCTGCGCAGCCAGGGGGCCGGTCGAGCGGTCATGCAGGCGTTGCTCGACTGGTATGGCGATGCCGGCATCACGGTCGTCGAGCTCCACGCCACGACCGACGGTGAGCCCCTCTACCGGTCGCTCGGGTTCGACGACGACGGTCCGCCGGCGCTGCGTCGCCGGTCCTGGTTGCTCGAGTGACCAAACCTGTCACCCCGAGATGTCCGCTCTCGGACGCCAGGGATGACAGGTTCGGGTTCTTGCGGTCGACGGTGTGTCGCCGACCTGTGGCGGGGGCTACGGGAGGCGCTGGAACCAGATGAGGCTGAAGCCGCCGGTGACGAGCAGCAGCAGCAGCGCGGCACCGATGAACCAGGTCGAGATCTCCTTCAGCTCGGTGTCGTAGCCGACCGAGCTGCCGATGTTGTCGTACACCGCCTTGAGCTGACCCTCGCTGGCAGCGGCGTAGTACTGGCCGCCGGTGTCGGAGGCGATGGACTTGAGGGCGGCCTTGTCGACCGGGACGGGGATCGGCAGCGGCTCCTGGGGGATGGTGATGGTGCCGTTGTCGGTGCCGAAGGCGATGGTCGAGATCGGGACCTTGGCCTCCTTGGCCGCGGCCGCCCCGGCGTCGTTGCTCCGGCCGTCGGTAGTGGTGCCGTCGCTCATCAGCACGATGCGGGCCGGGACCTCGGCGCCGTCGGTCGTCGGGCACGGTCTTGATGGCGTCGAGGCTGGCGAAGATGGCCTCGCCGATGGCGGTGCGCTCACCGAGCTGCAGGTTGTCGATGGCGGTCTTGACCGCTTGGCGGTCGGTGGTGGGGGCCACGTCGACGGTGGCGTTGCCGTTGAAGGTCACCAGGCCCGAGGTTGATGCGTGCGGGCAGCTGGTCGACGAACTCCTTGGCCGCGGCCTGGGCCGCCTTGATGCGGGTGGGGGAGACGTCGGTGGCCTCCATCGACAGCGAGGTGTCGATGGCCATCATGATCGTGGCCCGCTCGCGGGGGACCTTGGTGTCGCGGGCCGGCTGGGCGAAGCCCGACCACCAGCGCGCTGATGGCCATGAGGAACACGATGGCCGGCACGTGGCGGCGCCACCCGGGCCGCTTCGGGGCGACCTGGTCGAGCAGCGCCACGTTGGTGAAGCGCACGGCGTACTGGCGGCGGCGGAGCTGGGCCAGCGCGTAGACGACCACGAGCGCGGCCACGGCCGGCGAACAGCCAGAGTCGGTAGGGGGCGAGGAAGGTCATGACGGGAGCCTCGTGAGGGATTCGAGCCGCTCGCGGCGCCAGGCGACGAAGCGCACCAGGTCGAGCAGCCAGTCGCGGTCGGTGCGGAGCTGGAGGTGGTCGGCGCCGGCACTGCGGATGCGGCGGGCGATGTCGGCGCGCTGCTGGGCGGCGGCCTCGGCGTAGCGGGCGCGGGTCTTGGCGTTGCTGGTCTGCACCTCGCGCGTCGGCGCCCGTCTCGGGATCGACGCAGCTCGAGCAGGCCGACGTCGGGCAGCTCGAGCTCGACGGGGGTCGACGACCTCGACGGCCAGCACCTCGTGGCGGTGGCTCGAGCACGCGCAGGGGGCGCTCCCACTCGCCGGCGGCGAGGAAGTCGGACACGACCACGATGAGCCCGCGGCGGCGGGTGGCCGCGGCCAGGCGCTTGAGCGCTCCCTCGAGGTCGGACGCCCCGGGGTGGTCGGACTTGGCCGCCGAGCAGGGCGCGGTGCAGCAGGGCCTGCATGTTGGTGCGCCCGCCGCGGGCCGGGAGGGTGACGGCCCGCTCGCCCTCGAGCACCACCGCGCCGGTGCGGTTGCCGGTGCGCTGGGTGAGGAACCCGACGGCCGAGATGGCGGCCAGGGCGAGGTCGCGCTTCTCGCAGTCGGCGGTGCCGAAGGCGAGGCTGGCCGAGAAGTCGGCGAGGATCCAGGTCTCGAGCTCGCGGTCGGCGATGGACTGCGCGGATGTAGGGCTCGACGGTGCGGGCGGTGACGTTCCAGTCGATGCGGCGGACGTCGTCGCCCGGCGCGTAGGGCCGGGTCTCGCCCGGCTCGCTGCCGTGCCCGGGGACGAGGCCGCGGTAGTCGCCCTGCAGCAGGCCGTCGAGCCGGCGGGTCACCGTCAGCTCGAGCCGGCGCAGCACCTCGCTGGACGGACCGGTGGCGATGCTCGGCGGGCGGTCGGCCTGCGAGGCGAGCCGCAGCGGGGCGTTGGCCCCGTCGCTGGTCGGGCTGGAGCTCACGAGCTCGGTGCGGCGAACGGTGAGGTCGGGGTGGATCCGGTCGTGCCGGCGGGCGGGGCCGGAGCAGCGGTCGGCGCCGGGGCGCCGGGCGCAGGATGCGACGTCGTCGCGGCCGGACGGTAGGCCGCCGGGTCCTGGGAGGGGGCGACGCGAGGTGCCGGCACCGTGCTCAGCAGGCGGGTCAGCAGCTGGTCGACGGTGAGGCCCTGGGCCAGAGCCTCGTAGGACGAGCACGAGCCGGTGGCGCAGCACGTCGGGGGCCACGTCGTAGACGTCCTGGGGCAGGGCGTAGGTGCGGCCCCGCAGCAGGGCGAGGGCCCGGGCCCCGGCGACCAGGCCGAGGCTGGCGCGGGGGCTGGCGCCGAAGGCGAGCAGGTCGGTGAGCTCGGGCAGGTCGTAGAGGTCGGGCGTGCGGGTGGCGAGCACGAGGTTGACCGCGTACTCGACGACGCCGTGGTCGACGTAGACGTCGTCGGCCATGTCCTGCAGGGCCACGAGCTCGTCGAGCGTGAGCACCTCGAGCGCCTGTGGCGGGTGCACGCCCATGCGGTGGACGATCTCGACCTCCTCGGCCGGGCTCGGGTAGTCGATCACGATCTTCATGAGGAAGCGGTCGCGCTGGGCCTCGGGCAGGGCGTAGACGCCCTCGCTCTCGATGGGGTTCTGGGTGGCCATCACGATGAACGGGCTGGGCACGTCGAACGTGGTGCCGCCGATCGACACGTGGTGCTCGGCCATGACCTCGAGCAGGGCGGACTGCACCTTGGCCGGGGCCCGGTTGATCTCGTCGGCCAGCACGAAGTTGGCGAAGATCGGGCCGAGCTCGACGTCGAACGTCTCGGACGAGGCCCGGTAGATGCGGGTGCCGGTGATGTCGGCCGGCAGCAGGTCGGGGGTGAACTGCAGGCGGGTGTAGGTGCCGCCCACGACGGTGGAGAGGGTCTCGGCGGCCAGCGTCTTGGCCAGGCCCGGCACACCCTCGAGCAGGGCGTGGCCCCGGGCCAGCAGGCACACCATCATGCGTTCGATGGCCCGGTCCTGACCGACGATCACCTTCTTCACCTCGAACAGCGCGTGCTCGAGCGTGGCCGCGGTCGGGGCGGGCCGGCCGGCCGGGCCGGTCGCGGGGCCGGTCGAGGGGACGCTGCTGGGATCGTTCATGGGGGGCTGCTCCTGGAGATCGGTCACGAGCCGGGACGAAACCACAACGCACCGAAGGCCAACATAAAGAGCGGTCGGGGCGACCGGCCCGGGAGGCGGCAGGGGGTGCGGTGGGGTCGGCCGTGGTGGGTCAACGATACGGAGTCGGCCGCCGCGCCGCTCAGCTGGGGCGCGAGCGGTACGTTGCGGACCCATGAGGTTGCTGGTCGTCGACGACGAGAGTCGAGCTGGCCGAGGCGGTGGCCCGGGGGCTGCGCCGCGACGGCTACGCGGTCGACCTGGCCTTCGACGGGTCGGAGGCGCTCGACAAGTTGGCGGTCAACGAGTACGACCTGGTCTGCCTCGACCTCACCATGCCCGGCATCGGCGGTCGCGAGGTGTGCCGGCGCATCCGCACCGACCCGCTCCCGGGGCCGCCGCCCCGCGTGCTCATGCTCACCGCCCGCGACTCGCTCGAGGACCGGGTGGCCGGTCTCGACGACGGCGCCGACGACTACCTGGTCAAGCCGTTCGCCTTCCCCGAGCTGCTGGCGCGCGTGCGCTCGCTGCTCCGTCGCGACGGCGGCACCACCACCTCGGTGCTCCGCGTCGCCGACATCGAGCTCGACTCGGCCCGTCACGCGGTGACCCGCGGGGCGCGCGGCCGCTCGAGCTGACGGCCAAGGAGTTCGCCCTGCTGCGCTACTTCATGGCCCACGCCGGCGAGGTGCTCTCCCAGGAGACGCTGCTCGAGCACGTGTGGGACGAGTACGCCGACCCGTTCACCAACACCGTGCGGGTGACGGTCGGGACGCTGCGCCGCAAGCTCGCGGTCGGACGACGAGCCCCAGCTCATCGAGACCGTCGTCGGCCGGGGCTACCGCCTGAAGGACGACGGGTGAACGCCGAGCCCACCGGGGCCTCACCACCGAACGGCAAGCCGCGGGCGATGAGCATCCGCCTGCGCCTCGCCCTCACCTACTCCGTCGTGCTGTGCGTGCTGGCCGCGCTGGTGATCCTGGCCATCTACGTCGCCCTGGCCCACGCCGTGGCCAACGCGCCGCCGTCGGTCCCGGCCAGCTTCTTCCAACCCGGACCGAACGGCGGAACGGTCACCCAGGTGCAGATCGACGACGTGACCAGCGCGGTGAACGAGGCCACGCTCGAGAAGCTCCGCACCTACTCGTTCAGCGCGCTGCTGGTGTTCTTCGTGGTGAGCTTCGGGGTGAGCTGGTGGATCGCCGGCTACCTGCTGCGCCCGATCGGTCGCATCACGCGGGTGGCGCGCGACATCTCGGCCACCGACCTCACGCGGCGCATCGCGCTGCAGGGGCCCGACGACGAGCTGCACGAGCTGGCCGACACGTTCGACGACATGCTCGGTCGCCTCGACGAGGCGTTCGCCAACCAGCGCCAGTTCATCCAGGAGGCGAGCCACGAGCTGCGCAACCCGCTGGCCGTGATCCGCACCAACCTCGAGGTGACCCTCACCGATCCCGAGGCCTCGACCGACGACCTGCGCCACACCGCCGAGGTCGTCGAGCGCTCGACCGAGCGCATGACCCGGCTGGTCGACGACCTGCTGCTCTACGCCCGCAACGAGACCCCGGCGCTCGAGCGAGAGCCGGTCGACGCGGCCACGCTCGTGCACGAGGCGGCCGACGAGTTCCGGGCGCCGGCCGAGGCGCGGGGCCTGGCCATCTCGTGGGACGCCACGCCCGGGCTGCTGGTCACCGGGGACCGCAACGCCCTGCGCCAGGCCCTGGCCAACCTGCTGGCCAACGCCACCCGCCTGGCCCCGTCGGGCACCCAGGTGCGGGTCCGCGCCGGCCGCGAAGGCCCGTGGATCTGGCTGGCGGTCGACGACCAGGGCCCCGGCATCGCGCCCGAGGACCAGGACCGGATCTTCCAGCGGTTCTGGCGGGGAGATGCCGACCGGGCCGGCGGCGAGAAGCGAAGTGGCCTGGGACTGACCATCGTCCGCCAGATCGTCGAGGCCCACGGCGGCGAGGTGAAGCTCGTGTCCGCGCTCGGCCACGGCTCGACCTTCGCCATCTGGCTGCCGGCGTTGGTCTCGTCCGCTCCGGCCGCTCCGACGGCTCCGGCCGCTCCGGCCGCCCCGGCCGCCCCGGCTGGGGCCTCGCCACCGCTCCAGTCCGCGTCGCCGGAGCAACCGCAGCGGTTGGATCAACCGGCGGTGTCGGCCGTCGTCGCCGCCCGCCGGCGTCGACGACGAGGGCGTTCGCCGCCCCTTCTGATCGCCGCCGCCCTCGGTGGCGGCCCGAGTTCAACTCCTCGATCGTCGCCAGCGCCGGCCGCGACACCCTCGGCAGCGGCATCCTGGCCACAAGTGGAACGAGGACCTCGACAAGGGCTCGTTCCTAGCGGGTCCAGGTGCGGGTCGGGGGAACCGTGGCCCCACCTGCCGCGTCGTCGTTGGTGATGACCCCGAACCCGAGGCCGAAGTAGCCACCGATGGTCGCATTGACCGCGGCCGCGAAGGACACCACGACCATCTCGTCGGGCTCGACGGTCACGTCACCCCTGACGGTGATCGACACCACCTTCGACGTCTCGCCCGGTGCGAAGCTCACCGTGCCGCTGGCGACGACGTAGTCGGCGGCATCGGCCATCGGCACGCCGGAGTTGGCGGGGATGATGGTCGACCAGTTCGCGGTGACCGAGCGCCCAGAGGGCGCCGACAGGGAGACCGGGATGGCGAGGGTCCGCGTGCCGGCATCGCCCTCGACCACCGAACCCGAGCCGGGCAGCAGCACCGGCGGTGCGTCATCGTCCTGGATCGTGCCGAACCCGAGCCCGAGGAAGCCGCCGATGGTGGCGTTGGTCGGGTTGCTGAAGGCCACCACCAGGTACTCGTCGGGCTCGTCGGTCGTGTCGCCGACGATGGTGACGGTCACCGTCTTGGCCGTCTCACCCGGGGCGAACGTCACCGTGCCGCTCGCGGCCAGGTAGTCGCTCGACGGGTCCGCCGACGAGCCGGGCAGCCCTGACGGCCTGACCGTGCTCCATGCCGCCGTCACCGGCTGGCTCGACGGGTTCGACAGGGTCACCGGGAGCGACATCGTCCGCGTGCCGCTGCTGCCCTCGCTGACGGTGGCTGCCCCGGGCACGACGGTCGGAACGGGGTCGTCGTTCTGCAGGGTGAGGAACCCGAGCCCGTAGTACCCGCCGATGGTGGCGTTGGTCGGGTTGCTCCACGCCAGCAGCGTGTACTCGTCGGGCTCGTTGGTGGTGTCTCCGTTGACCGGGACGCTCACCGTCTTGCTGGTCTCGCCCGGGGCGAAGGTCACGGTGCCGGCGGTGGTGGTGTAGTCGTCGGGCGGCGTGGCGGTCGAACCCGGGAGCCCGCCGGGGTTGTAGGTGGTCCACGCCGCGGTGACCGTCTGGCTCGAGGGGTGCGACAGCGTGACCGGCACCTGCACGTTGTGCGGGCCCGAGCTGCCCTCGGCGACGGTGGCGGTGCCGGGGATGACCGCCGGGGTGTAGTCGCTGTAGGTCGCGGTGTAGGTCGCCGAGGCGCTGGCCACCACGTCGTGGACGCGCGCGCTCCCGTCGCTCCATCCGGCGAACTGGTACTCCTTGCCACCGACCACCTGGGTCGCCGGGGCGCTGACCGACACCGTCGAGCCGCGGATCTCCGTCTGGGTCACCGGCGCCGGGCTCGATGCCGTGCCGACGACGATCGGGATGCCGGGCGGGTTCGACGCGAAGGTGAGGTCGACCGTCTGCGGATCGAGTCGGAGGCTGGTGGTGCTGGTGAGGCCGCCGGCGTCGGTGGCCGTCAGGCGCAGCTCCAGGTACGAGGGATAGGCGTGGTCGGGGGCGATGAACGTGCCGCCGGCCACGCCGCTGAAGGTCTGGATCGAGTGGATGTGGCACGAGCTCAGGTCGAAGCAGTGGTGCATGAGCAACGTCCAGCTCAGGTCTGCGGCCGGGAGGGTGCCTTCCTGGGCGTCGGTCGCATGGCCGGAGAACGAGATCGGGTCACCGACGCTCCAGGCGGGTGGGATCGTCGGGGTGTCGATCACGGCCTGAGGCGCGCTGTTGCCCGGCGTGACCACGACCGATGCCACGCCCGTGGCCCCGCCGTTGTCGGTGACCTGGAGGCGCACCGTGAAGGTGCCCGGCGTGGTGAAGACCTGGGTCGGGCTCACGAGGGTCGAGTCGTCGAAGGAACCGTCGTTGTCGAGATCCCATGCGTAGGTGAGCGGCCCGTTCTCGGGGTCGCTCGACTGGCTCCCGTCGAAGGTCACGGTGAGCGGCGCCGGCCCGTTCGCGGGGTTGGCGGTGGCGACGGCGACCGGTGGCTGGTTCCCCGAGGCGTAGGTGATGCGGTGGACCCGGCCGTTGTCGAAGTCGACGTAGAAGAGGTCGCCGCCCGTGCCGATCTGCAGCTCGACCGGGGCGGCCGCGTTGACGACGAACTTCTTGCGCTGGGCGAAGTTGGGGCTGCCGTCGGCCGCGGCCGGCACCATCCAGATGCAGTTGCGGGTGTAGTCCGAGAAGTAGAGCGCGCCCTTGTAGGCGGCGGGATAGGTGGTGCCAGAGGTGGGGCCGAAGGCCACCCCGGACACGGCCGCGCCCGCGGCGATGCCGCAGCCGTCGTTGCTCACGACCGAGTCCGCGTGGTTGTAGGAGAACACCGGCGCACGCAGCGATGCGCCGTTCTGCGCGTAGATGCCGTCGCAGAGGTTGTTGCCCGCGACCTGCCAGGCCCACTGCGGGTTGGGGCCCTCGTAGCAGGGCCAGCCGTAGTTGACCGGCGCGGTGGAACCCGGGACCGTCAGCTTGTCGATCTCCTCCCAGCTGTCCCAGCCCACATCGGCGATGAACAGGTCGCTGGTGCCGGGGCGGAACGTCATCCGGTACGGGTTGCGCAGCCCGTAGGCGACGACGCGCCGCGCGTTGGCGTCGGTGCTGGACGCGAGCGGGTTGCCCGGGCTCCCGGCGCCGGTGGTCGGGTCGATGCGGATCACCGTGCCGCTGAGCCCGACGGGATCGCCGCTGGTCAGCAGGTCCTGCGAGCGAAGTGAACCGCCCTCGGACGTCGCCACGGACTGCACCCCGCCGGCTCCGACCGGGGGATCCCCGCACGGGTTGAGCGGGGATCCGTACTGCCCGTAGTCCAGGGACGAGAAGCTGGCCCCCTCCCCGGCGCTGGCATAGAGGGCGCCGTCGGGACCGAAGGCGAGGGTCCCCATGGAGTGGCTCGGGAACTGCTGGCACCAGCCGTCGACGAGCACCTGCTCGCTGCCCACCATGGTGTTGCCGGAGATCTGCAGGCGGGAGATCCGACCGGTGGCGACGCACCCGTCGTCGGTCGGACCGGGTGGGGTGGGGCAGTCGTCGGACGTGCCGCCGGCGACGCCCCAGTGCGGGTCCGTGCCCCCCGGCAGCGCGTCGTGGGTGTACATGGCGTAGATCCACGGATCGGTCGGGAAGTTGGGGGCGAGCGCGATGCTCAGCAGCCCCCGGTCCCAGTAGTTGTAGACCTGGGTGCGGAGATCGGCGACGATCGTGGCCGAGGTGTCGGCCAGGCTGTCGAACTCCTTGATGAGGCCGCTCTTCTCGGCCACGAAGATCCGCCCGTCGCCGGCGAAGCGGATGGTGGTGGGTTCGGTGAGGCCCGAGATGGCCACGCTGTCGGTGAAGCCCGAAGGCACCGACGCGCCGGCCGGGGTGGCGGCGGTCGTCGACTGCCAGGCGAGGGTGCCCGTCAAGGCGACCAGCGCCACCATCGCGCCTATCACCCTGCGTGAGAATTTTGGCCGCGCCATGTCGCCCCCGTCGTCCCGAGTCGCTGGATCTGACCGAATCACACGCCGGAGGTCCACGAAAGGTCAATGCTGGATCTTCAGCAGGACTTCAGGAGGGCTTCAGCACGGGCACAGCCGTCGCGCCCGATGCGGGGGAACCTGGGCCGTCTCCGCGGTTCTCCCGCTCTTAGCTGCCCTTTACCCCGGCTCCCGTACCTTCGTCTCAGATCGCAACCACCTCCCGTTCAAGGACTCGCCGTGACCACGCCCTGGGATGCAGAACCCGGCCCCACCCCTCCCTCCGAAGAACCGTCGACCGCCGGTGTCCCGGCGTCCGAGCCGGCCTCGACCCCGACGGCGCCGTCCGGCCCGCCGGCCCCGCCTGTTCCGCCTGTTCCGCCTGCTCCCGTTCGCTACGAGGCCCCGGACGTGACCGGACCGCTTCCCCCGATCGCCCCCGCGTCGGCCGCGCCGAGCACCCCGGCCGCTCCGTACTCCCCGCCGAGCTACACGCCGCCCAGCTACGCCGCTCCGGTCCAGCCGACCAGCCCGCCCTTCCCGAGCCAGCCGTTCGGCAGCCAGCCGCCCGCCGGCAGCCCTCCGCTGGGCCCACCCAC
The DNA here is from genome assembly GCA_963809335.1 of uncultured Microthrixaceae bacterium. Taxonomy (GTDB): domain Bacteria; phylum Actinomycetota; class Acidimicrobiia; order Acidimicrobiales; family Acidimicrobilacustridaceae; genus UBA4742. Next base: position 1,106,856 of record CAWEJD010000005.1, on the reverse strand, counting down.
CGGCACCTACTGGGGTGGCGGCAACGTCCCCCCGACGCCACCGCCGTCCACCCCCGACGACGGGTCGTCGAGGGGTCGTGGCCGGGGCTGGATCACCGTCGCGGCAGTCGTCGCCGCCATCGCCCTGCTGACCGCCGGCTTCGTCGGTGGTGGCGTCCTCAAGAAGGACTCGACCAGGACCGCCACCGTGTCGGGCACCCCGACGTCCTCGACCCAGAGCGAGAACCAGACCACCACCCCGCTGGTCCAGGGTTCGGGCGACGAACCGGTCGTGGCCGTGGCCACGGCCCTGAGTCCCGGCCGTCGTGCAGATCGAGACCCAGGAGGGCCTCGGCTCCGGTGTCATCTACGACAGCTCCGGGCTGATCCTCACCAACCAGCACGTGGTGGGTTCGGCCACGTCCGTCTCGGTCAACCTGTCCGACGGCACCAAACTGACCGGCACCGTCGTGGGCGCCGACTCGTCGAGCGACATCGCCGTGGTCAAGGTCGACCCCCAGGGCAAGACGCTGACCGCGGCCAAGCTGGCCACCACGGATCCGGCCGTCGGCTCGGTGGCCGTCGCCATCGGCAGCCCGTTCGGCCTCAGCGGCACCGTGACCGCCGGCGTCGTCAGTGCGGTCGACCGCCCGGTCGAGAACGGCGACAAGGTGGCCGTGAACATGATCCAGACCGATGCGCCCATCAATCCGGGCAACTCCGGTGGCGCCCTCGCCAACCGCAACGCCGAGGTCATCGGCATCAACGCCGAGATCTACAGCCAGAGCGGTGAGAACAACGGCATCGGCTTCGCCATCCCGATCGCCACCGCCAAGACCATCGCCGACAAGATCACCAGCGGCGCCTCGCTGGCCCGGGCTTCGCTCGGCGTCAGCATCCAGAACCAGACCAGCGGCGAGTCCGGCGCCCAGGTCGTCGACGTCGCTCCCGGCAGCGGCGCCGAGAAGGCCGGCATCAAGGCCGGTGATGTCATCGTCGGCATCGACGGCAAGCAGATCGACACCCGCTCGGACCTGTCGGCCGCCATCGGCGCCCACCAGCCGGGCGACACCGTCACGGTCAAGGTGCAACGTGACGGCCAGACCATCGAGCTGACCGCCACCCTCGGCACCGCCAGCTGACCCAGATCTCTACCGGACGAGCCCAACCCGTCCGGGGAGCCGTGGCCTGAGTCGGTCCTCTCCTCGAGGAACCTCCCAGCCCGACCCGGCGCCACCAAGACGGAGCGGCCGCATCCCCACCCAGCAGGGGGTGCGGCCGCTTCGCGTCCACCGTTCGCCATCCGAACCCGACCTGGACCCGACCGGTGACCCGGCCGGTGATCCCCGGCCGCGCACTAGGCTGCGCCGGTCATGTCCGTCGTCGTCGCCCTCATCCTCGTGGCCGTGCTCGGGATCCTCCTCGGCACCGGCCTCGCCCTGGTCCGGTCCCGCAAGCAGCGTGACACCACCCTGCTCGAGCCGCCGCCGGGCGCGCCGGGGGTGCCCGAGTCGGTCAAGGACGACGTCGCCCGGCACAAGGCCGAGCTCGAGGCCCAGATCGACGCCGAGGAGGCCACCGCCCAGACCGGCGTCGAGGTCGACGAGGCCCTGGCCGCCGCCGTCGAGGAAGCGCTGGCGCCACCACCCGTCGAGGCTCCCGAGGTGCCGGTCAAGCCCCGGTTCCGCGACCGGCTCGGCAAGGCCCGCACCCTGCTCGGCGGCTACGTCGGCTCGATCCTGTCCCGCGAGAAGATCGACCAGCAGACCTGGGACGAGCTCGAGGAGGCGCTGATCCGCGCCGACGTCGGCATCGAGCCGACCACCGAGCTGCTCGACCAGCTTCGGGCCCAGGTCAAGGAGCAGGGCGTCACCGACAGCGCCGAGTTGCTCGACGCTGCTCAAGGTCGACCTCAAGGCAGCGCCTCTCGGGCTACGACCTCGACCTCCACCTGGCCGACACCGCTCCGTCGGTGTGGCTGTTCGTCGGCGTCAACGGGGTGGGCAAGACCACCACCATCGGCAAGGTCGGCAAGCGCGAGACCGGCGACGGGCGCAAGGTCGTCATGGCCGCGGGCGACACGTTCCGGGCCGCGGCGGCCGAGCAACTGGGCATGTGGGCCGAGCGGTGCGGCGCCGACTTCGTGCGCGGCGCCGAGGGCTGCGACCCGAGCGCGGTGATCTTCGACGCGGTCGAGAGCGCGTCGGCCAAGGGGGCCGACATCGTGCTGGCCGACACCGCCGGTCGCCTCCACACCAAGGTCAACCTCATGGAGGAGCTGCGCAAGGTGCGCCGGGTCGCCGAGAAGGGCGCCGGCACCGTGAGCGAGGTGCTCCTCGTGCTCGACGCGACCACCGGCCAGAACGGCCTGGTGCAGGCCCAGCAGTTCACCGAGGCGGTCGACCTCACCGGCGTCGTGCTCACCAAGCTCGACGGCTCGGCCAAGGGTGGCATCGTGCTGGCCATCCAGACCCAGCTCGGCATCCCGGTCAAGCTCGTCGGCCTGGGCGAGACGGCCGACGACCTGGTGGCCTTCGACGCCGACGAGTTCGTCGACGCGCTCTTCTCCTGACCGTGCCCCACTCATCAAGGAAGCTCCTGCCGTGAAGCTCATCGGTCGCCTGTTGATCCTGCCGTTCAAGCTGCTGCTGGCCACCTTCGAGACGGCCTTCCGTGCCGGTCGCCTGGTCGGCAGCGTGCCGGTGAAGGTCGGGCGCCAGACCACTCGGATCATGGGCGTCCGGGGCGTGATCGGCCTGCTCGTCGGGCTGGCCCTCGGCCTGCTGTTCGCGCCGGGCCCGGGCCGCGAGCTGCGCGACCGGCTGCGGGCGATCCGAGCCCGCCGCGCCGGTGTCAGCGACGCCGACCTGACCGAGCGCGTGGTCTTCGAGCTCGAGCACGCGCCCCGCACGTGGCACCTGCCCCAGCCGACGGTCACGGTGGTGTCGGGTCGGGCCATCCTCAGCGGCTCGGTCGCCCAGAGCGCCGAGCGCGACGAGTTGGGCCGGGTGGCGGCGGCCGTCCCCGGTGTCGTGGCCGTCGACAACCTGATCGAGGTCGACGAACCCGAGTCCGCCCCCGCCTGATCGCGGTCCCGGATCAGGCGGGCGAGCGGCCGCGACCGGTCGGGCCCGGTTTGTCCGGTAGCCTCCATCCTCCATGTTCGACGCGCTCTCCGACCGATTCGAAGGCATCTTCGGCAAGCTCCGCAGCCGGGGCCGACTCTCCGACGCGGACGTCGACGAGGTCCTCAAGGAGATCCGCTTCGCCCTGCTCGAGGCCGACGTCAACCTGCAGGTCGTCAAGAGCCTGGTCGAGCGCATCCGGGCGCGGTGCGTGGGCGAAGAGCTCAGCAAGGCGCTGAGCCCGGCCCAGCAGGTCATCAAGATCGTCAACGAGGAGCTCACCACCACCCTGGGCGGCGAGACCTTCCGCCTGGCCTACGCCTCCAAGCCGCCCACCGTCGTGCTCATGGCCGGCCTGCAGGGCTCGGGCAAGACCACCCGCACGGCCAGCCTGGCCCACTGGTTCAAGTCGCAGGGCCGCAACCCGCTCATGGTCGGCGCCGACCTGCAGCGCCCGGCCGCGGTCGAGCAGCTCCGCACCCTCGGCGCCCAGATCGACGTACCCGTCTTCAGCGAGGCGTCCGACCCGGTCGGCGTGGCCACCGCCGGCCTGGCCGAGGCCCGCAGCAAGGGCCGCGACGTGCTGCTGGTCGACACCGCCGGTCGACTGGCCATCGACGAGGAGCTGATGGACGAGGTCCGTCGCATCTCCGAGGCCGTCAGCCCCGACTACACGTTCCTCGTCGTCGACGCCATGACCGGCCAGGACGCGGTCACCGTGGCCGAGTCGTTCCACCAGACGCTTGCCCTCGATGGCGTGATCCTCACCAAGCTCGATGGCGACGCCCGCGGTGGAGCGGCCCTGTCGGTCAAGGAGGTCGTCGGCAAGCCGATCGCCTTCGTGTCGACCGGCGAGAAGGTCAAGGACTTCGACCTGTTCCACCCCGACCGCCTGGCCGGGCGCATCCTCGGCATGGGCGACATGCTCACCCTGATCGAGAAGGCCGAGGAGGTCTACGAGAAGGAGGAGGCCGAGGCCGCCGCGGCCAAGATGTTCGAGGGCGAGTTCACCCTCGACGACTTCCTCGAGCAGATGCAGCAGATCAAGAAGATGGGGCCCCTCAGCGGCCTGGTCTCGATGCTGCCGGGCATCCCCAAGGAGGTGCGCGACGTCGAGATCGACGATCGCCAGATCGGCCAGGTCGAGGCCATCATCCGGTCGATGACCCGGGAGGAGCGCGCCCGCCCCGAGATCATCGACGCCTCCCGCCGCAGCCGCATCGCGGTCGGCTCGGGCACCGACCCCAACGCGGTCAGCCAGCTCATCAAGCAGTTCCGCGAGATGAGCAAGATGATGAAGCGGATGGGCGGGTTCGGGTCGAAGAAGACCAACAAGAAGGGCCGCAAGGGGCGCAAGGGCTCGGGCGGCGGTCGGGTCACCCAGGGCCGGGCGCCGCTGCGGCTGCCCAACCTCGACCCGTCCGACCTGCCCCCCATGCCGGGCCAGAAGGCGGGAAAGCCAGCTCCCGGCACGGGAACGAAGGGTCTTCCGAGCCTTCCCGGGCTCGAGGAGCTCGACGATGGCCGGGGCGGGGGGCTCACGCTCCGCTAGGCCTGTCGAATGGCTGAGCCAGATCCCGCCGAAAGGCTGAGTTTGAACTGAAGGCCCTCCGCGGCGCACCATGGTTGGTCGCCGCGGTTCGAAGAACCGTCACCGATCGCCGAAACAGCGGCGTCGTCGCAGCCCTCCCGGCCGCCGCGGCGCCCACCCGAGAGAAGAGAATCAACGTGGTCAAGCTCCGCCTGATGCGGATGGGCAAGAAGAAGCAACCCACCTACCGGGTGGTCGCCGCCGATGCCCGTTCGCCCCGCAACGGCCGGTTCATCGAGATCGTCGGCACCTACCAGCCGCGACAGGAGCCGTCGGTCGTCAGCATCGACAACGACAAGGCCGTCGCCTGGCTCGAGAAGGGCGCCCAGCCCACCGAGACCGTCGAGAAGCTGCTGAAGATCTCCGGCGCCTGGGACCAGTTCAAGGGCACCGCTCCGGCCACGCCGGCACCGGCCGCCGAGGCCGAGGCTTCGTGAGCGACCAGGAGCTCGACCACGACGACGACATCGACGACGAGGTCGACGGCAACACCATCGACGACGACCTGCTCGACGATGACGAGGACGACATCGACGGCAACACCATCGATGACGATCCGAACACCATCCCGGCCGGTCACGCCCGCAGCGTGCTCGAGTACCTCGTGCGGGCCGTCGTGGACGATCCCGACTCGGTCGAGGTCGAGGTCGACGAGAGCGGGCGGCGCACGACGCTGAACGTCACCGTCGGCGAGGGCGACATGGGGCGGGTCATCGGCAAGCGGGGCCGGGTGGCCACCTCGATCCGCACCGTCACGCGCGCCGCCGCGGTGCGCGACGGCATCGAGGTCGACATCGAGTTCCTCGACTGATCGATCCCCGCTGATGGCCGGCGACGAAGCTCAGCCGCTGCTCGAGGTCGGACGCATCACCAAGCCGCACGGCCTGCGGGGCGAGCTGCTCGTGCTGCTCACGAGCACCGAGCCGTCCCGCCTGGCACCCGGCTCGATGCTGCTGGCCGGCGAGCGCACGGTCGTGGTCGAGCGGTCCCAACCCCACCTGAACCGGTGGATCGTCGCGTTCGAGGGCGTGCACTCCCGCGAGCAGGCCGACGAGCTGGCCGGCCAGGTGCTGCGGGCCGCGCCCAAGGGCCGGTCCGACGACGGCGACGACGACGTGCTGTGGGTGCACGAGCTCATCGGGTGCGAGGTCATCGATCTCGACGGGATCGACTACGGCCGGGTCACCGCCGTGCTCGACAACCCGGCCAGCGACGTGCTCGAGCTCGACTCGGGCGGCCTGGTGCCGCTGACGTTCGTGGTGGGCGGCATCGAGGACGCTCCCCACGGCGGCCGGGTCGTGCGCATCGATCCGCCCGACGGCCTGTTCGACACCTGAGCGGGACCCCGACCCCGACCATCCGAACGGTGGCTCCATGCGCATCGACGTGCTCACGATCTTCCCCGACATGGTGGGCGACTTCGCCGACCAGAGCCTGCTGGGTCGGGCCCGCCGCAACGGGCTGCTCGACCTGCGGGTGCACGACCTGCGCGACGCCACCGCCGACAACCACCGCACGGTCGACGACACGCCCTTCGGCGGGGGCGCGGGCATGGTGCTGATGGCCGAGCCGATCTTCGCGACGGTCGAAGCGGTCGACCCGCCCCGCCCCCTGCTGCTGCTGGGACCGGCCGGTCGCCGGCTCGATCAGGCCTACGCCCGCGAGCTCGCCGATCTCGACGGCTTCTCGCTGCTCTGCGGTCGCTACGAGGGCGTCGACGAGCGGGTGCGCACCCACCTCGTCGACGGCGAGATCTCCATCGGCGACTACGTGCTGGCCGGCGGCGAGGTCGCCGCCATGGTGATCCTCGAGGCGGTCGGGCGGCTGGTGCCGGGGGTGATGGGCAACGACACCTCGGCCGACGACGAGTCGTTCTCCGACGGCCTGCTCGAGTACCCGCAGTACACGAAGCCCGCCGAGCTGCGCGGCTGGTCGGTGCCCGAGGTGCTGCGCTCGGGCGACCACGGCAAGGTGGCTCGTTGGCGCCGGGCCCAGTCGTTGCGCCGCACCATCGAGCGCCGTCCCGACCTGATCGAGGCCCGTGGCGGGCTCACCCCCGACGAGCAGCGCCTCCTCGACGAGCTCGCTCCCGACGAGTGACCACCGCCGCTTTGCCGGTGCCGAGGTCGACCACCTATCCTGTCGTGTCCCCTTGAACGTCTTCTCGGTCGCGGCCGTTGCCTGCTCGCCGCCGCGACCTTCACGCTGGAGCGTGCGCACCATGAACTCCACCGACCTCATCGACCTGCGAAGCCTGCGGGACGACGTCCCCGACTTCGCCCCCGGCGACACGCTGAAGGTGCACGTCCGGGTGGTCGAGGGCACCCGCGAGCGGGTGCAGGTGTTCCAGGGCGCGGTCATCCGCCGCCAGGGCGACGGGATCCGCGAGACCTTCACGGTGCGCAAGGTGAGCTTCGGCGTCGGTGTCGAGCGCACCTTCCCGGTGCACTCCCCGATCCTGGCCAAGATCGAAGTGGTCACCCGTGGCGACGTGCGCAGGGCCAAGCTCTACTACCTGCGTGATCGCGTCGGCAAGGCCGCCAAGATCAAAGAGAAGCGCGACTGACCTTGGCCAGCTCGTGAGCACCGGCGATCTCGAGGAGTACGAGTCCGAGGTCGAGCTCCAGCTGTACCGCGAGTACAAGGACGTCTGCCCGATGTTCACCTACGTGGTGGAGACCGAGCGGCGCTTCTACCTCGCCAACCGGGTCGACCAGCAGGTGCGCACCGAAGGGGGCCGCACCTGGATCGAGCTCACGCTCGAGGACGCCTGGGTCTGGGACATGTATCGCCAGAATCGGTTCGTGTCGTCGGTGACGGTCGTGACGTTCAAGGACGTCAACGTCGAGGCACTCCCCAAAGACGAGCTCGAAGCGCCGGATCCTGCGCCTTGACCGCCCGACGGCTGGCACTCGGTGCCGCCGGTGAGGCCCAGGCGGCGGCCTGGTACGAGGCCAACGGCTACGAGGTCGTGGCCCGCAACTGGCGCTGCCGCGACGGCGAGATCGACCTGATCGTGAGGCGCCAGCGCACCATCGTGTTCTGCGAGGTCAAGACCCGCAGCAGCACGGCGTTCGGCACGCCGGCCGAGGCCGTGACCCGGGCCAAGCGCGACAAGCTGCGGCACCTGGCGGCCCGCTGGCTCGACGAGAGCCCCCTCCGGGCCACCAGCATCCGGTTCGACGTGGTCGCCATCCTGGCCGGCGAGCTCGAGATCATCGAGGGCGCGTTCTGAAGGCTTGGGCTGGTGCTGGCGGTCAGGCCCGTCCTTCAGCAAGGGAGAAGGCGCGTTCTGACCGACTCGCCGGATCGGCGGGCTACCGGGTGCGCAACTCGGGTGGCAGGTGGTCGACGTCGCTGAAGCGGAACAGGCTGAAGGCGTGGTCGCCGTTGATCTCGAGCGGGCGCAGCACGCTGAGCGAGGCGTGGAACGACACGAACCGCTCCCACTCCCACGGCACGGGAGGGATGCCGAGCAGGTGGCCGACGGCGGTGGCGTTGGTGCCGGCATGGGCGACCACCACGATGCGCCGAGCCGGGTTCTCGAGCTTCCAGAGCGGGGGCATCTCCGACACCTGGAGGGCGCCGGCGTCGTCGAGCATGGAGCGCAGCCCGGTGACGATGCGGATGTGGAAGTCGCGGAAGCTCTCGCCGCCGGGCAGGCCGTTCCACAGCTCGTCGACCGGGCGCCGCCGCTCGTCGGCGAAGATCTGCTGCACGACCTCGGTGGGGGTGCCCTGCCACACCGGGGCCCCGATCTCGGCCAGCCACGGGAGCGTGGTGGCCTCGATGCCCGTGCGCTCGACCAGCGGGGCGACGGTCTGCTGGGCCCGCACCAGCGGCGACACGAGCAGCTCGTCGATCTCGAGCCCGGCGACGTGCTCGGCCATGGCCGCGGCCTGGCGGTGGCCGAGGTCGGTGAGCGGGGGGTTGTCGACCGCGAGGCCGTCGCGGTCCCATTCGGGTTGGCCGTGACGGATGAAGACGACTTCCATGCCCGACGAGCTTAGAGGTGGGGTGTGACGGTCTCGCCGGCGCGGGGACCGGTGGTACCGTCACCGGACCCGGCCGGGCGCGACCGGGGCTGGGCGCACAGAGCGGGGTAGCGGATGCATCAGAGGGGCCGACGGATCGTCAGCCTGGTCGTCGGGGCCCTCACGACCCTGACCGCGCTCGGGGTGGTGGCGGCGCAGCCCGCCTCGGCGGTGAACCCCACGATCACGGTGACCACCACGGTCGACGTGATCAACGGCGGCGACGGCGTGCTGTCGCTCCGGGAAGCGGTGATCGAGGCCGACGCCGATGCCGGCGCCGACACGATCCAGCTCGCCACCAGCGCCACCTACAACCTCACGATCTGCGGCCCCGCGGAGCCCTCGGTGGACTCGCCCGATGGATCGGTCGGTGACCTCGACGCCACCGATGCCGCCGGGCTGACCATCCTCGGCGCCGGTTCGACGATCCACCAGACCTGCACGGCTCGCATCATCCAGTCGTCGTCCGGTGCGGGTGCGCTGGAGCTCGACGAGGTCGATCTCACCGGTGGGCGGGCGGCCGACGGTGCGTCGATCCTGGCCTGGGGTCCGCTGGTGCTCGACCACGCCGACCTGTCCGGCGCGACGGTCGATCCGGTGACGGCCAACCTGGCCGATGCGGCCGTCGTGACCGAGGACGACACGTCCGTCACCGACAGCGCCATCCACGACAACGACGCGATGGGTCTGTCCTGCACGTCGCTCCAGCTGCCCGAGAGCCAGGGCACCACCGGCGACTGCGCCGTGGTGCGCTCGTCGATCCACGACAACACGTCCACCGGAGCGTTCGCCGCCGGTGTGGCGTCGCCCTGGCGGCTGATCCTCACCGACAGCCAGATCCTCGACAACGTGAACACGGGGACCGCCGGGGTCGGTGGGGTCGTCACCAGCCACGATCCCGAGATCACCGGGACGACCATCTCGGGCAACGAGGGCCCGGTCGGTGGCATCTTCGGCGACGCCGACCTCGATCGACTCGACGGTCTCGGGCAACATCGGCCGCACTGCTGCGGGGGGCGTGTCCGGCGAGCTCCACATGCTGCGCTCGACGCTGGCCGACAACGTCGGCGCAGTCGCCGGCGGCTTCCTCGACGGGACGACGCCGTCGGCGACCAGCACGGTCATCGACTCGACGATCAGCGGGAACGAGGCGGCCAATCCCGTCACCCACGATCCCGGCATCGGCGGCGGCGTGGTCCTGACCGGCACCTCGCACCTCGAGCTGACCAACTCCACCATGACCGCCAACCGGGGCGCGGTCGCGGGCGGCATCGTCGCCCAGGGCACCGATGGCGCCCCGTTGTTCCCGGGCAACACCGTCAAGCTCGTCTCCTCGACCGTCGCGGGCGACGTGAACACCAGTGGGCCGTCGGGCTTCACGTCGACCGAGATCGCCTTCCTCAACCGGGGCAACTTCTCGTCGGGCACCTACGGCACGCTCGAGACCCAGGCCAGCGTGCTCGGCACGGCCCAGCACGGGGTGACGACGGTCTGCGCCATCGGCGGCACCATGTCCGGCCTCGTGTCGCACGGCTACAACGTGGTCGCCGACGACTCGTGCCTGTTCTCCGACCCGATCCACGGGCCCGGCGACCTGTGGTCCACCGGAGACCCGGGGTTGACCGGCCTCGGCGACCACGGCGGCCCCACCACCACCCTGATGCCGGTGGTCGGCTCGCCTCTCCTCGACCGCGTGCCGGTCGGCCCGCTCTGCCCCGCCACCGACCAGCGTGGCGTGGCCCGCCCCGTGGGTGCGGCCTGCGACACCGGAGCCGTCGAAGCCGACCCTGCGTCGCTGCCGGACGGCGACCCCTACACAGCAGTCCCTCCGGTGCGCCTGCTCGACAGCCGCAACCCGAGCATCGGCACGGCGTGGGCGTTCGGCCCGATCACCCTGCCGATCGCGGGGACGCACGGAGTCCCGGTCGACGCCACGGCGGTCGTGGTCAACGTGACCGGCACCGATGTGACGGTGCCGACCTTCTACACCATCTACCCGTCGGTGAGCGGCCCACCCCCGAACGCGTCGAACCTGAACCTGGCCGCGGGCCAGACGGCGGCCAACCTCGCCACCGTGCGGCTCGGCGGCGACGGCGCCATCAAGCTGGCCAACGCCAACGGCCTGCCCCAGGTGATCGTCGACCTGATGGGCTACTACGCACCCGCACCGGAGGGCACGTCGACGTTCACCTCGATCGCGCCGAAGCGCCTGGCCGACAGCCGTGAGCAGACGACGCTGCAGACGTTCTCGCCCCAGAGCGTGCAGTCGATGCGGGTGGCGGGCGGATCGACGTCCGTGCCGCCCGAGGCCACGTCGGTCGTCGTGAACGTGACGGGCACGGACGTGTCGGCCCCGACGTTCGTGACCGCCTATCCGAAGGGCGGTTCGACACCGAACGTGTCGAACCTCAACCTCAGCCGCCACGAGACACGGGCGAACCTGGCCATCGTGAAGGTGGGAGCGGACCACGCGATCTCGCTCTTCAACGACTCCGGCTCGCTGAACCTCATCGTGGACGTGGTCGGCTACTTCACCGCCGACGACACCCACGCCACCTTCGTGGGGCTGTCCCCGACCCGACTCATCGACACCCGCACGTCGGGTCACATCGGTCCGATGCACACCTTCGGGGCGCAGGAGTCCCAGGCGTTCACGGTGACCGGCGGCGCGGTGCCGGCCGACGCGACCGCCGTGGTGATCAACGTGACGGTCACCGACAGCGTCACCGGCACCTTCGTGACCGCCTACCCGGCGTCGGTGCCCGACCCGGGCCCACCGAACGCGTCGAACGTGAACGTGGGCCCCTTCCAGACGAACCCGAACCTGGTGATCGTCAAGGTCGGGACCGACGGGAAGGTGTCGATCTACAACCGGCTGGGCACGGCGAACGTCATCGTCGACCTGGTCGGGTACTACCGGTGACCGCTCAGCGACGCGGACCTCGGCGGTCCCTCGCGGCCCAGCACCCCTTGTGCCAGTGTCGGCGCAGATCGGCAGCCTCGACCGGCACGACGACGAGGTGGCCGGTGCCGGCCGGGATCTCGCGGGTGCAGCCGGGGCACACGTAGGCCTTGGTGGCCTCGTAGGGCTGCACCCGACGCACCTCGACGTCGAGGCCATCGGTGTCCGACTCGATCCAGGTCACGGGCGGGGTTCCGGTCGGGGCGGTCAGCCGACGACGGCCCAGATGACGAGGCCCAGGCACACGACGAGCGCGGCCGCGACCATCACGTAGTCGAACGGCGAGCGGCGCTGCTGGCGATGCGGATTGAAGCCCACGTCGGCCAGTATCCCGCGGTGGCCACCGACACGGACAGTCGGCCCTGACCGTTGGCCCTGACAGTCGGCCCGGACAGGGGAGTGGGCCGCCACCACTACGATGCGCCGCCGTGAGAGCTCTCCGTCCTGCCGTGGTGGCCGTGGTGCTGGTGCTGACCGTGGTGGTGAGCGGTGTGGTCGCGGCCTGCGGGTCGAACAGCGCCGGGCCCGTCCCGTCCGATCCGGTGCTCGCCACCGGTCAGCAGGTCTACAAGGCGCACTGCCAGACGTGTCACGGGTCCAAGGGGCAGGGCGGCACGGGCATGAAGCTCGCCGGCAAGGTCGCCACCCAGTTCCCGAACATCGACGACCAGATCGCCGTGATCGCCAACGGCCGCAGCTCGATGCCGGCGTGGAAGAACTCGTTGTCGGCCGACGAGATCGAGGCCGTCGCCCGCTACGAGCGCGAGTGCCTCGGCACCACCTGCTGAGAACGGCACCTGGCCCTTTCGGCTGTCTCACCCCCTCGCTACGATCTCCCCACGCTCGTCGGCCGGCGTCACGGCCCTCCTCTGAAGCTGTCGTCCTGCTCGAGGAGTGCCCATGCTCGCCACCATCGCGTCCGCCACCCTGCTGGGGGTGACCGGCACGCCCGTCCGGGTCGAGGTCCACGTCTCCAACGGCCTGCCCGGCTTCAGCATCGTCGGTCAGCCCGACGCGCCGTGTCGTGAGGCGCGCGACCGCGTGCGCGCCGCCATCCTGTCCAGCGGGCTCAGCTGGCCGAACCGCCGGGTCACCGTCAACCTGGCGCCGAGCGGGGTGCGCAAGGCGGGAGCGGGGCTCGACCTGGCCATCGCCATCGGGCTGCTGGTGGCCGACGAGCAGGTGCCGGCCGGGGTCGTCGCCCAGGTCGGCTTCATCGGCGAGGTCGGGCTCGACGGCTCGATCCGGCCGGTCCCGGGAGCGCTGCCCCTGGTCGACGCGCTCGACGTCGAGTCGGTCGTCCTGGCCCCGGGCTCGGCCGTCGAGGCCCAACTGGTGGGTCGCCACGTCATCCGGGCCGCGGCGTCGCTGACCGAGCTGCTGGCCAGCCTCACCGGAGACGACCCCTGGCCCGCGCTGCCCTCACCCGACGACCTGGCGCCGCAACCCGACCCCCCTGACCTGGCCGACGTGCGGGGGCAGGTGCTGCCGCGGTTCGCGCTCGAGGTGGCGGCGGCAGGGGGACACCACCTACTGATGAGCGGGCCACCGGGTTCGGGCAAGACCATGCTCGCCCAACGCCTGCCCGGGCTGTTGCCGCTGCTCGACCACGACGACGCCCTCGAGACCACCCGGGTCCACTCGGCGGCCGGCGTCCCGTTGCCGCCAGGCGGGCTCGTGCGGCGGCCACCGTTCCGCGCACCCCACCACGGGGCCTCGTCGGTGGCCATCGTCGGCGGCGGTGGCTCGCGGATGCAGCCTGGCGAGATCTCCATCGCCACCAATGGCGTGCTGTTCCTCGACGAGCTGGCCGAGTTCAACGTCGAGGTCCTCGACTCGCTCCGCCAACCCCTCGAGGAAGGGGTGGTGCGGGTGGCCCGGGCCAGCCACCGCACCACGTTCCCGGCCCGGTTCCAGCTCATCGGCGCCATGAACCCGTGCCCCTGCGGCGACGGGGGGACGCCCGGCGGGTGTCGATGCAGCGACCACGCCCTGGCCCGCTACGTGCGCAGGCTCTCGGGCCCGCTGGTCGACCGGTTCGACCTCCGCGTGCCGGTCACCCGGCCCGACCCACGCCACGTCGTCGGCGGGTCGCCGGGCGAGTCGTCGGCGTCGGTGGCCGAACGGGTCGTGGCCGCTCGGGCCCGCGCCGTCGAGCGGGGCGTGCGGTGCAACGCCCAGCTCCGGTCGGCCGACCTCGAGCGCCACGCGCCGCTGGCGCCCGATGCCGCCGACCGGCTCGAGGCCATGCTCCGCGACAACCGGCTCAGCGCCCGGGGGCTGCAGCGCATCCGGCGGGTGGCGCTCACGCTGGCCGACCTGGCCGACGAGCCGCCACCCCTGCGATCGGCCCACCTCGACACCGCCGTCTCGCTCCGCACCGAGCCCATGGCCACGGCACTTCGGCTCGCGGGATGACCGTGCTCCCGCTCCGCACGCACCAGGCCGACGAGCTGCCACCCGAGGCCTGGGTCACCGCGCTCAGCGCGCTCGACGGCATGGGACCGGCCAGCCTGCGCGCCCTGCTCGACGAGCACGCCACGGCCGCCGACGCCTGGCGCACGGTCGAGCAGGGTGGCTTCACGCCGCCGCCCTCGGCCGTGCCCACGCCGGCGGCGCGCGTCGATCGGCTCGTCGCCGCATGGGCCACGGCGGCGTCGGACTTCGACGTGGCCGGGTGCTGGCACCGCCACGTCGACGCCGGGATCGGTGTGGTGCTCCGAGGCAGCTCGTCGTACCCCACGGCGTTCATCGACGACCCGGAGCCGCCGCCGATCCTCTTCCACCAGGGCGATCCTGACGTGGTGGTCGGCACCCGGGTGGCCATCGTCGGCACCCGCGACTGCACTCGCTACGGCTACGACCTCGCCTTCGAGCTGGCGCGCGACCTCTCGGCGGCGGGCATCGCGGTCGTGTCGGGCCTGGCGCTCGGCATCGACAGCGCCGCCCACGCCGGGGCCCTCGACGCCGAATTGGCGCCACCCATCGCGGTGGTGGGCAGCGGGCTCGACGTCGTCTACCCGCGCCGCAACGGCCCGCTCTGGCGGCGGGTGGCAGCACGCGGTGTCGTGTGGTCCGAGTACCCGCTCGGCGCCCCGGCCACGGCCTGGCACTTCCCGGCCCGCAACCGGTTGATCGCCGCACTGGCCGACGTGGTCGTCGTGGTCGAGTCGCACGGCAGGGGCGGAGCGCTGCTGACGGCTCGAGACGCCGAGGCCCGGGGCCGGCCCGTCATGGCGGTGCCAGGGCCGGTGCACAGCTCCGCCTCGCAGGGGTGCAACGACCTGCTGGCCGACAGCCCGGCGACGGCCGTGGCCCGCAACGCCACCGACGTCCTCGTGGCCATCGGCATGCAGTCCCGCACGCAACGGCCCTCCACCGAGCGGCGTCGCCGGCCCACGGCCGACGACCGCTCCGTGCTCGAGGCCATCGGCTGGCAGCCCGCCACGCTCGACCACCTGGTGCTGCGCACCGGGCGGCCGATCCCCGAGCTGGCCTCGGCCCTGGTGCGCCTCGAGCACGACGGTTGGGTCGCGCCGCGCGGCGGCTGGTACGAGCGGGTGGCCAAGCCCGGTGGGTGAGCACCGGTACCGTGGGGCGCCATGGTCACCGACCCGTGGCGCAGCGAGGCCTTCGCCGACTCGCTCACGTCGGCGTCGTCCAACACCGTGGCCGCCTACGGGCGCGACCTCGAGGGGTTCGTCACGTGGGCCGAGCGGCTCGAGCTGCCGGGCCCGGAGGCGGTCGACCGGCGCGTGCTCCGTCGCTACCTGGCCTACCTGGCCACCCGCAGCTACGCCAAGCGCAGCGTGGCCCGGAAGGCCTCGGCCCTGCGCCGCTACTTCGCGTGGCTGCGCCGCACGGGGGTCCTCGACGTCGACCCGACCGTGGGGCTGTCGGCCCCGTCCGGTGACGGTCGTCTGCCCCGAGTGCTCCGGGACGACGAGATCCACGTCCTGCTCGACGAGCCCGGGCCGCGAGCCGACAACGATCCGGCCGCCGTCCGGCT
The DNA here is from genome assembly GCA_963809335.1 of uncultured Microthrixaceae bacterium. GTDB lineage: Bacteria > Actinomycetota > Acidimicrobiia > Acidimicrobiales > Acidimicrobilacustridaceae > UBA4742. The sequence goes on along the minus strand of CAWEJD010000005.1, from coordinate 1,091,156 downwards.
GCGCGACGATGCCGTGCTCGAGATCCTCTACGGCAGCGGCCTGCGTGTGGCCGAGCTCTGCGGCCTGCGCCCCGACGACCTCGACCTGGCCGGCCGCACCGTGCGGGTGTGGGGCAAAGGGTCCAAGCAGCGCATCGTCCCGCTCAGCCAGCCGGCGCTCGAAGCCGTCGCGGCCTGGCTCGCCGACGGCCGAGCCGAGCTGGTCACGAGCGAATCCCCGACCGACGCGGTGTTCCTCAACCGGCGCGGCCGACGGCTCTCGACCCGTGATGTCCGTCGCATCCTCGACCGTCGCGCGGCCTCCCCGACGCACCCTCACGCGCTGCGTCACACCTTCGCCACGCACCTGCTCGACGGGGGTGCAGACCTGCGCGCGGTGCAGGAGATGCTCGGTCACGCCGATCTCGGCACGACACAGCACTACACTCACGTCTCCAAGGAACGGCTCCGCAGCGTGCTGGACGCCACCCACCCTCGAGCGTAGGAAGCTCTCGTTGGCCGAAGACGACGACACAGCACAGATCGAACGTCTCTGGGCGGAGTACAAGGCCCAGAAGGACGCCAACGTGCGCGAGCAGCTGATCCTCCACTACTCACCATTGGTGAAGTACGTGGCCGGCCGCGTGGCCGTCGGCCTGCCCCAGAACGTCGAGCAGTCCGACCTGGTCAGCTACGGCATCTTCGGCCTCATCGACGCCATCGAGAAGTTCGATCCGGCCCGGGGCTACAAGTTCGAGACCTACGCCATCGCCCGCATCAAGGGCGCCATCCTCGACGAGCTGCGCTCGATCGACTGGGTACCCCGGTCGGTGCGGGCCAAGGCCCGAGCGCTCGAGAAGGCCTACGCCAAGCTCGAGAGCCAGCTGCACCGCACGCCGACCGACGAGGAGCTGGCGGCCGAGCTCGACCTCACCGACGACCAGCTCCAGACCACGCTCGGCCAGATCTCCTTCGTCGGCCTGGTGGCGCTCGACGAGATGCTGTCGGTCGGCGGCGACCGGGGCGAGTCGCTCACCCTCGGCGACACCATCGCCGACTCGGGCGAGGGCCCGGTGGCCGCCTACGAGGTCGAGGAGATGCGCCACATCCTCGCCGACGCCATCAACCGCATGCCCGAGCGCGAGAAGATCGTCCTCACCCTCTACTACTACGAGGGCCTCACCCTCGCCGAGATCGGGCAGGTCCTCGGGGTCACCGAGAGCCGGGTCTGCCAGATCCACACCAAGGCCGTGCTGCAGCTGCGCTCCCGCATCCTCGCCACCGAGCGCGAACCGGCCTGATCCCACCGCGCCGGCGCCTTCGGGCCCGCCGGCCTTCGCCCCCCGCCTGACCGGCCCCGGGGCCGCGGACCACCTTCCCCCTCCACGTCTCTGCACCTGGGGGAGCACCCATGGTCTGCCCGTTCCCGTCCGCTCCGGCGGCGCGCCCGTTCGCCGCGGTTCTCCTGACGGCGATGCTGACGGTGGCGTCGGCCGCCGTCCTGCCCGCCGCCGCGGCCGCCACCATCCCACCGGCGACCTACATCCCGCCCGTGGCCGGAGCCACCGTCGTCGACCACTTCCGCGCCCCGACCACGCCCTACGGCGCCGGCAACCGGGGCATCGACGAGGTCACCACCCCCGGCACGCCCGTCGTCGCGTCGGCCGCCGGGCGGGTGATCTTCGCAGGGGTGGTCGCCGGGTCGCGGCACGTGACCGTTCTGCACCCGGACGGGCTGCGATCGAGCTACTCCTACCTCGCCGCGATCGCGGTGCGGGTGGGTGACCAGGTCGAGCAGGGAGCTTCCCTCGGCCTCACTGCCGCGTTCTTCCACTTCGGCATCCGCGACCCCTCCGGCACCTACCTCGACCCCGAGCTGCTGTTCGGCGGGCGGGCCGGGGCCCATCTCGTCGCCGGTCCCGACGAGGGCGGCCGGCCGCTGGTCCCACCCCCCGGATGGATCGAGCAGGTCGACCTGGCGGAGCTCGTCCGCTCCGGGCAGGGCGTCGGGTCGCGACTCACCCAGCGGGCGCTCGCCATCGGCCACGAGGCGCGCTCGTTGTCGACGCCCGTCTCGCTGATCGCCCTGACCGCCGAGATCGACCGGTGGCACGACCAGCAGCGGGACTGCACGCCGGCCTCCGCCCCCGTCCCCGGCCCCCGAGGCCGGCGCATCGCCGTCCTCGTCGGCGGCCTGGGGTCGAGCTCGGACCACGCCGCGGTCGACGAGGTCGATGTCGCCACGCTGGGCTATGCCCCCGCCGACGTCGTGCGCTTCTCCTACCGGGGCGGCACCGTCCCCCGACCGGCGGCGGCCGGTCCGCTCGCCGCTCTCGCCACCTCGACCTACGGGCCGATCGACACCGAGGTCGACCTGCACGAGTCCGGCGATCGCCTGCTCGCACTGCTCGAGGCCGTCTCGGCCGCCGAGCCGGGGGTGCCGATCGACGTGATCGCCCACTCCCAGGGAGGGCTGGTCGCCCGCCTGGCGATCGCTCGGGCGGTCGAGCGACCCGGGGGCGGCTCCGGTGATGCCGAGCCGGCCGGAGCCGTGGGCGCGGCGCGGTCGGTCGGTGTGGTCGTCACGCTCGGCACCCCGCACCAGGGCGCCGACCTGGCCACCGCGCTGGCTGCCGTCGACGCCCGGTCGGCCGAGGGCCGGGCGCTCGGGCTGGCCGGTCGGGCCGCCGGGCTCGACCTCGACCTCACCCGACCGTCGGTGCAGCAGCTCAGCGAGACGTCGCCCGTGGTCAACGAGCTGGCCCGGCCCGGGCCCGACGGGGTCCATCTGCTGTCGGTCGGGGCCAGCGGGGATCTCACCGTGCCCGACGTCCGCACGAACGTCGTCGGGGACGACCACGTCACCGTGCACCTCGCCGGCCCGCACGCGCACGACCGGCTCCCCGGCGACCCGGCCACGACCCGTGAGATCGGGCTGGCCATCGCCGGCGCGAAGCCCACCTGCGCCGACGTGACCCGGGGTCTGACCGACGTCGTGGTCAGCCACCTCATCGCGCAGGGGGAGGATGCCCTCGGGCTGGCCCTCACGACCCCGACCCCGTGACCCCCTTCCCCGTGACCCGACGGCCGAGTTGGCCGCTCGGAGCCGGCGTCCTACACTCGCACCTCGGCCCGGAACCATCCGGGTCGTTCGCGCCCGCTCTTCCGGCGGGCCACTGATCATCTCCACCCGGTCCCACCCACGGTCGCCCCCAGGGGCGTCGGAACCGGGCTTCGCCGAACCGTGGGAAGGAGACCTGCCATGTCACCTGTCGTGACCATGCGCCAACTGCTCGAGGCCGGCGTGCACTTCGGCCACCAGACCCGCCGCTGGAACCCGAAGATGAAGCGGTTCATCTACGGCGAGCGCAACGGCATCTACATCATCGATCTGCAGCAGACGCTCGCCCGGATCGAGACCTCCTACTCGTTCATCCGCGACCTCGTCGGCGAGGGCGGCACGGTGCTGTTCGTCGGTACCAAGAAGCAGGCCCAGGACGCGGTGCAGTCCTACGCCGAGAAGTGCGGCATGCCCTACATCAACGAGCGGTGGCTCGGCGGCATGCTCACCAACTTCGAGACCATCTCCAAGCGCGTCGCGAAGATGAAGGAATACCAGCGCATGCGCGACTCGGGTGAGTTCGAGGCCATGCCCAAGAAGGAAGCCCTGCTCATCGGACGCGAGCTCATCAAGCTCGAGCGCAACCTGGGCGGCATCCGGCGCATGGAGCGCCTGCCCGACGCGGTGTTCATCCTCGACACCAACAAGGAAGACATCGCCGTCACCGAGGCCAACAAGCTCGGCATCCCGATCGTCGCCGTGGTCGACACCAACTGCGACCCCGACATCATCTCCTACGTGATCCCCGGCAACGACGACGCCATCCGCTCGGGCATGCTCATGTGCCGGGTCGTGGCCGACGCCGTCGAAGAGGGCCGCTTCATCGCCTCCCGCCGCGCCGGCGCAGGCGGGGGCGCCGGCCCGGCTCCCCGCACCGAGGAGCAGGAAGCCGAGATCGCGGCCCAGCAGGCCGAGGCCCGCAACCAGGCGGCACGTGCCGCGCGGGAGCGCGAGGCCCGCCTCGCCGCTCGTTCCGATGGTCCCAACGAGCAGTCCGCCGTCGGCACCGCCGCGCTGGCCTCGGACGAGCCCACCGCGGCGGGCCTGACGCCGGAGAACGCCCAGAACCTGCGCGACGACGCGTCGGCGGTCACCCAGGCCGAGATCGCGGCCGAGCACCCCACCCCCGCCCCCGCCGAGACCGAGGAGCCCTAGTCCATGTCCGAGTTCACCGCCAAAGACGTCCAGGCCCTGCGCCAGGCCACCGGCGCCGGCATGATGGACGCCAAGAAGGCCCTGCAGGAGAACGCGGGCGACATGGAAGCCGCCAAGCAGTGGCTGCGTGAGAAGGGCCTGGGCAAGGTCGACAAGCTGGCCGACCGCGAGAACAGCCAGGGCTCGGTCGCCGCCGTCGTCGACGGCAACGTCGGCGCCATCGTCGAGCTCAAGAGCGAGACCGACTTCTCGGCCAAGGCCGACGACTTCACCTCGCTGGTGCAGGACATGGCTGAGCTGGTCGTGGCCAAGGGCACCGACGCCCTCGACGAGCTGCGCACCGACCTCGAGGACCTCAAGATCGCCAAGAAGGAGAACATCGAGGTCGGCACCGTCGTCCGCTTCGATGCGGCCGACGGCAACATCCTCGAGTCCTACCTGCACCTGCAGGATGGCCGGGGCGTCAACGCCGTGCTGATCGAGCTCGAGGGTGGCTCCAAGGAGCTGGCCCACGACATCGCCGTCCACGTCGCCTTCGCCAAGCCGCCCTACCTCACCCGCGACGAGGTGCCGGCCGAGGCCATCGAGAAGGAGCGCCAGGCGCTGCTCGACATCACCAAGGCCGAGGGCAAGCCCGAGCAGGCCTGGCCCAAGATCGTCGAGGGCCGGCTCAACGCCTGGTACAAGGACCAGGTGCTGCTCGAGCAGGGCTACGTCAAGGACGACAAGAAGACCATCACCGAGATCCTCGGCGGCGCCACCCTGGTGCGGTTCGCCCAGGTCTTCATCGGGGCCTGAGGCTCCGCGTGCCGGAACCGGGCATGGCAGAGGCACCGACCGACGGTGGGCCCGGGCGCGCCGGGTTGCGCTGGAAGCGGGTGCTGCTGAAGCTCTCCGGTGAGGCCTTCGCCGGCGAGGCCGGCTACGGCATCGACGGCGTCGTCGTCCAGAAGCTCGCCCGGCAGATCGTCGAGGTCCGTCGTGACCTCGACATCGACGTCGCCATCGTCGTCGGTGGCGGCAACATCTGGCGGGGCATGTCCGGCGCCGGCCAGGGCATGGACCGCGCCCAGGCCGACTACATGGGCATGCTGGCCACCGTGATCAACGGCCTGGCCCTGCAGGACACCCTCGAGCAGCTCGACCAGCCCACCCGGGTGCAGACGGCCATCCAGATGGCCCAGGTCGCCGAGCCCTACATCCGCCGTCGCGCGATCCGCCACCTCGAGAAGGGACGGGTCGTGATCTTCGCCGGCGGCACCGGCAACCCGTTCTTCACCACCGACACCACCGCCGCGCTGCGGGCCGTCGAGATCGAGGCCGGGGCGCTGCTGAAGGGCACCCACTCGGGCACCGACGGCATCTACACCGACGATCCGAAGACCAATCCCGACGCGACCAAGCTCGACGAGGTCACCTACCTCGACGTGCTGAACCAGGGTCTGCGGGCCATGGACTCCACCGCCATCACCCTGTGCATGGACAACGACCTGCCCATCGTGATGTTCGACCTGATGGGCGAGGGCAACGTGCGGGGCATCCTCGAGGGTCGGGCCATCGGCACCCTCGTTCGCTGAACGCGGGTAGCGTCGACAACCGTCCGACCAACGATCTCGGGCCTACCGGCCCGACCACGAAGGAGACCCTCGGTGAGCTCAGAGATGGCCGACGTGATCCTCCTCGACGCCACCGAGAAGATGCGCAAGGCCGTCGCCCACACGCGGGCCGACTTCGCCAGCATCCGCACCGGCCGGGCCGCCCCGGCGCTCGTCGAGAAGATCATGGTCGACTACTACGGCTCCGAGGTCCCGATGCAGCAGCTCGCCGGGTTCCAGGTGCCCGAAGCCCGTCAGCTGTTGATCACGCCCTACGACAAGGGGGCGATCGGCGCCATCGAGAAGGCCATCCAGCAGTCCGACCTCGGCCTCAACCCCAGCAACGACGGGCACTCGATCCGCCTCTCGATCCCTCAGTTGACCACCGAGCGTCGCAAGGAGTACGTGAAGGTGGTGCGCAGCATGGCGGAGGACGGCCGCATCAGCCTGCGGAACCTGCGCCGGGCCGCCCGCCACGAGCTCGAGGCCCTCGAGAAGGACGGCGACCTGTCGAGCGACGAGCTGGCCCGGGCCGAGAAGGAGCTCGACAAGATCATCCACGCTCAGGAGGCCGGCATCGAAGAGGCGCTGGCGTCCAAGGAGCAGGAGTTGCTCACCGATGCCTGACCAGCCGTTCGACCCCGAGGACGAGCCCGAGTCGTCGACGGCCGGTGCCTCCGAGGGGGTGCGGCTGATCAAGCCCGACGAGGCGGCCGAGGCCGTCGAGCGGGGTGAGGCGGTCAAGCGGCGGGGCGGCGACCGTCCGAGGTACGGCGATCGGCCCGAGGCGCCCGACGGACCCCGTCCCGAGCTGCGCTTCCCGCTGGCCGACTCGGCCGACCCCACCCTCGTCGTGCGGCCGAAGGTGGCCCCCGTCGACCGCCCCACCGCCGACGAGCCCGACGAGCCCGACGACGCGGCCGCCGCCGACGACGTGGCCACCACCGGCGAGCCCGCCGACGATCGACCCGCCGACCAGCCGGGCGACGCCGAGCCCGAGCAGCCGGCGGCGTCCCGTTCGGAGCCCACCATCGTGGCGCCGCTCATCGACAGCCCGGTCGTGCGACCAGCCCCCGGTCGCAAGTCCAGGCCGGCCGAGCCCGAGCCCGAGCCCATCCCGTTCCCGACCGGCGCCGAGGCGCCGGCGGCCGATGCGGCCGCGCCGGCCGAGCCCGACGAGCCGGCGACGACGCCCGCGGCGGCCTCCGGCCCCACGGGGGTCCGCCTGCCCCCTGAGCCGCCGCCCATCGTCACCTCCGAGGACCTCGAGCGCCCCGCCGGCTCGTCCCCGCCGGGCTCCGACGAGCCGCTCCTCTCGTTGCCCATCAGCGAGAGCACCGAGCTGCCGCACTGGACCGAGCCGGCCACCGGCGAGGTGCCCAAGGTGCTCATCGGCGAGCTCGACGACGACGACGAGGACGCCCGCTGGTCGTCCTTCGCCGACCAGGGCCCTCGCTGGCGAGACCAGGCGTCGGGGGAGTGGGATCCCGACGACACCGGCGTCGCCCACCTGATCGCCGATGCCGAGGAGCCCGAGGTGGCCCTGGGCGCGCTCGACACGAGCGAGCGGTTGAGCGACGAGGAGTTCCTCAACTTCGACGACCTCGACGTCCCGCAGCAGGAGCTGCCCACGGCCCGGCCGCGTGGCTCCTATGACGATCCGATCTCCATCCAGAGCGAGCCGGCCCGCCCGGCCCGACCGACCGCCCCCGGCGCCGCTCGCCCCGCCCCCTCGACCCCTCGGGCCCCGGCCTCCGCCCCGTCGCCCGGCCCGCCGGGTGGCACCCCGTGCGCCCGGTGGTGCACCCGGCGGCGGTGCGCCGACGGGGCCGTCGGGATCGTCCGGAGGCTCGGGGCGCGACGTGCCCACCGCCGCCCTCGTCGGCGTGGCCATCGCCACGTTCGCCCTGATCCTGTTCCACCTCGGGCCGAAGTTCACCCTGGCCCTCGTGTTCGTCGTGGTGGTGCTGGCCGGCGCCGAGTTCTTCACCGCGGTCCGCCGGGGCGGGTTCCGCCCGGCCACCCTGCTCGGCCTCGCGGCCATCGGCGCGCTGCCGCTGGCCTGCTACTGGCGGGGCGAGTCGGCCATACCGCTGGTGCTGTTCCTGCTGACCGCGTTCACCGCGCTCTGGTTCATCCTGGGCCTCGGCCCCAACGCCACCGCCAACATCGGGGTCACCGTGCTCGGCGCCGTCTACATCGGCGTCTTCGGCTCGTTCGCCGCGCTGATGCTGAAGATCCCGGCGCAGGGCGTGAGCATCCTGCTCGTCACGGTGATCGCCGCGGTGCTCTACGACGTCGGTGGCTTCTTCATCGGGCGGCGGTTCGGGCGAACACCGCTGTCGGCGGTGAGCCCCAACAAGACCATGGAGGGCCTCGCCGGCGGCATGCTGGCGGCCGTCCTCGGCACCCTGATCGTGGCCGGCTTCGCCAACGTCGGAGGGTTCAGCGTGGGCCAGGCCATCGTGTTCGGCGTGTTCGCCGCCTTCGCCGCTCCGCTCGGCGACCTGGCCGAATCGGTCATCAAGCGCGATCTCGGCCTCAAGGACATGGGCAGCATCCTGCCCGAGCACGGCGGCCTGCTCGATCGCTTCGATGCTCTGCTGTTCGTGCTGCCCACCGGCTACTACGTCGTGCGGGCCCTCCACCTCGCCGGCCTGTAGGTCGAGTCCCCGCACGGAACCGGCCGGTCGGGCCGTGGCCCGCGGTGTCCGGGCAGGGGTGGGTCGGTAGGATCACGCCATGACTGCGCCTCGGGTCGCCCTCGCCGGGTCCACCGGCTCGATCGGCACCCAGACGCTCGAGGTGCTGGCGGCCGAGCCCGACCGCTTCGAGCTCACCGCCATCGGCGCCAGCGGCACGCGGATCGACGCGCTGGTCGCCCAGGCCGAGGTCCACCGGCCCAAGGTCGTCGCCGTCGCCGACGACGGCGTGGCCGCCGAGCTGGTGGCCCGCCTGCCCCAGTGCGAGGTCCGCGCGGGCGCCGGTGCCCTCGCCAGCCTGGCCGAGGAGGCCGACGTCGTGGTGAACGGCGTGGTCGGCTTCGCCGGGTTGCCGGTCACGCTGGCCACCCTCGAGGCCGGGCGCCGGTTGGCCCTGGCCAACAAGGAGTCGCTCATCGCGGCCGGTCCGGTCGTGCAGCGGGCCCGGCGCACCCCGGGAGCCGAGCTGGTGCCGGTCGACAGCGAGCACTGCGCCCTGCACCAGTGCCTGCGGGCCAACGACGTGCCGGCTCGGGTGGCCCGTCTGGTGCTCACCGCCAGCGGTGGCCCGTTCCGCGGCCGCGTCGGCGGCCGAGCTGGCCGAGGTCACCGTCGACGACGCCCTGGCCCACCCCACGTGGTCGATGGGGCCGAAGATCACGGTCGACTCCTCGACCCTGATGAACAAGGGGCTCGAGGTCATCGAGGCCAACGAGCTGTTCGGCGAGCCCGCGGGCGACGCCGGCGTCGGCATCGGCTTCGACCAGATCGAGGTCGTGGTGCACCCGCAGTCGGTGGTGCACTCGATGGTCGAGTTCACCGACGCCGCCACCATCGCCCAGCTCTCGATGCCCGACATGCGCCTGCCGATCGGCTACGCGCTGGCCTACCCCGACCGCAGCACCACCCCCTTCGGCCGCATCGACTGGACATCCGCTCGGTCGGCTCGACTTCGAGCCCCCCGACCTCGACGCCTTCCCGTGCCTCGGCCTCGCCTACGCCGCCGGCCGGGTCGGCGGCACCGCTCCGGCGTGGCTCAGCGCCGCCAACGAGGTCGGCGGTCGAAGCCTTCCTGGCCGGTCGCATCGCCTGGCGCCAGATCGCCGAGGTGATCGACGCCGCACTTCAGCTCCATGACGGCACTCCAGCTGCCGATGTGGAGACCATCATCGACATCGATCGCCGCGCCCGCAGCGCTGCCGGCGACGTCATCGAGAGGATCTCCTCGTGACCGACACCCTCGACCCGCGGTCGGCTCCCACCGAGCCGCCCCCTGACGACTCCACCGCGCCGTCCCGCCGAGCAGGTCGACGAACCCGTCTCCCGCATGCGGTCGGTCACCTCGCTGGCGGCCATCGTGGCCCTGATCGCGCTGGTGAGCGTCAAGTTCGGCGTGTGGGCGCTGGTGATCGCCGGCGGGCTGATCGTCTCGATCGTGCTCCACGAGTTCGGCCACTACCTGGCGGCCAAGCAGGCCGGCATGAAGGTCACCGAGTTCTTCATCGGGTTCGGCCCGAAGCTCGTCTCCTTCCGGCGGGGCGAGACCGAGTACGGCATCAAGCCGATCCCGCTCGGCGCCTACGTCCGCATCGTCGGGCATGAACAACCTCGAGGAGGTCGAGCCGGGCGACGAGGGCCGCACCTACCGCGAGAAGGGCTACTGGGCCCGGTTGCGGGTGGTGCTGGCCGGCCCGTTCATGAACCTGGCCATCGCCTTCGTGCTGCTGTTCGCCCTCAACGCCGGCTTCGGCACCGCCAGCCCGACCAAGTGGACGGTGCACGAGACCGTCGACGGGCACCGCCGCGGCCGACGCCGGGGTCGCAGCCGGGCGACCGGGTCGTCAGCCTGGCCGGCGTGCCGATCACCACGTTCAAGCAGTTCGGCACCGTCGTGCAGGACAACGCGGGCAAGCAGGTCGACCTGGTCGTCGACCGCGACGGCCAGCAGGTCACGCTCACCCCGACCATCGGGTGGGCGCTCGCCGACAGCATCGGTGACACGCTCGCGCCGCTCGCAGTCCGGCGACAAGCCGGTCAAGGTCGGCGATCAGCCCGTGGCCGACTACGACGCCTTCGCCGCCGCGCTCGCCTCCGCCCCCGAAGGGCGCCGTCGACGTGCAGTTCGATGCGGGACGGCAACCTCCTACCACACCCGATCGACCGCCCAGATCGCCACGCCGGTGGTGCTGCCCGACGACGGTGGCCGCGGCTTCATCGGGGTCTCCAGCCTGTCCGACACCGTGCGTCAGGGGCCGATCGAGGCCGTCGGCGAGCTCGGGTCGCCAGTTCGGCGACATGGTCACCACGTCGCTCGGCGGCATCGGGCGGTTCTTCTCGCCGTCCGGCCTGAGCCAGTACGCCGACCTCGTGTTCTCGACCCCGCCGCAGGGCGCGTCGGACACCGGGTCGGGCTCCACGACGGAGGTCTCGTCGTCGGAGACCTCGAAGGTCGAGCCGGTCGAGGCCGGCACGCCGATGCCGGCCGTCAGCAGCGTGCCCAGCGCGGCCGACCAGAACCGGGTGCTGTCGCTGCTCGGCGTGGTCCGCCTCGGCGGCCAGGCGGGCGCCGCCGGCATCAACTTCGTGATCTTCCTGCTGGCCATGGTCAACCTGTTCCTCGGGCTGATCAACCTGGCCCCGCTGCTGCCCTTCGACGGTGGCCACGCCGCCATCGCCACCTACGAGGCCATCCGTGGCCGCATCTCCGGCCGTCCCTACCGGGCCGACGCCGCCAAGCTCATGCCGCTGGCCTACGCCGTGATCGCGGTCTTCGTGTTCGTCGGGCTGAGCTCGTTCTACCTCGACGTGGTCCGACCCGGCCGCCAACCCGTTCGGCGGGCCGTGAGCTACCCCCGGCGCGAGACCCGTCGGCTGATGGTCGGCGATCCGGCCCGCAACGGGGTCGCCGTCGGTGGCGGGGCCCCGATCTCGGTGCAGTCGATGACCACCACCAAGACGGCCGACGTCGAGGGCACGCTGCAGCAGATCTACGCCCTGGCCGGGGCGGGCGCCGACATCGTGCGCTGCACGTGCAACGAGGTCGAGGCGGCCGAGGGCCTGGCCGCCATCGTGCCCCGCTCGCCGGTGCCGATCATCGCCGACATCCACCACCAGTACCGGCGGGCGCTCGAGGCGCTCGACGCCGGCGTGGCGTGCCTGCGGCTCAACCCCGGCAACATCCGCCGGCCCGAGCACATCAAGACCGTGGCGCGCGAGTGCAAGGACCGCGGCGTGCCGATCCGCATCGGCGTCAACGGTGGCTCGCTCGACCCCGAGCTCTACGAGAAGTACGGCGACTCGGTCACGCCCGAGGCGCTGGTCGAGTCGGCCCAGCGCGAGCTCGACTACTTCCGCGAGGTCGACTTCGACGACGTGAAGATCTCGGTCAAGGCGTCGAACGTGCCGATCATGATCGAGGCCTACCGCCAGCTCGCCGACGCCGTCGACTACCCGCTGCACCTCGGGGTCACCGAGGCCGGGCCGCCGCCGGCCGGGCTCATCAAGTCCACCGCCGGCCTGGCCACGCTGCTGAGCGAGGGCATCGGCGACACCATCCGCTACTCGCTCACCGCCGACCCGGTCGAGGAGGCCCGGGCCGGCCGCGCAGCTGCTCGAGGCGCTGGGCCTGCGCGAGCGCAAGGGCCTCGACCTCATCGCCTGCCCGTCGTGCGGCCGGGCCGAGGTCGACGTCATCGAGGTCGCCAACGCGGCCCAGACCGCGCTGGCCGACATGAAGATCCCGATCCAGGTGGCGGTCATGGGCTGCGTGGTCAACGGCCCGGGCGAGGCCCGCGAGGCCGACCTCGGCATCGCCGCCGGTCGTCATCGGGGCCACCTCTTCGTGAAGGGCAAGGTCGTGAAGGTCGTGCCCGAGGACGGCATGGTCGATGCGCTGGTCGAGTGGGCCGGGATCATCCACGAGGGCGGCGTCGAGGAGGCCCTGGCCCGGGCCGACCAGGGCGCCGTAGCCGAGGCCGAGGCCGACCGGGCCGCCCTGCTCGACGAGAAGGGCGCCGACGCCAACGACGTCGGCACCCGGGTCGAGCTCATCCACCAACGCGAGCGGCTCACCGAGGGCGACGACTGACCGACCCCTGCTCGAACTGGCGGAGGCCGAGCCCCCGGTTTGCGGTCGTGCGCCCGCGAAGTGGCGGGCGTGGGTCGGGCAGCGGGTAGCGTCGCCGGCCGTGGGCCCGTCCGATCGCCAGCCGCTCTCGGTCGACCGGCCCACGGTGCTCCTGGTCCTGGCCAGCGCACGGTCCGGCACCACGTTGCTCGGGGCGCTGCTCGACCTCCATCCCGGCGTCCCTTCGTCGGCGAGCTCAACCGTCGTCGGGGCTGGCTCGAGCGGTCCGGCACGTGCAGCTGCGGGCTGAGCCTACGCCGACTGCCCCTTCTGGGCGCCGCTCGCGGCCCAGGCCAGCTTCGGTCCCGAGTCGGGCCGGGGCGGTGCCGCGGATCGGCGCACCACCGCGGCCGAGATCCGGGACGCTGCAGGCGTCGGTCCGGCGGCCGGCGGCGGTGATCCGGGCCCTGCTCGGGTGGCCGACCGCCGGGCAGCACCGCTACGTCGCCTACGTCGAGCAGCTCTACCGCGACATCGCCGCCTCGTCCGACGCTCCGGTGATCGTCGACACGTCCAAGGAGAACCTGGTCGACGTGCTGCTGTTCGGCTCGATCGGCTCGCTCCCGTTCGAGGTGGTGCACCTGCACCGCGACCCGCGTGGGGTGGTGGCCTCCCGGTTGCGGGGTGCCCGGCGACGTTCCGAGCAGGGACAGGCGCGCCACGCCGTGGCCGCTCGGCTCGGTGTGCCGATCGTCGTGCGCGACACGCTCGCCTGGGACCGGGTCAACGGGCTCGGCCTGCTGCTCGCCCGGCGGCTCGGCGCCCGGGTGGTGCGCCTGCCCTACGAGGACCTCGTCGCCGACTCGCGGGCTCGGTCGCCGACCTGCTCGGCGGCGTCGGGCTCGACCTGGCCGACCTGCCCGACGCCTGGTCGGCTCCGGACCTGGTCGACTTCCCGACCAACCACTCGATGGCCGGCAACCGCACCCGCCACACGCGCGGCCCGACGCCCCTGGTGGCCGACACCCGCTGGCGCGACGACCTCAACCCGGCGCTGCGCATCGCCGTGGACGTGCTCACGGCGCCGATCCGACGGAGCCTGCGCCGGTCGACCCCGCGGCCGCGCTGACGAGCGGCGACCCCCTTCGGGCCCGTGCCCACCGCCCTCCACGGCCCACAATCGCGGCGGGGTGGGGGAGCAGGCGGCAGTACGATCGCCGCCCTATGGCCAAGCCACCCGTACTCACCCCCCAGGCGGAGGACTTCCCCCGCTGGTACCAGGACGTCCAGACCAAGGCCGAGCTGGCCGACAACGGCCCGGTGCGGGGCACCATGGTCATCCGCCCGTACGGCTACGCCATCTGGGAGCGCATGCAGGCCGACGTCGATCGCCGCATCAAGGACGTCGGCGCCCAGAACGCCTACTTCCCGCTGTTCATCCCCGAGAGCTACCTGAAGCGCGAGGCCGATCACGTCGAGGGCTTCAGTCCCGAGCTGGCCGTGGTCACCGTGGCCGGCGGCAAGGAGCTCGACGAGCCGATCGTGGTGCGCCCCACCAGCGAGACCGTCATCGGCGAGTACATGGCCAAGTGGGTGCAGAGCTACCGCGATCTGCCCCTGCTGCTCAACCAGTGGGCCAACGTGGTGCGCTGGGAGCTGCGGCCCCGCGTCTGGCTGCGCACCACCGAGTTCCTCTGGCAGGAGGGCCACACGGCGCACGCCACCTTCGAGGACGCCCGGGCCTACGCCGAGCGGGTGCACCGCGAGGTCTACGCCGCCTTCATGACCGACGTGCTGGCCATGCCGGTCATCATCGGCCGCAAGACCGCCAGCGAGCGGTTCGCCGGGCGCCATCAACACCCTCACGTGCGAGGCCATGATGGGCGACGGCAAGGCGCTGCAGATGGGCACGAGCCACGAGCTCGGCCAGAACTTCGCCAGGGCCTTCGACATCCAGTTCCTCGACGCCACCGGCGCCCAGCAGCATGCCTGGACCACCTCGTGGGGCGTCTCCACCCGCATGGTGGGCGGGCTGATCATGGCCCACGGCGACGATCACGGGCTGCGCGTGCCGCCCCGGCTCGCTCCGATCCAGGTGGTCGTGATGGCCGTGCGCGACGACGCCGACGTCGTGGCCCGGTGCCGGGCCCTGGTCGACGAGCTGCGCGCCGCCGGCATCCGGGTGCACCTCGACGACAAGGTCGACCTGTCGGTCGGTCGCCGGGCCACCGACTGGGAGCTCAAGGGCGTCCCGGTCCGGCTCGAGCTCGGTCCCCGTGACCTGGCCGACCAGGTCGTCACCCTGGTCGACCGCATCGCCGGCTCGAAGTCGCCCGTCCCCCTCGCCGGCGTCGCCGCAGGTCACCGCGGCCGGGCTCGAGGCCGCGCAGCAGGCCCTGTTCGACCAGGCGTCGGCCCGCCTGCAGGCCGCCACCGTCGATGTCGCCACGCTCGAGGAGGCCCGCGAGGCCAGCCAGACCGGGTTCGCCCGGGTTCCCTGGTCGCTGTTCGGCGCCGAGGGCGAGGCCCTGCTGGCCACCTCCGCGGTCACGGTCCGGTGCCTGGTGCGGCCCGACGGCGGCCTGCCGGCCTCCGACGACGAGCCCGACCTGCTCGCCGTCACCGGCCGCTCGTACTGACCCCGAGCCGGTCGACTGGTCGGGGCCAAGGGGCCCGAAACCATGTCCAGTTCCCGTTGTCTGCTATACTCCGGGCCGCAATCCGTTCGAGTTCTGAGCGAAAGGCGTGGGCCTTGCCCACGCCTTTCGTTTCGTTGACCCGTCCCGGCCAGTTCCGGCCCCATTCCGGAAAGGGTGCCGACACCGCAATCCGCAGTCCCGTCAAGGAGGTGACGACCATGAGCACACCTGAGCGCGTACGCGCCCTCGTCGAGCCCCTGGTGGCCGACCTCCAGCTCGATCTCTACGACCTCGAGTACTCCGGCGGTGTGGTGCGGGTCACGGTCGATCAGCCCGGTGGCGTCGGCATGGATGCCATCACGTCGCTCACCCGTTCGCTGTCTCGGGCCTTCGACGACCAGAACCCGATCGACGGGGCACTTCACCCTCGAGGTGTCGAGCCCCGGGCTCGAGCGCACCCTTCGCACCCCGGCGCACTTCGCCGGCGCCATCGGAACCCGGATCAACGTGAAGGCCGTTGCGCACCTCGACGGCGCCCGTCGGTTCACCGGCACCCTCGTGCGGGCCGGCGACACCGACGTCGACGTGGTGCTCGACGAGCCCGCCGGCGAGTCCCGGGTCATCGCCTACGACCAGATCGAGCGGGCCCGCACCGTGTTCGAGTGGGGCCCCGCCCCCAAGCCGGGCAAGGGCCCCAAGTCACCCAAGGCCCCGAAGGCCACTGTCCCTGAGAAGAAGGTCGACGCACCATGAGCAACCCCGAGATGATGGATGCGCTGCAGGCGCTGGCCGTCGACAAGGGCATCTCGGTCGACACGCTGTTCGCAGCGCTCGCCGACGCCCTCGAATCGGCCTACAAGCGGCTGCCCGAGGCCTACGAGTACGCATGGGTCGCCATCGACCCCGACACGCTCGACTTCCGGGTGATCGCCCAGGAGCTCGACGAGGAGGGCGAGCCCACCGGGCCCGAGCTCGACGTGACCCCGCCCCGTGACTTCTTCAGCCGGGTGGCGGCGCAGACCATGAAGCAAGTCATGAACCAGCGCATCCGCGAGGCCGAGCGGGAGATGAAGTACGAGGAGTACGCCGGCCGCGAGGGCGACATCGTCACCGGCATCATCCAGCAGAGCGACAGCCGCTACACCCTGCTCGACCTCGGTCGGGTCGAGGCCCTGCTGCCCCAGGCCGAGCAGGTGCCCTACGAGCGGCCCGAGCCCAACGCCCGGGTCAAGGCCTACATCGTCGAGGTCCGCAAGACGGCCAAGGGCCCGCAGATCGTGGTCAGCCGCACCCACCCCGGCCTGATCAAGCGTCTGTTCGAGCTCGAGGTGCCCGAGATCGCCGACGGCGTGGTCGAGATCAAGGCCTGCGCCCGTGAGCCCGGTGCCCGCACCAAGATCGCCGTCTGGTCCAACGACGGCAACGTCGACCCGGTCGGCGCCTGCGTCGGCGCCCGGGGCGCCCGCGTCCGCATGGTCGTCAACGAGCTGCGAGGCGAGAAGATCGACATCGTCCCGTTCAGCGACGACCCGGCCGACTTCGTGATGAAGGCCCTCTCGCCGGCCAAGGTCAAAGAGGTGCGCATCCACGAGGACACCGGCGTGGCCGAGGTCATCGTGCCCGACTACCAGCTGTCGCTGGCCATCGGCAAGGAGGGCCAGAACGCCCGTCTGGCCGCGCGCCTCACCGGCTGGCGCGTCGACATCAAGAGCGAGACCCAGCTGGCCGAGGAGGAGGCCTACCTCAACCAGGACTGGGCCGAGGGCGAGTGGGTCGTCGACCCGGTGAGCGGCGAGCAGATGTGGAAGTCGGCCGATGGCGAGCTCATGACGGTCGAGCAGTGGAACGAGGCTGCGGTCGAGGAGGCCGAAGCCGAGGCCGTCGTCGAGGAAGCGGTCGAGGAGGCCGTGATCGAGGCCATCGTGGAGGAAGCGGTCGAGGAGGCCGTCGAGGAGGCCGTGATCGAGGCCATCGTGGAGGAAGCGGTCGAGGAGGCGGTCGAGGAGGCCGTGATCGAGGCCGACGCCGCTGCGGAAGGCGACGCCGAGGCCGCTACTCTGTCTGCGGCCGACAGCTCCGGACAGGCGGCTGACGGCACTCCTGAGGCTCCGTAGCGCTCAACGCACTTCGTGCTGACCCCCGGGTCGCGCGACACTAGACATCCCGCGCTCTGGCGCGCTTGACCAGATTCGACATCCCAACGACCGCCGCCACGCCCCCCGGGGTCGGGTCGGTGGCCGACTGATAAGGGGCTGAGACCGCTCTTGGCAGGAAACATCCGCGTGTATGAGCTCGCACGAGAGCTCGGCATGACCAACAAGGAGACCCTCGACCTCTGTGAGGCCCTGGGCATCGGCGTGAAGTCGCACTCCTCGAGTGTGGTCGACGCCCAGGCCGACCGCGTCCGCCGCAAGGCCGAGCGCGAGGGCCTCATCCGCGACGAGCAGCCGCCCGAGCCCGAGAAGAAGCCGGCCAAGAAGGCGGCCAAGTCCACCAAGAAGGCCGCCGCGGCGGCCGAACCGGCCCCCACCGCCGAGCCCGCGCCCGCGGCCGCCCCCGAGGTCGCCGAACCGGCCCCCGCCGCCGCGCCCACCGAACCGGCCCCCGTGGCCCCCGCCGCCGAGGCGCCCGCACCCGAGACCGCCGAGCCGGCGGCCGCCGCGCCCGCGGCCGAGTCCACTCCGGCCCCCGCGCCGGCGCCGACCCCGCCACCGGCCGCCCCGATCGATCCGAACAAGCGCGTCATCCGCTCCGGCGGCAGCGAGCACCCGCCGCCCCGCCCGGCCCCGGCGCCGGTCGCTCCCGCGCCGGCGGCCCGCCCGTCGGCGCCGGCCGCGCCCACCCGTCCCATGGCACCGGCCGCGTCCGCTCCGGCCGCCCCGACGACGTCGCCCGACGGCACCGGTGGCGCCGCCCCGCTCGCGCCCGCGGCCTCGGGTGGCCCCGGTGCTGCTCCGCCCGCGGCTCGAAGCGGCCGTTCGATCCCGCCGCCTCCCGGCAAGCGTCCCCCGACCTCGCTGTCGGGCAAGCCCATCCCGCCGCCCCCTGGTGTCACTCGTCGTCCCAGCCCCGAGACCACGGGTCGCGGCCCCGGCGGTGCCCGTCGCCCGGCCGGTGCGCCTGGCACCGTCACCACCGCACCCCGCCCCGGCGGCGGTGCCGGTCGCCCCATGGGCGGTCCCGGTGGAGGCGGTCCCGGTGGAGGCGGTCCCGGAGGCGGCCCCGGCGGTCGTCCCGGCGGCGGTCGTGGAGGTCCCGGCGGCAATCGTCGGGCTCCCCGTCGCAAGGGTCGGCGGCGTCGCAACCGTGACGAGCTGCAGCCGATGTCGGCGCCGAGCTACACGCCGGCCAACGCACCCACGCCCACGGGCGAGGTCGTGGTCGAGCGGGCGTCCACCGCACAGGAGCTCGGCCCCAAGTTCAACCGCACCGCGGCCGACGTCGTGAAGTTCCTCATGGGGCTGGGCGAGATGGTCACGGCCACCCAGTCGCTCAGCGACGACATGATCGAGATGTTCGCCAGCG
The DNA here is from genome assembly GCA_963809335.1 of uncultured Microthrixaceae bacterium. Taxonomy (GTDB): domain Bacteria; phylum Actinomycetota; class Acidimicrobiia; order Acidimicrobiales; family Acidimicrobilacustridaceae; genus UBA4742. Next base: position 1,072,374 of record CAWEJD010000005.1, on the reverse strand, counting down.
AGCTGGGCATCGAGATCCGCATGGTCGACCCCGGCGAGGAGCAGGAGGTCGAGCTGCTCAAGCTGCTCGAGCTCGACTTCCTCGAGGACGACGACGACGCGCCCGTCCGCCCGCCGGTCATCACCGTGATGGGGCACGTCGACCACGGCAAGACCAAGCTGCTCGACTACATCCGCAGCGCCAACGTGGTCGCCGGCGAGGCCGGTGGCATCACCCAGCACATCGGTGCCTACCAGGTCGAGAAGAACGGCAAGCCCATCACCTTCATCGACACCCCGGGCCACGAGGCGTTCTCCGCCATGCGGGCCCGCGGCGCCGACGCCACCGACATCGTGGTGCTGGTGGTGGCGGCCGACGACGGCGTCATGCCCCAGACCCGCGAGGCCATCGACCACGCCCGCGCCGCCGAGGTGCCGATCGTGGTGGCCATCAACAAGATCGACCGCGAGAACGCCGATCCCACCCGGGTCATGACCCAGCTCGCCGAGCTGGGACTGCAGCCCGAGGAGTGGTCCGGCGACACCGTCATGGTGCCGGTGTCGGCCCTGAACGGCACCGGCGTCGATGACCTGCTCGAGAACCTCCAGGTCATCGCCGAGCTCGAGGACCTCCGCGGCAACATCGACGGTCGGGCCGTCGGTATCGTGCTCGAGTCCAAGCTCGACATCGGCCGTGGCCCCGTCGCCACCATGCTGGTGCAGCAGGGCACTCTGCGCGTCGGTGACCCGCTGGTCGCCGGGGCCGCGTGGGGCCGGGTCCGGGCGCTGCTCAACGACAAGGGTCAGCAGGTCAAGGAGGCCGGCCCGTCCATGCCGGTGCAGGTGCTCGGCCTCTCCGAGGTGGCCCAGGCCGGCGACCGCTTCGTGGTCGCCCCCGACGAGCGCACCGCGGCCAAGGTGGCCTCCACCCGCGAGCACTGGCTGCGTCAGGCCAGCCTCGGTCGAGACGCCCACGCCATGAGCGGCGGCGCCCGGCTCGAGGACATCTTCCAGCAGATCCAGGCTGGTGAGGCGGCCACGCTCAACCTCATCCTCAAGGCCGACGTCACCGGCTCGCTCGAGGCCCTCACCGAGAGCCTCCGCAAGCTCGAGCGCGACGAGGTCAAGCTGGCGTTCGTGCGCCGCGGCGTCGGTGGCATCACCAAGGACGACATCCAGCTCGCGGCCACGTCGAACGCCACGATCATCGGCTTCAACGTGCGCCCCGACCGCATGGCCCGCGAGATGGCCGACCAGGAACAGGTCGAGATCCGCACCTACGAGATCATCTACCAGGTGATCGAGGACATCGAGAACGCGGTGCTCGGCCTGCTCGAGCCCGAGTTCGAGGAGATCGTCACCGGCGATGCCGAGGTGCGCGAGATCTTCCGGGTGCCCCGCGTCGGTGCCATCGCCGGTTGCTACGTGCTCAACGGTGTCATCACCCGCAACTCCAAGGTCCGGTTCCTCCGCGAGGGCACGGTCATCTGGAAGGGCGCCGTCCAGTCGCTGCGTCGGTTCAAGGAGGACGTCCGCGAGGTCGCGGCCGGTTTCGAGTGCGGCATCGGCCTCACCGACTTCCAGGACCTCAAGCCCGGCGACATCATCGAGACCTACGAGGATCGCGAGATCCCCCGCGTCTAGCCGGGGTCGGACGCCGTGGCTGCCCACGTGCTCGCCCTCACGGTCGATGTCCGCATCGTCGAGGCGCATTCGCTGAAGGAGAAGCGGTCCGTGGTCAGCACCATCCTCGAGGGCGCCCATCGGCGCTTCCGCGTGGCGGTCTCCGAGACCGGCCGGCTCGACGCGCACCAGCGCGCCGAGCTGGCGTTCGTGGGCGTGTCGGGCTCGGCCACCCACGCGGCCGAGCTGATCGACTCGGTCGAGCGGTTCGTGTGGTCGTTCCCCGAGATCGAGGTCGTCGACTCGGGACGTGACTGGCTCGAGGTCGACGCGTGGTAGCCCGTCGAACCGCTCGCCGCAACGCCCGCCAGTACCCCCGGACGGCGCGGCTCAACACGTTGCTCCAGCAGATCATCGCCGAGGGGCTCGAGGACATCGACGACGAGCGGCTCGACCTGCTCACCGTCACCGCGGTCGACGTCGATTCCGACCTCAACCGGGCCCTCGTCTACTACGACTCGCTGCAGGGCGCCGACGGCGACGCCGAGGTGCTCGAGGCGCTCGACGAGTTCCGACCCCGCCTGCGCAAGCGGGTCGGGCGCGAGGCGCGCATCAAGCGGGTGCCCGAGCTCGTGTTCGCACCGGACCCGGCCGTGCGCGCCGGCAGCCAGATCGAGGCCCGGCTGGCCGAGATCGGACCGATCCGCGACGACGTCCCCATCCCCGATCAGGACGACGATCCCGATGACCCTCTCCCCGAACTTGCGTAGATTCCCCGGTCCTGGGGCCGCTTATCCACGCAAGAATGGATAGCGGCCTCGTGGCGACGGAGGACGCGAGCCGCGGAGAGCAGCTGACCGGCCACGTGCCGGCCGACGAGCAGCTCCGCGACGGGCTGGCCGTGGTCGACAAGGACGCGGGGTGGACCTCCCACGATGTGGCCGCCAAGGCACGGGGCATCCTGCGCAACCGCAAGGTCGGCCACTCGGGCACCCTCGATCCCGACGCCACCGGCGTGCTGCTGCTGGGAGTCGGTCGGGCCACCAGGCTGCTGAAGTACCTCACCGTGCTGCCCAAGACCTACACCGCCGAGTTCGTGCTCGGCACCGAGACCGACACCCTCGACGACTCGGGCCGGGTGGTGGCCACCCACGACATGGCCGCGGTCACCGACGACCAGGTGCGGGCCGCCGCCGCGTCGCTGACCGGCCCGATCATGCAGGTGCCGCCGATGGTGTCGGCGGTCAAGGTCGACGGCCGACGCCTGCACGAGCTGGCCCGCCAGGGCGTCGAGGTGGAACGGCAGGCCCGACCGGTGACCGTGCACCGCTTCGACGTCGAGCCGCTCGCCGGCACCCCGGGCGTCTACCGGGTCGAGGTCGAGTGCTCGTCGGGCACCTACGTGCGCACCCTGGCCGCCGACCTGGGCCACGCCCTCGGCGGGGGAGCGCACCTGCGCGCCCTGCGCCGCACCGCCATCGGCTCGTTCACCCTGGCCGAGGCCAGGCCGCTGGGCGATCTGCTGGTGCGCCCCATGCGCGACGTCATGCGTGACTACCCGTCCGTTGGGGTGTCCGACGAGGTCGCGGCCGCGGTCCGGTTCGGCAAGGTGCTCGAGCGGGCCGTGCTGGGCGTGGCCGGCGACTCCGAGGGTCCGGCCGCCGACGGACCGTGGGCGGTGCTCGACCAGGCCGGCGACCTGCTGGCGGTGTACGAGGCCCACAAGGGCACCACCGTGAAGCCCTCCGTCGTGGTCGCCCCGGCCGGATCCTCCGCAGACGGCGCGAGCCCGACTCCCGCTGAGGGCGCGAGCCCGGTAGCTGAGTAGCCTCCATCGCCATGCAGGTGCTCCACGACGACGACCGGCGGGCCGACCCGCTGGTGGGAACGGTCACCACCATCGGCGCGTACGACGGCGTGCACCGTGGGCACCGCGAGGTGATCCGCCAGGTCAAGGAGATCGCGGCCGAGGGGGGCCTGCAGACCGCGGTGGTCACCTTCGACCGCCACCCGGCCAGCGTGGTCCGCCCCGAATCGGCGCCGCTGCTGCTCACCGACCTCGACCAGAAGCTCGAGCTGCTCGCGTCCACCGGCATCGACCACACGCTCGTCGTGCACTTCGACCAGGCCCGATCGCTCGAGCCGGCCGACGAGTTCGTCACCGAGGTGCTCGTCGGCCGCCTCGGCGCCCGGGCCGTGGTCGTGGGCGACGACTTCCACTTCGGCCACCGCCGCACCGGCAACGTCGAGCTGCTGCGCACCATGGGCGCCGAGCTCGGGTTCGACGTGCGGGGGCTCGAGCTGGTGGGCGTCGACGGTGCCCCGGCACCCGAGGCCGCCGACCGGGTGTCGTCCACCGCCATCCGGGCCGCGCTCAGGGCGGGGGAGCTCGACGTGGCCAACGGCATGCTCGGACGGGCCCACGAGGTGCGGGGCGTGGTGGGACGAGGTGACGGCCGGGCCCGCGAGCTGGGCTTCTCCACCGCCAACGTGGCCGTCCCCGAGGACATCTGCCTGCCGGCCGACGGCATCTACGCCGGGTGGTACCTGCGGCCCGACGGCGTGGCCCGGCCGGCGGCGCTGTCGCTGGGCAAGCGGCCCACGTTCTACGAGCGGGCCGACACCTCGCTGCTCGAGGCCCACGTCCTCGACTTCGACGGCGACCTCTACGACGAGCCGGCCCACGTGCGATTCGTGCAACGGCTCCGAGACGAGCTGAAGTTCGACTCGGTCGACGACCTGGTGGTTCAGATGGGTCGCGACTGTGACGATGCCAGGAAGGTGCTCGCCAGCCTCGAAGCGGGGTCGTTCCCGGCATGACCCCGATCCTCCATCCACCGATGCCGTCGTCGGCGGGGTGAACATGGCAGCCGTGACCCAGCCCATCGTCGGGCCGACCGCCCACCATGCGGGTACCGGGGCCCTCGCCGCTCCCCGGCTCGCGCGCCACTCGTTCACGTTGCACGACGGCCATCGGGTCGGCTTGGCGGTCAGCGGCCGGGGCGTCCCGCTGGTCGTGGTGCACGGCTTCACCGCCGAGGGCTTCCTCTACGCCCAGACGCTGCACCGCCTGGTCGGCCGCGGCTTCAAGGTGATCGCCATCGACATGGCCGGCCACGGCGCCACCCAGGGCCTGCCCCTCAGCGGCGGACGCCTCGGCGACTACGCCGAGCTCATGGGGCGGGTGATCGAGGAGCTCGGCATCCGCAAGGCGGTGATCGCTGGCCACTCGATGGGCGGCCGGGTCACCGCCCAGCTCGCCGCCCAGCGCCCGGACAACACCATCGCAGCGCTGCTCGTCGACGCCATCGTCGGCGACCAGTGGGACGCCATGGTGAACCTCTTCCGGTTCAACCCGTTCCTGCTGATGCCACTCGGCCTGGGCCTCGTCCTCGACTCGCTGGCCACCCTGCCGCTGCTCGACGACCCCCGCCAGGCGGCCAAGCTCGGCCGGCTGCTGGCCCCGACGCTCATCGGCCACGCCACCCGGCCGTGGCGCCTGATCGGCCCGGCCGCGTCGATCCTGCGCACCAAGGGCAGCCGCGGCATCCTCGACGAGTTGGCCCTCGACGAGGTACCGACGTTCGTCATCCACGGTGACCGCGACCTCATCGTCCCCTTCGCCACCGCGAAGTCGGCGGCCAAGCGCTCGAACGCCACCCTGGTCACGGTGCGCAAGGGCAGCCACTCGTGGCTGCTCCGCGACCCCGAGACGCTCCCGGCCATCGTGGCCGAGCTGCTGCGGGGGCGCCTGGGCGACGCCATCCGCGAGTCCATCGGCGCGGCCGGCGCCGAGTCCCGCGACGAGCTCGAGGCGATCTTCTACGAGCCCGACGCCCCGATCCACGGCCTCACCCCGCCCGTCGGCCCCGTGCCCGTCCTGGCGGTGGAGCACCAGCTCCCCAAGTACTCCTGGACCATCACCTGATCGACCGGCCCCGACCCGTCGGGGCCCCGATTCCGGTTTCGTGGTCAGTTGGAACCGGCGGGTCGCGCGTAGTCGGTGTCGTCCCGAACGAACCGGAAGTCCTCCGCCTGCAAGAAGTGACACCAGAGCGATCGGGTGTTGCCGTTCGGCCACGGCGGTATGTCCCGAGGCGGGATACGTGTGGCACGTCGATCGCCGGGGCTCCACGCGGCGACCTCGATGTGCTTTCCGATGATCATGGCCGCCCTGATGGCTGGGAGGAGATCTGAGTCGCCCGAGAAGACGATTCCGACGTCGTAATCGTCGTTCACCGCACCAAGAACGAGATCCACGGCGATCTGGACGTCGATGCCCTTCTCCCGCGGCTTCTCGCCGGTTCGTACGATCCTCGGTCGATCCCGTTCGTTCTCCCATCCATGCGGGTAGGCGATCGGGTGCGTGAAGGCACGAAGATCCGGATGGCGCTCCCAGGTTTCGATCTGACGTGAGGCCGCCCCGTGACCCTTGGGATCGAGTGCACCGTCGGGCATCCCGCGATAGACCCGGACCTCGGTCAGCTCTGACTCGTTTGGCGTGTCGCGGTACGCCATGTCACGACGTGACTGAAGGAGCACACCCGCGAGGTCGGGATGAATCTGGCCCGTTGAAGCGGGCGCTCCAGTGCGCGGGGCAAACGCCCGTCTCGCCAAGTGGTACACGTTCTGATAGTCCACGAATACCTTTGGACGCTTCACGCCGAACTCCCCGCCAACGGAAAAACCCCGCCAACCCAGGCCGAAGCCTGAGGGGCGGGGAAGATTGCTGTCGAACCTACCGGGGTGCTCTTGTGAAGGCAAGCACTCACCTCATTCGTGGAAGATCTCTCGGCGTCGAGAACGAGCCAGAGTCGCGATTCAGACTGACCTACGACCCGTCGGGGCCCCGATTCCGGTTTCCGGGGCCCGACTGCTACCCTTGACCAACGCTGATACGCGCCCCGGGCCACGGCCCGACCGGCGGCAGCGTCGTCACACCGCTTCTGAGTCCGCCAGCCTGCCTCCAGGCACGGCAGCGGCTCGAGAGGCCGGGTCCGAAACCCTTTCCGAGAAAGCTTCCCTACGAATGTCGTCTGATCCCAGCAACCTGCCCCCCAAGGGCGCGACCATCTCCGAGCATCGCCTCCACGAGACCGACACGGGTTCCCCCGAGGTCCAGATCGCGCTGCTCTCCGATCGCATCAACCACCTCACCGAGCACCTGAAGGTCCACAAGAAGGACCATCACAGCCGGCGAGGCCTGCTGATGCTGGTCGGGCGTCGTCGCCGGTTGCTCGACTACGTCAAGAAGAACGACGTCGAGCGCTACCGGGCGATCATCGCCAAGCTGGGTCTGCGGCGCTAACCGAACCACCACCCCGAACGGCGACCACTTCGGTCGCCGTTCGCACATATCACCGGCCGGGCGCGAACGTCAGCTGCCAGTGGTGAGGGACGGGACACCTGCTCCGGCAGGCCACCGTGCTCCGCCCTTCACCACTGGGAACTGGCGCCGCCCGGCCTCCACAGAACGGGGCCGCGTGGCCCCAGAGGAGACATCCCATGACGGAACCCCATTCCGTGACCCGCGTCGTCAGCGGCGCCCCTGAGAAGACGCTGACCTTCGAGACCGGCAAGCTCGCCGGCCAGGCCGGTGGCGCCGTCACCGTGCGCCTCGGCGACACCGTCGTCCTGGTCACCGCCACCGCCGCCAGCGGCGCCCGTGAGGGCGCCGACTTCTTCCCGCTCACCGTCGACATCGAAGAGCGCATGTACGCGGCCGGCAAGATCCCCGGCTCGTTCTTCCGCCGTGAGGGCAAGGCCAGCGACCAGGCCATCCTGACCTGTCGCCTGATCGATCGCCCGCTGCGCCCGTGCTTCCCTGACGGCTTCCGCAACGAGGTCCACGTGGTCGGCACCATCCTCGGCGCCGACCTGGTCAACCCCCACGACGTGGTCGCCATCAACGGCGCCTCGGCCGCCCTCAGCCTGTCGGGCATCCCCTTCGACGGCCCCATCGGCGCCGTCCGGGTGGCCTTCAGCACCGACGGCGAGTGGATCCCGTTCCCCACCTACGAGGAGGGCGAGTCGTCCACCTTCGAGCTGGTGGTCGCCGGGCGCCTGCTCGACAACGACGACGTCGCCATCTCGATGGTCGAAGCCGGCGGCACCGAGGCCTCGTGGCCGGCGTTCGAGGCCGGAGCTCCCAAGGTGACCGAAGAGGTCATCGCCCAGGGCCTCGAGGCGGCCAAGACCTGGATCCGCGACTCCATCAAGGATCAGCTCGAGCTCATCGAGACGGCCGGTGGCCGCAAGCCCACCATGGCCTACTCGGTGCAGGCCGACTACACCCAGAGACGTCTACGACGCGGTGGTCGAGGTCGGCACCGACCGCATCACCGCCAGCCAGGAGATCGCCGACAAGGCCGAGCGCGGGCTGGCCGAGGGCGAAGCCCGTGCGGCCATCATCGCCGAGCTGCTGCCCCGCTTCGAGGACGTCGCCGACGCCGAGAAGCAGATCAAGGCCGCGTTCCGCTCGGTCACCAAGGCCATCGTGCGCAAGCGCATCGTCAACGAGGGCAAGCGCATCGACGGCCGCGGCGTGGCCGACATCCGGCCGCTGTCGGCCGAGGTCGGCGTGCTCCCCAGCGTCCACGGCTCCGGCCTGTTCCAGCGGGGCGAGACGCAGGTGCTCAACGTCACCACGCTCGGCATGCCCCGCATGGAGCAGATGCTCGACACGCTCGGCGTGGTCGATCGCAAGCACTACATGCACCACTACAACTTCCCGCCCTACTCCACCGGCGAGACCGGCTTCATGCGGGGCCCGAAGCGCCGCGAGATCGGCCACGGCATGCTGGCCGAGCGGGCGCTCGTGCCGGTGCTGCCCTCCAAGGAGGACTTCGCCTACACGATCCGCACCGTCTCCGACGTCCTGTCGTCGAACGGCTCCACGTCGATGGGCTCGGTCTGCGGCTCCAGCCTCTCGATGATGGACGCCGGCGTGCCGCTGCACGCCGCGGTGGCCGGCATCGCCATGGGCCTGGTGTTCGCCGAGGGCAAGTACACCACCCTCACCGACATCCTCGGCGCCGAGGACGCGTTCGGCGACATGGACTTCAAGGTCGCCGGCACGTCCGAGTTCGTCACCGCCCTGCAGCTCGACACCAAGATCGACGGCATCCCGGCCGACGTGCTGGCCCAGGCGCTGGCCCAGGCCAAGGACGCCCGCCTGCAGATCCTCGAGGTCATGAACGCCGCCATCGCCGAGCCCCGCCCGGAGGTCGGCAAGACCGCCCCGAAGATCATCAGCTTCGAGATCCCCATGGACAAGATCGGCGAGGTCATCGGGCCCAAGGGCAAGGTCATCAACGCCATCCAGCAGGAGACCGGCGCCGACATCTCCGTCGACGACGACGGCTCGGTCGGCCGGGTCAGCATCGGCTCCACCGACAGCGGAGCGGTGGCCGAGGCCGAGCGCCAGATCAAGCTCATCCTCAACCCGCCGACCGCCGACGTCGGGCCAGACCTACAAGGGCAAGGTCGTCAACGTCACCAAGTTCGGGGCGTTCGTCAACATCCTCCCGGGCCGTGACGGCCTGATCCACATCTCCAAGCTCGGCGGCGGCAAGCGCATCGACCGGGTCGAGGACGTCGTCGACCTGGGCGACGAGATCGAGGTCGTCGTCGAGGACGTCGACCCCAACGGCAAGGTGTCGCTGCGCCTGGCCGGCGATGCGCCCTCGGAGAAGTCCGGCGGCGACCGCGCTGCCCGCGAGGACCGCGGCGACCGCGCCCCTCGCGAGCGGGCGCCCCGCGACGACGCTCCCGCCGAGGAGTCCAACGGCGACCGCGAGTACGTGTCGTTCGAGGACGCCTTCGACGACGAGGTCCGCTCCGAGTTCGGTGACCTCGGTCCCGAGTCCGCTCCCAGCGGCGGTGGCGGCGGCGATCGCGGCGGCCGGGGCCGCAGCGGCGGCGGTGGCCGCGGCCGCAGCGGTGGCGGCGGTGGCGGTCGTCGTCGCTGACGTGACCGACCCGAACGTCGACGACGACCCGTCTCTGGCTCCGGCCGGGGGCGGGTCGTCGCCGTCCTCCTCTGCTTCTTCCTCCTCCGTCCTCCAGGCCGGCGAGTTGGCGGCCCCTCCGCCCGGCTCCAGCGTGTCGGGTCCCGAACCCGGCATCGAGCTCACGACCCTGCCGTCGGGACTGCGGGTCGTCACCGAGCACGTGCCCGGTGCCCGTTCGGTGTCGATCGGGTTCTGGGCCGGCGTGGGCTCGCGGGACGAGTCCGGCGTCGCTGGCCGGCGCCTCGCACTTCCTCGAGCACCTGCTGTTCAAGGGCACCGCCGACCGCAGCGCCCGCGACATCGCGGTGGCGGTCGATGCGGTGGGCGGCGAGATGAACGCCTTCACGAGCCGCGAGCACACCGGGTACTACACCCGGCTGCCGGCCCGCGAGCTGGGCTTCGGCCTCGACCTGCTGGTCGACGTCGTCGGCGCGCCGGCGTTCCGCCCTCCCGAGGTCGACGCCGAGCGCGAGGTGATCCTCGAGGAGATCCTCATGAACGAGGACACCCCCGACGACGTCGTGCACACGCGCCTCATGGAGGCGCTGTTCCCCGACCACGGGCTCGGCTTCGAGACGCTCGGCTCGGAGGAGTCGATCACCGACGATGGCCCGCGACGCCATCGCCGACTTCCACGGCAACTGGTACCGGCCGGCCAACCTGGTCGTGGCCGCCGCCGGCGACCTCACCCACGCCGAGGTCGTCGACCACGTCGCCGACTGCCTGGCCGACGTCGACGCCGGGGCGCGGCCGGTGCGGTCGGAGCCGGTCGACGCGCTCGAGCCGTTCACCTTCTCCCACCGCCCCACCGAGCAGGCCCACGTGGCCATGGCGTGGCGGGGACTGCACCACACCGACCCGGATCGCTACGCGCTGATGGTCGCCAACCAGGTGCTCGGCGGGGGGATGTCGAGCCGGCTGTTCCAGGAGGTTCGGGAGGAGCGGGGCCTGGCCTACACCGTGTTCTCGTCACCGTCCTCCTACTCCGACACCGGGGCGTTCACCCTCTACGCCGGCACCGCACCGGCCCGCCTGGGCGAGCTGCTCGAGGTGATCGACGCCGTGATCGACCATGCGCTGGCCGAGGGCATCACCGACGACGAGCACCAGGTGGCCCGGGGCTACCTCGAGGGCGCCACCCTGCTCGGTCTCGAGGACTCGGGCAGCCGCATGGCCCGCCTCGGGATCGAGCCTGACCAACCGCGGCCTCATCACGGCCGTCGACGAGAACCTGGCCCGCATGCGAGCGGTCACCCGCGACGACGTCGCCCGCGTGCTGCAGCGCGTGCTGGCCGCACCCAGCGTGCTGTCGGTGGTCGGGCCGTTCGACGAGGACGATCCGCGCCTCGCCGCGTGCGTCGCCCGGGCGGCGGCCCGCGCCGCCTGACCCGGCCGGGCCGTCCCCGGCCACGGTCGGGCCCCGGACCGGGCGAGTACGGCGGGGTCCGGCCAGAGGTCGCGCACTAAGGTCACGGCCGATGATCCGGGTCGGTGTCTTCGGTGCAGGAGGGCGGATGGGCGCCACGGTGTGCCAGGCCGTGGAGGCCGACCCCGACCTCGAGCTGGCCGTCGCGGTCGATCCCTGGCACGCGGGCCTCGACCTGCGCCAGGTCACCGGCCTCGACCTGCCCCTGCAGCTCGCGGCCGGCCCCGAGGCGATGCTCGACGCGGGGGTCGACGTCGCGGTCGACTTCACCCAGGTCGACGCGGCCCGCGAGAACCTGGCGTGGCTCGCCGGTGTCGGCATCCACGCGGTGGTGGGCACCACCGGCTTCGACGATCACGACCTGGCCCGCTTCGCCGAGCTGTTCGAGAAGAGCAACTGCGTCATCGCCCCGAACTTCGCCATCGGTGCCGTGCTGATGATGCGGTTCGCCGAGCTGGCCGCGCCCTACTTCGAGACGGCCGAGATCATCGAGCTGCACCACGACCAGAAGATCGACGCCCCGTCGGGCACCGCCATGGCCACCGCCCGGCGCATGGCCGAGGCCTCGGGCGAGTGGGCCGGCGATCCCACCACCACGTGGGTCGTCGAGGGCGCCCGCGGCGGTCGGGGACCCGGCGACATCCCGGTGCACTCGGTGCGGCTGCGCGGTGTGGTGGCCCACCAGGAGGTGCTGCTCGGCACCACCGGCCAGACCCTCACCATCCGCCACGACTCCTACGACCGCACCTCGTTCATGCCCGGCGTGCTGCTGGCCGTGAAGAAGGTGGGCGAGCGCCCAGGCCTCACCTTCGGCCTCGACGCCCTCCTCGACCTCTAACCCGAGGCGCCGCCCCGCACCCCCCTTCACGAACATGCGTGGGGAATCGGGCTGAGGGCCGGATCATCTACGCAAGAACGGGAGAGGGGGCGCTGGGGTCAGCTCGGGTCAGCTGGTCGGGTGGCGGTGGACGTGGCGGGCGCCGGCCTGGTCACGGGCCAGCACGACGATCGAGTCGATGTTGACGTGGCTCGGGCGGGTGGCGGCGAAGGTGATGCACTCGGCGACGTCGTCGGCGGTCAGCGGCGTCACGCCCTCGTAGACCCTGCGCGGCGCGCTCGCTCGTCGCCGCCGAAGCGCACCAGGCTGAACTCGGTCTCGACCATGCCGGGATCGATCTCGGTCACCCGCACCGGCCGGCCCAGCAGCTCCTGGCGCAGCACCCCGGCCAGGGCCCGCTCACCGAACTTGGCCGCGTTGTAGCCGCCTCCGCCCGGGTAGGGCTCGTAGGCGGCGATCGATCCGATCACGATCACGTGCCCGTCGCCCGAGGCCAGCAGCTCCGGCAGCAGGCCGCGCGTGACCCGGAGCGTGCCGAGGACGTTGGTGTCGTACATCCGACGCCACTGCTCGACGTCGGCGCCCTCGATGCTGGTGAGCCCCAGGGCGCCGCCCGCGTTGTTCACGACCAGCGAGCAGGGCCCGACCTCGGCGCAGAAGCGCGTCACCGACCCGTCGTCGGTGACGTCGAGCTCGAGGGCACGGGCGCCGATGGGCTCGGCGACCTCGCGCAGGCGGTCGAGCCGACGGGCCCCGACCACCACGTCGAACCCGGCATCGGCCAGGTGGCGGGCGGCGGCCGCGCCGATGCCCGAGCTGGCGCCGGTGACGACGGCAGTCGTGCCAGGGATGACCATCCGGACGACGCTACCGGCGACCGACTCCCGGGGTCGACGCCACCGGCGACGAGCAGGCCGCGGCCCCGCCGCCGGTCGGCGTCGCTACGGTGCCGGGCAGAGTCGGGCGCCGGCGCGAGGAGATCACCCCGCGCTCGGAAGGTTCGGAGCGTGACGTGAAGATCGATCTCGGGCGCAGGGACTGGTTCGCGGTGGCCGGCGCCGTGGTGGCCATCCTGACGGCCCTGCTGGTGCTCGCCGAGCTGGCCGACGCGGTGCAGGAGCGCGACGGCGTGACCACCAGCGACGGCGCCGGGCTGCTCTGGTTCGTCGCTCGGCGCTCGACCGGAACCATCGATGCCGCCCGCGCCGCCACCCAGGTCGGTGGGGCGCTGGCGCTCATCGGCATCGTGGTCGTGGCCGCGGTCGTGCTCTGGCGTCTCGGTCAGCCGCTCGTCGTGTCGGCGGTCCCGGCGGTCTCGCTGGCCCTCACCGGCGTGGCGGTCACGGTGAGCAAGCAGTACTTCGGGCGGAGCCGCCCAGACGAGGCGCTGCGGCTCGTCGCGCGAGACCGAGCCGTCGTTCCCGTCCGGCCACTCCGCCGACAGCACGGCGGTGCTGCTGGCCCTGGGTCTCGTGCTCGCGGTGTTCGTCCTTCGCCGCCCGCTCGCCCGCATGCTCGCGGTCGCGCTGGGCGTGCTGGCCCCGGTGGGCATCGGGCTCAGCCGCCTCGTCCTCGGCGTGCACTGGCCGACCGACGTCGTTGCGGGATGGGCCCTCGGGGGCGCCACGGCCGTGCTCGTCGTCACCGTGGCGTTCCTCGTGCTCCGCACCCGGCCGGCGCCGGACGGCGATCATGGCTCCGGCGTCCGGGCGCTGGCGTGGAGGTCCTGGAGGTTCGCCACCCGGGTGCGACGGAGCGCGCCGCCGAGCGCCGGGCCCGACGTCGCCCGACCTCAGGTTCGGGTGCCGACGTGAGCTCCGCGGCGAGCGCGCCTAGTCCTCCGCGGTGCGCTCGTCGATCTCCTCGAGCTCTTCCTCGAGCTCGAGGAGCTGCTCGATCTGGGAGGTGCCGGCCCGCCACTCCCTGAACACGGTGAAGCCGACGATCGAGATGCTGAGCGCCAGCAGCGGCAGGCGGTACTGGGCGATGAGGTCGAGCAGCCACCCGATCGGGTTGGCCAGCAGCTTGCCGGTGAGCTTCAGCAGCACCAAGCGACCGATCGTTCCGATCACGTTCAGGACGGCGAAGACGCCGACGCTCATCCCGGCCGCTCCGGCGAGCAGGCACACCGGGTTGTTGGGGATGACGGTGACGACCGGCCAGCTCGCCTTCGAGAACCAGCGCTCGAGCGTCCGCATCATCTGGCCGTAGGTCGGGGTGCGGTGCTCCATCCACGTGATGGCCGCGTCGCCGTACCACCGGCCGAGCAGGAAGAACAGCGGGTCGGGGGCGAGCAGGCGCAACGTGCCGAAGACGTAGTACGCGGTCGGGTCGATCCGGTCGGCGACGAACACGAAGTTGCGGTTGCTCGGGCTGAGCAGGATCAGCAGCAGCGGGTGCTCGGTGACGAGCGTGGGGAACAGGGCCCCGCCCGCGTAGTTGCCGATGACCAGGACGATGATCGGCACGATGACCAGGGCGGCCCGCCGGCGCGAGGGCCGGTGGTGATGGCTCGGCGTCTCCTCGGCCCCGGGCTCGGGCCGGTCGGGCTCGGATCCCTCGGGCTCGTCGGGCTGGTCGGGGGTGGACAAGGGCGCAGTCTCCCACGCGACCGGCGCGGACCTCGCCCCGAGGTCGCGCCCGGCGCTCGGCGGAGGGGGCCGCTGGAGCCCCCTCCGGTCGTTCTCGTCGTGCGCCGCCCCGGGCGGTCGATCTGCGGTCAGCCGGTGAAGGCGGCGGTGGCCTGCACGGCCTGGGCCGGCGGCGTGGTGCTGCTCGTCGGCGCCGGGGTGGTGGTCGTGGTGGTCGGCTGGGCCTGGGTGATCTCCCCGACGACAGTCAGGCCGCCGAAGGGCCCGGCGCCGGTGGCGGTCGCGGTGAAGCCCCCCACGACGGTGCCGTCCGAGATCCTGGCCCGGGCGACCTTGCCGGTCTGGTAGTCGGCCGTCCAGAAGGTGGTGCCGTCGGGGTCGAGGTTCATGGCGAAGATGAACCCGCCGGTCAGCCCGAGGCTCGCGGCGGAGAACGTGGTGACGATCGTGCCGGTGGTGCTCAGCTTGACCACGGCGCCCTCGCACGCCACGAGCATGGATCCGTCGGTCAGCAGGCGGTTCGCGAAGCACGGGCCGGGGAGGCTGGTGGCGAACGGGGTGAGCTGCGTGTGGGTGCAGGCGTTGTAGCGGAAGACCGTGTCGCCCTCGCTCGTGTAGAAGAGCGTGCACTGATCGGCGGCGAGCTCGACCCAGTCGCTGCCTCGGTCCTCCGCGGTGACCGGGAGGGTCTCGAGCAGCGTGCCGGTCGAGCTGTACTTCTGGATCGCCGTCGGGCTCGAGTCCGGCAGGCCCAGGTAGATGTTGCCGGCGGAGTCGACGACGCAGCTCTCGTTGTCCCCGCTGATCTGCGTGTTGTCGATGAAGCGGGCCGCGACGAGGGCGCCGGTGGGGTCGAACTTGCTCAGCGAGTTGTCGCTGAAGCCGTTGTTGGCATAGAGGTTGCCCGACGGATCGAAGCACATGCCGTCGTTCTCTTCGGTGCCGGTGGTGTCGTCGAGCGTCCGGATCAGGGTGCCGTCGGGGGAGTGCTGCTCGATCTTGCCCCCACCGATGGAGATCAGGACGTCGCCTCTGCTCAACGTCGGCGCCGCACTGGTGGTCTGCATCGGGACCATCACGCCGACGACGGCGGCGAGGGCGATGAGCACCACCCCCATCCGCCGCGAGCGTGATCTCGCGGTGCGGCGTCCGTTCCAGCGACTGCCCCAGCTCGTGTCGTCCATGGGATTCCCTCCGGATCGTTGTCCACGCAGCGGCCCGCACAGCCAGCCGCGACCGTAGCTCGTCGACAGGGATCTCGTCTCCGATCGCGATCACCCCGCGTCACACGAGCGGACCGACGCCGCGTCGGGTGGTCGGGCGCGCGGTCGGCCCGACGGGCGATTCCGATGGTCGCCTCCGGTCCGCCACGGCCAGAACTGGTGACCTACGCTGCGGCCGACTCCGATCGACTCGCATCTCCCCGGGGGGAACGCCATGCAGGGTCTCATGCAGGACCGGCCGCTCACGCTCGACCACTACTTCAACCGGGCCGAGACGATCTTCGCCAAGAAGGAGGTCGTCACCGCCACCGCCACCGGCGTCGAGCGGGAGTCCTACGGCGAGTGGGCCGAGTCGAGCGCGACGCCTCGGCGGAGTGTTCGACGACCTCGGCATCTCGGCCGACGGTCGGGTCGCCACGTTCGCCTGGAACACGGCCCGGCACCTCGAGCTCTACTTCGCCGCCCCGTGCAGCGGCCGGGTGCTGCACACGCTCAACATCCGGCTGTTCCCCGAGCAGGTCACCTACGTCGTCAACCACGCCGAGGACGAGGTGATCTTCGTCGACCGCTCGCTGATCGGCCTGCTGTGGCCCCTGCTCGACACGTTCGAGACCGTGCGCCACATCGTGGTCATGGACGACGGTCGGGGAGAGGTGCCCAGCCCCGACGGCGGGCGAGCCCTGCACGACTACGAGGACCTGCTGGCCGCGGCCGACCCGGTCGAGTGGCCCCGTCTCGACGAGAACCGGGCCGCCTCGATGTGCTACACGAGCGGCACCACCGGCAACCCCAAGGGCGTCGTCTACTCGCACCGCTCGACCTGGCTGCACACGGCCGGCGTGATGATGGCCGACAGCCTCGGCGCTTGCGAGCGCGACACGATCCTGCCCGTCGTCCCGATGTTCCACGCCAACGCCTGGGGCCTGGCCCATGCCGGCGTGGCGTGCGGCGCCAACCTGGTGATGCCCGGTCCCGACCTGTCGGCCCCCGCCATCGCCAACCTCATCGAGCACGAGAAGGTCACCGTGGCGGCCGGCGTGCCCACCATCTGGATGGGCGTGCTCCCCGAGCTCAAGGGCCGCGACACCTCGCACCTGCGGGCCATCCCGTGCGGTGGTTCGGCCGTGCCCCGGCACTTGTCGGAGGCCTACCGCGAGACCACCGGCCTGCCGATCCTGCAGGCCTGGGGCATGACCGAGACCAGCCCGGTCGCGTCGGTCGGCCGGCTCAAGAGCTACCTGGCCGACTCGCTGAGCGACGAGGAGCAGGCCGACCTGCGCACCAGCATCGGCACGATCGCCACCGGGGTCGACTTCCGGGTCGTCGACGCCATGAGCCTCGAGTCGGTGCCGTGGGACGGCACGACCCGCGGCGAGCTGCAGGTCACCGGGCCGTGGATCGCCCGGGAGTACTACAACGACCCGCGCTCGCCCGACTCGTTCACGCCCGACGGCTACCTCAGGACCGGTGACGTGGTCACCATCGACGAGGAGGGCTATCTCCGCATCGTCGACCGCACCAAGGACGTGGTGAAGTCCGGCGGCGAGTGGATCAGCTCGGTCGAGCTCGAGAACGAGATCATGGGCCACCCGGCGGTGGCCGAGGCCGCCGTCATCGGCATCTCGCACCCCAAGTGGTCCGAGCGCCCGCTGGCCTGCGTGGTGGTCAAGCCGGGCGAGGAGCTCACCAAGGAGGAGCTGCTCGAGTACCTCGACGGCCGGGTCGCCAAGTGGTGGCTGCCCGACGACGTGGTGTTCATCGACGAGGTGCCCAAGACCTCGGTCGGCAAGTTCTCCAAGAAGACGCTTCGCGACCAGTTCGCCGACTACACCTTCCCCACCGCCTGACCCCCAACAGGTGGCAAGCTAGTAGCATCGACGGTACGACTCAGGTAGCATCGGCGGGATGAAGCTGAGCGTGAGCATCCCGGACGAGGACCTCGACTTCATCGACCACTACGCCTCGGAGCACCGCGTCGGGTCCCGGTCTCAGGTCGTCCAACGTGCGCTCTCGCTGCTGCGGGTGACCGAGCTCGGCGAGGACTATGCGGCGGCATGGGAGGACTGGGAAGCCTCCGACGCCGATGCCTGGGAGCCGACGATCGGTGATGGTCTCGCCTGATGCAACGTGGCGACGTGGTCTGGGTCGACCTCGACCCCGTCCGGGGATCGGAGGCGGACAAGCGCCGCCCCGCGGTGGTGGTGAGCAACGACGGAGCGAACCGCATGGCCGAGCGGCTCGGGCGTGGGGTCGTGACGGTCGTGCCCGTGACCACGAACACCGCGAAGGTGTATCCGTTCCAGGTGCTGCTGCCCGCTCGTCGGTGCCACCTGGCGCGCACCTCGAAGGCGCAGGCCGAGCAGATCCGGTCCGTCGCCATCGGGCGGATCGGCGAGTCCGTGGGTCGCCTTCCGGCGGACCTGATCGACGACCTCGACGAAGCGATACGTCTCCATCTCGGGCTCTGAGGCACCGGACCCGCTCCGAGGTCCGCTCCTCCATGCGGTCGTTCGAGCGGCTCGAGTGAATCGCGGCCAACTAGTTTGAAACGCTAACCAATTGTGGGCACACTGCGTCTTGTGCCCTCTCCTTCTTCCTCCCGTGGTGCTCCGATGAGCGACCGGGCGGAGGAGCAGACCAGGGTGCGCTTCGCCCGGTTCGGCGGGTCGACGTTCAGCTCGTTGAAGTACCGCAACTTCCGGCTGTTCTTCAGCGGGCAGATCATCAGCCAGGTCGGCAACTGGCTGACCCTGGTGGCCCAGACGCTGCTGGTGCTCAAGCTCACCAACAGCGGCCTGATGGTCGGCCTGCTCACCGGCTGCCAGTTCGCGCCGGTGCTGCTGTTCGGCGCGTGGGCCGGGCTGGTCGCCGATCGCAGCGACAAGCGCCGCCTGCTGATGATCGTGCAGACCTTCGCCATGGTGCAGTCGTTCGCCCTCGCCGGCCTGGCCTTCATGGGGAACCCGCCGGTGGCGGCCATCTTCGCGGTGGCCTTCTGCGGCGGTGTCGCCACCGCGTTCGACAACCCGGCCCGCCGGGCCTTCGTGGTCGAGATGGTGCCGGAGACCAACGTGCAGAACGCGGTGAGCCTCAACAGCGCCCTGATGACCAGCTCGCGCATCGTCGGGCCGGCCCTGGCCGGCCTGCTCATCTCGACGGTCGGCTACGGCTGGTGCTTCACCATCGACGGCCTCTCCTACATCGCCGTGCTCGTCGCCCTCTGGATGATGCGACCGGCCGACCTGCGCCGGCCGCCCGTGGCCAAGCGGGGCAAGGGCCAGGTGCGCGAGGGCCTCCGCTACGTCCGCACGGTGCCCGATCTCTGGATCCCGCTCGTGATGATGGCGATCATCGGGACGCTCTCGTTCAACTTCCAGGTGGTGCTCCCGCTGTTCGCCACCCGCACGTTCGGCGGCGACGCCGCCACCTTCACGCTGCTGCTCTCCGTCATCAGCGTCGGTTCGCTGACCGGCGCGCTGCTCACGGCCCGGCGCAAGACGGTCGAGCTGCGCCACGTGATCGTCGCCGCCGCCGGCTTCGGCGTCTCGATGCTCGCGCTGGCGGCGGTGCCGACCCTTGCGCTGGCCTTCCCGGTGGCCGTGCTGATGGGCTTCGTGAGCATCGCCTTCATGACGGCGTCGACCGCCATCGTGCAGGTGCGGTCCGATCCGTCGATGCGGGGCCGGGTGCTGGCTCTCCAGGCCATCGTGTTCCTCGGCAGCACGCCCATCGGCGGTCCGATCGTGGGCGGCATCAGCCAGGAGCTCGGCGCCCGGGCCGGGCTCGTGGTCGGCGGCCTCGCCGGCCTGGCCGCGGCCGGGTGGGGGCTGCTCGCCGGTCGCCGCTCCCTGGTCGACGGCGCGGCCGAGCCACCGGAGGCGGTCGACGAAGCCCTGGAGCTCGAAGCCCTGCGATGAGCTCGGCCGGTGGGTCGGGTGTCCGGTCGACGAGGCTCCCGGCCGATTCCAGCCGGATCACGCCCGGCGGTACCCTCTCGCCGTGACCGAGCACCAGGAGATCGTGGCGTCGCAGCCGCCCGACCACTGGGACAAGCCCCCGATGGACTGGAGCTTCGTCTGGCGGCCGGGCTGGATCTTCTCCCACCTGTTCGTCGCCGCCTGCGTGGTGATCTTCGTCCTGTGCGCGTTCTGGCAGCTGTCCCGCCTCTCCCAGCGCAAGGACGCCAACGCCCTGATCCGGTCCCGCGAGACGTCGGAGCCGGTGCCGCTGACCACGCTGCTCGCGGTGGACGCCACGCCCGACCAGTCGTCACCGATCTCCTACCGCAAGGTCACCGTCACCGGGCACTACGACACCGACAACCAGGTCCTGATCCGCAACCGCACGCGGGGGAGCAGCGACCCGGGCTGGTGGCTGATGACGCCGCTGATCACCGGTGACGGCAGCGCCGTGGCCATCAACCGGGGATGGGTGCCCTACGCCATCGACGAGAACGGCCCGCTCACCGACTACGCCCCGCCGTCGGGCACGGTCACCGTCACCGGGTTGGTGTTCCCGACCCAGAACCGCCAGTCGGGACCGGTCGATGCGCCTGACGGCACGCTGCGCACGCTGTCCCGCGTCGACCTCATCCGCTGGGCCCACCAGCTCGACTACCCGCTCTACCCGGTGTACGTGAACCTGGCCTCGTCGGATCCGGCCCAGGCCGGCGACCTGCCCGACCCCGTTCCGCCGCCGACGCTCGACGAGGGCCCCCATCTCGACTACGCCGGCCAGTGGTTCATCTTCGCCACCCTCACGATCATCGTGTACCCGCTGCTGCTGCGACGCACAGCTCGCAACAAGGCCAGCGAGAAGGCCCAGGCCGAGCACGACGCCCGCGCCGATCACGACGCCGAGGCCGACCGGGACACCGAGGCCGACCGTGACACCCAGGCCGACCAGGCCGACCAGGCATCGAAGGCGTGAGCCGCCGGTGAGCGCCACCGACACCCGTACCCGGATCCTCGAGGCCGCGGTGGCCTGTGTCGAGCGCTGGGGCCTGGCCAAGACCAGCATCGAGGACGTGGCCAACGAAGCCGGCCTGTCCCGGGCCACGGTCTACCGCCACTTCGGGGGCGGCCGGGACGAGTTGGTCACCGAGACCATCGCCTGGGAGGTCGCCAAGTACCTCGGTCGGCTGGCCGAGGCGGTCGAGCCGGAGCAGGGGATCGAGGCCAAGCTCGTGCGCGGCCTGGTGTTCGGGCACCAGGCCGTCGACGACCACCTCCTGCTGCAGCGGGTGCTGAGCACCGAGCCCGACCTCTTCATGGCCGACTTCCAGCCGGTGATGCCGGTGATGGCCGCGCTGCTGCACGCCGAGGCCCTGCGGCTGCTGGCCGACGAGCGGCTCCGGCCCGGCATCGACGCCGAGGAGGCCGCCGGGTACGTCACCGGGTTGTTCCTCTCCTATCTCGGGAGCCCCGGGCAGTGGGACCTCACCGACGAGGCCGCTGTGCACCGGCTGGTCCGCACCCAGTTCCTGGCCGGGATCCTGGAGCCCGATGTGACCTGACGGATGTCACATCGCCGAGTCCTTGGCAATGAGACAAGTTCGGACTTATTGTCTCACCCTGATGGGGGACATCGCCGAACACACGGACCCGCCGAACGTGCTGGCCGACCGCATCCTCGAGGCCGCCCTGCGCTGCATCGCCCGGTGGGGGATCACCAAGACCACCCTCGACGACGTCGCCCGCGAGGCCGGCTGCTCGAGGGCCACCATCTACCGGGCCTTCCCGGGCGGCAAGCAGTCGGTCGTCTACGCCACCGGCGAGCGTGAGCTGCGCCGGTTCCTCGACGAGCTCTCGGCCAAGGTGGCCGCGGCCGGCTCCCTCCACGAGCTGCTGGCCATCGCGCTGGTCGAGGGCGTCACCGCCATCGGCACGCACGAGGCCCTGCAGTACCTGATCGTCCACGAGCCCGGCCCGGTGCTGGCCCTCGTCAGCTTCGACGGGCTCGAGCCCCTGCTCACCCTCGGCACCGAGTTCGGCGCGCCCGAGCTCGAGCGGTTCCTGACCCCGCAGGCCGCTCGCGAGACCGCCGAGTGGGTGGTCCGGGTGATCATCGGCCACGGGCTCGAGGCCGACTGCCACGACCTCTCCGACCGCGCCGTCGCCGACCGGTTCGTGGCCACCTTCATGCTGCCGGGGCTCGAGCCCGATCTGAGGCCCGACCGGCGCCCCGGCGTCGCCGCCTGAGCACCCCACCCGGACCGCACCGAGACGTATGCCAACCACCGCAAGGAGCCACGCACCCATGTCATCCACCGAAGCGATCATCGGCCGGGCCGACGTCAACGACCTCGAGGCCATCCTGTCGGTCTCGAACACCGACGTCGACGAGGCCATGCACACCGTCGCCGACAACGCCGACGCCATCTTCACCTGGGACTACGAGAAGGGTGCGCGCCCGGCCTTGAACAAGCTCTACGAGAAGGCCAAGAGCTCGCAGTGGAACGGCGAGACCGACCTGCCCTGGGACACCGATGTCGACCAGGAGCAGGTCGTGGCGGCCAACGCCCTGGCCAACCCCGGATCGATGGAGCTCGACCTCGCCGGCACCTGCTTCGCCACGTGGGACGAGGCCCAGTGGCTGCAGCTCGGCATCGAGATGCAGAACTGGACGCTCAGCCAGTTCATGCACGGCGAGCAGGGAGCCCTGATCTGCACGGCCAAGATCGTCGAGACGGTGCCGTGGATCGACGCCAAGTACTACGCGTCGACCCAGGTCATGGACGAGGCCCGCCACGTCGAGGTCTTCGCCAAGTACCTCGACACCAAGCTGTCGGGCCACTACCCGATCAACGCCCACCTCAAGATGCTGCTCGACGACATCGTCAACGACAGCCGGTGGGACATGACCTACCTCGGCATGCAGATCATGGTCGAGGGCCTGGCCCTCGCCGCCTTCGGCTTCATCCACATGATGACCACCGAGCCCCTGCTCAAGCAGCTCCTGCGCTACGTGATGAGCGACGAGGCCCGCCACGTGGCCTTCGGCGTGCTGTCGCTGAAGGAGTACTACGCGGAGCTCGACGCGGCCGAGATCCGTGAGCGCCAGGAGTTCGCCTACGAGGCCGCCGTGCGCATGCGCGACCGGTTCCTGCAGCAGGAGGTGTGGGACCACATGGGCGTGCCGGTGAAGGAGGCCGTGGCGCTGGTGATGCTCTCGCCCGAGCAGCAGATGTTCCAGCAGATGCTCTTCTCCAAGATCGTCCCCAACTGCAAGAAGCTCGGCCTGCTCGATGCCGGGGCGACCGGGGGCAAGCCGGGCTGGCTGCGCGAGAAGTTCGGCGAGCTGGGTGTCATCCAGTTCGAGGACTGGGTCGACACGGGCGAGGAGTACGAGGCGTTCGCCCTCACGGAGGACGACACCCGCTCCGCCTGATCCCGCCACGGCGAGCGTTCTGTCCCGGATTCGACCGATTCGCGTCGAACCGGGTCACCCGACGGCGCCAGTTCGATCCGGTTCGCCCCGGTTGCGACCACCCCGCGAGGTCGAGCGGGGCCGGCGCGTGTGGACACGAAGTGAGCTGACGAGACATGCTGGTCACGAACACCGCCCCGTGATGCTTGTGTGCGCATCGGCACGGACGCCGATGGAGCTACGGATCTACGCTGTTCACCAGCTACTTGCTGACCTTGGGAGGGTCCATGTCCACACACGCCGCTCGGCGGCCCCTACGCCTACTCACGGTGGTCTTTCTGCTCGTGTCGATCATCGCGATCGGCAGCGCGCAGTCCGCGTCGGCGGCCACCACATCGATCACCTCGGCCGGGCCGCTGACCAGCATCGGCATCAGCACCGACCTCAACTGCTCGGTGAGCCACACCGGCGACACGTCGGGCGAGTTCTTCGACGACACCGCCTGCGGCACCCTGGTGGCGCTGGGCGGCACGCTGTACGGACCGGCCAGCATCCCGGCCGGCGGCGGGGCCGCGCCCCGCACCACCTACACGCCGGTCAGCCAGACCGGGGTCACCGGTGCCGGCACGGCCGCCAGCCCGTTCAGCGTGACCACGGTCGTCGACCTCGGGGCAACCGGCTTCCGGCTCACCGAGACGGACACCTACGTGATCGGCCAGGAGGCCTACCTCACCACCGTGGCCATCCGGAACAACTCGAACGCCACCCAGTCCGCCATCATCTACCGGGCCGCCGACTGCTACCTGCAGGACAGCGACGCGGGGCGCGGCCAGGTCGACGGCTCGGCGGTGGCCTGCAAGGCGGGCGCCGGCTCGGCGAGTCCCGACCGGATCGAGCAGTGGTTCCCGATCACCGCCGGCTCGTCCTACATGGAGGACGGCTACAGCACCGTGTGGGCCCAGATCGGCTCGCAGCAGCCGTTCCCCAACACCTGCATCTGTGACGGCACCGAGCTCGACAACGGGGCCGGCCTGAGCTGGACCAAGTCGATCGCGGTCGGCGCGACGACCACCGTGCAGCACTACACGACCTTCTCGCCGCTCGGCATCCAGCCGCTGACCGTGACCAAGACCGCCGATGCGCCCCAGGCCGCGCCGGGCGCAGCCGACGGGTACACGATCACCGTCACCAACCCCGGCAGCAGCGAGGTCACGCTCGACACGGTCATCGACACGCTGCCGGCCGGGTTCCACTACACGGCGGGCAGCTCCACCGGTGGCACCACGGTCGATCCCACGGTGTCCGGCCAGACGCTGACGTGGAACGGGCCGCTCACCATCCCGGCCACCTCGGCGCTCACGATCCACTTCGGCGTGACCGTCTCGACCGTGAACGGCACCTACACCAACAGCGCCGACGCGACGGGCACGGGGCTGATCATCATCGGCGCCACCGCGGTGGCCCCCGTGACGGTCGGCGCAGCCACCCCGACGACGGCCCCGCCGGCCGCGCCGGCCCCGGTGACCCAGACCACGGCGTCCTTCACCGGCTGAGCACGTAGCACGTAGCACGCGGCACCCGGCCACCGGCCCGGTCGGCTGATCTCCTGCGGGACCGATCAGTCGACGGGGTCGGTGGCCCAGTGCCAGGCGTCGCCGTCGTGGCGGCGCACCACCACGGCCGGGTTGCCGGCGACGACGGTGCGGTCGGGCACGTCCCTGACCACCACCGCGTTGGCGCCCACCACCGCGTTGCGGCCGATGCGCACGTTGCCGCAGATCGCCGCGCCGATGCCGACCCAGGCGCCGTCGCCGATGTCGACCGAGCGACCGTCGCGCAGGCCCTGCACCTTGATGGGCCGGGTGACGTCCTCGTAGACGTGGCTGGTGTCGGACACGTAGACCCGATCGGACAGCATGGCGTCGGCCCCGATGCGCACGCCGCCCACCGACGTGAGGCGGAGGAAGTGCCCGACGTAGGCCCGGTCGTCGAACTCGACGGTGATGCCCCGGTCGGGCACGAGGGCCTCGATCACCGCGTAGGCACCGATGTGGACAGCGACGCCGATGGCGATGCACGCCGGGTTCACGACCGAGACCAGCGGCTGCTCGATCTCGCTGTAGACGCCGATCGACGCGAACGGGGGCAGACCGAGCTGCTCGTCCCCGTCCCCCCGGATCTCGGTCATGCCGGATGTTGGCACGACTCGGTGGGGTCGGCCCGCGATACCTGCAAATGACCGAAAACCGGGCGCTGGTAGGGTTCGGGACGATGCCCGCTGCCTCCGACCCCGATCTGCTCGTGCTGCTGGGGGTTCGGCTGCGCTCGTTCGCCCCGGCCGCCGCCATCGCCGAGACGGCCGGGCTCGACCTCGACGACGTGTCGGAGCGGCTCGAACGGTTCGGGGACGCCGGCCTCGTTCGCTTCCGGGAGCGGCCGACCGAGGGGTGGATGCTGTCTCCCGAGGGGCGAGCCGAGGGCGAGCGCCTCCTGGCCGGCGAGCTCGACCGGGCCGGCTCCCGGGCTGCGGTCTCGGTGGCCTACCGGCGGTTCCTGGCGGTCAACCAGCCGATGCTCGATGTCTGCACCGACTGGCAGCTGCGAACCGTCGACGGTGTTCCCGTCGTCAACGACCATGCCGACGCGGCCCACGACGCGGTGGTGCTGGCCCGACTCGTCACGCTCGACGACGCGGTGCAACCGGTGGTGGCCGACCTGGCCGAGGCGCTCGGTCGCT
Source organism: uncultured Microthrixaceae bacterium (assembly GCA_963809335.1). Taxonomy (GTDB): domain Bacteria; phylum Actinomycetota; class Acidimicrobiia; order Acidimicrobiales; family Acidimicrobilacustridaceae; genus UBA4742. The sequence goes on along the minus strand of CAWEJD010000005.1, from coordinate 1,046,578 downwards.
TCGGTGGCTACGGCCCCCGCCTGTCCGGCGCGCTGGCCAAGGTCCAGGGCGGCGACCCCGACTGGTTCACCCGGCCCACCATCGACTCGTACCACACGGTGTGGTTCGAGTTGCACGAGAACCTGCTGGCCACGCTCGGCATCGAGCGGGCCACCGAGCCCCTGACAGCGAACGAGGAGGCCTCCTGATGGCGCGCTTCGGATCCGTGATCACCGCGATGATCACCCCCTTCGACGACGAGGGGCGGGTCGATCTCATGGGCGCGGCCGCCCTCGCCGAGTGGCTGGTCGCCCACGGCAGCGACGCCCTCGTCGTCACCGGGTCGACGGGAGAGGCGTCGATGCTCAGCGACGACGAGCAGGTCGAGGTCTGGCGGGCGGTGCGGGCCGCGGTCGACGTGCCGCTGATCGCCGGCTCCGGCACCAACGACACCCGCCACGCCGGCGAGCTCACGGCCCGGGCGGCCAAGCACGGCATCGACGCGGTCCTCGTGGTCACGCCTTACTACAACCGGCCGCCCCAGGCCGGGCTCGAGGCGCACTTCCGGGCGGTCGCCGGCGTCGACCGACCTACCCGTGCTGCTCTACGACATCCCGATCCGGTCGGGGCGCAAGATCAGCCACGAGGTGCTGGTGCGCCTGGCCCACGAGGTGCCCAACATCGTCGGGCTGAAGGATGCGGCGGCCAACGCCACCGAGACCGCCCGGGTCGTCGCCGACACGCCGGCCGACTTCGAGGTCTACGCCGGCGACGACGCCTGGACCCTGCCCATGATGTCGGTCGGCGCGGTCGGCATCATCTCGGTGGCGGCGCACTGGGCCGCCCCCGAGATGAGCGAGATGATCGCCGCCTTCGACCGCGGCGACCACACCAAGGCCTGGGAGCTCAACGCCCTGCTGCTCGAGTCCTACGACTTCGAGGGCAGCGACCTCACCCCCAACCCGATACCGGTCAAGGCCATGATGCGCGCCCTCGGGCAGCCGGCCGGCCAGTGCCGCCTCCCGATGGGACCGGCGCCCGACGGTCTCGAGCAGCGAGCGCTCGAGGTCTGGAAGAACCTGCATGGCTGAACCCGTCAAGATCACGTTCCTCGGCGGTCTCGGCGAGATCGGTCGGAACTGCGCGTGCATCGAGGTCGAGGACCGCATCATGATCCTCGACTGCGGCCTCATGTTCCCCGACGCCGACATGCTCGGCATCGACCTCGTCCTGCCCGACTTCACCTACCTGCGCGACAACGCCGATCGCATCGAGGGCTGCATCGTCACCCACGGCCACGAGGACCACCACGGCGGGCTGTCGTTCCTGCTGCGCGAGCTCGAGTTCCCGATCTACGGCTCGGCGCTCACGCTGGGCCTGGCCCGCAACCGCATCGAGGAGGCCGGGCTGCTGCCCAAGACCTCGTTCAACGTGGTGGCCGACGGCGAGCGCCGGCGGATCGGCCCGTTCGACGTGGAGTTCATCCCGGTCACCCACTCGGTGCCCCACGGCTTCGCCACCGCCTTCCACACCCCGCAGGGCATCATCCTGCACAGCGGCGACTTCAAGATCGACCTCACCCCGGTCGACGGCCGCCTGACCGACCTGGCCCGCATGGGATCGCTCAGCGACCAGTACGGCGTGCGGCTCTTCCTCGGCGACTCCACCAACGCCTGCGAGAAGGGCAGCTCCCGGTCGGAGACGTCGGTGGGCAAGGTGTTGTTCAACCTGTTCCACGAGTCGGAGGGCAAGCGCATCATCACCACGTGCTTCGCCAGCCACATCCACCGGGTGCAGCAGATCGCCGACGCGGCCATCCACTACGACCGCGTCATCGCCACCATGGGCATGTCGATGAAGAAGAACGTGCGGCTGGCGCGCGAGATGGGGCTGCTGAACATCCCCGAGAACCGGCTGCTCGACATCGACGACATCAAGGACCTCGACCCGGCCAAGGTCTGCGTGATCAGCACCGGGTCCCAGGGCGAGCCCATGTCGGCCCTGGCCCTCATGGCCGCCCGCGAGAACCGCTGGCTCACCCTCGGACGCGACGACGTGGTGATCATGAGCTCGCACCCGATCCCGGGCAACGAGGCCAACGTCACCAAGGTCATCGACGGGCTCACCCGCCTGGGCGTCGAGGTGGTGCACTCCGGCATCGAGGACGTGCACGCCACCGGCCACGCCAAGCAGGAGGAGCTCAAGACCGTCCACTCGATCCTGCGTCCCGACTGGTTCATCCCGGTGCACGGCGAGTACCACCACCTCGTCGCCCACGCCAGGGTCGCCTCGGCCATGAACATGCCGGCCGACCACGTGATGGTGTGCGAGGACGGCGACCAGTTGCTGCTCACCGACGACGGCCTCGAGCCCCATGCTCGCGTGCCGGCCGGCTACCTCTACGTCGACGGCATCGTCGGCGACGTGGGCAACGGTGTGCTGCGCGACCGGCGGGTGCTCGCCGAGGAGGGCGTCGTGGTGGTGGTCGTGGGTGTCGACATCGACAGCCGGCTCATCATCACCGGCCCCGAGGTCATCACCCGGGGCTGGGTCTACGAGGCCGAGGCCGAGGGCCTGCTCGAGGAGTGCGAGTCGGCCGTGGCCGATTCGGTGAAGTCCGCGCTGTCGCACGACGCGGTCGACATCGAGACGCTGCAGCGGCATGTACGACGCACCGCCGGCAAGTTCGTCAACGAGCGCACCAAGCGCCGCCCGATGATCGTGCCGGTCATCATGGAGACCTGAGCCCCGAGCCTCGAGCCGAAATCTGAGCAGAGATCCACGACATGTGTCGATCAGTGCACAGATTTCGCCGGAGCGGGTTGCCCCGTCAGGTCGTGGCCCGCTGGAGCGCCGGCAGGTCGCGCAGGTGGTCGAGGGACGTCGTCACGTCGGGATGGCGCGCCTGCTCGGCCAGGGCCTCCCGGCGCTCGGCGAGGACGGCGTCGATCTTGTCCTGCACCGACGGGATGGGTGCCAGCGCGAGCGAGGCGCACTCGCAACGGCTGAAGATCAGCAGCTCCATGGGTGTGGCCGAGGTGACCGTCGCCCGGTAGGTGTCGCCGCCGAACAGCGCCCTCTCGCCGAAGAACGAACCAGCTTCGATCAAGGCGACGGGTCGTCGCTCGAAGGAGACGACCGCCGTCCCGCGCATGTTGATGATGAACTGCGAGCAGCCGTCACCCTGCCGCACCAATGTCCTGCCCTCCGGGACCTCGAGCGGCGTGCACAGCGACCGGATCCGGCGGATCTCGTTCGCCGTGCAGTCCGACAGCAGCCAGATCGAACGCATCCGATCGATCCAGGCGCGATCGCTCCGCGCGCTTCGTCCCTTGTCTCGCCAGGAACCCACGTTCCACCTCCGCGCATCGCCCTGCAGGAGGGTCAGCCGCACACCCGCATGACCACCGGTCGATGCCGAGTCGGCGTCTGACACCGATCCCGACCCCGTGCCGCTCCCTACGGCCGGGGATCGGATCAGGTCAATTGTCGAACGCCGTGCCGGTCACGTCAACGAGTTGGCCGGTGTCGTCGGTCACCCGTCGGTGGTCTCGACGCGCTCACGTGCGTCCGGGCCCACCACCGGTACCCCCGACCAACTGAGAGCGTTCTCGACGGGCTGTCAGGGGTGGGTGACGTGGACGATGTACCACTGGCCCCGCCACGAGATCAGTGAGTAGATCGCCATCGTGTGCTCGGTCGCGCCCACCCGGTAGCGCAGGGTCGACCCGTAGACCCGCCAGTAGCCGATCTTGTTGACCTCCTGGCCGGGGTCGACCCACACGGCTCCGTGGTCGGGGACGTCAAGCGCGATGAGCGTGGCGGCCGCCGGGTCGGCACCGAGCTGGCGGTGCAGGGCGTGGATGTCGCGGGTGTACGCGGCGACCAGCCGGTTCTGCCAGTCAGCGGGCGGATCGTGGACGGCCTTGACCTGTCGGTACGCGCTCAGCGGGAAGAAGAACGGCATCGCCTGGGACGGGTCGTCAGCGACGATGCCGTTCCACAAGGCCTGTACCCCGGCGGTGAACGCCGCGCTGTCGCTGGTGGGAACCTCGCGGGTCTGCGGCAGGGCACCGGCGTCGACCGTGATCGCCGTACCCGGATCGGTGGCGTCGGGGCCCGTGGGCTCGCCGGGACCGCCTGGGTCCGACGGGCGCGAGGCGGTGGTCGGCGTGGATGCCGACGAACGCCCTGACGATCCACACGCCAGCGGCACCATGACGATCGTCGTCAGCACGGTGGCGACCAGCAGGCGGTTCCTCATCGGCGGCGACGGTAGCGGTGCCCCGCTTCCGCCCAGCGGTCGGGTGCAGGCGTCGGCGCCGCGATCAGCCGGTCACCCGTCGGTGCTAGATGGACGCGATCTCGCGCACCGCGGCCTCGATCCGATCGAGCAGCGCGGCGACCGGTTCGTCGCTCGCGAAGCCGGCCATGAACGCGTGGCCGCCTCCGCCGAACCGTCGGGCGAGCTGCCCGACGTCGATCGACCCGGTCGAGCGCAGCGACACCCGGTTGCCCTCGCCCGGCGCCTCGCGGACCACGCACGACACGCTGGCCTCGGCCGTCTGTCGGATCACGTCGATCAGCCCCTCGGTCTCGTCGAACTCCACGCCGTGGTCGGCCAGGTCGGCGGTCGTGCAGAACGTCGCCACGAAGCCGATCTCGGGATCGAGCCGGGCCCGCTCGAGCATGCCGCCGACCAGCCGGAGGTACGCGAACCGGTGCTTCTCGAACAGCTGCCACTCGATCCGGGCGATGTCGATGTCGAACGCCGCCAGCTCCTCGGCGAGGTGGAAGACGGCCGGCGTGGTGTTGGGATAGCGGAAGCGGCCGGTGTCGGTGACCAGCCCGGTGTAGAGGCAGACGGCCACCTCACGGGTGAGCTTCCAGTCGAGGGTGGCGGCGAGGTCGCGCACGACCACCGCGGTGGCGGCGGCGCGCGTGTCGACCAGGTTGATCGTGCCGAAGCGCTGGTTGTCCTCGTGGTGGTCGATCACGATCAGCTCGCCCGACTCCCGGGCCCGGTGGGCGGAGGGGGCCAGGCTGCCGAGCCGGGCGAAGGAACCGAGGTCGAAGGTGGCCATGAGGGCGGGGCTCGACGGGAAGTCGGCGGGGGGCACCGCCAGCTCGAGGCCCGGGAGGTACTCGTAGTGCGGGCCGACCACGAAGGGATCGGGCCAGCTGCACGTCGCCGGCGTGCCGTGGGCGTCGCACAGCAGCCGCATGGCCATCAGCGACCCGAGCGCGTCGCCGTCGGGGTGCACGTGGCACGCCAGCGCCACCGACCCCGCCTGCTCGATCGCGGCTGCGGCCTGCTCGAGCGCGTCGTGGCGGGCGGCCTCGGCGAGATCGTCGACGAGGCCCTGGGCGGCAGCCCCGACCGTGGCCTCGCGATCGTGCGGTGAGCTCACGACACCCCCTTCTCCATGCTGCTCCGGCCAGCCTACGACGGAGGCACCCGGCGACGGCCGACGGGGTTGGTCCCGGAGCCAGGGCCGCCAGTACCCTCCCCGCATGTCCCGCACCCTCATCGCCGCCGCCGGCGACGCCCTGCTCGACGAGCGCCGCCAGCTCACCCTCGACGAGCTGGCCGGTCTGGCTGCGCTGCCCGACTCGGCGGTGCCGTCGCTCACCGCCCTCGCCCACGAGGTGCGGCTGGCCTGGTGCGGGCCCGAGGTCGAGGTCGAGGGGATCCTGTCGGCCAAGACCGGTGGGTGTCCCGAGGACTGCCACTTCTGCAGCCAGTCGGCCAAGTTCGAGACCCAGGTGCAGGCGACGCCCTTTCTCGACACCGACGAGGTGCTGGCCGCGGCGGCGGAGACGGCCAAGCTCGGCGCGTCGGAGTTCTGCATCGTGCTCGCCGTCCGCGGGCCCGACGAGCGCACCATGCAGCGCATCCTCGAGCTGGTGCCCCTGGTCCGCGAGGAGACCGGGCTCAACGTGGCCGTGAGCGCCGGCATCCTCGACGACGACCAGGCCCGACGCCTGGCCGAGGGCGGCGTCCACCGCTACAACCACAACCTCGAGACCTCGATGTCGTACTTCCCCCGCATCGTGACCACCCACACCTGGGAGGAGCGGTTCGAGACCTGCGAGCGGGTGCGCCGCAACGGCATGGAGCTCTGCTGCGGGGTGCTGCTCGGCATGGGCGAGAGCGTCGATCAGCGGATCGAGCTGATCGGCCAGCTCCGCGACGTCGATCCGGCCGAGGTGCCGCTCAACTTCCTCAACCCCCGCCCGGGCACGCCGCTGGCCGACAAGCTGGTGGTGCAGCCGCTCGAGGCGCTGCGCTGGATCGCCCTGTTCCGCCTGGGGCTGCCGTCGGTCATCCTGCGCTACGCGGCGGCCGCGAGGTCACGCTCCGCGAGCTCCAGGCCATGGGCATGACCGCCGGCATCAACGCGCTGATCGTCGGCAACTACCTCACCACCCTGGGCCGCACTCCGGCCGAGGACCTGCAGATGCTCGACGACCTCCGCATGCCGATCGGCGCGCTGTCGAAGGTGATCTGAGGCCCGACGTGGCCACCGGGCCGGCCCCGTTCTGCCCCTGGTGCGGCGCGCCCGCGGGCGGGTGCGACGGCGTCGGCTGCCGGCGGGACCTCGATCCACCGCACTTCTGTCCCACGTGCGGCCGGCGCATGCGGGTGCAGGTGACGCCCACCGGATGGTCGGCGTCGTGTCGCGACCACGGCGCGCCGCCGATCGCCTGATCGCCTGGCTCGGGCCCGTTCTCATCAGAACTTGGCCGAGACTTTGCCTGGAACGGCACACCGCCTGGTCGGGTGATTCGTAGCTTCGGGCCATGACCAACGCACGCACGCGTCCGGCCTCCTCTCCCCGCCGCGTGTGGGCGCGCCGTCTGCACCAGCCCGGGTGGATCGTGCTGCCGCTGCGGGCGTTCCTCGGGTTCACGTTCGTCTACGCCGGGATCCAGAAGCTGGCGGACAGCTCGTTCTTCGACTCCGCGTCGGCCACGGGCATCCAGCGGCAGCTCGGGGGTGTCGCAGGCAGTCCGATCCAGCCGGTGGTGGCCTTCGCCGCGCACCACGCCTTCGTGTTCGGTCTCGCCATCGCGCTCGGTGAGCTGGCGGTCGGGGTCGGCGCGCTGCTCGGCCTGTGGACCCGCGTCGCCGCCGTCGGTGGTGCCCTGATCTCGCTCGGGTTCCTGCTCACGGTGAGTTGGCAGACCGACCCCTTCTACTACTCGCCCGACCTCGTGTTCCTGGTGGCCTGGCTCCCGCTCGTGCTGGTGGGCGACGGTGGCGTGCTGTCGGTCGACGCCTGGTTGCGCTCGCAGGCGGCCCTCAGCCTGCACGTGGCCCCCGACGGCGTCGTGCCGATCGAGTTCGCCACCGTGCGGAGCTTCTGCGGCGCCTACGACAAGGGGTTCTGCACCCTTCGTCGATCGGCCTGCGCGGCCGCGGCGTGCCCGGTGCTCGAGCAGGGCAGCGATGTCCCGGCCCGAACCGCGGACACGGTCGACCGGCGCGCCTTCCTCGCCCAGGCCAGGGTCGCCGGAGCGGTGGCGGCCGGGGCCGTCGTCGTCGGTGCCTCGGGTGCGGTCGTCGGTCGGCTGCTCGGAGGGTCGGCCAACGCATCGCCCGGCGATCTCTCCGCCGGAGGGGCCCTCGATGGATCGGGGGGTGCCGGCGGCCCCACCACGGCCGGCGCCGCCGCCCCGACCACGGCCGGCGCCGCCGCCCCGACCACGGCCGGCGGTGCCGCCGGGTCCACGAGCCCGTCGTCCGCGGCGACCGTGCCGGCGGGCAAGGCGATCGGCGCGGCCGGCAAGGTCCCGGTCGGGGGAGCGGCCACCTTCACCGACCCGAAGTCGCTCGACCCGGGCATCGTCGTGCAGCCGACGGCGGGCTCCTTCGTCGCCTTCGACGCCTCGTGCACCCATGAGGGCTGCCCGGTCTCGTACTCGAAGGCGTCGAAGTGCCTGGTCTGCCCCTGTCACGGCGCCCGGTTCGACGCGTCGAGCGGCGCGGTGCTGCGGGGGCCGGCTCGCCGCCCGCTGGCCAAGATCTCCGTGGCCGAGGGGCCCGACGGCCAGCTCTACGTGGGCGGCTGACGCCCGGGTTCGAGCGCGTCGGCCGCCGTAAGGTGGCCGGATGACCGATCTCGGGCAGTACCTGATCGAGCAGGTGCAGGCGGCCACCGGCGTGCACCCCGGCCGCCGGGTGCTGCACGCCAAGGGCGTCGGGGCGTCCGGCACCTTCCGCTCGACCGGGGCGGCCGCCGGCCTCACGACCGCGGCGCACCTGCAGCCCGGGGCCGTGGTGCCGGTCGAGGTCGCGCTTCTCGAACGGCTCGGCTGATCCCGACGCCCACGACGGCACGCGCGACGGCCGGGGCCTCGCGGTGAAGTTCCGGCTGGCCGACGGCTCGAGCACCGACATCGTCTCCCTGTCGCTGCCGGTGTTCTTCGTGCGCACCACCGATGACTTCGTGGAGTTCGTCCAGGTGCGCCGGCCCGACCCCGAGACGGGCCAGCCCGACCTCGATCGCATCCTCGCCTTCCTCGGGGCCCACCCCGAGGCCCAGCTGGCCGCCGAGCTCTCGGTCGGCGCGCCGATCCCGGCGAGCTACGGCGGGGTGACCTTCCACAGCGTCCACGTGTTCTGGCTGGTCGACGCCGACGGCGAGCGCCGGCCGGTGCGCTACCGCTTCGAGCCGGTGGTCGACGTTCCGCCGCTCGACGATGCTGCCGCGCTGGCCCTTCCCCCGAACTACCTGTCCGAGCGCCTGGCCGCCGACCTCGCGGTCGCGCCGCTCGGGTTCGACCTGGTGCTCGTGCTCGGTGAGCCGGGCGACCCCACCGACGACCCCACCGCGCCATGGCCCGACGACCGGGGGACCGTGGTGGCCGGCCGGCTCGAGCTCGCCGCCCCGGCCGACACGGAGCCGCTGATCTTCGACCCGACCCGTGTCACGGCCGGCATCGAGTGCTCCGACGACCCGATCCTGCACGCCCGCAGCGCGGCCTACGGCGCGTCCTACGCCTACCGCACGGCGGGTTGAGCACCGGCTCCCGGCGTCCCCGCTGACCAGTCGGGCCGGGCGATCGTGGCGGGTCCACCACTCCACGGGCCCGGTCTGCTGTGCTACACCCGTGATGTCACCTCGGCGCGGGCATGGGGCCGAGGGGTGACCGTTCCGGTCATCCGCGTCCCCGCCAGGTGAACAAGTGGCAACCAAGCAGCAGGCACGATCCACCAAGCGCTCCCGCTCCGGCGGGTCGAGCTCGCGGTCCCGCTCGGGGTCGGGCGCCAAGGGGACCAGGCGGCCGGCGGCGTCCCGCGGCCGCACCGCCGCGCCCCTGGGCGCCGGCATCCGCCAGGCGTTCGACGGTCACGGCCACGACGTCGGCGGCCTCATCGCCATCGTCACCGGGGTCGTGGCCGGCCTCGGCATCTACGCCGACATCGCCGGGCCGGTCGGTCGGGCGCTCGACCAGGGCATCGGCGCCGCCGTCGGCTGGGCTGCCTGGTTGGTGCCGCCGGCCCTGATCGCGCTGGGGGTCCTGCTCGTCCGCGGTCCGCGCACCGAGTCCGCCGGCGAGCCGGCCTCGTGGGTCCGCCCGCTGGTCGGGGCCGGGCTCGTGCTCGTCGCCGCGTGCGGCCTGCTCGACCTGTTCGGTGGCCAGCCGAGGTTCGGCGACCCGATCGACGACCTGGTGAAGGCGGGCGGCGCCGTCGGCATCGTGGTCGGCGGCACGCTCGCCCGCCTGGTCGGCCCGTGGGCGGCCGGCTTCGTCCTCGTCGCCATCGCCATCGTCGGCGTGCTGATCATCACCCGGACGTCGATGCGCGCCGCGGCCGGTCGCACCGCGGCCGGCGTGAAGCCGGTGACCGGCGCGCTGGGCAAGGCCTTCGCCCCGCTGTTCGAGGTCGGCGACCGCACCGCACCGCCCGACGAGATCGATCTCCGGGCCGAGCCCGACGCCGAGGCGGCCAGGCCCAAGCGCTCCCGCAAGAAGGCCGACGCGCCGTTCGACGGCGAGGCCGCCGACGCGGCCGAGCCCGCGACGACGGTGGCCGTGGAGGTCGGCGGCGAGCACGACGTCCCCCCGCCGACGATGCCGGTCGACGACGAGCCCACCGAGGTCGAGCAGCTCCAGATCGGCCTGGGCCCGGCCGCCGAGCGGTCGCCCTGGAAGCTGCCGCCCGTCGAAGCTGCTGCAGCGCTCCGAGGCCCAGGAGGTCGACCGCCTCGCCGTCGAGGAGCGCGGCCGCGCCCTCGAGGGCGCGCTGGCCGAGCACGGCGTCGAGACGCGGCTGGTCGGCATGGTCGTCGGCCCCACCGTCACCCGCTACGAGCTCGAGCTCGGTCCGGGCGTGAAGGTCGCCCGGGTCACGAGCCTGCACAAGGACATCGCCTACGCGATGGCGTCGCCCGACGTGCGCATCCTCGCCCCGATCCCCGGGCGCCAGGCCATCGGCGTCGAGGTGCCCAACGCGCAGCCGCGAGGTCGTCGCCCTCGGCGACATCCTCGGTTCCGAGGAGGCCCGCAACGCCAAGCACCCGCTCGAGGTCGCGGTCGGGCCGCGACATCAACGGCCGCGCCGTCCTCGCCAACCTGGCCACCATGCCCCACGTGCTCATCGCCGGTGCCACCGGCGCGGGCAAGTCGTCGTGCATCAACTCGCTGATCACGTCGGTGCTGATGCGCTCGACGCCCGACCAGGTGCGCATGATCCTGATCGACCCGAAGCGGGTCGAGCTGGGTCAGTACAACAAGCTGCCGCACCTGCTCACCCAGGTCGTGACCAACCCGAAGAAGGCGGCCAACGCCCTCACCTGGGCGGTGCGGGAGATGGAGCGCCGCTACGACCTGCTCGAGCGAGGTCGGGGTCCGTGACATCACCGGCTACAACGCCGCGTTCGACCGTGGCGAGCTCACCCCGGGACCCGAGGACCCGCAGGGCATCGAGTACCAGCGCCTGCCGTTCATCCTGATCGTGGTCGACGAGCTCAACGACCTGATGATGGTCGCGGCCCGCGACGTCGAGGACTCGATCTGCCGCATCGCCCAGATGGCCCGGGCCGTGGGCATCCACCTCGTGATCGCCACCCAGCGCCCGTCGGTCAACGTCATCACCGGCGTCATCAAGGCCAACGTGCCGGCGCGCTGGGCGTTCTCGGTGTCGAGCCTGGCCGACAGCCGGGTGATCCTCGACCAGCCGGGCGCCGAGCGCCTGGTGGGCAAGGGCGACATGCTGCTGCTCGGCCCGGCGTCGAGCGTGCCCCAGCGCATCCAGGGCTGCTGGGTCGACGAGAAGGAGGTGCGGGCCATCGTCGGCTCGTGGCTCCGCCAGTCGCCCGACGTGCAGTACGTCGAGGGCGTCGAGGGCTCGGCCGACGACGGCGGCGGCGCGGCGGCCAGCCTGCCCGGCGGCAGCACCGGCAACGACGACGATGACGACCTCCTGCTGCAGGCCATGGAGCTGGTCGTGCGCTCGCAGCTCGGGTCGACCTCGATGCTGCAGCGCAAGCTGCGGGTCGGCTTCGCCCGCGCCGGCCGGCTGATGGACCTGCTCGAGCAGCGGGGCGTGGTCGGTCCCGGCGAGGGCTCGAAGGCCCGCGCCGTGCTCATGACCCCCGACGAGCTCGACGGCGTGGCCGGCTCCGGCGACGTCGACACCGGGGCCGACGTCGGACTTCGCCCCGGCGTCAGCCGGTGGCGGCTCCGCGTACCCCGACGACCCCGACGACGACTTCTGACCCGCCCGAACGCGCTTCCTGTCCCTCGAACGACGCCGGAGACGTCGCTGAAGGGACAGGTTCCGCGTGGTGGGCGCGACGCGCGTCGGCGTGGGGGCCAGCGACGTGCGCCCGACCGGTGGCAAGATGCCGGTCATGTCCGAGACTCCTGCATTCGAGAAGGTGACCAGCGGCCTGCAGTTCCCCGAGGGGCCGATCGCCATGGCCGACGGTTCGGTCGTCCTCACCGAGATCAAGCGCCGGACCCTGACCCGGGTGCAGCCCGACGGTTCGACCGAGACGGTGGCCGACACCGGGGGCGGGCCCAACGGAGCGGCCATCGGTCCCGACGGGGCGATCTACGTCACCAACAACGGCGGCTTCTTCATCTGGACCGAGATCGGCGAGTGGACGATCCCCGGTGAGGTGCCCGAGGACTGGACCGGTGGGTGCCTCCAGCGGGTCGACCCGGTCACCGGCGCGGTCGAGGTGCTGGCCACCGAGTGCGAGGGACAGCAGCTCCAGGCGCCCAACGACCTCGTCTTCGACGCCGACGGCGGCATCTGGTTCACCGACCACGGGGTCAAGGAGGAGCTGGGCCAGACCCATGCCGGCGTGCTCTACCGCGCCGCCGACGGCACGGTGAGCCCGGTCGCCTTCAACACCGAGTCGACCAACGGCATCGGCCTGTCGCCGGCCGGGGACCGGCTCTACGTGGCCGAGACCCACAGCGGGCGGGTGTGGGCGTGGGACGTCACCGGCCCGGGTCAGGTCGCCCGCGACCCCTCCAGCCCGGCGGCCCACGGCGGCACGCTCCTCTTCGACGCTCCGGAAGGGCACCTGTTCGACTCGCTGGCCGTCGACGGCGAAGGATGGGTCTGCGTCGGCACGCTCGGCATGGGCTTCGGTGGCGTCACCGCCATCGCCCCGGACGGGTCGGCCTCGGACCACTACGCCATCCCCGACGAGCCGCTGATCACCAACATCTGCTTCGGTGGCGACGACCTGCGCACCGCCTATCTGACCTCGTCGGGCAAGGGCGAGCTGCTCAAGATGACCTGGCCGCGGCCCGGTCTCGCCCTCGCGTTCCGCTAGCTCCCGCGATGCCGACACCCCAGCCCGGCATCTTCGCGCTCGGCACGAGGAGCCACCACCACCTCGAGTTCGACGTCCGCGCCGACGTCACCGACGACCAGATCGTCGAGGCGCTGGCCGGCCTGCGCGAACCGGCTGTCACCGCGGGTGGCGCCAACCTCGTGCTCGGCTTCGGCGCCGACCTCTGGCGGCGCCTTGCTCCCGACGCGGCGCCGCCGCAGCTCCACGACTTCGAGCCGATCGCCGGTCTCGACGGCCACACCGCTCCGGCCACCCAGCACGACCTCTGGGTCTGGGTCCACGGCACCGGTGAGGACGTCGTGCTCGACGTGGCCCGAGCCGTGAGCGCGGCCTTGGCGCCGGTGTGCGATCTCCGCCTCGAGCAGCCGTGCTTCGTCTACAAGGACAGCCGTGACCTGACCGGGTTCGTCGACGGCACCGCCAATCCCCGCATCGAGGAGGCGGCCGAGGTGGCGCTGGTGCCGGAGGGCGAGGTGGGGCAGGGCGGATCGTTCGTCATCACCCAGCGGTGGGTGCACGACCTGGCCCGGTTCGCCGAGCTGAGCGTCGATGACCAGCAGCGCGTGTTCGGCCGCACCAAGCCCGACAGCGTCGAGCTGCAGGGCGACGCCAAGCCGGCGAACGCGCACATCAGCCGGGTCGAGATCCACGACGAGGCGGGGGAGGAGCGCCCGATCTTCCGGCGCAGCACCCCGTACGGCACCGTCGTCGAGGCCGGCCTCCACTTCCTGGGGTTCTCGGCCGACCTCTCCCGCTTCAGCGACATGCTGGCCGCCATGTTCGGCACCACCGGCGACGGCGTTCGCGACCGCCTCACCGACTTCTCCACCCCGGTGAGCGGCTCGTTCTTCTTCGCCCCGAGCCTCGACGCCCTGGCCGCGGTGCTGCCCGCGGTCGAGGAGGACTGAGGATCACCGACTCCTACGATGCCAGTCCGCACCGATCCGAGTCACGACCTCCGCGTCGTCCGCGAGGTGACCTAGTTCCCTAGCGGGCCCTCGCCGGTGGTGGTGTCATCGTTGAGTGGCACTGATCGATGCGCCGAGCTCCTCGACCGTCGACCGCGATGTGGTGCTCGGTGTGAGCAACCTCGAGGTCGTCTACAACGACGTCATCCTGGCTCTCCGTGGAGTGAGCATCGAGGTCGAGCGGGGCTCGATCGTGGCCGTGCTCGGCAGCAACGGTGCGGGCAAGACGACCCTGCTGCGCGCCATCACCGGTCTGCTCGGTCATCACGGGGCCAAAGCGGTCAAGGGCCGGGTCGAGCTCGAGGGCCGGCGGATCGATCGGCTCGAAGCACCCGACATCGTCCGGGCCGGGGTGTCGCAGGTGATGGAGGGCCGGCGGATCTTCGCCTCGCTCACCGTCGACGAGAACCTCAGGGCGGGTGCCTACACCCGTCGGTCGAGGTCGGACGTCAAGGAGAGCTACGAGCGGGTCATGGGTCTGTTCCCGGCGCTGGCCCCGCTGCGGTCGTCGACTGCGGGCTACCTGTCGGGTGGCGAGCAACAGATGCTGGCCATGGGGCGTGGCCTCATGGCCAGCCCGGCGGTGTTGCTCCTCGACGAGCCATCGCTCGGCCTGGCCCCGATGGTCGTCAACCAGATCGCCGACATCATCACCGAGGTCAACGAGCTGGGAACCAGCGTCGTGCTCGTGGAGCAGAACGCCACCATGGCGCTGCGCCTGGCCAGCCGAGGGTACGTGCTCGAGAACGGCCGCGTGGTCAAACAGGGTCAGAGCGAGCACCTGCTGGCCGACGCGGACATCCGGGAGTTCTACCTCGGGGTGGGTGAGGAGGGACGTCGCTCGCTCCGCGACGTGAAGACCTACCGCAGGCGGAAGAGGTGGAGCGCATGACCGCGCCGGTGAGGACCGAACCCGGGCCGGGCTCCGGCCCGGTGCCGGCCGCCGGAGCCGGGGCGCCCTGCCTGCTCGAGGTGGTCGAGCTCACGCTTCGATTCGGTGGTGTCACTGCGCTCACCGGCGTCAGCTTCGAGGTGCACCCCGGCGAGCTGTTCGCGGTCATCGGCCCCAACGGCGCCGGCAAGACGACGATCTTCAACTGTCTCAACGGCGTGTACCGACCCCAGAGCGGCAGGATGCTCCTCGAAGGCATCGAGCTGTCGGGGAAGCGGCCCGTGAGCATCGCCCGACTCGGGGTGGCCCGGACGTTCCAGAACCTCGGGCTCTTCACCAACCTGAACGTGATCGACAACCTGATGCTCGGTCGACACCACCGGATGCGCACCAGCTTCGTCACCGGTGCGCTGTGGTTCGGCCGAGCCCGTCGCGAGGAGATCGAGAACCGCCGCCGCGTCGAGGAGATCATCGCCCTGCTCGACCTCCAGCGGTACCGGTACCGTCCCGCGGGGGTGCTGCCCTACGGCATCCAGAAGCGCATCGAGCTGGGCCGGGCGCTGGCCATGGACCCGAAGCTGCTGCTGCTCGACGAGCCCGTGGCCGGCATGAACCTCGAGGAGACCGAGGACATGGCCCGCCACATCCTCGACATCCGCGAGTCCCTGGGCGTGGCCATGATCCTCGTCGAGCACGACATGCACATGGTGATGGACCTCGCCGATCGGGTCATGGCGCTCGACTTCGGTGTGCCGATCGCGACCGGCAGCCCGGCCGAGATCCAGGCCGACGAGCGAGTGATCGCCGCCTACCTGGGGAGGCCCTAGATGGTGACGGCGCTCGAGCGAGACGCCCGGTCTGTCGATCCGGCCCTCACGTCGCTGCCCGCCATGCTGGTCGACCGGTCACGGCGGACACCCGACGGGCTGGCCATGCGCAAGAAGGAGCTCGGCCGCTGGAAGTCCTATCGCTGGAGCACCTACGGGCGGCGGGTCGCGGAGGTGGCCGCGGGCCTGGAGGCGGTCGGCGTCGGTGTCGGCGACCGGGTGGCGATCCTGTCGGAGAACCGGCCGGCGTGGGTGCTGGCCGATCTCGCCGCCCAGGCCCTCGGCGCGGTGAGCGTCGGCGTCTACCCGACATCGCCGGCGCCCGAGGTCGGCCACGTGCTGGCGAACTCGGGGGCGACGGTGCTGGTCGCCGAGGACGAGGAGCAGGTCGACAAGGCGCTCGAGGTGCGGGACCGCCTGGCGGATCTGCGACGGATCGTCGTGATCGACCCTCGGGGAGTCGACCTGACGTCGAACGAGCTGCTGATGTCCTTCGCCGATCTCCAGGCCGCGGGCGCTGGTGCGGGGATCGACGACCTGGCGAAGCGGGTGGCGGGGATCGACCCGACCACGGCGGCGCTGATCGTGTACACGTCGGGCACGACCGGGCCGCCCAAGGGAGCGATGATCTCCCACCACAGCCTCGTGGCCGTCAGCCAGGCCTCGCTGGCGCAGTTCGACGTCGGGCCCGACGACGAGGTCCTGTCGTACCTTCCTCTGTGCCACATCGTCGAGCGGCTGATCTCGGTGATCGGCGCGTTGGGCGCCGGGTACGTCGTGAACTTCGGCGAGGGAGGGGAGGCGTTCGCGACCGACCTCCACGAGGTGCAACCGACCGTCTTCCTCGGTGTGCCGCGGGTGTGGGAGAAGATGATGGCGGGCGTGGTCATACGCATGAGCGACGCCTCGTCGCTCAAGCGACGGACCTACGAGTTCTGGCTGGAGCAGGGTCGGCGGCTCGCCCCCAAGCGGATGGCGGGTGGCCTCGGCCCGCTCGACCGGATCGTGTACTTCCTGGGTTGGCTCGCCCTGTATCGCCCGTTGCGCAAGAAGCTCGGGCTGCTCCGCGTGCACGAGGCGATCTCCGGCGCGGCGCCCATCTCCCCCCAGGTGCTCGAGTTCTTCTGGGCTCTCGGCCTGCGCGTCCGCGAGGGCTACGGGCAGACCGAGAACACTGCCCAGGCCACGATCACGCCCCGTAAGGACGTCCGCATCGGCAAGGTCGGTCCGGCCGTGCCGGGCACCGAGGTCCGGATCGCGGCCGACGGCGAGATCTTCACCCGCGGGCCCGGGTCCTTCATCGGCTACTTCGACGATCCCGAGGCCACCGTCGCGGCGCTCGACGAGGACGGCTGGCTCCACACCGGAGACGTCGGCGAGCTGGACGACGACGGCTTCCTGACGATCATCGACCGCAAGAAGGACATCATCATCACGGCGGGAGGCAAGAACGTCTCGCCGACGGAGATCGAGAAGCGGTTGACGATGTCCCCGTACGTGCACGAGGCCATCGTCGAGGGCGACGGCCGTCGGTACCTCACCGCGCTCATCGGGATCGAGGCCGACGCGGTCGGAGACTGGGCGGCTCGACGCGACCTGCGGTTCACGTCCTACGAGGACATGGTGTCGCAGCCGGAGGTGGTGGCGCTCATCGACGCATGGGTCGCCGAGGTGAACGAGGGTCTGGCCCGGGTGGAGACCATCAAGGCCTTCCGCCTGCTGCCCAAGGAGCTCGACGAGGAGGACGGCGAGGTCACCGCCACCCAGAAGGTCAAGCGGGTCGCCATCGCCCGGGAGTTCGCCGAGCTGATCGCTTCGATGTACGAGGACCCGAGTCCGGCCGCGGAACCGGCCGCATCCCCGACCTCGCCGGAGGGGACGTCATGACCAACTTCCTGCAGCTCGTGGTGGCCGGGGTGGCGCTGGGGTTCCAGTACGCGTTGATCGCGCTGGGCTTCGTCATCATCTTCAAGGCGACCACCGTCATCAACTTCGCCCAGGGCGGCCTGGTGATGCTCGGCGCATACCTGACCTACAACGCCCACGTCACGTGGGGCATCGCGTTCTGGCCGTCGGTGCTGCTCGCCGTGGTGGGCACCGCGGTCGTGGGACTGCTGGTCGAGCGGCTGATCCTGCGGCGCATGATCGGCAAGCCGCCGTTCGCGCTCATCATGATCACGATCGGCCTCCTGTTCGTCATCCAGGAACTGGTGTCGGCCATCTGGGGCTTCGATGCCCTCAACCTGGGCGACCCCTGGGGCATCGACACCGTCGAGATCGGCAACGTGGTGATCTCGGTGAAGGACATCTGGACGGTCATCCTGGCGACCCTCGTCCTGTTGTCCTTCTTCGCGTTCTTCCGCTTCACGTCGATGGGCCTGGCCATGCGGGCCACCGCCATCGACCAGGAGGCGGCCCTCGCGCAGGGGATGAGCGCCAAGCGGGTGTTCGCGGTGTCGTGGGCCATCGCCGGTGGAGTGGCGGCCATCGGCGGGGTGACGATCGCAGCCGGGCCGGGTGGTCTCAGCCCGACCGTGCAGTTCTTCGCGCTCCTGGCGTTCCCCGCCATGATCCTCGGCGGTCTCGATTCGCCCGGTGGCGCCGTGGTCGGTGGCGTCATCATCGGCCTCAGCCAGACGCTCACCGCCGGCTACCAGAACGACTACGCCCCCTGGCTCGGCCAGAACTTCCAGACCGTGATGCCCTACGTCGTCATGGTGGTCGTGCTGCTGGTGCGTCCCTACGGTCTCTTCGGGACCAGAGAGGTGAAGCGGATCTGATGATGCGACGCGCCGCAGCAGCCCCGACATGATCCTCGACTACGGCGATGACCTCCGGCTCTTCCGGTCGCGAGCGCAGCAGGCCGCCGTGCTCGTGCTGCTGGTGGTGTTCCTCGTCACGCCGCTCGGGCTCACCGACTTCTGGTTGACGATCCTCAACTCCGTGGCCATCTTCGCCATCGGCGGCATCGGGCTCAACCTGCTCACGGGCTACACGGGGCAGGTGTCGCTCGGCCAGGCGTTCTTCGTCGCCGTCGGTGCGTTCACCGCGGCCTACTTCGGCGCCAAGCACGGATGGCCGATGCTCGGCTGGTTGGCCATGGCCGCGGTCATCGGCGGTGCGCTCGGCGCGCTCATCGGGCCCGTCGCCCTGCGGCTCAGCGGCAACTACCTCGCCATCGTCACGCTCGGGCTGCTCTTCGTGGGCGAGCACGTGTTCAGCAACTGGACCCAGGTGACGGGCGGGAGCCGCGGCACCCGGGTCAACGCGCCTCTCGCCATCGGGCCGTTCGACTTCGCCAAGCTCGACGTGCTCGGCCAGCAGTTCGACCGACCGCAGGGGCTCTTCTGGCTGCTGTGGGCCGCCGTCGCCATCACCGCGCTCATCGCCAAGAACATCGTGCGGACGCGGCCGGGCCGGGCGATGCAGGCCGTGCGCGACCGTGACGTGGCGGCCGAGGTCGTGGGCGTGAGCCTCGTCCGCTACAAGGTGAGCGCGTTCGCGCTGTCGAGCGCCATCGCCGCGGTCGCCGGCGCGTTCTACGGGGCAGCCGTCCAGCAGTTCGTCAACCCGGAGCAGTTCGGCGGCACGCTCGGCCTCATCCTGTCGATCCAGTTCATCGCGGTCATCATCATCGGCGGGATGGGCACCATCTACGGCGCGGTGCTCGGGGCCTTCATGGTGGGCGGCCTGCCGCAGCTCATCCAGCGGTACTCGTCCAGCCTGCCGCTGCTGATCGACCGGCCGGGTGGATCCGGGATCATCAGCGTGGCGTCGTTCAACAACCTGATCTTCGGCGTGCTGATCATCGTGTTCCTGATGGTCGAGCCGATGGGGCTGGCCGCGCTGTGGAGACGGCTGAAGGGCTACTTCGCGTTCTGGCCCTTCTCGTTCTGACCCAGGAGTGACTCGTACCGACCATCCACGACGAATTGAGGACACCATGACCAATCGACGAGTGCTCGGGCTGCTGAGCGTGCTGGCCGTCATGGCCCTGCTCGCCGGCGCCTGCCGGAGCAGCAAGGACAACGCCAACAAATCGAACGACACGACCGGCGGGGCGGCCCAGATCGCGCCCGGGACCGGCTTCGACGGCACGACGATCAAGGTCGGTGTCATCACGCCGCAGACCGGCGCCGCCGCGGTCATCGGCAACCCGCTGACCGCGGGCAACAAGACCTACTTCGACGCCCTCAACGCCAAGGGGGGCGTGGCCGGGAAGTACAAGGTCGAGATGGTGACGGCCGACAGCAAGTACGAGGCCCAGACCGGTGTGCAGCAGTACGCGGCCACCAAGGGCGAGGTCGCCATGTACGTGCAGATCCTCGGCACCGCCATCGTCGATGCGATCAGGCCCCAGCTCGAGAGCGACGGGATCCTGGCCGGGCCCGCGTCGCTCGACGCGTTCTGGGTGCGTGAACCCGACCTCATGCCGGTCGGTGGCCCGTACCAGATCCAGGTGATCAACGGCATGGACTACGCGATCCGCAACCTCGACGCCAAGAACAAGACGATCTGCGCGCTGACCAAGGACGACCCCTACGGCGAGACCGGTCTGGCCGGGCTCGACTACGCGGCCGAGAAGGACGGCTTCACGGTCACGTCCAAGGCGACGTTCAAGGCCGGCGACACCGACTTCACGGCCCAGATCAACCAGCTCCAGGGTGCGGGCTGCGAGATCACCCTGCTGGTGGCCCTGCCGAACGAGACCGCGCCGATCCTCACGGCCGCCGCCGGTCGCGGCTTCGCCCCCAAGTGGTTGGGCCAGTCGGCGAGCTGGGTGAGCGTGCTGGCGACGTCGTCCGCCCTGGGGCCCTACATGCAGGCCAACTACCTGCTCCTGGCCGAGGGCCCGCAGTGGGGCGACACCTCCGTCCCGGGCATGGCCCAGATGCTGGACGACGTCAAGGCCTACGCCCCCAACCAGGCGCCCGACCTCTACTTCGAGTTCGGGTACGTCCAGGCGTGGGCCGCAGCCCAGATCCTGGAACAGGCGGTGAAGGACGGCGACCTGAGTCAGCAGGGCATCATCGACGCCTCGACCAAGATCGCCGAGCTGACCTTCGGCGACCTCTCCGGCAACTACACCTACGGGCCGGTCGCCGATCGGAACCCACCGCGGACCTCCTCGGTCTTCTCGGTCGATCCGTCGGTGCCCGGCGCCCTCAAGGCGGTGGAGACGACCTTCACCAGCCAGGCGGCCCAGGAGTACACCTTCACGAACTGATCGCCGCCGCCCGGTCCACGCGTGTCCGCGGGTCTGCCAGGCTGGCGGGCATGCGATGGATCGAGCACGGCGAGCGATCGCTCTACGAGAGCAACTGGGTGTCGCTGAGCATGGTCGACATCGAGGTGCCCGGGGGCGAGCGATTCGACCACCACGTCATCCGGATGCCGCACCAGGCGTCGGGCACGATCGTGCACGACCCTGGCCGCGGTGTGCTGCTGCTCTGGCGCCACCGCTTCACCACCGACACGTGGGGGTGGGAGCTGCCCGCAGGCCGGCTCGACGAGGGTGAGACCCCGGCCGAGGCCGCCGCCCGCGAGACCCTCGAGGAGAGCGGATGGCAGCCCGGTCCACTCGAGCACCTGTTCACCTACGAGCCCATGAACGGCATCTGCGAGCAGTTCTTCCACCTCTTCCTCGCCGAGGGGGCCACCTATGTCGGCGAGCCCTCGGACCCGTCGGAGTCCGAGTTCGTCGAGTGGGTCGAGGTGCCCCGCCTCCGGGAGGAGATGCTCGCCGGCCGGGTCAACGAGGGCATGGCCCTCACCGGCCTGGCCTGGGCCCTCGCCTTCGGTCGCATCTGACCGGCCCGACCAGGGAGTCGATGCCCGCCGAGTACGATCCGGCGATGCGGACCGGGCGAGCGGGTGCGGGAGGGTTCCATCGGCCATCTCGGGGTTCCGGGCGGTGGCGCGGGGTCGCCATCGCGTCGGCCGTCGTGGTGGCGATGGTCGCCTCGCTGCTGGGTGTCGTCACCCCGACGGTCGCGTCCGCTGCGACTCCCACCGGCTGGTCCGGCGTTGGTGTGCCGTCGCGTCCGCTCCGGTCCGGCGCCGAGAGCGGCCCCACCTCCGGGTCGAGCACGTCCTCGTACTCGCTGGTGAACGAGGTCCCTGGAGCGGGCTCGGTCGCGAACCTCGTCGTGGACGACGTGCACGACCAGGTCTTCGTGGCGCGCAGTGACGTGATCTCGGTGTACGACCTCGAGGGGGACCTGCTCGGGGTGATCGGCGACCAGCAGATGGCCGGCAACCTGGCGATCGTCGGGACGACCCTGTACGTCGACGAGCGCCTCACGGGAACGATCCACCGCTACAGCACCGAAACCGGTGAGGACCTCGGCACCCTGGCGACCGGCCTGTATGAGTCGACCATGGCCCTCCACCCCCTGGTGGCCCTCGGCGATCACCTCTACATGACCCTGAGGTGCGCCTCGGGGTGCTCGGCGCGATTGGTGCAGGTGTCGTTGTCGAACGGCGCGGTCACCGAGGTCACCACCATGGCCGAGCCCTACGATCTGGCGCCGGTGCCCGGGCAGCAGAAGCTCCTCTACGGCGGGCCGTCGCTGCACGAGGTCGACCTCTCGGTCGATCCCGCGACCGTCCGCACCGCCGTGCTGGGCTTCTCCGACCCGGGCGTCTCGGAGATGGTGGTGGAACCGGGTGGGGCCACGGCCCTCACCCTCACCTACGCGGGTGTACGGCGGTTCTCGCTGGCCGACCTGCTACCGGTCAGCTCGCCGTTCGCCATGGGGCAGACCACCACCATGGCGCTGTCCGACGAGCAGACCGGGCTCCTCGCCGTCGGCACGGGCGTGCAGAACAGGAACGTCCAGGTGGTCCGGGTCGCCGATGGTCAAGAGGTGTTCGCCGGTCAGAGCATCCCGCCCGACTTCGGCGATCCGCGGCCCCACACCTTCGCGTTCAGCCCCGAAGGTCGCCGCGTGTACAGCGTGACCGACGGCTCCGCCTGGGGGGAGGCCGTGGTGCTGCACATCGACCACCCGCTCGAGACTCCGGGCGGGTTCCACCCCGTGTCGCCGAGCCGGGTGCTCGACACGCGGATCGGCCAGGGCGCCGCGGCCCGCAAGCTGCACGGGGCGGAGACGATTCCCGTGACGATCGGTGGCCTCGCCGGCGTGCCGACCGAGGGAGTGTCCGCCGTCGTGTTGAACCTCACCGCGACGAGTGCCGACCGACCGGGCGTGCTCACGGTGTTCCCCGACGGGTTCACCCGACCGCTCGCGTCGAACCTCAACTTCGGCACCGGGCAGACGGCGGCCAACGCGGTCACGGTCGCCATGGTGGACGGCAAGGTCGACATCTACAACGACGTCGGCAACGTCGACGTCGTCGCGGACGTCCAGGGCTGGTACGACGACGGCACGACGCACGGGGACTTCTACAACCCGCTTCCCCCGGCTCGGTTGCTCGACACGCGCACCGGCAACGGTGCGCCGGTGGCCGAGGTGGGTCCGCAGTCGTCGATCGAGCTGCAGGTCACCGGTCGCGGTGCCGTGCCGGCCTCAGGGGTTTCGGCCGTGACCCTCAACGTGACCGCCACCGACGTGCTCGCCGGCACCTTCGTCACGGTGTGGCCCGGGGGTTCGGGGACGCCACCGGTCGCGTCGAACCTGAACCTCGAGCCGGGGGAGACGCGGGCCAACCTGGTCACGGTCCCCGTCGGTCCCGGCGGAACGGTCCGTCTGTTCAACGCGGTCGGCGGCATCAACCTCGTGGCTGACGTGGTGGGCTGGTACGACACCACCGGCGTCACCGGCGAGGTCTTTCGGCCGGTCGAGCCGACCCGCATGCTCGACTCGCGGACGAACCAGGCAGCGCTGGCGGGCGGCGGGACATGGTTCCTGCAGACCCACACGCTGGAGGAGCAGCAGTACCTCCCGCTGGAGGCGGACGCCCTCGTGCTCAACGTCACCGCGGTCGATCCGACGCAGGGCAGCTTCCTGACCGTGTTCCCGAACAACGCGTACCCGCCGGTCGTGCCGACGGCGTCGACGGTCAACTTCGCGGCGAACCACAACACGCCGAACGCGACGGTCGTGGGCATCGGGCTCGACGGCTACGTCGACATCCACAACGACCGGGGGGCCGTGCACCTCGTCGTCGACCTGGCGGGGTACTTCATCGTCCCGGCCATCGGCACACGCTGACGAGGCCTGACTCCGCCCCGAACCGGTAGCCGTCGCGGGACCCAGGGGTGACGCGACGACCACCAGCTCGATCGGTGGTGTGCCAGGTCGGGTCAGGTCGGGCTGGCGTTCTGGTGGATGCGCACCAGTTGGCCGTGGTTGCCGGGGCCGAACGGGCCGTCCTCGCCGGTGGCGATGCTCCAGTTCGACACGTAGACGTCGCCGCCCATGACCGCGACGCCGCCGGGGAAGTGCAGCGAGCCGACACCGATGGTCGTGTGGTCGGAGCCGCCACCCGGCGGGATGACCGCGACGTCGCCGTCGGGGCTCGGGCCGTTCTGGTCGAAGCCGGTGGTCCACTCGGCGGCGTAGAGGGTGCCGCCGGGGCCGAACGCGATGCCGGTGATGGCCGAGAGGCCGTCGGCGTAGGTGGTGAGGTCACCGGTGGCGAGGTCGAGCCGCATGACGGCGGCGCCGCCGGGCCCGGCCTCGAAGTTCAGCGTGCCGATGTAGAGGGCGCCGTCGGGGCCGAAGGCCAGCGAGGTGGGCACCGGCTGGCTGTTGGTCGACAGGACCTTGGTCAGCGACGCGACGCTCCTCCGGATCTGCACGATGTCGTTGCCGGCCGCGTCGGCCACGTAGAACGTGCCGCCCCGCTGGGCCAGGCCGTACGGATCGGTGTCGATGCCCTGGCCGTCAGGGTCAGTGGTGCACTCGACCGACGAGGCACTTCCGATCGACGTGAAGTTGCTCCCGCCCTCGAGGCGGAGCACCTGCCCGGCCTGGGCCGCGATCTCCGGTGGGAGATCGGCGCACGCCCCGGTGGCGATGCCGTAGAGCTGCCCGCCCCGGAAGGCCAGGGAGTCGACGCCGACGACGTCACCCTCGGGCGTGGCCACCGAGAGGAGGCCGGTCTGGACGCGCGATGCCACTCCGCGGCGGTACTTCGTGACCGAACCGGTGAACCCCAGGCAGGTCTCCGGGTCGAGGCAGATGTCGCCGCCGGTGCCGGCCTCGGCCACATAGAGGCTGTTGCCGAACCTGGCGATCTGGCGCGGGTTGTTCAGGTGGTCGGCCACCACCGTGACCGTCTCGGCGGGGGTCGTCGCCCCAGCGGGTGTCGCCAACCCGGCGACCAACGCGATCGTCGCGGTGATCGCCAGCGCGGCCGACTTCAGACGCAATCTCATGGAGTCCTCCCTCTCCTCGGCCCCGGCCACCCCGACCGCGGCATGATCCTGCGCCTCGAAGGTCGCGCCGTGGCGGTGGGCGCTCAAGGCTCGGGCGCGGTCAAAATCCTGAAATCTCCGTCAGGAGGGCCCGTTCGGCCACCACCTGCGGTGCTCCGGCCACGTGGTGGGCGAACGGCGGTCCGGTCCCGGTCTGGGGTGGGTGAGCAGCCCTCTTGTAGGCTCGACCCGATGGCGAAGACGTTCTGGGTGGAGACGCTCGGCTGCCCGAAGAACCAGGTCGACTCGGACAAGTTGACCGGCACCCTGCTGGCTGACGGCATGGCGCCGGCCGGTGGGGCCGACGAGGCGGACCTGGTGGTCGTCAACACGTGCGCCTTCATCGAGGAGGCCCGCCAGGAGTCGATCGACACGGTCCTCGCGCTGAGCGATGCCCGAGCTGACGGCTCGCGGGTCGTGGTCACCGGCTGCATGGCCGAGCGCTACGGCGACGAGCTGGCCGAGGCGCTGCCCGAGGTCGACGCCGTCGCCGGCTTCGGCATGGCCCTCGCCCCGTCTGTGTCCCAGGGCTCCACGCCGGTGGCGGTCCGCATCGGTTCGAAGCCCGCCCGGCCCGCCGTGCCGGCCTTCGACCTGCTCAACCTGCCCCGCCCCCGGGCCACCGCGCCCTGGGCCTACCTCAAGGTCGCCGAGGGGTGCGATCGGGCCTGCGGCTTCTGCGCCATCCCGTCGTTCCGGGGCAAGCAGCGGAGCCGGGCCCTCGCTGACCTGCTCGACGAGGTCGATCAGCTGCAGGCCCGCGAGATCGTGCTCGTCGCCCAGGACCTCGCCGCCTACGGCCGCGACCAGGGGGTGGGCCGACGCAGCATCGTGCCGCTCGTGCGGGCGGTGGCCGAGCGGGTCGACCGCGTGCGGCTGCTCTACCTCTACCCCTCGGACCTCACCACCGAGCTGATCGACACCATCCTCGCCACCGGCGTCGCCTACTTCGACCTCTCGCTGCAGCACGTGTCGGCCCCGCTGGTCCGGCGCATGCGCCGCTGGGGCGACGGCGAGCGGTTCCTCGAGCGCATCGCCACCATCCGCTCGGCCGAGCCGGGCGCCGCGTTCCGCTCGAACTTCATCGTCGGCTACCCCGGCGAGACCGAGGACGACCACGACCAGCTGCTCGCCTTCGTGCGCGAGGCCCGGCTCGACTGGTGCGGGTTCTTCGCCTTCTCGCCCGAGCAGGGCACCTACGCGGCCGACCTCGACCGGCAGGTGCCCGCGCCGCTGCGGCAGGAGCGCCTCGCGGAGTTGCGCGAGCTGCAGGACGCCATCACCGCAACTCGACGTGACGAACTCATCGGCTCGCGGGTCAGAGTGCTCGTGGATGCTCCCGGCGTCGGCCGCACCTATCGAGAGGCCCCCGAGATCGACGGCATCGTCACCGTCCCCTCCGACCTCGAGGTGGGCTCGTTCGCCGAGCTCGAGGTGGTCGGCGCCCTCGGCCCTGATCTGATCGCCGAACACGTCCCGTCGGCGCGATGGGAAGCCGTCGGGGTCTCCTCGTGAGCGACACCGACCAGACCTACGGGCCCTCGGCCCTGGCCACCCCGGCCAACTTCGTCACGGTGCTGCGCCTGCTCATCTCGCCGCTGCTGTTCAGCATGATCACGTCGCAGAAGTCGTCGTGGGCCGTGTTCCTCCTCTGGGTGGCGCTGGCCAGCACCGACGGCATCGACGGTTGGATCGCCCGCCGGCACGGCACCACCCGATCGGGGGCCTTCCTCGACCCGCTGGCCGACAAGGTCCTCGTGCTCGGCGCCATGTTCTCCCTGGTCTCGATCCACCGATTCGCCTGGCTGCCGGTCGCCATCATCGCCGTGCGGGAGATCGGCATCAGCCTCTACCGGGTCTACTGGGGCCGCCGGGGCCTGGCCCTGCCGGCGTCGCGCGGCGGCAAGCTCAAGACCCTGCTGCAGAGCCTGGCCGTGGGTGCGGCGGTCATGCCGCCCATCGCCACGGCCCACGCCTGGATCGGTGACTCCCTGTTGTGGGCCTCCGCCGTCGTCGCCGTCCTGAGCGCGGTGCAATACCTGTGGGCCGGCCGATCGGCCGCCACCACGTCCGGCTCCGCCCCGGATCATCACCACTGACGCCCATCGACCACACTCGACCACACCCGAGGGGGGGAGCACGACATGCGCTGTGAGATCGTCGCGGTCGGCACCGAGCTGCTGCTCGGCCAGATCGTCGACACGAACTCGTCGTGGATCGGCGAGCAGCTCGCGCTCGTCGGCATCGACTCGCACTTCCAGACCAAGGTGGGCGACAACGCCGATCGCATCGCCTCGGCCCTGCGCATCGCCCTCGACCGCAGTGATGCCGTGATCGTGTGCGGCGGCCTGGGCCCGACCCACGACGACATCACCCGCGACGTGATCGCCGACGTGATGGGGGTCGAGCTGCGCACCGATCCCGAGATCGCCGACCGCATCCGGGCCATGTTCGGGTCCCGTGGTCGCGACATGCCCGACAACAACCTCCGCCAGGCCCAGGTGCCCGAGGGGGCCTGGACCATGGACCAGCAACCCGGCACCGCACCGGGGCTGGTCTGCCCGATCGGCGACCCGGTGAACGGCCAGGTGATCTACGCCGTGCCGGGGGTGCCCTATGAGATGAAGGAGATGGTCGAAGGCTCCGTGCTGCCCGACCTGCAGCGCCGGGCAGGGGTGCAGGCGGTGATCCGCAGCCGCACCCTGCGCACCTGGGGTCAGAGCGAGTCGGGCCTGGCCGAGCTGCTGGCCGGCCGCATCGACGACCTCGACGCCATGGGCCACGCCACCATCGCCTTCCTGGCCAGCGGCATGGAAGGCCTCAAGGTGCGGGTCACGGCCAAGGCGCCCACGGCCGAGGAGGCCGACCAGGTGCTGGCCGACGAGGTCGCCCTCATCACCGACATCCTCGGCGAGGTGGTGTTCAGCACGGACGACGAGTCGATGGAGGAGGTCATCTTGAACCTCCTCCGCGATCGGGGGCTCACCCTGGCCACGGCCGAGTCGGTGACCGGCGGGCTCATCGCCTCGCGGCTCACCGACATCCCGGGTGCCAGCGACGTGTTCCGGGGCTCGGTCGTCTCCTACGCCTCCGAGGTCAAGTACGACGTGCTGGGTGTTCCCGTCGGACCCGTCGTCTCCGACGAGGCGGCCATCGCCATGGCCGAGGGGGCCTGCCGGGTGCTCGGCGCCGACGTGTCGATCTCGGTCACCGGGGTGGCCGGCCCGGATCCCCAGGACGGCGTTCCGGTCGGCACGGTCTTCATGGGCCTGTGCATCGACGGCGAGGCCGAGTCGATGATGGTCCGCCTGCCCGGCGACCGCGCCCGGATCCGGCAGTTCTCGACCATCTCGGTGCTCGACTGGCTGCGCCGCCGGCTGCTGGCCATGGGCGCGCCCAAGCCCTGGTGAGATCGGTGGCGCCGGCTCGGCACCGAATCGGCGTGACCGGCCGGCGGGCGCACCCGTAGGTTGCCCGGCATGGACGAGCCCCGCGTCGCAGCCGAGATCATCGAGCACTACCAGCAGGGGCGGCCCGAGGACGACCGCCTGCGGCGCGGCGCCGGGCGCGTCGAGCTCCTCCGCACCCAGGAGCTGATCCGGCGCCACCTGCCCGGCGCCGGCCTGCGCATCCTCGACGTCGGCGGCGCGTCGGGTGCGCACGCCGAGTGGCTCGCAGCCGACGGCCACCAGGTGCACGTCGTCGACCCCGTGCCCCTGCACGTCGAGCAGGCGACCGAGCTCGGGCAGCGGGCCGGGGCACCGTTCACCGCCGAGCTGGGTGATGCCCGTCGACTCCACCAACCCGACGAGTCGGTCGACGTGGTGCTGCTGCTGGGACCGCTCTACCACCTCGTCGAGCGGGCCGACCGGCTGGCCGCGCTGGCCGAGGCGGGGCGGGTGGTGTGCCCCGGTGGGCTGGTCTTCGCCGCCGCCATCTCGCGGTTCGCCTCGCTCTACGACGGTCTGAGCCGCGGCCTGCTGGCCGATCCGGGGTTCCGTCAGGTCGTCGACGACGATCTGGGGTCGGGCCGGCACCGCAACGCCGCAGGGCATCCCGACTGGTTCACCACGGCCTACTTCCACCGTCCCGACGAGCTCCCCGCCGAGGCCGCCGAGGTAGGGCTCGCCCCTGTCGGCCTGTTCGGCATCGAGGGCGTCTCGGCCTGGCTGCTGCGGTCGGAACCGGGATCGGCCCGTGGCGGCGAGCCGGCCGACGGCCAGCTGGCCGACGACGAGCTGGCCGACGACGAGCTGGCCGACGACGAGCTGGCCGACGGCGCGGCACCTCGAGGCCGCCCGGCTGGTCGAACAGGAGCCGGCGGTGCTCGGCGTGAGCCCGCACCTGCTGCTCGTGGCCCGACGCGAACCGGCGTAGATCCAGGTCGGAAGGCGATCGGGATCTACGCCGGAAGCGGTGGGGCTGGCGGGGAGGTCGGCTACGAGTCGGTCGGGGTGACCTCGTCGGGGTCGGCGTCGCGGTCGAGGCGGAGCGACGCCGAGTTCATGCAGTAGCGGTCACCGGTGGGTCGGGGACCGTCGGGGAAGACGTGGCCGAGGTGAGCGCCGCAGGTGGCGCACAGGGCCTCGGTGCGGACCATGCCGTGGCTGACGTCGGACTCGGTGGCGACCTGATCGTCGGCGAGCGGGGCCCAGAAGCTGGGCCAGCCGCTGCCGGACTCGTACTTGGTCTGCGACGAGAACAGGGGGGCGTCGCACACGACGCAGCGGTAGACGCCGTCGTCGTGGCAGTCCCAGTACTCGCCGGTGAAGGCCCGCTCGGTGCCCTTGTGCTGGGTGACCTCGTACTGCTCGGGCGTGAGCCGCTCGCGCAGCTCGGTGTCGGAGGGGACGGTGTGATCGGCCATGGGAGGTTGCTCCTCGTGGTGATGGCTCGTGGTGATGGGGGAGGAACTGCGACGGTCGGAACAGTCTGGCGTGGGAGGCAGCCGTTACGCACCGTCGCCCCCACGACGGCGCCCGGCAGAAAATCCCACGGAGATGCTGGCCCGAACGAGCGTTCGCAACTACACTGCTGTCGTTCCCCGCAGGTCACTGTCACACCCCCTTCGTATGGTGGGAACCATCGCTGCGGCGCCGCTCGCAGCCACCAAGCGCAGGCATCCGAAGCACGAAGCACCTCACCTCAAGGAGACACCGGTGGAGCGAGACAAGGCACTCGAGATGGCCCTCGGGCAGATCGAGAAGCAGTACGGCAAGGGCTCGGTCATGAAGATGGGCGACAAGGCCTCCATGAAGATCGAGACCATCCCCACCGGGGCCCTGGCGCTCGATCTGGCCCTCGGCGTCGGGGGTCTGCCCCGAGGCCGGGTCGTCGAGGTCTACGGCCCCGAGTCCTCGGGCAAGTCCACGCTGGCCATGCACGTGGTGGCCGAGGCCCAGCGCAACGGCGGCATCTGCGCCTACATCGACGCCGAGCACGCCATGGACCCGGTCTACGCCGCGGCCATCGGGGTCGACGTCGACGAGCTGCTGATCAGCCAGCCCGACACCGGGGAGCAGGCGCTCGAGATCTGCGACATGTTGGTCCGCTCGGGTGCGCTCGACGTGGTGGTGATCGACTCGGTGGCCGCGCTCACGCCCCGGGCCGAGATCGAGGGCGAGATGGGCGACACCCACGTCGGCCTGCAGGCCCGGCTCATGTCCCAGGCGCTGCGCAAGCTCACCGCCAACCTCAACAAGACCGACACCATCTGCCTGTTCATCAACCAGCTCCGAGAGAAGATCGGCGTGATGTTCGGCTCGCCCGAGACCACCCCGGGCGGTCGGGCGCTGAAGTTCTACTCGTCGGTCCGGCTCGACATCCGCCGCATCGAGTCCATCAAGGACGGTGTCGAGGTCGTGGGCAACCGCACCCGGGTCAAGGTCGTGAAGAACAAGGTGGCCCCGCCGTTCCGCCAGGCCGAGTTCGACATCATGTACGGCAAGGGCATCAGCCGTGAGGGCTCGCTGCTCGACATCGGCGTCGACATGGGCTTCGTCAAGAAGTCCGGTGCCTGGTACACCTACGAGGGCGAGCAGCTCGGCCAGGGTCGTGAGAACGCCAAGCAGTTCCTCATCGACAACCCCGAGATCATGGTCGAGATCTCCGACCGCATCCTCACCGAGGTCGGCATCGGCCAAGACTCCGATGGGGCGCCCGCCGATGGCGAGCTCGAGGCCGACGACGTCATGTCCGACGCCGACGATCTCCCCATCACGCTCGACTGACGTCGGGCCCCCAGGTCCCCCGCACGCGCCGGCCCCCACCAGCCGGCGCGTGCGGGGCGGACCTTCCCTGCGGCTCAGGCTGTTGCTGCCCGTTTCCGCCGGCGGGCAGCGACAGCGCCGCGGCGCACTCAGCCCTCGCCAGGCCACGGAGGGTGACCCCACGGCCTAAGGTCTGGTCACGCACCAGCGGGAGGTCGCATGGGCAACGTCGCAGTCGGGATCGCCATCGTCGAGTTGGCCACCGTCGTCATCTTCATCTGGGCGATCGTGTCGGTGCTCAAGCAACCGAGCTGGGCGTACCAGAACGCGGGCAGCAGCAAGGCCATGTGGGTGTTCCTGCTCTTCCTCGGCCTCTTCGTCCCGGTCATCGGGCTGGTGCTGTGCCTCTGGTACCTGTTCCTGGTCAACCCGGGAGTGCGGGCTCAGGCCCATCTCGACCAGCGCGTCGGCTTCCCGGGCGGACCACCGCAGTACTGACCACCCGCCGGCGGTTCCAGGCGGCCGCTCCGACCGGCCAGGCCCCGCAGTAGCGTGCGGCGATGGTCGGCCAGGTCATCCTCGTCACGGTCGTCGGTGCCATGGTGCTGGCCGGCATCGTGTTGCCCGTCTGGGCCTTCGTCGACATCGTTCGCCGCCCTGATGAGCAGTGGCAGCAGTCGGGGCAGAACAAGCTGTTCTGGATCCTGCTGATCGTCCTCACGCTGCTCGCCTGCGCGGCCGGCTGGATCGTGCCGACCATCTACCTGATCATGATCCGGCCCAAGCTCGACGCCGTGGCCACCGCCGAGCTGCCCCGTCCGCCACCGGTTCCGGGGACCGCTCCCGGAGCCGATCCCGAGGTCGATCCCGGCGGGTAGCCGGCCGCGCCGCCGGCCGGCCGAGTCGGCGCCGCCATGCCCGTCACCTAACCTGACCGCCGTGACCAAGAAGTACCTGATCCGCACCTTCGGCTGCCAGATGAACGAACACGACTCCGAGCGCATCGCCGGGTTGTTCGACGCCGACGGCATGGAGCCGACCTCGTCGCTCGACGAGGCCGACGTGGTGGTGCTCAACACCTGCTGCATCCGCGAGAACGCCGACAACAAGCTCTACGGCACCCTCGGTCACCTCAAGTCGGTGAAGGCGTCGCGCCCCGACCTCGAGATCGTGGTCGGTGGCTGCCTGGCCCAGAAGGACCGCGACGCCATCCGCGAGCGGGCCGGTCACGTCGACGTCGTCTTCGGCACCCACAACGTGCACCGGGCCGTCGACCTGCTGCACCAGTCCCGCGAGCAGGGCCCGGTCACCGAGATCTGGGAGCAGACGGTGCTGGCCGAGTCCGAGGCGTTCCCCTCGGCCTTGCCGGCCCGCCGCGAGGTGGCGCACGCGTCGTGGGTCACCATCCAGATCGGCTGTGACAACAGCTGCGCCTTCTGCATCGTGCCCTCGGTCCGGGGCAAGGAGATCAGCCGGCCGTTCGGCGAGCTGGTCGGCGAGGTCGAGCGGCTGGCGGCCGACGGCGTCGTCGAGATCACCCTGCTGGGCCAGAACGTCAACTCGTACGGTCGTGACATCACGAGCCGCCGCCGGGCCGAGCCGGCCGACCCGCTCGATCGGCACCTGGCCGGCGACCGGTGGGCCGACGACGACCGCCGGCGCGCCCGCCCGCTGTTCGCCGATCTGCTGGCCGCGGTGGCCGAGGTCGAGGGCATCCGTCGGGTCCGCTACACCAGCCCGCATCCCAAGGACCTGCGCACGGAGACCATCGAGGCCATGGCGGCCAACCCGGCGGTGTGCCGGCACCTGCACCTCCCGCTGCAGTCGGGCAGCGACCGCACCCTCGCCGCCATGCACCGCGGCTACACCGCCGAGCGCTACCTCGAGCGCCTGGCCGAGGCCCGGCGAGCCATGCCCGACCTGGCCGTGACCACCGACCTCATCGTCGGCTTCCCCGGCGAGACCGACGACGACTTCGAGCGCACCCTCGAGGTGGTGGCCGAGGCGGAGTACGACAGCGCCTACACCTTCATCTACTCGCCGCGGCCGGGCACCGAGGCGGCCGAGCGCACCTCGGAGTTCGTGCCGCGGGACGTCATCGCCGACCGCTTCGAGCGGCTTCGGGTGGTCATCGACCGGTCCGGGCTGGCCAAGCACGAGGCGCGCGTCGGTCGGGTCGAGGAGATCCTCGTCGAGGGCCCCAGCCGCAAGGACCCGTCGGTGCTGAGCGGCCGCACCGGCCAGAACAAGCTCGTGCACCTGGCCGGGGCCGACCCGGCCACCCGGCCCGGCACGTTCGCCGACGCCCGCATCACCAGCGCCGGGCCCCACTTCCTGCGGGGCGAGCTCCTCGAGATCACGGCTCGCCCGCGGCACCGCACCCGCATCCCGGTGGTGGCGGTCTGAGCGCTCACCACCCCGACCGACGGGCGTGGCTGGTGGCCCATGGCGCTCCCGTCGGGGCCGAGTCGCCGGCGGGGGAGCGGCCCCCCGGTTCGACCGCGGCCGAGCTGGCCGCCACCGGTTTCGACGTGGTCGAGCTGCTCGACCTGCTGGGTGCGGGCCTGCGAACCCTGCACGCCACCCCGACCGACCGGTGTCCGTTCGACGCCGGCAACGCCGGCCTGCTCGACCGGGCCGAGGCCGCGGTGGCGGCCGGCGCGGTCGACGTCGACCGCTTCGACCGGGCCTACCGACGCTCGACGGCCGCCGACCTGCTCCGGATCGTGGCCACCAGCCGTCCTCCCGATCCCGACCCGCCGACGGTGATCCACGGCGCTGCCGGGCTCGACGTGATCCGCGTCGACGGCGGCCGGATCGTCGGCTGGGATGCGGTCGAGCATGCCGGCCTGGGTGATCCCTATCGGGACCTGGCCACCATGGCCGTCCACCTGGTCGACCTGGTCGGGCCCGAGGCGCTCGGCCCGTTCCTCGACGCCTACGGCATCGAGCACGCCGACGTCCTCCGTCTCGACTGGCACGTGATGATCGACCAGCTCCTGCGATGACGCTCCACCCGGCCCGCCATGACGCCGAGATCAGCGCGCCGACCCACCTCGGGGGTGGGCCGGCGCGCGCCGTTCGGGAAGGGGGCGGGTCGGCGTGGGCGTGATCGCGCTGTCGCTGGTGGGGCCGACGGCTTCGGGCAAGTCGGCGGTGGCGCTCGAGCTGGCGCGCCGTGACCGCCGCCTCGAGCTGGTGTCGGTGGACTCGATGCAGGTCTACCGGGGCATGGACATCGGCACCGCCAAGCCCACCCGTGCCGAGCAGGCCGACGTCCCGCACCACTTGATCGACCTGGTCGATCCGTCCGAGGACTACGACGTCGCCCGGTTCCAGGAGGACATGGCCGACGCCCTGGCCGCCATCGAGGGCCGCGGCCACCGAGCCGTGCTCGTCGGTGGCACCGGGCTCTACCTCCGGGTGGCCACCGACGGTCTCACCCTGCCCGGGCGCTTCGCCGACGTTCGCGCCGAGCTCGATGCCGAGCCCGACACCGTCGCGCTGCACCGGCGCCTCCACGAGCTCGATCCGGTCGCGGCCGCCCGCATGGAGCCGACCAACCGCCGTCGGGTCGTGCGGGCGCTCGAGGTCACCCTCGGCAGCGGCCGGCCGTTCTCGTCGTTCGGTCCCGGGCTCGAGACCTACCCACCGCTCGCCTTCCCGATCGTCGGCCTCGAGGTCGACCGGGCCGAGCTCGACGGGCGCATCGAGCGCCGGTTCGCCCGCCAGCTCGAGGACGGGTTCGTCGACGAGGTCAGAGGGCTGCGGGGCCGATCCCCGGGTCTGTCCCGCACGGCCGGCCAGGCGCTGGGCTACCGGGAGCTGCTGGCCCACCTCGACGGCGAGCTCGATCTGGGAGAGGCCGTCGACCTGGCGATCACCCGGACGAGGCGCTTCGCCCGGCGCCAGCAGCGGTGGTTCCGGCGGGACCCACGCCTCATCGCGGTGCCGGCGGGGCACAATGCCTTGGCCGCCATCGACGCGCGGCTGGGAGACTGATCAGGTGCAACTGACCAAACACCACGGCCTGGCCAACGACTTCCTCGTCGTGCTCGACGAGGTCAACGGCCGTGGTCTCGTCATCGACGGCGATCTGGCCGTTCGCCTCTGCGATCGGCGCACCGGCGTCGGGGCCGACGGCCTGATCCACGGCCAGCTCCCCCCGCCGGACGCGAACGGTGGTTCCCCCGCTGGCGTCGACGTGGTCATGCACCTGTTCAACGCCGACGGCAGCCGGGCCGAGATGAGCGGCAACGGCATCCGCTGCCTCGGCCAGGCGCTGGCCACGGCCCGCGACGTCCACGAGGCGGTGCTGCACGTGGCCACCGACGCCGGCGTGCGTCGCCTGCAGGTCGAGGAGAGCGACGACCACCGCTCGAGCACGATCAGCGTCGATATGGGCCCCGCGGGTGCGGGTCCGGCCATCCCGTCCGAGGTCGACGCGTTCCTCGCCGGCGCCGACCGCCCGGGCACGCGGGCGGCGACGGTCGACATGGGCAACCCGCACCTGGTTGTCGTGGTGCCCGATCCCGCCCACATCGACCTGGCCAGCGAAGGCCCGTGGCTCGAGAAGCAGTTCGCCGATGGCATCAACGTCGAGTTCATCGCCCCTGCCGGCCCCGACACCCTGGTCCTGCGCGTGTGGGAGCGGGGCGCCGGCATCACCCAGGCCTGCGGCACCGGAGCCTGCGCGGCCGCCCACGTGGCCCACCAGTGGGGCCTCGTCGGCGAGCGGGTCCGGGTCGACATGCCCGGCGGCTCCGCCGAGGTCGAGCTCGGGCCGTCGGTCACGCTGATCGGCCCGGCCACCCACGTCGCCACCATCGAGATCCCCGATGCGTGACCCCGACGACCAGCGCGCCGGCGACGACTCGACGACTTCGACGACATCGACGACTTGAACGAGGACGACGACGTCGTGGAGGTGGCCGGACCCGGCCACCGCGGGGGCTTCGAGGACTTCGGCGGGGCGTCGGGCGGCCTCATCGAGCGGACGTTCCGTGAGCGCATCGTGCTGGTCGCGGTGAGCTCGCCGCCCTACGACGAGGATGCCACCGAGAGCTCCCTCGACGAGTTGGCCCAGCTCGTCGACACCGCCGGTGCGGACACGGTCGCCCGGGTGGTGCAGCGGCGGGCCACCATCGAGCCGAAGACGTTCATCGGCACGGGCAAGGCCCAGGAGCTGCGCGACCTCTCCGTCGACCTCGACGCCGACACCGTGGTGTTCGACAACGAGCTCAGCCCCGGTCAGCAGTTCAACCTCGAGCAGCTGCTCGGGCGCACCGCCCTCGACCGCACCGCGGTGATCCTCGACATCTTCGCCCAGAACGCCCACAGCCAGGAGGGCAAGGCCCAGGTCGAGCTGGCCCAGCTGCGCTACCGGCTGCCGCGCCTGCGGCGGGCGGGCGGCAGCTTCAGCCAGCAGGGCGCCGGCATCGGCACCCGGGGTCCCGGCGAGACCCAGCTCGAGGTCGACCGCCGCCGGCTCGTCCGGCGCATCCACAAGCTCGAGTCCGAGCTGCGCGACATCAGCCGGCACCGCGACACCCAGCGCAAGGCGCGACGCCGTTCGAGGCTCAACACCGTCGCCATCGTCGGCTACACCAATGCCGGCAAGTCCAGCCTGCTCAACCGGCTGACCCAGGCCGGGGTGCTCGTCGAGGACCGGCTGTTCGCCACGCTCGACGCCACGACCCGCCGCCTCGACCTGCCCGGGGGCGAGCCGGTGCTCGTCACCGACACGGTCGGGTTCGTCCGCAAGCTGCCCCACCAGCTCGTCGAGGCCTTCCGCTCGACGCTCGACGTGGTGACCGACGCCGACCTGCTCGTGCACGTCGTCGACGCATCGGGACCCGAGCCGTCGGCCCACATCGATGCCGTCCGCCAGGTGCTCAACGAGATCGGGGCCGGCCAGGTCGCCGAGCTGCTCGTCTTCAACAAGGCCGACCTGGCTCCCGACCGGGCGGTGGCCCTGGTGGCCCGCCACACCGGCTCGGTCGCGGTCTCGGCCCGCACCGGTGAGGGCGTCGACGGCCTGCTGCGCGCCGTCGGCGATCGGCTGCGGGCCCTCACCAACGTGGTCGAGCTGTTCGTCCCGTTCGATCGCGGCGACATCCTCGCCTCGGCCCATCGCGAGGGTGAGGTGCTGGTCGAGGAGTCCGGCGCCGACGGCATGCGCCTGCGGGTGCGGCTCGACGACGCCGCGGCCACCCGCCTGCGGGCGTTCGTCGTCCCGGCGGCGGCCGTGCCGCCGGCCGCCGTACTGGACTGAGCCGATGCCCACCGCGCCGGCCGATCCCGAGGGCTTCCAGCCGCCCCCGTACCCCTACGACCGGCTCGAGGAGCTGCGCGCCGTCGCCGAGAGGCACGACGGCGGCTGCGTCGACCTCTCGGTCGGCACCCCGACCGACCCGCCGACGGACGCGGTCATCGCCGCGCTGTGCTCGTCGGGATCCGAGCGGGGCTACCCGCCGTCGATCGGCACCGCGGCCTATCGGGAGGCGGCGGCCGGCTGGCTGGCCCGACGCGTCGGCGTCGAGATCGACTCGACGGCGCTGGCCGCGTGCATCGGCACCAAGGAGCTCGTCGCCGGCCTGCCCCAGTGGCTGCACCTGCGCCGGCCGAGCCGCGACACCGTGCTCTACCCGGCCGTCAGCTACCCGAGCTACGCCATGGGCGCGATCCTCGCCGGGTGCCGTGCCGTCCCGGTGGCGGTCGACGCCGAGTTCCGCCTCGACCTCGGCGACATCGATCCGGCCGATGCCGAGCGGGCCCTGTGCCTGTGGGTGAACTCTCCGGGCAACCCCGCCGGCGGTCTCGATGACCTGGGTGCCGCCGCCGCATGGGGTCGGGCCCACGACGTGCCCGTGTTCAGCGACGAGTGCTACATCGAGTTCACCTGGGCCGGCCCGCCCCGGACGATCCTCGAGCACGGCCGCGACGGGGTCGTGGCGGTGCACTCCCTGTCGAAGCGGTCGAACCTGGCCGGCGCCCGGGCCGGCTTCTACGCCGGCGATGCCGACCTGGTGGGGTACCTCTCGGAGGTGCGCAAGCACGCCGGGTTCATGGTCCCGGGCCCGGTGCAGGCCGCGGCGGTGGCCGCCTGGCTCGACGACGCCCACGTCGACCGCCAGCGGGCCGAGTACCGCTCGAGGCTCGAGCGGCTGAGCTCGCTGCTCGGTGCGTGGGGGGTCGACGCGCCCCTTCCCGACGGCGGGTTCTACCTCTGGGTGCCGGCCCCCGACGGCGACGCGTGGGGGTTCGCCCGCCGACTCGCCACCGAGGCCGGGGTGCTGGCCAGCCCGGGGGAGTTCTACGGCGAAGCCGGCTCCGGGCACGTCCGCCTGGCCCTCGTGCGGCCGCAGGCGCAGCTCGACCTGGTTGCCCGGAGGCTCGGCCTCGCCTGATCGGGCCGCGCCGCGGCACGCGCCACCACGCTGCGTCACAATGAGTCATGGCCCTTCCCCCTGAGCCGACGATGAGCGGCCCGTTCGGCGCTGCCCCGCCCGCAGGCGGCACGGGCCCGGCGACCGCCGGTCCGCCGACGAGCGCCAGGGCCGCGTCGGCGGCCGGCTACTGGATCGGTGGGGGGATCATCGTCGTCGGTGCCGTGGTGGCCGTGATCTGGTTCGTCTCGGGCATCAGCAGCCTGTTCTCGGCCGTCGACTCCTACCCGCGCTTCACGGTGCCGGGGCAGATCACGACACCGCTCGAGGCCCAGCGCTACAAGGTGTTCGCCGAGTACCCGGGGGCC
Organism: uncultured Microthrixaceae bacterium; assembly: GCA_963809335.1. GTDB lineage: Bacteria > Actinomycetota > Acidimicrobiia > Acidimicrobiales > Acidimicrobilacustridaceae > UBA4742. Next base: position 1,007,738 of record CAWEJD010000005.1, on the reverse strand, counting down.
ACCACCGACATCAACGGCGTGTTCCGCGTGGGCGACCTCACGGTCACCGACAGCACCGGCCGCCCGGTCCAGGTGAGCTCGGCCTACAGCGAGGAGACCTACTCCTGGAACGGTCACGAGGGCCGCTCCATCGCCGAGTTCACCGCGCCGACGGCCGGCAACTACACCATCGAGGCGACCCTGCCGCCCACGCGCTCGACCGCGTCGGTGCGGCTCGCCGTCGGCCGGGGCCTGCAGCCCTCGGCCCTCGTGCCCCTGTTCGCGGCGGCCGGACTCGGTGGGCTGGCCGTGCTCGCCGGGATCGTGTTGATCGTCGTCACCGCGGTGCGCCGGGGACGGGCCAAGCGACGGATCAACCCCGCTCCCGTCCATGCCTACGCCTATCCGGGCGCGCATCCCGGCCCGTACGGACAGTGGGGGGCACCGCCGACGCCCTGGGGCGCGCCGGTTCAGCCGGGACCACCGGGTCGACCCGGTCCGCCCGCCCAGCCGCCGGCCTGGGGTGTGCCGGTCGGGCCGCCCACCGGTGCGCCGATGCCGCCGCCCGCCGGCGGGTCGCCCTACCCGCCGCCGACCGCTCAACCGCCGACGTACCAACCGCCGACGTATCCGCCGCCGGTGAGCCCGCCGGCGCAGGCTCCGCAGACCCCACCCGTCGTGCCGCCCGGCTGGGGCGCTGCTCCCGGCGCACCGGGCCACGACGCGGTCGAGGCGCCGGGTGCGCCCGATCCTCCCGACCCCGATCGCCCGTGATCTCCGCACCTCTCGTCCCCGACCTCAGCCACCCGGCCGCGGGAGGTTCCAGGAGCACCGAGGGCATCTCGCCCCGCTCGATCGCCCTCATCGGCATCGCGCTGATCGCCTGCGGCATCATCGGCCTGGCCGCGTGGGGCATCTTCCTCTCACCGCTGGGGTTCACCCGCTACCCGCTGTCCGACCGCGACCGCACCTTCACGATCCATCGCCCGGGCACCTACGTCGTCTACTTCGAGTTCCCCGGTGAGAGCCGCACCCTGCTGCCACCGGCCCTCGACATCGGTGTGGCGTCGCTCAGCGGTCAGAAGGTCGACGTCACCATCATCAGCGCACCGGGCCACGAGGGCGCGCCCGGCGCCTATGACCTGTGGGGACACGAGGGCCGGGCGGTGGCGCTGATCACGTCGCACGATGCCGGCACCTTCGTGGTGTCGATCACCCCGACGCCGTCATCGGAGGTCAACACCAACACGCAGCGCATCGTCACCCAGGGCACGATCGCCCTCGGCCGGGAGTGGAGCGCCACGTGGCTGGCCTCGTGGGGCGGGGTCACGCTGATCGTGGTGCTGCCGATCGTGGCCGGGGTGTCGGTGCTGGTGCTGGCCTGGAGGCGGCGCGGGCCCCGCCCGCCCGGGGACGAGGACGACGCACCGCTCGATCAGGTCGAGGCACCGGTCGGCACGTGGGATCCGTTCGGCAACCCGGTCTCGACGGGGTGGCCCCCGCAGTAGCCTGCCCGTCCATGGCCGACCTCCAGTCCCAGATCGAGCACCTGTGGGAGCACCGCGCCGACCTCGCCGTCGACGACGTCGATGCCAACCGCAGCGTGCTCGAGGCGATCACCCTGCTCGACCGGGGCGAGGCCCGTGTGGCCGAGACCCGGCCCGACGGCAGCGTGGTCGTCCACGAGTGGCTCAAGCTGGCCATCCTGCTCTACTTCCGTCAGAGCGAGATGGCCACCATCGAGCTCGGTCCGTTCGAGTACGCCGACAAGATCCCGCTCAAGCACGACTTCGCGGCAGCCGGCGTGCGGGTGGTGCCCGGAGCGTCGGCCCGCTTCGGCTCGTTCCTCGACCGGGGCGCGGTGATGATGCCGAGCTACGTCAACATCGGCGCCCGCGTCGGCGCCAACACCATGGTCGACACGTGGGCCACCGTTGGATCGTGCGCCCAGATCGGCGCCAACGTGCACCTGTCCGGGGGTGTGGGCATCGGTGGTGTGCTCGAACCGCCCAACGCCTCCCCGGTCATGGTCGGCGACGACTGCCTCATCGGCAGCCGCTGCATCGTCGCCGACGGCGCCCGGGTCGGCGACGGCGTGGTGCTCGGCGCCGGCTGCATCCTCACCCGGTCGATCCCCGTCATCGACGCCGAGACCGGCGATGAGCTCTCGCGGGGCGTCGTCCCCTCGTGGTGCGTGGCCGTCTCGGCCACCCGCCCCCGCACGTTCCCGGGCGGCGAGTTCGGCCTGCCGTGCGTGCTGGTCATCAAGCGCATCACCGAGGGCGAGCGCCACGACAAATCGAAGCTGAACGACGTGCTGCGCGACCACGGCGCGGCCACCTGACCCGACCCGACTCGACCCGACCCGACTCGACGCGACCTGGCCTGGCCTGACGTGACCGACCACCCCACATGACCGACCTCCTCGCTCTCGCGGCCGAGCTCGTCGACATCCCGTCGGTGAGCGGGGACGAGCAGGCCCTGGTGGCCCGGATCGAGCGCGACCTGGCCGAGGTCTCCTGGCTCGAGCTCACTCGCGTCGGCGACAACCTGGTGGCCCGCACCGATCTCGGCCGACCGATGCGCCTGGTGCTGGCCGGCCACACCGACACGGTGCCGGCCAACGGCAACGAGGGGGCCCGCATCGACGGCGACCGGCTGAGTGGGCTCGGTGCCACCGACATGAAGGGCGGGCTGGCCGTGATGGTCGAGCTGGCCCGCACCGTGGCCGAGCCCGCCATCGACCTGACCTACGTCTTCTACGCGCGCGAGGAGGTCGCGGCCGACCAGAGCGGCCTGCTCGAGCTGCAGCAGCAGCGCCCCGACCTGCTGTCGGGCGACGCCGCCCTCCTGGGCGAGCCCACGTCGTCGATCATCGAGGCCGGGTGCCAGGGCACCATGCGCATCCGCGTGACCCTGGCGGGGGAGCGGGCCCACACCGCCCGGGCGTGGATGGGCCGCAACGCGGTGCACCGCGCCGCGCCGCTGCTGGCCGCCCTCGACGCCTACCAGCCCCGCCAACCGGAGCTGCTGGGCTGTCGCTACCACGAGGGCCTGCAGGTGGTGCGGGTCGAGGGCGGGGTCGCCGGCAACGTCGTGCCCGATCGGGTCGAGCTGCTGATCAACCACCGCTTCGCCCCCGACCGCACCCCCGACGAGGCGATCGCCCACGTGCACGACGTCGTCGAGCCGTGGCTCGACCTCGACGGCGGCGACACGTTCGAGGTCGTCGACGTCGCCGCGGGAGCCGCGCCCGCGGTCGATCACCCGCTCATCGCCACGCTGATCGAGCGCAACCACCTCGACGTGGTGGCCAAGCTCGGGTGGACCGACGTGGCTCGCTTCGCAGCCCTGGGCGTCCCGGCGGCCAACTTCGGCCCCGGCGACGCATCGATCGCCCACACTGCGGGTGAGTGGGTCGGTCGGGCCGAGATCGAGTCGGCGTTCGCCGCGCTCGACGATCTCGTGCGGGGTGGTCTCGACGGGCCGCGGGCTTCGTAGACTCGCCGCCTGTCACCAACCCCGTCACCCAAGGAGCACAGATGGCCATCGAGATCGGGCAAGCCGCCCCGGAGTTCTCCCTGAAGGACCAGGACGGCAACACCGTCAGCCTGTCGGACTTCGCCGGCAAGCAGGCCGTGGCACTGGTCTTCTACCCGTTCACGTTCTCCGGGCGCTGCGAGGGCGAGCTGTGCGCCATCCGCGACGACTACTCCGAGTTCGAGGCGGCCGGCGTGCAGGTGCTGGCCTGCTCGTGCGACAGCCGGTTCGCCCAGCAGCAGTGGGCCACGCAGCAGGGGTACCAGTTCCCGGTGCTGTCGGACTTCTGGCCCCACGGTGAGGTGGCCAAGGCCTACGGCGTGTTCAACGAGAGCCTCGGTTGCGCCATGCGGGGCACGTTCCTGATCGGCACCGACGGCACCGTCGTGGACGCGTTCGAGACGCCGGACCTGGCCACGGCCCGCGAGAAGAGCCGCTACGCCGAGGCCATCGCCAAGCTGTAGCGAGCCGTGTCGGCCCGGGTGCGTCCCGGGCCGATCAGCCGCAGGACCAAGCGAGGGGCCGCCGCCTGATGGCAGCGGCCCCTCGTGGATGTTCCGACGTGCTCGGCTGGCAGGTCAGAGCTTGCGCATCACCGTGACGACCCGGCCGAACACGGACACCTCCGACGGGCGGAAGACCATGGGCTCGAGCCGGTCGTTGGCCGGGATCAGCACGATGCGGTCCTCGGTGGTGGAGAAGGTCTTGACCGTGGCCTCCTCGCCCGGGATGCCGGCCACGACGATGTCGCCGGTGTTGGCGTTGTTCTGGGAGCGGGCCACGACGAAGTCGCCGTCGAGGATGCCGGCGTTGATCATCGAGTCGCCCCGGACCCGCAGCATGAACAGCTCGCCCTCACCGGTGAAGTCCGACGGCAGGGGCAGGACCTCCTCGACGTTCTCCTGGGCCAGCACGTCGGTGCCAGCCGCGACATCGCCCACGAGCGGCACGTGCACGACCGGCCGACGGTCGAGGTCGGACGCGCCCGAGGTGGGGTCGTAGCGGACCTCGATGGCGCGGGGCTTGGTGGGGTCGCGGCGCAGGTAGCCGAGCCGCTGCAGGGTGTTGAGGTGGGAGTGGACGGTGGAGGGGGAGCTGAGCCCCACCTCGTCACCGATCTCGCGCACCGACGGCGGGTAGCCGCGCTGGTTGGTGATGGTCTCGATGAAGGTGAGGATCTGCTGCTGGCGGGCGGTCAGTGGCTTGCTGATGGCCATGATGGGCTCCTTGTGGTGGAGACGACGGTGAGGTGGGTGGAGGGCGACGCGCCGGTCGCCGAGACCAGTGCTGCGAACGAACGTTCGGAGCATAGCGAGCGGGTCGGGGGATTGCAAACATCCGTTCGAACGAGGGGTTGACGACGAACGTCCGTTCGTGGTTTGCTGGCTACCCCTTCGGCGAACGACCGTTCCACGAACGAGCGTTCTAGCACGTCCGGCCTCCCGAGTGGTGGATCTTTCCCTCCACCGCCGGCCCCGAGTTCTTGTCACACCCCCTGAGGAGACTGTGTCCCATGGCTGCTGTCATCGCTGTTCCCCATCGCCGCACGGTCCATGCCCCCGAGCCGTCGCCCTCCGGGGGCCGGCCGTCCCTGCAGGTCATCCCGGGTGGCCGTCGTGGCGTCCGCGACCACGCCCGCACCCAGCGACCGGCCGGTCGCCTGCACCCGGCCGTCTACCAGCGCCGCCGGCTCGGCGTGCTGGTCGCCGCCGTCACCGTCGTGGTCATCGGCTACCTCGCCCTCACCGGGCTCGGCGCGTTGCTGTCCCCCCATCGCGCCGGCGCTGCCGCTGCCGGGGCCTCGGCCGATGCCAGCGCATCGGCGGCCCCGGTGGCGCCAGCCGCGCCGGCGGCCGCGCCGGCGGTCTACGTGGTGCAGCCGGGTGACACCCTCTGGTCGATCGCCCGCCGGCTGCGTCCGTCCGGCGACGTCCGCCCCCTCGTCGATGCGCTCGCCGACCGAGCCGGCTCAGGCCCGCTCGTGGCCGGCCAGGCGCTGCCGGTCGATGGTCTCGTCGATTGATCCCGACGACACGTCCCGTCACCCCGCGGGGCACGTGGTGCGCCGTGCCCACGTCGGGGTGGCTGCGCCGGTCGAGCGCACCGGCGGCCCCGGCCCGCCCGCCGTCGTTCGGCCTGATGCGTCGCCGGGCGATAGCGTCCTCGCTGTGCGATGCCCCTACTGCACCGAGGACGACGACAAGGTCGTCGACTCGCGTGCCAACGACGACGGCACCGCCATCCGTCGTCGCCGTGAGTGCCTGGCCTGCGGTCACCGCTTCACCACGTTCGAGCGCTGCGAGGAGGTCGCGCTGGTGGTGGTCAAGCGCTCGGGCGACCGGGTCCCGTTCGAGCGGGCCAAGGTCGAGGCCGGCGTCCGGGCCGCGGCCAAGGGGCGCCCCATCGACGATGGTCGGGCCGCCGAACTGGCCCGCGAGATCGAGGACGACCTGCGCTCGGGCGGCTCCGAGGTCACCAGCGAGCAGGTGGGCCTGGCGGTCCTCGACCGGCTGCGCGAGGTCGACGAGGTGGCCTACGTCCGCTTCGCCAGCGTCTACAAGGACTTCGACGACGCCGCCGACTTCCAGCGTGAGCTGCGCCTGCTCACCAAGGACACCGAGCCCAAGCGCCACTGAGGCTCCCCACGGCGGTCCCGCCGGTTCAGGCGCGCAGGTACCGCAGCATCAGCATGTCGCCGTCGGCCAGCACCCGGGCCAGGCGCATCGGCCGGGACCGGTCGACCGTCGCGCCGTGCGCGATGCGGGTCGGCGTCCCCGCCCACCAGCAGGGGCGAGATGGTCAGGCAGCTCTCGTCGACCAGGTCGTCGGCCACGAGCTGGCCGATCAGGCTGGGGCCGCCCTCGCACAGCACCACCCGTGCGCCCAGGGCGCCGAGCCGCCGCAGCGCCTCGCCCAGATCCACGCGGTCGGCGCCGGCCACGATGACCTCGGCCACCTCCGAGGCCCGGCCGAGCTGCTCGGGCGACGGTCGGGTGCCGGTGATCACGATCGGTCGGCTGGGCGAGTCGGGGGCGAAGAGCGGGGCGGTGTAGTCGAGGTCGAGTCGGCCGCTGACCACCGCGATGCGGGGGAACGGCTGCTGGCCCCGGGCCACCCGACCGGCCTGCTGGGCCGCGGTGGTCTGAGGCGGTCGGTAGTGCTCGGCCCGCACCGTTCCGGCTGCGGCCAGCACCACGTCGGCCACGCTGCGGAGGGCCGAGAACACGGCTTTGTCCCCAGGCCCGCCGAGGGCACCCGACGCCCCGTCGATCGCCGCCGCGCCGTCGATGCTCGAGATCATGTTGGACATCACCCACGGGCGATCCACAGGGCCCTCCCGAGCGTCGCCGGCATAGAGCGCGTCCACGTCGACGTCCTCGAGCAGGTCAGGCAGCAACTGGCGCATCGGGGGACCGTACCAACCCGTCCCGACGGCCATCGGCGTGGTCCGGCCCGGGCCGCCTCGTCCACAACGTTCGCCGGTTGTCCACCCGAAATACACAGGATGTTCCCTCTTTTGTCCCACAGGGCAACCTTCGTAGGGTCACCACGTCAACGGGGCTGCGGTACGAGCGATCGGAATGGTGGCTGGCGTTTCTGGTTCTTGGCTGGCAGGACGACTCCTTGGAGGAACGAGTGCATTCGTCGGTGGTCCCCGCCCCTGGGCGTGGGTCGGTGGCGACCTCCCTCCGACCTGCTCGCTCGTGCCGCAGCGTCCCCGGCGATGGTCCTCGGAAAAATCCGAGGAACCTCGGCGGCAACCGTTGACAACCTCGTAATTACGGTGATGTAATCCCTCCCACATCTTGTGGCCGAGGGGAGCCGGGGGGCTCACCACACGCAACATCTTGTGTCTGCGTCGCAACGTAGAGACGGTCACAGAGCGGGTCTGGCCTGGCGGATCGATAGCCTGGACAGCCCTCTCCGGGTGACGGGACGGTCGGGTCCGACCCCTCGCAGCAGCACCGAAGCACCCAGCACCTCCCCCCACCCGCAGCACCTACGCAACGCACGACCACCCCGCACGACCGATCGAGAGGAACAGCTACATGGCTATGGCGCCGGAGCAGGCAGGCATCGGGATCCGACGGTTCTTCACCGCCGAGGGCACGCACCCCTTCGACGAGGTGGCCTGGGAACGTCGCGATGCTCGCATCAGCAACTACCGCGACGGCTCCGTCGCCTTCGAGCAGCTCGACGTGGAGTTCCCCGTCGACTGGTCGCTCAACGCCACCAACATCGTCGCCCAGAAGTACTTCCGTGGCACCCTCGGCACCCCCGAGCGCGAGTCCTCCCTGCGCCAGGTCATCGACCGCGTGGTCGACACCATCACCGACCTGGGGCACCAAGGGCGGCTACTTCGTCGACGACCTCGAGGCGGCCGCCTTCAGCGACGAGCTCAAGCACCTCATCGTCACCCAGAAGGCCGCCTTCAACTCGCCGGTGTGGTTCAACATCGGGGTCAAGGGCGTCCCGCAGCAGGCGTCGGCCTGCTTCATCCTCGCGGTCGACGACCAGATGGACTCCATCCTCAACTGGTACGTCGAGGAGGGCACGATCTTCAAGGGCGGCTCGGGCTCGGGCATCAACCTCAGCAAGATCCGCTCGAGCGTCGAGCTGCTCAAGGGCGGCGGCACCGCCTCGGGCCCGGTCAGCTTCATGCGCGGCGCCGACGCGTCGGCCGGCACCATCAAGTCGGGCGGCAAGACCCGGCGGGCCGCCAAGATGGTCATCCTCAACGTCGACCACCCCGACATCGAGGAGTTCATCTGGTGCAAGGCCACCGAGGAGAAGAAGGCCCGCGCCCTCGAGGCGGCCGGCTTCGACATGAGCCTCGACGGCAAGGACATCACCTCCATCCAGTACCAGAACGCCAACAACTCGGTCCGCGTCACCGACGAGTTCATGCAGGCCGTGGTCGACGACGCCGACTGGCAGCTGCGGGCCGTCATCTCCGGTGAGGTCGTCAAGACCGTCCGGGCCCGCGACCTCATGCGCCAGATCTCCCAGGCCACCTGGGAGTGCGCCGATCCGGGCATGCAGTTCGACACCACCATCAACCGGTGGCACACCGCCGCCACCACCGGGCGCATCAACGGGTCGAACCCCTGCTCGGAGTACATGCACCTCGACAACTCGGCCTGCAACCTGGCCAGCCTCAACCTGCTCGAGTTCCTCGGTCCCGACGACACCTTCGACGTCGAGGGCTTCAAGGCCGCGGTGTCGGTGGTGTTCACGGCCCAGGAGATCCTCGTCGGCAACGCCGACTACCCGACCGAGCCCATCGCCGAGACGTCCCGCCAGTTCCGCCAGCTCGGCATCGGCTACGCCAACCTCGGCGCCATGCTGATGGCGCTCGGCCTGCCCTACGACTCCGACGAGGGCCGCTCGTGGGCCGCCGGCATCACCGCCCTCATGACCGGCCACGCCTACGCCACCTCGGCCCACACCGCCGCCCGCATGGGCCCGTTCGCCGGCTACACCGAGAACGCCGAGCACATGCTCCGCGTGCTCGACATGCATCGCCAGCAGGCCGCCTCGATCGACGAGGAGCTGCTCCCGGCCGAGCTGCTGGGCGCGGCCCAGCAGGCGTGGGACGAGGCCTGCGAGGTCGCCGCCGACTTCGGCGTGCGCAACTCCCAGGCCTCGGTGCTGGCCCCCACCGGCACCATCGGCCTCATGATGGACTGCGACACCACCGGCATCGAGCCCGACCTCGGCCTCGTGCAAGATGAAGAAGCTGGTCGGTGGCGGCACCATGACCATCGTCAACCAGACCGTGCCGCGGGCCCTGCGCCGCCTCGGCTACACCGACGTCCAGATCGACGAGATCGTCGCCTACATCGACCTCAACAAGTCCATCCTCGGCGCTCCGCACCTGGCCGCCGAGCACGTGCCGGTGTTCGCCTGCTCGATGGGCGACAACCCCATCCACTACCTCGGCCACGTCAAGATGATGGGTGCCGTGCAGCCGTTCATCTCCGGGGCCATCTCCAAGACGGTCAACATGCCCGAGGACGTCAGCGTCGAGGACGTCGAGCAGCTCCACATCGACGCCTGGCAGCTGGGCCTCAAGGCCGTCGCCATCTACCGCGACAACTGCAAGGTGGCCCAGCCGCTGGCCATGGCCAAGAAGGCCAGCGTCGAGGCCGCCGAGGACGCGGCCGCCGCCCTGGCCGCCGGTGAGATCGTCGAGCGCATCGTCGAGAAGGTCGTCTACCAGCCGATCCGCCAGAAGCTCGAGCGCACCCGCACGTCGCGCACCTTCGAGTTCCGGGTGGCCGACTGCAAGGGCTTCGTCACCGTCGGCGAATACGAGGACGGCCGGCCGGGCGAGATCTTCGTCCGGGTGTCCAAGCAGGGCTCCACCCTCGCCGGCATCATGGACGCCTTCGCCATCTCGGTCAGCCACGGCCTGCAGTACGGCGTGCCGCTGCGCAGCTTCGTCGAGGCCTTCACCGGCATGCGGTTCGAGCCGGCCGGCATGACCGACGATCCCGACATCCGCATCGCCAACTCCCTGATGGACTACCTCTTCCGCAAGCTGGCGGTGATGTACCTGTCCTACGACGAGCGGGCCGAGCTCGGCATCCTCACCACCTCCGAGCGCATGGAGCCGACCCTCCCCGGGGTCGAGGAGTCGCTGATCGAGAACCGTCAGGGCGACATGCCGTCCGACCCGCCGTCGATCGAGTCGGCCTCGGAGCTCATGGCCAGGATCGAGTCCCCGGCCTCACCGGTGGCCACCCAGGTCGCTCCCAAGGTGGCGCCGATCACCCACAGCGATGCGCCCATGTGCATGCAGTGCGGCGTGCAGATGCAGCGGGCCGGCTCCTGCCACGCCTGCCCCAGCTGCGGCACCACCAGCGGCTGCAGCTGACCACCAGAACCGCCACGAGATGTCACCGGGGAACGCGCCCGGTGGCATCTCCGCGGTCAGCCATGACCCCCGATCGGTCACTCGGAACATCGGGGGGCAGCTGAACCCTGGAGGCTCGGACTCGGCGGCGGGAACCGCTCGATCTTGCGGTGACGGCGACCGGCGGACGTTCGTCCGTGGGTTTGCCGATTCCGGATAGCGAAGGGACCCTCGGTGGGTCCACGGTGGGTCAACCGTGACAGGAGAGACCGATGCCGGAGCCGCTTCCGTTGATGCGCGTCGTGGCCGGTCGTCGCGGTCGCCGCGATTGACGCCCGGACCTGGGATGGCGGTCGTGGGGTCGGTCGAACTCGTCGTCGTGGGTTTCGATGGGGTTGCCTGCATCCCACCAGAGCTCGACCGACAGCTCGGCCGCCTCCGAGGTCGAGGTGCACTTCGGGTCCTCGACGTTCTCTTCGTCTCGCGAGATGCGCTGGGGCGCTTCCTGCGCGATCCCGTACTTGCCGCCGGAGGGGACGCTCAGGAGGAGCGCTCTGGGTCCCTGTTGTGGCAACTCCTCGTCGGCGACGCCGCGGACCCAGACGTTCCCGAGTCCCTGGCCCTGGTGCACGACCTGTCCTGGGAGACCGGGATCGACATCGACACGGCGGAGGGGATCGCTCGTCTCATCGAGCCGGGGACGTCGGCGCTGCTCCTGCTCGTGGAGGCGACGTGGGCGGCCGACCTGCTGGGCGTGGCCCGGCGGTCCGGCGGGTTCCCCCTCCTGTTCGGCAGTCTGGAGCGGGAGGCCATGTTCCTGGTGGGAGCCCGTCTCGCCTCTGCGGCGGACGCCGTGGCGCGCTCCGAGCGGATCATCGAAGCGAGGGCTGCGGCGACGCTCGACGCGCTGGCGGCCGAACGACCTTCGACCGCGGCCGGGCAGGTGCTCGCGGCACTCGTGTCCGCTCGCGTCCTCAGTGACCGGGATGTCGGAGATGCGCTCGACGCGCTCGTGTCGGCGGGGCTCGTACCGTCCTCCCTGGCGGGCAGCGAAGACACCCCAGTCGCTCGCCGTGCATTCCCCGAGGCGGATCCGGGGTCGTCTCCCATAAGGTGACAGCCGTTCCCGCTGGGAGGGAGAGGCTCGTGGATACTGCGATCCGTCGGGTGATGACGTCGCTCGACGAGTTCCTCGATCCGGTTGCGACCGCCTCGATGGTCCCGATGGTCCTGCAGCCCGGTCCCATACGGGCCGAGGTGGTGACCATGAACGTGCGCGGGGTCGTCGTGAGCATGAGCGACTACTCGTTCGCGGTCGCGTCCCGCGGAGAGTCGCTCGCTGGTCGAATCGCGATGGCTTCGCCAGCACGCCGGATCGTTTCGGGCCACATGAACGGTCAGCCGATGTCGCCCGCAGTCGTGCACGGGTTCGGATCTTCGGCAGAGGTGGCCGGTTCGGTCGCGGGCCCGGCGGAGGTGGCCTCGATGTCGCTGCTCCCCGGGGACCTGGAGCGGTCAGCGACCGCGCTCGGGGTCGAGATCGATCTTCCTGGTGCGGGTGAGTATCGGGCGGTTCCTGCCCCGGATGCGGAGTCCCTGCACCGACTGCTCCGTCGGGCGACGCAGTCGGTGCGCGTGTCGGGGCGTGCTGTCTCGAGCCCCGGGGAGGCCGCCGCGTTCGCCGATGCGGTGCTGGCATTCGGCGTCCACTGCTTCGCCGCCGACGGCGGTCGTGCGACGCTGACCTCGAGTGCCCGTCTCAACAGCGTGCACATAGTTCGGGCCTGCGAGGAGTACGCCGCTGCTTCGCGCTTCCAGAACGTGACGCTCCTCGACCTCTGCCGAGCGTCGAGTGCATCCGAGCGTCGCGTGAGGCACGCGTTCTACGAGTGCTACGGGATGTCGCCGACCGCGTATCTCCGGGCCGCCGCCCTCTACGAGGTTCGTCGGGCATTGCTGGCCGGACCAGACGCACGTGATGCCGTGAGTCGTGTCGCGTCCGGATTGGGCTTCTGGCACCTGAGCCGCTTCGCCGGTCAGTACCGAGCGCTGTTCGGCGAGCTCCCCAGTGCCACGTCCCGGCGCAGTCTCGAGCGCCGGGCTGGTTGACCGTCACCAGGACGTGGCGGGGTGGTTCAGGCGATGGCCTCCTGCTCGGTCGGGCGGGCGACGAGGTAGATGAGCGTGCCCAGGAGCGGGAGGATCAGGATGACGAGCGCCCATCCGGCCTTGGCCCAGCCGCCGTGGTCGCGCCGACGGAAGTTGTCGATGAACGCCCAGATCACGGCGAAGAAGACGGCGAAGAGGAAGAACCACCAGGCCATCAGCAGGAACAGGCTTATCAGCGGGTAGTCGTAAGCGAACACAACGCCTCCTCGGTTCGGGATGGCTCGCATGGTGCACGGCATCCTCGCCCCCGACTATCCGGAATCGGCTCGCGTCGGCCCGTGCCGAATCCGGATAGCGCCCGGCCGCCGCCTCCGGTTGGCTGAACCCATGGACGAAGACGTGATCAGCAAGGGCTCGACCGAGGGCGGCCGACGGTGAGCGAGATCGATCGTCGCAGCCTGCCGATCCGTCGCCAGAGCGCCGGTGGAGTCGTCAACCGGACGCTGGACGGGTCGGAACCCGATTGGGACCTGATCGGCCACCCGACAGCGCCGGACGGGGCACCGAACGTGCTGGTCGTGCTGATCGACGACGCGGGGTTCGGCAACCCCAGCACCTTCGGAGGTCCGATCCAGACGCCGAACTACACCCGGATGGCCGAGGGCGGGGTGAAGTACAACCGGTTCCACGTCACCGCCCTGTGCTCGCCCACCCGGGCGGCGCTGCTCACCGGACGCAACAGCCACCACGTCGGGTTCGGCTCGGTCGGCGAGTTCGCCGGCGGGTTCCCCGGCTACTGCGCCACCCTGCCGCGCGATTGCGCCCCACTGCCCCGGATCCTGCGCGACAACGGGTACAGCACGGCCGCGTTCGGCAAGTGGCACCTCACGCCCGACGGGCAGCAGGGTCCGGCCGGACCGTTCGACCGGTGGCCGAACGGTTGGGGCTTCGACTACTTCTACGGGTTCCTCGGGGGCGGCGCGAGTCAGTGGGACCCGTGCCTGACCGAGAACCAGAAGATCATCGGCACCCCTGCGGAGTACTACGACCAGGACGACCCCTACTACTTCCCCGATGCGATGGCGGACCACGCCCTCGAGTGGTTGCACGCGGTCCGCGGGCAGGACGCGCACAAGCCCTTCTTCATGTACTTCTCGACGGGGTGCAGCCACGCCCCGCACCACGTGTCCAGCGAGTGGGCCGACAAGTACAAGGGCATGTTCGACCAGGGCTGGGACAAGCTCCGCGAGGAGACCTTCGCCCGGCAGAAGGATCTCGGCGTGATCCCCGCCGATGCCCAGCTCACCCCTCGCGACGACGCGTTCCCGGCCTGGGACTCGCTCCCCGACAACCTCAAGGCGTTCTACGCGCGTCAGATGGAGGTGTACGCCGGGTACTCGGAGAACGCCGACGCCAACGTCGGTCGGGTCATCGACGCCATCGACGAGCTCGGCGAGCTCGGCGAGACGCTGATCCTGTGGATCTGGGGTGACAACGGCGCCAGCATGGAAGGCACCATCACCGGCTCGTTCAACGAGCTGACGATGCAGAACGGCATCCCGCTCTCCGACGAGATGCAGCTCCAGCTCTCCGAGCGCTACGGCGGGCTCGACGAGTGGGGCGCCCCGATCATGGACCCGCACTACTCCGCAGCCTGGGCGTGGGCCGGGAACACGCCGTTCCAATGGGGCAAGCAGGTCGGGTCGCACCTGGGTGGCACCCGCAACCCGCTGGTCCTCCACTGGCCCGATCGCGTCACCGACGAGGGAGGGCTGCGCAGTCAGTTCGCCCACATCATCGACATCGCCCCCACGATCCTCGACATCGCAGGGATCCCGGTCCCCGACACCGTCGACGGCATCGACCAGGAGCCGATGCACGGAACCACCTTCGTGACGTCGATGATCGACGGCGACGCGCCGGAGCACCGCACCCAGCAGTACTTCGAGACGGTCGGCAACCGGGCGATGTACAAGGACGGCTGGTGGCTCGCGGTGAAGACCGACCGGATCCCGTGGGTGCTCACGCCCGAGGCGATCATGCCGTACGCACCGGGCACCTGGGACCCCGACGCCGACCCGGTGGAGCTCTACTACCTGCCCGACGACTTCTCGCAGGCGAACGACCTGGCCGCCGAGCATCCGGAGAAGGTCGCCGAGCTCAAGGAGCTGTTCTGGCAGGAGGCGCGAGCGCTACCGGGTGCTCCCTCTGCTCGCCACGCTCTCGACGTTCTTCGGGATGCTGCCCCCGATCCCGCAGGACACGACCTTCGAGTTCCGCGGCGACGTCCAGAACGTGATGTCGGGGATGATCCCGAGGATCTACAACCGCTCGTACGCGATCACCGCGGAGCTCGTCGTGCCCGAAGGGGGCGCGGAGGGGGTGATCGTGGCCGAAGCGGACCACCTGGGCGGGTTCAGCCTCTACGTCAAGGACGGCAAGCTGACGCACACCTACTCGATGATGGGCGTTTTCATCTTCCGGCAGGTCGCCGAGGAGAACCTGCCGAGTGGCGACGTCACGGTGCGGATGGAGTTCGCCGCCGACGGAGCCACCCCGGCCACTGGTGGCGAGGTGACCCTGTACATCGACGACCGACCGGTGGGCAAGGGCCGCATGGATCACACGGTGCCGGTCCGGTTCTCGGGCTACGCCGGCATGGACATCGGTCGCGACAACGGCGGGGTCGTCGACCCGAGCTACGAAGCCGACAAGCCCTTCGCCTTCACCGGCACCGTGAGGAAGGTCGTGTTCGATCTCAAACCGCATCTGTCGGCTCAGGACGAGCTCGACCTCCATGCCGTGGCGCACCAGGGCGACGCCGCCCACGGCCTCGCCGGCTGACGAACCGAGGAACACGCTGATGCACATCGATGACGAGACGACCGACGTCCTGATCGGCGGCTACCTCTCGACCGACGCCGCCCACGAGGACTACCAGGCGGTCCTGAACTGTGGAGCACGACTGTGGGGCGCCGTCGTGATCGACAAGGACCTCGAGGGCGAGCTCTCCGTCGAGGAGTCGGACCACGCCGTCGAGGAGGGCGCCGCCGGGCTCGCCGGGGTCGGGTTCGTGGTGGGCCTGTTCGCCCCACCGCTGCTGGCCGCCACCGCCATCGGCGCCGCCCTCGGCGCCGCCGGTGGTGCTGCGCTCCACAAGAAGCTGGGCGCCGGCATCGGCGAGAAGGCAGGGGACACGATCCCGATCGGAGGCGCCGGCCTGATCGTGGCCTACCCGCGCTCGGCGGCCGAGCAGGTCGAGCCGGCCGTGACCCGCGCAATCCAGAAGGTGGTCGGAGAGGCCGAGGGGCACCACGTGCAGGCCCTCAAAGGCGCCCTGGCCGACGCCCAGACGAAGATGGCCGAAGGCGGCCAGTAGCCCCCAACAGGAAGATGGAGCAGACATGACGGACACATCGCTCGACGAACTCGGTCCAGTGGACTACGTGATCGTGGAGTTCCCCGAGGGACAGGCCAACTTCACCGGCGAGATGGTCGAGGAGCTGGTCAAGCTGGTCGAGACCGGGACGATCCGTGTGGTCGACATGCTGATCCTGGTCAAGGACGGCGACGGGAGCGTCGAGGCGATGGAACTGTCCGACCTCGACGACCTCGGCCCGTTGCAGGCCATCGAGGCCGAGCTCGCCGAGCTGCTGGCCGAGGAGGACGTCGAGCACCTCGCTGCAGCCATGGACCCGGGGAGCACGGCCGGCGTCCTCATCTACGAGAACGTGTGGGCCGCGCCCTTCGCGTCGGCCGCCCGTCGTTCCGGCGGTCAGCTCATCGCCAACGGCCGCATCCCCATCCAGGCCATCATCGCCGCCATCGAGGCGGACGAGGCCCTAGCAGCAGAGGAGACCTGAGATGCCTTTGAGACCAGGACGCATCGGACGCAGGGGAGTGGTTGGCGCTCCCGTCGCCAAGGCGGCCGTGGTGACCAGGGCCGTGACGCCCGGCCCTTCGCCGGTGGCCAAAGCGGCAGTGGTTGGCGCAGCCGTCACACCCGGTCGTCGCCGTCGGCGGATCTGACTGCGAGTCGACGATGTCCCGGACCACGGATGACGCGATCCCGGCGATCGAGCACCTGAGCGTCGCCGACCGAGCCGCGATCGGGAAGGCGGCCCGGAGCAAGGTGCCCCGGGCGAGTCTCGGCGAGTGGGCTCCCGCCTCGGACCGTCCCGATCCGCTCGCCCTGTTGGAGGCGCAGGAGACCACCCGGGTGCCGGAGCTGGTCCCGATCCGCCACGGTCGCATGGCCGCGTCGCCGTTCGCGTTCTACCGGGGCGCCGCCAACGTGCTTGCCGCCGACCTGGCCACCGTGCCCCACTCCGGGCTTCGGGTGCAGCTGTGCGGGGACGCCCATCTCGCCAACTTCGGCGGGTTCGCATCGCCGGAGCGGAGCCTGGTGTTCGACCTCAACGACTTCGACGAGACCCTCCCGGGGCCGTTCGAGTGGGACGTGAAGCGCCTGGCCGCCAGCTTGGAGGTCGCCGCGCGCGGCAGGGGGTTCGATCGCAAGGTGCGCACCCGGATCGTCAGCGGCTCGGGGCGGTCCTACCGAGAGGCGATGCGCGCCTTCGCCAAGATGCAGAACCTCGATGTCTGGTACGCCCACCTGGGCGTCGATGACATCCTGGCCCGCTGGGGAACCGACATCGGCCGCACCGCGCTCAAGACCTTCCAGCGCTCCGTCGACAAGGCCGAGTCGAAGGACCGGCTGCGGGCCGAGTCCAAGCTGACCCGACTCGTCGACGGCGAGCCGTGCTTCGTCAGCGACCCGCCCCTGCTGGTCCCGGTCGAGGAGCTCTTCTCGGAGAGCGTCGTCCGCCAGCTCGAAGGCTCCATCCACCAGGCGCTGCGGACCTATCGCCACACCCTGCAGGACGACCGCCGCCACCTGCTGGAGAGCTACCGCTTCGTGCAGTTGGCCCGCAAGGTCGTCGGCGTCGGCAGCGTCGGCACCCGCTGCTGGGTGGCGCTCATGGTCGGCCTCGACAACACCGACCCGCTGTTCCTCCAGGTGAAGGAGGCCGAAGCGTCGGTACTCGAGCCGTACCTGGGCAAGAGCGGATTCGCCAACCACGGCCAGCGAGTGGTGAAGGGTCAGCAGCTCGTGCAGGCCGCCAGCGACATCTTCCTCGGCTGGGAGCACGTCATCGGCTACGACGGCCTGCCCCACGACCACTACATCCGCCAGCTGTGGGACTGGAAGGCATCAGCCCAGATCGACACCATGACGCCCGAATCGCTCGACGTCTACGGACAGATCTGCGGCTGGACCCTGGCCCGGGCCCACGCCCGCTCGGGCGACCGGGTGGCCATCGCCGCCTACCTCGGCAGATCTGCGGCGTTCGATGACGCTCTCGCGCGCTTCGCCGGCCTCTACGCCGAGCAGAACGACCTCGACCACCAAGCGCTCGCGACCGCGATCGCCAGCGGACGGATGACCGCCGAGACCGAGAGCTGACAGGCGCGCTGCACTGTCCCCGGCGGGGGGTCGATGCCGATCGTGACCCGCTCCGCGAGGTGCCGGGTCGCGTCTACTTCGGGGTGACTTCGACGGTGTGGTTGGGTACGAGCTCGATCTTGACGGTCGTACCGTCCACGCCGGCGGCGGCGAGTGCCGCTCGGAGGCTGTCGGTGTCGGGCTCGGGAAGGGGCCCGGTTGCTCGGATGAGCACGCCGTCGGGTCGGGTGGTGACCGAGGCGATCTCCCAGCTCTGCGCGGCGGCCCACGTGTCAGAGACGCGGGTGACGGTCGACTCGGTCGCCGTGGTCCGGTTGATGGCGAGCGAGGTGATCGTCAGCGGGAAGGTGATGACGACGAGCGAGGCCACGATCACGGCGGTGGCTCGGCGTCGATGAACTGGCTTCCGTGTTCCGTCGGGCTCGACGGTGCCCCAGCGGTTCACGCGGTAGATCGCCATGACGATGAGGCCCGTGGCCAGGATGGCACTGACATTGGTGACGAACAGCAGCAGGGCCCCGAGGGCCTGGTCGGAGTGACCCGATTCGAGGGTGAGGCCGACCACCGAGAGCGGCGGCACGAGCGAGATCGCGATGGCGACGCCCGGCAGCGTGTCGGAGATGTCGTCGCGCGCCAACGCCACGGAGCCGACCGCGCCGGTCGCGAGCGCGGCGAGCAGATCGATGAGGTGAGGTGAGACCCGTTGCGCGACCTGCGAGTTGTTGGAGGCGTCGATCGGGACGCCGACCAGGGCGCCGAGCACCCACGCGATCGCCACGACCGCGGCCGCCCCGGCCGCAACGAGCCCGATGCAGCGCAGCAGGTTGTCACGATCCGCGAGCACCACGCCGAGGACGGTCCCGAGGATGGGCACCATGAGCGGAGCAACGATCATCGCCCCGATCACCGTGGCCGTGGAGTCCCCGACGACGCCGGCCGATGCGATGACTGCGGACAGCAGCAGGAGCAGCCAGTACCGGCTCAGCCTCCGTCTGACGTCCGGACCTTCGAAGAACAGCTGAGCTCGCATCCGTTGGACGTCGGTGTCAGTCACGAATGGCACGGTGTCGCCCTCCTCGGCTTCGGATCGTCCGGCGAGTCCTGTCGAACGGCACGCTAGGCAACCTCGGCGCGCGGTGTGTTCGGGGGCGATGTCGAGCGCCCAGCACCCGGGGGATGTGAGGCCCGGGTCGCCGGCGCAGCTGCCCCGGCGCCCGGCCGTTCCGGTGCCCGGCCGGACGGGTCGCCTAGAGCTGAGCGGCCAGCGCCCACCCCCAGACGACGGTCAGGTAGAGCCACAGACCGGTTCCCGCGACCGAGGCGGCCAGCCAGACTCGTGAGTCGCGAGCGTGCTGGTTGAAGACGAGCACCTGGATGACCAGCCGACTCGTCCAGAAGGTGACGGCTCCGATGAGCACGATCCGGGTCACGGGGTTCGGTTCGAGCAGCGCGTGGCCCGCCGTGAGCGGCAGGAGGCCCCACATCAGGCAGGCCAGGCCGATGAAGTAGCAGTGCACGTAGCTCACCTCGCGGTTGAGCGGTGACGCCGAGGCGAGCTCGGAGCCCCAGTGCAGGGCTCGCGGGAGCGCCAGATGAACGGCTCCGAGGACGAGCAGGACGGAACCGACCACCGTGAGATGCGTCGACAGGTTGCTCATCGTGTCCACTCCATCCGGTGGACGAAGGGCGTGATGCGACGGTGGCTCTCGGGCGAGAGCCCGGCCTCGGCAGCTCGCGCTCGCCAGATCGCGCCGTGCTGGAAGTGGAGGGCACCCGGGCCGTAGACGGCGAAGTTCGCCAGGTCCCGCAGGTGCTCGGTGATCACGAGCCGGCCCCCGGTGCGCAGCGCGCCGGACATCTCGAAGAAGAGGGCCCGTTGATCGGTGAGGTCGCGGACCTCGTGAGCGGCGAAGGTGACGAAGATCGAGTCGAGCGAGCCTGGCGTCAGAGCCGGTGCCTCGGGCTGGTGCTGGCCGGCGGCGGCGAGCTGATGTCCGCGGGCTCTCCTGAGGCTCGCGCTGGACCCGATCGCCAGGTCGACGACCTCGACCGGCCCGTAGCCGATCTCCTGGGCGAGCGTCGGTGTCGCCTCGTCGAACCCGCAGTGCACGGTCGCCCAATCGCCGATCGGTCCGAGGTTCGTCGCCACCTGCTGGTAGACGCGGCAGTGGTCGTACACCCACCAGGTCGCCGCGAGCGACGTCGCGGTCCACGTCGCGCCGAGGACGCCACCCAGCCACAGGACCGCGCGGACCTGTCCGGGCAGACCGAGCCGGCCGGCGGTGGCGGCCGCGAGGAGGACGGCCCCGGCTGCGAGGTACTTCGGCCAGTTGAACCGAACCACGGTCGCGGTCCCGGCCACCGACCGTTGGAGCTCGACGACGCTCATCTGCCCTCCTCCCCGACCTCTGCACGGATCCCACGGTCCCATCGGTAGTCGACGTCGGTGATGTGAAACGCGTTGGCGAGCCTCGCCTCGACGCCGTCGAACGGGGCCCGGTCGAGGAACGTGCAGGTCTTGACCTCGACGGCCGTGGGGTGCGGTCGCCACGTCGAGCGGTGCCCGTGGATCATCACGATCGAACTCGTCTCGGGTTCGTGATCGAACGTCCAGGGGAGTGGGCCGGCGAAGCGGCGGGCGTCCTGGGCCGACCGGAACGGCGAGGTCGCGGGCAGGGCTGCCGGCTGCTCGTCGAGGTGCGCAACCAGGTGCAGATCGGCTTCCGCTCGGGTGGTGTCGATCCTCACCTCGAGCTGCTCCGGGGACGCCGCGATCTCGATGTCGGAGAGCCGGTAGCGGTAGTGCGTGAGCAGGTTCCCGCCGATGTGCATGGTGCGCCTGTCGGTGTCGGAGCGGAGGATGTGCAGTCCGCGCCGGGTGCGCCCGGCGCGGTCTCGGTGGCGGACGAAGATGCGGTACCCGGTCAGGGCGTAGTCGCGACCGACCAGGGCGGGGAGTCGCGTCGGCCGGAGGTCGTGGGTCTGCACGATGGCCACCACCACGAAGCCCCAGCGGCCGTCGTAGGTGTCGAGGGTGAGTCCCGGCGGGACGAGGGGCTGGAGCGACTCGGCCGGCAGGGCCCAGGTCACCACCAGGCTGTGGCCGAAGTGGCAGGTCATGGGAATCGGATGGCGTTGCAGGCGATGGCACAGGGACATGGATGCTCCTCAGGCTCGGTGAACCGTGATGCCGCCCCAGAGCAGCGAACGGTCGAGATCGGCCAGACGGCGGGCCTCGTGGCTTTCGGCCTCGAGGAAGGTTCGAACGACGATCGGGGCGCCGGGTCGGGCGGCCCGACGAGCTGCGCTCAGCAGCCGATCGGTGAAGGCGGTGCCGGGCCCGTCGACGATGTTGGAGAGGCTGATCCCGTCGAGGGAGCTCTCGGCCTGGTCGTCCAGGACGTCGACGACGTCGCCGCATCGCAGGTCGATCGCATCGCTCGCGTGGTGGGGATCGTCGCCGGTCCAGGTTCCGGTGAGGAGCGACGAGAGCCACGGGTTGGCGCGGTTCGGTCCGTCGGCGATGCGCCGGCCGATGCGGTCGAGGAGCAGCTCACCGAACCTGGGCGGGGCGAGCCGGCTGAACGACTCGCCGTAGGCGACCCGGAGGACCTTCGGGGCCAGGGTGGTCCGCAACGACGCCCGCACGAGCGGTGGGGTGAGGCGGCGCCACTCCACTGCCTGTTCGAGCGGGTCCTCGAGTTCGCAGAAGTGGAGCAGCCTCGCCGGTCGCCACCCGAGTGGGATCAGGGCGGTGCGGCCGAGCGCCAGCAGTCGATCCGCGCTCCCGGGCGCGGGGCGTACCCGTCGAGGCGACGGCGGACCTCCTCGACTTGGGCGGGGTTGATGTCGACGGCGATGACCCGCCGCCCCGACGCGGCCAGCGCCCTGGCCGTGTCCCCCGCGGACGCGATGCACAGCACGGACCCGTTGCGGGGGAACAGCCTGTCCTCGATCGCCGGGTCTTCGAAGGTGCGGCCGAAGAGCAGTCGTGGCGGTCCGCTCCGTTCGTCGAAGCGACCCGCCTGCCAAGGCGTGATGGTGGGCTCAGCGGGTCGGGTGGGCATGGGTCGAGCTCCAGACGAGGGCGATGAAGGCGCCGTTGCGGACCAGGAGGCGGCGCGGCTGGGGGATGTGGTCGCGGCCGAAGGCGAGGCCCCCGAGGTTGAAGGCGACGACGAGCGCGGTCTGCACGGCGGCCACCCAACGACGGTCGCCTCTCGTCGCGACGAGGACCGCGAGGGCGGTCTCGCCCAGCCCGAGCGCCACGGTTGCCATCTCGGCCCGCCGCTCCGGGAACCCGGGCACCGAGCGGAGGACCTCTCGGTGCGACGGGTCGCCCTGTAGGACCTTGCACCAGAGGCCTTGGTGGGCCCACATGGCCGCGGCGCCCAGGGTGGCGGCCCGGCGGGTGGGATGTCGTTGCCGTTCGTGACTCATGCTGCGACCATACACAGTAAGAGTATTTACTAGCAAGGTATTTGTGTGAGAGGATGGGCGTCGTGACCCCATCGGATGCGCA
This sequence comes from uncultured Microthrixaceae bacterium, assembly GCA_963809335.1. Taxonomy (GTDB): domain Bacteria; phylum Actinomycetota; class Acidimicrobiia; order Acidimicrobiales; family Acidimicrobilacustridaceae; genus UBA4742. The sequence goes on along the minus strand of CAWEJD010000005.1, from coordinate 985,262 downwards.
ATCGAACGCTGAGCTAGCAGAGCCAGTCGAGTGGACCGTCGACCAGTTGGCCCACGATCACGGCCTTCCCGTGTCGACGGTGCGGCTCTACCAGACACGGGGGCTGCTCCCGGCGCCCCGTCGAGAGGGTCGCGTCGCCTACTACGACGACGAGCACCGTCGACGGCTCCGACTGATCGCCCAGCTCCAGGAACGAGGGTTCAGCCTGGCGTCGATCAAGGAGCTGCTCGATGGCATGGCCGCCGGGCAGTCACTTCCCGTCGTGCTCGGGGTCGGTGATGCGCCGGCGACATGGCTTCCCGAGGAGCCGCTCGCCCTGACCCTCGCTGAGCTCCTCGACCGACTGCCCGGCGTCGAACCCACTCCCGAACTGGTGGAACGCGTCGCCCGGCTCGGGCTCATCACCCTCGAGGGGGATGGCTCGGTGACGGTCGACAGCCCGGCGTTCCTCGACATCGGCAGCCGCCTCGTCAGCATGGGGGTTCCCGGTGGTGCGGTACTCGACGAGTACGAGCACCTCCGCGAACTGACCGACGACGTCGCCCACCGGTTCACCGAGGTGTTCCGCCGCCATCTCTGGGCGTCCTTCGAAGGCGATGGCATGCCCGCGGAACGCATCCCCGAGATGGCCCGGTCGCTGGAGCAGCTCGGACCACTCGCCGAAGCGGTCGTCACCGTGGCGTTGCGCCACTCCTTGCAGCGCGCGGCCGAGGACTTCCTCGACGAACAAGCTGCCCGACTCGACATCGACATCCCGAGGCCGGCACACCGGCATGCGTCCGAAGCGACGGGAGCCCCCTGATGGCGCGAACCGTCATCCCTGGAGGATCCGGCTATCTGGGGCGAGCGCTCACCGGGCAACTCAGTCGTGGAGCGACGATGAGGGTCCGGTCGCGGCGCGTTCCCCCTCCATCGACGAGCGTGTCGTGATGAGCGGGGCGCCGCGACGATCGTCGCTGCCTTCAGTGAGGGTGGCGGTGGTGGGCATCGGGGAGGTGCGCGTGGCTGTGGGTGACCGACGTGTGGGCGTGGCGGTGTGAGTGGGCCCCGACGACGGGCGGGTCATGCACATGGTCGTGGTGGCCGTCGTCGTGGGTGTGCCGGTGCTCGTGGCGCAGCGGCTCGTGGGTGTGACGGTGGCGGTGGTGGGCGGAGAGGAGCAGCATGAGGCCTGCCGCCATGATCACGGCCGCGACCACGATCGACGCGGTGATCGGCGCGCCGAGCACGACGACGGCGAACGCGGCTCCCACGAAGGGGGCGGTGGCGAACACGGCGGCTTCGTGCGCCGCGCCGAGGTTGCGCAGCGCATGGAGATCGAGGGTGATGGACAGGCCGTAGCCGAGCGCCCCGACCGCCACGACCGCCACGAGGCTGGCGAGCGGGCCTACCGGCTCACCGAGGAGAACAGCGAGGAGCAGCACCGGCACACATGCGCCGAGGGCCTTGAGTTGGGCGACACGGACGGGGTCCCGTGCGGAGAGTCGCTGCGACAGGTTGTTGTCCAGCCCCCAGGCGAGGCAGGCGCCGGCGATCGCCAGCGCTCCGAGCGGGTCGGTGTGCATGCTGGCCGGGCCCACGGTGACCACGGCTGCCCCGGTCACGATCAGGCCGGCGGCCAGGAGCCCTCGGCGGCCGAGGTGCTCCCGGAACAGCCACACACCGAAGACCATCGTGGCCGGGGCTTCCAGGTTGAGCAGGAGCGAGGCGGCGTCGGGGGTCAACCGGCGCAAGCCGACCACCAGCAGGACGGGGCCGATCACCCCGCCGAAGAGCGTGACGGCGGCCAGGAGCGGCAGGTCGCTGCTGCGGATCGGTGCTTCCCCGATCGCGGGCCCGCGCACCAGACGGGTCGCCGACAAGGCGATGGCCGCGCCGGCGTAGAGCAGCCCGGCGATCAGCAGCGTCCCCGAGCCGGTGAGGAGGCGACTGGTGATCGGGGCGCTCACCCCGAAGAGCGCGGCACCGGCCAGGCCGGCGGCATAGCCGCGACGGGCAGCGGGGGTGAGTTGCATCGCGCTCCAGTCTGCCGAGACCACCGACGTCCGGCAGGGTCGGTGTCAGGTGCCGACGGCCCGGAGAGCAGCGGTGAGCTTCTCCGCGGCACTGTTCGCGAGCTCGGCGAACGCCGTGTCGGGCATGAGCTCGCGTGGGTCGACGGCGCTGATGCGGGTTCCGCCGCCGGCAGCCGGTTCGAGCACGACGTTGCAGGGCAGGACCAGCGACGCGCTGGGGTCGAGCTCGAGGGCCTGGTTGGCGAACGTCGGGTTGCAGGCGCCGAGGATCTTGAGAGCCGGTCGGTCGACGCCCAGCTTCGCCTTGAGGACGGCGGCCACGTCGATCTCGGTGAGGACCCCGAAGCCGTTGTCGGCGAGCGTGGCCCGCACGGCCGCTTCGGCCTGGTCGAGGGGGAGCGGAACGGTCGTTTCGATGGCGTGCATGGGAGCCTTCCGATCGAGGGTGGGTCGGTCAGGCTGACCCTACCCCGGTTGTCCTGATACCCCATAGGGTATGACCTTCGGACCTCATCGGATTCGACCAAAGCGGGGAGGCGATGACGCCACACCTTCGTCCGCCGCCTACCGTGGGTCCGCCCGACCGCCGCTCGAGCCGCTCGAGCGGTCGGCTCAGCCCCGATCAGGAGGCCTGATGGACGCCAGCACCTGGAACGAGCGCTACGCGACCGCTGAGTACGTCTGGAAGGCCGACCCCAACGTGTTCCTGGTGGCCGAGGTCGCCGGGATGCGGCCCGGGCGCGCCCTCGACCTGGCCTGTGGCGAGGGCCGCAACGCCGTCTGGCTGGCCGAACAGGGCTGGTCGGCCACCGGCGTCGACTTCTCCGACGCCGGGCTCGACAAGGGCCGCCGCCTGGCCGCCGACCGCGGCGTCGACGTCGACTGGGTCTGCGCCGATGCCACCGTCTGGGCGCCCCCGGCCGACGGCTACGACCTGGTCGCCGTCTTCTACCTCCAGCTCCCGGCCGAGGGCCGTCGCCAGGCCATGGGAATCGCCGGCCGAGCCCTGGCCCCCGGCGGAACGCTGCTCGTCGTCGCTCACGACGCCGCCAACCTGAACGGCGGCGCGGGCGGACCTCAGGATCCGGCGGTGCTCTACACGTCGGATGACGTGATCGCTGATCTGGCGGCCGCCGGCGTCGACGTCACCGTCGAGCGCGCCCTGACGGTCGAACGGCCCGTCGCCGGTGCCGATCGTCCGGCCCTCGACTGCCTGGTGCGGGCCCGCCGCTGAAGGCCACCACCAGTACGGCCGTGGTGGAACCAGGAGGGCGATCTAGAAGATGTCGCCGACGTAGGGGGCGGTGAGCCGTCGTCCGGTGACCAGGGTCGGCGTGATGCAGACCCAGACGTTGTGGACGCCCTCGGCCCACGGTCCCGGGATGTGGCCGTGCATCTGCCGGAGCAGATCGGGGACGTCGTCGATCGGCACCTCGCGACCCGCACCGCGCACGAGCACGCTCCAGCCCGACCCGCTATCGGGTTCGAGGTGGTCGACCTCGAAGGCCACCGCCGGCTCCAGCACGGCTCGCAAGTGCGACTCCGGCTCGACCCGGAACACGATCTGCTCACCGGCCAGCCCGTAGTTCACGGGCACCGCTCCCGGCCCGTCACCGTCGACGAAGGCGAGCCGGCCGACGACCCCCTGGCCGAGGAGGGCAAAGCACTCGTCTCCCGACAGCTCCTCGATCGTTCGCTGTGTCATGTCGGCACTGTCCCGCGGTCGGCCGTCGCCGCCACAGAGTCGAAGGACCCTGATCGGCACCGATCACGGGGCGGCGTCGACGAGGTCGGCCGCTGGCCGGGACAGCGCGGTGGGTCCGGGTGGGACGTTCGGCTCTGGTGCGGATCGATCGAAGGGCCGACGCTGGCGGGGTCCCGAGGCGAGGAGAAGCATGTGGAAGCGGTGGCACACGAGGTGGTCGATGGCCCGACGGGGGGTGGCCGGCGAGGTCGACCCAGGCGTCTCGCGGCGGCGCTGGCCGTCGTGGCGTTCGTGGCCTTGGCCGGCTGCGGGTCGTCGGGCGGCGGAAAGGCGGTCGCCTACCCCCGTGACGGCGAGCTGAAGCTGAACCAGATGCAGGTGCTGGGGACGCACAACAGCTACCACCTCCGCCCCCAGGAACCGCTGATGTCGCTCATCCAGAAGGTCGACAAGGCCACCGCCGACAGCATCGACTACGCCCACGCGCCGCTCGACGTGCAGTTGTCCGAGCAGGGCATCCGCCAGATCGAGCTCGACGCCTTCGCCGACCCGAACGGCGGGCTCTACGCCAAGCCGGTGCTCGGCCCGGCCGGCGGGCTGAACCGACCGGAGCTGAACGCTCCGGGCTTCAAGGTGCTGCACCTGCAGGACAGCGACTGGGAGTCGACCTGTGACGTGCTCGTCGTGTGCCTGCAGACGGTGAAGCAGTGGTCCGACGCCAACCAGGGGCACGCCCCGATCATGATCCTCATCGAGGCCAAGGACGGCACGGTGAAGAGCCCTCCGGGAGCGGTGGTGCCGGTGCCCTACGACTCCGCCCAGTTCGACGCGCTCGACGCCGAGATCCGCTCCGTGTTCGAGCCGGGCGACCTGATCACCCCCGATGACGTGCGCGGCTCCCACGACACGCTCGAGCAGGCCGTGCTCGCCGACGACTGGCCCACCCTCGGCCAGAGCCGCGGCAAGGTCATGTTCACCCTCGACAACGCGGACAAGCGGGCCGTGTACGCCGCCGGCCACCCGTCACTGCAGGGTCGGGTGATGTTCACCAACGCCGAGCCGGGCGAGCCCGAAGCGGCGTTCGTCGAACGCAACGACGCCAAGGCGTCCCAGGCGGAGATCGCCGATCTGGTGCGCAAGGGCTACGTGGTGCGCACCCGGGCCGACGCCGAGACCGTCGAGGCCCGGGCCAACGACCCCAGCACCTCGCAGGCCGCGCTGGCCAGCGGGGCCCAGTGGGTCAGCACCGACTACCCGGTGCCCGATCCCGTGCTCGGCACGAGCTACCAGGTCACCATCCCGGGGGGAACGCCGGGCCGGTGCAACCCGATCATCGCCACGAGCGACTGCGAGTCGACCGACATCGAGAACCCGGCGCACCTCAGCACCGCCTGATCAGGCGATGCGCATGAACATCTTCTCGACCTCGTCGATCGGGTAGCCGTCGGCTTCGGCCTGCTCGGGGTTGGAGATGCAGTACGCCAGGCCGGCGCTGACCAGGCGGAACCCGGTCTGCTCCAGCGCCCGGTTGGCGGCGGAGATCTGGGTGACGATGTCGCGGCACTCGCGACCCTCGTCGAGCATCCGCTCGATGCCCTGCACCTGACCGGCCACGCGCCGGAGTCGCTTGCGAAGATCGTCGGTGACCTCGTCGGGTAGTTGCACGTCGGCTCCTCGGGGCTCGGCTGGGACCCTCAGCTTACCCCCACGGGTATGACCTTCGACCCTGGTGGAGCGAAGCCGTCCGGCCGACCATGACTGTCATGGAAGCACTCCGAATCGATCAGGCCACGATGGACCACGACCACTACCACGAGGTCGCCGAGCACCTGCGCCAACCGACGCGCGAGCTGCGCAAGGCCATCCCCGACACCTGGGCCGGCTTCGGCGAGCTGCACCGCTCGGCCATGGCCGAGGGTGCCCTCCCGACCCGCATCAAGGAGCTGATGGCGCTGGTGATCGGCGTCGTCGAGCACTGCGACGGCTGCGTGGCGTACCACGCCCGCGCCGCCGCGGCCGCCGGCGCGACCGAGGACGAGGTGGCCGAGGCCCTGGGCGTCGCCCTGCTGATGAACGGCGGTCCGGCCAGCGTCTGGGCCCCGCGGGCCCTCGAGGCGTTCCGGGAGTTCGCCGAGACTCGCTGAGCCGCCGGCCGAGACCCGTTGAGCCGCGTCCCGACGAGCCGTGACGTGATCGGACGGCTCAGGCGGTGGGGATGACCTTGAACGACTCGGCGAGGCGTCCGTCAGGCATCCCGCCGGCCTCGGCCCCGGCCCGCAGCCAGGCGCGCAGCATCTCCTCGAGGTCGTCGCGATGGCCGGTCTGGCTCTCGTGGGCGCGCAGCGCATCGACCTTGTGGCCGAAGGTCTCGGTGACGTCGATCCGCAGGTCCGGATCGGGGTGGGCCATGAGCCAGACCTCGCCAACCGTGTGGGGCTCGAGCCCGTCGGCCAGCTGCTCCGGGAACGAGCGGGGATTGCGCGAGTCGGGGTAGACGGCGCACAGCGTGGCCTCGCCGGCGGCCAGGTGGTCGGGGTGGGACGCGAAGATCCGGGCCAGCATCCGCTCGGGGGACTGGCAGATGACCAGCTCGGGTCGGGTGCGGCGGATCTCGGCGGTGATCGCTCCCCGCAGGGCCACCGTCGCCTCGAGTCGCCCGTCGGGGAAGCCGAGGAACGCGAGGTCGGAGACCCCGAGCCGGCTGGCCGCCTCGGTCTGCTCCTTCTCCCGCAGGGCCCGGAGCTCGTCGGCGTCGAGCGGCAGGTGGTCGCTGCCGGCCTCGCCCGACGTGGCGAGGCAGTACGAGACGGTGGTGCCCGCGGCGGTGAGGGCGGCGACGGTGCCACCGGCGCCGAAGTCGACGTCGTCGGGATGGGCGCAGACCACCAGCGCGGAGGTGGGAACGGGCCGTGGGCCCCGGTCGGTCAGCAGCTCGCTCATGAGGTCTGGAGCATACGGAGGAGGAGCGGCAGAACCGCCGTGCTACTGGAAGAGCAGCGAGTAGTTGGCGCCGTTGCGCAGGTGGTGGCCACCGTCGATGGGCAGGTTGACGCCGGTGATCCACGACGACTCGGACCCGGCCAGGAAGCGCACCGCCTCGGCGATGTCGTCGACGGTCCCCACCCGCGCGATCGGCATGGCGGCGATGTAGTCGTCGAGAAGCGCACCGCCTGCGGTGATGAACGACATCAGCTCGTCGTCGACGATGCCCGGCTGCACGCTGTTGACGCGGATGCCGTCGACCCCGAGCTCGTCGGCCGCGCTGCGGGCGAACATGTCGATGCCCGCCTTGGCCGCGCCGTAGGCCCACAACCACCGGTGCGGGAAGGCGCCGGCGCCCGACGACATGCAGATGATCGAGCCGCCCCCGGCCTGCCGCATCGCCGGCACCGCGTGCTTCACGCACAGCATGGTGCCGACCAGGTTGAGGTCGACGGTGGCCCGCACCGCGTCGGTGTCGGCCTCGGTGATGTTGCCCATGTGCAGCGACCCGCCGGCGTTGGCGAACAGGATGTCGAGGCCGCCGGTGGGCTCGGCCGCGCAGGCGACGGCCGCGGCGACCTGATCCTCCACGGTGACGTCGGCGACGATGTGGCGGATCGAGCCGCCCTCACCGACGTGCTCACCGATCTCGGCGACCGCGTTCACGAGCTTGTCCTCGGTGCGGCCGCAGATCGTGACGTGGGCGCCGTCGGCGGCGAGCCGCGTGGCGGTGCCCAATCCGATGCCGCTGCCGCCACCGGTGACGAGGGCTGTTCTTCCTGTGATCGTCGACATGGGCGCTCATGCTTCCAGATGTGGGCCCGGTCGAGGAACACGACGGGTCGACGGGGCCCGGGAACGCCGAACGTCTGAAGGTCGGGCCTGGCGCGAGGCGCCAGCTCGAGCCTTCAGATCGACTGGGCCGCCGTTCTGAAGGCTCGGCCTGTCGCGAGGCGCCAGTTCGAGCCTTCAGACTGGGGTCGACGGGGCTCGGGAGCGGCGATGCGCCTAAGGTCGAGCACGCTCGGCCCGGACCGGTAGGGGAGTGGGGGACATGGACGCAGAGCTGGTCATCCGTGGGGGAACGGTCATCGACGGCACCGGTGCGCCGCGCCGCGAGGCCGACGTGGCGGTCGACGGCGGCCGCATCGTCGGCGTCGGGCAGGATCTGAGCGGCCGGCGGGAGATCGACGCGTCGGGCCAGGTCGTCGCCCCCGGGTTCATCGACATCCACACCCACTACGACGCGCAGGTCTTCTGGGACCCGGCCCTGACCCCGTCGGCGTTCCACGGCGTGACGACGGTGGTCGCCGGCAACTGCGGCTTCTCGATCGCTCCGGTGCACCACGACGGCGTCGAGCTCCTGGCCCGCACGCTCCAGCACGTCGAGGACATGAGCTTCGACACGCTGGCGGCGGGCGTGCCGTGGGACCGGTTCGAGACGTTCCCCCAGTACCTCGACGTCGTCGAGCGAGCGGGGCGTCGGGCTCAACTACGGCTGCTACGTCGGCCACACCGCGGTCCGGCTCTACGTCATGGGGCCCGAGGCGTACGAGCGGCCGGCCACGCCCGACGAGCTGGCCGCCATGCAGCGGATCGTGGCCGACGCCATGGCCGGCGGCGCCATCGGCTTCGCCACCAGCGCGTCGCCGACCCACAACGGCGACGGCGGGCGCCCGGTGCCCTCGCGGGTCGGCGACCTGGCCGAGCTCGAGGCGCTGCTCGACCCGGTGCGCGACGCCGGGCGCGGCGTGGTCGCCCTGCTGCCAGGAGGCGTCATCTCCAACGACGAGGTGTTCGACCTGCAGCGGCGGGTCGGCCGGCCCTTCACCTGGACCGCCCTGCTCACCATCGCCGGCATCCCCTACCACGAGGGCGTGATCGAGGCTCACGACGCGGCCTGGGCCGACGGGGTCGAGGTGTGGCCCCAGGTGTCGTGCCGTCCGCTGGTGTTCCAGATGAACCTGCTCGAGCCGTTCACCTTCAACATGCGCCCGTCGTTCGCCGAGCTGATGGATCGCCCGGTCGACGAGCGGATCGCCGCCTACCGCGACCCGGTGTGGCGGGCCCGGGCCTGGGACGAGCTGTCGGGCCGCACCAAGATGCTGCCGGTGAACTGGCCGGCGCTGTCGATCGCCGAGTGCTCCAGCCGTCCGGACCTGGTGGGGCGGAGCGTGGTGGACCTGGCCGAAGCGCAGGGCGTCACGCCCGCTCGACGCCATGCTCGACATCGCCCTCGACGACGACCTGCGCACCCGCTTCAACTCGGTGCTGGCCAACAACGACCCCGACGGCATCGCCTGGCTGCTGCCCCGCGACCACGTGCTGCTCGGCCTGGCCGACTCGGGCGCGCACGTCAGCCAGCTGTGCGACGCCTGCTTCGCCACCGACCTGCTCGGCAACTGGGTGCGCGACCGCGAGGTGATGCCCCTGGAGCGGGCCGTCCACAAGCTCACCGGCGAGCCGGCCCGGGTCTACGGCCTCGACGATCGCGGCGTCGTGGCCGAGGGCCGGGCGGCCGACCTGGTGGTGTTCGACCCCGACACCGTCGCCCCCGGTCCGCTGCGCCGCATCCACGACTTCCCGGCCGACGGCGAGCGCCTGACCGCCGACGCGCCGGTCGGCGTGATCCACACCCTGGTCAACGGCGTGCCCATCCGCCTCGACGGCGAGCAGCTCGACACCTCCGACCGCCGGCCGGGCGTCGTCCTGCGCTGACCCGTCGGGTCCGGCCGCTACTGCTGCGTCATGAGCCGGGTCATCTCGGCGCCGGGGTCGACGGTGAGCTGACCGGTCACGTCGAGCACGACCTTGTGGAGGGTCCCGGTGAAGGTGAAGGGCGCGAGGTAGGCCGCCGGGTCGACGGTGTCGAAGGCGGCGTAGCCGCAGCTCATGCCGACCGTGGCGAACAGGTTCGGCACCGACCAGGGCAGCTCGGCGAAGCCGACGACCTCGTCGTCGACGAACAGCCGCACCTCGGCCGGGGTGCCCTTGCCGGCGGCGAAGTCGGCCGGGCCGGTCGGGGCGAACTCCATGCGGAGCTGCGAGGCGTCGACCGGGATCGGTTCGGTCGACGAGACGCGGAACCGCTCGAGGCTCAGGTAGTTGTGCACGTAGTGCAGCCGCCCGCCGGCCACGAAGAACGCGTAGCCCCCGTGGCGGTTGCCGTGGGTGAGCAGCACACCCTCGGCGCCTCCAGCGGGGATGGACACGTGGGCGGTGATGCTGTGGGGTCGGTTGTTGACCCGAGGTGAGGCCGCGAACGAGACCGGCGACCCGCCGGGGTAGAGCTCGTACACCTGACGGGCGCCGCCCACCCGGGGACGGCGGGCGAAGAGCCGGTCGATGCCGCTGCCGGCGATCGGCAGAGCGCCGTAGCGCTCGGCCTCGCTCCACCACAGCTCACGCAGCTCGGCCACCTTGTCGGGGTGCTCCGAGGCCACGTCGTGGCACTCGGCCGGGTCGGCGTCGAGGTGGTAGAGCTCCCAGTCCTCGGCGTCGAGCCGGTCGAGGATGGCCTCGCTGACGAACGTGCCGAACGGATGCCCCCGCTCGACCCCCTCGGCCAGGCTGGGACCGGGGTAGGGGCACACCGCCTTCCACCCCTCGTGGACGATCGAGCGGTGGGCGAACATCTCGAAGTACTGGGTGGTGTGGCGGCTGGGCGCGTCGGCGTCGGCGAAGGCGTAGGCCAGGCTCGTGCCGTGCAGCGGCGACTGCTCGACGCCGCGGATCGTCGCCGGCGCGTCGATGCCGATGACCTCGAGCAGCGTCGGCACGATGTCGATGGCGTGAGCGAACTGCGACCGCACCTCACCCCGTGCCGGGATGCCGGCCGGCCACGACACGATGCACGGGTCGGTCACCCCACCCCGGTAGGTCTCGCGCTTCCAGCGGCGGAACGGCGTGTCGCCGGCCCACGTCCAGCCCCACGAGTAGTGGTTGAACGTGTCCTCGCTGCCCCACTCGTCGTACACGGCCAGGTTGTCCTCGAGTCGCTCCGGCGCCAGGTTGAAGAACAGGCCCTCGTTGCGGGTGCCGTGCTCGCCGCCCTCGGCGCTGGCCCCGTTGTCCGACACCGCGATGACGATGGTGTTGTCGAGCTCGCCGATCGCGTCGATGAAGTCGAGCACCCGACCGATGTGGTGATCGGTCTGGCTGAGGAACCCGGCGTAGACCTCCATCTGGCGGGTGTACATCCGCTTGGCGTCCTCGCTCAGCTCGTCCCACGGCTCGACGTCCGGGTCGCGCTCGGACAGCTCGGTGCCGGCCGGCACCAACCCGATGGCCAGTTGGCGCTCGAACACGATGCGGCGGTACTCGTCCCACCCCATGTCGAACGCTCCCGCGTAGCGCTCGATCCACTCCGGCTCGACCTGGTGGGGCGCGTGGCCGGCCCCGGTGGCGAACCAGAGGAAGAACGGCTTGTCCGGAGCGTTGGCGTGGGCGTCCTTGATGAACTCGATGGCGTGGTCGGCCAGGTCGACGTTGAGGTGGTAGCCGTCCTGGGGCGTGGCCGGCTGGCGCACCGAGTGGTTGTCGTGGGTGAGGTCGGGGTGCCACTGGTCGGTGTCGCCGCCCATGAAGCCGTAGTAGCGCTCGAAGCCGCGACCGAGCGGCCACCGGTGATAGGGGCCGGCCGGCGTGGTCTCCGCCGGCGGGGTGAGGTGCCACTTGCCGACCGCGAAGGTGTTGTAGCCCGCCGCCACCAGTGCCTCGGAGATGAAGCCGTGCTCGAAGCCCATGGTGGCGTTGTGGGCCGGGAAGCCGAGCGACATCTCCGTGATGGCCGACAGCCCGAGCGTGTGGTGGTTGCGCCCGGTCAGCAGGCAGCCGCGGGTGGGCGAGCAGAGCGCGGTGGTGTGGAAGTTGCTGAACCGCAGGCCGCGCTGGGCGAGCCGGTCGAGGTTCGGGGTCTCGCACAGGCCGCCGAACGGCGACAGCTGCCCGTAGCCCACGTCGTCGAGCACGATGACCACGACGTTCGGCGCGCCGTCCGGGGCCTCGGCCCGGGCCGGCCAGGCCGGGGTCGACGTCTCGAGCGTGCGCCCGATCGTGCCGGGGAACGGCTGGTCGGGCGGGTACTGGATCAGCTCGTCGGCCATGGTGGTCCCCCTGTTGTCGCCCCGGCTGGTGCGCCGGTCAACCTAGGGGATCGGCGGAACGGGGAGGCGCTTCAGCGCGATGGTCAGAGGTGGGTGCGGAGGGCGTCGTCGACGAAGGCCGACACCTCGCCGTTGAAGCTGGCGCCCACGTGACCACCGGCGAACCACAGCACGTGCGGGTCGCCCCAGTGCCGGGCCAGCTCGGCGGCCTGCTCGACGGGATGGGCCAGCCGGTCGACCAACCCGGCGTAGATGTAGCTGCGGTCCGCGGGAGTGGCCGGCGCGAAGCTCAGCGGGGACACGACGGGCAGCAGCTCCTCGGCCTTGGCCAGCAACGACGCGAGGCGCTCGTCGTGGCGCATCGCCGCCGGGGTGCCGCGACGGAACAACGACGGCAGATCGACGGCTGGGCATCCGGCCACGACGACGTCGAGCGGTTGCTCGAGCCCGGCCACCAGGGCGGCGACGTAGCCTCCGAGCGAGAAGCCGGTGATGCCGATGCCGGCCGGGTGCTGGGTGCGTATCCACGCGATGAGCCGGCGCACGTCCCACGCGGCCTGGGCCATGCCGTGCACGTCGTCGACCAGGTCGAGACCCGGGAACCCGCTGGCCGATCCGGGCGACGCGGCTTCCGGCTTGCGGGGACCGTGCATCGGCAGCACCGGGATGGCGACGTTGAGCCCGAGCTTGCGGTGCAGGTGCTCGGCTCGCAGGAGCCGGGTGTCGATCAGCGGTCGGCCACCCATCTCGGCCCCGTGGACGCAGACGACCCAGGGGCGCGGCCCGCCGTGGTGGCGCCGCACGAGCACCCGGACACGGGCGTTCCGGTCGTTGTCGATCCAGCGGTCGCGCCCCGGCTCACCGTCGTGGGGCGTCCAGTCGCTGTCGAACCGGAGGGTCTCGAACGCGGTGGCTCCCACCCACCGCCGGCCGAACGCGGGGGAGGGGGGCGGTCCGGGGGTGCGGTGGTACGAGGCGGGGTCGTCGAGCCAGCCGGCTGCGCCGAAGTGGGCGAGGGCCTCGTCGGCCTCGAGGTCGACCCGCTCGAGCTCCTCCGGACTGATCGTGCCCCGCACGGCGTGGAAGCCGCCGACGACCAGCTCGTCGAGGGCCACGTGCGCGCCCATGGCCGCCGAACGTGGCGGCGTCGGGACACCCATGGCACCGAAGCGGGACGATCGGCGTGATGCCGCGCCCGGTGTGGTGTGCACCACGGACCGGTGGACGGCCCGGCCGGCGACCGCGGCCCAGGTGCGCGTGGGCTCCAGGGGTACCGCGGTCACGACTCCTCACCGTCGACCGACCCCGCGACCGTCTCCTCGTCCGGTGCGCTCTCGCCGGCTCCGGTGCGGGCTCGGGCCGCGGCGAGCAGCTCGGCCAGCGCGATCGGGATGCCCTCGGAGAGCGACCAGTGGTCGTCGACCAGCTCGCGGCACACCATGAACCCGAAGTCGATGTTGCCGTTGTAGCTGAACACCGTGATGTTGATGCCGGTGCCGTAGAGCAGCGGGCCCAGCGTGTAGAGCCCCTCGATCCGGGCGCCGGCGGTGTAGATCGGGAACGGCGGGCCGGGCACGTTCGAGATGATCAGGTTCATGATCGGCGGGGTCAGGCTGCTGAGCCCGGCCGACGTGTACATGCGGGCGGCCAGCGAGATCAGCCCGGGTGCGGTCAGCTCGGTGAGCCCCATGATCTTGTCGGCGGCCAGGGCCTGCTGCATCTCCTTGGCGCCCTGGGTGCTCTCGTGGATGGCGCCGAGCCGGGCCACCGGGTCGTCGATGTCGGTGGCCAGCGAGGCGAACATGGCCCCGACCTTGGTGCCCACCTGACCGGCATCGGCCTCGGTGCGCAGCGAGATCGGCACCTGGGCGATCAGCGGCGCAGACGGCAGCTCGTCGCTCTTCTCGAGGTACCGGCGCAGCGTGCCCGCGCAGAGCGCCAGCACCACGTCGTTCACCTTCACCCCGAAGGCGTCCTTGATCTCGCGGACCTCGTCGAGCGAGACGCTCGTGTAGGCGAAGCGCCGGTGGGGCGTGAGCTCGGCGTTGAACGACGTGCGGGGGGCCTGGAACGGGAACGACGGCGGCTTGGCCCGACGCTGGAACCCGATGAACTTGAGCCCCTGGCGCACCGTCTGATCGGTGAACTGGGCGAAGCGGTAGGGCGACAGCATCATGCGCCCGACGCCCCGCGCCACCAGCTCGGCCGACGACGGCACCGGCTCGATCTCGCGGGGTGGTGGCTCCTCGTCGGGCTCGTCCGGGTCGGGCTCCATGTCGAACAGCACGGTGGCGAGCTCGCTGCCCGACACCCCGTCGATGATCGAGTGGTGGACCTTGGCCAGGATCGCCACCTTGTCGTCGGCCAGGCCGTCGATCACCCACATCTCCCACAAGGGGATGTTGCGGTTGAGCTTGTAGCCGACGAGGTCGCCGATGAGGTTGCCGAGCTGCTCGGGCCCTCCGGGCGGCGGCACGCCGATGTGGCGGACGTGGTAGCTGATGTCGAAGTTGGGGTCCTCGACCCAGCCGGGCCGGTCGAGGCCCAGCGGCACCTCCACGAGCTTCCACCGGAACTGCGGGACCAGGTGGAGCCGGCTGGCGATCCGCTCCTGGAACCGGTCGGCACTGAAGCCGCCGGGCGTCTCCGAGGGATCGATGAGCAGCACCGCGGACACGTGCATGTGCCACGCCGCCGTCTCCCCGTAGAGGAAGGCTGCGTCGACGCCGCTCATGCGCTTCATGCCGCTCCAGACCGCCTCCGGGTGGGGTGCCTGATCGTCGGCGGAGGCGTCGGCTCAGTATGTCGCACTCGGTCGGGTCGGTGACGGAGCGTCCCGGTGCCGGACGCGAGCCGAGGTGTCCGAGCACGGTGGTCGGCCTGGCACGGTCGCATGACATCGAGGTCGACATCGCCGCGCAGATGCCGTCGACCGAGGCGAACGCCCTGGGCCTGCCAGATCGGTCCAGGTCGACCGCGTCCGGCGGCCAGAGGAAGCCTCTGCAGCCAGAGGCGGGCCGAGCCGAGGTGGCGCCTGCACGTGGTACGCGACCCTCGAAGTCACCGCCGACGTAGAGCACGACCGCGGCGACCCCACGCCGCCTCGACCGACGATCAGGAAGCGTCGTGAGCTCTCGCTCGATCGTCGCCTGGTCGGGTCGCTCGCTGGCAGTTGCCGGCCAGCTCGAGATCGACGCGCCGGAGGCAGCGCAACGGCGTCGCGGTCGGAGCGGTGGCCAGGAAGTTCGAGGCCTGGTCGGCTCGCGGGCGTGCAGAGGGTGAAGAAGTGGTAGGCGCCGCGGTCGAGGCCGGCCGCCGCCGGACCGCCGTCCCAGTTCTCGTGCGAAACGGTCGTCGACGTGGTCCGCCCCCTCGGTTGCCTTGAGCGTAGGCGAAGGCCGATCCCGTCGCCTGCGACGCCGGCCAGTCGATGACCCCTGGTGGGCCGACACGTCGATGCCGTAGCGCTCGCCCGCTTCGAGCGGGGGCCGCCGCGGCGAGCCACACGAACCACCACGCCGCGGTCAGCAGCGCCAGCACCACGACGGTGCCGACCGCGATCCACGGCCATCGCCTGTCGCCTGCGACGCCTCCGGCTCGCCCTCCGCACGGACCTCCACGCCCGACAGGATCCCACATCCCGAGCCACGCAACGCCCAGCTGGTAGCGATCGGTGTCCGATTCCGACGCACCGATCGCTACCAGCATTCAGGAGGGGTCCGGTCGCGACCGATCGCGCAGAAACGAGAACACGTTCTACGCTGGGGGGACTGCCGCCAAGGGGAGCGTGACGTGAGCGAGTTCGACGATCTCGGCCATCCGGTGTTCGACGGGGACAACCACTACTACGAGGCGCTCGACGCCTTCACCCGCCACCTCGACCCGGCGCTCGGCACGCGCTGCGTGCAGTGGAGCGAGATCAACGGGCGCAAGTACCACGTGCTCGGCGGGCGGGTCAGCCACGCGGTCACCAACCCGACCTTCAGCCCCGTCGCCAAGCCCGGTGCCATGTACGACTACTTCCGGGGCAACTCCGACGGGCGCAACCCCCTCGAGTACCTGGCCGACCGTGAGCCGATCCGCGACGAGTACCTGCATCCCGAGGCCCGCGTGGCCAGGCTCGACCAGCAGGAGCTGGCCGGCTGCTGGCTGTTCCCGACCCTCGGCATGATCTACGAGGAGCCCCTCAAGGCGGACCCGTTCGCCGTCACCACCACGTTCCGGGCGTTCAACCGCTGGCTGCTCGAGGACTGGACCTTCAACCACCAGGACCGCATCTACGCCGCGCCGTACCTGACGCTGGCGGACCCGGCCTGGGCCGTCGAGGAGCTCACCTGGGCCGTCGACAACGGTGCCCGCACCATCGTCATGCGACCGGCCGCGCCGACCACCGAGCTCGGCGTGCGCTCGCCCTTCGACCCGATCTTCGACGGCTTCTGGAGCACCCTCAACGACGCCGGCATCACCCTGGTGCTTCACGCCGGCGACGGTGGTGTGTCGTCGAACGGCTACGCGGTCGACGGGTTCGCGGCCACCTTCAGCAGCGGCGGGTGGAAGCCCTCGATCAAGTCCCACGCCATCGAGCGGGCCATCGACGACTACCTGCTGAGCATGGTCTACGAGCAGCAGTTCACGAAGTTCCCGAACCTGCGGGTGGCCGCGGTCGAGAACGGTGCCGAGTTCCTGCCCGACCTGTTCCGCAAGGCCAGGTCGACGGCCCACAAGATGCAGGGCTACTTCGCCGACGATCCCATCGACGTCTTCCGCGAGCACGTCTGGATCAACCCGTTCTGGGAGGACGACGTCTACCAGGTGGCCGAGCTGATGGGCACCGATCGCGTCATCTTCGGCTCGGACTGGCCCCACATCGAGGCCCTGCCCGAGCCCCGCGACTACATCCTCGAGCTCAAGGACTTCGACGCCGCCGACCGCAAGCGGATCCTGCTCGACAACGTCCTCGAGCTCAGCACGCCCAAGCCGACCTGAGCCGGCCGACCTGACGCAGCCGGCGCGTCGGCGCTGCGCCGGCCTGACGCAGCCGGCCTCGCGCCGCCGGCCGGCCTGACGTCGGCCGCGAGGTCCGGCCATCTGACGTGGGCCCGTAACGGATCTGGCGTCGCCGACGATGCATGGGAGTCGGAGGGATCTCCCGGGCGACCGTCACATCCAGACCGGACCAACTGAATCGGAGCTCGACCCGTGCCACCCAAGACCATTGCCGCCGCCGCCGCCCTCGTCGGCGCTCTCGCCCTCGGCGGGGGCGTTGCGCTCGCCGCCGGCGTGACCACCACGACCCCCGCCAACGCTCCTTCGTCGGCCACCCACACCACCGAGGCTCCGGAGACGACCGAGGCCCCGGACACCACCGAGAACACCGAGGCCCCGGACACCACCGAGAGCACCGAGGCCCCGGACACCACCGAGAGCACCGAGGCTCCGGACACGACCGACACGACGCAGGCCCCCGACACCGTCGACAGCCCCGACAGCGGCGGACCGTGCGCCCAGCAGAACCACGGCTGCGCCGTCTCGCAGGCGGCTCGCGACAAGAGCGACCCCGCGCATCACGCCGAGAACGTCAAGACCGCGGCCCACGACCGGAGCACGCTCCCGGCCGGCGCTCAGCACTGACCTCGTCCGACGCGGCTCCCCCGACTCGCCAGCGGGGTGTCGGCGGTCCTGGGCCCCGGTCGACGTCCCCACCCCGAGGGGACCCGCCGGGGCCCGGGGCTGTAGCGCCACCGGCTCGGCCTAGGGAGCCGGGGGGCGGTCGTCGATGGACGCGAAGTCGGGCTCGCGCTTCTCGGCGAACGCGGTGAGCGCCTCGATGTTGGCCGGGCCACCCATCACGGTGACGAACGCGGCCTCCTCGCGCGTGCGGGCGTCGCGGACGGCGGGGAGCTGGGCGTCGAGCATCACCCGCTTGGTGGTGACCAGCGAACTGATCGGCATGCGGGCGATGCGTCCGGCCAGCTCGAGGGTCTCGGGGAGCAGGGCGTCGGGAGCGCAGACCTGCAGGGCGATGCCGACCTCGACCGCCTCCTCGGCGCTGATCCAGTCCGAGGTGAACAGGATCCTGGCGGCGCGCTGCCAACCCATCCGCATCGGGAAGAGGTAGCTGCTGGCCGCCTCGGGCGCGACGCCGAGCGACGTGAACGGCGTCTTCAGCCGGGCACCCTCGGCGATGAACACCAGGTCGCAGTGCGCCAGCATGGTGAAGCCGATGCCGAGACCGAGCCCGTTGACCGCGGCGACGAGCGGCTTGGGGAAGCTCTGCAGGGCATCGAGGAACCCGGAGAAGCCCGACGAGTCGCCGTTCCCCGCGTCGGCGGCGGCGTCCACGTCGTCGTCCGATCCACCCATTTCGTCCGATCCACCTTGGCCGTGCCTCGATGCCAGCTCGGCCATCTCGAGCAGGTCCTGGCCGGCGGAGAAGGCCCGGCCCTCGCCGGTGATCACCACCACGGCCACGTCGTCGTCGGCGGCGGCCGCGAGCAGCGCATCGCGCCCGGCGTCGTAGAGCGCGGCGTTGAAGGCGTTGAGCGCCTCGGGACGGTCGAGGGTGAGCAGGCGAACCCGGTCGTGGTCGTCGATGCGGAGCATGGGCCGGAACCGTACCGCCGGGCCATGGTCGCCTCGAACTACGGTGCCGACCATGCCGACGCTGGACTACCTCGACCACCTCCGCCGCTCGTCGCGTCGCCTCATCGAGGTGTCAGCGGGCCACCTCGATGCAGCCGTGCCCGGGTGTCCGGGCTGGGACGTGGCCGACCTCGCCTACCACGTCGGTCGGGTCGACGACTTCTGGACGGCGATGGCCCTGGGTGGCGACCCCGACGCCTACACGCGACCGCCGCAGCCGCCGGCCGACGAGGTGCTGGCCTGGTTCACCGAGCGGGCCGACACGCTGGCCGACACCCTGGCGAGCACCGACCCGGCGTCGCCGGCCTGGAGCTTCTGGGGGATGCGTGACGTCGCCTTCGTGCAGCGACGCATCGCCCACGAGACCGCGGTGCACGCGTGGGATGCGGGCGACGCGGCCGGGGCCCGCGAGCCCGTCGACGCCGCCCTCGCGATCGACGGCATCGACGAGTTCTTCGAGATCTTCACGCCCCTGGAGCCCGGCCCGCCGGTCGATCCGGTCACCACCGTGCACCTGCACGCCACCGACGCCGACGGCGAGTGGCTGGTCTCGATCGGCGGCGGCCGGTTCGAGGTCGAGCGCAGCCACGCCAAGGGGGACATCGCCGTGCGGGCCTCGGCGTCGGACCTGCTCCTGCTGCTGTGGGACCGCGTCGATCTGGGCGGAGACGAGTTCGCGGTGTTCGGCGACGAGCGGGCCTTCGCGTCGCTCCGGGCCACCACCGACTGAGCACGGCTGCCCGGCCTGCGCACCGCCCGGCCGGCGCAGGTAGCGGTCATGAACGAGAGCGGAGTGGGATGACCCGGGCACGGTCGTCCGGGCCCGGGTCATCCCGCCTCCATCGCCGTCGGGCCAGGTCGGGGGAGTGCCCTGTCCGTCGGGGAGCCCGCAGCGTCGGAGTCGCCGCGGGTCGTCATGGCCGTGCTCGGCGCCCGGGCGGAGTCGGGCGGTCGAACCGGTGGCCATGGCGTTGGCGCCAGGGGGTGCCCGGTCCGGCACACCCCCGGCACGACTGGATCGTCCGTTGCTGGATCGTCCGAACTCCTATCACGCTAAATCCGATGGGAATAGTCATGTTTTAGCCCAACCCGATCGACCGGGCAACCCGATCACGGGCGTGCGGCAGAATCGGCCATGCCCGATCCGCGGCCGGACCCCGTGACCGAACCCCAGCCCGACCTGCAGCCCGACCTGCTCGCCGTCTACGGGACGCTCCGATCGGGCACCGGCTGGCGGGAGCGGTTGGGCGTCGCCGAGCGGGTCGAGACGGTGGGCCGGTGCGTGCTGAGCGGGTCGCTGTTCGAGCTCGACTGGTACCCGGGGCTCGTGCTCGACGGCGCCGGTCCGGTCGTGGCCGAGGTGCTGCGGCTGCTCGATCCGACCGCGCTCCAGGCCTTCGACCGGTTCGAGGGCTACGACCCGGCCCGGCCCGACGTGGGGGAGTACCGCCGCCGGTCGATCGAGATCGTGCTCGACGCCCGGCCCGAGGGGCCGCCCGTGACCGCGTGGGTCTACGAGCTGCGCCACGTGCCAGAGGGGAAGGCCCGAGTCGACGGCGGCGACTGGCTGGCCCACCTCGACGGTCGCCCGAACACCCACCGTCGCACGGGCGGGCACCGGTAGGTTGCTCGCATGATCTTCGGTCGCTCGCGTCGCGCCCGATGGGACGGCACCTCCGGTCGACCGCGCTCGTCGAACGGCGCCTCCTCGCTGCACCTCGGCTGGGACACGCCCGCGGCGCCGGCCGACGACCCCTGGGTGGCGGCCGAGGCCGTGCTCGAGGTGCGCTCGCCGCCCGAGATCCTGTCCCTCTACTTCTGGGCGTTGCAGGCGTCGTTCACCGATCGTGGCCGCCACGGGGGCGCCGGCCACCTGGGTCTCCAGTGGTATCCCGCCCACCCGGGATCGACGGCGGTGAACTGGGGTGGCTACGGGCCCGACGGGCGCGAGCTCGAGGGCTCGACGTCGGCGCTGCCGAGCGCCACAGGCAACCCGAACACCCGCGACTTCCGCTGGTCGCCGGGCACGCCCTACCGGTTGCGCATCGAGCGGGTCGACTCGGCCACCTCGGACACGCCGGCCGCAGGCGAGCTCCGGTCGTGGCGGGGGACCGTCACGGACCTCGATTCCGGCGAGCTCACCGTCGTCCGTGAGCTCTGGGCGCCGGGACGCGGGGTCGAGGGCCTGGTCGTGTGGTCCGAGGTGTTCGCCCCGTGTGACGCACCCGGCACCGAGGTGCACTGGAGCGACCTGCGGCTCACGTCCGCCGCGGGTGGGACCCACGCCGTGTCTCACGTGACGGTGAACTACCAGGAGATGGCCGACGGGGGCTGCGTCACCACCGACACCCGGGTCGACCGCGACGGGGGTCGCGCAGGTCACCGGTACGACGCGCACCACGCCCAAGGCGGCGCGCCTGCCGGTGGGCGAAGGCGGCGCAGCCGGGTGACCGCGACCGCCGACCCCAAGGCCCCCCGGCGAGTGCGCCGGTCGTGGCCCCGTCGGCTGATCGGCCCGGTGATCGGGCTGATCGTGGTGATCGGCACCTTCGCCTTCGTGCTGCCCCAGGTGGCCGACTACGCGTCGGTCTGGGATGCCATGAAGACGATGTCGATCGCTGAGGTCGCCCTGCTCGTGGTGGTCGCGGCCTGGAACCTGGCGTCGGTCGGGCCCGTGCTGATGACCGCGTTCCCCGGCCTGCGCTTCTGGGAGGCCATGACCGTGGCCCAGACCGGCACATCGCTGTCGAGCGCGCTGCCCGGCGGCGAGGTCGTGGCCTACGGGATGGTCTACCGGATGTACCGGAGCTTCCGCCTGAGCGTGTCCGAGGTGGCGCAGGGGCTGGTGATCTCGGGCATGTTCGACAACCTGGCCAAGTTCTCCATGCCGGTCATCGCGTTCATCTGCATCCGCATCACCGGCGACAGCAGCGACGGGCTCGGCGTGGTCGCCCTCATCGGCCTGGGGCTGCTCGTCGGCATGATCGTGCTGGCCGTCGGCGTGCTGCGCAGCGAGGACTTCGCCCGTCGGTGGGGCGATCGGGCCCAGCGCTGGTCGGCCCGCCCGCTCGGGTGGGTCAAGAAGCCGCCGCTCGAGGACATCGGCGAGCGGGTGGTCGAGTTCCGGCGCGAGTCCATCGGCCTGCTCCGCTCGCGGTGGGGACTGCTCACGTTCGGCGCGTACCTCAGCGAGCTGTCGGTCTACCTGGTGCTGCTGGTGTCGGTGCGGGTCGTCGGCGTCACCGAGGACCAGGTCTCGTGGAGCCTGGTGCTGGCCTCGTTCTCGCTCGTGCGCATCCTGCAGTCGGTGCCGATCACGCCCGGCGGCATCGGCGTGGTCGAGCTCGGCCTCACCGGCGCCCTCGTCGCCGCCGGTGGGGACAACGCCAGCGTCGTCGCGGGGGTGCTCGTCTACCGGGCCCTCACGTGGCTGCCCCCGCTGGTGCTGGGCCCGTTCTTCTACGGGGGCTGGCGGCTCTGGCTGCGGCGCACCGGGCTGGTGGAGCCGTCGGCCGAGGAGGTGCCGACCCACGAGGAGCTGGTGGCCGAGGTCGAGGAGGAGGGGCTCGAGGCGTTCGTCGAACGGGAGCGCCGACCCGGTCGGACCTGATGGCGCCGGACCGGTCGGTGGGACGCGCTTGACCGTCCGATAATGATCGTTATTATGGTCGGGTGACCGACGTCCAGGACCAGACGGTCGATCGCGCCCTCGACGACGACTCCGGGGCGACGATCGACCTCACCGATCCGCTCCGGGTCGACCCCACCACCCTCACCGACACCGACGACCGGCTGGTCACCGCGGCGGCCCAGGTCTTCGCCGAGCGGGGCTACGACGGAGCCGGCGTGCAGGAGATCGCCCGCCGGGCCGGCCTCACCACCGGTGCCATCTACAGCCGATACGCGGGCAAGTCCGCCCTGCTGGCCGAGGCGATCCGGCGCTTCACCAGCGACGAGTTCGACCAGCTGTTCGCCGAGCACGCCTTCGAGGGTCGCGTGACCGACGTCCTCGCCACGGTGGGCTCCCACCTCGTGACCCGCCGGCCCCCGCCGGGCCAGGCCATCCTGCTCGAGGCCTTCGTGGCCGGCCGCCGCGATCCCGAGGTCGCGGCCGTGCTGCGCGACCACCTCGCCGACCGGGCCCGCCGCCTCGGCGCCATGGTCGACGGGTCGAAGGCCGCCGGCCTCGTCGACGCGTCGCTCGACACCGCCGCGCTCGTGCACTTCGCCCACGCCGTCGGCCTCGGCTTCCTGCTCTTCGAGGCCGCGGGTGCGACCAACCCCGAGCCCGAGCAGTGGGACGCGGTCATCGCCCGCGTCCTGTCCACCATCGTCCCCCAGAAGCCCGACCACCAGACCCCCGACCACGAGAAGTAGGAGCCGACCATGGCAACCGATCAGGACATCCTCGGCCGCGCCGAGGTCAACGACCTCGAGGCGATCATCGCCATCGCCAACACCGACGTGTCCGAGGCGATCCACACCGTGCAGGACAACGCCGACGCCATCTTCACGTGGGACTACGAGAAGGGCGCCCGCCCGGCGCTCAACAAGCTCTACGAGAAGGCCAAGCACGCCCAGTGGAACGGCGAGACCGACCTCGACTGGTCGATCGACGTCGACCCCGAGAAGGTCATCAACGAGATGCAGGGCTCGAACGCGGCCGGGCCGTTCCAGTGGATCATCGAGCACCCCGAGTCACCGCTGAAGAACTTCGGCGACAAGGAGTGGACCGAGCTCGGCGTCGAGTCGATCAACTGGCGCCTCAGCCAGTTCATGCACGGCGAGCAGGGCGCCCTGATCTGCACGGCCAAGATCGTCGAGACGGTGCCGTGGATCGACGCCAAGTACTACGCCTCGACCCAGGTGATGGACGAGGCCCGGCACGTCGAGGTGTTCGCCAAGTACCTGCAGGACAAGCTCACCGGCTTCTACCCGATCAACGCCCACCTGAAGATGCTGCTCGACGACATCGTCAACGACAGCCGGTGGGACATGACCTACCTCGGCATGCAGATCATGGTCGAGGGCCTCGCCCTGGCCGCGTTCGGCTTCATGCACCAGATGACCGACGAGCCGCTGCTCAAGCAGCTGCTGCGCTACGTGATGAGCGACGAGGCCCGCCACGTGGCCTTCGGGGTGCTCTCGCTGAAGGAGTACTACGCCGAGCTGAGCGACGTCGAGCTGCGCGAGCGCCAGGAGTTCGCCTTCGAGGCCGCGGTGCGCATGCGCGACCGCTTCATGCAGCAGGAGGTGTGGGAGCGCATGGGGGTCGACGGCCGCAAGATGGTCGAGCTGGCGCTCAAGACCCCGCCCGATCAGCAGATCTTCCAGCAGATGCTGTTCTCGAAGATCGTGCCGAACTGCAAGAAGCTCGGTCTGCTCGACGCCAGCGACCAGTGGCTCCGCCGCCGCTTCGAGGAGATCGGCGTGATCCAGTTCGAGGACTGGGCCGACACCGGCGAGGAGTACCTCGAGTTCGACGCCGTCTCCCAGGATCGTGCCGCGGCCGGCGCCTGACCTACCCTCGCGGTTCCACCGCCGGCACGGGAGCGCGCACTGATGGGATACACCTGCTTCGACGTCACCGAGAGCGACCACGTGGCCCACGTGCAGCTCAACCGGCCGGACAAGCTCAACTCGATGATCCCCGAGTTCTGGACCGAGCTCCCGGAGATCATCGACGACATCAGCGCCCGCGGCCGTGCCCGGGCCATCGTGGTGTCGTCGACCGGGAAGCACTTCTCGGCCGGCATGGACCTCTCCGTCTTCACCGGCGGAGGAGGCGACCTGGGCGGCTCGGGATCCTCGTCGGGGGGCGAGGCCCGAGCCGCCGAGGCCGGACGTTCCCGGGCCCGGCTGCGCGAGACCGCGCTGCGCCTGCAGGACAGCTTCACCGCTCTCGAGCGGGCCCGGATGCCGGTCATCGCCGCCATCCAGGGCGGGTGCATCGGCGGGGCCGTCGACATGGTCACCGCCTGCGACCTGCGCTACGCCACCGCCGACGCCTTCTTCGTCATCCAGGAGATCAACATCGGCATGACCGCCGACGTCGGCACCCTGCAGCGGCTGCCCAAGCTCGTCCCCGACGCCGTCTGCCGTGAGCTGGCCTACCTCGGCGGTCGCCTCCCGGCCCAGCGGGCCTACGAGGTCGGGCTGATCAACGGCGTGTTCGACTCCCACGACGAGCTGGTGGCCGGGGCGCTCGAGGTGGCCGCCCAGATCGCCACGAAGAGCCCGCTGGCCATCTGGGGATCGAAGGAGATGATCACCTACGCCCGGGATCACTCCGTCGCCGACGCCCTCAACTACATCGCCACCTGGCAGACCGGCATGTTCCAGCCGGCCGACATGATGGAGACGTTCGCGGCCAAGGCCGAGCAGCGCGATCCCGAGTTCGACGACCTGCTCCCCAGCCCCCGCGGCATCTGACCCGCAGACAAGCCGAACTTGCGTTGATAATCCGGCTCCGGGCCGGATTATCAACGCAAGAACGGTCGAGGAACGGTCAGGCGGGGGTCGGGGTGACGAGGAACACGGGGTGCTTGGGGGCGATGGCGGCGATCTCGTCATCGCTCGAGTCGGCGCTGGTGCCGTCGAAGAACACGCCGACCTCCATCTTCCACTTGCGCAGGTAGGCCCGGAGGATCTCGACCTTGGCGTCGCCGTCGACCTCGGCGATGGTGAACGCCTCGATGCGGCGACCGACCCGCAGCTCGCCCCCGCCGGCCACCCGGATGTTGCGCACCCACTGCGTCTCGCCCCGCGGTGCCACGAGGTACTGCGTGCCGTCGATGGTGAGCAGGTTCACCGGGACCGAGCGCCACTCACCGGTCTTGCGGCCCCGCACCCGCAGCTCCCGTGAGCCCCAGACGCTGATGCCGTGGCGGGTCAGGAAGGCGATGCCCCGGTTGAAGACGTTCCGGGTGAACCAGCCCGGCTCGACGTAGTGGTTGGTCGCGTCGCTCATCGTGATCTCCATGGTTGCGTCTCCTCGTTGCGAGAGCAGTGCTCTCTGTTGTGACTGACCTCATCATGGGACCCGGCGACGGCTTTGTCAAGAGCAGTGCTCTCGATTGTTGTCAGTGATCTCGTTTTGGGGCACCATGGGGACATGACCACGACGAGCGCTCCCCGCACCGCACGCGAGCGGGCCCGGGCCGAGCTGACCAGCGAGATCAAGCAGGTGGCCCGGCGCCAGCTGGCCGAGGAGGGCTCGGCGGCGCTGTCGCTGCGGGCCGTCGCCCGGGAGCTGGGCATGGTGTCCTCCGCCGTCTATCGCTACTTCCCGAGCCGAGACGAGCTGCTCACCGCCCTCATCATCGACGCCTACGACGCGGTGGCCGATGCCGCCGACGAGGCCGAGGGCGCGGTGGATCGGGGCGACCTGCTGGGTCGATGGATGGCGACCTGCCGGGCCGTGCGCTGGTGGGCCGTGGCCAACCCCCAGGAGTACGCCCTCATCTTCGGCAGCCCGATCCCCGGCTATGCCGCGCCCCAGGACACCATCGACCCGGCCGCCCGCATCCCGGCCCTGTTGCTCGCGGTGCTCTCCGAGTCGGTGACCGCGGGCCACCCCGTGGCCGACCCGGGCGTGCCGCTACCCCGAGCGGTGCGCCGCGACCTCGCGCCGGTGCGCCGGCAGGCCGCGCCCGCGCTCGACGACGTGGGCATGGCCCGGGCCGTCACTGCCTGGACCCTGCTCATCGGCTCCATCAGCTTCGAGCTGTTCGGCCACCTGCACAACGTGATCGACGACTACGAGGCCCACTTCGACTTCGAGATGCGCGCCCTCGCCCACACCCTCGGCCTCGACACCTAGGGCCACCCACGAACGGCGCGCTTCCTGTCCCGTGAACGACGTCAGTGGCGTCGCTGGAGGGACAGGAAGCGCGTCTCGCGGGGCGGGCCGCTCAGGTCTGCTGGGAGCGGCCGCGGGCGACGATGGCGAGGCGGCGGGCCTCGACCTCGGCCGGGTCGAGCCCCCGGATCCAGGCCCGGGAGACGTCGGCCTCGATGCCCCAGGCCTCGTCGCCGGTGGTGCCGCTGCCGCGCTGGTACGTGTCGAGCATCTGGCGCACGCCGGCCTGGTCGTTGGAGACGATGTCCGCCGCGAGCTGGCGGCAGAACGGCAGCAGCTCGTCGTGGGGTACCACGTGGTTGACCAGTCCCCAGGCCGCCGCCACCTCGGCGTCGACGTAGTTGCCGGTGGTGCTCATCTCGCGGGCCCGGCGGACACCGACCGCCTGCGGCAGCAGCACGGTGAGGCCCCACCCGGGCATGATGCCGACGCGGGCGTGGGTGTCGGCGAAACGGGCCCGTTCGCTGGCGACGAGGAAGTCGCAGGCCAGGGCCAGCTCGAACCCTCCGGTGACGGCGACGCCGTTGATGGCGCCGATCACCGGCTTGACGAGATCGGGGAACGGTCCGCGGCTCTGCTCCTTCGGCAGCACGAGCTCGGCTGCGGCCTCACCCTCGGCACCTGCCGCGCCCGACCCCAGCTCCTTGAGGTCGACCCCGGCGCAGAAGGCCGGATCGGTGCCGGTGAGGATGATGACGTCGACGTCGTCGTCGTCGTCGAGGTCGAGCAGCACCTCGCTGATGCGCCGCTGCAGGGCCCGGCTCAGGGCGTTGCGCTGCTGCGGCCGGTTCAGGGTCATGGTGGCGACCCGGGCATCGATCTCGACGAGCACCAGGTCGATGGGCTCGTCGGGGGTCTCGCTCATGGTCAGGGCTCCTCGAGGTCGAGTGGCGGCAGGAAGTCGAAGGTGAGGTCGCCGAGCCGGACGAGCACCGACGAGATCCAGCCGCCCATGGCGGAGAAGTGGTCGTCGAGGATGGAACCGTCCTTCAACGTGGCCTCGTCGAAGTCGTAGGAGCCCTCGTAGGAGACCTCGATGGCGTGCTCGGCATCGTGCAGGTCGCGCAGGTAGAGCGTCTCGACCGTCGGCCCGCTGCGGTCGAGGCGGTGGACGCCGATGGCCGGGCTCTGCTCGGGCAGCGCGGCGAGCAGCATGGCGGGGTCAGGGCTGTTCTTCAGCCGCTGCACCCGCAGCACGATCTCGATCTCGATGCGGGGCGGCTCGTCGATCGGCTCGCCGATGTACCAGGAGCGGTAGGAGCTCTGGGCCCACGTCGGCCACCCCAGCGTGATGTCGGCCTGCACCCGGGGCGGCAGCCCTTCCCCCGGAAGCGAGTAGCTGGTCTCCCACGTGGAATCACCGAGCAGGACGTCGATCTGGTACCGCTCTTCGAACGCCTGACGCTCGAGCAGGGCGTTCTCGAAGGCGTCGCGGAGGGCGCCGATGGCATCGGTGAAGACGTGATCGAGCATCGTGCGGCGAGGCTATCCGGTGGTGACCTCGCCCGGTTCGGGGCTCATCAGGGCGATGGCCACCGACAGCCCGAGATCGCGGTGGCGCAGGGTGGCGATGCGCCGACCCGGCTGCACCGCGTCCTTGGGCGTGCCCAGCCCCGCGCCGAGCAGCGCCGCGGTGGCGTCGAGATCGGCGACGGTGAGGGCCAGCCCGAAGAACCCGGCCGGCCCATCGGCCGAGCCGTCGGTCGCCGGCTCCTCGGGCCCGATCAGCTCGATGATCACCTCGCCCGCCTTGAAGAACGTCTGGCGCATGGGCGCGCCGTAGTTGCTGGTGTCGCGCACCCGCAGCGCCTTGAACCCGACGCCTTCGAGCGCGGTCGTCGTGCGGCCGCCGTCGGGGGTGAAGAGGACGACGTGGTCGATGCTCAGCGCGCCGTTCGGATGGGTCGCCGGTTCGGCCTGGGCGGTGTCGCTGGCGCGGGTGGGGATGCCGTCGACCAGGCCGGTGGCCAGCGACCCGGCGACCGCGTCGCGGAGTGACCAGTCGAGGATGCGCTTGCCGCGCTCGCGACCCACGAGCCGCACCCGGACGGCACCGATGCGGCACACGCCGTCGTCGTCCACCGTGAACCCGGCGGTGGCCCACGCGTCGAGGGGGTCGCCCACCACGATCTCGTCGATGGTCGGCTTCGGGTCGGTCGGCTCGGTGGTCGCCATGGGTCCTCCTCGGAGGTGTCTGCCGGTTCGGTCGGGCTGATCAGTAGAAGACGCTGCGGACCCGGTGCCGGGGGATCGCTTTGTAGCGGGGCGCGCCGCCCCGGAACCACAGCACGAAGTCGAGCTCGTGCGGGGTGGTGGCCCGCCCGGTGGCCGCCAGCTCGGCGCACAGCAGCTCGACCGCGTGGACGCCGGCGGCCCGGATCTCGGTCTCGGCCACCGAACCCGGCTCCAGCAGCTCGCCGGCGTCGATGGTGGCGGCCAGCTCGGGGTCGTAGCGCAGCACGCCGTCGACCCGCAGCACGTGAGGGACGAGGTTGTCGGCGAAGGCGGTGAGCTCGGCCAGGTCGTCGAAGCGACCCGGCCCGTCGCCGTGGAAGGCCCGGCTGAGATCGGCCGCGGCCAGCTGGGCCCGCTTGTAGAACGGCACCTCGAGGCCGTGCCAATCGGCCACGTCGTGGAAGTACGGGAGCTGGTCGAGGATGCCGACGAGCCGCGCCGCCGAATGGTCGGCATCGTCGACCAGCGCGAGGTAGCTCCCGTCGTAGCGGTCGACCACCAGCCGGCCGAGGTCGCCGAGCGCGGTGGCGAAGTGCGCCATCAGCTCGTCCACCGGCCCGTCGTCGACCGGCTGGCCGAAGATGCGATGGGCGTCGGCCGGCGTGAGCCGGGCCAGCGCGTCGGCGGCCAGCCCCGACCGGTCGGCGCCGCCGGACAACGCCTCGGCGTGCTCGCGCAGCGCCGTCGCCATGGTCACGGCCCCGGACATCCCCGGCCGCTTGGTCACGACCGGGTGGTAGCCCGAGCCGAAGTTGACGGCGTCGAGGGCCAGCACCAACGCGGCCCGCTCCTCGGCGTCACCGCCGGTGGCGAGCCAGGGGTCCGGTGGCTCGATGTCGCGGCCGTGGCCCTCGGCGGCAAGCCGGGCTGCGTAGGCGGGGATGGTGTCGGGATCGACCCGCACCAGCGCCGCCCCGGCGCACACCTCGGCGCATCGCCGCCGCACCTCGCCGAGGATTCGGATGCCCGGCGCGCCCATGGGCAGACTGTAGGGCGATGTCCGAGGTTCCCCGATCGAGCCGGGAGCTCGACGACCTGCTCGGCACCGCCGTCGCGTGGCGCGACGTCGATCCGGACCCGGACACCCGGGCCGAGCTCGACGACCTGATCGCGCGGGCTCGCGCCGGGGGAGTCGCCGTCACGCCCCTGGCCGAGCGGTTCCGCGGCCGGCTCGCGTTCGGCACCGCCGGGCTGCGGGGCGAGCTCGGCGCCGGGCCGATGCGCATGAACCGGGTGGTCGTGCGCCAGGCCGCGGCCGGTCTGGCCCGATGGCTCCCGGCCGAATCGACCGTGGTGATCGGCTTCGACGCCCGGCACAAGTCCGACCTGTTCGCCCGGGACTCGGCTCGGGTGCTGGCCGCGGCCGGCCACCGCCCGGTCGTGTTCCCGGCCGTCTGCCCGACTCCCGTGCTGGCCTACGCCCTGCGCCACGTCGACGCCGACGCCGGCATCATGTGCACGGCCAGCCACAACCCGGCCCGCGACAACGGGTACAAGGTCTACGTCGGTGACGGCGCCCAGATCGTCCCGCCCGTCGATGCGGAGATCGCGGCCGCCATCGACGCGGCCGCGTCCGGGACCATCGAGCTGGCCCCCGACGACGATGCCGCCATCGGCACCGTCGGGCCGGAGGTGACCGACGCCTACCTCGAGCACGTCGTCGGGCTGCTGGCGCCGGGTCCGCGCGACCTGCGCATCGCCTACACCCCGATGCACGGTGTCGGGGGCACGGTTGCGCTCGACGCCTTCCGGCGGGCCGGGTTCACCGACGTCCACGTGGTCGCCAGCCAGGCCGACCCGGACCCCGAGTTCCCCACCGTCGCCTTCCCCAACCCCGAGGAACCCGGTGCGCTCGACCGGGCCGGGGCGCTGGCCCGCGAGATCGGCGCCGACCTGGTGATCGCCAACGACCCTGACGGCGATCGGCTCGGCGTGATGGTCGCCGCCGAGGACGGGTCGTTCACCGCCCTCACCGGCAACCAGATCGGAGCCCTGCTGGCCGACCGGGTGCTGGCCACGACCACGGGCCCCGAGCGCCTGGTCGTCACCACCTTCGTGTCGTCGCACCTGCTGGCGCGGATGGCCGCGGCCGAGGGGGTGCACTACGCCGAGGTGCCCACCGGCTTCAAGTGGGTGGTGAGGCCGGGCCTGGCCGACCCGGCGCTGCGCTTCGTGTTCGGGTTCGAGGAGGCGCTGGGCTTCTCGGTGGACGAGGTGGTGCGGGACAAGGACGGCATCAGCGCCGCCCTGCGCTTCGCCGAGTTGGCGGCCGTGGCCAAGGCCGAGGGCACGACGGTGTGGGACGGGCTCGAGCGCCTGGCCCGGCGGTTCGGTGAGCACGCCACCCGCACCTGGTCGATGCGGGCCGAGGGCCCGGACGGCCTGGCTCGCATCGCGTCGGCCATGGCCGCGCTGCGAGCCGACCCGCCGGCCCGGATCGGCGGTACCGCGGTGATCCGCGCGTCCGATCTCGCCATCGAGGGAGGGCCGTATCCACCCACCGACGCCGTGATCATCGAGCTCGAGGACGGGTCTCGCGTGTGCATCCGGCCGAGCGGCACCGAGCCCAAGTTGAAGGTCTACGTCGAGGTGGTCGAGCCGGTGGCCGACGCGGACGGGGGCTGGGCCGCGGCCCGGGCCGAGGGGGCCCGTCGGGTCGACGAGCTCATCGACGCAGTGACCCGGTTGGTCAGAGTGGAGGGCAGCTGAGCGGGTCATCGTCGGCGACCGCATCAGCGGAGGTCGAGCGTCGGTGGTTCGTCGGGGTCGGGGTCGTCGCGGGGGTCGTCGCCGGGGAGGTGGTCGAGGTTCCAGGTGGTGAGGTGTTGCGCCGATGGGGGCGGTGAGGGGTTGGTGGGTGGTGGGGTCGGTGTCGGGGGGCCAGTAGAGCCAGTGGGTGTCGTTGCGGTCGAGGGTGGCGCCGTGGTGGGTCTTGTCGCGGTGGTCGGGGGTGCACAGCCGGTTGCCGTTGGCGACGGAGGTGTCGTGGGTGTCGGTGTAGGGGGTGCGGTGGTCGAACTCGGTGGGGTCGCGGTGGCAGCGGGGGATGACGCAGTCGCGGTCGCGGACGCGTACGGCGAGTTCGACGGGGCGGGTTCGGTGTCTTGTCCGGGTGGCGTAGGCGCGTATGTCGACCGAGTCGTGGATGAGCAGCTCGGCGTGGGCGTGGGGTAACAGTTGGTGGATCCAGGTGATGGGGATCGACCCGATGCCGGGGATCTCGCAGGTCTCGCCGGGGGCGGCGTAGCCCCGTTTGAGGGCGATGCCGTCGACGAGGATGACCAGGTTCCAGTTGACCTTGGGGTCGAGCCCGTCGGCGGTGGCGATGTCGTCGCCGGGGGTGAACAGTCGGCCCTCGGTGGGGTCGGCTGCGGGCGGGTCGGTCGCCGTCGCTGGCGCGGCCGGCGCCGGAGGCCCTGTCTGAGCCGCCGCGCTGGAGTCGGTCGGCTCGGGGAGGGGAGCTGGATCAGCCGGCGGCCGTGCCGGGGCGGCTGCGGTCGGCCTTGTCGCGGTCGGCCTGGTCGCGGTCGGCACAGGCGACGCGGCGGGTGAATTGGTGCCCGTGCGGGGGCCGGCGGCGATGGCGTCGAGGAGGGCGTCGGCGCGGTAGGCGTCCCAGCCGTCTCGGGTGTTCTCGCGGCGGGCCTGCTCGAGGCGGAGCTTCAGGTGGGCGTCGATGATCGGTTTCACGCCGGCGAAGGCGGCGGGGGTGAACTGGCCGCGGATCTCCACGTGGCCGTCGCGGGTCTGGCCGATGCGCAGGCTGCGGGTGCGGTGCAGTCGGGCGTGGCGGGCCTGCTCGTCTTCGGCGGAGCGGGCTGCTAGGCGGACCTTGTCGGCTTGCTGGCGGGTTTCGCGCAGGTCGTGACGAGCCGTGGCGCCGTCGAGCAGGCGCTGCTCGCAGCCGGGGTCGGCGGTGGCGGCATCGGACACGGCGTCGGCTTCGTCACCGGAGATGTCGCCGTTGAGGAACGCGGCCTTGGTGGCGGGGCATCGGTCGAGCCGCTCGGCGGTGCCGAGGGCCCGCCTGGCCTGGTTCTTGGAGATGCCGTTCAACGCGGCGTACCAGTCGGCGCCCGAATGGGCCCGGGCCGCGTAGGCGTTGCACTGCCTCGGCCCGCCGGGCCAGCACCAGCTTCGCGGCCTCCAGTCGGCGCACCAGAACCGCCAGCCGCTCGACCAGCCCTGCCGAGTCCGACCCCGACAGCAACGCCGGATCGAGCCGGGAGCACCACTGCTCCGCCAGCTGCTCGACCCCGGCCAGGTCGACCCGGGCGGGGTCGTCAGCCGGCTCGGAGGCGTCGGAAGGGGCGGAGGACATGCCACTACGGTACCGAACGAACGTTCCTGATGTCAACCAGAAACAAGTAGAAATCATCAGGATATGCCCGATGTCACCCTCAGGTGAACAGTGGAAAGCACTTCCTGGCTATCGACGAGCCCCCGACCTCACCCCAGTCCCTCGGAGAGCGTGGCGCTCACCGACGCGCCGAGCTCCCAGCAGGCGTCGGTGTCGGCCGGCGTGGGGTCGCCGAGCACCGACACCGGCTGTTGGGCGGCCCGCCACCGGAGACCAGTCGTGATCTTCTCGATGGCCAGCAGGGCGCCCGTCGTGTCGTTGTTGCCGTGCACCCATGCGCCGAAGGGCCGGCCCACGGTCGACTCGAGGCACGGGTAGTAGATCTGGTCGAAGAAGTGCTTGAGGGCACCGGACATGTAGCCGAGGTTCGCCGGCGTGCCGAGCAGGTAGCCGTCGGCATCGAGGACATCGGTCGCCGTCGCCTCGAGCGCGGCACGCACCACGACGTCGACGCCGGTGATCTGCGGATCGGTCGCGCCGGCCCGCACGGCCTCGAGCAGCGTGTGGGTCGAGGGCGACGGGGTGTGGTGGACGATCAGGAGGGTCGGCACCGGCGTCAGGTGCGCAGGACGTCCATGCGGGCGACGAGGCCGTCGCGCAACAGGTAGACGTGGCGGACCATGACGTCGGTCAGCACCTCACCGTCGAGGTCGCGCACGACCTGGTGCACGTCGACCACCAGGCGGCCGTCGGTGTCGGCCGAGATGTTGGTGGGCTCGACGTTCGGATCGATGAGCCGGAACTGGTGGGTCCAGTACGCCGCGCACGGCCGCGTGACCGTGGACGCGGGTGTGGTCGAGCTCGTTGGGCCAGTCGACGTCGGGCTGCATGAGCGCCAGGGCGGCCTCGATGTCGCGGGCGTTGAACGCGGCGTAGGCGTCGCGCACCACCGAGGCGGGCGGGTGGGGGAGGCGGGAGGTGGAGGTCATCGCGGCAGCATCCCGTAGGCCCGCTCGGGGTGGATGCGCAGCACCAGGCGCCGGTCGGAGACCATGGCCCGGTAGTAGGCGTTCCAGTCGTCGTGCTCGCCGACCACGGACCGGTAGAGGTCGGCCAGCTCCCGCCCGACGGCGTCGCCGGGCTTCGTGCTCAGGTCGGACAGCTCGGCCGTGCCGTCGATCACCGCGTAGGCGTAGAAGTCGTCGCGGGACACGTGGAGGGACACCCGAGGATCGCGGCGGGCGTTGCGGGCCTTGGCCCGGTCGGCGGTGACCGAGATGCGGACCAGGCCCGAGTCGTCGACCGCGTAGATGATGTTGGAGAGCTGGGGCCGCCCGTCCCGGCGAAGGGTGACGAGCACCCCTTCGCGGTGATCCCGGACGAACGCGAGGGCCTCGTCGAGTTCCATGCCGCGACGGTACCCAGATGCCCGACTCGTCGCTTCGGCGACATCGGTGTCGGACCCGGGGCCCGGGCCGAGAGCCACCTGTCCCGGGTGGCGTCGGCCCATCAGCCGATGGGGTGGGGCCATCAGGTACGGTCGGCGAACGCCTGCGATCCGACGCGGGACCTGGGGCCTCCACCACCGCACATGCTCTTCCCGACCATCGATTTCGCCGTCTTCTTCCTGGTCGTCTTCACCGGCAACTGGCTGCTCCGACCCAACCGGTTCGCCTGGAAGCTGTTCATCCTGGCGTGCAGCTTCTTCTTCTACGGCTACTGGTTCTCGGAGCGGAGCAACCTGCCGCTCGCCGCCATCCTGGCGTTCACGATCGTCGTGAACTGGGCGTTCGGCCAGGCCGTGTACAACGCCATGACCCCCGAGGGTGGGCGAACCGAGCGCAGCCGGTGGCTCGTGCGGGCCGCCGTCGTGGTCGACCTGGGTGTGCTGGGCTACTTCAAGTACGCCAACTTCTTCCTGTCGTCGTTCACCGAGCGGCTCAGCTCGATCGGCGTGCACGTGAGCGACCCGACGATCAGCGTGATCCTGCCGATCGGCATCTCGTTCTTCACGTTCCAGGCCATCAGCTACGTGATCGACATCGGGCGCGGGGTCTGGCGCAAGCCGGTGCCGCTGCTCGACTTCGCGGTCTACCTCTCGTTCTTCGCCCACCTGATCGCCGGGCCGATCGTGCGGGCCAGCGAGTTCGTCCCCCAGCTCGACGAGCCGGCCGACCCTCGCTACGTGCAGACGTCCGAGTCGTTCATGCTGATCTTCCGCGGCCTGTTCAAGAAGGTCGTGATCTCCAGCTACATGGCCACGATCGTCGACCCGGTCTTCGCCCTGCCCAACAGCCACAGCCGGTGGGAGGTGCTCTGGGCGATCTACGCCTACGCCATCCAGATCTACGCCGACTTCTCCGGCTACACCGACATGGCCATCGGCATCGCCCTGCTGCTCGGCATCCGCTTCCCCCAGAACTTCGACGCCCCCTACATCTCGCTGTCGGTGCAGGAGTTCTGGCGGCGCTGGCACATGACCCTGTCGCGGTGGCTGCGCGACTACCTCTACATCCCGCTGGGCGGCAACCGCGGGAGCGAGCTGTTCACCTACCGCAACCTCTTCCTCACCATGGTCATCGGCGGGCTCTGGCACGGCGCGAACTGGACGTTCGTGATGTGGGGGGCGCTGCAGGGCGGCTTCCTCGTCGCCGAGCGCGTGGTCAAGGACAAGTGGGCCGAGCGGGGAGCCATCGGCCTGCCCCCGCCTCTCGTGAAGGTGCTGCAGTGGCTGCTCACCTTCAACTTCATCTGCTTCGCGTGGATCTTCTTCCGGGCGCCCAACTTCAGCTCGGCCACCGACGTGATCGGTCGTCTGATCTCGGGAGGCGGCGGTACCAACCTCGTGACCCCGCTGCTGATCGTCACGGTGGTCGCCATGCTCGCGTCGCAGTTCGTGCCCGAGCGCGTGCCGGCGGAGATGACGGAGCGGTTCGCCCAACTGGCGCCGGTGCTGCAGATCATCGCCCTCGGTGTGGGCCTGGTGCTGATCGACGCGCTCGGCCCCGAGGGCATCGCCCCGTTCATCTACTTCCAGTTCTGAGGACCTGACATCAACCGCATGACTCCCCCCGATCGGCCGGGCTTCTGGCGCTCGTTGGCCCGGCCGCTGCGCTCGTCGAGGCCCGGGACGATGCCGGCGGGGCTGGTGCTGGTGGTCGTGGTCGGGGCACTGCTGTTGGCCATGTTCGGCAACGCCGACGCGACCCTGCGCAAGAGCGAGGGCAAGCCCCGCAACGCGCCGTGGCGCACCGACGTCGCCGGCGACGTCGCCGACGTCGCGGACTTCCTGCACCTCACGTCACCCCGGTCCGCGATCGACTCGGCCATGGGTCGCCAGTCCGAGGCGAAGCCAGAGTCGATCGACGACCTCCTCGCCCAGCAGCAGGCCAGCGAGGGCGAGGCCGGTGGCACGAGCGACACGACGGCCGACCTGGCCGCCCTCACGCCGAAGCTCCGCACGCCCACGCCGACCGATCCGCTCACGCTGTGGGTGGGGGGCGACTCGGTCACCGAGACCTTCGGCACGTCGATGGTGCGCATCTCCGAGTCGACGGGCCTGTTCAAGGGCATCCTCGACTTCCACGTGAGCACCGGGCTGGCCGTGCCGAGCTACTTCAACTGGCCCGAGCACCTGGTCAAGGACGTGATCCCCAACGACGACCCCGACGTCGTGGTGATCATGTTCGGCGCCAACGACGGCCAGAACATCAAGACCGACGACGGCACCGTGCTCGAGCGCTTCAGCCCCGAGTGGTACACGGAGTACCAGAGCCGGGTCGGCAAGACGATGGACCTGCTGCGCAGCCCCACCAACGACCGCCTCGTGATGTGGCTCGGCCCGCCCCCGATGGGGCCGGGCACCAAGACGCACGGCATGGACCGCATCAGCTTCGCGGCGTGGACCGAGGCCAAGTCCCGCCCGTGGGTCGACTACGTGGACACCTGGCCCTTCTTCTCCAACGCCGACCTGCAGTTCGTGCACTCGCTGCCCAACGCCGACGGCCAGGTGCGGGGCATGCGCCAGAAGGACGACATCCACATGAGCACCGTCGGAGGCGACCGCCTGGCCTGGGTGGTCATGGCCGACCTCGGCGCCCACATCGACCTGTCGGCCACCAAGATCCCCGACCCGCCGGCCAGCCAGATCGCGCCGCCCACCGTCAAGGAGCGCGACGAGATCCCCGAGAGCGTCCCCGGCGCCATCTGATCGCTTCGCCGCGCCCCGGAACGCATCGGGTGACACCAAAAGCAATGGTCTCGTCACTACCGTGCGGAGGTGGCGATCGACCGCATCGGGCGTGGAGGACGTCCCCGGTTCACCTGGCGCTCCCTGACGCGCCCGTTCCGTTCGTCGCGCCCGGGGACGATGCCGGCCGGCCTGGTGCTGCTGATCGTGGTCGGCGCCCTGTTCATCGCCATGCTGGGCAACGCCGACGCCACCCTCCGCAAGAGCGAGGGCAAGCGGGGCAACGCCGGGTGGCGCAAGGCGATCGCCGGCGACGTCGCCACCGTGGCCGACTTCCTGCACCTCACGTCCCCGCGCACCAGGATCGACGAGGCCCTCGGCCGCCAGACCAAGGAGAAGGTCGGGGGCAACCTCGACGAGCTCCTCGCCCAGCAGGCCGCCGTCACGGGTGGGGACACCACCGACTCCGTCGACCCGGCGTCGCTCAAGCCCGTGATCCGCACCCCCACGGTCGACAACCCCCTGCGCATCTGGATCGGCGGCGACTCCGTGTCGCAGGTGCTCGGCACGCAGACGGCCAAGGCGACCGAGTCGACCGGTCTGTTCAAGGCCACGCTCGACGGGCGGGTCTCGACCGGCCTCGCCGTCCCCAGCTACTTCAACTGGCCCGAGCACTTCGCCAAGGACGTGGTGCCGGTCGACGAGCCCAACCAGTTCGACGTCATGGTCACCATGTTCGGGGCCAACGACGGGCAGAACATCCAACTCGACGACGGCCGGGTGCTCCAGCGGTTCAGCCCGGAGTGGTACGAGGAGTACCAGACCCGGGTCGGCAAGACGATGGACCTGCTGCGCAGCCCCACCAACGACCGCGTGATCATGTGGTGCGGGCCGCCGCCGATGGGGCCGACCACCAAGACCCACGGCATGGATCGCATCAGCTGGATCGGCTGGACCGAGGCCCAGAAGCGACCCTGGGTGCACTACGTCGACACCTGGCCGTTCATGAGCGACGAGAACCTGCAGTTCGTGCACTCGCTGCCCAACGCCGACGGTCAGGTGCGGGGCATGCGCCAGAAGGACGACATCCACTTCAGCGACGTCGGCGGGGCTCGCATGGGGTGGCTGATCCTCGACGACCTGAAGGCCTACATCGACCTGTCGAACACCAAGGTGCCCGATCCGCCGGCCAGCCAGAAGGCGCCACCGGAGATCAAGGAGCGCGAGACGGTGCCCGAGAACATGCCGGGAGCGGTGTAGCCGGTCGTACGCGCGCGCCCCGATCCGGGTCGGAGCAGGGTCAGGGGTGGGAGGCCGTGATCTCGGCGGTGATGCCGCCCCGGACGTTCCAGAGGGTGTGCACGGTCATGCGCCGGGGGCTGATGGCGGCCACCAGGTCGTCGAGGATGCGGTTGGTGACGTCCTCGTGGAAGGCCCCGACGTCGCGGTAGGTCCAGAGGTAGAGCTTCAGCGACTTGAGCTCGACCAGCAGTTGGTCGGGTACGAACGTGATCGACACGGTGGCGAAGTCGGGCTGGCCGGTCAGGGGACAGACGCACGTGAGCTCGGGGGTGGAGAAGTGCACCTCGTAGTCGCGGCCGGGGTGGGGATTGTCGACCGCGACGAGGTCCTTGGAGGGGGAGGACGGCATGGCCGTCGAGGCTACCGGCCCTCTTGTCCGCGCTGAACCGACTGCTCATGCTGGACGTACTCATCGAAGGCCGGCGTGCTCGTCGCCGGTGCTTGCCGAGACTCTTGGGGGTTCCATGGACAGGATCCAGATCCGTTGGGCGAGGCTGGCGGCGGTCATCGTCGGCGTCCTCGCACTCAGCGTGGTGGTCACTGTGCCGGCCGATGCGACCGGCGCGGGCTACACGCGCACGAACCTCGTGTCGGACGTGCCGGGCGCGGCCCAGCTCCTCGACCCGAACCTGGTCAACGCCTGGGGCATGGCATCCGGTCCGACGTCGCCGGTGTGGGTGTCGGCGGCCGACTCGGGCGTGTCGACCCTCTACCGGGGCGCCGCGGGCGCGACGCCCGTGTCGATCGTGCCCCTGGTGGTCACGATCCCCGGCGGGGCCCCGACCGGGCAGGTCTTCAACACGACCACCGGCTTCATGGTGAACGGGCAACCGGCGGCGTTCATCTTCGCCTCCGAGTCCGGCCACATCACGGCGTGGAACAACTCGCTCGGCACGTCTGCCGCGACCGAGGCCTCCACCCCCGACGCCGTGTACAAGGGTCTGGCCCTGGCCACCGCCACGACCGGCAGCTACCTCTACGCGGCCAACTTCCATGCCGGCACGATCGACGTGTTCGACTCGGCCTTCGCCCCCGCGACCCTGTCCGGGAACTTCACCGATCCGAATCTGCCGGCGGGCTACGCGCCCTTCGGCATCCAGGAGATCGGCGGCTCGCTGTACGTCACCTACGCCCAGCAGGATGTCGCGGGTGAGGACGACGTGGCCGGCGCCGGTCACGGCTTCGTCGACGTCTTCACGCCCGACGGCGCCTTCGTGAAGCGGCTCATCTCCCGCGGCCGTCTCAACTCGCCGTGGGGCCTGGCCCTCGCGCCGAGCGACTTCGGTCGGTTCAGCGGGGCGCTGCTGGTCGGGAACTTCGGCAACGGGCGCATCCACGCCTACGACCCGACCACCGGTCGCCTCCTCGGGACCCTGACCGCCAGCAGCCACCCGATCGTGATCGACGGGCTGTGGGGCCTGAGGTTCGGGAACGGGGTCGCCGGCAACACCAACACGCTGCTGTTCACCGCCGGGCCCCATGACGAGGCCCATGGGTTGTTCGGCGCCATCAACCCGCCGGCGTGACCTGACTGAGCTCGTCGATCGGGTCGAGCTGCCACCAGAGGAACGCCAGCACGTCGGCCAACTCGTCGGCCTGGCTGGTCACGGGCTTGCCCTGCCCGTGGCCGGCCTTGGCCTCCTCTCGGAGCAGCACCGGTCGGCGGTCGCCGCACGACGTCGCCTCGATCAGCCGGGCGGCCATCTTGCGGGCGTGCAACGGCGCCACCCGTGAGTCGTCCTCGGCGGTGGTGAGCAGCACGGCCGGGTAGCAGGTGCCGTCGACGACGCGGTGGTAGGGCGAGTAGGCGTAGAGCCACTCGAACTCGTCGGCCCGCTCCGGGTCCCCGTACTCGGGGATCCAGAGCTGGGCGATGAGGAACAGCGGGTAGCGCACCATGTCGAGCAGCGGCACCGCGACCTGGGCGGCTCGGCAGAGGTCGGGTCGCTGGGTGATCGCCGCTCCCATCAGCAGGCCACCGTTGCTGCCCCCGCGGATGGCGAGGCGGTCGCCGCTGGTGAGCCCCTCGGCGACCAGCCAGTCGGCCGCGGCGACGAAGTCGTCGAACACCTGCTGCTTGCGCTCGCGCATACCGGCCCGGTGCCAGGCCTCTCCCTCCTCCGAACCTCCCCGGAGGTTGGCCACGGCGTAGAGCCCACCGTCGTCGCACACGGCCACGACCGCGGCGCTGTAGGCCGGGCCCATCGACACCGCGAACCCGCCGTAGCCGGTGAGCACGCAGGGGGTGTCGGGGCCGGGAACGGTGTCAGCGGCCCGGATGAGGAACATCGTGATGTCGGTGCCGTCGGTCGACGGGTAGCGCACCTGCTCGACGACGTAGGTGCCCTGCGGGCCATCGCCGCCACCGTCGGACTCGGCCGAGCCGGCTCCAGTCCCTGACCTCGCCCGGTCGCCACCGGAACAGGGTCGGCGGGCGGGCGAACGAGGTGAGCGAGAAGAAGGCCTCGTCACGGTCGTGGCTGCCGGACAGGCCGGCCAGCGAGCCCTGCTCGCTCAGGTCGATGGCCTGGTGGCCCGTGCCGTCGTGGTCGTAGCGATCGAGGATCGACACGGCCGATCGGGAGCTGAGCACGACCAGCGAGTCGGACGTGGCGACCAGCGCCTCGAGCACCGCATCGGTCTCGGGGATGATCGTGCACCAGTTGTCGTGCCAGGCGGCCGACAGCGGCGCCGACACGACGCGGCCCCGATCGGCGTCGAGCGTGGTGATGCCGATGGCCTCGTCGCCCACGATCTCGAACGACGAGACCGCCTCGATGCCCTCGATCATCACGGTGTGGGCGCCGGTGCGACGGTCGATCAGATGGACGTCGACGCGGCTCCACCCGGTGGACACGTGGACGAGCAGCCAACGCCCGTCAGCCGACTGCGACACGTTCGGCCACGCCGTCTTGTCGGGCAGGTCGTCCCACACCACCGGGTCGCGGGCCGGGTCGGTGCCGAGTTGGTGCCAGAACACCTTGCGCCAGTAGTCGCGCTCGTCGTCGGGCACCTCGCCCTCGTGCGGATAGCGCGAGTAGGCGAAGGCCGAGCTGTCCGGGGCCCACGCCACCGACGCGCCGCGGGTGTCGGTGATGGTGTCGGTCAGCATGTGCCCCGACTCGACGTCGACGACGTGCAGGGTCGAGCGCTCGTCACCGTTGGTCGACAGGCCGTACGCCACCAGCCGGCCGCCGGGGGAGGCGTGGTACCAGTCGATGGCCGCCGTCGGGTCGCCGGTGAGCGCCAGCGGGTCGATCAGGCTGCGGGCCACCCCGGGTCGCAGGGCGGAGCGGACCACGAGGACCGTCTGGTCGTGGTGGCCCCACCGCTCGAGCGAGAAGACGCGGTCGCCCTCGACCGAGCAGGCCACCGACGATCCGGCCCGGAGCAGCGAGCTCAGCCGGTCGTGCAGCTCGGCGCGGCGGGGCAGCGCGTCGAGCACCCGGCGGGTGCGGTCGTTGTGCCCGGCGACCCAGGCCCGGACCTCGGGATCGTCGGCCTCGAGCCAACGGAACGGATCGGCCACCTGGTGGCCGTGGATCGTGTCGACGAGGTCGTCGCGCCGGGTGACCGGGGAGCGTGGGACCAGCGGGGTCATCAAGCCGCCGATGGAGCTGCCGGGGGAGGGGCTGGGGTCAGCCTCGGCCCGCGTTGGGCTTGCGGCCGTGGTTGGCCTTCTTGCGGCGGGCGTTGATCTTGCGCTTCTTGGTCTTCTTCGACATAGCCCGGAGACGTTACCCGGTCGGGTGCGACCCAGCCCATTCGACGAGCCGGTCCGCCGGCCACGTGTTGACGATGGTGTCGACGGCGATCTCGTGCCTCGCCGCCTTGTCGCAGCCGAAGTTCTGCCACTCGAGCTGGCCCGGCGCGTGGGCGTCGGTGTCGATCGAGACCTTGCACTCCCACTCGAGGGCCAGCTCGAGCAGGTGGTCCGGCGGGTCCTGGCGCTCGGGGCGGCAGTTGATCTCGACCGCGGTGTCGAACCGGGCGCAGGCGGCGAACACGATCTCGGGATCGAACTGCGACTCGGGTCGCACCACCTGGGGATCGGACGCCACCTGGGCGACGGTGGAGCGCAGCTTGCGCCCGGTGCAGTGGCCGAGGATGTCGACGTGCGGGCTGGCCACCGCCAGCACGAGCCGGCGGGTCATGGCGGCGCGGTCCATGCGCAGCTTCGAGTGGGCGCTGGCGACGACGACGTCGAGCCGCTCGAGCAGCTCGACGTCCTGATCGAGCGAACCGTCCTCGAGGATGTCGACCTCGATGCCCGTGAGCACGCGGAACGGGGCGATGCGCTCGTTGAGGAAGGCGATCTCGCTCAGCTGCTCGCGCAACCGCTCGGCGTTGAGCCCGTGGGCGACGGTGAGGCGCGGCGAGTGGTCGGTGAGCACGAGGTAGTCGTGGCCCAGCTCCATGGCGGTGTTGGCCATCTGCTCGACCGACGCCGAGCCGTCGGACCAGAAGCTGTGGCTGTGGCAGTCGCCCTTGAGCGCCTCTCGATAGGGCTTGCCCTTGGCCGCCCAGCGGCACGACCGTGCTCTCCTCGAGGTCGACGATGCGCTTGGGCACCTCGCCGGCCAGCGCCTCGGTGATGACCGCGGCGGTGCTCTTGCCGATGCCGGCCAGCTCGGTGACGGTGCCGGCCGCGGCCCGGGCCTCGATCTCGCCCTCGGGGAGCTCGGCCACGATTGCGGCCGCGTTGCGGAAGGCGTTGACCTTGTTGGCATCGGCGAGCGAGCGGTCCATCAGGTACACGACGCGGTTCAGGGCCTCGAGCGGAGTCATCGCCAGAGAGGCTAGAGCGACATGCGGGGACCGGGCATCGGGGCGTCTACCCTGACCGCCGTCATGGAACGCTTCGGGTTCGTCGGGCTCCCCAATGCCGGCAAGTCATCGCTCTACAACGCCCTCTCGGGCGGCTCGGTGCTGGCCGCGCCCTACCCGTTCGCCACCAAGGACCCCAACGTCGGCATGGCCAAGGTGCCCGACGAGCGGCTCGAGAAGCTGGCCGAGATGAGCCACTCGAAGAACGTGGTGCCGGCCAGCGTGCAGTTCGTCGACATCGGTGGGCTGGTCGAGGGGGCCAGCACCGGGGAGGGCCTGGGCAACAAGTTCCTGGCCAACATCCGCGAGGCCGACGCCATCGTGTTCGTGCTGCGGGCCTTCGAGGA
Source organism: uncultured Microthrixaceae bacterium (assembly GCA_963809335.1). Taxonomy (GTDB): domain Bacteria; phylum Actinomycetota; class Acidimicrobiia; order Acidimicrobiales; family Acidimicrobilacustridaceae; genus UBA4742. The sequence continues at coordinate 941,752 of CAWEJD010000005.1, read as the reverse complement.
CGACGACGTCACCGGTCCCGCCGACCCGCTCGAGCACCTCCGCATCGTCGAGACCGAGCTGGCCCTGGCCGACCTCGAGACGGTGCAGAGCCAGATCGAGAAGCGGCGCAAGGCGGCCAAGCAGGAGCGCTCGATCGCCGACGAGGTCGAGGCCCTGGGCCGGGCGCTGACGTTCCTCGAGGAGGGCACGCCGATCTACCGCAGCGACCTGTCGGCCGACGACCGCGAGCTGATCAAGCCCTACTTCCTGCTCACCAACAAGCCGGTGCTGGCCGTGGTCAACGTCGGCGAGGACGACCTCGACCGCATCGACGAGAAGATCGCCCCGGTCGTGGCCGAGCTCGGCGACCACGGCGAGGTCATCGGCATGTGCGTGCAGCTCGAGGCCGAGGCGGCCCAGCTCGACGCCGACGAGCGGGCCGAGATGCTCGAGGGACTCGGCCTGGGTGAGGGCGCGCTGCCGCGCTTCCTCAACGCGGCCTACCGCATGCTCGGGCTGCGCACGTTCCTGACCACCGGCGAGAAGGAGTCCCGCGCCTGGACCTTCCGCGCCGGCTCGAAGGCCCCCCAGTGCGCCGGGGTCATCCACACCGACTTCGAGCGGGGCTTCATCCGGGCCGAGGTCATCCACTGGGACGACCTCCTCGAGATCGGCTCGTGGTCGAAGGCCCGCGACGTCGGCAAGCTCCGGGTCGAGGGAAAGGACTACGAGGTCGTCGACGGCGACGTCCTCGAGTTCCGCTTCAACGTGTAGGCCGGGGTTTGCCAGGACGGGCGCTCGGCAGAGGCCCGAGCACCGACCCCGATTGTTTGGCAGTAGGCCTTCTCCCGGTCCTGCGGCGTTTGAGTCGCGGTTCGCGACACATCTGCCGCCGATCGGGATCGTGGCGACGAGCGGCGACACGTGCTCACCGATTCGCGACGTGGCTGCCGCCAGATCACCGGTTCGAGGGGCCGCTGCTCGGACCGGCCCTCCGCTGCTCGCCGGTGGAGCCGTCGACCGCTTCGCGGAGGAGGTCGGCGTGGCCGTTGTGCTGAGCGCACTCCTCGATCATGTGCACGAGGATCCATCGCAGGCTCGGCGCCCGGCCAGGGTGGCGCGCTGGTAGTCGAGGAAGCCCAGGAGGGTGGCGGTCTCGTCGCCCGTGATGGGGGCCTCGGAGCGCCCCTGCTCGTCGACGTCGGCCACGGACGCGAACCTAACCGGCTCGGACGCACCGGGCCCGGCGAAGCGACCTCGTGAGCGTCCCTCCGCCGGGTCCGACGAAATCGAGCGGCGGGTGCAGGGTCGCCTGCCAGACTCGGCGGGCATGGCGAGCGACACGAGAAGCCCGGAGACGGTGTTCGACCTGGCCGTGATCGGCGAGCTCTTCGGCGGGCACGCGCCGCAGGACACCATCGAGCCGGCCGTCGGGCACGCGGCCGCCGCCCTCGGCATCCCGGCGCCGACGGTGCGCTGGGTCGGCACCGACGACCTCGCCCGCGATGGCGCGGGTGAGCACCTGGGCGGGGCTGACGCCGTCTGGTGCGCCCCGGGGAGCCCCTATCGCAGCCTGGAGGGCGCGCTCGAGGGCATCCGCTTCGCCCGTGAGCACGGCGTGCCGTTCCTCGGCACCTGCGCCGGCTTCCAGCACGCGGTGATCGAGGTGGCCCGCGACCTCGCCGGCATCGCCGGAGCCGACCACGAGGAGTACGGCCGCGAGGGCGGCGACCTGGTCATCCACGAGCTGCTGTGCTCGCTGGCCGGCCTGCGCCTCGACGTCCGGCTGGTCGACGACGTGCTCGCCGGGATCTACGGCGCCCCGGAGGTGGAGGAGCGCTACTACTGCACCTTCGGGCTGAACCCGGTCTACGTTCCCCAGCTCGAGGCGGCCGGCCTGGTGGTGGCCGGCGTCGACGTGGCCGACGACCAGCCGCGCATCATGCGGATGGCCGACCATCCCTACTTCGTGCTCACGCTGTTCGTGCCCCAGACCTCGTCGGCCCCGGGCACGCCGCACCCGCTCGTCACCGCGTTGCTGTCGGCCACGGTCGAGACGCAGGCTCAGCTCCACCAGTCCTGACGCGCGGCGCCGGAGGGCACCAGCTCGGGCTCGCTCACCGGTGGGGGCGAGGGCACCGTGGCCGCGGTCCCGGCCGGTCGGGCGGCCGGGGGACGGGTGGCCCGGGCGGCGGGGGCGACGACCTCACGGGGGCCGTTGGGGCGCCACAGCCGCCACAGGGCCAGACCGGTGGCCGCCATCATCATGGTGAAGGCGGACCACGCCACGAGCGGGTTGCCCAGGTCGCTGCCGTTCATCACCGCGTGCAGGCCGGTGATCCACGCCATGGCGTAGGACACGAGGTGGATGCGGTGCCACGTGACCTTGCCCAGCTTCCGGCGCATCAGCGATGTCACCTCGACGACGACGAGCATCCAGAGGGCCACGACGCCGGCCGCGATGCCCCACGGGTGCCAGCTCGCCGTGAACGGCACGACGGTGTCGATCCAGGTGAGCCCGACCGTGGTGTCGGCCACGGCGGCCACGATGTGCAGGGCGAGGGCCCCGAGCCCGATGGTGCCGAGGAAGGGGTGCAGGTCGACGACCCACCGGCGGGTCTTGGCCGTGGGGGCGAGCCGCCCGGAGGCGACGGTGCCCCACATCAGGGTCAGGGTCAGGAACAGCCAGGACGTGAGTCCCGCCGCCCGCATGACGTACCACCACATCGTGTTGCTCATGCCACCGTCTCCTTGTGGTGCGCGAACTGCCGGGCGAAGCGGCCGAGTTGGCCGATCGAGGACGTGCTGCCGTCGCGTTCGACGATCAGGGCGCCGGCCTGCACGTCAGGTAGGGCTGCCGTCGAGGAACGCGACCTTGGCCAGCGCCTCGGCCCACCAGGCGCACCCGGCGACAACGGTCACCTGCTGTCGCGTGGTGGTGGCCGGCAGGGAGGTCATCGGGTCGATCAGGTGATGGACGGGCGTGCCGTTGCGGGTGCTCCAGCGGCGGCGGGCCGCGGTGCTCGTCGCGACGCCGCCGCCGGTGAGGGCGAGGTGGGTCAGGTGGTGACGAGGGTCGTCGTGGTGGTCGGGGTGCTCGACCGCGATCACCCATTCGTCGCCGTCGGGGGCGGCGCCGATGACGCGCAGGTCGCCGCCCACGTTCACGAGCACGCCGTCGGCGCCGGCCGCCATCAGGTCGGTGGCGACGATGTCGGCGGCCAGTCCCTTGCCCAGGCCGCCCGGATCGAGCGTGAGGTCGCCGGGCAGGCGGACGAGCCCCTGGTCGAGGTCGAGCGACACGCCGGCGCACCCGACCGATGAGCGCTGCCGGGGCAGGCGGATCGGGGGTGAGAGCAGGGGCCAGGACTGGTCGTAGCCGATGGTGCTCAACGCCTGGCCGACGGTCGGATCGAACCGGCCACCCGTCAGCTCCCAGGCCTGCACGAGCGCTTCGACGAGCAGGCGGGTCGGGCCCGACACGAGGCAGGGCCTGCCGGCGGCCTGGTTGAGGCGGGAGATCTCACTGGTCGGGCGGAAGCGGCTCCACAGCGACTCGAGGTGCTCGAGCTGCTCGACACCCCGACGGGCGAGGTGTTCGGGCCCGCCCACCACGACGATGTGGCCGGCCGACCCCATGATCGGGAAGTGCTCTTCGGTGGTCCGGCGGGCGGCCATCGTCAGCTCCCGTGGGTCGAGCTCGACGCGGCGACCGACGTGGTCGACGTCCTGGTCGAGCTGGTGGTGGCCGTGGTCGAGGTCGATCCGACGGCGGCGAGGTCGCTGGACACGATGGACGACTGCGTGGCCGACGTGGCGGCGGTGGGGCTCGACGCGGTGGTCGTGGCCGGCGCGGCCAGGGCCAGGGCGGCGGTTCCGCCGACGACGCCGACCATGGCGGCCGACGTGGCGACGATGCGGGATCCACGGGTGCGGCTCCAACGCCGGCGGGTTGCGGTGTTGATCAGCTGGTGGCTCATGTCCCCACCATGGCCGGGCAGGGTTGGGGGCGGCTGTGGTGCGCGTTAGGGAAGGGTGAGAATCACCTGTCGGCGCACGGCAGCACGAAGCCGACGATGGCGCCGCCGCCCTCGCGTGCCGAGGCGAAGGTCGACCCTCCGTGGGCGGCGACCACGTCGCTGACGATGGCGAGCCCGAGCCCGGAACCGGGTCGGCTGCGGGCGTCGAGGGCGCGGTAGAAGCGGTCGAAGACGTGAGGCAGGTCCGCGGGGGCGATGCCCGGTCCGCGGTCGGAGACCTCGACGCGACCCTGGTGCAGCGAGATGTCGATCGGGCCTCCGGCATCGCCGCTGAACTTCGTCGCGTTGTCGACGAGGTTGGTGAGGGCCCGGTCGAGGGCCTGGGGCCGGCCCACCACCACGGAGTCGTCCACGGTGACGTCGATCTGCCGACCGGTGCGGCGCCGGGCCCGCTCGGCCACCCGCTCGACCATGGGACCGAGGTCGACCTGCTCGTCGGGCTCGTCGCTGCGCCGATCGGTGGCCAGGTCGACCAGCTCGTTCACGAGCGCGGTGAGCTCCTGGGTCTCGCTGTCGAGGTCGGTGATGAGCCGGCCCCGGTCCTCGGCCCGAAGGCTCTCGTAGCGCTGCAGCACGGCCACGTTGGTGCGCAGGCTGGTCAGCGGCGTGCGCAGTTCGTGGCCGGCGTCCTGCACCAGGCGCTGCTGGGCGTCCTTCGATCGGGCCAGGGCTCCGAGCATCTCGTTGAAGGCGATGCCCAGCCGCCCAGCCTCATCGCGGCCGCCCACGGGCACCTCGACGTCGAGTCGGCCGGTGGCGGCGACCTCCTCGGCCACGCCCGTGAGCCGACGCAGTCGTCGCGTCGCCTGCGCCGCGAAGAGCCAGCCGAGCACCGCTGACACGGCGATCACGATCAGCACGGCCAGCGCCGTGCGGGTGCGGATGTCGCCCAACACGCCCTTCGTCTCGGTGAGGTCCCGGGCGAACATCCGGGCCCCGCGTTCGCGTCCCCCGTTCGACACGGTCAGGATGCGGTAGGAGACGCCGTCGATGGTCACGTCGCGGATGATCTGGACACCGTCGGAGGACGATCCGGCCACCGCGACGTCCGCCGCGGAGACAGGGAGCTCCGGGGTCAACGCCGCCCCGCGGAGCGTGCCGTCCTGGTTGATCACCTGCTTCGACACGACCGAGTCGGGGCCGCGGGTGTAGGGGCCGATCCCTTGTTCCTGTCCCGGGCCCTGGCTCTGGTCGTGGTCGGGATCGGCGGCGTTGTCGACGTCGACCTCCTGCTGGAGGGAGCGGTCGATGTTCGCCTGCAGCTGCGCGGCGGTGGCGACGTAGGTCGTGACTCCGATGGCGACGGTGGAGAACGCGGCCAGGAGGGCGAGGGCCAGGACCAGCTTGAGCCGCAGGCTCACGGCTCTCGCACCGTGTAGCCCACACCCCGGACGGTGTGGATCAGCTTGGGTTCGCCCTCCCGCTCGAGCTTGCGCCGCAGGTAGCTGATGTAGACGGCCAGGTTCTTCGAGTCGGGCCCGAAGTCGTAGCCCCAGATCCGGTCGTAGATCGTGCTGTGGTCGAGCACGATGCCGGCGTTGCGCACCAGCAGCTCGATGAGCTCGAACTCGGTCTTCGACAGGTCGATCTCGTCGTCGCCCCGCCACACGCGGCGTGAGGCCGGGTCGACTCGCAGGTCGCCGACCCGCAGGACGTCGTCGGCCCCGTCGCCGTCGGAGCCGGAGTCGGCCCGGCGCAGCAGGGCCCGCAGCCGGGCGAGCAGCTCGTCGAGGTCGAAGGGCTTGGAGAGGTAGTCGTCGGCGCCGGCGTCGAGGCCGGCGACGCGATCGGTGGTCTCGGTGCGGGCCGTCAGCATCAGGATCGGCGTCCGGTCCTTCTCGAAGCGCAGCACCTGGCACACCGTCAGCCCGTCGACCGACGGCATCATCACGTCGAGCACCAGCACGTCGGGATGCTCCTCCCGGGTGATGGAGAGCGCCTCGGCGCCGTCGGACGCGGTCAGCACCTCGTAGCCCTCGAGATCGAGGGCCCGGGCGAGCGACTCGCGGATGGCGCGGTCGTCGTCGACCAGGAGCACGCGGTAGGCCATGCGTCATCTTGTCCCGTGGAGGTGAAGGCCGGGTGAGAACTTCGGAAGGCCGACGGCCGCTCGGCGCGGGTAGGTTCACCCGGTTCCCCATCCCGCTCGATGCCTGACGGAGGCGGCTGTGCCCTGGCTGGTGCACGACAGCAAGGTGCTGGCCACCCTCGAGGTGGCCGACTCCGTCGCGTCCCGCAGCAAGGGCCTGCTCGGCCGGGACGGCATCGAGGGGGCGCTGCTGCTCTCGCCCGCCCGCGCGGTGCACACCATGCGCATGCGGTTCGCCATCGACGTGGCCTTCCTCGACGGCGACCAGGTGGTGCTGCGCACGATCACCATGGCGCCGAACCGACTGAGCCGACCCGTGTGGCGGGCTCGTTCGGTGATCGAGGCCGAGGCCGGTTCGTTCAACCGGTGGAACCTCCGCCCCGGCGATCAGCTCGAGATCCGCGGCACCCCGTGAGCACCGGCGTGCTGGTGCTGGTGGCCACGCCGATCGGCAACCTCGGCGACCTGTCGCCCCGCGCCGTCGCCGAGCTGGGTCGGGCCGACGTCGTGGCCTGCGAGGACACCCGCCGCACCGGCCGGCTGCTGGCCCACGCCGGGGTCACCGCGCCCAAGCTGCTCACCGTCAACGACCACACCGAGGTCGGCGTGGTGAGCGATGTGCTGGCCCGCCTCGACCGCGGCGAGCGGGTGGCCGTCGTGACCGACGCGGGCATGCCCGGCATCTCCGATCCGGGTGAGCGGCTCGTCGCCGCGGCCGCCGCGGCCGGGCACGCCGTCGAGGTGGTGCCGGGCCCGTCGGCCGCGGTGGCCGCGCTCGTGATCAGCGGGCTGGCCACGGGGCGGTTCGTGTTCGAGGGCTTCCTGCCGAGGAAGGGCTCGGGTCGCACCGAGCGGCTGGCGGAGCTGGCGGGCGAGCGCCGCACGATCGTGCTCTACGAGGCGCCGCACCGCCTCGCCCGCACGCTGGCCGACCTGGCCGCGGCGCTGGGCCCGACCCGCGGGGTGGCGCTGGCCCGCGAGCTGACCAAGCTGCACGAGGAGGTGTGGCGCGGCTCGCTGGCCGGGGCCGTCGAGCGCTGCGGCGAGATCGAGCCGCGCGGCGAGTACGTCGTGGTCGTGGCGGGGGCCCCGGCGCCGGAGGCCGCCACCGACGACGAGCTGGCCGAGGCGGTGGCCGAGGAGATCCGTGCCGGCCGCTCCACCCGGGACGCGGTGGCCCTGGTGTCGGGTCGCTTCGACGTGTCCCGCCGCCGGGTCTACGACCTGGCCAACCGGGGATGACTGTCACACCCCCTTCGTAGGGTGTGGGCATGTTCGGAGCCCTCCCGTCGGAGGAGAAGCGGGTCCTGATGAGCGTGGTGGGTGCGCCGGTCGAAGCGCGGCCGAGGAGCAGCTCAACGAGGCTCCTAGTAGCAGCAGCGTTTCCGCGGAGACGCCCGACCCTATTGGCGACCTTCTTCTGAGCTCGGGCTACCGGCACCGGGCGCCGGCAATGGCATGCGCAACACGCCGATGAGGTTCAGCCGGCTGCCGCGACCCCGAAGATCATCCTGATACCGGCGAAGGCGCGCCGCTGTTGGCGCCGCCAAGGCCAGTCCGACTCCCCCCACCACGAGTCCGATCAGGCACGGAACAGCTGCCCCCGTGATGCGCAAGGCAACGAAGCCCCAGATAGCCGCCGCGCCGCTAAACGCGACTCGCAAGAAGAACGACTGCCGGAACAGCGCGGCGACGAGCTCGGCCGGGAACGCGGCGACGTCCGCCTGCTCGAAAGCCCTACGACGCCTCGACTCGATCCACCACATCGCAAGCACGCTGACCGCTGAGCCAACCACCGCGACCACCACACCGAGCCCCAGTGCGGCCACGTCACCCTCTGTGTCCACGAGCGGTGAGACACCTTCATCCCTGATCTGTGTGTTGAGGGCGAGAAGGCTGATTCATCATGAAGAAGAACAATGGGCCGCAGAGCCCACCGCGAACTGATTCGCGGGGTCGAGTCCGCAAGGAAGAGCGAGCCGCGATCTACAAGGCCGATACTTGGCACGTGGACGATGGCGTCGCGAGCGACGGAACGGGACGGCCGTTACGGCCCGGCGCGGTCCGGCGATCGTTCTCACCGGAGTACAAGCTGGCGATCCTCGCCGAGTACGACGCCTGTTCCGAGACCGGGGAGCGGGGCGCGATCCTGCGCCGCGAGGGCCTCTACACAAGCCTGATCACCGACTGGCGACGCCAACACCGCCAGGGCCTCCTCAGAGCCGCGGTCGGTCGGTCCGACGGCGGACGCGGCGGCCCCAGCCTCAGCGAGGTCGCCAAGCTCAAAGCGGAGAACGAACGGCTGCGCCACAAGCTGGCCCAAGCCGAGGTGGTGATCGAGGTCCAGGGAAAAGTGCACGCGCTCTTGGAAGAGATCTCCAAGAGCGCGGCCACCGACGAGTAGTCGCGGCCGTGCTCGACACCGCGGTCGACGAGATGGTCGACCGCGGTGTCACGCGCCGCTCCGCATGCGATGCCGTGGGCCGGCCCCGCGCCAGCCACTACCGGACCCGACAAGACCCGGTTCACGGACCACCCTCGCCACGACCCCGATCGCACCGAGCACTCGAGCCAGTCGAGGTCGACGAGATCATCGAGGTGTTGACCTCCGAACGGTTCTGCGACCAGGCCCCCGCCCAGGTGTGGGCCACCCTGCTCGACGAAGGCACCTACCTCGCGTCGGTGTCGACGATGTACCGCGAGCTCCGCAAACGAGCACTCGTGCGCGAACGGCGCGCCCAGGCACGGCGCCCGGCCCATGTGAAACCCGAGCTCGTCGCCATCGCACCGAACGAGGTGTGGTCCTGGGACATCACCAAGCTGGCCGGCCCGCACAAGTGGACCTGGTATCAGCTCTACGTGATCCTCGACGTCTACTCCCGCTACGTCGTGAACTGGCTCGTCGCCCCACGCGAATCAGACCGCCTCGCCGAAGAGCTCATCGCCGATGCGATCCACCACCACCACGTCCCCGACGGGCAACTCTCGCTGCACGCCGACCGGGGCAGCTCCATGACCTCCAAGACCGTGTCGCAACTCCTCGCCGATCTCGGCGTCCTGCAATCACACAGCCGACCCCACGTCTCCAACGACAACCCCTACAGCGAAGCCCAGTTCAAGACCCTCAAGTACTCGCCCCGATTCCCCAAGAAGTTCACCTCGATCAACGAGGCCCGGGCATTCCTCGACGAGTTCTTCGAGCACTACAACCACCAGCACCGCCACTCCGGCATCGGGCTCCACACCCCAGCCGACGTCCACTACGGCCGAGCCGCCAAGATCCAACAACAACGCCAAGCCGTCCTCGACGCCGCCTACACCGCCCGCCCCGCCCGCTTCCGACAACCACCCTGCGCCCCACGCATCCCTGAAGCAGCATGGATCAACGAACCACCGGAGACGCCCCTGGCCACCACCCCCATCTGAGCACCCGGTGTCTCACCACCGTTGACACGTACCGTCACCCGGGATGACTGTCACACCCCCTTCGTAGGGTGTGGGCATGCAACTGCTCCTGCTCTCCGTCGCCGTGCTCGTGGGTGTCGCGGCCGGCGTCACGGCCGGGCTGGCCATCGCCGCGGCGGTCCGGCAGGCCCCGGTCGCGCCGCCGCCCACCGACCCAGTGGTCGCCACGGTCGGCACCCAGCTGCAGCAGGTGGTCGACCTGGTGGCGGCCCTGCAGTCCGACCGGGCCGCCCAGCACGGCGAGCTGCTGACCCGGCTGTCCGAGGCCAACCGGCAGAGCCAGGCGCTGGCCGAGACCACCCACAGCCTGCGCATGAGCCTGGCCAGCCCCAAGGCCCGGGGCCAGTGGGGCGAGCGCATGGCCGACGACGTGCTGCGCATGGCCGGCCTGGTCGAAGGGGTCAACTACCGGCGCCAGACCTCTGTCGCCGGTGGGGGCATCCCCGACGTCACGTTCCTGCTCCCGGGCGAGCGGGTGCTGCACATGGACGTGAAGTTCCCGATCGACAACTACCTGCGGGCCATCGAGGCCGCCGACGCCGATCTGTCACGAGCCGCCACCAAGGCGTTCCTGCGCGACGTCCACCAGCGCATCCGTGAGGTCACGACTCGCGCCTACGTCGATCCCGACACCACGGTCGACTACGTCCTGCTCTTCATCCCCAACGAGAGCGTCTACTCGTTCATGCACGAGCACGACCCCGGCCTCATCGACGCCGCCCTGGCGCGACAGGTGGTGCTGTGCTCGCCGTTCACCCTGTTCGCCATGCTGGCCGTCATCCGCCAGGCGATGGACTCGTTCCGCCTTGAGCAGGTGGGCGACGAGATCCTGCAGTGCCTCGGTGGCTTCAGCCTGCAGTGGCTCAAGTTCTCCGAGCAGGTCGATGTGGTCGCACGCCGGCTCGAGAGCACCCAGCGGGCCTACGACGATCTGGCCGGCACCAGGCGCAAGGCCCTGCAACGCACCATCGACCAGGTCGACGAGCTGCGCACCCGTCGCGGGCTCGACCCGCCCCTCGATCCGCCCGGCGATCCGATCGCCGAACCGCTCACCATGCGCCACCCGGCCTGAAACCGTGCGGGGGAGCCTCCACCGGCCTCGGTAGTGTTCCCGCCGTGCCCCGCTTCTACATCACGACGCCGATCTACTACGTCAACGACGTCCCTCACATCGGCCACGCCTACACGACGGTCACCGCCGACGCGGTGGCGCGGTGGCACCGGCTGCTCGGCGACGACACCTTCTTCCTCACCGGCACCGACGAGCACGGGCTGAAGGTGTTGCGGGCGGCCGAGGCCAGCGGGCTCACGGCCCACGAGCACGTCGACCAGACCAGTGCTCGGTTCCGCGAGGTCTGGGACCTGCTCGACATCAGCTACGACGACTACATCCGTACCACCGAGCCCCGCCACGCGGCATCGGTGCAGGCCTTCCTGCAGGCCGTCTACGACCACGGGTGGATCTACAAGGACACCTACGCCGGCCTCTACTGCGTGTCCTGCGAGGCCTACTACACCGATGACGACCTCCTCGAAGGGGGCCTCTGCCCCATCCACAAGCGCCCGGTCGAATGGCTCGAGGAGGAGAACTGGTTCTTCAAGCTCTCCGAGTTCGCCCAGCCCCTGCTCGACTGGTACGAGGCCAACCCCGACGCGGTGCAGCCGGTGGGCAAGCGCAACGAGGCCCTGGGCATCATCCGCCAGGGCCTGGCCGACATCTCGATCAGCCGCTCGTCCATCGACTGGGGCGTCCCGGTGCCGTGGGACCCCGATCACGTCTTCTACGTCTGGTACGACGCCCTCATCAACTACGCCACCGCCGTCGGCTACGGCACCGACCCCGAACGCTTCGGGTCGTGGTGGCCGTCGGTGCACCACGTGATCGGCAAGGACATCCTGCGCTTCCACTGCGTGTACTGGCCGGCCATGCTGCTGGCCGCCGGGCTCGAGCCACCGCACCAGATCAACGTCCACGGCTTCCTGCTGGTGGGCGGCGAGAAGATGAGCAAGACCGGGCTCAACCAGATCTTCCCGGCCGACCTGGTCACCGACTTCGGGGTCGACGGCTACCGCTACCACTTCCTGCGAGACACCCCGTTCGGTCCCGACGGCGACTTCTCCTACGAGGGCATGGTCGCCCGGTACAACAGCGACCTGGCCAACAACCTCGGCAACCTGCTCGCCCGCGTCGCCACCGTGGTGGGCAAGAAGTGCGACGGGATCGGTCCCGCGCCCAGCGCCGACAGCCCGCTCGCGGCCATCGCGGCCGAGTGCTACGCGGAGACGGCCGCGGCCTGGGCCGGCGTGCAGCCGTCGGTGGCGCTCGATGCCACCTGGCGCCTGCTGCGCGAGACCAACGCCCACCTCGAGGCCAACGAGCCCTGGAAGCTCGACCCGGGCCCGGCGGTCGACGCCGTGATGGGTGACGCCCTCGAGACCCTGCGCATCGTGTCCGTGCTGGCCAGCCCGGCCATCCCCACCACGTGTGCCGAGGTCTGGCGCCGCATCGGGCTCGAGGGTTCGCCCGCCGACCAGCGGCTGCCGGCCGCGGCCGCGTGGGGCGGCTACCCCGGCGGTCTCCCGGTCGAGAAGGGCGAGTCGCTGTTCCCCCGCATCGCCGCCACCACCACCTGAGCTCGGCCTCGTGAACTGGACCGACAACCACTGTCACCTGCCGGCCGGGCCCGACGCGGCCGCCGTCGTCGCCGAGGCCCGGGCCGCGGGGGTGACCCGGCTGGTGACGGTGGGCACCGACGTCGAGCACTCGCGCCAGGCCATCGCCGTGGCCGCGGCCCACGAGGGCGTGTGGGCCACGGCCGGGGTGCACCCGCACGACGCGGCCGACGGGACCGACGGCCTGGTCGACCTGCTGGGCGCGCCCGAGGTCGTGGCCGTGGGGGAGTGCGGCCTCGACTACCACTACGACCACTCGCCCCGTGACGCCCAGCGCCAGGTGTTCGCCGCCCAGATCGCCCTGGCCTTCGAGCACGACCTGGCCCTCGTGATCCACACCCGCGAGGCCTGGGCCGACACGTTCGACATCCTGGGCGCCGAGGGGGTGCCTCCCCGCACGGTGTTCCACTGCTTCACCGGCGGGCCCGACGAGGCTCGCCAGGGTCTCGACCTCGGCATCCGCATCTCGTTCAGCGGCATCATCACCTTCAAGACCGCCGACGACCTGCGGGCCGCGGCCGCCATCTGCCCGCTCGACCGGCTGCTGGTCGAGACCGACTGCGCCCTACCTCGCTCCCGTGCCCCATCGGGGCCAGAAGAACCGCCCGGCGCTGGTGCCGCTGGTCGGCGCGGCGGTGGCGGAGGCCAAGGGCGTCGACGTGGCCGCGGTCGCCGAGGCCAGTTGGCAGGCCGCGACCGACCTCTACCGGCTTGCACGAGGCGATGTAAGAAAAAAGAATCTCCCGGGATCTCCCCAGGTCAGGCCTGCTTTTCTCATCGCGTTCTCGTTACGGAAGTTGCGATCGGGTTACGAACGTTCCTAGGTTGTCCGTCGTCAGCGGTCCTGGGCTCAGAGGGAGGCTCCGCGTGGACGACTCCGCGGCGCATCGCCGACGGGTGATTCTCGGTCTGATCATGGTCGTGGCCTTCGGGCTGCTCGTCGTGGCCGCGCTGATCCCGTCGCCCCGCAACCGCCCGCTCACGCTCGAGCAGGCCGGCGCCGACGAGACCGTTCCCGAGACCGCCGCCCCGGTCGACCACGCTCGCCCCGACCACCACCGTCGACCAACAAGGCACCGACCACCACGGTCACCACCGAGGCGCCCGCCACCACGACCACCACGACGCCGGTGAAGACCACGGCCGCGGTCAAGGCCACCCCGGCCGCCGAGCCGGTGACCACCACGCCACGGGTGACGACGCCCCCACCGCCGGCCATCGGGCCGTCCGACGCCCAGTTCCTGGCCTGCATCCGGATGCGCGAGTCGCACAACGACTACACGGCCGTGTCGACCAGCGGCAACTACCGCGGCGCCTACCAGTTCAACCAGCCGGCGTGGGACATCACCGCCCGCCACGCCGGCCGCCTCGATCTCGTCGGCCGCCTGGCCAACACGGTCGCTCCGGCCGACCAGGACGCGCTGGCCCTCGACCTCTACCACTGGCAGGGCGCCGCGCCCTGGGGTGGCGCCTGCGTCTGAGCTGACGCCTGAGCCGACGGTCGGCCCCCGATCGTGGGGCAAGCTGGTGGCCCCATGACCCTCACCCGCCGCGAGGCCGTCGCCCTGCTCGAGCGGCACGGGCTCAGCCCCAGCCGGGCGCTGGGTCAGAACTTCCTCGTCGATCCCAACACCGTGCGCAAGATCGTGCGGCTGGCCGGCGTCGTCTCCGGGTGACCCGGTCGTCGAGATCGGCGCCGGGCTCGGCGCGCTCACCGTCGAGCTGGCCGACGCCGGGGCCGAGGTCTTGGCCGTCGAGATCGACCGCCACCTGCTGCCTGCCCTGCGCGAGGTGGTCGAGCCCCACGGGGTCACCGTCGTCGCCGGCGACGCCCTCACCCTCGACTGGGCCGACGTGCTCGAGGCCCACGACCGCTGGGCGCTCGTCGCCAACCTGCCCTACAACGTGGCCACGCCGTTGGTCTGCGACCTGCTCGACGAGGTCCCCGCCATCGACCGCATGCTGATCATGGTGCAGCGCGAGGTCGGGGAGCGCCTGGCGGCCGGACCCGGCGACGCGGCCTACGGCATCCCGTCGGTGAAGGTGGCCTACTGGGCCACCGCCGAGATCGTCGGCCGGGTGCCGCCGACGGTGTTCCTGCCCCAGCCCAAGGTCGACTCCGCGCTCGTGCGCGGTGACCCGCCGCCCGACCGCCGGCGGTCACGGCCGACCCCGATCGCCTGTTCACCCTGGTGCGCACCGCGTTCGGCCAGCGCCGCAAGATGCTGCGGCGTTCGCTGGCGGGCGTGGTCACGTCCGAGCAGTTCGAACGGGCCGGCATCCGCCCGGAGGCCCGCCCCGAGGAGCTGGGCATCGTCGAGTGGGGTCGCCTGACCGACGCGCTCGGCTGATCGGCTACTCCGGCGCCGGTGTCGTGCGCACCACGACCCGACCATCGCCGGGGAACGCGCCCTCGACGAACCAGGTCGATCCGCTGCCGGCGAGGGTGGGTACCAGCCCGGTGGCGTCGCCCAGGCGGTCCCGCCACTCGGCCAACCGGGGCTCGACGGCCAGCGCGGCCGGCTCGAGGTCGTTCGGGCCGGCGGCGGTGGGTCCGCCGAGGTCGTCCCAGGCCCGGTAGACCGCCGGGGTCGAGCAGCCGAACGGCGGCAGCACCAGCGTCAGCTCGCAACGGGAGGAACGGGAGGGGCTCGACGATCTCGCCGATGCCGGTGACCCGGGCCCGACCCCCCACCAGGCAGAAGGCGACGTCGGCCCCGAGGCGGCGGCCCGCACCAGTTCGTCGGCTGTGCCCGTCCACCCGGCCCAGCGCAGGACGGCGGCCGCATCGGCCGACCCGCCACCCAGCCCCGCACCGGCGGGGATGCGCTTGCGCACGGTGACCCCGGCGTGCCGGTCGGCGGCAGCCAGGGCCCGCTGCACGAGGTTCCGCTCGGGCGGGCCCACGTCGAGCGTCCCACCGTGGTCGGCGTGCACGACCGAGATCGGCCGCGTCGTCCGCGACGGATGTCGATCTCGTCGACGAGGTCGATCGTGACCATCTCGGCGTCGATGAGGTGCAGGCCGTCGTCGCGCACCCCGGTGATCTGCAGGGACCGGGTGAGCTTCGCCGGCGCGGTCAGCACGGAGGAGCGGTGAAGAGGTGGCGGCGGCCGGTTACTTGCCGGCTGCTCGGCGCTGGAAGCGCGTGCGCTTCAGCATCTTCTTGTGCTTCTTCTTGCGCATGCGCTTGCGGCGCTTCTTGATCAGTGAACCCATGGCGTCGGGCAATCTAGCGGTCGGCTCACGCTCGTGCGAAACGGCGATGGTGGCCCGGGGGCCGCCGGCTGATCGGCGCAAAGCTCGGAGGCAGGGATTCGAACCCCGAAGACGTGGACCAAAACCACGCATGTTGCCAATTACATCACCCCCGATCAGTGGCCCAACCCTACCGGTCGCGTTAGAACAGGGGCATGTCCCAGCGTCCCCTGTCCGCTGTCGTCCTCGCCGCCGGAGAGGGCACCCGCATGCGGTCGACCCGCCCGAAGCCCCTGCACCTGCTGTGCGGGCGGGCCATGCTGCTCTACGTCCTCGACGCCCTGGCCGAGTGCGACACCCGCCGGGCGGTCATCGTGGTCGGTCACGGCGCCGAGCGGGTCACCAAGAAGCTGCAGGAGGAGGCTCCCGATCTGGTGCTCGACTTCGTCGAGCAGCACGTCCAGCGCGGCACCGGTGACGCCGCCAGCGTGGGGCTCACCGTCTTCCCCGACGACGACCTCGACGAGGAGGACGGCGACGTCCTGGTGCTGCCGGGCGACACGCCCCTGCTGCGGCCCGAGACCGTCGCCGCGCTCGTCGCCACCCACCGCGAGGCCGAGGCCGCCTGCACGCTGCTCACCGCCCGGCTCGACGATCCCACCGGCTACGGCCGGGTGATCCGGGGCAAGGAGGGCCGGGTGCAGCGGGTCGTCGAGGAGGTCGACGCCACCGACGACGAGCGCCAGATCGACGAGGTCAACACGTCGATCTACTGCTTCCGCCGCAGCCTGCTGGCCCCGGCGCTGCGCCGCCTGAGCCCCGAGAACGCCCAGGGCGAGTACTACCTCACCGACGTGGTCGAGGTGCTGCACACCGCCGGCTACCCGGTCGTGGCCATGGTGGCGGCCGACGCCCGCGAGACCCAGGGCGTCAACGACCGGGTGCAGCTGGCCGAGGCCGAGGCCGAGCTGCGGCGCCGCACCAACGAGCGGTGGCTGCGCCTCGGCGTCACCATGCTCGATCCCGAGCGCACCTACATCGACTCCACCGTGCAGCTCGCCCCCGACGTCACCCTGTTCCCCGGCACCCTGCTGCAGGGTCGCTGCGTGATCGGCGCCGGAGCCGAGCTCGGCCCGGACACCCGGCTGGTCGACTGCGTGGTCGGCGCCCGGTCGGTGGTCGAGCAGAGCGTGGGCCGTGACGCGGAGGTCGGCGAGGACGCGGTCGTCGGTCCGTTCGCCGTGCTCGAGCCCGGCAGCGTGGTGCCGTCTTCGACCCGCTCCGGGCCGTTCTACACTGCGACCTCCACGGAGGATCAGGGCTAACCAACGGTCGTAGGCCAGGGGATCAGGGATTCGGATGGAAGTCGTCACCAAGAAGCGCCTGCACCTCGTGTCGGGCCGGGCCAACCTCCCGCTCGCCGAGGAGATCGCCGAGCGGCTCGGCGTGCAGCTGGGCGACGCCAACCTGGCCGAGTTCGCCAACGGCGAGCTGCACTGCCGCTTCGGCGAGTCGGTCCGCGGCACCGACGTGTTCATCATCCAGAGCCACAGCAACTCCGAGGCGATGTCGGTCAACGACACGCTGATGGAGCAGCTGATCATGGTCGACGCGGCCAAGCGGGCCTCGGCCAAGCGCATCACGGTGGTCTGCCCCTACTACGGCTACGGCCGCCAGGACCGCAAGGCCGAGGGCCGCGAGCCGATCAGCGCCAAGCTCATGGCCGACATGTTCCGGGCCGCCGGGGCCAAGCGGCTCGTCAGCGTCGACCTGCACTCGGGTCAGATCCAGGGCTTCTTCGACGGCCCGGTCGACCACCTCACCGCCATGCCGGTGCTGGTCGAGCACATGGCCACCCTCGGCGACGACCTCGTGGTGGTGTCACCCGACGCCGGCCGGGTCAAGGTCGCCGAGCGCTACGCCAACGTGCTCCATGCCGACCTGGCCATCGTGCACAAGCGTCGGGTGAAGGGCCAGAAGCACTCGGTCGAGGCCCGCGACGTGGTCGGCGACGTCGACGGTCGGGTGTGCGTGCTCATCGACGACATGATCGACACCGCGTCGACGCTTGTGCGCGGCGGCCGAGCAGCTCGTCGACCACGGCGCCACCGAGGTGCACGCGGTGGCGACCCACGGGGTGTTCTCGGGCCCGGCCATCGACCGCCTCAAGAACTCGGTGATCTCCCGGGTCACGGTGACCAACACCCTGCCCCTGCCGCCCGAGAAGCAGCTCGACAAGATCGAGGTGCTCTCGGTGGCCGGCGTGGTGGCCGACGCCATCGACGCCGTCTTCGAGGACACCTCGGTCAGCGAGATCTTCGGCGGCGCCAACCAGTCCTGATCTCCCGGCCTGATCTCTCGGCTGGTGGCTCCGGTGGCTAGTGGTTCTGGCCCGCCCACCGGCCGACGGTGATGGTGCCACCCAGGAACAGGCCGGCCCACACGCCCGTCCACGCCGCGATGCCGATGACGCCGGCGGTCGACAGATCGGGGTCGAGCAGGTGCAGGGTGACGGCGATGGCCACCACCATCACCAGGATCCCGGCGAGCGATCCGACGACGATGGCCCGGCCGAAGCCGATGTCGGTGGTGTGACCCTCTTCGATGTTCTGCTCATCCATAGGGCCAGGATCGGCGAATCGGGGCACCGGTCGGCAGGGTCGAAGGTCCCGCCGGAGCAGGGCCGGAGTCCCGTCGACTCGCACGGGGGCGCGGCCGGCCGGTAGCATGACGGGCTGTTCTCTTTCTGCCCGTTCGATCGCCGGCGCCCATCTCGGCGCCCCGCAGGAGCGCATTGCCATGGACGTCACCCTTACCGCCGAGACCGGCCGCCCGAACGGTTCGAGCCGAGCCCGACGCCTGCGGGCCGCCGGCAAGGTGCCGGCCGTCGTCTACGGCCTCGATCAGGAGCCGGTGGCTGTCACCGTCGAGTGGCTCGAGCTGCGTCGTGCGCTCAACACCGAGGCCGGCCTCAACGCCCTCATCACCCTCGACCTCGACGGCCAGCAGGACCTCACCATCGTGAAGACGCTCCAGCGTGATCCGGTGCGCCGCACGGTCGAGCACGTCGACTTCCTCCGCATCGACCGCAACGCGTCGATCACCGTCGAGGTGCCGATCGTGCTCACGGGCGAGGCCAAGCAGCTCGAGATCAACCAGGGCATCGTCGAGCAGCTGCTGCACACGCTCACGGTCGACGCCCGGCCCGGCTCCATCCCAACCCAGCTCGAGGCCGACATCTCCGATCTCGACATCGGTCGGCGCGGTGCGGGTGGCGATCTCGCCCTGCCCGAGGGCGTCACCACCGACGTCGACCCCGACGAGCAGATCGCCATCGGCAGCGCCACCCGTGCCGCCGTCGCCGAGGAAGAGGCCGAGCCGACCGAGGGCGCCGAGGGCGAAGCGGCCGCCGAGGCCGAGGGCGCGGCGGACGACGCCAGCGCCGAGTAGCACCCCCTCCACACCGCTGCGCACATGGCCGACCTCCTGGTCGTGGGCCTGGGCAACCCCGGGGCCGAATACGCCCACACCCGCCACAACGTCGGCTTCGACGTCGTCGAGCTGCTCGCGTCGCGCCACGGCGGCCGCCTGAGAAAGGGCAAGGAGCGGGCGCTGGTCGACGAGGTCCGCATCGGTGGCCGGCGGGTGGCGTTGGCCCAACCCCAGACCTACATGAACGATTCGGGGGCGTCGGTCGTCCGGCTGGTGCGCCGCTTCGACATCGACGACCTGCACCGCCTGGTCGTCGTGCAGGACGAGCTCGACCTGCCCACCGGGCGCATGAAGGTGAAGGTCGGCGGGGGACTGGCCGGCCACAACGGCCTGCGCTCGATCCGGGCGCACCTGCACAGCGACGACTTCGTGCGGGTGCGCATCGGCGTCGGCAAGCCCCCGTCGAAGGAGCAGGGCGCCGACCACGTGCTCAGGCGCCCCGGCAAGGCCACCCGGGCGGTGCTCGACGCCGTGATCGTGCGGGCCGCCGACGCGGTCGAGGCCATCCTCGACGACGGCCCCGAGGCGGCCATGGACCGCTTCAACGGCCTGCCCGACGAGTCAGTGGCCTAGGCGGCACATCGCACCACCGAAACGGTGGTCGGTCCGCCCTACCAGGTGGAGCGTTCCGGTTGACCGACCACGACGGCCCGGGCGTCAGCCCTCGTGGGGCAGCAGCGTGTAGGCCGGGTTCATCACCGCGAGGCGGCCGCGGTTCTCGATGACCATGCCCTCGACCTCCATGGCCGCGCCGAGCTTCACGCCACCGATGCGGCGGCGACCCATGAAGATCACGACGAGTCCCCCGGTGTCGTCGACGATGGTGCACTCGAGGGTGGCGACGCCGCCCTCCCACGGTTGCACCCGCAGGGCCCGCACCTTCCCCCGCACCCGCACCCGCTCACGCCAGCGGATGTCGCCGATGGCGACCGGGTCGTCGGTCGCCATCGGCGAGCTCGACGGCTTCGCGGCGATGAGGCTCACTGGCCGTCCTCCTTCGGTCCGGAGTCGGGGGAATCGACTCCGGGATGGGTGAACACGTCGACCGCGCCCTCGCCGGAGGCGAGCACCTCGGCGGCCAGCTTGGCCCCGGGCGTGTGCTTGCCGAGGTGGTAGGGGACGAACGTGACGTTGGCGTGGGGCACGTCGGTGAGCACCTTGGCGATCGAGTCGGCCGTGTGGTCGTGCAGGAAGCGGTGCCAGAAGCGGCGGTACTCGCGGCGCGGGATGAGCACGCTGATCTCGGTGTTGCCGCTGGACGCGACCTCGGCCACGACCTCGAGCACGGCCCGGGTGATGCGCCGGTCCGGGCAGTCGACCAGCTCGAGGGGCAGGCGGGAGAGGCCGAGCCGGGTCCACTCCTCGGCCAGCTCCTCGGCCTTCTGGTGGTCGGTGGCGATGTGCACGGCCTTGAGGTCGTCGGGGGTCAGCGTGCGGGCGTACTGGATGGCCCGGGCCGAGCTCTGGTCGAGCCGCTCGATGAGCACGATCACGGAGTGGTAGCGGAGGATCGGGCTTGTCGCCGCCTTGAGCCGCCTCGTGCTCGAGCTCTTCCTTCTCGCTCTCGTAGGCGTGGTTCAGGCGCACGAGCAGGAAGACCATGATCGGCACCAGGAGCATGATGAACCAGGCGCCGCCGGTGAACTTGAAGACGCCGATCACGATGGTGACCACGCCGGTGGTGAAGGCACCGAGGCCGTTCACGAACAGGCCCAGTCGCCAGCCCTGCTCCTTGTCCTTGATGTGCTTCTTGGCCATGCCGGCCTGCGAGAGCGTGAACGAGGTGAACACGCCGATGGCGTAGAGCGGGATGAGGTGGGTGACGTCGGCCTGGAAGATCACCACCGGGATGGCGCCGGCGATGGCCAGGGCGATGATGCCGTTGGAGAACACCAGCCGGTGGCCCCGCTTGGTGAGCTGCTTGGGCATGAAGGCGTCGTCGGCGTGGAAGCTGGCCAGCCGGGGGAAGTCGGCGAAGCTGGTGTTGGCCGCCAGCACCAGGATCAGCATGGTGGCCGCCTGGGTGAACAGGAACATGGCGTGGCCGACGGGGCCGGTCCCGAACACGGTGTGCGCGATCTGGGCGATCACGGTCGTGCTGTCGCTCGGGATGATGTGCATGGCAGCGGCCAGCCACGAGATGCCGATGAACATGACGCCGAGCAGCAGGCCCATGACGACCAGCGTCTCGCGGGCGTGCTTGGCCTCCGGCGCCTTGAAGGCGGGCACCCCGTTGGAGATGGCCTCGACGCCGGTCATGGCCGCGCCGCCCGAGGCGAAGGCGTGCAGCACGAGCACGATCGAGGCCGCGCCGGTGGCCTTCATGGCCTCGAGGGCGATCGGGTCGGTCGGGATCACGTAGTGCAGCCCGCCACCCACCGTCGCCCGGATGATGCCGGTGACGATCATGGCGAACATGGCGAAGATGAACAGGTAGGTCGGGACGGCGAAGACCTTGCCCGACTCCTTCACGCCGCGGAGGTTGCCGATGCAGATGAGGGCGATGAAGCCGAGGGCGATCGGGACCCGGTACGGGTAGAGCGCGTGGAAGGCGGAGTAGAGCGCGGCGACACCGGCCGACACCGACACGGCCACGGTGAGGATGTAGTCGGTGAGCAGGGCCACGCCGGCGACCTGCGCCGGGATCAGTCCCGAGGTTGTCCTTGGTGACGATGTAGGCGCCGCCGGCCGACGGGTAGGCCTTGATGGTCTGGCGGTAGCTGAAGACCAGGATGACCAGCACGCGCGACCAGGGCCAGCGTGATCGGGACGAGCAGGCTGAACGCCAGCAGACCGATGGCTCCGGCGCCGAGCAGCAGCGTGCGCAGGATCTCCTCGCTGGCGTAGGCCGTCGACGACAGGGCGTCGGAGGCGAACACGGCGAGGGCGGTCGGCTTGCCCAGGCGCTCGTGGGCGAGTTGGTCGTTGTGGAGGGCCCGGCCGAGCACCTTCGACTTGATCCGGAAGCCGCGCGTCTCGGGGAGCTCGACGGTGGGGGTGGGGGGGCTCGGCTGGATGGCCGAGCGGTCCTGCATCAACGAGCCTTTGGGCATAGAGATCCAGTTAAGGACCTGAACCGTTGTCTCGTCAGGCATCGGCCCCGATTTTGACGCATCCTTAACGCACTCCCATGGGGTGATCTTGACGCGCTGCTAACGCCGGAGAGCGTTGGTCGGGGGCGCCGGTACGCTCGGGCGCCGAATGCCGATGCCCCTGCGCCCACTCCCGGGTCTCCTGCACGACGAGCCGGCCCTCACCCAGGTGCTGGGTCGGGCCGAGCGCGGTGCTGGCGGTGCCCGAGCCGGCGCGGGCCATCGTGGTCGCCGCCGTCAGCCGCCTGTCGAGCCGGGCCCCGATCGTCGTGGCCGTCCCGACCACGGGCGACGCCGACCGCCTGGCCGCCGATCTCGGGGCCTTCCTCGGGCGAGGACGAGGTCGAGCTGTTCCCGGCGTGGGAGACCCTGCCGTTCGAGCGGGTCAGCCCCGGCGTCGAGGTCATGGGCCGCCGGCTGCGGGTGATGTGGCACCTCCGCCACGGCGGCCGAATCGGGGCGGCCGAGGGGGAGCGTGGCCGCGGTGCCCCCAAGGTCGTGGTCTCGCCGGTGCGGGCCCTCGTGCAACGGCTCGGCCCGCACGTCGAGGACGTCGAGCCGATCATCGTCGGTCACGGCGACCAGCTCGACCCGGCCGAGCTCGTGGCCGACCTGGTGGCCGGCGGCTACCGCCGAGAGGAGCTGGTCGAGCACCGCGGCGAGGTCGCGGTGCGCGGCTCGATCGTCGACGTGTTCCCGTCGACCGCCGACGTCCCCGTCCGCATCGACCTGTGGGGCGACGAGGTCGACCGGCTCACCCAGTTCTCGGTCTCCGACCAGCGCTCGACCATCGACCTGGCCGAGGTCGAGATCTTCCCCTGCCGCGAGCTGCTGCCCACCGACGAGGTCCGCGAGCGGGCCGAGAAGCTGATGGCCACCGAGCCGTGGGGCCGCGAGCAGTGGGAGCGGCTGAGCGGCGGGCCTCACCTTCGACGGCATGGAGTCGTGGCTGCCGTGGCTGACCGAGGGCGAGCACACGCTGTTCGACCTGCTCGACGACGCGGCCCAGGTGCTGCTCGTCGACCCCCGCCGCATGCGCGACCGGGCCGCCGACATCCTCGCCGAGGAGGCCGACCTGGCCGGCACCCTCGCCGTCACCTGGGGGGCCACGGCCGAGGCCGACTTCCCGTCGCTGCACCTGCCGTTCGACCGGCTGCTGGCCACCACCGGGCGCCCGGCGTGGACCGTCACCACCGCGCCCGAGGGGCCCGACGTGGCCACGGTCGCCGCGGCGGGCTGGCCGCCCGTGGTCGGCGACGGCGCCGCGCTGGTGCGCCAGCTCGGCGAGCTGCTGGCCGACGGCTACCGGGTCGTGGTGGCGGCCGACGGCGCGGGCACGGCCGACCGGCTGCTGACGCTGCTGGGCGACGAGGGCGTGCACCTCGCCGCTCGACGACGCGGTCGGCCGACGACCTCACCGCGCCGGGCGGCACCATCGTCGTGCAGCCGCTCGAGCGGGGCTTCCTGCTGCCGTCGGTGAAGCTGGCCGTGCTGGCCGAGTCCGACGTCACCGGCCGGCGGCGGGCCCACCGTCGGGCCCGGCCCCGACGCCGCGAGGCGGCCGGGTTCTTCGACGACCTCAAGCCGGGCGACCACGTCGTGCACTACCAGCACGGCGTCGCCCGCTACGGCGGCATGGTCAAGCGGGCCATCGGCGGGGTCGAGCGCGACTACCTGCTGCTCGAGTACCGCGGCGACGACAGGCTCTACGTGCCGTCCGACCAGATCGACGCCGTCCGCCACTACACCGGCGGCGAGTCGCCCACGCTCAGCCGCATGGGCGGGGGCGAGTGGCAGAAGGCCAAGGCCAAGGTGCGCTCGGCGGTGGCCGAGATCGCCCAGGAGCTGGTCGTGCTCTACCAGAAGCGCGTCCACACGCCGGGCCACGCCTTCGCGGCCGACACGCCCTGGCAGCGCGAGCTCGAGGAGTCGTTCCCGTACGAGCCGACACCCGACCAGCGCACCGCCATCGACGAGGTCAAGGCCGACATGGAGCTGCCCGTCCCGATGGACCGCCTCGTCTGCGGCGACGTCGGCTTCGGCAAGACCGAGGTCGCGCTCCGGGCCGTGTTCAAGGCGGTGCAGGACGGCAACCAGGCCGCGGTGCTGGTGCCGACCACCCTGCTGGCCCAGCAGCACTTCCAGACCTTCAGCGACCGCTTCGCCGGCTACCCGGTGCGGGTCGAGGTGCTCAGCCGGTTCCTCACCAACGCCCAGGCCCGCAAGGTCATCGACGGGCATCCGGTCCGGCGAGGTCGACGTCGTCATCGGCACCCACCGCCTGCTCTCGGCCGACGTCACGTTCAAGGACCTCGGGCTGCTCGTGGTCGACGAGGAGCAGCGCTTCGGCGTGAGCCACAAGGAGGCGATCAAGCAGCTGCGGGCCGACGTCGACGTGCTCACCCTCACCGCCACGCCGATCCCCCGCACGCTCGAGATGAGCCTCACCGGCATCCGCGACCTCACGCTGCTCAACACGCCGCCGGCCGAGCGCCAGCCGATCCTCACCTACGTCGGCGAGTACGA
This sequence comes from uncultured Microthrixaceae bacterium, assembly GCA_963809335.1. Taxonomy (GTDB): domain Bacteria; phylum Actinomycetota; class Acidimicrobiia; order Acidimicrobiales; family Acidimicrobilacustridaceae; genus UBA4742. The sequence continues at coordinate 917,197 of CAWEJD010000005.1, read as the reverse complement.
CGACCGGGCCGTGGCCGAGGCGATCCGCCGGGAGCTGCTCCGCGAGGGCCAGGTCTTCTTCGTGCACAACCGGGTGCAGGACATCGAGAAGGTGGCGGCCGAGGTCAGCGACCTCGTGCCCGAGGCCCGGGTGGCCATCGCCCACGGCCAGATGGACGAGGGCAGCCTCGAGACGGTCGTGCTCGACTTCTGGGAGGGCGAGTACGACGTGCTCGTCTGCACCACGATCATCGAGTCGGGCATCGACATGCCCACGGTGAACACGCTCGTCGTCGACCGGGCCGACCTGCTCGGGCTCGGCCAGATGCACCAGCTGCGGGGCCGGGTCGGCCGGGCCGGGTCACGGGCCTACGCCTACCTCTTCGTCCCGCCGGACCGGGCGCTCACCGAGGAGGCCTACGAGCGGCTGAAGACCATCGGCGAGGCCACCGAGCTCGGGTCGGGCTTCAAGCATCGCCATGCGCGACCTCGAGATCCGCGGCGCCGGCAACCTGCTCGGCACCGGCCAGTCGGGTCACATCGCCGCGGTCGGCTACGACCTCTACTGCCAGATGGTCACCGAGGCGGTGGCCGAGCTGAAGGGCGAGGAGGTCCGCGAGCCGGCCGAGATCAAGCTCGAGCTGCCCCTCGACGCCAGCCTGCCCGCCGGCCTACGTGGGCAAGGAGGAGCTGCGGCTCGAGGCCTACCGGCGGCTGGCCGCGGTCACCACCGAGGGCGAGGTCGACGACATCCGGGCCGAGTGGGAGGACCGCTACGGCCCGGTGCCGCCCGAGGCCGAGGCCCTGCTCGAGGTGGCCCGGCTGCGGGCCGAGTGCGTGCGCACCGGCGTCCGCGAGGTCACCGTCACCAAGGGCCCCGGGTTCGGCGGTCCCCGGTACATCGCCCGGATCGCCCCGGTTGCGCTGCCGGCCAGCAAGGTGGTCCGCCTCCGGCGCCTCTACAAGGACACCGTCTACAAGGAGGAGATCGGCCAGCTCCAGCTGCCGATCAAGGCGGCGCTCGACGGCGGTCGCCACCGTGATCCTCGCCCTGCAGGAGCTGCTGCCCGAGCCCGCCGCCCCGGTGGCGTGACTGGCTCCGCGGGTCGGCCGTTCCCTAGGCTGACGAACCTTGTGAGACGCCACCTCCGCACCGCCCCCATGCTCCTGCTGGCCCTCGTTGCGGCGGTCGCCCTCGCCGCGTCGGCCTGCTCGTCGTCGTCGATCTCGGGTGACGCCATCGTCGTCAACGGCGTCGCGCTCAGCAACGCCGACTTCCAGGAGCGCCTCGACCTGATCACAGGCCGACGAGCCGCCTACGCCAAGAAGGCGGTGACCGACAGCCAGGGCCAGCGCCATCGACCTGCACCGGCTCGACCTCGGCCGGCACCTACAACACCGACTTCACGACCCAGGTGCTCAACCAGCAGGTCAGCTTCGTCCTGGCCGACGCAGGAGGTGGCCAAGCGGGGGCTCGACCGTCTCCGACGACGATCGGACCAACGCCGAGAAGGCGCTGGTCAGCGACCTCGGTTCCGCCAAGCAGTGCGGCCAGACGCCTCCGGCGCTCGGTCACCGACACGGCCCCGGCGCAGGCCACGCTCGACTCGTCTCGGCGACGTTCAAGACCGGTGCTGGTCCAGGGCATCGCCAACATCCTCGCCCTGCGAGCCGACATCACGGCGCAGCTCTCCACCGACGAGGCGCTGCAGAAGGCCTTCGACGCGGCGGGCGACACCTACAAGAACCAGGCCTGCGTCAGCGCTCCTGGTCTTCATCCCCGGCTCGGGCCCGACGCAGGACCCGACCACGGGCGCCGTCGTGCCGCCGCCCGAGTCCGACTACCCGGCGGCGCTCGACCGGGCCAACGCGCTGGCGGCGCAGATCAAGGCCGGCGCCGACATCACCACGCTCGCCACGTCGAGCTCCGACGACGCCCAGCTCGGCATCAACGGCGGCGACCTCGGGTGCCATGCCCGTCGGGTCCTATGCCCAGCAGGAGCCCGAGATCGACGCGGCCATCACCAGCCAGGACGGTCGGCAAGGTCGGCGGCCGCGGTCAAGACCGAACTTCGGCTACGTCATCGTGCTGGTCGTCCGCAGCCGTGGTGACCTGACCTTCGAGGAGGCCAAGGCCCAGCTGACGCAGGGCGTCAGCTGCCGACGCTGTCGAGCGGCCTTCCAGCGAGTGGGTGATCCAGGCCGCCAAGGACGCCACCGTCACGGTCGACCCGCAGTAGGGCTCGTGGGACGACCGACACCGGCACGGTGATCGCGCCGGAGGGGGCCACCACGTCGACCACGGCCCCCAGCGACCGCCGACTCGCTCGTCCGGCGATCTCAGCGGCGCTCACCGGCTCGTCGGATTCGTCGACCACGTCCACGCCGTAGCGCGGGACCCGTCGTGCCGGCCCGCATCGCCGTCGTGGGCCTCGGCCCGGCCGGGCCCGACCTGGTCACGGCGGGCACCCTCGATCGCATCGCCGTCGGCCGAGCGGTGCGTCCTGCGCACCACCCGGCACCCGGCCGCGTCGGTGGCTCCCGAGGCCACGTCGTTCGACCACGTCTACGACGCAGGGGACCACCCTCGACGGCCGTCTACCGCCAGATCGTCGACGAGGTGATCTCGCTGGCCGCACGCTCGACGGGCGTGAGCTGGTCTACGCCGTGCCCGGCTCTCCGGTCGTCGCCGAGCACACCGTCGAGCTGCTGCTGGCCGAGGCCGAGGTTCGTGAGGACCTCGTAGTCGAGATCGTCCCGGCGCTGTCGTTCCTCGACCTGGCGTGGGCCCGGCTCGGCATCGACCCCATCGCCCGGTCGGTGCGGGTCGTCGACGGCCAGCGCTTCGACGTCGACGCCGCCGGCGAGCGGGGCCCGCTGCTCGTCGCCCAGTGCGACTCGGTGCACGTGCTCTCCGACGTGAAGCTGGCCCTCGACGGTGGCATCGACCCGTGCCTCGGCCCGGACGAGCCGATCGTCGTGCTGCAGCGCCTGGGCCTGCCCGACGAGGCCGTGTTCGAGGTGCCGTGGACCGACATCGACCGTGCCGTCGAGCCCGATCACCTCACGTCGCTGTTCGTGCCCCGATCTGGCGGCGCCGGTGGCGGCGGAGGTGCAGCGGTTCGTCGAGCTGGTCGCCACGCTGCGCCGCGAGTGCCCGTGGGACGCCGAGCAGACCCACGAGTCGCTCCGCCGCCACCTGCTCGAGGAGAGCTACGAGGTGCTCGAGGCGATCGACGCGCTCGACGTCGATGCCGGCACCGGGTTCGAGCACCTCGAGGAGGAGCTGGGCGACCTGCTGTTCCAGGTGGTGTTCCACGCCACCCTCGCCACCGAGGAGGGTCGGTTCACCCTGGCCGACGTGGCCACGACGGTGCACGACAAGCTGCGCTCGCGCCACCCCCATGTGTTCGGCGACGTCGAGGTGGCGGGGGCCGACGACGTGGTGGCCAACTGGGAGCAGATCAAGAAGGCCGAGAAGGGCCGCGACAGCGTCTTCGACGGCATCCCCGCTGCCCTGCCGGCCCTGCTGTTCGCCCTCAAGGTGCAGAAGAAGGCCGCCACCCTCGGCCTCGACGACGCCGCGGTCGTCCGGCGACGTCCGACCGACGATCCCGACGATCTCGGTGTCGCCCTGCTCGCGCTGGTCGACCGGGCCCGCCAGGCTGGCATCGACCCGGAGGACGCGCTGCGCTCGGCCACCATCGCCTACCGCGACCGCATGCGCGCCCTCGAGAGCTGACCATCTGAAGGCTCGGGCTGGCTCGTCGCGCCGAGGCCCGGCCTTCGGAATCGTGCGCGCCCGTCGAGGGCTGACCATCTGAAGGCTCGGGCTGGCTCGTCGCGCCGGGCCCGGCCTTCGGAATCGGCGCAGGGAGCGATCAGATCTCGGGGGAGTGGGCCTTCTTGGCGGCCATCCACGCCTTGACCACGGGGGCGAAGGCGGCCGGGTTGTAGACGTCCTCCTCCGAGCTGAAGAGGCCGTCGCCGGCGTACTTGAGGATGGTGATGTTCGACTCCTCGTAGACCTGGCCGTCGCCGGGATCGTCGAAGCGGTTCTCGATCTCGCAGATCCACCACCCACGCTCCTCGTCGCAGACGCACCAGTTGTGCGGGAACGTCGTCATCTCCGAGTTGGGCCACTCGCCCATGGTCTTGCTGATCCACTCGAGGATCTCGGCCCGGCCGTGGAACTTGCCGTAGAGGTGCTCGTGGTACTCGGCGTCCTCGGTGAAGCAGTTGGCCCACACCGTCCAGTCCTTGGTGCGGCCGGCCTCGGCCGCGGCCTCGATGAAGTGGTCGTGCGCCTCCTGCAGCTCGGCCCTCGTCCATGTCCCCATGTCGTTCCCCCTGTGTTCGTTGGCTGAGATCGTGGTGCGTCGAGTCAGCAGATCAGGTGATGACGCCGGCCTCGCGCAGGTCGGCCAGAGTGGCGTCGTCGAGGCCGAGCTCGGTGCGCAGCACGGCGTCGGTGTGCTCGCCGACCCACGGCACGCGGGTCTCGGGCCCCTCGGCCACCTTCGACAGCTTGATCGGGTTGCCCGGGATCAGCACCGGCTCGTCGACGCCGTCGGTGCGGGGCATCTCCACCAGCATGTGGCGGGCCGCGATGTGCGGGTCGGCGATCACGGCCGGTGCGTCGTAGCAGGGCCCGGCGGCGATGCCCGCCGCGGACAGCGCGCCGCACGCCTCGATCTGGGTGAGCGTCGAGGCCCACCCCTCGACCGCGGGACGGATGACGTCGTCGAGGTGGGTGCGCCACCCGGACCGCTCGGCGAGGCGTGGGTCGGTGAGCCACTCCGGGCGCTCGACCAGCTGGGCCAGCCGCTCGAACTGGTGCTCACGGCCGACCTGCATGATGAACCAGCCGTCGGAGGCGCGGAAGCCGTCCATGATGAGCGCCGGCCCGCCGCTGTCGGGGCGCAGGCCGAGCGACCAGAAGTTGGTGATGATGTCGGTGATGGCGACCATCGAGTCGTACATGGCCACGTCGACCTGCTGGCCCAGCCCGGTGGCGTCGCGGTGGCGCAGCGCGGCGAGCACGCCGATGACCCCGAACAGCGCGGTGCCGATGTCGCCCAGGCCGCCCATCGGGTTGACCACCGGAGGTCGGTCGTCCTCACGCTTGTACTCGTAGATGCCCGACATCGACTCGGCGATGGCCGCGTAGGCCGGCCACGAGTCGTAGGGGGACGGCGCGCCGTCGACCGGCTGGCCGAAGCCGGAGATCGACAGGTAGATCACCTTCGGGGCCCGCTCGGCGATCACGTCGTAGCCGAGGCCGAGGCGGTCCATGGTGCCGGGCTTGAAGTTCTCGGCGACGACGTCGAACCCGGGCACGAGCGACAGGAAGAGCTCGCGGCCCTCGGGCGCCTTGAGGTCGATGCCGATGCTGCGCTTGTCGAGGTTGTTGCGCAGGAAGGTGGCGCCGACCTTGCGACCCTCGGGGTCGAGCATGGCCGGCAGCGCGCCCCGGCCCGACTCGCCGTGCACCGGGTGCTCGACCTTGACCACCTCGGCGCCCAGCCGGGCCAGCAGCTGGGTCGCGTAGGGGAGCGCCTGCATCTGCTCGGCGGCGAGGATCCGCACGCCGTCGAGGGGCTTGCCCCACCCCGCGGCTCCGTCGTTGGCTGTCTCCCCGAGGCGCATGGGCCGATCGTAGGACATCGCAGCGGCCGCGCCTGACGGAGCGTCAGATTTGCTCGCCTAGACTCTCGGGCATGTCGCTGACCTGTGCCCTCGACCCGACCGCGGCCCGATGAGGGGCATCCTGGCGTTCGCCGGATACGTCCCCCATCACCGTCTCGACCGGGCCGCCATCACGGCCGCGTCGGGCACCAACGCCGGCAAGGGGACCCGATCGGTGGCCTCCTACGACGAGGACACCACGACCATGGCGGTCGAGGCCGCTCGGCTGGCGTTGCGCCCGCTCGGTGACGGCGGCCGCGCCCTGCCCGACGCGCTGTGGTTCTCGTCCACCGCGCCGGCCTACGTCGACAAGACGAACGCCACCGTCGTGCACGCGGCGCTGCGGCTCGACCACGAGGCCTCGGCCTTCGACGCCAACGGCTCGGTGCGATCGGCGGTCGGTACCCTTCGGGCCGCGCTGCGCGGCAACGACACCGTGCTCGTGACCGCCTCCGACCTCCGCACCGGCCTGCCGACGAGTGCCGACGAGCGCGAGGGTGGCGACGCGGCGGCGGCCCTGCTGGTCGGCGAGGGCTCCGACGCGGCGCCGGTGCTGGCCGAGTACCTCGGCGGCGCGTCGGTCACCGACGAGTTCCTCGATCGGTGGCGCACACCGGGTGACGTCCGCTCGAAGCAGTGGGAGGAGCGCTTCGGCGAGATGCAGTACGTGCCCCTCGGACAGGAGGCCTTCAAGCTCGCCCTCGCCGAGGCCGGCGTCGAGCCCGAGGGCATCGGCCAGGTCATCGTGGCCGGTACCCACGCGAGAGCCGTTCGGGTGGTCGGGGCCAAGGTGTCGGCCGGCACCGGGGGGCTGGCCGAGGACCTGGCCGCCACCGTCGGCAACCCGGGGGCCGCTCAGCCCGCCCTGCTGCTGGCCCATGCGCTCGAGCGGGCATCGGTCGGTGAGGTGGTGGCCCTCGTCGTGCTGGCCGACGGGGCCGATGTGCTGCTGTTCCGGGCCACCGAGGCGCTCGGTGCCCACCGGCCGGCCCGGCTCGTCGGGGCCCAGGTGACCGCCGGCCGCGACGGCCTGCGCTACCTGCAGTTCCTGTCGTGGAACGGCATGGTCACCATCGAGCCGCCTCGCCGGCCCGAGCCGGCCCGGGCGTCGTCGTCGGCGGCGGCCCGCAACGAGGACTGGAAGTTCGGCCTCGTCGGCTCGCGCGACCGCTCGTCGGGCGCGGTGCACCTGCCGCCGGCGCGGGTCTCGTGGCAGGGCGGTGCGACCGACGACATGGAGCCGCTCCCGATGGCCGACGCGGTCGGCACGATCGTCACCTTCACCGTCGATCGGTTGGCCTACAGCCCCAGCCCGCCCATCGTGTTCGCGGTCGTCGACTTCGACGAGCGCACGGGCGGCCGCCTGCCGGTCGAGCTCACCGACGTCGATGCCTCCGAGGTGGCCATCGGCCAGCAGGTCGAGATGACGTTCCGTCGGCTCAACCGATCCGACGGCATCCAGAACTACTTCTGGAAGGCCAAGCCGTTGCGCACCGACCCGCCGGCCGGCGCCGGCGACCCCGAGGAGGACGCCCAGTGAGCTCGCACGGCATCAAGGACAAGGTCGCCATCGTCGGCATGGGGTGCACGCCCTTCAAGGAGCACTGGGACAAGGGCGCCGACGACCTGATGATCGACGCCACCAGCGAGGCCTTCGCGTCGGCCGGCGTCACCAAGGCCGATGTCGATGCGTACTGGCTGGCCACGGCCCAGTCGGGCATGAGCGGCATCTTCCTCGCCGCGCCGCTGAAGCTCGAGAACAAGCCGGTCACCCGGGTCGAGAACTACTGCGCGTCGGGCAGCGAGGCGCTGCGCCAGGCGGCGTACGCGGTGGCGTCCGGGGCCTACGACGTGGCCATGGCCGTCGGCGTCGAGAAGGTGAAGGACGGTGGCTATCAGGGCCTCAACGCCTTCCCGATCCCCAACGACGGCACGGCCCGCACCCTCACCGCGGCGGCCATGTTCAGCCTGATCGTCCCGGCCTACTCGAAGCGCTACGGGGTCGACGAGGACGAGCTCAAGCGGGTGCTGGCCGGCATCGCGTCGAAGAACCACTACAACGGGGCGCGCAACCCGCGGGCCCAGTTCCGCAGGGAGATGGACGTCGACGCCATCTGCAACGCCCCCGAGGTGGCCGGGCGGCTCGGCGTGTTCGACTGCGCCGGCGTGGCCGACGGCGCGGCCGCGGCCATCGTCGTGCGGGCCGAGGACGCGCACCGCTACACCGACAAGCCGCTCTACATCAAGGCCCTCTCGTTCGTGGCCGGCAACGGCTCGGGCGTGATCGATCCCGACTACGACTACACCCACTTCCCGGAGGTCGAGGCGTCGGCCCGTGACGCGTACGCCCAGGCCGGCATCACCGATCCCCGCCACGAGCTGGCCATGGCCGAGGTGCACGACTGCTTCACGCCGACCGAGCTCGTGCTCATGGAGGACCTCGGCTTCGCCGACCGGGGTCAGGCGTGGAAGGACGAGCAGGCCGGGGTGTTCGACCTGGTCGGCGAGCTGCCGGTGAACCCCGATGGCGGCCTCAAGAGCTTCGGTCACCCGGTCGGCGCGTCCGGCCTGCGCATGCACTTCGAGAACTGGCTGCAGTTGCGGGGCGAGGCGCCCGACGAGCGTCGCATCCTCACCACCGACGGCCCGAGCGGCCGTCACCTCGGCCTGGTGCACAACCTCGGCGGGTATCCCGGCGAGATGGTGTCGTTCGTCAGCATCCTCGGCACCGAGCTGGGCTGAGCCGGTCCCGACACGGCCTCTGACCAGGGCTTCTCGCGTGGTTGGGCGCGATTTTCCCCAGTCTTAGAGGTCCTCACACGCAACTCTCAACTTCGGGGTGCTGAATGACGGGGTGAACATCACTCCCCGGCAGCGCGATCGTCACCTCCAGCGGGTCTCCCGCATCACCCGATGGCTGGTCGTCGCCGCCGCGGGGGCCACCGGCCTGTTCGCCTTCGTGCTGGCCCGACCGCAGTCGACCGCAGCCAAGAGCACGGTCGACGCCACCGGCTCGGACACGAACCGGGCCGCCGCCACCACGCCCCGAGCCGGCTCGTCGGGCACCACGACCACCACCAAGCCGGGCTCGAAGTCGAAGTCGAAGTCGAGCTCCAGTTCGAACTCGAGTTCGAGCTCGAAGAGCAGCGGCTCCCTGAACTCGGCGCCCCAGCCGCCCACGCGGTCGAGCCGCGGCCCGGTGGCCTCGTCCGGCGGCTCGTGAACGCCTCCCCTCTGGCCGACACCTTCGCCGCCCTGGGCACCACGGCCGTGGTGCGCACGGTCGACCCCGCGGCCGCAGTCGCGGCGCGACTCGCGGTCGAAGCCGAGATCGCCCAGATCGATCAGGCCTGCAGCCGCTTCCGCGCCGATTCCGAGCTCATGGCGCTCAACGCCGGAGCCGGCCGGCCGATCGTCGTGTCGCCCACCCTGTTCGAGGCGGTCGAGGAGGCGCTGCGCGCGGCTCGGCTGACCGACGGCCGGGTCGATCCCACGCTCGGCTCGAGGCTGTCGGAGCTCGGCTACGACCGCGACTTCGCGTCGGTACCACCCCACGGGCCGCCCCTCGACGTCCACGTGCGCCGGATGGGCCACTGGGATCGCGTGGCGCTCGACCCGGTCGCCCGATCGGTCGAGCTCCCGGCGGACGTCTCGCTCGACCTCGGTGCCACGGCCAAGGCGCTGTGCGCAGACCGAGCCGCTCGCGCCGCGGCGGAGGTCACCGGCACCGGCGTGCTCGTCAGCCTGGGTGGCGACGTGGCCGTGGCCGGCGAGTCACCCGACGGAGGCTGGGTCGTGCGCGTGTGCGACGACCATGCCGCGCCCGACGTCGGCCCGGTCGAGGACGTGTCCATCGTGAGCGGGGGACTGGCCACGTCGAGCTCGACCGTGCGCCACTGGTCCCGCGGGGAGGATGACCTGCACCACGTGCTCGACCCGCGGACGGGGCGTCCGGCCCCGGTCGTGTGGCGCACCGCCACCGTCGCCGCCGCGTCGTGCCTCGACGCCAACATCGCCACCACGGCCGCGCTGATCCTCGGCGCGGCCGCCCCGGCGTGGCTCGTCGAGCGCGGGCTGGCGGCCCGTCTGGTCCGCGCCGACGGCACGGTCCTCGCCCTCGCCGGATGGCCGGAGCCATGATCCTCGCCGCGTCGACCGGGAGCGCGTTGTGGTACCTCGCGCGTGGCACCGGTCTGGTCTCGATCGTGCTCCTGACGGTCGTCATGGTGCTCGGCATCACCGAGGTGCAGCGATGGGCCCGCGAGGGATGGCCCCGCCTGGTCATCGCCGGCCTGCACAAGAACGTGTCGCTGCTCGTCGTCGCCTTCCTCGGCGTGCACATCGCCAGCTCGGTGCTCGACTCGTTCGTGCCGATCGGTTGGGTGGCGGCGTTCGTGCCGTTCACCTCGCCGTACCGCCCGCTCTGGCTGGGGCTGGGCGCGGTCAGCTTCGATCTGCTGCTCGCGCTCGTCATCACCAGCCTGCTGCGCGGCCGCATCGGTCACCGCACCTGGCGGGCCATCCACTGGGCGGCCTACGCGAGCTGGCCCATCGCCTTCGTCCACGGCCTCGGCACAGGCAGCGACGGGCGGGTGGGCTGGGTCGTCGCCCTCGATCTCGCGTGCCTGGGTGCCGTGCTGGCCGCCATCTTCTGGCGGCTGGCCGTCGGCTGGCAGCGCGCTCCCGGGCGTCGGGCCGCCGGTGCGTTGGCCAGCGCCGTCGCGGTCGTCGGGGTGCTGGGATGGCTGGCCACCGGTCCCTCCCAGCCCGGATGGGCGGCCAAGGCCGGCACCCCGACCGCAACATCATCGTCGGGCGCGGCGTCCGCCGCCACCGATCCCGGGACGGACCAGACGTCGGGCTCGGCCGATCCCGCCACGCCGGCCGCATCGCTGACCCCGCCGTTCACCGCCGACTACTCGGCCACGGTCACGACCGCCGACGGAGGGTCGACGGCCACCGTCACCATCGACGGCACGCTCACCGGTGGGGCCCAGGGCTCGCTGAAGGTCGTGCTGAAGGGCAACGCCATCGACGGCGGAGGGGTGCAGATGACCTCGAGCACCGTCACCCTGACCGGTTCGTCCCCGCCGGTCACCTACACCGGCTCGGTCCGGAGCCTCCGGGGCGGCACGATCGCCGCGGTCGTGCGCTCGGAGTCGGGCTCGACGATGACGCTGACCATGGACCTGCGCGTCGACGACGCGGCCGGCACCGCCACCGGCACGGTGGCCGCCGCGGTCGGCGCATGAACGGAGCCCCTCGATGACGAACACGGTCCCCACGACCGAAGCCCCGACCCGGCTCGACCCGGGTGCCCTGCCCCGCCTGTTCCCCGGCTCGACCGGGCTGTCGATCGACGACCACCTCGCCCACTACGGCCCGCTGCCGCGTGGAGGCGCGCCGGTGATCGACGCGGTCGAGCAGGCGGGCCTGCGTGGCCGCGGCGGCGCCGGGTTCCCCACCGCCGTCAAGCTGCGGGCCGTTGCCGCGCGTCGCCGGCGCTCGGTGGTCGTGGCCAACGGCACCGAGGGCGAGCCGGCGAGTGGCAAGGACAAGGCGCTCCTGGTCTACGCGCCGCACCTCGTGCTCGACGGCGCCACGGTGGCGGCCGAGACGGTCGGTGCCCGCGAGATCGTCCTGTGCGTCGAGCGCAACCGCCCGACCACGTACGCGGCCGTGACCGCGGCGGTCGCCGAGCGCCGCTCGCGGGGGCTCGAGCGGGTGCCGGTGCGGGTCGAGGTCGCACCCGACCGCTACGTCGCGGGTGAGGAGTCGGCCCTGATCCACTGGCTGAACGGCGGCGAGGCCAAGCCCACCTTCGTGCCGCCGCGACCCTTCGAGAAGGGCGTCGGTGGGCGCCCGACGCTCGTCGACAACGTCGAGACCCTGGCCCACCTCGGGCTGATCGCCCGCTTCGGCCCGGCCTGGTTCCGTGGCGTCGGCACCGACGCCGACCCCGGCTCGACCCTGCTGACCCTCGGCGGCGCCGTCGAACGGCCGGGCGTGTACGAGGTCGCGGGCGGCTCGTCGCTGCGATCGGTGCTCGAGTCGTCGGGCACGGACCCGGCCGGCATCCAGGCGCTGCTGGTGGGGGGCTACTTCGGCACGTGGATCCCGGCGGCCCAGATCGACGGCCTCACGATCGGTTCCGAGTCGTTGCGCAGCGTGGGGGCGAGCCTCGGGTGCGGCATCGTCGTCGCCCTGCCCAACGACGCCTGCGGCCTGGCCGAATCGGCACGAGTGGCGCGCTGGCTCGATCGCGAGAACGCCGGCCAGTGCGGGCCGTGCGTCCACGGCCTCGGCGCGCTGGCGACGACGATGGAAGCACTCGTGCAGGGCGGGTGGGGATCGGATGCGGCCCGCGAGCGGGTGCCGGCGCTGCTGGACCTGATCCGGGGCCGGGGCGCCTGCCGCCATCCCGACGGCGCGGTGCGCTTCGTGCAGAGCAGCGTCCGCGTGTTCTCGGCGGAGATCGAGCACCACGCCCACCGGGGTCCCTGCGGCGCCGACGTGGGGCTGCTGCCGACCCCCGAGCCGGGAGCATGGCGATGAGCATCCGTCTCGTGCTGAACCCGATCATGTGCCACGCGCACGGCCTCTGCGCCGAGGCGTTCCCCGAGCGGATCCGCCTGGACGAGTGGGGCTATCCGATCATCGACGACGAGCCGATCCCAGCCGCTCTCGAGGCCCACGCCCGCCGGGCCGCCGAGGTCTGCCCGACCCTCGCCCTGCTGATCCAGGCGGACGACCGAACCCGCGCCTGACGCGGCACACTGTCCGGATGGAGCCCCTCGCCGTCCACCACGTGTCGATCAACGTCGACGATGTCGACGCCGCCTTGCGCTTCTACGTCGACGTGCTGGGGTGCGGCGTGCGCGACGACCGGCCCGACTTCGGGTTCGGCGGGGCCTGGCTCGACGTGGGAGGCCAGCAGGTGCACCTCATCGAGGCCGGGACGCCCCCCGATCTCGGCCAGCACTTCGCGGTGCTGGTCGCCGACCTCGACGCCACCGTCGCCGAGCTGCGGGGGAAGGGCGTCACCGTGAGCGATCCCTCCCCGGTCGCGACCAACTTCCAGGCCTTCCTGCACGACCCGTCCGGCAACACCGTCGAACTCCACCAGCGGGGCACCGGCTGATTCGACGACCGACGCCTGGTCAGGGCGCGAGGTCGCGGCGCGCTGAGGAAAAGGAAGATCGGGATGACGCTGAAGCGCTCGTTCGCGCCGGTGGACACGAGCGTCCCGCTGAGGCGCATCCCCGACGTCCCGCGCTCCCAGGTCGGCATGACGAAGAACACGATCGCGTATCCGAACAGCACGAGCGCGGCCACCCGAGCCCTGCGTCGGCTGCCGAAGCCGACCGCGATGAGGAGAACCACCGTGACCAGCGGGCCGACCAGGAGCACCGCGTTCGATGGTGACTGGCCCGGGTGCGGCGGGCGGCGACCACGACGACGCTGCACGGCGCCGGCGGGCAGGGAGCCCGGCAGGCCGAGTTCACCGCTGCTCGACTTCTTCGGAGGCCTGAGCTCCCCGACGGGGTCGTCGACTTGCGCGCGGTGGGTGGGGCGCCCGAGCCTGGGTGAGCGCACCCGACGCGGTCGCGGGGTCCACCCCCGCACCGGGGCGGGCTGCAACGCTCTACCCCCACACCGAACGGGAGCAAGGTCGCCGTGAGCATCATCGAACACATCGTCGGACGCGAGGTCCTCGACTCCCGGGGCAACCCGACGGTCGAGGTCGAGGTCTTCCTCGACAGCGGGGCCCAGGGCCGGGCCATGGTCCCGTCCGGTGCCTCGACCGGCCAGTTCGAGGCGGTCGAGCTGCGCGACGGCGGTGACCGGTTCGGCGGCAAGGGCGTGCTCGACGCGGTCGGTCACGTCGACAGCGAGATCTACGACGTGCTGGTCGGGCCTCGACGCCTTCGAGCAGCGCAGCATCGACCGCGTGCTGTGCGACCTCGACGGCACCGACAACAAGGCCCGGCTCGGCGCCAACGCCATCCTCGGCGTGTCGCTGGCGGTCGCCCGGGCCGCGGCCGACGAGCTCGAGCTGCCGCTCTACCGCTACCTCGGCGGGGTCAACGCCCACGTGCTGCCGGTGCCGATGATGAACGTCCTCAACGGGGGCGCCCACGCCGACAACAACGTCGACCTGCAGGAGTTCATGATCATGCCGGTCGGCGCGGCGTCGTTCCGCGAAGGCCTGCGCTGGGGGGCGGAGACCTACCACGCGCTGAAGAAGATCCTGCACGACCGCGGCCTGTCCACCGCGGTGGGCGACGAGGGCGGCTTCGCGCCCGACCTCGGCTCCAACGAGGAGGCCTGCCAGCTGCTGGTCGCAGGCCATCGAGGCGGCCGGCTTCGCGCCCGGCGAGCAGATCGCCATCGCCCTCGACCCGGCCTCGACCGAGTTCTTCCAGGACGGCTCCTACGTGCTGGCCAGCGAGAACCGCACGCTGAGCCCGGCCGAGATGGTCGCCTACTACGCCGACCTGGTCGACCGCTACCCGATCGTCTCGATCGAGGACGGCATGGCCGAGGAGGACTGGGACGGCTGGCGGGCCATCACCGACACCATCGGCGACCGCGTGCAGCTCGTCGGCGACGACCTGTTCGTCACCAACACCGAGCGTCTGGCCCGGGGCATCGAGACCGGGGTCGCCAACTCGATCCTGATCAAGGTCAACCAGATCGGCACCCTGACCGAGACGCTCGAGTCGGTCGCGCTGGCCACCCGCTCCGGGTACACCGCGGTCATGTCGCACCGCTCGGGCGAGACCGAGGACGCCACCATCGCCGACCTCGCCGTGGCCACCAACTGCGGTCAGATCAAGACCGGCGCGCCGGCCCGCAGCGACCGCGTGGCCAAGTACAACCAGTTGCTGCGCATCGAGGACGACCTCGACGAGGCCGCCGCCTACTGGGGCGCCGCCGCGCTCAAGCGGGGCTCGGGCTCGTCATGAGGCGACTCGTCGTCCCGCTGCTGGCCACCACCCTCATCGTGGGGGTGATCGTGGTCGGGGTGTTCCCGACGCGCAGCTACCTCAGCCAGCGTGCGGCCATCGCCAGTGCGAGCAAGCGGGTCGACGAGCTCACCGCCACCAACGACACCCTCCAGGCCGAGGCCGACCGGCTGCAGACCGACGCCGAGATCGAGGCGCAGGCCCGCACCTACGGCTACGTCAAGCCGGGGGAGGAGGCCTATCGCATCCTGCCGGCGCCCGAGGACGCGCCGAAGGTCCCCGACGTGTGGCCGTTCAACGAGATGCGGTCGCGGCTCGAGCGCTGATCGCCTGGGCGGCCGGCACGACCCGTGAGAGGGCGTCGGAGCGGGTCGCGCCCACCGGCTGGTGCAGCACCATCAGGATCACGAACACCAGCCCGGCCACGGCCACCAGGATGGCGGCGAGCACGCCGAGCGTCGCCAGGTGGGAGAGCCGTCGGTCGGGCCCGGCCTGCTGCACCCAGTCCGGATCGGAGATCTGCTGAGGACGGGCGTCCTCGACGGTGATGGCGGCGACCGCCGGGCGAGGTGGCGCCATCGTGGCCGTCCCGCCAGTCGTCGACGTGGCCGACATGGCCGGCGTTGGCCGACTCGGCTGACCAGCCGGCGGGCCTCAGGCCCTCGGGGTCGTAGCCGCACGAGAGGCACCAGTCCCACGACGGCTGCACGTCGGCTCGACATCCTGGGCACATGGGGGGCGAGGGCACGCCACAGCATCGGTAGGAACCGCTCCGAGGTGGAGCGAAATCCGGTGCCCACGACGGAAAGGGCCGATGGGCCTGTGCCGGGAGGTCCATCGGCCCAGGTAGGGTTCGCCCGCGCATGCCCGGTGGTCGGGCACCGGGTCGAACGGGGGTCGTGGCAGCCATGAGCGTGATGGGTACTCGGGTCGAGCGGGTCGAGGACCCCGCGTTCCTCACGGCCGGCGGGCTCTACGTCGCGGACCTCCGGGACCCGCGCCTCGAGGGCGCCGCCGCGGTGGTGTTCGTCCGGTCGACCGCGGCCCATGCCCGCATCGAGTCCATCGACACGTCCGACGCGGTCGGTGCCCCCGGTGTGCTGGGCGTCTTCACCGGGGCCGACGTCGACCTGCCGCCGCTCGGCCCGGGCATCCCCGGACTGCTCCCCGACGCCATGGCCCGGTCGTGGCTGGCCACCGACACCGTGCGCTACGTCGGCGAGCCGATCGCCGTGGTCGTGGCCGAGACCCAGGCCCAGGCGCTCGACGCGGTCGAGCAGGTGTGGGTCGACTACGACCCGCTGCCGGCGGTGATCGGCCCGCTCGAGGCCGCCACCGACGCGGTGCTGCTGTTCCCCGAGCACGGCACCAACACCGCCATGGACATCCCCTTCGGCCACACGGGCGACGAGCTGTTCGCCGGGTGCGAGGTCGTGGTGCGCCAGGACATCACCAACCAGCGCGTGGCGGCCTGCCCGCTCGAGCCCCGGGGCGTGGCCACCACTTGGCACGACGGTCGGCTGGTGTTCTGGTCGAGCACCCAGGCCCCCCACGGCGTCAAGGGCGCGCTGGCCGGCCACTACGGGCTCGAGCCGGGCCAGGTGCACGTCATCGCGCCCGCCGTCGGCGGAGGGTTCGGCGCCAAGATCGCGGCCCAGGCCGACGAGATGCTGCTGCCGTGGCTGTCGAGGCGGGTCGGTCGTCCGGTGCGCTGGATCGAGAGACGGTCCGAGAACATGGTGGCGATGCCCCACGGGCGGGGCCAGGCCAACATCATCGAGATCGGCGGCAGCCGCGACGGCGACGTCGAGGCCTACCGGCTCACCGTGCTGCAGGACGCGGGCGCCTACCCGAGCATGGGCGCGGTGCTCACCTTCCTGACCCGGGCCATGGCCCAGGGCACGTACGCAATCGACAAGGTCGAGTGCAACATCAAGGCCGTTGCCACCAACACCACGGTGGTCGAGGCCTACCGGGGAGCCGGCCGGCCCGAGGCCAGCGCGGCCATCGAGCGGGCCATGGACCTGTTCGCGGCCGAGATCGGCATGGACCCGGCCGAGGTGCGGCGCCGCAACCTGATCCCTGCCGACGCCTTCCCGTACACGACCAGGACCGATGCCACCTACGACTGCGGCGACTACGTCGGGGCGCTCGACCGGGCCCTCGAGGCCGAGCGGCTACGCGGCGCTGCGCGCCGAGCAGGCCGACCGGCGGGCTCGGGGCGACGTGGTGCAGCTCGGCATCGGCGTGTCGACCTACGTCGAGGTCACGGCCGGCCCGGCGCCGGGGGAGACGGAGTTCGCCAAGGTCGTGATCCGGCCCGACGGCACCGCCCTCGTCTACACCGGCTCGTCGGCCCACGGGCAGGGCCATCGCACGTCGTGGTCGATGATCGCCAGCGACCTGACCGGCATCCCCATGGCCGACATCGAGGTCATCGCCGGTGACACCGACCTGGTGGCCGAGGGCACGGGCACCTACGGCTCGCGCTCGCTGCAGGTGGGTGGGGCCGCGGTGCACGACGCCACCACCGCGCTGGTCGAGCGGGCCCGCCTGGTCGCGGCCGAGCTGCTCGAGGCCTCACCGGGCGACGTCGTGCTCGACACCGACTCGGGGCGCTTCCACGTGGCCGGCACGCCGTCGGTCAGCCGCACCTGGGCCGACGTGGCCGGGGCCGCTGCGCTGGCCGACCCGCTCGGCGCCGAGTTCGTGGAGGGCCTGGTCGAGACGAAGACGTTCACCACCACCTCGCCGACCTACCCGTTCGGCGCCCACGTGGCTGCCGTCGAGGTCGACACCGAGACCGGCCGGGTGACGCTGCGGTCGATCATCACCTGCGACGACGCCGGCCGGCTGGTCAACCCGCTCCTGGTCGAGGGCCAGCGCCACGGCGGCATCGCCCAGGGCGTGGCCCAGGCGCTGATGGAGGAGGTCCGCTACGACGACGACGGCAACCCCGTCACGTCGAACTTCGCCGACTACTCGATCATCTCGGCCGCCGAGCTGCCCTCGTTCCACCTCGTCACCATGGAGACGCCCACCGACGTCAACCCGCTCGGGGCCAAGGGCATCGGCGAGTCGGGCACCATCGGCTCGACCCCCGCCGTGCAGAGCGCGGTGGTCGACGCGCTGGCGCCCTTCGGCGTGCGCCACCTCGACATGCCGGCCACGCCGGAGCGGGTGTGGCGGGCCATCGCCGCGTCGTCGGGGGACCCGAGGCCCTGAACCGGCCAGGGGGGCCCGCCGTAGCCTGTGGTGACCGTCCGACCTCGCTCAAGGAAGCCGTCCCATGCAGAAGTCCGTCAAGATCGCCCTCGCCTCGGTGGTCGCCGTCATCCTCCTGGGTGGCGCGGGCTTCTACTGGTTCTTCCTGCGGGACGACGCGCCGGCCCGAGCCTCGCTGCAGACCTCGTCCCAGCCGGCCGACTCGTCCAGCGACCGGTCGACCGCCGACGGGAACTGGAAGGTCGAGCAGGGGAAGGACGTGTTCGTCGGCTACCGGGTGCAGGAGCTGTTCGGCGGCGAGACCATCAAGGCCACCGCGGTCGGGCGCACGGCCGGGGTCGAGGGCACCATGACGGTCAGCGGCACCCAGGTCACCGCGGTCGACATCACCGCCGACATGACGGCGCTCAAGAGCGACAAGTCGCCCCGCGACGCGGCAGATCAAGTCGCGGGGC
Source organism: uncultured Microthrixaceae bacterium (assembly GCA_963809335.1). Taxonomy (GTDB): domain Bacteria; phylum Actinomycetota; class Acidimicrobiia; order Acidimicrobiales; family Acidimicrobilacustridaceae; genus UBA4742. Next base: position 898,881 of record CAWEJD010000005.1, on the reverse strand, counting down.
ATCGAGACCAACTCGTTTCCCGACCGCCACGTTCAAGCTCACCCAGCCGATCACCCTGCCGGGCGCGCCCACGAAGGGCCAACAGGTCGACGTGACCGCCACCGGTGAGCTGACCCTGCACGGGGTCACCAAGACCATCGAGATCCCGCTCAAGGCGGTGTGGGACGGCGGCACGATCCAGGTGGCCGGCGGGGCCAAGGTCGCCTTCTCGGACTACGCCATCGAGCCGCCGACCAACGCCATCGTCTCGGTCGACGACAACGGCGAGTTCGAGCTTCAGCTCACGTTCGTCCCCGCCTGATCCCCGGATCCGCCAGCCTGATCTCTGGCTTGATCTCTGGCCTGATCCCCGGGTCGTCCGCCGGGCGGCAGCTGCCGGCCACCAGGCGGGCGCCGACGCGGGCGACCACCTCGCGCAGCTCGTCGGGGGTCTCCACGGTGAAGTCCAGGTCGAGCAGGCCGAGCCGTGAGGCGAGCCACTCGAGGTTCCCGACCTCGACGCGCAACCGGGTCGCCCGCGGGCCGACCCGCTCGAGCGTGCCGACGTGCGCCGGTACGGCGCGCTCGAGCCTCGTCGAACGGGGCGTGCAGCAGCACCGATGCCTCGATCTGGCGCTCGTTCGCGCTGACCGACCGGGCGACGTACTCGGCCGCGTCGGCGGCCGGCAGCGGCCGCGGCTTGGTGCGGACGCCGGCCAGACGGGGGTTGGAGGCGCGGTCGACGCGGAACGTGCGCCAGTCGTCGCGCCGGGTGTCCCAGGCCACGAGGTACCACCGGTGCCCGAGCAGCACGAGCTTGTCCGGCTCGACCAGCCGCCGGGTCTCGTTGCCGGCCTTGTCGGCGTAGTCGAATCGCACCTGCTCGTGATCTCGGCACGCCTGGGAGAACAGGGCCAGGGACTCGGGTTCGACGAGCGCGTTGGGCGAGCTCCAGCGCATCGGCTCGACTGCGGCCTGCAGGGCGCCGACGCGGCGGCGCAGCTGGCTGGGGAGCATCTGCTCGAGCTTGGCCAGCGCCCGCAGCGACGTCTCCTCGATGCCGACGATCCCGGCGTAGGCCGCGGTGCGGAGCCCGATGGCGATGGCCACGGCCTCGTCGTCGTCGAGCAGCAGGGGCGGCATGTGCGCGCCGGCGGCCAGCCGGTAGCCCCCCGCGACGCCGGGGGCGGCGTCGACCGGGTAGCCGAGGTCCCGCAGTCGGGCCATGTCCTTGCGGATGGTGCGGGTGGTGACCTCGAGCTCGGCGGCGAGCTCGGTGCCGGTCCAGTGGGCCTGCCGCTGCAGGAGGTCGAGGACTCGGAGCAGCCGGGCGGGGGTATCTGCCATCACCGAGATCTTTTCACGAAACACGGAACGAAACGTTCCGCATCAGTTCGTAGGGTCGACCTGACCTCGACGACAGGAGCCCGCATGCCCCCCGATCCCGATCACCATCCCGATCACCACCACCATCACGGCCACCGGGCCGACCTCGACCCCGGCGTCGCCATCCGGGCCGAGGGGCTGGTCCGCCGCTTCGGCGAGTCCACCGCGGTCGACGGCCTCGACCTCGAGGTCCGGCGGGGCGAGATCTACGGCTTCCTGGGCCCGAACGGCGCCGGCAAGTCCACGACCGTCCGCATGCTGTGCACCCTGCTCGGTCCCACGGCGGGCCGGGCCACCGTGTGCGGCCACGACGTCGCCACGCAGCCGGGTCGGGTGCGCACCAGCATCGGCGTGGCCCTGCAGGACGTGGCCCTCGATCCCAAGCAGACCGGCACCGAGCTGCTGCGCCTGCAGGCCCGCCTCTACGGCCTCACCCGAGCCGAGACCGAGCAGCGCCTGGCCGAGCTGGCCACCATCGTCGACATCGGCGATGCCCTCGACCGCCGGGTGGGCACCTACTCGGGGGGCATGAAGCGCCGCCTCGACCTGGCCGCGGCGCTCGTGCACAACCCCGAGGTGCTGTTCCTCGACGAGCCCACCACCGGCCTCGACCCCGTCAGCCGCACGCGGGTGTGGGACGAGGTGAGCCGGCTCAACACCGAGCTGGGCATGACCATCTTCCTCACCACCCAGTACCTCGAGGAGGCCGACGCCCTGGCCGGCCGGGTCGGCATCATCGACGGTGGCCGGCTCGTCGCCGAGGGGGCGCCGGCCGAGCTCAAGCGCACCGTGGGCCAGGACGTCATCGTCGTGCGGGTCAGCGGCGATCCCGAGGTGGCCGTGCGCACGCTGCGCGAGCTGCCCGAGGTCGACGCGGTCGACGCCCGCCACGACGAGCTCGTCGTCAGCGTGGCCGACGGTTCGTCGTCGATCGGGCCCGTCGCCGTCGCCCTGCACCGCGCCGCGGTGGGGGTGCGCGACCTCACCCTGCGCACGCCAACGCTCGACGACGTGTTCCTCGACCTCACCGGAGCCCGCATCAGCACCGAGGGCGACGACCGCGCCGCCGTTCCGACCGATGACCACCCCACCGGCCCGACCACCGGCCTCGACCTGTCCGCCGACACCCTGGAGGCCGTCCGATGACCGCCGTCACCACTCCGCTCACCACCTCGACCACGTCCTCGCCCCGCGCCGTCTCGCCCATCCGGCCTCGGCCGACCGGCTTCGTCCACGACACGCTCACCATCGCCGGACGGGCGCTGCGGGCCGTGCCCCGTGACCTCGAGGCCGTCATCCCACCCGTGCTGATCGCGTTCTTCTTCTTCGTGGTCAACATCGCCACGCTCGAGCGCCTGACCCAGGGCACCATCGCCGGCTTCGACTACACCGCGTTCCAGATGCCCACGGCCATCCTGCTCGGGGTCACCGGTGTCTCCCGGGCACCCGCGCTGGTGATGGACGTGCAGGACGGCTACCTCGACCGGCTCCTGCTCACGCCGGTTCGGCGGGGGTCGATCCTGCTCGGCCACCTGATCGCCGACATCGTGGTGGCCCTGGCCCTCACCGTGCCGATCCTGGTCCTCGGCTTCGTGCTCGGCGTGCGGTTCGAGGCCGGCCCGATCGGCGTGGTCGTGTTCATGGCCATCGCCGCGATCTGGAGCCTGGCCTTCGCCGGCTTCGGCTACGCGGTGGCCCTCAAGACCGGCAACCCGGCCGCGGTGCAGTCCATGTTCCTGTTGTTCTTCCCCTTCTTGTTCCTGACCACGTCCTACGTGCCGCGGTCTCAGCTCACCCCGTGGCTCGACCACGTCGCGTCGGTCAACCCGGTGACCTACATCCTCGAAGGGCTGCGGTCGCTGGCCATGGTCGGCTGGCAGTGGGACGACCTGGCCGCCGCGCTCGGGGCCATCGCCATCGTCGCCACCCTCAGCATGACCCTGTGCTTCGCCGCCCTCCGCGGCCGGGTCCGCCAGTCCTGAGCTCCATCTGAAGGCCGGGCCTGACGCTCAGCGTCAGGCCCGGCCTTCGGTTGCCGTGCTCGGGGCGTGGTGGAATGGATCAGCCCTCCAGATAGTTGAGAGCTGAACAAGATCCGTTCCGAGGAGATCCGATGAGCACCTCCACGATCGACGTGCGCCGCGCCGCCGACCGCTTCCCGACCGAGTTCGGTTGGCTGCACTCGCACCACAGCTTCAGCTTCGGCCACCACTACGACCCGGCCAACACCCACCACGGCCTGCTGCTGGTGAGCAACGACGACCGGGTCGATCCCGGCACCGGCTTCGAGACCCACCCGCACCGGGACATGGAGATCGTCACCTGGGTGCTCGAGGGCCAACTCGAGCACAAGGACACGCTCGGCAACTCCGGCCTGCTCTACCCGGGCCTGGCCCAGCGGATGACGGCCGGCTCGGGCATCTGGCACTCCGAGAAGAACCCGAGCGCGGCCGAGCAGGTGCACTTCGTCCAGATGTGGGTGCTGCCCGACACCGAGCGGGTCGATCCCGGCTACCAGCAGCTCGACATCAACTCGGAGCTCGACAGGGGTGGCCTGGTGCCGATCGCCTCGGGCCAGGGCCACGACGCGGCCATCTCGATCCGCCAGCGCGACGCCGTGCTGTGGGGTGGTCGGCTCAAGCCGGGCGAGCAGGTCACGGTGCCCGACGCCCCCCACGTGCACCTGTTCGTGGCCATCGGGTCGGCCTCCCTCGAGGGGGCCGGTGACCTGGCCGAGGGCGACGCCGTGCGACTCACGGGAGCCGGCGATCCCGAGCTGGTCGCCGGGCCCGCGGGCGCCGAAGTCCTGGTCTGGGCGACCGCATAGCCGCGGCTGCCTGACAGACTGTCCCCATGCAGGTCGACGACGTCAGCTCCGCCCTTGCCGCCCACGGCTACCTGGCCGACGAGGGGCTCACGACCGCGATCTTCCTGGCCCTGGCCCTGCACCGACCGCTGCTGCTCGAGGGCGAGGCCGGGGTCGGCAAGACCGAGGTGGCCAAGGTGCTGTCGCGCTGGACCGGGGGCGAGCTGATCCGCCTGCAGTGCTACGAGGGCATCGACGTGTCCCAGGCCGTGTACGAGTGGGACTACTCCCGCCAGCTGCTGCACCTCCGGGCCACCGAGGCCGAGCGGGTGGTCAGCGGGGGCGAGCTGCGGGCCGAGCAGCTCGAGGACGAGCTCTACAGCGAGCGGTTCCTCGTGCGCCGCCCGCTGTTGCGGGCCATCGCCCACGCCGCCGGACCGCCCCCCGTGCTGCTCATCGACGAGGTCGACCGGGCCGACGACGAGTTCGAGGCGTTCCTCCTCGAGATCCTCGCCGAGTACGCCGTCACCGTGCCCGAGCTCGGCACGTTCCGGGCCGACGACCCGCCGATCGTGATCATCACCTCGAACCGCACCCGCGACGTGCACGACGCGCTCAAGCGCCGGTGCCTCTACCACTGGGTCGAGCACCCCGACTTCGCGCGCGAGGTCGCCATCGTCCGACTCCGCGCGCCGGAGGTCACCGAGACCCTGGCCCGGCAGGTGGCGGCGGCCACCGAGGTGTTCCGGGGCATCGGCCTCTACAAGCCGCCGGGCGTGGCCGAGACCATCGACTGGGCCGAGGCGCTGGCCGCGTTGGGCCGCACGACGCTCGACGTCGGCGCGGTCGACGTCACCCTGGGCACCGTGCTCAAGTACCGAGAGGACCAGCAGCGGGCCCGTCGCGACGGCCTCGACGAGCTGGTCGAGCTGGCGGCCACGCGGGCTGCGGGCGACTCGTGAGCGCACCCGACACCACGACGGCCGGCCCGACGGCGCCCGGCGCCACCGCCGAGGCGGTGCTGGTCGACTTCGTCGGCGACCTGCGGCGGGCCGGTCTCACCGTGCCCGTGGGCGCCACGATTCGCTTCGCCGAGGCCGTCGCCCTGGTGGGAGCAGGCGACGAGCGGTCGGTCTACTGGGCCGGGCGGGCCACCCTCGTGCCCCACCCCGAGGACATCGCCACCTACGACCGGGTGTTCGCGGCCAGGTGGCGAGGCCTGGCGCCGGTCACGACGGTGTCGATCACCGAGACGGTCACGCTGCTCATGGACAGCGACGACGGCGACGACGGAGCCGCGGACGACCCCGACGGCGACGAGATCGAGGGCCCGGTGCTGACGGTGCGGTTCAGCGCCCACGAGGTGCTGCGCCACAAGGACTTCGCCCTCTACACGTCGGCCGAGCTCGACGAGGCCCGGCGCCTGATGGCCGACCTCCGGCTGGCCGGCTCGCTCCGCCGGAGCCGCCGTCAGCGACCCTCGCGCCACGAGCGTGGCCGCCCCGACGTGCGGCGCACGGTTCGCCAGGCTCTGCGGTCGGGGGGTGAGGCCTTCGAGCGCCGCCACCTGCGAGCCCGACCAGCGACCTCGGCGGGTCGTGCTGCTGCTGCGACGTGAGCGGTTCGATGGAGCCCTACTCGCGGGCCCTCCTGCGCTTCGCCCACGCCGCGGTGGTGGGCCGGGCCCGGGTCGAGGCGTTCGCCCTCGGCACCCGGCTGACCCGCCTCACCCGTGAGCTGTCGTCGCGCGATCCCGACACCGCCATGGCCCAGGCCGGCCAGGCCGTCGACGACTGGTCGGGCGGCACCCGGCTGGGGGTCGGCCTGCGCCGGTTCAACGACGAGTGGGGCGTGCGGGGGATGGCCCGCGGCGCGGTCGTCGTGATCCTGTCCGACGGCTGGGACCGGGGCGACCCGGTCGAGCTGGCCGAGCAGATGGCCCGCCTGCACCGGGTGGCCCACCGGGTGGTGTGGGTCAACCCGCTCAAGGCCTCGCCCGGCTACGAGCCGCTCGCCCGGGGCATGGCGGCCGCCCTGCCCTACGTCGACGAGTTCGTCGAGGGCCACTCGCTGGCCTCCCTCGAGGAGCTGGCCCAGGTGGTCGCCCGATGACCGTGGAGGAGACACGATGAAGGAGATCCTGCTCGACCTCGAGCGCTGGCGGTCCGCCGGCAAGCAGGTGGCCCTCGCCCGGGTCATCGACATCGAGGGCTCGGGCCCGCGCGACCCCGGAGCGGCCATGGCCGTGAGCGAGGACGGCGAGGTCGCCGGCTCGGTGTCGGGTGGCTGCGTCGAGGGTGCGGTGGTGACCGAGGCCCTCGAGATCCTCGAGTCCGGTGATCGCCGGCTCGTGTCGTTCGGCTACAGCGACGACGACGCCTTCGCCGTCGGGCTCACGTGTGGCGGCACCATCCACCTCTTCATCGAACCGCTCGACTGGTGAGCCGCGGTGTTCGACGCCTTCGCCGAGGCGCTCCAGGCCAACGAGCCCGTCGCGCTCGTCACCGTGATCGAGGGTCCCGGCAGCGGGGCGAAGCTGCTCGTCGGGCCCGACCGCGAGCCCCTCGGCTCGCTCGGCGACCCCGACCTCGACCGGGTCGTCGCGCGGGACGCGCTGGGTGAGCTGGCCGCGGGCACGTCCGTCGTGCGCCACTACGGCGAGCACGGCGAGGCCCGCGAGCAGGCCGTGTCGGTGTTCATCGAGTCGTTCGCCCTGCCACCCCGCATGCTCATCTTCGGCGCCGTCGACTTCACCAAGGCGCTGGTCAAGGTGGCCAAGGTGCTCGGCTACCGGGTCACGGTGTGCGACGCCCGTGAGGTGTTCGCCACCCGCCGCCGGTTCCCCGATGCCGACGACGTCGTCGTCGACTGGCCCCACCGGCTGCTCGAGCGTGAGGGCGCGTCGCTCGGTCCCCGAGACGCGGTCTGCGTGCTGACGCACGACCACAAGTTCGACATCCCGGCCATCGTCGCCGCCCTGCGCACCGACGTCGGCTACCTGGGCGCCATGGGCAGCCGGCGCACCCACGCCGAACGGGTCGAGCGGCTGCGGGCCGAGGGCGTCGACGACGCCGGCATCGACCGCATCATGGCCCCCATCGGCCTCGACCTCGGCGGCCGCACCCCCGAGGAGACGGCCATCTCGATCTGCGCCGAGATCATCGCCCTGCGCACCGGTCGGGCGACCCCGTCGCTGCGTGACGCCGACGGCGCGATCCACCGCTGACGGCGTCGGCCGCGGCTGACGGCGAAATCGGCGAGGGCCCGGACGGTCCCGTCGCCAAACTGTGGTGGTGCTGACCGACCGCTCGACGAGCTGCTCGGCGTCGACGGCTGGACGAGGCCCGAGACCTACGGGAACGTCCTGGTCACCATGCCCAACGCCGAGGAGTGGCGGGTGCCGGACCGGATCTGGCACTCCGACTTCGAGGCGACCTTCCCGATCGGGTCGCTGTTCGCGGTGAAGCTCTGGGCGCTCGTCAGCGACGTCGCGCCAGGCGGAGGGGGCACGCCGCAGATCTCCGGTTCGCACCGGTTGTTCGCCCGCTACCTGGAGGACTGCCCCGACCGCTCCTACAAACCGGCCAAGTTCGGCTTCCTCCGCTCCCACCCCTGGTTGAAGGAGCTCACGCGCGACGACGGCGACCCCGAGCGCAATCGGCGGCTCATGGAGTCCGACACCGACGTCGACGGCCTCCCGGCGCGGGTGGTCGAGCTCACCGGCCGGGCGGGTGACGTGTTCGTCACCCACGGATGGGTGTTCCACTCGATCGCGGTCGACGCCGGCGAGCAGCCCCGGATCATGCGCAGCGCGGCCGTGTACGCCCGGTAGCGGTGGGGGGCTCAGCCGGTGGGCGCGGAGGACCGCCCTGACGGCCGGGTCAGGAGGAGAACGTCACCGGGACCACGGTGGCCTCCCAGAGGTGACCGTTCTCGGCCGAGCTGGTCATCAGCACGATGGCCCCGTGGGTGGCCGTCGGCGTCGCGAAGGTCTCGGACTTCGAGAACGGCCCCATCTCGCCCATCGAGCCGCCCATGAAGTAATCGGCCGCGAGCGGGGTCATCGTCCCGTCCTGGCGGATCTCGAAGTTCACGGTCGCCTCGAACGCCGTGCTCTGACCCGACAGGGTGACCGGCGACGTGATCACCGCGCGGGCTTCGGGTGACTGCAGCTGCAGGTTGGGCGTCGACGCGCCGAGCACCCACCACGTGTCATCGGGGGTGAGCTGGCGCACCAGCACCGTGGTCGCCGGTCCCGAGGCGTCGGGCCTGATGACGACCTCGCCCGATCGGGTGTCGCCCTGCTGGAACGGGCCGACCACCGGGTCGACGAAGCCGAGGTACGACACCGCGAAGGTCCGGGCGGCCTCGACCGGATCGGCGTAGCGGGTGCTGCTCGACGAGAACGGCCACACCGCGGTCTCGGTCTGCGAGGTGGTCGACGGCGTGCTGGTCGTGGCCATCGTGGTGGTGGTGCTGGTCGACGAGGTGTCCTCGGCCGTCGTGTCGGACGCCTTGCTGCCGCAGCCGACCGCCAGGAGGGACACCACCGCGAGGCCGACCACCGCCAACCGGGTTCGTGATGTGCTCATGCCCGAAGTGTGCGGACCCCGCGGGTCGGCCGACAGGGCCCAACGTCCCGAGGTGGGTGCGGGTCCGCGATCAGACGTCGACGGTGGGGGCCGGCGCCACGCTGAAGGCGACCTGCCAGTCGGGCTCGGTGTTGTCGTCGATCACCATGCGCCACGCGAAGCGCCCGCCGGGGGTGAGCTGCAGGCCGCTGAAGTTCACCGCCAGCGGCATCGGGAGCGGCGAGCCGGGCAGCACGTGCTCGCTCCGGCCGACCTCGAACTGGCCCTGGACGATGACCGGGCGGTCGCCGATGAGCACCGGCATGCCGTCGTCGTCGAGCAGTTCGAGCTTCCAGTCGTGGCGCCGGTCGGCGCGGTCCCAGGGCACGTCGATCTTGGCGGCGATGGCGAGCGGCGCCGGCGTCGCGGGGATGAGGGTGAGCCCGCCCCCGAGGATGAACAGCTTGTTGTCGGCGACCTGCGCGGCGTCGGCGAGCAGCAGCAGCACGCGCATCTCCGAGGGGGCGTGGTCGAACGTGCTCACGACGCGACCCTACTGGTGCTTGCCGTCGACGTAGGTGGGCGAGCGGTGGTCCCACCAGGCCCGCCAGTCGGTGAAGGCCCGGCGGGCGCCGATCTGCCACCCGGCACCGGTGCGCTGCCACTGGTCCTGGTAGCGCAGGCCGGCGATGGGCATGCGGCCCTCGTTGCGCTCGGGGTCGGCGTAGACGTGATGAGCGGTGATCCAGGTCTCGCTGCTGGCGGTGTCGTCGGCCACCCGGACCTCGCAGTTGCCCATGGCGTGCACGGTGACCGAGTAGATCTCGATCGCCGCGGCGATGCGATCGACGACCTCGTCGGCCGGCACCGCGTCACCGATGGGCAGGAGGTCGCTGTAGTCGACCAGCGTCCCCGGGACGAACACCGCCTTGACCGGCGCCCAGAGTCGCCGGTCGACGTTGGTGAAGTACGACAGGAGCTGGTCGCGGATCAGCTGCTGGTCGAGCAGCAGGCGGACGGCGTGGAGATCGTCACCGAGCCCCATCGGCTAGCCGGTGAAGGCGGCGGTGGTCTGCACCGAGGCGGCCGGGGCCGCGGTGGCCGCAGCGGCCATCAGCACGGCGGCGACGAGGCGGCGAGCGCGGTGAGGTGCGGATCGGATCACGAGCCTTCTCCTGGCGAGCCCCCGTACGCGTCGGAGGACCGCACGAGGCTAGTCGTGTCGGTGCGAGGATGGGCCGATGCAACTCGCCGCCGTCGTGCTCGCTGCCGGTGGCGGGTCGCGCTTCGAGGGGCGGATGCCGAAGCTGCTGGTGCCGATCGAGGGTGAGCCCATGGTCGTGCGGGCCGTCCGCGCCGCGCTCGGGGCCGGGGCGGACGAGACGATCGTCGTCGCCGGCGCCGTCGACCTGCTGCCCGCGCTGACCGAGGCAGGGCTGGCCGACCAGGTCACGCTCGTCGTCAACGACCGGTGGGCCGACGGGCAGGCCACCTCGCTGGCGGTCGCCATCGCCGTGGCCGACGCCGCCGGCCACGAGGCCGTGGTGGTGGGGCTGGGTGACCAGCCGGGGGTCGGCGCCGAGGCGTGGCGGCGGGTGGCGCGGGCCGACGCCGATGCCCCGGTGGTGGTGGCGACCTACGGCGGCCGGCGCCGGAACCCGGTGCGCTTCGGTCGTGCGATCTGGGCCGAGCTGCCGGTCGAGGGCGACGAGGGGGCCCGTGGACTGCTCCGCCGACGGCCCGACCTCGTGGCGGAGGTAGGTTGCCCGGGAGAACCTGACGACGTCGACACCCTGGAGGATCTCGAGCGATGGAGCTGAGCAACGAATTCGAGGTGCCCGTTCCGATCGAGCAGGCCTGGGACATCCTCACCGATCTCGAGCGGATCGCTCCCTGCCTGCCCGGCGCGCAGCTGCAGGAGGTCGAGGGCGACGTCTACCGCGGCATCGTGAAGATCAAGGTCGGGCCGATCACGGCGCAGTACAAGGGCCAGGCCGTCATGGTCGAGCGGGACGACGATGCCCACGTGGCCCTGCTCGAGGCCACCGGTCGCGACACCCGTGGCGCCGGCAACGCCTCGGCCGCCATCAAGGCCGTGCTGACGGCCAAGGGTGACGTGACCCACGTCAGCGTGGTCACCGACCTCACCGTCACCGGCAAGGTGGCCCAGTTCGGTCGGGGTGTGCTCGCCGACGTCAGCGCCAAGCTGCTCGACCAGTTCGTCGAGAACCTCGAGGCCACCGTCCTGGCCGACGAGCTGATCGACGAGGCGGTGGTCGACCTCGCCGTGGCAGCCACCACCGACGACGCCGCCCTGGCCGGGGTGGCGGCCGCCGAGGCCTCGGAGCTGCTCGACGCGGCCGAAGCGGTCGAGGCCACCATCGACCACACCCCGGTGGGCGAGGGCCCTGAGCCCATCGTCCGCCGCATCGAGTCCCCAGACGTCGAGCCCGTCGACCTGCTCGATACCGCAGGGACACCGGTGCTCAAGCGGGTTGCGCCGTTGCTGGTGGCCGTCGCCGTCGTGCTCGTGCTGTTGGGCCTGCGCCGTCGCCGTCGCCGTCGTTCGCGTTGAGCGCCCGGTGAGCCCGGTCGACCTCATCAGCGGTGAGGCGCCGTCCCCCGAGGACCGGGCCGAGATCACCCGACGGCTCGGCCGGCCGCCTCAGGGCGACTTCGACATCGTGGTGCGCGACGACGGAGGGGCGCCGATGGTCATCCGCAACGCGCCGCTGCTGGGTGACGGCACGCCGATGCCGACGAGGTTCTGGCTCGTCGACCCCGAGGTCCGGTCGGCCGTCGGTCGGCTCGAATCCACCGGCGGGGTGCGTCGGGCCGAGGCCGAGCTCGACGCCGACGCCATCGCCGACGCGCACCGGCGCTACGCCGACGAACGGGACCGGGCCCTGCCCGCCGGGCACGACGGTCCCGCGCCATCGGGCGGGGTCGGTGGCACCCGGCAGGGCGTCAAGTGCCTGCACGCCCACTACGCCTGGTTCCTGGCCGGCGGGGACGACCCGGTCGGGCGATGGGTCGACGCCCATCTGGCCGACCCGGGTGAGGGAGCCGAGCCGTGAGCGAGCGGGTCGCGTCGGTCGACATCGGCACCAACTCGGTGCGGCTGCTCGTGGCCGAGGCGGGGCCCGACGGCGAGTCCGGTGCCGGCCGGCTCGTCACGGTCGAACGGCTGATGCGCATCACCCGGCTCGGTCAGGGCGTCGACGCCACCGGGCGACTCGATCCCGACGCGGTCGACGCGCACGACGGCGGTGCTGACCGGGTACCGGGAGGTCATCGACCGCCTGGGCGCCGGGCGGGTGCGGGCCACCGCCACGTCGGCCGCGCGCGACGCGGCCAACCGCGACGAGTTCTTCGACGCCGCCGAGGCCGCGCTCGGGGCCCGACCGGAGCTGCTGTCGGGCCTCGAGGAGGGCCAGCTCTCGTTCGTCGGCGCCACCGCCGACGTCGACCCGCCGGCTCGGCCCGTTCCTCGTCGTCGACATCGGCGGCGGCTCGACCGAGTTCTCCTACGGCATGACCCGGTGCGAGGCCACCATCTCGACCGAGATGGGTTGCGTGCGGTTCACCGAGAAGTACATCGAGCACGACCCGGCCCGCCCCGAGGAGCTCGTCGCCGCCCTCTCGGTGGCCGAGGCGTACGTCGACGATGCCCGCATCGCCATCCCCGAGATCGCCGAGGCCCGGACGTTCATCGGGCTGGCCGGCACGGTGTCGGCGGCCGCCTCGGTCGAGCTGGGCCTGGCCACCTACGACCGCGACCGCATCCACCACCTCGAGCTGCCGAAGGCGGCGGTCGAGGACGTCTTCCGCACCCTCGCCACCGAGACGCGGGCCGAACGGCTCGAGAACCCGGGGCTCGAGGAGGCCCGGGCCGACGTCATCGTCGGCGGCATGTGCATCCTGGTCACGGTCATGCGCCGGCTCGGCCTCGAGTCGTGCCTGGTGAGCGAGTCCGACATCCTCGACGGTCTGGCCATGTCGCTGCTGTAACGGTCCTACGATGCAGCCGTGCCGCTCTCCGATCGGGTGCTCATGGGCCCCGGACCGTCGAACCCCTATCCCGAGGTGGCGGCCGCGTTCGCCCGACCGATGCTCGGCCACCTCGACCCCGAGTTCATCGACGCTGCTCGACGAGACCGGCGATCGGCTGCGGCAGGTGTTCCGCACCGCCAACCCGCTGACGTTCCCGGTGAGCGGCACCGGCTCGGCCGGCATGGAGGCCGCGTTCGTCAACGTGGTGCGGCCGGGCGACACGGTCGTGGTCGGCGTCAACGGCGTGTTCGGCGAGCGCATGTGCGACGTCGCCGGGCGGTGCGGGGCCGAGGTCGTGCGGGTCGACGCCGACTGGGGCCGGCCGCTCGATCCGCAGGCGCTGCTCGACGCCCACCCCGCTCCCGCGCTCATCGCGGTGGTGCACGCCGAGACGTCGACGGGCGTGCGCAACGACGTCGCCTGCCTCGGCCAGCAGCTGCGCCACCAGGACGCCGAGGCGCTCGTGCTGGTCGACTGCGTGACGTCGCTCGGCGGCATCCCCGTCGAGATCGACGGCTGGGCGGTCGACCTGGCCTACAGCGGCACGCAGAAGTGCCTCGGCGTGCCGCCCGGGCTGGCGCCGTTCACGGCCGGCCCTCGCGTGCTCGACCGGCTCGTCGAGAAGCCGCAGTCGTGGTACCTCGACCTCAACATGCTGGCCCGGTACGTCACCGGCGAAGGCGCCCGGGCCTACCACCACACCGCGCCGATCTCCATGATCTTCGCCCTGCACGCGGGGCTCGGAGCGCTGCTCGACGAGGGCCTCGACGCCTCGTTCGCCCGGCACAAGGCCTGCGGTGAGGCGCTGCAGGCCGGCCTGGTCGAGCGGGGGTTCGAGCTGTTCGCGGCCGAGGGCCATCGCCTGCCCGAGCTGACCACGGCCTGGGTGCCGACCGACCGCCTGCCTGCCGGGTGTCGACGAGGCCGGCGTGCGGCGGCTGCTGCTCGAGCGCTACGGCATCGAGATCGGCGGTGGCCTCGGTGCCTTCGCCGGCCAGGTGTGGCGGGTCGGCTGCATGGGCCACACCGCCCGCATGGCCAACGTCACCCTGCTGCTGGGCGCGCTCGACGAGGTGCTCTCGTGAGCGCCCAGTTCGGCCGCCGGGTCGTGCTGCGGCCGCTCGTCGCCTCCGACTTCAGCGCCTGGCGCGAGGTCCGTCGCCGCAACGAGGAGTGGCTCACCAAGTGGGAGCCGTCCCGCATCCCCGGACAGCCCGACGTGGTCGAGGACAAGGACGCCTTCGCGGTGCGCTGCAGCGCCCGCCAGCGCGAGCGCCAGCTCGGCACCGGCTACGGCTACGGCGTCTTCGTCGACGGCAACTTCGGCGGTGAGATCAACCTCTCGTCGGTGCAGCGCGGGCCGTTCCAGAGCGCGTACGTCGGCTACTGGATCGACGAGAAGCTCGCCGGCCACGGCTACACGCCCGAGGCCGTCGTGGTGCTGCTCCGGCTGGTGTTCGACGAGCTCCACCTGCACCGCGTGCAGATCGCCATCATCCCCCGCAACTCGGCCAGCCGCCGGGTCGTCGAGAAGCTGAAGATCCGGGAGGAGGGCGTGGCCCAGCGCTACCTCGAGATCAACGGCAACTGGGAGGACCACGTGCGCTACGCCATCACCTCCGAGGAGTGGGCCGAGCGCCGCGAGGACCTCCTCAACGAATGGATCGGCTGACCGACCCGTCCCGAACTTGCGTTGATAATCCCGCTCTGGGCCGGATTATCAACGCAAGTTCGATCATCGTTCGGGCTCAGCTCTTGATGCGGGCCTGCAGGGCGGCGAGGCGCTCGGCGAACTCGGGCTGCTCCATCGACCAGAGCTGGGTCTCGAGCTCCCGGCTCACGGCGGCCTCGTGGTCGTCGATCGACAGCACGTCGTCGAGGGTGCCCTTGGTGCGCCGGGTGAGCTCGCGGGGGGCGACCGCGGCGCGGACGGCCATCTCCTGGGCCACGTCGAGCAGGTCGGCGTCGTCGACGCAGCGCCACACCAGGCCCGCCTGCGCGGCCTGCACGCCGTCGAGGACCTCGCCGAACAGGAGCATGGCCCGGGCCGCAGCCGGACCGATCGCCCGCTGCAGCATCCAGGTGTGACCGCCTCCGGGGTGGATGCCGAGCTGCAGGAAGCGGGTGTCGAAGCGGGCCGAGGTCGCCGCCAGGCGCACGTCGCAGACGAGCGCCAGGTTCATGCCGGCCCCGACCGCGGCGCCGTTGACCGCGGCGATGGTCGGGAGCGGCGAGCGGCCGACCCGCAGGAACCCCTCGTAGATGTGCAGCAGGCCTTCGCGGCGTGACGCGCCGAGGTGCGAGAGGTCGGCGCCGGCGCAGAAGCCCTTGCCCCGGCCGGTGACGACGGCGGCGCCCACCGCGGGATCGGCCTCGATGGCGTCGAAGGCGGCGACGATCTCGTCGACCATCCCGGCGTTGAGGGCGTTGCGGCGATCGGGGTCGTCGAGGGTCACCGTCGCCACGCCGTCGCGGATCTCGGTCTGGACGAAGTTCATGGGCCGCATCCTGCCAGATCGCCTGCGAGACTCCCGGGAGGAGGTGGGTCGATGAGCGAGAGCGCGGTGGTGGGCGAGGCGTTGGCGGTCGCGGTCCAGGCCGGCATCCCGGTGCTGCTCTGGGGCAGCCCCGGCACGGGCAAGACCTCGGTGGTGCGGGCGCTCGGAGACGCGCTGGAGTGGCCGACGGAGGTCGTGATCGGCTCGATCCGGGAGCCGTCCGACTTCGCCGGCCTGCCGGTGGTGATCGACGGCGCGGTCCGGATGGCGCCGCCGGCGTGGGCTCGGCGACTGTGGGACGAGGGACGGGGCCTGCTCTTCCTCGACGAGCTGACGACCGCCCCGCCGGCGGTGCAGGCCGCCATGCTGCGCGTCGTGCTCGAGCGGGTGGTGGGCGACCTCGCGCTGCCCGAGGCCGTGCGGGTGGTCGCCGCCGCCAACCCTCCCGAGGAGGCCGCCGACGGGTGGGAGCTGGCCGCACCGCTGGCCAACCGACTGGTGCACCTCGACTGGCCGGTCGACGCCAAGGCCATCGCCCGCGGGCTGGTGTTCGGGTTCCCGAGCCCTGTCGGAGCGGTCGCCCGCACGCCGACCGATGCCCAGGTCGTGGCCGCACGGGCCTCGGTGGCCGCGTTCCTCGAGGTGCGCCCGGCGCTGGTGCTGGCCGTGCCCACCGTCGCGGCCCAGGCCGGACGGGGCTGGCCCAGCCCGAGGAGCTGGGAGACCGTCGCGCGGCTGCTCGCCGCGTGCGACGCCGGCAAGGCGTCGGAGGACTGCCGGACCCTCCTCGTGCTCGGCGCGGTCGGCGACGGTGCCGGCATCGAGTTCCTGTCGTGGCTGGCCAACATGGACCTCCCCGACCCGGAGCTGGTGCTCGCCGATCCCGACGGCTTCGAGCTGCCCGAGCGGAGCGACCGGGCCTACGCCGTGCTGACGGGCGTGGCCTCGGTCGCCGTCGCTCGGGGCGACGCGGCGTCGTGGTCGGCGGCGTGGCGGGTCGTCGCCCGGGTGGCCGAGGTGGCACCGGACGTGGCGTCCCTGGCGGCCCGGATGCTGGCCGGGGCCCGACCGCCCGGCGCCGACCTCCCCACCGGGCTGCTCACCCTGGCGCCGGTGCTGCGAGCCGCCGGACTGATCCACCTGGCGGCGCCACCGGCCGACGACGGGCAGGCCGAGCCGGACGAGGAGCCCGACGACGAGCCGGAGGACGAGTCGGCGTGACCTCGGGCGGGCTCGACCGGCTGAGCGCCGAGGAGCGGCGGCGGTGGGCCGCGGCCCGGGTGTGGTCGGCCCACCAGGCGCCCTACCTGGCCAGCGCCCTGCTGGCGCTCGAGCCGGTCGTCGTGACGCCGGCCGAGGGGTCCTCGGCGCCGCCGTGGGACCTCAGGGCCCTGCCCGTCGACGTGGGCTGGCACGTCCACCTCGATCCCGACGTGCTGGCCGTCACCGAGGTGCCCGAGCTCGGGTTCTGGCTCGTCCATCAGGTCAGTCACCTGCTCCGCCACCATGCCGACCGCTCGCCGGTCGCGGCCGAGCAGGCGCCTCGGAGCGGGCCCGCCCCGTCGAGCCCGCAGGCGGTGATCTGGAACAAGGCCGCCGACGCCGAGATCGACGACGACCTGGCCGCCGGGCAGCTGGAGCTGCCGCCGGGCGCGGTCACCCCGTCCGGCCTCGGCCTGCCCGATGCGCTCACCGCCGAGCAGTACTGGGACCTCCTCGGCCCCGTGCCGGACCCCGACTCGGATGCCCACGACTGCGGCAGCGGCTGCGACGGTCGCCCCCGTCCGTGGGACGGCGACGACGACGGCGAGGGCCGGCAGCCGGGGCTCAGCGAGACCTCCCGCCGGTTGGTGGAGCGTGACGTCGCCCGGCGGATCCGTGAGCACCACCGTCGCCGCGGCACGGTCCCGGCCGGGTGGCTCCGTTGGGCCGACGAGGTGCTCGAACCGACCGTGAGCTGGCGTCGACTCCTCGCCGCGGCCATCCGCCAGGGCCTGGCCGAGGTCGCCGGCCGGGTGGACTTCACCTACCGCAAGCCGTCGAGGCGGGCCTCGGCCACTCCCGACGTCGTGATGCCGAGCATGCGCCAGCCCCTGCCCAAGGTGGCCATGGTGCTCGACACCTCCGGCAGCATGGACGACCGCATGCTCGCCCAGTGCCTCGCCGAGGTGGGCGGCGTGCTGCGCAGCCTCGGCGTGGCCCGCCAGGCGCTGCGCATCGTCTGCTGCGACGCCCAGGCCTACGAGGCCCAGCGGGTGATGCGGGCCGGAGACGTCGAGCTGCTCGGGGGCGGCGGCACCGACATGGGAGCCGGCCTGGCCCGGGCCGCGGCGCTGCGGCCCCGCCCCGATCTCGTGGTCGTGCTCACCGACGGCTACACGCCGTGGCCGCCGGCCGCGCCGGCCGGCGTGCGGGTGATCGTCGGCCTGCTCGCCGAGAGCGGCCCGACGCCGTCGTGGGCGACGACGGTGCGCGTGGGCGACCACACTGGAGGGCCGTGAGCTTCCAGACCGATGACCTCGGGGACGACGATGACGACGACCGTCGCGCCTGGGCCCGGGCCGGCGTCCCGGCCGATGAGGTCGACACCTGGCGGCGCTGGCACATCGAGCCGGCCTCGGCGGGGGCGTGGCGCCGGGCCGGGGTCGACGAGCCCCTGCAGGCGGCCCAGTGGGAGACGGCGGGGGTGACCCCGGCCACGGTGTCGGGCTGGGTCGACGAGGGCATCGCCCCGAACGAGGCGGTGCGCTGGCACGAGTTCGGCTTCGACCTCGAGGCGGCCAAGGTGGAGCGGGCCGCCGGCCGTGACCCCCAGCAGGCGCTCGATGCGCGCAGCCGCGGAGGGATCCCGACGGGCCGGAGCGCGACGGCCGTCACGACGCCGTCGGCGGGTGCGACCGCCTTCCTGATCGCCACCCCCGGCACACCGCAGGACCCACGGGCCCAGGCGTTCCAGCGGTTCATGAGCTCCGGGGTCGACCAGCGGCTGCTCGGCGACTACATGCGCCGGCAGTGGCTCGACGACGACGCCCTGGCGTGGGCCCGGTGGGGCATCACCCCGACCGAGGCGGACCTGTGGCACGACCTCGGTCTCACCGCCGGCGAGGCCGGTCCGCTGGCCGCGCAGGGACGGACGCCCGGCCAGGTGGTGCGGGAGTGGTGGTCCACCGGCATCCCCGTCGACGAGGTCGCCGAGTGGATCGGCGCCGGCTTGAGCGCGGCGGAGGCGGTGGAGCAGCTGGCCAGGGGCGTGACCCCCGAGCAGGCCGCGGCCCTGCGCGCGCTGCGCCCCGACCCCGATCCCACCTCGATGGGCCGCCGCCCCTTGGTGCTGTGGGAGCGCCAGGGTCCGCCCGGCACGGAGACGGCCGGTGCACCGCCCGAGGACGAGGCCGCCGCCCGCGAGGACATCACCGCGACCTACACCCACATGCTCGACACCTACGACGACGAGGGTGGGCTCGCCCTCGTCGAAGGCGGGAGCAACCTCGGTCCGAGCATCGAGGCGGCACGGGCCCGCGTGCAGGGCGCAGCCGCGCTGCCGGTCACGACGGTCACCGTCACCGGCATCCGGTTCGTGAACGACCAGCTGGCCCGCGTGGCCTACGACGTCGACGTGCGCGGCCAGATCAACACGCAGCTGCGCGATCGGGTCGGCCGGGCCCGCCTGATCGACGGCCGGTGGATCGCCGGCCGCGAGACGGTCACCGAGCTGCTGTCGATGGCCGGGGTGCAGTGCCCCCCGCCACCGGCGTAGCGATCAGGGGAGATCGCGCACGACCGCAGGGGAGTGCCGGAAGAACTGCTCGACGTCGCGCTCGTAGGTGTAGGTCGGTTCGGTGGATCCGATGGTCTCACGCAGGCGGACCGCCTCGATGAACGCCTTCACCGCCCCGGCCGACGTGTAGTTGTAGCGGAAGCCGGCTTCCTTGAGCCGCCGGTTGTCGATGCCGCGGCCGTAGCGCAGCAGGTCGAGCAGCTCCGGGGGCAGCGGGACCCCGATCTGGCGCAGCGGCCAGGTGGCGAGCCCGGTGGCGAAGGGGGGCATCGGCGCGGTGCGCTTGCCGCAGAGGTGGGCCACCTCGCTCCACGGCAACAGGCCGTCGCCGGCCACGTTGAAGATGCCGGGCAGGTGACGGTCGAGCACGAACAGGATCGACCGCACGACATCCTCCTCGTGCACGAACTGGAAGCGGGGGTCGAACCCGAAGATCGACGGCACGAGCGGCAGCTCGAGCGCCCGGCTGATCGGCGTGACGATGTCGGGGCCGAGCACGTTGGAGAAGCGCAACATGCTGACGTTGACGTGCGGGTTGTCCTCGGCGAAGTCGCGGACGTAGCCCTCGACGCTCTCGATGCTCTGCTCGATGCGGTTGCGGGGAGGGTTGGCGCGCTGGGTCTCCTCCGAGAACCAGACGGGGTCCTCCGTGGCCGTGCCGTACACGTAGCTCGACGACTTGACCACGACGTCGCGCACCGTGCTGCCGGGGGCCGACGCGGCCGCGAACAGGTTCATGGTGCCGATCACGTTGATCTCGTGCATGGTGCGGGCCCGCGCCGTCGTGGAGTCGATGATCAGGAACGTGTGGACGATGGTGTCGACGCGCGTGGCCTGCACGATGCGGCTGAGGATCGAGTAGTTCTCGTCGCTGCGCACGTACTCGGTGCGCTCGAGCTCGATGGTGGGCTCGCGCGTGTCGAGGCCGACGATGACCTCGACCGAGTCGTCCTCCTCGAGGGCCTTGGCCACGAGACCGCCCCAGAACGACGCCAGCCCGGTGATGAGGACGCGCCGACCCATCAGGTCAGCCGAACCACACGGAGCGCCGGGTGCGCAGCATGTCGTAGAGCTCGTGCTGGACGAGGTCGCGGATGTGCTCGGACTCGTCCATGATGCGGCTCTTCGAGTAGCGGTCCTGGTCGGGCGGCACGTCGAAGTGGATCGGGTCGAGCACCCGCAGCTTGAACTTGGCGGGGAAGTAGGCGAGGGTGCCGAGCACCGGGCCGAGGGCGAGCTGGTTGGCGGTGATCGGGAAGTAGGGGAGCCGCAGGGCGCGGGCGAGGGTCGGCGACTTGAACACGATCGGCATCGACTCCTCGGCGCCGAGCACCGCGATCGGCACGATGGGCACGCCGGCGCGCATGGCGATCTCGACGAACCCGCCCCGCCCGAAGCGACGGAGCTGGTAGCGCTCGCTCATCGGCTTGCCCGGGCCCTTGCTGCCCTCGGGGAAGACGAGCACGAGCTGCTGCTGCTCGCGCAGCAGCCGGTAGGCGTTGTCGGGATGGGCGACCACCCCGCCGAGGCGGGCCCAGTAGGTGCCCACGACCGGCAGGCTCTTGAAGAGGTGGTCGGCCAGGCCGTAGCAGGGTCGGTCGAGCTCGGTCTCGATGCCGTGCATGATCACCGGTGCGTCGCTCGGGATGGCCGCGGCGTGGTTGGCCACCAGCAGCGCCCCGCCATGGACCGGGATCTTCTCGAGGCCCTCCCACTCGACGCGGAACCAACGGCGGTAGATCGGGTCGTAGGCCGCCCGGGCGAGGCGGCGCATGTTCTCGGAGCGGCCCCACTCGTCGACGTCGCTGGTGCGGGGGTCTTCGAGCTCGGGCTCGGGTTCCCGGCGCACGGGCAGCAGCGACACGTTGTCGGTGCGGGGCCCGGTCACGACCTCGGACTCGGCGGTGCCGGGAGTCGGCGGTCTGGTGGCCATCCGCCCATGCTAGCCAGCGGGTACGCGGGGCTTTCCTCGCGCGGCCCACGCCGCGAGCGCGATGCCGACACCGGCGACGGGGACGAGGCGCGCGTAGTTGAGGACGTCCTCGGCCACGCCGGTGCCGGCGATGACCACGAGGACGACGTCGGCCACGAGCCAGATGGCGAGCTCGGGGACCCGCTCGCGCAGCACCCAGGCCGACATGACGGAGGCGACCGTCAGCACCAGGGCGAGCTGGACGCTGGTGCTGCCGAGCCCGAGATCGCGCCAGGCCTGGAACGGTGGGGCGAACTGGCGCAGGGCGTCGGCCACCGGGCTGCTCGATTCGTGCGACACGCGGTCGTGGACGAGCTGGCTCACGGTGAGCGCCCAGGCCGCGTAGGTCGCGAAGGGGATCAGCAGGGCGAGCCGTTGCCTCCGCGTGCCCACCAGGAAGCAGGCGGCGGGGACCACGAGGGTGGTCTCACGGGTCAGGGCGGCGAGCGCGAACAGCAGTACGGCCCAGCCGAGATGGCGCCGCCAGAGCACGACGCCCCACAGCGCGAGCGAGAAGGCGAGGGCATCGCCGAGCGACGCCCGCACGCTGATCAACAGGGCCGGCGTGACGGCCACGGCCAGCCCGAGCCAGACCGGGCCGCGCACGCGTCGGGCCAGCCGACCGGCCGCCACCGCGGCCATGCCCACCGACACGAGGCTGATGGCGAGCATGGCCCACACGGTGGGCGCTCCGGCGGGGAACGGCGAGGCCAGCAGCGGGAAGAGGATGCGCCTGGCCCGGTAGCGGGGTCGGTCGACGTTGCCGTCGACCTGCTGCAGGTCGGTGACCGAGCGGGCCACCACGTAGAACTGCTGACCGTCGTGGCCGTACCGCTTGACCAGGGCGATGTCGGAGAAGTCGCGCTCGACGAACGGGCGCGACGCGGCCTGCTCACCGACATTGAGCAGCGCGGTGACGTTGCCGTGCTTCTGCACCAGGAGCTGCACCGTGGGGATCAGGACGATCACCATGCTGAGCAGGAAGACGGCCAGCTCGGCCTTCCAGCCCGCCCTCATCGACCTCGTCACGCCAGGTCGTCCTCCGGTTCGAACCGGTCGGGGTCGTCCCCCGAGACGTAGGACGTGCCGATCTCGCAGGTGTCGAGCATCGGACACCATCGGCAGCTGGGCCCGGATCGAAAGCGCGGCTCGCGTCCGCCGTGCAGGAGCTCCACCATGGCGGCCACCCCGTCGACGGTGCGGGCCAGCGTGGCCTCGAGCAGCCCGACGGTCACCGCCTCGGGGTGGGGCTGTCCCGCTTCGAGGTAGTAGCTGGCCAGCAGCCGGGGCGGGGTGCCGATCTTCAACGTCTCGAGCAGGGCGTAGAAGCGCAGGTCGTCGATGTGGGCGGGGCTGAACCCGCCGGTCTTGAAGTCGATCAGCACCTTGCCGGCGGTGGTGCCGTCGGCCTGGCCGAGGGCCAGGTCCGTCTTGCCCGACAACACGATGCGGGCGTCGAACAGCTCGACCCGCACCTTGCCCTCGAGCACCGGGCGCCACCGGGACTTGAGCGGGGGGAAGCACTCGAAGAACGTGGTCACCCGCTCGGTGGCCTGGCCTCGCAGCTCGGCCCGGTCGAGCTCGCCGCACGTGCGCAGCCACTCGCCGAGGCTGTCGTTGCCCTGGGCCAGCTTGGCCATCGTCTCGTCGACCAGGTCACCCGGCACGGGCTCACCCCGCCACCACACGCCCATCTCGATGGCCCGGTGCGCGACCGAGCCCCGGGCCATGGGCACCGACCAGGCGAAGTCCCCGTCCTCCTCGGCCACGAACCGGGCTTCGCAGCCGTGCACCTGCGAGAGCTTGTGCTTGCTCACGAAGAGCGAGGCGCCCTCGGGCAGGTGCTCGAGGAGCGGCTCCAGGCCGTGCTCGAGCTCGGCCCGCAGCTCGTGGCGCAGGGCCGCGTCGAACTGCGGGCGCTCGGCCCCGACCGCGCCGAGCAGGTCGAGCACCTGCTGCTGGGCCGGGTTCAGCTCGTTGGCCGTCTCCATGGCGACAGTGTCACACCCCCTGGGCAAGATGGGTGACGATGCAGCCCCCGGTTCCCTCCAGCCATCTCGAACAGCTGAGTCACGCCGATCACGCCGAAGCCACGTCGCTGCGCTTCGCGTCGGCGGCCCGCACCCTCGGCCAGGTGGCGCGGGCCCGCGGGTTGTCCGTGCCGGGGTTCCGCAGCCCGCCCCGGCTCGCCGGCGTCGAGCGGTCGATGCGGCGCCGGCCCGACGGTGGGGCCACCATCGCCGTTCGCCTGCGGGGGCGGCCCTGGGTCGCCGTCCTCGGCGACATGGTCGAGGGCGTCGTGGTGGCCAACGGGCTCACCGGGTCGGCGGCCCACCAGGCCCGCAACGCCCTCTGGAGCGGCGTCGAGCCCCACGAGCTGCGCGCCGCCTGAGCCGTCGGTGGGCCGTACGGCCCAATTCCGGCGTGCCGTGATCCGGAGGGTGAGGCCGTCGCTGAGTGCGGCTGAGATCCCACTCAGCGACGCCTCCCGGCAAGGAGCACGGCAGGGTTGCGAGCACTCGATCTGAAGGCTCGGGGTGGCGGTTTCCGTCAAGCCCCGGCCTTCAGAATCTCGCGTAGTGGCGCGGTGCCTCGGTCTGAAGGCTCGGGGTGGCGGTTTCCGTCAGGCCGGGCCTTCAGAAGGGTGGCTGGTGTCGATCACGCAGAAGCGGTTGCCCTCGGTGTCGGCCAGCACGACGAAGTCGGGGTCCGGCGGGTAGAGATCCCAGTCGACGCGGGTGGCGCCGAGCGAGACGAGTCGCTCGACCTCTCGAGCCTGGTCGGCCGCGTCGCCGGCGTAGAGGTCGAGGTGCACCCGGGGGTGGGGCTGCACGGCCGACTCGCTGACGTCGAGCGCCAGACGGGTGCCCGGTCCGGCGGCCGGCACGAGGACGGTGAAGTCGTCGTCGGGGCCGATCTCGTCCCTCGGCACGTAGTCGAGGGCCCGCATCCAGAAGTCGACCGCCCGGTGCAGGTCGCCGACGCCGACGACCACGGTTCCGATGCTCAGCATGACCCCAGTGTCGTCACCCGGCGCCCGGGCGTCGACCGCGCCGACGAGCCCGGTCGACTACCTGCGGTCGAGGCTGAACTCCATGACCTGGGTGACGCGCACGTTGTTGCCCGACGGGTCGCGGAACGAGGTGTCGATGCCGTAGGGCTGCGGGGTCGGCGGGTCGTTGAACACCACGCCGCGGGCCGAGAGCTCGTCGTAGGTGGCCTGGCAGTCGTCGGTGGTGATGAAGAGCGTGCCGCCCGCCCCCTTGGCCACGAGCTCGCCGAGCTGCGCGCTGCTGGTGGGGTCGAGCATCGGCGGGCCGGGCACCGGCATCAGCACGAGGCCGACGTCTGGCTGGCCGACCGGTCCGACGACGAGCCACCGGAAGTTCCACTCCTCCATGGTCACGTCGGAGCGCACCTCCCATCCGAGCTTCTGGGTGTAGAAGGCGAGGGCCTCGTCCTGGTCGTGCACCCAGAACTGTGCGTTGGCGATCTGCATGTCGTGTCCTCCTGTCCTGGCCGGCCTGTGTGGTCGACCTGGACGACGTTACGAGCGCGTACCCGGGGTGGCTTCTCGAAACGTGCGGTTTGCCGGGCGGCCGTAGGCCTTGGCCACGCACGCCGGGATGCGGATCATCGACTCGGGCGGCGGGAAGGCGGCACGGTAGGCGAGAGGCGTCGTGTCGAACATGCGGCGGAAGCTGGTGGTGAACGATCCGAGGCTCGACAGGCCCACGGCGAAGCAGATCTCGGTGACGGATCGGTCCGTGGTGCGCAGCAGCGCCGCGGCCCGCTCGAGCCGTCGGGTCAGCAGGTACTGGTGGGGCGACTCCCCGAACGACCGGCGGAACTCGCGGCTGAAGTAGGCCTGGGAGAGCCCGGCGGCAGCCGCGAGATCGGCGACGGTGAGCGGTTCGGCGTAGCGGGCATCGGCCAGGTCCCTGGCCCGCAGCAGGTGGCGGGCGAGCGGCACGTCGACCATGCGCCGAGGATACCGAGGCCGACCCGGAGGCGATCGAGCGGCTGGCTAGCCTCAGCGGGGTGATCCGACGGTCCCGGCGGACAGCTCGCGCGGCGATGCTCGCGACCCTCCTCGCGTTCGTGCTCCTCGCCGGCGCGTGCAGCTCGGGCGGCCGCGAGACCCGGGCCACGGACACGTCGAGCGCGACCGAGGTCCCGGCCCCTCCGAGCACGGCCTCGACCACGACGACGGCGCCGCCCGTGCTGGTGCCATGGACGGGTCCGGTCGAGCACCTCTTCTTCCACACCCTCGTCATGCGGCCCGATCTCGCGTTCACCCGCGGGTCCGAGGGACAGGGCTTCCTCGACTACTTCGTCACGGTGGGGGAGTTCCGCAGGATCCTCGACCAGCTCTACGCCAACGGGTGGACCCTCGTCGACATCCACAAGGCGGTCCGGGGCCAGCTGATGGTGCCGGCCGGGCGCAAGCCGCTCGTGCTGTCCGAGGACGACGTCAACTACTACGACAACACGCGGGGCCACGGCGTCGGGTGGCGCCTGGTGCTCGACCCGGCCGGCCAGGTGAAGGTCGAGGTCCGAGACGACCAGGGCACCCGGGTCACCGACGACGACATCGTGCCGATCGTCGACCAGTTCGTGGCCGCCCATCCCGACTTCTCGGCCGAGGGGGCGAAGGGCGTCATCGCCCTCACCGGCTACGAGGGTCTCTTCGGTGAGCGCATCAACCAGGTCGACGACCCCGACCACGCGGGGGCGGTCGCCCGGGCCACCGCCATCGCCGACCGGCTGAAGGCCACCGGGTGGACGATGGCCAGCCACAGCTACGGCCACATCGACCTGAACAAATCGTCGATCGGGTTCATCAGCAGCGATGCCGAGAAGTGGCTGGCCGAGGCGACGCCGATCATCGGCCCGACCGACATCTACATCTACGCCTACGGCGCCGCCCCCAAGCCGGGCTCACCCAAGGTCGACCTGTTGCGCGACCTGGGCTTCACCATCCAGTGCGACATCGACAAGGTGCCGCGCCTGGTGCACGTCGACGGGGTCGACGTCATGAGCCGCCGCCACATCGACGGCATCGCCTTCGCCCAGCAGGGCGCGAACCTGGCCGGTCTGTTCGACGTGGCCACCGTCGAGGACACCGCCGCCCGCACCCCCCACTGACCGGTCGCCCCGACCCGCGGGTCGAAGACTCAGGCGCCGGTGGCCCACTTGGTGGTGAGCTTCACCGCCTTGGCGCTGGAGGTGGCGGCCGCCTCGAGGGCGACGCCGATGCTGAACAGGATCACGCCCGGGACGCGCAGCACCGAGGTGCCGGCCAGCAGCAGGCCGACGCGGTTGAGGATGAAGCCGGGGCTGGTGAGCACCGCGCTCATGGCGCCGCTGGCGGCCGCACCGCTGATCTTGTCCTGCAACGTGAGCTTGGCCGTCTGGGCGCCGATGAACTGGGCCGGGATCGACACGAACGTCACCGTCATCACCACGAGCACGGCCCCCATGGCCAGGGTGAACCAGTTCGTGCCCCATCGCGACACGTAGACGGTGGCCGAGGCGTGGGCCATCCCGACCCCGAACCCCCAGCCGAGGATCTCGCGCCGGTGGGAGCGGACCCGGGCGACGGCCGGGCGGATCTTCGGCGGCTTCGGTCCGGCCACGGCGAAGGCGAACACCGCGTTGCACCAGTACGCGCCGACCGTGATGGCCACGACCACAACCGCCAGGGCCAGTGCCAGCCAGCCGTGGATGTAGGCGAAGTCGCGCCCCTTGAAGTAGTGGGACTTGAGGTTCCAGAACGTGGCCCAGATCCACACCGCGGGGAGGATCTCGATGAGCGTCAGCCGCCAGTTGGAGAAGAGCAGCTTCACGCCGTCGAGCAACAGGCCGAAGCCACCGGCGACGTAGCCGATCGGCGCGTAGATGCGCCTCGACCTCCCGAGGGCGACGAGCGCCTGCTCGATCTGCTTCTCGTCCGCGTCCCGCACGGCGACGGTGAGTCGGCGAACGGTCGCCCACAGCGCGGCACGCCGGGTGGTCGGCCCCGACGGGGGCGCAGGCTCGGCGGGTGGGGAGGGGGGCGAGGGGGAGTCGGTCATGGTGCGGTGGCCCGAGCGTAGGAGATCACCCGAATGGGGTGACGACGAGGCGACCCGGCTCTCCTACGATCGATTCGACCTGGTCGCCGTGAGCACGGCGGTCCCAACGAGACGGAGATGTGGATGACACGAGTGCGCACGGTCGTGGCCATCGGTGTGGTGTCGGTGGCCCTCGTGCTCCCCCTGGCCGGCTGCTCGAGCAGCAGCAAGTCGGCCTCGACCACGTCGACCACCTCCACCACGTCGGGCTCGGACAAGTCGTTCGAGGTCACCACCGCCGACGGCCAGGTCTCGTTGTCACTCGACGGCAACCTGCCCCCGGGTTGGCCGACCACGTTCCCGGTGCCCGACGGGGCCTCGCCCGCCGGGTCGGGATCGCTGGTCAAGGACGGCAGCGGCAAGCTGGTCGGCGTGTTCACCGGGTCGATGACGCCCCAGGACGCCTTCGACTTCTACAAGTCGTCCAGCGCCTACACCGTGGACGAGTCGCAGTCGCTCGGCGCCGGCTCGGCCTACGTCGGCACGGTCAAGATCAGCGGTACCTACACCGGCCGGGTCACCGTGCTGTCCAAGGGGGGATCGACGACGATCGTCATCGTGATCGCGGCGGGCTCCGACGCCACCACGAACGGCACCGGTTCCAGCGGGACGGCCACCGGGGCCTGACCCGATCCGATCAGGCAAGCCGCTCGGCGATCCCGTTCACCGCGACCGGCCACGCCTAGTCTCGCGTCATGCCGGTCCAGGCCGAACACCGGCCGATCCTGACCGCGGCGATCGGGCGCCGCCGACCGGCGGTGTTCGGGATCGTCGCCGAGGGGGCCGAGCGGCGCCGTCCGAGCGACCTCGTGCGGGTGGCGCTGGCCACGTTCCTGGTGGTGCTCACCGCGGCCTCGGCCGAATGGCTGAGCCCCGTCGAGCAGTGGGCCCAGAGCCTGCTGGCCGACCTCCCCGGCGATCTCGACCCCATCTACCGCGCGTTCTACCCGTGGGCGGTGACGCTGTGCGCCGGCGCCCTCGTCATGGCCGCGATCGTGTCCCGCCGGGTGCGCCTCGGGTCGGCCATCGCCCTGGCCGGCCTCGGGAGCGCGGCCGTCGGCCTGGCCCTGCGCGAGGCGGTCGGGTCCAGGGTGGCCGACTCGCTCGTGGCCGGCGGGGCCGACGTCGAGGTCGGCTCCCACATCTATCCGGCGGTGCCGCTGGCCGTCGCGGTCGCCATGATCACCGCGTCCATGCCGTACATCACCCGTCCGCTGCGGCGGTGGATGCGGTTCCTGGTCGCCCTCGGCTGCGTGGCCGCGGTGCTCTCGTCGCAGGCGGTCGTGGTCGCGGTGGTGGCCGGCCTGGCCATCGGGTGGGGGATGGCGGCGATCGTGCACCTCGCGCTGGGCTCGCCGGCGGGCACCCCGTCGCTCGCCGATGTGCGCGAGTCGTTGCGCCTGCTGGGTGTCGAGGCCGACGACCTGCGCCTCGACCCCGCGCAGGGCTGGGGCGAGGTGCGCTACCTCGCATCGGACGCCGATCGGCGGCCGCTGCGCATCGCGGTGATCGGTCGCGATGCCTCCGACGCCAACCTGTTCGCCAAGGCCTGGCGGGTCGTCTGGTACCGCGACACCGGCCCGCCGCTGACCCTGACGCGGGCCCAGCAGGTCGAGCACCAGGCCTTCCTGCTGCTGCTCGCCGGTCGGGCGGGCGTCGACGGCCCCGATGTCGTCGCCATGGGCGTCGCCGGAGAGTCGGGGAGCGCGCTGCTCGTCACCCGCGACCCGCCGGGCGCCCGCCTCGCCGATCTCGATCACGCCCTCGTCACCGACGACGTGCTCGACGCGGCCTGGGCGACCGTCGACCGGCTGCACGCCGCCCAACTCGCCCACGGGGACCTCACGGCCACTGCCGTGGTGGTCGGCGCCGAGGGTGCCACCTCCCTGATCGGCCTCGACCGCACGAGCGCCGCCGCCCCGGTCGAGCGCCAGCAGCAGGACAATGCCCAGCTGCTCATCGCCACCGCCGCGATCGTCGGGGTGCCCCGGGCGCTGGCCGGTGCCCGACGGCGGCTCGGCGACGAGGGGCTGGCGGCCGTCATCCCTCTGCTGCAGCCCGGCGTGATCTCGCGGGCGGCCCGCCAGCAGATCGACGATCCCAAGGAGCTGATCGCCGACCTTCGCGAGCAGGCGGTCGCGCTGACGGGAACCGAGCTGCTCGAGCCGGCCAAGCTGCAGCGGGTGACCCCGACCGACCTGCTGATGGCGGTCGGCACCATCGTCGGCGTCTACCTGCTCATCGGCCAGTTCGCCGACGTGGCCAGCGTGGGGGACGTCTTCGCCGGCGTGATCTGGGGCTGGGTCGTGGTGGTGGCGGTCCTCTCGCAGCTGCCGCAGCTGGCCCAGGCCGTCGCCATGCTGGGCTCGGTGGCGACCCGCCTCCCGCTCGGCCCGGCCACCGGCGTGCAGTTCGCCAACCAGTTCACCGGCATGGTGGCCGGCACGGTCGGCACCACCGCGGTGGTGATCCGCTTCTTCCAGAAGCAGGGCCTCGGCCCCGCAGTGGCCGTCAGCTCGGGCGTGCTGAACACGTTGGCCGCCATGGCGGTCGAGGTGGTGCTGGTCGTCGTGGCGCTGATCTTCACCGCGTCGAACTTCACCAGGTCGGCCACCAGCACGTCGTCGACCGCCTCGAGCAGCAGCAGCGGGACGTCCGGCTGGGTGATCGTGCTCGTGATCGCGGTCGGCGTCGGGCTCGGGGCCGTGCTGCTGGTGCCGCGCCTGCGCCGGCAGGTGGGCGCCAAGATCAAGCCGCAGTTCGAGGCCGCCCGCGACAACCTGAAGACCATCGCCCGCAGCCCCCGCAAGGCGTTCGAGCTGTTCGGTGGCAACTTCGCCTCCCAGGTGCTGTTCGCCCTCACCCTCGAGGCGGCCCTGCACGCCTACGGATCGTCGCTGCCGCTGCTCGAGCTGATCCTCATCAACTCGTTGGCGTCGCTGCTCGGCGGCATCGTGCCGGTGCCCGGTGGGCTGGGCGTGATCGAGGCCGGGCTCATCGGGGGCATGACGGCGGCCGGGGTCCCCGAGACCACCGCCATGGCCGCCACCTTCACGTCGCGGCTGTTCACCGCCTACCTTCCCCCGATCTGGGGCTGGTTCGCCCTGCGTTGGCTCCGCCAGCACGACTACGTCTGAGGCCCCCATGCTGCTCCGCATCCTCTCGGTCATCCTCGGTGCTGCGCTGTGCAGCGCGGTGCTGCTGTCGGCGCTGCAGACGGTCGTGCTGCCCAAGGGCGGGCTCACCGCCATCACCCGGTTCGTGTTCGCCCTGGCCGACCGCGTGTTCATCCGCCACCGCGGCCTTCCGGCCCGGTTCGGGTGGTCCGGGCTCTACGCCCCCGTGTCGCTGGTGATGCTGCCGCTGGCCTGGGCCACGCTCGTGACGCTCGGCTTCGGGTTCATCTTCTGGGGGTTCGGTGCCGGCGACTTCCCCGATTCGATCGCGGTCAGCGGTTCGTCGCTGTTCACCCTCGGCTTCGTCAAGCCGGACGGCAACGGGCTCGTCGTGGTCTGCTTCCTCGAGGCGCTCATCGGTCTCGGGCTGGTGGCGCTGCTCATCAGCTTCCTGCCCACCCTCTACTCGGCCTACAGCGACCGGGAGCGGGGGGTCGGCCTGATGGAGCCGTTGGTGGGCGCCCAGCCCTCCGGCCTCGAGCTGAT
The DNA here is from genome assembly GCA_963809335.1 of uncultured Microthrixaceae bacterium. Taxonomy (GTDB): domain Bacteria; phylum Actinomycetota; class Acidimicrobiia; order Acidimicrobiales; family Acidimicrobilacustridaceae; genus UBA4742. The sequence goes on along the minus strand of CAWEJD010000005.1, from coordinate 868,060 downwards.
CCGCCGCACCCACACCGGCCGGGCCATGGCCTCCCCCACGCTCTGGGGCCCGGTGTCGCAGTGGTTCGCCTCGCTCGAGCAGAGCCACACCGCATTCCCGTCGCTGTCGTCGTTCCCGCCCCAGGTGCCGACCCGGTCATGGGTGGTGTCGGCCGGCACCATCCTCGACGCCACGGCGCTGCTGGTCAGCACCTTGCCCATCGGCGACGCTGACCGCTCGCCCGAGTTCACCCTCGTGCTGGCGCACGGCGCATCGGCCGTGAGCCGGGTCGCGGCGGCAGCGGGGCTGCCGGTCTCGCTGCCCCGACCGCTGGCCGACGCCCTGGCGGACGAGGCCACCGGCGTCGACATCAGGGTGAGCCGGGCCGAGTTCGACGAGGCGATCGACACGTTGCGGGACGTCGGGCTCACGCTCCGCCCCGACCTCGACGAGGGCTGGCGCACCTTCACGCGGCTTCGCGCCAGCTACGAGGACGCCATCCTCGGACTGGCCGGCCTCACCCACGCCCCGTCGGCCCACTGGACCTCCGACCGGCCCTTCCACGTCGGCCGGCCGCACTTCTTCGGCTCCAAGCCGCTCGCCATCGTCCAGGGTCCCTAGCCGGGGCCACGCCCAGGGACCTTCGCCTCTGTCCGGCGGCGGTGTCGCCTGGCAGCCTTTCGGGCACGAGCCGGGTTCGGCGCGGACGACAGCAGGAGGTCGCAGGATGGAGGCGAAAGCGGGAGACAAGCTGGTGGTCAAGGGTCACCGGGTCGGTGAGCACGACCGGGTCGGGCTCATCCACGAGGTCCGGGGTGAGAACGGGCATGCTCCCTACGTCGTCGAGTGGGAGGACCAGCCCGGTGAGCACGTGGTGTGGCCCGGCCCCGATGCCACGGTCGAGCACTTCGTCCACGAGGTGCACCCCAACGACTGACGACCTCCGGCCGACACCCGGAGGTCAGACGCCCAGCACGGCGGTCACCCGACCGGACGTGATGGCGTCGACGAGGGCGGAGTGGTCGCGCTCGCTCTGGTCGGCGTAGGCCGTGGCGAACTCGGCGATGGCCCGGTCGAAGGTGTCCCCGCCGCCGAGGTAGGCCCCGATGGCGATGGCGTCACCCGAGCGGGCGTGGCCCCGGGCGAGGGTCCACCCGCAGATCTGGCCGTAGACCGCCATCACGTCGGGGCCCATCGTCTCGAGGTCGGCCGATGCCTTCCAGTCCCACAGCTGGCGCATGTAGTAGTCGTGGTTGACGCCGCCCTCGCCGATCACGTGCTGCCAGCCGAGGAAGATGTCGCTCGCCGCCTGCATCAGCCGCTGGCCGGTCACGACGCGCTGGCCGTGGTTGGCGAACTGGCTCTTGCCGGAGTACGGCTCGAGCACGGACGCCTCGGCCTCCTTGATCTGCAGGAAGAGCGGGTCGTCTTGGTCGCGGCCGATCAGCAGCGCGACCCATGACCGGGTGCCGACGCTGCCGACCCCGACCACCTTGCGGGCCAGATGGGTGAGCTCGTAGCCCTCGAGCAGGTGGCGTCGATCGCTCGAGAGCGTGTGGCGGTAGAGCCGGTACGCGGAGGCGATCGTGCGCTCGAGCTGGTCGTGCTCGGCAGGCGGGAACAGCTCGTGCACGGGAACGAGCAGCGGCGGGTCGCTGCCGAACTGCAGCTCGCCGTCGATGACTCGGGTGAGCTTGGCCTTGGCCTTGAGCCGGTCCTTCGACTCGGCCTTGGCCGTGTTGCGCTGGAGGGCCTTGATCGCCTTGCCGCCGAGCTCGCCGCCCCAACGCTGCAGGATGCTGTCGACGTCGAGGAACGAGTACCAGATGTCGAGGTTGCTCATGCCCGCGAACGTCCGCATCGACTGCCGGTAGGACTTCACCGTCCCGATCACGAGCGCCGCGCACTGCTTGGCGTCGAACCCTCGGCTGCGCCCGGCGATCTCGAAGCTGGCCGCGAGTCGCTTGACGTCCCACTCGAAGGGGCCGGGGTGGGTCTCGTCGAAGTCGTTGATGTCGAACACGAACGATCGCTCGGGCGACGCGAACCCGCCGAAGTTGGCCAGATGGGCGTCACCGCAGAGCTGCACGGTGAGACCGGATCGCTCGCCTGCCCCGAGGTCGTCGGCCATCACCGCGGCCGCGCCCCGGTAGAACGCGAAGGCCGACGCGGCCATGCGCCCGTACCGGATCGGCACCAGCTCCGGCACCCGCGTGGTGGCCTGCTGCTCGAGGATGCCGATGGGATCGGGACGGTCGGCGGCGGGGGACCACTCGCCGTGGGCCGTGCGGGGGAGCAGCGCACGGGATCGACGGCCGCGGCGCATGCGCTCGTCGACGCTCGCGCGCCCGGGAGAGCGGGTCGACGCGGTAGGTGGTGTCGGGTCCTGCTCGGATGGGATCGCTCCAGTCGATGCAACCATGCCCCGAAGCTAGGTCGCAGAACGCTCCCCGTCATCACCCCCTTTGGGTGACGACACGGGCGAGGAGGGAGTGCGAGTATCTCGGGCGACCTGCACGTGGGACGCCGCCGTCGAAAGAGCCGCCATGACCCTGCACGACCGCAACTCGATCCGCGACCACCTCGAGGACTCGATCTTCGCCGGTCAGGACCTGGCCAAGGCCATGCCGAAGTACCGCTTCCCGGACCACGAGATCCTCCCGGCGACGGCGTTCCAGGCCGTGCACGACGAGCTGATGCTCGACGGCAACTCCCGGCAGAACCTGGCCACCTTCTGCCAGACGTGGGAGGAGCCCGAGGTGCACGCGCTCATGGAGCTGTGCCTCGACAAGAACATGATCGACAAGGACGAGTACCCGCAGACCGCGGAGATCGAGCGCCGGTGCGTGCACATGATGGCCGACCTCTGGAACGCCCCCGAGGCGGCCAACACCGTCGGCGCCTCGGGCATCGGCTCGTCCGAGGCGTGCATGCTCGCCGGCATGGCGGCCAAGTGGCGCTGGCGGGCCAAGCGCCAGGCCGAGGGCAAGCCGACCGACAAGCCCAACATGGTGTGCGGTCCGGTGCAGGTGGTGTGGCACAAGTTCGCCAGGTACTGGGACGTCGAGATGCGCGAGGTGCCGATGCGCCCCGGGCACTACGGCATGGACGCCGACGACATGCTCGAACGGGTCGACGAGAACACCATCTTCGTGGTGCCGACCTTCGGCGTCACCTACACGGGCAGCTACGAGCCGGTGAAGCCGCTGTCCGAGGCGCTCGACCGGCTGCAGGCCGACACCGGGCTCGACATCGACATCCACGTCGACGGCGCCAGCGGCGGCTTCCTGGCCCCGTTCTGCGCCCCCGACATCGAGTGGGACTTCCGGGTGCCGCGGGTGAAGTCGATCAGCACCTCGGGCCACAAGTTCGGGCTGGCGCCGCTCGGCGTCGGCTGGGTGATCTGGCGCGACGTGGCCGAGCTGCCCGACGACCTCATCTTCCACGTGACCTACCTCGGCGGCGACATGCCGGTGTTCCAGATCAACTTCTCCCGGCCCGGCCGGCCAGATCATCGCCCAGTACTACGACTTCCTCCGGCTCGGGCGCGAGGGCTACAAGCGGGTGCACGACGCGGCCTACGCCACGGGGCAGTTCCTCGCCGACGAGATCGTGAAGCTGGGACCGTTCGAGCTGCTGTGCGACAGCAACCCCGAGACGGGCATCCCGACGGTGACCTGGAAGCTCGCCGACGGTGCCGACCCGGGCTACACGCTCTACGACCTGGCCGACCGCCTGCGCATCCGCGGCTGGCAGGTGCCGGCCTACCCGCTCACCGGCACCGCGTCACGACATCGCGGTGCAGCGCATCCTGGTGCGCCAGGACGTCAGCCGCGACCTGGCCGGCATCCTGCTCGACGACTTCCGCGACGCGGTCGCCCACTTCGACAAGCACCCGGTCACCGTCTCGATGACCAAGGAGGAGTCGAGCGGGTTCAGCCACCTCTAGGCCGCGGCAGGGCCTGCGGGTCAGGCGATCTCCTTGGCCGCCTTGCTGATCGTCCAGCCCGACCAGAGCAGGATCAGGCCGAACAGGATCAGCAGCGCGGCCACGATGAAGGCGACGACCTTCACCGTCGGGCCGGGCCAGACCATGATGGCGAAGCCGAACACGATGGTCAGGATCGATCGGGTCAGCACGGCCGATCGGTACTCCGGGGGCATCTGGCCCCGGAGCACCAGCCCGAGCAGGCCGGTGAGCACGAGGTCGAGGCCGAAGAGCCAAGCGAGGACGTGCACGGTGGGACCCGGCCAGAACAGCAGGGCGGCACCGAACCCGAGGTTGATCACCCCCCGCAGGGCCAGCAGGCCCCAGTAGGAGCCCTGTCGGTGGTTGCGGAACGTCTCGAGCAGGTCGGCGACGCCGACGATGATGAGCAGGATGCCGCTCAGGCGGGCGACCACCGTGATGGTGCGGTCGGGCCAGAACAGCAGCACCAGGCCGGCCACGAGGGTGATGGCACCCAGGGTGTAGGCGACGACCCGCGAGCCGCGCAGGACATCGAGCGTCGAACGGTCTTCACTCATGCCCCGAAGCGTACGACCGTGACCTCCCGCAGGAGGGGGATGTCACGTCCACGTGGTGGTCAGTGATCGTGGGCGAGGGCGTCGATGCAGATGGCCACGCAGAGCAGCAGGACGTCGTCCTGGCCCTCGGCGATCTCGATGCCGTAGATGTCACGGGCCCGGAACCACTTCTTCGACACGGTGGCGACGGTGTGGTGGTCGTCCTCGATCTCGTACTCGTGGTCGACGAAGTTGCCGTGCGCCTTCAGGTCCTCGCCGCCGTCGACGTCGATCTTGTAGCGCTCGCGCAGGCCGACCAGCGCCTTGTGCACGGTGGCCGAGTGGATCTCTCGTTCGATGTGCATCTTGTCGCGCACGGTGACGACCTTCTCCTGGATCTTGGCCAGCTCCTTGCCCGAAGGATCCTCGAGCACGAAGGTCTTGCGCACCCGCAGGGCCTTGCCGTTCGCCTTGTAGACGTGGTTGCCGTCCTCGTCGTCGATCCACGAGTCGCCGCCGACCGACATCACCTTCTGCACCATCTGGTAGCGGTCGCGCGTCGCCGCTGTTCCTGCGATCTCGAAATCCCATGGGGCGAGGGTACGGGTCGTGACTCGGTGCGGGCATCACCCCGATCGGGTGATCCCCATGGTGACGATCGGGTCGTTCCGGACAGAGCACTAGCGTGACGCCGGTCAGGGCGCCGTCATCGGGAGAGAGCATGGCCACGTCAGCTGCACCCGCAGGCGACACGGCGTCAGAGGCGCCGGACCGTGCGTCCCTCGTGCTGCTCGCGCTCATCCTCGTGGCGGCGGTCGCCAACCTGAACCTGGCCGTGGCCAACGTGGCGCTGCCCGACATCGGCAAGGCGTTCGACTCCTCCCAGACGATGCTCGACCTGATCGCCGTCGGCTACTCGCTCGGCCTGGCCGCGTCGGTGCTGTGGCTCGGGGCGGTGGGCGACCGCTACGGGCGCAAGATGCTGCTGATCGCCGGCACCGCGCTGGCCGTGCCGGCCAGCCTGGTGGCGGCGTGGGCTCCGTCCGACGTCGTGCTCTTCGCTGCCCGCGTCGTCGGCGGAGTGGCCGCCGGCATGGCCTACCCGACGACCCTGGCCCTCATCACCGCCCTGTGGGCGGGACCGGGGCGCACTCGGGCCATCGCCCTCTGGTCGGCCCTCGGCGGTGCCATCTCGGCGCTCGGCCCGCTCACGTCCGGTTGGCTGCTGCAGCACTTCTGGTGGGGGTCGGTGTTCCTCGTGACCCTCCCGCTGGCCGGCGTGGCCCTGGTGCTGGCCGTCCTGTTCGTCCCTGCGCACGTGAACGAGTCGACCGAGCCCGTGGACAACCTCGGTGGCGTGCTGTCGGTCGTGATGATCGGCGCGGTCATCCTGGCCATCAACTTCGCCGCGGTCCCCGACAAGGGCGCGTTCGCGCTCGGGCTGGGTCTCGTGGGCGTGGCCGCGGTCGTGGCGTTCGTGCTGCGCCAACGCCGCGCCGCGAACCCGCTCTACGACCTCGATGTGGCCGCCCGCCGCACGTTCTGGGTGGCGGCCCTCGCCGGCATCGTCGTGTTCGGGTCGCTGATGGGGGCCATGTTCGTCGGGCAGCAGTACCTGCAGAACGTCCTCGGCTACAGCCCGCTCGAGGCCGGTGCCGCCATCCTGCCCGCCGTGGTCTTCATGGTGCTGATCGCCCCGCGCTCGGCCAAGCTCGTCGACAGCAAGGGAGCCCGGTTCACGCTCCTCACCGGCTACGTCTTCGTGATGCTGGGCTTCCTCACCATGCTCCTCCTGTGGACCGACAGCGCCAGCTACTGGGCGGTCGGGCTCGGCTACGCCTTCGTCGGCGCCGGGGTCGGCTTCGCCGGCACCCCGGCCTCGCACTCGCTCACCGGCTCGGTGCCGGTGCGCCGGGCCGGCATGGCGTCGGGCACCGCCGACCTGCAGCGCGACCTGGGAGGGGCGATCATGCAGTCGATCCTCGGAGCGTTGCTCACCGTGGGCTACGCCAGCGCGTTCAACAAGCTCATCGCCGGCGCGCCGAGCGCGACGCAGGCCCAGATCACCACCTCGGTGCAGAGCGAGCTGACCAAGTCGTTCGCCAGCGCCAGTGCCACCGCCGAGCAGTACCCGCAGTACTCGACCCAGATCATCCAGGCCGCCCGGGAGTCGTTCGTGTCGGGTCAGGACTGGGCCTACCTCGCCGGCATCATCGCCATCGCGCTGGGTGCGGTGCTGGTCTTCTTCTGCTTCCCGAAGCGCGAGGACGAGCTGCGACTGCTCGCTCGCTACCAGGCCGAGGACGCCGTTCCGGCCACCTGATGTCGAGCGACGCGGTGGGCGCCCCCGGCGGTGCAGTCGGCACCCAGTGGTGGGAGCCGGGTCGGGCGGACTGGCAGGTCGCCGCGCTGTTCATCGTCGGGTCGAGCTGCTTCGCCCTCGGCGCGCTGCCGCTCTACGCCGACGCGGTCGGCCCGGCGGCGGACGGGGTGACCTACTTCGTCGGCTCGATCTTCTTCACCTCGGCCGCGCTGCTGCAGGTGCTGATCTCGGCCGGCATCATCCGTGCCGACCGGCGACCGCGCTCGTCGGTCCGCTGGCGCGGCCGGGTGCGCACGCCGGACCGGCCCGAGTGGTGGGCCGGGGTGGTGCAGTTCGTCGGCACGCTCATGTTCAACATCAGCACCTACGAGGCCATGCAGCAGGGCCTGACCGCGGCCCAGGCGGAGCGCCGGGTCTGGACCCCCGACGCCCGCGGCTGCATCGCCTTCCTGGTCGCCAGCGGTCTGGCCTACGCCGACGTCCGCCGTCCGTGGCTGCGCTGGCGGCCCCGCGACCTGGGCTGGTCGGTGGCGACGCTCAACCTGGTCGGGTCGATCGCGTTCGCGGTCTCGGCCCTCGGCGCCTACGTGGTGCCGTCGACCGGCGAGCTGGCCAGCCTGACGCTCGACAACCTCGGCACCTTCGTCGGTGGCCTGTGCTTCCTGTTCGGGGCGGTGCTGCTCATCCCGGACGAGCAGCTCGACCTGTCCGCCGATGCGCCCGACGGGGACGCCGGGTCAGGTGGGGACCAGCCCGACGGGGGCTGATCCTCCCGCTCGAATCCGCTCACCCCGCTGGTGCAGGTAGTGGGCGAGGATGATCAGGCTGAGGAAGGCGGCGAAGGTGCACCACAGCGACGAGTAGGCCTGGGCCTTGATGATGGCCGCCGCCGACATGGCGATGAAGTTGCCGATGCCGAACACGCGGATCCACCGATGGGTCGAGATCGCCGGGGTGAGGCAGGTGGCGGCCACGTAGGGGAAGGCGAGCAGCCAACTGGGGGAGAAGGGCAGCACGTAGTCGAGGTTGCTGGCCACGACCCGCACCTCGATGCCCGACTGGAAGGCCTGGGTCAGCATGAAGGCCGTCAGCGAGATGCCGACGGCCATGAGCGGCACCATCATCCGCCGGCGCCGACCCTCGGGCTCGATCAGCCAGACCGCCACGGGGACCCACGTCGGCAGCAGCGCCCACGCGTAGAGCACCCAGAGGTGCACGCCCCAGCCGGTGAGCACCGCGCCGGGAGCATCGTGCAGCTCGAGCCAGGTCACGCCCTCGAGCGCCTGGTGCACGCCGAACGCGAACGGCAGTGCCGCGAACGGGATCTCGCGCGGGCGCTTGCAGAGGGCCAGCGACGCGATGCCGGCGGCGCCGATGACGGCGGCCCCCGCGAAGCTGGCCTGCGCGCTGAAGCACATCGGGCCGAGTCTCGCGTGGCCGGGCGGGCTAGGCGGTGATCAGGCCGAAGGTGCCCTTGGCGATCAGGTAGGCACCGACGCCCACCGCCAGGATGATGATCCCCTTGTCGCGGTTGCGGTCGACCCAGGATTGCAGGGCGTCGAGCTTGGCCCTGGCCGCCTCCGCGTCGATCACCGTGTAGGCCTCCATGGCCAGCAGCGACGACGTGGCGATGAGGCAGAACAGCACCAGCAGCACGATCGACTCGGCCTTCGACACGTCGGCCTGCGTGATGCTGGTGGCGCCGGCCGCCACGAACGCCCATGGCTGCATCAGTACGCCGAGCAGCGCCGCACCACCGAAGCTGAGCCGGTCGAGCCGCTTCATCCACGACGGCGTGGGCCGGTCGGCGTCCGCCGGGCGGGCGTGGCGCTGCTTGTAGATGCCGAACCCGACCAGGCCCAGCCCGAGCAGGATCTGGACGACCAGCGTCGCCGTCGCCGGAGCCGTGCTCGACGCCAACGGCTCGCCCCCCGTCAGCGCGACGGTCGCCCCGATCATCACCAGCAGGCAGGCCACCCACCCGACGATGAAGCCGGCGCCGTTGCGGGCCGCCCCGTCGGTGCTGAGCACCAGGATGAACGCGACGATCGGCAGCGGCTCGAGGGTGATGATCAGCGCGTAGAGCAGCAGGTCGTTCATCGGTGGCGGAGTCCTCTCGTCGCACGCCGAGTCTGCCCGCTGCGGCATGTGGCGCCGTGGCAATCGTGACGGCTCGGTCCGGCCCCCGTCATCACCCGCATCGGGTGAGACGATGTTGGCCGCGGCCCATCCGCTCCTTCCCCGTGGCCCCATCCTCCGTCATGCTCAGGTGATGGATCGTGGACGGATCGAACAGGTCGCACTCGGGCTGATCGCCCTCGCCATGCTGCCGACCGCGCTGCAGGCGACGTTCATGCCCCGGTCGTTCTTCGACGACTTCCCCCTCGGGAGGGGCTGGATCTCGGCGGGAGGCGGCGCCTACGACGAGCACCTCGTCCGCGACGTCGGCGGGCTGTTCCTGGCCCTGATCATCGTCACGGTGTGGTCGCTCTGGCGCCCGCAGGCCCGACGGCCGGTGGCTGTGGCCTGGCTGGTCGAGTCGGTGCTGCACGTCGGCTACCACGCCGGCCACCTCGACGGGCTCGAGGGGTTCGACAAGGTCGCCATGATGGTGTCGCTCACCGCCATCCCGGTGTTGGCGCTCGTGGCGCTCTGGGCCGGAGCCGGGGCAACGGCCGGGGCCGACAGCAAGGTCGGCACGCCACCGGGGTGAGCGTCACCTCGCCGTTCGAGGCCCATCCAGCCTGACCCGCCCATCCAGCCTGACCCGCCCATCTAGCCTGACCCGATGGGCGAGGCTGGGTTGTCACCGGGTGAGGTCAGCAAGGAGATCGCCGAGCACCGGCACCGCACCGCGGAGCACGGCGAGGCCACCGGCCACGACCGCCGGATCACCATCGTCGAGGCGCTGCTGCTCGCCGTCGTGGCTGTGCTGGCCGCGTGGTCGGGGTACGCGTCGGCCAAGTGGGGCACCGAGTCGTCGTTGACGCTGGCCCGGGCGTCGGCCACCCGCACCGAGGCCAACCGGGCCTACATGGATGCGCTCGAGACCAAGAACTTCGACGCCTCGACGTTCAACACGTGGTTCATCGCCTACTCGGCCCACGACGAGGCGGCCATGGCGCTGGCCGAGAAGCGCTTCCGGCCCGAGTTCGAGGTGGCGTTCCAGGCCTGGCTCGCCACCAACCCCGACACCAACGCGGACGCGCCCAAGGGCCCGACCTACATGCCCGAGTACGTGCTGGCCGAGCAGGACAAGGCCGCCGAGCTCGACGAGCGGGCCAACGAGCTCTACGCCGAGGGGGCCAAGGCCGGCAGCACCGCCGACAACTATGTCCGGACCACGGTGTTCCTCGCCAGCGTGCTGTTCCTGGTCGGCATCAGCGGGCACTTCCGGGTGCGGATGGCCCGCTACGGCCTGGTCGGGCTGGGCACCGCCATCCTGGTGCTGTCGGTCGTGCTGCTCATCGCCGCGCCGCCACCGCCCTGATCCGAGCGACGGTCGCCGCTCGACGGGCGGGTGCTCGGCCTGTTGCGGGGTCAGTGCGGAGCGGTGCTGGCCAGGTGGTCGTGCACCGAGCGGACGGCGCTCGACCCCTCCCCGACGGCGGCGGCCACCCGCTTCATCGATCCGTGGCGCACGTCACCGACCGCGAACACCCCGGGGACCGACGTCTCGAACGGCAGCGGCTCCCGGGCACCGAACTCCGGGCCCAGGGCGATCTCGTCCGGGAGCGACCGGTCGGTCAGCACGAAGCCGTCCGGGTCGAGCGCCACGGTGTCCCCGAGCCAGTCGGTGGCCGGGTCGGCCCCGATGAAGCAGAACAGGCCGGGGCAGGCCACCGTGCGCCGCTCGCCGGTGGCCGTGTGCTCGAGGGTGACCTGCTCGAGGTGGGCTCCGCCGGCGACCTCCCGGACCTCCGTCGAGGTGAGCACGATGATGCGGGGATCGGCCTCGATCCGCTCGATGAGGTAGCTCGACATGCTCGACGTGAGGTCGTCGCGGCGGATGGCGATCGAGACGCGGCTGCCCGACTGGGCGAGGTAGATGGCGGCCTGGCCGGCGGAGTTGCCGCCACCGATGACGATGACGTCGAAGCCGCTGCAGATGCGGGCCTCGAGGTCGGTGGCCGCGTAGTAGACGCCGGCGCCCTCGAACCGCTCGAGGTCGTCGACGGCGAGTCGCTGGTAGCGGGCGCCGGTGGCGACGATGACGGCCCGGCACGGGATCTCGCTCCGGTCGGCCAGCTCGACGACGTGGAAGCCGTGCTCGACCCGCAGGCCGGCCACCTCGCACGGCGCGTTCAACCGGGCGCCGAGCCGCTGGGCCTGGATCGCCGCCCTCGATGCCAGCTCCTCGCCCGAGATGCCGTTCGGGAAGCCGACGTAGTTCTCGATGCGCGAGCTGGCCCCGGCCTGGCCGCCGGTGGCCACGGCATCGAGCGAGACGGTCTGCAGCCCCTCGGACGCGCCGTACACCGCGGCGGCCAGGCCGGCCGGTCCGGTGCCCACCACCACGAGGTCGAAGAGGAAGCCGGGTGGGGCGTGGAACGTGAGCCCGAGGTGCTCGGCGAACTCGCCCGGGGGTCGGTCGGCGCAGGACCGCGGTCGGCGTCACGACGACGGGGGTGTCGACCTCGCGCAGCCCGAGGTTGGCCAGCATCACGCCGACGTCGTCGACGTCCTCGAGGTCGATCCACGAGTGCGCCAGGTGCGATCGGGCGGCGAAGGCTCGCAGCGCCATGGCCTCCTGGGAGTAGCGGGAGCCGATGATGCGCACGGCCAGGGCGGCGTCGCTGTCCCGCAGCAGCTCCCGGCGGGCGACGAGCGTGCTGAAGATGGGATCGGCCAGGTCGGGCCGGCTGCTCATGAGCCGCCGGAAGTCGTCGGGCTGGATGTCGAGGACCCGACCGGGGCGGCTGACCCGGGCGCCGAGCCAGGAGCGTTGGCCGGTGAGCAGGTTGAGCTCGCCGAGGAAGCGGCCGGCGCCGTGGGTGGCGATGACCACGTCGCCGTCGAGCCCGGTGCGGACGATCTCGGCTTCGCCCTCCAGCATCACGATGAAGTGGGGTTCGTCGCCGGGTCGGAACAGCACCTCGCCGGCCTCGACGGTCCGATCGGTGCCGAACGGCATCAGCTCGGCGAGGGCCTCGGGTCCGAAGGTGGCGCTCGATGCGGTGGTGTCGTTCATGGGGCCAGGTCGCTCATGGGCACTGTCGCTCACGAGGTGGCCGCGGCGGCGGTGGGCCCGAAGCGCTCGACTCTGATGTGATCGACGGAGACGCCGAGGTCGACCAGCAGCCGGCTGGCCGCGTCGGCGAACCCGGCCGACCCGCAGACGAAGGCGGTCGCGTCGGGCCGGACCAGCGGAGCGAGGTCCTCGGTGGTGAGCCGCCGGGCCGGGCGGGGCGAGCCCGGCGGCGTCTCGCGGGTGTACGCGATGGTGACCTCGGGCCCTGGCAGCTCGTCGGCGTAGAGCAGGTCGGCGGGCGAGCGCACCGACACCGCCAGCCGCACCAGGTCGGATCGGTCCGTCGTCCGGGCGAGGCGCAGCATGGCCATCAGCGGGACGAGTCCCGATCCGCCGCCCACCAGCACGGCGGGGGAGTCGCCCTCCCAGACGAACCACCCCCCGATCGGTCCCCGCACCTCGAGCTCGTCTCCCAGCTCGACCACGTCGTGCAGGAACCCCGAGACCTCGCCGTCGTCGAGTCGCTCGACCGTGAGCTCGATCTCGCCCGAGTCGTCGGGCGGCGAGGCCACCGAGTACGAGCGCATGGCCCGGTAGCCGTCGGGTGCGGTGAGGCGCACGATGAAGTGCTGGCCGGCCCGATGCGGCGCCGGGCGCGACAGGGCCAGGCGGAAGGTCTTGGCCCGAGCCGTCTCGATGCGGATGTCGGAGACCCGGGCCGTCTGCCAGGGCCCCTGGGGGGAGGGGTCGCCCATCAGTCGCCCTGGTAGCGCTGCTCGAGCCAGGGGTCGCCCCGGTCGTGGTAGCCGTTCTGCTCCCAGAACCCCTGCTCGTCGTGGTCGAGCAGGCGCAGGCCCGACACCCACTTGGCGCTCTTCCAGAAGTAGAGGTGCGGCACCAGCAGCCGGGCCGGTCCACCGTGCTGGACCGGCAGAGGTCCGCCGTCGACCTCCCACGCCACCCAGGCCTTGCCCCCGGTGATGTCGTCGAGGGGGAGGTTGGTGGTGTAGCCGGTGTGGCACAGCGCCAGCACGTGGGTGGCGGTGGGCAGGGGCCCGGCCGCGGCGAGGAGCGTGTCGACCGAGACGCCGGCCCAGCTCATGTCGAACTTCGACCACGTCGTGACGCAGTGGATGGCCCCGTCGTAGGTCGAGTCGGGGAGGGCGTGGATCTCGTCCCAGGACCACGTGACCGGGCGCTCGACCAGGCCCTCGATCGAGAACGTCCACGTGTCGGTGGCCAGGTTCGGGGTGACCTCGGCGTTGAGCACGGGCCAGTCGTCCCCGGCGTCGTACTGGCCGGGAGGCAGGCGAGGGTCGCGCTCGCCGCGCCTGCGGCCCAGGAACCCCCTCGTGAAGCTCGCCATGGCGATCTCTCCCTCTGCGGTTCGGGAGAGCCTACCGACGGCCACGCGGCATCCGGTCAGCCGGTGGTGGCACCGGCGAACGGAGGTGGCCCGAGCAGTTGGATCCCCTCTGGGTGCTGCTGCGCCGACGCCTGGATGCGTGAGATGTCGACGGTGTCGGCCCGATCGTCGGTGTGCGGCTCGCTCGCGCCACGGTAGAACGCCTGGCCGACTCCGGGCGTCTGCATGGTGAGCAACCGGGCCGAGTCGGACAGGACGATGAACGCGTGCGGCACGCCCTTCGGCGTGAACGTGATGCCGCCGGGGCCGACTCGGCTCTCGACGTCGTCGACGTTGACGAGGATCTCACCCTCGAGGACGTAGACGGTCTCATCGGCCTCGGGGTGGAGGTGGAGCGGGGTCGTCTTGCCCTTGGACATGACGTCCTCGAACAGGAAGAAGGCGCCGTTCGTGTCGTCGGTCAGGAGCTTCCACGTGTGCACGCCGCCGCCGAAGAACGACCGCGTGTCGCCTTCGCCGGATGCTCGGATGATCGGGACCTGAGCGTTCATGGCACTCGCCTGCTCTCTGATTTATGTGAGACAAGGGTCTCATATCGAGAGTAAGGTACCATGAGGCCCGTGTCAACGGCCTACGAGCTCACCGGTCGGGTTCATCAGAAGCGTCGCACCCGTGACGCGCTCGTCGACGCGGCCCGCCACCTCGTGAGCAAGGGCGAGACGCCCACGGTCGAAGGCGCGGCGGCGGCGGCGTCCATCTCTCGGGCCACGGCCTATCGGTACTTCCCGACGCAGCGAGCGCTGCTCGCGGCGGCCCATCCAGAGACGGGGCTCGATTCGATGCTGCCCGACGATGCGCCGGAGGACGCGGCCTCCCGGCTCGACCTCGTCATCGACGCCTTCAATCGCATGATCGTGGAGACCGAGGCCCAGCAGCGCACGATGCTCCGGCTCTCGCTGCTGGCGGACCCGGACGAGCGGGCGCAGCTGCCGTTGCGGCAAGGCCGAGCGATCAGGTGGATAGAGGAGGCGCTCGACCCGCTCCTCGCCGAGATGTCCCGCGACGATCTGCACCGACTCGCGCTGGCGATTCGGAGCGCAACCGGAATCGAGGCGCTCGTCTGGTTGACCGACGTCGGCGGGCTGTCCCGCGATGAAGCGACAACGCTCATGCGGTGGTCCGCCGACGCGCTGCTCCGAGCTGCGGTGGCGGAGCACGAGACCACCCGGAACCACGGCTGATCAGGTCAGCTGGAAGACGCGGCGGACGTGGCGCAGGGCGAGCTGCGCCGCTGGTGGTGATCGGGCCGTCGGCGAGCGTGTGACCGACCTGCTGCCGCACCGGATCGATACCCTCGCTCCATGGTCCACGTCCACGAGCCCAGCGCGGCCCGCCTCCGTCGTCTGGTCGAGGAGTTGGCCGAGAGCGGGTTCGCCTTCGACCGCAGCGACGAGTGGCGGGAGATGGTGCTGGTCGAGCTCGACTACGCGCTGCGCCCGGCGGTGCACGAGCGGCGGGTGCCGAGCTTCGGGTCGATCATCGAACCGACCACGGTTCGGTCGGGGTGGGAGCCGGCCACGCAGCTGACCATCACCGGCCGCCACCTCGGCGAGGCTCCGCTCTCCGGTGGCCGGCGCTTCGCCGACGGCCTGTCGAGCTGGCTCGTCCGCCGGGTCGAGGGCCCGGACGAGCTGGCGGTGTTCGATCGCCCGGCCGGTTCCGAGCGAGACCTGGTGGTGCTGGCCGAGGCCCTGGGCGCCACCCTCGTGCAACGCCATCCGGTCGGCGCGGTCCGCGCGGCGGGCGCCTTCGGCGTGCTGCGCTGGGACGGGCTGGCCTGGCACCACGAACCGCCGATCAGCACCTGGATCGACTCGGTCGGCGTGTGCGGCCGCCACGGCGACCAGGAGGTGCTCGAGACCATCCTCGAGTTCGCCGTCCACGACCTCGGCTCCCGGGGCATCGGCGCCATCCTCGTCTACCAGCCCGACCACGGCGAGGGCGGAGACGACCCGACCTACGAGCTGCGGCTGCCGATCCCGCCGCCCCTGCAGATCTCCCGCCCGGCCGACCTGGCGCCGTTGCGGCACGTACTGGCTCAGGTCGACGGTGCCGCGGTGCTCGACGGCTCCGGCACGCTCCGCCAACTCGGCGTCCGGCTGGTCCCCAGCGCCGAGGCCGAGGCCGACGTCGAGGGCTACCGCGGCATGCGCCACACCGCGGGCCGTCGCTACAGCTTCGACGACGTCACCGCGACCGTCGTCGTCGTCAGCGAGGACGGCCCGGTCACGGTGCTGCGCCACGGCGAGCTGCTCGGCTCGTCGGCCGCGTTGCCGGACTGAAGGCTGGGCCTGTCGTCCAGGGTCAGCCCGGGCCTTCAGATCGGTCGGTCGTCGGCCGCGTCGTCGGACTGAAGGCTGGGCCTGTCGTCCAGGGTCAGCCCGGGCCTTCAGATCGGTCGGTCGTCGGCCGCGGCAGGTCCCGACCTCCGGTCAGCTCACGAGGTAGCGATCGGCGTAGGGCCGGAACTCCTCGGCCAGGCCGGCGTAGGTCCACCCGAAGTCGGCGGGGTCGTAGCGATGGTGGCCGAAGGCGTCCTGGGGCCGGTCCTCGAGCCAGGCCCGCATGCGGCGGGCGTGCAGGTCGGTGACCTCCTCGCCCACCTGGGCGTACAGGGCCGAGACGGTGCCGACCGGATCGGCGACCAGGTCGTCGTAGCCCACGTGCTGGCACCACCCGGGCGTGGCCCGGTCGTCGTAGGCCATGGCCGACTCGAGGGCGAAGGTGCACTTGCGCTTCCACTCCTCGGCCGTCGGCCTCGGGTCGGTGCGCGAGGTGAGCGGCCGCTGGCCGGCGTTGGCCAGGCTGGCCAGCGAGGTCACGACCGGCCCGGGGTCGCGATGGGTCCAGATGATGCGGGCGTCGGGGTAGGCGTCGAGCAGTGCATCGAGGCCCCACAGGTGGTTCGGTGTCTTGAGGATCCACCGCTGGGTCGGCTGGCGCGACTGCAGGGTCTGCAGGGCCAGCCGGTGCTGGGCGTAGGCCGGGGCCATGTCGGCGTGCTCCAGCCACCGGGCGTAGGACGGCACGTGGGCCTGCGTCTCGAGGGCGAGCGTGCGCACGTCGTACATGAACAGGCTCACGCACTCCTGGGCGATGGTCGCGCCGAACGGGTGCATGGCCTTGAGCGGCGGGTTGAGCTTCATCAGCCCGTCCAGCTCCTTGGCCGTCTTGGCGATGCGCGGGTCCTCGGCCGCACCCTCGAGGGTGGGTGGGGGGATCGGGTGGGCCGCCTCCCACTGCAGCAACGGGCGGGCCACCGGGTCGAGCCCGAGCAGGATCGAAAGCAGGCTGGTCCCGGTGCGGGGCAGCCCGACGATGACCCACGGGCTCTCGATGTGCTCCTGCCAGACCTCGGGGTGGTCGGTGGCCCACCGCTGCAGGTCGATGCGATTCGTCAGTGCGGATGACAGCATCCGTGAGATCAGGAAGCGACCGAAGGTCGTGAGCTCGGCCTCCTCCTCGCACGACCGCAGGAACTGCTCCAGGGGCTCGACGTAGCTGTCGCTCCCGAGGTGGTCGGAGCCCGCCGCCTTCACCGCGGCGGCCACGATGCTGGCCGGGGTGAGGGAGGGCAGGTCGAGCCCGACGCGGTGCAGCTGCGCCCCGACCTGGTTCACGGCCCGGATCGGCCGGCTCCGCAGCTCGGAGTCGCGGAACGTGTACTCGACCGTCGTCATCCCCCGGTCCCGTCGACGGGGTCGATCATCACGACGGTGCGGCCGATCGAGCGGCGCTGCTCGTGCTCGTCGAGGGCGGAACCGGCCTCGGCCATGGAGACTCGGCGGCCGATCGCCGGGCGGATCCTCCCTTCGGCGACCAGGCGCAACAGGTCGCCGTGCACCTCGTCGGCCACGTCCCGCCCGAACGGGTTGAACCCGAACCGTCGCATGCCGGGATCGACGTCCTCGGCCCAGGCCAGCATCACGCCCACGATGGAGATGTTGCCGATGCAGGCCATGCGCAGCGGACGGCCGGTCATGCCGTTGTCGTCGTCGTCGGCGAAGCCCGTCGCCAGGTAGCGCCCCTCCCGGGCGGTGCACCGCCACGACCGCTCGACGAAATCCCCGCCCGACAGGTCGTACACCACCTCGGCGCCGACGTCGTCGGTGGCCTGCAGCACGGCCTCGACGAAGTCCTCGGCCGTGTGGTCGACCACCAGGTCGGCGCCGAGCTCGCGGCACCGGGCGCCCTTCTCCGGTCCGCCCGCCACCGCGATCACCCGGGCACCGGCGGCCTTGGCCAGCTGGATGCCGGCACTGCCCAGACCGCTGGCCGCCGAGTGGATCACGACCGTCTCGCCGGCCTGCAGGCGCCCCCGACGGAACAGGGCCAGGTGCGAGGTGTGGAACGTCAGCAGGAACGCGGTGGCCTCGGCGTCGTCGAGCTCCGGTGGCGCGTCGAACACCGACACTGCGGGGGCGATGGCGAACTGGGCGATGCCGCCCAGGGCGGTCTTGGTGATGGCCACGACCCGCCGGCCGATCCAGCGCTCGGCCCCGGCGCCGGCGGCGTCGACCACCCCGCAGACATCCATGCCCAGCGTGTAGGGCGGTGGCGTCGGCACCGAGACGAGCTTGCCCCGGCACCGGTCGATGTCGTTGAAGTTCAGCGACGCGGCCCGCGACCTGCACCCGCACCTCACCCGGTCCGGGTTCGGGGACCTCGACGTCGCAGACGGCGAGCACCTCACCCGGGCTCCCGTTGCGCGTGACCTGAACCGCCTTCATCGTCGTCATCGCTTCCCCCCGGAAGTCGGCCTGCGGTGCTGGGACTGATACGTGAGACGACTGTAGTCTTGCGTCTCGACTCGGGGGCAAGAGTGTGTTTGACTCGATGCGGGTCGCGACCTCGGGGGAGGCCGCATCGACAGGGGGAATCCACGTGAGCTCCACGCAACGTCGCGTCGTCGCCATCGGTCTGGTGGTCGGCCTGCTGGCCGTCCTGTCCGGGTGCTCGCGCTCGGACACCACCTCGACGGCCGACTCGACCTCGTCGACCTCG
The DNA here is from genome assembly GCA_963809335.1 of uncultured Microthrixaceae bacterium. Lineage (GTDB taxonomy): Bacteria > Actinomycetota > Acidimicrobiia > Acidimicrobiales > Acidimicrobilacustridaceae > UBA4742. The sequence goes on along the minus strand of CAWEJD010000005.1, from coordinate 849,630 downwards.
TCCCCGGACGGCTCGAGCGGCGCCCCCGCCAACGGCCAGTTCGGCTCGATCACCGACCCGGTCTGCGGTCCCGCGCCCAGCTCGGGCTCGACCGCCACCACCGTCGAAGTGGGAGCCACCAGCGGCCCGAACGTGCAGGGCGTGACGCCGACCGCCATCAAGCTCGGTGTCATCTCCGATGTCGGCTACTCGGGCTACCCGGGGCTCAACCAGGAGCTGTTCGACGCCAGCGACGTGTTCGCCGACTGGTGCAACTCGCTCGGCGGCATCAACGGCCACAAGATCGAGATCGACAAGCTCGACGCCAAGCTCACCGAGTACAAGAGCGCCATCTCCACCGCGTGCGCCCAGGACTTCGCCCTCGTGGGCGGCGGTGGCGTGTTCGACGCCACCGGCCAGGCCGACCGCCTGGCCTGCCTGCTGCCCGACTTCCCCGGCTACGTCGTGAGCCCGGAGGCCCGCGGGTCCGACTTCTCGGTGCAGGCCACCAACGGCGGCTCGAACACCGCGGTGAGCTTCGGGCTGGCCAACTACCTCGACGAGACGTTCCCCGATTCGGGCAACGCGGTCGGCTACATCACGGCCAACGTCAACACCACGATCATCAACAAGCAGCAGTACCAGGAGGCAGGTGCCACCCTCGGCTGGCAGACCGTCTACGACGACCAGTACAACGCGATCGGCGAGTCGACCTGGCTGCCGTTCGCCCAGGGCATCGCCGACAAGAAGGTCAAGGGCCTCTACTTCGTGGGCTCGGCCGTCAACCTGGCCAAGCTGCTGGGTGCGCTGGCTCAGATCGACTACAAGCTCGAGTGGGTGGCCGGACCGTCCAACATCTACGACCCCGCCCTGATCTCCGAGGCCGGCGCCGACCTCGACGTCAACAACGTCTACATCAACGACGCCACCACGCCGTTCCAGGCCACCGACGTGCCGGCCATCCCGCAGTACGAGGGCCTGTTCGACCAGTACCTGCCCAACGGCCTCAAGACGGCGTCGCTCGGCCTCAACAGCTTCGCCGCCTGGCTCCTGTTCGCCCAGTCGGCCAAGGCCTGCGGCAACGACCTCACCCGCCTGTGCGTCTACAACCAGGGCATCCACACCACGTCGTTCAACGGCGGTGGGCTCAGCGGCCAGGTGAACCCGTCGACGCCCGAGGTGCCCACGGCCTGCTTCGTGCCGGTCGTCGCCTCCTCGAAGGGCTTCGCCATGATCGACTGGAAGGCCGACGACGGCCCCTACAACTGCGATCCGGCCAACGTCATCCCGCTGCAGGGCGCCTACGGGACCTCGGTGAAGTTCGCCGCCGGCCAGAGCCTCGACAGCCTCAAGTAGCCCGCCGCTCGTTGTTCTGAAGGACGGGCCTGGCGCGTCGCGCCGGCCTGGACCTTCAGGAACTCGTCCGGGCCGGCCGCCGCGTCGACCCGAGCGGGATCGTCAGATCCGCCTCGCCGGCCTCGCCTGGGACGCCCTCAACGCTCAGGTCGAGGTCGGCGGGGCGAGCAGGCCGCCCAGGGCGGGGAGGAACAGGGTCGTGAGGTGGCGCCGGATGTCGGCCGGCTCGAGGTCGGCCGGACCGGGCAGGGCCGCGTAGGAGATCAGGATCCGCAGGATCCAGTCGACCAGGTCGTCGATCGTCTGCTCGGGGATCGAGCCGTCGGCCTGGGCCGGGGCCAGCATCGGGCGGATGCCCGATTCGCCGAGCCGGCGCAGGGCGTCCCCCCGCAGCGCCTTGGTGGCGGCCCAGCCGGCCGAGTCGGTGGTGAACACCGCGGCGTGCACCGGACGTCGGGTGATCTCGCCGATGCTGAACAGCATGCCCTCGACGATGCGCTCGCCCGGATCGGTGATCCCGGCCAGGTGCTCGTCGGAGTCGCGCATCATGGCCTCCGACTCACGGGTGAGCACGGCCAGGAAGATGGCCTCGTGGCTGCCGTAGCGGCGATAGAGCGTGGCGCGGGAGATCCCGGCCGCCTTGGCGATGTCGACCGCCGTCGTCTTGTCCACCCCGAAGCGCAGGTAGCACGCCGCCGCCGCGTCGAGCACCGCCTCCAGCTCCGCCGTCGATCCCGCCTGCTGAGACATGAGACCAGCCTAATCTCCTGCCTCAAGGTCACCGATCGATCGACCGACCGACCGACCGAGCGACCGCTCCGTGCGTCAGGGAGGCGCGACCGGTCGGGGGCCGTCGTTGCCCGGATCGTTGGGGTCACCCGGCGGGTGGTCGAGGTTCCATGCGGTGAGGTGGCGGCCGATGGGTTTGCGCCTCGGTGGGTCGACGGCGGGGTCGGCACCGGGGGGCCACCAGTGCCAGTCGGGGTCGTGGCGCTCGAGGTGGGCGCCGCGGTGGGTCTTCTCGTCGTGGTCGTGGTTGCAGAGGCCACCGAGGCTGTACGTGCAGGTGTGGTGGGTGGCGGCGAAGTCGCGGGTGTGGTCGAGCTCGGCGACGTCGCGGTGGCAGCCGGGTCGGTTGCAGTCCCGATCGCGGACGTGCACGGCCAACTCGACGGCCCGGGGTCGATGGCGGGTCGAGGTGGCGTAGGCGCGGATGTCGACGGCGTCGTGGACGAGCATCTCGACCTCGGCGTGGGGCAGCAGCGACTGGACCCAGGGCACCGAGACGGGGCCGATGCCGGGGATCTCGCAGGTCTCGCCGGGCGCGGCCCAGCCCCGTCGGAGGGCGATGCCGTCGACGAGGACGACGACGCTCCAGTCGATCTTCGGGTCGGGCCTCTCGGGTGGAGCGGGCGGCGACGACCGCTCGGCGGGATGGGACGGATCGGGCCCGAGATCGAGCGGCAACCTCGACTCGGTCTCGGTGCGTGCCGGCTCGGCCGCGGGAGCGGTCTCGACATCGGTGCCCGAACCCGGCGCCGCGGCCGATGGGTTCACGGTCGGGACGGCGGAGGGTGCGGGGCGTCCGGCGGCGCGGAACGCGGCCAGGGCGGCATCGCACGCATAGGCGTCGTAGCTCTCGCGTTCGCCGTCTCGGCGGGCCTGCTCGAGACGGGACTTCATGAAGGCGTCGATGACCGGCTTCACCTCGGCGTAGGCGGAAGGCACGAACGCGGCCCGAACCTCGATGTGGCCCTCGGGTCCCCGACGGGTGCGCCAGTAGCGGCTCCGATGCAGGCGGGCCTGGCGAGCCGCCTCCTCCTCGAAGGACCGCGCCGCCTGCTTCACTCGATCAGCGGCGGCCCGTGTCTCGATCAGGTCGTGGGACCGGGCCTTGTCGACGAGGCGCTGCTCGGCCGTGGGATCCATCCTGGCGGCTCCGGTGACGACGTCGGCCTCCGTGAGCGAAAGCTCGCCGGATGCCAGCGCGGCGGCCGTCGCGGGACAGGCCGGGAGCCGGGCTGCGGTATCGAGCGTTCGCTGGGCCTCGAACCGCGACGATCCGTTCTGGCGGGCCAGCCATTCGGCGGTGGTGCCACACGACTCGGGTTGGGCGTGGCACTCGTCGACCCGATGGGCCAGCGTGGCCTGGGCCGCCTCGAGCAGCCGGATCGCGGTCGCCAGCTGCGACACTCCGGTGGCGGCGTCGGCCCCGGTGAGCAACGCGGCGTCGAGCTTCCCGCACCAACCCCGGATCGCGCGCAGCACCCCGTGCAGATCGAGCTCGGTCTGGTCACCGGCGGGGTCGATGGGGGCCATGAGTTCACCATAGACGAACGATCGTTCGTAGACAACCAGATCTCGCGGGATATGAGCAAAAATGTCAGGTCAGATACGGTCAGGGATCACCAGTGCGCTGTGCGTGACGGTGGCCGGGAACCGACCCCGGTCGGACCCGGCAGGTCGTCAGCGCGAGGGTGAGGTGGCGCCGAGGCCGTCGAGGGCGAAGGTGGTGGCGGTCTGCAGGAACCGGCGGGTGAGGGGGAGGCGCAGCACGTAGGCCCGGTGGTAGGCCGGGCCGCTGACGAAGCTGGCCGCGGTCTCGGGCGAGGGGATGGTGGCCAGCTCGCCCCGCTCCTTGGCCCGGGTGAGGATGCCCCGCAGCTCGACCAGTCGCGGGGTGATGAACTTGGCCCGCATGGCCTTGTCGAGCTCGGGGTGGGTGGCGGTGCCCGCGGCCAGTGCCTCGACGATGTGTTCACGGCGGTGGCTGACCGAGGTGGCGATGTGCTCGATGAAGGCCCGGATGTCGCCTTCGAGCGAACCCGTGTCGGAGCTGGCCGGCTCCGGTGAGACAGCCTCGACCGCGGCCATGACCAGGTCGAGCTTGGTGGGCCACCGCCGGTAGAGCGTCGCCGAGGACACGCCGGCCCGCTCGATGACCGAGCTCACCGTGAGCCCGCCGTAGCCCTGCTCGCACAGCACCTCGATGGTGGCCTCGAGGATGGCGGTGTGGGCCGCTTCGCCCCGATGGGTGGCGCTGGCGGACTCGGTGGCGGACGAGGCCGCCGCCTTGACCGCGGCGGTCACGAGCGCGACCCGTGCGGGTGGTCGCCGACCAGCTCGCCCTCGCCGGCCAGGTCACGGTCGACCGGCAGCTGCCCGGCCGCGTCCATCTCGAGCACGCCTTCGCCGCTGGCGAAGATCATCGGGGCGATGCCGTCGAGTGGGCTGTGGGCGTCCTCGCGGGCGTCGCCGGCATGGGCGGGCAGGTACACGAACGCCAAGATAGCGGCGAGCGCGACCACGCCTGCGGCCAGGAACAGCGACCCGCTGAACGCGTGCAGGAACGCGGTGTGGGCCGCGTCGGCCAGCGCCTGGCCGGCCTGGCCGCCCATCGATGCCGCCGCGCCGACCGCGCCGCCGACCGAGTCACGGGCCGCGGCCGCCACCTCCGGCGGCAGGTTCATGTTGGCGGTGGCCGCATCCATGGCCGGGCGGTACGACGCGGCCAGCACCGAGCCGATGATGGCGACCCCGAGGGCACCGCCGACCTCGCGGGTGGTGTCGTTCATGGCCGAGCCGACGCCGGCCTTCTCCTTGGGCAGCGAGCCCATGATCGACTCCGTCGCCGGGCCCATGGTGAGGCCGATGCCGACCGACATGATCGTCATCGAGATCAGCACCTGCGGATAGCCGCTGCTCGGCGTCGATGAGGGCCAGCCCGACCAGTCCGACCGTGCTCATGGCCAGCCCCAGCGTGACGACGAGCTTGGTGCCGATGCGCTCGACCAGGCGGGGCGCGCGCGGGCCCGACGATCACCATGAGGCCGGCCATCGGGAGCATGCGGATGCCGGCCTCGAGGGCCGAGTAGCCGAGCACGTTCTGCAGGTACTGGGTCACGAGGAACATCGACCCGAACATGGCGAAGAAGATCAACGTCATGGCCGTGTTGGCCACGGTGAAGCGGGGGTTCTTGAAGAAGCGGATGTCGAGCATCGGGTGGTCGGTGTGCAGCTCCCAGAGGATGAAGACGGTCAGCACGACGAGTCCCACGGCGAAGCCGCCGGCCACCGAGGGGTCGGTCCAGCCCTTCGACGGCGCCTCGATGATCCCCCACAGCAGGGCGACCAGGCCGATGACCGACAGCACCGCGCCGATCGGGTCGAGGCGGGGGGCGGAGGGGTCCTTCGACGTGGGCAGCAGGAAGCGCCCCAGCACGATGGCGAAGATCACGACGGGCACGTTGATGAGGAACACCGAGCCCCACCAGAAGTGCTGCAGCAGGAAGCCGCCGACCAGCGGGCCCGAGCGCGCTCGCCGGCCCCGACCACCGCGGCCCAGATGCCGATGGCCCGGCCCCGCTCCTTGGGCTCCGTGAACACGTTGGTCAGCAGCGACAGCGTGGCCGGCATGATCAGCGCGGCGCCGATGCCCATGAAGGCCCGGGTGAAGATGAGGGCGGTGGCCGACGACGCCATCGAGCAGACGAGCGATCCGACGCCGAAGATCGCAGAGCCCGACGGTCAGGGCCCCACGGCGGCCGAATCGGTCACCGAGGCTGCCGGACGTGAGCAGCAGGCCGGCGAACACCAGCACGTAGCCGTCGATGATCCACTGCAGCTGGCTGGTCGAGGCACCGAGGTCCTTGATGAGCGACGGCAGGGCGACGTTGAGGATGGTGTTGTCGAGCCCGATCACCATCAGGCTCAGGCAGAGCACGACCAGCGCCCACCACCGTCGCTCGTGCAGCTTCTCCTCGGTCGTCATGCTCGTCCTCACCTGCTCGTCGGGAGCTGACGAGGATATGCGAAACAGAACCGTTTCGAAACATCATCCTTTCGCAACAGCTGGTTTCCGGTCCCTGACGCGAGGATGCGCGTCCCGAGCCGCGGGTGCGGTGAGAATGTTCGGGCACTGGCCTTGTCAGGGGGACGAGCGACCGTGGACGACTTCTGGAACACTCAGGTCATGGATCGTGCGCCACGACCACTCGTGCCGGCGGACATGGCTGTCGACGCGCTGCTCGACGCTCGTAGCCAGCCGGGCAACGAGGGCGCCATCGACGCCATCGACGAGTTGCTGGCGCGCATCAGCCACCGGCAGCGGCTCACGCCCGACGAGGCGATCGTCGTGGTCTTCCAGCTCAACGCGGCCGAGCGCCAGTTCGGCACCGGTGCGGCCGGCGTGCGTCGCCTCCGCCGTCGCGTGACTTCGACTACTTCGGCGTGACGATCGACGCGTCCCGGGGGTTCGACCAGTACAACTTCCGGAGCCTCGACGAGCACGCCGCGATGGGCCAGGAGGGCATGAAGACCTCCGAGCAGCCCCACGACATGCCCGGGCGGTCCTGCTTCCTCCAGGTCGACGGGCGCATCTTCCGCACCTACTCGCAGTACGCGCGCGGGCTGGAGTGCACCGGAGGCTCGTACTCCTTCCTCGACCTCACGGCGCTCGGCCGGCAGGAGGAGTGGGAGGAGCCAGAGGGCCGCACCGACGACGTCCGTGGCCACATCCCCGACTTCGCCACCTGACGGCCGGGCCGGCCACCGGTCCGCGCGACCGGCGCGATCCGGCCCGAGCCGACGCTGGGGCTAGCCCACGGGACCGCCGGGGCCGTCGGCGCAGGTGAGGCCGTCTTGCAGGATGAAGTCCGCGTTGTTGTTCGCTCCGTGGCTCGGCGTCGGATAGCCGTCGAAGTGGCCGTCCTTGAACGAGTCGGCGCTCACGGTGATCGCCACGTAGGGGTTCGCGTCGCTGGCGGTGCCATGGCAGATCGTGACCTTCTCGGCGGGTGCCGCTCCGGCGACACCGGCGCCGATGGAGGCGGCCAGCAGGAAGGCGGCGACGGCGGCGATGGGCTTGTGCATGGTGAGCTCCTCGGGACGAACGATCCTCGCGTGGAGTGAATGTACGGGCACGGCGCGTGAGCGTCGAGGTCTGACGGGGAGGTTTCAGCGACTCTTCAGCCGCACGTCGCTCCGATGACGCGCCCGGGCGAAGTCGATGCCGGAGGGCCGGGCGCGCGGTCGTCAGGCCCGGACGCTCGTTGGCCCGTACGGGGCGGGTTCGTGCCCCTCGAGGAGGCTGCGGAGCGAGGCCAGGGCCCGTCGGCGTCGGCGGCCCACATCATTCAGAGATCGCGCTCGGGCGGGGCCAGGGCGACGGTGGAGCGGTGCCCGGGGTGGGGATCGAACCCACACGCCGCCGGAGCGGCCGGGGGGTTTAAGTCGCCGCCGGCGCCGTTCGGCGAGTGTCGGCTCGTACAACGTGATGCCGAAATTCCTTGCTAACAAAGGGATCGCAGCTTTCGAGCAGTTCGGATCGTGTCGACCGATTTCTTCCGATGCGAGCGCGTTCGTTAGCAATCCGTTAGCAGCAGTCGACCATGAACGACGCCTAGGACAGTCGGTTCGGACGGCTCACAGACCCAACCCGAAGTCGTCGTCGACTGCGGGTGGCGGAGCGTCCCTGAGGCGTTCGACCGCGGTGATGAGGCGTCGCCGTTCGGTTCGGCCGATGCCCCAGTCGTCGAGTGGGTCGGCTGATTCGACGGCGAGGTCTTTGCTGGCGTCGCGGTGGAGGGCGTCGCGGACGAGGTCGGCGGGCTGCCGGTCGTCGCGTTGGGGTGCGTGGGTCAGGTCGAGGTCCGGCTCGGGGGCGCCGACGGTGTAGAGGGTGTTGGTGGCGCGGCCTCGGCTGAGAGCGACGTAGCCGGCTTGTCGGTGGAGATCGTCGGTGCCGAGGACGAGGCTGTGGTCGACGGTGGCGCCTTGGGCTTTGTGGAGGGTGGTGGCGTAGCCGTGGGCGATGTGGCCGGCGTCGAGGTACTCGGCCGACAGTGTTCTGAGGACATCGCCGGTTCGGATGCGCATGGTTCGGTGGTCGGGGTCGACGGCTTCGATGGTGGCGCGGTCGCCGTTGCGGACATCGAGGCGGTAGTCGTTGTAGAGGCAGATGATCTCGTCGCCGGCCTGGTAGCTGCGTTCGTCGATCTGCAACGCCGGTCCGTGGACGACATCGGCGGTTTCGAGGTGTTGGCGGGCTCGACCGTCGAGGTCGTCGACGTCGCTGCGGCGGATGGCCAGCATGACGACCTGCTCACCGACCTGGCGGGCGACCCACCAGTCATCGACCATCGCCTGGCGCACGCCACTGGCGTTCGGTCCGGTGACCAGTCGCCCGTGGGCTTGGTAGGTGTCGAGCGCGGCATCGACGTCACCGTCTCGGAGCTCGGCCAGCGCCTCACGTTCCCACAGCTCGTGTTGCCGCCGGTTCTCCGCAAGGGTGATGGGGTCGAGCAGGTGGGTCAGGGCGTTGAGCATGCCGCCGGCTTCGATCTCGGGGAGCTGGTGGGGGTCACCGACGAGCACGACCTTCGCTCCGCGCATCTCGGCCGAGTCGAGGATCGGCGCGAGCTGTCGGGTTCCAGCCATCCCGGCTTCGTCGATGACGACGACGGTGTTGGGGCCGAGCTGGGTGCGACCGCGTTGGAGGTCGTTAGTGAGTTTGGTGATGGTCGAGCTCGAGATGCCCGCCGTGGTCTCGAGCTCTCGGGCGGCCTTGGCGGCGAGGGCGGTCCCGATGACCTGGTAGCCGTCGGACTCCCAGGCTTGGCGGGCGGCCGACAGGGCGTAGGTCTTGGCTCGCCGTGCTCACCAGGATCAACCCGATGTCCTACGCCGTCGACGCCATGCGCCGAGCCGTGTTCAACAACCTGGACCTGCCGCCCGCAGTCACGGACCGCTTCAACCCCGGCATGAGATGGGGCGACTGGCGCGTCCCCACGCTGCTCGAGCTGGCCATCGTCGCCGTCTTCGGCCTTGTGATGCTCATCCTCGCCATCCGGCAGTTCTCGAGAACCGATTAGACAGAGAACCGATTAGACAGTCGGAATTACGAGGCCTGACCCGAGGGAAGCGGGTTCGGACTGCCGGTCGTAGCTGATAGTCGGCCGATCGCAGCTTCGACTCGGGCCTGTCGGTCCGGCTGGCGGGTGAACAACTGGGTTGAGGCACTCACGTGGGCCGAGTCATGTTCGGGCCTCGCTCGGGATTCAGGTGGCTTGGTGATCGGAGCTCGTCGGTCTCGGGTCCCCGGGGGCGGGGCGCCGATGGTTTGGCGCGGCGAGCCAGCCAGAACGGCAGATTGAGCAGGGCCAGCAGGCCCAGCGCCAGAGCGGCGGCCGTGGCGACGTACCAGGGCCACGGTCCGAGCAGCCTGAGCAGCGTCCACGTCGACGGAGGGCTCCGCAGGAACATGTAGTTGGCCCCGGTCGCGGCGTCGATGGCTCCGACGACCAGCGTGTACACGAGAGTGATGAGGAACACCCGGCTCACCGCACCGGGGCGCGGGGTGATGCGCAGGCCGATGACGAGGTAGAACGCGGCGATCACGACGGCAAGGTGTCCGGCGGTGTACTGGAAGAACTCGGGGTGGGGGAAAGCGACGGTGAGGTCAGGCGTCGCGATCGCCTGGAGCGCCCCGGTGAGTCCCCAGAACCAGGTCAGCTCGACCAGCAGTGGTGTCTGCCACCAACACGCGGCGGCGGCTACGAACACCGCCATGTTGCACAGCGCGAACGGGAGCGAGGAGGTCATCGACCACCCGCCCCGGGAGGGGAGCACGGCCAACCACCACACCGCGGCATCGACCGCGAGGATCACCCCGGCGACCCGTGCCACACCGACTGCCCAGCGGCCGGGGTGGCCGCGGGCGGTGACGCACCCGACCACGCCGACGACCACGCCGACCACGATCCCAAGGCCATAGGCCATCGGCGATACGACCGTCAGCATCCACCACTCCTCAGCGATTGCAGGGGGAGCATGCGGCGGATGGTCGCCCTTCTACGATCCGAGCCCACCGCCGCGATCCCAAGGGCCGAAGGTCCCGACTTGCGGTTGGGGCAGAGGTAGGTGGCCAGCCTTCTTTCGGTGCGGCTGGTTCGTCTCGACCCCCATTAGGCGATAGCGAGGGCAGGGCCAGGTTCAGGTCCGCTGCGAGCTGCTGGATCGAGCCACTCGCGCATCGTCTCATAGACGCGTGGATGGTTGAGAAGGTCGAAGTGATGCAGTCCATTGAAGTGGCGTTTGTGGTCGTCCGGGAACGGGATGTCCCTACCATGGCGAGATCTGCCCCGGGCGCTGGCGGGCTGGACCAGGAGGTCGCCGACCAACCCACCGAGTGGGTTGTGACGGCTTGCGGTGATGGTGGCACTGACGGCGTAGTGATTCGCCCCGGGGATGAGGGGGACGTCGTGGCTCGCGCGTTTCGACCCTCGATCGGTGTCGCGCCAGTCGTCGTCCAGGAGGTAGCCGCGGCGCAGATCCTTGATCCCCGCGCTGCGCCGATCGAGGACCGAAGCCAGCGCCCGGCTCTCGTCGAGCTTGCCAAGCACCCGGGTGAGTTGGTTGACCCACCGTTCGAGTCCAGCACCCTGATGTGGGCTGCCGAGGTAGACGACGTGGCGCACCGCCGTCACCCACGCGTCGCCTCTCCCGTGTGCCTGGTGGCAGGCACTGCGGACCACCAGGCCGCCCATGGAGTGACCGATCAGCACCAACTCGGCTACCCGCGTGGGCCAGGCGGCCACCAACCTGTCGAGGAGAGTGGCGAGCTGTCGGCCGTTCTCGGAGATGTGGAGTCCGGTGTTGTAGCGCAGATAGACGGGCGTGTAACCGAGGTCCTCAGCAAGCCGGGCACCATAAGTGGACTCTGTGCCAAGACCATGGCGGTTGGCGTGCAGCCTCCAAGACTCCTCGGTTTCACCCAAGCCGTGAATGAAGACCGCCACCTTCGGAGTCACGTCGGGGAACGCGGCTCCGAGACCGTCACGGTCCGGTCGGACGTCAGCCCTGGCACACCTGATCGCCATCCGGATCGCCAACGGGCTGCACTCGTCGGCAAGCTCATCGCCGAGGGTGGCATTCAGCGCCGCCAACGCCAGATTGGTCCGAGGAGCGGACCCGGCCGGAACGGCCGACCCCACCGTCACGCCCAACAGTTCGGTTGCCGCGGTGCCAACGCCTAGGCCAACTCCTCGGATGACCGTGAAGACGCCGGTGGCGATGCCGTCATGGATGACGCGAGCAGGGACACCGGCCGGACCGGTCAGCGAGAACACTCTGCCGGCAGCGGCGCGATGCGTCTCTTCGACATGCGAAAAGGTGTCAGCCAGCGTCTGCGTTGCTAGTCGTCCGGCGGCTCGCACTTCCTCAGACTTCATTTGCACCCCCGAACGAGGCGGATGGCCGAAGTATGGCACGCAGGGAGGTCAAGGCTTCGGTGAGCTCGTCTCGAGTGCGGGATGTTCGGCAGCGTTCAGTGGTTCTACGCGAGATCGAGTTCGGTCGGGTCCTCGAAGGCCGCCTGGCGTACGGCGCGGGTCAACTCGCCGCTCGCCCACCGCAGGGCGTCGCCGAGGGCCTCGACATCGGGCACGACATCGGGGTCCACGGTGATGCCCACACCCACGGTGTCCACGTAGGACAGCACGCCGATCATGAGGGCCATGTTGCCGGTGCAGGTGATGAAAGGCACCAACTCGAGCATCCGGGCGCCCATCAAGTAGAGGCGGTCCCTCGAGCCGGGCAGGTCCGATACGGCGAGGTTCACGAAGGGCTGGCGGCGCAGGAGGACGGGCGCGAGCCGGCCCAGCATCCAGCTGGGCGTGATCGTTGCGAGCGAGTACAGCAAGGGACCAAGGTCGGCCTGGGCGGACGCCTTGCAGCGGACCATCTCGGCGTGGATCTGCGCCAGGCACTCAACCGGGGGAACCTCCGGCCCGGGCAGACCGGCGACCATCTGCGAGAAGCGGTTCTCGATCTCGCCGCCGGGGTCGGTGCCGTGGGTCGACACCGGTATCAGCACCCGGGGTCGGGTCCCGGGTGGGTGCTCGCCCTTGTCGCCCAGATAGCGATGGAGTGCGATCGTCGAGACGGTCAGCGCGACGTCGTTGAACGTCACCCCGGCGGCCTTCTTCACCGCCAGGAGATCCTCCAACGGGAGTTGGAGCTCCAGGAAGCCACGGCGGGCGCCGACCGGTCCGTTGATCGTCAGGCGTGGCGCGAGCGTCGCCATGGACGCCGCCGCGCGACCGAGGGCGGCCAGGTCGGAGCCGAGCCGATCGGGCCGGGTCAACGCACGGGCCGCGCCCAGCGCCCCGCCCGTCAGCGTTCGGGCCTGGTCGACGAGCGCGTCGGTCAGCAGGCGGGCGCCGGATGGCGCCGGCTCGGGGCGCCACTCCGGCGATTCGGTGGGTGCGACGTCGGGGTCGAAGTCGAGGACCGCCAGGGCGAAGCCGAGCAGCGCCAGGCCGTCGGCCATGACGTGGCTCACCTTGGGGATGACGGCCACGCGGTCGCCTTCGAGGCCGTCGACGGTCCACATCTCCCACAGGGGATGCCGGGGGTCGAGCGGCTCGGCGAGGAGCTCCTCCACGAAGGCGTGCAATTCCCGCTCCCCTCCCGGAGCCGGCAGTACCGCGGTGTGGGCGTGGTTCTCGATGTCGAACTCCGTGTCGTCGACCCAGAGCGGCCGGCCCTGGCCCCCTGGGATGAGGGCCAGACGCCTGCGGAAGCGGGGCACGAGGTGCAGGCGGCTCTCCAGATGGCGGCGGAGATCGTCGATGCGCAGGGAGCCGTCGGGGTTGGCGAGCGGGCCCCGCTCGAACAGGCACACGGCCCCGATGAGCAGCGGCGCCCCCGGGTCTTGGGCGCACCACAGGGTCGCGTCCTGAGCCGCAAGGCGTTCAGCGGGCATCGTGGATCGACTCAAGCGACCACCCGGGCTGCGTCCCTCGTACCATGACCCCATGGTGGGCGCGCCGGTGGCTGGGCTCTAGAGGCCTTTGGCCTCCTGCTGCAACGCCTCCGAGTTGTTGCGAGCGACCCTTTCGAACACGGCGGACATCGTTGGCCGGGTTCGCCCCCGATTCCCTCGCTCGACCCGCGGCGGGTTCGACCGGAACCAGTGTTCACCACGAGGACGTTCGCAGAGCGAACGGGCTTGGACCCCGTAGCCTCACGCCTGCATTGGATGCTGCCGTGTGGCGAAACGTTCGCCGAGGCAGCCGCTACCTGAGTCGGCGGCTCCACGCCGCCGGGCTCGAGATCGAGTGGGCCGCAACCGACGAGCGGGTGACGGTTCGACCAGGCGAGCCGACGGCTCGACTCAGCGGTCCCCCGGGCGAACTCCTCCTGTGCGTCTTTGGGCGCCAGGCTGCAGCACAGGTCGAGGTGAGCGGACCACCGGAGGCTGTTGCGGCGGTGCATCGCACGCACTTCGGCATGTGAGTCCATCGCTCGCTTCGACTCTCGGTCCGGACCTCCAGGAAGCCCGCGGCCAGCACGGTGGAGCGCGAAGCTGGCCGTCATCGGTGGCCGCCGGTCGGTTGGGCGGCTCGAGGGCGGGAGCACTACCGGTGGATTCGGCTAGGCGCTCGGCCGCACGTCGGACTCGGACGTATAGCCCGGTAGGAGCGAATCATCGGACACGCGGCGTACGCGATAGCCCTCTGGAATGATCTCGGCTATCGCGAAACCACCCACCCACGACGAACCGAGTGTGGACATCGACTTGGTCCCCGACCTCGGCTGACAGATGGCGCTTCATGGTGGCCATCCTGCTCGGGCGCTGCGGGACGTCGCTCACCTACCGTGTCGCCCAGGCCCGGGTGGCGTAACTGGAAGACGCAGGGGGCTTAAACCCCCCGGCCGCTCCGGCGGCGTGTGGGTTCGATCCCCACCCCGGGCACCGCTCTGAGCAGGACTTGTATGGGTTTCGTGGGTTCTCGGCGACTCGCCTCGGAGCCTCAGAATCGGCAGATGCTAACGGATTGCTAACGGGATTCGGACTAGGGTGGCGGCCATGCGCGGACACGTCCACCGGCGGGGTGCAGGTTGGGGCTACGTCGCTGATGTCGGTTTCGACCCGGTCACGGGGAAGCGACGCCAGCGCACGAAGTCGGGGTTCAAGACCAAGCGCGAGGCCGAGGAAGCCGTGCGAGCGGTGCTCGAGGAGGTTCGCGTCGGTGCGTACGTTCCCCCATCGACGGAGACCGTCGGCGAGTACCTCGCCGGCTGGCTCGAGCGAGCGAAGCCGAGCCTTCGACAAACGAGCTGGGATGGCTACCGAAAGGACGTCACTCACCTGACGTCGGTGCTCGGTTCGATTCCGCTCCAAGACCTCAAGCCCGTTCAGCTCGAAGCCTGCTACGCGGACCTGGCCATCTCTGGCGGAGTGCGCGGCCAGGGTCTGTCGCCGAAGACGATCAGCAATGCCCACGCGGTGATGCGACGAGCTCTGGGCGATGCCGAGCGCCTCGGCCTCGTCCAGCGCAATGCCGCACGGCTGGCGAGACCCCCGAAGGTCGAGAACGTCGAAATGCCGACGTGGACCTCGCACGAGCTCGGCCTGTTCCTCGAGTCCGTCCGGGATGACCGTCTCTACGCCGCGTTCGTCGTCCTCGCCACGACCGGGATGCGACGGGGAGAAGTGCTCGGCCTCAGGTGGGCCGATCTCGACCTCAAAGCTGGACACCTCTCGGTGAAGCAGACCATCACGGCCAGCAACTACGTGGTCATCGTCGGCCCCACCAAGACGGCTCGCTCTCGGCGCCGCATCGAGCTCGACCCCGTGACGGTCGAGGCGCTGAAGCGACATCGGAAAGCCCAGGCCGCCGAGCGGCTCGCTGCAGGATCCGAGTGGCTCAGCGAGGACCTCGTGTTCTGCGAGCCCAACGGTGCACCGCTCCATCCCGATCGGTTCACCCGTCAGTTCCGCCGGGCAGTGAGCAAGGTCGACGTCCCTCCGATTCGCGGACCGCACGACCTGCGGCACACGTGGGCGACCCTCGCTCTGAAGGCTGGCGTGCATCCGAAGGTGGTCTCAGACCGGCTCGGCCACTCGACGATCTCGATCACCCTCGACATCTACAGCCACGTCACCCCGACCCTCGATGCCGAGGCAGCGAACGCTGTTGCGAGCGCCATCTTTGAGCGAGCCGAGAGCCCGGTCACGTAGTCGGCCGGCCCTCGCCGCGCAGTTATGAGACCGTCCCAGAACGGCCCGTCGGGGATGCATCTGGTCGGCCGCGAGGGGCACGTTCTGGGGCACTTGATCTGGGCGCACCGATCCGTTCGCCGCCTCCGGCACGATGCTGCGTACTCCCGGCAGAGTTCGTCGCCTCGGAGGCGAGGGCGGGCTGGGGACAGGTGCACGGAGTACGCCATGCCTCACGGGCCGCCGCCTCAGCCCTTCATGCTCCCGGGTAGATGGTGATGAAGATCTCGGGTGTCGGCACCACTGCATCGTTCGGCTGCGAGGGGAGCAGTACGGATGCCACCACCTTGTGGCCGTCGACCTCACCGAAGATCTTGCACGGGGCGGTATCGCTCGACGATGCGGAGTCGGTTTGGACGAAGCCATCCTTCGACCAGGCAGCAACACTGGCCTTGAGGTCCGCACAGGGATCGGGGCTTGGTCCTGAATGCGAAAGCCGCATGTCCTCGGTTGCTGGCACGTAATCGGGAATGATGGATCGCTCGGCGGGTCGGTACCCGTGGCGGGAAGGACCGTCGAAGATGGCCCATCCCGTTGGTGTTGGGTAGGTGGCGAGGGCACGCTCCATAGAGGTCCAGGGTTCGGCGAGCCACCATCGCAGAGTGACCCAGCCGATGAGGACCAACACGATGAGAGCAGCTGCGATCACGCCTCGACGTGCTCGCCGTGCCGTCTGCCTCGGTCGTCCCGGACCGGCCGTCGCTTCGTCAGACCCCGGACCCTCCACAGCCGTGATCGTAGGCGAGGGCCGGTCGTCCCACGGCGGGAGATGGGTGCGAAGCCTCCGCAACTCGACGGCGTATGACGCTCATGCCTCCGGCCACTCCGAGGCGGCGTCAGCCTGCCGAAGTAGTGCGCCGACACGCTCCTGAGGAGTGCCCCAGAACACGCGGCCCAGCGTCGGCTGGAGGGTGCCCCGGATCGCCGGCTCCAGGGCACTCCGAGCCGGCTGGCAGAGCAGCCCATCAGGACACCTCCCCGGCCACAGTCGAGCCGGGAGCCCAGCAATCGGGCACGTTCATCAGTCGAGGACGAATGGGTTCCAGTCCTCGCCCAACTCGATCCAGGGAGCCAAGTCGTCCGGCATGTCGACGCCTTCGCAGGTCAGGATGCGACGAGCAACGTTCACCCTTCGCCAGGCGTCGAGGATCGCTCGTTCCTCCTCGATCCTCCGCTTGCCCGCCTGACGCGCAGCGGCACATGCCGCAGCGCTGGCGGCCATGACTTCGGGTGAGGGAGGCAACGATTCGCATGCCCAGTCGAGAACCGTCGCTGGATCCCGGTATCGATCTCCGGGCAGCACCCCGTGGGCCACGATCTGATCGCAGCGCATGCTCATCGCGCGTCGCCGAGCATCTGCAATTCCCCCATCGGTTGCCTGAGGCCAGAGGGCTTCCCAGCTATCACCAAGGTCGATGGCCGCAGCCGCCCACGCATCGTCGTTCTGGTGCGACCAGAGATACAGGCACTCTTCTAGGAGTGCCCAATCCATGCCAACTAGCGGTGGAGGATCAGTCGGCTCGCCTACTGCAGCGGCCTCCAGCCATGCCCGGGTACCGCTAGGACCCAGTCGCTTTATCGCCGCAATCGCCTCAGCCGAGTCACCCACGGCAACGGAGGCTACCGACCTACGTGCCCCAGATCGCCGGCTCCGTGACACTGTCGTCGCCGGGCAGATCGGCCCGTTTGGGATGCATCTCGTCGGCCGCGAGGCGGGCGTTCTGGGTCATCCGATCTGGGCGCACCGATCCGTCCGCCGCTTCCGGCACGATGCTGCGTGCTCCCGGCGTAGGACGCCGCCTCGCGGGGCGAAGTCGTCCTGTGCAGAAGCGTGCGATACACGCCGCACCGGCGCGACTGGTTGCCTCGGACGCGTGGTCGCAGTGGCGCCGGCGCGGTTTGGGTTCTCAGAGCAGCCCGTGTCGATGCGCGAGCGCGACGAGGGTGGTGTAGATCGTTGCGTTGGCTGCGACGTGGGTGACCCAGACGAGCAGCATTCCGCCGGTCCGATACCGGATGTAGCCGAGGACTGCACCCCAGGTTGCGGCCATGACCATGCCGAGGGGACCCCCGGGTATGCCGTGCAGGTGGATAGCCCCGAACCCGATCGCTTGTGCGATGACACCGGCGGTGACCGATCCCGACAGGCTGGTGATCGCCGGTTGGAGGACTCCTCGGAACAGGCTCTCCTCGACGGTCGGGTTCACCAGCGCGAAGCCGACACCCGCGAGCACGATGAGCCACCATGGGAGTCCTCGAAGCGTGTCGGTGGTCCGTTGCACATAGGCCCAGTGAGACACGATGAACGCGACGAGTGCAACTGTCGTGATCGGAACCGAGGCGATCGCCAGGACCGTCGCGCGGTGGTCGCGCCTGCCGCGCCTGCACCATTGTCGAGGACCAAGGTGCGCTTGGCCGCGAGTACCCACCGCGTAGATCACGAGAGCGATGGCCGGACTGATCGGCCAGGCGACACCGATTGGTAGTGCCAGGACCGCCCCGACAAGTCCGAACAGCAGCGCCGCATCGGCCAGCTCGTACTCGGCCGCTCGATAGGACACGACGAAGAGGCACCCGGCAACCACCACAGCTATCAGCGTCCAAGGCGACACCAACAGCACCGTGCCGACGGCAACGGCCACCATCACCACGGCCAGCAATACCCGCCGAGACGAAATCGTGTCGGTCCGACCCGTGCCCATGCCTTCGAACCTTCCTCGCCGGGCCGGACCCGAACTCGGTCGCCGAACGCGTCGACGACGCTGACGCCCTCGGATCAGTCCAGGCCGGGGACTCGGTGGCCAACGCTACGACCAACGGACCTGCTGCTGCCACGAGACGCCCAACGCCGCCAGGCCAACGGTCGGGAACCGCCGAAGTCCGACCATCAGCGACCGAGTGACGGCGTGTATTGGTCATACTCCTGGCCGGGTCGAGACGGCGTAGCTGTGCCGAAGTAGTGCGCCGCTCCGCTCCTGAGGAGGGGCCCCAGAACGGGCGCCCCGAGCCTGCCGACGACTGTCCCCGAACGCCGGGACGGTGATACGCCGCCGACGTATCAGGCGCAGTTTCCTCGGTCCGGTCGAGGCAGTCCTCAGCTCGGAGCTCGGCCGATCTGTGTTGCGCTGCTCCTTTTGTCGGGCATAGCGAGCGGGATCAGCCAATCGCCGAGCACCTGCGTCAAGGTCGAGCCCGCCCGATTAAGGACCTCCACACGCGCCTCGGTGCTCAGCGTGCCGAGACCAATGAGGTCCTCTTCAAGGCTGGCTCGGAAATCTGCCACAACCGTGGCCACGGCAGGCTTGACCTCTACCGGATCAATTTTCATGTCGACCTCCTGGAAGGGCCGATGCGGTGCGGTTGGTCTGAGCGTGGGCTCGCCCCCCCCACGGCGTGAACCTTACGCAGGCCGCCATCCTCACCTGCCCCATATCGCCGGGTCCGTGACACGCGCATCATCGGCGAGATCGGCCGATCCAGATGCCGGTGCGCCGAGCGCGAGCAGGTTCTAGGTGGGTTCCAGGACCCCAGCGTCGACCACGACGGCACCCAGGTATCGACTCTCTAGCCATGCACGTACGTCGGGGTCGTCGACGAGCAAGGTGACTCGAAGCACGTACGGTCCGGTCCTGTCCTCAGCAAGGGCAGTACTCGAGGTGATGGCTCGATTGCCGTTGGGCATCTTGCCGGCAGTGAGGTCGGTCCGGATCGCCTCGAGCGACGCCAACGTACGTGTCCCCTGGATGATGCAGACCCGCGGGTAGATCGCCTGGAGCTCGGACGTGTGACTGGCGGGGTCGTCGGTGAACGCCTCCACCATGGTCTGTTGGTCGGGGCCGGACCAGGAGCCCGCAAAGGTGTCCGCATGGTTGGCCTCGTAAGCCTTGAGGTCCTGCATCGCTGTTGTGTACCCGGTCAGGGTGGTGGGCATCGCCGGCCAACCCGATGGTGGGTCCGCGCAGGGCACCGAGAAGTCGGATGTCGCCTGAGGTGCGCGCTGTTCCTGAGGGCCGGTCACCGGTCCTGTCGCGGTGAGGGCGGTGCCGTTCCATGTGCCCGTGACGGTCACGACCGATGCCGTGAAGGTCTGATCCCCGACGGTCTGCACCCCGGGGAGGGCGCTCACGTCCACTCCCACGACCGGGATGCTCAGTCGGTCACAAGCCGGCGGTGTCGGAGTCGTGCTCGACGGGCTCCGGGCCATGTCGTCAAGGAGAGCGCTGGTCTGGCAGAGCAGCGCAGACCCGTCCGGTGCGGTGGCGAGGATGCCGCTCGCCTTGTACAGACGATCGGTGGTTGCGCCTTGGGCTGCGACGACCGAGTCCGACCTAGAGGTGGAGCGGCTGTTGAACACGACCACCATCGCGACCACGGCACAGGTCGCAGCGACGACCCCCGCCACGACCCGGCGGCGATGTTGTGCTCGACGGGTTGTTTCCTTGGTGGCGATCTCGACGCCGGAGTCCGGCATCAGTAGGCCGGGCTCCTCGCGGCGCAGCGGCTCGTCGGGGGGAGCTTTGCCAATGCCCTCACTTGCCACGATGGGAGACCACGCCGGGACTCCCTGGGCGAGATCATCGGCCCACTCTCGGAGCTGAGCGTGGAGCAGTTCGTCAGTGAGTTCAGGCATCAGCGACAACTCCCAATTGTGTGCGGAGGCTGGCCATGCCTCGAGCGAGGTGGGTGCCGACCGCCGACGACGAGATGTTGAGAGCTTCCGCCGCCTCGGCATAGGTCCAACCGCAGGCATGGACCAGCCACACTGCGGACCGCTGCTGACCGGGAAGATGCCGCATCGCGTCACCGAGCCCTGGCTCAACGTGGGGCAGGCGGGACGGGTCCGGTCCGGGAAGGACACCGGCGAGCCTCGAGCGGGATCGAGTCTGCGCCACCCTGAACAGGTAGCCCCCCGGGTTGTCCAGCGTCCGCACCCGATCCCAATGCTCCCAGGCATAGGCGAACGCCTCGCCGAGAGCGTCCGGCACAGCATCGACAGGGAGGTGACCGAGCAAAGCGCGCCGAAGCCCAGGCTCCACCGCAGCCACGAACTCCTCGAATGTCAGGTGCACGAGCGATCTCCGACCGGGGTCTCCACCATGGTTGACCATCCGACCGCGCTACCGCGCCACAATCAAAGTCGAACTCCAGAGCGAGCTACACAATGTGCCCCATACCGCCGGGTCCGTGACACTCCCGGACCGCTGACGATGGCTGCCCTTCGACGATCGGCACTCTCTCCATCCGTGAGACAGTGAATCGATGTCGAGCTTCTTCTTCCCTGGCGATGGTCGTTCGGAGGACGACGTGATCGACGCCTATGCCGCTGCACAAGGAGGTCGCGACGACGAACTCGACTGGGTTCGGTTTCACGTGGCGAACCTCGTCCACCTCGATCGTCGCGATGAAGCATGGCGAATCATCGTCTCGGCCATCGAGAGGACGACCGACCCACAGGCGCTGTGCTCACTTGGAGCGGGGGACCTGGAGAACCTGATCGTCTTCCATGGCGCGGACTGGATCGACGACATCGAGCGCCAGGCTGCGGCCAGCCACAACTTCAAGCAAGCATTGCAATGCGTCTGGGGTGGAGACCCGGAGATCCGAGCGCGACTCGATCGGATCCTTCGAGACTGAAGGACTGTCACGATCGAAGGAGGGCAAGCGTCCCATACCGCCGGCTCGGAGACACTCGAGTCGCCGGCGGGATCGGCTTGACTGCGGGGCCAGGTGCAGTGCGACGTCAGAAGCACTCGTTGATGTCAATGACCGTGCAGGACGAACCTTGATCGGCGGCGTCGACCACGACCGCGAGGAGACCATCGCGGTCGGCGACATAGATGCAGTTCCATCCCTCGGCCGCTGGGAGCGTGTTCCCGGTGAAGGCGATGCCCTCGAGGTCGAGCTCGACGGGCACCCACCAAAGCACGAGCCAGCCGTCCGGGTAGCTGGCTTCAACCCCATCAAGGCACTCGGTGATGATCGAGGTGACGTCGTCTGGCAACCCCGTCGCTTCGAGGATCTGAGCGACAGCGGCATCGAGATCCCATCCGCCAGCTTCATCGACGTGATCTTCGTCCACCGTTCCACCTCGTGACGTCTAGCAACGGGCGAGCGGGTCCAGACACCGCGTGCGCACGATCAGGTCACCATGGCACACCCACCGTCATCGGAGCCGGCTACGACGATCTACACCTTCGAAAGCAGATCACCAAACTGATCGGTGGAGTGTGTGCGTAACCGGCGTGACTTCCCCCATGGGCGGAGGCCACGTCGCCGCGAGTGTCTCGGAGCCGGCGATCAGGGACGCCGGCGGAGCGTCCTTCGGGGCCGCGCGATCTGGGACACCCAACGTGCCGGAGGATGCGCTACCTCAGCACTTCTCCATCGCCTCGATCCAGTCGTCGTGACGGGATGCCAGATCTCGGGGGGCGAGGTTCAGCCGGTGAAGCTCGGCTGCTTGGTCACTGGCTTCGCCGGTGCGGGCACCGATGTGGTGGTCGGAAGGGCCGTCGTGGTCGTGGTGGTGGCGGTAGTGCTTGCCGGGGTGGTGAAGGTGTTGGTGTCGAGTGACACTTGGCCGTTGCGGGCCAGGGCGTGACCTTCGACCGTGGTACCCGTCTGCACCGAGATCGAGGTCAGCGCCAGGATTGTCCCGACGAACGTTGAGTTCGTGCCCAGCGTGGCGGCGTCGAGCTTCCAGAAGACGTTGCACGGCTGGGCGCCGTTGATCAGGTTGACGTGGCTGGCCGAGCCGGTGGTCAGGGTGGAGGCGATCTGAAAGATGAAGACGGCGTTCGGGTCGCCCTTGGCGTCCAAGGTCACGGCCCCGGTCAGCGCCATGGTGCTGGTGGAGTTGTAGACGCCGGCGGTCAAGGTCCGGCGGAACGTCATCGGGTCACGGAGGACGTGGGCGCCGGCCGTGACCGCCGTGCGGGCTTCTGGTGGGTGAGCCGGTAGATCACCGCCCAGGCGACGACGGCGATCGAGATCGCTGCGGTTGCCTGGTAGAGGATCTGGGAGCGGTCGGTGCCGGCGAAGGCCGCGTGCATGGTCGTGAGCCAGAAGGTGAGGTAGCTGACGAGGTGGATGGCATGCCAGACCCTGCGGGGGAGGCGTCGCATGGCCAGCGACGTGGCTTCGACGACGACCAGGGACCAGGCGGCGATGACCCCGAGGGCAACGGCGCCGGGCTTCCAGTCCGAGGCATACGGAATGGCGAGATCGACGAGGGTGAAGGTGGTGTAGCTGTCCGCGACCAGGGCGATGAGGTGGATGGCGACGAAGCCCACGGTGAGGCCACCGAGCCAGCGGTGCAGATCGAGGAGCCAGGCCGGGCGGCGGTGCTCGGGGAACGCCTTGGTCGACAAGACGATGCCCCAGAGGACCGAGGCGGTGAGCAGGAGCCACGCGACGATGCCCGAGGCTCGGGTGACGTACCACCAGGTGGCGCCGCTCATCGCGCACCTGCCAGCGTGAGCTCGAGGTCAGCGAGGTCTTCGGTGCGGAGGACGTCGCCGTCGTCGGTGATCGCAAGTCCGCTGAGGTCGTGGCTGTCGAGGTAGTCGATGACCGACCCGCTTCCGGCGAGCAGGGCACCGGTGGCGAACGCCTCGGCTCGCCACCCGCTCGTCGCGAACACGGTCACCGTAGAGAGGTCCGTATCGGACTGCGCCCCGGTGGCCGGATCGATGGCGTGGTGCCGGGGCCGTCCTTCGTGGTCCCATCTGCGGGAGCGGGTGCTCGACGTCGCGACGCCCCCGTGGTCGATCGTCGCCCGGCACAGCGGAGTCTCACCCGGGTCGGCGCGCTCGATGTCGATGCGCCACCCTTCGGGTTCCGGTGCGGTGCCCGCGGCCGCGAGGTCGCCGCCGATGCGACCCAGGGCTCCGGCCGCCCCGCCGTCGAGGAGCGCGACCGCCAGGTCGGCGGCAAGGCCCTTGCCGATACCGCCCGGATCAAGGGCGACCCCGTCGGGACCGTGACGGTCGATCGGTGGGGCTCCACGATGATCTGGTCCACGGCCCCGATGCGGTGCGGTCCCACGGGCAGCACCGTGGACCAGGTGGCGTCGATCTTGCTGGCGGCGTAGCCGTTGGCCACCAGGATCGGCAGCACCGTGGGGTCGAGCGGCCCTGGGTCAGGTCCCAGCCTCCTTCATGGTCTCGACGAGCGTGATGGTGTCCGAGTCGACGGCGACGGGCGTCCCTGCGCCATCGTTGATCCGGGTGAGGTCGCTGCCGGGGAGGAATCGGCTCCAGAGGGCAGGTCCTCGAGCCGATGGAGCCCCACGACGGCTCGATCGACCGGTGCTCCACCATCGGGTTGGTTGACGATGATGTGGAGCCGGCAGGCCATCGCCGTGCCGCGGTGTTCACTTGCTGCCACTGGTCGACGCTGCTGGTGCTTGGGCCTGGCGGGAGGCCGGCTTGACCGTTGGACGTGCGGTGACCGTGGTTGCTGCCTGGGCAGAGGGCGCGACGCTGGTGGAGGGCCCGACGTTGGTGGCGACCGGGTCGGGAGCGCCGGCGCCGGTGCACGACTACGACGATCTGCGGCTGGGCGACCGGTGCCGGGGCGGGGGCCGTGGCTGAGGTCGGGTGGGCGGCGTAGCCCATCAGCCCGACGAGGCCGAGCATCGTCGCGGTTCCTATCCCCGCCGCCGCGATGCCGGCTCCTTGTGCGGGGTGTCGGCGTTTGGTGCCCCGTCCGCGGCCGAGGTCCGCGACTCGGGCCTGTCGGCCTCCGCGCTGGCATCGTCGGCCGGGGTCGGGGAGATGTTGGTCGTTGGGTGCTCAGTCATCGGACTCGCCACCTTCGTAGTCGTGGTCGTCGGACTCGTGGTTGCTGCTGCGTTGGGTGGTGGGTGCGGCGGCGGTGGTTTCGGTGACGTCGCCGGTCACGGTGCCGTCAGGGCCGACGGTGGCGGTGAACTCGAGGGTCCTCGTGCCATCCGTGAACGTGACGGCCACGACGGTGCCGGTCGATGTCGCCGGGGTCGCGGTCCAACCGCTGGCGGGCGTCACGTAGATCGACGCGTGGCGTGCCGCCGTCGGCGGAGACGTCGACGGTGCCGGCCGAGTCGACGGTGAAGCGCTGGGACCCGGAGGGGGTGGCCGAGGCGGAGGGAGAAGGTCTGCCCTGACCGTCGAGGTAGACGTCGACGACCTGGGTGGACGGGGTCAGGTCGCCGGCGGCCGACAGATTGCCGACCTCGTTGTTCGACGCTGCGTTGAGGATGCCGATGTTCGCACCGATGGCCGTGGCTCCGGCGACGCCGATGGCGACGATGGAGGCGATGGTGATGAGGCGGGTACGGCCCGCAAACCATCCGGACTGCTGTGGTGTTGTCATGGGCTTGACGGTACGCGACGGCCGTACGAGGGGCCGGCCAGCTGAAGGCAAACGTTCGGTAAAGGTGGTGTCGGACGGCCGCAGAACGGCGCGAGGCTGCACGTCCATGAAGATTCTCGTCGTCGAGGACGACCCGTCCATCTCCGGCCCCTCAGCGAAGGGTTGCGGCGAGAGGGCTTCGAAGTCGAGATCGCGGCCACACGGTGCCGCCGCCCTGGCCGCCGGCCCGGTCGATCTCGTGTTGCTCGACCTCGGGTTGCCCGACCTCGGGGGCAACGTCGTGTGCCAGCGCCTCAGGGATCGCAGTGCCGTGCCGATCATCGTGGTCACGGCCCACGGCGAGGAGATCGACCGCGTGGTGCTGCTCGAGCTCGGCGCCGACGACTACGTCGTCAAACCCTTCGGGTTCAGGGAGCTCGTCGCGCGCATCCGAGCAGTGCTCCGGCGCACGTCCGGCGCGGAGCCCACGACTGCAGCGGCCGAGATCACGGTCGGCTCGCTGCACATCGATCGCCGGACCAGGGCCGTGGTGTTCGAGGGTGCAACGATCGCGCTCACGCCCAAGGAGTACGACCTGCTCGTGTTCCTCGCCGCCGACGCCGGCGCCGTCCGCGGCCGTGATCAGCTGATCCACGACGTGTGGGACGAGAACTGGTGGGGCTCGACCAAGACGCTCGACGTGCACGTCGCGTCGCTCCGCAAGAAGTTGCGGCCCGAACTGATCGAGACGGTCCGCTCGGTCGGCTACCGGCTCGTCGATCTCTCGTCGGACGAGCCATGACCCGTCGGCTGCTCGCGAGCTACCTCGCGATCACGATCGTGGTCCTGCTCCTCCTCGGGGTGCCGCTGGCCGTCTTCTATGCGCAGCCGCGAGCTCGAACGACTCACCGCCGACGTCGAGCGCGACGCAGCGGTCATCGCCACGATCTACGAGGACGACCTGGAGGCCGGACGGCCGCTGGATCCACAACCGGCCGCGATCTACGCCGAGCGCACCGCGCCGCGTGGTCATCGTCGACACGAACGGGATCTCTCTCGTCGACACCGAGCAGAACAGCCAACGCGACGTCTCGACGCGCCCTGAGTTCAAGACGGCCCTCACCGGCGAGCGGTCCGTGGGTCGTCGGACGTCCGACACACTCGGGACGAAGTTGCTCTACGTTGCGATCCCGATCGCCTCGGGCAGCATCGTGCACGGTGCGGTGCGCCTCACGCTCGACACCGCTCACGTCGACAGTCAAGTCCACCGCTTCTGGTTCGGCCTCGCCCTGGTGGCATCGTCGTGCTGTCGGCGATGGGCCTCGTCGGATGGTTGGTCGCGCGTTCGGTCACGCGCCCGGTACGTCGTCTCAACGAGACTGCGCTGCGCTTCTCTCAGGGTGATCTCAGCGTCGGTGAGCTCGTCGACGACGGGCCGCCCGAGCTGCAGCAACTCGCACGAACGATGTCGACCATGGCCGAACGACTCGCCGCGCTGCTGGAGGAGCAACGCGCCTTCGTGGCCGACGCGTCACACCAGCTCCGTACGCCACTGACCGGGCTGCGCTTGCGCCTCGAGAACCTCCAGACCCACCTCCCCGGAGCTGATGCCGCAGAGCTGGAAGCGGCAATCGACGAGATCGCCCGCCTGTCGTCGCTCGTGACCGATCTGCTGCAGCTGGCCAGAGCCGACCGCCAGGGGTCGCCGGAGCCCCACGACCTCGCCCGCCTCACCGCCGACCGCATCGATACGTGGGAAGCCGTCGCCGACACTCACCAGGTCGCCTTGTCGCTGCAGGGTGCCGAGCGCCCGGTGCTCCGGTCAGCTCGGTACCCGGTGCCATCGAACAGATCCTCGACAACGTGCTCGACAACGCCCTCACGGTCGCGCCGTCCGGCAGTGCCATCACCGTCACAGTCACCGCCGGCGTCGGCGAACACCAGCTGATCGTCGCCGACCACGGCCCGGGCCTGTCGGATCACGACAAGGACGCCGCGCTCCGTCGATTCTGGCGAGGCGACACCTCGACACCGGGTACAGGTCTCGGGCTCGCGATCGCCTCGGCCCTCGTCTCCCGGATCGGGGGGCTCGATCGAGTTGACCGATGCACCCGATCACGGCCTCGGTGTCGTTGTTCGCGCCTGCCGAGTGCAGCGCAACGGAGTCCCGCCACCTCGCAGCTCACGCTGGAAGACCGCCGATCCTGCTGGTAGGGCCCGGATCTCGAGGAAGGGTTCGTCCAGGGAGCACCCCGGTGCGTCAGCGACCTCGGTTGGCACGCGGTCCACGCACCGACAAACCACCGGGGAACGGTCGCCGTCCACGATGTAGCCGACGATGACGCCGCGGAAGGCCTGGCCGGACTTCCGGCCGACGGTCGTGAGGTGCATCGCACCCCAGCCCCGCTTGCTCGCGCGGGTCCACAGGACGCGGCCGCCGGCGAGCCGGTAGAGCCACCCGGTGGCCGCGCCAGAACCCGTGCTGTGAACCACGCCGGCGTTGCAGCTTCGGCGGCTTGGTCGACTCGGTGCCCATGCCGACCCCTCCCTGGCTGGTGGCCCTCCTCCCAAGCGTGGACTCCCCGCGAGGGAGCGCCAGAGCCCAAAGACCGCGTCGACACCGCTGCCGACATCCCGTGATGGATCCGACTCTGCCGGGGGCGGCCCCCATCGCCACATCTTCGGGTCGATCACTAGGAAGTGTCGGAGTTGACGCGGACCCCGGTGGCGGTCTGGCGTCGCCAACCAAACCGCACCCCGGCCATCGGCCGGGTGTACCGACCATGGTGAAGCTGGAGGGCGTCTCGCGTCGCTACCAGGTCGGCGACAGCGAGGTGTACGCCCTGCGAGGCATCGACCTCGAGGTTGACCAGGGCGAGTTCGTGGTGGTGCTGGGTCCGTCGGGTAGTGGCAAGTCGACCTTGGCAAGAGTCCGAGCTGGGCTCCTCGATGGGTCCGGCCTGCCGTCTGCCGGCCTCGCGTGAGCCCTAGCGCGTACGGTCACCTCGGTGCTGCAGACTCCAGAGATGGGCAATCTCGGACACTCGATTCGCAGCACTGGCTCTCGGGGCTGTGCATCACCCTGTGCATCAGCATGTGCAGGCGCGAGATCGGCCCCGACCTGCAGGTTCGCGGCGCCTTCCTGGTGAGGGTCACGTGTTCCGTGTTACCCCCCGCCACCAACAAGGAACACGCAGGTCAGGCCCCACTTTGGCAGTGGGGCCTGCGGCGTTTCGGCCCATCATCCGGCGGGTCGTCGGCGAGCATCTCGGCAGGCGTCATTGGCCGCCAAGGGTGCGCAGCCCTGTGCAGCAGATGCACAGACCCGGCGTTCGGGGATGGCGCCAACTCGTCCTTCGGGCGCATGTTCGGGGGCACTCGCCGAGGTCGGAGTCGGCGCTATCTTCGGCACTTCTCCGCCGCCTCCATCAGGTCGGGGGCATGAGCAAGTACACGCCGTCCCAGAACGGCCCCTGGAATGGGCCTCTCAGGCTGGACGGAGCAACAACCTGACGAGGGCGTCGCCGAGCCACGGCCGTGTAGCGGTCGGGCGACCAGTGCTGGCGCTCCACCAGGTTGAGGTAGATCTCGGGTCCGTTCATGGCCCACACGACGTCGGTGGCCTCGTCGATGGTGAGGTCTCGACGGAGGTCTCCGTGGTCGGCGAGTGGGCGCGATGACCGCTGCTGCGCCTTGGCGCCGGCGGGCGCAGGGTCCGCGCCACAGGTCGTCAAGCTCGGGGGTTCCGGCGGCCGCCACTCGAGTACGCGAAAGATGCGGGCCGCTCGTTCGTGTATGGAGACGACCGCGGCGGCGTAGCGCGCGGCGTCGGCTGGCAGGGTCGGGTGCGTTCCAGACGGGCTGCATCCAGTCCCGGTCGTTGACGGCAATGGGCTCGTCGTCGCCAGCGATGGCCTGGTCGACCGCCTCAGCGAGCAGGGTGCGCTTGTTGCCGAACGCGGCGTAGACGGTCTGCTCGGCGACATCTGCGGCTTCCGCGATCGCAACGATCGAGGTGGCCGCCGTGGCCCGCTGTGGCCACGAACGACCGCGGCGGCCGCGGCCACCACCCGCCGCCGGGTCGCCCGGGCCGCCTCCGCCCGACGCGGGAACCGATCCGGTCGACGTCATCATCAGGAGCACCCAATGCCAGTTGCGCACTATGATTGTAGTGTCACTACAAACATAGGGGAGCGTACCTGCGCCGTGACACGACTCGGTCCCGAAGTGAGCGTGAATGGTCGACTTCGTTGGTTCGTCGGCACGTTGAACCGGCTCGTCGAGGGTTGTCGGCCGAAACCGGCGGGGCGTTCGGCCTGATGGAGCAGTGGGCGCCCGCCGGGTTCTCGCCCCCGCTGCACGTCCATCACCGTGAGGACTCCGCCCTCTATGTGCTCGACGGCGAGTTACTCGTACAACGGGGTGACGCCCAGCTGAACGCCGGCCCAGGCGATTGCGTGTTCCTGCCACGAGACGAGCCGCACACGTTGCTCGTCACGAGCAAAGGCGCCCACTTTCTGGAACTGGTCACGCCAGGCGGGTTCGAGCAGTTCCACGTCGATGCCTCCGACATCGCCTCCGACCGCGAACCTCCCGACCCCGGCACCACCCGACGTGCCCCGCCTGGTCGCCGCCATCGGGTCCTTTGACGCCGAGATCATCGGTCCCCCGATGACCAGCCCGGCAGCCCCTACGGCGCCACCGCCAGGATGAGCCGCCCCCATCTCTAGGCTGCGCTCGGGACATCAGTCCGCCGGAGTCGGTGCGGAGGTCCCAATGGATCTGAGATCACGCCGCCCGGCGTATTTCGCTCAGTTCTCCAGAGCGCGGCCTCACCATCGACGCGAGTACCTCTGCCGGTTACACGCCTCCGGGCCTGCGTGCCGAGCCGGCGATCTGGGACGCTCGGTCAGGTGAAGCGCGAGACTGGTGCCGTGCGAGCCATCCGGTGGGTGCTGCTGGTCGCGTTCGTTGCGGCGGCGATCTACGTAACCCGCGTTCCGTCACTTTCGGCGAGACATGGTGCGGAACCCTTCTTCGACCGACACGACGGTGGCCCGTGCGAGTCCTCGAACCGGAACCGCGAGCTGCTCGTGCTCCTGTTTCTCGGCTTGGCCACCCTGACGGGCATCAGTCTGTGGTGGTCGAGTCGACACGACCGAACGTCCGCCGAACAGTCGCGCTAACTCGCCCGCCTGGATGGGGTCGGTCCGGGGCACACCGACATACCGTCCTCACAACCGGCGATCTGGGATGGTCGGTGTTGACAGCTCGATTGGTCCGTTCCGCACGGGTCGGCGGTCTCGCGAAGCGGCGGCTGGCAAGATCACGAGGTGCCGCACCCGAAGGGAGACGCCGTTGTGTTCTCGCCTGTCGTGCGGCCCGGCGATCACGTCCGCTTGGTCTCGCCAGCGAGTTTCCCGGACCGGGAAGGGCTCGCAGGGTCGGTGAGCACCCTCGAGGGTTGGGGTCTAGTAGCCGAGGTCGCTGATCATGCGCTGGATCAGCACGGCTACATGGCCGGTGTCGACACCGCTCGAGCTGGCGATGTCAATGATGCTTTCCGAGACCCAGAAGTCCGCGCCATCGTGACAACTCGCGGAGGTGCGGGCGCGTACCGGATCGCCGACGACATCGATTTCGATGCGGTACGTGCCGACCCGAAGCCGCTGGTCGGGTTCAGCGACATCACCTTCCTCCACCTCGCCCTGTGGAAGCACTGCCGGTTGGCGTCCATCCACGGTTGCCTCGTGGGAGCGGAGGCCGCCGCTTCGGTGAAGCAGCTGCCGATGACGACCCAGCCGTTGACCATCCGTAGCGATCCGAACGCGAACTCGGCCGGGCCGACGTGCCGGGTCGGGCCACCGGCCCGCTGATCGGCGGCAACCTGACGGCGGTGGCCGGGTATGTCGGGGTGCGCCTCGAACCGTTGGACGGCGCCATCCTCTTCCTGGAGGCGCCTCGTGGAATCGGGCTGGGGCTGGTCGACCGGCAGGTGACCCAGATCATCGCCTCGGGCGCCCTCGATCATGTGGCCGGAGTGGTCCTCGGTCTGTTCAGCGGGTTCGATGGCTACGTCGACCGGGGGTGGGATGTGGTGGATGTGTTGCAAGATCGGCTCGGGATGCTCGGCGTGCCTCTCCTCGGCGGGATCCGGGCCGGCCACGGCGACGAACGCTCGGAGGGGCGCAGCGATCAGTTCGGGTTGACGATCGGGCCGACTGCTCAACTCGATGCCGACGCCGGCACGTTGACGGTCGGGCCGTGCGTCCGCAACTAGTCGCCGGGCAGCGCTGCCCGTTCGGGAGGCTCGCTGTTCGTGAGCGACTAGGCCACTGCAGAGGCGGGCCGTAGAGGGCAGCGTCCCGGTCCCGGCGCTATGGGACGCCTGCCGGGGAGCCGGCGTCCTGAAGGATGACGATTTGCGGGTGTGAGACTGCTCCAGTCGGGCACCAACCTGCCGATACTTGTGCGTGCGCCGAACGAACTTGCTGACGACCTACCTCCTGCCTGCAACTCTCGCGGCGGTCCTTTGCTGCTCCTGTGTGCAGGTCGGCCACGGAGAACCACCCACCGCCCAACCACCCAGCGCCGAGGCGAAATACACCTCGGTCTGGCGGACCGACGTGTCAAAGATGAACAGCCTCGCCGACGCCATGGCCTCCTGCGACGTGAGCACTGGGAGCCCGACTGCCTGCCGCGAAGCCTCCACCAACATGATCGCCGCCGTACAAAGCCTCCGAGACGACCTCGCCGCCCTCGACGTCCCTCCGCGCTTCGCGGACGGAGATTCCAAGCTGAGGCCGGCGCTCGATGAGATCGTGGCGGCTCTCACTCTCCGGAACCATGGGCTCGAAACGAAAAGCGCCTCGGAGTTCACAACTGGGACCGAGCAGATGAAGACCGCTGGTTCGGATCTGGCCGAGGCGCTTGCGCTCTACCCTCCCGACAGCGGCCTCACGATCGACTTCGCCTCGTGAAACAAGCGACCGTGGCATAGGGGCCTGCTTGAGAATTCGGGTAGGCGCTGCGGCTGTTTCGTAGCGTTCAGGGGTCTCGGTCCGGGTTGCTCGCGAAGGGCCTGCCGGCTGCGTTCGGTGGTCTGGCTTTCGAACGAAGAGCGTCCGGGTCGGGGTCTCGCCGTGGGGTGGCTCAAGAGAGGAGCGAGGCCCGAACCGATCGGAAGCAGGAGTGCCCCCTGCGGCTCCCCACTCGTCGAGACCTTCGGAGGTAGCTCATGCAGGTGATGATCGGAGTCGACCCGCACAAGGCGACCCACACCGCGGTCGCGATCAACGGACAGCGAGGACGAACTCGGACCGCAAGAAGGTGCGAGCCACTCGAACCCAGGTCGACCCAGCTGTTGGGCTGGGCGGAGCCGTTCCCGCGACGGACCTGGGCCATCGAGGCCGCCGACGGGCTCGGCTACCTGTTGGCCCAACAGCTCGTCGCCGCCGGCGAGACCGTGCGTCGATGTGCCCGCCACGTTGGCGGCCCGGACCCGGGTGTTGGCCACGGGCCGGTCGAACAAGAACGACCCCAACGACGCCCTGTCGGTCGCGATCACCGCGCTGCGCCACGACGGTCTGCGTCGGGTCGCCCGGTCGGTCACGCCGACGTGCTGCGGCTGCTGGCGAAGCGCAACCCGACCTGGGCCGGCACCGAACCCGGCTGGTGTGTCGCCTGCACGCGCTGTTGGTCGAGCTCGCCCCGGGCGGGATCGCCAAGGAAATCAACGCATCCGACGTCGACCGGTTCCTCGCCGAGGTCGCCCCGACGACGCCCGATCGAGCAGATCCGCTACGACCTGGCCGTCGAGTTGCTCGACGACATCCGCCGCCTCGACGACCAGCTGAAGGCGTCACACAAGACGGATCCGCACCGCGGTCGCCGCGTCGGGCACGACCGTCACCGACATCTACGGGGTCGGCCCGATCATCGCCGCCATCCTCATCGGCTACACCGGCGACATCGGCCGGTTCGCCAACCGCGACCGCTACGCGGCCTACAACGGGACCGCCCCGGTCGAGTTCTCCTCCGCCGGGCGGATCGTCCACCGGGCTGTCCCGGCGCGGGAACCGTCAAGCTCAACCACGCCCTCCACATGGCCGCGATCTGCCAGATCCGCCAACCGACGATCCGACGGCCGCGCGCTACTTCGAGCGGCGCGTCGCCGAAGGCAAGACCAAGCGTGAAGCGCTCCGCTCGTTGAAGCGCCACATCAGCAACGCCGTCTACCGACAGCTCCTCGCCGACGCCCGCCGCGCCGCGCGGCTGAGCGGGCCCGGGAGGACAACGGGAAGCGACTCAAGCCAGCGCGGCCGGTCTCTCATCCCTGCAACCGGCTCTTCGGCAAGGTCACTCCCGGACCCGAACCAACGCTACGACACCGACCCGCCGTCGGCCCGAAGAAACGCGCCCCGACACCCTCTGAAACTGCCTCTTGACCCAGAGAGGATTCGTTCTGGGATGGTCTCATAAGTGACCAGGTCGTCCCCCAGGTCGTCGATCAGGTCGCCCTTCAGGTCGTCAGAGGCAAGTCGACTCCCCGTGTTGCTCGAGCCAGGTGAACACCTGGCACACCTCGGCCGGATCGGCGATGCCGTGCAGGGCATCGGTGAATCGACGGAGAGCTCGCGATTGTCGTGGCGCTTCTCTCAGTTCAGCGACCAGGTCGTTGCGACGGCGGATCCACTCGGCGTCGTTGTCGTCGGTGGGGTCGCCGAAACTACGGTCGGGCATGTCGACACCTCCTTGTAGGTGTTGGCCAGGCCCCGGGGTGTTGGCGCACCGCCGGGGCCACTTCGTAGACGTGATTTGGTGATCGCCAAACTAGCAATCGGTTTGGTGAACGCCAAGCACCTAGATTTCAGGGCGTGACCCTCGACCTGGTTGGCGTTGCCGAGGTGGCAGCCATGCTCGGCCTGACCACCCAACGCGTCGACCAGCTCGCGCGCCGGGACCCCGACTTCCCCGCACCTGTCGCCGAGCTCGCGGCCGGGCGCATCTGGTCGCGTGCCGACATCGTGACCTGGGCCCGCAACGCCGGCCGTCTCGACGGCGACGAGTAGCCGCTCCCGAGGCGCTCCGCGGGACCTGGCTCCGGGCACCCCACTCGAGGATCTCGTCGCCCAATTTGAGAAATCGCGCGACGTAGGGGGGTCGGTGGGGTGGGTTAGACAGGTGACGGTGCGATTCGCGTGCCGTCGTGACCCTGGAGGCCCCGATGGCACTCGACGACGTTCCCGAGCTCCTCACGATCACCGAGGCTGCGGAGCTGCTGCGCATCTCCCGCACCACGGCCTACGCCGAGGCGAAGCGGTTCGAGCTCACCGGTCAGGGCCTGCCCGTGATCCGGGTCGGCCACAGCCTGCGAGCACCACGAGAGAAGCTCCGTCGACTGATCGCCGGTGAAGCCTCGTGGACCGGCGATCAGTGACCGCGCCATCAGCACAGCGCACTGCGCTGATCATCACCCATCAGGCGATCGGCTGGCGGCGTTCGCTGGAGCCGACTGCCTGGGTGGTGCTCGAGGAGCTCGCCCTCCGATCGGCGATCGTCGACGGGCAGGCGGTCGCAGAGCAGAGCGTGCGAACCCTGGCCGAGGCGCTCGGCCGGTCCAGGGACGCGGTGAGCCGCGGGCTGCGTCAGCTCACCGCGTCTGGGCTGGTCACGCGAGCTGAGGGCCGGCACGGGTTCTCCGGCCGGTTCGTCGGCGTGCACTACATCGTCGACCTCCGCCTGGCCGGCCTGCGCCTCCCCGCCGACCCGACCTCGAGCGACGTGCCGCCCCCTCCCCCGCCGCCACGAACCTCCCCGTTCGCACCACCCGATCCGCCCGTGCCTCCATCCGACACCCAGCTCTTCTGATCCCGTGCCCGGTCCCCCCGTCCCCCGCATCACCCTCTCCGTCGCATCCCTCTCGTCCCTGTCCACCACTCTCATGCCCAAAGCCACAAACTTGCACCACGGTGCCCGCCCCCGTCCGACCCGACCGGCCACGAACTACCCGGCCCCGGACGGGCAGGACACCCGCACCAGGTCCCGACCGGGCACTGCTCGACCGGCCACGGCCCGGCAGCCGACCAGGGTTGAGGGCTGAGCGGTTGGGCATCAACCCGATCGCCGGCGGCGGCGAGGGCTACTACGTAGCGGCCGTCGCCGAAGGCGTCGACGAGTACTACCGCGGTGTCGGCGAAGCACCCGGCTGGTGGGCCGGCGACACTGCCGGCATCGAACTCGGTCTTGCCGGTGAGGTCGCTCCGGAGGATCTGAAGTCGGTGTGGAGCGGACTCGATCCGCGCACCGGTGAGCAGCTCGGCCGGTTCGCGAACCGCTCCGTCGGCGGGTTCGACCTGTGCTGGCGCGCTCCGAA
Source organism: uncultured Microthrixaceae bacterium (assembly GCA_963809335.1). Lineage (GTDB taxonomy): Bacteria > Actinomycetota > Acidimicrobiia > Acidimicrobiales > Acidimicrobilacustridaceae > UBA4742. The sequence goes on along the minus strand of CAWEJD010000005.1, from coordinate 814,525 downwards.
ATCGGTCTCGATGATGTTCGCCTTCGGCGATCCAGAGATCTCTCGGGAGGTCCGCCAAGCCCACGACCTGGCCGTCGCCGAGGCGTTCCGGTACCTCGAAGCGAACGCGGCCGGCACCCGAACGGGACGGGGTGGGCTGCAGATGGAACCGGTCGACGGGTTCGTCGCGGCGATGTTCCGGCACCGGACGAGCCGGACCGGGGACCCCCATCTCCACACCCATGTCCTCGTGGCGAACATGGTCCGCTCCGCTGACGGGCGGTGGCGGACCCTCGACGGGCGTCTGCTGTTCCACCATGCGAAGACGGCCGGGTACCTCTACCAGGCCCAGCTTCGACACGAGCTCACCGTGCGTCTTGGCGTCGAATGGCAACCCGTCGTGAAGGGCGCAGCGGATGTGGTGGGGATCGACCGGGAAGTGGTCTGGGCGTTCTCCGAACGCCGGCAACAGATCGTCGAGCACCTCGACCAGACCGGCTTCCGGTCCGCCCGTGCCGCTCAGATCGCCACGCTGCAGACCCGACCTGACAAGGTCACGCCGATCGGATCGATCGCTGATGCCTGGGCAGCCAAGGCCGTCGAGGTCGGGTTCGACCCGGCCAGTATCGCCGACCTGATCGGAGCCCGGCCTCGTGTCGGAGTCGAGGACTTCCAGATCACCAACCTGCTCAACCACCTCGCAGGCCCCCAGGGGCTGACCGAGAAGGACAGCACCTTCGACCGGCGCCACACGCTCCAAGCCGTCGCCTCCGGACTCCCCGCCGGTGCCCCCGTCGCGCTCATCGAGCAGATCACCGACGTGTTCCTCGACCGGGTCGACGTCGTCGCCCTCGGCGAGGGGCGCGACTTCATGCACCTCACCCGCTACTCGACCACCGAGCTCCTACGACTCGAGCAACGACTTATCGACACCGCGGTCGCCCGCCAGGACGACCAGAGCGGCATCGTCGCCACCCACCTCCTCGACTCGGCGATCGTCGAGCGGCCGCTCATGGCCGATGAGCAGGTCGCCATGGTCGACCAGCTCTGCCGAGGGGGATCCGGTGTCGTGGTGGTAGCGGCCGCCGCCGGGACCGGCAAGACCTACGCCCTGTCGGCTGCCCGCCAAGCATGGGAGTCCGACGGCTACCAGGTCATCGGAACCGCGCTCGCCGCCAAGGCCGCCCGGGAGCTCGAGACCACAGCGGGCATCTCCAGCTGCACCATCACGAAGCTCACCAACGACCTCGAACGCGGTCGCGTCCAGCTCGGTCCCAACACGGTCGTCGTGATCGACGAGGCCGGGATGGCTGGGACCCGACAGCTCGCGCCGATCCTCGACGCGGCCGAGATGCGCGGCGCGAAGGTCGTGCTCGTCGGTGACGCCCACCAGCTCCCCGAGATCGAAGCCGGCGGCATGCTCAACGCCCTGACCCGACTCCTCGACCCCATCACCCTCGCCGAGAACCGGCGACAACAGGAGCCGTGGGAACGTGAGGCGCTGGCCGAGCTCCGAAGCGGCGATGTCGACCTCGCGCTCGACTCGTTCGAGGCCCACGGGCGGCTGGTCACCGGCCCGAACGCGATCGGCGTGCGCCAGGCGATGGTTGATGACTGGTGGGTCTCCCGCCAGGACGGTGACCAGGTCGTCATGTTGGCCGTCCGCCGCAGCGACGTCGACGACCTCAACGGTCGAGCCCGCCAACACCTCGAGACCGCCCGCATCGTCCACGGACCGGCGTTGGAGATCGACGAACGCCGCTACCAGGCCGGCGACGAGATCATCTGCCTCTACAACGACTACCGCCTCGACGTCCGCAACGGAGACCGCTCCACCATCGAAGCCGTCGACACCGACCACCGAACTATCCGCATCCGGACGGCAGCCGGACTCAGGATGTTGCCGGCCGAGTACCTCGACGCCGGCCACATCGCCCACGGCTACGCCACCACCATCCACAAAGCCCAAGGCGCCACCGTCGACCACAGCCTCGTCCTCGGTACCGACGACCTCTACCGCCAAGCCGGCTACGTCGCCCTCAGCCGCGGCCGCACCACCAACACCCTCTACACCGTCGGCGCCCTCGAGCCCGACCTCGACCTCACCCACGCACCCCAACGCGACAACCGGGCACCCGCCGACCTGGTTCGCGACGCCCTGCACCGAGACGCCACCAAGGAACTCGCCGTCGAATCAGCCGACCCGCTCGACGACTGGGGCATCGGCCGAACCGAAACACGTCGTCTCATCACTGCCGTCGAGCGCCTCAGGAATGCACCGCCACCCACAGTCGACGACGACTTCGGCCTCGGTCTGTGATCCGAGTAGCGGCCAGTCGAACCCATCTGCGTGCGCACCGACGACTGTGCGTCCCCGTGCATCACTCGGGCAGGACGGGCGCTGTTCGTCAATCGCGCCCGTGGCTTGAGGCCGGGTTCGTTAGCCTCACCACGTGGGTGACGACTCGGTAGATGCCAATCGCTCGGCCGCCAACATCTCCGCGCTGAAGGGATCACACGCGGGACGCGGCTTTCGGTTCCAGGATTCGACCACTACAGCGCTCGCCATGTTGCCGCTCGCCGATGGAGCCAACTGGCTAATCACACCAGAGGGCCAGGAGGACGTCTCCATCAATACGGGGGAGACCACGATCGAGGTTCAGATCCGGTCGTGTCGGTTTCACCGTGGAAGTGTTCCAACCGGCGAGTTCGTCGCCTGGATGGCAGACCTTTGGAACCGGCATGGTCGCGCTTGTCGCGCTGACAGATCAGTCTTCTTGATGCTCGTCGCGGAACAGCCAGTTGAAGGAATCGCCGCCACTGGGCTGCACGTGACGCTAAATGCTGTCGACGACGGAACCACGGAGCAGATGCTCGCTGAGCGGATTGGCACAGAGGATGCCGAACTTGCCATGTCCAGAACCTTTCTTATCATTGAAGCCAATCCACTGAGTACTGGATGTGGGTTGCTCGCCGATCACCTAGGCGTTGAGATGGCGGTTGCTGAGTTCGTTTTCCTGTCTGTCTCTCACTTTCTCGGGGATCTCGCATCGCTACGAGGTGCTCCGGGCCTTAGCCCAACATCCATCAGCGGTGCTGAACTCGAGGAACAGTTCACGGTCGCACTCGAATCTATTGATCTAGACGCGATTCATGAGGCTGTTTCTGGTGGATACTGCAGCCCGGTCAGCTTCCGTGACCCGGTATTCGACCGCTCGTTCTACAGAGGTGTCGATGTTGTTCCAGGTCACGTCGTGGCTGGACTAGTTCATGACCGGCCGAGCGAGGTCGAGGCTGTTCGGGCCGCGCTCGAATCGCACCGGCATGCACTAGTTGCAGGGCCATCGGGTATCGGCAAGTCCGCCATAGCATGGCTGACCGCATACCAGACGCGCCATTCAATCCGCTGGCTGCGAGTTGAAAGGGCTGGTCTTTCGCAGCCGCATCGAGTCGTCCGATACCTACGGGCACTCCGGTGTTCAGATGAAATGCCGGTCGGTCTGGTTGTCGATGACATCGGTCCCTTCTCCGGTGAATGGGATGAGCTTGCTTCGCAAGTCCTTCGCACCCAGGGGGCGCGGATGCTCGCAACGGTCCGCGAGGAGGATGCTCGCTCGTTGACGAGCGCTCGAGCTGACTGCATCGTGCGACCGAGGCTCGATGCATCACTTGCCGAGGGGCTGTGGGATGAGCTCGCCAGCGCATCCTCGCTGCCGTTGGGCTGGCACGAAGCGTTCGACGACACCGACGGTTTGCTCTTGGAGTACGTGTTCTTCCTGACGACCGGCGATCGATTGGACTCCACGATCGCTGGACAGGTTGAGCAGCGCAGAAAGGAGGGGCGCGATGCGGAACTGGACATTCTCCGAATCGTGTCCGTCGCCGCGGAGTACGGCGGGGCCATCGACGTCCGTCGCCTTGGGGCCACGCTCAGTATCAAGGACCTCGATCTACAGCGGGCGCTGGCTCGGCTGGTGGACGAACACATGGTCTCAGATCCAGCTGCTGGGCACATTGGTGGCCTTCATCGCCTCCGATCTCAGGCGATTTCGCGAGCATGCCACGCCATACCACCTCCCCTCCTCAGCGACTCGATCATGGATGTCCTAGGAACAGTGTCGGATGAATCCCTCGTCACGGTGGTCGCAGCGCTCCGAGCGGCAGGGAGCTTGAGCGAAAGTCAACTGAGGGTCAGCATGACAGCGCGCCCTCGCCAACCCTCACCATCTTGGAGAGTTCGCTGAAGCACTTCGATCAATAGGCGTTTCCGATGTCGTGGACCGAGCGCAGCGAGCTGTACGCATTCTCGACCAGGAAGGAGTAGCACCCGCATTACGTGAGAGCGCGATGAGCTGGTTGCTGGTGGATGACACATCATTGAGAAGGCACTTGCGCCCGGAGATTGATCGATCTCTCGATCGGATGGCTGAGTTGACAACCAGTGACTCGCGGATGGCCTGGATTGAGGACCTGGGACGGACCTCCCTAGCGAAGCTCCCGAAGCCGACAAGCATTGAGGAAGTCCGGCAGGTCTTGGTTGCTGCACACGGCATGGCCAGCGTGCCATCGGCCCCCTTGCGACCAGCGATCGACCTGCTCCAGAAAAGTCCCCTAGCCGAAATTTCGGCACTCTTGGGTGCAGCACGAGATCTAGACCCAGCTTTAGCGTCTCAACTTTGTGAAGATGCCGGGGGCGTTGACGGCCTTCTAACACGTGTTCGCCACGAGGTACCGTGGTTGATTGAGGTGTGGTTTGCCGACCGGGATGAGCTCGTCGAGCTTCATGCCAAATATCTCGCCGTCTTCGAGGAACAAGGCGACATTCACGACAACGTCGTCGAGGTGTGTTCTCTGCTGCTCGGACTCTTCCCGGAGGTCCAAGTGGTAATCGTCGATGCTGTCGATGCTTCGGGCTCGCGAGTGGGATTTGGTGGCTTCGATCTCGCCGCTAAGAAGATTCCTCGCGACAACCTGCCTACCCCAGGGTCCATACAATGGAACCAGACTTGGATCTGGGCGACTAACTTCCTGCAAACCCGTACGGGGCTGGGCGAAAGACTGAGGGCTGAGGAGCGCCTCGTCCGGGAAGTCGCCGAGCTCATACCTGGCTGGGCGGAGCAGTGGGCGCGGTCGGGTTCGCTACCGCCCGATGCTGCAGCGATCATGGAGCGGATCGATTCCGACGCTCGGCAGATCCCCTCCTCGAAACCAGCTCGGACGCCGGATGGTTTGCCAATACGAGAGGCACCGACCGGCGAGCTCCACATCGGCGACGCTGCCGATCTTTGTGGTCAGCTGATGTCTAACGCTCTTCCTCGCGTAGTCGAGCGGGCGGATGCAAGCATCACGTCACACCTGCAGGCAGACCTCCTTCCGAAGCTGAGCCGACTGGCCCAGCCCGCCTACTGGAGCTACATCGAGTCCCCTCCAGTCGACGCTGCAACGCTGATCGGCGACAGCCTGCAGAAGGTTCATGACGTTCTTGCCTGGAGGGTGTTGAGTGGAGGGTCAGAACAGTCGAGCGCAGAGCGGCGTATCCGACGCCGCTCTGGCGCCGTACTCGCGGTTTCGGCAGATTTTGCCAACAACCGAAGCCGTGATGTCCTGGCTGAGCGGGTCACTCGCTCAGTTGAGGCGGCTCGTCGGATGCAGATCGACGCAACCGTTCACCTACTCCCTCCAGAGCGACCGTCCGGTGTCTGCTGGCCACCCGATGACGTGTGCATCGTCGTGAGTGGTGTCAACTGCTTCGATTGGCTGCAGGCTCTGGAGCGCCTCGTAGACCGGGTGGCCACGCATTTCGAGAATGTGCGATCGGTGACGCTCGTGCCTCGCTGTGGCGGTCGCCTGGTGTTCCAACTCGCGGCCAACGGTCATCGGGTGCAAGGAGTCGTTGTTCCTACCTCCGGTGACCTGGATCGTTGGGCTGATCTCACAGGAGTCCTCCCCTGCCGGGCGCCCACTGTTGAGTTGCTAGAGAGCCTGATCCTTTCCTCGAGCCAGCGCCTAGCTGCCCGAGCGCTCGAGAACCGTCGTGAGTTGGTCGCGGTCGAGCGAGACCTGCTCGAGGTCGCCAAGCAACGGCAGGACGACGCCGAGGCAAGGCTGGTTGCCATGGCCAACGCGGACGCTTCGGGATTCTTGGCAGATGTGCTGCAAGCGATCGCTGCCATGCTGGAGGACGGCGAGTTCGCCGCCAACCTCGCCAGCGACGCGAGAACTGGCGATGGTACGACGCTTGGCAAGATCGCTCTGGTCCGTCTGGCACTGCTGGAATGGGACCTCGATCAGGACACGGCGGCAGACACCGTGCACCAATTCCTGGCGTCAATCGATTAGGTAACCGCGCGCACACTCCGCATGAGACGCCGGCAACCTCAACTGACCTTGCGAAGCCCGGCTGCTAACGGATTGCTAACGAACGTGTTCAGATCGTCAGAGATCGGTCGACACGATCTGAACTGCTCGAAGGCTGCGATCCCTTTATTTGCAGGGGAATCGGCACCATGCTGAACGATTCGGCACACTTCGAGACGGCGTCGGCGGTGGCTTAAACCCCCCGGCCGCTCCGGCGGCGTGTGGGTTCGATCCCCACCCCGGGCACCGCTCTGAGCAGGACTTATGTCGATTTCCACGGTTGGCAGTGATTCGACTAGAAGATCGGTGAGGAGCTTCGTCCGGGACGCGATGGCCGCCCACGCGGACGGGCTACGGCTCGGGGCGTCGCAGCAGGTCGTCGAGCGGCATGGGCCGGGCGAACAGGTAGCCCTGGCCGCGATGGCAGGCGAGGGCGAGGAGCTCGTCCCGCTGGGCCTCGGTCTCGATGCCCTCGGCGGTGATCGAGAGCCCGAGCTGGGCGGCGAGCGACACGGTCACGCCGACGATGCGCGCGCAGTCGGCATCGCCGGGCAGGTTGGCCACGAAGGAGCGGTCGACCTTCAGCGAGTCGACCGGCAACCGGTGCAGCCACGAGATGGTCGAGAACCCCGTGCCGAAGTCGTCGAGCACCACCCGGACGCCACCGGCCCGCACCTTCTCGAGCACGGTGCACGCCCGTTCGGGATCGCCCATGACGGCGGTCTCGGTGAGCTCGATCTCGAGGTCGACGCCGGCCCGGCTCAGGTCACGGCCGGCGGCGAGCACCCGGTCGGGCCATCCCGGCTGCTCGAGCTCGGTGGCCGACACGTTGACGCTGACCGAGAAGCGGCCGGTCGGGGCCGTCGACGGCCGGCCGTGGGCGAGCTCGCTCGTCACCCGGTGCAGCACCTCAGCTCCGATGTCGGTGATCAGCCCGGCGTGCTCGGCCGCGCCGATGAACTCGTCCGGGGCGACGAGACGGTGGCCCGGCCGCTGCCACCGCACCAGCGCCTCGGCACCGACCAGTGAGCCGTCGCCCAGGTCGACGATCGGCTGGTAGTGCACGACCAGCTCATGGCGGTCGATGGCCTGGCGGATGCCGGTGATCAGCTCTCGCACGCGACTGGCCTCGACCGCCATGGCCGGCTCGTAGGCCACGACCCGGCGACCGCCGGCGACCTGGGCCATTCGGGCGGCCGTCTCGGCATCGTCGAGCCGACCGGGCACGGCGATGCCGGCGCTGGCCGTGAGGTAGAGCTCCCCGGACGCGTGACCGGGCCACGCGATGGGTCGAGCCACGGCGGCGACGGCGTCGTCGGCCAGGTCGGCCGCCTGGTCGGTCCGGTCCGGCACCAGCGCGAACCCGTGGGCGGCGGTGCGGGCGACGAAATGGTGCGCTCCGGTCAGGCCGACCAGACGGGTGGAGAGCTCACTCATGACCCGGTCGTCCTCGATCGAGCTGAGCCCGGCCATGGTGGTGTCGACCCGGTCGACCATCACGGCGATGACCGCCGGGGCCGCCAACGACTCGAGCCGTTCGACCAGCGCGACCCGGTTCGGGAGGCCGGTGGTGCCGTCGATGCGCGCCCGGGTCTCGGCCTCCTGCCGGGCCCGCCGGACCTCGGTCTCGTCGGACGTCACCGTGAGCACGCTGCCGGGTGACCCGTCGACGTCGGCCACGGCGACGGCCGTCGTGTGCAGGGCGTGGGTCCCGTCGACCGACTCGAGCTCCCAGTCGCGATCGACGACGACGCCAGGTGTCAGCTCGGCGAACGGCGCCCAGTCGGCGGCGAGGGCGGCCACCACCCGGTCATCGTCGATCGCGCCGGCCACCGGTCGGCGATCGGGCACCGTCAGCGGCGTGCCGGCGGTGTCGAAGCGCACGATCAGGGCTGGCGAGTGGGCGACCAGCGAGCGGATCTGCTCGTCCCGCTGGCCGAGCTCGGCCTGGTTGATGGCCGTCGTCCGCCGCATCGCGCCGGCGTAGAGCGCGGCCAGCGCGGCGGCCAGCATCACGGTCTGGATCTGCACGAGGTCGGTGTCGGCGCCGACCCGCACGCGGGCGCCGACGGCCACGACGGTGTTCGTGACGAGGATGCCGGCCGACGCCAGCACCAGGTCCTGGCGCAGCGCAACCCAGATGACGGGGAAGATCGCCACGAACAGGAAGGGGGCGATGACACCATCGCGTTCGATGGCGAAGAGGGCGATCGGCACCAGCACCAGCGCCACGGCCTGGCCCGCGATCTCGACCCGCTCGGACACGCTCACCGGTAGGTGCGGTCGGGCCTTGCCGTTGTGGGCCGCGAACGCGACGAGCAGCACGAACGGGACGATCGAGGCGACGGCCACCGCGTCACCGACCCAGAACGTGCGGGCCCCGTCGACGGCGGCCGACCGCGACACGTCGAGGAACGCGACGTCGACCAGGGCGACCCCGATCGCCACCAGCAGCGGCGCGGCCACGACGCCGACCACCGCGAACCACCCGAACTCGCGCAGCCGGGCGTGGTCGAGCCGGTTGCGGCGAAGCACCCAGGCGGCCCACGCGTACCCCGTCGCGACCACGAGCGAGCGCAGCACGAGGACGGTGACGCCCTGCGCTCGGACCACCTCGGGGTACAGGATCAGGTCGGAGGCCACCCGCACGCCCAACGCCACCGGCAGCAGGCGCGGGCCGGCGACGAGCAGGAAGGCGAGCATGACGGCGGCCGGGGGGTACCACGGCGCGTAGGCACCGGGCACGTCGAGTGCCTTGGCCGCCCACGCCGACAGCACGTAGGCGACCGCGAACGCGCCGCTCCACAGGAAGAGCCCTCGCCGGGTGAGGCCCGCCCACGGGGGCAGGCCGGGATCGCCGTCCACCCTCGGCAAGCTACTGACTCGCGGGACGGTCCTGCATGATCGATCGTTGACATCTCGCGATGGGCTGCCGACCGGTAGCTGCCGGCAGGGATCTCAGGAGAAGCGGGTGGTGATGACCCGGCCTCGGCGCTCGGTGGCGCTGGCGGCGAGGTCGCTCACGACGAACGTGCGCTGCAGCCAGCGGTCGGTGCCGTCGAACCTCGCCTGGAACGACGAGCGCCCGTGGACGCTCACGCTGTTGTCGACGACGAGCAGGTCGCCGGTGCGGAGGGCCACGCCGACGTGCTCCTGGCGGATGGCCAGGCGCAGGGCCTCGAGGGCGCGGTCGGCCTCGTCGTCGATGCCCACCATGAGGTCGGCGTCGAACGTGAACGTGGGGGCCTCCTCGGTGCCGGCCAGCACCGGCACCAGGTGGCCGAGCCGATCGGTCCGCTCGCCGGTGAACGACTCGTCGATGCCGGTGCGGAAGCGGGGCTCGCGCAGCACCTGGCGCACGCCGAGGGGCAGGCGATCGACGACCTGACCGATGGCGCACAGCAGGGTGCGGGCCTCCGGATCACCCTTGAGGCAGAGCAGCAGCAAGTAGCGCGGCTTGTGCCGGTGGAACGCGGTCTCGGTGTGGAACTCGAGGTCGACGGCCGATGACGTGGACGTCTGACGGGCGGCGTCGGCCGCGGTGGGCAGCAGGTTCTGCACGACCTGGCCACCGTGCTCGGGCTGGTAGCCGACCGGCTGACCCAGGCGGCGGGCCACGGTGAGCAGCACGAACTCGCTGACCTGGTCCTTGGTGGTCGGGTCGGTGGGAGCCGAGGGCGTGGCGGGGACGTCGCCGACGGGCATCCCGTGGACGAGGATGGCTCCGGCCGGCGCGCCTTCGTCGACCAGGTCGACCAGCGCGTCGTGCACGGGGGCGGACAGCAGCCGACCGGCGTGGGCCGCGGCCCGCAGGAAGGCGGGCGTGCCCACCGGCTCGGCCCGATCGGGCAGGAGGGCGAGCAGCGCGTCGTCGCCGGCGTTGTCGACCTCGGCGATCGGCGCATGGCCCGAGCGGACGTCGGGGTGGTGCTCACGTACGAGGCGCCCGGCAGTGTGGTCGAGCCGACCCGTGACGGCCCAGTGCACGACCGATGCGTCGTCGGCCGCGGCCAGCCAGCGGTTGGTCAACGCGCCCTGCGACCCCATCACGATCAGCGTGCCCGTGCCGTAGGTGTGCTCGACCACCACCGGCTGGTCGTCGACCACGGCGACGGCGAGACCCGCCCCGACCGGGAGCGCCACGAAGTCGTCGGCCTCGAACGTTGCGCCGTCGAGCGGTCCCCGGCCGGAGGCCTTCAGGTGGGGGTCGAGCACGAGCGGATCGGTGGGGTCGGGCGCAGTCAGGGTGCCCATGGCGAAGCCGTCCGGGGTGGCGCGGGTCAGCGGAGCCAACGAGGGGACGCCTCGGGCCGAGGTGGCCACCACGGCCCGACCACCGCGTTCGAGGTGGGCCGACAGGTGGGACAACGTGGCCGCGTCGACGTCGTCGACCACCAGCACGGGCACGACCCCGTCGGGCAGGGGGCCGGAAAGGCCGGCGCGGGTGACGGGCGTCGGGGCGGGGATCGACGCCAGCAGCGCCCGAAGCCCGGACAGGTGAGCGTCGGCGAAGGTCATGACACGAACATTCTACACATGACGTCAATTGAAATGAATGTTTCAACCATGCCCGCGATCCCTCACCCCGTAAGGTGACGGTCATGGCCCCCTCTCCGCACCACCTGCCGGTCGCTCCTGCCTGCTCGTTCGCCAGCGACAACGCGTCGGGGGTGCACCCGGCGGTGCTCGAGGCGATCGCGAGGGCCAACCAGGGTCACGCCCTCGCCTACGGCGCCGACATCTGGACCGAGCGGGCCATCGGTCAGATCCACGACATCTTCGGAGTGCCGGCGCCGGTGGTGTTCACGTGGGGCGGCACCGGCGCCAACGTCGTCGGGCTCCAGTGCCTGCTCGCGCCCTACGAGGCGGTGATCTGCCCGGACACCGCTCACATCAACGTCGACGAGTGCGGCGCGCCCGAGCGGTTCACCGGCAGCAAGCTCATCGCGGTGCCGACGGTCGACGGCAAGTTGCGGCCCGAGCACATCGACGAGCACACGCACCTGCTGGGCGACATCCACCACGTGCAGCCGCGTGTGGTCTCGATCACCCAGTCCACCGAGATGGGCACGCTCTACTCGGTCGACGAGATCGCGGCCATCGTCGAGGCGGCCCATCGTCACGACATGAAGGTGCACGTCGACGGAGCCCGCATCGCCAACGCGGCGGTCGCGCTCGGCGGCGACGTGCGGACGTTCACCGTCGACGCCGGGGTCGACGTGCTCACGTTCGGCGGCACCAAGAACGGGATGATGTACGGCGAGGCGGTCGTGTTCCTCGACGCCGAGCTCGGCCGCAAGGCGCAGTTCGTGCGCAAGCAGGCCGCCCAGCTGCCGTCGAAGATGCGCTACGTCAGCGCCCAGTTCGAGGCGCTGCTCACCGACGACCTGTGGTTGACCAACGCCCGCCACGCCAACGCCATGGCCCAGCGCCTCGCCGACCGGGCACGGGCCATCCCCGGGGTCGAGGTGCAGCGCGCCCCCGAGGTCAACAGCGTCTTCGTCACCTTGCCGCCGGCCGCGCTGGCGCCGCTCCAGGCGTGGTCGTTCTTCTGGGAGTGGGACCCGTCCATCACCGAGGTCCGGTGGATGACGAGCTTCGACACCACCGAGGCCGACATCGAGACCTTCGCCGACGGCGTGGCCCTACTCGTCGATGAACACTCCCGCCTCTGACCACGCGTCCTCGATGCGGTCGAGCGACTCGGTGGCCGAGGCCCGCAACCGATCGGCGACGCCGGCCACCAGCGCGCTCAGCAGGGCCAGCGCGCCGAGGTAGCTGTCGAAGGGGCCGATGCCCTTGGCCCGCACCACGAAGTGCACATCGGCGATGCGGGCCAGCGGCGAGAGGGCGCTGTCGGTGAGGGCGATCACGGTCGCGCGGCGGGCCGACGCCGCGCCGGTGGCCTTCATGAGCCAGGCGTCGTAGCGGGCGAGGTCGAGGGTGACGAGGGTGTCGCCGGGCCGCAGCTCGGCCAGCGTGCGGTAGACCTGCACCTCGCTGCCGGTGACCTGCACGACACCGGGGCGCAGGGTCGACAGGTCGGACGTGAACTGGAAGCCGATGCCGCGCGACGCATCGCCGGTGAGCGTGTAGACCCGGTTGGCCGATCCGGCCAGGGCCTGCACGGCCAGGTCGAAGCGCTTGCGGTCGACGCCTTCGATGGTGCCCTGGGCGTTGTCGAGCTCGATGGCCAGCGCCCGGCTCAGCAGGTCGCCCGACTCGGGGATGCGGATGCGGGCGGTGGCCGGGCGGAGCTGGCGCCCGAGGTCGCGCTGCACGCTGTCCTGCAGCGATGAGAAGCCGTCGAAGCCGAGCTTGGTGCAGAGGCGGATCACCGACGCCCCGCTGGTGGACGCGGCCCGGGCCAGCTCGGCCACGGTGCCGAAGGCCACGAGCTGGGGCTGGTCGAGCACGACCGCGGCCGTGCGCCGCTCGGCCGGGGTGAAGCGAGCCTGGTGTTCCTCGATCAGCGCGGCGACGTCCACGCCCGCATAGTGACAGAAGTTCGCGGGCGACTGGACCGTTCCTGTCCGTGGTGGCCCGTCGCGAAGCGGATGTTCCAGCTCGGCCTCAGACAGCGACGAGGGCCGGACCGATCGATGCGCGTCCCGTATCGTTGCCCGGATCATGGAGCCGACCCCGAGCCGCACCGTGCGGAGTGCGCTGGCCGAGTTCGTCCACGAGGAGACCGCCGGTGGGGTGGTGCTGGTGGCCGCCACCGTCGTCGGGTTGGTGTGGGCCAACGTGGCCACTGCCGGGTACACCGCGTTCTGGTCGCATCCGATCCACGTCGACCTGGGCTTCGCCGACGTGCACGAGACCTACGCCGAGTTCGTCAACGACGGGCTCATGACGATCTTCTTCTTCGTGGTCGGCCTCGAGATCAAGCGCGAGCTGGCGGTGGGCGAGCTGCGTGACCGCCGGGCCGCGGCCCTGCCGTTCATGGCCGCGCTCGGAGGCATGGCCATGCCGGTGCTCGTGTTCCTGGCCGTGACCGCGGGGGAGGCGTCGGCGCACCGTGGGTGGGCCATCCCGATCGCCACCGACATCGCCTTCGTGATGGGCGTCATCGCCCTGCTGGGGCGGCGGGTGCCGGCGAGCCTGCGGCTGTTCCTGCTGACCCTCGCCATCGTCGACGACATCGGTGGCATCCTCGTGATCGCCTTCGTCTACACGGGCGACTTCAGCCCCATCTGGCTGGGCGAGGGTCTCGTGCTGGTCGTGGCGATCGTCGTGATGCAGCGCCTCGGGGTCAATCGCATCTGGCCCTATGTGCTGGTGGGCGTCCTGTTCTGGTTCACCATGCTCGAGAGCGGGGTGCACGCCACCATCGCCGGGGTCGTGCTCGGGCTGCTCACGCCGGCCCGGCCCCTCGACGGGCGCAACGTGATCGAGGTGCTGGAGCACCGCCTGCACCCGGTCTCGGCGTTCGTCGTGGTACCGATCTTCGCCCTCGCCAACACCGGGATCCTCCTCACGCGTGGCCGGCTCGACGCCGCGCTCGGCAGCGCGCTGGCCTGGGGCGTGCTGCTCGGCCTCGTGGTGGGCAAGCCCGTCGGCATCGTCGCGGCCACCTGGCTGGCCCGCCGGCTGCGCATCGGGGTGCTGCCCGAGGGGCTGGCCATGCGCCACGTGATCGGTGGCGGAATGCTCGCCGGCATCGGCTTCACCGTGGCGCTGTTCATCACCGAGCTCAGCCTCGGCGCGGGGGAGCAGGGCGACATCGCCAAGCTCGCCATCCTCGCCGCGTCGGTGGTCGCCGCCGCGGCCGGAGCGGCGGCCCTCTTCATCGCGAGCCGGCGGGTCGAGGGTTAGCGTTCGGCCATGCGCTTCGCCTTCAAGACCTCACCGCAGAACACCACGTGGGCCGACATGCTCGCCGTCTGGCGGGCGGCCGACGACATCGAGGTCTTCGAGTCCGGCTGGACGTTCGACCACTTCTACCCGATCTTCACCGACGACTCGGCGGGCCCGTGCCTCGAGGGATGGGTCACGCTGACCGCGCTGGCCCAGGCCACGACCCGGCTGCGGCTCGGGGTGCTGGTCACCGGCATCCACTACCGGCACCCGGCGGTGCTGGCCAACATGGCCGCCACCCTCGACATCGTCTCGGGCGGTCGGCTCGAGCTGGGCATCGGCGCCGGCTGGAACGAGGAGGAGTCCGGCGCCTACGGCATCGAGCTCGGCACGCTGACCGAGCGGTTCGACCGCTTCGACGAGGCGTGCGAGGTGCTCACGCTCCTGCTCTCGGAGCACACGTCGAACTTCTCGGGCCGCTACTTCCTGCTGACCGACGCCTACTGCGAGCCCAAGCCGGTGCAGCAGCCGCACCCGCCGATCTGCATCGGTGGCAGCGGCCGGATGCGCACGCTGCCGGCCGTCGCCCGCTGGGCCCAGCACTGGAACCACCCCGGCGCCACGGTCGACGACTGGCGCGCCACCTATGACGTGCTGCTCGAGTGCTGCGCGGACATCGGGCGCGATCCTTCGGAGATCACCACCTCGACCCACCTGCGCCTCGGCCCCGAGGGCCCCGGCCTGCTGGCCGAGCAGGCGGCCGCCTACGCCGAGGCCGGCATGGACCTCGGCATCGTCTACGTCCCGGTGCCGCACGACCCCGCCATCCTCGAGCCGCTGGCCGAGGCCTTCGCCCCGCTCGCCACCTGACGTCTTTCTCTCGAACCTGTCCCACGGGATCGCCCGTTCGGGCCTCGAGGAGGGACAGGAACGATGCTGTTGACCGGCTGAACGTGCTGGTCACGCCTGCTTTCGAGGAGCATGCTCGACTCCCTACCGACCAGTCGGTAGGCTGGTGCCATGACCGTGATCGACTGCTCGGCCTCGACCGCTCCCGAAGGGCCCGAGTCCGCCGGCGACACCCAGGACGACAAGGCGGGTTCGCTGCTCCCCGTCATCCGGGTGATCCCGAAGTCCGCCTACGAGAACCCCACCTGGAAGGGCCTGGCCTTCTTCGCTCGGGACCTGGTCTTCTACGGCCTGGTGCTGTGGGGGCTGACCAGCACCGACAACCCGCTGCTGCTGATCCCGCTGTGGGTCGTCTCGGCGCTGGTGGTGTCGGCCCTGTTCATCATCGGCCACGACGCGGCCCACGAGGCGCTGTTCAAGAGCCGCCGGCTCAACTCCATCGTCGGTCACGTGGCCATGCTGCCGTCGTGGCACGTCTACGAGGCCTGGGTGCTCGGCCACAACCGGGTGCACCACGGCCACACGGTCCGGGAAGGCATGGACTTCGTCTGGCACCCGGTGACCCCGGAGCAGTACGCGGCGATGAGCGGGCCCAAGCGCCTGCGCCATCGCATCGAGTGGTCGTGGTACGGCGCCGGCGTCTACTACCTGCGTGAGATCTGGCTCAACAAGATGATCACGTTCAACCCGCCGGCCAAGTGGGCCAAGGCCATCCGTCGCGACATCATCTTCATGTTCGCCGGCGTCGGCCTCGGCATGGTGCTGTTCGGCTGGCTCGGGTGGGCCACCTACGGCACCGTCGCCGGCGTGGCGTGGATGGTCACCAAGACGGTCGTGATCCCGTTCCTCGGCTTCAACTTCGTCATCGGCTCGGTCGTGCACGTGCACCACGTGCAGCCCGACATCCGCTGGTGGCCGCGCCGGGAGTGGACCAAGTTCCGCGGCCAGATCGAGGGCACCACCATCCTGCGGGCGCCGTGGGTGCTCGACCTGTTCTTCCACAAGATCTTCGTGCACATCCCGCACCACGTCGACATGCGCCTGCCGTTCTACGGGCTCGAGCCGGCCGCCGAGGCCATCAAGGCCGAGTTCCCCGGCGTCGTCCACGACGAGAAGCTGCGCTTCCGTGACTTCGTCGTCAACAGCCGCCAGTGCAAGCTCTACGACTTCGAGGCCGGCCGCTGGATGACCTACGACGAGGCCATGAGCGCCCTCATCACCGCCACCCCCGAGGACCTCGCCGCCCGCGAACGCCGCCGCTTCGCCAAGGGCTCGATGGTCGGCTGACGCCCGGCAGCTAGCCTCGGCGGTCCATGGTGGCCGACGACCCGCACGACGAGCTGGAGAGGTTCGGCTTCGAGACCCGGGCCATCCATGCCGGCCAGCCGCCCGACCCGCAGACCGGCGCGGTCACCGTGCCCATCGGGCTGGCCACGACCTTCGCCCAGCCCGAGGTCGGCGCCGACCAGCCCTACGAGTACGCCCGGTCGGGCAACCCGACCCGAGCCGCGCTCGAGGCGTGCGTGGCCTCGCTGGAAGGGGCGACCCACGGCTTCGCCTTCTCCAGCGGGCTGGCCGCCGAGGACGCGGTGCTGCGCAGCCAGCTCGGCCCCGGAGACCACCTGCTGCTCGGCAACGACGCGTACGGCGGCACGCTGCGGCTGATCGCCCGGGTGCTGGCACCGACGGGCATCACGTGGACGGCGGTCGACCTCACCGACCCGGGAGCCGTCGACGCGGCCTGGACCGCGTCGACCCGCCTGGTCTGGGTCGAGACCCCGACCAACCCGCTGCTCACCGTCGTCGACATCGGCGCGGTGGCCGAGGCGGCCCACGAGCGTGGCGGCATCTGCGTCGTCGACAACACCTTCGCCACGCCCTACCTGCAGCGTCCGCTCACCCGCGGCGCCGACGTCGTCGTGCACTCGTCCACCAAGTACCTGGGCGGCCACAGCGACGTCGTCGGCGGCCTCGTCGCGGTGAGCGACCCCTACATCGCCGAAGTCGTCGGCTTCCTGCAGAACGCGGTCGGCGCGGTGCCCGGCCCGTTCGACTGCTACCTGGTGCTGCGCGGCATCAAGACCCTCGGCGTGCGGATGGACCGGCACTGCGCCAACGCGGCCGCCGTGGCCGACCTGCTGGTCGCCCACCCGGCCGTGGCGTCGGTGCGCTACCCGGGGCTGGCCGGCCACCCGGGCCACGAGATCGCGGCCCGCCAGATGTCCGGGTTCGGCGGCATGGTGTCGTTCGTGGCCGCCGGCGGCGCCGACGCGGCTCGCGCCGTCGCCGAGCGGACCCGGATGTTCACGCTGGCCGAGTCCCTCGGCGCGGTCGAGAGCCTGATCGAGGTCCCGGCGGCCATGACCCACCAGTCCGCCGCCGGCACCCCCCTCGAGGTCGACCCGGCCCTGGTGCGCCTGTCGGTCGGGATCGAGACCCTCGACGACCTGCTGGGCGACCTCGAGCAGGCCCTCGACGCCTGACGCCAGACCGTTCAGGCGAAGGCAAAATCCTGGCAAGTTCGCCACGAGGTGCCCCGAACTCTCACGAGACCCGTCGTACCGTGATGTCGCGCTCACTGGGGTGGGCGGCCCACATCGGTCACTCAGGAGGGTCGGTCATCGCACCCCAGCTCGAACGCACGAAGCCCCTCGACGGGCTCCTCTCGGACTACTCCACGGACTCGTCGGCACCGAAGAAGCCGCAGCGCAAGCCGAAGGGCCGCCCGCCGTCGCGCCGCCGCCGGGTGTTCACCGCCGGCTCGGCCGTGCTGCTGATCGTCCTGGCCCTGCCGGCGTTCTCGTTCGCGGCCGCGTTGCGGGCGCCGGGCAACCTCACCACCTCCGAGAAGTCCGTCGAGTGGATGCGCGACCACGGCATGGGCGGGATCGTGAACCGCGTCGAGGGCTGGTGGTTCTCGAACCACCAGGCCAAGCAGGGCGGCCAGCCCGACCACGCCATCGACATCGCCGCCCCGCCCGACCAGGGCGCGACCCCCGGCTCGTCGGCCGCTCCGTCGGTGGCGACCACGCCGCGGCCGGCCAACGTCGCCGTGCCCGACGGCGTGCAGCCCATGCCGAACGAGGGCGTGTGGCAGGCGGTCGGTCCCAGCGTCGGCGGCGCGTCGGCCATGTACGCCACCCAGGTCCGACCCGACTCGGTGCACACCAGCGTGCTCGACGGCCTGGTGTGGATCGACCCGAAGCTCGCCCGGTTCGAGATGCACCCCGGCCTGCAGGAGCCGGGCGGTTCGTTCCCGGAGCCCTCGCAGGTGCCCATGAACGAGCGGCTCGACCTGCTGGCCGCGTTCAACAGCGGGTTCCGCCTGCAGGACGCCAACGGCGGCTTCTGGCTCGACGGCCACGCCAAGGGCACCCTGCGCGACGGTGACGCCTCGTTCGTCATCACCAAGGACGGCACGCCGACGATCGGGCAGTGGGGCCGAGACGTGCAGATGACGCCGGACACGGTGGCCGTCCGCCAGAACCTGAGCCTGATCGTCGACGGCGGCCAGCCCGTGCCCGGCCTCGACGACAACGCCGACGGCAAGTGGGGCCAGACGCTCGGCAACAAGGTGCTGGTGTGGCGCTCGGCCGTCTGCGAGGACGCCCACGGCGGCATCATCTACGGCTACGGCGACGGCCTCGGCGCCCAGTCGCTGGCCGAGCTGATGACCCGGGCCGGCTGCCAGCGGGCCATGGAGCTCGACATCAACCCGTCGTGGATGAGCTTCAACTTCTACGGCGCCTCGACGGCCGGCGATCCGTCCTCGGTGGTCGGCACCAAGCTCCTGCCCGAGCAGCACAAGCCCGGCAACCGCTACCTCAGCAACGACTCCCGCGACTTCTTCGCCGTCCTCCGCCGCCAACCCTGACAGGTCGAAAGCCCTCGTCTGAAATCTGTGCACGGATCCACACATGACGTGGATCCGTGCACGATTTCGGGTTTCGGCGGGAGAGGGGACGCTCGCGGTCGTCAGGCGTTGACCTTGGCGATGACGTTCTCGCCGAACTCGGCCAGGGTGTCGCCGATCTTGGTGGGGTTGTAGGTGAGCGGGGGGATGCACACCCGGGTGACGCCCATCTCGGCCAGCTCACCCAGGGCCTCGACCGGGTCCGGGGCGAACGCGGCCTCACCGCCGGTGGTGAGCTCGATGGCATCGGGGTCGCGGCCGGCGTCCTCGGCGCTCTGGCGCACGATCGTGAACAGCTCGCGCAGCTCGTCGATCGAGCCCTTGGCCGGGAAGAAGCCGTCGCCCAGCCGACCGGCCCGGCGGGCGGCGATCTTCGTGTGGCCGCCGACCACGATCGGGATCGAGCCGTTGGCCGGCTTGGGCTGGCTGATGGCCCGGTCGAAGTGCACGAACTCGCCGTGATAGGTCGCCTCGGGCTCGGTCCACAGGGCCCGCAGCGCGGCGACGTACTCGTCGGTTCGCGCACCCCGGTCGGCGAAGGGCACGCCGAGCGCGTCGAACTCCTCCTCGAGCCACCCGACGCCGATGCCGAGCCGCAGCCGACCGCCCGACATCATGTCGAGGGTGGCGCACTCCTTGGCCAGCACGCCGGGGTTGCGCTGGGGGAGGATCAGCACGCCCGGTGCCCAGGTTGAGGCGGGTCGTCCGCGCTGCGAGGTAGGTCAGCCAGATGAGTGGATCGGGAATGGCGGACGACTCGCGTCCGGGCATCTTCCCGCTCGGGTCGTAGGGGTACTCCGACTGGTAGCCGGCGGGGACGATGACGTGCTCGACGGTCCAGAGGCTCTCGAAGCCGGCCTGCTCGGCGGCCTGGCCGAGGGTGGCGGCACCCTCGGCCGTGACGTAGGTGCCGGTGTTGGCGAAGACGATTCCGAAGTCCATTGGTTCCCCCTGATCGAGCCGGCCCTGAGGCGGAACGGGACCGGCCCGGGGATGGTAGGCGATCTGATGCGGTCGCCTTGCTGGTGATGACCCCTCCTGCCGGCTTCACCGGGGCTTCATCGATTGCTCACACCACGAGGCCATAGTGGGCGGCATGAACGATCGATCGGCGATCGCGTGGCTGGCCCGGCGGGTCGGGTTCGGGCTCGGTCCCGGCGAGCTCGACGGGCTCGCTCGCGGCCGGCGTGCCCGCGGTCGTCGACCATCTCGTCGATCCCGGGGCCCACGGGGTCGCCGCCGCGCCCGACCCGTGGCGATCGCTCGACCTGGCCGGCTACGACCCGCAGGACGGCGCCGGACTGCTGCGGCGGGCGTCGGTCGAGGCATGGTTGGCCGCCATGTTCGTGACCCCCCGCCCGCTCGAGGAGTGGATGCGCTGGTTCTGGCACGGGCACTTCGTGTCGACCCTCGGCACGGTGAAGGACCCGCGCCTGATGGTCGGCCAACTGCGCATGCTGGGAGCCGAGGGCCTGGGTGACTTCCGCACGCTGCTGCGGGCGGTCACCGTCGACGCGGCCATGCTCGTCTACCTCGACGGCACCGACAGCCGGATCGGTGAGGTCAACGAGAACTACGGCCGCGAGGTGCTCGAGCTGTTCGCGCTCGGGGTCGGCAACTACTCCGAGGACGACGTTCGGGCCGGCGCCACCGCGCTCACCGGCTGGCACGTCGACCGCCGTGACGGGTCACGTCGTGTTCGTGCCACGGTTCCACGACGACACCCCGCAGAGCTACCTCGGCCGATCGGGGGTGCACGACGTCGACTCGGTCGTCGACGCCATCGTCGCCCACGACGCGTGCGCGCCGTTCATCACCGGCAAGCTGGCTCGGGCCATCCTCGGACCCGACGGTCGACGACGGCCTGATCGGCCGTCTGGCCGCGGACTTCGCCGCGTCGGGCCTGCAGATCCGCCCGCTCGTGCGGTCGATCGTCGAAGCCGGGCTCGACGGGGCCTCGTCGACCATGGTGATGGCGCCGGTGCCCTGGGCGGTCGCCGCCGGGCGGGCTGCCGGCGTGGGGCCCGACGACCTCGGACGGGCGCTGCTCGTGAGCCTGCGCAACGCCGGCCAGGTGCCGATGACCGCACCCAACGTCGGCGGCTGGCCCGGTGGCCGCGCGTGGCTGACGTCGTCGACCACGCTGACCCGCGTCGACCTGGCCGGGCGCATCGCCTCGAAGGCCGCCGACGGCAACCCCGCTCGTCAGGCTGCCGCCGCCGGCGACCTGGACGGCCTCGCCGACCACCTCGGCCGACCCGACGGCTTCATCGACGCCACCCGCACCGCGCTCGGCGTCGCTGCACGACAGCGGCGACGAGGGCGTGGGTGTGCTGGCCGCGGCGCTGGCGTCGCCCGATCTGGTGACCGGATGAGGGGGGTCCCGCCATGTTGAGCCGCCGGGCCTTCCTCGGCCTCACCGGTGGCGCCGCCGCGGCGGCCATCGGAGGCACCGCCGCGTGGCGGTCGCGGGTCGACGACGGGGTGCACGACGCCGCCGACCCGACCACGACCACCGCCACCACGTCGGCGGCGCCGGCCCGTCCCGGACGGGTGCTGGTGGTGGTGCAGCTCGGTGGCGGCAACGACGGCCTCAACACGCTCGTGCCGGCCGGCGACGGCCGCTACTACGACAGCCGCCCGAACCTGGCCGTCCCCGAGGGCGAGGTGGTGCCCCTCGCCGGCCTCACCGGCTACGGGCTGAACCCGGCGCTCGGCCCGCTCGCCTCCTACTGGGCGCAGGGGCGGCTGGGCGTGGTCGAGGGCATCGGGTTCCCCGGCCAGAGCCGATCGCACTTCCAGGCGTCGGACACGTGGTGGAACGCCTCGCTCGACAACACCGTCCGCACGGGCTGGCTGGGCCGCTGGCTCGACGCCGTCGGTGACCCGACCGACCCGTTGCGCGCCATCGCGCTCGGGGTCGGGCTCGCCCGCGCTCGTCGGCGAACAGGCCCAGTCCACCGTCGTGCTCGATCCCACCGGGTTCGCCCTGAGCACGCCGGACGGCGTCGACGCCGACGCGCTCAGCCGGGCGTTCCTCGCGACCTCCGCGCCGCTGTCGTCCGATCCGGTCATCGCCGCGGCCCAGGGCGCGGCGCCGGGCACCCTCGACGCCGTCGGCAAGCTGGCGCCCGCGCTCACCGACCAGCCCACCGAGAACGAGGCCATCGAGGAGGGCAGGCTCACCACCCTGCTCGGGGTGGCCGGACGGCTGATCGACCTCGGCCTCGGCACCCAGGTCATCGTGGTGTCGGTCAGCGGGTTCGACACCCACGCCAACGAGGGCGCGGCCCACCCCGAGTTGCTCGGCGACCTGGCCACCGGGCTCGACCGCTTTCTCCAGGCCGTCGATGCGCAGGGGCGGACCGACGACGTGCTGGTGATGACGACCAGCGAGTTCGGTCGACGGGTGGTCGAGAACGGCAGCGGCACCGATCACGGCAAGGCGTCGGTGGCCCTGCTGGCCGGCGGACCGGTGGCGGGGGGCCGGATCGTCGGCCAGGCCGACCTCGGCGCGCTCGACGACGGCGACCTGGCGGTCGCCATCGACACCCGCTCGATGTACGCGGCCGTGCTCGACTGGCTCGGCGGCCCGACCGACGACCTGCTGGGCGAGAGCTACGACCGTCACGGACTCCTTCGCTCCTGATCGGCCCAGCCGGCCAGGGCGGGCGCTCAGGAACGGCCGAGCCGTCCGGGTCGGGCGCTCAGCCCTCGACCAGCTTGGAGAACTCCTCGTCGCGCTCGCCGGTGGCGGTCTTGTCGGCGAGCTTGGTCATCCACTCCTTGGCCTGCTCGAGCTCGAGGGCGTCGACCATCTGCTTGGGCAGCGCCTTCATCACGTAGTCGTCGGGCATCGGCGGCGCGGTGTCGACCTTGCGGGCCATGGCCTCGGCGATGATCGGTGCCCAGTGCTCGGCCTTGGCCGCGGCGCCGGCTTCGTCGCGCTCGATGAACTCGGGCAGCACCTCCGTGCCGAACAGCTCGAGCGATTCCATGATGTGCTCGTGGCGGTTGCGGCCTGCCTGCAGCACGAAGATGAGCTGGTCGACGCCGGCGTCCTCGTAGCGGCGGAAGAACTCCCGCAGCTGGTCGGGCGTGCCGACCGCGCCGCGCAACCCGGTCTGGTCGCCGACCGCGGCCTTGGCGCCGAGCGTCTCCCGGGCCGCGGCGATGGCCGCCTCGGGCGAGTAGCCCATCTTCCCCCGGCGCTCCTGGAACTCCTCCCACACGTTGGTGCGGGCCGGCACGTGCTCGCCGAACACGTAGAAGTGGGCGAGCGAGTAGCCGAAGAAGTTGGCGCCCTCGAGGCCGCGGGCGATGGCCTCGGTCTCGTCGCGGGCGCACATCATCGGCGTGACGCAGGCGACCTGCGGGTTGACCGCCAGACCGACCGGGACGCACCTCTCGCGCACCGTGTCCTCGTAGTCCTGCACCCAGTGCCGGGCGTCCTCGGGCTCGATGAAGGCGAAGCTCAGCGCGCCGATGCCCTTCTCGGCCGCCAGCAGGATGGTGTCGCGCCGGCTGCACGCCACCCACAGCGGGGGATGGGGCTTCTGCACCGGCTTGGGCACCACGTTGCGGGGCGGCATCTGCACGAACTGGCCGTCGACGCCGGTGAAGGGCTCCTCGGTCATGCACCGCAGCGCCACCTCGAGCCCCTCGAGCCACGCCTCGCGCTTGACCGCCGGATCGATGCCGAACCCGCCCAGCTCGGCCTCCGAGCCGGACTCGCCCGACCCGAACTCGACTCGCCCGTTCGAGACGAGGTCGAGCGTGGCGACCCGCTCGGCGGTGCGGGCCGGGTGGTTGTAGCCCGGCGCGGTCTGGATGATGCCGTGGCCGAGACGGATGTTCTGGGTGCGCTGGCTGCAGGCGGCCAGGAAGACCTCGGGCGCGGACGAGTGCGAGTACTCCTCGAGGAAGTGGTGCTCGACCTCCCACACGTACTGGATGCCGAGCCGGTCGGCCAGCTCGACCTGGTCGAGGGCGTCGGAGATGAGCTGCTGCTCGCTGCCGCTCGTCCCACGGTCGCGGCAGCTGGTGCTCGTAGAAGATGCCGAACTTCATGTGTCCCCCCGGATCGGCTCGGTTGTCGCTCGGGTGCTGCTCGGTTCGGTGTCGGGTCTAGCCGAGCACGGCATCGGTGGTCGGGTCGACCATGGTGCCGTCGGCCTGGCGGATCACCGTGCCGAGGCTGAGCATCTCGTCGATGAGGTCGTCGGCGTCGGCGCGGCCGGCCGTGGCCAGCTCGATCTCCTTCATCGTGAACTGCAGGTTCTCGGCCCGACGCAGCAGGAGCGAGTCGCTGACGGCCCGGTCCCACATGCGGCCGATCATGTCGGTGCCGGCGTAGCGGGTGCCGTCGGAGCCGACCCAGGTGCGGTCGCGCATCTCCGAGAGCGCCGTTCGCAGCCAGGCTACGTGCGGCGTCTCGTCGGCCCGGATGTGGTCGATGATCCGCGCCGCCTCGCCCTCGCCGGCAGTGAGGGCGGGATCGCTCAGCACGCCGGCCGCCCAGGTGAAGCCGTGGAAGGCGGAGATCTCGATCAGCAGCAGGCCGATCATGCGACCCACCACCATCTCGACGAGGAAGTCGATGCCGTCGGGCAGGGCCCGTGCGGCCATGGCCGCATCGCGCATGCGGGCGATGTCCTCGGGAGTCTTCGGGCTGTTGTCGATGCCCATGCGGGCCAGCATCTTGGCCGTCTGGTCCTGGGTGACCGGGTTCTCGAAGGCGATGTCGCGGGCGGCGAACCACATCAGGTTGTGGCCGGCCTCGTCCTCGAAACCGGCCTCGTCTCGGGCGTGGGCCTCGAACAGACCGGTGCCGATGTGGGCGATGGCGGTGCCGGTGATGTCCTCGTCGAACGTCTTGGCGAAGTCCGGGAGGGGCAGCATCCGCAGCATGCCGCCGAAGCCCTCGACGGTGCCGATGCGGGTGAGCGCCGAGATGGTGGGCTCGGTGACGCCGTGGCGGATCAGGAACTTCGACTGCTCGATGGTGGGGAAGTTCTCGGGCCAGCTCTCGAGGGGGATGTCGAGGATCGGCGTGTCGAACTGCTCGACCCGCTGCTCCTCCCAGGCGTGGATGGCCGGCCAGCGGTTGAGGGTGCGGGGCGACACGTAGGTGCCGTTCTCGTCGAACCCGCCGTGGCAGCGCACGCCGTTGGCGATCAGCGGCTCCGCGATCACGTGGTCGGCGAGGAGCTCGGTCTCGGTGAAGGTGACCTGCGCGGTCGTCATGACGTTCCCCCTAGGTAGAGCGCGGCGTGCTGGCGGCCTGCGCCAACTGTAAACGCTTGCGTATACACCTGACAAGGGCCAGGATGCCCATGTGACCGAAACCACGACGCGGCGGCTCATGCAGCGCGACGAGCGTCAGGCCCAGATCCTGGCGGCCGCGGCCGCCGCGTTCGCCCGCACCGGGTTCGCCGGCACGTCGATGGACGACGTCGCGGCCGAGGCCGGCATCACCCGGCTGATCGTCTACCGGCACTTCGACTCGAAGGAGGACCTCTACCGCGCCGTGCTGACCAAGGTCACCGACCGGCTGTCGGAGGAGTGGGCCAGGGGCATCGAGCGCACCGACCGGCGCGGCTTCGTGTTCGACACCCTGCTCACCGTGGCGCGCGAGCAGCCCGACGGCTTCCAGCTGCTCTACCAGCACGCGGCGCGCGAGCCGAAGTTCGCGGCGTTCGCCGACGAGGTCCACCGGCTGCAGGTCGACCTGGCCGACCGCATGGTCGGAGAGACCATCCCCGACCAACGCTTCCGGGGTTGGGCCGCCCGCGCCATCGTCGGCTACCTGGTCGACAGCGTGCTGGCCTGGCTCGAGGTCGGCGATCCCGGCCTCGATGCCGAGTTCGTCGAGCACGCCACCGACGGCCTGCTCGCCCTCTACCTCGCCTGGGCCCCCGCGGCCATCCCCCCGCCCACCGTCCCCGCCACCCCCACCACCCCCATCGAACTTGCGTAGATAATCCGGCCCTGGACCGGATTATCCACGCAAGTTCGGCGGATGGATGGGTGGTGGGTGGTCGGTCAGTTCTCGAGCGGCAGGAGCTCGGTGGCGATGCGCTCGAGCTCCGCGGTCCAGCCGTCGGGGCCGGGCTCCGACAGCGGGAGCAGCACGAACTTCGACGCGCCCGCCGCCACCATCTTCTCGATCATCACCCGAACCGCCGGCAGGCCGACCGGGATCATGTCGGCCGGGTCGAGGTCGGGTCGACGCCTGGCGACAAACGCAGCCAGCGCGTCGGGCAGCTCACCGTCGGCGTAGGCGATGAGGGCACCGAAGTGCTCGGGGTCGATGGCCCGGTCGTGCTCGTCGGCGGTCTGGTTGATCACGGGGATGCCGGCGGCCACGTCGTCGGGAGTGCAGAACGACGGCAGCCAGCCGTCACCCAGCCGCCCCACCCGCTTGATCTCACTGGGGGCGATGCCACCCATCCAGATGTCGATGGGCTGCTGCACGGGACGGGGCCGCACGGTGACGCCCTCGTAGTGGAACCAGGTGCCGTCGTGGTCGACCGCGTCCTCGGTCCAGAACCGGCGCAGCAGGGGGACCACCTCGTTGAAGATCTTGGCCCGGTCGCCCCGCTCGACGCCGAACGCCTGCTGCTCGTGCGGGTCGGCGACCCCGAGCCCGAACGCCGGCAGCATCCGCCCGCCCGACAACCGGTCGAGCGTGGCCAGCTCCTTGGCCAGCAGCACGGGGTTGCGTCCGGGGACGACCAGAACCGACGTGCCGAACTTGAGCTCGGTCGTGCGGGCCGCGGCGTAGGCCAGGGCGATGAGCGGGTCGGGGGCCTCGCCGCCGATCCGCTCGCTCAACCACAGCGAGTCGAACCCGAGCCGCTCGAGGTCGTCGACGAACGAGCCGAAGGCGTCACCCTCGTTGGTGACCGTGCGGGTGCCGAGTCCGTAGCCGATGCGGATCTTCATCGCGGTGACGGTACCGGAAGCCACCGAAACCGGGCGATTGCCCCGGTATTGATGTGGCGTGAATTAGGTATATGAAGCTGGAGGAATTCAGCCGGAAAACAGGCTGACACAAGGTTCTGAATAGAACGCAAGATCAGGGCAAACAATTCCTTGTAAGGAACCGCGGCGACCGGTACGTTCCCAGTCTCAAGACCGTTGGCGAACCTCTACTCGGGCGAGGCGCTGGGGGCGGTCCCTGGAGGAGGGTTCTTCATGCGTCGTTCACCGATCCGCGCTGTCGCGGTGCTGCTGGTCACCGTTCTGGCGGCTCCGCTGCTCTCCACCGTGGCCGCCGGTGCGGCCGTGGTCACCTGTGCCGCGGCGCCCAACAACTTCTACAGCACGATCGGCCCAGGCGATCTCCGCGCCGGCAAGATCGAGAGCGACACCTGCCTGTCGACCTACGCGGAGCAGGCCGGCGTCACCCTGACCACGCCCCTGCAGGTCGACTCGATCATCGGCGACCCCGGCACCTGGTTGCCCACGGGATCGGTGATCTCGAGCCAGATCTTCCATGTCGACAAGGTCGGCGGCGTCAGCCCCTCGGTCGCCTACACCGCGCAGCTGGTGATGCCCTCACCGGTCATCGCCCTGATCACCACGTCCTCGAAGCTGGTCGGCAGCGACACCCGCCTCGGCATCACCGGGTCGAAGTACGCCGTCTCGAACCGCGGGGTCGAGGCCGGCGATTCGGTCACCGTCGCACCCGATCAGCGCACGGTCACGTTCAACCTCAGCAGCCTCGCCGACGTCGACGACGTTCGGGTCATCACCGGCACCCGGGCCGCGTTGAAGCCGACCTCCACCGCGCTCACGTTGTCGGCCACCTCGATCAAGGTCGGTTCGTCCGTCTCCATGACCGCCCAGGTGACCCAGGGCGCGTCGGGCGCGGCACCCACCGGCACCGTCGCCTTCAAGGACGGCGCGGTCATCCTCTCGACGAAGAACCTGACCTCGGGCCAAGCCACGTTCAGCACCAGCGCGCTCTCGGGTGGCGCCCACACCCTCACCGCCACCTACTCGGGTGACGCGTCCTGGGCCTCGTCCACGTCCGCCGCGGCGACACTCGAAGTTCGGGTCCCACCCGTGTGCACCACCGACAAGTTCGTTCCCATCACCCAGCCCCTGAACCTCACGCAGGGCGTCTGGGAGTCCGACTCGTGCCTGTTCACGCTCGACGAGCAGAACGTCGTGCTGGCCGCGCCGCTCACCCTCGACCGCCCCGGGACGACCGGCGGCCCGACCACCCTCGCCGCCGGCCGCCGGGTCAGCAGCACGTTGATCCACGTCGACAAGCTGGCCAACACCACGACGTCGGTGGCGATCTCCGGCAGCCGCACCTTCCCCCATCAGATCGCCGGGCTCATCACCACCAGCGCCAAGCTGTCCTCGAGCGATCCGATCCTCGCTCCGGCCGGGGCCACCTTCGCCACCACCGCCAACCGGGGCCTCGAGGCCGCCGACGTGGTGACGATCGCCCCCGACGCCCGCACCGTGAACTTCTCCATGTCGGCCGTCAACGGGGTCGATGACATCCGGGTGATCATGGTGAACACGCCCCCGGTGTGCGCACCCAGCCCGGTCGATGTCGACGAGGACGTGCTCACCACCGTCACCGTGTCGTGCTCGGATCCCGATGGTGATGCGGTCACCTACTCGGTGGTCTCGGGTCTCCACGCCACCGGCTCGATCGTCGGCAACCAGCTCTCGATCGTCAGCGATGCCAACTACAACGGCCCCGGCTCGGTCACCCTCCAGGCCAGCGACGGCAACGACACGACCACCTTCGTGGTGCCGGTCAACTTCCTGCCGGTCGACGACGCGCCGACGTGCTCGCCCGTGCCGGTGCAGGTCGCCCAATCCGGCTCGGTGACGTTCAGCGTGTCGTGCACCGATCCTGACGGCGACGAGCTCGCCCTCGGGCTGGTGAGCCCGCCCGCTCACGGCGTGGCGTCGACCGA
Organism: uncultured Microthrixaceae bacterium; assembly: GCA_963809335.1. Lineage (GTDB taxonomy): Bacteria > Actinomycetota > Acidimicrobiia > Acidimicrobiales > Acidimicrobilacustridaceae > UBA4742. The sequence goes on along the minus strand of CAWEJD010000005.1, from coordinate 785,620 downwards.
CATGCTGTCGGTGACCTACGCCCACGACGGGTCGAGCGCCACCAGCGACAGCATCGCCCTCGAGGTGACCGACGGGGTGTTCTCGGTGCCCGTCACCGTGCCGATCTCGGTGGTGGCCGCCCGTGGTCTGATCACCGCTGGTCAGCCCTCGGCCACGGCCGACTCCACCTACCGCTACATCGGGAGCAAGTTCATCCCGTCGCCCACGGGCACGACGATCGTGGGACTGGCCTTCCCCTACTCGGGGCAGGCGTACGCCACCTCGTTCCAGCGGATCGACGCCAACCAGGTCGCCGACCTCAGCTTCGGCACCAACGGCGTGGTGCGCCAGCTGCTCCCGGCCGGGCTCTACCCGAGTGCCGTGGTGCTCGACGAGCAGGGCAAGGTGCTCACCCTGGCGAGCGACGGGACGATCCTGCGCTACCTCGCCAACGGCACGCTCGACGCCCCCTTCGGTGGTGGTGACGGACGGTCCGACGCCCTCACCCTGCCGGCCAACTTCACCCTGTCGTCGATGTTCGAGGCCACCGCGCAGCCCGACGGCAAGATCGTCGCCATCGGCCAGGGCTGGATGTTCAACGACTACAACCACCAGTGGGCGGTCGTCGCCCGCTACAACGCCAACGGCTCGATCGACACCAGCTTCGGCACCAACGGCCTCTACCTGCGTGAGGCCACGTGGCCGAGCTCGGGGTGCTCGAGCAGCGACCCCTACACCCGGCTGCGCATCGACAACCTCACGCTGCAGGCCGACGGGAAGATCGTGGCGGCCGGCACCCATCACTGGTGCGGGACCGACCGGGTGATGGCCATTCGCCTCAACACCGATGGCACGCCCGACGCGGGCTTCGGCGTGGGCGGCATGACCCAGGACCCGGGCACGACCTACGGCGCCGGCACGTCCGTCTGGATGGACGGCGCCAACATCGTGGTGGCCGGCAACGCCGTCTACAGCGGGGGCGGGGCCGTGATCCACCGCTACCTGCCGAACGGCACGCTCGACACCTCGTTCGCGGGCACCGGTCGGGTCGTGGTCGGAGCTGGTCTGATCAGCCCCGATGTGGCGACGCCCGACGGCAACGGCGGGTTCTTCTTCGCCGGCGCCGACACCCAGAACTCGGGGCAGCAGAAGCTGGCCGTGATGCACCTCGACAGCGATGGCGACGTCGACCTGTCGTTCGGGGTCAACGGCCGGGTCACCGTGGCGGTCGGTCCGATCGGCTCCTATGGCGCCCGTCAGGTGGCCATGATCGACAGCACCACGGTGGGCATCGTCGGCTACTCGGGTGCCACCAGCCCGGGCGACGTGGCCGCCTTCAACCGCTTCGACGCCACCTCGGGGGCGCCCGTCTGATCCGTCCCTCCGCCCTTCCCGTCACTCGGCCGGTCGAGGTCGAGCCGCGTGCTCATCAGCTCGAGGAGCATCGCTCCCGGATCGTCAGTGGATGACGGCCTGGGCTTCCTCGACCGTGATCGGGAGGGTGGTGGTGCGGGTCAGGTCGTCGAGGTCGCCGCCGACGCCGGTGTTGGCCGTCCAGTGGGTGGCGTAGGTGATGGTGGCAGTGACGACGGCGGGTCCGGAGCGTTCGAACGTGTGGGTGCAGGCGCTCTGCTGGTCGGCCGGGTCGCGACCGGTGTCGTAGGGCGTGCCCGGACCGTCGCACGAGAACGAGGTGCCGTCGTCGAGGGTGAAGGTCAGCGACCGCGGCGTGGCGACGACGGTGGAGGTGACCCTGTCGAGGGTGGCCGACGCCTGCAGCGGCTGCCACGGATCGATGATCCAGAACCAGGTCGGCAGGCCGACGAGCTGCGCCGCGGTGGCCGGTGGTGACAGCGCGACGTTCGGTGGGTCGAGCGGCAACAGCCGCCGGGCCTCGTCCGCGGCCCGCTCCGGCAGCTCCAACGACCCGAACGGGTTGGCCGGGTTGTAGATCAGCGGCTCCGAGTAGGCGTAGGCGCCGAGCTCGTCGAGGCAGTAGAGGATGACGAACTGGCCGGGTTCCGGGGTCACGGGTCCCTGACTCTGGTCGGGGGCGAAGGGGAAGACCGGTGCTGGTCCCGAGACCGGGAAGTAGTGGCACTCCCAATGGCCCCTGTGGCCGCTCCCCGAATGGTGGATCTCGTGGTGCGAGCCGTCCGGCGAGCTCACCACGATCGCCTCCGGCGACCCCGACGTCGTCGTCGCCGTCGGCTGGGGAGGCGGCGGGTTGTTGTCGTTACCGCCCGAATCAGCGAGCGCGGTCTGCATGAGCCGAGCGCCGAGCAGCGATCGTCGTACACAGCGCACGCTCAGCCTGCACAGGCTGGTGCCGCCGTCCCAGGTCTTGGTCTTGTCCGCCGATTCGACCTTCCATGCTCCGCCTTCGTGGATCATTGAGGCTCGTCGAAGATATCGTCCGCGATCGAGCCGTTCACGACTCGCCGTGCCGGAGCTCTGCTCGACCAACTGTCCGTCGTCGACCGTGCAGTCCGCGAAGACTCGCTCGATCTAGCGGTGACCTCGAGTGAGACGACACTGCGATGGTTGGCGTACTTCGAATCGCGGAGCGTCTCGGCAGCGATTAGTCCTCGATCGAGCTGCTCTGGATAGCTTGTCGAGCCTCGACAGTTGGCCGCCGGTAGCGACCGCTCCGCGAGCCGCGGGATCGTCTGGATTCGGGTGGATTGTTCGCGGCGAGCCAGACATTCCAGAAGTCGCCGGTACGCGCGACTCTGTGTCATCGATGATCTGCTGACGTGGAGTCCGTGAGTCAGCGTCTGATGTCGTTGCGGGGCTGATCGGGTCGGTGGGGCTTGAGGTGGCGCTCGAGCCGGAGGAGCCGCAGGAGGTGGCGGTCAGAAGTACCGTCAGGGCCGTTGCCAGGAGGAGGGCCGTTGCCCGTGAGCGAGGTCGAGGGGTGGTGGGCATGATCGTGCTCGGTGGCTCCTCGGTCGACGGACCGATCCGCGGTGGAGGAGGCGGAGCACGCGTGAGTCGACCGGGTCCGCCCTGACCTGGCTGGCGTGCTTGGGACCGGGGGACCCGGCCGACCGACGCACTGCGGGCTCCGCCGCCCGTTGTTGACAGCACCTTACGGGTCGGGCTGAGATGGCACAAGAACGCATGAGAATTCGATCGATCCGCTTGCTGAACACGATTCCAACGAGCCAGAACGTCCGAGAGGGCCAACTTTGACCACTGATTCATCTGACGCCACCGATCCCGCCCATCCGAACGACGCCTCGGCGCAGCCCGATCCGCTGGCCGCGTTCCGCCTCGACGACAAGATCGCCATCGTCACCGGCGCGTCGAGTGGCCTCGGACTGCGCTTCGCCGAGGTGATGCACGCGGCCGGCGCGACTGTCGTGGTGGCCGCCCGGCGGATGGACCGGCTCGAGGCACTCGTCGAGCGTCTCCCCGGTTCGATGGCGGTGGCCTGCGATGTGGCGGTCGACGCCGACCTCGAGGCCCTGGTGGCCGTCACGCTCGAGCGGTTCGGGCGCATCGATGTGCTGGTCAACAACGCCGGCATCGGCTCGACCATCGCGGCCGAGGACGAGCCCATCGCCGAGTTCCGGCGGGTCATCGACGTCAACCTCAACGCGCTGTTCCTCCTGAGCCAGCTCGTCGGTCGGCAGATGATCCAGCAGGGCTCCGGGTCGATCATCAACATCGCCTCGATCCTCGGGCTGGTGGCGTCGGCGCCGATCAAGCAGGCCAGCTACACCGCGTCGAAGGGCGCCGTCGTGAACCTCACCCGCGAGCTCGCCGTCGAGTGGGCCCGCAAGGGCGTGCGGGTCAACGCCATCGCACCCGGTTGGTTCCCGAGCGAGATGACCACCGAGATGTGGGAGGACGAGAGCTCGTTCGCCTTCATGAAGCGCAACGCACCGATGGGTCGGGGCGGCGAGCCCCACGAGCTCGACGGCGCCCTGCTCTTCCTGGCCGGCTCGGCGAGCAGCTACGTCACCGGCCAGATCCTCGCCGTCGACGGCGGTTGGGTCGCTCGTTGAGCGACGGGCGGTCGGCCGGCGTCGAAGGGGAGCGACGTCTGGTCATCGCCCTGCCCTGCGCTGCAGTCGTCGCCCTGGCCTGTGCATGGGTCGCGCCATGGCAGCTGACGGTGCTGGCGGCGTGGGACGGCTTCGTCACCGCCTTCATGGCCTCCGTGTGGCTGAAGATCTGGCGCTACGACGCCGCCGCCACCGCATCGGCGGCGACGCGCGAGGACGCCGGTCGCAACGACACCCGTCGCCTGCTGCTGACGATCGCGGCGCTGGCCAGCCTGGCCGGGGCCGCGATCGGTGTGCTCAAGGCCCGCACCGAGGGCGGCGCGATGGGCGACGTCCTGGCCGCGGCGACGGTCGCCACCGTGCTGTTGTCGTGGGCCCTCATCCACACCCTCTACGCCCTGCACTACGCCCGGCTCTACTACGCCGACGAGGACGGCGGCATCGACTTCCCGGGCGACGACCCGCCGGACTACCGCGACTTCGCCTACGTGGCCTTCACCATCGGCATGACCTACCAGGTGTCCGACACCGACATCGACAGCAAGCTCGTCCGACGCAGCCTGTTCGGCCACAGTCTGCTGTCCTACCTGTTCGGCACGGTGATCATCGCGGTGACCATCAACCTGGTGGCCAGCCTCATCCGCTGAGCGTCAGCCGGGGGTGTGCTCGAACGGGAGCGTGCCGTGTCGAATGGAGTCGATGGCGATCACCAGCGTGACCCGACCGGGCGCCCGGAACGGGAACGGCTTCCCCGTGTAGACCATCGAGATCGGGTCCATGTCGGCCAGGTGGTCGTCGTTGCGGATCTCGACGACCGTGCCACGGAGCGACGCGGTCTCGTACGGGTTCTCGTGGTCGCTGATCGACAGCGCGACGTGCGGGTTGTGGGCCGCGTTGCGCGCCTTCTTGGTGGCGGCGCCGGTGCACACCAGCACGTGGTCGCCCTCGAGCCCCACCCACACCGCCATGCTCTGGGGGATGCCGTGAGGATCGACGGTGGCGAGGTGCGCGAAGTTCGGGCCCTCGAGCAGTCGGCGCACCTCGGATGGGATGACGATCGGCACGGTCGTACCTCCAGCACGCGTCGGGTGTGGCGGGATCTGGTGGGTCCGAGCGTAGCCAGCGACCTCGACACGGCCCCGGCCGTCACGCGTAACCTCCGTCAGCAGGCGAACATCAGCTTGCAGCCCACGAGCGACCGCACGACCGAGGGGGACCCACCGTGAAGGTGCCGTTGACCATTCGAGACCACATCCAGCGGGCCGTGCTCGTCTACGGCGATCGCGACGCCGTGGTCGACGAGCCCGAGCAGCCGGCCGGTTCGCTCGGGCGGGTCACCTACAAGCGCCTCTACGAACTGGCCCAGGCGCAGGCGGCCCGGCTCGATCAGCTCGGCGTCCCCCAGGGGGCGCGGGTGGCCATCGTGTCGCAGAACTCGGCCCGGCTGCTCATCGGCTTCTACGGCGTCAGCGCCTGGGGCCGGATCTACGTGCCCATCAACTTCCGCCTGGCCCACGACGAGATCGCCTACATCATCGAGCACTGCGGGGCGACGGTGCTGCTCGTCGATCCCGAACTGGTCGACGTGGTGGAGGGCATCGAGTGCGAGCACACCTTCGTGCTGGGCCGCGACGACGCCGACATCTTCCTCGAGGGCGTCGAGCCCCAGCCGTGGGAGCCCGACGAGGACGCCACCGCCACGATCAACTACACGTCCGGCACGACGGCGCGGCCCAAAGGCGTGCAGATGACCCATCGCAACCTGTGGGTCAACGCCGCGACCTTCGGGTGGCACACCGGGGTCAACGACCGCGACGTCTACCTGCACACGCTGCCCATGTTCCACTGCAACGGGTGGGGCATGCCCTACGCGGTCACCGGCATGGGCGTGCGCCACGTCGTGCTGCGCAAGGTCGACGGGGTCGACATCCTGACGCGGGTCGAGGCCGAGGGCGTCACCCTGCTGTGCGGCGCGCCGGCCGTGGTGGCCATGATCCTCGAGGCCGCGTCCACCTGGGACGGACCCATCCCCGGCGCCGGACGCACCCGCATGGTCGTCGCCGGCGCCCCGCCTCCCACGCGCACGATCGAGCGGGTCGAGACCGAGCTCGGCTGGGAGTTCATCCAGATCTACGGCCTCACCGAGACGGCCCCGCTGCTCACCATCAACCGCGGTCGCGAGGAGTGGGACGACCTCAGCGCCACCGAGCGGGCGGGCCTGCTGTCGCGGGCCGGTGTGCCCGCACTCGGCGTCACCATGAAGACCGACGAGTCGGGCGAGGTGCTGGCCCGGTCGAACGTGGTGCTCGAGGGGTACTGGGACAACCCGGAGGCGTCGGCCGAGGCGCTCGAGGGCGGGTGGTTCCACACCGGCGACGGTGGGTTCATCGACGACGGCGGCTACCTCACCATCGCCGACCGCAAGAAGGACGTGATCATCTCCGGCGGCGAGAACGTGTCGTCGATCGAGGTCGAGGACCGCATCTTCAGCCACCCGGCAGTGGCCGAGGTCGCGGTCATCGGCGTGCCCGACGACAAGTGGGGTGAGACCGTGATCGCGCTGGTGGTCGTCGCCGACGGTGCCGACGTCACCGAGGCCGAGCTCATCGAGCACACCCGAGGCCAGCTCGCGCACTACAAGTGCCCGACCCGCATCGAGTTCCGCGACGAGTTGGCCCGCACCGCCACCGGCAAGCTGCAGAAGTACAAGCTGCGCCAGCCCTACTGGGAGGGGCGCGAGAAGCAGGTCAACTGACCCGAACTTGCGTGGATAATCCGCCTGCAGGCCGGATTATCCACGCAAGTTCGGGTGGGGGGCGGGTGTCGGGCGGGAGGGGTATCGAATAGGAACCGCTGCCCTGACCGACCACACTGTCGGGCATGTTGCAGGTGCGCGAGCTGTCGGTGGAAGTGGGAGGCGTGGTCACGCTGGCCAACGCCAGCTTCACCGTGCGCCCGGGCGACAAGGTCGGCATCACCGGACGCAACGGCGCGGGCAAGACCTCCATGCTGCGGGTGCTGTCGGGCGAGCAGGACCCCTACCGCGGCATCGTGCAGATCACCGGGGGCCTCGGGTACCTCTCGCAGGACCCCCGCATGGACCAGGTCGACGAGCGGGCCACCGCGCTCAGCCACGTGCTGTCGGGCCGGGGCTTCGACGAGGCCGCGGCCCGGCTCGAGAAGCTGCGCCTCGCCGTCGAGGAGCGGGCCAGCGACGACCGCATCGAGCGCTACTCGAAGGCCGAGGAGCGCTTCCGCCTCGACGGCGGCTACGCGGCCGAGAGCGAGGCGCACCGCCTGGCCGACGGCTTGGGCCTGCCCAAGGGCGCCCTCGAGAACGCGCTCGGCTCCCTCAGCGGCGGGCAGCGCCGCCGGGTCGAGCTGGCCCGCATCCTGTTCGCCGGCAGCGACGTGCTGCTGCTCGACGAGCCCACCAACCACCTCGACTCCGACGCCAAGGGCTGGCTGCTCGACTACATCCGCCGCTACCGCGGGGCCCTGCTGGTGATCAGCCACGACCTCGACCTGCTCGACGAGGCCATCACCCGGGTCATCCACCTCGAGCGCCACGGCAACGACGACACCGGCAGTCTCACCGAGTACAAGGGCACCTACAGCCAGTACCTGCGCAACCGCGAGCGCGACGAGCAGCAGCTCGCCCGTCAGGTCGACCGCGAGCAGGCCGAGATCGCCCGGCTCAGCAACCTGGCCGACTCGATGCGCCACCAGACGGCCAAGCGGGCCAAGGCGGCCAAGTCGCTCGACACCCGCGTGGCCAAGCTCGAGCAGGCGGCGTCCGAGGGGCCGGCCAAGCGGCGGCAGCTCAACGTCCGCTTCCCCGAGCCGCCGGCGGCCGGCCGCACGGTGCTCGAGGTCGACGACCTGGCCCGCTCATACGGGAAGGTCGACGTGTTCGACTCGGTCACCTTCACGGTGGCGCGTGGCGAGCGGCTGCTGGTGATGGGGCTCAACGGCGCGGGCAAGACGTCGCTGCTGCGCATCCTGGCCGGCGTGGCCGAGCCCGATCTCGGCACGGTGCGCTACGGCCACCAGGTCGACCACGGCTACTACGCGCAGGAGCACGACCTGCTCGACCCGTCCCGCTCGCTCATCGAGCAGATGCGCGACCACGCCACCATCCCCGACACCGAGATCCGCGGCCTGCTCGGCATGTTCGGCCTGTCGGGCGACATCGTGTTCCGCCCGTCGGGCACGCTCTCGGGCGGCGAGAAGACCAAGCTCGTGCTGGCCCAGCTCGTCGCCGGTCGCCACAACCTCCTGTTCCTCGACGAGCCCACCAACAACCTCGACCCCGGCTCGCGCATCGCCACCGCCGAGGCCCTGGCGGCCTGGCCCGGGACCATGGTCATCGTCAGCCACGACCGCGAGTTCGTCGAGGCGCTGCATCCCGACCGGGTGCTCACCATGCCCGAGGGCGAGCTCGACTACTGGGACGACGGGCTGCTCGACCTCGTCGCCATGGCCTGACCGGTCGGTCGGCGGATGGGCGGGCGGGAACCAGACCGGGTGGGAGAGCGTCACACGACCGTGCGTCGTCCCCGTGTGGTCCTGCCCGCGCTGCTCGTAGTCATCGTGCTGGTCGTGGCCGGGGCGTGCGGGAGCGCCGCTCGTTCGGGTGCGGGACCAGGGTCGACGACGGGGTCCGATCTCCGGGCCTCGCTCGAGGGGCGCACGTTCGACTCGACGTCGGTCACCGCGGCCGGCGTCGACCGTCCGCTGGTGCTCGGGCGGCCCGTCACGATGACGTTCGAGGCCGAGACCCTGCGAGCCAACGCCGGCTGCAACGGCATGGGTGGCCACTACTCGCTCGACGGCGACCACCTCACGGTCGGCGACCTGAGCTCGACGGCCATGGCGTGCGCCGAGCCGGGACTGATGGAGCAGGACGCGTGGTTCGGATCGCTGCTCACGGCCGGGGCGACCCTCGCTCTCGACGGTGACCGGCTCACGATGACGAGCGGCGACACGGTGATCGTGTTCGTCGACCACGCCACGGTCGATCCCGACCGTCCGCTGGTCGGGACGACCTGGACGCTGGAGTCGATCATCGACGGGGAAACCGCCTCGAGCGTGCCGGTCGGCGTCACCGCGACGTTCACGATCGCCGACGACCACACCGCGTCGTGGGGCGCGTGCAACAGGTCCGGTGGCCAGGTGTCGTCGATCGGAGCGACCTCGTTGACCATCTCCGACGTGCGCTCGACCGAGATCGGCTGCCCGCCGCCGGCGGACGGGGTCGATCGAGCCATGAACGCGGTGCTGCACGACACGGTCACCTACGAGGTCGACGGTGCCGTGCTGCACGTCCACCAGGGCGCCAAGGGGCTCGACCTCCGCGCTCCCTGACCTCAGCCGCTCACACATGAGACGTGAGAGCGGGGGGCGAGAAGGCTCTTTCCCGATGTGGCAGCGGCTCCTACCATGAGGCGACACGGAACGCTCGCCGGACCGGGCTGTCCCCCAGGAGCACATGTGGCTGATGCGAAGCGAGGCGCGGACGCCGGGCGACCGGCGATCGTCATCGTGTCCGAGGCACCTCACACGCTGGGTGTGCTGAGTCGCGAGGTGCGCAAGCGCTACGGCGACGACTACGGCGTGCGCACCCACAGCGCCGCATCGGACGCCCAGGACGATCTCGCCGCCCTCGCCGACCGGGGGGTCGACGTGGCCCTCGTGCTGGCCGGCTTCAGCTCGGACGAGCCCGAGATCGAACCCATCCTGCGCTCCGTGCGGGCCACCCACCCGACGGCACGGCGGGCCCTGGTCGTCAACTGGGGGGACTTCGCACGGTCGACCGAGGTGTTCGACCTCATGGGACAGGGTCAGATCGATCTCTACCTGATCCGGCCCGAGGAGGACCGCGACGAGGAGTTCCATCGCTCGGTCACCGAGTCGCTGGAGGACTGGGCGCTGGCCCGAGGTGGCGGGTTCGAGGCCGTGCGCATCATCGGTCCGCTCAACGACCCACGCGTGCACGAGCTGCGCGACACGTTCAACCGCAACCACATCCCGATCGGTGTGCACGACAGCGACACCTCGACGGGCCGGCGCATGCTCGCGGACCTCGGGCTGACCAACCCCGACTTCCCGGTGGTGGTGCTGCAGTTCACGAGCGAGCCGACGGTGCTGACCGCCCCGACCGATGTGGAGATCGCCGACGCGTTCGGGCTCACCGCCGCGCTGCCGGCGGATGAGCGCTTCGACGTGACCATCATCGGCGCCGGCCCGGGGGGGCTGGCCGCGGCGGTGTCGGCCGCGTCCGAGGGACTGCGCACGCTGGTGGTCGAGCAGCAGGCCGTGGGTGGCCAGGCCGGCACCAGCTCCCTGATCCGCAACTACCCCGGGTTCCCACGCGGGGTCAGCGGCAGCAAGCTCGCGTTCCACGCCTTCCACCAGGCCTGGTCGTTCGGCGCGACGTTCCTCTTCATGCGCGCCGCCACAGGGTTGCGGCGCGAGGGTCGCGGGCTGGTGCTCTCCCTGTCGGACGGCAGCGAGGTGCGCACCGCGTCGCTCATCGTGGCCACCGGCGTGGCCTATCGGATGCTCGACGTGCCCGGCGCCGATCGGCTGCTGGCCCGAGGCGTGTTCTACGGTGCCGCCGTCTCGGAGGCGCCGGGCATGGTCGATCGCCACGTCTACGTCGTGGGTGGCGGCAACTCGGCCGGGCAGGCGGCCGTGCACCTGGCCAAGTTCGCTCGCCGCGTCACCGTGCTGGTGCGAGGCCCGAGGTTGGCCGACAGCATGTCCGACTACCTCATCCGCGAGATCGACGCCTCGCCGGTGATCGACGTCGTCCATCGGGTCGAGGTGGCCGAGTGCAAGGGTGACGAGGCGCTGACCTCGCTGGTGCTCCGCGACCTCGAGGCCGGCAGCTCGTCGGAGGTTCCGGCCGGCGGGCTGTTCGTGCTGATCGGTGCCGCGCCCCGCACCGAGTGGCTCGACGGCTCGGTGCAGCGCGACGAGTGGGGCTTCATCCTCACCGGTCCCGACCTCCCCCTCGACCTTCGCGACGACAGCGAGCCCCCGCGGTCGCGGAACGAGCTCGAGACGAGCATGCCCGGCGTGCTCGCCGTCGGCGACGTGCGCCGGGGTTCCGTGAAGCGCGTCGCATCGGCCGTCGGCGAGGGGGCCATCGCCATCCCCGTGCTCCACCGGTACCTCGACGATGTCGGCCGCGTCGCCGCCACCTGACCAGCGTCGTCCTCGCCCCGGGCATGCGCGCCCTGCTCTGGGTCGCGGGCGGCCTGGTGGTGTTGGCCGGGACGCAGCTGTTCGTGTTCACCGAGCGCACGGCCACCTACTTCGCCTGGACCATCGACCCACCGCTGACCGCGGCCTTCCTCGGCGCGGCCTACTGGTCCGCTGCCGCGTTCGAGTGGTCCGCGGCCTCGGCCCGCACGTGGGCCGAGGCCCGCATCGCGGTGCCGGCCGTGCTCGTCTTCACCGTGCTGACCCTGATCGCGACGCTGGTGCACCTCGGCAAGTTCCACCTGGGCAGCTCGTTCGGGGTGGCCACACAGGCCGTCACCTGGATCTGGATCATGATCTACACGGTGGTGCCGGTGCTCATGGTGGTGCTCTGGGTGCGCCAGAGCCGGACCCCCGGCGTCGACCCGCCGAGGACCCGCCGGCTGCCCTCGTGGCTGCGGGTCGTGGTGTCGGTGCAGGCGCTGGCGATGCTGGTGGTCGGCGTCGGGCTGTTCGTGGCTCCGAACGAGACCGCCGACCTCTGGCCGTGGAAGCTCACCCCGCTGACGGCGCGGGCGGTCGGGGCGTGGGCGTTCAGCCTCGGCCTGGCCGCCGTGCACGTGCTGCTCGAGGACGATGCCCGGCGGGTCAAGCCGGCGGCGATCGCCTACGTGGTGTTCGGCGGGCTCGAGCTCGTCAGCGTGCTGCGCTACCCCGACACCGGCCACTGGAGCAGCACGTCCGGCGTGCTCTACCTGCTCTTCCTCGCCAGCACCGTGGTCACCGGCGCGTGGGCCGCGTGGCTGGCCCGGTCGCGGCCCCTGGTCGACGTCGAGCCCGCGGTGGCGCGACGGACCTGACCGACCCCAGGGTTACCATCACGCCGCCGTCGTGCCGTCGGGCGCCGACCCAGGGGGATCGCAGATGAGGAAGAACCGGACGCGGGTCGCCGGCGCCGTGGTGGCGGTCGCGATGCTCGTGATCGCGGCGGCGTGCAGTTCGAGCACGGCGGGCTCCGCCTCGTCCGGAGACACGGCCCCGAACGACACGGCCACGGAGGGGACCGAGCTGTCGGCCCTGCCCACCGCCGTGTCGGATGCGCCCGCCCGCCCGTCACCCGCTTGCACCGGCCCGGGCACGCTCGGCGCCGGACCGCACGACCTCACCCTCGACGTGTCCGGCACCCAACGGCAGTACCGGCTGTTCGTCCCGGCATCGGTCGCCACCGGCAAGCCGCTGCCGATGACGTTCAACATCCACGGGCTCACCAGCAACATCGCCGAGCAGGTGGCGGTGTCGGGGTTCGAGACCATGGCCGACACCGAGGGGTTCATGGTGGCGACGCCTCAGGGGCTCGGGAACAAGTGGGAGTTCCCCAACCAGCCGTCGAACAAGGACCTGCCGTTCTTCAAGGCCATGATCGACGCGGTCGGTGCCGCCACCTGCCTCGACCTGGCCCGCGTCTACTCGGCCGGGATCTCCAACGGCGGCATCATGTCGTCGATCCTGGCCTGCCAGATGGGCGACCAGATCGCCGCCGTCGGCCTGGTCTCGGGCATCCGCCAGCCCACCGGCTGCAGCAGCGACCGGCCGGTGCCGGTGATGGTGTTCTGGGGCAAGCAGGACAACGTGCTGCCCTTCTACGGCGGGCTCGGCCCGCTGCTCACCGGCCTCGGCCGCGGTGGGACGGGCGGCACCGTGCCCCCGGCACCCACGGCGCCGCCGGCCAACCTGCAGGGCTTCCCGCCGGTCGAGCAGGTCGTGGGGGAGTGGGCCGCGCACGACGGCTGCTCACCCGATCCGACGATCCTGCCGGTCGGGTCGGCCGATTCGGATGTGGAGGAGCGGGTCTACACCGACTGCACGCCCGAGAGCAGCGTCCGGTTCTTCGTGGTCTCCGACGGTGGGCACACCTGGCCGGGGAGCCCGGTGTTGAAGGGCGTGAACGACCCGTCGAGCCCGATGCACCAGATGATGTCCGTGACCACCTACGAGGTCGATGCCAGCGCCGCCATCTGGGCCTTCTTCCGGGGCTACGCGCTCACCGCTTGAGCCTCGGCGTCGCCGTCGATCTCGTCGAAGCTCCGCCCGAACGTCCACCAGCCCGGCCCGGCCACCTGCCGGCCCTCGTCGTCGACGAGCAGCGCGGTGCCGCCGAGTTGGTCGACCAGGCCGAGCCCCTGCACGGGGCCGCCCACGAACGCGGCCTTGGCCAGCACCTCGGCCTGCCACCCGAGGCCGGCCACGGCGGTGGTGGCCACGACGTCGGTGTCGACCGAGGTGCCGAGCAGCGGGTCGATCAGGTGGTGGCGGCGCTCGACCGTCGACTTCCCAGTGGCGGCGGATGCGGGAACTGGTGGCCACGGCGCCACCGGTGAGCTCGACGTAGCCGATCGGTGACCCGCCGAACGGGTCGTCGATCTCGATCACCCAGTTCGGCGCGCCGTGCGGCGGGCACCCGACCACCCGGAGGTCGCCTCCGAGGTCGACCAGCACCCCGGCCGCACCGGCGGCGAGCGCCTCCTCGGCCACGATGTCGGCGGCCAGACCCTTGCCGATGCCACCGGCATCGAAGCCGACCCCGGCGGGCAGCCGGACGGTCCGAGCGGCCTCGTCGATCTCGATGCCGGCGCACCCGCGCACGAGCCACGAGGGCCGGCCCGGAGGCCAGGACACCCGGCCGCCGAGCGGGAGCTCGTCGAAGGGCCGGTCGTAGCCGGCGCGCTCGAGATCGCCCAGCACGGTGGGGTCGAACAGGCCGTAGGTGGCCTCCCACCCGGACACCGCGGCATCGACGAGGCGGATGGTGTCGGCCGAGACCTCGAGCCGGGCGCCGCCGGCCCGGTTGAGCCGGCTCACCTCGGTGTCGGGGAGGAACCGTGACCAGCGGGCCTCGAGCTCGTGCACGCGCTGCTCGAGCCGAGCGGGGAGCTCGGGGGGACCGTCGACGACCAGCACCCGGGCGCGGGTGCCCATGGCGGCGAAACGGCGGTCAGCTGGCACCGGTGCGACCCTGCGACGGCGGGGCGGTCGATCGTCCCGAGCTGTTGCCCGAGTTGCCCGGCGGGGTGGCCGACCAGCCCTGCGTCCCGTTCGACGAGCGGGCGGACGGGTTCGACGGGGTCGCCTGGGTGGTCGGCGACGAGCTGGATGTCGTCGGGGTGGTCTTGCCCCCGTCGTCGGCGCTCACCGCGGCGCCCACCGCCATGGCCGCGACCAGGCCGGCGAAGGCGCCGACCCCGGCGGTGAGGGCGATGGCCCGGGCCCGACCGGCGGGGTGGCGCGGGCGCGGACCAGCGGGCGGGTCGAGGCCGTGGCCGCGTGGCCGGGCGCAGGTGGAGGTGAGCCGGCGGGCGCGGCGGTCGGAGGTCTGGGGGGCGAGGTCGGGGGACCGGGTGGCGCGGTGGGGGGCTGGCTGGGACTCGTGGCGGTCAGCGGCCGGTACGAGGGGGTGGGGTTCGAGTCTGCTGCCATGGTGGGAGGGTGCCGATCGGTGGCTAAGCCGGACGTAAAGCGGTATGGCCCCGGACCGGTCCGACGCATGGTGGCGGGCGGGCCGGACCGATCCGGGGCGCCGACCAGGCCCTTGCGGAGAGGGGGGCTGGGAGACCCGAGACCTCGTCGGCGATGGAGCCATCATCGGCGGCCCGCCTGTGAGGACCCTGTGAGCGGGGTGAGGAGTCGTCAGGAGTCTGACCACGGGCCCAACGGATGGGTAGGTTCACGGCATGACCGAGCAACCCCCGCCGGCCGACCGTGACCTCCCGGCCACCCGCGTCGAGCATGACTCGATGGGTGAGGTCGTGGTGCCGGCGCAGGCCAAGTACGCGGCCCAGACCCAGCGGGCGGTCGAGAACTTCCCGATCTCGGGCGTTCCGATCGAGCCTCGCCTGATCCGGGCCCTCGCCCTCGTCAAGGGCGAGGCGGCCCGGGTCAACGCCACCCTCGATGCCGTCCCGCAGGTCGACGAGCGGCTGGCGTCGGCGATCGCCGAGGCGGCCGACGAGGTCGCCTCGGGCGTCTGGGACGATGAGTTCCCGGTCGACGTGTTCCAGACCGGCTCGGGCACGTCGTCGAACATGAACGCCAACGAGGTGATCGCCACCCTGGCCGGCGAGCGGCTCGGGCGAGCCGGGAGCGGTGCACCCGAACGACCACGTGAACGCGTCGCAGTCGTCCAACGACGTGTTCCCGACGGCCATCCACCTGGCGGTGGCCGAGGCCCTGGCCGTCGACCTGCTCCCGGCGCTGAGCCACCTCGAGGACGCGCTGCGCCACAAGGAGCGCGAGTTCGCCGACGTCGTGAAGTCGGGTCGCACCCACCTCATGGACGCGACCCCCGTGACCCTCGGCCAGGAGTTCGGCGGCTACGCCACCCAGGTCCACCAGGCCGCGGTGCGCATCGAGCAGGCCCTGCCCCACGTCGGTGAGCTCCCGCTGGGCGGCACGGCCGTGGGCACCGGCATCAACGCCCCTCACGGGTTCGCGGCCGACGTCATCGCCCGTCTCGCCGTCCGCACCGGTCTGCCCCTCCGCGAGGCGCCCGACCACTTCGCCGCGCAGGGGCGCGAGATGCGCTGGTCGAGGCGTCGGGCCACCTGCGCACGCTGGCGGTGGCGCTGGTCAAGATCGCCAACGACCTGCGATGGATGGGCAGCGGGCCGCGGGCCGGGCTGGCCGAGATCCGCCTGCCCGACCTGCAGCCGGGGAGCTCGATCATGCCGGGCAAGGTCAACCCGGTGATCCCCGAGGCGGTCACCCAGGTCGGGGCGCAGGTGATCGGCAACGATGTCGCCGTCACCTTCGGTGGCACCCAGGGCGCCTTCGAGCTCAACGTGTTCATGCCGATGATGGCCCGCAACCTGCTGGAGTCGATCCGCCTGCTGACCAACGTGAGCCGGCTGTTCGCCGACCGGTGCATCGACGGCATCGAGGCCGACGTCGAACGGCTGCGGGCCTACGCCGAGGCGTCACCGTCGATCGGCACGTCGCTCAACCCCTACCTCGGCTACGAGAAGGCGGCCGAGATCATCAAGGAGTCGGTGCGGTCCGGTCGCAGCATCCGTGAGCTGGTGCTCGAGCAGGGGCTGATGACCGACGCCGAGCTCGATCGGGCCCTCGACGTCATCTCGATGACGCGCGGCGGCCTGATCTGACCGGATCTAGCCGAGGGCGGGCGAGCCGGCGAACGGCGAGGGGTCGCCGGGGCCGGGGATGACCGGCGTGGTCCAGCTCATGCGGGTCGAGAGGTTCTCGGCCACCTCGCGCCAGTCGTCGGGGTTCCACCCCTCGGCGGTCGCCTCGACGGCATGGTGCTGGTTGATGTGCACGAACGCCGGCAGGAGCTCGAGACCGAAGCTCTTGACCGCCACTCGGTCGGGGTCGGTGAAGGCCAGGAACTCGTTCAGGAGCGGACCGAGGAACTGCTTGGTGTCGTCCTCGTCCGCGGTCACCAGGAACGCGACCCGGCAGTCCGCGGCGGCGTAATCACGCAGGATGCGCGCGCCGGTGTCGAGGATCCACGAGCTCTCGTAGGTGTAGGGGTCGAGCACGACGATCGCGAGGTGGAACATCGTCGTCCACTCGGCGACCGTGCGGGCTTCGCGGGCGATCGGAGACAGGACGAGATCGGCGGGAACGTCGGTGGCCACGGCGGAGAACGTAGCGCGACTAGCTTCGGCCGAGCACACTCACCCGACGCCCACCTGGGCGGACCCGGAGGCTCACCATGGTTCTGGCTACCACCGACGCGGCCGGCTACAAGATCATCCTGATCGTGCACATCGTGCTGGTGGTGGTCGGGTTCGGCGGGTTGTTCGTGGCCCCGATGCTCGGACGGGCCGAGGGGGCCACCCGGCCGGTGGCCGCGGCCATGGTCAACTACCTGCAGCGCATCGCCGTGCCCGCCCTGGCGGTCGCCGGCATCCTGGGCTTCGCCATGATCGGCATGAGTGACAAGGCGTTCAAGTTCGAGCAGCGCTGGGTCGGCATCGCCATCCTGTTGTGGATCGTCGAGCTGGCCGTGCTGTGGTTCGGCGTGGCCGCCACCGAGAAGAAGGTCGCGGCCGGCGACGAGGCGGCCGCCTCCCGCCTGCCGATGTTCACCGGCATCTCGCACCTGCTGCTGCTCGTGCTGGTCTACCTCATGGTGTTCAGGCCCGGCGCCTGATCGGCGGGACCGGAATCCATCCCGCTGGACGAGCCGATGGGTTAGCCTGCCCGACGGCGCTTGCCGCTGGGGCGAGCTGCATCTGGGAGCGCATCCATGACCCCACGTCGTCTTCTTCTCGCCGTCTCGACGGCTGTCCTCCTGGCGGGCGGCTCCGTGGCCGTTCCCGCGTCGGCCGGCATCCAGCCGCCGCACGACATGATCGCCACGCCCAACACCGGGCCGGTCGGCCAGGTCGTGACGATCCACAACGCGGCCAACAGCCCGTGCGGCGGTCAACAGGGCGATGCCCCGGCCCAGGTCGACATCTCGGTCGCCCGACCCGACCAGGTCATCGACGAGATCAACGTCCTGACCGACGACAGCACAGGCGACTGGTCGATCGAGTACACCACCACCGACGTCGTCGGGCAGTACGACGTCGAGGCCACCTGCGTCGATCAGAACATCCCAGCGGGCGCCATCACCGCGGCGACCGACTTCGACTACACCAACACGTCGTTCGAGATCGTGGCCCAGGTGCCCACGACGGCCGCGCCCACCACCAGCTCGACGGCGGCACCGGCGCCGGCCGTCGACGCCACGGCGGCGTTCACCGGCTGAGTCGCCGGCCTCGGCCGGCGGTAACGTCGCTCGCGTGCACCCCATCGAGCGGCTCCGCTACGTCGCCCGCGCCTCCGGCGCCCCTCAGCGTGCGCTGGTGCAGGAGACCGCGGCCGCCCTCGCGAGCTTCGGCTCCGACCCGCAGGGCCTCGTCACCGCCTGCCGGCGCATCGTGTCGCGCCAGCCCACGTCCGGACCCGCTCGTGTGGTTCGGCGCCCGCGTGCTGACCGCCGGCGACGCGTCCGACGAGATCTGGGTGGCGGCCGGCGAGATGCAGGCCGACCCCACCGCCGGCCACCTGGCCCACGCCCTGCCCGACGACGCGGTCGTCACCGTGCTGGGCTGGCCCGACGAGATCGCCGAGGCGCTGCCCCGGCGGGGCGACGTCGAGGTGCTGGCCGTCGACACCGCGGGTGAGGCGTCGGGGTTCGTCAGCCGCCTCTGGCGGGCCGACATGGAGGCCACCGACGTCCCCCAGGCGGGGCTCGGAGCGGCGGTGGCGGCCAGCTCGGTGGTGCTGCTCGAGTCGACCGCCATCGGTCCCACCGAGTTCCTGGCCGTCAGCGGCTCCCGGGCGGCGGCGGCGGTGGCTCGCCACGCCGGCATCCCCGTGTGGCTGGTGGCGGGTGTCGGTCGGGTGCTCCCGCAGCGGATGTGGGACGGCCTGCGCGACCGGGTCGAGGTCGACGAGCCCGTGGGAGGCCGACGACGAGATCGTCCCCCTCGACCTGGTCGACCGCGTGGTCGGCCCGCGCGGGTCCGAGTCGGTGGCCGACGCCCTGCAGCGCATCGACTGCCCGATCGCCCCCGAGCTGTTCAAGGGCAACATCATCTGAGATCGGGCCCGGACCCGAGCGCGGAGTAGCGTGCCGGCATGTCACGACGAGACCTGATCCGCATGACCGACGACGAGGTGCAGGAGTTCCTGAACGGGCGCCATGTCATGAACATCGCCACCTTCGGCCCCGACGGCAACATCCACCTGGTGGCCATGTGGTACGGCTTCCTCAACGGGAACACGGCCATCGAGACCTTCGCCAAGAGCCAGAAGGTGCGCAACGTCGAGCGCGATCCCCGTTGCACCATCCTCATCGAGGACGGCGACGTCTACGAGGAGCTGCGCGGCGTCGAGATCGTGGGCAAGGCGGTCATCCACGCCGACCGGGAGCCCCTCATGGAGGTGGCCTGCAACGTGGTCGAGCGCTACATCCCCGTCAACGACCCGGCCGACATCCCGGCCGTCGCCGAGGCCATGGCCAACAAGCGCGTCGCCATCGAGATCGTCCCCGAGAAGATCGTGTCGTGGGACCACCGCAAGCTCGGCGGCACCTACTAGCGACTTCTGGCTAGGGTTCGCGGCCATGGGTGAACTGGTCGAGTTTCCGAGCAACGGGCACACCGCGGGCGGCTACCTGGCCGTGTCGAACGAGGGGACGGGCCCCGGGGTCATCGTGATCCAGGAGTGGTGGGGGCTGGTCGACCACATCAAGGACCTCTGCGACCGCTTCGCCGCGGCCGGGTTCACCGCGCTGGCGCCCGACCTCTACCACGGCGTCGCCGTCAGCAACTCCGAGCCCGACGAGGCCGGCAAGCTGCTGATGACGCTCAACCTCGACCAGGCGGCCAAGGACATGAGCGGCGCCATCGACTTCCTGCGCGAGCAGCCGTCGGTCGCGTCCCGTCGGGTCGGCGTGGTCGGCTTCTGCATGGGCGGGGGCCTGGCCCTGATGCTGGCGACGCAGCGGCCCGACGCCATCGGCGCCTGCGTGGCCTACTACGGCATCATCCCGTGGGCGCACGCCAACCCCGACTGGTCGAAGCTCGACGCGCCGGTGCTGGGCCACTTCGCCGAGAACGACGCCATGTTCGGCCCCGACAAGGCCCGCGAGCTCGAGGCCCAGCTGCGGGCGCTGGGCAAGGACGTGCGACCTCATCGTGCACCCCGGCGTCGACCACGCCTTCTTCAACGACACCCGGCCCGAGGTCTACGACGAGGAGACCGCGGAGAGCACCTGGAACCAGACGCTGTCGTTCTTCCGTGGCGCCCTCGACTGACCGGTCGATGCCTCCCCTCCGATGATCGACAGCTGATGACCGCACCCTCGCCGGTCGACCGCTACCTCGAGCTCGGCCTGCGCCTCGGTCGCCACGTCGACGGCTTCGTCGACGCGTACTACGGCCCTCCCGCCCTGGCCGACCGGGTGGCGGCCGAGCCCCAGGTGGCGCCGGCGTCGCTGGCCGCCGACGCGGCCGACCTCATCGGCGACCTCGACGCCGGGGCGGGGGAGCCCGAGCTCGGCGCCACCCGGCGCCACTGGCTGCGGGGCCAGGTGGTCGGGCTGCACACGTCGGCCCGCAAGCTGGCCGGCGACGACATCTCCTACGCCGACGAGGTCGAGCAGTGCTACGGCGTGCGCCCGACCATGCGTCCCGAGGACGAGTTCGAGCGGGCCCACCGACGCCTCGACGACGTGCTGCCCGGATCGGGCCCGCTGGCCGAGCGCTTCGTGGCCTGGCGCGAGGCCCAGGCCATCCCGCCGGACAAGCTCCGCGCCGTGATCGACTCGCTGGCCGACGACTTCCGCGAGCGGACCCAGCGGACGTTCGGGCTGCCCGATGGCGAGCACGTCGACTGGGAGCTGGCCACCGACAAGCCGTGGTCGGGCTTCAACTACTACCTCGGCGGTCTGCACAGCCGGGTGGCCATCAACGTCGACCTGCCGGTGCTGAGCACGTCGATCGCCCACCTCGTGGCCCACGAGGCCTATCCCGGCCACCACACCGAGCACTCCCGCAAGGAGGTCGGCCTGGTGCGCACCCGGGGCCACCTCGAGGAGACGATCTTCCTGGTCGGCACGCCGCAGTGCCTGCTGACCGAGGGCCTGGCCGACCTGGCCCTCGAGGTCATCGCGGGCGAGCGGCCCGAGCCCGTCGTCGCCGAGCACCTGCGCCCCCTCGGCGTGCCCTACGACCCCGAGGTCGTGGCCGCGGTGTCGGTGGCCGGCGAAGCGCTCAACAACGTGCGGGGCAACGTGGCGTTCCTGCTGCACGAGCACGGCGCGTCGGCCGACGACGCCATCGCCTACGCCGAACGGTGGGGTCTGATGAGCCGCGACCGTGCGTCGAAGATGCTCGAGTTCCTCACCGACCCGACCTGGCGGGCCTACATCTCGTGCTACCTCGAGGGCCTGCCGCTGTGCCGCTCGTTCGCGGCCGGCGACCCGACGCGCTTCCGCCGCCTGCTCGACGAGCAGCTGCTCCCGAGCGACCTCGCCGCCGCGGCCTGACGAACCGACGTCACGAACGAACGTCCAGAACAATCTGCATCGGCGGCCAACCTCGGGGCTCGCTCGTGCGTCCTTCTGTCACCATGGGCGCCATCGACCAGTTGGGAACCGACGCCGTCGCCCTCGTGGTGCGCGAGCAGTATCGATCGATGGTGCAGGCCGTCGCCGTGATCTGCGGGTCGTTGCCGGATGCCGAGGACGCCGTGCAGGAGGCGTTCGCCCGGGCGTGGGAGCGAGCGGCGGCAGGGGAGCGGTTCGACCACCTCGCCGGCTGGGTCGTCTCGGTCGCCCTGAACCAGACGCGGTCGGGCCATCGCCGCCGTGCTCGTGACCAGGAGCTCCTGGCCCGCCTCGGCCGACGCGGCACGACACCAGACGGCGCATCGAGCGTCGACGTCCTCACCGCCGGCGCGTTGGTGATGCGAGACGCGGTGGACGAGCTGCCGCTGCGCCAGCGCCAGGTCGTGCTCCTGTACTACTTCCTCGACTTCGAGGTGTCGGTGGTGGCGTCGACGCTGGGGATCAGCGAGGGGACCGTCAAGACCGCGTTGTTCCGGGCCCGGGCCAAGCTGGCCGCCGCTCTCGGCGAGGCCCCGGAGGGAGTGACATGACTGATCTGGACGACCGCATCCGGGAGGCGATCACCGAGGTCGCGGAGGCCTACGAGCCGGCGAGCTCGGAGGGTGACCTGCTGGGCCGCCTTCGCCGGCGCCCACCCGTGCGGCCCTCCACCGGCAACCGCACCGCGACGATCGCGGCCGTGCTCCTCGTCGTCGTCGCCATCGGGGCTGCTGTCCTGGTTCGGGTCGGTGCCTTCGATGACGACTCGCAACCGGTCCGCTCGGGCCCGGCGCCGACGGATCCGAGCTCCGTTCCGCCGCCGGCGCCACGCGTGTCACCGACCGTGCCTCCGGGCGTGATCCCGTCGGGGTGGCACGACTGGGGCACGCCGCCGGGCATCGTCGGGGCATCAGCGGTCCAGATCGCACCGGTCGGATCCGAGATCGCGGTGGTGGGCTGGCCGAACGATCCGACGCTCGGAGGGCCCGATCAGAGGCGGCTCATCGCCTCGATGCTGGATCTGCGCTCCGGCGAGTGGCGGTCCGTCGCCGATCCGCCGCTCGCCGCCGGAGCCGAATCCGTGGTGGTCGACGCAACCACGATCGGGGATCGCGCCGCCTTCTGGGCGGGGCAGGCCCTCGCCGTCCTCGACCCGGCCACCGACGACTGGTGGAGCGCGGCATCGGCTCCGCGGCCGCTCGAAGGGCCGGGCGTGTGGACCGGGACCGAGCTCGTCTTCGTCGCGGACGGCCTCCGGTATCGTCCTGACCTCGACTCGTGGACACCGACCGCCGACCCGCCGTCCAGCTCGCGGTGGTCGGCGACCTGGGACGGTCAGGAGGTGATCGCCGCGGGCCTGGCGAGCGAACAGGTTCCGAGCGTCGCTCACGCGTTCGCCTACGACCCGGCCACCGACCGGTGGCGGCGGCTGAGCGACCCTCCGATCGACGGGCAGGCCCTCGACATCACCTGGGACGGCCGACGAGTCGTCGGGATCGACTACGTGATGGGGGCGGCGACCTACGAGCCGGCAACCGACGTCTGGACGAGGTTGCCGGCCCTGCCGCTGGACCCCTTCGAGTGCGGGGCATCGGTGCGCCCGATGGGTGACACGGTGCTGGCGCAGCTCTGCGGAGGTGACGCCGTTCTCGGGGCCGATGGCCAGTGGCGGGTCGTCACCGACGGCTCGAGGGGTTCCCTGCTCCGATCGATCGGGTCCGGCGTGGCCACGTTCGGGGTCATCCCGACCGGGCTGCCCCACGACGGGAACGCGGTCGAGCAGGCCACGCTCTGGACGTTCGGGCCCTGACCCGGCCGGCCGCGCCTACTTCACGTTGTCGACGAGGCGGCGGGCGATGACCTTGAGGCACAGGGTCTCGTCGGCGCCCTCGAAGATCGACAGCACGCGGGCGTCGACGAAGTAGCGGCTCACCGGGTACTCCTCGGCGTAGCCGAAGCCGCCGTGGATCTGCATCGCCTCGCGGGTGACCCACTCGGCGGCCTTGCACACGTAGGCCTTGACCATCGACGCCTCGAGCAGGCCCTCGCCCTGGCCCATCATCCTGGCCACGTCGTAGGCGAACTGGCGGGCGGCCTGGATGACCACGGCCATGCGGCCGAGCTTGGCCTGGGTGAGCTGGTACTCGCCGATCGGCTGGCCGAACACCACGCGGTCCTGGGCGTACTGGCGGGCCTCCTCGTAGGCGGCCTGCATCACGCCGACGGCGCGGGCCGCGGTCTGCAGCCGGCCGTTCTCGAACCCGGCCATCTGGTAGTAGAAGCCGCGTGCCGAGGCCGTCGTCGAGGCCGACCTGGTTCTCGGCCGGCGACGAACCAGTCGTCGAAGGCGATCTCGTAGGAGTGCATGCCGCGGTAGCCGATGGTGTCGATCGGGCGACCCTCCATCTTCCCGGTGCCCCCGTCCGTGGCCTGGTCCTGGACGAACTCGAAGCCGTGGCCGTCGCCGACCGGCTTGGGCACGATGAACATCGACAGGCCCCGGTGGGTCTTCGAGCGGTCGGGGTCGGTGCGGGCCAGCAGCATGAGCACGTTGGCGCGGGCCCCGAACGTGCACCACGTCTTGACGCCGTTGATGAGCCAACCGCCGTCGGTGGGGGTGGCGGTGACCTTGACGCCGGCCACGTCGGAGCCGAAGTCGGGCTCGGTGACCGCGACCGCGGCCATGACCTCGGCGGTGGCGAGGCGGGGGAGCCACGAGCTGCTTCTGCTCCTCGGTGCCGCCGGCCAGCAGCGCCCGGGTGAGGATCTCGGGCCGGGTGATCAGCGAGCCGCCGACGCCGAGCGAGCCGCGGGACAGCTCCTCGGTCGCCACGACCATGGCGATGTACTCGCTCTCGCCGCCCTCGCTGTAGCCGCCGTACTCGGCCGGCACCGACAGGCCGAAGCCGCCCATCTCGGCCAGCCCGGAGATGATCTCCTCGGGGATGTCCTCGTTGAACCGGTGGATGTGCTCGGCGACCGGGCCGGATCTTCTCCTCGGCGAAGCGGCGGAACGTGTCCTGCACCATCTCGAAGTCGGCGTCGAGGTGGCGCGGGCCCTCGTTCGCCGGCCAGCCCGGCCAGGAACGCCGGGTCGCGGTAGGTGGTGACGAACGAGCGGGCGTCGTCGAGGGCACCGGGCTCGACGCCCCACTCGGCCTCCCGGCCCCCAGACCTTGGCGGCCAGGTCGGCGACCGCGTCGGCCACGAAGGCGCAGGCCATGTCGGCCTCGATGTCGCCCTTCTCGCCGTAGCCGAGCATCGCCCGCGACGGTCGCCACCGCGGCCGCCGCGTGGGCCAGGTCGTAGGCCAGCACCTGATCGGTGTCGAGGGTGCCGCTCGCCGCGAGGGCCCGGGTGGCGGAGTCGACGACCTCGTGGGCGAGGTCGATCACAGCCTTGGCGGAGGACAGGTCGGCAGTCATGGCCAGAGGTTACCGACGGGTAGCCAGGTGGCTCCAGCCGAAGGATCCGAGGGATCCGACGGATCAGAGGGATCCGGCGGGGAGCTGAGGGACTAGGCCGAGACGCGGTGCTCGAGCAACCACGCCGGGCTGGGCGTCGTGGCGAGGGCGAGGAGGGCGCAGCGCACGCAGTACGGCGACTTGGCCCGACCGTAGGCGTAGACGAGGCAGGGCTCGCAGAAGTCCTGGAGGCAGGTGCGACAGGTGCCGGCGGCCATGCAGTCCGTGTGGGTGTGGCAGCGATCCATCATGTGCTCGGCCTGCTCCTTGGGGGGAGTCCGTCGACAAAACCGTGACATGTCCGGACGTGGAGCTGAATAGGACGTTCGGCCCTTTCGGCACCTGTCGTCCCGCCGGCGTCAATCCAGGCATCTGAAGGTCCGGGCTGGCGGCAGGCGCCAGCTCCGTCCTTCAGTATCGACCTCGGTGGAGCCCGGATGTCAGATCGCCTGCCAGCGGCGGTCGCCGCCGACCTCGAGCACCTGGCCGGCGGCCGCCCGGGCCGCCCGGTCGCCGACCCACGCCAGCAGCTCGTCGGCCGGCAGGGGATGGGACACGAAGTAGCCCTGGGCCCGGTCGCACCCCAGCTCGGCGAGCTGCTGGAGCGTGGCCGCGTCCTCGACCCCCTCGGCCACCACGTCGAGCCCGAGGTTGTGGCTGAGGTCGATCGTCGAGCGCACGATGGTGAGGTCGCTCTCGTCGGTGACCATGCTGCCCACGAACGATCGGTCGATCTTGAGCTCGTCGATGGGGAGGTTCTTCAGGTAGGCCAGCGACGAGTACCCGGTGCCGAAGTCGTCGATGCTCGTCGCCACGCCCAGGGCCTTGAGCTTGCCCAGGACCTCCATGGCGTAGAGCGGGTCGTCCATGAGCTCGCTCTCGGTGATCTCGAGCGTGAGCATCGACGCGTCGAGCGCGGCATCGGCGAGCAGCTCGCTCAGCCAGCCCGCCAGCTCGTGGTCGTAGAGGTTGCGAACCGACAGGTTGACGGCCACCCGCAGGTGCCGGCCAGCGGCCTGCCACGCGCAGATCTGGGCGACCGTGTTGGCGATCACCCACCGGGTGAGCGGCTGGATGAGGCCCGACACCTCGGCCAGCTCGATGAACTCGGCCGGCGGCATGAGCCCGTGGGTCGGGTGCTGCCACCGCACCAGGGCCTCGGCACCGCACACCTCGCCGGTGCGCAGGTCGACCGCCGGTTGGTAGTGCAGCACCAGCTCGTCGTCGCTGATGGCCCGGCGGAGCTCGCCGAGCAGGGCCAGCCGGCGCACGCTCGACTGGTCGTGCTCGGGGGAGTAGACGGCCGAGCCGCCGCCCGAGCGCTTGGCCGTGTACATGGCCACGTCGGCCCGACGGGCCAGGGTCTCGCCGTCGACAGCGTGCTCGGGATAGACCGCGATGCCGACGCTGGCGTTGACCTGGAGGGTGATGCCGCCGAGGTGGAACGGGTCCTCGAGCGCACGGGAGATGCGGTCCGCCACCGCTTTGGCCTGCTCGAGCCCGCCGTCGTCGGTGAGCAGCACCGCGAACTCGTCGCCGCCGAGCCGGGCGACGGTGTCGGCGTAGCCGTCGAGGTCTCGCTGCAGCCGCCGGCTCATCTCGATCAGCAGCCGGTCGCCGTGGTCGTGGCCGAGCGCGTCGTTGACCTCCTTGAACTGGTCGAGGTCCATCACGATGAGGCTGACCGGCTCGGCAGTGCGCGACGAGCGGTGCAGGGCGTGGCGCAGGCGGTCGTTGAGCAGCGTGCGGTTGGGGAGACCGGTGAGCCCGTCGTGCAGCGCCTGGCGACGCAGCACCTCGGCCGCGACCACGCGGTCGGTCACGTCCTGCAGCGAGACCCCGACGTTGCGACCCGGGAGCGGGAACACGTTGGCCGAGAAGATCGGGATGGTCGGGTCGGCGGGGTTGAGCCGCAGGTCGTCGAACACGAACCCCTCGCCCTCGAGCACCACCTGCACGAGCGCGTCCTGGATCACCTGGCGGTCGGGAACCCGTTCGAGCGTGAGCATCTCGTCGAAGCGCAGGCCGATGACGTCCTCGGCCCGTTGCTGGAGCAGGTCGGCGCCGGCCGGGTTGACCGCGAGCAGGGTCAGCGACTGCGGGTCGGCCATGTCGGCGAGGCCGAACACGAACAGGGCCACCTGCAGCCGCTCCACCAGGTTCAGGTACTGGTCCATCTGCTGCTGAGCGATCTTGCGGTCGGTGACGTCGATCATCACCCCTCGCACTCGTCGTGACGAGCTGCCGGCGTCGGCCTCGACCCGCATGCGGTCGTGCAGGTGGACGACCCGCCCGTCGGCCGCGATGAACCGGTACTCCAGCTCGGTGCTGCGACCCTCGGCGACCGCTTCGGTGTAGCGCTCGGTCACCCACTCGACGTCCTCGGGGTGCACGTGGGCGGCCCAGAAGCCGGGTTGGCGCCACGATGCCGCCGGGTACCCGAGCAGCTCCTCGGTGCGACGGTTGACGTAGAGCCTCGTCGGACTGTGCGAGAGCTGCTCCCACACGACCGCGTCGATGCCGCCCATGAGCTCGATGTAGCGGCCCCGGACCTCGCGCTCGATCTCGGAGACGCCGCCCACCACCCCGACGAGGAACCCCGACGCCACGAGGTAGACGAGGAACGTGGCCCACCCCCCGAACGGGTCGGTCACGAGCAGCACACCGGCCATGCCGAGCGCGCCGACCGCGGCGGCCTCGGCCGCCACCCGGCGCCCGAACGCGACCGCGGACGTGGCGTTGACGGCCAGCGAGACGAGCAGCACGGCCGCGACCAGCTCGGGCACGAACGCCAGCACGGCCACGACGAGCACCTGGTCGCTGAAGGCCAGGGTCGGGCTGAGGTCGCCCCGGCGCTGCATGGCCCGGTCGTTGGCCAGGTTGTAGGGCAGCACGACGAGCAGCAGGAAGCCGACGATCCAGAAGCGGCGGGGGCCGGCGACGGGCAGGCACGCCAGCGCGGCGACCGAGGCGATGGCGAAGTAGCGGGCGCGCATCGTCATGCGCCAGAGGCGCAGTTGCCGCTCGTGCGACTCGAGGAACGTACTGTCCCCGAGGCCCGTGCCCTCCAGCTCGGTGCTCCGCCCGCTCATATGGTGTGGATTCCCTCCGGTGGGTCCGCCTATGGAAGCCTGATCGGGCCCCTGCCGTTCACCACTCTCCGGGCTCGTTCCCGAAAGAGTCTCACGCTACGAGGTTTTGCTGTGACCGTCCATGATCGACCATTCGGCCGCTACCTGGAGGATTTCAAGGTCGGCGACATCTACAAGCACTGGCCCGGCAAGACGATCACCGAGGCTGATGATCACTTGTTCTGCATGATCACCATGAACCATCACCCGACCCACACGAACAACTGGTTCGCCGAGCACGAGTCGCCCATGGGCAAGCCGCTGGTGGTCGGCAACCTCGTCTACTCGCTGGTGCTCGGCATGAGCGTGCCCGACGTCAGCGGGTCGGCCATCGCCAACCTCGAGGTCGAGACCCTGTCGCACAAGAAGCCCACGTTCCACGGCGACACGATCTACGCCGAGACGCGGGTGCTGGCCACCAAGGAGTCGTCGTCCAAGCCGGACCGCGGCATCGTGACGGTCGAGACCAAGGGCATCAACCAGCGCGGCGAGGAGGTCTGCTACTTCCGCCGCAAGGTCATGGTGTGGAAGCGCGACTCCGCCCCGGCTCGCGGCCGTCCCTACGACGAGTCGATCTGGTCCGAGCTCGAGGCCTGAGTGCGCCCTGAGGGCGTCGTGGGCGCGCCGTGAGCGACCCGGTCGATCCCGGACGGTTCGCGCCCGACGATCCGTCGGCCATCAACCGCGCCGCCGCGGTGGGCTTCGAGCGCGGGGCGGGCGACTACGAGCAGGCGCGACCGTCCTACCCGGCGGCCGCCGTCGACCTCGTGGTCGACGTCCTCGGGTTGGCGCCTGGTCGCCGCGTGCTCGATCTGGCGGCCGGCACCGGCAAGTTCACCCGGCTCCTCGTGTCGTCCGGGGCCGAGCTCGTGGCCGTCGAGCCGGTCGCCGCCATGCGGGCCGAGCTCGTGGCCCGGCTGCCCGGTGTCGACGCGCTCGACGGCCGGGCCGAGGATCTGCCCCTCGGGGACGGCTCGGTCGACGCGGTGGTCGCGGCCCAGGCGTTCCACTGGTTCGACGCGGCCCGGGCCCTCGCCGAGGTGCACCGCGTGCTGCGCCCCGACGGCCGCCTCGCCCTGGTCTGGAACGTCCGCAACGAACGGGTCGACTGGGTCCGCCGGTTCGGCGAGATCCTGGTGCGCGCCGCCGGTCGCAAGCCCTACGTCGACGGCACCGACTGGCCGGCGGTGGTGGCCGCGGCCGGTGGGTTCGGCCCGCTCCGCCGCGAGCGCTTCACCTACGACCAGCCCATCGACGCCGACGTGCTCGTGCAGCGGGCGGCATCGACGAGCTTCGTATCGGCCCTGCCCGACGACCAGCGGGCGCGCTGCCTCGACGAGGTGCGCGAGCTCACCCGCACCCACCCTGATCTGGCCGGGCACGACGCGTTCGTGTTCCCGTACCTCACCGACGTCTTCTGGTGCGAACGGGTCTGAGCCGAGGCGCCGACGCGCTGCTCGACTGGAGCGCGGCTGACCCGCCGCGACCTCCCGTGGCGTCGCACCCGCGACCCGTGGGCCGTGCTGGTCAGCGAGCTGATGCTGCAGCAGACGCAGGTGGCCCGGGTGGTGCCGAGGTTCGAGGCGTTCCTCGACCGCTTCCCGACGGTGGCGAGCTGCGCGGCGGCCTCGCCGGGCGACGTCGTCACGCTGTGGGCGGGGCTCGGCTACAACCGGCGGGCCGTGAACCTCCACCAGTGCGCGGTGCTGGTCGTCGACCGCCACGGAGGTCACCTGCCCCACGACCTCGCCGACCTGCTGGCCCTGCCCGGCATCGGCCCCTACACCGCTCGCGCCCTGCTCGCGTTCGCGTGGGAGCGCGACGTCGGGGTCGTCGACACCAACGCCGCCCGCGTGCTGGCCCGCACCGAGGGCCGGTCGCTCGGGGCGCGCGAGGTGCAGGCCCTGGCCGATGGCGCCGTGCCGGTGGGCGAGGGCTGGGCGTGGAACCAGGCGGTGCTCGACCTCGGCGCCACGGTGTGCACCAGCCGGGGACCGCGGTGCGGGTCGTGCCCGGTGCGGTCGGTCTGCGCGTGGCAGCGCGATGGCGGCGTCGATCCCGATCCGGCGCGCGGCTCGGCCGGCACCAGCACCGGCCAGTCGCGCTTCGAGGGCTCCGACCGCCAGGGCCGCGGTCGTCTGGTCGACGCCCTGCGCGAGCACCGTCGGCTCGACCCGTCGGAGCTGGCGACGCGCGCCGGCTGGCCCGACGATCCCCAGCGGACGGCCGCGGTCGTCGCCACCCTCGTGCGCGACGGCTTGGCGGTCGAGCACCCCGACGGTTCCCTGACGCTGGCCTGAAGCCGTGACGCGAGGCCGTGGCCTCGAGCAGCGGCCTCGAGCAGCGGCCTCGAGCAGCCATCTGAGCACCCACAGCACCCCGCCGATGACGTAGAGTCGATGTGGAACCCGTGGCGAGACAGTTGTCACATCGCGGGACATCCAAGCGGAACCGTGATTACTGTGCCTTTCTCATTGGTTTCTCACCGGGGGGTGGACGTTCGTTGGACGTCACGTTCTACGGAGTTCGGGGGTCCACCCCGTGTTCGTGCGAGGTCAACCGCCGATACGGGGGCAACACCGCGTGTGTCGCCATCGACATCCCCGGCTCGGAGCCGATCGTCCTCGACCTCGGCACCGGGCTGCGCTTCTGGGGGGAGGCCCTCCCCGCCGACCGCCCCTTCCGCGGTCACGCGCTGGTGACCCACCTGCACTGGGACCACATCCAGGGCCTGCCGTTCTTCTCACCGGTGCTGCGTCCCGGCTCGAGCCTCGACGTCTACGCGCCGGCCGAGGACTCCGAGGCCCTCGCCGCCTCGTTCGACGAGTTCATGGGCCCGCCCTACTTCCCGGTCTCGGTGGCCGACTTGCCGGGCGACATGACGTTCCACGCCGTCACCGACACGCGCTTCACCATCGGCGACGTGGTCGTGACCGCCCGTTCGGTGCCCCACATCGGCATCACCAACGGCTACCGCATCGAACACGACGGCGTGGTGCTGGCCTACATCTCCGACCACCAGCAGCCTCACGACGGCTCGCTGGAGGTCACCGACGAGGTGCTCGACCTCTGCCGTGGTGCCGACCTGCTCATCCACGATGCGCAGTACACGAGCGGCGAGTTCGAGACCAAGGCGCACTGGGGACACTGCACGGCCGAGTTCGCGGTCGCCGTGGCGGCCCAGGCCGGGGTTCGCCGGTTGGCACTGTTCCACCACGATCCCGGTCACGACGATCTCATGGTCGACTCGATCCTGATCGAGGCCCGCGAGCGCGCCGCCCGCGCCGGCATCTCCGAGGTCGTCGCCGCCGGTGAGGGCATGAAGCTGGCGGTCGGAACCGTCAGCGTCGTCGCCCGCTGACCCGTCGTTTAGTCTGCCCCTCGCCCGCACCCGCATCCGAGGAGCACGCATCCGTGAGCGACATCCCCAGCGACGCCACGTCGTTCGACTCGGCCAAGTACCGCCAGGTGCTCGGCCACTTCCCGACCGGCGTCACGGTGATCACCGCGGTCAACGACGGGGTTCCCGTCGGCATGGCCGTCGGCTCGTTCGCCTCGCTCTCGCTCGACCCGCCCCAGGTGCTCTTCTGCGCCGGGAAGACGTCGTCGAGCTGGCCCAAGGTCCGCGCCGCCGGCTCCTTCTGCGTGAACCTCCTCGCCGAGAACCAGGAGGACGTCTGCCGGGTGTTCGCCAGCAAGGCCGACGACAAGTTCGCCGAGATCGGCTGGCGACGGTCGGGCAACGGCTCGCCGCTGCTCGACGGCGTGCTGGGCTACATCGACTGCACCGTCGAGACGGTGGTCGAGTCGGGTGACCACGACGTCGTCATCGGCGCCGTGAGCGACCTCGATGTCCTCCACGAGGGCGGGCCCCTGCTGTTCTTCCGCGGCGGCTACGGCCGCTTCCAGCTCTAGCCCGATGGCGGTCTACGCGCTCGGCGACCTGGTGCCCGACATCGACCCGACGGCCTACCTGCACCCGCAGTGTGTGGTCATCGGGCGGGTCACGATCGGCGCCCAGTCGACGATCTGGCCCGGAGCGGTGCTGCGCGGCGACGACGGCGACATCGTCGTCGGGGCCCGCACCAGCATCCAGGACGGCAGCGTGCTGCACACCACCGAGCACATGCCCACCACCGTCGGCGACGATTGCGTGATCGGGCACATGGTGCACCTCGAGGGCTGCACCATCGAGAGCGGCGCCCTCGTCGGGAACGGCTCGGTCGTGCTCCACGGGGCCATCGTGCGCACCGGCGGTCTCGTCGGCTCCAACGCGGTGGTCACCAACGGCATGGAGGTGCCGGCCGACACCATGGCGCTGGGCATCCCGGCCAAGCTCCGGCCCGGCGTCGGACCACCAGGCCTTCCTCATTCGCCAGGCGGGGGAGTCCTACGTGGCCCGCGGGTCGCGCTACCGCGACGAGTTGCGCCGCATCGACTGACGGCGCGCGGTCCGGTCAGGCGGTGGCGGAGTTGAGCCAGTGCAGCGGGCCGTGCAGGTTGCGCACGATCGTGAACGCCACCAGCGCGACGGCGAGGGGGATGCTCACCCACTTCGACGACATCGGGATGGGCCGCATCGGCCGGCCGAGGTGCGCCGCCGTCCACGCCACGAAGGCATAGGCGATGAACGGCAGCAGCAGGACGAACATCAGGTTGTGGTCCATGGCGCCGACCACGTTCCCCCGCAGCAACGAGTGCACGGCCCGGGTGGCGCCGCAGAGGGGGCAGTCGAGGCCGGTGAGGAGCTTGGTCGGGCACTGCGGATAGGCGGACGAGTGGTTGGGGTCGACCGCGGCGATGTAGGCGCAGGCACCGACGCCGGCCGCGAACAGGATGGCTGGCTGGCCCCAACCGGGGAGCCGCCCCTGGCCCGGCGACCTCGGGGGTGCGGACAGGCCACCACCGCCGGGTGGCGGGCTCGGGAGCGTCGAGGTGGTCGGCACCCGGCGACTGTACCCCCGCGCCGCTAGGGTGCGCCGCCATGGACACCAGCTCATCGCCCGCCCCCGCGCGCCCGGTCGATCCGGGCCGCGTCGGCCTCTGGACCCACGTGCTCGACGCCATGCCGATGGCGGCCGCCCAGGAGCAGGTCGCCGAGCTGGCGGAGCTCGGCTTCGGCGCGGTGTGGATCCCCGAAGCGGTCGGGCGCGACCCCATGGTCGCCTCCGCGCTGCTGCTCGCCGGATCGCCCGACATCGTCGTCGGCACCGGCATCGCCAGCATCTGGGCCCGTGACGCCATGGCCATGGCGGCGAGCCACAAGTCGATCACCGAGGCCTTCCCCGGCCGGTTCCTGCTGGGGCTCGGCGTCAGCCACCAGCCGGCGGTCGACTTCCTGCGGGGCCACTCCTACGAGAAGCCGCTCAGCCGCATGCGTGCCTACCTCGACGCCATGGACTCGTCGCTCTACATGGCGGCCGAGCCGTCGACCGCCCCGACGCGGCTGCTCGCCGCCCTCGGTCCCAAGATGCTCGAGCTGGCGGCCGGCCGGGCCAGCGGCGCCCATCCCTACTTCGTCCCGGTGGAGCACACCGCAGTGGCCCGCGAGGTCATGGGCGAGGGCCCCCTGCTGTGCGTCGAGCAGGCCGTCGTGCTCGAGACCGACCCGAGCGTGGCCCGCGAGATCGCCCGACGCCACACGTCGATCTACCTGACCCTGCCGAACTACACCAACAACCTCAAGCGGTTCGGGTGGACCGACGACGACATCGCCGACGGCGGCAGCGACGCCCTGACCGACGCCATCGTGGCGTGGGGCGACATCGACACCGTCCGGTCCCGGGTGCGAGCACACCACGATGCGGGTGCCGACCACGTCTGCGTCCAGGTGATCGCGGCCGACGACGCCGCCGTCCCCGGCATCTGGCGAGAGCTCGCCCCCGCCCTGCTCTGACGGGCCGGCGCCTCCGACGCGGACCGGCCCGACAACCGGTTTCGGTTCGCGGCGGGCCCGCCGGTAGCGTGCCGTCGGGGCCGCTCGACCGGGTGGTGCCCGGGGGAGAGGAGCGATCATCAGCCTGACCGACGAGACCGCCGCGCCCGTCACGACCGATCGGGTCACCGCCGAGCCGGTCACCCGGCGGGAGGGCTGGAGGCTGATCCTCTCGACGCTGCGCGACCAGTGGTTCGGCGTGGCGGTCGGGGTCGATGGTCGGCCTGCTCTGGACGCTCGCCAAGGTCAGCGTGCCGAGGCTCGTCGGCAACGCCATCAACGAGGCCATCGTCCCCGGTGACACCGAGGCGCTGGTCGGGTGGTCGCTGGCCATCGGCTTCGCCGCCGCCTGCGCCGCGCTGTTCACCGGGCTCCGGCGCTACTGGGCCTTCAAGGTGTCGCGCCGGACCGAGGCGGCGCTGCGCGACCAGTTGTTCGCCCACCTGCAGCGGCTGCACTTCGCGTTCCACGACCGCGTGCAGACCGGCGACCTGATGAGCCGGGCCAACACCGATCTCCAGCAGATCCAGTTCTTCGTGGTGATGATCCCGCTCACCATCTCGAACTTCGTCACGGTCGTGGCCGTGACCGTGATCCTCGTGTCGATCGATCCGTGGCTCGCCCTGCTGGCGCTCGGCTCGCTCCCGCTCGTGAACTACCTGGCCAAGCGGTTCAGCACCCGCCTGCACCCCGAGGTCATGGCCATCCAGCGGGAGTCGGCCGAGCTGGCCTCGGTGGTCGAGGAGACGGTGAGCGGCGTGCGCGTGGTCAAGGGCTTCGGCTCCCAGCGGGTGCAGGCGGCCCGGCTGCGCACCGAGGCCGACGACGTCTACGAATCGTCGATGGCGGCGGCGCGGGTGCGGGGTCGCTACCTGCCGGCGCTCGACCTGCTGCCCAGCATCGGGCTGATCCTCGTGCTCTTCGTCGGCGGTCACCAGGTGCTCGACGGCACGCTGTCGCTCGGCGACCTGGTGGAGTTCAACATCTACATCGGGCTGCTCATCTGGCCGCTGCGCTCGCTCGGCCAGATCATCGCCAGCGCCCAGCGGGCGTCGGCGTCGGCCCAGCGGGTGCAGGCCGTGCTGGCCACCGACCCCGAGATCGTCGACCGCCCCGATGCGGTCGGGCTGCCGGTGGTGAGCCCGCACGGCGAGGTCCGGTTCGAGGGGGTGTCGTTCGGCTAC
This sequence comes from uncultured Microthrixaceae bacterium, assembly GCA_963809335.1. Taxonomy (GTDB): domain Bacteria; phylum Actinomycetota; class Acidimicrobiia; order Acidimicrobiales; family Acidimicrobilacustridaceae; genus UBA4742. Next base: position 750,584 of record CAWEJD010000005.1, on the reverse strand, counting down.
GAGGCGGGCCGCGACGTACCGGTGCTCGACGACCTCGACCTCACCATCGCCGCCGGCGAGTCGGTCGCCCTGGTCGGGTCGACCGGCAGTGGCAAGTCCACCGTCGCCCGCCTGCTGCCCCGCTTCTACGACGTCGACGCCGGCCGCATCCTGATCGACGGCGTCGACGTGGCCGACGTCCGCGTGCACGACCTGCGCCGCGGCATCGGCCTGGTCTTCGAGGAGACCTTCCTGTTCAGCGACACGATCGGCAACAACATCGCCTTCGCCGATCTCGACGCCGACGACGAGGTCATCGAGCGGGCGGCTCGGCTGGCCGGGGCCCACGAGTTCATCGAGGCCCTGCCCGACGGCTACGCCACCGAGATCGGCGAGCGGGGCTTCTCGCTGTCGGGCGGCCAGCGCCAACGCATCGCCATCGCCCGGGCCATCCTGGCCGACCCGCGGGTGCTGATCCTCGACGACGCCACCTCGTCGGTCGATCCCACCAAGGAGCACGAGATCCGCGACGCCCTCACCGAGGTGATGCGCGGCCGCACCACCATCGTGATCGCGCACCGGCCGGCCACGATCGCCCTGGCCGACCGGGTGGTGCTGCTCGACGCCGGCCACATCGTGGCCGAGGGCACCCACACCGATCTGCTCGCCACCAGCGAGGCCTACCGCCAGGTGCTGGCCTCGGCCGAGGCGCACGAGTCGGAGGCCCACGAGTCGGAGGCCCACGAGCGGAGGTGCTGGGCGATGTGGGGTGAGGCCGGCGTCGCCGAGGAGGACGCGCTCGATCGTGAGCAGGCCAAGTGGGTCATGCGGCGGGCCGCGGCCATGCTCCGGCCCTACCGCCGCGAGGTGATCGTCAGCTCGGTGCTCATGGTGCTGTGGACCGCGTCCACGATCGCCGGACCGCTGTTCGTCCGCTACGGCATCGACCACGGCATCAGTGAGGGGAGCACCCGGGGCCTGAACGAAGCGGTCGTCGCCTACGTGTTCACGGCCATCGCCACCTACTTCGTCTACCGCCGGCTGATCGTGGAGGTCAGCAAGGCGGGTGAGGGGTTCCTCCGCGACCTGCGCACCCGCGTGTTCGACCACCTGCAGCGGCTGTCGATGCCCTTCTACGACCGCGAGAAGGCCGGCGTGCTGGTGTCGCGCATGACCTCCGACGTCGACTCGCTGGCCGAGCTGGTGCAGATGGGTCTGGTGATGTTCGCCATGAACACGCTGCTGCTGCTGTTCTCGCTGGTCGTGCTGATCATCGTGTCGTGGCAGCTGGCGCTCGTCTGCCTGGTCGCCCTGCCTCCGGTGGTGCTGGCGAGCATCCGCTTCCAGAAGGAGTCCAACCGGGCCTACCTCACCATCCGCGATCGCATCGGCCACACCCTGTCCCGGCTGCAGGAGGGCATCAGCGGCGTCCGGGTGATCCAGGCCTACGGCCGCGAGTCCACCGAGATCGACCGCTTCAACGTCGACAGCCGCGACCTCTACGACGCCCACATGCGGTCGGTGCGGGCCCAGGCCTGGTACCTGCCGGTCATCGAGTTCGCCGGCCTCGGCACCACCGCGCTGGTCGTCGGCATCGGCGGCTGGATGGCGATCGAGGATGTCGTCACCATCGGCACGATCGCCTTCTTCGTCCTCACGCTCGGCAACCTGTTCGACCCCGTGCAGCAGCTCAGCCAGCTGTTCAACACGGTGCAGAGCGCCGGTGCCGGGCTCAAGAAGCTGTTCGAGCTGCTCGACACCTCGGTCGACGTGCCCGAGCGGCTCGGCGCCATCGACCTCCCGGCCGAGGGAGAGATCGTGGTCGACCACGTGTCGTTCGCCTACGCCGGGTCCGAGCCGGTGCTCCGCGACGTCGAGCTCACCATCGTCCCCGGCGAGCGGCTCGCCCTGGTCGGGCCCACCGGTGCCGGCAAGTCGACGCTGGCCAAGCTCATCGCCCGCCTCTACGACCCCACCGAAGGGGCCGTCCGGTTCGCCGGCACCGACCTGCGTGACGCCACCCAACGGTCGCTGCGCGAGCGCATCGTGGTGGTGCCCCAGGAGGGCTTCCTGTTCAACGGCTCCATCCGCGACAACATCCGGATCGCCCGCGGCGACGCCACCGACGACGAGATCGACGAGGCGCTCGCCGCGGTCGGGGTGCTCGAGCGGTTCGCGGCACTGCCCCAGGGGCTCGACACCGAGGTGCGTGAGCGCGGGTCACGCCTCTCTGCCGGCGAGAAGCAGCTGGTGTCGCTGGCCCGCGCCGCGCTGGTCGACCCGGCCCTGCTCGTGCTGGACGAGGCCACGTCGAGCCTGGACCCCGGCACCGAGCTGCTCGTCGAGCAGGCCATGGACCGCCTCATGCAGGGCCGCACCGTCGTGGTGATCGCCCACCGGCTCTCGACCGCCGAGCGGGCCGATCGGGTCGGAGTCGTCTCCGGAGGCCGGCTGATCGAGGTCGGCACCCACGACGAGCTCGTCGCCCATGAGGGCCGCTACGCGACCCTGTTCGCCACGTGGGCCGGTGGCCTCGACGCCGAGCGGGCCTAGCTCCCGAGTGAGGCGCTCCCCAATCTGAAATCTGTGCACTGATCCACCCAGAGCGTGGATCTCTGCACAGATTTCGTCGTCGCCCGCTAGCTCCCGGTCGGTGCCGGCGGGTCGATGATGGCGGCGGCCGGCATCGGGTAGCGGCTCACCAGCGGCAGCACCCGGTCGAGGTCGCCGGTCCAGGTGAGCGAGCGGATCTGGGCCTCGCTGCGCCGGCCGCCCAGGCTGCGGAACATCTCGAACGGGTCGCATTCGACCGATGCCACCACCGGGCCGGGGCCGACCACCCAGTCGACGTCGGGCAGCCGGACGAGCACGGCGCCGACGGCGGCCTCCTGCAGGGTGTCGTCGAACGACCCCAGGTAGAAGTCGAGGGCCACGGTGAGCGGCACGTCGATCGGCAGGGACTCGAGCCCCAACGCGGCGTGCACGTCGGCGACGTGCTGCAGGAGGTCGCCGAGGTAGTGGCTGCCCATGTCGTAGCCGAACAGCCGCAGGCCGTCCTCGAAGGTGGGCGCCTCGTGGTCCCACTCCGCACTCAGCTCCTCGAGCGTGCGGCCCCGCCTCGACTGCACCTGGAGCGCGGTCCACTCGTCGCCCCCGCCCGAGCCGAACCGCTGGGCGTTGAGGTCGGCGCAGATACCGACGAGGTGGGCGGTCACGTCCTGGACGGACCAGCCGGGCGTGGCCGGCACCGGCCGGGCCAGCGATCGCTCGGGCGCGGCGCGCAGGCGGTCGAGGAACGCCCGACGCTGCTGTTCGTACAGCTCGCCGCAGTCGACGTGGCGTTCGATGCGCACCCGGATCAGTCGGTGCGCCCGCTGGGCGGGAAGCCCAGCTCGATCATCCCGCTGATCTGGTCGGGCTCGGTCGGCTCGGCGAAGTAGTAGCCCTGCGCCAGATGGCAGCCCAACGAATGGAGCCGCTCGACCTGCTCGAACGTCTCGACCCCCTCGGCGATGGCCTCGAGCTCGAGCGTGTTGGCGAGGTTGACGATGGCGGCGACTATGGTCGAGTCCTCGGGATCCGGGCCGAGACCGGCGATGAACGACCGGTCGACCTTCAACACGTCGACGGGGAAGCGCCGCAGGTAGCTCAGCGACGAGTAGCCGGTGCCGAAGTCGTCGATGGCCAGCATCACCCCGATGGCCTTGAGCTCCCACAGCGTGTCGATGACAGCCGAGGCGTCGTCCATGAGCACGCTCTCGGTGATCTCGAGGCACAGCTGGCTCGGGGTGAGCCCTGATCCCTCGAGCACGCCCTGCACCAGCACCGGCAGGTTCGAGGTCGTGAGCTGGCGGGCCGACAGGTTGACGTGCACCCGGGGGGCGCCGGGGCCGAACTCCTCCTCCCAGCGCCGACCGTGCTCGCACGCGGTGCTCAGCACTCGGAGTCCGAGCCCGACGATCAGGCCGGTCTCCTCCGCCAACCCGATGAACTCGCTCGGCGCGAGCAGGCCACGGGTGGGGTGCTGCCATCGGGCGAGGGCCTCGACGCAGGTGACCCGGCCGCTGCGCATGTCGACGCCGGGCTGGAACCTCACCACGATGTCGCCCAGCTCGATGCCCTCGGCGAGTTGCTCGGACAGCTCGAGCCGATGGGCGGACCGGCGGCGCATCGTCTCGTCGTAGATCTCCAGCCGGGCCCGGCCCAGGTCCTTGGCGCGGTACATGGCCGCGTCGGCGTCGCGGAGCAGGGCCTCCGGGTGCCCGGCCCCGCCGGCCGCCATGGCGATGCCGATGCTGGCGCTGATCGCGAGGTTGGTGTTCCCGACGTAGTACGGGCTCGACTCGATGGCGGCGGCCACCCGGTGGGCGACGGCCACCGCATGTTCCTCGTCGTCGACGTCGTCGCACAGGATCACGAACTCGTCACCGCCGAGCCGGGCCACGGTGTCAGACGGCCGCACGACCTCGGAGATCAGCCGGGCCGTCTGGGCCAGCAGCTCGTCGCCGGCATCGTGGCCGTGCAGGTCGTTGACCATCTTGAAGCGGTCGAGGTCGAGGAAGAGCAGCGCGATGAGCCGGTCGTCGCGCTCGGCCCGGGCGAGGGCCAGCTCGAGGTGGTCGAGCAGCAGGGCCCGGTTGGGGAGCCCCGTGAGCGAGTCGTGGGTGGCCTGGTAGGCGAGGTCGGCCTCGAACTGGCGACGCTCGGTGACATCACGTCCGACGATCGAGATCTGGTGCAGCGTGCCGTCGGCACGGAGGGTCGGCGTGATCGTCTGCCACACGAGGATCTGCCGGCCCGTGGAGTCGACCATCGGTAGCTCACCGCTCCACGGCTGGTTCTGGGTCAGCACGGGCATGATGGTGTCGAGGTAGGTGGCCATGGTCCCGGGCGGATAGAGGTTGGTCGTCTCGATGACCGTGACGTCGGCGTCGATCAGCCCGAAGACCTCGCGGGCGGCACGGTTGAGGTACACGAGCCGGTTGGTGTCGGCGTCGACGATGCCGACCAGGTCCGTCGTCGTCTCGATGATCCCGGCCAGGCGGGCGTTCTGCTCCTGCGCCGCGACCAACGCGGTCACGTCCTCGATCGATCCGATGATGCCGGTGCGGTGACCGTCGTCGTCCAGCGTGGCTCGGGCTCGGTGGCTCACCCATCGCACGGCGCCGTCGTCGCCCGTGACCCGGTACTGATCCGAATAGCTGTCGGCGTCGTGCAGCAGGGAGGCCAGCCCTCGGCCGACCCGTCTGACGTCCTCGGGATGGATCGGCGACATGGCGTCGTCGTAGGTCTCCGGGCGCCGCGCGACGCCCATGACCTGGCGCATCTGCGGGTTCACGTAGATCACCGAACCCGTGGTGTCGGCCTGGTAGACGCCGACCGGCAGCGACTCGGTCAGGGTCCGGAAGCGGGTCTCGCTCTGGCGGAGCGCATCGGTGGCGTGCTTGCGCTCGGTGATGTCGGTGAACGACATCACCGCGGCGTAGGGGAGCTCCTCGCCCCGTCGGAACAGCGGCACCGTGTTCAGCAGGCACCACCGGATCTCACCGTTCTCCAGGCGGAGGCCGCGCTCGATCCCGTACTTGGGCTCGCCGGTCATGAGCGTGACCCTCGCCGGGTGCGGGCTGGTGGCGTCGTTGCCGTCGGCATCGACGTCGCGCACCTGGGCCAGACGGTCGAGCGGTCCGATCAGCTCGTCGGCGGGGATCTCGAGGAACCGGCAGGCGCTCTCGTTGGCCAGGGTCACCTCGGAGTGGGTGAGGATGACCAGCCCCTCGTGCAGCGATCCGATCACGGCGCTGGCCCGCTCCCGGCTGGCGCGCAGGCGCCGCTCGACCTGCTTCCGCTTGGTGATGTCGTGCATCACGGAGTGGAGGAACAGCTCGTCGCCTTCTCGGATCAGCGAGGTCCCGCCGCTCACCCACACTTGTGTGCCGTCGGCCCGGACCAGGCGCCGCTCGCGGTCGATCGTGTCGATCTGGCCCGAGAGGAGGTGGGGGATGTCCGCACGGAAGGCGGCGGCGTCGGCGGGGTGGAGCAGGGCCTCCGGCTCACGGGCGAAGGCCTCCTCGCGGGTCTCGCCCATCATGTCGAGGAACGCCTGGTTGACCTCGACCAGCTCACCGTCGAGGCGGCTGACGAGCTGACCGACCGGCGCCTCGTCGATCAGCTTGCGGTAGCGGGCCTCGCTGGAGCGCAGCTGGGCCTCGGCCAGCTTGCGCTCGGTGATGTCGAGGTTGAGCACGTGGAAGCTGACCGGCGACCCGTCGTCATCGCGCTGGACGGTCACGTTGTTGGTCACCCAGACGGTCCCCCCGTTCCGGTGCAGCAGCTCGTGCTCGACTTGGAACGACGAGGTGCGGCCGGACAGGAGGTCGTTCATCGGCTGCGCGAGCAACGGTCGGTCGTGCGGTGCGAGCAGGTCGATGGCCCGCATGCCGACCATCTCCTCGGGCGTGTACCCGACCATCTCGGCTCCGGAGGGGTTGATCTCGATCAGCCGTCCGTCGAGGCCGTACACCGCCTGGCCGACGGGCGCCTTGCTCATGAGCTCGCGATAGCGGACCTCGCTGAGGGTGCGGGCCAGGTTGGCGTCGACCACGTCGGTGATGTCGAGCGTCGACCCCAGGAAGCCGTCGAGCTCCCCGTCGACCAGGTGCGGCTGGCCCTGGATGCGGGTGTGGCGGATCTCCCCATCGGGTCGGACGATGCGCATCTCGGTCTCGAACGGCTCGAGCGTCTCGGCCGCCTGGAGATAGAGGCCGAGAACCCGCTCGCGGTCCTCGGGGTGCACGATCTCGTCGATCGTCTGGAACGGGATCGGTGTGGGGGCGGTGACGCCGGTGATGTCGCGCCAGGCCTGGTTCACGAACAGCGCGACCCCGGTGGCGGTCGCGTGCACCATGCCGATCGGAGCCATCTCGGCGAGTCGACGGAAGGCATCGACAGCCGCGCCGTGCTCGTGGTTCGGGCGCTCAGCAGTCGTGCTCATAGGCCCCCTCCCATCGGCACGAGGTGACGCGAGTGTAAGGCGCAGGGTCAGGTAGGGCCGGGTGGATCAGGGCGGGTGAACCACCGGTCAAAGCTCGGGCTCGCCGGCGGCCGGCCGACCGGGAGGGATCCCGGTCGCCGGAACCGGGAGGGGGTTTGTTACTATCCACGTAGGAGAAATTCAACGACCTCCGGGAGCACACCGCATGGCCTCCACCGAACTCGAACCCGGCCTCGACCTCGACCTCGGCAAGTACAAGCTGGGCTGGAGCGACGAGGAGGACTACGTCTTCAAGCCCAAGCGCGGCCTGCGCGAAGACGTCATCCAAGAGATGTCGTGGATGAAGGGCGAGCCGAACTGGATGCGGAACTACCGGCTCAAGTCCTACGAGCACTTCCTCAAGCGCCCGATGCCCAACTGGGGCGGTGACATGTCGGAGATCTTCTTCGACGACATCTTCTACTACATCAAGCCCACCGATCATCAGGTGGACGCGTGGGACGAGCTGCCCGACTCGGTCAAGGAGACCTACGAGAAGCTCGGCATCCCCGAGGCCGAGCGCAAGTACCTCGCCGGCGTCACCGCTCAGTACGAGTGCCTCCGGGGCTCGTCACGGGTGTGGACCACGACCGGCATGCGCCCCATAAAGTCGCTCGAAGCGGGCGATCGAGTGTTCTCGCTCGACGAGGCCACCAAGCAGATCGTGGTCTCCGATGTCGTCGGCGCGGCGAGCTCGGGCGAGAAGGAGATCTTCGAGATCACAGCTCGCGGGCGCACGATCGGCGCCTCGTCGAACCACCCGTTCCTCGTGCTCCGCAACGGCCGCGAGCCCGGTCGGCAGCGGGCGCGCTACGGCACCCACTGGGTCCCCGTGGAGGACCTGCAGGTCGGCGACCTCGTGGCCGTCCCGACCGATCTGCCCGAGTTCGGCGAGGCGACGGCGATGCTGCTCCCCGAACGCCCGGATTCCGACGCCCTGCCCCGCGTGACCAGCGACGATCTCCTGTGGTGGCTCGGTGTGTTCATCGGCGACGGCTACCTGCACAACCGCAGCGGCTACGTCTCGGTCGAGATCGCCGTCGACCACACCGATGAGGTGCTCATCGCCGAGATCAGGCGGGTCGCGCTCGAGCAGTTCGGCCTCGAGTTCGCCCTGGCCAAGGACGGCCAGCGGCTGACGGCTCGTGGCACCGCGGCGCTGGCCGAGTTCCTCCAGCTGAACGGGCTGTCCGGGGGAGCGCACGACAAGCGCATCCCCGACTGGGCGTTCGGCCTTCCCACCTCGCAACGTCTGGCGTTCCTCGCGGGATACATCGATGCCGACGGCTACGTGCGTGACCATGCCAGCAACAAGGATGTCGTCATCACCAGCGCCAACGCGTCGCTCCTCGGCGACACGGCCGAGCTGGCCGCGCTGTGCGGGATCCAGTCGAGTTCGCTCATCACGTTCACCAACCGGCACCCGATCGATGCCGATCGCACCATGACTGCGCATCGCCTGCACCTCAGCGGGCGCTTCGATCGCCTGCCGGTGCGGTCGCCCCGGCGCGCCGATCGGCTGGACCAGCGCCGGTACACCCACACCTACCGCACGGCGAAGGGCACGTCATTCAAGGCCCACACCAGCGAGATGCTCGGATTCGTCCGCATCGAGGCCATCGAGTCCGTCGGGGTCGAGGCCACGTACGACATCGAGGTCGCCGGCCACCACAACTTCGTGGCCGAGGGCTTCGTGGTGCACAACTCCGAGGTCGTGTACCACAAGAACCGTGAAGATCTCGAGGCCCAGGGCGTGATCTTCACCGACATGGACACGGCGCTGCGCGAGCACCCCGAGATCGTGCGGGCCTACTTCGGCACGGTGATCCCCAAGAACGACAACAAGTTCGCGGCCCTCAACTCGGCGGTGTGGTCGGGCGGTTCGTTCATCTACGTGCCGCCGGGCGTCAACGTCGAGATGCCCCTTCAGGCGTACTTCCGCATCAACGCGGAGAACATGGGCCAGTTCGAGCGCACGCTGATCATCGCCGACGAGGGCAGCCAGGTGCACTACATCGAGGGCTGCTCGGCGCCGGTCTACACCACCGACTCGCTGCACTCGGCCGTCGTCGAGATCATCGTCAAGCCCAGCGCCCGGGTCACCTACACGACCATCCAGAACTGGTCGAACAACGTGTTCAACCTGGTCACCAAGCGGGCCCGGGTCGAGGCCGAGGGCCACATGGAGTGGATCGACGGCAACATCGGCAGCCGCCTCACCATGAAGTACCCGGCGGTCTACATGGTCGGCCCCAAGGCTTCGGGTGAGGTGCTCTCGGTGGCCTACGCCGGCCCCGGCCAGCACCAGGACGCCGGCGCCAAGATGGTGCACGCCGCCTCCGAGACCACGTCGAAGATCGTGTCGAAGTCGATCTCCAAGGACGGTGGCCGCACCAGCTACCGCGGCCTCGTCCGGGTCGAGGACGACGCCCACGGCTGCAAGAGCCACGTGCAGTGCGACGCCCTCATCCTCGACGACGAGAGCGTGTCCGACACGTTCCCCTACATGGAGGTCGGTGCCCGCGACGCCATCGTTGGCCACGAGGCCACCGTGTCGAAGGTGGCCGACGAGCAGCTCTTCTACCTCATGAGCCGGGGCCTCTCCGAGGAGCAGGCCATGGGCATGGTGGTCAACGGGTTCATCGAGCCCGTCACCCGCACCCTCCCGATGGAGTACGCGGTCGAGTGGAGTCGGCTCATCGAGTTGCAGATGGAGGGCTCGGTCGGCTGACGCCCCAGCGGCGTCACGGCAGAGGATCATTGGCCATGCCCATGCGTGAGGAATGCAAGAACTTCGAGAGCCGCACCTATGCGAACGGCGAGACCGTCCGAAAGTGCAACCTCGACCTGGCTCCCGAGGCGCCCTGGCGCTGCCCGGACGACTGCCCTGCCTACGAGCGGCGCCTGGCCGACGTCGACTGGCGCCACGGCTCGCTCGTCACCCCACCCACCCCTCCCGAGCCCGAGGGCGAAGGCATCGCCGAGCTGCTCGACGAGGCCGAGGACATCGTCAACGCCGCGGGCCCGCAGATCTTGGCCGAGGTCGAGGCGCAGCGCGGCTCGACCCGCGGCGTCAGTGGCCGGGTCAAGGGCTGGTTCCGCCGCAAGCGCTGACCCGCCTCGCCGACTGGAAACGATCATGACCACCCCCTTCACTCCTGACCACGCGGCCGCCCTCGGTGGACCCGACTGGCTCCGTGACCGACGCGTCGCCGCGGCCACCCGCGCCGCGGACGTCGATCTGCCGACCGCCGAGGAGGAGGTGTGGCGCTACAGCCGCATCGACGAGCTCGACCTCGACGCCTTCGCCCCCGCCGCCGCGACGCCGTCGGCCGAGGTGCCGGCCGGGGCCCGGGCCGTGCTCGACCGCTGCCCGACCCGGGCCGGGGCCCTGGTGGTGCACAACGGTCACCTCGTCCACGCCGAGCTCGACGCCGAATGGGCCGAGCGCGGCGTGACCCTCGGGCGGGTCGCCGATCTCGAGCGCGGGGCCGAGCTGCTCGGGTCGGTCGCCACCGAGGCCCACGACGTCTTCGGCGTGCTCAACGACGCGTTCGGCATCGACCCGGTCGCCCTCGTCGTTCCTCGCGGCGTGGTCGTCGAGCACCCGATCGTGGTGGTCGACTGGGTCGATCTCGACGGCGTCGCCACCTTCCCCCGCCTCGTCGTGCAGGTGGGCGAGGATGCCGAGGCGGAGGTGCTCGAGTACAAGGGCGGGGGCGCGGAACGGGCGCTGACGGTGCCGGTCACCGAGCTCGACGTGGCCCAGGCCGGGCGCCTGCGCTACCTCGACGTGCAGCTCCGTGGCAGTCGGACCTGGCAGATCGGCAACCAGGTCTCGGTCGTCGGCCAGGACGCCGGCCTGGTCGCGGCGCAGGCCGCGCTGGGCGGCGACTACTCCCGCACCCGCGCCGACTGCCGCCTCGCCGGGCGGGGCGCCAGCGGGGACCTGGTGGCGGTCTACCTGGGTGAGGGTGACCAGACACTCGACTTCCGCACGTTCCAGGACCACGCCGCGCCGGACACGACCTCGAACCTGCTGTTCAAGGGGGCCGTCGGCGGCCGCAGCCGGTCGGTCTACACCGGGCTCATCCGGGTGCGGCCCGAGGGACGTGGCACCAACGCCTTCCAGACCAACCGCACCATCAAGCTGAGCGACGAGGCCTGGGCCGAGTCGGTGCCGAACCTCGAGATCGAGAACAACGACGTGCACTGCAGCCATGCCTCCACCGTCGGACCGATCGACGAGGACCAGCGCTTCTACCTCGAGAGCCGAGGCGTGCCCCCTCAGGTGGCCGAGCGACTGATCGTCGACGGCTTCCTGCGCGAGGCCCTGCTCCAGATGCCCTCGGTGGTCGCGTCGACCGACGTGTGGGACCAGATCCTGGCCCGGTTGGCCCGCCAGGTCGAGGCCGACCACGCCACGGCGGTGCCGGTCTGATGGAGCAGCGCATCTGCTCGGTCGGCGACGTGCCGGCCGGCGAGGCCCGGGCCTTCACGCTCGGCAACCTGGCCATCGCCGTCGTCCGCGTCGACGACGACTGGTACGCCATCGGCGATGTCTGCACCCATCAGCGGATCTCGCTGGCCGAGGGCGAGGTGCACCCCGACACCCGCGAGATCGAGTGCTGGAAGCACGGCAGCTGCTTCTCGCTCGAGACCGGCGAGCCCAGCTCGCTGCCGGCCACCAAGGCCGAGCCCGTGTACGAGATCAGGATCGACGAGGACGACGTGATGGTGGTGCTCCCATGAGCGGCCCGAAGCAACAGCACGAGCTGAAGATCGAAGGCCTCAGGGCCGAGGTGGCCGGGCGGGAGATCCTGCAGGGCATCGACCTGCTGGTGCGCAGCGGCGAGGTGCATGCGGTGATGGGCCCCAACGGGTCGGGCAAGTCCACCCTGTCGCACGTGATCATGGGCCGGCCCGGCTACACGGTCACCGGTGGCTCGGTCACGCTCGACGGCGTCGACGTGCTGGCCCTCGACGCGTGGCAGAGGGCCCAGGCCGGCCTGTTCCTCGCCATGCAGTACCCGACCGAGGTGCCCGGCGTCAGCCTCGAGAGCGTGCTGATCGAAGCAGCCGAGGCGGCCGGCCGTGACCCGCTCGTCGTGCGGGAGCGGATGCGGGTCGAGGCCGGGCGCATCGGCTTCGAGGAGCGGTTCCTCGAGCGCCCGCTCAACGTCGATCTGTCCGGCGGTGAGAAGAAGCGCAACGAGACCCTGCAACTCGGCGTGCTCCAGCCGAAGTTCGCCATCCTCGACGAGCTCGACTCGGGGCTCGACGTCGACGCGCTGCGAGCCTGCAGCCAGCGCATCGAGCAGGCCACCCACGAGGACGGCCTCGGCGTTCTGGCCATCACCCACTACAGCCGGCTGCTGCACGAGCTCAAGCCCGACGTGGTGCACGTCCTGGCCAGGGGACGCATCCAGACGACGGGTGGCCCCGAGCTGGCGGCCGAGCTCGAGGACACGGGCTACGCCGAGTGGACCGACGACGACACCGAGCCGGCCAAGGCGCCCGCGGCCGACGACCCCTTCGCCGACCCCTTCGCCTGAGTGGTGGAGATCGTCGGGAGCGAGCCGCTGCGGCACAACGAGTTCAACGCGGTCACCTCGTCGATCGAGAAGGTCGAGACGGCCGACGGGCGCACGTTGGTGCGCAAGCGGTTGGGGCGGGTGAAGCCGGGGAGCCCCGAGCACTGGCAGGCGTCGGACGATCCGCACCACTGGAACTACTGGCGCCGCGAGGCCGATGCCTGCACCAGCGACGAGGTGCGGGCCTCGCTCGAGGGCACGGGCCTCGAGATGCCTGCGGCCACCATCGAGGAGGACGACGAGGGCATCACCCTCTGGTTCGACTTCGTGCCCGGCGTGCCGGGCACGGACTTCGACCTGGGCGACCACCAGGCTCTGGCCCGGGGCCTCGGCCGGTGGCAGGCGCAGGGCCCGCTCGACGTGCCGTGGGGGTCGCGTCGGTTCCTGCGGGACTACTCGGGGTCGAAGCCGGCCCCGTTCCACCTGCTCGACGACGATGCCGCCTGGGCCCGACCCATCGTCCGAGACTGCTTCCCCGGCATGGTCCGCGACGGGTGGAAGCGCCTGGTGGCCAACCGCGAGCGGCTGCTGTCGATCATGGAAGCCCTCCCGCGCACCCGGGGCCACCTCGACGTCTGGGCCGGCAACACGACCCGCCGCGTCGACGGCACGGTGGCGCTGTTCGACTGGTCGTTCACCGGCGACGCCGCCTTGGGCGAGGACGTCGGCAACCAGGTGCCCGACGGCGTCTTCGACCTCTTCTGGCCGGCCGAGCGGGTGGGGGAGCTCGACGAGGCCGTGTTCCAGGCCTACGTCGACGGGCTGCGCCTGGGCGGGTGGGACGGCGATCCCCGCGTGGTCCGCCTGGGCATGACCGCGGCCAGCGTGAAGTACGCGTGGCTGCTGCCCCAGATGCTCGACGAGGCATCCGATCCGGTGGGCCGGGCCTACTGGCGCGACGTCGACCCGACCCTGAAGTACGCGGCCCGCGGCAAGGGCATGATCCGCATGGTGAACTGGGCCGACGAGGCCGTCCGCCTCGCCGAGCAGTTGAACTACTAGCGACAACACGATGCGAGAGGAGACGCCATGGCTCTCGTGGACGATCCGCAGGTCGCCGGGTGGGATGTCGTCGACGGCAGGCTGCACCGGTCCTTCGCCTTCGCCGACTTCAGCGAGGCGTTCGGGTTCATGGCCCGGGTCGCGCTGATCGCCGAGAAGCTGAACCACCACCCGGACTGGTCGAACTCGTGGAACCGGGTCGAGATCGCCATCGTGAGCCACGACAAGGGTGGCATCACCGACCTGTGCGTCGACTTCGCGACGCGGGTCAACCGCCTGCTGGGGGAGTGACGCCGGCCGGCCGGGTCGAAGTGCCGCGGTGTGCGTATGCATCGGGGCCGTAGGCCGCTACCCTCGACGACACCCCCCTCGATCCCGGCTCGGAGCCTGTGCGTTCTGCTCGTCCGGGGTCACCGCGAGCTCATGTCGAGTCCGCATCCCCTGAGATCCCCCTTGACTGTCACTCGCGCCCTGTTCGACCGTTCCTCCGCGGTTCCTCGCTCTCGCTCCCTCCGGGCGGTCTGACGTGCGACCCGTCCTGCAGATCCAGGGTCTGACCAAGCGCTACGGCGATCGCTGCGCGGTCGATCACCTCGACTTCTCCGTCCCACCCGGCGTGGTCTGCGGGTTCGTCGGCCCCAACGGGGCGGGCAAGACCACGACGATCCGCATGCTGCTCGGGCTGATCTCCCCGACCGAGGGAACCGGTGAGGTCCTCGGACACCCCCTGTCGGACCCGTCGGCCTACCTCCGGCGGGTCGGCGCCATGATCGAGGGCCCGGCCTTCTACCCGTCGCTCAGCGGCCGGCGGAACCTCGAGGTGCTGGCCCGGCTGGGCGGCATCGACCGGCACCGCGTCGATGAGGTGCTGGACACGGTCGAGCTGGCCGATCGGGCCAGGGACCACTACGGCAAGTACTCGCTGGGCATGAAGCAACGGCTCGGCATCGCCGCGGCCCTGCTTCCCGATCCCGACCTGCTCATCCTCGACGAGCCCACCAACGGGCTCGACCCGCCGGGCATCCGGGACCTCCGGGCGCTGCTGCGATCGCTGGCCGACGCCGGGATGACGGTGTTCGTCTCGAGCCACCTGCTGGACGAGCTGCAACAGATCTGCGACCACCTCGTCGTCATCGACCAGGGCCGCCTGCTCTTCTCGGGCGAGGTCGACGACTTCCTCAGCGCCCGCGAACCGCAGCTGGCCGTCACCCCTGAGGATCCGGCCATGCTCGACGATCTCGTCCGCCTCTGCGAGGGGGACGGGCGGCGGGCGATCGTCGTCGACGGTCGGGTCCTCGTCACCGCACCCCGCTCGTGGGCGGGCGAGCTGAACCGGTTGGCCATGCGCAACGGCATCACCCTCTGCGCCCTGGGCGAGGTGCCCCTGCGTCTCGAGGACGTGTTCTTCCACCTGACGGGTGGCGGGCCGACCGTTGACGAGACCCCACCGCACGCGGAGTCGCTCGACGGTCCCGAGCTGACCCGATCGGCCGTCGTATGAGGCACGCGGTTCGGAGCGAGTGGACGAAGCTGCGGCGCCCGGGGATGCTCGTCGGTGGGCTGTCGTCGATGATCCTCGTCGCCGTGCTGGGCGCCGTGCTCGGCGTGGCCACCGCGGGCGACGGCGCCAGCACCGGCCCTCGCGCCGGCGACGCCATCAGCCTGGCCCAGCTGCACTCGGCCCAGGGCCTGGCCAGCGCGCTCAGCCAGTCGACCACGCTGCTGGGCGTGGTTGCCCTGTGCCTCGCTGCCGCCGCACTGGCCGGCGAGTTCAGCTCCGGGACCATCCGGAACCTGCTCGTGCGCGAGCCGCGCCGGCTTCGACTGCTGGGCGGGATGACCGTCGGCGTCCTCTCGTTCGTCGCGTTGATCACCCTGGTCGCATTGGCCGTCGCGAGCCTCGTCGCGGTGGCGATCGCCACCTCCAAAGGGGTCGACACCTCCGTCTGGTTCGGCGGGGCCGGCCTGTCCTCCACGTTGCGGACCACGGGCAACCTGCTGGCGTCGACGCTCGGCTTCGCCCTGATCGGGGCGATCCTCGGCCTCGTCCTGCGATCGCCGGTGGCGGCCATCGGCGCCGGCGTGGCCTACGCCCTGCCGGTCGAGGCGATCCTCAGCTCGACGGTCAGAGGGATCGATCGGTTCCTGCCCGGCCAGCTGCTGCAGGTCCTGGCCGCCGGTGGTGGCCACGCGCTGCCGTACTCGACGGCGGTCATCACCCTGAGCATCTACGGCGTGATCGCGCTGGCCGTCGTGGGGGCCCTGTTCGTCCGGCGGGACGTGGTCGCCTGACGCGCCTCCTCCTGGCGAAATCTGTGCACCAATCGACACATGCCGTTGATCAGTGCACAGATTTCAGATGGGGGGAGTGCCCCACTGGAACGTTGGCCGACGCGGCACTAGGTCGGTACCTGCTCGGTGATCTTGCCGCCCTGCAGGGTGAGCTTCCGATCGGCGACGTGGTCGAGTCGCTCGTCGTGGCTCACGGCCAGCACGCCGACCCCGTCGTCGTCGGCGAGGCGCTGCATGACCCGTATGACGATGGCGGCGGACGCATCGTCGAGGTTGCCGGTGGGCTCATCGGCCAGCAGGACCGACGGGCGGTTCGCCAGGGCTCGGGCGATGGCCACCCGTTGGCGCTCACCCCCCGACATGGTCGCCGGGCGGCTCGACGCCCAGTCGGCCAGGCCGAGCAGGTCGAGCAGCTCGTCGGCACGCTCCTCCCGCTCGCGACCGGAGAGGCCGCTGCCGAAGAGGGCCAGCTCGACGTTCTGGCGCGCGGTGAGCCGGGGCACGAGGTTGTGGAGCTGGAACACCAGGCCGACCGTCTGGCGGCGGAACCGGCTCTCGCCGTGATGGTGGCCGACCAGCTGACCGTGCACGGCGATGCGACCGCTGTCGGGCACGTCGAGCGCGGCGATCAGCTGCAGCAGCGTGGACTTGCCCACGCCGGACGGACCGCCCAGCACGACGAACTCGCCCGGCTCGACCCGGAGGTCGACCCCGTCGAGCACGGTCCGGCGACCGAACCGCTTGACGACGTCGTGCACCTCGATGGCGGCCGTGCCCTCCGGTTCGGCGATGTCGTCGGCCTGGTCACTCACTGCGAAGGGCCTCCACCGGTGAGAGGAACGCGGCCCGCATGGCCGGGTAGGCGGCGCCGATCAGGACGACGACGAACGTGAACACCAGCGCCCGGGTGAACACCGCGGCGTCGTAGGTCGGCTCGAAGTACCCCCGGATCGTCTCGAGCTTCTGCAGCACGTTCACCGCGAACCACCCGAACGCCAGCCCGACGAGCAGGCCGGTCAGCCCCACCAGGCTCGCCTCGCCGATCACCAGGGCGAGGATCCGCCGCCGGGTCCAGCCGATCGAGCGCAGCACGCCGAACTCGCGGGTGCGCTCGAAGAAGCTCAGCAGGGTGGTGTTCAGGACGCCGCTGATCGCGATGACGCCGGCGAGGATCGTCCCGCCCGTGTTCGCCACCCCGATGAGCACCAGCGTCTGGTCGGCCCGCCCGTAGTCCGACGCGCTGCGGATCGCCGTGTACTGGATGAACCGGGCGTTGAAGTCGTCGGCCACCGCAGCCGGATCGGCGCCGGGCGCCACCTTGGCGAAGCCGAGGGTGACCTGGCCGGTGAGCTGGTACTCGGCCTGCAGCTCGGCCAGCGGGAACATCATGGTCGAGTTCCCGAACGAGACGTTGGTGCGATAGATCCCCACCACCCGGCGCGTCTTGCCTGCGATGTCGAGCGTGTCGCCCACCGACTTGTCGATCTCCTGGGCCAGGACGGCGCCGATCATGACCTCGTCCGGGCTGTCGGGCGAGTAGCTGCGCCCCTCCAGAATCACCACCCCGAAGGGGTCCTGCGCATCGGGAGCCAGGCCCACCACGATCACGCCGGGGTGGTCGTTGTCGTAGCGCTCGGTCTGGATCAGGGCCCCGACGACCCGTTCGATGCCCGGCACCTGTCGCATCTGCTCGAGGTCAGCCTCGCTGATGGTGCTGGACAGGATGTCGTTGTTCTTCTGGGCGATCGTGAAGTCGGCCTCGCCGACCTGCAGGATCGAGGTGGCCGTCTGCTTCAGACTGGTCGTCAGCACGCCGAGCGCCATGACGGCCGCCACCCCGATGGCCACCGCCAGGGCGGTGAACAGCGAGCGGAGCCTCCGCGACCACACGTTCACGACCATCAGGGTCAGGAAGCTCACGCGGCGCGTTCCACCGGCTCGCGAGGCCCCTCAGCGCGACCACCTGCCATCGTCCCT
Organism: uncultured Microthrixaceae bacterium; assembly: GCA_963809335.1. Lineage (GTDB taxonomy): Bacteria > Actinomycetota > Acidimicrobiia > Acidimicrobiales > Acidimicrobilacustridaceae > UBA4742. Next base: position 732,710 of record CAWEJD010000005.1, on the reverse strand, counting down.
CCCGCACGTGCGCCCGTGACCCGGGCGCCGTCCGGAGACGACCTTACCGTCGTGCCTTACCGTCAGGCTCCGGCGGTGGCCTCGGCCTCGTCGAGCCCCTGGGCCAGGGTGTTCCACGACAGGGTGGCGCACTTGATGCGCACCGGGAACTTCACGACGCCGCGCAGGGCCTCGAGGTCGCCGAGCTTCACGTCGCCGATCTCGTCGAGCTCGGCCTCGTCGCCCTCGAGGCTGCTCTCGTGGATCGACATCATCGCCTTGAACGCCCGGGTGAGGTCGTGCACCTCGTCGATGGTCTTGCCCTTGACCGCGGCCGACATCATCGACGCCGACGACTGGCTGATCGAACAGCCCTGCCCACCGATGCGGATGTCGCTGACCACGCCGTCGTCGACGTCGAGGTAGACCACGATCTCGTCGCCGCAGAGCGGGTTGAAGCCCTCGACCCGGTGGGCCGGGGGCGTCTCGAGCTCGCCCCGGTTCCGGGGGTTGCGGTAGTGGTCGAGGATGATCTCGCGGTACAGGTCTTCGAGGCCGGGCATGGAGTGGCGCTTTCGCTAGAGCAGGAAGAAGTCGGCGGTGCTGGCCAGGGCGTCGGCCAGCGCATCGATGTCGGACTCGTCGTTATACACGTAGACCGAGGCCCGAGCGGTGGCCCCGACGCCGAGCACCCGCATGAGCGGCTTGGCGCAGTGGTGGCCGGCCCGGACGCAGACCGCGTGCTCGTCGAGCACCTGCGAGATGTCGTGGGGGTGCAGGTCGGCGAAGGCGAACGAGATGACCCCGCCCCGACAGGTGGCGTCGGCGGGCCCGTGGATCGTGAGCTTGTCGCCGAAGCGGTCGCCGAGGGTGCGCAGCGCGTAGGCGGTGAGCTCGATCTCGTGGCGGCGGACGGCGTCCATGCCGAGCGAGTCGAGGTAGTCGATGGCCGCGCCCAGCCCGATGATCTCGGCGATCGGTGGGGTGCCGGCCTCGAACTTCCAGGGCAGGTCGTTGCAGGTGAAGCCGTCGAGGCGGACGTCGCGGATCATCTCGCCGCCGCCGAGGAACGGGGGCATGGCGTCGAGCAGCTCCTCGCGGCCCCAGAGCACGCCGACGCCGGTGGGCCCGCACATCTTGTGGCCGGAGAAGGCCACGAAGTCGGCGCCCCACGCCGACACGTCGGTGCGGCATGTGGGGCACGTACTGGCACGCGTCGACGAGCACGAGGGCCCCGACGGCGTGGGCCGCGTCGACCAGCCGACCGATCGGGTTGATGGTGCCGAGCACGTTGGACATGGCCGTGACGCCGAGCAGCTTGACCCCGTCGAGCAGCGCGTCGAGATCGGTGAGGTCGAGCTGGCCGTCGGCGGTGAGCGGGATCCAGCGGATGCTCGAAGCCCCGCTCGGCCTGCAGGATCTGCCACGGCACGATGTTGGCGTGGTGCTCCATGTGGGTGAGCAGCACCGCGTCGCCAGGCCCGAGGTTGGTGCGGCCCCACGACGACGCCACCAGGTTGATGGCCTCGGTGGCGTTCTTGGTGAACACGATGCCGGTGGCCGACGGCGCACCGATGAAGCGGGCGACGTTGGCGCGGGACGCCTCCATCTCGGCGGTTGCCTGCTCGGCGATCAGGTAGACGCCGCGGTGCACGTTGGCGTTGATGGTCTCGTAGTAGGTGTCGAGGGCGTCGAGCACCACCTGCGGCTTCTGGGACGTGGCGGCCGAGTCGAGGTAGACGATCGGCTTGCCGTGCACCTCCCGCTGCAGCAGGGGGAAGTCGGCCTTGATGGCGGCCACGTCGAGCTTGGTGCAATCGGTCAGCGCCATGCGTCGTACCCTTCGGCTTCGAGTCGGGTGGCGATCTCCGGACCGCCGCTCTCGACGATGCGCCCGTCGATCATCACGTGCACCCGGTCGGGGCGCAGCTCGTCGAGCAGGCGCTGGTAGTGGGTGATGGCGAGGACGCCGAGCTCGGGCCGTGACGCCCGGACCTCCTGCACGCCCTTGGCCACCACGCGGAGGGCGTCGATGTCGAGGCCGGAGTCGGTCTCGTCGAGGATGGCGATCTCGGGTTCGAGGATGGCCATCTGCAGCACCTCGTTGCGCTTCTTCTCGCCGCCCGAGAAGCCCTCGTTGAGGTAGCGGTCGGCGAAGGACGGGTCCATGTCGAGGCGGGTCATCCACTCCATGATCGAGAGCCGCAGCTCGAGCATCGAGAGGTCGATGCCCTTGCGGGCCGACAGCGCCTGGCGCAGGAAGTTGAGCACCGAGACGCCCTGGATCTCCTGGGGGTACTGGAACGCGAGGAACATGCCGGCCTTGCCCCGCACGTCGGCGCCCCAGTCGGTGACGTCGTCGCCCTGGAAGAGGATGCGGCCCTCGGTGACCTCGTACTCGGGGCTGCCGAGCAGGGTGCTGGCCAGGGTGGACTTGCCCGACCCGTTCGGCCCCATGAGGGCGTGGACCTCGCCGTGGCCGATGGTGAGGTTCGACCCCGCGCAGGATCTCGCCGATCGGCTCGCCCCGCCGCTCGGCCACCGGCCTGACGTGCAGGTTCTGGATCTCGAAGAGGGGCTCGGACATGGGCGCCAGTGTATTAGCACTACGGCCGTAGTGGAAATGTCCCCGACCGGGTTTTTCGTCCGATCAGGCCCTGATCCGGCGCACGCCGTCATCCGGCGACGCTGCAGTTGAGACCGAAGAAGTGGTGGCCGTCGACCCTGCCGCCGTGGAGCTCGACCCGGGTTCCCCGGGCCTCGAACACGGCGGACGGTCCGGGGGAGGCCCAGTTCTCGACGATGTGCAGGCGCCCCTCGACCGGTCCCGGCCGCCAGTCGAGCGGAGCGGTCGCCTCGGCCCAGACGTACTTCCCGTCGTCCAGCGTGACCTGCCAGCCCTGCTCGCACGGAGCGGTGTAGGTGAGCGTCGCGTCGTGCGTGGTCCCGTCGCGGTAGGGGTCGAAGGGATCGAGCCGGCGCACCAGCCCGACCGAACCGATGACGAGGATCCCGACGACGGCGACGATGCCCAGCAGCGGCCGACACCGGGGTCGTCGCGAGTCGTCCACCGGTGCCGGCCCGCTCGGGGTCGACTCATCTGTCATCGCCGCTCCTCGATCACATCCACCGTCACCTCCTGATCGGCCACCGTCACCTGATCGTGAGGCATGGAGCCCTCAGCTCTCGGCGTGGAGGTCCTGCTTCCAGGTGCGGAACCGCTCGTGGTGCCGGCCGCTCGGGCCGATGCCCTCGCCCCGGCCGTCGGGGTGCAGGCGGAACGTGTGCTGGCGGGTCAGATCGTCGGGATCGATGGCCAGGTAGCGGGCGTCGGCCTTGCTGGCCGGGCCGGCGCGCCACAGGAGCCACCGCCCGATGCGACGCTTGTAGGCGATGGGCGGGTGCCCGATGTCGTCGCCGAGGTGGAGCAGCTCGGCGGGGGCCTCGATCCACGCCGAGGCCGGGATGTTGCGGTCACGGATCGGGGTCGGGGGCAGGTCGGCGGTGTGCACCGGCGTCGGGTCGACCGGTCGCTGGTCGGCCGGTAGCGCAGGGCCGGTCGGCTCGTGTTCCACGCCGGGAGGGTAGGTCGGCAAGAATGCGGTCGTGCGAGTGACGGCGAAGGTCGATTACGCGGTCCGGGCGGCCATGGTGCTGGCCCGTGCGGCCGAGGGCGAGGGCGGCCCGGTCAAGGGCGAGCGCATCGGCACCGAGCAGGGGATCCCGGTCAAGTACCTCGAGAACATCCTGAGCGAGCTCCGCCAGGGCGGGCTGGTGCGCAGCCAGCGTGGCGCCGAGGGGGGCTACTGGCTGGCCAAGCCCCCCGACGACATCACCATCGCCGACGTCATCCGCGCCGTCGAGGGCCCGCTGGCCACCGTGCGGGGCGAGCGGGCCGAGCACCTCGACTACGGCGAGGGCACCGGCGCGCTGCAGGACATGTGGGTGGCGGTGCGGGCCAGCCTGCGCTCGGTGCTCGAGCAGGTCACCCTGGCCGACGTCACCAACAAGACGCTGCCACCGCACGTGCAGGCGCTGGTCGACGATCCCGCCAGCTGGACCTGACCGGTTTCGACCCCCGGTTTGGCTCGCTCAGCGAGCGAGATGAGCGCCGAAACCGCGAGGGCTCCCCGGCGTCCTACCAGCCGCGGTCGACCCACTCCTGCAGGTGGGGCAGCTCGGTGCCGATGGTGGTGTCGTCGCCGTGGCCGGGCATCACGATGGTGTCGGCCGCGAGCGGGGCGAACAGGCGGCGGTCGATCGACTCGATGATCGTGTCGAAGTCGGCGTCGGCCGGCTTGGTGTTGCCGGGCCCGCCCGGGAACAGCGTGTCACCCGAGAAGACGACCGGCGAGCCCTCGAGCAGGAAGCACATCGAGCCGGGCGTGTGCCCCGGTGTGGCGATCGTGTGCAACCGCAGCCGGCCGACGGCGATCACCGAGTCGTCCTCGAGGAGGTAGTCGTAGGAGTCGAGCATCGCCGCATCGGCCGCGGTGACCCCGACCTCGTACCCGGCGTCGCGGATGGCGGGCACGGCCTGGATGTGGTCCCAGTGCCCGTGCGTCTCGAGCACGGTGCGCACGCCCAACCGCTCGCACAGGTCGAGCAGCTTGTCGTGCTCGTTGGCGGCGTCGATGAGCGCGGCATCGCCGGTCTCCTTGCACCGCAGCACGAACACGTTGTTCTCGAAGGGCCCGACCACGAGCTTGTGGATCTCGGCCCGGCTGTCTTCGTAGTGGAGCGTCCCCATGCCCGCAGGGTACCGATCACGGAGGCGAGGGACAGCCCGCGGCCCCGGTGGTCACGGCCCGGAGCGGTCCGGTGTAGGCGTAGGGCTGACCGAGCTCGACCGTGAACAGCACCCGTGAGCCGGGGGCCAGGTCCTCGGGCCCGGAGGCGCCGGACTCGATGCGCACGCAGACCTCGGGGTCGTGCTCGCTCGGCGCGGTGGGCATGGCCCCGGCCGGTCGGTGCACGTTGCGCCACTCGAACCCGGCGTCGATGCGGTCGGTCGGGAAGCCGAGCTTCTCGGCCTGCCGGCCCGCGTGCCACCGGGCCGCGTCGAACGCGGCGGAGTTCCCGCCCCACCACAGGCCCATGAGCGCGAAGGCGACGACCGCGCCGATCTGGGCCACCAGTCGGCCCGAGCCGGAGCGCGGGCCGGACGCCGACCGGTGCGCCAGGACGACGCCGGCAGCGAACGGCACGAGGCCGAGCTCGTAGCGGTCGAACACGGGGAGGTCCCCGGTGCCGACCGCCACGAGCCCCAGGGCGGAGATCACGACGAACAGCAGTGCGAGGGCCTGCACATCGAGCGCGGCGAGGGCGGGCCGCCACGAACGTGACGGCGGTCGGGGCCGAGGCAGCAGGGTGGCGCCGGTGGAGCAGACCACGACCACGAGGGCGATGGCGGCGACGAGGGTGAGGGCCAGCAGCCCTCGCAGCAGCGGTGCCGCCAGCAGCAGCGGGCGGGACGGTCCGAGCAGGCTGTCGTCGCCGAGGGCGCCCCGCTGGTCGAGGTACGGCCCGAGCAGCGGGGGCGACCACGTCCACACCCGGAGGAGCCCGGCCAGGCCCACCACGAGGGCCGAGCCGACGGCGACGGTGGCCCAACGCCGTGTCACCACGATCGTCGTGAGCGAGCGCCATCGGATCCAGGCGAACACGGGAAGGATCAGGAACGCGGCGGTCACGATGGTGAACAGCGCCGATCGGCCGAAGGCCGAGCCGGGTGAGGCCGGCACCGTCGGGGTGAGCGACAGGCTGCCGCGCATGGTCCGGCGGGCCAGGAAGGCGATGGCGTAGGTGGCGGCGGTCACGCCGCCCAGGGCGAGGGCGATCCCCAGGTCCCGACGCTGCCGTCGACCCACGGCCCGCGCCGCCAGCACGACGACCACCACGAGCGGGGCCACGATGGCGTACTCCCGGATGGTGGCGCCCACCAGGCCCACCACCAGGGCGCCGATGAGGGCGATGGTCGACGTGCGGCGTGACGTCGTCCTGAGGGCGAGGGCGCCGAGGGCGAGGCAGACCGACTGGGCCGCGGCCGCCGGGACGTCGGTCATGAACGACCCGGCCAGCGGTGACCACATCGGCCCCGTCATCATGACGACCACGGCGACCGTGGCCCGGGCCCGGGTGAGGAAGCGGCGCAGCACCACGTAGGCGGCGAGGCCGCCGACGATGCCGACGAGGCTGATGAAGACCTGCAGCGCGAGGACGCTGTCGGGGAACAGGCGGGCGATCGGCCAGGCCAGGACCAGGTGGCCGATGAGGAACATCGAGACCCAGCCGTTCAGCTGCAGGTGACCGGTGTCGGCCCAGCGGAACAGGATCTCGCTGTAGGACCAGTCGTCGTTGCGCACCAGCCCGGTGGCGCCGTAGTGCGAGGCCAGCGCGAGGGGGACCAGGCCCAGGGCCACGATGAGCAGTGCGGGCGCCCACCTGCGCCATGAGGTCCCGTCGGGCACAGCGAACCCTACGTCGAACACCGTGCCGCGGCAGTCGTTCGGGACTCGAATGGTCTCTTGACCGCTGGGTCTAGTAAACAGTCGGGATCTCATAGCGCCACACCCCAGGGGGCCTGGAACCGTGAACTTCGCGTTCTCCGAGGAGCAGGAAGAGCTCCGCAACATCGTCCGTCAGTTCCTCGACGCCAAGTCGCCTGAAGCCGCCGTCCGCGAGCAGATGGAGACCGAGAAGGGCTACGACGACGCCGTCTGGAGCCAGATGAGCGAGCAGCTCGGTCTCCAGAGCCTGATCGTCCCGGAGGAGTTCGGTGGTTCGGGCTACAGCTACGTCGAGCTGATCGTCGTGCTCGAGGAGATGGGCCGAGCCCTGCTGTGCGCCCCCTACTTCTCCACCGTGGTCCTCGGGGCCAACACCCTGATCCACTCGGGCGACGACGCCGCCAAGGCCGCCTACCTGCCGGGCATCGCCTCGGGCGAGACCATCGCCACCCTCGCCTTCACCGAGCCCAACGGCCGCTGGGACGAGTCGGGCATCGAGGCCACCGCCACGGCCGACGGTGACAGCTTCAAGATCACCGGCACCAAGTCGTTCGTCCTCGACGGCCACGTGGCCGACCTGATCATCGTCGCCGCCCGCACCGGTGCCGGCGTCAGCCTGTTCGCCGTCGCAGGGCGACGCCGCCGGCCTCACCCGCACCTCGCTGTCGACCATGGACCAGACCCGCAAGCAGGCCAAGCTCGACTTCGACGGTGTCTCCGGCACGCTCATCGGCGCCGACGGTGGCGGCTGGGACGTGCTGTCCACCGTCCTCGACCTGGCCGCGGTCGCCCTCGCCGCCGAGCAGGTCGGTGGCGCCCAGAAGTGCCTCGACATGGCCGTCGAGTACGCCAAGGTGCGCGTGCAGTTCGGTCGCCCGATCGGCTCGTTCCAGGCCATCAAGCACAAGTGCGCCGACATGCTGCTCGAGGTCGAGTCGGCCAAGTCGGCGGCCTACTACGCCGGCTGGTGCGCCTCGGAGATGAACGACGAGCTGCCGTCGGTGGCCAGCCTGGCCAAGGCCTACTGCTCTGACGCCTACTTCCACGCCGCGGCCGAGAACATCCAGATCCACGGCGGCATCGGCTTCACCTGGGAGCACCCGGCGCACCTCTACTTCAAGCGGGCCAAGTCGTCCGAGCTGCTCTTCGGTGACCCGACCTACCACCGCGAGCTGCTCGCCCAGCGCATCGGCATCTAGTCCGGTAGAGCTCGCACGAGATCGAGAGGAGCCTCCGCGACTGGCGGGGGCTCCTTCGCGTACGGGACCAGCAGCCAGCTGTCGGGCGTGCGGAGCGGAGCGCAGCAGCTCCACCGACGTGCGCCAGATGGGCGAAGCCCGCCCGCAGCCAGCTTGCGAGCGAGGGCACAGAGAGAGAGGCTGCCGCCGTGTCCGTCGTCGTGATCGTGGTCGCCATCGTGGGGGTGCTGGCCATCGCCGTGGTGGCCGTCGGCGCGGTGGTCAACCGCCTGGCCGTCGAAGCGCCGATCTCGGTGTTCGACGAGGACGAGGCCGTCGAGTGGATCGCCGACCGGCTCCCGTTCGAGGTGGCGGCCCAGCTGAGCCACGACGACGTGCGGGCTCTGGTGCTGTGGCACCTCGAGTTCCTCGAGGGTCGTGGCGTCGCCACCGAGACGGCGTTCGAGGAGTCACCCGACGCGGTCGTGGTGGCCGAGGACGACGGCCTGGCCTACGTGCTCGGCCAGGCCGGCGAGGCAGGACTCGCCGTCGACGACGTGCAGGTCGTGGCCGTGCTCGAGGTCGAGGAGCGCTACCTCGAGGCCATCGGCGCCATCGGGCCGCGGGTCGTCGACCCGATCGAGGTGCGCGAGGTCAGGGAGGTGGGCCGGGGCGGCGAGGTCGAGCCGCCCGATGGTGGGCCGAGCCTCCGTGAAGTGGGTCCGGCGGATTCGTGAACGGCGTGTGAAGCGGGCCGATTCGGCCCGAAAAGACGCGCGGTCGGCGGCCGGGTGTGTCTACGCTGATCGGACCGAGGAAAGGAGGTGGTCCAACTGAAGAGCAATTGTTCTCATGGGACTTCGGAGGTGGCTGGCCGCTAGTCGGCAAGCTGGACCGACCGGGCGAATTCCCGCCAGGCACCACCGGACCTACCGGTCAGAAGCTGGTCCCATCTGACGTCATCGCGGTAGATCCGGAACTTCCGGCAACACGCAAGGGAGAGGCGTCGCCTTCGGGCGGCGCCTCTTCCGCGTGCCAGACTCCGGGCATGGAACGCCCCACCAAGTTCGAGCACAGCCGCTGGGTCGGAGACAAGCGCACCCAGGTCGTCTACGACGTCGACAACATCGACGACCCCGCCATCATCGACGAGCTCATGGAGGCCGAGACCTTCCTCAGCTTCGGCCCCGACACCCTGGCCGAGGCCCGCAACCGCGGCTACAAGCCCTACAAGGGCGACGGTTCGGGCAGCCGGTTCGGGCGACGCCCCGACCGACGGCTGATCGGGCCGGATCGATCATGGAGCGGCTGTTCACATCGGACGGTGGCGTCGGGATCTGGGGCCACGTCGCCCGGCCCCGCAGCGCTCCGGGCACGTGGACGCCGGGCGTGGTGCTCTACCACGGCTTCCCACCCGGCCGGGGCAGCGGCCGGCTGTCGGCCCGCTCGTTCCCCGAGCTGGCCGACCGCATCGCCACCGAGCTCGGCTGGGTGGTGCTGGTCATCACCTTCCGGGGCTGCGGCGACTCCGAGGGCGACTTCTCCCTGGGCGGCTGGCTGGCCGACGCCCGCGCCGCGTCTGACCACCTGCACGACGTCGAACGGCGTCAACGCGGTGTGGATGGCCGGGTTCGGCACCGGCGGCGCGCTGGCCGTGTGCGCGGCGGCGGCCGACCCCCGGGTGCGGGGCGTGGCGGCCATGGGCTCGCCGGCCGACTTCGACGACTGGGCCCACAGCCCCCGTCGCCTGCTGCTGCACGCCCGTGACGTCGGCATCATCCGCTCGGCCTCGTTCCCGCCGTCGTTCGACGCCTGGGCGCGGGAGCTGCGCGAGATCCGGGCGGTCGCCGTCGGCGCCTCGGCTGCTACCCGCGGCCGCTGCTGGTGCTGCACGGCTCCGACGACGAGTCGGTGCCGGTGTTCGACGCCCGGGTGCTGGCCGACGCCCACGGCGACGCCGACCTGCGCGTCATCGACGGCGCCGGGCACCAGCTGCGCCACGACCCCCGGGCCGTGGCCGTGCTGCTCGGCTGGCTCGACCGCCAGCGCAACCTGGCCAGCGCGTCCCGCACCTGACCCCGGCCGGGTGGGTCAGTCGGCCTTGCCCTTGCCGGCCGCCTTCTTGGCCTTCTTGAACTCGCGGACCTTGGCCAGGGTGGCGGCCGAGCTGACGTCGGCCACCGACCGCGGCGTCTTGTCGGAGAACGGCGCCGCGACCTCCTCCCAGCCCGTGGGCCTGCGGCCGAACCGCTTGGCCAGGATGGCCATGAAGATCTTGGTCTTCTCCTCGCCGTAGCCCGGCAGCTCGCGCAGGCGGCGGTAGACCTCGTCGGCCGAGCGCACGTTGCGCCAGATGGCGCCGGCGTCGCCGTCGTACTTGCTCGACGACGATCTCGCACAGCCCGTGGAATCGCCGGCGCCATGGCCGCGGGGAAGCGGTGCACGGCCGGCTTCTCGCAGAACACGGCGACGACGTCGTCCTCGCTCATGGCCGCGATCGCCGCGGCGTCGAGCTCGCCGCCGAAGCGGCGCTTCAGCGTGGCCGGCCCCCGGAAGGCCCACTCCATCGGCACCTGCTGGTCGAGCAGCATGCCGAGCAGCAGCGCCAGCGGCTCGTCCATCAGCAGCGCGTCGGCCTCGGGGTCGCCGGTGATCGGCATCTTCTTCGTCGCGGTCGCCATCCCGACACGCTACCTCCGCCGAAAAGCCCGGAAACCTGTCCCATCAGGGGAGCGAGAGACGTCGTTCGTGGGACAGGTTCCGCCAGCTGTGAAACCTGTCTCGTCAGGGGAGCGAGAGACGTCGTTCATGGGACAGGTTTCGCCGTGGTCAGCGGGTGCGGGGGTCGGGGGACGTCGGGGTCGAGGTCGTGGTGCTTGATGGCCTTGGCCACCGCGTCGGCGTCGACGACGCCGGCGGCGCCAGGGCGGACAGGGCCGCGACCTCGACGTGGCCGGCGTCGGTCTCGAAGAAGCGGCGCAGCGCCTCGCGGGTGTCGCTGCGGCCGAAGCCGTCGGTGCCGAGCGGCACGAAGTCGCGGTCGCGGGGCACGAAGCGGGCGATCTGGTCGGGGACCGCCTTCATGAAGTCGGTGACGGCGACGATCGGGCCCGTGCGAGCGGTCGAGCAGCTCGGTGACCGGGATGGGTGCGGGGCGGCTCGGTGGGGTGCAGGCGGTTCCAGCGCTCGGTCGACGAGGGCGTCCTCGCGCAGGCGCTTGTAGGAGGTGGCCGACCACAGCTCGGCGCCGATGCCGTGCTGGGCGGCCAGCGCCTCGCCTGGGCGGCCTGGGCCGCCAGGTGGGCCGAGCCCGAGAACACGATGGTGGCCGTGGGCTCGAGCCCGTCGGGCGCCGGCGGCCCAGCGGTAGAGGCCCGCCGACGATGTCGTCCTCGGACGACGTGCGTCGGGCCGGGCGGGCATCGGGTAGTTCTCGTTGTAGAGCGTGAGGTAGTAGAAGACCGCGTCGCCGTGCCGCTGCGCCGCCGCGTCGGTGCCGCCGTACATGCGGTGCAGGCCGTGGCGGACGATGGCGGCCATCTCGTAGGCGAACGCCGGGTCGTAGGCCTGGCAGGTGGGCACGGTGGACGCCAGCACGAGGCTGTGGCCGTCCTGGTGCTGCAGGCCCTCGCCGAGCAGCGTGGTGCGCCCGGCGGTGGCGCCGAGCAGGAAGCCCTTGGCCTGGGCGTCGGCCGCGGCCCAGATGAGGTCGCCGACCCGCTGGAAGCCGAACATCGAGTAGAAGATGAAGAACGGCACCATCGGCACGCCGTGGGTGGCGTAGGACGTGCCGGCCGCGGTGAAGCTGGCCATGCGAGCCGGCCTCGGTGATGCCCTCCTCGAGCAGCTGGCCGTCCTGGCTCTCGGTGTAGGAGAGCAGCAGCTGGGCGTCGACCGACTCGTAGCGCTGGCCGTGCGCGGCGTAGATGCCGAACTCGCGGAACAGCGCGTCCATGCCGAAGGTGCGGGCCTCGTCGGGGATGATCGGCACGATGCGGGGGCCGAAGCCCTCGGTGCGGGCCAGGTTGCGCAGCAGGCGGGTGAAGGCCATGGTCGTCGACACGGCCTGGCTGCCCGAGCCGGCGTCGAACTCGGCGAACGGCGTCGTCGGGCGGCATGGCGAGGGCACGGCGGATGGCGGTGCGTGCGCGTGGGCAGCGGGCCGTCGAGCGCCCGGCGCCGCTCCATCAGGTAGCGGTACTCGAGCGAGTCCTCGGCGGCCGGTAGTAGGGCGGGTCGTCGGCGTCGAGCGCCTCCTCGGGGATCACGTCGTCGAGGCGCAGCCGCAGCGCGCAGCGCCTTGAGCTGGTCGCGGGTCATCTTCTTGATCTGGTGGGTGGCGTTGCGCGCCTCGACGTCGGAGCCGAGCGTCCAGCCCTTGACCGTCTTGGCCAGGATCACCGTGGGCGCGCCCGACCTGCTCGGTGGCGGCCTTGTAGGCGGCGTAGATCTTCTCGTAGTCGTGGCCGCCGCGGGGCAGGTTGCGCAGGTCGTCGTCGCTCAGGTGCTCGACCAGCTTGCGCAGGCGGGGGTCGGGGCCGAAGAAGTGCTCGCGGATGTAGGCGCCGGACTCGACCGCGTAGCGCTGGAACTCGCCGTCGACGGTGGTGTTCATCTTGTGCAGCAGCACGCCGTCGACGTCGCGGGCGAGCAGGTCGTCCCAGCCCGAGCCCCAGATCACCTTGATGACGTTCCAGCCGGCGCCGCGGAAGATGGCCTCGAGCTCCTGGATGATCTTGCCGTTGCCGCGCACCGGGCCGTCGAGGCGCTGCAGGTTGCAGTTGACGACCCAGGTGAGGTTGTCGAGCCGCTCGCGCGCGGCCAGCGAGATCGAGCCGAGCGTCTCGGGCTCGTCGGTCTCGCCGTCGCCGAGGAAGCACCAGACCCGCGAGTTGCTGGTGTCGTCGAGGTGGCGGTTGCTGCGAGGTAGCGGTTGAAGCGGGCCTGGTAGATCGAGTTGATGCGGGCCGAGGCCCATCGACACCGTGGGGAACTCCCAGAAGTCGGGCATGAGCCACGGGTGCGGGTAGCTGCGACAGGCCGCCGCCGCCGATCTCGCGGCGGAAGTTGTCGAGGTGGCTCTCGTCGAGGCGGCCCTCGAGGAAGGCCCGGGCGTAGATGCCCGGGCGCGGCGTGGCCCTGGATGTAGACGTGGTCGCCGGGCGAGGCCGTCGTCCTTGCCCCGGAAGAAGTGGTTGAAGCCGACCTCGTAGAGCGCGGCCGACGAGGCGAACGTGGACAGGTGGCCGCCGATGCCGTCGGCCCGCTTGTTGGCGTTGACCACCATGACCGCGGCGTTCCAGCGGATGAAGGCCCGGATGCGGCGCTCGATGTCGACGTCGCCGGGGAACCAGGCCTGCTCGTCGGTGGGGATGGTGTTGACGTACGGCGTCGAGCACCTCGGCCGGGGTGCCGACCTGGCGCTCGCGGGCCCGCTCGGTGAGCTTCGACACCAGGAAGCGGGCGCGGACCTTGCCGCGGGCGTCGATGACCGCGTCGAGCGAGTCGAGCCACTCCTCGGTCTCGCGCGGGTCGGTGTCGGGCAGCTGGTGGACGTAGCCGTCGATCGTCATCGGGGGGAACCTCGTCGAGCGGGATGCGGGTGTCGTCGTGCCGTGTGCATCGGCGTGCGCGGAGATCGTCTCGAGCCATGATGCCGGACCGGCGCCGGTTACCGGTGGGTAGCCGTGATCGTCGACGTGAACGCTCGATGTCGCGCCGCGCCGGCTGCACGGGCCGTGTCCCGGACGTGCGAGGATGCGGCGTGACCACGGTCGTGTACACCGACGGGGCGTGCAGCGGGAACCCGGGCCCGGGCGGCTGGGCCTGGGCCGTGCCCGGGGGGCGCTTCGCCAGCGGCGTGCGAGGCGCCACATCGACCAACCAGCGCATGGAGATCGCCGCCGCCTTCGAGGCGGTGCGGAGCCTCGACGGGCCCGCTCGACGTGGTCAGCGACTCGACCTACGTCGTGAACTGCTTCCGCGACCGCTGGTGGGAGGGCTGGATCAGGCGAGGGCTGGCTGAACAGCCAGAAGAAGCCGGTGGCCAACCGCGACCTGTGGGAGCCGTTCATCGAGCTCGTGCCGCGAGCGGGGCGACGTCGACCTTCCGGTGGGTGAAGGGCCACAGCGGCGACCCCATGAACGACCTGGTCGACCGGCTGGCGGTCGAGGCGGCGACCACCCAGCGCGGCCGGACCGGGACGGGCGAGCCCGCCACCGGAGCTCGGCCCGGCCGACACCGTCGGTCGAGCGCGGCCGGCTCGGGCCCGGCGGCCGAGGCCGCGCGGCGATCGCGGCGCCGGTGCGGCACGCGCTCGCTGGTGCTCGGGCACCGGCCGACCGAGCTCGGCGGCTACGACGACAACCCGCTGGCCGAGGCGGTGCGGCGACCGCCTGGCCGAGATCGTGGCGGCCAAGGCCGAGATGCACGACGACCTGGTCGTGGTCAGCGGGCTGCGGCTGGGGGCCGAGATGCTGGGGGCCGAGGCGGCGGTCGAGCTCGGCGTGCCGCTGCGTGGCCGTGCTGCCGTACCCCGATCCCGACTCGGTGTGGCCGGCCGAGCCAGCCAGGTCCGGTTCGAGGCGCTGATCGACGAGGCCGACGAGGTCGTGCTGCTGCAGAAGAAGGTGCCCGAGTCGAAGCAGAAGGCCGGTGCCGCCCTGGCCCGGCGTGACGCCTGGCTGGCGCGCAACGTCGACGAGGCGCTCGCTCGTGTGGGACGGCGAGGACGCCGCGCTCGGCCGGCTGTTCCGGTCGCTCGAGGACCGCCTCGGCGACGACGTGTGGGTGGTCGACCCGGCGCGAGCTCGGCGTGAGCCGGTGACGGGTCGGGTCGCGACACCGGCGGGACGTTCACCGACCTGGTGGCCGCCGACGGTCGCATCGTCAAGGTGCCGTCGACGCCCGACGACCCGGGGCGGGCGGTGGCGGACGGGGTGGCGCGAGCTCGCTGGAGCCGATCGACGACGCGGCCGAGGTGCTCGCCCACGGCACGACGGTCGCCACCAACGCGCTGCTCGAGCGGCGGGGCGCCACCGTCGCCCTCGTGACCAACGAGGGCTTCGCCGACCTGATCGAGATCGCCCGCCAGGACCGGCCCGTCGCTGTACGACCAGTCGGTCGACCGGCCCGCGCCGCTCGTCGACCGTGCGCCATCGCTACGAGGTGCCGGGCCGGCTCGACGCCGACGGGCGCGAGCTCGAGCCCGTCCGGCCCGACTCGATCGGGTCGCTGGCCGACGAGGTCGAGGCGGTGGCCGTGTGCCTGCTGCACGCCGATCTCGAACCGGCGCACGAGGCGCCGTCGCCGCGGCGCTGGCGAGCCGCGGGCTCGACGTCACCGCGTCGCACGAGGTGTCGCCCGAGTTCCGCGAGTACGAGCGCACGGTCACGACCGTGGTCAACGCCTACCTGCGGCCGGTCTGTCGCACCTACCTGCGGCGGCTCGAGCGCCTGGCCGACGTCGGTGCTGGTGATGACCTCGGCCGGCGGGCTGGTGCCGGTGGCCGAGGCGGCCGAGCGCCCGGTCGCCGCTGCTGCTCAGCGGGCCGGCCGGCGGGGTGCTCGCCGGGGCGCACGCGGCGGTCGCCAACGGCTGGCCCGACGCCGTCACCTTCGACATGGGCGGCACCAGCACCGACGTCTGCCTCGTGCTCGGCGGGCAGCCCGGCGCCGGCGGCCGAGCGCGAGGTCGGCGGGCTTCCCGGTGCGGCTGCCGTCGCTCGACGTCCACACCATCGGCGCCGGCGGCGGCTCGATCGCCCGCATCGACGCCGGCGGCGCGCTGGTGGTCGGGCCCGCGCAGCGCGGGAGCCGTGCCCGGCCCGGCCTGCTACGGCCGGGGCGGCACCGAGCCGACCGTCACCGACGCCGACCTGGTCGCCGGTCGCATCCCCGCCGGACGCCACCTTCCCGGGACTCGGACGCGCTCGACGTCGAGGCGGCGCGGGCCGCGCTCCGGCGCGCCGGTGTCGACGGCCGAGGGCGTGATCGCGGTCGTCGACGCGGCGATGGAGCAGGCGCTGCGCGCCGTGTCGGTCGAGCGGGGCGTCGACCCGCGGGGTCTCGCCCTGGTCGCCTTCGGCGGCGCCGGGCCGTTGCACGCGTGCGCGCTGGCCGAGGCCCTCGGCATGCCGGCGGTGATCGTGCCGGCCCGGGCCGGGGTGCTGTCCGCGGTCGGGATCCTCGGCGCGCCCCGCCAGGTCGACCTGGTGCGCGTCGT
This sequence comes from uncultured Microthrixaceae bacterium, assembly GCA_963809335.1. Taxonomy (GTDB): domain Bacteria; phylum Actinomycetota; class Acidimicrobiia; order Acidimicrobiales; family Acidimicrobilacustridaceae; genus UBA4742. The sequence continues at coordinate 716,820 of CAWEJD010000005.1, read as the reverse complement.
GGCCGACCCGCTCGACCACGACGACGCCGAACGGCGGCAGCCGACCGGCCTGGCGGCCGAGGCGGTGCGAGCGGGTCGGCTGCCGGCGCCGACGTGGTCCGCACCTTCGACTGCCGCTACCCGGGCCAGAGCCACGAGCTCCCGGTGCCGGACGGTCGACGGCCTTCCACGCCGAGCACGAGCGGCGCAACGGCTACGCCCGACGTGGCTCGCCGGTCGAGGTCGTCGCGGTGCGGGCGTCGGCTCGGGCGCCCGTCACCGGTGTCGATCGACGACCTGCCCGCGGTCGAGCGCGTCGGGCGCCGTCGGGCCCGGCGGTGCATCGCCGAGCCCGACTGCACGATCTGGGTGCCCGACGGGTGGCGGGCCGACCCGGGTGCGGCCGGCGCGCTCGTGCTCACCAGGACCGGAGCCGGGACGGGGACGTCGTGAGCCTCGACCCGGCCTCGCTGCAGATCCTGCTGTCGCGGCTGACCGGCGTCGCCGAGGAGATGGGGGCCGTGCTGCGCCGGGCGGCCTTCAGCCCCAACATCAAGGAGCGGGCCGACTGCTCGGCCGCGGTGTTCACCGCCGACGGTGAGCTGCTGGCCCAGGCCGAGAACATCCCCGTGCACCTCGGGTCGATGCCGGCGTCGGTGGCCGAGGCCATCGCCCGGTTCGGCGATGGCCGGCGATCGGGCCGGGCGAGCAGGTCATCCTCAACGATCCCTTCGCCGGCGGCACCCACCTCAACGACATCACCGTGGTGGCGCCGTGCTTCGTCGGCGACCGGCTGGTCGGGCTGGGCCGCGACCCGGGCCCACCACGCCGACGTCGGCGGCGCCGCGCCCGGCTCGATGCCGGCCGACGCCATCGAGATCTTCGCCGAGGGGCTGCGGATCCCGCCGGTGCTGCTGACGCGCCGAGGTGCGGGCGCTGGTGCTGGCCAACTCGCGCACGCCCGACGAGCGCGCGGGCGACCTCGACGCCCAGGTCGGGGCCAACGCGGTCGGCGTCGAGCGACTGGCGGCGCTGGCCGACGAGCCGCTGGCCGAGGTGCTCGACTACGGCGAGCGGCGCATGCGTCGCGGCGCTCGGCGAGCTGCCCGACGGCACCTGGCGGTTCGCCGACGTGATCGACAGCTTCGGTCCCGGCGCCCGACCAGCAGCGCGCCGGCACGATCGCGCGTGGCCGTGACCATCGCCGGCGACGAGATCACGTTCGACTTCACCGGCACCGACCCGCAGCGGTCCGGCAACGTGAACGCGGTCGAGGCGGTGACCGTGAGCGCGGTCGGCTTCGCCCTGCGGGCCGCGATCGACCCGACCCTCCCGGCCAACGGCGGCACGCTCCGCCCGATGCGGGTGATCGCCCCGGCGGGGACGATCGTCAACGCCCGACCGCCCGCCGCGGTCGGGCGCCGGCAACGTCGAGGTGAGCCAGCGCGTGGCCGACGTCTGCCTCGGCGCGCTCGCCCTGGCGCTGCCCGGCCGCGCTCGGCGGCGCGTCGCAGGGGACGATGAACAACCTGCTCATCGGCACCGACGAGCTGGGTGTACTACGAGACCGTGGCCGGCGGGCAGGGCGGCCGGCCCACCGGCGCGGGCATGAGCGGCGTGCACACCCACATGACCAACACCCGCAACACGCCGATCGAGGCGCTCGAGCGGGCGTTCCCGCTGCGGGTGCGGCGGCTCCGCCTGCGGCGGGGCAGCGGCGGTGCCGGTGCCCACGCCGGCGGCGAGGGCATCGAGCGCGACATCGAGGTGCTCGAGCCGGCCGTGCTGTCGCTCATCACCGAGCGGCGGCGTTTCGCAGCCGTGGGGCACTGGACGGTGGCGAGCCCGGGGCGGTGGGGGAGAACTGGCTCCTGCCCGGCGGCGACGAGGCCGGGCGGAGCGCCTGCCGGACAAGTGCACCATCGCACTGGCGGCCGGCGACGTCGTCCGGATGCTCACGCCCGGCGGTGGCGGCTGGGGCGTCGTCTCGTCGGGTGCGGCCGACCCGGCCTGATCGGCTGCCGGGCCTGCGTCACGAAGCACGTCCAGCCACACCGCAGGTGGCTGGACGTTCGTCGTTCACCGCCGACGGCACCGCCCCGACGAGTGCGGGCAAGGCCTCACGGTGCGCTGCGCCCCATGTGGTCGGCGACTCGTCACGGGAATCGACCATCGCAACGTGTCACACCCTCGTGCCATGATGTCGGCACCTACGGCGCATCAGCAGCCTGGGCATCGTCGGCCGCCGATCGAGCGCCGACCTCCTCACACCCACTCTCGTGGAGGTCGGCCCCATGCCGTTCGAGTTCCCGCATTCACCCGCCCTGTCGTCGAGCGGGGGTGATCATCGTGGCCGTCTGCACCTGGTGTGATCAGGAGATGACCCGAGTCGACTCGTGCTCGGTGACCGCCTTCCACATCGGAGGCACCGCGGTCCAGCGGCGTCCAGGTGGTGTATCACGCGTGATACAGTGGCGGCGTGAGCGTCCCCCTAGTGTCGATCAGGGATCTCCGCAATCACGGCGGCGACGTGGTCGATCGCGTCGAGCGGGGTGAGCGCGTGATCGTGACCAGAGACGGCCGGCCGGTCGCCGAGCTGCACTCGCTCACCGGGCCGCCGATGCCCCTGTCGACGGTGCTCGAGCGTTGGCGACGGCTGCCGGTCGTCGATCCCGAGCGCCTTCGGGCGGACATCGACGAGATCGTCGACAGCTCCCTGTGACCTCCGAGCGCACCCGAGGAGTGCTCGACACCAGCACGGTCATCCTCCTCGGCCGCCTCACCGATGTGTCGGCCCTACCGGACGAGCCGATGATCACCGCGGTCACGCTGGCCGAGTTGTCCGTCGGTCCACTGGCCACCGCCGACGAGCAGGTCCGCGCCGCACGTCAGGCGCACCTGCAACAGGCCGAGGCCGACTTCGATCCATTGCCGTTCGACGCGGCGGCCGCTCGCAGCTTCGGGCAGGTTGCGGCGGCACTGCGACGTTCGGGCCGGAAGCCGGCCGCACGCGCCTACGACGCCATGATCGCCGCGATCGCGGTGGCCAACGACTATCCCGTGCACACCTGCAACCCTCGGGACTTCGAGGCGATCGACGGCTTGTCGGTCGTTGCCGTCCCGCCCCCCGACCACTGATCGGCTGCCGGGCCTGCGTCACGAAGCACGTCCAGCCACACCCCAGGTGGCTGAGCGTTCATCGTTCACGCCCCGGCGCCGACGGGCGACGGGGGACCGGGCTATCCGACGGGTTGAGGTTCGTCCTCGGCGCGGTTGGAGGCGACGTTGCAGACGACGCCCCGGTGCAGGCACAGGTCGACGAGCTTGGTGAGCTCGTTCTCGTCCCAGGCGTTCACGAAGTCGCTGTGGATCGTGAACGTGGGGCCCGATGCGAGGGTGAGCTCGTGGCCGGTGCCGCTGATCGGGTAGCGCACCGTGACCGTGAGCTGGGGCATGACGACCGGGTAGCCCGGGGGACACGACCCGTCATGGCTGAAGTTCACGTGGGCCTGGTGGTCGGCGCTGTCGAGGTGCTCGCCGTCCCAGCAGTCGGGGAACGTGAGCCGGGCCCGCAGCGGCGCCTCGGGGGGACACGTCGGCGGAGCGGTCTGCAGGTCCGACGACGTGCCGCAGGTCCAGGCCGCCACCTCGACCGGCTGCACGTCGGTCGCCATCGAGTCGCCGGCGATCATCATGAGCCCCTCCGGGAACGGCTCGAGGGTGGTGGGGTCGACCCCCGGCGCCGGGCGGTAGTACGCCACGAGGCCCAACGGCGTCACCGGCCGGCCGTGGTCGAACAGCGTGGGCGCCCAGTACGCCGCCGTGTCGGCCTGCTTGTTGCACGACGTCGGCCCGCCCAGCAGCGACGCCGCGGTCGAGTCGGCGTTCGTCTCGCGATTGCCGAAGAAGTCGTGGCTGTGCGACATGCCGGTCATGCCGGGGTGCACGATCGGATCGTTCGACGCGGTGTGGCTGAAGCCGCACTTCACCACGAACTGCGGCACCGTGCCCTGCGGCCCGGTGTGGATCGACGCGATCCGGGCGACCGAGGCGGTCGTGGGGGTCGGGGCAGCGGTGGACGCGCCCCAACCCCCTCCCACCACTGCGGTGAGCACGACCACGACGGCCATGATCACGGCAGTTCCCCCGGCGAGAAGACGGAGCCGACGGGTGTCCGTGGCCGAGAAGCTCACGAGCGTCGTGTCCTGCTCAACCGTCCGTCGGCTTCGACGGCAGGGTGATGGCGTCGAGGTCGACGGCCATGGGCACGTCGGTGGCCGGGCGGGCCGGCGCCGTCTCGGCGTCGGGCATGTTGGGCTGCGGCGCCGGCTCGGGCGTGACCTTGTAGTCGCCGCTCGGCGGCCGCTCGGTGGCGATGAGCGCCACCAGGTCGAGCGCGCCGGCCTTGGGATCACCCGACCCGGTGCCGTCGCACGGCGCCAGCGTCTCGATGGCTGCCGGGGCCGACGTGGTGAACGTGTTGTCGCTGAAGCAGTTGTGCTCCGACGCCGGGCCCTCGCCCGACAGGTCGCCGAAGGCGAGGTCGCCCAGTCCGGAGCCGCTGACGTCGTTGCCGACGACCTTGTTGTCGGCCGCGGGCCAGATCACCGTGCCGGCGGACTTGGGGTCGGGCGTCGGATCCTGCTTCTGCTCGGAGCACGGCCGCTCCATCTGCTCCGACGTGGGCACCTTGTCGTTGGCGTCCTCTTCGGGGAACGGCACCAGCCCGATGCCGGTGCGCTCGTGGTCGTAGACGAGGTTGCGCTCGATGTCGTTCTGGCGGCCGCCGGCCACGAGGATGCCGTTGCCCATGGCCAGGAGGGCCACGTCGATGGCGGGGGTGTCGGCCTGGTTGTTGTCGTAGACGACGTTGCCGTAGATCGTGGTCTTGCGCTCCGGGTAGCACTGCTCGTAGCTGCCCGAGTTGGGCACCACGCCGGCCCGGTTGTGGCGGAAGATCGAGTTGACGATGAGCAGGTTGCCGCCCGAGTTGGTGCCGGAGTACCCGAGTCCGTTGTGCTCCGAGGTCACGTGGTCGATCACCGCGTCGCACGGCTGGCACTGCCCGATGTAGACGCCGGCGTCGGGGCTGCCCGAGGCGTAGCTGTGGTCGAACTGGCCCTTGGTGGAGTCGAAGGCGTACAGGCCGTAGTTCCCGGTGCGGAAGCTGGTGAGGTACGAGCCGCGGTAGCCCTCGACCCCGGTCCAGAAGAAGCCGTTGCCCGTGTAGTTGCGGGCGGTCATGTTCTCGACCGCCACGCCCTTGGCGCTGAGCACCCGCACGCCGTTCTCGAGCTTGAACGAGCCGTCGAGGATGACGGTGTTGCGGTCGGTGCCGCGGATGTCGAGGTTGTCGGTGGTGACGTCGACGGCCTCGTGGTAGACGCCCGGGTAGACCAGGATCAGGTCGCCGGGCGAGGCGGCGTTGACCGCCTCCTGGATCGTCGGGTGGTCGGCGGGTACGCGGATCACCGATCCGGACGCGGCAGCCGTGGTCGTCGTGGCGGTCGACGTCGAGGTCGAGCTCGAGCTGCACGCCGCCAGCAGCAGCGCGACGGAGGCCAGCAGCGCGACGACCACGAGGCCCCTGGCCCCGGTCGGGCGGGACGGGCGATGCGACGTGCGGCTCACGAGACCACCTCCACGGTGCCGATCATGCCGCGGTCCTTGGTGCCGTGGATCGAGCAGTAGTAGTGGTACGTGCCGGGCGTGGTGAACGTCGAGGCGTAGGTGGCCCCCGGCCCGAAGGCGGCGGCGTCGACCCCGAACTCGCCGGCGTCGACCGGCCGGACGTTGTGGTCGTTGCGGCCGGCGTTGGTCCACGTGACCGTCGAGCCGGCCGTGATCGTGATGGTCTCGGCCCGGAACGAGTTGTCGACCGCGGTGACGGCCACCGCGCCGGACTGGGCCGACGCGGCCGTCGGTGCCGAGGTGTCGCCGCCGCCCGCGGCCGACGCGGCGTGATCGACCCCGCAGCCTCCGAGCAGGAGGACGCCGACGGCGACTCCTCCCACCACTCCCCAGCGACGATGTGACATTCTCGGGCTCCCGGTTGCTCGTTGTGTTACAGAAGAGGCGGTACCATAACACTTCTTGGCGGCGGGGCAAGTCACCACCACCACGACCACTGCCCCGGTTGGGATGAGCGAGGAGGGTTCTGTGCCAGGTACCAGCCGCAGCGGCACGAACCGACGGGGACGGGCGACCGACGAGCGCATCCGGGCCGCCGCCCGCCAGGTGCTGGTGGCGCGCGGCCTGGACCTCACCATCGAGGACGTGGCCGAGGTGGCGGGGATCTCCCGCATGACCGTTCACCGGCACGTGGGCACCCGCCAGGCGCTGCTGATGGACGTGGTCGTCGAGGCGACCGACCGCTTCGCCGAGGAGCTGGCGGCCATCTTCGATGCCGACGAGCCCTTCGCCGACCGGCTGGTCGAGGCGTTCGTGTACGTCATCACCGCGGCCCGGTCGGCCCCCGACCAGCAGGCGATGGCGTTGGCCATCGCCGACCCCTCCGCCGGGTGGGGTGCCGTCGACCCCGATGGGCGGATCATGGCCGAGGTCCTCGACTTCCTGCGGCCGCGACTCGAGGCGGGAGCTTCCGAGACCCCGTTCCGGTCGAGCGTCGATGCGACGCTGGCCTGGCTGCTGCGCCAGGCCCAGCTCTATCTGCTGATGCCCGGACCGCTCGGCGACGACGTCGACGGCCTGCGGCGCGAGGTCCGCACCTTCGTGCTGCCCGCCGTGCTGCTCGACCCGCCGCCACCCGATCGACCGCGAACGGGCAGATCGCGACGGAAAACTTGACCGTTGGGTCCGGTTTCGACCCGGAAGCCCTGTTCTGCCTAGGGTGACGCCCATGGAACTGAACGGAATCTCTGCCATCGTGACCGGTGGTGCCTCCGGCATCGGCGAGGGCTGCGCACGCCTGCTCGCCGGTCGGGGCGCCAAGGTCGTCATCGCCGACCTGCAGGACGACAAGGGCAACGCCCTCGCCTCGGAGATCGGCGGGGCCTTCGCCCACGTCGACGTGACCAACCCCGACGACGTGAAGGCCGCCATCGAGCTGGCCAAGGAGATGGGGCCGCTGCGCGCCCTGGTGAACTCGGCCGGCGTCGGCTGGGCCACCCGCACCATCGGCAAGGACGGCAGCTACGACTCCGCCCACGACCTCGACGTGTTCCGCAAGGTCATCGAGATCAACCTGATCGGCACGTTCAACTGCATCCGCCTGGCGGCCACGGCCATGTCCACCACCGAGCCGCTCGAGAGCGGCGAGCGCGGCGCCATCGTGAACATGGCGTCGGTCGCCGCGTTCGACGGCCAGATCGGCCAGGCCTCCTACTCGGCCTCGAAGGGCGGTGTCGTCGGCATGACCCTGCCCGTCGCCCGTGACCTGTCGGCCGTCGGCATCCGGGTCAACACCGTCGCCCCCGGCCTCATCGACACCCCGATCTACGGCGAGGGCGAGGGCTCCGAGGCGTTCAAGGCCAACCTCGAGAAGGGCGTGCTGTTCCCCAAGCGCCTCGGCAGCGCCGAGGAGCTGGCCAGCATGGTCATCGAGCTGCTCGGCAACAGCTACATGAACGCCGAGACCGTCCGGGTCGACGGCGGCATCCGGATGCCCCCGAAGTGATCCGCTGACCAGGGTCCGCTCGCTGGACGTGTACCTCGGCGACGAGCTCGTCGCCGAGGTCACGACCCCCCGCACGGGGAAGATGACCCTGACCTACGCGGCCGACGTGGTCGATCGGCTCGAGGCCGGCGCCCTCGTGCTGTCGGCTGCGCTCCCGCTGCGAGCCGAGCGGTTCTCGCCGAGCGAGGTCGCGCCCTTCCTCGAGGGCCTGCTGCCCGACGGCTGGGCCCGCGCCGGGCTCGAGCGTCGCTTCGACGTGCACCGGTCCGACAGCTTCTCGCTGCTGGCGGCGGTGGGCCGTGAGTGCGCCGGCGCGGTCAGCCTGGTGCCCCAGGGCGATGCCTGGCCCCAGGAGCCGGTCGCCCTCACCGGGCTGGCCGAGGACGAGGTCGCGGCCCGGCTCGCGGCACTCGAGGACGACCCGTTCGGGGTCGACGACACGACCCGCGTCACGCTGGCCGGCACGCCGTGGAAGCTGCCGCTGACCATCAGCCCGGACGGCTCGTGGGCCGCGCCCACGGCCGGCCACCCCTCGACCTACCTGCTTCGCCCCGAGCCCCCGGACCGCACGGGCCTGGTGGTCACCGAGGCCTACGCCCTCGAGGTCATGCGCCGGGCCGGCATGCAGGTCGTCGACGCCGAGGCCACGACCGTCGCCGGTCGCGACGTGCTCGTCGTCCGACGCCACGACCGGGCCATCGGCCCCGACGGCGAGGTCACCCGCATCCACCACGAGGACGGCTGCCAGGCCCTCGGGGCACCCCGGTCCCAGCGGGCCGAGCGCACCGGTGGCCCGAGGCTCGAGGAGGTCGCCGAGCTGCTGGGCGACCTGTCATCGGACCCCGACGCCGATCTGGTCCGCCTGCTCGAGTGGGTCACCGCGAGCCTGGTGTTCGGGAGGGTCGACGGCACGGCCCGCGACCTCGCGCTGACCTATCGAGACGGTGGGTGCGAGCTGGCCCCTGTGGCGTCGATGGCCGGTACGGCCGACTATGTCGACCGCCCACGTCAGCTCGGTCAGTCCGTCGACGGCGTGGACGACCTCGACCGGGTCGGCTGGCGACAGGTCGTCGGCGAGGCCGGGCGCTGGGGGATCGAGGCCGACGTGGCCGCCAGGCTCGTGCGCGACCAGCTCGACCGGCTGGAGTCCTCCCTCGATGGCGGCCGCGAGGTGGCCGATCCGGGCGACGACGTGGTCGCCGCGTGCCGCACCCGCATCGCCGGGCTCGCACCCGGCAGGGGTCGCTAGACGACTCGACGACCGCCTGGCTCAACGACCGAGCACGGCGTGCAGGGCGGTCTCGATGTCCGGGTGGGCGAAGGTGAAGCCGCCCGCCTCGAGCACGGTGGGCATCACCTTGGCGCTGGTGAACAGCAATGCCTGCGCGAGCTCGGCGCCGACCACCAGCTTCGGGCCGAACGGGGGCACGGGCAGCAGGCTCGGCCGGTGCAGCACGCGGCCGAGGGCCTTGGCCAGGTCACGCTCGACGACGGGGTGGGGCGCGGTGAGGTTCACCGGGCCGTGCACGTCGTGGTCGAGCAGGTGGCGGATGGCCGCGACCTCGTCGGTGAGGGTGATCCAGCTCCACCACTGGCGGCCGGAGCCGTAGGGCCCACCGAGGCCGAGCTTGAACAACGGGAGCATCTTGGGCAGGGCTCCGCCCTCGGTGGTGAGGACGATGCCGGTGCGGATGGTGGCCAGGCGGATCCCGGCCTCGGTGACCGGCTGGGCCTCGGCCTCCCACGGCACGCAGATCGACGCGAGGAAGTCGTCGCCCGGGCCGCTGGCCTCGGTCAGCGTCTCGTCACCCCGGTCGCCGTAGTAGCCGATGGCCGAGCCGCTCACCAGCACCGACGGCTTGGCATCGAGGCCGGCGAGCGTCGCCGCCAGCAGCGCGGTGCCGCGGGTCCGGCTCTCGAGGATGACCCGCTTGCGCTCGTCGGTCCAGCGCTCGTCGCCGATGCCGGCCCCGGCGAGGTGCACCACCGCATCGACGCCGTCGAGCGCGGCGGCGTCGATGGTGCCGGCCTCGGGATCCCAGCGCACCGCCGACTCGCCGGCCTGCACGGGGCGGCGCACGACGGCCCGCACCTGGTGCCCGTCGGCCTCGAGCGAGCGGCGCAGGGCGGTGCCGATGAGCCCCGTCGACCCGGTGATCGCGACGTGCTTGGGTCCCTCGGGCATGGTGGCTCCCTCTCTCGGTCGTGTCGGCGTCGGCGTCGGCTCCGGCACTGGTGATGGCGACGGCGGGACGCGACGAGCATCCTCGCACTAGGTTCGCCTGGTAGCCGAAGCGGAGGAACGATCGATGGCCGACGACGATCGCCGATGGGTGGGACCCGGACACGACGAGGAAGGCTCCGAGTCGTCGGGCATCACCTCCAAGCAGGTCACCGCCGGGGTGCTGGGGCTGCTGCTGCTGGTGTTCGTGCTGCAGAACACCGACTCGACGTCGATCACCCTGCTCGTCTTCGACGTCACCTTTCCCCTGTGGCTCGTGCTGGCGGCGACGATCGTGCTGTCGATCGGCATCGGTTACCTGCTCGGGAGCCGTAGGCGCCGTCGCTGACCCCGACCGGCGACCCATCCGGTGCCGGTCGGCCAACTAGCGTCTCCTGAGCGAAAGCGGAGGAGTGGGACGTGGTGTTGGGGAGTCGTCGATGAGTCAGGTGCTCGCACCCGAGGTGGCGGATCCCTCGACCGACGCGTCCGGCCAGGCCGAACCGGGCTACCGCAAGGCGTTCCTGCGCTGGGGCGGCGGGTCCTACCTCGTCGCCACCGTGGCGCTGTTCGCCTGGTCGCTGCACAAGACGGGGGGCCAGATCGTCTACCTGATCGACGACCCGGCCATCCACCTCAGCCTCGCCGGCAACCTGGCCCACCACGGCACGTGGGGCGTGGTGCCGGGCGTCTTCGAGTCGGCCTCGTCGTCGCCGCTGTGGAGCGTGCTGCTCGCCGGCTACCTCGCCGTGGCCGGTGGTCTCCGGTCGATCGGGGTGCCCCTGGGCGACAACGTCGGTCCGTTGCTGATCAACCTGGCCGCGGGCCTGTGGGTCATCGCCATCGTGGCCGGCCAGCAGCGCGTGCTGCTGCCGAGCCGGCGCCGCCCGCTGGACGCGGTGGCGGTCATCGTGCTCGTGGTGTTCGTGCTGTTCCTCCCGGCCATCACCCTGCTCGGCATGGAGCACACGCTGCAGGTCGCGCTGGTGCTCAGCGCGGTGGTGCTCTTCCAGCGCGCCGCCTCGGGGCAGCCGCTGGGCTGGCCCCGATGGCTGCCCTACGTGCTGCTCGGCCTGGCCACCCTGGCCCGTTTCGAGACGCTCTTCGTCGCCGCCGGGATCGGCGTGGCGCTGCTGGCCCAGTGCCTGCCCGGCTGGAGCACGGGCGACCCGCCTGGGTTCGGACGGCAGCTGCGCCGGGCCGTCGTGGTCGGGTTGGCCGCGCTGGTGCCCTTCCTCGGCTTCGCCGTGTTCAACCGGCTCATGGGGCAGGGGTGGCTCCCGAACTCGGTGCTGGCCAAGGGGCAGGGCGTCAGCGGGGGCTCCGGCAGCCCGTTCCAGCTCGTGCCCCTCCTCAACCGCCTCACCACCGATCCGCTGCTCGCGGCCATGGCCGCCATCGCCGCCGGCGCCCTCCTCGTGGGGTGGCGTCAGGGTCGCCGGTACACGTTCGTGGCCGTCGTCTTCGTGGTCGCCACCGCGGCACACGTCACGCTGGCCCAGGTCGGTTGGTTCGAGCGCTACCAGGCCTACCTCGTGGCGCTGGGCGTGCTGACCATGCTGGCCATCGCCGACGAGACGATCCCGAGCGCCCGCCGGGTGCCGGCGCGGGCCTTCCTGGTGCCGGGCCTGACGGTCCTCGCCCTGCTCCTGTGCGTCACCAAGATCGACCTGACCCTCAACGTCCCGCGCGCGGTGGACGACACCTACCAGCAGCGCTACCAGGCGGGGAAGTTCCTGGGGGAGTACTACGACGGGCAGCCGGTCGCCACCGGTGAGCTCGGGTACGTCAGCCTCGAGCACGACGGCCCGCTGACCGACCTGCTGGGTCTGGGCGACTACGAGGTCCTGCAGGAGCGCCGGCGCACGCACCAGCACCCGGGCAAGGACTACTGGGCCCAGCTGGCGAGGGACCGCGGGTTCAAGGTGGCCGCGGTCTACCCCACGACCCTGTTCTTCGACACCCCGGACGACTGGGTCCTGGTGGGCGAGTGGCACATGAACCGCGGCACCATCACCGCGCTCGAACCCACCTTCCAGTTCTGGGCGACCACCCCCGAGGAGGTGGCGCCCCTCGAGCAGCACCTGCGCGACTTCGAGTCGAAGATGCCGGCAGGGAGCACCCTGGCGATCAACGAGCTGGCCGAGTTCCGGGCCGCCGACCTGATGAAGGGCGACTCGGGCGGCTGACCACCGGCGGCTGAGCGAGCGCGACCCCGACCCGAGCCCGGGTCCGGGCTCGACGCGCCAGAGGTCAGAGGTACTCGACGGTGTCGCCCTCGACGCAGTGGCGGGTGTCGAGCACGTAGGGCGCCCCGGCGATGAGCGACTGCAGGTCGAAGGCGTCGTGGTCGACGAGCACGACCACCGCGGCGCACGTGGCGGCCAGGTCGGAGGTGGCGTCGACCAGGGTGACGCCGTCGGGCACGAGGTCCGGGTGCACGTGCGGGTCGGCGACCAGCACCTCGGCGCCGAGCTCGACCAGCTGCCGGGCGATGGGGCGCGAGGGCGACTCGCGGGCGTCACCGGTGTTGCGCTTGTACGAGAGGCCGAGCAGCAGCACCCGCTGCCCGTTGACCGGGAGCTTCAGCCGGTTGAGCCCCACGACCAGGCGACGCACGACGTAGTCGGGCATGTGGTCGTTGACGTCGTTGGCGAGCTCGACGAAGCGGAACGCGGCGCCGAGCGACTGGCGCACCCGCCACGACAGGTAGGACGGGTCGATCGGGAGGCAGTGGCCGCCGACACCGGGGCCCGGGGTGAACCGCATGTAGCCGAACGGCTTGGTGGAGGCCGCGTCGATGGCCTCCCAGAGGTCGATGCCGAGCTCGTCGGCGAACATGGCCAGCTCGTTGACCAGGGCGATGTTGACGTGGCGGAACGTGTTCTCGAGCAGCTTGGTGAGCTCGGCCTCGCGGGGCGAGCGACACCGGGACCGTCCGCTCGACCAGTCGGTCGTAGAGCCCCTGCGACGGCGGTCAGCGAGGCCGCGTCGATGCCCGACACGACCTTGGGCGTGTTCTCGAAGGTGTAGGTGGGGTTGCCGGGATCGATGCGCTCGGGGCTGTAGCCGAGGTGGAAGTCGGTGCCGGCGGTGAGGCCCGAACCCTGCTCGAGGATGGGCAGCAGCAGCTCCTCGGTGGTGCCCGGGTAGGTGGTCGACTCGAGCACCACGCACGCCCCCCGGGTGAGGTGCACCGCCAGCGTTCGGGCCGCGTCCTCGATGTAGGAGAGGTCGGGCGCGCCCTCGCGTGAGCGGCGTGGGCACCGAGATCACCGCGGCGTCGAAGCCGGCGAGGTCGCTCGGGTCGCTGGTGGGGCGGTAGCGGCCGGTGTCGAGCGCCGCCTGCAGCCGCTGGTCGGTGATGTCCTCGACCGGCGAGTCGCCCGAGGCCAGCCGCTTGGCCTTGTGGCCGTCGACGTCGAAGCCGACCACCGTGTAGCCCTGCTCGACGGCCCGGACGGCCAGGGGGAGCCCGACGTAGCCCTGGCCGACGACCACCAGCGTCTCAGACCTGTCACCGGGCACGGCGCCGATCGTAGGCCAGCTAGTGTCCGACCCCGAGCCTTGGCCCCGAGTCCGGGCCCCGAGGCACGAGGTCCGATGAGCACCCGGAAACTGATCTTCCTCGCCCTGTTGTGCGGACTGGCGCTGATCCTGGCCTTCGCGCTGCAGCTGCTCATCTCCCGCTGACCGCGGATCGGGCTACGCCGGCTGGCCGGGCTGGACCGGGCCGATGCGATATGGCCGCATCATCTCGTTGTCCTCGTGCTCGACGATGTGGCAGTGCCACACGAACTGGCCCGGCGTCTCGAACCGGGCCCGAACGCGGGTGACCTGGCCGGGGTAGGCGACGACCGTGTCCTTGAACCCGGTCTCCCACGCCTCCGGCGGCGTCGGCTCCGAGCCGGCCGCCACCTGCACCTCCATGGTGTCCTCGTCGATGGTGACGTCCTGGCGGTCGACCACCTCGAAGGCGACCTCGTGGATGTGCATGGGATGGGCGTCCGCGGTGGTGTTGTAGATCTCCCACACCTCCGTGGCGCCGACCGTCGGGTTCTCGGTGACCGGGTCCTCCCACGGGCGCTTGGTCCACACCCCGGGGGCGACGTTCGGATCGCCGGCGACCGTGCCGAGCAGCGCCTCGGCGGGGGAGTCTTCGAAGAACTGCGACATCTCCTCGAGCAGGGCCAACGGCCGGGTGACCGTCTCCGGAGGGAGGGGGACGATCGCCGGCAGCCGGAGGAGCTCCGGCGGTGTCGAGCTGTCGGCGGTGAGGGCAGGCCCGACGCGGAACTCCATGATCTGGCCGGTCGTGTCGGGATCCGACACGTCGAAGTCCTCGTCCGGCTCGCCGCCGCCGAACGGTTCGTCGGGTCCGACGTTGGCAAGGACGAAGTTGCCCCGCGGCACCCTGGTGAAGTCGACGATCAGATCCGCACGCTCGGCCAGCCCCATGAGAAGTTGGTTGCCGTTGGTCGCGGTGAGGTTCACCGGAGCGGCGAGGAACCCTCCCTCGTTACCGATCGCCCACACCTCGACGCCGGGGATCCGACGGAAATCGAGGATGAGAAAGCGCGACTGGCACCCGTTGAGGACCCGGAACCGGTAGCGGCGCTGCTCGACGCTCAGGAACGGCCACGTGCTGCCGTTGACCATGATCGTGTTGCCGAAGAACTCGGGGTTCCAGATCGGTGAGAGATCGGTGTCGGGGATGTACGGGCCGGTGATCGTGTCGAAGAAGGCGCGCGTGTCGGGGTAGAAGAGCGACCCATCGGCCCGGAACGACCGGTCCTGGATGGCGAGCGCGATCTCGCGGTAGGGCTTGGTGGCGGGGAACCGGTCGCCCGAACGGGGCGCCGGGCCGGGGAGCGACGCCGGGCGCCCGGTGCGGCGGTCGAGCACCGCGCCGTCCCCTGCGGGACCACCCCGGATGATGAAGAAGCCGGCCGGCCCGGCGTACACGTTGAGCCGAGTCATGCCGAGGGCGTGGTCGTGGTACCAGGTGGTCGCCGCCCGGCCGAGGTTCGGATACTGGAAGGTGGCGAAGCCGGGTCCCCACGTCGCCCCGTACGTCGTGGCCGCCTTGCCCGCGAAGAAGTCGTACCAGGTGCCCTCGCGGGCGTAGCCGGCAGGGATGTCGTCGGCGGCGGGCAGGTACCACGCCTCGGCGTAGCCGTCGCTCTCGTCGCCGACGCCGATGGCTCCGTGCGTGTGGGTGACGAGCGGCACCGGGCCGGTGTAGGGACCCGGCGTCGACGTGAAGGCCGGCCGCATGTCACGGCCCTCGGCACCACCCGGGGGGTTGGCCCAGTGGAGGGTCGGATCGACGGGCAGCAGGTGCGGCAGGTGGTTGCCGTCCTCGTCGACGAGATCGTTGATCCACTTGACGCGCACCGGCCGGTTGTACTGGGCCTCGATGGTCAGGGACGGGGCGTGATGGATCAGCAGGCCCCGATCGCTCTGTGCCGCGACGGCGCCGTAGCCCCACACCGTCGTGAGCGGGAAGCCGGCCGGCAGGATCTGCTGGTCGAACTGCCTCACGGAGATCTCGTAGGAGTCGACCGGCTTGCCGCCCCTCTGGGTAACGGTGCCGGCACGCGGCATCACCGGTGGGACCAGCACCGGCGTCCGGTACTTGGGCACCGTGTGGGGGTCGAGCATGCCGCCCGCGATCTGGGCCGCGCCGACCGGGATCTCGAACACCCGGCCCCCGATCTGCCCGATGAGGAACAGTCCGGCGCCGGCGCCGCCGCCGATGCGAAGGAAATCCCGCCGGGACATCCTCGACGACCCCATGGGTCCACCCCCTGCGACACGCTCGCCCAAGCGTTGTGTGGCGAGTGTACCGACCTGCCGGATCGCGGGGAAGGGGTTGTTGCGACGCCCGCGTCCCCGCTGTGAACGCTTTGTGAACGCGGCTCCGGCCTCCTGACAGCCCCACGGGTGGTGGCTAGGTTGGCGACGATGGCAGCCACGGAACACGCCGAGACCGGTCAGCCCGGGTCAGACGGCCTGTTCGCGGCCTACGAGCTCGACGGCTTCTTCGACGAGGTCTTCGACGCCGACGGTCGGGTGCGGCCGCACTACGCCCCGCTGATCGCCCGCCTCACCGGCTTCACCCCCGACGACCTGCTCAAGCGGGCCCGCCTGCGCGACGCCGCGTTCCGCAGCCAGGGCATCACCTTCACCGTCTACGACGAGGGCGAGGGCATCGAGCGGACCTTCCCGATGGACCTGCTGCCGCGCATCCTGCCGGCCGACGAGTGGGACCACATCGAGGCCGGGCTGGTCCAGCGGGTGCAGGCCCTCAACGCCTTCCTCGACGACCTCTACGTCGGCGAGCGGGCCGCCCTGCACGAGGGCATCATCCCCACCTGGGTCGTCGAGTCGTCCGACGGCTTCTGCCGGGAGGCGTTCGGCATCCCGGTGCCGCTCGGGGCCCGGTGCCTGGTCGCGGGGGTCGACCTGGTCCGCGACGGCGAGGGCACCTACCGCGTGCTCGAGGACAACCTGCGCAACCCCAGCGGCATCAGCTACGTGATCGAGAACCGGGTGGCCATGACCCGGGTGCTGCCCACGGTGTTCGCCGACCAGCAGATCCGCCCGGTCGACCACTACGGCCGGTCGCTGCTCAACGCCCTGCACCGCGTGGCCCCGGCGGCCTCCAGCGACCGGCCCACCGTCGTGGTGCTCACCCCCGGCGTGTTCAACTCGGCCTACTTCGAGCACGTGTTCCTGGCCTCGCAGATGGGCGTCGAGCTGGTCGAGGGGCGCGACCTCGTCGTCGACGACCACGTCGTCTCCATGCGCACCACCCAGGGGCTGCAGCGCGTCGACGTGATCTACCGCCGCATCGACGACGACTTCCTCGACCCGGTGCCGTTCCGGGCCGACTCGACCCTCGGCGTGCCCGGCCTCATGGCCGCGGCCCGGGCCGGCAACGTCACCATCGCCAACGCGGTCGGCAACGGCGTGGCCGACGACAAGGCCGTCTACGCCTACGTGCCCGACTTCATCCGCTACTACCTGGGTGAGGAGCCGATCATCCCGAACGTCCCGACCTACCTGCTGTGGGACGACGACCAGCGCGACGACGTGCTCGGCCGGCTCGACCAGCTGGTGATCAAGCCGGTGGCCGAGGCCGGTGGCTACGGCATCGTCATCGGCCCGGCCGCGTCGGACGAGGAGCTCGAGACCTGCCGCCGCCAGATCCTCGCCGACCCCCGGGGCTACATCGCCCAGGAGGTCGTGTCGCTGTCGCGCCATCCCTCGCTGTGCGACGACCACCTCGAGGGGCGCCACATCGACCTGCGGCCGTTCGTGCTGTCGGGCGAGGACATCGAGGTCATCCCCGGTGGGCTCACCCGCGTCGCCATGCGCAAGGGATCCCTCGTCGTGAACTCGTCGCAGGGCGGCGGCTCGAAGGACACGTGGGTGCTCGCGGCCCGTCCCGACGCCACGGGGCCCGACGGCATCGTCGAGGCCCGGTCCTGATGCTGGCCCGCGACGCCGAGAGCCTGTTCTGGACCGGTCGCTACCTCGAACGCGCCGAGGACACGGCCCGGCTGCTCGACGTCACCTATCACGGCATGCTCGAGACCACGCCGGCCGAGGAGGCCATGGCCTGGCGCGACGTGCTGTCGGCCGTCCGGCTCCAGCGGGCCTTCGCCGACACGGAGCGCCCGCTCGGTGCCACCTCCGTGTCCGAGTTCCTCGTGCTCGACCCCCGGAACGCCGGCTCGATCCTCTCGGCCGTCGAGCAGGCGCGCGAGAACGCCCGCACCGTGCGCGAGCAGCTGTCCACCGAGCTGTGGGAGTCGCTCAACTCGTTCTGCCTCGAGCTCCGGGCCCGCAACCTCCGGGCCGACCTCGAGTTCCAGCCCCACGAGCTCTACGGCCTGGTGCGCCGCCAGTGCCAGACCGTGGCCGGCGTGGCCGCCGAGACCATGGCCCGCGACGAGGGGTGGCGCTTCTTCGTGCTGGGCTGGAACCTCGAGCGGGCCGAGATGGCGTGCCGGCTGCTGTCGGTGCGCTACCGCCAGCTGTCGCCCACGGCGTTCCACCAGTGGATGGGCACGCTGCGGTCGGCCTCGGCCCTCGAGGCCTACCGCCGCACCTACCGCGCCTCGATGGACCCGGTCGACGTGGTCGAGTTCCTCCTGCTGTCCCGGACCTTCCCCCGCAGCGTGCTGTTCTCCCTGCGCACCGCCGAGAACGCGCTCGCCCGCCTGGCCCCCGACGGCGAGCTCACCCGACCGCTTGCGCCAGCTCGGCCGGGTGCGCTCGGGCCTCGAGTACGCCGACGTGCGGGAGCTGATGCAGGGCGACCTGGGCGACGAGTTGCACCTCGTCGAGGAGGGCATCCGCCAGGTGGCCGCGTCGGTGGCCACCCAGTACTTCTCCAACTCCCACGAGTTCGACCTGCACAGCCTCCAGCTCATGCCGGGCCAGGCTCCTCTGATCGTGGAGGACGAATGAGGCTCGACATCCGCTACCGCACCTCGTTCACCTACGAGAACCTCGTCCGCGAATCGCAGAACGAGCTGCGGGCCTGCCCGGTCAGCGACGGCAACCAGGAGCTCATCTCCTACCGGGTCGTGACCTCGCCGTCGGCCAAGGTGTTCTCGTTCACCGACTACTGGGGCACGCGGGTCGACAGCTTCGGCCTGCGCCTGCCCCACGTCGCCCTCGAGGTGGTGGCCGAGGCATCGGTCGAGACCTACCAGCGCCCGCTGCTGACCGTGGCCCCCCACCTCGATCAGCTGACCCAGCGCGAGTTCCTCGACGCCAACTACGAGTACCTCGAGCCGTCCCCCCACGCCCGCTGGGGCCGTGGGGTGGTGGCCGAGGCGGCGCGCCAGCGCGACTTCGTGGGCGACGACCTGGTCAGCCTGGTGCTGGCTCTGCACCGCGTGACCGGCGCCCGGCTCACCTACGCCCGGGGCGCCACCGACATCGGCATCGAGGTCGAGCAGGTGCTGGCCCAGGGCAAGGGCGTGTGCCAGGACTACGCCCACCTCGCCGTGGCCCTGTGCCGGAGCCAGGGCATCCCCGCCCGCTACGTGTCGGGTTACCTGTTCACCCGCGACGACAGCACCGGGGCCGACGTCGAGGGCGGCGACGTCGTCACCGTGCAGACCCACGCCTGGTTCGAGGCGGCACTGCCCGGGTTCGGATGGCTGGCCCTCGACCCGACCAACCAGCAGGAGGTCGGGATCCGTCACGTCAAGATCGGGCACGGCCGCGACTACGACGACGTCCAGCCGCTGCGGGGGGTGTTCTCGGGCTCGGCCACGCCGGCCGTCGACCCGCACGTGGAGATCCGCCGGGTGCGGTCCGGGTCGAGCCCCAGGTCGGAACGGGCCGTGCGCGACCCCGACCAGCAGAACCAACTGGCCCGCGACCAGAAGGCCCGTGAGGCCGATGCTCGCCGGCAACAGCAGCAGCAACAGCAGCAGCAACAACAGCAGTAGGAACGCGGCCCGAGGGGCCCGATCGGCCGGTTCGTGGGCCCGCGGCGGACCGGTAGGGTGAGCGGGCTCGCAATGCCCGCGCTCGCTCCTCTGGAGGTGGTTCCCACGGCTGAGTCCTTCGACGTCGTGATCATCGGTGGTGGTCCCGGCGGCTACGCCACCGCGCTCTACGGAGCATCCGCCGGTCTTCGCATCGCCCTGATCGAGAAGGGCAAGATGGGCGGCACGTGCCTCAACGTCGGGTGCATCCCGGCCAAGGAGCTGCTCGAGACGGCGGCGGTGTTCCGGATGGTCAACGAGGCGGCCGAGTTCGGCATCGGCACCTCGGCCCCCACGGTCGACTTCAGCGTCACCCAGATCCGCAAGCAGAAGGTGGTCGACCAGCTGGTGGGCGGCCTGACGACGCTGCTGAAGCGGCGCAAGGTCACGATCTACGACGGGTACGGCACGCTGGGACCGGGCCACGTGGTGAAGGTCACCGGCGGCGAGTCGGGCGACGTCGAGCTGATCGGCGACGCGGTCGTGCTGGCCACCGGATCGGTGCCCCGCACCATCCCCGGCTTCGAGGTCGACGGCGAGATCGTCCTCACCTCCGACGAGATGCTCTCGCTGCAGCCGCTGCCGCCGACGGCCGCGGTCATCGGCGGCGGCGCCATCGGCTGCGAGTTCGCGTCGATGATGGCCGACCTCGGCACCAAGGTGACCATCCTCGAGGCCCTGCCCAAGATCCTTCCCGGCTGCGACGACGACGTCACCAAGCTGGTGCTGCGCCAGTTCAAGAAGCGGGGCATCGACGTGCGCACCGGCGTGGCCGTCACCGGCCACGAGCCCGCGCGAGAAGGGCGGCACCACCATCAGCTTCGGCGACGGCGAGACCCTCGAGGTCGACCTGGTGTGCATGTCGGTCGGCCGTCGGCCCTTCACCGAGGGCGCGCTGGCCGAGGGCACCGCGGTGGTGGTCGACGACCGGGGCTTCATCGAGGTCGACGACGTGTGCCGCACCGCGCGAGCCCGGCGTCTACGCGGTCGGCGACGTCATCCCCACGCCGGCGCTGGCCCACGTCGGGTTCATCGAGGGCATCACGCGTGGTCAAGGACATCCTCGGCGAGGACCCGGTCGGTGTCGACTACGCCAACGTCCCGTGGTGCATCTACTGCTACCCCGAGGTCGCCTTCGCCGGACACAGCCGAGCAGTCGGCCGAGGACGCCGGCCTCGACGTGGTCGTGTCGGCCCACCGCTACATCGGCAACGGCCGCGCCCTCATCCTCGGCGAGCCCGACGGCATGGTGAAGATCATCGCCGAGAAACGTTCTGACGGCACTGCGGGTCGCATCCTCGGCGTGCACATGGTCGGCCCCTGGGTCACCGAGCAGCTCGGCCAGGGCTACCTGGCCGTCAACTGGGAGGCCACGGTCGACGAGGTCGCCCAGTTCATCCAACCCCACCCCACCCTGAGCGAGCTCTTCGGCGAGAGCGTGCTGGCCCTGACCGGCCGGTCGCTGCACGGCTGAGGCCCCACTGGTCGAGAAACGAGAGGCACACCCCCCATGGCCGACATCGAGATGCCCCAGCTGGGCGAGACGGTGACCGAGGGAACCATCACCAAGTGGTTCAAGAACGTCGGTGACCCCATCGCCGAGGACGAGGTGCTCTTCGAGGTCTCGACCGACAAGGTCGACTCCGAGGTCCCGTCGCCCGTGGCCGGGTTCCTCGCCGAGATCCGGGTCCCCGAGGGCGACACGGTCGACGTCGGCACCGTGCTGGCCGTGGTCGCCGACGCCCCGCCCGCGGGTGGCGCGCCGGCACCGACAGCCGAGACCGCGGCCGAGCCGGCCGCCGAGGAGGCGCCCGCACCCCCGCCGCCGCCCCCGCCGGTCGCGGCTGCCGCTCCGGCGCCACCGCCACCCCCGCCGCCGCCCGTCGCTGCGCCGGCTGCACCCCCGCCTCCTCCGGAGGCGGCACCTGCGGCGCCCGCTGCCGCCCGCGGCGGCGGGTGGAGCCGTGCTGTCGCCGCTCGTGCGCCGGCTCATCGCCGACAACGGGCTCGACCCGGCCACGATCCCGGGCACCGGCATCGGGGGTCGCATCACCCGCGGCGACGTCGAGCGGGCCATCGAGGCCGCCCCGGGCGGGCGCTCGGCTCCGGCCGCTCCGGCTCGCGGTCCGGCCGCCTCCGGCCGCTCCGGCGCCGGCGCCGCGGCGCCGAGCCGCCGCGCCCGCTCCCCGGTCGGGCACCGGCGACACGGTCGAGAAGCTCAACAACATCCGCCGCATCACCGGCGAGCACATGGTGATGTCGAAGGCCACGTCGCCCCACGCCATGACCGCGGTCGAGGTCGACTACGAGAACGTCGAGCGGGTGCGCCGGGCCAATCGCGACGAGTTCAAGGCCAGCGAGGGCTTCAGCCTCACCTACCTGCCGTTCATCTCCCGGGCGGTCATCGACGCGCTGCGCGACTTCCCCCACCTCAACGCCAGCGTCGGCGACGGCGAGCTGGTGGTGCACAACTACGTCAACCTGGCCATCGCCGTCGACCTCAACTTCGAGGGGCTGCTGGCGCCGGTCATCCACGAGGCCGACGACAAGCGCCTGCGGGCCATCGCCCGGGACATCTCCGACCTGGCCACCCGGGCCCGCACCAAGAAGCTCTCGGCCGACGACATCACCGGCGGCACGTTCACCATCTCCAACTCGGGCCCGTTCGGCACGTTCATGGTGATCCCGATCATCAACCAGCCGCAGGTGGCGATCCTCTCCACCGACGGGGTCACGCGCAAGCCGGTCGTGATCACCGACGCCGACGGCAACGAGGCCATCGCCATCCACTCGGTCGGGCATGCTGGCCATGAGCTGGGACCACCGGGCGTTCGACGGCGCCTACGCGGCGGCCTTCCTCCGTGAGGTCAAGGAGATCCTCGAGACCCGCGACTGGGCGGCCGAGCTGGCATGACCCCGACGCTGCGCGTGCGCTGGCTGGGCCCGGTGCCCTACGCCGACGCGCATCGCGCTGCAGCACGGGCTGTTCGTGCGGCCGGCCGACGACTGGCTGCTGCTGCTCGAGCACCCGCACGTGTACACGCTCGGCGTGCGGGCCGACCTGGCCAACCTGCTGGTGCCGCCGGCCGACGTGGGTGCCGACCTGGTGCGGGCCGACCGCGGCGGCGACGTCACCTACCACGGTCCCGGTCAGCTCGTCGGCTACCCGATCCTGTCGGTGCCCGGCAAGCGGGGTGGCGGCATGGCCGACACCGCGGCCTACGTGCACGGCGGTCGAGCAGGTGGTGATCGACGCCCTGGCCGACCTCGGGCTGCCGGGCGCGGGACGGCTCGACCGGTTACCCGGGCGTGTGGGTCGACGCCGACGGCGACGGCGCCCCGCAAGATCGCCGCGATCGGCGTGCGACTCACCCGGGGCCGCTCGATGCACGGCTTCGCCCTCAACGTCGGCCCCGACATGAGCTACTTCGACCACATCGTGCCCGTGCGGCATCGCCGACAAGGCGGTCACGTCGCTGGCCGCCGAGGGCATCGAGGTCACCATGCGCGAGGTGGTCGACGCCGTCGCGGCCCGGGCGGTCGAGCGCTGGGCGGCGTGGCGACGCCTGGGAGCGTCAGGACGTCGTGTGGCGCCACCGGCCCGACGACCTGTCCGCCGTTCAGCCGGGGCGAGGGGCCCGGCGCCGGTCGCCGGCTCGCGGGCGTCGGTCGGGCCGGTGCCCGTGAGCATCGACACGACGGCCCGCCGACGGTCGCGGCTGACCGAGGCCGGCGTCAGTCAGGGACTCGCCATCAACGAGCGCAAGCCCGAGCTGGCTGCGGGCGCCGGCCACCATGGGCCCGGAGTACCTGCAGCTCAAGCGCACGGTG
This sequence comes from uncultured Microthrixaceae bacterium, assembly GCA_963809335.1. Lineage (GTDB taxonomy): Bacteria > Actinomycetota > Acidimicrobiia > Acidimicrobiales > Acidimicrobilacustridaceae > UBA4742. The sequence goes on along the minus strand of CAWEJD010000005.1, from coordinate 693,638 downwards.
CGCGACCTCGGGCTGGTCACCGTGTGCGAGGAGGCCGGCTGCCCCAACATCTTCGACTGCTGGGCCGACGGCACCGCCACGTTCATGCTCAACGGCGAGCGCTGCACCCGGGCCTGCGGCTTCTGCCTGGTCGACACCCGTCACCCCGATGCCCCCGACCCCGACGAGCCCGAGCGGGTGGCCGACGCGGTGGCCCAGATGGGGCTGGGCTTCGCCGTGTTCACCGCGGTGGCCCGCGACGACCTGCCCGACGGCGGGGCCGAGGGGTTCGCGGCGTCGATCCGGGCCATCCGCCGCCGCAGCCCGGCCACGTCGGTCGAGGTGCTCATCTCCGACTGCAAGGGCGACCCGGCCTCGTTGCAGATCGTGTTCGACGCCCGGCCCGACGTGCTCAACCACAACATCGAGACCGTGGCCCGGCTGCAGCGGGCGGTGCGACCGTCGGCCGGCTACGCCCGCAGCCTGAGCGTGCTGGCCCGGGCCAAGGCCGCCGGGCTCACGACGAAGTCGGGGCTGATCCTCGGGCTGGGCGAGACCGTCGACGAGGTCGAGGCCACGCTGGCCGACCTGGCCGGCGTCGGCGTCGACATCGTCACCATCGGCCAGTACCTGCGGCCCACGTCGAACCACCTGCCCGGTGGCCCGCTGGTGGACGCCCGACGAGTTCGACCGCCTCAAGGCCGGTCGGCGAGGCGCTCGGCATCGGCCACGTCGAGTCGAGCCCGCTCACCCGCTCGAGCTACCACGCCCGCCAGGCCGCCGACGCGGCCGGTTCGGTCCACGAATCGGGCGCGGTGTCGACGGCCTGAGCTGACACACTCCTGCGATGGCCCGCACCCACGACACCCTCGACGACACCCTGCGCGAGTGGATCGCCGCCCAGCACGTGTTCTTCGTCGCCAGCGCCCCGACCGCCACCGACGGGCACGTGAACCTCAGCCCCAAGGGCTACGACAGCTTCCGGGTGCTCGACGACCGCACCGTGGCCTACCTCGATCTCACCGGTAGCGGGGTCGAGACCATCGCCCACGTCAACGAGAACGGCCGGCTCACCCTCATGTTCTGCGGGTTCGAGGGCCCGCCCCGCATCCTGCGGCTCTTCGGGCGGGGCGAGGTCGTGCTGCCGGGCGACGACGACTTCGACGCCCTGGTGGGCCGGTTCCCGCCGCTACCGGGCGTGCGCTCGGTGATCCGCTGCCACCTCGACCGGATCCAGTCGTCGTGCGGCTACGCGGTGCCGTTCATGTCCTACGAGTCCGAGCGCGAGACCCTGACGGACTGGGCTGCCCGCAAGGGTCCGGAGGGCATCGAGGACTACCACGCCGAGAAGAACACGGTGAGCATCGACGGCCTCACCGGCCTGCCGATCTGAGGTCAGCGGGCGGAGGCGCCCTCGACGAGCAGGTGGTGCAGCTGCTCGCCGCGGGACTCGGCCGGCTCGGTGGTGGTGATGAAGTCGGTGAGGACCTCGACCAGCCTCTCGGGTGCCTCGGTCTGGGGGAAGTGACCGACGCCGGGGAAGATCTCGAGCCGGCTGCCGGGCATGGCCTCGTGGGCCGTGTAGGCGTGCTCGACCGGGATGATGGTGTCGTGGTCACCCCAGACGATCAGGGTGGGCACCGCCTCGGCCAGGTAGAGGCGGTCGGCCGCGCTCACGGTCTGGCCGCCCAGGTCGACGACGGCGCGCAGGGTGCGGATGAAGGCCTGGCGGTTCTCGGGCTCGGCCAGCGAGGCGTAGGCCCGCCACATCTCGGCGATCCGGCCCGAGCGGACGCCGCGGTCGCGGATCCAGGTGCTGACGGCGTTGCCGCGGTCGCGGATCGTGGCCGGCACCGCGATGGGCAGGACGAACTCGCTACCGGGCAGCGACAGCATCCGCAGCAGCCAGCTGACCTCACGGCCGAGGCCACCGCTCGAGACCAGGACCAGGCGCTCGCACAGCTCGGGGTGCTGGTAGGCGAGCTGCAGGGCCACGCCGCCACCGAGGGACTGGCCGACGATGGTGGCCCGCTCGATGTCGAGGCAGGCCATGAGGTCGCGCAGGCCGCTGGCGTGAGCCCCGAGGGAGTAGTCGCCCATGGGCTTGGCCGACTCGCCGTGGCCCAGCAGGTCGGGGGCCAACACCCGGAACCGCTCGGAGAGAGCCGGTTGCACGTCGCGCCAGGTGCGTGAGCTGCCGGCCATGCCGTGGATCAGCAGGATCGTCTCGCGGTCCGGGTCGCCGGACTCGTGGCCCATGAGGCGGTAGCCGACCTCGTGGCCGTGGATCGTGCAGTGCTGGAGGGATGCCATGCGAGTGGTGTAGCCGCCAAACCGTCCCACGCGCCAGGGTCGGAGGTCACGTTCGAGAGGTGGGCGGTCGACCGGCTTTCGGGCGGGAGCGGGCTCGCCGGTAGCCTGATCCCATGCACGCCGACCGCCTTGCCCGAGTGCGCGCCGCCATGGCGGCGGAGGGCGTCGACGTCCTGCTGCTCTCGGTGGGCGCCGATCTGCCCTGGCTGATCGGCTACGAGGCCATGCCGCTCGAGCGCCTGACCATGCTGGTCGTGCCCCGCGAAGGCGACGCCACGCTGGTCGTCCCCCGGCTCGAGGCGCCCCGGGTGGTCGAGCGGGACGACCTGTTCCGACTGCTCCCGTGGGGCGAGACCGAGGACCCGCTCGACCTGGTCGCCGACGCTGATCGCCGGGGCGCCGACGGCAGCCATCGGCGACCGCACGTGGGCCCAGTTCCTGGTGGAGCTGCATCGGCCCGGACCCCCGGCACCACGTTCCGCCGCGGGAGCGAGATCACCGGTCCGCTGCGGGCGGTGAAGGACGCCGCCGAGATCGAAGCGCTGGCCCGGGCATCGGCGGCCGTCGACCGCATCGCGGCGGAGCTGCAGGGCGGCCACATCCCGCTGGTGGGCCGCACCGAGGCCGAGGTGTCGGCCGAGCTGAGCCGGCGCATCCTGGCCGAGGGCCACCACCGGGTGAACTTCGCCATCGTCGCCGCCGGCGAGAACGCGGCCAGCCCGCACCACGAGGCCGGCTCCCGGGTGATCCGCGAGGGCGAGGTCGTCCTGTGCGACTTCGGCGGCACCATGCTCGCCGACGACGGGGCCGGCTACTGCTCGGACATCACCCGCTGCGTCCACACCGGCGAGCCGTCGGCCGAGTTCGCCGAGCTCTACGCCGTGCTGCTCGAGGCGCAGGCCGCGGGGGTCGCGGCCGGCGTGGTGGGCCGCCCCGCGGAGGCGGTCGACGCGCGCCGCTCGTGACGGTCATCGCCGGGGCCGGCATGGGGGAGTGGTTCATCCACCGCACCGGGCACGGCATCGGGGTCGAGGAGCACGAGGACCCGTACATCGTCGCCGGCAACGCCGAGCCGCTGGTGGCCGGCAACGCCTTCTCGATCGAGCCCGGGATCTACGTGCCCGGCCGCTGGGGCGCCCGCCTCGAGGACATCGTGGTGGCCACCCCCGACGGCCCACGGTCGCTGAACCACGCCGAGCACGGTCTCGTCGCGGTCGACGCCTGAGCCCGGGTGAGCGCGTGATCGACTTCGACGCCGCCTCGCTGCTGCTGCAGTGGGCCACCGGTGGGCTGCTGTTCCTCTGGGTGACCACCCGCCGCCGCGAGGTCGGGCTCGGCTACGGCTGGCTGATGCGGGGCGTCTACCTGGCCATGGCCCTCGGGGCCCTGTACGTGGGCACCCAGGTCATCGAGCCGCTGCCCGTGCGCGACGCCGCGTCGGCGGGCGTGGTGCTGGCCAGCGGCACGGCGCTGGCCGTGTCGGTCGTGCGTCGCAAGGCGGGCGTGTCCGGGCAGGTGGCGCTGGCCGAGAAGCGGACGGCCCGGGTGGCGGCCATGACCGGCATCGACCGGGCGCCGGCCGAGCGCGACGCCGACGCCAAGGAGTTCCCACCCTCGCTCGACCTGATCGCGCCGGTCATCGGCACCATCGGGATCATCGCGGCGGCGCTGAACGCGGGCGGCCCGGCCTGGCTCGCCATCGCCCGGTTCCTGGTCGGTGCGGCGTTCATGGGGGTGGTGACCGACGCCATGCTGCTCGGGCACTGGTACCTCGTGCAGCCCGGCCTGGCCCGGGGGCCGCTGCTCGAGCTGGTGAAGTGGAGCGGCTGGCTCTGGCTGCCCGAGGTCGCTGCTGCTGCTGGTGCCGACGGGCATGGTGTCGGTCATCAACGGCACCATCGACGACAGCTACAACGGCCTGCTGGGCTGGTTCTGGATCGCCTGCGCGGTCGACCACGATCGGCCTCATCATCACCACCCGGCTGGCCCTGAAGGAACGGGCCTACTCGGCGGTGATGGCGGCCACCGGGCTGCTCTACCTGGCCATCCTCACGGCATTCGGCATCGATCTGGTGGCTCGGGCGCTACTGTCTTGAGGTCCTGAGGGGTAGGTCGCATCGGGAGGACGCTGCGCCGCGTGCCGTCCCCGCACCCAAGGAGTCGTTCCCATGCCCCGAGCAATCTGGAGTGGTTCGATCAGCTTCGGGCTCGTCAACATCCCGGTGAAGCTGTACGGCGCGGTGTCGCGCAAGACCGTGCACTTCAACCAGATCGATGCCCGCACCGCAGGCCCGCATCAAGCAGAAGCGGGTGTCGAGCGAGGACGGCTCGGAGGTGCCCTACGAGAACATCGTCAAGGGCTACGAGCTGTCGTCGGGTGCCTACGTGGTCATCAGCGACGACGAGCTGGCGGCACTCGACCCCAAGGCCCTGCGCACCATCGACATCGACGAGTTCGTCGACCTGGCCGAGATCGACCCGATCTACTACGACAGCCCCTACTTCCTCGCCCCGGACAAGGCGGCCAAGCCCTACGCGCTGCTCGCCGCGGCCATGGAGGAGCAGGGCAAGGTCGGCATCGCCCACTTCGTCATGCGCACCAAGCAGTACCTGGCCGCCGTCCGACCGGTCGACGGCAAGCTGGTGCTGTCGACCATGGTCTACGCCGACGAGGTCAACGACCCGGCATCGATCCCCGAGCTGGCCGACCTCGACGAGGTCGAGCTGCCCGACAAGGAGCTCACCATGGCTCGCCAGCTCGTCGAGTCGCTGTCGACCGACTTCGAGCCGGACAAGTTCCAGGACACCTACCGCCTGGCGGTCGAGGAGCTCATCGAGCGCAAGGCCGCGGGCGAGGAGGTCATCGCACCGGTCGACGGCGTCGAGCCGGCCGAGGTCATCGACCTCATGGCGGCGCTCGAGGCGTCGGTCGCCGCGGCCAAGGACGCCCGCTCGCGCCACCCCACGGCCCACGAGGAGGTCGAAGCCGAGCCCGAGGCGGAGGAGGAGGCTCCGGCCAAGAAGGCCGCGGCCAGGAAGTCCCCGGCCAAGAAGGCTCCGGCCAAGAAGGTCGCGGCCAAGAAGGCGTCGGCCGCTCGCAAGTCCGCGTAGTCGCACGCATGGCCGAGCCGATCGATGCCTGAGAAGGCCAAGCCGACCATCGTCGACATCGACGGGCACCACCTCAAGGTCACCAACCTCGACAAGGTGCTCTACCCGGAGACGGGCTTCACCAAGGGCGAGGTGATCGACTACTACGTCCGGATCGCCCCGACGATGCTGACCCATCTGGCCGATCGGTGCGTGACGTTGCGTCGCTACCCGAACGGGGTCGACGGGCCGTCGTTCTTCGAGAAGCGCTGCCCCTCGCACCGTCCCGACTGGGTCGAGGTGGCCATCGGGCCGGGCGATCGCAACGGCACGGTCGAGTACTGCCTGTTCGACGAGCGGGCCGCGGTGGTCTGGGCCGCCAACCTGGCCGCGCTCGAGCTGCACACCCCGATGGCCCGCGCCGCCGACGTCGAGTCGCCGACGATGGTGGTGTTCGATCTCGATCCGGGCGACGGCACGGCCATGACCGAGTGCGCCGACGTCGCCGTCGACATCCGCGACGCGCTCGCCGGGCTCGGGCTCGAGCTGTTCCCGAAGACCTCCGGCTCGAAGGGGCTGCAGCTCTACCTGCCGCTCAACACCCCCCACACCCATGACCATGCCGGCGAGTTCGCCCTGGCCGTGGCCCAGATGATGGAGAAGCACCACCCGGAGAAGGTCGTCTCCAACATGAAGAAGGAGCTGCGCCGGGGCAAGGTGCTCATCGACTGGAGCCAGAACTCACGCCACAAGACCACGGTCTGCGCCTACTCGCTGCGGGCTCGGCCCCACCCGACGGTGTCGACGCCGGTCACCTGGGACGAGGTCGAAGCCGCGGCCGACGGTGACCCCCTCAGCTTCGAGGCCGGCGAGGTGGTGGCCCGGGTCGACGAGCTCGGCGACCTGTTCGCTCTCACCGCCACCCTCGAACAGCAGCTCCCGAAGCTGGCCGCCGCCCCGACCTGAAGATCGCGGATCCGCCGCAGCAGAACCGTTGCGCGCTCCTCCGTGGATTGTCGAGCCGCTGTCAGCGGTTGTCAGCGTGGCGGACAACCGCTGACAACGGCTCGAGTACGTACAGCAGGAGCACGGCCGGAGCCGTGCGTCGCGCCTGGGGCGGCTCGGCCTCCACGCTCAGCGCGGGGCGCGAGGCGGTAGCGGCCGCGGGCGGTGCGCTCGACGCGGCCGGCGCGGACCTCGACTTGCAGGGCGTTGGAGATCGTCTGCGAAGGCCGGCCGGCGGGGAGCAGGCTGCGGAGTCGCAGCAGTCGGTGCAGCTCGGCGATGGTGAGCTGCTGATCGGTGACCTCGAGCAGGTCGAGGAGCGCAGCCCGCAGGGTGCTCCCCGACACGATGCGAGCCCGACGCGGCTCGATCGGTGGCAGGGGGTCGTGGAACGGGATCCGCTTGCCCCACGGCAACAGCTGCACGAGCTCACCCGTGTCGCGGTCGCGGATCTCGCTGGTGCCGACGATGGCCAGGTTGCAGTTCCGGATGCGGGTGGTCAGTTGGCGTCGACGTCGGGTGGCGGCCGCCAGCTGCGCGTCGACCTCGGCCAGCTCGCGCTCGGCCTGCCCGCGCTGGGCGATCAGCTCGTCGCGGAACCACCCGTGGGCACCGAAGGCACCGGGGAACCTGATGGCCCGCTCGACGCGGTCGACGGTCGGCCATCGCCCGTCGGGCCCGCGCACCGGCTCGGGCTCGTCATCGTCCTCGTCGTCGGGCAGGAACCGTCGGCTCGGCATCACCCCAGACTGCCGAGGGGGTGTGACAGCGACCGACCAGGGTCCCTAGCGGGCGACGAAGTACTTGGCCTTGGGGTGGTGGCAGGATGATGGCCGAGGTGGTCTGCTCGGGCTGGTACTGGAAGCCGGTCTCCTCGCTGACCTCGATGCCGATGCGGGCCGCGTCGAGCAACTCGGCCACCTTCTCGTTGTCCTCGAGGTCGGGGCACGCCGGGTAGCCCCACGAGTAGCGCCCGCCGCGGTACTGCTGGCGGAACAGGCCGGCCAGGCTCGGCCCGTCCTCGTCGGCGAAGCCCCACTCCTCACGGATGCGGCGGTGCCAGTACTCGGCCAGCGCCTCGGCCATCTCGACGCCGAGGCCGTGCACCAGCAGGTACTCCTGGTACTTGTTCTCGGCGAAGAGGCGGGCGGTGACGTCGCTGACCCGCTGGCCCATCGTGACGATGTGGAACGCGACGTAGTCGGCGTCGCCCGACGACGCCGGGCGCACGAAGTCGGCGATGCACAGCCACGGTGCCTTGCCCTGGCGGGGGTAGGAGAAGCGCAGCCACTCGGCGGTGCGGCCCTCGTCCTTCCAGATCACGAGGTCGTCGCCCTCGCTGTTGGCCGCGAAGTAGCCGTAGACGAGCTGGGGCACGAGCATGTCGGCCGCCTTGGCCTCGGCCAGCTGCGAGCGCAGGATGGGCCGGATGCGGGCCTTGAACTCGTCGTCGGTCTCGGGCGTCCCGTCGGCGTCCTTCTCGGGGCGGAACTGCCACTGGTTGCGGAACAGCGCCGTCTCGTTGATGTAGGCCGCGATGTCGTCGAGCGGGATGCCCTTGACGACCTTCGAGCCGAGGAACGGCGGCACGAACACGGGGTTGTCGAGCTCGACCTCGGGGGAGCGGGCCGGGCGCTCGACGCCGTCGCCGGACTCGCCGTCGGGACGCTGCGTGGTGAGTCGGGACGCCACCTTCGAGTCGCTCGGGACCCGACCCCAGGCAGGGTCGTCCGCCTCGCCCGTGCCTCGCTTGAGCTCGCCGATGCGGTCCATCACGTGCAGGCCCTCGAACGCGTCCTTGCCGTAGAACAGCCGACCCTCGTAGACCTCGCGCAGGTCGCGCTCGACGTAGGTGCGGGTCAGGGCGGCGCCGCCGAGCAGCACCGGGAACTCGGCCAGGCCCCGGCTGTTGAGCTCCTCGAGGTTGTCCCGCATGATCAGCGTGCTCTTGACGAGCAGCCCGCTCATGCCGATGGCGTCGGCCTCGACCTCCTGGGCCTTCTCGATCATCTCGGCGATCGAGATCTTGATGCCGAGGTTGTGCACCTCGTAGCCGTTGTTGGTGAGGATGATGTCGACCAGGTTCTTGCCGATGTCGTGCACGTCGCCCTTGACCGTGGCCAGCACGATGCGGCCCTTGCCGCCCGAGTCGTCCTTCTCCATGTGCGGCTCGAGGTAGGCGACCGACGCCTTCATCGTCTCGGCCGACTGCAGCACGAACGGCAGCTGCATCTGGCCGGAGCCGAACAGCTCGCCGACCACCTTCATGCCGGCGAGCAGCACGTCGTTGATGATGGCGAGCGGCGTGATGTCCGGCGGCCATGGCCGCGTCGAGATCGGCCTCGAGGTCGTCGCGGTCGCCGTCGATGATGCGCTGCGACAGCAGCTGCTCGATCGTCCAGTCGGAGCGGTCCTCGACCTCGACCTCGGCCGCGTTGACGTCCTCGAACACGGCGAGCAGCGTCTGCAGCGGGTCGTAGGCCGGCTCGTCGCCCGTCGCCGGCCGCCGGCGGTCGTAGATCAGGTCGAGGCAGACCTGCTGCTGCTCCTCGGGGATGCGGTTCAGCGGCATGATCCGCGCCGCGTGGACGATGGCCGAGTCGAGCCCGGCCTGCGACGCACTCGTGCAGGAACACCGAGTTGAGCACGTGGCGGGCGGCCGGCTTGAGCCCGAACGACACGTTCGACACGCCGAGGGTCGTGTGCACGCCCGGCAGCTCGGCCTTGATGCGCCTGATGGCGTCGATGGTGATCATGGCGTCGGCCGCGCAGGTCGTCGTCGCCGGTGGAGAGCGGGAAGGTGAGCGCGTCGAAGATGAGGTCGCTCGGGCTCGAGCCCGTAGCGCTCGACGGCGAGGTCGTGGATGCGGTGGGCGATGCGCAGCTTCCACTCGACGTCGCGGGCCTGGCCCTCCTCGTCGATCAGCAGGCAGATGACCGCGGCGCCGTACTCGCGGGCCAGTCGGAACACGCGATCGAGCCGCGAACCGGGCGCCTCGCCGTCCTCGAGGTTGGCCGAGTTGAGGATGGCCCGGCCGCCGAGCCACTGCAGGCCCGCCTCCATGACCTGGGGCTCGGTCGAGTCGAGCACCAGCGGCACGCTGGCCTGGGTGGCGAAGCGCGACGCCACCTCGTCCATGTCGAGGGTGCCGTCGCGACCGACGTAGTCGACGCACACGTCGAGCACGTGGGCGCCTTCCTTGACCTGGTCCTTCGCCATGGCGACGGTGGTGTCCCAGTCGGTGGCCGAGCATGGCCTCGCGGAACTTCTTCGAGCCGTTGGCGTTGGTGCGCTCGCCGATGATCAGGAACGACGTGTCCTGCTCGAACGGCACCATCGAGTAGATCGACGTGGCGCCGGCCTCGTGCACCGGGTGGCGGACCGGGCGCTCGAGGTCGCGGCACGTGTCGACGACGGCCTTGAGGTGGGCCGGCGTGGTGCCGCAGCAGCCGCCGATGACCTCGATGCCGAGCTCGGTGACGAAGCGCCGGTGGTGCTCGGCCAGGCCTTCGGGCGTGAGGTCGTAGTGCATGTGGCCGTCGACCACCGAGGGCAGGCCGGCGTTCGGGATGCACGAGATGGGCATGCGGGCGTGGTGGGCGAGGTGGCGCAGGTGCTCGCTCATCTCGACCGGCCCGGTGGCGCAGTTGATGCCGATGACGTCGGGCCTCATGGCGTCGAGGGCGCACAGCGCGGCGCTGATCTCGGTGCCCGGCAGCATGCGGCCGGTGAGCTCCATGGTGACCTGCACCTGCAGGGGCACCTCACGCCCGAGCGGCCGACATCGCCCGACGTGACGCGATCATCGCCGCCTTGATGGCCAGCAGATCGAACATCGTCTCGATGATGAGGACGTCGACCCCGCCCTCGATGAGGCCGCGGGCCTGGATCTCGAAGAGGTCGCGCAGCTCGGCGAAGCGGATCTGACCGAGGGAGGGGAACTTGGTGCCGGGCCCGATCGAGCCGGCGACGAAGCGGGGGTGATCGGGCGTCGAGAAGTCGTCGGCCACCTCGCGGGCCACGAGGGCGGCGGCCAGGTTGAGCTCGTGGGCCCGATCGGCCAGGCCGTACTCGCCGAGGGTCACCGGCAGCCCGCCGAAGGTGTCGGTCTCGATGACGTCGACCCCGACCTCGAGGTACTCGGCGTGGAGCTCCTTGATGATGTCCGGTCGGGTCACGACCAGCAGCTCGTTGCACCCCTCGAGGTCGTCGCCGCCGAAGTCGTCGGCGGTGAGACCCCGCTCCTGGATCCCGGTGCCCATGGCGCCGTCGTAGATCACGACCCGCTGGCGGATGGCTTCGAGGAACGAACTCATGGCGAAAGGCTAGTGGGCGAGGCCCTGAGGGCCGACAAGCGTTGTCGACGCGCCTACGATCCCGCCCATGCCCAGCACCCCCGTCCGCTTCGGTGTCCACGTCGGGCCGCAGATGTGCACCATGGCCGAGCTGAAGCAGGTGTGGGCGACCGCCGAGGAGCTGGGCTTCGAGTGGATCAGCGTGTGGGACCACTTCTACCCGGCGCCGTCACCCCTCGACGGCGACTGCTTCGAGGGCATCGCCTGCCACGCCGCGCTGGCCGCCCTCACCACGCGGCCGCGAGTCGGCTCGCTCGTCTACTCCACCGGCTACCGGCACCCTGCCGTGCTGGCCAACGCGGCGGCCACCATCGACCACCTCAGCGACGGTCGGCTCGAGCTGGGCCTGGGCGCGGGCTGGCACGTGTGGGAGTACGAGGCCTACGGCATCCCGTTCGAGTCGCCGGCCGTTCGGCTGCGCCGCATGGCCGAGTCGATCGAGTGCGTCCGGCTCCTCCTGACCGAGGACGTCTCGAACTTCGAGGGCGAGTTCTTCACCCTCACCGATGCCCGCTGCAACCCCAAGCCCGTGCAGGCCCGTCCGAACATCTGGGTCGGCGCCTCGGGCGAGCAGATCGGGCTCAAGCTGGCCGGCCGCCACGGCGACGCCTGGAACGTCCCCTTCGTCAGCCCCGAGGACTTCGCCCGCAAGCGCTCGATCGTGCTCGACCACGCGCCGTCGCCGGAGTCGTTCGTCACCGGCGTCAACCTGCTGTACGTGCCCTGCGAGGCCGACGAGATCGACGAGGCCCTCGCGTCGAGGTTCGGCCCGTTCGCCGAGGGCTTCCGCCCGGGGACGCTGGTCGGCGACCTCGGCGCCATCACCGACCGGCTCGGGCAGTACGTCGACGCCGGCGCCCAGTGGGTGATCCTGGCTCTGCGGGCGCCGTTCGACCTCGACGCGCTGGCTCGGTTCGCCACCGAGGTCGCACCCCAGTTCCGATGAAGATCTACACCCGCAAGGGCGACGACGGCACCACGGGCCTGCTCTACGGAGGCCGTGTGCCCAAGGACGACGTCGCGCCCACCGCGTACGGCTCGGTCGACGAGGCCCAGGCCGCCATCGGGATGGCCCGGGCCGAGACCCTCGCCGACCCGTCCGACAGCCCGGGTGAGCTGGGTCAGATCCTGCTCGGCATCGAGCGGGACCTCTGGGTGCTCATGGCCGAGATGGCCACCGAGCCCGAGAACCGCCACAAGCTCGCCCCGGGACAGAGCCTGGTCACCGCCGACATGGTCGGCGCCCTCGAGGCGGTCATCGACGAGGTCAGCGCCAGCTTCGAGCCGCCCACCGAGTTCGTCGTCCCGGGCCAGACCCGCACGGCCGCGCTGCTCGACGTGGCCCGCACGGTCGTGCGCCGGGCGGAGCGCGACTGCATCCCGGCGGCCCAGCCCGACTCGCAGTGCCTGCCCTACCTCAACCGCCTGAGCGACCTGCTGTGGACGCTCGCCCGGTGGCAGGAGGGCACCTCGATCGCCACCCGCGACGTCTGATCTCGCGGACGTCTGATCTCGCACACCCGATCTCGCACACCCGATCTCGCACTCGCCCATCTCGCACTCGCCCCATCTCGCACTCGCCCATCTCGCACTCGCCCCATCCAGGAAACGAGAGGAATCGCACCCATGGCCCTCAGCTTCGAGCTCTCCAAGGCGCTGCCCGAGGACGTCCCCGTCGTCGCCGTCCCCGTGTGCAGCGACCGGCTCGGCGGCCAGGCTGGCGAGGGCGACGGGTCGACCGGCGGAGCGTCGGGCCTCGACTGGGGCCATCTCGAGGCCAACGGCTGCCGGGGCACGCTGGGTCAGACCTTCGTCCTGCCCGCGACCGACGGTGGGCCGGCCACGCTGGTCGTCGGCATGGGCCCGTCGGGCGAGGTCGGCCCCGACCAGCTGCGCCGGGCCGGGGCCGCGGTGGCCCGGGCCGCCAAGCGGTACCCGTCCGTCGCGGTACGCCTGCTCGACGCGGTGGCCGAGCCGGCGCGCCGGCCGGCCGCGGCGCAGGGCCTGGCCGAGGGCCTGGTGCTCGGCTCCTACCGGTTCACGACCTACAAGTCGGAGCCCGACCCCCAGCCGCTCGAGCGGGTCGTCGTGATCGGCGGGGGCGGGACCCGCCTGCGTCGCGGCGCTCGAGCTCGGGTCGCGCATCGCCGACGGCGTCGTGCTGGCCCGGGATCTGGTGAACACTCCCGGCGGCGAGCTCACCCCGTCGGCCCTGGCCCAGGCCGCGGTCGAGATCGCCGAGCGGGAGGGTCTGCAGATCAGCGTGCTCGACCACCGAGGACATCGTGGCCGCGGGCATGGGTGGCCTGCTCGGCGTGAACCGTGGCTCGCAGCAACCGCCCCGCTTCATCGAGCTCTGCTACGCGCCCGAGGGCGCCCGGCTCTCGCTGGCCCTCGTGGGCAAGGGCATCACATTCGATTCCGGCGGCCTGTCGCTCAAGACCGCGGCCGGCATGACGAACATGAAGGACGACATGGGCGGCGCCGCGGCCATTCTCGGCGCCATGTCGGCGATCAGCGCGGTCGCGCCCAAGGTCAAGGTCACTGCCTACATCCCGAGCACCGACAACATGACCGGCGGCGACGCCACGCGGGTCGGCGACGTGCTGCGCGCCCGCAACGGCAAGACGATCGAGGTGCTCAACACCGATGCCGAGGGTCGGCTGATCCTGGCCGACGGCCTGGCCATGGCCAGCGAGGCGAAGCCCGACGCGATCATCGACATGGCGACGCTCACCGGCGCGGTCGAGGTGGCCCTCGGGGGCAAGGTGGCCGGACTGCTCGGGTCGAACGGCGCCTGGGTCGACCAGGTGCGCGACGCGGCGGCCCGCACCGGCGAGCGGGTATGGGAGCTCCCGATGATCGACGACTACCGCCCGCACCTCGACAGCGAGGTCGCCGACATCAAGAACATCGGCAAGGTGGGCCAGGCCGGCACCATCGTCGCCGCCCTGTTCCTGCGCGAGTTCGTGGCCGAGGGCATCCCGTGGGCCCACGTCGACATCGCCGGCACCGCGTGGACCGAGACCGACGATGTCGAGACCACCCGCGGCGCCACCGGCTACGGCGTGCGCCTGCTGCTCGAGCTGGCCCGCACCTTCAAGCGCCCTCGTCCCGCCTGACCCGACCTTTCACGCAGGGCCGGTCACGGGCCGGTCAGCGCGGCGTCGAGGGGAGGTTCATCGGCCGAGGCGCGGTGGCGATCGAGGGCCCACCGCATGGACTCGTGGGCGACCGCGGGGTGGAAGCGCCACCGGTGCAGCTGCTGCTCGGCCGCGGACGGGTCCTCGCCCAGCTCGAGCAGCGAGAGGGCCAGCCCCCGGGCCCGTTCGCGCATGCGGGCGACATCGTCGTGGCGATGCACGTGATCGTCGAGGCCGACCCACGCGTCGTGCTGCTGCTGCAGCGCGGGTGACAGCCGGGCGAGCTGCCCACGCGTGAGCGGCGGCAGCTTGCGGCGCACGGCCAGGTGGTCGGGCCCCTGCCACCGGGCCCCGCCGAAGCGGCAGACGCGGTCGACCGTGCGCATGAAGGCCGACTGGCGCCCGCCCTTGGTGCCGACACCGATGGAGCGCCGCCGTCTCCGCCAGGTCGAGCGTGACCCCTTCGGGGTGGTCGTCGAGCTCGAGCGCCAGCCGCCGCATCAGCACGACGGTCGACGGCCCGAGGATCGACAGCCAGAACCGCTCGACGTAGGCCGAACGGGGATCGTGGCCGAGCCGGTCGATCACCGGATCGAGCCACGGCTCGATGGCCAGCCGCTGCGCCTGCTGGTCGGCCTGCTGGTCAGGTCGCGGTTCCGGGGCGAGGTCGGCCGGCGCCGGGATGGAAGCGAGCGCGGGCGTGGAGGTGGACGGGTCGGACAGGTCGGTGAGGTGCGTCAGGTGGGTCATGTGGGCTGGCTCCTGGGGTTCCGCCGGGACAAGAGGAGTGATTTCGATATCTTTCAATCCTCGTCACCCTGCCAGCACCGGGCGGGCCCTGTCAACGCCCTGATCTCGACGTGCCTGATCTCGACGTGCCTGATCTCGACGTGCCTGATCTCGACGTGGTCGACGAGGTCGGGGCCAGGCCTCGGCGAGCCGTCGGTCGGGTCAACCGACGGGGGCGGAGGCGGTCGCCCGCGATCGATCGGCGGCGGCGATCAGGTCGAGCACCTCGCCGCTCGGGCGCACGTCGCCGAAGATCCGGTAGAAGGTGGCCAGGCTCGCCTCGTGCAGGCCGAAGGAGTGGCCGTGGCACGCGTCGGAGACCATGGTGACCTCGTAGCCGAGCTCGGTGGCGTCACGGGCCGATGACTCGCAGCACACGTTGGTCACCGTGCCGGCGATCAGGATCGACGTGATGTCGTGGGCGTCGAGCTGGCGCGGCAGCGAGCAGCTCCCCGGGAAGAAGGCCGACGCCCCGCGCTTGGAGGCGAAGACGTCGTCGTGGTCGTGCACGTCGAGGGCCGGCCACATCGCGGCGCCGGGCGAGCCGAGGCGGGCGGACTCGACGAACATGGCGGCCCGCTCGGCGCCGACGACCTTGGCCAGCTGCGCGGCCCGGCTCCCGTCGATCTCGCTGGTCACCCACGCCACCCAGCCACCCGCCCGTCGGAGCGCGTCGGCCATGGCGTTGACGGGCTCGACGACGCAGGCGCACCCCGGCTCCTGCTCGACCGAGCCGGTGTTCATGTCGATCACCACCAGCGCGGTTCGCCGGGGATCGAGGGACTCGAAGGCGTGGAGCCGGCCTCGCCGACCCACCACCTTGTCGACGACGGCCTGATCGATGCCGCTGGGATGCCGCACCGTCATGAGATCGATGTCATCCATGACGGCGAAGGTACCCCCCGCACCGAACCGGGAGAGGGACCTCGGTCGGACTTCAGTCCTCGTCGGAGGTGAGGCCGCCGGTGGGATCGGCGCTCAGGCGCTGGGCGATGTAGACGGGGATGATCGACAGCGTCACCACGACCACCGCCACCACGTTGACCGTCGGCAGCTGGTTGGGGCGGAACATGTTGTTGAAGATCCACTGCGGCAGGGTCTCGATGCCGGGGCCGGCGGTGAAGGTGGTGACGACGATCTCGTCGAACGAGAGGGCGAAGGCCAGCAGCCCGCCGGCCACCAGTGCCGAGCGGATCAGGGGGAACGTCACGTAGCGGAACGTCTGGAACAGGTCGGCGCCGAGGTCGGCCGAGGCCTCGTCGACGTTGGGGGCGAGCCGGCGCAGGCGCGCGACCACGTTGTTGAACACCACCACGATGCAGAACGTGGCGTGGGCGACGATGAGGGTGAAGAAGCCGAACGTGACCCCGCCCTCGCGGAACGCCGAGTTGAGGGCGACGCCGGTGACGATGCCCGGCAGCGCGATGGGCAGGACGATCAGCAGCGAGACCGAGTCGCGCCCGAAGAACGAGAACCGCTGCACCGCGTAGGACGCAAGGCTGCCGAGCACCAGGGCGATGAAGGTGGCGGCCAGGCCGACCTTCACCGAGGTGACGAACGCGTCCCGGGGCCCGGTCTCGTGGACGGCGGCGCGCCACCACGTCAGCGTGTAGCTGGGAGGCGGCCAGGTGAACGACTTCGACGAGCTGAACGACAGCACCGCGATGATCGCCAGCGGGACGTAGAGGAACGCCAGCACCACCGCGGTCGCCACCTTCAGGGCGATGCGGGCCGGCCGCGACAGCAGCATCAGAGGTTCTCCAGGGCGCCGGTGCGCCGGACAGCGAGCAGCACGACGACCATGATCACGATGGGCACCGTGGCCAGGGCGGCGGCGGCCGGGAGGTTGCCCGAGCCGAAGTCGCGGTAGACGACGTTGCCGATGGTCTGGGCCTTGCCGCCGACGATCTGCACGGTGATGTAGTCGCCCAGCGAGAGGGAGAAGGTGAAGATGGCCCCGGCCAGGATCGACGGCTTGAGCATGGGCAGCACCACCGACCAGAACGTGCGCCCGGCCTTGGCCCCGAGGTCACCGGACGCGTCGAGCAGCGAGTCGGGCAGCTTCTCGAGCCCGGCATAGATCGGCAGCGCCATGTAGGGCAGCCACAGGTAGGCCAGCACGACGACGGCCGCGGTGATGCCGAAGCCGGGGGAGAAGCCGAGCGTCTGCTTCATGACACCCGAGGCCGGGTCGAAGATGACGCGCCAGCAGTAGGCCTTGACCAGGTAGCTGGCCCACAGCGGCAGCACGAGCGCCACCGCGAGGGCGCGCCGGGTGCGGCGGCTGGCGACCTTGGCCAGGAAGAAGGCGAAGGGCAGGGCGAGGGCCAGGTCGATGACGGTGACGGCCACCGCGATGGTCAGGGTGCGGATCGTCACCGTCCGGAACGTCGGGTTGGAGAACAGCTCCTGGAAGTTCGACAGCGAGACGGTCTTGACGACCGCGCCGGTGAAGTCGTCGGTCGTGTAGAGCGACGTCAGCAGCAGCGCCCCGAGCGACCCGAGGTAGATCAGCCCCAGCCACAGCATGGGCGCGGTGAGCAGCCCACCGAGCTGCACGCGGGGATGGCGGGAGAGCGACCGCGACGCGCGCCGGCCCGCCCCGTTCCGGGGGCGGGCCGGCGCGTCGGTCGCGGTCACGAGGCCGTCACGACCTGCATCACGACGCGGTGATGTCGTTCCAGGCCGACGTCCAGTCCTGGAAGCCCACGCAGTCGTCCCCGCTGCCGTCGACGCACTTCTTCGTGGGCGTCGTCCAGTAGTAGAGCTGGCTGGCGTACTCGGCGTCGGTGGCGTGGAAGGTGGTGCAGTGCTGCGGATCGGACGTCAGCGCGCACGCCTTCGGGTTGGCCGGCGCCTCACCGAACCACTCGGCCACCTGGGCCTGGACCTCGGGCGTGGTGACGTAGTTCATCCACAGGTACATGCAGTTCGGGTGCTTCGCCTTGGACGAGATCATCCACGTGTCGGACCACGCGGTGGCCCCTTCCTTGGGGAGCACCGTGTCGGCCGAGCCCGGCTTGTCGAGGTTGGCCGTGTTGGCGTTGAGCTGCCAGCCCGATCCGAGCACGAGGCTGCCGGTCTGGAACGCGGTGGCCGCCTTCAGGTAGTCCGCCCAGTACTCGCCGATCAGCGACTTCTGCTGCTTGAGCAGGTTGACCGCGGCGTCGAACTGGTTCTGCTTCAGCGCGTACGGGTTGTCGATGCCGAGGTCGGGCTGGCTGCTCTTCAGGTAGACGGCCGCGTCGGCGATGGTGATCGGCGCGTTGTACGCGGTGATCTTGCCCTTGTAGGGCGAGCTCGGGTCGTAGACCACGCTCCACGAGTCCGGCGCCGGCGTCACCGTCGACGGGTTCCACATGAGCAGGTTGGCGCCCCAGCCGTGCGGCATGCCGTAGGCCACGCCGTCGACCGAGTTGTAGGGCTGCATCTTCAGGAACGGCGAGACGTCGGGGTAGTTCGTGAGCAGGTCGGTGTTCACCGGGCTCACGTCGCCGGCCACGATGAGGCGGTTGCTGGCGTCGCCCGACGCCGACACGCCGTCGTACTGGCCGGTCTGCATGAGCTGCACCATCTCGTCGGAGGTGTTGCCCACCTTGACGTTGACCTTGCAGCCCGTGTCGGTCTCGAACTTGCCCACCCAGTTCACCTTCGGGTCGTTCGAGCCGTTCTCCGCGTACCCGGCCCAGGCGATGATGTCGAGCTGTCCCTCGCCGGCCCCGATCGACGCCTGGGCGGTGGCCGTCGTCTTGGCCTGCGTGTCGCTCGAGCTGGTGCTGCTCTTGCTGCTGCCGCAGCCCACGGCGACGAGCCCCATGGTCGCGGCGATGGCGGCGGCGGTGAGCAGCCTGCTGGTCCGCGGTCTCGTGTCGCCCTGCCTCGTGCTGGTTCTGGTCATGCTTCGCTCTCCTGTGGTCCTGCGTTGGTGGTCACTGCATCGGTCGTCGCCGCGTCGGTCGGCTGGTCGTCGGTCGGCTGGTCGTCGTTCGGCTGGTCGGGCGGCTCAGCGGTCGGGAGCACCTGGTCGAACCGGCGGTCCCAGGCGACGCGCACCGGCGTGCCCGGTGTGGCCAGGGCCTGCGACTCGCCGTCGGACCGGTTCTGCTCGACCGCCACGAGCTCGCCGCCGCCGTCGAGGTCGATCGTGTAGCGCGTGCGCTCGCCGAGGTAGACCGCGGTGCGGACGGTGCCGGTGGCCCGGATCTCGCCGTCGGCCGGGTCATGGGCGGCCGCGGCCGGGACGCACCGGAGCTTCTCGGGGCGCACGGTGAACGGCTCGGGCGAGCCGCGCAGGCGGCGGGCCAGGTCGTCGGTGATCACGTTCGACGTGCCGACGAAGCCGGCCACGAACGCCGAGGCCGGCCGCTCGTAGACCTCGGCCGGCGGCCCGACCTGCTCGAGCCGGCCCTCGCTGAACACGGCCAGGCGATCGCTCATGGCCAGGGCCTCGTCCTGGTCGTGGGTCACGTAGATGAACGTGATGCCGACCTCCGACTGGATGCGCTTCAACTCGACCTGCATCTCCTCGCGGAGCTTCAGGTCGAGGGCGCCGAGCGGCTCGTCGAGCAGCAGCACCTTGGGCCGGTTCACCAGGGCCCGGGCCAGTGCGACCCGCTGGCGCTGCCCGCCGGAGAGCTGGTTGATGCGGCGGGCGCCGTAGCCCTCGAGGCGGACCATGGCCAGCGCGTCGGCGGCGCGGGCCCGCCGGTCGGCGCGGCCGACGCCTTTGACCTTGAGCCCGTACTCCACGTTCTCGCCCACACCGAGGTGGGGGAACAGGGCGTAGTCCTGGAACACCGTGTTGACGTCGCGGTCGTAGGGCGGCGAGCCGGCGACGTCGCGACCCTGCAGCAGGACCCGACCTTCGGTGGGCTGCTCGAAGCCGGCGATCATGCGCAGGCAGGTGGTCTTACCCGACCCCGAGGGGCCGAGGAAGGAGAAGAACTCTCCGGCTCGAACCGCGAGATTCACTTGCGCGACAGCGACGACGGAACCGAATCGCTTGCCGACGTCGATCAATTCGACGTCGTTGGTTGTCTGCGCCCCCACGCCGAGAGATTACACACGCGCCCTCTCCGAGGACGGCGAACCACTCGAGCTCGTCCCGGACCCGGCTCGAGTGCTTGACATCGGATGCACCAGGCGCGAATACTCCGAGTCGAGTATTCGAGTGGTTCCCGAGAGGATCGCGGAGGTCCGGTGACGAAGCGCAAGGTCAGCAACCCGCTCGCCCTGGCCGTCCTGGCCTGCCTGGCCGAGCGGCCGATGCACCCCTACGAGATGGCCACCACGCTGCGCGACCGGGCCAAGGACGAGAGCATCAAGCTCAACTACGGCTCGCTCTACAACGTGGTCGAGTCCCTGCAGCGCCACGGCCTGATCGAGCCCCGGGAGACGGTGAAGGACGGTCGGCGCCCCGAGCGCACGATCTACGGGCTCACCGAGGCCGGCCACCACGAGTTCGTCGACTGGCTGACCGAGCTGGTGAGCACGCCGGTCAAGGAGTACACGCAGTACGAGGCCGGCCTGTCGCTGATCGCCGGCCTCAGCCCCGATGACGCCGTCGTCGCGCTCGAGCTGCGCTGCCGGCACCTCGAGCACGAGATCGCCCACATGGAATCGATCCGGCAGCTCGCGAGCAGCCAGGACCTGCCCCGCCTCTTCTGGATCGAGGCCGAGTACCGCACCACCCAGCAGGAGGCCGAGCTGGAGTGGACCCGCAAGCTCGTCGCCGAGATCGCCGGCGGCACGCTCGACGGCCTCGAGCTGTGGAGGGAGTACCACCAGGACTGAACGCGCCGAGCACGACGACCCGACACACGACGACCCGACACACGACGAGCATCCAGACCGGTCCCGGGATGGGGTGCGCGAACACCCCGCCCCGGAACCTTCATCCCGAGGTGGTCCCGCGAGCGGAACCAGGCACTCGAGGCGCTCCCAGAGAGTAGCCAGGGC
Source organism: uncultured Microthrixaceae bacterium (assembly GCA_963809335.1). Taxonomy (GTDB): domain Bacteria; phylum Actinomycetota; class Acidimicrobiia; order Acidimicrobiales; family Acidimicrobilacustridaceae; genus UBA4742. The sequence goes on along the minus strand of CAWEJD010000005.1, from coordinate 673,005 downwards.
CTGCTCCCGGTGACCGACCTCGGTCGACCCACCACCGAGGAGCACCCCCATGCCCGAACCACGACCCACCCCCACCATCGACGCCACCATCGACGCCGCCATCGACGTCGCCGATCTGGACAAGACCTACCCCGGCGACGTCCACGCCCTCCGGGGGCTCACCTTCGCGGTCGCCCCCGGCACCGTGTTCGCCCTGCTCGGGCCGAACGGCGCCGGGAAGTCCACGACCGTCAAGGTGCTGACCACGCTCTCCCGGGCCGACTCGGGCCGAGCCGTCGTGGCCGGCTGCGACGTGGCGCGCGATCCCTCCGGCGTGCGGCGCCGCATCGGCGTGGTCGGCCAGAAGGCGGCCGTCGACCTCGAGGCCACCGGCGCCGAGAACCTCCGGCTGCAGGGCGAGCTCTACGGCCTGCGGGGGACGGCTCTGCGCCGGCGCGTGGCCGAGCTCCTCGATCGCTTCGGGCTCACCGATGCGGCCGGGCGGGTCACCCGCACCTACAGCGGCGGCATGCAGCGGCGCCTCGACGTGGCCATGGGGCTGGTCCACCGGCCGGAGGTCCTCTTCCTCGACGAGCCCACCACCGGGCTCGACCCCGAGTCGCGGGCCGGCATGTGGGAGGAGATCGCCCGTCTCGCCGGCGACGACGGCCTCACCGTGCTGCTCACCACCCACTACCTCGAGGAGGCGGACCGCCTGGCCCACCAGGTCGCCATCGTCGACCACGGGCGGATCGTCGCCGAGGGATCGCCCGACGCGCTCGAAGGCCGAGCTGCGCGGCGACGCCATCCAGGTCGAGCTGGCCGACATCGCCCTGCTCCGGAACGGGTCGGCCGACGTCGGGGCGGAGGTCCGGCGCGCCCTGGCCGGGATCGAGCCGGCGGTCCGCGACCTCGTCGTCGACGGTGCCTCGATCCGGGCCCGGGTCGACAGCGGCGCGGCCGCCCTGCCCTCCGTGCTCGGCGCGCTCGAGCGGTCGGGGTTGGCGGTCGCCACCGCCACGCTGGCCCGCCCGTCACTCGACGACGTGTACCTGCGCCACACCGGACGGGCCCTGCACGCCCCGGCCGGCGCTCCCGAGGAGGTGGCGGCATGACCGCGGTGATCACCAACTCCGGCCAGCTCGCGGCCCGGCGGGTGCGGGCGTTCCTGCGCCAGCCCTGGTTCATCGCGGTGACGCTGGTGCAGCCGCTGATCTGGCTGCTGCTCTTCGGGCAGCTGTTCAAGGGGATGACCGGCATGCCCGGGTTCCCGCCCGTCTCCTACATCGCCTTCCTCACGCCCGGCGTGGTGGTCATGACGTCCATGTTCTCCAACGGCTGGAGCGGCATGAGCGTGATCACCGACCTCGAGCGCGGCGTCATGGACCGGTTCCTCGTGAGCCCGGTTCGGCGGGGATCGCTCATCGCCGGCGATCTCGGCTACCAGGGCCTCAACACCCTGCTGCAGACGGCCATCGTCCTGGCCATCGGCTGGGTCGCCGGGGCCCGGTTCCCCGGAGGGCCGCTGACGCTGCTCACCCTGGCCCTGGCCGCCTCGCTGCTCGGCATGGCCTTCGCCGCCCTGTCGAACGCCATCGCCCTGACCGTCCGCCAGGAGGAGTCCGTCATCGGCGTCAACCAGTTCATGGTGCTGCCGCTGGCGTTCCTGTCGTCGACCCTGCTGCCGCTCTCGCTGGCCCCGACCTGGATCCAGCACGTGGCCCGGTGGAACCCGGTGAACTGGGCGGTCGAGGTGGGTCGCCAGAGCATCGTGGCCTCGCCCGACTGGGGGCTCATCGCCTCCCGCCTCGCCGCCCTCGCCCTGCTCGCCCTGGTCACCGCGTGGCTCTCGACCCGTGCCTTCCGCGGCTACCAGCGCTCGGTCTGAGCCCGGCACGGGGCGGCCCCGGCCGGTAGGTTCCGGGCATGACAGCGACGGACGCCCGGCCGGCCGACCTGCACGGTCCGGCCAACCTGCTCGACCCGGCCTGGTGGGTCGACCTCGATCGGGTCCACGACTTCTTCACCTGGGCCCGACGCGAGGCGCCGGTCTACCGGGACGCCAACGGCTACTGGATCGTCACGCGCCACGCCGACCTCGTCGACGTCGAGCGACGCAGCCGGGTGTTCTCGTCACGGGGCGCGTACCGGGCCAACCTCAACGTCGACGAGTCGAACACCATCGCCCTCGACGATCCCGAGCACGTCGAGCAACGCCGGCTCATCAGCCGCCGGTTCACCCCGCGCGCGGTGCAACACGACGAGGCGTTCCTCCAGTCGCGCATCGACGAGCTGCTCGACGCCGTGGCCGACGAGGGTCGCCTCGAGGTGGTCGAGGAACTGGCGGCCCAGCTGCCGTCGCGCCTCACCGCGGACCTGCTCGGGTTCCCCGAGGATCGTTGGGCCGACATCAAGTCGTGGTCGGAGCGGCTGATGCGCACCGACGCCGTCACATTCGACAACGACGCGCTCATGGGCGTGTTGAGCGCCATCATGGAGTTCAACCCGCTGCTGGTCGAGACCGCCGCCGAGCGCAGGGGCTGCCCGGCCGACGACCTGATCTCGGTCTGGGCCGGGGTCGACATGGACCCCATGACGATGATGCACGAGACGGGCCTGTTCATCGCGGGTGGGGCCGAGACCACGCGCACGGTGATCGCCCGAGGCCTGGCGATCCTGGCCGAGCACCCAGACCAGTGGGAGGCGGCCGCCGCCGATCCGACGTCTCGTGCACGGCCTCGTCGAGGAGATCATCCGCTGGGTCACGCCGCTCAACAACATGTTCCGGGTCGTCGTCACCGACGACCGCATCGGCGGGCAACCGGTGCAGGCAGGAGATCGGGTGATGCTCGCCTACCCGTCGGCCAACCGCGACGAGGCGGTCTTCGACGAGCCCTTCCGCTTCGACATCCGGCGCAGCCCGAACCCGCACGTGGCCTTCGGGCAGGGCACGCACTTCTGCCTCGGCGCCAACCTCGCCCGACTCGAGCTGCGCCTGCTCTTCGGTGCCCTCACCCGGCGCTGGACCGCCCTCCGCGTCGTGACCGCTCCCGACATCGAGCCGAACATCTTCGCCGGTGCCGTCCGCCGCTTCGACCTCGCCTTCGACCTGCGCTGAGCGTCGACCGTCGCACCAGGGTCAGGTCGGGCCGACGACCTCGTCGCGGAGCTCGCGCTTGAGGACCTTGCCCTGCGGGTTGCGGGGCAGCGGCTCGTCGCGGAAGTAGATGCGGGTCGGCACCTTGAACGCGGCGAGGCGCTCGCCCACGTGGGCCTGCAGCTCCTCGGCGGACGTCGTGGCACCCGGCCGGAGGACGATGACCGCGCCGACCTCCTCGCCCAGCACCTGGTGGGGGATGCCGATGACGGCCGCGTCGGCGATGTCGGGATGCTCGAACAGGGCCGCCTCGATCTCGGCGCAGTACACGTTCTCGCCGCCGCGGATCACCATGTCCTTGGCCCGGTCGACGATGTAGACGAAGCCCTCGTCGTCGATCCGGGCGAGGTCGCCGCTCTTGAACCACCCGCCGCCGAACGCCTTCTCCGTCTCGTCGGGCTTGCCCCAGTACCCCTTCACCACGTTGGGCCCCTGGATCCACAGCTCGCCGATCTCGCCGGTGGGCACGTCGTTCCCCTCGGGGTCGACGCAGCGGACGTCGACCACGGGCACCGGCACCCCGACGCTCTCGGGCTTGCGCAGGTAGTCGGCACCGGCGTTCATGGTGGTGACCGACGACGTCTCGGTGAGGCCGTAGCCGTTCGACGGGATGCGGCCGGGGAACAGCTCCTCGATGCGACGGACCAGCTCGGGCGGGGCCGGTGCTCCGCCGTACCCGATCGACTTCACGCTCGAGACGTCCCTGGTCGCGAACGACGGCGACTGGAGCACCTGCCACACCATCGCCGGCACGCCGCCGAACGACGTCACCCGTTCGCGCTCGATCAGCTCGAGGGCCCGCTCGGCGTCCCACTTGTGCATCAGCACGAGCTTGCCGCCCGTGGCCAGGTTGGCCACGAGCACCGAGTGGCAGCCGGTGGCGTGGAAGAACGGCACCGACAGCAGGCCCACGGCCTGGCCGGAGGGGGACGGCGCCGCCGAGGCCCTGCCGGCACGCAGCTGCCCCCGACTGGCCGAGAACCCCAGAGAGATGAGGTTGCCGCAGATGTTGCGATGCGTCCCGAGCGCGCCCTTGGGGCGACCGGTGGTGCCGGACGTGTAGAAGATGGTCGCCAGGTCGTCGGGCTCGAGCGACACGTCCGGCAGCTCGGCATCGTCGGGCACCTCGCCCAGCACGTCCTCCCACCGGTCGGCGACCTGGGCGGCCGTCTGGTCGGCGGCGTCACCCGAGCCGCGGACGACGACGGTGCTCATGTCGAGTTCGGGCAGGATGTCGGCCAGCCTCTCGAGGCGCTCGGCGTCGACGAAGGCCACCTTGGCCCCCGAGTCGGTCAGGCCGTACTCGAGCTCGGCACCGGTCCACCAGGCGTTCAGGGGCACGACGACGGCCCCGGCCGCCGCCGCGGCCCAGAACGCGATGGACCACTCGGGGAAGTTCCGCATGATGATGGCGACGCGGTCGCCCTTCTCGACGCCGTAGCGGTCGACCAGCACGCCGGCCAGGTGGGCCGCGGCCCTGAAGTGCTGCTCGAAGGTGAGCACCTCGTCCTCGTAGACGATGAAGGGGGCGTCACCGTGCAGGCGGCTGAGCTCGGCCACCGCGCGGAGCGACGGCGGGGCGTTCTTCCACGTGCGCAGGCGGGCGCCGAACACGTCGGCCTCCTCCATCTCGAACATCGAGCCGGCCGCCGTCAGGGTGGCGTGGGTCTCGGCGATCGTCGGTGCCTGGTCTGCATCGGTGCTCATGGTCCCCCCGGATGTCTCGGCTTGCAGTCAACCACGGGCAGCCGGGTCGGGTCGCGGGAGTAGCCTCGCGGGGCGATCCGCTGGGGGTCGCGATCGAGCTCCGGGAGCACGCATGCGCCGTCGAGTCACCGCCATCGCAGCCACCGTCGTGGTGGCTGGTTCGTTCCTGTTCGTCGGGCAGGCCTCGGCCCAACAGGCACTCGTCGATCCGACGATCACGGCCGAGGGCGAGTGCGCGCCCGACGGCTCGACGCAGGGCATCGTGATCACCGTCACCAACGTCAACCTGGAGCAGATCGGCATCGGCCCCGCGGCGGCCTCGGGCTCGTTGCTCGCCGCTCCGCTCTCGGTGCCCCTCACCCCGGGCACGCTCGACCCCTCGATGAGCGCCACCGGCGATCTGTCGGTGCCGGGCGACGCCGCCGGCCAACTCCTGATCTCCGTGCCGTGGATCTCCGAGACCGACGGGGGCACCGCGACCGCGTCGTTCGACGTCACCGCCTGCGAACAGCCCACCACCACGACGGAAGCCACCACCACGAGCACCGCTGCGCCGGCCAGGGCCGCCGCGGCCACCGCCACGTTCACCGGCTGACCGAGAACCGGAGGAGGCCGCGCTAGGGGCGTGCCGGTTCCGGCTATCCGGTGAAGGAGGCCGCGGCCGGGGTCGCCGAGGCCGGGGTCGCCTCCGCCGCGACGGTGAGGGTCGCGGTCTGGGTGAGCGGCAGCCCGTCCCACGACTCGCCGCTGAGGCTCAGCACCTGCTCGCCCAGGGCGAGGCTGGTCGGCACCGTGAACGTGCCGGTCACCGTGCCGTGGATGTCCGCGGTGAGCGTGCCGAGGGCGACGCCCCCGAGCGAGACCGCCACCGGGCCGCCGGCCGACCAGCCGGTCGAGGTCACGGTGAACGACCCGCCGGGGGTGACCGTCGTGGGCGAGACGGTGATCCCGGGATGGGGTGGGCACCAGGAGTCGCCCGGGACGCCGGCGCAGGGGTCGGGCATGGTCGTCTGCGGTTGCAGAGCCGGCAGCACCGGGGTCTCGGGTGCCGGGTAGACGCCCGTCGGCGTGTTCGGCGGGTACGGCGGGCTCGGGAGGTCCGGGCACGGCCCGAACACGCCCGACGCGCACACGACCTGGCTCACCAGCGAGTTCGGGTCGGGGGTGAGGACCTTGCTCACGTCGAGAGGCACGCCGCCCTGGTTCAGCACGCCGCACGAGCCCATGGACGACTGGATGTCCGGGGGAGCCGAGGTCAGCCCTCCGGCGTCGGTGTTGCCGTGGTAGCAGTTGCCCGGCTGGGCCGGATCGGGGTCGGAGATGTCGCCGATGTCCCCGTTGGTCGGGTTGGCGAGCGCGCCGTTGCCGGAGAAGGCGTTGCCGGTGATCTCGTTGCCCCACGTGGCGTAGTAGCACCAGCCGAGGCCGAGCCAGTTGTCCACGCCGCCGTCGCAGTGCGCGATCGGCGGGGGAGTGCCGGTGTCGATGTAGGGCACCACCAGCACTGCCCAGCTCTCGTTGTTCTCGAAGCGGTTGCCGGTCACGGTGTCGAAGCGGCCGCCGGAGATGACCATCCCCGTGCCGATGGGACCGAGCTCGGCCGTGCCCTTGCCTGGCGCCGTCGTGTCGTTGTTGTCGTGCACGAAGTTGTTGCGGAACACCCAGCACGACGAGGTGCCGGTCGGGCCGAGGAGATCGCCCGGGCAGTGGCCGTCCTGGGGTGAGGGCGCGTCGTCGTTGTTCTGGCTGTTCGTCGAGAAGCCGGTCTTGTTGTTGTCGAACTCGGAGTTCTGGATCACCAGCCGCCCACCCGAGTTGGTGCCCGAGTAGCCGAGGGCCGAGTACTGCGCGTGGGCGTCGTCGACGAGGGTGTTGCAGTCCTGGCAGGCACCGATGTAGTACGCGCCGTCAGCCATGTTGGAGCCGTAGGTGTGGGTCAGCGTCCCCGGGCCGTTGACGTTGCTGACGAAGATGCCGTACTCGGGTGAGTTGGCGTCGGAGTAGAAGCTCGAGGTGGCCGAGAGGTAGCTGCCCTCGTAGGCGTTCATGCCCGTCTGGCCGCTGCCGTCGCCACCGTTGAACCAGATCTCGTTGCCGCCGCCGCCCGAGCCGGAGAGGAAGTTGCAGGTCGTGAGGTTGTCGATGGTGACGCCGTCGACCTTGAAGGGCACCACGCCGTCACGGCCGACGCCGCCCGGGCCGAGGTCCTGATCGCCGGGCGCCGAGGAGCACTGCGGCGCGCCGGGCTTGGTGCCGTCGACCACGACGCCGTTGCGATCCATGCCGCGGATGTGGAGACCGGGTGTGGTGATGCTCAGCCCGGCGCCGGCCTCACCGCTCGGCGCCGCGTAGTCGGCCCGTTCCTTGTAGTCACCCGGTCCGACGAGGATCCAGTCGCCGGGCTGGGCCGCGGCCACGGCGTCGGCGATGGTCGCGAACTCTCCCGTGTGGCCGTTCCACGAGCCGACGTGGAGGACGTTCACGGTGGTGACACCGGACGCCGGTGGCGAGGTGGAGACCGCCACGACCGAGACCAGCAGCACGGTGGCCGCGACCGCGGCACCAGCGCTGCGCCGGGCACGACGGATCGACAACATGGCGCCTCCCCCCGAGGGCCGGCCGGGTGAGGGACATCGACGCCCGCCGACCGGGTGCCGACGCCGTCCAGAACCGTAGACCCGGCTCGGGCTCGCTGCCCATGACCCACCCAACGCCCCGTGCGACATGGGTAGGTTGAACCCCTGATGGATCACGACGGAGCCGAGCCAGCACCCGATCCCGGGATCGAGCAGGCCCGGTCGCTGCTGACCACGGCCCAGCGCGTGACGGTGCTCACCGGGGCCGGCATCTCGACCGACAGCGGCATCCCCGACTTCCGGGGGCCGAACGGGGTGTGGACCAAGAACCCGAAGGCCGAGCGCACCTCGAACATCGAGTACTACGTGACCGATCCCGAGGTGCGGCGCCTGGCGTGGCAGGGGCGCATCAACTGGATGGAGCAGCCTCGGTCGCCCAACGACGGGCACCGGGCCCTCGTGCCGCTCGAGCGGCGCGGCGCGCTGGTGGCCCTGGTGACCCAGAACATCGATGGCCTGCACCAGGCCGCCGGCTCGGACCCGTCGAGGGTGGTCGAGATCCACGGCACCGTCCACGAGGTCGTCTGCCTGTCCTGCGAGCGGCGCACGCCCATGGGTGACACCCTCGAGCGGGTGCGCGGCGGCGAAGACGATCCGGCCTGCCTCGTCTGCGGCGGCATGTTGAAGTCGGCCACCATCTCGTTCGGCCAGTCCCTCGTCGAGGCCGATCTCGAACGGGCCTTCCTCGCCGCCGAGGCCTGCGAGGTGCTGCTGGCCGTCGGCTCGACCCTCGGCGTCTACCCGGTGGCGGCCATGGTGCCGATGGCCAAGCGGGCCGGCGCCCGCGTCGTGATCGTGAACGCCGAGCGCACCGAGATGGACGACCTGGCCGACGTGGTGATCCGCGGATCGATCAGCGAGGTGCTCCCCCGAATCGTGGGATGAGGTCTGGGCCGACCAGATGAGCAGGTGATAGGCGATCAGGTGATCACGTGCGGCTGGTCGATGGCGGCCAGCTTGTCGGGGTTCACGACCACCTTGATGCCCTGGACCTGCGCGCCCACCACCTCGACCGCCATCACGAAGATCGGCTGGTGATCGATGCGGACGATGATCCCGGGCGAGCCGTTGATCGAGCCGGACTCGATCTCGGTGCGGTCGGGCAGGCGGGCGGCCAGGTTGAGCACCAGGCGGGCCACTCGGTGCGGTCCGACCACGGGATGGCGCGCCGCGCGGTGATCCGGCCCGCCGTCGCTCAGCAGCACCACGTCGGGCGCGAGGAGCGACAGCACGGTGTCGAGATCGCCGAGGGCGGTGGCGGCGAGGAAGGCCTCGGCCGTCCGCCGTTGCTCGGCATCGGCTGCCGGCCGGCCCGAGGGCGCGGCGGCGCGCAGCTTGCGCCGGGCCCGCACCGCCTGCTGGCGCACGGCCGACTCGCTCTTGTCGAGGATCTCGGCCACCGACGAGAACGGCTCGTCGAACACGTCGGCGAGGAGGACGGTGAGCCGCTCGGTCGGCGTGAGCTCCTCGAGCATCAGGAGGAAGGCGGTGGTCAACGAGTCGGAGAGCTCCGCCACCTCGGCCGGATCGGACGACGGGGGTGCCGCGCCGCCCGCCGTCGACAGGGGACCGACGAGCGGCTCGGGCAGCCACGGACCCACGTAGCGCTCCTGGTCGCGGCGCCGGGCCCGCAGGCGGTCGATGCCCAGCCGCGACACCACGGTCGTGAGCCAGGCCGGTGGGCTGTCGATGGTGTCCCGGTCGGCGGCCAGCCAGCGCAGCCAGGCGTCCTGCACCACGTCCTCGGCATCGGACACCGACCCGAGCAGCCGGTAGGCCAGGCCCGTGAGCCGGCCCCGCTCGGCCTCGAAGGTCGCCGCGTCGGCCTGGCTCATGCGCCCGGACATGGCGCTCATGGTGCCACGGCGGCCGGCCGGCCAGCCGGCCTCGCGGGCGGCGAGCGCCGCGGCGCGTCCGCTCGCCACGGTCGCATCGGCCAGCAGACCTCGAGGCCCGACCCAGTCACCGGCGACGAAGAGGCCGGGCCGGCCCTCGACCGCGACGGGGGGCCGACCGGGCAGGCCCCCGTTCGCAGCCGTGGGCATGCCGTGGGCCACGGTCATCACGTGGAGGTAGCGCTGCTCGACCACGCCGGACCCGGGCTCGGCTGACGGGCCGAGGACGTCGGGCGGCCCGCTCGGGTCGAGGCCGGCCCGGCGGGCATGGGCGTTCAGCTCGCCCCGGGTGGTGTCCGGGTCGGGGGTCTCGTCGGGCGCCAGGTACCGCAGCAGCTGCACGATGCCGCCGCCGGCGGCCGCCACCTCGTCGGAGACCAGCCGGGCCGGGGGCGTGTGGGTGGACAGGTAGAGGGGGTCCTCCACCCCGAACAGCACCGAGCTGCTCGCCGGCCGGCTCACCCCGAGGTCGAGGCAGGACGCCGCGCACCTCCGGGCCGGTCGAGCCCCATCCGAGCTCGTGGGGGGTCGACCCGAGCAGGGTCGCGGCCTCCCGCGGTCCCAGCCCGGCCAGCACCACGCTGGCGGCCACGACCGGGCCGGTGGCCGTGTCGACCAGCCATCTCCCGTGATCGGCCCCGGCGCGATCGCTGGTCGGACCGATGTGGCGGGCGGGGCTGTGCTCGCGGACCTCGACACCGGCGTCGCGGGCCGCGTCGGTCCACTGGTCGACGATGCCCTGCCAGCCGCCGTCGAGGTAGGTGACGCCGACCAGGGCCCGCTGCAACTGGCCGAGCGCGGCGTCGGCGCTCATCAGGCCGGGGGAGTGGGCGTAGGTGCCGATGCGGGTGATGGCGACGACGAGCTCGCGGGCGTCGGCGGGCAGCCGGCGCTCGTCGAGCCACTCGTCGAAGCTGAGGTGGCGCTTGGGCCGCGGCGTCGATGCGGGGCGCCTGGGCGAGCAGCCTGGCCGCCGCGACCTTCGCCCTTGGCGCTCAGCGCCGTCGTGCGCATCAGCGAGGCCGGGCCGTCGGGGAAGAGATGGGTGCGCCCCCGGTACCAGAGCGCCCCGCCCTTCACCTTCGGCGGGCCGCCGGTGCAGCTCGCACGCCCAGGTCGAGCAGGATCGGGCGGGCCTCGCCGGCGTCGTAGAGCGCGTGGGCCCCCTGGTTGAAGCGGAACCCCCGGCGGTCGGTGCTGCGGGCCCGCCCGCCGACGACCCGGGCGTCGAGCAGCACGACCCGACGGCCCTGGCGGGCCGCGGTGGCGGCGGCCACCAGGCCGGCCAGGCCGCCGCCGACGACGGCCACGTCGACCGTGTCGCCTCCGGACGGGGTGCGGGGGATGGAATCGGACATCGACGTGGTCATGTCGTCACCTCACATGATCGGAGTGCGGATCGGCGGTTCGTGGAGGTGACGATCGGCCCCCGGGGTTTGTGACATCCGGCCGGCCGGGCCGTGACATCCGGGCCGTGACATCGGGGTCGGGGATCGGCGGGCCGGCCCGGTCAGGAATGCCGGCGCTGGCATGATTGTTGACCGAGTCGGTAAGCTTTTCTCCGCAACGACGTGTACTTCTGAGAGGCACCCCGATGGCCACCTTCCGAGACCTGCTCAACCAGACCAAGGCCGAGATCCGCGAGGTCGACACCGCCCAGGCCGAGCAGCTCGCGGGCCCAGCCCGGCGCCGTCGTGCTCGACGTCCGCGAGCCCGACGAGTACGAGCAGGGCGCCATCCCGGGGTCGATCCACATCCCCCGCGGCCAGCTCGAGAGCAACATCGAGGGCCGGGTGCCCGACCACGACACGCCGCTCGTGGTCTTCTGCGCCGGCGGCGTGCGCTCGGCCTTCGCGGCCAAGACCCTCGACCAGCTCGGCTACACCGACGTCGTCTCGGTCAAGGGCGGCTTCAACAAGTGGAAGGACGAGGACCGCGACTGGAAGGCGCCTCGCGTCCTCGCCCCCGAGCAGCGCAACCGCTACCAGCGCCACCTGCTGCTGCCCGAGGTCGGTGAGGAGGGCCAGCTCAAGCTGCTCGACGCCAAGGTGCTGCTGCTCGGCGCCGGCGGCCTCGGCTCCCCGGCCGCCCTCTACCTGGCCGCGGCCGGCGTGGGCACCATCGGCATCATCGACATGGACGTCGTCGACGAGTCCAACCTGCAGCGCCAGATCCTCCACAACATGGACCGCATCGGTGACCGCAAGGTCGACTCGGCCAAGAAGACGCTCACCTCGCTCAACCCCGACGTCAACGTGGTCACCCACGACGTCCGCCTCGACGCCGGCAACGTGCTGTCGATCCTCGAGGGCTACGACCTCGTCGTCGACGGCACCGACAACTTCCCGACCCGCTACATGGTGAACGACGCCTCCGTGAAGCTCGGCATCCCGGTGGTGCACGGCTCGATCTTCCGCTTCGACGGCATGGTCACCGTGTTCGACCCCCGCCGTGGCCCGACCTACCGCGACATGGTCCCCGAGCCGCCCCCCGCCGAGCTGGCGCCGTCGTGCGCCGAGGCCGGCGTGCTGGGCGTGCTGCCCGGCATCGTCGGGTCGATCCAGGCCCTCGAGGCCATCAAGCTGATCCTCGACCTGGGCGACCCGCTGATCGGCCGGCTGCTCACCTACGACTCGCTCGACCAGAGCTTCCGCACCTACAAGCTGCAGAAGGATCCGGCCAACGAGATCACGTGGGAGAACCGCGACGGCATCGTCGTCGCCGAGCTCGACGGGCTGTGCATGCCCCTGCCGCTGCAGCCACCGGCCTAGGCACTAGCCTTCGCAGCCTGCGGGCGGAGCCGCATCCGGCAGCCCTGCTCGGCCCAGGGCCCCCGTCCCCCTCAGGTTGCTCCATGCCCCAGCGTCGTCGCCCAGTTCCGACCAACGCACGTTCCGTGTCCGTCGCGCCACGCCTCGTCGTAGCTCTGGTCGCCGCCCTCGGGGTGCTCGCCGGCCTGCCCATGTCGGGCGGCGTGGCCGCGGCGCAGGTCGTGCCCGGCGCCGACCTCACCGTCGGCAACTCCGATGCGCCCGGCGCCATCTCCCAGCCGCCGCCGGCAGCCACGACCTCGGGATCTGGCACCTCGGGATCGGCCACGTCGGCCGCGACGGTGTACACGTTCGGCCGCCAGCCGCTCGACGACGTGAACTCCTGGGCGGCCCAGAAGGCGGCCTGCGGGCTCACCGGTCCGCAGTTGGCGACGATGATGCTGGCCCCGACCTACCCCGAGACGGGGGCCAGCGGGAACGCCGCCCCGTCACCCATGACGCTGTCGCGGTACGACACCCAGGCCGGCCTCTACGCCTTCGGCGACACCGCCACGACCTACCAGCGGGCGTTCTGGCACCCGGGCGTCGGGGCGTGGGCCTTCGACTCGGCCGGCGGCTGGAACATGACCGCGGCCCAGGAGATCTCCACCACGACCTCGGCCCAGCAGGCCGCCATCACCATGTCGGCCCGTTGGTGCGCGGCGTCGACCATCACCGATCCGGCCCAGCGCCGGGCGTCGGTCTGGGCGCCCTGGCTCGGGTGCCGCAACGGCGTGTGCGAGGCCTTCTACCAGGCCATGTACGACCCGGCCGGGCCCAAGGTGCGGGTCGATGACACGGTGACGCGCACGGGCGGCATGGTCACGCGCACGTGCCGCGTCCCCGGGTTCGGTGACGTCCCCTGCGCCTACGTCGACCCGGCCAAGGCGGAGGGGTTCAGCGACTGGCGCATCCCGTCGTGGGGTCGCTCACCGGTGTCGGCGCCGTTCTACGTGCTCTCGCTCAACGGCTACGAGTATCGGGTCTGGCTGCGGAACGACACCGGCTACGACGCCACCATCACCGCCGTCGAAGCCGATCACCAGCAACGCCCGGACCTCGCTGGCGTGGATCAAGGGCGACGGCATGTGCGACCTCACCGCCGGCCGGGGCAACTGCGTCTGGACGGGCTGGCTGCCCCAGGGCGGCTCCTGGCAGGGCAAGCCCACCGTGGCCACCAACGCCGACGGCCGCCTCGAGATGTTCGCCATCGGGCAGGACGGCAGCGGTGTACGACGCCTGGCAGCTCTCGCCCAACGGCAGCTTCGCCACCTGGACCGCGTTCCAGGGGCTCAGCGGTGTGACGTCGATCGTGGCGAGGCGGGGCGTGAACGGCTATCTCGTGCTGACCGCGGTCACGTCCTCGGGCGAGCTCTGGCAGAAGGGCCAGCAGGCGCTCGGTTGGACGACCTGGGCCAGGATCGGCACCGGGATCGTCGGCTCGCTGTCCATCGCGGCGCAACCCGGACGGACGGGTCGAGGTGTTCGGTCTCGACGCCGGGGGCTCCGTGTGGCACAGCTGGCAGCTCCCATCGGGTGCGTGGTCGGGCCTCAGCCCGCTCGGTGGTCACGCCGTCACCGCCCTGGCCACCGCGGCCAACCAGGACGGACGCCTCGAGGTGTACGCGGTGGGCGGCGACCACGTGCTCTACCACGTCTGGCAGGTCGGCCGGAACGCTCCCTTCACCGGGCTGGCAGGGCCTCGGCGGGTCGGTGCAGGGCACGCCGACCACGGTGAACGACCTCGACGGGCGCATCGAGGTGCTCAGCCGGGGCACCGACGACCGCCTCTACGACGTGTGGCAGATCGCGCCCAACGCCGGGTGGTCGGGCTTCTGGTCACTGGGTGGCCAGATCAGCGGCGACCCGACCGCGGTCCGCAACCGGGACGGCCGGCTCGAGCTGTTCGCCCCGCTGCCCGACGGCACTCCCGGCGACATCTGGCAGACGACGCGCCGGCGGTGGCTGGTCGGGTTGGGTGCCGTTCACCGGCGCGACCACCCGGTCGCTCGTCGGCACCAGCAACGCCGACGGCCACCTGGTGCTGTTCCAGCTGGCCACGACAACGCGATCTACCGCAACATCCAGCTCGTCTAGCTCTCGGCCTCGACGGGCTCGCCTGCGAGCGGCTTGGCCCATCCGGCTCACGATGGTGGTGCTGCTTCGCTCTGCTCCGCAGCGTCGACTCGGCTCGCGGGCTCCCCTGCGAACGGCTTGGCCCATCCGGCTCACCCTGGGATCAGGGCAGGTTCGACCAGCCGGAGAAGCTGCCTCCGGCCGTGGCCTGGGCGTTCACCGACAGGGTCGTGGCGTTGGGGGCGCCGAAGGCGAGGGCGGTGAGGCGGTTGCCGATGCCGGCCCGAACGGCGGGGGAGCCGATCCACGAGCCGCCCATCGACGCCGGGCCGTCCCACGTGCCGTTCGGCTGGCGCTGCCAGAGGTTCAGCATCGCCCCTGCGGCCGAGAGCCCGAAGAACTCGAGCCGACCGTCGGCGTCGGTGGCCAGCGTGGTCCCGCCGCCGGCTCGGAGGCCATGCAGGAGGATCCCGGCACCGGACCATCCGGAGTTCGGGGCCAGCTGCCAGGCGTGCCACAGGTTGCCGTCGTCCCCGATGCCGACGACCTCGAGGCGACCGTCGGCGTTGTTGGCCACGGCCAGGTCGCCGGTGACCGGTAGCGCCGAGCGGCCAGAAGCCGCTCCAGGTGCCATCGGCGCTCTGCCAGCTGTGGACGACGGTCGGGCCGTCACCGATGGCGAAGATCTCGAGGCGGCCGTCCTTGTTGGCGCCGATCGTGAGGCTGGCGTACGAGGGGAAGCTGCCGCCGAGCGGCGAGGCCGTTCCCCAGCCGACGTTGGGCGCCACCTGGCTGACGTGCCAGACCTGATCGTCGTTCCCCAGGACGAAGGCCTCCATGCGTCCGTCGCGGTTCATGCCGACGCCCACGCCGGCGGAGGGGGACCACTGCCCGCCCATGGCGACGACCGGGCTCCAGCTGCTGTTGCGGGCGACCTGCCACGATCGTGACGCAGGTTGCCGTCGACGCCGATGCCGAACACCTGCAGCCGGCCGTCGGCGTTGGGGGCGACGGTGAGCTTGCCGGTCACCTGGCCGCCCATGGAGAGCCACCCCGACCAACGACCGTCGGGGAGCTGCCACTGCGTCCGGATCTGCTGGTCGTTGCCGACGACGAACGCCTGCAGCCGGCCGTCGGCGTTCGAGCCCATCACCACCCCCGGCCAGAACCCCGGGGTCGAGCGCTGCTGCTGCCACTTGGCGCCGGCCCGCGAGCGGATCTCGCCGAGCCGCGGGTAGAGGGTGTCGCCGGGACAACCCGTCGAGCCGACGTCGCGGTGGCCGATGATGTTGGGCAGGGTGAGCACCGTGCCCGTCGGGTACTTGGTGTTCTGCCCGAGCGTGTAGGTGTTCGTGCGGTTCGGGTCGGTGCCGTGGACGTAGAGCTTCCAACCGATCAGGTCACCGATCGAGTTCACCATCACCTGAGGGGCGGACGCCGCGGTGAAGTCGCCGAGGGTGACCACGCCGGTGGTCTCGTAGTTGGCACCCATGGCGTGGCCGCCGATGACGGCGTTGGTGATGCCCCCGCCGCGTGCCTCCCACATGGTGCCGTACTTGTCGACCGCGAAGTTGTAGGCGATGTCGTTCCAGCCTCGGCCGTCGATGTGGAAGGCCTGGATCGACCGGAGGATCCCGGGCACGTCACCGGGGGCGTAGTCGTTGGCCGTGACCGAGTGGTGGACGATCGCCATGTGCACCGTCGGCGCGATGCTCGGCGGGGCGACGGACGGCCGGGCGCCCCACGAGGCGCGGCTGTTGATGGGCGGCTGGCCGGTGGCGGGGACCACCACCGCCCCGGCCTGGGCGGTCTTCTTCACGATGCGGGTGGTGTCGCGGACGACCTCGGCGGTGGCGTCGGTGGCGTCGCCCGGGAGGCTGATCTCGTAGCCGTCGGCCGTGCCCACCCAGACCGGCTCGCTGAACCTGGCGCCGCGGGTGACCTTCGCCGCATGGGCGGCCTCCGGGCTGTCGGCGTCGGGGGCGTCGTCGCCGTCGGTGGCGAGCGACTGCCAGTCGCCCCACCCGTCGGCGCTGTGCACGCGGAGCAGCACCGGCGCGTCCGATGCGGTGTGCAGCTTCGACCGCGATCAGGGTGAAGTCGGCCACGCCGGTGGCCGAGGCGTGCAGCCGGTCGGGGGCGCCGGCCTCGAGGGCCCGGGCGGCCTGCGAATCCGGGTCGAGGGGGACCGACTGGTTGGTCGACTGGTTGGTCGCCTGGCCGGTCGACTGGTTGGTCGCCTGGTCGGTCGACGGGCCGGCGGGCGAGGGGGCGAGCGCGAGGGGTTCCTTGTCGAGGCGGGAGGCGGCCTCGACGGCGAAGCTCGGGGCGGGCACGAGCACGAGCACCCCCAGCAGGCCGAAGAACACGGCCGCCAGGCCGGCTCGCCGACGGGCCCGCCGGGCCGGCCGTACGCGTGGCGCGTCTGGAGATGAGGGCGAGGGCATGGAGCTCAACGGAGGGCCTCCGGCTGGCGAGTCTGGCTGGCGACGGGGTCAGGACTGGCGATCTGGTACCCATCGGCACGGTGGGCGGAAAACCCAAGTCGGGCCGAGGGAACGTCCTGGGCACGGTAGACGGACCGCCCGGCACTGTTGGTGCACCCGCGCGACCGGGCCCGGCACGACCGGGTTGCGGTGACGGCTAGCCTCCTCCGACCATGGCTACCGTCACCGAATCCGACGTCATCTCCGGTGTCTACATCGTCGACCCGTCCATCCATGGCGACGAGCGCGGCTACTTCGTCGAGACCTACCGGCGCGAGTGGTTCCCACAGGGCAGGGAGATGATCCAGGGCAACCGGGGTGACCGTCAGGCCGGCGCCATCGTCGGCCTGCACTACCACCTCCACCAGGCGGACTACTGGTACGTGCCCTACGGCACCGCCCGCGTCGTGCTGCACGACCTGCGCACCGGCTCGCCCACCGATGCGGCCACGTTGGCCATCGACCTGGGCCGCCAGTCCGACGGATCGCACAGCCACCGGGGCATCTTCATCCCGCCGGGGGTGGCCCACGGCTTCGCCGCCCTCACCGACATGACGATCACCTACCTCGTCGACGGCTACTACAACCCGGCCGACGAGCTCGGGGTCGCCTGGAACGACCCCGCCGTCGAGGCCGACTGGGGCCTCACCGACCCGATCCTGTCCGAGCGCGACCAGCAGAACCCCGGCCGCGCCGAGCTGAACCTGCAGTTCCAGCCGCACTACCGCCTGCGGCCCTGACGGCGCACCACCATCGCTGGGCGCGGGCGTGGCGCCGGGCCGCCTTGCGCCACCCCCGGTCCTGACTCGGATGGGTCCGGGCCAGGTCGTCCTCGAAGCCCGGAGGCTGGTCATGGGCTCGCCGCAGAACGGGCGCGGCACCGGCGGGTGGTCGCGGCTGTCGATGAGGGTGACGCTCTGCTGTGACGCTTGGCCGGGGCGGTCGACCGGCCCCCTGACGTCTGCGAGGATGTGCGCCCTATGAAGCTCTTCGTCACCGGCGGTGCCGGTTTCATCGGGTCGAACTACGTCCGCCACGTCTTCGAGCACACCGACGACGAGGTCACCGTCTACGACGCCCTGACCTACGCCGGCAACCTGTCGACCCTGCGCGACGTCGACGACAACCCGCGCTACCAGTTCGTCAAGGGCAACATCGGCGACCGGCTCACGCTCGAGGAGGCCATGGCCGGCCACGACGCGGTGGTGCACTTCGCGGCCGAGAGCCACGTCGACCGCTCGATCATCGGGCCCGACGACTTCGTCAACACCAACTGCTTCGGCACCAACGTGGTGATGGACACGGCCCGGCGCCTCGAGATCCCGCGGGTCATCCACATCGGCACCGACGAGGTCTACGGCTCGGTCGAGACGGGCTCGTCGAAGGAGACCGACCCGCTCGAGCCCCGGTCGCCCTACTCGGCGTCGAAGGCCGGCTCCGACCTCATCGCCCTGAGCTACCACTCCACCTACGGCACCCCGGTCACCGTCACCCGGTGCACGAACAACTTCGGGCCCTACCAGTACCCGGAGAAGGCCATCCCGCTGTTCACCACCAACCTGATCGACGGGTTGAAGATCCCGCTCTACGGCGACGGGCTCAACGAGCGGGACTGGCTCTACGTCGACGACCACTGCAGCGCCGTCCAACTGGTGCTGCACCACGGCAACCCGGGCGAGATCTACAACATCGGGGCCGGCAACGAGACCCCCAACCGCGTGCTGGTCGACAAGCTGCTCGCCCTCATGGGACTGGGCGAGGAGCGCATCGACTACGTCACCGACCGGCTGGGCCACGACCGGCGCTACTCGGTCGACATCGCCAAGGTCACGGCTCTCGGGTGGACCAAGCAGCGCTCGCTCGACGAGGCGCTCGAGGAGACCGTCGCCTGGTACCGCGACAATCGCTGGTGGTGGGAACCCCTGAAGGCCTCTGCGTGAAGGTCCTGATCACCGGAGCAGGCGGCCAGGTCGGGCGCGAGCTGGTCGACGTCTTCGCCGACCACGACGTCACCGGGTTCGACCACCACACGCTCGACGTGGCCGATCGTGACGCCGTGCTCGGCGCGGTCACGTCGATCCGGCCCGACGTCATCGTGAACAGCGCCGCCTACACCGCGGTCGACGCGTGCGAGACCGACACCGACACGGCATGGGCGGTCAACGCCATGGCCGTGCGCCACCTCGCCGACGGCGCCCGCCGGGTGGGTGCCCGCGTCTGCCACCTCTCCACCGACTACGTCTTCGACGGCACCAAGCCCGACCCCTACGTCGAGTGGGACCAGCCCAAACCGGCGTCGATGTACGGCCGGTCGAAGCTCGGGGGCGAGCTCGAGCTGTCGCCCGACGACACCGTCGTGCGCACCTCGTGGGTGTGCGGCTTCCACGGCGGCAACATGGTCAAGACCATCCTGCGCCTGGCGGCCGAGCACGACACGCTGAGCTTCGTCGACGACCAGCGCGGCCATCCCACCTTCGCCGACGACCTGGCCACGGTGGTGCACCGACTGGTGGTCGACCGGCGGCCCGGGCTGTTCCACGTGACCAACCAGGGTGCGGTCAGCTGGTTCGAGTTCGCCCAGGCGGTGCTCGAGGCGGCCGGGCTCGACCCGGCGCGGGTCGGCCCGGTGGCCACCGCCGACCTGAAGCCGGCCCGTCCCGCGCCTCGTCCCGCCAACTCGGTGCTCGACAACGCCGCGCTGCGCCTGTCGGGGCTGCCGCTCGCCCCCGACTTCCACGAGCCTCTCGCCCGGCTGGTCACCCGCCTCCGGCAGGGGTGATCTCCACGGCCGGGGGACGAGGTGTTGGTATGGTCGACCGCGTGCTGGTGATCATCCCGGCGCTCAACGAGGAAGCGACCGTCGCCGACGTCATCGCCTCGGTGGGCGACCACCTCGACGCCGACATCCTGGTCGTCGACGACGGGTCGCGGGACGCCACCGCCGAGCGGGCCGTGGCCGCGGGGGCCACCGTGCTGCGGCACCCGTTCAACCTGGGGGTCGGCGCCGCCCTGCGCACCGGGTTCCAGTACGCCCGGGCCGAGGGGTACCAGAGCGCCGTGCAGCTCGACGCCGACGGCCAGCACGACCCGGCCGACGCCAAGCGGCTGGTCGACCTGGTGGCGGACGGCACCGCCGACCTGGTGGTCGGCTCCCGCTTCGACCCGAACCTCCCGGGCGCCGGCTACGAGGTCGGGCGGATCCGCCGGATCGGCATGCGGATGCTGTCGCGCCGGGTGAGCAGGCGGCTCGGCACCACCGTCGTCGACACCACCAGCGGGTTCCGGGCCTTCAGCCGCGAGGCCCTGGTGCGCTTCGCCGACTCCTACCCGAGCGCCTACCTGTCCGACACGGTCGAGGCCCTGCTGCTGGCCGGCGACTGGGGCCTGAAGGTGGTCGAGGTCCCGGTGCGGATGCACGCCCGCATGGGTGGCACCGCTTCGTCCGGCTCGCTCCGGAGCGCCTTCCACCTCCTGCGCATCAACCTCGTCCTCTCGCTGCACGGCGTGCGGCGTCCTCTCTAGGCCCGCACCGGAGGGTGACGATGTCGAAGCTCGAGATCATGCTGCTGGTGCTGGCCTTCGGCCTGCTGATCTTCACCGTCGAGATCGTGCGCCGGCGGCGGCTGTCGGAGAACTACGCCATCGCCTGGATGCTCGTCGCCCTCGTCGGTGTGCTGCTGGGCCTGGCCCGGCCGCTGGTCGACCGGCTGTCGAAGAGCCTCGGCATCGCCTACGGGACGAGCCTGGTCTTCGCTCTGGCGATCCTGTTCCTCGTCGGGGTCTGCATCAACCTCTCGATGCACGTGTCGCGGCTCGAGAGCCGGCTCGAGACCCTCGCCCGGGAGGCGGCGTTCCTGCGCGGCCCGATGCGTCCCGAGAGTGGGCCACCGGCCCGTCCCGGGGTGCCACCCGGGGAGGGCGACGGCGAGGACGGGCGAGCCCCCGACCCACCCGATGTCGAACGCTGACGCGGGGTCGGAGGCCGACGCGGGGTCGAACGCGGCGGGTCGGGTTCGTCTGGTCGTGCTCAACCACAACGGCGGCGAGTTGGTCGAGCGCTGCTTCGCCGCCCTGTCAGCGGTCGACTGGCCGGCCGAGCAGCTCGAGCTGGTGCTGGTCGACAACGCCTCGTCGGACGGCAGCGTCGATGCGGTGGTCTCCCGCTTCCCGGCCGTGCGGGTGATCCACTCGCCCACCAACGCCGGGTTCCCCGCCAACAACCTCGCGCTGCGCGACCTGGCCGGCGTGCGCTACGTCGGCCTGGTCAACAACGACGCCTTCGTGGAGCCGGGATGGGTGGCGGCCATGGTCGACGCACTCGACGCCGACGCCGGCCTCGGCGCGGCCACCGGGCGGTTGGTGTTCGCGCCCCGCTTCGTCGACCTGGAGGTGACGTCGCCGACCCACATTCCCGGTTGGCGCGACGCACGAGCGCTCGGTGTCAAGGTGAGCGGGCTGCGGATCGACGGTGAGGACCGGTGGCGGGCCGCCCAGGTGGTCGACGGGGCCTGGGGACCGGAACCCGATGACCGCGCCGGGGTGGCCTACTGGACCTCCGATCGGGCCACAGTCCGGGTGCCGGTCGACTCGGTCGACTCGGTCGACTCGGTCGACTCGGTCGATGGGGGGAGCGAGGTCGTCGTGGAAGTGCGGCTCGAGGCTCCCGAGCCGCGCCGCGTGGTCCTCGACGGCGGGCGGGGCCCGCGTTCGGTCGAGGTCGGGACCACCCCGGCCTGGTTCGGGGTGCCGGTGGGTGGGGAGCCCTACGACGTGGTCAACAACGTCGGAGGGGTGGTGTTCGACGACGGGTACGGAGCCGATCGCGGCTTCCTCGACGTGGACGCCGACCATTTCGACGAGCCGGCCGAGGTGTTCGCCTGGTGCGGCGGCGGGGTGATGCTGCGTCCGAGCTACCTCGAGCAGGTGGGCCTGTTCGAGGAGACCTTCTTCCTCTACTACGAGGACACCGATCTCTCGTGGCGAGGCCGGGCGCAGGGATGGCGCTACACCTACGTCCCCACGGCGGTCGCTCGCCACGTGCACTCGGCCAGCTCGGGCATCGGCAGCGCGATCTTCATGCACTACACCGAGCGCAACCGCCTGCTCATGCTGGTGCGCAATGCGCCGTGGCCGATGGTGCTGAGGGCGGTGGGCCGCTACCTGCTCGTCACCGGCTCGTACCTGTGGCGTGACGTGATGGCGCCACGGCTCCGGGCCTCGGGTTCGGGTTCGGCTTCGGGTTCGAGCGCGAATTCGGATTCGGGCTCGGGCTCGGGCGCGGGTTCGCTCATGGCCCGGCGCCGGCTGGCGGCCTTCGGCGCGTTCGCCCGGCAGTTGCCCGACGCGCTGGTGCAGCGCCGACGGCTGCGTCGGCGCCGGACGGTGTCCGACGACGAGATCGCCCGATTCCTCACCACCAGATGAGTGCCGCCCAGGTGAGCACTACGCTCCCGTCGCCCTGTTCGCCTCTCGGAGCTGACCCATGACCGAACCGTTCCGTCACGAGCGCGCGGGCATCGCGTACCCCCAGATGGCCTGGACCTCGTTCGATCGCTACGGCCGCTACGGGGCGATCGTGCGAGCCCTGCGCGCCAACCTCGGGTCCGGGTCGCCCCGCGTGCTCGACGTGGGGGACACCGCCGGCCATCTGGAGTCGTTCGATCCCGGCCTGCAGGTCGTCGGCGTCGACGTGAACATCGTGGCGGAGCGGCTCGGCGATCCGGTCATCGCCCAGGCCGACGGCACCCGCCTGCCGTTCCCGGACGGGTCCTTCGACGCGGTGGTCTCGAGCGATGTGCTCGAGCACGTGCCGCCGTCGTCCCGTCCCGCGTTCCTGGCCGAGCTGAGCCGGGTGTCGAGCGAGCTGGTGATCGTGGCCGCGCCGTTCGACACTCCCGGCGTGGCGGGGGTCGAGGAGCTGGTGCGCCGCTACGCCCTGCTCAGCACCGGTGCCAATCAGCCCCAGCTCGACGAGCACCAGGACAACGGGCTCCCCGACCTCGAGGCCTCGGTCGAGGCGCTCTCGTCGGGCTGGTCGGGATCGGGTGCGTCGGTGGTGGTCCAGGGCGACGGCCACCTGTGGGACTGGCTCGTCGTGATGCTGCTGCGCTTCCAACTCGAGTCGCGACCTCCACTCGGCCCGCTGGCCGCCGGCTACGACGTGCTCTACAACCTGTCGCTGGCCGACCGGTCCCTGCTGCCCCCGTACTACCGGCACCTGCTGATCGCCCGCCGGAGCACCGAGCCGGCAACCGGCGCCCCCACGCCGTCCGACTTCATGCCGTCCGACTTCATGCGGCTCTGGCGCCGCGGCGCTCATCTCGGCCGACAGCACCGAGGTCACCCGTCAGGACACCGTCCCGAAGCTCGACCGGATGCAGGCCGAGCTCGACCGCGTGCACGCCCGCCTCGATGTCGCCCAGGGGGAGCTCACCGAGCTGCGGGCCCGACTCGAATCGCTGATCGACCTGCAGGTGAGCGTGGCCGAGCAGCTGTCGGCCATCCGGGACAAGATCCGTCGCGTCACCCGCCCGTTCGGACGCAAGGACCCAGGTCGACCCTGATCGGGCCTGAGACGAGGCCTGAGACGGGGCCTGAGACGGGGCCTGAGCTGAGGTCGGGCTCAGGTCTGGGCGGCGGTGGTGAGCTCGACCACGATGTCGGCGCCCTGGTCGAGCTGGGTGTCGAGGCCGCGGGCCGGCGTGATGGCCGGATCGGGCATGGGGCCGTAGGAGCCGAACGTGCGGTGGTCGGCGCTGGAGGGGTCGACCACCGACACCGTGAGCCGGCACGGCCCTCCTGCGAGGTGCTGGCAGATCGACACCTCGTCGTCGCCCACGCCCCACAGCGTGAGGAACTGGGCCAGTCGGTAGGTGTCGCCGACGTCGGGGCTCTCCACGTGGATGATGCCGGAGGAGGCATGGGTGTGGACCGCGGCGATGCGGCCGCTGGTGTCGTCGATGCCGATCCCGGCCGGGATGGTGACCGGCTTCCCGTCGAGCTCGATGTGCAGCAGGGTGTGGGTGTGGGTGGCGCTGCCCTCGGAGCCGAGCAGGGGGATGTCGGCGGCCGCGGCTCGTTCGGCGAGCGGCAGGCTGTCGGCCGGTCCACCCGTGCCGAGATCGGTCCCGCGGGCCTGCGAGTGGCGGGCCGAGGTCCCCACCATCGCGATCACGACGACGAGGGCCACCAGCAGGACGGCGCACACGCCGACGATGCCGACCACGAGCCCGGTGCTCCGCGGCGGACCGGTGGCGGGGGTGGCCCCGGGGACGGTCGGCGCGGGCATGGTGTGCGCCGTCCACGCCGCGCCGTCCCACCAGCGGAGCTGGCCGGGTGCATGGGGATCGACGTACCAGCCGGGGGTGGGCACGAC
This sequence comes from uncultured Microthrixaceae bacterium, assembly GCA_963809335.1. GTDB lineage: Bacteria > Actinomycetota > Acidimicrobiia > Acidimicrobiales > Acidimicrobilacustridaceae > UBA4742. The sequence goes on along the minus strand of CAWEJD010000005.1, from coordinate 648,884 downwards.
CGGGCAGCGTAGGCGGCGAGAAGGCGGCCGCCGTGACGCGCCCGGTGCTCGGGTGGCAGGGTGCGTCGATGAGTGATGCCGGGGCCGACATCGGGGGTGATGCCGGGGCCGAGGTGGTGCGGGCGCTCCGGTCGGCCGGCGTCGGGCGCGGCTCGTTCGTGGCCGTGGCGGTGGTCCCCGGGCGAGGGGTCGGGCTGGCGCAACCCGGGGGAGGGCTGCACCTGGCCGTCGACACCGATGACCCCGCCCGGGTCGTGGCACTCGTCGACCGCGAGCTGCGACCTCGGTGGGTGATGTGGTCGGCGGACACGGCGCTGTCGCTGGTCCGCTCGGGCGTGCGGGTGGCGACCGCGTGGGACCTCGCCGCCGTCCACCGCCTGCTCGTCGGGGGCTGGAGGGCCGATCCGTCGCGGGTCTGGGCGTGGGCCCACGGCCTGTCCCCGTCGACGATCCCGGCGGCGGCCCCGGTCGATCTCTTCCACCAGGACGGCTCGGTCGAGCCGGTCGGGCCCGACGGGCACCTCCATCCGTCGTGGGTGGCGGAGGGCTGGTCGTCATCGCCCGCGCACCTCGAGCGTTGGGCCCAGCTGGCCGCCGTCGTCGCCGAGCGCCAGCTCGCGGCGCTGACCGAGCTCGACGACCGGGATCCCCCGAGCTCGGGGACGGCCCGGCCGATGGCCGCGGCGACGGCCCGGGCCGAGTCGACCGCCGAGCTCCTCTGTGCCGAGATGACCGTCGACGGCCTGCCCATGGACCGTGAGGTGGCCGAGCACCTGATCGCCGGGTTCGTCGGTCCCCGTCCCCGGTCGGCGGCCGAGGCCGAGGCGTTGGCCCGGGCCCGCCAGCAGGAGGTGCTCCGACGCACGCGGAGGTCCGGGCCTCGACCGAGCCAGCCTGACCTGCGGAGCCAGCCTGACCTGCGGAGCCAGCCTCGACCTGCGGAGCCCGGCCCAGGTCAAGTCGCTGCTCGCCCTCGTCGGCATCGAGGTGCCCGACACCCGCGCCTGGAGGCTCGAGACGCTGCGGGGCGTGCACCCCATCATCGAGCCGCTGCTGGCCTGGCGGAAGGCCGAGCGCATCTCGACCACCTACGGCTACGCCTGGCTCGACGAGAACCTCGACGCCGACGGTCGGCTGCGTGGGGCGTGGACGGCCTCCGATGGCGCCGCCGGACGCATGACCGCGTCGGCCGGGCTGCACAACATGCCGGCCGTGATGCGTCAGGCCGTGGTCGCCGAGCCGGGCCACGTCTTCGTGCGGGCCGACCTCGGCCAGATCGAACCACGCGTGCTGGCGGCGGTGTCCCGGGACCCGTTGCTGGCAAGGGCGACGCTCGGTGACGATCTCTACGCGCCGGTCGCGGCCCAGCTGGGCGTCGATCGGGCCACGGCCAAGGTCGCCGTGCTGGGTGCCATGTACGGCCAGACCACCGGTCACGGGGCGCGTGCGCTTCGTCGCCTCGAGGCGGCCTACCCGGTGGCCATGGCCTACCTCGATGCCGGCGACCGGTCCGGCCAGCGGGGCGAGGACCTGCGCACCTATGGCGGTCGCTGCATCCGCATGGGGCCCGGCCCGGGGGCTGCGCCAGGTTCCAGCGACCGGGACGAGCGCAGCCGGGCGGCGGCGCGTGGTCGCTACGGTCGCAATGCGCTGGTACAGGGAGCGGCCGCGGAGCTGTTCAAGGTGTGGGCGGTCACCGTGCGGGCCCGGGCCGTCGCGCTCGACGCGCGGGTGGTGCTGTGCCTGCACGACGAGCTGCTGGTGCACGCGCCGGTCGAGCAGGGCGCCGCAGTGGCCCGGCTGCTCGACGATGCCCTGCAGGAAGCGGCCCACCGGTGGGCGCCCGATCGTTCCGTGCGCTTCGTGGCCGACGTCAGCATCATCGACCGGTGGTCCGACGCCAAGAGCTGACGGGGCCGAGAGTGTCACACCCCCTGATCAGACTGGATGGCCAGATCGGTCGCGGGGGGGATGCACGACGTGAGGTGATGGCCATGGGCTCGACAACAGGTGCGAGTGGAGCAGGCGGTTCGAGCGGTGCCGGTGGCGTGGGTGTGGTCGACGACTCGGTCGAGGTCGACGACTCGGTCGAGATCGACCCGTCCGGGTTGTCGACCGACGGGCTCGAGTCCCGCATCTGCGGGCGGGCGGCGCGGCTGGCCGCCGACGAGTGCGCCTGGCTGCAGCTGGTGGGCGAGTTCGACCGGCGACGGGGGTTCGACCGCTGGGAATGCCGGTCCACGGCCCACTGGCTGAGCTGGCACTGCGGCATGTCGTTGCGGGCCGGCCGCGAGCGGGTTCGGGTGGCGCGGGCGCTGGGCCGGTTCCCCACGGTGCGGGCCGAGTTCGCGGCGGGGCGGCTCACGTACTCCAAGGTCCGGGCGGTCACCAGGGTCGCCACCGCGGCGACGGAGCAGACCCTGGCCGAGCTCGCCCTCGTGGCCACCGCCGCCCAGACCGACAAGATCTGCGCGGCCTATGCCCGCACCGACCGCGCCGGTCCCGATGTCGGCGGCGTCGACGGTCACGATCTCGACGATGTCGACGACATCGACGGTGGGCCCGATGCCGGCGAGATCGAGCGACGGGAGCAGGCCCACGCCGAGGCTCGGGCCGAGCGCACCGGCGTGCGCGTGTGGCACGACGACGATGGCCTGTTCCACCTCGAAGCCGTCCTGACGCCTGAGGAGGGCGCCCAGGTCGAGGCCGCGCTCGCCAGCGTCATCGAGCACCTTCGCGCCGAGGTCATCGGTGCTGGTGCGACACGCAGCGGTCCCGCGGGACCGCTCGAAGGAGCTGCATCGACAGGCAGCACTGACCAGGCCGATCCGCCCGTTGCCGCTGATCCCACCGATGCGGATCATCCGGCCGATCCGCATGATCGACCACGGAGGCGGAAGGTGACTCGCCTCGAGGGGCTGATCGAGTTGGCCCGGGCCTACCTGACCGGTCAGTCCGTGTCGCCGAGCGTCGAGCGCCGTCATCTGGTGGCGGTGGTCGACGCCGGGGTGCTCACCCGCCAGGGCGAGCTGGGTATCGACGGGTCGGGCCGCTGCACGCTCAACGGCCAACGGTTGACCCCTCAGATGGCTCGGGAGCTGGGAGCGTCGGCACCGCTGACCACGATCCTGGTCGATCATCGGGGCCGACCCCTGTCGGTCGGCCGCACCTCGCGTGATGCCACCGCGGCCCAGCGGTTGGCGCTGCTCCTCCGAGACGGCGGCCACTGTCGATATCCCGGTTGCCACAGCACCCATGTCGACGTCCACCACATCTGGTACTGGGAGCTCGGCGGACCGACCGATCTGCACAACCTGGTGCTGTTGTGCCGGTTCCACCATCGCCTCGTCCACTCCGACGATCGGCCGCTCACGCTCGATCCCGACACCGACGAGGTGCGGGTCTGGCGCACCGACGGTACCGAGGTGATCTCCCTCGACGTCGATGGCGACGACGCCCCGCCCTCGGCGGAGGTCGCCGACGACGCGCTGCAGCCCGGCGAGGAGGGCACCCGGCTCGACCTCGACATCATCGTCGGCGGCCTGGCCTGGCTCGACGACCGGGGTGACACGGGCGAGCCGGGTGACGTGGGCGACGTGGGCGACGTGGGCGACGAGGGTGATGAGGGTGATGCGGACGGCGAGCCGGAGCAGTGGGCGAGCTGATGTTCCCGTGTGCGCCCGAGCTGTGCTCCCGAGCTGCCCTCCCGAGCGGTCAGCTCGAGCCGCGGCGCCGCACGCGGCCGGCCAGGGCGCGGGCCTTCTCGATCGCTCGGCGCTTCGACAGGATCAGCGACCGCTCGCGGGTGCTGACCGCCATGACCTCGACGTCGTCGGTGCCGAGGTCGCCCGCTTCGGAACGGGCCGACCCGACCGACCCGACCGGCCCGACCGACCCGCTCGACCCGCTCGACCCGGCCGGACCCGGTGGCACCGGGTCGTCGAACGTCGGGATCGACGCGAGCTGGGCGGCCCGACGCTCGTCGGTGCTCATCGAGGGCGGCAGCTTCTCGAACACCACGCGGAACTCGATGGTGCCCCACACCGAGGGGTGGAAGGCGGCGATCCGGTAGTCGATCAACCCGAGGGCCACCAGGCGGGCGTAGACGTCGACGAACGAGGTCGGCGTGAACACCTGGCAGTGCCCGTCGACGTACTCGCCGGTCTGCTGGGCCTTGAGGCAGAGCTCGTAGGCCCACTCGTCGGGGTCGAGGTCCGTCCGCCAGGTGCCCCGGTAGTCGGCCGTGCCGGCCCAGAGGGCGGCGGCGTCGACCTCGATGATGCGGCTGTGGAAGTCGTAGATCTGCCGGAACCCGGGAGCGGACAGGCCGCGCAGGTGCGCATCGACGAGATCGGCCATCGTGGTCAGGTCGCGGTTCACGTCGAAGCAGAGCCGCTTGTCGGGGATGGCAAGACACAGGCGACCACCGTCGGCCAGCACCGACCCCACCTGACGGAGCCAGCCGATCATGTCGGGCGCGTGCTCGATGACGTGCGAGGCGAAGACCCAGTCGAACGGGGCGGCACCGCCGACGACGTCGAGCAGGGGAGCGCTTCCGCTCCACACGAAGTCGACGTCGACGATCTCGTCGAGGTGCTGGGCCATGAACGCGTCGGAGGCGTACTTCTCCCGCAGGTCCTCGGTCGAGGCATGGTCGACGTAGCGAACCTGGTAGCGCGACCTCGGGAACCGGGGCGTGTAGAGCGGCCCGATCTCGAGGCCGCTGGTGGCCGGGTCGATGTCGGCGAGCCACTCCTCCTGCGCCCACTCGTCGCCGCCCGCCGCGGCGGCGTCCGTCTCCAGGCTCGCGGCCTCGAACGCCAGCAGAGCCGACTCGACCTCGCCCGACTCGACCTCGCCCAGCTCGACCTCGCCCGGCTCGACCTCGCCCGGCTCGACCTCGCCTGGCTCGATGGTGGGTCGCTCCGGGGTGGGTTCAGCCATGCATCGACGGTAGCGACCCGCAGCGGGCCGCCCGCGCCGTCACGACCTGGCCCCGTGTGGCGGGCCGCCGTCCCTGAGGAGTCGCCCCCAGGGACGCTACGTGCGGTGGGCGTCCGTCTCGGATCGGCTGAGGCGGTTGCGGACCTTGGTCGCGGCCTTGGCACCGGTGGCCCGGGCGCCGTCGGTGCGCACGGACGCCATGCCTCGACGGGCCAGCGACTCGGCCCGGGCGACGAGCCGCACGAGCCGGGTCGGGGCGTCGTCGGGAGCGATCATCGGGATCGGCCGGGTGCCGGCGTCGGCTCCGCCGGATCCCTCGGTGAAGGGGCGGTGAGGCTGGTGAGGGGGCCGGTGAAGGGATCAGTGGTGGGGCCGGTCGTGGGATAGGGCTCGAGCACGACGGGCAGCGGGGGCTCGTCGAGGGCGACCGGCGTCCAGGTCGACGAGCGGCCTGCCCGGCGCGGTGGGACCGCGGGCCGCGATGTCGTCGAGGATGGCGGCGTAGCGCTGGCCCTGGAGGGCGGGGGCCCATTCGAGCAGGGCGCGGCGGCGGGCCACGGCGCCGATCCGGGCGCGGGTGGCCTCGTCGCCGAGCAGCTCGTCGATGGCGGCGACCCAGGCCTCGTGGTCGTCGGCGAGGTAGCCGCTGGCGGGGTCGGTCCCCGCCTGTTCGGCCATGGCGTCGCGGAACGGCCCGGTGGGGCTGGCGACGGTGGGGGTGGCGGTCAGCGCCGCCTCGAGCCACTTGATCGCGCTCTTGGCCTCGTTGAACCGGCTCCCGGGCGCGAGCGGGGAGAGGTTGACGTCGAGGTCGCGCAGCACGGCCGGCAGCTCGAGCCACGGCGTGAACGGCAGGCGCACGACCCGCGTGCCGAACCGATCGAGCGCAGGGCTGTCGGGGAGGTGGCCGCCGAGCCACAGCTCGACGTCGGGGTGCCGGTCGAGCACCTCGACGACCGCGGGCTCGACGAAGAACCAGTCCTCGTCGTGGGTGGTCGTGCCGCTGAGGTAGCCGATGCGCAGCGGTCCGGGCGAGCGGGGACGGCGCACCTCGCGGTCAGCCGCCCGGGCCAGCGCCAGCCCGACCCCGTTGTCGAACCGGTGCGCCGGCAGGCCGGTGAGCTCGGCGGCCCGCTCGACGAGCATCGGGGTGCTGCCGATGTAGGCGTCGCAGGCCTCGAGCGTGGTGCGGTAGCGCTCGATGCCCTGCAGCCACAGCGTGGCCTCGTCCGGGGCGAGCAGGCGCAGGGCCGGGATCTCGTCGCGGATGCCGGGGTCGAAGATGAGGTCGTCGACGTCGAAGGCGCAGGCGACGCCGGCCCCGTGCAGGGCATCGATGAGCTCGAGCACCTGGATGGTGGCCGGCACCCGGTAGAAGACGGCGACGTCGGCCTTCGACGCCAGCGCCAGCAGCTCGGGATCGCGGTAGTGGCGCACCTCGGAGCGCACGCCCTGCAGCGCCAGCGCTTCGGCCGGGAGCCGGGCCCGGTAGCGCAGCGGCGCGCCCTCGATGCCGCACACGAACAGCACGTCGTGCACCCGTCCCGCGGTCGTGTCCCCGCGCTCCTGGTCGCAGCTCCACCGCCTGGCCTGGCCCGCGGTCGAGCAGGTGCTGGAAGCGTTGCTCGAGCCCGGCGACCTGGTCGTCGATCGGTGCGCACCGGCGAACGGCTCGGCGGCGCCGTCGCGGAGCTCGGCCAGCAGCTCGGGGAGCGGGCCACGTGATCGAGGGCCGAGGCCAGCGCGCCGGCATCGGCGGCCGGCACCACCAGCCCGTTGACGCCGTGGCGCACGACCTCCTCGGGCCCGAGGGTGTCGGTGCACACCACCGGCAGGCCCGGCGGCCAGCGCCTCGCGGGTGATCAACGAGTGCGTCTCGCGCATGACCGACGGCAGCACCAGCACGTCGTGGTCGGCCAGCACGGCGGCGAGCTGATCGGGCGGGAAGGGCTCGCGGACGTCGATCGGCAGGCCGTCGATCGAGCGCCCGGACTTCTCGAGGTACTCCTCGATGCCGTACCCGCTGACCCGCAGCCCCGCCCGACCGGCGGTGTCGCCGGGGAGCGCGGCCAGGGCGTCGAGCAGCACGTCGACGCCCTTCATCACGTTCGGTCCACCCGTGTAGAGCACCCGCAGCGGACCCCGCGACGACCCTGGGTGGCTCCGCCGAGCGGTGCCTCGGACGAGTCGGCGAGCACCGAGTCGGGCAGGCCGTTCTCGTCGACCTCGAGGCGGTGGGCGGCCACCCCGTTGGCGGCCAGCACCCGCGCCGCCGAGGCCGACGGGGCCAGCACCAGATCGGCCGATCCCAGCAGCGTGGCCAGGGCCGCGGCCCGGTCGCGCCGCCACGCCACGTCGACCTCGCAGGCGCAGACACCGGCCTCGACCACCAGCGAGCACGGGCGTTGGTCGCGGTCGACCAGGAACTGCCGCGAGCACAGCCACCAGAAGTCGTGCATGGTCACCACGACCCGGGCCCCGGCCGAGCGGGCCGCCGGCAGCACCCCGGCCCCGAGCGACTGCAGGGCGTGCACGTGCACGATGTCGGGCCGAAGGGCATCGACATGGGCCCGGAAGTGCTCGGTGACCGCAGGATTCATCCAGTTGCGCTCGTCGGACCACCCGATCCACGGCGACGACACCACCCAGCGCACCGGCATGCCGGTCTCGTCGGTGTCCTCCCACGACTCGAGCGGCGGACGATCGCCGATCCACCCGGCATAGACGCTGACGTCGTGGCCCCGGGCCCGCAGTCCCTGGCTGATGCGCTGGGGCTGCAGCGTGCCCCCGGACACGAAGTTCGGGGGGTAGTGGGCCGAGACGGTCAGGATGCGCATGCGGCGCATCACGCTACCCGGCGCCAGTGATGCCCGGGCTTCATGTGGTCTGGGCCTCGTGATCCCCTCATGATGTCGGGCCGCTCCGCCGGGGCTCGTCGCTGCCCTACGTTCCGTCGCTCACATCCGCCCCGCTGGAGGCACCCCCGTTCATGAACGCCCTGGCTGACCTGTCCCAGTCGCGGGACCTGCTGGTCAACCTCACCCTGCGAGAGCTGCGGGGCAAGTACAAGCGGTCGGTGCTCGGCTGGTCGTGGTCGCTGCTCAACCCGCTGGCCACCATGATCATCTTCTCGATCGTGTTCGGTCGCCTGCTCAAGGTGCCGACCCGAGACCAGCCCGAACGGGCTGACGAACTACCCGGCCTTCCTGCTGTGCGGGCTGCTGCCGTGGAACTTCCTGTCGAACACGCATGAACGGATCGATGATGGCCCTGCTCGGCAACGCCGGGCTGATCAAGAAGGTGTACTTCCCGCGCCAGATCCTGGTGGTCTCCACCATGCTCGCGCTGGGCTGGAGCTTCGTCATCGAGATCGGCGCTGCTCAGTGTGTTCCTGCTGATCCTCGGCAACATGGTGCTGCCGTGGTTGATCCCCGGCGCTCCTCGCAATGGTGCTGCTCGCGGTGTTCGTCACCGGCGTCGGGCTCATCCTCTCGGTGCTCAACGTCTACTTCCGCGACCTGCAGTACCTCGTGGGCATCGGGCTGCAGCTCTGGTTCTACGCCACGCCGATCATCTACCCGATCAGCAAGGTGCAGGACGCCAACCTCCCGGAGTGGATGAAGATCGCCTACTCGGCCAACCCCATGGTCGGGTTCGTCGGCGTCTTCCGCGACCTGCTCTACAACCTGCAGTTCCCGGACTGGAAGCAGGTCCTCTACGTCATCGCCTGGTCGATCGGCATCCTGGTGGTCGGCATGGCCGTCTTCCGGAAGTTCGAGCCGCGCCTGGCCGAGGAGCTGTGATGTCGTCGCTCCCACCCGGGCGCAGCGCTCCGCTCGGCGGCATCGCGGTGTCGGTCGAGCACGTGAGCAAGATGTTCCGGCTCTACCACGATCGCAACCAGAGCCTGAAGGCCGCGGTCATGCGCCGGGGGCGGGCCCGCTACGAGGAGTTCCAGGCGCTCGACGACGTGTCGCTCGAGGTGCCGGCCGGCACGACGTTCGGGCTGATCGGCGAGAACGGCTCGGGCAAGAGCACGCTGCTCAAGTGCATGGCGCGCATCCTGCGTCCCGAGTCGGGGACGATCGACGTGAACGGCAAGATCTCGGCGCTGCTCGAGCTGGGGGCCGGGTTCCACCCCGAGCTGTCGGGCAAGGAGAACGTCTACCTGAACGGGGCCATCCTCGGCCTCGGGTCCAAGGACATCGACCGCAAGTACGACGAGATCGTCGAGTTCGCCGGGCTCGAGAAGTTCATCGACACACCGGTGAAGAACTACTCGTCGGGCATGTACGTGCGGCTCGGGTTCTCGGTGGCCATCAACGTCGACCCCGACGTGCTGCTGGTCGACGAGGTGCTGGCGGTGGGCGACGAGGAGTTCCAGCGGAAGTGCAACGAGAAGTTCGCCGAGCTGCGGTCGCAGAACAAGACGATCGTGGTCGTGTCCCACGGCCTCGGCCTGATGCGCACGATCTGCGACGAGCTGGCCTGGCTCGAGCACGGCAAGATCCGCGAGGTCGGCCCGTCGGGGGTGGTGATCGACCGCTACCTCGCCGAAGTGCAGACCGACCGCCAGACCGAGGGGACCTCCGACGGCCACGGCGCCCGTTGGGGATCCGGTGAGGCCCGCATCACCGAGATCGAGCTGCTCGACGCCGACGGCCGGCCGGCCCACCGCCTGCACACCGGCGAGTCCGTCACCATCCGGGTGCGCTACCACGCCGAGCAGGCGATCGAGCGGCCGGTGTTCGGGCTGGCGATCTACAACCTCGAGGGCATCCTCGTCACCGGACCCAACACCCGGGAGGCCGGCATGGTGCCCGACAAGATCGACGGCGACGGCGTGGTCGACCTCACCATCGACCGGCTGATGCTGCTGCCCGGCACCTACGACATCTCGGCCTCGCTCTACGACTACGCCATCGTGCACCCCTTCGACTTCCGCCAGCGAGCCGTTCGCTTCGACGTCGACGCCGGCACGCCCCACGAGACCTTCGGCGGCGTGATGTCGCTCGGCGGCCACTGGACCCATGACGAGTAGAGCCCGCCGCCCGGCGGTCGCCGCGCTCGTCGACGCCACCGGTGACCCGACCGGGGCCGACGCCACCGTCGCCGCCCTCGCGGGTGTGGTCATCGAGGGCGCGCCCCTGCAGGTGATCGTCGTGTCGACCTCCGGAACGGCATCGACCTCGACGCCGAGGGGTGGCCATCTCGTCATCGACCTGCCCGGGGCCACCCACGGCGACGCGCTGTCGCGGGGCCTGGCCGCCGTTCGCGCCGACCGCATCGTCTACCTGCGGGCCGGGGTGCTGCCCGAGCCGGGGTTCGTCGAGGCGGCCCTCGCCGCGCTCGAGCTCGAGCACGGCGCCGCCCTGGTGTGCGCCACCCCCGTCGATCGCCTCACCGGTGATCCGGTCCTCGTGCCGCCCGGCATCTCCTTCACCGGGCATCCCTTCCCGCCGGCCTTCCCATCGGCTCGGCCCGGCGAGCCCACCGGATCGGTCACCGATCCCTCCACCGACGACCGGCCCGTCGTCGATCCCGCGGTCGAGGCCGGTCGGCGCACGGTGGTCCCCGGCCAGGCCTGGATCGCCCGTCGGGCCGAGCTCGACGCCATCGGCTCGTTCGACCCGCGGCTCGACCAGCCCTTCGTGGGCATCGACCTGGCGTGGCGCTTCTGGCTCGCCGGGCGCGAGGTGCTGGTGATCCCGGCCCTGACCGTCCCCACGACCGACCCATCGACGGACCCATCGTCGAGCGCATCGGCCGCCCGGCGGGCCGAGGTCGACGCGCTGGCCACGCTCTACCGCAACCTCGACGACGTCAGCCTGGCCGCCGCGCTGCCCGCGGCGCTCGAGCTCAGCCCGGCCCGGCTCGCCGCCGCGGGCGGTCCCGATCCCGACGCCGGCGTCCGGGCGTTCACGGCCCTGCTGCCCGAGCTCGAGAAGGAGCGGGTCGATCGACAGGCCGACCGCATCCGACCCGATGCCGAGGTGCTGGGGGTGCTGGCCGGCCCCGCCCCGGCCTCGTCGCCGACCGCCACCCGGCTGCGTCCGGACACGGACGTGCCGTCGTTCGTGGCGGCCCAGCAGGCCGCGCTCGAGCGGCATCCATCGTTGCAGCGGTTCGAGGGACGGCTGCGGGTGGTGGTGGCCACCGCCGACAGCATCACCGCCAAGATGGCCGGGCCGGCGATCCGGGCGTGGCGGGTGGCCGACGAGCTGGCCCTCGACCACGAGGTGCGGTTGGTGAGCCTGACGAAGGCCGAGCTGACCGACCCCACGTTCTCGGTCGAGGTCGTGCGCCACGCCGACGTGAACGACCTGGTCGACTGGTGCGACGTCTTCGTGTTCCAGGGCTGGGTCATGGCCGGGCTCGAGAGCTTCCAGCGGTCCGACAAGGTGTTCGTGGCCGACATCTACGACCCGTTGCACCTCGAGCAGCTCGAGCAGGCCCGCGACGACGGCGAGCGCATCCGTCGCCGGGCGGTCCGCGACGCCACCGCGGTGCTGAACGAGCAGCTGCTGCGGGGCGACTACTTCCTGTGCGCCAGCACCAAGCAGCGCGACCTCTGGCTCGGCCACCTGGCGTCGCTCGGTCGGGTGAACCCGGCCACCTACGACGCCGACCCCGGACTCGACGCCCTCATCGACATCGTCCCGTTCGGCATCTCCGACCATCCACCGGAGCGCACCGGTCCCGGCATCCGCGGCGTGATCCCGGGCATCGGGGCCGACGACGCGGTGATCCTGTGGGGCGGCGGCGTCTACAACTGGTTCGACCCGCTCACGCTCATCCGGGCGGTCGACCAGCTGCGTGAGCGCCGACCCGATGTGCGCCTCGTGTTCCTCGGCATGCGCCATCCCAACCCGGACATCCCCGAGATGCGCATGGCCGTCGAGGCCCGGCGCCTCTCCGACGACCTCGGGCTCACCGGCGTGCACGTCTTCTTCAACGAGGAGTGGGTGCCCTACGACCACCGGCAGAACTTCCTGCTCGATGCGGACATCGCCGTCACCACGCACTTCCACCACGTCGAGACCGACTACTCGTTCCGCACCCGGGTGCTCGACTACCTCTGGGCCACCCTGCCGACCGTGACCACCGACGGCGACTCGCTGGCCGACCTGATCGAGCGCAAGGGACTCGGCCTCACCGTGCCGCCGCAGCGACTCGGCGGCCCTGGCCGACGCGCTGTTCACCCTGCTCGACGACAAGGCCCGGGCCGAGGCCTGCCGGGAGAACATCCGCGAGGTCGTGCCCGACCTGGTGTGGGCCCGCACGTTGCGGCCGCTGGTCGAGTTCTGCCGGGCACCTCGCCGGGCTCCCGACCTGATGGAAGGCCTGATCGGCGACGACGCCGGGCCGCACCCCACCGAGCTCACGCCCGCGCCGCGGGGCCTTCGGGCCGACATCGCCCTGGTCGTGCGCTACCTGCGCGAGGGCGGCCCGATGCTGCTCCTCACCAAGATCCGCAACCGCGCCACCCGCCTGCTGAAGTCCTGACCGGGTCTGGTCAGCGGGCGCGTCAGCCGGTGAAGGCGTCGAGGAGCTGTTGGGCCGCGGTGGTGGGGCTCACCTTGCCGGAGGCGACGTCGGCCTCGAGGCCCGCCACCCGGGCGACGACCGCGGGGTCGGCGCGGAGGCGGTCGACGAGGGTGTCCTGCACCTCGGACCACATCCAGGCGATGGCCTGGCGCGAGCGGTGCTCGTCGGCCTCGCCCGAGTCGGCGACGGCGGCGCCGAAGGCCTCGACGGCCTCCCAGACCTCGCCGATGCCGGTCTGCTCGAGCGCCGAGCACTTGGTGGCCGTCGCCGTCCACGCCGACCAGCGGGGCCGCACGAGGTGCAGGGCGTTGGCGTAGTCGGCCACCGTGCGTCCGGCCGCGGCCGCGAGGTCGCCGTCGGCCTTGTTCACCACCACGAGGTCGGCCAGCTCCATGATCCCCCGCTTGATGCCCTGCAGCTCGTCGCCGCCGCCCGGGGCCACCAGCAGCAGGAACAGGTCGACCATGTCGGCCACCGCCACCTCGGACTGGCCCACGCCGATGGTCTCGACGATGACGACGTCGAAGCCGAACGCCTCGCACAGCAGCATCGCCTCGCGGGTGCGGCGGGCCACGCCGCCGAGGTGGGCGCCGCCGGGGGAGGGGCGGATGAAGGCGTCGGGATGGCGGGAGAGCTCGCTCATGCGGGTCTTGTCGCCGAGGATCGACCCGCCCGTGCGAGAGCTCGACGGGTCGACGGCCAGCACCGCCACCCGGTGCCCGAGCCCGACGAGGTGCAGGCCGAACGCCTCGATGAAGGTCGACTTGCCGACGCCGGGGGCCCCGCTGATGCCGATGCGGACGGCCCGGCCGGCTTCGGGCAGGACGGCGTCGAGCACGGAGGTGGCCTCGGCGCGGTGGTCGGCGCGGGTGGACTCGACCAGCGTGATGGCCCGGGCCAGCGATCGGCGATCGCCGGCCCGGATGCCGGCGATCAGCTCGTCGGACGTGTCAGCCACCGCGTCGGGCCCGTCGATCCGTCGGTCGGTTGCGTGGTCGGGGCCGGTCAGGCCGCGCCGCGACGGTCGAGCACGAGCGACAGCACCTGACGGGCGGCTTCGGGGATGTTGGTGCCGGGCCCGAAGATGGCGGCCGCGCCGGCGGCGTAGAGCGCGTCGTAGTCCTGCGGCGGGATGACCCCGCCCACCACGACGAGCACGTCGCCGGCCCCCGCGGCCTTCAGCTCGTCGATCAGCTGGGGCACGAGCGTGAGGTGGCCGGCGGCCTGGCTCGAGACGCCGACCACGTGCACGTCGTTCTCGACCGCGTCGCGGGCCGCCTCGGCGGGGGTCTGGAACAGCGGTCCGACGTCGACGTCGAAGCCGAGGTCGGCGAAGGCGGTGGCGATCACCTTGGCCCCGCGATCGTGGCCGTCCTGGCCCATCTTCACGACGAGCATGCGCGGGCGCCGGCCCTGGGACCCGGCGAAGGCCTCGATGTCGGACTGGATGGCCTCGAACCCCTCGTCGCCCTGATAGGCCGCGCCGTACACGCCCGTGAGCGTACGGGTCTCGGCCCGGTGCCGCCCGAACACGTCCTCCATGGCGTCGCTGATCTCGCCGACGGTGGCCCGGGCCCGGGCCGCCTCGATGGCCAGGGCCAGCAGGTTGCCGTCGCCCCGGGCGCCTTCGGTGAGGGCGGCCAGCGCCGCCTTGCAGGCCTCGTCGTCCCGGTTGGCCCGCACCTTCTCGAGCTTGGCGATCTGGCCCTCGCGCACCTTGGTGTTGTCGATGCTGAGCACGTCGACCATCTCGACGTCGTCGGGCACGTACTTGTTGACGCCGACCACGACGTCGTCGCCACGGTCGACCCGGGCCTGGCGGCGGGCCGCCGACTCCTCGATGCGCAGCTTGGGCATGCCCGACTCGACCGCCTTGGTCATGCCGCCGAGCGCCTCGACCTCCTCGATGAGCTCCCACGCCTTGGTGGCCAGGTCGTCGGTGAGGGCCTCGATGTAGTAGCTGCCGCCGAGCGGGTCGACCACGTGGGTGATGCCGGTCTCCTCGGCGAGGATCAGCTGCGTGTTGCGGGCGATGCGGGCGCTGGTGTCGGTGGGCAGGCCGAGCGCCTCGTCGAAGGCGTTGGTGTGCAGGCTCTGGGTGCCGCCGAGCACGGCGGCCATGGCCTCGACCGCGGTGCGCACGACGTTGTTGTAGGGGTCCTGCTCGGTGAGCGAGACGCCCGAGGTCTGGCAGTGCGTGCGCAGCATGAGCGACTGCGGCTTCTTCGGGTCGAACTGCGACATGACCCGGTGCCACAGCAGGCGGGCGGCGCGCAGCTTGGCGATCTCCATGAAGAAGTTCATGCCGATGGCGAAGAAGAAGCTGAGCCGGCCGGCGAACTCGTCGACGTCGAGCCCCTTGTCGAGGGCCGAGCGCACGTACTCGAGCCCGTCGGCGATGGTGAAGGCCAGCTCCTGCTCGGCCGTCGCTCCCGCCTCCTGCATGTGGTAGCCGGAGATCGAGATCGAGTTGTAGCGGGGCATGTTGCGGGCGGTGAACTCGATGATGTCGGCGACGATGCGCATGCTCGGGGCCGGCGGGTAGATGTAGGTGTTGCGCACCATGAACTCTTTGAGGATGTCGTTCTGGATGGTGCCGCTGAGCTGGGCCTTGTCGACGCCCTGCTCCTCGCCGGCCACCACGAACATGGCGAGCACGGGGATGACCGCGCCGTTCATGGTCATCGAGACCGACATCTTGTCGAGGGGGATGCCGTCGAACAGGATCTTCATGTCCTCGACCGAGTCGATGGCCACGCCGGCCTTGCCGACGTCGCCGACGACGCGGGGGTGGTCGCTGTCGTAGCCGCGGTGGGTCGCCAGATCGAAGGCGACCGACAGGCCCATCTGGCCGGCGGCCAGGTTGCGACGGTAGAAGGCGTTGGACTCCTCGGCGGTGGAGAAGCCGGCGTACTGGCGGATGGTCCACGGGCGGTTGGCGTACATCGACCCGCGGACCCCACGGACGAACGGGGCGAAGCCGGGAAGGTTCGCTCGCTGCTCGTCGGGCACGCCGGCCAGGTCGTCGGCCGTGTACAGCGGCTTCACGTCGATGCCCTCGGGTGTCGACCACACGAGGCTGTCGGCGTCGGCGCCCTTGAGCTCCTTGGAGGCCAGGGCCTTCCAGTCCGCGATGGTCGGTGCTGCCTGGTCTTCCGGTCCTGCCTGGTCTTCCGGTCCAGCCTGGTCTTCGCTCACGCTCCGCAGCCTACGAGGTGGTCGCCTCCAGCCTGAAAATCAGCGGAGGCGGTCGCAGGTGATCTCCACGAACCAGGTGGGCTTGGGCGAGATGGGCAGCCGTACGGCGGCGAGGCCGGGGTCGGCCTGGCACGCGGCCTGCCCGGAGCGCACCGACTCGGCCCACGAGGGCCCCGACGACCGGGGCGAGGCGAGGGTGAGCGACGTGACGATCACGAAGGCGGTCTGGGCCAGCAGCACGACACGCAGCCAGTCGCGACCGGACGAGTCGACCATCACCACGAGGGCGCTGAACAGCAGCAGCACCGGGAGGTAGCCGTACCGGCCACCGCCCAGGGCCGACCCCTCGGGCACCCGGAGATCGATGAACGACGTGCCCCGGTACCAGACGGTGAAGACGTAGGAGCCGATCCCGGTGACCGCGGCCGCCGCGACGAGTATGCGTCTCTCGGGGTCCAGCCGCCCGGGTCGGGCCAGGATCACCATGACGGCCACCACGGCCAGCGACGCCACGCCGACCTCGATGGCGGCCGTGTTCGACAGGTGAGCGATCCACCTCTCGCCGGCGACGAGCGACCCGAACACGCGGAGAAGGAGCAGCTTCGCCAGGAGCCTGACGCTGCGGGTGTACTCGGAGCTCTGGTGATCGGCAGCCAGGGTCGCCACGCCCTGGATGGCCAGGCCGACGACCAGCGAGCCGAGCACGATGAGGTCCGAGCGGCGGCGGCGGTGGACCGCCACGACGATCGCCCACGGCAGCAGCACCACCTGGGTCACGGTGGAGAGGGCGCCGATCAGCACCGTGGCCGCTCGCACCGGCGTGTCGAAGCGGCCCTGCTCGAGCGAGGCGATGGCCCAGAAGCCGGCGAAGAGGAACGGCCAGCCGATGTTGGTGATGGCCGCGTTCAGCTCCGAGAAGGTGACCGGGGCGAGCACCGCCATCACGCCCAACGACCACCGGAGCACCGGAGACGTCACCCACGAGCGGGCCGAGCGGACCACCACCAGGCCGAGCAGGGCGGCGACGACGGCGGCACTGGTCGCGAGGTAGGCGGCGAACGCCCGAGGGGGCAGGAGGCGGGTGCCGAGGGCGAGGACGTGCGTCATGAACTGCGTGTAGCCCGCGTAGCTGCGCAGCAGCGTCCGGACGGCCGGCTCGGTCAGGGCCTGGTGCGTGAAGACGGTCCCGTCCTCGGCCCAGATGCTGTTCCACGACGCCACCCCTGGCTGGCGCCGCAGCTGCGCGGCGACGGCCAGCACCACGAACACCACACCCGATCCGATCGAACGGGCCCACGCGGTTGGCGTCGGTTCCGGCGCCGTCGACGTCGTCGATCCAGGTGTCGCCGATCCCGGTGTCGTCGATCCAGGTGTCGTCGGCCCGGGTGTCGTCGACCCGGGTGTCGTCGATCCAGGTGTCGTGGGGGTTGCTGGCGGAGCCACGCGGACATGGTGGCCCATCCGGGCGGACCCGAGGGGGAGCCGCCATCGGGGCGGTCCCGAGCTGGCAAGCTGCCGAGGTGGCCGACCCGTCGATCTGCTTCTCCTTCGAGGACGTCTCGCTCGAGGTCGACGGGGCCCGGATCCTCGACCACGTGGACCTCACGATCCCGACCGGGGGCGTCACGGTCATCGCCGGGCCGTCGGGATCGGGCAAGTCGACGTTGCTGCGGCTCTGCAACCGGCTGGAGGCGCCGACGTCGGGCGTCGTGCGCTACCGCGGACGTGACATCGCGTCGCTCGACCCGCTCGACCACCGGCGTCGCGTCGGGATGGTGTTCCAGCGCCCGACGCTCTTCGCCGGCACCGTGCGGGACAACCTGCACGTCGCGTCGCCCGCCTCGTCCGACGAGGAGCTCGGCGCGGTGCTCGACCGCGTGTCGCTCGACCGGGGGTTCCTCGACCGCACCGGCGACGACCTCTCCGGGGGCGAGGCCCAGCGAGCGTGCATCGCCCGGGCCCTGCTCACCGGCCCGGAGGTGCTGCTGATGGACGAGGCGACCTCCGCGCTCGACCCCGAGGCTCGCCGAACCATCGAGCACCTGGCCGCCGCGCTGGCGGGTGAGGGGCTGACCCTGCTGTGGGTCACTCACGACCTCGACCAGGCGGAGCGCCTCTGCGACCAGGCCGTGGTGATCCTCGACGGCCGCATCGCCGACGACGGAGCCGCGGCGGCGTTCCTCGCCGATCGACCCGACCCGACCCCTGACCCGCCTCCGACCGGAGCACCGACATGAAGATCGACTGCCGAACCGAGATGAGCACGAACGTGACGATCATCTTCTCCGCCGAGTCCTCGTCGAGCATCGGCTGGTACGGGCTGGCGGCATCGCTGGTGCTGGTGCTGGTGGCCCTCGTCGTGTCGTGGCGCATGCAACTGGGACTCGAGCGCTCGATGCTCTGGTCGTGCGCGCGGGCTGCGGCCCAGCTGCTCGTCACCGGGTGGGCGCTGGTGCTGGTGCTGCGGCCGGAGGCGTCGATCGTGTGGTCGTGGCTGTGGGTCGTGGCGATGGTGCTCGTCGCCGGCTTCACCGTGCGCAACCGGGCCCCCGAGGTGCCCGGGATCCTCCCATTGGCCGTGGTGGCCACCGCCGTCGTCGGCGCGGTGAGCCTCGGGGTCATCTTCGGGTTCCACATCTTCCCGATCGAGGCCCGCACGGTGATCCCCCTGGCGGGGATGATGATCGGCAACTCCATGACCTCGGTCGTGGTGGCGGCTCGACGGGTGACCGGTGAGCTCCGGGACAAGCGGCTCGAGGTCGAGGCCCGGCTCGCCCTCGGCCTGTCGTGGCAGGACGCCTCCCGGCCCTACCTCCGCGAGGCGATGCGCACGGCGATGATCCCGCAGATCGAGTCGACCAAGGCGGTGGGCCTCGTGTTCCTGCCCGGCGCCATGACCGGTCTGCTCCTCGCCGGCGTGAGCCCGGTGGACGCCGTGCAGGTGCAGCTCGCCATCATGTACCTCATCCTCGGATCGGTGGCGTGCAGCGTGACCGTCGTCGGCGTCGGGCTGACCCGACGCCTGTTCACGCCGGACAGTCGCCTGGTGCGCCTCGTCCGCACCACCTGACCGGGCCGGCCCGATCGAGCCACGTGATTCGGTGACTCGATGGCGGCCGGTACTCTCGGGAGATGGCGAAACGGTTCGTGATCATCGGAGGCGGCCCTGCCGGCAACCAGGCGGCCACCTATGCCGCCAGGCTCGGAGCCGAGGTCACCCTCGTCGAGCGCGACATCGTCGGCGGCGCGGCCCACCTCTGGGACTGCATCCCGTCCAAGGCGATGATCGCCACCGGTGGCGCGCTGTCGCAGATCAACGCCTCGCAGGGCATGGGCATCACCAACGTGTCGGCCTCGCTCGACTTCGACGTGATGCGCAGCCGCATCGGGGCGATCGAGGAGAAGCTGCGTTCGTCGGTGTGCGGGCTGCTCGAGAGCCAGGGCGTCACCATGCTCCAGGGCACCGGTCGCATGAAGGGACCGCACGAGGTCGTGGTCGAGACGGCCGACGGGCTCGTCGAGCTCGATGCCGACGTCGTGCTGCTCAGCACCGGCAGCCGGCCCCGCATCCCCGACTGGGCCCCGGTCGACGCGAACCGGGTGCTCACCACCCGCGACGCCTACCCGCCGCCCGAGCTGCCTGACCACCTGATCGTCGTGGGCTCGGGCGTCACCGGCGTCGAGTTCGTGCACATGTTCTCGTCGTTCGGCTGCCAGGTCACGCTCATCGTGAGCCGCCAGCAGGTGCTCCCGCAGAAGGATCCCGAGGTCGCGGCCGCGCTCGAGGACGACTTCATCCGCCGCGGGGTCCGGCTCTACAAGGGGGCCCGGGCGGTCGGCATCGACGTCGACGAGCAGGTCACGGTGCGCTGCGACGACGGTCGGGTGGCAACCGGCTCGCACGCGTTGCTGGCGATCGGGTCCATCCCCAACTCCGAGCGGCTGGGGCTCGACGAGGCCGGGGTCGAGTCCGACAACGGCTACGTCGTGGTCAACCACAACTGCCAGTCGTCGGTGCCTCACATCTACGCCGCCGGTGATCTGTCAGGCAAACTGCCACTTTCGTCGGTCGCGGCGATGCAGGGGCGCAAGATCGCCGAGCACGCGATGGGCCTGCACGCCGGTCCCCACAAGCACCTCGACTACGAGAAGGCCGCATCGGCCATCTTCACCGTCCCCGAGATCGCCGACGTGGGGCTGGCCGAGGCCGACGCCTTCGCGTCCGGCCGCAAGATCCGCGTGACGAAGGTGCCGTTCTCGGCCAACGCCAAGGCGCTCATCGAGAACGACCCGCGGGGGTTCGTCAAGATCATCAGCGACCCGGCCACCGGCGTGGTCCTCGGCGGTTCGATCGTCGGGCGGAACGCGGCCGAGCTCATCTCGGTGATCGCCCTCGCGGTCACGTCCGGCCTGCGGGTCACCGACATCGTCGAGAGCCTGCTGGTGCACCCCGCCCTGGCCGAGGCGTTGGCTGACGCGGCCGAGTGACGATGGTCCCCGAGGAGGCGCCCCGACCGCACGAGGCCACGGACTTCCCGGCCAGCGGGGTCAACTCCCTGGCGTCGTTCACCCAGCGGGGCACGGCGCGTGGCATCGATGCCCTGGTCCCCCTCGTCCCGGTGCTGGCCATCCTGATGACGCTGGCGCTCCGGGACGGCTCGGGCACCGCCGCGTTGCCCCGGTGGCCCGTGTTCGTGGGCATCGCCATCGCGGTCGTCTACGAGACCGCGTTCGTCGCGTGGCGGGGCCAGACACCCGGCAAGATGCTGCTCGGCGTGCGGGTCGCCCGACTGGTCGACGGCACCACGCCCGATCGAGCGCAGTCCGCCCTGCGCTCGCTGGTGCCGGCATCGGCGCTGTCGCTGCCCGGCGCGCTCGGCATCGGGCTCTACCTCTTCGTGCTGCTCATGGCCGTGCCCAGCGAGCTGCGCCGGGGCATCCACGACCAGGCCGGCGGCACCGTCGTCGTCCGCTCCCGCTGAACGACCCGAACTTGCGTTGATAATCCGACCTGGCCGCACCGGATTATCAACGCAAGGTCGGCGCGACCGCTGCGGTCGGCTCATGGTCGCCGGGGCGTGGTGGTCACCGCGTAGGGTTCGGCACCATCCGGTGCCAGGTCACACGGATGGGCATCCATCCCCGGAGCACGAGGACGTACTGGCGGTCGTCGTCCCAGCGGAGCTGGATCGGAGTCGCGTGGTGGAAGATCCCGTCGCACTCGACGACGAGCAGCAGCTCGGTGACGCCCGACAGGTCGAGGTAGACGCTGCCGTCTCCCAGGTCGACTCGATGGCTGGCGGGCCGGCTCGGCGAGTCCCGCTGTGCACCCGGCGACTGCTGCGGATCGGCGGTGCCCCCGGCGGCGTGGATCCAGCGCCGCCCACGACCGCGGCCCTGAGCATGCCGGGAATCGGCCTCGCGGTCGACACCGGTCCGCAGCCCGACTCTGGGTGGCTCGACGGCGTGAACGAGTCGGATCGTCGAGGTCCGTCACCGAACGATGGACGCTGCCCCACCCGGCGGCATGGAGTGACCATGCACGAGTCGACCACGGACCGTCGTGCGGAGGTCACCGAGTGCTCGTCCGTGCACGGCGTCCCGGTCGACGATGTCCCGATCCAGCACGCTCATCGACCTGGGCCCGAGCCGTCGTCAGTCCGCGCTCGGCTCAGGTCGCCCTCGACGGAGCGGTCCGGGCAGCTCATCGACATCGACAGCCTCCTCCAGCGCTTCCGTGAGGTGGCCCGGCGCGGCCGGCGTGGGGCGGGACCCCTGCGGCCGCTCCTCGAGGAACGGACCGGTCTCGATCTGGGGCCGGCCAGACGTGCTCGAGACCCGCATGCTCCGACTCCTTCGGCGACGCCGGGTTGCCGCTCCCGGTCTGCCAGCACGAGGTAAGGGGATCGGGGTGGGTCGTCTTCCTCGACTTCGGCGTGGCCCGCGTGCCGAGTCGCGCTCGAGTGCGACAGCATCGCCTACCACTACGGGAACCGGCGACTGCAGTGGGACGACACCCGACAGAACCGCCTCGTTCTGCTCGGTTGGACGGTGCTGCGGTTCACGTGGAGCGACGTGGTCGATCACCCCGGCCGCGTCATCGCCCAGGTCCGTGCCACCCTCGACCGGGCCAAGAGCGAACTTGCGTAGATTTTCCGGCCCTCAGCCGGATTATCCACGCAAGTTCGGAGTGGGAGGGGGGTCAGTCGATGACGGCGACGACGTCGCCGCTGCCGACCGAGTCGCCGACGGCGACCTTGATCTCCTTGACCGTGCCGGCCTTCTCGGCCGCGATGTTGTTCTCCATCTTCATGGCCTCGAGCACGCAGACGGTCTGGCCGGCGTCGACCTCCTGGCCGACCTCGACGAGCACCTTCACGATGGTGCCCTGCATGGGGACGGTGACCGCGCCCGACCCGCCGGCTGCGGCGCCGGCGCCGGCGCCCGCGCTGCGGCGGGGTCGGGCCGCCGCCGCGCCACCGCCGACGGCGACTGCGGCGGTAGCCGACTCGGGCACCCAGAGGCTGACCGAGTAGCGCCGGCCGTTGACCTCGACGTCGACGTCGCGCTTGACCTTGGGCTCGGCCTCGTCGGCACCGGCCTGGCCGGGGAGGGAGCCGAATCGACGCCGGTGAGGTCGAGCACGTCCTCGACCCACTTGGTGGAGTGGGTGGCGGCGGCGAAGTCGGGGTGCTCGAGGATGGCCACGTCGGCCGGGATGGTGGTGGCGATGCCCTCGATGCGGAACTCGCGCAGGGCCCGCAGCATGCGCCGGATGGCGACGTCACGGTCGCTGCCCCACACGATGAGCTTGCCGACCAGGTTGTCGTAGAACTGGCTGACCGTGTCGCCCGACTCGTAGCCGCCGTCCCAGCGGGTGCCGAAGCCGTCGGGCGGGACCAGCTCGGTGATGTGGCCGGGCGACGGCAGGAACTTGCCCGCCGGCCGGGTTCTCGGCGTTGACCCGGACCTCGATGGCGTGGCCGCTGAGCGAGATGTCGTCCTGGGTGAACGACAGCGGCAGGCCCGAGGCCACCCGGATCTGCTCGGCGACGAGGTCGATGCCCGACACCATCTCGGTGACGGGGTGCTCGACCTGCAGCCGGGTGTTCATCTCGAGGAAGTAGAACTCGCCGTCCTGGAAGAGGAACTCGACCGTGCCGGCGTTGTAGTAGCCGCACGCCTTGGCGACCTTGACCGCGGCCTCGACCCATCGCCTGGCGGATCTCGGCGGGGAACGTCGGGGGCCGGGCTCTCCTCGATCAGCTTCTGGTGGCGGCGCTGGGTCGAGCAGTCGCGCTCGGCCGACCCAGACGCAGTTGCCGTGCTGGTCGCCGATGATCTGCATCTCGATGTGGCGGGGCCAGGTGAGGTAGCGCTCGACGTAGCACTCGTCGCGGCCGAAGCCCTTGAGCGCCTCGCTCTGGGCCGACTCGAGCGCCTCGTGGGCCTCGTCGGCCGAGCGCACGACCCGCATGCCCCGGCCGCCGCCGCCGTAGGCGGCCTTGATGGCGACGGGCCAGCCGTGCTCGGCGCCGAAGGCGATGACCTCGTCGGACGTCGTGAGGAACTCGGTGGTGCCGGGCACGCCCACGCACGCCGGCCTTCTCGGCGGCGATGCGGCTCGACACCTTGTCGCCCATGACCTCGATGGCCTCGGGCGGCGGTCCGATGAAGGCCACGCCCCGCTCGGTGATGGCCCGGGCGAAGTCGGTGTTCTCCGAGAAGAAGCCGTAGCCGGGATGCACGCCGTCGGCGCCGCTGCGCTCGATGGCATCGAGGATCTTGTCGGTCTGCAGGTAGCTGTCGGCGGCGGTCTCACCACCCAGGGCGTAGGCCTCGTCGGCGATGCGGACGTGCAGGGCGTCGCGGTCGAGATCGCTGTACACGGCCACGGTGGCGATGCCCATCTCCTGGCACGCACGGATGACACGGACAGCGATTTCGCCACGGTTGGCGATGAGAACCTTTGTGAGCACGCCATATGGTTACAGGGATGAGGGGTGACCGTGCCAGATCAGAGCTCGCCGGGACGCGGTTCGCCGACGTCCGGTGGGTGGCCGAGACCGGGTCGACGAACCGCGATCTGCTCGACCTGGCAGCGTCCGGGGACGCCCCCGCGCCGGAGGGCGTCGTGCTGGTGGCCGATCACCAGACCGCGGGCCGGGGGCGGCTCGACCGCTCGTGGGTCGCGCCCCCCGACTCGTCGTTGCTGATGTCGGTGCTGTTCCGTCCGGGCCAGAGCTCGGCCTGCGGGGTGGAGGCACCGACCGATGCCCACCTGCTGTCGACCGCGGTCGGGGTCAGCGCAGTCGAGGCCTGTCGCATGGTGTGCGGCGCCAAGCCCGAGTTGAAGTGGCCCAACGACCTCGTGGTCGGCCCGCGCAAGCTCGGCGGGATCCTCGCGGAGTCGACGCTGCACGACGGCGCCCTCGACGCGGTCGTGGTGGGCATCGGCCTCAACGTCAACTGGCCCCGCGGATCCGCCGAGTCCGAAGGCGCCGGTGGCGTGCCCCTCGAGGTGCTCGACATCGCCACCGCGCTCAACCACATCGCCGGTCACCTGGTCGATCGTGAGCACCTGCTGATCGTGCTGCTGCAGCGCCTCGAGCACTGGAGCTGCATGCCGGCCGATCGGCTGATGCAACGGGCCCGCGAGCTGTCGGCCACGCTCGGGTCGCGGGTCAGCGTCGACCTCGGCACCGAGAAGCTGGTCGGCACCGCGGTCGAGATCCGCGACTCCGGCGGCTTGGTCGTCGAGCTCGACGGGGACGCCGACGGCGGCCAGCGGCGCGAGGTCGTGGTGGGCGACGTCGTGCACCTCCGCCCCGCCTGAGCCGACCGGCCCGACCGGTCAGGGATCGAGGTCGCGGGACAGCAGGTCGGCGAACGCGGCTGCGGCCGAGGTCGTCAACGGGCCCGGCGCCGAGGCGAGCCGGCACTGGTCGACGGTGCGGATCGCCTGCACGTCGCGGGTCGACGACGTGAGGAACGCCTCGTCGGCATCGGCCAGCGCCGCGAGCGGCACGGTGACCTCGTCGACGTCGACGAGCTCCATCAGGAGCTCGCGCGTGATGCCGGCCAGGCACCCGGTCGACAGGGCCGGCGTGCAGAGCCGCCCGTCGATGGCGAGGAACACGTTGCTGCCGGTGCCCTCGCAGAGCATCCCGGCCGTGTTGGCGAAGATGGCCTCGGTGCCGCCGAGCTCGTGGGCGTGGTCGAGGGCCACGACGTTCTCGGCGTAGCTCGTCGTCTTGAGGCCGACGATGGCGCTGTGCTCGTTGCGTCGCCAGGGCACGGTGACCACGGTGGTCGTCGCTTCCCATGCCGGCAGCGCGGCGGTGGCCACGATCACCGTGGGACCGGCGGGGCCACGATCCGAGCCCAGCGGCCCGACGCCACCGGTGACCGTGAGCCGCAGCCGTCCCCGCTCGACGCCGTTGGCCTCGATGACCGCGGCCATGGCGGCCCGCAGCCAGCGGTCGTCGAGCGGGACGGTCAGGCGCAAGCCCGCGGCCGAACGGCGCAGCCGGGCCAGGTGCCGGCGCGCCGCGAACGGCTCACCCCGCACCACCTGCAGGGTCTCGAAGACGCCGTCGCCGACGGTGATGCCGTGGTCGAACGGCGAGACGGTGGCGCCATCGGCGTCGTACAGCTCGCCGTCGATCCAGATCGACCCGTGGTCACCGCTCATGGTCACCCCCCATCGGGAGATGCTCCCACGCCGACCCGACCCGATGGTGACTCGGACGCCGAGGCGATCGAGAGCAGCCGGCGGGCCTTGAGCTCGGTCTCGGCCCACTCGCCGGCCGGTGACGAGTCCCAGGTGATGCCCCCGCCGGTGCCGAAGTGCAGGCTGCCGTCCTCGATCCAGAAGGTGCGGATGGCCACGTTGAGCTCGCCCCGGCACGCGGTCGGCGTCGACCCAGCCGACCGCACCGCAGTACACGCCCCGCTCGATCGGCTCGAGGCGGGCGATGTGGTCGAGGGCGGCCAGCTTGGGCGCACCGGTGACCGAGCCGGGCGGGAAGGTGGCCTCGATGGCCTCGGCCCATCCCACCCCGGGTCGTAGCCGGCCCTCGACGGTGCTCACGAGGTGCACGAGGCCGGGGTGCGGCTCGACGGCGAGCAGGGCGGGCACCTGCACCGATCCCCATTCGCACACCCGGCCGAGGTCGTTGCGGACGAGGTCGACGATCATCACGTTCTCGGCCCGGTCCTTGGGCAGGAAGTCGTCGACGGTGGCCGCGGTGCCCTTGATGGGCGATGACCACACCCGGTCGCCGTCACGGGCCAGGAACCGCTCGGGCGACGCCGACGCCACCTCGACGCCGTGCCCCGGCAGCCGGACGACGGCGCTGAACGGCGCCGGGTTGCCGAGGGCCAGGGCCGCCCCCAGCGCAGCCACATCGACCGGTCCGGATCCGCCGGTCCCGGATCCGGAGGGCTGGGGAGCGGCGCGGTCAGGCGGCGGGTGAGGTTGACCTGGTAGACGTCGCCGGCGCCGATGGCGGCGCGGATGCTGCTCGACCCCCGCCTCGAAGGCGGGCCGGTCGAGGCTGGTGGTCCAGGCGTCGGGGGCCGGCCCGACCCACGGGCGGGCCCGGCCAGGGTCGGGCCGGCCGCACGTCGGCGAACCGGGCGCACACCGGCGGGCCCGAGAACGGCAGCACGACGGCCCAGAACCCGTGGGAGTCGAGCGCGGTCAGATCGCTGGTGACGTCCCGGAGCCCCGTCGCCAGGCGGCCGCCGACCACGGCCAGAGGAGCGCCGGGTGATGCGCTTCGCGATGCACGCGGCTGTGATCGGGACGACACGCCTACCATCCTCGCCCATGAGCCCCTCGCCTCCCATCAGCCGAGAGCTGACCGCCGAGCAGGAGTCGTTGCGCAAGGTCGTCCGGGACTTCGCGGCGAGCGAGATCGCCCCCCACGCCGAGGCCTGGGACCGCGATCACACCTTCCCCGTCGAGACCGTGCTGGCCATGGGCGAGCTCGGCCTGTTCGGCATCCCGTTCCCCGAGGAGTACGGCGGGGGCGGCGCAGATCTCACCACGCTGTGCGTCGCCCTCGAGGAGCTCGGCCGGGTCGACCAGTCCATGGCCATCACCGTCGAGGCCGCGGTCGGCCTCGGGGCCAACCCGATCTTCCGCTTCGGCACCGAGGAGCAGCGCCAGCGCTGGCTGCCCGACCTGGTGGCCGGGCGCGCCCTCGGCGGCTTCGGGCTCACCGAGCCCGACGCCGGCAGCGACGCCGGCGGCACCCGCACGCGAGCCGACCTCGACGAGTCGACGGGGGAGTGGGTGATCAACGGGGAGAAGGCGTTCATCACCAACTCGGGGGCACCGATCACCTCACTGGTCACGGTCACCGCCGTGACCGGCTCGATCGGTGGGCGCCCCGAGATCAGCACGATCATCGTCCCGGCCGGCACACCGGGCTTCACGGTGCAACCGCCCTACCGCAAGATGGGATGGCACGCGTCGGACACCCACGGGCTCACGTTCACCGACTGCCGGGTGCCGGCCGAGAACCTGCTCGGCGAGCGTGGCCGCGGCTTCGCCAACTTCCTGTCGGTGCTCGACGACGGCCGGGTCGCCATCGCCGCGCTGGCGGTCGGCGTGATCGAGGGATGCCTCGAGGAGTGCGTCCGCTACGCCAACGAGCGCAACGCGTTCGGCAGGCCCATCGGGTCGAACCAGGCCATCGCCTTCAAGTGCGCGGACCTGGCGGTGATGGCCGACGCGGCCCGGGCCCTGACCTACGACGCGGCCCGGCTGCACGACGCCGGACGGCCGTTCAAGCGCGAAGCGGCGGTGGCCAAGCTCTATGCCACCGAGGCCGCGGTCACCGCCACCCGCGAGGCCACGCAGGTCTTCGGGGGCTACGGGTTCATGGACGAGACGCCGGTGTCGCGCTTCTACCGTGACTCGAAGATCCTCGAGATCGGCGAGGGGACCAGCGAGATCCAGCGCCTCGTGATCAGTCGGGAGCTCGGCCTTCCGATCTGACGCGGGGTGCCTCCGTTCGGGCCATGGGCGCTGCTACCGTCCCGCCCATGTCAGATGGCCCTCGCCGGCCGCGTCGGCGCCGGACCTGGCCCCAGCGGCTGCTGATCTCGCTCAACGTCGTCGTCGTGCTGATCTGCTTCTCGTCGGCCGCCGGCCTGGCCTTCGCCTTCCGTCAGGCCAGCGACGTGCAGCGCTTCGGCGGGTTGAGCAGCACGCTCGACTCCACCTCGACCAAGGGCGAGCCGGAGAACTACCTGCTCGTCGGCGTCGACAACTCCGAGGGGCTCGACGCCAAGGATCCCGTGCTCATCGGGCGCAGCCGGAAGTCGCTGCTGTCGGACACGATCATGATCCTCCGGGTCGATCCCACCACCCAGGAGGCCAAGATCCTGTCGCTGCCCCGCGACCTCTGGGTCAACATCGCCGACACGGGGAGCAAGCAGCGCATCAACACGGCCCTGCCCGGAGGTGGCCCGGAGCGGCTGATCAAGACGATCCAGCAGAACTTCGGCATCCCGATCAACCACTACGTGCAGGTCAACTTCTACGGCTTCAAGTCGCTGGTCGACGCGGTCGACGGCGTGCCGATCTACTTCCCGTGGCCGGCCCGTGACAGCAACACGGGCTTTCAGATCGACGAGCCCGGGTGCTACACGCTCGACGGCACGCAGGCTCTGGCCTACGCCCGGTCGCGTCACTTCGAGACCAAGACCGGCAACAAGGGCAAGTCCTGGGTGGGCGACCCCAGCAGCGACTTCGGCCGCATCGCCCGCCAGCAGCAGTTCATCAAGCTGGCCCTCAAGCGGGCCATCGCCAAGGGCGTCCGCAACCCGTTCGTGCTGAACCAGCTCATCGGCGTGGCCCAGGGCAACGTCACCCTCGACGATGCGGTGACCACCAAGGACCTGCTCGATCTCGGCAGCCAGTTCAAGAACTTCGACCCCGACACGCTGCAGGTGTACACGCCGCCGGCCACCGGCAAGGTGACCTCCGGCGGGGCCGACGTGCTGATCCTCGACAACGCCGCGGCCCAGCCGATCTTCGACCTGTTCCGGGCCAAGGGCGACACCGACAACCCGCTGCGGGCCATCCAGGTCGACGTGACCAACGGGTCGGGCAAGACCTCCCAGGCGGCGGTCGTGCTGAAGGCGTTCGACGATCTCGGCTTCACCACGATCGGGTCGAGCGACGCGTCGAGCTTCCGCAACTCCAAGACCACGATCCGCTACGCGGTGGGCGCCGAGGCCGCGGCGGTCGAGGTCGCCCGCTACATCGACGGCACCCCGCAGTTCACCGTCGACAAGACCCTCTCCGGCAAGAGCGTGCTGCTGGTCACCGGCAAGGACTTCACCCAGCTGCGCAGCGAGCCCCGTCCGGCGTCGGACTTCGCCAGCTTCATGGCCACCACGACCACGACCACGGTCGACCCCTCGGCTCCGCCGGCCACCGACGTCCCGACCACGCAGGCCGGCATGGTGCCCGAGACGCCGGAGGGCGAGGTCTGCGGCTGAGCCCGCTTGCTGGCAGGGGTCCCGGCTCCGTTCACTAACATGGCCCGACTCACCACCTCGGCCACCCCAGGGGGCACCACCACATGGGCGACATCGCCATCATCGGCACGGGATACGTGGGGCTCACCACGGGCGCGTGCTTCGCGCACCTCGGCCACAACGTGATCTGCGCCGACGTCGTGCCGGACAAGGTCGAGCGCCTGCAGCGCGGCGAGATCCCGATCCTCGAGGCCGGGCTCGAGGACCTGGTCCGTGAGGGCCTGCAGTCCGGTCGCCTCCGGTTCGTGCTCGGGGCGGCCAACGCGGTGGCCTCCGCCGAGTTCGCGTACCTGTGCGTGCCGACGCCCCAGGGCGAGGACGGCTCGGCCGATCTGAGCTACATCGAGGCCGCCGCATCCGAGATCTCGCCGCTGCTGGCGCCGGGCAGCATCGTGGTGAACAAGTCCACGGTGCCCGTCGGCTCCACCCGCAAGGTCGAGGAGGCCCTCGGCCGCAGCGACGTGTTCGTGGTGTCCAATCCCGAGTTCCTCCGCGAGGGCTCGGCCGTCACCGACTTCCTGCACCCGGACCGCGTGGTCATCGGCAGCGACGACCAGTCCGCGGCCATCCGCGTCGCCGCGCTCTACATCGGGGTGCCCGCCCCCCTGATGGTCACCGACCCGGCCTCGGCCGAGACCATCAAGTACGCCAGCAACGCCTTCCTCGCCACCAAGCTCTCGTTCGTCAACGCGGTGGCCGCGGTGTGCGAGGCGGTCGGCGCCGACGTCAACGACGTCGTGCTGGGCATGGGCTACGACAAGCGCATCGGCCACGAGTTCCTGCGCCCCGGGCCGGGCTGGGGTGGAAGTTGCTTCGTCGGTGACGAGACCGCTCTCGTCAGGCGCGGCGATGCCGTTCGCCTGGTGAGCTTCGCTGAGCTCGCTGCCGACGTCGAAGAGCGTGGGGTCGCTGGCCTCGAGGTCTTCTCCTGGGCGCCGGGAGAGCCGACGCCGGCGTTCTTCCCGGTCTCCGCCTTCACCGTTCGTCCCTACGACGGCGACGTGGTGCACGTGCGCACCAAGATGGGCCGACGGCTGACGGTCACGGCCGACCACCCGTTCTTCGTCGGCGACGGCACCGATCCGGATGCGATCGAGGTCCGGCTCGCAGGAGATCTCACCGAGAGCGACTGGTTGCCGGTCGCTCAGGGGTCCCCGAGTCCGCAGACGGAGGAGGTGACGCTGCTGTCGCCCGTCGATGCGCTGAGCGCTGGCGAGTTGGTGCCCGAGAAGGTGATCGTGCGGCTGTCGGAGCATCAGAGCGCCCTGGCCGGTGATCGCCGCGCCGATCTTCCCGGTCATCGTCGGCGCGACATCCTGCGCTCCGGGACGATGCGGCTGCACGAGCTCACCGCGATCGGTGGACATGGCGACGACGGCCTGCTCGGCACCGTGAGCAACGGCACCTACGTGCCCGGGGCGATCATCGCCGGACCGTCGTTCTGGCACATGATCGGGCTCTACCTGGCGGAGGGTCACATCTCCGTCGATGGAGACCGTCGGCGCATCTGCTGGTCGTTCCACCTCCAGGACGAGCCCGAGTTGGTCGAGGCAGTGGCCGACTACTGGCGAGATCACGGCGTCAAGGTCACGGTGCGTCAACTGTCGACGGCGACGCAGGTGAGCATCTCGTCTCGGGTGCTCGCGGCATTCTTCGAGCATGGTCTCGACATCGGTCACAACTGCTACACGAAGCGAGTTCCGGACGCGATCTGGGGTCAGCCGTTCGAGGCGAAGCGTGCGCTCCTGCGCGGGCTGTGGGACGGCGATGGGTCGTGGTCGTACAGCTCGGGCGGACCGAGCGTGGTGCTCGAGTACGGCACCGTTTCGCGCGCGTTGGCTGACGGCATGCTCCGGCTGCTCGGCGACCTCGGGATCGTCGGGCGTCTCAAGGTCGGGCGGACGGCCAAGTCCACGGTCGACACCTACTGGCTGGTCATCAGCGGGGCTGATCAGGTGATGGACGCGCTCTTCCTCGTACCGGAGGTCGAGGCCGAGGAGATCCGGGCATCGATCGCGCAGCAGACCAAGCGCATCCGACCGACCGGCTATCGACGGCTCTCCAAGGGGGTGGCGTGGGTTCGGGTGTCGAGCGTCGAGCGTGAACACTTCGCCGGCGCCGTGTACTCCCTCGAGGTGCCTGGCTCGCACACCGTGGTGACCACCCACGGACTGGTCGCTCACAATTGCTTTCCCAAGGATGTCCAAGCACTGCTCTACATCGCCAGGGAGGCCGGGTACCACTTCGATCTGCTCGACGGGGTGGTGAGCGCCAACCAGGAGCAGTTCGACCGCACGGCCGACAAGGTCGCGCACATGGCCGGTGGGTCGCTCGAGGGCAAGGTGGTGGGCGTGTGGGGCCTCAGCTTCAAGGCCAACACCGACGACCTGCGCGAGTCGCCGGCGCTCCGGGTCGCCGAGCGGCTGCTCGCCAGGGGAGCGACGGTGCGGGGCTACGACCCGTCGGTGAAGGGGCCGCTGGCCGAGGTGCCGGACCTCGAGGTCGTGGCCGACGCCTACGCCGCCGTCGACGGGGCCGACGTCCTCGCCGTGCTCACCGAGTGGGACGAGTTCAAGTGGGTCGACCTCGACAAGGTCGGTGACCTCATGAAGGCGCCGCGCATCGTCGATGCCCGCAACCTGCTCGACCGCTCGGCCATCACCCGACGGGGCTTCGCCTACCAGGGCATCGGTCGGGCCTGATGGCCCGCGTCGTCATCACCGGCGGCGCCGGGTTCCTCGGCTCGCACCTCTGCGACCAGTTCCTCGGCCGGGGTGACGAGGTGGTGGTGCTCGACAACCTGTCCACCGGGGCGGTGGCCAACATCGAGCACCTCTTCGAGCGGCCCGGGTTCAGCTTCGTGCAGCACGACGTGAGCAACTACGTGTGGGTGCCGGGGCCGGTCGACCTGGTGATGCACTTCGCCAGCCCGGCCTCCCCGGTCGACTACCTGGAGCTGCCGATCCAGACGCTCAAGGTCGGCAGCCTCGGAACCCACAACACGCTGGGGCTGGCCAAGGCCAAGGGCGCGAAGTTCTTCCTGGCGTCCACCAGCGAGGTCTACGGCGATCCGGAGATCCACCCCCAGCCCGAGAGCTACTGGGGCCACGTCAACCCGATCGGCCCCCGCGGCGTGTACGACGAGGCCAAGCGCTTCGCCGAGGCCATGACGATGGCCTACCACCGCGTGCACGACCTCGACGTTCGCATCGTGCGCATCTTCAACGTCTACGGCCCGCGGATGCGCCCGGGCGACGGTCGGGTCGTGTCCAACTTCCTCGTGCAGGCCCTCAAGGGCGAGCCGCTCACCGTCTACGGCGACGGCTCCCAGAGCCGCAGCTTCTGCTACGTCGACGACGAGATCCGCGGGTTCATGGCGCTCATCGACGCCGACACCACCGGGCCGCTCAACATCGGCAACCCCGGCGAGTTCACCATGCTCGAGCTGGCCGACCTGGTGCTCGAGGTCACCGGATCGACGTCCGAGGTGGTGTTCGAGGAGCTGCCGGTCGACGATCCCAAGCAGCGCAAGCCCGACCTCACCCGCACCGAGGCCGAGCTCGGCTGGAAGCCCGAGATCGCCCTGCGCGAGGGCCTGCAGGCCACCGCCGAGTACTTCCGCACCCGTCTCGGTCTCTGAGGGCCGGCTACAGGCGGGGGCCCGATCGGCCGATGGGAGCGGGTTCCAGTCCCTGGCGCCCGGAGGGCACGTGAGCCAGCTTCCCCCGCCGCCGGGGCCCGATCTGTCGACCACCCCGGCCGGTCCGGGCTACCCGTTCGCACCTCCGGGACAGGCGACCCCCGGCACGGGAACGGTCCCCATGGCCCTGCCCTACGGTCCGGCCGACGCCCAGCCGCAACGGTGGACCGTCGACTCGAACCAGGCGAAGCTCACCATCCCCTACCTCGGCCCGGAGCCCACGCCGTCGAGGCTCTCCGGGTTCGCGTTCCTGGGGGCCTGCGGCGCGAGCGCGCTGCTGTTCGTGATCCGCGCCGGCCTGTACCTGCACCTCGGCGCCCTCGAGCAGAACTTCCTCGACCATCGCAGCCAGGCGCTGCTCGCCGATGCCGACTCGGCCGCGCACCTGGTGTCGTCGATGGCACCGATCATCCTGCTGTCGATCGGCCTCGCGATCATCCTCGACCTCGTCTGGCGCCTCCAGCGCCGCCCGAAGCACGCCCGCACCGAGCTGGGTGAGGCCTACGTCGAGTTCCCCATGAAGTGGGTCACGCCGGTGGGGATCCGGGTGGCCTGGGTGGGACTGGCCGTCGCCGGGATGCTGGCCAGCTCGGCCGGATCGATCCATCGCACGACGCTGGCGGCGGACTACCCGCAGCACCGCCAGATGCTCGCCCTCGGCAACCTGGCCTGGGCCGGGTTCTGGGTGGCCCTCGGCGTCTGGGTGCTGATCGTCAACCGGAGCCACGCCCGACGGATGGCGTTCTCGGGCCCCTACCGGGCCGATCCCTCACAGGTGCCGTTCTTCCCCGCGGTGGCCGGCGCCGTGATGCTCGACACGTCCGAGAGCTCGAGCGGCCTCGGCTGGGTGGTGCGCACGGCCGGCCTGGCCGTCGCGTTCATCGTCGGCCTCGTGTTCGTCATCGGAGGGGTGAGCGATCTCACCAAGGGTCGGCTCGGGAGCCTCGGATTCGTCGCGGTGGGCGCCGTGCTGCTCGGCATCGTCGTGTTCGCCATGGTTCGCCGGGCTCGCCGCGGCAAGCTCTGACGAGCCAGGGGGCCTTGGCCGGGACTAGACGGCGCGGGCCTCGGCCTCTTCGCGGTGGGAGAGGTACCAGTCGAGGGTGAGGCGAAGCCCCTCGGCGAAGGTGGTGTGGGCCGTGAAGCCGAACTGCTTCTCGGCCCGGGTGGCGTCGACGCCGCGGCGGGGCTGGCCGTCGGGCTTGGAGGTGTCCCAGCGGACCTCGCCCTCGAAGCCGATCAGCTCGACCATGATGTCGACCAGGTCGCGGATGGGCAGCTCGTGGTCGGACCCGAGGTTCACCGGGTCGCCGCCGTCGTAGTGCTCGGACGCCAGCACGATGGCCTCGGCCGCGTCGTCGACGTAGAGGAACTCGCGGCTCGCGGCGCCGGTGCCCCAGACCTCGATGTGGTCGGCGCCGGCCTCCTTGGCGTCGACGAGCCGCTTCATCAGCGCCGGGATGACGTGGGACACCGCAGGGTGGAACTTGTCGCCGGGCCCGTAGAGGTTGGTGGGCATGAGGTAGATCGCCTGCTGGCCGTACTGCTCGCGGTTGGCCTGCAGCTGCACGAGCTGGGCCAGCTTGGCGATGCCGTAGGGGGCGTTGGTCTCCTCGGGGTAGCCCTGCCAGAGCGACTCCTCGTGGAACGGCACCGGCGTGAACTTGGGGTAGGAGCAGATGGTGCCGATCATCACGGTCTTGGCGGTGCCCCGCAGTCGGGCCTCGTCGAGCACGTAGGTGCCCATGAGCAGGTTGTCGAGGTAGAGGTCGGCCGGGCGGGCCTGGTTGGCGCCGATGCCACCGACGCGGGCGGCCAGGTGGATCACCAGGTCGGGTTCGAGGGTGGCGAACAGGTCGGCCACCGCGGCCCGGTCGCGGAGGTCGTACTCGGCGCTCGACGGGGTCAGGACGGGTCGGTGCTCCCACGGCCTCGAGCCGGCGGACGACCGCGCGGCCGAGGAACCCGTTGCCGCCGGTGACGACCACCCGCCGGCCGGACCAGAAGCCGGAGGAGGACCCGTGCGAGGACGAAGACATGGGCAGGATCGTACCGTGGGAGACTCGAACGTCATGGCACAACCGCTCCGGGTCGCGGTCACCCTCGAACAATGCTGGCATCGGGTTCCCGGTGGCGTCGCCTCCACCGCGCTCGAAGCCGTGCGAGCCCTGTCGGCCAGGGGCGAGGTCGACCTGGTCGGGGTCAGCGCCCTCCATCGCAGGCTGCCACCCGAGCCGTGGACGCCCTCGATCCCGGTGCGGGCCCTGCCGCTGACCCGGGTGGCGCTCTACGAGTCGTGGCACCGGACTGCGCCACCCGGCGGTCGAGCGGGCAACCGGGCCGGTCGACGTGATCTACGTCACCGGCATGGCCATGCCCCCGCGCTCGGCCCCGCTCGTGGTCACCGTGCACGACCTGGCCTTCCTGCACGAGCCGGGCCACTCCACCCGCCGGGGGGTGAAGTTCTTCAACCGGGCCATCGACCTCGCCCGCCGCGAGGCCGACCTCGTCTGCTGCCCGTCGCAGGACACCCTCGACGAGTGCGTCGCCAACGGGTTCGATCCGGGTCGGCTGCGGCTCGTGCCGTGGGGGGTCGACGCCGAGCGGGCGACGCCGGCCGAGGTCGAGCGGGTGCGGGCGACCTACCGCCTCGGCCAGCCCTACGTCCTCTGGACCGGCACCGTCGAGCCCCGCAAGAACCTGCCCACGCTGCTCGAGGCGTTCCGCGCCCTCGACCGCCACGGCGTCGAGCTGGTGCTCGTCGGGCCCAAGGGGTGGAACGAGGACCTCGGCGCCCACCTGGGCAACGCCGCCGGCCGGGTGCGGGTGCTCGGGCTTCGTCCCGACCGACGACCTGCGGGCGCTCTACGCCGGGGCCGAGGTGTTCTGCCTGCCCAGCCTGCGCGAGGGGTTCGGGATGCCGTTGCTCGAGGCCATGGCCCAGGGCGCGCCGGTCATCACGTCGGCCGGCACCGCCACCGCGGAGGTCGGCGGCGACGCCGCGGTGCTGGTCGACCCCCTCGACGCCCGCGCCCTCGCCGAGGCCATGGCCGCGTTGCTCGACGACCAGGCCGAGCAGGAGCGCCGGCGCCTCGCCTCGCTCGCCCGGGCGGCCGAGTACCCCTGGGCTCGCACCGCGGGCGACCTCGAGGCCGCCTTCGCCGAGGTGGCCGTCGGCGAGCAGGTGCAGCCGTGACGCGCATCGAGCCCGGCTCCAGCGTCGGGCCGGAGTCCACCATCAAGGTCGGGGCGAACCTGTTGTGGCTGGTCCCCGGCGTGGTCGGCGGCAGCGAGGAGTACACGGTGCGGATGCTCGAGTCGCTGGCCCGGCTCGCGCAGCACCGGGTCGCCCTCACCCTGTTCGTCAACCGCCGGCTGTACGAGGCCCACCCCGACCTGGTCGACGCCTTCCCGGCCGTCGTGGCGCCGGTGGGTGGTTCGTCGAGGGGCGCCCGGGTCGTGGCCGAGGCGACCTGGCTGGCCCGTCAGGCCCGGGCCGAGGGCCTCGACCTGATGCACCACCTGGGCGGCACCATGCCGATCCTGCGGGGAACCCCCGGCGTGGTCACCATCCACGACCTGCAGCCGTTCGCCTTCCCCGAGCACTTCAGCCTGGTCAAGCGGGCCTACCTGCGGGCGACGGTGCCGATGTCGGTGCGGCGGGCCGTGGCGGTGATCGTGCTCACCGAGTGGACCAGGGCCGACGTGGTCGAGCGCATGGGCATCGACCCCGAGCGTGTCCTGCTCGTGCCGCCCGGCCTCGATCCGCCCGTGCCGGCCGATCCGCTGGTCGGCCGCGAGGTGCGTACCCGCTACGGCCTCGCCGACGCGCCGTTCTTCCTCTACCCGGCGATCACCTACGCCCACAAGAACCACCTGACCCTGGTGCGGGCGTTCGCCGCGGTCGCCGAGCGCGACGACCGAGTCGATGCTCGTGCTCACCGGGGGCGAGGCCGACGCCGAGGAGGCCCTGCAGTCCGAGATCTGGAGGCTCGGCCTGGGCGACCGGGTGCGGCGCACCGGGCGCGTCCCCGGCGCGACCTCGACGCCCTGTTCTCGCGAGGCCCGGGCACTAACGTTCCCGTCGCGCTACGAAGGCTTCGGCATCCCCGTCCTCGAAGCCATGAGCCGCGGCGTCCCGGTGATCGCTTCGACGGCGCGGCGCGCTGCCCGGAGGTCGTGGGCGACGGCGGCCTGCTGATCGATCCCGACGACGTCGACGCCTGGAGCGACGGCCATGTCGCAGATGCTGCTCGACGACGCCCACCGCGACGCCCTGATCGCCCGGGGCTCGACCCGGGCGGCCAGCTTCACGTGGGACGCCTCGCGCCGATGCCCTCGTCAGGGCCTACGACACGGCGCTGGCCCTGATCGAGCCCGTCCCGACCGGAGCAGCGCCGGTGAACATCGTCGTCCTCTGCCCCCACTTCGCGCCCGACGTCGCGCCGACCGGCGAGGTGATGACGAGCATCGTCCACGAGCTCGTCGCCCTCGGCCACCGGCTGCACATCGTGACGTCGCTGCCCTGGTACCAGCACCACGCGCTCGAGCCGGGGTGGGACGGGCAGCTCGTGCGCCACGAGGCACCGACCGTGGGGCCGCATCACCCGGGTGCACCCGTTCCCGACCGACAAGTCGAACCTGCCGGCCCGGGCCGTGGCCTTCGGCGGCTTCACCGTGCTGGCGTCGCTCGAGGGGATCATCGCCCGCCCGGCGCCCGACGTCGTGCTGGCCATGTCGCCGCCGCTCACCCTCGGGCTGGCCGGGTGGGCGGTGGCCCGGGCCCGCCGGG
Organism: uncultured Microthrixaceae bacterium; assembly: GCA_963809335.1. Classification (GTDB taxonomy): domain Bacteria; phylum Actinomycetota; class Acidimicrobiia; order Acidimicrobiales; family Acidimicrobilacustridaceae; genus UBA4742. Next base: position 611,142 of record CAWEJD010000005.1, on the reverse strand, counting down.
TGCCGTTCGTGTTCAACATCCAGGACGTGTTCCCCGACGTGGCCGTCGAGCTCGGCCTCCTCACCGGCCAGCGGGTGATCGCCGCGGCCTCGCTGGCTCGAGCGGACGACCTACCGCCGGTCCGACGCGGTCACGGTGCTGTCCGACGACCTGGCCGACAACGTGCGGGCCAAGATCACCGCGGGGGCTCGCCGGCGTGGCGGCCGAGCGCCAGGCGGCCAAGGTGCGGGTGATCCCGAACTTCGTCGACACCGAGTGGATCCGCCCGGACCGACCGGAGAACGGCTACCGGGCCGAGTACGGCCTCACCGGCAAGCAGGTCGTGATGTACGCCGGCAACGTCGGCCTGTCGCAGTCGCTCGAGCTGGTGCTCGACGGCCGCCGTGGCGCTCGCGTGACGACCCCGACGTGGTCTTCGTGATCAACGGCGGGGGAGCGGCCCGTCCCGACCTCGAGCGCCGCGGCCGCAGGGGCTCGACCAACGTGCGCTTCGTCGACATGCAGCCCAAGGAGCGCCTGCCCGAGGTGCTGGCCGCCGGCGACGTCCACGTGGTGCCGCTCAAGCGGGGCCTGGCCTGGTCGAGCGTGCCGTCGAAGCTCTACTCGATCCTCGCCGCCGGCCGGCCGATCGTGGCCAGCGTCGACCTGGGCACCGAGGTGGCCCGCACCGTCGAGCGGGCCGGCGCCGGGCATGGCGGTCCCGCCCGACGACCCCGAGGCGTTCACCAAGGCGATCCGCCGCCTGCTCGACGCCCCGGACGAGGCGGCGGCCATGGGAGCGGCCGGCCGGACCTTCGTCGAGCGCTGGGCCTCGCCCGCCGCGGTCGCCGCCGCCTACGAGCAGCTGTTCGCCGAGCTCGCGCGATCGGGGGCGCCCGGGTGCGCGAGTAGGTTGTCGGCCCTATGGGTAAGGCATCGTCGGCCAAGAAGGTCGCCCGCGCCGCTCGCGCCGGTGGGTCCACCAAGCAGCGCAAGCGCAACTGGGCGTTCCCGGCTCGGCATCGCCGCCATCATCATCGTCGGCGTCGCTCGTGGTCTTCGTGCGCCCGCGGCACCGACAACACGGCGTCGGCCGCGATCGCCCACCACCGACGACCACTGGCACGCCGCCTACGGCATCTACGTCTGCGACGAGTTCCTGCCCGGCCGTGGCCGACGGCCCGACCGACCTCAGGGCATCCACACCCACGGCGACGGCATCATCCACATCCACCCGTTCAGCGGCGGCGCGGCCGGCAAGAACGCCACGCTCGCCAGGTGTTCGGCACGACCAGGTCGGCGTCAAGTTCTCGAGCGACGGCTTCACCATGCCCGACGGCACCGAGTACAAGAACGGCTACGACTGCAACGGCAAGCCGGCGGTGGTGACCGTGTCGCAGTGGAACAACGCCGACGAGCTCCTGGCGGACCCGAACACGCCGCCCGACGTCGTCTACACCAAGGACTTCGGCAGCATCCACTTCGAGAACGACCGCATGGCCTTCACCATCGCGGTCGTCCCCGAGGGCACCACCATCCCCGGCCGCCGCAGTCGCTCGACACGCTGAACAACCTCGACCGACGTCACCACCACCACGTCGCTTCGACCACCGGTGCCCTCACCGGCTCGAGCACCACCACGGTGGCCGGCGACGCCACCGCCGGCTCGAGCCACGGCCACCGTCGCCGGCGACAGCCGACCTCGGCTCCGTGAGGGCGGTCGTCCTGGTCGGCGGGTTCGGCACCCGCCTGCGGCCGCTCACCGCGCACACCCCGAAGCAGATGCTCCCGATCGTCGACCGGCCGATGATCGAGCGGGTCGTCGCCCGGCTGGCCGACCACGGCGTCACCGACGCGGTGCTGTCGCTCGGCTACCGGCCCGACGCCTTCCTCGAGGCCTACCCCGACGACACCTGCGCCGGCGTCGCCCTGCACTACGCGGTCGAGCCCGAGCCGCTCGACACCGCCGGCGCCATCCGCTTCGCCGCCCTCGACGGCGGCATCGAGGACACCTTCGTCGTGGTCAACGGCGACGTGCTCACCGACCTCGACGTCGGCGCGCTGTGGGCGTTCCACCAGCGCACGGGGGCCGAGGGCACCATCGCCCTCACCCCGGTCGACGATCCGTCGCGCTACGGCGTCGTGCCCATCGACGACGACGGGCGGGTCGAGGCCTTCGTCGAGAAGCCGCCGCCGGGCACCGCGCCCACCAACTGGATCAACGCCGGCACCTACGTGCTCGAGCCGTCGGTGCTCGACCGCATCCCGGCCGGCCGCCGGGTGTCGATCGAGCGGGCGACGTTCCCGGAGATGGTGGCCGACGGCAGTCGCTCTACGCCCTGCACTGCGACGACTACTGGGTCGACGCCGGCACGCCGGCCACCTACCTGCAGGCGCAGCTCGACCTCATCGACGGGCGCCGGGGCGTGCCCGAGCCGGCCGTGCACCCGACGGCCGATCGTCGCCGACGGCGCCGAGGTCGAGCACTGCGGTGGTGATGGCCGGCGCCGAGGTCGCGGCCGGGCGCCGTCGTGCGCGACTCGGTGCTGCTGCCCGGTGCGCTGGTCGGCGCGCGGCGCGGTCGTCGACGGCTCGATCGTCGGCGCCCGGTGCCCGCGTCGGCGACGGCGGCCCGGCTCACCGGGCTGACGGTCGTCGGCGACGACGTCGAGCCGTGGCCGAGGGCCGCACCCTCGACGGCGCGCGGGTGCCCGACGAGGACCCGTCGTGAAGGCGCTGGTCACCGGCGGCGCCGGCTTCATCGGCTCGACGCTCGTCGACCGGCTGCTGGCCGAGGGTCACGCCGTCGACGTGATCGACGACCTCTCGAGCGGGTCGCTGGCCAACCTGGCCGAGGCCCGGGCCGACCGGTCGCACGCGCTTCAGCTTCCACCAGATCGACATCCGCGAGCCGGCGCGTCGCCGACCTGATCGCCCGGCGCCGGCCCGAGGTGGTCTTCCACCTGGCCGCGCAGGCCGACGTCCGGGTGTCGGTGGCCCGTCCCGTGTTCGACGCCGAGGTCAACGTGGTCGGCAGCCTCAACGTGCTCGAGGGGGCCCGCCAGGCCGGCAGCCGCAAGGTCGTGTTCGCCTCGAGCGGTGGCACGATCTACGGCGACGCCCGACCCGCCGAGCCTGCCGGTCGACGAGCAGCACCCGCAGCGGCCGATCTCGCCCTACGGCGTGGCCAAGAAGGTCGTCGGCGACTACCTCTACGCCTACCGCGAGCTGCACGCCCTCGAGTTCACCGCGCTGGCCCTGGCCAACGTCTACGGCCCCCGTCAGGACCCCCACGGCGAGGCCGGCGTGGTCGCCATCTTCGCCGGGCGGCTGCTCGCCGGGCGAGCCGTGCACGATCTTCGGCGACGGCGAGCAGACCCGGGACTTCGTCTACGTCGACGACGTGGTCGATGCCTTCGTCCGGGCCGCCGACAGGGGTCGCGGGCTGCTGTGCCAACATCGGCACCGGCGTCGAGACCTCGGTCAACGACCTCTACGAGACCATGGCGCGCGGCCGCCGGCGTCGAGGCGTCCGCCGGTGCACGCCCCGGCCCGCCCGGGCGAGCTCGACCGCTCGGCGCTCGACCCGGGCAAGGCCGGCCTCTACCTCGGGTGGAAGCCCTGGACCACGCCTCGACGACGGCACCGCGCCGTCCTCGACTGGTTCCGCCCAGCGCTGACCACCCGCTCGACGTCCGTGAGCGGTCCTGACGGGTCACGGGTCAGCGGTAGCGGAAGAGGTCCTCGTCGGGGCTGGCGCGACGATCTCGTCGTGCACGCTGCCGTCGCGGAGCCAGGTCGGGTCGACGCCGCGCACGACGGCGACCGGGATGCCGCGTCGACTTGCCCATGACCAGCTCGGCCGCGCGACGGCGATCTCGTCGACGACGGCCACCTCGGTGACCTGCATCTCCCGGCCGAGGGCGTCGGGGGTGCCCCGCAGGTCGACGCACCGCGGCGATGCCGGCGCAGCCGATGGCCACGTCGGTGACGCCCCGGCGCCAGGTGCGGCCGAAGGTGTCGGTGACGATGACGCCGACCTCGACGCCGGCCTGGCCCCGGAGGCCGTCGCGGATGCGGCGGGCCGAGCGGTCGCTGTCGCTCGGGCAGCAGGGCGGCGTAGCCCCGCTCGACGTTCGAGAGGTCGATGCCGGCGTTGGCGCACACGAAGCCGTGGCGGGTCTCGCTGATGATGAGGTCGCCGCGGCGGCGCAGGATGCGCACCGACTCGGCCTCGACGAGCGGCTTGTGGCGGCAGCGGGTCGTCGGGGTCGACGGCCACGAGCTGGTCCTCGGCCTTCGACACGATCTTCTGGGTGACGACGACGCACGTCGCCGTCGGCGAGCGCGGTGTCGGCGCCGGCCGCGGCGGCCTCGGCGATGATCCCGGCCAGGTCGTCGCCGGGGTGGATCTCGCCGATGCCGTCGATGCCGAAGACCTCGAGCCGGCTCACGAGGATGCCTTCGGGAGATCGCGCGACCACGATGCGGGCCAGCGCGGCGGCGCGCTCGGGGGTCGACATGATCGTCGGCGCGACGACGCAGCGCACGCCCTCGGCCTCGACCGCGTCGGCCAGGTCGGCGTCGGCCTCGTCGATGACGAGCGTGCCGGCGAGCTCGGCGTAGAGGCGGGCGACGCCGACGACCGACGACTCGTGGCCCAGCGCGGCGAGCATGCGGTCGGCCGGGCCCTTGAGCGCGGCGCCGGCGATGATCGGGGACACCGCGACCACGTCGTCGCGGCGGGCGGTCGACGGCGTCGCGGACGCCGGGCACGGCCAGCACCGGGCCGATCGACACGATCGGGTTCGACGGGGCGATCACGACGCGCGTCGGCGCCGGCGAGCGCGTCGAGCACGCCCGGGTGCGGGCGGGCCGGCTCGACGCCGTCGAAGCGCACGCGATCGACCGGCACGGCGTGCTGGCGGCCGACGAAGTACTCCTGGAAGCCGATCTCGCCCTCGTCCGGCGACCGTGACCATGCGTGCGCACCGGGTCGTCGGTCATCGGCAGCAGGCGCAGCCCGAGGTCCCAGGCCGCGGCGATCTCGGCGGTGACCGTCGGTGAGCGTGGCGCCCTCGTGGCAGGCGGTGCGGTGCGGTAGAGGTGGGTGCCGAGGTCGCGGTCGCCGAGGTTGAACCAGGCCGTCGCCGCCGTAGCGGCCGAGCGTCGTCCATGGCCTGCCAGGTCTCGCCGGCCAGGCCCCAGCCCCGCTCGGGGTCGATGGCGCCGGCCAGCGTGTAGGTGACGGTGTCGAGGTCGGGGCTGATCGTCGCAGGCCGTGCAGCACGAGGTCGTCGCCGGTGTTGACGATGGCGGTGAGCTCGGCCGGGTCGACCACCTGCACGAGCCCGGCGAGCATGCGGGCGGCGCCGACGCCGCCGGCCAGGACGGTGATCACCGGGTCAGGCCCGGTCGCGCTCGCTGAGCGAGCGACTGGCCTCGCATGTCGGCGTCGACCATCATGCGTCACCAGCTCGGCGAACGACGTCCGTCGGCTTCCATCCCAGCACCGTCACGGGCCTTGGTCGGCGTCGCCGACCAGGAGGTCGACCTCGGCCGGGCGGAAGAACTTCTCGTCCTGCACGACGAACTCCTCGTAGTCGAGCCCGACGTGGCCGAACGCCACCTCGCAGAACTCCCGCACCGAGTGGGTCTCGCCGGTGGAGACGACGTAGTCGCCGGGCTCGTCCTGCTGCAGCATCAGCCACATGGCCTCGACGTAGTCGCCGGCGAAGCCCCAGTCGCGCTGGGCCTCGAGGTTGCCGAGGCGCAGCTCGGTGTCGAGGCCGTGCTTGATGCGGGCCACGCCGTGGGTGATCTTGCGGGTCACGAACTCGAGGCCCCGCCGGGGCGACTCGTGGTTGAACAGGATGCCCGACGTGGCGTGGAGGTCGTAGCTCTCGCGGTAGTTCACGGTGATCCAGTGGCCGTAGACCTTGGCCACGCCGTAGGGGCTGCGGGGGTAGAACGGCGTGCTCTCGCGTCTGGGGTACCTCGACGACCTTGCCGAACATCTCGCTGCTGCTGGCCTGGTAGAAGCGCACGTCGGGATCGACGATGCGGATGGCGTCGAGCAGCCGGGTCACGCCGAGGGCGGTGGTCTCGCCGGTGAGCACCGGCTGGCCGAACGACGTCTGGACGAAGCTCTGGGCCGCCAGGTTGTAGACCTCGTCGGGCCGGTGCATGCGCAGCACCTCGATCAGCGATGCCTCGTCGAGCAGGTCGCCGGGCACCAGCGTGAGCTGGTCCTGGAGGTGGCCGATGCGCTCGAAGTTCACGGTGCTGCTGCGGCGGACCATGCCGATCACCTCGTCGTAGCCCTTGGCGAGCAGGAGCTCGGCGAGGTAGGAGCCGTCCTGTCCGGTGATGCCGGTGATGAGCGCGCGGGTAGCCATGACCCCGGTCTACGCTGTCGTGCCGCATCCGTCTGCTAAGTGGGTTGGCACGTGCGCGAAGGTCCCCGAACCGCCGAGAAGGCCGACGAGTCCCGAGGTGAGAGCCTCGGCCGTCGCATCGCGGCCCATCGGGCCAAGTTGGGGCTCACCCAGCAGGAGCTGGCCGATCGTCTGGCGATCTCCCGGGTGGCGGTGTCCCACCTCGAGTCGGGTCTCAGCGACCCGGGCGAGCGCACGGTCACCCTGCTGGCCGGCGTGTTCAAGGTCGAGCCGCACGAGCTCGTCGCCGGCACCACCTATCCCGTCGGCCAAGGCCGAGCGGCTGCCCGTGGTCGCCGCCCGCTACACCGAGGTCGAGATGCAGCTCGCCCTGCTCGACGCCGACCTCGCGTGGCTCGAGCGCCTGTCGCCGGGAGAGGCCGAGCGCCTGCTCACGCAGTGGCGGTCCCGGCTCGGGTTCCTCGCCGACGAGGCCCACGACCAGCGGGAGCGTGCCGCGGTGGCCGACGCCAGGCGCCGGGTCAGCGAGTGGCTCGCCGATCAGCGCCGGCGCTGACGCCTACACGCCGACGCGGGTGCGCCACTCGGCCAGCAGGTCGGTGAGCGTCTGCTCGATGTCGATCTCGGGGGTCCAGCCGGTGGCCTTGTGCACCGGCTGGGATCGCCTCGCAGCACCGGGGTCTCGACCGGGCGCTGCAGGCTCGGGTCCTCCTCGAGGCGCATGGGGTGCGAGGCCATCGACAGCAGCCGGTCGGCCAGCTCGCTGATGGCCAGGTCGCGGCCCGAGCAGACGTTGTAGGCCTCGCCCGCCTCGCCGTGCTCGACGAGCAGCCGGTAGGCCCGCACCACGTCGCGGACGTCGGTGAAGTCGCGTCGCGGGCGTGAGGTTGCCGACCGGCACGACCTCGCTGCCGTCGAGCTCGTTGACCGCGATGCGCTCGGCGATGGCCGGCGCCACGAAGTGGTTCGACTGCCCGGGACCGAGGTGGTTGAAGGCCCGCACCCGCAGCACGTCGAGGCCGTAGCCGAGGAAGGCCTGCAGGCCGAGGAAGTCGGCGGCCACCTTGCTGGCCGCGTAGGGCGTCACCGGCTGCAGCGGCGCCTGCTCGTCGATGGGCAGGTCGCTCAGGGTGACCTTGCCGTAGACGTCGGCGCTGCTCACCGACAGCACCCGGGGCCGGTTGGCCGCCAGGCACGCCTGCAGCAGGTTGAGGGTGCCGTCGGCGTTGGCCCGGAAGGCGGCGAGCGGCTCGCGCCACGACCCGCCCACGTCGCTCCACCCGGCCAGGTGGTAGACGGCGTCGGGCTCGGCCTCCTGCACGAAGCGGGTCAGGGCCTCGGCGTCGAGCAGGTCGGGGCCGTGGGGCCGGTCGATGCCGACGATCTCGTCGCCGCAGGCCTCGAGGTGGGCCACGAGGTGACGCCCGACGAAGCCCGCCGCGCCCGTCACGAGTGATTTCATCTGCAGCCTGCCACCCTTGCCCGATCGAGCCCAGCGTGGGCGTGATCGTAGTCGCTCGCGCGTAGAGGGTCTGGCCCGACTCGCGTCGGTAGAGCGCCACCAGCTGATCGGCGGTGTCGTCCCAGTCGAATCGGGCCACCCGCTCGTGCCCCCGCAGCCTCAGGCGGTCGGCCAGGTCGGCGTCGGCGAGGACGTCGCTGGATGGCCTCGGCGAGGGCGTCGGCATCGCCCGGCGGCACCAGCACCGCGGCGTCGCCGACGACCTCGGGCACCGCGCCGGCCGCGGTGGCGACCACGGGCGTGCCGGTGGCCATGGCGTCGAGCGGGGGCAGACCGAACCCCTCGTAGACCGACGGGAACACCATCGCCGCGGCGCCGCGCAGCAGGGCCACCCGCTGGTCGTCGGACACCCACCCGAGGCGCACGATGCGGTCACGGACCGGGCTGCGGGCGATCGCCGACGTGAGCGCGTCGGCCCCCCAACCGTCGGGGCCGGCGATCACCAGACGCAGTCCTGGCTCGCCCGACGAGCCCGACTCCAGCAGGTCGAAGGCGTCGACGAGCAGGGGCAGGTCCTTGCGGGGCTCGACGGTGCCGACGGCGAGCAGGTAGCGGTCGGCCCCGGCGAGCTGACGACCGGCGACGGCGTCGGTGCCGGGACCGGCCTCGGGCGGCACCCGCACGCCGTTGGGGATGACGACGATGCGCTCGACGGGCACGCCGAACGCGTCGCCGCACCTCGCTCGCCCACGAACGCCGACACCGTGTGGATCGTCGCCCCCCGGCGGATGGCCCGGCGGATGAGGTCGGGGTACTCGAGCGTGTCCGGCGTGCACAGCTCGGGGAACCGGACGCAGGTGAGATCGTGGACGTGACGACCTCGGCCGCGCGCCGCGTCGGCGGCACCACGAAGTTGGGACCGTGGACGACGTCGACCCGACCGGTCCAGCGCTCGATGGTGGGGTGGTCGGTCCGCCGCCACGCCTGGCGCAGCGGACGGGCGGCCATCGGGCGGCCGACGATCTCGATCCCGGGTGGCACCGACGAAGCGAGGGCATCGCGACCCCGCCAGGTCACACCGAAGGCGACGACGTCGAGGTCGTCGCGGCCCGGCAGGCGGGCGAAGCACCTCCGAGGCGAACACGCCGACGCCGGTGCGCGTGCCGATCAGCGAGGTGGCGTCGAACGCGAGGCGCATGGGAGCGGGTCAGCCGATCCGGTCAGGAGCTCAGGTGGGGCAGTCTGGTCAGTGTTGGTCGCCGCGACCGGTGACGGTGCGGAGCTGGCGCTGCAGGGCCTCGATCTGCGGCTTGAGGGCCTTCTCGAGCTCCCGGCGCTGCACCTGCACCTTCTGGAACGGCCAGCACCCCGAAGCCCACGCTGGCGAAGAAGGTGTTGCGGGCCACCCGCACGGTCTCGTTGCCCATGCCCGGATCGTGGCAGGTGCGCCGAAGCGCAGCAAGGGCCGCCGGACGGGACGGGCCGCTGAACAGGAGGGCGGGGGCCGAGGGGTGGGTCCGCGAGCCGGGACGGACGGACTACCGTGATCCGGTCGTGAAGTCGCCGGACCAGATCCCCACCGTGCCCGCGCGCGAGGAGACTCCGCCGGGCGCGGAGGACGCGGCCGGCGAGGCGGTCGTGCCCGCCGTCGTCGTGGTGATGGTCGCCCACGACCCGGGGCCCTGGTTCGAGGAGACGCTGGCCAGCGTCGCGGCCCAGGACTACCCCAACGCCTCGCTGCTCGTGATCGACGCGGGCAGCGACGCCGACCTCGAGGTGCGCATCGCCGGTGCCGCCCCGGAGGCCCACCTGCGCCGGCTCGACGAGAACGTCGGCTTCGGGCCGGCGGCCAACGAGGTGCTCGAAGGCGGTCGAGGGCGCCGCCTTCTACCTGTTCTGCCACGACGACGTGCGGCTCGATCCCGACGTGATCCAGGTCATGGTCGAGGAGGCCTTCCGCTCGAACGCCGGCGTGATCGGCCCCAAGCTCGTGCGGTGGGACGAGCCCGACCGCATCCTCCAGGTCGGCATGGGCGCCGACAAGACCGGTGCCCCGAGCCCCTACGTCGAGCGGGGCGAGCTCGACCAGGAGCAGCACGACGCCGTCCGCGACGTCTTCTACGTGCCCGGCGCGGTCACGCTCGTGCGGGCCGACCTGTTCGAGGCGCTCGGCGGCTTCGACCCCGGCATCGAGCTGCTCGGCGAGGACCTCGACCTGTCGCTGGCGGGCCCACGTGGCCGGGGCCCGGGTGCTCGTGGCGCCGGCGGCGCGGGTCGCCCACCTCGAGGCCCTCGGCGACCGGCGACCGGTCGACGACCGCCGCCGCCTGCAGATGCGCCACCGCCTGCGCACCAGCCGGATCTGCTACACGTTCGGACCAGCCGGCTCCGGGTCATGCCCCAGGCCTTCCTCGTGGCCCTGCTCGAGCTGGTGCTCAGCGTGTTCCAGGGGCGGTTCCGCCAGACCGTCCGACGTGGCCAACGCCTGGACGTGGAACGCCCGCCACCGAGGCGAGATCCGGGCCCGGCGCCAGGACCTCGCGACGCATCGCGCCGTGCCCGACCAGGACGTCCGCCGCCTGCAGGTGCGGGGCAGCGCCCGCACGTCGGCCTTCCTGCGGGGCCAGATCGGCTCGGGCGAGGACCGCCTCGGCTCGGTCACCGGCGCCGGCCGCGACCTGGTCACCAACCTGCGGTCGGCCAGCATGCGCTCGTCGCTCGTCGCCTGGGTGCTCGTCATCGTGCTGCTCGCGGTCGGGCAGCCGCTCGCTGATCACCGACGGCATCCCGGCCATCGGGGACTTCGCCGCCTTCCCGTCGCAGCCCGTCGACCTTGATGCACGAGTGGCTGAGCGGGTACCGCGACGTCGGCCTCGGGTCGGTCAGCCCGGCCCCGACGATGCTCGCCTTCGTCGGCGGGCTCGGCTACCTGTTCTTCGGGGCCATGTCGCTGCTGCGGACGGTGCTGATCCTCGGGGCGCTGCCGCTCGGCGTCCTCGGCATCTGGCGGATGGCCCGGCCGCTCGGCTCGCGCCGGGCCCGCATCGTCATCCTCGTCGTCTACGCCTGCGTGCCGGTCGGGCTTCAACGCCATGGCCCAGGGTCGCTGGACCGGGCTCGTCATGTACGGCCTCGCGCCGTGGATGATGAACCAGCTGCTCAAGGGCTCGGGGCTGGCGCCGTTCGGGTCGATCGGCGGCGATCCCGGGCCCGGGCGTGTCCGAGCGCCCGCTCATCCAGCGGATCCTGCTGCTCGGCATCACCACCGCGCTGGCGGCCATGGTCGTGCCCTTCGCCCTGGTCGTCGGTGCCGGCCATCGCCATCGCCTTCGTGCTGGGCAGCCTGCTCGTCGGCGAGGTCCGCGGCTCCGGGCGGCTGCTCGGGGTGGCGTTCGGCGGCGTCGCTCACCGCCCTCGTCCTCCACCTGCCGTGGAGCGTGAGCCTGGTCACCGGCGGCTGGCAGGCGTTCGTCGGCACCTCGTCCGACGGCGGCCGCCCGCTCTCGCTGGGCGCCATCTTCCGCTTCGAGACCGGGCCGTTCGGCGCGCCGCCCATCGGCTGGGTCTTCCTGCCGATCGGCGTGCTCGCCCTGCTCATCGGCCGGCGGTGGCGCTTCGGGTGGGCGGCGCGGCAGCTGGATGGTGATCCTGGCCGGCGCCGGGCTGGTGTTCGTCGGCGCCGAGGGCTGGCTGCCGGGATCGCTGCCGGTGCCCGAGGTGCTGCTGGCCCCGGCTGCCGTCGCGCTCGCCCTGTCGACCGGCCTGGGCATGGCCGCCTTCGAGGTCGACCTGCCCGACTACCACTTCGGCTGGCGCCAGATCGCCTCGCTGCTGGCCGGCGCCGCGCTGCTGCTGGCCGTGCTGCCCGGCCATCGCCGCGGCCTCGTCCGGCCGGTGGGGCATGCCGACGGGCGACTTCGAGCGGCCGATCCGCAACCTCAACGGCAAGAACGCCGCCGACGCAGCCGTACCGCGTGCTGTGGCTCGGGCGACGCCGACCTGCTGCCGGCCGCCGGTTGGCCGCTCGACGCGCCCCAGGTCGACGATCTCGGCCCCGGCGCGCTGCTGTCCTACGCCACCTCGAACGACGGCATGCCCGACGTCTCCGACGTGATCGCCGGCTCCGACGCGGGCGCCACGTCGCACCTGGCCGAGACGCTGCAATACGCGGCCGAGGGCGGTACGAGCCGGCTCGGCGCGCTGCTCGCGCCGATGGGCATCCGCTACATCGTGGTGCCCGAGGCCGACGCTCCCAGCCCGCTCGAGACCGGCCCGACGGTGGTGCCCGAGCAGCTGCTCACCGTGCTCGACGGCCAGCTCGACCTGTCGAACCTCGACGTGGCCGGTGGCGTCGTCGTCTACCGCAACGCGGCGTGGGGACCGACGCGGGCCCAGCTGCCGGCCGACACCGCGTTCCCGTCGGGTGACGGCCCGCCCGTCGGCGCGGGTCGTCCCCGGGCTCGCCGACGCGCCGACCGCCCTGCCCGACGACCGGGGCTACCAGTCGTTCGCCGGCTCGATCGACGAGGCCGGCACCGTCTACCTGGCCGAGTCGTCGTCGGGCCAGTGGCACCTGCAGGTCGACGGCCGCACCGTCGATCGCCAGGAGGTGCTCGGCTGGTCGAACGCCTTCTCGGTGCCGGCCGGGAGCGTCGGCCACGCTCGCCTTCGACACGCCGATCAGCCGCGCCCTGATGCTGGTGGGCCAGCTCGTCCTCTGGCTGGTGGTGCTGATCTACCTGTTCCGCAACCGGGTCCGCGTCGAGGCGGCCCGCGACCTGGCCGAGCTCCGGGTCGAGGGAGAGCTGGCGTGAGCGCGCGTCGCATCTCGAGGCAACGAGCCGCGCCGGCGTGGTCCGCACCCGCCGCTGGCCGGTGCTGGTGCTGATCCCGCTGCTGATCGTGGCGGCGGTCGCGGTGCAGCGCCACCAGGACGACCAGCCGGCCGAGGTGACCACCGTCGACCGCCTCCGCGCTCATGCCGGTGGCGTCGGACGCAGCCGCGCCCAGCTCCACCTGGTACTGCGCCGGCGGCACGGCCACCGGCGCCAAGACCGGCGTGGCCGAGCAGACCATCGAGATCGCCAACGTGTCGGACCGGGACCTCACGACCCGGCTCACCGCCGTGCCGAGCGAGGGCGCCACCGTCGAGAAGGACGTCGCCGTCGCGGCCCACACCCGCCAGTCGGTCGTGCTGTCGAGCATGGTCGTGGCGCCCTACGCGTCGGCCATCGTCGAGGCGAACGGCGGTGAGGTCGCGGTGTCGCACGTGCTCACCGGCCCGACCGGCACCTCCACCGCGGCCTGCTCGTCGTCGCCCTCGTCGTCGTGGTACTTCCCGTCGGGCGACAGCGAGAAGGCCTCGGCCAACCATCAGCTGCTCGCCCTGTTCAACCCGTTCCCGAGCGACGCGGTCGTCGCCGTCACCTTCGACACCGACGACGGCTCCCGGTCGCCGGTCGACTTCTCGGCCATCGTCGTCCCCGGCAACAAGGTCACCGTCCTCGACGTGGCCGAGAAGGTCACCCTCCGCACCGAGATCGCCACCACGGTGTCGGTGCGGTCGGGTCGGCGTCATCGCCGACCAGATCCAGTTCGCCGACGGCACCCAGGACTCCACCAAGTCGCTGGCCGTCACCCCCGGCGCCCCGCAGGCCTGGCCGACCTGGTGGTTCGCCGATGGCCCGGCCGGATCGGACGACCAGACCTCGATCGCGGTGCAGAACCCGTCCGATCACGACGTCGACGTCGAGCTGCAGATCCGCCTCGACGACGCCGAGCGTCAACGGCGACGTCGACCCCTTCACCTTCACCGTGCAGGCCGGACGCTCGGTGGTCACCAACATCAGCGCCGACGGTCGGGTGCCGGCCGGCATCGGCTTCACGGCCGTGGCCACCGCCACCGACGGCACCCCGATCGTGGCCGACCGGGTCACCACCGTGTCCGGGGCCGCAACCGGGCGTCACCGTCACCCTCGGCTCGCCCGCCCTGGCCAGCCGGTGGGTCGTGCCGGTGGCCTCGGGCCCCACGGTCACCTCGGCCGCCGTCGTCGTGACCAACCCGTCGGCGACCGACCCGGTCACCGTCACCGTGTCGAGCGTGGCCGGCGGGGCCGAGACCCCGATCGGTGCCGGTGATCAGGTCGAGATCGTCGGCAGGCCAGCGGCTGGGCCTCACCGTGCCCGTGCCGGCCGACAAGGCGCTGACCGCGGTCGATGTGGTGAGCTCGGCTCCGGTCGTCGTCGAGGCCCGGCTGGTCTTCAAGGACGCGGGTCTGGCCGCACCCCTGGCCGTGCCGGTGCAGGGCTCGGTCGAGCCGGCGGACCAGGGCCTTCCGGTCAACATCGACACGTCGGTCACGCTCGACCCCAACGCCACGGTCGATCCCAACGCCCCACTCGACCAGTTCGACCCCAACGCCACCGTCGACCCCAACGCCACCGTCGACCCGGCACCAACGCGACGGTCGATCAGGTCGACCCGAACGACACGTCGGGCTCGACCACCAGCACCACGTCGGCCGCCGCCTGATCATGGAGCGCGTCGTCATCGCCGTGGCCCTCGTGGCCGTCGCGGTGGTGGTCGCCGTCGTGCTGCAGCGTCGCCGGCCCGACGCGCCGACGCAGCCCGCCTACACGGTGCCGGCCCAGGTCGACCGCGACGACTTCGCCTCGCCGGAGGTGCCCTGGCTCGTCGCCGTCTTCAGCTCGGCGACGTGCGACTCGTGTGCCGGCGTGTTGGCCAAGGCCGAGCCCCTGCGGAGCGAGGCGGTCGTCGTCGCCGACGTCGAAGTCGGAGCCCAGGGCGACATCCACCGCCGCTACGGCATCGACGCGGTGCCGACCACGATCGTCGCCGACGCGGATGGCGTGGTGCAGGCGTCGTTCGTGGGGCCGGTCACCGCCACCGACCTGTGGGCGGCCGTCGCCGAGGCCCGCGAGCCCGGATCGACCCCCGACGCCTGCGACCACGGCCAACCCTGACCGACCCGAACTCGGGTCGGTCGGTGGTCAGACGTCGGAGCTGTCGACCGGGGAGGAGGGGGAGGCCGGGGCCAGGTCGGCGGGCACGGCCGGGGTGGCCGGGGCGCCCGATCGGGCCAGCTCGATGAGCCGGGTCACCTCGGAGCCGTCGATGGTCTCGTACTCGAGCAGGGCCCGGGCCACGAGGTCGAGGCCCTTGCGGTCGGCGGTGAGCACCTGGCGGCACTGCTCCTCCTGCTCCCGCAGGATGCGCTCGACCTCCTCGTCGATCACCCGGGCGGTGTCGTCGCTGTAGTCGCGGGTGTGCATGAGGTCGTCGCCCAGGAACACCTGGCCCTGCGAGCCCCAGGCCATCGGGCCGATGCGCTTGCTCATGCCCCACTCGCGGACCATCTTGCGGGCCCGCTCGGTGGCGACCACGAGGTCGTTGTTGGCGCCGGTGGAGACCACGCCGAACACCAGCTCCTCGGCGATGCGGCCGCCCATGGCCACGGCGATCGACTCCTCGAGGTAGTGCTGGTCGTAGCTGTGGCGCTCCTCGGCCGGGAGGTACTGGGTGACGCCGAGGGCCATGCCGCGGGGGAGGATCGTGACCTTGTGGATCGGGTCGGTGTGGGGGAGCACCGCGCCGCAGACGGCGTGGCCGGCCTCGTGGTAGGCGGTGAGCTCCTTCTCCTTCTCGGACAGCACGATGGACTCGCGCTCCTGGCCCATGAGCACCCGGTCGCGGGCCTGCTCGAAGTCCTCCATGCAGACCGCATCGGAGCCCCGGCGCACCGCGAACAGGGCCGCCTCGTTGACCAGGTTCGACAGATCGGCGCCGCTCATGCCGGGCGTGCCCCGGGCCATGATCGACAGGTCGACGTCGGGAGCGATGCGCTTGCCCTTGACGTGCACCTTCGAGGATGGCGAGGCGCTCGGGGAACTCGGGCAGCGGCACCACGACCTGGCGGTCGAAGCGGCCCGGCCGCAGCAGGGCCGGGTCGAGGATGTCGGGCCGGTTGGTGGCCGCCATCATGACGATGCCGGTGGTGGCCTCGAAGCCGTCCATCTCGGAGAGCATCTGGTTGAGGGTCTGCTCCCGCTCGTCGTGGCCACCGCCGAGGCCGGCGCCGCGCTTGCGGCCGATGGAGTCGATCTCGTCGACGAAGATGATGGCCCGGCCCATCTTGCGGGCGGTGGCGAACAGGTCGCGGACCCGGCTGGCGCCGACGCCCACGAACATCTCCATGAAGTCGGAGCCGGTGACCGACATGAACGGCACGCCGGCCTCACCGGCGACGGCCCGGGCGATGAGGGTCTTGCCGGTGCCCGGAGGCCCGACCAGCAGGATGCCCTTGGGGATGCGGGCGCCGATCTCGGCGAAGCGCTCCGGGTACTTCAGGAAGTCGACGACCTCCTTGATCTCCTGCTTCACGCCGTCGTAGCCGGCCACGTCGGCGAACGTGGTGCCCGGACGCTCGGCGCTGTAGGTCTTGGCCTTCGAGCGGCCGATGGACATGATGCCGCCCATCTGGCCCTGGGCCCGGCGCTGCATCCACACGAAGAACAGGATCAGCAGGCCGACCGGCAGGAGGAGCGGGAGGAGCGTCTCCCAGATGCTGGACGTCGGGGTGTCGAACTTGACGCCCTTGGCGGCGAACAGCTCGGCGTCCTGGTCGGGCAGGGGGGTGGGGCCGGTGGTGGTGACCTTGGAGCCGTCGGTGAGCTCGCCCGAGATGTGGCCGTTCGTGTTGTCGTAGGTGGCCGACTTCACCTGGCTGGGCTCGGCGCTGAGCTTGTCCCGGAAATCGCCGTAGCTGACCTCGGTGCCCGAGCTGGTGTTGGCGACGAACGCGAGCAGCATCACACCCAGGATCACCGCGACCAGCACGCCGATCATCCACTTGGGCCAGCCCTGATCCCCACCGAAACGGCCGTTGGCCCCCTTCTCAGGGGCGGGAGGGGGCGGCGGGATCTCGTTGCTCATGGGCCACAGCGTAGAAGAGATCCGCGAAAATCCCTGTCAAGTGGGACGCCCGGCACCCTCCTGGGAGGCGGTTCAGGACGCGCGTTCGGCGCGGAAGATCGGCGTCACCGTCGAGCGGGTGTCGCGGAGCTCCCACCCCTGGGGGACCGTCATCGACGCGGCATGGCGTCGGCACAGGTCGTGGCAGGACGGATGCGGCTCGTCGGCGACGTCGTCGAGCCACACGATGCGGGCGGCGTAGTCGTAGCCGAACGTGGCGGAGGCCTGGTCGCTGCAGCCCGGGCGGGCGCACTGTCGGGTCATGGCGAGAACGGTAGCGAAGGGCGTCGCCGGTGAGATGGATAGCCTGTCGGCCGTGCAGAACCCCCCGTCTGGCTCGGCGTCGGCCACCCCCGACCCCGAGCAGCAGGGCCCCGACGGGCAGCCGTCCGACCGGCCATGGGTGACGCCGAGGTGGGGGCTCGGCGACGTGATCGTGGGCTTCTTCGCCGGTGAGCTGCTGTCGGCCCTGCTCGCCGCGGTGGTGCTCTCGGGCAGCCGGTACCGCCTCGATGCCTCGGCGTCGGTGGGCGCCGCGTTCGGTCAGGTCACCGGCCACCTGGCCACCGGCACCCCGGCGGCCTACCACGGGCCGCTCCCGCTCCCGCTCTGGCTGACCGCCCTGCTGCAGATCCCCCTGTGGGCCTGCCTGCTCGGCGTGCCGATCATCGCCACCGTCACCAAGGGCAACGGGCCGGTGCGCGACCTCGGGCTGCGGTTCCGGGCGATCGACGTCCCGGCCGGCCTGGCCATCGGCGTGGTGGCCCAGGTGGTGCTGGTCCCGTTGGTCTACATCCCGATCTTCTGGGTGTTCGGGCACCAGGACGTGTCCGCCGCGGCCCGCCAGCTCACCGATCGGGCCACCGATCCGTTCGGCATCGTCGCCCTGTTCGTGATCGTCGGCATCGGCGCCCCGGTGGCCGAGGAGCTGTTCTTCCGAGGCCTCACCCAGCGATCGGCCGAGCGGCGGGTCGGCGCGACCGTCGCCTGGGTCGGCACCGCGGCGTTCTTCGCGGTCACCCACTTCGAGCTGCTGCAGCTGCCGGCGCTCTTCCTGTTCGGCCTGCTGCTCGGGTGGCTCGCTCGTCGGACCGGCCGGCTCGGCATGGGCATCTTCGCCCACCTGGGCTTCAACCTCATGGCCGCCGCGGCGCTGGTGTGGAGCCTCCCGCTCCCCGGCGGTTGACGACACGTGACCCCATCAGCCGTCGTCGGGGTGACACCATGAGCGGGTCATGTCCGAGACCCTGATCGACGACCGGGCGGTTCCCGGTCCCGGCGACGAGCCGCCGCCCGGTGCGGCCGACGGCGTCGGCGCGCCCGCCGACACCGCCGCCGACCGGGGTCGGGTGGCGTCCGCCTGGCACCGCTTCTGGACCATGCCGGTCGAGGGCTGGATCACCCTGTTCGTGGTGGCGTCGTGCGCGGTGTTCGTCTTCTACTCGCTCGGCCCGTCCAACGTCCTCGCCAACAACACCCCCGCCGGCGGTGACATGGGGGCGCACGTCTGGGCCCCGGCGTACCTGCGCGACCACCTCATCCCGTCGGGCCGTCTGAGCGGCTGGACGCCCGACTGGTACGCCGGCTTCCCGGCCTTCACCTTCTACATGATCATCCCGTCGCTGGCGATCGCCCTGCTCAGCTACCTGATCCCCTACGGCATCGCGTTCAAGCTGATCGCCATCTGCGGCGTGGTCACGCTGCCGATCGCGGCCTGGGCCTTCGGCCGGCTCTCCCGCATGCCCTTCCCGTGCGCCCCGCTGCTCGCGGTCGGGGCCACCGCCTTCCTGTTCGACCGATCGTTCTCGATCTACGGCGGCAACATCGCGTCGACGCTGGCCGGCGAGTTCGCGTTCTCGATCTCGCTGACCTTCGCCGTGCTCTACCTCGGTGTGCTGGCGCGCGGGCTCGAGACGGGCCGGTACCGGGCCTGGGCCGCCGCCCTGCTCGCCCTCACCGCGCTCTGCCACCTGATCCCGCTGTTCTTCGCCATCGCCGGCACGGTGGTCTGGTTCGCGCTCCAACTCGACTGGGGCAAGGTCCGCCTCTGGATGTGGGCGCTGATCGGGGTGGCGTCGTTCGCGGGAGCGTTCGTGCTGAGCGACCGGCTGCTGCCGGAGGGCCAGGGGGGCTGGCCGATCTACGCCGCGGCCGCCGTCGTGTTCGCCGGGCTGGTCGCCCTCACGGCGCTGGTGCTCACGCTCCTGCAGCATCCGTGGGGGCCGATCCGCTACGTCGTCACCGTGCTGCCGGTGGCCGGCCTCATCAGCGCCTTCTGGACCGTCCCCTTCTACCTGCGCCACGGCTACATGAACGACATGGGGTGGGAGAAGAAGGTCAACTACTCCAACTACCTGTTCAGCCGGGACACCCTCGATGCCCAGCTCAGCAACCGGCCGGCCATCGAGTACCTCCTCGTGCTCGCCGCCGTCGGCGCGCTGCTGGCCATCGTCTACCGCCGCCGGGGTGGGCTGTTCTGGCTGGCCATGGGGTTCATCGCCGCCATCGCCTTCCTGTACATGCCCCAGGGCCGCTTGTGGAACGCCCGACTGCTGCCCTTCTACTACCTCTCCGTCTACCTGCTCGGCGCGGTCGGCGTGGCCGAGTTGGGTCGCACCCTGGCCCGCATCTTCTCGGCCGACATCCGTCGACCCGTGCGTCCGGTGCTGTGGTTCACCGCTCTCGCCGGCCTCGGCGCGTGGATCGTCATCCTCGCCCTGCCGCTGCACACCCTTCCGGGAGAGACCTACGACTCGACGTCGGCGCAGTGGAGCTGGGGGCCGATCCACACCAAGGACTCGAGCTTCATCAACGGCTGGGCCAAGTGGAACTTCACCGGCTACGAGGGCAAGCCCGCCTATCCCGAGTACTACGCCATCACCCAGACCATGGCCGGGCTCGGGGAGTCGAACGGCTGCGGGCGGGCCATGTGGGAGCACGAGGAGCAGCACGACCGCTACGGCACCCCGATGGCGCTGATGCTGCTGCCGTTCTGGACCGACGGCTGCATCGGGTCGATGGAGGGCCTCTACTTCGAGGCGTCGGCCACCACGCCCTACCACTTCCTCAACCAGGACGAGCTGTCGACCGCGCCGTCCAACGCCCAGCGGGACCTGCCCTACCAGCCGGGCCCGCCCAACGCCGACGAGTTCGACCTCGGCGTCGAGCACCTGCAGATGATGGGCGTGAAGTACTACATGGCGATCTCGGCCCACATGATCGACCTCGCCCGCAGCAACGCCTCGCTCACCGAGGTCGCCTCGAGCGGGCCGTGGGTGGTGTTCGAGGTCAGCGACAGCGAGCTGGTCACGCCGCTCACCAACGAGCCGGCGGTGGTCGAGGGCGCCTCTGCCGCCGGCAAGACCTGGCTCAACGACACCGTCGACTGGTACATCGACGCCGCCCGGCTCGACGTGCCCCTCGCCGCCAGCGGCCCGGCCGAATGGCAGCGCATCGCGCCCGGTCAGACCCCCGAGACGCGGCCGGTCGACGGCACGACGCAGGTGTCGAACATCTCGAGCGGCACCGACACGATCTCGTTCGACGTCACCCAGGTCGGGGTGCCGGTGGTGGTCAAGTCCTCGTACTTCCCCAACTGGGAGGTCGACGGGCGCGGACGGCCCCTACCGCGTGAGCCCCAACCTCATGGTCGTGATCCCGACCAGCACCCACGTGTCGATGCACTACGGCTACACCGGCGTCGACCTCGGCTCGTGGGCCCTCACCCTGCTGGGGCTGGCGGGGCTGGTGTGGTTCTGGAGGGCCCGCCCGATCGCCATGCCGGAGATGCCCCGGAGCTGGCAGGACCCCTCCGATCTGCTCGACGACGAGGACGTCGACCCCCGTGACCCGGACTGGTGGGTCGATTCCGACGATCCGCTCGGAGGTCCCGGCCCGGATCAGGCCGGGGATCAGGCCGGGGATCAGGCCGAACCGCTCAGTGCCGTGCCGGTCGCCGAGTTCGATCCGGCCACGGTGATCCTGGGCCCGGTCACCGATGTGGCCGAGCGAGCGCCTGACGGACCGCCCACCGGCCCGCCCGTGCGACCGCCGGACGGCGCGCCGTGATCGACCGCCGCGCCGTGCAGCGCGCCGTGGGCCTGACCCTGCTCGCCGCGGTGGCGGTCAGCCTGTTCCGTGACCGGCGCGTGGCGCACCTGCGCGTGCGCTTCGACCTCGGCCACCGGGTGCGGCGACCCGAGTCACCGGGCGAGGTCCGGCTCTCGGTGGTGGTGCCGGCGTTCCACGAGGCCGAGCGCATCGGCGAGACGGTGCGGCGGCTGCGCAAGGATCTCGCAGGTCGTCGCCGAGAACGGCGGCCTCGAGATCGTCGTCGTCGACGACGGGTCGACCGACGGCACCGCCATCGCGGCCCGCCGGGCCGAGGCCGACCAGGTGCTCGTCCTGCCGGTCAACCGGGGGAAGGGCGCGGCGGTCCGGGCCGGCATGCTGGCGGCGCGGGGCCGCACGCTGGCCTTCACCGACGCCGACCTGTCGTACTCGCCCGATCACCTGGTCGAGCTGCTCGAGCAGGTCGAGTCGGGGTGGGACGTCGTGGTCGGGAGCCGCCGCCACGACGACACCACCACCCTGGTCCGGGCCCGTCGGGTCCGCGAGATCGGCGGTCGGGCCATCAACCTGCTCACCCGGGTCGTGCTGCTCGGCAAGTACCGCGACACCCAGTGCGGGCTCAAGGCGTTCCGCTCCGACGTGGCCCAGATCATCTTCGGGCACTCCCGCATCGACGGGTTCGCCTTCGACGTCGAGGTGTTCCACCTGCTCGAGCTCTACCAGCTGTCGCTGGCCGAGGTGCCGGTGCGGGTCGTCAACTCCAGCCGCTCGACGGTCCACGTCGTGCCCGACGCGTTGCGCACCGTCCGTGACCTGTTCCGGGTCCGCCGGTGGTCGGGCCAGGGGCGCTACGACCTCGAGCCCTACGAGGTGCCCCTGGTGTCGCGCACGCCGGTCAGCTGATCGCGGCGCCGACCCAGCGGCGGCGTGGCCGTCGGTCAGTTCCAGGACAGTCAAACAGGGCAACTAGGGTTGGCGCCCATGGTCGAGCCCGAGCTGTCGTCGCTGTCGGCGATCTTCAAGGCCTACGACGTGCGGGGCACCGTGCCCGACCAGCTCGACGAGGCGCTCGTCGAGCGGATCGGAGCGGCGTTCGCCGCCTTCGTGGCGCAGGACGCCTCTACCCACGGCACCGTGCTCATAGGCCGTGACATGCGTCCCAGCGGGGTCGGCCTCTCGGCCGCCTTCGCCCGGGGGGTCACCAGCCAGGGCCTCGACGTGGTCGACCTCGGCCTGGCGTCGACCGATCTCGTCTTCTTCGCGGCCGGCTGCTACGACGCCCCGGCCGCCATGCTCACCGCGTCGCACAACCCGGCCCAGTACAACGGCATCAAGATGTGCCTGGCCGGCGCCCGCCCGATCGGCGAGGACACGGGCCTGTTCGAGATCCGCGACCGGGCCATCGCCGGCGTCGCTCCCGCGGCCATCACCGGCACCGTCACCGCGCGAGACGTGCTCGCCGAGTTCGCCGCGCACGTCCGCAGCTTCGTCGACCTCGACCGGTTGGCGCCGCTGAAGATCGTGGCCGACACGGCCAACGGCATGGGCGGCCTGGTCGCACCGGCGGTGTTCGACGGCCTGCCGTTCGACCTCGAGATCATGTACGGCGAGCTCGACGGCACGTTCCCGAACCACGAGGCCAACCCGATCCAGCCCGAGAACCTGGTCGACCTGCAGGCCCGGGTGCTCGAGGTCGGCGCCGACGTCGGCCTCGCCTTCGACGGCGACGCCGACCGGGTGTTCCTCGTCGACGACCTGGGCGAGCTGGTGTCGGGCTCGCTGACCACCGCCATGGTGGCGGCGAGCATGCTCGAGAAGAACCCGGGCGCCACGATCCTGCACAACCTCATCTGCTCGAAGGCCGTGCCCGAGGTGATCACCGAGCGGGGCGGCACCCCGGTGCGCACCAAGGTCGGGCACTCGTTCATCAAGGCCGTCATGGCCGAGACGGGCGCGGCCTTCGGCGGCGAGCACTCGGGTCACTACTACTTCCGCGACAACTTCCGGGCCGACTCCGGCATCATCGCCGCCCTCGTCGTGCTCGAGGCCCTGTCCGTCGCCGGCGTGCCGTTGAGCGAGCTGCGCCGGCCGTTCGAGCGCTTCGCCGACTCGGGCGAGATCAACACCGAGGTGTCGTCCCCGACCGCCGTGATCGACGAGGTGGCCGCCCACTACGGGGGCATCGACGGCGAGCAGGTCCCGCACCTCGACCGGCTCGACGGGCTCACCGTCGACTTCGGCGACTGGTGGTTCAACCTGCGCCCGTCGAACACCGAGCCCCTGCTGCGCCTCAACCTCGAGGCCCCGACGCGGCGGCCTGCGCGGAGCGGGTGGCCGAGGTGCGGGCGCTCATCGCCCGAGCCGACGCCGCGCTCACGGCCTGACCGCCCACCGAACCCGCCAAGGAGACCAGATCGCCATGACCCTCGACCCCCAGCTGCTCGAGCGACTCGCCTGCCCCGACGACAAGGGGCCGCTGCTCTACTTCCCCGACGAGGACTCCCTCTACAACCCCCGGCTCAAGCGCCGCTACGCGATCCGTGACGACATCCCCGTGATGCTGATCGACGAGGCCGAGACCGTCGACGACGCCGAGCACGAGCGGCTGCTGGCCAAGGCCGAGGCGGACGGCATCGAGCCGACCTTCACGGCCTGAGCCTTCCGTCCGCCATGGCTGATCCGCTCCCTCACCCGCCGCTCGACACCCTGGGGATGTTCGCCGCCGCCGCCGGCCTGCCCGAGCAGGTCGAAGCGGCTGCGGCGGCCGCCGCCGAGGTCGGGGGGCTGCCCGACCACGACGACATCGAGAACGTCGTCGTGCTCGGCATGGGCGGCAGCGGGGTCGCCGGTGACGTGCTCCCCGTCGTCGCCGGTCCCTTCATGGCCGTGCCCGTCGTCGTGCACAAGGGCTACGGCATCCCCAACTTCATCGACGAGCACACGCTCGTGTTCGCAGTGTCGTTCTCGGGTGACACCGAGGAGACCGTCGAAGGCGCCACCGAAGCGGCCGCCGCCGGTGGCCGGGTGGTGGCCGTGACCCGGGGCGGCGAGCTGGGCCGCCTCGCCGACCTGTGGGACGCGCCACGGGTTCCCATCGCCGACGGCATCCCCATGCCCCGCGCCGGCATCGGCGCCGTCGCCATCCCGCCCCTGGTGGTGCTCGAGCGGATGGGCCTGTTCCCCGGGGCCTCGTCGTGGATCGCCGCCGCGGTCGACCAGCTCCGCCTGCGCCGGGACCAGCTGGTGGCCGACGGCAACCCGGCCGATCGCCTGGCTCGTCACATCGGCCGGCTCATGCCGATCATCTACGGCGGGGGAGGGGTCGGGTCGGTGGCGGCCACCCGGTGGAAGACGCAGTTCAACGAGAACGCCAAGGTGCCGGCGTTCGCCAACGTCATGCCCGAGCTGTGCCACAACGAGGTGTGCGGGTGGGGCCAGAACGGCGACATCACCCGCCAGGTGTTCCGGGTCGTGAACCTGCGCCACGAGTTCGAGCACCCGCAGATCGCCCGTCGCTTCGAGCTGGTCGGTGCGTTGATCGACGAGGTCGTGGCCAGCGTCGACGAGGTGGTCGCTGAGGGTGACGGCCCGCTGGCCCAGCTGCTCGACCTGATGCTCTTCGGCGACTTCGTCTCGCTGTACCGCGCCGCCCAGGAGGGCCTCGACCCCGGACCGGTGCCGGTGCTCGACGACCTCAAGGCCGCGCTCGCCGCCGATTGACAACTACACTCGCCGAGCCGGGCTGACGTGATTGGTGTCAGTGGACCCCAGCCCACGCAACGAAGCAGAACCACATCCACTTCGACGCGTCTGGAGATACCCATGACCATCACCGAACAGCAGACCGACGGCGACTTCAAGGTCGCCGATCTCTCCCTGGCGAGCTTCGGCCGCAAGGAGATCCAGCTGGCCGAGCACGAGATGCCCGGCCTCATGGCCCTGCGGGCCGAGTACGGCGACAGCAAGCCCCTCACCGGCGCCCGCATCACCGGCTCGCTCCACATGACCATCCAGACGGCGGTGCTCATCGAGACCCTCACCGAGCTCGGCGCCGACGTCCGCTGGTGCTCGTGCAACATCTTCTCGACCCAGGACCACGCCGCCGCGGCCATCGCCGTCGGCCCCGACGGCACCCCCGACAACCCGAAGGGCATCCCGGTCTACGCCTGGAAGGGCGAGACCCTCGAGGAGTACTGGTGGTGCACCGAGCAGGTGCTGCGCTGGCCGGGCGGCGAGGGTCCGAACATGATCCTCGACGACGGCGGCGACGCCACCCTGCTGGTGCACAAGGGCACCGAGTACGAGCGCACCGGCCACGTGCCCGAGCCCACCGACGACGACTCCGACGAGTGGAAGGTCGTGCTCGAGCTGCTGAAGCGCACCGTGGCCGACGAGCCCGGCCTGTGGACCGGCATCGGCAAGGGCATCCAGCGGCGTCACCGAGGAGACCACCACCGGTGTGCACCGGCTCTACCAGATGATGGAGGCCGGCACCCTGCTGTTCCCCGCCATCAACGTGAACGACTCGGTCACCAAGTCGAAGTTCGACAACCTCTACGGCTGCCGTCACTCGCTCATCGACGGCATCAACCGCGCCACCGACGTGATGATCGGCGGCAAGGTCGCCCTCGTGTGCGGCTACGGCGACGTGGGCAAGGGCTGCGCGGCCTCGCTGCGGGGCCAGGGCGCGCGGGTCATCGTCACCGAGATCGACCCCATCAACGCCCTGCAGGCGGCCATGGAGGGCTACCAGGTGGCCCGGCTCGAGGACGTCATGGAGACCGTCGACATCTTCATCACGACCACCGGCAACAAGGACATCATCACCGCCGAGCACATGGCCCGCATGAAGCACCAGGCCATCGTGGGCAACATCGGCCACTTCGACAACGAGATCGACATGGCCGGCCTGGCCCGCATGAGCGACGTGCAGCGGGTGAACATCAAGCCCCAGGTCGACGAGTTCGTCTTCCCCGACGGCCACTCGGTGATCGTGCTGGCCGAGGGTCGGCTGCTCAACCTGGGTTGCGCCACCGGCCACCCGAGCTTCGTGATGTCGTGCAGCTTCTCGAACCAGGCCATCGCCCAGATCGAGCTGTTCAACCACCAGGACTTCTACGAGCGCAAGGTGTACACGCTGCCCAAGCACCTCGACGAGAAGGTCGCCCGGCTGCACCTCGACGCCCTCGGTGTCCGCCTGACGGTCCTGACCGACGAGCAGGCCGCCTACCTCGGCATCCCCGCCGA
Organism: uncultured Microthrixaceae bacterium; assembly: GCA_963809335.1. Lineage (GTDB taxonomy): Bacteria > Actinomycetota > Acidimicrobiia > Acidimicrobiales > Acidimicrobilacustridaceae > UBA4742. Next base: position 584,993 of record CAWEJD010000005.1, on the reverse strand, counting down.
AGGCCCCTACAAGCCGGACCACTACCGCTACTGATCACGATCCACCGGAGACGACCGGGCGCCGCGCCACGCGCCCGATCCCGTGCTTGACGCGGTGCCCGGTCCTCCAGTGCACCCAGCGGATGCGCCGGCGCCACGCCCGTCTGGTGGGCGAGGCGGGTCTGCCAAGATCTTGCCATGATCGCCCCCGACCCGATCCCGCCGACGATCGAGTGGGCCGGCGATCGGGTGCGGCTGATCGACCAGCGGCAGCTCCCGGGCGAGCTGGTCCTCGTCGAGGCCGGGACGGTCGATCAGCTCTGCGAGCTGATCTCGACGCTCGCGGTCCGCGGTGCACCCGCACTCGGCGCGGCCGGCGCCATGGGGGTGGCGTTGGCCCACGTCAACGGGGAGCCGCTCGGCGAGGCCCGCGACCGGCTGGTGGCCACCCGTCCGACGGCGGTGAACCTGGCCTGGGGCGCCGACCTGGCCCTGGCCGCGGCCGACCCGGTCGCCGAGGCGACGCGCATCGCGGCCGAGGACGTCGACCGCAACCGGCGGATCGGGTCGTTCGGAGCCGCGCTGGTGCCCGAAGGCGGCCGGGTGCTCACCCACTGCAACGCCGGCGGGCTGGCGTGCGTCGGCTACGGCACGGCCCTGGGCGTCATCCGGGCCGCTCACGAGCAGGGTCGCCGCCCGTCGGTGTGGGTGGACGAGACCCGGCCGGTGCTGCAGGGCGCCCGCCTGACCGCGTGGGAGCTCGACCGGCTCGGCATCCCGTTCGCGCTGGTCGCCGACGTCATGGCCGGCTCGCTGATGGCGTCGGGCGACGTCGACCTCGTCGTCGTCGGGGCCGACCGCATCGCGGCCAACGGCGACGTGGCCAACAAGATCGGCACCTACGGCGTGGCGGTGCTGGCGCACCACCACGGCATCCCGTTCTACGTGGCCGCGCCGACGTCCACCATCGATCCCGCCACCCCCGACGGCGCGGCCATCGTGGTCGAGCGGCGGGACCCCGACGAGGTCCTGGCCCTCGCCGGCGTCCGCATCGCCCCGGCCGGGATCGCGGCCGAGAACCGGGCCTTCGACATCACCCCCGCGGACCTGGTGGCCGGCTACGTCACCGAGACCGGCGTGCGATCCGCGCCCGACCTCCTGTCTGACCTCGTGCCCTGACCTCGTGCCCTGACCTCGTGTCACACCCCGTCGGTAGGGTCGATCGGGTGCTGCTGCGAACGACGTGCGTGATCTGCGCCACGGGCCTGCCCCCACGGGCGCGGTCTGCGCGGCCTGCGCTCAGCGGCTCGAGCCGGCCGAGCCGCTGACCGTGCCGGGGGTCGACGTGGTGCGCTCGGTGCTGCGATTCGACGGGGCCGGTCGCGACCTGCTGCTCGCCCTCAAGTACCGCAACCGGCGCACCTCGATCGACCTGCTGGCGTCGGCCATGGTGATCGCCCTCCGGCCCGAGCACCCCGAGCTCGTCACGTGGGCGCCGACCTCGGCCGATCGCCGGCGTGATCGTGGGTTCGACCAGGCCCACCTGTTGGCCCGGGCCGTGGCCCGGCGGCTCGGCCGCCCGCTGGTCGCCACCCTGCGGCGCACCTCGGTCGGCCCGCAGACCGGGCTCGACGCCCGCCACCGGCGCGCCGGCCCCACCTTCCGGGCGGTCCGCGCGGTCACCGGCGAAGTGCTGCTGGTCGACGATGTCGTCACCACCGGAGCCACCCTCGCGGCCGCGTGCCGCTGCGCTTCGATCGGCGGGGGCGAGGCGAGTGATTGGTGTCACGGCTGCGGCCACACCGCTCAAGGTCCTTCGCTGAGAGGCCGACAAACTACACAGACGCAATCCGCTGAAGGGGGCTCTCCACTGATGCAGGTCACCGAACTCCAGGTCCAGAGATCGATCGAGGCGCTGACCGACCACGAGCGTGCGTCGGGCGGCTGCGCCCACGATCCCTCGGGCCTGCCGATCGGCCTCGTCGAGGCCCTGAGCGGCGATGCCGGCGATCCGCCTCGACCGGGTCGAGGAGGCTCGACACCACCTCGAGACCGAGTCGGCGCCGAGCGCCGAGGCGTTGGCCCAACGCATGGTCGGCCGCCTCGTCTGCGACCGGCTGCGCTGACCGGGCCCCGCCCGCCCGCGGCGCCCGTCGGCCCGACGCCGCACCCGGCGCTCTCCTACGATGCACACCTGCCATCGTTCGAGGTGGCGTCGAGCCGAAGGAGACCGTGCGTGGAGATCGCGATCAGCAGCCGAGGCATCGAGCTGTCCGCCGTGCTCGTGGCCGCGACGAACCAGAAGATCGGCAAGCTGTCGCGGTTCCTCGACATGGACCTCGCCCGGGTGCACTTCGCCGAGGAGCGCAACCCGCGGATCGCCGAGAAGGAGATCTGCGAGGTGGTGATGGAGGGCCACGGCCAGCAGGTGCAGTGCAAGGTGGCCGCGGTCGACGGGCTCGCCGCGCTCGACCTGGCCGTCGAGAAGCTCGAGCCCCAGCTCGCCCGGCTCAAGACCAAGTCGGCCCCCCGCAACAACGCGATGAGCTGACCGTGAGCGATTTCGTGCAGGCCACGAAGTGGTCGGAGTCGGTGGTGAGCGTGCTGGTGTGCGACGAGTCCGCGGTCGAGCGGCGACGGCTGATGGTCGCGCTCGAGACCAGCCCCGACATCGAGGTCATCGCCGAGGCCGACGACGTCGAGCTGGTGGTGGCCCAGGTGCAGGAGACCGTGCCCGACGTGGTGTGGCTCGATCTGCGGCTCAGCGGCGTCGGTGCCGTTCGGCTGGCCGCGTCGATCAACCAGGTGGTGCCCACCGCTCGGGTGGTCGTCGTCGCCGGAGTCGACGACCGTGACGCCCGGCGCCGGGCGCATCAAGGCCGGGGCGGTCGGCGTGGTCGAACGGGAGCAGACGCGCGGCCAGGGCGGCCGAGGTGACCCGGCGGGTCGCCTGGGGTCGCTACGAGGTGGGCCCGGCCGACATCGACGGGCTGCTGTCGACCTACGCGGCCTTCGCCCGAGAGGCCGGATCGGTCCAGCAGCAGGTCGTGCCACCCGTGCTCGACGCCCGCCAGCAGCGGGTGCTCGAGCTGCTCGCGGCCGAGCGCCCACCGGCTGAGGTCGCGGCCGAGGTGGGCCTGCCACTGGCGAGCGTCGAGAACCTCGTTGGCGACGCGATCGCCGCGCTGCACCGCCACACCCGGGCCGAAGCGGTCACCTACGCCGTCGGTGCCGAGCTCTTCGAGGACGGCTGAGCCGGGCGGTTCCCCCGGGTAGGCTCGTCGGCCTCATGGGAGTTTTCGACAAAGTCCTCCGTGCCGGTGAGGGCAAGCAAGGTCCGGGCCGTGCAGGCCCTGGTTCCCGAGATCAACGCGCTCGACCGACGAGACCAAGGCCCTGTCCGACGACGCGCTCGCGGGCCAAGACCGCCGAGTTCCGCCAGCGCTACGACAACGGCGAGACGCTCGACGACCTGCTGATCGAGGCCTTCGCCGTCACCCGCGAGGCGGCCGAGCGGGTGATCGGCCAGCGCCACTACGACGTGCAGCTCATGGGCGGCGCCGCCCTGCACTTCGGCTGGGTGGCCGAGATGAAGACCGGCGAGGGCAAGACCCTCGTGTCGACCCTGCCCGTCTACCTCAACGCCCTCAGCGGCGACGGCGTGCACCTCGTCACCGTCAACGACTACCTGGCCACCCGCGACTCCGAGTGGATGGGCCAGATCCACCGGTGGCTCGGCCTCGTCGGTCGGGCTGGTCATCCCCGGCGACTACGACTGGGACCACAAGAAGGCCCAGTACGGCTGCGACATCACCTACGGCACCAACAACGAGTTCGGCTTCGACTACCTGCGCGACAACATGGCCATGAGCCGGGCCCGCCAGGTCCAGCGGGGCCACACCTACTGCATCGTCGACGAGATCGACTCGATCCTCATCGACGAGGCCCGCACCCCGCTCATCATCAGCGGTCGGGTGGCCGACGCGGCCAAGCTCTACTACCAGTTCGCCAGCATCGTCCGGGGCCTCAAGCGCGACGTCCACTACGACGTCGACGAGGAGAAGCGCACCGTCGCCCCCACCGACGACGGCGTCGAGGCGGTCGAGAAGGCGCTCGACATCGAGAACATGTACGACGAGGTCTCCACCAACCTCGTGCACCAGTTCCAGGCCGCGCTCAAGGCCAAGGAGCTGTTCAAGCGGGACAAGGACTACGTCGTGCAGCACGGCGAGGTGAAGATCGTCGACGAGTTCACCGGCCGCATCCTCGAGGGCCGGCGCTGGTCCGAGGGCCTCCACCAGGCCGTCGAGGCCAAGGAGGGCGTGAAGATCAACGAGGAGAACCAGACCCTCGCCACGATCACGCTGCAGAACTACTTCCGCCTCTACGACAAGCTCGCCGGCATGACCGGTACGGCCGAGACCGAGGCCTCCGAGCTGGCGTCAGCACCTACGACCTGCAGGTCGTGCCGATCCCGACGCACCGGCCGCTCATCCGCATCGACCAGGGCGACCTCATCTACAAGACCGAGGACGCCAAGTTCGACGCCGTCGTCGACGACCTCGCGCGAGCGCCACGAGAGCGGCCAGCCGGTGCTCGTCGGCACGATCTCGGTCGAGAAGTCCGAGAAGCTGTCGCGGGCGCTCGAGAAGCGAGGGCATCCCCCACGAGGTGCTCAACGCCAAGCAGCACACGCGTGAGGCCCACGTCGTGTCCCAGGCCGGTCGGCTCCACGCCATCACGGTGGCCACCAACATGGCCGGCCGCGGCGTCGACATCATCCTCGGCGGCAACCCCGAGGGGCTGGCCCTGCAAGGACCTGCTGGCCGAGGGGCTCGACGAGAGCACCGACGAGGGCCAGGCCCGGCTCGACGAGCTGGCCAGCCAAGTACGAGGCCGAGACGCGAGGCCGAGGGCGACAAGGTCCGCGAGCTCGGCGGCCTCTACGTGCTCGGCACCGAGCGCCACGAGAGCCGGCGCATCGACAACCAGCTCCGAGGTCGCTCGGGCCGCCAGGGCGATCCCGGCGAGAGCCGCTTCTACCTCTCGCTCGAGGACGAGCTCATGCGCCTGTTCGCCACCGGCGCCATGAACTGGGTGATGGGCAAGGCCCTGCCCGACGACGTGCCGATCGAGGCGAAGATGGTCAGCAAGGCCATCGAGCGGGCCCAGAACACCGTCGAGCAGCGCAACGCCGAGATCCGCAAGAACGTGCTGCAGTACGACGAGGTCATGAACGAGCAGCGCAAGGTGATCTACAAGCGCCGCGACCAGATCCTCGACGACGCCGACCTGCGCGACGAGGCCCTCGAGTACCTGGCCGAGGCCATCGACGGCATCATCGGCACCTACTGCGTCAGCGACTACGCCGAGGAGTGGGACCTCGAGGGCCTGCGTCCCCGAGATGCAGAGCTACTGGCCGACCGAGACCACCGTCGACGAGCTGGCCGGCGTTCACCACGCACCGACGAGCTCTACGAGCGGCTCATGGGCGAGGCCATCGGCCTACTACGAGGCCCGCGAGGACGAGTTCGGCGCCGAGACCATGCGCGAGATCGAGCGCCAGGTGATGCTGCAGATCATCGACCAGCGCTGGCGCGAGCACCTCTACGAGATGGACTACCTGCAGGAGGGCATCAACCTGCGGGCGATGGGCCAGAAGGACCCGCTCGTCGAGTGGCAGCGCGAGGGCTTCGAGATGTTCGGCCAGATGATGCAGGCCGTCGCCCAGGACTTCGTGAAGTACGTCATGCACGCCCAGATCGCCGTCGCCGAGCAGCAGGCCGCAGGAGGCCGAGCTCGGCAACGTCGCAGTACACGGCCCCGACCGATCCCTCCGAGGCGCCCAGCACCATGGCCGCCGCGGCCCGGGCCCAGGCCCAGCTCGAGGGGGCCGAGGCGCCGCCCGAGGTCGTCGAGGAGCCGGTCGTCAACACCCCGGTCGTGAAGTCCGAGTGGGACAAGACGCCGCGCAACGCCCCCTGCCCGTGCGGCTCGGGCAAGAAGTTCAAGCTGTGCCACGGCGCCTGAGCGGATCGAAGGTGCCCTCCCGATGCGTGACTTCTCCGACGACCTCGCGGCGCTGCGCCGCCGCCTCGACGAGGCGTCGGGCTACCTGCGCATCGACGAGCTGCGCCGCAACCGGCCCCAGCTCGAGACCGAGGCGTCGCGCCCCGATCTGTGGGACGACCCCGACCGGGCCCGCAAGGTCAACGCGCGAGCTGGCCGTCGGTGCACCGAGGACCTCGAGCTGTTCGACGGCGCTCACCGGGCGCATCGAGGACGCCGAGACGCTCTTCGAGCTCGGGCGGGAGGAGGGCGACGACTCGCTCGAGCCCGAGGTCGTCGAGGCCATCGACGAGCTGAGGCCGCTCGTTCGACGAGCTCGAGCTGCGGTCGCTGTTCACCGGCGAGTACGACGACCGCCGACGCCATCTGCGAGATCCAGTCCGGCGAGGGCGGCGCCGACGCCCAGGACTGGGCCAACATGCTGCTGCGCATGTACCTGCGCTGGGCCGAGCGGCGGGGCTTCGACGTCGAGCTCGACGAGGTGTCGCCCGGCAGCGAGGCCGGCATCTCGTCGGCCACGTTCCTGGTGAACGGCCGCCACGCCTACGGCCGGCTGCGCTCCGAGCACGGTGTGCACCGGCTCGTGCGCATGTCGCCGTTCAACGCCCAGGGCAAGCGCCAGACCGCGTTCGCCGCGCTGAAGGTCACCCCGTTCCTCGAGGAGGTGCCCGACATCGAGATCGACGAGAGCAAGGACCTCCGCATCGACACCTACCGGTCGTCGGGCGCCGGCGGCCAGCACGTGAACGTCACCGACTCGGCGGTGCGCATCACCCACCTGCCGACCGGCGTCGTCGTGTCGTGCCAGAACGAGCGCAGCCAGCACCAGAACAAGGACCGGGCCATGCAGATGCTGAAGATGAAGCTGGCCGACCTCCAGCGCCAGGAGCGCGAGGCCGAGCTCGACGCCATCCGTGGCGAGCAGCACTCGGTGGGCTTCGGCAGCCAGATCCGCTCCTACGTCATGCAGCCCTACCAGATGGTCAAGGACCTGCGCGACGAGTACGAGACGGGCAACGTCGAGGGCGTGCTCGACGGCGACCTCGACCCGTTCATGGAGGCCTACCTGCGCTGGCAGCGGGCCGAGGGCGATGCCGAACCCGACGTCCTGAGGGGCCGCGAGGAGGCCCGACATCCCCTGAAACGGGTCGTCGTGGGCCCCGGGGGGTGACCCAACCGCGGCGGGAGCGCTAGTAACGTGATCGCAACATGATTCGCCTCGAACACGTGACCAAGATCTACAAGGGCGAGCATCGCCGCCCTGCGAGACGCCAACGTCGACATCCAGAAGGGCGAGTTCGTCTTCCTCGTCGGGCCCTCGGGCTCGGGCAAGTCGACCTTCATCCGCCTGCTCAACAAGGAGGAGACGCCCGAGGAGGGCCGCATCTTCGTGGCCGGCAAGGACATCGGCGAGCTCTCGAGCTGGAAGGTCCCGTTCCTGCGCCGCAACATCGGCTGCGTCTTCCAGGACTTCAAGCTGCTGCTCGAACAAGAACGTGTCCGAGAACGTGGCCTTCGCGCTCGAGGTGATCGGTCGACCCCGTCACGTGATCCAGACGCAGGTGCCGGCCATCCTCGACCTGGTCGGGCTGGCCCACAAGGCCAACAGCCTGCCGACCGAGCTCTCCGGCGGCGAGCAGCAGCGGGTGTCCATCGCCCGGGCGTTCGTCAACCGGCCGCTGATCCTGCTGGCCGACGAGCCCACCGGCAACCTCGACCCGGCCACGTCGGTGGGCATCATGCGCCTGCTCGACCGCATCAACAAGACCGGCACCACGGTGGTCATGGCCACCCACGACCGCGGCATCGTCGACACCATGCGCCGCCGGGTGATCGAGCTCGACCGTGGCTCGATCGTGCGCGACCAGGCCCGCGGCGTCTACGAGTAGGAACCAGCTCCCATGCCCAAGATCGACTACGTCGTCCGCGAGACGACCTCCAACCTGGCCCGCAACTTCACCATCACCCTCGCCTCGATCATGACCGTCGTCGTGTCGCTGTCGCTGGTGGGAGCGTCGCTGATGCTGCGCCAGGGCGTGCAGAACGCCACCCGTCGCTGGCAGGGCGGCATCGAGTTCGTGGTGTTCATGAAGGCCGATGCCACCCAGGAGCAGATCGACGGCCATCGGCAAGGACCTCGACGACAACCCCGAGGTGCAGAGCAAGACCTACTTCGACCAGCAGGCGTCCTACGAAGAGTTCAAGACGATGTTCGCCGACCAGAAGGAGCTCGTCGACAACGTCACCGCCGACATCCTCCCGTCGTCGTTCCGGGTCGTCCCGGTCGACAAGAGCTCGGACACGGTCCAGACGCTGGGCGATCACTACAGCGGCAAGCCGGGCGTGCTCAGCGTGGTGTTCGCCGAGAAGACCATCCGGGCCGTGCAGCAGCTGTCCGAGCGCTTCACGGTCGGCATCTTCTTCATCGCCGCCTTCCTGCTCGGCGCGGCCGTGCTGCTCGTGCTCAACACCATCCGCATGGCCATGTTCGCCCGTCGGCGTGAGATCGAGGTGATGAAGCTCGTCGGCGCCACGAACTGGTTCATCCGAGTCCCGTTCATGCTCGAGGGCCTGGTCCAGGGGGTCCTGGGCGCGGTCATCGCCGTCGGCGCCCTCGCCATCTTCAAGCCGTTCTTCGAGCAGTGGCTGCCCAGCTCGGACGACTTCCCGCTCGTCAGCGGCTTCGTCCTCACCACCAGCGAGCTGATCACCATCTACGTGCTGCTCGGCATCACCGGCTGCGTGGTCGGCGCCATCGGCGCCGGCGTCGCCGTCACCCGCTTCCTCGACGTCTGACCCATCGGGGAGCTGCTTCGCCGGAGCGGCGGCAACCCGTAGCGGGGCGCGGTGACCACCGTTTCGGTGGCGGGATCGCCTGGCTGCCGCGTGGGGCACGGTGCTGGTGGGTAGCGGGGCGCGGTGACCACCGTTTCGGTGGCGGGATCGCCTAGCGATAGGCCTGGATCGGAGGCGGTGGCGCGGGCAGAGATCGCGTCGCTCGGCCGCTGTCGCGTGGCCCTCAGGTCGGTCATCCCGAGGAGCGCCAGTGACCGCGTTCGAGCTCGACGCTGTGATCGACGGGCTGGCCCGCCGCCAGCACGGCGTGTTCGCACGCCGCCAGGTGTTCGCAGCCGGGGTCACGCCCCGGATGATCGACCGCCGACTGGACAACGGCCGATGGCTTCGCCTCCTGCCGTCGGTGTACGCCCTGCCCAGCCACCCGGGCACCTGGAAGCGGGCGGTCATGGCGGCGGTGCTGGCCGAGACCTACGCCGTCGCCGATGGTCGTTCGGCGGCGGTGCTGCAGGAGGTGCCCGACTTCCGGCCCGGCCGCCCCGAGATCGTCGTTCCCGCCGACGCCCACGCCAGGAGTTCCACTGCCCGCGTGCGGAGGCGCAGCGAGATCCACAGCGTGGTCATCGACCACATCCCGGTCCTCGACCTCTGCGACACGCTTCACATGCTCGCCGGCACCGTCGATCGCCCCAAGGTCGAGCCGGCGCTCGACCACCTCCTCGCCCACGGGAGGCTCACGATCGAGGAGCTGCAGCGACGGCACCTGTCGCTGGCGGGATCGCGCCGCCCCGGACTCGGTCACATGCGCAGGCTCATCGAGGTCCGTTCGGTCGACGGGTACGAACCCCCCGAGTCGGAGCTCGAGCGGCACCTCTATGGCATCCTCGACCGGCCCGGGATGCCGCCCCATGTCCGGCAGCCACCGTTGCCGTGGGACGCCGATCGCCGGGCCGATGCGATGGTGCCCTCCGCCCGGCTCATCCTCGAGGCCGATGGTCGCGCCTGGCACGCCCGGATGGCCGCCTTCGCCGACGATCGGCTGCGCGATCGCCTCGCCACCCGGTACGGGTTCGCCACCCTCCGGTTCACCCACCATGAGCTGACGACGGCACCGGACTGGGTCGCGGCGGAGATCGTGGCCACCGTGCGCTCAGCGCCTCGCCAGCGGGGCGCGTTGACCACCGTTTAGGTGGTGGGTTCGCCCAGCTGCTGCGTTGGGCCCGGGAGCGCGTGGTAGGTGGGCGCGTTGACCACCGTTTCGGTGGTGGGTTCGCCCGGCTGGATCGGACGGCTAGGTTCGGCGGCGCTCGCCAGGGGAGCGGCCTCGGGGCCGGACAGGGGGATGACGATGGACTTCACCGAGATCGACTACGCGGTCGACGGGCAGATCGCGACGATCACGCTCGACCGACCCCATCGCATGAACGCCTTCACCGAGGTGATGTGCGCGGAGATGATCGCCGCGTTCGACCTGGTGGACGCCGACGACGACGTGCGGGTCGTGATCGTGACCGGTCGGGGTCGGGCGTTCTGCGCGGGGGCCGATCTGGGCAGCGGGGGAGCGACCTTCGACGCCGACGTGCAGTCCGGCCGCACCCGCACGCAGGCCCCTCGGGACGGAGGCGGGCTCGTCACCCTGCGCATCTACGAGTGCACCAAGCCGGTGATCGCGGCCATGAACGGGTCGGCGGTCGGCATCGGCGTGACCATGACGCTGCCGATGGACATCCGGGTGCTGGCCGACTCGGCCAAGGTCGGCTTCGTGTTCGCCAGCCGGGGGATCGTCCCCGAGGCGGCGTCGAGCTGGTTCCTGCCGCGGGTCGTCGGCATCAACCAAGCGCTCGAGTGGTGCCTCACCGCCCGGGTGTTCCAGGCCCAGGAGGCCCTCGACGGCGGGCTGGTCCGCAGCATCCACCCGGCCGACGAGGTCCTCGGCGTGGCCCGGGACCTCGCCGCCGAGATCGTCGCCAACGCGGCGCCCGTGTCGGCGGCCCTCACGCGGCAGATGATGTGGCGGATGCTCGGCGCGGACCACCCGATGGAGGCCCACAAGATCGATTCGCGAGGCGTGTTCGACACCGGCCGGGGGGCCGACGCCCGCGAGGGCATCACGTCGTTCCTCGAGAAGCGCACGCCGACGTGGACCATGGCCCCGAGCCGCGACCTGCCCGAGTGGTATCCCTGGTGGGAGGAGCGGCCCTACGAGTGAGCGTCGGCCAGCTCGAGCGGGCCACCCACCACGCAGCTGACCCGCGGCTCGAGCTGCCCCGTCTCGACGTGGTAGAGGAAGCCGCCGAGCTCGGTCCCGGGCGGGAGGTAGGGCGACGTGCGCAGGCGGTCGACGTCGTCGACGATGCTCTGGTGCTCGTCGGCGATCAGCTTGAAGTCGACGTCGACCGGGTCGTGACCGGTGCGCTCGACCACTCGACCGCGGAGGGTGTCGAGGTCGATCTTGGCCGCCCCGCAGTCGGTGTGGTGCACCACCGCGATGCGGTTGACCTCGAGCTGGATGGTGGACTTGATCAGCGACCGGATGGCGTCGTCGGATGCCCGGGCGCCGGCGTTGCGCAGCACGTGGGCCTGTCCGGGCGCCAGGCCGAACGCCTCGTGGACGTCGATGCGGCAGTCCATGCACGTGAGCACGGCCAACCGCCGGCGTCGGGATGGCGCCCAGCTCGCCGTGGGGGAACCGGGCCGCGTACTCGGCGTTGCTCTGGAGCAGGTCTTCGAAGGGCTGCACGGGATGTCTCGCGTGGATCGGGGGACCGGACGGCACAGAGGCTAGATGCTCCCCGGAGCCCCGAAGGCATCCACCGCCGACCCAAGCGGGCATGGCACCGTTCGCACATGGACGACCCGAGTGACGCGGCCCCCGGCCCGGGCGACTCGGGTCCGCGAACCTCGTGGTCGGGGAGCGCGACCATGCCGCCGTGGCTGCCCCGGGCCATGGCGATGTTCTTCGGAGGGGTGGTGCTGCTCCTGGCGGGGGAGTGGCTGCTCACCCGGCTCAGCGACCTGATCCTGATGCTGGTGGTGTCGCTGTTCCTGTCGTTCGCCCTCGAGCCGGCCGTCGACTGGCTGGCCCAGCGGGGCTGGCGACGGGGTTCGGCGACCGGGCTGGTGCTGGTCGTGCTGCTCGTGGTGACGGTGCTGTTCCTCGGGGCCATCGGGAAGCTGGTGGTCGACCAGCTGTCGGAGTTCATCGACCAGGCCCCGAGCAAGGCCCAGAGCATCGAGGACTGGGTCAACCGCACGTTCGGCACGAACCTCTCGAGCGACCGCATCGCCGAGGAGTTCAACAACCCCGACGGGCCGATCCGCGCCTTCGCGACCAAGCTGGCCGGCAACGCGCTGGGGTTCAGCCTGAGCGCGCTCGGGGTGGTGTTCCAGTTCTTCACCATCATGCTGTTCACCTTCTACCTGGTGGCCGACGGCCCCCGGTTCCGCCGCACGATCTGCTCGTTCCTCCGTCCGGACCGCCAGCGGGAGGTGCTGGCCAACTGGGAGATCGCCATCCAGAAGACCGGCGGCTACCTGTACTCGCGCCTGCTGCTGGGCGGGCTCTCGGCCTTCTTCCACTACCTGGCCTTCGTGCTCATCGGGGTGCCCTACGCCATCGCCCTGGCCCTCTTCGTCGGGCTGGTGTCCCAGTTCGTGCCCGTCGTCGGCACCTACATCGCCGGCGCCCTGCCCACGCTGATCGCCCTGGCCGTGAACCCGGTCGACGCGTTGTGGGTCCTCGGGTTCGCCGTGGTGTACCAGCAGATCGAGAACTACCTGTTCGCGCCCCGGATCAGCGCCCGGACGATGTCGCTGCACCCGGCCGTCGCCTTCGGTGCGGTGATCGCCGGGGGCGGGCTGTTCGGTCCGGTGGGCGCGCTGCTGGCGCTGCCGGCCGCCGCCGTGCTGCAGGCGATCGGGTCGACCTACGGTTCGCGCCACGAGGTCGTCGAGTCGCCCATGACCGCCGAGCCGACCCGTCGGTTCTGGCTGCGACGTCGCCGTGGCCAAGCCGGCCGGCACGCCGACGAGAACCGCGGGACCGGGCTGACCGGGATGCTGCGGTTCGGCACCGGTATCCTGACCGCGATCACCGGATGGAGCCGCGGCCGCCGCCGCCCACCGCCGGCCACCCCCCACGAGGAGACGCCCGATGGCGATCGCCAACCCCGCGCTCAGCCCCGAGAAGTTCCAGCAGGCCATCGACGAGGAGCAGGCCGGCTGGGCCTCGCCCACCGGCGGGGCGCCGATGCGCCGGGACGGCGACGACCCCGATGCCGCCTGTCGGCGAACCGCTCGCCACGGTGGCCGAGGGCACCGGCCTGCGCCCGCCCCTCGGGGACGTCACCGGCAAGGTCATGACCTACGGCGGCACGTTCACCGCCGTGCTCGTCTACTTCGTGTTGCTGCTGGCGGGCGGCTGGTTCGGATGGCAGGGCGTCAAGCAGACGTCCGAGATCGTCGTCGACCCGGTGACCCACACCAACGTCGTGCAGTCGACGACATCCCTGCCGAGCTGGCTGTTCCTGGTGGCGATCGCCGCCTTCGGCCTCGCCATCGTGACGATCTTCAAGCCGAGGATCGCCGTGTTCACCGGGCCGATCTACGCGGTGGCCGAAGGGGCGGTGCTCGGCGCGATCTCGGCGATCTACAACGCCCAGTTCAACGGCATCGTCCTCGAGGCGGTCATGGCCACCATGGCCGTGTTCGCGGTGATGCTGTTCCTGTACGCCACCCGGCTCATCCGGGTCACCAAGCGCTTCCGCATGATGATCATCGGGTCGATGATGGCGATCCTCGTGCTCTACCTGGCCACGTGGATCATCTCCCTGTTCAGCGGCTCGGCCACGACCTTCCTCACCGAGCCCTCGGCGTTCAACATCGGCTTGAGCGTGCTGATCGTGGGCATCGCGTCGTTCAACCTCATGCTGCAGTTCGACATGATCGAGTCCGCGGTCGTGGCCCGCGCGCCCCGCTACATGGAGTGGTACGGCGCCTTCGGGCTGATGATCGCCCTGGTGTGGCTCTACCTCGAGATCCTCCGGTTGCTGGCCCTGCTCAACCGCCGCTGAGCCGGGCCGGCGAGGCCCGATCCTTCGGGAAACGTCGAAGAAAAGGGTTCTCACACCGGCGCCATCTCGGTATGGTCGCTCCATGGCCGTGCTTGATACACGGGCTCGGGGGACGGGTACCTCCACCGGCAGCAGCCGATCGGTTCGATCGTCCGAGTCCGAGAAGGGCGTTGCGCAGGCGGTCGCCGGTCTGCTCGGCGCCGATCTGCCGGTGGCTCTCCGCGCCTACGACGGCAGTCGGGTGGGCCCCGATCCCGCCCCAGCCACCATCGTGCTGCACTCGCCCGACGCGCTGAGACGCCTGGTGACCGCGCCGAGTGAGCTGGGCGTGGCCCGGGCCTACGTGAGCGGTGACCTCGACCTCGAGGGCGACATCTTCGCCGCGCTCGAGCTGCGCCACCACCTCGACGGCATCGACCTGGGCTGGCGTCAGGTGCTGGAGCTGCTGCGCGTCGTCGGCCTCCAGGGGCTCAAGCCGCTGCCCCCGCCGCCCGAGGAGGTCCGACCCCGCGGTCGGCTCCACTCGCGCCACCGCGACGCCGCCGCCATCTCCCACCACTACGACCTGGGCAACGAGTTCTACGAGATGCTGCTCGGCCCGTCGATGACCTACTCGTGCGGCGTCTGGGTCGACGGGTCGTTGCCGCCGCCCCTCGGGCTCGACGAGGCGCAGTTCGCCAAGAACGAGCTGGTCTGTCGCAAGCTGGCGCTCGAGCCGGGCATGCGCCTGCTCGACGTCGGATGCGGATGGGGCGGGATGGTCCGCCATGCCGCCCGCCACCACGGCGTGCGGGCGGTGGGCATCACCGTGTCCGCCGAGCAGGCGGCGTGGGCCCGGCAGGCGGTCGAGCGCGACGGGCTGGCCGACCGCGTCGAGATCCGGTTGCAGGACTACCGCGATGTCCGAGACGGCCCGTTCGACGCCATCAGCTCGATCGGCATGTTCGAGCACGTGGGTCGGTCCCGCCTGACCGTCTACCTGAGTCAGCTGCACCGGCTGCTGGTGCCCGAGGGTCGGCTGTTGAACCACGCCATCAGTCGCCCGCCGGGGGAGGGCGAGCGCGCCGACCCCAAGGGCTTCATGGCTCGCTACGTCTTCCCCGACGGCGAGCTGATCGATGTGGGCGCGGTGGTCACCGCGTTGCAGCAGGGCGGGCTCGAGGTGCGCCACGTCGAGAGCCTGCGCGAGCACTACGGCCTCACCCTCCGGGCCTGGGTCGCCAACCTCGAGAGCCACTGGGACCGCGCCGTCGAGGTGGTGGGGGTCACCCGGGCACGCATCTGGCGGCTCTACCTCGCGGCCATGGCCGTCTACTTCGAGGACGGGCTGGTCGGCGTCAACCAGGTGCTGGCCGTCAAGGCCAACGGTGGGCGCTCGGGCGTCGGGCTGCGGCCGACGTGGGAGGCCACCCCGCTCGACGTCCCCGCCGACGCATCCGATGGCCGGGTGATCGTGCTTCCCTGACCCCCGGCCTCCTGCATCGCAGTCCTGGCCTCCTGCGTGACCTGAACCCGCGTTCCGTGTGGTGAACTGTCGGTTCACGCCGCCAGGGGAGATCACGCACATGTCCGAGGAAGCCGGCCTGCTGCCGGAGCTGGGGTTCTACACGCTCGCCGGCCACACCAACTCGCCGCGCGACGTGGTCGAGGAGGCCCGCACGGCCGACCGCATGGGGATCGGCTCGGCGTTCATCTCCGAGCGGTTCAACGTGAAGGACGCGGCCGTGCTGTCCGGCGCGGTCGGCGCCTCCAGCGAGCGCATCGGCATCGCCACCGGCGCGACGAACCACAACACCCGACACCCCCTGGTCACGGCCACGTTCGCCATGACCATGAACCGGATGACCGGCGGCCGCTTCGCCCTGGGCCTCGGGCGCGGCTTCGACATGCTGTTCGACGCGCTGGCCATCCCCCGGGTCACGATGGCCCAGCTCGAGGACTTCACCGGCATCATGCGGCGCCTGTGGAAGGGCGAGGTCATCTTCGGGCACGACGGCCCGGCCGGCACCTTCCCGTTCCTCGCCCTCGATCCCGAGTTCGACGACGAGATCCCGGTGATGCTGTGCGCCCTCGGGGAGCGCACGCTCGAGTTCTCGGGTCGGGTGATGGACGGCGTCATCCTGCACACGTTCTTCACCGACGAGGCGTTGGCCGCGTCCGTGGCCGCCGTGCGCCGGGGCGCGGAGCAGGCGGGCCGCGATCCCGACGCGGTGCGCATCTGGTCGGTGCTGGCCACCGTCGGCGACCACATCGACGAGGAGCTCCGCCTGCGCAAGCTGGTGGGCCGGCTGGCGACCTACCTCCAGGGCTACGGCGACCTCCTGGTGTCGGTCAACGGGTGGGACCCCGCGGTCCTCGCCGCCTTCCGGGCCGACGAGGTCGTGGCCTCCGTCGGTGGCGCCATCGACGCCAAGGCCAACCGGGCCCAGCTCGAGCACATCGCCGCCCTGCTGCCCGACGAGTGGCTGGCCGCCTCGGCGCGGGGGTCGGCCGAGCAGTGCGCGGCCACGGTGTCGGGCCAGTTCGACCTGGGTGCCACCGGCGTGATCATGCACGGCGCCACGCCGGCCGAGCTGGCCCCCGTCGTCGACGCCTACCGGGCCATCCGCCCCGACGGCCGGTTCGAGGGGCGCGACCCCAACCCTGGCCGCTGACCGGGTCGGTCCACCGCCCGAGGTGGCGGGTCAGCGCGACTGCTCGACCGGGCAGGCGTAGGCCCGGCGGTTGGCCAGGTCGAACCACTCGACCGGCGCTCCGCACCGCAGGCAGCTCTGCCGCCGGTAGACGTAGAGCCGTTGATCGCGCGTGAGGCCGGCCGCGGTCTTCCGGGTCGGCGTCACCCCGGCGTCTGCCGGGTCGACCGTCACGATCCGCCCCAGCCGGACACCGATCGCCAGCAGGGCGACCGCGTCGTCCCAGAGGTCGGCGCAGCAGGTCGGGATCGAGGTCGCGGCCGGGCACGCGGGGGTCGATGCCGTGCCGGAAGCAGAGCTCGCTGCGGTAGACGTTGCCGACGCCGGCGATGACCGTCTGGTCGAGCAGCAGGGCGCCGATGGCACGCGTGCTGCGGCCAGCCCGGGCGACGAAGCGCTCGGGGTCGGCGTCGCGTCGGAGCGGGTCGGGGCCGAGTCGATCGCGCAGCAGGTCGAAGCCGTCGTCGTCGATCAGCTCGCACGCGGTCGGGCCGGAGAGGTCCCAGCTCCACTCCGCTCCCTCGAGGCGCAGGCGGATGGCATCCCGGGGTGCCAGCGCCCCGGTGCGGGCCCGACGCAGCTTGCCGAACAGGCCGAGGTGCACGTGCAGCAGGCGCTCCGGCTCGGCCGGCGAGCCTCGCCCATCTTCGAGTCGCCCGTCTTCGAGTCGCCCGTCTTCGAAGCGCAGGAACAGGTGCTTGCCGACGGCGTCGGTGGCGACGAGGGTCGACCCGTCGAAGGCGGCCGCGCCGTCGGCGAAGCGACCCTGCGGCGAGGCGGCCGCGACCGGTCGGCCGCCGAGGTCGCGGCGCAGGTCCCGGGCCAGGCGGTGGATGGTGTGGCCCTCGGGCACTCAGGCCACGAAACGCCGGAGCCAGGCCAGGAGGTTGGCGGTGATCTCGTCGCGGTTGGTCTCGTTGAACACCTCGTGGCGGGCGTCCTGGTGGTAGTCGGTGGTGATGTCGACCAGGCCCGCGTCGCGGTAGCGCTGCTCGAGCAGCTCGAGCAGGGCCAGCTCGACGTTGAGCGGGTCGGCCGAGCCGGCCACGAGGTAGAGCGGCAAGTCGGAGCGGACGGCGGCCAGCGCGTCGGCGTCACCGAGTCGGGGCGCGGCCACGATCATCGAGCGGGTGGCGGCCGCGTCGATGCCGAACCCGCAGAACGGATCGTCGACGTACAGATCGACCTCGGCCTCGTCCCGGCTGAGCCAGTCGAAGGGCGTCCGGGCCGGCTCGAAGCCGGCGTTGAGCCCGGTGAGGTCGGCCGGCGCGTCGGGGTCGAAGGTGGCCGCGGCCAGGTCGACGGCCGTGGTGCCCGACAGGACGACGCCGTCGACCTCGGCGCTGTGGTCGAGCACGAACTGCTGGGCCGCGAACGACCCCATGCTGTGGCCGAGCAGCACCCGTGGCCGGCCCGGGTGCTCGGCGGCGATGAGGTCGTTGAGCCGGCGGACGTCGTCGACCAGGCCGTCCCACCCGGCGGGCCCGAGGTCGCCGAGGCCGCCGTCACCGACCTGGTCGTGACCCGCCGTGCGCCCGTGGCCCCGGTGGTCGTTGGCGTAGACGACCCATCCGGCACCGGTGAGCGCGGCGGCCAGTCGTGCGTACCGCGCCGCGTGCTCGCCCATGCCGTGGGCGATCTGCACGACACCGACGACCGGTGTTCCCTCGGGCACGTCCCAGCGGTAGGTGTGGACGGTGAGCCCGTCGGTCGAGGTGAACGTGAACATGGTCGGCTCGGGGAAGGTCGTCGGCTCCATCCGTTGGTTCTACACCGTCAGCGGCGACGGGTGATGGCGTCGAGCTCGGTGAGCTCGTCGGCGGTCGGCGACCAGCGGACCGCGGCGGAGTTGGCCACCACCTGCTCGACGGAGGTGGCGCCGGCGATGACCGAGCACACGCCGGGTTGGGCGGCGAGGCCGCCGATGGCCACGTCGACCAGGGTGAGGTCGCGGTCGGCCGCGAACGACTCGAGGGCCTCGATCACGTCGAAGCGCTCGTCGGTGAGCTGCGCGCCCATGCCCCAGGTGTGGATGCGGCTGCCCTCAGGCGGGTCGACGCCACGGCGGTACTTGCCGGTCAGCATGCCGCTGGCGAGCGGGAAGTAGGGCAGGATCCCGATGCCGTAGTGCTCGGTCGCCGGCACCAGGTCCCGCTCGATGCGGCGATCGAGGAGGTTGTACTCGTTCTGGGCGCTGACGAATCGCTCGAGGCCACGCGTGCGGGCGGTCCACTCGGCCTCGGCCACCTGCCAGCCCTGGAAGTTCGACGACCCGAGGTAGCGCACCTTGCCCTCGTGCACGAGCTCGGTGAGGGCCGCCAGGGTCTCGTCGATGGGCGTCAGCGGGTCTGGTCGGTGCAGTTGGTAGAGGTCGATGTGGTCGGTGCGCAGGCGACGAAGCGAGGCCTCGACCGCCCGGCGGATGTAGCGACGCGAGCCCCGGGCACCCCAGTCCGCGCCGTTGCGGCCCCGCACGTCGGAGCCGAACTTGGTGGCCAACACCACGTCGTCGCGCTGGCCCTGCAGCAGCTCGCCGAGGATCTCCTCGGAGTCGCCGTAGGAGTCGGCCGTGTCGAACAACGTGATGCCGGCGTCGAGCGCGGCGTGCACGACCGGGCGGCTCTCGTCGAGCCCCAGGCGCAGCCCGAAGTTGTTGCACCCGATGCCGACGGTCGACACGGCGAGACCCGAGCGCCCGAGGCGCCGGAAGGTCATGTCGATCGGAGGGCTCGTCGACGAGCCTGACGACGAGCCTGACGTCGGGGTGGTCGACGGCGGGGTGGTCATGGTCGGCAACGTAGCGGTGATGGGCGTACGCTCGCTGAGCGCCTGCGGGCGCGCCGATGCGCTGCGGCCCGACCGAGCGGCCCCAGCGGTGCGGCCGACAAGGGAGGTCCGTCGATGCGTCGATACCTCGTCGTGGCCCATCAGACCCTGGGCAGCCCGGAGCTTCGTGAAGCGATGCTCACCCGGCTGTCCGCGGGGCCGTGCACGTTCCACCTGCTCGTCCCCCAGCGCCAGGCGGGGGGCACCCTGAGCTGGACCGAGGGGGAGAGGAGGGCGGTGGCCGAGGAGGCCCTCGAGGCGGCCCGGCTGGACTTCACCGCCCGGGGCTTCGCCGTGACCGGCGAGGTGGGAGACCTCAACGCCGCCTATGCCGTGTCCGACGTGCTGATCCGCGAGGGCGCCGACGCCTTCGACGAGATCATCATCTCGACCCTGCCCCTGGGCATCTCGCGTTGGGTGCACCTCGACGTCCCCGCCCGGGTCGCCCGGGCCACGGAGCGGCCGGTGACCCACGTCGTGGCCGTCCACGCCACGGCCTGATCGCCGGCCTGAACGTCAGGTCGCGGGGCCGAGGAGGGTCTCGAGGAGTGACCAGGTGGCCGGGTAGGTCGGGCCGCCCGATGACGTCGCCATCACGCCGACCGCCAGGCCGCGGGTGGCGTTGGTCAGCCATGCCTTGGGGAACGAGATCGTCGTTCCGACCGGGATCAGCGGACCGCTGATCCCGGCGTTGGTGACGCGGTAGGCGGCCTGGGCGTCGCCGCTGGCGGGGTTGACGGTGAGGTACAGGTCGATCGAATCCGGCCCGGGCAGCGCGAGGGGCACGACCGGCTGGAACGTGTCGACGCCGGTGACCTCCTTGCCGAGTCGGATGCCCGGTGATCCTCCGTTGGCGGCGACCGCGAGCTGGACGAAGTTGTCCTGGTTGCCGGTGCCGAAGTACATGCCGATCGCCTGGTTCCCCGTGGGGGTGGCGCCCGAGAAGGGAGCGAGCACCCGGCTGTGGAGGGTGAACGTGCCGATGGATCCCGGGTTGGCGTTCACGCCGAACTGGAACCCGAACCGCTGGGTGTTGGCCGCGCCCAGCGCGTCGCCGGGCGGCACCGCGCTCACGGTGAGCACCCCGGCCGCACCGCCGACGGTCATGTTGCCCTCGTCGAAGAGGTTGGCGTAGTTGGTGACGCCGTCGGTCATCACGCCGGTGAAGCCGAGGCCGATCAGGCCGCCGGGGCAGCCCGTCGGGAACGGCGTCGGTGCGCACGGGTTGCTGTCGGCACCGTTGAGCCACGAGTAGCCGAGCGGGATCGACGAGCTCTTGCCGTTGCTGGCGTCGACGGGGAAGGCGTCGGAGGTGTCGGGCAGGCCGTCGCCGTCGTCGTCGGGGTCGTGCAGGTCGGAGACGCCGTTGTTGTTCCAGTCGTGGGGCAGGTCGGCGGCCGAGCACGGGTCGGTGTGGTTGTCGATCTCGTCGTTGTTGGAGTAGCCGTCGTGGTCCTCGTCGAGGGTCGTGGAGTTGGCGCCCGTGCACGGCGGCACGACGACGCCGCCGAAGTCGTTCGGCTCGAACACGAGGATGGCGCCGGTGGTGTAGTCGGGCACCCAGATCGTGCCCGGGAGCGCTCCCGTGTCGCCCTGCGCGGCGACGTCGAGGGGGTGGGCCGAGACGTTGGAGAACAGCACGTCGGTGCGCACGACGTTGCCGTTGCCGTCGAGGTGGGCCCGGAACACGCTGCCGTAGTAGCTGCCCACGATGAGGTCGCCCCGCATCTGGCCCCCGAAGTTCGACGCGGTGTACTCGGCCATGCCGGTGGTGCCCGAGTCGAACGTGGCGACCGAGCCGTTGGTCGTGGAGTCCCGGCTGACGCACTCGATCGGGTTGGCCGTCGGCACCGGCGATTGCGGGTTGGTGGTGTTGAAGGTGTTGGCCCGGTTGCCGCGGGTGGGGTTGGCGTGGCCGCCGTAGTAGCCGGGGCCGGTGATCAGGTGCAGGCTGTCGCGGTCGTCGGTGCCGGGCTCGCTGACCTCGTTGGTGCAGGTGCCCCCCGGTCCGGCGCCGATCGGAGCGGCTCCCCACCCGCCGTTGGGGCCGTTGTCGACGACGTAGAGCTTGCCGAGTTGGCTCCTCACCAGGGCGAACGGGTTGCGGAAGCCGGGGGCGTAGATCTGCACCGGGCTCAACGGGGTGAGCTCGGCCTGGTGCTTGCCGAAGTCGCCGCCGAAGGGCCCGACCAGATCGGGGTGGTCCTCGTCGAGGAGCGTCGGCAGGTCGTAGGTGGTGTTGCCGATGGCGTTCAGGTCGACCTTGAGGATCGCCGCCGAGTAGGCGTACTCGGGCAGGAACGCGAAGTTGTTGGACGGCGCGCCCATGTTGGTGTTGCCGCCCTGGCCGACGAACAGGGTGTTGGTGGACGCGTCGAGCACCATGGTGTTGGTCCCGTGGTTCTCGAGCGAGCGGGGGAGGCCGCGCACCAGGTCGACCCTGGTCCAGGTTCCCCCGCTGCGCGTGAGCCGGGACACGACGCCGGAGTTGGTGTCGGGGTTGAGGACGCCTCCCGTGGTGCCGACGCCGATGCGGGGATCGCTCGACGTGGCGTAGATCACCGGGTCGGACGCGGTGCCGGTGACGATCATGCCGGTCATCTCACGGGTGGTGATGTTCGGGTCGAGCGTGCCGTCGTCGTCGTGGTTGGGGATCTGCCTGACCAGGCTGATGACCTCGGTGGCCGTGACCCGGTAGCTGTTGGGCCCGTCGCGGGCCACGGTGTAGGCCCGGATGATCCCGCTGAGGTCGGCGACGTAGAGCCGGCCGTCGGGACCGAAGCGGGACGCGGTCGGCTTGACCGAGCTGGTGCCGCTGAGGGTGCTCTTGCCGAAGCCGCTCGCGGGCAGGCCGTAGGCGTGCAGCTGGTGGTCGTCGGAGCCGACGTACACGAAGCCGTTGGACACCGCCGGCGACGAGTGGACGGCGCCACCGGTGTCGGTGGTCCAGAGGGGGGTGCACACCTTCGGCGTGCCGGCGCAGTTGATCGTGCCGGTGGCGTCGAAGGCGCGGAGCTGGTGATCGTCGGTGCCGACGTAGAGCACGCGGTCACCGAGGGCCGGGGAGGAGCTGGTGGACGATCCGAGCGCGGCGCTCCACAGCAGCGAGCCGTCGGTGAGGCTGCGGGCCTCGAGGGTCTGGTTCGCCGACGACACCGCGAAGAGCGGGCCGAAGGCGATGGTCGGCGTGGACGAGAGCTGGGAGGCCGCGTTCGACCACAGCGGTGCACCGGTGTCGGCCTGGTAGGCGAACAGCGAGGGGGCGCCGACCGCGGTCGAGGGGCAGAGGGTGGCGTAGAGCACGTTGCTGGTGATCGTCGGGCTCGGCGTGGCGGCGGTGCAGGTGGCTCGTGGCCCGGGCACGGTGGTCGACCAGCCGGGCGCCCCGGTGTCGGCCCGGAAGGACCAGAGCGCGGCGTCTCCGTAGGACGAGACGTAGATCAGGCCGTTGGCCGAGCTGGGAGCCGACAGCGGCGCCCCCGCCGTGACGGTGACCGACCAGAGCCTGGTGCCGTTGGGGTTGTAGGCGTAGAGCGACGTGGCGCTCGCCGCGTAGACGACGCCGCTCTGCACGAGCGGGCTGGAGCTGAGCCCGCTGAACCCGCTGTCGAGGGGCGCGCTCCAGAGCTCGGTGTGGTCGCTGAGACGGATGGCGTGGAGCTGGTGGTCGTCGGAGCCGACGTAGACCATGCCGTTGTCGACGGCGGGAGACGACGCCACCGCTCCGCCGGTCGGGACCGACCACTGCAGCGCGCCCGTGGTGGCGTTGAAGGCGTAGAGGTTGCCGTCGTCGGAGCCGACATAGGCGACGCCCGCCGCGATGGCCGGCGACGACTGGACGGCCGCACCCGTGGGCGTGGCCCACTTCTGGACGAGGCCGGGGACGGCGGCCGGCTTGATGACGTCGTCGGCGACGTAGCCGGTGCGGCCCCCACCGGCATGGAACTGGGTCCAGTCGCACGAGGTGACCGCCAGCAGGGCCACCGCCAGCGCGACGACGGATGCGGTGGTCCTGGTGATGCGCGATGGCAGCATTCGTTGGCCGGTCTCCTCCGCCGTCCCGCCTGCGTCGTGCACCGGCTGCGCGCGACGCCTTCGGAAGCCTCAGGTCCGCCCATGTGAGCCGTCGTCCGTCGGCCCCGTCAAGATGGCGCCGGTCACATGCCGGTCACATGCCGGTCAGGCGGACTGGAGCTGGACGGTGGCCTGGCGGTTCCGGCCGTCGGCGGTCTGCCAGGTGAGCTCGACCTGGTCGCCGCTGCGGGTCGAGCCGAGGGCGGAGGTGAGCTGGTCGGCCGAGTCCACCGATGAGCCGTCGATGCCGACGATCACGTCGCCGGGCTGCAGCCCGACCTCGTCGGCCGCGCTGCCGGTGACCACGCCCACGACCTGGGCGCCGCCGTTGGCGTCGGTCTGCACCTGCACGCCGAGGAACCCTCGTCCGGTCGAGCCGCTCGAGCCTGAGCCGCCGGAGCCCGAGCCGCCGGAGCCCGAGCCGGCGGACGTCGAACCGGACGAGACCGATCCGTGGGCGACCAGCTGCTCGGCGATCGACACGGCCCGGTTGATCGGGATGGCGAACGCCTGGCTGGCGGTGGTGCGGAAGCGACCGTTCGACCCGGCGGCCGCGGTGTCCATGCCGATGACCTTCCCGTGGGCGTCGGCCAGAGGGCCTCCCGAGTCGCCGGCGACCACGTGGGCGTCGATCTGGATCATGTCCGTGAGCGTCTCGGTGTCGGCGCCGTTCTCGTCGCCCGCGGTGATCTGCTGGTGGAGCGCGACGACCTGTCCGAGGGCGACCGCGGGCTGGCCACCGGCTCCGCCGGCGTTGCCGATGGCGGCGACCGGGTCGGTCACCGCCACCTGGTCGGAGTCCCCGAGGGGGATGGTGGTGAGGCCCGAGGCCTTCTCGAGCTGCAGCACGGCCACGTCGTCCGCCGCGTCGGTGCCGACGATCGACGCCCGGTACTCCTTGCCGGTGCTGACGACCGTCACCACGATCTGGCTGGCGCCGTCGACGACGTGGTTGTTGGTGAGGATCTCACCGGAGTCGGTCAGCACCATGCCCGTGCCGGCGGCCACGCCGCCCGCGACCCGGCTCTCGATGTCGACGACGCCGGGGACGACGGCAGCGGTCACCGCCGACCAGGTCGACGGTGAGGTCCCGGCGGCCCCCGAGCTCCCGGCGCTCGAGTTGCCGCTGGGCTGCTGGGACGTGCTGCCGTCGGTCGACGGCGTCGGGCCGGCGGTGAGCGAGGACGACTGCAGCCAGCTCGCGCGCGCCGGCGCCCACGAAGGCCGACGCGATCAGGGCGGCCACCACGAGCAGGGCGAGCAGAGCGGCGTTGGCTCGGGAGCGGGCAGGCGGCGCGGGCTGGGGCGCGGTCGGGGGTCCAGTGGGCGGACCGATAGGCGGTCCGGTGGGCGGACCGACAGGGGGTGCGGCCGAGCCCCAGGAGAACGGTCCGGCCGCGGCGGGAGGGGCGGGAGGGGCGGGAGGGGCGGCGAACGACAGGGCGGGATCGGTCACGTCCTGGCCCGAGGCCGACCAGTCGAAAACCGGCGGGGCGGGCGGCTGCCACGGCGGCTGGGTCGGTGCCGCTTCGGGCGGGCTCGGCGGGAGGCGGTCGAGCGACGGGTCGAATTCGAAGGGCATGGCGCCAGCCAAGCCGGTCGGCGATAAAGCTCCGAGAAAGCGCTCTCGGGCCGCTCGTCGACGGCGCAGCGTGGCGAAGTCGGACGAGATCGCTAGGAAGCCGACGCTCTCCGTGGTACAAGGCCATCATGGGAGACGAGAAGCCGAACGACGCGGCGGCGGACGACACGGGGGTGGCCGGCCTCGACGAGGGTGCGGGTGAGCACCGCGACGTCGATCTCGGTGCGGAGGACGCCGACCGGTTCGACCGGTTCGGGGTCGAGCTGGCCACCGTGCTGCGCAGCGCCCACGAGACCGCGGCGCGCACCCGGGTCGCCGCCGAGGAAGAGGCGGCGGCCATCGTGGCGCGAGCCGATGCTGAGGCCCGCGAGCGGCACGAGGTGGTCGACGCCGAGGTCCGTGGCCGTCGAGCGGCGATCGAGTCCGAGCTCGACGCCGAACGGGCACGGGTCCGCAGCGATCTCGAGGACGCGCGAGCGCTGCTCATCGAGGCCCAGGAGGTCGACCGGGCGGCCCGCCGTCAGGTGGCCGAGCTCGTCGCCGAGGCTGGCGCCGCCCGTGATGCGCTCGGCGAGCTCTCACCGCTGCTCCTGGACCTCCTGGAACGGGCCGACGCGACCATGTCGCGATGGGGCGACGAGACGGCCGCGGCGCGAGACGCCGTGGGTCAGATGTCCGTGGAGCTGCGGGAGCTGCTCGAGCGCCGCGACGCGGTCCCGGTCGTGGACGCGCCGGTCGTGGATGAGGAGGTCGTGGACCTGCGCGACTCGGTGCTGCCCCCGCCGCCGCCTCCGCCCCCGGGTGCCCCACTTCCGCCGAACGCCGACCAGCACACCGCGGTCGGCGAGGACGAGTCTGCCGACGACCAGCCCGGCGAGGACGAGGAGCTCGACGCCCTCTCCGACGCCGTGCGCTCGGCCGTGTCGAGGGCCATCGAGCGGTTGCGGACCGGCACGCAGTCGGCGCACTGACGGGCTCACGCGGGGCCATCTCGGCTGACGGTGTATGCCTCTGCGTCGACGCGATGTCGACGCCGTGTCGTCGATCTGACGTCTTTGTCACGATGCGTGTGACTCCGTCCACCGGTCGGGTGCGCAGAGTGACGCTTGACACGTCTCCGGATGTCGTCTAACCCTTTGGTCAAGGAAACGCATGATCCATTTGGCCTAGGCCGTCGTGGCCCATGCATCCGGTCGGTGATCGGTTCGATCGCCGAGGGCTGTTAGGGAGGGGGTGAGCACTGGTTCTGCGCCGCGGCGTGACCTTGTGACCGGCACTGCCGGTCCGTCCCTCAACTGTGCGTCACCGACGCACCTCGTCCGAGCCAAGAGGAACCAGTCACCCGCATGGCGCGATCGGTCGTCGACCCCGACGCCCGGTCCCCGTCCTCGACGCCGTGTCGGCGGGAGGGGCGGATTCAGGACGCACACGTCGTGTGCGAGTCCGAGCCATCAAGGAGACAAACACACGATGCGAACCCGTAGACGGCGCTTCAGCGCCATCACGGCCGTCGTAGCCCTGCTGGGATCACTGCTCGCCGTCGTGGCGCTCGGTGCATCACCGGCCAGCGCAGGGACGGTAACCACCACCAACGCGTGCTTCAGCAACGCGACGGCGACCTACAGCGACCTCGACTGACGATGGCGGGCACGGCCACCCGAACCCGGCAACTCTGGGCGCGGGGCAACGTGACGCTGGGTTCGCTCGAGCGTCGCGGTGAACATCCCGGCGACGTTGCTGATCGCCGGGTACAACCTCGGCCTGCTGACCGTGGGCGTGAACATCGTCCCGACGACGGTGTACGTGGCACGGTCAGCGTCGCAACGTGAGCTGCCGGCCGTAACCAGGTCGACAACTTCACCATCACCGCGACGTTCACCATCACCGATCCCGACGGCACTCCCGGTACCGGTGACGAGACCGGCACGCCGCTGACGGTGAACCAGCCCTACCGAACATGGTCGTCACGCCGTCCGGCGGCAACGTTGCCTTCGCGCAGGCCGCTCCCGGCTCGATCGGCACCGTGCCGCTCGGCACCGGCGGCGCGAACATCGCCGTTGCCGGTTCCATCTTCCTCCAGGCGTCGGTCGCGGGTGGCCTCATCAAGGCCAACTTCGACTGCAGCCCGGGCAACACAATCATCAGACCCGCCAGGTGGCACCAGTGGCACGACGTTCACCCCGGCACCCCGGCTGCCGTTCGAGACGGTCACCGTGACCGCCCCGCCGACGGCTCCGGTCTGCACGGGTGAGAACGTGAGCGTGGGTGGCAGCCAGTCGGTCACGATCGATCTGACCAACAACTGCACCGACGTCAACGGCAACGGCACCATCCTGTTCGGCAGCACGGTGATCCTCGGTCCGCCGCTTCCGGGCACGCCCTGTGCGGCGTTCCCCTGCACGCTGGCCAACGGCACCATCAACACCACCGCCACGCCGGGTGTGTTCACCTACACGAACACCAACCCGAACGGTGGTGCTGACGGCTTCGGCTTCATCGTGCCCGACAGTTCGGGGCTAACAAGCGTCCCGCAGATCGTGAACATCTCGATCCTGTCCAACGACTGCGACGCCACCGCGGCGCCGTGCTCGCTGACGCAGGTGATCGATGTGACCGTCACCGGCACCACGATGACGATGCACCAGGCTGCCCAGTTCGTGACCCTGGCGGGCGTGACCCTGAACGGTGAGTTCCAGCTCACCAACGGGAGCATCCAGCCCATCACCGTCACCAACGCACGGGGCACCTCGGCCGGGTGGTCGGTCACCGGACAGGTGAGCGACTTCAAGGTCAACGCCACCGACCCGAGCTGCTCGGGCGGTGACGCCAACGAGTACCGCCTCTGCATCCCGGCCAACAACCTGGCATGGGGTCCGAGCGCGGGCATCCTCCACACCGTCATCCCCGGCGATGTGGCCCGGTGACTGCCGGAGCGACCGGCGACTTCCTCCATCCGTGGACGACGCCGCTGAACACGACGGGCACGCTGTGCCTGTCGCCGGCAGACCACAGCGGTGGCACCTTCGGGTGCGGCGCCAACCTCAGCCTGGGCGTTCCCGCCTCGGCCGGGGCCGGTCACCTACACCGCCAACCTGACGCTCACCCTGGCGTGATCGTCTGACGTCACCCGCCTCGGCGGGTGACAGCACTGTTCGAGAGGGTGGGGGGCAGGCCCCGACGGCCCGCCCCCCACCCCTCGAGCGCTCTGCAGGTCTGACTCGCTCGACACCCTCCACCCACCCACCGATGAGGAGCCCGACGATGACGATGGCCACCACGACCCGGGTCCGCCGAGCCGCTCTCGCACTCGTCGTCGCGCTCGTCGCCTCGGTCTCGCTGACCGTGCTGCCGTCCGCCCCGGCCGGGGCCATCGGCAACGGCGGTTGGGCGGTCGAGCCGTCCGGACCCAACGGCACCGGCACGCGCGACTACTTCGTCTACACGCTGTCGCCGGGCCAGGGCTTCCAGGACACCGTCGGGATCTCGAACTTCAGCGACCAACCCCTCACCTTCAAGGTCTACGCCCGCGACGCGTTCAGCGCGGGGGCCGATGCCGGGTTCGGCGTCCAGAAGCGAGGACGAGCAACCCAGCGACGTCGGCTCGTGGATCCAGCTCGCCGTCGGCGACTACACCGTGCAGCCGGGCAAGCGGGCCGACATCCCGTTCATCATCCAGGTACCGCCCAACGCCAGCCCGGGTGACCATGCCGGCGGCATCGTCGGCGCTCTGGTCACCGACCTGCAACAGGCCCAGCAGGGTGCCGGTCGTCAACATCCTGCAGCGCATCGCCGCCCGGGTCTACGTGCGGGTCAGCGGTCGCCTCGACCCGGCGCTCGACGTGAGGCAACTCAGCCTGCACTACGACGGTGGCTTCTTCTCGCTGTTCGGGGGGGCCAAGGCCACCGTCACCTATGAGCTCGTCAACGCCGGCAACGTCCGCCTCAACCCGCTGACGACGGTGAAGCTCAAGGATCCGTTCGGCCGGACCGTGAGGTCCAAGGTGGCGCGCCAGCTGCCCGAGCTGTTGCCCGGGGGCAGCATCATCATCACCGAGGAGTTCCAGGGGGTTCCTCCGACGGGCCGCCTCACCGCGGAGGTCACCGGGTACGCGCTCGGCGAGGGCACCACGTCGACCACCAGGTCGACCGCCGTCTGGGCGGTGCCCTGGCCGCTCCTGATCCTGCTGGTCGTCGCCATCGTGGCCCTGGTCCTGCGGTGGCGGGCGCGACGTCGCCGAGCTGCTCCGCCTCCGGGCCGTCCCGCGCCGCCGCGCGAACCCGCGATGGTATGAACCTCCGTCCCGTACTCGGCGCGGCGGCCACCGCCCTGGTGATGGCCGCCGGGCTCGGCGCAGGGACGCCGGCCGTGGCCGACGACCGCACGCCGGTGGTCGTCCTCGACAGCGCGACGACCAGCGTCGGCGCGGACCTCGTGGCGCACGGCGCCGGCTTCACCCCGGGCACGCTCGTGCTGGGCGAGCTGTGCGGCAACGAGGCGAGGCGCGGGTCCGCCGACTGCGACCAGGCCAGCGCCGTCAACGTGGGCGTCGGTCCCGCGGGCAACTTCACGGCTCACATCCGGGTCAGTCCGCCGCCGACGCCCTGCCCGTGCGTCGTGCGCCTGACGGCCATCGGCGGCACCGCCAGCGCGACCACCCCGGTGACGGTGGTCGGTGCGCCGGTCGCGGACCCGTCGAGCGGGCCGGTGGAGTTCCCCGCCGTCGTCCGTGCCCTCGAGGTGACGAAGGTCTCGGTCGAGGACACCGGTTCGTGGACGGAGTGGTTCGGTGCCAGCCCGAGCCGAGTGCTGGTCGTGACGTTGCGCAACTCGGGCACGGTCGCCGTCGATGACCCGCCGATCGTGCTGGCGGTGGGGAAGGGTGCCCACCCGACGGGCGAGGTCGACAGCCCCAAGCTGGGAACGCTGCAACCCGATGAGGCACGGGAGTACCGCATCCCGTTCGAGCTGGGCCCGATGGCGTTCGGCACCTACACGATCCGGGGTGCGATCCCCGGCCTGGCCGATCCCCTGGAGTTCTCGGGGCACACGACCTCCTACCCCTGGGCCTTGATCATCATCCCCGTCGCCGTGGTGGTGCAGTGGCTGTTGCTGCGGGGCCGCAACCGACTGCGCGACCGCATCCAGCCGCCTGCTCCCGAGACCGCCCCGCTGGCCCTCGAAGCGGGCGACACCGCGACGGAGCCCTCGTCGGCTCCCGTCCTCGCCGGCGTCGCGACGGGCGCGGTCGCGACGGGCGCGGTCGCGACGGACGACTGGCCGCACACCGTCGACCGCGTGACGCGGGAAGCCATCGACGCGCTCCTCGAGGCCGTGGGCGACCGCCTGATGACCCGGGGTGAGATCTGGAGCATGGCCGACGCGGTCGGTGCCGAGGTGGGGGCCGACGTCGCCGATGCGCTGGAGCTGGGTGCCGAGGAGCGGCGCACGTTGGAGCTCACCGTTCGAGATGCGGCGGACGACGCGCTCAGCACCCGCGAGCTCCGCGCCACGGCCGACCCGGTCACCGCCGGCTCACGATGAAGATCCACCGCCCGCTCGCGGTCGAACCCGATGGAGGAGTGCTCGATGAGGAGCCGGACCACTGCGATCGGCGGGGCGCTCTGCCTGCTGCTGGTGCCACTGATGCTGCTGACCGGCTGCGGCGGTGACACCAAGAAGCCCGACGCGTCGAAGGTCCAGGTCAACGGGAAGCTGTCGAGCGAGCAGTGCCAGCAGGTCCAGAGCGCGCTCAGCACCCTCGACCGCGTCCCCAGCGGGAGCGTGCCCGCGACCGAGGCCAGCAGCGCGTCGACCACGATGTCCTCCGTGGTGGGGTCGACCTCGGTGCCGGTGCAGACGGTGCTGCTCGCCGTCAACTCCCTCGCTCAGGTCCCGGCCGAGCAGCTCGCAGCCACGGTGTCGACCATGACCTCGGGCGGCGGATACGCCACCGCGCTCGGCCACATCCACGAGGCCGTCGACCACAGCTGCACCTGAGCCGGGAAGGCGCCTCGGCCGGTCCGGTCAGGCCGGTCCGATCAGGCCGGTCCGATCAGGTCGAGTCGCTCGGCCCCATCGCCGAGGTGGCGATCGAGGGCATCGATGCAGGCGGCAGACGCGCGACCGTCGCCGTAGGGGCAGATCGCCGCCGCCATCTGCCGCCGCTGCGAGGGATCGTCGAGCAGCGCCTGGGTCTCGTCCGCGATCCGGTCGGGATCGGTCCCGACGAGTCGAGCGCATCCGGCGGTCACCCCCTCGGGCCGCTCGGTCTCGTTCCGCAGCACGAGCACGGGCACGTCGAGCGCTGGCGCCTCTTCCTGGATCCCGCCCGAGTCGGTGAGCACCAACTCGGCGGACTCGAGGGTCCTCACGAACGTGCCATAGGGAACCGGGGGCAGGCGGAGGCTGTTCGGGGCGGCCGGGAGCACGGAGGCCAGCTCGCGTTGGACGCCGGGGTTGGGGTGGCTGGCGACGAGGAAGGCGACGTCGGGGTTCGCCCGGGCGAGGCGGGCGACGGCTCGGCCGACCGCACGGATCCCCGGCCCCCAGGACTCGCGACGATGCGCCGTGACGAGGACGTGGCGATCGAATCCTTCGGGGACCACATCCGGGTACCAGTCACGACGGGAAGCGGTGTGCAGGACCGCGTCGATCGCGGTGTTGCCGACCAGGGCCACGGTGGCTTCGTCGATGCCTTCGGCGAGCAGGTTGTCGACGGCGACGGACGTGGGTGCGAGGTGCAGCGTGGTGAGGGCGGACACCATCCGGCGGTTGCCTTCCTCGGGCCAGGGCGCACTGAGGTCCCCGGTGCGCAGGCCGGCTTCGAGGTGCACCAGCGGCAGCCCGTTCCAGTACGCGACCAGCGCTCCGGCCAGCGTCGACGCGGTGTCCCCCTGCACGACGACGGCGGCGAAGCGGTCGGGGTCGAGCACGGGCTGCAGCGATCGCTGCAGGCCGGTGTTGAGCTCGACGAGCGTGCCCCGCCCCCGGTCGAGGGGGAGGGAGATGTCGGGTCGCACGCCGAAGGGATGGAGGGCGTCGTCGAGCTGCGCGCGGTGCTGGCCGGTGGCGATCACGACCGGGTCCCAGAGGGCGGTGGCGGCGAGCGCGACGCACAACGGGGCGAGCTTGATGGCCTCCGGTCGGGTGCCTACCACGATGGCGAGCTCACGACGCATGGGCGGGCTCCCGCGCCGAGCCGGGATCGAGCCCGGGCACGCCGACGTGGACACCGCCACCGGCGACCGGCTCGGCGGAGCGGACCGTCTTGGCCCACCCCCGGCGACCCAGCGCGGCGCGCACCACGGCCTTCCACGTGGCGAGGAAGGTCACGTAGTTGAAGATGATGAGGAGGTGGGCGAGCAGGAGGCTCTGGCGGCGGCTCACCTGAGCCCGTCGCCGGTAGACGGATGCGCCGACGAGGTTGGGTGCGAACGAGACGAGGTACCAGCCGATCAGGAACGAGATCCGGCCGACGGTCGAGCTCGTGGCGAGGTGGGAGTGGTCGAACCCGAGGACCGACCCGGCGACGACGAGGAGGCCCCAGGTGAACAGGATGCTCCACGGCAGGATCAGCAGGACCGGGCTGAGCAGGTAGGCGACGACCTCGACGAACGCGACGTTGGAGAGGCGGTTCGAGCGCCACAGCTCGCCGATGCGACGGGAGCACCCGATGTGGCCCTGGAACCATCGGGTCCGCTGGCGGACCAGCCGATCGAGGTGGTCGACCGCCTGCTGGGACACCCAGGCGTTCGGGGACGAGGTCGTGCGCCAGCCGTCGCGGAGCAGCGAGACGGTGAGATCGAGGTCCTCGGTGAGCGAGCTCGACCATGGGTCGCCGTCGAGCTCGAGTAGGGCGGACAGTCGGGTGAACTGCCCGTTGCCCCCGAGGCTGACCGAGCCCGTGCGCATGCGCGCGACCTGCGCCAGGGCCGAGACGCCCCAGAACTCGAAGTCCTGCAACCTGGTGATCAGGTTCGTCTGGTTCCGGATCCGGACGGGCAGCTGAAGTCCGCCCACCGCCTCGTCGGAGAACCGGGAGACCACATCGGGGATCGCGCCGGGGGAGAGCCGTCCGTCGGCATCCATCACCACGACCAGCACCTGCGCCGGGTCGAGGCCCCGGTCGGCGACGATCTGCTGCAGTCGCCGGAAGCCGACGTTGAGGGCGGCTCCCTTCCCGAGCCGGGCGTCCGGCCGCGTTCGACGCTCGACGAGCACCCGGCCGTCACCGGCGGCGAGGGCCACGGCGCCGGTGTCGTCGTCGCTGTCGTCGTCGACCACGATGACGAAGGTGGCTCCCGACTCGAGCGCGTCGCGCACGGTGTCGCCGATCACGTCCTCCTCGTCGAGGCACGCGATGAGGAAGACCACGGCCTCCGGTGCCGGTCCACCGCCGACTCCGCCCGGCCCCGACGCCCCACGATGGCCGGCGACGATCACGAACAGGAACTGCGCGCACCCCCAGCCGACGAGGAGCAGCACGAGCACGGCGAGGGCGCTGCGCATCAGCCGGACCGCCGCCTCGCCCAGCGCAGTCGGACGGCCCGGTAGCTCAGCAGGACGGCGACGGCGGCGAGGAGCACCCCGGTCAGGGACGCGGCCGGTCCGTCCGCCCGGACGAGGGCGAAGCCCCCGAGGGCGGCGCCCCCGCCCAGCGCCACGATGGCGATGTCGCCGTACACGTCCTCAGCTCCTCCGTCCGGCGAAGGTGCGGACGAGGAGCCCGCCGACGATGAGGCCCACGGCGAGCAGCACCAGCAGCCCGACGAAGGCGGCACCGGTTCGAGGGAGCGGTCCGGAGCCCGAGCCTCGGCCGGTGGTCTCACCGGCCACCTCGGGGGACGAACCCGGCGGCGTGGCCGAGCCCATGGACGTGGTCGACCCCGGCGGCGGCACGACCTCGACCCGGTCGACCTGCAGCTCGATCCGTTGCTCGGTGCGGGCGATGGTGGAGGTGGGCGGCGGGGTGGTCGTCGCCGGTGAGGTCGTGAACGGCTCGTCGATGCCCGGTCCCGATGCCGCGCCGGCGGAGCCCTGGCCTTCGGCCGCATGCTCGGTCGGGCCGCGGTCCAGGGTGAGCGGGGGAGGGAGCCCGAGCCGAGCGTAGGCCTCGTCGTCGGGCAGCGTCGGCGCCGGGCCCGCCCGGGCGGTGGCCGGGGGCGAGGTGGCGAACGGCTGGTGGATGTCGCCCTTCGGAGGAGCGCTGCCGACCGAGATCATGGTCAAGGTGTCCTCGGACCCGCCCGAGCTCACGATCAGGACGGCGAGGAGGGCGGCGACGCAGGCCGCGGACAGGGCGACCAGTGCGCCGCGGGAGGGCGTCGCGCGCCCTCCCGCGGCCTGGGCCACCTGTCTCCCTCGCATCCGATCGTCAGCCCCCTCCCTCGTCTCGGGTCCGCCTCTACGTGACCCGCCGTCGTCGTGGTGGCCGAGACGCCGACCACAGCAGGTAGCCGAGGTCGAGCAGGACCATGGCGATGATGAGCTCGAAGACCAGGTTCCGTGGTCCGGTCGCCGGGAGGGTGCCCTCGGTGGTGGCCGCGGTGGTCGCCGCCTGGACGGTGGTGGCCGGCGGTGGGTTCGTGCGTCCTGCCGGCGGGATGCCGGTCGAGCCGATCACCCTCGTGATCACGATGGGGGTGGATGGGTCGTCGGGCGTGCAGGTCAGCACCGGGCTGTTGCCCGCGACCACCAGCGAGCTCAGGGTGACGGTCGTCGTGGCCATCGAGTAGGCCACGTCTCCCTGACCGGCCACGTCGTTCCCGACTGCGGTCCAGGTCATGTCCCCCGGCGAGAGCGTGGTGGTCGCGTCCTGGAACACGCCGTCGACGACGTGGATCGGACCGATGCTGGCGGGCAGCGACGGGTCAGGCTGCTGCGTCGCGGTGCCCTCGGCGGTGTTGGAGCCGAACACCGCGGGAGTGGCCGTTCCCGTGATGACGGATCCGTCCCCGAGACCGAGGGCGGCTCCGAGCTGCAGCGTCGCTCCGGGCACCGTCACCTCCCACGACTGAGCGGACAGCGTCACCTGGGCGCCCGCATCGACCTGGTCAGGGGCCGTCCCCGTGATCTTGAAGGTCAAGTGGGCTGGGGGCAGATCGACCGTGCCGAGCCTCCCCGAGCAGGTGCTCGCGTAGGTGGCCGTGCCGGTCACGGTGCCGGCCGCCGCCGCGTTCACCGTGAGCGTCGCCGCGTCGGTGGTGGCGGCTCCGGCGGTGTTGGTGAACACGGCCCGGTACTGCGTGCCGTCGTCGGATGCCTGGAGGTCGCTGACCGTCAGGCTGGCCGTGGTGGCCCCGGTGATGTCGGTCCAGTTGGCGCCGGCATCGGTGGACGCCTGCCACTGCACCGTCGGGGTCGGCGTCCCCGACGCCGCCGCGGTGAACGTCGCCGAGTCGCCGACGGTCACGGTCTGGTCCGTCGGCTGGGTGGTGATCGTCGGGGCGACGGGTGGGGGCGGTTCGTTCACCGTCAGCGTCGCCGGGTTGGTGGTAGCTGATGCGACGCTGTTGGTGAACACGGCCCGGTACTGCGTGCCGTTGTCGGATGCCTGGAGGTCGCTGACGGTCAGGCTGGTCGTGGTGGCCCCGGTGATGTCGGTCCAGTTGGCGCCGGCGTCGGTGGACGCCTGCCACTGCACCGTCGGGGTCGGCGACCCCGACGCCGCCGCGGTGAACGTCGCCGAACCGCCGACGGTCACGGTCTGGTCCGTCGGTTGGGTGATCACCACCGGTGCGCTGTCGGCACCGGAGACGGTCACCGTGTCGAAGGGGACGGGCGTCGCCGGCGTGAAGCCGCCGGTCCCTGGTGGCGTCACGATGTTGGTGGTGCCCGGGCTGCAGTCGAAGTTGGCCTTGATGAGGCCACCTGCGACCGACGCCTGGAGGAAGATCGAGCCGGCAACGTTGATGTTCGAGCCGCCGGCGCCGAGCGGCACGGTGCCGATCGAGCCGGGGGCCGCCTGCGCGAACGCGATGTTGCCGCCGGTCGGCGTCACCGCCATGTTGGGCAGCGCCTGGGTCACCGAGACGGGCGTGCCGGTCTCGTCACCGGTACCGGGAGTGCCGTCGGGATCGGTGATCGTGAACGACGCGCTCACGGTGAAGTGGTCGACCTGGGTGGTTGGCGTCGCGTTCGACGCCGACCGGGCCACGTACACCGTCGCGGGGATGGTGTTCACACCCACGGTCAGCAGGCCGAGGTTGTAGCCGGCGACCAGCAACGTCGACGGGATGCTCCCCGAGAACGAGGAGCTGCCCACGGTGACGTTGCCTCCCCCGAGCGTTGCCGGGTTCGGCGCGCCGGTGCCGGTCAGGCTCAGCGGCAGGTCGCTGTAGGTGGCGGTCGCGTTGCTGAAGCACGCGTTGGTGGTCGTGGTGGACCCGGCCCCGGCGGAGGGCGAGCCCGCGACGATGGATGCCGCGACGATCGCCAGAACACCGGCGAACGCCGCGTGCCTTCGCAGCACGCGATTCTTCACTTGGTTTTTCCTTTGGCTCGGACTACGCAAACAGTAACCCCGTCATCGCCGCTCGGATAGTGACAATCTCACGTTGCGTGATTGAGACTCGATGCGGTCGTGTCGAGAACGGACATCAGGGGGGATGGGCATGCGCAGAAACCTTCACACACGGTGCGCAGCGATGGTGCTGGCGGCCGGCCTGGGTGCCGGCCTCCTCGGGTGCTCGTCGGGCGGGGGTTCGACGAGCGGCCCCATCGGGCCCGCGCCCACCGGCACGGTGCCGGGTGCGGGCGATCTGAAGATCTTCGACACGGCGTCGTCGCAGTCGGTGCCGTTCCGCAAGGAGAGCCTCGAACGCCGCCAGGAGATGGCCCGCCAGATCTGCGATGCCATCAAGGATCGCAGCCATGGCGACGCCCTCGCGTGGGTCCAGCAGGCGAGCACCGACCCCTCGGTCGTGCCGTTCGCCTCGCCCGGCTACCCCGACCTCCTGCTGTTCACGAGCGCGGCGCTCCGGTACCAGTGCCCCGGGTACCTCGAGCAGATCCAGCACTCGGGCGGCAGCCTCCCACTCGGGGCGCCCTGACCCGGCACGAGCGCTCGGAGGCGGCGACGAGTCGTGCTCCGTTCCTCAAGCGCGGCGATCATCGGCCGATGGAATGGATGGGTTTGTCTGATGGCTCGGACGGCTCCGAGACGACCCCCGGGGCCCCGGGGGTCGTCTCGCGACGTCGCGGCGCTCCGGATTGGCCCGCTCCCGTGTCAACCCATCGTCAGAATTTCGTCGGCGAGCGTCGGCCCTATGGTGCATTGGCGATGCAAAACCTGGCTAATGTTGACCTGGTTTGTCTGATGGCTCGGACGAACCTCGGCGACCCCCGGGGCCCCGGGGGTCGCCTCGCGTCAGCCTCCTCGTTCGGACCGTGAGACGAGCCTCAGGCCGACTGGCCGGGAGCGGGGGCGTCGAACACGACGGTCACGTGGGTGACGCCGGACGCGGCCAGGGTCTGCTGCAGGAAGTGCTCGGTGTTGGCCCGGGCCCGGTCCTGCAGGTCGCTCTGACCGGCGGCGTCGGCCAGCTTCTCGGCGGCTCGCTGGTACAGCGCCTGGTCGTCGACCGGGTTCGAGCCGGTGACGGCCGATCCGAGTCGGTTGAGCACGCCCTGCTGGCGGGCGACGACGCGGGTGGCGTCGGGGTCGAGGCGGGGTGCGTCGATCACCGGTGCCGGGACGTGGACGACCGCGGACGTGCCGTCGTCGGACAGCTCGATGGCGTCGGACGGCAGGTGCGAGAGATCGACCGAGGCGCTGACGTCGCCCTCGGCGTCGAGCACCACGCGGTCGCCGGTGGCCCAGGACGGCAGCTTGGTGTCGGTCTGCTGATCGACGATGGTGGTGAACCGACCGCTGGCCGCCTCGAACTTCGACAGGTCCTGGATCCGGGTCATCACGACCGAGTCCTGGTGCTCGGTGCGGGTGGTCGCGAAGGGGTTCAGCGACGAGACGCTGGCCATGAGCGTCACCGCCAGCACGAGGGCGGTGCCGAGGGCGGCGACCGCCATGATGGCGCCGAAGACGCGTCCGGCCGATCGCTTCACGGTCGACGGGGTCGACATGGGTTCTCCTGTACGGGGGATTGGAGTCGGGGATATCAGAGGTCCGACGACCGATCGGCCGACCTGGTTCCCGGCTCATCCACATGGGGTGAGGACACCGCGTCGGATCGGAGGGAGGATCGCCGCGTGCGGTGGTGACCCTCGCCGTCGCTCGAAGGGGGGACCGCCATGACCGGTGCACCGGTGTCGGACTGGACCACCGACTACGACATCTTCGATCCCGACTACGTCGCCGACCCGGCGCCGGTGTGGGACGACCTCCGCAGCTCGTGCCCGATCGCCCACACGGAGCGCTGGGGCGGCTCGTGGCTGCCCACCACCTACGCCGGCGTGACCGCCATCGCCCATGACGTCGAGCACTTCAGCTCCCGCAGCATCACGGTCGTCCCGCCGCCCGAGGACGACATCGGCCCCGGGGGCCTCGCCATCCCCGTCCCGCCGATCGACTGCGACCCACCGGTGCACACCTGGGCCCGGCGCCTGCTGCTGCCGTGGTTCTCCCATCGTCGGGTCGACGACTACGCGCCGGTCACCCGCGACCTGTGCAACCAGCTGGTCGATGGCTTCATCGACGCGGGCAGGGCCGACGCGGCGGCGGGCTACGCCCAGCAGATCCCGGCCCGGGTGATCGCCCTCACCCTCGGGGTGCCCGGTGACATGGCCGACACCTTCACCGGCTGGGTCCGCGACGTGCTCGAGTTCGCCCACGACGAGCCGCGCCGCAACGCCGGACGGGACGCGATCGCCATCTACCTCATGGAGAAGATGGAGGAGCGCCGTGACGATCCGGGCGACGACCTGATCAGCGTGCTGCTGCACACCGAGGTCGAGGGCGCGCCGGTGCCCGACATCCACGTGCTCGGGACCGCGGCGCTGACCCTGATCGCCGGCGTCGACACGACCTGGTCCGCCATCGGCTCGGCGCTGTGGCACCTGGCGACGCACGACGACGACCGACGGCGCCTCGTGGCCGAGCCCGAGCTGATGCCGACGGCCATCGAGGAGCTGCTGCGGGCCTACTCGCCGGTGACCATGGCCCGCATCGTGAACGAGGACATCACGGTCGACGGCTGCCCGATGAAGGCCGGCGACCGGGTGCTCATGAACTTCCCCGCCGCGAACCGCGACCCCGACGTGTTCGACCACGCCGACGAGGTCGTGCTCGATCGGGCCGTGAACCGCCACCTCGCCTTCGGTGTCGGCATCCACCGGTGCGCCGGCTCTAACCTGGCCCGCATGGAGCTCGAGGTGGCGTTGGAGACGTGGTTGGCGCGGATCCCGGAGTTCCGCCTGGCGGACGGGGCCGAGGTCACGTGGGCCGGCGGTCAGGTCCGCGGTCCCCGCACCCTGCCGGTTGTGTTCGCGTGAAGATCCGCGTCGACCCCGACAAGTGCCAGGGCCACAACCGGTGCTACGCCCTGGCGCCCGAGCTGTTCGACGTGGACGACTACGGCTACGCCTCGGAGATCGGCGACGGCACCGTCCCGCCCGAGCTGGCCGACAAGGCCCGGCTCGCCGCCGCGAACTGCCCCGAGCTCGCCATCACCATCGACGAGACCTGACCTCGGGCGTCTCACCCGTGGTCCGGTCCTCGTGGTCCGGCCCTCGTGGTCAGGTCCTCGTGGCGATGACGTGGATCTGCGAAGCCATCGAGCGGTAGGGGTCGCGGCGCCCGGCCTGGTCCTCGGCGTCGAGTAGCAGACCGAGGTCCTCGTCGTCGGGCACCGCCATCTCGGGGTCGACGGCGTCGTTGAACACCCGGATGCCGTACCAGACGACGACCGCCATGCCGGCGGCCGCCAGATCGCGCGTCACCTCGCCCAGGCGGTCGGCCCGCACGGTGACGCCGAGCTCGTTGACGTAGGTGTCGGTGTCGAGCGCGGCGAGGGCACCGGCCCAGTCGCGCCGGAACCCGGGCCGCACGGCGAGGCTCTCGGCGTTGCGGAAGGTGACCGAGAGCCGGCCGGCGGGCTCGGCCGACCGGGTCGCCAGCCGGGCGACGGCCTCGGCCCGATCGTCGAGGTACATGAGCAGGCCGTGGGCGCAGACGAGGTCGAACTGCCGACGGCCGACCAGTTCGTCGAGGTCCCCGAAGGACCCGAGGATCAGCTCGACCGACTGCCCCACCCGGTCGGCATCCGCGGCGAACCGGGCGAGCAGGTCGGGGGACGCATCGACACCGGTGACCCGGCAGCCACGCTCGGCGAGGCGGAGCGCCTGGGTCCCCTGCCCGCAGCCGACGTCGAGCACGGACATCCCTGGCTGCACGTGGTCGATGAGCTGGCGGGCGATGAGCTCCTGGCGGATGGTGTTGCGCAGGTTGCCCAGCCGCTCGATCCAGAGCTGTTCGCCCGTCTCGAAGCTCCCCATGTGGTCTCCTCCCCGGGTGCCGACCCCCATACTCGCCCAAAGGGCCCACCCCGCGTCGGCGGAGGGACCTTCGCCCCTGGGTGGACGGCGTTCGAGTCTCTACGGTCAAGGGTGTCCACGAGCTCACCCGACCGACAGGGGGTTGCCATGACCGGAGTCGTCGCTTCGCACGTCCGGGAGACCGATGCGTTCACCTTGTCGATGGAGCGCGATCCTCTGCTCCGGTCGACCATCGTGGCCGTGGCGCTCTTCGATCGATCGCCTGACTGGGACGTCCTCGTCGAGCGCATCGACCGGGCGACGCGCCTTACGCCGACGTTCCGCATGCGGCTGCAGCCCACCCCGCTCGGCCTGGCGCCACCGCGATGGGTCACCGATCCCGATTTCGACCTGGCGTTCCACCTGCGGCGGGTCGAAGCCCCGTCGCCCAAGACCTTCGACACGGTGATCGAGTTCGCCCGCACCGCCGGCATGGCCGCGTTCGACCCGGCCCGGCCCCTGTGGGAGTTCACGCTCATCGACGGGCTCACCGGCGGACGGGCCGCGCTGGTGATGAAGCTGCACCACTCGCTCACCGACGGCATCGGTGGGGTGCAGATCGCGGCCCACGTCGTCGACCTCGAGCCCGAGCCCGAGGACCTGGGGCCGATGCCCGGCGCGCCGAGGGCGTCGCGGCGTGGTCCGCTCGACCCGTGGTGGGACGTGTTCGCCTACGACCTCACCCGCCTGGTCGACCTGGCCCGCCACCGGGTCGCGGCCTTCCCGGGCGATGCCCGG
Source organism: uncultured Microthrixaceae bacterium (assembly GCA_963809335.1). Lineage (GTDB taxonomy): Bacteria > Actinomycetota > Acidimicrobiia > Acidimicrobiales > Acidimicrobilacustridaceae > UBA4742. The sequence goes on along the minus strand of CAWEJD010000005.1, from coordinate 543,674 downwards.
CACATGCTGTCCGATCCCGTGGGCTCGGTCCGCGAGGGCGCGGCGACGGCGGCGGCGCTGGCCCGGTTCGTGCGGCCGATCACCACCACCCGATCCCAGGTCATGACCGAGCGCCGGCTGCAGTGGCACTTCGCCACCCTCGACGTCCCGCTGCGGCCCCTCAAGGACGCGGCCAAGCAGGCCTCGGGCACGCTCAACGACGGCTTCGTGGGCGGTGTGGCCGGCGGCCTCCGGCGCTACCACGAGAAGCACGGCTCGGCGGTGGACACCCTGCGCCTCACGATGCCGATCAGCATCCGCAGCGAGGACGACCCCGAGGGCGGCAATCGGGTCACGCTCGTGCGCTTCGAGGTGCCCGTCGGCATCGAGGACCCGGTCGAGCGGATGCACGAGATCGATCGCCTCGCCGCCGAACTGCGGCACGACCGGGCGCTGCCGTGGTCCAACACCGTCGCCGGCGTGCTCAACCTGCTGCCGAACAGCTTCACCGGGCAGATGCTGAAGCACGTCGACTTCCTGGCCAGCAACGTGCCCGGCTTCGACCGGCGCATCTGGGTGGGCGGCGCCGAGGTCCTCGCCTTCTTCCCCTTCGGCCCGACCCTGGGCTCGGCGGCCAACATCACCCTCATGTCCTACCGCGACACGTGCCACATCGGGGTGAACACCGACATGGGGGCCATCCCCGACCCCGACCTGTTCCTCGAGTGCCTCCGCGACGGGTTCGAGGAGGTGCTCGACCTGGCCGGCGAGCACGACCCCGTCCAGCGGGATCTCAGCTGACCGCGCCTGACAGAACCGGCTGAGGGAGAGGACACACCGCCATGGCGTTCCGCACCGACTCGTTCATCCACGAGGGCCATCGCCTCGTGTACGACGTCTACGGCGAGAACCACGGGCCCCGTGGCGTGCTGCTCGTCTACCTGCACGGGCTGCTGCTCGACTCCGACCTCAACCGGGGCATCGCCGAGGCCCTCGCGGCCGAGGGCCACCGGGTCGTGCTGCTCGACCTGCTCGGCCACGGTCGGAGCGACAAGCCGCAGCACGCCTCCGAGTACCGCATCGACACCTACGCCGGTCAGGTGTTCGGCCTCCTCGATGAGCTCGGCGAGCCGTCGGCCGTGCTCGGCGGCATGTCGCTCGGCGCCAACGTCAGCCTGTTCGCGGCCACGCAGCATCCGGAGCGGGTCAGCGGGCTGGTGCTCGAGATGCCCGTCCTGGAGTGGGCGGTCCCGTCGGCCGCGCTGCATCTTCGCTCCCATGCTGCTGCTCGCGCACTACGGACGCTGGTTCGCTCGGGCCACGGCCGCCGTGTTCCGCCGCATGCCGCCGACCCCGTTCCCGCCGCTCGACAGCCTCGTGCACGCGGCCTCGCTCCCTCCGGAGGTCATGGCCGCGGTGCTGCACGGCATCCTCGTCGGGCCCGTGGCCCCGACCCAGGAGGCCCGGGCTGCCATCGTGGCACCGACGCTCGTGCTCGCCCACCGCTACGACCTCATCCACCCGTTCGACGACGCCGTGAACCTGGCTGAGCAGCTCCCGAACGGCACCATGGTGCGGGCCCGATCGCCGCTCGAGCTCCGCCTCCGCCCCGACCGCCTGACCGACGTGGTGGCCGCGTTCCTCGATGACCTGGCGGATGGCCGGGCATCGGACGGGCCGGTCGAGGTGCCGGCCGACGTCCCGTCCAACGGCACCCATCCGGCGCCCGGTTCCCGTCGTGCCCACTGAGCGCCTCCGCCCGCAGGACGCCACCCTCTGGTGCGTCCAGGTCCCCGAGGCCCCGCTGCAGGTCGGCGCGCTCTGCCTGTTCGAGGCCGGGCCGCTGACCGACGACACCGGCGCGCTCCGCCTCGAGGCGCTGCGGCGCCACGTCGAGAGCCAGTTGGGGCGCTTCCCCCGGTTCCGCCAGCGGCTCGTGCCGGTGCCCTTCGACCAGGGTCGCCCCCTCTGGGTCGACGACGAGGACTTCGACGTCGCCAACCACGTGCGGGCGGCTGCGCTGCCGCACCCCGGCACCGACGCCCAGCTCCGCGAGCTCATCTCCCGCTTCATCGAGGTGCCGCTCGATCCCCGTCGGCCGCTCTGGGAGATCCTGGTCGTCGAGGGGGTCGCAGGGGACCGGGTCGCGGTGCTGCCCAAGGTCAGCCATGTGATGGCCGACGGCATGGCCGTGCTCGAGTTCTCCCTCGCCGTGCTCGAGACCGAGCCGCGGCCCGAGCCCGACCGGCCCACGGAGCCCTGGGCGCCCGAGCCGGGGCCGTCGGCCGGCCGGATCCTCGCCGACGGGATGGTCGACGGGGCCCGACGGCGGGTCGGTGTCATGCTCTCCGGAGCGGCCACGTTGGCCCACCCCGGGCACCTGCTCGGTCGCCTCGGGCAGCTGGCTCAGGTCGGTGCGTCGACCCGCGGGGTGGCTCCCCGGATGTCGATCACCCGCGCCGTCGGACCGCACCGCGACTTCACGTGGGTGAGCCTTCCGATGGCCGACCTCCTGGAGGTGAAGCGGGCGCTGGGCGCCACCCTGAACGACGTCGGGCTGGCGATCGTCACCGGCGCGCTCCGCCACTACGTCGAGCGCACCGACCACGAGGCGATCCTGCCGCCCGGGCGGGCACCCCGCGTGCTGGTCCCGGTGTCGACCCACAGCACGGAGGCGGGCGAGATCGAGAACCGCTTCTCGATGATGGTGGCCGACCTGCCGCTCTCGGCGGACGACCCGATCGAGCGGCTCCGTGAGGTGCACGCCGAGATGGTGCGGCGCAAGGAGTCCGCCCAGCGCTCCGTCGGGCCGCTGTTCTTCGGGCTCGGCGACATCGTGCCCGAGTGGGGGCTGCGCGCCCTGGGCCCCGCGATCCTGCGCCGTCAGCCGGTCGTGAACCTGGCGGTGACCGACCTGCCCGGGACCCGCGACCAGCTCTACCTGCTCGGGTCCCGCATGCTCGCGCTGCACCCCTACGTGTCGGTCACGGGGAACATCGCGATGATCGTCGGCCTGCTGTCCTACGGCGAGCAGCTCGGCGTCGGCATCACCGTCGATGCCGATGTGGTGCCCGACGTCGATCTCTTGGCCGAGGGCATCGAGGAGGCGTCACGCGAGCTGGTCGAGTCCGTGCGCCTCGCCGCCGATCGACTGGCCGCCGATCGATCCGGCGACGGCGACCGGGGGAGCGCCGGCCAGGGCTCGACCGGCGTTGCGGCCGGAGAACACGCAGTCGGCGAGTGACAGCCCGCTGACGTAGGAGCGCGAGGCGATCCCGGCTGCGCTGCGGCCGACCGCGAACAGCCCGGCGATGGCGGTGCCGTCGTCCCGTCGGACCTGCTGGGTGGCGCCGTCGACGTCGAGGCCGCCGAGGGTGATGCAGGGAGCGGGGAAGAGGACGCCGCCCAGGTGGCACGGCACCGCCGCGAACGGGAGCCGCGGTGAGGGGCCGAACGAGTGAGGGGTCCTTGCCCATGGGCGTCGGCAGAGCCGGCCCGCGCCGCCGTCGTTGTACGACCCGATGGTCGCGACGAGCTGCTCGACCGGCAGTTCGCACGCGGTGGCGAGCGATCGCAGGTCCGGGGCGATCTGCCGGTTGAGGTGCAGGTTGACGGTGCCGAACACCCTGGGGAAGATCACCGCGCTGGCCCGCCCGCTCACGATCTGGCGCAGCGGTCGGTCGCGGAGCTTGGGTGAACGGCGGATCTGCTCCGCGATCTCGGCGCGGGCGTCGGCGTCGAGCACGAGCCACGCCCGACCTCCGTGGTCGGCGATGCGGGCCGACAGGGTGGCGGCGTAGAGGCTCTCGTCGCAGATCCGCTCACCGGCGGCGTCGACGAGCACGCCTGAGCAGAAGCCCACCGGCGGTGCGATGAAGCGGGAGGCGCCGCACCGGTCCATCGAGCGCACGGCTGCGCCGATCCGTCGGGCCGCCCGGATGCCCGAGCCGTCGTCGCCCGGGGTGCCGAGGGGCAGCGTGCCGCGGAAGGCCGGGGCGTGCTCGGCCAGCAGGTCGTGGGCGTAGGAGAACCCGCCGGTTGCGAGCACCACGCCGGACCGGGCCCCGATGCGCACCCGACGCCCGCGCCTGTGCTCGAACCGGTCGACGACCCGGTTCAGCGCGCCGGGCACCCGGTGGGCGGCCGCGGCCGAGCCGTCGATCAGTCGATAGAGCGCCCCGTGGACCGCCCGGCTGAACGGGTCATCGGCCAGGGCGAGCACCTCGACGCCGACCACCCGCCCGGCCTCGTCCGCCACGAGGTCGAGCAGGCGGGTGCGCTCGAGGACGCGAGCCCCGCCGGTCGCGGGCGGCCCGGTGGAGCACGGTGACGAGATCCCGCCCGGTCATGCCGGCGCCGGCCACGCGGTGGCCGCGTGCGACCGCCGGGGTGCTGTCGGCGAAGTGCTTCTCGTTGCCCGAGAAGTAGAGGCCGACCAGGTCGTCGGTCGGCGTCACCGTCTTGGTCGGCATCGAACCGGGTGCCGAAGCGGACCCCGAGGCTCTCGAGCCAGGCCAGATCGCCACGGCTGCGCTCGCAGAACCGCTGGAGCACGGGGTCGTCGGCGGGCATCGCCTCCTCGAGCGCCAGGTACCGCGCCATGAGGTCGGGGGTGTCGGAGAAGCCGGCCGCCTCCTGCTGGGGCGTGCCGCCCCCGCCGTAGACGATGCCGCCGCTGCGAGCCGAGGCTCCTCCCTTCGACCAGTGATCGAGCACCGTCACTTCGGCGCCGGCATCGGCCGCCTCGATGGCGGCGACCGCGCCGGCGGCGCCGAACCCGACGACGACCACGTCGGCCACCTCGTCCCACCCGCGCCCGGAGGGGTCGGGGGGAGGCTCACCGCTGATGCCCGGCCTGTCAGGCGTGGTCGTCACGTCTGGGGCTGCAGCGACTCGAGTTGCCAGGAGCCGATCTCGGTGTAGGTGATCGTGCCGATCACCGAGCCGGAGTTGATCTGGTAGTGGCGCTCGCTGCGCACCGGGAGGCCGGTGTCGGCGGTGAACCACCAGTCCTCCTCGACGGTGCCCTTCTGGGTGCCCGACATCGACTGCGCGCGCGTCTGGTGGATGGTCTGGACGTCGGTGCCGCCGATCGACAGCGTCTCAGTGCCGACGATGGTCGCCGGACCCTCCGTCGTGCTCGGGCCCGGCGCCGCGGTGTTGTCGCCGGTGCAGTGGTGCACGAACGAGGTGCCGGGGGCAGGATCGTCGACGACGATCGGTGCCGGCGGATCGCAGGTGTAGGTGCCCGACGTTGTCGACCTTCATGACGCCGAAGTCCCACGACTGGTAGTTGCGCTGGCCGACGAGCAGCAGCTGGGTGCCCTCCGGGCAGAAGTCGAACTCGTGCCAGTGGGCAATCGTTGTAGTCGAGGTGCCAGGTCCAGCAGCCGTCGGCGAGGTACTTCACCGAGATCGGCATCACCGCCCCGTCGTTCTGGGAGTTCGGCGGCTTGTCGATGCTCTCCTTGCCCTCCCCGCTCGCCTGGTAGACCCCGGCCGTCGGCCGGACGAACCCGGCCGACCCGGCGTCGGTGGTCGACGAGCCCTCCCGGAACTGCTCCACCGCCTCGTCGACCGACTTGGCGCCAGGGCGATCACGCAGGAGGTAGCGGCCGACGGTGGCGCCGAACAGCAGCAACAGGATGACGCCGACCCCGACCGCCCCCAGCTCCACTCGGCGCCGGCCCCGGTGGTGCCCGCCCGAGTGCTCGGGTGGGGACGCCGGAACGTCCTGGTGGGTGGGCACGGTGTCGGTTGGATGATCGGTCATGGTGATCGGGCCCCCTCTGCGGTGACTCTCGCACCTGCGGGTGAGCCGCTCTAGGGGCAAACGTCCCCTTCGGCTCCGCCCTCGGCACCTGTCCGCCGGCAGCCCTTCCCCGTACCATCGCCCCCATGACCACGCCCGACGTGGTGCCCGATGGGACCCCGACGAACCACCCGCCGTCGCTCACGCTGGTGACCGGCGCCTCGGGCATGGTCGGCCAGAACCTGGTCGCCCGGCTGCTCGAGCTGGGCTGGCCGGTCCGCACCTTCGGGCGGCGCCCCCTGGTCGGTCCCGAGGCCGATCGGGTCGAGCACGTCCTCGGCGACGTGCGCGACGAGCGACGCGTGGCCGAGGCGATGGTCGGCGTCGAGGTGGTGTTCCACCTGGCGGCTCGCATCACGCTGCTGCACGACGACCCCGAGGCGTGGTCGATCAACGTCGACGGCCCGGCGGTCGTCGCCGAGGCGGCCCGGCGTGCCGGGGTGCGCCGACTGGTGCACTGCTCATCGGTGCATGCCTTCGACGCGTCGCGATCGGGCTCGCTCCTCGACGAGCAGTGCCCGCGATCGGGAGCCGACCGTCCGCTCTACGACCGCACCAAGGCCGCCGGCGAGGCCGCGCTGCGCCGATCGATCGCCGATGGCCTCGATGCCACCATCATCAACCCGACGGGCATCATCGGGCCGATCGACCCCGAGCTGTCCAGGATCAACCGCCTGATGCGCGCCGCCGCGCGCGGCCACCTCCCGCTGATCACCAGGGGCGGGTTCGACTTCGTCGATGTGCGTGATGTCGTCCTGGCCGCGGTGGCCGCCGTCGACCGGGGCGGTTCCGGCGAGAACTACCTGATCGGTGGCCACCGGACCTCGATGCTGCGCCTGGCCCGCATGGCGGCCGGGTTGAACGGCCATGTCGGTCCGTTGCTGGCGGTGCCCATGTCGATCGCCGGGCTGTTCGCCCCGGCCGGCGAGCGGGTCGGACGCTGGTTCGGCTCCGACGCCTTCACCCCGGCATCGCTCCAGGCCCTGGCGGACGCGCCCGTCGTCGACGGCGCGAAGGCGGCCGCCGAGCTCGGCCACAGGCCTCGGCCCCTGGAGGACACCATGCGTGACCTCGTCTGGTGGCTGGCCGATGCCGGGCTGCTGGCCCGTGGCGGGCGCGCCACGGCTCAGCTCAGGGGGCGTGTTCGGTGAGGTAGGCGATGCACCCGTCGAGGCTGGCCAGCCGGGCCGCGTCGCGCTCGGGGATCTCCACGCCGGTGCGCTCGTGCAGACCGGTCATCAGGTTGAGCATGTCGATCGAGTCGAGGTCGAGCTCCTGCTGCAACGGCGCGGTGCCGTCGATCCCGGCCAGGTCGACCTCCGGAGCGATGCGCGACAGCACCTGGGCGACCAGGTCACGGGCGTCGTCGGGGGTCATGGTCGATCAGGGATCATGGTCGGTGCGAGGTCATGGTCGGTGAAGTCTCCTTCGTGGGGTCAGAGCGCGGCGGGATCGGCGAGGAGACGGCCGACGGTTGCCAGGAAGCGGGCACCGGCATGGCCGTCGCTGACCCGGTGGTCGGCCGACAGGGATGCGGTGACCACGGGGTGGACGGCCAGCATGCCGTCCACGGCCCAGGGCCGCTCGGCGATGGTGCCGAAGCCGACGAGGGCGACCTGGGGCGGGTAGATCACTCCGAACACCGCGTCGACGCCCTGCTCCCCGAGGTTGGTCACGGTCAGGCTCGGCGTGCCCATCTCCGACGAGCGGAGGCTGCCGGCCCGGGCCCGGGTGACCAGGTCGACCAGCGATGCCATCACCGTCGTCGACCGACCGCTCGTCGGCGCCGGTGATCACCGGGGCGACCAGGCCCCCACCGCGGAGGGAGACCGCGACCCCGAGGTCGACCCGTTCGGCGGGACGGAAGTCACCGTCGATCAGGTGCCCGTTCATCTCGGGCGATCGTCGGGCGGCGATCGCCGTGGCCTTGAGCAGCAGCGCGACGGGGAGGACCCGGTCGGTGACCGATCGCTCGGCGTTGGCCTGCTCGAGCCAGGCGACCGCCGGAGCCAGGTCGATCGCGGTGCTGAGGTAGTAGTGGGGGATCTCCCGCTTCGACCGCGCCATCAGGTCGGCCACCGAGCGCCGGATCGCCGCCTGCCGGTTGCCGCCCCGCTCGATGTCGGGGCGTGGGTGGGCCGCCTCCACGTCGGCGGCCACGATGGCCCCGGCCGGGCCCCGGCCGCGAATGCCGGCGAGGTCGACGCCCAGCTCGGCGGCGCGGCGGCGAGCGTAGGGCGACGACCGCGGCCCACCCGGCGGGACCGGCGCGACCGGCGCGACCGGCGCGACCGGCGCGACCGGCGCTGCCGCGGCTGCCGCTCGGTCGACGTCGTCGCGGGTCACGACGCCGCCGTGGCCGGTGCCGGTGACGGTCGTCAGGTCGACGCCGAGCTGCTCGGCGTGGCGGCGCACGAGCGGCGACAGCACCTTCAGGTGCTCGCTCGCCCGGGCCTGTGCCCCGGCCGGGCCGGCGGCAGGGGCCGGGCCGGTGACAGGAGCCGGGCCGGCGACGGGTGCCGGCGCGACGGCGTCGTGGGCGTCGGCGGCAGGGACGATCCGGGCGAGCGGCGTGCCGACCGCCACCTCGGTGCCCTCGGCCACGAGCAGCTCGTCGATCACGCCCGATTCGAACACCTCGACCTCGATGTCGGACTTGTCGGTGTCGACGACCGCGACGATGTCGCCGCGGCGGACCGTGTCACCCGGGCTGACGCGCCACTCGAGCAGGGTGCCACGATCCATGTCGGCGCCCAACGTCGGCATGCGGAACTCGCCCATCAGGACTCGTGCTCCGGCTCGTCGGTCGCGACCGGTCGACCGAGCGTGCGCAGGGCGGCGGCCACGATGCCGTCCACCGACGGCAGGGCGGCCAACTCGAGCTCCTTGGCGTAGGGGATCGGCACCTCGGCGGCGCACACCCGCTCGACGGGCGCGTCGAGGTCCCAGAAGGCGTGCTCGGCGAGCCGCGCCGAGATCTCGGCCGAGATGCCGCCGGAGCGCCAGCCCTCGTCGACGATCACCGCCCGGTGCGTCCGCGACACCGACCCGACGATGGTGGCCGTGTCGAGCGGTCGCAGGGTCCGGAGATCGATGACCTCGGCGCTGACGCCACCTGCGTCGAGCTGGGCGGCTGCGTCGAGGGCCTTCTGCAGCGAACCCCCGTAGGTGAGCAGCGTCACGTCCACGCCTGGGCGCCGGACCACGGCGCGGTCGAGGTCGACGGCTCCGGCGCCCGGCGGCAGTTCCCCGGTCATGGGGAGCAGCGACCCGTGCTCGAAGATGAGGACGGGGTCGGGATCCTCGAGCGCGGTCCACAGCATCCCGTACGCGTCCTCGATGGTGGCGGGCGTGACGATGCGAAGGCCCGGGATGTGGGCGAACCACCCCTCGAGGCTGTGCGAGTGCTGGGCCGCGAGCTGCCGTCCGGCCCCGGTCGCCATGCGGATGACGAGGGGCACGTTGAACTGGCCACCGGACATGTGCAGCAGCGTGGCCGCGTTGTTCAGGATCTGGTCGAGGGCGAGCAGGCTGAAGTTGACCGTCATGATCTCGACGATCGGGCGCAGACCGCCCAGGGCCGCACCGATGCCCGCACCGACGAACGCCGATTCCGACAGGGGGGTGTCGCGGATCCGCTCGGGCCCGAACTCCTCGAGCAGGCCGAGCGTCACCGCGAAGCAGCCGCCGTAGCGGCCGACGTCCTCACCCATCACGAACACGCGGTCGTCACGCAGGAGGGCGTCGCGGATGCCGGCGCGGAGGGCCTCCCGGTAGGTCGTCACGCCCGGGCCCGTCGCACCTGCGTCCGTCGCACCTGCGTCCGTCATGGCCGGGTGCCCTCGCTGGTCACGAACCGCTCGAGGTGCTCGACGGGCTCGTAGCGAGCCCGCCCGCGCGTAGGCCACGGCGTCGTCGACCTCGGCCTCGACGTCCCGCTCGATCGTCCCCACGTCGTCGGGGCCGAGCAGCCCGGCTTCGCCCATGGCGGCGGTGAGCAGCGCGATCGGGTCGCGCTCCTTCCATCCCTCGACCTCGGCCTTGTCCCGGTAGCGCTCGGGGTCGTAGAGCGAGTGGGCCCGGAACCGGTAGGTCCGGAGCTCGAGGAAGCACGGACCCGCCGCCCGACCTCACCGTCTCGACCGCACGCCGGGCCGCCGTCTCGACCGCGCCGCACGTCCATGCCGTCGACCGACCAGGCCGGCATCTCGTAGCTCGACGCCTTCAGCGCCAGGTCGACCTCGGACTCCGACCGATCGAGCGCGGTGCCCATGGCGTAGAGGTTGTTCTCGCAGCAGAACAGCACGGGGAGATCGCCACAGCGCGGCCAGGTTCATCGACTCGTGGAACTCGCCCTCGGCGACCGCGCCCTCGCCGAAGAAGCACGCGGTCACGACCGGGCGGCCGGTGCAGGTGGTCGGCCAGCGCCAGGCCCACGGCCACCGGCAGGCCGCCGCCGACGATGGCGTTCCCGCCGTAGAACCGGGTGGTCCGGTCGAACAGGTGCATCGACCCGCCCCGACCCCCGCTGCAGCCCTCGACCCGCCCGCAGCATCTCGGCCATGATCGACCTCATCGGGATGCCACGCGCCAGGGCGTGCCCGTGCTCCCGGTAGGTCGCGACGATGGCGTCCTGCGGTTCGAGGGCGGCGTTGACGCCGACGGCCACCGCTTCCTCTCCGATGTAGAGGTGCACGAAGCCGCGGATCTCACCGGCGCTGTAGAGCTCGACGCACCGCTCCTCGAAGCGGCGGATGCGCACCATCTCCCGCAGCGGAAGCCCATGGCCGCGCTCGACTCGGTCGGGAACCGTCCACGTCGCTCACGGCTCGGCTCCAGGGTCGACAGGTCGCCTTCGGGCAGGCCGAGCTCGCGGGCGCGCAGCAAGCGCCGCATGATCTTGCCGCTGCGGGTGTGGGGGAGGTGGGTCCGCACGCCACCTGGCGCGGGGCGAGCGCGGCACCGAGCCGCGACCGGGCGAAGCCGATCAGCTCGAGTCGCAGGTCGTCGGTGGCCTCGGCGTCGGGGCGCAGGGTGACGAACGCCTTGATGAGGTTGCCGGCCACCGGGTCCGGGCAGGCCGATCACGGCCGCCTCGACCACCGCGGGATGCTCCATCAGCACGCTCTCCACCTCGAAGGGCCCGACGAGGTGCCCGGCCGTCTTGATCACGTCGTCGCCCCGTCCCACGAACCACAGGTAGCCGTCGGCGTCCCGGCTCACGAGGTCGCCCGACCGGTACCACTCGCCGACGAAGGCTGCGCTCGTAGCGCTCCGGTTCGTGCAGGTAGCCGCGGAACATCGACGGCCAGCCCGGCCGGATCGCCAACTCGCCCTCGCAGCCCGGCTCGGTGACCAGCTCGACCTCGTCACCGTGGCGGATCGGCTCGCCCGTCATCGTCCCGGGCGAGGAGGGCCACCTCGATCCCGGGGAGCGGGCGGCCCATCGAACCCGGGCGGATCTCCATCGAGGCCAGGTTGGCCACCATGATCCCGCCGGTCTCCGTCTGCCACCAGTTGTCGTGCACGGGCATGCCGAGGGCCTCGGTGCCCCACACGACCGCCTCCGGGTTGAGCGGCTCGCCCACGCTGGCGACGAACCGCAGCGACGAGAGATCGAACGAGCGGGCCAGCTCGACCCCGGCCCGCATCAGCATGCGGATGGCCGTCGGCGCGGTGTACCAGACCGTCACCCGCTCCGACTCGATCGTCCGGTACCAGCGCTCGGCGTCGAAGTCGTCCGACGTCGATCAGGCTCGTCAGGCCGTGGGTCAGCGGAGAGATGATGCCGTAGGACGTGCCGGTCACCCATCCGGGGTCGGCCGTGCACCAGAACACGTCCTCGGGGTGCAGGTCCAGGGCGAAGGAGCCGGTGACGTGGTGGGCCAGCACGGCCCCGTGCACGTGCACCGCGCCCTTCGGCATGCCGGTCGTGCCCGACGTGAAGTGGAGCAGCGCCATGTCGTCGGGCGAGGTCGGGGCGATGCTGTAGTCGGGCGACGCCGACGCCAGCAGCCGCTGCAGGTCGTGGCCACCGTCGATCGTGCCCGGGTCGCCGCCGTCGCCGTCGACGAGCAGCACGTGCTGCAGATGGGGCAGCTCGCCGCGGACGGGCGCGACCTTGCGGCGATACAGCGAGGCCGAGGTGACCAGCACGCGGCCGTCGCCGCGGGCCATCCGCTGGCGGATCGGCTCGGAGCCGAACGCCGAGAACAGTGGGCAGACGACGCCGCCGTGCTTCAGCGTGCCGAGCGCGGCCACGTAGAGCTCGAGCGTCCGGTTCGACAGCACGAAGACCCGGTCGCCCCGATCGACGCCGAGCCCGGCCAGAGCGGAGGCGAACCGATCTGGTCAGCTCGGCGAGCTCGGCGTAGGTCACGTCGCGGCGCGGTCACCGACGGCATCGAGCAGGCGCAGTGCGACGTGATCGGCGCGGGGGCCCGCGGCGTGGCGGTCGACCGCCTCGTGGGCGATGTTCAGCCCCCGCCCGCCGGGCAGGCCGTCGAGCTCGGCTCGAGCGGCGTCCCACGTGAACTCGGCGCACGTCCGCTCGTAGTCGACCAGGTTCGGTGTCAGCGATCCCGGCCGCGCCGACGGGGCGATGGCCGGCCAGGTCGCTCCCGCACGGGCACCCGCCTCGGCGCTCACCGTCGGGACGGGGGGACGGGGAGGCACGGCGGAGGGGCCGTCCGCGGGCCCGCCACCCGGACCGAGCCGATCTCGAGGGCCCGGGCCAGGTCGGCGTTCGACACGATGCCGACCAGCCGATGATCGGCGTCGACCACCAGGGCTCGGCCGGTCCGCGTCGCGGTGATCCGCTGCAGCGCCTCCACGCCGGAGTCGGTCGGTGCGACCACCGGTACCCGATCCAGCGGCAGGGCGATCTGGGCGACGGTGACCTCGTTGCGTCGCTCCGGCGGCACGCCCCGCACCTGATCGAGGGTGACCAGGCCGATCGCCGCACCCCGGTCGTCGATCACCGGGAAGGCCGAGTGGTGGCGACCCAGCACGTAGTCGTGCACCAGGCGCTCGACGCTGAGCGAACCGGGCACGGTCACGGGGTTCGCCGACATCAGGTGGTCGACGGGCACCGCGCCCAGCACCGAGCGCTCGATGACGGCGTTGGCCTCGGCCCGACCGGCGTTGTCGATGAACCAGCCGATCAGCACCAACCAGAGCCCCGACACCACCAGGCCGGTGAGCGCCACGAGCATGCCCAGCCCGATCAGGCACCAGGCCAGCACGTGCCCGGCCCGTGCCGCGAGGCGGGTGGCGGCGATGCGGTCGCGGCTGCGGCGCCACGCCAGCGCCCGCAGGGCCCGGCCACCGTCGAGCGGGTAGGCCGGCAGGAGGTTGAACGCACCCAGGACGAGGTTGATGAACGACAGCCACGCCAGGGATCCCGACACCAACTCGGGCAGGTGGATCGACTCGCTGACCACCTCGAGCAGCCCGAAGAACAGGGCCAGGGCGAAGCTGGTCAGCGGGCCGGCCAGCGCGATGCGCAGCTCGGATGCCGCCGACGAGGGCTCCGACTCGAAGCGCGACACCCCGCCGAGCAGCCAGAGCGTGATGCTGTCGACCGCCACCCCGTCGCGGCGGGCGACCAGCGAGTGGGCCAGCTCGTGGGCGAGCAGCGAGGCGAAGAACAAGATGGCGGCGACGGTTCCCGCCACGGCGTAGGCCACGGTCGTCTCGCCCGGAGCGATCTCGGGGAGCGCCGAGGCCGCGAGGCTCCACCCGATCAGGGCGGCGATGAGCAGGACGCTCCAGTTCACCCCGATGGGGATGCCGGCCACTCGTCCGAAGCGGATGGTCTGGTTCATTGCCTTCCCTGATCCGGTGGGCGGGCTCGTACCGCCGCCCCTCACGTCGACGCTACGGCGCCCCGGGCGTGTGCTCCAGGGTCGAAGGTCCGAAGGTCGGCCACCCTCGACTCCCCATGGTCACGACTGGTCGACGCCCTCCCAGTACGGGCGGCGCAGCAGGCGCTTCAGGGGCTTCATGGCACCGGACAGGGGGAGGGGTTCGTGGCGGAACTCGACCGACTTGGGCACCTTGAAGCCGGCGATGGACGCCCGGACGTGGGCCTGGATCTCGTCGGCGGACACCTCGGCACCGGCGTTGAGCACCACCACCGCGTGGACCTGCTCACCCCACACGTCGTGGGGGATGCCGATGACCGCGACCTGGTTGACGGCGGGGTGGGTCGAGATCGCGTTCTCCACCTCGATCGAGTACACGTTCTCGCCACCGGTCACGATCATGTCCTTCACCCGGTCGACCAGGAAGAGGTAGCCCTGCTCGTCGAGGTGGCCCTCGTCGCCGGTGTGGTACCAGTCCGACCGGAACGCCTCGGCCGTCTCCTTGGGTCGGTTCCAGTACTCGACCATGAAGTTGCCGCCACGAGCGCACACCTCGCCGTCCTCGCCCGTCGGGACCGGCTCGTCACGCGGCGTGCGGATCGACAGGGTCACGCCCATGACGGGCCTCCCTGCCGAGCGCAGCCGCGCCCCGGCCGCCCGGTGGTCGGCGTCGGTGAGCAGGGTCAGCACCGACGAGCACTCGGTCATGCCGTACCCCTGCCACAGGTTCACGTCGGGCAGCTCCGACTGCACGCGATCGAGCAGGGCCACCGGCATGGGAGCGGCGCCGTAGACGAGGTCACGCATGGTGGCCAATCGCTCGGGTCGGAAGCCGGGGTGGTCGAGGACCATGGCGATCATGGTCGGCACCATCACCGTCCAGTCGACCTGGTGCTCCTCGATGGCGGTCATGACGGCCTCGGGTTCGAACAGCGGGACGAACACCGACGTGCCCCCGCTGCCCGGGATGCCGAGCACGCCGCCCATCGAGGCGGCGTGGAACATCGGGGTCTGGTGCAGGTAGACCCGGCGGTGGTCGAGGCCGACCGACATGGCGATGTGGTACATGTTCAGCAGCTCGGCCCGCTGGTCGAGCAGCACCCCCTTGGGCAGGCCGGTCGTGCCGCCGGTGTACATGAGCACGACCGGATCGGTCTCCTCCGGTTCGGACGGTGTCACCGGCTCGGCCGCAGCGAGCAGCTTCTCGAAGCTGACGTCGTGGGGTACGTCTCCCTCGCCGATCAGCACGACCTTCTCGACGGCGAGCTCGTCGCCCTCGAGGGCGAGGCTGGCGGCCAGGGCCTCGGCGAACAGCGCGTCGACGAACACGACCTTGGTGCCCGAGTCGGCGAGGATGAACCGCAGCTCCTGGCCGGCGAGGCGCAGGTTGAGCGGGTTGACGACGCCCGCGCCGAGGTAGCCGGCGTCGTAGAGCTCGAGGTACTGGTGGCTGTTGGCGGCCATGATGGCGACGCGATCGCCACGCTCGACCCCGAGCCCGCTGTGCAGCGCGTCGCACAGGCGCAGCACCCGATCGGCGTGCTGGGCGTAGGTGGCGTGGTAGTCGCCGTCGTGGAAGCCGATCTTGTCGGCGTACTGCTCGACCGCCGAGAAGAAGGTGCGTGATGCGATGAGCTCTTTCATGGCACACCTCGATCTTCGTCGTGGGTGACGGGTTCCCGACTGCATGTTCGCGGCATTCGCCGGCTCGTGCGCTCGGAAGTCCGATCGCGCTCGCCGGCCCTGGACAAGCCGACCGGATCGCTGAAGAGTGAGGGCTCCGAGACAGGACGGAGGCAGGGTGGACGCCGCGGCAGCGATGGTGGGCTCGTGAACGTCCTCGTCACAGGGGCGAACGGGATGATCGGCACGGCGGTGCTCGCCGCCGATGCCGCGCCGGTTGCGTCGCTGCGAGCCCATGTGGGCACGACGAACGTCGACGGGAGACCGCTGCCCGCCCAGCTGGGGCACGTGCCGTCGGTCGCGTGCGACATCACCGACGTCGACGCGCTCGCGGCCCCTGGCGGAAGGTGCCGACGCGATCGTCCACCTGGCCGGACCACCGTCGGTGGCCGCCTCGTTCGCCGCCCCCACGGAGTTCCTGCGGGCCCACGTCCTCGGTACCGCCGCGGTCGTCCAGCTCTGCCAGGAGCTCGGGATCCCTCGACTCGTCCACGTGTCGTCGGCCGAGGTCTACGGCCGGCCGCGCCGAAACCCGGTCGGCGAGACCGAGTCCCTCGCCCCGCGATCTCCCTATGCCGCGGCGAAGGTCGGCGCCGAGAGCGTGATCGGGGCCGCGACCCGGGCCACGGGGCTCGACGCGGTCATCCTGCGGCCCTTCTCGGTGTACGGCCCGGGCGCCCGGCGCGACAGCGTGCTCGGGCTCATCCTCCAGCAGGCCGTCGAGGGCGATCGCATCCGACTGCGGAAGGTCGACGGCGTCCGCGACTACTGCTACGTGGGCGACCTCGCCGACGCGGTGTGGCGGGCCGTGGCGCTCGGGATCGACGGGCTGAGCACCTTCAACATCGCCAGCGGGACGGGTACCCGCGTCGACGACCTGGCCCGGGCGACGTTGGTGGCCCGGGACGGGGCCCTCCCCGAGGGGGCATCGGTGGAGGCATGGCCGAACGTGCTCGCCGACCAGCCGGGGGCGGAGGCCGATCGGCCGTCGGCGGCTGACATCGGCGAGCTGGTGGCCGACGTCAGCCGAGCCCGTGACGAGCTCGGGTGGCAGGCGACCACGTCGCTGGTGGACGGTCTGGCCCGCACGCTCGAGTGGTACTCGGCCACGATGGTCGATCGACAGAGAACCTGAAGGGTGAACCCCGACCGCGAAGCCGCCGGGCGAGGTCGACACGAGGAGGTGGACGTGGCCAAGGCCATGCACGACACCGGGCACCTGTCGTTCGAGGGGGCCGTCGACGCGGATGGCCACATCCTCGAGCCCCCGGATCTCTGGGAGACCTACCTCGAGCCGAAGTACCGCGACCGGGCGCTGCGGATCGTGCGCGACGAGAGCGATCTCGAGATGCTGCAGATCGGCGGGCAGCCCTCGGTCATGAGTCGGCGCGGCTTCGTGTCGACCCTCGGGGCGATGGGCGCCCCGGACCTCGCCGCCATGCAGAAGGACCCGGCCCGCACCTACCTGGGCGAGGCGCCCTTCGGGAGCATGGACCCCGACCAGCGCTGCGAGGTGCTCGACGCCGAGGGCATCGACGCCGTCGTGCTGTACACGACCGTCGGGTTGCTGTGGGAGGCCGAGCTCCTCGATGCCGAGCTGTCGCAGGCCTACACCCGGGCCTACAACCGCTGGATCTGTGAGTTCTGCGCCGGCAACCCCCGCCTCGTGCCGACCGCGCACCTCTCGCTCGGCGATCCGGAGGCCGCTGCCCGCGAGCTCGAGCGGGCGGTGGGCGACGGCGCCCGAGGTGCGTACGTGGCGCCGTTCACCCACGATGCCAAGCCGCTGGGTCACCCCGACCACCATGTCGTGTTCGCCGCCGCCCAGGACCTCGGCGTCCCGTTCGCCATCCACCCGACCTTCGAGCCGCAGTGGACCAAGGGCACCCGCATGGGCACCTGGGAGCACGTGCGCCAGCTCCGGCTGCTGGCCTCGGTCACCGCGTCCGACGGCGTGCGCCATCAGTTCACCACCCTGTTCGACTACGGCGTCTTCGACCTGTTCCCGCGCCTGCGGGTCGTCGTGCTCGAGTCGGGAGGCGGGTGGATCGGCTACTGGCTCGACCGGCTGGACGCGGTCTACGGCCACACCTTCATCGGCGAACGGGTGCCGCTCGAGCACCGTCCGAGCGACTACTTCCGGGAGCGCTGCTGGATCTCGTGCGATCCCGACGAGCGCAGCATCGCGGCGCTGATCGAGCGCTTCGGCGACCGGTTCATGTGGGCATCGGACTTCCCCCACGCGGACCACACGCCGGACTACGTCGGCGATCTCGACGGGCTGGTCCGGGGCCTTCCCGAGGACCGACGCGGCGCGTTCCTCGGCGGGAACGCCCGGGACCTGTTCGCCATCGACGCCTGAGAGCCCGCTCCTGTTTGTCCCGCGACCGGCTCGTCGACTAGCAAGCACGGACATCCGACGAGCATCAGGGGACTGTCGTGGACGTGCTGCACAAGACCGAGGTGACCCCGGACCAGATCGACCACCTCGGCCACATGAACGTGCGGTACTACAGCGCGCATGCCCGCACAGGCGCCGACGACCTGTTGGCGTCGATCGGCCTGGTGTCGGACGACCGGTGCTCGGTCGTCGGTCGCGACGTCTACGTCCGCCACCATCGCGAGCAGCTGCTGGGAGCGCCGCTCGAGGTGCGGGGCGGAGTGCTCGACGCGTCGCGCGACCGGATCCGGCTGTACGAGGAGCTCGTCAACCCCGAGGCCGACGAGGTGGCGGCCACGTTCGTCCTGACGTTCGACCTCACCGACCGGTCCGGGTCGAAGCGTGTCGCGATCGACGACGCGGTCGTCGACGCGGCTCGAGTCGTCACCGTCGACCTCCCCGAGCACGGCCGCCCCCGGTCGATCAGCCTCGACGAGGACCCGACGGCGCGACCCCCGTCGCTCGACGTGGTCCGCGAGCGCGGCCTCGCCCTCCGCCAGGTCAGAGTGATCGACGACGTGTTGGAGGCCGACGACGACGGCGTCGTGTCGTCGGCCTGGCTGGGTGAGCTGGTGTGGGGCGGCGACCCGGTCCCCGGCGGTGATTTCCGGCCGCTCGAGCCGCTGCCCGACGGGGGCACGATGGGGTTCGCCACCATGGAGACCCGGGCCTCGTGGGCCCGCCCGGCCCGGCGGGGCGACCGGGTCCAGAGCTTCGGCGCCGAGCTCGACATCCAGTCCAAGACGATGCTCAGCCGCTTCTGGCTCTTCGACGTCGACCGAGACGAGCTGATCGCCGTGTTCTCGGTGGTGAACGTCGCCTTCGACATCACGGCCCGCCGCGCCATCGTGATCCCCGACGCCGTGCGCCGCCGGATCGAGCGCCGCCACCACCCCGACCTGGCCACCGCCGATCCGTCCTGACGACGAGGCTCTGGCTCTCGACCGGTCGAGTCAGGCGTCGGTGACGGCGAGCCGGGCAGCCTCGAGCAGGGGAACGATGTCGTTGCGGCGCTCGCGGGGAACGAAGATCTGGTTCCAACTGCGCGGGTCGTGGTCGACCTCGCCACCGATGGTCGCCGTGGTCCCGGTCAGGCGAACGGTGACGAGGTCGTGGTCGTGGGCGTAGGCCCGGAGCGCGTCGAGATCGGCCGAGGGCAGGACCTCGAAGATGATCAGGGGCCGGTCGACGCTGACGATCTCGGCACCGCCGCGCAGCACCTGAGCTTCGGTGCTCTCGGTGTCGATCTTGATCAGGGAGACGTGGGGTCGGTGACGCCGGTTCCAGTCGTCGTCCAGCGTCACCGTGCGCACGGCGATCTTCTGGTCGATGCTCTCCTTGAACGAGCTGTTCAGCGAAGCGCTGGTCTCGATGACGCCAGAGTCCGCCGGGACGAAGAGGTCGGAGGTGCCGGCCATGTCGGCGACGGCGGCCTCGACGATCTCGATCCGCGAGCCGGAACGGTTGAGCGCGATGTTGGCTCGCAGTGCGTCGAGCGCCGGAGGGAACGGTTCGAAGGCCACGGCCCGGACGCCCGGCCGGGCCTCGACGGCCAGCAGCGAGTAGATCCCGGAGCTGGCGCCGACGTCGTAGACGAGCCCGTCGAAGACGCGGACGATCCGTACCAGCATCTCCGGCGTCGGCTGCTCGAACCCGCGCCAGCCGCTGGTGGTGATGGCCTGCGCCGTGGTGTCGCGGCCCCCGAAGCCGTAGATCTTGATGCGGTGGGCCCGAAGCTGGCCGGGGCCCAGGGGGGGGGGACGGTGACGACGTCGCCGCCGGTTCGGATCTCGTCGAGGCGGTCGGCCCAGGTGAACGCCCCGAGGTGCTCGAACACGCGGGCGGGGCGCTCGTCCCGGGTCAGGAGACCGGCGACCTTCGCCTTCAGAGCAGCAGGACCCCGCACGGTTGGTGACCCTAGCCCCAGCGCCGTCGCGCTTCGGGGAAGGAAGATGTCCCTACGCTGTCGAAACGGCCGGGGCTCGTTCGTAGGAAGAAGTGAGGTTCCAGCCTTCTACGAATGGAGAAAGACCATGCGAGTAGTCGCGAGCGAGTTCATCAGCCTCGACGGCGTCGTGCAGGCCCCCGGCGGCCCGCAGGAGGACACCAGCGGCGGATTCAGCCATGGTGGCTGGTCGCAGCAGTTCTTCGACCCCCAGGTGATGGGGCCGGTCATCAGCGAGTTCGCCGAGCGAAGCGAGGCACTGCTCCAGGGTCGTCGCACCTATCAGGTGTCGTCGGCGGCGTGGCCGGAACGCTCGGGAGATCCCTTCGCCGACTGGATCAACCGCGCCCAGAAGTACGTCGTCTCGGACACGCTCTCGGAGGCGGATCTCACCTGGCACCCGACCACGATCATCCGAGGCCGCGATCTCGTCGACAAGGTCTCGGCACTGCGCGACCAGCCGGGCGGCGACATCTACATCTACGGAAGCCTGTCCCTGGTGCGGGCACTGCTGACGGCCGGACTGATCGACGAGCTCGTCCTGATGATCGAGCCGATCGCCCTCGGTGGCGGCAAGACCCTCTTCCCCACCGATGGCGCGGCGCGGACCTTCGAGCTCATCTCGGCCCAGACCGCGGCCACCGGCGTTCAGGTCTGCCGCTACCGGCCCACCCCCTTGCCGGGCGCCTGACGCCGGGGTGTACGATCTTCTCGGCACGACTTGAAGCCCAATGCGTGTCGGATCAGCTCACGCTGATCCCGGGAGCGGTGCTCCCAGACCATGGCAACGTGTCGACGCAACACCTCCGTCCAGGGAGTTCGCACGATGGCTCCACTGTTCTGGTCGTCATGATGGGCGCCAGGTCGCCGTTGCTCAAAGCGTTCGGGGACGACTTCGCCTGGTCGTTGCTCGACGCCACGCCGGACGCGACCCTCATCGTCGCGGGTACGGGTGAGATCGTCTTCGTCAACGATCACGCGGGCGACCTGTTCGGGTACCCGCTCGAGGATCTGCTGGGTCGAGTCGTCGACGACCTGCTGCCCGAGTCGCTGGTGGCGGTGCATCGGGCGCACCGCACCCGCTATCGAGCGGAACCGACCGTCCGCGCCATGGGCGCCGGGTCGGAGTTGCGGGCCCGCCGATCGGACGGATCGGAGTTCGCCGTCGAGATCAGCCTCAGCCCGCTCCGCCTCGGCGACGATGTGTTCGTCATCGCCGCGGTACGGGACGTCAGCGACCGGGTCGAGGCCGAAGACCAGCTGCACCGGGTGCTGCGCACGCTCGATGCGACCGACGACGGCGTGTTCATCTTCGACGCCGAGACCCTGCGGTTCTCGTTCGTCAACGAAGGGGCCGTTCGTCTCGTCGGGTACAGCCGCGACGAGCTGCTGACGATGTCGCCGCTGCACCTGAACCCCTACACGACCGAATCCGAGTACCGGCGGATCGTCGACGTCGCTCCTCGACGACCACAACGCTTCGATCGTGCGGCAGGTCTCGTTGCTCCGCAAGGACGGCCTGGAGGTGCCCGTCGAGAAGACCTTGCAGTCAGCACCAACCGGTCGTGACGGCAACAGCTGGGTCATCACCCTCGCACGGGACGTCACCGTTCGCCTCGCCGCCGAGGCGGAGCTGCGCCAGAGCCAGGACGCCCTTCGGGAAGCCGAACAGGTCCTGGCGGTTGCCGATGACCGCGAGCGCATCGCCCGTGACCTGCACGACACCGTGATCCAACGACTCTTCGCCGAAGGACTGCACCTCCAGGCGACGATGGCAGGAACGCGACGAAGCGGACGAGAAACCGCCTCCAATCCACCGTCGACGGTCTCGACCAGACCATCAGAGAGCTCCGGATGGCCGTGTTCGCCCTCCAGGGCAGCAGCGCCGCACCCGGCGGCCTGCGCGGCCAACTGCTCGAGATCATCACCGACACCACACCGGCACTGGGTTTCGAGCCTCGCCTGCAGTTCGACGGGCCGATCGAGACGATCGACGATCGGATCGCAGAGAACCTCATGCCCGTGCTGCGCGAAGCGCTCTCGAACATCGCCCACCACGCCAACGCCGGCCACGTCCGCGTCGCGATCAGCTCGGCCGGTGACGTCACCCTGACCATCTCCGACGACGGCGACGGCATCCCCGACGAAGTCATCGGCGGCCGAGGCCTCAACAACATGGCGACACGCGCCCGACAGCTCAACGGAGACTTCTCGATCACCAACCAGGCCTCAGGCGGAACGATGCTCACCTGGCAGGTCCCCGCCACCCTCAAGACCCCTGCCGCGGTCGAGTCGACTTAGCCCTCGACGTTCGCATCACCAGCACCAGACACCGACTCGGCGAGCTCGGCCATCCGAGCGAGCCCACGATCGGCGCTGTCAGCCACCCGTGCGGCGACGGCTTGCACCGCGGGATCGTCGCGTTGCGCCGGTTCGATGCGTGCGGGATTGAGGGCGCAGCCATTGGCCCAGGCGGCGATGTCGGCCTCGGCGCCGTATCGGCGCGCTGCGACGGTTCCGCGCACCTGCATCCGGGCCCAGTCGACGGGAGTGTTCGAGAAGCTGTTCGGTGGGCACAACCGGTTGCGTTCGCGGTCGTCGTCGCGGGTCGCCTCCACGTAGCCGGCCAACGCCGCGCAGAAGCACGGGAAGCCGGCCCGGATCGTCTGGAGCCTGATCATGTCCGGACCCCACACCGGAACGAGGCGTGGGTACCGCAGTCCGGAGGCGGCGCAGTGCACGACGAGCGAGCCCGGCGTCAGTGGGACCGACCCGTCGTCGAGGACGATCTCGCGGCGAGTCACGTGCTTGATGTGGCCCAGGCGAACGACCCGGTCGATGGTGCGGAGCAGATCGAGCTCCCATGCGCCGATGGTGGGGGCTTTGGCCATCGTGGGGATGACGTCCCTGTCGATCCGCAGCATCACCCCAGCAGCTTCGAGGCGCAGGAACAGATCGTCGAGCGACTCGGCATCGGCGGCCGCCGCCATGGTGTCCGCCACGAGCCCGAGCGCCACGGCCGGATCAGGCTGGACGACCGCGCGATTGAGCATCCAGGGATCGCGCGGGCGGACCCAGACGATGCGGTCCTGTGGCACGCCGTTCGCCAACAACCACACGATCCCGTCGGTGGCGGTCTTGCCGGAACCGACGATGACGTAGTCGGTCGCCGCCTCGGCCAATCTCCCGAGCTCGTTGATGGCGACGACGGGAACGTCGTCAGCGACAGCGAACGGCGGGGGCGTCGTCGCCGGGATGGTCGGCGAGAGGTAGGTGGCATCGACGACGCGTCGTCGCACGTCGACCTCGACGGTGTCGCCCGACACCCGGGAGGTCACCAGGTGCGAGGAGCCGTCCGTGTGATGGTCGCTCCCGCCGAGGAAGGTGACTCGGCCCGAGCCGAGGAGGCGGCGGTGCAGGATGTCGTCGTAGTAGGCCTGGATCTCCGACCGACGGGCCCGTTCCTGCAGCCCCGCCTCCGGGCCGCTCTCCTGCACGGTGCCGTTGCCGAGGACGGTCGACGCGACGCCGTAGAACAACGACGCCTGATGCAGCTGGACGAACGGATACGCGTCCTGCCAGTGGCCGCCGGCCGCGTGGCGACGATCGACGAGCGTCACGTGCACATCGGCGTGATCGACCAGGGCGTCCGCGAAGGCCATGCCCATCGCGCCCGCGCCCACGACGAGGTAGTCGGTCTTCAACGATCCCATCGCCACGGCACTGACACCGGGTGGGCGTCAGCGCACCTCCACGGGGAGGACGGCCACACCCCGAAGGTTCGTGCGGCCGTTCCAGGTGGGCACGCCGGCCTGCCGGGCGTCGGGGAACCGCTGCAGGAACGTGCCGATGGCCACCTGCGCCTCGAGCTTGGCCAGCGACGCCCCCAGGCAGTAGTGGGTGCCGCTGCCGAAGCTGAGGTGCTGCCCGGCGTCGGCCCGACCCAGGTCGAGCTCGTCGGCCGTCGGTCCGAACACCTCGGGGTCGCGGTTGGCCGACGCCAGGCAGGCCATCACGAAGCTGCCCTTGGGGATGGTCCGGTCGCCGAAGGTCACGTCCACGGTGGCGATGCGCCGCGAGAACTGCACCGGCGCGACGAAGCGCAGCAGCTCCTCGACCGCCGGTCCGGCCAGCTCGGGGTCGTCGCGCCAGCGCCGGGCCTGGTCGGGGTGGCGGAGCAGTTCGAAGATGCCGGTGCCGATCAGGTTCACGGTGGTCTCGTGCCCGGCGACGAACAGCAGCGCCACCTGGTCGCGCAGCTCGTCGGGGGTGAGCCGGTCGCCCTCGTGCTCGGCGTCGATGAGCAGGGTGAGCAGGTCGTCTGCGGGGTTCGCCCGCTTCCACTCGATGACCCCGTCGATGTAGGCGTCCATCGCCCGGTCGGCCCGGATCGCCGCGCGCACGTCGTCCTCGGTCAGCATCGCGTCGAGCGTCTTCACCAGCGCCTCGGACCAGCCGCGGATCTGCAGCTTGTCGGTCTCGGGCATGCCCAGCATCTCGGAGATCACGTCGAAGGGCAGCGGGAAGGCCAGCTCGTCGATCACGTCGACCGGGCCGTCGGCCGCCGCCATGCGGTCGAGGGCGGCGTCGACGAGGCCCTGCACCATCGGCCGCAGCGCCCCGATCGTGCGGGGGGTGAACGCCTTGCCGAGCAGGCTGCGCAGCCGGGTGTGGTCTGGCGGGTCGGTGTTCAGGATGGACGAGTTGCGCCTCTCGCCGGTGCCCTCCTCGGCCGCGATGCGGTCGAAGACCTCGGCCCGGGGCGAGCCGGCGATGTCGGCGTTGCGGTCGTCGACGCTGAGCTGCGGATCGCGGAGGAGGCGGAACACATCGGCGTGGCGGAACAACGCCCACGGCCCCATCAGGGTCTGGTGGACCGGCTCGTGGTCGCGCAGGTCGGCGAGGTGGGGGAAGGGGTCGGCCACGTAGCCCTCCGCCAACGGGTTGTAGAAGAGCTCGTCGGTCGTGCTCACGGTGATCCCCTCAGTCCCCGCCCGTCCCCGGGCCTCGCTGGCAGAAGGCTACCCCCGCCTCCGCTCCGCCCTTCGTGCCGTGACGCGACCCCTCACGGAGCACGTCCAGCCACCCCACCGGTGGCCAGACGTTCATCGTGCGTGCGTTGCGTGGTGCTGCATCGACAGGGGGTCTCAGCGACTCTCGCGGCGCGCCTTTCGGCGCGAATGACGGCGCATGACGCCGAGCCCGAACCAGACCAGAGCCCCGAACACGGCTGCGACGAGGACGAGCAGCCAGATCGGCCAGCTGAAACCCCAGAACAGGAAGTCGACTCGGACATCGTCGCGGTTCTGGATCATGAAGATCGCCAGCACGGCAAGGCCGGACAGCGATGCGATGGCGCCCCCGCCGAGGCGACGTCCGTCTGACGACGGCCCACCCACCGGTTGCAGATCACCTTGGCTCGGCATCTCGGACTCCCTCTGTGGATGGGCGACCTTCCTGCAGGTACCCGCGAACCGTACCGCCCTGACCATCGACCGACAGGGCCGTGGGAACTCTCCAGAACGGGGCCCCAGCAGGCGCTCGCACCCCCCGGCGCGTGAACTGCGAACACGCACCCCGGGGTGTACTGCGAACACACCGTGAGTGCGTGCGTGCGTGGAGCTGGAGGGAATCGAACCCTCGTCCGCTGAGCGGTTGCCACCCGTGATACGACCATTCCCGGACTACGGCTCTACGGCTGCCGTACCGCCGGGTCGGAGGGGCTCGCGCCCACCGCCGGATCTTTCTCCGGTGTCAGCGGTCTTTCACGCCGTCAGCGGTCTCTCCCTGCGGTCCTCCACTGCTTCTGTTGCCGGGCTGCAGTGGACAGGCCCCGCGTGCCATTGCTGGTCGCTGTGACTCTCATACCGCTTCGTCTAGTGACTAGGCAGCGAGAGCGAACTCGCCATCGGCGGTTCTTTTGGTGCCCCGTTTAGAGAGTCTGAGCAACTCTGGTCGCACGATGTGGCTTCCGGGTCTCAACGTCGAAACCGATCAGCCCCGTGTGTACTGCGGTCCTGCGGATTCAGTTGTGTCCCGCCTTCGGCGGGGAAGCCACTCTACCCGTACCCGGCTCGGACGCCCCGCTTCCGTGCACGCCTGGCGGGAGGGATCAGTCCGGCGCCGATCAGGGCCAGACCGGCGATGCCGACGATGAGGCGCCCGCCCGGCCACCCCATGACGGTCGCGCTCCATCCCTGTCCCTCCTCGCCGGTGTTCGGCTGGGGCTTGGCCTGGAGCACGGAGATGGCGGCGGCGAACGCGGATCCGTAGATCGCGGCGCGGCCCAGGTAGCCGGCGCGCTTGACCCAGGCCTTGGCGTCGCTGTCCTCGTGCACCAGGAACGTCCGCAGCACGCACCATGCCGCGGGGATGCGGGGGCGAGGACCAGGCCGGAACCCTCAGGTCTGGTTCTTGCCGGTGCGCGCGTTCGACATGGCCCGGGCGGCCTCGCGGTCGGCGTCGCGCTTGGCGATGACCTGCCGCTTGTCGTGCTGGCGCCGGCCCCGACCGAGCCCGAGCTCGACCTTGGCCCGCCCGTCCTTGAAGTAGAGCGAGAGCGGGATGAGGCTGAGGTGGTCCTGCTCGACCTTGACCTTGATCTTGTCGATCTCGCCCCGGTGCAGCAGCAGCTTGCGCTGGCGTTCGGCGAGGTGGCCGTCGGCCTGCCCGGAGTGGCTGTAGGCCGAGATGTGCAGGCCGACCAGGTAGATCTCGTGGCCGTCGATGCGGGCGAAGCTCTCGGCCAGCTGCACCTTGGCCTCGCGCAGCGACTTGACCTCGCTGCCCTGCAGCACGATGCCGGCCTCGTAGGTGTCGACGATCTCGTAGTCGCGCCGCGCCTGGCGGTTGGTGGCGACGGCGCGGGGAGCCGCGGGTTTCGAGGGGGAGGCCATGGGACTGACGAGGTTACCGGGTCTACCCTGACGGCCATGGGCGCCATCGTGCGGGTCCCCGACTTCGCCGCCGGTCGCAGCGGTCTGGCCTTCGCCAACTCGTTCCCGTCCCAGCCCGACGTCGCGGTGCGGGTGCCGATCTACGGCTCGGTGAACATCGGGGACGCCAGCAACGGAGTCTGCGGCGGCATGGTGTTCACCGTCCTCGACCTGCGCACCTTCGGTCGACCGGCCTTCCCCGACACCGAGCCGCCGCCGGCCGACTCGCCGCTGTTCCACTACATCGTCCGCCGGCTGATCGACAGCTGGGACCTGCCCAACGGGGTGCTCAAGTACCTCGCCTGGATGAACACGAGCGACCGCGACCAGAGCCTCCTCTCGATCACCCGGCGCGGCGTGTGGCGCCGGACGCTCGTCGACGAGTGGCCGGCCGTGCGGGCCGCGCTCGATGCCGGCCGGCTCTGCCCGCTGGGGTTGGTCACCGTCGAGTCCCGGAACCCGGGTGACCTGGGGGCCAACCACCAGGTGCTCGCCTACGGGTACGACCTCGACGACGACTCGACGCTCACCCTCCGCGTCTACGACCCCAACACCCCGCCCGATCGGGCCGACGACGTGTGGGTGCGGATGCCGGTCGGCGATCCGGGGTCACCCGGCGCGATCGAGCACAACGTGAACATCAGCCACCAGATCCGCGGGTTCTTCCAGGTGCCCTACTCGGCCAAGGACCCGAGCGAGGCGGCCCAGTAGGGTGCCGCCCATGGGTGATCGACGCATGGAGATCGGCCGATGAGGATCGGGTTGTCCGGTGGCGGGCGCTCGCCCGATCGCATGGTCGAGCAGGCCCAGAAGGCGGAGGCCGACGGCTTCTCGAGCCTCTGGTACGCCAGCGCGGTGGGCGGTGATCCGCTGGTCGCCATGGCGCTGGCCGGTCGGGCCACGACCTCCATCGAGCTGGGCACCTCGGTGCTGCAGACCTACACCTCGCACCCCGCGCTGATGGCCAGCCGGGTCGCATCGGTGGTGGCCGCCATGGGTCGACCCGGGTTCACCCTGGGCGTGGGACCGTCGCACCAACCGGTGATCGAATCGGTCTACGGCTACCGCTACGACCATCCCGGCCGCCACACCGAGGAGTACGTGCGGGTGCTCACCTCGCTGCTGCACGACGGCTCAGTCGACTTCGACGGCGACGACTTCGCCGTGCACGTCCCCCGGGGCGCCGCCGTGCCCGACCCGCCGGTGCCGGTGCTGGTGGCCGCCCTCGCCCCACGGTTGCTGCGGGTGGCGGGCGAGGTGGCCGACGGCACGATCCTCTGGATGGGCACCGCGGTGGCCATCGAGACCCATGTCGCGCCCCGGCTGCAGGCCGCCGCCGAAGCCGCCG
The DNA here is from genome assembly GCA_963809335.1 of uncultured Microthrixaceae bacterium. GTDB lineage: Bacteria > Actinomycetota > Acidimicrobiia > Acidimicrobiales > Acidimicrobilacustridaceae > UBA4742. Next base: position 515,667 of record CAWEJD010000005.1, on the reverse strand, counting down.
GCCGGCCGGCTCCGCGGATCGTCGCCGGGTTGCCGGTGGCCGTGCACGACGACGTCGACGAGGCCCGCCGGACCGCGGAGGCCCAGTTCGCCGGGTACGGGGTGCTGCCGAACTACCGCCGCCTGCTCGACATCGGTGCTGCCGACGGCCCGGCCGATGCGGCCATCGTGGGCGACGAGGCCACCGTCACCGCCGGCATCGAGGCGCTGTTCGAGGCCGGCGCCACCGATGTGTGGGCCGCGAGCTTCCCGGTCGGCGACGACCGCAAGGCCTCGACCACCCGCACGAGGGATCTGCTGCAGGACCTGGCCAACCGGCCCTGATCTCCTCATCACACATCGTCCACGTCTTCGTCATGGTGTCGGTCGATACTTCCGGCATGTCCGATCGCCGGAACCGGTCCATCGTGGTGCTCGTCGTGGCGGTCGCCGTGCTCGGTCTGGCCGCGTGCGGCGCCCGCTCGGGCAGCGGGGCATCGTCGGCCCCGGGAGACACGGCCGACACCTCGCCCGAGGCGGCGGTGTCAGGCGTCGCACGCGGCGTCGACCCGACCGGTCACCTGCTCGACGGCACGCTCGTCACCCCGGACGGTCGCACCCGGTCGTTCCACCTGTACGTGCCGGGGTCGCTGCCGGCCGGCACCCCGGTGCCGCTGCTCGTCGGCCTGCACGGGGGCGGCGGATGGGGCACGCAGTTCGAGGCCAACAGCCGCTTCGACCGGCTGGCCGAGGCCAACCACTTCCTCGTCGTCTACCCCGACGGTGTCGGCGTGAGCGTGCTCGGCAGCGACGACAAGCTGCGCACCTGGAACGCCGGCACCTGCTGTGGGCGGGCCGAGAAGGACGACGTCGACGACGTGGCCTTCATCTCGGCGCTGATCGACAAGATCGAGGGTGACTACCCCGTCGACCGGAACCACGTCTACGCCGCCGGCCACAGCAACGGGGCCATGATGTCCTACCGGTTGGCGTGCGAGCTGAGCGACAAGATCGCCGCGGTCGGCATCGTGTCGGGAACGCTCGAGATCAACACCTGCTCGCCGTCGAAGCCGGTGTCGGTGATCCAGATCAACGGCACGGCCGACCAGAACGTGCCCATCGACGGCGGACGGGGGTCACGGACCCTCTCGGGTGGCAGCCATCCGCCTCCTCGGGACGGGGCCGACACCATGGCCGTCGCCGACCGCTGCCCGAGCGACCCGAGCGTCACGAACGACGGCGACCTCACGACCACGGTCTGGTCCGGGTGCGGCGACGGCACCACGATCCGCTTCGTGGTGATCGCCGGCAGCCCCCACGCCTGGCCCGGGAGCGAGAGCACCCCGCTCAGCGGCGCCACCGTCGGGGTGCCCTACGCGAACTACGACGCGTCCTACGAGGTGTGGGCCTTCCTGGCATCGCACCCCCGGTAGCCTCGTCGCTCGTGCTCCGCCTCGATCGCCTCAGCTACCAGCAGATGATCGGCCATGCCTACGACGGGCTGCCCGACGAGGCCTGCGGCCTGATGGCCGGCGCCCCGGTGCTCGACCGGGTCGAGCGGTTCTACGCCACCCGCAACGCCGCCGAGTCCAGCCGGGTGTACACGGTCGACCCCAAGGACCACCTGCGGGCAGACCGTGACGCCGAGGACCACGGCATCGAGATCATCGGCGTCATGCACAGCCACACCCATACCGAGGCCTACCCGTCGCCCACCGACGTGGACCAGGCGCCCGACCCGACCTGGCACTACGTCATCGTCTCGCTCAGGCAGGAGGCCCCCGTGCTGCGCAGCTACCGCATCGTCGACGGCCGGATCGCCGAGGAGCCGGTCGTGGTCGAGGAGCGGTAGATTCCCTACCTGAGAGGTCAGCATTCGATCTGCCGACCCCGCACCCCGATCCGACGATCGACGATTCGACCCTCGTGGAGCCCGATCCCATGGCCGTCTACAAGTCCGTGCTCGACATGATCGGCAACACGCCGATGGTCGAGGTCAGCCAGCTGAGCCCCAACCCGGCCGTGCGCATCCTCGGCAAGATGGAGGGCCAGAACCCGGCCGGATCGGTCAAGGACCGCATCGCCCTCAAGATGATCCTCGAGGCCGAGGCCAACGGCACCCTCAAGCCGGGCCAGACGCTCATCGAGTCGTCGTCGGGCAACACGGGCATCGCCATGGCCATGATCGCCAAGATCAAGGGCTACCCGATCAAGATCGTGCTCCCCGAGAACGTGTCGGTCGAGCGCCGCCAACTGCTCGAGGTGTTCGGCGCCGAGATCATCGACTCGCCGGGCGAGGAAGGGTCCAACGGCGCGGTGCGGCGGGCCCAGGCGCTGGCCGACGAGCACCCCGAGTGGGCCTTCCTGTTCCAGTACGCCAACGAGGCCAACCCGCGGGCGCACTACGAGACCACCGGCCCCGAGATCTGGGCCGACTGCCCCGAGATCACCCACTTCGTGGCCGGCCTCGGCACCAGCGGCACCCTGATGGGCGTGGGCCGGTTCCTCAAGGAGCAGAACCCCGACATCAAGCTGCTGGCCGTCGAGCCCCCGCTCGGCGAGAAGGTCGAGGGCCTGCGCAACCTCGAGGAGGGCTACATCCCCGAGGTGTACGAGAAGTGGGACGGCGCCGACCTGCTCGACGGCAAGCGCATCGTCCGGCCCCGCGAGTCCATCGAGTGGACCCGCCGGCTGAGCGAAGTCGGCATCTTCTCGGGCATCTCGGCCGGGGCGGCCATGGCCGGTGCGGCGCGGGTCGCCGAGCAGATCGAGACGGGCACCATCGTGTTCATCGTCTGCGACGGCGGCTGGAAGTACCTCTCCACCGGCGCCTGGACCGACGACATCGACGACGTCGTCGAGCGGGCCGAGAAGATCATCTACTTCTAGGCGTCTGCGCCCACCAACGATTCACCCTGTGTGCTCGCAAACACGCTCAACGCGCGTGTAGGGTCGTCGTGACGGATCGAAGGGCGGCTTCTGGAGGGCGGCGATGCGACAGGTGCGGACGAGGGCCCGCTGGTGGGTCGCGCTCGTGGCGGGTGCGACCATGGCCGTCCTGGCCGCCGGTGTGGTCGGCGCCGGCCCGGCCGGTGCCGCGGCGGCGCCGAGCACGCCGCGGTCGGCGACCGTGGAGCCGGCGGCCACCGACGAGTCCGTGGCCATGCACGTCAACGCGACCCATGACGGCAACGTCACCGGTGGCACCGAACGGCCGCCGCTCAGCCGCAAGTGGTCTCGGAACCTGGGCAGCAACGTGTCCTACCCGTTGATCACCGGCGGCCGCGTGTTCGCGACCGCCGTGATGGATCAGGCGGCGAGCGCCAGCCTGTTCGCCCTCGACGCCGAGACCGGCGAGGACGTCTGGGGACCGATCGACATCGGCGGGGCGAGCGTCGGGCTGACTGCGGGCGACGGCCAGGTGTTCACGCTGAACACCTCGGGGTTCCTGCAGGCCTTCGACCAGGAGACCGGGGCCCAGACCTGGATCACCGACGTGCCGTACCAGTACTCGTTCTCGTCGGCTCCGACCTACTTCGACGGCATGGTCTACACGGGTGCGGCAGGCAGCGGGGGCAACGCCTACGCGTTCGACGCCTCCTCCGGCGATCTCGTCTGGACCAGGTCGGTGGCCAACGGCGACAACAGCTCTCCGGCGGTCACGGCGGACGGGATGTACGTCTCGTACGCGTGCTACCAGACCTACGACTTCGACCCCAAGACCGGTGAGCAGATCTGGCACGCCGGTGGACCATGCAGCGGCGGCGGGGGTGCCACCGTCGCGGTGGCCGGCGGCCGGGTCTGGGCCAACGACTGGGCCCTCGGTCCCATCACGCTCGACGCCGCGACCGGGGCCACCGTCGGCACCTTCCCGGCCGGGCCACTCCCTGCCTTCGAGGGCAGCAGAGCGATCTTCCTCGACGGGAAGGTGCTCAAAGCGCGCAACATCGACACGCTGGCCCCGATGTGGAGCCAGGCCGGCGATCAGAACTTCGTCACCTCGCCCATCGTGGTGAACGGCTACGTGTACGAGGGTTCGTCGACCGGCAAGCTCTACGCCCTCGACGAGACGACCGGCGTGCCGGTGTGGGTGGGCGACACCGGCGCGCCGATGACCGCGTCCAATGGCTGGGGCCAGAGCAGCGGGCTGGCTGCCGGACAGGGCCTGATCGTTGCCCCGGCCACCAACCTGCTCGTCGCCTTCGCTCCGGACCGCTCGGGCTTCACGCCCGTGTCGCCGAAGCGCCTGCTCGACACCCGCACGAACCAGGTGCCTCCGACCTGGCCGGCGTCGACGCCGGTCGGCGGTGGTCAGATCGTCGGGCTACCCGTCACCGGAGGCTCGACAGGGGTGCCGACCGACGCCCGGGCGGTGGTGCTCAACGTCACCGCCACCGACGTGCTCGCGCCGACCTTCGTCACCGTCTATCCCGGCGGCACGACGATGCCGAACGTGTCCAACCTCAACCTCGTTCCCGGCGACACCAGACCGAACCTCGTCACCGTGGCCGTCGGCGCCGACGGCACCGTCGACCTGGCCAACCAGCTGGGTGACGTCAACCTGATCGCCGACGTCATGGGGTACTACTCGCCGGCGTCGACCGGCGGGTTCACGCCGGTGGGGCCGCGCCGCATCGTCGACACCCGCACCACGCGGGTGCCGCCGACGTCGCCGGCCAACACCCCGGTCGGTCCCGGCGGCCAGCTCGACATCCCCATGATCGGGATCCCCGGCATGCCCGCTGACGTCACCGCGGTCGTCCTGAACGTGACGGCCACCGATCCCACCTCGCCGACCGTGCTGACCGCGTTCCCGAAGGGGCAGACCCGGCCCGCGACCTCCAACCTCAACGTCGCCGTGGGCCAGACCATCCCCAACCTCGTGGTGGTGGGCGTCGGCGCCGATGGCGGCGTCAGCCTCTGGAACAAGCTCGGGTCGGTGAACGCGATCGTCGACGTGGTCGGGGCCTACGGCCCGACCGGCGCCGGCCGCTTCACGCCGATCGACCCGCAGCGCATGCTCGACAGCCGGCTGTCGCCCCCGGCGGTGGTGTCGGGCACGGCGCGGTCGCTCGCGATCCGAGGGGCCCAGGTGCACGCCGGTCCGGGCATCACCGACATCGTGAGCGGCAATGCCACCGCGGCGGTCATGAACGTGACCGCCACCGATGTCAGCGTCGACACCTTCATCACGGTGTACGCCGGCAACGGCACGCTCCCGTCGACCTCGAACCTCAACATCGACGCCGGCGAGACCCGATCGAACCTCGACACCGCGGTGCTGGGAGCCAACGGCAAGGTGGACATCGCCAACGCCAACGGCAGTGCCCAGGTGGTGATCGACCTGTTCGGCTACTTCACGAGCTGATCATCTCTTCCTGAGGGCGTCCCGCGGTGGGCTGGTGGCGAGGCTCTCGTTGATGGTGTGCAGCAGCGCTTCCCATGCATCGGGGTCGGGGCCTGGCAGCCCGGAACCACGGTGCAGCAGCACGCCCAGGTAGAGCGTGCGGAACAGGAACAGGACGGCTTCGGGGTCGGCATCGGCGCGCAGCGAGCCGTCGGCCCGGGCCGCCTCGACCATCGGGAGCATGGCCTCGTGCCAGCGCTCGTGGGCGTCGGCCAGCGCCTGGGCGACCTCGGGCTCGCGGCGGGAGGTGACGTAGGCCTCGAGGCGGACGGCCTCGCTGTCGGTCAGCGCACCTCGGCGAAGCACCGAGCTCCCGGCCAGCACGTCGGCGAGGCGCCGAGCCTCCTCGCCGGCATGGCCGAGGGCGGCGGTGGACCGGATCACCGCGGCGCGCAGCAGGTCGTTCTTCGAGCGGAACCGTGAGTAGATCGCTCCGGTCGACAGGCGCGCCTCGCGCACGATGTCGAGGATCCTGGTGCCCTCGTAGCCTTCCCGGGCGAAGACCCGGCTGGCCGCGTCGAGGAGTTGATCGCCGATCGGATCCTTGACGTCGTCGCGCTCGCGCGTCCCGCTCCTGTCGACGTGAGTGGGCGACATCACGGCGAGGCCTCGCCGGCGTAGGCCTCGCGCAGGCGCCGCTTGTAGATCTTCCCGTTGTCCTGGCGGGGGAGGAGGTCGACGAACTCGACCGAGCGGGGGCACTTGAAGTGCGACAGGTGCGAGCGGCAGAACTCGATGAGCTCGTCGGCCAGGGCCTCGCCGGGCTCGACACCGGGCTGCAGCTCGACCACCGACTTCACCGACTCGCCCCACTCCGTGTCGGGCACGCCGATCGTCGCCACGTCGCCGACCGCAGGATGGTCGAGCAGCACCGCGTCGACCTCCGCCGGGTAGATGTTCACTCCACCCGAGATGATGAGGTCGGCCGACCGGTCGGTGAGGAACAGGAACCCGTCCTCGTCGAGGTAGCCCACGTCGCCCAGGGTGAAGTAGTCGCCCCGGTAGGACCGCTCGGTCTTGTCGGGGTCCTTGAAGTAGTCGAAGGCCGCGCCGGGCGGGGACTTGATGTAGACGAGGCCGATCTCGCCGGCAGGCTGCGGGTTCCCGAGGTCGTCGCCGATCATCACCTGATCGGACGGCGATCGGCTTCCCGACGGTGCCCGGCCGGCTGAGCCAGGTGTGGGAGTCGACGAAGCTCCCGACGCCCTCGGTGGCGGCGTAGTACTCCCACACGATCGGGCCGAGCCAGTCGATCAGTCGGGACTTCACCGGCACCGGGCAGGGCGCCGCGCCGTGCAGCACGTGGCGCAGGGTCGCGCCCGAGAAGTCGTCGCGCACCTCGGGCGGCAGCGAGAGCAGGCGGTGGAACATGGTCGGCACCATGTGCGTGTGGGTGACGGCGTGCTCGTCGATCAGGACGAGGGCCTGGTGGGCGTCCCAGCTCTCCATCATCACGACCGTGGCGCCGAACGCGTGCGGGATGTTGAGCGAGAAGGCGAGGGGGGCGGCGTGGTAGAGCGGCCCGGTGCACAGGTGGACGTCGCCGCCGGCGTCCTCGTAGCCGTAGATGTTGAGCACCGGTGCAGCGCCGGTGCCCGGCCTCATCTCCCGGTGCACGCCCTTGGGCTTGCCGGTGGTGCCGGAGGTGTAGAGCATCGAGCTCCCCGGGGTGGGGTCGTCGATGTCCGAGCCGTCCTCGGGTGCGATGACCGGGTCGTAGGGCTCGAAGCCGGCGATGGGACCCGCCACCGCCAGCCGCACCCGGCACTCGGGGGCGTCGGCCATGGCGGCCAGCGCCATCTCGGCCACCGCCGCGTCGGCGACGATGGCCTTGGCCTCGCAGTTGCCGATGATGTAGCCGGCCTCGTCGCCGGTGAGGTGCCAGTTGACGGTGGTGAGGCGGAACCCGCCCCGCGCCGCGGCGTAGACGGTCTCGGCGAACTCGGCCCGGTTGCGGCAGGCGAGGGCGAGCGCGTCGCCGTTTGTGAGCCCCCGCCGCCGCAGGGCCCGCACCAGCCGGTTGGCGTTGGCGTTGAGCTCGGCGAAGGTCCTCGACCCGCTCGGGGCGATGACCGCCGGATCGTCGGGACGCTGCTCGGCCCACCAGGCCAAGGTCATGCCGTTGCGCGGCGTAGCGCTTGCGCCGCTCCTCCGGGCTCTCCTGCTCGACCGCGGTCACGACCCGCTCCCACTCGCCGGCTCCGGCTTCGCCGTCGCCTTCGCGGGATCTGGCTCCTTGGGCAGGCCGAGCACGCGCTCGCCGACGATGTTGCGCTGCACCTGCGCGGTGCCGCCCCAGATCGTGACCGAGCGGGTCGACAGGAAGTTCGTCTGCCACCGGTCGGGGTGGTAGCCCTCCTGCAGGTGCTGGGCCATCACCATGCCGTCGGCGCCCCGCAGGTTCATGATCATCTCGCCGAATCGCTGGGCGTACTCCGACCAGAACATCTTGTTGATCGACGACGCCGGGCCGGGCTCCTTCCTGGCCACCACGTCCGACAGCACGCGGAGGCCCTGGAACCGCATGATCTCGCAGTGGGTGTACGCCCACGCGAGCTGCTGGCGGACGAGCGGGTCGTCGGCCTTCCCCGACCGGCGCACGAGGTCGACGACGTCCCAGAACTGCTTCGTGTACTGCACGTGCTGGGTGGTGGCGTTGCCCCCTCGCTCGTTGCCGAGGGTCGTCATGGTGACGCGCCACCCGTTGTGCAGCCCCCCGATGACGTTGAACAGGGGCGCCCGCGCCTCGGTGATGAACGTCTCGGTGAAGTGCGAGCTGCCCGTCGGCTGGCGGATCGGGCGCAGCTCGAAACCGTTCGACGAGCCGTCGTCGCACCTCATCGGGGTGAGCACGTAGGAGATGCCCCGGTGCTTGGGCGCATCGGGGTCGGTGCGGCAGAGGCAGAACATCATGTTGGCGACGGTGGCACCCGAGGTCCACACCTTCTGCCCGGTGATGACCACCTCGTCGCCGTCGACGACGCCCCTGGTGGTGAGCGAGGCCAGGTCGGAGCCGGCGTCGGGCTCGGAGAACCCCTGGCAGTACCGGTCGGTGCCGTCGATGATCCGGGGCAGGAACCAGGCCTTCTGCTCGTCGGTGCCCCACACGATGATCGACGGACCGACCAGCCACTCGCCCATGCCCCGGGTGACGCGGGGGACGCCGGCCCGGGCGAACTCCTCGTTCATCACCGCGACCTCGACGCCGGTGAGACCCCGCCCGCCGTACTCGGTCGGCCACGAGACGCAGAGGTAGCCGGCCTCGTGCAGCTTGTCCGTCCATTCCCGCAGCCCGGCGACGTCGCCGAAGGCCAGCGCCTGGGCGTCGACGCCCTCGAGCTCGTCTGGACGGTTCTCGGCGAGCCACCACGCAGCTCGTCGCGGAAGGCGGTCGCCTTCGGGCCGAGGTCGATCTCGAGCGTCACGGCGTCACCTCCGGGAGCACGAGGTCCTCCGGTCGGGGTTCGAAGACCGGGAGGTTGCGGCCGTCGGACAGCTCGTCCCACGCCACCCGCACCGGCATGCCGACGTAGACGTCGTCGGGCGGGCAGCCGAACACGTTGCTCATCATGCGGGCGCCCTCGTCGAGGTCGACGAGGGCGACGACGTAGGGGCCGCCGCCGCCGATGGCCGGGTTCTGCGGCTTGTGCTCGACGGTCATCGTGTAGACGACCCCGTGGCCGCTGGCCGGCCGCCACTCGAGCTCGGACCCCATGCAACGGGGGCAGACCTCGCGCGGGAACCAGATCGGCTTGTTGCAGGCGACGCACCACTGCAGCAGGAACTGCTTCTCGCGGGTCGCGTCCCAGAACGGCTGGGAGGTCTCGGTGACCGGAGGCTCGATGCGCCGCGGGGTCTCGTTCTTCCGGGTCTCGTCAGCAGCCATCAGCGGGTCGCCTCCGTCCCGAGCACGAGGGTCGACATGCACGACAGCACCATCCCCGACCCGTGGGCCACGGCGATCTCGGCGTCGGGCACCTGCCGCCGGCCGCCCTCGCCGCGGAGCTGCCGCACCGCCTCGACGATGAGGAACATGCCGTACATGCCCGGGTGGGTGTAGGAGAGGCCGCCGCCGTTGGTGTTCATGGGCAGGGAGCCGCCGGGTCCCGTCTTGCCGTCCATCACGAACGGGCCGCCTTCGCCCTTGGCGCAGAAGCCGAGATCCTCGAGGTGCAGCAGCGCGGTGATGGTGAAGCTGTCGTAGCCCATGAGGACGTCGACGTCGTCGGGCTTGATGCCGGCCATCGCGGAAGGCGTTGGCCCCGGAGACCACGCCCGGGGTGGTGGTGAGGTCGGGCATCTCGCTGATCATCGAGTGGTCGTGGCAGGTGCCCGCGCCGAGCACGTAGACCGGTGGCCGTCGCAGGTCCTTGGCCCGCTCGGCGCTGGTCATCACGAAGGCCCCGGCACCGTCGGTGACGAGGCAGCAGTCGAGCAGGTGCAGCGGCGAGGTCTGCATCGGCGAGGCCAGCACGTCGTCGATCGTGATCGGGTCGCGGTAGCGGGCACGCGGGTTGAGCGCCGCCCACTCGCGGGTGCTCACCGCGATCTGGGCGAGCTGCTCGGCGGTGGTGCCGAAGTCGGCCATGTGGCGGCTGGCGGCCATGGCGTAGGGGCCCATGGGCAGGCGCAGGCCGTAGGGCAGCTCCCACTCGAGCATGGGGTTGGGACCGGGCATGGTGGGACGGGTCCACCCGACGCCGCGCTTGCGGTCGCTGCGGGGCGTCGAGGCGTAGACGCTCACCACCACCTCGCAGAGGCCGGCGTTGATGGCGGCGGCGGCGTGCTCGGCGTGGACCTCGAAGCTCGAGCCGCCGGTGTTGGTCGAGTCCGTGAAGACCGGGGTGGATGCCGAGGTACTCGGCCAGTCCCATCGACGAGAACGTGTGGCACACGCCGTCGACGTCGTCGAGGGTGAGCCCGGCGTCGTCGAGCGCCTCCTGGATCATGGCCGCCTCGAGGGCCCGGCCGTGCAGCTCGAGCTCGCCGGTCGGCGACACGGCGTCGCTGACGCCGACGATGGCGGCTGCGCCGCGCAGGCTGGTCATCGGGTTCCCCCCTTGCCGCCGTGCGGCTCGGTCCGAGTTCGTCCTGGGTCGAAGAATAGAATTTATTCAGGCGTCGTCAAGGGGCAGCCGGCGAGCGTGAGATGACGCTCGCTGAGCGTGGGTGGAGGCAAGAGCTCCGAGAATCTCGCTCAGCTATGTTGATCTACGCACGTGGAACCGGTATCGTCGTATCCATGTTCGACGTCGCCGACCTCACCAGGCAGTGCCGCCAGGCCGCCGCTGACGAGATGGCGTTCGCGTCGGACGACGAGCTGTTGGCCGCCGCGGTCGAGTTCCAGGCGGCGCGCTCCGCGTTCGAGGCGGCCGAGGCCAAGGTGCTGGGTGAGCTGCGCGTGCGTGCGATCACCGATCGGTGCTTCGGGTTGAAGACCGCCAGGTGGGTGGCGGCCCAGGCCAAGGTCGACCATCGCCCGATCGCCCGGCGGGTGCGGCTCGGCTGCCGGTTGCGGCACCTCCCGGTCGTGGATGCCGCGGTCACCGGCGGGTCGATCACCGCCGATCACGCGGCGGTGTTGGTGGAGGCGGCGGCGAATCCCCGCGTCGGTGATCAGGTCGCGGCCACCCAGACGCTGTGGGTCGAGTTGGCGGCCGAGACCTCCTTCGTCGACTGGAAGCACCAGCTCGATCAGACCGTCCGGCTGTTGGATCAGGACGGCGGCTACGACCCCGAACGCGATCAGGGCCGCAACCGGGCGCGGTTCACCACCTTCGACGAGGGGCTCACCCGCCTCACCGCCGATCTGGTCGGGGTCGACGCGCTCGAGGTCCGCCAACTGGTCGAAGCACAGGCCGATCGGCTGTTCCACCGGTTCAAGCACGACGAGGACCGCACCGCCGATCTCCCGATGCCGGGTCGGGCCACCCTGCTGGCGCTCGCGCTGGCCGAGCTGGTGCGTCGAGGGTCGATCGTCGATCGCGACCACACCACGGGCCCGGCGGTCGACATCACCCTGATCATCGAAGCGACCAAGCCGGTGCTCCCCGGCGACGACGGCCCGGATGCGGTGTTCGATCCGTACCGGCCGGTCGACTGGGTCAAGGTCTTGCAGGACGCCTGCGGGCCGGCCCATACCTCCGACGGCGACCACGTGCATCCCGAGACCGCGGCCTGCCTGTTGTGCGATCCGGTCATCACCGCCCTCATCGTCGACTCGCTGGGTGTTCCGCTGGACATGGGACGCCAGATCCGCTTCGCGAACCGTGAGCAGCGCCGGGCCCTTGCCCGACGCGACGGAGGGTGCATCTTCCCGGGCTGTGACGCCCCGGTCGGGTGGTGCGACGCGCATCACGTCACCTGGTGGGACCACGACGGCCCCACCGACATCGCGAACCTTGCCCTGTTGTGCCGCTACCACCACGGTGTCAGCCACCGACGCGGCTGGACCATGACCGCCGCCGGCGACCACTGGTTCACCTGGATCACCCCGTCCGGCGACCGGTTGCACAGCCAACGCCACCGGGGTCGAAGTCCCACCGCCCACCCGGCCTACGCCCATGCCTGACCCGACCGCGCCGCAACCGACGCCGACCGACCGCGGAGCCCCGACCCGCGGTCGCGGCAGCGCGTCCGGCGACGGGGGAGTGGCGGTCGGCACGGCTCCCTCTCCGCGGCGGGGTCGGCGGCCTAGCCTGACGGCAGTGGATGAGCGGCCGATCGGGATGTTCGACAGCGGGTTCGGCGGCCTCACGGTGGCCCGGGCCCTGATCGACCTGCTCCCGGCCGAGCACCTCGTCTACGTGGGCGACACCGGTCGCTACCCCTACGGTCCCCGCCCGCTCGACGAGGTCCGCCGCTTCGCGCACCAGATCACGCGCTACCTCGTCGACGAGCACGGGGTGAAGATGGTCGTCGTGGCGTGCAACACCGCCGCCGCGGCCGCGCTGGGCGATCTGCAGCACGAGTTCGACGTGCCCGTCGTCGGGGTGATCGAGCCCGGTGTGCGCTCGCTCGTGTCGGCCACCCGCAACGGGCACGTCGGGGTGATCGGCACGGTCGGCACCATCGGCTCGGGGGCCTACCAGCAGGCGGTGGCCGAGGCCCACGCGGGCGTCAAGCTCACCTGCGCCGCGTGCCCCGGCTTCGTCGAGTTCGTGGAGCGGGGCGAGACCACCGGCGACCAGGTGCACGTGCTGGCCGAGCGCCTCCTGGCTCCGCTGCAGGACGCCGGCATCGACGCCCTGCTCCTCGGGTGCACCCACTACCCCTACCTCGCCCGCACGATCGGCGACGTCATGGGTCGTGATGTCGTGCTGGTGTCGTCGGCCGACGAGACGGCGTTCTCGATGGCCCACGAGCTCGAGGAGCGCGGCCTGCACGCGGCGAACCGACGGGCCGGCCGTGCACGTGTTCCTCTCCTCCGGTGACGTCGACTGGTTCCGCCAGTTGGGCCGACAGCTGTTGGGGCCCGAGCTCGAGCAGGCCGGGTCCATCCAGTGGCACTGACGCTCACCATCCTCGGCAACTCCGGCAGCTACCCCGGTCCTGGCGGGTCGTGCAGCGGCTACCTCGTGCAGGGCGGAGGCGTGAGCGTGGTGATCGACATGGGCCCCGGCTCGCTCGCCAACCTCCAGCGCCACATCGGCCTCGACGAGATCTCGGCGGTGGTGCTCAGCCACCGGCACCCGGACCACTGGACGGACCTCACCGGGCTCGAGGTCGCCCTGCAGTACGGGCTCGAGCTCGAGGGCCTGGCCGTGTACGGCACGGCCGAGACCCACACGCTGGCCGAGGCGCTGGCGTCGGGTCTCAGCCCCACGATGGTCTGGTACGACGTCACCGACGGCTCGCAGATCGACATCGGGGGCCTGCGACTGACCTTCGCCCGCACCGAGCACTACGTCGAGACTCTTGCGGTGCGGGTCGACGATGTCGCGAGCGGCGCGTCGCTGGCCTACTCGGCCGACACCGGGCCCGGGTGGTCGTTCTCCTCGCTGGGCGAGGGCATCGACCTGGCGCTGTGCGAGGCCACCAACCTGGCCGACAAGGAGGGCCCCGGCGTGCTGCACCTGAGCGCCCGCCAGGCCGGTGCCATGGCGAGGGCGGCCGGCGTGGGACGCTTGATGCTCACCCACCTGTGGCCGGGCGGGGATCCCGAGGCGTACCGGCAGGAGGGTGCCGAGGCCTTCGGCGCCCCGGTCGAGATCGCCATCACCAACGAGAGGTACACCCTGTGAGACACGACGGACGCGAGCCCGACGAGCTGCGACCGGTCTCGTTCCGGCGAGACTTCACCACCCAGGCCGACGGCTCGGTGCTCGTCACCGCCGGCGACACGATGGTGCTGTGCACCGCGTCGGTCGACGAGGGCGTGCCGAGGTGGATGAAGGGCAGCGGCAAGGGCTGGGTCACGGCCGAGTACTCGATGTTGCCGGGCGCCTCCGAGGAGCGCATCCGGCGCGAGGTCTCGAAGGGCAGCCCCAGCGGTCGCACCCACGAGATCCAGCGGCTGATCGGCCGGTCGCTGCGGGCCGTGTGCGACATGGTGGTGCTCGGCGAGCGTCAGATCCTCATCGACTGCGACGTGCTGCAGGCCGACGGCGGCACCCGCACGGCGTCGATCAACGGCGCCTACGTGGCCCTGCACGACGCGCTGACCCGACTCGTGCAGCGCGGCGAGCTCAAGGAGAATCCCCTCCGCGAGGCCTGCGCCGCGGTGTCGGTCGGCATCGTCGGCGGCGTGCCCCTGCTCGACCTGCCCTACGTCGAGGACTCCACCGCCGAGGTCGACATGAACGTGGTCATGACCGAATCGGGCCGGTTCATCGAGGTGCAGGGCACGGCCGAGGGCATGGCGTTCAGTCGCGCCGAGCTCGACGACCTGCTGGCCCTGGCCGAGCTGGGCATCGGGCGCATCGTCTCGATGCAGGGTGAGCTGCTGGCCGACGCCCCCGAGCCGCGGCCCAAGCGCAAGGCCTGAGGTGGCCCGAGTTCGGCTGGTGGTGGCCTCGGCCAACCCGGACAAGGTGGCCGAGATCGGGGCCATCCTCGGCGACGCGTTCGAGCTCGTGCCCCGCCCGGCCGACGTCCCGGACGTGGTCGAGGACGCGCCCTCGCTCGAGGGCAACGCCCGGCTCAAGGCCGTGGCCATCACCAAGGCCACCGGCATGGCCTCGGTCGCGGACGACACCGGCCTCGAGGTGCCCGTGCTCGGCGGGGCGCCCGGGGTCCACTCGGCCCGCTACGCCGGCGAGCACGCCACCTACGAGGAGAACGTGGCCAAGCTGCTGCGCGAGCTCGACCGCATCGGCGCCCGCGAGGCGTGGTCGCGGCGAGCCCTCTTCCGCACGGTGGCGCTGGTGCACGATCCCGACGGGGACGAAGTGGTCGCCGAGGGCGTGGTCAGCGGGTCGATCGCGTTGGCCCCACGCGGCAGGTTCGGCTTCGGCTACGACCCGGTGTTCATCCCCGACCACTCCGACGGGTCACCCGGTTCGCGGACCTTCGCCGAGCTGGCCCCCGACGAGAAGCACGCCATCAGCCACCGCGGCCGCGCCTTCCGCTCCCTCGCCTCCCTGCTCGCCTGACGCTCCTCTCGAACTCCCCCTGCAAATCTGTGCACTGATCGACACATGTCGTGGATCAGTGCACAGATTTGAGGTGGGGGAGGGGCCTAGGCGGCGGAGGCGAGGGCGAGGGCTCGCCGGAGGACCCCGACCACGTAGGCCGGGCGGCGGCGGACCTGCTCCCACGTGAAGTGCAGGACCGTCCATCCGGCGAGCTCGAGCTCGTTGCCCCGCACCCGATCGTCCTGGAACACGTCGAACCGGCTGTGTGACTCGTAACCGTCGACCTCGATGGCGATCATCAGGTCCGGGAAGGCGAAGTCGATACGACGGTTGCGACCTCCGAGCACGACCGGATGCTGGAACACCATGGTGGGGAGCCCGGCCCGATCGGCCAGGGCCTCCAGGTCGGCCTCGAGGCGGCTGCGGCCGAACAGCTCCGAGCCGGTGCGGCGGTCGAGGATCTCGCGGAGCACGCCGACGCCAGACCGACCTCGTGCCGCGACGCTCTCGTTGAACGCCCGTACGCCGGCGATGGAGACGACCTTCCGGCCGACGAGGTCGTCGAGCACGCGCGCGACGACGGCGGGCGGTTCGACGGCGCCGAGGTCGCTGAGGAGCCGCATCGGATTGGTGACCGGGATGCCGTCGCGCAGCACGATGTGAGCGGCCACGAGGTCGACCGATCGGTGGACGACCACGCCAGAGAGGCGCTGACTGCGGGGTGCGCTCGTCGTGAGCTCACAGACCGGATCGCCGGGTAGCTCGGCTCCCCAGATCACGGCCGCGGCCCGATGGGAGCCGGCGCGTAGACCGCCGACGGCCAGCGTGGCCGCCATGACCTCCTGCCGGAAGGTCGGCACCGACCCTGCGACCCGGTAGACGGCCGGGTGCAGGCGGTCGAGCCGGCCGTTCTCGGCCCGATGTTCGACCTGGCGGGTCGTCAGCCCCTCGGCTCTGAGCTGGTCGAGATGGATGACACCGTGCTGGCGTGCCGCGATCTCGTTGATGCGTTGTTGTTCACGATTCATGTTCGCCAGTTCAGTCCGGGGGTGTGACACCGAGCCTGGCACCACCGCCCCCATCCCGAAATCTGTGCACTGATCGACACATGTCGTGGATCACTGCACAGATTTCGAAGGGGGGGATGTGGCTACCAGTTGCGGAGGTCGATCGGCCACACGTCGACGACCTCGTCGCCGCGGGTGACGTGCATGCGCTCGTGGTAGGCGACGGTCGGGTCGACGTGGGCCGGGAGCACCCGGACTCGTTCGCCGACCCTGGCGGGCGGGCCGGACTCGCCCTTGGCGGGACCGAACGTCAGGTGCTCGTCGGAGCAGATCCAGACGCGGGCGCCCTCGGGGTCGGCGAGGGATGGCTTGCCGTGGTCCATGCCGAGGGACTTGAGGCCGACGTCGGCCACGGCCCACCCGCCCTCGCGGTTGGCCGAGATGACCGTCCCGACCACGGTCAGCGCCTGCTCGAAGGGCATGCCGAGCTTGGCGTAGGCCGTGTCGCCCAACAGGTAGGAGCCGGCCTGCAACTCGGTCACCGAGTGGTTGATGTCCCACGTGCCGGATCCGCCGCCGGAGATCACGTCGCCGCCGACCGCCTCGTGGGCCGCCATCAGGATCGCCATGGCCTCCTCGACCCCGGCCACCCGGGCGGCCCGGTCCTCGAGCCCGACCACGTGCCCCTCGTAGCCCATGACGCCGCGCACGGTGAGCCCGTTCGCCCGAGCGAGGTCGGCGAGGAGACCGGCGTCGGCGGGCAGGCACCCGCAGCGGGGGAGCCCGACGCACACGTCGATGAGCACCTCGCCGACGCCACCCGCGGCGGCCGCGGCGATGGTCTCGGGCGAGTCGACGGCCACGGTGACGCGGGCGCCGCCTTCGACGAGCGCACCGAGCCGGCGGGCGTCGAGCACCTCGTTGGCGAGCAGCAGATCGTCGCCCAGGCCGGCCGCGGCCATGCCCTCCATCTCGCGGATCGTCGCGCAGCAGAACCCGTGGTGGCCGGCCTCGGCCAGCCGTCGGGCGAGTGCGGTCGACTTGAACGCCTTGACGTGCGGTCGCAGGGTCGCGCCCGGCCAGGCGGCGGTCATGGCCGCGACGTTGCGATCGAAGGCGTCGAGGTCGACCACGAGGGCGGGGGTGGGCAGGTCGTCGAGGCGCACGGCGACACGCTAGGCGCGGACCCCGGTCGTCGGGCCGGCTCGGCCTGGTCAGCCTCCGTTCAGCAACCTTTCACCGGGAGACATCGAAAAGTCAGCTGAACCGGCCTCGCGCCCCGGCGCCAGATTCCACACTTCGGTACGACGCCGGACGACGAGCCGGGGTCCGCTCCACCCGCAACGAGGAGGAACCATGATCCGTCGCACGCCCGCCGATCCCGATGTCCTCAAGATCACCTTCGCCGTCCCGGCCGAGGTGGGTCCGGTCTCGGTCGTCGGCGACTTCAACGCCTGGGACCCCGGGTGCACCCCCCTGAAGGCCCGCTCGAACGGCACCCGATCGGCGGCGCTGACCCTGCCCACCGGCGGCCGCTACCGGTTCCGCTACCTGGCCGATGGTGGCCGCTTCTTCGACGACGAGTCGGCCGACGCCTATGAGGCCAACGGCTACGGCGACACCCACGGCCTGCTCCTGACCTGACGTGACCTGACCTGGCGCGGACGACCTGATCACCTGCATCACCGAGTGTTCGATCGCTTCGGCATTCGATAGTCTGGCAAACATGTCAGATACTCAGCATGTCGACTCCGAACCGTCCCTCGAGACGAGCCGGCCGATCTCGGAGATGAAGGCGGACCTGTTCAAGGCGCTGGCCAACCCGGCCCGCATCCGCGTGCTGGAGTCCTTGGCCGCCGGTGAGCGGTCGGTCGGTGAGCTCCAACCCCTGGTGGGCATCGAGCTGTCGCACCTGTCCCAGCAGTTGGGGATCCTGCGTCGGGCGGGTCTCGTCGTATCCCGCAAAGCCGGATCCTCCGTGTACTACGCGGTGAAGGACCCGCTCGTCGTGGAGTTGCTGGCGGTCGCCCGGGCACTGCTCGTCAAGTCCCTGAACGAGACACGCGACATCCTGGCCGATTTGGCCGACGGCCAGAGCGAACGATGACCTCCTCGATCGCGCCGGCCCCGTCGGCGGCGCCCAGCTCGAGATCGGGCTGGGGGGTCATCGGCGACACGGTGCAGCGGCTTCGGCCCCGACGGTCCGACTACGCGGGTCTCCGGCGGTCGTGGCGCGGCGACGCCGTTGCCGGTCTCACCGTCGGGGTGGTGGCGTTGCCCCTCGCCCTGGCCTTCGGCATCACCACGGGGCTCGGTGCCGAGGCCGGGCTGATCACCGCCATCGTCGCGGGCATCGTGGCCGCGCTCCTCGGTGGATCGAACGTGCAGGTGTCCGGGCCCACCGGAGCGATGGCGGTGGTGCTCGTGCCCATCGTCGCCCGCTACGGCGCCGGTTCGGTCGCCATCGTGGGACTCATGGGCGGGGTGCTGGTGGTGGCCGCAGGCGTCTTCCGTCTGGGCCGATACCTGGCCTACATGCCGTGGCCGGTGATCGAAGGCTTCACCCTCGGCATCGCCACGATCATCTTCCTCCAGCAGGTGCCGGCGGCCCTCGGGGTGGCCAAGCCCGCCGGGCAGAACACCGCCGTCGTCGCGGCCCGGGCCCTCGTCGATTCGTTCTCCGGTGGCACCCTCGCCGCACTCGCACTGGTCGTCGTCGTGGCCGTCGTGATGATCGTCACCCCTCGCCTGCATCGTTCCCTGCCCGCCTCGCTCCTCGCGGTGGTGGCCGCGACGGCGTTGGCCCAGGTGCTCGGCCTCGACGTCGCCCGGATCGGTACCCTCCCCGGCTCCCTCCCGCTCCCGCAGCTCCCCGCGGTCACTCCCTCGGCGATGGGCGATCTGGCCGGGGCGGCGTTCGCCGTCGCCCTGCTCGCGTCGATCGAGAGCTTGCTCTCGGCGAAGGTCGCGGACGGGATGACGGACGTGGCCCACCACGACCCGGACAGGGAGCTGTTCGGTCAGGGGGTCGCCAACCTGGTCTCGCCGCTCTTCGGTGGCATGCCGGCGACGGGTGCCATCGCACGGACCGCGGTGAACGTCCGTGCCGGAGCGCGCACCCGGGTGTCGGCGGTGGTCCATTCGCTGGCGCTGGTGGCGGTCGTCTTCCTGGCCGGCCCGCTGGTCGCTCGCATCCCCTTGGCCGCGCTGGCGGGCGTGCTGATGGTGACGGCGGTGCGCATGGTCGAGGTTCACAGCGTGCGCGCGGTGGTGACCTCGACTCGATCCGATGCGATCGTGCTGGTCGTCACGGCGGTTGCCACGGTCGCGTTCGACCTCATCGTTGCGGTCGAGATCGGGATCGTCATCGCCGCGTTCCTGGCCCTGCGGATGGTGGCCAAGACAGCGAGCGCGACACCCGAGCCCGTGGCGGTCGAGGTCGATGACGACAGCGAGCGAAACCTGCTGTCGGAGCGCATCCTCACCTACCGGCTCGACGGAGCCCTGTTCTTCGGCGCGGCACAGCGCTTCCTGACCGAGTTGACCGATGTCACCGATGTCCGGGTGGTGATCCTGCGTCTACCGGACCTTCAGGTGCTCGACGCGACCGGGGCACAGGCACTGGGGGAGATCGTGAAGGAGCTCGAGGGCCGTCGCATCACCGTGCTCCTCAAGGGTCCGCGGCCGGAGCACGAGCGCATCCTCCGAGCGGTCGGCGCGCTCGATCGCCTGGCCAGTGAGCGTCATCTCTTCACCGATCTCGACGCCGCCGTCGCCCATGCCCGCATGCACGTGCAACGGGGCGACCAGCACCATTCGTCCCAGGCCGGCGACATCGGGACGCGGCCGATCGGGCAGGCCAGGTGACCCCCGCCGGTGACCCGAGCGCTACCGTTCGACCGTCACGCACCAGTGGCGGAACCAGGCAGACGCGCAAGGTTTAGGTCCTTGTGCCCGAAAGGGCGTGTGGGTTCGATTCCCACCTGGTGCACTTGGGATCGCGGGGATCCGGTGAGGGCCGGCAGGGCCGACTGCAAACACCTCTGCTAACAAGCCTCAGTGGGTCGATAAAGCGCTTGCACGGCGGCGGCCGTGGTCCTTCCGTCGTCGGGCAGAAGGTGGGCGTAGATGACCGAGGTGGTCCTCTGGAGAGTCTCGAAATCGCGGCTCGTGGTTGCAGTGGAGGTTGCGCTGACGGACGGCCGGGTTCGGGGCCATCGTGACGTGCCGCTCGCTAACGACCTCCTCGCCGAGCTTGCCGCCTACGAGTACACGACGGGCACCTCAGGCGCTTGCACCTTCGGCGGTGTCGGCGCCCACGATGACCTCATGGCTGCCGTGCTCGTCGCCCTTTGGTGGGGCGAGCGACGGGAGCAGGGCCAGGGCTCGGCGTTCCTGCCCTAGACCCGTCTCCGCGCGGCTCAAGCGCCGCACGGCCTTCGAGCGTCCCCGGTCGACTCCGGGCGCCGGAAGAACGCCGCGCCACTGCGACGACTCAGACGACCGCCGGCGTGATCGGCGCACCGGCCACGGGCGCCCGACCGTGGAAGAGCGCGCCCGGTTCGTCGCCCTGGCCGATCGTCGTCACGAACAGGTCCCGGCCGTCCGTGCCGCCGAAGCAGAGGCTCGACACGAACGCTGCGCCGACGGTCACCTCATGGTCGAGGGTCCCGTCCGGCGCGAACCGGCCCACCGAACCCGAGGGTCCGAGGGCGATCCAGAGGGCGCCGGTCTCGTCGACCGCCATGCCGTCGGCGACCCCGGTCGGCGACTCGACGACGACCCGACGACCGGCGTACCCGCCGTCGGCATCGCGGTCAGCGGCCAGCACGACGCCCCGGTGCACGTCGCAGCCGTAGAACACCGACCCATCCGGCGAGAACTGGCAGCCGTTGACCCAGAGCACGTCGTCGAGGACCGTGGCCGGCTCGGCCTCACCGCCCACCACCACGAACTCCCCAGGCACCGGCTCCTCGCCGAGGAACGGCCGGAACCGCAGCTGCCCGACGACGACCAGGCCGTCGGGATCGACGGTGAGGTCGTTGATCCCGACGACGTCCATTTCGGGTGCGTACACCGTCCGCGTCGTGCCGTCCGGTGCCACGTGGAGAACGTCGCGACCCGACAGGACGAGCCCGCCGTCCGCGTGCCGCGCCATCCCGCCGACGCCTCGGCGCTTCGGCACGACCGTCGACACTCCGCCCGACGACGGGTCCCACTCGAAAACACCGCCGCCGAGCACGTCTGCGAACACGACCCCGCCCCGGGACGTCGCCACCGGCGCCTCCGCCAGTTGGTAGCCGCTTGCGAGCTGATCCATCGCTGTCCTCCTGGTCTCCGCAAAGCTCCCACGATCGCGCTGGCGTCGCGCGCTCCCACCATCTCCGCCTTACGGATCCTCGATCCGAATCTGGTTCAGCTGGGGTTTGAAAGCAGTCCCACTAGGTGCACAGCCGTGTTGTCAGGTTGTGAGATCGCCGAGGGCGGCGTCGACCCGCAAGCTCAAACGCCGGGATCGGGGGTGGGAGTAGGTTGTGCTCGTGGCCGATCAGGAGTCTCCTCAGACACCAGGCGGCGGCGCCGGGCCGGAGCCGGAAGCGAACGCGACCAGCCGCCCCGCGTCGACGCCGGTCGAGGGGGAGGCCACCGCGTCGCCAACGTCCGGCGCGGTGGATACAGGGTTCCTCCCGACCCGGCCTGGTAGGCGCGGGCTCGAGTCGGTCCTGGTGCGACTGATCGCCACGATCGGCGTGGTCGCGATCGGCACCGTGGTCGGGGCGGTGCTCGGCGCCAACGATGTGGCCGGGTGGATCACCGGTCTTGTCGTTGCGTCGGTGAGCGTGGCGCTCGCCGCTGTGCTGTGGCGTTCTCGTCGCCTCTGACCGCTTGGCTCAGGAGCTGAAGCGGATCCGGAGGACGCCGATCTCCCGGGTGTGGCCGGCGTCGGAGCCTTCCTGCGACTGGGTGGAGAGCACCACCGCTACGCATTCCTCGGTGGGCTTGGTGAAGGCCAGCGTGCCGTCGAAGGCACCCATCCCCACATCAAGGACGAACGACTCTGTTGGGGCCGAGAAGACTGCGCCACGGTGGCGACGTGGGCTCCTGGCCCGATCCGGGCCGGTTGGCGAGTCCCCCAGACGAGGAGCGTGCACGATGGGTGCGAAGGGTGATCAGGTGAAGGGCCAGGCCAAAGAGGTCGTCGGGAAGGTCGTCGGAGACAAGGACCTGGAAGCCGAAGGCAAGGCCGATCGTCGCGCTGGTGAGGCCAAGGAGAAGGTCGAGGACGTGAAGGACTTCGTCGAGGACGTGGTCGACAAGGCCAAGGACACGGCTGAGGACATCGTCGACAAGGCCAAGGACTCGACGCATCGCAAGTAGCCGGCTGACTTCCCACCCGGCCTCGGGTGTCGGACCCGGTCTGCGGACGAGCGTGACCTGACGGGGGCGGGTCCCCCAAAAGGAGGGATTCCCATGTACATCGGCGTTGGCACACTGGTCATCATTCTCGTGATCGTGCTGATCATCTACGTGGTTCGCCGCGCATGAGGGAGGCGGACGCCGCTGCTCCGTCCGCTCCGGTTCACCGACTCCCCGTCAACACGTCAGCCTGCGCAGGTGAGAACCCTCGGGGTTTGAGAGCAGTCCCACCTGGTGCACCGCGTCGAGGTGGGAGGCTCTGCGCGTGAGGCTCGGCGTGATCTCCGATCTGCACGGGAACGCGACGGCGCTGGAAGCGGTCATCGCCGACGGGGTGGAGGCCGGCGTCGATAGGTGGTGGGTGCTCGGAGACCTCGTCGCGATCGGGCCGGAGCCATCGCGCACGCTCTCGCTGCTCGCGAGCCTGCCCCGATCCGAGTTCAGCCGCGGCAACACGGACCGGTACGTGGTCACGGGGGAGCGGCCTCCGCCCCACGCCGCTGAAGTCGTCCGCGATCCTGAGCTCCTGCCGCTCCATCGGTCGATCGAGGCGTCGTTCTCGTGGACGCGGGGTGCGCTGTCGGGAACGGGTTGGCTCGATTGGCTCGAGGCGCTTCCCCTGGAATTGCGAGTCGAGCTCCCCGACGGAACCCGGCTGCTCGGCGTCCATGCGTCACCCGGGCGAGATGACGGCGACGGGATCACTCCCCACCGACCCGCCGACGAGTTGCACGAGGCGCTGGCCGGTGCCGATGCCGACGTCGTCCTCGCCGGCCACACCCACCAGGCGACCGACCGTCGTGTCGGGTCGGTTCGAGCGGTGAACCCTGGCAGCCTGAGCAACCCGGTCACGAGCGACCTCCGCGGCGAGCTACGTGATCGTCTACGCCGATCGACACGCCCATCGCCTCGAGCCTCGCCGGGTCGCCTATGACCGGTCCACCTTCCTCGCCGCGATCGATCGATCGGGACATCCCGCAGGTGACTACATCGCCTCGTTCCAGCGCGGCGAACAGGTGAAGCGTCACGACCGGGTTTGAGAGCATCACCGCGAGAAGGTGACCAACGGCGCTCGGTGCGAGGACGCACGCGAAGCAAGCCCCACGGGATCGGGGGAGGGGCCACACTGGGGCCATGGGACGACCGGGGGGCTCGGCACTGTCCGGGACTGCCGCGACCGCCGAGCCGGCATCGATGCTGGTGGCGCACGGGCTCTCGTGCCGCTTCGGCGACCTCACGGTGCTGCGTGACCTCGACTTCCACCTGAAGCCGGGCGAGCTGGTCGCGCTCGTCGGGGAGAACGGTGCGGGCAAGTCGACCCTCATCCGCTGCCTGGCCGGCGCGCTGGTGCCGGAGGCCGGGGAGGTGCGGTTCGAGGGGCGGGCCGTGGGAGCCGTGTCCGACGGCGGGCAGGTCCCCGGCATCTCGGTGGTGTGGCAGAACCTGGCGTTGTGCGACAACCTCGACGCGGTCGCCAACCTCTTCCTGGGCCAGGAGTGGGGCACGCCTCTGCTCTCCGATGCGGACATGTATGCCGATGCGCGCCGACAGCTGGCGGATCTGGCCATCGATGTGCCCGACCTGACCCGGCCCGTGGGGCTTCTGTCCGGTGGCCAGCGCCAGATGATCGCCATCGCCCGGGCCTTCGTGACCCGACCTCGGGTGCTGCTGCTCGACGAGCCGACCGCCGCGCTGGGGGTGGCCGAGACGCGCCGGGTGAACCTCCTGCTGCGCCGCCTCCGTTCCTCCGGGATCGCCATGGTGCTGGTGTCGCACCGCATGGACCAGGTGTTCGAGCTGGCCGACCGCATCGTGGTGATGCGCCACGGGCGGCTGGTGGCCGATGTGTCCCCGCTCGAGGTCCATCCCGACGACGTGGTCGATCTCATGGCCGGCATCGAGACCGACTCGACCGCCCGCAAGCAGCTGCACCGGCTCCGCAGCCTCGTGGACCAGCTCTCGGAGGTCGAGCCGTCGGCGTCGCTGCCGCTCATCGTGGCCGCCATCGCCAACGCGCTCGGTCAGGCCCACGTCTGCGTGCACCTGGTCGAGCCCGTCGACGAACGCGGCTCGCTGGGCCTGGTGCGCCGCGCCGCGGTCAGCCTGCCCGAACCCATCCTGGCGGTCACCGAACGCCTGCCGCTCGGACCCGCAGGTGGCCCGGTGGGCGAGGCCGGTGCGCTGGGCCGCCCCGTCATCGTGGATGACCTGCGGGTGCGGTCGGCCGTCGGGGGGTTGGCCGAGGCGTCGCGCGAGGCCGGGGTGACGTCGGCGTGGGCGGTGCCGGTGCTGGGCACCGAGGGGGTGCTTGGCGTCGTGTCGGGATGGTCGCCGTCGCAGGGCCGCCTGCAGACCGAGCAGCTGGAGCTGGTCTCGCTCTATGCCGGCCACGCCGCAGCCGCGATCGAGCGCGAGCGGCTGTTGGACGAGGTGCGACGCCGCAACCACAGCCTCGAGGCCCTGCGGGGCGTGCTCGAGACGCTGGCCGGTCCGGAGCAGGTGCGGGGAGGCCTGAGGATCGCCCTCCTGGCGTTGGGGCGGGGACTCGGAGCCAACGCGGTGGCCCTGTTCGTGCACCTCGACGGCGCCATCGAATGCCGGGCCGAGGTGGCCCTGGGCGCCCCTCCCGCCGACCAGCCGAACGCGGCGGGGACGCTGTTGACGGCCGCCGAGGTCGTGCTGTCGGGACCCGCCCGCCTCGACCGTGCCCGCCCCGTCGGGCCGGACGTCGTCGCCGCCCCCTTCACCGTCCCCGAGGGACGGGCCGTGCTGGCGGCTCGCTGGAACGCGCCCGTCGACATCAGCAGCGACTCGCTCGACCTGCTCGACGACGCCGCCCGGTCGGTTCGCCTGGCCATCGAGCGTGAGGCGCTCGAGGAGGTCAACCAGGAAGCCCAGGCCCTGCGTCGTTCGCAGGCGCACCAACGGGCGTTCCTGTCGCGCATCAGCCACGAGCTGCGCACCCCGCTGACCGCGATCCGGGGGTACGCGTCGAGCCTCAACCAGCCGGACGTGACCTGGGACGAACCGGCCCAGCACCGCTTCCTCGATCTCATCGCCACCGAGTCGGCCCGGATGGGACGGCTGGTGGGCGACCTACTCGACTTCTCGGCCCTCGACACGGGGGTGCTGCGGCTGCAGAACGACTGGTGCGACCTGGCCCTGGTCATCGAGGCGGCCGCGGCCTGCGTGCCCGGTGGCTCCGACAGCGTGAAGACCGAGGTCGACGACGATGTCGCCACGATCTGGGGTGACCACGATCGGCTCGAGCAGGTCTTCGTGAACCTGTTGGAGAACGCCAGCCGGCACGGCGACGGCCTGGTGGGCACGCGCGTGCGCGCGTCGCGGGCTCCGGTCCCCGGCTCGGCCGGACGGCTGGACGGTGGGCTGGTCGAGATCCGGGTGAGCGACGACGGGCCGGGCATCCCGGCCGAGTTGGCCGAACTGGTCTTCCAGGCACAGGTGCGGGGCACCACCACCGCCTCGGGAGAGGGCCTCGGCCTGGCCATCTCGCGCGGGATCGCCCAGGCGCACGGCGGAACGCTGGTGATCGAGCCGTCGGCCACGGGCACCACCATGTTGATGACGTTGCCGATCGAGCCCGGCGGGCCCGATGAGTCCGAGGAGGCCGATGAGCACCAGGACGCGCTGGCGGTCGGCGATGGCTGACGCCACGTGTGTCCTGCTGGTCGAGGACGACCGCAACATCGTCGACCTCATCCGCTCCAACCTGACCATCCGGGGGTACTCGGTGGTGGTGTCGTTGGACGGGTCCGACGCGTTGCGCCTGGTGGAGGAGGAGCGGCCGGACATCGCGCTGCTCGATCTGATGCTGCCGGCCACCGACGGCTTCGAGCTCTGCCGCGCCATCCGCGAGCGGTACTCGATCGGCGTGATCGTCGTGTCGGCCAGGGGAGGCGAGAGCGACAAGGTGCGGGCGCTGAACCTCGGCGCCGACGACTACATGACGAAGCCCTTCGGCGTCGACGAGCTGCTGGCCCGGATCACGGCGACCCTGCGACGCACCCGCCCGCTGACCGAGCCCAGCGAGTCCGAACCGCGCCTCGTGTTCGGCGATCTGGAGATCGATCTCGACGCTCGGTCCGTGGTCCGCGGTGGCCAGGCGATTCGCCTGACGCCGACCGAGTTCGCCCTGCTCCGCGAGTTCGCGCTGAACCCCGGGAAGCTGCTCAGCCACGCCACGTTGCTCCGTCGGGTGTGGGGCCCCGGCTACGCCACCGAGACCGAGTACACGCGGGTCTACGTCCGGCGCCTGCGGGCCAAGCTGGAGCGAGCGGACGGTGCGGCGCTGATCGTGACCGAGCCCCGCGCCGGCTACCGCTTCGTGGCGCCGTCATGATGCCTGCTCGCGACGGATGAGGCCGCCCGTCGTTCACAACTCGTTCATGTCCTGACGGGACTATTCACTTCTTGTTCACGGAAGCTGACTCACCATGCCGGTGTGCGGCAGGTCGCCGCCGAGTTGCGACTGGCCGTCCTGCGGCCGTGATCTGGGGGAAACATGATCCGAAACCATCGGCATCGACTCGTGAGCCTGGCCGCGCTCGCCTGCGTCGTGGCGCTGGCAGGGGCCGCCTGCGGGAGCAGTTCCAAGAGCTCGAGCTCGTCGGACACCAGTGGCTCGGGCCAGAGCGGCAAGATCGCCCTGCTCCTGCCGGAGACCAAGACCGCCCGCTACGAGACGCAGGACAAGCCGCTGTTCACGGCCAAGGCCGCCGAGCTGTGCCCCGGGAGCGAGGTGCTCTACAGCAACGCCATCCAGGACGCGGCCAAGCAGCAGTCGCAGGCCGAGGCGGCGCTGACCAACGGCGCCAAGGTCCTCGTGCTCGACCCGGTCGACTCGGCCTCGGCCGCGGCCATCGTGACCAAGGCCAACGCCCAGAACGTCCCGGTGATCAGCTACGACCGCCTCATCAAGGACGCGGAGATCGCGTACTACCTCTCGTTCGACAACGAAGAGGTGGGCAAGCTCCAGGGCCAGGCCCTCGTGGACAAGCTGAAGGCCGACGGCAAGTCCGACGGCACCATCGTGATGATCAACGGCTCGCCGACGGACAACAACGCCACCCTGTTCAAGAAGGGCGCCCACAGCGTCATCGACTCGAGTGGCCTCAAGGTCGGCGCCGAGTACGACACGCCCGACTGGAGCCCCGACAAGGCCCAGTCCGAGATGGACCAGGCCATCACCAGCCTCGGCAAGGGCGGCTTCGTGGGCGTGTACGCCGCCAACGACGGCACCGGTGGCGGGGCCATCGCGGCCATGACGGGCGCCGGGATCACCCCCACCCCGCCCACGACGGGCCAGGACGCCGAGCTCGCCGCCATCCAGCGGATCCTCGCCGGTGAGCAGTACATGACGGTCTACAAGGCTGTGAAGCCGGAGGCCGAAGCAGCCGCCTCGATCGCCTGCTCCCTGGCCACTGGCCAGACGCCGGACTCGAACCTGGTCACCTCCTCGGTCAACAACGGCACCAAGGATGTGCCCTCCGTCATCCTCACCCCGGTGCCCGTCACCAAGGACAACGTGAAGGACACGGTTGTGGCCGACGGGTTCTGGACGGCGGCGCAGATCTGCACCGACGCCTACAAGGCCGCCTGCACCGCCGCCGGGATCAGCTGATCCGGCGCCTGCCGGGTCCGACCGCACTACCGTGCCGGTTCGGGGCGGGATCTCACCGATCCCGCCCCGAACCGTAGGGGGAACGCATGTCAACGGAGCCACTGCTTCGGCTGGAGGGCATCAGCAAGCGGTTCGGTGCGGTCCAAGCCCTGACCGAGTGCGACTTCGAGGTCTCCCGGGGCGAGGTCGTCGCCCTGGTCGGCGACAACGGCGCCGGCAAGTCGACCCTGATCAAGGTGGTCTCGGGGATCTTCCACGCCGACTCGGGACGCTTCTGGTTCGACGGTGTCGAGCGCCACATCCAGACCCCGGCGGCGGCCACCGCGCTGGGGATCTCCACCGTGTACCAGGACCTGGCGCTGTGCGACAACCTCGACGTCGTCGCCAACCTGTACCTGGGCCGCGAGTCGGTCACGACCTCCCGGCTCATCGACGAGCCCAACCTCGAGCGTGACGCCACCATCCTGCTGCGCCGGCTGGCGGTGACGATCCCCGACGTCCGAACCCCCGTGGCGTCGCTGTCGGGCGGCCAGCGTCAGTCGGTGGCGGTGGCCCGGGCCACCATCGGCGAGCCGAAGCTGGTGATCCTCGACGAGCCCACCGCGGCGCTGGGCGTGCCCCAGACCATGCAGGTCCTCAACCTGATCCGTCGCCTGCGCGAGCAGGGCCTGGCCGTCATCGTGATCAGCCACAACCTCATCGACGTGTTCGCTGTCGCCGACCGCATCGCCGTGATGCGCCTCGGCGGCATGGTGGCCAACTACCACGCCGCCGACTCCTCCGGCGAGCAGGTGGTGGCCGCCATGACCGGGGCGTTCGACACCGCTCAGGTCGGACAGGTGATGTCCGAGCCGGGCGCGGTCGACCTGCCGTTGCCCGTCGACGCGGTACCGACCGCTCCGACCGATGGGGGTGAGTCATGACCGAGACCGATCCGGCGGTGGGCACCCCAACGGCCGGGCAGGGCACCGAGATGGTGGCGGTCACCGACGCCGAGGCCCTCGCCCCCGACAGCCGGCTGATCGTCGAGCAGCCCGGCCTGGCCGGCGCGGCACGCGCCTTCCGCCGCCGCCTGGCCCAGGGAGAGCTCGGCAACCTCCCGGTGATGCTCGGCATCTTCGTGATCTGGACCGTCTTCCAGCTCCTGAACAGCCGCTTCCTGTCGCCGGTGAACCTCACCAACCTCATGCTCCAGATCGCGGCCGTGGGCACCATCTCCGTGGGCATCGTGCTGGTGCTGCTGCTGGGCGAGATCGATCTGTCGGTCGGCGCCGTGAGCGGGCTCACCGCGGCGATCATGGCCGTGCTGAACGTGAAGCACGGCTGGTCGGCCCCGGCGTCCATCGCCGCCGCCATCGTCGCCGGCATCGCCATCGGGCTGTTCCAGGGCATGTGGATCACCAAGCTCCGAGTGCCGTCGTTCGTGGTGACCCTGGCCGGTCTGCTGGCCTGGCAGGGCGCGCTGCTGTACGTGTTGGGCAACACCGGCACCGTCAACATCACCGACAAGGGCATCACCAAGCTCACCAGCACGTTCTTCGGGCCGGTCGCCAGCTGGGTGATCGCCGTCGGGGTGATGGTGGTGTACCTGGGCTCGGTGCTGCTCAACCGCCAGCGCCGCGCCGCCGTCGGCGTGCCCCTCGTGCCGGTGCGGGTGGTGGTCGCGCGCACGGTGGCCATCGCCTTCGTCGTGTTCGGGGCGACGATCATGTTCAACCGTGACCGCGGCCTCCCGTTGGCCACCGTGCTGCTCGTGGGCTTCGTCGTGATCTTCGACGTCATCACCCGCCGGACCCGTTACGGTCGCCACATCTTCGCCGTGGGCGGCAACGCCGAGGCCGCCCGCCGGGCCGGCATCTCGGTCGACTGGGTGCGCGTCAGCGTGTTCGCCCTCTGCTCGGGGATGGCGGCAGTCGGCGGCGTGCTCGCCGCCTCGCGCTTGCTGGCCGTGAACCAGTCGTCGGGGGGCAGCGACCTGCTCCTCAACTCGATCGCCGCCGCCGTCATCGGTGGCACCAGCCTGTTCGGCGGTCGGGGATCGGCCTGGTCGGCCCTGCTCGGCGCCCTCGTCATCGGCTCCATCGCCAACGGCATGGACCTGCTCAACGTGCAGTCCTCGGTGAAGTTCATGGTCACCGGCGCCGTGCTGCTGATCGCGGTCACCATCGACGCCGTGTCCCGTCGTGGCAGGGAGACGGCCGGGCGCTATTGACCCGGGCCGGCGGGCAGGGTTCGAGAGCAGTCCCAGCAGGTGCACTGCGACTCCCGTCAGGGCGCGGCGTAGGGTGGGCGAAGCGCCAATCCGGAGGGAATCGGCCATGGGCACTGAGGCGACCCGACCCCCGAGAGTCCCGCCGCGGTGGTTCGTGCACGTGGCTTGGCGCGTGCATCGAGCGCTCTACCGGCTCAGCGGCGGCCGCTTCCTGTGGACCACGTCGAACAAGCGCGGCTGGGGAGCGCTGCGCCTCACGACCATCGGGCGGAAGTCAGGGCGGGAACGCAGCGTCCTCGTCGGCTACATCGAGGACGGCCCGAACCTCGTCGTGCTCGCGATGAACGGCTGGCAGGAGGGCAACCCCTCCTGGTGGCTCAACCTCGAGGCGCACCCGGATGCCGTCATTCGCCTGGCGGGCCAACCTGCACGACCCGTGCACGCCTTCGCGGTCGCGGGGGAGGAGCGTGCCCGGCTGTGGAAGCGCTGGGGCGAGGTCGAACCGGAGCTCGACGGCTATGCCGGCCAGCGGTCGACCGAGACGCCCGTGATCGTCTTCGAACCGCGCCGCGAGCCCGCCTGAACCACGCGAGGAGGTCGCAGAGGTCGGTGGTCGTGACGTGCGTGTGCCAAGCTGACCACGAGCGACCGCACGAGCGACCGCACGGTCGGCCAGGGAGACCGCACGGATGAAGAAGTGGACCGCGATCGCCATCCTGGCGTCGGCGCAGTTCGTGATGGTGCTGGATTCCAGCGTCATGAACGTGTCGATCACCCAGATCGTGGCGGACCTGAACACGACCGTTCAGGGCGTCCAGACCGCCATCACGATGTACACCCTCGTGATGGCCGCCTTCATGCTGCTGGGGGCGAAGCTCGGCGACATCTGGGGCCGGAACAAGGCCTTCGCGCTCGGGCTGGCGGTCTACGGAGCCGGTTCGCTGATCACCGCGTTCAGCCAGAACCTCGCGATGCTCCTGTTCGGCTGGTCCCTGGTGGAGGGGCTCGGTGCCGTGCTCGTCGTCCCGGCGATCGCCGCCCTCACCGCCGCGAACTACGAGGGCAGGGCCCGCGCCCTCGCGTACTCCATCATCGGGGCGGCGGCGGCCATCGGGGTCGCCCTGGGACCGCTCATCGGTGGTTGGGTCACGACGAACTTCACCTGGCGCTACGTGTTCGTCGGCGAGGTCGTGGTGGTGGTCGTCGTCGTGCTGCTCCGCAAGCAGGTCGGACCTGCGCCGAGCGCCGACCACCGGCCCCACCTCGACGGAGTCGGCGTCGCGCTGTCCGCTGTCGGGCTCGGGATGATCGTGCTCGGGATCCTGCAGAGCAGCACGTGGGGGATCGTGAAGCCGAAGGGCGCCATGACGGTCAACGGCAACGAGATCACGCCCCTGGGGATCTCCATGAGCTTCTGGCTCATCGTCGCCGGCATCGTCGCCCTGGCCGCGTTCGGCTGGTGGGAGCGGCGGCGGCGCAGCCACGGACTCGATCAGCTGCTCGACGTCACCATGCTGCGGATCGAGCGCCTCCGTGCCGGGCTCACCACGCTGATGGGCCAGCAGCTCTGCCTCATGGGGACGTTCTTCGTCGTCCCCGTGTACCTGCAGATCGTGCTCGGGTACGACGCGTTCGAGACCGGGAAGCGGCTCCTGCCGCTCTCGGTCGCGATGCTGATCGCGGCGGTCCTCGGCCCCAAGGCCGCGGCGAGACGATCGCCCAGGGTGGTGGCCATGGTCGGGCTGGGCGCGATCGGCGTCGGGGCCGTCGTGATGGCGGCGACCGCCGACGTCCAGCTCAACGAACCGGCGTTCAAGCTGGCCCTCCTCTTCATCGGCGCGGGAGCGGGGTTCCTCGCGTCACAGCTCGGCAACGTGATCATGTCGTCCGTGCCACCGTCGCAGTCCAGCGAGGCCGGGGGTCTCCAGGGCACCTTCCAGAACCTCGGCGCATCACTGGGCACCGCGCTGATCGGCGCCATCCTGCTGGCCGGGCTGGCCAGCGGCTTCAACACGAAGGTCTCGAACGATCCGAACCTGCCCGACTCGACCAAGCAGCAGGTCGAGGCCGCCACCCAGGACGGGGTCGACATCGCCAGCGTCGACCAGGTCGAGCAGGTCGCGCTCGACTCGGGCCTCCCGCCCGACGAGGCCACGGCCGTGGCCGGCCACTACGGCGACGCCGAGGTGGAGGCGCTCCGGGTCGCCCTGCTCGGTGTAGCCATCGCGGCGATCGGTTCGTTGTGGTTCACGCGGAAGCTCCCCATGCACATGCCTGACGAACCCGAGGCTTCGTCAGCGTCCGAGGTCGCGGGGTCGACCTGACGCTCTACGAGCGCGGTCCCCGCAGCACGACGACCGACTGGGGCCCCAGCACGATCGCCTCTCCAGCCCGGTGACCGCGGCCGGAGGGCGCGGTCGACAGGTCGTGGCTGTCGAGCTCCTCGGTCCAGGTCGTCACGGCTCCGACGGTCGGCACGGTGAACGACAACGGCTCCCACCAGCCGTTCACGAAGATCAGCAGATCGTCGTCGACGAGCAGCGATCCGTCGTCGGCCCGGTCGGGGTCGTCGGCGCCGTCGAGGTGGATGGCGAGGGCCCGAGCCTGCCGGTCCGCCCACTGCTCGTCTCCCATGGGTGTGCCGCTCGGGGTGAACCACTCGAGCTCTCTGGCCTCGGCGCCGACGAGGTAGCGGCGGCGGCGGAGCACGGGATGCCGGCGGCGCAGCTCGATGAGCGAGCGGGTGAACGCGAGCAGGTCGTCGTCGGTGTGCGCCCAGTCGAACCACGTGGTCTCGTCGTCCTGGCAGTAGGCGTTGTTGTTGCCGCCCTGCGTGCGGCCGATCTCGTCGCCCCCGAGCAACATGGGCACGCCGAACGAGAGGAACAAGGTCGCGAGCAGCGCTCGCGACTGCCGGGCCCGCAGGGCGACGATGGTGGGATCGTCGGTCGGGCCCTCCGCTCCGCAGTTCCAGGACCGGTTGTCATCGGTGCCGTCGCGGTTCGACTCGCCGTTCGCCTCGTTGTGCTTGTGGTCGTACGACACGAGATCGCGGAGGGTGAACCCGTCGTGCACGGTGATGAAGTTGACCGATGCGGTCGGGCGGCGCCTGGACTCGCCGAACACGTCGGCGGAACCGGCGAACCGCGTGGCGAACTGGCCCACGAGGCCGTCCTGGCGACGCCAGAAGTCGCGCATGGTGTCGCGGTAGCGCCCGTTCCACTCCTTCCACAACGCTGGGAACCGCCCGACGTCGTAGCTGTCGCCCTGGCCGACGTCCCAGGGCTCGGAGATGAGCTTCACCCGTGAGACGACCGGATCCTGCGAGACCAGATCGAAGAAGGCGGAGCGGGGATCGAAGGCTCCCTCCTGACGGGCGAGGGTCGGAGCGAGATCGAATCGGAACCCGTCGACGTGCATCTCGATCACCCAGTGGCGCAGCGAGTCCATGATCAGCTGCAGGCACTGGGGATCCCCGGCGTTGAGCGAGTTCCCACAACCGGTCGTGTCGATGTACCGACTCCGATCGTTCGGATCGAGTCGGTAGTAGGCCGGGTTGTCGAGACCACGGAAGCAGAGCGTCGGGCCGTCAGGTCCCGCTTCGGCCGTGTGGTTGTAGACGACGTCGAGGATCACCTCGAGGCCGGCGGCATGCAGTGCCGCCACCATGGACTTGAACTCGGCCACCTGCCCGCCGGGCCGACCCGCTCGGACGGCGGCCGAGTAGCCCCCGTGGGGGGCGAAGTAGCCGATGGTGTTGTATCCCCAGTAGTTCGTGAGTCCCCGTTCGACGAGGAACCCCTCGGGCACGTTGTGGTGCACGGGCAGGAGCTCGACGGCCGTCACCCCGAGACCCACCAGGTGGTCGATGGCGGCCTCGTGGGCCAGGCCGGCGTAGGTGCCGCGCTGGGCGTCGGGCACCGCCGGGTGGTTCATGGTGAAGCCCTTGACGTGGACCTCGTAGATCACCGAGTCCGCCATTCCGTGGGAGGGCGAGGTGTCACCGGCCCAGTCGAATGCCGGGTCGACCACCAGGCTCCGGGGCACGTGCCCGGCCGAGTCGAGGGCGCTCGGGCGGCCGGGATCGGCGACGTCGTGGCCCAGCAGGTGGGGCCCGTAGGTCACCGAGCCGGTCACGGCCGACGCGTAGGGGTCGAGGAGCAACTTGGCCGGGTTGGTCCGCAGGCCCCGGGGAGGATCCCATGGCCCGATGGCTCGCAGGCCGTAGTGCTGCCCCGGGCCGACGCCGGGCAGGAAGACGTGCCACACGCCGGCGTCGTACTCGTCGAACGAGACCAGGGTCTCGGTGCCCGCCTCGTCGAACAGGCACAGCAGCATCCCCTCGGCCGAGCTCGAGGCGACCGCGAAGTTGGTGCCGCCGTCGGCGAGGGTGGCTCCCAGTGGGAACGGTCTGCCGGGGCGGGTCGGCACCGTGGTATCCGGCTGGTAGCTCATGACCGCCCTCCCTCGGTGACCACCTCGGCGAGCTGGCCGATCATATCGAGGCTGGGTCAGGTGGCCCCCCAGGACCGTGCCGCCATGGCGCGCGCCCGTGCCGCTGCTCTGGGCGACAGCTCACCAGCGGCCTCGGGCTCGCCGCGGCCGCCGGCGCCGGACGACCCCCGCGAGCGCTTCTTCGCCTGGGTCGACGATCCGACACCGCCCACCGAGGCGGCCTGCACGCTGTGGCTCACGATGCACCACCTCCAGAGGACCGCTGGCCCGGGCTGGTGGAAGCGGCCACGTTCGAGCGCATGCGGGAGCAGGCCGACCGCCTCGCACCCAACGTCACCGAGGAGCTCTGGCGGGACAGCGAGCAGTTCTTCCACCGTGGCGCCTCCGGTCAGTGGTCCGAGATCCTCGATGATGCCGACGCGATCCGCTACCGCCGCCGTCTGGACGAGCTCGCCGACGAGGATCTCATCGGCTGGGTCCATCACGGCAACGCGCCCTGACGGTCGACGACGGCTCACCCCCGGGGAAAGCGGATCCGCATCGTCGTCGGCCCACGGTTGGCCCAGGCGTGATACGGGACCGTCGGGACGCCAGGCACGGGTCGGACCGATGGCGGCCGGCGGGCCGGACGGTGCAGCGTGTGATCGGGGGCGGTCAGCTCGCCGAACGCCGCCGCCGGTGGCTGCGACGGATCGACGACGAGGTCGCGCAGGTCGATGTCGGGGACGTCGAGGCCTTCGACGCAGTGGACGATCGGACCTCGCCGGAGGAACACCGTGTTCGCCGTGCCGTCGACGCGGCGATCCGTCTCCCACCACTGGGGCTCGATCGGGAGCTCGGCCCGGCCGCCGGCGAGCTCGACGTGGCCCTGGCCGCCCGACCAGCCGGGCATCCGGAGCCTGACGCTTCCGCCCGGAGGGCTCGCGTGTACGACCACCGCGACCTTGCCGTCGTCGGGATAGGCGCTCTCCACCGCCACGTCCCAACCGCCGCCCGCGACGCGACAGGCCAGCGGGAGGTGGATCCGCAGGTCGCCGTCCCCGTCGATGTCGGCGACGTGGTGCTGGACCGAGGCGAACATCCGGGCCAGGTTGGGCGGACAGCAGGTCACGTCGTACCAGCGGTGGCGGCGGGCGGGGAACCACGACAGCAGCATCTGCTGGCCGTAGTCGAACGGGAGGGCCCATGGGTTCGACTCCCGGTCCACCTCCGCCACCGCGTGGGGTTGGGAGTAGAACCACGACTCGCCGTCGGCGCCGGTGCCGCAGGCGACGGCGTTGTAGAGCAGCAGTTCGATCTGATCGAGGGCGCGGGGATCGGCGGTGAGGTGCCACACCCGCTGGCAGAAGCGGACGGCGGCGACGGCCGCGCAGCTCTCCGCGTAGGACATGGCGTCGGGCAGCTCGTAGGGCTTGCCCACCGACTCGTCGAGCCAGCGGCCGCCGACGGCCCCCGTGGGATAGGAACGCTCGTCGACGAGGGTGGCGAAGAGCCGCTGGGTGGCGGCGACCCAACGGGGGTCTCCCGTGGCCAGGGCCACCTCGGCGATGGCGGTCGAGAGGTACAGGACCTTCACCGCGTGGCCGGCCAGGTCGACCGTGTCGATCGACAGGTCCGAGTCGGACAGCAGCTGCTCCACGATCCATCGGGCCTGGGTGAGGTAGCGCTCCTGTCCGGTTCGGACGGCGAGGCGGGCCAGCGCGAGCTCGGCTTCCGGATGCCCGTCGATCCGTTCGTCCCGGCCGGGGCCGAAGGCCTGGCAGAGGTGATCGGCCCACCGCCCGGCGAGGTCGAGCAGCCGCGTGTCGCCGGTCATGGAGTGGTGGGCGAGCGCCGCCTCGGTCAGATGGCCGCCGCAGTACCACTCGTGGCTGGTGGTCAGATCTCGGTAGCGGGCCGGTGAGCCGGCGCCGACGTCGAAGAAGGTGTGGAGGTAGCCGTCGGGGCGGGCCGCGAAGCCGACCAGCTCGATCACCGGGTCGAGCAGGTCGAGGCGGTGTGCCCATGCCGCGGCCTCCATCCACTTGTAGAGGTCCGAGTCGGTGAACCACAGCCCCGTGCGATCGACCTTCGGTCCGTCCGGTGCGAGACGTCGGAAGGCGTCGAGCACACCGTGCTGGTCGAGTCTTTCGAGGAGGACGGGCAGCGTGTGGTCACGCAACTGCCGTTGGCGCGGCGCCCAGAACTCGTCGGTCAGCTCGACGGCCGGGGTGATCGCAGCGGAGACGGACACGGTCGCGAGTCTCCCATGGCCGACCCCGGGCAAGGTCCGCCGAGATGGTCCAAGATCGTCGGGTAGCAGGGACGATCCACCCGGAGCGATGTCGACGTGGAGGCAATCATGGAGGTACGCAGGGCGGTCGAGCGCGATGGGCGCGGCGTCACCGAGGCCCTTTCGACCGCGTTCGCCTCGGACCCCGTGTGGGGCTGGGCGGTGCCCGATCCCGACGCGAGGGCCGAGTTCTGGGGGTTCTTCGCCCGCAACGGCATCGCCCGGCGTTCGGTGTGGGTGCTCGACGACGCCCGGGCGACCGCCGTGTGGGTCGCCCCGGGTTCGGTCGAGCTCGACGAGGCCGGCGAGGCGGAGCTGGAGCGTCTCTGCCACGAGCTGCTCGGGGCCGACGCCGCTCGGGTGATGGACACCTTGGCGGTGCTGGACGGCGCCCGACCGACCGAGCCCCACCACTACCTGAGCCTGCTGGCCACCCATGACGACCACCGGGGCCACGGCTTCGGCATGGCCCTCCTGCGGGAGTCGCTCCGTCGGATCGACGCGGCCGGTGAGCCCGCGTATCTGGAGTCGACCAACCCGGCGAACCTCGAGCGCTACGCGAGCGTCGGCTTCCAGGCCCGTGACCAGCTGCGGGCTCCCAACGGGAGCGTCGTGACGACCATGTGGCGGCCCGCCGTCCCATGACCGGGGCGGCATCGTCGCTGGCAGCTGGGGCTCAGGCCTCGTCGATCGACTCGCGGAGGCGGTCGATGAACGGGCGCAGGATCAGGGTGTAGGTGTCGGCGATGGCGGTCTCGCGGTGCTCGGCCTGAGCCTGCAGCCGCCCGGGATCGAAGACCACGTCCATGAAGGCGGCCCTGCTCGGGAAGGCGTTGAACCGAGCCTGGTTCCACGACCGACCGTCGCCGATGATCGTGCCCTCGGCCCCGAACCAGCCGGCCAGCCGCACCCCGTGGGGCACGGCTACCGTGCCGGCCTCGTCCTGGTAGCTCGTCATGTGGTCGATCTGGTCCTCGTGGAACCGGATCACGTGCAGCACGACGACGTAGGGGTCGTCGTCGGTGGGCGGGTGCGGCACGTCGGCCCAGTCGGGCGCGTCGTCGGGGATGACCGGTGTGGAGATGGGCCGGCACCCGATGACGATGGTCTCGGCCATGCCGGCGTCCTTGTGGATGTGCCTGGCCTGGAAGTCGGCCCGGGCCTCCATCTCGACGAACGAACGACGGGTCGGGTACTTGACCACGGCGACGCGGTCCCACCTCGGCTCGTCGCCCAGCAACTGGCTGTCGACGTCGGCGACGAACACGATCTCGGCGCCCACCGCCGCGAGAGGCGCGAACGGGGCGTAGAGGTCGTCGGCCTCGCGGCCGGAGATGGGCGACGCTGGGATGTCCGCGGTCCGGTCATCGGCGTACGGGCCGTAGTCGGCCACGTCGCGGTAGCTCATGAGGTTGAGCATCCACACGGGGCCGTCGTCGTCGGGGGGAGTGGTGGCCAGCGTGGACAGGTAGTCCCTGTCGAGGGTGCCGTAGCGGATGGAGACCGTCGGTTCGAGCGCCATGCCGGCGACCTTACCGCTTCGGCAATGTTCTGTCAGTAGAACTGTCATAACAAGCTCGGGGCCCCACGGCGGGGAGGTCAGCGGGAACTGCCAGGAGAAGGCAGGAAAGCTCTTACCCGGGCTCAATGGTGCGCTTGTAGAGCCTCTCCAAGGTGGTGGGTGTTCCGAACACGCGGAACCAGAGCAAGGGAATTCACCATGAACATCGTCCGCCGAACCGCCATCGCCGCATCCCTCCTCGGCGCCACCGTCGCCGGAGGCGCTCTCGGTGCCACCATGGTCGGCAACCCGGCCAGCGCCCAGACCAGCACCACCACGGCTCCCGCGGCGTCCGCGCCCGCAGCGCCCGCCACGGGTACCGCTCCCGCACAGGGCACGCCCCCCTCGGGCCCCCACCAGGCCAACGGCAAGACCGAGGCCCTGCTGACCGGTGACGACCTCGCCAAGGTCACCGCCGCGGTCGAGGCGAACCAGCCCGGCGCCACCATCGACCGGGCCGAGACCGACGCCGACGGCGACGTCTACGAGGCCCACATCACCAAGGCCGACGGCACCAAGGCCACCGTCAAGTTCGACGCCGACTTCAACGTCACCTCCGTCGAGGCCGGGATGCACTGATCCACGCATCGCATCGCCACCAACACCGTCGTCCCGGCTCGTGCCCCGATCTCCCGAGAGGTCGGGGCACGAGCGCGTCGACACCAGCAGCACGGGTTCGGGCAGCACCGGCTCGGGCCTCAGCTCGCGGAGACGCCGGCGATCTCGTAGATGGTGCCCGTGCTCCAGTCGCCGACCAGCAGGGAGCCGCTGGTCGTCATGATGAGGGGCACGGGGTTCGACAGGCCGGTGAGGAAGGTGCTGGCTGTGCCGGTGTAGGTCGATCCGTCGGTGGTGAGGGCCACGCGCTTCACCGTGCCGGTGGCCCACTCGGCGACGAACGCCGAGGTGCCGATCGCGGCGCCGAGCTGGCCGGTCGTGATGGCGACCCCACTGACCG
This sequence comes from uncultured Microthrixaceae bacterium, assembly GCA_963809335.1. GTDB lineage: Bacteria > Actinomycetota > Acidimicrobiia > Acidimicrobiales > Acidimicrobilacustridaceae > UBA4742. Next base: position 476,184 of record CAWEJD010000005.1, on the reverse strand, counting down.
CCGCGTGCTCGTCGAGCTCGGCGACCGGCGACGGGGCGCCGGCGCAGGCGTCGCCGCCCTGGCCGTAGCAGTCGGGGAAACCCCAGTCCTGACCCTGAGCGACGACGGAGAGCCAGTCACCGGGAGTGGCGTCACCGAGGTCGTCACGCTGGTTCATGGTGACGAAGAGGTCGTCGGTGCCGGGGAAGTAGGTGAGCCCGACCGGGGCCCGGATGCCGCTGGCCACGACCCGCAGGTCGGAGCCGTCGGGGAGGAAGGACACGACGGCGGCCGACTGGGCCAACGTGGGGGTGCAGCTGTCGCACGGCGACGAGATGCCGAGCACGATGCGGCCGTCGGGCGAGAGGGCCAGGCCGTTGCTCTCACCCACGCCGGCCGGAAGCGTCAGCACGGTGTGGTGCTCCGCGAACCTGGTGCCGTCGAACCCGGCGTACACGTCGACGAGCTCCTTCGAGCTGACGAAGAGCGACTCTCCCACCCAGAGCAGGCCCAGGGGGGTGTGCACTCCGGTGATCACCTCGACCGGGGTCGAGCCGGCGGCGGGCACGAGGTAGACGCCGTCGTTGCCGGCATCGGTGGCGTCCGAGGTGGCGAGCCACAGCCGACCCGACGGGTCGAGGGCGAAGGTCGAGACCTTGGTCGGGCCCTGGCCGTAGACGGTCGCGAGCAGGCCGCTCGGTCCGCTGAGCCCGGCCCCGATGTCGACGAGCGAGCCGGTGGTGGCCGGGACCGCAGTGGGTGATCCCGCGTCGGCGCCGCACCCGGCGGTCACGAGCAGGAGCACGGCGACCAGGGCCATGGCTCGGCGGATGGTGCGACGGCGGTGCATCGGCGCGGCCTCTCGGGGGATGGGTCGGCGATCGGAGGGGGACGTCGGAGACGTCCGGGCGCGACCGGCCCCCGGACGTCTCCGGGGGCCGGTCGAACCTACGTGGAGGGGCGGCTCAGGCGCTCAGGTTCGAGCTCGAGGGCTGCCGGGCGTGCATGCCCGCCCCGGTCCCCGTCCCGGAGCTGGAGCCCGAGCTGCCACCCATGTTCGGGCAGTTGCCGGGGTCCGGCTTCGTGGAGGGAGCCGGATTCGAGGGAGCGGTGGTCGACGGCGCGGTCGTGGACGGGCTCTCGGTCGACGGGGTCGTCGACGTCTGAGCGAAGGCCACTGCAGCACCACCACCCACCAACGCGCCGGCGAGCGCGAGGCCCCCGAGGGCCATCCGGATTCGATGATTGTTCATGTTTCGTCACCTCCTTTCAGGAGTCCCGAGGTTGCGGACTCCCGGGAAGCGTCCACCCGAAACTTGTGAGAACCCTGGGAGCTGGGCAGGAATCCGGACAGATCGGGGTCCCGATCCGGTCGTAGGCTCGGGTCGTGTCGGGGATCGTGGGCATCGTGCTGGGCGCCGGGTCGTCGACCCGGTTGGGGCGGCCCAAGCAGACGCTGGCCTTCGGCCCGTCGACCCTGCTGGGCCACGTGGTCGACCAGGCCGGGCGATCGTCGCTCGACCGCGTCGTGGTCGTGCTCGGCGGGGCGGCCGCCGAGGCCGAGGCGAGCCTGGCCACCGACCGGGCCGAGGTGGTGCGCAACGATGGCTACGGGTCGGGATGCGCCTCGTCGTTGCTGGCCGGGCTCGACGCCGCGGGCGACGCCGACGCGGTGGCGATGCTGCTGGGCGACATGCCCGGCGTGACCGCGGCCCTGATCGACGAGGTGCTGGCTCGCTGGCGCGACCACCCGACCTGGGCGGCGGTGACGCGCTACACCGATCGTCTCGGGCATCCGCTGGTCTTCTCGGCCGCCGCGTTCGACGCGCTGCGAGCGCTGCACGGCGACAAGGCGGTGTGGAAGATCGTCGACCGTGAGCCCGAGTCGCGGGTCGACCGGATCACGATCGACGAGCCGTGCCCGCTCGATGTCGACACCTGGGACGACTACCTCGCCGTGTGCCGCGCCTTCGGGTTCGAGCCGCAGTCGCCCGAACCCGGAGCGCGTGCAACGGAGCCGCCCGGACGGGCTCGGGCGACCTGAGGTACCCTCGCCCCGTCGACGCTGCACCAATGGGCGGAGAGGGGGATTCCATGTTCCCGTCCACGTTCGACTACGTCGTGGCCACCTCGCTCGAGGAGGCGCTCGCGGCCAAGGCCGAGGCCGGCGACGAGGCGCGCTTCCTCGCCGGTGGTCAGAGCCTGCTGCCGATGATGAAGATCCGCCTGGCCAACCCGGCCACGCTGATCGACATCAACCGATTGCCCGGGCTCGACACCATCGAGCGGGTGAACGGCCACCTGCGGGTCGGCGCGCTGGTGCGCCACGCCCAGGTGGCCGCGTCCGATCTCACGACCGGCGCCGTCGCCTCGGCCGCCCCGTGGATCGCCGACCCGCTGGTGCGCAACCTCGGCACCATGTGCGGTTCGGTCGCGCACTGCGACCCCGAGGGTGACTGGAACTCGGTGCTGCTCGCGGTCGGGGCCGACGTGGTCGTGCAGGGGCCGTCGGGGGAGCGGGTGATCCCCATCGAGGACTTCGTGCAGGGCATGTTCACCAACGCGCTGGCCGACGACGAGATGGTCACCGAGGTGCGCATCGACGTGCCGGCCGAGCACTCCGGCGGCGCCTACCTCAAGCTCGAGCGCAAGATCGGCGACTACGCCACCGTCGCGGTCGCGGCACAGCTGTCGCTCGACGACGACGGGGCCGTCAGCCGGGCCGGCGTGGCCCTGACATCGGTGAACCCGGTCAACACCAAGGTGACCGCGGTCGAGCAGATCCTCGTCGGTCAGGTGCCGAGCGACGACCTGATCGACGCCGCCGGCGAAGCGGCCGCGGCGGCCGCCGACCCTCGCGACGACGTGCGGGGCACCGCCGAATGGAAGCGCCAGGTCGTGCGCACCTACACGCGCCGGGCGCTGCACACCGCCGTCGAGCAGGCCCGGTCGAGCTGAAGGGGAGCCCCATGGATGTCACCGTCACCATCAACGGCACGACCCGCACCGACGACGTCGAGCCGAGGGTGATCCTCGTCGACCACATCCGGCGCGTCATCGGGCTCACCGGCACCCACATCGGCTGCGACACCACGAGCTGCGGCGCGTGCACCGTGCTGCTCGACGGCACGCCGATCAAGTCGTGCACGATGCTCGCCGTGCAGGCCGACGGACGGTCGATCACGACCGTCGAGGGGCTCAAGAGCAACGGCGAGCTGCACCCGATCCAGTCCGCCTTCAAGGAGGACCACGGCCTGCAGTGCGGGTTCTGCACGCCGGGGATGATGCTCGTCGGCGCCGCGCTGATCGAGCAGAACCCGGAGCCGTCGGTCGACGACGTGCGCTGGGCCATCTCCGGGAACCTCTGCCGCTGCACCGGCTACATGAACATCGTCAAGGCGATCCAGACCGCGGCGGCCGCCACCACCCCACCACCCGCCTGAGCCCCACGTCGAGGAGGTCGCATGACCACGGTCGAGCAGCCCACCACCACGCCGGAGATCGGCGGGATCGGCCACAGCGTGCGGCGCCACGAGGACGCCCGCCTCGTCGAGGGGCAGGGCAACTTCCTCGACGACATCGTGCTTCCCGGGATGCTCTACCTGGCGATCCTGCGCTCGCCGGTGGCCCACGCCCGGATCGCGGGCATCGACACGTCGGCCGCGGCCGCGCTCGACGGTGTGGTGGCGGTGGTCACCGGCGACCTCATGGCGCAGCACGGGCTCGCGTGGATGCCGACGCTGTCGGGCGACACCCAGGCCGTGCTGGCCACCGACAAGGTGCGGTTCCAGGGCCAGGAGGTCGCCGCGGTGGTGGCCACCGATCCCTACATCGCCGAGCGACGCGCTCGAGCTGATCGAGGTCGACTACGACCAGCTACCGGCCATCACCACGCCCGCAGCAGGCGCTCGAGGACGGCGCGGTGGTGATCCGCGACGAGAAGGAGGGCCAGATCGACAACCTGGTCTACGAGTGGGAGGCCGGCGACGCCGCGCTCACCGAGGCGGCGTTCGCCGCGGCCGACCGGGTCGTGACGCTCGAGACGCACTACCCGCGCTCGCACCCGGCGCCGCTCGAGACCTGCGGGATCGTCGCCGACGTCAACTCGGTCACCGGGCAGGCGACGCTCTGGATGACGTCGCAGGCGCCGCACGTCCATCGCACGCTGTTCGCCATGGTGGCCGGGCTGCCCGAGCAGGACATCCGCATCATCAGCCCCGACCTGGGTGGCGGCTTCGGCAACAAGGTGCCGATCTACCCCGGTTACGTCGTCGCCACCGCGGCGTCGCTGCTGATCGGGCAGCCGGTGAAGTGGGTCGAGAGCCGCAGCGAGAACCTGATCTCCACCGGCTTCGCCCGGGACTACCACATGAAGGGCGAGCTGGCCCTCCGCGACGACGGCCGCATCCTCGGCCTGCGGGTGGACATGCTCTCGGACCAGGGCGCGTTCTACGCCGACGCCCAGCCGACCCGTTCAAGGCCGGGCTGTTCCACGTGGTCACCGGCAGCTACGACTTCCCGGCCGCCCACGTGGTGTGCAAGGGCGCGTTCACCAACAAGGCGCCGGGCGGCGTGGCCTACCGGTGCTCGTTCCGCATCACCGAGGCGTCGTTCCTGATCGAGCGGCTCGTGCAGAACGCGGCCTACGAGCTGGGGATCGACCCGGCCGACATCCGGTTCAAGAACTTCATCCAGCCCGAGCAGTTCCCGTACGAGACGGCCACCGGGTTCGTCTACGACTCGGGGGACTACCCGACGGCGCTGCGCAAGGCGCTCGACGAGGTCGGCTACGAGGAGCTGCGGGCCGAGCAGGTGCGGGCACGCGACGACGGTCGGCTGATCGGCATCGGCATCGCCCACTTCACCGAGGCCGTCGGAGCCGGCCCGTCGAAGATCTACGACATCGCCGGGCTCAAGATGATCGACTCGGCCGAGCTGCGGGTGCACCCGACCGGCAAGGCCATCCTCAAGCTCGGCGTGAAGAGCCAGGGGCAGGGCCACGAGACGACGTTCGCCCAGATCGTCGCCCAGGAGCTCGGCATCCCCGTCACCGACATCAAGGTGCTCGAGGGCGACACCGACAACACCCCCTACGGGCTCGGGACCTACGCGTCGCGGTCGACCCCGGTCGGGGGTGCGGCCACGGCCATGGTGTCGCGGCAGCTCGCCGACCAAGGCGAAGAAGATCGCCGCCCACCTGCTCGAGGCGGCCGAGGACGACATCGAGCTCGACAACGGGCAGCTGTTCGTGCGGGGCACGCCCGACCGGTCGGTCACCATCCAGGACGTCGCCCTCGCGGCCTACACGAACCTGCCCGACGGCATGGAGTACGGGCTCGAGGGCGTGCACTACTACGACCCGCCCAACCTCACCTACCCCTACGGCAGCTACGTCGTGGTCGTCGAGGTCGACGCCGACACCGGCGTCTGGAAGGTGCAGCGGATGGTCGCGCTCGACGACTGCGGGGTGCGGATCAACCCGATGATCGTGGAGGGGCAGATCCAAGGCGGGCTCACCGAGGGCTTCGCCATGTCGTCGATGCAGTGGATCACCTTCGACGAGGACGGCAACTGCATCGGCTCGAACTTCATGGACTACCTGATCCCCACCGCGTGGGAGACGCCGCGCTTCGAGCTGCTGTCGACCGCGGTGCCGTCGCCGCACCACCCGATCGGGGCCAAGGGCGTGGGGGAGTCGGCCACGGTCGGGTCGCCGGCGGCCTACGTCAACGCCGTCGTCGATGCGCTGGCCCACCTCGGCGTGCGCAACATCGACATGCCGGTGCTGCCCGACCGGGTGTGGACGGCCATCCGCGACGCCCAGGCCTGAGGGCCGGTCGAGCCGATGGACGCCGACGTCCTCGCCCGGGCCGTCGAGCTGGCGGCGCGCCGCGAGCCGTTCGCCCTGGCGACGGTGGTGTGGCGGCGGGCGCCGTCGTCGGGCCACGTCGGCTCGAAGGCGATCATCCGCAGCGACGGCTCGATCGACGGGTGGCTCGGCGGCGCGTGCGCCCAGCCGACGGTGCGCCGCGAGGCCGTGGCCGCCATCGGCGACGGCCAGGCCCGCCTGCTGTTCCTCGGCCAGCCCGACGACCTCGACCGCCAGCCGGGCGAAGGCATCGTGAAGGTGCCGATGGCCTGCGAGAGCGAGGGCGCGCTCGAGATCTACCTCGAGCCGATCCTGCCTGCGCCGCAGGTCGTGGTGATCGGTCGTTCGCCCGCGGTGTTCGCGCTGAGCAGGCTGGCGGTCGACCTCGACTGGAGCGTCACGGTGATCGACCAGGGCGGCCGCCCCGACGACCATCCGCACCCGGACCTGGTGCGGACGACGCTCGACCTGTCCGGGCTGGGCATCGACGCCGGCTCGGCCGTGGTCGTGGCCACCCAGGGGGCCTACGACGACCTCGCCCTCGAGGCCGCGCTGGCCACCGACGCCGGCTACGTCGGCCTCGTCGCGGCCGAGAAGCGGGCCACCGCGACGTTGGCCCTGCTGCGAGATCGCGGCGTCGCCGAGACCGAGCTGGCCCGGGTGCACGCCCCCGCCGGGCTCGACCTCGGCCCGGTGGCCAACGCTGACATCGCGGTGGCCGTGCTGGCCGAACTGGTCGCCCGCCGGGCGACGGGTGAGCTCGTCACCACGCCGACCGCGCCCGCCGAGCGGCTCGAGGCCGTCGATCCGGTGTGCGGGATGACCGTGCTGGTCGAGGAATCGAGCTACCACCTCGACCACGACGGCGTCGGCTACTGGTTCTGCGCCCCCGGCTGCCTCGCCGCCTTCGAGCGCGACCCGTCGGCCTTCCTCACGACCCCCCCCGAACTTGCGTAGATAATCCGGCGGTGGGCCGGATTATCTACGCAAGTTCGGGTGATCAGGGAGACCAGGGGGTGCTGGGGGCGGGGATGCGATCGAGGTGGGACGCGACCGGACGACCGAAGCGGCCTGGCCCGTCGCCGTCGGCCTCGGCGTTCCAGTCGTCGGCCGCCTGCACGATCTCGCCGTGGGTGCGGGCCACGAAGTTCCACCACATGACGACCGTCTCGCCGAGGGGCCGGCCGCCGAGCAGCATGAGCCGGGCCGAAGCGTCGGACTCGAGCGCGACCTCGTGGCGGCCGACGGGGAGGTAGGCGACGGAGTCCGTCGGCACGGCCCGCCCGTCCACGCGTACCTCGCCGCTCGCCACGATCACGCCGTGCTCGTGGGTGGGATCGACGGGGATCGTGGCTCCGCCCGGCGCCAGCTCCACATCGAGGCCCAGCAGCGGCGTATCCGCTCGGGCGGGGGAACGGGCCTCACCCAGCGAGCCGACCAGCACCCGGACGACCGCCGCCCCGACCGACACCTCAGGGAGCTCGGGGTGGTGCTCGAAGGCCGGGTCGCCGTGTCGCGTGACCTCGGGTTGCGCCACCCACAGCTGCAGGCCGTGGGTCACGTCGCGGTAGGTCGTCGGCGTCTCCTCGGCGTGGGCGATGCCCCGACCGGCGGTCATCAGGTTGAGCTGGCCGGGCCGGATGAGCTGCTCGGAGCCGAGGCTGTCGGTGTGCAGCATCTCGCCGGCGAACAGCCAGGTCACCGTGTGCAGGCCGATGTGGGGGTGCGGACCGATCGACATCGAGCGGTCGTCGGTCATGACCACCGGGCCGTAGTGGTCCGCGAAGCACCAGGCCCCGATCGTGCGCCGGGCGCGCTGCGGCAGCGAGCGCCGGAGCGCGAGACCGCCGACCTCGGCCTCCCGGCTGCCGCTGATCTCGATGTCGTCGTGCCCCACCCACCGAGTGTCGCGCACGGCACGACCACCCGAACTTGCGTAGATAACCCGGCTGTCAGCCGGGTTATCTACGCAAGTTCGAAAGCGGTGGGGTTGGTGGTGGGGGTCAGGGGAGCAGGAGGGTGCCGAGGCGGCGGCCGGCGACCTTCAACCCGACCGAGCCCATGACCAGCAGGTAGGCCACGTGCACGAGCAGCCCAGGGCCCACGTCGCCGAACACGAGGGACCGCTCGAGGGCGACGCCCTGGTAGAGCGGCGTGCACTGGATGACCCACTGCAGCCCCTGGGGGTAGCGGCTGAGCGGGAAGAACGTCCCCGAGAACAGGAACATGGGGATGATGGCCAGGTTCACCATGTCGAAGTCGATGAACGACCGCATGTAGGTGGTGGCCCCGAGGCCGGCCCCGGCGAAGGCGTACCCGATGAGCACCGCCACCGGCGCGCACAGCACGGCCCACCACGACTCGGTCAGGCCCATGATCGCCATGGTGATCAGGAACGCGGTGGCGTAGGCCGCGGCGCGCAGCAGCGACCACAGCATCTCGCCCCGCACGACGTCGGTGGGTCGCATCGGGGTGGCGAGGGTGGCCTGGTAGAGGTGGAAGTACTTGAGCTTCACGAAGAAGTTGAACGTCGAGTCGAAGACCGGGCCCATCATCGCCGACGTGGCGAGCAGGCCGGCGGCCACGAACGAGCGGTAGGAGACGACCTCGCCGTTGGCCAGGGTGACGTCGCCGACGAGGGCGCCCACACCGATGCCGATGGAGAACAGGAAGAAGATCGGCTCGAGCAGCACCGACAGGAAGATCAGCCACATGCCCCGCCAGGCGATGATGTTGCGCTCGAGCAGCCGCACCGGCGGTGCCATCGAGGCGCCGGGCAGCAGTCGCGTCCACCAGGGGCGGGCGGGGATGGCCTCGAGCTGATCCGGTGGCTCGTCGGGGCGTCGGGCGATGGTGGTCACGTCGCCAACCGCCGGGTGAACGCACGCGAGCCCCACAGGAACCCGAGCGCGGTGTAGCCGACCAGCACGACGACGTGGGCCAGCACGGTGGCCCATCCGCCGGCGCCGAGCGTGCCGGTGGTGGCGTCGCGGCACAGCTCGACCCCGTGCCAGAGGGGCGAGATCCAGGCGAGCGGCCGCAGCACGGCGGGGAGCTGGCTGAGGGGGAAGAAGGTGGCCGAGAACAGGAACATGGGCAGCGTGAGGAAGCGCATGACGAGCGGGAAGCTGTGGTCGGTCTCCTGGGTGGCGGAGAAGGCGCTCAGCAGGGCGGCCACCGACACCGCGCACAGCACCGCGGCGGGCACCGCCAGCACGGCCGAGGGCGAGAGGATGGCGCCGACCACGGTGGCGACGAGCAGGAAGGCCACGCTCGACGCCACCAGGCGCACCGCGATCCACACGAGGTTGCCGACGTAGACGTCGGCCGGCCGCATCGGCGAGGCGGCCATGCCGTGGTAGAAGCCCATCCACTTGAACCCGGCCAGCACCGGCCACATCGCCTCGCCGGTGGCCGTCTGCACGGCCGTGGCGGCCATCAGCCCGGGTGCCACGAACTCGAGGTAGCTGAGCCCGTCGACGGTGTTGCCGGCCGCCGAGATCATGCCGCCGAGGCCGACGCCCATGGCCAGCAGGTAGAGGGCGGGGCTCACGAACTGGGTGAACACGACGCCGCGCCAGAGCCGGCGGTAGATCAGGACCTCCCGCTCGACGACGCGCATCACGGAGCTGCCGGTCACGTCAGTACTCGATCAGGGTTCGGCCGGTGAGGATCAGGAAGACGTCCTCGAGCGTGCTGCGCCGCACCAGCACCGAGACGGGGTGCAGCCCCTCGGCCAGCAGGTGCGCCACCAGGGCGTCGCCGTCGTCGGCGTAGACGAGCACCCGGTCGGTCAGCGACTCGGTGCGGTTGCCGGACCGGGCCATGGTCTCGACCATCGTGGCGTTCTCCGAGGCGTCGGCCAGGCGCAACTCGACCACCTCGCGGGTGACGTGGCGCTCGATCAGCTCGGCCGGTGAGCCCTCGTCGACGATGCGCCCGTTGTCCATGACGACGAGCCGATCGCACAGCCGCTCGGCCTCGTCCATGTAGTGGGTGGTCAGCACCTGGGTCACGCCGCGCTGCTTGAGCTGGTAGAGCCGCTCCCACACCAGGTGGCGGGCCTGCGGGTCGAGGCCGGTGGTGGGTTCGTCGAGCAGGATGAGGTCGGGCTCGTTCACGAGGGCCCGGGCGATGGTGAGTCGCCGCTTCATGCCGCCCGACAGCGGGTCGACCCTGCTGTCGGCCCGGTCGGTGAGCTGCACGAAGTCGAGCAGCTCGGCGACCCGGTCGCGCAGCTCCGCGCGGGAGATGCCGAAGTAGCGGCCGTAGATGATCAGGTTGTCGACCACGCTGAGCTCGGTGTCGAGGTTGTCCTCCTGGGGCACGACCCCGAGGCGGGCGCGGATCGCCGGGCCGTCGGTGGCCGGGTCGAGGCCGAGCACCTCGAGCTCGCCGCTGGTCGCGGCGGACACGCAGCCGATCATCCTCATGGTCGAGCTCTTGCCCGCGCCGTTCGGCCCGAGGAAGCCGAACACCTCGCCCGGGCGCACCTCGAAGTCGATGCCGTCGACCGCGACGAAGTCGTCGAACCGCTTCGAGAGCGAGCGCGCCGAGACGAGGGGGCCGGGGGTGTTCACGGAGCCCGACGCTAGCCATGCCCGGCCCGGCGAACCCGTGGGATTCCAACCTCGCGTCCTGCCGCTACCCTCTTGCCCACGGTGACCGACCCCGTCGGTCGAACCACTCCCGTCTCATCCCACTGCCACGCGCACATCGTCGCCCCGTCCCCAAGGAGAGCAATGGAACTGCCCCCGATGCCGAAGATGGCCGGTGCCACGTCGCTCGATCCGAGCACCGACATGTTCCGGCTGCTCCTCAAGGAGCGCATCGTGTTCCTCGGGTCCGAGGTCAGCGACGAGGTCGCCAACTACCTCACGGCGCAGATGCTCTACCTCGAGGGCGAGGACCCCGACAAGGACATCTGGCTCTACATCAACTCGCCGGGTGGATCGGTCACGGCCGGGATGGCCATCTACGACACCATGCAGTTCATCCAGCCCGACGTGGCCACGATCTGCATGGGCCTCGCCGCCTCGATGGGCCAGTTCCTGCTGTGCGCCGGGGCCCCGGGCAAGCGCTACTCGCTGCCCCACGCCCGCATCATGATGCACCAGCCCTCGGGCGGCCTCCAGGGCCAGGCGTCCGACATCGCCATCCAGGCCGAGCAGATCATCTTCATCAAGCGCCTGATGGCCGAGAAGATCGCCGAGCACACCGGGCAGACCGTCGAGCAGGTCGAGGCCGACTCCGAGCGCGACCGGTGGTTCACCGCCGAGCAGGCCAAGGAGTACGGCATCATCGACCACGTCCGGGCCAAGCGCGGCGACATCGACTGACGATTCGTCGGCCGAGGTCGGCGGTGGTCAGCCGCCGGTCGGGCTGGTCGTGGCTCCCGTCGCGGGGGTCAGGGCGAAGCCGCACGTGCCGGTGACATAGGCGTCGACCTGGGTGACCGCCGTGGCCACCTGGTCGGCCTGCGCGTTCTGGGCGATGGTGGCGGCCTTCAGGGCTGCTGCGATCGACGCCTCGTCCGTGCCGTTGGTGGCGACGGCGTCGCTGAGCTCGGTGGCGTAGCCGACGTAGAGGTCCATGGCCGGCTCGATCTCGGCGGGAGCGACCTTGCCCGCGGCCTGCAGCTGGCGCACGGCCGATTCGATCTGGCCGGCGTCGCCGCTGGCCAGCACCTCGCCCAGGTCGCGGGTGTCGCCGATGCGCGAGCAGAACGCCTCCGCGGATCGAGGGGTCGTGCGACCCCCGAGCACCAGCACGGCCAGGGTGACGACGAGGGCGACGGCGACGACACCGGCCCCGATGCGGATCAGCAGCCGGCGCCGACCCGCCGGGTCACCCCATCCGTCCGAACCCGGCGGTTCGGTCGTGTCGACGGCGCGAGGCGTCGCGTCGGGCGTCGACGCCGACGTGGGCGGCCGGTCCGGCGTGTCGGGGTTGTCGGGGGGCGGGCGCGTCACGACGGCTCCATCAGCCCGCCCGCGGCCGTGTCCGGCGAGCAGTATGGCCCCGAGGGACTGCGGCGGTGCGGACCCTTCAGCGCGAGGTGGCCTCGGCCAGGCCGCGCAGCTCGGTCACCGCGTGCTCGAGCCCGTCAGGGTCGCGGAACAGCGCCGAACCGGCGACGAACACGTTGGCTCCCGCCGTCGCGGCCGCCTGCACCGTGCTCGGGCCGATGCCGCCGTCGACCTCGATGTCGACGTCGAGGTCGCGCCGGCGGATGATCCGAGCCAGCTCGGCGACCTTGGGCTCCATGGCGGCGATGTAGGTCTGCCCACCGAACCCGGGGTTGACCGTCATGATCAGCACCATGTCGACCAGGTCGAGCACGTGCTCGACGGCCGAGATCGGGGTGGCCGGGTTGATCGTCACCGCCGGGGTGGCGCCGAGGTCGGCGATGGCCCCCAGCACCCGGTGGAGGTGGCGGCAGGCCTCGGCGTGCACGATGAGCCGCTCGCAGCCGGCCTCGACGTAGAGGTGGGCGAGGCGGTCGGGCTCCTCGACCATGAGATGGGCCTCGAAGGGCACCGAGATCAGCGGTCGAACCGACGCGATCACATCGGGCCCGAACGTGAGGTTGGGCACGAAGCGCCCGTCCATCACGTCGAAGTGGATGCGGTCGACTCCCGCCTTCTCGAGGGCCAGGCACTCCTCGCCGAATCGGGAGAAGTCGGCGGGAAGGACCGAAGGGGCGATCTCGACCGGGCGAGGGGCCGGGTGGTGGCCCGAGGGCCCGGTGTCGGGAGCGTCAGCGGCGGAGCGGTCATCGTCGTCCATGGCGCGCCGACGTTACCCGCCTACGCTCACTCCTTGATGACGGCCCCCCTCCTCCCCGCGACGCCGGCGGCTCCCGTGCCCGAGATGCCCGATGAGATCGAGCTGACCACCACCGCCCTGGTGGCCGGGGGCGAGGCCATCGCCCGCGACGACGTGGGTCGGGTCGTGTTCGTGCGGGGGGCGCTGCCGGGGGAGCGGGTCCTGGTCTCGGTGACCGAGCGGCACAAGGTCGGCACGCCCCGGGCATGGGCTCGGGGAGCGGTCGGCACCGTGCTCGAGCCGTCGCCCGAGCGGGTCGAGCCGCCGTGTCCCGCGGTGGCGGCCGGGTGTGGGGGCTGCGACCTGCAGCACGCCCGGCCCGAGGCCCAACCGGCGCTCAAGGCCGAGCTCGTGGCCGACGCGCTGCGCCGGCTCGGGGGCATCGACGATCCCCCGGTGGTCGCAGGTGTCGCCCTGCCTGCCGTCGGGTTCCGCACCACCGTCCGGGCCGCGGTCGTCGACGGCCGGGCCGGGTTCCGTCGCCACCACGGCCACGAGGTGGTGCTGCCCGAGGCCTGCCTGGTCACCGACCCGCGCCTCGAGGAGCTCCTCGTCCACGGCGACTACGCCGAGGCCACCGAGGTCACGCTGCGCATCGGTGGTGCCACTGGCGAACGGCTCGCCGTGGTCGACCCGACCGCCGACGGGGTCGTGCTGCCCGAGGACGTGCTCGTGGTCGGCGACGCCGCGCTGCGGGGCGGTCGCCGGGCCTGGATCCACGACGAGGTCGCCGGCCGGCGCTGGCGCATCTCGGCCCGGTCGTTCTTCCAGACCCGCACCGACGGCGCCGCCGCGCTGGTCGACGCGGTGGCCCGCGCCGCGGGCGACGCGCTGGCCGGGGCCCACGTGGTCGACGCCTACGCGGGCGTCGGCCTGATGGCCGGCAGCCTGCTCGACGGCACCCTCCCCGAGGGGCTCGGCCATGCCGCGTCGGCCGTGGTCGTCGAACGGTCGCCCTCGTCGATCGCCGACGCCCGCCAGAACCTCGAGCACCTGCCGGTCCGCGTGGTCAAGGCCGACGTCGACCGGTGGCGACCCTCGCCCGCCGACCTGATCGTGGCCGATCCCTCCCGGTCCGGCCTCGGGCGCAAGGCGGTCGCCGCCCTGGCCGCCACCGGGGCCCCGGTGCTGGTGCTGGTGAGCTGCGACCCGGCCGCGCTGGGCCGCGATGCCAAGCTGCTCTCGGCCGAGGGCTTCCGCCTCGAGCGCTCCGAGCTGGTCGACCTGTTCCCCCAGACCCACCACGCCGAAGTCGTGTCCCGCTTCGTGCGCTGAGCAGGCCGTCGAGCTCAGGGCATCCAGGAACGGCCCTGGCGCCGTACCACCCTCGACACCTATGCCTCCCGAGCCCTTCCACGACGTCTCCGACGCGGTCCTCGTCATCGGCATCAGCCGATACCACGAGCACGCGCTGGCCGAGGCCTACCGTCGCCACGCCGGCGCGGTGTTCGGCCTGTCCCGGCGGCTGCTCGGCAACCCGACCATGGCCGAGGAGATCGTGCAGGAGGTCTTCCTGCGGCTGTGGAACCACCCCGAGAAGTTCGACCCCGAACGTGGTTCGCTTCGCTCGTTCCTGCTGGCCCAGTGCCACGGCCGGTCGGTCGATCTGCTGCGCTCGGAGACGTCGCGCCGAGGTCGTGAGGAGCGCGACGCCCTGCGAACGGCCGAGGCCGGCTACGACCTCGAGCACGAGGTGCTGGACATCGCGGTGGCCGAGCGGGTCCAGGCCGCCATGCGGATCCTCACCGACGACGAGCGCAGCGCCATCGAGCTGGCCTACCTCGGTGGCCACACGTACCGGGAGGTCGCCACCATGCTCGGCCAGCCCGAGGGCACGGTGAAGAGCCGCATCCGGGCTGGGCTGAAGAAGATGAGGGTCGACCTGGTCGACTCCGGTGTCGGAGGTGCCGGATGACCGGGCCACTGAGCACCCCCGAGGTCGAAGAGCTCATCGGCGCCTACGCCCTCGACGCGGTCGACCCCGACGAGCGGGAGGCCGTCGAGCGCCACCTGGCCGAGTGCCCCCGCTGCCGCACCGAGCTGGCCGGCCACCTCGAGGTCGCCGCACTGCTCGGCAACACCGGCGCACCCGCGCCCGACCGCGTGTGGGCTCGCATCGCCTCCTCGCTGGAGGAGCCACCCCCGGCCATGCGGCTGTCGCTCGCCCCGGTCGCCCGTCGAGGCCGCGGATGGCACCGGGGCGGTGTCGCCTTCGCCGCCGCACCGTCGGTGGGTCAACCGCTCGCTCGCCCTCGCCGCCGCGGCCGCCGTCGCGGTGATCGCCCTGCTCGGGGTCGACGTCGTGCGCCAGGACCACCGCATCGACCAGATGCGCGACGAGATCGCCGCCTCGGCCGACTCGACCGGCCTGCAGGGAGCCATGGTGGCGGCCATGAGCGAGCCCACCAGCCAGGAGATGAACCTGGCCTCGCCCACCGGAGAGCCCATGTCTGCCACCGCGGTGATGACCGAGGACGGCACCGGCTACTTCCTGGCCGCCTCGATGCCGGCCCTGCCCGAGGGCCGGACCTACCAGCTGTGGGGCGTCATGGCCGACGGCCAGGTCGTCTCCCTGGGCGTGCTGGGCAACGACCCCCACATGGCGGCGTTCCAGGCCTCCGGCGGGCTCACCGGCCTGGCCGTCACCGAGGAGGTCACCGGCGGCGTGCCCCAGTCCCAGAACCCGGCGGTGCTCAAGGCGTAGCTGCCTGGTGATGCTGCTACCGGTAGCGGTCCCGCGGGACCTCTGCGGGTAGCAGGTCGGACAAGCAGCCGCTGCGGCCTCAGCCGGCGCAGCTGTAGCCCATCAGCCCCGGGTCTTCGCGGTGCAGCTCGACCGGGCGCTGGGTCGGTGAGGCGAACGTGTAGCGGGTAGGCCTGAACAGGCGACGGTTGACCCTCACGACGCCCCATTCCTGCGTCGTGATCGATGCGACCGGGGCGAAGCGTGGGAGGAGGCCGAGCTCGGAGGAGCTCACGATCGCTCCATGACACGTGCTCGACGCGGTGGCCTCCACCGACCGGGTGGTGCCGATCACGGTGAACCATACGAGGGCCAGCACGGCCACGGTCGCGAGGGCGCCGAGCGCCCACAGCACGCCGTTCCGCGGTTCGATCGTCGCCTCGTCCGTTGCTCCCGGTAACGCCATCAGCGCAAACCGTCCTTCTCCGATCGAGGACCCATCGGCTCGGGGTGGTCCTCGCGTGAGGGACGGCACGACGTTCACCACCGGCTCCGGTCGCGCCGTCGAGTCGGCTGAGCTGCACGTTCGTGGTACGCCCCCTGGGACTTGAACCCAGAACCTGCGGATTAAGAGTCCGCTCTACCTCAGACGTTTGCCCTGGTAGGGGCGTTGCGGGAGGTAGAGGCCCCTACTACTGCCCCTATTCCGCAGTGCCACCGGGCGGCACGACGTACCGGTACCGGATCGGCTTCAGCCGTTCCTCCTCAGGCGTCCACGGCCACCAAACCCGAGGGCGACCACCACTGGTTCGACGCTCGTCACCGTCGAGTCGTTCGAGGACGATCTGGTCCACGACGATGAAGACAGAGCCGATGTCAGCCCATCCCTGTAGGACCTCTCCGTCGGTGAGCTCGACGGTTGTGGCCGTCCCGGTGCTGCCCTTCACCTCAACGTGCAGCTCTTCCTCGTCGTTCATGGCGAGGATGTCATACGGCTCGGTGGCGCCCACGTCCTCAACGTCGTACCCCTCGGCTACGAGGTAGGCCAGCGCCCAGTCAACGGCGTGGCGCTCGATCGCTTTGCGGTCTGCCGGATCTTGTCGACGCCGATCACCTGGGAGCGGGGCACCAGTAGGCCTCGCGCTGCCATCCGGAGCCAACCCTCCGAGAGCAGCCTGCAGCTCAGGGATGGCGACCACGACGCTTCGAGGGACCTTGACGAGGTAACCCTGTGTAGTTCGAAGCGGTCGCTTGTCGGAGAACGCGAAAGGGAAGTAGAGCGGGCCACCAACGGCTGCCTCCAGGCTGTCTCGTACTGCGGCCAGCTGGGGCTCCAAGACCCGCAACCGACCCAGAGTCACTGGGTCGGGAAGGTCGACGTACTCCCCAAGCGGGAATCGCCATGCGGGTCCGGTGATGGGTGCTCCGGCTGCCCGGCCAACTGTCCCGCGCGCTTGCCAGGTGATCCTCGAAGTCTCCACCGAGCCAACCGCCCGTGAGTAGCCGACAATCGCTGGATCTGTGCCCGCCTGCTTCCACCAGTGGAAGACCACGTCGCCATCCCGGACATAGCGGACGAGATCGTAAGTCCAGTTGGGTCGCCCGGAAGCGTCCGCCTTCGGAGCGAACAAGTCATCTCCGAGACTCTCCCGATCAGTGATCTCAAGCCAGAAGATCTCCTGAGGTGACGGCAGGTCGCGGCGCTTGACGGCCGGTCGCGAGGGTCGGCACGCGGCGCTCGAGGTCCGACGGGAGGTGCTCCTCGAGCTGCTGACCGTCGCCGGGCTCGTCGGTGTCGTCGGCGCCGTCCACCTCTGGGGAAGCGCCCTCTACCGCCGGGGCGAGGACCTGTTCCTCGCCTGGCCGCCGTTCTTCGCCGATGTCCGCGTGCGGTGGCACGCCAACCTGCTCGGCGCCGCGGCCGTCGCCGTCGCCGTCGCGACCGTCGGGCCGGTGGTGGCGCGTCGGCTGCGGTGGCGCTGGCTGCTGGCCGCCGGGTGGGCGACCTCCCCCGTCTGGACGGTGGTGGTGGCCCTGGCCGACGGGCCGCTCGCGCATCAGCTCGCCCGGGACGACGACTACGCCGCGGTGCTGCCGTTCGTCCGCGAGCGGGGCCTCGGCGCCTACTTCGACCTGTTCCACGACCGTGACCTGTTGAGCTCGTTCCCCGTGCACGTCCGGTCCCACCCGGCCGGCACCGTCACCCTGTTCCGGCTGATGGAGCGGGTCGGGCTGCGCGGCCCGGGGTGGCGCACCGCCCTGGTGCTGGCCGGCGGGGCGCTCGTCGTCCCGGCCGCGCTGGTGGCGGCCAAGCAGGTCGTCGGCGAGGGATCGGCGCGCCAGGTCGCCCCGTTCCTCGTGCTGATGCCGTCGGCGGTGTGGTTCGGCACCACCGCCGACGGGCTCTTCGCCGGGGTGGTGGCCGTGTCGATCGCCGCCTACCTGGTCGGGTGCACGCGGGGGTCGATCCCCGCGTTCGCGGTCGCCGGGCTGGCCGGCGCGGCTGCGGTGAGCCTCTCCTACGGCGCGCTGCCGCTGCTGCTGGTCTGCACCGCCGTGGCCGGCTTCGTGTGGAAGCGGCGGGTCGCCGGCGGTGTGGTCTGGTTGCTCGGCTTCGTCGTCGTGGCCGTGGCCTGGCGGGTGGCCGGGTTCGACCTGGTCCACGGCTTCTCGGCCGTGCGGGCCCAGTACGACATCGACATCGGCCAGCAGGCCCGCCCGTACGCCTACTTCGTGTGGTCGAACCTGGTCGTCGCGGCCGTCGCCCTCGGCCCGGCGGTCGTCCTCGCCTTCGCCCGCCTGCGCGGGTGGGCGTGGGTCGCGCTGGCGCCGGTGCTCGCGGCGATGCTCCTCGCCGACCTGTCGGGCTTCTCCGAAGGCGAGGTCGAGCGCATCTGGCTGCCGTTCTTCCCCTGGCTGACGCTGGCCGTCGTGGCGTTCGCCCACCTGCGCGACGACGGCCGGCGGGTGCACCTCGCGTTCCAGGCCGCCACCGCCCTCGAGCTGCAGCTGGTGTTCCTCGGCCCCTGGTGACGGCCGCGTTCCTGGTCGAGAGCATGGCCTCACCCATGCTGGAGCCATCACCGGGCATCTCATGACCGCCGGTGCGGGACGCGCAACCATCGCAGGTGTCTGACGGCGCCGTCTCATGAGTAACCTTGCCGGTCCATGAGTCTTGTCGACCGCGCGTGGCGACTCCTGCCCGATTCGGTTCGAGGTCGTGCAAGAGACCTCCTGGCAGCACACGACATCGGTCGAATCTCCCCCACTGCTCACGACCCTCGCCTGGACCAGTTCGAAGTCATCCTCGACGCCCCTACCGAGATGACCTTCGAGGAGCGTCTGTTCCTGTACGCGCTCGTCCGAGGCACCGCTCCCAAGCGGGTTCTCGAGATCGGTACATCGCAAGGTGGCTCCGCGGCGATCTTCGCCGCAGCACTGGAAGCGAACGGCTCAGGACTCGTGGTCGGCATCGACCCGGCGCCGCGCATCGACCTTCCCGGCGATGTCTTCCACGATCGCTTCCACCTGATCACAGGGGAGTCACCTGGAGCGATCGAGAAGGCCTCCGAGATCGCCGGCGGTCTGTTCGACCTGGTCCTCATCGACGGCATGCACATCTACCAGCAGGCCGCCGACGACCTCGCCGGCGCACTGCCGTTCATGGCTGACCACGCCTACATCCTGTTCCACGACTCGTTCCACTACGGCGTCAGCGAAGCGATCCGCGAAGCGATCGAGTCCGATCCGACGCTGCACGACTGCGGATACGTGTGCGCCCAACCTCGCACGGTCGGGCTTCTCCTCACCCACGGAGGGTTCAGGCTCGTTCGACGAGGCGCGGCCGCGATCGACGTCGAGGCGATGGTGAAACCAGCGTGGGACCACTTCGACTTACCAGTCCCGCACGACCCCGACCTGCGGAACCACGACATCTACTACTGCGAGTACGTGCAGCCGTGCGCCCACTGCCGGAAGGAACGCGAAGCGTCGCCGGAAGCGATCACCGACGCGGCGGCCGCCGAGCTCACACGGCTGCTCACCCTGCGCAGCTGTCGCTTCGAACGACCGCCCTATGCCGAGAGCTTCGACCGACTGGAGCCTTCAGGCGTCGCGAACAGCACGAAGGGACCGGTCACCGATTCACGGATGGGTCGGCAGGGCCCCGAGCTGCCGGCTGATGGAGCAGAGCTTCTGGTGCTTCATCGAGACGCCGAGCTCGGCCGCTTCGTGCTGGCACCGACACCGGGGGAGGGCGCTTCGCTGGAACAGCGCTTCGTTGCGGTGGCGCTCGCCGATCAGGTTGGAGCCACGCTCGCCGGCGAGCCACCGGCCGCAACCGGCACCGTAGGAACCGAGCCGGACCAGCCGTAGGTCGGCGTCCTGGTCCACGCCCAGGGCTCCCTGCTTCTTCTCGTGCAGGGACCCGTCGGCGCCCCCGGGAGGATTCGAACCCCCAACCGTCCGGGTAGAAACCAGGTGCTCTGTCCAGTTGAGCTACGGAGGCCAGCCGGCGCCCGCGGACGACCGCCGGCGTCGGCCCGCCAGTCGATCGCCGCGAAGGTCGAGGACGCCGAGTCGAGGACCCCTTGGAGTCGTTCGAGGCGCTCATGGAACTCCGACGCCGAGAGCCGACCGTGCCGGGCGTCATCGACCAACTGCCGAGCTTGTGTCTCGACCGAAGCCATCTCCTCCATGCCGGTGGCTGCGAGTGTGCGGACCTCCTCGGCCGTCGTCGCCATCAGGTCCAGGGCGAGGCTCGACGCTCGGGCCGACTCCGCCGCGATCGCTCGGGCGAGTGGCGCCGGGACCGAGCCGGTCGCTTCCTCTGCGATGAACGCTTGCTCTTGAAGGGTGTGGAGTCGACTCATCGCCGCACCTCCCGCCGAGCGTCCCGCCGCGCCTCACGATCCTCCAGCGCCGCCAACTCCTCCTCGGCCGCGACAACCGCCTCTCCCGCCCGGTCCCGGACCTTTGCGAAGTCCTGCCGCTGGCGAGCGAGGCGCTCGGTGTTGGGCTTGCTCTGCGAGCCACTCATTGGGATCATCCCTTCGATTGTCGAATCTTGTATCAGGATCTTAAATCGTAGGTGGCTCGTGACCCGGAGCGCGACCGGAGATGGCTCACAACTGGGGCCTGCCCCTAGATCCGGCCCCTAATCGCCCCTATATATGGCGGCCGGATCGCTACCGACCGCCACCGGTCGCCACCTCGGTTCTACCTCACCGCCCGAACCGAGAACTGCGTCCGACCAGCCCATTCGAGATGAACAAGCTGGTCGGAGAGTTGTACGCCCCCTGGGACTTGAACCCAGAACCTGCGGATTAAGAGTCCGATGCTCTGCCAATTGAGCTAGAGGCGCTTGGAGCTGACGACCTTACCTGATGGCCCCGGCCGCGATCACACCGGTTGGGACCCACCGGCCACTGAGACGGCAGCGACCGCCCGCGTGCGAGACACGGGCGGTCGCCCCGATGGGGTGGCTGACGGGATTCGAACCCGCGACATCCGCGACCACAACGCGGTGCTCTAACCGAACTGAGCTACAGCCACCAAGGGAGCCGACAGCATAGGCCACCCCCTCACTGGTGCCGAACCCGGTTCGTCGCGTGCGAGACTGTCGGGCCTGCGCACGCCCTGCCTCCGTAGCTCAACTGGATAGAGCACCCGGCTTCTACCCGGGCGGTTGGGGGTTCGAGTCCTCCCGGGGGCGCCACCGACGCCGAGTCAGTACACCCAGACCCGGAACCCGGGATAGGGCGCGTGCAGCCCGGTGATCCGGACGGAGAACGTCACCGTGTCCCCCTCGAGAGTGAGGCCCGACACCAGCCGGATCGTGTCGGCCGCGTCGCTGGGCGGCTGGATGCCGAACACCTCCGGGTCGAACTGGTTGATGTCGATGGGCCCGGCGCGCAGCTGGTAGATGCCGTCGCGGGTGATGTCCACGGGCTTCGTCATGGTCGGATCGAGGGTGCTGAGCTCGACGCCGATCCACTTGCCGTCGGTCGCCCGGGTGCGCTGCGCCATGGTCGGGTGCCGGCGGTCGGCCCGCACCGACCCGCCGAACAACCGGAACCGCGCCGTGGCGACGTTGCCGATGACGCGTGGCGCGTCCTGCTTGCACGCCGCCAGCAGCCCGACGCACAGGGCGAGGCACACGACGACGGCCAACCCTCGAGTGGGCCGGCGAAACGACCCACGAGAGGCTGGGAGAGACGTCGCCGTCACGTCGGCGCGGGCACGAGCGGCTCGACCGGTTCCTCGGTCGAGGTCGCCGTGGCGGACGGGTGGCGATCGAGGGGGAGGGCGACGATCACGAGCAGCAGCAGCGGCACCCGCAGCGCCGACAGGACGGCGACCTGGCCCGGGTCGCGGATCTCGACCATCAGCGGCAGCGTGAGGGCGGCGGCGATCCAACGTGGCACCGATCGGCCGTCGCCGATCAGCAGGGGCAACGCGGGGATGAGGAAGTAGAGGTGGTGCGACCACGTGATGGGGGAGCACAGCAGCCCGGCGCACATGACGACGGTGATGGCGCCGAGGTCGTTGCCCCGGTCGTAGGCGATGCGGGCCCGCCACACCGCCACGGCGATGATCGCCACGCACAGGGCCACCCAGAGCACGGACTGGACGCCGTTGCCGACCGGCAGCCACGTCAACACCCGGCGCAGGCTGTTGCTGTAGCCCGAGTCGAGGCCGCCGACCCGGCTGGTGTCGAACAGCACGTCGGTCCAGTAGCTGTTCGAGGCGGAGGGGTAGAGCACCCAGGCCACCAGCGTCGCACCGACGAACGTGGCCACGGCCGTCACGACGGCCCGACCGCGACGGGCGACGGCGAAGTAGAGCACGCCGACCATCGGGGTGAGCTTGACCGCGGCGGCGAGCCCGACACCCACCCCCGTGAAGCGACGACCCCTCCGGGCGCCGAGGCAGTCGATCAGCACGATCAGGGCGAGGAACGAGTTGATCTGGCCGATGCGGGTCGTCAGCACCACGGGCGTGGTCAGCAGGCCGACGGCCACGAAGGCCGGCACGAACCAGCGCCACCGGGGCGGGTTGGGCAGGGCCCGCCCGGCGATCACGAGGAACGCCAGCGACGCCATCAGCGAGGTCACCATCCACACGTGCTCGGCCAGGTGGACGTCGAGGCGGGCGAGCGGCCACAGCACGACGCCGGCGAACGGGGGATAGGTGAACCCCAGATGGGTGTGGAACTGGGCGTAGTCGTAGATCGAGCTGGTGCGGGTCCAGCCGGCGACCGCCTCGAAGTAGATGTGGAAGTCGATGCGCTGGAAGTAGGTCTCGTTCCAGAGCTGGTGGAAGACGAAGGCGAGCGACAGCACGGGCGCGAGCCAGGCCACGTGATCGCGCAACCGCGAAGAGCTCGACACTCGGGGGACGGTAGTTCGCCGGTCGACGCCGTTGCCATCACCCGATAGACAGAGCGCCATGGCCTCATCCCGCGCCGAGGGCATCGTCCCCGACGCCGGTTTCCCCGGCTCCGGCGGGCCGGGCGAGGTGCGGTCGCTGGGGGGAGTCTGGTCGCCGGGCCTGCGCCTGCTGACGGTCGGGCTGGTGCTGCTCGTCACGTTGGTCGCGGCCGAGGCCCTGGCCGTGGCGACCGTCATGCCCCAGGTCGAGGACGACCTCGGCGACCTCTGGCTCTACGGCTGGGTGTTCAGCGCGTTCTTCCTGGGCAACCTCGTCGGCCTGGTCGTCGCCGGGCAGGCCTGCGACCGCATGCGCCCGGTGATCCCGTTCGCGGTCGGGCTCGTCCTGTTCATGGTCGGCCTCGTGCTCGGTGGCCTGGCCGGGTCGATGGGGTTGCTCGTGGCCGCTCGGGCCCTGCAGGGCATCGGCGCCGGGGCGCTGCCGGCGGTGGCCTACGTCGCGATCGGTCGCCAATACGTGCCGGAGGCCCGGCCCCGCATGTTCGCGTTGCTGTCGACCGCCTGGGTCGTGCCGTCGGTGATCGGTCCGGGGCTGGCCGCGGTGGTCGGCGAGCAACTCGGGTGGCGATGGGTGTTCCTCGGACTGGTCCCGATCGTCGGCGCGTGTGGCATCGCCGTGCTGGGCTCCGTCGGCCACATCGCCGCGCCGGAGGCTCCCCTCGAAGAGGTCTCCAGCCTGCGCGACGCGCTGCTCACCGCGGTCGGCGCCGGCCTGGCGCTGGCCGGGCTGGCCGACCCCCGCTGGTTCGTCGCCGTCCCGCTGCTGGTCGCGGGCCTGGCCATCCTCGTGCCCGCGTTCCGCCGGCTCACCCCGCCGGGCACCCTGCGCGCCCGCCGCGGGCTGGCCGCCGCGGTGATGATCCGGGGCGTGCTGACGTTCTCGTTCTTCCAGGCCGACGCGTACGTGCCGCTGAGCCTGACGTCGCTCAAGGGCGTGTCCACCGTGTTCGCGGGGGTGGCGCTCACCGCCGCGTCGCTGACGTGGACCGCCGGCTCGTGGGTGCAGGAGCGCCGGGTCAACCACGACGGGCCTCGGCCCCTGGTGCGCTGGGGCTTCGTGGGTGTCGGCGTCGGCATCGCGCTCATGGTGGTGACGCTCTCGGCCGGGGTGCCGCCGGTGCTCGGGATCGTGGCGTGGGGCGTCGCCGGGCTCGGCATCGGGGTCGCCTACCCGCCGATCTCGCTGACCACGCTGGCCCTGTCCGATCCCGGTCGGGAGGGGTCGGCGACCGCCTCGATGCAGTTGTCCGACGTGTTGGGCACGGCGCTGGGCACCGGGATCGGCGGGGTCATCATCGCCACGGGCGATCGCCAGGAGTGGGCGCTGCGCCCGACCCTGATCGCGGTGTACGGGATGGCCCTGGCCGTGAGCATCGTCGGCGTGGCGCTGGCCGGACGGCTGCCCCGCCACCTCGAGCACCGGGCCGCCGCCGGGTAGCCGTTCGCGGGACCGGAGGCACGCAGTTCCGCGGCCCGACCCCTACCATGTCGGCAACAGGGAGGTGCGGGGGATTGGCCGGACACGTGCTCGAACCCTCTGGCGTGATCGGCTCCGCGCCGGACATCGAGAACCGAGTTGATCAGCGCGTGGCGCCACCGTCGAAGCGTCGGTCGGCCGACACCACGTTCCTCTTCACCGACGTCGAGGGCAGCACCCGGCTGTGGGAGATCGACCAGGAGGGCATGCGGGCGGCGCTGACCACCCATGACCTGATCCTGCGGGAGGCCATCGCCGGCCACGGGGGCGAGGTCGTCAAGCACCTGGGGGACGGGCTGCTCGCGGTGTTCGACTCCGCGCCCGACGGCATCGGCGCCGCGGTCGACGCCCAACGCCGGCTGGTGGGCCAGCCGTGGGATCTGGGCGAGCCGCTGCTCGTGCGCATGGCCCTGCACAGCGGTGACGCCACCGAGGCGCGCGACGGCGACTACTTCGGGCCCGTCCTCAACCGCTGCGCCCGGCTGATCGGCGTGGCCCACGGCGGCCAGATCATCGTGTCCCACGCCACCGGCCGGGTCCTCGACGACGCTCCCATCCCGGGCGTGGGCCTGACCCCGCTGGGTCAGCACCGGCTGCGCGACCTGCTCCGTCCCGAGCAGGTGGCCCAGGTGACCGCCGACGGGTTGCCGACCGAGTTCCCACCCCTGCGCTCGCTCGACCTGTGGCAGGGGCACCTGCCGCTGCAGATGACGAGCTTCGTCGGTCGCGAGGACGAACTGACCGCGCTGGTCGAGCTGGTGCCGGCGGAGCGGGTCGTCACCCTGGTAGGTCCCGGCGGGGTCGGCAAGACCCGGCTGTCGCTGCAGGTCGCGGCCGACGTGCTGCACCGCTTCGCGCGACGGCGCCTGGTTCATCGACCTGGCCTCGATCACCGACCCGTCGCTGGTGGTCCGCGAGATCGCCGCGGTCGTCGGGGCCCGTTCCGAGGGTGGCGCCGGCGACCTGCTCGGGGCGCTCGTCGATCACGTCGTCGACCGCGAGATGCTGCTCGTGCTCGACAACTGCGAGCAGGTGCTCGCGCGCGTCGGCATCGGCGGTGCTGGCCCTGCGCGAACGATGCCCCGGCGCTGCACCTGCTGGTGACCAGCCAGCAGCCCCTGCGGATCGAGGGCGAGCGCCTCTGGCCCCTCGACCCGCTGCCGGTGCGCACCGCCGCCCACGAGCCGGGCGAGGCGGTGCGGTTGTTCGTCGAGCGGGCTCAGGCCGTGGTCCCGGGGTTCGCCCTCGACCGCGACACGACCGACGCGGTGGTCGAGCTGTGCGATCGGCTCGACGGCATCCCGCTGGCCATCGAGCTGGCCGCCGCCCG
The DNA here is from genome assembly GCA_963809335.1 of uncultured Microthrixaceae bacterium. Taxonomy (GTDB): domain Bacteria; phylum Actinomycetota; class Acidimicrobiia; order Acidimicrobiales; family Acidimicrobilacustridaceae; genus UBA4742. The sequence goes on along the minus strand of CAWEJD010000005.1, from coordinate 450,567 downwards.
TTCCCGGGCTCTGCGGCCCGCGGAGCTGCTGGCCCGGCTCGACGACCGGTTCCGCCTGCTGCGGGGTGATCGTCACGACGCCATCGCCCGTCACCAGACCCTGCGCGGCGCCGTCTCGTGGAGCTACGAGCTGCTGCCGGCCGGCGAGCGGGTGCTCTTCGACCGGCTGTCGATCTGCTCGGGTGGTTTCGACCTGGCCGCGGCCGAGTGGCTCGGTGGCGCGCTCGACGACGCCGACACCGAGGCCCTCGACGAGCTCGACGTGGTCGACGTGCTCGAGCACCTCGTCACCCGGTCGCTCGTCGTCGCCGAGGACCACGGCGGCCGCACGAGGTTCCGGCAGCTGCAGACGCTGCGCGAGTACGGGCTCGAGCAGTTGACCGCCTCGGGTACCCGTGCGCAGGTCGAGCAACGGCATGCCGAGTTCTACGGCGAGGTCGTGCGCGGCACCCACCAGCTGCTCGGCGGGCCCGACGAGCGCCAGGCGCTCGAGCGGCTCGACGCCGACCTCGACAACGTGCGGGCCACGATCGACTGGTGCATCGAGCACGACCCCGACAACGCCCTCGCCGCGATCAGCGCCCTCTGGCCCTACTGGGCCAAGCGCAACCTGATCCTCGAGGCGCAGCGGTGGCTCGAGGCCCTCGCCGACGCGATCGACCGGGCCGACCGAACGACGGGACCCGAGACACCGGTGCTCGGCGACCAGGCCCGGGCCCGGCTCTACGAGCGCCTCGGAGCGGCCTCGTTCCAGACCGGTGTCGACGTCGAGCCGGGCATCGAGCGGTTGCTGGCCGCGCTCGACATCCACACCCGCAACGACGATCGCTTCCGCATGGCCCGGGTGCACGCCCGCATCGCCCAGAACCTGTCGTCGTTCCCCCAGCTCATGGACATCGATCGCGCCCTGCACCACGCCCGCGAGGCCGAGGACCTGCTGCCCCCCAACGCCGACGCCCGCTCGCTGATCGACGTGTTCTCGGCCAAGGCGGCCATCGCCCTCTATGCCCGCCGCAACGGCGAGGGGCTCGACGCGTCGAAGCGCGTGCTGCGGCTGACCCGGCAGCTCCCGTCGCCTCGTCCCCACCTCTACGCGCTGGCGTCGATGGGCACGCACCTCGGCTACTGCGGGCAGCTCGACGAGGGCTTCGCCCTGCTCGAGCAGTCGTGGGCCCAGGCCCAGGAGAACGGCGACGCCTTCGCCCGGTTCCTGGCCGTGTGGCGTCGGGGCTTCGGCGCGGTGCTCGCTCTCGATCCCGACGATGCCCTGCTGTGGTTCGAGCGCGAGCAGGCCGCCGACCGGGCCGAGCGCTCGCCCCTGCGGCTGCGGACGATGGCCACCATGGTCGCGGTGGCCCGCCTGCTCCGAGGCGAGACGCGGCCGGCCACGAGGCTCCCGACCGACGAAGCCGACAACGGCCCCCTGTTCGAGCCGCTGCTGGCGCTGTGCACCCTCGAGGGGGACGACGTCGAGGCCGTCATGGCCGCCCGTGCCTCGGAGGCGGAACGCAAGGGCAACGTGAACGACTGGCTGCAGATCGCGCTGCTGTGGAGTCGGTTCCGGGCGCTGCAGGGCGACGCCGACGGAGCCGTGACCCTGCTGACCGCCTCACTGCAGGCAGCGACCCAGGACGTGCCGTGCCCGTACTACGAGCTTCCGGTGCGAAGCCGGCTGGCCCTCGCCGACGTCGATGTCGAGGAGCACCTCGCCCGGTGCCGCGAGCTGGTCGACGGCGGGGAGCTGCGCGGCCTGCGGGTGCCGGTCGAGATCGCCGAGGCCGGCGCCCTGGCGCGGCAGGGGGGTGCCGACGACGAGGTCGACCGGCGCTTCGAGGCCGCGGTCCGCAGCGCCCGGTCGTTCAGCCTCCGTTGGGACGAGGGCGAGGCGCTGGCGCGCTGGTCGAGCGCGCTCGATGCCGCCGGTCGGGGAGCCGAGGCCGCCCACCGGGCCGGCCAGGCCCTCGGCGTGTTCGAGGCGGTCGGCGCGCCGTCGCACTGGCTCCGGCTGCTGCCCGTGGCGTGGCGATGACGGAAGCGCCGGCGGCCGCGCGAGCCCTGGCGAGGGCGCACTGGGTCTACCTCGTCGGGGCGATCAGCAACTGGCTGGTCACCGTGCCCGCCTTCCTCTTCTACAACCGCTACGTCGACGCCTTCATCGACGTCCGTCCGAACCAGCCGGCGCTGGTGTGGATCTGGAGCGGCATGGCCTTCCTGTGGGGCGTGGCCTTCTGGGAGATCTCCCGCGACCCGATCCGGGCCTATCCGCTCGTGAAGTACTCGTGGCTCGAGAAGATCGTCACCTCGTCGAGCGTCCTCGTGGGGTGGTTGATCGGTGACATCCCGGGCCGCCTGTTGGTGGGTGTCGTGTTCACCGACATGATCTGGATCCCCCTCTTCATCTGGGTGCACCTCGGCCTGAGGCCACTCGTCGAGGCGGCCGACGGAACCCACGACCAGGAGCGACGCCATGCCACCGGTTGAGCATCGGGCCCTCGACTTCCGCGAACGGATGCGCGGCCACATGGCCTTCCGCGACCTCGAAGACCTCACCGACGTCAACGTCGATCGCACGGGGTGGACCCGCCTCGAGATGCGCCTGAACATGCACGTTCCCGACGTCCCGCGCTTCTGGGGGGAGCCCGAGCACCGGGGTGAGAGCACGGGCACGATCATCTGCCCCGGCCTCGGCGGCTCCCTGCCGGTGCACGCCGGGCACTTCAACCTGCTCGACGGTGCGCACGGCCCCGGCCACCAGCACATGACCTATCTCATGCAGTTCGCGGATCGACTCGGGCGGCCGGTCACCCTGACGGGCTACAAGGAGCTGATCACCGGCGGCGACGACATCTGGGAGGAGACGACGCTGCTCCTGACCCAGCTGCACCGGGGCTGGCTCGAGGCCGACGACGACTGGGATCAGGACGTCATCGCGTCCGGGCTGCTGCGCATCCGGCTCGTCGACTTCCTCCGGCAGCTCACGACGTTCCGCCCCGGCCCCCACGACAGCCTGGTGGGCGCGGTCGTGGCCATGACCAGCTTCGGACCGAGCTTCATCGGCCGGCTCGGGCGCATCTACCTCGCGGGCCGGGTCGACACCGGCCGGCACCCCTGACCCGGCACCCCTGACCCGGTACCCCCGACCCAGCAGCCAACCGGCGGAAAGGCAGCACCATGCCCAGGTTGTCATCACCGATCACCGAACTGGCGGCGCACTACGAGGTCGTCGTGGTGGGCTCCGGCTACGGCGGAGCCATCGCGGCCAGCCGGTTGGCCCGCGCCGGGCGTCAGGTCTGCCTGCTCGAGCGCGGCCGCGAGCGCTGGCCCGGCGACTTTCCCGACACGCTGTGGGAGGCGGCGCGGGAGATGCAGGTGAACGCACCCGGAGGGCGCCACGGGTCGCGCACCGCGCTGGTCGAGCTGCACGCCAACCCGGAGATGAACGTGGTGGTCGGCTGCGGCCTGGGAGGCACCTCGCTGATCAACGCCAACGTGTCCCTGCCGCCCGACGATCGCGTCTGGCAGCTCGACGCGTGGCCCGCGGCGTTGCAGGCCGATCTGGCGTCGGTGGAGCGGGGCATCGATCGGGCCCGCGCCATGCTGCGCCCCAACCCGGTGCCGGTCGAGCCGGTGCCGCCGCCCGACGGGTTGGCCAAGCTGGCCCAGCTGCGCAAGGCGGCTGAGGGCATCGGCGAGGGCGGGTGCTTCTCGCGCCCGCCGATCAACGTGGCCTTCACCGCGGGGCCGAACGCGGCCGGCGTGCACCAGGACGCGTGCACCCACTGCGGCGACTGCGTGGCCGGCTGCAACGTCGGTGCCAAGACGTCCACGCTGATGACCTACCTCCCGGACGCGTGGCACCACGGTGCCCGGATCTTCACGGAGGTCTCGGTCCGGCACCTCTCGCTGGAGGGCGGCGAGGGCGACGAGGTGGGCCGGTGGGTCGTGCACCTCGAGCTGCTCGGTCTGGGACGCGAGCGCTTCGACGGTCCCGACCCGTTCATCACCGCGGACCTCGTCGTGCTCGGGGCCGGGAGCCTCGGCTCGACCGAGATCCTGCTGCGCTCCGCCGGCGAAGGGCTCTCGATGTCAGATCGGCTGGGCCGGCGCTTCACCGGCAACGGCGACGTGCTCGGCTTCAGCTACGACGGTGACGACGTCGTCGACGGTGTCGGCTGGGGCGGCCGGCCGCGCCGCGAGCGCGTGGGGCCCACCATCACCGGCCTGGTCGACCTCCGGGCGACGCCCGAGCTCACCGACGGCCACGTCGTCGAGGAGGGCGCCATCCCCGGAGCCCTCTCGTTCGGCATGCCGGCGGCCATGGCCGCGGCCGCGATCTACGACGGTCGCACCGACGACCAGACCCCGGCCGGCACCGCCGAGCGCCTCATCGACACCGTCGTGTCCCTGGGAGGTGGGTCCCGGCGTGGTTCCGTCGACCGCACCCTGACCTACCTCGTGATGGGCCACGACGACACCAACGGCCACCTCCACCTCGAGGACGACCGGGTGCGGGTGGCCTGGCGGGGCGCGGGCGAGTCCGCTGAGTTCCACGACGTCGACGCCCTGCTGGTGCAGCTGACCGATGCGCTCGGCGGTCGCTTCGTGCGCGACCCGATGTGGAGCGAGGCGCTCGGCGAGAGCCTCGTCACCGTCCATCCGCTCGGCGGCTGCGGCATGGGGGAGTCCGCCGCCGACGGGGTGGTCGATCATCGGGGTCGGGTCTTCGTCGGGGCCGCCGGCGACGACGTGTACGACTCGCTCTACGTCATGGACGGCTCGGTGGTTCCGGTCAGCCTCGGGGTCAACCCGTTGCTGACCATCTCGGGCCTGGCCGAGCGCTCGTGCGAGCTGCTGTGCCGCGACCGGGGGTGGGTCTTCGACGACGCGCTGGCGAGCGACCCGCTCGACCTGCCCGGCACCGAGGTCATCGGCCTGCGGTTCACCGAGACCATGCGGGGGTCGATCCGTCCCGCGGGCACCGACGACGACACTGACGCGTCGTTCACGCTCACCATCGAGATCCCCGACGTCGAGGAGCTCGTCGCCGACCGGGGTGCCCCGGCGGTCGCGGTCGGGACGGTGACGGCACCGGTGCTCGATCCCGACCCCCTCACGGTCACCGCCGGCTCGTTCCGGCTGTTCCACGCCGACGCCGACGAGGTCGACACCGACCACATGGAGTACCGCCTGCCGATGGAGACGGTCACCGGCCGGTCGCTCTTCTTCGTCGGGCGCAAGACGCTGCGCCACGGGTTCGTGACCCGGCTGTGGAAGGCGACCACCACGCTGGCCGTCGACATCCACGACGGCACCGACGACTCCGGTGCCGTGATCGCCACCGGCACCCTCGAGATCGGCCTGGTCGACCTCACCCGCCAGCTCCGCACCATGGAGGTCACCGGCGCCGACGACCGCGAGCAGCGGCTGCGCGCCCTCGCCCGGTTCGGCCGCGTCTTCGCCGGCGACATGGCCGACCACTACGGGGGAGTGGTGGCTCCCGCGTCGGCCTTCGACCCCGAGGCCCCGCCCCGCAGGCGACGAGACCTCGAGGCGCCGATCCCGGTGTTGCACGAGTTCACCACCGACGACGGCGTCGATCTCCGGCTCACGCGCTACCAGGGCGGAGCCAAGGGCCCGGTGCTGCTGGTGCACGGCGCCGGCGTGTCGAGCTCCATCTTCTCCACCGACCTGCCCGACCGGAACCTCGTCGAGGTGCTGACCGGCGCCGGCTACGACGTGTGGCTCCTCGACTTCCGCGTCAGCACCGCGCTCGAGGCGTCGAAGCAGCGTTCCACCGGCGACGACGTGGCCCGGTTCGACCACCCCGCCGCGGTGCGCACCGTGCTCGGGGCGACCGGGGCGTCGTCGCTGCAGGCGGTCGTCCACTGCTACGGCGCGAACACGTTCGTGATGTCGATGCTGGCGGGCCACACCACCGGGGTCCGCTCGCTGGTGTGCTCTCAGGTCGCCACGCACCTCGACACCGGCCCGATGGCCCGCATGATGGCCGGCCTGCACGTGCCGGGCACGCTCGACGCGCTGGGCGTCGACTCGCTCACCGCCTACACCCAGGTCGGCGGCGGCTGGCGCACCAGGCTGCTCGACGACGCGCTGCGGCTCTACCCGATCGAGGACGACGAGAGGTGCCGCAGCTCGGTCTGCCACCGGATCACGTTCCTCTACGGGCTGCTGTTCGAGCACGAGCAGCTCGACGACCGCATCCATGACGGGCTGCACGAGCTCTTCGGCGTGGTGAACGTCGGCAGCCTCGACCACCTCGCCGCCATGGTGCGGGCCGGCCACCTGGTGGATGCCGATGGCCATGACGTCTACCTCACGGACGAGAACCTGCCCCGGCTCGCGCTCCCTACCCTGCTCCTGTCCGGCTCCGAGAACCGGTGCTACCTGCCGGAGAGCACCGCCGACACCCTCGACCTGCTCTCCCGGGTCAACGGCCCGTCGTACTACCGCCGCGAGGTGGTGCCGGGCTACGGCCACATCGACGGCATCTTCGGCAAGGACGCAGCCGATGACGTCCACCCGTTGATCCTCGCCCACCTCGACGACACGTGACCGGTCGGGCGGTCAGGGCTCCGTCTCGGACCCACCCGGTGCCGGGCCTCAGCCCGCAGGGCAGGTGTCGAGCATCTGCCCGAGGGCGTCTCGTTCCCGGGTCGTGGCCGTGAGGTGCCACTGCACCTTCACGTCGAGCCAGCGGGTGGCGTAGGTGCACCAGTAGCTCTCGAGGGGCGGACGCCACTCGGCCGGCGTCCTGGAGCCCTTCGACCGGTTCGCGCTGGCGGACACCATGACGAGCACCGACTGGTCGTTGGCGTAGGCCCGCCGGGTCGCGGCATCCCAGCGCCATCCGCCGGACTCGTGCACGTTCTCGAGCGGTACGAGGTGGTCCGCGTCGAGGTCGCCGGGCGATGAGGTCTCGAACCCGTCATAGGGCGACACCCAGTCGCCGGCCACCACCTTGCAGCCGGGGAACGCGACCTGGGCCGGCCTCCGGGACTGCGCCACCAGTGCCTGCTCGCGGGCATCGCAGCCGTCGTGATCGATGTCCTCCCAGGTCGGGTACAGGTCGCGGCGGTAGGGCTCACCCGGCGAGGGGAAGTCGTCGATCTGCAGAGGGGCGAGCCGGGTTCGCACGTCCGGCGTCGTCGGAGGGGCGCCGCTCGACGTGTCGGTCGTGGCGGTCATGTCGCTCGCCGACGTGCCGGGGGCGGCGGTCGTACTGCTCGTACCCGTCGTGTTCGGGGTGCCGACGCCCGCGCACCCCGAGAGGAGCGCGACGGCGATCACGGCCACTGGTCGAAGGCGATGCACACGGCACCGTACGTCGGGGTCGTGACGCGGCTCGGGACCGAGACTCGGGAGCTCCCGGCGGCCGCGCCCCCGACCTCCAGACCCGGCGACGTGTCGACGTCAGGTCGGCCAGACTGACGGCATGCGTCTCTACCTCGGCTGCGCGAGCGACCACGAGCCCCCTCACGACGCGTCCGAGTACGGGTTGGTCGAGGCCATCCGTCGCGGCCTGTGCCCGATCTGCCCGGGCGAGCAGCTCCACGAGGCGAGCGGGGAGGGCTGGCGACGGTGCGACTGCTGCGTGTGCTCGTGGCGGGTCGAGGGAGAAGGCTTCGCCTGCCTGCCCGGTCGCCTCGTCGAAGAGTGGGAGTGACGTCGTCCAGCCCTATGGCCCGGCCGGATCCGACAGGTCGTGGAGCTCTGACGTCCCTGCTCGCGCCATGAGCAGCTCGACGACCTCGGCGGACGTCGAATCCCCGGCCAGCACCGCCTGCACATGCGTGGCGATGGGGAGCTCGACCCCGACGGTCTCGGCCAGAGCGAGCACCGCCGGGGCCGAGGTGACGCCCTCGGCGACCGTGTTGGTCTCGGCCAGGATGTCGGACAGCGCCCGGCCATGGCCGAGCTCGACCCCGACCCGCCGGTTCCGGCTCTGGGGGCTGCTGCAGGTCGCGATGAGATCGCCGTTGCCGGCCAGGCCCAGGAAGGTCAGGGGGAGTCCGCCCAGGGCAACGCCGAGCCGGGTCAGCTCCGCGAGGCCACGGGTGATCAAGGCGGCCCGCGTGTTCCACCCGTACCCGAGACCATCGGCCATGCCGGCGGCGAGTGCGATCACGTTCTTGACGGCTCCCCCGATCTCACAGCCGATGACATCGGGACTGGTGTAGACGCGGAAGCGCCTGCCCATCAGCGCCGACTGCACGTGCTGGCACAACGAAGGGTCGGGCACCGCCACGACCGTCGCCGTGGGCTGCCCGGCGGCGATCTCGTGGGCGAGGTTGGGACCGGACATCACCCCCACGAGGGACGGTTCGTGACCGCTCAGGACCTCGCTCAGGACCTGCGTGGGCCGCAGCAGGGTGCGCTGCTCGATGCCCTTGGCCAGGCTGAGCAGCACGAGGTCCTCCGGAACGCTTCCCGCCATGCGCTCGGCCACCGCCCGGAGGTGCTGGGTCGGGATCACCACGGCCAGCAGCTCGCGATCCTCGATGACCTCCTCCAGCGAGGTCGACGCCCGGAGCGACGGATCGAGCGGAACGTCGGGGAGGAAGACCGGGTTCTCGTGGTGCTCGGTCACGGCCTCGGCCACCTCGGGCTCGAGTGCCCACAGGCGGGTGTCGTGCCGGGCCGCGAGCATCGACGCGAACGTCGTCCCCCACGACCCGGCACCGATCACGCCGATCCTCATGGCGCCCAGGCTATTGACGCTCCGGCACGGTCGACAGGGGCGACTCGATGCCATGGGGGAGAAGTGGAGCGGGTGACGGGAATCGAACCCGCATAGCCTGCTTGGAAGGCAGGGACTCTAGCCATTGAGCTACACCCGCGAGACGGGCCACGGTAGCGGGCAGGGCCCCGTCGAGGCGAGACCGTTGAGATCCGAAGCGAGATGCGATGACCCCCGCCCGACCGAAGCCCGCGCCGACGACCCACGTCGCCTTCCTGCGCTCCGTGAACGTGGGCGGGCGGGTGGCGAAGATGGCGGAGGTGCGTGAGCTGTTCGAAGGTCTCGGCCTCAGCGGCGTCCGCAGCTACATCCAGTCGGGCAACGTGTTCTTCGATGCCGATCCGGCCGAGGTCGATCGGCTCGAGCTCGCGGCCTCGATCGAGGCCGCGCTCGGGGAGCGATTCGGCTTCGACGTGCCCGTGGTGCTCGTCACGGTCGACGAGGTCGAGGAGGCCCTGGCCCTCGCTCCCTTCGCCGATGTCGACGTCACCGACGACACCCGCCTCAACTTCGTCTTCATCTCGTCGCCGCTCCCGTCCGACGTCGAGTTCCCGGTGACCTCGGCGAAGGGCGACTTCGAGGTGCTCGGAGCCACGCCCATCGCCGCGTTCGTCGTGATGCAGATCCTGAACGGCCGGCCCGGCAACCCCAGCGCCTTCATCGAGAAGACCTTCGGTGGGTACGCCACCGCCCGCGCCGCCCACACCACCGAGAAGATCCTCGGCGCCGCCCGCCGGAACTGAGCCCGAGCGATCACCGGTGGATCAAACCGCCTCCCCGGTCGACGAAACCACGCCCTTTCTCGCCGATCGGCTCATCAGAAGGGTCCTTTGGACCCTGGTTTCCATGGCGGTCGCCACCGACGGTTAGGGGGTCCAATCTTCGACCACCGAGGCCATCGATGCAGCAGTTGGATCGCGCACAGGAGCTGTCTTCGTTCTGGGACGACCTCGTCTCGGCCGAAGGGGATCTCACGCGCCTGCTGCCCATGATCGTTCGTCGAGCGGCCGAGCTGGTCGGCGACGGAGGGGTGCTGACGGTCGTGTCGGAGGACGGCACCGTGCTCGAGCCCGTGGCGGCCTACCACCGCGATCGAGACGTGCTGAATCTGATGCAGGAGGTCCTCGGATCCGAGCCGTATCCGATCGGGGAAGGCATCGCCGGCCGGGTCGCGGCCGATGGGACCCCGGCGCTGCTCAACGGGCTCGACCCCGCCGCGATGGCCGAGCTCGTGCGAAAGCCGGCCCGTGCGTTCGCCATGCTTCATCCGATCCGTTCGCTGCTGATCGTCCCGATGCTCGCCGCAGGGGAGCTGGTCGGCACCCTGGGTGTGGTGCGCACCGACACGATCGAGCCGTACGGCCCGGAGGACGTCAGGGCGGTGGAGGCCCTGGCCGAGCGAGCCGCCCTCGCCATCGCCGACTCCACCCGTCAACCCAGCCGACTGGGCTTGGCCGAGCTCGAGGCGATCTACCGGCACAACCCCGACGGCGTGCTGTTCAGCGCTCCCGACGGCCGCGTGCTCGCCGCCAATCCGGCGGCCTGCGAGATCCTCGGGCTCACGGAGGCCGAGATCTGCCGTCGCGGCCGGGCCGGGCTCCTGATCGCCGACGACCCGGCCACCATCGCCGCGGTGGAGGAGCGAGCGCGGACAGGGCGCGTGCGGGCCGAGGTCCCCATGGTCCGGGGCAACGGCGACGTCTTCATCGCCGAGCTCACGTCGGCGATCTTCACCACACACGATGGCGAGCCGCACGCCTGTGTCCTGTTCCGCGATGTCTCCGAACAGGTCGCGCAGCGTGAGCAGCTCGAGCAGTACGCGCACCTGCTCGAAGAGGAGGCGGAGCGCGATGCGCTCACCGGCCTGCGCAACCGGCGAGGCTTCCTCGTCGCCGGCGCGGAAGCGTGGGCCATCGCGGGCCGCGAGGGTCATGAGCTTCAGGTGATCTTCTTCGATCTGGACGACCTCAAGCTGGTCAACGACACGTTCGGCCATCGGGCCGGCGACGACCTCATCGCCCGGTTCGCGGTGGCCGTTGCCGATGAGACCCGTGAGGCCGACGTGAGCGCGCGCCTCGGCGGGGACGAGTTCGTGCTCCTGCTGTACTCGGCCACCCCGGCAGAGGCCCGAGCCGTGGTGGACCGGATCGCCGAGGCCTTCCAGACCACCGGCGACGGGCCGGACAACACCTTCAGCGTGGGGATGGCCAGCTTCGTGCCGGGGTCAGGCGAGTCCCTCAGCCACCTGCTCGACCGGGCCGACCGGGAGATGTACCAGGCGAAGGTGCGTCGCCGCTTCGGCCCGAGGAGCGACTCCCAGTAGCAGTCGCACGCGTCGCCGGCTCACATCTGTTTCCGGGTCATGTCGAAGCTGCCCGCCTCTGCCTTCGCCGAGGTGCTGGTCGGGCCCTCGCGCAAAGGCCCGGACGCCGTGGCTGCGGTTCGTGGCCTGGTCGAGCTTGCATGCACGACGGGGCTTTGGCGGTAGGGGATGCCCTTGCCGGCGGCGAAAGACCCGATCTGCGACGAACGAATGCGTAGGGTGTGCGACGTCAGATATGCGACATGGAGGGGATGACATGGCAAGAGAACGCAGCGGTTGGGCTGTGGGCTGGGAGTACTTCGCCAGCATCATGCTGATGATCGTCGGGAGCTTCGGGATCATCGTGGGGATCGTGGGGATCGCCAAGAAGGAGTTCTATGTGATCGGGGCGAAGTGGGTCTTCAACTTCAATGTCACGACCTGGGGATGGATCCATCTCATCCTCGGCATCGTGGTGTTGCTCGCTGGCATCGGGATCTTGTCGGGCAACGTGCTCGCTCGAACAGTCGGCGTCATCGTCGCGGCGATCAGTGCCATCGTGAACTTCATGTGGCTGCCGTACTACCCGGTCTGGGCGGTCACGGTGATCGCCATCGACGTGGCTGTCGTCTGGGCGCTGACCGCCCACGGACGCGACATCGCGGACACCTGACCGTCGAGCGGCGCCGGTGCTCGTGACCGGCCCGGTCAGCCATGCTGACCGGGCCGGGATGGTGCACGCGGAGCGGCTGATCTGTGACCGCCGGTCGCGGAGCACGCGGCCCCCGTCCTCTCAGTGTCTGGGCCGGTCGTGGCAGCTAACGTCGCGCGGCCAGCAAGCGCTGGCGCGTTCTGTTTCGAAAGGGTGGGTTCATGGTTCTCGCGGATTTCGGGTCTGGTCAGGTGTTTTGGAGCCTTCTCTGGCTGTTCATGTTCGTCATCTGGTTCTGGCTGCTGATCATGGTCTTCGGCGATCTCACCCGTGACGACGACCTGTCGGGCTGGGCCAAGGCCGCGTGGGTGTTCTTCGTGATCATTGCGCCCTTCCTCGGGATCTTCGTCTACCTGATCGTCCGGGGTGGCGGCATGGGCAAGCGCGCCATTGCGGAAGCGCAGGCTCAGCAGCAGCAGCTCGACTCCTACGTCCGACAGACCGGCGGGGCCTCGAACGCCGCGGAGCAGATCGCCACGGCCAAGGGGCTGCTCGACCAGGGGGCCATCTCGTCCGAGGAGTTCGAGCAGATCAAGCGCAGAGCTCTGGGCTGACGCCGGCGCGGGTGACCCGGGGCCCTGACAACGTGCCGAACACGCCCAGCGCGACGAACACGTAGATCGTCGTCGCGATCCCCAACGCGAGGTACATCGCCCGAGGCAGCTGCTTGACCGGTTTCGCCAGATCTGCGGCGGTGAAGGTGATCACACCGAACCCGAGGAACGCGAAGAACGTCAACGCGACGCTCGAGACGATGTCCCGCACCGGCGGGTACCCCGACGGCGCCAGCAGCGACGGATCCATGTTCACCAGGGTCGCCACCGAGAACACGGTGAGGATGCCGATGACGACGACCACCACGATGGTCTGCGTACGAGCCACCGCCTTCGACCCGGCCACGTTCAGCACCGTCATCGCCACGACGACCGCCAACGCGAACGCCTTCACCGCGACCGTCGATGATCCAGCGAACATCGACGACGGATACGAACCGAACGACACGGCCACCATCGCGGTCACGATCGTGTTCGCGGCGTACAGCAACCAGGCGACGATGCCGGTCAGATGGCCGTCCTCCCCGAAGATCTGCCCGACGTAGGCCATGATCCCACCAGCGGAGGGATAGCGGGCGCCGAGCTTCGAGAACGAGTAGCCCTGCAGCCCGGCGATCGCGCCGGCGATCGCGAACGAGATCCACACGGCCGCGCCGGCGACCTCTCCCGCCGCACCGAGCAGCGAGAAGATGCCGGCCCCGACCATCGAGCCGACACCGATGAACGCCGCCTGGCGAGTGGACAGCGACGATCGACGCTCGGCCATGGGCACAGCATGCCCCCTGTGGGCGGGGGACATCGGAGGTGATCCGGCTGCTAGGCGGTGGTCGACGTGGAGCTCGATGCCACCGTCGAGGTCGTACTGGACGAAGTCGAGGTGGTCGTGGTCGTCGCCTCGTTCGACGACCCCCGGTCCAGCAAGGCGGCGAGGGTCGCAGGGTCGATGGCGCCGGTCACCGGAAGGTTCTCCGAGGTCTGGAACGCCCGCAACGCGGCCTCGAGGCCATCGGACCAGGTGCCATCTATCGGGCCGTCGTAGAACCCGGCGGACGCCAACGCACCCTGCAGCGCCGCGATGTTCAGCGACTGCTGCGTGCCGTGCGCGGCGAGTTCGGTGACGAGGGCCCGTTCCGTGGCCGGGTCGACGATCCCTGTCTGGGACAGCCCGGCGGACGCTTGCAGCGCCTTCACGGCTGTCACCGTCGCCGGCCCGTACAGACCGTCGATCGGACCGCTGTAGTAGCCGAGCGTCGTCAGGTCCTGCTGCAAGCCGGCCACATAGGACCGCACCGCCTCCACCGCTGCGGCGTTCGTCGTCAGGCAACCGGCGTCGACGAACAACGACCCGTACGCCTGCTGGAGACCGAATGCCGAGGCTTGGACCTCGACCGCCGCCTGCGCCACCGGGGTCGACGAGTCCACCCCTGCCAGGGTCCGGTTCAGCTCCCGTTCGGCGGCGTTGATCGCATCGATGTGGTCCTGCGCCGACTGCGACCCCAGCACCGTCGTCGTGGTCGGCTCCACACCGGTGCCGGCCGTCGCCGCCGCCAGTGCGTTCGCCGCCCGGATCGCGTCGTCCAGCTGCGACGCGGAGGCCTCCACCTTCGCCCGGCCCGCCTCGAGCGTCGTCGCCGCGCCCTGCAGGTCTCCGACGGTCAGCGGGGTCGCGGTGAACACCCGGCCGTAGGTGTCGAGCGCGGTGATGTATTCGCCGACATCGGCACAGAACGCCTTCTGCGCCTCCGACGGCGACATGGTCACCGACGACGACCCGCCCCCACCGGAGCTCGAGCAGCCGACGATCAGCAGACCCGCTGCGACCGAACCGACCAGGACCTTGCAGTGACGTCGCATCACGACCTCCTCGCGCGCCGGTGCCGACCCGTGCGCGACACACGAACGCGGCGCGCCCTGTCCTATCAGATGGGCATAACCGCCACAGGGTCGACACGTCGGCGGACCGGCGGGCGATCGACCCGCCCCGGCACTGCCGCCGCGCTCCAGGCGCACACGATTACCCCGGTTACGGGAGACTTCCGGCCCTTCTAGCCTCGTCGGTGATAGGAAAGGACCAGCGTCCGGTGACACTGCGGCTGGGCGCTAGTCCTGCTGGCGAGGAGGTCCGTATGGCTGACGGAGACGTCCAGCAGGTCCAGCAGGAGACGGCCGGAACCGGCCGCGGGTTCGGGCTGACGACCGCGACGGCGCTGATCGTCGGGTCAGCATCATCGGCGTCGGGATCTTCAACCTGCCGACGTCGTTGGCGGTCTACGGGCCGATCAGCCTGGTGTCGATGGGGTTGACGACGCTGGGCGCGGTGGCGCTGGCGTTGCTGTTCGCTGCCTTGTCGCGACGGCTGCCGGCTGACGGCGGCCCCTACGCCTATGCACGGGTGGCGTTCGGCAACGGCCTCGGTTTCGCCAACGCCTGGTCGTACTGGATCACGGCGTGGGCCGGGAACGCGGCGATCGCGGTGGGTTGGGTGCTGTACGTCGAGGAGTTCGTCAACACCGGCCACAACCGGTTGGCGTCGGTGCTGTTGGTGCTGGTGGGGTTGTGGATCCCGGCGCTGATCAACCTGTCGGGCGTGAAGAACATGGGCTCGGTCCAGGTCGTGACCACGATCCTGAAGTTCGCCGCCCTGGCGTTCATGGCCACCGTCGGGCTGTTCTACATCGACCGGGCCAACTACACGCCGTGGAACGTCAGCGGCGAGGGGGCCTTGGCTGCGATCGGTGGTGGGATGGCGATCGCGCTGTTCAGCTACCTCGGGGTCGAGACCGCGGCGGTGGCCGCTGCCAAGGTGAAGGACCCGGACCGCAACATCCCCCGCTCGACCATCTTCGGCACCCTGGCCACTGCGGTGGTCTACATGCTGTCGCTCACCGCCGTGTTCGGGATCATGTCGAACACCCAGCTGGCCGACTCCACCGCCCCGTTCTCCGATGCCGTCAACGTGATGGTCGGCGGCACGTGGGCCGGAAAGGTGATGGCGATCGCGGTGATCATCTCCGGCTTCGGGGCCCTGAACGGCTGGACGATGATCTGCGCCGAGATGCCGCTGGCCGCTGCCAACGACGGGTTGTTCCCGGAGCGGTTCGAGCGGCTGTCGTCGAAGGAGGTGCCCGCGTTCGGGATCATCGCCTCGACGGCGCTGGCCTCGGTGGCGATGGCGATCAACTACCTGGGTTCGAGCGGCGCGACGGTGTTCACCACCCTCGTGTTGATGACGGGCATCACCGCGGCGATCCCGTACGCGTTCTCGGCCCTGGCCCAGATCAAGTGGCGCCTGGCCGACCACCGCCAGCTCGAGACCCCGCGGTTCGTGCGGGACATGGTGGTGGCCGTCGTGTCGGTCATCTTCTCGGTGCTGTTCATCTGGTACTCGCGCAACACCGGGAACAGCTTCTGGGTGTACTGGGCACCGTTCTTCCTGGCCGGTGGGGCGCTCCTGCTCGGCATCCCCGTCTACCGGTCGCAGCACCACCGCATGACCGAGCCCGAGGAGGTCCCGCCGTTCCGATGAGGCCCCCGGCGGCACCGTCCCGAACCGAGGTCCGGCCATGAGGGTCGTCGTGGCCCTCGGCGGCAACGCGCTGTTGCGGCGCGGTCAGCCGATGACGGTCGAGAACCAGCGGGCCAACGTCGTCGTGGCCTGTGACCACCTGGCGTCGGTGGCCGCCACCCACGAGCTGGTGATCTCGCACGGCAACGGGCCCCAGATCGGCCTGCTGGCCCTGGAAGGCGCCGCCTACGAGCCGGTGCCCGTCTACCCGCTCGACGTGCTCGGCGCCGAGACCCAGGGCATGGTCGGCTACCTCATCGAGCAGGAGCTCGGCAACCGGCTGCCGTTCGAACGGCCGCTGGCCACCCTGCTGACCATGATCGAGGTCGACCCGGCCGACCCGGCCTTCGCCGACCCGAGCAAGCCGATCGGCCCGCTCTACACCGCCGAGGAGGCGGCCGAGCTCGAGCGCGACCGGGGCTGGACGTTCCGCCCCGACGGCGACGCCGTCCGTCGGGTGGTGCCGTCGCCGGCCCCGAAGCGCATCTTCGAGCACCGCCAGATCTCGTGGCTGCTCGATGCCGGCTGCGTCGTCATCTGCGCCGGCGGCGGTGGCATCCCCACCGTCTACGACGACCAGCGCAAGCTCCACGGCATCGAGGCCGTGATCGACAAGGACCACGCCAGCGGCCTGCTGTCGCGAGATCTCGAGGCCGACGTGTTCGTGATGGCCACCGACACCCCGTCGGTGTTCCTGGGGTTCGGCACCGACGAGCAGCGCTCGATCACCTCGGCTCACCCTGACGCCATCCTGGCCGAGTACGGCGACGAGTTCGCCGCCGGGTCGATGCTGCCCAAGGTCATCGCCGCCTGTGACTTCGCCCGAGCGACGAACCGACCCGCCGTGATCGGCCAGCTCGCCGACATCGAAGCCCTCGTCGCGGGCACCGCCGGCACCCGCATCTCGACCGAGGTCAGCGGTGTCACCACCGCGGCCGCTCCCACATCGAAGGAGAACTGACATGGCACTCGGCGTCCACTCCGAAGTCGGCACCCTGCGCAAGGTGATGGTCCACCGACCGGGCCTCGAGCACGCACGGCTCACCCCGTCGAACGCCGAGGAGCTGCTGTTCGACGACGTGCTGTGGGTGCCCCAGGCCAAGCGAGAGCACGACGCGTTCTGCGAGCTGATGCGCGAACGCGGCGTCGAGGTGTTCGAGGCCGAGACCCTGCTGGCCGAGGCCCTCGCCAAGCCCGACGCCCAGGACTGGGTGATCCTCCACATCCTCAACGAGCGACAGGTCGGCATCGGCGCTTCCGAGCGGGCCGCCGAGCCTGGGTCGTCGAAGCGTCCCCGACGCAGGTGGCCGAGTTCCTCATCGGCGGCATCACCCGTGAGGACGTCGACCGCGATCTCGGTCTGGTGTGGCAGTCCAGCGACCCCAACGCCATGTTGCTGCCACCGCTGCCGAACTTCCTGTTCCAGCGGGACCCGTCGTGCTGGATCTTCGACGGCGTCACCATCAACCCGATGACCAAGCCGGCCCGCAAGCCCGAGTCGATGATCGTCGAGACCATCTACCGGTTCCACCCGATGTTCACCGCCGAGGAGTTCCCGATCTGGCTGGGCGGCGCCGACGAGGACTGGGGCCGCTGCCACGTCGAGGGCGGCGACGTCCAGCCCATCGGCAACGGCACGGTGATGATCGGCATGGGCGAGCGCACCACCCCACAGGCCGTGCTGATCATCGCCCGATCCCTGTTCCGGGCCGGCTCGGCCACCCAGGTGCTGGCCGTGCACCTGCCCAAGTCGCGCAGCTACATGCACCTCGACACCGTCATCACCATGTGCGACCGCGACCTGGTCACCCTGTTCCCCGAGGTGATCGGCGGGGCCCGCACCTGGACCATCCGCCCCGGCGACACCCCCGAAGACCTCGTCGTCGAGGAGTTCCAGGGAACCCTGGTCGCCGCCATGGCCGACGCCCTCGGCGTCGACGAGATGCGGGTCATCCCCACCGGTGGCGACCACTTCGAGGCCGAGCGCGAGCAGTGGGACGACGGCAACAACGTCGTCGCCCTCGAACCCGGCGTCGTCGTCGCCTACGAGCGCAACACCGGCACCAACACCGCGCTGCGCAAGGCCGGCATCGAGGTCATCACCATCGAGGGCTTCGAGCTCGGGCGTGGCCGAGGTGGCTCGCACTGCATGACCTGCCCGCTCGAGCGCGACTCCGCCTTCTGACCGCCCGCGACCCGCACAGGAGCACGCTGATGTTCAACCTCCGCAACCGCAGCTTCCTCAAGGAGATCGACTTCGAGCCGGCCGAGCTGCGCTTCCTGCTCCAGCTCGCCGAGGCGCTCAAGACGGCCAAGTACGCGGGCACCGAGACCCGGCACCTCGAGGGCAAGGAGATCGCCCTGATCTTCGAGAAGACCTCGACCCGCACCCGTGCCGCGTTCGAAGTGGCGGCGCACGACCAGGGCGCGCACGTCACCTACCTCGACCCGACCGGCTCGCAGCTCGGCCACAAGGAGTCCATCGCCGACACCGCCCGGGTGCTCGGGCGCATGTACGACGCCATCGAGTTCCGCGGCAACGCCCAGGACCGACGTCGAGGAGCTGGCGCGCTTCGCCGGCGTGCCCGTCTACAACGGCCTCACCAACGAGTGGCACCCCACCCAGATGCTGGCCGACTTCCTCACCATGCACGAGGCGTCGCACAAGCCCTACGACGAGCTCACCTACGCCTTCGTCGGTGACTGTCGGTTCAACATGGGCCGCTCGCTGCTCGTCATGGGTGCCCTCATGGGCGCCGATGTCCGCCTCGGCGGACCTCCCGACCTGCAACCCCCGACCGAGGTCGTGAAGATCGCCGAGGACATCGCCGAGCGCACCGGCGCCACGCATCACCGTCACCGCCGACCCGGCCGAAGCCGTCGACGGCGCCGACTTCGTCCACACCGACGTGTGGGTCTCGATGGGCGAGGCCAAGGACGTGTGGCTCGACCGGGTGAAGCTCCTCACCCCGTTCCAGGTGAACCGATGCGCTGCTCGACGCCAGCGGCAACCCCAAGGTCAAGTTCATGCACTGCCTCCCCGCGTTCCACGACACCAACACCGTCGTCGGCGCCGAGATCATGAACGAGACCGGCATGACCGAGCGGGCTCGAGGTCACCAACGAGGTGTTCGAGTCGCCGGCCGCGATCGTGTTCGACCAGGCCGAGAACCGGCTCCACACCATCAAGGCCATCCTCGTCGCCACCCTCGGCTCGTGAGCACTGCCGGCGACACAGCGGGAGCCACCACCGGCCACCGCCCGGAAGGCATCCGATGACCACAGCGACCCCCACGCCCAGCCCGTCCGACACTGGCGGAGCCGGACGCCTCGACGACGCCCATACGCGCGACGTCGCCGACATCGTCGCCGCCCTCGACGTCGACCCGACCGCAGGGCTCGCCGCCACCGAGGCCGACGCGCGCCTC
This sequence comes from uncultured Microthrixaceae bacterium, assembly GCA_963809335.1. Classification (GTDB taxonomy): domain Bacteria; phylum Actinomycetota; class Acidimicrobiia; order Acidimicrobiales; family Acidimicrobilacustridaceae; genus UBA4742. Next base: position 431,248 of record CAWEJD010000005.1, on the reverse strand, counting down.
GAACGCTACGGACCCAACGAGCTGACCGCCGAACCGCCGCCGTCGGTGTGGGTGGTCGCTCGGGGCCAGCTGGCGAACCCGATGAACATCATGTTGCTCATCGTCGCGGTGGCGAGCTTGGCCATCGGCCAGATCGCCACCGGGATCGTCGTGGCCGCACTCGTGACGTTCAACGTGGTCATGGGCTCCAACCAGGAGCTCAAGGCCCGCGCCAGCGTCGACGCCCTCGCCAACCTGCAGGTACCCCACGCCAGGGTGCGCCGTGACGGGCAACTCGTCGAAGTGCCGTCCACCCAGCTGGTGCCCGGCGACATCGTCGCCGTCGAAGCCGGCGATCTCATCCCCGCCGATGGTCGCCTCATCACCGCTGCCACCCTCGAGGTCCAGGAAGCGGCGCTGACCGGCGAGTCCGCACCGGTCGCCAAGGACCCCGGGACCCTCGACGGCGACGTCGCCCTCGGCGACCGCACCGACATGGTGTTCCAGAACACCCAGGTCACCCGCGGTTCCGCCGTCTTCGTCGTGACCGGTACCGGAGCAGCCACCCAGATGGGCCGGATCGCCGACATGGTCACCGCCACCAAGCGCACCAAGTCGCCGCTGCAGATCGAGCTCGACGGGATGACGAAGGTCTTCGGCGTCCTCGCATGGGGCGCGGTCGCCATCATCGCTGTCGTCGGCCTGGCCCGGGACCAGGACCACGAGACCCTCGTCCTGCTGTGCATCTCGACCGCCATCGCGTCGATCCCGACCGGGTTGCCGACCTTCGTGCAGACGATGCTGTCATCGGGTGCCCAGCGCCTCGCCCAGGAGAAGGCGGTCGTGAAGTCCCTCGCCGATGTCGAGACCCTCGGCGGCACCACGGTCATCAACTCCGACAAGACCGGCACGCTCACCATGAACGCGATGACGGTCAGCTCGATGTACGGCGGCGGCCAGTGGTTCCGCGTCGAAGGGTCCGGGTACGCGAAGACCGGCGCCATCCTCGCCGTGGCCGGCTCGAGCTCTCCCGACTTCACTCCGCTCGCGCTCGGCCTGTCGCTCTGCTCCGATGCGACCGTGGCCGACGACGGCTCGATCATCGGTGACCCCACCGAAGCGGCGCTCGTCGTGCTGGCCGCCAAGATGGGCGTCGACGCCGAGCAGACCCGAAGGGAGCTGGCCCGACGCGCCGAGGTTCCGTTCGACTCCGAGTACAAGTTCATGGCGACGTTCCACGATCGGCCCGACACCCTCAGCGGGCCGGTGGTCCACGAACCGCACTTCGCATGCGTCAAGGGCGGACCAGACGTCGTCTTGGATCGCTGCGGCTGGGCCCTGCGCAGCGGTGAGATCGTTGCCATCGACACGGCCCGGGGCGACATCGAGGACGCGAACCGCGAGCTGTCCGAGAAGGGACTGCGGGTCCTCGCGTTCGCCGCCCGAGGCCTCGACGCCGACGCCATGACCGCCGCTCTCGCCGACCCGATGGCCGCGGTGACCGACCTGGTGCTGGTCGGTCTGGTGGGCATCATCGATCCGTTGCGCACCGAAGCCACGGCCGCCGTGCACACCGCGCTCGGCGCGGGGATCGACGTGCGGATGATCACCGGCGACCACACCATCACCGCCCGGGCGATCGCCGACCAGCTCGGTCTCGGCCCCGGCGTCGTCACCGGAACCGACCTGCAGCGGATGAGCGACGACGAGGTGATCGCCGCCCTCCCGCAGCTCCACGTCTTCGGTCGCGTCGCCCCGGAGGACAAGCTCCGCCTCGCCCAGCTCATGCAGCGCTCCGGAGAGGTCGTTGCCATGACCGGCGACGCCGTCAACGACGCCGCCGCCCTCAAGCAGGCCGACATCGGCGTCGCCATGGGCTCCGGATCGGAGGTCTCCAAGCAGGCCGCCAAGATCGTCCTCACCGACGACAACTTCGCCACGCTCGTGCGTGCCGTCGACCTCGGCCGTGACATCTACCGGCGCATCTCCTCGTACATCAAGCTGCAGCTGACGATCCTGTCGTCAGTCCTCCAGCTGATGCTCCTGGCGACCATCTTCAACATCAACGGTGGCGTGGCGCTGTTCCCGATGCAGCTGCTGTTCTGCAAGTTCTTCGTCGTCGTCACGGTCGTCGTGGGGTTCATCGCCGACGTCCCTGACCCAGGCGTCATGGACCTCCCACCGAGGAAGCCCGGAACCCGGATCGTGAACCGCCCCCAGGTCGTCCGCTGGGTGATCAGCGGCTTCCTCGTCGCCGCCGCCGCGCTCGCCTGCCTCGAATGGGGCCCCGACAGCCCGTCGACGACTGTCGGGTCCACCTCGATGACCATGGCGTTCACCGTCGTCGCCCTCAGCGCCGTCAACCTCGGCGTCGTCATGCGGAGGGAACGTCAGGCGCCCTGGTCGTCCCCGATGTTCCCGTACTTCGGGTGGCTCATCGCGGGCTGGGCCCTCACGTGGGCGGCCGTCGAGCTCGGCATGCTCCAGCGACTGCTCGACACGGTGTCGCTCACCGGCGGCCAGTGGCTCGTCGCCATCGGCTTGTCGCTCATCACTCCGGCGTTCGTCGGCGTCGACAAGGCCATCCAACTCCACCGGCTCCGACACACCGACGACCGCGACGACCCCACCTCGTCGCAACCCGGGGTCGAGGCGTTGGCTGCCGACAGCGGCACCTGAGGATCGATCGCCATACCCTCGCGGAACCTGCCGGCCGAACTGATCAGTCGCGGTGCTCATCGGGGTCAGGCGCCGAGGGCACAACGCGAGACGCCGGCCGCGATGGCGTCGGCGTAGGCATCGGCGCCGGCCTGATGCCGATCGGCTCCGGTCTGCAGGTCGTCGAAGTGCAGCTCGTCGGCGATGAACCAGTCGGTCGGTGGGGCCGGGAGATGGCGTGCCGGTCATCATGGGTTAGTCATCGCGAAGCTCGCGATACCAGGCGGGCGCCAGTTCGATCGGGCCGAGCCAGCCGTAGTCGGTGAGGGCGTTGATGAACGCATCACGGTTGTAGGAACGGCAGCCCCAGAACGAGGCCACGTAGCCGAGAGCGCCGAGCTTCCTAGCGTGATGCAAGTAGTAGTCCTGCTCCTGGCGAAACCTGTGCACCAATCGACACATGCGGTTGATCAGTGCACAGATTTCAGATGGGGGGCGGGTCCTGAAAGGGCCTGCTTGAGGACGGTGCAGCTCTTCGGGCACGGCGTCCCGATCTGGCAGACCAATTCGGTGGGAAGTGGTCTGCGAAGTGGTCTGCCGGTCGACGGCCGGAGCCGCGATCTCAGTCGGGGTGGGGAGATTCGAACTCCCGGCCTCCTGCTCCCAAAGCAGGCGCGCTAACCAAGCTGCGCTACACCCCGAAGCTTCTCCTGCGACACAGAACTGTGGTGAGCAGGACCTTCGCGTGGCTGGGCATTCCGGCCGTTCACCTCCTTTCGCCAGAAACGACCCGTGAAACCGTGAATCCCGGCTTCAACCACGAACGAGACGGCCGAGCGTAGTTCCCAGTGCATGCGGTCCTGCATGTCGCGATCGGCTCCGAGGGGGTCAGCCGCGCTCGATCGCGATGACGACCTTTCCCCGCACCTGCCCGGCTTCGAGGCGACGCATGGCGTCTTGGGCCTGGTCGAGCGGGTAGGTGTGATCGATGCTGGGCGTGATCGTCCCGGCCTCGATGAGTTCGGTCAGCTGCTCGAGGTCGGCATAGTGCTCCTTGGACGCCAGCATGGCGAGCCGTTGCCGCACGAAGAGCGACAACAGGGGTGCCCGTAGGCTCCGGCCGAAACCGCCGGTCCAGTTGCCCTTGTTCTCGCCGCCGACGATGACCAACGTTCCCGTGGGCGTGAGGGTCCGGCGGAGGCGGCTCAGCCGGGTGTTCCCGCCCACGTCGAGGATCAGGTCGTAGCGGCTCGATCCTTCCGTGAAGTCCTCTTCCGTGTAATCGATGACGTGGTCGGCGCCGAGTGACCGGACCAGGCCGGCCTTGGCGGTGCTGCACACGCCGGTGACCTCGGCCCCGAAGGCCTTCGCGAGCTGCACGGCGTAGGTGCCGACGCCGCCGGACGCACCGATGATGAGGACCTTCTGTCCGGTCGCGGACGCGGCCAGCGCGCAGACCCTGGAGGGCCGTCGTGGCCGATACCGGAACCGCCGCGGCCTGTTCGAACGTGAGGTTCGATGGCTTGCGGGTGAGCTTGTCCTCGCGGGCCGCGGCGTACTCGGCGAAGCCGCCGCGGCTGACACCGAACACCTCGTCGCCGACCGCGAACCTGGTCACCTTCGCGCCGACCGCCGTGACCGTGCCGGCCACGGCCAGTCCGGGCACGCGGTTCTTCGGTCCACGAAGGCCGAAGCCCATGATGCGCATCAGGTACGGGCGGCCGGTCATGGAGTGCCACGTACCGCGATCGAGCCCCGCCGCGTGCACTCGCAGGAGCACCTCGTCGGGCTCGATCTCGGGCTTGTCGATGTCAGTCAGGTGCCACGTCTCGCTCGGGCCGTAGGTGTCCTGCGTGATCGCTCGCATGGAATCGGTTGCTCCCTCAGTGACCGCCACGTGTCGCTGGTCTCGTGTCGCTGCCGTGGACGTCACGGGAGCAATCGTTGGGTCTGTTCGATGACGACGTCGGGTCGGTCGAGCTGGAAGTCGTGGCTCGTGTCATCGACCGATGTGAGCTCTGCCGAGAAGGACAGGGACGTCCAGTGCCGATGGCCAGCCTCCCACACCTGGTTCAACCGGGCTTCCGTGCCGGCGACGAGCCCGGGGTACGGGTGTCGGGCCGCGGTCATGACGATCAGCGGCAGGCCGACGAGCGACTCGCTCGTGGCGACCTCAGGGAAGCCCGTCGCTCCCTCGAGGTGCTCGCACCGCCGGGTGCCCCTGCGGGGCTACGAGGGGCCGCGCTGCACGAGCACCGGCACCTCGCACTTGCTGATGAGCGAGGCCATCACGCTGCCGTGTCGGATGCGGTCGAGGCCGACCCGGGCGCCGGTCGCCAAGACCACGAGCGGGCTCATCGAGCCGTCGACGACCTCGAGGATGCCGTCGACCACGTCGGAGCTCTCGATGGTGAGCCGATCGACGATGTCGCAGCGCTCGGCCAGCGGACCGGCGAGCCGATCGAGATCGACGGGCGGCGCGTGGGCATCGGAGCGCACGTGGAGCAGCGTGGCGTTGAGCGGGATCTCGGCGGCCCACGCGGCGGCCAGGTCCACCGCGGTCTCTGCCTTGGGCGTCTCGTCGACGCACACGACCAGGTGACGGAGGTCGGCGATGCTGGCGCCGGCCCAGCGCGGACCGACGATCACCAGGGGGGCGTCGAGGTCGCGGACCAGGCGCTCGGCCAGGCTGCCGTAGGCGGCGCGCCTCACACCCGTCCGGGCCGAGGACGACATGCAGATGAGCGAGCTCGGGCGGTAGTCCACCATGGTCGCCATCGCGTCGACCTCGTTGGCGGTGGGCTCGACCCAGACGGTCACGGTGCCGTCGCTCATGGCCATGGCCCGCTCCTTGACCTGGCGGACCGACGAGGGCCGGTCGATGCCGTTGGCCGTCATCACGACCAGCTCGGCCCCGAGGAGGCGGGCGAGGTCGGCGCCGACCATGGTGGCTCCCTGCGCGGGGCGGGTGCCGTCGAACGGGACGATGACGTGCTTGTACATGGTGTCGCTCCTCAACCAGTGGTCACGGCGGCGCCGACGGCGAGGTCGTGACGGAGTGCTCGGATGGCCCGCCCGTAGCGGGAGTGGCGGCCGGCGACCAGGCGGGCCTCGGGGGTGGTGGCGGCTCGGACCAGGCTGGACTCGTAGGGCAGGTGCGCCCGCAACGGCAGCCCGACCGACCGTGCGATCTCGTCGGCGGCCACCGAACTGTGGACGTGGCTGATCTCGTTGACCACGAGCCCGGCGTCGCGTGTGACCCCGAGTTGGTCGGCGGCCAGCAGTGCGTTCTTGACGCTGGCCGTGTGGCCGGTGGTCACCACGAGGATCGGCCCGAGATCGTGGAACGCCTCGGAGTCGAGAAGGGTGTCGATCGGCAGATCGACCACGATGACGTCGGCCTGCTCGCGGGCCAGGGCGATGACCTCTTCGAGGGTCTGCCGCGCGTCCTCAGGTGATCCGGAGCCGGGGGCGCCCGTCGGCGGCGGGAGCTGCACGAGCATCACGCCGGACAGGTCCTTGCTCATCAGCGCCGCTCGGCCGTGGTCCGTGGTGGCGTCCTTGGTGCCGCCATGGGCCATCGCCGGCTTCAGGCCGAGATCGAGGGCCAGGTCACCGAAGTGGGGATCGCCGTCGATGAGGGCGACGCGCACCGTCGGGCTGGCGATCTCGATGGCCAGGTTGAGGGCGATGGTCGACGCGCCCTCGCCGCCCTTGGCCGAGGTCACGATGATCACGTCCGACCCCGGTCGGGGGCGGTCTCCCGACTGTCGGCCGTCGACGGGCCCGGGCACCGACCCCGCCCCGGCGACCGGTTCGACTCCGGCATCCGTCGGCGCGTCGGCCTCTGACGACGAGTCGCTCGGTGCCACGGCGGGCGTCGCTCCGGCTCCGGCCGCCGCGACCGCTTCGGAGTCCGGCGCTTCGTCCTGGCGGGCGAACTGCTCGAGGACGGCGGCCGCGAACTCGTCGTCGTCGGTGTGGAGCCCCAGCACCCGATCGACCACCAGGCCGCCGGGCTGCGGACCCAGGTCGTCGCCCTCGTTGCGATCGACGACCACGAGGCGCATCCACGCGGTGTTCGTCTCGGACGCGGCCACGGCGGCGAGTTCGTCGCGGGGCGAGGTGGGGCCGATCACGACGACCATCCAGTGCCCCGGCGTGGCCGCCTCGACGGCGTCGGCGGCCGACGCGAACTCGCGGACGTTGACGCCCTTGATGGCGTTCATGTGCTCGACCCGCCACAGCACATCCGGGTCGCACACCGCCACATCGATGGGAGAGATCAGTGAGGAAGCATCGTTCATGATTCGAGATTGACGCACGCGGACCCCTTCGGCCACGGTCGAAGGTCCTTTCTACACGGAGAGTGGTTAGGCCATTCGGCCCGAATCTCAGGCCGATCGTGCGATCGGCCCGCCCGTTGGACCTGACCGTGGGACCTGTGGCCCTGCCGCTCGGGGCGATCGGGGGCGCACGATGTGGTCGTGCTCGACACCGTGCTCGACGTGTTCCGACTCCGTCAGTACTTCGACGGCGCGGCCCGCCTACGCGAGGTCGCCGAGGGGACAGCCCACGATCTCGGCTTCCTCGACGACATGCGGCGGGCGCTCGTGACCCTCCCGACCGACCGGATGCCGACGGCGCCGGTGCGACCGTTCCCGCCGCCGGAACCGTTCCGGTCGACCCTCGTCGAGGGCCGTCGGGTCGGCCTGATCTCCACGGGTGGTTCGGGGGCGCTGGCATCGGTGGTGGGCGTCGCACGCGCCCTCGAGGAGGCCGGCGCATCGCTGTCGCTGATCTCGGTGTGCTCGGGATCGGCGCTGTTCGGCTTCCCACTGGGGGCCGGCCTCTCGGCCGAGGAGGTCGCCGCCTTCACGTGCGGGTTGCGACCGGCCGACTACATCGACCCCGACTGGCGCCGGCTCGCCCTCCTCGTCCCCACGTTGGCCAGGGGCTTCGCCGGCGTGCTGCGGGGTGACCGCCTCGAGGCCACGTATCGCGGCCTGCTCGGCGACCTCACCCTCGGCGAGATGCCGATCCCGACCTACGCACCGGTGTGGAACATCGAGGAGAACCGTCTCGACTACCTCGGCCCCAGCACCCATCCGGATCTGCCCGTCGCCCGGGCGGTGCGCATGGCGGTGGCCCTGCCGCTGTTCATCGAGCCGGTCGAGCTCGACGGCTCCAACTGGTCCGACGGGGGCATCGTCGACATCTTTCCCGTGCGCCCGGTGCTCGACCTCGGCGAGCCCGTCGCCGATCCCATCATCGCGGTCAACGGCTTCTACCCGGTCGAGTTCGCGGGTGAGGACGCGTCGGGCTGGGAGGACCGGGCGGCCAGCATCCTCTACGTCGCCAGCCAGGTGCGCACCTGTCAGCAGATCGAGTTGGCGCGGGAGAACCTCGGCCGGTTGCGGCGCCACCGCGAGGTCGTCATGGTGCACCCCGTCCCCTACGAGGTGGTGCGGGGAGTCGGGTTCTACCGGCAGTTCCTCTCGGCGCGCGACTGGCCGGCGTTCATGCAGGCGGGCCGCTCGCACGCACGGCGGGCCCTCGGCGCAGAGGGACCCATCCCCGCCGGATGAGCAGCGACCGCGCCATGGGAAGCGGCCCTCGACACCCCGGGTGATCGGCGCGACGATCGATGAGCCTTGGGCGAGGCGGGGTCCGGGCGAACCCGACAGGAGGGAGAGGAAGATGTACCTGTTCTCTCGTCTGGCGACCCTGCGCGGCAATGAGCGCCGCTCGCTCGCGTGGGCCGTGGAGATGACCAATCACGTCAACGCCGTCAGCGATCACACCGTGACGCTGTGGCGCGCCGACTTCGGCTATCCGGTCGGCACCGTCGCCTGGAGCGCGTGGGTCGAGTCGCTGGCCGCGCTCAACGAAGGCTTCGCCATGCTGGCCGACGACGACGCCTACTTCGACCTGATCGACGCCGGCTCCGAGCTGATCACCGACCCGCCGCACGACCTGTTGCGCCGTGCCGTGTACGGAGAGCCGGGCGCGGCGCCGCCACCGCTGGGCGCCGTCACCTCGGTGACGACCGCGGTCGTGGGCAATGGCAAGTACGCCGAGGCGACGGCATGGGGCATCGAGATGGCCGAACTGGTGCAGCAGATCACCAGCCAGCCGACGATGTTCCTCGTCGACGCCTACGGCACGTTCGGTCAGGTCACCTGGCTGAGCGGCGCGCCCGACCTGGCCAGCGCCGACGCCGGGGGCGAGGCCGTGCAGGCCAACCCCGACTACATCAAGCGGCTGGCCGACGTGGGGGACCTCTTCGTCCCGGGCTCCGGCCAGCAGAGGCTCGTGACCCGCGTCGCGTAGCGTCGAGCGCGTCGGGCCGACCCGGCCTCCGGGTGTCGGTCGAGGTGGATCGCTAACCTTCGCCGGGGTCGGCGTCGATGGCTTCCACGAAGCCCAACGCGTCGCTCGGAGGGGGGCCATGGCGCACGAGATCGACGATCACGCCGATCGGGTCCCGCGCGACCTCGACCTCGGCCGGGTGTCCGAGCCGATCACCAGCCTCTCGAGCCGGCAGATGGGTCGATCGCTCGGAGCGCTCTACACCGCCGGGGCCCTGATGGCGATCGCGTGGGTGATCCTGCCGCACGTCGACCGTTCGGGCGACCCGGTCGTGCTGGCCATGGCCGGCGTGGCCCTCGTCTTCGGTCTGGCCATGCTGCTCGGCGTCGCCGACTCCTGGCCGGTGCTGCCCTTCCACGGGATCATCGCCCTCATCCAGGTGATCATCACGATCGGCTACGTCGCCGGCGGCGAACCGGCCGGCGACCTCCGGCTGTTCTACCTGTGGGCCACGCCCTACGCCGTGTTCTTCTTCAGCTCGCGCGCCGCGGCCCTGCACACGGGCTGGGTGGCCGTCTGCATGACCGCCGCGCTGGCGATCCTGCATCCCCCGCTCGGCGACGGCCTGAGCATCTGGCTGATGACCCTCGGCACCGTGGCCGCGGTGTGGTCCGTCGTGGCGTGGGCCACGCGAGGCATGCGCGACGGCGAGCTGCGGCTGCGCTACGCCGCCACCCACGACGCGCTCACCGGCCTGCCCAACCGCGTGCTCTTCCTCTCGCGCTGCACCGAGGCCCTCGAGCGGGTCCGCGTCAACGGTGGACGGGTCATCGTCCTGATCGTCGACCTCGATCGGTTCAAGGTCGTGAACGACACCTTCGGCCACCACGCCGGTGACGCCCTGCTGTCGGTGGTCGCGCCCCGCATGCACAACGCGGTTCGGGCGGGCGACACCGTGGCGCGGCTGGGCGGAGACGAGTTCGCCGTGGTGATCGAGGACGTGCACGGCACCGTCGACCCGGAGGTGGTGGCCGGTCACCTGGCCGACGCGCTCTCCGAGCCGGTGCGCACCGACCAGCTGGTGCTCTACACCAGTGGCGGCATCGGACACGCGACGAGCTCGTCGGCGGACGACACCGCCATCTCGCTGCTGCGCGACGCCGACGCGGCGATGTACCGGGCCAAGGCCCAGGGCCCGGGTCGCATCGCCGCGTTCGACGGCGTCATGCGGGTCGAGGCGCGGGACCGGGCGATCCTGGAGGGCCACCTGCGCACCGCCCACGAGCGGGGCGAGATCGACATCGTCTACCAACCGGCGATCGACCTCGAGACCGGTCGCATCGTGGGCGCCGAGGCGCTCCTGCGCTGGACGAACGACGAGCTCGGGCCGATCGGTCCGGCGGAGTTCGTCCCGCTGGCCGAGGAGACCGGGCTGATCGTCGAGATCGGGGCCTGGGTGCTCGACGAGGCCGCGGCCGCGCTGCGGGCGTGGACCGACGCCGGGGCCGTCGACGCCCGGTTCACGATGGCCGTCAACGTCTCGGCGGTGCAGCTCGGGGAGGGGCTGGTCGAGCTGGCCCAGCGCACCCTGGCCGCGTACGACCTGGCCCCGGAGCAGCTGGCCGTCGAGCTGACCGAGACGTCGCTCATCGGCAGCCTCGCCTCGGCCATCGACGTGCTGCTGGGGCTCAAGCGGCTGGGTGTCGCGGTCGTGCTCGACGACTTCGGCACGGGCTACTCGTCGCTGTCCTACCTCCAGACCATCGCCCTCGACGCGCTGAAGATCGACCGGTCGTTCGTCGCCGGTCTCGGCGTCGGCGACCGCGACGCGTCGATCGTCACCGCCATCGTGAACATGGGCCGGGCCTTCGGCCTCGAGGTCATCGCCGAGGGGGTCGAGACCGAGGCCCAGGAGAAGCAGCTGCTCGCCATCGGTTGCCACCGCGCCCAGGGGTACCGCTACTCCGAGCCGGTACCGGCCGACGTGTTCCTCGGCCTGCTGCGATCGTGAGCCACTTCACCCGATCTGGGCGATGACGCCGTCGGTCCGCTCTCCTAGGTTCTGCCTCGATGACCGAACCATCGCAGCAAGCGAATCCGGCTGACCACGCGGAGCCCGGCCCGAAGCGGCGATCGTTCCCGCTCTTCCAGGGGCTCCTCCCGATCGACCGGACGAGGATCCCGGTCGAGGTGCTGGCCGGCATCACCCTGGCCGCGCTCGCCATCCCCGAGGTCATGGGCTACACGACGATCGCCGGCATGCCGGTGATCACCGGGCTGTACACGATCCTGCTGCCGGTGCTGGTGTTCGCGGTCTTCGGCTCGTCGCGCCACCTCGTGGTCGGGGCCGACTCGGCCACCGCCGCGGTCATGGCCGCCGGCCTGGTGGGCCTGGCCGCCACCGGGTCCGACCAGTACGTCGCCCTGGCCGGGCTGCTCGCGCTGATGGCCGGCCGCCCTGCTGCTGCTCGCCCGGCTGGTCGGGCTCGGGTTCCTCGCCGACTTCCTGTCGCGGACGGTGCTCATCGGCTTCCTCACCGGCGTCGGCATCCAGGTCGCCTGCGGGCAGATCGGCGGGCATGCTCGGCATCCCGGAGGGCTCGGGCGTCACGATCGCCAGCCACACGTTCGACAACACCGTGGGCAAGCTGATCAGCACCCTGCAGAACCTCGACGAGATCAGCTGGACGACGGTCGCCGTGTCGGCCGGGGTGATGGTGACGATCCTCGGCATGAAGTTCATCACGGGGAAGATCCCCGGCGCGCTGATCGCGGTGATCGGCGCCATCTTCATCAGCTGGAACTGGGACCTCGCGTCCCATGGCGTGGCGACGCTCGGGTACGTCCCGAGCGGTCTTCCCTCGCTCGGCCTGCCCGACGTGAGCTGGTCGGACGTCCCCGCGCTGATGGGCACGGCCGTCTCGATCTTCGTGCTGATCCTGGCCCAGAGCGCGGCGACGTCGCGGGCCTACGCGGCCAAGTACAACGATGCCTTCGACGAGAACGTCGACCTGGTCGGTCTCGGCGCCGCCAGCATCGCCGCCGGCATCTCCGGCACGTTCGTCGTCAACGGCAGCCCGACCAAGACCCAGATGGTCGACGGCGCCGGCGGCAAGAGCCAGCTCGCCCAGCTCACCACCGGCGTGATCGTGGCCATCGTGCTGCTGTTCCTCACCGTTCCGCTGCAGTACATGCCGAAGGCGGTGCTGTCGACCGTGGTGTTCCTCATCGGCGTCGAGCTCGTCGACCTCGCCGGCATGCGGCGGATCTGCGCGCTGCGCTTCGACGAGTTCGTCGTCGCCACCCTGACCGCCCTCACCGTCGTGTTCGTCGGGGTCGAGCAGGGGATCGTGCTGGCCATCGTCGCCTCGCTGATCGACCACCTGCGCCGCTCGTACCGTCCCCCGACCGGGGTGCTCGAGCCGACGGGCGACGAGAGCCCCGCCGGCAGGAGCTTCCACATGGTCCCCGCCGAGCCGTCAGCCCGAACCGTCGCCGGCCTCGCGGTCTACCGGTTCTCGTCGAGCCTCTACTACGCCAACGCGAACCACTTCTCCGAAGAGGCGCTGGCCCTGGCCACCGACGAGGCCGGCACGCCGCTGGAGTGGCTCTGCATCGACGCCTCGGCGATCGACGACATCGACTACACCGGCGGCCAGACCCTGATCCAGCTGCACGGTGAGCTCACCGAGCACGGGGTGCGACTCGTCTTCGCCGACGCGCAGTCGCCGGTCAGGGCCGAGCTCGGTGCCTTCGGCGTCACCGACCTGGTCGGCGCCGACGCGATCTTCCCGACGGTCCTTGCCGCGCTCGACGCGTTCGAGCACCGCCCCGCCGCGACCCCCGCGGTCGGGCCGGCCACCGATGCGGCCACCACGGACCCGGGTGATGGGGGAGACTCCACCGGGTGAGCATCCGATCGGCCACGCGGTCCGTCAGCGAGCGGCTGCGGCCGCCTCCCCACGTCGAGCACGTCCGCCACCTCTCGGCCGTGCCCGAGGTCGCGGCGGCGGCCGTGGTGCTGGTCGGCACGGGTGTGCTCGCGTCGCGCCGGTCTGTCCTCGATCGAGCAGCAGGTCTTCGACGCGGTGCAGCTGCCGCCGAACGCGGTCGACGCCGTGCTCTGGCTGCCCATGCAGTTCGGCAGCGCGCTGGCCGCGCCGGCGGTGGCCGCGGCCGCGTGGGTGGCCTGGCGGCGCTGGCGGCCCGCCATCGGCGCGCTGGCCGTCGGCCTCGGCGCGTGGGAGGCGGCCAAGCAGGTGAAGTCGGTCGTCGAGCGCGGCCGGCCGGCGGCGGTGATCCCCGGCTACGTGGCCCGACCCGGCGCGCCGGACGACGGCCTCGGCTTCGTGTCCGGGCACAGCACGGTGGCCTTCGCCCTGGCCGCGGTGACCGCGCCCTACCTCCCGAAGTCCGGGAGGGCCGCGGTCTACGGGCTGGCCACCGTGGTCGGCTTCGCCCGCATCCACGTCGGCGCCCACCTCCCGCTCGACGTGATCGGCGGAGCCGCGCTCGGCTCGCTCATGGGGTGGACGTGGAACCTGGCCGCCGGCGTCCCGGTCAGGCCGGTCCCTGGCGACCGGTACACTCACCGGCCGTGAAGACGTCCGTCGAGGAACTCGAAGACAACAAGGTCAAGCTCTCGGTCCAGGTCGAGGAGCCCGAATTCGAAAAGGCGGTCGACGCGGCCTTCCGGAAGATCGCCCGCGAGGTGAACATCCCCGGGTTCCGGCCCGGCAAGGCCCCTCGGCGCATCCTCGAGAAGCGACTCGGCGAGGGGGTGGCCCGCGGCGAGGCGCTGCGCGACGCCATCCCCGAGTACTACGCCCAGGCCGTGCGCGACAACGACGTCGATGTCATCGCGGCCCCCGAGATCGACATCACCGAAGGCGAGGAGGACGGCCCGGTCGCCTTCGAAGCCGTCGTCGAGGTGCGCCCCGTGGTGGTCGTCCCCGGCTACGAGAGCCTGCGCGTCGACCATCGCCGCACCGGTGGCCACCGAGGAGGAGATCGACGACCAGATCCAGCGCATGCTCGGCCAGCACGCCGAGCTGGCCACGGTCGACCGGCCCGCCGCCGAGGGCGACTACGTCACCATCGACATCGAGGGCTCCCAGGGCGACGAGCCGCTCGAGGGGCTCACCGCCCAGGACTACTCCTACGAGGTCGGCAGCGCCGGCATCGTGGGCGAGCTCGACGAGGCCCTCATCGACGCGTCGGCGGGCGACGAGCTCGACTTCGACGCCGAGCACCCCGACCCCGACGAGGAGGGCCTGCACTTCGTGGTCTCCGTCAAGGAGGTCAAGGAGCGGGTGCTGCCCGAGCCCGACGACGCGTGGGCGGCCGAGGCCTCCGAGTTCGACACCATCGCCGAGCTGCGCGACGACCTCGCCAACCGCATGACCGCGGTGCGCAAGATGCAGGCCCAGATGTCGCTGCGCGAGAAGGTCAGCGACGCGCTGGCCGAGCTGGTCGACGTCGAGGTGCCCGAGGCGCTCGTCAACCACGAGATGCAGCAGCGCCTGCAGGACTTCGCCATGCGCCTGCAGGCGCAGGGCCTCACCCTCGACCAGTGGCTCGACAACTCGGGTCAGGACCAGGCCGAGTTCGTCGAGACGCTCCGCACCACCGCGGCCCAGTCGGCCAAGTTCGACCTCGGCCTGCGGGCCGTCGTCGCGGCCGAGAGCATCGAGGCCACCGACGACGACCTCGAGGACGAGTTCGCCAAGGTCGCCGAGCAGCTCAAGCTCGACCCCGCCGAGGTGCGCAAGCAGTTCGCCGAGGCCGACCAGATCTCCCAGATCGAGGCCGACATCCGCCTGCGCAAGGCCCTCGACTTCCTCGTGTCGACGGTCGAGATCGTCGACGAGGACGGCAACCCGATCGATCGGGCCGACCTCGAGATCGACCGACCGACGACGACGACTCCGAGGCGCAGGCCGTGGATGCCGCTAGCGTCGAGGAACCCACCGACGACGCCGGCGCTGCCGACACCGACTCCGAGCACGAAGAAGGCAACGAGTGACCGAGATCCGCAACTACATCCCGAACCCGGCGGTCCTCTACGAGACCAACCGTGGCCAGACGGTCTCCACCGACCTCTACTCGCGGCTGCTCAAGGAGAACATCATCTTCCTCGGCACGCCGATCGACGACACGGTCGCCAACCTGATCTGCGCCCAGCTGCTGCACCTCGAGTCGGAGAACCCCGACAAGGACATCAGCGTCTACATCAACTCGCCCGGCGGCGACATCACCGCGCTGTTCGCCATCTACGACACCATGTCGTTCATCAAGCCCGACATCTCCACCATCTGCTTCGGGCAGGCCGCCTCGGCCGCCGCCGTGCTGCTGGCGGCGGGCACCCCGGGCAAGCGCCTCGCCCTCCCGCACGCCCGCATCCTGCTGCACCAGCCCTACGCCGCGTCGCAGGGCCAGGCCACCGACATCGAGCTGGCGGCCAAGGAGATCCTGCGCATGCGGGCCCTCCTCGAGGAGATCCTGGCCACCCACACCGGCCAGCCGGTCGAGAAGATCCACCAGGACACCGACCGCGACTTTGTAATGTCGGCGTCCGAAGCGAAGGACTACGGCATCATCGATGAGGTCATCGAGGCCCGAAACCTCGCAGACAACAGCGGCCCGATCGCCGCAGTCCGCTAAGACGCCCAGCCAGACCCGACCCCGGGGGAGATCACGTGGCCAAGTTCGGAGACGGTGGGGAGCTGCTCAAGTGCTCCTTCTGCGGCAAGTCCCAGAAGCAGGTCAAGAAGCTCATCGCCGGCCCCGGCGTCTACATCTGCGACGAGTGCATCGACCTCTGCAACGAGATCATCGAGGAGGAGCTGGCCGAGACCAGCGACCTGCGCTTCGACGAGCTGCCCAAGCCGCGTGAGATCTTCGACTTCCTGAACGACTACATCATCGGGCAGGACCAGGCCAAGAAGATCCTGTCGGTCGCCGTCTACAACCACTACAAGCGGGTGCAGTTCGGGGCCGGCCACGACGCCGAGGTCGAGCTGGCCAAGTCCAACATCATGCTGTTGGGCCCGACCGGCTGCGGCAAGACCCTGCTGGCCCAGACCCTGGCCCGCATGCTCAACGTGCCGTTCGCCATCGCCGACGCCACCGCCCTCACCGAGGCCGGCTACGTGGGCGAGGACGTCGAGAACATCCTGCTCAAGCTGATCCAGGCCGCTGACTACGACGTCAAGAAGGCCGAGACCGGCATCATCTACATCGACGAGATCGACAAGATCGCCCGCAAGAGCGAGAACCCGTCGATCACCCGCGACGTCTCGGGCGAGGGTGTGCAGCAGGCGCTGCTGAAGATCCTCGAGGGCACCACCGCCTCGGTGCCACCCCAGGGCGGCCGCAAGCACCCGCACCAAGAGTTCATCCAGATCGACACCACCAACATCCTGTTCATCTGCGGTGGCGCCTTCGCCGGCATCGACAAGATCATCGAGAGCCGGGTCGGCCGCAAGGGCGTGGGCTTCAACGCCGAGCTGCGCAACGCCAACGCCTCCGACATGGGCCAGATCTTCGGGCAGGTGCTCCCCGAGGACCTCCTCAAGTTCGGCCTGATCCCCGAGTTCATCGGCCGCCTGCCGGTCATCGGCGCGGTCAGCAACCTCGACCAGGAAGCGCTCGTGCGGATCCTCGTCGAGCCCCGCAACGCCCTCACCAAGCAGTACCAGAAGTTCTTCGAGCTCGAGGACGTCGAGCTCGAGTTCACCGACGATGCCCTCAACGCGGTGGCCGACCAGGCCCTGCTGCGCGGCACCGGTGCCCGTGGCCTGCGGGCCATCATCGAAGAGGTTCTGGTCGACGTCATGTACGAGCTGCCGAGCCGCGACGACGTCGAGAAGGTCGTCATCGACCGCTCGGTCGTGCTCGACAAGGTGAACCCCACCCTGGTGCCCCGCACCGCACCGGCCGCCGCGCCCCGCCCCCGCCGCGCTGCGTCCTGACCGCCGGTCGGGTCGCTAGCGTCGGGGCCAGATGGATCTCTCCGACGCGCTCGCGTACCTCGACGCCCACCTGAACCGCGAGGCCACCGCTGGCCGGATCGAGGGGCTGCACCTCGATCACATGCGCCGGCTCACCGAGGTGCTCGGCGACCCCCAGCGGTCCTACCCGGTGATCCACATCACCGGCACCAACGGCAAGGGATCGGTGGCCCGCATGGTCACCGCCCTGCTCGTCGAGAGCGGGCTCAGCGTGGGTACCTACGCCAGCCCGCACCTGGTCGACCTGAACGAGCGCATCGCCTGGAACGGCGAGCCCATCAGCGACGAGGACCTGGCCGCCACCATCGGGCACCTGGCCGCCATCGAGCCGCTCACCGGCATCACGCCGAGCTGGTTCGAGCTGGTCACCGCCGCCGCGCTGGCCTGGTTCGCCGAGGTGGCGGTCGACGTGGCGGTGATCGAGGTGGGGCTGCTCGGCCGGTTCGACGCCACCAACGTGGTCGACGCGGATGTCGCCGTCATCACCAACATCGGCTTCGACCACACCGACGGGGTGGGCGACTGGCGGCGCGCCATCGCGTCGGAGAAGGCCGGCATCGTCAAGCCCGGGTCGTTCCTGGTGCTGGGCGAGCCCGACGACGACCTGGCCCCGGTGTTCCTCGCCGAGCAGCCCCGCCAGGTCTGGACCCGTGACGTCGAGTTCATGGTCGACGTCGACCTGCCCGCCGTCGGTGGACGCCTGGTCGACCTGCGCACCCCGAACGGCGTCCACCACGAGGTCTACCTGCCGGTGCACGGCGCCCACCAGGCCGCCAACGCGTCGATCGCGGTGGCGGCGGTCGAGGCCTTCTTCGGGCGGGCGCTCGAGTCGGAGGTGGTCGAGGCCGGCTTCGCCGGACTCACCATCCCCGGGCGGCTCGAGGTCGTCGGGCGGGCGCCGCTGGTGCTGGTCGACGGGGCCCACAACCCGAGCGGCGCGGTCGTCGTGGCCGAGGCGGTCGAGGAGGACTTCGAGGTCGCCGGCCGGCGCACCCTGGTCGTCGGGATGCTCGAGGGCCGTGACCCGGCGGCCATGCTCGAGGCGCTCGACCTCGGCCGCTACGACCTGGTCATCACCTGCGCCCCGGACTCGCCCCGCGCCATCGACGCCGCCGAGCTGGCGGCCGTGGCCGGCGAGCTCGGCGCGGTGGTCGAGATCGAGCCCGACGTGTCCACGGCCGTCGACCGGGCTCTGCAGCTGGCCGGCGAGGACGACCTGATCCTGATCACCGGCTCGCTCTACGTCGTCGGCGCGGCCCGGGCCCACCTCCGGCCCGACGCCGACCTGTCCGACGCCCGCGGATCGTCGGGCCCGTCACCCGACCAGCCCGACGAGCCCCTCAGCGCCTACGAGCGGGCCAAGCTCGGCCTGTTCGACGACGACGACCCGACGACGAGCCCTGACCCCGGCCGACCCACGCCGACCCACCCCGAACCTGTCCCGTTTGGTGTCCGGTTCGGGCGTCGGGATGGGACAGGTTCGGCTCAGAGGTTCGGGAAGAAGATGCCGATCTCGCGCTCGGCGGACTCGAGGGAGTCCGAGCCGTGCACCAGGTTCTCGGTGAACAGCGTGCCGAGGTCGCCGCGGATGGTGCCGGGGTCGGCCTCGAGCGGGTTGGTGGTGCCCATCATCGAGCGGACGGCCTTCCAGGTGTCGCCGGGGCCCTCGAGCACGAACACCAGGGCGGGGGAGCGGCCGATGAACTCGACCAGCTCGCCGTAGAACGGCTTGCCCTCGTGCTCGGCGTAGTGGCGGCCGGCCGTCTCGGCATCGATGATGCGCAGGTCGGCCGCGACGAGGGTGAAGCCCTTCCGCTCGAAGCGGCCGATGATCTCGCCGACGAGGCCACGTTCGACGGCGTCGGGCTTGCAGATGACGAGGGTGCGATCCATGGGGCGGCAGGCTAGGCGACCGGATCTCCTGCAAGAAAGACGGCGACCTCCACCGTTCTGCCGCGACCCCATGCCCCGATTCGTGGGGCGAGGTCCACTAGCCTGCGATCCACCCGCTGCGGACCTGTAGGTGATATTGCGGTCTCATTACGACGGGGTAGGCTGCTCGGGTCCGGGCGGAAGCCAGTCCTGCCCTCGATCTTCCCCAGCAGGGCCAGGCACCGTCGCCTACCCTCCGGGTGCAGTGGTACTCGCCCTCTCGCTCCGAAGTTCGGGGGCCTGAACGAATGGCCGACAAGGTGCGCACCTCTCTCTCCTCGATCATGGGCCGCGACATGGCCGTCGATCTCGGCACGGCCAACACGCTCGTCTACCTGCGCGGCGAAGGCATCGTGCTCAACGAGCCGTCCGTCGTCGCGGTCAACGTCAACGACGGCCGCCCCGTGGCGGTGGGCCACGAGGCCAAGCGGATGATCGGGCGGACGCCGGCCCACATCAAGGCCATCCGCCCGTTGAAGGACGGCGTCATCGCCGACTTCGACATCTGCGAGAAGATGCTCCGCTACTTCATCCAGAAGGTGCACCAGCGCAAGTGGGCCAAGCCCCGCATGGTGATCTGCGTGCCGTCGGGCATCACCCCGGTCGAGCAGCGCGCCGTGCAGGAGGCCGCCGAGTTCGCCGGCGCCCGCAAGCCGGCCTACATCATCGAGGAGCCCATGGCCGCGGCCATCGGCGCCGGCCTGCCGGTGCAGGAGCCGACCGGCAACATGATCGTCGACATCGGCGGCGGCACGACCGAGGTGGCGGTCATCTCCCTCGGCGGCGTGGTCACCAGCCAGTCGGTGCGCGTCGGCGGCGACGAGCTCGACGACGCCATCATCCAGTTCATCAAGAAGGAGTACTCGCTGGCCCTCGGCGAGCGCACCGCCGAAGAGGTCAAGATGGCCCTCGGCTCGGCCTGGCCCCTCGAGGAGGAGCTGCACGCCGAGATCCGTGGCCGTGACCTCGTCACCGGCCTGCCCAAGACCATCGTCACCGCCACCGACGAGATCCGTGAGGCCCTGGCCGAGCCGGTGTCGGCCATCGTCGACGCGGTGAAGGTCACGCTCGACAAGACCCCGCCCGAGCTGGCGGCCGACATCATGGAGCAGGGCATCGTCCTCGCCGGTGGTGGCGCCCTGCTCAACGGTCTCGCCGCCCGCCTCGAGCACGAGACGGGCATGCCCATCGTGATCGCCCCCAACCCGCTCTACTGCGTGGCGATCGGATCGGGCCAGTCGCTCGAGGAGTTCGAGGCGCTGAAGGGCGTGCTCTTCTCGTCCAGCACCAACTAGACGGGTTCCCACGTTGGCCCTCTCGAGGCGTGTCGGCCGGTCACGGTTCACGCTGATCCTGCTGATCCTCACATCGATCACGCTGATCACCCTCGACTTCCGCGGCTTCGGCCCGATCGACTCGGCCCGCAGCGCCGTGCTCTCGGCGTTCGCGCCGGTGGGGGACGCGGCGTCCTCGGCGTTCCGGCCCGTCGGCAACTTCTGGCACGGGGCGTTCGAGTACGACGACCTCAAGCGCGAGAACGACGACCTCCGAGCCCAGCTGCTCGACCTGCAGGGCCAGGTCACCAGCGACCAGGTCACCCGCGAGCAGTACCAGCAGCTGCTCACCCAGCTGAACCTGCCGTTCCTCGGCGACCTCAAGACGGTGAAGGCCAAGGTGGTGTCGGGCGCCATCGCCAACTTCGACGACACCATCGAGATCGACAAGGGCAGCTCGTCGGGCATCAAGGAGAACATGTCGGTGACCGCCGGCCTCGGCCTGGTGGGGATCGTCGTGCAGGTCAGCCCGGACCGGTCGGTCGTGCGGCTCGTCACCGACAGCTCGTTCAGCGTCGGGGTCAGCTCGGTGCCGTTCAACGCGATCGGGGTGGCCAAGGGGCAGGGAACCAACCACGGGCTGACCGCGGAAGTGAGCGCCGGCCAACCCGTGCTGCCGGGCAACGTGCTGGTGACCCAGGGCGGGTCGAAATCGCTCTACCCGCAGGGCATCCCCGTGGGCACGGTGGCCTCGGTCTCCAACGACGCGGCCCTGCTCACCCAGGACCTCGACGTCGACCTGATGGTGAACCTCAACGACCTCGCCTTCGTGAGCGTCGTGCTGTGGGAGCCCTCAGCGTGAAGGTCGTGTCGAGGTGAAGGTCGCGTTGAGGGTTGCCGTCATCCTCTTCACCGCCGCCGTGCTCGAGCGGGGGGTGTTCTCGCAGCTGCGCATCCACGGCGTGGCCGCCGACGTGTTGCTGCTCGTGGCCATCTCGGCCGGCATGGTCGGCGGCTCCGACGACGGCGCGCTGGTCGGCTTCTTCGCCGGCCTCACCCTCGACCTGCTGGTGCAGACCCCGCTCGGGCTCTCGGCTCTGGCCTACTGCATCACCGGCTACGTCGTGGGCCTGGCCCAGAGCGCGGTCGTGCGCTCGACCCGGTGGCAGGCGCCCGCCCTCGCCTTCGCCGCCAGCTTCCTGGGCGTCGGCCTCTACGTCGTCGCGTCGGTGGTGGTCGGCCGGTCCGGGCTGTTCAACCGCCACCTGCTGGCCATCATGCTGGTGGTGGCCACGGTCAACGCCATCCTGATCGGGCTGGTGAACCGGCCCATGCGCTGGGCGCTGGGCGAGCCGTCGAGTCGCCGGGCCGCGCTCCGATGAGCGACGTGACGTGGTCAACTGGACGCCGCCATGGATCCTGATTCCCCTCGCCTCAGGCTCAGCATCCTGGCCGTGGTGGTGCTGTCGCTGTTCTGCGCGCTGTTCGCGCGGCTCTGGTACCTCCAGGTCATGACGTCGGGCACGGCCGCGGCCGCGGCCTCGGCCAACCGCGTGCGCACGGTGGCCGAGGAGGCGCCCCGCGGCCGCATCCTCGACGCCAAGGGCCGGGTGCTGGTCGACAACGAGCCGTCGCTCGTGCTGACGATCAACCCCTACGACCTGGGCAAGCTCAAGAAGGACGCGCAGGCCGACCTCAAGCTGCGGGTCGCCCAGCAGCTCACCGACAGCGGGCTGCCCACCAAGGTCAGCGCCATCGACAAGCGGCTGGCCGACAAGCAGTACAACGCGCTGCAGCCGATCCCGATCGCCATCGACCTGCCCGACGACCTGTACCTCTACTTCTCCGAGCGGGCCGCCGACTACCCGTCGGTCGCGGTCGAGCGCCAGTCGGTGCGCCAGTACCACGAGGGCACCCTTGCCGCCCACGTCCTCGGCTACGTCGGGCGCATCAACCAGGACGAGCTCGACGCCAAGCAGGGCGGCACCGAGAACACCAAGGGCATCGCCAAGCCCTACCAGCCCAACAGCAGCATCGGGAAGAGCGGCGTCGAGAAGGAGTACGAGGACGACCTGCGGGGCGTGCCCGGCATCAAGACCCTCGAGGTCGACTCGAAGGGCACCCCGATCCGCACGGTCAGCGAACAGGCTCCGCAGGCCGGCAACGACCTGGTGCTGACCATCGACATCGACGTGCAGCGCTCGGCCGAGGAGGCGCTGGCCGGCCAGCTCGCCGCGGTGCGCGGCGGCAAGGAGCAGGGCAACAGCCACGTCACCAGGGCGCCGGCCGGGGCGACCGTCACGATCGACCCCGCCAACGGCAACGTCGTGGCCATGGCCTCGTTCCCGACCTACGACCCGAAGGAGTTCGTCAACGGCATCTCGAGCGACCGCTACGCCGAGCTGAAGGGCACCGACGAGACCACCGACCCGTTCTCGAACCGGGCGATCCAGGGCCAGTACGCCCCGGGCTCGACCTTCAAGCTGGTCACGGCCACCGCGGCGGTGAACAACGGGCTCCTCACCGGCAACCAGCGCATCGTCGACCCCGGCACCTACAAGCTCTCGGGCTGCAAGAGCGCGGACGCTCCGGGCTGCCTGAAGAAGAACTCCGGCGGCGCGTCCCACGGCGGCATCGCCCTGCCCGAGGCGCTCACCGTGTCGAGCGACGTGTTCTTCTACACCCTCGGTGACCAGTTCTGGACCCGTGGGCCGAAGACCGGCGTCCAGGACACGGCGCGGGCCTACGGCCTCGGCGCCGACACCGGCATCCCGCTGCCCTACGAGCAGGACGGCTTCATCCCCGACGAGAACACCCTCAAGTCGAAGTACCCGAAGGCGCCGTCCTTCGGCGAGGGCAACAACGTCGACAGCGCCATCGGACAGGGCTACGTGCTGGTCACGCCGCTGCAGCTGGCCAACGCCTACGCCACGTTCGCCAACGGCGGCACGGTCTACCAGCCCAACATCGTGAGCAAGGTGCTGGTCTACGGCGGCCACCTCGACAAGCCCGAGGACGTGATCCGCACGATCGAGCCGGTCGTGAAGGGTCACGTCGACCTGCCGCCGGGCACTCTCGACCCGATCCTGCAGGGGCTGGTCGGGGTGCCCCGCTCGGGCACGGCCCACGGCGCGTTCATGGGCTTCGACCTCAACGCCTTCCCGATCGCCGGCAAGACCGGCACCGCCCAGGTCGACGGCAAGGCCGACACGTCGGTGTTCGCCGCCTTCGGCCCGGTCGGCGCGGCCGCGCTACGCCACCGCGGCGATCCTCGAGGAGTCGGGCTTCGGCGCCAACGCCGCCGCTCCGCTGGTGCGCCACATCTTCGAGACGGTCTCGGGCCAGACCCCGTCGGCCGTCACGGCCGTCGACACGGGCGACATGACCCGATGACCCTCACGAGCTCACGACCCGGCGCCGGCGTCGGCCACGACCGCAGCCGGCGCGACCTCTCGGCGCCCTGGCGCCACCTCGACCCGGTGCTGCTGGTGTGCTCGCTCGCCATCGCCGGGCTGGGCGTGCTCATGGTCTACAGCGCCACCCGCAACGGCGTCGGCATCGGGCGCAGCGCCGGGCGCAACGACCACTCGTTCCTGGTCAAGCAGTTCGGTTTCGTCGCGATCGGCGTGCTCGTCATGGGGGTGACCGCGTCGATCGACTACCGCAAGTACCGCGACTGGGTCATCCCGATCTACACGGGCATGTGCCTGATGCTGGCCCTGGTCGTCTCGCCGCTCGGCTCGACCACCAAGGGCGCCCAGTCCCGCTTCGAGCTGGCCGGCTTCCAGCTGCAGCCCTCCGAGCTGGCCAAGCCGGTGCTGATCCTGGTCGCTGGCCGCGCTGTTCGCGGCGTGGAAGGGCGACATCGACGTGCGCCGCCTGGGGATGGCGCTCGGCGTCGCCCTGCTGCCGATGGCGCTCATCATGCTGCAGCCCGACCTCGGCACCGCCCTCGTGTTCATCGCCATCACCATCGCCATCTTCGTGGCCGCCGGGGTGCGGGGTCGCTACCTGGCGATCCTCGCCCTCGTCGGCATCGTCGCGGTGGTCGGCATCCTCAAGTCGGATGTGCTGGCCACCTACCAGAAGGAGCGGCTCACCACGTTCCTCGACCCGAGCCACGACACCGGCGGGTCGACCTACAACGTGGCCCAGAGCCAGACCACCATCGCCAACGGCGGTCCGTGGGGCAAGGGCCTGTTCAAGGGTCCCCAGACCCAGCTGGGCTTCGTGCCCGAGCAGCAGACCGACTTCATCTTCACGGTGGTGGGCGAGGAGCTCGGCTTCGCCGGCGCGGCCACGCTGCTGGTGCTGTTCGCCATGATCATGTGGCGCATCTGGCGAGCGGCCCAGCTGGCCCGCGACCTGCTGGGCACCCTGATCTGCGTCGGGGTGCTGGCCATGTTCGTCTTCCAGGTCTTCGAGAGCGTGGGCATGACCATGGGCATCATGCCGGTCACCGGCATCCCGCTGCCGTTCATGTCCTACGGCGGATCGTCGACCATCGCCTGCTTCGTCGCCGTCGGCCTGGTGCTCAACGTCCACATGCACCGCTTCCGCTGAGGGGTGGCCGAGCCAGGTCCGGCCGATGCGAGGTATCCGGTAGCCTTCCCGAGGATGAACTCGATCTGGCCACAGCTCGAACCCCTGCTGGCCAGGGTCCAGAAGCCGGCCCGCTACATCGGTTGCGAGGACGGCAGCCAGACCCCCGACCACCGCCCTGAGCTGGCGTCCTGGCTGCTGATCTACCCCGACACCTACGAGATCGGGCTGCCCAACCAGGGCCTGCAGATCCTCTACGAGATCCTGAACGAGCGGCCCGACGCGCTGGCCGAGCGCACCTACGCCCCCTGGACCGACCTCGAGGGCGTGCTGCGCGCCCACGACCTGCCGCTGTTCTCCGTCGACACCCACCGCCCGGCCGGAGCGTTCGACCTGCTGGCCTTCAACCTGTCGGCCGAGCTCGTCTACACCAACCTGCTCAACTGCATCGACCTGGCCGGCGTGCCGGTGCGAGCGGCCGAGCGCCGCCCCGAGCACCCCCTGGTCGTGGCCGGCGGCCACTGCACCTACAACCCCGAGCCCCTCGCCGACTTCCTCGACGTGGTCGTGCTGGGCGACGGCGAGGAGGTCGTGGGCGAGATCTCCGAGGTCGTGGCCGAGTGGAAGGCGTCCGGCCGCACCGAAGGGTCGCGCGAGCAGGTGCTGCGCCGCCTGGCCCAGATCCCCGGCGTCTACGTGCCGTCGATGTACGAGGTCACCTACGAAGGCGAGCACCTCGTGGCGGTCGAGCCCCGCTACGCCGACGTGCCCGAGCGGGTCGAGAAGCGCACCATCGCCGACCTGGCCGACTGGCCCTACCCCAAGCGCCAGCTCGTGCCGCTCACCGAGGTCGTGCACGACCGGCTCAACGTCGAGGTGTTCCGGGGCTGCACCCGGGGCTGCCGCTTCTGCCAGGCGGGCATGATCACCCGGCCGGTGCGCGAGCGCCCGGCCGACCAGGTGCGCACCATGATCGACGAGGGCCTCCGCCGCACCGGCTACGACGAGGTCGCCCTCACCTCGCTGTCGACCGCCGACTTCTCCGGCATCGAGCAGGTCGTGGCCGACACGGTCAACGACCCGGCCCGCACCAACCAGGTGTCGGTGTCGCTGCCCAGCCTGCGGGTCGACGCCTTCACCGTGGGCATCGCGGCCGAGCTGCAGAAGGCCCGCCGCACCGGCCTCACCTTCGCCCCCGAGGCCGGCACGTGGCGGATGCGCCAGGTGATCAACAAGCTGATCCGCGACGACGACCTCTACGGCGCGGTCGACTCGGCCTTCTCGCAGGGCTGGCGCCGGATGAAGCTCTACTTCCTCACCGGCCTGCCCACCGAGACCGACGAGGACACGCTGGGCATCGCCGAGCTGGCCCGCAACTGCGTCGAGCTGGGCAAGAAGCACAACAGGACCGCGTCGGTCACCGTGTCGGTCGGCGGGTTCGTGCCCAAGCCGTTCACGCCGTTCCAGTGGTTCGGCCAGAACACGCCCGAGGAGCTGCAGCGCAAGATCTGGCTGCTGAGGGACGACGTCCGCCGTTCGAAGGGCGTGCAGCTCAAGTGGCACGACCCGAAGGCCACCACGGTCGAGGGCATCGTCAGCCGGGGCGACCGCCGGCTCGGGCCGGTCATCGAGGACGTCTGGCGCCACGGCGGCACGTTCCAGGAGTGGTCCGAGAAGTTCGACTACCAGCTCTGGCTCGACGCCATGGCCCGCCACGGCCTGTCGGTCGACTGGTACGTGCACCGGCACCGCCACGAGGACGAGATCCTCCCGTGGGACCACCTCTCGGCCGGGCTCCACAAGGACTTCCTCTGGCAGGACTGGCGCGACGCGCTCGACGAGCTCGGCCTCGAGGACTGCCGCTGGACGCCCTGCTACGACTGCGGCGCCTGCACCGGCTACAGCATCGAGCACATCGTCGCCTCGGCCACCCCGCCCGCCGGTGGCAGCCAGGGCACGGGTCAGGGGCTCGGCAGCCGCGTCCCGGTCACGCTCGGCCAGAAGACGGCCCGCATGAGGGTCCGCTTCCGCTTCTCGAAGCTGGGCAAGATCCGCTTCACCAGCCACCGCGACGTGGCCCGGCTCTGGGAGCGGGCCCTGCGCCGGGCCGACCTGCCCGTGGCGCTCACCGAGGGGTTCTCGCCCCGGCCCAAGGTGCACTTCGGCCTGGCCCTCTCGACCGGCCACGAGTCGCTGGGCGAGTACATCGACATCGACTTCCGCGACGCCCGACGGCGACGAGCTCGACCTCGCGGTGCTGCCCGGCCTGCTCACCGACCTGCTGCCCGAAGGCCTCACCGTGCAGGCCGTGGCCCCCATCACCACCAGCCAGACCTCCCTCCAGCAGGCCGTCACCAGCTGCGAGTGGGAGATCGATGCCTTCGGCCTGCCCGTCGAGGCCGCGCCGGCGGCCATCGCCGCGCTGCTGGCGGCTCCCGAGATCGTCGTCACCCGACAGCGCAAGGGCAACGACGTCACCGACGACATCCGCCCCTACATCCTGCAGCTGGCCGTCATCGGCCCCGTCCCCGGTGTGCTGTCACCGGAGGGCACCCGTGTCATCACCCCCGCGGGCACCCGCCTGTTCGCCGAGCTGGCCACCCAGCCGCGGGGTCTCCGCTCGACCGAGCTCCTGGCCGCCCTCGGCCCCGAGGTCGCAGAAGGACGAGTACGCAGGACCCACCAATGGATCACGCTCGACGGCGCCCGTCACGAGCCCCTCCCCCTTCCGCAGGGGACGGCCCGGGACGGCGCGACGTGGGCGGCGCACGTGGAAGCGCGTGCGTCATGAGAAGGGAACCACCGCATGACCGACCCGGTCGCCAACGACCCCGAGGCCGCCCGCACCACGCCACCAGGCCCTGCCACCGAGGGCGCTCCCGCCGCTGAGCGCCCGCCTTCGGGCTCGGCCTCGGCTGCCGAGTCCACCGACCGCCCCTCCGCCGAGGGGTCGGCGACCGGCGAGTCGGCGACGCGGCGAGTCGGCGCACGGGCGAGTCGGGCACGCCGTCGGCCAACCGACGGCGGCGGGGATCCCGCGGGGGCCGGGGCCGGGGCCGCCCGGCTGCCGCCGACGAGGCCGGCACCACCGAGACCGAGGTGGCCGGCGCCACCGCCGATCGTGCGCCTCGCCGGGCCAGCCACAGCGGGGGAGTGGCCGACCCCGACGACGCCGCGCCCGTCGCCGCCGGGCGGTCGCGGGGCACGGCCCGTGACCGGAACCCCGAGGAGCTGCCCGAACGCATCTTCGAGGGCAAGCCCAAGTCGGCGGAAGCGGCCGAGAAGGCGCTCGTGCGGCGGCCCCAGATCGGTGACTCGCGCCCGGCTCCGGACTCGGAGGGCGGCGACGCCGTCGCCGAGCCGGCCGAGCCGGCCAAGACCCCGGCCAAGCGTCGCCGGGGCGGTCGCGGGCGGGGCGGCGGGGGCGGCCAGGCCGGTGGTCAGGGCAACGGCGGCAACGGCGCGGCGGCCAAGACCGGTGGCCGGGGCGAGGCCGCCAAGGGCGAGGGCAGAGGTGAGGGCGACGCCAACCGGGTCAAGGGCGGCGGTGGACGGGGGGCCAAGCGCGCCGCCCCCAAGCCGGTGACCGCCATCATCGGCGGCATCGGCGCCGACGCGTCGACCTCGACGACGCCGGTCCCAAGCGGGGCCGCGAGCGCAAGGGCCGTCCCGTCGGCCGCTACCTCATGACGGTGTCGGTGCGACCCACGGCCACCCAGATCGCGGTGCTCGAGGGCCGCAGCCTCATCGAGCACTACGTCTCGCGTCCCGGCCGACGACGTGTCCCAGATCCACGGCAACATCTACCTGGGTCGGGTCCAGAACGTGCTGCCGGGCATGGAGGCCGCCTTCGTCGACATCGCCACGCCCAAGAACGCGGTGCTCTACCGCGGCGACGTGCAGTACGAGGCCGAGGACATCGAGGAGAAGGGCAGCAACCTCCGCATCGAGCAGATGCTGAAGCCCAAGCAGAACATCGTCTGCCAGGTCACCAAGAACCCGATCGCCCACAAGGGGGCCCGCCTCACCCAGGAGGTGTCGATCCCCGGCCGGTTCGTGGTGCTCATCCCCAACAGCACCACCTACGGCATCTCCAAGCGCCTGGCCGACGACGAGCGCAAGCGGCTGCGATCGATCCTCGACCGGGTGCGGCCGAAGGGCCACGGCATCATCGTGCGCACCGCGGCGGAGGGCGTCAGCGCCGAGGAGATCGAGCGCGACGTGGCCCGGCTGCAGCAGCAGTGGGAGCAGATCGACGCGCTGGCCAAGAAGACCCAGCACCCGGCCCTGCTCTACCGCGAGCCCGACATGGCCGTGCGGGTGATCCGCGAGGAGTTCAACGACGACTACCGCGGCGTGGTCATCGACGACCGGGAGCTCTACGAGGAGGTCCGCGACTACGTGGCCAGCATCTCGCCGACGCTGGCCGACCGGGTGCAGTACTACGACCCCGAGGTCGAGCCGCTGCCCCTGTTCGAGCGCCACCACGTCCACGAGCAGCTGCACAAGGCGCTCGACCGCAAGGTGTGGCTGCCCTCGGGCGGCTCGCTCATCATCGAGCACACCGAGGCGCTCACCGTCATCGACGTCAACACCGGCAAGAACGTGGGCAAGTCGAGCCTCGAGGAGACGGTCTTCCGCAACAACCTCGAGGCCGCGGTCGAGATCGCCAAGCAGCTGCGCCTGCGCGACATCGGCGGCATCATCGTCA
The DNA here is from genome assembly GCA_963809335.1 of uncultured Microthrixaceae bacterium. Taxonomy (GTDB): domain Bacteria; phylum Actinomycetota; class Acidimicrobiia; order Acidimicrobiales; family Acidimicrobilacustridaceae; genus UBA4742. Next base: position 401,828 of record CAWEJD010000005.1, on the reverse strand, counting down.
TCGACTTCATCGACATGGAGATCCGGGCCAACCGCGACGAGGTCATCAAGGTCTTCCGGGACTCCCTGGCCCGGGACAAGACCCGCACCCAGGTGTTCGACATCTCCGAGCTGGGCCTGGTGGAGATGACCCGCAAGCGCATCGGTGAGGGCCTGCTCGAGTCGTTCTCGACGCTGTGCCCCGAGTGCGAGGGCCGGGGGCTCAAGCTCGACGGACCTGCTATCTGATGGGCGAGTTGATCTAGCTGGGTCCGGTCCGGTAGCGTGGCAGCCCTATGTATGCCGTGATCAAGACCGGTGGCAAGCAGTATCGGGTCGAGGAGGGCCAGCGCCTCGACGTCGAGCGCGTCCAGGGTGACGAGGTCGAACTGACCCCGGTGCTGCTCGTCGACGGCGACACCGTGCTGGCCACGCCTGCCCAGCTCTCCGGCGCCTCGTGGCCGCCCGCGTCGTGGGCGAGGCCAAGGGCCCCAAGATCAACGGCTTCACCTACAAGAACAAGTCGAACAACCGTCGCCGGTGGGGCCATCGCCAGTCGTACGCCACCATCGAGATCACCAGCATCAAGAAGGGCTGAGCCGCCATGTCGAAGACCAAGGGCGGCGGTTCCACCCGCAACGGCCGCGACTCCCAGAGCAAGCGCCTCGGCGTGAAGACCTACGACGGCCACCAGGTGCAGGCCGGCACGATCATCGTCCGCCAGCGCGGCACCCGCATCCACCCCGGTGAGAACGTGGGCAAGGGCGGCGACGACACGCTGTTCGCCCTGGTCGAGGGCACCGTGAAGTTCGGCTCCCGCAAGGGCCGCAAGCTCGTCGACGTCCTGCCGGCCTGACCCGGCCACCCCTGCACGTTCGTTGCTGATGCCCGCCGATCGGCGGGCATCGCCGCGCCAGGGCCTCAGCCGGCCAGGTCGACCCCTCGGGGGAGCTCGGACGACGGCCAGCCGAGACGGGTGACGGCCTGGTGGCAGGCGAAGCGGTCGGTCATGCCGCCGACGTAGGTGACCGCGGCCCGCAGCGCCTCGGGTGAGCCGGCCTCGACCGGAACCGCCGCCGGGTCGGGCAGCAGGGAGGGGACGGCGGCGAAGTGCTCGACCAGGGCCCGGAGCAGGCGGATGACGGCCTCGGCCTGGGCCAGCGAGGCCGGGCGCAGGTAGATGCGCTCGTAGTCGAAGGCCCGGAACGCGGCCAGGGCCTCGGCCAGCTCGGCCGGTCATCGACACCGTGCCGGTGGCCGTGGTGGCCGAGACGACGCCGCCGATGAACGCGGCGATCTGGGCGCTGCGCCGGTCGCCGCAGCGCTCGCGCACCAGCGTCGGGCAGGTCGGTGGGGGCGACGATGCCGGCGGACACCGCGTCCTCGAAGTCGTGGCAGACGTAGGCGATGCGGTCGGCCCAGGCCACGACCTCGCCCTCGGGGGTGGACGGCGCCGGCCGGGACCACGAGTGGTTGCGCACGCCGTCGAGGGTCTCGGCGCACAGGTTGAGCGGGGCCAGCACCACGTCGGCGCCCCAGACGGCATGGTCGTAGCCCTCGGGCAGGTAGGGCGTGAAGGCGTCCTCGCTGGCGTGGCCGCCCGGGCCGTGGCCGCAGTCGTGGCCGAGGGCGATGGCCTCGGTGAGCGCCCGGTTGAGGCCGAGGGCGTCGGCGATGGCGGTGGCCACCTGGGCGACCTCGAGCGCGTGGGTGAGCCGGGTGCGCTGGTGGTCGGCCGGGAACACGAACACCTGGGTCTTGCCGGCGAGGCGCCGGAAGGCGGCGGCGTGCAGGATGCGGTCACGGTCGCGCTCGAAGCAGGTGCGCACCGGGTCGGGCGCCTCGGCCACGGCACGTTGGCCGGCGCCGCGGGCGCGGGTGGCCGCCGGGGCCAGCTCCTCGTGTTCGGCCTCCTCACGCTCGGCCCGCGAGCGCGACCCGAACCGGGCCGTCGCCGGCGCCGAGCCGCCGTGGGCGCGGTGCACCGCGAGGTCACCGGCCGGCGACGTGGCCGTGCATGGTGGCGGCCCAGACGCGATCGCGCTCGGAGACCGGGTCGGCCCGCGTCGGGGGGAACGACGGTGGTGGGGACGAGACGGGCATGACCCGATCCTACGAACGGGGTGTGACATCCGAAGGCGGAGCCGAGCTTGTCGCTGGTCCGACCCAGGTGGTGGAGATCGACGGCATCGCGAGCTCTGATCGATCGGTGACGGGACAAATCCCACGCACCGTGGTTAACTGTCTACGGCGTGCAGTGGCCGACGAGGAGAGGGATCGATGGGTCGTCCGGCTCATTTTCCCTCATGGCGGTGGCATCTGCTGCCGATATCGCTTGGAGTGGTTCCTATGCGGAGAGTGGTTCATGCGGGTTGAGGGGCAGAACACACGAGTCACCGGCAGGGTCGCGCGCGCGCCAGCCCCACCGTCGTCGGCTCCACGGCGACGACGGCGCGATCATGGCCGAGGCCGCGCTGATCACCCCGTTCTTCATCCTCATCATCTTCGGCATCGTCGAGTTCGGCGGCGCGTTCCGCGACTACCAGACCGTGTCGAACTCGGCGTCGGCCGGCACCCGCACGGCGGCCATCCAGGGCAACGCCTCCGGCGCCGACTGGGCCATCCTGCAGGCGGCGCTGAAGGGCGCCAACGCCATGCCCGAGCAACCAGATCAAGCGCATCGTCATCTTCCACGCCTCGTCGACCAACCGCACCGTGCCCACCGCCTGCAAGACCGGCGCCACCGGCAGCACGACGAGCGGCTCGGAGTGCAACGTCTACATCGGTGCCAACCTCGCCACCGCCATCGCCGGCGGCATCGCCCCGGTGGCCTGGTCGAACGCGCAGCCGGCGTCGGGGTCGAACCCCATCGCCTACTACCCGTCGAGCGCCCGCAAGGTGCACCGTGACGCGGCCACCGGCGGCCCGCCCGACTACGTCGGGGTCTACGTGGAGGTGCTCCACCCGTGGGTCACCGGGCTGTTCGGCCAGAACGTCACCCTCTCCGACACCTCCGTCACCCAACTCGAGCCCCAGAAGGTGTGATCGTGGCCATCCGCACCCAAACCGAGCGAGGGGCCGAGCGACGGGCCCGGTTCCAGGGCGACGACGGCTCGCTGATCGCCGAGCTCGCCCTGATCCTCCCGCTCCTGGTGGTGCTCATCCTCGGGATCTTCGAGTACGGCTTCGTCCTCAAGGACAGCCAGGTGCTCTCCAACAGCCTCCGGTCGGCGGCCCGCTCCGCGTCGCAGGCCCAGCTCGACCCGGACTCGGACATGTTCGCCCTCCAGACGTTCGCGGCCTCCACCGCCAACCTCAAGAACGTCACGATCAACCGGGTCGTCATCTACAAGTCGACGACCGCCGACGGTCAGCCTCCCGCGGCGTGCCTGACCGCCTCGGTGTCCGGGAGCCCGCCCTACTCGGTCTCGGGCAGCCCGCTGTGCAACGTCTATGACGCGTCCGACATCGCGGCGGCGACCACCGCCAACTTCACCTGCACCGCGTCGAGCGTGCCGTCGACGACGTGGGACAAGAACTGGGACGCCTGCCACCGCAACAACGCCCTGGCCGGCACGATCGACTACGTCGGGGTGTACGCCGACGTGACCTACGGCGGCATCACGGGGCTGCTGCCGGGCCGAACGCTGAACATCAAGGACCGCGCCGTGTACAGAATCGAGCCGAACGCATGAGACTCCGCCGTTTCACGTCGAGCCCATCGGACGACCCCTCCGAGAGCGCACCCGAGCCTCAGCGGCCCCGTCGCCTCGCCACCCGTCGGCTGCGACGCGACGACGGCTACGTCCTCGCCCTCAGCGGCCTGCTGATCGTGCCGCTGATCGTCTTCACCGCGTTCGCGGTCGACCTCGGGGCCTGGTACGCCCAGGGGGCCAAGATGCAGCGCGCCGCCGACGCGGCGGCGCTGGCCGGCGTCGTGTGGCTGCCCGACACCAGCGCGGCCCAGACGGCGGCGCGCGACTCGCTCCAGAAGAACGGCTTCACCACGGCCAACTCCACGATCGGCTACAGCTTCGACACCACCCACAACAACATGACGGTGACCGTGTCGAAGAGCGCCACCCAGTACTTCTCGAAGGTCGTGCTCCAGTCCGAGACCCTCAACCGGACCGCGACCGCACAGTTCAACCTGCCCATCCCGCTGGGCAGCCCGCTGAACCTGTTCGGCAACCAGCTCACCGGTGCGCCGACCTGCACCGACCCGATCGCGGCGTGCGCCGGGGCTCAGGAGCAGCTCTGGGCCGCCATCCAGGGCCCCTACACCCGGCACCAGGACGGCGACCCCTACGCCACCAAGTGCCCGGGCAACAGCGCGGCGCACAACAACTGCGACGGCGCCCTCCCGATGGGGACCGGCCTGAACCCGACCTACCGGACGTCGGGCTACATCTACGCCATCGACGTCCCGGCGGCCGCGGTGGGTTCATCGATGCAGGTGTCGATCTACGACGGGATCGCGTCCCAGGACAACACCTACGGCAACAAGGAAGGCGACTCGGTCTACGGCAGCGGCACCAACGGCTACGACAAGACCGACACCACCTTCCGCACCCAGTTCGAGATCTTCGACAACGACGGCTCGGACTACACCACCTCCACCGACCCGAGCTACTCGCTCTACAACGGCGTGGCGCGGACCACCTCGTGCACCAACGCGGCGCCGTCGGTGGGGAAGACCCCCGGGCGTCTGCAGATCAACTCGACCGATCCGGTGACGACCTACAAGGACCGCTGGGTCACGCTGTGCACCTTCGTCCCGACCCGGGCCGGCGTCTACCCACTGGTCGTGACCACCAGCAGCCTCCCCGGCACGACTCAGGACACCGGCGGCGGCTACAACGCCTATTCGCTCAAGGCCGTGTCCGGCTCGAGCTCGCAGCCCCAGATCTACGCCATCAAGGACATGTCGATCTGGTCGCCCAACGCCAACAGCTCCAGCTCGTCGGGCGCCGTGTCCCGCTTCTACCTGGCCAACATCAAGCAGGAGAACGCCGGCAAGGTGCTGATCCTCGACCTCTACGATCCCGGTGACGGCAGCTGCACGAACGCCGGATGCACCGGCTTCAGCATGCAGTTCCGGGGCCCGCCCAGCGGGGCCAACGCCACCGTGCCGACCGACACCGGCGCCACCTACGCGTGCACCTACAACACGGCGCCTTCGACGAGCGCCGGGGGCGGCACGCTGAACGGTTCGAGCAGCAGCTGCACCATCCCGACCCTGGCGGCCGGCAGCAGCAACGGCATCTACAACGGGGGCTGGCTGCGGGTGCGCATCCCGATCCCGGCCGGCTACACGTGCTCCACCGACTGCTGGTGGACGGTGAAGTACAGCTTCTCCACCGGCTCACCGACCGACCGCACCGTGTGGTCGGCGGGCGTGGTCGGCGACCCCGTCCACCTCACGAACTAGCCGCACGACCGACGAAGTGATGCTGGGGCGGCCTACGGGCCGCCCTAGTCTCTTTTCCCATGTCCGCCTTCGTCGACGAGTGCAACCTCAACGTGCGCGGGCGGCGACGGGGGCGCGGGCGCGGTGTCGACCCGCCGCGAGGCGCACGTGCCCAAGGGTGGTCCCGACGGCGGTGACGGCGGCGACGGCGGCGACGTCTGGCTGGTGGCCGACCGCAACGTGGCCTCGCTGATCGCGTTCCGCGACCACCCGCACCGGCGGGCCAAGAACGGGGCGCACGGGCAGGGCGGCAAGAAGCACGGGGCCGGCGGCGCCGACCTGCTGATCCCGGTGCCCGAGGGCACGGTCGGTGTTCGACCACGACACCGGCGTGCTGCTCGCCGACCTGGTGCAACAAGGGCGACCGGTGGCTCGCCGCGGCCGGTGGCCAGGGTGGGCAAGGGCAACGCCAAGTTCCTGTCGAACCGGCGCCGGGCCCCGTCGTTCGCCGAGCAGGGCGAGGAGGGCGAGGAGCGCTGGCTGCGCCTCGAGCTCAAGCTGATGGCCGACGTCGCCCTGGTGGGGTTCCCGAACGTGGGCAAGTCCACGCTCATCTCCCGCATCTCGGCGGCCAAGCCCAAGATCGCCGACTACCCGTTCACCACGCTCGAGCCCAACCTGGGCGTGGTGCGCACCGACGACGGCGACGAGTTCGTCGTGGCCGACATCCCCGGCCTCATCGAGGGCGCCAGCGAGGGCAAGGGGCTCGGGCACCAGTTCCTGCGCCACATCGAGCGGGCCCGGGTGCTGGCCCTGCTGGTCGACCTGGCGGCCGACACGGCCCAGGCCTCGCCGGCCGAGCAGCAGCGCATCCTGCTCGACGAGCTGGGTCGCTACCGTCCCGAGCTGCTCGACCGGCCCCGCATCGTCATCGGGTCACGGGCCGACCTGGCTCCCGATCCCGTCGGCGGCCCCGAGGGTGGGGCTGCGCCCGCGTCGGGTGTCGACGTCACCGTCTCGGCCGTCACCGGGGCCGGGCTGCCCCGGGTGATCGGGCTCCTGGCCGACGCGGTGCGCCGGGCCCGCGCCGAGGAGCCCGAGCCCGAGGCGTTCGTCGTCTACCGCCCGGTCACCGAGGGCATCCGGATCGAGCGCACCGACGACGGCGGGTTCGAGGTGGTCGGGCGCCAGGCCCAGCGGGCGGTGGCGCTGTCGGACCTCACCAACCTCGAGGCCCTCGACTACGCCCACGTTCGCCTGCGCAAGCTCGGGGTCGACAAGGCGCTGGCCCGGGCCGGCGCCCGCCAGGGCGACCTGGTGCGCATCGGCAAGCTGACCTTCGAGTACGACGAGGACGGCATCTGATGGAGGTCGGGTGATGGTCGTCGTCGCCAAGATCGGCTCGTCGTCGCTCACCGACGGCGAGGGCATCATCGAGCAGGGCACCGTCGCCAAGCTCTGCGCCGAGGTCGCCAAGCTGCGCGCCGACGGCCACCAGGTGGTGGTGGTCAGCTCGGGGGCCATCGCGGCCGGGCTGCCCACGCTCGGCCTGGGCGGCCGCCGCCGACCCCGTGACCCGGTCACCCTGCAGGCGGTCTCGGCGGTGGGTCAGAGCCGGCTGATGCAGGTCTACAACGACGCGCTCGGCGCCCACGACCTGGTGGCCGGCCAGGTGCTGCTGGCCCCGCTCGACTTCATGGAGCGGCGCCAGTACCTCCAGGCCCGCGGCACGCTGCTGCGCCTGCTCGAGCTGGGCGTGGTGCCCGTCGTGAACGAGAACGACGCCATCGCCGACGACGAGATCCGCTTCGGCGACAACGACCGCCTGGCCGCCCTGGTGGCCCACCTCGTCGGCGCCGACACGCTCGTGCTGCTCACCGACACGCCCGGCGTGCTCACCGCCGATCCCCGCTTCGACGCCAGCGCCTCGCTCATCGAGGAGATCGTCGAGGTCGATCACGAGCTCGAGCAGCGGGCCGGGGGCGCGGGCTCGGCCCGGGGCAGCGGCGGCATGGCCACCAAGCTGGCGGCGGCCAAGATCGCGGCGTGGTCGGGGGTGCGCACGGTGATCGCGGCCGCCGCCCGTGACTCGGTGCTCGTCGACGCGGTGGCCGGCACCGCCGGCGTCGGCACCGTGGTGCTGCCCCACGACCGCGACCTGCCGGCCCGCAAGCTCTGGATCGCCTTCGCCGTCGGTTCGAGCGGCACCGTCGTGGTCGACGAGGGCGCCCGCCAGGCCCTGCTCCGTGGCGGGACGTCGCTGCTGGCCGCCGGGGTCACCGAGGTGATCGGCGCGTTCGACGCCGACGACGCGGTCGAGGTGGTCGGCCCCGACGGCGTGGTGTTCGCCAAGGGCCTGGCCCGCGTCGACGCCGCTGGCGTTGGCCGACATCGCCGGCCGTCGTCGCGACGAGCTCCCCGACGGGACCCCCGCCTGGGTCGTCCACCGCGACGACCTCGTCGTCCTCCCCTGACCCTTCGTTCTTGCGTGGAAAAGCCGTGCCAGGCGCCGGAAATCTACGCAAGAACGGCGGTGAGGGTCAGCCCTCTTGGGTCTGGGGGGCCGGCTGGTCGGCGGGGACGGCGGCCTGGGCCTCGTCGGCCTTCAGCTCGGCGGCCTGGTCGAGCAGCTTCTGGCCCTCCTCGGCCGACGGGGCCAGGCCGAGCTGGGTGCGGATCTCCGAGAGCCGGGCCTGGGCCTCGACGTTCATCGAGGCGTGCTCGACCTCGAGCATCCGGCTCTCGACCGACTCGCCGGTGAGCTCGGACATGCCCTTGGCCTTGGCGTAGCGGGCCTCGATCTTGTCGCGGACCTGGTCGAAGGTGGGGACGTCCTCGCCGACCGTCTCGCTGATCGAGGCCATGGCCTTGTTCATCGGTCTCCTGCATCTTGGCCTGGTCGAGCTGGCTCAGGAGCTTCTGGCGCTCGGCCAGCTTCTTCTGCAGGGCGGCCGAGTTCTGGGCGACCGCGGCCTTGGCCTGCTCGGAGGCCTGGGTCGACTGCAGGGCGAGGGACTTGGTCTCGTCGATCTCGTGCTCGAGGGCGATCAGCCGGTTGGCGAACGCCTCGGCCGCCGTCGTGTACTCGGTGGCCTTGGCCGTGTCGCCGGCCTTGGTGGCCTCGTCGGCCATGAGCACGGCCTGCTTGGTGTTGGCCGCCAGCTTCTCGTAGTCGGTCATCTGCCGGTTCAGACGCATCTCGGTCTGCTTCTGGTTGGCGATGACGTTGGCGGCCTGCTCCCGCAGGCGGCGGTGCTGGTCCTGGGCCTCGGCGATGGCCTGCTCGAGCTGGACCTTCGGGTCGGCCTTCTCCTCGAACGACGTGTTGAGCTTGGCCGTGAGGTACTTCCACCAGCGCTTGATCGACTTGAACATGTCGGGAAGCCTACGGCATGGGGTCAGGGAGCGGCGGGCGTGGGCCGCCGTCGCAGGCGGCGGGTCAGTCCGTCGACGTCGTCGGAGCGCAGCAGGACCAGGGTGCCGAAGTAGACCGCGGCGCCGACCACGACGGCGACCACGCAGCGGAGCAGGGCGCCGGCGCCGTGCGCCGACCCGATGGTCCTGGTGACGGCGTAGACCGCGGCGGCCATCACGGCCGAGGCGGCCAGCGTGCGCCCCACCGATGCCATGACCGGCGGGGTCCAGAGCTGCCCGACCCGGCGCCCCAGCAGCACGAGCGCGGCGGCCGCCCCGACCAGGTAGGCCGCCGAGTAGGCCAGCCCGAGCCCCTGCACCGAGAGCGTGCCGACCAGGGCCAGGGCGGCGACCACGTTCACGCTGTTCTCGGCCACGTTCACCAGGAACGGGGTCCTGGTGTCCTTCAGGGCGTAGAAGCCGCGCAGCACGAACAGGTAGATCGAGAACGCCGGGAGACCGATCGCCAGGGCGCCGCAGGATGTCGGCGGTGAGGGGGCCGGCCCGCTTGAAGTCGCCGTACTCGAACAGGGCCGACATGAGCGGGCGGGCCAGCAGGATCAGCCCGACGGCGGCCGGCATGACCAGCAGGAAGAGCATCCGGGCGCCTTCGAGGAAGCGGGCCCGGAAGGCCACCAGGTCGTGGCGGGCGGCGGCGATCGACAGCTCCGGCATGTAGGTGGTCATGAGCGACACGGCCAGCAGCCCGTGGGGGAGCTGGAAGAACACGAACGCGTAGGTGTAGGCCGTCGGATGGCCCTCGCCCGACCGTTCGCCAGCGTGAGCACCACGATCAGCGCGACCTGGTTGGCGACCACGTAGCCGAAGGTCCAGCCCGGAGAGCCCGCCGATCGTGCGCAGCACCGGGTTCCGGAAGTCGAAGCGGGGCCGCAGCCGGATGCCGGCCCGGCGGATGGCCGGCCACAGCACGATGGTCATCGCCGCGATGCCGGCCGTGGTGCCGACCCCGAGCAGCGCCAGCATCGCCGGGTCGTCGTTCACCTGCTCGATCGTCGGGAGCCCGCCGGCGACGCGACGCAGCTCGAGCAGCACGCACACCAGCACGATGTTGTTGAGCACCGGTGCGAAGGCCGGTGCCGCGAAGCGCTTGCGACTGTTCAACAGCGCGGTGCCGACGGCGGTGAGGCCGTAGAAGAGGATCTGCGGGGCGAACCAGCGCATGAGGGGCACGGCCACCGAGGCCTGGGCCGCCGCGTCGGCCTCGTCCTTGCCGATGGTGAAGATGCGGAAGATCCACGGGGCGGCCACGAGGGCGATGGTGGTCAGGGCCACGAGCACGATGGTGATGGTCGTGACCGCAGCATCGATGGCGTCGTCGTCGCCGTGCTCCCGACGCTCGACGAACACCGGGATCAGGGTGGCCGAGAGCACCCCGCCGAGCAGCAGCTCGTAGATGATGTTCGGGGTGACGTTGGCCAGGTTGTAGCTGTCGGTCAGCAGGAACGATCCAGGGCGTAGGCCAGCGCGAGCACGCGGATGAGGCCGGTGGCCCGGCTCAGGCCGGTGCCGAGCCCGACGACCACGCTCGACTTCAGCAGGCCGGCCCGGCCGGTGCCGGTGTCGTGGTCGTCGGTGCCGGCACCGCCCGACCCGCCCGACCCGTCCGACCCGCCCGGCTCGTCGGCCAGCCAGCCGGCCACGGCGGGCTCGCCCTCGATCGCGTCCGAGCTCACCGGGTCGTCGCCCAGCAACGTCACGTCGTCGGGCAGCGCGGGCACGGGTTCGTCTCGGCCCGAGGGATCGTCCCCGGGTCGGTTCACGGGGTTCGCCGGGGCGGCGGCGGGGGTGGGGGAGGCGGCGGCATCGTCGTCGGCTCCATCGGCGTCGGCTCCATCGGCGCCGCCGGCTCTTCCTGCGGCGCGGTGGTGTCGGCGCCGGGATCGAGCGACGCGGGCAGGGACGGGACGCCGCCCCGGCCGGCGCTGGTGGCGTCGACCTCGTCGAGGCCCTGGCGCAGCGACTCCATGTCGCCGACGAGGACGTCGATGTCGTCACCCAGGCCGCTGAGCTCGTCGGGGTTGTCGGCCCGCACCGACAGCTCGATGGCGCGGGTGACGGCCTCGTCGAGTCGGGCGTCGAGCAGGCGGAGGCGATCGGAGACCTCGGTGATGACGCGGTCCATCCGGGCGGTGGCGGCGAGCTGGGCGTCGAGGGCCTCGAGGGTGCCGGCCGCCGTGCTGCCGGGGACGGCTGCGGCCTGCGGGTCGACGCGCTGGCGCTGCCGGGTGATGTGGTCGACGTCGATCTCGCGGCGGGCGATCGACAGGTCGTTCCCGGCCTGGGCGACGCGCCAGCACTCCTGCACCCCGGCGACGATCCGGTCGTCGATCTCGGCCAGGCGATCGTGCAGGGGACCCGCGCCGGCGCGCCGGCGGGCCCGGGTGAACTGCTCCTGGGCCTCCTGGGCCTCCTTCACGAACGTGCGCCAGGGCTCGCGCAGCCGCCCGGCGTCGATCCGCGGCGCCGGTGCGTCGCGGGGGATCGCCACCGCCACCCGGACCGCCCACGCCGCGGCACCGATGCCGGCGGCCGCGACCACCGGCAGGCCGGCGACGACGCCGACCGACACCCCGAGCCCGGCCAGCAGGATGCCACCCGGCGACGTGATCGCCCGTGCGACCTGCGGGGTCAGGAACCGGTCGCGGAACGAACGTCGGGCCATCGTCAGAAGTTGCTCACCACGGCCGTGAACACCTTGGTGATGCTCTTCGGGTCGCTGGCGTCGTAGCTGGCACCGTTCGTGGCCTCGGCCATCTGGCGGAGCACGCCGAGGTCGGCGTCACCGCCGTACCCGATGGTGAAGAGCCGCACCGGCAGGCCGTTCTCGCCCTGGCTCTGGCGGCTGAGGTCGGCCAGCAGGTCCTGCAGCTGCTGGGCGTCGTCGCCCTGCTCGCCGTCGTCGTTGCGGCCGTCGGTGAGCAGCACGACCGCGTTGATGCGGGTGGCGTCGAACTGGCTGACCATCTGGTCGAACGACCGGCCCGTCACCGCGTAGAGCGGCGTGCCCCGGGTGGGGATCAGGTTGTCGATCTGGGTCTCGAGCGTGCTCAGGTTGGACGACATCGGGGCGATCGGCACCAGATCGAGGTAGTAGCCGTCGTTCTCGGGGCCGAGGTCGGTGGAGAACACGCGCAGGCCCACCTGGTCGTCGGGCTTGAACTGGTCGAGCGAGTCGATGGCGGCCCGCTTGGCCAGGTCGAGCTTGGTGTCGTTGCTGTCGGAGGAGGCACGGTCCTTCATCGAGCCGGAGACGTCGATCACGAGCATCACCCGGGCGCTCTTGCGCTGCGAGCTCCACCGGTTGAGCATGTCGACCAGCACGTCGGGCTTGGGCACCTGCAGCTGCGTCTGGGGCTGGTTGGGATCGACGCCGTTGTCCGCCGTGATCGGTGCTCCGATGGCCACGGACGGGTTGCCCGGACGGAAGTTGTACTGCAGCACCTTCTCCTGGTTGTCGGGCTGCAGCACGAAGTCGGAGAACAGCTTCGCCCCCTGCTTCAGGTCGTCGGTGACCCACGGCGCGTCGAGGACGAACAGCGGGTTGTCCGAGAAGACCGTGCCCTCCTTGGGGTAGATCGCCACCAGCTTGGTGCGGGGCGGGCGGGGCTCCTCACCCGGGTCGAGCTTGCCGTCGGGGTTGCCCGAGTTGTAGTCGATGACCGACTTCTCCTCGACCGCGATGGCCGACGTGTACTGCAGCGCGGTGCCCTCCTGGTCGGCGCGGTACCAGTTGTTGAGGTACGTGAGCGTGGTGTCGCCGTAGTGGGTGACGGCCGACTCGACCGACGTGTCGAAGGCGTTGACCTCCGGCTTGGCCAGGTCCTCGAGGGTGAGGTCGCGGGTCTTGCCGGTGGCCGCGTAGTTCTGGGCGATCAGGGCGTGCAGGCCCGACGTCGAGAAGTTGGGGTTGGTCTTGCCCAGGCGGAACGGGCCCCACTCCGGGTGGCCGTACTTGGCCCAGCCGCGACTGGTCGGTGGCCAGGGCCAGGATGTCGCTCCAGCCGAGCGCCTTGTTCGGCCAGCCGAGGGCCTCGGCCATGGGCTGGGGCATGGCGATCACGAGCGGGGTGTTCATGAACGGGGTGCCGGTGTTGGCCATGGCCGGCTGCCCCTTGGCCGCCAGTTGCTGGTCGAGCACCGCGCCCCACGCGCTCGAGGCCGGGGTCCAGATGACCGGCGCGGGGTTGTTGCCGTCGGTGTTCCACCCGTCGGCGAGGGCCTGGGCGGCGGCACCCGACGCCAGCGAGTGGGGTCTGACGAACACGCACCTGCCGTTGACCTGGGCGCGGGTCTGGTTGAACGACTGGGCCAGCGACGTCAACAGGTCGATCTTCTCGGTGGACATGGTGAGATCGACGACCATGCAGTTGCCCGGGTCGCCCACGCCGTTGCCGGAAGCCTTGGACGACGATCCCGACGAGCACGCGGCGGCGAGCACGGCGAGGGCCATGACCGCGGCGAGGGCCACGAGCCGAACCGGCCGGCCGGGGGCCATCGGGGCCGTGCGGTTCATCGGAGCGGTGCGGGTCACCGGACCACCCCGATCCACAGGGAGCGGAGCGCCTGGAGCACGCCGGCCCGGGGCACGTTGCTCTCGGCCGGGAGCGCGGGGTCGGCGGGGATGCCGGCAGCCAGCGGCTGGCCGTCGACCCGCCAGCCGGCGCCGGCCAGGGCGGCCGCTGCGTCGTCGGACTGCATGAGCTTCATCAGGCGGCCTCCAGCCGGCGAACCCGACACCGGCGCCAGCACGACGTCGGCCGTCGTCAGGGGGGAAGGGTAGAGGATGGTCAGGCGCCCGCTGTCGCGGGACGAGGCGATGGCCGGGCCGGCGGCGGCCTCGGTGGAACCGGTGAGATCGAACGACGCCGGACCGGTGAAGAGCATGTCGTCGAGCGGCGTGCGGGGCGAGGCCGGGAACGACGGGACCGACTGCTCGAGCCGGGTGAACCAGGTGCGGAACGCCGCATCGGAGAAGTCGTTCGAGGCGAAGTCGGCCGAGCCGAACCAGCTGGCCGTGGCCTCGCCCAGGCTGAGCAGGCCGGCCGCGGTGGTGTCGGGCGCGGGTTGCCCGGGCTTGACCTGGCCCCACGTGGCCTGCGGGCCGGTCGACCCCCACGGCGTGCCGGCGACGGTGCCGATGCACTTCCAGTCGATGATCCCGCCGTCGCAGCGCGTGGCCAGCACGTCACGGCGGTCGTTCCAGATGGCGATGACGAGGGGCGACCGGGCGAGGGTCGGGGACGGGTCGGCCAGGGCCACCGAGCCCAGCCCGGCCCGCTGACGCTGCTCGGTCACCATCTGGGGCCAGGGCTGGGGCACGAGCCAGGCGTCGATCGCCCCCGCCGGGTCGCTCTGGTTGCCCGGGTCGAAGGTGGCGGAGCCGAGCCGGTCGAGCGTGGTCTGTGCGTCCTCGACCCGGATGGTGACGTCGGGGTGGCGGGCGTGCAGGGCCTCGCAGGCCTTGGCCAACTCGGTGGCGCACACCAGGGTGCCGCCGGTCGCGGTGCTGCCGTGGTCGCCGGAGCCGTCACCGGTCGAGCCGCCGTCGATGCGGTCGCGCACCCAGAACGCGCCGGTGATCATCACCGCGGCGGCCAGCAGGGCGAGCACCCGCTTCACGGGCCCTGCTCCGGGGTGGGACGTTGCTCCCAGGCCTCGGTCAGATCGGCGCCGGTCAGGGTCGTCAGCTCGAGGTCGGTGGGTCCGGGGGCCTCACCGGGCGCGGACGCCGATCGGTCGACGAGCCGGGACGCCTGGCGCTCGATGGCCCGCTCGAACAGGTTGCGCACGAGCCGGCCGTTGCCGAAGCCCTTGCCTCGCGGTGTGGCCTCGATGACCGCGTGCAGGGCGGCGGAGGCCGACGCGTCGCAGCGGTAGCCGCCGGTCTCGCACTGCGCCTCGAAGATGCCGACCAGCTCGTCGTCGGTGTAGTCGGGGAAGGCGATCGTGCGGGGGAACCGCGAGCGGCAGGCCGGGGTTGGCCTCGAGGAACGACGCCATCTCGTCCGGGTACCCGGCCACGATCACGACCAGCCGGTCGCGACGGTCCTCCACGAGCTTGACGATGGTGTCGATGGCCTCACGGCCGAAGTCGGTGTCCGAGCCGCGCACCAGGGCGTAGGCCTCGTCGATCAGCAGCACGCCCTCGTCGGCCTCGTCGAACACCTCGGTGACCTTGGCCGCGGTCTGGCCCACGTAGCCGGCGACGAGCCGCGACCGGTCGCTCTCGACCAGGTGGCCGCGGCTCACGACGCCGAGGGTCCGGTAGATCTGGGCGAGCAGCCGGGCGACGGTGGTCTTGCCGGTGCCGGGGTTGCCGGTGAACACGAGGTGGCGGCTCGACGCCACGACCGGCAGGCCGCGCTCGCGCCGCAGCCGCTGCACCTGCAGCAGGTTGGCGACCAGTCGCACCTCGCGCTTGACCTCGGCCAGGCCGACGAGGGCGTCGAGCTCGTCGAGCAGGTCGTCGAGGTCGCGGGGCGGGAGATCGGCCGGTGCTTCGCCGACCTCGGGCGATCCGGCGCGCCGGGGTGCGTCGGCGGTCCCCAGGTTCGGGGGAGCGGGCCCGCCGGATCCCTCCGCGGGGGCCTTGATGGCGTCGAGCAGGAGGGTCCGGTAGGCGTCGAGGGCCAGGAGCTCGTCGCGGCCGGTGTGGGTGTCGAGCGACGCCACCGTGTGGGCCAGGGCCATGGCGTGGGTGTAGTAGGTGGTGGCCCGGTCGGTGTGGTCGCGGCGGTCGACGCCGACGAGGATCTCGAACAGGTCGGAGGTGGTGCGGGCCCACTGCTGGGCCCCGGCGGTCGTGCGGTCACGCCGGAGGTCATCGGGGACGGCCCGGGCGAAGTCGGGGCCGAGGCGGGTGCCGAAGGCGCGGATCAGCCCCCACAGCTCGTCGTCGGTGGCCAGCCCGTCGGCGTCGATGAAGGCGCACGAGATGTTGAACGCCTCGGTGACGACGCTGGCCCTGAGGCTGTCCGGGTCGGTGGCCGGCAGCGACGCGGTGGCCGCGACCAGGGCCTCCGTGACGGCCTCCACGAAGGCGTCGACCGCGACCTCGAGCCCGAGATCGATCCTCACGCGCCCCCGACGCGGGTCGGCGCCGTCGCCTCCTGGGCCCGTTCGAACATGGGCGAAGGTTAGACGCCGGTTGCGATCCCGGGTCCGACCCCCTGCACCCACGCCCGGCCTGCGAGCATGAGGTGCGTGTCGGGTGCTCCGATCGACGTACGTCAGCTGTCGCACCGGTTCTCGTCCCGGGCCGGGACGGTCACGGTGCTGGACGGACTCGACCTGTACGTCGAAGGCGGGGGCCACGTGGCGCTCGTCGGGGCGTCGGGTGTCGGGAAGTCCACCCTGCTGTCGGTGCTGGGCGGCCTCGAGGCGCCCCAGAGCGGATCGGTGGTGGTCGACGGGGACGACCTGTCCGGGCTGAACCGCAGCGAGCTGGCGACGTTCCGCCGCGAGACGGTGGGCTTCGTGTTCCAGCACTTCGGGCTGCTCGAGGCCCTCACCGCGGCCGAGAACATCGAGCTGGCCGGCGCGCTGGCCGGGGTCGGCGTGGCCGCCCGGCGGGCCCGGGCGGTCGAGCTGCTCGACGCGGTCGATCTGGGCCCCCGGGCCCGCCACCGACCGGTGGAGCTGAGCGGGGGAGAGCGCCAGCGGGTGGCCATCGCCCGTGCGCTGGTGAACCGCCCCCGGCTGGTGCTGGCGGACGAGCCCACCGGGAACCTCGACGACGACAGCACCCACCGGGTGGTGGCGTTGCTCGAGTCGTTGCCGGCCGACCACGGCTGCACCCTGGTGGTCGTGACCCACGATGCGAGCATCGCGAGGCGGGCCGAGCGGTGCTACCGGCTGGAGTCCGGACGGGCTCACGAGGAGCGGTGGCTCGAACCGACCGGCCGCCGGGGCTCGCCGTGAGCTGGCGCGACGCCGTCGCCCTGGCCGTGAAGACGGTGCGACGCCGTCCGGGTCGGGCCCTGCTGACCGTGCTGGCGGTCACGCTGGCGGCCTCGCTGCTCACGGCCCTCCTCACGATCTCGACCACGGCCGAGACCCGGGTGCTCGACCAGCTCAGCAGCGGCGGGCCGCTGGCCGGCATCAAGGTCGCCGCGGCCGAGCCCGACCCCGGCCAGGTCGACCAGGACGACGCCCAGCCCGGGGCGCCCAAGAACCTCGACGACGACGCCCGTCAGAAGATCGCCGACCTGCCCGACGTCCGGGAGGTCATCCCGATCGTGAGCACGCGGATGTTCGTGATCACGCCGGCCCGCGACAAGGACGGCCGCCGCATCGGCCCCTTCATGGAGGACGTCGTCGGCGTCGACCTCGATCGGATCAACCAGTTGCCCGTGACCCTCACCGCGGGACGGCTGCCGGTCGCCGGTTCGACCAGCGAGGTGGCGGTCACCCAGGGCTACCTCGAGCGACTCGGGCTGGCCCGGCTCGACGCCCCCCAGGTGCTGGGCACCCAGCTGGCGATGGCCTCGGGCCAGGTCGTGGCCGACAGCGTCCAGAACCGCGTGCGGGGGCGGTGGACGAAGGTCACGATCGTCGGGGTGGTGGCCCAGGAGGCGAGCAACGGGCAGTTCCTGGCCTCGACCGAGACGGTGCAGCAGGCTCGGGACTGGGCCGGGGCCGGTGTCGACGCCAGCCGCGCCCTCGACCTGCCGACCTCGCCCTACACCGGCCTGTTCGTGGTGGCCCGCGGCATCGACAACGTGAGCAAGGTGCGGGCCCAGATCACGGCCATCGGCTACTCGACCGCGGCCCCCGAGAACCTGTTGGCCAGCGTGCGGCGCTACCTGCGGGTGGTCGAGATCGTGCTCAGCGCGGTGGGCCTCATCGCCCTGGTGGTGGCGGCCCTCGGCATCAGCAACGCCATGCTCGCCGCGGTGCGCGAGCGGCGCCGGGAGATCGGCGTGCTCAAGGCGATCGGGGCCCGGGACCGCGACGTCTACCGGGTGTTCCTCGTCGAGGCGGCCACGCTCGGCTTCCTCGGTGGGGTGTTCGGCACCGCGCTCGGGTGGCTGATCGCGGCCATGGTCGGGCGCGTGGTCAACGGCTACCTCGCCGCCCAGCGCCTGGTCGGCGTGCAGCTCACCCTGCCCTGGATGGTGGTGGTCGGCGGCATCGTCGGCTCGACGCTGCTCGCCCTGGTGGCCGGCACCCTGCCCGCCGTGCGGGCGGCCCGGCTCCCGGCCCGGGAGGCCGTCAGTGGCACCTGACCTGCGAGCCCGTGGATCCCATCGTCGTTCCTGTCCCTCCAGCGGAGCGAGCGAGGTCGTTGGTGGGACAGGTTGCGCGTTCCTGCGCCGGTTGGTGGTGCCGATGATGCTCGTGACGGTCCTGCTGGTGGCGGCCGGGTGCAGCTCGGGCTCGTCGAGCTCCTCGGCCGAGGCGCCTCCCGTGACCGACCCTGCGCCGCCGGTGGTCTACGTGGCCATCGGGGGCATCGAGACGCTCAACTCCGACCGGGACGACCTCCCCGACAACTGGCCACAGCTGCTGTTCCGCGACCACGTGGCCCCGGGCGGGGTCTACGTGAACCTCGCCACCCAGCTCGGGACGGTCAAGAACGCGCTCGACGCCCAGTTGCCCGCGGCGCTCGACCTTCACGCCACCGTCGCCACGGTCTGGTTGGAGTCGGGGGACGCCGCGTTCGACACCTCGGTGCGGGTCTACCGCGACGAGCTCACGACGCTGGTGGAGGACCTGCAGGCCGGCGGGGTGAAGGTCTACCTGCTCCGCAGCGGGGTGACCACGGGGGACCCGACCCCCTTGCAGGCGTCGGTGTCGGTCGTGGCGGGCCAGACCGGGGCGGTCCTGGTCGATCTCGGGGACGTCTTCGACCGCGCCGACGACTCGGGTCAACGGCGCATCGCCGAGCAGGTCGCGGCGGCCATCGGTTCCGATCTCGGTGGCTGATCGACCCGCCTGCGCCACCCTCACGATCTTCGCCTTCGGCGAACCCCTCGACCATCACTACGCTGGGGGCGTGTCCGAGCCCGCCGATCGCCACCAGGGCCCGTCCGTCGCCGAGCTCGGAGTCCGGGCCAAGTCGGCGTCGCGGGTGCTGGCCACCACCTCCACCGCGGTGAAGGACGACGCCCTGCGCACCGCGGCCGACCTGCTGGTCGACCGCTCGGCCGAGCTGCTCGAGGCCAACGCGGTCGACGTCGCCCGGGCCGAGTCCGAGGGGGTGAGCGCCACGGTCGTCGACCGGCTGCGCCTGACCGCGGCCAAGGTCGAGGGCATGGCCTCGGGGCTGCGGCAGGTGGCGTCGCTGCCCGATCCCGTGGGCGAGGTGCTCGACGGCTGGACCCGCCCCAACGGGCTGCGCATCCGCCGGGTGCGGGTGCCGCTCGGCGTCGTGGCGATCATCTACGAGAACCGTCCCAACGTCACCAGCGACGCCGCCGGGCTGTGCCTCAAGTCGGGCAACGCCGCGTTCCTGCGCGGGTCGTCGGGCGCCATCTCCTCGAACCTGGCCGTGAGCGCGGTGCTGCGCGAGGCGGTGGCCAAGTGCGGGCTGCCGGCCGACGCCGTCGTGTTGGTGGCCGACACCAGCCGCGAGGCGGCCGTCGAGTTCATGCAGCAACGGGGCTCGATCGACTGCCTCATCCCGCGTGGAGGGCCGTCGTTGATCCAGTCGATCCTCGACCACGCCACCGTGCCCTACGTGATCGACGGCGACGGCAACTGCCACGTCTACGTCGACGAGGCCGCCGACCTCGACATGGCCCTCGACATCGTCGTCAACGCCAAGACCCAACGGCCGTCGGTGTGCAACGCGGCCGAGTCGCTGGTGGTGCACCGGTCGGTGGCCGAGGCCTTCCTGCCCAGGGCGGCCGAGGCGCTGGTCGGGGTCGAGCTGCGCGGCGACGACGCCACCCGGGCCCTGGTGCCGACGGCCGGCGCGGCAACCGACGACGACTACGCCCGCGAGTTCCTCGACCTCACGCTGTCGGTGCGGGTCGTCGATTCGCTCGACGAGGCCATCGACCACGTGAACCGCTTCGGCACCGGCCACAGCGAGGCCATCGTCACCACCTCGCTCGCCGCGGCCGACCGGTTCACCGCCGAGGTCGACGCCGCCGCGGTGGTGGTCAACGCCTCGACCCGCTTCGTCGACGGCGAGGAGTTCGGCTTCGGCGCCGAGATCGGCATCTCCACCCAGAAGCTCCACGCCCGCGGCCCGATGGGCCTCCGCGAGCTGACGACGGCCAAGTACATCGTCGAGGGCACCGGCCAGACCCGCCACTAGGCACCACCGCCACCCGGCGATGTGAGGCAACCGTCTTGACCGGGCGGTCAAGACCACCGGTAATGTGGTCGGATGGCTTACCGCTTCGACACCGTCGACGATGTCCGCACCCGGCTGAAGGGCGCCGACTACCTGGCCGACGAGGGCATCGCCGGCGTCGTGTACCTCGCCGACCGGCTCGGCAAGCCGATCCTCGTCGAGGGCCCGGCCGGCACCGGCAAGACCCAGCTGGCCAAGTCGGTGGCCGAGATCACCGGCGCCCGCCTGATCCGCCTGCAGTGCTACGAGGGACTCGACGAGTCCAAGGCGCTCTACGAGTGGAACTACAAGAAGCAGCTCCTGCGCATCCAGGCCGAGCGCAACGCCGACGCCACCTGGGAGGAGCTCGAGGACGACATCTTCTCCGACGAGTTCCTGCTCACCCGGCCGCTGCTCGAGGCCATCCGCGCCGACGAGCCGGTCGTGCTGCTCATCGACGAGGTCGACCGGGTCGAGGTCGAGACCGAGGCCCTGCTGCTCGAGATCCTCTCCGACTACCAGGTGTCGATCCCCGAGCTGGGCACGGTCGAGGCCAAGCAGATCCCGCTGGTGTTCCTCACGTCGAACAACACCCGTGAGCTCTCCGAGGCGCTCAAGCGTCGCTGCCTCTTCCTGCACATCGACTACCCGGACATCGAGCGCGAGAAGGAGATCGTCCTCACCAAGGTGCCGGACATCACCGAGGCGCTGGCCGACCAGGTCGCCCGCATCGTGCGCTCGATCCGCCAGCTCGAGCTGAAGAAGTCGCCGTCGGTGTCCGAGACGCTCGACTGGGCCCGCACCCTGGTGCTGCTCGGCGTCGAGTCGGTCACCGAGGCCGACGCGGCCGACACCATCAACATCCTGCTCAAGTACCAGAGCGACATCGCCAAGGCGGTCAAGGAGCTCGCCGACGACAAGGGGGGTCAGCGCCGGGCCCTCGGCAAGATCGCCCCATGACCGACACGATCCTTCCTCCCGAGGAGCCGAAGATCGTCGGTGGGCCGATGCTCGAGCTGCTCAACGGCTTCATCCGTGAGCTGCGCGAGGCCGGGCTGCCGGTGAGCCTCACCGAGAACCTCGACGCCATGGAGGCGGTCAAGCACATCCCGCTCGAGGACCGCGAGGCGTTCAAGTACGCGCTGGCCGCCACGCTGGTGAAGAACAACGCGCACTGGCGGGCCTTCGAGACGGTGTTCGAGGTCTACTTCTCGCTGCGGGGCCGGGAGTACAAGCTGGGCGAGGAGCTCGACGAGCTGCTGGCCGGCGACGAGGACGGCGAGGGCCAGGAGCCCCCCGAGGGCATGGAGGGCATGCGCGGCTCGGGCGGCGCCGGCGACGCCATGACGCCCGAAGAGCTGGCCGAGATGCTCTACAAGGCGCTGCTGAACGGCGACGAGGCCATGATGCGGGCCCTCGCCCGCCAGGCCGTGAAGCGCTACGCCGGCATGGAGCCGGGTCGTCCCGTCGGCGGCACCTACTACCTCTACCGCACGCTGCGGAACCTCGACCTCGACGGCGTGCTCGACAAGCTCATGCAGCAGCGCAAGGCCGAGGCGCCCGACCTCAGCACGCTCGAGGAGCGGCTCGAGCACGACGAGTACGAGCACCGCATCGAGCAGCTGAAGAAGGAGATCGAGGCCGAGATCCGCCGGCGCCTGGTGGCCGACCGGGGCGTCGAGGCGATGGCCAAGACGCTGCGCAAGCCGCTGCCCGAGGACGTCGACTTCATGCACGCCAGCCGCGAGGAGATGGCGTCGCTGCGCAAGGCGATCTACCCGCTCACCCGCAAGCTGGCCGTGCGCCTGGCCCGCAAGCGCCGCCACGGCCGCAAGGGCCCGCTCGACTTCCGCAGCACCGTGCGCCACTCGCTGCAGCTACGGCGGCGTGCCGGCCGAGCCGAAGTTCCGCTACCCCCGGCCGTCCAAGCCGGAGATCTTCGTGATCGCCGACATCTCGGGGTCGGTGGCCGCCTTCGCCCGCTTCACCCTGCACCTCGTCTACGCCATCTCGAACCAGTTCTCGAAGGTGCGGGCGTTCGTGTTCATCGACGGCCTCGACGAGGTCACCCGGTTCTTCGAGGGCGTCGACGACATCGGCGACGCCGTGCACCGCGTGAACACCGAGGCCGACGTGGTGTGGGTCGACGGGCACTCGCGACTACGGCCACGCCTTCGAGGTGTTCTGGCAGCGCCACGGCCGCGAGGTCAGCACCAAGACCACCGTGCTGATCCTCGGCGACGCCCGCAACAACTACCACGCGTCGCAGGCCTGGGTCGTCAAGGAGATCCAGAAGAAGGCCCGCCACGTCTACTGGCTCAACCCCGAGCCCCGCAGCTACTGGGACACCGGCGACTCGATCGTCGGCGAGTACGGCGCCCACTGCCGACGGCACCTTCGAGTGCCGCAACCTGCGCCAGCTCGAGAAGTTCGTCGAGAACCTCGCCTGACGGCTCGGGCCGGCGGTCCGTCCGTCAGTGCGGAGCCGGCCGACGAGGGTGGCCAGCCCCGGTGACAACCGGAGCTCGGTGGTCCGGAGGTCCGGATGGTCGAGCCAGTGCGTCGGTCAGCTCGTCGCGGCGGGGAAGCGGAGATCGGCCCGACCGACCGGCGGCACGCCGGTGGCGCCGTTGGGCTGGCCGTCGATGAGGAAGCGCACCTTCGTCACCTGGGGCAGCTCGGTCAGCGTGTAGACGACCTGCGCGGTCTGCGGTCGGGTGTCGGCCGTCTCGAACTTGCGGCTGAAGCTCACGGTGACGATGCCGTCCGCTCCGACGTCGAGCGACTGCACCTGGACGATGCCGGCGGCGATCCCGGTGGAGTAGCCGGCCGCCACCTCGTCGGGGGAGGGCCCGGCCATCAGCGCGTCGAGCGCTCCCCGCACGGGGTCGGCCGGGTTCAGCGGGCGCGGCGCCACCGGTGCGACCTTCCCGTCCTTCAGGAACCACGGCCGTGACCCGGTCGGCGCCGGCACCGTGGTCTCCGCCGCCGTGCGCCTCGGTCGTGGCGACGGTCGCGCCGGTGGACGTCGATCCCGGACGAGCACGCGGCCAACCCGACCACCGTGGCCGACAGGACGATCAGGGAGACGAGGCGCCGGAGCATCGGGGTAGTCAACCAGCTCGACGATGTCAGGTCGCGTCAGGCGGCGCGCCAGATCAGGCGAGCCACGCAGGCACCTCACATCCTCTCAGGGGATGGTCTCGACGATGTCGTCGAAGGGGGCGAAGAGGGCCGGCTTGTTGTGCTCCTCGCGCACGAGGATGCCGAGCCGGCGGCTGCGGGCGATCAGGTCGCGGGCCCGGCGGCCGGGCCACGGGCGGGGGAGCAGCTCGGGCGGGAGCAACGGGTCGAGCGAGAAGCACTCCTGGAACTTGATGCCGATCACCAGCGACCCGGGCAGGAAGTCGGCCTCGGCCAGGCGGCGCTTGGTCCGACGCATCTGCTCGAGCGATTCGGGAACGCCTTCGTACACGTCGACGAAGGCCTGGTACTTGGCGGCCAACGCGTCGATGGGCCACAGGCGCGCCGCGATCGCCCGTGGATCGTGCTCGCCACCGATGTCGAGGTCGTCGGTGGTGGCGACGGTGACGTTGTCGGCCACGCCGAGCCGGGTCGCCTCCGCGGCCACGTCCTTCTCCCACCGGTGGGGCGAGACGTAGAGCCCGTTCTGGATGGCGGCCCCGCCGAGGTCGAGCAGGTGGTCGCGGAACGCGTCCCGGGCGGTGCGCTTGGCCTCGGGGATGGCGAAGGCGGCCAGGTGCCAGGTGCGGTCCCAGCCCCGGCCGGCGGCGTCCTGGGCGTAGGCCAGGCGGGTGCGCTCCATGCTGGCGCCGAGGGCCCGCATGCCGGAGGCGGTGGCCCGGTAGACCGCGTCACGACCGTCGCCGTCGCGGTCGAACAGCCCCTCGGCCACCAGGCGGCGCAGGCACGACCGGATCTGGTCACCGGTGAGGCTGCAGGCGTCGGCCACCGGGTAGAGCTCGTCGGCCACGATCGTGCCGTCGTGATGGGCCATGCCGAGCACCAGCACCCGGGTCGGGATCTCGACATCGGCGGTGGACCACGAGTCGGTCGTTTTCGTCACGATCGCAACTGTTGACGACCGATCCCCGCCCGTCAAATGGCTGTGCCCTCGCTCGCGAGCTCGCTGCGGGCGGGCTTCGCCCATGCGGGTTGCGTCGGTGGTCGCTGCTCCGCTCCGCTGCGCACGCATCTGAAGGCTCGGGGTGGCGCTCTCCGCCAGGCCCGTCCTTCAGTTCGTTTCGGAGCCGCGGTTGGTGGGCCCTCGTTGGCGAGCTGCTGCGCGGGAGACCGGGACTACATGGTGTGCAGGCCGCACTCCGTCTTGTCGCGGCCGGCCCAGCGGCCCGAGCGGGGATCGTCGGGGTCGGTGGACGGCACCGTGCAGGGCATGCAGCCGATCGACAGGTAGCCCTGGGCGATCAGCGGGTTGACCGGCACGTCGTGGTCGGCGATGTAGCCGGTCACGTCCTCGTCGGTCCACATGGCGAGCGGGTTGACCTTGATGAGCCCGCGCAGGTCACGGGCGACCAGCGGGGCCTTGACGCGGGTGTCGGCCTCGCTGCGACGCAGGCCGCTCATCCACGCCGACTTGCCGAGCAGGGCCCGGTCGAGCTGGCCGACCTTGACCGCCGAGCAGCAGTTCTCCGGGTCGACCTTCCAGAGCTCCTCGTTCTGGCGGGCCACGGTCATGATCTTCATGTTCAGCCCGTAGCGACGGCGGACCTCCTCGACCGTCTCGAGCGTCTCGGGGAAGTGGTAGCCGGTGTCGATGAACACGACCTCGATGGCCGGGTAGACCTGCACGGCCAGGTCGATGAGCACGGCGTCGGTCATCGAGGCGGTGAGGGCCAGGTGCGGGGCGAAGTTGTCGACCGCCCACTGGATGATCTTGGTGGCCGGCAGGCGCTCGAACTCGTGGCTGAGCTCGGCCAGGTCGGCGTCGGTGAAGTCGTCCGGCGACTTCGGCCGGCCGTCGAAGCCGTCGGGGCCGGCGCCGGTGAAGACGGTGGCATTGCTCATGTCGCGCACTCCGATTCGCCGATCTCGGCCACGTAGGGCCCGGTCTCGCCGAAGTCGACGTAGTACTCGGGCGCTTCGTCGGGGGAGGGGAAGGAGTCGAGGTCGCGCAGCGTGTCGGCGATGGCCTTGGTGCCGCCCGAGCGCTCGATCCAGCCGCGGAAGTCCTCGCCGGCCTGGCGCTGCTCGGCGAACTGGCGCACGACCCGCACGGTGGCCTCGGGGGCGTTGCGGGCCGGCAGGCGCAGCGCCTTCTGGCCGAAGTGCATCTGCTCCTGGCCGACGTAGCCGCCGAGCAGCATCTGGTAGCCGGGCGCCGGCTGGCCGTTGGCCCGGCGCTCGGCGCCGAAGAAGCCGATGTCGACCGCGTGGTGCTGGCCGCACGAGTTGGTGCAGCCGGAGATGTTGGTGCGGACGCCGCCGACCTCGGCCAGCCCGGCCTCCTCGAGGGCGGTGCCGATGGCGTCGGCGAGGCCCCGGGACTGGGTGACGGCGAGGTTGCAGGTGTCGGCACCGGGGCAGGCCACCACGTCGCGGGCCAGCTCGGCCCCGGGCTGGGCCATGCCGATGGCCTCGAGCCGGGCGTAGAGCGTGGGCAGCTGGGCCTCGGTGAGGTCGCGGAAGGCGATGTTCTGCCGGTTGGTGAGGCGCACGTCGAGCCCGAGCTCCCGGGTGATCGACGCCAGCGCCCGGAACTGGTCGGTGGTGATGTCGCCGAGCTTGGCGTAGGCCATGGCCGAGACCGTGCCCTTGGCCACGCCCCGCACCACGTTGGCGTCGACCCAGCGCTCGTAGGGCTTGGTGCCGCGGAGGGCCACGGGCGTGCCCTGGCCGATGACGGTGGGGGTGACGCCGGTGGCCACGCCGGCCGGGGCGTCGCCGAGCTTCTGGACGACCTCGGGGATGCCGCCGGGCCAGCTCGACGAGGCGAGCAGGAAGTGACGGGTGCGCATGACCCGGCGACGGACCTCGTCGATGCCGAGCTCGTCGACGACCCACTTGAGCCGGGCCCGCAGCTTGTTGTCGCGGTTGCCGGTCTGCTCGAAGACCCGCAGCACGGACTCGATGGTCGGCAGCAGGTCTTCCTTGGCGGTGAACTCCTCGAGGGCGAGGGCCGGGTGCGGGTTGGCGCCGAGCCCGCCGGCGATGAACACCCGGAAGCCCTGCTCGACCGAGCCGTCGTCGAGCGTGCGGGTGGTGGCGACCACGCCGACGTCGTTGAACATGGCCTGGCCGCAGTCGGTGTCGCAGCCGGAGAAGTTGATCTTGAACTTGCGGGGCAGCCGCTGGCCGAACGGATGGCGCAGGAAGTGCTGGAACGCGGCCTCGGCCCACGGGCTCACGTCGAAGGCCTCGAACGGGCAGGCGCCGGCCAGGTGGCAGGCCATGACGTTGCGCACGGTGTCGCCGCAGGCCTCGCGGGTGGTCATGCCGACCGACGCCAGCAGGCGCATGACCTCGGGGATGCGCTCGAGGTCGACGAAGTGGAACTGGATGTTCTGGCGGGTGGTGATGTGGCCCCAGCCCCGCGAGAACGTCTCGCTGATGTGGGCCATCATGTCGAGCTGCTCGGCGGTGATGGCGCCGTAGGGCGCCTTGACCCGCACCATCTGGTTGTGGCCGCCCTGGCGTTGGCCGTAGATGCCGTTGTTCAGGCGGAAGACCCGGAACACGTCCTCGGGCAGGTCGCCGTCGAGGTAGCGAGCCAGCTGCTCCTCGAACTTGGCGATGTCCGCCGCCGCTTCGGTGTCGATCTCTCGCTGCTGCATGGCCGGGCCTCTGGGAGCTTGGGGGATCGGCGTCGAAAACCGACTAAGCCGATCGGGTATTCCCCCTTTGTAGCAAATCCCGACCAGATCGCTCAACAATAGCCGACTCAGCGGGTGGGAAAGAGACCTCGGTCACAGCAGCGAAACGTGGCCGCTGCGACCAGCCGTCGACCGCGTTCTGAAGGCTCGGGCCGTCGTGTCGCGCCAGGCCGGGCCTTCAGTGTGGGGTGCGTCCGGGGTCGACCGCGTTCTGAAGGTTCGGGCTGTCGTGTCGCGCCAGGCCGGGCCTTCAGTCTGGGGGTGCGTCCGGGGTGGAGCGGGAGTTGGCGACCGGCGCGGGGCGGGATCAGCGCCGCAGCAGGTCGGCGACGCGGAAGGCCAGGTCGAGCGACTGGCGACCGTTGAGCCGCGGGTCGCACATGGTCTCGTAGCGGGTGTCGAGATCGGCGTCGAGGATCTCCTCGGCGCCGCCGAGGCACTCGGTGACGTCGTCGCCGGTGAGCTCGACGTGCACGCCACCCGGCCAGGTGCCGGCCCCGGCATGGGCTCCGAAGAACCCCTCGATCTCGTCGAGCACCGCGTCGAAGTGCCGGGTCTTGCGCCCGCTCGGGGCGGTGAACGTGTTGCCGTGCATCGGGTCGCAGGCCCACACGACCGGATGCCCGCTGTCGCGGACCGCCTCGAGCAGCGGGGGCAGCGCCTCGGCCACCCGCTCCGCCCCCATGCGGCTGATCAGGGTGAGCCGGCCCGGCGTGTGGTCGGGGTCGAGCGCGTCGCACAGCGCCAGCACCTCGTCGGGCGTGGTGGTCGGGCCGATCTTGCAGCCGATCGGGTTGCCGACCCCGGCCAGGAACGCCACGTGGGCGCCGTCGACCTGGCGGGTCCGCTCGCCGATCCAGAGCATGTGGGCCGAGCAGTCGTACCAGTCGCCGGTGAGCGAGTCCCGTCGGGTGAGGGCCTCCTCGTAGCCGAGGATCAGCGCCTCGTGGCTGGTCCACACGTCGACGTTGTGCAGCCGGGGCTCGGTGTCGCTGTCGATGCCGCAGGCCTTCATGAACCGCAGGGCCCGGTCGATCTCGTCGGCGATCTGCTCGTAGG
The DNA here is from genome assembly GCA_963809335.1 of uncultured Microthrixaceae bacterium. Taxonomy (GTDB): domain Bacteria; phylum Actinomycetota; class Acidimicrobiia; order Acidimicrobiales; family Acidimicrobilacustridaceae; genus UBA4742. The sequence continues at coordinate 373,811 of CAWEJD010000005.1, read as the reverse complement.
TCTGGCCCTCGCTCGAGCTGGCCACGAACTCCTGGTTCCAGGCGTGCACCCGGCTGAGGTCGGCGAAACCGCCGTTCGTGAAGGCCCGGACGAGGTTCAGCGTGGATGCGGACTGCTGGTAGGCGGTGACCAGTCGCTCGGGATCGGGGGTGCGGGCCGACTCGGTGAACGCGATGTCGTTGACGATGTGGCCCCGGAACGACGGCAGCTCGACCCCGTCGACGGTCTCGGTGTCGGCCGACCGGGGCTTGCCGAACTGGCCGGCGATGCGCCCGACCTTCACCACCGGCACGCCCGACGAGTACATCAGCACGACCGCCATCTGCAGGATGACCTTGAGCTTGTCGCGGATGGTGTCGGCCGAGAAGGCGTCGAACGACTCGGCGCAGTCGCCGGCCTGCAGCAGGAACGCCTCGCCCCGTGACACCTGGGCCAGGCGCTCGGTCAGGTTGCGGGCCTCACCGGCGAACACGAGCGGCGGCATGGTCGACATCGCCTTGAGGACGCGGTCGAGATGGGCCGGATCGGGCCACTCGGGCTGCTGGGCCGCGGGCCTGGTGCGCCACTGATCGGGGGTCCAGGAGGGGGAGGCGGATGAGGAAGGCACGGATCTCCACGTTGCCGGAACGGATGGGTGGGCGCAAAGCGAATCGCCCCGGCCGAGGGCCGGGGCGAATCGACGAAGGGGATGCTGAACGGGCGTGAGGGGGGTGGAGCGGCTGGGTCAGGCGGCGTCGATGCGATCGGCGGCCTGGTCGCGCACCGCGCTGACCGCCCGCTTCACCAGGCGGCGAGCGGCTTCGGCGGTGACGCCGAGCTCCTCGCCGACCTCGCGGTAGCTGCGCTTGCGCCCGTCGTGCAGGCCGAAGCGCTGCTCGACCGCGTACTTGGCCCGGGGATCGAGGATGGAGAGCAGGTCGGTGACCATCTCCTCCTCGGCGTGGGCCAGCACCAGGGCCTCGGGCCCCGGCTTCGAGTCGGGCAGCAGGTCGATGAGCTCGTTGCTGTCGTCGTCGCCGATGGTGCGGTCGAGCGAGGTGGGGGTGGTGAGCCGGTGGAGCCGGGCGTGCTCGGCGTCGAGCTCGTCGCCGTCACCCGACACCTGGCGGAGGGCGGCCCGCAGGCTGGCGGACCGGTCGCCGGGGAGCCGGACGAGCGAGGCCTTCTGGTCGAGGGCCCGGCCGATGGCCTGGCGGATCCAGAAGGTGGCATAGGTCGAGAACTTGAAGCCCTTGCGCCAGTCGAACTTGTCGACGGCGTGCTCGAGGCCCAGGTTGCCTTCCTGGATGAGGTCGAGCAGCTCCATGCCCGGGGGGAGGGGGTAGCGGCGGGCCACGGAGACGACGAGACGGAGGTTGGCCCGGATGAACCGGTCCTTCGCCTCGGCCGCCTTGCGGACCTCACGCTGGAGCTCGCGCGAGCGCTCTCCGGCTTCGATGCGATCGGCCGCCTCGCGGCCCTTCTCGATGACCTGGGAGAGCTCGCGCTCCTCCTGGGCGGTGAGAAGGGGGACGAGGCCGATCTCGTTGAGGTACTGGCCTACGGAATCGCTCATGTCTGCTCCAACAGAGCCACCGGCGAGGGAACCCGGAGCTCTGGTATTCGAATTGGGGGTTGGCCTCGGAGTACGAGGCTGCATGTGCCGGCGGACGACACAGGAATGACAACCAGGTAACCCCGCGGTATGCCCGGAGGATTCCTCGGAATCGGGTGACTTGCGTCACCAGAGGTTGTCGTCGGGCGTGTGACGTGGATAACGGCCCCACGGCCCGGGCCATTCCCGATGGGCGACGGGAATCACCTCCAGCGTCGCGCCGGATGGCTCTGAGATCACCTGATTTTCGGCTGGCCGGGCCGCGATGGCCGGGATCTCCACCCCACCTACACTCGTGCAGTGACCACGAGCGGCAAGCGCCTGGGTGTCTTCGGTGGCACCTTCGATCCACCGCACGTCGGGCACCTGGTGGCGGCTGTGAACGTCCGGTACTCGCTCGCCCTCGACCGGGTGCTGCTCACCGTCGCCAACCGGCCCTGGCAGAAGGTGGGGTCGAGACCGCTGAGCTCGGCCGCCGACCGGCTGGCCATGGTCGAGGCCGCGGTCGCCGACATCGACGGGCTCGAGGCCAGTGCCCTGGAGCTCGAGCGGGGCGGCGACTCGTTCACCATCGACACCGTCGACCAGTTGCTGGCCGAGGATCCCGAGCGCGAGGTGTTCGTCATCGTCGGTGAGGACGCGGCGGCCGGGATGCCGACCTGGGAGCGCATCGACGACCTGCGCCGACGAGCCCGGATCGTGGTCGTCGAGCGGCCCGGCACCGGCGTCGAGCTGCCGGTCGGATGGGAGTTCGACCGCGTCGAGGTGCCGCGGCTCGAGGTCTCGAGCACCGACCTGCGGGCGCGGGCGGTCGACGGCCGTCCCCTCGACTTCCTGGTGCCGCCGGGGGTCATCTCCGTCCTCGCCGACCGTCGGCTCTATCGTGAGGGCTGCCCATGAGCCAGCCGAAACGCCTGCCCTGTCCCCGACGTCCCGCGTGGTGCCGCCCGTGACCGCGCCCACGTCCACCGAGGGCGCGGTCGTGCCGGCCACGGACACGCCCCCAGCCGCCGCGACCGACAGCTCGCCGACCGACAGCTCGCCGGCCGACGCCGCCGGCGCCCTCCTCGACCTGCCCGAGATCGAGCGTCCCGCCGGGCCGCAGGGGCCACGTCGCCGACGCCTCTGGCAGTGGGGGTTCCCCCTGGCCCTGCTCGGGCTCTTCGCCGCCATCCCAGCACTGGTGTACGCCGGCTACCACGTCGTGCTCGACAGCCACGACGGTCGGCTCATCATCGCCACCACCGACCCGGCCAAGCCCGGGTGGGAAGGTGCGGTCGAGCCCACGCCGACGGCCGCCATCGGCACCGTCAACGAGAACGGCGAGCTCACGAGCGTCACCCTCCTCTCGCTCACCGCCGATGGGGTGGGCAGCGTGATCTTCGTGCCGGGCGACACGCGGGCCCCCTCGCAGGTCGGCGGCCAGACGCTGGTGACGGCCTACCGGGCCGGCGGCGTCGACGCGCTGCAGCCGGCCGTCGAGAGCATCATGGGCGCCGGGCTCCAGGAGATGGTGATCGCCGATGCCGCGGCCTGGGAGGAGCTCGTCGGTCCGGTGGGCTCGCTGACGGTCGCCAACCCCGACAACGTGGTGTACGGCGGCCAGACCACCTTCCCGAAGGGCTCGATCGACATCCCGCCGGCGAAGATCGGTGCCTACCTGCGCACCCGCAACTGGGCCGAGAACGACACCAACCTCCTGCTGCGCCAGGAGGCCTTCTGGCGGGCGTGGCTGGCCAAGGTGGGCACGGCCGACTCCGCCACCGCGGTTCCCGGCGAGACCGATTCGGGTGTCGGACGGTTCGTGCGAACCCTTGCCACCGACCAGATCGACTTCGAGGTCCTGCCGGTCAAGACCGAGCCGCTGCCCGATGCCTACGCCTCGGTGTTCGTGCCGCTCACCGACGAGGTCGAGGCCATCATGGTCAAGGCCATCCCGTTCCCGACGGCGTCTCCCGAGGGGTCGAGGCCGCGGATCCGGGTGCTCGATGGCACCGGCCAGCTCGCCCACGGGGTCGGCGCGGCGCAGGTCCTGGCCGCCGCCGGTGCCGAGATCGACGCCATCGGCAACGCCGCGTCGTTCAAGATCCCGACCACCCAGTTCATCATCTCCGGCTCTGACCACCAGTCCCAGGCCGATCAGCTGCAGGCGGCGCTCGGTGTGGGCGAGGTCGTGCAGAGCGCGGACACGTCCGATTCGGTCGACATCACGGTCATACTCGGGGCCGACGCGCTCGACCGTGCCCTCGATCCAGGGCACCGTCACCACCGTCGACGGCGGATGACCTCCCGCCCACCCGATCCCGATATCGAGCCCGACCGTGACATCGACATGGACACCCACCGCCTCATGACCCCCGACACCGACGTCGTCCTCTCCTTGGCCAGGCTCGCGGCCCAGGCCGCGGCCTCGAAGACCGACGAGCCCACCGTGCTGCTCGACGTGGGCGACGTGCTCGCCATCACGAACTACTTCGTGATCACCGGCGGCCGCAACGCCCGCCAGGTGCGCACCGTCGCGGAGGAGGTCGAGGCCCAGGTGGCGGCCGACGGCGGTCCGCGGCCGCTGCGCGTCGAAGGCCTCGACTCGTTGCGATGGGTGCTGCTCGACTACGGCGACTTCGTCGTGCACGTGCTGCTCGACGAGGCCCGCGCCTACTACGAGCTCGAGCGGCTCTGGTCCGACGTGCCCCGCATCGACTGGGCCGAGGTCGACGAAGCCGGCTCGGCCGGCGCCTGATCGGCAGGACGCGAACGACCGTGCACCTGCCCCTCGGCCCGTTCGCCGGCCCACTGGGCCGGGAGCTGCGGGCCGACGCCCGGCGGGATGCCGCCGACGTGGTCGGCGGGCGGGCGTGGCAGGCCGGGCCGCCGGTGACCGACGCCGACCTGGCCGGACTGCCCGAGCCGGCGCGGCGCTACCTGCGCTGGATGGGCGTGGTGGGACGGCCGAGGGACCGGAGCTTTCTCGTGCGCTTCCGCGGCCGGTTCAAGCGGCCGGGGCAACCGTGGATGCCGTGCGACGCCTGGCAGTTCAACGCGGCTGAGCCGGTGACCCGCCTGTTCCACATGCGGATCGACGTCGCCCGGGTGATCCCCATGGTCGGTCGCGACAGCTACGTCGCCGGTCGCGGCGCGATGAAGGGCAAGGCGCTCGGCCTGGTCACCGTGGCCGACGGCTCCGGACCCGAGTTCGACCAGAGCGAGCTCGTCACGTTCCTGAACGACGCCGTGCTGCTGGCGCCGTCGATGCTGCTCACCGACTCGACCCGCTGGACCGGGATCGACGACGGGTCGTTCGACATCACCATCACCGATGAGGGCAACACGGTGACGGCCCGGCTCTTCGTGGACGCCGATGGCGCGCTGCTCGACTTCGCCACCGAGGATCGGTGGTGCGACCTGCCCGAGGGGCTGGTGCAGGCACGCTGGACCACCCCGATCAGCGGGTGGGGCGAGGCCGACGGGCGGCCCTGGCCCGCCGGTGCCCAGGCCGTGTGGCACCTGCCCGACGGCCCGCTGCCCTACATCGAGGGCACCTTCGCGGCCGATTCGATGGCTCGCAACGTGGGGCCCGGGGCCTGGGACCGACCTGCGCCGTAGCTAGGTCACGCGGTCGGCTCGGCGCAGCGGCGGAGGATCGACTCGTGGAGCGAGAGCGTCGACAGCGACCGGAGCCCTCGGGTGAACATGGGGTCGGACCACGACCAGATCCGTCCCTGATCGGCGGACACCGGGGTCGGCTCGACGTTCCAGCAGCTGCTGGCCCGGATCACGCCTCCCTGTGCGTTGATGACGACACTCGTCGCCACCAGGACGATCGAGACGGCCAGGGCCGCCGTTCGGCCGCCCGTCCGTGCCTTCCGGTCTCCGGCACTCACCCAGTCCGCGAACGGGACCGCGAGCACGAACAGGAAGGGGAGCGCGTCGGTCATGAACCGGGGACCGAAGCTGTCCCCGGCCCACCAGTTGCTCCCCAGCCCGGAGACGGCGAACAGGTACAGGGGAGGAACGCAGAGGCTGACGACGGTCAGGGGTCGGAGCCCGGGGCGATGGCGGAGGAGGAGGTACGAGCCGGGCAACGCCAGCAGCACGACGGGCGAGAAGACGAGGAGCCCGCGAGCTGGGCTGACGAGGTTCGCGGCCAGCGCTTCGAGGTAGTGGCTGTGGATCGAGAGCCGGTCGACGTGGTTGTAGGTCTGGAGCCACGACCCGTACGCCAACCGGGTGACAGCGAGCCACGGCACGAGGACGATCGCCATCCCGACCCCGAACGCGATCGCCGATCGGCGGAGGTAGACGACCACGACCACGAGCGTGACCACCAGAGGGATGGCGTTCGCCGGTCGCACGGTCACGCTGACGGCGAAGGCCGCCCCACAGAGGCAGGACACGGGGAACATCGGATCGGGCTTCGCTCTCGTGACGTGCAGCAGGAGGAGCAACCCGAGCGCGAGGAACATGATCGATGGACCGTGGCCCCAGAGGCTGCGGCTCGCGACCGACCACGCCGTGGTCCCGAACGCGAAGGTCAGCCCGGAGATGATGGCGAGCCGCCTTCGCCTCCGCATCTCTCCGGTCATCAGTGCATAGGCGAGGACGCCGAGCAGCGCCGCGGCGACGGCCGTGACCAGGGCACCGCTCAACAGTTGGAAGGCGCCCATCTCGTCACGTTGGACGATCTCGTCGGCGGACGGCGTGCCCAGCGCCCAGTGCGACAGATCGATGGCGACGACGGCGGGGACGGCGAAGACCGCGTCGGCCCACGGGAAGTTCGTCATCAGGTGGCCGTCGACCCGCGCGACGCCGTAGTGAGTGGCCAGCTTGGAATCGCCGTCGTAGACGTCGAGGTCCAGGGACCGTCGATTGACGAGGCTGACCGCCGTCGGAAAAGCCGGGTACGAGTCCCCGTTGAGGACGACGGGTGAGGCGCTGTAGACGACCATCGAGACGAGGAAGACGACGACGAACACCCTCACCCGTGGCCGCGCCCACGCAGCCCTGATCGATGATCCGGGGCGCGTCCCGGGCGACGGGGTGGATCGACGGCGGGACGGCTCCTCGGTCGCGGAGATCATGCCTCGAGGTCGGGATCGATCGAGTGAGCAGCACGCTCGCAGGCCATGGCGCGGAGACTAGTGGTCGTGCCCCATCGGGCCGTCGAGCGAGCCCTAGATCGCAGCGAGTCGAAGTGATGCGGCTCCGGCGAAGAGGAGCACCTGAGAGCCGCCGAGCCAGCGAAGGGCGCGGGCCGGGCCTGCGGTCAGGAGCACGACCCAGGCCACCACGGCGAGGTCGGTGACGGTGCGGAGGTCCGCCGGCGTGTCCCAGACGAAGCTGGAGAGCACGAGTGCGAAGGCCGACAACACGACGAGGATCCACCGCTGCCACCCGCACTCTCGCCGCGCGGGTGTTGCCAGGGCCGTGGCGACCAGGGCGACGAGCAGGACGAGCTCCATGAGCGTGAGCGCGGCGGCCTTGGCCCCCAGGTTCCCGTACCAGTGGAGGACGCCGTGGCCGATGCCGAGCAGCGGAGCGCTCAGGTTGACCCCGGTGTCGGAACGCAGCGGCACCACGCCGGTGGAGAACCACACGGTCGCCTGCCACGCGACGAACGACAGGGCCGCCGCGACCCAGGGCGCATCCGGGGTCCCCGGTGACGACGTTCGTCGGACGATCTGGGTCACCCTCCACAACCCGTAGCCGGCCACCGCGAGGAGGAGTTGCTCGCGGGTGAGGACGCCGGCTGACCATGCCGCGGCCGCCCACCACCACCTTCGCCGCTGCACCGCGTACATGCCGGCGACGAGCAGCGCCGCGGCCAGCAGCTCGTTGAGGTCTCGGGAGATGACGAAGGCGAACCCCGGGACGCACGTGAGCAGCAGCCCGAGCCAGGGCGAGCGCTTCGCGTCCCTCGCGAACAGCGCACCGAACCAACCGAGCAGACCGACCGCAGCGACGTTGACGGCGATGAGTGCCCACGGCACCCATTCGACCTGCCCGCCCGCGAGGCCCCAGGCGAGCACGGGCAGACCGATGCGCTGGGTTCGCAGCGCGGAGTCGAGGTGCACGCCGAGATAGGGCTCGACCCCGAGGTGGTTCGGAGCAGCAGCCAGGCGCCAGACGAACTGGCCGTCGAAGCCGTCACCGGGCTCCACGTGGAGGCTCGGGGGCACCTCGCCCGGCTCGGCGTAATTCGAGCCGGCGACTACGAAGCGCGACGCGTCCCGGTGCGCCACCAGCTCGAGACGGAGGCCCACGAACGACGCGGCGAGCACGAGGGCAACGGCACCGACGACGAACGGCGGAGGCCGCCGGACGCTCGTACCCGCCGATCCATCCACGCCGCGACCCTAGCGATCGCCCGGGCCCGACCCCGGACAGTCGTCACGCGTGTGCACCCTTCGGGCCGCGGAGACACCCGCTTACCAGGGAGGGCCGCACGCACCCAGAGGGTGGGACACGTCACCGAGATGGCGGCCCAGCTAGCCCGGGCCCATGTGGGAACGTCCTCTTGCCCGTGACTCGTCGGCCTGGGCTCGGGACATCGCATGGATGTCCACGCCTTCGGCCAAGTGAGCGACTCGTTCGTCTCGACGCGCAACGAGGCGCTTCCCGATCAGCCAGAGCAGGCAACCCACCACCACACCCGCAGCGATGATCAGAAGAAGGGTCATCGGAACCACCCGACCTTCTCTGCTTTGCGGCACCGCGCCCGTCTGCGCAGCGCCCCCCAACTGGTTTGGGGTGTAATCCCGAACCAGCAATGGTGTCAACGCGGTTTGTCCCGGTCACCGTGGCCGCTGCTGCCAACGCTGCTGCCAATCGGCCCGGCCGCACCGCCACCGGGAGGCTGACCGCACCGCCGCAGGTCAGGGAGTGGAGCTAAGGAGAATCGAACTCCTGACCTCTTCCATGCCATGGAAGCGCTCTACCAACTGAGCTATAGCCCCGAGAGGAACCGACACCTTAGCATCCGCCCTGCCCTGGTCCGAACCCGCCGGCAGCCGAACCGGGTTCGGCCCGGACCAGGGCCGTCGGTACGATGCCGGGATGGCTGACGGGTACGACGTGCAGGCGATCGAGGCGAAGTGGCAGGAGCGCTGGCGCGAGTGGGGCACCTACGAGGTCGCCAACGACGACCCCCGTCCGCACTACTACACGCTCTGCATGTACCCGTACCCGAGCGGCGCGGCGCACATGGGGCACGTGCGCAACTACACCTTCGGTGACCTGATCGTCCGCTACCGCACGATGAACGGCTTCGCGGTGCTGTCGCCCATGGGCTTCGACTCGTTCGGCCTGCCGGCCGAGAACGCGGCCATCAAGACCGGCGTGCATCCCCGGCCGTTCACCGAGGAGCGCATCGAGATGCTGCGCAGCTCGATCAGCCGCATCGGTTCGGTCTACGACTGGCGGCGCGAGGTCAAGAGCCACGACGCCGACTACATCAAGTGGACGCAGTGGATCTTCCTGCGCTTCCTCGAGGCCGGCCTGGCCTACCGCAAGAACGCGCCGGTCAACTGGGACCCGATCGACCAGACCGTGCTGGCCAACGAGCAGGTGCTGCCCGACGGCACGGCCGAGCGGTCGGGGGCCGTGGTCGAGAAGCGCGACCTCGAGCAGTGGTTCTTCAAGATCACCGACTACGCCGACCAGTTGATCGACGACCTCGACGCGCTCGACTGGCCCGAGCGGGTCAAGATCATGCAGCGCAACTGGATCGGGCGCTCGAACGGCGCCGAGTTCGAGATGGCCGTCACCGATGCCGAGGGCACCGTCCGCGAGGGCGTCCCGGCCGTCCGGGTGTTCACCACCCGTCCGGACACCAGCTTCGGCATGACCTACGCCGTCATGGCGCCCGAGCACCCGCTCGTGGCCCAAGTGACCCTCGACGATCGCCGAGCCGAGATCGAGGCCTTCGTGGCCAAGGCCCGCGAGACCAGCGACGTCGACCGCATGAAGTCCGAAGGGGCGCTCGACAAGCGCGGCGTGTTCACCGGCGCGTACCTGCTCAACCCGTTCGATGATCGGCCGGTGCCGCTCTACATCGCCGACTACGTGCTGATGGGCTACGGCACCGGGGCGATCATGGCCGTGCCCGGCCAGGACCAGCGCGACTGGGACTTCGCCACCGTGCACGGCCTGCCCATCATCCGCACGGTGCAGCCGCCCGACGGGTGGGAGGGCGAGGCCTACACGGGAGATGGTCCGGCCATCAACAGCCAGTGGCTCGACGGGCTCGACAAGGCCGGTGCCATCGCCAAGGCCATCGAGTTCCTGGAGCAACGGGGCATCGGCGAGGCCCGGGTCAACTACCGCCTGCGCGACTGGCTGCTGTCACGGCAGCGGTTCTGGGGCTGCCCGATCCCGGTGGTCTACTGCGACGGGTGCGGCATCCAGCCGGTGCCCGACGATCAGCTGCCGGTGCTGGCGCCCGACGACGTCGAGTTCCAGCCGACGGGCCAGTCGCCGCTGCAGCTGCACGAAGGGTTCCTGCACACGACCTGCCCGAACTGCGGGGGCCCGGCCCGTCGCGAGACCGACACGATGGACACGTTCGTCGACTCGTCGTGGTACTTCCTGCGCTTCACCGATCCGTGGAACACGACCGAGCCGTTCTCGATGGCGGCCGCAGAGTCGTGGATGCCGGTCGACCAGTACATCGGCGGCATCGAGCACGCCATCCTGCACCTGATGTACGCCCGGTTCTTCACCAAGGCCCTGGCCGACCTGGGCGTGGCGCCCAAGGAGCTGCGCGAGCCGTTCTCGCGGCTGTTCACCCAGGGCATGATCCGGCTCGACAACGACAAGATGTCCAAGTCGAAGGGCAACCTGGTCGCGCCCGAGCCGATCCTCGATCGCGAGGGCGCCGACGCCCTGCGCCTGGCCCACCTGTTCGTCGGGCCGCCCCAGGACGACGTCGACTGGGAGGGCGTGTCGATCGAGGGGAGCCACCGGTTCCTCGGCCGACTGTGGCGCCTGGCCACCGCGGCTGCCGTGCCGATGCTGGTCGACCGCGAGCCCACGGCGGCGGACGAGGAGGTGGCCCGTTCGACGCACCGGCTCATCGTGAAGGTCTCCGACGACTACGAGCGATGGTCGTACAACACCGCCGTCGCCGCCTACATGGAGTTCACCAACGAGCTCTACCGCTACGTGCAGTCCGACGGGGGAGCGCGGGCCGAGACGTTGGCCGTCGCCATCGACACGTTGCTGCTGCTGATGGCGCCCATGGCCCCGCACGTCGCGGCCGAGCTCTGGGAGCAGCGGCGGGGCGGGCACGTGCACGAGGAGCCGTGGCCGGTCGCCGACCCGACGATGCTGGCCGTCGAGACGGTCACCATGATCGTGCAGGTGAACGGCAAGATGCGCGATCGCATCGAGGTCGCTCCCGGCATCAGCGCCGAGGAGGCCGAGCAGCTGGCCCTCGCCTCGCCGAAGGTGCAGGCGTTCGTCGACGGCGCACCCCGGCGCGTGATCGTCAAGCCGCCCAAGCTGGTGAACGTCGTGGCCTGATCGGGCCCGCCTGATCAGGTCCGCGGCGAGCATCACCGTCGCGTAACCCGGGTGGCGCGAACGTGGTCCGATGACCATGTCGCCATCGCCGTCTCCGTTCGTCCCTTCGCCGCTGCCGACCCTGGCCGCCCGCATCGAGGCCGCCGCCGCCGGGGGCCCCGGCAACCGGGTGGGTCGCATCACCTTCGTGGCTGGGGAGGCCGAGACCCAGGCCAGCTGGGCCGAGCTGCACGACGACGCCCGGGCCATGGCGGCCGCCCTGCAGAGCCGAGGGGTGGTCCCCGGCGATCACGTCGCCGTGCTCGGGCCGACGACCCGTCGGCTCGTCACCTCGATGCAGGCCGTCTGGCTGGCCGGTGCCACGCTCGTGGTGCTGCCGCTGCCGATGCGCCTGTCGTCGATCGAGCAGTTCGTGATGCAGACCCGGGCGCGGATCCTGCGGGCCGACATCAGGCTGGTGCTGGTCGACGCCGACCTGGCTCCGTTCATCGAGCCGGTGCCGGGCGACCCGCCGATGGTGCTGCTCGACGACCTGGCCGCCGAGGCCGTCCGCCTGGGTGGCGACCGCTGGGAGCGGCCGGCCGACGACGCCGACGCCCTCGCCGTGCTGCAGTTCACGAGCGGCTCCACCGCGGAGCCCAAGGGCGTGGTGCTGTCGAACCGGGCGGTCTGCGCCAACCTCGACGCCATCGAGGAGGCCGCGTTCCTCGACCGTGACGACGACGTCATGGTGTCGTGGCTGCCGCTCTACCACGACATGGGGCTGATCGGGTTCTGGACCCTCCCCGTCACCACGGGAACCGATCTGGTGCTCGGCGCGCCCCAGGACTTCCTGGCCCGGCCGGTCCGCTGGATGGAGTGGCTGTCGCGCCACGGTGGCACGGCCACGGCCGGGCCGAACTTCTCGTGGGTGCTTGCCACCAGGGCCCTGCGCCGGGCCGAGGTGCTCGACCTGTCCCGCCTGCGGATCGCGCTGAACGGGGCCGAGCCGGTCGACCCGGCGTCGGTCGAGGCCTTCGTCGAGGCCGGCGCTCGCCACGGCATGCGGCCGGGCGCGGTCTTCCCCGCGTTCGGCATGGCCGAGGTCGCCATCGCCGGCACCTTCCCCGTCCCGATGACCGGGCTGCAGGTCGACTCGGTCGACCTGCGGGTGCTCGAGACCGAGGGCTACGCCGCGCCGATCGCGCCCGACGCCGAGGGCCAGCGCAGCTTCGTGGTGCTCGGACGCCCCGTGCCGGGGCTCGAGATCCGGGTCGTCGATCGCGAGGACGGCCATCCGCTCGCCGATCGCGAGGTCGGGCGAGCTCGAGATCAGGGGCACGTCGGTGACGGCCGGCTACTACCGCAACGAGGAGGCGACCCGGGCCCTGTTCCACGACGGCTGGCTGCGCACCGGTGACCTGGCCTACCTGATCGACGGCCAGCTGGTGATCTGCGGCCGGCTCAAGGACGTCATCATCATCGGCGGCCGCAACGTGTTCCCCGAGGACATCGAGCGCGGCGTGGCCGAGGTCGAGGGCGTGCGGCCCGGCAACGTGATCGCCTTCGGGGTCGAGGGGGCCAAGGGGCGCGAGACGCTCGTGGTGGTGGCCGAGGTCCGCAGCGACGATCACGACACCGTCCGCAAGGAGGTGCACCACCGGGTCATGGAGGTGTCGGGTGTGCCACCGCACGAGGTGCTCCTGGTGGCACCCGGCTCGCTGCCCAAGACGTCGTCGGGCAAGCTCCAGCGCAGCACCTGCCGCGAGCGCTACCACGCCGACGAGCTGCAGCCGGCCTGACTGACCCCCGACTGACCGACCTCGCCGTTCTTGCGTGGATTCTCCGGGCCAGGCCCGGATAATCCACGCAAGTTCGGGTAGGGGTCAGCCCTTCATCGAGGCGAGCACGGCGCGCCACCGCTCCGGGTCGCTCTTGTAGGGCGCGTAGAAGCTGAGGCGATCGACGACGTCGCCGTAGCGGGCGTGGAGCTCGGGGCCGATCTGCTCGGGCTCGGCGACCACGGCGAAGGCGTGCGAGCATCTCGTCGTCGATGAGGTCGCCCATGGTGACCCACTCGCCCTGCTTCGACAGCGCGTTGAGCTCGGTCTGCAGGTCGCCCCAGCCGTGCAGCTCGAGCACGCCGCGGTAGGCGGGCGTCGAGCCGTAGAACGCGATCTGCTGGCGGACGCCCTTGGTCGACGCCTCCATCTCCTGCTCGTTGGTGCCGGTGACCACGAAGGCCGGGCCCGAGATCTCGATGTCGGCGAGCGTGCGCCCAGACCGGTCGAGCCCGCGCTCGAGCGCGGGCAGGGTGACCTCACGCAGGTAGCGCTCGGTGGTGAAGCCGTGGCACAGGAACCCGTCGCAGGTCTCGCCCGCGACCTCGGTCATCCGCTCACCGACGCCGGCGAGGAAGATCTTGGCGTTGCCGTGCGGGTTCGGCCCCGGGTCGAAGAACGGCGTCATCAGGGTGTGGGTGTAGAAGTCGCCGCGGAAGTCGAGCTTGGTGCCGTTGTTCCAGCAGTCCCAGATGGCCCGGATGGCCAGGATCATCTCCCGCATGCGGGCGGCGGGCTGCGACCACTCCATGCTGAAGCGCTTGGTGATGTGCGGCTTGATCTGCGAGCCGAGCCCGAGGATGAACCGCCCCTTCGAGAACGACTGCAGGTCGTAGGCGATGTTGGCCAGGTTCATCGGGTTGCGGGCGAAGGCCACCGCGATGCCGGTGCCGAGCTCGATGTGCTCGGTGTGCTCGGCCGCCAGCAGCAGCGGGAAGAACGGGTCGTGGGAGGTCTCGGCCGCCCACACGCCGTCGTATCCCGCGGCCTCCGCTTCGCGCGCCGCCTCGCCCGCGTTGGTGAGTCCGGCCCCGATGCCCCCGTCGATCTTCATGGCGCGCACCCTACCCGCTGGTGGGGAACCCCTTCCGGGCTGTGATCTGTGTCACGATCCAGACACGTTCGACCGTCAACCGACTGCGGTACGTGGTCGGCGAGAACTTGCACAGCATCTGCAATAAGGTGTGGACGCGCACGCCGAGGGGGCATGTTCCGGTCAGGGGGCCGGGGCTGCGCACAGGGGAACAGGGGGACAGGTCGCTTGGCTGTCACGATCTCATCACCACGGCTGCGCCTCGCCATCTCCACGCTCGGTCCTGCGGTCGTCATCCTCGCCTTCCAACTGGTCTTCTTCCCGCTGCCGGCCGGGATGGCCATCCAGGGGTTCATCCTCGGCCTGCTCGGGTCGCTCGTCGCGGTCGGCATGGCGCTCATCTACCGGGCCAACCGCATCCTCAACTTCGCCCAGAGCGAGCTGGGCGCGGCGCCGACCGCGCTGGCCGTGGCGCTCGCCGTCTACGGCGGGCTCAACTACTTCCTGGCCGCCACGCTGGGTCTGCTCGCCGCCGTGCTGCTCGGCGCCGTCGTCGAGCTGGCCATCATCCGCCGGTTCTTCAACGCCCCCCGGCTGATCCTGACCGTCGCCACCATCGGGCTCTCGCAGCTGCTGCTCGTCGGGTCGCTCTTCATCCCGTCGATCTGGGGCGAGCGACCGTCGTCCAACCAGCTCCACTTCCCGTTCAAGGTGAAGTTCACCATCGCGCCCTTCACGTTCTCGGCGGACCACCTCGTCGCGTTGGTCGTGGCGCCGCTGGCGCTGATCGGCGTGGCGTTCCTGCTGCGGGGCACCAACGTCGGCATCGCCATCCGGGCCAGCGCCGAGCGCGCCGACCGGGCGGCGCTGCTCGGGGTTCCCGTCAAGCGCCTGCAGACGGTGGTCTGGGCCGTCGCGGCCACGCTCTCGTTCATCGGCGTCTTCCTGCAGGCCGGCATCCTCGGGCTCCCGGTCGGCATCGGGTTGAGCCTCACCGTGCTCCTGTCCGCCTTCGCCGCCCTGATGCTGGGCAAGCTGGTCGAGCTCCCGACCATCGCCTTCGCGGCCATCGCCATCGGCATGCTCCAGCAGGGCATCGTCTGGAACAACCAGCGCGACCCCGAGCTGGTCGACCCGATCCTCGCCGGGGTCATCATCGTGTGCCTGCTGCTGCGCAAGATGGGCGCCACCAGGGTCGAGGCCGACGCCGCGTCGACCTGGGCCGCGGCCGACGAGGTGCGGCCGGTGCCGCGGGAGCTCCGGTCGGTCCTGGAGGTGCGGCTCGTCCGCTGGGGCGGAACCATCCTGGCGCTCGCCGCCCTGCTGGCGACGCCGGCGCTGCTGGCCGGCAGCTCGGGCAACCTGGTCAAGGCCAGCGCGGTGGTGATCTTCGTGATCATCACGATCTCGATCGTGGTGCTGACGGGCTGGGCGGGACAGGTCTCGCTCGGGCAGATGTCGTTCGTGGCGTTCGGCGCCGCCGTCGGGGCGTACGCGACCCAGACGTGGCACCTCGACCTCAGCCTCGCCCTGCTCGTGGCCGGACTGGTCGGGGTCGTGGTCGCCGTGCTCGTCGGAATCCCGGCCCTGCGGCTCAGAGGGCTCTTCCTCGCCGTCACGACGCTCGCCTTCGCCATGGCCACGTCGAGTTGGCTGCTGAACCGGCGGTACTTCCACTGGATCCCGGTGTCGCGGGTGGCCCGCCCCAAGCTGTTCGGCGTCATCGATCTCAACTCGCAGTCGTCGTACTACTACCTGTGCCTGGCCTGCCTCGGGCTCACCGTGCTGGCGGTCCGCGGCATCCGCCGCAGCCGCACCGGTCGGGTGCTGCTGGCCCTGCGGGAGAACGAGCGGGGCGCGCAGTCGTTCGGCGTGAACGTGATCCGGGCCAAGCTCACCGCCTTCGCGCTGTCCGGCTTCCTCGCCGCCTTCGCCGGCTGCCTGCTGGCCCACTTGCTCCAGGCCTTCAGCCCGGACGTCTACGGGCCGGGGGCGAGCTTCGGGGTGTTCACCACCGCGGTCGTCGGCGGGCTCGGCTCGCTGCTGGGGGCGGCGCTCGGCGCCCTGTACCTGCAGGGAGGGCAGTGGTTCCTCCCCGGTCCGCAGTGGCAGCAGCTGGCGTCGGCTGTGGGCGTGCTGCTCGTGCTGCTGATCATCCCGGGTGGCCTCGGTGACCTCGTCTACCGGCTGCGCGACAACTGGTTGCGATGGGTGGCCCGGCGCCACGAGGTCATCGTGCCCAGCCTGCTGGCCGACATCGCGCAACCGGGCGACGACCCCGATCCCGACGTGATCGCCCACGCCGAGGAGAAGGTGGAGGCGATCGAGCACCTGGTCGAGGTCTCCGGCGACGGAGCCGCCGACATGAGCCCGGAGGTGGTGTCGTGATCCCGATCACCGTCTTCGAGCCCAACCAGGGGCCCTGGCACCTCCGCCTGCGCCAGGCGGTCGCCCACCCGGGCAAGTGGATCAGCGACCTCACCGGAGAGGGCCCCGTCTACGCCCTGATGATCCTGTTCGGCCTGGCCATGGTCGACGAGATGGACCGCACCTCCTTCGGTCTGCTGCTCCCCAACATCCGCGACGCGTTCAAGCTGTCGAACGCCGGGATCCTGACGATCGTGGCGCTGGCGTCGCTGGTCGGCCTGTCGCTCCAGGTGCCGATCGCCCAGATGGCCGACCGCCACAAGCGCACGAGGTTGATGCTGATCGGTGCCGCGGTCGCGGCCTGCTTCTCGATCGGCACCGGCCTGGCCTTCTCGGTGTGGATGCTCGTCCTCGTGCGCTCGGGCTTCGGCATCGGTCAGGCGACCGTCGGGCCGACGCACAACGGGCTCCTGGCCGACTGGTTCCCGATCGGCAACCGCCCGCGGGTGTTCTCCTTCCACCGCGGCGCCAACGCGGTCGGGGCCTTCGTCGGCCCGATCCTCGCCGGGCTGCTGGCGGCGTGGCTCAGCTGGCGGGCGCCTTTCATCATCTTCGCCGTCCCGATGTTCGTGCTCATCGCCCTCGGCCTCCGGCTCGTCGAGCCCAGCCGGGGCGTCCAGGAGCGCAAGGCCATGGGGGTCACCGACGCCCTGCTCACCGAGGAGCCGCCGCCGTCGTTCGCCGAGGGCTGGCGCATGGTGTGGAAGATCGAGAGCCTGCGGCGGATGTTCTACTCGCTGCCGTTCCTGGCCGCCTCGATCATCGGGTTCTCGTCGCTGGCCGCCATCCTCTACGAGCAGAAGTTCGGGCTCGACGAGGTGCAGCGCGGGTGGGTGGCGGCGGCGGCCGAACCGGCCCAGCTCATCGGCCTCGTCATCGGTGCCCGCATCGGGACCAAGCTCATGGTGCGCGACCCGGGACTGGTGATCCGCTTCATCTCCGTGGTGGCGTTCATCACCGCCGGCCTGCTCACGCTGTTCGCCTTCGCGCCGTTCGTGTGGATGGGCGTGGTCATCAACATGGCCATCTCGGCCTCGCTCGCCATCGTCGGGCCGGGGGTCTTCGCCTCGCTCTCGCTCGCCATCCCCGCTCGGGCCCGGTCGCTCGGCTTCTCGATGGGGGCCATTTTCGTGATCCCGGGCCTGATCGTGCTGCCCATCGTCGGCGCCATCTCCGACAACGTGAACATCGAGGTCGGCATGCTGGTGATGGTGCCGGTGTTCCTCGTCGGTGGGCTCATCATCGCCACCGCGGGCAACGTCATCGACCGTGACATCAAGCAGGTGTGGACGATGGCCGCGGCCCGCTCCGAGGTGCTCTACGAGCGCCGCCAGGGCCGGGTCAAGCTGCTGCTGGTGCGGGGCCTCAACGTCTACTACGGCAGCGTGCAGGTGCTGTTCGACGTCGACTTCGAGATCGACGAGGGCGAGATCATCGCCCTCCTCGGCACGAACGGCGCCGGCAAGTCCACGTTGCTCAAGGCCATCTGCGGCGTGGTCGAGGCCGACAAGGGCGCGGTGATCTTCGACGGGCGCGACATCACCCATGCCCCGCCCAACGAGATCGCGGCGCACGGGATCACCCAGGTGCCGGGAGGCCAAGGGGTGTTCCCGAGCCTGTCGGTCGGCGAGAACCTCCGGGTCGCGGGGTGGCTCGATCGCCGCAAGCCGGGCCTGGCCAAGGAGCGGGTCGAGGAGGTGCTCGAGCTCTTCCCCGCCCTCCGCGACCGACTGGCCGAGCCGGCGGCGAACCTGTCGGGCGGCCAGCAGCAGATGCTGGCCCTGGGCATGGCGTTCCTCGCCCGACCGCGCCTGCTGCTCATCGACGAGCTGAGCCTCGGCCTGGCGCCGGTCATCGTCGAGCAGCTGCTGCCCATCGTCGAGGCGATCCGCGAGCGGGGCACCACGGTCATCCTGGTCGAGCAGTCCGTGAACCTGGCCCTCACCATCGCGGAGACGGCCTTCTTCATGGAAAAGGGCGAGATCAAGTTCCACGGACCCACCGCCGAGCTGCTCGAGCGACCCGACGTGCTGCGTTCGGTGTTCCTCGAGGGGGCGGGCACCGGGGGCCCGGAGGCCCGCACCGTCGACGCCACCCGGCCGGCCGCCGAGCTGGAGCCGGCCGGCAACGGCCACGCCGCCTCGGGCAACGGCCATGCCGGCAACGGCTTGGCCGGCAACGGCTCGGGCAACGGGCACGCGGCCGCCGACGGCTCGGCCCCGACCACCGAGCCGATGCCGGCCACCGTGGCGATGGTGGCCGCGCCGGAATCCACCGAACCGGCCGTCCCGGCCCTCGAGGTCTCCGACCTCACGGTGCGCTTCGGCGGCATCCAGGCCGTGGGTGGGGTGTCGCTCAGCGTCGCCCCGGGCGAGATCGTGGGCATCATCGGTCCCAACGGCGCAGGCAAGACCACCCTGTTCGACCTGATCTCGGGCTTCACCCGCGCCGATGCCGGTCGGGTTCTGATCGGCGGCCACGACGTGTCGCGGGCGGCCCCGGACAAGCGGGCCCGGCTCGGTCTTGGCCGCTCGTTCCAGGACGCCCGGCTCTTCCCGGCGCTCACGGTCGAGGAGACGATCGCGGTGTCGCTCGACCGGTGGGTCGAGGTGAAGGACCCGATCAACTCGGCCCTGCACATGCCGGCCTCGTTCGATTCCGAGCAGAAGGTGCAGCGGCGCGTCGACGAGCTGATCGACCTGCTCAACCTCGAGGCCTACCGCTCCAAGTTCGTGCGCGAGCTCTCCACCGGCTCGCGGCGGGTGGTCGACCTGGCCTGCGTCGTCGCCCACCACCCCTCGGTGGTGCTGCTCGACGAGCCCTCGAGCGGCATCGCCCAGCGCGAGTCCGAGGCGCTGGGCCCGCTGCTGCTCCGCATCCGCGAGGCCCTCGGAGCGAGCCTGCTCGTCATCGAGCACGACATGCCCCTCGTCACCGGCGTGTCCGATCGGATGATCGCGCTCGACCAGGGTCGGCTCCTCGTCGAGGGCACGCCCGACGAGGTGCTGCACCATCCCCAGGTCGTCGCCTCCTACCTCGGCGACACCGAGGCCGTCATCGCCCGATCGGGCACGTCGACCACCGTGCCCTGACCGACCGCTCCGATCCACCGCCGAGGTCGGCCGTCCGACCCCGTCCGAACCCGTCCGTCCGCAGTCTCGAACACCTGGCCCGCAGGTCCAGGCCGAACCAGGGAGAGGGATCCGCCCATGCAACCGAGCACTCCACCGCCGTCGTCGTCGACCGCGCTCAAGCGATACGGACCGATCGTCGCCATCGTGGCGGTCGTCGCCGTCATCGCGGTGGTCGTCGTGGCCCGATCGGGGGACAAGTCGGGCACCGATGCCACCGGCACGACCACCACGACGTCGGCCTCGGCCACCCGCGAGGGAGTGCTGTCGTTCACACAGGCCAAGGAGCAGGGCAAGGTCGACTCGATCAACTGGGGCGACCGGTGCGACACCACCACGGGCAAGCTGAAGTACCCGAGCTTCTTCGCCGGTGACTGCTACGCCCCGTTCAGCGGGGACAACGGTGGCTCGACAGCCACCGGGGTCACGTCCGACACGATCAAGGTGGTCTTCTACCAGGCCCAGGAGAGCGACCCGATCCTGAACTACATCACCTCCGCGGTGAAGGTCTCCGACACCAACGCCCAGACCGCCGACACCATGAAGGACTGGGTCGACTTCTACAACCACTTCTACGAGACCTACGGGCGCAAGGTCGAGATGGTGCCGTTCACCGCCACCGGCACCTCGGCCGACGAGGTCGCGGCCCGCGCCGACGCCATCACCATCGCCGAGGACATCAAGCCGTTCGCGGTGTGGGGCGGGCCCATCCTGACCCCGGCCTTCGGCGACGAGCTGGCGGCTCGCCACGTGCTCTGCATCTCGTGCGGCCCCGGCGCCACCTACGACTACTTCGACAACGCCTCGCCCTACCTCTGGGGCCTCGGCATCCTGCCGGAGCAGGGCAAGACCCACGTGACCGAGTACATCTCGAAGAAGCTCAAGGACGGCAACGCCGAGTTCGCCGGCGAAGACGACCTGAAGAGCCAGAAGCGCAAGTTCGGCGCCATCTACATCTCCACCAGCGACGATTCCGAGAAGGCCGAGAAGTCGTTCGAGGACAGCCTGAAGGCGTCCGGTGTCGAGCTGGCCGAGTCGCTGTCGTACAAGTCGCCCGTCGACCTGCAGACCGACGCGCCGGCGCTCATCGCCAAGCTCAAGGCAGCCGGTGTCACCTCCGTCCTGTTCAACGGCGACCCGGTGGCCCCGCAGCCCCTGACCCGGGCCGCCACCGCCCAGGAGTACTTCCCGGAGTGGGTCCTGACCGGCGCCGCCCTCACGGACACCTCGGCGTTCGCCCGCACCTACGACCCGGCCCAGTGGGCCCATGCGTTCGGCGTGAGCTTCGGCGCCGCCCGCACGGAGGGGGCGAGTGCCAAGGCGCTGTACCGCTGGTACTTCGGGCACGAGGCCCCCGCATCGACCGCGGCCGCGGTCGGGGTGATCAACCCGGCGCTGTTCTACGCGGTGATCCAGGGCGTCGGACCGCACCTCACCGCGCAGGACTTCAAGGACGCCCTCTTCGCGGCGGCACCGACACCGCAGGCCATCAGTCAGCCCTCGCTCTCGTACGGGGAGAAGGGCATCTGGCCCCGGCCCGACTTCGTGGGCGTCGACGATGCCACCGAGGTCTGGTGGAACCCGAACATCAGCGGCAAGGACGAGATCGAGCGCGACGGCCAGGGCCTCTACGAGTTCGTCGACGGCGGCAAGCGCTACCTCCCCGGGCAGTGGACGACCGACCCGACGAAGGCGTTCCAGACCGACGGCGCGGTGGCGATCTACGAGACGGTCCCACCGTCGGAGCAGGTGCCGACCTACCCGTCACCGGCCGCGAACGGCTAGGGGCTGTCCTGATCGCGCAGGTAGCGCTCGAGCTCCTCGGCCAGCTCCTCGCCCGAGGGCAGGCCGCCGCCGTCGGCGCTGGCCACCGCGTCGACCTGGGCCTCGAGCTGGCGGACGAGCTGCTGGTGCTCGTTGCTCTCGGCGATGAGCCCGTCGAGCCGCACACGGGCCGAGGCCGCGTCGTCGGCGAGGGTCCCGGTGCCGAACGCCAGGTCGGCGACCTCGTTGAGCGACTCGATCAGCGCTTGACCGGCGGCGGGGTAGGGCATGGCCGAGGCGTAGTGGGGCACCTGGGCCCAGAGCCCGACCGAGGGAAGGCCCACGTCGTGGGCGTGTTCCTCGATGGCCGCCTGGACCCCGGCGGGGACGTCGACGCGGCCGTGGATGAAGCCGACCCGGCGAGCCAGGTCCGGCCACGCCGTGGTGGCGACGACCCGCGTCGGGCGGGTGTGGGGCGTGGGGGCGGGGTAGGCCCCGAGCCCGACCACCATGCGACAGCCCATCTCGACGGCCAGCGCGACCACGTCGGCCGAGAACGCCCGCCAGGTGTGGTCGGGCTCGGCCCCGACCAGCAGCAGCACGTCGTGGCCCTCGGGATCGGAACCGGCCTTCATCTCGATGGTCGGCCACGTGAGGCCGGTCTGGAGGCCGTCGTCGATGTGCATCGTCGGCCGGCGCGCCCGGTGGTCGAGCAGGGCGTCGGTGTCGAACACGGCGACGGTGTCGAGCGGCATGGTGGGCGTGAGCGCCTCGAGCGCGGTGGAGGCTCCGAGCCCGGCGTCGATCCAGCCGTCGAGCACGACCACCAGCACCGGCGAGTCGAGCTCGGGGTTCACGAGGAAGTCGTAGAGCTCGCTCATTCGAGCCGACCGATAGCTTGTCGGGCCGACTCGACGAGCGCCACCACCTGCTGGCCGAAGAAGTCGAAGTCCGAGGCGTTGCCGCGATGGCCCATGGCGCCGCCGATGTAGCGCGCGTAGACGCCCTCGATGATGCAGGCCAGCTTCCAGTAGCCGAAGGCCACGTAGTAGTCGATGGTCGAGAGGTCGCGGCCCGACACCTCGGCGTAGCGCTCGAGCATCTGGGGCCGCCGCAGGAAGCCGTCGAGAGTGGTGGCCCCGCCGCCCGTCGTGGGCGGTGTCGTCGCCCGGGTCGCTCCAGTAGACCTGCAGCAGGCCGACGTCGGCGAGCGGGTCGCCGAGCGTGCAGATCTCCCAGTCGAGCACGGCCACGATGTTGCCGTCGGCTCCGACCATGCAGTTGTCGAGCCGGTAGTCGCCGTGGACGATGGTGGCCGGGCCCTGCTCGGGCACCAGCCGCTTGAGCGACTCGTAGACCTCCTCGAGCATCGGCAGCTCGCGGGTCTTGGACTTCTCGAACTGGCCGTACCAGCGCTTGAGCTGCCGCGGGATGTAGTCCTCGTGGCGGCCGAGGTCGGCCAGCCCGACGGCGTCGAGGTCGACGGCGTGGATGCGGGCGAGCACGTCGACGACCGACTCGCTGGCCGTGCGCCGCTGCTCGGGCGTGAGCAGCTGGGCCGCGGGCTGGTCGCGCACGATGGTGCCGTCGACGAAGTCCATGACGTAGAACGGCGCGCCGTTGACCGCGTCGTCGGTGCAGAGCCCCACGGCCGGGGCGACCGGCACGTCGGTGGGGGCCAGGGCCGAGATGATCCGGTGCTCGCGGCCCATGTCGTGGGCGGTGGCCAGCACCTGGCCGAGCGGCGGGCGGCGCAGCACCCAGTGGTGGCCGGCGGTGTCGGTGACGCCGAAGGTCAGGTTCGAGTGCCCGCCGGCGATGAGCTCGAAGGACAGCGGTGGTGCGACCGCGGGGACGTGCTCGCCGAACCAGGCGGTGACGTGCTCGATGTCGATGCCTTCTGGTGCCTGCGCGGTTTCCACGGTTCCCCCTCGGTGGCTGCGACCGTCGCAGCTCGCACGCCCCCTCGGACGAGATGCCCACGCTACTGGTCGCGACCGCGACGGCGGGAACGTCCGGAGGACCCCGTATCCTGTCTCCGTGCCGATCGATGTGACTGATGCGACCTTCGAGACCGAGGTCATGGTGCGGTCCGAGCAGACGCCCGTGGTCGTCGACCTCTGGGCGCCCTGGTGCGGACCCTGCCTCACCCTCGGGCCGATCCTCGAGCAGGTGGTCGACGCCACCGACGGGGCGGTCGTGCTGGCCAAGGTCGACGTCGACCAGAACCCCCGGATCAAGACCGAGTTCCAGGTGCAGGGCATCCCGGCGGTCTACGCCGTGCACCACGGCGCCGTGGTCGACGGCTTCGTCGGGGCCCAGGGCCAGCGCGAGGTGCAGGCGTTCGTCGACCGGCTGCTGCCGTCGCCCGAGCAGCTCGAGATCGAGCGGCTGCTCGGCGAGGGCGACGAGGCGTCGCTCCGCCAGGCGCTCGACCTGCAGCACGACCACCCCGGCGCGGTGATCGCGCTGGCCGAGCTGCTGGCGGTCGACGGGCGGGGCGACGAGGCCCTCGAGCTGCTCAGCCGCATCCCGGAGAGCGCCGAGACCCGGCGGGTCGCGGCGCGGGCCCGCTCGGGCGACGAGGTCGCCGACGCCGACGCCATCCCGGCCCGACTCGACGAGCTGCTCGACCGGGTCAAGGCCGACGACGAGGCCCGGCAGTCCTACGTCGACCTGCTCGAGCTGCTCGGCCCGGACGACCCCCGCACGGCCGACTACCGCCGCCGGCTCACCGCCCGCCTCTACTGACTCCCACGCGGACCCCGCAGCTCGGAGGTCGGCGGATTCGGTGGTGACACCGGACCGCTCCCGCCCTACGCTCGGATCCCCGGCGATCGACGACCCGCGGGCGGCCTGCTTCCCCCTCCCTGCCGTCAGACGCGCTGGAGGGGCCCGTGGCTCCGAGTCCGAACGATCCCGTCGCCGAGCCGGGCCCGGCTGACCCATCCTCGGGGAACGACGCGGCCGGCGATCCGCTGGCCGCGCTGCGCCGGGCGGTCGCCGAACCGTCGCCCTGGTCTCTCCGCCTCGCCCAGGCGCTCGGGCCGTGGCGAAGTGGTGCCGCAGGTCGGCTCGACCGCCACGTGGTGCTGGCCTTGGTCGCGATCGGGGCCGTGGTCGTGGCCCTCCTCGTCGGCGGTGGGCTCGTGCTCGGGCGCGACGACCAGTCCCGGCCCGGCTCCGCCGGCGACGTGGCCGCGTCGTTGCCGAGGGCCGGCACGGGCACGACCACGGGCACGAGCCTGCCCGAACCCGGCGGTGTGGGTGGGACGACCGGCGCTACCGGCTCGGCCGGCGGCCTGATCGTCCAGGCGGCCGGGGCGGTGGTCCGACCCGGCGTCTACCACCTGCCGGCCGGCTCGAGGGTGGGCGATCTGATCGCCCAGGCGGGAGGGCTCACCCCCGATGCCGATGGCGACCGCGTGAACCTGGCCTCGCCCCTGGCCGACGGCGTCCGGGTCTGGGTGCCGCGACGGGGAGAGACCGATCCACCGGTGCCCGTCGACGGCGGCGGGGGAGCGGGCGGCGGTGCAGCCCCGGGGGTCAGCTCGCCGCCCGCCCTGGTCGACCTGAACACGGCCACCGCCGACGAGCTCGAGGCCCTCCCGGGCGTGGGGCCGGCCACGGCTGCCGCCATCATCGACTACCGCCAGCGCAACGGGCCGTTCCACTCGGTCGACGACCTGGCCCAGGTCCGGGGCATCGGCGACGCCAAGCTGGCCCAGCTCCGCGACCTCGTCCGGGTGTGACCGCGCCGGTCGGGGCATCGGCGTTGGGCGGCGCCGGGGGCGTCGGCGGGCTGAGCGACCGCGGGATGGTCGCGTTGGCGGTCGCCACCGCGCTCGGCGCCTGGCTGCCCCTCCCCCTGCCGGTGTGGCCGTTGGCCGCCGCCGCCGTGGTGGCGCTCGCCCTCCGCCGCCCGCTGCTGCTCGGCGCGGTGCTCACCTTGCTGGCCTCCGGCCTCTCGGCCCAGGCGTGGCTCGGGGCTCGGCCCGCCCCGGCGGGCGAATGGTCCGGTCGGGCCACCCTGGTCACCGATCCCGACCGGTTCAGCGGCGCCGTGCACGCCGAGGTGCGTGCCGCGGGCCACCACCTCGACCTGTGGGCGAGGGGTCGGGCCGGGGCGGCCGTGGCCGGGCGGGTCGCCGGGCAGGTGGTCGAGGTACGCGGTCGCACGGCGCCCCGGGCGTCGGGTGACGACCGGGCCGCCCGTCGCCACATCGTCGGGCGGCTCGACGCGGGCGAGGTGCGGGCGGCCGGCGACGGCGACCCCGTCACGCGCGTGGCCAACGGGTTGCGGGCCGTCCTGCTTCGGGGCTCGTCGGCGCTGCCCACCGACGAGCGGGCCCTGTTCGCCGGCTTCGTGCTGGGCGACGACCGAGGTCAGTCGGCCGCCGTGGCCGACGACTTCCGCGGCGCCGGCCTCAGCCACCTCCTGGTGGTGTCGGGCGAGAACGTGGCCTTCGTGCTGGCGGTGGCCATGCCGGTGCTGCGCCGCCTCGGGTTGCGGGGCCGGTGGGTGGCGACGCTGGCGGTCGTCGGGCTGTTCGGCGTCGTCACCCGATTCGAGCCCTCCGTGCTGCGGGCATCGGCCATGGCGGCCGTCGCCGTCACCGCCTGGATGCTCGGGCGACCGGTCTCCGGCATCCGGACACTGGCGCTCGCGGTGACCGCCCTCGTGCTCGTCGACCCGATGCTCGTCGGCGTGCTCGGGTTCCAGCTGTCGGTGGCCGCCTCGGCCGGCATCCTGGTGCTGGCCCGCCCGCTGGGGGACCACCTCCCCGTGCCTCGTCGCATCGCCCCTGCTCTGGGCGTGACCCTGGCCGCGCAGGTGGCCGTGGCGCCGCTGCTCGCCGGCCGGTACGGCGGCATGCCGGTGGCCGGAGTGGCGGCCAACCTGCTGGCCGAGCCGGCGGCCGCGCTGATCATGGCGTGGGGCCTCACCGCCGGCATCGTGGCCGGCCTGGTCGGTCCCCCAGTCGCCGGCGTGCTGCACCTGCCCACCTCCGCGCTGCTGTGGTGGGTCGAGTGGGTCGCCCGACGGGCAGCCGCGGCACCGTTGGGCCAGGTGGGGATCGCGCCGATCGTCATCGCCGCCGTCGCCGGTGCCCTCGCGGTGCGCGCCGCCCGACGATCACGGCCCCGCTGGGCAGGGCTCGGCTGGGCCGTCGTGGCCCTGTCCCTGGCCGGCCCAACGATCGCCGGACTCGGGCCGCCCCCGGTGCGCTCAGAGCTGCGGGACGCGGGCACGCTCTGGCGCTCGCCCGGTCCCGGTGCCGCCGTGCTCGTGCTCGCCGTCGACGCTCGGCCGGCCGCGGTGCTCGACGGGCTGCGCCGCGCCGGTGTGCATCGGCTCGACCTGCTGGTGGCCCCGACCGGCAGCTCGTCGGTCGCCGCCCTCGTCGCCGCGGTTCGCCCGCGCGTCGCCATCGACCAGGTGTGGCTCCCCGCGGCCGGGTCATCCGCCTCGGCCATCGCATCCCGTGGCGCGCCGTCGACCGTCCCCGGTGGCCAGCGACCTGCGCTCGGCGCCGAGCTCGTCGTCGGGACGCTCGTCGTCACGGTCACCGGCGTCGCCCCCACCCTGCACGTGGAGGTCGGTGTGGCCGACGGCCAGGCAGGTGCGTCGGCCACCGTGCCGGTGGGTGGCGCGCCTCGCTGGGCCTGGGGAGGCCGCCCGGGGGTCGGTGTAGGTTCCCTGCGTGCACCTCTCGCTCGGTCCCCACCGCTTCGACGTGACCCACCGCGCCCTCGTCATGGGCATCCTCAACCGCACGCCGGATTCGTTCTACGACAAGGGCACCTACTACGCGTTCGACGCATTCCTGCGGAAGGCCGAGGGGCTGGTCGACGACGGAGCCGACTTCCTCGACGTCGGTGGGGTCAAGGCCGGCCCGGGCGAGGAGGTCACCGAGGAGCAGGAGCTCGAGCGGGTCGTGCCGGCCATCGAGGCGCTCCGGGCGCGGTTCGACCTGCCGGTGTCGGTCGACACGTGGCGGGCGTCGGTGGCGCGCGCGTGCTTCGAGGCGGGCGCCGTCGTCGGCAACGACATCAGCGGCTTCGCCGACCCCGACTACCTCACGACCTGCGCCGCGTTCGGTGCCTCGGTGGTCGCCACCCACATCCGCCTCGCACCCCGCGTGCCCGATCCCGATCCGGTGTACGACGACGTCGTCGCCGAGGTCTGCCGGTTCCTCGCCGATCGGGCCGACCGGGCCCTCGACGCGGGCATCGATGCCGAGCGGATCATGGTCGACGCCGGGCTCGACCTGGGAAAGACCGAGCCGCAGTCGCTCGTGCTGCTGCGGGCGTCCGACCGGCTCGCCTCGCTCGGCTATCCGGTGTTCCTGTCCGCCTCCAACAAGCGGTTCCTCTGGAAGCTGCTCGGCGTCGAGGTGCACGAGGCGGCCGAGGGCACGATGGCGGCCCACGCGCTGGGCATCGCGCCTCGGCTGCCGGGTGCTGCGCGCCCACGACGCCCGGGCCGGGCGCCGCGTCGCCGACATCATGGCCGACGTGCTCGCCGCGGCATGAGCCCGGCCACGATCTCACCGGCCGACCTGGCCGCGCCGATCCACCTGGTCAAGGGGGACGACCCGGTGCTGATCGGCGACACGGTGCGCGACATCGTCGCCGCCCTCGTCGGCGACGGCGACCGCACGCTGATGGTCGAGGAACTCGACGCCGGCTCCTACGAGGACGACCGTGGCGACTACAGCATCGGGCCGTTGGTCGACGCGGCGCAGACACCCCCGTTCCTGACCGACCGACGGGTCGTGGTCGGTCGCCACGGCGCGGTGTTCTCCACCGCCGACTCGGTGGCCCCGCTCGTCGCCTACCTCGCCGACCCGCTGCCGACCACGTCGGTGGTGCTGGTGTGGGAGAAGGGCCCGAAGTCCGGGGCTCGGGTGGCCGCACTGCCCAAGAAGCTGGGCGACGCGATCAAGGCTGCCGGCGGGGTGGTCCACGAGACCAAGGCCGGAACCGGTCGCCAACGCTCGGCCTGGCTCGACGAGCAGCTCGCCGGCGCGCCGGTGAAGCTCGACGGCTCGGCCAAGGCGCTGCTGGCCGCCCACCTGGGCGAGGACGTCAGCCGCCTGCGGGGGCTGCTCGACACCTTCGAGAGCACGTTCGGTTCCGGGGCGCGCCTTTCGGACGCCGACATCGAGCCCTACCTCGGCGAAGCGGGCGACGTGGCCCCATGGGACCTCACCGACGCCATCGACCGCGGCGACCCGGTGGCGGCCATCGAGGTGCTCCACCGCATGCTGGGCGCCGGTCGCCACCCGCTGCAGATCACCGCCAGCCTGCACGGCCACTACGGCCGCATGCTCCGCCTCGAGGGCTCGGGGGCGACCAGCGAGGCCCAGGCCGCCGAGGTGCTGGGCATCAAGGGCTCGACCTTCCCTGCCCGCAAGGCGCTCGACCAGAGCCGCACGCTGGGCCCCGAGCGGTTGCACGAGTTCGTCCTGCTGCTGGCCGGGGCCGACCTCGACCTGCGGGGCGCGCGGGCCTGGCCGCCGGAACTGGTCGTCGAGGTGCTCGTGGCCCGCCTGGCCGCCCGCACCCCGAAGGCCCGGGCCGGCGCCGGTCGCCGCCGCTGACCGTCGAGCGCACCGGCCGACTGGACGAGCCGGCCCGAACAACCGACCCGACAGCCAGCCCGACAACCGACCCGACAGCCGGCCCGGGCAGCGACCCGATCAGGTGGGGGTCGCTCCCAGGATGACGTCGGCGTCGCGGCCGAGCCGACGGGTGACCCGCTCGACCAGGTCCAGCTCGTCGGACAGCAGCGGCAGCACCGCCTGGATCTCGTCGGGCGAGACGGTCGTCGTGTAGTCGAACGACCGCTCCCGCCGTACTTCGAGGGGCAGGCCGAGCCGGCGAGCGAGGTCGGCCAGGTCGTCCGGGTAGGTCTCGGTGAACAGCACCGCGTCGAGGCCGGCGATGCGGTCGGCGGCCTCGGCCACGTCGAAGGTCTCGGAGAACATGTACAGCTGGCGCAGCCGACCCCGGCGCGGCATGGCCTGCACGAACTCCTCGAAGCTGCCGTCGGCCCAGCTCAGCTCGGCTTGACTGGGGCCGTCGGCCAGGCCGAGCTCGCGGACGTGGCGAAGGTAGCGGTAGTGCGACACCAGCCGGCTGGCCGGGTTGCGCAGGATCGTCAGCCGGAACGTGTGCCGCGGCGGGTGCAGCACGTAGGCCGCGGTGTGGGAGTTGGCGAAGAAGTACGCGCCCTCGTCGATGCGCGACGTGGCCCCCGTGACGAACGTGAGCCCGTTGGCCCGGACGCTCGACCCGGGCACCTGGCGCCGGATCGGCCGGCGCTGGTCGTCCGGGCGATCGTCAGGGCGATCATCGGAGTCGGTGGCCCGTCGTTCCTCGCCGGTGGCCCGCGACGCCTCGGGGCCGCCGAGGGCGCGGAAGGCGGCGTTGAGGCTGGTGCCGGCGGTCTTGCGCACGTGGTGGTGCAGCACCCGCTCGTAGCCGTCGGGCAGGATCGAGCGATCGTGGCGACGCACCAGCGAACGCCGCCGGGCGGAGCGGGCCAGCACGTAGGGGTTGGCCCGGCGGACGACCCGGACCGTGGCGACCGCGGCGCGGGGGAGCTCGTCGGCTCGACGGGGCCAAGGGGGCCTCGGCCGGAGGGTCAGCCCGCCTGGATCTTGGCGACGCTCTTGACCAGGCGCGACTTGCGACGGGCGGCCTGGTTCTTGTGGATGACGCCCTTGGCCGCAGCCTTGTCGATGCGCACGATGGCCTGGCGGGTGAGCTCGTCGAGGTTCTCGTCGCCCTGCTCCGCCGCGGTGGTGGCGGCCTTGGTGCGGGTCTTCAGCTCGGAGCGAACGGCCTTGTTGCGCACGCGGCGCTTCTCGTTCTGCTTGTTGCGCTTGATCTGGCTCTTGATGTTCGCCACGGGGTGTCCTGGAATCTCGGGAGCGGAGGGCTGGGGCGCTCGCAGAGAGCGATCGCAACGGCCCGTAGACACTAGCGGCTCAGCCGCCCCGGATCACAACTCGGCCCGACCGGGCCCGGGTCCGACCCGGGGCGGATGCCCGTTCGGGCGGTCGGGGTGGCCACGTCGGCGGTCGGGATGGTCGGGGCCCGGCCGCTACGCTTGCCCCTCCGCCCGCACCTCCGTGAGCCCGAAAGCCACCATCGTCCCGTGTCCGACCTCAGCCGGTATCGCAACCTGTCGATCGTGGCCCACGTCGATCACGGCAAGAGCACGCTGGCCGACCGCATGCTCGAGATCACCGGCGCCGTCGACGCCCGGGACATGCGGGCCCAGTACCTCGACTCGATGGACCTCGAGCGTGAGCGCGGCATCACCATCAAGCTCCAGAGCGTCCGCCTCGACTACCGCGACCACGTCCTCAACCTCATCGACACGCCCGGTCACGTCGACTTCGGCTACGAGGTGTCCCGGTCGCTGGCCGCCTGCGAGGGCGTGATCCTGCTGGTCGACGCGGCCCAGGGCATCGAGGCCCAGACGCTGGCCAACTGCTACCTCGCCCTCGAGAACGACCTCGAGATCGTCGCCGCCCTCAACAAGGTCGACCTGCCGGCCGCCGACCCCGATCGCTACGCGCAGGAGATCGAGAACGTCCTCGGCATCCCCGCCGAGGACATCCTGCGCATCAGCGCCAAGACGGGCGAGGGGGTCCCCGAGCTGCTCGACGCGGTGGTCGAGCGCATCCCGGCGCCGACCGGCGACGTCGACGCGCCCCTGCAGGCCCTGATCTTCGACTCGTTCTTCGACCAGTACCGGGGCGTCGTCAGCTCGGTCCGCGTCGTCAACGGGCGGCTGCGCACCCACGCCCGCCTGCAGTTCGTGCAGGCCCGGGCCACCCACGAGGCCGACGAGGTCGGCGTGCGCCGTCCCGACATGACGCCGGTCACCGAGCTCGGCGCCGGGCGAGGTCGGCTACCTCATCGCCGGCATCAAGGACGTCGGCGAGGCCCGATCGGGTGAGACGGTCACCGACGCGGCCAAGCCCGCTCCCGCGCTCGAGGGGTACCGCGACCCCAAGCCCATGGTGTTCTGCGGCCTCTACCCGGTCGAGGGCGACGACTTCGCCGACCTGCGCGAGGCGCTCGAGAAGCTGCGCCTCAACGACTCGAGCTACACCTACACCCCCGAGACCTCGGGAGCCCTCGGCTTCGGGTTCCGGTGCGGCTTCCTCGGCCTGCTCCACATGGAGATCATCCGCGAGCGGCTCGAGCGCGAGTTCGACCTGGCCCTCATCGCCACCGCCCCCTCGGTCGAGTACCAGGTGCACCGCAACGGTGGTGAGGTCGTCATCGTCGACAACCCGAGCGACATGCCCAACGCCGGCGAGATCGAGTACATCGACGAGCCGTTCCTGCTCACCACCATCCTCACGCCCACCGACTACACGGGCACGCTGATGGAGCTGTGCCAGAGCCGTCGGGGCGAGATGCAGAAGCTCGAGTACCTCTCGCCCGAGCGGGTCGAGCTCGTCTACCGGCTCCCGCTGGCCGAGGTCGTGGTCGACTTCTTCGACCAGATGAAGAGCCGCACGCAGGGCTACGCGAGCCTCGACTACGAGCCGGCCGGCTACCAGCGGTCCGACCTGGTGAAGGTCGACATCCTGCTCAACTCGGTGCCGGTCGACGCGTTCAGCACGGTGGTCCACCGGGACAAGGCCGACGAGTACGGCCGCCGCATGAGCGAGAAGCTGAAGGAGCTGATCCCGCGCCAGATGTTCGACGTGCCGATCCAGGCGGCGATCGGCGGGCGCATCATCAGCCGCGAGACCGTGAAGGCGAAGCGCAAGGACGTGCTGGCCAAGTGCTACGGCGGCGACATCTCCCGAAAGCGCAAGCTGCTCGAGAAGCAGAAGGAGGGCAAGAAGCGCATGAAGAACATCGGACGGGTCGAGGTGCCCCAGGAGGCCTTCATCGCCGCCCTCCGTCTCGACGACTGACCCGCTGGCGGGCTGGCAGTCGGTATCATCGAGTGCCAACCGAGCGGCCGGCCCCCCGGCGGCGAACTCCTCCTCGACCGACGCCGGTCCGGACGCACCCCATGAGCGAAGTCACCCCGCCAACCGAAGATCCCCACGGCGAGCCCGTCGCCCGGGACGAGCACGCCCTCGACGCGCGCAAGGCCACGATCCTGCGAGCGGTGGTCTCGGAGTACATCGACACGGCGCAGCCGGTCGGCTCCGGCCACGTGGCGCGGGCGCCCGGGGTCAACGTCTCGTCGGCCACGGTCCGCAACGACATGGTCACCCTCGAGCAGGAGGGGTTCCTGCACCAGCCCCACACCAGTGCCGGCCGGGTGCCGACCGACAAGGGGTACCGGTTCTTCGTCGACTCGCTCGAGGGCTCGGCCGCGCTCGACGCCGGTGACTCGAGGCAGATCCGCAGCTTCTTCGCCGAGGCCCACGGCGAGCTCGAGCAGATGCTGGCCGACACGAGCCGCCTGCTGTCGAGCCTGACCCAGTACGCGGCCGTGGTCGTCGGGCCCCCACCCGAGGCCGCCACGATCCGCTCGGTGCAGATCGTCGGGCTGGGACCGCGGGTGGCCCTGCTGGTGGTCGTGCTCTCGAACGGGGTGATCGACAAGCACACCGTCGAGCTCGCACGCGAGATCGACGACGTGGTGCTCGCCGCCGCCGGCGCCCACCTGATGGCCGGGCTGTCCGGCCTCACGCTCGCCGCTTCGGCCGACGCCGCGTGCTGGTCCGAACCCGCCGGGGCCGCCACCGTCGGCGGGGACGGGCTGGCGGAGGTGCTGCGCGTGGCGCATGCCGCGCTCGGCGCCACCGTCCCGCGTCCGTCGGATCAGGTCTACATCGGCGGCACCTCGCGGATGGCCTCGGCGTTCGACGCGGTGGCCACGGTGAGCGAGGTGCTGCAGATCCTCGAGCAGCAGTACGTCGTCGTCACCCTGTTGCACGACGTGCTCGACCGTGGCCTGCACGTGGCCATCGGCACCGAGACCGGCATGGAGCCGCTCGCCGACTGCTCGGTGGTGGTGTCCACCTACGAGGTCGAGGGCGAGGCGGCCGGCAGCATCGGGGTGCTCGGCCCGACCCGCATGAACTACAACCAGGCGATGGCGGCCGTCGCCGTCGTGAGCCAACGGCTCAGCAACCGACTGAGCGAGGGCTGAGATGGACACGTCCACCGACTACTACGACCTGCTCGAGGTCTCGCGGGGCTCGACGCCCGAGGAGATCAAGCGGGCCTACCGGCGCCTCGCCCGCGAGCTGCACCCCGACGCCAACCCCGACGACCCCGAGGCCGAGGCCCGCTTCAAGCAGGTGGCCATGGCCTACGAGACCCTGAGCGACCCCGAGCGACGCCAGCGCTACGACCGCTACGGCCCCGAGGGCGCCCAGGGCGGCATGCCCGGCGGCTTCGGCGGTGGCCTGGGTGACCTGTTCGAGCAGTTCTTCGGCGGCAACCCGTTCGGAGGTGGGGGAGGGCCGGCCGGCCCGCCGCGTGGCGCGGACCTCGAGCAGGTCATCGACCTCTCGTTCGAGGAGGCCGTGTTCGGCACCCAGGCGCCGGTCACCGTGCGCACCGCGGTGCCGTGCGACGACTGCGAGGCCAGCGGCGCCGCGTCCGGCACCCACGCCACCTCCTGTCCCGAGTGCGGTGGCGCCGGCCAGGTGCGTCGGGTGCGTCAGTCGCTCCTGGGCCAGATGGTCACCACCGCACCCTGCCCGAGGTGCAACGGCGCCGGCACCTACGTCGAGTCGCCCTGCCCCGCGTGCCACGGCGAAGGCCGCCGCATCGAGGAGCGCACCTACACCGTCGACATCCCCGCCGGCATCGACGGCGGCTCCACCCTGCGGCTCACCGGACGCGGTGCGGTCGGCCCCCGCGGCGGCGGCGTGGGCGACCTCTACGTGCATGTGCGGGTGCGGCCCCACGAGCGGTTCACGCGCCACGGCTACGACCTGGCCCACGAGCTGCACCTGTCGATGGCTCAGGCCGCGCTGGGCGCGCACATCGAGTTCGAGACGCTCGACGGCACCGAGGACCTCGTCGTGCCCAACGGCACGCAGACCGGCCGCGTCTTCCGCCTGCGCGGTCGCGGCGTCCCCCACGTCGAGGGTCGGGGCCGGGGCGACCTGCTCGTCCAGGCGGTCGTCGACATCCCCACCGATCTCACCGACGAGCAGGACGCGCTGCTGCGCCAGTTCGCCGAGCTGCGCGGCGAAGCGGTCGCCCCACCCGACAACGGTCTGTTCGCCAAGATCCGCTCGGCCTTCAAGTAGCCCCGTTGCCGGACGAGCAGGTGCCCGGCGACCCGGTGCCCGACGTCACCGGGCCCGACGGTCGGCACGGGCCGCACGTCTTCGTGTCCGATCTGCACCGCCCGGAGCTGTCGGCCGACGACCGGCACCACGTGTCCCGCGTGCTGCGGCTGCGCGCCGGTGACGAGCTCACGGTGTCCGACGGTGCCGGCTCGTGGCGGGCGTGCCGCTTCGGCGAGACGCTCGAGCCGGCCGGCGGGATCATCCGCACCGTTGCGCCCGACGCGGCGTTGACCGTCGGCTTCGCGCTGGTCAAGGGCGGCCGCCCGGAGCTGATCGTGCAGAAGCTCACCGAGCTGGGCATCGACCGCATCGTCCCCTTCGTCGCCGCCCGTTCGGTGGTGCGCTGGGACGAGGCCCGCGCCGCCCGGCAGGCCGAGCGACTTGACCCGGGTCGCCCGCGAGGCGGCCATGCAGTGCCGCCGGTGCTTCCTGCCCGAGGTGAGCGAGCCGACGACCTTCGACGTCGTCGCCCGCGAACCCGGCGTCGTGCTCGCAGAGCGTGACGGGCGTCCGCCCGATCTCGCCACCCGCGTGGTCCTCGTGGGACCCGAAGGGGGATGGACCGATGACGAGCGGCGCTCGGTTTCGGACCACGTGGGCTTCGGCGCCCAGGTGCTGCGATCGGAGACGGCGGCGCTCGCCGTGGCGGCCGTCCTCGGTGCGATGCGGGCCGGGCTGGTGGCTCCCACCTCCCTCACGTGAGCGGGGCGGGCCGGCCCGCAGGGTGACTGCTGACCGAAATCCGGCGGATACTGGTCACATCGGGTGGTCGGCGTCTAGGCTGAAAGGCCTATCCCCGGCGTCGATCGGGTCGGATGCTGACCACCCTCGGTGAATGGCCCTGGTCAACATCCGAAATCGGTTGCAGGAGAGGCGAGACATGGTGGACCAACCTGACCAGCTCGAAGCCGCAGGCGGCATCCCGGCGAACTACAGCCGCAAGGTCGGCGAGCGACTTCGCGTCATCCGACGACAGAAGCGCCTGTCCCTGCAAGAGGTCGAGTCGGCCTCGACTCAGGAGTTCAAGGCCTCCGTGCTCGGGGCCTACGAGCGGGGCGAGCGCGCCATCTCGGTGCCGCGGCTGCAGCGCCTCGCCCGCTTCTACAGCGTCCCGGTCGACCAGCTGCTCCCCGGCGACGACGGCCCGGCCTTCGCCGACCCCCGCGCCGCGTCGAGCGGACCCGAGTCGGTCACCATCGACCTGCGCCGGCTCGAGGGCCTGTCCGGTCCCGAGGCGGCCATGCTCACCCGCTACCTCGCCATGATCCAGGTGCAGCGCCAGGACTTCAACGGGCGCATGCTCACCATCCGGCGCGACGACCTGCGGGCCATCGCGTGCATCCTCGGCGTCTCGGTCGACGGCGCCGGCGGGCGGCTCGACGACATGGGCCTCAGCCTGGCCCACTGATCCAGGTCCGGGCCCGGGGTCGGCGGGCCGGCCCACGCCGGTACCGTGGACGGCCGTGACCCAGCAG
The DNA here is from genome assembly GCA_963809335.1 of uncultured Microthrixaceae bacterium. Lineage (GTDB taxonomy): Bacteria > Actinomycetota > Acidimicrobiia > Acidimicrobiales > Acidimicrobilacustridaceae > UBA4742. The sequence goes on along the minus strand of CAWEJD010000005.1, from coordinate 337,744 downwards.
CGCGTGCAGAGCGACGGCTCCGCCGAGTTCGGCGTCTACGTGCACATCCCGTTCTGCGCCCGTCGGTGCGACTACTGCGCGTTCGCCACCTGGACCGATCGGGGCCACCTGGTGGACGCGTACCTCGACGCCGTCGGGGACGAGATCCGGCGGTTCCGTGCCGACGGTGGCCCGCCGGCGACGTCGGTGTTCTTCGGGGGTGGCACCCCGTCGCTCGTGCCGGGGACCGACCTGATGCGGGTGCTGGCCGCGGTCGAGCGCACCCCGGACGCCGAGGTCACGGTGGAGTGCAACCCCGACACCGTCAGCGACGAGTTGCTCACCACGTACCTCGAGGGCGGTGTGACCCGGCTGTCCTTCGGGGTGCAGTCGATGGTCGACCACGTGCTCGTGGGCCTGGGCCGCACCCACGACGTGGCCAACGTCGAGCGGGCCGTCGACGCGGCGCGCCGCACCGGGTTCGCCTCGTTCAACCTCGACCTCATCTACGGCGGGGCCGGCGAGTCGGTCGACGACTGGCGGACCACCCTCGAGCGGGTCGCGGCGCTGGAGCCACCGCACGTGAGCGCCTACGCCCTCACCGTCGAGGCCGGCACCCCGCTCGCCGCCGACGCCAGCCGTCATCCCGACGACGACGACCAGGCGGACAAGTACCTGCTGGCCGACGAACTGCTCGGACGGGCGGGCCTCGACTGGTACGAGATCTCCAACTGGGCCCGACCGGGGTTCGCCTGCCGGCACAACCTCCTCTACTGGGCCCAGGGCGACTACCGCGGCTTCGGTTGTGCGGCGCACTCGCACCTCGCGGGTCGTCGCTGGTGGAACGTGCGCACGCCGGACCGCTACGTCGAGGCGATGCGATCCGGAGGATCGGTCGAGGGAGGGTCCGAGCAGCTCGACGACGAGACCCGCCGCATCGAGGGGCTGCAGCTCGCCCTGCGGATGGCCGGCGGGGTGCCGGCGGAGGCGCTGCCCGGTGTCCCGCGCGAGTTCGGTCATCTCGTCGAGCGCCGGGGCGATCGGGCCACCCTGACGGTGGAGGGAAGGCTGTTGGCCAATGAGGTCGCGCTGCGGCTGACGTGACCCGACCTCACGGGGACGCCACCGGCGGCAGGGTGAAGACCTGGCCGGCGATCACGAGATCGGCGTCCCCGGGGACGACGAGCACCGCGAGGTTGGCCTCGATCAGACGGTCGAGGTAGCGGGCGACCTCGGCATCGGTGGGTGGCCGCTGCCAGGTGCCGGCGAGGGTGCGCCGGGCCACCCCCCACAGATGGTCGCCGCGTTGGATGACCCAGTGATCGGCGGGGTCGACTGCCGTCGTCGGCCCTGGCCCTGGCCCTGGCCCCGGCCCGGGTGCGGGTGCGTCGAGGCCGGCGTCGTCGGGGGCCGAGGCGGTCGGTGCGGGCGCGGTGGTGTCCGGGGCGCCCGTGCGGCTGGCCGTCGTCGAGGTCGGGACCGTGGTCGTGGTGGCGGTGGTCGAGACGGTGCCGGCGTCGCCGTCGAGGGCTCGCATCACCGGGACGTCGGCGCGCTCCGGGTCGATCGCCCGCATGACCGGCACGACGGCGTCGCCCTCGATCGTGGTGGCCGGAGCCGTCGTCGAGGTCGGGGTCGAGGTCGACGTCGGGGTCGGGGTCGGGACCTGCATGGTGATGGTGTCGGCCGCAGCGGCGAGCGTCGGGCCGACCGTCACGACGGTGAGCGACGCGGCCAGACCCAGACCGGCGACCCGGTTGACGAGGTGCCGGGTGAGTGGGGTCGAGAGCCGGTGGCCGATCGACAGCAGGCGAGGGAGGCCCGCGGCTCGCCCGATCAGCTCGACGGTGACCAGCGCGAGCAGGTAGCCGGCCAGGCCGACCCCGACGAGGCGCACACCGCTCATCAGCGCGCCGGCCGCACCGAGGTGGTGCAGCCACGTCGACCACGCGGCCGGGGCGGTGGTCGGGGACCCGAGCGGTGGCAGGGGCAGGCGGCGGCCGACGCCGAGCAGGGCCAGCAGCACCACGGCGAGCCCGGAGGCGAGCGCGGTGAGGCGGGCCAGGGCTCCGAGATCGCCCGTGGCACCGTGGAGGTGGTCGCGGTCGTGGAGGTGGTCGTGGTGGATCTGGGACATGGGAGCGCCCTTCGGGTCTGACGGTCAGGCCGGGGTGGACGGGTCGGGGGTCGCGGGGACGACGAGGACCGGGGCGCCGGGCAGTCGACCGATCAGCCCGGGCCGGGGCGGCCGTGGGAGCGCGGCGGCCAGCGTCGCCGCGAACGCCCGAGCCGAGGGTCGTAGCCCGGGGTCGGCCGTGGCCCGCGCGATGAGCGGCGCGAGGCCGACTCGGTCGACGGTGTCGTGGCGGGTGGCGCGGATCGGCTCGGGCGCCAGAGCGAGCACCTCCGCGAGCCGGGCACCGAGGGCGGCGACGTCGGTCGACGGCGTGAGCACCTCGCCGTCCGACCGGCGATCGCCCGACAGGCCCGCCTCGGCGAACCCGCACAGCACGGCCCGCCCCGTGCCGGTGAGCACGATGTGGTCGGGGTCGAGGCGGCCGTGCACCAGCCCGACGGCGTGGAGGTCGGCCAGGGTCCCGGCGGCCACGACCAGAGCCCTCAGTGCGGCGAGGGGATCGAGGTCGGCCGCAGCCAGCGTGCGGGATCCGGCGTAGACCGTGCGCAGCTCGAGGGCCGTCGGCCTCGGGCCGACCGCATCGGCGGGGTCCGGCGCGTCAGGGTGCGGGTCCACCTCGACGACGCCGGGGTGGCGGGCCATGGCCAGCATGGTGGCTTCGTGCGCCAGGCGGGCCTCATCGGCCCGATCCGCTGGATCGGCCCGCTTGATCACGAGGGTGCGACGGCCGACGGCCGCCAGCTCGCACGTGGTCACCCGGTCCCGATCATCGATGGTCCGCCGACGTCATGAGCGGGAAGATACGTGAACCAGATGGAAAAGCAAGAAAAAGACGGAAAGAAGCGGAGAAGGTAGGTGAGCGATCAGGTCGCGGCGGATCAGCCCAACAGGTCGATGACGGTGGCCCGCAGCGCATCCCGGCCGGGCACGCGCCGGACGGCGGTGGTGGTCACCACGTCGCACAGGCGGGCCAGGGCATCGGGCGAAATGGTGCCGCCGGGGCCGCGCGCCAGGTCGACCGCACCCAGTGCGACGGTCCCCGGTGTCGCTCCGGCCCCGCCCGCCGGTGCCGAGGCCGGCCGCAGCACCAGCCCGGTCAGCCGGAGGCCGGGGTCGCACGGAGCCAGGGCGAGGAGCGAGGCGTCGACCCGCTCGATGCCGTCGCTCTGCAGTCGTCGCTCGAGGTCGTCGACGATCGAGGAGAAGAGGGGGTCGACAGCCACCAGCCGCCCGCCGCGGGTCAACCCCACGGCGTCGAGCAACGGTCGCCGTCGGGTCTCGCGATCGAGCACCGCGGCCACGTCGGCGACGGTGATGCGGATCAGATCCGCACGATGGCGACACCGCCGGAGCCGGCGCGCCGAGCGGTAGAGCAGGTGCAGCCGGGCGACAGGCCCCGACGAGCGTCCCACCAGCACGGAGTAGAGGGGGGCGGCCGCGAGATCGACGCTGGGCCCGCGATCGCTGACAGGACGGGGCGGGTCGGCGTCGATGCCGGCCGCGACCAGCCCGTGGGCCAGTTCGTCGGCCAGGCTCGCGTCGTCGACCCGGAGGTCCAGCTCGACCGTGCCGTCGCGAACCGTGACGGTGCGGGCGCCGGCGACGTCGAAGCGGGCATCGAGGCCCCGGTTGGCCGGTGCCGAGAGGCGCCCGGACGGGCCGGCCGCGCCGCCGCTGGCCCGGGGATGGTCGACGGCATGGGGACGGTCGACGCCGGCCAGCAGGCCGCGTCGGTCCAGGTCGCGGGCCAGGTCGACCAGGTCCGCCTCGATCACCTCGGGATCGACGCCGAGCACGTCCACCAGGTCGGCGGCGAAGTCGGCCAGCGACCCGACCCCGTCGATGAACGACCAGACCAGCGCCGCCGTGGGGCTCAGGAGGTGGGGGAGATCCGCCTGATCGTCGACGATCAGCAGCTCGGCACCGGCCGCGGACGGCGGTCAGCCCCTCGCGGATGGCCGGAACGAACGAGAGATCGATCGCCTCCGGGTGCACTCGGCGATGGTAGAGGAGGGCCCGGGGGCCGGTGATCGTGCCGATGAGCAGCGCTCTCCGAAGTGGTTGCCTCAGGTATCCCCTGCTGGTTGCCGATTGATGACTACGCTTCCTTCGGCACCCCGGTTTTGCTACGGTGCCGGTCAGCAGCCCCAAGGCGGGCCTACCGTAGGAGACTCATTGAGCACCGGCCTTCCCGACAACCCAGCGCAGGACGGCGGCCTCGAACCCGAGCTCGGGTCCTCGGGCCTCGATCGGCGCTCGCTGATCAAGAAGGCCGGCATCGCCGGTGCGGCCGCCTGGGTGGCTCCGATGGTCATCGGGGGCATCGTCTCGCCGGCCTCGGCCGCCTCGCTCCCGCCGGGCGACTACCAGCTCCGCCTCAGCTCCGGCCGCTGCAACCCGACACCGGTGCTCGACCCCAACGTCACGGGGGCCTGCCTCCCGCCGACGTGGGCCGCCGCCACCCTGCAGATCACCACCGACGCGCAGCTGGCCTCGCTCGGCATCACCGTGTCGAACTGCCGGCCGCGCTACGCCATCGAGGTCGACAGCTCCAACCCCAACGTCACCTTCACCGGTGGCAATGCCTGCATGCCGGCCAACAAGGGCGGTGGCCCGAAGCCCGGCACCGTTTCCGGTGACGGGCTCTCGGTCACGTGGACGGCCGAGTCGGCCGCCGATCGCAACGGCTACTACATCACCATCCACGTCGCCTGAGCCTCGTCGGCGCACCCAGCGCTTGACCGGACCCGGGCCGATGCCCGGGTCCGTTCGCGTGCGCGCCACGGTCAACCCGGTGGGAGGACCCGCCGCCGGATGCGCCGACCGGTGCGCACGAGGGGCTCACGCAGCGGGCGGTTGAGCGACCGCCACGACCGGCGGGCGTGGGCCGGCAACGACGAGGCCCGGCGGTCGAGGTAGGACGCCTGCGGGGCCGCGATGGCGACGAGGTAGCGGTAGCGCGGCTCGACGCCGGGCAGCACCAGCAGCGCGGCCAGGTGGCGCCAGTAGACGTAGCCGGGGGCGAGGTGGGCGCGCAGCAGCAACCGCTCGAGGCGGGTCGGGCGGGCCCGGGTCAGCCACTGCTCGACGAACGGGTGCGGCGGCAGCTCGAGGGTGCGCCAGGTGCGGGTGAGGGCGTCGGTGACCACCGCGGTGGCGCGCCATCGGCGGGCCTCGGTGACCAGGTCGTCGACGGCGGGTGGATCGTCGATCACGATCTGGGCCAGGTCGCGGGCCGCGGCCAGGCGGGGCGGGTTGTCCGAGATCGAGGCCTGGTAGCAGGCGGCGAGCATCGTCGGCACCTGGGCGAGGATCGGGAGCCGGCGGCCGCCGAGGGTCAGCGTGGCGGGATCGGCGAACAGCGAGTCGAGCGGGAGGGTGAGGCCGAGGGCGCCGGCGATGAGCGTGCGGTGCAGGTCGATCTCGACGCCGTCGGGGGCGTTGGCCGTGGCCACCGTGCGCAGCATGACCTCCTTGCCGAACCGCTCGTCGAAGCCGTGGCGCAGCTCGGGCAGTTCGGGCCTGGCGTCGAGCACCTCGCCGATGGCGGTCGAGGCCGCGGTGACCTGGCCGGACGGCACGAGCAGGTCGAGGTCGGCGAAGAGGCGGAGCGACGGGTCCCGATAGCGGGTGTGGGCCAGCGCGGGGCCCTTCAGCACGACGAAGTCGATGTGCTCGGCGTCGAACCGCTCGGCCACCTGCACGAGCATGCGCTCGAGCCGCAGATCGTGGGCGCACCAGTGCTGGTGGAGGTCGAGCAGGTCGACCCGGCGGTGGTCATCGGCGGCCAGACCGCAGTCGTCGGCGGCGGCGACGAGCAGGCCCAGCACCCGCTGGCGCTCGGCCAGGGCCAGCAGCTCCCGCCAGCGCGCGGCATCGGTGGGCAGCGCGGGCAGGGGCGGCGCGCCGGGCAGGCCGTGAGCGGCCACGGCCCGCAGCACGTCGAGAGGCGTCGGGCCGGCGGTGGTCGTCGCCCGCCCGGGGTCATCGATCCGTGGTCATCGAGCCGGGATGCGCCGGCTCGAGGCCGTGCCCGCGGGCTCGGGTGACGGAGCGTCGACGGCGCCCCGTCGGGCGGGCGGCACCGCGAGCAGCACGAAGAACAACGGGATGAGCTGCACGCGCTCGCGCGCGAGGATGCCGAAGTTGGCGATGGCGGCGAAGGCGTAGGCGAACATGGCGAGGTAGGCCGCGGCGTAGGTGATGTAGGGCTGTCTTCGCAGCCGGGTGGCGGCGCCCCAGATCCGTCGCCAGCTCAGCGCGGTGATCAGCACGAGCACGCCGCCCTCGGCGCCCGAGAACAGGCCCTGCGCGCTCGTGACCTCACCGGGCAGCGGCCGGAACAGCACGGTGACCACGGAGATCGGATAGCCGATCGGCGAGTTGGGGTCGGACGGTGCGAACGCGGATCCGCCCTCACCGGTCTGCAGCTGGGTCGCCTCGATGGCGTTCGAGACGCTGTCGCCGCTGAGGTCGTCGAGCTTGAGGAAGCGGGCGGTGGCCGGGGCGAGCAGGCTGCCGGCCACGAGCAGCACGACGATGCCGATGACCTTGGTGACCCCGGCGAGGCTGACCTGCCCGGGGATGCGATGGGTGTCGCGGCGCCCGATGATGAACGCGATGCCGATGGCGACGAACACCAGCAGGGTGACGTGGGGCCGCACGAGGGCGCTGCCGAAGAGACCGAGGAGGATCAGCACGTAGCCGCCGCGGGAGCGGGTGAGCAGCCGGGCCGTGCCGAGCGAGGCGATGGCGATGGTCAGCAGCATCCAGCTGTCCTTGCCGATGCTCGACGGCCAGTAGAGCAGCGACGGCCACAGGAAGATCAGCTTGGCGTACCGGTAGTGGTCGCCGTCGGGCACCGCCACCTGGAAGGCGCGGTAGAACAACCAGCTGCCGGCGAAGGCCATGAGCCCGAACACGAGCGTGGTGCCGAAGAAGCTCGAGCCGGTGGTGAGGTGCACCAGCCCGGCGATGTAGCGGAGGCTCCCGGTGCCCGGCACCCCGGCGGCGGCACCGACGTCGACGTTGGTGAAGTTCAGCGACCGGAAGCTGTCGGCCAGCCGGGCGCCCTCCCGGTTGTAGACCACGGCGTCGGTGGCCGAGCCGAATCGGGGGTAGGCCAGCATCAGGCGGAGGCCGAGCGACGTGAGCAGCAGGCCCCCGAGGTCGAAGCGGGTCTCGAGCGCCACCTTGCGGCGGAGGGTGAAGAAGACCGCCGCGATGATGACGGGGGCCACGATGAGGCCGATCCCGGTGGGCCGGTTCCAGACCCACTCGCCGAGGGCGTAGAGCGCCAGGGCGGTGAGGATCAGCAGCAGCCCGAGCAGGCCCCACCCCGACGAGCCGGGTCTCGTGGGCCGGGGCGAGCTCACCCGCGCCGCGGGCCTGGGCCGGGCGAGGGGGACGCGATAGCCGCTCGGGCGGCCCGATGGGCCGTCGGGGCCGTCCGCGCCGGGTGGGGTCATTCGTCGCGTGGGTGAGCCGGTCCGGCGCCGCTGCGGATCGGCCCATCGGTCGCGTCGACGTCGGCGTCGGCATCGGCGTCGAGGTCCACGTCGTCAGCCGACGACTCCGACGACTCCGCGCGCTCGCTCGAGGCGTTGGTGGCGGGCTCGGAGGCGGGCTCGGGCTCGGGCTCGCTCGCACCGTTGGTGCGGGCACCAGGCCCGGGAGACGCCGCGGCCGTGCCGTTGGCCGAGCCGTTGGCGACGGTGTCGGTGCGGATCAGCAGGTCGAGCGGGTGTGACTCGGCCTCGGCCCGGTTCGGGTTCTGACCGTTGTCGTTGGCGTAGTAGTAGTACTGGGCCGTCGGGACGTAGCGGGCGCCGAGCAGCGCGACACCGGCGACGGTGGCCTCCATGCGCTGCAGCACCTCGGTGGCCCGGGCGGCCGAGGCCTTCGACGTCTTGCCCGCCTGGCTGACCAGCACCACCACGTCGGCCGAGTTCATGATCTCGCTGGCGTCGTTGGTGGACAGCAGCGGAGCGGTGTCGAGGATGACGACGTCGAACATGCCGCGTGCGGCCTCGATGACCTGGCGCTGGGCGGCGGCGACCTCGGCCGGGTTCGGGTTGGGGTTGGACAGCACGTTGTTGACCATGCGCACGCCCTCGACCTCGCTCTGCACCACCTTGCGGGGCTCGTCGGAGCCGCCGAGGAAGCGGTGGAGGCGGGGCCGGCGGAAGTCGCAGTTGATGACCAGCACCGAGTTGTCGGCCTCGGCGAACATGGCCGCCAGGTTGGCGACGGTGGTGGTCTTGCCCTCCGACGGGCCGGCCGAGGTCACGAGGATGACCTGGGTGTGCCGGGTGCCTGGAGCGGGAGGCTCGGAGCCGTTGAGCGTGTGGTCGAGGAACACCAGCGAGGAGCGCAGGGCCCGGTAGGCCTCGGCCGTGCGCGACAGCGGGTGGGTGTGCGACAGCACCTCGGTCTCCCGGCGCTGGGCCCGGGTGAGGGGCGGGACCTCGCACAGCACCGGCAGCTCGAAGGCGAGCTCGGCGTCCTCCTTGGACTGCACGCGGTTGTCGAGGCGCTCCCAGATGAAGGCGGCGGCCAGGCCGACGAGCAGGCCCAGGAACCCGCCGATCAACGACCGCGGGATCGGTCCGGTCGGGATGGTGGACTTGGGGTTGAGCGCCGCGTCGAGCGAGTCGGTGGCGCTCTTGTCGTTGGGGCCGACCGTGGTGTTGTTGTTGCCGAGGGCCCCGGCCTTGACGAACTTGGCGAACTGGCTGCCGTTGATCGGGATGGCCTCGGGCTTCTGCAGCGAGATCAGGATGGGCTTGGGCGGTCCGTCGGAGGCCAGGCCGAGCTCGGCGTCGAGGGCCAGGCGCAGCTGGTTGCTGAGCGCCTCCCGCTGGGCGGCGCCGGTGGAGTTGGGGGCCGGGTTGGTGGCGTCGATGGCCGCGATCTGGTTCTGGAGGTCGTCGACCTTCTTCAGGGCGTCGGCGACGTTCTGGTCGTAGGTGGCCTGGTTCTTGCCGCCGATGTAGGCGATCAGCCCGTCTCCGACCTCGTTGGCCAGCGCCACCGTGTCGGCCGCGTCCTGGCCGGTGGCGGTGATCTTCACCGTGGCCTGGGACGTGTTGGTCTCGGCGCTGATGCGGGCGGCCAGGCTGGCGGCATCGACGCCGCGGGTCTGGGCGATCTGGGCCGGGACGTCGCCCTGGGTGGCGAGCAGGCCCATCTGGCCGAGGGCGGTGAAGGCCCCGCCCTTCTCGCTGACCGCGCTGGCGTCGTAGTAGAGGGTGTAGGTGGCCCGCCAGTAGGTGGTCTCGTCGTGCTTCTTCTGGGCGCCGATGCTGCTGACGTAGCCGAGGGCGAGACCGAGGACCACGAAGGCGGCGATGATCTTCCACCGGCGCCGGATCGTCCTCACGTACTGGATGGGCTCCATGCAGGTCTCCACAGGCCGGGTCCACCGCCCGGTTCGGCTCAGATGCTCGTGGTCGAGGGGGTCGCCTGCCGGGCTGGTGGTGCGGTTGCGAACGCGAAGGAACCCGGCAGGGCGCGGTCGGAGATCGTACACCCCACCTGTGACCCCGACCGATCACCCCGGGGGGCGGGCGCTCAGCCCCGGACGGTGCGCAGGAGGCTCTTGGCGGCCAGGGCCGACGGCCTCCGACGGAGCGACTGGAACAGCAGGTGGCGGGCGTTCGACCGGTCCCCGACGGACAGGGAGAGCTGGCCCATGCGGGCCAGTCGGAAGGCCTCGGCCCGGGGGTGGCGGGCGAACCAGTCGGCGTGCTCCACCAGGAGGTCGTGGCTGGCGTCGAGGCGCCCGGCGATGTCGGTGCCGTTCAGCCGGGCTCCCGGGTGGCGGCGCAGCTCGCAGCCGATCTCGGCCACGGTCGCCACCTTCGAGACCGCGGCGGTGCGCAGCCACCACTCGACGTCCTCGACCGCGTGGTAGCGCTCGTCGAAGTGCTGGATCTGGTCGGCTCGCACCGCGGTGCCGCCGAGATGGGGGGTGGTCGTGTCGAGCACGACGTCGGAGATGTCGCCGTCGAGCATGCGCCCGGACCAACCGGTCTCGTCGCGCGCCCGGTCGCGCACCGATGAGCCGGCCACGCTGTGGTCGGCGGCCAACGACTGGTCGACGGCCTCGCCGATCCCGGCCGGCAGCGGGCCGATCGGGTCGCCGGGGGCGAACCAGGCCGTCCAGCAGATCGTGACGCCGACGTCCGGGTCGGTCAGGCCGGCCGCGGCGATCTCGAGCCGGTCGGCCCGGTACCGGTCGTCGTCGTCGAGGAACGTGATGATCCGACCCCGGGCCGCGTCGATGCCCGCGTTGCGGGCCGCGGCCGGGCCGCCCGGCTGGTCCCGGCGCAGCACCCGGACCCGCGGGTCGCCCAGGGCCGCCGGGTCGTGCTCGTCGGGAAGCTCGCCCCCACCGTCGTCGACCACGATGCACTCCCAGTCGTCGACGGTCTGGGCGACCACGGACGCAACGGCCTCGGCCACCATGTCGGGCCGCCGATAGGTCGCCACGATGACCGAGAAGGTGGGCGCGTCCGGCTGGCCGATCGTCGGGCGTGCCGGCCGGGGAGCTGAGCGGGCCGCCGAGTGCCGGCCCGCCGGGGTCAGGCGCCGAGGAAGAGGTGGTATCCATGGGATGCGTGCACATTCTCTACCTCATTCCTGGACTTGACGGCAGTGGCGGCGCCGAGCAGGCGGTCGCCGCCATGGCCGATCCCTACCGACGCCGGGGCGTGCAGCTCGACGTGGTCACCTTCACCGGCCGGAACGGGTTGGCCCACGAGGTCGAGGCGGGTGGCGCGACCGTGCTGGCCCTGGCCCCGCGAGCCCTGCCGAGGGCGGCGCTCGAGGTCAGGGGGCTGGTGCGCTCGCGGCGCCCCGATCTGGTGCACACCACGTTGTTCGACGCGGATCTGGTCGGTCGCATCGGCGGTCGATTGGGTGGGGCGCCGGTGGTGTCGAGCCTGGTGAACGTGGCCTACGGGCCCGAGCAGCGGGCCAACCCCGCGCTCGAAGTCGTGGAAGCTCGAGCTCGCCCGCGCCGCGGACCGGGGCACCGCCCGGTTGGCCCGGCGGTTCCACGCGCTGTCGCCCCACGTCGCCACGGTCATGGGCGCGCGGCTGGGCATCCGGCCCGATCACATCGACGTGGTACCCAGGGGGCGTGACGCGGCCCGGCTCGGCCGACCGGGGCCCGAGCGGCGGGCGTCGGTGCGGCAGCGCGCTCGGCGTCGACGACGGCCCGCTGGTCGTGGCCGCGGCCCGCCACGAGTACCAGAAGGGCCTCGACGTGCTCGTGCGGGCCTGGCCGGCGATCCGTCGGGCCGAGCCCGGCGCCGCGCCTGCTGATCGGGGGCCGCCGGGGCAACCAGACCGGCTCGCTCGAGCGCCTCGTCGCCGAGCAGGGCCCGGAGGCAGCGATCGAGCTGATCGGCCCGCGTGACGACGTGCCCGACCTGCTCTGCGCGGCCGACGCCTTCGTGGTGCCGTCGCGCTGGGAGGGGCTGGGCAGCATCCTGGTGGAGGCCATGGCCCTCGGAGCGCCCGTCGTGGCCAGCGCCGTGGGCCCGATCCCCGACCTGGCCGGCTCGTGGGCCCGCTTGGTGCCGCCCGACGACCCGGCCGCGCTGGCCGAGGCGGTGCTGGCCACGCTGCACCAGCCCGACGGCCGAGACGACCCGGCGGGCGCGGGTCGCCTCGCAGCAGTTCGACGAGGGCTTCACCCTCGACGCGGTGGCCGATGCGATGGTCGCGTTCTACCGACCGGGCGCTGGCCTGAGGCCCCGGATCGACTCGGCCCGGGATGGACCGCGGTCGGGCCCGTGGTCTGCCAAGATGGCCGCGGTCTCAGGTGCGGCTGGAGGCACCCTGTTCAACCCCGGGACGCCCTCCTCGACGTCCGGCCCCCCGAAGCTCCTGGCCCCGACGTGACCACATGACCCCTTCCCGAACCAGCACCTCGACGCTCCGACGATCGCCCCGCGAGGCGTGGCGCAAGCTGCGGCCGTTCCTCGGCGACTCGACCCGGGGCATCGTGGCCCTCGGTGCGACGGCGGTCGTCGGGGGCTTCGTCGAGGCCGCGGTCATGGTCATCATCGTGCGCATCGCGGTGGCCCTGGCCAGCGGCGACGACTCCGTCTCGGTCGCACCTCGGGCCCGCTCGGATCGGTCACGCTGACGGTCGGCCAGCTGTTCGCCCTGGCGTTCGGCCTCCTGGTCGTGCGGCTGGCCTTCAACTCGGTCAACTCGTGGCTCACGTCCCGCCTCAGCGTCGAGGCCCTCACCGCGGCCCGCAAGCGCACGTTCAGCGACTTCGTGCGGGCGTCGTGGCCGGTGCAGAGCGTCGAGCGGGACGGTCACCTGCAGGAGATCATGAGCACCCACGTGGGCCGGGTCTCGGCGGCGACGCTGACCCTCGCCAACACGCACGGTGGCCGGCTTCAACTTCCTCGCCCTCATGGTGTCGTCGTTCCTGGTCAACCGGCTGGCGTCGGCGCTGATCGTGCTGGGCGTGGTCATCTTGTTCTTCGTCCTGCGGCCCATCACCCGGGCGGCCCGCCGGCGCTCGAAGGCGAGCAACGCGGCCAACATCGACTTCGTCGGCTCGGTGGCCGAGAGCGTGACCCTGGCCCAGGAGGTGCGCACGTTCGACGTGGGCGAGCGCCTGATCGACCGGGTCGACGCCCGCATCCAGAAGTCGTCCGATCTCACCATGAAGACCCGGCTGCTGGGCCAGATCATGCCGACGCTCTACCAGAACATCGCCATCGCCCTGGTGCTGGTGGGCATGGGCGGCGTCTACCTGGCCGGCAGCAGCGGGGTGGCCGACCTGGGTGCCGTCGTGCTGATCCTGGTGCGGGCCCTCTCCTACAGCCAGCAGATGCAGTCGAACTACCACAGCCTGGTCGAGACCGGTCCCTATCTCGAGGAGCTCCAGGAGCGCCAGGCGCTCTACGAGGCGTCGTTCGACCTCGGCGGCGGCTCTCACCGTCGACCACATCGGTCGCCTGTGCTTCGACGACGTCTGGTTCTCCTACCGGGCCGGCGAACCGGTGCTCAAGGGCGTGTCGTTCGACGTGGCGCCGGGGGAGGCGGTCGGCATCGTCGGGCCCGTCGGGGAGCGGCAAGTCGACGCTGGTGCAGCTGCTGCTGCGTCTGCGCAACCCGGTCGACGGCTCGTTCACGGTCGACGGCATCGACGTGAGCGCCATCGCCCTCCAGTCGTGGTACCGCCGGATCGCGTTCGTGCCGCAGGAACCGCGCCTGTTCCGCGGGTCGGTGGCCGACAACATCCGCTTCTTCCGCGACGACTGTCCGACGAAGCCGTCGAGCGGGCGGCCCGGCTGGCCCAGCTGCACGACGACATCATGAGCTGGCCCCGGGGCTACGACACCGAGGTCGGCGAGCGGGGCGGCGGCCGTCAGCGGCGGTCAGCGCCAGCGCATCGTGCTGGCCCGGGCCCTGGCCGAGAACCCCGACGTGTTGATCCTCGACGAGCCCACCAGCGCACTCGACATGAAGTCGGAGTCGCTCGTGCAGGAGACGCTCGAGGGGCTCAAGGGCACGTCGACGATGTTCATCATCGCCCACCGGTTGTCGACCCTGAACTCGTGCGACCGGATCATGGTGCTGAAGGACGGCGAGATCCAGGCCTTCGGTGCCTCCGAGGCCCTGCGCGAGTCCAACGAGTTCTTCAGCGAGGCCGTCCGCCTCTCGCAGCTCAGGTAGCTGCTGCGGTAGCTGTGCTGCCCGGCCCGCCGGACGGCCCCATCAGAACAGTTCCACGTCGCCCATGGTCAGGTTCCACTGCGACAGCGTCGGCATCGTCTGGGCGGGGTCGACGGCGCGCCAGGTGAGGATCGGGCCCTGGCCGACCATGGGCACCGGCAGGGCGGCGCGCGGCAGGCAGGTGCGCGTCGTGCCGATGACGTAGTCGGCGGCCGTCGAGCGGGCGACGTCGCGGACGAGCCGGCCGCCGAGGCGGCGGTCGCCCCCCGGGACGAGCACCTCGCAGATCACGGCTTCGGTCGCCGCGCCCCGGTCGCGCACCCGGAACACGGCCAGACCGTCGGCCGGACCGCCGGGAGCGACCACGGCCCGGTAGGCCAGGGGAGCGAAGCGGTAGCGCCAGCGCAGGTGTTCGACGGTGCGATCGGTGGCCAGGCCTTCCGGGTGCCCGAGCGAGCCGAGCAGCGCGTCGAGCGCGGCGTCGTCGGCGAGGGCCTCGGTGGCGGCGAGGCCGGCGGTCGTCGGCCTCGACCACTTGCCGGCCGCGGTGCGGGCCCGGGCCATCCGGTAGGCCGCGGCCGGTGAGCGAGGGCGCACCGCGATCGGGACCCGGCCGACGACCTGCCAGCCCATCTTCAGGTAGCCGGGGCGGCTCTGGTCGTTCGGCGTGTTGAAGACGAAGTCGACGCCGTCGGCGCGCAGCTCGTCGATCGCGCCGAGGGTGAGCCGGCGGAAGATGCCCGCGACCCTGGTGATCGGGGTGGGTGGCGGTGTCGACGGCGCGCACGGCCGAGCGGGAGCGCCCGGCGCCGTCGACGAAGCGCCAGCGGAGGAACACCCGGAAGCCGACGATCCGATCGCCGTCGACCGCCACCCACATGGGGGAGCGCCCCGCCGGGTTCTCGAGGTGCTTCCAGCGGAAGAAGGCGTCGTTCGGGTCGTCGGCCCGCCAGCGGAGCGCGGCCTGGGCCAGCTCGAGCACGGCCGGGAGGTCGTCGTCGGTGGCCCGCCGCACCTCGACATCGGTCGACCGCTCCGGCGTGGGCATCGAGCCAGTATGTCGGAGGCCACCAGGCGCGCTGTCGATGTCCGGGCCGCGCCGGCCGCCCCGGTAAGGTCGCCACGCGTGATGGAGCCCCGACGACCAGACCGGCCGCGGGTCGTGCACGTCACGACCACCGACATGAGCCTGGCCTGGCTGCTCGGCCCGCAGCTCCGGGCCTTCGCCGATGCCGGCTACGACGTCGTGGGGGTCTCGGCCCCGGGGCCCTACGTCGCCGAGCTCGAGGCGGCCGGCATCCGCCACGTCCCGCTGCAGCACGCGACCCGGTCGATGGCGCCGCATCGGGACCTGCTGGCGTTCCTCGAGCTGCGCCGGGTGCTCCGCGGCCTCCGGCCCGACATCGTGCACACCCACAACCCCAAGCCGGGCTGGTACGGACGGGTCGCGGCCCGCTCGGTGGGGGTGCCGATCGTGGTGAACACGGTCCACGGGCTCTACGCCCTGCCCGGCGATCGCCTGATCAAGCGGGCGGTGGTCTACGCCCTCGAGCGCACCGCGGCGGCGTGCTCCGATGCGGAGCTGGTGCAGAACCCCGAGGACATCGACCAGCTCGCCCGGCTGCGGGTCCCCCGGGACCGCCTGCGGCTGCTGGGCAACGGCATCGATCTCGCCCGCTTCGACCCCGACCGGTTCGGCCCCGACGAGCGCGCCTGGGCCCGCTCCGAGATGGGCGCGACGCCCGGAGACGTGGTCGTGGGGGTGGTCGGGCGACTGGTCGC
Source organism: uncultured Microthrixaceae bacterium (assembly GCA_963809335.1). Taxonomy (GTDB): domain Bacteria; phylum Actinomycetota; class Acidimicrobiia; order Acidimicrobiales; family Acidimicrobilacustridaceae; genus UBA4742. The sequence continues at coordinate 322,137 of CAWEJD010000005.1, read as the reverse complement.
CGAGAAGGGCATCGCCGAGGTGCTGGCCGCGGCCGCGGTGACGTCGGTCAGCGCCCCGGACGTCCACTGGGCCCTGATCGGTCCCACCGACGACGCCAAGGCCGACGCGGTCGGCGAGGCCGAGCTGGACCGGGCGCGCCGGCGCGGGGTCTCGGTGCTGGGCGAGCGCGACGACGTCGAGCGGCTCTACCCGGGCATGGACCTGTTCGTGCTGGCCTCGCACCGCGAGGGTTTCCCCCGAGCGGCGATGGAGGCGTCGGCCATGGGCGTGCCGGTGGTGGCCACCGCGATCCGCGGGTGCCGGCAGGTCGTCGAGGACGGCGTGACCGGTCGCCTCGTGCGCCCCCGGGACGCCGGCCTGCTGGCCGCCACCGTCGCGGGACTGGCGGCCGATCCGGCCCGCCGGCGGGCGATGGGCGACGCCGCCGCCCGCCGCGCCGTGGTCGAGTTCGATCAGCAGCGGGTGATCGACATCACGCTGGCCCTCTACGCCGAGCTGCTCGACCGTGGGTGAGTCGCCGGATCGTGACCGGGTGCCCGTGCTGCAGGTGGTGACCAGCACGGCCCGGCGGGGGGCCGAGGTCTTCGCGACCCAGCTGGGCGATGCCCTGGGCGATCGTCGGTGGCCGGTCGAGACCGTGGCCCTGTGGCCTGGTTCGGGCTCGGCGACGCTCGACATCGACGTGCTCGGCCGCCGCCGGCGCGATCCGTCGGCCCTGCGGAGGTTGCGCGACCGGAGCCGGGCCGCCGGCGTGGTGGTGGGGCACGGGTCGAGCACCCTGCCGTTCGGCGCCATCGCCACCGCGTCGGCCCGCCGGGGCCCGGCCGGTGTGGCACCGTTCGTCTACCGCAGCATCGGCGATCCGTCGTTCTGGGGGTCGAGCCGGGCCCGGCGGGCCCGCGTCGGCGCGGCCCTGCGGCGGGCGCACGCGGTGGTGGCGCTCTGGCCCGGCGCGGCCGACGTCATCGCCACCCGCTACGGCGTCGACCGACGCCGCATCCACGTGATCCCCACCGGGGTGCCGGCCGACGCGTTCGCGCCCGTCGGGCCGGCGCACCGGGCCGAGGTCCGATCGAACCTCGCGGCCGGGAGCGTGCCGGGCCTCGACCCGGACCGCCCCGTCATCCTGCTGCTCGGCGCCCTCAGCCCCGAGAAGAACCCCGTGGCCGCCATCGAGGCGATGGCCTCGCTGACCGACGCCCAACTGCTCGTCGCCGGCGGCGGTGAGCTGGCCGCCGAGTGCGCCGAGCGGGCTCGACAGATGGCGCCGGGCCGGGTCCACCTGCTCGGGCCGGTGGCCCGTCCGGCCGAGGTGCTGGCAGCGGCCGACCTGCTGGTGCTGCCCAGCCTCACCGAGGGCATCCCGGCCGTGGCCATCGAGGCCGCGCTGGCCGGGTTGCCGGTCGTGGCCTCGCAGGTCGGCGGCATCCCCGAGGTCGTCGTCGACGGCGAGACCGGTGTGGTGCTCGACGACCCCACGCCGTTCCGTCTGGCCCGCGCCATCGAGCGAGCCCTCCGCGACGCGGACGAGCTCGGAGCCGCGGGTCGGGCCCGTGCCCTCGAGCGGTTCAGCCTCGACGTCGTCGCCGATGCGTGGAGCGACCTGCTGGGCTCGGTGGCCGACGCGGCCTCGGGGTCCCGGCCCGGCCCGGACGCGAGCCGGTAGGTTCGACGGGATGTCCGAGCCCCCGGAGCCGACAGACGAGCCGGTGCACGCCGTCTCGACGTCGTGGCGGCGGCGGGCGGTCAAGGTGGCGGCGGAGGCGGCCGACGTCGTCCGTCCCCGCCACCACGGCATCGTCGTGCTGATCTACCACCGCGTCGGACGCCGTACCGCGCAGTCCGTCGACCTGCCGGTCGCCCAGTTCGACGACCAGATGGCCGAGCTGGCCGACTCGGGTCGGGTGGTGACCCTCGACCACGCCGTCGACATGCTCACCGGGCTCGCGCCGGCGGCGACCCTGCAGCCCGATCCGGTCGTGATCACGTTCGACGACGGCACCGCCGACCTGGCCGAGCTCGCCACCCCCGTGCTCGAACGCCACGGGGTGCCGGCGACCCTCTATGTCGCCACCGACTTCGTCGACCGGTCGCGACCCTTCCCCGACGACGGCGTCGCGCTGTCGTGGGGCGCCCTCGGCGACATGGCCTCGACCGGTCGCTGGCAGATCGGATCCCACACCCACACCCATGCCCTGCTCGATCGGCTGCATGAGGACCAGATCGCCGACGAGCTCGACCGCTCGATGGCCCTCATCGGCGAGCACCTCGGTCGGCCGCCCGCCCACTTCGCCTACCCCAAGGCCCTGCCGCCGAGCCCGGCCGCCGACCTCGCCGTCCGCAGCCGCTTCCGGTCTGCGGCCCTGGCCGGCACCCGGGTCAACCGGTTCGGTGCCACCGATCCGTGGCTCCTGGCCCGCACGCCCATCCAGGTCGAGGACGGCGAGCGGTGGTTCCGCCGCAAGGCCCTCGGCGGCATGTCGTTCGAGGACGACCTCCGCCGAACCGTGAACCGCGTCCGCTACGCCGGCGCCCGCACCTGACACCTGACACCTGCCGACGTGAGGCGCAGGATCAGTGGCGGGGGACGGCGCGCACGAGCTCGACCACCCGGTCGACCTCGGCATCGGTGAGCGAGCTGCCGCTCGGCAGGCACAGGCCGCGCTCGAAGATCCGCTCGGCCACCGTGCCACCGACGGCGGGTCGGTCCGCGAACACGGGCTGGCAGTGCAGGGGCTTCCACGCCGGCCGGGATTCGATGTCCTCGGCCTCGAGCGCCAGGCGGATGTCGTCGGCCGTGGCGCCGAACCGGTAGGGGTCGATCTGGGCGACGGTCAACCAGTTGGTCGGCTCGCCGCTCGGCGTCGTCGGGCATGAAGGTGATGCCGTGGCCGTCCTCGAGGGCGGCGCGGTAGCGGGCCTTGATGGCCCGGCGGCGGGCGATGCGTTCGGGCAGCGAGCGCAGCTGCGCCCGGCCCAGCGCCGCCAGCAGGTTGCTCATGCGGTAGTTGAAGCCGATCTCGGTGTGCTCGTAGTGCGGCGCCGGCTCGCGGGCCTGGGTGGCCAGGTGGCGGGCCCGGGCGACCATCGCCTCGTCGTCGGACACGAGCATGCCGCCCCCGCTGGTGGTGATGATCTTGTTGCCGTTGAACGAGATCACCCCGACGGGCGCCAGCGAGCCGGCCGGTCGGCCGTGGTAGGTCGCCCCCAGGGCCTCGGCCGCGTCCTCGATGAGGGCGACGCCGTGCGGCCGGCACGCCTCGGCCAGCGCGTCGGCGTCGGCGCACTGCCCGTAGAGGTCGACCGCGATCACCGCCGCCGGCAGTCGGCCCTGCTGGGCCCGCTCGTCGAGGAGGTCGGCGACGAGGCTCGGGTCGATGTTCCAGCTGCCCGGCTCGCAGTCGATGAACGTCGGCTCGGCGCCGATGTGCACCACCGGGGAGGCGGTGGCCACGAACGTGAGGGTCGGCACCAGCACCTCGTCACCCGGGCCGACACCGGAGGCAAGCAGGGCGAGGTGCAGGGCCGCGGTGCCGCTCGACAGCGCCGCGGCGTGGCGGGTACCGGTGATGGCGGCGACCTCGCGCTCGAACGCGTCGACCTCGGGCCCGACGGGGGCGATCCACCCGCCGTCGAACGCGGTCAGCAGCGCCTCGCGCTCGGCCGGGCCGACATCAGGGGGTGAGAGGTAGATCCGGCTCACGTCGAGGTCGGTCGTCCGGAGGCGGGCGCGGCAGCGGGCGTCGGCTCCGGGGGAGAGGGCATCGCCCGCACCGTACACGGCCGTTCACCGGGTCCCGGGCAACCGGTAGGGTCGCGCCGCCGAGGACGCACCCGCGTCCGGAGCGACGTCGTCGCGGTGACCTGGACTGGCACCCGGACCATGAGGAGCTCGATGAAGGTCGTCGTCACCGGGGGAGCGGGCTTCATCGGGGCGAACCTCTGCCGGGCCCTGGCCGACGACCGAGCGGGTCACCGAGGTCGTGGCCCTCGACGACCTCTCCACGGGCCACCGCGGCAACCTCGTCGGCGTCGATGCCACGCTCGTCGAAGGCAGCATCCTCGACCGTGACGTGCTCGACGACACGTTCGCCGGCGCCTCGGCCGTGGTGCACCTGGCGGCGCGGCCGTCGGTGCCCCGCTCGATCGCCGACCCGATGGCCAGCCACCGCGTCAACGCCACGGGCACGCTCGAGGTGCTCGAGGCGGCCCGCCGGGCGGGGGGGCCGCACGTCATCGCGGCCTCGTCGTCGTCGGTGTACGGCGCCAACCCCACCATCCCCAAGCACGAGGACCTCGCCACGGTCCCGATGAGCCCCTACGCGGCCAGCAAGCTGGCCACCGAGGGCTACGTCGTGGCCTACCAGCAGTCCTTCGACCTGCCCACCCTGGCCTTCCGCTTCTTCAACGTCTTCGGGCCGCTGCAGGCTCCGGGCCACGCCTACGCCGCCGTCGTGCCGGCGTTCGTCGACGCCGCCCTCGCCGGCCGCCCGCTCACGGTGCACGGCGACGGCCGCCAGAGCCGCGACTTCACCTACGTGGGCACCGTCGTCGCCGTGCTCACACGGGCCGTCGTCGACACCGTCACGTCGCCAACGCCGGTGAACCTGGCGTTCGGCACGCGCACCGACCTGCTCACCGTGATCGCCCTGCTCGAGGAGCTGCTCGGGCACCCGGTGGAGGTCGACCACGTCGAAGCCCGCGCCGGCGACGTGCGCCACTCGCAGGCCGACGACTCGCGGCTGCGGTCCCTGTTCGAGGGCCTCGAGCCGGTCGACCTGGCCACCGGGCTGCAGGCCACGATCGACTGGCTCCGTCGCACCGGGTCGTACCCGGACCCGCCCGCAGGATGACGGTCGGCGTGGTCAGGAGCGGTCCGTACCGGGGCAAGCGGGCGATCGACGTGGTGCTGCTCGCGCTGGTGGCCCTGCCGGCGGCGGTGCTCGGGGCGGTCTGCGCCCTGGCTGTCCGGCTGACGTCGTCGGGGCCCATCCTGTTCCGCCAGGAGCGCGTCGGGATGGGCGGCGTGCCGTTCGAGATGCTCAAGTTCCGCTCGATGCGCGAGGGCGTCAACCCCGTCTTCCCCGACGCCGACCGCATCACCCCGGTGGGTCGGCTGCTGCGCCGGACCTCGCTCGACGAGCTGCCCAACCTGATCAACGTGGCGCGGGGGGAGATGAGCGTGGTGGGCCCCAGGCCGACGCTGGCCTACCAGGTCGAGCGCTACGACCATCGCCAGCGCAACCGCCTGACCGTCCGTCCCGGCCTCACCGGCCTGGCCCAGGTCAACGGCCGCAACGAGCTCACGTGGCCCGAGCGCATCGAGTTCGACCTCGAGTACGTCGAGCACCAGTCGCCCTCGCTCGACCTGCGCATCCTCGCGTCCACCGTCGGCGTGCTGCTCACCGGCTCCGGCGTCGAGGGCCACCAGCACGACGACCCCCTCGCGTCGGAGCCCCCGTCGTCGAGCCGGGCCCCGGCCGAACCGGCCGAACCGGACGACCGACCACGAGCCCACGACGCGGACGGCGCGCCCTGAGCACGAGCGGGGGGTCGAAACCGACGACGGGGTACCGTGCCGCGGTGCAGCCACTGCTGATCATCGGGGCCGGCGGCCACGGACGTGAGGTGCTCGACGTGGTCGAGGCGATCAACGACGTGGCGCCGCGGTTCGACCTCGTCGGTGTCATCGCCGACCACGCCGACCGCGAGCTCCTGGCCCGCCGGGGGGCCACCTGCCTGGGGTCGCTCGACCAGCTCGTCGACGGCCACCTCCCGGACGTGCCGAGCAGTGCCGTCGTGGTCGTCGCGGTGGGCGATCCGGCGAGCCGACTCACGTTGGCCCGGCGCAGCGCCGCGGCCGGGTTCGAGGCCGCCCCCGCGCTGGTGCACCCGGCCGCGACCGTGGGGGCCGACGTGCGCCTCGGCGATGGCGTGGTGCTGGCCGCCGGCGCCCACGTGACGACGAACGTCACGATCGGCCGGCACGTGCAGGTGAACGTGGCCGCGGTGGTGTCGCACGACTCGGTGATCGGCGATCACACCACGCTGAGCCCCGGCGTGCTGGTCAACGGCTCGGTCACCGTGGGCGAGGGCGCCTTCCTCGGCACGGGGGCGATCGTGACCCCGGGGCGCACCATCGGGCCGTGGGCCGTGATCGGCGCCGGTGCCGTGGTGGTGCACGACGTGCCCAAGGGCGTGACCGCCAGCGGGGTGCCCGCCCGCTGGACCTGACGGGGTCCGCGGGGTCCGTGACCCGGCGCTAGCGTCGGCGCCCGCGGCGCCCGACGTGGGGATCGAGGGTGGCCACGAGGGCCCGGTCGTAGACCGCCTCGATCTCGGCGGCGGAACGGGTGGCCGAGAACCGTGATGCGGCCGCCGACGCGCCGGCCGAGAGGCGCCCGCGGGCGTTGGCGTCGGCGGCCAGCCCGACGATCGCGTCGGCCAGCAGGTCGGGGCGGCGCACCGGGACGAGCCGTCCCGAGACGTCGTCGTCGACGGCCTCGGCCAGCCCGCCGACCCGCGTGGCCACCACCGGCACGCCCGCGGCCAGCGCCTCCATGACCGCGACCGGGATGCCCTCGTGGTGCGACGCCAGGGCGAACAGGTCGGCCGCCGCGGTGAGGCGCGGGGCGTCAGCCCGATAGCCGACGATCTCGACCACCCCACCGAGCCCCCGCCGGGCGTGCTCGGCCCGCAGCTCGTCCTCGAGCGGTCCCTGGCCCACGATCACGAAGCGCACCTCGGGCCGCCGCGACGCCACCCGGCCCGCCGCCTCGAGCAGGTCCGGATAGCCCTTGGGGGCCCGGAAGTTGGCGACCGTCACCACCAGGAGCTGATCCGGTGCGATCCCCAGCTCGGAGCGGACCGCGTCGCGATCGGCCCGCCACGACGCGACCGCGTCGACATCGATGCCGTGCACGATCGTGCGGGCGGTCGCCTGGTGGCGGGACCACAGCGACCGGCGGACCTCGTCGGACACGGTGATCACCGCGTCGTTGAGCCCGAACGTGGCCGCGTTGGCGGCGCGGGTGGCCGGGCTGTGCGAGGGCCAGCGGTTGTGCTCGGTGTAGACGAAGGCCGGGCGACGTGAGCGGGGGATCGACCGCACGAGCAGCCGGGCCTGGGCGGCCGGGACGGGTGAGTGGGCGTGCACCACGTCGAACGAGCCCTCGTCGAGCAGCCGCCCCAGCCGCCGGAGCCACCTCGGGTCGACGTCGCGGGGCGAGGCCAGGTCGTGGGTGGTGACACCGAGGGCCTCGAGCTCGGGCACCAGGTGTCGCTTGTGGGGCAGCAGGTAGGCGGCCTCGTACGTGACGCGGTCGGGGTCGGTGACCGCGGCGTGGGTCGCGAGCAGCCGCTCGGCTCCTCCCGGCCCGAGGCCCTTGGTCAGCCAGAGCACCCGCAGGGCGCGAGTGTCCACCCGCTCAGGTGGTGGGATCGTTGACGCTGCGGCTCACCGGTCGGGCCGTGGTCGTGGCCAGCCGGCGGAGCGCGGCGGCGGTGTCGTCGTCGTCGCTGCCGTGGATCGAGAACGCGGCCAGCTGCTCCACCTGCAGCGGCGGGACCCGGACGTGGGAGATGAGCGGGTGGGCCGGCCGGTGGTCGTCCTCGTCCGCGCCGAGCAGCACCTCGTGCAGCTTCTCGCCCGGCCGCAGGCCGGTGTAGACGATCTCGACCGAGCGCGGGGCCTCGGCGGCCAGCCGGCGGGCCACGTCGGCGATGCGCACCGGCTCGCCCATGTCGAGCACGAGCGCCTCGCCGTCGCGCCCGACCGCGCCGGCCTGGATCACGAGCTGCACCGCCTCCTGCACCGTCATGAAGTAGCGCGTCACGTCGGCGTCGGTGACGGTGACGGGCCCGCCGCCCTCGATCTGGGCGTGGAAGGCGGTGAGCACGCTGCCCCGGCTGCCCAGCACGTTGCCGAAGCGCACGCTCAGGTAGGTGCCGACGCTCTCGCCGGCGGTGCCGGCCGTCAGGCGCTCGGCGATGCGCTTGCTGTAGCCGAGCACGCTGACCGGGTCGGCGGCCTTGTCGGTGGAGATGTTCACGAACCGGTCGACCCCGGCCCGGCTGGCGGCGTGGAGCACGTGCTGGGTGCCCCACACGTTGGTCTTGACCGCCTCGCCCGGGTGCATCTCCAGCAGCGGGAGGTGCTTCGAGCGCGGCGGCGTGGAACACGACCTCGGGTCGGTGCTCGGTGAAGACCTGCACCATCCGGTCGGCGTCGCGGACGTCGGCCACGACCAGGTTGCGGTCGTCGAGCATGGCCCGGCCCTCGAGCCGGAGCTGCAGGCTGTGCAGGGCCGACTCGTCCCGGTCGAGCATGACCAGCTCCGATGGGGCGAAGCGCACCAGCTGGTGGCACAGCTCGCTGCCGATCGAGCCACCGGCGCCGGTGACCAGCACCCGCCGCCCGGTGAGGTAGCCGGCGATGGCCGGGACGTCGGTGTCGATGACGTGGCGACCGAGGAGGTCGGCGTCGGTGAGGGGGCGGATGTCCCCGACCCCGATGGCGCCGCCGAACAGCTCGGTGATGGGGGGCAGCACCAGGATCTGGAGACCGGCGGCGGTGGCCTCGTCGCACAGCTCGCGGAGCAGCTCGGAGCTCGCTCCTGGGATGGCGATGACCACCGTGTCGGCGTCGTGGTCGGTGGCCGCGGTGGCCAGCGCGGTGCGCCCCCCGATGACCCGGAGCCCCATGATCCGCAGGTTCCGCTTGGCCGGGTCGTCGTCGAGGATGGCGACCGGCAGGTAGGGGCTGCGGGGGTTGCGGAGCATGGCCGTGATGGTCTGCATGCCGCCCTCGCCGGCGCCGTAGATCAGGACGCGCCGGGCGCCGTCGCCACTCGGCCGCATGCTGCGCTCGAGCACGAGTCGCCAGCCGTAGCGGGCGCCGGCCATGAAGGCCAGGGCCAGCAGCCCGCCCGCCAGCGGGACGCTCGACGGCACGAGCAGGCGGTCGCTGAGCTGGTCGAGCAGGGCGACTCCACCCGCGGTGATGGCCACCGACGCCACGAGGTGCGAGACCTCGTCGAGCGTGCCGAACCGCCAGCGGCCGAGATAGAGGCCGAGGGCCAGGCCCGACACGGTCTGCAGCGCGGCGGCCGCCGCCATGGCGGCCAGCAGGCCCCCGAGATCGAAGCGGTTCCACCCCGCGGGCGTGAAGCTCTCGAACCGCAGCACCATGGCCAGGTAGAGGCCGATGCACCAGGACAACAGGTCGACGGCGAGTTGGATGGGGAGGCGATACCGCTCGAGAACCCGCCCGACTCGAGCGAACAGGCTGGGCGCGGGAGTTGGTTCGGGTCCCTGCATGAGCGACGGGCGTCCTCGATGGTGACGAGCGAGGTTTGCACCAGGGCCGGGTGGCTCGGCGTGTCCCTTGCGATCTTGTCGGCAGCGTACCCCAGCCGCCTTGAGCGAAGAATGATCCTCTGACCTGGGGTGCCAGCCTCGCGAGGGGGTCGCGGCACTACTGTCTGAGGCATCCCTCCACCCACGTCCGGCGCGCTCGGGCACCACCCGAACCGTCCCGGCGAGGACGGCCAGCCACCACCCATGGACACATCGAACACTGGGTCGGGAGACCTTCCCGACGAGCCGGACGGTCGACCGGCGTCGGAGGGCGACCTCGACGTGTCCGCGCTCGACGCGTTGCTGGCCGACGTCGGCTCCCGTCGTCGGAGGCGCCCGACGCCGCCGGCTCGGACCCCCGATCTCGACGAGGTCCTGCTGGCACCGCCGCTCGCCGACCTCCCGCCGCCGCCCGCGGGCGCCTCGTCCCCCGGTGCCGCCACCGACACCGCGGTCCGCCGCCGCCGCCGCACCAGCTCGACCGCTCGACCGCCCCGATGGCGCACGCTGTGGCCCGGCGCCGCCGCGCCCAACAGCGAACGGGCCCTGCCACCGCCCCCGATGCGGCGCGCGGCGAGGCTCGAGCGACGGTTCGTGTGGGCCATGGCGGTGCTGACCGGCATCGCCTCGGTCGGATCGTCGGTGCACCCCACCGGCGTCGGCCTGCCCGACGTGCTGCTGCGCTTCGGCTTCGCGGTCGTCGTCACGCTCGCGGCCGGGCGGTCCCGCCGCTCCACCTGGATCGTGCTGGCCGGCGCGGCGGCCGTGCTCAACCCGGGCGGCATCTGGATGGTGTCGGCCCTGGTCGCCCTCGCCGTCGCCCTGATCGCGACGGTGGTCGACCGCCGGAGGTACCTCGGCGCCGTCGTGGCCCTGTTCGCGGTCCCGGCCCTGCTGCGCGCCGACACCTTCGGCTTCACCGGCCTGTCGGCCCTGTGCGTGTGGGCGGCGGTCCTCCCCGTTCTGGTGTCCGGGTACCGCGTCGCCTCGCGCCGCTCGCGCGAGCGCATGCAGCAGGTGGCGATGGTCGTGTTCCTGGTCGCTCTGGGCGGATCGCTGCTGTTCGCCCTGGCCGTGTTCCTGTCGTGGGGGGACCTCCGGGCCGGGTCGGCCGGGGCCGAGAGCGGCCTCGAGTCGCTGCGCGGGGGCCAAGGCCCCGCGGCTGCGGTCGAGCTCTCCGACGCGGCCGACGCCCTCGGGTCGGCCCACGACAAGCTGTCCGCCTGGTGGGTGGCGCCGGCCCGGCTGGTGCCCCTGGTCGCCCAGCAGGCCGAGGCCATGACCGTGCTCACCGGGCAGGGCCGGGCCATCGCGTCGGCCGGGTCGACCGCGGCCTCCAAGGCGGACTACCGCCGGCTCCGCTACGAGGACGGCCAGGTCGACATCGCCCGCCTCCGGGCGTTGCAGCAGCCGCTGGCCGACACCGCCGGCTCGCTCGACACCGCGGCCGACCGGTTCCGGGACGTCGTCGTCGCCGTGGCTGGTCGGCCCGGTGGCCGACCAGCTGGCCAAGGTGTCCGACGAGGTCGACCGGATCGTGCCCCAGGCCGACCTGGCCTCGGCCGGCGCCGCGGTCGCGCCCGGGATGCTGGGCGGCGACGGCCCCCGACACTACTTCGTGGCCTTCACCACCGAAGCGGAGTCACGCGGCCTCGACGGGTTCATGGGCAACTGGGCGGAGCTCACCGCCGAGGACGGCAAGCTCACGCTCAGCAAGTCGGGGCGGGTCGCCGAGCTCAACGACGCTCCGGGCGGCGAGCAGCGGATCGTGACCGAGCCCGCCGACTACGCCGAGAACTACGGGCGCTTCAAACCGGGCACCCACCTGCAGGACGTCACGGTGTCGCCCGACCTTCCCAGCGTCGCCGAGGTCATCGGCCAGCTCTATCCCCAGATGGGCGGCGAACCCATCGACGGGGTCATCGTCGTCGACCCGTACGGGCTGGCCGCCCTGCTCAACTTCACCGGCCCGATCCAGATCGAGGGCAGCCCCGAGACCCTCACCCCGGACAACGCCGCCGACATCCTCGTCCGCCGCCAGTACGTCGAGTTCGACACGCGGGCCGGGCGGGCCGACTTCCTCGACCAGGCGTCACGCAAGACGTTCGAGAAGCTGACGAGCGGGGACATCCCCGGGCCCGAGCGCATCGGGTCGATCCTCGGTCCGGCGGTTCAGGACCAGCACCTCATGTTCAGCGCGACCCGCCCGGAGGAGCAGGCCTTCCTGCAGCAGCTCGGCGCGTCCGGTGAGTTCCCGGCGGCGTCACCCGATCGTGACTTCTTCGCCGTCACGAGCCAGAACTCGGCGAACAACAAGATCGACGTCTTCCTGCATCGCACCGTCCGCTACGAGTCGACCTACGACCCCGGCAGCGGTCGAACCACGGCCAAGGCCATCGTCACGCTGCGCAACGACGCCCCCGCGTCCGGCCTGCCCGACTCCGTCATCGGCAGCAACGACCGCGGCCTCCCGCCGGGCACGAACCGCCTGCTGCTGTCGTTCTACAGCCCGCTCGACCTGGTGGACTCGCAGGTCGACGGCACCCACACCGGCTTCGAGACCCAGCGGGAGCTCGGCTATCACGTGTACCGCCGCTACATCGGGATACCTCCTGGTGGCACCGTCACCGTGCAGCTGGATCTGGCTGGGACGATCGACGCCGGCCCCGACTACCAGCTGGCGGTCGGCGTCCAGCCGATGGTCAATCCCGACAGCATCGAGGCCATCGTGCACCCCACCGACGGGTGGGAGGTGCAGGACGCCTCGGTGCTCCACGCCGACGTCGACGGCCAACGGGTGTCGTTCCTGATCCAACCAGGTCACGACATCTCTGCCTCGACGACCTTCAGACCTCGCTGAGCGTGGCCGATGAAGTGGGTATGGTCGACATGGTGCGCCCGGTGAGGCAGACTGTCGCTCAGTCCCAGTTGCGTCGTCGCCAAGCGGCGGAGGAGTCACGTTGATCCGACGAATGCTCATGCTCAGCGGGTTGTTCGTGGTGCTGTTCGCCACGGCTGCCCACGCGCAGTACGTCCCCGGTGAGCCCGGGATCATCGTCGACCCCTCCACGGTCCAGGTCGGAGGCACCATCGAGGTGCAGGGCTCCGGGTGCCCGCGCGGCTCCACGGTCACCATCACCGTCGGCGACACGGTCGTCGGCACCACCATCGCCAGCGACGACGGCACCGGCTCGTTCGACCTCCCCGACATCGTCCTTCCGCCCTCGATCGGCCCCGGCACCTACACCGTCCACGCCCTGTGCGGCGATCTCGACCTCACCGCGGTGCTGAACGTCACGGCGGTGGCCACCACCACCCCGCCGAGCACCGTGCTGCCGGTCACCGGTAGCGACACGGGCGTGCTACATCAAGGCCGGCCTGGCCCTGGTCGCGGTGGGTGGCCTGCTCGTGCTCGGCACCCGTCGGCGCAGGGCCACGGTCTAACCGGCCCCGCACAGGGGGTCCCCGCCACGGCGACCCACTACGACATCCTCGGCGTCAGCCCTGACGCGAGCCACGACGAGGTCAAGCGGGCCTACACCCGGCAGGCCTTCGCGTGGCATCCCGATCGCCGCGGCGATCTCGACCAGGACGGGCGCGACCGGGCCGACTGGCGGATGCGCGAGTGCAACGCGGCGTGGGCGGCGCTGCGGTCCCCGGCCAGCCGGGCCGCCTACGACGACGAGCTGCGCCGGGACGGCCTGCTGCCGCCCCGTGTCGGTCCCGGCACCGACAGCTCGGCGACCGCTGCCGCCGGCGCTCCCCGAGATCGGACGGCCCCCGTGGTCGGACTGGTGCCGTCGCCGACCGACCGGCTCGTCGAGCCCTCCCGGGACTTCGGCGTGCTGGCGCCCCGGCGCCACACGGGCCGGTGGGTGGCGCTCGGCGTGGTCGTCGTCCTCATCGTGCTCGGCCTGGTCGCCGCCGTCGCCGCCTCCCAGGACCGGGGGCGGGCCCCGGCCGATCCGGAGCTGCGCACCAACGGGTTCGAGATCGGGTCGTGCGTGGTCGTGCTGCCCGGCCCGGCGGTGGCCGAGGCGCCGTGTTCCCAGCCGAACGCCGGCCAGGTCGTCGCCACCACCGACTACCCGCGACCCTGCCCGACCGGCACCGAGACCCTCTCGCTGACCGACCAGCACCTCAACCTCTGCCTCCGGCCGACCTGAGCCCGCTCGCCGTCTACGATCGGCGCCCATGGTGAAGGTGACCGGCGTCGACCACTACGTGCTGACCGTCTCCGACGCCAGGCGGTCGCTCGCCTGGTACCGCGACCACCTCGGGCTCGAGCCACTGCGGCTCGAGGAGTGGGAGGCGGGTGAGGCGCTGTTCGTCTCGCTGCGCGTCACCGAGGGCACCATCATCGACCTGCTCGAGGGGGACCGCAGCGGCGTCAACGTCGACCACGTCTGCCTGGTGGTCGACGCCGTCGATCTCGACGAGGTGGCGGCATCGGGCGAGTTCGACGTGGTGGCCGGTCCCTCCGAGGTGTTCGGTGCCCGCGGGATCGGCACCGGTCTGTACGTGCGCGACCCCGACGGCAACGTCGTCGAGCTGCGTCGCTACCCCTGATCCGCGGATCGCACGTGCCTAGTCTCGGGCCATGGACTTCCGTCGCACGTCGCTGGCCGAGCTGTCCGACCAGATCCAGGACCGCACCCTGTCGGCCCGCGAGCTGGTGGGTCACGCCCTCGAGCGCATCGAGGCGCTCGAGTCCCGGCTGAACGCCTGGGCCGCACTCGACGGTGAGCGGGCCATGGCCGAGGCCGTCGCCATCGACGACCGGCTGGCGTCGGGTGACTCGGTCGGTCCGCTGGCCGGCATCCCCATCGGGGTGAAGGACCTCGAGCCGGCCGCCGGGTTCACCACCGCGTACGGCTCGGCCCTGCACGTCGACGACCCGGTGGCCGAGGCCGACTCGCCCCTCGTCGCTCGACTCCGGGCGGCCGGCTGCATCGTCGTGGGCAAGACGACCACACCCGAGTTCGGCTTCCAGGGCGACACCGCCAGCCCGGCGTTCGGCCCGACCCGCAACCCGTGGAACACCGACCGCTCGCCCGGCGGATCGTCGGGCGGGTCGGGTGCGGCCATCGCCTCGGGCATGGTGCCCCTGGCCACCGGCAGCGACGGGGGAGGGTCGATCCGCATCCCGTCGGCGGTCTGCGGGCTGTCGGGCCTCAAGACCTCGCAGGGCCGGGTGCCGAACGGGGGAGCGGCTCCGCCCGGCTCGGGGCTGTTCACGGTGAAGGGCCCCATGGCCCGGCGCATCGCCGACGTGCTCTACGCCCTCGACGTGTGCGTGGGCCCCGATCCCACCGACGTCTTCTCGCTGCCGCCGCCCCACGCACCCTGGTCGGGGTCGCTCGACGACGTCTCGGTGCCGTCACGCGTGATCTGGGCGCCGGCCCCCGGCTTCGAGGTCGACCACGAGATCGCCGCGGTGTGCGACGCCGCGGTCCGCCGGCTGGCCGCCGCGGGCACCGAGGTCATCGAGGTCGAGCGCGTCTTCACCGGTGAGCCGCTCGCCGACTGGTTCACCATGTGGAGCGTCTACTGCGAGCGGCGCCAGGGGCACCTCAGGGACACGCCCGACTGGGAGCGGATCGACCCGGGACTGCGGGCCCAGATGGACTACGCCCGCGATCACGTCGACGCCGTCATCTTCGCCAAGGCCATCGACTCGGCCCACACCCACAACCTCGACCTCATGGCCCTCTTCGACCGGGCGCCACTCCTGCTGTGCCCGGCCGTCGCCGGCCAGACGGCCGAGGTCGGCCACCAGGGCGTGGTCAACGGGCAGGAGTCGCAATTCGCCCTGCCCTTCACGGGCGCCTACAACCTGACCCGCAACCCGGCCGGCACCGTGTGTGCCGGGCTCACCCCCGACGGCATGCCGGTGGGCGTGCAGGTCATCGGCCCCCAGCACGCGGACGTGGCCGTCATGCGGGCCATCGCCTCGCTCGAGCAGGTCCTCGGCATCGACGCCGTCGCCCCGATCGCCTGACCCGAATCGGGGACGGCCTCGTGCGGTGGGCGGTCTGCCTGCGGGGCGCGGTGACCACCGTTTCGGTGGCAGGCGCGCCTTGGGTGGTGATCGCGTGCAGTCGCGAGGTGAGCGTGCCTCAGGGGACCGACTACAGTGCCACGGTCCCATCACGGGCGATTAGCTCAGTTGGTTAGAGCGCTGCCTTCACACGGCAGAGGTCAGAGGTTCGAGTCCTCTATCGCCCACCACGTGCATCTTGGTGGCAGGCTCGGCCGGAGCCTCCCAACGAAGTTGGACCGTTCGGGTCCAACTCGTGATCGGCAACTGCGGGATCTGCCGGGAGCACTACGGCGTGCGGGTCGACGACACGGTGTGGGTCAGCCCCCACGGACCGGTCGAGCTCACGAGTTCAGGGTCCCCGCCCAGCGCTTCGAGTGCCGTCGTCCGGTGGACCATCCGCCGACGGCCGTTGACCGGATGACCTGTCAGGAGGACAATCGCCGTGGCGTTGACAGGCGGGAGAGGAGGTGGCTCGGGCATGGCCTCTGTCCGAACCCGGCTGGTTCTCGAGCAGACGAACCGACCGCCGCCGCGGCAGTGGACGCTGACGAGCGACCGCTTGACGATCGGTCGGGATCCCATGTCTGACGTCGCGATCGACGACCCGCGGGTCTCACGCCATCACGCCGAGCTCGTCCACGACGACGGGGGCTGGTCGCTCGCCGACAGCGGCTCCGCCAATGGCACGTTCCTCAACGGCGCCCGCGTGAGTGCGACGGCGGTTCACCCGGGCGACCGCATCCGTGTCGGTGACACCGAGCTGGTGCTCACCGGACTGCAACCTGACGACACCGAGGCGCCCACGACGTTCGTGGCACAGTCGGCCGCTCCATCCGTGATCTACAACGTCCCTTCGCAGCACGGCACCAACTGGAACGTGGCGGGCGACCAGTACACCAACCAGCAGTGGATCGAGTATCGGGACAGCTCGCTCGCGTTCATCGCCAACCGGCGCGGCCTGGCGAAGCAGCTCCTGGTCTGGGGCGTCCTGCTCTACGTCGGCGGAACCGGCCTCGCCATGGTGGCCATCCTCTCCTTCCAGAAGCAGGTCTTCGATGCCATCGACTCGCAGAGCGCCGAGCCGCCCGACCTCCCGGACGCGTTCATTCCCATGTTCGGAGCGGGCGCCCTCATCTCGTTGGTGGGGATCGCCCTGTTCATCTTCGGACTCATCATCCGGAGCGGTGCCAAGCGGCGGACGCGAGAACTGGAGGTAGCACCGCCATGGCTGACGACCAGCGGAACGTGACGTTCAACATCGGCCAGCAGACCGGCGTCAACACCAACGTGGCCGGCGACATGACCGTCCACGGCGGTCAGCAGTACGTGGCCGGCTCGCCCGAGGAGGTGCGCGCCGATCTGGCGACCCTCCGCGAGGTCTTGGCCGGTCTCGGCCTCCAGCCCGAGGTGCAGCAAGAAGCCAACGGCCTCATCGACGAGGCCGACGACGAGCTCGCGCAACCGACGCCCCACGCCGACAAGGTCGGCAAACCCCTGACCCGACTGACCAACCTGCTCTCCGAGGCGGGCGCGCTCGCGTCGGCCGGCGCTTCGTTGATCGGGCCGCTCCAACGCATCGGCTCGTGGCTGGGCGTCGCCGGCGCAGCGATCCTCGCCGTGCTCGTCTGAGCGGCCGCGTCGGTCGTTCCCTGACCAGGCGATCGTGCTCGTCACCATGATGACGCCCGATCTGGTCGAGACCACCATTCCACGACGTGACCGATGACTGAGGGGCAACGGTCGCGGCTGGCCGGTCGTGTGGTGCTCATCACGGGTGCGGAGAGCGGCATCGGGCGGGAGACGGCGTTGCGTGCGGCCGGCGAGGGCGCGGACATCGCTGCCATCGGTCTCGACCTCGATGGTCTGGACGTGCTGGTCGACGAGGTACGTGCGATGGGTCGACGCGCCGAGGCGAAGCGGGCTGACGTATCCGACCCCGCAGTGCTCACGGCGGCGGTCGCCGATCTGGTGGCCGAGCTCGGACCGTTGTGGGTTGCGTTCGCCAACGCCGGCACGCTCACGCACCGGACCACGATCACCGAGCTCGATCTCGACGAGTGGCATCGCGTCCTCGCCGTCGACCTGACCGGCGTCCTGCTCACGTTCCGTGCTGCCCTCACGCACTTCGGGGCCGAAGGCGGACTGCTGCTCGCCTGTGGTTCGTCGCTCGCCTTGCGTCCCGGCACGGGCCTGCTGCCCTACGTGGCCGCCAAGGCCGGAGTCCACGCCATGGCGCGCAGTCTGGCTCTCGAGCTCGCCCCCCGAGGGATTCGTGTGAACGTGGTCGCTCCTGGACTCACGGACACACCGATGACCCGCGGCATCGCCGGACACATCGAGCGAGGCCTCGAGTCGGTGCCACTCGGACGACTCGTCACCATCGGCGACGTGGCCGCGATGGCCGTGCACCTCATGACCGATGAGGCCAGCTCGGTCACCGGCAGCGTGATCACCATCGACGCGGGACGAACCGCCGACTGACCCAGAAACGTCACCGAACAGCACCCGACGCCGAGTTCAGGCCCGCGCCACGATCGGATCGCGCCAGACGACCGCGTCCCCGTCGACCACGACCTCGCCATCGCCGTTGGTGATCGTGGTGCGCAGTCGCGCGATCGGCTTGTCGTCACGGCGTTCGAGCACCTCGACCTCAGCCGTGATCTCGTCGCCCGGACGAACCGGCACACGAAACTGCCAATGGGTCTCGAGGAAGACGCTCCCCGGTCCCGGAAGCTCCTCGGCCACGACTGCGTTGAGCAGTCCGGTGGTGACCCCGCCTTGGACGATGATTCCCCCGAAGCGGCTGGCGGCCGCGAGATCGGCGTCGTAGTGAACGGGATTGCGATCGCCGGTCATGGCGGTGAAGTGCTCGATGTCGCGGGCGGAGACACGGCGACGGAGTCGGGCGGTTGCGCCGACCGGGGGGATGATCGGTCGTTCCGGTGCAGTGGTCATGATGTCTCCTTTGCCGTGGTCATCGTTCGACCGCCGTTCCGCCGCCCAACCGGCGTCATGCTGCCGACTCCGTCGAACCGGATTCGTCGAAGTCCACCATCATCCGCACCTCGTCGCGCATCGCATCGCTCATGGCGCGGAGGTGAACGCGGACCTCCTCCATGGTCCAGCGATACGACGCCAGCGTGTCGGACACGGCGAGCAGCGGCAGGGACAGAAGGTCGCGCTCGCGCTCGTAACGTGTCATCGCCGCGACCATCTCCGACGCGTCGTCGAAGCCGACGTGCGCAGCCCGCGCCAAGAGCTCCGCGTCGCGCAACGCATCGGTCAGGCCGTGCGCGCTGAGGGGATCCTTGAAGTGCGACGCGTCGCCGACGAGCGCCCAGCCGGGGCCCGCGCACCGGCGCAGGTAGCCCGGCCAGCCCCTGGTCGAGTGGAAGTGCGACGTGCGAGCCAGCGCGCCGAGGCGGTCGCGCACGTCAGGTGCAGTGGATTCGAGGCGCCGCCAGAAGGCGGCTTCGACGTTGCGCCGCACCTCGCGGTCGAAGCGGTGGGGCGGAAGGCCGACCCACGCGAGCACGCCGCCGTTGGTCGGTATCACGCCGGCCGAAGCGCCGGGCCGGTAGCACCACTCGTATCCGTCGAAGGCGCCATCCTCAGCATCGAAGTAGGCGTACACGACGCTCCCGGCGTAGGCGGCCCGATGGGTCACGGCCGCGCCGACCGAGCGCGCCACGAAGGACTTCGCGCCGTCGGCGCCGATGACGAGCGATGCGCGCAGCTCCGAGGTGGTCCCGGCTTCGCCGCGAGCTTCCACACCTCTCACCCGACCGTCGCCGGCGCGGAGCAGCGCGGTGACGGTGGTTCCGAAGCGCACCTCGGCTCCGGCCGAGGCCGCCGCGTCCGCCAGGATCGGGTCGAGAACCGTGCGTCGAGGGGCGAACAGCGAGTCGATGCCGGCCACCGGCTTCATCGGCACCGTGACCGACTCGTCGCCGTAGTGAAAGGTGGTCGTGCGGATGGGTGGCGTGCCGGCAGCCTTGACCGCGTCGAGCAAGCCCCATCGGTGCAGCTGCAGGACGCCGCCCTTCATGAGCGCGTGCGTGGAGAGCGTGTCGCGTCCCCGTTGGGTTCGATCGAGCGCGAGCACCCGCCAACCCCGACGGGCGAGCAACATGGCGGTGGCTGCTCCGGCCGCGCGGGCGCCGACGACGATGGCGTCGTAGTCCTCCCCGTCCTGTTCGTGTCCGTGTCCGGATCCGGGATTCATGCCGCCACCCCCTCGTCGCACGACCGACCGATCAGGTGGTCCACGATGTGTCGAGCGTCGACACCGACGCCACCGATGAAGTTGGAGCTCCGATGGCGCTGGAAGCGCAGTCCGACGACGTACAGCCCCGGCAGCGAGCCGACGCCGTGGCGGTGCCGGATCTCGCCCCGATGGTCGAGCGCGGCGGCGGGCAGCCAGGGGTAGTGACGCTCGAAGCCAGTGGCCCAGAGGACGGTCGTGATGTTCCGCGCCGCCAGGTCCAGCTTGTCGGGGCCGTGAGCGACGCGAAGGGGCGACGGCCGATCCGGCGGGTCCACCTCGCGCTCGAGGTGAGCAGACCGGACGAAGCGGTCGATGGTGTCGAGCGTTCGGTGCATTCGCTGCTGGGCGCTCCGCACCGTCAGATCGAGCCCGGTCTCGAGCTCGGCACGGGACCCGTCGATCGAACGCAGCCGCCCGGCCAGCTGGACACCGGCTTCTCGGCACGTGCCCAGATCGAGGTTCCGCCGATCCGGTGAGCCGACCAGCTGCAGGGAGGGCGATCGCGACGCGCGGTGGGGCTCGGGGTGGTCGTCGATGTGATCGTCGAGGAGGCCGACCCGGCTCAGCCACGAGAAGATGTCGCGCCCGCGATAGGTACGCGGCATGCGGCTGTGCGTGCCGACCGCGAGGACGACGTCGCGCCCCGCGGCGGCCAGCTCTTCGGCCAGCTGCGTGCCCGTCGACGACGCGCCGACGACCAGGACGCCACCGTCGGGTAGTTGCGCAGGTCGGCGATAGCGGTTCGACGTCAGCTGGTGGATCGACGGATCGATGGCCGCGGCAAACGCCGGCACGCGGGCCTGCATGGCGTGGCCGGTCGCGACGACGACGTTGCCCGCCCGCCACGATCCCCGGTCCGTCGCGACGGTGTAGGTGCTTCCATCCCACGCCACCGCCTCGACGGTCGTGTGCTGTTCCACGGGGGCGGCAAAGGACCCGGCGTAGCGCTCGAGGGCGTGCACGAGGTCGCGGGCGGCCATGAAGCCGTCGGCGTCGTCGCCGTCGTAGGACCAGCCCGGCAGTCGGGTCATCCAGTTGGGGGTGAGCAGATGGAGTGAGTCCCAACGCTCGCTCCGCCAACGCTCTGCCAGCCGGCCGCGCTCGAGCACGACGTGGTCTCGGCCCGCGTCACGCAGGCAACGGCTGACGGCCAGGCCGGCCTGACCGCCGCCGATGACGATGGTGTTGGTGCGTTGCATCGGAGCTCCCGTTGGGCGAAGCCGACGGTTGCCGAGCGTCGAGGACGGCCGGCAACCGACGGGTGCTTCAGGCCGTCGCCTCGACGTCGATGCTGACGGGGACGCCGTTGGTGACGATGTCGTAGACCGCCGAACGGCGCCGGCTCTGCTCGACCAGCTTGCGCAGCTGCTCCTCCGAGCCCTTGCCCTCGACCTCGAAGTGGACACGGACGGCCTCGAAGCCGTTGCGAACCGCCGGGTCGAGCCCGAGGATGCCGTTGAGGTCGATGTCGGCCTCGACCGTCGACTGCACCTTGGTGAGCTCGATGCCCCGTGCGGCCGCGATGTTGCCGATCCCGGCGGTGAGGCAGGCTGCAAGGGCGGCGAGCACGTACTCCACCGGCGTCGGAGCCTTGTCCCGACCCACGAGCACCTCGGGGTGATCGGCGTCGATCACCGTCGGTTGGTTGTGGGCCCGCTCCTCACCGACACCGAAGAAGGTGTCGATGGTGCCCTGGCTGTGCGTGCCGGACATCCAACGGTTGCTCACCCGGAACTTGAACTGCGCGGCTTCCGGCTGGGTCTTCACGGCGTCGAGCGTCGCGAACAGGGTGGCGGTGTCGACGCCGTTGCGCATGGTTGGTTCGGTGATGGTCATGGATCAGTGCTCCTCGGTCGCTGGGTTCATCACGACCGATCAGGTGGATCGGTCAGGCCAATCATCCGGAAACCTGCGTGTCCAGACTTGGAGTCCACGTGGAGAAGATCTGGAGATGCGCCGGCCGCCGGATCATCGACGGCGAACCCGGTTGGATGGGCCCGACCGCGCCGCCCGTTGCCCCACCCCCGCTCGCGTGGCAGGTTGTCGCGGTGAGGCTGGCGTTCGGGGACTGCGAGATCGATGTCAGAACCCGTGAGCTGCTCCGCGCCGACGAGCGGGTCGCCGTCGAACCGCAGGTGTTCGACGTGCTCGCCTACCTCCTCGAGCACCGAGACAGGCTCGTGCCGAAGACCGAGCTCCTCGACGAGATCTGGGGCGACCGGTTCGTGTCGGAGTCGGCCCTGACGAGCCGCATCAAGTCCGCCCGTCGGGCGGTGGGTGACACCGGCCGTGAGCAACGGGTGATCCGTACCATCCACGGACGCGGCTTCCGCTTCATCGCCGACGTAGAGACCGAGGACGAGCTCACCGGAAGGCCGTCGGCGGCACGCCTGCTGCAGAGCGCAGCATCCGACGCGGCCACCCACGACATGGCCAAGGCGATCGCCAGCAGGCTCCAGGACGGCAACGGCATCGCCGTGGAGCTGACGGGAGGATCGAGCGCTCGTCGCGGCCACGTGATCGACGACGTCTACGAAACGTGCGCCGCCGTCGGGCACCTGGTCGGGCGGGGCAGCGGCTCGGGGGCCGGCCTCCGACCGTTCGGCTGCGTGATCGACGCCATCGATGAGCTCTCGCAGCGTTCCCCCGAGCTGTTGGACGGCCTGCCGGTCAGCTGCCGCGATGAGCTGGAGACCGTGCTCGGGGGGCAGCAACCATCGATCCGATCACGGTTGTTCCTCGGCGTGCGTGAGCTGCTGGTCGCGGCCGCCGAACAGCGACCGACGCTGCTCGTCGTCGACGAGGTGCACTACGCGGACCCCGACACGATCGCGTTGCTGCACCACTGCGTCCGCCTCGCCCACCGGCGAGCGCTCGCCATCGTGGCCGCGCACGGTCCCGGCCTGGACCTCGGCGAGCGCTACGAGCACGTCGAGCTTGCCGCGTCGCCGGAAGACGACCACGACGCTGCTGTCATGGTGTCGTCCCTGCCGCCGGAGTTGGCCAAGGTGCTTCGCATCGTCGCGCTCGAGGGCTCCTCGTTCGACGCGGCCCTCTTCCGGGTCTCGGCGGACTCGGACGCCGACCGGCTGCTCGACCAGGCCCTGGCCGCCGGCGTCGTCGAGCCGGTCGCCTCGACCGGTGGCTTCCGGTTTCGCGAGCCAGGTGCTGCCGACGACCTCGTCGCCACGCTGGCGCCGCACCGGCGCACGCAGCTCCACCGCGAGCTGGCTGACCGTTTGATCGCGAACGACGGCCGTCCGGCGCGGGTCGCCCACCACCTCCTGGCGGCCCACGAGCCGAAGGCCGCTTTGCCCCACGCGCTGGCCGCCGTCCGCGAGGCCGACGCGGCCAAGCAGTACCAGGAAGTCCTGCGATTGACGGCGGCCGTTCTCGCCCAGGCGTCCGGCGATGACCGCCGCGAGCTCTTGACCCGACGGGCCGCCGCGCTCGCCGGCACCGGCGACGCGACCGCCATACAGGTCTATCGAGAAGCGCTCGCCCTCACCGAACCCGGCGACGCGGTCGAGCTTCGAGCCGGTCTGGCCCGCGCCGCGATGTTCTCGGGCGACCTCGACACGGCCGCCGACGCGCTGGAGAGCATCGCAGGCGATGACGCGGAACGCCCGGTCGTCCTGCTCGTGCGAGCCATGTTGGCGTACTTCCGAGGTGATCTCGACGGCGCCGACGAGCTCTTGGCCAGAGCCCGCCCCACCACCATGGCGGCCGACGCCGCCGACCGCGTGCTCGATGTCATCTCGCTTCAGGGTTTGATCGCCCACAATCGGGGCGAGTGGTTCGATCGCCTGCGCCGCGAGCTCCTCGCCACCCGCGACAGCACCGACCTGGCGATGACCATCTTCGACAGCCACCTGTGCATCGCCGAGTACCTGCTGTACGGACCCACGCCGTATGCGGAGGTGATCGGGCTGGCCGCCGATCTCCGACAGAACGCCGAGCGGAGCGGCGCGAAACGGGCCATTGCCTTCGCCGTCTGCGTGTCCGGCGAAGCCAAGCTGCTGGCCGGCGACCTCGATGGTGCTCGGCAGGATCTCGAGGAGTCGGTCGGGCTGCATCGCGAGCTCGGCGCCGACGCCGGCACCGCGCACTCCCTCCAGCGCTTGGCCGAGGTCGAGGTCGCATCCGGACACCCGACCGAGGCGAACGCGCTCCTACGCGAGGCAGCAGTGGTGGCGCGCTGGTCGCCCATCTCCCCGCACCTGCTGCAGCGCATCTACGGCACGCTGATCGCGGCGGCGCCCGACCGCGATGCCGCGCTCGCGGCAGTCGACGAAGCGGCCGTCGTGCTCGACGCGCCGTCCGCGTGCGAGTTCTGCCAGGTGATGGTGGAGGTGCCGGCCACGATCGCCTGCGCGGACGCCGGTCGCCTCGAGGACGCCTACCGCCATCTCGAGCGGGCGAACTGGTCGGCCACCTTCTGGGAGGGGACGGCCTGGCGGGCGGCGATCGCGGAGGCCGAGGCCGCGATCGCGATCGCCGAGGGGCGGTTGTCGAATGCGGACGAGCTCCTCGCGCAGGCGGCTGTGCTGTTCGACCAGGCCGGCCAGCCGCTTGACGCCGCCCGCTGTCGCGAAGCAGTGCATGACGTACGGAGCTGAGGATCAGCAGGCAGTGCGCGGGGCGCTCATGCTCCGGGCAAGGACATGACGATCAGCGCGACGGGAAGACCGGCGGCGAGGGCGTGGACGGGCTTGCCGGTGCGCCACACGACGAGCGCGCCTATCGGTACCGCGAGCAGCGCGGCGACCGAGGGCGGGTGGACCGAGCCGTTCCCGACGAACAGGGCATTGGCCACGACCGCGGCCAGCACGGCCGGCGATGCCAGTGACAGCACGCGCTCGAAGCCGTCCGGCAGGGATCGCCGGTGGAACACGACGACCATCGAGATCCGCACCAGGTACGTGGATGCGGCGGCGGCAAGCACGACGAACCACGTGGTCATGTCGAGCTCCTCTTCATGTCGATGAGTCCCGCGGCGAGACCGGCACCGATCCCGACGGCGAGGTTCAGGTGGAAGGGCAGGCTCGCACCCGCGATCGCTCCAGCTCCGCCGGCGAGGGCGGCGACCAATCCGGCCCGGTTCCTCAGCGAGGCCGCCAGCAGCCCGATGAACACGAGCGGGGACGCGAGCTGGAGCACCGCCATGCCGGGGAGGGCAGGCGCGAACACCATGGCGACGCCCTGGGCCGCAGACCAGCCGGCCACCAACGTCGTGGCCGCGCCGAGGTAGTACCAGCGTCGGGCGTCCGGCCCGTCCCCGTGGGTCGTGAATCGGCGTTGGCACACGACGAAGAGCTGATCGACGAGCGGCATGGCCAGCAGCAGCCGGCGCCACAGCGGTTCCGAAGCGAACCAGCGGGCCAGACCAGCCGAGTAGAGGACGAACCGGCTGTTGATCATCGTCGTGGTGACCACGATGGCCAGCGGTGCCGTTCCGGTACCCAGGAGCTCGATGGCGGTGAGTTGCGCAGCTCCTGCGCACAGCAGGAACGAGGCCGTCCAGGCCGGAGCGAGATCGATGCCCGAATCGTGGGCCGCGATGCCGATGACCATTGCGAGCGGAAGCACACCCAGCAGCACAGGACAGATGTCGCGGCTGCCGAGCGCGGCGAGCCGGCGCCAATGGTCGGCGTCGTCTCCGTGGTCGATCGGTGAGGGCTCGGGAGGCGAGTCGCCATGAGCGGCTGTGGTTGTCATGGGTCGAGCGTCCCTTGCGCGGTGCGGCCAGCCTTGGAGGCGGGGTGGAGGTTTCGTGAAGTTCGGTGTGCGCGGTGTCGCCGCCGACATCGCCCGCTCGCTCATCGCGCGAGACCCACTCGGGCGGTCCTGGTGCGAAGCACGTTCCACGCCGCCGCGCTCGCGATGGCGATCACCATGGTGAGCGCCACCCATCCGGCCGTGGCCGAACCGGTGAACGCCTCCTGATAGGGGCTTGCCCCCGGCGCGTGTCCCGGAGCGAGTCCGAGGGTGCGGCCGAGTGACTCGAACGACCATCGGGTCGCCATACCCACGCTGATGCCCGCGCCGGCGCCGGCCATCTGGTTCACGGGGACGACGGCACCGGCGAACAGCACCTGCGGAAAGCAGATCATCGGCAGCGCCAGGGTGGCCTGGGTGGAGTCGACGACCGCGGCCGATGCGCCCAGACCGATGGCCAACCCCACGATCGCGGTGAGCGCGAGCGTGACGAGGAGCTCTCCATAGGTGGTCCAGCTCGCCGCGGGCAATCGATCGAGCAAGCGCAGCACCGCGAGGAGCAGACCGACCACCGCCATGAGCACGGGCAACAGCACCGCGATCTTCGACGCGAGGTACGCCGACAGGCTCAGACCCGAGAACCGTTCACGCCGCAGGACGGCGCGCTCCGTCACGATCTGCAGCAGCCCGTAGGTGAGACCGAAGAAGAAGGCGCAGAAGGCCATCCAGAACGCGGTCTGCGTCGGACCCAGCCCGGCGCGGTCGCCCTCCTCGAAACCGCCTGCGGGGAACAGGACCGCCATCATCGTGATCACGAGAGCCGGCGAGCCCAACAGGATGGCAAGCGTGAGGCGATTGCGCACCATGACCTCGGCGCTGCGTGACGTGAGCACGCGCCATTGGCGAGCCCGCGATGCTGTCCGGCGGCCGGAAGCTCGCAGGCGACCCGAGATCGGCGGCTCGGCCGACCGGTTGACCGGCACCTGGCGGGGTGCGCTGTCCGACCACCGACGGGCCCAACTCTCCGCGTCCATCGACAGGAGTGGGTACACCGCGGCGATGTCGTCGACCGCGAAGTGCGCCCGAGCGTCATCGGGCGTGCCGGCGAAGCACAGGCGGCCACCCGCGGCCAGGAAGACGACGAGGTCGCCCCGATCGATCTCAGCGGGATCGTGGGTCGTGACGACCACGGACATGCCGCGACCTGTCAGCGCGCGGAGCGTGTCGATGACCTCGGCCGCGCTCACCGGGTCCAGGCCCGAGGTCGGCTCGTCGAGGAACAGGACGTCGGGGTCTGTCAGCAGCTCGACCGCGATGGAGGCCCGCTTGCGCTGACCGCCCGACAGCGCGGCCACCCGAACGTCAGCTCGAGCCGTGAGGCTGAGGCGGTCGAGCACCTCGTCGACGCGGTCCTCGGCCCGGACGAGCTCCTTCTTGCCGAGCTTGAGTCGGGCGGCGTGCAGGAGCGTCCGGCGCAACGGCAGATCTCGATGGATGATGTCGTCCTGCGGAACGACACCGACGTGGCCCGAACCGGCGATCGCCGTCGCCATGCGCTGCTCTCGACCGATCGTGATCGTTCCTCGCGACGGCGGTCGCAGCCCGGCCATCACCTCGAGGAGCGTGGTCTTGCCGGCTCCGCTGCCGCCGGCGATGACGACGAGAGCACCGGCGGGAACGGTCAGGCTGACCCCGCTGAGCAGGGTGGTCGATCCGGCTCGGACGTCGACGTCATCGACGCGAAGGGCTACGTGAGAAGCGTTGGCGTCGGGCCGGGCTTCGGTCATCGATGCGGTGTTCATGCCGACATCGTCCAGGAACGTCGCGGTCGCTCCTTGGAGCAACCAGGGAGAACGTGAGGAGAGTCGTGGAGAACAGCGCGCCGATCGCGATCACGTCCCGCCGCGTCGGGCAGCACACCTCCTCGCGGAGAAGCCATGATCGTGGCATGCGGTACTCCTTCGAGGATGCCTTGCTCGACACCACTCGCTTCGAACTGCAGCGGGATGGTGAACCCGTCCACGTCGAGCCGCAGGTGTTCGACGTGCTGGCCCACCTGGTCGAGCATCGCGACCGAGTCGTCCCGAAAGAGGAGCTGCTCGACACGGTGTGGGGCGATCAGTTCGTCTCCGAGTCCGCGCTGACGACACGGATCAAGCAACTCCGCCAGGCCGTCGGCGACGACGGTCGGGCTCAGCGGGTGGTGCAGACCGTGCACGGCCGCGGCTACCGATTCGTGGCGGCGACGGTCGAGCGACCCGACGCCACGGATCGTCTCGCTCTGGATCCTCCTGCCGACCTCCGCCAGGAGATCCGGTTCTGCACCACACCTGACGGCACACGCCTCGCGTACGCGACCGTGGCCTCCGTGCCGGAGGCAGCCACAGGGCGTGACCGGACGCCTCCGTTGGTTCGAGCCGCGCACTGGATCACGCACCTCGACTACGACTGGCAGAGCCCGGTTTGGCACCACTGGCTGGAGGGACTGGCCCGACAGCGGACCCTCGTGCGGTACGACGAACGGGGGTGCGGCCTCTCGGACCACGACCCCTGCGACCAGTCGCTCGACGCCTGGGTGCAGGACCTCGAGACCGTCGTCGACGATCTCGGGCTCGAGCGCTTCCCACTCCTGGGTGTCTCACAGGGGGGCGCCGCCGCCATCGCCTACGCCGCTCGACACCCTGACCGGGTCAGCCACCTCGTGCTGTACGGGGCCTACGGCCAGGGCCGGGTCCACCGCGCCCGCACCGAGGCCGACCGGCGCGAGGCAGAGTTGCAGATCGAGATGGTTCGGCTCGGCTGGGGTCGAGAGGACGCCTCGTTCCGGCGGTTCTTCACGTCCACGTTCGTTCCGGACGCGCCGCCGGAGCTCTGGGAGTCGTTCGCCCAGCTCTTGCGCCGTACGACGTCGGCCGACAGCGCGGCCCGACTCATGTCGGCGTGGTCCCGCATCGACGTGCTGGCCGAGGCCGCGCAGGTGCAAGCGCCCACACTCGTGCTCCACTGCCGCGACGACATGCGCGTGCCGATGGAACAGGGCCGCGAGCTCGCCACACTCATCCCCGGCGCCCGTTTCGTCCCTCTCGACAGCCGGAACCACCTCCTGCGAGCCGACGAACCGGCCTGGCATCGGTTCCTCTCCGAGGTCGAAGCCTTCCTCTCCTGACCGCTTCTGACCCACGCGCCCAGCCTCGGAGCGCAAGGGGTCAGGGGGTTCGAGTCCCTTGTCGCGTGATGCGGGTCCCGCGTCCGACGGTGGCTCGGCGGGCCTCAGGCAGCTGCGCCCCGGGCGCGGGTCTTCGCCAGGTGGACGATGCCCAGGGTGGCCCCGAGAGCGAACGAGACCGATCCCGCGAGGACGACACCCATGCCGAGGAACCATGCTTCGACGCCGACCCCGGCGGCCACGATCACGCCGCCGATGAGGAGCGGACCAGCGAGGAGGAACTTCCACCAGCCGGCGGTGACGCTGGAGTCGCGGACCGCTCCGGCGTGACGCCAGGTGATGAGGCCGATCGCGCCCGCACCGGCGGCCAGCAGCAGGCCGGGTACGAGGGCGGCAGGTTCGCTCCCACCGAGAACGGCCAGCGCCAGTCCAGCCGCCGCGAGGACGAGGTAGGCGAACGGGACCAGGCGGTCGGGGCTGCGCATGTGTGCCTCCAGGTGTTGGGTGGGGATGGTGACGGCGAGGTCGACGATCACCCGACCGGTGACGACGACGGCGCGTTCGTCGTGCAGCTGATCGAGGAGGAGCTGCTCCATGTCGGCGCCGTACTCGGCGCGGAAGGGGCGTGGGTACAGGTGGAGCAGCGCGTGGTAGAGCCGAGCGATGACCGGCCGGTTCACGCGATCGCTCCGCCCGGGAGGTCGTGGCGCACCCGCTCGACGAGCGTGGTGAGATGGTTGAGCTCATGGAGGGCGACGCTTCTGCCCGAGGTGGTGAGCTCGTAGTACCTGCGGCGTTCGCCGTCGTCACGGCTGGAGCGGTCGGTGGTCTCCACGATGAGTCCCTCGTCGAGGAGCCGGTTGAGCGTGCCGTAGAGCGTGCCCGGGCCCATGCGCACCGCGCCGTCGCTGAGGTCGGCCACCCGCTGCATGAGCGCGTAGCCGTGCAGCTCACCGGGGAGCAGGGCCAGCACGATGTGCAGCGAGGCGGCGGGAAGGGGCTTCCGGTCCGACGACATGATCGAAGTCTGATATATCGAGAGTCGATAGTCAACCCTCGACGGGATGCCGTCAGCCGGCGCGGCGGCGGGCCCGCAGCACGACGTCGTCGACGTGGTGCGACGCCGATGCGGCCCCGGCGGGACGAGGTCGTCTCTCGTGAACCTCGATGTCCCATGCCGATGCATGGGTGAGCGCCGCGGCGACGTCGTCGACCCGCACGTAGGCGTCCGGGTCGAAGGCGCGGCTGTGCGCCTGCGTGTCGATCGGTGAACGCATCGGCTCGAGATCGTGGCTCACCACGAGCAGCGTGCCGCCCGGAGCAACCGCGCCGAGGAGATTGCCGACGGCTCGGTGGTCAGGGGTGCGGGGAATCGATGCGTATTGCGCCGACACCAGGTCGAACGCTCCCGGCTCGAACGCATCGAGGGTGTTCGCGTCGGTGTGATGGCAGTCGACGTGCAGGCCGCGGCGATGGGCCTCGGCGTCGACCCGGTCGAGCGCGCGTTGCGAGATGTCGCTCGCCGTCACGTGCCAACCCTGCTCCGCCAGCCAGATCGCGTCGCCGCCCTCGCCGGCTCCGACGTCGAGGGCGCGGCCGGGAGCGAGGCCGCTGATCTCGGTGACGAGGGTTCCGTTCGGGTTGCCGCTCCACACCTGGTCGCCGCCGTACCGGTGATCCCAGTCGGCCTCATTGGCCGATGGTCGGGCGGCGGCTCGGATGTCCTCGTCGGCGAGGCTGAAGCTGATCGTGATGCCGACTCGGCTGCCGTTGGCAGCGGCCTGCAACACCTGCTGACTCGGATCGGTCACGTTGCCGGCCGCGTAGAGGCCCGGTATGGCGGTTGCCCCCGTCGCGTCGGTCGCCACGTGGTCCCCGAGTCCCGTCGGGTGCGCATCGGTTCGGAGACCGAGCGGCGCGAACGGCTCGGCGCGCACCCGGAACCGAGGGGCGACCGCGATCGCGTCGGCGGTGATCGGTTCGTGGTCGGCGACCTCGACCGAGGCGACGTGGCCGTCGTCGCCCGTGACGATGCGGCTGACGTTCCCGTGGACGATCGTCACCCCGGCGGCCCGCAGGGCATCGATCTCGGAGCCGTCCACGTCGACCGAGCCGTGGAGCACGATGGTGAGGTGGGCGCTGAGCTGGCGGAAGAGCCCAGCGGTGTGGAGCCCCATCGGATGGCTGACGATCTGGACGATGCGCCGGTCGCGGACCTCGTAGCCGTGGCAGAACGGGCAGTGGATGACGTCGCGGCCCCAGTGCTCTGCGAGACCGTCGATGTCCGGGAGCTCGTCCACCAGACCGGTCGCGGCGAGCACCCGAC
The DNA here is from genome assembly GCA_963809335.1 of uncultured Microthrixaceae bacterium. Taxonomy (GTDB): domain Bacteria; phylum Actinomycetota; class Acidimicrobiia; order Acidimicrobiales; family Acidimicrobilacustridaceae; genus UBA4742. The sequence goes on along the minus strand of CAWEJD010000005.1, from coordinate 291,259 downwards.
GAGCGATGATCGAGTGGCCGCCGACGAGCTCGATGCGGAAGCGGTCGTCGGTGCGGGTCACACGGGTCGCGCGTCCGGCGAGGACCTCACCCCCGTAGCTGCGGACCTCTTCGCGACCGACGGCGAGGAGCTCGGACGGCGGAAGCCCTTCGTGGCCGAGGTAGCTGTGCATGTGTGCCGCGGGGGCGTTGCGCGGCTCGCCGGCGTCGACGACGATCACGGACCTTCGCTGGCGCCCGAGTTGGAGCGCGGCGGCGAGGCCGGCGGCCGATCCACCGATGATGGCGACGTCGCAGTGCCGTGCGACGGTGCGCAGGTCGTGATCTGTCATGACCCCGACGATAGAGTGCTCACCGGATAGAGCATGACGGTTTGCGGAATTCGCAAGAACGGGTGGAGCGCCATGGCCGAGCTCAACGAGATCGAGCAGGTCCTCCGGACCCGGCTGCGCAGCCTCCGCAAGACGTTGGGGCTGTCGCTCGACGAGCTCGCCGCCCGCACCAACCTGAGTCCCTCGACCATCAGCCGGGTGGAGACCGGCAAGCGGACGATCAGCCTCGACATCCTCCTCCCGCTGGCGTCGGCCCTCCAGGTCGACCTCGACGCACTCCTCGACGTGCACAGCGACGACGACGTGATCATCCGCCCGGCGCCGAGCAGCACCGGCCGGCGCACCACCTGGATGCTGAGCCGACCGACCAGCACCACGTTCGCCGTCAAGATGCGCCTCGAACCCACCCGCAGCGAGCCGGAACAGCGGGTCCACCCCGGTCACGATTGGTTCTTCGTCATCGAGGGGAGGGTGCGCCTGTCGCTGGGCGATCGCGAGCTCACCGTCGAGGCCGGCGAGGCCGCCGAGTTCGCCACGATGACGCCGCACGCCTTCGCCGCCATCGACGGCCCGGCCGAGCTCATCATGATCTTCGACCGCGATGGCCAACGCGCCCACATCCATCACGGAGCCGGTGGCCAACCGACGATGGAGTCCTGAGGGGCCAGCCGGTGGAGTCTGGCTCAACCCGTCCGCCCTCGCGCCTAGGACTGGAGAGGGCGCCTGGGACTGGAGAGGTTCGACGGCAGGTTCGCCGGTCAGGCAAGAGCCGATCGCGGTAGGGTCCGCGTCGATGGGTGAGGATTCGGCACTCGAGGCCGACTACCTGGTCGTCGGAGCGGGAGCCATGGGGATGGCTTTCGTCGATGCCCTGATCGACGAGTCCGACGCGGATGTCGTGATCGTCGAGCGACGGCACCGGCCGGGCGGCCACTGGCTCGACTCCTATCCGTTCGTGCAGCTGCACCAGCCGTCCAAGAGCTACGGCGTCAACTCCACACCGCTCGGGCAAGACCGAATCGAACCGGGCGGGCGCGAACGGGGCTTCCTCGAGCGGGCCAGCGGTGCCGAGATCTGCGGGTACTACGACGAGGTCATGCAGCACCGCCTCCTACCGTCCGGCCGAGTGCACTTCTTCCCGATGTGCGAGTACCTCGGTGACCGGCGCTTCCGCTCGAGGCTGACCGGTGAGGTCACGGAGGTGACGACCCGACGTGCGGTCGTCGACGCCACGTACATGGCCTCGCGGGTGCCGGCCACGGATCCGCCGCCGTTCGACGTGGCCGACGGGGTCCGATGCGTGCCGGTCGGCCAGCTCACCGCGGTGGACGAGCCACCCGCCGGGTACATCATCGTCGGCGGCGGCAAGACTGCGCTCGACGCCGCCTGCTGGTTGCTCGACCGCGGCACACCTCCCGATCGCATCACCTGGATCCGGCCCCGGGACTCCTGGCTCTTGAACCGCACCTACTTCCAGCCAGGGCCCGGCGCCGCGGTCACCTTCGAAGGCGTGGTCCTGGAGATCGAGGCCGTCGCCGGGTGCAGCTCGATCGACGAGGCCTTCGAGCAGCTCGAGCGCAACCAGGTCATGCTCCGCACCGATCCCACGGTGACGCCGACGATGATGAAGGGCGCCACCCTCAGCGTCGGCGAGCTCGACCAGCTGCGAGGCATCGAGAACGTCGTGCGCCTCGGTCACGTCGAGCGCATCGGCCTCGACGAGATCCAGCTCGAGCACGGGTCGATCCCGACGAGTCCCGGCCATCTGCACGTCCACTGCGCAGCATCGGGGCTGCCCGACAACCCGCCGGTCCCGATCTTCACCGACGACACGCTCACTCTCCAGGTGGTCAGCCGTGTGAGCTTGCCCCTGTCGGCGGGGATGATCGGCCACCTGGAGGCGACCCAGCGAACCACGGCGGAGAAGAACAAGCTCCTGCCGCCCAACCCCTGGCCGCACACGCCGCTCGACTTCATGCGCCACGTCCTGTACGGGGTCAGGACCGAGATGGGTTGGCAGGCCGGCGACGGGCTCCAGGCGTGGGTCGACTCATCCCGACTCAACCTCGTGCAGGGCATCGACGGCGAACCCGACCAGATCCGGGTGGCCGAGCTGCAGGGGCGCTTCCTGACCGCGTTGTTCCCTGCGCTGGCCAAGATCGACGAATGGTTGGCACATGCCACGCCGGCCGAGCGGGCTCGGATCTTCGAACGGCCCGCCCCAGCTGGTACCTGAACGGCCTGCTCGGAGGAGAGACCGATCACCGGGCCATCGGGTGACGCCGGGATGCCCGGGGGAATCCGGTAGCGTCACGGCCCGATGGAGACTCGCCGTTCAGGGAGGACCGCCCTCGTCCTCCGGGAGCGGCCGATGTGGTGGATCTCGTTCGCCATCCTCGTCTTGGCCGGGACGGTCTGGGCGCTCGCCAGCCCGCTCACGAGCGTGCCCGACGAGCCGGCCCACGCCATCAGGGCGGCCGCCGTGTGGCGGGGCGAGCTGCGGGGCTACCTCTTCGACCTGCCACCGGGTGATCCGGCCGGGACCTCGATCGTCGCCGACCGGGTCCCCCAGTCCTACGCCAGCCTCCACGGCGAGCCGGAGTGCTTCAAGGGGAATCCGGCGATGACGGCGGACTGCACCCCGGTCATCGGCTCCGGCGGCGAGGTCGTGCAGGTCGGATCGCCGGCGGGGACCTACCCGCCGCTGTTCTACGTGGCCGTCGGGTGGCTGACCCGGATCCTCAGCACCGACCACGCGCTCTACGGCATGCGCATCCTGAGCGTCCTGATCGGGGCCGCCCTGCTGGCGTCGGCGCTGGCCTCGGCCCGGGCCCTCGGCCGCACCCGGCTGGCCGTGCTGGGCGTGACGGCCGCGCTGACGCCGATGGCGCTCTTCCTGATCGGGTCGGTCAACCCGAACGGGCTCGAGGTCGTCGGCGCGATCGCCACGGGGGTCGTGCTGCTCGACGTGCTGCGCCGACCTGGGCCGCTTCCGACCCGCCTGCTCACGCGGGCCACGGTCGTGGGCTCCTGCTTCGTCGCCGCCCGGCCGCTGAGCCCGCTCTTCTTCGCCCTGGTGGTGGGCCTCGTCGCCCTGGCCGCCCTGACCCGCGCCCGCACGGTCGAGTTGCTGAGCGACCACCGGGCACGGATCGCGGGCGGGATCCTGGCCGCAGTGGCGGTGCTCAGCGGGCTGCTGATGGTGATCGACCCTCCGCCGTTGGCCGGCACGCCGCGACCCGACCTGACCTTCCGCGGAGCCCTCCGGGCGTCATGGGACCTCATCCCGTTCCGCACCCGGCAGGTGGTCGGGCTCTTCGGGTGGCTCGACACCGCGCCGCCGGAGTGGCTCTGGCACACCTGGATCGCCGTCGTCGCGGTGATGGTGGTGCTGGCCCTGGCCCTCGACACCACGGTGCGCCGGCGGGTCACGCTGGTCGTGGCGGTGGCGGCCACCGTCGCCGTCCCGGTCGTGATCGAGTCGGCGCAGGCCGGAGACATCGGCCTCTACTGGCAGGGCCGCTACTCCCTGCCGCTCGCGGTCATGGTGCCGATCCTCGCCGGCTGGATGATCGCCGACTCACCCGGCTCCGCCACCCGGCTCGGACAGCGGCTGGGGATGATCGGGGTCGCGCTCGTCGCCGTCGGCGCCGGGTGGGCCCAGCTCTACGCCTGGGCCTTCGCCCTCAGCCGCTACGTCGTGGGCGAGCCGACCGGCGCCTTCTCGTTCCTCGGCCATGGCGGCTGGAGCCCGCGGCCAGGCACGACCGCGCTGTTCGTCCTGGCCCTGCTGGCGTTCACCGCCTATGCCGGGTGGACGGTGGTGCTGGCGAGCGTGGGCGTGGATGCCGCGGAAGCGCCCGTCGCGGCCGAGCCGGCCCTGGCCGACGCTCAACCGAGCCAGCCCGCGACGCCGGCGATCACCTAGGGGCAGCCTCGCCGGTCGTGCCGCCACGGCGTGTCGAGGCGATCACTAGTCTGCCGACATGGTCCCCGGGCCGGTGAGACTCTCGGAGCTCGTGGCGACGTTGTCGCTGGTCTCCGACCTCGGGATGGGCCGGCCCATGGAGCGGGTGCTCCGCCAGACGGTGATCGCCATGCGGCTCGCCGAAGCCGCCGGCGTCGGCCCGGAGGTGAGCGCCGCCACCTACTACACGTCGCTGCTCACCTGGGTGGGATGCGCCACCGACACGAGCGAGCTGGCCGAGCTCTTCGGCGACGAGACGCACCTGTACGCCGACAGCCACGACGACGACCTCGCCGGCGTGACCATGGCGGTGTTCGTCGCCAAGCACCTCGGCCACGGCAGCTCCCCTCTGCGCCGGATCGGCATGGTCGGTCGGTTCCTGGCCACCGCCGGTCGATCGGTGCAGCAGGTGATGGAGTCGCACTGCCAGGCGGCCAGCGAGCTCGCCGATCGGCTCGAGCTCGGTGAGTCCGTGTGCGTGCCGCTCGTCCAGGCCTTCGAGCGGTGGGACGGCAAGGGCGTCCCGGGCCGGGTCGGCACGAGCGAGCTGGCCCCTGCCATCCGGCTCGTCCAGCTCGCCGACAACCTCGAGGCCTTCGATCACGCCGGCGGGATCGACGCGGCCAGTAGAGGTCGCCACGACCCGGCGGGGCACCCAGTTCGACCCCGAGCTCGTCGACTGCTTCTGCGAACGACCCGAGGTGATCCTCGACGGGCTCGGTTCGTTCCAGGCCTGGGACCAGGTGATCGGGCTCGACCCGCGCCTGGGGGAGTGCCTGACGACGGCTCAGCTCGACGCCGCCCTCTACGCCCTCGGCGACTTCGCCGACCTGAAGTCGCCGTTCCTCCTCGGCCACTCGCGGGGGGTCGCGGACCTGGCGGGCGAGGCCGGCGCAGCCGCCGGGATGTCCGAGGAGGAGGCGGCGAACCTGGTCCGGGCCGGCGCCATCCACGACATCGGCATGGTCGGCGTGCCCAGCGGTGTGTGGGACGCCACCGAGCCGTGGACGTTGGCGCAGAGCGAACGGGCCCGCACCCACCCCTATCTCGCCGAGCGCATGTTCGCCCGGGTCCCGTCCCTGAAGCCGATCGTCGCCTGCGCGGCCCAGCACCACGAACGCCTCGACGGCAGCGGGTACCCCCATGGGCTGGGTGGGAGTGCCCTTTCCCCGGCGGCCCGGCTGTTGGCCGCCGCCGACGTGTACCACGCGCTCCGTGAAGCCCGCCCGCACCGTCCGGCCCTCGATGCGGACGCGGCCGTGGCGACGATGCAGCAGGAGGTGCGGGACGGGCGCCTCGACGGCGCGGCGGTCGACGCGGTGCTGCGCGCGGCGGGCCACCGGGTCGCACGCCGCGCCGTCCTGCCGGCCGGGCTCACCCGGCGAGAGGCCGAGGTGCTGGTGCTGCTCGCCCGGGGCCGCTCCAACCCCGACATCGCCTCGACGCTCACGATCAGCCGCAAGACGGTGTCGGCCCACCTCGAGCACATCTACGCCAAGCTGGGCGTCACGACCCGGACCGAGGCGGCGCTGTTCGCCATGCGCAACGGCATGGTCGACACGCTCACCAGCTGACGGCGAAAGATCGGGTAGCTGCCCGATGCGCGCCCGGGTTGGCCGTTGTACAACGGTGCCATGACCACCACCACCTCCCCGACGGCTCCCCAGTTCGCCATGGCCGGGCTGTTCCTCGAGAAGCTCGCCACCGGCGACTTCGACCAGCTCGCCGCCGCTCTCGAGCCCGACGCCAGGCTCAGTGCGCTCCTCCCGCGGGGCCCCGCGAGTGGGAGGGCCGGGAGGCCTTCTGCGACGCCTTCACCGGGTTCTTCGGCGGCATGGACGAGTACGAGGTCCTCGACGCCACGATCGGCCAGGTCGGTGCCCGGCTCCAGCTGCGCTGGCGGCTCCACGTCCGCGGCGGCCGCCTGGGCCCGGAGGACTTCGTCGTCGAGCAGCACGGCTATGCCGACGCCGGACCCACCGGTCGCATCCAGTTCATGGCGATGGTGTGCTCGGGCTTCTGCAGGGAGCACCCCGATGCCTGAGCCCGTCACCACGTGGGGTGCGTGGGACAGGGAGACGCAGGACGACCCCTACCCGCTGTTCGAGTCCATGAGGTCGGCGTGCCCCGTGCACCAGGTGCGCCTGGCCGACGGGCACGAGGCGTGGCTGGTCGTCGGTCACGACGCCGCCCGTCAGGCGCTCAAAGACCCTCGGATCTCCAAGGACATGGTCGCCGCCCTCGACCAGGATCCCGAGGTCGTCGACGCCGGTCTCCCGGGCCCGGCGTTCGCCCGCCACATGCTGGCCGTCGACGGTGACGATCACGCCCGTCTGCGCCGGCTCGTGGCGCGGGCGTTCGCTCCCTCCCGGATCGCCGCCCTCGAACCGGCCATCGTGCGCATCGCCAACGAGCTCCTCGACGTGCTCGAGGCCGCCGGACCGGACGCGACCGTCGACCTGGTCGAGGGCTACGCCCACCCGCTCCCGTTCCGGGTGATCAGCGAACTGATCGGCGTTCCCCTCGAGGACCAGGAGGCGCTCCACGGGTGGTTCCAGACCCTGTTCCGGCCGTGGAGCGGCTCGCCCCCGCCCGAGGCCGTCGCCGCGTCGGACTCGATCGTCGCCTACCTCGAGGACCTGGTCGCCTCCCACCGGGAGCACCCGGCCGACGACCTGATCGGCGTGCTCGTGACGGCGAGCGACGAGCACGAGCAGCTGGACCAGACGGAGCTCCTGTCGAGCCTGTACCAGCTGATCGTCGCCGGTCACGACACCACCACCAGCCTCATCGGCAACAGCGTCGTGGCGCTGCTCGACCATCCCGATCAGTGGCGGCTCCTGCGCGACGACCCGGCGCGGATGCCCGACGCCATCGAGGAGCTCATTCGCTACTCGGCGCCCGTTCCGCACGCCACCTTCCGGGTCACGACCGAGGCCGTGGAGCTCGGGCGTGTCGTGATCCCCGCCCGCAAGCAGGTGCTGGTGTGCCTCGGCGGCGCCAACCACGACCCGAGCGTCCGGGACGACCCCGAGGTGCTCGACATCGACCGCCCACCGAAGTCCCACCTCGGGTTCGGGCACGGCCCGCACTTCTGCCTCGGCGCGCCCCTGGCCCGCCTCGAGGGCCGCGTCGCCTTCACCGCGCTGCTCGACCGCTTCCCCGACCTGCGCCTCGCCGTGCCCCGAGACGAGCTGCGCTGGACCCACGGCGACGGCCTGGTGCTGCGTGGGCTCGACGACCTCCCGGTCCGCCTCGCCCCCACCTCCTGAACCATCGAAGGGCGCCAGCGGGGAGACCGGATGGACGAGGGGAGGTATCGACAGGCCGAGCAGGCACTGTGGGAGGCCGTCGGCGCGCGACCGACCGAGCGACGGCTCGAGCTCGAGCGAACCGGCGCGACCGTTCGGGTGCAGGAGGTCGGCACGGGTCACCCCGTGGTCTTGCTCCACGGCGCGTCGAACGCCGGCAGCAGCTGGGCATCGCTCGTGGCCCGGATCGACGGGTTTCGTTGCGTCCTCCTCGACCGACCCGGCTGCGGACTGAGCCCACCGCTGGCGAGCCCACAGGCGAACATGACCGAGCTCGATCGGTTCGCCGATGCCCTGACCATCGACGTCCTCGACGCGCTCGGACTCACCACCGCCCACGTGGTCGGCACGTCGTTCGGTGGGTACTTCGCCCTGCGGACCGCGGCTGCCCACCCCGACCGGATCGATCGGCTTGTGACCCTGAGCTGGAGCTTCGGTGCTCCGATGACGTCGACGCCGCTCGTGATGCGTGTCGCGATGCTTCCGTTCCTCGGACGGTTGGCAGCGAGGATCCCTCCGAACGAACGGATCGCTCGGTCGATGCTGAAGCAGATCGGGCTCCGGCACGCCGTCGAGTCGGGAAGGTTCGGCGCGGTGGAGATGGCCTGGTTCCTGTCGTTGCTCCGCGACACCGACACGATGCGCAACGAGATCGACGCGACGCCCCGCGTCGTCACCATGCGCGGCTTCAACCGCGACACGCTGCTCGAGCCGTCACTGCTCGCTGGCGTCGAATGCCCGACGTACGTGCTGTGGGGCGAGGACGATCCCATGGGGGGCGAGGAGATCGCCAGAGGGTTCGTCGGTCAGCTGCCGCACGCCGAGCTCGAGCTCATGGCGAGCGCGGGTCACGCCCCCTGGATGGACGACCCGGGGTTCGTGGCCGATCGGGTGATCTCGTTCCTGCGACGCTGACCCGTCAGGGCCTCCCGCCGGACAGCTCGCGCTGACCGTCCTCGATGAGCCGGCGGTTGGCGTCGAGCATCTTCCAGATCGTGTCGGTGTCGGGCGGATGGACCGTCTGCTGGGCGCCGACCAGCGTGGCCAGGGCCAACCGCGGCGTACTGGGTTGCGGCCGCGCTCGACAGGCCGTTCGCCCGCAGGGTCTCGGCGACGATGTCGATGCGTGCTTCGTCGACGCGGTGCTGCAGGTCGGCGGCGAAGGCGTCGCTGCGGGCGTAGGCGCGGATGGCGCTCTCGGCCTCGTGATGGAAGTGGGCCGCCATCCACATGAGGCTGTCGAGCCGTTCGACGGGATCGGGGATGGTGCGGGCTTCAGCGATCAGCGCCAGGCTGTAGGCCTCCTCCCAGTACAGCAGGAGCTGACCCATGAACTCCTTGCCGCTCGTGAAGTGGTGGTAGAAGGAGCCCTTGGTGACGTCGAGCGCGTCGCAGAGGTTGGCGATGGTGACGCGCTTCGCTCCGCCCTCGGCGAGGAGACGGAGGGCCTCCTCGAAGTAGTCGGCCTTCGCCAGGCGCTCCATCGTTCGGACCCTACCTCTCACCCATGGGCGGGCGACGAGCGGTAGGTGAGCACGTCAGCGGAAGCGGTAGCTGATCGGCAGGTGCTTCACGCCCGACACGAAGTGCGACTCGGCCCACTCCGTCTCGCCGGCGATCTCGATCTCCGCCAGGTCGGGCACGAGCGCGGCGAGGAAGGTGCGGATCTCGCGGCGGGCGAACTGCGCACCGAGGCAGAAGTGGGCGCCGACGCCGAACGACAGCAGCCTGTCGGCATCGGGCCTCCGGATGTCGAAGCGCCCGCTGTCGACGAAGACGTCCTCGTCACGGTTCGCGGAGGGGTACGACAGCAGCACCCGACCGCCGGCCGGGATGGTGTGGCCGGCCACCTCGGACTGCTCGACCGCGTAGCGCATGAAGTGCCGCACCGGCGAGGTCCAGCGGAAGATCTCCTCGGTGGCGTTCACGATGAGCGCCGGGTCGTCCTGGATTGCCCACAACTGCGCTGGATCGCGCAGCAAGGCCTCGAGCCCTCCTGACAGCGCGAACGACGTGGTGTCGTGCCCCGCGGTCGCGACGATGATGTAGTACCAGAGCCGCTCGACGTCACCCATCGGGCAGCCGTCGATCTGGCCGTTGGCGATGACGCTGGCCAGGTCGTCGCGGGGGGACGCCTGGCGGTCGGCGGTGAGCTCGTTGAAGTACTGGATGAACTGCATCACCGACGCCACCACCTTGGCGCCCGGGTCGGCCGCGTCGCCCAGGAACTCCGGGTCGGCGGCGCCGAAGATGCCCTGTGTGAGCTCCATCATGAGCGGCTCGTCCTCTTCGGGGACGCCGTAGATGTCCATGATCACCCGGAGCGTGTACGGCTGGGCGATGTCGCGGGCGAAGTCGCACTCGCCGCCGAGCTCCCGCATCCGGTCGACGTAGCGACGGGCGAGCTCGTCGATGCGGGCTTGCCGTCGACCCACTGCCGCGGGCTTGAACCAGTCGTTGGTGACCCGGCGATGGTCGCGGTGCGCCACACCGTCGAGGTGGACGAGCGTCGCCGGTGCCGGCAGCCCCGACGCCAGCATCTGCTCCCAGTCCTGGTCGGGGCCGAGGACCGATCGGTTGGTGTTGAGCCAGCGATCGTTGTCACGCGACACGTCGAAGACGTCAGCGTGGCGGAGCAGCGCCAGGTACGGCGTGAACCCCTCGTCCTCGACGAGCACGGCGCGCTCGGAGCGGCGGAGCGCCCCGACCTGCTCGTGCCACGCGTCCATGTCGGCCCAGGACTGCGCCTGGGAGAACAGGTCGCCGGGATGCTGCTGCACGGCGGTCACCGGAGCCCCGCCGGTAGGTCGCGATGGTCCCGGACGGGTGCGTCCGGAAGGAGCCAGCTGCTCATGATCCCCCCTGGAGTCCTGCGCGTGGCGTGCTCCGCGGAGAATACCCTGCAGTATGGTATCCAGCAAGGATCACGGGGGCGGGAGAGCTGCCGGTTCACCGACGCCGGAGTCGAGGGTGGATCGCTCCCGATCAGCGGGGTGAGATGAGGGCGACCACTCGGGCGAGCAGCGCGCGGCAGGGGTGGGGGAGCGGTGCTGTCGCCGGCCAGGACGTGGTGGGTGCCCTGGGGGGAGACGACCCGCACGTCGTAGCGGAACTCATCGGGTCGCGGCTCGGCCGTGCCGGCCTGGTCGAGAGCGGCGAAGTCGACTGCCGCGAGCAGGTCGCTCAACTCGTCGGCCTCGGCGGCCGGGAGCGTGTCGAGGTCGACCGTGCCGCGAAGCGTGAGGCCCCCGAACCCGCCGGTGCGGGTGAGGTCGATGCGGGTGGCCCGGTGCCCACCGGGCGCCCCGTCGCGGTCGCGCTCGGGCACCTGCTCACCCTAACGCCGAGGGCCTCCGGCGGTCACCGCCCATCGGCGATCGATGTCAGGGATCAGGGGATCAGACGACCGGACAACCAGGCGGTCAGGCCGACTGCTCGTCGGTGTCGGCGAAGCCGATGCACTCGTCGAGGCGCACGCGTCGATAGGTCGCGCTGGGCAGGGCGGCCAGGTAGACCACGGCCATGTCGTCGCGGATCGAGGCGATCCGGTGGGGCCTCGGGTCACCGTCGAGGGTGCACGCGTCGCCGACCTGCAGGGTCGTGGCGTGGTCCTCGGGGAAGAGGCGGTCGATGAGCTCGATCGGATCGGATGCGGGGGTGTCCACGGTGTCCATTCTTTGATTCGGGCACCGATCGCCGGCTCGCTGCCTTCTCTGGGTGGTGGGGGATGGGCCTGCTGGTGACTGTCGGTGAAGAAGTTGGGAATCGAGGGGTCAGGTGTGCCAGGAAGCCTGTGTACATATCGGCACCTTCGTGCCTAGCATGATGGCTGGCCGGCGAGTGAATTTGGCCATCAACAGAGGCGAAATCGACCACCTGTGTCGTTCGTCATTTCTCAGCACGCTGGCGGCGTGCCTGAACGAAAGGTACATCCATGTACCATGACCACTGCTTTTCGTGCCCAGTTACATCATCGCCCGATTGGCGCGTCACGAGGCCCGCGACACGCTCGAACCGGGAGCCGCGCAGCGGACCGCGCTGGTCAGCCAGCGGTTCCGTGACCAGCGTCGACGCGGTGAAGGTGCCGGTCTGTCGACCACCCTCGCGGGCATCGCGACCCTGACCACCCCACCGGCTGGTTCGGCCGGGCGGGAGATCTTCGACTGCCAGCACTCGTGGAACCTCCCGGGCACGTTGGCTCGTGGTGAAGGCGACCCGGGGGTGGGCGCGCAATCGGTCAACAACGCCTATGACTCCCTCGGGAGCACGCTCGAATACTACAAGGAGGTGCTCGGACGGAACTCCATCGACAACCTGGGCTCCAACCTGATCGCCAACGTGGACTTCGGCGTCGATTTCGCCAACGCCTTCTGGGACGGAACGCAAATGGTGTTCGGCAACGGCGACGGCGTGATCTTCCAGGAGATGACGCTGGGCACCAATGTGGCCGCCCATGAGCTCACCCACGGCGTGACCCAGTTCACCGCGGGGCTCGGCTATGGCAACGACGAGACCGGGGCGCTCAACGAGTCGTTCAGCGACATGCTCGGCACGGCCGTCGACGCCTGGGCGAACGGCAAGACGGTCGACACCCACGACTTCCTCATCGGCGACGAGGTCATGGCTCCCCAGCTCTTCGGGGAGGCGTTGCGGAGCATGCAGTACCCCGGAACCGTGTACGACAACCCCATCATCGGCAAGGACCCCCAGCCCGCGCGACATGAGCGGCTTCGTCGTCGGTGGCGACCCGCACCTCAACTCTGGCATCCCGAACCGGTGGTTCTACCTGGTGTGCGCCGGACTCGAGGACATCGATGCCGCCGCGCTGATCATGTACCAGACGCTGCAGAACCTGTGGCCGACCGCCGGGTTCGCCGACGCGGTCGAGGTGGCCGCCTATCAGGCCCGCATCCTGGCCCGTGACAAGAAGGTGCCGACCAATGCCCCGCAGGTCGTCCGGGCCGCCGGGCGCGAACAGGGCATGATCTGATCAGATCGCGGGCAGGGGCCGTCCGTCGAGGCCCCGCACCTCGAGGTCCCAGTCGTCGAGCAGGTCGAGGCTGACGAAGCACCGGCCGGTCGTGGCCGCCGGGCAGTCGCAGAGGGCCACGATCGCCTCGACCATCTGCTCGAGCGACTCGATCTGGTCGGGTCGGATCGTGTCCCCGACGAGCGCGGCCGCCCCTTCGCTCAGGACCGCGGCCCGGGGCGCGACGGCGTTGACCCTGACCCCGGTGCCGTCGAGCTCGGCCGCGAGTCCGTTCGTCAGGCGGTCGAGGGCGGCCTTCGACGCGCCGTACATGGCGATCGTCGTGCCCTGGGACCCCAATTGGAACGGTGGGCCGGGCCACGGTCGGGCGGCACCGCTCGAGATGTTGACGATCCAGCCCTCGCCCGCGTCGATCATGGCGGGTGCGACGGCGGCGGCGAGGTCGGCCGGGGCGAACACGTTCGCCTCGAACAGGATGCGCCTCCGCTTCGGGGGGAAGTCGAGCAGCGGCGCGTACATGGCGGCGGCGGCGTTGTTGACCAGGATGTCGATCGGGCCACCGAGCGCGTCGGAAGCCTCCGGCACGATGCGCGGCCGATCGTGCTCGTCGGTGAGGTCGGCCACGACCACGGCGATGCGCGTGCCGTAGCGGGAGATCCGGTCGGCGGTCTCGTCGAGGCTCCCGGCGAGGTGGTCGTGGCGCTGCCGGGTGCGAGCCGTGATCGACACGTCGGCACCCTCGGCGGCCAGTCGCTCGGCGACGGCGGCTCCGATGCCCCGGCTCGAGCCGGTCACGAGGGCCCGGCGGCCGGTGAAGCGCCCGCTCACCGGGCGCGCTCGCCGGCCTCGTCGATCGTCCGCTGCGTCATGTCGTCTCCTGCCCCCGCCGGCTGCTCGGAGCCCAGCCTGTCAGACCGGGCCGCCACCCATCAGCCGGTGAAGCTCGGCTGGGTCGGCACGGCCGCGGCGGCGTGGGGGACGCTGACGATCACCCGGAACGGCGAGGTGGCCGTCGTGACCGTCACGTCGGTGTCGACGCGAAGGCCGACGATCCAGGTGACCTGCGCCTCGAAGTCCTCGAGCTGGGCCGCCTCGGTGACGTTGGCGGACGGGCCGGTCACGACGTCGGGACCGAAGTAGGTCGTGGCGACCTTCGCGTTCGCGCCGTCGAGCGGGGTTCGGGGGGTGCAGCCGACCTGCTGCTGCCACGCCGAGAAGGCGTCACAGCTCCCACCGAGCTCGTAGACCGCGGAGGTGACGCCGGTGAACTGGAACACGGTGGCGTCGAGCTCCCGCACGAGCTGGTCGCTGCCGGCGCTGGTGCTCGCGTTCGGGATGGTGGTGGCGAGGGTGGGATCGAAGTCGATCGTGGCCGTGCCGTCCGGCGCGATCGTCGCCGAGAGCAGCTTGCCCGCGGTCGCGCTCGAGAACCACGACGTCAGCCCCGCGGTCGCGTCGGCGGCGTCCGGACCGGCCAGGAGCTGGTCGAACGTCGAGGTGAGGACCTCACTCGGTGTCCCGGTGGGGACCACGCGGGTGGAGCCGACCGCCGGGGCAGGGCCGTTGAGGCCGTCGAAGCAGCTGAAGTAGACCTGGACCGCCGTCTCGCCCGGCCCCGGTGTCGGTGGGGCCGGCAGGGCCGATGCGCAGCTGTCACCGACGCTGGACCCCGACGTCCCGATCAGTCGCACGCGCACGAAGGCCGTTCCCGGCACCGTCACGACGTCGCCGGCGGTGTTGAAGAACGGCGGCTGGGCCGCCGCGGCGTCGACGCCCGGCAGGCCCCCGGCGAAGGTGAACACCACCTCGTCGGCCGAGCCGACGTTCGTCACGGCGACGTCGGTCAGCACCGGCAGGTTGGTGCTCGTCGTCGGCGCCGGGATGGTCACGGGGAGCTCGGCCACGGACGGCGTCACGCCGATCAGGGGGATGAACATCGCCGCGGCGAACATCAGAGCGAACTTCGGGGGTGTGCGCATGTTCTGCCTCCTCCTCGCAGGTCACCCCAAGGGTCATGCCTCCGATCGAGGGTCACCAGGGTCCGAAGTCCCGAGCTGCACGCCGGACGTTCAGCCCGTTCCGTCACCCTCCTCGACGATCTTCACGACCTCGTCGGGATCGTCGACGACTCGCAGCAGGTCGAGGTGCTCTGGTGAGATCTTCCCGGAGTCGACCAGCGCGTGCTGGGCCCAGTCGAGGAGCCCGGCCCAGAAGGAGGAGCCGACCAGCACCACGGGGAAGCGCCGCACCTTCCCGGTCTGGATGAGCGACAGCGCCTCGAACAGCTCGTCGAGGGTGCCGAAGCCACCCGGGAAGACCACGAACCCCGATGCGTAGCGCACGAACATCACCTTGCGGATGAAGAAGTGCTTGAACTCGATGGCCAGGTCGACCGACGAGTTGATCTCCTGCTCCTCGGGGAGCTCGATGCTGAGCCCGACCGACAGCGCACCGGCGTCACGGGCGCCACGATTGGCCGCCTCCATGGTGCCGGGACCGCCTCCGGTGATGATGGTGAACCCTCGTTCGCCCAGTCGGGCCGCGGTGCGCCGGGCCAGGTCGAAGTCAGGGCTGTCGGGCCGGGTGCGGGCCGAGCCGAAGATCGACACCGCCTTGCCGATGCCGGCCAGGGTGCGGAAGCCCATCACCATCTCGGCCTGCATGCGGGCGACCCGCACCGGATCGTCGCCGACCAGTGCGGCGATCGCCGGGTCGGGCCCGGCCAGCAGCTCCTCGTCGAGGGTCAGCGCCCGCACACCTGCCGGCTTCGGTGGCGTGGCTGCGTGCACCTCGGCCGGCTTGCGGCGACGGGAGCCGTCGCCGTCCGCACGGGCACCCGGTCGCCGGTCGATGCGCACCCGCTCGCCGTAGGTCGGGACGATGGCGTTCCACCCCAGTCCGTCGTCGATGGCGTCGCGAAGCTGGTCTGCGGCGTCGGGCTCGCCGTGCACCACGTAGGTGGTGTCCGGCTCGGCGGACGCGGTGCCCAGCCAACCCAGTAGCTCGTCGTGATCGGCGTGCACCGAGAACGCCGGCAGGTCGACGATCTCGGCCCGCACCGTCAGGTAGTGGCCGAGCAGCTTGATCTGGCGGGCCCCGTCGGCGAGCTGGCGACCTCGTGTCTGCTCGGCCTGGAACCCGACCAGCACGATCGAGGCCCGGTGGTCGGGCAGGTACCGGCTCAGGTGGTGCAGGACGCGCCCGCCGGTGGCCATGCCCGACGCCGACACGATGATGGCCGGCGCGGTCAGCCGGTCGAGCTCCATCGAGTCCTCGACGTCGCGCATGGCCCGCACGAACCGGATGTCGAACGGGTCTTCGGTGGCGAGCACCTCGGGGCGGATCTCCGTGCTGCCCTCGTCGATGGCCCGCCGGTACACGTCGAGAGCGGCCAGCGCCATGGGGCTGTCGACGTAGACGGGAAGCTCGGGGATGAGCCCCTGCTCGCGCATGGCCTTGAGGTGGACCAGCAGCACCTCGGTGCGGTCGACGGCGAAGGCGGGGATGACGACCACCCCGCCCCTGGCCGCCGTGCGGCGGATGGCGTCGGCGAACGCCTCACGCGCGCCGCGGTCGTCGTGGTGGCGATCGCCGTAGGTCGACTCGACCAGCACCACGTCGGCCGCGCCGACGGGCGATGGCGGCACGAGGAGGGGGTGCTGCTGGCGACCGAGATCGCCGCTGAAGACGACGCGGCGTCCCCCGTCGGCGGACAGGTCCATGGTGGCCACCGACGAACCGAGGATGTGGCCCGCCGGTTCGAGCGTGACCCGCACGCCGTCGGCCACCTCGACGACCTGACCGAAGGGGACCGGGCGGAACTGCTCGAGGCTGTCGCGGGCCTGCTGCTCGGTGTAGAGCGGCAGCGCCGGCTTGTGCTTCGAGAAGCCACGGCGGTTGGCGTAGGCCGCCTCCTCCTCCTGGAGGTGCCCGCTGTCGGGCAGGACGATGCCGGCCAGGGCGGCCGTGTTGGCACTCGAGAAGACCGGGCCGGTGAAGCCCTGCGCGACGAGCAGCGGGATGGCGCCCGAGTGGTCGATGTGGGCGTGGGTGAGCACCACCGCGTCGATGGACGCGGGGTCGACCGGGAACCGCGCCCAGTTCCGCTCGCGCAGCTCCTTGATGCCCTGGTAGAGCCCGCAGTCGACGAGCACCCGGGACGTCGGGGTGTCGACGAGGAACTTGCTACCCGTGACCGTGCCGGTGCCACCGAGGAAGGTCAGCACCGGGACGTCGGGCCTGGATCCTTCGACGGTGGCCATGCCGCATCGTAAGCCCCGGCCGGGAAGGGGCCGGCTCAGTGGGATTCGGCCGCGACGATGGCCGCGACCGGCGACTGGCAGAAGGCGTCGAAGAACGCCTTCACCGCGGTCCGGGAGCCGTCGAGCTCGACGCTGCCGGCCCGCTGGGCGTCGGCGAGCGAGATGTGGCCGAGGTAGGTGCGGTACAGCGAGGCGCGGCTGGCGCGCAGGGTGACGTCGACGTCGAACCCGGGGTCGGCGAGGCAGACCGAGGCGTCCTGCTCGACCACGATCCAGTAGCGCCTGGGGTGATCGGTGAAGGGCACGTGGACGGTGAATCGGGGTCCCGGGAGCTTCGTCGTGTCCATCTGGCGGTGGAGCCACCAGAGCAGCAGGTCGGGATCGAGCTCGTTGGTTTCGGGCTCACCGAAGGTCCACCGGGCACCCCAGGTGGCCAGGCCGAACACCACCGGCTCGAGGTCGCGTCCAGCGCGGGTCAGGGCGTAGGTGCCGTCGTCGAGCTGCTCGACCACGCCGGTGGCCTGGAGCTGGCGCAACCGCCGGCTGAGCAGCGCCCGCGACAGCCCCGGGTTGCCCCGGATGAGCTCGTTGAACCGCGTCGTGCCGGTGAGCAGGTCGCGGATGATGAGGATCGTCCAGCGATCGCCGAGCACCTCGGCCGATCGCGAGATCGGGCAGTACTGACCGTAGGACTCCATCGGTGAGCAGTCTTCCACGCTCGTCGACGGTTCAGTATTGGAACTAGGCGGATCGGTGCCGGGGGTCTTGAGTGGATCCTGCATCCCCGGTAGGGGGATGCGACACCGGATCTGATCCTGATCCGGCGCTTCGAACCATCGACGAGGAGAACGATCCGATGAATCCGAACAAGGCGCTGTGGGAGAAGGGCGACTTCACTCGCATCGCCGAGACCATGAGGGAGAGCGGCGAGGAGCTGGTGTCCCGGCTCGGCGTCACGAAGGGGATGGAGGTGCTGGACCTCGGGTGCGGCGACGGGACGACGGCACTGCCCGAGGCCCGACGGGGTGCCGAGGTGCTCGGCATCGACATCGCCACGAACCTGGTCGAGGCGGGCAACCGTCGCGCCCGCGACGAAGGTCTCTCCAACGTGCGGTTCCAGGAGGGCGATGCCTCCGACCTCTACGACGTGAAGGACCGGTCCTTCGATCTCGTCGTCAGCATGTTCGGGGCGATGTTCGCGCCCCGGCCGTTCGACGTGGCATCGGAGATCGTGCGCGTCACCCGGCCCGGTGGTCGCATCGTCATGGGCAACTGGATCCCGGGTGACCCGACGTTGGTCGCCCAGATCCTGAAGACCAGCTCGGCGTACTCGCCGCCACCCCCCGAAGGGTTCGTCAGCCCGATGACCTGGGGGATCGAGGACGACGTGGTCGAGCGATTCGTCGCCGCCGGCGTGGCCGAGGGCTCGGTCTCGTGCGAGCGGGACACGTGGGTCTTCCGGGCGCCGACGCCGCCGTCGGAGTTCCTGTCGTCCTTCCGGCACTTCTACGGGCCCACGATGAACGCCTTCGACGCCGCCGAGGCGAACGGTCGGGCCGACGAGCTCCTCGGCGAGCTCGGGGTGCTGTTCGACGCGCAGAACACCGGCCCCGAGGAGTCGACCTGCATCCCGGCGACGTACCTGCGAGTGACCGTCGAGGTGTGAGGCGCGGGTGCTACGCGTCAGCTGTTCGAGGGTTCCGGTCCGGTCAGGCGGGTGATCCACTCCCTCCAGCGGGGACCGTGCTCGGACGCGGCCGCCTCCGCTCCGTCGCCGTAGTAGCGGAGCCCGACGGTGGCCAGCACGCCCATCCCGGGGATCCAGAAGCCCGACACCTCCGCCAGTGCAGGCGCCGGTCGGGTGACGTGGAGCAGCAGGCCGGCGGGGGAGACCTCGTCGACCGTGCCGGCGAGCGGAGGTGCCCCCGCTGGTGTCTCGAACCGGTCGCCGGCGCCGAGACCGGTGAGCCCCAGCGCGGCGTACAGCTCGGCCGCCACCGCCGGCGCGTCGTCACCCGGCCGGTCGAGGGTGACCGTGGCGTCGACCACGGCCGCGGGCTGACCGGCGAAGTGGGCGAGGTAGCCACGTAGGATCGACAGCGCCCCGCGCCACCCCTCGGCCGCCCCGTCGACGAGCTCCTCCCACGCGTCGCCGTGGCGCCGGAACCCGCTCACGACGCGCACGATGCACGTGCCACCGGCTCGGGCCTCGACCAGCAGCTCGGTGGTCCAGGGCTCGCCGGTGTCGGTCCCGCCCGGCACCGTCGACCGGGGCTCGTCGTAGGCGAGGCGGTTGGGCGGATCCCACGCCACGACCTTGGCGACCGCGGTGCCGCCGTAGGGCTGGCGGTGGATGCGCACCTCGCCGCCGACCCTCCCGTCGATCTCGGTCGGGAAGGCCCAGCCGGCGTTGCCCTGGGCGGTGGCGATGGCGTCCCACACCTGGGCCGGCGTGGCCTCGACCTCCACCTCGACGGACCTCAGGTGGCCTGCGTCGTCGGGTGGTCGTTCATCGGTCGGGCGCTGCTCGGACGGGTTCACGTCGGTCGTCATGGGTCGGGCTCCTGAGGTACCTGGGGCTCGGCGCCCCTGGGGACGGGATGGACGGCCACGACCAGTCGCTGCCACCGTCCGTCGGGGGCGTCGGGGTCGTGGTAGCTGGCGGCCAGGTGGGCCACCGCGGCGGTGAGGTCGTCGGCGAACGCGGCGCGATCGGCCGGCGTGGCGAAGCGGATGGCGGTGTCGATGCCCAGGGCGGGCAGCGTGGTGCCCTGCTCGGCCGCGTTGCGGGCCATGCCGCCCAGCTCGCGCACCACGCGGCCGGCGAGGGCCACCACGTAGGCGACCGAGAGCCGGTCGGGGGTGAGGTCGGGATCGGCGACCGCGTCGCCGAGGGCCGAGGACGACACCACGTAGCCCGTGGCCGTGGCCACCATGAGCCGCTCGGTCAACCCACCCCAGGTGCGGGTCGACGCCACCTCGACCAGCCCGTGGGCCTCGAGCTGGCGCAGGTGGTAGTTGACCTTCTGGCGGGTCAGACCGACCTTGGAGGCCAGCGCCGCGGCTGATGCCGGCTCGCGCAGCTCGGCCAGCAGCCGGGCCCGGACCGGGTCGAGCGCGGCGGCGGCCGCCCCCGGCTCCTCGATCACCATGACGTCGTCCACGTCGATCATCCAACCCTTGACAAGAAGAGTTGTCAAGGGGCGGGACGAGAACGCCGTTCGGTGATGTCGAGGATCGGCCGGCAGCTCCGACTCGGGGATGAGGGCGCCGTCCGGCACCCATCGACACGGCCCGGAAGGGCCCGACCCGCAAGGATGGAACGATGCGATTCATGCTGTTGCAGAACTACGGACAGGTCGAGAGCGGCTGCGCCCCGATGTCGGAGTGGGCCCCGGACGACATCCGGGCGCACGTCGAGTTCCAGGTCGCGCTCAACCAGGTGCTCGCGGCGCAGGGCGAGCTCATCGACGCCCAGGGCCTGGCCGGCCCGGACCAGGCCAAGTTCGTGGTGGCCACCGATGTCACCGCACCGGTGATCACCGACGGGCCCTACCCGGAATCGAAGGAGCTGCTCGCCGGCTACCGGATCGTCGAGGTCGACAGCCTCGATCGGGCCCTCGAGATCGCGGCGCAGGCCTCGGCCGCTCCCGGCCCGGCCGGCGCGCCGATGGGCATCCCCATGGAGGTGCGCCAGATCATGGGCGCCCCTGAGCCGGAGGTGTGACCTCGACCGACCGGCGGGGGCGATTTGCAACGGGTGTTCCAGCGACGGAGCTCCCCGGCGCTCGCGTTTCCGGATTGGTGTAGGTTGCGCGAGTCGTTGTCGGGGCGACTCCGTGGCCCCGGCCGTTCGGGAACGATCACGCTGGGGAGGCACCATGCACCGTCGCCGTCAAGGTCGGAAGACCCTCGCGCTTCTCGCGGTGGTCGCGACGCTCGTCGCCACCATCCTCGTGCTGCCGTCGATCTCCGTCGCGGGAGCGGCGACGCCCGGCGGGTTCCGTGCCACCGCGGTCGCGCCGGACAACACCGTGACGGCGGCGAAGTCGGCCTCGGGGCGCCTCGCCGCCTCCGACCCGGCGCTGCTCGGTCGCACCGACTCGACGCCGGTCAACGTCGTCGTGAAGCTCGACTACGACGCCACCGCCAGCTACCGGGGCGACGTCGCCGGCCTGGCCGCCACCAGCCCGAGCGTCACCGGCGCCAAGATGACCGGTCGGTCGAGCGCCGAGCGGGCCTATGAGGCCTACACCAGCGGCCTCGACAAGGCGTTCCGCAGCCGGCTGGCCGCGCGCGGTGCCGTCGGCCACGGCCGGCAAGAGCCTGCAGCGGGTCTACGGCGGCGTGGCCGTTCGCCTCCCCGCCAACCAGATCGGCAAGGTGCTCGCCATCCCGGGCGTCGCGGCGGTGCAGGCCGACTCGCTGCTCCAGCCCGACACCATCGAGAGCCCCGAGTTCATCGGCGCCCCCACCATCTGGAACCAGACCGGTGGCCAGGCGCTGTCGGGTCAGGGCGTCATCTTCGGCGACATCGACTCGGGCGTCTGGCCCGAGCACCCGATGCTCGCCGACAACCCGGCGCTCGGCGCCCCGCCCGCCACCGGCAGCGGCGACCCCCGGGCCTGCGACTTCGGTGACAACCCGCTCACCCCCTCGGTCGACGTGTTCGCCTGCAACGACAAGCTCATCGGCGGGCAGCCGTTCATCGACACCTACAACGCCGTCGTCGGCGGCGAGGTCTACCCCGACTCGGCCCGTGACAGCAACGGCCACGGCACCCACACCACCACCACCGCGGCCGGTGACCCGGTCACCAACGCGCCGATCTTCGGCATCGATCGCGGCCCGATCAGCGGCGTCGCACCGGGTGCGTGGGTCATGGCCTACAAGGTGTGCGGCCTCGAGGGCTGCTTCAGCTCCGACTCGGCCGCGGCGGTGGCCCAGGCCATCCTCGACGGCGTCAACGTCATCAACTTCTCGATCTCCGGCGGGGCTCAGCCCTACAGCGACGTGGTCGAGCTCTCGTTCCTCGATGCCTACGACGCCGGCATCCTCGTGGCGGCCTCGGCCGGCAACAGCGGCCCCGGCGCCGGCACCACCGACCATCACGGCCCCTGGGTGCTCACCGTGGCGGCCTCGACCCAGAGCCGCCAGTTCCAGTCCACCCTCACCGTCGCCGACGGCCCCACCACGGCCACCTTCGACGGCACCTCGCTCACGACCGGGCTGACCACCCCGGCGCCGATCGTGCTGGCCAAGGACATCGCCGGGCTACGACGAGCGGTGCACGACGGCGCTGCCCGCCGGCGCCGTGGCCGGCAAGATCGTGGCCTGCCGGCGCGGCGGCGATGCCGGTCGCATCCAGAAGGGCGTCAACGTCCTCGCCGGCGGGGCCGCCGCGATGATCCTCTACAACGAGCCGCTCGCCGACACCGAGTCCGACAACCACTTCCTGCCGGCGATCCACCTGGCCGACGGCACCGACTTCCTGAACTTCATGGCCGCCCACCCCGCGGCCACCGGCTCGTTCACCGAGGGCGTCAAGGCCGAGGGCCAGGGCGACGTCATGGCCTCGTTCTCGTCGCGGGGCCCGGGTGGCCAGTTCCTCAAGCCGGACATCACCGCCCCCGGCGTGCAGATCCTGGCCGGCAACACCCCGACGCCCGACGAGGTCGCCCGGCGGTCCGTCCGGGCCAGTACTACCAGGCGATCGCCGGCACCTCGATGTCGTCGCCGCACGCGGCCGGCTCGGCCATCCTGCTCAAGGCGCTGCACCCGACGTGGAGCCCGGGCAGCGTGAAGTCCGCCCTGATGACCACGGCCAAGACCAGCGTCGTCAAGGAGGACCTCACCACGCCGGCCGACCCGTTCGACATGGGCGCCGGTCGCATCGACCTCACCAAGGCCGGCAGCCCGCCGATCGTGTTCGACGAGTCGGCCGCCAACATGTTCGACCTCGGCTCCGACCCGATCAGCGCGCTCGACATCAACTCGCCGTCGATCAACGTGCCGACCATGCCCGGCACCGTGACCGTGACCCGCACGGCCACCAACGTCACGAGCCAGCCGTTCAGCTTCAGCGTGTCCACCAAGGCCCCGACCGGTTCGACCATCAAGGTGTCACCGGCCAGCGGTCGCATCGACCCCGGTGCCAGCCTGGTCTTCCACGTGACGATCACGTCGAACGCCCCGTCGGGCCAGTACTTCGGCCAGATCAACCTCAAGTCGAAGACGAGCTCGTTGCACCTGCCGGTGGCGTTCTTCAACCAGCAGGGTCAGGTCACCCTGACCCAGTCGTGCGACCCGAGCACCATCGAGGTCCGCGGCGACACCACCTGCGAGATCACCGCCTCCAACCAGTCCAGCGCGGACACGTCGGTGAGCATCGACTCCAAGGTGTCCAAGCGGCTCGGCATCGTGGGCGCCACCGGCGCCACCGTCAGCCCCGACGCGGCCAGCGCCTCGGCCGGCCCGGTGGTGCTGGCGGCTCCCGAGGACGCCACCCCGGCCATCGCCGTCGGTGACACGCCGGCGGGCGGCTACCTCGATCTCGAGGCGTTCGGGATCACCCCGACGGCCATCGGTGACGAGCAGAACATCAACTACAACGTGCCCGCGTACGTGTTCGGCGACACGACCTACACCCGTCTCGGCATCGACTCCAACGGCTACGTGTCGGTGGGCGGCAGCAACAGCGCGAGCGACATCTCGTTCATCCCGCAGACCTTCCCCGACGCCACGCCTCCCAACGGCGTGCTCGCGCCCTACTGGACCGACCTCAACGGCAGCGGCGCGGAGGGCGTCCGCATCGCCACGCTGACCGACGGCAGCGACACCTGGATCGTCGTGCAGTGGGACACCCACATCTACAGCGACTCCACCGCCACCGGCGCCCGCAGCATGCAGGTGTGGATCGGCACCTCGGCGACCCAGGACATCTCCTTCGCCTACGGCGACAACACCCTGGGCAAGGGTGCTCCCGCCGACGGCGGGGTCACCGTCGGGGCCGAGAACGTCACCGGTTCGGCCGGCGCGCAGATCACGGGGCCGCCCACGAGCAGCTACGTGATCACGTCCACGCCGGGTTCGCCGGGTGGCACGCTCACCTACACCCTGACGGTCCGGGGCTACAGCAAGGGCGACCGCTCCTTGACGTCGTCGATGCTCAGCGACCAGGTCGCGGGCGCCACCGTGGTGACGACCCCGATCACGGTGACCCCGCGCACCTCGACCCTCCTGGAGCTCAAGCTCGAGTAGCGGTTCGCCGGTCTGTCACGGACGTCGACGAAGGGGAAGCTCCCGCGTTGCGACCCGGGCGCTGCCGTCCGACCTCGACGGCTCGGCCCCGGCGTCGGGCTACGGTCAGCGGCGCCAGGCCTCCGAACGGGTCGACGACAGGGGACGACGATGATCGAGCAGACGATCGCCAAGTGGCACCAGCACCTTCGGGGTGAGCTGCCGGGCGGGCTCGACGAGCTGCTGCACGACGACGTCGTGTTCTACTCGCCGATCGTGTACACGCCTCAGGAGGGCAAGGCGGTCACCAAGCTCTACCTCGAGGCGGCCGGTCAGACCCTCCCGGGCATCGAATCGACGCCGGGTCCGGACACGCCGTCGTCGGGTGCCGGCTCCTTCCGGTACACCAAGCAGGTCATGTCGG
This sequence comes from uncultured Microthrixaceae bacterium, assembly GCA_963809335.1. GTDB lineage: Bacteria > Actinomycetota > Acidimicrobiia > Acidimicrobiales > Acidimicrobilacustridaceae > UBA4742. Next base: position 266,735 of record CAWEJD010000005.1, on the reverse strand, counting down.
GTGACGTCGCGGTGCTCGAGTTCGAGACCAGCGTCGAGGGCAAGTACGTGAACGGCGTCGACATCATCCGCGTCGACGACGATGGCCTCATCGTCGAGATCCGGGTGATGATCCGACCGCTGCAGGCCATCAACCTCGTCCATCGTCAGATGGCGGCCATGCTCGAATCGATGAAGCCGTCGGACTGAGCGGTCCCGTGAGGCCGGAGGCTCCCCGGTTCGTCGTGCAGCTCCACGACGCGACCCGCCTCCACTACGACCTCCGCCTGCAGGTCGGTGACGTGCTGCGCTCCTGGGCCGTGCCGCGGGGACCGTCGATGGATCCCGGCGTCCGTCGGCTCGCCGTGCAGGTCGAGGACCACGCCCTGGCGGCCGGCGAGTTCGAGGGCGTGCACGAGGGGTCGGGCCGGGGGAGCGGTGCGGTGATCATCTGGGACGAGGGCACGGTCGACGTGCTGCGCGACGAGCCGGATCACGTGTCCTTCGCCGTGACCGGCCACAAGCTGGCCGGTCGCTTCGGCCTGACCCGCACCGGCGGCTCGCAGTGGATCCTCGTGAAGGCGCTCGACCAGCACGCCCGGCGAGGGTCGGACATCGCCCTGGAGGAGCCGGCCAGCGTCCGCAGCGGGCGAACGTGGCAGGAGCTCGCCACCGACCGCTGACCGGCGGGTCGGGTGCCATGATCAGTCGGTTCCGCTGACCGCCGAGGAGGCTCCCGTGACCGAGATCGAGGTGGTGCAGGCCATCTACGCGGCGATGGCGGCCCGGGACGTGGGCCGGCTCTTCGAGCTGCTCGATCCCGAGATCGTCGTCACCCAGGACGCCCGCCTGCCGTGGGGCGGTCGCCACGTCGGCCACGAGGGCTATGCGACCTTCGGGCTGACCCTCACCAGCACCATCGCGTCGGCGGTGACCACCGACGCCATGTTCATGGCCGACGACGAGGTCATCCAGACGGGGCGCACGAAGGGCACGGTGCAGGCCAACGGGGTGTCGTTCGACATCCCCGAGGTCCACCGGTGGTCCATCCGTGACGGCAGGGCGATCCGGGCCCACTTCGCCATCGACACCGAAGCGATGCTCGACGCGCTCAGCGGCTGAGGCCTTCGGCACCGCGCTCGTGCAGCAGGCGGGCCCATCCCTCATCGGGGTGTCCGGCGAGGTCGGGGTGGAGGGTGCGATCGGAGTGCTGGCAACGCGCCCCGTAGGCCACGGCGAACAGGTTCGCCGCGTCGAGCAGGGACCGCTCGACCGGTGAGAAGGGGCGGCCGCGCGCCCGCTCGTAGTCGGCGACGAAGCCGCGCATGTCGTCGAGCCCGGGCAGCGGGTCCGCCGAGCCCGCGCCCCAGTCGGTGCAGAACGCTGCCGCCGTCGCCCCCACGACCACCGGTTCGGGCGCCTCGCCCAGCGAGTCCCAGTCATAGATGGCGACGAGTCGGCCCCGATCGTCGAAGCCGAGGTTCTCGACCCGCCAGTCGAAGTGGCCGATGACGGTCGGGAACCCGGTGACGTCCAGGCGCGCTCGAGCCGCCTCGGCCAGCTCGTCGATCCACTCGGCGCCGGCCGCGGTGGCGCCGAAGTCGAACCGCACGCTGTGGGGTTCCGGCCAGAGCGCCGCACCAGCGGGGCGCAGCAGGAGCGGCCGGCCGACGTCGACCAGGCCGACCAGGTCGGCCGCGGCGCGGACGAACTCGTACAGGCCGAGGGCGATGCTGCGCAGGGTGCTCCGCGCCGCGCCGTCCACGGCCATCGCCGGCCGGAGCTCCTCGACCGTGGCGATGCCCTCACCGAGCGGTTGCGGGCGACCGATCGGCCGCGGCGCGGGCACCGATCGATCGGCCAGGTGCTCCTGCACCCGCTGCACATCCGTGAGGCGGTCGATCGACACGTTCCACCGGTGCACCTTGATCACGACCTGCCGACCGTCGTTCAGCCGCACACCCACCACCGAGCCGACGCCGGACCGGTAGAAGATCCCCTCGGCCACCGGGCTGAGGTGGTCGGCGCAGAACTGCTCGATGCTCGCCGCGACCTCCGGGCCGGCGGTGGCGCCGAACAGCACGGCTTCGAGATCGCCGTTCCACGCCGCGATCGACGCGCTCACCAGCTCCGCAACGGTCGGCACCTGCGCAGTCTCGTCGCTACTCGGGGTAGGCCGCGATCTCGGTGGCCTTGACCGTGGCCCAGACCGACTCGCCCTCGACCAGCCCCATCTCGGCGACGGCCGCAGGGGTCACCTCGGCGACGAGCGAGAGGTCACCGGCGAGCCGTACTCGGACCCGATCGCCGAGCATGTCGAACCCGGTGATCCGCTCTTCCCACTGGTTGCGGGCGCTGCCCTCGGGGCGGTTGCGGTGCAGGCCGACCGCGTGGGGGTGGATGAGCAGGAGCGCCGGCCCGTCGATCGGATCGGCCACGATGACCGTGCCGCCGGGCGCGGCCAGGTCGACGGCGGTGCCGTTCGCCGTGCCGCGCAGGAGGTTCACGCCGATGAGGTCGGCCACGTAGCTCGAACGCGGCCGGGTGGTCACCTCCTCGATGGTGCCGGCCTGGGTGACCTGGCCGGCTTCGAGGATGACCACGCGGTCGGCGAGGGCGATGGCGTCGAGGGCGTCGTGGGTGACGAGCACCGTGGCCCCGGCGAAGTCGCCGAGGTGGCGGTGGAGGTCGCGGCGCACGGTCGTGCGGGTGCCGGCGTCGAGCGCGGCCAGGGGCTCGTCGAGCAGCAGCAGGTCGGGTGTCGTGGCCAGCGCCCGGGCCAGCGCCGCCCGTTGGGCCTGACCACCGGAGATGGAGCGGGGCTTCGCACCGGCCAGGTCGGCGATGCCGACCCGCCCGAGCCACTCGAGGGCCGCCGCCCGGGCCTCGTCCTTCGGGACGCCGCGGGAGCGGGGCCCGAAGGCCACGTTCTCGAGCACCGTGAGGTGGGGGAAGAGGAGGTAGTCCTGGAACACGACGCCGACCGGTCGCCGCTCGGGGACCTCGAACACCCCGGCCGTCGGATCGTCGACGACCTGCGCACCGATGGCGATCCGACCGGCATCGATCGGCTGCAGGCCGGCCAGCGCCCGCAACACCGTGGTCTTGCCCGCGCCGTTGGGGCCGAGCAGGGCGACGACCTCACCGGCCCCGACCGCGAGGTCGAGGGCGAGGTGCAGCTCGCCGAGCCGGAGGTCGATGGCGGCGGTGACGGTCATGATCGCTGGAGCCATCGGTCGCGCAGCGAGACGATCAGCACCAGGGACACGCCGAGCAGCACGAGGCTCAGCGCGATGGCCACGTCGGGTCGCGACTCGAGCTGGAGGTAGACCGCGAGCGGCAGGGTCTGGGTGCGCCCGATGATGTTGCCGGCGAAGGTGATGGTGGCGCCGAACTCACCCAGGGCCCGGGCCCACGACAGCACCGCGCCGGCGATCACCGATGGCAGCACGACAGGCAGGGTGACCCGGCGGAACACGGTCCAACGGCCGGCGCCCAGGGTGCGCGGCCACGTCCTCGTAGCGGCGGTCCATCGAGCGCAGCCCGGCTTCGACGGTGATGACGAAGAACGGCAGAGCGACGAAGGTCTCGGCCAGGATCGCCCCCGCGGTGGTGAAGGTGAGCTGCATCCGGAAGCCGAACAGCGCGTCGAGCCAGTTGTTGACCAGCCCGCGGTTGCTGAACGCGGCCAGCAGGGCGACGCCGCCGACCACCGGCGGCAGCACGAGGGGCAGCAGCACGAGCCCCCGCACCAGCGGCTTGCCCGGGAACTCGACCCGGGCGAGCACCCACGCCAACGGCAGGCCGAACGCCACCGACAGCGCGGTCGCGCTCGAGCGAGCAGACGAGCGAGAGGCGGAGGGCGTCCCTGGCGACCGGGGTGGTGAGGTCGGCCCCCAGCGTCGACCACGAGGCCTTCTGCAGCAGGCCGATCGAGGGGCAGCGCGAAGAACGCGACGGCCACCGCGGCGACGGCGACCACCAGGACCGGCGCTCGTCGTCGCCCGGAGCTCATCGACCTTCGGTCATCGGGCGGCGGGTCACGCCGGCATGAAGCCGGCGTCCTTCAGCACGGCCTGACCTTGCGGGCCGAGCACGTAGTCCATGAACGCGTTGGCGAGGGCGCTGTTGCCGGTGGCCTCGATCACGGCGATCGGGTACGTGGCGATGGCGTTCTGGGCCGTCGGGATCTCGACCGTGTCGACCTTCGACCCGGCCGACTGCGCATCGGTGACGTAGACGATGCCGGCCACCGCATCCCCCTCGGTGACGGCGGCCAGCGTGGTCTTCACGTCCTGGCCGAGCGTCACGCTCGAAGTCGGGATCGTCACCCCGGCGTTCTGCAGGATCTGCTTGGCGTACTTGCCGCAGGGCGCGGTGTCGGCGCACAGCGAGATCGTGCCCGCGGTGGCCAGGTCGGCGAGGGTCGTGATGCCCGTGGGGTTGCCCGGCTTGGTCACGATGATCAGCTGGTTGGTGGCGAAGATCTGGGCCGGCGCCGCGAGCAGATCCTTGTCGGACAGCTTCTTCATGGTGGCCTCGTCGGCGAAGGCGGCGACGTCGGCCGGGGCCCCACCCTCGATCTGCGTCTCGAGCGTGCCCGACGACCCGAAGTTGATGGTGATGGAGGTCCCCGGGTTCGCCTTCTCGAAGTCGTCCTTGATGGTGCCGAACGCGCTGGTCAGCGACGCGGCCGCTGACACCGTGATGGAGCCGGTGACCGGGGCGGGCGTCGAGCTGGTGGTGGTGCCGGTGGTCGCCGTGTCCGACTTCTCGTCGGAGCTGCACCCGGAGGCGACGAACCCGGCCGACAGCAGGATCGCGACGGTGATGGTGAGGAATCTGCGCACGTTACGTTGCCTCCGTTGGCGCGGGTTGGACCAGGGGGTGGGCCACGCTCACGACCGGGGGATCTCGACCACGACGTTGGTGGACTTCACCGCCGCGGTGGCCAGGTCGCCGGGCTGGAGGTTCAGCTCGTCGGCCGCCTCGCGGGTCATCAGCGAAACGAGCCGGTGCGGCGACGCGTGGATCTCGACCAGCGCGGTGATCCGGTCCCGCTCGACCCTCGTGACGATCCCGGTGAATCGGTTCCGCGCGGACTGCGACATGACCGAGTCGGGCTCGTAGGCCCTGGCCTGATCGGTCAGGTAGCGGGCCAGGTCGGCGCCATCGACGGAGCGGTGCCCACCGGCGGTCTTGGTGACCGGGAGCCGGCCCTCGTCGCACCACCGGCGCACCGTGTCGACGCTCACACCCAGCAGCTCGGCCACCTGCTTCGTCCCGTACAGCGCCATGTCGGAACCCTAGACCAAACCTCGCAGACACCGGATCTGAAGCTGATGGACGGCGCAGATGCGGGAAGAAGGGACGGCTCTGTATCGCGGATGCGAAGTCTCAGTTGCGGCAGGTCCGGGGCGCGAAAGGGCCCGAGGCCGACGTGGCGACCTCGGGCCTTCCGAGCGGTGTCGTCCTGGTCGGTCCGGTCGGGACCGACGTCGTGTCAGACGGCCATGCTCACGCCGTCGCCGTCCTTGGGGACGATCGACTTGAGCTCGAGGTAGTGCTCGAGGCCCTCCTTGCCGAACTCGCGCCCGACCCCCGAGGCCTTGTAGCCGCCGAACGGGGCCACGAAGTCCATCGTGTACTGGTTGACGCCGAACGTGCCGGTGCGCACCCGTCGGGCGACGGCCATGCCGGCGTCACCGTCCTCGGTCCACACCGATCCGGCCAGCCCGTAGTCGGAGTCGTTGGCGATGCTGACAGCGTCGTCGACGTCGTCGTAGGGGATCACGGCCAGCACCGGCCCGAAGATCTCCTCCTGGGCGATGCGCATGTCGTTGGTGACGTCGGCGAACACGGTCGGCTGCACGTACCAGCCGCGATCGACACCGGTGGGCATGCCGTTCCCGCCGAGGACCACGCGCGCACCTTCCTCCTGGCCCAGGGCGATGTACTTCTCGACCCGCTCCTGCTGGCGCTGGGCGACGAGCGGCCCGATCTCGGTGGCGGGGTCGTTGGGATCGCCCACGGTCATGCCGCTGACGGTCTCGGCGAGGGCCTCGACGACCTCGTCGTAGCGCGACGCGGCTGGCGAGGATGCGGGTCTGGGCGACGCAGGCCTGACCGTTGTTCATGAGCGACGCGAACTTGAGCCCCTCCATGGTGGAGCCGAGGTCGGCGTCGTCGAGGATGATGGCGGCCGACTTGCCGCCGAGCTCGAGGCTGCACCGCTTGAGCTGCTCGCCGCAGATCCCGGCGATGGTGCGACCGGCCGCGGTCGACCCGGTGAACGCGACCTTGTCGACGCCGGCGTGGCGCACGAGGTGCTCGCCGACCTCGCGTCCGGCGGGGACGATGTTCACCACGCCAGCAGGCACCCCGGCCTCTTCGAGGATCTCGGCCATGAGGTAGGCGTCGAGCGGGGTCTCGGGCGCAGGCTTGAGCACCATGGTGCAGCCCGACACCAGGGCCGGCGCGAGCTTCGACATGGTGACGAACTGGGGCACGTTCCACGGCACGATCGCCGCGACCACGCCCACCGGCTCGCTCCGCACGATGACCGGCGAGCCGAGCACGCCGCTGCGGGTCTCCTCCCACTCCCAGCTGCGCCCGAGCTCGAGGAAGGTGTTGAGCATCATCCACGGTGCCGGCGCCTGGGCCAGCTGGCTGAACGTGATGGGGGAGCCCATCTCGTCGGTCACGACCTGGGCCATGTCCATCATGCGGGCCGCGTAGAGATCGGCGAAGCGGGCGACGATGTCGAGGCGCTCGGCCGGCGGCATGGTGGCCCACTCGGTGTTGTCGAAGGTGTGGCGGGCCGCGGCGACGGCGGCGTCGATGTCGGCCGCGGTGCCGTCGGGGACGGTGGCGATGACCTCCTCGGTGTGCGGCGAGATCACCTCGATCCGCTGCGAGCCGGTCGAGGCGATCCACTCGCCGCCGATGTAGAGGGTGTCCTTCTGGATCATGCGATCAGGCCTTTCGGTTGGATGTGCTGGTCAAGTGGTGCGAGGTCCGGTCGTGCGATCGACCCGTGCCGGGGAGCAGGATCGCAGATCCCGGTGGCCGGTGTGGCGGTGGGCTGATGACCCTCGGCGGCGGTTCGACCGCCCTGAGAGATCTCGTGATATTTCCGTGGTTTCCCTTGCTATCGAACACGCGTTTGTGTAGGGTGACGGGGTGAGCACGAACGCCCCCACAACCGGCCCCACGACATCGCTGAGCGATGTCGAGCGCATGGTCGGGGTGTGGTGCGACCAGACCGATCCGGCGCTCTGCAGCGGCGCCGATGCGGCGGTGGCGGTGGAGCGCCTGGCCAAGGTGATGCGCCGGTTGCAGGCCAAGCAGGCGTCGTTCGCGACCCGGGTCGACGAGTGCCACAGCCACTCGAAGCGGTTCGCGTCGTCCGACGACTACCTGGCCAGGGTGAACGGCACGTCCCGGGGTGAGGCGAAGAAGGCGATCGAGACGGCCCGCCGGTTGAAGCGGTGTCCCGTGGCGAAGGAGGCCTTCGACCAGGGTGACCTCTCGTTGGGTGAGGCCGATGCCATCTCGGGCGCGGCGGCGTTGGATCCGTCGGCCGAGGCCGGTCTGGTGGCCAGGGCCACCGACACCCATGACCTGAGCGAGGTCCGTGAGCGGGCGGCCAAGGTCAAGGAGGCGGCTCGCAAGGGGGAGGATCCGGCGGTCCGTCGAGCCCGGTTGCGGGCGATGCGGTGCTGGCGGGAGTTCGATCGTGACGGCATGCGCGAGGTGATGGCCCGGTTCGTGAAGGAGGACTGGGCCCTGGTGGCACCGGTGGTGCAGGCCTATCTCGACGCGGTCTTCGACCAGGCCCGCCGCGACGGTCGCCGCGACCCGATCGAGGCCTACCGGGCCGACGCGGTGCTCGCCGCGCTCGCGGCCGCCGGCGAGGCCGTCGGGCTCGCACCGGCGCGCGCCACCATGCTGCGCGCTGAGCCGGCCGCCGCCACCGAGACTGCAGCCACCGAGGCCGAGTCCACCGACGCCGAGTCCACCGACGCGACCGAGACTGCGGCCACCGAGGCCGGGTCCACCGAGCCCACCGATACCCCCGAGACTGCGGCCGCCGAGGCCGAGTCCGCCGACACGACCGTCCCGTCTCGGTTGCAGGCGGATGCCGAGTTGGCGGCGTTGCTTCGGGTGCGGCCCGACCGGGTGAAGTGGAACCTGGTCCTGCTGGTCGACGCCATCGCCCTGCAGCGCGGCTACGCGACGGCCAACGAGACCTGCGAGGTGGTCGGGTTGGGGCCGATCAGCGTCGACCTGGCCAGCGAGGTCCTGCCCGAGGCACTGGTCGACGTGTTGGTGCACGACCTGGTCGACATCCGCGCTCATGCCACCATGACCCGCCACCAGAAGAAGGCGCTCAAAGCCGCCTTGAAGGCGCGGGATCGCCGGTGTGTCGTGCCGGGCTGCAAACGGCGACGGCGGCTCCAGGCCGATCACCGCCACGACTTCGCCAAACAGGGACCCACCGCGTACCAGAACATGGAACTGCTCTGCGAGGTCCACCACCACGAGAAGACCCACCGCGGAGCACGCATCTCGAACGCGTCGACGACGAGTGGCACTGGTACCCGCCACCCCCGGCCCCGGGCGAACCCGAACCCCCACCCGGCAGCATCCCGTGGCGGGCCAAGGTCGGCGAGCACCTGACCGCCTTCGATCTCGACGACCTGCCCGACACGAGGCCCGACGACCCTGAATCGGCCGACACCCTGCCCTTCGGCTGATCGCGGGCGACGACCGGACACCCTGTCTAGGATCAGCGGATGTCCGACGGGCCGTCGTACTCCCTCGCCCTCAGCGACCAGGAGGTCGAGCGCTACCGGTTCATGGCGCAGCGGGCCAGGAGCGGTGAGGCCGCGCTCTGGGAGCGCGCCGGCATCGTCGGGGGTGCGGCCATCGCCGACATCGGGTGCGGTCCGGGCCTCGTGCTCATGGAGCTGGCCGACGTGGTCGGGCGTTCGGGCCGCGTGGCCGGGGTCGACCGCGATCCGGCCGCCGTCGAGACGGCCCAGAAGCTGATCGAGGTCGGTTCGATCTCCAACGCGTCGGCCACCAGGGGTGAGGCGTGGTCGAGCGGGCTGCCCTCGGGCTCGTTCGATGTGGTCAACATCCGCCACGTGCTCGCCCACAACACCAGCGAGGACCGTCACCGGATCCTCGGGCACGCCCTGGACCTGCTGGCGCCGGGGGGTGCGATCTACCTGGTCGACGTCGACCTCACGGGTGGGCGGATGGACCCGCCCGACGACGACCTGCAGGACCTCCAGGACCGCTACGTGACCCACCTCCGCGACACCGGTCGTGATCCGGCCATCGGCCCCAAGCTGGGCTCGGAGGTCTCCGCCGCCGGCTTCGTGGACGTCGACCGGTCGGCGTTCGTGCAGATGCCTCCGGCCGCCACGCTCGCTGTCATCCGGCCGCCCGCGTGGGCGGCTCGCGAGGCCATGCGGGAGAGCGGCCATGCCACCGTCGCCGACATCGAGCGCTGGGATCGTGGCCTCGCCCGCGTCGCCGAGACCGCGATCGAGCTCGACCGGGCGTTCTTCATGTCGATGTACGTGGTCATCGCCCGCAAGCCCGGCGGCTGAGCGAACTTCGCCCTTGTCGCCCGGCGTCACCGGCGCGACGGTCGAGGGGGCGCCGTCGTCGGTCGGCGGCGCCATGGACCAGAGGAGGCCGCCATGGCCAAGTTCCTGTTCAAGGTCCGTTACACGGGTGAGGGTCTGGAGGGGGTGATGAAGGCCGGCGGGTCGGAGCGCCGAGCGGCCGCCGACGACCTGGCCAAGTCCCTCGGGGGCTCGGTCGAGTCGTTCCACTTCGCCTTCGGCGAGGACGACGCCTACGTCGTCTGCGACCTGCCCGACAACAAGGCGGCGGCGACGCTGGCCATGACCGTGTCGGCCAGCGGTCGGGTGGCGCTGTCGACCGTGCCGCTGCTCACCGTCGACGAGGTCGACGCCATCGCGGCCGGTCGCAAGCCCGAGTACTCGCCCCCCGGCGCCTGACTCGGCCCCATCTCCGTTCTGACCCCGGATTCCTCTCGCTCAGCGCTCCTTTTCAGCGCCAGAACGGGAGGGGACGTCAGCGGGGCGCTGGCGGGGACTGGAACTCGTTGGCGTAGGCGCGGCGGCGACGGTCGGTGGTGTTGGGGCGCGAGGAGTGGAGCGTGCGCGGATGGTGGAAGCTCGCACCGCCGGCGCTGCCGGTGCCGACCGGCGGCTAGGCACCGAGCACCCCCAGGGCCTCGGCCAGCGGCGTGCCGCCGGCGTCCTCTCCGCAGAGGTTCACGGCGATGCCGAGCGCCGAGGCCATGGCGGCCTTGGCGGCCAGGGCCCGGTCGGCGGCCGCCGCGTCGGTGGCGTAGGCCACCTGGATGTGGTTCGACTGGTGCTTGGCCATGAGCTGGTCGCGGGTGATGCCGTAGAGCACCGCGCTCATCATCGGCCACTGGCTGGTCGTCGCCTCCGAGCGGCGGTTCGTCTCGGACTCGGGCAGCCTCACCACCCGGCAGCGGCCGATGTCCATGCCCAGGCCGTCGGCCTCGACGTAGATCCGTGACCACACCACCTCGCCCGGGCGGCTGACGCCCTTGATGGTGCTGCCGCCGAGTCGGAAGTACATCGGCGGCTGGCGCAGGCCGACCGCACCGGCGTAGCCGCCGTCGAGGTGGGCCGGCGGCACCGCACCGCTGATCTCGAACACCCACACGTACTCGTCGGTCGAGCCGGAACGATCGATGTCGCCCCAGCGGATGTCGTGCAGGGTCGTCTCCGGTGGTTGGCCGCACGCCGTCCAGACCCGGTTGGTGATGAGCGCGTCGAGGCCGGCGCACTCGTCCACCTCGTTGAAGTGGGGGAGCGGGGCACCCGGTCGGATCGCCTCGCCCCGCTGGTTGCGCACCTCGGGCCGGTCGGTGTTGTTGAGCATGCCCTCGGCCAGGTCGCTGGCCGCGACCAGGTCCTTGAGGCCCTGCTGGTACTGGATGCCGATGACGTCGCAGCCGAACTCGTCGGCCATCCGCAGCGCGGCGATGTACATCCGGCACTGCTCGACGATCTGGCGCTCGGTGAGCTCGGTGGCCTCGTCCGAGCCGGTCGCGAAGCGCATGCCGGCCCGGTCGAGGAAGGCCCGCACCTCCTCGGCCTCGGCCAGGGGCACCTGGGTCATGGCGTAGTAGAGGGCGGCCTGGCTGAGCCGCTCCTTGAACACCCCGACCGGGGCGAGCACCTCGTCGGGGATGATGGCGTTGTACATGCCCATGCAGCCCTCGTCGAAGATGCCCATGATGGCGGGCCGGCGCTGCAGCTCGGCGGCCAGGCCTTCGCCGAGCGCATGCTCGGCCTCCGGGAGCCGGGTGACATCGAGCGGCGTGACGTGGGACAGGTCGTAGGTGATGGTGCCGTGCTCCAGCCACTCGGCCAGGCGGGCCCGGCTGAGGTCGTCGGTGAAGTCCTCCGACCAGACCAGGCTGCTGGCCACGCCGGCCTTGGTCAGCGAGGCGCGGAGGTTGAGCGCGCCGACCAGGCCGGGCCACTCACCCGACCAGTTGGCCAGGATGAGGATCGGGCCTCGGTGCCGGAGCAGGCCGATCAGCACCTGCTGGGAGTACTGCCACACCGCCTCGGCCACGACGATCGGCGCGTCGGGGTCGATGCCGGCGAACACCTCCCGGCCGTGCGCCTGCGAACCGATGAACCCGTGGCCGGTGGCCGGGTCGACGGGGTGGGCGCGCTGCAGCTCCCATCCCAGCGCGTCGAAGGCCGCGGTCGCGGCGGCCTCGAGGGCGGCCTGGGCCGGCCAGCACTCGACGTTGGCGCTCTCGCGCAGGTCGCCGTTGGCGACGAGCAGCGCGGTGCGGGGCGCCGGCGGGGCGGCGCTCGGCGCGGCGCCGGTCGTGGTGGCTGCGGTGGGGGCTTCGAGCGTGGTCACGGTCCCTCCCGGGGAGGTCGGGGTCGGTCGGGTCAGGTCGGGTCAGGTCGGGTCAGGTCTGGGGGCGGAGGCCAGCAGGTCGGCCATGTCGCGGTAGTACCGGTAGCGCGCCTCGTAGGCGTGGGTGGCGGACGGGTCGGGAGCGAGCGGCACCGGCGGGACCACGGCGCTGTCGGCTCCGGCCATGGCGGCCACGGCCTCGGTGGCCGAGGTGAACCGCTCGGCGGCCAGCGCGCCGAGGATCGCGGCCCCGACGGCCGAGCCGTGCGGCGCCCGGCTCACGAGGACCGGTTCGCCGAGGACGCTGGTGGTGATCTCGGCGAACAGGGAGTTGCTGGTGGGGAGGCCGCCGGTGGCGACCAGCCGGTCGACCTCGACGCCGCCGTCGCGGAGCGTCTCGATCACCCGGCGCAGGCCGTACGCACTGGCCTCGAGGGCGGCCCGGTAGAGGTGGGCCGGACCGTGGTGCAGGTCGGCGCCGAGCACCGCACCCGTGAGCCCGCCGTCCATGAGGGGGGTCCGGCAGCCGTTGAACCAGTCGAGCACGAGCATCCCGTCGGCGCCGGGAGCGATGGCGCGGGCCTCGGCCTCGAGACCGGCGTGGTCGACCTCGCCACAGAGCCGGCGAACCCAGTCGAACAGGTCGCCGACCGCGGTCTGGCCGGTCTCGTAGCCGAACGCCCCGGGCAGGATCCCGTCCTCGACGACGCCGGCCACGCCCGGGATGCGGTGCTCCGACCCGGACATCACCATGTGGCAGCCACTCGTGCCGAGGACGAGCACCAGGGTCCCGGGCTCGGACACGCCGACTCCCGGCACCGCGGCGTGGGCGTCGATGATCGCGGTCGACACCGCGACGCCGGGCGAGAGGCCGAGCAACTCGGCCGCCGCGGGGGAGAGCCGCCCCGCCGCCTGGCCCGGCGCCAGGAAGCGGCCCGGCAGCTTCTTGGCCAGGACGTCGCCGAGCGCGGGGTCGACCGAGGCGAGGAAGTCGGCCGACGGATACCCGTCGCGGCGCGACCACAGGGCCTTGTACCCGGCCTGGCAGGTGGAGCGGACGGGATCGCCGGCCTCGAGGTCGCCGCCGATCGAGCCGGCGAGAGAGCCGGCGAGCGAGTCGGCCCCGGTGAGCTGCCAGACGACCCAGTCGCCGGCCTCGAGCCACACCTCGGCGGCGTCGGCGACCTCGGGATCGTCCTCGATGACCTCGAGGATCTTGGGGAAGAACCACTCGAGCCCGACGGTGCCGCCGTAGCGGTCGAGCCAGGGCTGCTGCTGGTGTCGGGCGGCCGCCGTCAGGCGCTCGGCCTGGTCGGCGGCGCCGTGGTGCTTCCAGAGCTTGGGCCACAGGTGGGGCCGATCCGATCGCCGCAGCAGCCCGCTGTCGACGAGCGGTGTGCCGTCGCGCCGCACCGGGAGCATCGTGCAGCTCGTGAAGTCCAGGCCGATGCCGGCCACCTCGGCGTTCGTGGCGGCGGAGGCCGACCGCACCGCCGCCGCGGCGGCGCCGAGCCAGTCGAGCGGGTCCTGCAGGGCGAACGAGGCGGGAAGGGGCGCGGAGAAGGTGTCGACGGCGACCCGGCTGCCCGAGGTGATCTGCCCGTGGGGGTAGCGCTCGACCGCGGTGGCCTCGAGCCGACCTCGGGCGTCGACGAGGACGGCCCGCACCGACTCGGTCCCGAAGTCGAGCCCGAGGAAGACCTCACCCATGGAGCAGACCGCTCATGAGGACGCCGGCTCGAACCGTTCACCGGTGAACTGGTTCACGTAGACCTTCCACGGGTAGTGGTCGCCCTCGCCGGGGGTGCCCTCGACCCGGAGGTGCTGGGTCAGGATGCGCCGCCAGGTGTCGGTGGTGTTCTCCCGGGTCATGTGGGGCGTCTTGCCGTGGTGGAAGGTGACGCCACCGACCTTCAGGGGGCAGCCGACGGCCCGGCTCTCGTCGGGCTCGCAGCAGAGCAGGTCGCTCTTCACCCCGGGAACGCCGTGGTGCTCGATGACGCCGTCGAGGTGCCCGCCGTCGATGAAGTTCATGCAGCCGTTGGCCTGGTCGACGTCGTGCAGCGGCATCCAGCAGGTGAGGCCGAGGTCGTCGAGGTTGCGACCCCAGTAGGCCTCGTCCTGGTGCCACAGGGTGGTGGCGCTCTTCTTCGGAGGCTTGGCGAGGAACTGGTCGTACCAGAACTCCACCTGGCGGCCCATGAGGGCCGACGCGAACTCGATGGCCCACGCCCGGAACCGCTCGTCGTTGATCTCGGGGAAGAACACGGTCGGGCTCGACTGGAGGATGCGGAAGTCGCGCTGGTCGCGCTCCTTGCCCTCCTCCCAGGCCCAGTCGAAGGCCAACGTGTCGCGCTTGTCGAGGATCTCGTCGCAGCGCTCGCCCAGGTGAGCCAGGTCGTCGGGGTCGACGGCGTCCTCGATGCAGATCCAGCCGTGCTCGGCGAAGAAGCGCACGTCGTCGGGCGTGGCCACCGGGTAAGGCATGTCAGGACCCCCTCGTCCGTGTCTCGTGTCAGGGTACGCATCGGTGAAATCGATTTCAAGAGTCTGGATGCGACACCGCTCGGGCGGTCAACGGCCGCCTAACATGCCGGCGTGCTCCCCGCCCCCTGCCGGCCCGACGCGCCATGACCACCATCAGCGACGTCGCCCGGGCCGCGGGCGTGAGCCCGGCCACCGTGTCGAGGGTGCTCAACGGGTCGAGCCCCGTGTCCGCCGACCGGGCCGACCGGGTGCGCCAGGCCGCGGCCGATCTCGGCTATCAGCCCTCGGGTCCCGCTCGAGCCCTGCGGCGGCAGCGCACCACCGTGTGGGCCGCCATCGTCGCCGATGTGCAGAACCCGTTCTTCACCACGATGATCCGCGGGGTCGAGGACGTGGCCCAGGCCGCCGACCACCGTCTGGTGCTGTGCAACTCGGACGAGGACCCGGCCAAGGAGGCGGCCTATGTCGACGTGGCCATCGCGGACCGGGTCGCCGGGGTGATCATCGCCGTGTCCTCCGCCTCGCGGGCGAACCTCGATCGCCTCCAGCGGGCCGGGGTGCCGGTGGTCGCGGTCGACCGGCGGCCCAAGGGCGACGGCATCGACTCCGTCGTGGTCGACAGCCGGACCGGCGCCCGCCAGGCGGTCGAGCACCTGCTCGACGGTGGGGCCCGCCGGGTCGGGATCGTCACCGGTCCCAGGCGGGTGAGCACCGCCGAGTCGAGGCTGTCGGGCTATCGGGCCGCCCTCAAGGCGCGGGGAATCGAGCTCGACCCGGCGCTCGTGCGCCACAGCGACTTCCGTGAGGAGGGCGGGCACGCGGCCACCCTCTCGCTGCTCGACGAGGTCGACCCGCCCGACGCCCTGTTCGTGGCCAACAACCTGATGACCCTCGGTGCGCTGCGGGCGCTGCGCGAGCGAGGCTGCCGCGTGCCGCGCGACGTGGCCATCGTCGGGTTCGACGACGCGCCGTGGACCACCCTCATCACGCCGGCGCTGACCGTGGTGGCCCAGCCCACCTACGAGCTCGGGCGCCAGGCCGCCCAGCTGCTGATGTCGGCCTCACCCGAGCGGCCCCCTCGCCACCTCGTGCTCCGGCCCGAGCTCGTCGTGCGAGGCAGCTCGACGCATTGACCGCCAGGGGCCGGGCCGGCCACGGGCTCGTGGCGCGCCTGGGACGGAGTTGTGCTTGAAATCGATTTCACCCCATGTCACGATCGGCCGACCCACCGCGGAGGAGACCACCGATGTTCGAGGCGCCCACGGCCAACCCGGCCTTCATCGATCCGAGCTACGACTGCCGGGCGGTGACCTTCGAGAACCCGACGGGTGCCCGCGGGAGCGGCGGCCGGTCCGCCAACGGGCGCAAGGGCGCGCCGAGCCGTCGGATCCGGGCCGGCGAACGGGTCGTGCTGGCCGACATCGACGGGCCCGGCGTGATCCGGCACGTTTGGCTCACCATGCTGCCCGCCCCGCCCGAGCGCCTGCGGGCCGTCATGCTCGAGGTGTTCTACGACGGGGCCGACGAGCCGAGCATCTCGGTGCCGGTCGTCGACTTCTTCGGGTTGCCGCACGGGCGGCAGGTGCCGATGCACTCGGCCGTCATGTCGGTGCTCGAGGGCCGGGGGTACAACTCCTACGCGCCGATGCCGTTCCGCCGGGGAGTGCGGGTGGAGATCGTCAACCAGGCCACGCGGGGGACGATCCTCTACTACCAGATCGACTACTCGCTGCACGCCGAGCTACCGGTCGAGCTCGGCTACCTGCACGCGTCGTTCCGGCGTGAGAACCCGACCACGATGGGACGGGACTTCGTGATCGCCGACGGGTTCGAGGGGCCCGGGCGGTTCTTCGGCTGCAACGTCGGGGTGCGGGTCGTCGACGACGGCGACTGGTACGGGGAGGGCGAGGTGAAGGTCTACCGGGACGGCGACGACGAGTACCCGACCATCTGCGGCACCGGGCTCGAGGACTACGTCGGCAGCGCGTGGGGCATGGGCCGGTTCGACTCGCTCTACAGCGGCTCGCCCCTGCGGGTGAAGGAGGGGGAGGTACCGGGCGGCCCGATCGCTCAGGGCGACCCCGACCTGCTCGGGTTCTATCGGTGGCACCTCCTCGACCCGATCATGTTCGAACGCGACCTCAAGGTCACCATCCAGCAGATCGGCTCGATGTTCTTCGCCCCGGGGCAGGAGGTGGCGCTCGAGGAGTACGAGAAGACCCACCCGGTGGCGGGGGAAGGATGGGTCCGGGACATGATGCCGGGCGTCCACGCCTGGGGCATCGCCGAGCGGGTCGACGACTACTGCGCCACGGCCTACGTGTACTGCGCCCGGCCCCAACCGGTGCCCCGCATCGACGTGGCCCTCGCCATCGCCGACATCGAGCGTCGCCCGTACGAGACCGCCAACGCGTTCGAGCTGGTGGGAGAGACGGTGGACTGACTGCCGGGGTCCGAGCCGCCGGGACTGACGCTGGTGTCAGACGAGGCCCTTCGGCCCTAGTGACGTCGCGGGGGGTGGGCCACGCTTGGCCACGTGGGACCAGGTTGGTATCCGGACCCGAGCGGCAGATTCCCCTGGCGCTACTGGGATGGCAGGACATGGACGAACCGCGTCTCGACCGACGGGCTCCTCCTGTCCGACGTGCTCGCCTCCGTGCCCCCACCGCCGCCCACCGGATCGTGGGCCGCTCCGGGTGCGGGCACCGACTCCTCCGACCTCGTCGCCTACCTCGACTCGGCGTTCGACCGAGGTCTGATCAGCCCGGCGGTCCACGACGATCTCCGTGCCGACGCCGTCGTCTGGCTGCGGGAGCGTCGTGAGCACGCCGAGCCCGCCCGGGCGCCGGCCACGACCCCCGCTCCTCCCGCCGTCACGCCGGCTGTGCCCCCGCCACCGCCGCCACCCCCACCGGTGCTGCGGGAGCCGGCGGGCCGCCCCGTCGGGCCGCCGCCGACCGTCCGCCCGTCGCTGCCGCCGCCGCCCAGCGCGGCCGCGCCCCCGCCGCCCTTCGCTCCGGGTGCGCCCCCGGTGCGGCCGCGGCCCCCCGTTGTCCGCCCCGCGCCGCCGGTGGCAGCCCCTCCGCAGCTGCCGCCCGTGGCGCCGGGCGGCGCAGTTGCCACGCCGCGGTTCCCGGCACCGGCCGTCGCCGCCGCCCGCGAGCCCGGCCCGGTGCGGGTCTGGTGGGACCGCTCGGTGTCGGCCATCTCCGAGGACCTCGCGGTGCACGGGCTGGCCTATCTCGGCGTGCTGCTCGTGTTCGCCGGCGTGTTCGGCTTCGTTGTGTTCGCGTTCGCCGACGTGCAGCCGGGCCTGCGTCCCGTGGCCGAGGCCGTCATCCCTCTCGCCTTCTTCCTGGCGTCGTGGATGCTCCGACGTCGCGGCATCCGCTTCGTCAGCTCCGCCCTCGAACTGCTCGGCGGGGCGCTCCTGCCGGTCGTGGTCATCGCCTCGTTCTCCGACGGGTCCGACGTGCCGCCCGATCTCCACGGTTCGGCGCTGGTCGCCGCGCTGGTGTCGGCCATGCTCGTCCTGGCTGCCGGCTACGCGCTGGTGGTCTGGCGGCGGCCCTCGACCGTGCTGCGCTACCTCGTCGCCCCCGCCGCCTGGCTGGCCGTCGCCGGCATCGGCCTGGGGTTCGCCAAGACGATCCCGTCGGGTGAGGCGCTGTCGCACCCGGTGCCGGGACAGTGGGCCCTGGCGGGCGTTGCCGTGGCCGCGACGATCTGGCTGTGCCGGGGCGTCACCGATGAGGCCACCGGCCTCGTCGCGACCCTGCGACGGGCCACCCTGGTGTCGGCCGCCCCCGGCGCGGCCGTCGCCGCGCTCCTGACGTTCCTCGCGGCCGGGGCCGACGGCTGGCCGGCCGCACCGGTGCTGATCGGGGGTGCGGCCACCGTCGTCTCGTTGGAAGGACTGGCGTCGCGGTTCGACGCCCGGCTGATCTGCGCCGCGCAGGCGCTCACGCTCTACGGCACCGCCCTCGCGCTGGTCCCGTCGCTCGAGCCCGGGTGGGCTGGAGCGGTCGCCGCCGTCGGCAGCCTGGCGATGCTCGAATGGCAGCGCTACCGGCGGTCCTCCGTCGAGCCAACGGTCGTCGTCGCGATCTGGCTCCCGGGAATCGCCGTGGGACTGCTCGGAGCGCTCCAGCGGCCGGTTCCCACCATCGTGGCCTGGTCCCTGACGTGGCTGTGGGCCGTCGGGCGACGGGTCCGGCCCCGGTTCGCGGTGCCGGCGTGGGTGCTCGTCGTCGCCATCGTGGGAATGCCGTTCGGCGTCGGCACCGCCGTCGCCCAGTTGACCTCACCGGAGGTGGCGCTGGTCGTCATGGCCGCGGCCGCCCTGGTGTGCGGTGTGGTCGTGCGGATGACGGCATCCGAGGACGAGCTGTGGTCCTGGTGGCTCCCCGGAGCCGCGGCGACGGTGTTGGCCTTCGCGGTCGCCGCCTCGCAGGGGCACGGCGAGCTCGCCGCCGAGCCCGGCGACCTGCGCCTGTTGGCGCTGGCCTCGGCGCTCACCGCGGCCGTGTTCGCCATCGCACCCCGCTGGCCGGTGGCACGGGTGTGGTCGACCGCCGCAGCCGCGTCCCTCTCGTACGTGTTCCTGGCCGAGGCGTCGTCGTGGTCGACCCGGACGCGACGCGTTGGTGGCGGCGG
The DNA here is from genome assembly GCA_963809335.1 of uncultured Microthrixaceae bacterium. GTDB lineage: Bacteria > Actinomycetota > Acidimicrobiia > Acidimicrobiales > Acidimicrobilacustridaceae > UBA4742. Next base: position 247,650 of record CAWEJD010000005.1, on the reverse strand, counting down.
CCGTCGGGGTCGTCCTGGTCGGCGGCGCTGCGGCGATGGTGCCCGCCCGTCGGGGCAGCCGGCTGGCCGCCCATGCCGGGTTGATCGGTCACCTCATCGGCACGGCCGCGGTCCTGTTCGTTCCGGGCCCGAGCGATCGCACCAGTGGGGCCCAGGCGCTCGTGCTCGCCGCGTGCTTCGTCGGGTGGGCGCTCACCACGACCATGCAGGAGACGGCGGGGTCGAGCGTCGTCGAGCTGTTGCGCCGGATCGCCATGGTGACGTTGCCCCCGCCGCCGAGCGCCTCCACCCTGCCGATCGGGTCGACCTGGCCGACCCGGCCGATCGAGCACGTGGAGCACCTGGAGCCGACCGTCGGCCCGGCGTCGACGGAGCACCCACCCGAGGCCTGGGTGGTGCGTTGCGCCGTCGGCCTCCCCGCGGTCGTCTCGACCGCGCTCTTCGTCGGCCTGGTCCCGGCGGTGCTCGACTGGCTGCAGCTCTCGGGCGTCGACTTCTGGTGGCTCGCCGTCAGCTCGCTCGTCGCGGTGGTCGCCGCGGTCACGTTCGCCCGCATCGTCGCCGGGTCCCACCGTCGGCTCGGCGGTCTGATGGCCAACACCGCCTTCCTGCTCGGGGTGGCGGTGTGGCCCTTCACGGCCGACCACGACCTGACCGGCGCGATCGGGGCCGGACTGATCATCGTCGCGGCGGTCGTCGTCGGACCGACGCTGCGACGGGCCTACATGCCGTGGGTCGCATGGCTGGCCTCGGCCGTCGGTGTCGGTTACCTGGCTCACCGCCTCGGCGTCGAGCCGGCCGAGCTGCGCTACGTCATCCTCGGATGGGGGGCGGCGGCCCTCGTCGGTGGGTTGGCCCTCGACGACCGGTTCGAGGGGCGCCGCCGTCTCGGCCAGTCGGTGCGCCGGGCCAGCCTCATCCCGCCCGTCCTGCTCGGCGCCGTCGCCGCCACCGGCGCCTACGCCCTGTCGTTCGAGCAGACCACCTGGCGCTACGGCTGGTCCTCGGCGTTCGCCGCGGTGGTGGTGCTGGTCGTGGCCTGGCAGCTCCGGTGGGCCGTCCTGAGCGGGCTGAGCTGGCTGCTCGCCACCGTCGCGTTCGCCGCGCTCGCGCCGTGGGAGCCGCTGACCGAACCGTGGACCATCGTCCCGCTCGTCGCCGTGATGGTGCTGCTCTCGGAGCTGGTGCGCCCGGCCGTCCTCTCCTCCCGCCCGCAGGACCCCTCCGAGGAGGCGCTCTGGTCGTATGTCGGTCGGTGGGACACGCCGTCCCTGGTGGCCGGGCACGTCGTCGCGCTGGTCGCGTTGGCGGCGGCGCTCGATCAAGGGTCGGTGACGGCCACCTGGTGCAGCCTCGGCGCCATCGCCATCCTGCTCGACGTCCGGCGCCGCGTCGGGGCGTGGGCCGTGGTCGGCACCGGGCTGGTGCTCGTCGGCGCCGGCTACGCGAGCTGGGGCTGGCTCAGCCTGGCGCTGGCCGTGACCTCGCTCGCCGCCGCCGTGCTGGCCGAACGGATCGACGATCGCTGGCGTGCGTTGCTGCAGATCACGTCGGTGGCGGCCGCCGCCGGCTCGTTCGCATCGGCCCTTCTCTGGCGCGAGGCCGACCTGCAGGCGGCCGCCATGTCGACGGCCATCGCGGCCATCGTCGTGGCGGTGCTGCTCGCCGTGGCCATGCGGGTGAGGCAGGTCGACGACGGCTGGATCCTCACCTGGTCGTCCCTCGTGGTCATCGGGATCGCCTACGCCGGAGTGGCGCTGTCGGCGCCGGAGGTGGAGCCGTCCCCGCTCGGCCAGATCGTGGCGCTGGCCCTGGCGGTGGCCGCGCTGCCGACGGCGATGGCGGCGCGCCGCTTCGACGCCCCCGGCCTCCGACTGATCGCGGCGGTCGTCCTCGCCTCGGCCGGCTGGCCCCTCGCCCATGGAACGAGCGCGACCCCGGTCGCGATCACGCTCGTGGCCGGTGGCGTGGCCCTGCTGGCGAGCATGGTGTCGGGCGTGCTGCGGGTCGAGCGCCTGCGGCGGTGGCGGGCGTGGCTGGCGCCGTCGCTGTTGCTCGCCGGCATCGGGCTGGTCACGGCGTCGGTTGCCGGCGCCGAGGCCGGGTCCGGCTGGTTGGCGCTCGCGCTGCTCGAGGTGGCCGTGCTCACCACCATCGCCGCGGTCCTGGCCACCGAGGCGGCTCGGTACGCCCTGGGCGCGACGGGGTGGGCGCGGCCGTCGGCTCGTCGATCGCGTTCGCCGACTGGATGGAGTGGAGCCTCGAGACGAAGGTCGTCGCCAGCGCCCTGGTCGTGGCCGGCCTCTCACTGGTGCTGGGCGTGCTCGTGCGGGTCCCCCGACTCGACCGGAACCTGCTCGGGCTCTGGACGGCACCCGTCGTGGGCGGTCTCGCCTTCGGTGCGCTGTCGCTGTCGTCACCGGAGGTCGCGCGCTGGCCGGCCGGTGGAGCGGTGGCGCTGGCCTTCGCCTCCGGGTCGGTGGCTCTGGCCCTGGCCGCCGCGCCCCTCGGTTGGGACGGTGTGCGTGAAGGGTCGGCGGTCATGCTCATGGCGGCCGGCGGCATCCTCGCCTACGGCGTCTCGGCCACGCCCACCCAGGTCGTGCTGGCCGCCGCCGTGGTCGGCACGCTCGGCTCGCTCGCCGCGGCGGCCATCGAGGGCGCGGGCGACGACCACCTCGCCCTCCTCCGCCCCTGGGACCGCTCCGCGCTGGCCGTCGGCGTCGTGGGCGCGGCGACGTCCGTCGTGGTCGCCACCGACCTCCTGCCAGAGCGCCCGATGCTCGTCGTGGCGCTCCTCCTCCTGGGCCTCGACCTGGCCGCGGTCGGCCTCGCCGGCCGCTATCGCTCGCTGCTGACCCTGTCTCCGGTGCCGCTGGGGGCGGCGTGGCTGGTGTTCGCCAGCGAGGCGCTCACCGGCAACCCGCAGTGGTACACGGTGCCGGTCGGGTGCACGCTGCTCGTCGTCGTCGGCCTGGCCCGGTGGCAGCGACGCCGTGCCGGACTCGACCCGATGACGCCGTCGATCGTGGTGCTCGACCTGCTGGGGTGCCTGCTCGTGGTGAGTGCGGCGCTGATCCAGATCGTCGTCGACAGCGTCGCCTACGGCCTGCTCGCCGTGCTCTTCGGGGCGCTCATCGCCGGCTGGGGCGTGCTCACCCGGGTGCGCCGGCGGCTCGTGTTCGGCGCGGCGACCATCGCGCTGGCCCTCGCACTGATGATCCTGGTCCCCCTCGTCGGGCTCGTCCCCAAGGCCGGCGGCCCGGCCATCTGGCTGACCATCGCGGCGGCCGGCCTGATCGCCATCGTCGTCGCCGCCTTCATCGAGCAGGGCCGCAACACGGTGTTGCGCATGGCCCGGAGCTTCCGCGAGCTCACCGAGGGCTGGGAGGGGTGGAGCACCACCGACCACGCCGGCCCGGACCCGGGCCCCCGCCCGGCCGCTCCCGCCGGTCCGAACGGTCCCGCCGGGCCGGACGATCCCGTGGGCCAGGGCGATCCCGTGGGCCAGGACGATCTCGTGCGCTAGGACGATCCGGCGGCGGCGAGCACGGCCCGTCCACCGGCGGCCGGGCCGGACGCGTGGCCGAACACTGCGGTGCCGGCGACGAGCACGTTGGCGCCGGCGTCGACACAGGCCCGGGCGTTCGAGGCGTCGACGCCACCGTCGACCTCGAGGTCGGTCGTGAGGCCCTGGCGGTCGATCTCGGCGCGGACCCGCTCGACCTTGGTCAGCGTGCGCGGGATCAGCTTCTGCCCGCCGAAGCCCGGGTCGATGGTCATCACCAGGGCGAGGTCGCAGATCTCGAGCACGTCGTCGAGGTTCGACGCCGGCGTGCTCGGGTTGATGGCGGCGCCCGATCGGCAGTCGAGCTCGCGGATGCGGGTGAGGGTGCGGTGGAGGTGGGGGCAGGCCTCGTAGTGCACGGTGATGCCATCGGCGCCGGCGTCGACGAAGGTCTCGAGATGGTGGTCCGGATCGGTGATCATCAGGTGGAGCTCGAGGGGCAGGTCCGTCTCGCGGCGCATGGCCCGCACGGTGTCGGTGCCGAAGGTGAAGTTGGGCACGAACACGCCGTCCATCACATCGACGTGGAGGCGCTCGGCCCCGCTGCCCTCGAGCGCGGCCACGGCCTCGGCGAGGCGGCCGAAGTCGGCGGCCAGCAGGCTGGGGGCCAGGGCGATGGCGCCGTCACACGGGTTCCAGGTGGAGCGGGGCATGCGCCATCATGCCAAGCGGGCCCTGCCGATGCGGTGAGGCGGCTCGGCCCGGACTCAGCTCGTCATGCCGCCCAGCCCGACGAGCCCGCGGGCGAGCTCGATCTCGCCCATGTGGCGCAGCCCGTGCTGGTAGAGCCAGCACTCGAACCCGTCGAGGACGGTGATGCCCTCCGGCCCGGCCACCCGGGCGCTGTAGGTGCTGGCGACCTGGGGTGGGAACGGTCGGGTGATGACCACACGGGTGAAGTCGGCCGGGTCCATGTCGGCGAGGTAGGCCTCGGTTCGGTCGAACACGGTGCGCTGGTAGGCCTTGAACTCGTCGAAGTCGCCGATGCGCTGGTGCTCCATCTCGGCCACCGTGCGCTCCTTGCCGTGGTCGTTCACGGCCATCTGCACCCGGGCCTGCCACTCGTCGCTCCAGATCGGCGGGATGCCGGTGAGGAACATGAAGTTGGCGTCCTCCTGGTTCGTGTAGTGGAACAGCGAGAAGGCGATGGGCAGCACGTGCTCGCGCTCGTAGTGGTTCACGTGCTCGGGTCCCATCGTGTCGACGGCCTGGTAGTAGAGCGAGTGCATGGCGGCCATGCGGCGCTGCAGCGAGTCGAGGATCAGATCGGTCGAGTCGGTCGAGTCGGTCGAGTCGGTCATGACGTCCTTTCTAGGCCCAGCCGCCGGCGTAGGCGACGAACTGGCCGGTGGTGAAGCGGCTCGAGCCGTCGATGAACGGCATGCAGAACGAGGCGAACTCCTGCATGGTGCCCAGCCGGCCGAGCGGCACCTGGGCCTCGATCTTGGCCCGCACCTCCGGGTCGGTGGCACCGGTGGCCGCGAGGAACTCGGGGAAGTCCATGAAGTTGGTGCCCACCGCGTTGACCTGCACGCCGTGGCGGGCGACCTCGCCGGCCACGTTGCGGGCCAGCATGGTCGCCCCGGCGCGGGCCGCCGAGTAGAGCGGTGCCCCCGGCGTCGGTCGGGCCGCCGACGCGCTCGTCACGAGCAGGATCTGGCCCTCGCCCTGCTCGATCATCGGGGTGACCGCGGCCTTGAGGAAGTGGTACGGCCCCTCGAGGCACCCCTCGATGACGGAGCGCAGGTCGTCGATCGACGAGTTGACGAAGCGACCGGTCACGATCTCGCCGGAGAAGGCCACCGCCGAGTCGATCCGCCCGAACCGGGCGAGGGCCGCGGCCACGAGGGTCGGGGCCGACTCGGGGCGGGCGAGGTTGCGCACCCGCTCGACCACCTCGACCTGTGCGCCGCCGGCCTCGAGCTCGGCCACCAGGCTCTCGTCCGGGTCGCCGAGCACCAGGTCGTGACCACGGGCCGCGAGGTGGCGGGCCAGCTCGGGGCCGACGTAGTGGCCGGCATCGCCCACGATGGCGATGCGTCGGGTCTCGGGCATGGCTGCTCCTCCGTCGTGGCGGTCGTTCGTCGACGCCGCGGTTCGAGCGTATGTTTTGTCAGTATCGCTGTCAATACTCGCGTCAGATGCGGTTGGCCCGGAGGCCTGCTCCTCAGGAACGGGGAGCGAGCACGGTGAACGCGATGGTCGACACCGCGGCCAACGTGTCGTCGCGTCCCGCGTCGGTGACCTCGACGTCGAGCACCATGGTGGTGGGTCCGCGCCGCAGCACGCGGGCCTCGACGCGGGCCGGCCCCACCGACACGGGGGAGAGGTAGTGCACCGTGAAGTCCGACGTGGCCGTGCTGTAGCCCTGTTCGTGATCGCACGAGGCATAGGCCAGGCGTCCAGCGCAGACGTCGATGAGCACGGCGATCAGCCCGCCCTGGAGGGCGCCCCGGACGTTCGCGAACTCGGGGCGCACGTCCATCTCGATGGCCAGGTGGCCGTCGGGCGACGGGACGTCGCGCATGCCGAGCTGCTGGAAGAAGTGCTCGCCGCGGGCGATCACCTCGGCCTGCCCCCGGGCGGTCTCGGAGTCGTTCGCGGGGATCGCCATGGCGGCGCGACGCTACCAGTCGGTACCGGGGTGACTGCTCTCGAGGGACCCGGCCGATGCGAGGTCGAGCGGCGGTCCCGACCACAATGGCCGCGGTGGACCTGCTGCTGCTCTCGAACTCGATGAACCACGGCAGCACCATGTTCAGCCACGCGGCGGAGGCGTTCGCCGAGGTGGTCGCGGGAGACACCGTCACCTTCGTCCCCTTCGCCCTGGCCGACTGGGACGACTACGCCGACCGGGTGACCGCCGCCCTGGGTGCGTTCGGCATCGAGGTCGTGTCCGCGCACCGGTCGCCCGCTCCCGACCGGGCGATCCTCGACGCCGACGTGGTGATGATGGGTGGCGGCAACACCTTTCGCCTGCTCGACACCCTCTACGGCCTCGATGTCGTCGGCGGCCTGGGACGCCACGTGCGCGAGGGGACGACCCGCTACATGGGGGCGTCGGCCGGGACGAACGTGGCCTGCCCCACGATCCGCACCACCAACGACATGCCCATCTGCCTCCCGCCGACGTTCGACGCCCTGCATCTGGTGCCGTTCCAGATCAACCTCCACTACTTCGACGCCGACCCGGGCTCGACGTTCATGGGGGAGACCCGGGAGGAGCGGATCGGGGAGTTCCTCGAGGAGAACGACTGCCCGGTGCTGGCCCTCTACGAGGGCTCGTGGCTCCGGGTCACCGGCGGCCGGGCCACGGTCACCGGGCGGTCGCGACTGTTCGAGCGCACCGGCATCGAGGCCTTCGACGACGGCGTCGACGTGTCGTCGCTGCTGCACCTGCGACCCGCGTTCGACGGTGGCCGGCGGCCCGGCCGGTCGGGTGCATCGACCGATCTGCGGTAGCCTGGACGCTTCACCTACTTAGCGGGGACCTCTCCTTTCTCCGGCCGCACCTGGCCGGATCCATTCGGTCGCCTCCTCTGAGCCCACCTCGAGGAGCCCCATGCCCCCGCAATCCGCCCCTGTTCGCCCGACCGCGGTCGTCTACTGCGAAGCGAACTTCGGTGCCATCGACGGCAAGACGGCCAACGGCCTCGTCCGCCACTCGGAGACCTACGAGATCCTCTCGGTGATCGACGGCCGGCAGGCCGGCCTCGATGCCGGTGCGGTCCTCGGACGACCAGCCCGAACGGCATCCCGATCTGCGCCGATCTCGACGACGCCCTCGCTCGGGCCGGGCGGGTGCCCGACTGCGTTCATCTTCGGGGTGGCCCCGTCGAGCGGGATGCTCTCGCCGGTCGAGCGCGACGGTCATGCTCGACGCCATCGCCCGCGGGATGGACGTCGTCAACGGGCTGCACGAGTTCCTGAACGACGACCCCGAGTTCGCGGCGGCCGCGGCCGCGACCGACGTGACGATCCTCGACGTGCGGCGACCCGCGGGACAAGAAGGACCTGCGGATGTTCAGCGGTCGCATCGCCACCGTCGACTGCCCCCGCATCGCCGTGCTCGGCACCGACGGCGCCATCGGCAAGCGCACGACGGCCACGATCCTCACCCGGGCCCTCAACGACCGCGGCATCAAGGCCGTGCTGGTCAGCACCGGCCAGACCGGCCTGATCCAGGGCGGTCGCTACGGCGTGGCCCTCGACGCCATCCCGTGCCAGTTCTGCTCGGGCGAGATGGAGTCGACGGTGGTCGAGGCCTACGAGGGCGAGCACCCCGACGTGATCATCATCGAGGGCCAGGGCGCGCTGAGCCATCCGGCGTACCTGACCTCGAGCTTCATCCTGCGCGGGAGCCGCCCCCAGGCCGTCGTCCTGCAGCACGCACCGGCGCGCCACCAGCTGGGCGACTTCCCCGAGGTCGCCATGCCGACGCCGGCCAGCGAGATCAACCTGATCGAGACGTTCGCCGACACCAAGGTGATCGGGCTCACCGATCAACCACGAGCACATGACCGACGCCGAGGTCACCGCCGCCATCACCTTGTACGAGCTCGAGCTCGGCATCCCCGTCACCGACGCCCTCACCCGGTCCCCGCACCGCCTGGTCGACATGGTCCTCCGGGCCTTCCCCGAGCTCCAGCCGAGGTTGGCGCCAGCGTCGCCACGTGATCGCGCCGCGGCTGGAGATCCGCCTCGACCGGATCCACCACAACGCCCGCACCCTCGTGCGCCGTCTGGGCGAGCGCGGGGTGTCGGTCACCGGCGTCACCAAGGCGACGCTGGGATCGCCCGACATCGCCCGTGCGCTGCTGCGGGCCGGGGTCACCTCGATCGGCGAGTCGCGCATCGAGAACATCGAGGCGCTCCGGTCGCGCCGGGGTGGCGGCGCCGATGACGCTGATCCGCTCGCCGATGCTCAGCCAGGCCGCTCGAGTCGTCGAGCACGCCGACGTCAGCCTGAACACCGAGCTCGACGTGCTCGATCGGCTGTCGACCTTCGCTCAAGTGCAGGGTCGTCGCCACGGGGTCGTCCTCATGGTCGAGCTCGGGGACCTTCGCGAGGGCATCCTGCCGCGGGACCTCGAGTCCGTCGTGCGCCAGACGCTGCCGCTTCCCGAACCTCGACCTTCGGGGCATCGGTACCAACCTCGCGTGCCAGAGCGGCGTCACGCCCGACGACCGCAACATGGCCGAGCTCTCCGGGCTGGCCGCAGCAGCTGGAGGCGAAGCTCGGGATGACCTTCGACATCGTCTCCGGCGGCAACTCGGCCAACCTCGACTGGGCGCTCGGCTGCCGGCGAGCTCGGACGGATCAACGACCTCCGCCTGGGCGAGTCGATCCTGCTCGGCTGCGAGCCGCTCCGGCGCCGGCCCGATCGACGGTCTCCACACCGACGCGTTCACCCTGGTCGCCGAGGTGATCGAAGTCGAAGTCGAAGCCGACCCGCGCGTGGGGCGAGATCAACGAGACCGCGTTCGGCCCGCGGCCGCTCGAGCCCGACCGAGGCAGCATCACACGGGCGATCCTGGCCATCGGCCGTCAGGACGTCGACCCCGACGGCCTCCGCGGCCCCGACGGCATGGTGATCCTCGGGGCCAGCAGCGACCACCTCGTCGTCGATCCCGGCCCCGTGCCGCTGAGGGTGGGGGCCGAGGTCCGCTTCCAGCTCGACTACCCCGCGCTGCTGCGAGCCATGACGTCCCCGTTCGTCGCCCGGGTCATGACCGCTCGGGACGGCCGCGCCGACTGAGCGCGCCCGACGCGCCGGCGGCGATCAGTCGATCGAGAACCAGGCCCGGACCTGGGCCTCGTGGTCGACGTAGCGGTCACCGGACACGTCGACCACGACCTTGCCGATCGTCCCCCCGGTGAAGCGGAACGGGGCCTGGTACTCGGGGGACACCGCCGAGGCGCTGTCGCATCACCCGGTGTGAGTGATACCTCCCTGGCCGCGGCTCAGTCGACCAGGCAGAGCTCGTTGCCCTCGGGATCGGTCAGCACCTGGAAGCGGCCCTCGGCGTCGGTGACGATCGGGCCCTTGGCGATGGCGCCGAGCTCGACCGCCCGGATCGTGTCGCCCTCGATGTCGCTCGACGAGATGTCGAGGTGGACGCGGTTCTTGACCACCTTGGCCTCGGGCACCCGCTGGAAGGCGAGCACGAGGCCATCGGGCCGGGCCGGCTCGACCGTCGCCCAGTCGTCGGACCGGACCCGTGCCCGGCCTCCCGTGAGCGCGGCCCAGAACTCGGCGAGGCGCGACACGTCGTGGCCGTCGAACACCACCTCGTCGACGACGGGGCGATCGGCGATGACGGCGAAGGCCCGCACCGCGAACGTGCCCAGCCCGGCCACCTTGATCGGCACCGCGTGGAAGCGGGCGCCGAGCGCGGGCAGTTCGGCGAGGCGGGTGAGGTGCTCGACGATCGGGATGCCGGCCGCGAGCAGGCCCGAGTGGGCCGGCCGGTCGTTGCCGACGGTGGAGTCGATGTTGAGCGAGTCGATGCCCACCAGCGCCACGCCCGCATCGACGAGGGCCTCGGTGCCCTCGGCCGTGAGGTAGGGGTGGTGGTCGGCCGCGTAGGCGTCGGTGCCCCAGTGCTCGCTCCACCCGGTGCGCAGCAGCACGGCCGCACCAGTGAGCGCCAGCCCGTTGAAGTGGGTGGCGTCGAAGCCGAAGGGCGGCTGTCGTTCGGCGCGCCCACCGGGGTCGGCGGGGATGTCGACCACGACCGCGGGGAGGTCGGCGCAGCGCTCGAGCGGCAGGCCGGTGAGGTCCCAGCCGTCCTCGTAGCGGTGGGCCGGCGTGTCGAGGTAGGTGCCGGTGTTGGTGCACAGCGTGGCCGAGCCGATGTGGAACTCGACACCCGGTGCATAGCGAGCCCGGCTCTCCTCGCGCGACAGCACGGTGCCGAGCTCGGCAGCCGGCAGGCCCGGATAGGTCACCATGCCGTGGTGGATCTCGTGGCTGAGGTCGACGAAGGTCGGCACGGCTCGCTCCTTTGCGCTGGGGGGCGGGGTCATGGCGGTGGCGTTCGTCTCTCACCGGGATCACGTGCAGATCAACGCATGTCGATGAACGTCGATGAACCCGGTCGATGCTACGTTCCGCCCTACTCTTGAATCGCCATCCGGGCGAGAAACCGATTAGCGAGGTCCTACCCATGATCCTGGCCGACATCACACTCACCGACGTCCTGTGGTCGATGCTCGTGTTCTTCTTCTTCTTCATCTGGATCATGATCCTGTTCCAGGTGTTCATCGACCTGTTCCGCGATCACGAGGAGTCCGGCGCCATGAAGGCGGTCTGGGTGGTCTGCCTGATCCTCTTCACCCCGATCACGGTCCTCGTCTACCTCATCGTCCGCGGCAAGGGCATGGCCCAGCGCTCGATGGCCCAGCAGCAGGCGGCCCAGGCCGACTTCGACAAGTACGTGCAGAACGTGGCCGCCCAGGGCAGCCCGACCGACCAGATCGCCAAGGCCAAGGAGCTCCTCGACGCCGGCACGATCGACCAGGCCGAGTTCGACAGCCTCAAGGCCAAGGCGCTCGCGTCCTGACCCGCCCGATCTGATCCTCCTCGTAGGCGACCACCCGGGCACCGCGGCGTCACTTCGCCGGGAGCCCGGGTGGTCCGCGTCTCGGGGCGGGTTCGAGCTCCCGCCCGGACGGCCGGGTGGCGGCCGATATTCGGGGACGACCGCCGCGGCCGGCTCGGTAGGGTCGGCGGCCATGGGTGCATCGGGCTGGAAGGACCTGGAGGTGACGCCGCGGTCCGGGGGCGTCGACGACGACGACGTGGTGCGCTTCACCGCCACCATCGACGACCGCTGGATGCTGCTGGTCGTCCCGCAGGGTGGGGTGGCGGCGGCGCTGGCCGCCCGGGCCATGGCCGCCACCCTCGATCACACCGGCCAGTCGCTGCGCAGCCTCACGGCGGTGTTCGCCGGGCAGGTCGCCACGGGGCCGGTCGAGATCGACGTCTCCGTGCTGCGTCGGGGCCGTTCGATGTCGCAGCTGACGGCCACCGTGCGCAATCCGGGGTCGACGGCCGGGCTGACCGCGGTGGCGGTGTTCGGCGCGGCCCGGCGAGGCTTCGAGTTCACCGACCTCGCCTTCCCCGAGGTCGACCCGCCGCACGACCTGCGCTCCTACCGGGACCCCGTGCCCGAAGGGGTCGACTTCGAGTTCGACCGGCCACCGATGCCGTTCTGGGAGCAGATCGTCGAGTGCCGGCCGGCGACCGGGCGCCCCCCGTGGGAGCCGTTCGAGGCGGGACCGGCCGAGATCGTCTACTGGTACCGGTTGGACGACCCGCCGCTGCTCGACGACGGCTCGCTCGACCCGATCGGTGCCATCGTGCTGTGCGACACCATGCCCGGGGCGGTGTTCCAGCGCATCGGCCCCGACGAGGGCAACTGGTTCGGCCCCAGCGCGGACTTCACGATCCACCTGCTGGGCCCGGCCCGGCCCGGTTGGCTGCTCGCCCACAACCGGGCCCGCCACGCCGGGGACGGCTACGCCTCGGTCGACATGGCGCTGTGGGACCCGACCGACCGGCGCCTCGTGGCCTACGCAACCCAGATGATGTTCTTCGCCTTCGACACCTGAGCGGCCGGCGCGGGGCCGGGCCTCAGCCGAGGGACGCGGCCGGAACGTCGTCGAGCCGGTCGAGGTGGGCGTGGGCCAGGGCCTGGGCCTCGTCGATGAGCCGGCGGCTCTCCCGGAAGCTGTAGGGGTTGCCCGTGAACGGCGGCGGTGGGAGCCAGTGAACGGTGACGTCGGGGTGCGGCGGGATCTCCTGCTCCTCGGATGGTCGGCCGAAGACGCGGTCGAGCAGCATCCAGGCGGTCGGCCGCGGCGTCTCGTCGGCCATGGTCGACAGCACGAACACGGTGGTCGGCCCCAGCTCGAGTGCCTGGGGGAGCGGGACGTCGGCGGCCACCCCGCCGTCGTGCAGCAGCACGCCGTCGACCGGGACGGGCGGGAAGACGCCGGGGATGGCCGAGCTGGCCAGCAGGGCGGTGAGGGCGTCACCTCGGGAGAGCGTGACGGCCCGGGTGGTCCCGACCTCGGTGGCGACGACGTGCAGGGGGATGGGGAAGTCCTCGAGCCGCTCGTGGCGCAGATGGGCCTCGATCCAGTCGCGGATCCCGTGGTTCGGGAACACGTAGCCGCGCCGCTCACGCAGGTTCTCGACGATCGACCGCGGCGCGATCGGGAAGATCCGGGTGGTGCGGGCCTGACCCCACAGCCGATCGAGGTGATCGACGCCGGCCAGGGTGGCGTCCGCCACGTAGACCGCCCCGTTCATGGCGCCGACCGACGTGCCGACGACGGCATCGGGGACGATTCCCCGCTCGGCCAGGGCCCGGAGCATCCCCACCTGGATGGCCCCCCGGGTGGCCCCACCGGCGAGCACGAACACCGTGCGCTCGGCCGGCGGGGACGCGCTGTCCCGAAGGTCGATGACCTCCTCACGCTGCTGGCCCATGCCGTCCCTCCGTGGCTCGACCGATGGCGGGCTTCCGCTGCAGGTGACGTCAGTTCTATCCGGGTCCAGCTTCCCCCAGACAACGAGTTCTGACCAGCCCCCTGCTACGACTCGCTGGTGCGGTAGTCACCGAAGGGGGCGTCGCGCTTCTGCAGGGCCTGCGTGAGCCCCTTGGGGAGCTCCTCGTCGACGAACTTCTTGAAGCTCTCCTGTTCGATGCCGAGGGCGCACAGCTCGGTGCCGGACCGGATGGCGGCGCGCAGGCCCATGATGTCCATGGCGCGGTGGACCGTCCGCTTGTTGAGCTGGGCGATGTCGGGCGGCACGAGGGCGATGCGCTGGGCGATGCGCACCACCTCGTCGTCGAGCTCGTCGGCCGGGTAGGCCCGGTTGGCCCACCCGAGGCGCACGGCCTCGGTGCCCGAGATCGAGTCGCCGGTGACCATCATCTCCATGGCGGCCCGCATGCCCAGGAACCAGGCGTGGAACTGCATGTCGGGCACGCCGAAGCGCACCGCCGGGTAGCCCATCTTGGCGTCCTCGGCCACGTAGACCAGGTCGCAGCCGGTGGCCAGCTCGCTGCCGCCGGCCAGGCAGTAGCCGTGCACCTGGGCGATGACCGGCTTGGCCAGGTCCCAGATGCCCATCCAGCCCTCGGTGACGTGGCGGGGCCACTGCCCGTCGCCGGCCGCGGTGAACCACGGCATGTCCTGGCCCTCGTTGCCGCCGCCCAGGTCGTAGCCGGCGGAGAAGCACGAGCCCGCGCCCCGCACGATCGAGACATGGACCTCCGGGTCCCGGTCCGCGGTCTGCAGGGCCCGGATCAGCTCGCCCCGCAGCTGGTAGTTGAGGGCGTTGCGCTTCTCGGGCCGGTTGAGTGTGATGCGTCGCACGAGTGGAGCGGGATCGTCGACGAGGATGGCTTCGTACGGGGTGGAGTCGGTCACGGAAGGCCTCGGTTCACGGGTGAGGTGGATGTCGGTGCGGTCGCCGTGAGCCTGCCACGGTTTCTGACGATGCGTCAGATGTGACGGGGCCGGAGACGCTACGGTCGTGGGCTGGATCGCAGGAGGAGCGCAGATGCTGGACTATCTCATCAAGGGCGCCACGGTCGTCGACGGCACGGGAGCCGCGGGGTTCGTGGCCGACGTCGGGGTTCGCGACGGGCGCATCGTGGCCGTCGGCGAGGTCGACGACGAGGCGACCGAGGTCGTCGACGCGGCCGGCCTGGTGCTGTGCCCCGGGTTCGTCGACCCGCACACCCACTACGACGCCCAGCTGTTCTGGGATCCCGATGGCGACGCCGTCGAGCCTCCACGGCGTGACGTCGATCGTGGCCGGCAACTGCGGCTTCACCCTGGCCCCGGTGCACGGCGACGGCGTCGACTACCTGATCGACATGATGGCCAAGGTCGAAGGCATGGCCAAGCCGGCGCTGCAGCAGGGCGTGCCCTGGAACTGGAGCAGCTTCGGCGACTACCTCGGTGCGCTCGAGGGCAACCTCGGCGTCAACGCCGCCTTCCTCGTGGGCCACTGCGCCCTGCGGCGCGAGGTGATGGGCGTGGACGCGGTCGGCAACGAGGCGACGCCCGAGCAGATCGCCCAGATGCGGGCGCTGCTCGGCGAGGCGCTCGAGGTCGGCGGTCTCGGCTTCTCGACGACCCAGAGCTTCACCCACTCCGACGGCGGAGGAGAGCCGGTGCCGTCGCGGTGGGCCACGCCGGACGAGCTGCTCGCCCTGTGCGACGAGGTGAGCGAGCATCCCGGCACCACGCTCGAGTGGGTGACCGACGGCTGCCTGAGCGGGTTCGCCGACCGCGAGATCGACCTCATGATCCAGATGAGCCTGCGTGGCCAGCGGCCGATCAACTGGAACGTGCTCACCGTCGACTCCGCGGTGCCCGACCGCTCGCGCAGCCAGCTCGAGGCGTCGGCCGAGGCCGAGCGCCGAGGCGCGCGCGTGGTGGCGCTCACCATGCCCACCCTCGTCGGCATGAACATGAGCTTCCTCACCTACTGCGCGCTCAACCAGCTCCCCGACTGGGGCGAGATCCTGTCGCTGCCCGTCGACCAGCGCATGGTGAAGCTGGCCGACACCGAGACCCGGATCTTCATGGAGAACCGGGCCGCCGCGCCCGAGGCCGGCGTGTTCGCCCGACTCACCGGCTGGGGCCGCTACCGCATCGGCGACACCTTCAGCCCGGCCAACGAGGGGCTCAAGGGCCGCCTGGTGGCCGACATCGCCCGCGAGCGCGGGGTGCGTGACTTCTTCGCCCTGCTCGACATCGCGCTGGCCGACGACCTGCGCACGGTGCTGTGGCCCGGACCGACCGACGACGACGCCGAGAGCTGGCGCATGCGGGTCGAGGCGTGGCGATCGGGCTACGCCATGCTCGGCGGCTCCGACGCCGGCGCCCACCTCGACCGCATGTGCGGTGCGCCCTACACCACCGAGTTCCTGGGCGACTGCCTGCGGGGCAAGCAGCTCATCGGCCTCGAGGAGGCCGTGCACCACCTCACCGACATGCCGGCCCGGCTGTTCGGCCTGCGCGACCGGGGGCGGGTGGCCGAGGGCTGGATCGCCGACCTGGTGCTGTTCGACCCGGCCACGATCGACGCCGGCGAGGTCCACATGGTCAACGACCTGCCCGGCGGCGCCGGGCGCCTGGTGGCCGAGGCCGAGGGCGTGTCGAAGGTGTTCGTCAACGGCCGCCTCACCGTCGACGCCAACGTGCCCACCGGCGTGCTGGCCGGCACCATCCTCAGGTCCGGCCGCGACACCGAGACCGTCCTCCCCTCAGCGACCTGACCCCCGCCACCCGTTCTTGCGTGGACAATCCGGGCCACGCACGGATTATCTACGCATGTTCGGGTGGGGCGAGGTCGACGGGGGTGCCGGCGCGGTCGGTGGCGGTGATCGACCGCACGTCGCTCGGCGCGCCCGACACGGTGAGAGCCGCGAGCAGCTCGAAGGCCGGGGTCGTGGCGTCGGTGCCGGGTGGGAAGCGGATGGTCGCGCCCTCGCCGTCGTCGTCGAGCTGCCACCCGCGTCCGGCGAGCGCGTCGGCGACGTTCTTCAACCGGGAGGTGCTGAGCGGCTCGTAGCGCACGCCGAGCACCACGTGCCCGCTCTCCCTCGAGGTCATGACGACGCGGTGCCAGCCGTCGGGGGCCGACACGGTGGCCGCGGTGTCGGCCGAGGTGGTCATGGTGTGGGCCCGTAGCGTCACGAGCACCTCGGTCACGATGCCGACCGCGTCGAAGTCGGACAGGTCGAGGGCCACCGGCGCGGGGTCGGGCATCTCCCGAGCCTGCCAGCAAATCGACGACGTCCACGAAACCACCCTTCTGGTGATGATCCGAGGGCCCAGGGACCCGCGAACCATCACCGGTTCGGAGGGGGGTGAGGGCGGTTGGTTACGCTGCGGCATGAGCGATGCAGCGTCCTCGAACCGCGATCGGCATGCGGCAGCGGCCGATGCCCTGTGGGCCTTCCGCCGCGACGTCCTCCCCACGACGCGGGCCGAGCGGCAGGAGGCCGGCCGAGCCCTGCGCAAGTCGGTGCCCCGGTCGTCGCACGCCGACTGGAGCCCCTGGTCGGGGCGCCGTGACCCCATCGACGTGCTCGAGGCGCAGGGGGACTCGCGGGCCCCCGAGCTGGTGCCCATCCGCTACGGCCGCATGGCGACCTCGCCCTTCGCCTTCTTCCGGGGCGGGGCCGCCATCATGGCCATGGACCTCGCCACCACCCCGGTCACCGGGCTCCGGGTGCAGGCCTGCGGCGACGCCCACGTGGCCAACTTCGGCAAGTTCGCCACGCCGGAGCGCAACCTGCTGTTCGACATCAACGACTTCGACGAGACGCTGCCGGGGCCGTGGGAGTGGGACGTCAAGCGGCTCTGCGCCAGCCTGCACGTCGTCGCCCGCGGGCACGGCTTCGCGCCGGCGGCGTGCGACGAGATCGTGCGCACCGCCTGCCGCACCTACCGCGAGCGGCTCGCCGGCGCGACCTCGATGCGGACCCTCGACCTCTGGTACGACCGCATCCACGTCAAGCAGGTGATCGACCACTTCCCGCCCGAAGTACCGGCCCGCGGTGAAGCGCGACGTCCGCAAGGCCCAGCGCAAGGACCACGCCGCGGGCGGTCGACAAGCTCACCCACACCGTCGACGGCCGCCTGCAGTTCGCCGAGAACCCGCCGCTGCTCGTGCACCTCGAGGACACGGGCGTGACCTTCGCCGACGACGTGGTGCCCATGATCGCCAGCTACCGCGAGACCCTCACCGAGGATCGCCAGGAGCTGTTCGACCGGTTCGAGGTGGTCGACGTGGCCCGCAAGGTGGTGGGGGTGGGCAGCGTGGGCACCCGGTGTTGGGTGGCGCTGCTCGAGGGGCCCGACCACCTCGAGGGCGACCGGCTCATCCTGCAGGTCAAGGAGGCCCAGGCGTCGGTGCTCGAGCCCTACGTCGGCGCGTCGGCTCTGGCGCACAACGGGCTGCGGGTGGTCACCGGCCAACGGCTCACCCAGGCGGCCAGCGACATGTTCCTGGGGTGGAGCGAGGGGCCGCGGTCCGGGCGGGAGTACTACGTGCGCCAGCTGTGGGACGTCAAGGGCCAGGGCGACCTCGAGAAGATGGACTTCAACAACCTCACCTACTACGGAGCGCTGTGCGCCTGGGCGCTGGCCCGGGCCCACGCCCGCACGGGCGACGCGGTGCAGATCTCGGCCTACCTCGGCAACGGCGACTCGTTCGACCGCGCCATCGCTCGGTTCGCGGCGGCCTACGCCATCACCAACGAGGCCGACCACGCGGCCCTGGTCGACGCCATCGCCTCGGGCCGCGTCGAGGCCCAGCACGGCATCTGAGATCCCGGTTCGGTGGGGTCGGCCGGTCTCAGTCGGGGGTGGCGCGTATGACCATCACCGCGCAGGGGGCGTGGTTGACGACGTGGGTGCTGACCGACCCGAGCAGGGCTCGGCGGATGGCGCCCTGACCGCGCGAGCCCACGGCGACCACGTCGGCCGAGAGCTCGGCGGCCACGCGGCAGAGGTCCGGGCCGGGCGCGCCCATCTCGATGCGGGTCTCGACCTTGGCCGCGATCGCCGGGTCGACCGCGGCGGTGACGGCGTCGGCGGTGCGCTGGAGGACGGCGTCGGCGTCGGCGTGGACGGCGTCCCACGCGGCGTCGACCTCCTCCGGCCGGGCCACGCCGCCGGCGAACGCCGACTCGAGCCCCGCGGTCGCCATGGCCGGGGTCTCGACGATGCAGACGATCGTGACCACGTCGGGCGGTGCGAGCAGCTGGACCGCTCGCACCGCGGCGGCGATGGCGTCACTGGAGCCGTCGGTACCGATCACCACCCGCATGTCAGAAGGCGCTCTCGGCGTGGGCCAGATCGGTGTAGACCTTCTCGTTGCCGTCGGGGTAGCGCGCGTGGGGCACGAGCATGCCGTCGGGCGCGTCGTGCAGGTACATGAGGGTCTCGCCGACCACCGCGTGGTCGTGGCCCCGGTCGCGGTAGCGCTCGTCGCCGTGGGCGGCTCGCCAGGCGTCGACGGCGGCGGCGGCATCGGGAGCCGCGGCCGCGGTCCTGATCTTGCCGACCATCTCGTCGACGGCACGGACCTCGAGCACCACGATCTCGAGGTCGTCGTCCCCTGCGGCGGCAGCGGCGTCATCAGTCGTCATCGGCACAGCTTGGCATGGCCGCGGCTGCACCCGGCGCCTGCCGGGCTCGCGGCGCTACGGTCGTCCGGTGCCAACGGTCGAGCAGTACCAGCAGCAAGCCAGGGAGTGGCTGGCCGTCAACCGGGCCGACGCACCCCGCGACTACGGCGCCATCTGCCCGCCGGACCTGATCGACGAGGGCATCGCCTGGCAGAAGCGCCTGCGCCGTGGCGGGCTATGCCGGCATCCACTGGCCGGTGGAGTTCGGCGGCCAGGGCCTCACCGCCGAGCACAACGCGGCCTGGATGCTCGAGTGCGCCCTCGCCGGCGTGCCCCCCGTGCTGAACATGGTCGGCCTCGTGCTCACCGGCGGGTCGATCCTGGCGTTCGGCACCGACCAGCAGAAGGCCGACCACCTGAGGGCGACGCTCGAGGCCGAGCGGGTGTGGTGCCAGCTGTTCAGCGAGCCGGGCGCCGGCAGCGACCTCGGCGGACTGAGCACCGCGGCCGAGCGTGACGGCGACCGGTTCATCGTCAACGGCCAGAAGGTGTGGTGCAGCGGAGGCCGCTACAGCGACTGGGGCATCCTCATGGCCCGGACCGACCCGACGGCGCCCAAGCACCAGGGCATCTCCTTCTTCCTCTGCCCGATGGACCTGCCCGGCATCGAGGTGCGACCGCTGAAGCAGATGACCGGCGAGGCCGAGTTCGACGAGGTCTTCTTCACCGACGTGGCCGTCCCGGCCGCCAACCTGCTCGGCCCGCTGCACGGCGGATGGGGCGTCGGCATGTCGGTGCTCACCAGCGAGCGCGGCCACATCGGCACCGCCGTGATCGGCCTCGAGCGGCGACTCGAGGCGATGGCCTCGCTGTCGGAGGGCCGTGACCTGGGGCCGGTCGAGCGCCAGCGCCTCGCCACCCAGTTGATGCGGGGGTCGGCCTACAAGGCCATGGCCCAGCGGCAGGGACCGATCGCGTCGACCGCCGCATCGCTGATGAAGCTCGGCATCACCGAGATGCTGTTCGACGTGGCCATGCTCCGCGGCGACGTCGCCGGCGCCGACGCCATGCTCGACGGTCCCGACTCGGCCGGGCATGCTCGCCGCTCCCGGAGGCCGCATCGCCGGCGGCACCAGCCAGGTGCAGCGCAACATCATCGGTGAGCGCCTGCTCGGGCTGCCCCGCGAGCCGAAGCCGGCCTGACCGCTCCGTGGCCGACGACGTCCTCTCGTACTGCCGGATCTGCGCCGCCGCGTGCGGCATCACGGTGACGGTCGAGGGGACGCAGGTCGTCCGGGTGCGGGGCGACGCCGGGCATCCCGTGTCGCAGGGCTACACCTGCCCGAAGGGACGTGGGCTGGCCGCCTGGCACCACGATCCCCGCCGGCTCGACCGCCCCCGGCTGCGGGGCTCCGAGGTGGGCTGGGGTGAGCTGCTCGACGACCTGGCGGGTTCGCTGGGCGCGATCGTCGAGCAGTCCGGCCCGGATGCGGTCGCGCTCTACCTGGCCACCGGCATGGCCTACGACGCGGCCGGGCAGGTGGCGTCGGCCATGTGGCTGGCATCGCTCGGGAGCCGATCGTTCTTCACCGCGGCCACCGTCGACAACGCGCCCGTGCTGGTGGCCGCCGAGCTGGTCGCCGGCAACGCCATGCTGAGCCCGGTGTGGGACGCCACCAGTGGGGGACTGCTGCTGCTCGTCGGCACCAACCCGGTCGTGTCCCACGGCTACGGCACGACCATCCCCGACCCGGTGCGCCACCTGCGCGCCCATCGCCGGCTCGGCGGTCGCCTCTGGGTGGTCGACCCCCGGCGCACCGAGACGGCGGCCTTGGCCGACGAGCACCTGGCGGTGCGACCGGGCGCCGACGTCGCGGTGCTGGCCGCGCTGGCGTCGGCGATCCTCGCGGAGGGCCACGACCCTGACGAGCTCGCCCGCTTCTGCACGGCGGAGGACGTCGACGGGCTGCGGGTCGCGCTGGCACCGTTCACGCCGGTCCGGGCCGCCGAGGTGGCCGGCGTCGAGCTCGGGGCCGTCGAGCGGCTCATCGCCGACGTGCGCCGCCACCGCGGCCGGTTGGCCGTCATGTGCGGCACCGGGACGACCATGGCCACCGACGGCGTGCTGGTCGAGTGGCTCCGGTGGGTGCTGCTGATCCTCACCGGCTCGCTCGATCGGCCCGGCGGCATGCGCTTCCAGCACGGGCCGCTGGGCCGCCTGCGCCCACCTCGTGACGGTCGGTCGACCGACGTCGGCTCGCTCGTCGACCCGCTCGACGGGCCCGCGAGCCGGCCGGAGCTCCGTCGGGTGATCGGCCAGGTCCCGGCGGTCGCCCTGGCCGACGAGATCGAGGCCGGTCACGTGCGGACGCTGGTCGTCACGGGCGGGAACCCCATCGCCGCCATGCCCGAGCCCGACCGCATGCGCGCCGCGCTGGCCTCGCTCGACGTGCTGGCGGTGGTCGACGTGATGGAGGGCGAGCTCGCCGCCATGGCCACCCACGTGCTCCCGGCGACCGGGGAGCTCGAGCGGGCCGACATCACGTTGGCCGCCAACCTCTCGGTGCGCTCGGGGGTGCAGGCGACCACGGCGGTGGTGCCGCCGGCCGCCGAGCGACGGCCGGTGTGGTGGATGCTGGGCCAGCTCTCGCGACGGATGGGCGGCGACCTGCTGGCGGGGGCCGATCCCGACGACCTCACCGATGAGCTGTTCCTGCGCGGGATGCTGGCCCATGGGCCGCTCGACGCCGACGCGGTCTTCGCGGCAGGCGCCCGGGGGCTCGACGTCGAGCCCGAGCACGGGTGGGTGCACGAGACGATGCTGCCCGGGGGACGGTGGCGGCTCGCCCCGCCGATCCTCCTCGAACGGCTCTCGGTCCACGCCGCACGGACCCCGACCCGGGCCTCGGCTGCGCTGGTGCTGACGCCTCGCCGTGAGGTCGGGTGGAGCAACTCGGTGCGCTACGCCGGCCGGGGTGCCGAGGCGGTGCTCCGGCTGCATCCCGCCGACGCCGAGAGCGCCGGTCTGGCCGATGGCGACCGGGCCGACGTCACGAGTGCCCACGGCTCGATGACCACCGTCGTCGCGGTCGACGGCAACGTCCGCACCGGGGTGGCCTCGGTGACCCACAGCGGCTCGGCGGACGGTCCCGGCCTGCTGACCAGCAGCGCGCACGGGGTCGATCCCCTGACGGGGATGCCCCACGCCTCGGGCCTCGCGGTGACCGTCACGTCGGCGGCGTCCACCTGAGCCGCGCGCGTGAGACGCCGATCCGCTATCGTCTCACGGGTCGAGGCCCCGCTGTTCCGGATCCGCCGCCGTAGAGCAGGGGGCCTCGGCGCGTCAGCCCCTCGGTGACACCACCCGGTATCCGCTCGGCGCAGCCCATCACCGGCTGCCAGGCTGTGACCATGGCTGACGACAGTGGTCGCTACTGGTTCCGGGCCAAGCGCTACGGGTACGGCTGGGGCCTGCCGTCGGCGTGGCAGGGATGGGCCGTGTACATCGGCTACGCCGTGGTGGTGCTCGGGCCGCTGACCCTGGGGACCCTGACCGGCGCGCTCCTGTCGCTCGGGGCCGCGCTCGTCGCCACGCCGCTGCTCATGTGGGTGTGCGTCCGCAAGGGTGAGCCCGCCGCGTGGCGGTGGGGCCGCGATCGCGAACCGCGGTGAGGGCCGGCCTCGGCGTGCCGCCCCGGCGGTGGTGACGGAGCACGACCTCGCCCGATGCCATGATGCAGCCCGCATCACCGAGGACAGGGGGCAGGCATGGGGGAAGCGACCGCACCGCGGGTCGACGGGATGGCCGTGATGGCCGGAGCGATCCGGCTGGCGTCGGGGGTGTCGTTCCTCGTGGCGCCCGAGGCGGCCAACCGCCTGTGGGGCGACGATGTCGAGCCGGAGACGACCACCAGCCTGCTGTTGCGGTCGATGGGCTACCGCGACGCGCTCATCGGCGGGCTGCTGCTGGCGAGCGGCCTGCGCGGCGGGCCGTACACGGCGGGGTGGTTCCTGGCCTCGGCCGGCGCCGACGCGGCCGACCTGATCGGCGGGCTGGCCAACCACCACCGCATGAGCCGCGATCAGCAGCTGCGGGGGCTCGGCGGTGCCGCGGTCGGCATCGGGGTGGGGGTGCTCGGCGCCCTCCGCTCACGGCGCCGCTGACGGTCGCGAACCCGCGCCTCGGCCGGGCCCGGGCTGCGATGCGGCGCGACACTTGCCGCATGAGGCCGGTGCGCGTGCTGGCGGTGTCCGACGAGGTCGACGAGTCGCTCCGACGCGACATCGCACCGGCACGCGGCGTCGACCTGATCGTCTCGTGCGGCGACCTCCCCTTCGACTACCTGGCCGAGCTCATGGGCGCGCTCGACGTGCCGCTCGTGTTCGTGCCCGGCAAGCACGACCCCGACGTCGGGGGCTACCGGCAGAACCGCCGCGGCCTGGTGCTCCGGGCCGGCATGCCGACCGAGCCGCCGTGGCCGCCGGGAGCGGTGAACGTGGACGGCCGGGTGGTCGACGTGGCCGGGCTGCGGATCGCCGGGCTCGGCGGGTGCCTGCGTTGCGGCGAGGGACCGAACCAGTACACCCAACGGGTGCAGCGACGACGGGCGCGCCGGCTGGCGACGGCCGCCCGCCGGCACCGGCGCCGCGACGGACGGGCGGTCGACCTGCTGCTCACCCATGCCCCCCCGAGGGGTGTGGGGGACGCCGACGACCGACCCCACCGAGGGTTCGACGCCCTCCACGACCTGGTGGGCCGGCTCGATCCCCTCGTGCTCGCGCACGGTCACGTGCATCCCTACGGGCGGGAGCACCCCGACCGCCGCATGGGTCGCACCGTCGTGTGCAACGTGGTCGGGCGGCGGGTGCTCGACCTCGAGCCGGGTGTGTCGCTGATCGGCGAGCGCGGCGAGCGGGGGAGCCCCGAGCGCCCGGACGCGGTCAGGGGGGCGTCCGATGGTGCGTGACACGGGCTTCCCGCGGGCCGATGTCGAGAACGACTTCCTGCGGGCCCGCCGCCGCCAGGTGCTGGTCAAGCTGGCCCGGCGGCTTCGCCGCGAACCCGACGACGTCGACCTCATCCTGCCCTTCGACGAGGTCGTGGCCGCCCTCGGCTACGAAGGGGAGCGGTCCAATCCGCACCCACGAGTGGAACGACGACGTCATCCGTCTGCGTGACCGGCGCTCCTGATCGGTCGAGCCCCGATCAGACCGACGGGGCCGGCTCGGCGTGGGCGGGGGGCGGGGCGGGGCTCGCCGGGGCCGCGGCCGAGGTGTCGTCGGTGCCGGCCTGGGTGAGGTTCTGGCCGAGAGGTGGTCAGGCGTCAGTGGCGGCCAGCACCCGGCGGTAGACCCGGGAACCCCAGGGCCCGAGCCGGAGGCCGTCGACCGGCTCGTCGGTGGCGATCAGCAGCTCAGCACCCGACCACCCGTCGGCATCGGGCAGGTCGGCGACGACCGGTTCGACCGAGAAGTTGCCCAGCACCAGCAGCTCGGTGCGCCCGAGCCGCCGGGTGAAGGCGTAGAGCGTCGGGTGGTCGGGGAGCAGCATGGTGAAGTCACCGAGCGCCACGGCCGGCTCGTGGTGGCGCAGGGCGATGAGCCGTCGGTAGTGGTGGTAGACGGAGTCGGGATCGGCCACCGCCGCGGTCGCGTTGATCTCGGTGTGGTTCGGGTTCACGTCGATCCACGGCGTCCCGGTGGTGAAGCCCGCGTTGGTCGAGGCGTCCCACTGCATCGGGGTACGGGCGTTGTCCCGGCCCATGGGCCGGATGGTGGCCAGCACCGCCTCGGGGTCGCCACCCGCGGCGACCGCCTCGGCATGGTGGTTCAGCCCCTCGATGTCACGCAGGTCGTCGAGGTGGGCGAGCGGCGCGTTGGTCATCCCCAACTCCTCGCCCTGGTAGATGTACGGCGTGCCCCGGTGCAGGTGCAGCACGGTGGCCAGCATCTTGGCCGAGGGCACCCGGAACGCCCCGTCGTCGCCGAACCGCGACACGATGCGAGGCTGGTCGTGGTTGTCCCAGTAGAGGCTGTTCCAGCCGGTCTCGGCCAGCCCCTGCTGCCAGCGCCCGAGCGAGGCCTTGAGGTCGCGGAGATCGAGCGGGTGGACGTCGAACTTGTCGGCACCGTGGTCGAGCTGCATGTGCTCGAACTGGAAGACCATGTCGACCTCGGCGTCGGCCGGATCGGTGAGCTCGAGCGCGTCGGCGACGGTGACCTCGGGCATCTCGGCCACCGTCAGCGGCGGCCCGGGCCGGCCGGCCAGCACCTCGCGGTGCATCTCCCGCAGGAACTCGTGCAGGCGCGGGCCGTTGAGCACGTGGGGTCGACCGTCGCCCAGGTGCGGGCTGGTCGGGTGGGCCGGATCGATGCGGCCGTCGGGGAGGGCGAGGTCCTTCGAGATGGCGTTGATGACGTCCATCCGGAACCCGTCGATGCCCCGGTCGAGCCACCAGCGCATCATGGCGTAGATGGCCTGGCGGACCTCGGGGTTCTCCCAGTTGAGGTCGGGCTGCTTCCGGGAGAACAGGTGCAGGTAGTACTCGCCCGTCCCCTCGTCGAACTGCCACACCGAGCCCGAGAAGAACGAGCGCCAGTTCGTCGGCTCGGCACCGGGTTGCCCGGGCCGGTGGCCGGGGCGGGGAGGCCGCCACCAGTACCAGTCGCGCTTCGGGTCGTCGCGGCTCGATCGTGAGGCGACGAACCACGGATGCTCGTCGGAGGTGTGGTTGACGACGAGGTCCATGATCAGCTTCATGCCCCGGTCGTGCGCCGCGGCGGAGCAGCTCGTCGAAGTCGGAGAGGGAGCCGAACACCGGGTCGATGTCGTGGTAGTCGCTGATGTCGTAGCCGTTGTCGTCCTGGGGGGACCGGTACACGGGCGACAGCCACAGCACGTCGACGCCGAGCTCGGCGAGGTAGTCGAGCCGGCTGGTGATGCCGGGCAGGTCACCGATGCCGTCCCCGTTCGAGTCGGCGAAGCTCCGGGGGTAGATCTGGTACACGACCGCGGTCTTCCACCACGGCTCGACCCCGGCCGTGTCGCCTGCCGTCCCGCCGGTCATGTTCGAGCCGGCCCCACCCGCTCGGCGCGCAGGGCGCTGCGCCGCACCTTGCCGGCGTCGTCCCGCAGGGGGTGGTCGACGACCTCGACCGACCGGGGCACCTTGTAGCGCACGAGGCGCGTGCCGAGGAACGTCAGCACCTCGGCCGGGTCGATCTCGTGCCGGGACCTGTCGTCCCCCGGTAGGTGCTCGGGCTCGATGAGGGCGTGCACCCGCTGGCCGAGGTCGTCGTCGGGCAGCCCGATGACCGCGCACGAGCGCACGGCCGGGTGCTCCTGCAGGGCCGACTCGACCTCGGCCGGGTACACGTTCGAACCGCCGGTCAGGATCATGTCGGTCAGGCGGTCGCCGAGGTAGAGGTAGCCGTCGTCGTCGAGCCAGCCCACGTCGCCGAGCGACTCCCACCCTCCGGCCAGGGTGCGGGCTTCGGCGCCGATGTAGTGGTAGGTCGGCCTACCGCCGGGCGAGCGCATCCAGACCTCGCCCTGCGTGCCGGCCGGCACCGGGGCCCCCTCGTCGTCGGCGATCATGATCGTGCCCTCGGCCGGGCGGCCGACCGAGCCGCGGTGCGCGAGCCACTCGTGCCCGGTGATGATGGTGGCCGCCTGGGCCTCGGTGCCGCCGTACAGCTCGATGATCCGCTCCGGGCCGAGCCACTCGATCCAGGCGTCCTTGAGCCACGGCGGGCAGGGTTCGGCCAGGTGCCACACGGCCCGCAGGGACGAGAGGTCGTGGCGCTCGCGGTCGTCGATCGGCAGCCGCCAGATGCGCTTCATCATGGTGGGCACCAGGTAGACGGTGTCGGCGCCGTGCTCGGCGATGGCGGCCAGCGTCTGCTCGGCGTCGAAGCGCGGGAGCACGACGACGTGGCTGCCGTGCAACAGCGCGGTGCACGACCAGACGATCGGGCCGTTGTGGTAGAGCGGACCGGGCATGACCAGGCAGCCCTCCACCTTGGCCACGATCACCGGGCCGGCCTCGTCGTCGATGGTCGCCGGCGTGCCGGCGACGATCAGCTTCGGTCGCCCGGTCGATCCGCCGGAGGTCGGCGCCTTCCACGCCGGCGACGTCCGGTCGGGCAGGGGCGCCTCACCGACTCCCGAGTCGACGTCTCCGGCCGTCGTCCGGCGCGGGGTCGAGGTCGGGCGGCAGACGCGCCCGGGGAAGCTGCCCTCGGCGACGCCGATCATCACCGGCGGGTCAGCCAGCTCGACGATGGCGGCCAGCTCGCGCTCCGGCAGGCGCGAGGACACCGGCTGGGGGATGGCCCCGAGCTTCCAGGCCGCGGCCACCGCGACGAACCAGTCGACGGAGTTGGGTAGGGCGATGGTCACCATGTCACCCGGACCCACGCCGTCGGCGTCGAGCTCGCGGGCCAGCCGGTCGGCCCGGAGCTCGAGCTCGGCCCGGGTGACCGTCTCGTCGCCGCATGTGATCGCCGGGCGATCGGGGTCGGCCGAGGCCAGGTCGGTGAGGCGTCGCGGGTAGGAGACGGTCGCCATCGCGCCGACGATAGGTCGATCGACCGCGGCGGTCGCCGCCGAGGCCGCGATTGGCGTCTGTCGATCCGCGGCGGGCAAGGTTCGGGCCCTGGGCCATGGGGGCGGATCGTCGAGACGGGGGACAGGGGGCAGCGATGGCTGAGGGTTCGGATCCGATCGTGCGGCTGCTCGAGCTCGATCGGATCGACGACGATGTCTTCCTCGCGCCCACGCCGTCCGGCGGGCCCGGTCGACTGTTCGGCGGGCAGGTCGCGAGCCAGAGCCTGCGGGCCGCATGCCTCACGGTGGAGCCCGGTCGACCGCCGCACTCGTTGCACGCCTACTTCATCCTCCCCGGCCGGCCCGACGAGCCCCTGCGGCTCGATGTCCAGCGCAGCCGCGACGGTCGGTCCTTCACGACCCGCCACGTGACGGCCAGCCAGTCAGGCAAGCCGATCTTCGAGCTCGTCGCCTCGTTCCACGCGGCCGAGGAGGGCTACGACTGGCAGCCTCCCGGGCCGGTCGGCGTCGCGCCGCCCGACGCGATCGAGCCGGCCGAGCTGCCCGACTACGTCCGCATGACCTTGCCCTTCGACATCCGCCTGGCCACGCCACCGGCGCCCGGGCGGTTCCCGATCAACCACCCGTTCTGGGTGCGCTCGCGTGCCACGCTCGACGACGACCCGGCGCTGCACGCGTGCGTGATGGCGTTCCTGTCGGACATGGGGGTCGTGGCCAGCGCCAAGGCCCCAGGCTCGACGGTGCCGATGTTCTCCGGCGCCAGCCTCGACCACGCCATGTGGTTCCACCGGCCGGCCCGGGCCGACGAGTGGCTGCTGTTCTCGGTCGAGCCCATGACCAACTACGGTGCCCGCGGCCTGGCCCTCGGCACGCTGCACACCGAGGCCGGCGTCCTCGTGGCCTCGGTGGCCCAGGAGGCGCTCTTGCGGCCGGCCGGCGAGCAGCGCCGGTTCTGACCGTTCCACGGCCAGTCATCCCATGTGTGTGGAGGAGAGCGCTGGGAGGAGGCAGTGAGCGCTTTGCTAGCGTCGAGCCGGTTACGATCGGTCGTCGATCGGCGGGAGGGGCGATGTCTGACACAGCGTCACCACAGCTCGGCGGCCATGCCAAGCTCCGGAACGAGTTGATCAAGAGCGCGAGGTTGCTCGAGCGGCTCGGCGGCTTCCTCCAGGGCATCGTGATCGTGCTGGCCGGCGCCGGACTGATCGCGGCGCTCGTCATCGGCACCGACGAGTCGTGCGCGGGCCGCTCGGTCGACGCGGCCGGCGTCACCTCGTGCGCGGCCGGTACGACCCACCCGTTGGTGGCACAGGCGTTGGGATTCGCGGCCGTCGTCATCCTGCTCGCCGTCGCCATCACGGCCCTGCTCCAACTCATGGTCGTGATCGGCAAGTACTGCCAGTACCAGGCCTACGGCAGCCGTTCCGACTGGATCAGCGACTCGCCGTGACGGTCGCATCCCGTTCGTAGGACGTCCCTTCGAGGAATCCTGACCGTTGAGGCGATCGCCTCACTAGGATCGGAGCCGCCGGGGGCCAGGGAGGACGGCGGACCCGCACCACCTCATCCTGGAGGGCCGATGAAGGTCAACCCCGACGCCGCCGGATTCGACGCCGATCGGCTGCGCCTGGTCGACGAGCACCTGCGACGCCGCTACCTCGATCCGCAGAAGATCGCCGGCTGCCAGGTGGTCGTGGCCCGCAGGGGGCAGATCGCCCACCACAGCTCGCTCGGGCTGATGGACCTCGAGCGGGCGCGGCCGGTGCTCGACGACACGATCTGGCGCTACTACTCGATGACCAAGCCGATCACCGGTGTCGCCCTGCTCAGCCTCTACGAGCGAGGGTCGTTCCAGCTCAACGACCCGATCGACCGGTTCCTGCCGGAGTTCCGCGGCGTGCAGGTCAAGGAGCGGCTCGAGGACGGCACGAGCCGGCTGGTCGACCCCGAGCGGCCGATCTCGGTGCGCGACGCCATGATGCACATGACCGGCATCGGCTACGGGCCACGGACCGCCCGACTCGACATGGCCACCATCGGGCGTCGTCGCGACCGGGACGGCGACGGGGGTCCCGGCCTCGGTGGTCTGGGGCGGGGCGCCACGCTCGAGACGCTGATGCAGGGGTTGGCCGGCGAACCGCTACGGTTCCACCCCGGCACGCAGTGGCTCTACTCGTGGTCGACCGACGTGTGCGCCCGGCTGGTGGAGGTCATCTCCGGCCAGTCGTTCGACGACTACCTGCAGACCACGATCTTCGACCCGCTGGGCATGGGCGACACCGGGTTCCACGTGCAGGATGACGACGTCGACCGGCTTGCCGCCCTCTACACGCGCGACGCCGACAAGCGCCTGGAGCTGCTCGACGACCCCGAGACCAGCCCGCTGCGGCGGCGGCCTTCGCTGCTGCTCGGGGGCGGTGGCCTGCTCGGCACCACCCACGACTACCTGCGCTTCTGCGAGATGCTGCTCAACGGCGGCGAGCGCGACGGCGTCCGGGTGCTCGGGCGCAAGACGGTCGAGCTGATGACGAGCAACCACCTGCCCGACGACGGCGACCTGCGCAGCGTCGCCTTGCCCGGCGGCTACGGCGAGGTCGGCTTCGACGGCATGGGGTTCGGGCTCACGGTCGCGGTGAGCAAGGGCCCGGTGGCCAACGGGGCGACGGGCTCGAAGGGCGAGTACATGTGGGGCGGCGCGGCGTCGACCGCGTTCTGGATCGACCCGGCCGAGGAGCTGATCGTGATCTTCATGACCCAGCTCATCCCGTCGGGCACGTTCAACTTCCGGGGCCAGCTCAAGTCGCTCGTCTACTCCGCGATCGTCGACTGAGCGACGACCGGGGTGCTCGGGCGGTCGCCGGGGCATCGAACGGTCGCCGGGCCGGGCGTGCCAAGCTCGGGCATGGCGTTCGGACAACAGGGGGGACCGCCCGCGTCGGCCCGGCAGGTCGACGAGATCGCGGAGCTGCTCGAGCAGGCCGGGTACGCGTCGTTCCGCGAGGCCCGGCACATGGTCGGGCTGACCCAGCGCCAGGCCGCCGGCAAGTTCACCCAGGCCGAGGCGGTCGAGCTCATCGAGCGGCTGGAGCGCGAGCGCGAGGCGGGCGACGAGGTCGTCGCACCACCCGGGGAGCGGGTCGCCGGTGGTCGTTCGACACCTCAGGTCGCGCCCGAGCGGGCGGCCCGCCGCCGGACCGACCGCCAGGCCGAGGTGCTGGTCGGCATCCCGTCGGAGGAGCTGGCCGACGAACTGGTCCGCCGCGGCTGGATGTGCATGCCCCCGGCGTGACCGCCGGGCCGGCGGGGCATCGGCCGGCGTCGACGGAACCCGGTACGGTGCGGCGATCCGCGGCTGAGGGGATCGCATGACCGACAACGCTTCCGATGGTCCATGGACGGGCGACGCGTCGTCGCTGGTCGACGCCTTCCGGGCCGGCGAGCGATCGCCGGTCGAGGAGTTGGAGGCCACGCTGGCGGCCGTCGAGCGGTCGAACCTGAACTGCTTCGCCCACGTCGACGTCGACCGGGCCCGGGCCGCGGCCGAGACCGCCGACCTGTCGCTGCCGTTCGGGGGTGTGCCCACCGCGATCAAGGAGCTGGAGCCGGTGGCCGGCTGGCCGTGGACCGAGGCGTCCCTCGTCTACCGCGATCGCGTGGCCACCCACACCTCGCACCACGTGCAGCGGCTGCTCGAGCGGGGCGGGATCGTCCCCGTCGGGCAGACGACGGCCAGTGAGTTCGGCGGGCTCAACGTCAGCGTCACCAAGCTCAACGGGGTGACCCACAACCCGTGGCGCTACGGCCGCACCGTCGGCGGATCGTCGAGCGGGTCGGCGGCCGCGGTGACGCGGTGGCCTGGTCAGCCTGGCCACCGGCGGCGACGGCGGCGGGTCGATCCGCATCCCGGCCGGCTACACGGGGCTGCTCGGCATGAAGGGCACGTTCGGCCGCATCCCCCGCAGCCCCAACGCCTTCATGCGGCCCAACACCGTGGTCGTCGGCAACCTGTCCCGTTCGGTGCGCGACGCGGCCCGCTACTACGACGTCTGCGCCGGCACCCACACCTACGACCCGACCAGCCTGCCGTCGCCGGGCGGGTGGGAGGCCGGTCTCGGCACCGGTGAGCTGGCCGGCCGCAAGGTGGCCATCGTCCCGAGCCTCGGCGGGGTCACGCTCGAGCCCGGCGTCGAGGATCGCATCCGGGCCGAGGCCAAGGCGCTGCTGGCCGACACCGGCATGGTCGAGGTCGACCTGCGGGTCGAGCCGCCGAACCTGGCCGCCCAGTGGATGATGGGCAACCTGGCGACGCTGCTCGCCGAGCTCGGTGACCGCTGGCCGAGGTGCGCCGGGGACCTCACCGACGAGGTCGCCATCGGGCTTCGTCTGTCGCAGTCGCTCTACAACCTCAACACCGCGGCGGCGGCCGAGGAGCTGCGCATCCAGGCCAACGAGGCCATGGCCGCGGCCTTCGACCAGGTCGACTTCGTCATCGCCGCCACCAACCCGGGCCCGGCCTTCGCCGCCGAGTCGGCCACCAGCAGTGACGTCGACAGCTTCGTCGACTGGGCCAAGTCGAGCGACATCGCCGGCTACGGCCTGCGCGCCGCGCTGTTCGCCATCCGGGCGGCCAGCACCGTCTGGCCGCAGATCCCGTCGGCCATCCTGGGCCAGGCCTCGGCCCGGTTCCCCGACCTGGTGAACATGGGTGCGCTCACCATCATCTCCAACATCTACGGCAACCCGGCGGTGTCGATCCCGGCCGGCACGGTCGACGGCCTGCCGGTGGGCATGCAGGTGCTCGCCCGCCACCACGCCGACGCCCTGCTGTTCGACGTGGCCCTCGCCGTCGAGCGCGAGCGCCCCTGGCCGCTGATCGCCCCCACCGTCAGTCGGGTCGGCCCTTCCGCTTCGAGACGTCCCTGACGGCGCGCGACAGCTGACGCTCCTGCTTGCGCTTCTCGTGGGGGACGGCGCGCAGGGCGGCGGCGGCCGCCTCGCGGTCGAGCTCGCGCCAGGCGTCGAGGCGGGCCTGCGCCAGCCGGCCGGCGGCCACCGCCTCGATCACCGCACATCCCGGCTCGGTGTCGTGGCGGCAGTCGGCGAAGCGGCAGTCGGGGGCCAGATCGTCGATGTCGGCGAACGTCACCGCCACCGCGTCGGGATCGGCCGAGAGGCCGACCTCCCGGATGCCCGGCGTGTCGATCAGCACGCCGCCGCTCGGCAGCACCCGGAGCTCCCGGATGGTGGTCGTGTGGCGGCCCTTGAAGTCGCCGCCGCGCACGTCGCCGGTGGCCGCGACCTCCTCGCCGATCAGCGCGTTCATGAGGCTCGACTTCCCCGCCCCAGACTCGCCGAGCATCGTGACGGTGCGTCCTGCGATCAGCGTGCGGAGGGCGTCGAGCCCGACCCCCTCCTTGGCCGAGGTGATCACCACGTCGACCCCCGGATTGGCCTCGGCCTCCCGCTCGGCGACCTCTTGGGCGTCGGCCGCTCCGGGCCGGGCCGCCTTGGTGAGCACGACGACCGGTGTGGCCCCGGCGTCCCAGGCGAGGGTCGCGCTCCGCTGGATGCGACCGGTCTTCACCGGGCGGTCGAGCCCGCAGACGAGCAGCACCAGGTCGACGTTCGCGGCCATGGGCTGATCGGCGTCGGTGAAGGTGGAGCGTCGCCGGAACAGCCCCACGCGGGGCAGCACCGCCACCGGATGGCGCTCGTGGTCGAGGGCGACCCAGTCCCCGACGGTCGGAGCGGGGTCGAGCCTCGTGGTGAGCGTGGCCGTCAGCACCCCGGAGGTCGTGGCGACGTCCACGGCCACCCCGTGGTGGCGGACGACACGACCGGGCTCGCAGCCGGGATGGTCGGCGAGCAGCGCCTCCCAGCGCTCGTTCCATCCGTAGGGGATCAGGCTCGGGTACGACACGTCGGTCGACGCTACCGTCCGTGAGCCGATCGGGCGCCGGAGATGGGTCGTTGTGCCGTCGTCAGCTCGACCATCAGCTGAGCCGCGGTCAGATCTTGCGGGCGAAGATGCAGTCGAGCCGGGCGGCGCGCGCCAGGTCGTCGTCGGTGAGGGTCTCGGGGTGGTGGCCGCTGCCCCAGCGGATGTAGCGCAGGCCGTACAGGTGCTGGTCGCGGTCGACCACGACCGCCAGCTCGGGGGCAAACGGGGAGTTCATCAGCAGCGTGTTGAAGAAGATCTCGTCGGCCAGGTGGGTGAGCCGGTACGCGCGCCGGTACCCCGGGTCGCGGTCGACCTGGTCGACCACCCACGCCAGGACGTCGCCCCGGAGGTCGAGCCAGCAGTTCATGCCGAAGGGCGGCGGAAGTCGCATGCGATCGCGGGCAGGCAGGCGGATGCCGATCCAGATCGCGCCCATCTTCACGAGCTTCGGGGCCGGCCGCGACAGGTGGAACCGGTCGAGACGGGTCCACCAGCCCGTTCGCAGGGGCTCGGCCCCCAGGTGGCCGGCGGCGCCGTCGCCGCAGAGCCGCTCGACGATGGCGTCGGCCGAGCGGGTCGGCCAGCAGGTGCCGCTGATGAGGCAGAAGTAGTCGGGCTCGAGCTCGGCGGCCACCCGCATGATGGCGGTCACGGCGTCGACGACGCTCACGTGGCCCCACCACACCTTGACCCGCTGGGTGACCACCACGACCCGGCCCGACTCGGGCACGAACTCGGCGACGGGAGTCGAGCATCGGGCGTCGACGTGCAGCACGACGACGATGTCGTCGCTGGCCAGCGCCTCGATCAGCTTGCGCACCTGGTCGGGTCGCTCGTGGGCGAGCAGCCCGATGACCACGCGGGCGCGCGGGCGGGGACCGAGGGACGTCACCTCTCCTGGCTACACCATTTCGCGAGGGTGGTGAACGGCCGCCCGGCAGGGCGCCGCGGCCCTGCTCGCTATGCTCCGGCCACCCGATCGGCGTGCGGTCGGGGAGGGGAGGACCAGCCGCCATGGCCTGGCCGCAGACGTCGGCGCCGGTGGTGACCGAAGCCCAGGTGCGGTCGTTCACCGCGGACGGCTTCGTGGTCGTGCCGGGCCTGCTCTCCTCCGACGAGCTCGACCGCTACGCGACCCTCGTCGACGCGGCCGTGGCCGAACGCCAGGCCGGCGATCACCGGTCGCTGGCCGAGAAGTCGCGGTACGAGCAGTCGTTCCAGCAGTGCCAGAACCTCTGGGAGGACCACCCCGAGGTGCGGCCCCTCACGTTCCACCCGCGCCTCGGCGAGGCCGCGGCCCGGCTGCTGCAGGTCGACGCCGTGCGCCTGTGGCACGACCAGGCCCTCTTCAAGGAGCCGGGTGGGCGGCCGACCGACGCCCACCAGGACCAGCCGTACTGGCCCATCGCGGAGCCGACCACGGTGACGGCCTGGATCCCCTTCGAGGGGTCGACCCTGGACAACGGCGCCATGGGCTACCTGCCCGGCTCGCACCGGATCGGCCTGCGGCGGTTCGTCAACATCTTCTTCGGCGACGTCCCGGACCTGCTCGCCGACCCCGAGCTCGCGGGGGTCGAGCCCCGGTTCGTCGAGGTGCCTCGGGGCTCGGTGGCCTTCCACCACGGCCTCACCGCGCACCTCGCCCGGCCCAACGTCACCGCGTCGACCCGACGCGTGCACACGATGATCTACTTCGCCGACGGCTGCACCCGGGGCGGCGCGCGCCATCCGCATCCGAGCGTCGATCGGGCCGGCATCGAGACGGGGGCGGTCATCGACAGCGAGGTCACGCCGATCGTGTGGCCCCGCCCCGACGGCAGCCTGCCGCCCACCCCCACCATGTGAGGAGGACCGTGACCGCCCGTGAGGCGGTCGGGTCAGACCTCGCGCCCGGCCACCAGCACCTGCCGCACCTCGAGGGCATCGTCGAGCACGGCGATGTCCGCCCGGCCGCCGGGAGCGAGACGGCCCAGGCCCGCGCCGTGGGTGCGCAGCGCCGCGTGCAGGGGTGGACGTGGCCGCGGCGATCACCTGCTCGAGCGGGACGCCGAGGCCCACGACGTTGCGGATCGCCTGATCCATGCTGCACGCGCTGCCGGCCAGGGTGCCGTCGGGCAGGCGCACCGCGCCGTCGACCAGCGTGACGCCGAGCGTGCGCCCGGTGCCGGCAGCCGGAGCCGAGCGCTCGGCCCCAGGGACCTCGCCGGTGCCGGCCAGCCACACGGCGTCGGTGATCAGCATGAAGCGCGGACCCGCCGCCGCGATCGAGAAGCGCAGGGTGTCGTCGGCCACGTGGATCAGATCGGCGATGATGCCGACGACGACGTCGTCGCGGGCGAGGGCGGCCCCACCGACGGCCGGTTCGCGCGAGGTGATCGGGCGTTGCGCGTTCCAGAGGTGCGTCACCATCGAGGCTCCGGCGTCGAACCCGCGGTGGGCGGCCGCGGCCCGGGCATCGGTGTGCCCGAGCGACGCCACCACACCGCGCGAGCAGAGGTGCTCGATGAGCTCGAGCGCCCCGTCGAGCTCCGGGGCCACGGTCATCACCGCGACGGGAGCGGCCGCGAGCCACTCGTCGCAGAGCCCGATGTCGGGGTCGCGTAGCCAGTCGGGGCGGTGCGCACCGGGACGTTCGCGGGACAGGAAGGGTCCCTCGAGATGCACGCCGACGACCCGCGCCCCGGGCAGGGCGGCGGCCGCGGCGTCGCTGGCGACGGCGAGGGCCGGGCCGTAGGAGTCGGGTGGCGCGGTGGGGATCGTGGCCAGGAACGAGGTCACCCCCGTGCGGGCGATGGCCAGCGAGGCGGCGCGGTAGCCGTCGAGGTCGGCCATGGTGAGGTCGACGCCGGCGAAGCCGTTGACCTGCAGATCGACGAAGCCCGGCACGGCCAGGCCCGATCGTCCGGCGGGCACCACGCCGACCGCGGTCACGACGCCGTCCTCGACCACCACGTCGCCTGGGACCCGGGTCCCGTCGACCAGCGCCTCGGCCACCCCGAGCGCCCCCCGGGTCACGGCCACGACCGGCTCACCCCTCGCGATCCCGGCGCACCTTGGCCTTCTTGCCCTTGATGGTGGTGCGCTTCATGGCGCCGATGACGTCGTCGACGGCCGCGCTGGGCACGCCGACGGTCGAGAAGTTCTCGGTGATGCTGATCGGGCCGATCTCGCGGCCGACCAGGTGGGTCTCGTTGGCGATGGCGCCCACCAGGTCCTTGGGCCGCACGCCGTCGGACCGGCCGAGGCCGATGTAGAGCTTCGTCGTCGGGCCCGAGAACCGCTCGCCGTCCCCCGGGGTGCCGTGCTTGCCGGGCGCGCCCCGGCCCTTCGTCGCCCTTCTTGTCCCGGTGCTTCGTGTCCCGGTCCTTCTTGTCGCGGTCCTTCTTGTGGGCCGACGTGCCGGTGGCGATCTCGGGGATGTCCTGCTCGTCGCTGTTGACCCCGCTCGCCTCGTGCAGGAGCTTGACCGCGGCGAGGGCGATGTCCGTGCGGTCGAACTCCTCGGCGAGGGCGGCGACCATCGAGCGGAAGTCGTCGAGGTCGCCCGCCACGATGGCCTCGCGCAGCGCCAGCCGGGTCTGCTCCATCTGGCGGGCCCGGAGATCGGCGACGGTCGGCACCTTCTCGATGGCGATCTTCTGCTTGATGAGCCGCTCGATGTTGCCGAGCAGCCGCTGCTCCCGGGGCTCGGCCAGGGTGATGGCCACGCCCTCGCGCCCGGCCCGACCGACCCGACCGATGCGGTGCACGTACGACTCGGGGGCCGACGGCACGTCGTAGTTGATGACATGGGTGAGCTGGTCGATGTCGAGGCCGCGTGCGGCGACGTCGGTGGCCACGAGGAGGTCGGCCGTGCCGCTGCGCAGGCGTCCCATGACGCGGTCGCGCTGCTCCTGGCTCATGCCCCCGTGCAGGGCCTCGGCGCGGTAGCCGCGACCGTTGAGGGTCTCGGTGACCTGGTCGACCTCGATGCGGGTGCGGCAGAAGACGATGGCCGACCCCGGCGCCTGCACGTCGAGCACCCGGGCGAGCGCGGCCGGCTTGTGGGCCCGGGCGACGACGTAGGCGCTCTGGCGCACGAGGGGCGCCGTCCCCGACTCGGCGGTGGCCCGGGCGATCTGGATGCGGGCCGGGTCGTGCAGGTGGTGGCGGATGAGGCGCTCGATGCGCGGCGGCATGGTGGCCGAGAACAGGACGGTCTGGCGGTCGTCGGGCGTCGCTTCGAAGATGGCCTCGATGTCGTCGGCGAAGCCCATGTCGAGCATCTCGTCGGCCTCGTCGAGCACCACCACCTGCACCCGGTCGAGGGGCAGGGTGCCCCGGCCGATGTGGTCGATGGCCCGGCCCGGCGTGGCCACCACGACGTGCACGCCCCGGCGCAAGGCCTGCAGCTGGCGGCCGATCGGCTGGCCGCCGTAGATCGGCAGCACCTGGATCCCGAGGTCGCGCCCGTAGCGGTAGATCGCCTCGGACACCTGCACCGCCAGCTCGCGGGTCGGCACCAGGATCAGCGCCACCGGCTCGATGGGGCCGCCGTCGGCCGGGATGCGCTGCAGCACCGGCAGGGCGAACGCTGCGGTCTTGCCGGTGCCGGTGGCCGCCTGCCCGAGCAGGTCCCGACCCTCGAGCAGCGTCGGGATGGTCTCGCGCTGGATCGGGGTGGGCTCCTCGTAGCCGAGGCGGGTCAGCGTGGCCAGCAGCTCCGGCCGCAGCCCGAGCTCGGCGAACCCCGACGGCGGGACGCCGGGACCGCCGGGATCGTCGGTGGTGGGGTCGAGCGCGTCGGCGGACTCGACAGAGCCGGCCTGCGGGCCGGCGAGGGGATCGGGTGTGGTCATGAGGTCGGGGAGCCTTTGGATCTGGCGGCCGGGTCAGGCTTCGGCCCGGCGGAGGCGGGAGGCCTCGAGGAGCTCCATGGTCTCAGGTGACGCGGTCGTCGACAGCACCGACGTGACGAGGTCGATGAGGTAGCTCGTGAACAACCGGTCGTCGGTGGCCGGGGGCTCCTCGGCCCGCCGGGCCAGCTCGACGTAGGTCGTCCGCAGCGCGACCCAGCGGAGGTGCAGGCGGCGCACGGCCACATCGGACAGCAGCGGGGCGACGAGCTGGCGCCAGCGGTAGACGCTGTCGGTCGGGTCCGTCGTCTCGCGGCTGGGTTCGGGACGGCCGGGGCGGTTCACGAGCTGGGCCATGATCCGCAGGTACGCCCGGCCGCCGTCAGGGTCGGACAGCTCGACGGCCACGGGGCGGACGAGGGCCGCGGCGAGCAGGCGCAGGTCGGGCTCGGCGCAGGCCTGGTATTCGTCGAGCAGGCCGTGGCGGCGCGTCTCGATCG
The DNA here is from genome assembly GCA_963809335.1 of uncultured Microthrixaceae bacterium. GTDB lineage: Bacteria > Actinomycetota > Acidimicrobiia > Acidimicrobiales > Acidimicrobilacustridaceae > UBA4742. The sequence goes on along the minus strand of CAWEJD010000005.1, from coordinate 209,066 downwards.
CCGGGCGGTGCTTGTCGAGCACCGCCCGGATGAGGCCGCTGCGCCCGCCGAAGTGGTACTGCAGCGCCGTCGAGTTCCGCTGGCCCGCGGCGCTGTTGATCTGGCGCAGCGAGACGCCGTCGATGCTGCGCTCGGCGAACAGCTGCTCCGCCGCCGAGATCAGCTTCTCGCGGGTGAGCATCGGGTTGGGGGCCACGCCGGCGAACGTTACTGTTCCGCACGATCCCGACCCGGCCATGTCGACCACGGAGATGATGCATGACCGAGCCTGCGTGGGCCCGACACCTGCCGGCGGGCACCGTCCCGGGCTCGATCGACCTGACCGGACGGGGCACGTTGCCGCAGGCGTGGGTCGCGTGGTGGCGGTCCCACCCCGACCAGGAGGTCATCGTCGGCCCCGGGGGCGCCGGCCTGCGCGGTCGGGATCTGCTCGACCAGACGCGTCGGGCGGCCGAGCGCATGGTGGCGGCGGGGCTCGTGTCGGGTGATCGCGTCCTCGTGTCGGGCGCCGCCTCCGTCGACTTGGTGGTGGCCCACATCGCCGCGCTGCGGGCCGGACTGGTGGTGGTGCCGGTGAACCCGGGCTACTCCCGCCGCGAGATCGAGGTGATCGTCGGCGACGCCCGGCCTCGCGGTGCGTTCGTCGAGCGGGCCGAGCTTCGAGCGTGGATCACCGGGATCGACCGGTCGATCGTGGTGGCCGGCGTCGACCTCGGTGGGCTTCCCGACCAGCCCGACGAACTCGTCGAGCTCGACGTCGCCACCGGGGCCGACCCGGCCCTGCTGCCCTACACCTCGGGCACCACGGGCACGCCCAAGGGGGCGCTGCTGTCGCACGCCAACCTGCTGGCCAGCGCCCAGGCCCTGGTGACGGCCTGGCGCTGGACGCCGGCCGACCGGTTGATCCTGTGCCTGCCGCTGTTCCACATGCACGGGTTGGGGGTGGGCCTGCACGGCTCGCTGCTCGCCGGCGCGTCGATCGTGCTGCAGCCCACCTTCGACCCCGAGGCCGTGCTGTCGGCCGCGGCGGGCGGGGCCACCCTCTTCTTCGGGGTGCCGACGATGTACTCGAGGCTGGTCGACGCGCCCGGTGCCGAGAGGCTCGGCACCCTGCGGTTGTGCGTCTCGGGGTCGGCGCCGATGAGCGCCGAGCTGCACGCCCGGGTGCTCGGCGCGTGCGGTCAACAGGTGCTCGAGCGCTACGGCATGACCGAGACGGTGATGCTGGTGTCGAACCCCTACGACGGCGAGCGCCGGGCCGGCACGGTCGGCCTCCCGCTGCCGGGGGTCGACCTGCGGCTGGCGCCGGGCACGTCCGAGATCGAGGTGCGGGGCCCGAACGTGTTCGCCGGGTACTTCGAGCGACCCGATGCCGACGCCGAGTCGTTCACCGCCGACGGGTGGTTCCGCACCGGCGACATCGGTGCGCTCGACGACGAGGGCTACCTGACCATCGTGGGCCGGGCCAAGGAGCTCATCATCAGCGGCGGGTTCAACGTGTATCCGCGTGAGGTCGAGGACGTGCTGCGGGGCCACCCGTCGGTCATCGACGTCGCCGTGGTCGGCACGCCGTCGCCCGAGTGGGGGGAGACGGTGACGGCCTACGTCGAGGCGGACGACGACCTCGACGTCGAGGCCCTCACCGACTGGGTGGCCGACCAGCTCGCTCCCTACAAGAAGCCGCGCCTCGTCCACCGCGTCGATGCGCTGCCCCGCAACGCCATGGGCAAGGTCGTGCGCGCCGAGCTCCACCCACCCGCGCCCTGAGCTCTGAAGGCCCGGCCCCCCGCCTCGCGCCAGGCCGGACCTTCAGAACGGCGGCAGCGGCGCTGCGGCGCTGCGGCGGGGGTCAGTCGTCGCCGAGCACCGACGGCCGCTTCTCGGCCCAGGCCAGCGAGTCGCGGATGCCCTGCTCGATCGACAGCTCGGGCGTCCAGCCCAGCAGCTCGACGGCCCGGTCGTTGCGGGTGAAGCAGCCGACCGCGTCGCCGTCGCGGGGACCGGTCTCGCGCACCTCGAAGGTGGGGCCGACCACGTCGCGGAAGGTCTCGACGATCTCGCGGACGGTGGTGCCGGTGCCCGTGCCGAGGTTGATCACCATCGAGCCGTGCCCGGCGGGCATGGCGTCGATCAGGGTGTCGAAGCGCTCGATGGCCGCGACGTGGGCCCGGGCCAGGTCCCACACGTGGATGTAGTCACGGATGCCGGAACCGTCCCGCGTCGGCCAGTCGACGCCGGTGATCGAGAACGGCTCGCCCAGCCGGTGCGCGGTGATCAGCTTGCCCAGCACGTGGCTCGGCAGCGCGGTCTGCAGCCCGGTGCGGAGCTGCGGATCGGCGCCGATCGGGTTGAAGTAGCGCAGCGACACGACCTCGGTGGTGCCGGCCCGGACGAGATCGTCGAGGATCATCTCCACCACCAGCTTGGTGCGGGCGTAGGGGCTGGTCGGGGCGACGGCGGAGCTCTCGTCGACCGAGAAGTCGGGCGCCGGCGCGTAGAGCGACGCCGACGAGCTGAAGAGGAACCGCCGGCACCCGTTGCGCTCGAGGTGGCCGAGCAGGCGGATGGTCTTCGACACGTTCTCGCGGTAGTAGGCCAGCGGCCGGGCCACCGAGTCGGGCACCACGATCAGGGCGCCGCAGTGCACGACGGTGCCGATGTCGGGGTGGTCCCGGAACACCCGGTCGACGAGGTCGCCGTCCTCGATGTCGCCCTCGTAGAACGCCCGGCCCTCGGTGAACTCGATGCGCCCGGTCGAGAGGTTGTCGAGGATGACCGGCGTGATGCCGGCGTCGATGCACGCGGAGGCGATGGTGCCGCCGATGTAGCCCGCCCCGCCGGTGATGAGGACGGACCCGACCGGGCTCGCGTCCGTCCGCTCCCCGCCGGCCCGGCTCGCGGGGGCCTGGTTCGGATCGATCTCGGTCATGCACGCTCCTGCGCTCTTCCGGTCGGCGCACCCGCCGGGTGCGAGGGCGAAGTCTCCCACGGCCGAGGCCCATACTTGTCCGGTGCAGCTCTCTCTCGGCCTGTCCAACTTCGGCTCGTTCCTCCCGCCCGACCAGTGGCACCGCTTCCCGGACCTCGGTCGCATGGCCGAGGATGCGGGCATCGGTCGGCTCGTCGTGGTCGACCACGTCGTGATGGGCGCGAACACCGACGCCTACCGCTGGGGTCGCTTCCCGACCACCCCGGACGCGCCGTGGCTCGAGCCGCTGACGATGCTGACCGGGCTGGCCGCGGTGACCTCCACCGTGCGCCTGGCCACCGGCGTCATCATCCCGGCGCTGCGGGGTGCGCCGCTCCTGGCCAAGACGGCGGCCACGCTCGACGTGATGTCGCAGGGGCGGCTCGAGCTCGGCGTCGGCCTGGGGTGGCAGCGCGAGGAGTACGAGGCGTCGGGCCTCGACTGGTCCCGGCGGGGAGCGCTGCTCACCGACACGCTGGGGGCGTGCCGGTCGCTGTGGACGGACTGGCCCGCGGCCTACGACTCCGAGACTGTGCAGTTCAACGATGTCTGGTGCTCGCCCCGACCGGTGCAGGCGGGCGGGGTGCCGTTCTGGATCGCCGGCAGCTTGAGCCCGGCCAACCTCGATCGGCTCGTGCGGTTCGGGCGCGGGTGGATCCCGATCATGGGGGAGAGCGTCGACGGCCTGGCGGCCGGGGTCACCCAGCTGCGCGAGGCCCTGGTGGCCGCGGGTCGCGACCCCGACGACCTGGGTGTGCAGGGCGCCCTCGCGGTGGTCCGCGACGACGACAAGCGGCCCGACCCGGGCGCCACCATGGCCGGCGTGGCGGCCCTCGCCGACGCCGGCGCCACGGTCGCCCACGTGGGCCTGCAGGCGTTCTGCGCCGGGATCGACGACGCGCCCCGCGTGATGGCCGATCTCGCCGCCCGCTTCTCCAACGCCACCACCTGAGCTCCCGGCCCGGGCGTATCGTCTCGGGGTGTCCGACGTCGAGCTGATCTGCGAGATCGAACCGCCCACCCGGCCGAGCCTGACCCACGCCCGCCACCAGATCGGCGTGCTGAGCAAGGTCGCCGACGGCTTCCTCGTGCCCGACAACCACCTCGGGCGGGCCACCATCTCGAGCGTCGCGGTGGCCCACGAGGTCGCCGCCATGGGAGGTCGGGCCATCGCCTGCCTGAACTCCCGCGACCGCAACGTGCTCGGCTTCCGCCGGGACCTGCTCACCGCCGCGGCCTACGGCGTCAACGAGTTCCTGCTGGTCTACGGCGACCGGCCCGAGACCGGCCGGCGTTCCGACGACGTGTCCGTTCGGCGGATGATCGAGGAGATCCGGTCGTTCGGATCGGGCGACCTGTTCGCCGGCCTCCCGCCGTTCCGGGTCGGCGTCGCCACCGGGCTCGGGGCGCTCCCGGCGTTCAAGAGCCGACGCCGACTTCGTCTTCACCCAGATCAGCTACTCGATCGACGACCTGCTGCGCTGGCGCGAGTCCTTCGCCTTCGACGGTCAGGTCTACGCCGGCGTCATGGTGGTGGCCAGTGCCGCCATGGCCCGCAAGCTCTCGGCCGAGAACCAGCAGCTGTCGATCCCGGCCGACGTGGTCGAGCGGGTCGAGCGCGACGCGCACGGCGGCGTGGCCCTGGCCTGCGAGCTGGCCGCCGGCATCCGCGACAGCGGCGCCTTCGACGGCGTTCACCTGGTGCCGGTCAGCCGCTACCGCGAGGTCGCCCTCGAGCTCGAGCAGCAGGGCTGGCGCGCTCCCGGACGCCCGATCCGATAGCACCTCCCGGCCTGGTCGAGGGCCACGGTGACCACGCCGTGGCGGGAACCCGGGCATGGGGCTAGGAATGCCCCATGAGCGATGCCGAACATGCCTGCTGCGCACCCGGCCGTGGCGCCCGGAGCGGCGACGGCCCGGGCTCGTCGGCATCCCCGGCATCGCCGGCCTCGTCGACCTCGCAGGCACCCGACGTGACCCACCAGTCGATGGTGGCGCTCGAGGGGGGCTCGTTCCTCATGGGCACCGATGACGGTGACGGGTTCCCCGCCGACGGCGAAGGCCCCGTTCGTGAGGTGCGGCTCAGCCCCTTCTCGATCGACACCGTGGCCGTGACCAACGATCGCTTCGCCCACTTCGTCGCGGCCACCGACTACCGCACCACGGCCGAGGCGGAGGGGTGGTCGTTCGTGTTCGGGGGCTTGCTCCCGGATGACTTCGAACCCACCCGCGGTGTCGCCCAGGCCCCATGGTGGCGGCAGGTGTTCGGGGCCGACTGGGCTCACCCCGAGGGGCCGCAGTCGTCGCTCCATGGCCGTCTCGACCACCCGGTGGTGCACGTGTCGTGGTTCGACGCGGTGGCCTACTGCGCCTGGGCCGGCGTGCGGCTCCCGACCGAGGCCGAGTGGGAGTTCGCGGCCCGCGGTGGGTTGGTGCAGGCCCGGTTCCCCTGGGGTGACGAGCTCGAACCGGGCGGGGTCCACCGGTGCAACGTGTGGCAGGGGACGTTCCCGAGCCACAACACGGAGGCCGACGGCTTCCTCGGCACCGCGCCGGTCGATGCCTACGAGCCCAACGGCTTCGGGCTGTTCAACACGTCGGGCAACGTGTGGGAGTGGTGCGCCGACTGGTTCGACCCGAACGTCGCCTCCACCGGTCCCTCGGTCGATCCCACCGGGCCGCCCACCGGTCAGCAGCGGTCCATCCGGGGCGGGTCGTACCTGTGCCACGACTCCTACTGCAACCGCTATCGAGTCGCCGCCCGCAGCTCGAACTCGCCCGACAGCTCCACCGGGAACATGGGGTTCAGGGTCGCCTCCTGAACGATGCCTTACCGGCAGCGGTCGGTTCACGGTGACGTCAGAGTGCGGACAGAAATCCGTCGAAATCCCGTAATGCCGGCCACATGGTCACGACATGAACCCTCCCTACTGTGCCCCTTGCCGAGCGCAGCGGTCGTGCTGCGCGACGGGGCCCGCTCCGAACGGAGCGGCGAGCGAGCAGGAGGAGGAGCTGATGGTTCATCTGGTCACCGCGGTGATCAAGCCGTTCAAACTCGAGGAGGTGAAGGACGCGCTCCGCGGCATCGGGATCCAGGGGATCACGGTGGACGAGGTCAAGGGGGTCGGTCGCCAGGGCGGCCACACCGAGACCTACCGGGGGGCGGAGTACACCATCGACTTCCTCCCGAAGGTTCGCGTCGAGGTGCTCTGCGACACGTCCGACGCCGACAAGGTCGTCGACACCATCGCCGACGCCGCTCGAACCGGGAAGATCGGCGACGGGAAGATCTGGGTCACCCCCGTCGACCGCGTCGTCCGCGTCCGCACCAACGAACGTGATCTGGAGGCTTTGTAGACCATGTCAACCATCGCGCTATCCGTAGGCACGGAGCCGCAGTACAAGGGGCCGTGGCTGAGGCGGCTCAAGGAGGGGTTCCAGAACAAGGAGTCCCGCCAGTACTTCATGGTCTACCTGGCCGGCAAGATGATCGGCCTGATGGCCGTCATCGCCATCGCCTACGTGTTCATGAAGTTCATCGGTGACAAGGCGCTGGCTCAGGACGCGGACACGCCGGCCCCCCTGACCGGTGACGACATCGTGAACCCGCTGAACACCACGTGGGTGCTGGTCACGGCCTTCCTGGTGTTCTTCATGCAGGCCGGATTCATGATGCTCGAGGCCGGGTTCGCCCGGTCCCGTGAGACCGTCAACGTGCTGCAGGAGTGCATCGTCGACACCTGCCTGTGCGGCCTGCTGTTCTGGGCCTTCGGCTTCGCCTTCATGTTCGGCGAGGGCAACGGGTGGATCGGCCACAACTACTTCTTCCTGCAGTCGGACACGGCCACCTACGGCACGACGGGCGTGGCCTTCCTCGCCTTCTTCCTGTTCCAGTTCGCCTTCGCCGACACCTGCTCGACCATCACCTCGGGTGCCATGGTCGGGCGCACCGGCTTCGTGGGCGACCTGCTGTACAGCGTCGGCGTCAGTGGCTTCATCTACCCGATCCTCGGCCACTGGGTCTGGGGTCCGGGTGGCTGGCTGGCCACGATGGACACGCCGTTCCGAGATTTTGCCGGCTCGACGGTGGTGCACACGGTCGGTGGCATGATCGCCTTCACCGGCGCCGTCGTCCTCGGCCCCCGTCTCGGGCGCAAGTTCAAGCGGGACGGTGGCGGCATGTGGCCCGGCCACGACATGACCATCGCCGCCGTCGGTGGCGTGATCCTGTGGTTCGGCTGGTACGGCTTCAACCCCGGCTCCACGCTCTCGGCCATGGACTTCGAGGGCATCGGCCGGGTGGCCACCAACACCACGTTGGCGGCGGCGGCAGGTGGTCTCGTCGCCATGGCCTGGGTGTATCCCAAGCTGCGCAAGTGGGATGTCGGCATCACCGTCAACGGGTTCCTGGGAGGGCTCGTCGCCATCACCTGCCCCTGCTACTGGGTCGACCCCTTGTCGGCCATCCTCATCGGTGCCATCGCCGGTGCGGTGGTGGTGCTCGGCGTGGAGTTCATCGAGTGGCTCCGGGTCGACGACCCGATCGGTGCGGTCGCCGTGCACGGCATCGCGGGCATCTGGGGCACCATCAGCCTCGGGTTGTTCGCCGCCGGCAAGTACGGCCTGCCCAGCTCCACCGGTGCGGTCGGCACCTCGGCCGACGGGTTGAGCGGCACGGTCAACGGCCTGATCTGGGGTGGTGGCACCGATCAGCTGATCGCCCAGATCAAGGGCAGCGCGGTGATCACGATCGCCACGCTGGCCGTCGGCTTCGCCCTGATGTACCTCGTGAGGCTCACCCGCACCCTGCGGGTCTCGGAGGAGGGCGAGCTCGAGGGCATCGACATCCACGAGCACGGCGCCCCCGCCTACCACATGGAGTTCGGCATGGGCACCAGCTACGTCACCACGGCCGGCGCGTCCGCCCCACCGGTCCCCGCTTCGGGAGCGAGGGCGACGGTCGAGACCTAGCGGTCCCGCCCGGAGCACGGGCTCCGTCATCGTCACCGGTCGCCCCCGCCCTCCGAGGCGGGGGCGACCCGCGTCCGGGGCTCAGTCGAGCGTGAGCGACACCGGGGTGAGGAAGCTGGGCTCGGGGATGGTGCCGGTCTCGGGGTCGAAGTGGGTCAGCCACGACGACATCCAGATCGGGTCGGCGAAGTCCGACGGGTGATGGCCCGGCAGCGACGAGACGACGAGCGTCGGCAGCCCGACCCAGGCGAAGCTCAGGCCCCACTTGAGCAGGCGGAACCAGCTGACCGGATGGAGGAGCCGGTGGTCGGTGGCCATCATCGTCAGGGCGCTGATGCCGGTGAACCAGGCCAGGATCACGAACGACATGACCATGGCCATCAGATAGCGCAGGCGTGAGCCGTCGACCGCCTCGTACACGTCGAAGGCGCTCGACTTGTGCTCGACCTCCTCGGCCAGGTGCCAGAGGAACAGCGTGCTCGGCACCGGCTCCGCCCCGGTGAACAGCTCGTCGAGGTGGTTCTCGGTCCAGCGGGCGAGGGTGAAGGCGATGGTCTCGGAGCCGGCCGCGAAGGCCAGGTTGAAGCGCTGGCTGCGGGTCTTGGAGAACCCGCCGTAGGTGCGTCGCATCCAGCCCTCGATGCGCGTGAGCCGCGGGTAGCGGGCGGTGACGATCTGGTTGAAGCGGCGGTGCTGCACGTGGTGCTGCAGCTCCTGGCGCAGGTACTCCTCGGCCGGGGTGCGGTCGGCGTCATCGAGCTGGGGGATGGCGGAGCGCACCGACTTCACGAAGTAGGGCTCGGCGAACGGCATGATCAGCGACACCGCGTTGGCCGCGTAGGCGAACTCCGGCCGCCGGGGGCTCCACGCCGGGTCCATGTCCTCGGGGTACTCGAGCCGGAGGGTGCGCTCCGGGAGCGGGTGGGCGGTCGTCATCGGGCGGCGGTCCGCATCGCCGACGAGCGTAGACAGGGGCGCGGAGGGGAAGAGGCCATCCCTGCTCCTTCGGTCGATGGGGGGCGGGACATGAGTGCCCGCCGGGCGACCGGCTCGTATGCTCCCCGACGTGCCCACCGTCGCCGCCAACGGGATCGAGCTCTACTACGAGCGGAGCGGCCCCGAGGAGGACGTCGACGGCCCGGTCCGGCGCCTGCTCTTCCTCAACGGGTCGGGGGCGACGCTTGCGGGCAGCGGCCTCGTCATCAAGCCGTTCGCGGCGCGCTTCGACGTGGTGGCCCACGACCAGCGCGGCCTCGGGCGCACGTCGATCCCCGAGGGCCCGTACTCGATGGCCGACTATGCCGCCGATGCCGCGGCGCTGCTCGACGTCGTGGGGTGGGACTCGTGCCGCGTCGTCGGGATCAGCTTCGGCGGCATGGTGGCCCAGGAGCTGGCGGTCACGTTCCCCGAGCGGGTCGAGCGGCTGGCCCTGATGTGCACGTCGCCAGGTGGCGCGCTGGGCTCGTCGTACCCGTTGCACGAGCTCGACGGACTCCCCGCCGACGAGCGGGCGGCCACGATGGTGCAGCTGCTCGATACCAGGTTCACCCCGGAGTGGCTGGCCTCGCACCCCCAGGACCAGGGCCTCGTCGACTTCCTCGCCCGGCGCGTCGGTGCCGAGACGTCGCCCGAGGTGCGGCGGGGCGAGCAGGAGCAGCTCGGGGCCCGGCAGGCCCTCGACGTCTGCGACCGGCTGCCCCGCATCATGTGCCCCACCTTGGTGGCCTCGGGCCGCTTCGACGGCATTGCCCCGAAGGCCAACGGAGAGGCCATCGCATCGCGCATCCCCGGCGCCGACCTGCGGGTCTACGAGGGTGGCCACGCGTTCTTCGTGCAGGACCCGTCGGCCCTGCCCGAGGTGCTCGACTTCCTCGCGGCCTGACACGAAGCGCCCGCGGATCGGGCGGGATACGGTCGCCGGATGGATCGGCTCCGGAACCAGACGGCGATCATCAGCGGCATCGGCTCTGGCATCGGATGGGCCGCGGCCGAGCGCTTCCGGGACGAGGGCGCCGAAGTGGTGGGCATCGAGTTCGACGGCGATCGGGCCGCCCGTGCCGCCGATGAGCTCGGACTGGTGCCGATCGTCGGCAGCGTCGACGACCCCGATACGTGGGACGCGGCCGTGGCCGCGGCCGGTGACCTCGACGGGCTCGACGTCGTCTACCTGAACGCCGGCGTCTACGGGTTCACCGGCCCCATCGACGAGCTTCCCCTCGACCTCTACCGCCGCACGGTCGGCGCCAACATCGACGGCGTCGTCCTCGGCACCCGGGCCACCGTGCCGGCGCTGCGGGCCAACGGTGGGGGCGCCATCGTGGCGACCGCGTCGGTGGCCGGCATCGTCGCCTTCGCCCCGAACCCGCTCTACACGATGACCAAGCAGGCGGTCACCGGGTTCGTGCGGGCGCTGGCTCCGGCCCTGGCCCTCGAGGCGATCACCATCAACGCGGTCTGTCCCGGGGTGGTCGACACGCCCATGACGGTCGAGGCGCTCAACGGCGCCGACGCCGGCACCATGGGCTTCCGGCTGATCAGCCCGTCGACGATCGCCGACGTGGCCCTCGACCTGGCCACCGGCGAGTCCACCGGCCGGTGCATGGCGGTGCTGCCCGGTCGCGACCCCATCGAGTGGGCCTTCCCCGACTGGGCCGACCTCTCCGGCTGAGTCGCTCGACCGAGGGCGATCGGGCGGTCGGCGTCTCAGCCGATGCGCAACGGCAGGGTGCGCGGGCCCCGCACCTGGCCGCCCGACCAGCGCACCGCGTCGGCGTCGGCGACAGCGGAAGTCGGGGAACCGCTCGAGCCACACCGCGAGGGCGACCTGCAGCTCCATGCGGGCCAGGTTCGAGCCGGCGCAGCGGTGGATGCCGAGGCCGAAGGCGGCGTGGCGGTTCTCGGCCCGGTCGATGACCACCTCGTCGGCCCGGTCGAAGAACTCGGGGTCGCGGTTGGCGGCCGGGAACGGCAGCAGCACCCAGTCGTCCTTGTGCATGGGGCAGCCCTCGAACTCGAAGTCGTCGACCACCAGCCGGGCCATGGTCACGGGCGCGTAGGCCCGCAGCAGCTCCTCGACCGCGATCGGGCATCGAGCTCGGGCTCGGCGACCAGGCGGGCCCGGTCGTCGGGGTGGTTCGGCCAGGTGCCAGAGCGACGCGCCGATGGCGCTCCACGTGGTGTCGATGCCGGCGATCAGCAGCAGGGCGATGGTGCCGCCGACGTGGCTCGGGCTCGAGGGGATGGCCGTCGATCTCGGCCTGCAGGAGGTAGGAGGTGAGGTCGTCGCGCGGGTTGGCGACGTGATCCTGCGACCTGGGCGGAGAGGTAGGCGTCGAGCCGGCCGAAGTTCTCGATGCGCTGCTCCTGGGGCAGATCGACGCCCTCGAGCACGTCCTGCACGAACTCGCGGAACTGGTCGGCGTCCTCGGGCGGGAAGCCGAGCATCTTGGCGATCACCCGCACCGGGATGTGCTGGGCGTACTCGGCCGCGGCGTCGACGACGTCGTGGTCGGCCACGGCGTCGAGCAGCTCCTCGCAGTAGGCCCGGGTGAACGGCTCGAGCGGCGCGATGGCCTTGGGGGCGAAGGCCGGCAGCAGCAGGCGTCGGGCGTCGTGGTGGAACGGCGGGTCGGACGAGATCGGCGGCGCGATGCCGACGGGGGCCGGAGCGAGCGGGCGGCCCTCGTTCACGATGACGCTCCGAGACGTGAAGTGCTCGGTGTCGTAGGCGATGGCCGACACGTCCTCGTGGCGGGTCGGCAGCCACACACCGCCGAAGCGGTCGGAGTGGGCGACCGGGCAGGTGGCCCGCAGCTCGTCCCAGATCGGGAACGGGTCGGCGGCCCAGGCCTCGTCGGTGTGGTCGAAGTCGGTGGCCCAGTCGGCGACCGGTGGATGGTGACCGCTCATGGGTCGACCCTACCGACCCGGAAGGCGGAGGCGACCTCGGTGATGATGGCATCGAGGGTCTCGAGCTTCCGCTGGCCGCGGCCGAGGGTGAAGTCGGGGACGATGACCTCGTCGACGCCGGCCTCTCGCCAGCCCTCGACCACGCCGGCCAGGGCATCGGTGGTGCCCGCGACCGCCGCTCTCGGTGCCACCGCGTCGACGAACCGGCGCGCCGCGTCCTCGTCGTCGGTGAGCATCACGAGGGCCTGGGTCGAGCGCCGGATCTCGCGAGGGTCACGACCGATCTGCTCGCAGCGCCGGTCGAGCACGGCGGACCGCTCGGCGATGGTGGCGGGCAGGCTCCACATGTTCCACTCGTCGGCCAGGCGGGCGGTGAGACCGAGCATGCGGTCGCCCTTGCCGCCGACGAGCAGGGGGAGGTGGGCCTGCACCGGCTTGGGCTCGCAGTAGGCGTCGGCGAGCTGGAAGTAGCGACCGTCGAACGTCGTGCGCTCGTCGTCGAGCAGGCCGCGCAGCACGGTGCAGGCCTCGGCGAAGCGGTCGACCCGGGCCCCGACCGGGGGCAGCTCGATGCCGTACTGCGCGTGTTCGTTCTCCTGCCATCCGGCGCCGACGCCCAGCACGAGCCGGCCGTCGCTCATGCCGTCGACGGTGGCGGCCCAGTTGGCGACCACCGCCGGATGTCGGTAGGTCGCCCCCAGCACCAGCGAGCCGATGCGCACCCGGTCGGTGAGGGTGGCCAGCCCGGCGAGGGCGGCGGTGGCTTCGAGGGTGGGGGTCTCGACCGCGCCGAACCCTCCGCCGTCGCCCATGAAGTGGTCGGCGACCCACACGCCGTCCCAGCCGGTGGCCTCGGCGTGCCGGGCGACCTCGACCACATCGGTCCAGGGTTGGGCGAGGTTGGGCCAGACCGAGAAGCGCATGGACAGGACTCTAGGTGCGCTCGGCACACCGACGGCTCGAGCCGAGGAGGTCCTCACGCATTGGACATTCAGGGGCAGTCGCGGCCGTGACGGTTTTCCGCGTGTCTACCGGGTGTCGTCTGCGATCTCCGGTGTGGAGGTCTGAACTCGTGGCCGCGTGGGGCATGATCGCTACGTGGATGAAGGCACAGCCGGGATGCTCCGCGATCTTCTGGCTCCTCTGCCGGGCGTGCTCCGCCTCGTGAACGAACGCATCTCTCAGTTCCGGGACCTCTTGCCGAACGACGGGGCCATGGAAGCGGCGCTCGCGGCCGCTTGCCTGGCCGACCTCCGACCGGACTTCCGAGACACGTACGTCGCGCGGAGATCTGTGGGTCGCCGCGGCCAATACCGGCCTTGCACCCGACATGGAGTTCCGCGCCGCGGCACACGATCGGGCATCGGCGGAGATGGCTCGGTTCCTCAACGGGTTGACCCACTCTGCCTGCTTCATTGAGTCCGTAGCGCCTCGCCTCGAATGACAGTCGGCCCGTGTTGCGCAACCGGCGTTACGGGACGCTCTGACCCAGGTCATGTCTGTCCATGCAGCTACGTCTAGAGGTCCCGTGGGACCGCTAGACGTCGCTGCTTGTCCCGGCAGCGCGAGCTCAGGCCGCCTCGGCCCGGTGCTTGCGGCAGGACGCTGCAGGCAGTCATTGTCGGACAACCTGGCGGCGCGTGTCCGATACGAGGCCGAAGGCCGAGGCGCCGAGAGGTCGAGACTAAGACCTCGACCGAGGATGTCTTGGTCGGTGTCTGGGGAGAGTGGTTGACGGGGAGGTTGTTCACCATCTGGCTGGCTGGTGACCTCCCCGAACACCGGTCCGATCGCTGGGTCGTGTATCCGCCGCAGTCGAGGAACTACATGCCGACAGGTGCCCTCGTTCGAGCGTTCTGCATTCGGGCGTCATTGGTCAGCGGCGGCGAGGTCGCGTCGACCACCATCGGCCCACCGCCTACCCCGGCCGAGTTGGATCAGTGGCGCGAGCGGCTGGGTGACGTCGACTCGATCCTCTACCTCCGTCTGCGGCAGGGATGAAGGTGATCTCGCCGCAGCGAGCAGGTTGTCTCAATTCGCCCCGAATCAACTGGGCCGGAGTGTCACGGTCCCGGCGCTCTGGGACAGCCGAGCCGATCGGTGGGTCGTCAGACGATAGCTGTTCGCGCTAGCATCAAACGCTATGTCGGCGACCCGAACCACCTTCACTCTGGATGACTCACTCGCGGACCAAGCGCGTCGCCTCGGCGTGAACGTCTCGGCGGCAGCCCGGGACGGCGTCGCGGCCGCGGTTCGAGCGGCCCTGGCACAGGCAGACCGCACCGCATACCAGGACAGGCCGGAGAAGGTCGACCAGTTCTGGACCGAGGCCGAAACCTGGGGCGACGAGTGAATCGCGGCGAGGTGTGGCTCGCCGAGGTCGGCCGCAAGCGGCGCCCGGTACTCGTCCTCACCCGCACCGAGGTGCTCGACGTCCGCTTACTGGTGACGATCGCTGAGATCTCGACGTCGGCGCGCGGATTGGCCGCCGAGGTTGAGATCGACCACGTCGCAGTTGGACTCGACCGTGCGTCCGTCATCAACTGCGATGGCCTGCACACCGTTGCCCAATCGACGCTCACGACCCGGGTTGGTGAAGTCGACGAGGCCACGTTGAGGCAGGTGTGCTCAGCCGTGAGCTACGCGCTCGGCTGCTGACCCCGAGCCGGCGGTCCGGGGCACTTCTGATCGGCTGGTCCCGCGACCCATCGTCGCTGTCATACCCCGTTCGTAGAATTGCAGGATGAGCACCGATCAAGCGACGCGGACAGGCCAAGGCGGCATCGGTGCTTGTCGCAAGAGCGTTTCCGCGGAAACACTCGACGACGCTGCTTGTCTCGGCAGCGCTTCCGCGGGAACGTCGCGAACCCCCGATCCATCAGGCGGATCACCCATATAACCGGCGTTCTGTGACGGTGGCGATGCGGCTCGGTTGGCCCACCCGGCCCGACTCGAACGGGCTGGCTCCTCCTCCGAAGAGAGCGAACGGGACGTCGGGGTCTCGCCCCGCCTGGCGCGGGCTGGACGCATAATGCCTCAGCCCGGTAGCCGGGCGCCGTTGAGTTGTCTCAGTCCCGGCGTTTCGGGACGGTCTGGTCTCTGCCTCCGCTCCGGGTTACGACGGCGCCACCAGCTGGGCGAACCAACCACCGTTCCGGTAGCCAGATCTCCCGCCTATCACGAAGCCTTCAAACCGCGGGTGCAGTCGGGCGAACCAACCACCGTTCCGGTAGCCAGATCTCCCGCCTATCACGAAGCCTTCAAACCGCGGGTGCAGTCGGGCGAACCAACCACCGTTCCGGTAGCCAGATCTCCCGCCTATCACGAAGCCTTCAAACCGCGGGTGCAGTCGGGCGAACCAACCACCGTTCCGGTAGCCAGATCTCCCGGCTGCGGCAGGCGTCAGCGGCCCACGGCAAGGTGCCCCACGGGCCGTTCTGGGACAGCTCGATACAGCTCAACCCGGATCGGACCGACGGCGCAGACCGATGTGCACCATTGGATCCGTCGTCCCAGGCAGGTTCGAGGTCTGTGGCGTCCTCATCGTTGCCTGGTGTCAGTTGTCGAGGTTCTCGCAGTTCGACACCGTCGGCTCGGGGAAGGTCAGGGTGAGGGCCCGGCACTCCTGCTTCGTGACCGTTCGCGGCCGGTCAGCCGCCTGGGTCGCGTCGACCGTCACCCGGACGATGCCCTGACCGGTCACCAGATAAGTGGTGGTGACCGGCGCGCCGCCCTCACCGTCGGTCTGGGCCGACAGCACGAGGCGGGCCGGCGTCCCCGATCGGAACGCGTCGTCGAGGCATCGGTAGAGGCTCTGCGGTGCCACGATGGTCGTCGGCCACCCACTGGCCAGGTCGAAGGTCCCGCAGTCGATCGCACCCCCGGCGATCGTCGGGGTGGTCGTGAGCCCTGTCGACGACCCGGTGTCGGAGCTGGGCGGGATCGTGGTGTGGAAGGTCGCCGAGCCCGAGGAGCCCGAGGATCCGGTGGAGCCCGTGGTGTCGTCGCCGGAGCGTGCGTGCTGCGCGGACGAGGCGCACGCGGCCACCAGCAGGGCCAGGGCGACGACCACGAGCAGTCGGCGCCGGGTCATCGGACCGGTCAGAGCCCGAACGCCTCGAGCACGCCGGGGCGCAGGCCGGCGGTGAAGCCGCCATCGACCACGAGGGCGTGGCCGGTGACGAACGACGCGTCCTCGGACGCGAGGAAGAGGGCTGCTGCCGCGATCTCGGACGGCTGGCCGAAGCGGCCGAGCTTGTGGTGGTCGCGGATGGTCTCACGGGCCTTGGCCATCTCCGGCAGGTCCATCACCTCGTGCAGCAGCGGCGTCTCGATGAAGCCGGGGCAGATGGCGTTGGCCCGCACGCCGGCTCGGCCGTAGTCGATGGCCAGGTTCTTGGTGAGGAGCACGACCCCGCCCTTCGATGCGTTGTAGGCGCTGCCGCCCTCGGTGCCCTCCAGCCCCTCGATGCTGGCGATGTTGATGATGCTGCCCGACCCCTGCTCGACCATGGGTCGGAGCGCGTGCTTGGCCACGAGGAACGTGCCGGTGAGGTTCACCGCGATGACCCGCGACCACTCCTCGATGGGCACCAGGTGTGCCGGCCCGCCGCCGGCGACTCCCGCGGCGTTGACCACCGAGTCGAGCCTGCCGTGCTCGGCGACGATGGCGTCGATGGCGGCCGACACCGCGTCCTCGTCGGTGACGTCGACGACGTGGTCCGGGTTCCCGGCGATGTCGGCGGTGACCACGGTGGCGCCTTCGGCGGCGAACCGCTCGGCGCACGCCGCGCCGATGCCCGAGGCCCCACCCGTGATCAGCGAGACCGTGTTGTCGAGTCGACCCATGCCGGGCCCGGTCAGGCGAGCGACGCGCGGAGCGCGGCGCCGGCGGCGTCGAGCGCCTCGTTGGTGACGGTGGTGACCCCGCCCATGGAGATGAAGCCGTGGATCATGGTCGGGTAGCGGTGCTCCTCGACCGCGACGCCGGCGTCGGAGAGGGCGGCGGCGTAGGCCTGGCCCTCGTCGCGCAGCGGGTCGAAGCCGGCGGTGATGACGGTGGCCGGCGCGACGCCCGAGAGGTCGGCGGTGTAGAGGGGGGACACGTTCGGGTGCTTGTCGAGGTCGCCCCGATCGGACGCCGGGCCCAGGTAGTGCTCGGCGAACCAGATCATGCCGGTCTTGGTGAGCAGGTAGCCCTCGGCGTTCTCGTCGATCGACGGGTGCGAGAGCGTGAGGTCGACCGCGGGGTACACCAGCAGCTGGTGGCGGAGCGCCTCGAGCCCGGCGTCGCGGGCCAGCACCGACACGATGGCGGCCAGGTTGCCGCCGGCGCTGTCGCCGCCCACGGCGATCCGGCTCGGGTCGCCGCCGAGCTCGTCGCCGTGCTCGGCGACCCACTGCAGGGTGGCCCAGGCGTCGTCGACCGCGGCCGGGTAGGGGTGCTCGGGCGCCAGCCGGTAGTCGACCGACACCACCAGCGCACCGGAGCGGTTGGCCAACTTGCGAGCGGTGGGGTCGGCCGTGTGGAGATCACCGATGACCCAGCCGCCGCCGTGGTACCAGATCAGGATGGCGCCGGTCGGCTCGGCCGGCCGGTAGAGCCGCACGGGGATGTCGCCCGCCGGGCCGGGGATCGAGCGGTCCTCGACCGTCTCGACCGCTTCGGGCTCGCCGTCGGCGGCGGCGAGCATGAGGATGACCTCTCGGGCCTCCTCGACGCTCATCTCGGACAGGTCGGCCGCATCGGGCCCGCCCATCGCCTCGAGTGTGGCGGCAATGCCTGGATCGACTGGCACGGTTCCCCCCGTGGTCTCGACGTGGTGGGGGCCATCCTGTCGGCCCGGCCGCCCGAGCGCAACGCCGGCCGGATGGGTCAGGTGAGCACGCCGGGTTCGGAGACCTGCACCGGCCGGCCGACCAGGTCGAGGTCGGCCGACTCGGCGGCGCGGGCGGGGTCGGCGTCGACCGCGACGGTGCGGAGCCCGTCGCCCAGCTCGACCAGGGCGACGAGCCGGGTCGGGACGCCGCGCTCGTGCACGACGGTGTGGGCGACGATGTGCCCGTCGCCGACGGCATCGGCATCGAGCGGTCGGGTCTCGGTGGCGGCGAGCGCCTCGTCGGTGACGTCGACCGCCTCGAACCCGGGGCCCGGCTCGGTGGACCAGAGGGCCAGGCCTGGCTTGGTGAGCATGCCGCTGACCGACGTGACCAGGCCCGTCGAGCCGGGGTCGGCCCGCAGCACCTCGGCCATGGCGGCGGTTGCATGCAGCACGTAGCTGTTGAGCGGACCACCGGCGAAGGTCATGCCGCCGGTGACCGTGAGCTGCTGCTCGAACGACAGGCCGAGCTCGCGGGCCTGCACCTGCACGGCCGCCGGGAAGCAGCTGTAGATGTCGAGGTGGGCGACGGCGCCGAGGTCGATCCCCACGTGGTCGAGCAGGCGTCGAGCGGCGAGCGCGGTGGCGGGGGAGCGCTCGATCGACGCCCGGCACGGCAGCGGGATCATCGCCTGGGACCCGGCGGCGGCCAGGGGGAACACCCAGCGGTCGCGGGGCACCCCCAGGCGCTCGGCCGTGCCCACCGACGTGAGCAGCAGGGCCGCGCCCTGGTCGACGTTCCACTGGGAGCACAGCCGCTTGGTGTACGGCGAGGCGATCATGCGGTTGTCGGCCGACGCGACGGTGATGTCGTCGGGCGTCGGCGCCGAGCGGTCCCACGCATCGGCGTTCGCCGCCGCCACGCGGGCGAACCCACCCCACAGCGAGCCGAGCCGGTGGCGTTGCTGCTCGGCCGAGATGTCGTCGACGTGGCGCAGCACGCTCTCGACGAGGGCGTACTGGTGCGCCGGCACCGCCAGGTCGCGCTCGATCTCGACGCCGGTGATGATCTCGCCGGCCGGCAGCAGGAGGTCATCGGGCGGTCCGGGCGCCTCGAGCTCGGTGGCCACGGCGCCGGCCCGGGCCGCTCGGCACGGCGCGGTTGCGGGCCTCGCCCCCGCAGATGAGCGCCACGTCGAGGGAGCCCTCGGCGATGGCCGTGCAGGCCTGGTCGATCAGCGTCTGTTGCAGGATGCCGACCTCGGCCAGCCGCGGTGCGGGTCGAGGCGGCCGCACCGACCTGCTCGGCCACGACGCGGGCGGGGTCGCCGTAGCCCCAGATGCCCTTGGGCACGGCGACGAGCCCGACGGCGGCCAGCAGGCCCGGTGTGCCGGCATCGGCGGCCGCGGCGCGTGCCGCGGCGACCATGAGCTCGAGCGGCTCGAGCAGCTCGGCCGGATCGCGGTCGTCGGCGTGCTGGGTGACCGAGCCGACACCGACGAGGACGGGGGTACGAGGGTCGATCGCCATGGCCGGTCACCCTAAGACGCGCTCGTCGTCAGTGACGATTTCGCCCTCGAGATCCGTCTAGCTGGATGCTGGCCGCAGGTCGGTGCCGGCGAATCGCACCGGGAGCGGCGCTCGATCCGATCGGCGCAGCACACGCCAGCCGTCGTGGTCGACGTCCAAGGCGACGAACCCGGACGACCACGAGCCGAGCGATCGGCACCAGATCTCGACCTCGTCGCCGGCCTCGACCCGGTCGTCAGGGCCGACCGGCATCGACCGGTCGAGGTGGCTGACGGGCGAGAGCGGTGATCGCATACGAAGGGCAGGGTCGCACACCCTCGATGAGAGGTCAGTTAGAGCCGGGCCCCACCTGACGCGGCGCTAGCGTCACCCTCCATGCCTGACGACACCTCCGTGCCCGGACGACTGCCGTCCACCGTGCCGGCCGACGTCGCCGACATCGGGGCGTGGGACCTCGAGGCCGACGTGGTGGTCGTGGGCCTGGGCGCGTCCGGTGCCTGCGCCGCCCTCGGCGCCACCGAATCGGGCGCCGACGTGCTCGTGCTCGAGGCGTCCGGCGGCGCGGGCGGCACCTCGGCCATGTCCGGGGGGCTGATCTACCTCGGGGGCGGCACGCCGATCCAGAGGCCTGCGGTTACGAGGACACCGCCGACGACATGTTCCGCTTCCTGATGGCGGCGTGCGGCCCCGACGCCGACGAGGCCAAGGTGCGGCTCTACTGCGACGGGAGCGTCGACCACTACCACTGGCTCGTCGCCCAGGGCGTGCCGTTCAAGGCCGGCTTCTACCCGGAGCCGGGCATCGAGCCGCCCACCGACGACGCCCTCGTCTACTCGGGCGGCGAGGACGCCCACCCGTTCGACCAGATCGCCCGCCCCGCGCCGCGGGGGCACAAGCCGCAGAAGCGCCACGCGGCCGGTGGCTTCCTGATGGAGCGGCTGGCGGCGGCGGTGGCGGCCACCGACATCCGCGTCGAGCCCGACACACGCGTGCAGCGACTCGTCGTCGACGGCACCGCGGGTCGTCGGGCTGCTGGGCCGCCGGGCGGGTCGCGACGTCGCCGTCCGCGCCCGGCGCGGGGTGGTGCTGTGCGCCGGCGGCTTCGTGCACTCCGACGAGATGGTGGCCCGCCACACCCCCCTCGTCGCCACCTGCTCGCTGCGCCTCGGCAACGACTTCGACGACGGCACCGGCATCCGCATGGCCCAGTCGATCGGCGCCGCGGTGATGCGCATGGACGCGGCCGAGTGCGCGGTGCCGATGACGCCGCCCCGATCGCTGGTGGCCGGCATCCTGGTCAACGGCCGGGGTCAGCGGTTCATCAACGAGGACACCTACTACGGCCGGGTCGGCCAGGAGGTGCTGTTCCGCCAGGAGGGCGAGGCCTACCTGATCGTCGACGAGGCCCTCTACGAGGTGACCCGGGCCGGCCTGCAGGCGTCGTGGGTGTGCGAGACCGTCGACGAGCTCGAGGGCGAGATCGGCCTGCCCGACGGCTCGCTGGTAGCGACCTTCGACCTCTACCAGCGTCACGCGGCCGACGGTGCCGATCCGCTGTTCCACAAGGCGTCCGAGTTCGTGCGGCCCCTGGTGCCGCCGCTCGGCGCCTACGACCTGCGCGTCGCCAACCCGGCTGCGTACTACGCCACCTTCACCCTGGGCGGGCTCTCGACGACGGTCGACGGCGAGGTCCTGCACCGTCGACGGCGCGCCGATCCCGGGGCTCTTCGCGGCGGGCCGCACGACGTCGGGCATCGCCGCCGGTGGCTACGTCAGCGGCATCTCGCTCGGCGACGGCACGTTCTTCGGCCGCCGCGCCGGCCACGCCGCCGCGGGTCGGGCGTGAGCCCGGTCAGGCCTTGACCTCGGCGATCACCGAGTCGGCGAACCACTTCATGGCGTCGATCTTCTGCTGCAGCGTCTCGGTGTCCTGCTCCATCTGGTAGGCGTTGCGGAAGCCGATGATCACGTCGGTCACCCCGAGCTCCTCGAGCCGGCGGCAGCCGTCGGCGCTGTAGCCGTCGAGCGAGATGACGTGGATCTCGAACGGCTCGCCCTCCCGGCCGTACTCGCGGCGTAGCTCACCCAGCCGGTCGATCATCTCCGGCAGCCGCTCGCTCTCGCTGCCGGCGTGCATCCACCCGTCGCAGAGCCGGGCGGCCCGCTTCAGGGCGGCGTCGGCGTGGCCGCCGATGAGGATGGGGAGCTTCTCCGTGGGGGTCGGGCAGATCTTCACCGCGGGCAGGTCGTAGAACTCGCCGTGGTACTCCACGAAGCCGCCGGCCGAGAGCTGCTGGATGATCTCGATCTGCTCGTCCATGCGCTTGCCCCGGCGCTCCCACGGCTGCCCGCACGCGATGTAGTCCTCCGGCCAGGGCGATAGCCCGACCCCGAACCCGAACCGGTTGCCGGTGATCACCGCCACCGACGCGGCCTGCTTGGCGACGAGCACGGGGTGGCGGATGGGGAGCTTCACCACGAACGTCGTGAACCGCAACCGCTCGGTGACCGCGCCCATGGCCGGGATCAGCGAGAACGGCTCGATGAACGGCTTGTCCTCGAGGAACTCCCGGTTGCCGTCGGGCGTGTAGGGGTAGGTCGAGTCGGACTCCTGCGGGTAGCAGATGCTGTCGGGCACCACGAAGGAGTCGAACCCCGCCTCCTCGGCCGCCCGCGCGAGCGGCAGGTAGAAGCTCGGGTCGGTCATGGACTCGGCGTAGGAGAAGCGCATGGCGCGCACCCTACGCGGTGAACTGACGGCCCGTCAGGCCTGGCTGCCGTTCGGTCGGTCAGCTGGCAACCGGTGCTGGGCGGCCGCCCACGGCGGCCCAGTTGGCCAGCACCTGGTCGACCGTGGTCTGGGCCTGCAGGGCCTGACCGGCCGGGGCGAAGTGCACCCCGTCGGCGGCCCGCACCGTGATCGGATTGCCGTCGCGGTCGGGCATGGTGGCCGAGTAGCTCCCGTCGGGTGCGCTGAGCACGGACCAGTCGACGAGCTGCACCTCGGGTCGCTCGCGAACGATCTTGCGCTCGATGTCGGCGACCTTGACCATGCGCTCCCTGATGTCGCCGTACCACTTGCTCTTCACGCCGTCGGCCGGCGGGGGGATGACCCACATCACGCGGGCACCACGTGACTGGGCGATGTCGGTGGCGATGTGCGACAGCACGTCCCACGCGAGCCAGAACGCCGGATCGTCGGAGGTCACGACGCGCCCGCTCGGCAGGGTGAACGGCTGCTGATCGCCGCAGCACGACTCGAGCACGACGACGTCGGGGTCTTCGGTGTCGACCATCTGCTTGAGGTCGTACAGCCAGTGGCCGTCGCCGGTCATGATCGTCTGGGCCGGAGCTCCGACGGAGAACGACCGGATGCCCTGGGTGGCGAAGTCGGCCTGCATGGTCGGGAACGCGTCCTGCATCATCGAGTCGCCCATCACCAGCACCGACCGCACGGCCGCCGGCGCGCCGGCGTCAGGCGTCGTGGTCGGTGCGCTCTGGGTGAGGGCGTCCCCGATGTCGGGGATCACCCGGCTGAGGGCCTGGCGGATGCCGTCGGGATCGGCCGTCGCGGGGGCGATGACTCGGGGGGCCGGTGCGGCGCTCGCGACGACGGTGGTCGGCGTCGGGATGGCGACATCGGGGGCGGCGACCACGGCTCGGTCGTGGGCCTGGTTCCCCACGGCGACGCTCGCGCCGATGATGACCATGAAGCTCACCGAGAGGATGGCGACGACCCGCACCGGCGGAAGCGCCCATCGTTGGAGGCGCACCGGCTGCTCGACAAGGACGTAGGAGGCCGCGGTGAACGCCGCGGTGGCGGTGATGCGCGCGGCGGGCACGAGCCACGGGGCGCCGTGCACGGTGTCGTCGGAGATCAGGATGAACAGCGGCCAGTGGAAGACGTACACGCCGTAGGACACCAGGCCGAGCATGGTGAGCGGTCGCCACGCCAGCGCGCGGGCGAGCCAGCCAGGGGAGCGGATGGCCACCAGCACGATCACCGTGAGCCCGGCGACGATCCAGAGGCCTCCCCGGTAGACGATCGGGTCGTCGATGCGGATGACCACGAAGGCGGCCACGAGGGCGGCGAGGGCCAGCGCGCCGGCGGCCTGGGCACCGCCGCGACGGAGGCGGCCCGGTGCCACGGAGCGGTCGCGTGCAGCGGTCGGGCCGGTGATCGCGTCGATGCGGCCGGCGAGGGCGATGGCCAACAGTGCACCGGCGAGCAGCTCGAAGGCCCTCGTGCCGGTGCCGAAGTAGATGGCCATCTGGTCGGCCGGGCCCAGGGCCAGGGTCGCGCCCATCGACGCCAGGGCCAGCACGCCGAAGACCAGGCCCCACGTGCGCCGGGACGCCCTCACGTGGGCGAGGGCGAAGGCCAGCAGGGCGACCACGATGTAGAACTGCTCCTCGATCGCCAGCGACCAGAAGTGCTGCACCACGCTCGGCTGCTGGTAGTGCACGCCGTAGGCGACGCCCTGGGAGATGAAGTGCCAGTTGGCCACGTAGGCCGCGGCCGCGGCCACGTCGCCCGGCAGGGTGCGCAGCTGGTGCGGGTCGCCGACCATGGCGGCGACGACCACAGCCAGGGCCAGCCCCACCAGCGCGGCCGGCAGCAGTCGGCGGAAGCGCCGCCGCCAGAAGCTGCGGAGGCCGATGCGCCCGCTGGAGGTCGATTCCGACAGCAGGAGCGACGTGATCAGGAAGCCCGACAGCACGAAGAACATGGAGACGCCGAGAAAGCCTCCCGGGAGCCGGTCGGGGGCGAGGTGGTAGATCACCACCGCCAGCACGGCGACGCCGCGCAGGCCGTCCAGAGCGGGGACACGGATGGTGCCGGTGTGGACGCGAGTGGTGACTTCGTCGCTGGAGACGGCGTTCTCCACGACGAGGTCAGGCTCCGAATCGACCCCTCGGATGTCCAACATCTTGCGCCAAGGATGCCAGAACCGGTGACCCCGGGCACAGGCACCCTCCGGATTTGGGGAGGATTTGGCCCGGATCTGGGCCGTTGGAGGGCGCTGACCTGCGGTTTCTTCTCACGGGCGGGGGAGGCGCGGATGGCCCGATGCCGGAGCAGGGCCCCGAACGTCGTAAGCTTGCGGCCACGAGTGTGCCGCGCACGAGATGTGGATGGCGGCACCCACCCGCAAGGAGATGCCGATGGGCGCGCAACGAACCAGCTTCGAGAAACTTCAGCGCGACCGGGCCAAGAAGGCGAAGGCGGCGGCCAAGCGTGAGAAGCGCCAGTCCGGCGAGCCCGGGCTCGGCGAGTCCACCGACGAGCTGCTCGATGCCCCGCTCGCGGGCGACGACCACGACGGCGAGCTGTCGGCGGGCGAGCTGCTCGAGCGCATCGAGGCCATCCATCGCCGGTTCGAGGCCAAGCAGATCACCTTCGAGGAGTTCGAAGAGGAGAAGGCCGACCTGATGCGGCGGCTCCCGATCGACTGATCGCTCGACGATCCGGATCCCGATCCCGTCACCGTCCCCCGCCTCGTCTCGGTGCGCCTCCGGGTCGCCCTGGTCCTGCCGATCCTGCCGATCCTGCTGGGGCTGCTCGTGTGCGCATCGGCGGCCTGCTCCCATGGCGGCGACGCGGTGACCGCGCCCGACGATCCCGATCAGCCCACTCGGCCACTCACCGTCGTGGGCGACAGCCTCACGGTGCTCGGCCGACGGCCGATCCGCGCCGAGCTCGGGGCAGCCGGGTGGGACGTGTTGATCGACGCCTTCCCGGGGCGGACCATCGGCGACCAGATCCCGGCGCTCACCTATGCCGCCGGGCGACCCGCGCCGGGCGGTGATCATCGAGCTCGGCACCAACGACGCCGTTCAGGTGGCCGCCGGTCGACTCGACCGGGCCAAGGTCATGGCCAACATCGACCGGGCGCTCGACCTGTTCCCCGACCGATGCGTGGTGTGGGTCGTGCCCGGCCGTGATCCTCAGGGGGACGGGGCGGACGTGGGTGCGGCCATCGGCGAGGAGCTGACGGCCCAGGCCCAACGCCGGCCCAACCTCCACCTGGCCGACTTCGGCGCCGTGCTCGAGGACCATCCCGAGTACCTGAACGAGGACAAGGTGCACCTGACCGACGACGGGAGCCAGGCGCTCGCCGAGCTGATGGCCCGCGCCGCCGACTCCTGCCGCGTGATTCGGGGCGCCGTCGGGTGTGCCACTATCTAACGACCCGTCAGGGAACTCTGACGGGTCGTTAGATATCTCTGGAGGAGTCTGGTGATGGGGGACCGTTCGGTGGGATCGCGGCGTCTGCGGGTCGGTGCCGTCGTCGTGGTGGTCGCGATGGCCGTGATCGCGGCGGCGTGTGGCGGCAGCGGCAGCGACAAGGCCGCGCCGGATGCGCCGGCGACGACCGTGCCCGACGAGGGCACGCCGACGTCCGGGGGCACCCTCAAGGTCGGCATCACCGCCGACCAGAACGGCTACGACGCGTCGTCCGCCCGGTGGGACCCGGTCGGCAACCTCGTCGGCTCCACCATCTACGACTCGCTCATGAAGTTCGACGCGAACCGGAAGCTGCAGCCCAACCTGGCTCAGTCCGTCACCTCCAACGCCGACGGCACCGTCTGGACCATCACCATGCGTCCCGGCGTCACGTTCCAGGACGGCACGCCCGCCGACGCCGCCGCGGTGAAGCTCAACATCGACACCCGCAAGGCCGACCCGCTGGCCGGCGCCGCCCTCGATCCCGTGCAGGAGGTGCGGGTCACCGGCCCGCTCACCACCGAGGTCGTCATGAAGCAGCCGTGGTTCGGCTACGACGCCACGCTGGCCGCCCAGGGCGGCTACCTCGTGGCCCCGACCACGATCAACGACACCAGCGACGACGCCAAGCCGATCGGCACCGGCCCCTTCGCCTTCAAGTCGTGGAGCAAGGGCAGCTCGTTCGAGGTCGTGAGGAACGACTCCTACTGGCAGAGCGGCAAGCCCTACCTCGACGGCATCGTGTTCACCATCGTCCCCGACCAGACGGCGCTCATGGCGGCCATCCGGGCCGGCAACGTCGACCTGGTCATGACCGACGACGCCACCTCGATCAAGACCCTCCGCTCGTCGAGCGACCTCCGCTCGGTCGAGGACGTGAACGCCGAGACCGCCTACGTGCAGATGAACGAGGCGGTCGCGCCGTTCGACAACGTCCACGCCCGCAAGGCGCTGGCCTACGCGACCGACCAGCAGTCGCTGATCGACTCGGTCGGCCAGGGCATCGGCCTGACGGCGGACAGCCCCTACACCGCGGACAGCCAGTGGCACGTGGCCGATGCCAAGTACGTCACCTACGACACCGAGCAGGCGGCCAAGGAGCTGCAGGCCTACACCGCCGACACCGGCCAGTCGAAGCTCTCGTTCACGCTCAAGCTGAACACCGGTGGGGCGTTCCCCCAGGTGGCGGTGGCGCTGCAGGCCCAGTGGGCCGCGGTCGGCATCGACGCCCAGATCGGCGAACTCGAGCAGACCACCTTCCTGGCCGACTCGTTCCTCGGCAACTACCAGGCCAGCATCTTCCGCAACTTCGGCTACGTGAACCCCGACTCGAACTACCTGTTCTGGAGCTCGACCACGGCCAAGGGCGTCGGCACCGGCAGCATCAACTTCACCCAGACCAAGGTGCCGGCCATCGACGAGGGCCTCGACGGCGCCCGGGCCAGCAACGACGACACCCAGCGCAAGGCCTACTACGACCAGGTGCAGCAGGCGCTCAACCAGGAGCTGCCCTACGTCTGGCTCTACCACGTGGTCTGGGCGCTCGGGGCCCGACCGGACGTCGGAGGGCTCGCCGAGCCGCAGTCGCTCGGCTTCGGCCGCACCGACGCCAAGCCCTGGTGGACCGACATCTGGCTCAAGTCGAGACCCTCCGGAAATCGGCGACGCTCCTAGGGGACTGTTGGCGCGCCGATTTCGGGAGGGCGGACCCGCGGTCGGGGTGCTGCTCGTCGAGGACGAAGATCGTGCGGGTCGTGCGGATCTGGGGCATCGACGAGAGCTTGACCAGCACCACGTCGCGGAGCGCCGAGATGTCGGCCACCCGCACGAGCAGGATCATGTCGAACTCCCCGCTCGTCAGGGCGAGGTACTGGAACCCGGGCAGCTGGCGTAGCTCCTCGCTCAGCGTCCGCCAGGTGTGCTGGTCGACGTTGAACAGGATGAACACCGCGAGCGGAAGGCCCAGCTTCACCTGGTCGACGACCGTCGTGAACCCGGTGATCACCCCGGACGACCGCAGCCGGTCGAGCCGGGCGTAGGCCGTCGCCCGGGAGACGTTCACGCGCCGGGCCAGCTCGTTGACCGACAGCCGGCCGTCCGCGGTGAGGGCCGCGACGATGTCGAGGTCGGTGGTGTCGAGGGGTGGGTTGCCGGTGGTCTCGATCACTGGACCTCCTGTCCGCTCAGGCGGAACCGCTGGACGAACCATCGGCCGGATCGGGGATGGGGTCGATGATACGTCCGGAAAGTCACGCCGATCGTTGAACTGATCGATGGCACAGCGCCACATTGGCAGATGTGACAGATGCCCCATCGGTTCACCTGGAGCTTCCCGACGACCATCCCGGGCGCCTCGACCCGGCCTACCTGAGCCGGCGGGCGGCCATCGCCGCGGTCGGCCCGGACCTACCGGCCCGGCCAGGCCATCCCCGACGTCGACTACACCGCCGGAGGAGGACGAGGTCTGGCGCACGGTCTCGTCGCAGCTCGCCCGCAAGCACCGGCAGCACGCGTGCCGCGAGTACCTCCGCGGGCGCCGAGCGGCTCACCCTTCCGACCGACCGCGTGCCCGCAGCTGCGCGAGGTCACCGAGCGGGTGAGGGAGCTCACCGGCTTCCGGATCGAACCGGTCCCGGGCCTGGTGCCGACCCGCACGTTCTACGGAGCGCTCGCCGACCGCTGCTTCCTCTCGACGCAGTACGTCCGACACCACTCGGTGCCCTTCTACACACCCGAGCCCGACATCGTCCACGAGATCATCGGCCACGCCAACGGCCTGGCCTCGCCGGTGCTCGCCGATCTCTACGAGTCCGCTGGTCGGGCGTCGCTGCGGGCCGGGAGCGACGACGCCCTCGAGCTGTTCTCCCGGATCTTCTGGTTCACGCTCGAGTTCGGCGTGGTGTGGGAGGACGGGCGAGCTGCGGACCTACGGCGCCGGCCTGCTGTCGTCGTTCGGGGAGATCGACGTGTTCCGCCGAAGCCGAGATCGTGCCCGTGGCCCACGAGCGGCGGGCCGTGGGCGGCGATGGGGCGGCAGCACTACGACATCACCGCCTACCAACCGGTGCTGTTCGCGGCCGACTCGTTCGAGCGGGTGGTCACCGATCTCACCCGCTTCTTCGACACGTTCGACGAGACGACCTACTCGGTCGCTCGCCGGAGAGGAGCTCCGATGACGCGTCACCCACCCGCCACGCGTTCCGGCCACCTCGCCTGCACGGATGGGACTGCATCGAGTTCTGGGTCGGCAACGCCCGGACCACGGCGGGGTTCCTGATGGCGTCGTTCGGCTTCACCTGCACGGGCTACGCCGGCCCCGAGACCGGTGTTCGGGATCGGGCCAGCTACCTGCTCGAGCAGGGCGACATCCGGTTCGTCGTCACCGGTGCGCTCGCCCCGGGATCGCCGATCGCCGACCACGTGCGGCGTCACGGCGACGGGGTGCACGACCTGGCCTGGGTCGTCGACGACGCCGACGCCGCCTTCCGGGGCGCCGTCGCCCGCGGGGCCCGACCGGTGCGCGAGCCGTGGACCGAGACCGACGAGCTCGGCGCGCTGACCCTCGCCCAGATCGCCACGTTCGGCGAGACCGTGCACACCTTCGTCGATCGCCGGCGCTACGCCGAAGGTCGGCTGGCGCCCGGGCTTCGGCACCGAGGACCTCCCGCCGCCGCCGCCCGGCCCCGACGGTCGGGTTCCGCGCTGTCGACCACGTCGTCGGCAACGTCGAGCAGGGTCGCCTCGAGGGTTGGGTGCGCTTCTACCGCGAGGTGCTCGGCTTCGAGCAGCTCGCCCACTTCGACGACGACCAGATCAGCACCGAGTTCTCCGCTCTGATGTCGACCGTGGTCTGGGACGGCACCGCCATCGTCATGCCGCTCAACGAGCCGGCCGACGGCCGCAAGAAGAGCCAGATCCAGGAGTACGTCGAGACCTACGGCGGCCCCGGGGTGCAGCACATCGCGCTGCGGACCGACGACATCGTCACGACGGTCGCCGCGCTGCGCGAGCGGGGGGTGCGCTTCATGCGGGTGCCCGACAGCTACTACGACGAGGCCCGCGATCGCCTGGCCGGCGATCGACCTGCCCTGGGCCGAGCTCCAGGCGCTGCAGATCCTCGTCGACCGTGACGCCGACGGCCACCTGCTGCAGATCTTCACCGAGACCGTGTCGGATCGACCGACCGTGTTCTTCGAGATCATCGAACGGCGAGGGGCCACCGGGTTCGGCGAGGGCAACTTCAAGGCGCTGTTCGAGGCCATCGAGCGCGACCAGGCCCGGCGCGGGAACCTCTAGTGCCGAACTACCGCCGGGTCGGCGACGTCCCCCGCAAGCGGCACACCCTCGTGCCGGGTCCCGACGGGTACCTGGCCGAGGAGCTGATGGGCACCCACGGGTTCGCCTCCGCCTCTGCGCTGCTGTACCACCGGCACTCGCCGTCGGCGATCGTGTCGGTCGAGGCGTTGCCGCCTCCCGAGGTCGACGAGATCGGCGAGACCGACCGACCCCTGATCCCGCGCCACCTCCGCACGGGCGATCTGCCCCTCGCCGGCGATCTGGTGACGGGTCGCACCCCGCTGCTGGTGAACGACGACGTGACCATCGCGTGGGTCGCGGCGACGGCCGGGTGGCCCGCTCTACCGGAACGCGACGGGCGACGAGCTCTTCTACGTGCAGTCGGGCTCGGCGACCCTCGAGAGCGTGTTCGGGCGCGCTCGACGTCGCCGCCGGGGACTACGTCGTCATCCCCGGCCGGCACCACCCACCGGTGGGTCGATCACCGGCGAGGGTCCGCTCGAGGCGCTGGTCATCTCGGCGCACCGGGGGCCACGTCGACATCCCGCGTCGCTACCAGGCGGACCGTGGGCAGATGCTCGAGGGCGCGCCGTTCAGCGAGCGGGACATCCGG
This sequence comes from uncultured Microthrixaceae bacterium, assembly GCA_963809335.1. Taxonomy (GTDB): domain Bacteria; phylum Actinomycetota; class Acidimicrobiia; order Acidimicrobiales; family Acidimicrobilacustridaceae; genus UBA4742. The sequence goes on along the minus strand of CAWEJD010000005.1, from coordinate 178,730 downwards.
GCGCCGGTCGAGCCGCTGCATCGAGGAAGGTCACGACGTCCCCGTGATCGTGCGCCATGCCGGTGGGCTCACCCGCCACGTGCACCGCGACCATCCCTTCGACGTCGTCGGGATGGGACGGCGCGCTGTACCCCTGGGCGCTGTCGATCCACGACTTCGAACCGCTGGTGGGCACCATCCACCAGCCGCCGCCGATCCACCAGACGTTCGAGGGGCCCGGCTTCGTCGTGTGCTCGTTCACGCCCCGACGCTTCGATCAGCACCCCGACGCGGTGAAGGTCCCGTACCACCACGCCAACGTGGACTCCGACGAGGTGCTCTTCTACTCCGACGGCGACTTCATGAGCCGGGCCGGGTCCGGCATCGGTGTGGGATCGATGAGCTTCCACCCGGCCGGGTTCGTGCACGGGCCTCAGCCCGGGAGCCTCGAGCGGTCGCTCGACCAGGAGCGCACCGACGAGCTGGCCGTCATGGTCGACACCTTCCGGCGGCTCCGGGTCACCGGCGCCGGCCCGCTCGGTCAGCGCGCCGGACTACCACCTGTCCTGGGCCCGTTGAGCACGGATCCACGTCGTGCTGACGGAGCCACGTGCGCAACACTGTCGAACGTGGCCGACCCGCTCGTCTCCGGTCGGGAAGCCTTCGCCCGGCACCTGGGCGGAGGCGTGCCAGGCGCTTCTGGGCGCACCCCGTGGCGTCCTCGGAGGCCGACGATCTCGAACGGCTGGCCGTCGCTGCTCACCTGATCGGCGACGATGACGAGAGCGTCAGGGCGTGGGAAGCCGCGCACCACCGCTTCGAGGATCGCGACCGCCTGGCTGATGCCGCCCGTTGCACGTTCTGGCTGGCGTTGAGCTCGATGATGCGAGGGCGGATGGCTCAGGCGGCGGGTTGGCTCGCTCGAACCGAGCAGATCGTCGCACTCCACGGCATGGACTGCCCGCGCGACCGGTTACCTCCTGATCCCGCGCCTGCTCGGTTCGCTCGACGCCGGCGACGCGGACGCCGCCCTCGGCATGGCGGCCAGCGCAGTCGAGCTCGGGCGGCGGTTCGGCGACGCCGACCTCATCGCCCTCGGGACGCTGGGGCACGGCCAGGCGCTGATCGCCCTCGGCGACACGGCCGCCGGTGTCACGCGGCTCGACGAGGTGATGGTGTCGGTGACCGCCGGAGAAGTGGGGCCTGTGTCCTCGGGCATCGTCTACTGCGCGGTCATCCTCGAGTGCATGCGGTTGTTCGACCTCCCGCGTGCAACCGAGTGGACCGAGGCGCTGGGCTCGTGGTGCGATGCCCAACCCGACCTGGTGCCGTATCGCGGCCAGTGCCTCATCCACCGATCGCAGCTCCAGCAGGCGGCCGGTGACTGGCCGACAGCAGCGGCCTCCGCGGAGGAGGCATGCCGCCGACTGTCCGACCCTCCCCACCCCGCGCTCGGTGCGGCGTACTACCAGGAGGCCGAGCTCCATCGTCTGCGCGGCGAGCTCGACGCGGCCGATGCCCGAGTACCGGAAGGCGAACCACGTCGGCTTTCAACCGATGCCCGGTCTGGCGCTGCTCGAGCTCGCTCGCGGTTCGCACGACGCGGCGGCCACGGCGATTCGTCGGGTCATCTCCGAGGCCGACAGCTCCATGGACCGCCCGGCGTTGCTGGCGGCGGCCGTGGACATCCTCCTGGAGCGGCGGCGACGTGGCGGGGGCGCGTGCATCCGCCGACGAGCTCAGCCAGATCGCGTCCGGATCGGCGTCGGAGGTGCTGAGGGCGATGGCAGCCCAGGCCGTCGGATCCGTCCTGCTGGTGGAGGGCGATCCGACCGCAGCGCTGCCACAGCTCCGTGCCGCGTCGACTGCATGGCAGCAGATGCAGATGCCCTACGAGCGCGCTCGCACGGGTGTGCTGCTGGGCCTGGCTTGTGCTGCGCTCGGCGACCGGACGTCCGTCGACCTCGAGCTCGGATCCGCCCTCGAGACCTTCGCGGAGCTGGGGGCGCAGCCCGACCTGCACCGCGTGGAGGCGCTGGCGCGCCAACCAGGGGGCCTCGGCCGGGTCCTGCGCCGCGAGCGAGGCGCGCTCTCCGCTCACCGCCCGCGAGCGCGAGGTGCTGGCCCACGTGGCTGTCGGCGAGACCAATCGGGCCATCGCCGCCGCTCTGGTGATCAGTGAGCACACCGTGGGAAGGCACCTCGACAACATCTTCGCCAAGCTGGGCGTCACGAGTCGCGCTGCGGCCACGGCCTACGCGTACGAGCACGGCATCCTCTAGACGACGGGGGAGCGACGGAGGGCCGCCGATGGGGTGTTCGCCCTAGGCGGGGCCGACGCAGATGGGGCATCCGGGCGATGTTCGACGATCCTCCGCGCCCGTACCGTCGCCTCAGTAGCAGCCCGCGATGGCAAAGCCCGACGGAAGGATCCCAGATGACGAACCAGAGCATGACCGTCCTCGACCAGGCGACCGCAGATCGGTTGAGCGCCGAGTTCCACCGGTGCTTCACCGAGTTCAACGCCCGCGAGGATCTGTACGCGCCCGACACCTTCTTCGACCTCTTGCCCCCGATGTGGCGGTTCCAGTTCGAGGGACCGGGGGAAGCCTTCACCGCGCAGCTGCGCTCCATCGCCGAGGGTCCCGTCGAGGTCGAGGTGATCCGCACGATTCCGACGGCGCGTGGGTTCGTGACCGAGCACGTCGAGAAGCAGCACACCCCGGACGGGTTGGTGACCGCCCGTCGGCTCCACCTGTGCGAGGTCCGCGGCGAGCAGATCTGTGAGGTCACGACCTACTGCAACGGCGGTTGGGACGACGACCTCCGTGCCCGCCACTCGGCCGAAGCCCCGATGGTCCGGCCCTGACGGGTCGACCCTGAACCAGGAGCCTTCCAGATGACGACCGCTTCCTACCGCACCTTCACCGGCCGAGGAGCTGAGAACTACCAGCGCGACTTCGTGCCGGCCATCGCCACTCCGGTGTCGAGAGAGCTGCTCCGTGCCGCGAGGTTGAGGCCCGGCGAGCACGTGGTCGACGTGGCCTGCGGCACCGGGCTGATCGCTCGCCTCGCGGCCGAGCAGGTGGGGTCCACCGGTTCGGTCGTCGGCGTCGACCTCTCGCCCGACATGATCGATGTGGCCAGATCGATCCCGACCCCGACGCCTCCGCCCATCGAGTGGCACGTCGGCGACGCGTCCTCGCTCCCGCTGGAGACCGGCTCGTTCGACGCCGTCCTGTGCCAGATGGGGATGATGTTCATGGAGGATCAACCGGCCGCGGCGACGGAGATGCGACGCGTCCTGGTGGGAGGGGGCCGCATCGTCATGAACACGCCGGGTGCGATGCAGCGGCCGTTCGAGCTGATGGAGCAGGCGATCGTCCGGCACATCGGTCCAGATCTCGGCATGTTCGTGCGAGCGGTGTTCTCCCTGTCCGACCCGGATCAGATCGTGACCCTGCTCGAGGGAGCCGGGTTCGCCGCCGTCTCGGCAACCGTGTACCACGCCACGCTGGAGCTTCCGGCGCCGGACGAGTTCCTGTGGCAGTACATCAACCTGACACCGATGGGCCCGGTCGTGGCCCAGGCCACTGACGAGGCCAAGGCGGATCTCGAACGTGAGGTCGTCGAGCGCTGGCGGCCCTTCGTCTCCGGCGGCAGGACACTGGTCGACCAACCGATGGTCCTCGCGACCGGCCGAGCGTGATCAGCGCCGTCGTCGTGAGCCGGTCGGGTGGCGCGGCAATGATGAGGGCATGACCGACCCGAGCCCGACACCGCTGTCCTTCCTCACCCCTGTCGACCCCGACGAGCCGGCGTCGGAGACGTCGGCCGCGGTGCGCGAGCTCCTCGCCGCAGTCGGCGGGCTCGAGTCCGCAGCTGCGCGACGGCGACCGCGCCCTGCCCGACGAGCACGGCGCTGCTCGAGGGCTATCGGTGGATGTTCGCCATCCTGCAGGTCGGCGTCGACGCCTTCGTCACGGCCGACTCGTCGCGGCCGCGGTTCGTCGACATCGTCGGGCCGGCCAAGAAGTGGGGCGGCGACAACAGCGACGCGTTCTACCAGTACGCGCCGATCGACCCGACCAGGACCTATCGGGTCCGGGGGCTGAAGGGCGATGCCGTCTACTTCTCGCTCACGGTGTACGGCGGGCCCGACGACGGCCACTACTCGGAGCGCATCGTCACCAGCATCAACATGACCGATCTGACCATCGGTGACGACGGGTTCTTCGAGTTCATCCTCAGCCCGCAGGAGCACATCGCGGTGCCGTGGCTGAAGCTCGAGCCCGACGCGGTGTGCGCGATCACCCGCGACTACCTCGAGCAGCCCGGGTCCGGCCGCCGGCTCGAGTGGCGCATCGATGCCATCGACGGCCACGACGAGGGGTGGCGGCTGACCGACGCCGACCAGGCCCGCCGCTTCCGCGCCGCGGCCACCTGGGTGCGCGACCAGGCGGCGATGGTCCCGGTGGTGCTGCCCGACCCCAACACGGTGGCCGAGCCCTACCCGGTCCCGACGACGACCTTCGGATGGGCGGCGGGCGACGCCTCCTACGCCATGGGCAGCTTCGAGCTGGCCGAGGACGAGGCGCTGGTCATCGAGGGCCGCTCGCCCGAGTGCGCCTTCTGGAACTGCTGCCTGTGGAACGAGCTGCTCCACACCTACAACTACGACTACGAGGTGGAGGGCGCGGCCGGCACCAGCCGGGTCACCATCAACGGGGCCCAGGCCACCTACCGGCCCGACGGGTCGTGGCGGCTCGTCATCAGCGAGCGCGACCCCGGCGTGCCCAACTGGCTGTGGACCCAGGGCCATCGCCACGGCCTGATCTGGTTCCGCTGGTTCCTGCCCGACGTCACCCCCGACCGCCCCGAGACCCGTGTCGTGAAGGTCACCGAGATCGACGATCTCGTCTGACCGGCTCACGCCGGCGTCGGTGCTGCCGACGGGACCAGTGACGACCGTAGGAGAGATGGATGGAGTGATCGTCGGCCCATGCTGAGCACGAGTGCGTCGTCGGCGACGACGGACGACCCCGTGGTCCTCCGACGTCCGCATCGGTGGGTGACGTGGCTGCAGCCGGCGAGCGCCGTCGTGCTCATGGGGTTCTTCGCGTGGGTGTGGCGAACCTCACCCGCTCCCGACCCCTCGACCTGCACCGACAGGTGCACTGACGGCGGCGGCTCGTGGGTGTTCCCGGTTCTGGTCGTGGCCGTGTTCGTCCTCATGTCGCTCGTCGGCACGCTCGACGCCTATCGCTCGAAGGTGACCCTGGCCGCCGACGGGCTGGAGCGGGAACGGCTCGGCCGGCGCAGCAGGATCCCGTGGGAGCGGATCGTCGGCGCGGCGCTCGTCGACGACCGGACGGGGAAGGCAAGGCCCCAGGTCACGCTGGTCCTGGCCGATGGCCAGGTCGTCACGCTGCGGGAGCTGGGCGTCCCGAGGTTCCCGCCCTTTGGCCGACCCGCTCCCGCTCGGGAGTCCGTCAAGGCGGTCGAGCTCATCAACCACCGGGTCGGACGGGAGAGCGCGATCCCGGCACCTCCGGCGCCGGCGACGCGGCCAGTGATGACCCTGAGCCGAGGCTTCGTGTCCGCCGCTCTGGTGATCATCTTCGTTCCCCTCCTCGTCGCGGCCATCATCCTGGTGACGTTGCCCTTCACGAGATCCACGGCGACGGTCGACCCGGCACAGGTTCCAGCCGGCAGGCCCTACACCGGGTTCGTCGCCCCGGACGGATCGACCCACTACTACGTCGACTGCCCTCCACCGCTCGGGTCCGCCGACGGAGGCGATGTGCTGTGCCGGTCCCACGGACGGAGCAGCCTCCGCGTGGCGGAGATCGGAGCGCCGATCGCACTCGTCGGACTCGTGCTCATCGTCGTCGCGTTCGTGGCCAACCGGCGTCGTCCGAAGCGTCGCTTCGACGTCCTACCGTCGACCGGGACCCCTCTCGCGGAGCCAGGTGGTCGGATGGTCGGCCTCGACCTGGACGCGCTGGCCGAACCGGTGCAGCAGGTGGTCCAGGTCGTCCGCCGGAGCCTCAGCCCGAGCCGGCAGGCCACCTCGTCGCTGGCCGCGGCCTGGGACCGCGACGGCCGTCGCATCGTGATCGAGGTCCGGTCGGCGACGCCCGACACGGCGGTGGTACGGCTCGCTCCCGACAGGGGCGGGGTCAGGGTCCAGTTGGCGTCCACCAGGTTCCGGGTCGACCCGTCGCCCGACCACCGCGGTCCGTGGGCCGAGCTCGGCGATGTCCTCGGAGCCACCTTCGACGGTCGGTTCGTCGAGGCCGGCGGGCGGACGAACCGGTTCGGCCGGGTCGAGCTCCGGTCCGGGCGGGTGCTCAGCGTCGGTGCGCCCCATCTCCCACTGCCGTGGAGTTGGCGCCGGCGCCACCGCTGGGCCGCGTACTGATCGCGCCCGAAGCGTCAGCGGCCGACGGGTTCGATGGCGATCGAGAAGCGCTCGATGTAGTCGGACAGGCCGGCGCGGATCGAGTCGGCGTCGAGGTCGAAGTCGGCCAGGTCGTAGATGAGGCTGCCGTGGCGGTTGCGCTGGTGGTCGGCGAGGTAGGCGGTGATGGAGGCGCGGGCCGAGTCGTCCCAGGGTTGGGCGGCCAGGGCGTAGATGCGCTCGACGGTGGCCAGGTCCTCGGCCATGAACTGGTCGAACCGCACGTCGATGGACTGGTCGGCCGGCAGCAGGTCACGGTTGGCGAGGCAGGAGTTCAGCATCACCGACAGCAGGTCGGCCCAGAAGTGCCCGATGCGCACCGGGTCGACGGGATCGAGGTGCATGCGGGCGGTGTAGGCGATCATGGTGGCCATCGACGCCACCACCGAGGCCGGGTCGCGGTGGGTCACGACCACGGTCGCGTCCGGGAACGTGTGGATCAGCGGTCCGAACTGCTCGAGGTGCTGGGGCGACTTGAGCACCCACCGGTCGCCACCGCGCAGGAACTGCAGCGCCTTGAGCACCGTGCGCATGTACTCGTAGTGCGGCGTCTGGTCGTGGGCCAGGTAGAGCTCGCGCCAACTCGGCATGGGGGCGAGCGTGTCGAAGTACATGGTCGAGAAGTCGATGGCGAGGAGGTTGATCTCCTCGTGGGCGTGGTGCGTCCCGATGTCGAACATCCGGGGGAAGTACGGGCAGCGCCTGATCGAGCACGGACAGGTTGGCGTCGCAGCGGGTGATGCGGGGATCGACGCCGTCGGGGCCGACGACGTCATCCGGGCGCCGGGAACGGCTCGATGCTCTCCCAGTAGGGCAGCGACCGGATGGCCGGATCGGTGGAGATGAGGTTCTGGAGGTGGGTGGTCCCGGTGCGGGGGAGCCCGGCGATGATGATCGGCCGGCTGATCTCGATGTCGTGGATCTCGGGGTGGCGCTTCAGCAGATCGGTGAGCAGCAGACGGTTGCGCAGGAGCTGGTCGATCTGCACCGAGGTCGTGATGCGCCCGAAGCCCGAGAGCGCCGGCCTCGGTGCGCAGCGACTCGAGCAGCACGCCGAGCGGCTCGAGGAACGACGGGTCGCCGAAGTCGTCGAGGCCCACCGCGGCCGAGGCCTGGCTCATCAGCGCGTCGGCGGTCAGCTCGATGGCCTCGCCCATGGGAGCGGCCGCCTCGATCATGGCCGCGGTGTCGGGGTCGAAGGTGGGGTGGGCCAGGTCGTCGATGTGGACGGCGTCGCCGGCGCTCACGACGGACCATCCGGCATGAACAGGTCGCGGCGGGGGGCGTCGGTGTAGACGGGTTGGCGCTTCTGGTCGAAGGCCCGGATGGCCTCGGGCAGGTTCTCGGTGAAGCCGAGCATGAGCTGGTTGCGGTCCTCGATCTCGATGGCCGCGTCGAGGCTGCTGGTCTCGAGGTTGGCCCAGATCACGTCCTTGGTCATGGCCAGGCCGTAGGGGCTGAACTCGCTCATGCGGGCGGCCAGCTCGAGCACCGTCGGCATGAGGTCGTCGGCCGGCACGCACCCGCGACACCAGTCCGATGCGCAGGGCCTCGTCGGCGTCGATGACCCGGCCGGTGAGCAGGATGTCGTTGCTGTGGGCCGCCCCGATCAGGCGGGGGAGCAGGTAGCTGGCGCCCAGCTCGGTGGAGGTGAGGCCGTTGACGATGCCGGTGCTGTTGAACTCGGCGGTGTCGGCGGCGATGCGCAGCTCGGCCCCGAGCGACAGGCACATGCCACCGCCGTAGGCGACGCCGTTGACCGCGGCGATGATCGGCTGGGGCATCCGCCGCATGATCGGCACGAGGCACGAGTAGTGGCGCATCGAGCGCTGGGCGATCTGGCCCACCTGCAGGCCGTCGATGTTGGGGATGATGCCGTAGTCCTTGAGGTCGAGGCCCGAGCAGAACGCCCGGCCGGCACCGGTCAGGACCACGACCGAGCAGTCGTTGTCGGCCCCGCACGCCTCGAACGCGGCGGCCAGCTCGATCACCAGGTCGATCGACATGGCGTTCAGCCGGTCGGGCCGGTTCAGGGTGATGACCCGCGTGCGGGGTTGCGGGGTGGAGATCTCGACGAGGCTCATGAGGTCCTTTCGGCGGCGACCGGATCTGACGGGTCGTCAGGCCGCGCCGCGCACCCTAGTGGGGGGATCCCGGCGACGGCGTCGATCCGCCAGGGTCGGCGATTTGTCGGGAGCGGTGCGGATGACGAGCATGGTCGCATGAGCGACTTCGCCTACCAGGAACTGCTGCCCCTCGGCGCCGACGACACGCCCTACAAGCTGCTGACGGCCGACGGCGTGTCGACCTTCGAGGCCGGCGGCGACCGGTTCCTGCGGGTCGATCCCGAGGTCATCACCCTGCTCACCCGCCAGGCGATGCGCGACATCGCCCACCTGCTGCGCCCCGGCCACCTCGGACAGCTGGCTGCCATCCTCGACGACCCCGAGGCGTCCGCCAACGACCGCTTCGTGGCCCTCGAGCTGCTCAAGAACGCGTCGATCGCCGCGGGGGCGTGCTGCCCTCGTGCCAGGACACCGGCACCGCCATCGTCAAGGCCAAGAAGGGCCAGTTCGTGGTCACCGGCGGCGGCGACGAGGCCGCCATCGCCAAGGGCGTCTTCGAGACCTACCGCGACGCCAACCTCCGCTACTCCCAGATGGCGCCGCTGACCATGTGGGACGAGGTCAACACCAAGACGAACCTGCCGGCCGAGATCAAGATCGCCGCGGTCGACGGCGAGGCCTACAAGTTCCTGTTCATGGCCAAGGGCGGAGGGTCGGCCAACAAGAGCTACCTGTTCCAGGAGACCAAGGCCCTGCTCAACCCGACCAGCCTGGCCACCTTCCTCGACGACAAGCTGCGCTCGCTCGGCACGGCCGCCTGCCCGCCGTACCACCTGGCGGTGGTCATCGGCGGCACGTCGGCCGAGATGGCGGTCGAGACGGCCAAGCTGGCCTCGACCAAGTACCTCGACTCGCTGCCCACCACCGGCAACGAGCTCGGTCGAGGGTTCCGCGACACCGAGCTCGAGCTGGAGATCCTGGCTCAGACCCAGGCGTTCGGCATCGGTGCCCAGTTCGGCGGCAAGTACTTCTGCCACGACGTCCGGGTGATCCGTCTGCCCCGCCACGGTGCCTCGTGCCCGGTGGCCATCGCCGTGTCGTGCTCGGCCGACCGGCAGGCCCTGGGCAAGATCACCGCCGAGGGCGTCTTCCTCGAGCAGCTCGAGACCGACCCGGCCCACTTCCTGCCCGAGGTCACCGACGAGCACCTGTCCGACGACGTCGTGCGCATCGACCTCAACCTGCCGATGAGCGAGATCCGGGCCGAGCTGTCGAAGTACCCGGTGAAGACCCGCCTCGTGCTGAACGGCCCGATGGTCGTGGCTCGTGACATCGCCCACGCCAAGATCGCCGAGCGGATCGCGGCGGGCGAGGGCATGCCCCAGTACCTGCGCGACTACTGCGTCTACTACGCGGGCCCGGCGAAGACGCCCGAGGGCTACGCGTCAGGATCGTTCGGGCCGACCACGGCGGGGCGCATGGACAGCTACGTCCGGCAGTTCCAGGAGGAGGGCGGCAGCATGGTGATGCTGGCCAAGGGCAACCGGTCCAAGGCCGTCACCGACGCCTGCAAGGCCTATGGCGGCTTCTACCTCGGATCGATCGGTGGCCCCGCCGCGGTGCTCGCCAAGGACTGCATCACCAAGGTCGAGGTGCTCGAGTACGAGGAGCTCGGCATGGAGGCGGTGTGGAAGATCGAGGTGCGGGACTTCCCCGCCTTCATCGTGGTCGACGACAAGGGCAACGACTTCTTCGCCGACGTGTCCCGCCCGATCGACCTGGCCGTCAAGCGCCCCTGAGCCGGGTCAGGCCGACGGGTCGGGGAACAGGACGGCGAAGTCGGGAGTGCCCGACATGCACTCGATGCGGGTGCCGTCGGGATCGGTCAGGTACATGAGCCGCACATCGGCTCCACCTTCGCCGGTACCGGTCAGCACCGACAGCGTCTCGCGGTGCACCGCGCCGCCGGCGGCGACGGCCGCGTCGGCGAGCTCCTCGACGTCGTCGACCCGGAGGCAGAGGTGGGTGAGGCCCAGGCCCGTCATCGGCCGGCGCTGGCCGTCACCGACGCACTGCGGCTCGTGCCACTGCAACAGCTCGATCCGCACGTCGGGGCGAGCCAGGGTGCGAGAGGTGAACCGGAGGCCCGGCGGCTGCTCCATGGTGGCCGCGACCTCGTCGCCCAACGTCATGGTGAACAGCTCGCGGAAGCCGAGGACGTCGCAGTAGAAGCGCGTCGACCGATCGAGGTCGGAGACGCAGACGCCGACGTGCGAGAAGGACTGGATGGCCACCTGTCAGGCCTCCGTGATCGGTGGCTGGCTCATGATGTGCTCGATCCACCAGGCGGGAGCGTTGTCGAGCAGCGTGTTCATGTTCGAGTAGTCACGCCACAGGGTGAACTTCCCGTCGTGGATCTCCTGCACCGACACGAAGGGCAGGGTGACGCTGACCTCGTCGTCGAAGTGCCAGGTCTCGGCGTGCTCGGTGACGACGGTGTCGCCGTCGACCACGATGCGGTGGATCACGTGATCGAAGCTCTTGACGGGGCCGAAGCCGATGCGCAGGCGTGCCGCGATCTGGCGTGGCCCCGTGGCCCCTCCGTCGTCGATCGGGACGTCGGTGTAGAAGCCGTCGTCGGTGAACATGGCGCCGATGGCGTCGAGGTCACGCTCGACGTAGAGCGTGTTCCAGAAGTTCTCGACCAGCGCGACCAGCTCTTCTCGGGTTGCCATCGCCGCACCCTAGTGACCCGCGCCGGACGTGTCGGTCCTCAGGCCCGATCGACCGGCTCGTGCGGGTTAGCGTCGAGCGTGACCTACGACGAGCTCGTCTCGAACGTCGTCAAGGGCGTCGAGGCCCTGGGTGCCGCGATCATGGTGATCGGCGCCGTCGGCGCGCTCGTCGCCGCCGCGCTGAGGGCGATCCGAACCGACGACAGGGCGGGCATCTACACCGACCTCCGCCGGCACCTGGGCCGGGCGATCCTGCTCGGACTCGAGGTCCTCATCGTCGGCGACATCGTGCGCACGATCATCGTCGACCCCACGATCGAGAGCGTCACCGTCCTCGGGCTCATCGTGCTGATCCGGATCGTCCTGAGCTTCTCGCTCGAGATCGAGATGGACGGGACGACACCCTGGAGTCGCTGGAAGCACGAGTCGGCCGAGGAGTGACCAGCACAGTCGAGGCCGCCCCGGGCGTCTGATCCGGGACGCGCCGGTGCGACCGTCAGGTCGGGGCCTGGCGGTCGGGTCGGCGGGGAGGTCGTGGGGTCAGGCGGGTTGGAGGTGACCGGTGGGACTTCGGCCGCGGTGGCGCTGGCTGTGCAACGTCTGACCCAACGGCGTGGTCCAGGTGAACCGCTGACCGGCGGTGGCGGTCATGGTCCAGCCGGAGCGGTGGGTGACGCCGTGGTGGTAGCGGCACAACAGGGCCAAGTTGGTGATGTCGGTGGGGCCGTCGTCGTCCCACCAGATGACGTGGTGGGCGTCGCACCACCCGACCGGGGCGTCACAGCCCGGGAAGATGCAGCCGCCGTCGCGGCGCTCGAGCGCCCGGCGTTGCCGCCGGTTGGCCAGGCGGACCTCGCGGCCCATGTCCAACGGGACGCCCAGCACGTCGACGATCAGCGCGGTGATGACCGGGTCGCACAACAGGCACTCGGCCACCTCACGATGGACGTGGAACCCGTCCGGCGTCGTCGCCGGCCCGCACCGATCGATCAGCGGGTTCTGGCCGGCCGGCCGGTACGGGTCGACCAGGTCCTCCCACGGATCGGTCACGCTCGCTCGGCTCGATCGGACGGCGTCGGGTTGGGGCTTGGTGGCTTCGATGACGAGGGTGACATCGCAGGCCGGGCCGGTGGAGGTGTCGCCGCGGTCGACCGTCGAGCCCCGCAGCACGAGCTCGGCCGCGGCCAGGGCCACCACGGTGGCCCGGCTCGGCAGCGGCAGTTCGGGGCAGAGCTCGTGGTCGCGCTTGAGCCGTTGGAACAGCCGATCGGCGTGGGCTTCGACGCACTGGCGGAACACCAGGGCCTGCTCACCCACCAGCTCACCGGTGACGCCCAGCTGACCCGTCGGGGTAGGGGGTCAGGTGGAGCCGGTTGCGGGCCAGGTCACGGTTCGGGTCATAGCCACCGTCCTGGTCGAGCAGCGCCACCGTGTGCTCCAGCTGGTGCTTCCAGTCGACGAACGAGGTGGCCTGGGCCAGCTCGATCCACACGGCCTGCCGGCCTCGACCTGATCGCCGACCCGCGGGTTCGCGGCGGCTCGGGCCAGCTCGGCCGCGTGATCGATCGAGATCACTCCCGACGCGACGGCGTCCTCGACCGGTGGCAGGTGCCGCAGGCCCATGCCGAGCCGCTTGCGCCGATTCACCCCGGCCCGGTCGACCTTGGCCTCGGCCGCCACCCACGGGGCCGTCTTCAACCCGAACCGCTGGTCGGTCACCCCACGAGCCTGCAGCTCACCCAACAACCGGGCATCAGCCACCTCGACCACCGAGCGCAACGCCTCCCACTCGACGACCGTGGTCAGCAGGTCCTCGTCGGACAGCATCGACAGGTCGTCCCCGGCCGCCTGGCGGCACTCCTCGGTGAGATCGACCACATCGAACATGCATATGACGATAGCCGTCGAGCGGCATCAGATCAACAGGAATAGGTGTGACTGATGACCAGACCACGCGATCGATGCGCGTCCGGTAGCACGCCGTCGGTGGGTGTCGCTGGAACGTGACGGGCGGTGATCAGGTCGTGTAGTCGGCGTTGATGCGCACGTAGCCGTCGGTGAGATCGCAGCCGTAGGCGGTGAACGACCCGTCGGCGATGCCGAGGCTCACGTGGATCACGACCTCGTCTCCGCTCAGGTACCAGCTCAGGTTGGCCAGCGCCTCGTCGTCGAGCAGGTGGGGGTAGACCTCGACGTCACCGAAGCGGATGACGACGCGCTCCTGGTCGATGTCGGTGTCGTCGGAGCACTTGCCGATGGCCATGGCGACCCGGCCCCAGTTGGGATCGGCGCCGTGCACCGCCGTCTTCACCAGCGGGGAGTTCACGATGGCCTTGGCCACCCGCCGGGCCTGATGGTCGTCGCGGGCCCCGTCGACCCGCACCTCGATGAGCGTGGTGGCTCCCTCGCCGTCGTGGGCGATCTGGCGGGTCAACGACAGGGCCACCTCGCCCAGAGCCTGCTCGAAGGCGGTCGGTTCGACCGCCCCGGCCACCCCGCTGGCGAGGATGGCCGCCGTGTCGCTGGTGGACGTGTCGGTGTCGATGCTGACCGCGTTGAGGGTGCGGTCGATGACCCGCCGGAAACTGGCGTCGAGCGCCTCGGCCTCGAGGTCGGCATCGGTGAGGAAGAAGGCCAGCAGGGTGGCCATGTCCGGCTCGATCATGCCGACGCCCTTGGCCATGCCGACGATCGTCGCCTCGCCGCCGTCGAGCGTGGCCACCCTGGCCGAGGCGACCTTGGCGACGGTGTCGGTGGTCATCATGGCGGTGGCGGCCGGCTCGGCCTCGGTCGATCTCGAAGGGGAGGGTCAGCGTCTCGAGGTGCTTGCGCACCCGGTCCATCGGATAGGGCCGCCCGATCACACCGGTGGAGGCGACGAGCACGTCCGACGGCAGCGCAGCCGAGCGCGGCGGCGACCCCGTCGGCCAGCTCGGCCGCGTCGCGGGCGCCCTGCTCGCCGGTGGCCACGTTGGCGTTCTTGGAGACGACGACCACGGCCCGCAGCCGGCCGTCGGCCACGTTGGCCCGACTCAGGGTGACGCTCGGCCCCACGAATCGGCTGCGGGTGAACACGGCCGCGGCCGGGCTGGTGCGCTCGGCGGCGAGCACGAGGAAGTCGTCGGTGTCGTCCTTGATGCCGATGGCGGCGACGTGGGCCGAGAAGCCCTGGGGGAGCGCGGTCATCGGGTGAGTCTCGCACGGCCCGCCGCCCGCTCCGAAGCCCGTTCCGGGGCCTGACGCGTGCGTGGCAGCATCGGGCATGGCTGTCGGACGGTTCGCGCCCACCCCGTCAGGCGACCTGCACGTGGGCAACCTGCGTACCGCCATGCTGGCCTGGCTGTTCGCCCGGTCGGACGGATCCCGGTTCCTGATGCGCGTCGACGACCTCGATCCGGTGACCTCGCGCGACGACGTGGCCGCGGCGCAGCTCGACGACCTGCGGGCGATCGGCCTCGACTGGGACGGTGCGGTCGTGCACCAGCGCGACCGCACCGCCATCCATCGCGAGGCCATCGCCGAGCTCGTCGCACGGGGGCTGACCTACCCGTGCTACTGCTCGCGCCGCGAGATCCTCGAGGCCTCGGCCGCGCCCCACGGCGAGGCCCCCGAGGGCGCCTACCCCGGCACGTGCCGCGAGCTCAGCCGCTCGGACCAGGTGGCCCGCGAAGCGGCCGGGCGCCGGCCGGCGCTCCGACTGCGCACCGAGGGCGAAGTGGTGACGGTGCGCGACCGGCTGCACGGCTCGGTGTCGGCCCGGGTCGACGACCTCGTGCTGCGGCGGGGCGACGGCCTGCCCGCCTACAACCTGGCGGTGGTGGTCGACGACGCCGGGCAGGGCGTCGAGGAGGTCGTGCGGGGCGACGACCTGCTGTTGTCGACGCCTCGGCAGGTGCACCTCGCCCGTCTGCTCGGGTTGCCCGAGGTCGGCCACGCCCACGTGCCCCTCGTGCTGGCGCCCGGCGGCGCCCGCCTGGCCAAGCGCGACGGCGCCGTGACCCTGGCCGACCGCCGGCGCCTGGGCGAGTCGCCCGGGGCGGTGCGGTCGTGGCTGGCCGCCAGCCTCGGCCTGGCCGAGCCGGGAGAGATCGTCGCCATGGCGACCCTGCTCGAGCGGTTCGACCCCGAGCGCCTGCCCACCGAGCCATGGACCCTCTCCGCCGACGTCCTGTGAAGTGGCAGCATGCACTGACAGATCGCCTGTGCGGTCGCCTGACAGGCCGCTCGGCGGCATGACAGGCTGACGGGGTGAGCGGTCCCTCGCAGCCCGATCCCGACGCCCCCGATCCCGAGCTGCCCGGCCCGGAGGCTCCCATCGACGCGCGCTTCTCGTTCGCCAACGAGCGGACGTTCCTCGCGTGGAACCGCACCGCGCTCGCCCTCGTGACCGCCGGCCTGGCCGTGACCCAGCTGCTACCGCCCTTCGACGTTCCGGGTGGCCGCCGCATGATCGGCATCCCGCTCATCGTGCTGGGCGTGGTGATCGCCCTGTCGAGCCTGTGGCAGTGGCGGGCCAACGAGCAGGCGATGCTCGAAGGACGGCCGCTCCCCGCGTCGAAGCTGCCCATGCTCGTGGCCGTGGTCATCGGCGTCACGGCCCTGGTGGCCCTCGGCCTGGCCGCGTTCGGTGGGGAGAGCTCGTGAACCCGGAGCCGACGCTCGCGTCCGAGGAGGGCTACGAGGGCCCCGACCCGGGCATGGCCGCCGAGCGCACCGACCTGGCCTGGTCGCGCAGCGGGCTGGCGCTCGGCGCATGCGGCGTCATCGTGCTCAAGGGCCTGCCGGCGGTCACGGGCAGCCGAGGCCAGCCGGTGATCGGCGCGGCGATCCTCGTGCTCGGCGCCTTCACCTGGGGCCTCGGGCGGTGGAGCGCCCATCGCCGCCGCCCCCGTGCCGGCCAACCTCGGCAGGTGGCCACGTGGGCCGACCTCGCCCCGGCCTCCTACGGCACCGCTGCCGTCGGCATCGCCGGGCTGGTGCTGATCCTGTTCCGGTCGGCCTGACGGGCCGGCCGACCGGTCAGCGGCGGCGGATGAAGGTGAGGCCGTCGCCGATGGCGAGCATGACGCACTCGACCCGTTCGTCGGCGACCACGTGGTCGTTGAAGGCGCGGATGCCCCGGGCGTTGTCGTCGGTGGCCTCGGGATCGACGACCGAACCGTGGAACAGCACGTTGTCGACCAGGATCACGCCGTTGGGGCGCAGGCGGGCGATGATCTGCTCGTAGTAGTCGATGTACCCCGGCTTGTCGGCGTCGATGAAGGCGAGGTCGAACCGGGGGCCCTCGGGCAGCGCAGCGAGCGTCTCGGTCGCGGGCCCGATCTCGAGGGTGATGCGGTCGGACACGCCCGCCCGCTCCCAGTAGCGCCGCGCCGTCGCCGTCCACTCCTCGCTGATGTCACAGCAGAGCAGGTGACCGTCGGCCGGCAGGCCGCGGGCGACGGCGAGTGACGAGTAGCCGGTGAACGTGCCCACCTCGACCGCGTCGCGGGCGCCGATCAACCGGGTGAACATGGTCATGAACGCGCCCTGCTCGGGCGAGATCTGCATGATCGAGATGCCGCCGAGGGTGGCTGTCTCCTCGATCAGGTCCCGCTGGATCTCGTCGATCGGGGTGCTGTGCCCCGTCATGTAGGCATGGATCTCGGGGCTCAGGTTGAACGACTTGGGATCGGCCATGGCGGCACAGTACCGGCCGGGCCCGCGTCCTCGGGGGTCCGGCGCGGCGTGCTCAAGGTCGGGTGCGGCGATCGCCGATATGGGTCATATGGCCCAGTCGGGTCGCGGGGCACCGAGGGGCCGGGTTGAGCAGTGCAGGCGAGAGCGACGAGCAGATCCACGCCCATCGGCCGCCCGACGGTCACCGCACGAGGGCGCTCGTGGTGGGGGCGATCGTCGCCGCGGTCGCCCTGCTCAGCGGGTGCCTCTACCAGCCGGGGAACCCCGGCACCGCGTCGATCAAGCTCACCGTCGACGTCAGCCTCGACCAGCACCCCATCTCGCCGCTGATCTACGGCCTCAACACCAACGACGCGGCGACGGTGGCGTCGACCCGCACCACCGCCATCCGGATGGGCGGCAACCGCTGGACCGCGTACAACTGGGAGAACAACGCCTCGAACGCCGGCAGCGACTGGTGCTTCCAGAACGACGGCCTGCTGTCGTCGTCGAACACGCCCGGCCAGGCGGTGAAGCCAACCATCACCCAGGCCAAGAACGCGGGCGCGGCCGCGATCGTCACCGTCCCGATCGTCGACTACGTGGCGGCCGACAAGGACGGCGGGTGCGACGTGCGGAACTCGGGCCCGGACTACCTGCAGACCCGGTTCCGGCAGAACAGGTCGACCAAGCCGTCCGCGCTGTCGCTCACGCCGGACGCCACCGACGCCACGGTCTACGAGGACGAGTACGTCAACTGGGTCAAGCAGGCCGTCCCGGGGGCCAACGTGGTGTTCTCCCTCGACAACGAGCCCGACCTGTGGTCGTCGACCCATGCCGAGGTGCACCCGAGCGCGGTGACGTACAGCGAGCTCGCCACCCGCAACATCGACTACGCCTCCGCGATCAAGCGGGTCTGGCCCACGGCCAAGGTGACCGGGCCGGTGAACTACGGCTTCTACGGCTTCGAGACGCTGCAGAACGCGCCGGACGCCTCCGGCAAGGGCACCTTCCTCGACTGGTACCTCGACCAGATGAAGGCGGCCGGCACCTCCGCCGGCAAGCGACTGGTCGACGACCTCGACCTGCACTGGTACCCCGAGGCCACCGGTGGCGGCGTGCGCATCACCGGCACGGACACGACGGCCGCGGTGGTGGCCGCCCGTGAGCAGGCCCCCCGCTCGCTGTGGGACCCGAACTACGTCGAGACCAGCTGGATCACCACCGACTACGGCTACGGCGCCATCCGCCTGCTGCCCCGCACCAAGGACCGCATCGCGGCCCACTACCCCGGCACCGGCATCGCCATGACCGAGTGGAACTACGGCGGCGGTGGCCACATCAGCGGCGCCATCGCCTGCTCGGACGTCCTCGGCATCTTCGGCCGCGAGGGGGTCGACCTGGCGACCTACTGGCCGCTGCAGAGCGACGAGAGCTACGCCTACGGCGCCTTCGCCGCCTTCCGCAACTACGACGGCGCCGGCGGCCACTTCGGTGACACGTCGGTGCGGGCCAACACGAGCGACACCACCAACTCCAGCGTCTACGCGGCCATCGATGCGGCCAACCACAACCGGGTGGTGATCGTCGCCATCAACAAGGCGACGACGGCCAAGACGACCTCGGTGAGCATCACCGGCGAGCAGGTCTTCGGCCACGCCAAGACCTACACGCTCACCGGCGCTTCGCCGACACCGCAGGCCGGGACCACGCTCACGAGCGCGGCGCAGAACGCCTTCCTCTACACCATGCCGGCCCAGTCGGTGACGGTGATCGTGCCGACCACCTAGCGGGTCACGCCATGTTGGCGAGGCGCTCGCGGCAGTCGGGGCAGACCGGGAACTTCTCGGGATCGCGCGAGGGGACCCACTTCTTGCCGCACAGGGCGGTGATCTCCTTGCCGAAGATCATGGCGTCGGTGAGCTGGTTCTTCTTGACGATGTGGGCGAACCGCTCGTGGTCGCCGTCGGCGATGCGCCGGTCGACCGTGACGTCGACGTCCTCGATGATCTCGGTCTCGGGCATGGGCCGAGGATAGTGCCGGGCGCGTCCCAGGGCGATCAGTGGCCGCGGGCGATCCACTCGTCGAGGTGGGGAGCCTCGGCGGCCACGGTGGTGTCGTCGCCGTGGCCGGTGTGCACGGTGGTGGCCGGGTCGAGGGTCAGCAGGCGGGTGCGGATCGACTCGATGATGGTCGGGAAATCGCTGAACGATCGACCGGTGGCGCCGGGCCCGCCGTTGAACAGCGTGTCGCCGCCGAAGACCTGTGTCGTGCCGTCGCCGAGGGCCCCCCGCTCGTCGATCAGGCAGATGCCACCGGGGGAGTGACCGGGGGTGTGGCGAACGGTGAGCACCACCCCGGCGACCTCGACCACGTCGCCGTCGGCGAGCTCGCGATCGGGCGCCCGGTCGGGGTAGACGACGTCCCAGAGCATGCGGTCGTCGCCGTGGAGGAGGATCGGCGCACCGGCGAAGCGGTCGGCCAGGTCGGCGGCCGCGTTCACGTGATCGTTGTGGCCGTGGGTGCACACGATGGCGACGAGGCGACGATCGCCGACGGCCCGGGCGATGGGGTCGGCGTCGTGCGCCGCGTCGATGACCAGCACCTCGGTGTCGTCACCGACCAGCCACACGTTGTTCTCGACGTCGAAGTCCTCGCCGTCGATCGAGAACGTGCCGTTGGTGCGCACCCGTTCGATGCGAGGGGTCCCGTTGGGCCCGGCCGGCGTCGCGCCGGCCATCAGTCGAACACCACGACCGAGCGCAGCACCTCGCCGAGCTCCATCTTGTGGAAGGCCTCCTCGACGTCGTCGATGCCGATGCGCTCACTGACGAAGCGGCCCAGGTCGAACCGACCCTGGAGGAAGAGGTCGACGAGCATCGGGAAGTCGCGGCTGGGCAGGCAGTCGCCGTACCAGGAGGGCTTGAGGGCGCCGCCCCGGCCGAAGAACTCGATCATGGGGATGTCGGGCAACGCCATGTCGGGTGTCGGGACGCCGACCTGCACGACGGTGCCGGCCAGATCGCGGGCGAAGAAGGCCTGCTCGAGCACCTTGGGGTTGCCGACGGCCTCGACGCACACGTCGGCACCGAAGCCGCCGGTGAGCTCACGGATGGCCTCGACCGGATCGACGGCCGACGCATCGACGGTGTGGGTCGCGCCGAACGCCTTGGCCTGCTCGAGCTTCCTGGGGTCGAGGTCGACCGCGATGATCGGGCTGGCGCCTACGAGCGCCGCGCCGGCGATGGCCGCGTCGCCGACGCCACCGCAGCCGAACACGGCGATCGAGTCGCCCAGGCCGATGCCACCGGTGTTCACCGCGGCGCCGAACCCGGCCATGACCCCGCACCCGAGCAGCCCGGCCGCGGCCGGATCGACGGTGGGGTCGACCTTGGTGGCCTGGCCGGCGGCCACGAGCGTCTTGTCGGCGAAGGCGCCGATGCCGAGGGCCGGCGAGAGCTCGGTGCCGTCGGTCAGCGTCATCTTCTGGGCGGCGTTGTGGGTGGCGAAGCAGTACTGCGGCCGGCCCTTGGCGCAGGCCCGGCACTGGCCGCAGACGGCTCGCCAGTTGAGGACGACGAAGTCGCCGGGCGCCACGTCGGTGACCCCGTCGCCGACCTGGTCGACGATGCCGGCCGCCTCGTGGCCGAGCAGGAACGGGAACTCGTCGTTGATGCCGCCCTCGCGGTAGTGCAGGTCGGTGTGGCACACGCCGCAGGCCTTGACGTCGACCGTCACCTCGCCGGGGCCCGGGTCGGGCACGACGATCTCGGTGACCTCCACCGGTGCCTTCAACGAGCGGGCGACCACTCCTCGGACCGTCGTCGACATGGCGGGCTCCTCCTCGAGCGTCGGCCGGCCGCCGAGGCCGGGTCGTGCGCGACACTAGCGACCCCATGAAGCTGCACTGGTTCCTGCCGACCGGCGGCGACAGCCGCGATCTCGTCCCGTCCGGGCCCCATCCGCACCGTCGGGCACCGTCGATCGACTACCTGGCGACGGTGGCTCGGGCGGCCGAGCAGCTGGGGTTCACCGGCATGCTCACGCCCACCGGCACCATGTGCGAGGACGCCTGGCTCACCACGGCCGCTTTGCTGGCCGAGACCGAGCGCATCAAGTTCCTCGTGGCTTTCCGACCCGGGTTGATCTCCCCCACGCTGGCCGCGCAGATGGCGTCGACCTACCAGCGGATGTCGGGCGGCCGGTTGCTGATGAACGTGGTCACCGGGGCCGACACCGAGGAGCTGGCCCGCTTCGGCGACTGGCTCGACCACGACGAGCGCTACGCCCGCACCAGCGAGTTCGTCGACGTGCTGCGGGGCGCGTGGTCGGGTGAGCCCTTCGACTTCGAGGGCGACCACTACCGGGTGCGCGAAGCCACCACCCGAACCGTGCCCGAGCCCGTGCCGGAGATCTACTTCGGGGGCGCGTCGATCGCGGCCGAACAGGTGGCGGCCGCCAAGGTCGACGTCTATCTCGCGTGGGGCGAGCCGCCCGAGATGGTGGCCGAGCGGGTCAACCGGGTGCGCACGCTGGCCGCGGTGCACGGGCGGGTCCTGAGGTTCGGCATCCGGTTCCACGTGATCACCCGCGACACGTCGGACGCGGCGTGGGCCGAGGCGGAGCGGCTGCTCGCCTCGGTGCCGGACGAGGCCGTGGCCGCGGCCCAGGCCGACTTCGCCCGCACCCAGTCGGTGGGCCAGCAACGCATGGCGTCGCTGCACGGCAGCGGTCGTGACCGGGCGTCGCTCGAGATCGCGCCCAACGTGTGGGCCGGGGTCGGGCTCGTGCGGGGCGGGGCCGGCACGGCGCTCGTCGGCAGCCACGACGAGGTCGCCGACGCCATCGAGGCCTACCGGGCGGTCGGCTTCGACGAGTTCATCCTCTCGGGCTACCCGCACCTCGAGGAGGCCTACTGGTTCGGCGAGAACGTCATGCCGATCCTGCGCCGCCGCGGCGCGCTCGCCGACGGCGGACCCGGAGATCCGGCGGCCGACGGCGACGCCTCCGCAACGCCCCTCGCCACCTTCCGCTGACCCGGTCTCAGGTCTCGTTCAGCGGCGCATGCGGACGACGAGGTCGACCAGGCGGCGGTGCAGGTCCTCCGGCGTGCCCTCGGTTCGGGCGCCGTGGCCGGGGAGCACCGACGCGAACCGGTGGCGTGAGGCCAGCCGCTCGAGCGAGTCGGCCTGGGTCGACCACGAGTACCAGCAGGCGTAGCGGAACGCGGTGAGGTCGGACCGCTCGATGCTCCAGGCGAGGGAGTCGCCGGTGAACAGGTCGTGACCGTCGAGCAGGAAGACCGTGCTCCCGCGGGTGTGCCCGGGCACCGGGATCGCCAGCAGCTCCGGCGTGATCGCGACCTCGTCGATCCCGCCGAACCGGTCGGTGGCGAAGGGCGCGGCGCCGGCGTCGTCCTCGTGGATCCAGACCCGGCTGCCGAACTCCTCGGCCCACCGGGCCGCGTCGGCGACGTCGTCGCGGTGGGTGAGCACGACGTGGTCGATGCCGCCCATGGCCGCGAACGGCTCGGCCAGTGCGGCGGTGTACCGGGGGGAGTCGACCAGGACGTTGCCGCTGGGTCGGGTGACGAACCACGACGTGGCGCCGAACGAGTCCTCGGAGCAGTAGCCGCAGTCGAACACGCCGCTGCGGTCGCGCACCTCGCGGGGGTAGAGCCGGCCCGGGCGGGGCTGGTGGTCGACCGTGCCGATCGACTGCGTCGGGCAGGCCTGGGCCGCCAGCCAGGCTGCGGTCTCGTCGCTCACGCCCAGTCCGAAGGCCGGATCGGTCACCTCGGCCGATCGTGGCTCGGGCTGGCGGGCAACCACGGACTGGTCACCGACCGAGACGAAGAGCTCCGGCGCCACCTCCCGGCAGGTGCCGCAGTCGATGCAGCGCTCGTCGACGAACCACTCGCCGGGAGCGTTGTCCCGGTGTCGGAGCGCGACCCGTGCCATGCGCGGCACGGTACCGGTCCCCACTCGCGGGGCCACTGGCCCACCGGCTCCTTCCGACGCCCCGGGACACCTCCGGGGATCCCGGCTCAGGTGTCCGCGGCGACCCTTCGGAGGATGGCGGCGAACTCGGCGGGCATGGTCACCGGGGGAACGTGGCCGGTGTCGAGGCGGATCACGGCGGGGGTGCCGGGGAGGCGGGCGATCATCTCGTCCTGGAGGGCGGCCGGCACCGGGCGGTCCCGCTCGTTGAGCACGTAGGTCACCGGAACCGGCGGCGCGGCCGACCAGTGCACGGGCTGGTAGTAGTGGTTGACGGTGTCGACGACGCACCGCTCCGGGTCGACGACGTAGGCCAGGGTGTCGTCGTCGAGGGGATCGCCGCCGTAGGTCGTGCGGAACGCCTCGGGGTCGGACGGTGGTCCGCCCGTGGTGATGGTCGGGCCATCGGCCTGGGCCATCTCCCGGGCCATCTGCAGGCCGTCGCGGTGGCGCTCCTGCATGCACTCGAGCCCGCAGCCGCCCTCTGGTGGGACGGACGCGGCGTTCAGCACGACGTGGGTCACCCGGGGTCCCAGCGCGGCGAGCACGCCGGGGACGACCAGCCCGCCCGACGAATGGGCGACGAGGACGATCGGGTCGTCGAGCCCGGCCGCCTCGACGTCGGCCACCACCGAGGCGACCTCCTCGTCGACGGTGAGCGTGCCCAGGTCGGCCGGCTTGCCGTTGCGCCCGGGCAGGTCGACGGCCAGCGCGGGCTGATCGAGGTGGGGGATGAGCCGGTCCCAGAAGCGGGCCGACGAGCCTCCTCCGTGGATGAGCAGGTAGGTCATCGGCGGGACGTTAGCCACGATGACCGATCGATCGGTCACACCGTGAACGGCGTGACCATGCCCTTCAGGGCGTGGGGCGCACCGTCGGGACCCGGGACGAAGCAGACAGCCACGTAGTTGCCGGGCTCGAGGTGCAGGCTGGCCCACGCCGGCACGCCGGGGGAGACGACGCCGATCCCACCGGCGGCGGTGAAGGGCGGCGGCCCGTCCTGGTTGGCGTACCAGGCGAAGGCGTCGCCAACGGCCTTGCCATCGGCCAGCCGCAGCAGGGCGACCTCGTGGGGCTCGGTGCCCTCGTTGCGGATCGACACCGGCCCGTCACCGCGGAAGCCGGCAGGGATGTCGATGGCGTAGTCGCGGACGGTGATGATCTCGCCGGCCGACGGCGGGTTCTCGGCCACGCCGCTCGCGACGACCGTCAGCGGGGCGACCATGTTCTTCATCACGTGGGACTGGCCGTCCGCCCCGCGCATGAAGCACACCATGAGGTAGTCGCCCGGGACGAGCTGGCTCGTCGCCTCCTCGGTTGCTCCCGGAGCGATGCCGTTGGCGCCGCCTTCCCAGTCGAGCAGCCGGAACGCGGCCGGCTCGCCCTGGTCCTTGTACGTCTGCACGAAGGTGGCCTGGTCGACCCCTGCGTGCAGGTGGCCGATCATCATCTGGTGGTCTTCGCCGCCCTGGTTGGTGACCCGGAAGGTCACCGCGCCGGCGGCCACCTGGGCGTCGTCGGCCGCGAACGTGTGGTCGGCCAGCGTGACGGAGACCACACCTGGCGTCGAGTCGGCGATGGTGCCGTCGACCTCGTGGTGGTGCGGGCTCGACCCGTCGGAGCTCGCGGTGCCGGCCGAGCCGTCGGAACCACAGGCCCCGAGGATCAGGGCCATGGCCACGGCGAGGACGAGCACGAGGGCCGTGCGCACGCCCCGGCCCGCTCGCGCGATCGGGCGTCGGGTGTGGCCGGGTCGCGGTCGACGGGTCCGTGGTCGGCTGCCGCGGGTCGGCGACGGGACGGGGCGGGGTGCGGCGGGTGCGGCGGGATGCATGGTTCCTCCTCGGTGGCCGCACCGGTCGGTGGGCTCGCATGCACCATCTCCGGAGCCCCTTGTCGGGCACTTGTGCGCTGCTGACGCCGATCGATCAAGGGATCGGCAAGTGGCGGATCGGGGCCTCGCGACCGTCCGTGGCCGCCTCCTCGCCGTGAGGGATCTCCTGCCATTTCCGTGGTTTCCCTTGCGATCGAACTGACGTTTGTGTAGGTTGGTGGGGTGACCAGCGCAGCCCCCACCCCCACCTCCGCCTCGACGATGTCGCTGGCCGAGGTCGGGCGGGTGGTCGGGGGGTGGTGCGACCGAACCGATCCGGCGCTGTACACGGGGGCGGAGGCGGCGGTGGCCGTCGAGGGTCTGGCCAAGGTGGTGCGCCGGTTGCAGGCCAAGCAGGCGTCGTTCGCGGCGCGGGTGGAGGAGTGCCACAGCCAGCCGAGGCAGTTCGTGTCCTGCGATGACTACCTGGCTCGGGTGAACGGCAGCTCGCGTGGTGACGCCAAGCGGGCCATCGACACCGCCCGCCGGTTGAGGCAGTGCCCGGCGGCGTCGGCGGCGTTCGAGCAGGGCGATCTCTCCGTCGGCGAAGCCGACGAGATCGCCGCGGCCGTGGTGTTGGATCCGTCGGCGGAGGAGGCTCTGGTGGCCACCGCCACCACCACCCACGATCTGGCCGAGACCCGGGACCGGGCCCGCAAGGTGAAAGCGGCGGCCCGTCGGGGGGAGGACCCGGCGCTGCGGCGGGCCCGGGTGCGGGCCAAGCGGCGCTGGTCGGAGTTCGACGACGACGACATGAAGGCCATCGCGGCGCGGTTCGCCCCGGAGGACTGGGCCCGGATCAAGCCGGTGGTCGACGCCTACACCCGGGCCGTGTTCGAACGGGCCCGCCGACTCGGCTTGCGCGACCCCCACGAGGCGTATCGGGCCGACGGGGTGCTGGCCGCGTTGGCCGCCGCCGGCGAAGCCCTCGGCCTCGACCTGTCGACCCGGACCACCAAGGCGACCAAGCCCACCGCGACTGCGGCCACCGCCACCGAGTCCACCACGACCACGGCGAGCGACGCCGAGTCCACCGCGACTGCGGCCACCGCCACCGAGTCCACCACGACCACGGCGAGCGACGCCGAGTCCACCGCGACTGCGGCCACCGCCACCGAGTCCACCACGACCACGGCGAGCGACGCCGAGTCCACCGCGACTGCGGCCACCGCCACCGAGTCCACCGGGACGGCGGCGACCGAGTCTCCGCCCGATCCGCCCGATCCGGCCGAGCTCGATGAGCTGTTGGGGGTGCGGCCGAGCCGGGTCAAGTGGAACGTGACCGTGCTGGTCGACGCCATCGCCCTCCAACGCGGCTATGCGACGGCGAGTGAGACCTGTGAGATCCCCGGGTTCGGGCCCATCAACGTCGACGTGGCCCGCCAGATCCTGCCCGAGGCCATGGTCGATGTCCTGGTGCATGATCTGGTCGACATCAAGGCCTATGCCACCCTGACCCGCTACCGGCGCGTCGCTCTCGACAAAGCCCTGCAGGCCCGGGACCGACGCTGTGTCGTCCCGAGATGCAAACGCCGAGGCCACCTCCAGGCCGATCACCGCCACGATCACGCCAAAGGCGGCCCCACCTCCTATGACAACCTCGCTTTCCTGTGTGAGGTCCACCACCACGAAAAGACCCACCTAGGGGCCCGCCTCGAACGGGTCGATGACGAATGGCACTGGTACCCGCCGCCCCCGGCCCCCGGCCAACCCCGGCCACCACCCGGATCGATCCCCTGGCGGGCCAAGGTCGGCCAACACCTCACCGCCTTCGACCTCACCCACCCCCCACCACCGACTCCACCCGAACGCGGACCCGACGCCGACCCCACCCTGCCGTTCGCCTGACCGTCGCCCAGAGCAGCGACGGGATGGGCAGGTCGGAGCGGACGCCGCGCCGCAGCGTCAGGTGAGTCCGTCGAGGATGGCCCGGCTCGCCGAGCAGCCGAGGCGGGTGGCGCCGGCGTCGATCATGGCCAGTGCGGTGGCGGTGTCACGGATGCCGCCCGACGCCTTCACGCCCACCGGCCGCCCGGCGGTCGCCGCCGCCCGGGCCAGCGTCTCGACCGCCTCGAGCGAGGCGCCGCCGGCGGGGTGGAAGCCGGTCGACGTCTTGAGGAAGTCGGC
The DNA here is from genome assembly GCA_963809335.1 of uncultured Microthrixaceae bacterium. GTDB lineage: Bacteria > Actinomycetota > Acidimicrobiia > Acidimicrobiales > Acidimicrobilacustridaceae > UBA4742. Next base: position 151,829 of record CAWEJD010000005.1, on the reverse strand, counting down.
GCCGGCGTCGACCGCGACCCGGGCCGCCTCCGAGAGCTCGCCCGGGGTCAGCACAGCCGACTCGACGATGACCTTGAGCGTGCCACCCACCGCCATCCGAACGTCGCCGATGTCGGCCTCGAGGCCGGTCCAGTCGTGCTCCTTGGCCAGGCCGAGGTTGATCACCATGTCGAACTCGTCGGCGCCCTCGGCCTCGGCCCACGACGCCTCGGCGGTCTTGAGCCCGGTGACATGGGCGCCCGACGGGAATCCGATCACGGTGCACACGGCGAACGACCGGCGCTCGAACGCGGCCACCACCGGCACCATCGTCGGGGACACGCACGCGGCCGCGACCCCGAGCTCGGCCGCCTCGGCGCACAGGGCCAACACGTCGTCGACGGTGGCTTCGGGCTTCAGCAGCGTGTGGTCGAGCATGGCCGCGAGCTCGCCCCGACCCAGACGTGGGGCTCCGCCGGCGGCGGCCATCAGGTCGGGGACTCGGTCGTCGCCGCGGCCACCGCAGGCAGGTAGGCGCTCAGGAAGGCGACGACGTCGTCGGCCGCGGCCCGGCCCACGGCGGTGACCTCCTCGTGGGACGGCGGCTCACCCAGGCCCGCCGCACGATTGGTCACCAGGCTCACCCCCGCGACCCGCACCCCGAGGTGGCGCAGGGCGATGGTCTCGCACACGGTCGACATGCCGACCAGGTCGGCGCCGACCGCGGCGAGCATGCGGATCTCGGCCGGCGTCTCGTAGCTCGGCCCGGCCAGCCCGGCGTAGACCCCCTCGGCCATCCCCGGCGCCACCGTCGCCGCGAGGGCGCGCAGGTCGGGGTCGTAGGCCGCGCTCATGTCGACGAAGCCCGATCGGGACCCGTCGTGCGGGCCGGCCAACGGGTTGGCACCACTGAGGTTCACGTGGTCGGACACCCGCACCAGCGAGCCGACCGCCAGGTCGTCACGGATCCCGCCGGCCGCGTTGGTGAGCACGGCGGCCCGCACCCCGGCGAGGGCGGCGACCCGCACGCCGTGGCAGACCTCGTGCACCGACCAGCCTTCGTAGAGGTGCACCCGACCGGCCAGCACCAGCACGTCGTGGCCGTCGAGACGACCGACCACGATCTCGCCGGCGTGGCCCACCACACCGGCCGCGGGGAAGCCGACCAGATCGGTCATGGGGAAGCGGTTGGCGCCCTCGAGGGCATCGGCGAAGGCGCCCAGGCCCGACCCGAGCACCACGGCGACGTCGAACGACTCGACGCCGGCCCGTCGGGTGATCGCGGCCGCATCGGCCGAGGCCAGCTGGAAGGGTGCGGCCGAGCTCATGGCCGCGTTGGCGCCAGGTTCGGGGTCAGGCTCGAGGGCATGGGCACGGTGATCCCGGTCATCGGGCCAGCCTGGCACAGCCGTCGATCGCACCACGGCGGCGCTGACGGCCGACACCTGGGCCGCTCCTGGCCCTGCGGCCCGGTGTGGTCCTGATCGTCCAGCCCGGTGGGCGACACTGATGGGCATCGACACCGTGCTGGGCCTGGTGGCCATCGTCCTGCTGATCGCCGTGAACGGCATCTTCGTGGCAGCCGAGTTCGCCCTGGTGGCGGCGGACCGGTCGCGCATCGACGGCCTGGCCGAGCAGGGGTCCCGCCGGGCCCGGCTGGTGCAGTCGCTGCTGCATCACCTGTCGTTCCAGCTCTCGGGCGTCCAGCTCGGCATCACCGTCACGTCGCTGCTGCTGGGCTTCCTGGCCGAGCCGGTGATCGCCGAAATGATCCAGCCGCTGCTCGAGCCCATCGTCGGGGCGTCCGCGGTGCGGGCCGTGTCGCTGACCATCGCGCTGGTGCTGGCGACCGTCGTGCAGATGGTCGCCGGCGAGCTGACCCCGAAGACGGTGGCCGTCGCCAAGCCCGAGTCGTCGGCGCTGCTCCTCGCACCGGTGCTGCGGTTCTACGGCATCGTGTTCGGCCCGCTCATCCGGTTGCTCAACCGGGCCGCCAACTGGACCGTCCGCCTGCTCGGCGTCGAGCCCAGGGAGGAGCTCGAGTCGGTGCGTTCGCTGGCCGAGCTGTCCCGCCTGCTCGAGGCGTCGGCCGAGGAGGGCACCATCGGCGACACCGCCTCGACGCTGTTCACCCGGTCGCTGCGCTTCGCCGACAAGACCGCGGCCGACGCCCTGGTGCCGCGGGTGAAGGTCGCGGCGCTGGCCACCGACCAGTTCGCCTCCGACCTCGTCGCCCGCTCGGCCGGCACCGGGTTCTCGCGGTTCCCCGTGTACCGGACCGACCTCGACGACATCGTCGGCGTCGTGCTGGTGAAGAGCGTGCACGGGCTGGCGCCGTCGACGCGTTCGACCACCACGGTCGAGGAGATCATGTCCGAGGTCGTGGTGGTGCCCGAGACGCGCTCGCTGCAGGGGGTGCTGGCCGACCTGCGCGGTGCGCGTAGCCACCTCGCGGTGGTGGTCGACGAGTACGGCGGGACAGCCGGCATCATCACGCTCGAGGACGTGCTCGAGGAGATCGTGGGGGAGATCGACGACGAGCACGACGTGCGGGCCCCGGTCCTGACCCCGGCCGGTGACCGCTCCGGGCCGTGGGAGGTGCCGGGCTCGCTGCACCCCGACGAGGTGCTCGACGCCACCGGGTTCGAGCCGCCCGAAGGTGAGTACGAGACGCTGGCCGGGTTCGTGCTCGACCGCCTCGGTCGCATCCCGTCCGTGGGTGACCACTTCGAGCACGACGGCTGGAAGCTGCGGGTGGTCCGCATGGACGGCCTACGGGTCGACACGGTCGAGCTCACCGGTCCCGATCCCGACGCGGCCGACGCTGACGCGGCCGGTTCGGATCGTTCGGAGCGTTCGGGCGAGGTCGGCTCGTGAGCGGCTGGTCGGCCTTCGTCCTCTCGTTCCTCCTGCTGGCCGTGAACGGGTTCTTCGTCGCCCTCGAGTTCTCGATGGTGGGGTCACGACGCACGAAGCTCGAGGAGGCGGCGGCCGGTGGCGCCCGTGTCGACCGGTTGGCGCTCGAGTCCACCTCGGACCTCACGATGCAGCTCGCCGGCGCCCAGCTCGGCATCACCGTGGCCTCGCTGGGTCTGGGCATCGTGGCCGAGCCGGCCATGGAGCACCTGCTCGAACCGGTGGCCCACGCCCTCCGCCTGCCGTCGGGGGTGGCGGTCACCGTGTCGGCCGTCGTCGGCCTGTCGATCGTGGTGTTCCTGCACCTCGTGATCGGCGAGCTGGTGCCCAAGAACCTGGCCATGGCCGACCCCGAGCGGACGCTGCGGTGGCTGGTGCTGCCCAACCGGGCCTACCTCTGGGTGTGCCGCCCGCTCGTGAAGGCCCTCAACGTCCTCGGCAACGTGGGCGCCCGGGCCTTCGGGGTGCAGCCCCGCGACGAGCTCGGCAACGTCCCCACGGCCGAGGAGCTCACCGTGATGCTCACCGCCTCGCGCGACGAAGGCCTGATCGAGGACTTCGCCCACGAGCTGCTGACCGGCGTGCTCGACTTCGGCGACCGCACCGTGACATCGGTGATGGTGCCGCGCGCGGAGATCTGCTCGATCACGACCCGCACCACCCTGCGCGAGGCCGAGAGCCTCGTGATCGAGAGCGGTCACTCCCGGCTGCTGCTGCAGGGGGCGGACGGGCTCGACGACGTGCGCGGCTTCGTGCACGCCAAGGACCTGCTGGCCATCGGGCCCGAGCTGACCGACCAGCCCGTGCCGCTGCGGCTGGTCCGCCGGATGCTCGTCGTGCCGGTCGACCGCACGCTCGAGGACCTCCTGCTGTCCATGCGCCACGCCCGCATCCACGTGGCCGTGGTGACCGATGCCGACGGCCGCACCGTCGGCCTGGCCACGCTCGAGGACCTGCTCGAGGAGCTCGTCGGCGACATCCTCGACGAGTCCGACTGACCACGAACTCGGGGCCGGGTAGCGTCGGCGGCCATGGGGGATCGTGACATCGACGGCATCGCCGACCGCCTGGCGGCCTTCCTCGAGGGCGCGCTCGGGCGCGACGGGCTCGAGGTCCGTGACCTGGCCCGCCTCTCGGGGGGAGCATCCCGCGAGACGTGGGAGTTCGAGCTGTTCGACGCCCTCGACGGCTCGACCAAGGCGCTGATCCTCCAGCGGATCCGGGTCGGGACCATGGGTGGAGCGAGGAGCATGGAGGACGAGGCGCGCCTGCTGCGGGCGGCGGCCGAGGCCGGCGTGCCGGTGGCGCCGGTCGTCGCCGCGTCCGACGACGTCACCATCGCCGGCTCGCCGTTCCTGGTCATGGGCCGGGTCGAGGGGGAGACGATCGCCCGGCGCCTGCTCCGCGACGACGAGTTCGAGGTGGCCCGCTCGCGCCTCGTCGGCCAGTGCGCCGCCGCGATGGCGGCCATCCACGCGGTGCCGGCGTCGGCGACCGCGCACCTCGAGGTGCAGGAGCCGCTCGGCCAGCTCCGGGGCCTCATCGACATGCTCGGCCAGCCCCACCCCGCGTTCGAGCTGGGGCTGCGGTGGCTCGACGAGCACCGGCCACCGGACGTCGAGCCCACGCTCGTGCACGGCGACTTCCGCCTCGGCAACCTCATGGTCGACGAGGACGGCCTCGCCGCCGTGCTCGACTGGGAGCTGGTCCACCGGGGCGACCCGATGGAGGACCTCGGGTGGCTGTGCGTGCGGGCCTGGCGGTTCGGGTCGGACCTCCCGGTGGCCGGGGTGGGGGACTACGCCGAGCTGCTGGCCGCCTACGAGTCGGCGTCGGGGACGACCGTCGATCCCGACGTCGTGCGCTGGTGGGAGGTGCTGGGCACCCTGCGCTGGGGCGTCATCTGCGTGATGCAGGCCGCGTCCCACCTGACCGGTGTGAGCCGCTCGGTCGAGATGGCCGCCATCGGCCGCCGGGTCTGCGAGAACGAGTACGACCTGCTCGGTCTCATCGGCGCCCGCCCCGAGCTCGGTGCCCTGGAGCAGCCGCCATCGGATGGCGGGTCGCCGACCGCCGACCTGCACGGCGAGCCCACCGCGTCGCAGCTCGTCGAGGCGGTGCGAGAGTTCCTCGAGGGCGACGTCATGGCGGCCACCCAGGGGCGGGTGCAGTTCCACGCCCGGGTCGCAGCCCGAGTCCTCGCCACCGTCGAGCGCGAGCTGGCCCTCGACGGTGCCGACCGCACGGCCCACGCCGCCCGGCTCGCGTCCATCGGCGTCGCCGACGACGTCGAGCTCGCCGCCGAGATCCGCACGGGCTCGGTGGCCCGACTGGGACGCCGTGACCGCTGTCGTGTGGGCGGACGTGCTGGCCAAGCTCCGGGTCGCCAACCCGGACTACTTCGCCGCCGGCGACGCGCTGAGGCGGTTTCGTCAGGCGCTGGTGGAGTGGTAGCCGCCGTCGACGTGGACGATCTCGCCGGTGGTGGCCGGGAACCAGTCCGACAGCAGGGCGACGCAGGCCTTGGCCACGGCAGACGAGTCGGTGACGTCCCAGCCGAGGGGAGCGCGGTCGTCCCAGACGTCCTCGAACGTCGCTGAACCCGGGGATCGACTTGGCCGCGATGGTCTTCACCGGACCGGCTGCGACCAGGTTGACACGGATGCCCTGCGAGCCGAGGTAGCGGGCCAGGTAGCGCGACGTCGACTCGAACGCGGCCTTGGCCACGCCCATCCAGTCGTAGGCCGGCCAGCTCGACGTGGCGTCGAAGTCGAGCCCGACGAGCGATCCGCCACTCGGTCATCAGCGGTGCCACCACGTCGGCCAGGGCCTTGTAGGAGTAGGCCGAGATGTTGACGGCCACGCCGACGTCGTCCCACGTGGCGTCCATGAACGTGCCGCCCAGGCACACCGCCGGGGCGAAGCCGATGGCGTGGAGGGCACCGTCGATGCGGTCCCACCGCTCGGACAGCTGGGCCCGCAGCACCTCGATCTGGGTGGGGTCGCTGACGTCGAACTCGAGCACCTCGGCCTCGGTCGGCAGCTTGCGGGCGGTGCGGCGGGTGAGCGAGAGCCCGCGGCCGGCGCCGGTCAGGATGATCTCGGCGCCCTCCTCCTGCGCCAGCTCGGCCACGCCGAAGGCGATGGAGGCGTCGGTGAGGACGCCGGTGATCAGGATGCGTTTCCCGTCGAGCAGACCCATGAACCCTCCGACCGTGCGTTGGGCGGTGACGTTACCGGCCCGGCCGAGCGACCTGGACCTGACGGGTCATCAGGCACTTCACCCGCGACCGGAGCGCGGCGCCTAGGGTGACCGGATGCAAATCGGAGTGTTGGGAGCAACCGGTCCAGCAGGCAGCGGCCTGGCCGCCCGTCTGGCGTCAGTCGGGTTCGAGGTCGTCCTCGGGTCGCGGTCGAAGTACCGCTCGATGGAGGTCCGCGACACCCTGCTGGCCAAGTGGGACGGTCGGGGCCTGGTCATCGACGCGGCCGACAACCCGGGCGCGGCCGAGGCCGACCTCGTCGTCATCGCCACTCCCGTGGGACGCCGCCGCGGCCACCGCCAAGTCGGTGTCGCGCCAGCTGCAGGGCAAGGTCGTCATCTCCATGGCCAACGCCCTGGCCAAGGTCGGCCACGAGTTCCAGCCGCTGGTGCCGCCCCGCGGCTCGGTCGCGGCCAGCGTCCAGGCGGCGCTGCCCAAGTCGAAGGTCGCCGCCGGCTTCCACCACGTGCCGGCCAGGAGCTGGGCGACCTCGACCACCCGGTCGAGAGCGACGTGCTGATCTGCTCCGATCACCTCGAGGCCACCGAGGCCACCTGCGAGATCGTGCGGAAGATCCCCGACATGCGCCCGCTCGACGCCGGTGAGCTGTCGAACGCCGCGCCGATCGAGGCGTTCGCCGCGGTGCTGCTGCAGCTCAACGTCCGGTACAAGACCCGTGCCGCGGTGAAGTTCACCGGCATCGACGCCAGCTGACCCGAAGCCCCACCCGAAACCCGAGCCGACGGGTCACCCATCCGCCTGGTGGCACCGTTAGCCTGCTCGACGTGATGCACCTCTACGACACGGCTCGCCGCGAGATCGTTCCCTTCGAACCGGGTCCGATCGTCACGATGTACACGTGCGGCATCACGCCGTACGACGCCACCCACCTCGGGCACGCCGCGGTGTACGTCACCTACGACGTCCTGCAGCGACGCCTCCGCGACCTCGGCCACGAGACCCGCTGCGTCCGCAACATCACCGACGTCGACGACGACCTGCTGCGCAAGGCCCGCGAGCTCGGCGTGCACTACCTCGACCTGGCCGCGGCCGAGGTGGCCCGCTTCGACGGCGACATGCTCGCCCTCAACGTGATCGAGTGCTGGAGCGAGCCGCGGGCCACCTCGGCCATCGCCGACATCCGAGGCTTCATCGGCATGGTGCTCGACCAGGGCTACGCCTACGAGAGCGGGGGCTCGATCTACTTCGACGTCAACCGGTTCGAGCGCTTCGGCCAGATCAGCCACCTCTCGCGCGACGAGATGCTCGAAGCTGGCCGCCGAGCGGGGCGGCAACATCGACGACCCCAACAAGCGCGACCCGCTCGACTTCGTGCTGTGGCAGCCGTCGGCGCCCGACGAGCCGGCGTGGGAGTCGCTGTGGGGCCCGGGCCGTCCGGGCTGGCACATCGAGTGCTCGGCGCTCGCCCTGCGCGAGCTCGACACCACCATCGACCTGCACGGTGGCGGCAGCGACCTGATCTTCCCGCACCACGAGTGCGAGGCGGCCCAGAGCGAGGCCGCCACCGGCCAGCCGTTCGTCCGGCACTGGATGCACCAGGCGATGGTCCGCATGGACGGCGAGAAGATGTCGAAGTCGCTCGGCAACCTCGTCTTCATCAGCGACCTGCTGAAGACCTATGACCCGCGGGCCATCCGCCTGGCCATCGTCGAGCACCACTACCGCCATGCGTGGGAGTGGGACGACGCCCTCATGCCCCGGGCCGCGGCCCGTCTCGACCGCTGGCTCGCCGCCGCTGACGCCGGCGCCGGGTCGGCGTGCTGCGTCCGGCGCGGCGGTGCTCGATCAGGTGCGAGCCCGCCTCGACGACGACCTCGACACACCCGGCGCGGTGGCCGCCATCGACGCCGCCGTCGACCGCGGCGAGCCCATCGCTCAGGCCGCCGAGCTCCTCGGCGTCTTCCTCACCGCCTGATCCACCGAACCGGATCGCCCCCCCCCACGGTTTCGGCGCCGATTTCGCTCGCTGAGCGAACGAAATCGGGGGTCAGAACGTCAGGCCCAACGCGGTGGCGATCTGCCTGGCCACCGTGCGTCGTTCGTGGCGGAGATGACGCGCGGTGAACCGCAGGAACCGCCACCCGAGGAGCGACAGCCAGTTCTGCCGCGAACGGTCACCGTGGAAGGTCTCGAGGTCGAGGTGGTACTCCTCGCTGTCGGCCTCGATGGCGACGAGGTTCGCCGGGTAGGCGAAGTCGAGGAACGCGGTCTTGCCACGGTGGCTCACTCGCCATTGCCGCTCAGGCGGAGGCAGGCCGAAGTCGTGGATGATGCCGAGCACCAGGTCCTCGAACCCGGTGGAGCCGAGCAGCCGGCCCGCTCGCTCGTCGAGCACCTGGCGGATGGTGGTGATGCCGTTGCGTCCCTGGACCGCCCGTCGCTGCGAGCCGCCGCTCGACCGCGCTCGAGGTCGATCTGACCTCGTCGCCGCGCCTCGTCGAGCGCTCGACCCAGGGGCGCCGGGTGCATGACGGCACCGAGGTCAACGAAGGTTCGAGCCAGATCCGTGGTCGGTATCGCATCCACGACGGTCGTCTCCGACGGGTCGTGGGCCAGCGACTCGTGGATCACGAACTGGTCCCGACGGTGCTCGCGCCGCCATCGTCGGCACGTCACCTCGACCAGCTCGCTCCGACAGCCGCGCAGCTCGTGCAGACGAGCCGCGGCGCGATGTGAGGCCACCGTCCCCGGAGGTCCGGCGAGCACGCAGGCGAGGAGCCGCTGCTCCCAGGTGCACGGGTAGGGCGGCACCCGGTACACGCCCTGGGTCAGGCGCTCCAGTCGTCCCGACCGGGCGAGTCGACCGACCGCGCCGGCGCTCAGCTCGAGCCCGAGCAGCTCCGCCGTCGTGATGAGCCCGTGCCTGGCAGCCGCGTGAGCTGCGATCCTCGTGAAGGGTGATCGCTGGTCATGGGCGACATCGTGGCCAACCGATCGCACCCCGTCCAGGGTCCACCGTTCTCCACCCCGGATTCGTTCGCTCAGCGCGCGAAATCAGCGCCGAAACGGCTGGGGGGCGGGCGGGCGGCTGGGGGAGGGTCAGATGCAGCCGCGTCCAGGTGAGGTTGCCGATGCCCATGAACTGGAACGGCGTGCTCGGGATGTTGGCCGCTTCGGGGTTCGAGTAGGTGATCGTGACGCTGGTGACCGGGTTGGTGAAGGTCACGATGCCGTTGCCGTTGGTCGACGTCGGGGCGATGTTGGCGTTGCCGGTGCCGGTGTAGGTCGGCGCCGTCGCGGTGGTGCCGGTGACGATGTCGACGGTGCTGCCGGCCGGCTTGGACGGGGTGGCGTTGGCCGCCCCGCCGCCGCTCTTCACGCCGGTGATGACCACCTTGTCGGTCCAGACCGTGCCGCCGCCGTTGACCCGGTCGATGTCGTAGATCGTGAAGCTGAGCCCGACGACGGCCTTGGAGAACGTGAAGGTGGTGGTCATGAACCGGCCGGCGACCGTGGACCGCATCTGCATGTACCAGGCCTTGCCGGTGTTGCCGCCGATCTGGTTGGCGATGACCGAGAAGTTGTTGCCGAGGCTGCCACCGCCGCCGCTGGTGCCGATGCCGTTGGGATCGGTGGTCGAGACCACGACGTTGACGAGGCTCGAGCCGGTGCCGGTGGCGAAGGTGCCGGCGCCGCGCGCCGGTGGCGAAGTTGGCCCAGGTGAGACCGCGTGTTGCCGACGCAGCTGGCCGCGGCGGCGGCGTCGAGGGTGAGGATCGACGGCGCGGCCCAGACCAGGCCGCCGGCGGCGACGCCGACCATGGCCCGCCCCATGAACGTCCTCCGGCTGGTGGAGGGCGCCTCGTCGGCCGATTCGGGGGTCGGGTCGGGCGTCGTCACGGCCTGGACTCTAGGCGATCGGCGCGCCCGACCACATCATGGTGGACCCGAATGATCCGAAATGCCCACATCGGAATCCCGCGGGGCCTGGTGCCCGGTCGACTGAACGCCGTTGTCGAGCGGGGTCGGGTCGGATGGGGCAAACTCGGGGCGCACCCGCACCGAGTCGGACGTCAGCGACGTCGGACCCCGAGCGCGACGAAAGGGGAACGCCATGGCACGCGATGTCGGACAACTGAACACCATCGCCCGTGCCGTGCTGAAGCCCCTGTTCGCCTTCGCGTGGCGGATCGAGGTCGAGGGCCTCGACCGCCTGCCCCCCACCGGCGGCGCCATCCTGTGCCCGAACCACCTGTCGGTGCTCGACCACTTCGTGCTCGGCGCATCCCTGCCTCGGCGCATCACGTTCGTCGGCAAGGGCGAGTACATGGACAGCTGGAAGACGAAGTACATCTTCCCGGCGCTCGGCATGATCCCGATCGACCGCTCGGGTGGGTCGGCGGCCGAGGGTGCGCTCAACGCCGCGGCCGGCGTGCTCGAGGCCGGTGAGCTGTTCGGCATCTATCCCGAGGGCACGCGCTCGCGCGACGGCAAGCTCCACAAGGGGCACACCGGCGCGGCGCGATTGGCCCTGCGCACCGGTGCTCCCATCTACCCGGTGGGACTGCAGGGCACGCTCGAGGTGCAGCCGCCGGACTCGTCGATGCCCAAGCCCTTCCGCGTCATGCGGGTGCGCATCGGTCGGCCGGTGAAGGTCGATCGCTACCTCGACCGGGCCGACGACCGCCTCCTGCTCCGCCAGATCATCGACGAGGTGATGTTCGAGATCCGCGAGCTCTCAGGGCAGGAGTACGTCGACACCTACGCCACCAAGACGAGCGAGGTCGCGCCGGCCGAGACCGCGGTCGTCGGGGTGGCCACGGCCGCCGCCTCGACCGACGGCCATCGCTCGGGTGATCACGCCGGCGACGGGTCGGGCAACGGTCACGCCGGCAACGGGCACGGACCGGACCGGCCGGCCGGCTCCCACGCCGACTCGCTGGCCGGCTGAGCCGAGGGGATGGTCGTCGGCGCTCCCGAACGATCTCCTTCCTGACCGCGGGTCGCCCACGGTTAGGCTCGCTCGCCTATGGCCGACCAGATATCGATCACCCTGCCCGACGGATCCGAGAAGGTGCTGGCGGCCGGATCCACTGCGGGCGAGCTGGCGGCGAGCATCGGCTCGGGCCTGGCCAAGGCCGCCGTCATCGCCAGCGTCAACGGCGTCGAGCGCGACCTCACGTGGGAGCTCGCCGACGGTGACGACGTCGCCGTCATCGTCCAGGAGAGCGACCGAGGCCTCTTCACCTTGCGGCACTCGACGGCCCACGTGCTGGCCCAGGCCGTGCTCGACCTGTTCCCGGGAGCCACCTTCGCCATCGGCCCGCCCATCGAGGACGGCTTCTACTACGACTTCCAGCTCCCCGACGGGGCCACGTTCAACCCCGACGACCTCGAGCGGCTCGACGCCCGCATGCGCGAGATCATCGCCGAGCACCAGCCCTTCATCCGCGACGAGATCCCCGAGGCCGAGGCGCTCGAGCTGTTCAAGGACCATCCGTTCAAGATCGAGATCATCCAGGGCCAGGCCGACGACCCGATGTCGGCCACCGAGACCGGACTCGTCCGCACCTACGAGAACCCACCCAACTTCATCGACCTGTGCCGCGGCCCGCACGTGCCCGACACGGGGCGTCTGGGTCACTTCAAGCTGATGCGGGTCGCCGGTGCGTACTGGCGGGGCGACGAGAAGAACCCGATGCTCCAGCGCATCTACGGCACCGCCTGGGCGTCGAAGAAGGACCTGGCCGCGTACCTCGTCCGCCTCGAGGAGGCCGAGAAGCGCGACCACCGCAAGCTCGGCGCCGAGCTCGACCTGTTCTCGTTCCCCGACGAGATCGGCTCGGGCCTGGCCGTGTTCCACCCCAAGGGCGGCATCGTGCGGCGCCTGATGGAGGACTACTCCCGCCAGCGGCACGAGCAGGCCGGCTACGAGTTCGTGTACTCGCCGCACATCACCAAGGCGAACCTGTTCGAGACCTCGGGCCACCTCGACTGGTACGCCGACGGCATGTTCCCGCCCATGGAGCTCGACGGCGGCACCGAGTACTACCTCAAGCCGATGAACTGCCCGTTCCACATCCTGATCTACAAGAGCCGGCAGCGCTCCTACCGCGACCTGCCGCTGCGGTTCTTCGAGTTCGGCTCGGTGTACCGCTACGAGAAGTCCGGTGTCGTGCACGGCCTCACGCGCGTGCGGGGCATGACCCAGGACGACGCCCACCTGTTCGTCACCAAGGAGCAGATGGCCGGCGAGCTGGAGAGCACGCTGCACTTCGTGCTCGACCTGCTCCGTGACTACGGCCTCGAGGACTTCTACCTCGAGCTGTCCACCAAGCCCGAGGAGAAGTCGGTCGGGTCCGACGAGGAGTGGGAGGAGGCCACCGAGACGCTGCGGGCCGTGGCCGAGAGCATGGACCTCGAGCTCGTGCTCGACGAGGGCGGCGGCGCGTTCTACGGTCCGAAGATCTCGGTGCAGGCGCGCGACGCCATCGGCCGCACCTGGCAGATGTCGACGATCCAGCTCGACTTCCAGGAGCCCCAGCGCTTCGGCATGGAGTACATCGGCTCGGACGGCCAGCCCCACACGCCGATCATGATCCACCGCGCCCTGTTCGGATCGATCGAGCGGTTCTTCGCGGTACTCGTCGAGCACTACGCCGGCGCCTTCCCCGCCTGGCTCGCCCCGGTGCAGGTCCGGGTGCTGCCGGTGCGCGACGACCACGACACCTACGCCCGCCGCATCGTCGACCGGCTCCGAGCCGAGGGCTATCGGGCCGACCTCGACGTGGCCAGCGAGAAGCTCGGCAACCGCATCCGCAAGGCCAAGCTCGAGAAGCTGCCCTACGTGCTGGTGGTGGGCGACGACGACGTCGAGCACTCGACCGTCGGCGTGAACCCCCGCGGCGGCGAGGTCGAGCGAGGCGTGCACGTCGACGTCTTCATCGATCGCCTGGCGGCCGACGTCCTGGGCCATCTCTGGGTCGGCTGACCGACTCCATGGCTCCTTCGCTCGACCACCTCTGGGCCGGCTGGCGCAGCACGTACATCGAGTCGGTCGTCGACGGGCGCAACGCGGGCCCGCGCACCGATCCGCCCGAGGGCGAGGGCTCGCTGTTCGAGCGCATCCTGCGCCTCGACGACGAGGACGGCTACGTCGTGCACCGCGGCCCGCTCTGCTCGGTGCTGCTCAACGCCTTCCCCTACACCAACGGGCACGTGCTCGTGCTGCCCAACCAGGCTGCGGCCGAGCTCGACGACCTCGACGCCGACACCTTCGCCGAGCTGTTCTTCCTGGTGCGCCAGTCGGTCACCGCCATCCGAGCGGCCTACCGATGCGACGGGGTCAACGTCGGCCTGAACCTCGGCGCGGCGGCCGGCGCGGGCGTGCCCGAGCACCTGCACGTGCACTGCCTGCCGCGCTGGGCCGGAGACACGAACTTCATGACCGCCGTGGCCGAGACCCGGGTGATGCCCGAGCCGCTCGACCGCAGCTGGGAGAAGCTGCGCGCCGCCTGGCCGGCGTGATGCCCGGTCGCCCCTAGTCCCGGGTCGGTCGTGATTCCGGGTTGAGGGACCGCCCGCGATACGGTCGATCGGCCATGAACGACGCACCCGACGACGCCTCCGCCGACGAGGCCGATCCCGCTGGCACCGGGGCCGACCTCTCCGCCGACGCCTCCGACTCCTCTGTCGGGGAGACCAAACCGCTCTCCGACGAGGACATCCGCGACGCCCTCCCCGAGGACCTCGACGCGGCGGGCTACGTCGGTCCGTACCTCTTCCCCAACAACAACCGTCGCCGGATCCCGGGGATCATCTACCTCGTGCTGGCGGCCGGGTGCCTGGCCCTCTGGGTGACCCATCGCGACGGGTCGGTGCTCGTCAACGCCGGGTTCCTCGCCGCCGCCGTCGGCCTGGCCCTGTTCGGCACCTACTCGATCGTGACCGGCTGGAACCTCGAGGTCGACGAGCGCGATGCGCTGGTCGCCTCGGTGCGCACCGTCGGCTTCCCGGTCGGCCATGCGTCGGCCCAGATGGGCTGGCGGGGGCTCCTGAGCCGCCCGACCTGGCGCATCCTGCTCTACTCGGCCGAGGACCCGCCCCAGCAGCGTGGCCTGGTGCTGGTCGACGGCGTCGACGGCGAGGTGCTCGAGTGGTTCGTCGAGGACAACCCGGAGGACTGGTCCCAGTACGACGAGAGCGCCTGAGCAGGTCAGAGGCTCGACCGCGCGAGGTCGAGCGGAAGCTCCACCGGCTGAAGCCACGCGAGACTCCTCCAGGTGGATGACCGCGTCGCTTCGTTCGTCGGGCATGTCGCTGAGCGTCTCTCGGCCGAGCCGGACCTCGACGACTTCCTCGGTTGGACGGCGGGGACCCTCGAATACTGGGTCCACATCGTGGCGGCCTCGGTGGCTCGCCGGCAGGGGTGGGCCAGCCGAACCGAAGTCCCGTACATCACCGGCTGTCCCAGCCCCACCGCCAAGAGCGACACGAAGTGGGCCGACGGGGCGATGATCCTCGCTGATGGGGTGGGCGTGTTGCTGGAGGTCAAGACCATCCCCTATCGGGAGAGCCTGGGGCTGACCATCAGGAAGGTCCCCACCGATCTGGCCGCGCTGGCGTCGGCCGACTGGGCACGGACCCTCGCCCAACCGCTCGACCGCTACGCCGGAGCCGAGTGGGCTGATCGCCGGGCCACCATGCGAGCAGTCCTCGGGCTACAACTCTGCCTGGTCCACGGTGCCATCGACGATGAGCAGGCCGTGGACGCAGCGGTTGACGAAGGACTCCGCTCCGGGCTCGCCACACTCGAACATCGCTATCGAGACCAGGAGCAGCCCGACTGGCTCCCGAAGGTGCAGACCGCGCTCACGGGCCCATCCGGCCCTCACGAGATCTCCGGGGATGAGTACCAGGGCGTGTTGTACGGATGGACGGTCGAGATCGTCTCGGGCTGAGATCGACCTCTCGTGCCCCCCGGGCCGGCGGTCGCTCAAGCAGGGACGTTCGGCCCTTCCATGCCCAACCGACGAGTGCGACCGTCGAAAGCCGAGGCTGACGGAGGTCTCGGGGGCGGCCGACGCGCCGCCCGACGGCTAGCGCGGCCGTGCTCGACGGCGAGGCCGGGCGATAGGGGGCAAGGCATGGCTCAGCATCTTCGAGTCCATCGCCGGTTGATTGCGGTGTGCGGGGGCCTGGCCCTGGGGCTGGCCTCGTTCGCAACGGGGGTGGCTTCTCCAGCCGCGCACGCAACCGATCTGGTGCAGATCACGACGTGCGGTCAGTCGGTGGACGCCGACGCGATCCTGGTCAAGAACCTGACCTGCGACGGCGATGGTGTGATCATCACCGGGAACGACGTCACCGTCGATCTCGGCGGGTATGTCATCCGGTCATCGACCGGCACAGGGCGGGGCATCGTGCTGGGCGGACCATATGGCTCGACCGGCACCGTGCGAGGCCCCGGAAGGATCAAGGGATTCGAGACGGGGATCGAGGGCAGGACGTTCTCCGACATGCCGGTCCCGCAGCCCCAGTACCGCCACCACCTGATCGTCGACGGCGTCGGGCTCCTGGACGACACCTGGGGGATCCAGGTCCTCGAAAGCGTCACCGACGTCACCGCGACCACGATCCGGGCAACCAACGGGATCGCCGGTGCCGGAGACCCCAGTTGTCCCTGCGACATGGTGGGTGTCGTCAACATCAACTCGTCGTCGATCACGTCGACCGGCATCGCCCTCATGGGAACCATGTTCTCGGAGTTCCACGTCAGCCACAGCCGCCTGCGTGGGGGCCACACCTCCCAGCAGATCAACACCGACCTCTCTGTGGTGGACAGCACCCTCACAGACGTCAGCACCTCATGCAGTGAATCAGTGATGAGCGTCGACCGGTCGCGGCTGGTGAACACCACGATCGTGATCGGCTCGCACTGCGGGGTGGTGCTGAGGGACAACGTGATCTACAGCACGAATGGGGGGACCGGAGTCGACCTCAGTGCGATCGATCCCAGCGGCAACGTCATCGAGGGCAACCGTTTCTCCGGATGGGACGACGCCATAGTGGTGAGCGAATTCGTGCCCCAGATCGAGATCGTTGGCAACCGGTTCGAGGGCAACGTGACCGGCATCCGCTCGCCTCTCGGCTTCGCCGGGGAGTGTGTGAACATCACGAACGGTGTCATCCGCCAGAACACCTTGGTGCGCAACCGCGGCGACGCCGTCGTCCTCGACTGCGGGCACTGGGCAGTCGGAGGCAACCGGTTCCTGATCAACGGGGGCCTCGGCCTCGACGCGACAGGACCTGATGTCCAGGTCACTGACGAGGGCGGCAACATCGCCCGCGGCAACGCCGAACCGCAATGCGTCGGCGTGGTCTGCCGCCCCCGGTAGCCACCGACGCTCGCCGACAGATGCCTGCACGCGAGAGACCCCCACGCCGGTCACGGGTGGGACCGGGCGCAGGGGCCTCGTGGATCGGTCGGGGCGAGCCCCGGCGGGATCAGCCGGTGAAGGCGGCGGTGGCCTCGACGGCGGCAGGGGGCGCCGCGTGGTGGTCACCGTCGGGTCGAAGGTGTTGGTGATCTCGGCGCTGTAGTCGATGGGAGCGATGATGTCGACGTGCACGGGGCCGGTGCTCGAGTCGGCGCCGCCGTCGTCGGTCTCGGTGATGTCGCAGCTCGACGGGCCGGTGAACACGAACAGTTTGCTGCCGCCGGTGGGGCCGAAGGTCATGTCCTCGTCGTAGTCGGTCACCTGCGATGTCGCCTCGGGGATGTTGTTGCCGCTGCAGGTGATGTGCAGGGTGAACTGGGCATCGCTCGGGGCAGTGCCCACGACCGTCTTCGTGACGGTGAGGTTGGCCACCTCCTGCGCGATGGTGGTCGGTGGGGTCTGCGCGCCGATCGGCGACGCGCCGAGCACGCCCACGGCGAGCACCGCGACGGGCACAGCGATCTTCGCGAGCAGAGGGGTCTTCATGGGTTCCAGCCTCCCAGCTGTCAATGGACCGCACGAAGCTACATGCATCGACCGGCTTGCGGTGGAATCCGAACAGCGGGTCGGCTCAGCGGCGGGCCGCCGCCAGCGCGGTGCGCACCGCAGCCAGCCCGTCGCTCCCCACGACCGTGGCCGAGCGGACGAGGTCGAGGGCGGAGACCTCACCGCCGCCGGCGACGGCGGCCCGGCGGTTCCAGTCGTCGAGGCTGCTCACCGAGGCCATCCGCTCGGTGAGGGTGTCGGCCGCGTGCTCGAGCACGGCGAGGACGTCGTCGAGCGACTCCGATGGCGGTGTGTCCCAGCTGCGCTGAGCCGGGTCGAGCACCGCGGGGTGCAGCATCGCGTCGTCGCTGGTCAGCGTCTGGCGCAGGGCTTCGGCGAGCACCGTCCAGGTGCGGGACACGTCGCTCATGATCTGGATGGCCGACTCGCCGTCGGGCCCGACGCGGGCGGCCAGCTCGTCGATCGAGTCGTCCCCCTCGAACGCCGCGAGCTCGCTGCGGTAGCGCCGGGGATAGGAGCGGATGGCGGCCAGGGCGTCGGGCGGCAGCAGCTTCGAGACGTCGAGTCCGGTCATGTGGGCACGCTACCCACCCCCGAGAGCGACCCCGCGCCGTCGCCGATGGCGACGACGAGGTTGGGCGGCAGCACGTCGTAGTGGTCGTGGTGCGCCGAGAACGCGCCCCGCCCTCCGGTGCGCGAGCGCAGGTCGACGGCGTACCGGCGCAGCTCAGCAGTCGGCACCTGGGCGATGACGACCTGCTCGCCCGGCTCACCGGCCTCGGTGCCCTGCACCCGACCGCGCCGGCTGTTCAGGTCGCCCAGCACGTCGCCCTGCAGCTCGGTCGGCACGGTGACCTCGATGGCCGACACCGGCTCGAGCACCACTGGACCGGCCTGGGCCAGCGCCTCGCGGAACGCCAGGCGACCGGCCATCTTGAAGCTCATCTCCGACGAGTCGACCGGGTGGTAGCGCCCGTCGAGGCAGGTGACCCGCACGTCGACCACGGGGAAGCCGTGGACCCCACCCTCGGCCATGGCCTCCTCGATGCCCTTGCTGACGGCCGGGATGAACTGGCGGGGGATGGCCCCGCCGACGACCTTGTCGACGAACTCGTAGCCGGCGCCCCGATCGAGCGGCTCGATGCGCACGGTCGCCACCCCGAACTGGCCGTGCCCGCCGCTCTGCTTCTTGTGCTTGCCCTCCGCCTCGGCCGGCTGGGTGATGGTCTCCCGGTAGGCGACCCGCACCTCCTCGGTGTCGACGGCCACGCCGAACTTGCGCTCGAGCCGCTCGAGGGTGACCTGCAGGTGCGTCTCGCCGGTGCCGCGGAGCAGCGTCTGGTGGGTCTCGGGGTCGAGGGTCACCACGAGGGTCTCGTCCTCCTGCACGAGGCGGTGCAGCGCGTTGGCCAGCTTGTCCTCGTCGGCGGTGGTGCGGGCCCGCACCGCGATGGCGAGCACCGGCGGGGGCGGCTCGGGCACGGTGACCTTCACCGGCGTGCCTCGCGGCGCCAACGTGTCGCCCGTGGTGGTGCCGGCCAGCTTGGCCACGCCGCCGATGTCGCCGGCGACCAGGGTGTCGACCGACTCGTGCTCGCGGCCCGAGACCCGGAAGAGCCCGTGGAGGCGCTCGTCGGCGCCCGTCCGCGGGTTGACCAGGTGGTCGTCGGCGCGGACCGTGCCCGACAGCACCCGGAAGAGCGACACCTGACCGACGAAGGGGTCGACGAGGGTCTTGAAGACGAACACCAGCGGCTGCCCGGCGGCGTCGGGGGTGATCTCGACCACGGTGTCACCCGCCTCGACCGCGACCGGGGGCCGCTCGAGCGGGGACGGGCCGATCTCGCAGATGAGGTCGATCAGGCGGTCGATGCCGACCCGGCCGGTGGCCGAGCCGCACACGACGGGGAAGACGCTGGCCTGGTCGACGCCGTGGGCGAGGGTGCGCTCGAGCTCGTCGACCGAGGGGACCTCTCCCTCGAGGTAGCGCTCGAGCAGGGCGTCGTCGGCCACGACGATGCCCTCGACCAGGTTGTCGTGCACCTGGTGCTCGAGCGCCTCCATCTCGTCGGGGATCGGTGCCGTCGTGTGCCCGCCGGACGTCCCGTCGTAGAGGAAGGCGGTGTCGGTGAGCAGGTCGGCGAGCCCGTGGAAGGCCGCCTCCTCACCGATCGGCAGCTCGAGCGGCGCCACACCGGCCCCGAGCTGGTCGCGCAGCTGGTCGAGCGTGCGGGGGAACGAGGCCCGCTCGCGGTCGAGCTTGTTCACGAAGACCATGCGAGGGAGCCCCAGCTCGGCCGCCGCCTTCCAGAGCCGGATGGTCTGCACCTCGGGACCCGACACCGCGCTGACCACGAACACGGCGAGGTCCGCGACGCGGAGCGCCGTCAGGGCCTCGCCCTCGAAGTCGGCGTATCCCGGGGCGTCGAGCAGGTTGATGCGATGGCCCTTCCACACGATGGGGGCGAGGGCCAGGGACAGGGACTGGCCCCGTCTCTGCTCCTCCGGCTCGCTGTCGCACACCGTCGTGCCGTCCTCGACCCGGCCGAGCCGCGAGACGACACCGGCCTCGAGCAGCACGGCCTCGGCCAGCGTCGTCTTGCCGGAGCCACCGTGGCCGACCAGAGCCACGTTGCGAATCTGTTCGGTCGGGATCACTTCCACGAGCCCACCCCCTGTGTCGGCCTCGGCGTCGGCCTCGTTGGGGCCATCAGCGTAGGGGGCGGCCGCCCATCGCGCCCCGGGAACCCTTCCCGCCGTGCGTCGGGGCCGGTCGAAGGGCGGCCATCGTGCCGATACCGACACGGCCGGGCTAGCCTTTGCTGGTCATCGTCTCGCTTCCGAGACCGCATCGTCAGGAGCTCTCATGCTCGACGGACGCTTCAGGGCGAACATCGAGAAGGGGTTGCGCCCCATCGGGCTGAACCTCCGCAAGACCGGCATCACCGCCGATCACCTCACCGCCCTCGGCGTGGTCATGGCGGCCGCCGCGGCGGTGGCCATCGGCATGGGCCAGCTCCGGGTCGGCCTTCTGCTCCTCGTCCTCACCGGACTGCCCGACGCCCTCGACGGCGCGGTGGCCAAGGCGTCCGGCACCGCCGGGCCACGGGGGGCGTTCTTCGACTCCGTCTCCGACCGGGTGTCCGACTCGCTCCTGCTGGGCGGCGTCGCCTGGTACCTCGCGAGCACGCAGCCCGGGCACATCTCGCTGCTGCCGATGGCGGTGCTGGCCGCTTCGCTCCTGATCTCCTACCAGCGGGCCAAGGCCGACGCCCTCGGCTTCGACGCCCGTGGCGGCATCATGGAGCGGGCCGAGCGGGTCATCCTGCTGGGGCTGGGCCTGCTGTTCGACTCGATCCTGGTGCCGATCCTCTGGGTCATGCTGGCGCTGACCCTGGTCACCGCCGTGCAGCGGTTCGTGAAGGTCTGGCGCCAGGCCAGCGTCGAGCGGCCGCAGGTCAGCACGGCTCGCCGGGCCCGCCGCCGGGCGGCTCGGGCTGCCAGCCCGTCGTGGCAGCGCACCCTGCGCGGCCGTCGCGCCTCCTGACCCGCGTCCAGAACCGTTGGGGTTCAACCGGGTCTCCGCCACGTACAAGACCGGCTCGGCCCTCTTCCGCGGGTTGCCCCGGCCCCTCGCCGAGGTGTCGGCGCGCTACGGCAGCCGTGTGGTGGCCGTGGCCTCGCACGAGCGGCGCCTGCTGACCGAGCGCAACCTCCAGCGCGTCTACGGACCCGACTTCACCGGCGCCCCCCTCCGCGACGCGGTCTTCCGCACGTTCGAGTCCTATGCCCGCTACTGGGTGGACTCGTTCCGGTTGCCGGGCATGAGCCACGACGAGATCGACGCCGGGTTCGCCTTCGAGGGCTACGAGCACATCGCCCGGGCGCTGGCGTCGGGCGTGGGCCCGGTCATCGTCCTCCCGCACCTCGGCGGGTGGGAGTGGGCGGCGTACTGGCTCACGCAGATCATCGGCGTGCGGGTCACCGCCGTGGTCGAGCCGGTGAACCCGCCCGAGCTGTTCGAGTTCTTCATCGAGTTCCGCAAGGCGCTGGGCATGGACGTCGTCCCGCTCGGGCCCTCGGCCGGGTCGGCGGTGCTGAAGGCCATCAAGGACAACCACGTCACCGTGCTGCTGGCCGACCGCGACATCCTCGGCAACGGCGTCGAGGTCGACTTCTTCGGTGAGCGCACCACCCTCCCCCCGGGGCCGGTGACCGTCGCCCTGCGCGGGGGAGCGGCGCTCATCCCCGCCGGGGTCTACTTCCGCGGCGACGGCCACCACGCCGTCGTCCGCCCACCCATGGACCTCTCCCGCCAGGGACGGTTCCGGGACGACGTCGAGCGGATCACCCAGGACATGGCCGGTCGAGCTCGAGTCGCTGATCCGCCTGGCCCCCGACCAGTGGCACCTCCAGCAGCCCAACTGGCCCAGCGACTACGACGCCCTCGACGCCATCGGCAAGCACCACACCCGACCTCAGGCCCCGGCCACCTCCGAGCCCTGACGGTCAGCTCCGGCCGTAGCGGACGAGCTTCAGCAGCTCGCTGCTCATGGTGCCCGGACGGGTGTCGTAGCCGAGCAGCCCGACCAGCCGGGTGGTCGACCCCGAGATCGGGCTCACCCGGTGGATGGAGTTGCGTCCCTCGAAGACGAGGAGCGTGCCCGGCGTCATGGGCAGGCGGATCACGTCGGCCCGGTCGCCGGCCAGCACCGCGGCGACCTGGTCGTAGTGCTCGTCGTCGGCCGTGCGGATGCGCGGCACGACCTCGAAGTCGCCGCCCGAGTCGGCGTCGCGCAGCGCCAGCGACACGACGAAGTCGGTCTGATCGAAGTGCCACTGGAGCTGGTCGCCCTCGCCCATGGTCGCCAGGTTCAGCGCGCCGAGCGGGTCGGCGTAGGGGTGCACCTCGTCGTGGCCGAGCACGTCGGCGAGGAAGTGGCGCAGGGGCTCCCACTCGTAGAGCTGACGCAGCGGCGACCCGGCCGGGAACAGGTCGTAGGCGACGGCGCCCACCGCGTAGTCGCGCCAGCACGCGGCGGGGGTGGTCCTCGGGCCAGGACTCATCGGGCACCTCGAGGTAGGCGGTGCCGATCCCGCCACTGCGGAACGCGTCGGGCTCCCGTGCGAGGGCGTCGGCGACCATGGCCTCGAGCCCGTCGTCGGTGAGGAACCCGGTGAGCTCGCTGGCTCCCTGCGCCCGGAGCTGGCCGCGCGCGACCTCGACGAGCTGCCCGTAGCCGGGGGAGCCCGGCTGGTCGACCGGGTACCGGTCGAGGTCGAGCAGGTCCTCGATCACCGACGCACCGGATCGCCGAGCTCGCCAACCGGGACCCACGTGGGGGAGGACATGGCCCCAACCTAGGCACCGGCCGGGACCGACGCCGGGACCGGTGCCGGGCCGGTGCCGGGCCGGTGCTGGCCGGGGATGGCGGCCGCCACCTACCTTGGAGCGGTGCGCATCGGGATCATCAGCCCTTACAGCCTGACCCTGCCGGGCGGGGTCCAGGGGCAGATCCTCGGCCTGGCCCGCACGCTGCGCGGCCTGGGCCACGAGGTGCGCGTGCTCGGACCGTGCGATGGCCCGCCGCCCGATGCCGGCGTCACGCCGCTCGGCAACAGCGTCCCGACCGCGGCGAACGGCTCCGTCGCCCCGATCGCCCCGGACCCCTCGGCCCAGCTGCGCACGATCCGCGCCCTGCGCGACGAGGCCTTCGACGTGGTCCACCTCCACGAGCCGCTGGCGCCGGGACCCACCCAGACGGCCATGTTCTTCAAGACCGCCCCGCTGGTCGGCACCTTCCACGCCGCCGGCGAGAGCGCGGCCTACAAGTGGTTCTCGCCCGGCGTGAAGTGGCTGGCCAAGCGGCTCGACCTGCGGGTGGCGGTCAGCGAGGACGCGGAGAAGATGGCCCGGGCCGCGCTCGGCGGCACCTACACCGTGCTGTTCAACGGGGTCGAGGTCGCCACCTTCGCCAAAGCCACGCCCTGGATCGACCCGCCCGAGGTCGAGCGGTCCACCAGCGCCGACGCCCCGGTGATCTTCTTCGTCGGCCGGCACGAGCCCCGCAAGGGCCTGGCCGTGCTGCTCGACGCCATGACGGACCTGCCACCCCACGTTCGGCTGTGGATCGCCAGCGACGGGCCCGACACCGAGGAGCTCAAGGCCCGCGTGGCCGGCGACACCCGCATCGAGTGGCTCGGCCGCATCAGCGACGACGAGAAGGCGCGCCGGCTCCGGGCGGCCGACGTCTTCTGCGCGCCGTCGCTGCGGGGTGAGTCGTTCGGGGTGGTGCTGCTCGAGGCCATGGCGGCCGACACGCCGGTGGTGGCCAGCGATCTCCCCGGCTACTCGAACGTGGCCCGGTCCGGGTCGCGACGCCCTGCTGGTCCCTCCCGGTGACACCCACGCCCTCGCCGGCGCGCTGCGCCGGGTGCTCACCGACCCGACCTGCGCCGCCGAACTGGTGGCCTCGGGGGAGCAGCGGGCCGGGCACTTCTCGATGGAGCGGTTGGCCGAGGCCTACGTGTCGCTCTACGAGCAGCTCGCCGGCGGCGCCCCGTCGCGCGGGGCCGGTCCTATGATGACGCCATGATTTTCGCCATCGTGCTCGTCGTGATCCTGGTGCTGCTCGTCGGCTTCCTCGTGGTCACCTACAACGGCCTGGTGCGGCTGCGCAACCGCATCGATGCGGCCTGGGCCCAGATCGACGTGCAGCTCAAGCGCCGGTTCGACCTGATCCCCAACCTGGTCGAAACGGTCAAGGGCTACGCGGCCCACGAGCAGGGCACCTTCGAGAAGGTCACCCAGGCTCGAACCATGGCCATGAACGCCCAGGGCCCGGCCGAGGCCGCGCAGGCCGACAACGTGCTGTCGGGCGCCCTCAAGTCGCTGTTCGCCGTGTCGGAGGCCTACCCCGACCTCAAGGCCAACCAGAACTTCCTCAACCTGCAGGAAGAGCTCACCGGCACCGAGGACAAGATCTCCTACGCGCGGCAGTTCTACAACGACACCGTCTACAAGTACAACACCAAGATCCAGTCCGTCCCGGCCAACCTCATCGCCGGCCCCTTCCACTTCGAGCAGCGCGAGTACTTCGAGGCTGACGACGACTCCCGGGGTCCCGTCAAGGTCAGCTTCTAGCTCGTAGGAGCTCCCCCTGTACGACCAGGTCAAGCAGAACAAGCGCCGTTCTGCCCTTCTCATCTTCTGCTTCATCGCGCTGGTCGTGGTGGTGGCGTTCGCGTTCGACCGCGTGTTCCAGTTCGGCTGGTACGGGGTCGCCTTCGCGTTCGTGTTCGCCGCAGGTGCGTCGTTCATCTCGTACTGGAACTCCGACAAGATCGCCCTGTCGCTGAGCCACGCCCAGCCCGCCGATCGGGCCACCTACGCCCGGCTCTACAACCTGGTCGAGGGGCTCACCATCGCCAGCGGGCTCCCGATGCCATCGCTCTACATCGTGAACGACCCGGCGCCCAACGCCTTCGCCACCGGTCGCGACCCCAAGCACGCCTCGGTGGCGGTCACCACCGGGCTGCTCGAGAAGATGAACCGCATCGAGCTCGAGGGCGTGCTGGCCCACGAGCTCAGCCACGTGAAGAACTACGACATCCGGGTCTCGTCGATCGCGGTGTGCCTGGTGGGCGTCGTCGCCGCCCTCAGCGACATCGGCATCCGCATGTTCATCTTCGGCGGCTCCCGGCGGCGGAGCGACAGCAACGGGGGCGGCGACGGCAACGCCATCATGATGGTGCTGGCGCTGGTGGTCATCGTCCTGGCGCCGCTCATGGCGACGCTCATGCAGCTCGCCGTCAGCCGCAAGCGCGAGGGCCTCGCCGACGTCTCGGCCGTCGAGATGACCCGCTACCCGCCGGGGCTGATCTCGGCGCTCGAGAAGCTCCGCGACGACCAGACCTCGGTCAAGGTCAACAGCCGGGCCACCGCGCACCTCTGGATCGAGGAGCCGATGGACCACTACGAGGGCGACAGCAAGAAGAAGTCGAAGTGGTCCCACCTGTTCGACACCCACCCGCCCATCGAGGATCGCATCGCCGCCCTTCGGGAGATGTGATGGCGCTCGGGGGCGACGATCGGCCGGCCCGGCGCGATCCTCGCCGGTCGCTGCTCGTCGGCGTGGTCGTCGCCGCCTGCATCCTGGGGGTGCTCGCGGCCATCGTGCTCTACGGGATCTACGCCACGTTCTCGGTGCGCCAGGACAAGTCCGGGCTCGGTGTCGGCGGTGAATCCCGCTTCGAGTTGTGCGGGGTCGCCGCCCTAGACTGTGCCCATGCCTGAAGACTCGACCGACACGGCTGTGCGCCGCGAGACCGGTACCCCACTGGTCAAGCGGGGGCTGGCCGAGATGCTCAAGGGCGGCGTCATCATGGACGTCGTCACCGCCGACGAGGCCCGCATCGCCGAGGATGCCGGGGCCACCGCGGTGATGGCCCTCGAGCGGGTGCCCTCCGACATCCGTCGTGACGGTGGTGTGGCCCGCATGAGCGATCCCGAGATGATCGAGGGCATCAAGGCCGCGGTCACCATCCCGGTCATGGCCAAGGCCCGCATCGGTCACTTCGCCGAGGCCCAGATCCTGCAGTCGCTCGGCGTCGACTACATCGACGAGAGCGAGGTGCTGACCCCGGCCGACGAGGCGCACCACATCGACAAGTGGGCCTTCACCGTGCCGTTCGTCTGCGGCGCCACCAACCTGGGCGAGGCGCTGCGGCGCATCTCCGAGGGCGCCTGCATGATCCGCTCCAAGGGCGAGGCCGGCACCGGCAACGTGGTCGAGGCGGTGCGCCACCTGCGCTCGATCCTCGGCGACATCCGCAAGATCGGCACCGCGGACTCGGCCGAGCTTTTCGACTGGGCCAAGCAGCTGCAGGCGCCGCTCGGCCTGGTGCAGGAGGTCGCCGAGACCGGCAAGCTCCCCGTGCCCATGTTCTGCGCCGGCGGCATCGCCACCCCGGCCGACGCCTCGCTGGTGATGCAACTCGGCGCCGAGGCGGTGTTCGTGGGGTCGGGCATCTTCAAGAGCTCCGAGCCGGCCACCATGGCCAAGGCCATCGTCGAGGCCACCACCAACTTCCGCGACCCCGACATCCTCGCCAAGGTGAGCCGCGGCCTCGGTGCGGCCATGCCCGGTCTCGAGATCGCCACGCTCGACACCAAGCTCGCCGAACGGGGCTGGTGACCACCGCCTGATGACGATGTCCACCAAGGCCGGTGAGCCCCCGGGTGCCGGCCCCTCCCTCTCCCTCGGCCACGAGCGGCGCTCCCACCATCGGTGTGCTGGCGCTGCAGGGCGCCAGCGGCCTGCACGTCGAGATGCTGCACCGCATCGGTGTCGAGGCGCGCACCGTCCGCACCGCGGCTGAGCTCGACGCGGTCGACGCCCTGGTGATCCCGGGCGGCGAGTCCACCACCATCTCCAAGCTGCTCGACGTCAACGAGCTGTTCGACCCGCTGCGCCAGAGGCTCGACAGCGGCATGCCCGCTCTGGGAACCTGCGCGGGCATGATCCTGCTCGCCGACGCCATCATCGACGGACGGTCCGACCAGCGGCCGTTGGCGGCCATCGACATCGACGTCCGTCGCAACGCCTTCGGCCGCCAGATCGACTCGTTCGAGGCCGACCTCCCGGTCGCCGGGCTCGACCGTCCCCTGCACGCCGTGTTCATCCGGGCACCGCTGGTCGAGCGAGTGGGCGCCGCCGTCGAGGTGCTGGCCACCGTCGACGGGCGACCGGTGTGCTGCCGCGAGGGCGCCGTCATGGTGACGTCGTTCCACCCGGAGCTGTCCGACGACGTGCGACTGCACGAGCTCTTCGTGAGCAGCGTGGCCGACGTCCGCGCCTGATCATCCAGAGAAAGAGGAAACCCGATGTCCGGTCATTCCAAGTGGGCGACGATCAAGCACAAGAAGGGCGCGGCCGACAAGGCGCGCGGCAAGCTCTTCGGCAAGCTGATCCGCCAGGTCGAGGTGGCCGCCCGCCAGGGAGGCGGCGACCTCGAGATGAACCCGACGCTGCGCACCATGTACCAGAAGGCCCGCAGCGCGTCGGTACCGCTCGACACCATCGAGAAGGCCATCAAGCGGGGCACCGGCGACATGGAGGGCGTGATCTACGAGCAGATCACCTATGAGGGCTACGCCCCCAACGGCGTCGCCATCCTGATCGAGGTGCTCACCGACAACCGCAACCGCAGCGGCTCCGACATCCGCACCGCGCTCAAGAAGAACGGTGGCTCGATCGCCGAGCCGGGCGCGGTGGCGTGGCAGTTCGAGCGCAAGGGCGTCGTGATGGTGCCGAGCTCGGTCGACGAGGACGACATCATGCTCGCCGCCCTCGACGCGGGCCTCGAGGACATCGTCAGCGAGGGTGACACGTGGCGCGTGACCTCGGCTCCGAGCGACGTGCACGCGGTCGAGGACGCGCTGATCTCGGCCGGCATCATCGTCGAGTCGGCCGACACCACCATGCTGCCGACCTCGACGGTGCCGCTCGAGACCCCCGAGGCGGCCAAGCAGGTGCTGCGGGTCATCGACGCGCTCGAAGAGGACGACGACGTGCAGGACGTCTACGCCAACTTCGACATCCCCGACTCGGTGATGGACGCGATCGAGCTCTGATCGGCGGCGAGGGGCAACGCCCCTCCGAAATCTGTGCACTGATCAACACATGCTGTCGATCAGTGCACAGATTTCGCCGAGCCTGAGGGGCGCGGCAGTCCGATCCTGCTGCTCGGCGCCCCTCGGTCACCAGCCCCCGGCCCGCAGCGCCTGGATGCGCTCGACGAGCAGGTCGGCCAGCGGTTCCTGCGCCAGGTGGTGGTCGGAGGGGTTCGCGCTGACGAACCTCCGGGCGACCAGGCCGGTCGTGGGGTCGATCACGTCGGGGTCGAGATCGATGAAGGTCGAGCCGGTGCGCTCGGCCCAGGCCCGGAGCTCACCGTTGTAGGCGACCGTGAGCCGGGTGCGGTCCTCGATCGAGGCGGTCACCTCTCGGCGGGCGTTGCCGAGGCCCTTCCACACGGCGTAGTCGCCGATGGTCGGTGGCGCCACGGACACCAGGCCGAGGTGGTCGTGGCCGCTCGCCATCGTCTCCTCGAGGAACGCGGTGTAGCGCCCGAGCGACTGCTCGAACTCGAACTCGACGGTGGTGCCGCGGGTCATCGATCGGTGCCAGACCAGGAACCCGCAGTCGACCTCGCCCAGCATGAAGATGGTCCGCCGATGCGGGGGCGTCCGATCGAGGAACGCCGAGAAGCGGGTCAGGGCGTTGGTCGTCGAGTTGGGGTTGGCCAGGCCGAACGCGGTCGCGCCACCGACCGAGAGCACGTCGAGCCAGGTGGCCGAGAGCATCCCCTTGCGGCTGATCCTCTGGAAGACGCCGGCGTGGCTGTCGCCGATCACGGAGAGCACCGAGCGGTGCAGGAGGGGCGCAACCACGTCGGGCGCGCGGGTGCGGAGCACGCGTCGCCGCGCCACCCGGCGAGCGCCAGGAACGATGTCTCGGTAGCCGCGGCCGGTCAGCTTGCTGATCGGCGGATCGTAGTCGTGGCCCGCGGCTCCGGAAGCCGTCCGGTGACACGACCATGGGCTCGGTGGTGCCTCCGCTCGCGACCGCCGACCGCCTACTGTGGCGCGCCGTGACGAGTCGACGGCTGGGGATGATCCGTCGTGGCGGGCTGCTGCTCGCCGCGGTCGCGCTGGCGGCCGGGCTGGCCTCGTGCAGCTCGAGCGGCGCCAAGACGCCGGACGCGGCCGGAGCGGGGGGCGCCGCGGATGCAGGGGGTGACGGGTCGACGACCACGTCGGCGGTCGAGGACACCACGCCGACGACGCCGCCCGGTCCTCCCAGGACGTCGTGCAAGACCGTCGTGCACATCGGCGACTCGACCTCGATCGGCCTGATGTCGCCGGCCTACCTCCCGAAGCCCGAGGAGCGCATCGACGCCCAGTACGCCCGGGTCGGGGTGACGAGCACCCGCCCCGAGATCTCCGGTGCCCGCTCGATCGTCGAGCACCTCAAGGACCAGCTCAACGCCGAGGACGTGGCCAAGCAGGTCAAGGCCACGGGCTACGAGGGCTGCTGGGTGCTCGCGCTCGGCACCACCGACGCCGCCGACATCGCCGCCGGCAGCAACCACAGCCAGGACGAGCGCATCGACAAGATGATGGCGGTCATCGGCGACGACCCAGTGCTGTGGGTGAATGTCAAGACGCTCGAGACCAAGGGCGACTGGGCCAACGCCAACATGCAGGTGTTCGACCAGCACCTCGAGGCGGCCAAGGCTCGCTACCCGAACCTGCAGGTCTACGACTGGTCGTCGGTGGTGCAGGATCCGTGGTTCACCAAGGACCAGATCCACTACACGTCGTCCGGCTACGCCCAGCGGGCGCGGCTCATCGCCGACGCGCTGGCGGCCCAGATCCCGGCCACGTCGTGATCTGACGCCCGTCGCGGCGAGGAGATCCGACCCTGTCCCGCGTCCGGGTGGAAAGCCGTTTGCCCGGTGCCGGTAGTGTCCCGACCATGACGCGGATGACCGGCCGGACGCCCTCGATCGTCGCAGTGGGACGGTCCGTTCCGAGCTCGATCCGGAGCGGTCGACGGTGACGGTCGCGGTGGGGGATCAGGCGCCCCGGTTCACGCTGCCGGCCATCGAGCCCGACGGCGACGGCTTCCGGCGGCGTGACGTGAGCCTCGACGACCTGGCCGGATCGCCCGTGGTGCTGGTGTTCTACCCGGCCGACCACTCGCCGGTGTGCACCGTGCAGCTCCAGACCTACAGCCACGACATCGCCGACTTCGCCGACGTCGGGGCCCAGGTGCTGGCCATCAGCCCGCAAGCGGTCGACGAGCACGAGGGCTTCGCCTCCGAGCACGACCTGGCCTTCCCCCTGCTGGCCGACGAGGGCAAGAAGGTCGGCGAGGCGTACGGCATCCTCGGGCCGCTCGGGTTCTACCGCCGCTCGATCTTCGTGATCGACGCCGACGGCATCATCCGTTACGCGCACCGGGCCACGGCCGGCCTCACGTTCCGGCCCGTCGACGAGATCATCGACGCCGTCCGCACCCTCCCCTGACGAGACCCGGTCAGGCTTCGCTGGCGACACCGAGGAGGCGGGCCCGCGACAGCGAGCGCATGCCGCTGATCAGCAGGGCGATGCCGATGGCCCAGGCCACCGCGCCCATCACGATCGACAGCGGGACGGCCGCCCCGCCGAACAGGGCGCCGGTCGACTGGGCGTAGGCGATCAGGATCAGGGGGAACGTGATCAGGCCGGCAGCCTGCTGGGCCGCCGCCGTGCTCTTCACCCGGGCCGAGAGCCGCAGCACCATCGACAGGGCGATGAGCAGGAACGGGGGCAGCACCCACAGGATCAGCAGCCACCAGGACGGCGTGGGGAAGAACCAGCCGCCGGCGTCGGGCCCGACGATGAGGTTCACCATCAGCGAGTAGAGGCCGAACCCGACGACGGTCGTGAGGTACCCCGGGATGAGGCTGGCGATCAGCTTCCCGAGGTAGATCTCGTGGACCCCGGCAGGGGAGTGGGCCAGGAACTCGCCCGTGCCGCGCTCGCGCTCGCCGACGATCGAGCTCGACCCCACGGCGGTCGAGATCGTCAGCGGCACGATCACCGCGATCGGCGCGAGCAGGTAGACCGCCAGCACGTACGACACCTTGGTGCCGGCGCTGGCGGCCTGCGGCACCGCCTCCTGCGCGCTCTGGGGCAGCAGTTGCAGGGCCTGCGACACCTGTTGCACGGCGCCGACGTTGCCCACGCTGTTGATGATCGACAGCAGGATGGCCGGCACGACCAGGAAGAAGATCCCGCCGAGCAGCGTCATGGGCAGCCAGAAGTCCCTCGACTGCCGGAGCTGCTTGAGGTCGGTGCGCATCACCGTGAGCATGCGTCCGTAGTTCATCGGGTGACCTCCGGGAAGGCGCCGAGCCCGGGGCCCGCGTCAGGGGCCCGTCGCTCGCGCCGGATGGCGAAGTACAGGTCCTCGAGCGAGGGGTTGTGCGGGTCGACGCGGGTGAGCCGCACGCCGGCGGCGGTCAGGGCGGCCACGACGTCGGGCACACGGGCGAGGTCGTCGAGCTGCACCTCGGTGACGCCGTTCTCCCGCCGGCTGGCGATCACGCCCTCCATGCCCGTGACCTGATCGAGCTGGGCGGGGTCCTCGGCGTCGAGGCGGACCATGTCGTGCGGCCAGTACTGCCGGGTGAGGCGCTCCTGGGTGCCGTGGATCAGGTCGGTGCCGTTCTCGAGCACGATGATCTGGTCGGCCAGGCCCTCGGCCTCGACGAGCAGGTGGGTGCACATCACGACCGTGCGGCCCTCGTCGGTCATCTCCCGGATCAGGTCGAGCACGGCGTGCGACGACTCGGGGTCGAGGCCGGACGTCGGCTCGTCGAACAGCAGCAGGTCGGGGTCGTGCAGCACCGCCCGGGACAGCGCCAGGCGGGTCTTCATGCCGGTCGAGTAGCCACCGACCTGCTGGTCGAGCGCCTCGAGGATGCCGAACCGGCCGGCAGCCTCGCGGATCTGGCCCACGGCGTTGCGGCCGAGGCCGTAGAGCTCGGCGGAGTACTCGAGGTTGTCCCAGCCCGACAGCCGGTCGTAGAGGGCCGGCTTGGCCGACACCACGCCGCAGCGCCGGCGGATGTCCTCGCCGAAGCGATCGGGGTCGAAGCCGAAGGTGCGCACGTGGCCGCGATCGGGGGTCAGCGCGCCGGTGATGACCCGGATGGCGGTGGTCTTGCCCGCGCCGTTCGGACCCAGCAGCACGGTGATCCGGCCGTCGGGCACCAGGATGGTCAGGTTGGAGAGGGCGGGCACGCGACCGAAGTTCTTCGACACGTCCCGCATCTCGACCACCAGCCCGTTCGGCGCCTCGACCTCCGCTCGTGGCGTGGCGGGCGCCCCGTGGACGCCGGGCGCCCCGGACGTCGACGCGGACGGCGGGCCCCAGGGCCCCCCGTCGGGCGGCAGGGGGCTGGTGGCCGACCCGGGCGGAGCCGCGGTGTCGGCGGGGGAGGCTGGCTGGGGAGGGATCACGGGTACCTCATCGGCATGTGGGGGCCGGGCTCAAGCCTGGCCGACACCGGAACTTCGCACCCGATCGCTGCCACAGATGGCATCGCGGTCGACGAAGGGTCGTTCGACCCAGGCGCGGCCGGGGGTGCGGTGGATCCACCCGCGGTGCACGGGCCGGCACTACATTCGTACGGGTGTTCGTCCTCGGCCTCGATCCCGGCCTCACCCGGTGCGGCTACAGCGTGCTCGAGCAGCGCGCCGGCGAGCGGCCCCGGGCCGTCGCCCTCGGCGTGGTGCGCACCTCACCGACCGATCCGGTGCCGGAGCGGCTGGCCGAGCTGCAGCGAGAGCTGCGCGCGCTGTTCGACGAGTTCCAGCCGGCGGCCCTGGCCGTCGAGCGGGTGCTGTTCCAGGTCAACGTCCGCACCGCCATGTCGGTCGGCCAGGCCAGCGGTGTGGCCATGGCCGAGGCTGCGGCCCGCGGCTGCGTGGTCGAGCAGTACTCCCCGAACGAGGTCAAGCAGGCGGTCGTCGGCTACGGCGCCGCCACGAAGGAGCAGGTGCAGCTGATGGTCCAGACGCTGCTCGGCCTGGCCGAGCTCCCCAAGCCGGCCGACGCGGCCGACGCCGCCGCGCTGGCCCTGTGCCACCTGGCTCGGCTGCCGATGGTGCGAGCCACTGCCGCGGCCGACGATCGCCGCGCTCCTCACGCCGGGCCCGTCCGATGATCGGCTCCCTGCGCGGCACCCTGCTCGACCGCTGGGGCACCGGCGAGGTGCTGATCGAGGTCGGTGGGATCGGCTACCGGGTCACGGTCACGCCCACCACGGTGGTCGAGCTGGGCGATCCCGGCTCCGAGGTGTTCGTCCACGTCCACCACCACCTCCGCGAGGACGCCCAGACCCTCTACGGCTTCCTCACCCGCGACGAGCGCGACTGCTTCGAGGCCCTGCTCGGGGCGCACGGTGTGGGCCCCGGTCTGGCGCTGGCCATCCTGTCGGTGCACGGTCCGTCGGCGCTGGCCATCGTCGTGGCCGACGACGACGTCGATGCCCTCTGCCTCGTGCCCGGCGTGGGCAAGAAGACGGCGGCCCGGCTGCTCATCGAGCTCAAGTCCCGGCTCAGCGTCCCCGTGCTCGAATCGCCCTCTGGCCGCGTGCCCACCCGGGTCGGCCCGGCCTCGGTGCGGTCCGACGTCCGCGACGCCCTGTCCAACCTCGGCTACCAGCCCGACGAGGTGGCCGCGGTCGTCCGTGACCTGCCCGACGACGGCAACGTGTCCGAGCTGCTGAAGACCGCCCTGCAGCGGCTCGCGGTGGGCTGAGGGAGGCCGAGGTGCGCGACGAGCTGCTCAGCCCCGACCCGATCCCCGAGGACCTGGCCCGGCGCATCGAGGTCACCGAGGCGGCCGACGCCGGCTCGGGCCTCTACGACGAGGGCGGGCTGCGGCCCCACTCGCTCGACGAGTTCGTCGGCCAGGCCGAGCTCAAGGAGCACCTCGGGATCATCCTCGAGGCCGCCCGCCGGCGCAGCCAGGCCGCCGACCACCTGCTGTTCGCCGGGCCGCCCGGCCTGGGCAAGACCACCCTGGCCGGCATCGTCGCCACCGAGATGCAGGTCGGCCTGCAGATCACCTCGGGCCCCGCGCTCGAGCGCGCCGGCGACCTGGCTGCCATCCTCACCCGCCTCGACGAGGGCGACGTGCTGTTCATCGACGAGATCCACCGCCTCTCGCGGGCCGTCGAGGAGGTCCTCTACCCGGCCATGGAGGACTTCCAGCTCGACATCGTGCTGGGCAAGGGCCCGGCGGCCCGATCCATCCGGCTCGACCTGCCCCGGTTCACCCTCGTCGGCGCCACCACCCGCACCGGCCTCATCACCGGCCCGCTGCGCGACCGCTTCGGCCTGGTCGCCCGGCTCGACTACTACTCCGCCGGTCGACCTCGAGAGCATCGTCGTGCGGGCCGCCGGCATCCTCGGTGTCACCGTCGATCCGTCGGGCGCGGCCGAGATCGCCCGCCGGGCCCGGGGCACGCCCCGCATCGCCAACCGCCTGCTGCGCCGGGTGCGCGACTACGCCGAGGTGCGCGGGCGACGGCACCATCGACCAGGTCACCGCGCACGACGGCCTGGCCGTGTTCGGTGTCGACGACCTCGGCCTCGACAAGATCGACCGGGCCATCCTCTGGGCCATCTGCGAGCGGTTCGGCGGGGGACCGGTCGGGCTGTCGACGCTGGCCATCAGCGTGAGCGAGCCCACCGAGACGGTCGAGGACGTCTACGAGCCGTTCCTGATCCAGCAGGGCCTGCTCATGCGCACCCCCCGGGGACGCGTGGTCACCCCGGCGGCGTGGGCGCACCTCGGCCTGGTGGCCCCGCCCAGCGCCACCATGGCCGCAGCCGAGGAGCCGCCGAACCTCTTCGGCTGAGGCCGGCTGCCCCTGCCGACGGCGGCGTTCCACCACTGACGCTGCGGTGGCGCCGTCACCCACCGCGCGATTTCAGCCAAGCTTCAGCGGAAGATCAGCCAGACGTCAAACGTGGTCCTCAAGATGGCCATCGCTGCCGTGGGGGCTCGCCCGCGGCTCCGCCGTGCGGCGAGACCTGGGAGCACCGATGACCGAACCATCCCGCTTGGACCACGCAGGCCGCCTCGTGACGAGGAGCTCCACCCGGGCGCGAGGCGCGCGGGCGCGCTCGGTCGCGGTGACCGTGCTGCTCGCGGTGCTGATGAGCCTGGTGCCCCTGGTCGCGCTCGAGGCCATCGGCGTCTCGCCCGCCGGCGCCGACGCCACGTGCCCCTGCTCGCTGTGGTCCAACGCCACCACCCCGTTCATCTCCGACTTCGCCGATACCCAGGCGGTCGAGCTCGGCGTGCAGTTCAGCTCGAGCACCAACGGCTACGTCACCGCCGTCCGCTTCTTCAAGGGAGCGGGCAACACCGGCGAGCACATCGGCAGCCTGTGGAGCAGCGACGGCACGCTGCTCGCCCGGGCCACCTTCGCCGCCGAGTCCGCCACCGGCTGGCAGCAGGTCGCCTTCTCGACCCCCGTGGCGGTGGTGGCCGGCACCACGTACATCGCCAGCTACCACACCAACACCGGCCACTACTCGGTCGACCCGGGCTACTTCAGCGATCACAGCTACACCAACGCCCCGCTGACCGCCCCCGGCGGCAGCTCGGCGGTGCCGAACGGGCTGTTCGCCTACAGCGCGACGCCGACGTTCCCCACGGGGTCGTTCAACGGCAACAACTACTGGGTCGACCTGGTCTTCAGCTCCCAGCCCCAGCCGGTGAGCGTGACGGTCAGCTCCGTGCAGGGCTCGATGCCGAAGGGCACGTCCCAGCCGCTGAGCGCCACCGAGACCTTCAGCGACGGCACGACCAAGGACGTCACCTCGACCGCGACCTGGTCGAGCTCGAACCCCGCGGTCGGCTCGGTCTCGCCGGGCGGCGTGTTCTCGGCCACCGGCACCGGATCCACCACCGTCAGCGCCACCATCGACGGCCTCAGCGGCCAGACCACCGTCACGGTGCTGGCGTCGGTCTCGTACCTCGTGGTGAACCCGACGTTCTCGGTGCTCGGGCCGAACCAGACCAAGCAGCTGTCCGCGACCGCCCGGCTCACCGACGGCTCGCAGCTGACCGTCACCCGCCTGGTCCGGTGGAGCACCGTCTTCGGCTGCGGTGCCTCGATCAGCTCCACCGGCCTCGTGACCGCCGGTCGCTACGGTGCCGGCGCCTTCACGGCCAGCCTCGGCCGGGCCACCGGGTACGCCGCGGTCGTCGTCCTCCCCTTCGGTCTCTGGTAGCGGGCTCGCATCCGAGCCGGGTGGCCCCGGCCTGACATCGCCGGACGGGGCCGCGGCGGCCCGCTCTAACGTGGGCCGCCGTGGACACCGCCGAGTTCGACTACGACCTGCCCGAGGCGCGCATCGCCCAGCAGCCGGTCGAGCCACGCGACGCCGCCCGCCTGCTGGTCGACACCCTCACCGGCGCCGACCACCGCCACGTGCGCGACCTGCCGGACCTGCTCGACGCCGGAGACCTCGTCGTGGTCAATCGCACCAGGGTGCTGCCGGCCCGGCTGCGTCTGGTGAAGCCCACCGGCGGCGCGGTCGAGGTGCTGCTGCTCGAACAGCGCGGCCCGACCACCTGGGAGGCGCTCGTGCGCCCCGGCCGGCGAGTCCCTCCGGGCACCATCCTGCACCACCCGGCCGGCGCGGGGATCCTCTCGGTCACGGTGGGCGAGGCCGTCGGCGACGGCATCCGCCTCGTCGAGCTGGCCAACCACCGCGACACCGACCTGCTCGAGGGCATCGAGGCGGCCGGCGAGATGCCCCTGCCGCCCTACATCCACGAGCCGCTGGCGGACCAGGAGCGCTACCAGACCGTCTACTCGCGCCACTCGGAGCCCGAGTCCTCCGCCGCTCCGACCGCCGGCCTGCACCTGACCCATGCGCTGCTCGACCGGCTCGTCGACGAGGGCGTGCAGGTGGCCGAGGTCGGGCTGGTCGTGGGGTTGGGCACGTTCCGCCCGATCGAGGTCGACAAGGTCGAGGACCACCAGATGCACCGCGAGCGCTACCGGGTGCCCCGCCTCGACGTTCGATGCCTGCCTCGAGACCCGCGAGCGGGGTGGTCGGGTCGTCGCCATCGGCACCACGGTGGTGCGGGCGCTCGAGAGCGCGGCGCTCACCGGTCACCTCGAGGGACACACCGAGCTGTTCATCCACGACGGGTTCGAGTTCCAGGTCGTCGACCGGCTGATGACCAACTTCCACCTGCCCCGCTCGTCGCTGCTGGTGATGATCGACGCCTTCGCCGGCCACCGGTGGCGGGGGCTCTACGCCCAGGCGCTGGCCGGGGACTACCGGTTCCTCTCCTTCGGCGACGCCATGCTGCTCACCCGCCACGACCGTTGGCACCTCGCGTGACCGTCGGGCGGGTCACCGGCGACCGGGTCGTCGAGATCGAGATCGACGCCACCGACGGTCGGGCCCGGGCCGGCCGGGTGCGCACGCCCCGGGGCTGCTTCGAGACACCCGTGTTCATGCCGGTCGGCACCAGAGCGTCGGTGCGGACGCTGTCGTCGGCCGACCTGGAGGACCTCGGCGCCGAGATCATGCTCGGCAACACCTACCACCTGATGCTGCGGCCGGGCGCCGGGCTGATCGCGGAGCTCGGCGACCTGCACGGCTTCATGGCCTGGCCGGCCCACGTGCTCACCGACTCCGGCGGCTACCAGATCTTCTCGCTCGAGCCGAAGGTCAGCGACGAGGGCGCCGTCTTCCGCGTCGACCTACGACGGCAGCACGCCACCACCTCACGCCGGAGTCGGCGGCCGACATCCAGCGGCTGCTCGGCGCCGACATCCAGATGGTGCTCGACGTGTGCCCGGCGCTGCCGGCGACCGAGCCGGTCGTGCGGACCGCGGTCGAACGCACCGCGCTCTGGGCCCGAAGGGGCCGGGCTGCGTTCCTGGCCGGCCGCGACCCGGGCACCACCGACGCGCAGCGGTCGCAGGCCCAGTTCGGCATCGTGCAGGGCGGCGTCGACCTCGACCTGCGTCACCGAGAGCGCCGAGCGGACCGTCGAGATCGGCTTCGACGGCTACGGCATCGGCGGGCTGTCCGTGGGGGAGCCCCGCGACCAGATGCTCCCGGCGCTCGACGTGGTGACCGCCGTCCTGCCCGGTCGACCTGCCGCGCTACCTCATGGGCGTGGGCGACCCGATCGGCTTCGTCGAGGGCATCGCCCGCGGCGTCGACATGTTCGACTGCGTGCTGCCCACCCGCTACGCCCGCCACGGCACCATCCTCACCGACGCCGGGTCGGCTGAGCCTGCGCAACGCCGAGCACGAGCGCAGCCCCGGCCCCCTCGACCCGAACTGCACCTGCGCCGGTGTGCGCTCGCTGGTCGCGCGCCTACCTGCGCCACCTGCTGCGGGTGCAGGAGCCCACCGCCGCCCGCCTGCTCACGCATCCACAACGTGCACTGGTGCCTCGAGCTGATGCGCCAGGCCCGTGTGGCCATCGCCGCCGGCACCTTCGACGCAGCTCCGAGCCCGGATGTGGGCGATCTGGACCTGAGCGCCGACTCGATCGGATCGACGGTCCGGTAGGCGGGGCGGTCTTGTCTGCGCCTGACCCTCGACTAACCTGCCGTCGCTCCGTTCGCCAGTCGTCGAGATCCCATGGGCGCCGTATTCATCTTCATCCTGATGGCCCTCCTGTGGGTGGTGCTGATCGTCCCGCGCCAGCGCGAGGTCAGGCGGCACAACGCCCTCGTGGCCTCGCTCCAGGTCGGCGACGAGGTCATGACCGGCGCCGGCATCTACGGCACCATCACCGCCCTGGGCGACGACGACGTGTGGGTCGAGATCGCTCCCTCGGTTACCGTGAGGATGGCCAAGCGGGCGGTCGGTTCCAAGATCGAGCCTCGCCCGGACGACGGCTCGGCGGACGAGCCGTCCGACCTCAACCACACCCAGATCGACCGGACCGAGGACTGACCCATGGCCCGCAAACGCAAGCGGAAGGGCTTCGGGCCCCTCATCCTCATCGTCATCGTGGCGCTCACCGGCACTGCTCTACACCGTGGTCTCCGGCGACCGGCCGCTGCTCGGGCTCGACCTGCAGGGCGGCGTGTCGGTGGTGCTGCAGCCCCGGGACGCGAACGTCGCCACCGAGACCCTCGACAGGCCATCAAGATCATCCGCAAGCGCATCGACGCGCTCGGCGTGGCCGAGCCGGAGATCACCCGCCAGGGCAACAACGTCCTCGTGCAGATCCCGGGTGTGAAGGACAAGGACCGGGCCCTCAAGCTGGTGGGCCAGACCGCCGAGCTGCAGTTCCGCCCCGTGCTGGCGGTCTACCCGCCACCCACCAACGCCTCGGCCTCGGGCTCGAGCGACAGCACCGACACGACCGCGGCCGACGGCTCGACCGGTTCGACCGACACGACGTCGAGCGCCGTCGACCCGGCGGCCAGCACCACCACCACGGCCGGTTCGACCTCCACCAGCCAGGCGAGCATGGGCCTGGTCGAAGGCGAGAGCGCGCTCGGCGCCCAGACCAGCCCGTCGGTCTCGGAGACCTCCAGCACCACGGTCGACCCGAACGCCTCGACCACCTCGCTCGATCCGAACGCGTCGACCACCACCACGGTCGATGCGGCGGCCGCGGCCCAGTCGTCGACGCCGCCGCTCACCTCCGAGGACGTGCTCAACAGCGACGAGGGCAAGACCCAGACCGTCGTCGTCCCCGAGGTCGATCGCAAGACCGGCGAGATCACCGCCGTCTACCAGCTCGGGCCGGTGGCGGTCCCGGGCACGTCGATCGAATCGGCCACGGCCGGTCTCGACCAGAAGGGCCAGTGGGAGATCCGTCCGGTCTTCAAGGACGGCGCCGACGGCATCGACAAGTTCAACGCCGCCGCGGCGCAGTGCAACCCGCCGTCGCAAACCTGCCCCACCGGGCAGATCGCGGTGGTGCTCGACAACAAGGTGCTCACCGCGCCGACCATCAAGGTGGCCAGCTTCCAGCGCGACCAGATCACCATCTCGGGCAGCTACAAGGAGTCCGAGGCCAAGGACATCGCCACCGCCCTGAACTACGGCGCCCTCCCCGTGGTGCTCGTGCCCCAGACCAGCGAGATCGTCTCGGCCACCCTCGGCCGTGACGCCCTGCACGCCGGCCTGGTCGCCGGCCTCGTCGGCTTCGTCCTGGTCGGGCTCTACATGATCTTCTTCTACCGGCTGCTCGGCGTGCTGGCCATGGTGAAGCTCCTCATCGAGGGCTCGATCCTCTGGGCGATCCTCTGCTTCCTGGGGGCCCAGTGGGGGTTGGCCCTCACCCTGGCCGGCATCACCGGCATCATCGTGTCGATCGGCGTGTCGCTCGACTCGAACGTCGTCTACTACGAGCACATGAAGGAAGACGTGCGCTCCGGTCGCAGCATCCGTGCCGCGGTCGACAAGTCGTTCGCCTCGGCGTGGAGCACCATCCTGGCGGCCGACGGGGCATCGGTCATCGGCGCCGCCCTGCTCTGGTTCCTCACGGTCGGAGCCGTGCGGGGCTTCGCCTTCTTCCTCGGGCTCTCCACGATCCTCGACCTGATCACGTCGTACTGCTACATGCGCCCGGTCGTGCGCTGGGCCACGAACTCGCAGCGATGCCAGGAGCATCCCGGCCAGTTCGGGCTGCCCGACGGGCCGGTCGAGGCGCCGGCGATCACCGGCCGAGCCACCGTCGGTGCCGGGAGGTCCAGCTGATGAGCGCCATCGGTCGCCTCTACCGGGGCGAGAACGACATCAACTTCGTGAAGTGGTGGCGGCGCGGCCTGATCCTGTCCGCCGTCCTCATCGTGATCAGCATCGTCTCGCTGTTCACCCGCGGCCTCAACCTCGGCATCGACTTCGAGGGCGGCGTGTCGTGGGAGGTCAAGGCGCCCGGCGTCTCGGTGTCCGAGGCCCGCTCCGCGCTCGACAGCGTCGGCGAGGGCCAGGCCAAGATCCAGATCGTCGGCACCGACACCCTTCGGGTGCAGGGGTCGGCCGCGTCCGACGGCAAGCAGGCGGAGGTCCGTCAGGTGCTGGCCGACCTGGCCCGGACCGACCCGTCCGAGGTCACGGTCAGCACGGTCGGCCCGTCGTGGGGCAAGGAGATCACCAAGTCCGCCGAGCGCGCCCTCGTGGTGTTCCTCGCCGCCATCCTGCTCTACCTGTCGATCCGCCTCGAGTGGAAGATGGCGGTCGGCGCCGTGCTCGCCATGGTGCACGACGTGGTCATCAGCGTCGGCGTCTACTCGCTGTTCCAACTCGAGGTGACGCCGCCGACGGTGATCGCCTTCCTGACCATCCTCGGCTACTCGATCTACGACACCATCGTCGTGTTCGACAAGGTGAAGGAGAACCAGGCCCGCCCGGCGCTGGCCACCCGGGTGACCTACACCGAGCTGAGCTCGCTCTCGATGAACCAGGTGCTGCTGCGCTCGGTGAACACCTCGGTCGTCGCCATCCTGCCGGTCATCTCGATGCTGGTGGTCGGCGCCGGCATCCTCGGGCGCGGTCACCCTCGAGGAGTTCGCCATCGCCCTGCTCGTCGGCATGATCTCCGGCGCCTACTCGTCGATCTTCGTGGCCGCGCCGATCGTGGTGTGGCTCAAGGAGCGTGAGCCACGCAACCGGGCCCTGGCCGAGCGCCTGGCCACCGGTCGGGTGACGGGTGGGTCGAAGGCGAGCCGTTCCGAGGCCCGGGCCGACTACGACCTCGCGGTGGCGTCGGAGATCTCGGCCGACGCCGACGGCGACTCCGAGACGGAGATGGCGCCGACCTCGTCGCCCACCGGATCGGGCTCCACCTCCGCCGGCGCGCTCGACCGCCACGCGGGCCCCGGTCGCGCCGCCCGGCGCCATCCCGCCGCGCCCGCGGAAGAAGGGCAAGAAGCGTTGACCGAGCGGCCCTGGGGCGGGCTCCACGGAGGTCACGTCTCGTTCGAGGCTCAGCTGCGGTCGTCGATCCGCGACATCCCCGACTTCCCCAAGCCCGGGGTCACGTTCAAGGACATCACCCCGCTGCTGAACGACCCGGTGGCCTTCGCCGGCACGGTCGATGCCCTCGCCGGAGCCTTCATCACCGCCAAGGTCGACCGCGTTCTCGGCGTCGAGGCCCGTGGCTTCATCTTCGCCGCGCCGGTCGCCTACCGCCTCGGGGCCGGCTTCGTCCCGGTGCGCAAGGCCGGCAAGCTGCCCGTGGGAGATCGAGCGCGAGGAGTACGTCCTCGAGTACGGCACCGACCTGCTCGAGATGCACCGCGACGCCGTCCACGCCGGTGAGCGGGTGCTGATCGTCGACGACGTGCTGGCCACCGGCGGCACCGCG
Source organism: uncultured Microthrixaceae bacterium (assembly GCA_963809335.1). GTDB lineage: Bacteria > Actinomycetota > Acidimicrobiia > Acidimicrobiales > Acidimicrobilacustridaceae > UBA4742. The sequence continues at coordinate 109,763 of CAWEJD010000005.1, read as the reverse complement.
GCGGCCACGGCCCGGCTGGTCGAGCGCCTCGGCGGCGAGGTCGTCGGGTTCGGGTTCCTGATCGAGCTGGCCTTCCTCGGGGGCGCGGGCGCAGCTCGACGACTACGACGTGGTGTCGCTGCTCACCTACGCCTAGGGCACAATGGGGGCTCGACCTCGAGCGAGAGGAGCACCCCCCGGAAGTGGCAACCGTCGATCGGGTCCTGCCCTGGCGCCGGCACAGCGCCCCGCCGTCGCTCGAGATCGCGCCGCTCATCGACGCGTTCCGGGAGCACCACCCCAAAGAGCCGACGACCATGATCACCCAGGCCTACGAGCTCGCCCGCGACGCCCACCAGGGCCAGACCCGCAAGTCGGGCGAGCCCTACGTGACCCATCCGGTGGCGGTGGCCAAGATCGTGGCCGAGCTCGGGCTCGACGACGTCACCATCTCCGCCGCCCTGCTGCACGACGCGGTCGAGGACACCGGGGTCACCCTCGCCGACCTCACCGACCGGTTCGGTCCCGACGTGGCCGCCATCGTCGACGGCGTCACCAAGCTCGATCGCCTCAAGTTCGACTCGAAGGAGGCCCAGCAGGCCGCCACGGTGCGCAAGATGCTCGTGGCCATGGCCAAGGACCTGCGGGTGCTGATCATCAAGCTGTCCGACCGGCTGCACAACATGCGCACGGTCGCGGCCATGCCGGCCTGGAAGCAGGAGCGCACCGCCCAGGAGACGCTCGACATCTACGCCCCGCTGGCCCACCGGCTGGGCATGCAGGACATGAAGCAGCAGCTCGAGGACCTCTGCTTCGCCGCCCTGCACCCGAAGCGCTACGCCGAGATCGACCACATGGTCGCCACCCGGTCACCCGAGCGCGAGATCTACCTGACCCAGGTGCTCGAGGACGTGCGCGAGCGGCTGAAGGAGCTGCGGATCGACGCCGACGTCACCGGTCGTCCCGAAGCACCTCTGGAGCATCTACGAGAAGATGGTCGTCAAGGGCAAGGAGTTCGACGACATCTTCGACCTGGTCGGCATCCGGGTCGTCGTCCCCACGGTGAAGGACTGCTACGCCGCGCTGGGCTCGATCCACGCCACCTGGAAGCCGGTGCAGGGGCGCTTCAAGGACTACGTCGCCATGCCCAAGTTCAACCTCTACCAGTCGCTGCACACCACGGTGATCGGGCCGCAGGGCAAGCCCCTCGAGGTGCAGATCCGCACCGAGGAGATGCACAGCCGGGCCGAGCACGGCGTGGCCGCCCACTGGAACTACAAGGACGACGCCACCTCCAGCGCCGACCTGGCCTGGCTCAACCGCATCGTCGACTGGCAGCAGGAGACCAGCGACCCCGGCCAGTTCATGGCCAACCTCAAGATCGACCTCGACCAGGACGAGGTGTTCGTCTTCACGCCCAAGGGCCGGGTCGTCACGCTGCCGGTCGGGGCCACCCCGGTCGACTTCGCCTACTCGATCCACACCGAGGTCGGGCACGCCTGCATCGGGGCCCGGGTCAACGGCAAGCTCGTGCCGCTCGATTCCACCCTCACCTCCGGCGACTCGGTCGAGATCTTCACGTCCAAGGTCGAGGGCGCCGGTCCGTCGCAGGACTGGCTCAAGTTCGTCGTCACGCACCGGGCCGCCAACAAGATCCGCCAGTGGCAGTCGCGCGAGCGCCGTGAGGACGCCCGGGGCAACGGCGCCGATGAGCTCATCAAGGCCATGCGCCGAGAGGGCCTGCCGGTGCAGAAGATCCAGCAGGCGGGGACGCTCGGCGAGGTCGCGGCGGCGCTCAACTACCTCGATCTCGATGCGCTCTACGCCGCCATCGGCGAGAACCACGTGTCGGCCAAGTCGGTGGCCGAACGCGTGCGCAAGCACCTGCAGGACGTCGACCCCACCCGTGAGGAGCAGCTCCCGATCACGGTGCGCGAGCCGTCACGCGGCCAGCGCCGGTCGGGCGCGACCAACTCGGGCGTCCACGTCGAGGGCCTCGACGACGTCATGGTGCGCCTCTCGCGCTGCTGCACCCCCGTCCCCGGCGACGAGATCATGGGCTTCGTGACCCGCGGCCGCGGGGTCTCGGTGCACCGGGCCGACTGCGCCAACGCGGTGTCGCTCTCGATGGGGCAGAGCGACCGGCTCATCGACGTCGAATGGGACGAGGACCGCACCGGCCTGTTCGTCGCCTCCATCGAGGTCAAGGCGCTCGACCGGTCCCGGCTGCTGCGGGACGTCAGCGCGGCGCTCGCCGACGCCCACGTGAACATCATCGCCTGCAACACCGGCACCGGCTCCGATCGCATCTCCAAGATGCGCTTCGACTTCGAGTTGGGCGACCCCGGCCACCTCGACGCCCTCATCTCGCAGATCAAGCAGATCGACAGCATCTACGACGCCTATCGGGTGCTCCCCGGCCACGGCGGCTGAGCCGACGAGGTTTCTGAAGGCCGGGCCTGACGCGCAGCGTCAGCCCGAGCCTTCAGTCCGAGGGACCCGGGTTCAGTACGCCGCGTCGAGCTGAGATTGCGCTGCACTCGCCGGAGGAGCCGATCATCCAGCACTACTTCCTGTGCCACCCGATCTGATCGCCCGTGACGATCAGGCCTGTTGACGCAGCCTCTACCAAGCGGGCAGACGAGGTGCGAGCACCACCCGACCAGATGTCCTCGGACCCTGGCGGTGACCCCGACCCACGTCGATGATGAGGTCGAGATCGAGGAGGACTTGGGTCATGTCGCTGTTCAAGCACCGCTGGGTGAAGCGCACCGTGGTGGTCGTCACCGCGGTCGCGTTGCTGGTCGGCGTGTTCCACCTCGCGGGCGGTTGGTACTTCTCGAACGTCCTGCACGACGACGCGCTCGACGCCGCGAACCGGCGGGCCGAGTTGGTCGTCCACTACGGCGTCCAGGTCCTGGCCGCCGACGCCACCCAGATCACCCTCGACCCGAGCGGGAGTTCGAAGGTGCGCCGGCCGGGAGTGTGGGGCGTCGCTTGGCCCGACGGCTACGGGATCGTGCGCGAGATCGTGGACGATCAGCCTGGACGGGTCGCCCGCTCGTTCGAGGTGGTGAGCGGTTCGGCGCCCATGGCTGGCACGTTGGTCGACGTGCAGGAACGAGCCTTCCCCGACGACCCGTCGGCCGTCCTCGGTGTCGAGCCCGAGGTCGTCCAGGTGCCTGGACCGCTGGGCGACTACGAGTCGTGGTTCTTCCACGGAAGCAGTTCCACCTGGGTGCTCATGCTGCACGGGAACACCCCCGACCGGCTCGACCTCGCTCGACTGCTCCCGACGGTGCGCGCCCTCGGTCACCCGGTGCTGCTCGTCAGCCTGAGGAACGATCCCGGGGCCCCACCCGATCCCTCGGGCATGTTCCGCTACGGGTCGACGGAATGGACCGATCTCGAGGCAGCGGTCGACTACGCCACGGGTCACGGGGCATCGGACGTGGTGTTGATCGGCCCGAGCATGGGTGGCGGGGTCGTGATGAGCTTCCTCGAGCGGTCGGCATCGGCCGGTGCCGTACGGGCCGTGGTCCTCGATGCCCCGATGCTGGACTTCCGGCGGACGGTCGACTTCCAGGCCGCGCACACGTCGATCCCGCTGATCGGCCTGCCGGTGCCCCCCACGCTGACCGCGACTGCGGAATGGATGGCCGGGTGGCGCTTCGACCTGGACTGGTCCGACCTCGACTACCTGACGTCGGTCGACCGGCTGCACGTGCCCGTGCTCGTGTTCCACGGCACCAAGGACGACGACGTGCCCATCGCCACCAGCCGGGAGCTCGCCCGGGCGCGGCCCGATCTGGTCACGTTGGTCGAGGTCGAGGGCGCCACGCATCTCACCGCGTGGAACACCGATCCCGACGCCTACGATCGCGAGCTGACATCGTTCCTGACCGCCAACGCGGCGTGAGCCGCTGGTGTCGAGCTCTCCGGTGACCACCATCGGCACCACCACGGAACCGGGTCCGCTCGCGAAGCCACACCTCCACCTTCAGTCACAGCGATCGGCGGTCACATGGGGAACTTGACATCGAACCCGTGAGAGGTGCCGTCGTTGAGCCCCAACTCGAAATGGAAGCACTTCCCGGCCCACGCCTTGTTGGTCTTCCAGGCGTAGGTGTACTGACCGGCGGTGGCGTCAAAGGTCAGGCCGCTGGCACTCGCGGTCGCGGTCTCCTCGATGGCGTCGACAGGCACGGTAGACCCCGGACACGCGATCTGCGCGGCCGTCGGAGAGCCCGAGCTCAGGACGTTCAGACCCAGGTCTCCACCCAGGCTGAACTTCACGGGGATGGCACTTCCGGCCTTCGCGCTGTTCCACACTCCGTTGTCCACCGGCTGGAAGAAGCCGTTGAAGGCGTAGGCCCAGAGCGGCGTGACCCAGTAGTTCAGGTTCCGGTAGCTGTTCGTGGGGAAGAGGTTGCAGGACTCACCCAGGTAGCAGTAGACGCCGTTGCGGTCTCCCTCGACGGACTGCAGCGCGGTGATGGGACCAACCGTCAGGGCGCTGTTCGTGAAGAAGTCGTACTCGAAGGCGTATTCGGCGTCGGGCGCGTGGTACGAGGCGATGTAGGTCGTCCCGGGCCCGATCGAGACCGGCTGGGTGAAGACGAGGTCCTGCCATCCATGCGTCGCGGCTCCGGCGAACTGACCGGTCGCCAGGAGTGTGCCGTCCGACGACCACAGCGAGCCGGTGACCGAGCCGGCGTCGATGCGATAGATCCGCACGCCCGCGGCCAGGACAGGCTTCGATGTGGTGAACTTCACCCCCAACTCGACGGCCGCGCCGCCGTCTCCGCCGTTGCCGGTGTTGCAGAAGTTGTTCGCATCGCGGCTGAAGGAGCCGCAATTCGTCGGCGCGGCCGCGTAGTCGCTCGGCCACAGGCCGGCGCCGGCACTCTCGGCGGCGCCGGCAGACACGGGGGTCGTCGCCAGGACGAGCGCGACCACCACGGACAGGAACACGATCCTGTGTCGAATCATTGCATCTCGCCCCCTGAGCCTCTCCTGAAGAGAGCCCTCCAGGGACAAGCGTCCTCCCTTCCGGCCCAGGCTGTCCAGGGTGAGATTCTCCGGCGGGTCACCACCCCATCCCTCCAGCGTCGGACGGTTCCTGGACCCTCCGCCATACTCGTCCGTCGGTTCCACGGCAAGGAGCAAGGAAAGGTCGCATGCCGGGGCGCGGGGATGACGAACGGTGTCCTCGAGCGGTCACTCGTAGCGCAACGCGCTGCCGGGCTTGAGGTGCGACGCGCGCCGCAACGGCACGATGACGACGAGCCACGCCAGCGCGAGGGTCGCGACGACCGCGAGCAGCGCGGCGAGCGGGGGAACGCGTAGGGCACCGCTCCGTAGTGGAAGAGCTCGGTCACCATCCACGAGAGAAGCGCCCCCAGGAGCCAGCCGCCGGGGATGGCGAGCACTGCGCCCATGAACGCGACGGCGAGGGCCTCTGAGCGGAAGACCCGACGCACGTCGCGGGATGATGCACCGATGCAGCGCAGGATGCCGACCTCGCGAGTGCGCTCGATCACGTTCATCGTCATCGCGTTGAGGAGGCCGATCATGCTGATGAACACGATCGGAATGCCGATCGCTGCGAGCACCGCGACGAGCACCCGGTTGCCATCGAGGTTCGCGGCCCGTTCGACGTAGCGAATCTCCGTTCCGACCGGATATCCGGCGGCGGTGAGCTGTGCTTCCTCTGTGGTCGCGAGCCGGTCGATCGCCGCCTCCTGCTGGTCTGTCGAGACGACCCAGTAGGCGTTCGTGTCGGATCGTCCGAGCAGCTGCTGGAACGTCGCGAGCGGGAGGTAGAGGGTCGTGCCGTTGTTCATCAGCCGACTGTCGATCCCCACGACCTCGAGCTGCGCTGGGCCGCGCGCAGTGTCGACGGTCAAGTTGTCGCCGACGTGCGCGCCGGTCGTGTTCGCCAACGCCCGCCCGATCACCACGACCTTCCGCAGCTCTGTCTCGTCGGAGGGGTCCAACCACCGTCCGTCGACGATCCCGGGCGAGTACATCGTGGTATCGGGCGGAAGTCCCCATGCCTCGTATTGGCCGCCGTCGACCTTCAGCAGGTTGTAGAGGATCGGTTGTGCTTTCCTGACTCCCGCCGTCGTGGAGATCAAGCTGGCGGCAGAGCCATCGAGCGCGACGTTGGCCCGCTGCTTCACGATGATGTCCCAGCTCATCGAGTCCCAGACCCTGGCGGTCTCCTTGCCGATGGTCACACCCAAGGCGAGGAACCCGAGCGCGACGCTCACCGCCAGCGTGACCTGAAGCACGGTTGCGTACGTGCGAGTTCGGCGGCGCGTGACACTGCGCAAGCCGATCTGTTCGGCACGCGGCATCCGGAGCCGCCGAAGCGTGCGATCGATCAGCCCGGGGTTGGTGCCGCCGACCTCGGACTCGAAGCCGGCGCGCACCGACGTGCGCGCCGCAGCTCGCAGCGCGGGAAGCGACGCGAGCAACGTGACACCGACTCCGACGGCGACGCTCACGACGACCGCGCTCGTGGGCACTCCCCACTGGGGCGTCACGCCGAAGAAGCGGTTGCCGATGAACCCCAGGACCACGTTGGCGAACGGGATCCCGAGCGCGATCCCGCACAGGGTGCCGGCCACACCCAACGTGACCGCGGTGCGAAGGAACGACCGTCGGATCTGCCGGCGACGCCCCCCGATCGACTTCATGATCGCGATCTCACGTCGTTGCTCGGCGACCAGTGTCCTCATCGTGTTCGAGATCAGCACGAGCGCCGCGATCAGCGCGAGTGCGGCTCCGATGTAGAGCAGGGTCGCGAAGTTGTTGAAGATCTCCTGACCCGGCCATACGCCGGCTTTGCGAACATCCGCGAGATCAGGGAAGGTCACGCTCGGCTGCACCTCGAGCAGTTGCGCCCGGACTGCCTCGGCGACGCTGTTCGCGTCCCGGGGATCGAGGACACGGAGCTCTATCGTGTTGATGCCCGAGTCGTGGGCCAGGCTGTTCACCGTCGTCTGCGGCGCGTAGAGCACCGCGCTCTCCTGGGGGACCACTTGGCTGAACACCAGCGTGTCTCCGCGGCCGGACACGGTGAACGGGCGCGCTTGGCCCGCCGGGTCTTCGACCTCGACCGTGGCACCGATCCCCCCGGAGTAGCGGCCGGTCCGGGCGTTCATGGGGTCGGTGACGACCTCGTCACCGACCGCGCCCTTGCCGCTGTCGATCACGACGACGTCGACCTGCTGGTCAGTCCAGTCGGGCACGCCGACGAGCAGCACGTCGCGGCGCCGGTCGCCGGCGACGATCTTGGTCTGGTAGATCGTGCGGGCGTCGAGCGCAACGACTCCCGGAACCGCGCGGAGCTCGGCCAGCTGCTGCGGGCTGAGGACGACATCGGTCGTCGTCAGCCGAGCGTCGTAGAGGCGATCCGTCGCGATGCGATGGTTCATCGCATCGGTCATGAGCACGGGCATCGCGAAGATCCAGAGTCCGGCGACCGCAAACGCGATCGTCGCGACGGTGAACGCGGCTCGGGCAGGCCGTCGCCGGAGATCCCTCCATGACTTGCGGCTGAGAGCGCTCATCGCTGACGCTCATCGTCGATGAGACCGTCGCGAATCGAGACCGTCCGGGCGCGCGTGCCGCGAGCTCGCGGTCGTGCGTCACGTAGAGGATCGTCATCCCCTCGGCGTTCAAGCGGACCAGCAGCTCGAGCATCTCGGCCGCCGTTTCGCTGTCGAGATTGCCGGTGGGTTCGTCGCCGACGAGCAGCATGGGCTCGCACACGAGCGCACGAGCGATGGCAACCCGTTGCTGCTCACCACCCGAGAGCTCGGCCGGTACGTGGTCGAGCTTGTCGCCCAGCCCGACCAGCTCGAGGTTGCGCGCGGCCTTCGCGGAGCGCTCCTTGGGGCTCCCGAGGCGAGCGAAATCGCGTGGCAGGGTGGTGTTCTCGAGCGCGGTGAGTGTCGGCAGCAGCTGGAAGAACTGGAAGACGATCCCCACCCGGCGGCCGCGCCATGCCGCGAGCTGCTCCTCGTCCATCTGGTCGAGTCGGTGCCCGTCCACCGAGACGGTGCCCGCGGTCGGCCGGTCGATGCCGGTGATGAGGTTGAGCGCCGTCGACTTGCCGCTACCGGACGGACCGACGATCGAAACCATCTCGCCGGATTCGACAGCGAGGTCGATGCCGCGCAGCGCGGCATATTCGAGACGACCGGTGCGGTAGACCTTCTCGACACCCCGCAGATCGATGAGCGGGCCTGCCTCGGCCGCAAGGTCCGGCGCGCGTTCCGAAGTGACAGTGTCCATGCGTTCGGCCCCCTCTTGGCGACGCGAGAACCTGCTCTTCCAACGATCCAGCCGGGGAGAGATGAGCCGATAGGGCCGAAGGTCCTCTCTGTCAGTGGAACAGCCAGGCGTCGGCTTCGGCTTGGAGCTGGCGGATCGAGGTGAACCGTCGTCGGTGAAACGCTGGCGCGACGCTGCTGGCGAAGCGTTGAGAGGCATCGCATGGCTGAGCAGCCGGGGCGGGCTGTACGTCGTGATTGTCAGCGGGGTCGTGGCATTGATCTCTGGCGTACTCTTCTGGAGGCTCAGCTGCCCCGAGACCCACACACCTGAGATATCGCGCTCCGACGCTCATACCCGACCTGCGGTTCACGCGGGTGAGCCCAGCGCATCCTTGGTCTTAGGTCCCTGTCGTCGGTGGCCGAGGGAGAGGAAGCTCCTCATATCGGGATCGACCGAGAGGAGCGGTCATGGGCGAGCCTGGGCATCCTCCGCGACCAGCCATCGCTTCGATCGTGGGCAGGACGGGGCGCTGCGGCTCAGCGGGTCGACGGGTCCGCACTACAGCGGTGGTCGGATGTGTCGTCGTCTTGATGGCCTCGCTCTCTGCGGTAACGGTCGAAGCAGCGGCGCCGTTGGGGACCGTCACCGTCATCGGGTCCGCGATCAGCTCTCCGGAGGGTGTCGCCGTCGGCTCGGACGGGAACGTGTGGTTCACCAACAACGGCAGCAACTCGATCGGACGGATCACCCCGACCGGAGCAGCGTCCGAGTTCACCGGTACCGGTGTCGCCGGCCCACGCGGCATCACGGCGGGTTCGGACGGGAACCTGTGGTTCACGAACTACGGGAACGACTCGATCGGGCGGATCACGCCAGGGGGAGCGGTCACGAACTTCGGGGACGCCAGGATCCATCACCCATGGGCCATCGCGAGTGGCTCGGACGGGAACCTCTGGTTCACCAACGCCGACTCGATCGGGCGGATCACGCCAGCGGGGGTGCTGTCCATCTTCACGATCGGCATCAGCTACGCGGAAGGCATAACGGCAGGCCCCGACGGGAACCTGTGGTTCACCACCAGCGTCACCGACCTGATCGGGCGGATCACGACGGCAGGTGTGGTGTCCACCTTCACCGGCACGGGAGTCGATAGCCCTCGTGGGATCACGGCGGGTCCCGATGGGAATCTGTGGTTCGCGAACAACCCGAACAGCTCGATCGGGCGGATCACCCCGGCGGGGGTGGTTTCGAACTTCACCGGTACCGGCATCAGCCTTCCGTACGGCATCACGGCGGGTCCGGATGGGAACCTGTGGTTCACCAACCAGGGGAACGGCTCGATCGGGCGGATCACCCCGGCGGGGGTGGTCTCGAACTTCACCGGTACCGGCATCAGCTATCCGTGGGGGATCACGGCGGGTCCGGATGGGAACCTGTGGTTCACCAACCAGGGGAACGGCTCGATCGGGCGGGTGACCCCGGCGGGCGTGGTCTCGAACTTCGCCGATCGCGGTCTGAGCAACCCTTCGGGGATCACGGCGGGTCCGGACGGGAACGTGTGGTTCACCAACCAGGGGAACGATTCGATCGGGCGGGTGACGCCGGCGGGGGTGGTGTCGAATATCACCGGTACCGGCATCAGCGTCCCGACGGGGATCACGGCGGGTCCGGATGGGAACGTGTGGTTCACCAACCAGGGGAACGATTCGATCGGGCGGGTGACGCCGGCGGGGGTGGTGTCGAACTTCACCGGTACCGGCATCAGCGATCCGTACGGCATCACGGCGGGTCCGGATGGGAACCTGTGGTTCACCAACCAGGGGAACGATTCGATCGGGCGGGTGACGCCGGCGGGGGTGGTGTCGAACTTCACCGGTACCGGCATCAGCTTCCCGTGGGGGATCACGGCGGGTCCGGATGGGAACCTGTGGTTCACCAACACCTTCAACAACTCGATCGGGAGGATCACGCCGGCGGGGGTGGTGTCGAAGTTCACGGGGACGGGTATCAACTTCTCGAGGGGGATCACCGCGGGTCCGGACGGGAACCTGTGGTTCGTCAATTGGGGCAGCGACTCGATCGGGAGGATCACGCCGGCCGGGGTGGTGTCCAACTTCACGGACGCCGACATCCAGGCGCCTTGGGGGATCGCTGCTGGTGCGGATGGGAACCTGTGGTTCACCAACCACACCCAGAATCCCGGAAGCGGATCGATCGGGCGGATCACGCCGTCGGGGGTGCTGGAGTCGGACTACCCCGACCCCAAGATCAGCCAACCCCAGGGCATCGCGGCAGGTCCGGACGGGAACCTGTGGTTCACGGACCCCGGCAGGAACTCCATCGGGAACGTCGGGACGGCGCCGCCACCGGGTCCTCCGGGCCCACCGACCGGGGTGACGGCCGTCGCAGGGGAGGGTCAGGTGACGGTGTCGTGGTTGCCACCAGCCTCCGATGGTGGTTCCCCGATCACCAGCTACGCGGTGACCGCCTCGCCGGGTGGGCAGACATGCACGTGGTCGTCGGGTCCGCTCGCGTGCGTGGTGAACGGCCTCACCAACGGAACGGCGTACACGTTCACGGTTGTCGCACACAACGCGTTGGGTGACGGGCCGCCGTCGGCGGCGTCGAACATCGCAACCCCGACGCTGGCTTCGCGATTCCACGCCCAGTCGCCGCAGCGGGTCCTCGATTCGCGGCCCGCTACTCAGGTCGGTCCGTTCGACACGCCGTGGGCGCCGGGAGCGACCCGGGTGTTGGCGGTGGCCGGTCATGGCGGGGTGCCGGTGTCGGGGGTTTCGGCGGTGGTGATGAACGTGACGGTGACCGATACCTCCGCCCCTGGCTATCTGACGGCGTATCCGGATCTCACGACCAGGCCGGCTCAGGCGTCGAACTTGAACTGGGCGCCGGGTGTGACGATCCCGAACCTGGTGACGGTGGCGTTGGGGACGAACGGGGCGGTGAAGCTCTATGTGAACAACTCGTCGGCCAACGTCATCGCCGACGTCGTCGGCTACTACGACGACGGCACCGACCTGAGCGGATCGCTCTACAACGCCCGGTCGCCGCAGCGGGTCCTCGATTCGCGGCCCGCTACTCAGGTCGGTCCGTTCGACACGCCGTGGGCGCCGGGAGCGACCCGGGTGTTGGCGGTGGCCGGTCATGGCGGGGTGCCGGTGTCGGGGGTTTCGGCGGTGGTGATGAACGTGACGGTGACCGATACCTCCGCCCCTGGCTATCTGACGGCGTATCCGGATCTCACGACCAGGCCGGCTCAGGCGTCGAACTTGAACTGGGCGCCGGGTGTGACGATCCCGAACCTGGTGACGGTGGCGTTGGGGACGAACGGGGCGGTGAAGCTCTACGTGAACAACTCGTCGGCCAACGTCATCGCCGACGTCGTCGGCTACTACTCGAGCACGGGCGCGTTCTTCCATGCGTCGGCGCCCGTACGGGTCCTCGATTCGCGGCCCGCTACTCAGGTCGGTCCGTTCGACACGCCGTGGGCGCCGGGAGCGACCCGGGTGTTGGCGGTGGCCGGTCATGGCGGGGTGCCGGTGTCGGGGGTTTCGGCGGTGGTGATGAACGTGACGGTGACCGATACCTCCGCCCCTGGCTATCTGACGGCGTATCCGGATCTCACGACCAGGCCGGCTCAGGCGTCGAACTTGAACTGGGCGCCGGGTGTGACGATCCCGAACCTGGTGACGGTGGCGTTGGGGACGAACGGGGCGGTGAAGCTCTACGTGAACAACTCGTCGGCCAACGTCATCGCCGACGTCGTCGGTTGGTTCGCGTGACCGGCCCTGTCCGCGATCTCCCGGGGTGACGATGCCAGGGATGCGGTCTGCCGACGATCCGATCTCACCGCGCGGCGAGCACCCTGATACCGGCCACGGGATCGGGCCGTGCGACGCCGCGATGGCTGTCTCGGACGACCTCGACGTCACCACGCCCGATCGCCATCCAGATCGGGTGATCAACCACCCGACGGGTGGTCAGGCGCCCCATCTCCGTCGGCCTCGAGCGCGGGTGCGCGGGGGAGGGCGCGGGCCAGGAGCGCGATCGCGGCGAGGAACAGTGCCATCGTGCCGAGCGCGATCGATCGCTGCCCACCACGGCAGCCCCTGCCCGCACCAGTTGCCCTCCTGCAGGACCGACGCCTCGGGTTGACCCGTGATGACGGCGAAGAACGCGACCATCAGCACCGCCGCTGCGCCGATGAAGCCGAGAGCGACGCTGAGCTCGGCGTGCACCCGGAGGTCGCGGTCGGCCCTCGAGGAGAGCCGACCGCCGATGCGATCGGCGAAGAGGAACGGCACCGAGATCACGGCGACCACGGCAACACCGGTCGGGGCGTACCACCATCCTCGACCGGCCAACGAGCGGGTGGCCGTCTCGATCGGCGATCCAGACCTCCACCGCGGTCAGCCAGGCGATGAGGCGGAAGCAGGTGACGGCGGTGGTCGAGACGCCAGAGGAGAGGTCGCGCTGGTCGGCGTAGGCCGAGACGAGCCAGCTGATCGCGAAGAAGAGCAACGCGGCGCCGATGCTCAGGAGCCATGCGGCCGGGACGGCGAGAACGGGTTGCACGGCGACGGCGATGGCCGTGTCCGTTCCGCGGTCGGAGCTCGTCGCCGGGAACCCCGCGACGGTGGCCCACAGGAAGCTGGCCACCAGGAAGACGAAGAACGTCACGAAGAGGATCCGCAGGCTCGGTCCCCAATCCCGCCGATGGTGCTCGGTCGGCGGGTCGTTCGTGAGCACGAAGACGATCGCGACGAAGACGATGCTGGCGAGCACACCGGACAGCGCGGAGTGCCAGCCGCCGGTGACGACGAACTGGAACCCGGCGGAGGTGCTGCAGCTCGTGATCTGGGTGACCTGCGAGAGCAGCATCCTGGTCTCCGGTGGGTCATGTCCGGGTGGAGGTCCATGGACCTGCGCGCGGGAGAAGCTGGTCCGCCCGCGACGGCCCCGAGGAAAAGTAGTCGTGGCCACACGAATCCCGGCGGACCGGAGCTGCCCGCGAGGTCTTCAGCGCCGAGTGGCGCCGGGCACCGGGGTCGGATCGTCGAGACGAACCCCGGTTGTCACCGACTCACCGGGCGGCGGCTCCCTCGAGCTCGGTGAGGCGCCGTTCGGCCGTTGCCAGGATCACCCGCACGTCGAGCAGGAGATCGGCGACCTCGCTGGTGGGAACGATGGTGCGGTGAGTCATGTCTCCGAGACCGCGGTCGATGAAGGCCAGCGCCTCGGCAATCGCTGCGGACTCGTCGATCTCGGTCATGACCGCGCCAGCATCGTGGTCGGTTCCGAGTCGGGAGGTGACGGGGGCTCAGGATCGGGCGAGGTGGCCGGAACTCGTAGGAGACAGGTCATCTCGGGCACCCGGCGCCCAGGGAGCAGATCGTGGCGGGGCATCTTGGGCTCGGTCTTGTCCATGGCTCGTCCTCTCCACCGGCCGGCCGGCTCGTGTTGCAGACCCGGTCAGGCCAGACTCCAGCACTCGGACCCTCTGGAACCAGCATGTGCCGCGTGACGGGCCCGGACCCAGAGGCCTCCGACCCCCGCGCCCAGGGACTTCCTCCCTTGTCGTCGACCCGGGGGGTGAGGCGACGACCGCGATGCGAGGTCGCCGACGGCGCCCTGACGTCGGGCGCGGCCCTACGGGTAAGGTCGGCGCTCGTGACCGACGCCGACGCGCTCGAGCCCCCACCGGCGGGGTCCGTAGCACCCGAGAGCGACCCGTCGGAGACCGGTCCCGCCACCCCGCAGCCCCTGACGCTCGATCGTCTCGCCGACCGGATCGGGAGGGTGTCCCCGCGTCTGGACCGGCCGGCCCACGAGCTCCTCGGCCAGCTCGAGCTGCTCGACACGGCGGTGTACCGAGCGGTGGCGACCAGCCCGACACCCGACCTCGATCGGCTGCTCCAGCGCCTGTCGGACGCGGCCAACTACTCGAAGTTGTGGTTCGGGATCGCGGGCCTGCTCGCCGTGGTCGGCGGCCGGCGGGGGCGCCAGGCGGCGCTGGAGGGCGTGATCGCGGTCGGGGTGGCCTCGCTGCTCGCCAACCAGGTGGTGAAGCCGATCGCCGTCCGTGGCCGGCCGACGCGCGACGACGATCAAGTGGCCGACCGGGCGGTGCGCATGCCGGCGTCGCGATCGTTCCCGTCGGGCCACACCGCGTCGGCGTTCGCCTTCACCACGGCGGTCAGTGACGTCATCCCGCCGCTCTCGTTCCCCCTCACGCTCCTGGCCTCGGCCGTTGCCTACTCCCGGGTGCACACCGGCGTGCACTTCCCGGCCGACGTGGCGTTCGGGTCCGTGCTCGGCGCGGCCAGCGGCGAGACCACCAGCTGGGGATTCACCCACCTGCGCCGCCGTCGCGTCAGCGCAGGACCTCTGGCCCGACGACCCGGCCGGGGAACGCGGAGCGGATGAACAGCGAGGCAGGGGCGGAGGAGCAGGCATCGGCGTCACCGATCGATCTCGGCGCCGCGCCGTCGGTCAGCTACGGCTCCGAAGAGGCGGATGATCCCGCTCCTCCAGACGGACCGCCGGCCGCGGCCCGCGACCGCCGGTGGATGCTCGCTGTGGTGGTCGTCGTGGCGCTGTCCGCCCTCGTGCGGATCGGTCCCATCACTGCAGGGCTGCCCTACACCGGGTACGTCGATGAACCCTTCGTGCTGAAGCCGTCTGCTCACATGGTGGCCCAGTCGACCTGGGATCCGGGTTGGTACGGCTACCCGTCCCTCCTGTTCGACGGCACGGCCGCCCTCACGAAGCTCTACGGCGCACTGGCGCCGAGCGTCGACCGCCAGGCCGCCGCGACGGATGCGAATCCTGCCTTCGACACGGTCGAGCCGGTCTCGCTGGTGCTGTTCGGGCGGATCCTCGTGCTGCTCGCGAGCCTCGGCACCGTCGTGGTCACCATGCTGCTCGGGCGCCGGCTGGCCGGCCGGGCCGTGGGGGTGGTGAGCGGTCTCGTCGTGGCCGTGCTGCCCGCCCTGGTGACCCGGAGCGCCATCGTCATCGTCGACACGCCGGCGACCTTCTTCGTCATGACGTCGATCGCCGCGGCCTCGGGGGCGACGGCCCGATCGCGCCGCGGCCTCTGGCTGACCATCGGAGCCGGCGCGTGCGCGGGTCTCGCCCTCAGCTCGAAGTACACCTCGGGCGCCGTGATCCTGGTGGTGCTCGTGGTGCTGGGCTTCGCCAGCCCCCTCGACCTCGGTCGTCGGGTCAAGCGCTCGGTCGTGGCGGTCGGGAGCATGGCGGTGGCGGCCGTCGTCACGACCCCGGCGCTGGTGCTGCGGACCTCCGAGGTGCATCGCGCCATCGACCTGCAGTACAGCTGGTACCAGTTCTCGGCGACGCCGACCAACTACCTCCAGCAACTGCTCTCGGCCCGTGAGGTGGGCTGGATCGTCACGCTCCTGGCCGTCGGTGGTCTGGTCCTGCTCCTGGTGCGGCCGAGCGAGCGCGTGCTCGTCGCCGGGTGGATCGCTTTCGTCGTGGCGCTGCTCGTCCCGCTGCTCCGCAGCGACTACCAGCAGTTCCGCAACCTGCTGCCGCTCGTGCCGTTCGTGGCGATGCTCGCCGCGGTGGCGCTCGTCGCCGCCGTGCGAGCGGTGGCACGGCGCCTCGGGGCCGGCACCCGGCAGCAACTGGTGGCCGTCGGCGCCATCACCGTGGTCCTGGTCGCCTCCGTCGGCCTGACCGGTCCCCGCCAGACGCTCCGTCCCGAGATCGGGATCACCGACAGCCGGGTCGAGGCCGTCGAGTGGCTGGCCGCGCACACGCAGGAGGATCAGCAGGTGCTCGTGGCCGAAGAGCTGCGGATCCAGCCCAGCGAGCTCGACCGCATCCCGGGGGACGTGACGATCGCGTCGATCACCCAGGAGATACCCCCGAGTGACCTGGCCGCCTACGACACGGTCGTAGCCGCGAAGTTCACGCCCCCGGCCGAGGGCTGGTCGTCAGAAGGGTGGGGCGCACCCACCGCCAAGTTCGGTGGCGCCGCGGTCGCGGTCGGGAAGAACTGGGTGGGCAACAGGACGCAGGTTCGCATCTACACGAAGTCCAGGTAGCCCGGGACCTGACCACGGCCACGATCTGGCCGGCGGTGCTGACCTTGGACCCTTGACGGCGACGCCGACCGGCGCGGAGATCAGGCCATGGGGTCCACGCCGCGTGCATCACGCCATGAGGTCAGTGGTGGCCCCCCTGCGCCTGCCGCCGGGGAGTCGTCGGCACCGGGCGCCGCGTCGCGGCACTACGGGGGCGACCATCACCGCCTGTCGCTCATCGACTTCCTCGGGGGCCGGATCGACCACGCCCTCGAGGACGACCTCCTGCAGCGGGATCCAGCGGTCGTGGCCCGGGCCATGGCCGCGGTCGATGCCTATCTCTCCTGGTTCGACCCTGAGATCCGGGGGTTCGAGAACGTACCGGCCGACGGCCCCTTCCTGGTGGTGGGGAACCACTCGGGCGGGATCTACATGCCCGACTACTGGGCGTTCCTGCGGCACTGGGTGCGCGAACGGGGCGCGGAGGCCCCGCTGTACTCGATGGGGTTCGACTTCCTGTTCTCGATCCCGGGGTGGGGCGCCCTGGCCCGTCGACTGGGGTCGGTGCCGGCCAGCCAGGCCAACGCCGCCCGGATCCTCGCCGCCGGCCTGCCGGTGGTCGTCTACCCGGGGGGCGACGAGGACGACTACCGCCCGTGGACCGAGCGCCATCGGGTCGACCTGCACGGTCGAACGGGCTTCGTGAAGCTGGCGCTGCGGCAACAGGTGCCGGTCATCCCCGTGGTGGCCCACGGCAGCCACGACGTGATCATCGTGCTCGCCCGCGGTGAGGCGCTGGCCCACCGGCTCGGCTTCGACAAGCTCCGGATCAACATCTTCCCGCTGGTGCTGGGGCCGCCATGGGGCATCGCCCCGGTGCAACTCCCGACCTGGCCATTGCCCGCCAAGGTGACGGTGCGGGTGTGCGAGCCGATCGACTGGACGACGTTCCCTCCCGAGGCCGCCGATGACCCAGAGGTCGTGCGGCACTGCTACGAGGATGCGCTGGGGCGGATGCAGGCCAACCTGGACGAGATGGTCGAGGAACTGCCCCACCCCGTCGTGACCCGGGTGGGGTCCTTCCTGCGAGGGGCGGCCGGCTCGGTGGCCGGCACCGCCCGTTCGGCCCTGCGACGGACTTGAGAGACCGGGGTCAGAGCCCCTTGATCTCGATGGCGGCGAAGTTCCAGCGGTCGGCCGTGGGCGCGGTGTCGTTGAGCGTGACCACCGAGCCGAGCGCACCCGCGGGCGACGTCAGCCGCTGGGCCCAGAACGTGTCGCCCACCGAGGTGTCGATCCACTGGCTGACGATGGTCTGACCGGATCCGACCGTGCGGGCGACCGAGCTGTCCCAGTCGTTGCCGACGCCGAACACCAGGGAGCCGGCCCTGGTGGTGGTCAGCGACACCGTCGGCGCGCCCGAGGCGGCGCTGGCGGTCTGGACGGCCCCGACGCCCGAACTGGCCTGGACGGCCACCACGGTGAGCATCTGGTGGAAGCCGGCGACGGCCTCGGTCGACGAGACGGTGACGCCGGTCAGCTTGGCGGCCGCGGGGGCCGACCACACCTCGGACGTCCCGAACTGCGTGTTGGCGCGGGCGACGCGGGTCCAGGTGAGGCCGGCGCCGGAGACGGTCACGGTCTGCGCCCCCGACGTCGTCGGGCCGTCGGCGGCCACGAAGGCCAGCAACGTCTCGGCGGTCTGCGCCGTGCTGAAGGCGGCCGTCGTGGCCGTCGTGCCGCTGCTGTTCACCGACACCTGGACGTCGACGACTGGAGACGTCGGTGCCGTGGGGGTGACCGCGGCGGAGGGGGCTG
Organism: uncultured Microthrixaceae bacterium; assembly: GCA_963809335.1. Taxonomy (GTDB): domain Bacteria; phylum Actinomycetota; class Acidimicrobiia; order Acidimicrobiales; family Acidimicrobilacustridaceae; genus UBA4742. Next base: position 91,605 of record CAWEJD010000005.1, on the reverse strand, counting down.
ACGCCGGGCCGGGGCCGATGGCGTTGGTGGCGGTGACGGTGAAGGTGTAGGCGGTGCCGTTGGTGAGCCCGGTGATGGTGGCCGAGGTGGCCGGTGGGCTGCCGGTGATGGTGGTCGGGGTCTGGGCGGTGGCGCCGATGTAGGGGGTGATGGTGTAGGAGGTGATGGGGCTGCCGCCGTTGGCGGGCGCGGTCCAGGTCACGTTGGCGGTGGTGTTGCCGGCCGTGGCGGTGACGCCGGTGGGCGCAGCGGGCGCGGTGGGCGCGGTCGGGGTCACCGCGGCGGAGGGGGCCGACGCCGGGCCGGGGCCGACGGCGTTGGTGGCGGTGACGGTGAAGGTGTAGGCGGTGCCGTTGGTGAGCCCGGTGATGGTGGCCGAGGTGGCCGGTGGGCTGCCGGTGATGGTGGTCGGGGTCTGGGCGGTGGCGCCGATGTAGGGGGTGATGGTGTAGGAGGTGATGGCGCTGCCGCCGTTGGCGGGCGCGGTCCAGGTCACGTTGGCGGTGGTGTTGCCGGCCGTGGCGGTGACGCCGGTGGGCGCAGCGGGCGCGGTGGGCGCGGTCGGGGTCACCGCGGCGGAGGGGGCCGACGCCGGGCCGGGGCCGACGGCGTTGGTGGCGGTGACGGTGAAGGTGTAGGCGGTGCCGTTGGTGAGCCCGGTGATGGTGGCCGAGGTGGCCGGTGGGCTGCCGGTGATGGTGGTCGGGGTCTGGGCGGTGGCGCCGATGTAGGGGGTGATGGTGTAGGAGGTGATGGCGCTGCCGCCGTCGGCGGGCGCGGTCCAGGTCACGTTGGCGGTGGTGTTGCCGGCCGTGGCGGTGACGCCGGTGGGCGCAGCGGGCGCGGTGGCGTTGGCCGGGCCCTTGACCTCGATGGCGGCCAGGTTCCAGCGATCGGCGGTCGGTGCGGTGTCGTTGATGGTGACCACCTGGCCCGCGGAGGTGGTCGGGTTCGAGGTCCTCTGCACCCAGAACGTGTCACCCGCGCCGGTGTCGACCCACTGGTTGGTCAGGGTCTGGCCGGATCCGAGGGTGCGCGCGATCGCGTCGTCCCAGTCGTTGCCGACCCCGAACACCAGGGAGCCGGCCTTGGTCGTGGTCATCGACAGGCTGGGCGCGCCGGAGCTCGCGCTGAGGGTCTGGATCGCCCCGACCCCGGAGGTGGACTGCAGCGCGACCACGGTGAGCATCTGGTGGAAGCCGGTCCGGGTCTCGGTCGACGACACGGTGACGCCGGTCAGCTTGGCGGCCGCGGGAGCCGACCAGACCTCGGACGTGCCGAACTGGGAGTTGGCCTGGCTCACGAGCGTCCAGGTGAGGCCGGCACCGGACACCGTCACGCTCTGTGATCCGGCGGACCTGGGGCCGTCGGCGGCGACGAAGGCGAACAACATCTCCCCGGCCTGGGCCGTGCTGAACGCGGCGGTGGTCGCGGTCGTGCCGCTGCTGTTGACCGAGGACTGCACGTCGAGCACCGGTGACGTCGGCTGGAACGGGACGACCACGGCGGAAGGGGCCGATGCGGCACCGGCTCCGACCACGTTGCTCGCCGTCACGGTGAACGTGTAGCCGGTGCCGTTGGTCAGGCCGGTGACGGTGGTCGAGGTGGCCGCCGGGTTGCCGGAGACGATCGTCGGTGTCCTGGCCACCCCGCTCACGAAGGGTGTCACGGTGTAGGTGGTGATCGGTGACCCGCCGTCGACCGGGGCGGTCCACGACACGTCGGCGGTCGTGTTGCCCGGCAGCGCCGACACGCCCGTGACCTGTCCCGGCACCGTCGGCGGGGCCGGGATGACCGCGGCCGACGCGGTCGAGGCCGGGCCCGTGCCGATCAGGTTGGTGGCCGCCACGGTGAACGTGTAGCTGGTGCCGTTGGTGAGTCCGGTGACGGTGGTCGACGTGGCCGGCGGCGAGCCGGTGACCGTCGTGGGCGCCTGGGCCACCGCGCCCACGTAGGGAGTGATCTTGTAGGACGTGATCGGGCTGCCGCCGTTGGACGGGGCCGACCACGACACGAGCGCCGACGAGTCGCGGGCCGTCGCGGTCACGCCCGTCACCTGGCTCGGCGCCGTCGGTGGGGCGGCCGGCACGAAGGCCACGTCGACCCAGTAGTTCTCACCGTTGTAGGTGGAGGTCGGGAACGAGCTGGAGGAGCCGTAGCGGTAGACGCCGTCGGCGCTCGTCGTGGTCGAGCGCGCCGCGTGCAGGGGCGCGGAGTCGACCATGGAGGGCGCGCCCCATGCGGGCGCGGGTTGGCGGTAGAGGTAGGTGCTGTCGGCGGAGTAGTGGCCCTTGGGGGCGTAGTAGGACGCGACGTAGGTGGTGTTGGGCGAGACCTGCACCGGCGTGGCGAAGCTGACCTGCTGCCACCCGGTCGCCGACTCGGAGGTGAACGTGGCGGAGCCGAGCAGCGTGCCACTCGAGGTCCACAGGTTGCCGATGTGGGTGCCGGTGTTGGCGGTCGACTTGTAGAAGCGGATGCCGGTGACCGATCCGGCGACGTCGGCGGTGAACTTCACCCCGACCTCGACCGCGTTGATGTCGTTCTGGTCGACGACCGCCGGTGTGACGTTCGCGCCCCAGATCGAGCACGGGCAGCTGACGTTCACGACCGATCCGGCCGACGGCGTCTCGATGTTGCCGTTGTCGTCCACCGCGCGGGTGCGCAGGGCGGTCGACGGGTTGCCGTGGGCGATCCAGCTGTAGGTCCACGTGGTGCTGGTCGCGGCGTTGGCGATGGCGGCGGGGTGCCAGGTGGCTCCGCTGTCGGTCGACACCTCGACGCCGGCGACCACCGAGCCACCGGCCGCGGTGGCCGACCCGCTGACCGTCACCCGGGTGCCGTCCGCGAAGGACGAGCCGGCCGCCGGCGCCGACACCGTCGACGTGGGCGGGGTGCGGTTGGCCGACGCGGTGGCCGCGGTCAGGCCGCTCTGGAGCGTGGCCGGCTGCGCGCCCATGTCGGCGAGCAGGTTGACGGTGGCCTGCCGCATGTTGTTGTCGACCGCACCGCGCGTCGAGTTGTTCTTGTCGAGGCCCCACGCCCACTGCACCGTGCCCGCGCCGAACACCAGCGCCCCGCTGGGGGCGCGGTAGAGCGACATGTGGTGGGTCGCGGTCTGGTTCGCGGCAGTGGTCGATCCGTAGTCGGTGAACACCTCCGCGGTCGACGACGTCGTGGAGGAGAGGTCGAACAGTCCGGCTGGGCGGAACCCGTTGTCCGGCTCGACGTCCCACTCGTAGCCGAGCGTCCCGAGACCGGAGCCCAGGGTGAGGGTCTGCCCCGACGTCAGCGAGGCGGCGGCCGTGTTGCGCCAGAGCCGGAGCGCGGCGTACTGCGACGAGACCTTGATGTCGGTCGTCCCGGAGTTGACGGCGAAGTACTGGCCGGTGAGCGCGTTCTCGGGCTTCGCCGTCTGGAACCGGGGGTCGCGCCACGTGCCCGTCCACGAGACCGGGTCGGTCGGCGCGTTGTAGTGCGTGTCCTTGTAAGCGACGAGCACCCGATTCCCGTTGCCCGAGCTGTCGGCCTCCCACCGCGTCTTCCAGAACACCTCGTTGCCGCTGAAGAACGCCAGGTTGACCCCCTGGTCGCGCGCGTTCTCGACGTTGGCCCGCTGGTTGCCCGACCAGTACTCGTCGTGCCCACTCGAGATGAACACCTTGTGGTTCAGCAGCAGCGAGCCGGAGCTGTCGACGTCGCTGCCGCTCAGGTAGCTCACGTCGTAGCCGTTGCCCTCGAGGAAGCTGATCATCGGCAGCTCGGCGTAGGTCACCCAACTGCGGCCGCCGTCGTCGTCAGCGGAGTGGAACGGGCGGTTGTACGACACCTTCGACGCGCCCTTGTACGCCAACGGGGTTCCGGGCGGGCACGAACCGGTGCAGGTGTAGAGGCTGTTGCCGCCGTAGGAGTTGTAGGCCTGCCAGGTCGTGTCCGAAGCCTGCACCACGATGTCCGAGTGGCTCGACTCGTCGCGCACCACGAACGGCACCAGGCTCGATCCTCCCGTGTCGTTGCGCACGAGGTGGGCGGCGTAGATGCCCGACACTGCGGTGGACGGCACGGGCCAGGTCACCGACACCGACCAGCCCCCGCAGTCGACGAGGCCGGTGGTGGCCTGGTCGGTGCAGGCCGGCTGGGAGTTCCTGGCGAACGGGCCGGCGAGGGTGGCGACCTTCCGTGCTCCATTCCCCTGGTAGTAGCCGAGGCGGAGGATGTCGACGTGGTAGGCGCTGGTGGTGGAGCTCACCTTGAACGACACGGTATCCCCGGGCTTGACGCTCATCGAGGTCGCGAAGCCCTGGAGCGTGGCGTCACCCGATCCGGTGACCTGCCAGTCCGACGGCGGGTCCCCGGGCAACGTGTTCTCGCAGGCGATCACGCTGGTCACCGGTGGCCCGCAGACCCCGGCCGCGGACGCGGGGGAGCCCTCGACGGCGATCGCGGTCGCGCTGGCCACCATCAATGCCGCGACGAACACCCGTCCGACGGCTCCACGACCTCGACCTCGCAGCATTGCTCCACCCGCTTCCGACTCCCTCACGTCGACCCGGACGCCCGACGACGACCCCTCGGGACCGCAGTCCGAAGGGGTCGGCAACCGCGCCCGTGTTCGACCTTCCGACCGGACCGTAACGAGTGAGTCTGAAACCATCTTGAAGATCTGAGAAAAATCTCGATCCGGTGCATCGAGCATGTCGAGGCCCCCGCTCAACGGCGGCGGATCCGGAGCAGGGGCCCCGACGAGTTGTGACAGTACTACTGCCAGATCCCGAGCCCAACCCCGGCCGAGGTCGGCCACCGTGCACCGCGCCGAGCGCGGCGCGGGCCACGGGTCGAACGGTGCGATGATGCCTTGTCATGGCCCAGCGCATCCGCAAGCCCGTCGCCCTCTTCGTCGCCGTGGTCGTGTGCATCGTGGCCGCGGCCTGCACCCCGCTGCGGGTCACGATCATCGGAGACTCGATCACCAAGCAGGGCAGCCCGGAGTACCACACCGTGCTCGACCCGAGCTACGCCCTCATCGTCGACGGCACCGACTCCGGCACGATCGCGAGCCGGTCGGCCGACATCGACGCCCTTGCCGCCGATCCGCCCCACGCCTTCGTCCTGAACCTCGGCACCGGCGACGCCGGCAACGGGTCCACCACGATCGTGGCCGACTGGATGGCCCAGATGGCCAAGTTCTCCAGCCCCACGATCAAGGTGGGGGTGACGATCTGGTCGGAGTCGCACTGGGGCCCGCCGATGCTGACCCCGTTCCCGATCGACGAGGGGGCGGCCGAGCTGAACCGGTGGATCCGGGTCGGCGCCTGGGCGGGGGAGTACCGGCTGGTCGACTGGGACAGCTTCGCCCACGACTACCTGGCCAACGGCCAGCCCTACGGCCCGCTCTTCATCGACCACCTGCATCCCACGCCTCTGGGCCAGACCATCCTGGCCCAGATGTATCGAGACGCCCTGAAGTAGCCTCGCCCCAGGGCGGACGACATGCGGCCGGCGCGGCCTGTGGGTGCGCTGTGTGAACGATCTGGTCCAGGGTCCACGATCGGTGGCGCGAACGTTCCGGTCGTGGCAGGGTGACCGCCACGGCGGCTGACGACCTGTCGGCCGCCGCGGTCGAGCGCACCACCGGACGCCAGAAGCGGGTGGTGGGCTCGATCGGCCCGAACGGGGGCTGGGGAACACCGAACGAGGAGGACAGCATGGGGAGAATGGTTCGCGTGGGCGCCGTGGCGGCGGTGATGTCGTTGGCGCTGGCCAGCGTGGCCGGAGCGGCCGGAGCGGTCAGTCGCACCGGCGCGACCGCCGGTGCCGCGGCCGTGAGCGACTACGTGGTGCTCGTGGCCTCGGGATCCTCGAGCACCGAGGCGGCCAAGGTCGTCCGGGCAGCAGGTGGAACCGTCGATGCGACGAACGAGGCGGTCGGCGTGCTGAAGGTGTCGACCGCGAACCCGTCGTTCGTGAACCAGGTCTCGGCCTCGAAGGCGATCGAGGGTGCGGCGCGCGACCGGGTGATCGGGCGGGTACCCACGTCGCCCCGCCCCGCGGGCGAGATCGAGCGACTCGACGCGGAGCGGGCGTCGGCGGCCTCGAAGGCCCGAGCGGCCGCGGCCACGGCCGGCCACCGCGCCGGCCCGGCCGGCGGGCACACCCGGCCGGCTGATCCGCTCACCCCGCTGCAGTGGGACATGGACGCCATCGGCGCACCGCAGGCCCACAACGTGCTCATGGGCGACCATCGCACCCGCGTCGGCATCATGGACACGGGGATCGACGGCACGCACCCCGACATCGCCCCGAACTTCGATGCTCGGCTGTCGCGCAACTTCACCGTGGACATCCCGCTCATCGACGGCCCCTGCGAGGTGCCGTCGTGCGTCGACCCCAACAACGTCGACGATGACGGGCACGGCACCCACGTGGCCGGCACCATCGGCTCGCCTCGCAACGGCATCGGCATCGAGGGCGTCGCCCCGGGTGTCGACCTGGTGAACGTCCGGGCCGGTCAGGACTCGGGCTACTTCTTCATCGGGCCGTTCGTCGACGCCATGACCTATGCCGGCGACATCGGGCTCGACGTGGTGAACATGAGCTTCTACATCGACCCGTGGCTCTACAACTGCCGATCGAACCCGGCCGACTCTCCCGAGGCGCAGATCGAGCAGCGCACGATCATCTCCGCCACCCAGCGGGCCATCAACTACGCGCATCGCAAGGGCGTGACCCTGATCTCGGCCATGGGCAACGAGCACACCGATCTCGGCAACCCGACGTTCGACGACACCAGCCCGGACTTCCCGCCCGGCGCCGCGTACGACCGCGATGTCGACAACAGCTGCCTCAGCATGCCGACCGAAGCCAACTACGTGATCGGGGTCACCTCGACCGGCCCGAGCGGTCGCAAGGCGTACTACTCGAACTTCGGGGTCGAGCAGGCCGAGGTGGCCGCGCCGGGTGGTGACTACCGGGACTACTTCGGGACGCCGGACTACGCCACCCCGGAGAACCTGGTCCTCGCTCCCTATCCCGAGGCCGTGGGTCGGGCCAACGGCGACATCGACGACTCGGGCGAGCCGACCACCGACTTCGTGGTGAAGGACTGCACCGCCGGGCCCTGCTCGTACTACCAGTACCTCCAGGGCACGTCGATGGCCGCACCCCACGCGGTCGGAGTCGCCGCCCTGCTGGTCGCCCGCTACGGGTTCGGGTTCGGGGCCCGGTTCGGGCTCCCGCCGGCCTTCACCGAGGCGCTGCTCTACCGCAGCGCCAACCCCACGGCCTGCCCCGACCCGGCGACGTTCGTCTACCCGGGGCTGTCGGCCGTCTACACCGCGACCTGCACCGGCACACCGGCCTTGAACGGGTTCTTCGGCCACGGCGAGGTGAATGCCCTCAATGCCGTGCTCGGCGTGCCCGGACATGCCAACTCGTCGGGCGCCGACCTGCTGGGGTCGCTGGTGCCGTAGCGCCCCTGATCGCGGAGTGCGATCCCCCCGTCCGGCCGCTGAAGACGCCCCGGACGGGGGGAACCACGCGGGGAAATCGTGGATGGTCCGGCCGGGACAATTTCATCGGTGCCGCTGTCGTCGATATGCTCCGTGTCGAAATCCGCCACCTCAGGAGACAGCAAATGCCTACCGCCAAGAAGGGCACCGCACGGGCCAAGACCCCCATGACCGATGCCCATAAGGCCGCCCTGGCCGAAGGTCGTGAACAAGGTCGGGCCGTGCGGGCCTATCTCGACGCCGTCGAGGCCAACGCACCCAAGCGAGGTCGCAAGCGCACCCCGGAATCCATCGGCAAGCGGCTCGATGCCATCGATGCCGAAATGGCCACGGCCGATCCGCTGAAGCGAGTGGGTCTCATCCAGGAGCGCATCGACCTCCAGGCCGAGTTGGCCCACGCCGACGACAAGGTCGACATGGCGGCCCTCGAGGCGGCGTTCATCGCCGCGGCCAAGCCCTACAGCGATCGCAAAGGCATCACCCGCGCCGCCTGGCGTGAGGTCGGCGTGTCCTCCTCGGTGCTCAAGGAAGCCGGCATCTGAGCCGAGCTGGTCCGTCCCACCCGCATCGACCCCCGTCCGGCCTGGCGGTCCGGCGGGGGTCGACTCGCGTCCGGAGGCGGTCCCCCGGGGCCAGACGTCGACCGCGGCATGTTGACAGGATCGGTGGCACGGTCGGCGCCATTCCGCTACAACTGGTGCGAGGCACACCGGGCGAGCGGGGTCCCCGATCACTCCGGTTGGGACGAGGGGTTGGTGGCATGGAGCAGGTCCAGCAGGTGGAGGCGCTCTTCCAAATGGACGAGAGCACGCGTCGCCACGAGGACCCGATCGACCTGCAGTTCGACGTGACGGCGATCGATCTCCGCGATCTCGACCTCGATCTCGACCTCGACTTCGCCATCTCCACCGAACCACCGGCGCTGCACCCACGAGACGTCGTCATCGACCTGCGAGACGACGATGCGCCCGTCGTGGCGGTGGATGCCGCCGGACCCGTGCTGCGCTTCGGCGATGCCGACGCCGATGCCGACGTCGCCGCCACCGCCTCCGCCGCGCTCACCTTGCCGACGGTCGGCATGTGGACCCGCCCCGACCGGTGCCTGCCGCTGATCGTCAATCGGGCCCGGTTCCGTCTCGGCGGGGTGGCCGCCGTCTCCCAGGACCGCATCGACCTCACCGAACTGGCCGCCCTGGCGTCGCGCCGGGGCGACGTCGATGCCCGCCGCCTCGCCCGCCTGGCCCGCCTCGCCCGCTGAATCACCGGGGGCAACCGGTTCGGGGGCGTCACAGCGCCTCCACTAACGTGCCGCCGTGGCCGAAACCCCTGACGCTCCCCGACGCGTGCAGCCCTTCCAGGCGCCGAAGGGGACCCAGGACATCCTGCCGCCGGCCTCCGATCGCTGGCAGGCGCTGATCGCCCGGTTCGCCGAGCACGTCGGACGGGCCGGCTACGGCCTGCTGCAGAGCCCCATGTTCGAGGAGATCGGCGTGTTCAGCCGGGTCGGCGAGGGCACCGACGTCGTGCGCAAGGAGATGTACGACTTCCTCGACAAGGGCGGTCGTCATATCGCGCTGCGCCCCGAGGGCACGGCGTCGGTCGTGCGGGCGTTCGTGCAGCACCGGCCGACCACGCCGTGGAAGGTCTGGTACGCGGCCCCGAGCTTCCGCTACGAGCACGCCCAGGCCAACCGGTTCCGTCAGCACCACCAGCTCGGGGCCGAGGCCATGGGCCCGGCGGACCCCGACCTCGACGTCGAGCTGGTCGCCGTGCTGCACGACTTCTACCGCTCGCTCGGGCTGCGCCGGGTCGACCTGGTCGCTGAACTCGATCGGCACCCCCGCCGATCGCACCGCCTACATCGACCGGCTGCGCTCGTTCCTCGTGGGACGCATCGCCGAGCTCGACCCCGAGGACCAGGAGAAGGTCGAGGCCCACCCCATGCGGGTGCTCGACTCGAAGCGCGAGCGCAGCCAGGCCGTGGTGGCCGATGCGCCCCTGCTGGTCGACAGCCTCTCGTCCGGGGCGGCGGCGCACTTCGAGCGGGTGCAGCGCGGGCTGACCGCTCTCGGCATCGTCTTTCGCATCGAGCCCCGCCTCGTCCGAGGGCTCGACTACTACACGCACACCGCCTTCGAGTTCCAGAGCGCCCAGATCGGGGGAGCCCAGAACACCATCGGTGGCGGGGGTCGCTACGACGGGCTGGCCGAGTCGCTCGGCGGGCCTGCCGACCCCGGGCATCGGCTTCGGCACGGGCATCGAGCGGGTCCTGGCCACCTGCGACGCCGAGGGCGTGTTCGGCGCGCCGGGGCCACGGGTCGAGGTCTTCGTCGTCGACGTGACCGGCGGGGAGGAGGCCCGCGACCTCAGCTTCGAGCTGCGACGGGCCGGCATCGCGGCCGACCGGTCGTTCGCCGCCGAGTCCGGCGCGCCCCGCTCGATGAAGGCCCAGATGAAGCGGGCCGACCGGTCGGGGGCGTCGCTCGCGGTCATCATCGGCGACGACGAGCTGGCCGCCGGCACCGCCACCGTCCGCGACCTCCGGGGCGAGGCCGGTCAGACCGCGCTCGCCCGCACCGACCTGGTCGAGCACCTGCAGCACCTGCTCGCCGCCCGATCCTGAACGACCTCCGACCTGATCCATCCGACCGAGGACCTCTGTGACCACTGCCCCCGATCCCGACTCCGGCTCCGGCTCCACCGACTCGCCCACCGGCGCGCCCCGCTGACGCCGAGGCCCTCGGCGGGCCGATGCGCACCGACTACGCCGGCGAGCTGCGCCTGGGCGACGTCGGTCGTGAGGTCGCGGTGTGCGGCTGGGTGGCCCGGCGCCGCGAGCACGGCGAGCACCTGGCCTTCATCGACGTGCGCGACCGCACCGGGCGTGATCCAGTGCGTCGTCGACGGGGCCAAGGTCCTGCGCAACGAGTTCGTCGTCCGGGTCACCGGCACGGTTCGCCCACGTCCGGAGGGCACCGAGAACCCTGGGCTGCCCACCGGCGCGGTCGAGCTGGCCCCGTGCCAGGTCGAGATCCTCAGCGCATCGGAGCCGACGCCGTTCCAGATCGACGAGCGGGTCGAGGTCGACGAGACGATCCGACTGCGGCACCGCTACCTCGATCTCCGGTCCGATCGCATGCAGGCCAACCTCCGACTCCGGGCCCGGGTCAACAGTGCGCTGCGCTCGGCCATGGAGATGCAGGGATTCACCGAGATCGAGACGCCGATGCTGATCGCGTCGACGCCTGAGGGTGCACGCGACTTCGTCGTGCCGTCCCGGCTCTCGCCGGGCAGCTTCTACGCATTGCCCCAGAGCCCGCAGCTGTTCAAGCAGCTCTGCATGGTGGGCGGGATGGACCGCTATTACCAGATCGCCCGATGCCTCCGGGACGAGGACCTTCGTGCCGACCGGCAGTTCGAGTTCATGCAGCTCGACGCCGAGGCGAGCTTCGTCTCCCAGGCCGAGGTGCTGGTCTTCATCTCCGAGGCGGTGGCCGCGGCCACCGAGGCGGCCACCGGCGAGCGGCCCGCGACCGACGGGCGCAGCGACCATTCGATGTTCCCGCAGATGACCTGGCACGAGGCCCAGGAGCGCTTCGGCAGCGACAAGCCCGACGTGCGCTTCGGCATGGAGCTGGTCGACCTCACCGACGTGTTCGCGGCCACCGAGTTCAAGGCGTTCCAGGCCGACGCGGTCAAGGGCATTCGGGTCGAGGGCGCCGCCGACACGACCCGCCGTCGGCTCGACGACCTCACCGACCAGGCCAAGCGGTGGGGGGCCAAGGGCCTGGTGTGGATGCGCGTCGAGCCCCCGGCCGACGGCAGCTCGGTGCCGAGCCTCAACTCACCGGTGGCCAAGTTCCTGTCCGACGCCGAGCTGGCCGGCATCGTGACGAGGCTCGGGGCCGAGCCCGGCGATCTGGTGCTGCTGGTCGCCGACGTCCGGTCGATGGTGAACCACGTGCTCGGCCTGCTGCGGCTCGAGCTCGGTCGCCCGCCGGTCAACGAGGGCGGCTTCAACTTCCTGTGGGTCGTCGACTTCCCCCTGTTCGAGGCGATCGGCGACGACGGCCGGCCCGTCTCGGCCCACCACCCGTTCACCATGCCCCACGAGGACGACTGGGACCTGCTCGACAGCACCGAGCCGGCCGACCTGCTGCGGATCCGCAGCCAGGCCTACGACCTGGTGCTCAACGGCTGGGAGCTGGGGTCGGGCAGCGTCCGGATCCACCGCTCGGACATCCAGTCGCGGATCTTCGACCTGCTCGGCATCGGGCCCGACGAGGCCCAGGCCAAGTTCGGGTTCCTGCTCGACGCGTTCCGCTTCGGCGCTCCGCCCCACGCCGGGTTCGCGTTCGGCATCGACCGGCTCGTCGCGCTGCTGGCCGGCGAGGAGAACATCCGCGAGGTCATCGCCTTCCCGAAGACGCAGTCCGGTGCCGACCCGCTGACCTCGGCGCCGACGCCGATCGATCCCGGCGCAGCTGACCGAGCTGGGCCTGCGCCTGCTGCCCAAGCCCACCTGATCGGCCGGCCCCACTTGATCGGCCGGCCCACTTGATCGGCCGGGCACCGATCAGGTCGAGAACTCGACCCCGACCGCGCCCGGTGGCGCCACCGGGAACAGCTGCTCGAGCCCACGGGTGGCCTTGTCCGGGGTCGGGTAGAGGACGACCCGCAGCTCGACGCCGGGCTTCCGGGCCAGCACCTCGGTGGCCGTCGCGGTGCTGAGCTGGTAGCCCAGGCGCTCGAGCTCGTCTCCCAGGCTGGCCCCCACGGTGGCCGCGTCGGCGGTGGTGGTGAGGAACGCCACCCGGAACGGGTTGGGGATCGACACCGAGCCGTCGATGACCGGGCTGAGACCGCACGGCATGGCGATGCCCCGCAGCGCCTCGGCCACGGTGAGCCGGCGGGTGTCGCCGACCGAGGGGGTGCCCGCGCCGGCGGCGCTGCCGCTGGCAGCGAAGTAGCCGGCCCGGCTCGACGGCGCGACCGCGGTCGGCTCGGACGGCGCCCCGGGGGGCGCCGACACGGCCGGCTCGGTGGTGGCGTCGGCCGGAGGGGAGCCGGGCGCCGGCCGCTCACCGGCCGGCTCGTGGGCGAGGGGGATGCCGGGCCGGTCCGGGGTCGGCTCCACGAAGAACGACGACGGCGCCCCGGCAGGGGCATCGAGGTCGGGGAGGGTCGGGCCCGGCTGCTCGTCGGTCGGGGTCGAGTCGGACCGGCCCGCTCCCGTGACGCGGCGGTAGACGAACACGACGAACCCGGCGATGGCCAGGATCCACACCAGCGCCGCCGCCCAGGGCGGGAGCACTGCGACGACGTTCACGGTCTGCACAGCGGTCATCGTTGCACCTCGGGACACCGGGACGCAGGAACTACCCTCACCCCATGCCCAGTTCGTCCCCGCCGGCCGATCTGTTCGCGGCCGCGGCCGAGGATCGGCTCACCCGCCAGGCCCCGCTGGCGGCCCGGATGCGGCCGGCGACGCTCGACGAGGTCGTCGGCCAGGAGCACCTGCTCGGCCGGGGGCGGCCGTTGCGCACCCTGATCGAGGCCGACCGCCTGTCGTCGGTGATCCTGTGGGGGCCGCCCGGGCACGGGCAAGACCACGCTGGCCCAGCTGATCGCCCACACCACGGCCAAGGCCTACGTGCAGCTCTCGGCGGTCACCGCCACGGTCAAGGACGTGCGGGAGATCGCCCAGGGGGCGCGGGACCGCCTCGGCCAGCGTGACCAGGGCACCATCCTGTTCCTCGACGAGGTCCATCGCTTCAACAAGGCGCAGCAGGACGCGCTGCTGCCGTCGGTCGAGAGCGGCCTGCTCGTGCTCGTCGGCGCCACCACCGAGAACCCCTACTTCGAGGTCAACCCGCCCCTGCTGTCGCGCTCGACCCTGTTCCGGCTCGAGCCGCTGTCGCTCGACGCAGTGGCCACACTGCTCGAGCGGGGGCTCGAGGCCGAGCGGGCCACCGCCGAGCCCGAGGCCCTGATGCACCTGGTCGAGCCGCGCCGCCGGCGACGGTCGCCACGCCCTCACCAGCCTCGAGGTGGCGGTGGCGCTGGCGCACGAGCGCAGCGAGCCGCCGGTGGTGACCCTCGCCGACGCCGAGGCCGCCCTCGGCACCAAGGCCCTGCGCTACGGCCGCGACGACCACTACGACGTGATCAGCGCGTTCATCAAGAGCATCCGGGGCTCCGACCCCGACGCCGGCCTGTACTGGCTGGCCCGCATGCTCGAGTCGGGGGAGGACGCCCGCTTCATCGCCCGCCGCCTGGTGATCCTGGCCTCGGAGGACATCGGAGCGGCCGACCCGATGAGCCTGCTCGTGGCCAACGCCGCAGCCCACGCGGTGGAGTTCGTCGGCCTGCCCGAGGCGCAGCTCAACCTGGCCCAGGCGGTGGTCCACCTCGCCACCGCCCCCAAGTCGAACCGCGTCACCGTGGCCCTGGGCCGGGCCCGGTCCGACGTCCGCGAGCAGGGCGCCGGGCGAGGTGCCCAACCACCTCCGCGACGCGCACTACCAGGGGGCCAAGAGCCTCGGGCACGGCGCCGGCTACGACTACCCGCACGACCACGCCGAAGGTTGGGTCGACCAGCAGTACCGGCCGGCCGAGCTCGAAGGCCGGGTCTACTACGAGCCGTCCGCGCACGGCCACGAGCGCGAGGTCGTCGAGCTCATGGCCGATCGCCGCCCGGGGAAGCGGCGCTCGGCGGCTGCTGACCGCCCACCGGACGACCGTGGAGGAGCGTCGTGACCGCCGGGGACCTGGCCGCCGTCGTCGTGTCGGTCGTGATGATCGCGGTGATCGTGGCCATGGCGCTCACGGTGCAGGCGCTGCTGCGCACCTTGCGCGAGCTGCGCCGCACCCTCGAGGAGCTGCAGGGCGAGGCGGTCCCGCTGATGGGGGAGCTGCGCGACACCGTCGAGCGGGCCGGGGCCGAGGTCGAACGGGTCGACGACCTGCTCGACACGGCCGAGACGATCTCGGCCACCGTCGATTCGGCGTCGCGGCTGGGCTACCTGGCCTTCCGGGCCCCGGTGATCCGCACGGTCGCCCTCGGCCGGGGCATCGGTCGGGGCGCCCGCCGGCTGGTCGGCCGGCCGGTAGCTCCCGCGCTCGGCTCGCCGGGCACCCGTCGGGGCCTGAGGCCGGGTGCCCCGGCGCCGAAGTCGAGGGGCCGGGCCGCCTGATGTTCAAGCGCACCATCTGGTTCACCGTGGGAGCGGCCAGCGGAGCGGGCGCGTCGGTCTACGCCTATGTCCGGCTGCGCGAGGAGCGGGGCCGGCTGGCCCCCGACCGGGTGGCGGACACCCTGGTCGGCACGGTCCGGACGGTCGGGCGCGGGGCGCGCACCGTGGGGCTGGCCGTCGGCGACAACGTCCGCGCCGCGGTGGCCGACGGTCGCCTCGCCATGGCCGACGCCGAGGACCGCATCACGGCCGAGCTGGAGGGCCGCCCTCGCCCGGCCCGGCGCCACGAGCTGGTCGAGCGCGTCCGACCCGATGCTCCCGCCCGTCGGGTCGATTCCGACGACGGACGCATCCGCCGCGCTCAGTAGGCTGGCCCGGCCATGAACCCCCTGACTGCCAACGAGCTGCGCCGCGCCTTCCTGCAGTTCTTCTCCGAGCGCGGCCACACGGTTGTCCCGTCGGCCAGCCTCATCCCGCACGATCCCGACCTGCTGTTCACGGTGGCGGGCATGGTGCCGTTCAAGCCCTACTTCCTCGGCGAGGAGCAGCCGCCCTACTCGCGGGCCACCACGTATCCAGAAGTGCGTGCGGGCCGGCGGCAAGGACAGCGACCTCGAGGAGGTCGGCCGCGACGACAGCCACCTCAGCTTCTTCGAGATGCTGGGCAACTTCAGCTTCGGCGACTACTTCAAGTCCGAGGCCATCCCGATGGCCTGGGACATGGTCACCAACCTGTTCGGCATCGACCCCGAGCAGCTGTGGGTCACGGTGCACACCACCGACGACGAGGCCGAGGAGATCTGGCGCGACTCCGTCGGCGTCCGCCCCGACCGCATCCAGCGGCTCGGCGCCGACAACTGGTGGGGCCCGCCGGGCGGTCCGCCCGGGCCCTGCGGGCCCTGCTCCGAGATCTACGTCGACCTCGGCGCCGACAAGGGCGACGGCGGCGGCCCCGCCCACGGGAGCGACGAGCGGTTCCTCGAGATCTGGAACCTGGTCTTCATGCAGTACAACCGCGACCTCGACGGCGTCGACACCGAGCTGCCCAAGAAGAACATCGACACCGGCGCCGGGCTCGAGCGCATCCTCGGCGTGCTCCAGGGCAAGGACACCGTCTGGGACATCGACGTGATGGCGCCGCTCGTCGAGTCGGCCCAGTCCGTCACCGGGCGGGTGCTCGGTCGATCGGAGGCCAACGACGTCTCCCTGCGGATCCTGGCCGAGCACGCCCGCACCATGAGCTTCCTCGTGAGCGACGGCGTCTTCCCCTCGAACGAGGGTCGGGGCTACGTGCTGCGGCGCATCATCCGCCGGGCCGTGCGCCACGCCTACCTGCTCGACGTCGACGACCTCGTCACCCCGCAGCTCGTCGACACCACCGTCGAGGTCATGGGCGAGGCCTATCCCGACCTGGTGAAGAACCACGACTTCGTGCGCAACGTGGTGGCCCGGGAGGAGGAGCGCTTCCGCCAGACCCTCAAGCAGGGCACCGCCATCCTCGAGGCCGAGCTCGACCAGGTGGCCGAGGGCCAGCGGCTCTCGGGGGCGACCGCGTTCCTGCTCCACGACACCCACGGCTTCCCGCTCGAGCTCACCCGCGAGATCACCCTCGAGCGGGGCATCGACGTCGACGAGGCCGGCTTCGCCGACGAGATGGCCGAGCAGAAGCAGCGGGCCAAGGCGGCCCGCCAGAGCGGCGGTGCCAGCGCCGACCTCGAGACCTACCAGGAGCTGGCCGAGCAGTGGGGTCCCACCGACTTCGTCGGCCGCGACGAGTTCGAGACCAAGGCCCACGTGCTCGCGGTGATCGGCACCGGCGACGACCTGTCGATCGTGCTCGACCGCTCGCCGTTCTACGCGGAGAGCGGCGGCCAGGTCGGCGACACCGGCACCATCAGCACCGACACCGGCACGGCCGAGGTGCTCGACACCGTCTACGCCGTCCCCGGGGTGCACCGCCACAAGGTGCGGATGACCGACGGCGAGATCACCGCAGGGCCAGCCCGCGCGTCGCGGCCATCGACGTCGAGCGCCGCAACGCCATCCGTCGCAACCACACCGCCACCCACCTGCTGCACTGGGCCCTGCGCGAGGTGCTCGGCGAGCACGTCAAGCAGCAGGGCTCGCTGGTCGACGCCGACCGCCTGCGCTTCGACTTCTCGCACTACGAGGCGGTCACCCCCGACGAGCTGGCCCGCATCGAGGACCTGGCCAACCACGAGATCCTCGACAACGCGCCGGTGCGCCACTACGAGACCACCAAGGAGTTCGCCGAGCAGCTCGGTGCCATCGCCTTCTTCGGCGACAAGTACGGCGACATCGTGCGGGTGCTCGAGGCCGGACCCGCACTCCACCGAGCTGTGCGGCGGCACCCACGTGCGGGCCACCGGCGACATCGGCCCGGTGAAGATCGTCAGCGAGGGCTCGATCGGCTCGAACATGCGCCGCATCGAGGCCGTCACCGGCTTCGGGCCGATCGAGCTGCTGCGCCGCGACGAGGCCCGGCTCGGCCAGGTCGCGGCCGCGCTGGGCGTGGCCGACGACGACGTGGTCGACGCGGTCGAGCGACGGGTCGCCGAGGTCAAGGAGCTGCGCGACGAGCTCAAGGAGCTCCGCCGTCAGGCGGCCCGCAGCGGCGCCGACGACCTGGTCGCCCTCGCCGTCGACGGCGTCGTCGTCGCCCGGGTCGACGGCCTCGAGCGCGACGACCTGCGCGAGCTGGCGCTGGCCGTGCGCGACCACCCCGGCATCCGGGCCGTCGTGCTCGGGCAGCGCGCCCGCCGGGCGGCGGCGCGGCCATCGTGTCGGCCGTCACCGCCGACAGCGGCCTGCACGCCTCCGAGCTGATCGCCGACGCGGCCAAGCTGGTGAAGGGCGGCACCGGCAAGAACGCCGAGCTGGCCGTGGCCGGCGGCAAGGACCCCGACGGCCCTCGACGCCGCGCTCGACGTGGTCAGGGCCGCGGCCGGCATCCCCCCCTTGCCTGAGGCCGGCCCGCCCCGGTCGACCGAGGCCGAGGTCGCGGGGGTCCTGCCATGCGGGTGATCGGCATCGACCTCGGGTCGAAGCGCATCGGGGTGGCGGTCAGCGACTCCGGCGGGCGTGCTGGCCAGCCCCTACGAGGTCGTGGTCCGCAGCGGCGACGAGGAGCGTGACCACCGCCGGCTGCTCGAGATCGCCGAGGAGGTCGAGGCCGAGCGCATCGTGGTCGGCCTGCCCCTGTCGCTCGACGGCACGATGGGCCCCACCGCGGTCGCCTACGCGGCCGAGGCCGAGCGGCTGGGTGCCACCACCACGCTGCCGGTCGAGACCTACGATGAGCGCCTCACGACCGTCACGGCTGACCGCAGCCTCATGGAGCGCAAGCATGAAGGCCGACGCCCGGCGCCGGATCATCGACAAGGTCGCCGCCGCGGTCATGCTGCAGGCCTGGCTCGACGGCCGGCCCCGTCCCGACGAGAGCGAGTGAGCGCGGCGTGCCCCCCGACGACGTGATCGACGACGGCCTCGTCGACGACGGCCCGGTCGCCGATGCCCCCGGTCGACGACGGCCCGGCCGGCCGTCCGGCCGGCGGTCCGGCCGGAGACGGTCCGGCCGGAGACGGTCCCGTCGACGACGGGGACTACGTCTACCTGCCTCCCGAGCACAGCATGCTGCGCCGCGCCATCTACGCCGTTGCCGGCGTGCTGGCCGTGCTGATCGCGCGTGCTCGCGCTCGGCGGCTGGTGGGTGCTGCGTCAGGTCGACCCGCCCGGCGGGCCGGGCGAGCCGGTCACGCTCACCATCCCGACCGGATCGAGCACCTCCCAGATCGGCACGCTGCTCGAGAACAAGGGCATCATCACCAGCGCCGTCGTCTTCCAGTACTACGTGAAGTTCAAGGACGCCGGACCGTTCAAGGCGGGGGACTACGACGGGCTCACGCTCAACGACTCGATGAGCAACGTGGTCAACCGGCTGAAGAAGGGGCCGCTGCCACCGGTCACGCGGACGATCACCATCCCCGAGGGGTTCTGGGTCGCCGACATCCGGGCCAAGATCCTCGAGACGTTCCCCGAGATGGATCCCGGCCGAGCTCGACACCGCCCTGGCCACGGTGCGCTCGAAGTACCAGCCCGACGGCGTCACGAGCCTCGAGGGCCTGCTCTTCCCGGCCACCTACGAGGTGTCCAAGGGCGACGAGGTCGACGAGCAGAAGCTCGTGCAGCAGATGGTGTCGAAGTTCGAGGAGGTGGGCGACAGCATCGGGCTCGACCAGGCCCAGGACAAGGTCGGGCTGTCGCCCTACGAGGTGGTCACCATGGCCTCGATGATCGAGCGGGAGGCCAAGCTGCCCGACGACCGGCCCAAGATCGCCCGGGTCATCTACAACCGCCTCGCCGCGAACCAGCACCTCGGAGATCGACGCCTCGCTGGAGTACGCGCTCGGGGTCAAGGGCACGCCGCTGACCGCGTCCCAGCTCAAGACCGACTCGCCGTACAACCTGCGCAAGGTGGCCGGGCTCCCGCCCACGCCGATCGGCGCGCCGGGGCAGAGCTCGCTCGAGGCGGCGCTCAACCCCGCCGCCGGCGACTGGCTCTACTACGTGCTGGCCGACGCCAACGGCGGGCACTACTTCACCGCCGACTACAACGACTTCCTCAAGGCCAAGAAGCCAAGGCCCAGCAGGAAGGCCTGCTCGGCGGATGACCCTGTCGGGGGCCACCCGCCTGGCGGCGGTGATCGGCGATCCCGATCCGCCACTCCCGTTCGCCGGCCATCTTCAACGCCGCGTTCGCCGCCACCGACCTCGACTGGGCCTACCTCGCGTTCGAGGTGCCGGGCCGGCCAGGCGGGCGGGGCGCTCGACGCCATGCGGGTGCTCGGCATCGAGGGGCTGTCGGTGACCATGCCCCACAAGACCGACGTGGCCCGACCTTGTCGACGAGCTGCAGCCCCGAGGCCGAGCGGCTCGATGCGGTCAACTGCGTGGCCCGGCGACGGCGACCGACTCGTCGGCCACAACACCGACGGCGCCGGCTTCGTGGCGTCGCTCCGGGCCGACGGCGGGTTTCGAGCCCGGCCGGCCGGCGGTGCGTCGTCGCTGGGCGCCGGGGGCGCGGCGCGGGCCGTCGTGCTGGCGCTGGCCGAGGCCGGGGCGGCCGAGGTGACCGTGGTGAACCGTTCGCTCGACAAGGCGGAGGCGGCGGCGTTGCTCGCCGGACCGCGTCGGGCGCCGTCGGCCCCGACGAGCGAGCTGGCCTCCCATCTGGCGTCGGCCGATCTGCTCGTCAACGCCACCTCGCTGGGGATGGACTCGGCATCCACCCCGGTCGACGACGCCGCGCTGGCGGCCCTGGCCGAGACGGCGCTGGTGGCCGACCTCATCTACCTGCCGGCCGTCACCCCGCTGCTCGCGGCCGCCGGGGCCCGGGGCCTGCGCACCCTGAACGGCCTCGGGATGCTCGTCCACCAGGCCGCCGTGGCGTTCGAGCACTGGACCGGGATCCGCGGCGCCGGTGGCCGAGATGCGGCGGGCCGGCGAGGGTCCGGGCGCGCCGACTCCGCACTCCGGAGAGTAGGTTCGGGGGATCCGCCCGGCCTCGACAACCGGCGGGTGGCGCCAGTTCTCGTCGACCAGATCGAAAATCCTCCAATTTCGGCACGAGTCTGCCGATGGAGACCCGTCCATCCCCTTCTCGGAGGTCATCGTGGCTCTTCAGGGCACGCTCGAAACCTTTGCCCTTCCCGACGTTCTGCGCCTGCTGGCCTCGACCAAGAAGACCGGGCAGCTGCGGCTGTCGGGTGGCCGTGGCTCGGGCAGCATCTGGCTCGACGGAGGCTCGATCATCGCCAGCGAGGCCAGCGGTGCGCCGCTGGCCGACGGCGCGGCCGAGGTGGTCTTCGAACTGCTGCGCTTCAAGGAGGGCGACTTCGTCTTCGACGCCGACTCGCTGGCCTCCGACGGCGGGGCACCGGTCGACGTCGAGACCACCCTCGACGCGGCCGAGGCCATGCTCGACGAGTGGAAGGCCATCGAGGCGGTCGTGCCGTCGCTCGAGCGGCTGGGTGTCGCTCAGCGCCGAGCTGCCGAGCGACGAGGTCACCCTCGGGCGTGATCGGTGGGCCGAGATCGTCGCCATCGGCGGCGGCACCACCGTCGGCGGGCTGGGCGAGGTCCTGGACCTCGGCGAGCTGCCCGTCTCGCGCACCGTCAAGGAGCTCGTCGAGCAGGGCCTCGTGACGCCTCGGCGACGCCCCTGCGGGTGCCGCGACGCCCGCCCCGGCGCACGAGGCCCCCGCCTTCGAGCCGACCCCGGAGCCGGCCTTCGAGCCCACCTTCGAGCCGTCGACCGAGGTGAGCGACTTCGCCGTCGCCCCCGAGCCCGAGCGGGAAGCCCCGGTGCTCACCGTCGTCGACACCCCCGAGAGCCCGGCCTTCGACAGCTCGTTCTCGAGCGATCGCTTCGATCCCGAGGCGCTGGTCATCGAGCCGCCGAGCTTCGGCGACACCGCGGCCGTCACCTCGGAGCCGGCTGCGTTCGAGGACGACCCGGCCGACGCCGCCGAGATCGCCCGCCAGCTCGCCAACCTGAGCCCCAAGGCGGCCAAGGCGGTCGCCGCGGCGGCCAAGGCCACCACCCAGGAGGAGCGCGAGGCGGCCCTCGCCGAGGTCGACGACGACGAGGAGCCCATCAACCGCGGTCTCCTGCTGAAGTTCCTCGGCTCGGTCAACGGCTGATCGCCGTCGCCTCCTCGGCCCCGACCGAATCCCTCCCGTGACCGTCGTCCCCGCCCTCTGTGCCGTCGCGTCCCTGCCCGTGGCGTGGTTCGCCGGGGTGCTGGTCGACCGGGTTCCCGGCAACGAGTCGCTGCGGCCGCTGCCCGGTGTGCGCACGAGAGGCTGGTACCTCTTCCTCTACGTGGCCATGGCGATCCTGTTCGCGCTGATGGGCCATCGGTTCGACGACGCCCCTGCGCTGGTGCTGATCGGCTACCTGGCCCTGACCGCCATGCTGGTCACCGTGTCGGTGATCGACATCCAGCTGCTACCGCCTGCCCGACCGCATCGTGGTCCCCACCCTGATCGGCTCGCTCGTGCTCATCGTCGTCGAGTCGCTGCGGGCCGGCACCGCGTCGACCATCCAGTACGCCCTCGCCGGCGGTGCGATCTACTTCGTCTTCCTGCTGGTCGTGCACCTGATCTCCCCCCGAGGCATGGGGTTCGGCGACGTCAAGCTCGCCGCGGTGATGGGGCTCTACCTCGGGTGGCTGGCGCCGGACTACCTCACCACGTTCCGGCTGGTGCTGTGGGCCATGCTCGTCGGCTTCGTCATCGGCTCGATCGCCGGCATCGCCCTGTGGGCCATCCGCGGCCGCAACGCGGCCATCCCGTTCGGGCCGTTCCTGGCCTTCGGATCGCTCGTGGTCGTGCTGACCTCGGCCAACATCGTCACCAGCGCGCTCAACGCCTGACGATCGCGTTCGCGAGTCGGCCGTTACGAGCTTCGGGTGGCGGCGGGTCGCCCAGTAGATTGAGCGGATGCTCCGTTTCCTGACCGCCGGCGAGTCGCACGGCCGCGCCCTCGTCGTGATCCTCGAGGGGATCCCGGCCGGGCTGCCGGTGACGGTCGAGGAGATCCAGAGCGAGCTGGGGCGGCGCCGTCTCGGCTTCGGTCGGGGCCCCCGCATGCGATTCGAGCAGGACGACGTCACGATCATCAGCGGCGTGCGCCACGGTCGCACCCTCGGATCGCCGATCGCCATCGAGATCGGCAACTCCGAGTGGGAGCGGAAGTGGACCGAGGAGATGTCGCCGGCGCCCGGTCGAACGGCCGCCCCCCTCACCCGGCCCCGGCCGGGGCACGCCGACCTCGCCGGCATGCAGAAGTACGACTTCGTCGACGCCCGCGACGTGCTCGAGCGGGCCTCGGCGCGCGAGACCGCGGCCCGGGTGGCGGCCGGGGCGGTGGCCAAGGTGCTGCTCGCCGCGATCGGTGTCGAGATCGTGTCGCACGTCGTCGCCATCGGCTCCGTGCAGGCCACCGCCGGGGTGCGTCCCAAGCCGGGCGACCTCGACGTGGTCGACGATTCGCAGGTGCGCTGCTTCGATCCCGTGGCCGAGGGGGCCATGGTCGCCGAGATCAAGCAGGCGGCCAAGGAGGGCGACTCGCTGGGCGGGCTGGTCGAGGTGCTCGGCTACGGGGTGCCGGTCGGTCTCGGGAGCCACGTCCACTGGGACCGCAAGCTCGACGGCCTGCTGGCCCAGGCGCTGATGAGCATCCAGGCGGTCAAGGGCGTCGAGATCGGCGACGGGTGGGACAACGCGGCCCGGCGGGGGAGCGAGGCCCACGACGCCATCTCCTGGGACGCCGCCGGTTCGCGCTACCAGCGCGAGACCACCCGGGCGGGGGGCCTCGAAGGGGGCATCACCACCGGCGAGCTGCTCGTGGCCCGGGTGGCGATGAAGCCGCTGGCCACGCTCAACCGGCCCACGCTCGGCACGGTCGACACCGCCACCAAGGAGGAGACCGTCTCGTTCAAGGAGCGCACCGACGTCACCGCGGTGCCGGCCATGGGCGTGGTCGCCGAGACCATGATGGCGCTGGTGCTGGCCGACGAGGTGCTGCGCAAGTTCGGCGGCGACTCGATCGGCGAGCTCGTCCGCAACCACCACGCCTACCAGCAGCAGGTGCGGGAGGCGGCGGCCAGGGTGGCCGGCCCGGCGGTCGAGGCCGGCCGCGCACCGCTCAACTGGGACGAGGGCCTGGCGTTCGACGCCGAGCAGACCGGCGAGACGCAGCCGCGCGACGGCGCGCCGTGACCGCGGCTGACGCGCGGCGGGGCCACGTGGTGCTGGTCGGCATGATGGGCTCGGGCAAGACCACCGTCGGACGGTTGCTCGCCGAGCGCCTCGGCCGTCCGTTCGTCGACAGCGACGAGCTGGTCGAGGCCCGAACCGGCCACACCGTGGCCGAGCTGTTCGCCTCGTCGGGCGAGCGCGGGTTCCGGGCCGAGGAGTCGGCCGCCCTCGCGGCCGGCCTCGCCGACCCCACACCGTCGGTGATCGCGGCCGCCGGCGGCGCGGTGCTCGACCCCACCAACCGGCGGCTCATCCGCCACGCCGCGGCCGATGGCGGTCTCGTGGTCTGGCTGCACGCCGATGTCGCGGTGCTGGCCGATCGGGTCGGCACCGGGACCCACCGGCCGCTGCTCGCCGACGACCCGCGCGGCCACCCTCGAGCGCCTCGCCACCGAGCGCGAGCCGCTCTACGCCGAGGTCGCCGACGTTCGGCTCGAGTCCGACGACCGCCCCGACGCGCTCGTGGCCCGGCTGGTCGACGCGCTCGCCGGCGATCGGCAGCCGTCATGATCACCATCCCGGTCCCCCTGGCCGATCGTCCCTACGACGTCATCGTGGGGCCCGGCGCCGTGGGCGCGCTGGCCGACGTGCTGCCGTCCGCGGCCCGCCGTGCGGCCATCGTCACGCAGGCCGGCATCGGCGTCGAGGTCGACCCGGGCATCGAGCACCGCACGTTCCTGATCGGCACCGGCGAGGAGTCCAAGACGCTCGCCACGGTCGAGGACCTGTGCCGGCAGTGGGCCCAGTGGGGGCTCAACCGGGCCGACGTGGTCGTGGCCGTGGGCGGCGGCATGGTCACCGACGTGGCCGGCTTCGCGGCCGCCGTGTTCCACCGCGGCGTCGCCGTCGTGCACGTCTCCACCACCCTGCTCGGCCAGATCGACGCGGCCATCGGCGGCAAGACGGGGGTCAACCTGCCCGAGGGCAAGAACCTGGTGGGCGCCTTCTGGCAGCCCCGGGCCGTGCTGTGCGACACCGACCTGCTGGCCACCCTGCTCGCCCGAGGAGCTGCGCAGCGGCATGGGCGAGCTGGCCAAGTACCACTTCCTCGACGACGGGACCCACGGCGCGGCCCGGCTCGACGAGCTGCCGTTCGACGAGCAGGTGGCCCGGTGCGTCGCCATCAAGGCGGCGGTCGTGGCCGGCGACGAGCGTGAGGACGGCCGTCGGGCCACGCTCAACTACGGCCACACGCTGGGCCACGCCCTCGAGATCGCCGACCGACTTCGAGCTGCGCCACGGCGAGGGCGTCGCCATCGGCCTGGTCTACGCGGCCGAGCTGGCCCGCGTGCTCGGGCGCATCGACGACGATCGGGTGGCCGAGCACCGGCGGGTCGTCGGACGCTACGACCTCCCGGCCGCGCTCCCCGCCGGCATCGAGCCCGACGAGCTGGTCGCCCTCTTCGGCCGGGACAAGAAGGCCATCGAGGGCGTCACGTTCGTGCTCGACGGGCCGCGTGGCGTCGAGTCCGTCGTCGGGGTCGAGCGCTCCGCCATCGACGCGGCCTTCGCCGCCATGAGCCAGGCCCCCGAGGAGACCCCGTGACCGAGCCCGTCGTGCTGTTGCTGAGCGGCCCGAACCTCAACCTGCTGGGCGAGCGCGAGCCGGCGGTCTACGGCACCGCCACCCTCGACGACCACGTGGCCACCGCGGCGAAAGCGGCGGCCGAGCACGGCTACGCGATCGAGCACCTCCAGAGCAACCACGAGGGCGTGCTCATCGACGCCATCCACTCGGCCCGGGGCCGGTGCGCGGCCATCGTGATCAACGCCGGTGCCTTCACCCACTACGCCTGGGGCATCCACGACGCGCTGGCGGCGTTCGACGGCCCCGTCGTCGAGCTGCACCTCTCCAACCCCAACGCCCGCGAGCCGTGGCGCCACCTGTCGGTCATCGCGCCGGTGGCCACCGGCACCATCTGCGGCTTCGGTGGCGCCGGGTACCGCCTGGCCGTCGACGCCGCCATCGGCAGCCTGACGTGAGCGTCGGGCTCTCGGTCGACCTCGCCGACCTCCCGCCGATGCCAGTGGCCGCGCGGCTGCCCCGGCTCCGGGCCGCCATCGACGCCGCCGGCTGCGACGCGCTGCTCGTCACCAAGCTGGTGAACCTGCGCTACCTCACCGGGTTCACCGGCTCGGACGGCATGGTCCTGGTGCTGCCCGACGAGCTGGTCTTCGTGACCGACGGCCGCTACCGCGACCAGTCGGCCGAGCAGCTCGGGGCCGCCGGCGTCGAGGCCCGCATCGAGATCGCCGGCGTCGAGCAACGCGAGGTGCTGGGCGCCGCCGTCAGGGCCTCGGGCATCGCCAGCCTGGGGCTCGAGGCCGACGACGTGAGCTGGGCCCGCCAACGCTCGTTCGCCGAGAGCTGGTTCCCCGAGGTCGAGCTGCAGCCGACCACCGGCCTGGTCGACGACCTCCGCCTGGTGAAGGACGACGGCGAGGTCGCCCGCATCGCGGCGGCCTGCGAGGTGGCCGACCTGGCGCTCGCCCGGGTGCGCCACCGGCTGCACGATCAGCTCACCGAGCAGGAGTTCGGCCTCGAGCTCGACACCGAGATCCGCCGCCTCGGGGCCACCGGCAACTCGTTCGAGACCATCGTCGGCTCGGGTCCCAACGGCGCCAAGCCCCACCACCGGCCCGGCTCGCGCCGCATCATCGAGGGCGATCTCGTCGTGCTCGACTTCGGCGCCCTGGTCGACGGCTACTGCTCGGACATGACCCGCACGCTCATGGTCGGCGATCCGACACCCACGCAGCAGCGCATGCTCGACGTGGTCACCGAGGCCCAGCAGGCCGGTGTCGACGCGATCCGCGCCGGCGAGCCCGCCAAGGCCGTCGACGCCGCCTGCCGCCAGGTCATCGACGACGCCGGGTGGGGCGACGCCTTCCTGCACGCCACCGGCCACGGTGTCGGCCTCGAGATCCACGAGGCCCCACGGGTGGCCGCGACGGCCGATGCTACGCTCGCCGCCGGCTTCGTCGTCACCGTCGAGCCGGGTGTCTACCTCCCGGAGCACGGTGGCGTGCGAGTCGAGGACACCGTCGTCGTCACCGCCGACGGATGCCGCCCGCTCACCCTGACGCCCAAGTCCACCCCGGCCTGAGCGCTGCCCGACGCACCCGCGACGGCCCCCGCCACACTCCCTGCACCCTCCCGGAAGCCCTGATCCCCATGACGATGATCTCCACCTCCGACTTCAAGAACGGCATGTGCCTGCTGCTCGACGACGGCCTCTTCCAGTTGGTCGAGTTCCAGCACGTGAAGCCGGGCAAGGGCGGTGCGTTCGTCCGCACCACGCTGAAGAACGTGCGCAACGGGGCTGTGGTCGACCGCACGTTCCGGGCCGGTGAGAAGGTCGACCGGGTGCACATCGACAAGCGGGAGATGCAGTTCCTGTACCGCGAGGGCGACGAGTACGTCTTCATGGACAACACCACCTACGACCAGCTCAACGTCGGACCGGCGGCCCTGGGCGACGCGGCGAACTACATCGTCGAGGGTTCGGCGGCCGTGCTGCAGATGTACGAGACCGAGATCGTCGGCGTCGACCTCCCGGCCGCGGTCGAGCTCAACATCACCGAGACCGAGCCGGGTGTGCAGGGCGATCGCGTGTCGGGCGCCCGCAAGCCGGCCACGCTCGAGACCGGCCTGGTCGTGCAGGTGCCGCTCTTCGTCGAGCCGGGCGACCGCATCAAGGTCGACACCCGCAGCGGCGACTACCTCACCCGGGCGTGACCGACGACGCCGCGCATCACCAGGGGCCCCAGCCCCGCCAGGGCGGGATCGGCAGTCGTCGAGAAGCCCGCGAGCGGGCGTTGGCCCTCATGTACGAGGCCGAGACCAAGTCGCTGACGCCCGCCGAGGTGATCGCCGCCCTGCCGGTGCCGCCCGAGCCGTTCGCCGCCGAACTGCTCCTCGGCGTCGGCGAGCACGCCGACGAGATCGACGCCACCATCCGCGCCTACGCCAAGGGCTGGACGCTCGAGCGCATGCCCGCCCTCGACCGGGCCCTGCTGCGCATCGGCGTCTACGAGCTCACCTACACCCCCGACGTGCCCACCGGAGCGGTCATCTCCGAGGCGGTCGAGCTGGCCAAGACGTTCAGCACCGACGACAGCGGCAAGTTCGTGAACGGCATGCTCAGCGCCATCGCCGAGGACCTCCGCCCCACCTGACCACGAGCTTCTGAAGGACGGGCCTGGCGCTGTGCGCCAGCCCGAGCCTTCAGATGGCGGCGGAGGGGTGAGAGCGCTCGGGGGAGGCCGATAGGGTCGGCCGTCATGAGGCTCGGCGTGTTCGGCAGCAACTCGGGGGTGAGCCACACGCCGGTCGAGACGGTGGCGGTCGCGCAGCTGGCCGAGCAGCTCGGGTTCGACTCGATCTGGGCCGGCGAGCACGTGGTCGTGCCCAACCCCCAGGTGGCGCCGTCACCGATGGACCCCACCGACCCGATCCTCGATCCGCTCGTCCACCTGGCGTTCGTGGCCGCAGCCACCGAGACGATCCTGCTGGCCACGGGGATCATCGTCCTCCCGCAGCGCAACCCGCTGGTGCTGGCCAAGCAGGCCGCGACCCTCGACGTGCTGAGCGGCGGGAGGCTGCTGCTCGGCGTCGGTGCCGGCTACCTCGAGCCCGAGATGACCGCGCTCGGCACGCCGATGGCGCGACGGGGCGAGCGCACCGACGACCACCTCGCGGCCATGCGGGCCATCTGGAACGAGCCGGGCCCGGTGTCGCACGACGGTCCGTTCGTCCACTTCGCCGGGGTCGACGCCCACCCTCGACCGGTCACGCCCGGCGGCCCTCGCATCGTCGTCGGCGGCCACACGCCGGCCGCGTTCCGCAGGGCCGTCGCCCATGGCCACGGGTGGTACGGCTTCGCCCTCGCCCCGGAAGACGTCGGCCCGTGCGTCGAGGGCCTGCGCCGAGCAGCCGACGAGGTCGACCGCCCGGCCGGGTTCGGCCCCCTCGAGATCAGCGTCACCCCGAGGCGCCGGCTGACGGCCGAGGCGCTCGAGGCCTTCACCGCGGCCGGCGTCGATCGCCTCGTCGTGAACGTCAGCGCCGATCCGACGCTCGACGCGGTCGAGCAGCGCCTCCGCGCCGCCGCCGACCTCGCCGCCGGCTGATCCCGGCATCCCCCGCCGCGTGTGGGGCATCGCTCGCCGACAGGCCGAACGCTCACGAGCACGTGCTCATCCGGTCCGCCGCGTGCAGCGCACGTCTGTCGTCCAGAGCCGCCGGTACTCGCCGGCGGTCAGCCGCGACCGAACCTCGGCGAGGAGGGGAAGGCGCTCGTCGTCGTCCATGTCGGCGACCCATCCCATCGAGGCGAAGAACGAGACGAGCCCCTCCCGGTCGAGCGTCTGCGGGTTGGCCAGGTGTCGCTCGGAGATCGGCTCGAACCCCGCACCGACGACCGCCTCGGCCCAGTCGGCGGGGAGGCGCCGCGGCCCACCGAGATCGAGCGGGTCGTGCCCGACGTCGGCGTCAGCCAGCCGCTCGCGCAGCAGTGCCTCTGCCGACTCGACCGGCGGCTCCCAGGGACTCGCGGGGAGGTTCCACAGCAGCACGAGCGGGGCACCGGCTCGCAGGACCCGTGCGATCTCCCGAAGTGACCGCTCGTCGTAGAACCAGTGGAACGCCTCGGCCGCGAACACCGCATCGACCGAGCCATCCGGGAGTGGGACGTGCTGGCCATCACCGGCGTACGCCTCAGCGCTCGGACACCGGGCCATCAGCAGTCGCCGCATCGCGGCTGCCGGCTCGACGGCGATCACCCGATCGAAGCGGGCGACGAGCAGCATCGTCAGCTTGCCCGTCCCCGCACCGAGGTCGAGGGTCGTCGCCGTCGGCGGGAGCTCGAACGCATCGACGGCATCGTCCGGCCAGCCCGGGCGACCGCGGTCATAGTCCTCCGGCCACCGGTCGCCGCTTCCGGCGGGCATGCTCCACGTCGTACCGGCCACGTGACGAGACCGTAGGCCGGTCCAGGACGGCTTCCCACCAGGTTTCCGACGACCTGACCACCGGAACGGGGAGAACTCGGACGAGAACGGGGGACGGAGCTGGTATGGTCTCCCTCTGACCGTGAAGCGAGTCCTGTGAGGCTCGCACGGACAGGAAGGCAGTGCCGCGATGGCCGAACGTGAACGCCGCATCACGCCCCCGTTCGGGGGCGTTTTTCATGCCCGCACCCAGGTCATGTCGCCCGACGACATCCAGCGGGCGGTCTGGCGGATGGCCCACGAGATCATCGAGCGCAACCACGGCCTCGACAACGTGGTGCTGATCGGGCTGCAGACCGGGGGTGTGCCGCTGGCCGGGCTGCTGGCCGACGACCTGCGCCAGATCGACGACGTCGACCTGCCGCTGGGCAGCCTCGACGTCGCCTTCTACCGCGACGACATCGGGCTCCGGCCGATCCTGCCCGAAGCGGTCACCGACATCCCGTTCGACCTCGACGGCAAGATCGTCGTGCTGGTCGACGACGTGCTGTTCACCGGCCGCACCATCCGGGCCGCCCTCGACGCCCTCACCGACTTCGGCCGGCCCCGGGCGGTCCAGCTGGCCGTGATGATCGACCGGGGCCACCGGGAGCTGCCGATCCGGCCCGACTACGTCGGCAAGAACCTGCCGACCAGACGCGACGAGGTGGTCAACGTGGGACCGCTGGGTGTCGAGCTCGGGGAGACCCGCAAGTGAGGCACCTGCTCTCCGTCGACGACCTGGGAGCCGACGGTATCGAGGAGGTGCTCCGCCTCACCGACAGCTTCGTCGAGGTCAGCGCCCGCAACATCCCGAAGGTCCCCGCCCTGCGGGGCAAGACGGTGGTGTCGCTCTTCTACGAGGACTCGACCCGCACCCGACTCAGCTTCGAGACCGCCGCCAAGCGGCTCGGCGCCGACACCATGACCTTCAGCGTCGGCACGTCGTCGGTGAAGAAGGGCGAGTCGGTCCGGGACACGGTGCAGACCATCGAGGCCATGGGCGTCGACGCGGTCGTGGTGCGCCACGGCTCGGCCGGTGTGCCGATGCAGGTCGCCCGGTGGGGCACCTCCGCGGTGATCAACGCCGGGGACGGCTGGCACGAGCACCCGACCCAGGCGCTGCTCGACTGCTACACGATCCGCCAGCGCCTCGGCTCGCTCGCCGGGCGCACCATCGCCATCATCGGCGACATCAAGCACAGCCGGGTGGCGCGGTCCGACGTGCTGGCCTTCACCGCCCTGGGCGCCGAGGTCACGCTGGTGGCCCCGCCCACGCTGCTGCCTCCCAGCCTCGACGGGTGGCCGGTCAAGGTGAGCCACGACCTCGACGCGGTGCTGCCCACCGTCGACGTCGCCTACCTGCTGCGCATGCAGAAGGAGCGCATGACCGAGGCCCTGGTGCCCAGCCTGCGGGAGTACACCACCTGCTTCGGGCTCACCGCGGCCCGGGCCGACACCATGGCCGACTCGGCGCTGATCATGCACCCCGGTCCCATGAACCGCGGCGTCGAGATCGCGGCCGAGGTCGCCGACCGCGCCAACGCCACCGTCGTCGACCAGGTCCGCAACGGCGTGCCGGTGCGCATGGCGGTGCTGTTCCTGCTGCTCGGGGCCGGCTCCGAGCTGTACGCGGCCGAGGGGCCCGACGATCACGAAGAGGACAGGAGCGCTGGTGCCTGAGCTGGTCATCAAGGGCGGGCGGGTCATCGACCACGACGGCGAGCGCATCGCCGACGTGGCGATCGACGACGACCGCATCGTCGAGGTCGGTGCCGACATCGACACCACCGGCGCTCGCGTGGTCGACGCCGGCGGGTGCGTCGTCAGCCCCGGGTTCGTCGACCTGCACACGCACCTGCGCGAGCCCGGCAAGGAGGACGCCGAGACCATCGAGAGCGGCAGCCGGGCCGCGGTGCTGGGCGGGTACACGGCGGTCGTCGCCATGCCCAACACCACCCCGGCCATCGACGACGCGTCGGTCGTGCAGTTCGTGCTCGACGCCGGCCGCAAGGCGGTGTGCGACGTGCACACGTCGGCCGCCATCACCGTCGGGCGCAGGGGCGAGGCGCTGGCTCCCATGGCCGAGCTGGCCGCCCTCGGCGTGCGGATCTTCACCGACGACGGCAGCGGGGTGCAGGACGACCGGCTCATGCGCCGGGCCATGGAGTACGCCGGCGGTCTCGGCGTGATCCTCGCCCAGCACTGCGAGATCGAATCGCTCATGGCCGGCGGGCACATGCACGAGGGCGAATGGTCGTCCCGGCTCGGCATCCCCGGCATCCCCGCCGCGGCCGAGGAGCTCATGGTGCAGCGGGACCTGGCCCTGGTCGAGATGACCGGCGCCCAGGTGCACTTCCAGCACATGTCGACGGCGGGCTCGGTCGAGCTGATCCGGGCGGCCAAGGCGAAGGGCCTGCGCGTCACCGCCGAGGCCACCACGCACCACTTCACCCTGACCCACGCCGAGGTGGCGAGCTACGACCCGGTGTTCAAGGTGAACCCGCCGCTGCGCACCGACGCCGACGTGGCCGCCATCCGCGCAGGGCCTGGCCGACGGCACCATCGACGCCATCGCCACCGATCACGCCCCCCACACCCAGCAGGACAAGGAGGCGCCGTTCGACCAGGCGCCCCCGGGCATGCTCGGTCTCGAGACCGCCCTCGGCGCTGGCCCTCACCGAGCTCGACCTCCCCATCGAGCGCATCCTCGCCCTCATGTCCTGGCAGCCCGCGGCCATCGCCGGGCTCAGCGCGACCCACGGCGGGCCCGTGGCCGCCGGTCGGGCCGCCAACCTCTGCGTGATCGACCCGGCGGCCGAGTGGATGGTCGACCCGGCCGCCAGTGCCAGCCGCAGCCGCAACACCCCCTACGCCGGACGACCGCTCACCGGGCGCGTCCGCCACACGATCGTGTTCGGCGAACCGGTCGTCATCGACGGGGAGGCGCAGCGATGAGCACCACGGCAGGCAACCGCACGATCACCGAGGCCCTCCTGGTGCTGGCCGACGGCACCACCTTCGAGGGCGAGGCCATCGGCGCCCCCGCCCAGGTGGCCACCGGCGAGGTCGTGTTCAACACCGTGCTGTCCGGCTACCAGGAGGTCATCACCGACCCCTCCTACGCCGGCCAGATCATCACCTTCACCTACCCCCACATCGGCAACTACGGGGTGAACCCGGCCGACGACGAGAGCGCCCGGCCCTTCTGCCGCGGCGTCATCGTCCGCGACCTGGCCCGCCGGCGCAGCAACTGGCGCAGCGACGCCGACCTCGACGCCTTCCTCCGCCACCACGGCGTGCCCGGCATCGCCGGCATCGACACCCGCCGCCTCACCCGCCACCTCCGCGAGGCGGGCGCCATGCCCGGCGCGTTCGGCACCGCCGACCACGCGGTGCTCAAGCAGGCCGCGGCCGACGAGCCCGGCACCGACGGCATCGACCTGGTCGCCCAGGTGACCTGCACCGAGCCCTACACGGTCGGCCACGGCCCCCGGCGGGTCGTGGCCTACGACTTCGGCATCAAGCGGGCGATCCTGGCCCAGCTGGGCGAGATCGCCACGGTCGAGGTCGTGCCCGGCGTCGACCCCGGCGGTCGAGGTGCTGGCCCGCCGGCCCGACGGCGTGTTCCTGTCGAACGGCCCGGGCGACCCGGCCGCGGTCGGGTACGCCATCGAGGCCATCGGCGGGCTGCTCGGCGAGGTGCCGGTGTTCGGCATCTGCCTCGGCCACCAGCTGCTCTCCACCGCGCTCGGCGGGTCGACCTACAAGCTGCCCTTCGGCCACCACGGCGGCAACCACCCCGTGCGCCGGCTGGCCGACGGCACGGTCGAGATCACCAGCCAGAACCACAACTACTGCGTGGCCGACGGCTCGCTCGCCACCGCCGAGGTCACCCACGTCAACCTCAACGACGGGACGATCGAGGGCATCGCCTGCCGCGACGTGCCCGCGTTCAGCGTGCAGTACCACCCCGAGGCCGGCCCCGGCCCGCACGACGCGCGCTACCTGTTCGGCCTGTTCGACGAGCTCATGGAGACCCACGCCTGATGCCCCGCCGCGACGACATCGAGTCGATCCTGCTCATCGGATCGGGGCCGATCATCATCGGTCAGGCCTGCGAGTTCGACTACTCGGGCACCCAGGCCTGCCGGGTGCTCCGCGAGGAGGGCTACCGGGTCATCCTGGCCAACTCGAACCCGGCCACGATCATGACCGACCCCGACTTCGCCGACGCCACCTACATCGAGCCGCTCGACGTCGAGGTGCTCACCAAGATCATCGAGAAGGAGCGGCCCGACGCGCTGCTGCCGACCCTCGGCGGGCAGACCGCGCTGAACCTGGCCATGGAGCTGGTCGAGGCCGGGGTGCTCGATCGCCTCGGCGTCGAGCTGATCGGCGCCAACGCCGAGGCCATCGCCACGGCCGAGGACCGCGAGCAGTTCAAGGTGGCCATGGCCGAGATCGGCCTCGACGCCCCGGCGTCGGGCACGGCCCACGACCTCGAGCACGCCATCGAGGTCGCCGAGCAGATCGGCCTGCCCGTGGTGATCCGCCCGGCCTACATCCTCGGCGGCCGGGGCACCGGCATCGCCGCCACCCGCGAGGAGTTCGAGCGGGCCGCGGCCATCGGCCTCGACGCCAGCCCCATCTCGGAGATCCTCATCGAGAAGTCGATCGCGGGGTGGAAGGAGTACGAGCTCGAGGTCATGCGCGACCGGGCCGACAACTGCGTGATCGTCTGCTCGATCGAGAACCTCGATCCCATGGGCGTGCACACCGGCGACTCGATCACCGTCGCGCCGGCCCAGACGCTCAGCGACGTCGAGTACCAGCGCATGCGCGACGCCGCGTTCGCGTGCATCCGTCGGGTCGGCGTCGAGACCGGGGGCTCGAACGTGCAGTTCGCGGTGAACCCCGACGACGGCCACATGGTCATCATCGAGATGAACCCCCGGGTCAGCCGGTCGTCGGCCCTGGCCTCGAAGGCCACCGGCTTCCCGATCGCCAAGATCGCGGCCCGCCTGGCCGTCGGCTACACGCTCGACGAGATCCCCAACGACATCACCCGCAAGACGCCGGCCAGCTTCGAGCCGGTCATCGACTACGTCGTCACCAAGATCCCACGGTGGGCGTTCGAGAAGTTCCCCGGCACCGACGGCGTGCTCGGCACGCAGATGCAGTCGGTGGGCGAGGCCATGGCCATCGGCCGCACCTTCCCCGAGTCGCTGCAGAAGGGCATGCGCTCGCTCGAGCAGGGCCGCCTCGGCCTCAACGCCGACCCGGGCGAGCAGCTCTTCGACGAGCTCGACGACGCCGAGCTCATCCGCCGGGCCGGCATCGCCACGCCCGACCGGCCCTTCCAGCTCGAGGCGGCCCTGCGCCGCGGCATCTCGGTCGACGAGCTCTACGCCGCCACCCGGGTCGACCCCTGGTTCCTCGACCAGATCCTGAGCATCACCGAGGAGCGCCATCACCTGGCCGAGGCTCGGCTTGGCGGCCATGACGCGGGCTTCGTGGCGGCGGGCCAAGCGGCTCGGGTTCTCCGACGCCCAGCTCGCCTACCTCTGGACCACGCCCGACGGCCACCGTCACCGAGCTCGACGTGCGCGCCGCCCGGCTGGCGGCCGGCGTGAAGCCGACCTTCAAGACCGTCGACACCTGCGCCGCCGAGTTCGAGGCCGACACGCCGTACCACTACTCGACCTACGAGGACGAGGACGAGGTCCGGCCCAGCGACCGGCCCAAGATCGTGATCCTCGGCTCGGGCCCCAACCGCATCGGCCAGGGCATCGAGTTCGACTACTGCTGCGTGCACGCCAGCTTCGCCCTGCACGACGCCGGCTTCGAGACGATCATGGTCAACTGCAACCCCGAGACCGTGTCGACCGACTACGACACCAGCGACCGCCTCTACTTCGAGCCGCTCACCTACGAGGACGTCATGAACGTCATCGAGGCCGAGCAGCCGGTCGGCGTGGTCGTGGCCCTCGGCGGGCAGACCCCGCTGAAGCTCGCCGGCCTGCTGCCGCGCGAGCTGGTGCTCGGCACGAGCCCCGACTCCATCGACCTGGCCGAGGACCGCGAGCGCTGGAACGCCCTGTGCGCCCACCTCGAGATCCCCCAGCCCGCCGGCGGCACCGCCGCGACGATCGAGGCCGCCCTCGAGGTCGTCGAGCGGGTCGGCTACCCGGTGCTGATGCGCCCGTCCTACGTGCTCGGCGGCCGGGCCATGGAGATCGTCTACGACGACGAGGGGCTGCGCGGCGCCATGGACGCGCTGGCCGGCTTCGGCAGCCTCGGCAAGGAGGGCGGCCTGTCGGCCGAGCGCCCGGTGCTGGTCGACCGCTTCCTCGAGGACGCCACCGAGGTCGACGTCGACGCCATCCGCGACGCCTCCGGCGAGGTGCTCATCGGTGGGGTCATGGAGCACGTCGAGGAGGCCGGCGTGCACTCGGGCGACAGCGCCTGCGTGCTGCCGCCGCCCACCCTCTCGGCCGAGACCATCGAGGTCATCGAGGAGTACACCCGGCGCATCGCCGAGTCGCTCGACGTCAGGGGCCTCATCAACGTGCAGTACGCGGTGAAGGCGAACCAGGTCTTCGTGATCGAGGCCAACCCGCGCGCCTCGCGGACCGTGCCGTTCGTGGCCAAGGCCACCGGTGTGCAGCTCGCCAAGGTGGCGTCACGGGTCATGACCGGCTCGACGCTGGCCGAGCTGCGCGACGAAGGCGTGCTCGTGCCTCGGGTCGTCGGCGACCACATCGCGGTGAAGGAGGCGGTGCTGCCCTTCGCCCGGTTCCCCGAGGCCGACGCGCTGCTCGGCCCCGAGATGCGCTCGACCGGCGAGGTCATGGGCATCGACCTCACCGTCGGGCTGGCCTTCGCCAAGAGCCAGCTCTCCGCCGGGAGTCGCCTGCCCGAGAAGGGCGCGGTGTTCCTGTCGCTGGCCGATCGCGACAAGGCCACGGGCGTGCGCGCGGCCGAGCGCTTCGCCGAGCTCGGCTTCGAGATCGCGGCCACCAGCGGCACCGCCGCCCACCTGCGCGAGCACGGCATCGAGGTCGCCACGGTCGTCGCCAAGCTCGGTGAGCCCGACGGCACCGACGCCGTCGAGCTGATCGGCAGCGGCAAGGTGCAGCTCGTGGTCAACAGCCCGCGAGGCCGGGGACCGCGGGCCGACGGCGCCCACATCCGCACCGCCGCCGGGGCCAACCTGGTGCCCCTGCTCACCACCGCGGCGGCCGGGCTGGCCGCGGCCAACGGCATGGCCGACTGGGCGCACCACCCGCTCCGGGTGCGCAGCCTGCAGGAGTACCACCGCGGCATCCGCGCCGACCAGCTCGAGGAGAACTGACGCGCGTGGCCCGGCGCGAGGCGGTGACGATGCCGACCCGGGTCGGCTCGCTCACCCTCGCCAACCCCGTCATGACCGCGTCGGGCACTGCCGGGCACGGCGACGAGCTCGCCCGCTACGTCGACCTGTCGGCGCTCGGTGCGGTGGTGGTCAAGTCGCTGTCGGCCGATCCGTGGCCCGGCAACCCGGCGCCGCGGGTGCACGAGACCCAGGGCGGCATGCTCAACTCCGTCGGCCTCCAGGGCCCCGGCGTCGAGGTGTGGCTCCGTGACGAGCTGCCTCCGCTGCTGGCCACCGGGGCGACGGTGGTGGCCAGCATCTGGGGCCGCACGGTCGAGGAGTACGCGGCCGCGGCCGCCCTGTTGGCCGACGCCCCGCCCGAGGTGGTGGCGGTCGAGGTCAACCTCAGCTGCCCGAACCTGCACCACGGCCGGGCCATGTTCGCCCAGTTGCCCGACACCGCGGCCGAGGCCGTCGAGGCCACCGCCGCCTGCGGTCGGCCGCGATGGGCCAAGCTCACGCCGATGGTCGCCGACCTGGTGCCCATCGCCGCCGCCGTGCGCGATGCCGGGGCCGAGGCGGTCACCCTGGTGAACACCGCGCTGGGGCTGGCCATCGACGTCGACACCGGCCTGATGCGCCTGGGTGGGGGCGGCGGCGGCCTCTCGGGGCCGGCCATCCACCCCATCGCCGTGCGGGCCGTCCACGATGTGCACGTCGCATTCCCCGATCTGGCGATCGTGGGAGTCGGAGGCGTCACGCGCGGGGTCGACGCCGTCGAGCTGATGCATGGCCGGCGCGTCGGCCGTGCAGGTGGGGACGGCGACCTTCGCCGATCCCCGATCGGTGGGTCGCGTGGCCGCCGACGTCGCAACCTGGTGCCGCCGCCGCGGCGTCGCCCACATCACCGAACTGATCGGAGTCGCCCGTGCCCGCTGAACCCGCTGCCGCCGTCGATGAGGCCATCCGGAGCCGGCTCGCGCTGGTGCTCGACGTCGACGACCTCGTCGTGGCCGTGCGCCTGGCCCGTGAGCTGCGGCCCTGGTTCGGGGTGGCCAAGATCGGGCTCGAGCTCTACTCGGCCGCCGGTCCCGACGCCATCGGGGCGCTCATGGACAACGGCTACGAGGTCTTCGTCGATCTGAAGCTGCTCGACATCCCGACCACGGTGGGACGGGCGTCGCGCGTGCTCGGCTCGCTCGGGGCGCGCTACCTGACCATGCACGCCCGAGGCGATGCCGACATGCTGCGCGCCGGGGTCGAGGGTCTGCGCGAGGGCGCGGCGCTGGCCGGCCTGCCCGACCCCTACCCGCTGGCCGTGACCGTGCTCACGAGCGACGACGGCGCCCCTCCGCACATCCTGCCGTACCGGGTGGCGCTGGCCGCCGAGACCGACTGCGGGGGCATCGTGTGCGCGGCGGCCGATCTGGTCGAGGCCCGGCAGATCGCGCCGCGGCTGCTGCGGGTGGTGCCGGGCATCCGACCGGCCGGCACCGACGTCCACGACCAGGCCCGGCCGGCCACTCCGCGTGAGGCCATGGACGCGGGAGCCGACCTGCTCGTCATCGGGCGGGCCGTCACCGAGGCGCCGGACCACGTCGCCGCCGCCCAGGCCATCGCCGACGAGCTCGCCGCCCCCTGACGTCGAGCCGGGCATCCGGCCGAACGTCCGGCCGAACATCCGGCCGGCTGTTCCCGCCGAGGATTCGGCCTGACATTCAGCAACACCTCAGGCCCGGTTCAGCCCCGCTTCAGCAGCTCGTCCGAGGATGGGCCAACCACCAGCCCCGCCCGCGCGCCCAGCGTGGTCTTGGCCGTTCCTCTGGAGGACCCATGCGATCACCCCGTCTCCCCGTCACCGCGCCCCGATGGGTGACCCGGGTTCTGGCGGTGGCGGCGGTCGTGGTCGGCGTCGTCGTGCCGGTCGGGCTCTCCGGCTCCACGGCGGGCGCGGCCTCGGCGGCCCCGAGCGGGTCGGGGATGGTCGCGGGGGCGTTCCCCGTCGGGCAGATCGTCTATCCCGATCTCGTCTCGGTCATCCCGGCCACCGATCTAGGCATCTCCCAGCCCACGTCGACCACGCGGGAGTTCAACTACGAGCACATCATGTACAACGCTGGCGGCCCGCTCGAGGTGCAGCCGGTCAACTACGACTCGAACACCAACCTCGCCGGGGGCATCCAGAACCTCTACTCCTACAACGCCGCCGGTGACATCGTGCTCGAGCAGCAGGTGCCGGTGCCGGACAAGTTCTTCTACCACTCGATCCACGGCCACTTTCACTTCCCCCTGGCCTCGTTCGGCCTCTACGCGGTCAAGGCCGACGGCGGGATCGGCCAGCCCGTCGCCCTGAGCCCGAAGAACGGGTTCTGCATCGCCGACACCAACACCCTCGACCCCAGCCTCCCCGGCGGGTACGGCTACTCCGGCGCCACCTGTAGCAACCCGACCGCGGTCCGCGGCATCGCCCCCGGTCGCGGCGATCTCTACAACCGGGACGATCCGGGCCAGGCGATCGACATCACCGGCCTCGCCGACGGCGTCTACTGGTTCCACACCGTCGCCGACCCGAACCAGAACTTCATCGACGCCAACCGGTCGAACAACGTCACCGACATCAAGGTCAGGATCACCGGCACCACGGTGACGCCGCTGAGCTCGATCGCGTCCCAGGGCAACTTCGTCATCGACCAGTCGGCCGTCGTCAGCGGCCAGGGCCCGCAGTCCACCCCGCCGATCACCACCGCGGCCGCGGGTGAGCTCGTCGTCGCCACGGTCTCGTCCGACGGTCCGGCCGGGACGGCCCAGACGGCCACCGTCTCCGGTGGCGGCCTCAACTGGACCCTGGCCCGCCGCACGAACACCCAGGCCGGCACGGCCGAGGTGTGGACCGCCATGGCCACGAACCCGCTGACCAACGCGGTCATCACCTCGACGACGTCGTCGACGGGGTACGTGCAGTCGCTCACCGTGCACGCCATCAAGGGCGCGGCCGGCATCGGGGCCAGCGTGTCGGCCAGCGGGGCCAGCGGGGCCGCGACCGCGTCGTTGACCACCACCACGGCGGGCTCGTGGGTCATGGGGGTCGGCGTCGATCCCAACCACTGGATCCAGCGCACGCTGAACCCGGGCCAGACGATGGTGCAGCAGTGGCTCGCCGAGAACCAGGGCAACAGCACGTCGTGGGTGCAGGCCACGCCGGCCCCGACGCCGACGGCGGGGACCCCGGTCACCGCCGGGTCGTCCTACCCGACCGGCGATCCCTGGAACCTCACCCAGTTCGAGATCATCCCCGCCGCGCAGACCGATTTCACCGCGCCGGTGATCTCCGCGCCGACGGCCACCAACATCGGTCCCGACTACGCCCACGTCGGCTGGACGACCGATGAGGCGGCGACCACGCAGGTCGCCTACGGCCCCACGGCGGCGTACGGCCAGACCAGCCCGCTCGACACCACCCTCGTCACCGCGCACGACGCCGCGCTCACCGGCCTCACCCCGTCGACCACCTACTTCTGCGAGCTGCGGAGCAAGGACTCGGCGGGCAACCTGTCCCAGCAGGGCGGCTTCAGCTTCACCACCACACCACCGCGCACCACGCCGGCCGTGTTCAGCAACATCCGGGTGACGGACATACAGCCGGACCAGGTCACCATCGCGTGGACGACCGACGAGCCCGCCGACGGTCAGGTGGAGTTCGGGACGACGACCGCCTACGGGAGCGCGTCCCCGCGCAGCCCGGACCAGGTCACGTCGCACTTCATCCTGGTCAACAACCTGTTGCCGTCGACCACCTACCACTTCCGGGTGAACGGCACCGACGCCTACGGCAACGCGGGGGTCTCGGAGGACCACACGTTCACCACGCCCGGGGTGCCACCGCCGATCGTGGTGGACAAGACCGTCAGCGTCGACGGCAAGGGTGCCCTCACCTCGCCCGCCATCACGACGACCGCGGCCGACGACCTGCTCGTCGCGTTCGTGGCGTCCGACGGGCCGACCACGGGCGGCCAGACGGCCACGGTCACCGGCGCCGGCCTCACCTGGACCCTCGCCCGTCGGACCAACACCCAGTTGGGCACGTCCGAGGTGTGGAGCGCCCGCGCCTCGTCGATCCTCACCAACGTGACGGTGAAGTCGACGCAGGGGACAGGTGGGTTCGACCAGGCCCTCACCGTGGTCGCGTTCAAGGGAGCAGTGGGCATAGGCAAGAGCGTGTCCGCGTGGGGCGTCAACGGCGCACCCACGGCCACGTTCAACACGCAGCGGTCCGCCTCCCTGGTCTACGGCGTCGGGAACGACTGGGACAGCGCGACCGGCCGCACGGTCGGACCGAACCAGTCCCTCGTGCACCAGTTCGTCGACACCGGCGCCGGGGACACGTTCTGGACCCAGGCGCTGAACGGCCCGGCCGGCCCCGTCGAGTCGGTGATCACCCTCAACGACACCGCGCCGACCGCGGACCAGTGGAACTTCAGCATGGTCGAGATCGTCCGGCCGGTCAGCATCCCGGCCGCCACGCCGGTGCTCTCGGGCGTGGCCGCCACGGCGGTCGGCCCGACGGCGGCCACCATCACCTGGACCACCGACGTGGCCTCGACCACCCAGGTCGCCTACGGCCCGACCACGGCCTACGGCTCGACCACGACGCTCGACGCCGGGCTGGTCACCACCCATTCGGCGACGATCACCGGGCTCACCCCCGGCACGACCTACCACTACCAGGCCATGAGCGCCAACGGTGTCGGCCCGAGCTCGTCGGGTGACGGTTCGTTCACCACGCTCACGGTCGACACGACCGCGCCGACCGTGGTCAGCACCACCCCGGCCAACGGCACCAGCAACATCCCCATCACGCGACGTTGACGGCGACGTTCTCCGAGCCGGTGCAGCCGGCCTCGATCGTGATGGCCGTGCACACGGGCGCCGGCGCCCTCGTCGCCGGCTCGGTGTCCTACAACGCGACCACGCGGGTGGCCACGTTCACGCCGACGAGCCCGCTCCCGTACTACAAGTTCATCGTGGGCACGGTGTCGGCCGTGACCGACCTGGCCGGCAATCCGTTGGCCGCGCCCGTGAACTGGTTGTTCGCCACCGTGCCGCAACCGGCCGCCAACGTGACCGTCGACCAGACGGCCTTCAAGGACGGCCGGAACTCGGCGACCACGTCGGCCTTCACGACGAGCACGGCCAACGAGGTGCTCCTCGCCTTCGTGTCCGGTGACGGGCCGAAGACCCTCGGCCAGACGGCCACCGTCACCGGTGGGGGCCTCACGTGGACGCTCGTGAAGCGGGCCAACGCGGTCGCCGGCACGTCGGAGGTGTGGAAGGCCACCGCCACGAGCGTGCTGACCAACGCCACGGTCAAGGCCGCCCTCACCAAGACGGGCTTCGACGTGTCGCTGACGGTCGTGACCTTCAGCGGCGCCTCGGGGGTCGGGGCCAGCGCGGGCGTGAGCACGGCCACGGGCGCGCCGTCGGTCAGCGTCACGACCACGACCGCCGGCTCACGGGTCTACGGCGTCGGCAACGACTGGGACGGCGCCACGGCGCGGACCCTCGGGGCCGGGCAGTCCATGGTGCACGAGTGGGTCGACACCGCCGTCGGCGACACGTTCTGGACCCAGTGCGCCAACGCGGCCAGCGCCGCGGCGGGCGCGGTGGTCACGCTCAACGACACCGCGCCGACCGCGGACCGGTCGAACTTCGTGGCCGTCGAGATCGTCCCGTAGCGACCGCGGGCGGGAGCGGCCTGCACGCGCATCACGGACACCCATCACGTCGACGACGGAGGTGGTCGGGTCCGCTAGGGTGCGCCGCATGCCGCTTCCGCCCACGCTCACTGCCGAGCAACGTCAGGC
Source organism: uncultured Microthrixaceae bacterium (assembly GCA_963809335.1). Taxonomy (GTDB): domain Bacteria; phylum Actinomycetota; class Acidimicrobiia; order Acidimicrobiales; family Acidimicrobilacustridaceae; genus UBA4742. Next base: position 48,848 of record CAWEJD010000005.1, on the reverse strand, counting down.
CGCCCTCGAGAAGGCCGCCATCGCCCGCCGCGAGCGCGCCGAGCTCAAGGAGCGGCTCAAGATGAGCTCGCTCACCCTCACCGAGCTCCTCGATCAGGCCGAGGGCAACGACGTCATCGGCAAGATGAAGGTCGTCGCCGTCCTCGAGTCCCTGCCCGGAGTGGGCAAGGTCAAGGCCCGTCGCACCATGGAAGAGATCGGCATCAGCGAGACCCGCAGGGTTCGGGGTCTCGGTGCGCAGCAGCGCGACGCGCTGCTGCGGGCGTTCCCCAGTTGAGCGGGGCCCGACCGGGAGCCGACCCGACCTCGTGCTGCTCGCCGTGAGGCCGCGGTGATCATCGTGATCTCCGGGCCCGGAGGGGTCGGCAAGGGCACCGTCGTCGCCCGGCTGGTCGAGAGCGACCCCTCCCTGTGGCTCAGCCGGTCGTGGACCACCCGCGAGCCGCGCCCGGGGGAGTCCGCCGACGCCTACACCTTCGTCAGCCGGTCGGCGTTCGAGGAGCACGTCCGCGACGGCGGCTTCCTCGAGTGGGCCGAGTTCCTCGACAACCTCTACGGCACGCCCTTCCCGCAGGCCGCGGCGGGCACCGACGTGGTGCTCGAGATCGACGTGCAGGGCATGGCCCAGGTGCGCGAGCGCGAGCCCGATGCGGTGCTGATCTTCCTCGAAGCCCCGTCGCCCGAAGCCCAGCGCCAGCGCCTGACCGGTCGGGGTGACCCGCCGGACGTGGTCGAGCAACGACTGGCCCGGGCGGCCGAGGAGGCGACCGCGGCCCGGGCGATGGGGGCCAATTTCGTGGTCAACGACCGCATCGACGACGCCGTGGCCGACATCATGGCCGTCATCGAGGCGGCACGGGCCGCCTGACGCCCGGTTCGGATCTGGCCCCACCTGCTGCTAGGATCGTCCCTTCGCTCCCGTCCGGCCATCCCCCTGGAGAGTCCCGTGGCTCAGGTCCATGACTCGATGATGAACCCGAAGATCGAGGACCTCCTCAGCAAGGTCGACTCGAAGTTCACCCTGGTCTCGCTCGGCTCGCTCCGGGCCCGCCAGATCAACTCCTACTTCGGTCAACTCGGCGACGGCCTCGGCTCCAACGTCCCGCCGCAGGTCACCTCCGTGGCCCGCAAGCCGCTCTCGATCGCCTTCGAGGAGATCGCCGCCGACAAGATCGTGGCGGTCCCGCTCGTGGCCGACGCGGCTGAGGGCGACGCCGCGGTCGACGCCTCCGGCGCCTAGCCCCCGGTCACCGATGCTCGCCGGGCGCACCATCGTCCTCGGCGTCTCTGGGGGCATCGCGGCCTACAAGGCCGTCGAGGTCTGCCGTCGCCTCGTCGACGCCGGGGCGCACGTCGCACCGGTGCTCACCAAGGGGGCCCAGCGGTTCGTCGGTGAGACGACGTTCTCGGCCCTGGCCTCCGAGCCCGTGCAGACCACGCTGTTCAGCGAGCGCGACCCGATCCCGCACACCCGCCTCGGCCAGAAGGCCGATCTGGTGCTCGTGTGCCCGGCGACGGCTCGCCTCATCGGCGACTACGCCGCCGGCATCTCCCACGACCTGCTGACCGCCACGCTGCTGGCCACCCGGGCGCCCGTCGTGATCTGCCCGGCCATGCACACCGAGATGTGGGAGCACCCCGCGGTGCAGGAGAACCTGGCCACCCTGCGTCGCAGGGGCGTGCACGTCGTCGACCCGGCGGAGGGCCGTCTGGCGGGCGGCGACGTCGGCACCGGGCGGCTGGCCGACCCGGCCGACATCGTGAGCGCGGTCGAGGCCGTCCTGGCGCCGCCCGACCTGGCCGGGCTCCGGGTGCTCGTCACCGCCGGCGGCACCCGCGAAGCCATCGACCCGGTGCGGGTCATCACCAACCGGTCGTCGGGCAAGCAGGGCTACGCGCTGGCCGAGCGGGCCGCCGCCCGTGGGGCCAAGGTCACGCTCGTCACCACCGTCGACCGGCCGGTGCCCGCCGGCATCGAGGTCGTCGACGTCGTGAGCGCGGCCGACATGCAGCACGCCGTCGTCCCCCGCAGCGCCGAGTTCGACGTCATCGTGATGGCGGCCGCGGTCGCCGACTTCCGTCCGGCGTCGGTCGCCGACCGCAAGATCAAGAAGTCCGACGACCTCACCCAGCTGGTCCTCGAGCCCACCCACGACTTCCTCGTCGACCTGGGCGCGGCCAAGCCGGCCGGCCAGACGCTCGTCGGCTTCGCGGCCGAGAGCGACGACCTGCGGGCCAACGCCCGCGGCAAGCTCGAGCGCAAGCGGCTCGACCTCATCGTCGGCAACGACATCTCGGCGCCGGGCGTCGGCTTCGAGCACGACACCAACCAGGTCGTGATCATCGACGCCAACGGTGTGGACCATGATGTAGCGCTCAGCGACAAGCGAGCGATCGCCGATGCCGTCCTCGATGCCGTCGTGGCATGGAGGGCGCAGTCGTCAGCAACGCCATCGACCGGGTTCGAGTCGGACACCGGCACGGAACAGGAGAACTTGTGAGCAGCTGGACCTTTACGAGCGAGTCGGTCACCGAGGGCCATCCCGACAAGATGGCCGACCAGATCTCGGACTCGATCCTCGACGCCTTGCTCGAGCAGGACCCGAACAGCCGGGTCGCCTGCGAGACGTTCGTCACCACCGGCCTGGCCATCGTCGGCGGCGAGATCACGACCACGGGCTACGTCGACATCCCCAAGGTCGTGCGCAGCACGATCAACGAGATCGGCTACAACCGCGAGTCCTACGGCTACGACGGCAGCACCGTGGGTGTGCTGGTGTCGCTCGACGAGCAGTCACCCGACATCGCCCAGGGCGTCGACGACTCCGAGGAGGTGCGGTCCGGCACGAGCGGCGAGGACCTGCTCAACAAGCAGGGCGCCGGCGACCAGGGGATGATGTTCGGCTACGCGTGCGACGAGACCGACGAGCTCATGCCGCTGCCGATCCACCTGGCGCACCGCATGGCCGAGCGCCTGGCCGAGGTCCGCCGGGCCGGCACCGTGCCCTACCTGCGTCCCGACGGCAAGACCCAGGTCACGTTCGACTACGAGGACGGCAAGCCCGTCCGCCTGCGCACCGTGCTCATCTCCACCCAGCACAACGACGGCATCGACCGCGACGAGGTCATCCGCCCCGACCTCATCGAGCACGTGATCCGCCCGGTCGTCCCGGCCCAGTTCGCCAACGACGACTACGGGATCTTCGTCAACCCGACCGGGCGCTTCGTCATCGGCGGCCCGGTCGGTGACGCCGGGCTCACGGGCCGCAAGATCATCGTCGACACCTACGGCGGCATGGGTCGCCACGGTGGTGGCGCGTTCTCGGGCAAGGACCCCTCCAAGGTCGACCGCTCCGCCGCCTACGCCGCCCGGTGGGTCGCCAAGAACGTCGTGGCCGCCGGCGCCGCGTCGCGGTGCGAGGTGCAGGTCGCCTACGCCATCGGTGTGGCCCAGCCGGTCTCGATCATGGTCGAGACGTTCGGCACCGAGACGGTGGAGAACTCGCGCATCGTCGACGCGGTGAAGCAGGTCTTCGACCTCCGACCGGCCGCCATCCTGCGCGACCTCGATCTGCGCCGCCCGATCTACAAGCGCACCGCCGCCTACGGCCACTTCGGCCGCCCGGCCACCGACGGTGGCTTCACGTGGGAGCGGCTCGACAAGGTCGACGACCTGCGCTCGGCGCTCGGCCTCTGAGCGGTCAGCCCTCCTGACCCTCCCGTTCCCACCCGCACCGAGGGCGCCGGTCCCCGCGGCCGAGCCGATGCCCGACGGAGCGAGCCCGCCTCCGCCTGACCCGCACGTGCGCGTCGTGCGTGTGCTCCCGGACCCGCCCGCCATCGACAAGACCTTCGACTACCTGGTGCCCGACGAGCTCGGGCACCAGGTGCGCGTCGGGTCGATGGTTCGCGTCACCCTGCACGGGCGACGAGTCGGTGGGTGGGTGGTCGCCGATCGGGTCGGTCGGGACGAACGGGAGCCGCCCCGGGCGCTGCAGCCGATCGCCAAGGTCACCGGGTGGGGCCCGTCGGACGACGTGATCGACCTGGCCCACTGGGCGGCCTGGCGATGGGCCGGTCGTCCCGCCCACTTCCTGCGCACCGCCTCGCCCGACCACGCCACCCGGCAGCTCCCGAGCGCCGGCGCGCCGGCGGCCCCGATCCACGTCGTGCCCGACGACCTGCTGACCGATGCCTTCGCCCTCGAACGGGCCGTGCTCCGGCTGCCACCCGCCCGTGACCCCTATGCGGTGGTCCTCGCGGCCGCGGCGCGGGGGAACGCCCTGGTGCTGTGCCCGTCGGCCGACGGGGCCCGCCACCTCGGGCTGCGACTCCGCCGGGCCGGGCTGCCGGTGGCGATCATGCCGCGCGACTGGGCGCTGGCCCGGGCCGGAGCCACGGTCGTGGGCACGCGGGCGGCGGCCTGGGCGCCGGTGCGTGAGCTGGCCGCGGTCGTGGTCCTCGACGAGCACGACGAGGTGTGGCAGCAGGAGCAGGCTCCGACGTGGAACGCCCGCGACGTGGCCGCCGAGCGGGCCCGGCGGGCCGGCGTCGCTTGCATCCTGGTGTCGCCGGTGCCGTCGCTCGAGGCCCAGCAGTGGGGGACGATGATCACGCCGTCGCGGGGGACGAGCGCGACGGGTGGCCCAAGGTCGACGTCGTCGACCGCCGCGACGACGACCCGGGTCGGGCCGGGTTGTTCTCCGAGCGGCTCGTCACCGTGCTGCGCAGCGGAGCGAGGGTGCTGTGCGTGCTCAACCGCAAGGGACGTTCTCGGCTGCTGGCCTGTGCCGCGTGCGGCGAGGTGGCCCACTGCGAGCGGTGCGAGTCCCTGGTGGTGCTCACCGACGAGGGCCTGTTCGAGTGCCGACGATGCGGTGCCGCTCGGCCGCCCACCTGCCTGGCCTGTGCCGGGACCACGTTCAAGAACCTCCGAGCCGGCGTGACGCGCGTACGTGAGGAGCTCGAAGCCCTCGCCCGGACCCCCGTGGTCGAGGTCACGGGCGACACGCGCGACCTCCGGCTCGAGGATGCCCGGGTCTACGTCGGCACCGAGGCCGTGCTCCACCAGCTCGACTCGGCCGACGTGGTCGCCTTCCTCGACTTCGACCAGGAGCTGCTCGCGCCGCGCTACCGCGGCCGCGGAGGAGGCGCTCGCCCTGCTCGTCCGGGCCGGTCGCCTGGTCGGGGGCCGACGGGGAGCGGGTCGGGTGCTGGTGCAGACCCGCCTGCCGGGCCACGAGGTCGTGCAGGCCGCGCTGCTGGCCGACCCGGCGCGGGTGTCGGCCGCCGAAGCCGATCGCCGGGCGTTGATGCGGTTCCCGCCGGTCACCGCCATGGCTGCCGTCTCCGGTGTCGCCGCTCCCGCGTTCGTCGCCGCGCTGGGGAACGCGGCGTTCCCCGGCGTCGAGATCCTCGGCCCGAGCGACGGCCAGTGGCTGGTGCGAGCCGCCGAGCACGCCACCCTGCTCGACGCCCTCGCCGCCACCCCTCGCCCCCCGGGCCGCCTCCGCGTCGCGGTCGACCCCCTCCGCCTCTGACCCCTCCGAACCCGGCTCGGGCGCTTTGTGTCCCTCCAGCGACGTCTGTGGCGTCGTTCGTGGGACAGGAAGGGCGATTGGTCGCGAGTGGGTCAGGCCGGGGGAGGCGTGGATGGGGCAGTGGGCGTTGGGTCGCGGCGCGTCCACGCCTGGCGGCGGACCTCGTACATGGCGATCGAGGCCGCGGTGGCCACGTTGAGCGAGCCGATCGGGCCGACCTGGGGGAGGTAGACCAGGTCGTCGCAGAGCGCCAGGGTGGTCTTGGCCAGGCCCCGGTCCTCGTGGCCGACGGCCAGGCACACGTCGGCGGGCAGGGCCAGCTCGTGCATCGGCACCGCTCCCTCGGCCAGCTCCAGGCCCACCAACCGGTAGCCCTGGGCCTTGACCTCCGCGGCGGCCTGCTCCACCCCGTCGCACACCGTCCACGTGGCGAACCGTTGCGTCCCGAGCGCCGTCTTCTGGGTCTTGGCGTGGTTGGGCGACTCGGTGGCGCCCACGAGCCACAGGTGCTCCACCCGGTAGGCCGCGGCCGTGCGCAGGATCGAGCCGACGTTGTAGGGCGTCTGCACGCTGTCGAGCAGCAGCGCGAGCCGACCCTCGGTGCGGCGGCGCCACTCGCGGTGCAGGCGCTTGAGCTCGGTGCTGGTGAGGGTGGCCACGTCACCCGGCCCCGGTTGCGTCGTCGGCCACGTCGTCGGTCGGGTCGCTGGAGCGGGTGACGTCGAGCAACCGGTAGCCCGAGCGCGAGGCCAGCCGGGTGGTGGGCCACCCCTGAGCGTCGAGCCAGCGCGCCAGCGAATCCGATCCCAGGTGCTTCTGCACGACCAGGTAGGCGTGGCCCGCCGGAGCGAGGCGGCCCAGCCAGCGCAGCAGCAGGTCGTGCAGGGCGCCCTTGCCGACCCTGATCGGTGGGTTGCTGTAGATCGCGTCGAACCGCACGTCGGCAGGTACACCATCGGCCGCGGTGACGGCCGTGACGTTGCCGAGCCCCGCCGTGGCCGCGTTGCGGGCGCAGAGGCCGACGGCCCGCTCGTTGACGTCGACGCCCCAGACCTGCGCATCGGGGGCCCGCCGGGCGAGCGTGAGCGCGATGGGCCCGTACCCGCACCCGAGGTCGAGCAGGTGGCGGGCGCCGGGCGGGGGAGCAGGAGCCTCGAGCAGCAGGAACTTCGTGCCCGGATCGATCCCTCCGGCGGAGAACACGCCGCGGTCGGTCTCGAGCGCGAGGGTGAGATCCGGCAGGGCCAGCTGCACCGTGCGAGGACGGGAGGCGACGCGGGGCGAGGGCTCGAAGTACTGGCCGGGGGTCGCGTCGTCCACCGGAGCGACGCTACCCTGACGGTCATGGCTCCCTACACCATCCGGGTGTTCGGCGACCCGGTGCTGAAGCAGCGGGCCACCGAGATCGACAACATCGACGGCGCCCTGGTCCGCCTGGCCGACGACATGCTCGAGACGATGTACGACGCTCCCGGCCTCGGCCTCGCCGCCCCGCAGGTCGGGGTGCAGAAGCGCCTCTTCGTCTACGACCTCGACGACGAGCCGCGTGCGCTGATCAACCCGGTCATCACCGAGAGCAGCGGCGAGTGGAGCTACCTCGAGGGGTGCCTGTCGGTGCCCAACCTGCACTGGGAGATCGTCCGGCCCAAGGAGATCCTCATCACCGGCTACGACCTCGACGGCAACGAGGTCGAGATCGAGGCCGACGAGCTCGAGGCCCGCATGTTCCAGCACGAGCTCGACCACCTCGATGGCGTGCTCCTGCTCGAGCACCTCGATGACGAGCAGCGACGCGAGGCCAAGAAGGCGTTGCGCGAGATGGTGCTCACCCCGCTGCCCGAGCCCGCGCCGGCCCAACGCCGGCTCAGCCTTCGCAAGTAGTCGGTCGGCGGGGCCGCCCCCGCCGCCACCGCCGACATGACCCGCCCTGCGCCCCGTCGTCCTCACCGCCTGGTGTTCCTGGGCACTCCCCAGATGGCGGTCGAGCCCCTGCGGGCGCTGCACGCGGCGGGGTTCGAGATCGCCCTGGTGGTGTCCCGCGCCGACGCCAAGCGGGGGCGGGGTGGCGCCCTGGTGGCGAGCCCGGTGAAGCAGGCTGCCGTCGAGCTCGGCCTGCCGGTGACCGACCAGGTCGACGACGTCCTCGACGTCGGGGCCGACCTCGGGGTCGTGGTGGCCTACGGCCGCATCATCCGGCCCCATGTGCTCGACGCGCTGGCCATGGTCAACCTGCACTTCTCGCTGCTGCCCCGGTGGCGGGGGGCGGCGCCGGTCGAGCGGGCCATCCTCGCCGGCGACGACGTCACCGGCGTGTGCGTGATGGCGGTCGAGGAAGGGCTCGACACCGGCGGCATCTACGCCATGGCCGAGGTGCCGATCGCCGCGGAGGACACGGCCGACGATCTGCGCCGCCGGCTCGTCGCCCTCGGGTCGACCTTGCTGGTCGACGCTCTGCGCTCGGGGCTGGGCGAGCCGGCCGAGCAGGTCGGCGACGTCACCTATGCCGAGAAGTTGGCGCCGGCTGATCACCACCTGCACTGGGCCGAACCGGCGGTGGAGCTGCATCGCATCGTGCGCCTGGGCGAGGCCTGGACCAGCTTCCGGGGGCGCCGGCTCAAGATCCGCTCCGCCCACCTGGTGCACCCGACCGCCGACGGGCCACCGCGGCCCGAGCTGGCCCCGGGCGAGCTGGCCCCGCCGCTGGTGGGGACGGGCTCCGGGCTGCTCGAGTTGGCCGAGGTGCAGCCCGAGGGCAAGGCCCGCCAACCGGCGCTCGACTGGGCCCGGGGCGCTCGCCCGGCACCGGGTGAACGGCTCGGCGGGGACGAACCGTGAGCGCGGCCCCTCGGCGGGCCACCGCTCCGGGTCCTGGCGACGCGGCCCGCCGGCTCGCGCTCGACGCGCTGCTGCGCATCGACCAGGAGGGCGCCTACGCCAACCTGGTGCTGCCCGGCCTGCTGGCCCGCTCGTCGCTCGACCCGCGCGACCGCGGGTTCGTCACCGAGCTCGTCTACGGCACCACGCGCATGCGGCGAGCGTGCGACTGGCTGGTCGACCGGTTCGTCATGCGGGACCTCGATCCGCCGACCCGAACGAGCCTGCGCCTCGGCGCCTACCAGCTCGTCTTCCTGGACACGCCGGCCCATGCCGCGGTCAGCGCCACCGTCGGGGTGGCCCCGACGCGGTCGCGCGGCCTGGTCAACGCCGTGCTCCGCCGGGTGGCGTCGGCGCCACGGGACTGGCCCGACGAGGGCACCCGGTTGTCCTATCCGGACTGGATCATCGAGCGGCTCACCGCCGACCTCGGGAGGGAGGCCGCGGTCGAGGCGCTCGAGGCCATGAACGAGCGGGCCGTCTCGATCGAGCGCGACGACGGCTACCACCAGGACCCGGCGTCGCAGTGGGTGGCGGCCGAGGTCTGCGCCGAGCCGGGGGAGGTCGTGCTCGACCTCTGCGCCGGGCCGGGAGGCAAGGCCACCCTGCTGGCCGGCACCGGCGCGCTCGTCGTGGCCGCCGACGCCCGTCACGCCCGGTCGGGACTGGTCCGCCACAACGCCGCCGGTCTCGGGCTCGACAACGTCGCGGTCGTCACCGCCGACGGCACCCGGGCACCGTTCGTCCCGGCCTCGTTCGACCGGGTGCTGGTCGACGCCCCGTGCTCGGGTCTCGGTTCCCTCCGTCGCCGGGCCGATGCCCGCTGGCGCATCGAGGCCGCCGACCTCGACTCCCTCGTGGAGCTGCAGCGCGGGCTGCTCGACTCGGCCGCCGCACTGGTGCGACCCGGTGGCACGCTCGTCTACTCGGTGTGCACGCTGTCCGACGCCGAGACGGCCGGCATCGACCGGTGGCTCGAGCAGCGCCATCCCGAGCTCGTCGCCGTGGTCCCGCCCGGCGCGCCGTTCGCGCCGCACGGTCGGGGCGCGCTGCTGCTCCCGCAGCGGACCGACGCCCCGAGCGGTCCCACCGACGGCATGTTCCTGCTCCGGCTCACTCGCTCGCCGTGAGCGCTGTCTAGTCTCGTCGGCATGCCTGACCACGATCCGACCGACCTGCAGGCCAAGGTGCTCACGGTGTCCGACGGGGTGGTGGCCGGCACCCGCGAGGACCGGGGTGGCGTCGGCCTGGCCGAGCGGTTGCGGGCCGAGGGCTACCAGGTCGTCGAGACCCGCGTCGTGGCCGACGGGCGGGAGAGCGTGGGGGAGGCGCTGGTCGAGATGACCGAGGGCTTCACCGGCGTGGTCGTCACCACCGGCGGCACCGGCTTCGGGCCCCGGGACCTCACGCCCGAGGGCACCCGCATCGTCCTCGACCGCGAAGCCCCCGGCCTGGCCGAGGCCATGCGGCTGGTCTCGCCCCTCGGCCGGCTGTCACGGGCAGTGGCCGGCACCCGTGGCCGGGCGCTGATCCTCAACACCCCGGGCTCACCGGCGGGCGCGGTCGAATGCCTCGAGGCCGTCCTCGACGTGCTGCCCCACGTGCTGCGCCTGCAGGCGGGGGAGTCGACCGCGCACTGAGCCGGGTGGACCCGGCCCGAACTAGAACGCGTTCTCATTTCTGGGTTTCCTGTGCCGGCCGGACCACGTATGCTGGTCGCAATCGGACGTGACCGTGGTCGCGTTCGACCGAAACCGACAACCGAGTGAACGACAGCCCCTCGCGGGGTTTTGGGTGCAAGTCCCGACCGGCGGTGAAAGTCCGCGAACCCTGGTGGACCTCTCCGGAGGTGCGCCAGGGCCGATCCGGTGGAACTCCGGAGCCGACGGTGAAAGTCCGGATGGGAGCGAGGGTGCGATGTGGCCTTGCCGCGCGCGCCTTGACGAGATCCAGGAGCAGCGTGGCCACCACCGACACCGAGCGCATGAGGCAGGCGATCACCACTGCCGACGCGGCGCGCCGGCTCGTGTCGCCCCGGCCGTGGGTCGGGGCCGTGGTGGTGCCGGCCGGTGAGCCCGACCATCCCGGCTTCGCCGGTGCCACCCAGGGTCGCTCGGGCCCGCATGCGGAGGTCGTGGCGCTGGCCGCGGCCGGCCGCGCCGCGGCCGGGGCCACGCTCTACGCGACGCTCGAGCCCTGCTCGCACCACGGCCGCACGGGCCCGTGCGCCGAGGCGGTGATCGACGCCGGCGTGTCCCGCGTGGTGGTCGGCATGGTCGATCCCGACCCCAACGTGGCCGGTTCCGGCATCGCCGTCATGGAGGCGGCCGGCATCGAGGTCGAGGTCGGGGTGGCGTCCGACGAGGTCGAGCGCCAGCTGGCCCCCTACCTGGTCCACCGGCGCACCGGCCGTCCCTACGTGGTGCTGAAGTTGGCCGCCACGCTCGACGGGCGCACCGCGGCGCCCGACGGCACGTCGCAGTGGATCACCGGACCGGAGGCCCGGCTCGACGCCCACCGCTTGCGCGCCGACAGCGACGCGGTGCTGGCCGGCGCCGGCACCATCCGGGCCGACGACCCGGCGCTGACCGCTCGGCTGCCGGAGGGCGAGCTCGCCGACGGGTTCGACCAGCCGATGCGGGTCGTGCTCGGCCGGGCGCCGGCCGATGCCCGAGCCCATCCACTCGTCGAGCTCGACGGCTCGCCCGCGGAGGTGCTCGACGAGCTGGGCCGACGGGGCGCGCTGCAGGTGCTGATCGAGGGCGGCGCGGCGGTGGCGCACGAGTTCCACGCGGCCGGGCTGGTCGACCGCTACGTCATCTACCTCGCGCCGGCGCTGTTCGGCGGTGACGATGCCAGGGGGCTGTTCGCCGGTCAGGGCGCCCCCACCATCGACGACGTCTGGCGGGGCCACATCGACTCGGTCACGCAGCTGGGGGCCGACCTCCGGATCGACCTGACACCGGGCCCGCCCACGACGGCACCGCCCGACCCACGACCTCCCACCTCAGGAGCCTGACATGTTCACCGGAATCGTCGAGGAGCTCGGATCGGTCGCCTCCCGCGACGGTGGCCGACTTCGCATCAACGCCGACGTCGTCGTCTCCGACATCGCCATGGGCGAGTCGATCGCGGTCAACGGCTGCTGCCTCACCGTGGTCGGTTGGGGCACCGACGACGGGCAGTCGTGGTGGGAGGCCGACGTCGTCGACGAGACCTTCTCCCGCACGAGCCTGGGTGCGCTCGGTCCCGGCTCGCCGGTCAACCTCGAGCGCCCGGTCCGCCTGCAGGACCGACTCGGCGGGCACCTGGTGCAGGGCCACGTCGACGGCGTGGGCACCATCGTCACCGGTGCTCCCGCCCTGCAGGTGCGCACCCCGCCCGAGCTGCTCCGCTACATCGTCGAGAAGGGCTCGATCACCATCGACGGCGTGAGCCTCACCGTGGTCGAACCGCTCGCCGACGGCTTCACCGTCGCCCTCATCCCCCACACGGCGGAGGTCACCACCCTCGGCCGCAAGGGCCCCGGAGACCCGGTGAACCTCGAGGTCGACGTCATCGCCAAGTACACCGAGCGCCTGCTGGCCGCCCACCAGGACGCCCTGCTCAGCGCCGAACCCGGGAGGAACCCGTGACCCCCAGCAAGCAGGATCGCCCCGAAGGCTTCGCCAGCATCCCCGAGGCGGTGGCGGCCATCGGTCGCGGCGAGATCGTCGTGGTGGTCGACGACGAGGACCGCGAGAACGAGGGCGACCTCATCATGGCGGCCGAGGCGGCCACCCCCGAGAAGATCGCGTTCTTCGTGCGCCACACGTCGGGCGTCATCTGCGCGCCCCTCACCGGTGACCGGCTCGACGAGCTCGACATCCCGCTGATGGTCACCCACAACACCGAGGCGCAGCGCACCGCGTTCACCTACACGGTCGACTACCGCCACGGCACGTCCACCGGCATCTCGGCCAGCGACCGGGCCGCGACGATCCAGTCGCTGATCGACCCGGCCACCCGGCCCGGCGACCTCGCCCGCCCCGGGCACATCTTCCCCCTGCGCTACGCCGACGGCGGCGTGCTCAAGCGGGCCGGCCACACCGAGGCCGCGGTCGACCTGGCCCGCATGGCCGGCCTCTACCCGGCCGGCGTGCTGTGCGAGATCGTCAACGACGACGGCACCATGGCCCGGGTCCCGGACCTGATCGAGTTCTGCCAGCAGCACGGCCTCCTCCTGATCTCGATCGCCGAGCTGATCCGCTACCGGCGCCAGAACGAGAAGCTGGTGAAGCGCGTGGCCGAGGCCCGCATCCCCACCCAGTGGGGCGACTTCACCTGCTACGTCTACGAGTCGGTGCTCGACGGCGAGCAGCACGTGGCCATGGTCAAGGGGGCGGTGCAGGGCGAGGACGACGTGCTCGTGCGGGTGCACAGCGAATGCCTCACCGGCGACGTCTTCGGCTCGCTGCGCTGCGACTGCGGCATCCAGCTCGACGAGGCCATGAAGAAGGTGGCCGACGAGCAGCTCGGCGTCGTCGTCTACCTGCGCGGCCACGAGGGTCGGGGCATCGGCCTCGGCCACAAGATCCGGGCCTACAGCCTGCAGGACCTGGGCCGCGACACCGTCGACGCCAACATCGAGCTCGGCCTGCCGGTCGACAGCCGCGAGTACGGCATCGGCGCGCAGATCCTGGTCGACCTCGGCATCACCACCATGCGGCTGCTGACCAACAACCCGTCGAAGTACGGCGGGCTCGACGGCTTCGGCCTCGAGGTCACCGGCCGGGTGCCGGTCGAGACGGTGCCCAACCCCGAGAACCTCGAGTACCTGCGCACCAAGCGCGAGCGCATGGGCCACATGCTCGACGGCCTCGACGACATGTGATCCGCGATGGCCGGGTCCACCGAACGGTCCTCTACCATCACGCCGATGTCCTCGAACTTCAGAGCCTCCAAGACGATCACCGGTGACATCGACGGCACCGGCATGCGCATCGCCGTGGTGTGCGGCCGGTTCAACGACCTCATCACCAACCGCATGCTCGAGGGCACCCTCGGGGGCCTCGGCGTGCACGGCGTCAAGGAGGCCGACGTCACGGTGGCCTGGGTGCCGGGGGCGTTCGAGATCCCCGTCGCGGCCAAGCAGTGCGCCGCCTCGGGCGCCTACGACGCCGTCATCTGCCTCGGGGCGGTGATCCGGGGCGACACCGCCCACTTCGAGTACGTCGCCGGCCCGTGCGCCGAGGGCATCCAGCTGGCCGCGCTCGAGACCGGTGTGCCCATCGTGTTCGGGGTGCTCACCACCGAGAACCTCGACCAGGCCCTGCAGCGCAGCGACCTCGACGGCGACAACAAGGGCGAGGAGGCGGCCCGCACCGCGCTCGAGATGGTCGACCTGCTCCGGCGCCTGCCGGCCGCGTCCACCTGACCCCGATGAGTTGACCCCGTGACCCTCACGTCCACCGACGCCCTCGGTCTGCTGGCCTCCGGCGTGTTCCTCGTCCGCCTGCTGCCCCAGCCCGTGCGGCTGGCCCGCACCGGCGTCGCGTCGGGCGTGTCGCCGCTCGCCGCCCTGAACAGCATGCTCACCATGATCGCCTGGGTCTCCTACGGGCTGATCGCCGGGCTGCCGCTGGTGTGGGCCGTGTCGGTGGTCGCGCTCGTCCCCGGCGTCTGGACCGTGCTGCTGCTGCGCCGTGACACCACCCGCCGCGACCTCACGTGGGCCGGCGCGTGGTTGGCCGTGCAGGTGCTGGCCGCGGCGACGGGACTGCTGGTCGCCGTCCTGGCCGCGGGCGTGCTCGTGACCCAGGGGCCACAGGTGCTGCGGGCCGTCCGGGAGAGCGACCTCACCGGGCTGGCCACGGCCACGTGGTGGCTGTCGCTGCTCGACGCCTCCACGTGGGGCGCCTACGGCCTGGCGGTCGGCGACGCCGCCCTCGTGGCCTACGGCGTGGTGCTGGCGACCTCGGCGTGCATCGTCCTCGGCCGCATCCGCGTCACCCGCCGAGCCGTGGTCGAGGTCGCCGCCGCCACCTGAGGGCTACGGTGCCCTCCATGGACGACGACGTGGTGATCCTCGCCGGCTCGGCCAGCAAGCGCCTCGGCCAGGCCATCGCCGACCACCTGAACCACCCCTTGGGAAGGTGCGAGACCCTGCACTTCTCCGACGGCAACGTCTTCGTCCGGGTGCTCGAGAACGTGCGCGGTCGCGACGTCTTCCTGGTGCAGGGCACGTCGCGCCCGGCCAACGACAACTTCATGGAGCTGCTGTTCTGGGTCGACGCGCTCAAGCGGGCCAGCGCGTCGTCGGTCACCGTCGTCATGCCCTACTTCAGCTACGCCAAGGGCGACAAGAAGGACGAGCCGCGGGTGTCGATCCGGGCCCGGGTGTGCGCCGACGCCATCGAGGCCGCCGGGGCCGACCGGGTGCTGACCATGGACCTCCACGCCGCACAGCTGCAGGGGTTCTTCCGCATCCCCGTCGACGACCTCTACGCCCTGCCGGTGCTGTGCGACGCCATCTCGGCCCAGGCGATCGAGGACCTCGTCGTCGTGTCGCCCGATGCCGGCTTCGCCAAGAAGGCCCGGCTGTGGGCCGATCGGCTGCAGGTGCCGCTGGCCATCGCGGACAAGCGCCGTGTCGGCCACACCGAGACCGCCGAGATCACCGAGCTCATCGGCTCGGTCGAGGGGTGCCAGGCCCTGATCGTCGACGACTTCACGATCTCGGCCGGCACCCTCATCGACGCTGCCGAGGTGCTGATGGAGCGGGGCGCCCGAGGGGTGCGCGCCGCGGTCACGCACGGGCTGCTCACCCCCGAGGCGAGTCGGAAGCTCGACGACAGCCCCATCGAGCGCCTCTTCGTCACCGACACCATCGAGCAGCCCGCCGGGCAGTCGCCGAAGATCGAGGTGGTGTCGGTGGCCGGCCTGTTCGGCGAGGCCATCCGCCGGATCGCCTCCCGCGAGAGCATCAGCAAGCTGTTCGAGGAGCCGCGGCCGCTCAGGTGACGGCGGTGCCGAGCACCTTGCCCACCAGGGCGGTGACCGCCATGGCGAGGCCGCCGAGCACGAGCATCCGCACCGTGGCCTTGCCGAACGGGGCGCCACCCGCGCGGGCCCCGGCGGCCCCGAGCCCGGCCAGGGCGATCAGCGCGACCACGAAGGTCACGACCACGCGGGCGGCGGCCGACTGCCCCGCGAGCATCACCGCGATCAGCGGGACGGCGGCCCCGGCGGCGAACGAGAGGGCGGAGTAGGTGGCGGCCTGCAGCGGGCGGGCGAGGGTCTCGTGGGTGATGCCCAGCTCCTCGGCCATGTGCACGGCCAGCACGTCGCCCTTGGAGAGCTCGACCGCGACCTCGTGGGCCAGGGGAGCGCTCAGTCCCTTGTCGATGTAGATGCGCGTGAGCTCCTTGAGCTCACGATCGGGCATGGTCTCGAGCTCCATGCGCTCCTTGGCGATGTCGGCCAGCTCGCTGTCACGCTGGGAGCTGACCGAGCCGTACTCGCCCGCCGCCATCGACCCGGCGCCGGCCACGAGGGCGGCCATGCCGGCGGTGAACACCCCGCCTCGGGTGGCGTCGGCGGCGGCCACGCCGACGATCAGGGCCGCGGTCGACGTGATGCCGTCGTTGGCGCCGAGCACCGCGGCTCGCAGCCAGCCGACCCGGTGGCTCAGGTGGCGCTCGACGTGGGCGGCGGCAGACGGCATCCCGTCATCAAACCCGGCTTCGTCCGCTCCCGCAACGGAGGCAGGCAACACCGACGGCGTTCGGGGCGCCGAACACGGTCGGTCCCCGACGCGCTCGGCTCGGCGCCGATCAACCGGTTCGGAGGCTCGTGGTGGCTTGGCTACGGTGTCGCCCATGCTGAAGCTGGTGCTGCCCAAGGGATCGCTCGAGAAGGCCACGCTGGAGCTCTTCGAGGCGGCCGATCTCCGGGTGCACCGCAACTCGGCGGTGGCCTACCAGGCCACCATCGACGACCCCCGGGTCGACAGCGTCCGCATCCTGCGCCCGCAGGAGATCCCGTCGTACGTGGCCGACGGGCTCTTCGACATCGGCATCACCGGTCGGGACTGGGTCGAGGAGACCGAGAGCGACGTCGTGAGCCTGGGCGAGCTCCAGTACTCGAAGGTCAGCGACAGCCCCGTGCGCATCATCGTGGCCGTCCCGGGTGACTCGCCCTGGCAGACCGTCGAGGACCTGCCCCAGGGCGTGCGCATCTCGAGCGAGTACCCCCGTCTCACCGAGCGCTATCTTCGCGGCGAAGGGCATCGAGGCCGACGTCCGCCTGTCCTACGGCGCCACCGAGGCCAAGGTGCCCGACATCGTCGACTGCCATCGTCGACCTCACCGAGACCGGCAGCGCCATCCGGGCCGCCGGCCTGCGCATCATCGACACCATGCTCACGTCGTACACCGAGCTGATCGCCAGCCCGGCCGCCTACGCCGACCCCGACAAGGCCCACGCCATGCGGCAGATCCACACCCTGCTCCAGGGCGTGCTCGAGGCCCGGGGCAAGGTGCTGGTCAAGCTCAACGTGCAGTCCGCCGAGCTCGACGCGGTCATCGACCTGCTGCCGTCCATGAAGGCGCCGACGGTGAACGAGCTCTACGCCGGGCAGGGCTACGCGGTCGAGACCGTCGTGCCCAAATCGGCCATCAACGTGCTGATCCCAGCGCTCAAGGACCATGGCGCCACCGACATCATCGAGCTCCCGATCTCCAAGATCGTGCACTGATGGGGACTCCCGTCCGATGACGCGGATGGCCTCGGGGCCGGCGGCCGGCGGGAACCGTGCGGGGCCGCGTCGCCACGTTCGACGACCCGGAGGGCTACGGCACGGTCACGTCCGCCGATCCCGAAGGCACGTGGTTCTTCCACTGCACGGCCATCGCCGACGGCACCCGGTCGATCGAGGTCGGGGCCGAGGTCGAGCTTCGAGGTCGTGCCCGGGCGACCTCGGCCGCTTCGAGGCCACCGCCCTCCGTCCCGCCTGACGCCCCGGCAGGGACCTACGTCCCTGGGAGTCGCCCCCGTTCCGCTCTAGGGTCGGCCCATGCCGTCCACCGCCATCGAGACCCGCGCGCTGACGAAGCGGTACGGCGCCCAACGGGGCATCGAGGAGATCGACCTCGTCGTCCTCCCGGGGGAGGTCTTCGGCTTCCTCGGCCCCAACGGTGCCGGCAAGACGACGACGATCCGGGTGCTGCTCGACGAGCTGCGCCCGACCTCGGGCTCGGCGTCGGTGCTCGGGCTCGACAGCCACGTCGACGCAACCGCGCTGCACGGGCGCATCGGCTACCTGCCGGGGGACCTGGCGCTGTACGAGCGGCTCACCGGCGCCGCCCACCTCGACTGGCTCGCCCGCCTGCGAGGCGATCCGCACCCGGTCGACCGTGAGCGGCTCGTCGAGCGGTTCGAGGTCGAGCTCGACCGGCCGATCCACGACCTCTCGAAGGGCAACCGCCAGAAGATCGGCCTCGTCCAGGCGTTCATGCACCGGCCCGAGCTGGTGATCCTCGACGAGCCGACGACCGGGCTCGATCCGCTCATGCAGGACGAGTTCCAGCAGTTGCTGCGCGAGCTCACCGACGACGGTTGCACCGTGTTCCTCTCGTCGCACTCGCTCGACGAGGTGCAGCACGTGGCCGACCGGGTGGGCATCATCCGTGAGGGGCGGCTGGTGACCGTGCAGACCGTCGAGGACCTCGAGGCGGCCGCGGTCCACCGGGTCGAGATCCGCTTCGCCGAGATCGTCGCTCCGGAGGAGTTCGTCGGGCTGCCGGGCGTGCGCGACCTGGTGATCGACCAGGATCCGGCGGGGACCGGCAGCCGGCTCCGCTTCTCGCTGGCCGGCGACCCCGACCCGGTGGTCAAGGCGGCGGCGGCCCACACCGTCACCGATCTGGTGAGCCAGCACGCCGATCTCGAGGAGATCTTCCTGACCTTCTACCGGGGCGCGATCAACGACGCGGACCCGGACGCCGATCGGCCCGTCGATCCGGGAGCGGTCCATGTCGGTTGAGATCCTCGAGCGGTCCCTGGCCGAGCGTCGGCGCAGCACCATCGGGTGGTGCCTGGGCGCCGCCGCCTACACGCTGATCAACGTGGCCGTGTACCCCCAGGTCAAGTCGCAGAGCGGGCTGAACGACATCTTCAAGGAGTACCCCCCGGCGCTGCTGTCGATGATGGGCATCGACGCCAAGACCCTCGACCTCACCTCCGCCATCGGCTACCTGGGGAGCCAGATGAACATGGTCGGGCCCCTGCTGCTCGTGATGGTCGGCATCGCGTTCGGCTCGGCCAGCCTGGGAGGCGAGGAGGAGAGCGGGACGCTGGCCATGGTGCTGTCCTACCCGGTGAGCCGCACCCGGGTGGTGGTCGAGAAGGGCGTGGCGCTGCTGGTGGTGGTCGGGATCATGGCGCTGGCGTTGTACGCGACGATCGTCGCCGGCCGGTTGTTCGACCTCGACATCCCGTTCTCGAACCTCCTGGCGTTCTGCGTGTCGCTGGCCCTGCTCGGCGCGCTGTTCGGCATGCTGGCCCTCGCCGTCGGCGCGGCGTCGGGGTCGAAGGCCCTGGGCACCGGGGTCGCGGCGATGGTGGCCGCGGCCACCTACCTGATCGGCTCGCTGGCGCCGGTCGTGTCGGGGGTGCGCCCCCTGCGCTGGGCTGTCGCCGTTCTGGTACGTCACGAGCAGCAACCCGCTGGCCAACGGGCTCGCCATCCGGGACGTGGCCGTGCTCGGCGGGACCGCGCTGGTGCTCTGGGTGGTGGCGGTGCTGGCGTTCAACCGGCGCGACCTGCGCGGCTGACCCACGCCCGGCCGTCGCCGCCCCGCACCCCCGATCAGGCCTCCGCGGCGCGGCGGCGCAGCTCGATGAACGCGGTCTGCAGCTGGGTCAGGGCCTGGCGCATCATCGGGGCGTCGTCGCCGAGGCGGGGCTCGAGGGCGTCGAGCACGGCCGGCCATGGCGTCGATGGCCAGGCTGGCCTCGTCGAAGTTGGGCGGGGCCTGGCTGAGGTGGATGCCGGCCAGGTCGTAGAAGCCGCGCATGTGGTTCAGGATCACCTGCGCCGCCGGGGCCGACGCCAGCTGGGCCTGCACCTCGGCCATCTCGAGCATCATCGCCTCGAGCTGGGCCCGCTCGTCGGGGGACAGGTCGGCCAGGTCGATGCCGGCCGCCGCGGCCGCCTCGGCCAGCGCCTCCTCGCTGATCACGGGCTGCTCGGCGCCCGGGGTCGACCGGGTGGGGGTCTCGGCCTCGGGTCGGGACTGGCCACCTCGGTTGCGCTCGACGGGCACTTCGCCGCCAGGGGTCCACAGGCTCATGGGTCGATCACTCCGATGTGGTCAGGGGAGGGGAGGGTGCGCTCGGCGTGAGCGCCGCGGCGCCAGGTCGTGTCCCGGCGGCTCGGCTGCTACTCTATGCGGGCTACAACCTACGGAAGCGGGGCTCGCCCCCACCCGTCCACCGCATCAGGTCGGCCGAGAGGCCGGCCCGCGAGTGCGCCGGGTCGATCGCTGTCTCACCGGTTCGTCGTTCGGCGACCCGGTTCGGGCGGATGTCGGCTTTCCCGACGTCCGCCCTTTTCGCATCCTGGCGGAGGTCGATTCCCATCCCGCGCAGCAGAGAGGACCAGCGCATTGATCAGGAGTGAGCGGCAATAGTCACGCCGGCGAACAACGAGCCCCGGATCAACGATCGGATCCGTGCCCGCGAAGTGCGCCTCGTGGCGCCCGACGGCGAGCAGATCGGCATCCGACCGCTACCCGAGGCACTGGCCATGGCCCGTGAGCTCGAGCTCGACCTCGTCGAGGTGGCCGACAAGGCCAACCCACCCGTCTGTCGGATCATGGACTACGGGAAGTACAAGTACGAGGCCGCGCAGCGAGCGAAGGAGTCCCGACGCAAGAGCACCAACGTCGTGGTGAAGGAGATGAAGTACCGGCCCAAGATCGGGCACGGGGACTTCGACACCAAGACCCGCAAGGTCGAGAAGTTCCTCGGCGAGGGCCACAAGGTCAAGGTCACGATCATGTTCCGTGGCCGTGAGATGCAGCATCCCGAGCTGGGCAAGCGCATCCTCGACGAAGTGGCCGCCGAGGTGATCGACACCGGTCGCGTCGAGGTGTTCCCCAAGCTCGACGGGCGCAACATGACCATGGTGCTGGCCCCGGACAAGAAGGCCCAGGCGGCCAAGGCCGCCGAACGCAAGCGTGACAAGGAAGAGGCCGAAGCCGCCGCACCGGTGGCCGACGCCTCAGCCGCCGAGACCGACACCGACCCTCCGATCACCCAGATCATCGAGGCCGAGCTCGACGCCAACCTGGCCGCCGACGGCGTGGCCGAGCTCGATCCCGAGCCCACGGACGAGCCGGACCTGTCCGACGAGGTCGAGCTGGACGAGGCCTGAGGCCACCCGGCCGATCAGGTCGAATCAAGCCGAAGCAGGCCAATCGCAGGGCCCATCGAAGCGAGGTCGTCCACCGCGGCACCTCGACCCCACGAAAGAGCAGACCCATGCCCAAGATGAAGACCCACCGAGGCGCGGCCAAGCGCTTCAAGCTGACCGGCTCGGGCAAGATCATGCGCCGGAAGGCCGGGATGAACCACATCCTCGAGAAGAAGAGCCCGGCGCGGAAGCGCCGGCTCAACTCGCCCACCGAGCTCTCCAGCGGCGACGCGTCGCACGTCAAGCGCCAGCTCGGCATCTGAACCGGTGGTCGCGACCGATCGCGACCGCTTCTCGAACCCGACCTTCTCGATCCTCCCTGAAAGGAGCCCCCGATGGCCAGAGTCAAGCGTGCTGTCGCCAGCAAGAAGCACCGCCGCACGACCCTCGAGCGCGCCAAGGGCTACTACGGCAACAAGAGCCGCTCGTACCGCGCCGCCAACGAACAGGTCATGCACTCCGGGCAGTACGCCTTCCGTGACCGCCGAGCGCGCAAGGGCGAGTTCCGCAAGCTCTGGATCCAGCGGATCAACGCGGCCTGCCGCCTCAACGGCATCAGCTACAGCCGGTTCATCAGCGGCCTGCGGGTCGCCGAGGTCGACGTCGACCGCAAGGTGCTCGCCGACCTGGCCGTGACCCAGCCCGAGGCCTTCGCCGCCCTGGTCGAGGTGGCCAACACGGCGAACGCCTCGGAGGCCGCGGCTTCCTGAGCCTCGCGGTTCCGGTCGTCACCCCGCGACGCGACGTGTTCGAACCGGTCGCCGCCAAGAACCCGATCGTCCCGCAGCTGCGGCGCCTCTCGAGGCGCCGCAGTGCGCGTGTCGAGCAGGGTCGCTTCCTGGTCGAGGGGCCGACGCTGGTCGCCAGCGCCCTCGAGTCCGGTGCCACCATCGAGCTGCTGCTCAAGGACGGGGGAGCCGCGCTCGACGACGCCGAGCAGCAGCTCGCGGAGCGGGTCGTGGCCGCCGGCGCCCGGGCGGTCGAGCTGCCCGCCGGCATCATGGCCAAGGTCGCCGACACCGTCACCCCTCAGCCGCTGGCGGCCGTGGTCACCCGCCGGACGACGTCGCTCGAGCAGGTGCTGGCCGACGGGGCCCCGGCGCTGCCGGTGCTGGTGCTGGTCGAGGTGTCCGATCCGGGCAACGCCGGCACCCTCCTCCGGTCGGCCGAGGCGGCCGGCGCGGCCGCCGTGGTGTTCTGCGCCGGCTCGGTCGATCCGTTCAACCCCAAGACGGTGCGCTCGTCGGCCGGCTCGATCTTCCACGTGCCCGTCGTCGAGGGCGTCTCGGCACGGATCGCCCTGGCCGAGCTCGGCGACGCCGGTGTCCACCGGGTCGGCACCGTCGCCCATGGCGGCGTGACCCTGGCCGAGGCCCGCCTCGGCGGCGCGGTCGCCCTCGTGCTGGGCAGCGAGGCCCACGGCCTGCCCGACGGGTTGCACGCCGTGCTCGACGAGCTCGTCACCATCCCCATGGCCGGTCGGGCCGAGAGCCTCAACGTCGCCATGGCCGGCACGCTGTTCGCCTTCGAGTGCGCCCGCCGCCGGGCCGACCACGGTTTCGGCGCCGATCCCTCTCGCTGAGCGAACGAAACGCGGGGTCAGAACCGGCGGGCGGGCGGGTGCCGCTCAGGCCTCGCTCTTGGCCGCCTCCTCGGCGTCCTTCTCCGCCTGCTTGCGGTCGGCCTTGAGCTCCTTCTGCTGCTTCTTCTCGGCGTGGGCCATGGCCCGGTCGATCTTGGCCTGCATGTCGCTGACGCCGATGAGGATGAGCGCGGCCTGCCCCTCGTCGAGCTGCTCGCCGACCTCCTTGAGGTCGTGGCGGCTCATGCCGGCAGCGGCATGCCCGGCCCAGGCGCCGAGCGCTGCACCCCCGGCGGTGGCCCCGGCCAGCAGACCGGTGCCGATGGCGGCCGCCGGGAACAGGGCGATCACCAGGCCGGTGGCCAGGCCCAGCCCGCCACCCATCACACCGCCGGCGCGGGTGGGGGTCTCGTGCTTCTTGGAGATCTTGACCTTGCCGTCGTCCTCGCGCTCGATCACCGCCGCGTCGAACGCGTCCATCATGCCCTCCTCGGTGTGCAGCTCCTTGATGGCGGCGTAGTCGGCGAGGGCGTCGTCGACGTTGGCGTAGATCCCGATGTAGGCGATGAGGGTGTCGATGGGCATGGTGTCGCTCCTCCGGTGAGCCGGCCGGGCCGGGTGGTCGTTGCGGCCGGATCGTAGGGGATCGAACCGGCCGGCCGGGCCGATCGTCAGCGTCGCTCGATGCGGTGGAGCTCCTCTCCGGGGCGCCACCACTCGATCACGAGATGGTCGCCGCCGGGGCGCAGCATCGAGATCTCGGTGACGTCCACCCGGAACAGGTCGAACGGCGTCGGCACCTCGATGCCGTTGCCGGCCTGGAACGCCTCGGCGAAGGCGGCCCGGTCGTCGTCGTCGGTCACCTCGACCCCCAGGCCCGAGATCTTGGCGTCGCCCTCCGTGACGTCCTTGTCGGCGGTGGCGCTGTGCAGGCTCAGCCGCGGGTCACGGCGGACATCGGCCCCCTTGCGCGAGTGCGGCATCGAGCCGAGCCACAGCTGGCCCAGCCCGAACAGCGGCTCCCAGCCCGAGATGCGGGGCGACCCGTCCGACCGGAGCGTGGCGACCAGGGCCAGGCCGGTGGCCTCGAACCGGGAACGGACCCGTCCGGCGAGATCGGCTTGGGCGGCTTCGACGTCGTGCCAGGTGGTCATGGTCGGAGTGTCGCACGCCCTCCCTGACACCCTGTGTCAGGAATGCTCGGTAGCATCGCCGCGGTGCGCGCATCCCGCCTGATGGCGATCCTCCTGCACCTGCAGTCCTCGGGGCGAGCGACCGCGCCGCAGCTGGCCGAGGGGCTCGGGGTGTCGGTGCGCACGATCTATCGGGACGTGAGCGCGCTGCAGGCGGCCGGGGTGCCGTTGTGGACCGAGACGGGGCCGGGTGGCGGTGTCCGCCTCGTCGAGGGCTGGCGCACCGACCTCGACGGCCTCACCACCGACGAGGCCATGGCCCTGTTCGTCGGGGGCCCGGCGGCGGCCCTCGATCAACTGGGCCTGGGATCGTTCCTCGCGGCCGCGCAGGTGAAGGTGCTGGCGACCATGTCACCGGCGGCGGCCCGGCGGGCCGAGGAGGGACGGTCCCGGTTCCTGCTCGACGCTCCGGGGTGGTTCCAGCGTGACGAGCCCACCGAGGCCCTGGCCACCATCGCCGAGGCGTTGTGGACCGACCACCGGGTCGACCTGACCTACCGCCGCGGCAGTCGCACGGTCGAGCGTCGGGTCGACCCGCTCGGCCTCGTGCTCAAGGCCGGCACGTGGTACCTCGTCGCCCGCCACCGAGGAGGCCTCCGCACCTACCGCGTGGGCCGCGTCGTCCGCACCACCGCCCGGAGCGAGACGTTCGAGCGTCCGGTCGGCTTCGACCTGGCCGCGGCGTGGGCGTCGTCGTCGGCCGAGTTCGACCGCTCGCTGCTGCGGGTGCGCACGCGCCTCCGCCTCAGCCCCGACGCCCAGCGACGACTGCCCGCCGTCGTGCCGTCGATCGCCACGACCGAGGCGCTGGCCGAGGCCGGTCCACCCGATGTCGACGGGTGGCGGACGGTCGACCTCTGGGTCGAGTCCGAGTCGGTCGCCCACGGCCAGCTCTTCGCCCTCGGCCCCGGTTTCGAGGTGATCGCACCGCTCGGGTTGCGTCGAGCGGTGGCGGCCACGGCGGCCGAGATGGCCTGCCGCAACGGCCGCCACGCCCGCGGTGACCGCGCCAGGGGTAACAATTGGACGCCCCCGCGGCCGGCCGACAAGGATCGCCCCCGATGATCGACGACATCCAGCGCATCGCGGCCGACGCCGCCGCCCGGATCGGCGCCGCGTCCACCGTCGAGGAGCTGCGGGCCGTCGAGACCGACGTGCTGGGCCGGCGCTCGCCGCTCACCGATGTCAAGAAGCAGCTGGGTGGGCTCGACACCGAGCAGCGCAAGGCCGTCGGCATGGCGCTGAACGAGGCCGTGCGGTCGCTCGAGGCGCTGATGTCGGCCAAGGTGACCGAGCTGCAGCAGACCGAACGGGCGTCGCAGGCCGAGGCCGAGCGGCTCGACCTCACCGAGGTCGAGATCGCCCATCGTCGGGGCCATCTGCACCTCGTCACCCAGACCCACGACCGGCTCGAGGACGTCTTCGTGGGCATGGGGTTCACCGTCGCCGAGGGCCCCGAGGCCGAGACCGACTGGTACAACTTCGAGGCGCTCAACTTCCCGGCCGGCCATCCGGCGCGGACGATGTACGACACGATCTACCTCGACGTCGGTGAGCCCGAGAGCACCCTGCTGCGCACCCACACCTCACCGGTGCAGATCCGGGTGATGCAGGCCCAGGAGCCGCCGATCTACTCGATCATGCCGGGCCGGGTCTACCGGCGCGACACCGCCGATGCCAGCCACATGCCCGTGTTCCACCAGATCGAGGGACTCGTCGTCGACCGGGGCATCACCTTCGGCGACCTCGCCGGCACCCTCGAGGCGTTCACGACGGCCTACTTCGGCGGGGCGATCCACTCGCGGCTGCGCCCGTCCTACTTCCCGTTCACCGAGCCGTCGGCCGAGTACGACATCAACTGCCTCTTCTGCGAGGGCTCCGGGCTGCCGCACCTGCGGGCAAACCGGGTGGCTCGAGCTGGGCGGCTGCGGGATGGTGCACCCCAACGTGTTCGCGTCGGTGGGCTACGACCCCGAGGTGTGGTCCGGCTTCGCGTTCGGCTTCGGCACCGACCGGCTGTCGCTTGATGCGCTACGGCATCGACGACATCCGCGACATGTTCAGCAACGACGTCCGCTTCCTGGAGCAGTTCTGATGGCACG
The DNA here is from genome assembly GCA_963809335.1 of uncultured Microthrixaceae bacterium. Taxonomy (GTDB): domain Bacteria; phylum Actinomycetota; class Acidimicrobiia; order Acidimicrobiales; family Acidimicrobilacustridaceae; genus UBA4742. Next base: position 23,100 of record CAWEJD010000005.1, on the reverse strand, counting down.
CGGTGGTTCGACATGAAGGTGCTGCTGTCGTGGCTGAAGGAGTTCGCCCCCATCGAGGGCGACCCCGTCGCGCTGGGCCTGGAGATGAGCGACCTCGGCATGGCGGTCGAATCGATCGACCACCTCGGTCGCGGCCTCGACGGCATCGTCGTCGCTCGGGTGCTCGATCTCCGGCCGCACCCCAACGCCGACAAGATCCAGCTGGTCGACGTCGATGCCGGCGACGGCGAGGCGCTGCAGATCTGCTGCGGGGCGTTCAACATGGCCGTGGGCGACCTGGTGCCGCTCGCCACGCTCGGCACGGTCATGGGCAACGGCATGAAGATCGAGCGGCGCAAGCTGCGAGGCGAGTGGTCGAACGGCATGTTGTGCTCGGGTCGCGAGCTCGGGCTCGGCGACGACCACGAGGGCATCCTGATCCTCGACCCGTCGGCTGAGCCCGGCGTCGACCTGAAGACCACGCTCGGCATCGTCGACGACGTCCTCTACGACCTCGAGATCAACCCCAACCGCCCCGATGCCATGTCGGTCGCCGGCGTGGCCCGCGACCTGGCCGCGCGCCTCGGGGTGCCGTTCACCCAGCTCGCCCCGACGGTCACCCCGGCCGCGGCCACGCTCGGCGGTCGGGCGTCGGTCGAGATCGTGGCCCCCGAGCTCTGCGGCCGGTTCTACGGGCGGGTGCTCGACGACATCGCCATCGGGCCGTCGCCCCGCTGGCTGGCCGACCGGCTCACCGCCCTGGGCATGCGCCCGATCAACAACATCGTCGATGCCTCGAACTACGTGATGCTCGAGCTGGGCCAGCCCAGCCACACCTACGACCTGGCCAAGCTCCGCGACGGCTACCTGCGCGTGCGCTGGGCCCGGGACGGCGAGCAGATCGTCACGCTCGACGAGGTCGAGCGCACCCTCGCCCCCGGCGACGGCGTGCTGGCCGATGCCGACGACGTCGCCGTCGGCATCGCCGGGGTGATGGGAGGTGCCTCCACCGAGATCTCCGGCACCACCACGTCGGTGCTGCTCGAGATGGCGTGGTGGCACCCCATGACGATCGCCCGGTCCTCGAAGCGACTGAACCTGCGCAGCGAGGCCTCGGCCCGCTTCGAGCGGGGGTGCGATCCGGACGTCGCCGAGCTGGCGGCTCTGCGCTTCGCCGAGCTGCTGGCCCCTGGCGGCGTCTCCCTGGCCACCGGCCCCATCGACGTCGTCGGCGATCGACCGGCCCGCGTCAGCGTCCCGGTGCGCACCGCCCGCGTCAACGCCGTGCTCGGCACCGATCTGACCGCGGCCCACATCACCCGCCTGCTCCGCCCGATCGGCTTCGAGGTCGCCCCGATGGGACGCGACGACGGGTCCGAGCAGCTCGTCACCGTGCCGACGTTCCGGCCCGACACGAGCACCGAGATCGACGTGATCGAGGAGATCGCCCGGCACCACGGCTACAGCAACATCCCCCGCCGCATCCCGTCGGGCGTGCGGGCCGGGTCGCTGACGCCGCGCCAACTCGCTCGCCGGCTCGTCCGCCAGACGATGCTCGGCGTGGGCCTCGACGAAGCGATGCCGCTGGCGTTCCTCGCGCCCGACGACCTGGCCACATCCGGGCTCCCGGAGATCGGCATCACCCTGAGCAACCCGTTGGCCGCCGAGGAGTCGGTGCTGCGCACGTCGTTGCGGCCGGGGCTGCTGAAGAGCGTCGCCTACAACGTGTCGCATCGCAACGACTCGGTCGGGCTGTTCGAGATCGGCAAGGTCTTCCTCCCGCCGCCGCCGGGCCAGCAGCTCCCCGACGAGCGCGAAGTGCTCAGCGCGGTGCTGGCCGGACGCGACGCCCGCGTCGCGGTGGAGGTCTGGCTGGTGCTCGTCGATGCGCTCGGCCTCCACGACCCGACGTTGCGCCAGACTGCGCTCGCCGGCCTGCACCCGACGAGAGCGGCCGAGATCGTCGTCGGGGGCGACGTGGTCGGAGCGGTGGGGGAGATCGATCCCTCGGTCCTCGAGCGCCTCGGCATCCCGGGCCGCGTGGCGTGGCTCGAGGTCGATCTCGACCAGGTGCTCGACCGTCCCCGAGGCACGCAGGCCTACGCGCCGGTCAGCCGGTATCCGTCGAGCGACGTCGACCTGGCCTTCGTCGCCTCCGACACGGTCCCTGCCGGGGCGATCCGGGACACCATCGCCTCCAGCGCCGGGGCCCTGCTGGCCGGCGTGCGGCTGTTCGACGTCTTCCGCAGCGACGCCCTCGCCCCGGGCACCCGGAGCCTGGCGTTCACCCTGCGGCTGCAGGCCCCCGACCGCACGCTCACCGACGACGACGTGGCCGACGTGCGGGCCCGGGTGATCGCCGCGGTCGAGTCGGCCCACGGCGCCACCCTCCGCACCTGACCCACCCCGCACCCGGCTAACCCCGCACCCCACCAACCCGAACCTGTCCCGTTCGCGGGCCCGATCGGGCGTGGTGGTGGGACAGGTTCGGGTGGTCAGGCGGTGGGACAGGTTCGGGTGGTCAGGTGGTCAGCGGGCGATGGTGCCGAGACGTCCGGCCTGGTAGTCGTCGAACGCGTCGACGATCTGCTGGCGGGTGTTCATCACGAACGGGCCGTAGCGGGCGATCGGCTCGCGGAGCGGCAGGCCCGCCAGCACCAGCACGTCGAACGGCTCGTCCTCGCCGGCGGCGAGGTGCACCGAGTCCCCGTCGTGCTCGAGCACCGCCAGCTCGTACTGGCGGACGACCCGGTCCGCGCGCGACCGTGCCCGACCCGTGGATGACGTAGACCATGGCGTTCATCTCCGCCGCGGCCGGCAGCTCGACCCGACCGCCCGGCTGCACCGTGACGTGGGCGTACAGGATCGGCGAGGTGGTCTCCACCGCACCCTCGACGCCGTACGCCCGGCCGGCGATCAGCCGCACCAGGGCGCGTCCCTCGTCGGCCTCGACGTGGGGGATGCGGTCCCTCGGAACCTCCTGGTACCGGGGGTCGGTCATCTTCTCGGATGCGGGCAGGTTGACCCAGATCTGGAAGCCCTCGACCCGACCGCCCTCGCGTCTGCATCCGGCGCGACGGCATCTCGGAGTGCACGACCCCGGACCCGGCGGTCATCCACTGCACATCGCCCGGGCCGATCACCCCGCGGTGGCCGGCGGAGTCCTCGTGCTCGAGCTCGCCCTCGAGGATGTAGCTGACCGTCTCGAAGCCCCGATGCGGGTGATCGGGTGCGCCGACCGCCGCGCCGGCGTGTAGTCGACCGGGCCCATGTGGTCGATCAGCAGGAACGGGTCGATCTGGTCGAGGCCGCCCACGGGGAACGGGCGGTGCACGACGAAGCCGGCGCCCTCGAGCGTCTCGATCGACGGCACCACGCGGCGTACCGAGCGGGGGGTCGCGGCCACGGGCTTCGCCTCGGGGGAGTCGTTCGCGTCGGTGAACGTCATCGGGGCCTCCGGTCGGGGGTGATCGTCGATCTGCGTGTCGACCACCCCAAGGCGTTTGAGGTCTCAACTATTCCCGTCCGAGCGGAGGGGACGGGTCAGCCGGCGGCGACCTCGATCAGCGCATCGGCCACGGCTCGGGGCTCGGTGATCATCAGGTCGTGACCGGTGTCGATGCTCCAGAGCCGCCCCTCGGCCCGGGCGTTCTCCATCAGCTCGGGGTCGCGGGTCGCCAGCGTGGACGTGCAGACGACGTGGTACTGCGGGATCGACGCGAACGCCGCCTCGTCGGTGAGGCGGAGGGGCTGCTCGAAGCACCTCCAGGGGTGGCCGGTCAGGCGGTCGGCCATCCATGCCAGGTCGTCCGGGTCGGTGACGCCGTAGAAGGCGCCCGCGTCGGGCGAGGGGAGCAGGACGAGCTCGACGCCGTCGACCACCCGGCCCGACGGCCGCACGGCCTCGATGATCGGACCGGCGACGTCGAGGAGCGACTGCCCGTTGGCCGGCGTGGCCGCGTCGAGGTAGACGATGCGGCCCACCCGGTCGGCGGCGCGGTCGGCGACGCCGGTGATGACCATGCCGCCGTAGCTGTGGCCGACGAGGATCACCTCGCGCAGGTCCTCGTAGTGCAGCACCGCGACGATGTCCTCGATGTGCCGGTCGAGGTCGATGTCGGGGCCGAGCAGGTGGGACCGCTCACCCAGCCCGGTCATCGTCGGTGCGTACACGTCGTGCCCGGCCGACCGCAGCATCCGACCGACGTCGCGGTAGCACCACCCTCCGTGCCCTCCGCCGTGCACGAGAACGAACGTCGCCATCGGGTCAGACCTCCACGAGATGTCGGATGCGCGGGCCGCGCTCGGCCCGGACAGCCCCCATCGTTGCCGCGATCGGGCGGGTGGTGGTTCGCCCCACCGTTCAGCGGGTGCGCAGGAGGTACTCGCTCATGGCCGCCAGGCGGATCCGGTCGAAGTCGAGGAAGGCGCCGACGCTCTCGAGCATGGTGTTCAGGTTCCTGGCCAGCAGCTCCTCGTCGCCGTCGGCGAGGTAGAAGCGCATCGGGTCGTTCACCGTCTCGGCCGACGGCCACGCCTCCTCGACGATGCCCTGGTAGGGCGGAGCCCCGGGGGTGAGCGGGCGGGCCACCGCGTTGCGCACGTAGCGGATCCGGGGCTGGATCTCGGTGGACATCGGGCGTCTGGGTGCCGTACCAGTGGGCGTACCACTGCTCGGGGCTGAGCCGATCGGGCCGCTCCATCAGGGTCAGCATCACGACCCCGGTGCTGCGCTGGCCGTCGGGCCAGTCCCGCGGCGCGGCCCACTGGTTGTCGCCGTAGTCGGTCGGGATCGACTCGGTGACGAGGTAGCCGGCGAGCCGGTCGGCCAGCGGGGCGAGCACCGCCTCGAACGGGCCGACGTCGTCGTGGCAGTCGAGCCAGATCGAGACCTCGGCGAAGGGCCCCGGATCGTCGGGAGGCGGGGGGAGGGGCAGCGAGACCCCGGCGGCATCGTCGTCGGCCACGTTCACGGCGAGCCCGGCCGGGTCGAGGGCGAGCAGGGCGTCGGCCACCGGGCCGAGCAGGCGGGCGGCCAGCTCGGCGTCGGCCCGGCCGCTCGCGTTCCACAACAGGTAGACGACCTTCTCCACGTGCGCTTCCCCCGTTCGGTGCCGGCGCCATCGCCGGCGGCGCGCCGAATCCTAGGACCCGCTGCCCGACGGTGGTCACGGGTCGGGCGGACGGTCGGGGGGCGGAAACCCGCTTTGCATGACTATGCGGACGACCGTATGCTCTTGCGATGATCTCCGTCGGCATCATCGGGGCATCGGGGTACGCCGGTGTCGAGCTCCTGCGCCTCTGCGCGGCTCACCCGGAGCTCGACGTGGTCCGAGCCACCGGCGACACCCAGGCCGGCACCCTCGTCCGCGAGCTCTACCCGAGCCTGGCCGCCGTGCATCCCGACCTGGCCTTCGAGCCCTACGAGCCGGGCTCGTTCCAGGGCATCGACCTGGCCTTCCTGTGCCTGCCCGCACGGTGCCTCGCAGGCCATCGTGCCCCAGCTGCGCGGCGGAGGTGCGCTGGGTGGTCGACGTGGCCGCCGACTTCCGGTTGCACGACGCCGCGCTCTACCCGGAGTGGTACGGCGAGGCCCACGCCGCGCCCGACCTGCTCGACGAGTTCGTCTACGGCCTGCCCGAGCTGTTCCGCAAGCACCTCGAGGGGGCGACCGCGGTGGCCGTGCCCGGCTGCTACCCGACGGCGTCGATCCTCACGCTGACGCCGCTGGTGCGGGCCGGGCTGATCGAGCCCACCGGCATCATCGTCGACGCCGCCTGCGGAGCCTCCGGAGCCGGGCCGGCCGCCCAAGCCGAACACCACCTTCTGCACGGTCGACGAGGACTTCACCGCCTACGGCCTGCTGACGCATCGCCACACCCCGGAGATCGAGCAGGCGGTCGGCGAGGCATCGGGCCTGGTCGGCGGGGTGCAGGTGCTGTTCACCCCGCACCTGGCGCCCATGAACCGCGGCATCCTGGCCACCTGCTACGGGCGGGCCAACGACGTCGGCTCGACGGCCGCCGTGCTCGACTGCCTGCACGACGCCTACGACGACGAGCCGTTCGTCGTGGTCACCGACGGCTCGCCGTCCACCAAGGCGACCCTCGGCAGCAACGTGGCCCACATCACCGCCCGCTTCGACGCCCGCACCGGCACGGTCGTCGCCATCGGGGCCATCGACAACCTGGTCAAGGGCACCGCCGGCCAGGCCATCCAGAGCGTCAACGTGATCGCCGGCCTCCCCGAGGTCACCGGCCTGCCCATCGCCGGGGTCTACCCGTGACCGAGACCCAGTCGCACCGGGACGAGGAGCTGGCCCGGGCCCACGAACGGGCCGGCGTGCTCATCGAGGCGCTGCCCTACATCCGGCGGTTCTTCGGAGCCACCGTGGTGGTCAAGTACGGCGGCAACGCCATGGTCGACCCCGACCTGGCCGATCGCTTCGCCGAGGACATCGTGCTGCTGCAGGCCGTCGGCATCCGGCCGGTGGTCGTGCACGGCGGCGGCCCCCAGATCGGCGATCTCATGGCCCGGCTCGGCAAGGAGAGCGAGTTCCGCGACGGGCTGCGGGTCACCGACGCCGAGACGCTCGACATCGCCCGCATGGTGCTCGTCGGCAAGGTCAACCGCGACATCGTGTCGTCGATCAACGTGCACGCCCCGATCGCGGTCGGCCTGTCGGGCGAGGACGCCGGGCTGATCACCGCCACCGAGCGCGACGGCGACCTCGGGTTCGTCGGCGACGTGGCGTCGGTCAACCCGGCCATCGTCGAGCGGCTCCTGGCCGAGAACCTGATCCCGGTGGTGTCGACGATCGGCGCCGACCTGGCCGGTCAGGCCTACAACATCAACGCCGACACCGTGGCCGGAGCGCTCGCCGCGGCGCTCGGCGCCGAGAAGATCATCTACCTCACCGATGTCGCCGGGCTGCTCGCGCGACGTCGACGACGCCGACAGCCTCATCACCCGCACGTCGGCCCCGGAGCTGCGGGCCAAGATCGCCGCCGGCGAGCTCACCGGCGGGATGATCCCCAAGATCGAGGCCTGTCTGGCCGCCCTCGACGGCGGGGTGGGCTCGGCCCACCTGCTCGACGGACGCGTGCCCCACGTCGTGCTGCTCGAGCTGTTCACCGACGCCGGCATCGGCACCATGATCACCCGCTCGATCGGAGCCGGAGCATGAGCCTCACCACCACCCCTCGCCCCGGGGACCTCCCGGCCACCGGGCACCCGCCGACCCCGTCGGTGCCCGCCGGCCTCGACCACTGCCCGTTCTGGCCGACCTACGGGCCACCCGTCGTGCAGTTCGTGCGGGGCCGGGGCACCGAGCTGTGGGACAGCGCCGGCCAGCGCTACCTCGACTTCCTCTCCGGCCTGGCGGTGGTGTCGCCTGGGCCACGCCCATCCCGAGGTCGCCGGCCGCGCTGGCCGAGCAGGCCGAACACGCTGCTCCACACCTCCAACCTCTTCGCCACCGTGCCGGGCGCCGAGGTGGCGGTCACCCTCGACCGGCTCGTGGGCGGCGGAGGGCAGGTCTTCCTCTGCAACTCCGGGGCCGAGGCCAACGAGGCGGCCATCAAGCTGGCCCGCAAGTGGGGCGGCTACGGCCGCCACGTCGTGGTCAGCGCCTACGGCTCGTTCCACGGGCGCACCCTCGCCACGCTCCACGCCACCGGCCAGCCGGCCAAGCACGAGGCCTTCCAACCGCTGCCCGAGGGCTTCCGGCACGCCGCGTGGAACGACCTCGACGCGCTCGAGGCCGCCATCGACCCGACGGTCGCCGCGGTGCTGCTCGAGCCGGTGCAGGGCGAGGGTGGCGTCAACCCGGCCGACCGTCGAGTTCTTCCGGGGCGTCCGACGAGCTCTGCGACGAGCGCAACCTGCTGATGATGGTCGACGAGGTGCAGACCGGCCTCGGGCGCACCGGCCGGTGGTTCGGGTTCCAGCACTACGACGTGCAGCCCGACGTGGTGTCGATGGCCAAGGCGCTCGGCAACGGCGTGCCCATCGGCGCCTGCTGGGCCCGTCGCGACGTCGCCGCGGCCATGCGGCCGGGCGACCACGCCACCACCTTCGGCGGGCAGCCGATCGCGGCCGTCGGCGGCTCGGGCCGTGCTGGCGGTCATGGAGCGCGAGGACGTGCCCTCGCTCGCGACCCGTGCCGGCGCCCGGCTGACCATCGCCAGCTCGAGCAGCTGCCCCAGGTGGCCGAGGTGCGGGGACTCGGCCTGCTGCTGGCCGCGGAGCTGGTACCCGGGCTCGATGCCAAGGTCGTCGCCGACGCCGCGCTCGACCGCCGGGCCTGGTGGTCAACGCGGTGACCCCGAGCTCACTGCGGTTCGCGCCGCCGCTGACCGTGTCCGACGCCGAGATCGACGAGGGCGTGGCCATCCTCGCCGCCGTGCTCGACGAGCTGGCGGCCGCCGGCGGATCTGACGGTGACGCATGAGGCACCTCCTCGAGATCGACGACCTCGACCGCCGACGAGCTGCGCGCGGTGCTCGACCTGGCCGACCCGACCCGACCTGCCCGCAGGTGCTGGCCGGCCAGGGCATGGCCCTCATCTTCGAGAAGCCGTCGGCCCGCACCCGCAACTCGATGGAGATGGCGGTCGTGCAGCTCGGCGGCCATCCGGTCACCATCCGGGGCGACGAGGTCTCGCTCGACGTCCGCGAGAGCGTCGAGGACGTGACCCGCACGCTCGCCTGCTACCACGCGGCCATCGGCGCCCGGGTCTTCGAGCACAGCCAAGCTCGAGCGCATGGTCGCGGTCGACCAGGTCCCCATCGTCAACCTGCTGTCCGACGACGGCCACCCGATGCAGGCCCTGGCCGACGTGCTCACCATGCAGGCGCACCTGGGCTGCGCTCGACGGCCGGTCGGTGGCCTACGTCGGTGACGGCAACAACGTGGCCCGCTCGCTGGCGCTGGCCGCCGGCATGCTCGGCATGGAGGTGCGCATCGCCACGCCGCCCGGCTACGCCATGCGACCCGAGGACCTCGACCGGCTGCGGCTGGCCGGCGTCGACTCCGGTCATCACCGCCAACGCCCGCGAGGCGGTGGCCGGCGCCGACATCGTCTACACCGACGTGTGGACGTCGATGGGCCAGGAGGCGGAGGCCGAGGAGCGCCGCCGGGCGTTCGAGGGCTTCACCGTCGACGACCAGCTGCTGGCCGCCGCCGGCGCCGACGGCCGCGTTCCTGCACTGCCTCCCGGCGCACCGGGGCGAGGAGGTCGCCGGCTCGGTGGCCGACGGCGCCCGGAGCCTGATCTGGCCGCAGGCCGAGAACCGCATGCACGCCGCCCGCGGCCCTGCTGGCGTGGCTCCTGGAGCAGCCGTGACCAGAGCGTCGACGCCGCCGAGCCGAAGCTGGGCAAGCCGCAGCGCCAGCACCTCATCGCCAAGCTCATCGAGCACCGCGCCGTGCAGAACCAGGCCCAGCTCGTCGAGCTGCTGGCCGACGAGGGCGTGCGTCGCCACGCAGGCGACGGTGTCGCGCGACCTCGACGACCTCGGCGCCATCAAGGTGCGCGTGCCCGGCGGCGAGAGCGCCTACGCCATCCCGGCCCTGCCGACCCAGCAGGTCGCCCCGGAGGACCACCTGCGCCGGGTCTTCGGCGACTGGGTCGTCGAGGTCGCCCACTCGGGCAACCTGGTCGTGCTGCGCACGCCGCCCGGCTCGGCCCACGTCGTGGGCTCGGCCCTCGACCGGGCCGGCCTGCCCGACATCCTCGGCACCGTCGCCGGGGACGACACGCTGATCGTGGTCGTCTCCGAGGAGGCCGGTGGTGCCGCCGTCGCCGACGAGATGACCGACCTGGCCGGGCTCTGACCCGACCTCCCCGCCACCAGACCCACCTGCCCGCGATCCTCCGCTGTCCTGCACCTCGAACCGACCCAGGAGCACCCCATGCCGAACCGCGTCGTCCTCGCCTACAGCGGAGGCCTCGACACATCCGTCGCCGTGCGGTGGATGATCGAGGAGCTCGGCGTCGAGGTCGTCACGGTGGCCTGCGACCTCGGCCAGGGCGGCGACTGGGAGGCCCTCCAGGCCCGGGCCATCGGTGCCGGCGCCATCGACGCCGTCGTCGTCGACTGCCGCGAGGAGTTCGCCCGCGACTTCGTCGCGCCCGCCCTCAAGGCCAACGCCCTCTACGAGAACCGCTACCCGCTGGTGTCGGCGCTGTCGCGCCCGGTGATCGTCAAGCACCTGGTCGAGGTCGCCCGCCGCCACGGCGCCGACGCGGTCGCCCACGGGTGCACCGGCAAGGGCAACGACCAGGTGCGCTTCGAGGTCGCCACCCGTGCCCTCGCGCCCGACCTCGACGTGGTGGCCCCGGTGCGCAACTGGGGCATGACCCGGGCCGACTCCATCGAGTACGCGGACCGCTTCGACATCCCGATCAAGGCCACCAAGGAGCAGCCGTACTCCATCGACGACAACCTCTGGGGCCGGGCCATCGAGTGCGGCGAGATGGAGGATCCCGTGGGCCCGCCCGCCCGAGGGCGTCTGGTCGCTGACCACGGTCCGCACCGGTGAGGCCCGCGAGATCACCATCGGGTTCGAGCAGGGCGTGCCCGTGTCGCTCGACGGCCGGCCGCCGGCCGCTGCACGAGCTGATCGTCGAGCTCAACGAGATCGTCGGCGGCTACGGCTGGGGCCGGCTCGACATGGTCGAGAACCGGCGGGTCGGCATCAAGAGCCGCGAGACCTACGAGGCCCCGGCCGGCCTGGCGCTGATCATGGCCCACGTCGACCTCGAGAGCATCTGCCTCGAACGGGACCTCTTCCACGAGAAGCAGCGCCTCGAGGGCCGCTACGCCGACCTCGTCTACGACGGGTTCTGGTACTCGCCGCTGAAGCAGGCGCTCGACGCCTTCGTCGACGAGAGCCAGCGCTACGTCACCGGCGAGGTGCGGTTGCGGCTCGAGCCCGGCCGCTGCTACGTCGTCGGTCGCCGCAGCGACTACAGCCTCTACGACTACGGCCTCGCCACCTACGAGGCCGAGGACGCCTTCAACCACGCCGACTCGGAGGGCTTCGTGAAGCTCTGGGGCCTCGGCGTCCAGACCTGGGCGGCCAAACAGGCCCAGCGCGACCCGGAGAAGGCCCCGCGCGACGACGGCGGGCCGCGATGAGCACGCTCTGGCACGGTCGCTTCGAGGGCGGTCCGGCCGAGGAGCTGCTCGCCTTCACCGTGAGCCTCCCGTTCGACCAGCGCCTCGCGGCCGACGACATCGCCGGTTCGCGGGCCCACGTGCGGGGGCTGGTGCGGGCCGGTGTGCTCAGCCTCGGCGAGGCCGACGAGGTGCTGGCGGCCCTCGACCAGGTCGAGCAGGAGCTGCTCGACGAGCGGCTCGACTTCCTGCCGTCCGACGAGGACATCCACACCGTGGTCGAGCGCCGGGTCACCGAGCTGGCCGGCCCGGCCGGCGCGAAGCTGCACACCGGTCGCAGCCGCAACGACCAGGTGGCCACCGATCTGCGGCTCTTCACCAAGCGCGAGGTCGTCGGGGTCGCCGGTCGGGTGCTCGTCCTCCAACAGGTGCTGCTCGAGCTGGCCGAGGCCGCCGGCGAGGCCTACCTGCCCGGCTACACCCACCTCCAGCGGGCCCAGCCGGTGCTGCTGGCCCACCACCTGCTCGCCCACGCGCTGGGCGCTCTCGCGCGACGTCGACCGCCTGCTCGACACGCGCCGGCGGCTCGACGTCTCGCCGCTCGGCGCCGGCGCCCTGGCCGGGTCGTCGCTCGCCCTCGATCCCGAGGGCGTCGCCGCCGACCTCGGCTTCGCCGCCGCCTTCGAGAACTCGCTCGACGCGGTCAGCGATCGCGACTTCGTGGCCGAGGCGCTGTTCGACCTCACCATGGTCGGCCTCCACCTGTCGCGGATCGGCGAGGAGGTCGTGCTGTGGTCCACCGAGGAGTTCGGCTTCCTCCGGCTGGCCGACAGCTACTCCACCGGCAGCTCGATGCTCCCGCAGAAGAAGAACCCCGACATCGCCGAGCTGGCCCGGGGCCAAGTCGGGTCGGCTGATCGGCCACCTCACCGGCCTGCTGGCCACGCTCAAGGCGCTCCCGCTCGCCTACAACCGCGACCTGCAGGAGGACAAGGAGCCGCTGTTCGACGCGCTCGACCAGGTGACCCTCGCCCTCGCGGCCATGTCCGGGCTGCTGGCGTCGTCGACGTTCGTGACCGAGGCCATGGCCGCGGCCGCCGACAGCCCGACCGCGGCCGCCACCGACCTGGCCGAGTACCTCGTCGACCAGGGCATGCCGTTCCGCGACGCCCACGCCGTCGTGGGCGCCCTGGTGCGCCGCTCGCTCGAGGGTGACGACGCGCTCGTCGACCTGGTCGCGGCCCACGAGGCGCTGGGTCCGGACGCGGTGCCGCTGCTGGCGAGCGGGGCGTCGGTGCGTCGGCGGACCACGCGGGGCGGAGCGGGACCGCAGGCCGTCGCCGACCAGATGGTGCGGTTCCGCGATCGCCTCGCCGCCGACCGGGCCCGGGTCGAAGCCGCGCACTGAGCGCGGCGACCACCGTGGGCCACCACCACGAGCTCCCGATCCGCTACGGCGAGGTCGACCTGCAGCGGGTCGTGTTCAACGCGCACTACCTCGCCTTCATCGACGATGCGATGGACAGGTGGATGCGGACCCTCGACGCCGACTTCGAGTCGCTCGGATGGGACTTCATGGTCAAGCGGGTCGAGATCGAGTGGACCGCGGGCGCGGGACTCGGTGACGTGATCGAGTTGGACTGCGAGGTGGCCCGGTGGGGGACGACGTCGTTCGACGTGCGGTTCGCCGATCCACGTCGGGGAGCGTGCGGTCGCCACCGTGCTCGTCACCTACGTCGGGGTCGAGGCCGGCACGTCGGTGACGGCCGCCCCGCCGGCGCAGGTGCGGGCGCATCTCGGCGAGCCGACGTCGGTCGACCACCCGGGCGACGATCGGTGACCGAACCCCCGGTAGCCGGCGCCCCGCCGGGGGTGGTGCTGCCGCGCTCGTTCTACCGGTGTCCGAGCACCGAGCTGGCACCGCGACTGCTGAACAAGGTGCTGGTGCACGGTGACGGAGCGGTGCGGATCGTCGAGGTCGAGGCGTACGGGGGAGGCGACGACCCCGCCAGCCACGCGTTCCGGGGCCCGACGGCCGCGCAACGCCACCATGTTCGGCTCGCCGGGCCTGCTCTACGTGTACTTCACCTACGGGATGCACTGGTGCGCCAACGTGGTGTGCGGCGAGGAGGGGGAGGGGGTCGCGGTGCTGCTGCGGGCGGGAGCGCCGCTGGTGGGGCTCGACGCCATGTGGGCCCGGCGCCCCGCGGCGCGGCGCGAGCGGGACCTGGCCAACGGTCCGGCCAAGCTCTGCCAGGCGCTCGACGTCGATGGCCGCCACGACGGGGTCGACCTCACCGCGCCGGGCTCGGCGCTGACCCTGCTCGACGACGGCACGGCTCCGCCCCGCCGTCCCGGGCGCAGCCCCCGGGTCGGGATCAGCGTGGCGGCCGACCGGCCATGGCGCTGGTACGTTCCCGGCGACCCGCACGTCTCCCGGACCAGGACCAGGGCATGACCGATCACGTCCAGGTGCTCTCGGCCGGAGACCCGCTCCTGGGGCCGTCGCCCGACCTGGGGCGGGCGCGGGCCGAGCTGGCCGCCTACGTCGCCCCGGACGGCGCAGCAGGCGGAGGTGCAGGCGCCAGATGCTGGCGTTCGTCGACGCCCATGCCGACGCCCTGTGGCGCTCGTGCCTCACCGGCCACCTCACCGGCTCGGCCCTGGTCGTCGACGCGTCGTTCGAGCGGGTGCTGGTGCTCTTCCACCGCAAGGTGCAGCGCTGGCTGCAGCCCGGTGGCCACGTCGACGGCGACGCCAACCTGCCCGCGGCGGCGCTGCGGGAGGCCGCCGAGGAGACCGGCATCGAGGGCCTTCGGGTGGTCGTGCCCGCGATCGACCTCGACATCCACGAGTTCCGGGCCGCGGGCGAGCCCTCGCACCTGCACCTCGACGCCCGCTACCTCGTCCTGGCGCCCCCCGGCGCCCAGGAGCGCGGCAACGACGAGTAGCGAGGCCCTGCGCTGGGTCACCCTCGACGAGCTGCCCGCCCTCGACGTCGACCCGGGGACCCTGCGCATGGCGACCCGGGGCCTGGCCGTGGCCCGGGCCCTGCCCGCCGGCACCTGACCGGCGCCCGCCGGCAGCGGGCTAGAAGTGCGTGATGCTCCAGGGCGCGACGGGGGAGCGGAACATGGCGTCGGCGGTGGCCAGCGCGCCCGTTCGATGCTCGTCGACCCGGCCGGCCCGGGCGAGGACGCCCAGCGGATGGCCACCCAGGTAGGCCGCGCTCAAGGTCGAGACGGTGAGGGCGAGGTCGGCCGGCTCCGTGGTCGGCGTGCACGCGGCGCCGTCGGGCCCGCCCTCGAGCGCGAACCGGCCGTGGGCGTGGCCGAGGGGATCGTCGATCTCGAGCACCACCCGTCCCGAGGCCAGGTAGCGACGACCGGCCAGGGCGGTGACCGGATCGAGCACCCGGACCCACTGGAGATCGGTCCGGTTCCGCTGGGTGATCATGCGGGCGTCGACGAGCAGCCACGCGAGCACGTCGTCGACCGGCCGGTTGGCGGCCGACGACCGAGCCGATCCAGTCGACCTCGAGGGCGTAGCGCCACAGCCGGGCCTCGGCCGCGGCGTCGCGGCCGATCAGCTCCTCGACGTGCAGCGTGCCCTTGGGCCGCTCGTTCTCCCACCGGTCCTCGACGTGGTAGGTGAGGTACCCGTCGGGGCGCCCGGCCTCGTCCCGTCCCAGCACGAAGAACCTGGGCGACTTCTCCGGGCGGCCCGGCCAGGCGCGCAGGCCGAGGTCGAAGTCCCAGGTCCAGTCCCGGCGGGCGATGGCGCCGGGGACGCGCGGACGGACCGACTCGTACAGCTCAGGGGCCAGCGTGCGCAGGTCGGCCGGCTCGACGAGCTCGACCGAGCCCGGCCCCGGCGGCGCCACGAACCGGGCCGCGCCGTCGACGGTGAGGTCGACGGCCTCGACCGCGGGTCCGTAGCCGAAGCGACCGTAGATCGGGTACTCGGCCGCGATCAGCGCGCTGACCGCCTCGCCCCGCTCGGCCGAGTCGGCCAGGTCACGCCTGAGCATGCGGGTGAGCAGGCCGCGGCGGCGGTGGGTGCCGGTGACCGTCACGCTGGTGAGCGCGGCGCACCCGACCTCTCCGCCGGGGACGGTGAGCTCGGTGCGGAAGCTCCGCAGGGTGCCGACCACCCGCTCGCCGTCGAAGGCCCCGACGGCGCGGTCGAGGTCGATGAACTCGGCCATGAGGTCGGCCTCGCCCTCGCCGGCATGGCCCAGGAACCCCACGCGCAGGGCCTCGGTCCAGGCCGGGAGCTCGTCCTTCTGGATCGTGCGCACGTCGAGGTCCATCCCGGCGACGCTAGGGCGAGGGGCCCGATCGGCAACAGCGAGATTCCGACCGGCGGCGAGGATCGGTGGTCAGGACATGTCCTGCGGCGTGTCGCAGGCGTCCATGTCGTTCACGTAGGCGAACCGGTCGATCGGCTTGCTGATCTGCTCGGTGGCGGAGCTCTTGGTCGACTCGTAGAACCGGGCCGACGCGTCGGTGGTGAGGCGGGAGGCGTAGTCCTCGCGGTCGCCGATGTAGGTCGACCAGTCGCCCAGCCACTCCTGGGTCATGCGCCCGTCGCGGTCCTGGGTCGGCGCGAACGTGGCGAGCTGGGCGACCATGGCCCGCAGCAGGGTGTTCGACTGCGCGACCACCTTGGCCCGGGCGACGTGGTCGGGCGTCTCGAAGGCCTTGGGCAGCGCGTCGAGCTGCGCCTTGGTGGCTGGCGCACACCGGGGCGGCCTGCTTCGGCGAAGGCGTCGTCGTCGAGCGTGCCCGGCGCGGTCTTGTCGAAGAACCCGAGGAAGATCCCGGCCCACATGGCGACCAGCAGCACGACGATCACGGCCAGGGCCGACCCGGAGGGCGATGCGCAGCGGGCGGCGCGTCGGGGTCTCGGCGGCCTGGGTCGAGTCGGTGTCGGGCACGGCCATGGGGACCACTGTGGCGCGCCGCCCGGCGACTGGACCAAACGCGGCCGGAGCGGGTCCGGGCCCATCCGAGTTGACGATCGGGACGGAGCCAACGAACGTGACGCCGTGACCGACGCCATCCTCGACGACCTGGCCGCACGCGGGCTGATCCACGACTCCACCGACCTCGACGCGCTGCGGGACCGACTGGCCGCACGGGCCCGTCACCGTCTACTCCGGCTTCGACCCCACCGCCGACAGCCTCCACGTCGGCAACCTGGTGCCGCTGCTGGTGCTGCGCCGCTTCCAGGACGCCGGGCACCGGCCCATCGCCCTGGCCGGCGGGGCCACCGGCATGATCGGCGACCCCAGCGGCCGCTCCGACGAGCGCAACCTCCTCGACGACGACGTGCTGGCGCGCAACGTCGAGGCCATCAAGGCCCAGCTCGACGCGGATCCTCGACTTCTCGGCCGGGCGCCACCGCCGCCAGCCTGGTCGACAACCGCACCTGGACCGCCCCGATCTCGCGTGCTCGACTTCCTGCGGGACGTGGGCAAGCACTTCACGGTCAACGCCATGATGGGCAAGGAGTCGGTGCGCAGCCGGCTCGACAGCGAGTCGGGCATCTCGTTCACCGAGTTCAGCTACATGCTCCTGCAGGCCAACGACTACCTGTGGCTGCACCAGCGACGACGGGATGCGAGCTGCAGATCGGTGGCTCGGACCAGTGGGGCAACATCACCGCCGGCATCGACCTGATCCGCCGACGGACCGGCAGCCACGTGCACGGGCTGAGCTTCCCGTTGCTGCTGCGCTCCGACGGCCAGAAGTTCGGCAAGAGCGCCGACGGCGCGATCTGGCTCAGCGCCGAGCGCACCTCGCCCTACGCGTTCTACCAGTACTGGATCAACGTCGACGATCGGGACGTCGAGCGGTTCCTGCTGCAGATGACGTTGCTGCCGGTGGCCGAGGTGCACGAGATCGTCGCGGCCCACCAGGCGGCGCCACACCGCCGGGACGCCCAGCGACGCCTGGCCCACGAGGTCACCTCGCTCGTCCACGGCGAGGCGGCCGCCCAGGCCGCGGCGGCCGCCTCCCGGGTGCTGTTCGGCGGCGACCCGGCCGAGGCGGCCGAGGCGTCGTTCGCCATGCTGGCGACCGAGCTGCCGACGAGCTCGGTCCCCGAAGCGGCCCTCGTGGCGGGGATGGCGGCCGTCGACCTGGCGGTGGCCACCGGCCTGGTGACCTCGCGCAGCGATGCCGGTCGGGCCCTCGACGCCGGTGAGCTCCACGTCAACGGCCGTCGGCTCGAACCCGGCGCCGACGTGTCGTCGGCCGACCTGCTGCACGACCGCTACCTGCTGGTGCGGCGGGGCAAGAAGCGGTTCGAGCTCGTGGTTGCCGGCTGAACGACCCCCGGACACGCCACCGATGGGTCCGGATCGTCGGGCTGTCCCCGATCCCGAGTTGGCAAGACGCGGGGGCCGTGGTAGGTTCTCCCTCCGCCGCTGAAGCGGGGAACGCACTCCGGTGCGGTCCCGAGCCCTCCGGACCACGAGCTCGACTCGTGAGTTTGACGGGCCGGGAACACCCCGATAGGTTGGCACTCCGCTTCAAACCGCAAGGCTCCGCTCGTCGGTCACGCCCTGCAGGTGAAGCACCCGGCAGTCACTGTCGGTGGTCCCACTTCGGTGGAGCCTGAAGAGCCGTCGAGCTCGGACGCCCCGGTGCCCACTCGACCTGGTGCTCCTTGAAAACGGAATAGAGGACGAAAAGCTAGTGCGGGCGCTCGCTGCCCACACTCGAGCTTCCAGGCTGATGCGTTCGCGCATCGGTTGCTCGAGATATCGCAGCGAACGTTCAATGCAATGCACTCAAGCACCAATTAACGGACAAAGAAGTCAGTCTGTTCTGGTGCCAGTCGGTCGACGAGGTAGCCCCTCCGAAACCGGCTCTCCAATCGAGGATGGGTGTGATGACCTGCCGGTTCGCCGGCGGATGGTCACCCGGTCCGAGATTTCGACGGAGAGTTTGATCCTGGCTCAGGACGAACGCTGGCGGCGTGCCTAACA
>CAWEJD010000005.1:0-2500 GCA_963809335.1 uncultured Microthrixaceae bacterium | reverse complement strand
CGAGTTACGATGTGTGGCGAGGTTAACCCGTGAGGGGAAGCCGGAGCGAAAGCGAGTCTGAACAGGGCGTTCAGTCGCACGTTGTAGACCCGAAGCCGAGTGATCTATCCATGGGCAGGTTGAAGCGGGGGTAAGACCCCGTGGAGGACCGAACCCACCTAGGTTGAAAACTGGGGGGATGACCTGTGGATAGGGGTGAAAGGCCAAGCAAACTCGGTGATAGCTGGTTCTCCGCGAAATGCATTTAGGTGCAGCGTCGCGTGTTCAGCAATAGGGGTAGAGCACTGAATGGGTTAGGGGGCCTACAAGCTTACCGACCCCAATCAAACTCCGAATACTATTGCTCCAGAGCGCGGCAGTGAGACCATGGGGGATGAGCTTCATGGTCGAAAGGGAAACAGCCCAGACCGCCGGCTAAGGCCCCTAATTCTGGACTAAGTGGAAAACGATGTGAGACTGCAAAGACAGCCAGGAGGTTGGCTCAGAAGCAGCCATCCTTTAAAGAGTGCGTAACAGCTCACTGGTCGAGTGGTCTTGCGCGGATAATGTAACGGGGCTCAAGTCCAGAGCCGAAGCCGCGGATTCATCTTCGGATGAGTGGTAGCGGAGCGTCGATCTTGCTGAGAAGCGGCGGTGTGAACCGTCGTGGAGCGTGGTCGAGTGAGAATGTTGGCATGAGTAGCGAAAGAGGGGTGAGAAACCCCTCCGCCGAATGCCCAAGGGTTCCTGGGGAAGGCTAATCCTCCCAGGGTGAGTCGGGAGCTAAGGCGAGGCCGAGAGGCGTAGTCGATGCACAACCGGTTGATATTCCGGTACCACCGTGTCCGCGCCCATGCGGACCCATTGTTGCTAAGGGGCTGCCCACCTTCGGGTGAGCGAACCGACCCACGATGGCAATGCAAGCAAAGAGGGGACGCAGGAGGGTAGGTGAACCCAGGCGTTGGTTGTCCTGGGGTAAGCGTGTAGGGAGAGGTCCAGGCAAATCCGGCCCTCATCAATCCTGAGACGCGATGCCGAGCCGATACAGGCGAAGTCACTGATCCCATGCTGCCGAGAAAAGCCTCTAGCGAGCTGGCACGGTGCCCGTACCCCAAACCAACTCAGGTGGGCAGGTAGAGAATACTAAGGCGATCGGGGGAACTGTGGTTAAGGAACTCGGCAAAATACCTCCGTAACTTCGGGAGAAGGAGGACCTCTGTAGGGTGAACGACCTCGCGTCGGGAGCTCGAAGAGGTGGCACAGACCAGGGGAAAGCGACTGTTTACTAAAAACACAGCAGCGTGCGAAGTCGTAAGACGATGTATACGCTGTGACGCCTGCCCGGTGCTGGAAGGTTACGGGGAAGGGTTAGCTCCCATCGGGGACGAAGCTCTGAACCTAAGCCCCAGTAAACGGCGGCCGTAACTATAACGGTCCTAAGGTAGCGAAATTCCTTGTCGGGTAAGTTCCGACCTGCACGAATGGCGTAACGACTTTCCTACTGTCTCAACCACAGACCCGGCGAAATTGAAGTACGAGTAAAGATGCTCGTTAGCTGCAGAAGGACGGAAAGACCCCGTGGACCTTTACTACAACTTGATGTTGGGTTTTGGTATGTGTTGTGTAGGATAGGTGGGAGGCTAGGAAGCATTGGCGCCAGCCAGTGTGGAGCCACCCTTGAAATACCACCCTGCTCATACTGGAACTCTAACCTAGGTCCGTTATCCGGATCGGGAACAGCGTCAGGCGGGTAGTTTGACTGGGGCGGTCGCCTCCTAAAGAGTAACGGAGGCGCCCAAAGGTTCCCTCAGGCTGGTTGGCAATCAGCCGTCGAGTGCAATGGCACAAGGGAGCTTGACTGCGAGACTTACAAGTCAAGCAGGTGCGAAAGCAGGGCATAGTGATCCGGCGGTTGCGTGTGGAAGCGCCGTCGCTCAACGGATAAAAGGTACCCCGGGGATAACAGGCTCATCTTCCCCAAGAGTCCATATCGACGGGAAGGTTTGGCACCTCGATGTCGGCTCATCGCATCCTGGGGCTGAAGCAGGTCCCAAGGGTTGGGCTGTTCGCCCATTAAAGCGGTACGCGAGCTGGGTTTAGAACGTCGTGAGACAGTTCGGTCCCTATCCTCTGCAGCCGTAGGAGATTTGAGGAAGGCTGTCCCTAGTACGAGAGGACCGGGACGGACGCAGCTCTGGTGTGCCAGTTGTCCTGCCAAGGGCACGGCTGGTTAGCCACCTGCGGAAGGGATAAGCGCTGAAAGCATCTAAGCGCGAAGCCTGTTCCAAGATGAAATCTCCCACTGGGTTAACCAGGTAAGGCCCGTGGCTAGATCACCACGTTGATAGGCCGGAGGTGTAAGCACGGCAACGTGTTCAGCCGACCGGTACTAATCGGCCGAGGGCTTGGATTGACAATGATGTTCGTGCTCGCTGTGGAGTTCTTTCAAGGGCTCGAGCGCCCGGTTTCGGCCGATCGCGCTCGTCCTTGACAACAGATTTCGGTGGCCATAGCGGTGGGG
>CAWEJD010000004.1:0-2138842 GCA_963809335.1 uncultured Microthrixaceae bacterium | reverse complement strand
ACTCTCCCGAGCGAAGGCGGGGGCGCCGCGGTGTTGAACGTGCGCAGCATGCGGATCAGGTCGACGTCTTCGGCACCGAGCGGCCCGAGCTGCGAGGAGAGCGACTCCGGGTTCGGCTGCTCGTGCGGTCCGAAGCAGCCGTAGCAGCCTCGGTGGAACGACGGGCACAGAGCGCCGCACCCCGCCTGGGTGATGGGACCGAGACACACCGTGCCGTGCGCGACCATCACGCAGACGTTGCCCTGCAGCTTGCACTCCACGCACACGCTGTGGGTCGGCACATCGGGACGGCGTCCGTGGAGGAAGGCGCCGATCACCTCGAGCAGCTGCCGCTTGTCGATGGTACTGGTGCAGCTCGAAGTCGACGGGTACGTGGGCCGTGATCGTGGTCGAGGTCGCGAGCGTGGAGATGAACTCGGGGACGGCGTAGACGATGCCGAGGTACTCCTCGACGTCGGCGTAGTTGCGCAACGCCTGGATTCCTCCGGCCGTGGCACAGGCCCCGATGGTGACCAGGGTGCCGACGCGGGCCCGCACCTCCCTGATGCGCTCGACGTCCACGGCCGTCGTGATCGAACCCTCGACCAGGGAGAGATCGTACGGGCCCTCGACCGGACCGCGCTCGACGCTTCGAGGAAGTAGGCCACCTCGACCTGTTCGGTGACCGCGATCAGTTCGTCCTCGCAGTCGAGCAGGGTGAGCTCGGCAGCCGTCGCACGAGGCGAACTTCCACACGGCGAGCCGGGGTCGGCGGCTCTCGTTCACAGCCGTCGCACCTCGAGCAACGGTCCGGCGACCGACCAGGGCACCACAGGACCATCCGCGCAGACGAACAGCGGGCCGAGCAGACAGTGGCCGCACCGGCGGACGGCGCAGTGCATGTTCCGCTCAAGGGACACCCACACCGCGTCGGGATCGACCCCCCGCTCGACCAGTGCTCCGGCGACGTATCGCAGCATCACCTCGGGCCCACAGTAGGACCGCGATGGTGCGCGCCGGGTCCACCTCCAGGCGGCGGAGGAGCTCGGTGACCACACCGACCTCACCCCGCCACGACGGTGGGGCCGCATCCACCGTGACGGCCACATCGACATCGGCGTTCGCTTGCCAGGCACGGAGGTCGTCGGCGAACACGAGATCGTCCGGTGTGCGCGTGCCACGAGCACCGCCAGTCGGCCGATCGAGGGACGTTCCGCGAGGG
This sequence comes from uncultured Microthrixaceae bacterium, assembly GCA_963809335.1. Taxonomy (GTDB): domain Bacteria; phylum Actinomycetota; class Acidimicrobiia; order Acidimicrobiales; family Acidimicrobilacustridaceae; genus UBA4742. Next base: position 2,137,641 of record CAWEJD010000004.1, on the reverse strand, counting down.
CGAGGCGCACGAGCGGGCGCAGGGGTGCGACGCCGATCCCGCCGCCCACCGCGACCACGTCGCCGCCCGTCCGTGTCGGCACCCACCGCCGGCCAACCCCGGCCGAACGGTCCCCGAAGCCCGACCGGACGTCGCCCGCTCGAAGGTGCGACAGCGCCCGCGAGACCGGTCCCACGGCCCGGATGGTGTGGCGCAACGTGCCCCCGTCGCTCGGGCAGCCGCTGACCGAGATCGGGACCTCACCGACGCCGAACGTGAGCATCGTGAACTGGCCCGGCTGCGGCTCGGCGATGGGGTGCTCATCGGGGGCGAGCTCGAGCGTCGCCACATCGTGGGTCTCATCGTGGCGACCTACCACGCGGTAGACCACGGGCACGGCGATCCCGCCCGTCGCCCGTCGGCCGATCGGCCATCGGATCAGCGAGCACCGTCGGCGCCGTACAGATCGAGCAGTCGGAGGCTCGTCGCCTGCAGTTGATCGGCCATCACCTGGGCGAACCGCGTCATGATCCGGTAGCCGAAGGCGGGATCGCGCTCACACTTGTCCCGCAGGCACTTCGCCTCGATCGCCACCGCCCGCGTGTCCTCGACCGCCTCGACGTCGTTGGTCGACCTGTACGGGCGGGAAGATCCAGGACCACCCGACCAGCTCACCCGGTCCGGCGGTGGCGATCACGAGGGCGCTCCCGGGCGCATGCACCTGGAGCGAGGCCCGGCCCTTCCGGATCAGGAAGAACCGGTCCGCCGCCTCACCCTCGCGGGCCAACGCGGCCCCCGCGGCGAAGACCTGGTTGCGCCCGCAGCCGGCGATGAGGTCGAGATCCTCGGAGCCGAAGTCGGCGAGCAGCGGGTGGGCCCCGATCAACTCACGGATGGACGTGCTCCTCGATCGGTCCCCTCCGCTGGCGATGGCGGGGGTGGCGATCGCGGCCACCTCCTCGGTCAGGTCGATGTGGGCAGGACACCAGGTGATGCACCGCCCGCAACCCACGCACCCGGATGTGTCGAACTGGTCCCACCAGGTCGAGAGCTTGTGGGTGAGCCACTGGCGATAGCGCGAGCGGATGTCGACCCGAACGCTGCCCGCGCCGTGGAGGTAGGAGTGATCGGGGGTGAAGCAGGAGTCCCAACGCTGCACATGGTCGGCACCGGCGCCATCCAGGGCGGTGACCTCCCCATGGGAGACGCAGAAGCACGTGGGGCACACGAGCGTGCAGTTCGTGCACGAAAGGCACCGCTCAGCGACGTCGTCCCATCGCGGGTGCTCGAGGTTGGCGGCCAGCACGTCGCGTGCCCCCTGCGGATCCAGGCCCCGGGTCATCCGATCCGGCGGACGCCGCGACGACCGCGCTGGCCGCCTCGAGATCCGCGGCGGTGGCCGGCGACGAGGGCAGCTCATCGAGGACGTCGCTCCCGTCGGGTGAGCCGGCAGTGACCACCAGGCGATGCCCACCGTCGAGCAACTCGGTGAGGACCAGATCCGCGGCGGAGTCATCCGCGACGCCCGGCCCGGTTCCCATCGACGTGCAGAAGCAGGTGGCGGCCGGTGAGCCACAGTTCACCGCCACGACGAACGACCGATCGCGGTTCCGGCGGTAGGCCACGTCGGGCGCGGGGCCCTCACCCAGGACGCGGTCCTGGATGCGGAGGGCGGCGAGCTCGCAGGCCCGCAGCCCGATGAACGCGTACGCGTCGTTCTGCTCGGAGGGGAGCCGGATCCTGAGATTCCCGTCCGTTTGGGTGGCCGACCACAAGGCGCGCCGTGGCGGTGAGAGGAACCGACGAGCCGACTGAGGACCGACGGCGTACCCGAACAGCGCGCGTTGTCGTCACGGCGAGCGAGCCGGTAGGTGCCGGCCTCCTGCTCGTCGGTCCAGCCGATCGGCAGATCGTCGACCGCCCAGATCTCGTCGAGGACGATGGCGCCGTCGCGAACGGTGGGCCCCACGATCCTGAACCCCCGTCGGCTCAGCGCGGCCATCAACGCACCGATCGCCTGCGGCTCGAGCAGACGGGCCTCAGCAGACTCCCCATGTCTCACCCGTCCAGCATCCTTCGGGAATGGCCGACCCTCTAGGGTCCAGAGTCCCAACCGTCGGCATCCTCCCCGCCGACGCCCGACCATCCAGCATCAGGAGGACGGGCCGGCGCCGGCCCGAGGCCCTAGCATCGCGACCTGTCCGGGAAGGCTCAGAAGGGACACGCTCGCCCATGAGTGCCGCCGAAGCCCAGCCCGAGACGCGCCACAGCCCCGCCGATGCTCCGCCATTCACGCCACCGCCACCGAGCCTCACCCCTGAGCTTCGCCGACGCCTGACCGCGCTGGTCAGGGCCTCGGGCGACGCGCCTCCGGTCACCACGCACGCACCGTTCAGCGGTTCGGCGCTCGTGGAATTGCCCCAGTCGACGCCCGCGGACGTCGCTCAGGCGGCGGAGCGGGCGCTGGTCGCCCAGCGGGACTGGGCAGCTCGAGCGTCGCCGACCGGGCTGCGGTGTTCCTCCGGCTGCACGACATGGTGCTCGATGCCCGTGACCAACTCATGGACCTGATCCAGGCCGAGAACGGCAAGGCCCGCCGCGACGCGTTCCTCGAGGTGGGCGACATCGCGGTGACGTGCCGGTACTACGCGAGGACCGCTCGCCGCATCCTGGCCCCGACGCGCCGATCCGGGTTGATCCCAGGCTTGACCGCGGTCGAGGAGCTCCGTCACCCGAAAGGGATCGTAACGATCATCTCGCCGTGGAACTATCCGCTCAGCCTGGGCGCCGGCGACACGATCCCCGCCCTGCTCGCCGGCAACGCCGTAGTCCAGAAGCCCGACAACCAGACGGCGCTCACCGCGTTGTGCGTCCTCGACCTGGCCAGTCGGGCCGGCCTTCCCGATGACCTGTGGCAGATCGTCCTCGGCCGCGGCAGCTCCATCGGCTCGACGCTCCTGGACGTGGCGGACTACGTGATGTTCACCGGCTCCACCGCCTCCGGTCGCGCCATCGCCCAAGAGGCCGGCCGGCGACTGGTGGACTGCTCCCTCGAGCTCGGCGGCAAGAACGCCATGCTGATCCTCGACGACGCTGATCTGGACCGTGCCGTCGAAGGCGCGGTCCGGGCGTGCTTCTCCTCCAGCGGGCAGCTGTGCATCTCCGTCGAGCGCATGTACGTCGCGGAGGGCATCTACGACTCGTTCATGCCGAGGTTCCTTCACGCGGTTCAGGCCATGCGCATGGGTGCCAGCTACGACTTCGAGCACCAGATGGGCTCGTTGACCTCCGCCGAGCAGCTCGAGGTCACGCGCCGCCACGTCGACCAGGCGGTCTCTGCCGGGGCCACGTTGTTGGCCGGTGGGCGCGCCCGACCCGAGCTGGGACCGTACTTCTTCGAACCGACCGTGCTCGGCGACGTGTCTCCGACCATGACGTGCTTCGCCGAGGAGACCTTCGGACCGGTGGTGTCGGTGTATCGCGTCTCGACCGATGTCGAGGCGATCGATCGAGCCAACGACACCCGCTATGGCCTCAACGCCAGCGTCTGGAGCCGCTCGGCCCGCCGTGCGCTGGCGGTGGCGGCGAAACTGCGGACCGGCACGGTGAACGTCAACGAGGCGTATGCCGCAGCGTGGGGCAGCATCGACGCGCCTATGGGCGGCGTGGGCGACTCGGGCATGGGTCGCCGCCACGGCGCCCAGGGACTCACCAAGTACACCGAGGTCCAGACCATCGCCCGCCAGCAGCTGCTCAACCTGGCGCCACCGGTCCGCCAACTCGGCGACGAAGGCTTCGCCTCGGTGATGACCGCCGCCCTGCGGCTGCTCAAGGCCATCCACTGGCGGTGAGGTCGCCGGTGCCGAGGACTCATCGGCGTACGCGGTTCGCCATCGCCCGCCCTCCGCTCATCAGGCCACGCCCATGACAAGGGTTACGGGGCGAGTACCCTGGCCGCGTGGTCGCGGGAGGTGACGGGGGTCGGCCGCTCGAGCCGATGTCGTCACCGGCCACGATCGAGCGGGTGATCCAACTCCTGATGTCGCTCCCTGGTCGGGGCGACGATGCTCGGGCCGTACTCAACGGCCTGCTGGGCGACGAGTTGGTCGAGCAGAAATCCTCCCTCGCCATTCCCCTGACGTTCGGCACCGAATCCGGCGCCGAGCTCCCACTCGATCACGACACCCTCGCACGGGCGCTCCCGGAAGCGGGAGCCCGGTTGTGCGTTCTCGTGCACGGGCTCATGTCGTCGGAATCGGTGTGGAGGTTCGCCGGCCGGCCGGAGGTGACCTATGGCGAGCTGCTGGCACGCGACCACGGCGTGACGCCCGTGTACGCCCGCTACAACACGGGACGGCACATCTCCACGAACGGGCGTGAGCTCGCGGCGAGGCTCCAACAGCTGGTAAGGGTCTGGCCCGTGCGCGTGAGCGAGATCGACCTCATCGGTCACAGCATGGGCGGCCTCGTGATCCGGAGCGCCTGCCACTACGGCAGGGACGCCGCGACCCTGCCAGACCGGTTGCGACGCCGCGGGCCGTGGCCCGCCAAGGTCAAGCGGGTGGTACTGCTCGGGGTCCCGAACACCGGTGCCAATCTGGAGGTGATCGCCAACCTCACCAGCGCCGCGTTGTGGTCGGTACCGAACCCGGTGACTCGGCTCATCGGCGCCGGACTCGACCGGCGCAGCGAGGGGATCAAGGACCTCCGCTGGGGCGCCGTGCTCGACGAGGATTGGATCGAGCGCGACCGCGACGCCACCGAACGTCCCGAGCTCCACCCGGTGCGTGTCCCCCGCCACGCGGCATACCTCGCCATCGCCGGCTCACTCACCGACGATGGCGACCACGATGGTCACCGTCGTGTCAACCGCCTGCTGGGCGACGCGCTCGTGACCGCACCGAGCGCTCATGGCCGGCCCGACGACGACGGGCCCACCCTGTTCCCGAACGCCACCGTGCGCCTCTGCCCGAAGATCAACCACATCGCCCTCGCCAATCGCCCCGCTGTCTACGACGAGATCACCAGCTGGTGGAACTGAACGCGGTCACCACCGGATGACCGCGCACACATCGCGCCCCCTCTCGCACCGACGGCACACAACCCCACGGGAGCCACTCACGTCGACTGACGAACGCTCCTGGGATCTCGGTCAGTCCCCACCACCGTTCTTCAGCGCCAACTGCGCGGCTGCCCTACCCGAGCCCATGGCCGGGTTCTGTCCGCCGGTGTTGGTCCACGCTCCGGCGAGGAACAGGTTCGGGATCGGTGTGGTCTGGGGAAGCCATCCGAGGCCGGAGTTCGCGGGTGTGTTCTCGTAGCCCTCGATCGCACCACGCGGGTTGCGGGTGTAGGCGAAGTTCGTGAGCGGTGTGGAGGCTTCGCGGAAGCCGATGGCGTCGGCGAGGCCGGGCACGGATGCGTCGGCGAGCCCGATCAGCTCGTCAGCGACGCGCTCCTTGACTGCCAGGTAGTGGGGGTTCTCGTGATAGCCGGTGAGGTCACCCGCCGTTCCCCACATGTCCGCGTAGTCCCATCCCGCCACGACGGTCAGGACGCAGACGCCTGAGCCTGGAGGTGCGCAGCCGGGGTCCACCCTCGTGTAGTCCGTCACCAAGATCGAAGCACGGCTCCAGTCGCCTGCCAACGCCGCCTCCCAGCCTTGCTGCATGTCGTAGCTCGGTTCCAGGAACAGCTCATGTGGGAGGCCCTGCTCGCCCAGCACGTCTCGATCGAGGCCGAGGTACACGGCGAACGTGGTGTAGGAGGGGGTGGGACCCTCGACCCGATCGACGTAGTCGGCGGGGAGATGCGGGCGGCCGACCATCTCGAGCATCGTGGTGGGAGCGCTGGCATTGGAGATGACCGCGTCGGCCTCCACCCGCAGCCCCTCCGCGGTCACGACGGCAACGGCGCGGCCGTCACGGACCTCCACCTCGGTCACCGTCTGCGAGTACTGCACCTGCCCGCCGCGCTCACGCAGCTCTTGTTCGAGCGCCCAGGCGAGCGCCTGAGATCCACCCTCGGGGTACCAGCCGCCGTGGTGCCCGTAGCCGGCGGCAACCGCCATGCCGGGGAGCGCCGCCAGCCGTTCCGGCGGCAGCCCGAGATAGCCCCACAGGGCGCCCAGCACCGCGACGAGTCGCGGGTCGCTGACGTGACGGCCGATGGCCTGAGCCCACGTCTCCGCGCTCACCCCCACGAGGCAGGGATAGCGGGCCGGGAACTCCTCCGGCTTCGCTTGTCGTCCGGCTGCTCCGTCGATCCCCATGCGTCTCACATCGCGATGCACGCCCCACGCCTCGTCGAGATAGGAGCGGATGCCCGTCGCCTCGCCGGGGAACAGGTCGATGAGATCCGACTCGTACCGGAACGGATCAGCGTGGGCGACCACCCGGTGATCAGGGAACTGGGCCACGTACAGCGGGTCCAGCCTCCGCAGGTGGACTCGGTCCCAGATGCCCAGATCGCGGTAGAGGAGGTCTTCGCCCCCTCCCGGGGCCAGCCCGTTCAGCGCGTGGAGGCTGGCATCGAAGCGGTAGGGCCCGCGCTGGAAGCACTGGGCGTAGCCTCCGGGAAGCGAGTGGTGCTCGAGCACCATCACCTGGCGACCATGGCCCGCAGCAGTCACGCCTGCCGCCAGACCTCCGAGACCCGCCCCGATCACGACGACGTCTGTGTGCTCGACCACGGCCACCCCCTTGGTTCTCCTCTCTTCACTTGACGCTCTCCCATGCGGCGCTGCCAGGGAACAACGTCCCAGGTGTCCCGCCTGCGAGCCGCTGACCACAGGTGTTGCTCATGGACATCGGCGCCGATGTCGCGCTGTCGTTGGGTTCTCGGCGGGGCCGATCGCGTTGACGAGCCGTCGTCCACGACCCGAGGGCTGACCGGTGGGGTACGTTCGCCGTGGTGATCACGTTCGACCGGGTGCGAGATGTGGCCCTGGGTGCCGGAAGCCGGCTGGTCGCGGCCTACCGGCGCACCGGCGCGGACCTGCCCTTCGGTGACCCGGTGCCGTCACACGGCGCCGAGATGGAGGGCTGGTTCTGGCGGGTCACCGATCCGGCGTCGGGCCGGGTCGTCGTCGCCCTCTGTGGCGTGAACCGGCATTCCGCCGGCGACTGGGCCACGGTGGCCGTTGCCCTGCACCCCGGGGACATCGTGCGCTCTGCCGCACTGGATGACGCCCAGGCCGACCGGGCCCACTTCGCCCTCGGCGCGGGCACGTCCGCGGAGGCCCGCCTCGAGGCCTCGGCCGACCGACTCCGTGTCGACCTCGACGACGTCCACCTCGACCTGCGCTTCTCCGGGTCCTTCGAGTGGCCCAAGGCGTTCGGCGGTGGCGGGATCTTCTCGGCCGTGCCGTTCCTCAACCAGTACTGGCAGCCTTACCGCCTGGGCGGCGCCGCCTCCGGTGGCGTCACCTTCGGCGGCCGCGGATCTGGGGGCGACCGCTGGTCGCTCGACGGGGCCCGGGTCTACGGCGAGCGGAACTGGGGCGCCGGGTTCCCGGACCGGTGGTGGTGGGGCCAGGCCCACGACTTCGACGGCGCCGACGTGTCGGTCGCCTTCTCAGGTGGCGTGCTGAGCCTCGGGCCGATCGCCCGGCCGGTGTGCGGGGTGGTCGTGCGGCTGGGCGAGCGGGTGATCCGCATCACCCCGCCCGCGCCCGTGCACTCCGAAGTGACCCCGGGGCGGTGGGCCGTCCGGGCCCGGTCGTGGCACCACCAGGTCGACCTGGACGGGGACGGCACCGGCATCGAACCATGCGTGCTACCCGTCCCGCTCCCGGCCGAGCGACGCAACGTCGACACCGACTTCGAGCACCTGGCCGGTCGGCTCCGCTGCGTGGTGCGTGAGCGTGGCCAGGTGGTGTTCGAGGGCACGTCCGATCTGGCCGGCCTCGAGGTGGGGAGCCTGCCGGGCCGTGACTGAGCCCGGCTCCCCCGAGGTGGCGGTGCCCGAACCCGGGCGTCCCCGCCGCCACTGGGGCCGGATCGTCGGGGCCATCGTGGGGGTCGTCGTGATCGCGGGTGTGGCGACGTTCGTCGTGCTGTGGAACCGGGGCTCGTCCCGGCCGGTGTCGCTCGAGGAGGCCCGCCGTCGGGCCGGAGAGGTCACGTCGGGCACCGACCAGTCGGCCGGCGCGGTGCCGTTCCAGCCGGCGGCCGGTTTCTATCAGTACCGCGGTGAGGGCACCGAGCACCTCGACAAGCCGCCGCTGACCCAGACCCAGGGCCCCGACATCCCGGGCACCGTGACCCACCTCGACGGTGAGTGCTGGAGGCTCCGGGTCGACTACAGCACGAACCACTGGCAGAGCTGGGACTACTGCCCGGCCGGTTCGGGGCTCACCGAGAACGCCGGCGCGTTCTTCCAGCGGTTGGACCTGGTCGTGGCCAAGGTCGACACCACTTCGACCTACACGTGTGACCCACCGGTCGACGCCATCAGGGCGACGCAACAAGCGGGCGACCAGTGGGCGCAGGAGTGCCGTGGCACCTCGACAGGGTCGAACGGCGAGGTCGTTTCGTCCGGCCCGTACACCTATGTCGGTCCGGAGGACCTCGACATCGGAGGTACGGAGGTGGCGGCCCTGCACTACCACCGGTTGCGGAACCTGACCGGCGGCCAGACCGGCACGGAGGACGTCAACGTGTGGTTCGACGCCGCGACCGGCCTGCCGCTGCGGAACGAGCGGGTGATCACCGTGCACAGCAGTTCCCTGATCGGTGGGGTGACCTACGAGGAGAACGGCAGCTTCCAGCTCGCGTCGATGACCCCGACCTAGTGGCGTGCCCCGAGGACCTGAGCCCCCGCTACGAGGGGTCCGCTGTCGCCGCCGAGTCGACAGCATCGATCAGGCGGGTTGCGCTCGTCTCGATCCCGTGGGCCAGCACCCCGAGGTCGACCATCACGTCGCGGTCCGCGGTCAGCCCGAAGAAGAGGTGATCGTCGTAGGACAGAACCGCGATCGTCAGGCCCGCGTTCTCGACGACCTCGACGTACGGGAAGGCGCGCAGCACCCGGGCACCGCGGAGATAGAAGGGCGTCGCTGGGCCGGGGATGTTCGTGATCACGACGTTCATCTTGATCAGACGGAGCCCGAGGCGAGCCAGTGGGCCGGCCAGCACACTGATCTCCCCTGCCTCCGTCATGATCGTCTCGGCGCCCTCGGCGAAGTCGGAGCTCTTCACCTCGTCGGCCGCGGCGTGGATCCGCTCGAGTCGCCGGAGTGGATCGTCCTCGTCGAGCGGCAGGTCGATCATGATCAGGGAGACCTTGTTGCCCAGCGTGCCCACGTGCTCGTCGTGCGGGCGCCGAGACACCGGCACCACGGCCCTCAGCGTGTGGTCGGTCGCTTCGTCGTGGTCAACGAGGTAGTCACGCATCGCCCCCGTGCACACCTCGAGCACCACATCGTTGATCGTGACCTGCTGCTTCTCGCACACACGGCGAACCGGACCGAGGGGCACCGTTGCACCGACCCATCGTCGATGGGTGCCGACCGGCACGTTCCACGGGGCGGGTCTCGGACGCACGAACAGGCTCGTCGCCGCTCGAGCGGCGGCAGTCACGGTCGAGAGCGCCTGCCCCGGGTGGCGCAGGGCCGCGTTCGCCAGGATCGTCGGGTGCACGAGTTGCCCGGCCACGCTGTCGAGCAGGAGGCGACTCTCCGACGGAGCGGGCTCTGGCTCCCACCGCGGTGTCGGCGGGTCCTCAGGTGCGACCGGTTCGAAGTCGACGAACGTCAACGCGAGGTCGACCGTCGCGATGCCATCGCCGAGGGCGTGGTGGCTCTTGATGATCAGGCCCACCTCGTCATCCTGCAGGCCGTCGACGAACCACATCTCCCACAGCGGGCGCTGCCGGTCGAGTGGCAACGACTGGAGCTCCCCCATCAATTCGTGGACCTGATCGGCCGCGCCCGGTCGGGGCACGGCGGTCAGTCGGATGTGGTACTCGATGTCGAACCGATCGTCATCGACCCAGATCGGGCGGCCCAGACCGTACGGGACGAACATCAGACGCTGACGGAGCACCGGGAGACGGTGCAGGCGCCTCAGGGCGGACGACCGCAGCTCGTCGATCGCGATGCGCCCCGACGCATCTCGCAACGGTGCCCCCTCGATGTAGGAGAGCGACCCGACGTGCTGGGGCTCCTGAGCGCGCTCGATGTGCAACCACGACGCGTCCGTTGCCGTCAATCGCTGATAGGGCACCGACGCCATCCTCGTCCGTGGACCCGAACCGAACCCGAACAGACGGTAGCTGCCACGGTGAAACCCCATGCCCGGTCGCCTGATTCTTCGGCGCCGACAGTCGTTTGCGTCGGCGGCTCAGGTTCGGCGTTCCTCTGGTTGCCAGATGCGATTGCCGAGGAAGCGGTGGGCCATGGCCCAGGCCATGCCGGTGGCTCGTTCGTCACCAATGCCGGATCGGCAGGACTCACCCTGCTGGCCTTCCTCGCTCCCCCTTTCCCGCCTCGTACTGCCTCCTGAACCCGTCACCGGCCGGGCTCCCGTGGTCATGGTGCGAGGATCGCGACGAGAAACTCCGAGGCGTCGGTGAAGGGGCGCAGGTCCCAGCTCTCGAGGAGCACGCCCGTGGTGAGGCCGGCTCGCTCGACGTCGGCGAGGAACTCGTCGAAGGTGTAGCCCCGCCCGGCGCCGAAGCCGACGGCGGCCCGTCCCGCGGGACGCAGGTGGGTCCGGAACCGATCGAGCACGGTGGCCCGGGTGCTGGGCGCGAGGAACGGCATGACGTTGCCGGCGCAGATGATGGCGTCGAACCCGTCCGTGATCCCCTGGGCCGGGAGGTCGAGCTCGGCCAGGTCACCGACCAGCCAACGCGGGCCGGGATGGTCCTGCTCGGCCGCGGCGATCAGGAACGGATCGACGTCGACCCCGACCACCTCGTGGCCGGCCCGCGAGAGGCCGCGCCCACCCGCCCCGGGCCGCACCCCGCGTCGAGTATGCGGGCGCCGCGAGCAACCATGGCGTCGACGAAGCGGGCTTCACCGGCCAGGTCGTCACCGGCGGCGACCATGGAGCGGAACCGCTTCACGTACCAGCTCGAGTGCTCAGGGTTCTCGCGGGTGATCTCGACCCAGCGGCTGGGTTCGACTCCATCAGAGACAGCGTCACTCATGCTCTCGGCATCCCGGCTTCGAGCGCGATGACCGCGGGGAACAGCAGGTTGTTCTCCTTGTGGACGTGGAGATGGGTGTCCGCTTCGAGCTCCTCCAGCCCGGTGTAGAGCGCCGTGTAGCTCGCGCACGTGTCATCCGGGATGACATAGCCCTCGGTCACGGCACGCAGCTGCTCGAGGAGCTCACCCGCCCTGTCGTGTTCGCACAACATCACCGAGATCGGGTTGCGCAACGTGCCGCAGTGGAACGTCGGGGCCGTGTCCGCGTCGGCGAGCTCACGGATCATGGGGAACAGCACCTGCTCCTCCTTGGCGAGGTGGGGCTCGAGATCGTCGCGGAGCTCGCCGTACAGCCGCTGCACCTCGAGCAGCTCGGGGTGGCGGCCGCCGTGCACCTGCGCGACCTTGTCCGCCAGCGCCGTGAGCCGCCGGAGCTCGTCGTGGAGGTGGGCGTGGTGGGTGGCCTCGAGGTGATCGACGAGCTCGACCGGGCCGAAAGTGGCCCACGGCGCGATCTCGCCCCCCGGCGCGGCGTCGAGCGCGCTTGCGATCTCATCGACATCGAGGCCCTGGGCGGCGCAGGCCTCGGCCAGGGTACGTTGACCGCCGCAGCAGTAGTCGAGTGAGCGGCGCTCCAGCTCACGGGCCAGGGCGGGCCGCTGGGTCACGAGCTCGGCGAGGGTGATGGACGGGTCGATGGCGACGGGCATGGTTCTCCTCAGGTTGTAGCGAGAGCGAGCCCGGCCGCGATCATCACGGCGAGGTGCGTTCGGACCGGTGGACCAGATCCGAAGGTCACATCCCTCGGGCATGATGAGCCGTGATTGTCACGTGGCCCCTCTTATAGTTCTAGTAGATACTAGAACTATAACTGAAGGGGTTTCTTGGTTCTCCAGCCCGGTCAACGGAATCGGGAACGGTCGAAGTGAGGTCGTGGGCGGTCGGAGCGGGGTGGGAGGCGGGGTCGGTGACGGTCATGGTTCGTAGGTCCAGTCGGGCCGCTTGCGGTCCTGGCGGGTGTCGTAGGTGACGACTCCGTCGGCGAGGTCGGTGATCTTGGGCGTCGTGATCTGTGGGCGCGGTGATGGGCATGCGCCTTCGAGGTGGGCGGCGACATCGTCGGGGAAGGTGCGCAGGATGCTCGACACCACCATGCGTTCCTGGACTGGCAGGTAGCAGCGGTTGGCGTCGGTGACGATGCGGAGACGTTCCTCGATGCGACCGAGATCCGCGTCGTGGCCGGCCCCGGCGCGGATGCGGTCGAGTGCGGCGGTGATGTCGCCGGTGCCGAGCTTGCACGGAGGGCACTGGCCGCACGACTCGACGTACAAGAAGCGCGACAGCATGGTGGCCACTTCGACCATGCACGTGCGGTCGTCGTAGATGATGAACCCGCCGGCGCCGAGCCCGGACCCGACGGCGTCCATGGCCTCATAGCTGAGCGGCGTGTCGAGCAGCTCGGAGCTCAACACGGCGTTGGCGACACCAGGGAACACGGCTTTGATCTGATGGCCCGGCAGGGGTCCTCCGCACGCGTCGAGCACCGTGCGCAGCGGGGTGCCCATGGGAACTTCGAGAACCGCGGGCCGGGTGATGTCGCCGACGACGGTGCACATCATCGTGCCCGGCGAGGCCGGGGTGCCTTCGCGTCGGAAAGCGTCGGCGCCGTGGGCGAGGATCCAGGCGCACTGGCCGAGGGTCTCGGCGTTGTTCACCAGCGTCGGGTTGGCCGAGTGCCCGCTGGGATCGGAAGCATCGGGATCGTGGGCCTGCCAGCCGAGCTGGGGGGCGGTGGCGAACAGGCCGTGGAGGTAGGGCGGCAACCAGCGTGGGAGCGGTTCGTTGCCTTCGATCACCTCGAGCAGCGCCTTCTCCTCCCCGAAGAGGTACTCCTCGGGTCCGGTCACCACGGTGACCTCGATGCCGGCGAGCCAGCCGGCCTCGTCGATCTCGGCGAGGGCTCGACGGATGGCCGTGAGCTCGGTTTCGAAGCTGGCCTTCAGCGCGATGAACGCGTGCCGGGCGCCGACCGCTTCGGCGGCGATCAAGAGACCCTCGAGGACGGCGTAGGGGTTGGCTCGCATGAGGGCGCGGTCCTTGAACGTGCCCGGCTCGCCTTCGGCCCCGTTGGCCACCGCGTAGCGGGCGCCGGGCCCGCCGGCGGCGACCGACCGCCACTTGACCGCGGTCGGGAACCCGGCGCCGCCGCGCCCGTGCAGTCCTGCTGTGCCGATCTCGGCGGTGGTCTCCTGCGGTCCGATGTGGCGAGCGCCGACCAAGCCCGCGCCGCCGCCGTGGTCGAGGTATGCGTCGAGGGATCGCAACGGCGTTGCCGGGAGCAGACGACCGGGCTCACTCACGACCGCACCTGTGCCACCGGCTCGAGATGGCACCGCAGTCGACAGTGGGCCCGGCGTGGGTCTTTGGGAACCAGTTCGTCGACCTCGAGCCCATCGATGCCCTCCGCGATGCCGTACGCCATGCCCAGGTGCAGCTCGCAGACCGTGTCGGGATCGGCCAGGGCCGTGGACTCGAACGGGCACGTCCGCAGCGTGATGTCGACCGCGGTGCCCCGCTGACGCACCGTGGGATCGAAGCCGTGGCGGGCCATCTGATCGACCAGGTTCGACACCGGATCATCGATCTCGGTGCCGCCGAGACGCTGGCGACGACCCGCACGGCGACCCACCTCCACCGGGGTGTCCCCGGTGCGAACCGTCTCCGCCAACCACAACGACAGGCGCTCGTAGGGCCCGGTCACCCCCCAACGGCTCTCGGTGCCGGGATCGAGCACGTAGACGAGGCGCGGGCGCCCTCGCCCGCGGCTCGGGGCCGTCTCTTCGATGACAAGGTCGGCTTCGACGAGCTTGGCCAGGTGCTGGCGAATGGCGTTGTGATTCAGCCCGAAGTGCTCGGTCAGCTCGGAGACATCCACCGGCCCCGCGGCGTCCGCCACGTAGCGGAACATCTTGTGCCGCGTCGGGTCCCCGAGGGCCCGGGCCTGTTGCTGCAGCGTCGTCATGTCGCATCCCCTCGCCCGGTCGAGTCCCCATTCTCGCCGTCTCGGGCCCAGAGCCGGGCGAACACGGTGGCCAGGGCAACGACGGTCCGGGCCGACCAGAGCTCGTCGAGATCGATCTCGCCGAGGCCGCGCTCGCCGTACTCCTCCGCCACCACGTCCGCCAGATCGAACAGGGCAAGGTCGCTGTCGGCGCCGAGGTCAGCCAGCAGTGCGTCCGGGCCGACGCCGGCGACGTCCGTCGCGGACGCCAAGACGGCGACGAGGAGATCGATGATCTCGGCGACGGCCACGTCGTCGCGTTGCTGGTGTGTCTCGGCCGGCATCTTCAATCCTTCAGCAAGACGGCTGGCAGGGAAGCCGCCGAAAAATTGTTCGAGTTCTTACTAGAGATTCATGGAAGGCGTCATGGGACAATCCCGCCCAGTGGGCAGCGAGCCCTCCCGACGCGGGAAGCCTCCGCGGCCTGTCGACCGAGATAAGCACGCATATAAGTGATCCTTGCCGGTTGACGAGAAGGCTTATACCCTGGAGGCATGGTCACGACCGCGACGAGGCGATGGGGGGCGGGCACCTCCGCTCTCGTACGCGCCCTGATCGCCGCAACACGGCCGGTAACCCAGGTGGAGCTCGCAACACTTGTCGGGGTCTCGCAGCCCCGGGTCTCCCAGGTGCTTGGGCGACTCGCTCAGTCCTCGGCGGTCACCTCGACCACCGACGGCTACGTCGGCCGACGGAAGCAGCTCATCGATCTCTACATCGAGAACCACCGACCAGCGCTCGTCGGCGTTGAGGTTCCCTGGTACAGCCTCCTGCCGATGCGCGAGCAGATCGACCGGCTCTTCGCCCACGCCACCTCAACGGGCACCCGGGTTGCGGTCTCGGCCGACCTCGCCCCTGACCTGCTCGTGCCGTGGCGCCATCCCACGCTCACGGTTGTCTACACCGATGACGCCCTTGACCTCACGGCGGCGGGGTTCGTCCGAGCCGAGGGGCGCGTCGACGCCACCGCTGTCGTGCGCCACACGAGCGACACCACGCTGCTGGCCACGTTCGAGCCCTGGAGGCGCAGCATCGACGGTCTCCCGCTCGCCGACCCCGTCCAGCAGATCTGGGACCTCCACGACCTCGGCGGTGCCGACCGCGTCGAGGCGGCCGATCGCCTCGTCGCGGCGGTGCTCGATGGCAAGCTCGGGACCGAGTCATGACCAACCGCCTCGTCCTCGCGAGCCTCTCGGGGGCGATGGACGGTGGACTGACGGCGATCGCCGAGGTCGCGGAGATCCTCGCCGGTGCAGGCAAGCTCACCGAGAGCCGGCTCATCGGCGGGGTCGCGGTGTTGCTCCACCAACAGCGCCTCTCGATCGACCTCCCGATCCGAGCCACCGCAGACGCCGATTTCGGCCTTCCGCCCTACCTTCTACGCGAGCCTGAACTGGTCACCGCCATCGAGGACCGCGGCTACCGGAAGGTGCTCGGCAACCGCTGGGAACGGCCCATCGACGCCACCCGTGTCGCGTCCGTCGACCTGCTCATCCCCACCTACCGGTCGCGAGTGCGGGACACCGTTCGAGTCGGTGATGTGGTGACAACTGAAGTGCCCGGTCTGGCCGAGGCGCTGCGCCGGCCCGGCATCGACGCCGACGTCGAGATCGTGCTCACCGACGGCGCGACCATCGGTGCGCACGTACTGATCCCCGACGCCGCGTCGACCCTCGGCTTGAAGCATGGGCTCGTACCGTCCGCCAGGAGAGCCGCGATGCCGAGGATCTCTGGCGCTGCCTCGAGATCGCCCTCGCCGACGGCGTCACCGCCGCGACGCTGAACGCCGACGCGACACTCGCCCAGATCGTGCCAATCCTCCGACGAGAGCTCGGACCCGGCGGCGCATCCCTCGACATCATCACGGCTGGTGTGACCGCAGCCGAAGGCGCCCGCCGCCGGACCCGCATCCGTGCGCTACTCGCTGCCGTCGCCGGCGTCGTCGAGTAACCGAACGCCGGACGCCACGCCTCCCCCAGCTACGGGCGGCGAGGTTCAGCGAACTGCCTGCAGGCGAGCGTTCACCGCCGCCAAATCGAACTCGGTCGGGTCAACGGGACCACCGACCCACTCACTGAGGTGCTCGTAGTCCTCGTGCGATGGATCGGCGAGGACGGTCAGCAGGTGCTCGTAGCCCCACGATCCGCCGACGTCCTCGGGAGGACAGGCGTTGGCGCCGTCGACGCAGACGGCAAACTTCAGGCCCTTCGCCATCCGCAACACGCGGTGCACCGTGATCTCGTGCTCCCACGAGTCACCGAAGTCGTACTCGTAGATGAAGCGCTTGTTGGTCCCGACCGCGGTGACGACGGTGCAGTCCTTCTCGTCCAGCTCGCCCTCGGGGTAGTCGTCAAACTGCATGCCGTAGCGTTCGCCGCCGATGTCGAAGCTGTGAAGGTGGCAGTCCTCCCAACCCATCGCCGCCTGGAACATGAGGTGGAGCTTGTCGAGACGCACGCTCGCCGGGACAAGGAGCCGGCGCCCAGCCGAGGCTGGACCTCGCGCAGTTCGATTGTGCCTTCGACGACAGGTTGACCTGGCGGAGTCGGCATGGCTCCGACCCTACGGCGCTGCGTACGGAGGGTTCACGTCGTCCAGGTCCTCGAGCGATGATCGCTGCAGGCCCGAGAAACGTGCGTACCGGTTCGTCATCACCTTTGAGGTCGAGCCTGGTCACTCCGCCTACGAGGATCTCGAGTGGGCTGCCGACGCCGCGTGGGGTGCTCTCACCAACGTGTACGGCCTTCGTGCCATTTACACCGACATCGAAGAGGTCCAACTCGATCTGCCGCTGTGATCGGGACTACGTGCCCTTCAGGTCCAGCTCGATCGCGCTGTTCCCCATGAAGAGGTCGCCGGTCAGGTCGAGCAGGAGGTCGAGGTACTCATAGTTCACCTCGTCGATGGCGGCCTCGACCCGACGGTCGTCGTGGCCCTCGGCGACATCGAAAAGCACCTCGCCGATGGCTGAGAGCACACGCCGGATGCGCAGGGTGCGGAGCCAGTCCTCGTTGAACTCGCCGCGTAGCTCGATCACGGTCGCGCCGGGCAGGACATTGGCCACCGTCTCCTTCGCAAGCCGTTCGGCCAGCGGGGCGAGCGCCTGCCCGATCGCGTTCCACTGGTCACCCGATCGCGTTCCACTGGTCATATGTGCTCTTGAACTCGGCGACGAGATCCTGGTTCGGCATCGCGGCTCCTCGCAGCGCTTGAACTACCTCAACGATACGAACCCCCTATGACACAAACGCAGGACAGGCCGGTCCCGGCACCGGCCGACGTGAGCTCCTAGGTTTCCGTCCGTGGAGGAGCTGCCGGCGGGCCTGTACGAGGTCCTGGTCACCGAGGGCCTGAAGGCGCGCCTGGACGCCCTTGCGGATGCGCTGCCCAACGAGCAGCGTGCGCTTCACGCCGCGGAGACACCCGACCGCATCGCCTGGCACCTGAGTCGTGAGATCGAGCGAGCCCTCTCTGATGTCAGCGAGTCCGATCGAGCCCGCGTCGGCATCGAGGTGGCGCGAGGATTGCTCGATCGACTCGGCGAGCTGGTCGAGGTGGATTCGTCGGACATACCGCTCGATCCCGCGACCGTGTTGCACTCGATTCTCCGCCGCCGGCCCGATGGCAGCCCCGAGCAGATCGCCCAACCCCTGATCCCGCTCCTCGACACCACGCTGCTCACCAATGCACCGGGCGAGCCGAATCTGTGGAACCAGCTGCGCTCGGAGATCGAGTCCGCCGATGTCATCGACGTCGTGATGGCCTTCATCCGCCGCAGCGGCATCGCTCCCCTGACTCGGCGCCCTGCGCGATCACTGCGGCCGGGGCCGCGCGCTGCGAGTGCTCACGACGACCTACACCGCCTCGACCGAGAAGGCTGCCCTGGACCAACTCGCCGAGCTGGGGGCCGAGGTGCGCGTCTCCTACGACCTGAGCACCACCCGCCTCCACGCCAAGGCATGGGTGTTCCACCGCCGCTCGGGTTTCTCCACCGCCTACGTCGGGTCGTCGAACCTCACCCATTCGGCCCAGGTGACCGGCATCGAGTGGAACGTGCGCGCGTCGGCCGCCCGCAATCCGGACGTGATCGCCAAGTTCGGTGCCGTGTTCGACAGCTACTGGGCCGGCGGCGACTACCTGCCCTACGACCCCGACCAGTTCGAGGACGAGCAGCGCCGGGCCGGTCGCACCGACACCGGCCCGCGAGTGATCCTGAGCCCCATCGAGCTGCGTCCCTTCCCCTTCCAGGAACGACTGCTCGAGCTGGTCGAGGTGTCCCGCCAGCGTGGGCACCACCGCAACCTCCTCGTCGCCGCCACCGGCACCGGCAAGACGGTGATGGCCGCCCTCGACTACGCCAGCCTGCGCGAGCAGGTTGACCGGTCCCGGCTCCTGTTCGTCGCCCACCGCGAGGAGATCCTCGACCAGAGCCTCGCCACCTTCCGCTACGCCCTCCGTGACCCGAGCTTCGGCGAGAAGTGGGTCGGGCCGGTCAAGGCCGACCCGGTTCGAGCATGTCTTCGCGTCGATCCAGAGCCTCAACGCCAACGACCTCGTCGGCCTTCCCGCGCGATCACTTCGACGTCGTCATCGTCGACGAGTTCCACCACGCCGTCGCCACCTCCTACGCGAAGCTGCTCGACCACCTCGAACCCGTCGAGCTCCTCGGGCTCACCGCCACCCCGGAACGCAGCGACGGTCTCCCGATCCTGCACTGGTTCGACGACCGCATCGCCGCCGAGCTGCGGCTGTGGGACGCGATCGACCAGCAGCACCTCGCCCCGTTCCTCTACTTCGGCATCCACGACGGTCTCGACCTGCGCGGACATCCCCTGGACGCGGGGCCAGGGATACGAGGTCGAGGCACTGACGAACCGCTACACGAGCTCAGACGCATGGGCCCGCCTCGTCGTCAAGCAGGTGAGCACCCACGTCGATGTCGGATCGATGCGAGGCCTCGGGTTCTGCGTGAGCATCGACCACGCCCGGTTCATGGCGCGCCACTTCAATCGCCACGGCATCCCCTCCGTCGCCGATCTGGGGCGACAGTCCTCGGGACGAGCGAGAGGCTGCCTTGCGGAACCTCGCCGCCGGCGAAGTCAAGGTCGTGTTCTCCGTCGACCTGTTCAACGAGGGCGTCGACGTTCCCAAGGTCGACACGGTGTTGATGCTGCGCCCAACCGAGAGCCCAGTCCTGTTCCTCCAGCAGCTCGGCCGGGGGCTCCGCAAGGCCAAAGGACAAGGCGTACTGCACGGTGCTCGACTTCGTCGGCACCCACCGCAAGGAGTTCCGTTTCGACCGCCGCTACCGAGCCCTGCTCGGCGGTACCCGCCGAGACGTCGAGCGAGCGGTGCAGATGCAGTTCCCGTTCCTGCCCGCCGGCTGCAACATGCAGCTCGACGAGAAGGCGCCGAGATCGTGCTCGCGCAGCCTCCGCGAGGCCATCCCCTCCCAGTGGACGGCGAAGGTCGACGAGCTGCGATCGCTGCGCCGGAGCGCAGCCAGATCATCGGCCTCGCCGCGTACCTCGATGAGACCGGTCTCGATCTCGACGACGTCTACGCCGGCTCGAGGAGCTGGTCCGACCTGCTCGAGGCCGCAGGCGCGCCGGTCCTGCCTGCCGGCCCCGAGCGAGACGCAAGCTGCGACGTGCCATCGGTCGGCTCCTCCACATCGACGACGCCGAGCGCATCGCCACCTACCGAACGCTCCTCGCCGGAGACGGTCCGCCTCGCCTCACGCGATCAGCCCGAGCGAACCAGCGCGCCTCGTCCACATGCTCGTCGCTTCGCTCGCCGACCAGGCGCTCTCCAAGGACGCCGCCACTCCAGGACGCGGTCGACCTCGTGTGGTCCCACCCCCAGGTGCTCGCCGAGCTGGCCGAGCTGCTCGCTCTGCTCGGCGACCGGGTCGACCACCTCCACCAGCCGCTCGCAGCTCATCCCGACGTACCGCTTCAGATCCACGGCCGCTACAGCCGCATCGAGATCCTCGCCGCCATGGGCCTCGGCGACGACCGAGCCAAGATCGCCGCGTGGCAGAGCGGCGTCTACGAAGCGAAGCCCGCCGACGCCGAGATGCTTCGCCTTCACCCTCGACAAGAGCAGCGGTGGGTTCTCCCCCACCACCCGCTACCGCGACTACGCCATCAGCCGCACCCTGATCCACTGGGAGAGCCAGTCGAGCGACCCGCGAGGACAGCTCGACTGGCCTCCGCTACCGGAACCACGAGCGCGACGGCCGCACGATCCTCCTCTTCACCCGCCTCCGCGCCGACGACCGCGCCTTCTGGTTCCTCGGCCCCGCCACCTACCGAGGCCACGTCGGCGAGAAGCCCATGGCGATCACCTGGGAACTCGACGTCCCTCTCCCCGGCGACCTCTACGCCGCCTTCGCCGCCGCCGTCGCATAGGCACTCGCGCATGTCGTCGTTCCGGTAACAACGTCGGAGCTCTACCGCCTGCTCGCTGTCTCACTGAGCTACCACCCCGCGGGCAACGTGAGAGGGCGGGCTGAGCCTCGTGGGGTAACCGTACGTGTCGGAGGGGGGACACGCCCAGCTGACACACGCTCCGTGCGCTGGGCGCTCGGACATCGAATAGCCGGTCGGAACTGCATCCCATCCAGTGCTCACGGCAGCCGGACACCGCCATCGACACGGCGACGAAACCGCTGCTGCAGCTCAGCCGAGGCCTGGACCGCGTTGCCGCCTGGTGTGTGACCACCCGCACCGTCACTGCGGCGTTGGGGTGGCAGTGAGGTCGTAGAGCGTCACCCCGTCGACCGTGGTGGAGGCGAAGTTCTGGCTGACCCACGTGCTGATCTTCTGGGCCTCGGTGGTGGCGACGTTCGGTGCCTGGCCGGCCTCGGCGCCAACGCTGGCCGGGACCTGCGCCGTGGCGTCACCCGCGCCTGGCGGGCCGCCTCCGAACCCGCCTCCGCCGAACGCGCCTCCACCGATGAACCAGTGGATCTTCTTGTCGGCCACGTCCTGCTGGAACTGCTCGAGCGTCGGGGACGGATCGCCCGAGCTGAACCCGCCGAGCGGCATGACGGCCCGTTGGGTCGCCAACTGGTACGGGGCGGCGGCGGTCGAACCCATGGTGGCGACGACCCAGGTGTACTGATCGGCGTCCTGCTCCAGGAGGGCCAGCACCTGGTCGGACGGTCGGGCGGTGTTGCCCGCGCCGGGGACGCCGCCCCCGGCACCGCCGGACCCACCGGCAAAGTCCGGGATCTGCCCACCGGCGAAATCGGGGACCTGCCCGCCTGGGAAGTCGGGGATCTGCCCACCGGCGAAGTCCGGGATCTGGCCGCCGGCGAAGTCCGGGATCTGTCCGCCGGCCCCTGGGGCGAGGCCGCCGGGACCGGTGCCGCCGGCGACGGTCGGTCCGGCGGTCACGATCGAGCCGACGTGGGCGTCGACGACGGTCTGCAGGGTCCACGCCGTGGGACCGGCCAGGACGGCGATGACCGCAACCGCGCCGATCGCAGCGGCGATGCGACGAGGCACGTGGCGACCCGACGCATCGAGGAGCGCGCCGGCGAGCAGACCGATGACCGCGGCGACGCCGACGACAGTGACGACCGGGATCAGCCAGGAGTTCCAGTTGGGTGCGCGGCCCAGGAGCTCGCGAGCCCACCAGGTGGTGCCGGCCACGGCGACGGCGGTGGTGGCCATGGCGGCCCAGTTGTCCCGGTGCCGCCACCAGGTCGCGCCGCCGATCCCGACCAGGGCACCGATGGGCGGCGCGAGCGCGACCGTGTAGTACTCGTGGAAGACACCGCTCATGAAGCTGAACACGAGGCCGGTGACGAGGAGCCACGATCCCCAGACGATGAGCGAGGCCCGGGCCATGTCGGTCCTCGTCCGCCGGCCCCGAAGCAGGAGACCGGCCACGAGGGCGATGAGGGCCAGCGGGATCAGCCAGGCGACCTGCCCACCGATCACGCCGTTGAACATGCGGCCGATGCCCTTGGTACCACCGAACATGCTGCCGAGCCCGCCGCCGGCGCCACCCGGGCCACCGGTGCCGCCCCCCAACCCGCCGAGTCCGCTGGATTCGTTGCCAGTTATCCGGCCCAGCCCGTTGTAGCCGAAGGTGAGTTCGAGGAAGCTGTTGTGCTGCGAGCCGCCGACGTAGGGTCGCGACGATGCCGGCAGGAGCTCGACGATGGCGACCCACCACCCTGCCGAGATGAGCACGGCGACCCCGGCGATCAGCAGGCCGCGGAGTCGGCGCAGGAAGCTGCCCGCTCCGGCGACGAGCAGCGCCAAGGCGAACCCGGGAACGACGAGGAAGACCTGGAGCTGCTTGGTCAGGAACCCCAGACCGACGGCGACGCCGGTGAGGACGTACCAGCGAAAGCGGTCCTCCTCGATGGCGCGCAACGCGCCGTAGGCGCCCAGCACCATCAGCAACGTGAGCAGCGCGTCGGGGTTGTTGAACCGGAACATCAGGGCGGCCACCGGCGTCAGCGCGACCGTCAGCCCGGCGAGCAGGCCGGCGCCCGGCGTGAACCACCGTCGCACCGTTGCGTAGACCACGCCGACCGTGGCGGTGCCCATGAGGGCCTGGGGTACGAGGATCGACCACGAGCTCAGGCCGAACAGCCTCACCGACAGCGCCATCGGCCACAGCGACAGCGGTGGCTTGTCGACGGTGATCGTGTTGCCGGCGTCCGAGGAGCCGAAGAAGAAGGCCTTCCAGCTCGTGGACCCCGCCTGCACAGCCGCCGAGTAGAACTCGTTGGCCCAGCCGTTGCGCCCGAGACCCCAGAGGTACAGCCCGAGGGTGGCGACCAACAGGGCCAGCAGGGTCGGTCGCACCCACGCGGGATCGGCCGGTCGGCCCCGAACCAGGCGACGCAACAGGCCCCCGGCCGGACCGCCGGGCTCGGCGGGGTGGGTGGCGACCTCCTCGTCGACAGCGACGCCGACCTCGAGGTCGGGGGTCGGGATCGTTGGGGTGGTCATCGGGACTCCTCGGTGGTGGGCCCGCGATCGCGAAAGACCCAGGCGGGCATGAGCACGAACCGGAGCGCGCTGGCGAGCCCTCCGACGACGGTGAGCACCAGCGCCTCGGCGGCGACGCTCGGCGCCGCGCTGCACGCGTCGAGGACGAGGAGGGCGGCGGTCGTGAGCAGGAGGCCGGCGGCGTGGACCCCGGCGGCGCGCAGGTACTCGCGTCGGCGGGTGCCGGCACCGCGCCGGCCGAATGTGAACCGCCGGTGAGCGGACGTGTTGATCACCATGGTGGCGGTGAGGCTGATGGCGTTGGCCCAATAGGGACCGACCACGCCCTCCAAGAGCAGGAACATCGCGAGGTAGAGCGCGGTGCAGGCGGCGCCCACCGCGCCGAACCGCACGAGCTCGCCACCCGTGCCGACGGGGGGATCGGGACGGGCGACGTCGCCGAGGGGCACCGCGTCGGAGCGGAACCAGAACGATCGCGCCAGGCGCCACACGCCCTTGAGATCCTCGACGGCGGTGGCGACGACGTCGACGCGCGAGTCCGGGTCGTCGACCCAATCGACCGGCACCTCGGCGATCCGCAGCCCGTTGCGCTGGGCGAGGACCAACAGTTCGGTGTCGAAGAACCAGTTGTTGTCCTCGACCGTGGGCAGGAGCGCCCGGGCCACGTCGCTGCGGAGGGCCTTGAACCCGCACTGCGCGTCGTGGAACTCCACGTGGAGCACCAGTCGCAGGATCCGGTTGTAGGTGCGGGACACGAACTCGCGCCTGGGACCCCGAACCACCCGAGAGCCGGGCGACAACCGCGAGCCGATGGCGACATCGGAGTGACGCGACAGCAAGGGAGCGACGAGCGGCAGGAGGGCGTCGAGGTCGGTGGAGAGGTCCACGTCCATGTAGGCGACGACCTCCGCATCGGACGCGGTCCACGCGGCGCGCAGGGCCCGGCCCCGGCCCTTGCGGTCGAGGTGCACGGCCGTGATCCGCGGGTACTGGGCGGACAGGAGCTGGGCGACCGGCCAGGTCTCATCCGTCGACGCGTTGTCGACGATGGTGATCCGCCAGGCGAAGGGGAAGTGGTCGCGGAGGTAGTGGTGCAGCGTCGTGACCCGCTCCAGCAGGAGGTGCGCCTCGTTGAAGACGGGTACGACGATGTCGATCCGGGTCGGGTGCTCCACATCTCGGGGTTCGGCTCGGAGATCTCGTTCAATGCTGGTGACCACGAGGTCACCCTCGCGTTCGAGTCTCAACGGAACCTTCCGACTTCCTGGAAGTCTCCTCGAAGTTCTGGAGCGAGGGACGGCGTCGGGGCAGCACGACCCGGAAGCGCGCTCCCTCGCCGGAAGCGGTCTCGACCGAGACGGCGCCGCCGTGGGCTTCGAGGATCGACGCGACGATGCTGAGCCCCAGACCCGATCCGCCCTGGGAGCGGGCGCGTCCGTCATCGCACCGGTAGAAGCGGTCGAAGGCGTGGCTCGCCTGCTCGGCCGTCATCCCCGGGCCGTCGTCGCTGACCTCCAGCACGCAAAGGTCGTCGCTGGCGGTGACCTTCAGGGAGATGGCGGCATCAGGTGGCGTGTGGGCCAGGGCGTTGGTTACGAGGTTCGACACCACCTGTCGGAGCCGGTGTTCGTCGCCGACGACGATGGCGTCGGCGGCCAGGTCGGTGGTGATCTGGCGGCCGGGGTCTGACAGGGACGCGTCGAAGGCGGCGTCGGCCACGAGAGCGGTGAGATCGACCGGCTGCGCCTCGAGCGGGCGCCCCTGGTCGAGGTAGGCCAGCAGCAACAGGTCCGAGACGAGCGCCGACATCCGCGTCGTCTCCTGCCTGGCCCGGCGGAGGGCATCGTCCAGGCCCGGGCCGACCTCGAGGGCGCCGGACTGGTGCAGCTCCAACACGCCGGCCACCGTCGACAAGGGGGTCCGCAGCTCGTGGGACGCGTCGGCGACGAACTGTCGGAGCTTGCTCTCTGCGGCCTGGCGGCGGTCGGCCATGACGTTGAACGAGGCGGCCAGCTGTGCCGCCTCGGTCCCCTGCGGCTGGGCCTCGACCCGATGATCCAGCTCGCCCGCGGCAATGGCGGTGGCGGCATCGGTCACCCGCTTGATCGGTCGGATGCCGAGGCGCTCGACCCACCAGCCGGCGAGGGCCAGCGCGGCGAACAGGGCCACACCCACGGCCACGACGCCGAGCCGCACGCGGCGATAGGTCGCCTCGACCCGAGCCATGGGCAGTGCGACCAGCGACGTCGAACCGCCCGGGCTCCGGATCGCGGCAACACGGAACCCAGCCGTGCCGTCGGCCGACCGGGCGTCGAACGGCTCGGTGTGGGTCGGCTCGGTGGCCCGCGCCTCGGCGGTGCCGACGTCGACCGAAGGCACTTCGCCGCCACTCGGGCGCAGAACGACCTGCAAGTCGCCGCTCGCCGAGTAGAGGCCGATGAAGAGCTCCGTGAACGGGGAGACCTCGGGCGCCGACGCCGAAGCCGGCGGCGGGACGAGGGGGGTCAGCTGTCCGGGACCGTCGTTGGCGGTCACCGGCGCCACCGCGGCCAGCTGCCGATCGATCTGCTGGACGAGACTCGTCCGGACGAGTCCCAAGAGAACCGCGCCCGACGCCACGAGAACCGCGGCGATGAGCCCCAGAGCGCAGAGCAGACGTCCACGGAGCGACATGATCACTGGGGCTCGAGGCGCAGGACGTAGCCGATGCCTCGGACCGTCTGGATCAGCTTGTCGCCGTCGGCATCGACCTTGCGGCGCAGGAAGCTGATGTACGACTCGACGCTCGACGTGTCGCCATCGAAGTCGTAGTTCCACACATGATCGAGGATCTGGCGGCGCGACAGCACGCGCTCGGGATTCAGCAGCAGGTAGCGGAGGAGCTTGTACTCGGTCGGTGACAGCTCGACGGTCGTCCCTGCCCGCGTCACACGGTGGCCATCCTCATCCATCTCGACGTCGGCGTAGCGCAGCACGCTCGGCGCCGCCGATCCGTCCCGTCGCCGCAGGATCCGGCAGCGGGCAACCAGCTCCTCGACACTGAACGGCTTGGTCAGGTAGTCGCCACCGCCGATGGTCAACCCGCGGACGCGATCGTCGGTCGCGTCCAGCGCCGTCAGGAAGATGATGGGGGTCGACACGCCAGCCTGGCGAAGCCGCCGGCACACCTCGAACCCGTCCGTATCGGGCAGGGTCACGTCCAGGACGATCACGTCGGGCAAGCGACGCTCGACCTCGGCGATGGCGTCTCGTCCGGTGCCCACCACCACCGTGTCCCAGCCGTCGAGGCGGAGCCCGGTCTCGACGACATAGGCGACATTGACCTCATCGTCCACGACGAGCGCCCGGCCGACGGCGGCCTCAGGAGCCTCTCGTGGGTTCACGTCGTGAGTGAACCAGCCGATTCTCAAGGTTTCCTGAAAGGACCCTGGAAGTTCGCCCTGAACCCGGTTCGCCCGATCTGGTCACGACCGCATGGACCAGTGGTAGCTTTGTGCATAGCTACTTGGGAGGATGATGGACGATCCGGCGGCAAACCCACTGATCGAAGGCCTGGAGCCCACGTTCCGCCACCTCGACGATCCCGACGTCACGTGGCAGCAGTGCCGGCGTCAGCGCAACGCCGACGGCACCGAGTCGTCCGTGTGGGAGAAGTGGCTGGCGTTCTCGCCCGACCCGCCGTACCTCTCGCTCTACGCGAAGTACGACCCCGGGATGATCGTGCGCCGCCACGGCCACTTCAGCCCCCACATCGTGTTCGTGATCGAGGGCGAGCTGTGGGTCGGCGACCGGCGCTGCCCCGCCGGCACACACATCGAGCTGCCGTTCGGCGCCGCGTTCGGTCCGCTGCGGTCGGGCGACGACGGCGCCATCCTGTTCGAGGTGATGCTCGGTGATCCGCGCTCTTGGGGCGATCGGCCTGAGCTCTTCGCCGCCGCCCTCGCCGACCAGGGCGCGGAGGCGCTGCCGGACGTGCCGCTCGACTACCCCGACTGGCTGGCCGACCTGCGCCACCACTGGGTCGGGGCCGACGACAGCGAGCCGGCGCCGACGGCCAACGACACCGCCGCCGATCCGAGCCTCGCCGCCACGACCCGCCACACCGACGACCGAGACGGAGCGACCCCGTGACCCTCACCGCCGATGCCCCCACAGGCACCACGCCCGCCGAGCAGGACCTGCCGAAGATCATCTCGGTCGACGACCACATCCTCGAGCCCCGCACCCTGTGGCAGGAGCAGCTGCCCGCCGCCGATCGCGATCGGGGCCCGAAGGTCGTGCGCGAGAAGATCTCGCTGCACTTCTCGGGCGGGCACTACGGGTTCACCCGCAACGACCCCGACGGGCAGTGGTGCGACCTCTGGGTCTACGACGACCTGGTGCTGCCCACCGGCCTGCTCCACGCGGCCGCCGGAGTCCCCCAGGAGGAGCAGCGCAACATCCCGGCGATCTACGAGGACTTCCGCGAGGGGACCTACGACCAGAAGGCTCGGCTGGTCGACATGGACACCAACCACGTCGAGGCCGCGATCAACTACCCCAACACGTTCCCTCGGTTCGCCGGCCAGGGTTTCGCCGAGCGGGCCGACAAGGAGCTCAGCCTGCGCTGCGTCCAGATCTACAACGACTGGATGATCGACGACTGGTGCGGCGGCGACGGCCGGGGCCGGCTGATCCCGCTCACGCTGGTGCCGCTGTGGGATCCGCAGCTCGCGGCCGACGAGGTGCGGCGCTGCGCCGACAAGGGCAGCCACGCCATCGCGTTCTCGGAGAACCCGTCGAAGCTCGGGTTCCCGTCGCTCTACAGCGGCGACTGGGATGTGCTGTGGGACGCGTGCATCGAGACCGACACCACCGTCTCGATGCACATCGGGTCGTCGTCGACCATGCCGGCGACCAGCCCCGATGCGCCGCTGGCCACCACCATGGCGCTCAGCGCGCAGAACGCCGAGGGCTCGCTCTGCGACTGGGTGTTCTCGGGCACGCTGTCGCGCTTCGACGGGCTGAAGATCGTCTTCGCCGAGAGCCAGATCGGCTGGATGCCGTACCTGCTCGAGCGCATGGACATCGTCGCCGCCGAGTCGGCGACCGGCGGCGTCGAGCTCGACCGCCCGCCGAGCGAGATCGTGAAGGGTCGGGTGTGGGGCTGCGTGTTCGACGACCAGCACGGGCTCAACAGCCGCGATGCGGTCGGCCTCGAGCACATCCTGTTCGAGACCGACTACCCCCACACCGACGGCACGTGGCCCGAGTCGCGGGCGGTCGCCCACCGGCTGTGCGCCACCGCCGGAATGGACGCCGCCGAGTGCCACGCCTTCCTGCGCGGCAACGCCATCCGCTGCTACGGCCTCGATCGCTTCGGGATCACCGCGTAGGTGGCGACCTCCGGCCTCGACCCGAGCCCACCCGACACGCCGGAGCTCCCAGCGCTCGACCTCCCCGACGGCGGGCTGCTCGGCGCGGTCGTCCGGCTGAACCTGGCGGTCACCTCCGTGCTCGAGGAGCACGCCGGTCGGGCGGGCCTCACCTTCGCCGACTACCTGGTGCTCGGCGTCGTGCGCCGCTCACCTGACCAGCGGAGCGCACCCACGGCGATCGCCACGACGCTCGGCCGCACGACGGGTGGCATGACCCTCACCCTCGACCGCCTCGAGGGGTCCGGTCTGGTGCGCCGGACCCGCCATCCCCGCGACGGCCGCCGCGTCGTCGTCGAGCTGACCCCCACCGGCCGCCGAGTCGCCACGTCGGTCAACGCCGCCCTCCACCAGTGGGAGGCCGCCCTCGACCTGCCCGCGCCGGCCACGACCGCTGTCGAATTCCTCGACGACCTCACCGCTGCCATCGGACCCACCACACACTGACCGCCAACTCCACGATCTCAGTGATGGAGATCGGAAGGATCGCCCCGATGCCGGGTCCCGCGAGCAGGTCACCTCGGCGCCGTCGACGCGGTCGAAAAATTGACGCTGACCAGCACTTTCGTGCTGGTCAGATCGTGTCGGAGGGGCGAGTTGCACCACTTCCCCACGTGCCCTTCGGCCCAGCCGATACGCGGCTGGGTCGCGATGAGCGGTCACCGAACGAGCGCACGGTGGCCTCGATTTCGCTGGTGGGCAGGTACAGGTTGGAGCCACCTCCTCAAGCGGCCTGGTCGTGATCCATGTCGGCCGACCTCGTGTCGTCGACGAACGTGCCGTTCGTGGCGCGGCTCGCCCACCGGGCCGCCTGTCGGCGTTCGGCGCGGATCTGCCGGGTCGGTTCGCGCAACGCTTCAGGACGAGCCCACCGCCGGCCCGTGATCCTCGTTCTCTCCGGGGGCGCCGTCAGGAATCGTCCAGCACCCTACGACCCCGTAGGTCGTCGCGTCGTAAGCGGGATTGCCCCGTTTGGCAAGTTCTTCCTGCGCAGCCTCTCTCACTGGTGCGAATGACAAAGGCTTCTCCGTGCCTGCCATACCGCCGGGATTCTCAGCTGAGTACTCTGCCTCGCCGACCCGAACGGTCACCATGACGTCCGGCAACGTCGCCGCATGATGCAGGAGGTTCGACGCGATGGGCGACTGAATGGCGCACAATCGACCAAGGGCAGCGCGACTCCCGCTGATGTCATAGGAGTAGTCGGTGCGGCCCTCACCCCACGACTCCTTGGTCGTCTCGTAGCCCACGAGACCTTCGATGATCTCCGCGTAGTCCTTGAACACACTCTCCGGCACACTCGAACGATCGCGTTCGACTTCGAAGAAACGCGTGAGCACCTTCACGGCGGCGTTCGTGTCACCCAGCGCGGCGAGGCACTCCCATGCCGCCGAGTCAGGGTGGCCGTAGTCCCCGTACCTGATGTCGTCCTTCGCCTCCCGAACGACGTCGACCGCGCTCCTGTCACCAACCGCGGCAAGGGCATACAAAGCATCATTCCGCACCCATCCGGACGGGTCATCAAGTGCAGCCAGCAGCGCAGGCACAGACTCGCGGGCACCTATGGCACCGAGCGCATGAGCGGCCGCATCACGTACTTCAGCGTCCCGATCCTTCGCCAGGGCGCGGCACAGCGTCTCAATTGACTCTGAGAAGGCGCCACGCTCGGGTGCTTGAGCCACGGCTTGTTCGTCGGGATCTGAGTCCCGGTTGGGCGCCGACGCCAACGCGCTGGCTGTTCGGCGCGTGCTGGCTTCGCTTAGGTACGCGGCCGCCGACACACGATGGGAGGGATTTCTGTCGGCTGAGAGAATCTGCGCAGCGGTTTTCTCATCTGGACCTCCCAGCTCATGGAGTCTTGCCCGCGCGACGCCCAACGCGTCCCCGGCGGCGCAGCATGCCGCGCGGGTCAGCGCGGCGCGCGTGCCCGAGCCGCCACGAGTAGCGATCGCGTCGACGGCCTCTCGCCCGAGCTGGCCGCCCAAGCGTTCGATTACATCGGCCATCGCGCAGACGGCAGAGGCCGTGCCGTCTCTGATTGTCAGATGGACCGCGGCTTCTCGCACACGGTTCGACTTGTCGTGAAGCGCGGCGTACGAGGACCCCAACGTGGTCGCCTTCCATACCAGAGAGCATCTGCAGCGCTCTCGCCCGGACCGCATAGTCGGAATCCACCATGAGGCCAAGGAGGATCGGTTCGTCTGCCCAGCCGGCAGTCTGCAGCGCTCTCAGGGACGCCTTTCGCACACGGTCCGACTTGTCGTCGAGCGCGCGTAGGAACACCCGAACGTGGTCGCCTTCCATACCAGCGAGCATCTGCAGCGCTCTCATCCGGACCAGATCGTTGGGATCCTCCATGAGGCCCACGAGGATCGGTTCGTCTGCCCGGCCGGCAGTCTGGAGCGCTCTCAGGGACGCCTTTCGCACACGGTCCGACTTGTCGTCGAGCGCGCGTAGGAACACCCGAACGTGGTCGCCTTCCATACCAGCGAGCATCTGCACCGCTCTCATCCGGACCAGATCGTTGGGATCCTCCATGAGGCCCACGAGGATCGGTTCGTCTGCCCAGCCGGCATCATCGAGCGCTTCCAGGGCCGCGAGGCGATTCGCACCATCGGGCGACCGCGTCAGCGTCTTCTGAAGGCGTGCCTGAACACGCACCCTCCACCACCCGTCACGCAGTTTCGCCACAGCGAGAGACTAGAAGCCACGACCGCCGTTCGTCCTGTGGCGCGTTGGCACGAGCGGTCCGCGGCGAGTGCCGGCGATAGGTCCCGAAGCCGTCGCCGACTTGCGACGTGAGTGCTGCGGCATGACCGACGAGACGAAGGGCAAGCGCCACTGGCTTCCCAAGTTGAAGGTGCATCGCGTCGATCACGTCCGGCGGGGCAGCGAACCCCGAGGCGGACATCGGTCTGTTCAAGCCGGCCGGCGCGTGCCGTGGCCGATCCCGTGGGCGAGCGGCAGGTCGTCCGCGACGCCCTCGACTACGGCCTTCGCCAGACATCCGTACGACGCGTGACACCGGTTCCGGCAGTTCTGGCGCGGAGCGTCTATCATCGTGAGCGCCGCTTGCCGGGCGTTGCGGCAATGCCAGGCCATTACCCGCGATGGGTGCGCTGACGTGGCTGGTCGACCCGGGCGACCTCTGCTGTGGGCTCATGGCACTTCGCGTCGGCCCCGAACGGGTAGCGTCCCACGCTGCTACCCGGCAGCCGACCCCATCTGCATCGACGACGTCGGCCTGTTGCCGGTCACGACCGAGACCGCCGAAGCCCTCCACCGTGTCGTCGACGCCGCCTTCGAACGCCGCGCTCGTTCGCGCTGTCCTCGAACCCGCACCACGCCGGCTCCGACGAGCTCATGCTCAGGACCATCGCCGACACCACCGTCGACCGGCTCCTGCACCACGCCCACATCGTGACGACCACCGGCGACTCAATCCGCCTCACCCAAGCCACCACCAGCAAGGGAGAAGCCACTCGCCCGATGAACCCAGGCAGTTCTGATGGCCACCACCGGGCAGACCCACTGTCCACCTCCGGGCAGATCACGCTGGCCATTGACAGTGCATCGGGGTTACCTTCGGCGCTGTTGGTGGAGCTAAGAGAACAACTGCCCCAGCAGCCAGAAGACAGAGCTCAACGCACCAGCCGCCATGAGGAGCACCGCTATCGCAGGGAGCCTTGGAATGGGGAGTAGACCCCACAACCAGGTATTGCTGAAGTAATCGATTCTCCAGCGTCTTCTCGTCAACCAGAAGATCACGAATCCGACCGCAAACATCCCGAGCGCCCAGCCGATATCGATTCCGCCCGCTTCCTCCTGCATCTCTCGGTCCCTCCGGGAGTTCCTATCGGTGAATGTGAAAGACTACGTGGGCCTACGACCTTGGAGGCGGCACGTTCGACGCCGGTGGGTCGCGAGCCCCTTACTCCTCAGCGTGCAGGTGGATTGCCCTAACTCCTCCAAGAAGAGCGTCTGGTAGAGATCGGCCGTCCTGCCGACGAAGTGGGTGCTCGCTACCACGAGGGGATGAGTGAGGCTCGTGACCGGCCATCTGATCTGATCGTCCGCCCGGTCGGTATGGATGTGTCCCATTCGGCGGGAGACCAGATCAGCTCATGCCCGGGCCGTTCGGCCCTCCATGATGGCCTCCTCCGACGCGAACGGTCACCCCCCCCCCCGGTAGTCGGACGCGAACACGTCCCCGTCGCGCCAGTGCTCCCTTGGGCAAGCCGACATCACCCACTGGACCCTCGCCGATGGCTGCGACGGGTTGAAGGGGTTGCCCGACGCGATCCGGGGGACGTGGCCCGATTTGAACCGCCCTGGGATCCGCGGAGGCTCTGGGGTGTCCCGGGTGGCGGCAGCCAACGATGCGCCTGATCACGCCACGAGCAACCGGTTCCTCCAGTGCCGCGTGAAGTGAAGACCGGCGTCGGTTGCGGCTTCCCCAAGAGGGCGTCGAGGGTCGCCAAGCTGTGAAACCGCTGCGAAGTGTGCTGATCGCGATCAGGGCTCGACAGACCACGACGACCCTCCCGCGTCTGCCGTCCCCCGGCGCACGGACTCCGGCCGTCGCCGCGGCGACGTTCTCGGCGCACGGCGTTCCTCACGTCACCGGCCTACCCTTCATCGTGTACGGCCCGCTACTGTTGACGGCCGTACCAAGGGGTGGCGATGACGGAGTTGCGGTCGCACGCACGGGGTTTGACCGACGGCTACGTCTCGCTGCCGATGCTCCTCCGGCCGGACGAGCTGGGAGTGCTGCGCCGCGACGCCCTGCAACGTCGTTCGAGCTCCGAGGTGAAGGTTCGCGCGGGATGGCAGATCATCGACGACTGGCAGCTGCTCGGCGCGGGCTCGATACTGGCACACGCCGACTGGTGACGTCCGCGACGCCATCTGCGCAGGATTCGTCCGGCGCCTCGGTCAACTCAGCGGCCTGGTGCTCGAGCCGATCCAGTCGAACTATCTCTACTACGACCGGGGCGACTTTCTGGGCTTGCACCACGACCAGGGACGTTGCGAGTACACCCTGATCGTCTGGCTCGACGGACCGCTCGATGAGACCTGCCTCCACCCCGAGTTGCGCGGCGTGGCCGCCGACAAGATCATCGAGACGTGGAGTGACGCCCCCCCGTGTGGTGGCGTGTCGGTGCGGCTCGACGACGGACCGCTGTTCCTCCATGGTGTCTCGATCCCGCATCATCGGCGCCCCCATCGGTACGAGGCGCCCTTGACGCTGGCGACCTTCTGCTTCCGTCCGGTGCCATCGCCGAGGTGAGACCGGTGAGGATCGGACTCGTCGGCGCAGGTGCCTGGGCAGAGCGGATGCACGCCCCGGCACTCGATGGGGCCCGCGGCGTCCGGTTCGCTGGTGTGTGGACCCGGCGCCGCACGTCGGCCGTCGCCTTGGCGGACCGCTTCGGTGTCGCCGCACCTGCCGAGTTCGATGAACTGCTCGACATCAGCGACGCCGTCGCCTTCGCCGTACCGCCCGCCGCCCAGCCCGCCCTCGCCGTGCGGGCCGCCCTCGCCGGCCGAGCGGTGCTGCTCGAGAAGCCGCTCGCGGCCGACCTGGCCGGCGCGCAGCGCATCGCCGACGCCGTCGAGCGGGCGGGCGTGGTCTCACAGGTCGTCCTCCCGGCACGCTACGGGAGGGTCGGGCGTGACTTTGTTGAATGTGCACGACGGATCGGAGCGTTCAGCGGAGCCGGTGTCTGGGTGTCTGGCCGCGGAGGCGCCGGCTCCTGGCGAGCCGACGTCGGACCGCTGCTCGACATCGGCCCGCACGTGGTCGACTTGCTGGATGCGACGCTCGGATCGATCATCGACGTCCGAGCCGCGAGCGGCCGGGCCGGGTCGATCGGTCTACTCTTCCGCCACGACGGTGGCGCGGTCAGCGTCGCGACCCTCTGCTGGTCCAGCCCTGGCGCGAGACCTGAGCACTGGGTATCGGTCCAGGGCACAGACGGATCGGCTCGTCTTGACTTCGGTGCCATCGGCGACGATGCACCGGCCGCGATGCTGGACGACTTCGTCGCCGCCGTGCGCAGTGGGCAGAGCCCTGCGATCGACGCCCGTCACGGGACGCGGCTCCAGGCAGTCATCGACGACGCGGCCCAGCAGGTCGGGAAGTGGGATCGCGAACCTTCGCCGGCGCACCGGCTCAGGCCATGACGGTGTTTGGGATGCATGCGGCGAGACGGCCGCTCGATCCCGCGAGCCTGGTTGGTCGATACACGCTCTACGACGACGGCTGGCGCTGCCGGCTCGACCTCGCCTGGGACGGTGCCGGGCTCGGCGCGTCGTTCTACAGCTATGACCGGACGCCCGGATCCTTCCCCGCCACCATCGAGCTCGACCAGGAGCATGGCACGTGCACGCTGATCGTCGATGACTTCAACGAGCTCCCGTCGCAGAGGTACGACGGCCTCGTCTGGACGTCCCCGCACATCGGCATCGCCGGCACCACGGACTGGCAAGGACAGCTCTTCGGCTTCTTCGCCGCTCCCAGGCCACCGCTACCGATCGGCGCCGACGCCCTGTCACCGCCGACCATCGGCGACGTGCGCGGATCCTTCGTGCTCCACAGTGAAGCCGGTAGTTGCGTGCTCCACATCACCGAGACCGACGACGCCACTGGTCGTGGACTCGTTCGGGAGCCGAGCGGGGAGACGGCCGGCCTCACGATCAGCGCCGACCAAGACGATCCTCGGCGGTTCATGGTCGTCGTCGACGGCTCCACGGCGACCATGACGATGTGGATGTTCAGTCGCCGCCACGACGCACTCGCCGGGTGGATCAGCCGTGAAGGGCGCCGGACCGGCTGCTATCTCGTGCGGGTCGCGGACGACGACCACCTCATCAAGGAGGCCTGATGGGCACCACGTACATCCAGTTCGGCGAGAGCGATGATCAACGCATACTGGTCGAGGTCGACGCCTTGGAGACGGAGGAGGAGGGGATTGTCCGCGCCGGACTGCGCGACAAGATCCAGGACTCGGTGGCCGCGGCACAGTCATCCCTCCAGGCCGCGCTCGGCCAGATCATCAGCACGAACGCACGCGCCCTGCTCGCCGCGGTCGCCGACCTCGACTCGCGCCCGACCCAGATGGAGCTCACGTTCGGTGTGAAGGCGACTGGGGAACTCGGAAACTTCGCCGTCGCGAAGGCGGGGGCTGAGGCGAACTACACGATCCGGCTGGTTTGGCAGGCGCAGTGAATGGCGGGACGAATCCTGCGATCGCTTGCACCGTCCGCATCCTGAACCGCGAGGACGGTCGTACCGTCGGCTCCGGTTTCATCGCCACCGACGAGGGTCTGGTCCTGACGAACCAGCACGTCATCGAGGGCGCCAATTCCTCCCTGGGAGACACCGTCGAGGTCGTCGCGGCGGCAACCGGAGAGCGAGCGACAGCCCGGGTCGAGGAAACGTACGACGCCGACGACGTGGCGCTCCTGCAACTCACGAGTGGCGCGCTGCCGGGGACGACCGCCCTGCCGATGCGACGGGCCGCCGGGAGCGTCGGCGACCGGTTCGATACCTATGGCTTTCCCGAGCACTACGAGGACGACGGCTTGGGGGCCTCCGGCGAGGTCGGCCACCTGCGCAGCTCGACGCCGCGCCTCCAACTGAGGGAGGCCGACGAGCTCACTCGCGGGTTCAGCGGCGCGCCGATCGTCTCGGGTGAGGCCGTCATCGGGATTGCGGTCGGCATCACCGCGCCGGACAGGTACCAGCGGCTCACGAGGACTGCCTTCGCGGTGGCGACCGAGTCCATCTGGGCGCTGTGCTCACGTCTGCGTCCGACCGAAGAATGCCCCTTTCGCGGACTCGACCACTTCGAGATCGACGACGCGGCGCTACTTCTTCGGACGAATGTCGATCGTGGAGGACTTGCTCAACGCCATAGCCGAGCCGCCCACAAGGATCGACGGAAAGACGCGCGCCCGCCTCGTCGCGGTGCTCGGGCCGTCAGGCAGCGGGAAGTCGTCGCTGATCCGCGCCGGGGTGCTCGCGCGGCTCCGCGACGATGTCATCGAGAACAGCCGAGGCTGGGACGTCGTCGTCACCCGTCCGACAGAGATGACCGGTGTGCTCGGCTCCCCCCTCAGCGGCGCGCCGATCTTGATCGTGATCGACCAGTTCGAGGAGTTGTTCGCCCAGACGGCCGATGAGATCCGTCGATGCGGAGCAGAGATCGTGCAGTTCCTCGAGGCCGGGACACACCATGTCCGGGTGGTGATCGTGATGCGCGACGACTTCTACAGCCAGCTCGCCGACGCCCTCCCTGACCTGATGCGCTGGGTGACCCCGAATCTGTACAACGTGCCCGCCGTACTCGCGCGGGATGAGCTCGAGGCGATCGTCGCCGAACCTGCGAGGACCGCGGGCCTCCAGCTCGATGACGGCTTGCTCGCGAGGATCGTCGCCGAGGCCGAGGCGGCATCACCTTCCGGGCAAATCCGCTCCAGTGTGCTGCCGCTGGTCGAGCACTCGTTGACGTGGCTCTGGGAGCGCCGGGACGACGGTCGGTTGCGTCTCGACACCTTCCGGGCGATCGGTGGGTTGGCAGGCGGGTTGAGCCGGTGGGCCGAGGAAACCTACCAAGGGCTCTCCGAAGAGGAGCAGGAGCACGCTCATCGGATACTCGTCCGCCTGTCCAAGCTGGGTGACGAGCAACGCGGCGTCCCGACGCGGCGTGTGCGGCGAACGTTCGCGGCGCTGTCGGAGGGCGCCTCGGTCGAGCGGACCAGGGCGGTGGTCACGAAGTTGGCCGACACGCGACTCGTGGTCACGTCCCTGGACGAGGCGACCAACGAGCAGACCGTCGAGCTGATCCACGATGTCCTGCTGCGCGAGTGGCGCCGACTCACCCGATGGCTGGAGGAGGATGGCGCGTTCCTTCGCTGGAGGGATGCGCTCGTGGAGCATCGGGCGGGATCCTGGGATCCGAACGGTGACCCAGAGGCGCAGGACTGGCTGCGTGGCCGCGAGCTGGAGACCGCCCTCGGATGGTTGAAGATCCGTCAGACCGACATCCCACCCTTGGCGCAGGAGTTCATCACCGCGAGTCAGGATGCGGGAGAACGTGCTCTCGCCCGCGAACTCGCCCTGGAGCAAACCGCCGAACGCGAGCGCGAGGAGGCCGAGCGGCAACGCCGGCTCGCCGACAGCCGCGCGATCCTGGAACGTCTCCGCGACGATGCAGACCAGGCGGTGGCCATGCTGCGGATCGACCCCGCCGCTGCGCTGGCGGCCGCGGTGGCATCAACCGGCGACAGCCTCTCGATCCTTCCGGACGCCCCGGTCGACGCGGTCCAACACGCGCTTTTCGCGACGGTGAGAGAAGCACGCGAACGCCGCATCATCACGACCAGCCATCTCGATGTTGTGGGCGTCGGCTTCGTCGGGGACTCCGATCACATCGTCACAGGGGGCAGCGACGGACGTGTGCTGCGGTGGGGCGGCGTCGCCGGCGAGCTCGAGCACAGCCTGGTCGGCGCAGTCGAGCCCGAAGCGCTCACCGTGGTCGCGACACCTCGTGGGAGCATCGTCATCGCCGCCGAGGGCGCCATACGTCAATGGACTGCCACTGGCATCGATCCCATCACCATCCACACGGCGAGCACCGTGCTCTCGCTCGCGACCCACGACGAAGTGTCGGTCATCGTCGCGGGATGTGCCGACGGAACCGTCACCAGATGGGTCGCCGGCACACCGGCCAGCTACGCGCATCCGAGCTACGTCGCGGCTGTGGACGTCGCCGCCGACGGGAGCGTGCTGATCGGGGCCGGTGACGGGAGTGCACTCTGGTGGCCGATCGAGCACGACAATCCCACCGAAATCCTCGCTTGTGGTGACGTGATCATGGGGGCCGTCATCGCCCCCAACGGCACTGCGGCGATCGCGTCCGCCGACGGCATCGTTCGGTTGGTCGCCCACGGAACGAGTGAGCTCCTGTCGACGTTTTCGGCCTCCGTGGCAATGATCACCTGTCTGGCGATCAGTCCCGACGGATCAGCACTGCTCGTGGGAAGCGAAGACGGCTCGATCGGGCTCTGGGACCCCTCGGGCTCACCGATCCGCCCGCCGCTCCTCACCGGGCGGCCGGTTCGCTCCGTCTCGGTCAGCCCCGACTGCACCCGCATCGTCGCCGCCGCCGGCCGTCGGGTTCACGTCTTCGACTGGTTGCCACGTCGGCCGGCCCCGTCACCGGCCCCGTCTACGTGGTCCGCAACGTCTCGATGGGATCGCCACGGCGATCAGGTTGCGCCGGCGATCAGGGCCGTCGATCGCACGATGTCCTCGAGCGGCCCTCGAGACCGAAACGATGCAATCCTTGCGGTCTCGTTCCTCGGCGCAGAGCAGATTGTCTCCGCCGGAACCGATCAACAACTACGAATCTGGGGTCTCGACGGTACCGAGGTCCACCGACCTGACCGAGACGAAGGAGGCATCACCTCGGTCGCGACCACCACAAAGGGCATCCGCGTGATCGCCACCGGCGGACGCGACAACCTCGTTCGACTCCGCCTCGCCTCGGGCGACGAGATCTGCCCACCCATCCGCCACGACGACGACGTGATGGCCGTCGGCTTCGATGCCGAGGAGCGACTCCTGGTCTCCGGCGGCCGCGACGGCGTGGTGCAGTTGTCGTACAGCGACGGCCGGCCGTACGGCGTGAGATATGAAGGTCACGCCGGCGAAGTGCTCGCGGTCAGGATCGCCCCCGACGGCCTGCAGGTCGCGTCCGCCGGCGCTGACGGCGCGGTCCACGTGTGGCCAATCGCCGAACCCGAGGCTGGCCGCGTCGTCGCCCGAGCCGACGGCCGCGTGTGGGATGTCGAGTTCACACCGGATTCGTCAACCCTGCTCGCGGGAGCGGATGGCGGGACCATCCTCCGTATCAACCTGTCGGGAGCCGATGAAGGACGCACGCTGCGAGGTCACACCGACGCAGTTCGGGCCATCCGCTGCCATCCGGCCGGGCAGATGTTCGCGAGCGTGTCGGCCGACGGCACGATCCAACTCTGGGACCTCGGGTTCGGTCGGCTAGGCCGCGCCCTCGAGGGTCACGTCGGCTCAGTGTTCGCCCTCGACGTCAGCGCCGATGGTCGTGTCGCGGTCACCGGCGGTGCCGACGGGTCGGTGAGGTTGTGGCACCTCGGCGACTGGCGTCTCTGGCTCGACGAGGCCTGCGACCGCCTCGCTCACCACGAGGTGTCCAAGGAGCATCCGTCGGCGTCGGTGTGCCGCGAGATCGCGCTGCTCAACCGGACCGGCACGCGATGATGCGGGGCCCGGCCGACGAAGGACGACACGAACGCCGGTCGAATCAAACGTCGAATTCGTCGGCCTTCACGCCGGCAACGAACGCCGACCACTCGCCGTGGGTGAACTGCACTTCGACGCCACGCTCGTCGCGCACCTGGACGTGGTCGTCTGCGACCAACACCTCGACGCAGCTCGTCGCATCTGTGCAGAACGATGACTTGCGAAAGCCTTCTCGGTCCACGACACACCTCGCCTTACTCGTGGTCGAACCAGCTAACTGATCATCCTCCCCGGCAGTCCGCAATTGGTCAAGCGGTTCCGCCAGACGCTGCGGATCAATCAGTTGGCGGAGGTGTCGCTCGTGGGTGTGGGCGGTCGTGAATCCCGACGGATCGCACTTCGAGGCGGACCCCCGATCGCGTCTCCGGCACCTACACCCCGAAGCCAAGCCAACCCGCTCTGCCACTCGAGGTGATGACGTATGCCGAGTAGCTCCCACGCCGTTGTCCACCGCCCGACCGTGCGGTCGAGGCGTGCGCGACCCGTCAGCCTGGACCCGAGCTGAGGTCGGTCCCTCCCACAGCGGCCGGCCTCGGCGAGTTCGGTCCCGTTGCTCGAATCCGGATGGACCTCTTCGTGACCTTCGACCCTTGTCTGTCCGCGCGTGCAGGCTGATGATCAATTCGCGAGTCCCGTGCGAAGGAGGGATGCGATGACTGAGCATCCAAACGTCCGGCTGATCCGGCGTGGCTACGAGTCCTTCGCCGCCGGGGATCTTGACGCCTTGCGCGACCTCATGGCCGACACCGTCGTGTGGCATGAGCCGGGCCGCAGCCCGCTGGGCGGGGACTATGAGGGCCAGAAGGGCGTCGTGGAGTTCCTCGCCAAGCTGCGGGACCTCAGCGACGGAACGTTCGCGATGGAGCTCGTCGACGTCTTGGCGACGCCCGAGAGGGCCGTCGCTCTGCAAGAGGAGACCGCCCGCCGCGGCGACCGCGAGCTCGACATGTCGAGTGCCGTCGAGTTCGAGATTCACCGCGGCAAGATCACCGAAGTGACCGTCTACCACGACGACACCTACCACTTCGACGAGTTCTGGTCCTAGCCCCGGGCTGTTCGTGTCCGAGTTGGGGGGGGTCGAGCCACTCTGCGCGACCCAGACACATCCAGCTGACACACGCTCCGGGCACGGGGCTCTGGACATTGAAGAGGTCCCGAAGCAAACCGGGAAACCCAACGCGCGAGCCTCCACCAAACCCGGGCGATTCACAATGACGTGCTTGAGGTCGCTGCGCCTCACGTCGTCGCGGCAACATTCATCGAGCGCCACGGCGTTCATGGGACCCGCCGGGAGCAACGGGCCGGACAACAGAGTCAATGGCGTGCATGCCGAGCTCCGTGGTGGCGGTGTTGGCCTCGACGAGGAGTTGTTCGGCCCTTCGTGCTGATCCCGAGTCGCCGTATTCGAGGAGCGTTTCCGCATGGGCCACCATGGCTCGCACTTCGAGGGTTCTGGCGCCGATCTCGCGGCACGTTGCGAGCGCAGCCTCGAAATGCTCGTCGCTGCGGCGGCGGTTCCCCATGAGTGCGCTCAACCGCCCGAGTGGCTGGTCGATGGGGGCTACCGCGGTGAGACCGGGATGGACCACGGCCAGCCGACCGGCAAAGGGCGCGAGCTCCTGGTAGAGCGCGGGGCGCGCTCGGCGTCCCGCAGGTAGCTCGCCACGTCACTGAGCACGGCGAGGGAGAACAAGCGGGTGACGCCGACGTTGTCATGCTCGGCGACGCGGGCGAAGCCATCGCGGGCGAGCACCTCATAGGTGCGGGCGGTCTGGTCACGACGCCCGAGCTGTTGGTGGAGGAAGGGGACGAGGAACGCGTGGGCGGGCGAGAGCTCTTCGATGTTGAGTATCGGGTCCTCGATCTCGTCGAGGCGGCCCTGTTGCCAGCGCAGAGCCCACAGCGTGGTCAGTGATGCCGCCATCGTGTACGGCGAATGGATCTGGTCGGCCAGGGCGAGGGCCTCCATCACGAGGGGTTCGGCCTTGTCGGGCGGTCCGGTGAGCAGCGCGAGCCCGGCTCTGCGAACGATGACGCCCCACCAGTGGAACGCGTCGTGGAGCTGGCTTGCGAGTCGCTCGAGAACGTCGAGCTCGTGTTGGCACGCGGCGAGCTCGCCCACCTCCAGGAGGTCGATCGACCGCCAGCGGTGCCCCCAGGCGAGCACCTCCGGATCAGACAGCTGGAGCCCGAGGTCGACGAGCTCGCCACTCAACGCGAGTCGTTGGGTGGCCGCCGCCGGATCGAACCAGGTGCGGTGGCGGGCTCGCAACGCGTAGGCCAACGACTCGGAGTCACCCACCGATCGAGCGAGGGCTACGGCGGCGTCGGCCATGTGCGCGCCGCGCTCGGAGTCGCCGCGATCCACCAGTGCGACCGCCAGCCGAGCACGGAGCATGGTGACGGCTGGACGGTTCTCCGGCAGCGCTCGGATGGCCTGTTCCATCAACGATTCGTCGAGCGGCTCGCCGAGCAAGGTGTCCTCGGGTGGCCCGGCCAGTCCCAGCGCGCCGGCAGCGAGTTGGTCCGTGGAGCCATTGCTCGCGGCGAGCCGGACCGCGGCAGCAAAGCTGCGACGGGCATCCTGTTCCTTGCCGGCTCGGCGTTGCCCGTCGCCGCGAGCCAGCAACAGCTCACCCCTCATCTTGTCGTCGAGCGCCGGCACGTCGAGTTGCTCGATCCATCCCCTCGGCTCGAGCGTCCGCGCCGTCCGGAGCCCTGCTGATGGAGTGGTGACCGATCGATGGTGGGTACTCGCCAACGTCGGAGCGTGGCTGAGGATGTCGTGTTCGAGCGATCGGAGCTGCGGTGTGGGCTCGAGGCCAAGCTCATCCCGCAGGCTCGCCCGCAGGCGCGAGTACGCCGCGAGGGCGTCAGCCTGCCGGCCGCACCGGTAGAGCGCGACCATCAGCATGGCGTGCAGCTCCTCGTGCAACGGATGTTCTTGCACCAGGACCCCCAGCTCCGCGGCAGGCCTCCGCATGCAACCCCACATCGAGATCCAGGCCGATCCGGTGCTCCAAAGCTGTGAGGCGGAGACTCTCGAGCCGGGTGATCTCGGTTTGAGCGAAGGGCTCGTAACGGAAGTCCATCAGCGCCGGGCCGTGCCACAACCCGAGTGCGTCAGCCAGCATCGATTGTGCCGTTCCACGCCGCCCTTCCCGCTCCGCTTGGGTGCCGTCGGCGACCAAGCGCGTGAAGCGGCGGGCATCCACCTTGGTGGAGTCGACCTCCAAGTGGTAGCCGCTCGCATCGCTCGGCAAGAGGTCGGGCCCGGCGTCGAGGACGGTTCGCAACCGTGAGACGTGGGTGTGCAACGTGCCCAGTGCCGTTGCCGGCGGCCGTTCACCCCAGAGGACGTCTATGAGCTCGTCGGAAGGGACGGCCCGATCGGCAACGAGAAGCGCCGCGAGGACCTTGCGCTGCAGCGGACTTCGAAGCAGGACCGGCTGCGTGCCGCGCCGAACCGACAGTGACCCGAGGATCTCGAAGGCCAGGCCCCGATCGGCTCCCACCGCGCAAGCGTAGGGCTCGAGGCCTCAAGCGGGGCTCAAGCGCCGCGTCGTATCACAGATGCACCAACCAAGAAGAGGAGCAGATCATGGAAATCGTCATCGTCACCTTCGGGCTCGAGGGCATCACCGAATCCGACTACGAGCAGGCCTGCGAACAACTCGCCCCTGCCTTCGCCGCTGTGGGCGGTCTGCAGTCCAAGGTGTGGCTCGCTGATGGCGTTGCCAACCGCTACGGGGGCGTCTACACGTTCGCCTCCAAGGTCGATGTCGACGGGTTCCTGGCTTCCCAGCTCTTCGCTGATGTCGGTGCCCATCCCAATCTCGCCGGTGTCACGGTGCAGCGGTTCGAGGTCATCGACGAGCCGACCCGTATCACCCGCGGCCTGGTAGCGGCTCGAATCTGACTTCCTGTCCCGCTCGATGGCCCGACCAACCGCCTGATCAACCCGCAGACCACGTCACGAAGGAGGCCACCGTATGGCCGAGATACGAGTCGGTGTGCTCCCGCCGATCGGCATCGGCGCCGAAGCCGCCGAACAACGCGACTACCTGGAACGAGTCGACGAATCGCCGATCGATCATGTCTTCTGTGGCGACCACGTCAGCTTCTTCGCCGGCGCGGGCAGCGACGGCCTGCTCGCCTCGGCCGCCATGCTCGCCGTCACGACCAGGGTGTCCGTTCACACCGCCGTCTACCTGTTGCCGCTCCGTCACCCCGTACCGGTGGCGCGCCAACTGGCCGACCTGGCCCGCCTCGCGCCGGAGAGGTTCGTGTTCGGAGTTGGTGTCGGCGGCGAAGACCCCCACGAGCTCCAGGTGTGCGGCGTCGACCCGCGCACCCGCGGCCGGCGAATGGACGAGTCCCTCGCCATCGTTCGGGCCCTGCTCGACGGCACGAGCACGACCTTCCACGGCGACTTCTACCAGCTCGACGACGCCATCATCGCCCCGAGCCCGGCGCGCCCGATTCCGATCGTGATCGGCGGACGATCCGATGCCGCGCTGCACCGGGTCGCCCACCACGGTGACGGCTGGCTGGGGATCTGGAACTCGCCCACACGATTCGCCCGAGCAACCGCGACCATCGCCGACGAAGCCAAACGCATCGGCAGGTCCATCCCGTCGCGGCATGGCATGCAGGTGTGGTGCGGTCTCGACACGAGCCCGGCCACCGCCCGTCCCGCGCTGGCGTCGACGATGGAAGGCTTCTACGCGGTCCCGTTCGAACGCTTCGAGAAGTACAGCCCCTACGGCACACCCGACGACATCGCATCGTTCCTCCGCGGCTACATCGAGGTCGGCTGCACCTCCTTCAACCTCATCCCCGTGGCCCCTGACGTGAAGACCGCACTCGACGGCGTCATCGAAGTGCGAAACCTGCTCAACGCT
Source organism: uncultured Microthrixaceae bacterium (assembly GCA_963809335.1). Lineage (GTDB taxonomy): Bacteria > Actinomycetota > Acidimicrobiia > Acidimicrobiales > Acidimicrobilacustridaceae > UBA4742. Next base: position 2,092,804 of record CAWEJD010000004.1, on the reverse strand, counting down.
GACACCCCGAGACTCGAGAGACCATGAGCATCCGAGTGATCGACGAACCGATCGTGATCACAGCCGGGCGCAACGGACCACCGTCCTCCGGCCACGGCGGCTGGACCGCCGGGCTACTCGCCCGACACCTCCCCGGACCGGCGTCGGTGGCGCTGCGAGCCATGCCGCCACTGGACACACCGCTCACCGTCATCGAGGAAGGCTCCGCCGTCCGACTCGTCCACGGAGACACACTCATCGCCGAAGCACGACCGGCCGCCCCGATCGTTTCGCCGCCCCGAGCAGTCACGTGGGGCGAAGCCACAGCCGCCCGTGCCACCTACCTGCATGCGGTGGATGGTAGGCACCCGTTCCCCACCTGTTTCGGGTGCGGCCCCGACCGTGACCCACGCGACGCCCTCTGCCTCTACGCCGGCTCGATCCCAACGAGCGGCCTCGTCGCCGCCCCCTGGGACGTGCGCGACGTCTGCCACCAGGGAGCTGTGACGGCAGAACTCATGTGGGCGGCCCTGGACTGCCCGACAGGCGCCGCGATCATGGCGTCCGCAGACTACGACGCCAGCCGGCAACCAGTGGTGCTCGCCAACCTCGCCGTGCGCGTCGAGGATCTACCTCGCCTCGGCGATCGCTGCATCGTCACTGCGTGGCCCATGGGCCACCAGGGCCGGAAATGGACCACGTGCGGCATGGTTCGGTCCGCCGACGGAACGATCCTCGCGGTCGCCGAAGCACTCTGGATCGAACTCCGCGCTCCAACCCGCTGACACAAGTGGGAAACCCCCGGGCACTCGAGGGGCGTAGTTGTCGAGGCGAGTCCGTCGGGTCTCACTTTCGCGGTACGCGCCGCGCAGCGATGCCCTCCTCGTGGACCCGCAGCTCGATTGTCGCCTTGGACATCGTGAACCGCAGGACCGCGACTGCCATGCCGCGCCGTTCGGCCTCGACCCCATGAAGTGATTCGGCGTGGAATCCGCCGGCGAGATACTTGTTGCTGCTTCTATATTCGTGTCGGAGGGGGGACTTGTACCTTTACCCCACGCGCCTTGCGGCCCGGTCGGTACGCCGCAGCAGTGTAGACGTGCGGGTCAGCCGCTGTTGTCGTATGGGTGCCGTGGTCCATCATCTGTGGCAACAGTAACGAGGGGATCGCCGCGCACGGGTCGAGCGCGGTACGGCCCCATACACCGGTGGCGGTTCACACTCGACAGGCCATCTCGGTCACTTCGGAGACTGCGGGGCGCCACCCCCTTCCGGCACAAGAACGCCCTTGGACGACGGGCGCGGTTCAGCGCCGCAGGTCTGCGAGAGCGGCGCGGAAGTATTCGGTGAAGGTCTCGGCCGGGGCGTTGTCATAGCGGGCTCGGCAATGCCGAAAGGTGAGAAGCGTCCGAGGCGAGTCACCGCGACCTCTCCTCACTCACTACCCGATTGACCCATCACCGCCCCGACAATCGACGCGCTCGAGGCCACGCATTCGGCGGCGCCCGGCCTGAGCTACCCAAGCGCGCTCGACCCCGACTCGCACCGGGCGGGGGTGATGCGCCAGGCTCACCCGATGCAGGTCGTTCACCTGGTTCGCCATGCCCGCACTGCGTGGAACGCGCAGCGGCGGGTGATGGGCTGGCTCGACGAGGGCGTGGAGCCCGCTGCTCTCCGCGAGGCGGAGGCCGTGGCCGACGCGCTGGCGGGCGAGGACGCGTTCGCGATCGTGTCGAGCCCGCTGCGCCGGGCATTGCAGACGGCGGGTCCGTTGGCAAATCGGGTCGGGATCGAGCCGCGCCTCGACGACCGCCTCGGCGAACTGCGGGTGGGCTCGTGGGAAGGGCTCACCGAGGACGAGATCGGCGAGCGATGGCCCGAGGAGTGGAGCCGATGGCGGAATGAGCCGCACACCCTGGCGCTCGAGGGTCGCGAGACGCTGCGCGAATTGAACGCCCGGGTCGCCGCGGTTCTGGACGAACTCACCTGTGACTCAGCCGCCCCCGGCGTGGCCGTGGTGTACACCCACGATGCCGTGGTGCGGGCCGCGGTCGCCTGGGCGCTACGGACTGGACCCGAGGTCTACCGGCACGTCGAGGTCGCCAACTGCTCCATCACGACGGTACGCGTCCTCGACGGCGTGCGCCGGCTGGTGCGGGCCAACGGGGTGGGCCACCTCGAACGGCACGGTCGCGAGGGCTATTAGCGGCTCGGGTGTGGACGGGCCGACCTCGCCGGCCGGGATCGTGACGGTCACCGGCGAGCGACGTGCGCGCGCGACGAGTTGGGCGAGGTCGGTGAGCGACCTCACCACGGGCTCGCCGCTCCCCGCGAGCGTGTCCGGGTGGCCGTCACGACAGAGCCCGACGAACCGGACCCCCGCGGCCCGCGCGATCGCAGCGTCGCGCCGCGCGTCGCCGACGAACAGGATGTCGCTGGGGGCGATACCGATCGTGGCCGCCCAGGCCCGGAGCTGCGTCACTTTGGGATGGTCCGGACGCCAGCCGTCGACCGCAGCGACGCGCTGGGCCACCCCGTGGCGCCGGCAAAACTCCTGGACGAGCTCAGCGCGCGTGCTGCTGCAGACGAGGACGGGGACGTCGGCACGCCAGAGGAGCTCGATGGCCGCTCCCGCGTCCGCGAACGGTCGGCAGCCCCCCATGAGGCCGTTCTTGGCGGCCTCGAAACCGATGGCGATCTCGTCGAGGCACGGGTGGCCGTACGCGATGACGTCGAGTTGGGTGCGGAAGTCGTCGCCCGCGGTCGCGAGGTAGCGGCTCGTGGCTTCGTCGTGCGGCATGCCCAGCTCGCACGAGAGCAGCTCGGCCGCGAGCGTCGTGAGTGTCCCCATGGAGTCGGCCACGGTGCCGTCGAAGTCGAACGCCACGGCACGCGCCCCCATGTAGTGGGCACCCGGTCCGCCGGCCCACCAAGAAGCCCGCAGCCGCAAGCTCACGATCGCGGCGCAGAGCACTGCGACGACGGCGAGCGCGGCCAGCAGTGAGCTGGCATGCACGGCTGCGCCCAAGGCGCCGAGCGTCAGGATCAGTAGTCGCAGGTCGCGCCCGCGGCCGCCCGCGAGGACGACGCCGTGGTACCGGTGGTTGAGGTCGACGGCGGCCTTGGCCGTGGTGTAGCTGACGAGCAGGTGTCCGACGAGCGCGAGGCCGGCGACGGCTATCACGACCGGCACCTGTGCGGACCCAAGTCGGCTGGCGAGGTCCGCCGTGGTCGCGAGGTAGATGGCGGCGCCGGTGAAGAGCAGTCCGTCCGCCACCCGGTCGAGGACTGCGTCGAAGAACGAGCCGAAGCGCGACGAGCGGTGCGCCAGGCGGGCGATCTCACCGTCGCTTCCGTCGAGCACGCTCGCCGCCGTTATGAGTACCGCGGCTACCACCGGGGCGTGGACGGTCAGGGCCGCCGCGGCGGCGATCGCGACGGCGAACGCGACAAGCGTGACCTGGTTCGGTGTGATCGAGCGGAAGACGCCGAGCAGCACCGGGGTCACGAAGCGCTGCGAAACCGCGCGGTTCAAGCGCGTCGCGACGGCGCCATCGAGCGCCTTACCGGTGCTTCGGAAAAGGTACCGGCTGCCGCGGCGGAAATCGGTCGGGGTGTCGACGTCAAACCACCATTCATCGTCCTCGAGAGGCAAAGCACGTGCCGTGCCGAGGTCGGCGAGCACTTGCACGGCACCCGAGAACGCGGTGTCGCCGCACGCAGCGACTTCCTCGACCGCGTCGAGCGCCGCCGCGCTGCAGACGAAGGCGCCCACGTCGAACGCGTCATAAGCGGGCAGCACCTTACCGATGGCCACGACGCGGTCGCCGGCGAGTCGAACCTTCATAGCGTCGGCCGGGTCGACACCGGTGGCCCGTCCGAGCGAGCGATCCACGGCGACGATGACCTCGCCCGGTCGTACCGACGTCGCCCGGAGCCGGCGCAGCAGCGCCGGCGCGAAGACGTGATCGGCCATCACGAGCCCGAACGGCGCATCGCCGACGACATCCTTCGCGGCCAGGACGGAGAGTCCGTTGCCCTCCCGGTAGCGCTCGTTGTGGACGACGGCGACGCGCAATCCTCGGCGACGACTGACGTCGAGCGCCTCCCGGGCGACACGTTCGTGTTCGTGGCCGGTGACGACGACGACCTCTTCGAAGCCGGCCTCATGGGCCGCGACAACTGACCGTTCCAGGAGTGTCATACCCCCGACCCGCACCAGAGGCTTCGCCCCCGCCTTGGAGTCGAGACGCGACCCGACCCCCGCGGCAAGCACCACCAGCCGGGACGGCGGCATTCCTTCTCGACCTCCTCGTTGCTGTAGCCCCGAGTGAACCGCCCCGTGTCTTGAAAAGACCCGGGCTACTGGGTGAGCCCTCGATGGCGGGTGTCCTTGACCCTAGTGGATAGCTTCGGCCACGTCGTCTCGCGGTGATCCGATCCCACGCTCGCCGAGCGTTGGCCGACGCAGCGACGCAGACCTGGTCCCAGCCCTTCACCGCATCGTTGGTTGCGAAACGAAACTCCCACGCCCCCGGGGCAGCGGGCGGAGCGACACGCTCCTTGCGCTTCGCCACGGCGAGTCAGCCGAGGGGCTGGGGATGCGACGTCGCCGGTCCCGGTGATGGGGCGCCGGAGTCGGCGAGCAGCTTGGGGTCAGCGTGGATCTCGGCCGTCGCGCACGACTCGTCGACGAGTTGGGCGAGCGGGGCGAAGTTGTCGAGTTCGGCTGCGGCCACGACGGTTCGGGTGAAGTCGTCGATGAAACGAGGCCGGCGGCCTTCGGCAGGAACGAGGTCCATGGGAACTCATCGAGCAACGTCTCCCCCGAGCGCGGTCGGCGAGTGCATCGCCAGGTTCCGAAGAGCCCGACCGACCAGGGCGTAGGCATCGGCCCGCTGATCGTGGCGATCGACCAAGGTGAGTCGAAGGGCCGGTGCGCCCCGGCGGCGCAGGAGGACATCACCGTCGTCGAGATCCCGAACGACAGTCTTGGGCTCGCGCAACAACTCGGAGAAGGGATGCTCGATTACACGCATGTGGCAACTATATCTGAACTACTTCAGTTGTCACGCAGGAATGTGGCTGAGGGCTCGATCCGCTCTCAACTGGGCAGTCAGCCACGTTGTGTCCGGCCGGCTGTCACCTCCGAACCTGGTACCAGCGCCGTCACTGGCTCCTCGCGTTCGCGGTGCTCGCCATGATCGCGTTCGCCCTCGCGTGGCTCACCGTCGCCATGGGCATGGCGAGCAGGTCGGTCGAATCGGCCAGCAATACACCGATGTTCCTCGTCCTCCTGCCGTTCCTCAGCAGCGGCTTCGCCCCACCGAATCGATGCCTCCCGCCGTCCAGTGGTTCGCCGCCCATCAACCGTTCACGCCCTTCATCGAAACCGTCCTCGCACTCCTTGCCGGCACGCCGGTCGGCACCAGCCTGATAGCCACCACGGCCTGGTGCCAGTGATCGCGCTCGGCAGCTTCCTCTGGGCTCGGGCCTCATACGAACGTCGCTCGGCGCGCTCGTCAGCGAAGCTGTGAGTCTGTGGGTGGTCTCCCGGACTGGAGTGCGCCCGGCCCTGCGAGCCCGCCACGTGCGGCTCGAGGTCATCCCCGACCCCAACCCCTCCACACGGCTCGCTCGTACGCCGGTGGCAAGTGTCTCGTTCGGCTCGGCTGACCCGCTCGTGCACACGAGAGCACGAGCGAATCCCGAACCTCGCACCTGGACAAGTCCCGACTGGGCCTGGCACGCAGAGCCGCCCGGGATGAGGATGACGACGTCGAGGCCTCCGCATGTCCAGTGGGAAGGGAAGCGCGTGAGCGAGATCGGACGGCGAGGAGGAGCTCCGTTGCCTTGGCGTGTCATGGGTCGGGCCGTCGGCGCCTTGCTCATCGTCATCGCGATCGGCGTGGTCCTGATGGAGGTCGATGTCCCGACCGGCGAGACGACCCGCGGGTCGTGTGGGTCGGCCTTCGACGCGATCGCCGGTCGCACGGACTGGGAGGTGTGGCGAGCGCAGGACTTCGACACTCCGGTGACCACCTCGACGAACAGCCTCCCACGAACGGAGCAGTGTCCCGACGAGGTGAACCGACGGATCCTGCTGGCCGGCGGCCTGGTCATCGCCGTCATCGCAGTCGTGACTGCGGCCGAGCTCCTCGATCGCCGAGGAGCCGAGCCATCGCGCGCCGCAAAGGGAGACCCCGTCGATCGGCTCCGGGCCCTGGGCCTGTACGTGATGGTGGCCGGAGGAGCACTGACCCTCGCCGGCCTCGTGGGCATCGTTCTCCTGGTCGCCGACCCCGAGTCGAGCCTGTTCCTCTACGTCAACCGGGCCGTGGTCGCGCTGATCGGCCTCGTGGTCCTGCTTCCGGCGATCGCGCTCATGGTCGCCGGGCGGGCCCTGGCCCTGCTCGCAGGTGCACTCGAGGGGAAGAGCCCCGATGAGGCCCAGTAGCCGCTGGGCCGGCCTTGCCGTCCTCGTGATCCTGGCCAGTGCCTGCGTCGGCCACGCTCCGCCCGAGACGCGCGACGTTCGGTCCCGCTACACCCAGCAGGTCACGCTCCCCGAGCCCGACACCACGGGATCCGTGACGCTCGAAGCCGCGATCCAGAGTCGCCGCTCCCTTCGCGAGTTCCGATCCGAGCCCGTGCCACTGGGACTGATCGGACAGCTGCTCTGGGCCGCACAGGGGATCACCGACGAGAAGGAGGCCAAACGGGCGGCCCCATCGGCCGGGGCCACCTACCCGCTCGAGCTGTATGTCGTCACCCCCACTCAGGTCATGCACTACCTGCCCGAGGGCCACCGCATGGAGGTGCGACCCGATGCCGATCGTCGCTCGGACCTGGAGACGGCGGCCTTCGGTCAATCGACGGTCGCCGATGCGCCGGCCGTGATCGTCGTCGCCGCGGTGTTCCGCCGGACCCGGACGAAGTACGGGGCACTCGCGGAGGCGTTCGTGAACCGCGAAGCTGGCCACGCGACGCAGAACATGTTGCTCGAGGCGACCGCGTCGGGACTCGCCGCAGTGCCGATCGGAGGCATCGACGGCAACCAGGTGAAGCGCATCCTCGCGCTGCCCCCCGATGAGGACGTCCTCTACCTCGTGCCCATCGGGTACCCGCCCGAGGCACCCCGATGAAGACCGCCGCATGAACCAGGGCGAGGCATCTCGGTACCTCACCCGGGACCCCGTGGCGGTCGGCGCGATCGTCATCCCTGGCCGGCCTCGAGCATCCGGGCCAGCCAGTAGAGGCTGTAGGTGCCGGAAGCTCGATCGGCCCTGCCGGCCGGGCCTTGCGGGGCGGCTCGACGCTCGTCGTAGCCTCGCCCGCTCATGCCTTCCCGCCCTACTACCGCCCCGCTCAGTTCCACTCTTGGCGCCGTCATCTACCGGCTGTTCGTCACACTCGTCGAGCTGATGATCGTCCGCGGCAAACCGCGCCGAGTGCTCGAGGCCGAAGTCATCGCGCTCCGTCACCAGGTCGCGGTCCTCCAGCGAACCTCGAATCGTCCCGAGCTCACCGACGTCGACCGTTGCGTGATAGCCGGGCTCGCCCGGGTACTCCCCCGGCGGGTCCGTCACGGCTTCATTGTCACGCCCGACACCCTGCTGGCCTGGCACCGCCGCATCGCCGCAGCCCGATGGGTCCACCCGCAACGACGACCAGGCCGGCCCCGCACCGTGCGTGACCGAGAACGACTCGTCGTCCGACTCGCCACCGAGAACCCAACATGGGGCTACCGCCGCATCCACGGCGAACTCGCCGGGCTCGGCCACCGCCTCGCACCGTCCACAGTGTGGGCCATCCTGAAACGGCACGGCATCGATCCCGCCCCCCCGACGCACCGGACCGACCTGGACCCAGTTCCTCACTGCGCAGGCCCGCGGGATCCTCGCCTGTGACACCTTCGTCGTCGACACCTTCGGGCTCCGCCAACTCCACGTGCTGTTCTTCATCGAACACGCCACCCGACGCGTGCACCTCGCCGGCATCACCAGTCATCTCACCGGCGGCTGGTGCACCCAGGCCGCCCGCAACCTCGCCATGACCATCAACGTCGACCGGTTCCGGTTCCTCATCCGAGACAACGCCACCGCCTTCGTCACCGCGTTCGACGAGATCTTCACCACCAACCAACTCGACGTGATCCACACCCCACCCGGAGCGCCACGCGCCAACACCATCGCCGAACGCTTCGTACGCACCGCCCGAGCCGAACTCCTCGACCGCACGCTGATCTGGAACGAACGCCAACTCGGGCATCTACTCGGCGAGTTCCTTGAGCACTACAACGGCCACCGGCCCCACCGCGGCATCAACCAGCGATCCCCCACCGGCCTCGACCAGACGGCGCCCGAACCTGTCCCCATCGACCGGATCCGCCGGCGCCGAGTCCTCAACGGACTCATCAACGAGTACCACCCCGCCGCCTGATCGGCGACGCAACGAGAACTCCCCACCGGCTCGTTCAACCCGCTTCGTCGCGCCCGGCCCCGGCCCCACCCCACGATCTCAAACCCGCCACGACCCCCGATCGCGTTTCCGGCACCTACACCCCGTGGTTTGGGGACGCAGCATCTCGCTGCGGCCTGGCCAGGAACCGGCGGTTGACGACACTCGCATCCGGTCGATGGCCCGCGCGTTCTGGGACGCGATCGGTGCGTGCGTCCGACCGAACAGATCGCCGACTCGGAGCGCGTGTCCGCTGTTCCGGGTCGCCACGCTGGCGTGGTTCTGCGCTCCGACGCTCGGTGATCGCCCCCACCGCTGGACGCTGCCGGGGCGATACCGCGTCTTCTGAGCCCAGCCCCCGCTGGTGGCCCAGGCCGCCGTTCCCGGCACCCGCAACGGCAAGCAGAATGACGCCGACAGTCGTCGCGCAACTGCGGAACTCTCCGGGACCCGCCGGGGACCGGTTACGTCCCGGGGCGCACGTCGACGGGCTCCGGGATCTGGTTGACGATATCAACGAGCTCAACGAGCTCAACGAGCTGTAGTGGGTTGAGGGCGGCTGGAATGAGTCGCAGCAGCAGGTCCTTGACGCCGAACGTGTCGATGTCCAGTACAGCCTTGATGCTGGCGGCAAGATGGCGAATGTCGTACCGGGTGGCCGACACCGGGATGACCGGCTTGTCCAACTTCAGCAGGCCGTAGACCGCTTCCATGGCGGTCCGCACTGAGGTTTCGACGGTGAACACGCAGTCCCCGTCGACCTCGACGAACTGGCCAACGAAGCCGAGGTTGACGCAGCCGTCGGGGATCGCTCTGGGACGGTCACGAATCGCGCGGGGCATGAACTGGCTGGTGATGTAGGGCATCCCGGCCAACGACACCTTGGCGTGAGCGGTGAGGTCGTCGATGCGGTCCTTGAGTCCGACGTGAAAGAGGAACTCGGCCAAGATCTCGTTGCCGGTGCAGTCGACCATCGGCTTCTTGATGTAGTCGCCGATGTTGTTTCCCCGAAGCCCGTACCCCCAGACCAGATCGACGTTGTCAGGCTGGTTGGGGTAGAAGGGCTTGGAGTGCAGCATGAAACCGAGGCCCCAACTCGAGTCCTTGACCGTCACCGCGCCGCCGTTGCCCCGCTTGTCGCCGCTTACCTTCTCGATGTAGTCGGCAAAGTCGGGATAGTCGACCACGGTGACGAAGAACGATGTCCAGCGGGTCTGTTCGGGCCAGCTGATGAACTTATCGGGTCGCCCGAACTTCGGGTCGAGGGCGGCCAGCTTTTCCCACAGGGTGAATAGACCTCGCTCCTGATGGTCGAGGTTCCATGTGACGGCAGTCTCGTTGTCACCGTAGGTGGTGTTCTGGGTCAGGGATCCGTTGGTGAAGAGGACGAAGTCCTCGGTGGTGAGGGCTATCTTTGAGCGTCCCTGCGGCGACTGCACGGTGAGCCCCATGACGATTGTTTCGTCGTCCTTCGTTTCGACGGCCATGTCCACGACCCGGGTGCTGAGCTCGAAGTGCACGCCCAGATCCTGCAGCCACGCGATCAGGGGGCGGATGAGGGCGTCGAACTCGTTGTACTCGGTGTGCAAGATCCCTTCCAGGCGCGGCATCGCCTGCGTGAGGTGCATGAACCTGAGCATGTAACGGCGGACCTCAATCGCGCTGTGATAGTCGTCGAAGGAGAGCATGCTCGAGAACAGTTGCCAGAAATTGGACTTGAAGAAGCTCGAGGGGAAGCAGTCACGCATGGACTTGTCCTGCATCTCTGTCTCCGGCGTGACCAGCAGACGAAGGAGCTGTCGCACGGCATCGTTGGGAAGCCTCAGTGACTCGTATTCGGCCTTGAGACCCTGCTTTTCGATGATGCGCCAATGCGACGATATCGGCTCGCGGCAGTTGAACTCACGGGTCTCGTCCAGGACCGTCCGCCCGGGCCGTCTGATAGATGGAACCTTACTGAACAGGTACCACAGGCACTCCATGTGGGCTTCGAGCTCGCGTTCGCCGCGGTTTACGTACCCTGTGACCGCATCACCGGTTCCATCCATCGCGCCGCCCAGGTTGGGCAGGTCCTCGTAGACGGTGATGTTGTCCGCAGGCATCTGGGCATCGGTGGCCAAGAAGGCGGCGGCGGCGAGACCTGCCAACCCGCCACCGATGATGTGGGCGGTCTTGTGGTCGATGCCGTCGGGAACAGTGGCATTCACTCGGTCGTAGAAGAGCACTGTCATCTCCCCTGCGAAGACTGGCTGCAGGCAACCAGTTGATCATGCGCGTCGGGCCCTCGCTAGGGCCTCATGGTCGATGGCGGGCATCTTCGCCTCGCGGCTACCAGGCCGCCGAGCTCGCCGCCGTCGGCGTCGACAGCGTCTCACCTGACCTCCTCGCCGGAGCTGGCGTTCTGCCACCCGTTCCTCCACATCGGACCGCCGAGCGGGCACAACCGACCGCCCAGGCCGCTGTGACCGGGAGTTCCGCTGGAGCAGGCGGGGCCCGGCGGGTTGCACAGCGACGCAGCTTGGTGTTGGCCGAGGTGGTCGGTGGCCGGCGGTTCAGCCCCGGCGTGCAGCCAGGCAGGGCCAGTGGCGTTTGGCCCACTCGGCGGTCGCCAACTTCGACATCAGGTCGAGGGCCCGGTGCGGTGTTCCTGCTCCGTGAGGCGTTCGACCACCCCTACGACGAGATCGCGGGGATCGTCGACAAGACCGAAGCCAACTGTCGGCAGGTCTTCTCCCGCGCCCGGCGCCGGATCGACGAGGGACGGACGCGGTTCACGTCCTCGGCCGCTGAGCGTGACGAGCTGGCGGTGCGGTTCCGCGGCGCGGCCGAGCGCGGGAGCGTCGACGAGCTGATCGAGCTCCTCGCGGCCGACGCCGCGTTCTACGGCGACGGGGGTGGCAAGGCCCGGGCGGTCGCTGCGCCGATCTTCGGTGGCGAGCGCGTGGCCCGGGTCGTCGCCGGCTTCTTCACCCGCTTCGGGGCGATCGGAGCGACGTTCCGACCGTCGAAGGTCAACGGCCAGGCGGGCCTGCTTGCGTTCGACGGCGAGGATCACCTGATCAACATCTTCGTCTTCGACGTCGCCGACGGCAGGATCCAGACCATCCGCTCGGTCATCAACCCCGACAAGCTCGAGCACCTCGGTCTGCCCCTGTCCGACGTGGCCCGCATCGATCTCCCGTGACCGTGGCTGCGGCGGAGCGGGAACTCGACGATCACCTCCCTGGGCGGTCGAGCTCCGCCACCAAGAAGGCCGACGCCGACTTCAAGATCGAGTTCGCCCGGTCCTTCTCAGCCGGGCTGTACCGCTTCGTCGTCGGCTTCCCCGGTGTGACTTCGTCTCCCTTGACTCCGTCCTCGTTTACAAGGGTCCGGAGCCTCCCACTCCCCAGGGCGATTCAGTTCCCCGAGATCTTCTTGTCCGGATGTCGATTTCGAGGGGCAACCGATCGACGTGAGGGTCGAGTCGGGGCGAAGAGCGCCTCACCGTCACAAGGAGATGCGGACTTGAACCCCCACGCCTCGGCCAGGCCTGCGACCTGGGGCTTCGCGGATCTCGTGGGGGTTCAACTCGGTGTCGGAGGGGGGACTTGTACCTTAACCCCACGGGCTTTTCGCCCCTCGGAGTACCTGGTGGCCGCGTGAGGCCAGGGAAGTCGTTCCGGTGCCCGGCAACGACTCCCCTACTTACATACCCACCCCAAAGTGGGCGGTCGTCGCCAAGATTCCCGCGGTTTCTGGTTCGGAGAGGATCACCTGCTCACGACGATCGGGAATTGTGCAGCAGGCTGCTGCACAACCTCGTTGGCCGCTGCCCGGCTCGATGCCTCGCCCTCGGTGGGAGCTACCTCGGTACCTGAGGCACTCCCGCACGAGTGCTCGCTCAGCGTCAGACCTGCGCGTTCTTCTGAGCACCAGGTCCGGCGGTGAGCGCGGCCCGAACCATGCCGACGACAAGATCGGCGGAGCCTCCGACCGGTCTGCAGGTCGGATCGAGCGACGTCTGCATGGTGATGCCGCGCAACAACGCGACGACCGCAAGGGCGGCGTCGGTTGGGTTGACGTCGGATCGGATGGAGCCGTCGGCAATGCCGCGGGAGACGAGCGTGGCGATGCCCTCTCGGAAGTGGGCATCCCATCGGGCGCGCGACGGTTGCAGGTCGGTCGCGCTGCCGAAGGCTTCGGCCCAGAGGATCAGGTGGACGCGGGCGATGGGATCGTCGCTGGCCGTGAGATCCAGGTAGAGGCCGATGACCGCGGCGAGCGCCTCGAACCCGTCCCGATCGGCCAGCGCGGGTATCGCCCGTTCGGCGTAGAAGGCGTCGGCAGCATCGTTGAGCCGTTCGACCAATGCATCCTTCGACCCGAAGCGGTGGTTGACCATCGCGTGGCTGTAGCCGGCCCGCTCACCGATCTGGGCGAGCGAGGTCCGCTGGATGCCCTTCTCGGCGATCAGCTCGGCCGCCGCTCGGAGCATGCGCGCCTCGCTCGTGGCGCGCCGTTCGGCCTGGGTACGCCGTTCGGCCTGGGTACGCCGTTCGGATCGCTCGTTCCGCATCTCGGCCATCTCGTCGCGCACCGACTCGGCGGCGATCGGGGTCCCCCCATTCATCAGTCGGGATCTCCTGTGCGTCGTATCTCGGCGGCCGAGAGCAGGCCTCGTGTGGCCTGTTGCGCCGCCTGGTAGCCGGCCGTTGTCCTATCGACGAGCGAAGCGACGTCGACGACCTCGGTGACCGCTACGACGCTGTGTCCGGCGCTGAACCGGGTCGGCGCCGACGCGCCCGAGTTGTGGTCGATGATGATCGCGGCATCGTATTCGCCGGCTCCGGATCTGGCGGTCGTGGGCTCATCGGCACGGATCATGCTGGTCGGCAGACCGGTGAACGCGCTCGTGAGCTCGATGTCATCCATCGACGCGGACGCGACCGTGGCGCGGTAGTCGAGCGACGCCGCACTCTCGACCGTCGCGATGAAGGGGGTTCCCATATAGGCCAGGTCGTAGCCGGCGACCTGGGCCGCGAGGAGGCTGCGGCCATCTGCTACGCCTCCGGCCAGGATCAGCGGACCGTCCCACATGGCCCGGACTCCGCTGACGAACGCCAGCGGGTTGGCCCAGCCGGTCTGGCCGCCGGCCCCCGCTGACAACAGCACCAGCGCGTCAACGCCGACCTCGATGGCCCGCTCGACATGGCGCATCGAAGCGACGTCGCCTAGCACGAGGATGGCCTCGTGGAGTGGACCGATGACATCGGCGGGCGAGCCGACACTGGTGATCACCGCTGGCACCTGATGGCGGACCAGCACCTCCAGATCGGTCTCGCGTCGGGCGTTGAAGCGGTGCACGATGAGGTTCGGCATGATCGGTCCGGGTCGCGCCGGCCCATCATCGGTACGTTCGGTCAGATCGGTGAGCCATGCGTCGAGCTCGGCCGAAGAGGGGCAGTTGTGCACGGGGAACGACGCCCCGATGCCCGCCGCCGATACGGCGGCGACGAGCTCGTACCCCGACACGCCGGTCATCGGTGCCGCGATCACCGGGATCCGCAGATGAGCGAAAAGCAGATCAAACGCGTCGCGATCACTGGCCAGCACCGATTCGTCCGCCATGGCCGAAGTCTCCCACATATGTGATGGCCACCACATAACTGTGTAGTCTCAACGTCGATCAAGGGGAGAGTCCATGTCGTTCAACCTCGCCGAGGTGCACGAGGCCGTCGCAGCCGCCAACCCGGATCGAGTCGCGCTCGTCACCGGCGGTCAGTCGTTCACCTATCAAGACCTGACCGACGACAGCCGCCGTCTGGCCAATGCCCTCATCGGGCGCGGGTTCGGGTGCCGGACCGAGCGTGACCAACTCGCCCAGCACGAGTCGGGCCAGGACCACCTGGCCATCTACCTGCACAACGGACCGGAGTACGTGATCAGCATGCTCGGTGCGTTCAAGGCCCGGCTCGCCCCGCTGAACGTCAACTACCGCTACGTCGCCGAAGAGCTCGCCTACGTCGTGGCGAACTCGGCGGCTCGGGTCATCGTGTTCCACGATACGTTCGCCCCGACGCTGGCGGAGATCATCGGCGCGCAACCGACCGTCGACCTGCTCGTTCAGGTGCCCGACGGATCGGGGCTTGACCTTCTTCCTGGCGCGGTCCGTTGGGCCGACCTGCTGGAGGAGGGCGCGGCGGATCCCATCTCGCTCAGGTGGTCGCCTGACGACCTGTACATCCTCTACACGGGCGGGACCACCGGCGTGCCCAAGGGGGTGCTGTGGCGTCAGCACGACATCTTCGTCAGCGCCATGGGCGGCCGCCCGTTCGGCCAGCCCGAACCCCACCCGACCCTCGAATCTGTCGTCGCGGCCTCGCGCTCCGGAGGCACCCGCCTGATGGTGTTGGCGCCGCTCATGCACGGCGCCGCCCAATGGGCCATGTTCTCGTCGTTCACCGCGGGAAACGCAGTCGTGTTCAGCGACGACCCCGTCCGCCTCGACCCGGCGTCGGTGTGGAGGACCGCACAACGCGAGGGGGTCGTGGCCATCCAACTCGTCGGCGACGCCATGGGTCGACCGCTCATCGACGAGCTCGAACGCGCCGACTACGACGTGTCGGGTCTCTTCGCCCTGACCAGCGGCGGCGCTGCGCTCCATGCATCGCTCAAGGAACGCTTCCTGGCAGTCGCCCCCCATGCGTTCATCATCGACGCCGTCGGTTCGTCCGAGGGTGGCATCCAGATGGGCCACACCTCATCCAAAGGCGACGTCTCGACCGGCACCTTCACACCGGGCCCCGAGACCTCGGTGGTCCGCGGCGACCTCGCAGCGGAGCTCACCCCTGGCCACGACGAAACCGGGTGGTTGGCCCAGCGAGGACATGTCCCCCTCGGCTATCTCGGCGACGCCGCCAAGACGGCCACCACCTTCCCCACGATCGACGGCACCCGATTCTCCGTGCCGGGAGACCGAGCCATCTGGCACGCCGACGGGATCATCGAGCTCCTCGGTCGCGACTCGGTCACCATCAACTCCGGCGGCGAAAAGATCTTCGCCGAGGAGGTCGAGCGGGCACTGGCCAACCACCCCGCCGTCTACGACGTCACCGTCGTGGGCCGTCCGAGCAACCGCTGGGGCTCCGAAGTCGTCGCGGTCATCCACCTCGCCGAGGGCCCCGCACCCTCCGAGGACGAGCTCCTCGAGGTCGCGGGCCGCCACGTCGCCCGCTACAAGCTCCCCAAGGCCTTCGTCTACCGCGACGAGATCGTCCGCTCCCCCGCTGGCAAAGCCGACTACCGCTGGGCCGCGGCGCAGGCCTTGAATCCTTGACCTCCCTCCCGAAAGCATCCGGAGTCGCTCCCATGTCCGTCACCACCGAACGCCACGACAAGGTGCTCGTCATCGCCATCCGTCGCGAGCGCAAGCGCAACGCGCTCAACCCCGAGGTCACCGCCGGTATCGACGCCGCCATGAACGAGCTCGAAGACGACCCCGACCTGTGGTGCGGCATCCTCACCGGTGGCCCCGACTTCTTCTCCGCCGGCGCCGACCTCGGCGAGGGCCCCGGCGAGCCCACACCCCGCGGCGGCCTGGTCGGGATCATCGAACGCCAGCGGACCAAGCCGCTCATCGCCGCGGTCGAAGGCTTCGCGCTCGGCGGCGGCATGGAACTGGTGCTCTGCTGCGACCTCGTCGTCGCCGCCACCGACGCTCGCTTCGGCCTTCCCGAGGTCAAGCGCGGCCTCATGCCCGACTTCGGCGGCGCGTTCCGTGTCGCTCGCACCCTCCCACCCAACGTCGCCCGCGAGCTCCTGCTGACCGGTGGCGACATCTCCGCCGAGCGAGCCGAACGGCTCGGCTTCGTCAACGCGCTCACCGAGCCGGGCCAGGCTGTCGCTCGCGCGCTCGAACTCGCCGACCAGGTGTGCACCGCTGCGCCCCTCGCCGTGCGCGCCGCGCTCTCGATCTCATCGCTCGTGACCCGGGGCGACGAGACCGACCTCTGGGCCGCGAGCAACGCAGCCCACGAGGAGCTGTTGAAGACCCGCGACATCGCCGAGGGAATCGGCGCGTTCTTCGAACGCCGGCCCCCCGTGTGGACCGCACAGTGACGACCACCCACGAACCAACCGAAGGAACCCGATGAGCAACAACGAGCGCGCCAAGATCACGATGTCCGACGACGAGGTCGCCTCCTTTCTCGACCAGAGCCGCACCGCCACCATGGCGTCCAACGGCCCGAACGGGGTCCCCCATCTCGTGGCCATGTGGTACGGCGTCATGGACGGCAAGCTCTACTTCGAGACCAAGACAAAGTCCCAGAAGGTCCAGAACCTCCGCCGCGACAACACCATCGTCGCCATGGTCGAAGCCGGAGACAGCTACGACCAACTCCGAGGCGTCTCCATCGAGGGCACCGCCACGATCATCGAGGACACCGAGGCCGATCACGACGAGTACTGGGCCGCCGCCGTCAACGTCTTCGAGCGCTACACCGGCCCCTACACCGAAGACCTCAAGCCCATCCTCGACTACATGATGAACAAGCGCGTCGTCGTCCGCATCGAGCAGACCCGCATCCGCACCTGGGACCACCGCAAGATGGGCATGGGAGCGGTCGATGTCGCCGGCTCCACCGCCCAGTACCTCTGACGTTGAACTGTGGGCGCCCGACATGCCTCGGGTCGTCGCTCAAGTGCGACGCGGTCGACTCGACGGCCTCGAGCCTGTAGGTGCCGGAAACTCGATCGGCTCTTCCGGGCGGGCCTTGCGGAGCGGGCTGGCCGTAGCCTCCCCCGCTCATGCCTTCCCGCCGCATCAGCCCGCTCAGCTCCAATCTCGGCGCTCTCGCCTACCGGCTGTTCGTCACCATCGTCGGGTTGATGATCGTTCGCGGCAAGCCACGTCGGGTGCTCGAAGCTGAAGTCATCGCGCTCCGTCACCAGGTAGCGGTCCTGCAACGAACTTCGAGTCGTCCTGAGCTCACCAACGTCGACCGTGGCGTAATCGCCGGGCTCGCCCGGGTACTCCCCGGCCGAGTCCGTCACCGATTCATCGTCACCCCCGACACGCTGCTGGCGTGGCACCGTCGGTTGGCCGCGGCCCGATGGGTCTATCCGCAACGGCGACCGGGCCGGCCCCGCACCGTGCGTGACCGAGAACAACTCGTCGTCCGCCTCGCGGCTGAGAACCCGACGTGGGGCTACCGGCGCATCCACGGCGAACTCGCCGGGCTCGGCCACCGCCTCGCCCCCTCCACCGTCTGGGCGATCCTGAAACGCCACGGCATCGATCCCGCCCCGCGACGCACCGGACCGGCCTGGACCCAGTTCCTCACCGCGCAGGCCCGCGGGATCATTGCTTGTGACACCTTCGTCGTCGACACCGTCGGACTCCGCCAACTCCACGTCCTGTTCTTCATCGAACATGCCACCCGACGCGTGCACCTCGCTGGCATCACCAGCCAGCTCACCGGCGGCTGGTGCACCCAGGCCGCCCGCAACCTCGCCATGACCCTCCACATCGACCGGTTCCGGTTCCTGATCCGAGACAACGCCACCGTGTTCGTCACCGCCTTCGACGAGATCTTCACCACCAACCGGCTCGACGTGATCCACACCCCACCAGGCGCGCCCCGAGCCAACGCCACCGCCGAACGCTTCGTCCGCACCGCCCGAACCGAACTGCTCGACCGCACGCTGATCTGGAACGAACGCCAACTCCGCAAGCTGCTCGTCGAGTACCTCGACCACTACAACGGCCACCGCCCCCACCGCGGCATCAACCAGAACTCCCCCACCACCATCGACCAAGAGCCCGCCGAGCCTGTCCCGATCGACCGGATCCGCCGACAGCCAATCCTTGAACCGCCCTGGGTTTCCTGGAGGCTCTGGGGTGCCCTGGGTTTGGTGGAGTCGGCTGGCTGGATTCATGCCGCTGTCGTGGGGTGTTGATGAATTGCTTCGAACTCGATGGGCGACATCTTGCCGATCGAGTGGTGGATGCGGCTGGTGTTGTACCAGTGGACCCAGCTCGCGGTCTCGCGTTCGAGCTCGGCGGCACCGCTCCAGCTGCGGGGCCGGTCGTGGTAGACGAGCTCGGTCTTGAACAGCCCGATCGTCGATTCCATCAGCGCGTTGTCGAGGGCGTCGCCGACGGTGCCGATCGAGGGGGCGATGCCGGCGTCGAGGAGCGCCTCGGTGAAGGTGATCGCGGTGTACTGGCTGCCGGCGTCGGAGTGGAACACGAGACCCTTGGCGGTGAAGCGGGCATTTTGGCGACGGCGAGTGAACAGGGCTTGCTCGAGTGCGGCCATGACCAGCGGGGTGGCCTTGGACATCGAGACCCGCCAGCCCAAGATTCGCCGCGAGCACACGTCGGTGACGAAGCTGACGTACGCGAACCCGGCCAGGGTCCACACGTAGGTGAAGTCGGCGACCCACCACTGATCCGGGCGTGTCGGCGTGCTCCAGGCCCGGTTGATCAGATCAGGATGACGAACCGCGTCAGGGTCGGCTTGGTCGTGGTCGTGCGATGCTTGCCCCGGCGGACCCCTTCGATGCCGAGGATCTTCATCAGTCGGGCGACCTGGTCTCGGCCAACGTCGTGGCCGGCTTTGGTCATGGCGGTGGCCAGCTTGTCGGCGCCGTAGAGACTGCGGTTGGCCCGCCACACCGACAGCGGTGTTGGCCATGTGGGCGTCGTGCCACGCGGCGTCGGTGCATGGCTCGGCCTTGCGGGCCCAATAGGTGCTCGGGGCGATCGGCATGCCGTGCTCGGCGAGCACCGCGCAGATCGGCTCGACCCCGAAGCGGTCACGATGACCGTCGATGTAGTCGACGATCACCGCAGTCGGCGGTCGAGCTCCGCCTGCGCGAAAAACGCGGACGCCGTCTTGAGGATCTCGTTCGCTCGGCGCAGCTCGGCGTTCTCGCGCTCCAGGGCCTTGATCCGAGCATCGACCGCGGTGGGCACCCCGGGCCGCTGGCCGGCGTCGATCTCCTTGCGCTCGATCCAGCCCCGCAACGTCTCGGACTTGATGTCGAGACAGCTCACCCACCCGGCGGCGAGACTCGAGCATCGACTCCTCAGGGAAATCCCGCTGTCGATCCTCATACATCCGCACCGCCCGATCACGGGTCTCCTGGTCATACTTCCTCGGTGCAGGCACAGCTCAGTCTCCTTGTGAGATCAGAGCCTCCGGTAGACCCAGTGCGATTCACCTCGGCGAACTCATCAACGAATACCCACCACGCCGCCTGACCGACGGCGCACCAAGACCTACCCGAAGGCTTGCCCAACCCGCTTCGCCGCGCCCGACAGGAACCACCGACCCAAATCGCGAGCCGGAGAGGCCCCCGATACGCGTTTCCGGCACCTACACGCTGCAGGCCGGGGTGCATCCGAAGGTGGTGCAGGAGCGGTTGGGGCACGCCACAATCGGGATCACGCTGGGGACGTACAGCCACGTTCAGGCCGGCATGCAACGTGAGGCGGCGGAGCAGGTTGCTGGACTGATCTTCGGGGCTTAGACCCCCTTCAGCGCTCTCCGAACTCCTTTGACGCTGCCTCACTGAGCCGAGAGCGGTTTTCCTCCACCACCTCATCGAGTCTCCGAGTTGCCTCGGCAATCCGAACCTTCGCAACCTCCCTGTCCGGTCCGTCCGCTATCACGGCCATCAGAATCGACACGTAGGATCCTCTGGCAAGGTTCCCAACTGCGTCGGCCAGGTCGGTGAAACCCAGGGCCTTGAACTCCGCCTCGATGTACTTGAGTTCACGGAAGGTCACATCCTTGACATGCCGGCGGAGCTCCTGCGCTCGCTCGACCGACACCATGCGATTCGCCTCCTGCTCGTTGGTGGCTCGCCTGTAGAGCTCCAGCGACTCCAACACGTTGTCGACGATCTCGTCGACCAGCCGGAGGGCTTGTCTGTAGAGCTCGAGGGCGGCGGAGTGTCGCCACTGCAGCCGTTGAGCCGCAATGCCGTTGTCCGAGACGGTCCGGCTGGTGACGTTCTGCCGCCACACCGTGAAACCGGCCACCAGGACTGCCAGACCGGCGACCGTGACCGCAGCGATCGGCACCAGGTCCGTACCTTGGGACAACTTCACGTTCAGCGGATCGCTAGACAGACCCCGCTGCCCGAGCACATGGAGAATCACGACCGTCTCCCCCATCGTCTCCCCGCCTTTGTGACCAGACTGTGACCAGCCGGGCGGGGTTCCGCCTCACCGTAGGCCGCTGGGGTCCGCCGCGGGATTGGTTGACAGCGATCGGACCCGGTGGGCACAGGTAGCACGGGGACTTGCCGGCCTCAGCAGAACCAGCCCGCATGCCACACATCGAGACCGTCCGCATCGAACATCGCTGGGTGGGTTCGAGACGCAAGCCGTGGCCCATTGCCGCGATCTCATGACCCACGTTTGCCGCTCGCTCGACAGGGCCGCCACCAGCACTTTCAGACTTCTCGTCTCGATCGTTGGTAAGGCGCGGCGACCGCGGAAGCGCCTGCCGCGTCAACCTCACTCACGTTCGGGTCCAACGCATGGTCACCAGTCGCGTCTCTTGTCGCTGCGTGCTCTCCCGTCCCGACGGACGGGAGACGGTGTCGAAGCCAGTACACGAGCCGGGGCGTTTCACGCAGTTCCTTCTCGATGTCAGCCTGCGTTGATATGGGCCGCCAGAAGCAGACCCACCGAACCAGTTCCAGACCCGACGGGTCACGACCACGCTAGTACGGTGCTACGCCAGCCATCCGACAGGTGATTCCGGCCATGGACACGAGCATCCTGATGTTCGTCTCGGCGACGCGTCTGGTTCTGTATGGTGAGATCGCGCTCTACGGAATCAACTCCTTCGTGATCCGGGCGACCCGGAGAAGCGCTGGGGGAACTGCGGGCACACCGCATCGGGATGACCACCCGGATCGTCTACATCTTCGGGTTCGCCTGGGCGCTCGACCACTTCGCTCAGCTCGACCACGTTGGTGAGTACCTGGCGGCCGGCGTGTACTGGACGCTGATGGTTCGATCCAGCAGCAACTGAGCTAAGTGGGCCGGTTCCTCGCTCGTGCATCCATTGCGGCCCCGATAGCGACACCGACGCCCGCACCCACCGCCATACCGAGTGCGATGGCTCCACCGCCGATGAGAACGCCGGCGACTAGGAGACTGTTGAACAAGGCGCATCTCAGCCGCGTTCTTAGGCTGGGGTCGGGTCCGGGGAGTGGCCGAGCCGACGAGCCGGTGTTCGAAAGGTGTGAGCCGGTCACCCTGGTTTGGGTTTGAAGCGCGTAGATGTCGTCCTTTCTTTGCCGTCACGGGCCCGCGCTCAGGCCAGGGTCCAGCGGTGGCCGTTGTGGTCGAGGCCGAGGTTCACGAGGCGGCGCAGGTTGAGTGCGGCGACGCGGTGAGCGAGGCCGAGTTGGTTGCGGTCGATGCCGCGGTAGCGGACGCGGCGGTGGCCTCGAGCGACGAGCCAGGCGATGGATCGTTCGACCATCGGGCGCCATTGGCGGTAGTCATCCGCGAAGTCACCGTCGCGCCACGCCCGGCGGGCTTCGACGAGAGCGGCGTCGTGCTCGCGGACATGGAGGGTGCGCCCGGACTTGTTGGTGGTGCAGCGTTCGCGAAGCGAACAGCCGTTGCAGCGTGACCCGAACGTGGCGCCGCCTTTGGGAGCGATGGGCACGACGTGGCCGGCGGGGCAGGTCGCGGTGCGGGCCCGGTGATCGATGATGAAGTCGTCGCGGTCGAACCCGCCCGGGACGGCGCGCCGCAACGGCATCGCCTTGATCGCGGCGCGGTGTCGGCGGCGTCGGAGCTCGACGCGGACCTCACCGGAGCCATAGGCGGAATCGGCCAGGACCTGCAGTCCGCGCTTCTCGCCGTCGAGCAGGCCGACCCCGGTGGGCCCGTCGGCGGTGTTGGCCGGGGTGAGCGCGCACGCGGTGAAGATCCCGGTCTCGGGCTCGATCGCGACGTGGGCTTTGAACCCGTCGCGGTACTCGCTGACGGACTTGTGCATGTGACGGGCATCGGGATCGACCGTCGAGATCACCCGGTCCGGGGCGACCCGCCGAGCGATCCGCCATGTGCCCTCGCCGTCACCGGGTTCGACGTCTTGGCCGGCGACCAACGCCAACAGGCCAACCGCGTCGGCTTGTTCGGCAGTCAACCCGAGCCCGTCGACGGCATCGATGATCGCCCGGGCGTCGTTGACCAGCCCCGTGATCAGCGCCGTCTTGGCGTCGGGGTCGTCCCACGCGCACACCGGCTTGCCCGACGCGTCGTAATCATGAGCGGTCACGGTGACCGCGGCGGCCTCGGGAACGAGCCGGCGGACCCGACGGATCGCCGAGACCAGTTGGGTGACGGTGTCTTGGGTCGCGACCGCGTCATCGAGCAGCGTCGAGTCCAACGCCCGCCGCTTCTTGCCCTTCAACACCCCGGTCGCCTCGACGACGTCACGGACCGCGTCGAAGATCCGCTCCGGACGCTCGGACTGACGCAGTCGGGTCCGCCAATACGTGAGCACCGAGTAGTTGATGCCCTCGTCGTCGAGCGCAAGCCCAGCCGCGACCTTCCACCCGATATCGGTTCGCAGCGCTCTGGCCGCGTCACGGTCCGACAACCCCTCGAGCGACTGCAGGACCATCACCGTCGCGATCACATCACCAGGCACCGACGGCCGGCCCCGCCCCGAGGTGAACAGGTCCTCGAACATCTCATCCGGGAACAGCTGCTGGCGGTGATCAGCCAAGAACGCGTGGACCGAGTCATCCGCTACGAGGTGGCGGCACAACGCCGCCGCGTCCAACAGCTCCCGGTCAGGATCGCTACGACCTTGCATCCCACCATTCTTTTCGATCCCCACGAAGAACGCGAGCACCACTGGCAGGATTCTTCAACAGTCTCCTAGTCCGACGCCTGCGCCGATCCCGACGCCGACACCCGTGTAGAAGCTGGACCTTGCGGGGGTCTTCTCGTTGCGGGCCATAGGGACCGCTCCCAGTCGTGGGTCGCCAGCGTAACTCGGTCGCCCAGCCTCGGGGGAGGAGCGGTGCTGCTCGCTCGTGTCCCGCTTCATCTGGGTCGACCCTGTCCAGTCGCTGCGCTGAGAATCGCGGATCATGATCCAGGCGGGCTCGCGCAATTGATGAGCACTGCTCGAGGTGAACTCTCCGGCCGATCGCGGAACGTCACGCAGTCGGCGTTTGCGACGTCTGCACGATCCGGTGTCAGGTTGGGTTCGCCGGGCCCCTGCCGACCGGTCGACATCGAACGTCGTCAGCAGCAGCGGTGGCGAAGGGCTGCCGCGTTCTCCCTACTCACCTTTGACCTGCACGTATGCCCACGACCGACATCGACCTCATGCGACGGCTCTACGTCGACTTCAGCACGAGTCGCTCGCGGTGTGCCACCATGCAAGCACCCTTCAGAGCGATCAGCGAGGGACAAAGATGGGAATGAAGGCGGCCGTTGTGATCGGCGTCGGCAAGACGGGTGATCACCCGAACCTGATGTCTCCGGCGCCCGGGGCGGCTGCGTTCGCTGCATGGCTCCGTCGCCAGGGCTTCGAGGTCAAGTTGCTGACTGACAAGTCCCACCCCGTGCACTCCTATCAAGTGGAGGAAGCCCTGAGGGGGTTCGTGACAGGTCCTGAGAGATTCGAGCTGCTCGTCGTGTATTTCGCCGGTCACGGATACTGGCAGGCCCGCAACGACCGTTGGCTGTTGAGCGAAGCTCCCGAACGGGGCAGCGACGCGATCAACCTCAACGGCGCGATAGATCTGGCTCGCTACTCGGGCATCAAGACCGTGGTCTTCATCTCTGACGCCTGTCGGTCGATTCCCGACACTGACCAAGGACAGCGCGTCGAGGGCATCGATGCGTTTCCGAACCTGAGCCGGACCCGTCGGATCACCAAGGTCGACTACTTCAAAGCCACGAGCGAGTCGCAAAGCGCCTTCGAGGTCAAGCTCAGCAAGCCTGGAGGGTCGACCGAATGGGTGAGCGTTCTGACTGGTGCACTGAGGGCGGCTTACCGGGAAGCAACACCCGACATGATCCTCGAGGTAACCGATAACGAGGGCCCGATCCAAGTGGTCCCAAACCGGCGACTCGAGGCGTTCCTCCAACCCAAGGTCGACGACCTCCTCGCCCAGGTCAACCCGACGCTCTCCCAGCAACTCGACATCAGCGTCCCGTCTGACGACGGCGTCTTCATCGGGCGGGTGGCTCGACGACGGGGCGCCAAGCGTCCCAGGCCTCGCCACGCTCGAGCGAGCGAGATCGCCGCGACTGCCGCGCTCGACATGGTCCAACAGATCCGCGCGTCGGAGGCGCCGGCGACGCCGGACTTCGGTGAACCAGAGGACTACAGGCAAATGCAGCGCCTGATACCGGAGCGCGTCGTGACGAGGTTCGAGTCGGAATGCGGCTTCACCGTGGCCGGAGCGAAGGTCTCGCGGGTTGCCACGACCGGTACCTCCCAGGGTGCTCGGGTCGAGTTGCTCCACAAAGGCGGACCGCCTCAAGGCGTCGCCATCGTTCGTGTCTGGCCCACCGGACCAGCAACGTCGGTGGTCGGAGTGCTCCAAGACGGACGCGGATTCGTTCTGCCCGCCCTCAAGGGCTACATCGGCCACGTCGTGGTGGCGGGCCAGGGTGTCGCGAACGTCTCCTATATTCCTTCCGAGAACCGTGGTTCCCGCTACCGTCGCTACATCGAGCGCCGGGAGCACCTCGATCAACTCCGTGCGCTCGTCGCCATGGCAGTGGACCACGGGTCTCTGGTCCTACGCTCGAAGAAGCAGGCCACGGACCTAGCTAGGTCGATCAGGGTGCTCAAGGGGGTCGACCCCGCCCTTGGCCTGTACGCCGCGCACGCCTATTCAGCCGCAGGACTCGAGCGGCAGGTTGCGGACGTTCTCTACAACATGAGGAGCGACCTTCACGTGGATCTGTTCGACGTTGCCATGCTGGCATCGCGCACCGTCACTGAAACCCGTAGCACCTACCCGTTCTGTCCATTGCTGACTCAAGCGTGGAGCCTGCTCCGGCCGAGAGGCTGGGACGTGCCGGACGTCGTCGACGCGGCAAGACCAGCGCTGCAGAACTCGCTATGGACGACGTTCGCCCGTGGCGCGGTAGACCAGATAGCCAACGCCGCGGAACGTGGCGAGCTCGGTTAGCCCGAGGAGAAGGCAAGACCGACGATGCTATTGACCCCAGGAGACACGATCGAGTTCGACCCCGGATCGACGCAGGACGTTGCGGGTCTCGCTCAGGTCTACGACCGACTCGACGACGATGACTACCTGCTCGCTTGGGACTCGAGCCGAGGGGACGCCAACGCGATGGGCAACCCGCACGACCGGTTGAAGCAGATACGGGACTTCTTCGAGGGGAGACGATACGTAGGTGATCTGTTCGAGGACGAACCGTGCCGGATCCCTGTCCTCATGGTCACACCCGCTGGCGGCAAGGTCGTCGCAAAGTACACCGAGGAGGCAACCGGCCAGCGTGGGGCCTCCCTGAAGATCGTGGGCAGCGGGGTCGGCGCCGGCTTCACGACCGCCCTCGCTCGAGGCCTCGAGTTTGAGGCGACCGACCCGGGTCAACGGTCGTCCATCCTGATCAGCGTCCTCGTGACGGCACACCTGTTCGACCACGACGGGAAGCCCGAGATCATCACCGACGTTCGAAGGGCAGCAAGCGCGTGATCAACGAGGTCGATGAGGTTCCGCCTTTCGACCCAGGGGTTGCGGGTCATCTGGAGGTGGACCTCACTCGGGCGGGCAAGGGTCAGGGAACGTACACGCTGAACGTGCAGCGCTCACACAACTGGCAGGCGAACCTCGGCCTGAAGAGCGACGTACCCGGGGCGTCCTTTGAGGCTGGGCTCTCCTACCAGGCCACGCTCACCAGTGGCGTCGAAGCGACGTTCGAACTACCCAACGGCTTCAAGTACTACGCCTATGACTGGAATGTCGGAGGATCCCTGCTCCCCCGACTCGTGGCTGACTGAGCGAAGGCTTCGCCCAATAACCAATGCGGTCACTGACAAGTCGGCGTCACCTCAGAGCTGACTCGCTACACCGCCCAGAGCCCAGACGGGGTGGAAGTACCCGGGTCTGCCGCGTGAATCCGGTGACAGGTTGGGTCAGGCGGACGCCCGCGACGGCTCGATATTCCGGGTGGCTAAGGAAAGAACGCGACGAAGGGGCTGCCGTGTCCTCCTTGCTCACGTTTGACGGCGCTTCGGATATGAGCGGGGTGTAGGGGTCCCGGGCGCGGCACAGGGGCTCTGAGAATCTGGCGGTTTCTACGCCTGCCGATCCGGAGAGCCCCTGTGGAGACGAACCCTACGCGCATGTGCGCTGCTGGTCGGTCTGCCCGACGTGAACGTGCTCGGTGTCGACGACGAGCCCGGCCGGCCGTTGCGGGTGCACGTCGAGACCAGCGCGCCGCGGCCGGCGTGTCGGGGCTGCGGGACGGGGCGGGGGTGAAGGACCGTCCGGAGGTGGAGCTGGTCGATCTGCCGGTGTTCGGCCGGCGGGCCCGGCTGGTGTGGCGCAAGCACCGCTGGTCGTGCCCGGACGCCGGCGTGCGCGACGGGTCGTGGACCGAGCGAGAGCCGGCGATCGCCGCGCCACGGTTGGCGATGACCGATCGGGCGGGGCGGTGGGTGACCGAGCAGGTCGGCCGCTACGGCCGCACCGTCAACGAGGTCGCCGTCGAGCTGGGCTGTGACTGGCACACCGTCAACGACGCCGTGATCGCCTACGGCACCGCCGCTGGTCGATGACCCCGACCGGATCGGTGAACCGCACCGCGTTCGGGTTGGACGAGACCCTGTTCGCCCGGATCGGGCCCGTGGCGCACGCCAGTGGTGGTCGACCTCGATCGTCGACGTCGCGCGCCGGCCAGCTCCTCGACGTCGTCCCTGGTCGCGACTCGTCGAGCCGTGCCGCTGGCTCGCCGCCCGCAGCGACGAGTGGCGAGCGAGGATCGAGTGGGCCACGTTGGATCTGTCGGGCCCGTATCGGACGGTGTTCGACACGATGCTCCCCGACGCCACCCAGGTCGCCGACCCGTTCCATGTCGTGAAGCTGGCCAACACCGAAGCTCGACGAGTGCCGCCGCCGGGTCCAGAACGAGACGATCGGTCATCGAGGCCGCAAGGACGATCCGCTCTACCGCTGCCGGCGGCTGTTGACCAAGGCCGATGAACGTCTCGACGACCAACGGCCGCACCAAGCTGCTCGGGCTGCTCGACGCCGGCGACCCCCGCGGTGAGGTCCGCACTGACCTGGCACGCGAAGGAAGTCGTCCGCCAGCATCTACGACCACACCGACCCCGACCTCGCCGTCGCAGTTCGTCGACCGGCTCGGCCACGACCTCCAAGACGAGTCCTGCCCGCTCGAGGTCCGTCCGCTCGGCCGCACCCTGATCCGCTGGCGGGACCAGATCGCCGCCTGGCACCGCGCCCACGTGACGCAACGGGCCGACCGAAGCGGCCAACAACCTGATCAAGCGGGTCAAGCGGGTCGCGTTCGGGTTCACGCCGCTTCCGGAACTACCGGATCCGCGTCCTGCTCTACGCCGGCCGACCCAACTGGGACCTACTCGCCACCATCACACCCCGCTGAAATCCGAAGAGCCACTTTGGACACCGGCCGGGCCAACTCGCCGACCTGGCGGCACGCCTCGGCGCCAGCACGACGGGTCAACACCACCTGCGCGTCGAGCTCGGTCGAGGTCTCGGTCCAGGTCTTGCGACGGCACAACGGCTCACGGCACCGCCACCGCCGCTTCACCCACACCAACCGAGCCGGCCGCCCGAAACAGGCCAGATCCCGCACCGCGACCCGTACCGATCCTGGGCCTCGGCCCGGACCCCGCAGCCGACCAGCGTGGCCGTCGTCTCGATCCTGATCACCAGCTCATCGGGTCTCTCGATCACCGTGAGAACCCGGAACCCATCGAGTCCCAACATCGCCTCAGCCAGACCGTTACCGTCGCTCACGCAGGGGTCTCCTCGTCGTTGCTGCCGTCAGACAGCTGTGACGATGGCGGGACCCCTGCCCCTGCTTGGCGGATGCCCCCGCCTACCTCACTCCCCACTCAGACGCGAAGAGCCAATTATCCCCGATATTCACCGTTGCAGGAGCAGTTGAGTAGTCGATGCCGTACGAGTCACGACGATGACCCGCACTCTCCGCTAGGGCACGGGGATGGCGAGTGTTTTGTCGTCGCCGGTGAATCGTTTGGGGCCGGCTGTTACCAGAGTCTCGTCGATACCATTGCCTGTCGCGCGGACCGTGAGGGCGTCCATGTTCCAGTTGTCGCCGCCGATGCCTCCGCTAAAGGTGGTTCGGAGGTCGATCTCGTGGATGGTCTTCGGGTCGACGGCACGGTTGAGATCGAGTCCGACTTGGTGGTCGGTGTTGTTACCCCAGTTCTGGCTGGCGTTGGCGTTGGGCAGCGACTGCGATCCGCCGTCATCGAACAGGACAATGACGTCGACGTTGTCGTTGCCCCCTCGGAGGTCGTCGCCGCCGGTGTGAAAGGTGAGGATCAGTTTGTCGACCGTTCCTGTCGGCACGGGGATCGTGTTGAGCGGGATACAAAGGCTCTGTCGTCTCCCGTGAACCGTTTCGGTCCGGCCTGGCCGAGCTGATCCGAGGCCACCGTCCACAAGCGGTCGTAAGACGACGGACGTCATGTCCCAGTTGTCTCCGAAGAGTCCTCCGCCGAACGTGTCGCTGATGACGATGCTCTTCATCTGATCGGGTGCGATTGGTGTCGAGAGCACGACCTCGGCGCACTCGTCGTCGCCGTTCACCCACCGTTGACTGAGGTTGATGTTGGGGTAGGTTTGCTGTGAGCCGTCGAGCACGTTGACGACCAGGTTGAGGTTGTCGCTGCCACCCCGTAGGTCGTCGCCGCCGGTAAGAAAGTCGAGAATGAGTTCGTGGGCGAGGCCGTCGGCCGGATAGGCCGGGAGGAGGACGAAGCCGGCGGCTGGTGGGTGCTGTATTTGCGGTCAACGAAGTAGGTCCGCCAACCCTCCCCGCCGCCGTCGTCGAATCGATAGAGCTCGTTCGCGACGTCGGGTATCAACGTTCGTGTGCGCGTCGGCGCGTTCGGGTCGCACACGAGGATCTTGAAGTCCTCCTTGAAGTTGCCCAGGTCGCCGGCATAGCGGCCCATGTCGTAGCCGATGGCGACGACCACGTGGTTGCCGGTCGAGCCGTCGCCCTGCAGTCCGATGGGCACGGGCACTCGGTTGTCGAGGTATTGCTTCAGCTCGTCGATCCGGCCGCCGGGAGCAGCGGATAGGCCCCAGTTGAAGAACTCAGTGTTGCGAGCTCCTCCGGGGTTGAAGCCGATTTCGGCCCACTTGTCGAGATTGCCTGTGATCTGATCGACGCAACGCTGGTAGAGGTAGCCGTGCAATGCGGTGCCGTTGGCGGGCCGAAACGTCTGGTTCGGTACGGGCACCTGGGAGAAGAAGTAGTCAAGTGCGGCATACGACCACCCTCCACACAGTCCGTACGTTCCGGACGTCGAGTGCAGGGAGTGCGTCATTCGTGAAGTTGTTGTCGAACCGAAGCGAGTCGACCGTCGGATCGAATGCCGACTGCCCCCTCCCCCAGCCCAGGCTGTACGGTCTGCTCGCCGTAGAGTCGTGCTTGCCGCCGGCCGGGCAGGCGCCAGCGTCTGGATTGCCGGCGAAGACGAAACCCTGACATCTCGAGAGCAGCGCCGCCAGCCGGCTTGCGCTCCGGGTGCGTCGCCAAGGAGCGCCGCGTAGTCGACCGCTGTTGGATTCCGTCGTGCTCGCCACCGGCGGGGCAGGGGCGATCGGCGGCCTCGCCGGTGTAGAAGAGTCCTTCGCACCGGTAGCACCAACGCCACTGGTCCTGTACGCCCTCCTGCACGTCGCCAAACGCCATGGCGTAGTGCCCACTCTGGCTTCCGTCATGCGGGCCGCCGTTCGGACAGAGGCCGGCGGTGGAATGGCCGGCGAAGAACACGCCCTGGCAATTGTGGCACCAACGCCATTGAAGCTGTGCCGACGACGGGCGAACCGGTTGTGGCAGGACGGTGTTGGTGGCCCAGTGGGGGTGATTCGCGCCGTCATAGATGACGACGTTGCCATCGTCTTGCAGAATCAAATAGGGGTCAGGGACGCCTACCGTGTTCAGAGGACCAGAGCGCCTTCGATCCACTGTCGTCATACAGCACAAAGTTTCCATCAGTTTGCATGATAGCCCGACCCACCCGACTGCCAGCCGTGTTAGTCGCCCACCGCGGCGACAGTGCCGCTGTACAGAACGAGGTTCCCGTCACCTTGCAACGCGAACGTCAAACTCCGGCGCCGCCGGCGACAGACGCAGCATGTCACCCTGCTCAAGAGCCTCGTTCGCGTGGAGAGTGTTTCTGGCCGTCGGAAAGTTCCGCGTCAGGCTATTTGGTCGACGCTGTCGCTGGCAGCGGCCCCGGATGGTTCGAGTAACGGGAATCGGCACATCGCTGGTGGTGGCCAGGAACCCTGTCCCCAACAGGAAGTGCGAGCGAGGATTGGTGTCGCCTCATTCTCCAGACGACATCCCGTCGACCGGTCTGTAGCTGCGTTTGCATCATCGCGGCCTCCCGTCGCCGGTACGCGCAGCCTTATCCTCAAACCGACACCGAGTTCTCAGCTCGCTTCGCATGCTTGCGCAATACTGTAGCTATCCGCACGGTGACGGTCCAGCAAACATTCGGTTGCAGTGCGTGACATGTGGCTTGCCACCACGTCACCCTCGAACCAAGCAGCCTGACCAAACCCACCGTAACCAGTCAGGTGGGTTCCGCCGGAGCCACGCGATTGGCCGGCCACTGTCCGCAGCCCGCGGAGTTGTAGAACGGTGGCGTGGAGCCGTTTGACCGGGTCGCCGAGCTCGAGGCTCGTAATGCCGAGCTCGAGGCGGAGAACACGGCGTTGCGGGCGCGGGTGGAGGAGCTGAACGAGCAAGTCGCCGTCTTCGGCCGGCAAGCTCGCTGATCTCGAGAAGCTGCTGGGCCGGAACTCGTCGAACTCATCGAAGCCGCCCTCGTCGGGCACGGGCACAGCGAAGAGTGCTCGACCAGAGAACGCGAGCCGTGCCGCTCGGCGGGCGATGGCCCGCAAGCAGGGCAAGCAGCCCGGCGCACCCCGGGGCCACGCTCTCGCGGGTCCCGGATCCCGATGTGGTGGTCGTGCACCGGCCGGTGCGGTGCCGGGGCTGTGACCGTGGTCTCGACGACGCGGTGCTGGTCGGGTCCTCGACTCGCGGCAGGTCTTCGACGTGCCCGACCCCACGGTGGTCGTGACCGAGCGTCGCGCCAGAGAGAAGCGCCGGTGTTCGTGTGGGTACGAGACCGCCGCGGTGTTCCCGCCCGAAGCCACAGCCCCGGCGTGCTACGGCCCGTCGATCAAA
This sequence comes from uncultured Microthrixaceae bacterium, assembly GCA_963809335.1. GTDB lineage: Bacteria > Actinomycetota > Acidimicrobiia > Acidimicrobiales > Acidimicrobilacustridaceae > UBA4742. The sequence continues at coordinate 2,060,898 of CAWEJD010000004.1, read as the reverse complement.
GCCCACGCCCTCTACCTGATGTGCGCCCAGCACCTCCCGCGTGAACGCTGCGCCATGGCGCTGGCCGATCTGTCGGGGTGGCCATGTCGACCGGGACGTTGGACAACTGGATGCCGCGAAGCCGCCGACGCGCTCGTCGGGTTCCTTGCCGTCGTGGCCGATCAGCTCGCGGCGGCGCCGGTCGGTACACGCCGATGAGACATCGGTGCGCTCGGGCAAGAAGGCCCTGTGGGTGCATGTGTGCGCCACGGCGCTGCTGACGTTGCTCCACGTTGGCCGACACGACCGCAAGACCGTCGAGGCCGGACCGCTCGGGAACTACACCGGCACGATCGTCCATGACCGGCTCGCCATGTACTTCAACTACGGCAGCGGCCACGTGCCGTGCAACGCCCACATCCTGCGGTCGCTCAACGAACTGGCCGGCAACCACCGCCACCAGGACTGGGCGAGAGGCTTCATCGAGCTCATCGTCGACACCAAGTGCCGCGTCGATGCCGCCCGCGCCGACGACAAGGCGGCGCTGACCGTCTACCAGCAGCGCCGGATCCGCAAACGATGGGACGACCTCTGCCAACGGGCGGCCCACCGCAGCCCCGCCCCCGGTCGCGGGCACCCAGCTGTACGGAACGAACAAAGACGCACGGCTCCTCGCCGTCGCACTCGGCGAGCACCGCCACCTGTTCCTCGCCCTACACCCGCCACCTCACCCTGCCGTTCGACAACAACCAAAAGGTTCACGAGCAAGGGGTATCAGGGCGGGATCGGTGGGACATCCATCGGCAGGATCACGCCAGCAGGCGTCATCTCGACGTTCACCGCTCCCAGCATCAGCGGTCCGACCAACATCGCTGCAGGGTGCGGTATGCGCGCGCTGTGGTTCGTGAACGAATTCACCGGGTCGATCGGCAGAATCACGACATCGGGTGGGGTCACCAACTTCTCTGACCCAACGATGAGCTTTCCCTCCGACATCACGGCCGGCCCCGACGGCGCACTGTGGTTCACCAATGCAGGCAACAACCCAGCCATCGGGCGAATCCACGCAGAGGCGGCGTAGCTGGGCGGGATCGGGGCGTTGGTCGGGCATCGTCGCAGGTCAGAGGGGTTGGAAGGGTGAGCATGAATCGACGCGGCAGCGCTTCGCGGTTGCGGCGCCTTGCCAACGATGGAGGCGGGCAGGGTGAAGTTGCTGGTGGGAGGGGTGTCGAGCGACTCGCGGATTGTCGGTCAGGAGATCGCGGCAGCGGGCCACGGCATCGGTTTCGAACCCACCCTGTGATGCTCGCCGAAGCCCGCTGCGCTGGGATGACTTCGCCGCTGCGGTCCAGGGGCCGAAGAGCCGGTTGCAGGAATGAGAGGCCGGCCGCGCTCGCTTGTCGTCGCTTCCAGTTGTCCTCCCGGGCCCCCGGGGGCGGACCGGCAGCGACGGTGGGCTCTGCGAGGAGCTGGCGGTGGACCGCGTTGCTGATGTGGCGCTTCAAACGCCCGGAGCGCCTCCGTTGGGTGGTCTTGTCGACAGAGGCCCTGCCGCGAACACATCGCATGGACATGTGGAGTGGGAGCACGAAGAATCGTGCGGCCCGCGCTCGGCTGACTGCCATGGCCACCCCAGATCCGACCCTTCTCACCGTGAGGCTTCCGTGGCACGATTGCGTGAGCTTCTCGTGACGGGAGGGCGCAATGCCCAACGTGTGGTTCACGCGGCCGGATTTCATCGACCCCACGCCTGGCTCCGACGGGTGGAGCCGGCAGCGGTCCCCTGACCAACACACGTCCCGTGCGGCACACCCAGCTAGACGCCCGCAGGAGCCGTACGGCCTCCGGTATGGCCATAGGACGCTTGGTCGGCTCAGGTCAAAGTCCTCCGTGTCGACCGCCGCCTGGACAACCGCCGGCAATCAGGTAGCAGGCGAGAAGCGGCGTTCATCACACCTTCAAGGCGAGAGAAGAGGGCTCCATGTATGACGATTCGGGTCTGTCGGGCCTGTCGCTTCCGGCCAAGACGTTGTGCCTCACGTTCGACGACGGTCCCGGCGAGACGACCGGCCCAGGTGCGGGCCCGCGCACGCTGCAAGTGGCCGAGTACCTCAATAACCCAAGCTATCGCCGCAACGTTTTTCATGGTCGGCAAGTTCGCGTCCGACCTGCCCGACGTGCTCTCTCACGTTGAGAGCCTCGGCCACCTGATCGGCAACCACACCTACGACCATCCCAACTTGGTCGACTACTACGGCCTCGGCGGCGACCCGGTGCTGCAGGTGTCACGGGCCGACGGGATCATCCGGAACTGGATCGACTCGCCGGTCGTGTTCGTCCGTCCACCGTACGGCTCTTGGAGCCCGGCCGTGTCCGGAGCGCTCAACTCGAACCTCTCGGTCTCGCTGAGCCATGTGGGACCGGTGCTGTGGGACATCGACGGCGGCGACTGGGACTACTGGATGCAGCACGGAGCCCCCTGCGCGACTGTGCCGACAACTACCTCCAGAAGATCGAAGCAGGCGGGCAAGGCGTCCTGCTGATGCACGACTGCACCGCCGACATGGCCGTGGTGAAGGAAGGCAACCGCACCCTCGAGATGATCCAGATCCTGATCCCCGAGCTGGTGCAGTACGGCTATTCGTTCGTCCGGCTCGACCAGGTGCCTGACATCTCAAGGGTTCGGTGAACACGGTGCCGATCACCGCTGCGAGGGTCGAACGGACCGTACGTCTCGCCTCAGGGCGGAGGCGGAGGCGAAGTGATCGTCAACGGACCCTCCATTGGGCCGTGGGAGCCGATGGTCCTCAACGACCTCTATGTCGGCAAGGTCGCATTGCGAGCCGCCAACGGCCAGTACCTGTCCCCCCAGGGCGGCGGGGGCGGAGCGGTCCGCGCCGATGGCGCATCGGCTGGCTCGAACGAGGCGCTGGACCTGATCAGCCTGGGCAACAACCAGGTGGCATTCAGGGCGAGCACAGGGCACTTCTTGTCCTACGACGACTCGGCACCGGCTCCAGTCATGGTAGCGACGTCGTGGCTCTCGCTCGGCCAGGACTGCATCTTCACCTACACGTACCTGTGAGCCGACGCTCGCGTGGAAGCATCCGACTAGCGACCGCCGCACGGTTGCCGTCGAAACCGCGACTCAAACCGAGCCTCGATGTGGCGCCTTCCGCATCCGCCGATGCGCTCCACGGTGGTGTCTTCAATGCGTTCGAACGTCCAGTGGCGCAGGCGACCGGGCAGAGACTGCCGAGAAGATCGCAGGAGTAACCAAGGATCAACTGGCCGGCATGCCGGCCTCCACAAGAGCGCTGTCCAGATATTAGATTGGCAGGGCGTCGACGAACATCTGCTGATACACGGCGACACGTTTGGCGATTTGGGGGTGAACGTTCAGGCAGCAAGCCTTCATTGATAGTGAACACGCCAGAGGCGTGGCGCAGCGTTACGTCGGCGGAGCGGAACTTGAAGAAGAGCACCTGGGTCAGAAGACTGTCGGCATCGAGCTCGAATGACATCAGCGTGAGCCTCGGTCCGGTGTTTGATCTCGGCTCCACGACCGAAAACTGGAAACGCCCAGTCCGCCGGGTCCTTTTGGCTCTCCCTGCGAAAGATCGTCATCCAGTGGCCGTCCGACATTTTCTTCATGGAGTTCAGTGTGGATTCCAGTCGCACGGACACGGTCGTGGCCGGCCCAAGCAGGACGGCGGCCACGCCCAGGATTGCCGTGTGCGCCTCGAAAAGCTGACCGGTCTGGCGATACTCTGAGAAGGCCGCGCTCTTCGACGGCCCAGCCGATGTTCATCAGCACGTCGAAATAGGTCTCGTACCACGCTCGAACGTCGTTCCTGTCTGGGACCTTCCGGGTTCGCGGCCAGCTGTGCGATCAGCGAGCAATTCGCAATCGCCTCGCTGAATCGCCCCGGGTCTGGTGGAGGCTCTGGGGTGCCCTGGGTTTGGTGGAGTCGGCTGGCTGGATTCATGCCGCTGTCTGGGGGGTGTGAATTGCTTCGAACTCGATCGGGTGAGAGCATGCCGAGAGCCGAGTGACGGCGTTGGCGGTTGTGGAAGACCTCGAGGTAGTCGAAGATCGCGTTGGCGAGCTCGATGCGGGTCCGCCAGCTTGCCGGTCGAGGAGCTCGACCTGCATGCGGCTCCAGAACGACTCGATGACGGCGTTGTCGAAGCAGTCGCCGATCGACCCCATCGACGGCAGCAGACCCGAGTCGTGCGCGCGGCGTGTGAACGCCCAGGACGTGAACTGGGTGCCGTGGTCGGAGTGGATCAGGTCGCGCCGGTCGCGGTTGCGGTTGTCGATGGCCATGCCGAGCGCGTTGGTGACGAGCGTCGAGGTCTGGTGTCGAGTCGATCGACCAGCCGACCACGCGCCGGGAGTACACGTCGAGCACGACCGCGCAGTACACCTTGCCCTCGCGGGTGGGGTGCTCGGTGATGTCGGTAACCCACAGCCGGTCCGGCTCGCTGCGAGGAAGTCGCCGTCGACGAGATCGCCGGCAGTGGGCTGGTTCGGGATGCGCCGGTAGGCGCGGTCGCCGGGGAGGCCCTGCAGTCCGGCCCGACGCATCAGCATCTCCACCGCTTCTGCGCCGACGACGAGCCCGTGACCGAGCGTGAGCTCGGCGTGGACCCGACGGCACCGTAGGTGCCGCGGGAGGCGGCGTGGATCTGACGGATGAGGTCGGTGAGCCACGCGTGGCGGATCGATCGCTCCGACGGCGGCCGGGAACGCCAGGCGTAGAAGCCGGACTCGGACACGTCGAGGACTCGGCACGCAAGCTGCGCGGGGAGGCTCTCGGCGACCATCACCTCGATGGCCGCGAACCGCCTTTTGGGTCGGTCCCACCCTTGAGCAACTCGGTGGCCCGGCGATGCACAGCCAGCTCCGCCTCGAGGTCTCTAATCCGCTTGCGTGCGGCGACGAGCTCGGCCTTCTCCATCGACGACAACCCCGCTTCGAGCCCCCGGTCGATGCGGTCCTGCCGGCGCCAGTTGTAGACAGTCTGGCCACTGATCCCGAGATCCGATGCGACCTCGCCAACCTTGCGTCCCGCCTCGATCAGATCGAGAACCCGACGCCGAAACTCCGGCGGATACCCGCGCTTTCCCATGCTGTCCTCCTTCAGGACAGCAGCATCACACTCCAGCTACCCGACTCCACGGAACCCCCGGCAGACCAGAGCCTCCACGAGACCCGGGGCGGTTCAAGGAGAAGAGATATGTGTTGACATGGATTGTCGTTGGGGGAGCTCTGCTGATTCTGCTGGTAGTTGGGTGGCTTGTTGTCACATATCGCAGGGGGATACGGACCTCTCAAGCGCTACCGTGCTACTATTGATGCACGCACTGTGGCCAAGCCTTCATGCCACACACTGAGGGCTACCTCCCGACTTGTCCCACTTGCGGCCAAACTACGAATATCTCTGGCCAGAAGCCATTTACGGCGAATGACATGGCGGACAGGCGCAAGATCCAAAGCCTTGAAAGAGCGGATGCGACTGAGCCCGAGACCTGGATCAAGCTGGCAGTGGAACTGGCAGACCAGGGACATCTCGCTGAGGCGAAGAGGTGTCTCGAGATGGTGAAACAGTTGCCGAATGCGGATGAGCAGTCTGTGAAACTGGCCGCAGGCATGATTGAATTAATTGATAGGCAGCGCTAGGCGAAGCGCGGGTTCCCAGCACTGCACGAGACCCGGGACGGCTCAGGCCACCCAGGCGAGATGGGCGCGCCGTCGATCGTCGCACAGGTCTCACCGGTCGTCCGATCGAAGGCCAGAGGGTCATCTCCCTCCCCCTCCGTCATCACGTCGGTATCGTGACCACGTGAACTGCCCCGGCCGCCTGACCGATTCGAGCAACGAGCGAGAACTGCAATGTCCGCTCGGTGAGGCCTGCGACGTCTACGAACTCTTTGCTCGCATTGATCAGCCGGGCGTGGCCCAACAGATCCCGCGACGCTCACCCGGACCGATACGTTCCCTGGCTTCACGACCGGGACGAATAGCCCCGCAGAGCCCGGCAGCCCGACGCACGCCTAAGCGGGACCGCGCGCCGTCAACCTGAGCGTTTTCGCTGCGTTCAGGCGACGACCGCGAGGTACGTTCGACGCCGTGGCGCACTGGACTATCGGACACATGCGGTTTGAGTGGATGGGCTCGCGGACCGTGCTGGCCAACGTCGTCCCGGTCCGCGTCCACGTGCCTCTCGTTTCGCCGACCGGGGACGAGAGCGTGCTCGTCCTGGCCGTCGAGGACCTGACGGGCAACAACCTCCTGCCGCGTTTCGAAGGAAGAGCACGACCCTCGCCTGAAGGCTGGGCTTGAAGTCCTCCTGGTCCGAGCGGCAGTTGCCCACATCGAGGCTGGCGCACGGGAAGACACAACCCTGGTGTTCGACCGATCGATGGTCAGCGAGTTGCTCGCCGCCGCGGAGGTTCGAGCGTGCGACTTCCGACGGACGACCCCCGTTGGCCCTGTCTGCACGAGGACCTTCACCAACCCCTACATCGTCCCGAACTTCGTCGCCAACTCTGAGCGGGTCGAGCCCCCGTCGCCTACTCGCTACGACAGCGACACCACGTCGGCAATCTGCAACACGTGCAGCATGCCGGACAGCCCAACCCGATGCTCTTTGCTCATGCACCCTCAAGTCCTCGAGACGGAGCCACAGGTTGTCGCGTCTGCAATCTGCGATCTCGGACTGCCGGGCGCTGGTGAGCCACACCTCTGCCACGTCGGGGATGACGGCCACGCATGCGCAGAAGTGCGCGTGCCCGAAGTCGCATCGTCGATCGACACGCTGACTGACCCGAACGCAGCCCTCGACGAGGTAGACCGCCTCAACCAGGTCGTGGCGACTCGCCAAACGCCGACGACTGTTCGACCCCACACAACTCGCGACGCTCGCCGCGCTCAGCAACGACTGCAGCACGCCGACTGACTTCATGTCGCAACTGTCCACCATCGCCAGCCTGTTGGGCTCGATCGCGATTCAAGACGACGAGATCGATGCCGACGAACTTGCCGAGCTTCAGTCCGGAGACAGAAACCGACCACTCAACCGACTTGAGGCTGCCCTCAAGCGCGAACTGGGTGACGCCGACCTTGACCTCGCCACACAAGCCATCGCGACGCTCCGAGCCGTCAACGCCGTGCGCAACTCCCTGCAACACCCCGAGAGCAGGGGGGGTCTGCTGCAGGTCGGCCGCTCCGGTCGAGCCGTCTCCGACGTCGCCGCCGAGCTCGGCGCCAGCTGGCACGCCATCAACGACGCCGTGATCGCGTATGGCTCCGCCCTGCTCGACGCCGATAGCACCCGTGTCGGCGCCGTCGAAGCACTCGGCGTCGATGAGGTGCTGTTCGCCCGGCTCGGGCGATGGCGGACTCAGGCGTGGTCGACCTCGATCGTCGACGTGGGCACCGGGCAGCTCCTCGACGTGATCGAAGGACGCTCCTCGGTCGGGCTGTGCGACTGGCTCGCCGAACACCCCCGGGACTGGCTCGACGCGATCTGCTGGGCGGTGCTGGACCTGTCGGGTCCGTGGCGCCTCGCGTTCGACACGATGCTCCCCGACGCCAGCCAGGTCGCCGATCCGTTTGGCAAGCGCAGCCTGCGTGCTTTCGAGCCGCTGAGGAGGACCCTGCTGGAGTGCGGCTGTCAACACTTGTAACGGCGTGCCCACCAAAGACGCGGGAGAGAACCACCGCGACTCCTGCCAACCCGCCTGTCGCTGCCACCGCCACCCCCATGACCACTCCTGTTGCCGCAGCAATGCCGGCCGCTGGACCACCTGCCGCGAGGATGGCGCCGCTTGCGACCAATCCCTGCGCCGTGCCGCAACGGAACTTCTTCGAAAGATCTCCGACAACGGAGCCTCCGCCTCGCAGGATCGCGAGCTGCTGGTCGAGGGCACTGTGTTCCTCGTCGACCGACACAAGGGCCAGGGCGGAGGCCATCTCAGAGACACCGCCATGTCGCGCTGCAAACCACCGGAGATCGTCGCGGTCCGCTGGCTGCAAGAACTCCGCCCATAGCATCGCGCTCAGAGCGTCGTCGGCTTCTTCGAGGTGCTGTTCCGCGAGCGAGGCGATGTAGTTGCCGTGGTCCCCTCCCCGCTTGAGAAGGTCGTGCATTTCCTCGACGATGCCGGAGAGTTCGTTGATCCAAGCGTTTGGATCCACTGATCCGCCCGACGGCACGCCGGAGGTCGCCGCCGCGGTCCAGACATCGTCAAGCAGCAGCAGACGAGTGAGACCGCTAGTCGCCTCGATTACCCCCTGGGTCTCCGCTAGAGAAATGGGCATTGGCATGCCTCCGTATCAGCCAGCTCGTGGCCCCGATGGTACGAGAATTCACTGCGTGATGTTGCTCCTGCCCTTTAAGCGGCTCAGACAACGACCATCACCGCTCGACAAGCCTGCGGCTCTGGATGCTGCTTGGCTCCGTTGAGCGGGCCCTGCCGATCGACCTCGTGCGTGAGTTCATCCCCAGGAAAGCGGCGCTTCGGATCCGAGGGGGACGTCGAGCGGCTGGGTACTTGCGTTCGACCAACTCGGCGAGATGATCGGACCTATCGGCACTGTTGCGTTGGCTGATCGCGTCGGCTGTGGCGAGGCTGTGGTTGCCGGAGACTCGATCGTGGTCTTGCCCTCCGGCGACACGGCCCAACAGCGCTTCCCCCAATCATCGTCCTGGCGGCCCTCGGTGCTCCCCGGATCCTTCCCTGACTATCCGCCCGCCGGCTGGCTACGCACCACGTTGGTTCGAATCGGCAGCGAGCGCCCGTCGCCGCGATCTCCTTACTCACCTTCCGGCCATCGAGAGAAGCGCGCCCTACCAGAGCAAACTCTCGCCAGACCACGAACGTGGGCGAGGCGGGGCAACGGGGAAGCGCTGTCGCGTTCTCCGAACCCACGGTCACCGTGCCGACCTGTGTCACCTCGTACCGCAGCCTCCAGCAGGTCGTGCTCTAGGCGCGTCAATCGAACCCGCTGCAGCCCACTACACCGGCTTCGCCGGCCAGAGACCTCTAGGGCAGGTCGAGGGAGCGCAGTGGCGACTGCACACCCACGGTACGGATCCAACGAAGGTCAGCCTCGCACTGGGAGCGTTCGGCGTATCCCTGCCCGCTGTCTGCCACGATCTGCCCGTCGGGCCGACGTAGGCGCCATCGGTACTTCCCGGCCCGGTCGACATAGATCTCGAAGCCGCCCGGCAGGTCGGCCGCCACGCCGACCTCGGCGGCCACGGCGGCCCAGTCCGGATGGGACACCAAGTTCGCGGTCGTGACGTTGGCGAGCACCCGTACTCCTTTCGAGCCGGAATCGGCGAGTGCAGCCAGGGCATCCGGTTCGACCGGTCGGTCGCGAACACCGGCCATGTCGGCGACTCGGATCACGACGTTGCTGAGCCCGACGGCGTCGTCGATGGGAACGTCAACGATGACCGTGCCGCGATCGGCCAGGCCGAAGTGGTGGCTGCCGGCAGGCTGAGCGGCGGCGGCACGCATGAGCCGCGGGTCTTCGAACGACTGGACCATGACGTTGTGGTTGTCGATGTCGATGGTGGCGATGTGGCTGTGTGGGAGGTTGGGTCGCTGCACGGCGGGCCCATCGACGAGCCAGACTGACACCACCTTCGCCGAACTCGCCCGCGCTCCGATCTCGAGTCCGACGCGGAGGTGACGGTCGCCTCGCCACGCCCCGTTCGGGCTCACTCGAACACCGCCAAGTCGGTCGCAATGGCCTGGCCGCACACCGGGCACCACGGAGGATCGTTCTGGTTCATCCGGCATTCGAGCACCGGCCGGAACAACCCAATCGTGAACGACCCACCAGCCCCTTCGAAGGCGCCGACGCTCGTACGACGGTTCCATCTTCCCGGCAGGGCCGCGGGGTCGGTGGGCAGCGGAGCTCCCGGAGTGACGAGAGCAGACCACTTCAGCGCCGACCAGTCCCCCGGCCGCTCCGAGGTGTTCGGCTTGGTGCTCGTCCCGGTGAACGTGCGATCGTCGTTGGTGTACTCGTCGTCGAGACCGAACAGGTTGTGGCCGAGCTCGTGGGCTATCGTACTCCGCCCGGCCGACCGACTAAAGAAGGCCACACCCGGTCCGACCGAGCTGCAGCCGCCGAACGTGTCGGTGTTCAGCATGACGATGACATGATCGGCATCGGGGGCGAAGCGTCTGCGGAGCTTGGCGACTCTCGCGTCGGTGAACGGGGATCGCTCGAACCAGCAGTGGCTCCACTCGCCAGTCGCGATCAGTCCCAGGCGCGAGAGGTGGAAGTTCTCCGAGGTGATGGTGTCATCGGAGGTGTCGGTCGTGCCGTGGACGTCGTATCGACGTTCGGTCACACCGCTCTGCACGGACACGACATCGATGCGGATGACGCGCAAAGCCGCCTGATGGGCCCCGAGCTGGTCGGACCGCAAGGCGCCGAGCACGTCGCTGTCAACGACGTTCGCGTACGTGCCGAGATCATCTTCGGTGAATCCGTCACCCATCACGGCGATGGTGAGCTTCGTGCCCGGTGCGCCAATGACATGCTGGGCGTCATCGGCCCGTGGCACCCCGTGGTCGACCCAGGCCCAATCCGTTCCGTTCCAAAACCGCTCGAGCAGATGGCCATTGTCCGCGCCGACAAAGAGCTTGGAGTCCATCATGGCTGCGCCGGGCGACGTCGACACCCTGGCTCCGGGCGGCAGACCGTGATCGATCCACACCCACGCCGCGCCGTTCCAAAACCGCTCGAAGAGCTTGCCGTTGTCGGAGCCGACGAACAGGCGACGGTCCTGCATCGCCGCGCCTGGTGCGGTCCGTACGTTGGCGCCGGGCGGCCGTCCATGGTCGACCCACACCCATGCCGTGCCGTTCCAGAACCGCTCCCACAGGTGACCGTCGGAGCCGCCGACGAACAGCTTCTGGCCCATCATCGCCGCGCCGGGATCGGTCACCACATTGGCGCCGGGGGGACGTCCGTGGTCGACCCACACCCACGCCGTCCCATTCCAGAAGAGCTCGAACAGCCGACCGTCGGAGGCACCCACGAAGAGCTTGGAGTTCAGCATCGCAGCACCGGGGGCTGTGCTGGCGTTGGTCCCGGGCGGCCGTCCGTGGTCCTCCCATGCCCAGCGCCCGAGGTCGGGCCGCCAGTCGAGCTCCCACAGCCGGCCGTCGTCGACCACGACGAAGAGCTTGCTGTCCATCATCGCGGCACCCGGGCCGGCGGTGATCGGTCGGTTCGCCGGACGGCCGTGGTCCTCCCACGCCCAGCGCCCGACGTCGGCTCTCCAGTCGAGCTCCCACAGCCGGCCGTCGTCCACGACCACGAACAACTTCTCGTTCAGCATCGCCGCGCCAGGCGCTCCGGTGACCGGAACACCGGGCCGACCGTGATCGACCCAGATCCACTCGTCTCCGTCCCACCAGCGTTCGAACAGACCCCGGAAGGCACCGTCCAGACGGCTGACGAACAGCTTGCCGTCGAGCATGGCCGCTCCAGGTGCGCTGATCACATCGCCATGGTCGCGCAATCCGCAGCGCACTTGTAGAGCCGCCGATCCGACGCCGGCGCGATCCCTTGGTCGTCTTAAGCGTGGTGGAAGCACCTGTGTCCACCAGTGCCACAATGCGGCGTAGGCGCCGCCGCGCTGCCCTCCACCACCATGCTGACCTACAGGCTCACAGGCACTACAGAGGCTTCGGCGTCGTACCGGGACGAACAACACGCCACCATCGTGACCCTCACCGCTCACGGCCACAACGGACGAGCACCACACCCATCTTCGCTCGCCCCGGCGAGCACCAAAGGTGCTCTACGTTGCTGACCTGCGACTTAATCTCTCGACGGCGGCCGCGACGAGATTCCGTCTCCTCAGCCACCACCAGAACCAGCGATCCGATCATGGGCTTGATATCGCCTGGGGTATATCGCCCCAGCCTCGGCCCCGGCCCGGGTCCGCCAACGCCGTCGCCTCGGGCGTCGAGGAAGACGCTCGGCCATCCCCTGCCGGGCCCGACCATTTTGGAAGCGCCGCTAACCTTCGGGCGGCGCGCGCCACCTACTGTTTACCCAAGTTCTCCGACATGCCGCCGAGAGTCTGAGTACGTTGTCGGCGTTTCTCGTTGATCGACAGGTGGGCCGCTGAATATGACACGTCATTCGAATTGCCGAGTTCGTACGGTGATTCGCCCCGAGGTTGAGGCAATGATCGCCCGTACGCAGCTTCAACGACATCGAAATCTGGCGGGAGAGCGCACATGACGGTCCAACCCGGAAACCCACAGCAAGTGCCAGCTGCTGCAATCGCACTACCGACAGACACCGCGGCCGTAGGCGAACTCTCAAAGGTGATCCAAGACGCGGTCAAGAACGAGGAAGCGAGGTTTAACAACCTCAACACCCGCGCCGTCGCCGTCCTCTCCGCCACCGCCCTCGTCACAGCGCTCGCCGGATTCTTCGCGAAAGACATCCTCGGAACGACCCTCACCGGCGACACCAGACACTTCGGGCTGGCCGGCCTCAGCCTTACGACCATCGTCCTCACGGTGGTCGCGGGCATCATCGTGTTCGGCGTTCTGCTCCCCCAAAGACGGTTCGTGTTCGGCAACAACGAAATCACCGACAACCCGAGTGCGCTGACAACTCAGGCTGCCGTGCAAGCCGAGGCCTATAGGGAGTACGTCATGGTGTACACCACCCTCGTCAACCGCAACTCGGGGAAAGCGAACGCGCTCAGGGCCGCGTACGTCACCTTCTTCGCGGCGGTCGGCCTCATCGCCCTGACCGTCGTAGGACTCGTCGGCATGAAGTGGGGCGGCTGAAGCAGCACACCGCTAACGACCGCCCCACAGCCCCCAACCTGGGAGGTGACGAACTGCTTCACACGTGGGTCGGGAGGGTCTGCTGCAGGTTCGGTTGACATCTCTTTCGCCTGACGTGGTCGGGCGGGAAGGATGTTCCGATGCCGAAGAAGTTCCCACCGGAGTTCAAGCGTGACGTCGTCACCGTTGCCCGTCGCCGCGATTTCCTTACCCACGGTCGTGCTGACCGGAAAACGGTGCTCCACCAGCACCGACAGGCTGTCAACGCGGAACGTAGGAAGGCGCGGCGACCGCGAGGCGTTGCCGCGTATTCTTTGTTCACGTTGTGTTTGGGCGTTCCGTCGAATCGACAGCTTGAGATCGGGTCGAGGCGCCGTTCACCGCGGCTTCGACGGCGGAAAGTCCGCAACGACCTCGTCGGACGTGCTGCAGCGGGACTCGCCAAGTGCTTTCACGTCGCACCAGCTCGCGTCCACCCGTATGAGATACCACTGCGGCTCCTTACGCGACGAGCGTAACCACGAAGGCGTCAACGGCCCCCTCCGCGTACTTCAGCGGAGGGGCGGCAGAGCCGAATGCTCGTCCCCGGATGTCGTAGATGTCCTCGCTGACGTTCAGCTCGACCCGGTGCTCGTAAACGTCGATGGGAGCTGCAACTACAGTCTCGCGCGGCTCCTCGCTTGGGCCGTGGGAAAGGACTCGCAGTTGCAACGTAGTCAGGAGCCCGATGCCGCCACCAGTGTTGCTGATGGTGAACCGAAGCTCGCGGATTGAGGCGTAGGGCTTGAGCGCTGAAAGCTGGAGCGCCGAGATCGCGAGACCTGGAAGTTTCGCTCGCGACTCCCGCCGGTCGGTGAGCCAGGGTCGGGCGAGTCCCTGTACGGCGGCTGCGAGCCCAACAAGGACGACGACCGCTGCGACGAGCCCGGTCTTGCTGGTCACGGATTCGTAGAAGTCGGCCACCTGGCAACACAATAGGGCGTTCCTAGGGATATTCCGCCCAGGCTCATGGACCTCGCGTATGTCGCTGAGAGGATGTCCGGATCCGGCCGAGGGTCGCCGGGGAATCCAGCCCTTGGCGCGGGCTTCAGGACGCTCGTCGATCCAATCACATAGGGATTCAAGCATGGCCACCAAGATCTCCTCTACGGTCATTGTTGTTGTCTCCGCTGCGGTCTGGGCGTCCTGGACGATGGTCCCTCGGCCCGACTCGGCACCCGCAAGAGCAGAAACCTGACCAGATTCAGTCATCGCCTTGACTTCTGACGTTGTCATGCCACGGGCGAACCCTTTAGACAAGTCGACAACTTGCAAGCCGGTTCCGTTGGGCATGCGAACGAAGTTGTAGACGTGGCTCTCGTCTACGGTCTCGCCCATTTGGATCGCATAGAGGAAATCTGGAAGAGAATACGCAAGAAGCTCGGGTCGCGGCATCGAATCGACGGGACTCCTCCTCTGTGAGACCCTTCACATAGCGGCTACGCAGGTACTCGATCGCTCCGCGAAAGAACTCGATCGCCTCGCCCTCATCAATTTGTGGTGCGTCGATCGGCAGGCAGTAAACAACCTGTTGGCGTATCGGTGAGTAGAACAACATTGGCGCCTCTACTGGCGCCGAGATGACCGCAAAAGAAGCAGTCGGCCTGATTGAGTTCCAAAGGCAGATACGTCAGGTTGGTTCCGCGCCAATCGATGTATGAGCACCTCGTGTCGATAGCCACGATGTGCTCGTAGGCGAACCACATCGAACAGCGACCACATGGTAGGCACGACCCAGACCAGTTGCCGTTGAATTGATCCCGGTCGTCAACGTCTGCGTCACGCAATTGGTTTGCCACCCTTTCGGTCGTTGACGCCCACGATTCCAACCCGGCCGCTGCCGCGGCAGCGGCACGGTCGCGCAGGAATGCCTCGACGTCTGCTGCGCTAGCGTCAGCAAGGGGCATCGCGTGTAGAACCGGAAGACCGCCTCCGTCCCGCCTGTCGTGCCGCAAAAGGTCTTGGCAACGGATCGGGTGGCGGGGTAGTCGAGGTAGCTCAGCAGCGAGTTCGAAAGAATCCTCTGGGCGAAGGTGAAGACACGTTCTCTGCCTCGAGAGACTCAATCGAGCGGGCCAACACGGAGGCGGCGTCACCCTCCGTCAGAGGTCTTGCGGGAAGCCCGAGCGTCGCGAGACCGAGCGCTGCCTGTCGGGCCAATTCGGGCATCAGTGGGCCGTACCTCTCCGGCCATCTACTCCTCCAGCCCTCGAAGAACTCCTGATACGAGTCGACCCATGTGGAGAAGGCCGCACCCTGCTCCTCGTCCCGTCGAGCCCGCATAGAAATGTTGCCCGGCAGTGTCGCGGCAAAGACGAAGTCGTCGATGACCTCGTAGATTCCCGGACCTTCCGAGTAGTCACGGTCTAGGCGAAGCTCCTGCCAGTCGAGCTCGAGGAAGAAGCTCGGGTGAAAGCTCGTGCTAAGGGCATGAACTGCGCCAAAGAAATCTGTGCCGCCAAGCATCCTGGTCAGCAGAGCTTGCAAGTCCTGCCGAACGCAGGGCGGGTAGACATCCGAGTCGGCCATGTCAGACGCCTCCGTGTCGGCTTGAGGTTCGCGGGTTCGTTGTGGTCCGCGATTGTGGCAGCTGGCAATCGATTGTGGTAGCCGGATGTAGGTGAGGCCAGGGCGTCGTGACCGCGTTTCATCAGAATCTTGCGACCGAACGAGTCGAGGAACGCGCCGTCCAGTCGATCGCGGGTGCGCAGCCGCTGCCCAGCTTGTCGCGGCCGGCGCGTCCGACCCAAGCACCCTTCTGGATCGCCGGATCGACGCGACCTGCTGCGCCATCGATCGCGAACTCGCTGACCGCCACCTGTGCGGGGGGGACCATGCGGACGAAACGACCCTCACCTAGGCAGGGTGATGCTCACTTTGGGCCTCACGTGTCAATCGTCCCGAGCCTGGGTCGGACGGAGGGTCGGGCTAAGGAATCCGGGCTCGACCACCTGGTCGAGGCCCGCCGTTCCAGCGGACGCGCACCACGAGCAGAACCCGATCGACCGGCGTGGGTGGGCTACGTCGGCGATGAGGCGTTGCCGGTCCCACTCACGTCCTCGCGAGGATCGGTCGAACGGCCATCGATGAGTCGAGCCATCATCGGAAGCCCTCGCAGGCGCCACGGTCTGAGCGGCCGCGAACGTCCGACTCCCCCTGCCGCCCGCGGCACCGTTGTCACAGATACGGACTCGAAACCCCACACCTCGGCCAAGCCTGTGACCTGCGCCTTCGCGAATCTCGTGGGGGTTCAACTCGGTGTCGGAGGACCGAACTCACCAATCTCTGGTCGGCACTGGCGACGGGCAGGCGTGCGTGCGGAAGTACCTCGCTACTGAGTGTCGGAGGAAGGACGTGCTCGATCTCGTACCGGCGAGTGCTGGCACTCAGAGCGATGGTCCGAGCCGCTTAGCCTCTCAGCCGAAATCGGGCGCCGGCTCTGATGGCGTGGGATGCCCGACGGTCAGAATCCTGTGCAGGGTCCGTTTAGAGCACGGAGTAGCAGCGCATCACATTCGGACCTCAGCCCGGTAATCGCCACCGCAGCAGCGATCACCTTCCGGATGGCATCGCCGAGTTCCGTCGTTAGAGGCAGCTGACTCCGGGCCTCCAGGTATCGCTGGACAACGGGGAATGACGACACGACAAGCGCCTCCGCTGCGGCGGTGTCCAGCCCCGTCAGTCTGTCCCCATTCGCAAACGCAATCTCGTGTTCGTTGAAGGTGGCCAGCCCTAGCGGCGTCCCTGGCGCCGCCACCTGCACCCAGGAGCCGAGCGGGGCGAGCTCCAGTCGCCAGGCAGCCAGGAGTCGCCGACCGACCACGACGCACTCCTCGAATACCTCTGGGTCGAGGGTCGCCGGGAACCTGACCGTCTCGGTCTCGAGGGCCTCTGAGAACGCCTCCACGTAGGTGGGGGCATTGCCGAGGGTCAACAGGTATGAAGCGAGGTCTTCTGGAGTTGCTGCGGGATTGATCGAAGCGAGCCACGCCCGTGCCTCAGAGGCCAGCGGGTCAACTTCAAGCAGCTCCTCAGGCAAACGCAGGGAAAGAGGGAAGCAGTGCGTCCCATACGAACCTCTGAACGAGTCATACCCGGGCAGCGCGTTCGAAGCTATGACGACCGGCCCCTCCGATGTTCTGGAGTCGAGTGTGACCAGACAAGTGAGATCAGGCGTCTCCCGGTATAGGCGGCTTATGTGGCCCGGCTGGTCGATCATCGCCTTCTGGTTGTAGATCCAGCGATCGTCTAGAGGCCGGTAGCGGTGGACTGCCACCGATGCCTCGTCAACAACGAACGTCCGAGCGGGAAGGTCACGATCGTGTCGCTTGGCTTCCCTCCACTTCGAACCCCAGAATGCGATGGTGCGCTCTTCATCTGGAAGCTCGTTCCAGTCCGCCAGCTTCTGGGCCAAGGCATCACGATCGACATCCACGACGAGATCGTCCCGATGGGTCTTGACTCCAGGGCAGCTCGTGTCGAAGTACTCAGCGATCGACGGTGCGTCCGACAGAAGACCCCATTCGACAGGAGCGAAGCGATTCCCGCTCACATCCTTCTCGATTCGTTGCTGCTCTGGTGCTGTCGGATCGGACAACTGCTCGAGCTTCTCCGATCGCGACCCTCGAAGGCGGGCATAGCTGATCGTGGTTCCCTGGGCTGCCGACTGTCCCCCAAAAGTCAACGATGCAATGGCGGAGCCTGCCATGATCTCGAAGACTCCCTGATCATCTGCCTTCGCTCCCGCCCTGACATCCCCACCCAGATCAAATATCGAGGCATGTACGGACTTGGCGTGCAGCCAGGTGCGCATCGAGGAGTAGGCCTTGCCACGCAACCAGCTGCGGTTCGTTATGTAGGACACCATTCCTCTTGGCTCCTGCACAGGCCGGGTAAGCAACATGTCGCATGCGAAACGCCAGAAGGCAACGTAGAGGTCGTAGAGGTTGATTACGGCGCCCTCTGCGCCGCTCGCCCACCCCTTCACGAGGTTGTGGTCGCCCACGTTGAAGGCACTCTCGGGCCGAGCACCCCACGGCGGATTGCCAAACACGACGAGAATGGGCGTATCCGCTTTGACCTGATCGCCCTCAGCCTGTTCCGAGGTGACATTGTCTTGCCAGATGTTGCCAGTGTTACCTGAGTGGCCACCGGCGAGCGGAGGCGTGAGACTATTCACAGTGAAGATCGGAAGTCGCTTACCTAAATGAACGCTCTCAGCAGCGAGCCACGCCTCTAGACGGACCTGCGCTACAACGGACGGGCCCGGGGAGACTTCGAAGCCAAATGCTCGGCTGGCAAACAGATCCTTGAGCGCAGTGGCGTGAGGATGGCCAAGCGCAAGAGCCTCGGCTTTGGCTTCTTCCGCCAGGGCGACCAGGTAAGTGCCTGTACCACATGCTGGATCGAGGAACCTCGCAGCGGGGTCCAACAAGCCCGAAAGGCCGAACTCCTCACGGAGTATTCGTTGAATGTCACGGACCTGGAATCGGGCAACTGCCTCCGGCGTGTAGAAGACGCCGAACTTGAAGCGGTCCTCAGGCCGATACTTGGCGAAGAACGGCTCGTACACATAGGTCACATTCCGCCATCCACCATCCTTGGTGAGGCGAGGAGCTGCTCGATTGATCATGTCGCAGGCGGCGCCAAGCGGCCCCTTGAGAAGTGCTTCGAGATCCGAGTCCGGCGAGATCAGGCCGTGCAGCGTGCCAAGCAAGAACTTGTGCTCAACGGAACTCAACGCAGCCACGGCACTGGTCGGAGTGATCGGGCCCGTTGCCTCCATGTAGGCAAGCAGGTAACCGAACGCAGCTACCTGGGCGAGCGCATCGGCGAACTCTGGGTTGGACAGCGGCGTCGTGTCGGCCGGGTTAGTCCGCAACAAGAGCGTGAACGATTCCTTCGCCAACTGGAGCGGCTGCGGATAGCTCGCCGGGTCGGCGTCGAGGATCGTATCCCTCAGGAGTCGGGCTGCAGTCGCAAGGAGATCCACCGCCTCGTCCCGAGACGTCGCCGCCTTCGGTGACAGCAGCGAACATCGGTGAAGGAAGTCAGCGAAGAGGGACACCTCGTCGTCGGAGAGCGGTTGCTTACCAGTCAGCCACTGTTTCGGAAGTACCAGAGCGACAGGGGACTTGCCCTGCTCGTAAAGGATCCAGTGCCAGCCATTGGTGAGTACGACGTGTGGAAGGACTCGGCGGTAGCGGTCAAACCGAGCGCCGTCAGATGCAGGCAAAGGATCAATGTTGACATCGGGGGATTTCACTTCGACCCAGCTGAGGGAGAGGTCCCCATTCATCACCGTCAAGTCCGGGAAGCCAGCTCCGGGAACACTTCGGTTCTGGTCGACATCGACACCCGTGGGGTAGCTCGCCGCTACAAGCTGCCGATAGGCGGGGTACAGCGTCGGTTCTGTCTGGGTTCGCAGCCGCCTGACCTCGGTCTCGAAGGTCGCCAGATCTGCTTTCGAGATCACTTCGGCATCACCCGGCACAACGGACCGTCAGCGTTCACGTCTGAATCACTCCTTCTCGCCCTGGTCACGAAACTGCACCCAAGGTCGTAGGTGTAACAGATCGGCCTCGCCGGCTCGGGGACCTTCACCTCTGGCGCAAGCGCAAGACGAGGGCCGGTCAAGGCCGGCCGAAGGCCGCCCGAAGGGGAAGCCTTGACGGGCCCGGGCCGGACCACCGCACAATCGGCTGAGAGGTCCGGCCCCGCCGGACCTCTTGGTCGCCTTCGTTGACGGAGCCGAAGGCTCCGGGGGGACCGAAGGTCCCCCCGGGGGGCGAGGACGGCCTGCGGGTGGGTGCTCTGTAACACAGCACCCGCAAACTGCACCAGGGTTGGGCCCTACTTCGGGTTGGGAAGGTAGAGGCGGTCCGTTGGACGGTCTTGACAGCGAATCACATCCGTGTGATTCTGCCGCCTGGCAGACATGAGAAGTGGCCGGGTGGTGCTCTCCCGGGATGGCCCAGCGGCTCGGGCGATAGAGCGGACTCCCCTGGGGGTCTGACGAGCAGAGCGAACGAAGTGACTGCCTCCTTCGATTCGCTTGCTCGTTCTCCCTGGAGGTTCCGTGGCTACCGACGCCGCTCCCCGTCCCTGTTCCCTTTCGCCTGGTTGCGCTCCCGTGGCGGCCGACAGGCCGGCTCTAGTGGAGGTGGCTTCGGGCGTGGATGCCCTCTACCTGTCAGGTCGAGGGAGTCTCCCGCCGTGGGTCGTCTGCGATCTTGAAGCAGGACGCCAGGCGGCCGAAGGGGTTGACGGCCCGGTGCCGTTCGAGTTCGGCGGTGTCGAGTTTGGGATCGAGCCTCGGTCGATGGGCCGGTACCGCTACTCGCTCGTGCACCCGAACGCACAGGTCGGAGTGACCCTCTCGGCGAAGCTCCCGACGTTGCGGGTCCAGGTGCGCAGCGAGTTCCTGCACGCTGTCGGACCCCGAGCAGCCTTGGCGTGGTGCGAGAGCGTCGCTGGTGACGCGATCGGGCGACGTGTCGTGGGGTCTGAGCCGGCTGGACTTGTTCTGCGACGTGCAGGGCTGGAGATCTCGACGGGGACGACCGTCACCGATTCGTGTGCAAGGCCCGAGACCTCGTGACCCACGAGGACAACGACGACCTGACGGGCTTCCAGTTCGGGCGTCGCACGACCGGCACGATCATGGCCCGGCTCTACGACAAGACGGTCGACGTCGCCGAGGACCGGGCAAGGACTGGTGGGTCGACATGTGGGGCTGAGCGCTACGACCCCGACCTTGCCGGTGCTGCGGGTCGAGTTCGAGATCGATCGAGCGGGACTGGTCGAGTTCGGCATCGACCACCCATCCGAGGGCCTCGATCGGGCGGCAGATCTGTGGGCATCGCTCACCGAGTGGCTCTAGCATACCGAGTGCCGAGCGACGACCAGACCAAGAGTCGCTGGCCGTGTCTCGCCGGAGTGGGAGGCGATCCAGAAGGCGTCGCTTCGGGGCGAGGCGATCGGACTCGATCGAGTTCGGGCCGGCAGGAACACGGGATCTCTTCGCAAGATCACTCCCCCGCTCGTCGGCTACCTCGCTCGCTTGGCCTCGATCGTCGGGACCGACGATCTCGACTCGACGCTCGGGGCTCTGCGCTGGGTTGTCCGGCGACGACGAGCTCGAGCGTGGTATCCAGTTCAGCGATCGGATCGCTGACCTGAATGGTGCGGAGCGGTTCCGGTGAGCGAGCCCGACTACGGCCGGATCGCCCGAGTGCTGATCAAGGTGGGCCTGCGGCTCACCGACCGAACGGGAACGAGGGAGTCATGCTGACGGTGGCGTACTGCCGGGTGTCGACGAACGAGCAGGCCGAGGAGGGCTTCTCGATCGAGGGCCAGGCGGAGAAGATGAGGGCGTACGCCGAGCTCCACGATCTCGGCGAGGTCACCGTGATCGCCGATCCCGGGCTGTCGGGCAAGGACCTGAACCGGCCGGGGCTGCAGCAGCTCCTCACGATGGTCGACGCCGGCCACGTGTCGACGTGTCCTGACCTGGCGGCTCGATCGGCTGTCTCGCAACCTCGGCGATCTGATCCTGCTGGCCGATCGGTTCGGCCAGGCCGACGTCGGCACTGCACTCGTTCACCGAGAAGATCGACCTGTCGTCGGCGACGGGCCGGATGTTCTACAACGTGCTCGGATCGTTCGCTCAGTTCTACCGAGAGCAGCTCGCCGAGAACGTGCAGATGGGCATGAACCAGGCCATGCGAGAGGGCCGGTGGTGCAACCGGCCGCCGACTGGCTACGACCTCATCGACGGCCTGCTCGTCCCGAACGACGAGGCGCCACCGTGCAGCGCATCTTCCGGCTGCGGGCCGAGGGCGCTGAGCCAGACCGAGATCTGCGACGGCGACCGGCGTGAACTACTCGACCGTGCTGTCGATCCTGCAGCAACCGGGTCTACCTCGGCGAGATCCGCCACCTGGACGACTGGTTCCCGGGCAGGCACGAACCGCTCGTGACCGTCGAGGAGTTCGAGGCTGTCACACCGAGGTCGAGTCCGAGGGCCGGCGGCGAGGCAACGACCTCATGTCGGGCCGGGTCGTCTGCGGGCTCTGCGGCCGGCACATGTCGATCTCGGACAACGGTCGAGGGCAGAGTCAGTACCGGTGCAAGCATCGAGGCGAGGGCTGCTCGACCCCGGCCCGCTCGAACAAGGGCGTCCTCGAGGCAGCACTCCTGGGACTGCGGCTCCTGACCGAGGACGACGAGCTCCAAGAGGCCATCCGCCAAGAGCTGGACGCCGGGCGGCGGAACGCCCGCCAGGGCGGACGCCGCGCGGCGCCAGCTCGGCGAAGGCTCTGGAGACGTTGACTCGAACAGCGCCGCAAGCTCCTGGCAGCTGCACTACGACGGCCAGATCTCGGCCGAGCAGTTCGGCGAGGAACAGGCCCGGCTGACCGTCCAGATCGAGACGCTGCGGGACAGCTCTCGCCGAGCGGCCGAGCGAGGCAACGCAGGCCTTCGACCTGGCCGACCAGTTCGAGCAGGTCGCTGCGCTCCTGCGAGAGCTCGAACATCGACAGCATCTGGCAGGCCGCCACGGAGCAGGAACGGCGCACGCTGCTCGACGAGCTGATCGAGGCGGTGATCGTGTTCCCCGACCACCTCGAAGTCACCATCAACGGCGCTCCGAGGCTCAACGTGCTGCCCCAGGAAGTTGGGCTGCAGCCGGTTGAGATTGGTGGTGTCGGAGGGGGGACTTGAACCCCCACGCCCTTGCGGGCACCAGCCCCTCAAGCTGGCGCGTCTACCTATTCCGCCACTCCGACGTGGCTTTCGGCGACCGTGTCCGGCCACCTATGCGAGGGGTCACCCTAGCGCGACCGCCCCGCATCCTTCGAACTGGCGGGACCGGGCGACCCCGCCCCCGAACTTGCGTGGGATTCCGGCCTGAGACCGGCACGCATCTACGCAAGTTCGCCATTCCGTGTCCAGAACGCCGCCCGACGGGCTCAGCCGGTCGAGGCGGTGCTCTCCTCCCCCACCCAGACGGGGTCGACCGGGAAGGTGCCGTCGAGCCGGACCTGGTAGGCCTGCACCTTGGTGCTGAGCGCCACGGCCGACAGGTACGAGCCGAGCGGCACGATCGGCGACTGGCCGAGGATCGCGCTCTCGATGCCCGGGTAGAGCTTGTTGCGAGCGTCCGGGTCCTGCGGTGGCGAGCGCGGCGGCGAGCTGGGCGTCGATGTCGGCGGACGAGAACGACGTGGTGTTGTCGAGCGAGCCCGAGCGGAACAGCGGGTCGAGGTAGGCCGCACCCGACGGGGCCAGACCGACCCAGCCGGTGCGGAACAGCTGCTGCTGCCCGGTGGTCACGAAGCGTCTGGTAGGCGGCCAGGGGCATGGCCTTGAGCTCGACCGGGATGCCGACGGCGGCCAGGGCGAGCTGCACGACCGATGCCAGCTTGCACCGAACCAGGATCGTCGTCGGTGTCGATCTCGACGGTGGGGATCACGCCGTCGGGGAACGCCTGGGCCAGCAGCGCCTTGGCCGCCGCCTGATCGAACGTGCAGGCGTCACCGCAGGGGTTCGTGCTCGACCCGGGCACACCGGTGGGGATGACCCTCGGGCTCGGGCGCCAGGCCGGGGATGGTGGCGGTGACGATGGGGTTGATGTCGATCGACTTGACGATGGCCTTGCGGAACAGCGGGTTGGCGAACGTGGGGCTGGCCACGTTGATCCCGAAGAACTCCTCGGCGCCGAGCGGCGAGAAGAGCACCGTGTAGGTGCCGTTGGCCACGCCGGGGAGCGGTGCGCCCCGGACCGCCCCCTGCTCGGACGGCGGGATCGACGCCCAGTCGGCCTGGCCGGCATCGACCGCCTTCAGCGCGGCGGCCGAGTCCGAGCAGCCGCTGGGCATCGACGGTGTCGAGCTGCGGCCTTCGATCCCGGCGAGCGGGTCATGTGGATGAGCGGATCGTCGCCCGACTCGATCATGAACGGCCCGGTGCCGACGACCTCGGGCGGCGGCGTCGAGCCGGTCGCGGTCGACCCGGCTGCGGTCGAGCTGGTCGAGTCGCCGTCGGCCGACGACGACACGAGCTTGACCACGCCGTAGAGCGGCGAGCCCAGCAGCAGGGGCAGCTCGGCGTCGGGGGCGCCCGTGGTGATCACGAGCGTGTGGTCGTCCTTCACCGAGATGCCCGAGAAGTGCTGGTCCTGACCCGAGACGAAGGCGGCGTAGCCGCTGACGACGTCGAGCCGGGCGCCGGCCAGGGACTGACCGGCCTTCGAGGCGACCCGCTCGAGCGAGGTGGACACGTCGGCCGCGGTGACCGGCGACCCGTCGGCGAAGCTGGCGTCGTCGCGGAGGGTGAAGGTCCACGATGTGCCGGCCGAGTCGGCGGACCAGCTCGATGCCAGCGCCGGCACCGGCAGCTGGGTGGCCGGGTCGATCGAGGTGAGCGAGTCGCTCGTGAGATCGACCAGCACCATGGCGTCCTGATCGGTGGGACCGATCGCGGTCGGGTCGATGGCGGTGCCGGTGATCTTGCCGACCGTGGAGGCGACCACCGCCAGCCGCAGGGTGCCCCCGTGGCGATGGTCGCCGGGGCCCGAGGCCGAGCTCTTGCCGCTCGAGCAGGCGACCGCCACCAGCATGGCGATCACGATCGGGATGGCGACGATCCGCCGGGTCGTTGCCGGCCGGGTTGCCCGGTGCACGCCGAGGTCGCCCGCCTACTTGTTCATCAACAGGGCGAGCGCGATCGACGAGAAGCCGAAGATGATCGCCAGCACCAGCGTGATGCGATCGAGGTTCTTCTCGACCACGGTGGACCCGGCCGCCGAAGCGCCGAGACCGCCACCGAACATGTCCGACAGGCCGCCGCCCTTGCCGCTGTGCAGCAGGATCAGCACGATCAGGCCGAGGCAGACGGCGGTGTGGACGACCAGCACGGCGATGAGCACGGCGACACCCCGGGGGAGGCGGGCGGACAGAACGTGGAGAGGTTAGCAGCCGACCACCTCGGGCCCATCGCGGCGCCCCGGGTCGTCAGGCGGCCACAGGCGGCCACCGTCACGCCGAGGGGAGCTGCACCTCGGTCCCGGACGGTGGCTCCGGTGGGCGCAGCGTGGTCTCGCGGGCACCGGTCGACTCGACCCCGACCACTTCCGGGTAGTGGCAGGCCACCGCATGGCCCTCGCCCCGGTCGATGAGGGCGGGCACCTCCTCGGCGCACTTGTCGGTGGCCTTCCAGCAGCGGGTGCGGAACCGGCAGCCCGACGGCGGGTCGATCGGGCTCGGCACGTCGCCGGACAGCACGATGCGCCTGCGGGTGCGCTCGATGCGGGGATCGGCGATCGGCACCGCCGACAGCAGCGCCCGGGTGTAGGGGTGCTGCGAGCGGTGGTAGATGTCGTCGCGGGTGCCGATCTCGACGATGCGACCGAGGTACATCACCGCCACCCGGTGCGAGATGTGGCGCACCACCGAGAGGTCGTGGGCGATGAAGACGTAGGACAGGCCCTGCGTCGCGCTGCAGGTCCATCAGCAGGTTGACGACGCCGGCCTGGATCGACACGTCGAGCGCCGACACCGGCTCGTCGAGCACGATCATGGCCGGGTCGAGCGCGAGGGCCCGGGCGATGCCGACCCGCTGGCGCTGGCCGCCGGAGAACTCGTGGGGGTAGCGGCTGCGGTGCTCGGGCGAGAGGCCGACCCGCTCGAGCAGCGCGCCGACCCGGTCGGCGGAGTCCTTGAACGACATGCCGTCGTGCACCTTGAACGGCTCGGCCAGCGCGTCGCCGATGCTCATGCGGGGGTTGAGCGAGGCGTACGGGTCCTGGAACACCATCTGCAGGCGCTTGCGCAGCGGTCGCATGCGCCTTCCCTTGAGGTGCGAGATGCCGCTGCCCTCGAACTCGACGCTGCCCGACGTGATCGGGATGAGGTTGAGCAGCAGGCGCCCGAGGGTGGACTTGCCGCAGCCCGACTCCCCCACGACGCCGAGCGTCTCGCCCTGGTGGACCTGCAGGTCGACGTTGGACACCGCGTTGACCTTGGCGACCGTGCGCCCGATGACGCCACCGCGGACCGGGAACTCCTTGACCACGTCCTTGGCCTCGAGCAGGACGTCGCCGCGCCGGCCGACGGCCGGAACCGGCTGGTCGACGGTGGGTGCGCTCATCGGGTGGGCTCCAGCGACCCGGTCGAGAACGCCTTGGCGTAGTGGCAGCTCGACTCGTGGTCGGTTCGATCGTCGACGGTGCGGAGGATCGGCACGTCCTCGACGCAGGCACCCGCCCGCACGAACCGGCAGCGGGGGTGGAACGAGCACCCCGTCGGCAGGTTGATCATCGACGGCGGCTGGCCGCCGATCGGGTTCAGCGGCTGGTCGTCGCCCTCGATCGCGCGGCAGCGACTGCATGAGGCCCTGCGTGTAGGGGTGCGACGACTTGTAGAAGATCTCGTCGACCGTGCCCCGCTCGACCTGGCGGCCGGCGTACATCACCATCACGTTGTCGGCGACCCCGGCCACGACGCCGAGGTCGTGGGTGATGAGCATGATGGCGGAGTCGATGCGGTCCTTGATGGCCAGCAGCACCTCGAGCACCTGCGCCTGCACGGTGACGTCGAGGGCGGTGGTCGGCTCGTCGGCGATGAGCAGGTCGGGGTTGCACGAGATGGCCATGGCGATCATGGCCCGCTGGCGCATGCCGCCCGAGAACTCGTGGGGGTGCATGTCGACCCGGCGCTCGGGCTGGGGGATGCCGACCAGGTCGAGCATCTCGATGGCCTTGGCCCGGGCGTCCTTCTTGCTGCAGCCCCTCGTGCACCTGCATCATCTCGCCGACCTGGCGGCCGACGGTGAGCACCGGGTTGAGCGCGGTCAGCGGGTCCTGGAAGATCATGGCGATCTCGCCGCCGCGGACCTCCTGCATGCGCTCGGGCGACGCCTCGAGCAGGTTCTCGCCCCGCCACATGATGCTGCCGCCGGTAGATGTCGGCCGGGGGCTTGGGCAGCAGGCCGAGGATGCTCATGGCGGTGACCGACTTGCCCGAACCGGACTCGCCGACGACGCGAGAACACCTCGCCCCGCTCGATGTCGAAGGTGACGCCGTTGACGGCCTGCACCAGCCCGTCCTCGGTCTTGAAGCGGATGGCCAGGTCCTCGACGCTCAACAGGGTCTTCGAGTTGCATTCCTATTCCTTCACGTCGAGCGCGTCGCGGAGGCCGTCGCCGACCAGCAGGAAGGCCAGCACGGTCAGCATGATGCACGAGGCCCGGCACGAGCAGCAGGTGCGGGGCGGTGGAGAAGAAGCTGCGGCTGCGGTCGATCATGAGCCCGAGCGACGGCGTCGGCTCCTGCACGCCGACGCCGAGGAACGACAGCGCCGCCTCGGCCAGCACCGCGCTGCCGATGCCGACCGCCACCAGCACGATGATCGGCTGGACCACGTTGGGCAGGATGTGGCGCCACATGATGCGGAAGCCGCCGACGCCGACGGCGCGGGCGGCCTCGACGTACTCGTACTGCTTGGCCTGCAGGAAGCCGGCCCGCACGACACGGGCGGTGGTGAGCCACGACGTGAGGGCGAGGGTGAGGATCACCGCGCCGACGCCCCGACCGATCACCGCGATGAAGGCGAAGGCCAGCACCAGGTAGGGGATGCCGAGCAGCACGTCGACGATGCGCATGATCATCGTGTCGGTGAATCGGCCCCGCCAGCCGGCCAGCGCGCCCGAGGCTCACGCCGATGATCGTCTCGAGCATGGTGACGACGAAGCCGATGAACAGCGACAGGCGGATGCCGTAGACGGCGCGGGCCAGCACGTCGCGACCGACCTGATCGGTGCCGAGCCAGTGCTGGGCATCGGGTGCGGAGCGGAAGATCGTGCGCTCCTGGTGCAGCGGGTTCTGCACGAGGAACGGGCCGATGATGGCGATGACGATCAGCACGATGACCAGCACCAGGCCGAACATGGCCAGCTTGTTCTTCTTGAACCGGCGCCACGCGTCCTGGCGGAACGAGCGGGCCTCGATGACCTCGGTGAGGGTGGAGTCGACCGAGCCGGCTCGACGATCGGGTCGCCGAGCGTGCCCGGGACCGGCCAGGTAGCCGTCGTAGGTCTGCTGGGGCGCCTCCTCCGACGGCAGCGTGTTCGGCGGGAGGGTCGGGAGCAGGTCGGGCGAGACCCCGGGCTTGAGGTCGACCGGGACGTCGGGAAGCTCGTCGTTCTCCATCAGGAGCCCTCTCCGAGTCGGACGCGGGGGTCGAACCAGGCGTAGCTGATGTCGACCAGCATGTTCACGACGCCGTAGATGAGCACCACCACGAAGCGTGAGGCCCAACAGCACGGGCAGGTCGCGGCCGTCGGCGGCGCGGGCGATCTGCGAACCGAGCCCGGGCCAGTTGAACACCGTCTCGGTCAGGATGGCCGCACCGACCAGCGTGCCGAAGTCGATGCCGATGTAGGTGACGACCGGGATCATGGCGTTGCGCAGGGCGTGCTTGCGGGTGATGTCGCGCTCGCTCAGGCCCTTGGAGCGGGCGGTGCGGATGAAGTCCAGCTTGCCGACCTCGAGCATGGTGGTGCGGGCCAGGCGGGCCACGATGACCGTCGACACCGAGGCCAGCACGATCGCCGGCTGCACCAGGTACTTCGCCTGCTCGAGCGAGGCCGGGATCACACCGAAGAACCACTCGTTCGGACCGATGCCCTGGACCGGGAAGCTGGCCCACGAGGGCCAGCCGTACTTGTGGGCCATGACGCCGGTGACCTGCTGCATGAAGTAGGCCAGCACGAACACGGGTATGGCGCTCAGGATGGCGGCCAGCAGGGTGGTGACCGTGTCGGCGACGGAGTACTTGCGCACGGCGGCGAGCACGCCGGCGCCCACGCCGACGACGGTCTCGATGGCGATGGCCCAGAAGGCGAGGCGGAGGCTGGCCGGCGCCTTCTCCTTGATGACGTCGTTGACCGACTTGCCGTCGCGGTAGGACGTGCCGAAGTCGAAGGTCACGAGACGGCCCAGGTACTTGCCGTACTGCACGATGATCGGCTCGTTGAAGCCGTACTTCTCTCGGATGTTCTCGACGACCTGCGGATCGGGGTTCTTGTTGTTCCCCCCGGCGATGAGCTCGGCCGGATCGCTGGGCAGCAGGAAGAAGAGGAAGAACAGCAGGGTGACTGCGCCCCACAGCACGAAGAGCAGTGAGGCCAGGCGACGGATGATGAATGCGGTCACGTGGTGCCATCCCCCTTACGGCTGGCGCCGGAACGTTGCAGAGAGGTCGGAACGACGGCGGGATCGGAGCGAAACCCGAAAGGGGGCACGGCACCGGTGCCGTGCCCCCTTCCGTTACGACAGCTGACGTTCGGTCAGGAGGCCTTCACGCCGACCATCTGCCACTGGATGATGCTCAGCGGCGGCTGGTCGTAGCCGAGGACCTTGTCGGCGTACACCTGATCGCCCGTGTACCAGTTGATCGGCACCGTGGCGATGACGGTGTTCAGGAGGTAGTCCTCGGCCTGCTGGTACAGCTCGGCGCGCTTGGTGTCGTCGACCTCGGCCTGAGCCTGGGCCAGGATGGCGTCGAACTGCGGGTCGCTGAACGAGCCCTCGTTGTTGCCACCCACCGAATCGGTGCTGAACAGGTCGTAGCTGAAGTTGCCGTACGTCGGGTAGTCGGCGTACCAACCGGACCGGCAGAAGTGGCACCCACCGTTGGCCATGGTCTTGAAGTACTTCGACGAGATCGGGTCGGTGGTCGTCTCGATCCCGATGGCCTTCAGGTTCTCCTGGATGATCGAGACCACATCCTCGTGGCCCTGACCGCTGTTGAAGTCGATCGTGATCGGACCGGACAGGCTGTTGCCGGCGGCCTTCCACTCGTCGAAGAGCGACTGCGCCTTCGCCTGGTCATAGGTGCAGTAGTTGCACAGACCCTCCTTGAAGCCCGGGATGCCCGGAGGAGCGATGCCGGTGGCGTTCTGGCGGACGCCCTCGTACACCTTCTGGTTGATCTGCTCGCGATCGATGGCCGTGGAGATCGCCTGACGGAGCTTGACGTTCTTCGTCGCCGGCGATCTCCGGGATCGTCCAACCGAAGTCGAAGTAGTAGGCCGCGAGCTGCGGCGAGTTGGCGGTGTTGCCGTACTTCGACATGGCGTCCTTGTACTGGCCCGACGGGATGGTGGCCGTGTCGAGGTTGCCGGCTTCGAAGTCGGTGTACGCGGACTGCTGGTCGGCCGAGATCTTGAAGATGATCTTGTCGAGCTTGGCCCGCTTGTTGCCGTAGATGTCACCGGCCCACGAGTCGTTGCGGACGAGCACGACCTGCTGGTCGTTGGCGGGGGCCTCCATCTTGAACGGCCCGTTGCCGATCATGGCCATCTTGTTCCACTCGAGCTGATCGGTCAGCTGCGACACGACCTTCTCCGGCAGCGGGCCGAAGAACGGGTGGGACACGATGGACGGGAAGTCGGCCTGCGGCTTCTCGAGCGTGACCTTGAGGGTCATGGCCGAGTCGTCGGCGACGATCGAGTTGTCGAGGTTGGTGACCGTGCCGGCCTGGAGGTCCTTGCCGCCCTTGACGTAGTCGATCAGGTAGCCGTAGCTCGAGGCGAAGTCCTTCTGGCCGTTGCGCACCCAGGCGTACTTGAAGCTCGACGGCAGCACCGGGTCGCCGTTCGAGAACACCTGATCCGGCTTGATGGTGAAGGTGTACTCCGTGGCGTCCGAGTTCGCCTCCCACTTCGAGGCGACCTGCGCCTTGAGCACCGGCTTGGTCGGGTCGGTGAAGTCGAACTCGGTGAGCCCGTCGTAGATGGCGGTGGTGACCTGCGACTCGTCGAGGGTCTGCACCTGACCGGGGTCGTAGCTGGTCAGCGAGGTCGGATCGACGAGCTGAGCCCCGTCGATCAGGGTGCCGCCCTCGGGAATGGCCGGGGCGGCCGTCGTGGAGCTCGTCTCGGTGTTCGACTTCGAGCTGGAGCACGCGGCAAGGCCGAGTGTCAGCACGAGGCCCAGGGCAAGTAGGCGCGTTGGCCTGAATCTCCGATTCACG
Organism: uncultured Microthrixaceae bacterium; assembly: GCA_963809335.1. Lineage (GTDB taxonomy): Bacteria > Actinomycetota > Acidimicrobiia > Acidimicrobiales > Acidimicrobilacustridaceae > UBA4742. The sequence goes on along the minus strand of CAWEJD010000004.1, from coordinate 2,029,991 downwards.
CAGGTCTCCCAGTAGTGAGGCAATGAGGTGTGCGACGGGAGACAGAGCGGCCCAACCACGCAGGCTCCCGTCGGAGGGTGAAGCGAGGTGACCCTAGCACTGAAACGCACCGTGCAACGGTCAGCGTCAAGTGGATTAATTGTTCCGAAACGCGACTGAAGTGAAACTGGTCACACCAACCAGGTCGGGGCAGCTACGCCAAGGGGTCGCGACCGGAAAATGAGCCGCGCGGATCATGCCCCGGGGGCGCCACGAGGGTGCGACGGACCGGCCGCGGATCAGGTTCAGCCGTGGCTGAGGCGGAACTGCACGATCTTGGCGAACTCGTCGGGGTCGAGGCTGGCGCCGCCCACGAGGGCACCGTCGATGTCGGGCTGGCGCCATCAGCTCGGCCGCGTTCGACGGCCTTCACCGAGCCGCCGTACTGGATGCGGACCGAGGCGGCCGCGTCGGCGCCGGCCAGCTCGGCCACCGTCGGCCCGGATCGACGCGCAGACGGCCTGGGCGTCCTCGGTGGTGGCGGTGCGGCCGGTGCCGATGGCCCAGATGGGCTCGTAGGCGATGACCATGGCGCGCGACCTGCTCGGCGGTCACGCCCTGCGAGCCCGGCGCGGACCTGCCCGGTGACCTTGCTCGTCGGTCGCCGCCGGCCTCGCGCTCCTCGAGCGTCTCGCCGCACGCACAGGATCGGCGTCATGCCGTGCTTGAAGCACGGCCTTGCACCTTCTTGTTCACCCACTCGTCGGTCTCGCCGAACAGCTCGCGGCGCTCGGAGTGGCCGACGATGACGTAGCGCACGTTCAGCTTGGCCAGGAACGCCGGCGACACCTCGCCGGTGAAGGCGCCCTTCTCCTCCCAGTGGCAGTTCTGGGCGCCGAGGGAGATCTCGACCTTCTCGGTCTCGACGAAGGTCTGCACCGTGCGGATGTCGGTGAACGGCGGGTGCACCGAGACGTCGACGACCTCGTAGGTCGTCCTTGGTCGAGCAGGTAGCGCAGCTTGTGCGAGCGTCTGGCCGTCGCCTCGAAGTGGTTGAGGTTCATCTTCCAGTTGCCGCTGATGAGCGGCTTGCGCGCGATTCGGCTCAGGCATTCGGGTGCTCCTCGCAGGGCCTCGAGGCCGGGCAGGTCGCCGAGCTCGAGCAGCTCGAGCGACGCACCTCCACCGGTCGAGACGTGGTCGATCGTCGTTCGGCAGGCCGAACTGGTCGAGCGCGGCCGCGCGGTCGCCACCGCCGACGACGGTGAAGCCGCGCGCCTCGGCCATCGCCTCGGCCACGGTGCGGGTGCCGGCCGCGAAGCGGGGATCCTCGAACACGCCCATCGGGCCGTTCCAGAAGATGGTGCGGGCCTCGGCGATGAGGTCGCGGAACTCGGCCGCGGTGCCGGGGCCGATGTCGAGGCCCATCCAGCCGTCGGGCAGGTTCGAGCCCATCTGGCGCACCTCGCCGCCCGGCGTCGGGGTCGCCGATCTTGCCGCCCGGGCCGAGCGCGGTGATGTCGTGCGGGATGGTGATCGGGGCGCCCGAGTCGAGCAGGCGCTTGCACGTCTCGATCTGGTCCTCCTCGAGCAGGCTGAGCCCCGACGGGGTGGCCCTGGGCGGCGAGGAAGGTGAAGCACATGCCGCCGCCGATGATCAGCGCGTCGGCCACCTGCGAGCAGGGCGTCGATCACGCCGAGCTTGTCGCTGACCTTGGCCCCGCCGAGGATCACCACGAACGGTCGCTTCGGGATCGGTGCGCAGCGGCAGCAGCACCTCGACCTCACGGGCCAGCAGGCGGCCGGCGGCGCGACGGCAGGAACTGCGGCGGCCCGACGATCGAGGCGTGGGCCCGGTGCGACGCGCCGAAGGCGTCGTTGACGTAGAGGTCCTGGCCCTCGATCAGCTTCTGCACGAAGGCCGGGTCGTTGGCCGTCTCACCCGGGTCGAAGCGCAGGTTCTCGAGCAGCTCGACGCCCGGCGCCAGCTCGGCCAGGCGCGCTCGCGCACCGGCTCGACCGAGTACTTCGGGTCGGGCGCGCCCTTGGGCCGGCCGAGGTGGGTGCACGCCGTGACCTGCGCGCCCGCGCTCGCTGCAGCCACTCGATGGTGGGCAGGGCGGCGCGGATGCGGAGGTCGTCGATGATCTCGCCGTCGGCGATCGGGACGTTGAAGTCGGCGCGGAGCAGGACGCGGCGACCGTCGACGTCGCCGAGGTCCTCGAGTTGGGGGACGCTCATCAGCGGTGGCTGGCGTCGTGATCACTGGTTGGCCGCGCCGACGATCTGCACCAGATCGACGAGGCGGTTCGAGTAGCCCCACTCGTTGTCGTACCAGCCGAGGACCTTGACCAGGTTGCCCATGGCCATGGTGAGCCCGGAGTCGAAGGTGCACGACGCCGGCGAGCCGACGATGTCGGACGAGACCAGCGGGTCGTCGGTGTAGTCGAGCACGTCGGCGAGCGGGCCGCTCGAGGCGGCCGCGGCCTGAAGGCCTCGTTGACCTGCTCGACGGTGACCTCCGTCTTGAGGATGCCCGACGAAGTCGGTGATCGAGCCGTCGGGCACCGGGACCCGCAGCGACGTGCCGTCGAGCTTGCCCTGCATCGCCTCGAGCACCAGGCCGGTGGCCCGGGCGGCGCCGGTGGAGGTCGGGACGATGTTGATGGCCGCGGCCCGGGCCCGGCGCGGCGTCGCTGTGCGGGCCGTCGACCAGGTTCTGGTCGCCGGTGTAGGCGTGGATCGTGGTCATCAGGCCCTTCTCGACGCCGAAGGCGTCGTCGAGCACCTTGATCATCGGCACGAAGCAGTTGGTCGTGCACGAGGCGTTCGACACCACCATGTGGGCTGGCCGGGTCGAAGGTGTCGTCGTTGACGCCGACCACGAAGGTGGCGTCGGCGCCGGTGGCCGGGGCCGAGATGACGACCGGGGGGCGCCGGCGTCGAGGTGGGCGGCGGCCTTGTCGCGGTCGGTGAAGAAGCCGGTGGACTCGACCACCACGTCGACCCCGAGCTCGCCCCAGGGCAGCTCCTTCGGGTCGCGCTCGGCGGTGATCTTGAGCAGCTTGCCGTCGACGAGGATGCCGTCGTCGGTGGCCTCGACGGTCGGCGTCGAGGCGGCCCATGACCGAGTCGTACTTGAGCAGATGGGCCATGTCCTTGACCGAGCCGAGGTCGTTGGCGGCGACGATCTCGACGTCGGCGCCCTGCGCCCTCACCGCCCGGAAGAAGTTGCGCCCGATGCGACCGAACCCGTTGACGCCGACGCGAATGGTCATGTGCAGCTGCCTCCCTGGAGTTGCGAACGGCTCCTATCCGATCACGTCGGCGCCGCTGCCGCTGCCAGTCCGGCCGAGCCGGCTACCGTGGCGATGTCGCGGTGCGAGACCTTGGGGTCGTAGCCCCGCTCGCGCAGCCGGGCCGCGATCTCCTCGGCGATGACCACCGACCGGTGGTGGCCGCCGGTGCAGCCGAGCGCCAGGGTCAGGTAGCTCTTGCCCTCGGTGACGTAGGCCGGCAGCAGCAGCTCGAGCAGCGAGGTGAGCTCGTCGAGGAACTCGGCGGTGACGGGCTGGCCCATCACGTAGTCGCGCACCGGCGCGTCGAGTCCGGTCAGGGGCCGGAGGTCCTCGACCCAGTGCGGGTTCGGGCAGGAAGCGGCAGTCGATGACCAGATCGGTGTCGAGCGGGAGGCCGTGCTTGTAGCCGAACGACAGCACCGTGGTCTGCATGCCGATCTCGGGGGCGTCGGCGCCGAACAGGTCGATCAGGCGGGCCCGGAGCTGGTGCACGTTGAGCTCGGTGGTGTCGACCACCACGTCGGCCTCCTCCTTCACCGGTTGCAGCAGCTCGCGCTCGGCCTCGATGGCCTCGGCGAGGCTGCGGTCGACGGCCAGGGGATGGCGACGACGGGTGCTCTCGTAGCGCCGGACGAGCACGTCGGTCGAGGCCTCGAGGAACACGATCCGGAGCCGCACGCCCTGGCGCTCGAGAGCCTGGAGGGCCGGCAGCACCTCGTCGTGGTAGGGACCGGTGCCGACCACGAGCACGACGCGGCCGATGCTCGACCCTTCCGACGACGCCAGTTCGGAGACCTTGGGGATGAGGGCGGGCGGCAGGTTGTCGATGACGAACCAGCCGAGGTCCTCGAGGCTGTCGGCCGCCTGTGACCGCCCCGCCCCCGACAGCCCCGTGATCACGATGAACTCGTTCACGCCGCGATCCTACCGGCCACCCACAGCGCGACCCGTGCTCCATTCGGGCCACCCCGTGGTCAGGCCTGCTTGGTGGAGACCAGCACGAGCAGCCGCGGGATCTCGGCGGCGTCGTGGTACTCGGGGGCGCGGGCGAGGAAGCCCGGCGGGGGCGCCGGCTCGATCATCTGCTCGAGGACCAGGCCGGCACGGGCCAGCGCGTTCACGTAGCGGCCCAGCGGACGGTGCACGAAGCGGATGAACACGCCCTTCTCGACCTGCTCGACGGTCGACGCCTCCGTGAGGTAGGCGCCGATGCGCCAGTACTGCTCCGGTGGGTCGAGGATCTGGTCGTCGATCCAGCCGCTGTCGGGGGTCTGCAGCAGCGGGTGGTTGAGGAAGAACACGAACCGGCCGCCGGGCTCGAGCACCCGGGCGACCTCGTCGATGGCCTCGTCGACGTCGTCGATGTGCTCGAACACGAGGCAGGCGACGACGGCGTCGAAGCTCCCGTCGGCGAAGGGCAGCGCGGCCGCGCCCGACTGCACGTAGGCCGGGCCTCCGGCCCGGCGGGCCGCCTCGTCGATCTGGGCGACGGTCGGGTCGATGCCGACGACGACCGCGCCGCGTGCGGCCTGGCGGCGGGCCAGTTGGCCCTCCCCCGTGCCGACGTCGAGCACGACCTTCCGACCGGCGAGCCACTCGTCGGCGAGCGGCAGGATCTGCTCGGTGTACTCGGGATCGACCCCGTCGGTGAACTCGCGTTGCCACCACTCGGCGATCTGGGCATCGTCCCAGCCTCCCGGGGGATCAGCGGTGCCCGAGGGGTCGACCATGGCCTCACGCTACGGCACGGGGGCGACCGCTACTGTTGCCGCCGATGGACGAACCCCGCCCGCCGCGGCACGGGTGGCCGGTCGGCCTGACGAGAGCCGCGTGGGCGCTGGTGGCGGTCGGCTCGCTGCTGCGGATCGTGGGCTGGCTGCATGCCCGGTCGCTGTGGCGCGACGAGGCGTCGCTCGCGTTCAACATCCTGCATCGCGACTTCGCCAGCTACACCCACCCGCTGGCCCTCGACCAGGCGGCTCCGATCGGCTTCCTCGGCATCGAGAAGGTGGTCGTCGGGTTGATCGGCGACAGCGAGCAGGCGCTCCGGCTGGTTCCGCTGCTCGCCGGGATCCTGATGCTCGTCGCGGCGGTGGCGCTGGTGCGCCGGCACCTCGATCCGGCCACCGGGCTCGTCGCGCTGGCACTGGTCACCTTCGCACCGCGACTCGTCTACTACTCGTCCGAGCTCAAGCAGTACTCGTCGGACACCCTGGCCGTGGTCCTGATCCTGCTGGTCACCTCGCTCGCGGTCGAGCGCCGGTTCCGGGGGTGGGCCCTCGTGGCCTTCGTCGCCCTCGGCGCCCTGCCGTGGGTCTCGTTCCCGGCCGTGTTCGTGCTCGTCGGCTCGGGGCTGACGCTGTGCATCCTCGGGGCCCGCCGGCGCGACCGGTCGCTCGCCATCCGGGTGCTGGGGGCCGGGATCGTGTGGGCCGGGTCGATCCTCGTGTTGTGGCTGGTGCAGGCCCGGTCACTCGGCCACAACCGGAACCTCGACTACTACTGGCAGTACGGGTTCCTCCCGTTGCCGCCGCGCACGTCCTACGGCGTCGAGCTGTGGCAGCACAGTTGGACCGACCTCAGCAGCCAGGTCACCATCACCGCGCTGGGCACCATCGTGATGCTCCTCGCCATCGCCGGTGCCGTCGCCATGGCCTGGACCTCGCGGCCCCTGGTCGGCTTCGTGGTGGTCCCGCTGGTCGTCGCCATCGTGGCGAGCAGCCGGCGCGCCTACCCGTTCATCGGTCGGGTGTCGCTCTGGACGGTGCCCCTGCTGGCCGCGCTGGTCGCGAGCGGGCTGACCGCGGCCTGGCGCTTCGCCCAGCAGCGGGCCGACGCCGGGCGCCACCGGTGGGTCGCCCTCGTGCCGGCCGTCGTCCTGCTGGTGCCGATCGCGGTCGCCGGCGGTCGCCAGGGCCTGGCCCCGCCGGGGGTCGAGGAGGTGCGCCCGCTCGTCGCCGAGCTCGGGGCGCAGGTCGAGCCCGGAGACGTGGTGCTCGTCGACCACTACTCCTGGCCGGCGTTCACCTACGACGTCGACCGCCTCGGCGTCGAGGGGCTCGACGCCCGCAAGGTGGGCGACGACGAGCCGCCGATCACCGAGCAGCTGCCCGACGTCGACGGCCGGGACCGGGTGTGGGTCCTCAGCTCCGGGTCCTTCGAGGGCGGGGCGCCCGGGTCGACGCTGACGCCCACCCTCGACTCGGCCGGCACCAGGGTCGCCACCTACGAGCAGGACGGCGCCGTGCTGATCCTCTACGACCTGTCCGGGTAGCGCGAGCCGTCCCGGCTACCGCGGGGCGGGCGCCGGGCGGTGGATCTTGTCGTGCACCGCCCGAGCCACCTGGTCGGGCAGCCACGACAGCGCGGTGAGGTCCTCGAGCGAGGCCTGCTTCACCGCGCCGACGCCACCGAGCTCCTTGAGCAGGCGCTTCTTGCGGGTCGGGCCGAGGCCGGGGATGTCGTCGAGCACCGACCGGGTCATGCGCTTGCCCCGCAGCTCGCGGTGGAACGTGATGGCGAAGCGGTGGGCCTCGTCGCGGATGCGCTGCAACAGGTAGAGGGCATCGCTCTGGCGGGGCACCCGCACCGGCTCGCTGCGCCCGGGGACGTAGACCTCCTCGAAGCGCTTGGCCAGCGAGGCGATGGGGATCTCACCGGTGAGGCCCAGGTTGTCGAGCACCCGCTCGGCCACGCTCAGCTGGCCCTTGCCCCCGTCGACCAGCAGCAGCTGCGGCGGGTAGGCGAACCGGCCCCGCTCGCCCACCGGCTTGTCCCGGTCGGCCAGGTAGTTGCTCAGCCGGCGGGTGAGCACCTCCTCCATGGCCGCGAAGTCGTCGTTGCCGTCGACCTCACGGATCTTGAAGCGCCGGTACTCCCGCTTGTTGGGCAGACCGTCCTCGAGCACGACCATCGAGCCGACGTAGTCGCTGCCCTGGATGTGGCTCATGTCGTAGCACTCGATGCGCAGCGGGGCGGCGGGCAGGCCGAGGGCGTCCTGCAGCTCGTTGAGGGCCCGGGCCCGGCTGTTGTGGTCGGCGGACCGACGGAGGCGGTGGCGGTTGAGCTCCTCGGCCGCGTTGCGGGTGACCGTCTCGAGCAGCTCGCGCTTGGCCCCCCGCTGCGGCACCCGGATGGAGACGTTGGCCTCGCGCTGCTCGGTGAGCCACCGCTCGTACAGCGTGGGGTCGGCCGAGTCGACCGGCACCAGGACCTGCTTGGGCACGCCCAGCGGCGGCGTGTCGTAGTAGAGGCCCTCGAGGATCGTGTCGACCAGCTCGCCGGGCGAGACGTCCTCGACCTTGTCGATGATGAAGCCCTTGCGTCCGACCACTCGGCCGCGCCGGACGAAGAACACCTGCGCCGCGGCCTCGAGGTCGTCGTCGGCGATGCCGATCACGTCGATGTCCTCGGGCTTGTCGACCACCATCTGCTGCTTGGCGATGGCCTTGCGCACGGTCTCGAGCCGATCGCGCAGACGGGCCGCCCGCTCGAACTCGAGCTCGTCGGCCGCCATGCGCATCTCGGTGTCGAGCCGCTCGACGATGGTGTCGCTGTCGCCGTCGAGGAAGTCGATCAGCTCCTGCACCAGCTCGTCGTAGTCGTCCTTGGAGATCTCGCCGACGCATGGCCCCGAGCACTTCTCGATGTGGAAGAGCAGGCAGGGCTTGCCCAGCTTCTCGTGACGCCCGAGCTTGTTGTCCGAGCAGGTGCGGATCGGGAACGTCCGCAGCAGCAGGTCGAGCGTCTCCCGGATGGCGTAGGCGTGGCCGTAGGGGCCGAAGTAGCGCACGCCCTTGCGCTTGGACCCCCGCATGACCATGGCCCGGGGCCACTCGTCGCTCATGGTGATGGCCAGGAACGGGTAGCTCTTGTCGTCCTTGAGGCGGATGTTGAAGCGGGGCTGGTGCTGCTTGATGAGGCTGTACTCCAGCATCAGCGCTTCGACGTCGTTGCGGACCTGGATCCACTCCACCGACTCGGCCGTGGCCACCATCTGGGCGGTCCGGGGCTGGAGGTTCCGCGGGTTCTGGAAGTAGTTCGACAGCCGCGAGCGCAGGCTCTTGGCCTTGCCCACGTAGATCACCCGACCGTCGGCGTCCTTGAACTGGTAGCTGCCGGGAGCGTCGGGGATGGTGCCGGCCGGCGGTCGTTGGATCACGCGCCCATCCTGCCGGATCGCGGCTGGTCCGCGTCACCTCGGCCCTGTCGGGCCGACCGGTAAGGTCGTCCGATGCACACAGGGGCCCGGCGCGACGCGGCTCGGATCGCCGGCCTCGCTCTCGTCGGCCTGGCCTGCGTGCTGCTCGTCGTGCTCTCGTGGGGGCGCATCACCGCACCGTTCGGCGATTCCGACGAGGGGATCAACGGCGCCGTGTGGTCGCTCAGCGCCCGTTCGGTGCGCGAGCTCGGCGTGGTGACCTCCCGACTCGGCGGTCATCGCGTCGACGGCTCGGACTACGCCACCCACCCGCCCGGCATCGTCGTCGAGACGACCCTGGCCCAACTCGTGGCCGGCGACCACCCCTGGTCGAGTCGGCTCCCCGCGGTGCTCGGCACGGTGGTGGCCCTGGTGCTGCTCTACCGGCTGCTGCGATCGGCCGGGTTCGAGCCGCTGGCGTCGGGCGGAGCAGCCGCGCTCGTGGCCCTCACGCCGATGGCGCTGGTCTACGGGCCGATGCTCGACACGCCGGTCACGTCGCTCCCGTTCGGGGTGCTGGTGCTGCTGTGCTGGTTCCGCGACTGGCGCGGCGAGCGACCGGTGCACCCCGCGCTGGTGGCGCTGGCCGCGGTCGCCGCCGGTGTGTCGGGTTGGCAGGCGGCGGTGCTGACCGCCATGTGCGGGCTGTCCCTGCTCGCCCGGTCGCTGCGCCATCGGCCCGGAGCCGTCCGCGCCGCCCTGCCCTACCTCGCCGGCGGCGCCCTCGGGGTGGCCCTGTCGCTGTCGTGGTCGTGGTGGGTCTACGGCGACTTCCACGTGCTGTTCGGCAAGTTCGGCGGCCGGTCGGGCGAGTCGTCGGGCATCGGGCTCGGCGACATGGTGTCGTTCCAGGTGCCGTGGCTCGCCAACCTGCTCGGCCTCTCGCTCGTCGGGCTGGTCGCGTGCGCCGTGGCCCTGCGCGACCGGGCGCTGCGCCCGCTCGCCGCCATGGCCCTGGCGTCGGTCGGCGTCTACGCGGTGATCTTCCGCCAGGCCGCCGCCGGCCACCAGTACTGGAACTACTGGGTGCTCGTCCCCACCGCCGTCGGCTGGGCCTACGTCTTGCGAGGCGTCGTCGACAGCACCCGCCAGGCCGACCGGCCCCGGGCCGCGTCGACCACCTCATCAGGCTCGTCGCCGCCCGTCACGGCCGCCGTCGGGCTGGTGCTGGCGGTCGTGGTGTTCGTCGCCGCCTTCGGCGTCATCCGGCCCGACCAGGCCGAGGACTACATCGACGACGGGCACGTCGCGGCCGAGCTGGTCGACGCGGCCGACTTCCCCGCCGGCCAGACCACGCTGCCCTACGTCGGTCAGCCCTACCGGCCCGATGCGTGGATCACCTACAACACCTCCCTGCAGCCCGTTCCGGTCACGACCGTCGACCAGCTGCACCAGATCGCCACCGAGCAGCCCGACACGCTCGTGCTGGTGCTGGGCGACTGCGACGAGGGCGACCCCTCCTACGGGTTCTGCTCCGACCTCACGCGGGCCGTCGCGGTCGAGGACGGCGGCGTCGTGCGCAAGCCACGGCTCGTCCCCGTCGGTCAGCTCGCCCCGGGCTGACCGACGACCTCATCGACAGGGAGATCGACCGGAAGTTCGTCACACCGGGATGATTTCCGGCGTACTCGGCGCTTCACCCACTAGAGTCAACTCACTGCCGGCCTGGTATCCGGCGACATATCGGCTCCGAGACCGACATCCCCGTGGCGTGGCGACCAGGCTGTCCCCACCGGTCACAATCGGAGCCTCCTCACCGGAGGTCCACCCACAACATGCTGCGACTCCAAGCCCCGCTCCCCGAGCGATACACCTATGCGTCCGCAGACGAGCTCGAGACGTGGATCGCCTCGGCCCGCGCCGCCCTCGGGGACCGGCTCTTCATCCTCGGCCACCACTACCAGCGCGACGAGGTCATGCGCTGGGCCGACGCCCGGGGCGACTCCTTCCGCCTCTCGGTGCTGGCCCAGCAACGGCCCGACGCCGAGTTCATCGTCTTCTGCGGCGTGCACTTCATGGCCGAGTCGGCCGACATCCTCACCGGCGACCACCAGCACGTGCTGCTCCCCGACCTGAACGCCGGGTGCTCGATGGCCGACATGGCCGACCTCGACCAGGTCGAGGAGGCCTGGGAGGCGCTCGGACGGGTCACCGACCTCGAGCGGCTGGTGCCGATCACCTACATGAACTCGTCGGCTGCGCTCAAGGCCTTCGTCGGCCAGCACGGCGGCGCCGTCTGCACGTCGACCAACGCCCGGGCCGTCCTCGAGTGGGCGTTCCGCGCCGAGGCCGAAGGCGGCGCCGGCGGTCGCCAGGTGCTCTTCTTCCCCGACCAGCACCTCGGCCGCAACACCGGCCACGCGATGGGCTTCACCGCCGACGACATGCGGGTCTGGAACCCGCGGCTCGAGCTGGGCGGCCTCACCGACGTCGAGGCCAAGGAGGCGACGTTCCTGCTCTGGAAGGGCCACTGCTCGGTGCACCAGCGCTTCCAGCCGGCCCACGTCGCGGCCTTCCGGGCCGAGCACCCGGACGGCATCGTGATCGCCCACCCGGAGTGCTCCCACGAGCTCTGCGAGGTGGTCGATCAGGTCGGGTCGACCGATTTCATCATCAAGGCGGTCGAGGCCGCGCCCGCCGGATCGACCATCGCGGTGGCCACCGAGATCCACCTGGTGCAGCGCCTGGCCGACGAGACCCCGGACAAGACCATCGTCTCGCTCGACCCGCTGATCTGCCCCTGCTCGACCATGTTCCGCATCGACGCACCCCACCTGGCGTGGGTGCTCGAGAACCTCGTCGAGGGCACCGTGGTGAACCAGATCACGGTCGACGCCGAGACGGCCGAATGGGCCAGGGTGGCGCTCGACCGGATGCTCGCCATCACCTGACCACCGTCCGTAGCCGGCGGGTCACCCCCACGAGGGCTCTCAACAAGGGTCCGCAGATGGCCGATAGTAGGCAGGTACCCTCGCCCGACCAAGGCCTTGGAGCGACCCGTGACCGCACCCCCAAGAGACGCCCGGATCTTCGTCGCCGGACACCGTGGACTCGTCGGCTCGGCGATCGTCCGACGTCTCGAAGCGCTCGGGTACACGAACCTGCTCACCGCGGACCGCGATCACCTCGATCTGCGCGACCAGGCTGCGGTCACCTACTGGTTCCAGGCCAACCGCCCCGAGTACGTCTACCTGGTGGCCGGCACCGTCGGGGGCATCCTGGCCAACTCCACCAGGCCGGCCGAGTTCCTCTACGACAACATGATGATCCACGCCACGGTGGTGCACGCCAGCCACCTGTTCGACGTGACCAAGCTCCTCTACCTCGGCAGCTCGTGCATCTACCCCCGCGAGGCCTCGCAACCCATCACCGAGGAGCAACTGCTCACCGGCCCGCTCGAGCCGACGAACGAGTCCTACGCACTGGCCAAGATCGCCGGCATCAAGCTGTGCCAGTCCTACCGGCGCCAGTACGGCCGGAACTTCATCTCGGCCATGCCCACCAACCTCTACGGGCCCAACGACAACTTCGACCTCACCTCGAGCCACGTGCTCCCCGCCCTGATGCGCCGGTTCCACGACGCCAAGGTCGAAGGCCGCGACGTCGTCGAGATCTGGGGGACCGGCAGCCCGCAGCGGGAGTTCCTGCACGTCGACGACCTCGCCGACGCGTGCACGTTCCTGATGGACAACTACGAGGGCGAGTCGCACCTCAACGTCGGCACCGGCGTCGACCTGAGCATCCGGGCCCTCGCCGAGATGATCCGCGACGAGGTCCATCCCGCGGCCGAGCTGCGCTTCGACACCAGCAAGCCCGACGGCACGCCCCGCAAGCTGCTCGACGTCACCCGGTTGCACGACCTGGGCTGGCACCACCGCATCGAGCTGCGAGAGGGCATCGCCTCCGTCTACCAGTGGTTCCTCGCCCACGGTGACGAGGCCATGCGGGCGCGGGCCGTCGCCCACGCCACCTGAGTGCGCCCGGCCCCCGCGCGACCCGACCCATGTTGACGATCCTGTCGACGCCGAAGCGGTTCTCCGGGCTCTTCGACGTCATCCAGACCAACGCCATCACCAGCTGGACGCGCCTCGATCCGCGCCCGGAGATCCTCCTCTTCGGGCGGGACGAGGGCACGGCCGAGATCTGCGCCGAGCTCGACCTGCGTCACGTGCCCGACGTGGCGGTCAACGAACAGGGCACGCCGCTGGTCAGCGACATGTTCCTCCGCGGCCAGCAGCTCGCGTCGAACCCGGTGGTGTGCTGGTCGAACGCCGACGTGATCTTCACCGACCGCCTGAACGACGCGGCCCGGGTCGTTGCCGGCCATCCGCGACCGGCCTACCTCGTCGGTCGTCGCACCGACATCGAGCAGCCCGACCCGTTGAGCTTCGACGACGGCTGGCAGCAGCGGCTGGTCGACCGGGCCGCCTCCGAGGGCGAGCGCAAGCCGGCCAACTGGATCGACTACTTCATGTTCACGACGGGCCTCTTCACCGAGCTCCCGCCCTTCGCCATCGGGCGTCCCGGCTACGACCCGTGGCTGATCTGGAAGGCCGCCGAGCTCGGCGCGGACGTGATCGACGCCACCGACTTCCTCTGGGCGGTCCACCAACGGCACGACTACTCCCACGTCGGGGGCCGGTCGGCCGCCTTCACCGGCGCCGAGGCGAAGCAGAACGCCGCCATCGTCGACGACTGGCGCCACTACCACTCGATCGCGTACGCGTCGCTCAAGCTCGACGCCGGTGGCCACCTGGTGCCGGCCCGCGACCTCATGCACCGCATCGCCCGGCCCCGCACCTACGCCGCCCACGCACTGCGCTTCACCCGACCGCTGCGCCGCCGGCTCCTCGGTGAGCGGGCGACGCGCCGGCGGACTGCCCGGGTGACGTGAGCGAGCTCGCCCCGCTCGACCGGCTGCGCCGCCTGAGCGCGATCCTGAGGCCCACCTCGGTCGACGTCACGACCGCCGCCGGTCGATCCAACGAGCGGTACCGCCGGGCCGCGCTCACGACGTCGGTCAGCATCGTGGCCCGCGTCGCCGCACTCGGCACGCTGTTCATCTCGATGCGGGCCGTCTCGAACAGCGGGCCGGCCGAGGCGTTCGGCCTGTGGCTGCTCCTCGTGACCAGCGTGACCCTCGTCGGGTTCGCCGACTTCGGCATCGGGAACGGCCTGCTGAACGTGGTGGCCGACGCCCAGGGCCGCGACGACCACGACGTCACCCGCGAGGCCATCTCGAGCGCGTTCTTCGCCCTGAGCGCGCTCGCGCTCGTCCTCGGCCTGATGTTCGCCCTCGTCTACCCGCACGTGTCGTGGGCGTCGCTGTACAACGTGACCGGCCCCACGGCGGACCAGGCCGGCCCCGCCACCATCGCCTTCGCCGTCTGCCTGCTCGTCAGCCTGCCGCTCGGCATCGGGCAGCGGGTCAACCACGCCCACCAGCTCGGCTGGATCGCCAACGTCTGGCAGACCCTGGGCAGCATGTTCTCGCTCGTCGGCATCCTCGTCGCGGCCCACGAGGGCGCGGGGGTCGCCGTGCTGGTGGCGGTGACGCTCGGGGGCCCTCCCCTCGCCTACCTGATCGACTCGGCCGTGCTGTTCCTCCGATCGCGGCCGGACCTGCGGCCCCGGCTGCGCCAGGCCAGCGTGAGCGCCGGCCGGCGGGTCGTGAGCCACGGCCTCCTCTTCTTCGTTCTCGCCACGGTGGGGGCGATCAGCTACGAGTCCGACAGCCTGGTCATCTCGCACTTCCTGGGGGCCGACCAGGTGCAGACCTACGCCGTGCCGTTCCGGCTGATGATGCTGGCCCCCACGGCCGTCGCCGTCTTCATCACGCCGCTGTGGCCGGCCTACGGCGAGGCCATGGCCCGACGTGACTTCGAGTGGGGCCACCAGGCGCTGCGCCGCTCGCTCGCGTTCGGGTTCGTCGCCACCCTGATCCCCTCGCTGATCCTGATCCCGCTGGCCCAGCCGATCATCGACCTCTGGCTCGGGGGCGGGGTGCATCCACCGACGGGCCTCCTCGTCGGCATCGCCGTGTGGGCGGTGATGAGCGGCATCATCAGCGCCATCGCGACGTTCTTCAACGGGGCCGGCATCCTGCGCGTCCAGGTCGTGATCGCCATCGCCATGGGATTCGCCAACCTGGCGCTGTCGATCGTGCTCGTGCAGCACGTCGGCGTCTCCGGACCCATCTGGGGGACGGTGATCACGCAGGCGGTCCTGGGCATGGTCCCGGCCTGGTTCATCTGTCGTGGGCTGTTCCGCAGCGCAAACGATCCCGAGGCCATGGAGCGCTGGCTGGATCGATGGGCCGACCACCGCGAGCCGAGCACCCCGGAGACCACCCCGGTGGCGGCCGGGCCCGCCTGATGACGCCGCTCGTCACCATCGCCATCCCCACCTACAACCGGGTCGCGCTGCTCGAGGGCGCCGTCCGCTCCGCCCTCGCGCAGACGCATCCACGGATCGAGGTGCTGATCTGCGACAACGGGTCCGCCGACGGGACCGAGGACTACGCCCGGGCGCTGGCCGCCACGGAACCACGGGTCACCTACGTGCGCCAGCCGGTGAACCTCGGGCCGATGGCCAACTTCGAGCGCACCCGAGACGAGGCGACCGGCCCCTTCTTCATGTGGCTGGCCGACGACGACCGCATCCCGCCCGACTACGTCGCCGAGTGCCTGGCCGTCCTCGCCCCCGATCCGTCCATCGCGCTGGCCGCCGGCATCCCCCGCTACTACGAGCACGGCGAGTTCCAGCAGGAGGGGGTACGCGTCGACGTGCGGGGCGCCGACCCCGTGGCCCGCGTCCTTGACTACTACCGCCAGGTGATCGACAACGGGACGTTCTACGGGCTCATGCGCCTCGACACGATCCGGCAGGTGCCGCGGCTGCACCGCTGCATGGGCTTCGACTGGCTGCTGCTCGCCGAGATCGCCCTCCGGGGCGAGATCCACACGGTGCAGTCGGTCGAGATCCACCGCGACCTCGTGTCCGACTACACCTTCGAGCGCATGGCTGCGGCCGGATCGCACACCCGCTTCGAGGGCCGGTACCCCTACGTGGCGATCGCCGGCTTCGTGGCCTGGGACCCGGTGCTCGGCTCACCGTCCTACCGCTCGCTCGGCGCCCGGCGGTTCGTGCTGGCGGTGCGATCGACGGCGGTCATCCTGCGACGGTTCGTCCTGACCGGCCTGCGGCCCCGATCGCTCCAGCGCCGAGCACGGAACCTGATGGCCCGACATCGCTGACGCCGCCCGGCGCCGACGATCCTCGGGAGCGCCCGTGCCCCGCGATTACGCTCACCCCCCGACATCCAGTGGCTCGACAGGACGTAGACGATGCGTGTGGCAATTCTGGCGGGCGGGCTCGGCACACGGCTCTCCGAGGTCACCGATCGCATCCCGAAGCCCATGGTCGAGATCGGCGGGAGACCGATCCTCTGGCACATCATGAAGTGCTACGGCGCGGCCGGGTTCGACCACTTCGTGGTGGCCCTCGGGTACAAGGGCGAGGTCGTGAAGTCCTTCTTCCTCGACTACCGCCACCTCTCGGCCGACCTCACCGTCCGAACCGCCTCGGGTGAGATCACGGCTCACGGCGGCGATCGCGATGACTGGACGGTCGACCTCGTCGACACCGGAGCCCTGACCAGCACGGGGGGCCGCGTCCGCCGCCTGGCGTCGTGGTTGCCCGATCGCACCTTCGCGCTGACCTACGGCGACGGCGTCTCCGACGTCGACCTGCGCGCCGTCGTCGACTTCCACGAGCGACACGGCAAGCTGGCCACCATCACCGCCATCCGTCCTCAGTCCCGGTTCGGCGGGCTCGTGCTCGACGGCGACGAGGTGGGCGAGTTCACCGAGAAGCCCCAGATCGGCGAAGGTTGGGTCAACGGCGGCTTCATGGTGCTCGACCGGGCGGTCATCGACCGCATCGGCGGCGACGACGACAGCTTCGAGTCCGACGTGCTCGAGGGTCTGGCCGCCGACGGCCAGCTCATGGCCTACCGCCACGAGTCGTTCTGGCAGTCCATGGACACCCTGCGCGAGGTCCGGCTGCTCAACGACCACTGGGACAGCGGCAAGCCGCCCTGGAAGACGTGGTCGTAGCCGACCGCCCCGCCCGCGTCCTCGTCACCGGCGCCGGCGGCTTCATCGGTCGCCACCTCGTCGAGCAGCTGGCCGCCGCCGGCACCGAGGTCGTGACGGTGTCGGCCCGCGCCATCGCCACCGATGCGGGCGCCG
Source organism: uncultured Microthrixaceae bacterium (assembly GCA_963809335.1). GTDB lineage: Bacteria > Actinomycetota > Acidimicrobiia > Acidimicrobiales > Acidimicrobilacustridaceae > UBA4742. The sequence continues at coordinate 2,013,261 of CAWEJD010000004.1, read as the reverse complement.
TGGCCCGCGCCGTGGACGGGCGGGACGTCGACTGGTGCGCGCACCTCGGCTGGTATGCCGCGCCCCGCGACTACCTGACGTCGGTGCCCGGCAACCGCGGCAGCCTCGACGCGTCGCTGGCGCTCGTCGAGCAGCTCGATCGGGTCGGCTGCCGGCGCCTGGTCGTGGCCGGGTCGTGCGCCGAGTACGGGCCCAGCGACCAGGCCATGACCGAGGACAGCGCCATCGCGCCGTGGTCGGTCTACGGGGCCACCAAAGCGTCGCTGCACCTGCTGCTCGAGAGCTCGCTCGCCCCGGACCTCGAGCTGGTGTGGGTCCGCATCTTCAACCTGACCGGCCCCGGCGAGCACCCCGACCGGCTGTTCCCGTGGATCTGCCGTGAGGTCGCCGCCGGTCGGCCGGTCGAGCTGACGTCGGGCCGCCAGCTCCGGGACTACCTCGACGTGGCCGACGTGGCCTCCGCCATCGGGCAGCTGGGGTCCGCCGGCGTGGTCGGCACGTTCAACGTCTGCTCGGGCGTCGGCCGGCCGCTCCGTGAGCTCATCGAGCTGCTGGTGCCCGAACCCGCCGACCGCCACCTTCTGCGGTTCGGCGCCCGCCCGCACGGCGCGCACGACGCGCCGGTCGTGGTCGGCGACAACGCCCGCCTGGTCGAGCGCACCGGCTGGGCACCCCGCCACGGGCTGCAGTCGATGATGGACCGGGCCGCCGGCCGGACCTGACCGACGAGCCTGACCCGCCTGGCCTGACCCGATGGCTCAGGCCGAGGGGCCCTCGCGCTCCGCGACCGTGAGGAACTCGTCGATCCGATCGCTGAGCATCAGCGGCAGGAACCGCTCGATCGTCTCGTCGTCCCAGTCCCACCAACGGATGGCGAGCAGCCGCTCGACGGTCTCGTCGTCGAACCGCTTGCGCACCGGCAGCGCCGGGTTGCCCACCACGATCGTGTAGGGATCGACGTCCCTGCGCACCACCGCCCCGGCGCCGACCACGGCCCCGTCGCCGATGGTCACGCCGGACATGATGGTGGCGTCCATGCCGATCCAGACGTCGTTGCCGATGACCACGTCGCCGCGTGATCGCGGCTGGCCGGCGACACGTGGCGCGTTGGGCCACATGATGCTGAACGGGAAGGTGGTGACCCAGTCCGGTCGGTGCTCACCACCGAGGACGATCTGCACACCGTGGGCGATCGAGCAGAAGGCGCCGATGCGGAGGTCCGCGGCGTTGTCCCACGGCGGCACCCACGGGTGGCCGTAGGTGCCCCGTCCGATCTCGTACTGCGGGTACTTCTGCTGAATGGTCTGACGGGGCACGCGCTCGGAGGCCCTGGTGACCACGCGCCGGGCCCACCCCTCGAGCCGGTTGATGCCGGCGGCCACCGGTGACCTGGACCCGTCCTGATCTGCCATGCGAACGACCTCCTCTACCGATCGACGTCGCCGGCGTAGGCCACCTCGGCGAGCGGCGGCAGCGAGCGGTCCCGGGCCGACAGCACGGCTGGTGCCGCCGGCCAGTCGATGCCCACCGCGGGATCGTCCCAGCGGAAGCCGAGGGACGCGTCGGGCTGGAACGGCACCGAGATCTGGTAGAAGACCTCGCTGGCCGGCTCGAGGGTGAGGAACCCGTGGCCGACGCCCGGGGGCACCACCAGCGCCACCCCGTCGTCGGCTCCGAGCTCACGTCCCACCCAGCCGCCGAACGTCGGGGAGGACCTCCGGGCGTCGACGACCGACGTCGAACACCCGGCCACGGGTGCAGCGCACCAGCTTGGTCTCGCCATGGGGCGCCTGCTGGAGGTGCATGCCGCGCAACGTGCCGACCGCGTGGTTGAACGACCGGCTGCACTGGTCGACCCGGGCGTCGATGCCGGCGGCGGCGAACTCGGAGGCGCTGAAGGTGCGGGCGAAGAAGCCCCGCTCGTCGGTGGCCGGCTCGGCCTCGACGACGAAGACCCCGGCGATGCTCGTGGCCGTGATCTGCACTCAGAACACCTCGACCTCGGGCACGGCGACGACGAACCGGGCGCCCCACTCGCGCACGCCGGCCATCTGCTCGACGATCTCGTCGCGGATGTTCCACGGCAGGATGAGCACGAGATCGGGCCGGTCGGTGAAGATGCGGTCGGGCTCGTCGATCGGGATGTGGCTGCCGGGCAGGAGCAGGCCCTGCTTGCGGGGGTTGCGGTCGACCACGTAGGCGATCTGGTCCGCTCCGATGCCGGCCGCGTTCAGCAGCGTGTTGCCCTTGGCCGCGGCGCCGTAGGCGACCACGACCTGGCCCCGCTCGCGGGCGTCGGCCAGGAAGTCCCGGAGCAGCCGGCAGCAGCGCTCGACCCGCTCGGCGAAGCCGGCGAACCCCGCGGGTCGGTCGAGCTGGGCCTCGCGCTCGCTGGCGATCAGCGCCTCGACCGCCGGGAGGCGGGGGCGCGGGTCGTCGACCCGGCAGCCGAAGATGCGCAGGCTGCCACCGTGGGTCGGCAGCTCCTCGACGTCGAACACCGAGAGGCCGTGGCGCTCGAACACGGCCGAGGCCGCGAGCAGCGAGAAGTACGAGAAGTGCTCGTGGTAGATCGTGTCGAACTGCGTCGCCTCGACCAGGCGCAGCAGGTGAGGCGCTTCGATCGACACGACGCCGCCCGGCGCGAGGATCCGCTCGATGCCGCCGACGAAGTCGTTGAGGTCGGGCACGTGGGCCATCACGTTGTTGCCCACGACCAGGTCGGCGCGGACGCCCCGCGCCAGCAGCTGGTCTGCCAGCTCGACGCCGAAGAAGGCGACGACCGTGTCGATGCCTCGCTCGACGGCGACCTCGGCCACGTTGGCCGCCGGCTCGACGCCGAGCACGCCGACGCCGTCAGCCACGAAGTGCTGCAGGAGGTAACCGTCGTTGCTCGCGATCTCGACGACCGTCGAGTCCGGGCCGAGGTCGAACCGCTGCTCGGCCTCGGTGGCGAAGCGCCGGGCGTGGGCCACCCAGCTGTCGCTGAACGACGAGAAGTAGGCGTAGTCCGAGAAGATCGCCTCGGGGGCGACGAAGTCGCCGACCTGCACCAGCCCGCAGACCGTGCACAACCGGGCGCACAGCGGGAAGACGGGCTCGTCGGCCTCGGTGCCGGGCACGACGTAGGAGTTCGACAGGGGTTGCAGCCCCAGGTCGCACACCACCTGCTCGAGGGGGGCGCCGCACGATCGGCACGTCGTCACGGATTCGGTCACCACGCGGTCCTCTCTCGGTAGCGGTCGAGCTGGGCCCGACTGAACGCGGCCAGATCCGCGCCGTCCTCCTGAGCCCGCCACCAGTCGACGGTCCACCCCACCGCCTCGGCGACGCCGAGCGCCGGCCGCCACCCGAGGGTCTCCCCCGCCAGCCGGTTGTCGAGGCTCAGCAGCGAGGCCTCGGCCGACCCGGCGGCGGCCTCGTCCGCGGTCCAGGAGCCCGATCCCCAGGCCCCGATGGCCAGGTCGGCGACGGCGGCCACGCTGGTGACGTCGCTCGGGTCGGGCCCGAAGTTGAGCGCCGGGGGCACCGGCGTCGGGGCCGCCGTCGCGGCCAGGCGCTCGGCGTAGGCGAGGTAGCCGGCGACCGGCTCGAGCACGAACTGCCACGGCCGGGTGGACGACGGGTGGCGCAACTCGACCGGCCGTCCGGCGCGCAGAGCGCGACGGACGTCGGGCAGCAGGCGCCCCTCGGCCACGTCGCCCCCGCCGATCACGTTGCCGGCCCGGGCCGTCGCGAGCACGCCGTCACCGAGGGCCGGGTACGTGTGGCGCCACGACTCGACGACGATCTCGGTCGCCGCCTTCGACGCGCTGTACGGGTCACCCCCGCCGAGCGGGTCGCTCTCGACGAAGGCCCGGCCGGTGCCATCGTTGGCGTAGACCTTGTCGCTGGTCACCACGAGCACCGCCTGAGGCGCCACCGGCTCGCAGGCGGCCAGCACGGACGCGGTGCCGACGACGTTGGTGAGGAACGTGTCGACCGGCCGGTCGACCCCCGGGAGCACCAGGGCCTGGGCCGCCAGGTGGAAGACGACCTCGGGCTCGACCTCGCGCACCACGGCCCGGATCGCCGCCTCGTCGACGATGTCGACGAAGCGCGAGTCGACCAGCCCGGCGATGCCGACCGCGTCGAAGAACCCGTCGGGGTCGGTCGGGGGAAGGGAGACGCCGCTGACGACCGCGCCGAGCTCGTGCAGGCCCAGGCACAGCCAGCCACCCTTGAACCCGGTGTGGCCCGTGACCAGCACCCGTCTGCCGGCCCAGAAGTCGGCGGACACGGTCACCGCCTCGCCCCGCCGTCAGGCACGGTGATCGGTGGCCGGCAGCTCATGTCGGACCGCAGGCTAGTGGTGCATCGACGGCCGGTCGGTGACATCGGCGCCGGTCGACCGGCGGGGCGAGGCGTGCTCGTCATCGGGCCTGCACCTGCTCGTAGGCGGCGAGTGTCGCTTCGCCCGTGCGGTCCCAGGTGAAGGCCTCGACGCGCCGCCGGCCGGCGGCGGACAGCTCGGCCCGCCGGGCCTCGTCGAAGACCACCCGGTCGATGGCGGCGGCCATGGCGTCGGGGTCGGTCGGATCGAACAGCTCGGCGGCCTCGCCGACCACCTCGGGGATCGCTGCCACGCCGGCCGCGGCAACCGGGCAGCCCTGGCCCATGGCCTCGAGCGGTGGGAGCCCGAAGCCCTCGTAGAGGGAGGGGTAGACCAACGCCCGGGCCCGGGCGTAGTGCGCGGCGAGGACGGCGTCGTCGCCGGACGCCACTCGGGCGTCGTCGAGGCCGGCATCGGCGAGGAGGAGCCGCTCGGCCTCGTCGAACGGCCCGCCGCCGAAGCAGACCAGCGACACCTCGGCCCGGGCCTCACTGCGCGCCAAGGCGCCGACGAAGGACGCGAAGTTCTTGTAGCGGTGCCGGCGCGACCCCACGTAGAGCAGGTAAGAGCGGCCGTCGGCGGGGTCGGTCGTGGGGTCGGGCGCCACGACCCGCACGCCGAGCGGCGTCACGACGACCCGGTCGGGATCGAGCGCGAAGCGGTCGAGCAGATCGACGCGGGTGCACTCGGAGATGGCCAGCACCAGGGCGGCCGCCTCGCAGGTGGCGCGCTTGGCCTCGACGGTGTGGTCGCGGGCCCCGGCGGTGTCCGGGAACCGCTCGTGGATCATGTCGTAGACCGTGACCGCCAGCGTCGGGCCGGCCGGGACGTGCCGGTCGAAGTAGGTCTTGTGGTAGATCGTGCGGTGGTCCTGGCCCGCCACCCACAGCCGCTCGAGCGTGCGATCGACGATCTTCGACACGCCCTGGCGAACCCGTTCGGGCCGCACGCGGTCGATCGAGAGACCGAGCACGCCGTCGACATCGGCGAGGTAGCCGTTGCGGTGGAGCCCGGCGAGGATCCGCGAGTCGACGCCGGCCTGCCGGAGCCAGCGGTGCACCTCGGTCACGTAGCGGGAGACGCCGCCGCGGTGCTCGATGCGGAAGATGTCGGGGCTGAACCGGACCCGCAGACCGGTCACACCTCCACCCCGTGCTGGTGCTCGACGCCGAGCACCTCGCCGACCGCGCCCACCACCACGCCGACCCACCAGGCCGTGGTGTAGGTGGCCATGGCGGCCGCGGCGACGAGCCGCTCGGGCGGCGGGGCGGCGCGTGATCCGCCGGCCAGGTCGAGGGCGATGAAGCCGGCCGGGGCGAGCAGGGCACCGGCCGGGCCCATCCGGCGCAGGGCCCGCCACCACACGAGCGCGACCATCGGGGGCACGGCCAGCAGGCCGGCCTGGCGGGGCGTCGGACGGGTGCCACGGAGCCACCACGTGCCCTTCACCCGGCCGAAGAAGTAGTACTGGCGGGCCAGCCGGCGGAAGTCGGTGCGGGGCAGGTAGCCCGACTCGAGCCCCCCGACGAACCACACCAGCTGGCCGGCCTCGCGGTAGCGGGTGTTGAGGTCGAAGTCCTCGTTGAGGGCGACCGAGTCGTCCCAGCCACCGAGCGCCCGGAGCTCGTCGGTGCGGAACACCCCCATCCACACGGTGTCGGCCGGTCCCGACGTGGCCGACCGCCGGTAGCGGCTCAGCCCGGTGGCCAGCCGGTTGTCGAGGGCCCGGGCGATGCCGCGGTCGACCAGCCGGGCCGAGCGGGGACGTGGTCGCTGGGCGCCGCCGACCACACCCACCATCGGGTCGGCCGCGAGCAGGTCGACGCAGGTGCGCACGTACGACTCGGGGATGCGGGAGCGGGCGTCGACGCGAACGAGGTAGTCCCCCTCGGCCACGGCCAGCCCGGCGTTGAGCGACGTCGACGTGCGGCGCCGGGGGTTCTCGAGGATCGTGACCCCGGCCAGGTCGAGATCGGCGGCGGCGGCCGCCGCCACCTCACGGGTGCGATCGGTGGAGCAGCCGTCGACGATGATCAGCTGCATGCGGTCGAGCGGGTGGTCCTGGGCGCCGATGGCCTCGATGCACCCGGCGATGTCGGCCTCCTCGTGCAGCACCGGGATCAGGACCGACACGAGTGGCGCGTCAGGGCCCCGCGGCGACGGCGACGTGGTCATCGGCCGCCCCGGCCGAGGACGCTGCGGATGGTGCGGCCGACGATGCGGAGGTCGAGACCGAGCGACTGGTGACGCAGGTAGTAGAACTCGTACTGCAGCTTCTCCATGGCGTCGCTCTCGTCGCCGGCGTAGCCGTACTTCACCTGGGCCCACCCGGTGAGGCCGGGGCGCACGAGGTGGCGGAGGTCGTAGAACGGCAGCTTGTCCGCGCAGCTCGTCGACGTAGTGGGGCTGCTCCGGGCGGGGGCCGACCACCGACAGGTCGCCCTTGAGGATGTTGACGACCTGGGGCAGCTCGTCGAGGTGGCGTCACGCGAAGCAGGCGGCCGAAGGGGGTGATCCGCGGGTCGTTCTCGGTCGTCCACTCGTTGGGGGCGCCCTCGGGCGCGGCCCGCATGGTGCGGAACTTGTAGATGCGGAACGATCTGCGCCGTTCTTGCCGACCCGGGGCTGGCTGTAGAAGAGCGTGCCCCGGTTGGCCAGCAGGTCGCCGACGAACACGAACGGCACGGCGATCACCAGCACCGGAAGGGCTCAGCAGCCCGATCACGAGATCGATCACCCGCTTGAACCGCCCGTAGCGACTCCGGTGCACCTCGCCGATGTCGAACATGAGCGACACCCGCTCGAGCTCGGAGACCGGCAGCATGCCGAGCCACTCCTCGTAGAACAGCGACAGGGTGCGCACCCGCATGCCCTGCTGGTGCAGCGCCGCGGCCTGGGCGACGATGGGCGCATCGCTCTGGGCCTCGCGGTCGAGCACGATGACGCCGATCGTGGTCGGCCTGGGCCCGCTCGACGAGGGGCTGGGCGCCCGACGCCGGTGGGCTCGACCTGGTCGACCCGCACCACCGACACCAGGCGGGCCGGTCGCTCGGCGCTGCGGGCGATCTCCTGGCGGAGCACCGACGAGCTGGCCGTGTCGCTCACGACGAGCACGCGGTCGCGGGCCGCGGCCCGCGACCCGCCGTCGGTGGCCAGCGCGGCGCACAGCAGGTACCAGGGCACGAGCAGGATGGCCGCGCCGAGCACGACGAACCGGGGCAGCAGGGCGTCGCCGACGAACAGCTGGAGCATCGAGATGCCGAGGGCCGGGGCGGCCACCGCGGTGAGGGCGCCGAGCAGGGCCGCCTTGGGCGACCGCGGCAGCTCGGGCAGGCCCATGCCGTAGGCGGTGACGATGAGCAGCCGATGTAGACCAGCGACCAGCCGAACCGGAACGTGCCGTGGTACGAGTAGGGCGGGTCGGCGATGTAGGCCGCGTGGAACTTCGACAGGCCGACGACCGCGGCGACGATGCCGCCGTAGAGCAGCAGGCGGGCGGCGCGGCGCACGGATCAGCCGGCGTCGAGCAGGGGCGCGAGGAAACGACCGGTGTGGCTCTCCGGCGTCTTGGCCACGAGCTCCGGGGTGCCTTCCACCACGACCGTGCCTCCTCCACTGCCCCCCTCGGGGCCCAAGTCGATGATCCAGTCGGCGGTCTTGATGACGTCGAGGTTGTGCTCGATCACCAGAACCGTATTCCCTTGATCGACCAGTCGACTGAGCACTGTGAGGAGTTTGCGGATGTCTTCGAAGTGCAGGCCGGTGGTGGGCTCGTCGAGGATGTAGATGGTGTGGCCGGTGGAGCGCTTGGCCAGCTCGCTCGCCAGCTTCACCCGCTGGGCCTCGCCGCCCGACAACGTCGGCGCCGGCTGACCGAGCCGCACGTAGCCCAGACCGACGTCGACGATGGTCTGCATGTGGCGGGCGATGGCCGGCTGGTTGCCGAAGAACTCGAGCGCCTCCTCGCACGACAGGTCGAGCACGTCGGAGATGTTCTTGCCCTTGAACGTGATGTCGAGCGTGTCGCGGTTGTAGCGCGCGCCCTTGCACACCTCGCACGGCACGTAGACGTCGGGCAGGAAGTGCATCTCGATCTTGATGGTGCCGTCGCCGGCGCAGGCCTCGCAGCGGCCGCCGTTGACGTTGAACGAGAACCGCCCGGGCAGGTAGCCGCGGACCTTGGCCTCCTGGGTCTGGGCGAAGAGCTTGCGCATGTGGTCGAACACGCCGGTGTAGGTGGCCGGGTTGGACCGCGGCGTGCGCCCGATCGGCGACTGGTCGATGTTGATGACCTTGTCGATGTGGTCGAGGCCCTCGACGGTGGTGTGCAGGCCCGGGCGGCACCTTCGACCCGTAGATCCGCTGCATCAGCGACCGGTAGAGGATGTCGTTGACCAGGGTGGACTTGCCCGAGCCCGGACACGCCGGTGACGGCCACGAAGCAGCCGAGCGGGAACTCGACGTCGATGGCCTTGAGGTTGTTCTGGCGGGCGCCCCGCACCACGAGGGAGTCGTCGGCCGGCTTGCGGCGCAGCGCGCGGCACCGGGATGCTGCGCTTGCCCGAGAGGTACTGGCCGGTGACCGAGGTCTTCGACCGGAGCAGCCCCTTGACCGGGCCCTCGTAGACGACGTCGCCGCCGTGCTCGCCGGCGCCGGGGCCGATGTCGACGACGTGGTCGCACACCCGGATGGTGTCCTCGTCGTGCTCGACGACCAGCACGGTGTTGCCGAGGTCGCGCAGCCGCTCGAGGGTCTCGATGAGCCGGCGGTTGTCGCGCTGGTGCAGGCCGATCGACGGCTCGTCGAGCACGTAGAGCACGCCGACCAGGCCGCTGCCGATCTGCGACGCGAGGCGGATGCGCTGGGCCTCGCCGCCGGCCAGGGTGGCGGCCGAGCGGGACGAGGTTCAGGTAGTCGAGGCCGACGTCGAGCAGGAAGCCCATGCGGGCGTTGATCTCCTTGACGACCCGGTCGGCGATGAGGTGGTCGCGCTCGGACAGCGTGAGGCCGCTCGAGCGTGGCCGCCGCGTCGCGGATCGACATGAGCGAGATGTCGGCGATGCTGTTGCCGTCGATGGTGACCGCCAGCGAGAGCGGCTTGAGCCGGGCACCGCCGCACTCGGGGCACGGCACCTCGCGCATGTAGCCCTCGATCTGCTCGCGCTGTGCGTCGCTCTCGGCCTCGCTGTGGCGGCGCTGCAGGTAGGGCACGATGCCCTCGAACTTGGCGTCGTAGCTGCGGCTGCGGCCGTAGCGGTTCTTGTACTGCACCTTGACCCGCCCGGAGACGCCGTAGAGCAGCAGCTTCTGCTTGGCCTTGGGCAGCTTCTCCCAGGCCACGTCGTAGGCGATGTCGTTGGCCGCGCACACGGACTCGAGCAGGCGGGTGAAGTACTGCGTGCGGCCGCCACCCCACGGGGCGATGGCCCCCTCGCTCGACGGTGAGGGCCGGGTTGGGCACGATCAGCTCGGGGTCGACCTCGAAGCGGGTGCCGAGCCCGTCGCAGTGCTCGCAGGCGCCGTAGGGCGAGTTGAACGAGAAGTTGCGGGGGGCGAGCTCCTCGTAGGACCGGCCGCAGGTCGGGCAGGCGAGGTGCTGGCTGAACGTGAGGGTCTCGGTCTCGGCCTCGTCGCCCTTGGGGACGATGTGGACCTCGGCCACGCCGTCGGCCAGGCGCAGCGCCGTCTCGAGCGAGTCGGTGAGCCGCCGGTCGATGCCCTCGCGCTTGACCAGGCGGTCGACGATGACCTCGATGGTGTGCTGCTCGTAGCGGGCCAGCTCGACCTTGTCGGTGAGCTCGTGCAGCTCGCCGTCGACCCGGGCCCGGGCGAAGCCCTGGGTGGCCAGGTCGGCGAGCAGGGTGTCGTAGGTGCCCTTGCGGCCCCGCACCACCGGCGCCAGCACCTCGAAGCGGGTGCCGTCGGGCAGCTCGAGGATGCGATCGACGATCTGCTGGGGCGTCTGGCGGGTGATGGCGGTGCCGTCGACCGGGCAGTGCGGCACGCCGATGCGGGCGTAGAGCAGGCGGAGGTAGTCGTAGACCTCGGTGATGGTGCCGACCGTCGACCGGGGGTTGCGCGAGGCGCTCTTCTGGTCGATCGAGATGGCCGGCGACAGGCCCTCGATGAAGTCGACGTCGGGCTTGTCCATCTGGCCGAGGAACTGGCGGGCGTAGGCCGAGAGCGACTCGACGTAGCGCCGCTGGCCCTCGGCGTAGATGGTGTCGAAGGCGAGCGACGACTTGCCCGAACCGGACAGCCCGGTGAACACGATGAGCTTGTCACGGGGAAGTTCGAGGGAGATGTTGCGCAGGTTGTGCTCGCGCGCCCCGCGGATGGTGATGGTGTCGGCCATCGGGGGCCAGCCTACCGGGGCCACCCAACTCGAACACGTGTTTCAGATCACGACGTCCGGGTGTAGGTGGTGACCCGGAAGTCGGCCAGATCGGTGTGGACGATCTCGGAGCCGGCGCGGGTCCAGCCGTCGAAGTCGAGGGGGTCACGGGTGGTGACGGTGTCGACCAGCGCGAACGACTCGGCGCCCGACTCGGCCGCCACCTGGGCCGCGAAGGGCAGGTCGTCGGGGCCCCCGGTCGACAGCCAGTGCTTGCGCCCGTAGGTGGCGCCGAACTCGCGGGCGATGAAGCCCTGGGGCTGGATCAGCACCGACTCGGGCCGGGCCTCGAGGACGTCGGCGGCCTGGGCCACCTGGTGGCTGCGGATCGAGAGCCAGGCCAGGCCGAACACCGTGACCGCCACCGATGCCGCCAGCAGGAACCGGCGCACCCACGACTCGAGGCGGGGCAGGCAGGCCACGCCGACCGCCGCCAGGATGGTGCCGGTCGTGAGGATGTAGCGCCCGCCCCACTGCGGGAGCGCGCCCCCCGGGAACTGGAAGTAGAACACCAGCGGCAGCGGCACCAGGCCGAAGGCGACGAACAGGCGGGCCCGGGCGCGGCTCGCCCCGAGCACCACGCCGGCCACGGCCAGCGGCGTGGTGGCCACCAGCCCGGGGATGAAGCCCGGGCCGCCCCGGAAGGCGTAGAGGTAGATGAAGCCGACGGTCGCCGCCGCGATCACGGTGAGCCGGGGCTCGCGCCGGCGCGACGAGCACCAGATGAGGTAGGCGAGGGCGGCCGCGAGACCGAAGCCGAACAGGAAGCCTTCGGCGCCGATGGAGCCGACCGGGGACAGGGACGTGACCACCGCCTCCTGGGCACGGAGGGCGGTTTGGGCGCCGCCTCCGCCGGCCGCGCCGCTGGTGCGGCCGGACCGGAAGGTGCTGCCCAGCACCGCGATCTCGAGGGCGGAGTTGGCGAGGAACAGCGTGGCCACGCCGACCGCGGCGGTGGCGCCGGTGAGCACGCCGCCCGCCAGGTTCCTGCGCCCGATCCACAGCACCAGGCAGGTGGTGCCGATCATGGCGAAGCCGTAGGCCAGCGCCTCGGTGCGCATGCTGAAGGCGGCCCCGAACGCGACGCCGGCCGCGAGGCCGCGCCACCACGTCGGACGATCGTGCACCGCGTCGTAGAGGAAGACGGCGCCCCAGGCCATGAGGGCGACGCCGATGCTGTGCTCCCAGAAGTCGAGGGCGTAGATGGCCAGCGGCGAGGCCAGGCCGATCACCCAGAACGCGGCCCAGCCGCCCCGGCGACCGACCCGTCGGGCGATGGCCCGGGCCGCGAAGGCGGCGGCCACCGACCCGAGCATGGGCAGCAGCAGGATCAGCCGCGCTCCCCCGACCGTGTAGAGCGGGGCGGCCGCCAGCACCATGGGCAGCGACGTGACGTTGAGGTAGCGGTCGCCGATCTTGGCCGTGTAGTAGAGCCCGTGGACCTTGGCGTCGGGATCGTAGGCCGCGGCCCAGTAGCCGACGTCGGGATCGAGGTTGCCGGACCGGTCGATGCTGACGACGGTGGCCAGCTTGCCGCCGGTGTCGGTGCCGAGCGAGCCGTGGGGATCGTTGAGCAGCGACAGGCCGGCGTAGATCACGAGCAGGATCAGCGCCGCGCTGACCGGGCGACGGAGGACGGCCTGGTGCCACGGCTGCGCCTCGGCCCGCCGGCCGACCGTGGCGGTCACGGCACCAGCTCGTCGGTGGGCCGGGCCGAGGACGGGTCGAGCTGGATGCATCGCACGTGGAAGCCGCCGTACTGCCCTTCCGGGGCGCACGAGGGCGCGTCGACGGGTTGCGGCTCCTCGATGTAGGTGGCGTCGACCAGCCACACGCGGCCGTTCCACGGGACGTCGCCGAGCACGAAGGCCGAGGTGTCGTCGAGGCCGAGGTCGATGCGGTGCTCGGGCCCCGGACGGCGATCGGCCAGGTACCAGCGCATCATCGTGCCCTCGGGATGGGAGGCGACGGCGTCGCCCTCGCGGGCCCCGGCGAGGACGGTGGCGACCACGCCGTCGGTGTCGGCGGTCTGGTCGAGGGTGGGACCGATCCACGGGACCATCTGCAGCACCACCAGGGCGAGCACCGCGGCCCCGGCCAGGGCGAACCGGCGCCAGGCGGCCACCACCAGCCCGGCGAGGACGACCGGCACCGCCCACCCGACCACCACGAACGTCTTGGGCATCACGACCGGCTCGCGCAGCCCGATGAGCAGGGCCACCGCGGCCGGCACCAGGGCCGCGCAGATCAGCACCCGCCCCAACCGCCGGTCGGTCATCACCGTGACCACGGTGGCCACGACGAGCAGCGGCAGCACGATCATGCGGTTGCTCGGCACCGCCGCGACCATCTCGTTGAAGCTGATCGACACCGTCTGCAGGCTGGTGAGCTCGTGGTAGGTGGTGCCCCGCGAGCCCTTGGCCAGCACCGACCCCCACAGGGCCAGGAACATCGACCCGGCCACCATGATGGCGGCCCGCCACTGCCACGCGGCCCGGTCACGCCGCAGCCCGGGCAGCAGCACCAGGCCCGGCAACAGGATGAGACCGGTGACGTGCGACAGCGCGGCGGCGAAGGCGGCGGCCGCCGCGACCAGCGCCCACCTCGGCGAGTCGTCCTCGAGCCACCGCCCGCAGGCCGCCGCGGCCACCATGCCGAGCAGCACGAGCAGGCCGTACATGCGGGCCTGGCGGCCGTAGGCCAGCTGGAAGGGGGCGATGGCGAACAGGGCGGTGGCGAGCAGACCCTTCCACCCCTGGCGGCGCAGCCACCACGCCATCACCACGACCGCGGCCAGCGAGCACAGCGCCGACAGGGCCCGCAGCTTCGTGTCGGACGCACCGGTCGTGGCCAGCGGGTGGAGCAGCAGGTAGAAGAGCGGAGGGTGCGGGTCGGTGCGGCTGATCCAGCCGGGGATGTCGAACAGGGGCAGGTGGGCCGACACCGCGCTGTAGGTCTCGTCGGGGCTCATCGCCCCGTGGTCGAGGCCCCACAGCCGCAGCCCGGCGGCCACCGCCACGGCCACCCCGAGCAGCGCCGTGGTGATGCGGCGATCGGGCCCGGGAGCCTCCGGGTCGGCCTGCGGGGACGCGCTCGACGACGTCGGTGGGCTCGGCCGTGGCGCCGGCCGGGTCGCGATCGATCCGCTGCCGGGCGCGGGCGCGGGCGAAGGCTCGGTCCGGCGATCGGGCGGCGTCACCTGACTCTCATCGGCCTGCGACGGGCGCGGTTGAGTCAGAGAACCTCACGCAGCTCCCGCTTGAGATCCTTGATCTCGTCCCGCAGACGGGCCGCGTACTCGAAGCGCAGGTCGGCCGAGGCGTCGTGCATCTCCTGCTCGAGGGTCAGGATGAGTCGGGCCAGCTCGTCGTGGGGCAGCTCGGCGAGGTCGACACGAGGCTGGTCGCGACGCCGGTTGCGCTGATCGGCCCCCGGAACCGGCGCCTTCTCGGCCGGGCGGAGGTAGGCGAGGATGTCGGTCACCGCCTTGCGAATGGTCTGCGGGTCGATGCCGTGCTCGATGTTGTAGGCCTGCTGCAGGCCGCGGCGCCGGTTGGTCTCGGAGATGGCCCGCTGCATCGAGTCGGTGACCTTGTCGGCGTACATGATCACCTGGCCGTCGACGTTGCGGGCCGCCCGGCCGATGGTCTGGATGAGCGAGGTCTCGCTGCGGAGGAAGCCCTCCTTGTCCGCGTCGAGGATGGCCACCAGCGACACCTCGGGCAGGTCGAGGCCCTCGCGCAGCAGGTTGATGCCGACCAGCACGTCGAACTCGCCGAGCCGCAGGTCGCGGAGGATCTCGATGCGCTGGATGGTGTCGACCTCGCTGTGCAGGTAGCGCACCCGGACGCCGAGCTCGAGCAGGTAGTCGGTGAGGTCCTCGGACATCTTCTTGGTGAGCGTGGTGACCAGCACCCGGTGCGCCGTCGGTGACGCGCTGGTTGATCTGCTCGATGAGGTCGTCGATCTGCCCCTTGGTGGGCTTCACGATGACCTCGGGGTCGACCAGGCCGGTGGGCCGGACCACCTGCTCGACGATCTGGCTGGACTGGGCCAGCTCGAACGGGCCGGGCGTGGCCGACAGGAAGACGACCTGGCCGACCCGCTCCATGAACTCCTCGAAGCGCAGGGGGCGGTTGTCGGCGGCCGACGGGAGGCGGAACCCGTGCTCGATGAGGTTGACCTTGCGGCTGTGGTCGCCCTCGTACTGTCCGTGGAGCTGGGGCACCGACTGATGGGACTCGTCGAGCACGACGAGGAAGTCGTCGGGGAAGAAGTCGAGCAGCGTGCTGGGGGCCTCGCCCGGGCCCCGGCCGTCGATGGGGGCGCTGTAGTTCTCGATGCCGTTGCAGAAGCCGACCTCCTGCATCATCTCGAGGTCGTACTGGGTGCGCATGCGCAGCCGCTGGGCCTCGAGCAGCTTGCCCTCGCGCTCGAACAGGGCCAGGCGCTCCTGCAGCTCGGCCTCGATGCGGGTGATGGCGGCGGCCATGCGGGCCTCGCCCGACACGTAGTGGGTGGCGGGGAACACGACCAGCTCGTCGAGCGAATCGACCCGCTCGCCGGTGAGGGGGTCGACCACGTTGATGGCCTCGACCTCGTCACCGAAGAGCTCGATGCGCACGGCGGTCTCGTCGTAGGCCGGGTGCACCTCGATGGTGTCGCCCCGCACCCGGAACTTGCCCCGCACCAGGTTGAGGTCGTTGCGCTCGTACTGCATGTCGACCAGGCGGCGCAGGATCGACCGCTGGTCGTGCTCCTCACCGGTGCGCACGACCAGGAGCTGGTCGCGGTACTCCTCGGGTGAGCCGAGGCCGTAGATGCACGAGACCGAGGCCACGACGATGGTGTCGCGTCGGGTGAGCAGCGCCGAGGTGGCCGAGTGGCGCAGCCGGTCGATCTCGTCGTTGACCGAGCTGTCCTTCTCGATGTAGGTGTCGCTGGCGGCCATGTAGGCCTCGGGCTGGTAGTAGTCGTAGTAGGAGACGAAGTACTCGACCCGGTTGTCGGGGAAGAACTCGCGGAACTCGTTGGCGAGCTGGGCCGCGAGCGACTTGTTGGGGGCGATGACCAGCGTGGGCCGCTGCACCTGCTCGATGGTCCAGGCGATGGTGGCGCTCTTGCCGCTGCCGGTGATGCCGAGCAGCGTCTGGAAGCGGTCGCCGCGGTTGACCCCCGCGGTGAGCTTCTCGATGGCCGCCGGCTGATCGCCCGAGGGGACGAAGTCGGACACCATGCGGAACGGGGTCGACCGGCGGGGCTGGGCCAGCGGGTCGACCACGGGCACATCGGGGCGGGCGGTGGCCTCGGGCATGGGTCTGATCCTACCGAGGGGGTGTGACGGTCTCGGCCCGAAGGTCAGCCGGCCTCGACCGTGGTGTCGGCCCGCAGCTGGGACACCGGCCGGATGTCGAACCGCTGGTCCTCGGGGTAGGAGTCGAACTGCTCCTGGCTGAACGACAGCCCGGCCTGCAGGTCCCGCCGGCCGTAGGCGATCTGCAGCGCCGCCGCGATGTTCGACTGGTCGAGGTACGCGGCGATGTTCTGCTGCTGGATCGGCGCCGGGCCCACGACGATGACGGCCTGCGGGTCGGGGATGGCCTGGAGCACGCCCTGCTGGATCGCCAGGGCGTCGTGCGCGGCCCGATGCCAGAGGACGGCCCGCTCGACCCGGGCCCAGCCCCCCGCCGCCACCAGCACGACGACCGCGGCCACCGCCACCGGGGTCCTCCAGCGGCCGACCATGGCCACGATCCCGGCCCATACCAGCGCGCCGCCGATCGACGACACGAAGTTGAACCGGTCGCCGGCCCCGAGCGGGGCGTAGAGGTACTTGGCGAACGGGAGGGTGCCGAGGACGATGATCGCCCAGCCGACGACCACGGCCCGCTCGGCCGGGCCCGATCCGGCGCGGAGCGAGGGCAGGGCGACCCGGGCCACGGCCACCGCGGTGCCGCCGAGGCCGGCGAGGAGCAGCAGGGCGGCGACCGGGCCGTCCGGCGCGATCCCCCACCCGAAGTGGGCGCCCAGCACCTGGGTCAGGTCGGCGAACCCCGAAGCCACGTGCTTGGCCGGGTGCCAGTGGGTGACGATCCAGAGCGCCACCGCGCCCTGCGTCACCGCGCCCGCCGCCACCAGCGGCCAGTCGGGACGACCCCGGCGGACCCACGGCACGACCACCACGAGCGCGGCGACCAGCGGGATCACCGCCTCGTAGCAGAGGGCCGAGGCCGCGAACAGCAGCAGGGCGAGTGCTTGGACGATCCGCTCCGGGGAGCGCAGCAGGACCGTGGCCCCGACGGCGAGCAGCACGCACAGCGAGATGTTGGTCGCCGAGGCCCAGACCTCGAGCGAGGTGTGGTTGGGTAGCACCACCCACAGCGCCGCGGCCCCGAGGGCCACGCCGGCCGGGAAGTAGGCGCGGAGCGCGACGACGAGCAGGGCCGCGGTGGCCGCGCCGATGGCGGCCTGGATCATCAGCACGGTCAGCGGGTGCTGTCCGATCCCGAACACGACGGCGTACACGACCGCGGCGCCCGGGCGGGCGGTGTGCTGATCGGGCCCGGCCGCGGCCCAGGCCCCGTCGAAGTGGGCGTACCGCAGGGTGAACCAGTCGTCGAGGACGTAGCCGGTGCCGAGGACGGCGTAGAGCAGCGAGGCGAGCAGGCTCAGGGTCGCGGCGAGCGCCGGGCCCTGCCAGCCCGAGACGATCGCGCCGAGGCCGCGGTCGCCGACGGTGGGACCGCTCGTCCCCTGCTGCGTTCCCACCGGCACCGGCAGCACGATACGACATCCCGATCACCGGGAGCGCGACCGCTCCGGCGCTAAGGTCGGCTCCTCCGCCGCCCCCGCCCCGACCCTGGAGACCCCATGCAGGACGCCCTCGGATCCCCGCAGTCCGCCCTGGTGCTCGGCGGGACGTCCGAGATCGCCCTGGCCACGATCCGCCGGCTGATCGATGCCAGGTGCCGCACCGTGGTGCTCGCGGTTCGCGAACCCGCCACCGCCGAAGCCCCGGCGGCCGAGCTGCGGGCCCGGGGCGCCGAGGTCGAGATCGTGGCCTTCGACGCCCTCGACACGGCGTCGCACGCCAAGGTGATCGGCGACGTGTTCGAGGGGCCCGCCGACATCGACCTCGTGCTGCTCGCCTTCGGGGTGCTGGGCGACCAGGCCTCGTTCGACGCCGATCCCGAGGCCGCGGCCGAGGCGGCCCGCATCAACTACGTCGGCGCCGTCTCGAGTGGGTTGGTGGTGGCCGACCACCTGCGCCGCCAGGGCCACGGCACCCTCGTCGTCCTGTCGTCGGTGGCGGCCGAACGTCCGCGGCGCAGCAACTACGTCTACGGCTCGACCAAGGCCGGGCTCGACGCCTTCGCCCAGGGCCTGGGCGACGCCCTCGTCGGCACCGGGGCCCGGGTCATGGTCGTCCGGCCCGGGTTCGTGCACACCCGCATGACCGCCGGCATGGAGGCCCAGCCCTTCTCGACGACCCCCGAGGTGGTGGCCACCCAGATCACCCGGGGCCTCGAGCGGGGCCGCGACACCGTGTGGGCACCGCCCATCGTCAGGTGGATGTTCGTCGTGCTGCGCCACCTGCCGCGGCCGCTCTGGCGCATCGTGTCCGCTCGTTGACCATGGCGACCGAGGTGGGAGCAGGGTCGGACGCACCCGCGTCAAGGCCCGAGGGGAAGGTCCACGGGTTCGTCAGGGCCCTCCGCCCGCGCCAGTGGGCCAAGAACGTGCTGGTGTTCGCCGCCCCCGTGGCGGCCGGCAGCATCAACGAGTGGTCCGTCGCCCGCGACAGCCTCTTCGCCTTCGTCGCCTTCTGCCTGGCCGCCAGCGGCACCTACCTGCTCAACGACGCCCGTGACGTCGAGTCCGACCGGCTGCACCCGGTCAAGCGCAACCGCCCCATCGCCAGTGGCGTGGTGCCGCTCCGCCTGGCCTACGTCGCCGGGGCCGTGTTCATCGTCGTGGCCCTCGCCATCGGGTTCGCCACGGCCCGCAACCTCGGCATCACCCTGCTCGCCTACCTCGTGCTCACCACCACGTACTCGTTCTGGCTGAAGCGCCAACCCGTGCTCGACATCGTCGCCGTGGCCGCCGGCTTCGTGCTGCGGGCCATCGCCGGGGCGGCCGCCACCGATCTGCCCATCTCCGAGTGGTTCTTCATCGTCACCAGCTTCGGCGCGCTGCTCGTCGTCATCGGCAAGCGCGAGGGCGAGATGCACGCGCTGGGCGACCGGGCCGCGTCGGTGCGGGCGACCCTGGGCGCCTACACGCCCGAGTTCCTGCGCTACCTCCGGGCCGTGGCCACGGGGGTCGTGCTCGTGGCCTACTGCCTCTGGGCCTTCGAGTCGGGCGCCACCAGCCCCGGCGGGGCGAGCTGGTTCAAGCTGTCGATCGTCCCGTTCGCCATCGCCATCTTCCAGTACGGCCTCATCCTCGAACGGGGAGGGGGCGAGAACCCCGAGGAGGTCCTGACCTCCGATCGGGGGATCCTCGTGTCCGGCGCGGTATGGGCGATCATCTATGGCTATGCCGTCTACCTCACCTGACCGTCCGGCGGGGCCGGCGCTCCGCCGGAAGGAGCTGACGGGCTGGGGCCGGACCGCGGCCACGGCCGCCCTGGTGGCCGAGCCGACCTCGGCGGTCGATCTCGCGCACTCGCTCGACGGCATCGACCGGCGCGGGGCCATCGCCCGCGGCCTGGGCCGGGCCTACGGCGACGGCGCCCAGAACGCCGGCGGACGGGTCGTCGAGACCACCGCCGTGCGCGACTTCCACCTCGACCCGGCCTCCGGCATCGTGCGCGCCTCCGCCGGCGCCTCGATCGACGCGCTGATGCGCGACCTCGTCCCCCGCGGCTTCTTCGTGCCGGTCACCGCTGGCACCCGCTACGTGACCGTCGGCGGAGCGATCGCCGCCGACATCCACGGCAAGAACCACCACAAGGGCGGGTCGTGGTGCGACCACGTGCTCAGCATCACGCTGGCCCTGCCCGACGGCTCGCAACTGGTCGTGACGCCCACCGACCACGCCGACGTGTTCTGGGCCACCGCCGGAGGCATGGGGCTCACGGGGCTCATCGTCGAGGCCACGTTCCAGTGCCCGCCGATCGAGACCAGCCGCCTGCTCGTCGACACCGACCGCACCCCGGACCTCGACGAGACCATGGCGCTCATGACCGGCAGCGACGACGACTACGACTACTCCGTCGCCTGGATCGACCTGAGCGCCCGTGGTCGCTCGATGGGCCGTTCCATCCTCGGGCGGGGCCGGTTCGCCACGGCCGACGAGGTGCCGGGTGACCCGGCCCACCACCTCGACTACGACGCCGGCATCCTCGTCAGCGCCCCACCGGTCTTCCCGTCGGGCCTGCTCAACCGCGTGTCGATCCGGCTGCTGAACGAGGCGTGGTACCGCAAGGCCCCCAGGGCCCGCCACGGCGAGCTGCAGACGATCCCGACCTTCTTCCACCCGCTCGACATGCTCGGCTCGTGGAACCGGGTGTACGGGTCGCGCGGGTTCCTGCAGTGGCAGTACGTGGTGCCCTTCGGCGCCGAGGACACCGTGCGCCACACCGTCGACCGGCTCAGCGCCACGGGCAGCAGCTCGTTCGTGTCGGTGCTCAAGCGCTTCGGGGAGGGGAACCAGGGCCACCTGTCGTTCCCGATCCCCGGCTGGACCCTCAGCCTCGACATCCCGGTCGGCACGCCGGGCCTCGGCCCGCTGCTGGACGATCTCGACGAGCGCATCGTCGAGGTGGGCGGTCGGGTCTACCTGGCCAAGGACAGCCGGGTGCGGGCCGAGCTGATGCCCGCCATGTACCCGCGGCTCGACGAATGGCGCCAGGTGCGCGACCGGCTCGACCCCGACCACCTCATGCAGAGCGACCTGGCCCGTCGCCTGCACCTGCTCTGAACGCCACCGAGCGCCGTCTCCCGCCGTCAGGCGAGCGACGAGATCCAGGCCCAGCACGCCTCGATCTGGGGCGCCAGGTCGTCGGGTGTGCCGTCGTTGGAGATCACGAAGTCGGCCTTGGCCAGGCGCTCGTCGCGGGACGCCTGGCGGGCCATGCGGGCCCGGGCGTCGGCCTCGGAGAAGCCCCGGTGCTCGACCAGGCGGGCCACGGCGATGTCGGGATCGGTGTCGACCACCACGGTGCCGACCATGTCGTCGCGGCCCGACTCGACGAGCAGGGGCACGTCGAGGATGAGCACGCCGTCCCGACCGGCGGCGTCCTCGAGCCGGCGGACCAGCTCGGCGCCCACCGCCGGGTGCACGATGGCGTTGAGATCGGCCAGGGCGTCGGCGTCGCCGAACACGATGTCGGCCACGGCCTGTCGGTCGAGCTCGCCCTCGGTGGTCAGGATCCCCGGGCCGAAGCGCTCGACCATGGCGGCCAGCACCGGCGTGCCCGGCGCCTGCAGCTCACGCACGATGGCGTCGGCGTCGACGACCTCCGCTCCCCGCTCGGCGAGCGCCGCGGAGACCGTCGACTTCCCCGAGCCGATCCCACCTGTGAGTCCGATCACCAGCACGGCGGCCGACGGTACCATCGCTGCCGCTGGGGCCGGAGCCTCAACTGCAGCGCCATTTCGACCGACAGGGGCAGGTAGTGGACGACACCCGAGCGCGCTCCTGCAACGCCAACCGAGACGATCGATCGCGAGCCAGAGGACCTGAGCCGGCCCTGGCGCGAGCGCGTGTCGGCGCTCGCCTCCACCACCGACGGCACCGCGGCGAGCGACCGCCTGGGCCTCATCGACCCGGTCGACCGGGTGGCCGCCTTCGGCCCGGCCATCCTCGCCATCCGCTGGGGCACGACGTTCGCGTCGCTGGCCCTGGCCGTCGAGCGCTACGACGACCGCCTGGCCGTGGCCGTGTGGGCCGCGGTGATCCTGCTCTACACGCTGCTGCGCACCGTGCAGCCGATCCGCTACATGGGCACCCTGCGCAGCCTCGTCGAGGTGATCTTCGAGGTCGCCCTCGGGCGTGGCCGCGGTCTGCACCACCGGCGCCTGGGACTCCCCGTTCATCTTCTCGCTGATGACCGCCGCCATCGTGGCCGGCTTCGCCCGTGGCTTCGGGTTCGCCCTGCGCATCGGCATCGTCTCGGCCGCCGCCGTCACCATCGTCGAGCTGGTCCCCGACCACAGCGACGCCCGCATCCAGTTCTCGGCCGAGTGGAGCCTCGTCGTCATCCTCGTGGCCGTCGTCGCCGGCTACGCCCGCCGCATCTCGGGCGAGGCCGACCGGCAGCACTCACTGGCCCTCGACCGGCTGGGCCGCCTGGCCGACGCCAACGCCCTGCTGTTCTCGCTGCACCGGGTCACCCAGACGCTGCCGGCGTCGCTCGACCTCGACGACGTGCTCGACACCACCATCGGGCGGCTCCGGGGCCTGTTCGACTTCGACTCGGCGGCCATCCTGGCCCTCGACGACACCGACGGCAGCTGGCAGGTGATCCGCCGGGAGAACGTGCGGCTGCCCCCGAAGATGGCCACCAAGGACCTCCCCCCGCCGGTCCGCAACGCCGTCGCCAGCGAGACCGTGGTCAGCGCCCCGTCGCTCACCGAGCCAGGGCGGGCCCGGCCTGAGTCCCAAGGCCAGCTCGGGGCTCTACGCCGTGCTCGCGGCCCGCGGGGCGATCATCGGCGTCCTCGCCGTCGAGCACACGTCCGAGCGCCACTTCACCGGCCGCGACCTCGAGCTGCTCAAGGGGTTCGTCGAGCCCGTCGCCCTGGCGATCGACAACGCCCGGTGGTTCGGCCGCCTGCGGACCGTCGGCGCCGACGAGGAGCGCACCCGCATCGCCCGCGACCTGCACGACCGCATCGGCCAGTCGCTCGCCTACCTCGCCTTCGAGCTCGACCGCATCGTGTCGCGCGACAAGCAGGGCGAGGAGCTGGGCGCCTCGCTCGAGCAGCTCCGCGACGACGTCCGATCGCGTCATCCGCGAGGTCCGCGACACCCTCTACGACCTGCGCACCGACGTGTCCGACAGCCAGGACATGGCGGCGACGCTCGAGGCCTACATCGGCCGGGTGCAGGATCGCAGCAAGCTCTCGATCGAGCTGTTCTGCGACCGCGAGCACCGGCTGCCGATCCTGCAGGAGCGCGAGATGTGGCGCATCGCCCAGGAGGCGCTGACCAACGTCGAACGCCACGCCGCCGCCACCCGGGCCCGCGTCCTGTGGCGCTGCAACGGCACCTCGGCCGCGCTCGAGATCACCGACAACGGGCAGGGCTTCCCCATCGGCAAGGCCGGGCGGCTCGACTCCTACGGCCTCCTCGGCATGCGTGAGCGGGCGTCGAGCATCGGCGCCACCCTCGAGCTGTCGAGCGAGGTGGGCCGGGGCACCCGGGTCCGGTGCAGCCTGATCCAGTCCGCCGACAGCGACCGCCGCTCGTCGGCGTCGTCGATGGCGTCCAGCGGATGAGTCCGGTGGAGCAGGTCCGCAGGGGTGGCCGGCCATGCCGACCAGGTGGGCCGGGGGCCGGTAGGCTCCTGCGCCAGACGGGTCGGTTTCCGACCTGTTCCAACGAATTGCGAGGGGGTTCCGTGTGAGCATCCGTCTGATGCTGGCTGACGACCATCGGATGCTGCGCGAAGGGCTTCGACGATCGATGATCGATCAGGGGTTCGACGTGGTGGGCGAGGCCTGCGACGGCGACGAGGCCATCCGGTTGGCCGACGAGCTCCGTCCCGAGATCATCCTGATGGACGTGACCATGCCCGAGGTCGACGGCGTCGAGGCCACCCGCCAGATCCGCATCGAGCACCCCGAGATCCGCATCGTGATGCTCACCATGCACGCCGACCAGGAGGTGCTGACATCGGCCATCCGGGCCGGGGCCAGCGGCTACCTGGTGAAGGACTGCTCCACCGAGGAGATCGCGTCGGCCGTGCGCATGGCGGTCAGCGGCGAGACGGCCCTGTCGCCCCAGCTGGCGGCCAGCATGCTCGACGAGGTCCGCCGGCTCGACCGACCCAACGCCGACGAAGAGCGCATCGTCACCCGCCGGGAGGAAGAGGTGCTGCAGCTCATCGCCGACGGCTGCTCGACGCCCGAGGTGGCCGAGAAGCTCTACATCAGCCAGAAGACGGTCAAGAACCACCTGGCCTCGATCTACCAGAAGCTCGACGCCCGTGACCGCACCCAGGCCGTGCTGCAGGCCGTGCGCATGGGCATCGTCAGCCTCGACTAGCCCGGCCCTGCTGCCGGGCGCTCAGCCGAGCGGGCCGAGCCGGTAGACCGTGGTGAAGTCGTCGCCCGCGACCCGGTCGAGCGTGACCACCCGGGCGAGCTGCTCGGGTGTGTAGAACACCGAGGACCCGGTGTTCATCCAGACCAGGCAGACGTCGCCACCGGCGACGAGCGGCGCGAGCTCGTCGAGCCGCATCGACACCGGGATCGCCACCTCGCGGTCGCTCTCCGGGCTCAGCTGGGCCTCGAACCCGGCCAGCCAGAGCAACCACGGGTCATCGGTGACGACCTGGCAGCCGGCGGGCACCTGGGCGAGCACCGGGCTGGCCACGAACGACCGGACCGCTC
This sequence comes from uncultured Microthrixaceae bacterium, assembly GCA_963809335.1. GTDB lineage: Bacteria > Actinomycetota > Acidimicrobiia > Acidimicrobiales > Acidimicrobilacustridaceae > UBA4742. The sequence continues at coordinate 1,988,932 of CAWEJD010000004.1, read as the reverse complement.
CGTTCGTGTACTGCGTGCCGACGTCGTGGCTCCCACGGAGCGCGTCGAGACCACGGAACAGCCCGGGCATCAGCACCAGCAACGGGAGGGCGAGCACCAGCACCCGGGCCTGCTCGCGGTCGATGCCGGCGGCCACCCGCTCGGTCAGCAGCAGCACCAGCAGCACGACCGGAACGAAGATCGGCAGCATGAGGCGCGAGCTCAGCAGGTCGAACCCCGAGGTCGTCCGGGCGTAGACCATGTAGGCGAAGTAGCACCCCACCAGGCTGACCAGCACCGGGGCCAGGCCCACCACGCCGGCCCGGTCGGCGACGGTCACCGCGGAGGGGCGCTTCCCGGGCAGCGCCACCAGGGCCGAGGCGACGGCCACCAGGGCCAGCGCCCCGAACGCGATCGTCAGGGCCCTGGCGCTGCCGGTGGGCAGCAGCCACTGCCCCACCGCGGCCAGCCCGTCGGCGGCGTGGTGCCAGAACGGGTCGTGCGGCCGCCAGCGCGGGCCGAACGCCTGGCCCGTGCGCCAGCGGTTCCAGAGCAGCAGCCCGCCGGCCGCCATCGCGGCGGGCACCCCGAACCAGGCCACGTGCGCCGCCCGCTCCCTCCACGCCGTTCGGCGAGGCCACACCGCCAGCGCGACGACCGCGGCCGGGACGACCGCCAGGCCCGCGTAGCGGGTGCTGAAGGCGGCCGCGGCCAGGGCGGCGGCCCCAACGAGGCGGGCGACCGGCCGGCGCCCCGGAACGCCCGCCAGCACCAGCAGGAGGAGCAGCACCAGCAGCACGAACAGCGGCTCGCTCCACACCTTCACCTCGACGACCGCGAGGGGCTGGGCGACCACGGCGGTGGCGATCGCCAGCCCGCGCAGCCACCTGCTGCGCAGCAGGCGCCAGGCCAGGGCGGCCACCACGACGACGATGAGCCCGGCGACCACCGAGTTGACCATCCGACCGGCATCGACGACCGACGAGCCGGTGATGGCAGACACCGCGGCCAGCACCAGCGGGAACAGCGGGGGCCAGGTGGACGTGCGGGGCTCGAGCCAGTAACCGACCTGGCCGTGGTCACGGATCCGCTCGGCGATGGCGGCGTAGGCGATGGCGTCGGGCGAGAGGCCGGCCCCCCACACGGCGGTCGCCCACCACACGAGCGCGGCCGCGAGCACCGCCGAGAGGCCGACGGCCACCAGCTCGGTACGGGTGGCCACCGGCGTTCGTGCCGCTGACGTGGTGGTCACCGGGCGCCCGGCATCGGTCGTGTCACTGCGGGCGCCGAGCAGTTCATCCACCGCCTCTCGCGTCGGCTGCAGGGGGCCCGACTTGAGCAGTCCGAAATAGTTCCATAGACCTATTAAGGTTCGCCCGCGCCGACGACGATACTCATTGGGACAGGAAGCCGCCTCGGGCTTACCGGGGTAACCGTTAGCACCAGATAAAGGGAGACCTACCCAATGCTTACCTCGTATGAGTTCGCCAGCGCTTGGCTGCAGGCCCGTTGCAAGACCGACCGTGGTGCGTCGCTCGTGGAGTACGCCCTCCTCGTGGCCCTCATCGCCGTCGTCTGCATCGTCGCCGTGACCTTCCTCGGCAAGAGCGCCTCGAGCAAGTTCTCGTCGGTCGGCTCGGCTGTCGCCGGCTGATCTTCTCTGACGAAGAGCGGTAGACGGGGCGGGCCTCACGGTCCGCCCCGTTTCCGTTCCGGCTTCCGACGAGCGAAAGGAACTTGCTATGGGTTCCACCATCTCGACCGGCCGGAACCAACGACGATTCTCGGGAGACGACGGAGCGAGCCTGGTGGAATACGCGCTGCTGGTTGCGCTGATCTCCCTGGTTTGCATCGCATCCTTGACCTACTTCCAGAAGGAGACGTCGACGAGCCTTTCCAAGTCCTCGTCAGCGATTTCAGGCTGAGTAGTCGAGCATCGTCTGCCATTCCGGACGTGACAATCGAAGACACGGAAACGAGGGGGCCGATCGAAAGATCGGCCCCCTCGTTCGCGCCCGTGTCAGCAGGTGGCGAGCGACCCGCTGCCGCCCAGCTCGACGCCGCGACGGCACCCCACCACCCACAACGGGTCGCTGTAGATGATGCGCCAGTCGGACGACTCGGCCATGAGCCCGGTCAGCGGCGCGGCCCGTTCCCAGAGCACCAGGTCGACGTCGCGCCGGTCGAGCACGGCCCGCCAGCCAGGGGCGCCGTGCAGCAGCTGGACGAAGTCCTCGATCACCGGCTTGGGGTACATGTCGACCCGATCGTCGACGAAGGCGTGGGCCTGGTCGCCGTAGACCAGCTCGAGGTAGTTGCCGACCGTGTCCGGGGTCGCCATGTGGAGGTCGTCCCGATGCAGCCCGTTCTGGTCGAGCCACGCCACGGCATCGACCGGGAAGGTGCTGAGCTGCCACGCCGGCTTGTCCAGCCCGGTCGTCACGAGCAGCGCGCCGACGAGCACCAGCACCACGATGGCGCACCACGTTCATCCGGTTGCGGCGATCGCCCCGGATCGAGCCGAGGTCGACCAGGCCACGGGCCGTCCCGGGCACCAGCACGATGCTGGCCACCGCGACGTTGCGCACGCCGAGCAGGGCGGCGGCGGTGAACACGACCAACGGGATGGCGGCCCGGTAGGACGGGCGCCGGACGAGCGCCAGCACCCCGATGACCACCTGGACGAGGAAGAGGCGGGCCCACGCCGTGGAGAACGACGGCGACTGCCACTCGATGACCTCTCGCAGGACGTCCATGCGGCCGAGCAGCCGGACCGGGAAGACCAGCAGCACGGGCCCGAGCGGGCTGATGGCGCCCAGCACGGTGCCGGCACCACCCCACAGCAGGCAGCGGAGCTCGACCGCGCCGTCCTTGCCGTCGGCGCGCTTGCCGATCCAGAGGCACCCGAGCGCGACCAGCCCGAGGGGGAACGAGCCGTGGACGTTGACCCAGAGCCAGAACACCGGCAGCAGCCAGCGCGGATCGAGACCCCGCTCGGCGGCGAGCAGCGTCACGGTGAGCAGCACCAGCCCGATCAGCAGCGGTCGGGGTGCCCACACCGACGAGCCGACACCGAGCACGCAGCCGGCGATCACGATGCGCCCGGCCAGCGATCGCGCCGGGCGGGTGAGCCGCCACACCATGGCACCCAGCACCCCGGTGAGGATGGCCATGAGGATGCGCAGGCCGACCGACGCCGAACCACGAGTCGATCCAGCCGTAGAGCACCGAGGCCAACCAGCTCTGCACCACCCACGGGTCGCCGGCGGCGGTGAACGAGTAGACGTCGTGGTGCGGGATGCCGCTCGAGAGGATCAGCCGACCGGTGGCGAGGTGGGTGAAGAAGCTGTTGTCGGAGATCTGGTCGATGCCGATCGACAGGCCCCACACCGCGAAGCCGACGCCGAGGACGAACGACGTGACCGGCGGCCACCGACGCGTCGGTGAGCGACGAGGTGGGCGCGGGCGGGCCTCGAGCTCGGAGTCCACGGTCACGTCAGCATCTCCATGCACGACAGGTTCGCGTGGCCCGTCAGGATCGCGAGGGACGCTCGGCGTCCGCGGGCGACACCTCGCTCAGAAGGTCTGGGTGATGTTGATGACGGCCGGCCCGATCACCACGACGAACAGCGCGGGGAAGATGCAGAACACCATGGGGATCAGCATCTTGACCGGGGCCTTCTGGGCCCGCTCCTGCGCCAGCTGGCGGCGCTTGATGCGCATCTCCTCGGCCTGGGCCCGCAGGACCCGACCGATCGAGACGCCGAAGGTGTCGGCCTGCAGGATGGCGAGCACGAACGAGCGGACCTCGGGCACGTTGGTGCGCTGGTCGAGGGCCCGCATGGCGTCGGCACGGCTGGCACCGGCCCGGACCTCGCCGAGCATCCGGGAGAACTCGTCGGACAGCGAGCCGGGGACGGCCGAGATCGTGCGGTCGAGCGCCTGCTCGAAGCCGAGGCCGGCCTCGACGCTGATGGTGAGCAGGTCGAGGATGTCGGGCAGCTTCACCCGCAGGTCGTGCTGGCGCTCCTCGACCCGGCGGTTGAGCATGGCGTCGGGACCGACGAGCGCGGCGAAGAGCAGGATGGCGAACACGAGGTACTGCGGCATGCCGCTCGAGCCCGAGCGGGTTCCAGAAGAACGAGAACCAGATGATCGGGATGACGGCGGCGATGGTGATCACGCGGATGGCGAGGAAGCGGTCGACCGCGTCGTTGGTGCCGTCGCCGGCCCGGATCATCTTCTGGCGGATGCCGTCGGTGTAGCCGACGGGCGTGATGCGACGGCCGAGGTTGGTGAGGCCGGTGAGCACCGGGGCCACCGCCCGCTCGGTCACCGGCGCGAGGAGCTCCTGGTCGCGAACGTTCTCGACCTCGTAGCCGTCGAGCTGGCGCAACGAGTTGCGCACGACCGACTTCTCGTTGACCTGCGACAGCACGGCGTAGATCGCCAGCATGATGGCGCCTCCGACGAGCGCCAGGCCGATCAGCAGTTGCATGTTGTCCATGGATCAGGGTTCCTCGCGGTCAGATCTCGATGTCGATGATCTTCTTCATCCAGACGAAGCCGATGATCATCATCACCACGGCCCCGCCCAGAAGGATGTTGCCCAGCGTGTCGTTGAACAGCTTGGAGGTGTACTCCGGGTTGATCACGAACATGGCCGCACCGAGGCCGATGGGGAGCAGGCCCAGCACGATGGCGCTCATGCGACCCTCAGCGGTGAGGGCAGCCACGTCACGGCGCAGGCGTTCGCGCTGGGTCATGGTGTCGGCGACGGTGAGCAGGAGCTCGGACAGGTTGCCACCGACCTCCCGCTGGATGCGGATGGCCATGACCGCCCAGGCGAAGTCGGGGCTGGCCATGCGCTCGGCCACCCCGTCGAGGGACTCCTCGAGCGGACGACCCAGTCGGGACTCGGTGACCACCCGGCGGAGCTCCTGGCCCATCGGGTTCTCGACCTCCTGCGACACGGCCTCGACGCCCTGCATCAGCGAGTAGCCGGCTCGCAGGGTGCCCGAGAGCAGCTGCAGCGTGTCGGGCAGCTGGGAGAGGAACGTCTTGCGCCGCTTGTTGGCCAGGAACGACACGACCGCCGGAGGCAGGAGTGCGGCCAGGCCGCCCAGGACGAGGGCGACGAACAGCCCACCGATGGCGAAGCCGAGGATGGTGGCGATCAGCACCACGGCGGCGTAGAAGAACAGCGCCTCACCGGCTCGCAGGGGCAGGTTGGCCCGCTCGAGCGCACCTTCGGCCCGACCGAGGTAGCCCTGCGACTCGGCGAAGCTCTCGGTGACCTCGACGGCCCGCTGGATGAGCGCCGTCTTGGCGAACGAGCCGTCGTCCTCGGACTCGAGCTCGGTCTGGGGGCCGTAGCCCTCCGAGTAGGGCTGCAGCACGTTGTTGAGGCTGTTGTCCTTGGAGATCAGCAGGAAGATGGCGTAGGCCGCCAGCGCGGTGGCCACCAGCACGAGCACCACCGCCAGCGCCAGTCCGAGGCCGCCCTGCAGGGCCGAGATGCCCTTGGCGTTGGACGACTGCACGTCGGGGTTGAGGTTCTGGTAGCCGGCGATGGCCGAGCCCGAGCTGTAGGCCGCACCCGTCGTCTTGTCGCCGAGCGTGATCGACAGGTTCGCGACCGTGCCCGAGGCGACGTTCGAGGGATAGGTGACGACGAACTGCTGGGAGTCGATGGTGGTGGACGCACCGGTCACGACCGAGGCGAACTGCGTGCCCTCGCCCGTCGACAGGAACTGGCCGCCGTAGGTGTCGACGAGCGACTTGACCTGGTTGCCGTCGTAGCCCGAGCCGGTGTAGGCCAGGCCGAACACCGCGGCGCGGGCGCTGGCGATCTCACCGATGGCGGCCTCGCGATCGGCGCCGCTGGCGTTGTCGTTGCGACCGGCCATGATGATCAGGTTGGGCTGCAGGCTGGAGCTCTTGCCCAGCGCGGCCGCGCCCTGCCGGACGGCCGACCACAGCGCCGACTTGTTGCGGTCGGACTCCTCGGCAGAGGGGCCGACGTTGTCGAGGGCCTCGTTGAGCAGCACCGGGCTGGCGGTGAGGCCCTGGATGACCTTGCCCCCATCGCTCGTCACGACGATGGCGAACTGCTCGCTGAGGGCCCGGTCGCCGGTGCGAGCGGCGATCCACTTGCGGGCCTGGTCCTTGGCCGAGGCCAGGGCGCCCGACTTGTCCATGTCGGTGGACGTGTCGAACACGAGGACGTTGCCCAGCGGCCGGCTGGTCGGGAGGGGCGTCACGCCGGTCGGCGTGAGCGGCTCGCCGTTCAGCGAGAACGACGCGCCGCTGCTGCCGCCCGACGAGAAGAAGGTGGCCGTGTTGGCCGTGGGGTCGAGGCTGTTGACCTCGCGCACCTGCAGCAGGGACGACTCGGACGACTGGGCCGACCCGGCCGGGGCCAGGGCGAACAGGGCGAGCACCACCGCGACCGCGGCGAGCCACACCGCCTTCATGCGACGCGTTCTCATTGGCCGCCGACCGCCCGTCGGGAGAAGCCCTCCGGCGTGAACACCTCTTGACCGAGGCGGATGCCCAGGTCGGCCAGCTTCTCGGCGAACTTGGGTCGGACGCCGGTGGCCTTGAGGTGGCCCTTGAACCGACCGTGCTCGTCGACGCCCATGCCGTAGTCGAACAGGAAGATGTCCTGGAGGGTGATGACGTCGCCCTCCATGCCCTGCACCTCGCTGATGTGGGTGATGCGCCGGCTGCCGTCACGGAGGCGGGTGAGCTGGACGATGAGGTCGATGGCCGACGACATCTGCTCACGGATGGCCCGGATGGGCAGGTCGAACCCGGCCATCAGCACCAGGGTCTCGAGCCGGGCCAGCGTGTCACGTGGGCTGTTGGCGTGGACCGTGGTGAGCGAGCCGTCGTGGCCGGTGTTCATGGCCTGGAGCATGTCGAGGGCCTCGCCGGACCGGCACTCGCCGACGACGATGCGGTCGGGGCGCATGCGGAGGCAGTTCTTGACGAGGTCGCGGATGGTGACCTCGCCCCGACCCTCGATGTTGGGCGGCCGAGCCTCGAGCGACAGGACGTGGTCCTGGTGCATCTGGAGCTCCTTGGCGTCCTCGACCGTGACGATGCGCTCGTCGGAGGGGATGAACGAGGAGAGCACGTTGAGCGTCGTGGTCTTGCCGGTGCCGGTGCCGCCCGAGACGATGATGTTGAGGCGACCGACCACGCAGGCCTGCAGGAAGCGGGCCGAGTGGGCGTTGAGCGTGCCGAACCGGATGAGGTCGTCGACCTGCAGCTTCTCCTTGGAGAACTTCCGGATGGTGAGGAACGGGCCGCCGATGGCCAGCGGGTGGATCACCGCGTTGACGCGGGAGCCGTCGGGCAGGCGGGCGTCGCACAGCGGGTTCGACTCGTCGATGCGACGGCCGATCTCGCTCACGATCTTGTCGATGATGCGGCGCAGGTGGGTCTCGTCGACGAACGTGGCGGTCGACTTCTCGAGCCGGCCGTTGCGCTCGACGTAGACGCTGTCCGGGCCGTTGCACATGACCTCGGTGATCTCCTCGTCGTGGAGGAGCCGGTCGATCGGGCCGTAGCCGAGGATGTCGTCGGAGACGTCCTGGATGAGCTGGGCCTTGTCGGCCGCCGACAGCGGGGCCCGCTCCTGGGCGAGGGCGGCGTGGAGGTGGTCGTTGACGCGACGTCGCAGGTCGTCCTCGGACAGGCGCTTGTCGTAGAGGATCGGGCCCAGCTCGTCGATGAGGTGGTGATGGATCTTCTGGCGGAGCTCGTCGAGCACCGGGTCGCGACGCTTGTTCCCGGTGGCCGGCGCCGCTTGCACATCGTGAAGGCGCTTATAGAGCGACACTGCGTCTCCTCATCAGAGATCCGCCCGCGATGGGCGAATGGGTTGTTACTTGCGACGGCGCTTGTCAGCGGACGGCGTGGGCACGAACAGATCGGCCAGCTGGTTCATCGCCACGGTGACCCCGGACTTCGGGGCACTCAGCACCACGGGCTCGCCCTTGTTGACGGCCTGCGGGACGACGACGTCGCTGGGGATGAGCGATTGGGCCTGGATGCCGAGCGTGCGCTCGACCTCGCCCACGTCGAGCTTCACCTTGGAGTTGGCCCGGTTGAGCACGAGCCGCAGCTTCTCCATGGGCGTGTTGAGCAGCCGCAGCGTCTGCAGGCCGATCTTCACGTTCTTGATGTTGGGGATGTCCATGCCGGCGACCAGCAGGACGTCGTCGCTGACCTCGATGAGCCCGAGCACCACGTCGTTGAAGTACGCGGGCGTGTCGATGATGACGAACGAGCAGAACCGGCGGAGCATCTCGACGATGCGCACCATCTCGGTGGCACCGATCTGGTCGGCGAAGGCCGGCTCGAGCGGAGCCGGCAGCACCAGCACGCCCGAGGGCTCGTGGGTGATGAGCAGGCTCTGCAGCAGCGGCAGGTCGAGCTTGTCGAGCGCGCTGACCGCGTCGACGACCGTGTGCTGAGGCGACAGCTTGAGCATGACGGCGATGTCGCCGAACTGCAGGTCGGCGTCGACCAGCACGACCGGCCGATCGGACCGCTTGGCCAGCACCACGGCGAGGTTGGTGGCGACGACCGACTTGCCGGCGCCCCCCTTGGTCGAGAACACGGTGATGACCCGGCCGACCTCGCCGTCGTTGTCGTACTCGGTCGGGAGGGCCGGGGTCGGGCTCGACATGATGAGCCCGGCGGCCACGCGGGCCACCGCCTCGGCCAGCTGCGTGGCCTCGACCGGGTGCCTGCAGGACGTCCTTCACGCCGGAGCGCAGGGCCCGCTGGAGCATCTCGGTGGAGAGCTCGTTGGTGACCATGATGGCGCCGACGTCACGCCGGGCGGCCAGGAGCTGCTCGACCGCAGCCAGCTCCGGGCTCTCGCCGAACGAGGGGCCCAGCACGATGACGACAGGGATGGAACCGAGCCGCGAGGCCAGGTCGTTGATCGACGGGAAGGGGGTGGCCCCCTGCCCGAGCTGCATGGCCAGGCGGCTGCGGGCGGCCTGGTCGGCATCGACCACCGCGACCGCGACCTGGCCACCACCGCCCCCGGTCGGGGCCCCCGTTCCGGGGTGGGGCATGTACTCGCCCGGGTGACCGGAGAACGGGCTCGTCACGACGCGGGCTTCCCGGCCGGGCCGTAGGGGGTGAGCTGACCGGGGTCCTGACCGGGGAGGGTCGGGACGATGAAGGGCGGCGTCGGCACCACGGCCGGAACGTAGTCCTTCGGGGTGAGCGACAGGTAGTACCCCGGTCTCCTGCCCGGACATGATCCACAGGGCGGCGTCGGCCGGGACCTCGAGGGTCAGGATGCTGGAGTCGGCCGTGCTGGCGTTGGTCGAGGTCGCCGCGGTGCTGGTGGTCTCACCGGGGGCCAGCACCGTGTTGGAGCCGACGGCGATGATGTACACCTTCTGGTAGAGGTACTGGTAGACGGACTCGAGCTTGAGGCCGGTCCAGTTGGCCGGCGGGGCGGCCTGGGTCATCTTGATCGCCATGTTGACCTCGTCGCCCGCCACCAGGAACCCGGCGACGCCGTGCACCTGGTCGGTGGAGATGCTCATGGCGACGTAGGACTTGTTGGTCAGCCGCTGCCGGAACGTGATCTGGCTCGACGCCGGGTCGACGAACATGTTGTCGACGATCACGCTGTTGGCCGGGATGTCGAACAGGGCGACCTTCTTGGCCAGCTGGTCGGTGGTGGTGATGGCCGTGGCCGGCTTGAACTGCTGGGGGATCTGCGACTTGTCGATGGCCTTGCTGGAAGCGGCCTGCTCACCCGCGGTACCGCGGGGGATGTCGCTCTTGGCCACGTAGACGTCGACGAGCTTGGCGTTGTTGTTCGCTCGATCGTCGATGCCCTGCACGTAGTTGTAGATCAGGAGGGCCGCGATCACGCCGATCACGATTGCCCCCACCAGGATCAACGTTCTCCGAGAACTCACTCCGCGACCTCATTCCTCGCTGTCGGTGGACCCGACACATCAGATGTACTGAAGGGTTACTGAAGATGCACTTGCCACTGCAGATGCACTGACAGACCCCGGTGGCAGATGGATCGATGCGTGGGGGTGTTGCTGCGCTTTACCTCATTCGGTCAGCACCCCCCATCGGTTAACCGAAAAACGAGGAAAATCTGCCAGCGGGACGATAGCCCTTGGCCCTGCAACAGTGAGCGACCCACCCCGCGTGCGGGGTGGGTCGTCAGGCGTGCTTCAGCGAGCAGTGCTCGTTATGGGGACGCCGGAGCGTCCGGGGCGTTCAGCCCTCGGACTCGGCCTCCGGGCCGGCCTCGGGTTCGACGTCGGGTTCGGCCTCGGGCTCGGGCTCGGCTGGGGCCTCGGCGACCTCGGCGACCTCGGCGACCTCGCCGTCCACGCCGGCGTCGGCCACCTCGGCTGCACCCTCGGCGGCGGGAGCGTCGGTGCCGGTCTCGAAGTACTCGGCCCAGGCCTCCTGGGCCTCGGTGGTGTCGGTGCCGATGTAGTTGCCCTCGTCGTCGTAGGCGTGCTCGCCGAAGTGCTCCTGGTACTCGGCGGCCACGACGCCACCCTCGGCGGCCTGCTTGATCGACAGGCTGATGCGGCGCCGCTGGAGGTCGAGGTCGATGATCTTGACCCACAGCTCCTCGCCCGGGGTGACGACCTGCTCGGGCAGGTCGACGTGGTGCGCGGACATCTCCGAGATGTGGACCAGGCCCTCGATGCCGTCGCCGACCTGGACGAAGGCGCCGAACGGGCACCAGCTTGGTGACCCGGCCGTAGACGAGCTCGCCCACCCGATGGTTGCTGGCGAACTCCTGCCACGGGTCCTGCTGGGTGGCCTTGAGCGAGAGGCTGATGCGCTCGCGGTCGAGGTCGACCTCGAGGACCTGCACCTCGATCTCGTCGCCGACCTGCACGACCGAGCCGGGGTGGTCGACGTGCTTCCACGACAGCTCGGACACGTGGACGAGCCCGTCCATGCCGCCGAGGTCGACGAACGCACCGAAGTTGACCACCGACGAGACGGTGCCCTTGCGGACCTCGCCCGGCTTGAGGTTGGCGAGGAAGTCCTCGCGCTGCTCCTTCTGGGTCTCCTCCAGCCAGGCCCGGCGGGACAGCACCACGTTGTTGCGGTTCTTGTCGAGCTCGATGATCTTGGCCTCGAGGCTGCGGCCGACGTAGGGCTGCAGGTCGCGGACCCGGCGCAGCTCGACCAGCGACGCCGGCAGGAAGCCCCGCAGGCCGATGTCGAGGATCAGGCCGCCCTTGACGACCTCGATGACCGGGCCGCTGACGACGCCCTCTTCTTCCTTGATCTTCTCGATCGTGCCCCAGGCCCGCTCGTACTGGGCCCGCTTCTTGGACAGGACGAGCCGGCCCTCCTTGTCCTCCTTCTGGAGGACGAGGGCCTCGATGGCGTCGCCGAGCGACACGATCTCGCCGGGATCGACGTCGTTGCGGATCGAGAGCTCACGAGCGGGGATGACGCCCTCGGACTTGTACCCGATGTCGAGCAGGACCTCGTCACGGTCGACCTTGACGACGGTGCCCTCGACGATCTGGCCGTCCTCGACCTCGACCATGGTGGCCGTGTAGGCCTCGTCCATGGACATGCCGCCCAGGTCGTCCTCGGTGATCGACCGGGGGATGTAGCTGCCGTCCTCGGCGAAGGTGCCCATGCCCGACGGCGCGGAGGGCTCGATGGCCTCCGGGTTCGGCTCGTAGGCCGGCGGGGCGGCTGCTTCGGTCGGGTCGGTGCTCTGCAGGTCGGACACGTGAGGTTCTCTTCTCTGGGGTTTTCCGGACAGCCACGCGGACGCGGCGCACGGCGAGCTGGACGGTCCACGCTCGCCGGAGCCGGCAGCGTACCACCGCCCCCGAAACCCGCTCCACCTGCGCTCGTGCCGCGCCCCGCCGGTCCGCGCCCGGTGGGATCGCTCCCCCAGGCTCCATCTGGCTTGTCCTGGTGTGTCTCTGGTCATCTGTCACACATAGATCTGTTGATCTAGGGTTCTGTTCGGCTATCGTCATATGCATGTTCGATGTGGCGGATCTCTCCCAGCAGTGCCGTTCGGCGGCCGGCGAGGATCTGTCGACGCTGTCCGATGACGAGCTGTTGGCTGCGGCGGTGGGGTGGGAGTCGGTGCGGTCGGGGGTCGAGACGGCCGAAGCGAGGGTGCTGGCCGAGCTGCGGGTGCGGGGGGTGACCGATCAGCGGTTCGGCCTGCGGACCCAGCAGTGGGTGGCGGCCGAGGCCAGGTCCGATCGGCGGGAGGTCAACCGGCGGCTGCGGTTCGGCCTCGCGGTCCGGCGTCTGTCGCAGGTGACCGACGCGGTGGCCGCCGGCGAGATCAGCGTCGATCACGCCAAGGTGCTGGCCGATGCCGCCGCCAACCCGCGGGTCGGCGATCAGGTCGAGGCCGGCCAGGCCGTGTGGATCGAGTTGGCTCAGGTCACCTCGTTCGTCGATTGGAAGCACCAGTTGGAGCACACCGTGGCCCTGCTCGACCAGGACGGCGGCTATGACCCGAACCGGGACCTGGCCCGCAACAAGCTGCGGTTGACCCCGTTGCCCGACGGCAGCCTCGGTCTCTCCGGTGAGCTGGTGGGTGAGCAGGCCCTGGTGTTCCGCCAGTGCGTCGAGGCCCACGCCGATCGGCTGTTCCTGCGGCTCAAGGCCGACCACGAGCTCTGCCCCGAACTGCCGCTGCCCAGCCGGGCCACCGTGGTGGCCCTGGCCGCAGCCGAGCTGGTGTTGCGCGGCTCGACGGTCGACCGCAGCGACAGCTCCACCGGCCCGTCCTGCGACGTCACCCTGGTCGTCGAAGCCACCACGCCCCACATCCAGGTCGCGACCGGTTCGACCGACTCGACCGGTGCGCGCCAGCTCATCGACGTGCGCGACCGGCGCGAACCACCCGACTCGGGTGATCCGGTCGATGGTGGCGATCCGAGCGATCCGGGCCGCTGGCCCGAGGTGTTCGACCCGTACCACCGCACCGCGCTGGCCGACCGCACGGATCGGGGCGGCCACAACCCGCTCACCGACCACTGCGGGCCGGCGACCACACCCGACGGGTTCCACGTGCCCCATCACGTGGCCGCCTGCTTGTTGTGCGATCCGGTGATCACCGCGCTCATCGAAGACGCGTTGGGGGTACCGCTCGACATGGGCCGCCAGATCCGCCTGGCCAACCGGGAACAACGCCGGGCCCTCAAGCGCCGCGACGGCGGCTGCATCTTCCCCGGCTGCGACGCCCCGGTCGGCTGGTGCGACGCCCACCACGTCACCTGGTGGGACGACGACGGCCCCACCGACATCACCAACCTGGCCCTGTTGTGCCGCTACCACCACGGCGTCACCCACCGCTCCGGCTGGACCATGACCGCCACCGCCGATCAGCGCTTCACCTGGACCACCCCGCTGGGACAGACCCTGCACAGCCAACGCCACCGCGGCCGAAGACCCACCGGCCGCCACCGCCGCCGGCTCCAACCCGCCTGACCCCCACAACCTCCCCGCCGACCCGACCGCCAGGCCCCGACCCGACGGTCGCACCGGCGCGCCCCGCACCAGGCAGGGCCCGAGTGCCGTGTCGATCCGCGAGCGTGACACTGAGCAACGTCTGCACTGTCCTGGAACGGCCCATCGGGAATGCACGCGGTGGCCGCAGGGCCGCGCGTTCTGGGCATCTGATCTGGGCGCACCGATCCGTCCGCCGCTTCCGGCACGATGATGCGTACTCCCGGCAATACACGCCGCACCCCGAGAAGGTCATTGCTGTGGACCAGTCGAGCGATGTGCGCCGCCCCGGCTGTACCTAGTCGACTTGACCGCCGGGCGCGGCCTCCGTCCCGCTGGTGGCCTTGGGCGTCGCACGCGTGGCCCAGCCGACCAAGATCGCTACGAGCAGGCCGCCGAGCACGACGATCCTGACGCCGTAGATGAAGACGATCCAGCCTCCTTCCCACAAGTCATAGTCGACGGCACAGACCGACTCATACACCTCGCCGGTCGACCGATTGACCTGGCTGCCCGGGGCTGCGCCGGGATTCGGGTCGCCGTAGTCACTCGGGGGTCCTACGAAGCGGACTTCGACGGCGTCACCGATGTTGAAGGTCGGAGTGCCCTCGCGACGAACACGCACTATCAGGCCATCTGCGAGACGGGCGAGGTAGTCCGTCCGGTCGTTCCCGGTCTGCACCGCGAGGACCCGATCGGTTCCGCCCCCGACGAGATCGAGGGTGGTGACCGGGACGGCGACGTAGAACGGCTGGGGTGACGCACACGGGCCATAGCCGCCGTGGCTCCTCACGTCTATTCCCGGCGTGATGCCGAGGGAGCGGGGGGCTTGCCAGATCAAGGGGACCGGGCCGACCGGTGTAGCGGCCGGGTCAGGGCGCGAGCTAAGGCCGCTGGCGATCGACTCGGGCGAGACCTCCGCTGCGGCGGGAAGCAGGTTCACGTCGTGCAGGTCCAGCGCCGGACTGCCGTACGAGACGTTGTTGTTCTCGACCCCGAACCTGGCCTGCGAGACATATCCGAGGTGTTCGGTCGCTTCGAGGGAGTTGTAGAAGGTGGCGCCGCCATTGCCTACCGTCGTCGGTACCGCGACAACCGCGACGAGCACGAGGCCACACGCGGTTCCGATGACGACGATTCCGGCTTTGCCTCCGCGTGCCTTGGACCCCGCACCGAGCATGCTGCCACCTGCCACCGCCATGCCGAGAGCAATCACGGGCAGGACAGGCCAGACGACCATGCCGCTGAGGAACCATGCTTCGGAGGCGGCGAACAACGGTGCCACTACCGGCACCGCGAACCCGAAGGTCGCGAGGATCGTGCCGACGGTGAGCAAGTTCGTCGGCCGGGGCAGGGCAAGGAACAGCATGGTGGCGCCTGCCACGAGTACGACCAGACCAGCGAGCACCCGCTGGGTCCCATACAGCAGGACCCAGCGGCGCTCCAAGCCCCAATGCAGATTCACCGGCCCGCACATCACCCAGAGCCCGACGAGGACCGCCAATCCACCCGCGACAACACCAGCTGGTCGGGCAACCCGAGACCAACGCCGTCCCGAACGCTCCTGATCGGCTTGTGCAGTCACGACTCGATCGTCATCTCGACCTTGGAGGATGGAAAGGGCCCTAGGTCACGGAATATCGACGCCCCGGAACCCTGAATCGGAGGCGGCGAAGAAGTGCCGGAGTAGTGCGCCGACCCGTTCCTGCGGAGTGCCCAGAACGCGCTGGCCCGCGTCTGCTGGAAGGTGTCCCCGAACTCCGGGTCGGGGACAGCGGACGTTCCTTCGGCTAAGCAGGTCGAGACGCGATCACGAGGAACTCGGGGTGATCGAGGTCCGGCGGCGCGGCCTGGTAGGCGCCGGGGGTCACCGACCACAGGTGCTCGACCTGCAGGCCCGCGACCTGGCACAGCAGACGCAGCTCGCGAGGGGTGAAGCAACTCGTCCAGAGGTCGGCCTCGGTGTCGACGCCGAGCTCGGAGCGCAACGTGGTGCGCTCGTGGTTGACCCCGCGGTCGGCGTCGAAGCTGTCGGTGTCCTCCAGGAACCGGACCTGGAAGTAGGACGAGAACGCCGACAGCGCCACCCGACCTCCGGGACGCACGGCGCGGGCCATGCCGGCCAGCACCACCCCGTCGGGATCGACCGCCGATCGGACGTCGGTGCCGACCAGCCCGAAGGCTCCCTGGCAGAGCGAGATCACCGCGTCGAACTCGCCGTCGAACGGCAGCTCGCGGGCGTCGAGCCGTACGAAGGTGGCGCGGTCGAGGCCGGTGGAGGCCGCCTCGGCCCGCGCCAGGTCGACGAAGCGCTGCGAGATGTCGACCCCGACGATCTCGATCCCCCGCTCGGCGAGCGCCAGCGCGTGGCGTCCGGGCCCGCACCCGACATCGAGCACCCGAGAGCCAGGGCCGAGCTCGAGCTGGTCGACCAGGAACTCGACCTCGTTCCTCGTGCCGCGGGTGAACGAGTACCGCAGGTACGCGGCGCCGAGGTGGTCGGCGAGGGGCTCGAACCAGTGATCGGGCCCGTCATCGGTCACGAGCGACCGCCAAACGGAGCGCGCCGACCGCAGGCAGCGACGGTCAGCGGCCGCACACCCATGTCGGGGGTATCCACTGCCAGTGCTTCTCGCCCTTGCCGCACTTGTCGCCGCTCGAGACGAACATCAGCCCGAAGTAGATGGCGATGACCAGTCCGATGACCATGAAGACGAAGAACCTGGTGTTGCGGGCATCGCGAGCCATGGATCGGCATGGTAGGCGACCGGCCCTTTCGGACTGTGCATGCCCACTCGGGCGCGACGCTCGATGCCTGGCGGAGGTCTCAGCCCTTGGCGTCGGCCCAGCTGGCCCCGAACGACAGGTTCACCGCCAGCGGCACCCGGAGATCGAAGGCGCCGGCCATGGCGTCGAGGGTGAGCTCGGTGGCGGCGTCGCGCTCCCCCGGTGGCACCTCGAGGATGACCTCGTCGTGCACCTGCAGGATGATCCGGCTGGCCACGCCGGCCGCGTCGAGCTCGCGGTCGAGACGGACCAGCGCCACCTTGAAGATGTCGGCGGCCAGCCCCTGGATCCCCGCGTTCATGGCCTGGCGCTCGCCGGCCTGGCGGATCCGGAAGTTCGACGAGCTGAGCTCGGGGATCTGGCGACGACGACCGAACAGCGTCTCGGTGTAGCCCCGCTCGCGGGCCTCGGCGACGGTGGCATCCATGTAGGAGCGCACGGCCGGGAACGCCTCGAAGTAGGCGTCGAGGATGGTCTGGGCCTCGGCGGTGGGGATCGACAGGCGTTGGGCCAGGCCGTAGGACTCCATGCCGTAGGCCAGGCCGTACGACACCATCTTGGCCTTGGCCCGCTGCTCGCTGGTCACGTCGGCCGGCTCGACGCCGAACACCCGCGCCGCGGTGGCGGTGTGGATGTCCTCGCCGGCCTCGAAGGCGGCGATGAGTCCCGGGTCCTCGGCGAGGTGGGCGATGCAGCGCAGCTCGATCTGGTTGTAATCGGCCACGAGGAACTCGTTGCCCGGGCTCGGGACGAACACCGAGCGGAACCCCCGACCCATCTCGCTGCGCACGGGGATGTTGTGCAGGTTCGGCGCATCGGAGCTGAGCCGGCCGGTGCGGGCGACGGTCTGGTTGAACGTGGCGTGGATGCGACCATCGGGCCCGACCTCGGCCAGCAGCGCCTCGCCGTAGGTCGACCGCAGCTTCTCGACCTCGCGGTAGCGCAGGAGGTGCTCGATGATCGGGTGCTCGCCGGCCAGCTTCTCGAGCGAGGCGGCATCGGTGGAGAACCCGGTCTTGGTCTTCTTCTGGGGCGTGAGCCCGAGCTTGTCGAACAGCACGGTGCGCAGCTGGGCGGTGGAGTTGACGTTGAACTCCTCGCCGGCATCGGCCCAGATCAGCTCGGTGAGCGCGGCGCACTCGGCCGCCATCTGGTCGCTCAACGCCCGGAGCCGCTCGACGTCGACGCCGATGCCGATGGCCTCCATGCGGGCCAGCACCCGCACGAGCGGCACCTCGATGTCGTCGTGCAGGCCCCGCAACCCCTGCACGTCGAGCGCGTCGAGCAGCGGCGGCACGAGGGCGTCGACGCCGAGCGCCCGACGAGCGGCCTCGAGCGCCTCGGGCACCGAGTCCCCGCCGAAGTCGAGCTGCCCTTCGGGTGCCGAGGAGGCGTCGGGGAGCTGACGGTGGGCGTAGCGAACGACCAGCTCGGTCAGCAGGTAGCGGGACTCGGCCGGGTCGAGCAGGTAGGCCGCCAGCGCGGTGTCGATGGCCAGCGTGCGCACGTCGACCTCGTAGGCCGCCGACGAGCGCACGCATGAGCTCCTTGGCGCCGTGGGCCGCGAGCGGCCGTCCACCCGGCGCCACCAGTGCGGCGAGGGCGTCGCGCACCGGCGGGGTCGGCGAGCAGTGGCGCGGGGACCCAGGCCACGTCGCCCAGCGACGCGTCGCGCACGAGGGCCACGCCGAGCAGCCGGCGACGGCCCTCGACGGTGCCGTCCCAGCCCCCGGCCACCGCGAGCGGCGTGGCCGGGCCGGCCAGCTCGGCGAGCAGGGCGACCGCCGCGTCGGCATCGGCGACCTCGGTGACCTCGGCCTCGAGCACGTCGACCTCGACCGCGTCGGGGGCCACCTCACGGCCGAAGGCCTCGCCCAGGCGCTCGTAGAGGGTGTGGAACTCGAGGAAGTCGAACAGCTTCTTGACCTCGTCGGCGTCGATCGGCCCCGGCAGCAGCGCCTCGGGCTCGACGCCGAGGTCGACGTCGCGGCGCAGCACCATCATCTCGGCGTTGATGCGGGCCTGGGCCTCGTGCTCGGTGAGGTTCTGGCGCAGCTTCGGGGTCTGCTCGTCGACGTGGGCGAAGATGCCGTCGAGCCCTCCGTAGGTGGTGATGAGCTTGGCCGCCGTCTTCTCCCCGACGCCGGGGATGCCGGGCAGGTTGTCGGACGGGTCGCCGCGCAGCGCGGCGTACTCGACGTAGCTCGACGGTGGCACCCCGGTGCGCTCGAGGATGCCGGCCTCGTCGTAGAGGGCGTAGTCGGAGACGCCGCGCTTGTTGTAGAGCACCTTGATGTGCGGGTCCTCGACGAGTTGGTAGCTGTCGCGGTCGCCGGTGACGATGAGCACGTCGTCACCCTCGTCGCGGGCGGTGGTGGCGAGGGTGGCGATGATGTCGTCGGCCTCGACGCCGGCCTGGTCGAGGATCGGCAGGCCCAGCGCCTCGACGACCTGGCGGACGAGGCCCATCTGCTGGCGGAGGATGTCGGGCGCGGCGGAGCGGTTGGCCTTGTAGGTCTCGACCCGCTCGTGACGGAAGGTCGGCTCGGGTCGGTCGAACGCGATGATCACCCGATCGGGTGCGTGGTCGCGCACCAGGTTGATGAGCATCGACGTGAAGCCGAACACGGCGTTGGTGACCTGTCCGCTCGCCGTCGTGAGATCGGTCGGCAGGGCGAAGAACGCCCGATAGGTCAACGAGTTGCCGTCGACGAGCATGATCTTCATCGGCCGGCTACTCCGGGAGTGGGGAGGCCGCCGGCTGCGAGCCGTCGGCCGGGCCGTCGGACGAGCCCGAGTCGGCCGAGGACGGGGTCAGGTCGCCGGCGAGGACCTTCTCACCGATCGCCTTCATCGTCTGGCGCTCGCGCATGGCCGTTCGCTGGATGAAGCTGAAGGCGTCCTGCTCGCCCAGGCCGAACTGGTCCATCAGGCGGCCCTTGGCCCGATCGACCACCTTGCGGGTCTCGAGCTGCTCCTCGAGGCTCTGGGCCTGGTCGTGCAGCGCCTTCATCTCCTGGAAGCGGCCGATGGCCACCTCGAGCGCCGGGATGAGCTCGCTGCGCTGGAACGGCTTGACGAGATAGGCCAGCGCCCCCGCGTCGCGGGCCTGCTCGATGAGGTCGCGCTGGCTGAACGCGGTGAGGATGAGCACGGCGGCCCGCCGCTCGCCGGCGATCTCGCGGGCGGCCGAGAGCCCGTCGAGCCCCGGCATCTTGATGTCGAGGATGGCGACGTCGGGCTCGTGCTCCTTCACCAGCTCGACGGCCTCGTCGCCCCGACCGGTCTCGCCCACGACGAGATAGCCCTCCTCCTCGAGGGTCTCCTTCAGGTCGAGGCGGATGATGGCCTCGTCCTCGGCGATCACGACACGGGTCGGCACCGGTTGGGTTCCCTTCTGTTCGAGCGATGACGGACGACTCGCCAGCGCGACCAACCGGCCGCCACTGGAATCGGCATCGTACTTCGGCGGCCCGGCGCGCCGGACGGCCGATCGGGCGGGCCGCCGGGGAGCGGGTCAGTCGCCGGACGCGAGGAGCCGGTCGAGCAGGTCGTCCTGGGCCTGCTCCATCTGCTCGATCGACGCCCGGACCGCGTCGCGGTGACGGGCCATCGCCTCGGCGTGGCGGGACGCCTCGCGGTGCTCCTGCTCGGCCAACGGCGTCTCGGAGACCAGCGACCGCAGACGGGCCTCGTCGGCGTCGTCGGCCAGGCTCGCGAGCTGCTCGTCGGCGATGGCGAGCTCGCGACGCGGTCTGGCGCAGGCGTTCGGACAGCTCGGTCAGCCGCTGCTCGACCAGGGCTCGTGACATGCCGGAAGTGTACGGGGACTGGCATGCTCGCGGGATCATGCCCGACCAGAACGCCGACCAGAACCCTGGCCAGAACCCTGGCCCGAGCCCGACCGCCGGTGGGCGGTCCGGCTGGATCGTGATCGGCCTCGTCGGCCTGGCCCTGGTCGCGGTGCTGGCGCTCACGACGTTCTGGAGCGACAACACGTCGAGCTCGGCGGCCCCGGCCCAGGGCGACGCGACGGCCACGTCGGCGGTGTCGGACGGGTCGACGTCGGGGTCCACCGGCTCGTGCGCCGCCTCCGTCGACGAGCCGCTCGATCCCACGTCCGGGTTCCGCCTGCTGCCCAACGCGCCGGAGCCGACCTACGCCACCGACCCGCCCACCTCGGGGGCGTTCGTGGTGGGCGCCGCGGTCGGGGCGACGCCGTCGGAGCCGTTGAGCCGACCCGTGCAGGTCGGGCTGCTCGCCCTGGGCAAGGTGCTGATCCAGTACGACGCCAGCCTGTCGGCCGCCGACGTGGCGGACCTGCAGGGCCTCGCCGGCGACGACATCGTCGTGGCGCCGAACCCGACCATGGGGTCGCCGATCGTCGCCACCGCCTGGCGGGTGCGCCAGACGTGCCAGCTGCTCGACCTGTCGGCCCTTCGCCAGTTCGCCACGCTCCACGCCAACCAGGCCCCCGACGCCGACGCCAGCACCACGACGACCGCCGGCTGAACGATCCCGCGCCGGACGTCGGGGGACCCGGCCCGGCGGCACTACCATGACCGAGCCGTTGCGGCGGTGCTGGAACCGGCATACAGGGCGGGCTCAAACCCCGCTGCCCCTCGGGGCTTGTGGGTTCGAATCCCACCCGCCGCACTCGATCTACCGTGGCCCGATGCCCCGGACCGACCCTCCCACCACGCTCCGCCCGATGACCGCGGCGGAGTGGGTGGCCTGGGCCGAGCACATCGACCGGGGCTATGTCGAGCAGATGGTCGAGATGGGTGGCATGTCACGCCGAGCCGCCGAGGCCAAGGCCGCGGCCGACTGGGCCCGGCTGCTGCCCGACGGCCCGCTGACCGCCGGCCACACCTACTTCGTGGCCGAGTCGGGGGGCCGGCGGGTGGCGACGCTGTGGTTGGGCGAGCTCGACGACGAGCTCGACGGCGCGCTGGTGTGGGTGTTCGACATCGAGGTCGACGCCGACGTGCGGGGCCGCGGGTACGGCCGGGCGGTCATGGTGCTCGCCGAGCAGGAGGTCGGGGCCGTGGGCCGCTCGCGGATCGGGTTGAACGTGTTCGCGCGCAACGTGACTGCCATCGCGCTCTACACGTCATTGGGCTATCGCGTGGCCAGACGCACCGAAACCGGGCAGAACATGTTGAAGGACCTGGAGAACGGCCCGTGAATCCGCAGTGACATGGGGCTAGTCTCACGAGGGTGCAGGCGCCGAAGATCAATCACGAGGCAAAAGCATGACCCTGGGGGTGGGGCGGGCCGAGCGCCTCGCCCGCGCCGCCGACGCCGAGTCGGCGCGCCGCGCCTGGCCCGACGGGTTCCAGGCCGCGCTCAGCATCTCGTTCGACGATGCCCGCCGCTCGCAGGTCGACCTCGGGCTCCCGGTGATCGACCAGCTCGGCATCCGGGCCACGTTCTTCGTGCTCCCCGACGGCGTCGCGCCGGTCCGTCGCGGCTGGCTGAAGGTGGTCGCGGCCGGTCACGAGATCGGCAACCACACCGCCCGACACCCGTGCAGCGCCAACTTCTCCTGGAGCCGCCACCACGCCATCGAGGACCTCGACCTCGACGACATGGCCGACGAGATCTCCGACGCCAACGTGTGGATCGCCGAGACCCTCGGTGTCGAGCCGCGCAGCTTCGCCTACCCCTGCGGCCACACCTTCGTCGGGCGGGGGCGGGACACCCGCAGCTACGTGCCCCTGATCGCCGAGCGCTTCGTCGCCGGGCGCACCTTCAACGACGTCGCCACCAACTCGCCGGTGCACGGCGATCTCGCCCAGATCAGCGCCATGAACAGCGACGGGCTGACGTTCGAGCATCTGCGCCCCACCCTCGAGGCCACCCTCGACGAGGGCGCCTGGCTGGTGCTCGGCGGCCACGAGATCGGACACCGGGGCAACGTCGAGACCACGATGCCGGCCACGCTCGCCGCCGTCGTCGAGTGGTGTCGGTCCCACGACGTGTGGATCGACACCGTCGGCAACGTGGCCACGCAGGTCCGCTCGCTGCAGCAGGCCCAGCCCGCGTCCCGATCGGTGTAGGCCTCTCCGGTCGACGAGAGGCGCTCTAAGCTCCGACCATGACCCCGACGCCATCGCCCCGCACCCCCCGGCGGCGCGCCCGCCGCCGGTTGACGTGGCTCGCGATCATCGGCGGGCTGGTGGCCGCCGTCGGCACGGTGCGGGCTCGGGCCCTCGCCCGGGACCAGCGGCTGTTCGACCAGCGCTACGGCCCCCGATCGGCCTGAGGGACTCGGCACGAGGTGTCCGAGCTCGACGTGACCGACGTGACCCATGGCACTGAAACGTCCGAGGGCCGGCCGGGGTCAGAGGGCGAACCGGCCCTACTCGCATCAGCGCGGAGTCCTCTTCATCCATGATCTCGTTCACGTTCCCAGGCCAAGGCTCGCAGAAGCCCGGCATGGGAGCCGCCTGGCTCGACCATCCGTCCTGGGAGCTGGTCGACGAGGCGGCCGAGGCCGCGGGCCGAGATGTCGCCCATCTGCTCCTGCACGCGGACGCCGACGAGCTGAAGGCCACGCGGAACTCCCAGCTGTCGACGTTCGTCCTCAGCCTGGTGGTCCTCGACGCGGTCGAGCGGCTGGGTGTCGAACCGGCCGTGGTGGCCGGCCACAGCCTGGGCGAGTACACCGCCCTCGTCGCCAGCGGGGCGCTCGCGTTCGACGAGGGGGTGCGCCTGGTCGCCGAGCGGGGCGAGGCCATGCAGGCCGCCGCCACCGAGCACGTCGGCACCATGGCCGCCGTCCTCGGGCTCGACGACGACAAGGTCGAGATCGCCTGCGCCCGGGTCGACGGCGACGTCTGGGTCGCCAACTACAACGCTCCCGGGCAGGTGGTCATCGCCGGCGCACCGGACGCGGTCGACGCCGCCGCGGCCGCGTCGAAGGACCTCGGGGCCAAGAAGGTGCTCCCGATGGCGGTGAGCGGCGCGTTCCACACGCCGTTCATGGCGCCGGCCCGCGACCGCCTCCGAGCGGCGCTGGCCGAGGCCGATCTCCGGGCCCCGGACCTGCCCGTCTACGCCAACGTCGACGCCCTCCCCCACCTCGGCGGCGACGAGTGGGCCGGCCTGCTGGGTGCCCAGCTCTGCAGCCCGGTCCGGTGGCGCCAGACGCTGCACCACCTCGAGGAGGCCGGCGTCACGACGTTCGTCGAGCTCGGACCGGGCACGGTGCTGAGCGGCATGGCCAAGCGGACGGTCTCCGGGGGTCGCACCCTCTCGGTGGGCACGCCGACCGAGCTCGACCGCCTGCTCGAAGCGCTCGCCTTCCACGGCGCCGAGGCCGTCGGGGCCCACGAGGGCGAGCACCTCTTCGCCACCGAACGGGTGGTGGTCAGCCCGTCCGCCGGCGTGTTCCACGAGACCGAGGGGGTCGGCCCGGGCACGCTGCTCGCCGCCGGGGACGAGTTGGGCCGCATCGGCAACGATCCCGTGCACTCCCCGTTCGCCGGAACGATCATGGGCATGCTCACCGTCGAGGGCGAGCGGGTCGGCAGCCGCGAGCCCATCGCCTGGCTCCGGGTCGGTTGATGGCCGGCACCCGCATCAGCGGCTGGGGCTCCGCCCTGCCCGAGAAGATCGTCTCCAACACCGACCTCGAGGCCACCCTCGACACCACCGACGAGTGGATCGTCGAGCGCACCGGCATCCGCGAGCGCCGCATCGGCGGCACCACCTCGGGCCTCGCCATCGAGGCCGGCGAGGCCGCGCTCCGGCGGGCCGGGAGCGACGGCTCCGACATCGACCTGGTGATCGTCGCCACCTGCACCCCGGACCTGGTCATGCCGGCGACCGCGGCGATCGTGCAGGACGCGCTCGGCGTGGCCGGCGGCGCCGTCGACCTCAACGCGGTCTGCTCCGGCTTCGTCTACGGCCTCGCCGTCGGGGCCGGCATGGTGGCCACCGGGCTCGACCGGGTGCTGCTCATCGGAGCCGACACCATGAGCCGCATCGTCGACTGGGACGACCGCGCCACCGCCATCCTGTTCGCCGACGGCGCGGGCGCGGTCGTGCTCGACGCGGTCGACGGCCCCGGCGACCTGCTCGCCTACGACCTCGACAACGACGGCACCGGTCGCCACCTGCTCACCGCCGATGTCGGCGGCACCATCGAGATGGACGGGCGCGAGGTGTTCCGCCGGGCGGTGCGCACGACCACCGACTCGGCGCTGCGCACCCTGGCCAAGGCCGGCATGACCGTCGACGACCTCACCCTGCTCGTGCCCCACCAGGCCAACGTCCGCATCATCGATGCCGTGACCCAGCGCCTCGGCCTCGACCCGTCGAGGGCCGTCGTCACGGTCGACCACCACGGCAACACCAGCGCCGCGTCGGTGCCGCTGGCCCTGGCCGAGGCCGCCGACGCCGGACGACTCGCCACCGGTGACCTCGTGCTGCTCATCGGGTTCGGCGCCGGCATGAGCGTGGCCAGCGCCCTCATGAGGTGGAACCAGCCATGAGCCGGGTCGTCCTCGTCACCGGTGGGGCCAAGGGCATCGGGCTGGCCTGCGCCCGCGCCTTCGCCGCGGCCGGCGACCGGGTCGCCATCACCTACCGGAGCGCACCACCGGCGGGCGCGGACGCCGACGGGTTGCTGTGCGTGCCGTGCGACGTCACCGACTCCGACCAGGTCGACGCCGCCTTCACCGCGGTCGAGGAGGCCCTCGGGCCGGTCGAGGTGCTCGTCGCCAACGCGGGCATCACCAACGACATGCTCGTCCTGCGCATGGACGAGGCCGCCTTCGGCTCCGTGGTCGACACCAACCTCACCGGTGGGTTCCGCCTGGCTCGGCGGGCCGTGCAGAAGATGATGCGGGCCCGCTTCGGGCGCATCATCTTCATCTCGTCGGTCGTGGCCGCCACCGGCCAGGCCGGCCAGGCCAACTACTCGGCGTCGAAGGCCGGCCTCGTGGGCCTGGCCCGCTCGCTGGCCCGGGAGTTCGCCTCCCGGCACATCACCGTCAACGTCGTCGCTCCCGGGCCCATCAGCACCGACATGACCGCGGCCCTGAGCGACGATCGTCAGGCGGCCATCACCGAGGCCGTGCCCCTGGGGCGCTTCGGCACACCCGAGGAGGTGGCCGAGACCGTGAGGTTCCTCGCGTCCGACGCCGCCGGCTACATCACCGGAGCCGTCATCCCGGTCGACGGTGGCCTCGGCATGGGTCCATCGTGACGATCCCCACCCCGCACGGACTACCGTCGCGGGCCAGCCTTCCCGACCAGTTCGCCCACGTGCTCCCGGCCCTTCCCGGGAGCTGCAGAAACGGAGATGCCCGCAGTGAGTGACGACGCCAATTTCGAGCGGTTCAAGAAGTGCGCGGTCGAGGTGCTGGCCGTCGATCCGGCCAAGGTCACCGTCGATGCCAAGTTCGGCGACGACCTCGACGCCGACAGCCTCGACCTGGTCGAGCTGGTGATGGCGCTCGAGGAGGAGTTCGACGTCACGGTCGACGAGGACGAGCTCGACGGCATCGAGACCGTCGGACAGGCGCTCGCCCTGGTCACCGCCAAGCTCTGATGGCCGGACGCCGGGTCGCCGTCACCGGGATCGGGGCGCTGGCCCGCTGCGGCATCGGCGCCGATGCCTTCTGGCAGGGGCTGCTCGAGCCCGCTCCCGAAGGGAGTCGGGCGGTCGACGACTTCGATCCCGAGCCCTACTTCGACAACGTCAAAGAGGCGCGCCGCACCGACCGCTTCGCCCAGTTCGCGCTGGCCGTGGCCCAGATGGCGCTCGAGCAGGCCGGCGAGATGACCGCCGACCCGCTGCGGCGGGGCGTGATCTTCGGCACGGGCGTGGGAGGGCTCAACACCCTCGAGGAGCAGATCTGGACCTACCACGACAAGGGCCCCCGCCGGGTGTCCCCGTTCCTGGTCCCGATGATGATGTCCAACGCCGGCGCCGCGTCGATCTCGATGCGCCACGGCTGGCAGGGACCGTGCGAGACGACGGTGACGGCCTGCGCGGCCGGCACCCACTCGGTGGCCAACGCGGCCCGGCTCATCGCCTACGGGCGCTGCGACGCGGTCATCACCGGCAGCGCCGAGGCGGCCATGACCCCGGTCGGCATCCAGGGCTTCTCCAACATGACCGCCCTCTCGACCAGCGGGGTCTCGCGGCCGTTCGACGTGCGTCGCGACGGCTTCGTCATCGCCGAGGGGGCGGGCGCGCTCGTCCTCGAGGACTGGGACACCGCGGTCGCCCGGGGCGCCACCATCCTCGCCGAGGTGCTCGGTGGAGCCAGCACCGCCGACGCCCACCACATCACCGCCCCGTCCCCCGGTGGGGCCGGGGCCATCGCGGCCATGGAGCTCGCCATGGCGGAGGCCGGCATCACGGCCGTCGACGTGGCCCAGATCAACGCCCACGGCACCTCGACGCCGCTCAACGACGCGGCCGAGGCCGAGGCCATCTCCAAGGTGTTCGGCCACCCCGGCCCGCCGGTCACGTCGATCAAGGGGGTGACCGGCCACTCGTTGGGCGCGGCCGGCGCGCTCGAGGCGGTCGCGGTGGTGCAGTCGATCCTCCACGGCGTGATCCCGCCGACGGCCGGCTACGGCGAGCCCGACCCCGAGCTGGCCGCCATCGACATCGTCACCGAGGCCCGCCCCTGGACGCCCGGGCCGACCCTGTCGAACTCCTTCGGCTTCGGCGGCCACAACGGCTGCCTGGTCATCGGCCCGGCCTGACGCTCAGGCGACGCCGGGGTCTCGGTTCCAGTGAGGGTCCTCGGGATGAGGTGGCCGGTACGGAACACCGAGCGCGGCGGTCAGCTCGTCGAGCCCGTCCGCCCGGGCCTCGAGTCGATGGGGATGGACGCCGTGCAGCGTTCGTAGGTCGACGATCGCCAGCACCTTCATCCCGGTCGCATGCTCATCGAGGCCGATGGGCACGGCCGCGATCAGACCCCCTCCCATGAGGAGGTCCGGATGAGCCTGATGTCGGAGCGCGACGAGCTCGTTCGTGGCCTTGATCCACGACAGCTCGAACGCCGCTCCCGGATCCTTCGCGCTGCACCATCCGTTGCCGAGGTCCAGCTCGGTCGAGCGGTCGGGGCGGCCGCGGTAGAACGCGGCGACCGATCGCCAGGTCTCGTCGATCTCGACGGGGTGGATGTTCTTCGGCGTACGGCTCGAGACCACCCACATGACCGCCAGCACGCCGGCGAGCGCCCCGAGGAAGAGCCACGTCGAGATCATCACCGGTGCGACCCGTCGCCGATCAGTTCGTGCCGGTCAGGCGGAGTCGACGAGCACGAACAGCAGATCGGCCTCGCAGGCCAGCTCACCGCCGACGGTGGCCCGACCATGGCCCTTGCCGGCCCGAGCCGACATGCGGCCCAGCTCGACCTCCAGCTCGAGGGTGTCGCCGGGGCCGACCTGGCGCCGGAAGCGGGCACCGTCGACCCCACCGAAGAGCGGCAGCTTGCCGGCGAAGCGCTCGTCGGCCAGCACCGCGACGGCACCGAGCTGGGCGATGGCCTCGACCATGAGCACGCCCGGCAGCGTGGGTCGGCCGGGGAAGTGACCGCCGAAGAACGCCTCGTCGCCGGTGAGGCGCCACCGTCCGCGGGCCCGCTGGCCGGCCTCGAGCTCGAGGATCTCGTCGACGAACAGGAACGGCGGGCGGTGCGGGAGGAGATCGGCCGGGGCCGGCAGCGTCATGACGGGGCCGTCACGACTCGGCCAGGGCCTGCTGCAGCTTCACCGGCGTGTCCTTGGGGCTGATCTTGTACCAGGCCTGCTCGATCTTGCCCTTCTCGTCGATCAAGAAGGCCGAGCGGATGATGCCCATGTAGGTGCGCCCGTAGTTCTTCTTCTCGCCCCAGACCCCGTAGGCCTCGGCCACCGCGTGCTCGGTGTCGGCCAGCAGCGGGAAGCCGAGCGAGTACTTCTCGTCGAACTTCTTCTGGCGGGCCGATGCGTCGGGGCTGATGCCGATGATGGCGGTGTCGCCGATGTCGCCGCTGATGTCGCGCAGCGCGCACGACTGGGTGGTGCAGCCCGGCGTGTCGGCCTTCGGGTAGAAGTACACGAGGACCTTGCGGCCCTTGTAGGACGACAGCTTCACGACGTTGCCGTCCTGGTCGTCGAGCGTGATGGCTGGGGCCTTGTCGCCGGCCGCGAGCGGGG
Source organism: uncultured Microthrixaceae bacterium (assembly GCA_963809335.1). GTDB lineage: Bacteria > Actinomycetota > Acidimicrobiia > Acidimicrobiales > Acidimicrobilacustridaceae > UBA4742. The sequence continues at coordinate 1,960,468 of CAWEJD010000004.1, read as the reverse complement.
TCGTCTCACTCATGGCCTCAACCTAGTGGCGCGGCCCCGGGTCTCGCGACGCCGCCCGAAAACGGCGGATGGGAGACACCGCGGTGCCTCCCATCCGACGCTGGATGCCGGCCCGGGGGCCGGGTCGAGCTCGTGCTGCTGCTGCTACTTCGAGGCCTTGGCGGTGGCCTTGAGCTTGGAGCCGGCGGTCACCTTGACGGCGTTGGCGGCCGGGACCTGGATCGTCTCACCCGTCTGCGGGTTGCGGCCGGTGCGAGCGGCACGACGCGTGCGCTCGAACGACAGGAATCCGGGCAGGGTGAGCTTCTCCGTGCCCGCCGAGACGACGGCGGAGACTTCGTCCTCGAAGCCCTTCAGCACCTTCTCGACGTCGGCCTTGGCTACTCCGGTCTTGTCGGAGATCGCCGCCACCAGTTCGGTCTTGGTCATTGTCTACTCCTTCTCGTGGGCTCGGGGGTTCGGGGAAACCCAACCGGGTGAGGCCCGAGCCGTGAGTTCCACGCTTCTGGATAGGCCACCCGTGGTCAAGCATTGCGAACCCTGGCACGGAAATGGTGGATGGGCGAGTCGGGATGCCTTGCGGGGCAGGGGCTCGACGTCGCCCTTGACAGCGAAACCCACCTTTCCTATCTTCTACACCATCTGTGCAGGGAACACACCGGGTCGGTCCGCCCGGCTCCCTGACAGCGGAGTCAACCCGTGGGCATCGACTGGAACCTCGCCCTCGCCGGTGCCGGCGTGGGCTTCATCGTGGGACTGACCGGCATGGGCGGCGGCGCGCTCGATGACGCCGATCCTCGTGCTGGTGTTCGGCATCGCGCCCTTGGCGGCCGTGTCGAGCGACCTCGTGGCCTCGATGGTGATGAAGCCCATCGGCGGCGGTGTCCACCTGCGCCGAGGCACGGTCAACCTGCGGCTGGTGATGTGGCTCGTGATCGGCTCGGTGCCCGCCGCGTTCCTCAGCGTGTGGGTGCTCGAGAGCCTGTCGAACCCGGTGCGGGTCAACGAGATCGTGCAGTACGCCGTCGGCACCGCGCTGCTGCTCGCGTCGCTGGCCCTCGTGGCCAAGGGGGCCTTCTCCGGCAGGGCCCGGCTGCACGCCGGCGACGTGAACTCCATCGAGGTCCACCGGGGGCGCACGCTCCTGATCGGCGTGTTCGGCGGCGTCGTCGTGGGGCTGACGTCGGTCGGCTCGGGCTCGCTGATGATGGTGCTGCTGCTGATGCTCTACCCCACCCTCGCCGCATCCGAGCTGGTGGGCACCGACCTGGTGCAGGCCATCCCCCTGGTGGCCGCGGCCGCCGCCGGCCACATCATCTTCGGCCGGGTCGAGCTGCCGGTCACCGTGTCGCTGCTGGTCGGGGCCATCCCCGGCGTCTACCTGGGCGCCCGGGTGTCGTCACGCAGCCCGGACCGGCTCATCCGCCCGGTGCTGGCCGTCGTGCTGATCGTCTCGGGCCTCAAGATGCTCAAGGTGCCGACGCCCGTCGTCGGTGCGGTGGCGGCCGTGCTGGCGGTGGTGGCCGTCGTGATGGTCGTGCGCGCCTACCGCGTCGAGAGCCGCCAGCCGGCCATCGCCGGAGTCGATCCGCACGTCTGACCCGCCCTGACCGGCGCTGACCGGCCGGTCGACCTCGCTGGTCAGGCCGGGTGGTTGATCATGGCGGTGGCCGCCATGTCGAAGTAGGCGAGGAACGTGGCCACGTCGGGGTCGGCCAGGCCGCCGGACCGCACCGCCGCCTCCATGGCCTCGAACCACGCATCGCGCTCGACCGGGCCGACGACGAACGGGGCGTGACGCATGCGCAGGCGGGGATGGCCCCGCTGCTGGCTGTAGGTGTCGGGACCACCCCAGTACTGGATCAGGAATCCGGCGAGATGGGCCTTCGACTCGGTGAGGTCGTCGGGGTAGAGCGGTCGCAACCGGGGGTCGGCCTCGACGGTGGCGTAGAACCGGTCGACGAGGGCCACGAACCACGCATCGCCGCCGACCCGGGCGTGCATGCTCATGACCTGAGCGGGATCGAGGGAAGCCACGGCGGCACGCTACCGCTCCCCGACGGGCCGTCGGGCCGGTCACCAGTAGGGTGCTGCCATGATCCGGGGGGTGCCGACGGCCGTCGATCCGCGTGCCGACAGCTTCCTGGCCAACCGCCAGGCCATGCTCGAGCTGCTGGGCCAGATCGGCGAGGCCCACGAGCAGGTGCAGCAGGGCGGCGGCGAGCGCTACGTCGCCCGGCACCGTGAGCGCGGCCGCCTGCTGGTCCGGGAGCGCATCGACCTGCTGCTCGACCCCGGATCGCCGTTCCTCGAGCTCTCGCCGCTCGCCGGGTGGGGCACCGACGACCCGCTGGGCGGTGGGCTCGTGACCGGGCTGGGCCTCGTCGAGGGCGTCGAGTGCGTGATCAGCGCCAACGACCCCACGGTGCGGGGCGGCACGTCGACGCCGACGACCGTGGCCAAGGGCCTGCGTGCCCAGGAGATCGCTCTGCGCAACCGGCTGCCGTTGATCAACCTCACCGAGTCCGGCGGCGCCGACCTGCCCCGCCAGGCCGACATCTTCGTGCCCGGCGGGGCCACCTTCCGGGGGCTCACCCAGCTCTCGGCCGCCGGCATCCCGACCATCACCCTGGTCTTCGGGTCGTCGACCGCGGGCGGCGCCTACGTGCCGGGCATGAGCGACTACACGGTGTTCGTGAAGGACCAGGCCCGGGTGTTCCTCGGCGGGCCACCGCTCGTGAAGATGGCCATCGACGAGGACGCCGACGAGGAGGAGCTGGGCGGCGCCGACATGCACAGCCGGATCTCCGGCCTGGCCGACTTCCTCGCCGCCGACGAGCCCGACGCGCTGCGCCTCGGCCGCATGATCGTGCGCCGGCTCGGCTGGCGGAAGCTGGGCCCGGGACCGTCGTCGGCCGCCGTGGCGCCACGCCTCGACGCCGACGAGCTGCTCGGCATCGCCGCGGCCGACGTCCGGGTGCCGGTCGACGTGCGGGAGATCCTCTGGCGGGTGGTCGACGCCTCGGTGCTCGACGAGTTCAAGCCGCTGTACGGCACCCAGCTGGTGTGCGGCTGGGCCGACATCTGCGGCTTCCGGGTGGGCGTGCTGGCCAACAACGGCATCCTCTTCAGCGAGGAGTCCCAGAAGGGCGCCCAGTTCATCCAGCTCTGCAACCGCAGCGACACGCCGCTGCTGTTCGTGCAGAACATCACCGGCTTCATGGTGGGCACGCAATACGAGCGGGGCGGCATCATCAAGCACGGCAGCCAGCTGATCAACGCCGTGTCGAACTCGGCGGTCCCCCATCTGACGCTGATGGTCGGGGCGTCCTACGGCGCCGGCAACTACGGCATGTCCGGGCGGGCCTACGACCCCCGGTTCGTGTTCACCTGGCCCAACCACCGCATCGCGGTGATGGGGCCCAAGCAGCTCGCCGGGGTGATGTCGATCGTGCAGCGGTCCGCGGCCGAGCGGGCCGGGCGCGACTACGACGAGCAGGCCGACGCCGCCATGCGCGAGGCCATCGAGGCCCAGATCGACACCGAGTCGACCGCGCTGTTCGCCACCGGCCGGCTGTGGGACGACGGCATCATCGACCCGCGCGACACCCGCACGGTGCTCGGCATCGCCCTGTCGGCCGTGCACAGCGCGCCGGTGCAGGGCACCAGCTCGTTCGGGGTGTTCCGGCTGTGAGCGACCGCCCGTCGGCCAAGCCGATCCACACCGTGCTGGTGGCCAACCGCGGCGAGATCGCGGTTCGGGTCATCGATGCCGTCCACGAGCTCGGGCTGCGTGCCGTGGCGGTCTACGCCGAGTCCGATCGCGACGGCGCCCCGGTCGAGGCGGCCGACGTGGCCGTGGCGCTGCGGGGCACGACCGCCACCGAGACCTACCTCGACCAGGGGCAGCTGCTCGACGCCGCGCTCGCCCAGGGGGCCGACGCGGTGCATCCGGGCTACGGGTTCCTGTCCGAGCGGGCCGACTTCGCCCGCGCGGTGATCGAGGCCGGGCTGACCTGGATCGGGCCGCATCCCGAAGCCATCGCCACGATGGGCGACAAGCTCGCGGCCAAGCGGATCGCGGCCCGGATCGGCGTGCCGGTGCTCCCCAGCGCCGAGCTGACCGGTGAGGAGGGGTTCGAGTGGCGGGTCCAGGCCGCGGCGGTCGGCTATCCGCTGCTCATCAAGGCGGCGGCGGGCGGTGGTGGCCGCGGGCATGCGCCTGGTGGCCGGCGAGGACGAGCTCGAGGAGGCGGTCCGCTCCGCCCGACGCGAGGCGCAGGACTCCTTCGGCGACGGCACCGTGTTCGCCGAGCGGTGGGTGCCGGCACCCCGCCACATCGAGGTGCAGGTGGTGGCCGATCGCCACGGCCACGTCATCCACCTCGGCGAGCGCGAGTGCTCGATGCAACGCCGTCACCAGAAGCTCGTCGAGGAGGCCCCGTCGACCGCCGTCGACGAGACCCTCCGGGAGCAGCTCGGCGCGGCCGCCATCGCGCTGGCCGAGGCCATCGGCTACGACAACGTGGGCACGGTGGAGTTCCTGCTCGACGCCGAGCGGCGCGAGTTCTGGTTCCTCGAGATGAACACCCGCATCCAGGTGGAGCACCGGGTCACCGAGGAGGTCGCCGACTGCGACCTCGTGCAGTGGCAGATCCAGTGCGCCCGGGGCGAGCCGCTCGAGTGGACCCAGGACGACGTCGAGATCGAGGACCACGCCGTCGAGGTACGGCTCTACGCCGAGGATCCGTCGCGCGACTGGCTCCCGAGCACCGGCCGCATCACGCACTTCCACGCCGGGTACCTGTCGAGGCTCGACGTCATCGTCGACTCCGGGTTCGACGAGACCGGCAACATCGGCGTCGACCTCGAGGTCAGCCCGCACTTCGACCCGCTCCTGGCCAAGTTCGTGGCCCGCGGCTACGACCGACCGACGGCCGTGAGCCGCCTGGTGCAGGCGCTCAACGAGCTGCAGCTCCACGGCATCACGACCAATCGCGACTACCTGCTGGCCGTGCTGCAGCACCCGGACTTCGTCGAGGGACGCACCACGACCCTGTTCGTGGCCGACCACCCGGCCCTGCTCGACGCCGGACCCGAGCCCGACACGGTCGCCCAGCACGCCCTCGTCGCCGCTCTGGCGTCGGACCGGTCCCGTGGCCCGGGGCCGTGGGCCTTCGCCCCGACGGGGTGGCGCAACGTCGGCACGGCGCCCCTGCGCACCCGGCTCCGCCACCGCGACCAGACGATCGACGTCACCCGGACCGTTCGCCACGACGGCCGCTTCGAGGCCGAGGTGAGCGGCCTGCACCGCACCGGCCGGGTCCTGCCGCTGCCCGACCAGGACCTGCGCCCGCAGCGCCTGCTCGTCGAGATCGACGGCGCGACCCGCGAGTACGAGGTCCGCCACGTCGAGGACGCCTGGTACGTCAACTCGACCCTGGGGCAGACCGACCTGATCGAGCTGCCGCGGTTCGCCGAGCCGTCGGCCGCGGCGATGGCCGGCGGGCCCACCGCCCCGGTGCCCGGGCGGGTCGTCGGGGTCGAGGTCGCCGCCGGGGATCGCGTCGAGGCAGGGCAGGTGCTGGTCGTGCTCGAGGCCATGAAGGTCGAACATCACGTCCGTGCCATCGCGGCCACTACGGTCGTCGACGTGCTGGTCGCTCCCGGGGACACCGTCGAGGCTCATCAACTGCTGATCCGCCTGGAGGACGCACCATGACCGACAGCGGTCCCACCGATCCGCCCGAGGGGACGGACCGGCCCGAGACCCCGGAGGCGCCCGACGCGTCGGGGGCGATGACGCCCCAGGAGCTGGCCGCGGCCCGGCGCAAGCTCCGCCGTGGCTTCGAGACCGAGCCCGACGAGGCGACGACGCAGGGCGACGAGGGCGAGGGCGGTGGGCCCGCCGAGCAGGCGGACGGCACGGCCGCACCGACGGCCCCTCCCCCTGCACCGGCCATCCCCCGGGCCCACGGCGAGCATGCCCCTGAGCCACCCGCCGCTCCCGCCGCTCCCGCCGCTCCGCCGCCCGACCCCTTGCGGGTGGCCAACTGCAGCGGCTTCTACGGCGACCGCATCTCGGCGGCCAGGGAGATGGTCGACGGCGGTCCCATCGACGTCCTCACCGGCGACTGGCTGGCCGAGCTGACGATGATGATCCTGGCCAAGGGGCGGATGAAGGATCCCGACCTGGGCTTCGCCACGACGTTCCTGACCCAGATGGAGCAGGTGCTGGGCACGTGCCTGGCCGAAGGCGTCGTCGTGGTCAGCAACGCGGGCGGGCTCAACCCGGCCGGTTGCGCCGACGCCCTGCACGCGCTGGCCGCCCGGCTCGGCCTGGCCCCCACCATCGCCTACGTCGACGGTGACGACCTCATGCCCCGGCTCGACGAGCTGGCCGCCTCGGGCGTCGACCTGCGCAACATCGACACCGGCGAGTCGCTGGCCGACCTGCACGTGCAGCCGGTCACCGCCAACGCCTATCTCGGCGGCTGGGGCATCGCCGCCGCCCTCGACCGGGGCGCCGACGTGGTGATCACCGGTCGGGTCACCGATGCGGCCGTGGTGCTCGGTCCCGCGGCCTCCTACTTCGGGTGGGAGCGCACCGACTGGGACCGCCTCGCCGGCGCGGTGGTCGCCGGCCACATCATCGAGTGCGGCGCCCAGTGCACGGGAGGCAACTACGCGTTCTTCGGCGAGGTTCCCGGGCTCGAGCGCCCAGGGTTCCCCATCGCCGAGATCGCCCACGACGGATCGTTCGTCGTGACCAAGCACCCGGGCACCGGCGGCCTCGTGTCGGCGAACACCGTCACCGCCCAGCTGCTCTACGAGATCCAGGGGCTCGGCTACTACAACCCCGACGTGGTGGTGGCCTTCGACAGCGTCGAGGTCAGCGACGAGGGCGACGACCGGGTGCGGGTGTCGGGCATCGTCGGCCTGCCGGCACCCGACACGACCAAGGTGGCGGTGAACTACCTCGGGGGCTACCGCAACTCGATGACCTTCATGCTCACCGGGCTCGACATCGAGGCCAAGGCCGAGCTGGCCGAGCGAACGCTGTGGTCGCTCGTCCCCGGCGGCCGCGAGTCGTTCGGGGCGGTCGACGTCCGCCTGCGGCGCAGCGACCACGCCGATCCGGCCACCAACGAGGAGGCCCTGGCTGAGCTGCGCATCACCGTCATGGACCGGGACAAGGCCAAGGTCGGCCGGGCCTTCTCGAACACGGCCATCGAGATGGTGCTGGCGAGCTACCCCGGCCTGTTCACGACGTCCCCCCCGGGTGACGCGTCGAGCTTCGGGGTCTACTGGCCGGCCCTGGTGCCCGACGACCTGCCCGACCACGAGGTGGTGCTCGGCGACGAGCGCATCCGCATCGAGCCGGTGCCGGCCGACGCCCGCATCGCGCCCGAGCGGGGCGAGTCGTTCCGCTACAGCCTGCCGATGGCCGATCTCGACGGCGCGGGCGACCGCGACGACGGGCGAGGCGAGAGCTCCCGCTGGCCCGACGCGTTGGCCGCCCTGCGCGACGCTCCGGAGCCGCCGAACGACCCGACGGTGGCCACGCCGCTGGGGCGGCTGTTCGGCGCCCGCTCGGGCGACAAGGGCGGCAACGCCAACGTCGGGGTGTGGGCCCGCACCGACGACGCCTACGTCTGGCTGCACCGTCACCTCACCGTCGAGCGCCTCCGCGAGCTGATGCCGGCCGAGACCGCCGGGCTCGACGTGGTGCGCTACGAGCTGCCGAACCTGCGGGCCCTCAACTTCGTGATCGTCGGCCTGCTCGGGCGAGGCGTGGCGGCCTCGACCCGCACCGACCCGCAGGCCAAGGGGCTGGGCGAGTACCTGCGGGCCAAGGTGGTCGAGCTCCCGACGCGCCTCCTCGAAGGCGCACCCGCCGCGCCAGTGGCCGCCGCGCCGCTCGATCACCTCCCTCCCCCTCCCTCCTAGTCATCCGTCGGGCAGGTCGTCATGCACTTCACCGCCGAGCACGAGCAGTTCCGCTCGACCGTCCGCCAGGTCGTCGAGCGTGAGATCGACCCCTACATCGACGAGTGGGAGGAGGCCGGCATCTTCCCGGCCCACGAGCTGTTCCCCAAGCTCGCGGCCGCGGGACTGCTCGGCCTCGAGTACGACCCGGCCTACGGCGGCCAGGGCGCCGACCACAGCTACACCGTGATCTTCGGCGAGGAGGTGGGCCGGGCCGGGTGCGGTGGCGTGCCCATGGCGATCTCGGTGCAGACCGACATGGCCACGCCGTCGCTGCACCGCTTCGGCACGCACGAGCTCAAGCAGCGCTACCTCGCACCGGCGATCAGGGGCGAGATGGTGGCCGCCATCGCCGTCACCGAGCCCGACGCCGGCAGCGATGTCGCCGCCATCCGCACGCGGGCCGAGCGCGACGGCGACGAGTGGGTCATCAACGGCTCGAAGCTCTACATCACCAACGGGACCCAGGCCGACTGGCTGTGCCTGCTGGCCCGCACCTCCGAGGACGGCGGCTACCGGGGCATGAGCCAGATCGTCGTCCCCACCGACCGACCGGGCTTCTCGGTGAGCCGCAAGCTCGACAAGCTGGGCAACCGGTCGAGCGACACGGCCGAGCTGTCGTTCGTCGACCTGCGGGTGCCGGTGGCCAACACCATCGGCGAGATCGGCCGGGGCTTCCAGCAGCAGATGGCCCAGTTCCAGAACGAGCGCATGATCGCCGCCTACATGTCGATCGGCGGCATGCAGGTGGCGGTCGATCGCACCATCGAGTACGTCAAGCAGCGGCAGGCCTTCGGGCACCCGCTGGCCGACAACCAGCACATCCAGTTCGCCCTGGCCGAGCTGGTGGCCGAGATCGAGGTGGCCCGGGCCTACAACCACACGTGCGCCGAGGCCTACCTCCGCGGTGAGGACACCACACGCCACGCCACCATCGCGAAGCTGATGACCGGCCGGCTCAACCGCAAGGTGGCCGACACGTGCATCCAGTTCCACGGCGGCATCGGCTACATGGAGGAGACCTGGACCGCCCGGTTCTTCCGCGACTCGCGGCTGCTGTCGATCGGCGGCGGAGCCGACGAGGTCATGCTGCGGGTGCTGGCCCAGCTCGAGGGGATCGGACGGGCCTAGGCCGCGGGGCCAGGGTCACGTCAGCACGCCGGGGACCTCCGGCTCGTCACCCGGCGGGTGGTGGACGGCCCAGTGGCGTCGACCGGTGAACGCCTCGGCCTCCGCCGCCCAGCACCTCGCGTCCCGCTCGGTCAGCCCCCGCTTGTAGACCTGGTCGGTGCCGTCGGGCGCCTGGCGGTGCAGGTCCCAGTCGAGCACGGGTGGCTCACCGACGGCGGCGAAGCGCTCCGGGTCGTCGATGCGCAGGAGCCGGAGGTCGTAGGCCTCGACCGCGAGATGACGCAGCGCGTGGGGCACGTCGGGCTGGTCGAGCTGGATCTGCAGATCCTCGCTGATCTGGTGGAACTGCAGGCCCATGACCATGCCGCAGCTCCACTCGATGTCCCAGTAGAGCCGAGGGTCGGCCTCGACCGGGTCGGTGGTGGCGGTGGGGTCGCCCAACGACTGGTAGAGGCTCAGCTCGCTGGTGCGGAGGTGGCACAGCGGGATCTCGATCAAGCGGCTGCGAGGGAACGACCGCAGCTTGAGCATCCCTTCTCGCATCCGGGCAGCCTACGAGTCGCCGTCGTCGGTCCGCGCCAACGGCTGATCGAGCTGGTCGAGGGCGGCGAGCAGGCGCTTGGGCGCGACCGCGCGATAGGCGTCCTCGGCCACGCCGGCGATCTCGTCCCAGTCGACGTCGCGATCGAGGCGAACGCCGATCCACCCGCGGTGCCCGACGTAGGGAGGCACGAAGAACCGGTCCGGCTCCTCGTCGACCAGCGTCGCCTGGACGCCGGGCTCGGCTGCGCACCACAGGGCCAGCCGACCGTCGCCGTGGTGGTCGTCGAGGAACATCACGAACGTCTTCTTGCCCCCGATGAAGAACGTGGGCGAGCCGTGGCTCAGCCGTTCGGCCGCATCGGGAAGGGCCAGGCAGATCTCGCGGACGTGGGCGATGGCCTCACCCGACTCGTCGAAGGACATGCTCAGGCCCCCACCACCAGACGGGCCTCGTCGAGCGCCCGGCCCAGCGGCTCGAGCACGCCGGCGCCGGGGCGGTTGTCGTCGTCGAAGTCGTCGCCGGTGACGTACACGACGGTCGGCACGCTCCACCCCCCGAGCGACGCCACGAGCGCCCGCATGCTGGTGTCGATGCTGAGGAAGTGCAGCGGACCGCCCGCGGTGGCCGCCAGCACGCACGCCTTGCCGACCAGCGCCGCCGTCGGGAGCTGGTCGAGCAGCACCTTGAGCAGACCGCTGTAGGTGGCCCGATAGGTGGGTGTCACCAGCACCACCACGTCGGCCTGCCCGATGGCCTCGATGGCCGTGGCCACCGTGGGGTGGGCGCCCCGCAGCAGCAGCGCATCGGCATCGAGCGCGCCGATGTCGATGACCGCGCCACCGCCGGCCAACTCGACGGCCGCCGCCGCGACGGCATGGGTCTTGGAGGTGTCCGAGGGGCTGGCGTTGATGGCGATGAGCTTCATATCGGCCGCAGTCTTCCACGACCTGACCGCGTCGGCCCCTTGCACACCGTCGCGGCGCGAGACTGCGGCAATGACGAGCACCGCCGCGCTGGTGGCCGACTACACGGCCCGGTTCGCGGCCGGCCACCTCGACGAGCACTCGATCGGCAGCGGCCTCGGCATCTGGTTGTTGTTGGCGCTGCTGGCGCCGGCCGTCGAGGGAGACGACCGGTCGCGGCTCGAGGCAGTGCTCGGCACCGACGCCGAGGACGCGGCCCGACGGGCCGCCGAGCTGCTCGCCGATCCTCACCCGGCGGTCAGCGCCGCCGTGGCGCTGTGGGACCGGCCGGAGGCCATGACGGAGGCCTTCGACCGCTGGGCCACGACCCTTCCTCCCGGGCTCGACCGCGGGCCGATGCCCACGCAGGCCGAGGCCGACGCGTGGGCCGAGCGTCACACGCTCGGGATGATCCCGTCGTTCCCGCTGGCGGTCGACGCCCGCACCCTCGTCGTCCTGGCCAGCGCGCTGGCGGCCGACGTCACGTGGTCCTGGCCGTTCGAGACCACGATCGCCGAGGAGCTCGGCGGCGAGCTCGGCTCGACCATCGGTGTCGCCCTGCAGGCGCACCGGGCCCACGTGCAGCTCATCGCTGACACCGACGCGGTCGGGCTGGTCGCCGTGCACGCCGCCGACGCCGCCTCCGGATTGCGGGTGATCTCGGTGATCGGCCCACCCGAGGCCCCGCCGGACCTGGTGCACCCCGCCGCCCACCAGGTCGCCGCCCTGCTCGGTGGCGATCCGAGCCGGGCCCGGGCCGTCGACCTCTTCGAGTTGCCCCTCGGCGACGGCCACGCCTGGACTCTCGACGAGCACGAGGGCGACGCCGCCGACGGTCCGGCGAACCGGCAGACCGTGGCGACGGTGCTGGCGGCCTGGTCGGCCCGCAGCGACCACGACCTGGCCGATGCGCCCGGGATGGCAGCGGTCGAGCGGACCTTGCTGGGCTTCGCCGACGGCGACTCGAACGTCTTCGAATCCCGCCAGTCGGCCTTCGCCGAGTACACGAGGAAGGGGTTCCGCGCCGCCGCGGTCACCGCACTCGGGGTCCGGCGGGCCGCGTTCCACGGCGAGCAGCGGGTCAGGTACCGACGAGCCGAGGTGCGGTTCAACCGACCGTACGCGGTGGTGGCCGTCGCCCTCGACCAGCAGACCGAACCCGAAGCTCCCTATCGAGCGCTGCCCCTGGGGCGGCCGGCGTGGGCCGGCGTCCCGGTCTTCAGCGCCTGGGTCGGGCGCGTCGAGGACACACCCGTGGACGACCCGCGGCGGCTCGAAGCTCAGCTCAGGCGGCGTCGAGGGCGGAGCGCACCGCCGCCGATGAACGCGGCCGCTCCGGCCGGGCCCTCGCCGTCGAGCACTCGGCGCACGAGGGCCGAGCCGATCACGACGCCGTCGGCCTCGGCGCAGACCTCGACCGCCTGCTCCGGCGACGACACGCCCACGCCGACCAGCACCGGCTTGTCGGTGACGGCCTTGAGCCGGCGGGCGATCACGAGCGAGCTGGCGGCCAGCGGCGTCGCGCTCGCCGGTGACACCCGAGCAGCCCGACGGCGTAGACGAAGCCGCGGGCCCGGGCGCACACGCGCGGCAGTCGCTCGTCGGGCGCGGTCGGCGCGGCCAGCAGCACCGTCTCGACCCCGGCGGCGTCGGCCGTTGCGGGCCCAGGGACCGACCTCCTCGAGGGGCAGGTCGGGCAGGATGGCCGCGGCGACGCCGCTGGCCGCGAGGTTCTCGGCGAAGCGCTGCAGGCCCGATGCGGAAGGCGATGTTGTAGTAGGTCATGACCGCCAGCGGGACGCCGGCGTCGACCCGGGCCAGCTCGTCGAGGATGCCGTGGGGGGTGGCGCCGGCCTGGAGCGCCTGCTCGCTGGCCGCCTGGATGACCGGGCCGTCCATGACCGGGTCGCTGAACGGGATGCCGATCTCGATGGCGTCGGCCCCGGCATCGGCGACGGCCCGCACGACCTCGGTCCAGTCGGTGCCTAGCCCACCGGTGACGTAGGGGACCAGCAGCTTGCGCCCGGCCGACCGCGGCCGACGCGCAACGTCGCCTCGAGCTGGCCGGGCTCGTCGGGCGCCGGCGGCACGCTCAGGTCGAGATCGTCGGCGCCGGGGCGGGCGGCGCTGCTCACGCGAGGATGTCCATCATCTGGGCCACGTCCTTGTCGCCCCGACCCGACAGGTTGAGCAGCACCGTGCGCCCGGCCAGCTCGCCCCGGGCCCGCGACACCCAGGCCAGGGCGTGGGCCGGCTCGAGGGCGGGGATGATGCCCTCGGTGCGCGACGAGCAGCTGGAAGGCGTCGATCACCTCGGCGTCGGTGACCGTCTCGTAGCGGGCCCGACCGATGGACGCGAGGTGCGAGTGCTCGGGGCCGACGCCCGGGTAGTCGAGCCCGGCCGAGATCGACTGCGGCCTCGAGCACCTGGCCGTCCTCGTCCTGCATGAGGAACGAGCGCATGCCGTGCACGACGCCGGGGATCGCCGCGGCTCGACGGCCGCGCCACCGGCCGGCTCGACGCCGACCAGCTCGGCTCGGGTGTCGGCGAAGCCGCGAGAAGATGCCGATGGCGTTCGACCCGCCGCCGACGCAGGCGGTGACCACGTCGGGCACGTCGCCGTCGAGCAGCGCCGCGCACTGCTCGCGGGCCTCGGTGCCGATCACCCGGTGGAACTCGCGGACCATCCACGGGTAGGGGTGCGGGCCCATGACCGAACCGAGGCAGTAGTGGGTGGTCTCGACGGTGGCGACCCAGTCGCGCATGGCCTCGTTGACGGCGTCCTTGAGGGTGCGGCTGCCCGAGAGCGCCGGGACGACCTCGGCCCCGAGCAGGCGCATGCGGAAGACGTTGAGCGCCTGGCGGCCCATGTCGACCTCGCCCATGTAGACCATGCACTCCATGCCGAGCAGGGCGGCGGCGGTGGCGGTGGCCACGCCGTGCTGGCCGGCGCCGGTCTCGGCGACCAGGCGGGTCTTGCCCATGCGCTGGGCGAGCAGGGCCTGACCGAGCACGTTGTTGATCTTGTGCGAGCCCGTGTGGTTGAGGTCCTCGCGCTTGAGCAGCAGCCGCACGCCGAGCTCCTCGCTGAGGCGGTGGCACTCGGTGAGCGGCGACGGCCGGCCGGCGTAGTCGCGCAGCAGGTCGTGCAGAGCTCGGGCGGAAGGCCGGGTCGGCCCAGGCGTCGCGGAACGCGGCCTCGAGCTCGAGGCAGGCCGGGACCAGCGTCTCGGGCACGAACCGCCCACCGAACTCGCCGAAGCGACCCTCCGGGGTGGGCTCGGGCCATGTACGACTCGCGGGACGGCTCCCCGGACGGTTCGGCTGCAGGCACGGCGGGAGGTTAGGCGGACGACACCTCGTCGTCATAGTCGTAAATGACGTCCGGCGTGGCCAGGTCGACATCGTCGAAGATGGCGTCGGCGACGCCCTCGGGATCGTCCTCGTCGGCTGCCTCGTTGGCGGCGTTGATGAACCGGCGGACCTTGGAGCCGTCCTTCTTGCCGGGGCGGATCTCGACCCCGCTCGCCACGTCGACCCCCCAGGGATGCACCGCGGCGCACCGCGTCGGCCACGTTCTCCGGCGTGAGGCCGCCGGCGAGGATCACCCGGCGGTCGAGCAGGCAGCTGCTCGGCCAGCACCCAGTCGAACACCTGGCCCGAGCCGCCCCGGCCGGCGAGTCGACGAGGATGGCGTCGGCGGCGGTGTAGTCGGCCACCCGGTCGAGCATGCGATCACCGGCCGCGAACGCCTGGATGAGGAACTGCACCCGCTTGCGGATCCACTCGCCTTCGGCGGGTGTCTCGTGTCCGTGCAGCTGCACGGCGTGGAGTCCGGCGGCGTTGACCATCTCGACCACGCGCTGCGGGGCCTCGTCGCGGAAGATCGCCGACCGTCATGACCTCGGGCGGCAGCCGCCGGGCGATGTCACGGGCCTGCGTGACCGCGATCTGGCGGGGTGAACCGGAGGCGAAGTTGAACCCGACGGCGTCGGCGCCCATGGCGACCGCGAAGAGCGCGTCCTCCTCGTTGGTCATCCCGCAGATCTTGACGAACACGCTTCAACGGTACCGGTCCGCACCCGTCGAGCTGTGTCTTCCTTCAGGCGTCGATGAGGCGACCGTGCAGGTAGTCGTCGTAGGCCGAGAGGTCGAGGTGGCCGTGGCCGGAGTAGTTGAACAGGATCACCCGCTCCTCGCCGGTCTCCTTGGCCGCCAGCGCCTCGTCGACGACGGCCCGGATGGCGTGGGCCGTCTCGGGGGCGGGGATCTTGCCCTCGACCCGGGCGAACTGCACCGCGGCCTCGAACACCTTGCCCTGCGGGTAGGCCACCGCCTCCATGCGCCCGTCGCGCACGAGCTTGGACACGATCGGCGAGTCGCCGTGGTAGCGCAGCCCTCCGGCGTGGATGCTCGGCGGCATGAAGTCGTGGCCGAGCGTGAACATCGGCATCAGCGGGGTCATGCCGGCCACGTCGCCGAAGTCGTACTCGAAGCGCCCCTCGGTGAGCGTGGGGCACGACGCCGGCTCGACCGCCACCAGTCGCACGTCGGCGTCGGGCACGAACGGGAACGAGATGCCGCCGAGGTTCGACCCGCCACCGCACGAGCCGAGCACGACGTCGGGTCGGGCCTCCCCGGCCATGGCGAGCTGCTCCTTGGCCTCGAGCCCGATGATCGTCTGGTGCAGCAGCACGTGGTTGAGCACCGAGCCCAGCGCGTAGTGCGTGTCGTCGCGCTGCACGCAGTCGCGCACCGCGTCGCTGATGGCCGCACCGAGCGAGCCGGGGCTGTCGGGGTCGTCGACCGGCGAGGGCACGACCTGGCCGCCCCAGAGCTCCATCATCGCCTTGCGGTAGGGCTTCTGCTCGTACGACGCCCGCACCATGTAGACCATGCACTCCAGGTCGAACTGGGCGCAGGCGAACGCCAGCGACGAGCCCCACTGGCCGGCGCCGGTCTCGGTCGAGAGGCGCTTGATCCCCTCCTGCTTGTTGTAGAAGGCCTGGGGCACCGCGGTGTTGGGCTTGTGCGACCCGGCCGGCGACACCGACTCGTCCTTGAAGTAGATGCGCGCCGGCGTGCCCAGCTCGGCTTCGAGCCGCGTCGCCCGCACCAGCGGCGTCGGCCGCCACAGCTTGAGGATGTCGAGCACCTCGCCGGGGACGTCGATCCACGGCTCGGCCGACATCTCCTGCATGATCAGCGCCATCGGGAACAGCGGCGCCAGGTCGTCCGGGCCGACCGGCTCACGGGTGGCCGGGTGCAGCGGCGGCTCGAGCGGTGAGTCGAGCCGGGGCAAGAGGTTGAACCAGGCGGTCGGCAGCTGGTCCTCGGACAGGATGAATCGCGTCATGTCGCCCTCCTCGGGTCCCCGTGCGGAACGCGCCGATCGTAGGGCGCTGGCCCGGCCCGTGCCCGTGGCTAGGCCGGTGCCCGGAGCGCGGCGACGCCCGCCGCGGGATCGCCCGAGGTGACGAGGTGCTCCCCCACCAGCACGGCGTGGTAGCCGGCCTCGGCCAGCAGCCGAGCGTCGGCCGGACCGGTGATGCCGGACTCGGCGACCCGGATCACGCCGGCCGGCATCTGCGGAGCCATGCGCACGGCCCGGGCGGTGTCGACCTCGAAGGTCACGAGGTCGCGCTGGTTGACGCCGACGAGCGTGGCGCCCACCGCGACGGCCCGGTCGAGCTCGGCCTCGTCGTGGATCTCGACCAGCGAGTCGAGACCGAGGTCCGTGGCGAGCCCCAGGAGGTCGCGCAGCTCGACGTCGTCGAGGGCGGCTGCGATCAGCAGCACGGCGTCGGCGCCCATGAGGCGGGCATCGGCGACGTCGAGCGGGCTGACGGTGAAGTCCTTGCGCAGCACCGGCAGGGCACATGCGGCACGGGCCGCGGCCAGGTCGGCCGGCGAGCCTCCGAAGAACTCGACGTCGGTGAGCACCGACAGGCAGGCGGCGCCGCCGGACTCGTAGGCCCGGGCCAGCGACGCCGGATCGAGGTCGGGCGCCAGCGCGCCCTTCGACGGCGAGCGCCGCTTGATCTCGGCGATGACCGCGACGACGCCCTCCTGCGGCCGATGCCGCCAGCGCCGGCGGCGAAGCCGCGCGTCGGCGGCTGGGCGCGAGCCTGCGCGAGAGCAGCTCGTCGAGGTCGCGGTCGTCGGCGGCGGCCGAGGCCCGGTGCGCCTCGAGGATGCGGTCGAGGTAGGTCAGAGACCGATGCCCTTGCCCGACACCGGGGTGGTGGTCACCATCAGGGGCGCATCGCCGAGCAGGCCGCCGAGGTCGCCGATGAGCGCGGCCATGGCCTCGCTCCCGGAGTGGGTCGCGAGCGCGCTTCGTCGGTGTAGAGCTCGTAGATCCAGATGGCGTTCTCGTCGGTGGCGTCGAGGTTGAAGGCGTAGATCTCGGTGCCCTCCTCGTCGTTCACCGTCACCAGCATCTTCTCGAGCGCGGCGAGCAGGTCGTCACGCTTGCCGGGCTGGGCGGAGAGCTTCACGAACATCGAGGTCTTGGCCATGGGCGGGGACCTTATCCGGTGACCCGGAACGGCTCAGTCGCGTTCGCTCTCGAGGCTGCGCATCACGGCCAGGGCCGGCGTGAGCAGGAACGACAGCCCCGACAGGATCAGCGTGATCACCGCGATGGCGTAGACGCCCGCCAGCCCGGTGACGAGCGCGGCCGAGAAGGCGAACACCGCCGCGCCGAACAGGGCCACCGGGGCGAGTTGCACCCAGCGCGGGACCGTGGCGCCGTTGCCCGGGCCCGCCTCGTCGAGCAGCGCGGCGTAGTCGGTGTCGTCGTCGGAGTAGGGCACGAAGTCCGGGCTCGGCGTGCCGGCCGGTCGCCGAAGGCGCGTGTCGGGCCTCCGGTCCTCGAGGCCCTGGTCGTAGGCCTGGCGCCGACCCTTGTCGCCGAGCACGGCCCAGGCCTCGTTGAGGACCCGCATCTGCTGCTCCGCCCTGGCCCGGGCGGCGGCGTCGTCGCCGGTGTGGAAGTCCGGGTGCACCCGGCGGGCCCGGGCCAAGTAGGCCTTGCGGATCTCGGCCGCGGATGCCCCGGGGTCGACGCCCAGCACGTCGTAGTGGCTCACCCCCACGATGGTAGAGCCGGGCGTCGACCCCACAACCGGTCAGGGGTGCCAGCATGGGCGGACCATGAGCTCAGAACCGACGGTCGTCGTGCTCATCGAGGACGACCCCAACATCGCCGACCTCGTCGACCTCTACCTCCGCAACGACGGCTACCGCGTCTACCAGTCGAGCACGGGCGAGGGCGGCCTCGACATCGTCCGCGATCGCAGCCCCCGGCTCGTCATCCTCGACGTCGGCCTGGGCGGCGACATGGACGGCCTGCAGGTGTGTCGCGAGCTCCGGGCCCACAGCGACATCCCGATCATCATGCTCACCGCCCGGGACGGCGAGATCGACCGCGTGCTCGGCCTCGAGATGGGCGCCGACGACTACGTCACGAAGCCCTTCTCACCCCGCGAGCTCGTTGCCCGGGTCAAGGCCATCCTGCGCCGGGCCGACGGGCCGACCCGCGACGCCCCGACGGTGCTGGTCGCCGGCGACGTCGAAGTCGACCTCGGCCGCCGGGAGGTGCGGGCCAACGGCGAGGTCGTCGCCCTCGCCGCCCGCGAGTTCGACCTGTGCGCCTACCTGGCCGAGAACCGGGGCCTGGCGCTCAGCCGGCGCCAGCTGCTCGACGGGGTCTGGGGCGTCGACTGGATCGGCGACGAGCGCACGGTCGACGTGCACGTGCGCCAGCTCCGCAAGAAGCTCGGTGACGGCTTCCCCCTGTCGACGGTGTGGGGCGTCGGCTACCGACTCGACTGAACCTCACGCCGTCCTCACATGTCCGAGGCACCCTGACCGCATGACGAGAGATCGGAGGTCGCCATGAGACGTCGCATCACCTTCGCCATCCTCGGCACCGTGGCCGCCGCCCTGCTCCTCGCCGGCCTCGGCACCCTCGCCCTCACCCGCGTCGGCGCCCGCAGCTCGGCCCGCAGCGAGCTCGAGGCCCAGGCCCAGGCCACGTCGCTCATCGCCACCCTGCGCACGAACGCCGTCCGTGACTCGAACGGGTCGAGGCTCACCCCGAAGGAGCGGCTGACCCGCATCCGCGACTCGCTCGACCTCGAGGACGTCAGCCTGGTCGTGATCGACAACAAGGACCAGGTGCGCACCGACCTGGGCGATCCGCTCCCCCGCGGCCTGGTCCTGACCGACGAGCAGATCGCCGGCCTGCGCAACGGCGAGATCGTGTCGTCGAGTCGGGGCGAGAACATCTACGCCGGATCGCCCCTGCCCATGACGTCGGGCAACTTCCTGCCGGTGCTGATGTACACCCGCAACGTCGGCCCGACCCTCGGCACCGGCGTGCGCTGGTTCATCCTCGCCTCCGTGGTCGTGCTGCTCGTCGGCGCGCTCGTCGCGGCCCGCCTGAGCCGACGGTTGACCAAGCCGCTCACCGACGCCACCGAGGCCACCGCCCGCATCGCCGAGGGCGACCTGTCCGTGCGCCTGCCCGATCATGGTCACGGCACGGCCGACGAGCTCGACGAGCTGGCCAGGTCCATCAACGGGATGGCCGACTCGCTGGCCCGGTCGCGCGGGCTCGAGCAGCAGTTCCTGCTCTCGGTGTCCCACGACCTGCGCACGCCGCTCACCTCGATCCAGGGCTATGCCGAGGCCATCGCCGACGGGGCCGTGCCCGACGACCGGGCCGCGGCGGGGATCATCCTGGCCGAGTCCCGGCGGCTCGAACGGCTCGTGCGCGACCTGCTCGACCTGGCCAAGCTCGAGGCCCGGCAGTTCTCCCTCGACCTCGTGCCCGTCGACCTCGACGATCTGGTCAGCGACTCGGTCGACGGCTTCCGGCGCGAGGTCGAAGGGGCCGGCCTGCAGCTGCGGCTCGCCCGGTCGGGCACCCACGTCGCCGCCGTCGCCGACCCCGACCGGCTCGCCCAGGTGGTGGCCAACCTCACCGAGAACGCGCTCAAGTACGCGTCCGGGTCGATCACGCTCGCGGTCATCGCCGACCCCGCCGCGCCGCGGGTCGAGGTGTCCGACGACGGCCCCGGCATCGCCACCGAGGACCTCCCCCACGTGTTCGAGCGCCTCTACGTGGCCGGGCACCAGCCCGTGCGCAAGGAGGTCGGCTCGGGTCTCGGCCTCGCCATCGTGCGCGAGCTGGTCGACGCCATGGGCGGCACGGTCCGCGCCGAGGCCGCTCCCGGCGGCGGCGCCCGCATGGTCGTGACGCTCCGACCCGCCTCGACCCCCGTCGCCGGCGCGGTGCCTCCGGCGCCGCCGGCCTACGTGCCCGCGCCCCCGTCGGTGCCACCGCCCGGTTCGCCACCACCGCCGACTCCTCCCGCCGCCACGCCGTTCTGATCGGGTGGTCCGCGACGGCCACACATCGTGCTGACGTGGCCGAGATCAGTGATTTCAGAGGAAAAGTATCGAAACTTCGGCCAGACCTGTTGCGTCTCTGGTTGATCTACGAGTAGTCTCGTATGCATGTTCGATGCAACGGATCTCACGGAGCGGTGCCGGCGGGCGGCGAAGACCGACCTCGCCGGTGCCTCCGACGACGAGTTGCTCGAGGCGGCGGTGGAGCTGCAGCGGGCCCGGGCCGCGTTCGACGCGGCCGAGGCCCATGTGCTGGCCGAGCTCGACGTGCGAGGGGTGTGCGACCGTCGCTACGGCCATCCGACCGCCCGGTGGGTGGCCCGCGAGACCCTGGTGGCCCCGGCGGCGGTGAAGCGCCGGGTGGTCACCGGGCGGTGGCTGCGTCAGCTCCCCCACGCCGACGTGGCGTTGGCCGACGGGCGCATCAGCTTCGATCACGCCCACCAGCTGGCCGCCGCGGTGGCCAACCCCCGCATCGCCGAACCGGTCATGGCCGCCGAGGAACCGCTGATCGACTACGCGCAGCGGGCCTCGTTCCGGTCCTTCCAGACCGAGCTGCGGGCCGTGGTCCAGCGGTGGGACCTCGACGGCGGCTACGACCCCGACCGTGAGCTGGCCCGCAACCGCATCCACCTCACCGAGCTGCCCGACGGCGCCCTCGGCTTCAAGGGCGAGGCCGTTGGCGAGCACGCCCTGCTGCTGCGCCAGGCCCTCGAACGTGAGGCCGACGCCCAGTTCCGCCGCTTCAAACGCGACCACGAGGTCACCGACGCCGAACTGCCGATCCCGCCACGGTCCACCCTGATGGCCCTCGGCCTGGTCGAGCTCGTCCGCAAGGGCCTGGCCCGCAACCTCCGACGACACGCGGGCCCCGATCGCCGACATCACCCTCGTCATCACCGCCCAGGACGGGCCACCCATCCCCGTCGATCACGCGGCGGTACCGATCCCGCCGATCACCTCGCCCGATCCGCCGACCGGGAGAGCGGACGCCGACTCGACGACCCGGGCCGATCCCCCATCGTCACCACCGACCGACGAACGATCAGACCACCACGCTCACGATCACGCGGAACCGCACGCCGACGCCTGCTGCCGACGACCCGGGCTGTTCGACGACGTCACCACGCCCGACGGCGATCCCGTCGTGGCCGACACCGTCCGCCACCTGCTCTGCGACCCCCGCTACGTCGCCCTGATCATGAACACGCTCGGCGTCCCCCTCGACATGGGCCGCGACCGACGCTGGCCCACCCGGGAACAACGACGAGCCCTCACCCGCCGAGACGGCGGCTGCGTCTTCCCCGGCTGCGACGCCCCCGCCAGCTGGTGCGATGCCCACCACGTCATCGCCTGGGAAGACCACGGCCCGACCGATCTCTGGAACCTGGCGCTGCTGTGCCGACACCACCACGGCGTCAC
Source organism: uncultured Microthrixaceae bacterium (assembly GCA_963809335.1). Taxonomy (GTDB): domain Bacteria; phylum Actinomycetota; class Acidimicrobiia; order Acidimicrobiales; family Acidimicrobilacustridaceae; genus UBA4742. The sequence goes on along the minus strand of CAWEJD010000004.1, from coordinate 1,938,999 downwards.
CCACCGCAACGGCTGGACCATGACCGCCACCTCCGGCCAGCGCTTCGTCTGGACCACCCCCACCGGCCAGACCCTCCACAGCCAACGGCACCGAGGCCGCTCCCGACCACCCGGCCGCCACGGCCGCCGCCAGACCAGCACGACCCGATCAGCGCAGCGGCAGCTCGCGCACCTCGGCTGATGTCCGGCCGCCGTCCCAGCGGACCTCGACCTCGGCCGGCGGCTCGACGGTGCGGTGGACGAAGGCCAGGGCGATCGGGCCCAGATCGCCCGAGCGGGCCGAGCTGGTGACCGTGCCGACGACCTTGGCCGTGCCGGAGGGGTCGGTCACGATCTCGGCCCCGGGCGGTGGCACCTCGTCGCCCTCGACGACGAGACCCCGCAGATGACGAGGCACGTTGCCACCGCGGGAGTCGACCCGGGCGACGAGCTCCTGGCCCGTGTAGCACCCCTTGGTGAAGCTGACCGAGGCGTCGACGAGCCACTGGCCCAGCTCGGCCGGGATGACGTCCTCGACGATCTCGGCGCCGAAGCGGGGCACCCCCGCCTCGATGCGGTCGACCTCATCGCCGTCGACCTCATCGCCGTCGGACTCGCCTGCTGGTTCATCAGCGGGATCCGACTCGAGCCGTTCGATGTCGGCCTTCGTGCGCAGCTTGAACCGGTTGAGCCGGGCCATGGCCACGTCGGCCGTGCCCGGGTCGCCGTCGAGCACGAACGACTGCTCGCCGGTGCGCGTCACCCGCAACCAGGTGCCGAGCTTGCCGCTGGGGTCGAGCAGGAACGTCCAGGTCGACGCGCCCACGGCGAGCGACTCCACGTCCTGGCTGAGCTGGCCCTGCAGGTAGGACGCGGCGTCGGGGCCCTCCACCGACAGGCGCTCCCGGCCCGGAGGTGCCCAGGTGCTCCCCTCCCGCACGGATCGATAGGTCATGGGGTCAGTGAATCGCGGGCGGCACGCCGTTGCGCGGTCATCACGCCGGGCGCCGGGTACCGCGGCGAGCAGCGCCCGGGCCTTGTTGTGGCACTCGAGGTCCTCGTGCTCGGGCACGCTGTCGGCCACGACGCCGGCGCCGGCCTGCACCGAGGCCCGCCCGTCGGGCCGCACGACCATGGTGCGGATGGCGATGGCGGTGTCGATGTTGCCGGAGAAGTCGATGTAGCCGACGACGCCCGGCGTAGGGTCCCCGCTTCACCGGCTCGAGCTCGTCGATGATCTCCATGGCCCGCACCTTCGGCGCGCCCGACACGGTGCCGGCCGGCAGGGTGGCCCGCAGCACGTCGATCGGGGTGCGGCCCTCGGCCAGCTCGCCCGACACCTGCGACGTGAGGTGCATCACGTGGCTGTAGCGCTCGAGGGTCATCATCTCGTCGACCTGCTCGGTGCCGAAGCGCACGACCCGCCCGACGTCGTTGCGGGCCAGGTCGATCAGCATGACGTGCTCGGCGATCTCCTTGGGGTGCTCGCTCAGCTCGGCGCCGAGGCGGCGGTCCTCCTCGTCGGTGCGGCCGCGGCGACGGGTGCCGGCGATCGGGCGGGAGATGACCCGGCCGTCGAGCAGCTGCACCATCGGCTCGGGCGAGCACCCGACCAGCGTGAGCTCGGGCAGTCGCACGAAGTACATGTACGGGCTCGGGTTGACCTGGCGCAGCACCCGGTAGAAGTCGAACGGGTCGGCGTCGAGCTGCAGGTCGAAGCGCTGCGACAGCACGACCTGGAAGATGTCGCCGGCGAGGATGTGCTCCTTGGCCACCTCGACGGCCCGCCGGTAGAGCTCGGGCCCGCTCGGCGAGGTGACCTCGGGCAGCTCGTCGGTGGCGGCCGGCGGCTCGACCAGCGGCTCGTCGAGCGGGCTGGCCCCGTCGAGGGCGAGCTGGTCGAGGCGGGCCACGGCCTCGTCGTAGACCCGGTCGAGCTCGTCGGGCGTGGCGTCGGCCGGGATCCAGGCGTTGGCCACCAGCGTGACCCGCTGGCGGAAGTGGTCGAAGGCGGCCAGCTCGCCGATGATCGACTGCACCGCGTCGGGCAGGCCCTGGTCGTCGGGCGGCACGTCGGGCAGGTGCTCGACCTCGCGCACGACGTCGTAGCCGAGGTAGCCCATCAGCCCGCTGTGCAGCGGCGGCAGCTCGGCCAGGCTCGGAGCCCGGTAGCAGGCCAGCACGGCCTCGGTGGCGGCGAGCATGCCCTGGTCGAGGGGGATCGAGTCGGGCACCACCTGGTCGACCGACACGTCGAGCCCGCGGGCGGTGAAGGTGGCCGCGGCCCGCCGACCGACGAACGACCACCGGCTCCAGCGATCGCCGTGCTCGACCGACTCGAGCAGGAAGCCGGGCTCGTCGTCGCGGCAGAGCCGGGCGAAGGCGGCGACCGGCGTGATCAGGTCGGCCAGCAGCTCGCGCCACACGGGTACGACGGTGTACTCGGCGGCCAGGGCGTGGAACCCGGCGCGGTCAGGGCTCGGCACGGCCGGCGGGACCGCCGCTCAGGACTCGGGGCCGAAGGCCCGGAAGAAGCACGAGTAGTTGCCGGTGTGGCAGGCCCCGTTGCCCTCCTGCTCGACCACGAACAGCAGCGTGTCGCCGTCGCAGTCGTAGTACGCCTCGCGGATGTACTGGCGGTCGCCGGAGGTCTCGCCCTTGCACCAGTACTCCTGGCGCGACCGGCTCCAGAACCAGGTGCGACCGGTCTCGAGCGACTGGCGCAGCGAGTCGGCGTTCATCCACGCCATCATCAGCACCTGCCCGGTGCCCTCCTCCTGCACGATCGCCGGCACCAGGCCGTCGGCGTTGTAGGTGACGGCAGCGAGCTGCTCGTCGGTGAAGTCGATGGGGGTCGAGACCGGCATGGCCGGTCATCGTAGGGGGTCGCGACCGAACCCCACGAACCCGTTCCCCTACGGGTCCCCGCCGCCGTCGGGGGCCACGTGGCCGAGCTGGCGCTGGGCCTCCTCGAGGCTGACGGGGGGCTCGACCTGCTTGAGCAGGCGGGCGACCTCGCGACGGCGGGCCTGCTCCTCGGCCGAGACGTCCTCGTAGCGGACGCCCTTGCCCCGGAAGATCGTGACCAGGGCCCACACGACGTAGCCGACCATGGCGACGAGGAAGACGACGATGGCGATGCCGACGACCCACCACACCGGCGACACCGGACCGGTGGCCACGCCCTTGCCGACGAGTCCAGGGCTGGTCCTCCCGTCGCCCTCGGCGGTGTGGGCCGGGGCGCCGGTGGTCCAGTAGGCCAGGAAGGCCACCAGCAGCACGATGGCGAAGACCATGCCGCCGACGATCCACACGTCGTCGCGACGCCAGTAGGGCGTGAACCAGGACCCGTCCTCCCGGCGGCGAACGCCGCGTGGCAGCTCCTGCCCGTGCTCGGCCTCGATGGCATCGAGCTCGGCCGCACGGGCCCGCTTGCGCTCCTCACGGGTGGGAGCGGGCGGCAGCTTCGGCCGATCGGGCACGGGCCAGGTCATCGGCACCCGATGGTAGTGCCGGGCCCTACAGGTAGAGGCCGGTGGAGCCCTCTTCGAGACGGCTGGCGGCCACCGCGTGCACGTCGCGCTCGCGGAGGATCACGTAGTCCTCGCCCCGGACCTCGACCTCGTAGCGGTCCTCGGGGTTGAACAGCACGTGGTCGCCCGGCTCCATGGCCCGCACGTTGGGGCCGATGGCCACGATCTCGGCCCACGTCAGCCGCTTGCCCATCTGGGCGGTGGCGGGGATGAGGATGCCGCCCGTGCTGCGACGCTCGCCCTCCGACCCACCGATGCGCACCAGGATGCGATCGGACATCATCTTGATCGGCAGCTTGTCGGTGCGTCTTCGAGAGACGGTCGGCCAGGGTGTCGCCCGGCTTGCCGGTCGGGATGCCCGACCACGTGAGGGCGGGCGTGTCGACCGAGGCGGGGGCGTCGGGATCCTCGGGGAACCGCTCGGAGGTCGGGTCCCCGGTCGGGACCGCGGTCGGGTCGGCCACCGGGGCGTCGGCGGCAGCTTCCGGAGGGGCGTGGTCGTCATCAGGCACACCCCGACGGTACCGTCTGCGGCCATGCCCGACGACACCGCCCCGCCGGTCGAGCCGTTCTCGCTGCGCACCTCCGACGGGCTCGCCCTCGAGGCCGAGGCCTGCATCCCGGCCGGCGCCACCGTCGCCGCGCTGCTCGCCCATCCCCACCCGCTCCACGGCGGGTCGATGCGGTCGCTCGTCACCAGTGAGCTGTTCCGGTCGCTGCCGGCCCGGGGCGTGGCCGTCGTGCGGTTCAACTTCCGGGGGGTCGAGGGATCCGAAGGCACCCACGGCCAGGGCGTCGACGAGAAGCTCGACCTGATCGCCGGCCTCGACGCCCTCGCCGAGCGGGCGCCGGGCGTTCCGCTCGTGATCCTCGGCTGGTCGTTCGGCGCCGACGTCGCCCTCACCGTCGTCGATCCCCGGCTCGCCGGCTGGTTCCTCATCGCACCGCCGATCCGGGTCGTGCGACTCGATGCCATGGCCGCGGCCCACGACCCGCGCCCCAAGCGGCTGGCCGTGCCCGAGCACGACGAGTTCCGCCCGCCCGGCTCGGCCCGCGAGGTCACCGCCGACTGGGTCAACACCACCATCGACGTGGTGGCCGGCGCCGACCACTACCTCGCCGGCCGCACCGCCAAGGTGGCCGACCTCTTCGCCGGCTTCGCCGCCGAGCTCACCGCCGGTTCGTAGCCGCCCAGCGTGGTCGTGTGCCATGCTGTCCGGGTCAGGAGGCGGCGTGGATGAGATCACCGGCGGGTCGAGCAGGCCGACGCTCACCGAGCGGTGGCGCGCCCTGTCGCCGTGGACCCAGTACCTGCTCGGCTGCGGACTTCTTTGCACCACCAGCCTGATCTGGAGCTCGGTGCCCCCCGACTGGGGGGTCGTCGGTGCCGGGATCCGGGCCACGATGTGGATCGCCGCGCCCATCGGCGCCGTGTACGCCTGCCGCGATGTGTTCGCCCATGCTTGGGACCGTCCGCAGATCCCCCAAGCCGTGTGGGTCGGTGTGGCCGCCGGTGTTCTGATCTGCGTGCCCACCGGCAGCGTGCCCCAGGCTCTGATCGCGGGCCCGTTGTTCGGCGCGGTGGCCTGGGTGGTCGCCGAGCTGGGGCTCCGCGACCGGTGGCGCCGGCTTCCCCCGCCACCACTGCCTCCGCCTCCCCACCACGACGCCGACTCCCGCTGATCGATCGGAGCTGATCAGACCGGGCGGGTCACCACTCCGGCGTCGCTGAGGAACGCCTTGGCCTCGCCGATGGTGCACTCGCCGAAGTGGAAGATCGAGGCGGCCAGCACCGCGTCGGCTCCCCCGTCGGTGACCCCGTCGACCAGGTGCTGGAGCTCGCCGACGCCGCCCGAGGCGATGATCGGGATGCCGACGGCGTCGGCCACCTCGCGGGTCAGCTTGACGTCGAAGCCGTCCTTGGTGCCGTCGCGGTCCATGGAGGTGAGCAGGATCTCGCCGGCGCCGAGGCGCTCGACCGTGCGGGCCCACCACACCACGTCGGTGCCGGTGGGCGTGCGGCCGCCGTGGGTGTAGACCTCGTAGCCGCTCTTGGTGGGGACGTCGCTCTCGGGCGGGCAGCGGCGGGCATCGATGGCGACCACCACGCACTGGGCGCCGAACTCCTCGGACAGCTCGGAGACGAGATCGGGGCGCTCGACCGCGGCGGTGTTGATCGACACCTTGTCGGCGCCGGCCCGGAGCAGCCGGCGGGCGTCGTCGACGGTGCGGATGCCGCCGCCGATGGTGAACGGGATGAACACCTCCTCGGCGGTGCGGGTGACCACGTCGATGATGGTGTCGCGCTTGCTGCTCGACGCGGTGATGTCGAGGAAGACCAGCTCGTCGGCACCCTCGGCGTCGTAGCGGGCGGCCAGCTCGACCGGATCACCGGCATCACGCAGGTCGACGAAGTTCACGCCCTTGACGACGCGGCCGTCGTCGACGTCGAGGCAGGGGATCACCCGGATGGCACGCACCGGTCGACCCTATCGTCCGGCCGCGTCGGTCAGCGTGAAGGTGCCCTCGTAGAGCGCCCGCCCGACGATGGCCCCGGCCAGGCGCCGTTCGCCCACCGAGAGCTGATCGAGGGCCCGCAGGTCGTCGAGCGAGCCGACGCCACCCGAGGCGATCACGTCGATGTCGGTGGCGCCGAGCACCGCCGCTCAGCCCGTCGAGGTCGGGCCCCTCGAGCGTGCCGTCGCGGCCGATCTCGGTCACGACCAGCGCGGCGACACCCGCGTCGGCGAACTCGGCGGCCACGTCGAGCAGGTCGCGCCCGGACCCCTGCTCCCAGCCCCGCACCGCCACCTCGCGGCCACGGGCGTCGAGGCCGACCGCCACCGGGAACCGGGGGGCCAGGCGCCGCACCAGGTCGGGCTGCTCGAGGGCGGCGGTGCCGAGCACGACCCGGGCCACCCCGGCGGCGATGAGCGCCTCGGCCGCGGCCTCGTCCCGCACGCCTCCACCCGTCTGCACCGGCACCGACACCGCGGCCGCGATGGCCGCGACGACCGGTCGGTTGACCGGCTCACCCGAGCGGGCCGCGTCGAGGTCGACGACGTGGATCCACGCCGCGCCCTCGGCCTCGAAGGCCAGGGCCTGGGCGACGGGGTCGTCGCCGTAGACGGTCTCACGGCCGTAGTCGCCCTGGTAGAGGCGCACGCACCGGCCGTCGCGCAGGTCGATGGCCGGGTAGAGCTCGATCACGACGTCGGCGATTCAGGCGGTGACGGCGGCGCGGTCGGCCGCGCCGACGAAGTTCGACAGCACCCGCAGGCCGTTGGTCGACGACTTCTCGGGGTGGAACTGGGTGGCCCACAGCGAACCCCGTTCGATGGCCGCGGTCACCGGCGCGCCGTAGTCGCACACCGCCACCACCTCGTCGGTGAGCTGGGCCGCGTAGGAGTGCACGAAGTAGACCCACGTCGGCTGCTCGAGCCCCTCGAGCAGCTGCGATGGCAGGGTGGACGCGCCGGCCCGGCGGGGCGGCGGCTCGAGCAGGTTCCACTGCATCTGCGGTCGCTTGACGCCCTCGGGCAGGAGCTTCACCCGGGCGTCGATGACCCCGAGACCCGGGACGTCGGGCGACTCGTCCGACCCCTTGTAGAGCATCTGCATGCCGACGCAGATGCCGAGGAACGGCCGCTCGGAGTCGATGGCCTCGAGGGCCACCTCGTCGAGCCCGGACGACCGCAGGGCCTCCATGCAACGACCGAAGTTGCCCACGCCGGGCAGCACCACGCCGGCCGCCTCGCGCACGAGGCGAGGGTCGGACGTGAGCCGGGCGTCGGCTCCCACGTGCTCGAGCGCCTTCTGGGCCGAGCGGAGGTTGCCGATGCCGTAGTCGAGGACGGCGATGAAGGTCATGAGAAAGATCCCAACTGGCGCATCCGAACACTGTGGCCCATGGGAACACTCTGGCCGAACATGGGTGCGCCCGTCACAGCACCCCCTTGGTCGAGGGGATGCCCGATCCCTCGATCTTGACCGCGTCTCGCAGCGAGCGGGCGACGGATTTGAAGGTGGCCTCGACGATGTGGTGCGTGTTGCGGCCCCGCACCAGCTCGATGTGGAGCGTGATGCGGGCCTCGGTGGCGAAGGCCCGCCAGAACTCCTCGACCAGCTGCGGGTCGAACGGCGGATCGCCGAGAATCTTCTCGCCGGGGAACTCGACCTCGTAGACGAAGAAGGGCCGTCCCGACAGATCGAGGGCCACGTCGACCAGCGCCTCGTCGAGCGGCACCCGGTTGGAGGCGAACCGGCGCACGCCCGCCTTGTCGCCCAGCGCGGTGCGGAACACCTCGCCGAGGGCGATGCCGACGTCCTCGACGGTGTGGTGGGCGTCGATCTGGAGGTCGCCGACGGCCCGGACCGACAGGTCGAAGCCACCGTGGCGGCCGAGTTGGCCCAGCATGTGGTCGAAGAAGGGCAGCCCCGTCTCGACCTCGACCCGACCGGTGCCGTCGATGAGCAGGTCGATGGCGATGTCGGTCTCGTTGGTGGTGCGGGCCACCGCGGCCGCCCGCGGCGCCGGGAGGATCAGGTCGGTCATGTGAGGATCTCCGTGAGGGCGTCGAGGAAGGTGTCGTTCTCGTCCGGGGTGCCGACGGTGACCCTCAGGCAGCCGTCGAGGCGGGGCATCGACGAGAAGTCACGCACCAGGATCGACCGGTCGAGCAGGGCCTGCCAGAGCTCGTGCCCGGCGGGCACCGGTGCATCGGCCCGGGGCCGGAACAGCACGAAGTTGGCACCCGACGGCCAGAGCTCGAGCGGCAGCTCGGTCATCCGAGCGACGAGGCGACCGCGCTCCTCGACGAGGTGGGCGACGCGCTCGTTCATCTCGTCGACGTAGTCGAGGGCCAGCGTGCCGGCCAGCTGCTTGGCCGTGTCGAGGTGGTAGGGCAGCACCACCTTGTCGAGCTCGGCGACGATCTCGGCCGGGCCGACCAGGTAGCCCAGCCGGGCGGCGGCCATCGACCACGTCTTCGAGAACGTGCGGGTCACCACGAGCGGCACGTCGTCGGCCACGAGACCGAGGGCGGACCAGGGCGCGAACTGCCCGTAGGCCTCGTCGACCACCAGCAGTGCGCCAGTGGCGTCGGCCAGGTCGAGCACGGCGCGGACCGTCGCCTCGTCGTCGACCATGCCCGTGGGGTTGTTGGGCGAGCACAGGAACGCCACCGACGGCGACGCCTCGGCGAACACCCGCCGAACCTCGGCGAGGTCGGTGGACAGGTCGGGGGCCCGCTCGCCCTGCACCACCGCGGTGCCCGTGAGCCGGCTGATGTGCGAGTGCAGGGCGTAGGTCGGCTCCCACATGGCCGCCGTCCGCCCGGCCCCGCCGTAGGTGAGCAACAGGGTCTGCAGCACCTCGTTCGAGCCGTTGGCCACGAACACCTGGCGCGGGTCGACGTCGTGCAACCGGGCGATGGCCGCCCGGAGCTCGGTGGCGGCCCGATCGGGGTAGCGGTGCCAGTCGATGGTGGCGACCGCCTTCTCGAACGCGGCCAGCCACTCGGGCGGCGGCGCCGTGGGCGATTCGTTGGTGTTCAACCGGACCGCGACCGACACCTGGGGCGAGTGGTAGCCCTCCATCAGGGCCACGTCGTCGCGAGGCCGGATCACGACCCGGTCCCGGGTTCGGCCTCGAGCGCAGCCATCCGCAGGCGGATCGACTCGGCGTGGGCGTCGAAGCCCTCGGTGGTGGCGAGCGTCTCGACGAACGGGGCAACCCGCTCGAAGCCGGCCCGGTCGACGGTGACCACGTGCACCTGCTTGACGAAGTCGTCGACGGTCAGGGCGCTGCCGAAGCGGGCCGAGCCGAAGGTGGGCAGCACGTGGCTCGGGCCGGCGATGTAGTCACCGATCGAGGCCGGGGCCAGCGCGCCGCAGAAGACGGCGCCGGCGTGGCGGACCAGTGGGACGAGCGCCTCGGGATCGGCGGTCATCAGTTGCAGGTGCTCGGGAGCGATGTGGTTGGCCACGGCGATGGCGGCCTCGGGGCCGTCGACCAGCGCCAGGTGCCCGCCCCGGGCGAAGTTGCGCTCGATGTCGCCGCGCCGGGGGGCGACCGCGACCAGCCGCTCGAGCTCGGCGTCGATGGCGTCGGCCGCCTCGGGCGACCAGGTGATGAGCCACGCCAGCCCATCGGGCCCGTGCTCGGCCTGCACCATGACGTCGATGGCGGCGAAGGTCGGCGTCGTGGTGTCGTCGGCGACGACGACGATCTCGGACGGCCCGGCGAAAGCCGAGGGCACGCCGACCACTCCGGCGACCTCGCGCTTGGCCACCGCCACGTAGACGTTGCCGGGCCCGGCGATGACGTCGACCGTACGGATCGACTCGGTGCCGTAGGCCATGGCGCCGATGGCCTGGGCCCCGCCGATGGCGTAGACCTCGTCCACGTCGGCCACGGCCGCCGCCGCGAGGGTGGACGAGGCCACCGCTCCCGTGGCGCGATCGGGTGGCACGCACAGCACGATCTCGGGCACGCCGGCCACCCGGGCCGGCACCGCGGTCATGAGCACCGACGACGGGTAGGACCCGCGCCCCCCGGGGACGTAGAGCCCGGCCCGGTCGACCGGCACCTGGCGACCCCGCACCACGATGCCCTGGCGTTCGTAGCGGTGATCGCCCCGGAGCTGCTGGCGGTGGAACGCCTCGATCGAGTCGCGGGCGGCCTCGAGCGCGTCGCGCAGAGGAGCGGGGGCATCCTCGAGCGCGCCCTTCAGGTCGGTGGCCGGCACCCGCAGGTCGTCGAGATCGACGCCGTCGAACCGTGACGTGTACTCCCGCACCGCGGCGTCGCCCCGCGTCCGGACGGCTTCGAGGATCTCGCGCACCGCGGCCGTCGGCTCGTCGTCGCTCATCGACGGGCGGGGCAGCGCCGCGCCGAGGGCGTCGAGGGGCACTCCTCGGAGGTCGAGTCGGTTCAACATGAAGCTGCCACGGTAGTGGTCCACGATCCTCGCCCCCGCACCGGTTCTCCTGGCGTCGTGGTCGGGTAGACAGTCCGGGTGAACGACGAGCGCGCCAACCTCCTGTCCTGTGCCACCTCGATGGACGACATCACCGCGCGGATCACCGCCGCCGCCGATCGGCTGGCCGACGCCGGCAACGACGCGGTGGCCTCCGACCTCTACGAGGTCGAGCGGGCGCTGCGCAACGCCAACCGTCGCCTCGCCCGGGTGGTGGCCGCCTTCCGCTGACCCCCGGCGGGCTCGGGTCCGCCGGCCGGAACGGCTCGGACCTGGCCGGAAAAGGGCCGACGCCCCCGAAGGGGCGTCGGCGGGGCGACACTGGGCGGCGGATCCCAGATGTGTCGCCGGGTACCAGGTGGCGGGAACCTGGTATGTCGAAGACTCTAGCCGTTCCGCCGCCGGGATGGCAGTCCAACGGCGTCTTTTTCCAAACTCTTACCACGGTTCTGTTGCACAGGTCATGTAATTGCAACCATTCGGCGGCCGTGATCTCAGACCCGTGACGACGGGCAGAAGTCGTTGAGCACGCACTCGTCGCACTGCGGGCGGCGGGCGATGCAGACCCGTCGGCCGTGCAGGATCAGGCGCAGCGAGAACAGGCCCCGCTCGGCTGCCGGCACCATGGCCCCCAGCTCGTGCTCGACCTTCACCGGATCGGTCTCCTCGGTGAGCCCGAGCAGTCGAGACAGCCGCCCGACGTGCGTGTCGACCGGCAGGCCGGGCAGCCCGAGGGCAACGCTACGCACGACGTTGGCCGTCTTCCGCCCGACGCCGGGCAGCGACGTGAGGTCGGCCATGGCGCCGGGCACCTCACCGTCGAAGCGGTCGACCAGCCCCTGGGCCATGCCGAGGATGCTCTTGGTCTTGTTCTTGTAGAACCCGGTCGAGCGGATCAGCTCCTCGACCTCGGCCGGGTCGGCCGCGGCCAGGTCGGCCGGCGTCGGGAACCGGGCGAACAGCGCCGGGGTCACCAGGTTCACCCGCACGTCGGTCGTCTGGGCCGACAGGATCGTCGCCGTCAGCAGCTCGTAGGCGTTGCGATGATCGAGCTCGCAGCGGGCATCCGGGTACTCGAGCGCCAGCCGCCGGTTCGTCTCCCGTGCCCGGCCCGCCGGCGTTCGTGGTCGTCCCATGGGACGGGCAGGCTATCGGCCGTCGGTAGTGTGCCCGCGATGCGCCGACTCACCTTCGAGCCCGGGATCGATCCGGTGCACCTGGCCGAGCTGGCCGAGCGGGTGGCCGATCCGAAGACCTCGATCGAGGACCTGGGCGGGCTGTTGGCCGAGGCGGTCCACCTGGCCGGCCACGAAGGCCGATCGCTCGTGCTCGACGCCGAGCCGGCCCCGACCGAGCTCGATGCGGTCGCCCGGGCCGCGGGGCTCGAGCCCTCCCGCACGTTGCTGCAGATGCGCCGCTCGCTCCCGGTACCACCCGCCGATCGGGGCGATCCACCACCCGCCGGCGCGCCGCTGCTGCGGTCGTTCCGGCCGGGCATCGACGACGCGGCGTGGCTGGCGGTCAACAACCGGGCCTTCGCCTGGCACCCCGAGCAGGGCGGCTGGACGCCCGCGGACCTGGCCCGGAAGATGGCCGAGCCGTGGTTCCGGGCCGACGGGTTCCTGGTGCACGACGGGTCGCCCGGGGGGACCATCGACGCCTTCTGCTGGACCAAGGTCCACACCGACCACGACCCGCCCCTCGGCGAGATCTTCGTCATCGGCGTCGACCCCGACGCCCACGGTCTCGGCCTCGGTCGGGCCCTGACCCTCGCCGGCCTCGACTGGCTCGCGGCGCAGGGCCTCACCGTCGGGATGCTCTACGTCGAGGCCGACAACCACGCCGCCGTCGGCCTCTACCGCGACCTCGGCTTCACCGAGCACCTCGTCCACCGCTGGTGGCGCTCGCCGGCCTGACCCAGGTCAGAGCCTACGACCGGCCCGCGTCGGCCTTGAAGGCCGGCTCCCCTACCCTCTGACCGTGCCCTCCCTCTACGACCTCGACCGCGGCGCGCTCGCGGGGCTGCTGGCCGACCAGCCGGCGTACCGGGTCGACCAGATCTGGCAGGGGCTCTACGAGAAGGCCACCCCGGTCGAGCAGCTCACCAACGTGCCGAAGGCCGTGCGGGCCCGGTTGGCCGACGAGGCGCCCGGTGCGCTGCAGGCGGTGACCGAGTCGGTCAGCCACGACGGCGACACGGTGAAGTGGCTGTGGCAGCTCGACGGCGGGGCCAGCGTCGAGACGGTGCTGATGCACTACGGCGAGCGCTCGACCGTCTGCGTCAGCACCCAGGCCGGCTGCGCCATGGGCTGCGGGTTCTGCGCCACGGGGCAGGCCGGCTTCGAGCGGCAGCTCTCGGTCGGCGAGATCGTCGAGCAGGTCGTGCGGGCTCGCCAGCGCGCCGCCGCCCGTGACGACCCGCGCCGGGTCTCGAACATCGTGTTCATGGGCATGGGCGAGCCGATGGCCAACTACGACAACACGTGGGCCGCGGTCGAGCGGCTGCACGGCGACATGGGCATCTCGGCCCGGCACCTCACCATCTCCACGGTCGGCATCGTGCCCGGCATCCGGCGGCTGGCGGGCGAGCGGCTGCCGGTGAACCTGGCCGTCTCGCTCCACGCGGCCGACGACGAGCTCCGCGACGAGCTGGTGCCGATCAACAAGCGCTACCCGCTGGCCATGCTGGCCGAGGCCTGCGAGCACTACCTGACGGTGAAGAACCGGCGGCTCTCGTTCGAGTGGGCCCTCATCGACGGGGTCAACGACCGGGGCCGCGACGCCACGCAGCTGGCGGACTACGCCAGGGCCCTCAAGGCGCACGTGAACCTGATCCCCCTCAACCCCACGCCGGGCTATCCGACGCGCGGCAGCACGCCCGAACGGGTCCGGGCGTTCCGCGACCTGCTGCGCTCGCTCGGCGTCAACGCCACCGTGCGGCAGAACCGGGGCACCGACATCGACGCCGCGTGCGGCCAGCTGCGCGCCGGCCACGAGGCCACGCCGGTGGCGCTCAGCCGCCCACGCCGCTGACGGTGAGGCCCGGCGCCCGAATGGCGTCGGTCAGGACCTCACCCGCGTGCACCTCTGCGCCCGGCCACACCACCGACCGGTCGACGGTGCCGGCCACGACCGCACCCTCGCCCACCACGGAGTCGATCACCCGGGCCCCGGCGGCCACCTCGGCGCCGGCCGCGACGATCGACCCGCCGGCCACGGCCACCGCCTCGAGGTTGGCCCGCAGGTAGTCGCCCGGTGTCCCGCAGTCGACGAACCGGCCCTTGTGCTCGACGGTCTCGAGCCGGCCGGCGGCATGGGCCTCGACCCACATCACCTCGTAGAGGCCGGACGGCTCCGGTCGGAGCGCGGCCACCGCGCTCCAGGGCAGCAGCGACGCAACCAGCCCGACCCGGGGCCCGAACTCGGCCCGACCACCCGGCCCGGCCGTGATCAGCAGGCGGATCCGCTCGCCGTCCCACCCGGCGACGAACCGGGCCAGGTCGGCGTCGGTCCAGGAGTCGGCGTTCACGACGAGCGCCGGTCGACCATCGATCCACGGGCGCAGCAGCCCGAGGGCGCCGGCCGTTCCCAGGGCCCGGGGCTCCTCGACCGAGCGGTGCACCGCCACCCCGCCTCGCCGGCCGTCGAGGTGGCGCTCGATGGCCTCGCGCCCGTGGTGCAGGTTGACGGCCAGGGCGTCGGTGACGGTGGCCAGACGCTCGAGCGCCAGGTCGATCAGGGCCACGTTGCCGACGGGGCAGAGGGGCTTGGGCCGCAGGTCCGTGAGGGGTCGCAGCCGGCGACCCTCCCCCGCCGCCAGGGCCACCCCGACCAGGCCGAGATCGGCTGCGTGTTCAGACGCGGCGGTTCCTGCCACACTGTCAGCCATGGAGACCCGCCGGTGGACGAACCCATCGCAGCCGCAGACGCTCTACATGGCCACGTTCCTGCTGTACATCAACGCCGTGCTGGGCGTGCTGTTCGGCACCCTGATCGGATCCGTCCTGGGGCCCATCGGCGCGGTGCTGGCCATCGTGGGCGCGGTGGCCGCCGGGTTCGGCATCGCCAACGAGAAGCGCTGGGGGTACATCCTCGGGGTGGTCGTGGCCTGCCTCGACCTGGTGCCGTTCCTGCTCTACATCCTCAACCACGGCATCACGTCGATCTTCAACGTGAGCCTGCTGCTGGCCGCGCTGTTCCCGGTGGCGTTGTTCGCCCTGCTCATCCACCCGATGAGCCGCGAGTACCAGAAGATCTGGTTCCACTAGACCGCCGGGTCGACCGGGCCGTCGCCGGCGGGGCATGATCTCGCCATGACGACCACCGTGCAGGGCATCGCAGGGCTCAAGGAGAAGGTCGGGGAGCACCTCGGCTACAGCGACTACGTCGAGATCACGCAGGAGCAGGTCAACCTGTTCGCGGACGCCACCGGCGACCACCAGTGGATCCACGTCGACCCCGAGCGGGCCAAGTCCGGGCCGTTCGGGGGGCCCATCGCCCACGGCTACCTCACCCTGTCGATGGGGCCGCGCCTCATGCCCGAGATCCTCCGCGTCGAGGGCGTGGCCATGGCGGTGAACTACGGGGCCGGCAAGGTGCGGTTCCCGTCGCCGGTGCCGGTGGGCTCGAAGCTGCGCCTCGGTGCCGAGCTGATCTCGGTCGACGACGTCGGCGGGGGCGGGGCCCAGGTCACCATGTTGTTCACCTTCGAGGTCGAGGGCGCCCCCAAGCCCTCGTGCGTGGCCGAGATCATCTTCCGCTACTACGAGTAGCGTCACCGGAACTCGGGGATCACCTGCTCGGCGAAGAGGGTCATGCTCTCGGTGTCGGGGTAGTCGCTGGCCCACGGGATGAAGCCCTCACAGCCCAGGTCGATGTAGGCGCGGATCTTCTCGCAGACCTGCTCGGGGGTGCCCACCAGGTTGCCCTCGCGCCACGAGTCGACCGGCTCGCCCCAGAATGACCGGCTGCCGGCCTCGACGATCTCCTTCTCGGTCGACCGGAGGAACATCTCGGGTGACCAGGTCTTGGTGATCTCGTCGTAGTCACGACCGACGGCGTCGCAGTGGCCCTTGAGCACCTCGCACTTGTGGGCGAACTCGTGGGGCTTGCCACCGAAGTTCGACCGGTCGGCGTGGCGGGCCACCACCCGCAGGGTGAGCTGCTCACCGCCGCCGCCGATGAGGATCGGCGGGTGCGGGGCCTGCACCGGCTTCGGGTCGCACTGGGCGCCGTCGACGCTGAAGAAGCGGCCCTCGTAGGTGGCGTCGGGCTCGGTCCACATGAGCTTCACGATCTCGACGGTCTCGCGCAGCATCCGGATGCGGTCGGCCGCCGGCGGGAAGCCGTAGCCGTAGGCCTGGTACTCGTGCTCGTACCAGCCGGCCCCGATGCCGAGGTCGAGCCGCCCGCCCGAGATGACGTCGATGTTGGACGTGATCTTGGCCAGCAGCCCGGGGTTCCGGTAGGGCGCGCAGCCGACCATCTGCCCGAGGTGGATGCGGCTGGTGCGCTGGCTGATGGCGGCCAGCGTGGTCCACGCCTCGAACACCGTCTCGTGGGCCGGCACCGGAACGTTGTGGAAGTGGTCGTAGACCCAGAGCGAGTCGTAGCCCAACTCCTCGGCCAGCACCGCCACCTCGACCGCCTTGGCCCACTTGGCCTGCGGGTCGGCGATGCCGGCCAGCTCCGTCTTCCACCCCTGCGGGACGAACGTTCCGAAGATCATGCCGGCACGCTATCGACTGCCCAGCCCGTCCTTCCGAACTTGCGTTGATAACCCGGCCCAGATCCGGATTATCTACGCACGTTCAGCGGAGGGCGGTGCCGGCACGCTGTCGACCCGACCGGCGCGCACCCGCTCGACGAGTGCGACGATGGCGTAGGCCGCGAACAGCGCGACGGCGGGCTCAGCCGCGGCGCGGAGCCGCACGCTGCCGTAGGTCAGGGCCGCCACCACGGTGACCAGCACCGGACCGGCCGCGACGACGATCCACCGACGCCAGGCGGGGCGCGGGAGCAGCACCGCTCCCAGCACGGCGAGCGGGAGCAGCACCCACTCGAGGTACTGGCCGACGGTCTGGAACGTCCGGTTGCGGTGCTCCTGCACCGACCAGGTGAGCTCGTCCCCGGTGTGGAAGAGGCTCCAGGCCCGCAGCACCCGGGCGCCCACCACCTTCGGCACGCTCCCCCGGTGGTCGGACACGTAGTCGGCGGCGACGGTCTGGAGGTGGTCGCTCATGGTCGCCGCGTTCGAGGTCGTGCCGAACCGGACGTCGGCGTCGAAGCTCGCCCTCACCGTGCAGTCGAACGTGAACCCGCCGAGCCGATCGCCGGCGTAGGTCTCGTCGCAGTTCGAACCGGCCACGGTCATCCCGTCCTGGGTGCTGAAGGTGACGGTGTGGACGATCGTGTAGTTGCGGATGAGCCACGGCGCGACGACGACCAGCGCGGCGAGCAGGATCACGCCGCCGAGCCGCAGCCGTCGCCGCCACCCGCGCTCGGCGACGATGGCCACCGGCAGCCCGAGCAGGACGAGGAAGGCGACGCCCTCGGATCGGGTGAGGGCGCACAGCCCGATGGCCACGCCCACCGCGGCGGCGCGCGGCCACGACGGGCGGTCGATCAGGCGCACCGCAAGCAGGAGCATGGCGAGGATCAGCACCAGGTAGATGCCCTCGGGCCACAGGTTGGGCCCGTTCTGCACCCACAGGGGATGCACGGCGACGATCGCCGCGGTCACGACGCCCACCCCCGGTCCGGCGAGCCGGCGACCCAGGAGCGCGGCCAGCGGGATCGCGGCCGCCGTGACGAGCGCCAGGGCCACCCGCTGCGGATCGTCGGATCCGTGGTTGTCCGGCGGGGACAGCCCGAGGCGGTCGAGCCCGGCGATCACGAGGACGAACGCGGGCGGATGCGAGGTGCTGGGGCCGCTGGCGCCGAGCAGGTCGTCGACGTAGCCATGGCCGTCCGCGACCGACTGGCCGACGTGCTGGTAGTAGCGCTCGTCGCCGGGCGTGAACCCGAGCGGCGTCGCCCAGACGAGGGCGAAGGCCACCCGGAGGACGAGTCCCGCGACCAGCAGGGCCATGACCACCGGGACCCACCACCGGGGAGTGCCCGTCGCCGAGGGGGCCACCGCGGCCTTCTGTGCCTCGGTGGCACCATCGGCCAGGTCGGCGGGGACGTCGTCGGTGAGTGCCGCGGGAGACGTCATGACGGCTCCTCCGATCGATCTCCGGTCCGCCATAGGACCCCGTGACCGTAGCCGTGCGCCGATCGGGGTGCCGACCGACCGGAGCCGGCGTTCTCTAGCATCACGCCCGTGCTCAGCCTGCGACGAGTCGCGACGCTCGTCGTCACGGCGGTGATCCTGCTCGGCGTCAGCGCGGCCTGCTCGGGCAACGAGGTGGCCGACAGCCCGCCCGACGCCACCAACGAGAAGGCTGCCACCGCCGACGCCGGCGCTCCGGCCACGACCACCGCTCCGGCCAGCCCTGATCCGGTTCCCCAGCCCCTGGCCTGGAGCTCCTGTCACGGTGAGCTCCAGTGCGCCACCCTGACCGTGCCCATCGACTACGAGGACCCGTCGGTCGGCACCATCGGCCTCGCCGTGGTGCGCCGCCCGGCCCGCACCCCCGGTCGGCGGGTGGCGTCGGTGGTCGTGAACCCCGGTGGGCCCGGCGGCTCGGGTGTCGGCATGGTGATCAGGGGCTACGGCACCGACGGCCTGAACGACCGGCTCGACATCATCGGCTGGGACACCCGGGGCACCAACCGCAGCGAGCCCCTCACCTGCGCGTCGGGGGCGCCCGCCTTCGCGGCCCTCGACCCGAGCCCCAACGACCCGGCCGCCCAGGCGCGCCTCGACGACGCGGCCAAGGCCATCGCCGACGACTGCGCGGCCAACGGCGGACCCCTGCTCCAGCACATGGACACCACCAACACGGTGCGCGACCTCGAACAGCTCCGGCTGGCCATGGGCGGCGAGCCGCTCACCTACATCGGCTACTCCTACGGCACGGCCATCGGCCTGGGCTACGCCGACCGGTACGCGACCCACATCCGGGCCCTGGTGCTCGACGGCGTGGTGCAGCCGGACCAGGATCTCAGCCAGATGCTGCTGGATCAGACCGTGGCCTTCGACCACCAGCTGCAGGTCACGCTCGACGGCTGCGACCGTGACCGCTCGTGCCCGGTGCGCAGCGCGTCGGCCACCTACGACCGGGTCGCCGCCCGGGTCGAGCAGGCGCCCCTCCGCACCACCGACGGCCGGGCCCTCGGCCCCAGCGACCTGGCCACCGCCGCCCTCGAGTCGACCTACGACCCGTCGCTCACCGACCCGTTCCTCGGCGCCCTCGCCGACGCCGACGCCGGGGACGGGTCGGCCATGATGGCGCTGGCCGACGAGTACCGCGACAACGCCGGCTACTCCGGCTACGTCGGCGTGGTGTGCGTCGATTCGCCGCACGCGGTGGGGGCCGACGCCTGGAAGCAGTTCGCCGACCAGCTGGCGGCGACGTCGCCGCGGTTCGGGGCGGCCATCGCCAACGAGGTGCTCCCCTGCGCCTTCTGGGCGGCACCGGTGGCCCGGCAGCCTCACACCGTGACCGCGTCGGGGTCGCCGCCGATCGTGGTGGTCGGCAACACCGGAGACCCGGCCACGCCCTACGGCCAGGCCGTCGACGTGGCCCACCACCTGCAGAACGGCGTGCTGGTCACGGTCGACGCCCGTGGCCACACGAGCGGCGACAGCGGCTGCGCGTCGAACATCGTGCGGCGCTACCTGGTCGACCTGGCGACACCTCCGGCCGACACCCACTGCCCGTGAGCGGCGCGGTTTCGTTCGGCACGGTCGCGCGCTCCTAGGATCCCGGCAGCGCCGACTGAGCGTGACCGCAACCAGGCCGGCACCTGCCCCAGGGGGAACCGATGGACTTCAACCTCGCGATGGTCAACGACGCCGTGGCCGCGGCGGTGCCCGACCGCGAGGCGCTCGTGTGGGGCGACCTGCGCCTCACCTACGGACAGCTCGCCGAACGCTCCCGCCGCCTCGCCAACCACCTGCTGGCCGCCGGGTTCGTTGTGCACCACGAGCGCTCCGAGCTCGAGGGCTGGCAGTCGGGTCAGGACCACCTCGCCCTCTACCTGCACAACGGCAACGAGTACATCGAGGGGATGCTCGGCGCCTACCGCGCCCGGGTCGCGCCGTTCAACGTGAACTACCGCTACGTGGCCGAAGAGCTGCGCTACCTGCTCACCGACAGCGCCGCCAGGGGGATCATCTTCCACTCCGCCTTCGCGCCCACGCTCGACGCGGTCCGCGGCGACCTGCCCGGTCTCGAGGTGCTGCTGCAGGTGCCGGACGACTCCGGCCACGACCTGCTCCCCGGCGCCGTCTGGTACGAGGACGCGCTGGCCGCGGCGTCGGCCGAGCCCCCGGCCGTGGAGCCCTCCCCGAACGACCTCTACATCCTCTACACGGGCGGCACCACGGGCATGCCGAAGGGCGTGCTCTGGCGCCAGGGCGACATCTATCCCGCGGCCATGGGGGGTCGCCAGATCGGCACCTTCGACGAGTGGCCCGACCTCGACGCCATCGTCGAGAACGCCCGCAACGGCGGCGCCAGGCTGATGCCCGCTCCCCCGTTCATGCACGGCGCCGCGCACTGGCTGGCCATCAACGGGCTGGCCGGCGGCAACAC
Source organism: uncultured Microthrixaceae bacterium (assembly GCA_963809335.1). Lineage (GTDB taxonomy): Bacteria > Actinomycetota > Acidimicrobiia > Acidimicrobiales > Acidimicrobilacustridaceae > UBA4742. The sequence continues at coordinate 1,918,803 of CAWEJD010000004.1, read as the reverse complement.
CCTCGTGTTGCCCCGACACACCCAGAGCCTCGACCCCGGCGACGTCTGGTCGACCATCGAGGCCGAGGCGGTCAACATCCTGCTGATCGTCGGTGACGCCTTCGGCCGCCCGCTGGTCGACGAGCTCGAGCGCCACGACTACGACATGAGCTCGATGCTCATGGTCGTCAGCGGCGGCGCCGCCCTCAGCCCCGCCGTCAAGAACCGCATCCTCGAGCTGCTGCCCAGCGTCGGCGTGCTGGACGGCCTCGGCGCGTCCGAGACGGGGCAGCAGGCCACCCAGGTCAGCGGGGCCGGCGCGGCCGCGACCACGGGGACCTTCACCCCGAGCGCCGGCATGTGCATCGTCAGCGAGGACCTGTCCACCGTGCTGCCCCCGTCCGACCAGCAGCTCGGTTGGCTGGCCCAGCACGGTCGGGTGCCGCTCGGCTACCTGGGCGACGAGGCCAAGACGGCCAAGACCTTCCCGGTGATCGACGGCGAGCGCTACTCGGTGCCGGGTGATCGGGCCCGCTACACGCCCGACGGGCTGCTCGACCTGCAGGGCCGGGACTCGGTGACCATCAACTCCGGCGGCGAGAAGATCTTCGCCGAGGAGGTCGAGGCCGCCCTGATGGCGCATCCCAGCGTGTACGACGCGGTGGTGGCCGGCCGCCCGAGCGAGCGGTGGGGCAACGAGGTCGTGGCCGTCGTCCAGCTCCGCGAGGGCCACGAGCCCTCGGTCGACGAGCTGCTCACGGAGTGCGAGCGCCACATCGCGCGCTACAAGCTGCCCAAGGCCATCGTGTTCGTCGACCGGGTCGTGCGCAGCCCCGCCGGCAAGGCCGACTACCGGTGGGCCCGCGAGCAGGCCATCAAGGCCGACACCTGATCGGGCCGAGCGTCCTGCCGGTGGCTAGAGCGGCAGGTTGCCCGTGGCCGCCTTGGTGGTGCCGAAGTCCTTGTAGGCGGCGATGGTGCGCTGGGCGATGCGCATCTGGTGCACCTCGTCGGCGCCGTCGGCGAAGCGGGCCCAACGCGCCTGCTTCATCATCTCGCCGAGGGGCGTGTCGCTCGAGTAGCCGAGGGCGCCGTGCACCTGGATCGACCGGTCGATGATGCGCCACAACGAGTTGGCGACGAAGTGCTTGGCCATGGACACCTCGCTCTTGAAGTCGGCCCCGGTGTCGATCAGGTACGCCGCGTGCAGCACCATCAGCTTGCACTGGTAGAGCTCCATGGCCGAGTCGGCGATCATCCACTGGATGCCCTGCTTCTCGGCCAGCAACGAGCCGTGGGCGAACCGGTTGAGCGACCGGTCGACCATCATGTCGAGGGCGACCTCGGCCTGACCGATCCAGCGCATGCAGTGGGCCAGGCGCGCCGGTCCGAGCCGGGCCTGGCCGAGCAGGTGGCCTTCGCCCCGACCTCCGAGCATCTTGTCGTCGTGCACGACGAGGTCGGTGATGCGGATCTCGCAGTGGTTGTGCGCGCCCGAGAGGGTCTCGACGTCACGGACGATCTCCCAGCCCTCGGTCGGGATGTCGACGAGGAACGCGGTGTTGGCGGCCTGGGGCAGGTCGGGGTCGTCCTCGGTGCGGGCGATGAGGATGGCGAACTGCGCACCCCGGGCGCCGGAGATGAACCACTTGTGGCCGTTGATCACCCAGGTGTCGCCGTCCTGGTACGCGCGGGTCTGGATGAGGGTCGGGTCCGAGCCGGCCACCTCGGGCTCGGTCATGGCGAAGCACGAGCGCCAGGCCCGCGGCTTGCCGTCGATCAGCTTGTAGCCGTCGCACAGCGGCTTGAGGTAGTCCTGCTTCTGCTGGTCGGTCGCCCAGTGCAGCAGGGTGTGCATGTTGCCCTCGTCGGGGGCCTGGGCATTGAGCGCGAACGGTCCCATGCGGGTCTTGCCGGCCTCGGCCGACACGCTGGCCATGGCCACGTGGCCGAGCCCCATGCCGCCCCACTCCTTCGGCATGTGCGGCAGCCAGAGGCCCCACTCCTTGGCTGCTCCCCGCATCTCGATGATGGCGCCGAGCCACTCGTCGCGCTCCCACGACGCCTCCTCCGCCTTCCGCTCGATCGGGCGCACGACGGTGTCCATGAACTCGCGGACCTTGTGGCGGAGCTCCTCGAGCTCCGGCGGGAAGCTGAAATCGATGGCCATGGCGGCATTGTTGCAGACGATCGCCTTAGATCAAAGTCCGACGTCGCCGGTCGCCGACCAGCCGTTCGCCGGGCACCCGCGCGCTGCACGCGGTACCGTCCCGACGCGCCCCTCCACCTGTTCAGTGCTGGTGATCGACGGATCGAGGTGATGACCATGAACAGCCCATCGGCCGACGAGCTCGGTGAGCACTTCGCAGCGGTCGTCCTCGAACTGGCGCCCGACGGCATCGCGGTGACGGACGAGACCGGCCGCATCGTGCACGCCAACAGCCGCTTCGAGGTCCTGTTCGGGTTCCCGCGCGAGAACCTCATCGGGCATCCGGTCGAGATGCTGCTGCCCGAGCGGTCGCGGTCCATCCACCGGGCCCATCGGAACGACTACGCCGACGCCCCCATCACCCGCCCCATGGGAGCCGACCTCGACCTGTGGGCCCGCCATGCCGACGGCACGGAGTTCCCGGTCGAGATCGCGCTGAGCCCGGTCACCACGAGCAACGGCATGCGCACGATCATCGTCGTCCGCCAGATCGAGGACCGCCGGGCGGGCGAGCGGGCCACGCGCGACCGCGCCGTCCTCGAGGAGGAGGACCGCATCGCCATGGCGCTGAACGAGGACGTCATCCGGCCGATCTTCGGAGCGAGCCTCGAGCTGCACGCGTTGCTCGACTCGGCCGACCAGGCCCAGACCGTGCGCCTGCGCTCGGTGATCGATCAGCTCGACGGGGCCATCCGGGCGATCCGCACCGTGGTGTTCGAGGGGGCTCCCCAGTCCGTGCCCGCGGCGATCGACCTCCGCCCGGTCGAGGAGAACGGCGTCGAGGAGAACGGCGAAGCGTTCTCGCCCCCGGGCTGAGCGGCTCCGACAGACGGGCCGGGCGCGGCTCAGGCCTCGGCGGAGGCGGCCAGGTTGGCGAGCGTGGTCTCGATGCTCTCGCGACTGAACGACTCGCGGTCGGTGACCCCGCTCACGGGCTTGGCCAGCATCCTGGCGATGGCACCCCGTCGATCGGTCCAGGTCTCGGTCACCACGCAACGACCGTCGTCGTCGAGCGGCTCGATGGCGTAGGTCCACGTCGCGATGGGCAGCCCGACGGCCTTGACCTCGAAGGCGAAGGCCGAGCCCGGCTCGCACTCGGTGACGCAGACGTCGGTGGTCCAGCTCCTCCTGCCGTTGGCGTTGGTGCCCTTGAACCGGGCCCCGACGGCCGGGCCAGTGCGCCCTTGACCCGACCTCCCGGCCGGGCACCACTCCGCATGCGGGCAGTCTGGCGGGTCGTCGCCGGGCGGAACCCCCGGGGTCAGGGGCGCTGGTGACTGGCCCGGCCGTCCGCCGCGAGCAGGGCCGCCACCTGGGCGGCCTCGCGGTCGTAGCCGGCGTAGTCGAGCAGGCCGTGGAAGAGCACGGCCGCCTGCACACCGGCGCCGCCGTCGAGGCGCAGCAGCTCGCCGGTGAACGCCTCGGACTGGCCGGTGCCGGCGATGGCGATGGCCCCGAGCACCTGTGACGGGCCGGGCGGCTCGTTGGCGAAGGCCCAGGTCATGACGGCCACGCCCTCGGTCGTGCGTCCCTCGGCCAGCGCCTGGGCGGCGCGGAACGCCCCGCTGGGGGGCCCGGCGTGGGCGTAGCGCTGCACGGCGCCCTCGGCCCCGGCCCGGTCGCCCTGCCACAGCCTGGCCCACCCCAGCAGCTCGGACGCCCACCGCAACGTGGGCCCCGACGGCCGTTGGGCCAGCACCCGTTCAGCGACCTGCTGGGCGTCGGCCGGGCGGTGCTCGATCAGGGCCCGCTGGCCGAACTGCAGCTCGTCGCCCAGCTCGGCCTGCTTGACCTTGCCCAACGAGGTGACGTTCATGACCACGAACATGCCGGCGAGGAACGCCCCCGTGATGAAGCCGTAGCTGTAGGCCAGCAGCCCGACGCCGACGCCCACGACCACCGAGACCACCTCGGCCGGTCGGCGACCCCGGCCCTTGGTGACCAGGTCGAGCAGCGACATGGTGACGTTGCCGCCGTCGAGCGGGAGCATCGGGAGGAGGTTCAGCACGGACCAGCCCACGTTGACCCAGATCACCTGGCTCAGGATCGTGCGTCCGACCGACGTGGTGATGGTGCCCTGGGACTCCATCCACAGCGCGGGGACGCCGATGAGCAGCAGCACCGACAACGGCCCCGCCAGGCTCACGATGATGTTCTCGACCGGTGTCAGCCGACCCTGGCCCGACGTCAGGCCGCCCATGCCGTAGAGCGTCACACGCGGCTGCACGCCGAACCGGCGGAAGGCGATGGCGTGGCCCAGCTCGTGGAACAGCACCGAGCCGAACGCGATGGCGACCCATGACACCAGCAGCACCGGCCGGAAGTCGTCGGGGTTCTGGCCGAGGAACCCGAGCAGGACGATGATCAGGAAGAAGCTGGGGTCGACCGTGACGGGGATGGACCCGACCGGGAACGACATCCCTCTGCCCTTGGCCATGGGGCAAAGGCTACCGGCGAGGGGTGTCCCGGGCAGTACGGTCGGCGCCGTGCTTGCCGCCGGATCCGTGCTCGACCGCCCGCTCGCCGACGGCCTGGTGCTGCGATCGGCCCGCGAGAGCGACCGGGATGCGATCCTGGCCCTCGAGGTGCAGTCCTTCGGCGAGTCGGACGGCCCCATCGTCAGGTCCCGTCTGGACGACCTCGACGGGTGGCTCGTCGTGGAGGACCCCGCCGCTCCCGAGCACGTGTCGGGCCGGCTCGCATCGGCCTCGGTTTTGCTCGCGCACCGGCTGCGGCTGGGCGAGGTGGAGGTGCCGGTCGGCCAGATCGAGAACGTGGCCACCCACCCCCACTACCGACGCCGCCGGCTCGTGCGCTCCCAGTTCGAGGTCCACCACGAGCGCTCAGCCGGACGGGGCGACCTGGCCGGGCTGATCACCGGCATCCCGTACCTCTACCGGCGCCTCGGCTACGGCTACGGCCTCGACTACCCGGTGATCCACCTGCCGACCGCGGAGAACGTGGGCGATGCCGGATCGGTCGAGGTCCGGCCGGCCCGGGCGGGCGATCTCGAGGGCATCGCCCGGCTCGATTCGACCCGGCCGACCGCTCAGCTGCGTGTCGTGCGCGACGCGGCGAGCTGGCAGCGCACGCTGGCCCGCAGCGCGACCACCCGGTTCGAGCAGCTCGTGGTGGCCGTGCGCGACGACGACGTCGTCGGCTTCGCCCAGCTCGAGGCCCGTCCCTCGGCCGAGCGCCTCTACGTCCAGCCAGCGATGGCCGCCGACGCCGAGGCCGCGTGTGCCCTGCTCGCGCACGCCGTGGCCCAGGCGTCGGCGCGGGGCGAGCTGGTGGTCGCCTTCGACAACCCGGGCACCACCTACGGCGAGGTGCTCGGCGGCATCGGAGACCCGGTGCGCCACAGCCACGGCATCTACGTCCGGGTGCCCGACGCCGTCGCCCTGCTCGACGCCATGCGGCCGGTGCTGTCGCAGCGGTTGGCCGATTCCCGCTACGCCGACCGGGTCGGGCTCCTGTCGATCTCCCTGTACGAGTCGGGGGTGTCGGTCTTCTACAACGGCGGTGTCGTCACCGACATCGCCCCGACCGACGGCGTGGAGGACCCGTTCGACTCCGAGGACGTCGGCGTGCCACCGGACCAGGTGGGTGCGCTGGTGCTCGGCCGATTCGGCGCGGTCGAGCTCGAGCGACGGGTCGACGACGTCACCCTCGGCCGCCATCGCGGGCTGATGGAGGTGCTGTTCCCCAAGGTCGAAGCCGAGGTGCTGGCCGATCTGTGACAGGCGTGGCTTGGGACGCGGCATCGGCCTGCTCCTAGGCTCGACGTCGTGACCGCCACCGACCCGCAACCGCTGTCGATCGACCCCGAGCACCTGCCCGAGGGCGACGACAAGGTGCAGGCGGTGCGGTCGATGTTCGACGCCATCGCTCCCCGCTACGACCTCGTCAACCGGGTGATGACGTTCCGCATGGACGTCGGCTGGCGCAAGCGCACCGTCCGCCGGCTGCGCCTCGGCCCGGGGTCCGTCGTGCTCGACCTGGCGTGCGGCACCGGGGACTTCTGCCGCGAGCTGGCCGCCTACGACCTGGTACCGATCGGCGCCGACCTCTCCTTCGGCATGCTGACCGCCGGCCGCTCGGGGGCGCCGCTGGTGCAGGCCGACATCCTGCGCCTGCCGGTGCCCGACGCGTCGGTCGATGGGGTCACGTGCGGCTTCGCCCTGCGCAACCTCGTCGAGCTCGAGCCGTTCTTCGCCGAGCTGGCCCGGGTCGTGCGCCCGGGTGGCCGGGTGGCGATCCTCGAGGTGGCCGAGCCACCCAACCCGATCATGCGCTGGGGCCACGGCGTCTACTTCGGCAAGGTCGTCCCCCGCATCGGCGGGCTCCTGTCGGACCCCACCGCCTACCGGTACCTCCCCAAGTCGGTGGCCTACCTGCCCGAGCCGGCCGAGCTGCTCGACCTGTTCCAGCGGGCCGGCTTCACCGACGGCACCCGCTCGCTGTTCTCCGGCGGCATCGCGCAACTGCTGCTCGGCACCCGCGATCGACCGGAGTGGCGATGAGAGGCGAACGCCGGTGACCGACGGCAAGCTCGTCGCCCGCACCCGGCGGCTCGACCTCGAGGTCGACCTGATCGACGCGGCCGGCGAGTCGGGACTGCTGTGGCAGCGGGGACGCTCCGGGTTCGCCGGCCGGGGCACCGCCCTCGTCGTGCCGGTGACGGCGGGTGACCCGACCGCCTCGGCCGAGAGCGCCCACGCCGTGCTGGCGACGATCGAGATCGACGACGACCTCGGTCTCCCCGGCACCGGCCCCGTCGCCATCGGCGCCCTGCCCTTCGACCCGGCGCTCGACGGATCGCTGGTGGTGCCCGACCTGCTGATCGGCCGCGGCGATGACGGCACCCGTTGGGTCACCACCGTGTCGTCGCCCGACCACCCGTCGTTCGGGCGCGAGCCCCAGGACCTGCTCGACGAGGCGCTCGCCGCTCGCCACGCCGGCGGCGATCCGGGCGCCGGGCCCGCCGCGGCCAGCTTCACGATCACCAGCCCACGGCCGGCCGACGACTGGTGCGAGGCCCTGGCCTCCGCCCGCGACGAGCTGCGGGCCGGGACGGCCAGGAAGGTCGTGCTGGCCCGTGAGGTCATCGTCGAGACCGACCGGCCGGTCCGGCGCACCGACGTGCTGCGGGCGCTGCGCCGCTCCTACCCCTCGTGCATGGTGTTCGGGGTGGACGGCTTCATCGGCGCCAGCCCCGAGCTGCTCGTGGCCCGCACCGGTGACCTCGTTCGATCGCACCCGATGGCCGGCACCGCCCCCCGCAGCGCCGATCCCACGACTGACGCCCGGCTGGCGGCCAACCTGCTGGCCTCGGCCAAGGACCAGGTCGAGCACCGCTACACCATCGACATGGTGCACGACACGCTGCTGCCGTGGTGCTCGTACCTCGACGAGGAGGCCGAGCCCTCGATCGTGGCCATGGCCAACGTGCAGCACCTCGCCACCCTCGTCGAGGGTCGCCTGTCGAGCCCGCCGGCCTCGGCCCTCGAGCTGATGCGGGCGCTGCACCCGACTCCCGCGGTCAACGGCTCGCCCCGCGCCGCCGCGCTCGAGCTGATCGGTCGCTACGAGGGCATCGACCGCGGCCGCTACGCCGGTCCCGTCGGGTGGGTCGACGCGCGCGGCAACGGCGAGTGGGCGGTCGGCATCCGCAGCGCCGAGATCGACGGCACCACGGCGCGAGTGTTCGCCGGCGTCGGCGTGGTGGCCGACTCCGATCCGGCGCTCGAGCTGGCCGAGACCCGAGCCAAGTTCCAGGCCGTGCTCAACGCCATCGTGCAGCCCTGAGCCCCTCACGCCCCCCGTTCAGGAGAGGGCGTTGGCGACGGCGGTGTGGATCTCGTCGTGGACGACGACGTTGGCCTGCCGATCGGTGCGCACCAGGATGACGTGCACGCCGCCGGCCCGGGTGGCCGCGACCACGGCCGGGGCCACGTCGAGCTGCCGCTCGATGACCCGGCAGCTCACGCCGTGGGCCGCGATCAAGGCAGGGAGGTCGACGCCGTGGGGCGTGCCGTAGAGGTGCTCGAACTCGGGATGGTCGAGGGTGTCGGCCTGGGGCAGGAACGAGAAGATGCCGCCGCCGTCGTTGTCGACCAGGACGATGGTGAGGTCGATGCCCCGGCGGGCAGCGCCGAGCAGGCCGTTGGTGTCGTGCAGGAAGGCGACGTCGCCGATCAACAGCGCCGTGGGTCGGCGGGGCTGCCCTGGCTGCCGTCGGGCCAGGGCCACGCCGACGGCGGTGGACACGATGCCGTCGATGCCGTTGGCCCCCCGGTTGGCCAGCACCTGCAGCCCGGCGGTGGGGGCCGCGTACCACTCGACGTCGCGGATCGGCATGGACGACGACACCACGAGCGCGGCGCCGTCGGGCAGGGCCCGAACCACGTCGCGGGCGACCGCGGGCTCGGTCGGCTCGCCGTGGCCCGCCAGCACCGTGGCGATGGCCTCGGCGGCGACGGCGTCGGCGTGGGCCCAGAGCCCGGCCCACCCCTCGCTCGACCCGCTCTGGAGGTCCTCGTCGATGTCGAGCTCCGGCGCGTCGTGCGACGGGTCGGCCACCGATCGGGCCAGCTCGGCCGCGGCCGCTCCCGGCGGCGCCACGATGAGCCCGTCGAGGCAGCGGTCGGGGTCGTATCGGGTGCCGTCGTGCTCGATGCCGACCTGCCAGGCCTCGAGCCCGGCCAACCACTGGCCCAGCACCTTCGAGGCCGGCAGCGAGCCCAGCCGGACCACCACCTCGGGGCGGAGCAGCTTCGCCAGTCGCGGCACCCGCAGGATCTCGTCGAAGTGGCTCACCGTGTAGGCCGCCGGCACCCGTGCCCCGCTCCGGGGATCGGCCAGCACCGGCCAGCCGAGGGCCTGGGACAGCTCGTGCACGCCGTCGGCGTCGTCGATGCCGCCGCCGGCCACGATCACGCCGCGGGTGCCGGGCAGGTCGAGGGCGTCGAGGCTCTCCACCGGCAGGGCGTCGGTGCGGACGACCGGCCGGTGCCACGGGGCGCCGTCGCTGCGACCGGGAGGCAGCGCCCCGGCCGACCCGACGAGCGGATCGCGGAACGGGAGGTTGAGGTGCACCGGACCGGGTGGCCGGTCGACGGAGCGGCGATAGGTCTCGGAGGCGATCGAGCGCCACGAGGACGAGCTCGACGGGTCGGGGACGCCGGGGTCGACGAAGAGCCGCACCGAGGTGCCGTAGAGGTGCTGTTGATCGACCGTCTGCGGCGCACCCACCCCGTGCAGCTCCGGTGGTCGATCGGCGGTGCACACGACGAGCGGCACCTTGGCCTCGTGGGCCTCGACGACCGCGGCGTGCAGCTCGACGGCGGCGGTGCCGCTGGTGGTGAGCACCAGCGCCGGGCGACCCGAGGCCAGGCCGAGGCCGAGGGCCATGAACGAGGCCGATCGCTCGTCGTGGTGGACGTGCAGCCGAAGTCGTCCGTCCGCCTCGAGAGCGAGGGCCATCGGCGTGGACCTCGACCCCGGCGCGATCACCGCGTCGGTCATGCCGGCCCGCACCCACTCGTCGACGAGCGTGGCGCAGAACGTGGCGGCGGTCGTCTCGGGCACGGCCGCCAGCCTACGTTTGGTCCCGTCATGGACCCCAAGCGACCTGCGCCGAACCGCCGAGTCGTGCTGGTGCACGGCTTCACCCAGACCTCGGCGTGCTGGTCCCCGATCGACGACGCGCTGGGCCGCGACCACGACGTCCTGGCGCTCGACGCTCCCGGGCACGGAGCGGCAGCCGAGGTCGAGCTGGACCTCGTCACGGGAGGGCGTTGGATCGCCGACCAGGGCGGGCCCGGCACCTACGTCGGCTACTCGATGGGCGCCCGGTTCTGCCTCCACGCCGCGCTCGCCCGTCCCGACGCGGTCGAGCGGCTCGTGCTGATCAGCGGCACGGCCGGCCTCGACAGCGACGACGAGCGGGCCGCACGCCGGGCCTCCGACGAGGCCCTCGCCGACCACCTCCTGGAGATCGGCGTGCCCGCCTTCCTCGACGAGTGGTTGGATCTGCCGCTCTTCGCGGGCCTCGCGCCCGAGCGAGCCCATCGGGCCGCCCGCGAGACGAACACCGCGGTCGGGCTGGCCTCGAGCCTGCGGCTCGCCGGCACCGGCACGCAGCTCCCCCTGTGGGACCACCTACCCGAGCTGACCGTGCCCGTCCTGGTCGTCACGGGCGCCGACGACCCGAAGTTCACGACCCTCGGCCGCCGCATGGTCGAGGGCATCGGCCCGAACGCCGAGCTCGCCGTCGTCGAGGGCGCCGGCCACACCGTCCACCTCGAGCAGCCCGACCGCTTCCTCGACGTGCTCATCCCCTGGCTCAGCCGGAGATGAAGAGGCCGGCGGCGAGCAGCACGCCGAACACCAGCTGCACCTGGCCGGTGCGGCCGAGCACCGGGATGAGGGCGGGACCCCGGGCGCCCGACAGCACGGTGATCACCGGGCGCTGGGCCACGAAGATGGCGGCGAAGGCGGCAACCGAGACCGGCCGGTCGCCGAGGCCGGCGATGAACGGCAGGCACAGGTAGGGCGCGACCATGAGCACGATGTAGAGGATGCGGGTGCGCTGGTCGCCGATGCGGACGGCGAGCGTCTTCTTGCCGGCGACGGTGTCGGTCGGGATGTCGCGGAGGTTGTTGATGACCAGCAGCGCGGTGGCCAGCGCTCCGACGGCGACGCCGCACACCACGGAGAGCCAGGGCACCCACTCGAGCTGCACGAACGTCGAGCCGATGGTGGCGACCAGCCCGAAGAACACGAACACGAACAGCTCACCGAACCCGTAGTAGCCGTAGGGCTTCGGGCCTCCGGTGTAGAGCCACCCGGCGGCGAAGCACACCGCGCCGACGAGCAGGAGCCACCAGGTGGTCGCCGCGGCCAGGGCGAGTCCCGCCACCGCGGCCACCCCGAACGACGCCAGGGCCGCCTTCTTCACCGCGCCGGGCGACTTCAGCCCCGAGCCGACCAGGCGGACCGGCCCGACCCGCGTCTCGTTGTCGGTGCCCTTGACGCCGTCGCTGTAGTCGTTGGCGAAGTTGGTGCCGACCTGGATGAACAGCGCCACGACCATCGCCGCCACCGCCCGCCAGATGATGATCCCCTTCAGGCCGTGGGCGCTGTCACCCATGCCCGCGGCGACGGCGGTGCCGACGATCACCGGCACGACGGCCGCCGGGAGCGTGCGCGGACGGGCGCCGGCCAGCCACAGCCTCCACCCGGTCGGCACCGGCCTCGGTGCCGGCTGGTTCACGGGCGCTTGGGGAACTGGTCGAAGTCGGGCCGGCGCTTCTCGACGTAGGCGTTGCGGCCCTCCTGGGCCTCCTCTGACATGTAGAAGAGCAGGGTGGCGTCACCGGCGAGCTGCTGGATGCCGGCCAGGCCGTCGTCGGCCGCGTTCATCGAGGCCTTGACCATGCGGAGGGCGAGCGGCGACATCGTCAGCATCTCCCGGCACCACTGCACCGTCTCCTCCTCGAGCTCGGCGAGCGGCACCACCGTGTTCACCAGGCCCATGTCGAGGGCCTGCTGGGCGTCGTACTGGCGGCAGAGGAACCAGATCTCCCGAGCCTTCTTCTGGCCGATGTTCGCGGCCAGCAGACCCGAGCCGTAGCCGCCGTCGAACGAGCCGACCTTGGGGCCGGTCTGGCCGAACCGGGCGTTGTCGGCCGCGATCGAGAGGTCGCACACGACGTGCAGCACGTGGCCCCCACCGATGGCGTAGCCGGCGATCATGGCCACGACCGGCTTGGGCGTGCGCCGGATCTGGATCTGCAGGTCGAGCACGTTGAGTCGACCGATGCCCTTCTGGGCGACCTCGTCGTCGCCGATGTAGCCGTCGTCGCCGCGGATGCGCTGGTCGCCGCCGGAGCAGAAGGCGAGATCGCCCTCACCGGTGAGGATGATCACCCCGATCTTGTCGTCGTCGCGGGCCACGTCGAACGCCTTCGACAGCTCGAAGAGGGTCTGGGGGCGGAACGCGTTGCGCACCTCGGGTCGGCAGATCGTGATCTTGGCGATGCCCTCCGCCGTCTCGTAGCGGATGTCGCGGTAGTCGCCGGAAGCCTGCCAGTCGGCTGCGGGTCGGATGGTGGTGTCGGTCACGCCGGGAAGTCTGCCCGGTAGGTTGTCCCGCGTGCGAGACCTGGTAGCGGTGGCCATCCCGGGCGGCCCGGCCTTCGTGCAGGCGATCCAACGCATCTGGGACGACGGCGACGCCATGCTGCCTCTCGATCCCCGCCTCCCGGCGCCGGCCGTGGAGCGGCTCCTCGACCTCATGCGGCCGGCCCGGCTCGTCGACGCGGCCGGTGACGAGCACCCGCGACCGGGCGCCCTGCCGATCGAGGAGGGCGACGCCCTGGTCGTGCCCACCAGCGGCTCGACCGGCACGCCCAAGGGCGTGGTGCACACGCATGCGTCCGTGGCCGCCTCCGCCGCGGCGACGTCGAGTCGGCTCGAGGTCGACCCCGCCCGCGACCGCTGGCTCTGCTGCCTGCCGCTGGCCCACGTGGCCGGGCTGTCGGTGGTCTGCCGGGCCCTGCACACGGGCACCCCGCTCGAGGTGCACGACGGCTTCGACGCCGACGCGGTCATGGACGCGGCGGCGCGTGGCGCCACGCTCACCACGGTCGTGCCCACCGCGCTGGCCCGCATCGACCCGGCCCGCTTCCGCAAGCTGGTCGTGGGCGGCTCGGCGCCGCCCAAGGTGGTCCCGCCCAACGCCGTCATCAGCTACGGGATGACCGAGACCGGCAGTGCCTTCGTCTACGACGGCGTCCCGCTCGACGGCGCCGAGGTCCGCATCGTCGACGGCGAGATCCAGGTGCGGGGGCCCATGGTCATGCGGGCCTACCGCGACGGCACCGACCCCCGCACACCCGACGGGTGGCTGCCCACCAACGATGCCGGCGAGTGGGACGACGAGGGCCGGCTCGTCGTGCACGGTCGCCGCGGCGAGCTGATCATCACCGGCGGGGAGAACGTCTGGCCCACCGCGGTCGAGCGGGTGCTCGCCACCCAGGCCGACGTGGTCGAGGTTGCGGTCGTCGGTCGGGCCGACCCCGACTGGGGCGAGCGGGTCGTCGCTCTCGTCGTGCCCGCCGATCAGGCTGCGCCCCCGTCGCTCCAGCAGCTGCGCGACCACGTGAAGCAGGAGCTGCCGGCGTTCGCCGCGCCACGCGAGTTGGTCCTGGTCGAGCGGCTGCCCCGCACGTTGCTCGGCAAGGTCGAGCGCCACGCTCTCTGACGAGCTGGTGCATGATCTGCCGGTGGCGACCGACGAGGGCGACGAGCTGAGCGGATGAGGCGCCTGGCGGCCACCGGGCCGGTGCTGGCGCTGGTCGTCGCGGTGGCGCTCGGGCTCGGCGCATGCGACAGCTCGTCGTCGACGTCACCGGTGTCGCCGGCCGGCCCGCCCTACCCGGTGTCGCTCGCCCACCTCACCCTGACCGACCGGTCACGGCCCACGACTGCAGGGGCGCAGACGCCCGCCCGGAGGTCCCGCACCCTCGAGACCACGGTGTTCTTCCCCGACGCCGAGGTGAGCGCCGACCACCGGTTCCCCCTCATCGTGTTCGGCCACGGCCTCACGGGCAGCCCGGCCCGTCACAGCGACCTGGCCGAGCGCTGGGCCCGTGCCGGGTTCGTCGTGGCGCTCCCGGCCTTCCCGCTGACCAACTCGACGGTGCCGGGCGGCGCCGCCAACTTCGCCGACGTGGAGAACCAGCCCGGTGACGTCTCGTTCGTGCTCGACCGGCTCATCGCGGCCGACGACGATCCCGGGTCGGCGCTGTACTCGCGCATCGACCCCGATCGCATCGGGGTGTCGGGGCACTCGCTCGGCGCGGCCACGACCTACGCGGTGACCTTCGACGCGTGCTGTCGCGATCCCCGCATCGACGCCGCGGTGGTGATGGCGGGCGTGGTGCTGGTCGACGCCGATCGGATGGACTATGGCACCTCGACCCCGGTGCTCATCTTCCACGGCGACGCCGACCAGCTGCTGGCGTACCAGCTCGACGTCGACACCTACGCCAAGCTCTCACCCCCCAAGTGGTTCGTCACCCTGCAGGGCGCCCCCCACTCGCCGCCCTACGAGGACACCGAAAGCCCCTGGGACGACGTCGTCGAGACCACCAGCACCGACTTCTGGCTCGCCCAGCTCGACCACGACGACGCGGCGCGGGCCCGGCTCGATGCCGACGCCACCGTGCCCGGGATCAGCTCGATCGAGTCGGACCCCGGCTGATCAGCCCCGCAGGGTGGCGCCGCCGTCGACGACGACGGTCGTGCCGGTCATCCACGACGCCGCGTCGCTGCACAGGAAGGCGGCCACGTTGGCGATGTCGGCGGGCTCGCCGAGACGGCCGACCGGCGTGTGGCGGGCCATGGCCTCCTCGTTGGGCTCCCACAGCGCCTTGGCCATGTCGGTCTTCACCAGGCCGGGCGCGATGCCGAGCACCCGCACGCCGGGCGACAGCTCGAGCGCCATCGTGCGGGTGAGGTGCATGATCGCCGCCTTGGTGCCGTTGTAGATGCCGATCGACGGCTCGGCCGACAGCCCGCCGATCGACGCGATGTTGATGATCACCCCGCCGTGCTCCTGCATCGAGGCTCGCCACGCGGCCTGGCTCCACACCAGGGGGCCCCGCCAGTTGACCGCCACGGTCTTGTCGAAGCGTCCGGTGTCGATGCCCATCACCGGGCCCATGTAGGGGTTGGTGGCGGCGTTGTTGACGAGGATGTCGACGCGCCCGAACCGGGCCATGGTGGCGGCCACGCAGGCCTCCGCCTGGTCGGGCTCGCCGGCGTTGGCCGCGAACACGTCGACGTCGGCCCCGCAGCTCGACCGGATCTCCGCCGCCGCTGCCTCGAGGTCGTCGATCTTGCGCGACGAGAGCATCACCGCGGCCCCGTTGGCCGCCAGCTCGGCCGCGATGGCCCTGCCGATCCCCCGTGACGCGCCGGTGACCAGCGCGACCTTCCCGTCGATTCGCAGATCCATCCGGCGGACTCTACGACCCTGCACCAGACCCGGGGAGCGCCACTAGCTTGACCAGGCATGAACCGCCTCGCGGACGAGACGTCGCCGTACCTGCGCCAGCACGCCGACAACCCGGTCGACTGGTACCCGTGGGGCGAGGAGGCGTTCGAGGCGGCCCGCCGGGCGGACAAGCCCATCCTGCTGTCGATCGGCTACTCGGCCTGCCACTGGTGCCACGTGATGGCCCACGAGTCGTTCGAGGACGACCGACACCGCGGCGCTCATGAACGAGCTGGTCGTCAGCGTGAAGGTCGACCGCGAGGAGCGGCCCGACGTCGACGCGATCTACATGGAGGCGGTGCAGGCCATGACCGGCCAGGGCGGCTGGCCGATGACCGTGTTCCTCATGCCCGACGGCCGACCGTTCTTCGGCGGCACCTACTTCCCCAAGACGGCACGCGGCAACATGCTGAGCTTCACCGACCTGCTGCGCCGCATCGACGACGTGTGGCGCACCCGACGTGACGACCTGGTGTCCCAGGCCGACGACCTCACCGAGTCGATCAGGCGGGGCGGCCAGCTCCCCACCCGCGACGACATCCCGGGCCCTGACGTGCTCGACGGCACCTATGCGAGCCTCGCCGGCCAGTTCGACCCGGCGTGGGGCGGGTTCGGGCAGGCGCCGAAGTTCCCGCAGACCATGAGCCTCGAGTTCCTGCTGCGGGCCCACGCGCACAACGGGTCCCCCGAGACGCTGGCCATGGTCACCACCTCGCTCGACGCCATGGCCTCGGGCGGCATCTACGACCACGTCGGGGGCGCCTTCGCCCGGTACTCCGTCGACGGTCAGTGGCTCGTGCCGCACTTCGAGAAGATGCTCTACGACCAGGCCCTGCTGGCCCGCGTCTACCTCCACGCCTGGCAGGTCACCGGCGAGGCGCGCTACCGCCAGGTGCTCGACGAGACCATCGAGTACGTCATGCGCGACCTGCGCCACCGGGGCGGCGGCTTCTTCTCGGCCGAGGACGCCGACTCGCTCGACCCCGACGGCCACCCCGAGGAGGGCCGCTTCTACACCTGGACCCTCGCCGAGATCGAGGAGACCGTCGGCCCGCTGGTCGACGTGGCCGCCGAGTGGTGGGGCGTCACCGAGGGCGGCAACTTCGAGGGGCGCTCGATCCTGCACCGGCCGGTGCGGGGCGACCTGATCCGCCCGGCCGACGTCGAGCGGGCCCGCCGCGAGCTGTTCGACGAGCGCGAGGGGCGGCCCCGCCCCGGGCTCGACGACAAGGTCCTCACCGAGTGGAACGGCCTGATGCTGGCCACCCTGGCCGAGGCCGCGCACGCCACCGGCAACCACGGGTGGCTGGTCGACGCGGTGGCAGACGGCGGAGTTCCTGCTCGAGCACCTCCGCCGAGAGGACGGGAGGTGGCTGCGCTCGTGGCAGGCCGGCGCCGACGCGAGCGATCGCGCCGGCGGGCACGGCGGCCGGGCCCAGCACCTGGCCTACGCGGCCGACTACGGCGCCCTGCTCGACGCCTTCACCCGGCTGGCCGAGGCCACCGGCGAGGCGCGCTGGGTCGACGAGGCCCGACGGGTGGCCGACGACCTGGTCGACCTGTTCTGGGACGACGAGCACGGCGGCGTGTTCACCACCGGCCGCGACGCCGAGACCCTCGTGACCCGGCCGAAGGACCTGATGGACAACGCCACCCCGTCGGCCAACAGCCTGGCGGCGGTCGGGCTGCTCCGGCTCGGCGGCCTCACCGGTGACGAGGGCTACACCGAGCGGGCCGGGGCCATCCTCCGCCTGCTGTCCGAGCCGGCGACCCGTCACCCCCTGGCCTTCGGCCACCTGCTCGCCGCCCTCGATCTCTGGAACAGCGGCACCACCGAGATCGCCGTCGTCGGCGACCGGCCCGACCTGGTGCGCGCCGTCGCCGGCCGCTACCGCCCGAACACCGTGCTGGCCTGGGGCGAGCCCTACCCCTCACCCCTGTGGGACGACCGCGACGCCGGGCCCGTCGGCGCCGGCCAGGCCTACGTGTGCCGCAACTTCGCCTGCCAGCGCCCGGTCGGCACCGCCGCCGAGCTCACCGCCCAACTCGGCGACTGACGGCCGAACCGGGCCTCGACCTCGTGCCCAACGGGGGCCGCGTCGTGACCGCCTGCGCACCGACGGTGAATGGTCCAACGGCACTGTCGGCGCCGAGGCGACGAGCGGACGATGACGGCAATCCAGAGAAGTCGTCCGGGGCGAGGGCCTGGCAAGCCGGATCGTCGGGCGCGGCGGACCGAGCTGATCGGAGGTCCCTGCCATGACCTCGACGTCGAGCACGAAACGACTTCGCATCCCAGCGGTGGCCACGGCCTTGGCCGTGCTGGCCATGCTCGCCATCGTGAGCGGCTGCGATCTGCTGATCCCGGGTGTGCCCCGGGCGCTGACCGCGACCGCCGGCGACCGCTCCGTGGACCTGACCTGGAGCGCGCCTACGCCGAACAGAAGTCCTGCCCCGACCGGCTACGTCATCGGCTACGACAACAGGGAGATCGTGTTCGACAGGACGGGCGACGAGTTCACCTTCACCGCCACGGGTCTCACCAACGGGCGGAGCTACACGTTCTGGATCCGAGCGTTCAACGGCAACGGACGTGGCCCCGCCATGGAGTCCGGCCCGGTCTGGCCGAACCCCGCCGGCCTGGCCTTCTACACGCCACCCTCGCCTCTCCCGTCGGGGGCGCCCGGCGACATCATCTGGGCCCGTCCGCTGACCGGCACCCACGCCCTGCCCTACGCCACGAACACCCTGGTCCTCTACCACTCGACCTCCGTTCCCGACGGCTCCGACGAAGCCGAGTCGGGCATGGTGTCGATCCCCCTGGGTCAGCCCCCCGAGGGCGGCTGGCCGGTGATCGCCTATGCCCCTGAGGACACGGGTCTTGCCGACTCGTGTGCGTGGTCGCTCCAGGACACGGCCTCGGCGGGTGACCCGACCCTCGCCCAGTGGGTCGAACGTGGCTTCGTGGTGGTGCGGACCGACTATGAGGGCCTCGGCACCCCCGGGCCCTACCCCAACGCCATCGGGGAGTCGATGGCCCGCAGCGTGATCGACAGCGTGCGGGCCGCCCGCAACCTCGACGCCCGTGTCGGGAACCGCTGGGTGGCGATGGGGCATTCACGCGGCGGTCAGGGCATCTTCTTCACGGGCGACGCAGCCGCCCGCCGGGCGCCCGAGCTCGTCCTCGTCGGCACCGTCGCCATGGCGCCGTACACGGCCTTCGCAGCCCGCCTGCGGATCTGGACGGCCTACCCGGACGTGCCGCTGATCGACGGCAACTTCGCGATGGAGCTCTACGGCGCCGCCGCGGCCTACCCCGACGTGCGGCCCGATCTGCTGCTCACCCCGTCAGCGCTCGCCCTGTACGCCCAGGTCGACCAGGTGTGCCAGCCCGCGGTGGTCGCGGCCTGGTCGGGAAGGCGTTCGGTCGATACCTTCCAGCCGCTCGCCGACCTGCAACCCCTGCTTGCCGCCTTCGACGCCAACGAGCCTGGCACCCTCCACCTCGGCAACCTCCCGATCCTGATCGCACAGGGTCTCTCCGACTTCGGGACCATCCCGAGCACCACCAACACCCTGGTGCAGGCGCTCCAGACCAACGGAGCGACCAACATCACCTACCTCACCTACCCCGGGACTGACCATCTGGGCGTCGTGGCCGCATCGTTGCCCGATGTCGAGCAGTGGGTCGACGCCCAGCTCGCCGAGCACCCGGCCTGACCAGGAGTGTCGAGGTCGGTGTCGAGCGGCGCGTCGTTCACCAGCGACCCCGGTGCACGACGTCGTCGAGCGGCTTGCGACCCCGTGCGACCGACCCGCTCGGGCGGTCGTCGGCCGGGTAGCCGACGGCGATGGTGCCGATCGGCTGGTAGCCGTCGGGCACGCCCAGCTCGGCCATGAGCGCGGTCCTCGTGGTCGAAGATGCCGAAGAACAACGCGCCCAGGTCGGCGTCGACCGCCGCCGAGCAGCATGAGCATCGAGCTCATGGCCGTGTCGACCAGCCAGTACGGCACCGGCCAGTCGTCGGCCGAGGCGCCCAGGCCGGCCGCCGCCTTGTCCGGCTCGGCGTAGCGGTCGACGTAGGTCTGGGCGTGGGCCAGCGGGATGATCAGCGCCGGCGCGGCCAGCAGGCCGGGCCACGGGAACGCCGCTCGCGTCGCTCGGGCGGCAGGGTGATGTCCCAGTAGCGGCCGGTCTCGGTCGGGCCCTCCAGCACCACGAACGCCCAGCCCTGGCTGAAGCCGGCCGACGGGGCGTGCAGCCCCAGCTCGAGGATGTGGTCGAGCGTCCCCGGCGGCAGCGGGCGGTCGTGGAAGGACCGCACCATCCGCCGGCGGCGGATCGCATCCTCCAGCTGCACGAGGGCGGGATCAGCTCAGCTTGGCGAGCTGCTCGGCCATGGCCCAGCCGAAGGCGATGAGCGAGTCGCCCCGGGCCGAGTCGACCTCGAACAGGGCGACGACCTCGGGGTCGTGATTGTCGGGCTTGAGGCTCTCGTGGTCGAGGGCCAGCGGGAAGACGCCGTCGCCCGTGGCCACGAAGCTGGCGGTCGTCGTAGCCGCCGTTCTCGACGCCGAAGCGCTTGGCCAGGCGGCGGCCCCAGGCCCGCTCCTCGCCCGTGGCCATGTGGCCGGGACGGGGGACGATGTCCTCGAGCGACTTGAACGCCTCGAACCCACCGGCGTTGGTGAAGCGGCTGCCGACCAGCACGTCCTCGTCGGGGAAGGCCAGCACGGCCCGGCGGAACTGCTCGGTCATCATCGCCCGCAGCACCGAGTCACGCTTGGAGGTGCGGCGGATCGACGCCAGCCCGATGAGCACGCTGGGCGTGCCACCGATGCGCTCGAGGGTGGAGAAGGCGAAGCCCTTGAGCGAGCGGCCGTCACGCACGAGCGTCACGAGCACCCAGGCCTCGGTCTGCTTGGAGAGCAGCCCCACCTCGAAACGAGCGGGCCCGTCGGCACACATGTCTGCCATCTCGGCCAGCTCCGCGTCGCTCAGCGACGTGCAGTCCTTGGTCTCGATCTCGATTGCCATGCGCTCAAAAGCCCCCGGCGGTATGCATCGGACTCGGGCCTGCGTGCCGACCGGAGCCGGTGATCAGACCTGAGAAGCCCACGGAACGGACCCCTCTAGTCCAGCGGTCGCGGCGAGATTGTGCAACTCGCGCCACGATCGTCGCCCGCGACGACCGCTCAGGCCGCGATCGCGTCGGGTCCCAACAGCACCCGCAGCTCGGCCACGAGGCCGGTCGAGGCGTCGACATTGAACTCGTCGGGGAGCCGCACGATCTGGCGCTCGCCGAGGTGCAGGAACACCTGCGACTCGCCCGGGTGCTCCCGCAGCAGGCCCTTCAGGCCGCCGAGCAGGTGCTCGCTCAGGGCGTTGGGCGACACCTTGATGCGCACCGGCGGAGCGCCGTCGGTGATCGGCTCGAAGACCTGGATCTCCATGGCCATCAGCTTGGGCTGGTCGTCGCGGCCGTCGACGCGAGCCTTGACGCAGACGATCGCGTCGTCGTTGAGCAGGTGCCCGTACTGCTGCATCGTCTTGGGGAAGACCATGACCTCGATCGACGCCTGCAGGTCCTCGAGGATGAAGACGGCCATGAGGTCGCCCTTCTTCGTCCACTTGCGCTGCAGCGACGTGACCAGCCCACCGACCACCCGCATGTTGCCGTCCTCGACGCCCTCGAGCTCGGCGATCGAGCACTCGGTGCGCCGCCGCAGCGACGCCTCCGCCCCCATGAGGGGGTGATCGCTCACGTAGAGGCCGAGCATCTCCTTCTCGAACCCGAGCCGCACCTTCTTCTCGAACTCGACCTGCTCGATGGCCCGGCGCGTCTCCTGGCTGCTCGACGACGAGTCGGCCGCCGATGGCTCGTCGATCATCGAGAACAGATCGAACTGGCCCTCGGCCTCCTTGCGCCGTCGAGCCACCGTCGTGTCGAGGATCTCCTCGTAGGACATCAGCAGGCCCTGGCGGGGATGGCCCATCGAGTCGAAGCCGCCGGCCTTGATGAGCGACTCGATGGTGCGCTTGTTGAGCACCGAGAGGTCGACCCGATCGCAGAAGTCGTAGAAGTCGGAGAACGGCCCGTTGGCGTCGCGCTCGCTGACGATGAGCGACACCAGGCCCTCGCCCACGTTGCGCACCGCCGACAGCCCGAACGGGATCGAACCGCTCCCGCCCGGCCCGTCGGACCCGTCGCCGGCCACCGCCACGAAGTCGCTCATCGAGACGTTGACGTCGGGCACCAGCACGGCGATGCCCATCTGGCGGCACTCGTTGAGGTAGACCGCGGCCTTGTCGAGGTTGGTCTTCACGCTGGTCAGCAGGGCCGCGAAGTACTCCACCGGGTAGTTCGCCTTGAGGTAGGCGGTCTGGTACGCGACGAACCCGTACCCGTAGCTGTGGCTCTTGTTGAACGCGTAGTCGGCGAACGGCTCGATGATGTCGAACCACGCCTTGCCCAGCTCGCGGCCGTAGCCCTGCGTGTCGCACCCGGCCTCGAACTTCTCGCGCTCCTTCTGGATCAGCACGCGGTCCTTCTTGCCGCAGTTGTGCACGAGGAAGTCCTCGACCACGGCGTAGGGCCGATCGGGGTCGCTCATCCGGAAGTCGAAGCACTCTCGCTCACCGACCTCCTCGATCGACACGACGGTGTCCCAGATCAGGTCGCCCGTGCGCAGATCCTCGAGTCGCTCGGAGTAGAGCAGGCCGTCGAGCGTGACCGGATGAAGGACCTTGCACGAGGTGTATCCACCCGTGTCGACTCCGAGAGACCGCCTGGTCCGTCCGGTCACTGCGGCTCGCCGTTCGAGCTCCTCGGCGAGGAACGAGACCGGGATGCCGACGTTGGTGGCGCTGGACCAGCCGTCACACCTCTCCGACACCCAACGGTCGACCTTGGCGCGCTTGATCGCGGTCAGATGCGGTTCGATCAGTCGCACGAGTCGCCGCGCGCGGCCCTTGTCGGCGATGGAGAGCGTGTAGTGCGTGCCGTGTCCGTCGATCTGGCGCTGCGTGATGTTGGCCACGATGCCGAAGCGGAGCAGCATGCGTTTCAGCGCTCGCACGATCGCAGCGCTCTTCGACGCGAAGTGCGCCCCGGAGCGGTCGGCCCAGCCGTCGGCACAGAAGTAGAGCCCGAGGAACCGGGCGACCTTGGCCGCTGGCGCATTCACGAGCCGATCGATGATGACCTTGTCCTCAGCGAGTCCGAGTGACCCGAGCAGCGGCTCGAGCTCGAGGAGCTCCGCACGGGTCAGGTGCAGGCGCGTCACGCCCGCATGCGAGGACACGCGTTGGTGCGCCCGCCCGAACTGGACCTCGTAGGCCGATCGGAACGCCGCCAGCAGATCGGGATCGGTGTTGCAGAAATGCGCGTTCCTGGACGGACCGTTCCGCAGGTCAGGGGTGTAGCCCTCGGAGATGAGCAGCGCAGCCAGGTCGATCTCGTGGTCGGCGACCTTCGATCCACCGTTCGTGCGGGTGCGTCCGGCCACCCCGACCAAGTCTCCTGGTTGGATCTGTCCGAGCTCGCGCCACTCGCCCTCCCTCAGCAACGGGTGGTTGGCGGTGGCCTCGATGCGATACCCCGTGGACGTGGTCAGGCGGAAGACGGTCTTGCGGCCCACAGACCACACGTCGTCGACCTCGTCGAAGCGCGTGGTAGCCGACGTCGTGTCGATGGTCTGCACCCGGCGGTCGCGCAGGCCCATGACCTTCTCGATCGGCACGTAGCCCCGCGCCTTGGTCAGGATCCGAGTGCCAGCAGGCAAGCAGGCCTTCCGGAGGTTGTCCGCCTCAGCCAGCGAGTACCCAGCGAAGCGCTGGGCGAGCCGCATCACGGCCTCCTGGTAGATGCAGAGCCCGTAGGTGCTGCCCAGGATCTCCTCGGCATCGGGATGCAGGTACTCGATGGGCTTGCGGCCGTTCTTGCGATCCGCGTAGTCGTTGTGCATGTTGGCCGCCATGGGACCCGGGCGGTACAGCGCGACCAACGCCGCGACGTCCTCGAAGCTCGTGGGGGCCAACGAGCGCATGAGGGTGCGCATGGCCCCACCCTCGAGCTGGAACACCCCGATGGAGTCGCCCGCCCGCAGCAGCTCGTAGGTCTTCTCGTCATCGAGTGCGACGTTGTCGATGTCGAGGTCGATCCCCCTGGCCTCGCGGATCAGCTCGACGGTGTCGGAGATGACGTCGAGGTTGCGCAGGCCGAGGAAGTCCATCTTGAGCAGGCCGAGGTCCTCGACCCCGTGCATCTCGTACTGGGTGACGACCGGCGCCTCCTCCGGGTCCTGACCGGACTCGGGCTTGCGCTGGATCGGGAGGTACTCGGTGAGCTTCTCCTTGGTGATCACCACCGCGGCGGCGTGGATGCCGTCCTGGCGGCGCAGGCCCTCGAGGCCGCGGGCCACGTCGATCACCGACTTGGCGTCGGGATCGGTGCTGTACATGTCCCGCAGCTCGGACGGCCATCTTGTAGCCGTCGAGGTACTTGGGGTGCTCCTCGAGGCAGGCGTACAGCGGCGTGTCCCGGCCCATCACGAGCGGCGGCATGGCCTTGGCCACCTTGTCGCCCACGACGTAGGGGTAGCCCAGCACGCGGGCCGCGTCGCGCACCGCGGCCCGGGCCTTGATGGTGGAGAACGTGACGATCTGGGCGACGTGGTCGCGGCCGTAGCGCTCGGCCGCGTAGCGGATCATCTCGTCGCGGTAGCGGGAGTCGAAGTCCATGTCGATGTCGGGCATCGAGATGCGGGACGGGTTCAGGAAGCGCTCGAACAGCAGGTCGTACTTGATGGGGTCGAGGTCGGTGATGCGCAGGCAGTAGGCGACGGCGCAGCCTGCCGCGCTCCCCCGGCCCGGGCCCGACCCGGATGTTGGTGTCGCGGGCGTGCTTGATGAGGTCCCAGACGATGAGGAAGTACGACGAGAACCCCATGTCGCCGATGACCTTGAGCTCGAAGGCCAGTCGCTCGATGGCCGAGTCGGGGATGTGGTCGCCCCAGCGCTCGCGGGCACCGGCGAAGGTGAGGTGCTCGAGGTAGGCGGCGTCGTCGGCGAAGCCCTCCGGGATCGGGAAGTTCGGCAGCTGCGGCTTGCCGAACTCGATCTCGACGTTGGCCCGCTCGGCGATCCAGAGCGTGTTGTCGCAGGCCTCGGGCACCTCGCCGAACAGCCGGCGCATCTCGTCCGCGGTCTTCAGGTAGTGCTGGTCGCCGGAGAACTTGAACCGGTCGGGGTCGCTCATGAGGGCGCCGGTCTGCACGCACAGCAGCGCGTCGTGGGCCTCGTGGTCCTCACGGTGGGTGTAGTGGCTGTCGTTGGTGGCCAGCAGCGGCGCCTGGATCTTGCGGGCGATCTCGAGCAGCTGCGGATTGGTGCGGTGCTGGTCGGGGATGCCGTGGTCCTGCAGCTCGACGAAGAGGTTGTCGCGCCCGAAGATGTCCTGCAGCCGGGCCGCCTTGGCCAGCGCGTCGTCGGGGTTGCCGTTGAGCAGGGCCTGCAGCACCTGGCCGCCGAGGCAGCCCGTGGTGGCGATGATGCCCTCGGCGTGCTGCTCGAGGATCTCCCAGTCGACCTTGGGCTTCATGTAGTAGCCCTCGAGGTAGGCCCGGCTCGAGAGCTGGATGAGGTTCTTGTAGCCGACAGCGTTCTCGGCTAGGGCGGTGAGGTGGTAGTAGGCCTTGCGCCCGCCCTCGGCGTCGCCGCCCGAGTCGTCCATGCGGCCCCGACGGGGCGGCCGCTCGGTGCGGTGGTCGTAGGCCATGTAGAGCTCGCTGCCGATGATCGGCTTGACGCCCTGCTTGCGGCACGCCTGGTAGAAGTCGAGGACGCCGTACATGTTGCCGTGGTCGGTGATGCCCACGGCCGGTTGCCCGTCGGCCGCCGCCTTGGCCACCAGATCACCGACCCGCGCCGCTCCGTCGAGCATCGAGAACTCGGTGTGCACGTGCAGATGGGTGAACGAGTTCGCCATCGACCCGGTCCTGCTCCTTCGTCGCTGCTTCGGCTCGGCCTTCAGCCGTCCACAGGGTTGTCCCCAAGGTGTGGACGGCTTACACGCGTGTGATTCTCCGCGAGGTCCGACTCTAGCGCGCGATCTCGGGCGCTTCCCTGGGGTCGGGCCGGACGCGAATCGGCGCGCGAACGGCCCGACGGCGCGACGATCGCGGCCATGGACGACGACGTCGATCCCGGCCTGCCGATCAAGCTGCACCCGTGCTCGAACGGCGAGTTCGTCCCCCCTCCGGCGTCACCGCTCGTGCGCGAGACCGCTCGACGGATGCGGGGCGAGGCCGACGGGGCGGCGCGCCGGCTCGGCATGTCGCGGCGCCGGTTCCTGCTCTCGTCGATGGGCGCGGCCTCGATGCTGACGATCCTCTCGGCCTGCGCGTCCGACCAGGCCCGCCATGACGGCTCAGGCGCTCCCGGCGGCACGTTCGCGGTGCCGCCCGAGGCCGGCACCGATCCCGCGGCCGCGACGGACGCCCTCGGCGGCGACGAGTTCGTGTTCGACGTGCAGGGCCACTTCCTCGACTACAGCCACGACGTCGGCGCGCCGGTGCCCGACTTCCCGCAGTCCGGCTGCGGCGCCGACGACCCGCACGACTGCTACTCGGCCGACCGCTTCCTCGACCTGATCTTCAACCAGAGCGACACGTCGATGGTCGTGCTCTCGGCCCTCCCGTTCGCCGGCAACCCCCTCGCGCCCGACGTCATGGCCCGCACCATCGACCTGGCCGACCGGGTCTGCGGCGACCACCGCGTGCTGATGCAGGGCGAGGCCCACCCGAGCGACGGCCCGCTCGAGGGCGTTCTGGCCACCATGGCCGACCTCGCGTCCCGCTACCGCATCGGGGCGTGGAAGGTCTACTGCCACGCCGGCGGACCGGGCTGGTACCTCGACGATCACGACCTCGGCGCGCCCAGGTCGGCCAGGCGTTCCTCGAGCAGGCCCGCACCCTCGGCCCCCCGATCGTGGCCGTGCACAAGGGGTTCTCGGGTGGCAGCCCCTACGCCAGCCCGGTCGACGTCGGGCCGGCGGCCGCCGCCAACCCCGAGCTGTCGTTCGTCGTCTACCACTCGGGGTTCGAGGCCGAGCACACCGAGGTCGCCTACGACGGTGCGTCGAGCGCCCGGTCGGCGGCGGGGGTCGATCGCCTGATCGCGTCGGCACGCGAAGCCGGCATCGGTGCCGGGGGCAACATCTACGCCGAGCTGGGATCGACCTGGCGCACGGTGATGGGCGACCCGACCCAGGCCGCCCACGTGCTGGGCAAGCTGCTGGTGCAGTTCGGCGAGGACAACGTGGTGTGGGGCACCGACTCGATCTGGTACGGCTCGCCGCAGGACCAGATCGAGGCCTTCCGCGCCTTCCAGATCAGCGACGAGTTCCAGGAGCGCTTCGGCTACCCGGCCCTACGCAGCCGCTCAAGGCCAAGATCCTCGGCGCGACCTCGGCCCGCCTCTACGGGGTCGAGCCGATCACCGGTCGTTGCCGCCTCGAGCCCGGCCAGCTCGAGCAGGCGCGCCAGATCTCCGTCGAGGGCAACCGCACGTTCGGCCCCACCACCGCGACCGCCGCGCTCGCGGCCATGGGCCGCAGCGGGATCGCCCACGGGCCGGCCACGTCCTAGAGGCCTGCCGGTCCTAGAGATAGGTGCCGGGACGCTCCTCGATCGGTCCGCCATTGGGGCCGGCGCCGGGCGGGAGCTGCCCGCGCATGTTCTCGAGCTGCTGGCGGGCCGCCATCTGCTGGGCGAACAGCGTGGCCTGGATGCCGTGGAACAGCCCCTCGAGCCAGCCGACGAGCTGGGCCTGGGCCAGCCGGAGCTCGACCTCGCTCGGCAGGTCCTCGCCGTCGAAGGGCAGCGCCAGCCGGTTGAGCTCGTCGCGCAGGTCCGGTGACAGGGCCGAGCCGAGCTCGCTCACCGACGTGTCGTAGATCGCCTTCAGCCGCTCACGGCCGGGCTCGTCGAGCTGGGTGTTGCGCACCTCGTCGAGCAGCTGCTTGATCATCGAGCCGACCCGCATGACCTTGGCCGGCTCGGACACGAACTCCGTCGCCTCCTCGGCCGACTCCTCCTCGGAGCCGGTGGACCCGTCGACGCTCAGGCCATCCGGGCGGCCGGGGTCGACGAAGTCGGGCCGGATCACCTCGACCGTGGGAGCGGGCTGCTCGTCGAGGGTGCTGTCGTCTGGCGTGTCGGAGTCAGGCATGGGCGCATCATCCATCGATCAGGCGCGGTGCGCCAACAGCGGCACGCGCATCTCGGCCGAGGTCACCGAGCCGTGGCGGGAGATCAGCTCGAACGGGCCGCCGTCGTCGGGGTCGGCGAACGCCACCGTGCCCTTGGCGACCAGCGCCACGTCACCCAGCCGTGAGCGGGCCGCATCGGTGACCCGAGGGCCGAACCACCCCTCGGCGATCATCTGTTCCTGGCTGAGGATCCACGCGTCGGACTCGTGGTGGGCGCGGGCCGCGGCGAGCAGCAGGTCGGCCCGACCCGGACGGGCGTGGAGCCAGCGGAACCGCCCCTCGCCCGACTGGAACGACACCTCGGCGAGCACGTCGCGGGCCGGCGTGATCATGTTGTCGCCCACCTGCAACTGGCCGTGGTCGGACGTGATCACGAGCACGGCGTCACGCGGCAACGCGGCGGTGAGGTCGCTGACCAGCCGGTCGACGTAGGCCAGCTCGGCGTCGTAGTGGTCGCCGAGGCCGTACTCGTGGGCGACCTTGTCGATGCCCTCGTAGTAGGCGTAGACGAACGGCTCGCCCGCTCGCAGCAGGCGGGCCGACTCGGCCACGAGGGTCGAGGTCACCCGGTAGCCGTTGAAGCGGACGCCGTCGAGGTGGGCCAGGGTGAAGCCGCTCGTGCGGAAGTCGGCCCGGGTGACGATCGGCGGGGCGGTGGCCGAGGAACGCGGCGACCGGCTGGAACTTGTCCGGGGGGATCGAGGCCTTGGCGTCGCGCCCGCCGACGCCCCAGCGCAGCACGTTGAGCACCCGCCCGTCGACCGCCACCCGGTAGCCGACCACCCCGTGCTCGCCGGGCGTGAGCCCCGTGGTGATCGAGGTCATGGCCGTGCCCGTGGTCGACGGCGCCACCGTGAGGATGGCGTCGCCCTGCATCGCGGCCAGGCTCGGCGCGATGGCCCGCCGCTCCTGGAGCTGCTCCCACCCGAACCCGTCGAGCACGAGGAAGAGCACCTGGTCGGCGTCGGCGACGCACGAGCGGGAACCACGACGGGAGCGACGTCGGGCGGGCTCGAGCAGGGCGCGGCATGACGTTGCAGACGCAGGGCCCCGCGTAGTCGGGGAGCAGCGGGGCGACCGGCGCGCCCGCGCCGGACTCAGGCTGGGATGGATCGTCGCCCACGGGGGTCCTTTCGCGAACGCACCACGCTAGTGCTTCGGCCTGCGGTGTCGACCAGCACCACTAGCATGTGGACGTGAAGGTCTCGACGAGGGGTGACTACGCCAGCCGGGCGCTGCTCTCGTTGGCCATGCACCTCGGCGAGGAGGGCCCGACCTCGGTTCGGGACATCGCCGAGCGCACCGGGCTCCCCCAGCCCTACCTCGAGCAGATCCTGCTGGCCCTGAAGGGCGCCGGCCTGGTCCGCTCGAAGCGGGGCGTCGGGGGCGGCTACGTCCTCGCACGCGACCCGGCCGACATCCCGCTGAGCGCGATCGTCAGCGCGGTCGACGGGCCCATCGTGGCCGGCGACTTCGCCGAGCCCCACACCAACGGGGCGTGCGATCACGAGGGCCAGTGCGTGCTGCTGGCGGTGTGGGCCGATGTCGGCGAGCACATGCGCCGCTACCTCGACGCCCTCAGCCTGGCCGACATCGTCACCATGGCGCGGGGCGACGCGCCCTGGCCGGGCGAGCCCGTCGCCTGATCGGCGCCGGTCGATCAGCTGAGTTGCCGGAGCCAGCCCTCGAGGTCGGCCGGCAGCGGTGAGGCGAAGTCCAACGGCTCGCCGGTGACCGGGTGGGCCAGGTGCAGGGCGGCCGCGTGCAGCCAGGGACGCTCGACCGGGAACGACGACCTCGCACCCGCCGTAGCGTGCGTCGCCGACCACCGGGTGGTCGATGGCGGTGAGGTGCACCCGGATCTGGTGGGTCCGGCCCGTCTCGAGGCGGCACTCCAGCAGTGACACCGAGACCGGGTCGGTGAAGGTCGACACGACCTCGTAGCGGGTGCGGGCCTCCTTGCCCGTGGTCGAGACCACCATGCGGGTGGGCTCGCGGGCCGACCGCCCGATGGGCGCGTCGATCATGCCGCTGAGGGCGTCGAGCTCACCCCAGACCAGGGCGAGGTACCGCCGCTCGACCTCGTGGGCCTGCAGTTGGGCGATGAGGGCGGTGTAGGCCTCGGGCGAGCGGGCGACCAGCAGCAGACCCGACGTGCCCTTGTCGAGCCGGTGGACGATGCCGGGTCGGTCGGGGTCACCACCGATGCCGGCGAGCTCGGGGTAGCGGGCCAGCAAGCCCTGCACCAGCGTGCCCTGCCGGTTGCCGGCCCCGGGGTGCACCACCAGGCCGGCCGGCTTGTCGACCACGATGAGGTGCTCGTCGGCGAAGACCACGTCGACGTCGATCTCGGGCTCGGCCTCCATGGCGTGGCCGGCCGCGGCCACCAGCTCGTCGAGGTCGGCGTGCACGCGGGCCCCCTCGTCGACGCGCTGCGAGCGGGTCGTGACCACCCGGTCGTCGACGCTGACCTTGCCCTGGTCGACCAGCGCGGCCACCTCGGCCCGGCTGATGCCGGTGATCATCGCCACCACCCGGTCGACCCGTTGGCCGGCGAGGGCGGCGGGGATCACCTCATCCATCGCCGTCGGCACCGTCCCCCGGCGAGAAGGCCAGCACCACGACCAGCAGCACCGCGCCGATCGAGATCGCCATGTCGGCCACGTTCCACACCGGCCAGAACTGCACGTCGATGAAGTCGACGACCGCGCCCTGCATGAAGCCGGCGTCGCCCCGGAAGGCGCGGTCGACCAGGTTGCCGACGGCCCCACCGGCGACCAGCCCGAGGGCGACGAGGCCCCACCTGGACCGCACCCCGCGGCTGTACCAGAGCAGCCCGCCGACCACGACGAGGGCCAGCAGCGAGATGAACGGGCCCGCCGCTCTGGGTGAGGCTGAACGACGATGCCCCGGTTCTGCACCAGGATCGAAGCGCAGCTTCCACACCACGTCGATGGTGCGGGTGCTCAGGGTCTCGACCGCCCACCACTTGGTGAGCTGGTCGACGGCGATCACCGCGGCCGCCACCGCCAGCACCAGGCCGATCCGTCGTCGTCCGTCCGTCGGAGCAGCCTCGACCGGGATCGCCTCGGCGTCGGGGCGCGTGTCGTCGGGCATGGGCGAGCTCAGCGTCGGCCGAAGCCCCCGACCTTGTACTCGACGCGCTCACGGGCCCACGGGATGGCCTTGAGGCGCTCCTTGGGGATGGGCTGCCCGGAGACCTCGCAGATGCCGTAGGTGCCGAGGTCGATCTTGGCCAGCGCGTGGTCGATCTCCTCGACCGCGGCCCGGGCCTGGTGGCTGAGGGCGAGATCGCGCTCGCGCTCGACGGCCAGGGTGTCGCCCTCGCCCGACTCCTCGTCGAACTGCACGTCGCCGGGCTCCCGGAGCTCGGCCAGCGAATCGGCCTCCGCCTTGAGCGAGTCGGCCTGGCGCAGGTAGGTGGCCCGCTCCTTGAGCAGCAGCTCGTGCTGGGTCTCGATGAACTTCAGCTCGGTCGCCGACAGCTTCTTCTTGGCCGGCGCGGCCTTCTTGGCGGGCGCGGCCTTCTTGGCCGGCGCGGCCTTGGCCACGGGGGCCTTCTTGGCGGCAGGTGCCTTCTTGGCGGCCGGCGCCTTCTTGGCGGCAGGCGCCTTCTTGGCCGCCAGCGGCCTTGGTGGTGGCGGCCTTCTTGGCCGGTGCGGTCTTCTTGGCTGTGGTCACGGTGGAGGCGGTCGCTTTCGATGGAGGCTTCGTGGTCGCCGTCTTGGCGGCCGTGGCCTTGGTTGCGGGAGCAGCCTTCGCGGCCTTCGGCCGAGGTCTGGCCGAGGTGCTGCCGGATGCTGCGCTGGTGGCTCTGGGCATTCGATGCTCCCCATCCCTGCCGCAAAAGGTGTCGGACTGTACGCCCCTCGGGCGTCGCCCGTCAACCCCTTGTTGCGGTTCTCCTCGATCGGGGCGTCGCGCCCGCCCGCGTAGGCTGGCGCCCATGGCATTCGGTCCCGTTGATCCCGACTTCGACCTGGTCGCGCTGGAGGAACAGGTCCTCGAGCAGTGGAACGACCGGGACGTGATCGCGGAGGCCCGGCGCCTGCGCAAGGACGCCGAGCCGTGGATCTTCTACGAGGGCCCCCCGACGGCCAACGGCCGACCGGGTCTGCACCACGTGTGGGCCCGGGTGTTCAAGGACCTCTACCCCCGCTTCCAGACCATGCGGGGCCACAACGTGCCCCGCAAGGGTGGCTGGGACTGCCACGGCCTCCCGGTCGAGCTCGAGGTCGAGAAGGCGCTCGGCCTGCACTCCAAGCACGAGATCGAGGCCTACGGCGTCGAGAACTTCAACCAGCACTGCCGCGACTCCGTGCTCCGCTACGTCGAGGACTGGTCGGCCCTGACCACCCGGTCGGGCACGTGGATCGACACGGCCGACGCCTACTGGACGATGTCGAACGACTACGTCGAGTCCGTGTGGTGGCTGCTGTCGCAGCTCTGGGAGAAGGGCCTGCTCTACGAGGGCCACAAGGTCAGCCCCTACTGCGCCCGCTGCGGCACGGCCCTGTCGTCCCACGAGATGGGCCAGCCCGACGTCTACCGCGACGTGACCGACCCCTCGGTCTACGTGCGCTTCCCGCTCACCGACGGCCCGGCCGCCGACGCCGACCTGCTGGTGTGGACGACCACCCCGTGGACCCTGATCTCCAACGTGGCCGCCGCCGTCGGCCCCGACATCGACTATGCCCGGGTGCCGGCCGAGGCCTGGGGCAGCACCGGCCGCGACCTCGTCGTCGCGGTGAGCCGGCTGCCCGAGGGCGTCGAGCCGCTCGCCACCTGGAAGGGCCACGAGCTGGCCGGCTGGCACTACCAGCGACCGTTCGACCTGCTCGAACCGCCCCCCGGGGCCAGCGCCTGGCGGGTGGTCGTGGCCGACTACGTCAGCACCGAGGACGGCTCCGGCATCGTCCACATCGCCCCGGCCTTCGGCGAGGACGACGCCGCCGTCGCCCGCGCCGAGGACCTCCCGGTGCTCAACCCGGTCGACGCCGACGGCGCCTTCGACCACCGGGTGCCCGAGTGGCAGGGGCTGTTCGTCAAGGACGCCGACGCCGGCATCGTCGACGACCTCACCGCACGGGGGCTGCTCGTGCGCGTGCAGGACTACGAGCACAGCTACCCCCACTGCTGGCGGTGCGGCACGCCGCTGATCTACTGGGCCAAGACCTCGTGGTTCGTGAAGACGTCCACCATGCGCGACGAGCTGCTCCGCGAGAACGAGACCGTCAACTGGCAGCCGCCCAACATCAAGCACGGCCGGTTCGGCAAGTGGCTCGAGGGCAACGTCGACTGGGCCCTGTCCCGTGACCGCTACTGGGGCACGCCGCTGCCCATCTGGCGCTGCACCGGGTGCGGCGACGATCGCTGCTTCGGCTCGGTCGCCGACCTGGCCGCCGCCGCCGGCCGCGACCTCGCCGACCTCGACCTGCACCGCCCGTTCGTCGACGACGTCACCCTGCCGTGCCCGTCCTGCGGGGGAACGGCCCGCCGCGTGGCGCCGGTGCTCGACGCGTGGTTCGACTCCGGCTCGATGCCGTCGGCCCAGCAGCACTACCCGTTCGAGAACGCCGACCGCTTCGACGAGTCGTTCCCGGCCGACTTCATCTGCGAGGCCATCGACCAGACCCGCGGCTGGTTCTACTCGCTGCTCGCGGTCAACGCCCTGGTGTTCGAGCGGGCCCCCTACCGCAACGTGGTGTGCCTCAACCTGATCGTCGACGAGAACGGTCAGAAGATGTCGAAGTCACGGGGCAACATCATCCAGCCCTGGGAGATCTTCTCCACCCAGGGCGCCGACGCCCTGCGGTGGTACTTCTTCTCGTCGGGCCAGCCGTGGACCCCCCGCCGGGTGTTCCCCGAGGGCATCCGCGAGTCCACCCGCCAGACCCTGCTCACCCTCTGGAACGTCACTGCGTTCTTCGCCACCTACGCCGACCTCGACGGATGGTCGCCCGACCCGGCCACCCTCCGGACGGGTCCGGCCCCGACCCACGTGCTCGACCGGTGGGTGCTGGGCGAGCTCGACGACACCGTCGCCGCCGTCACCGACGCCCTCGAGCAGTTCGACGCCCTCGCCGGCGCCGTCGCGGCTGGCCACGTTCATCGACGACCTGTCCAACTGGTACGTGCGTCGCTCCCGCCCGCGCTTCTGGAAGAGCAGCGATCCGGCGGCCCACGCCACCCTCTACGAGTGCCTGGTGACCACCGCGCAGCTGCTGGCGCCGTTCTGCCCGTTCCTGGCCGACGCCATCTACACCCGGCTGACCGGTCGAGACCTCGGTGCACCTGTCCGACTGGCCCGAGCCGCGCGGCCGCCACGACGAGGGCCTCGCCGCCCAGGTCGACGCCTCCCGTCGGCTGGTGGCGCTGGGGCGGGCCGCCCGCACCGACGCCAAGGTCCGGGTGCGCCAGCCCCTGGCCCGGGCCCTGCTGCTGCACCCCGGCATGGAGCTCGATCCGGCCATCGAGGACGAGATCATGACCGAGCTCAACGTCCGCGCCCTCGAGCGCATCGACACGCTGTCGGGCCTGATGAGCTGGACGGTCGTGCCCAACTTCCGCACCCTCGGCCCCCGCCTCGGGCCGCGGGTCAACGAGGTCAAGGCCGCCCTGGCCGCCGCCGACGGCTCGGAGCTGCAGCAGGCGCTCGAACGCGACGGCTTCGTCGAGGTGGCCGGCGAGCGGCTCGAACCGGGCGACGTCGACGTGCGGGCCGAGCGCCACGCCGACTTCGCCCTCGCCGAGGACGACGGCTGGGCCGTCGCCCTCGACCTCGACATCGACGACGGCCTCCGCCGCGAGGGTCAGGCCCGCGAGCTGGTGCGGGCCCTCAACGACCGGCGCAAGGAGCTCGGCTTCGCCATCGCCGACCGGGTACGCGTCACCATCGGCGCCCCCGACGAGCTCCGGGCGGCGGTCGACGCCCACCGCGACTGGATCGCCGCCGAGGTGCTGGCGGTCGAGCTGGTCGATGCCTCACCGGCCGACGACGACCTGCCCGTCGTCGACGTCGACGGGCATCCCGTCAGGCTGGCGATGCGCCAGGTCTGATCCGGGCGCGGGTCAGCGGCGTCGACCGAAGCGGGAGCCCTTGGCGTCGGTGTCCTCGTCGAGGTCCCGCTCGAAGAAGGCCCGCATGGCGGCATCGGCGGCGGCGTCGGGCTCGCCCAGCGGTGACGAGCCCTGATCGGCCACGGTGTCGAACAGCTCGGTGGGGGGACCGTCGTCGATGCCTGACTCGCCCTCGCCGAACAACCGCTCGGTGGTGAGATCGATCGCCTCGGCCGACCCGGAGGCAGCCTGGGCCGGCTCGACCGACGACGACTCGTCGATGCCCTCGGGCCCGGGGTAGTCGGCCGACGCGGCCGGCCCTTCGACCGGCAGGTCGCTGAGCCCCGCGGCCACGGCCCCCTCGGGCGTGGTGGGCGAC
This sequence comes from uncultured Microthrixaceae bacterium, assembly GCA_963809335.1. Classification (GTDB taxonomy): domain Bacteria; phylum Actinomycetota; class Acidimicrobiia; order Acidimicrobiales; family Acidimicrobilacustridaceae; genus UBA4742. The sequence continues at coordinate 1,883,818 of CAWEJD010000004.1, read as the reverse complement.
TCGGCCGAGCCGTCCGCCTGGTCGTCGGTGCCCGCGGGCGCCTCGATGGGGCCCTCCTGCAGGTCGGCCAGCGGGGACTCGGTGGCGTCGGCGACCGCAGCCACCACCTCGGGCTCGGGCTCGGGCTCGGTGGCCAGCTCGGGGACCTCGGTGTCGCTGATCTCGGGCGCGGCGAGCAGAGCCAGCGCGGCCGGGTCGTCGACGATGCGGGTCAGCTCGCCCAGATGCGAGCGGAGCCGCTCGCGCTCACCCTGGAGGTAGCCGCTGAGGGCGTCGACGTCGGACTGCAGGTCGCTGCGGACGGCGTCGAGCGACGTGACCTGCTCGTGCAGCTCGCGGGCCCGCTCCTCGGCGGCGGCATCGGCCTTCTTGCGGGCCTTGGCCAGCATGCGGTCGCGCTCCTGCTCGGCCTCGGCCAACAGGTTGACCGCCTTGGCCCGGGCGTCGGCGACCGTGCGGGTGGCGGTGGCGTTGGCCTCTTCGACGGCCTGGTCGGCGGCCCGCTGGGCCAGCAGCAGCACCTTCTTCAGCTCCTGGTCCGCGTCGATGCCGCCCCCTGCTCCCCCGCCCCCGGACTGCTCGGCCGCGGCCTCGGCCTCGGCTTGCAGCCGCCGGGCCTCGGCCACCTGGGCATCGGCGGCCTCGGCCCGCTCGGTCGCCTGGCGGAGCTTGTCCTGCAGCTGGGCCACCGCGGCGCTCACCCGCTCGAGGAAGTTGTCGACCTCGTCGGGGTCGTACCCCTTCCGGTGGGTCGAGAACTTGACGTCGGTGAGCAACTGGGGGTTTCCGTCCATGGCATCGGATGGTACCCACACCACGGCGACGGGCGGGTCGATCCCCCGTCAGGCGCAGGAAGCTGAGCAGGACGAAGATCGCCAGGATCAGCACCGTGGGCGACAGATCGAGCGCCATGCCGCCGAGCCGCACCGGCGGGAGGATGGCCCGCAGGGGAGCCAGCACCGGCTCGGTGACGTTGAAGAGGAACCGCTGCAGCGACACCATGAAGCCGCTCTGGGGCGGCGGGAACCAGCTGAGGACGATGCGGCCGAACAGCAGGATCAGGTAGATCTGCAGGACGATGACGATCAGGGAGATCACGGGAGCCTGTCGGGACGTGGGCGGTGAGCGGACGGGGCGAGCGGGGGATCAGGCGTCGTGCAGGCCCCGTTCCGACAGGCGACGGCGCTCGTCGGGTGACACCTCGACGTTCGCCGGGGTGAGCAGGTACACCTGGTGGGCGACCTTCTCCATCTGGCCCCCGAGCCCGTAGCACAGGCCGCTGGAGAAATCGATGAGCCGGCGGGAGAGGTCGCGGTCGACGCCCTGCAGGTTGAGGATGACCGGCTGGGAGTTCTTGAACTTGTCGGCGACGTCCTGGGCCTGGTTGAACGACGACGGAGCGACCACGTGGGGCTTGGCCGAGGCGAAGGCCGGGACCGGGCGCACCACGCTCTGGGGCTTGGGCCGGTCGACGCCCGAGGGCGACGGCAGGGGCCGCACGGCCGACTGCTCGTGGAGGTCGGCCACCGGCGGCTGGCTCGGAGGCACCGCCCGCGGGCGGCCCGTGGGGCCGCCGGGACGGGCCGTGACCGGCGACGACTCGCGGGTCGGCACCGCTGACCGGGTCACCTGCGGCGCCTGCGGCACGCGATCGTCGACCTGGTCGTAGTCGTCGTACTCGTCGTCCGGACCGAGCCCCAGGTAATGCATCGCCGATCGCAACAGAGCCATCGAAAATCCTCCAGAGCCGGGCTGTTCCCAGGTCGGGACGCATCCGGTCGTCAAAGTACCCTGCAACCATAGTGACTCCGGGCGCCGCCACGATGGTCGGGATCGGCCCGGCGGGTCGGTCAGGGGCGGGGCGGGCGCTCCCCGAACAGGTCGCGGCCGATGCGGACCATCGTCGACCCCTCCTCGACAGCCACCTCGAGGTCGGCGCTCATGCCGATCGACCGGACGGGCAGGCCCAGCCGGTCGGCCAGGGCGACCAGCCGGCGGAAGCCGGGCCGTGCGTCCTCGGGCGGCCCGGCCGGAGCCACGCCCATGAGGCCACGGACGGCGAGGCCCAGCTCGCCCGCCCGGGCCACGAGGGACTCCGCCTCCTCGGGCGGGCAGCCCCCCTTCTGGGCCTCGCCGGAGAGGTTGAGCTGCACCAGCACCGGCGCCCCGGGTGCCCGCCGGGCGATCTCGGCCGCGAGCTCGACTCGCGGTCGACGGTCTGCCAGAGGGCCACGACGGGGGCGATCTGGCGCACCTTGTTGCGCTGGAGCCGGCCGATGAAGTGCCACTCGGGGACCATCGAGGGATCGCCCAGCCGAGCGAGGGCCGCCACCTTGTCGAGCAGCTCCTGGGCGTAGTTCTCGCCCACCGCGGTGAGCCCGGCGTGGTGGGCCGCGGCGACCGCCTCGATGCCGAAGCCCTTGGTGACCGCCAGCAGCTCGACCTGGGGGCCGCCACCGGCGGCGGCGATCCGCTCACGCACGGCCCCGGCCCGTTCGGCCACCTCGAGCGGGTCGATCACGGCCGGTCACGCCAGATCACGGTGGCCATGCGGGCCGCCTCGCCCCGGGACCGGAACGAGTACCAGCGCTCCGGGTGGCAGGCCGTGCAGGAGCCCTCGGACCCCCAGGAGGCGATGCCGGCCCGGCGGGCGGCCACGCCGAAGGCCCGGGGGAGGTCGAGGGCGGGTGCCCCCGAGGCGGTGCGGCCCCGCACCTCGTCACCGAGGCGGGCCGCCACCCGATCGAGGTCGTCGGGGCCGAACTCGTAGCACTCCTCGTGGATGCAGGGGCCGATGCAGGCCTCGATCACCGTGGCGCCCTGGCCCCGCATGGCTGCCGCCGTCGCCTCGATCACCCCGGCGTCGAGGCCGCGCCACCCGGCGTGGGCGGCGCCGATGACGCCCTCAGGGCTCCACAGCACGACCGGCAGGCAGTCGGCGGTCTGGACGGCCAGCACCAGCTCCGGCTCGGCGGTGACCAGCCCGTCGGCCTCGGTCCCCACGACCCGGTCGGCCGTGGCCCGGGTGACCACCTCGACCCGGGCGCCGTGCACCTGGCGCAGCCACACCCAGGGATGGTCGACCACGGCGCGCGTCGGCGCTCGGCCAGCGCGCCCGGCTCGCCGTCGACGGCGAAGTCGCCCTGGTCACGGGTGGTGGTGGCGACGTGGACGGCGCCGGTGTCGAGCTCGAGGGTGAGGGCCATGGGCCCGCCGCGTGCCGGTTACTTCAGGAACGAGGGAACGTCGAAGTCGTCGTCGCCCTCGTCGAGGTCGAGATCGTCGTCGTCGGTGCCGAAGACGTCGGTGACCGGCTCGAGATCGGCCCGGCGGGCCCGGCCCGCGCTCGCCGACTCGCCGGGGCGGTCGGCCTTGGCGTCGTCCCACCGGTCGAACCCGGCGGCGATGACGGTGACCCGGACCTCGTCGCCCATCTCGTCGTCGATGACCGTGCCGAAGATGATGTTGGCATCGGGGTGGGCCACGCCGTGGATGACCTCGGCCGCCTCGTTGACCTCGAACAGGCCGAGGTCGCTGCCGCCGGCGATGGTGAGCAGGATGCCCCGGGCGCCCTCGATCGACGCCTCGAGCAGCGGGCTCGAGATGGCGGCGCGGGCGGCGTTGAGCGCCCGGCCCTCGCCCGAGCCGTAGCCGATGCCCATGAGGGCCGAGCCGGCGTCGCTCATGATCATCTTCACGTCGGCGAAGTCGGTGTTGATCAGCCCCGGCGTGGTGATGAGGTCGGTGATGCCCTGCACGCCCTGCAGCAGCACCTCGTCGGCCATCTTGAACGCGCTGAGCACCGACGTCTTCTCGTTGGACACGGTGAGCAGGCGGTCGTTGGGGATGACGATGAGGGTGTCGACCTTCTCCTTCAGCTTCTGGATGCCGGTCTCGGCCTGCACCGAGCGGCGCCGGCCCTCGAAGCCGAACGGCCGGGTGACCACGCCGATGGTGAGCGCGCCGAGGCCCTTGGCGATCTCGGCGATGACCGGCGCGGCGCCGGTGCCGGTGCCGCCGCCCTTGCCGGCGGTGATGAAGACCATGTCGGCGCCCTTGAGCACCTCCTCGATCTCGTCGCGGTGCTCGTCGGCGGCCTGCTGGCCGACCTCGGGGATCGGACCCGGCGCCGAGGCCCCGGGTCAGCTCGCGGCCGATGTCGAGCTTGACGTCGGCGTCGCTCATCAGCAGCGCCTGGGCGTCGGTGTTGACGGCGATGAACTCGACGCCCTTGAGCCCCGCGTCGATCATGCGGTTGACGGCGTTGACGCCACCGCCGCCGATGCCGACGACCTTGATGACCGCCAGGTAGTTCTGTGGGTTGCCGGCCATAGCTCTCGCTACCTCCAAGGGGGCCACATCGGGCGATGCGGCAGGTGGGGCGGGTGGTGGGGGTGAAGCAGGTTCGGGTTGGTCGGGCTCGGGTGCGTCGGGTTCGGGTGCCTCGAGGTCGAAGAGCCGGGCCATGCGCGCCTTGCGAGCGGATCGCTGACCCGGTCGGTCAGCCACGACGGCCCGCCCGGAGAAGTCTCGACCTGTGCTTGAGGGTTATGTCAACCTCAGGTCGCGCGTGAAAGGCTACGTGCCAGGCCGACAGGCGGTCAACACCTCGAGCGCTCATGGCAGGCGGGTCGCGACGGGCGAGTCGGGGACGCACACGTTCAGGGTGGCCAGCTTGGTGTCGTCGACGTCGGCGAACCAGGTGTCGACATGGGCCAGCTTCTCGATCAGCTGATCGGGCTGGCAGAGGTCGACGATCCCCGACGGGAGCACCCGCAGCTGCACGCTGCCATCGGTGCCGGCGATCACGGCGAACACCCGCGAGCGGAGGCCCGGCGACAACCCGGCGATCACGTCGAGCGGGGCCCGGATGCCCGGCCCGAAGTCCGACCCGGGCTCGACCGGGGCCACGTTCTCGATGGCGATCAGGCCGGGACCGCCCGGGGGCAAGGTGGCGATGGCGTGGCCGGAGGCGTCGGAGACGACCCACTCGGAGGTGCTGGTGGCGACGGCGGCCACCGGCACCCGCTCGGTGATGGTCACCCGCACCACCCCGGCCCACCAGTCGAGGTCGACCCGGGCGTCGGCCACCCAGGGGAGGGCGCGCAGCCGGGCGCGCACCGCGCCGGCGTCCACGTCGACGAGGTTCTGGCCGACCCGCAGCCCGCCGGCCTCCATGACCTCGTCGGAGCTGACGTGCGGGGTGCTGGCGACCACCACCTCGTCGACGTCGAAGGCGGCGCTGTGGCTGATGCCGAAAGCCACCGCCAGCACGGCCACGACGGCGCCGACGGCCACGAGCCGGCGGCGCCGGCGGCGCTGCTGCTCGCGGCTCACCTCGTCGCGGCGGGCCTGGATGCGGGGATCGACCCCGGCGTCCCCCGCGTCCTTGGTGTCGCCCCGATCGAGCAGGTGGAGGCTCACGAACCCTCGATCTCAGGTCGAGGGTTCGCGAGGCCCTCCACGTCGGGCCCGAAGCCGGCGAGGCGCGTCTCGATCTCGAGGTGGACCCCGGCGTGAGCCTCGACCCGACGCTGGACCTCGGCCATCAGGGCCACGATGTCGGCGGCCCGGCCGCCCTCGTCGGCCTGGATGAAGTTGGCGTGCTTGGGCGACACCTGGGCCGTGCCGAGGCGCAGCCCACGGGCCCCGGCCTCGTCGATGAGCCGGCCGGCCGAGTCGCCGGGCGGGTTGGTGAACACCGAACCGGCGTTGGCTCCGCCCGGTTGGTGCTCGCGCCGCCACCGCACGATGTCGGCGATGAGGGCCTCGCAGCGGGCCCGATCGCCCGGCTCGAGCTGCAGGTCGGCGGACAGCACGACCTGGGCGACACCGATCGCCGAGTGGCGGTAGCCGAGGTCGAGATCGGAGGCAGGCACCCGTACATCCTCCCCCGCGGCCAGGTCGAGCACGCGGACCCCCACCAGCACCTGGGCCATGTCCGAGCCGTGCCCACCGGCGTTCATCCGCACCGCGCCACCGATCGACCCGGGCACGCCGACCGCCCACTCGAAGCCGGTCAGGCCGGCGGCCGCGGTGCGACGGGCGACCACCGGCAGGCTGGCCGCGCCCCCGGCGGTCACGCGGTCGCCGTCGATGTCGATCGGGGCGAACCGCTCGCCGAGCACGACCGCCACCCCGTCGAAGCCCTCGTCGGCGACCAGCAGGTTCGACCCCCGACCGACGACCAGCACCTCGACGCCGGTGGTGCGGACGGTGTCGGCCAGCAGGTCGAGCGTCGCCTCGTCGTCGACCTCGACCAGCAGCGCCGCGGGGCCACCGACCCGGTAGGTGGTCGACGGCCCGAGCGGCACGTCGCGCCGGGCCCGTGACCCGAGTCGCGCCGCGGCCCGCTCGACGGCCTCAGCCGAGGCCGACACGACGGCGCAGCTCCCCCTGCACCTCATCGGGCAGGGAGGTGAGATCGCCCGCGCCCAGCGTGAGGCAGAGGTCGCCGGGGCGGAGCTCGTGGGCGAGGTAGCCGACCACGTCGCCCCGTCGGGGCAGGTAGGCCAGCCGCCGCCAGGGATGGTGGTCGAGCACCGCCTGGGCCACGAGCTTGCCCGAGACGCCGGGCCGGGGCGCCTCGCCCGACGGGTAGATGTCGGTGACCACCACGAGGTCGGCCTGACCGAAGGCATCGGCGAAGTCGGGCCACAGGGCCGCCGTGCGGCTGTAGCGGTGCGGCTGGAACACGCAGACGACCCGGCCCCAGTCCCCCTGGTCGGTGGCCGACAGCACGCTGGCCACCTCGCTCGGCAGGTGGGCGTAGTCGTCGATGAAGGTGACGCCGTCGACCTCGCCCCGGTGCTCGAACCGTCGGGCGACGCCGGCGAAGCGGGCCAGGGCGGCGCGGGCCGCTTCGAACGACGCGCCGAGCTGCAGGCCCATGACCAGCGCGGCGGCCGCGTTGCGGGCGTTGTAGGCCCCGGCGACCGGCAGGTGCACCTCGCCCAGGCGCCGGCCCTCGTGCTCGATCGAGAACGTCGAGCCGGCCCGACCGCCCTGCAGGTCGACCATCCGGTAGTCGGCGCCCTCCGAGGTGCCGTAGGTGATGGCGCCGGCCGCCGCTCCCAGCTCGGCCGCCAACGGGTCGTCGAGGCACACCACCCGCGGGCCGGGGGTCTCGGCCAGGAACCGGACGAAGGCGGCCTTCAGCGCGTCGAACCCCCCGTAGAACTCGAGGTGGTCCGGCTCGACGTTGGTGACGACGGCGCCGTGGCGGGGCAGCTCGAGGAAGGTGCCGTCGCTCTCGTCGGCCTCGACCACCAGCACGTCGCCCTCGTCCCAGACCGCGCCGGTGCCGATCTCGTTGACGTCGCCGCCGATGATGAACGACGGGCGCAGCCCGGCCTCGACCAGCACCAGGGCCAGCATCGACGACGTGGTGGTCTTGCCGTGCGTGCCGGCGACCGCGACGCTGCGGCGGGTGGCGGCGATGGCGGCCAGGGTCTCGGCCCGGCGCAGCACCGGCACGCCCCGGGCGACCGCGGCCGCCACGACCTCCGGGTTGCGGTCCGGGATGGCGGTCGAGATGGTGACCGCGTCGACGTCGGTCGGGCAGGTTGGCCGCGTCGTGGCCGACGGTCACGGCGACGCCGAGCGCCCGCAGCCGCTCGAGCCCGGCCGACTCCTTGAGGTCGCTGCCCGACACGACGTGGCCCATGGCGGCCAGCACGGTGGCGATGGCGCTCATGCCGGCGCCGCCGATGCCCACCACGTGCACCCGGGCCGGCCTGCTGAGATCGAGCCGGAGGTCGAGCCCGGTGGGGTCGGGTTGGGAGAGGATCGGCTCACTCGGCATGCCGGGCGTGCTCCTCGACGAGGTCGGCGACCCGCTCGGCGGCGTCGGGGCGGGCGAGGGTCCGGGCGGCGCGGGCCATGGCCGTCCAGTCTGCCCGGCTCGGCCAGCAGGGGCGTCAACTCGGCCTCGAGGCGGTCGACGTCGAGCTCGTCGTCGGGCACCACGACGGCCGCCCCGGCCCGGACCAGGGGGGCGGCGTTGGCGGTCTGGTGATCGCGGGTGGCGATGGGCAGGGGCACGAGGATGGCCCCGAGGCCCACCGCCGCCAGCTCGGCCACCGTGGAGCCGCCGGCCCGGCAGATCGCGAGGTCGGCGGCGCCCAGCAGGAGGGGCATGCGATCCTCGTAGCGGACGCGCCGGTAGAGGATGCCGTCGGCCTCGCCGGTGAGCCGGCCGCTGATCTGGCCCGGGAGCTCGTCGGTGGGGCCGGCATCCCAGTCGCGGGCCCCGACCACGTGGTGGATGGCCAGGTCGGACCGGTCCGCGCCAGCGCTCGGCCAGGGCCGGCGACCGCCTCGTTGATCCGCCGGGAGCCGAGCGAGCCGCTGAACACGGCGAGCACCACCCGGTCGTGCGGGCAGGTCGAGCCGGCTCGCGCGCCGTCGTGGCGGTCCGCATCACGGTCGACGGCGAGGATCTCGGGCCGCACCGGGTTGCCGGTGAGCACGGCCGCGGCAGGTCGGTGTCCTCGAACGGGCACCGCCGCGGCCTTGGCGAACCGCCCGGCCAGCCGGTTGGCCGCGCCGGCCCGGGCGTTCTGCTCCATGACCACGATGGGCACCCGCCACAGGATGGCGCCGATCGTGCACGGCACCGCGGCGTAGCCGCCGAGCACGACGACGACCCTGGGGCGCAGCCGGCGGATGAGCCCGATGCCCGAGATGACGCCGCGGGCCACGCCGAACGCGGCGGCGATGCTGGCCGGCGAGAGCCGTCCGCGGGATCCCCCGGCCGGGCAGCGTCGTCAGGGGGAACCCGGCCGCCGGGACCGTGGTGGTCTCGGGCCCGCGGGCGCCGCCGACGAAGTGGATGGTGTCGCGGTGGTGACCCCGGCTCGACGAGGGCGTCGGCGACGGCCAGCCCCGGGAGCAGGTGACCGGCGGTGCCTCCCCCGGCGATGCACGCGAACGTGCCACGGGCGGCGCTCGGGGCGCTCGGCATCAGCGTGCCTGTCGGGCGACGTTCAGCAGCAGTCCGACGCCGGCCATGGTGACCACGAGCGACGAGCCACCGAAGGACACGAACGGCAGCGGCACGCCGGTGATCGGCAGCACCCCGACCACCGCGCCGACGTTGACGAAGGCCTGGATCAGGATCCACGACGGTGATGCCGGTGGCGAGCAGCATGCCGTAGTGGTCGGGGGCCCGCAGGGCGGTGCGGATCGCCGGCGACGCCGAGCGCCACGAACAGGGCCACGACGAGCACGGCGCCGATGCAGGCCGAGCTCCTCGGCGATGATGGCGAAGATGAAGTCGGTGTGGGCGAAGGGCAGGAAGCCCCACTTGGCCCGGCTCTGACCGAGTCCGCTGCCGATGATGCCGCCGTGGGCGATGCCGACCTGCGACTGGATGGTCTGGTAGCCGGTGTTCTGCGGAGTCCTTCCACGGGTCGAGGAAGCCGAGCAGCCGGCGCCGGCGGTAGGGCTCGAGGGTGGCCGCCATGGCGGCCAGCACCGCCGCCGATGGAGAACGTGAGCATCAGCGGCTTGAGCTCGACGCCGCTCACGAACAGCATCACGAACACGATCGACGCCAGGATGATCGTGGTGCCGAGGTTGGGCTGCAGCATGAGCAGCGCGGCGAAGGCGCCGAACACGACGAGCACCGGCTGCAGGGTGACCCGCCAGTTGTCGACCTTGTCGAACCGGCGGGCCAGCAGGTCGGCCACGAACAGCAGCACCGCCAGCTTGGCGAACTCCGACGGCTGGATGCGGGCGAAGCCGTAGCCGAGCCAGCGCGACGACCCGTTCACGTTGACCCCGAGCCCGGGGACCATGCACCAGCACCATGAGCAGGCCGGAGACGAGCACGAGCAGCGTGCGTGCAGCGGCGCCACCGGTGGTAGTCGACCCGCATCACCACGACCATGGCGACCGAGCCGAGCGTGACCCAGATGAGCTGGCGCTTGAAGTGGTACCAGCTCGAGCCGTACTCGTAGAGCGGCGGTGACCGACGAGGCCGACAGCACCATCACCAGGCCGATGAGGGACAGCACGGCAACCAGGGCGAGCAGCAGCACGAACGTGGGCGAGCGGCGGCCGACCGGCTTGCCGCCGAGGCGCCGCCCCTTGGGCGCTGGGCCTTGCCGTGGGCCGGGCGGGTGGAGCGCCTGGGCTCGTCCGAGCGGACCGCGGCGGACCGAGCGGACCGGACGGACCGGCCGGACCGGACGGATGGTGTCGCTCATGACCCGCTCGCTCCGACCAGCGCGGTGACGGCGGCGGCGAAGTCGTCGCCCCGCTCGCCGTAGCTCGCGTACCAGTCGAACGACGCGCAGCCGGGCGAGAGCAGCACGACGTCGCCGGGCCGGGCCAGGGCGCGGGCGGCCGCGCACGGCGTCGGCCATCGACGAGGCCGCCAGCACGGGGCGCACGCCCGCGAAGGCGGCGACCACCTCGCCGGCGGCGTCGCCGATGGCGACGACGGCCCGGAGGTGGTCGGCGGCCTCGGTGAGCACCGACAGGTCGAGGCCCTTGTTGCGGCCGCCGGCGATGAGCACGACCGAGTCGAAGCCCGCGGACGGCGGCGAGGGTGGCGTGGGGCGCCGTGGCCTTGGAGTCGTCGTACCAGCGCGACGCCGTCGGCCGTCGGCGACGAGCTGCACCCGGTGGGCCAGGCCGCGGAACGTGCGCAGCACCTGGCGCACCCCGTCGAGGGTGGCGCCGCCCTCGAGGGCGGTGGCCGACGCGGCCAGGGCGTTGCTCACGTCGTGGGGCAGGTCGCGCCACAGCTCGTCCCGCTCGACGATCGTGTCCCCGGCGGCGCCGACCAGGGCGCTCGCCGGCGAGGTGGTAGTCGGCGGCGTGGTCGACGCCGAAGGTCACCGTGCGGCACCGCGGGTTGCGCCGGGCCATGACGACCGGGTCGTCGGCGTTGGCGACGGCGACGCCGCGGCCGGGCCCGAGGTCGGCCCAGATGCGGGCCTTGGCGTCCTCGTAGCCCTCGACCGAGTCGTGGACGTCGAGGTGGTCCTCGGCGAAGTTCAGCCACGTGGCCACCGCGGGCTCGAAGTGCCGGGTGTGGCCGAGCCGGAACGACGACGCCTCGACCACGAACACGTCGAGCTCGGGCCGGGTGATGGCCTCGACCAGCGGGATGTCGGTGTTGCCCACGGCCAGCGCCGATCGCCCCGACGCCTCGAGCATCTCGGTGACGAGGGTGGTGACGGTGGTCTTGCCGTCGGTGCCGGTGATGGCCACCAGCGGCCGGTCGTCCCACGCCGCGGCCAGGTCGAACTCGCTGAGCACCGGCACCGCCGGCCGCCCGCGCCGCCGCGAACACGGGATGGCGGTCGGGCACGCCGGGGCTGGGCAGCACGGCGTCGGCTCGCGGCGACGAGCGTCGCCAACTGCTGCGCCGACGGCGCCTCGACCAGTTCCACGGAGGCCAATTCTGCAGCCCGCCGCGCGGCCGGAGCGGGATGGTCGTCGACCACGGTGACCACCGCGCCGTGGCCGACGAGCGCGGCGACCATGGCCTGGCCCGTGACCCCGTACCCCACGACCAGCGGGCGCGCCGGCGACCAGGACGGGTGGTCGGCCGGGGTCGTCAATCGAGCACGCCCAGGCGGACGAAGTCGGCGTAGTAGATGCCGAGGGCCAGCGCGGTGCAGAGCCCGGCGAGGATCCAGAACCGGATGATCACCGTGGTCTCGGGCCAGCCGCCGAGCTCGAAGTGGTGGTGGATCGGCGCCATGCGGAAGATCCGCCTGCCCGTCAGCCGGAAGCTGCCCACCTGCAGGATCACCGACACCGTCTCGATCACGTAGAGGCCGCAGATGAGCAGCAGCAGCAGGCCCGTGTTGGTGCTGAGGGCCAGGCAGGCCAGGGCCGCGCCGATGGCCAGCGACCCGGTGTCACCCATGAAGATCTGGGCCGGCGCCGCGTTCCACCACAGGAAGCCGGTGCAGGCGCCGAGCATGGCCGCGGCGACGACGGCCAGGTCGAGGAAGCTCTGGTCGCCGTACACGAGGGGGTGGCGGAAGCCCCAGAACCCGATGACCACGAAGGCGGCGAAGCCGAAGATGGCCGAGCCGGCGGCCAGGCCGTCGAGCCCGTCGGTGAGGTTCACGGCGTTGGTGGTGGCGAGGATCAGGAAGACGGCCCAGCCCGACCCACACGAGCTTGCCCATCTCGATGCCGGGGTAGTCGAACCGGGTGAACGACACCGTCGTCGCCACGTTGGTGAACCTGAGCGACGGCGACCGCGAAGCCGATCGACACGACGAGCAGGCCCGAGGATCTTGGTCCGCTTGTTGAGCCCGAGGTTGCGCTCCTTCGACACCTTGAGCCAGTCGTCGAGCAGGCCGACCCCGCCGGCGCCGATCATGGCCCCGATCACCAGGATTCCCCGCCGGGTGAAGGTGCCGTCGAACAGGTCGCTGAACAGCCAGCCGGCCGTGGCGGCGACCACGATGGCGATGCCGCCCATGGTGGGCGTCCCGGCCTTGGTCAGGTGGCCGGCCGGGCCGTCCTCCCGGATCGGCTGGCCGACCCGGTGGCGTGGTGAGCCACCCGATCAGCAGGCGGGTGCCGACGATCGACACGGCCAGCGCGATGCCGGCCGCCACGAGCAGGCGGATCACAGGAGCGCCGCCCGAGCTCGACGCGGGTGACCTCGCGGTCGTCGAACGGCACCACCGTGTCACCGATGGTCTGGGTGGTCTCGTGGCCCTTGCCGGCGATCACCACGACGTCGCCCGGGCGGGCCGCCGACGAGGGCCAGGGCGATGGCCCGGCGCCGGTCGGGCTCGATCAGCGAGCTCGGTGGCTCGCCGATCGGTGGTGCGTTCGAATCCCGTGCTCACGGCGTCGATGATGGCTCCTGTGTCCTCCCCCCGCGAGTTGTCGGCCGTCAGGACTACACGATCGGCCAGCGTGGCCGCCACCTCGCCCATGGCGGGGCGCTTGGTGGCGTCCCGCTCGCCGCCGCACCCGAACACCACCGTGACCGCGCCGGTGCCGGTGACGTCGCGCACCGCGGCCAGCAGCTGCTCGAGGCCGTCGGGCGTGTGGGCGTAGTCGATCACCACCCGGAACGGCTGACCGGCGTCGACCAGCTCGAAGCGGCCCGGCACCACGATCGGCTGGCTGAGCCCGGCGGCCACCACGCGCGGGGTCGAGCCCGACGGCGACGGCCGCCTCGGCCGCGGCCAGGGCGTTGGAGACGTTGAACCGGCCGCCGAGACCGAACTCGACCGGTGTGGCCCCGCCAGGTGAACCGGCTGCCATCGGCGCTCGACGACGAGGTCGGTGACGTCGTCGAGCGAGTAGCCGGTGGTGGGGATCTTGGCCGCGTCGAGCAGGAGCCGACCGTACGGGCTGTCGAGGTTGACGACGGCCCGCTCGGCGAACTCGGGCTCGAACAGGCGGGCCTTGGCCTCGAAGTAGGACTCCATCGTCTCGTGGAAGTCGAGGTGGTCACGGCTCAGGTTGGTGAACACGACCGACGGCGAAGCGGGTGCCGTCGACCCGGTGCATGGACAGCGCGTGGGACGAGACCTCCATGGCCACCACCTCGACGCCCCGGTCGCGCATGCCGGCCAGGCGGGCCTGCAGCTCGGGGGCCTCGGGCGTCGTGCGGGTGCCCGACAGCGTGCCCACCACCTCGGTCGTGCGGCCGGCCGCCTCGAAGATGGCCCGCAGCAGGTAGGTGGTGGTGGTCTTGCCGTTGGTGCCGGTGACGCCGAGCACGGTCATCGACGAGGCCGGGTCGCCGTTGAACCGCACGGCCAGGTGGGCCATGGCCGGGCGGGTGTCGGGCACCACGACGCACGGCACGTCGAGGTCGAGTCGATGGTCGGCGAGCACGGCCACCGCCCCGTGCTCGACCGCCTCGCGGGCGTGCGTCGTGCCCGTCGGTGTGCGGCCCCGCGGAGGCAGCAGAAGAGGCTCCCGGGCCGCACCGCCCGGGAGTCGAGGTCGATCGACGTGATGTCGACGTCGAGATCAGGGCCCGCGTCGGCGTCCGTCGTCGGCGTCGGGAGCCCGGGCAGGTCGTGGATCAGGGCGCGCAGGAGCACGGCGGCCGCCCCTATGGCTTCTTCGTGGTCGGCGGGCTCTTCGTGCTGGGCGGGCTCGCGCCCGTCGTGGTGGTCGTCGGCTTCTTCCTGGTGGCCGTGGTCGTGGTCGTCTCGACCGCCGGCTCGGCGGCGGCCGCGCTGACCGCCCGGAGCTTGCCGTTGGGGAGCACGGTCGCCGCGCTGTGACCGGCGCTCAGCGGCGGGACCGCCACGCCCCCGTTGGCGATGTCGGTGACGGGCGGCGGCACCGAGAACTGGCGCAGGCCGAACGAGGCGATCTTGGAGAAGGCCGGTGCGGCGACCGCCCCACCGGTGTAGTTGCCGCCCGACGGCTCGTCGATCACGACGATCACCGACAGCGCGGGGGCCTCGGCCGGCACCACGCCGACGAAGGTCGACTCGTACTTGGTGCCCCCGTTGGCGTCGGTGTAGCCGCCGCCCGGCTGGGGCTTGCGGGCGGTGCCGGTCTTGCCCATGACCGAGTAGCCGTTGACCGCGGCCGTCCCGCCCGTCCCGTCGGTGACCACGCCACGCAGCATGAGGTTCATCTTGTCCGCGGTGCCGGTCGACATCACGCGATGCCCCTCGTCACCGGCGATGGCATGCTCCTGCCCGTCGGCGTCGATGGTGCTGTCGACCAGTCGGGGTGCCACGTACACGCCCCGGTTGGCGATGGTGTTGTAGGCCGACAGCACCTGCATCGGCGTGGCCGACACGCCCTGGCCGATCGGGATGGTGCCCATCGACGTGGTCCACCACGTGTCCGGGGCGGGCACCGTCCCGTGGGACTCGTCGGGGAAGTCGAGCGCCGTCCTCTGGCCGAAGCCGAACGCCATCAGGTGGTCGTAGAGCGACTGCTTGCCCACCATCTGGGCGATCTTGATGGTGCCGATGTTCGACGACTTGGCCAGGATCTGGGCCACCGTCATCGTCTCGGCGCCGTGCTGCTCGGCGTCGGTGAAGGAGTGGTCGCCGACCTGCAGGCTGGCCGGGACGTCGATCACCTTGTCCGGGGTCACGAGGCCCTGCTCCAGCGCGTCGGAGACCGTCACGATCTTCATGACCGAGCCCGGCTCGTAGACCGAGGTGAGCGGCGCGTTGTCGCCCGAGACGGTGATGGCGCCGGTCTTCTCGTCACGGATCACGCTGGCCATGGCGAGGATCTCGCCGGTGTCCGGCTTGGTCACGATGGCCATGCCGCCCTTGGCCGCGGTGGCGCCGACCTGCTCGGCCAGCACGCTCTCGGTCTCGTACTGCATGGCCTGGTCGATGGTGAGCACCAGGTCGTCGCCCTTGACCGCGGGGGTCAGCTGGTGCTCGCCGACCGGGATGGTGCGACCCTGCGGGTTGCGCTCGAGCGTGAGCGAGCCCGGGGTGCCGGTCATGGCTCGCGTTGTACTGCTTCTCGAGCCCGGAGATCCCGTTGTTGTCGACGTCGACGGTGCCGAGCAGGTTGCGGGCCAGGGTGCCGCTCGGGTTCGACACCGCGCTCTCGTCGATGAAGCTGATGCCGGCCAGCCTGAGGTCCTTCACCCGGTCGGCCACGTCGGTCTCGACCTTGCGGGCGAGGTAGACGAAGCGGTCCGGCACCATGGCGCCAGTGGCGTCGGCGTGGCGCTGGCTCAGCTTCGCCTGCAGCCCGCCGGCGTCGAGCTGCAGCACCGGCGCCAGGGCCGCGGCCTCGGCCACGGGGTCGGTCACCAGCTTGGTGTCGGCGAAGATCGTCTTCTTCGGCACCGACATGGCCAGCTCGGTGTGGTTGCGGTCGTAGATCGTCCCCCGCTCGGCCGCGAGGGTCTGCGATCGGACCGTCTGCGAGACCCCCGTCGTCAGGTAGCGGGCGGGGCTCAGCACCTGCAGGTCGGCGACCTTGGCCGTGATCAGGACGAACAGCGACGCCAGCGCGCCCAGCAGGATCAGCAGGCGGTTGCGGGTGTCGACCCGACGGGTGCCCTTCCGACCGTGCGGCGAACGGCGGGCCGCCCGCGGCGTGCGGGTCGGCGCCGGGGCCCGGCGGGTGGTCGTCGCGGCCCGAGATCGGCCGTGCCCGGGCCGCGGGCCCGGTCGGGTGCCCGTCGATCGGGTGCCCGTCGATCGGGCGCTCGTCGATCGGGTGCTCGTCGATCGGGTGCGGGCTCGGGGCCGGGTGCGGCTGGTCGGCGCCGACCGGGGACGAGGCGCGCCGCGCCCCTGGCGCGCCGACGGGCTCACGGGGTCGTGGCCTTCGGCTTGGTGGTGGTCGGCGTGGTGGTGGTCGTCGTCGGCTTCTTCTTCGTGGCGGTCGGCGCCGTGGTCGTGGTTGTCGGCTTCGTCGTGGTCGTCGGCTTCGTCGTGGTCGTCGGCTTCGTCGTCGTCGGCTTCGTCGTCGTCGGCTTGGTCGTGGTCTTGGAGGGGGTGGCGGCCGGCGGCGGGGCGACGTAGCCGCTCCGGTTCGCGTCGTCGGCGCTCGGGCTCAGGTAGACGACCGATCCGGGAGGCACCATGCCGAGCCGGTTGCGGGCCTCCTCGACGATGCGGTCCGGCGCCTCGAGGTCGGCCACCTGGCGGTGGAGGTCGAGGCTGCGCTCCGATTCGGCCTCGGCCCGGGCGTTGAGGTTGTCGAGCCGGGCCTGGCCCTGGACGATCAACGTCTGGAAGATCACCACGCCGAAGACCGACACGAACAGCGCGACCGCGGCGAGCGTGCCGATCCGGCCGAGCTGGTTGCCGAGGTGGAGCGAGCCGACGAGGCGGGCGACGCGGCCCTGGGGCGCCTCGGCCTCGCGGACCGGGACGATCCTGGGCCGGCGGGGACCGGGGACCCGGGCGGGGGCCGCCGCCGAGGATCGGCCCGCGGCGCGGGTCGACGGGCGGGCCGCGGCGGCCTGGGCCGGGCTCACGACGAGCCGGCCCGGGTCGGTGGCCAACCGCTCGGCGGCGCGCAGCCGGGCGCTCTCCGGCGCGGGGGTTCTCGGCCAGCTCCGCCGCGCTCGGGGTCCAGCCGCCGCGCTTGAGCAGGCGGACCGTCGGCTCGGCGCCGCAGACGCACGGCAGCCCGGGCGGGCAGGTGCAGCCACCCGTCTCGGCCTGACGTAGGCGGTCCTTGACGATGCGGTCCTCGCCGGAGTGGTAGCTGAGCACGGCGATGCGACCGCCCGGAGCCGAGTGCCCCGATGGCGTCGTCGATGGCGGCGGGCAGGATGTCGAGCTCGCGGTTGACCTCGATGCGGATCGCCTGGAACGTGCGCTTGGCCGGATGGCCACCCGTTCGGCGGGCCGCGGCCGGGATGGCGCTGCGGACGATCTCGGCCAGCTCGACAGTGGTGGTGACCGGGCGGGCGGCCACGATGGCCCGGGCGATGCGGCCGGCGAAGCGCTCGTCACCGAACCGGCGCAGCACGCCGGCCAGCTCGCGCTCGTCGTAGGTGTTGACCACGTCGGCCGCGGTCGGTCCGGCGGAGCGGTCCATGCGCATGTCGAGCGGCGCGTCCTGGCGGTAGCTGAAGCCGCGGTCGGCCCGGTCGAGCTGCGGCGAGCTGACCCCGAGGTCGAACAGCACGCCGGACACCTGCTCGTCGGTGCCCTCGACGGCGTCGGCCGCGAGCCGTCCGATGCGATCGAACCGGGACCGCACGGCGGTGAACCGACCGGGGAACGCCTCCGCGAGCGGGGCCGTGGCGGCGAGGGCCGCGTCGTCCTGGTCGATGCCGACGACCCGCAGGTGGGGGTGGGCCTCGAGCAGCGCCCGGGTGTGGCCGCCTCCGCCGAGGGTGGCGTCGATCACCACGCCGGCGGGCACCGGCGCGAACAGCTCGACGATCTCGGTGACCATCACCGGTCGGTGGGAGAAGGCCGGATCCGGATGTCGATCGTCGGTCATGCCGCCGCTCTCTGCATCGGGGCGGCAGCCGGATCGCTCATCGGCAGCCCTTCGGCCAGCGGGCGCCCGTCGGGATGTCTCCCCGATCGGGCTGGATGGGAAGCGGGCGGAGTAGGGGCCTTCCATCGTGCCGGCCGAAAGGCTGCGAATGAGCGATCCGGGTGCTGCGGTCCTGCGGTGCTGCTGATGACGGTGCTGCGGGTGAGCGGTTGCGGTGTCGGTGTGAGGTGTGCGGCCCATGGCGCCCGAGGGTCCTCAGATCCCCAGGGCGGTCACGGCGTGGACGAGGCTCTCGTCGGCTCGGGCGCTGACCGCGCCCCACCGGGTGGAGTCCCAGATCTCGATGCGGTCGATGGCTCCGATCACGACGACGTCGCGCTCGAGGCCGGCGAACTCCCGCAGGCGCTGCGGGAGCAGGATGCGACCCTGGCTGTCGGGCTTGACCTCGGCGGCGTTGGCCGAGAAGGCGCGCATGGCGTCCTGAGGAGCGAGCCCCTCACGGATCTTCTCGGTCAGTCGCTTGGCCACGTCGGCGAACCCTTCCTCGGTCCAGACGCCGAGGCAGTTGTCGAACTGCGAGACGAAGCCGCGTTCGGCGAGATGGCTCCGGAACGTCGAAGGCAGGACGACCCTGCCCTTGTCATCGAGCGAATGCTCGAAGGTTCCGACGAACACGTTTGCCTCTCCACCGGACGACGTTGCCCCCGGTCCAACTCCTGCTCCGGACGTTCCCCTGCTGCTGCTCTTCTGAGGTGTTTCCGGTGCTCAGGGCTACCCCTGTGCTCCATTGCGCCCCACCCTATGCCACTTTCCCCCACCTGGTCAACCCTTTCCCCACATGGCCCCCCGATCGGCCATATGACCGAGCGCGTTCGACCCCCCGCTAACCGCGCGGAGATTCGAATCCGGCTATTCGACGACGCGGAGGGTGCCGGGGATGTCCATGCGACGGAGCCGGCGGATGGTGAGCAGCGGCGCGACCGCTACCGCGACCACGCCGAGCGCCACCGCCGTGAGCACGGTGCTCGCGCTCACGACGATGTCGAGGCCCACATCGGGCATGGTCGTGCTCCAGGTGGACGAGATGATCCAGCGGTTCAAGAACAGCCCGATCGTCACACCCACCGCGGTGGCGAGGAGCCCGATCAACAGACCTTCTGCCATCTCGAGTCCCAGGACGCGCCGCCAGGACATGCCGAAGGCGAAGAGGGTGGCGCGCTCCCTGGCCCGCTCGTCGGCGTTGATGCTCGTGGCGTTGTAGGCGATGAGCACGGCGAGCACGAGGATGAACAGCTCGAGCACCTGGAAGATGCCGGTGAAGTCCTTCAGGCTGTCCTCCACGATCCTGGTGGACACGGCGACGGGCTGCACCGAGGCCACGCCGGGAAGGCCGAACAGCTCTCGCTGCACATCGTCGGGAGTGGCTCCGGCGGCCGGCAGGACGTACGCCGCGTTGGCCACCCCCGCGAGGCCGAAGGCGTCGAGCTGGGTGCGGTCGATGTAGGCGTTGAACCGGAACGGGCTCGGATGGATGGCAGCGACGCGCATCGGGGTCTGCACGACGGCGTAACCGTCTCCCTGACGTGCCGGATGCTCGACGGTGACCGTGTCGCCCACCGTCACCCCGAGATCGTCGGCGGCCTTTCGGGCCAGCACGAGGCCGGCGCGATCGTCACCGAGTCCTCCTTGCTCGAAGGTGGGTGTCCACACGTCACTGGTGAGGTCGACCGCGTCGAGCGCCACCGGGAAGCTCTCGTGGTCGGGCGTCGACAACGTGGCGCCGAGCCGGAGCACGGGGTCCACCGTCCCGACGGAATCCGCGGCCGCAACCGTGGCGAGCTCCGGGCCGCCCTCGAGGACGAACCGGTCGAGCGTGACCGAGACGCGGTCGGGGTGCGCCCCGAGCACCTCGGCCTTGTTGCGGTCCATCGTGACCGAGAACGAGTCGAGCATGCCGAGGACGACGACCAGCGTGGTGATGGCGGCGCCGATGCCGAGGGCGGTGAGGATCGTCCGGCGTGGCGCGCGCAACACGTTGCCGAGCGGCATACGACGGAACGCGCTGACGGGCCAACGCAAGCGGCGCAGCATCGGCGCCAGGCCGCTGCGGGCCGAGGCGTGGGTGGTGGTGATGGCGTCGACCGGCATCACCCGCACTGCCCGCCACACCGGCCAGGCGGTGGCCAGGAACGGCAGCACGAACCCGATCGCTGCGCCGCGGAGGAACATGTCGGGCTGCCATGGGGTGCGCCAGATGGGGAGGGGCAGCAACGACGTGTAGACGGGGCGGATGGCGGCCATGACGACGAAGGTCATGACGATGCCGAGGGCGGCGCCGGCGAAGGCGATCTGGGCCCCGACGAGCAGGGGGCGCACCGCCACGCGTCGGCGTGACCAGCCCATGGCCATGCCGATGCCGATCTCGCGGCGTTCGGCTTCCACCATGCGGCTGGCCAGGTTGAACGCCCCGAACGCGGCGGCGGCCAGGATGAGGCCAGCGAGGATGTTCCAGAACTGCTGGTCGCCCTTGATGTCGTCGTACAGCAGGCGGTAGGTCTCATCGTCCTGGGCCGTCTTGACCGTCACACCGAGACCCGACTGGGCGAACGCCGCCTCCACGTCACCAGCCGCGGCCGCGGGGTCGACCCCGGGGGCGAGCTCGAGGACCAGGTCGTTGACCCGGCCGGGCCGCCCGGCCAGGGCCTGAGCCGTCTCCAACGACGTGAACAGCGTGGCGAAGTTCGCCTGCGCGAAGAAGCCACCCTCCTCGGTCGTCACGAAGAAGTACTCCGGGGCGAGGGCGATGCCGACGCTGGAGACCTCCTGGTTCCCGGTCACCCGAAGCGTCCGTTCGGGGGGGAGGTCGTAGAAGTCGGCGAAGTTCTGCTCGACCAGCACCACCGGCCGGCCGGCATCCGACTCGGCCAACTGCCGCCCGTTGCCCTGGCCGACGTACACCCCGTTCACGTGGGGGCCGCCATCGCTGAGGTCCATGCCGACGAGGCGACCGGGCACGAGGATCGACCTCTCGGCCGTGCTGGCGTCGACCTGGGTGTCGGCGATGAAGCGCTCCTCGGCGGTGGCGACGATCCCTGGGTCGGGGAGGGTCCCCAGCACGGCGGCCATCTGACCGGTGGGGGCATCCACCCCTTCGGCCGTGGTCACCCGCAGGTCGTACATGTGCAGCATGGCGAAGGACTGGTCGTTGGACTGTCGCCGCCACGCCGAGGTGCTCCCCAGGCCGGCGTACACCCCGGTGCCGATGCCGATGATGAGCGCGATGACCAGCACCTGGGCCCACCGTCGCCGCAGGTCCCTCGCGGCCCATCGGAGGGTGAACAGGAAGCCCATGGTGGCGGCCGGCTACCAGTGCAGGTCGCTGATCGCGGCCCGCCCGAGCGGAGGCGGGCCGTCGCTGGCCACCCGACCGCTCGACAGCTCGACGACCCGATCGGCCACCCGGGAGATCTCCCGGTTGTGGGTGACGACGATGACGGTGCGGCCGGCCTCGGCCTGCTCGCGCAGCAGTTGCAGGATCTGCACGCCGGTGCGGAAGTCCAGGTCGCCGGTGGGTTCGTCGGCGACCAGCAACGGGTTGCCGGTGGCCAGCGCTCGGGCGATGGCCACCCGCTGCTGCTCCCCGCCGGACAGCTCGCTCGGGTAGTGGTGGAGCCGCTCGGACAGCCCCACCTGGTCGAGCACCTCGCTTGCCCGGCGGCGGCCCTCCTTGGCCGAGCCGGCGATCTCGGCACCGCACTGCACGTTCTCGAGCGCGGTGAGGGTGGGGAACAGGTTGAACGTCTGGAAGATGAACGACACCACCTCGCGTCGGAACCCGAACAGCTCGCCCTTGTCCATGTCGGTGATCGCTCGCCCGGCGACGACGGCCCGGCCTCCGGTCGGGGTGTCGAGGGCGCCGATGATGTTGAGCAGCGTCGACTTGCCGCTGCCCGAAGGTCCCAACACCACCACGAACTCGCCCTGATCGACCTCGAGGTCGACGTCGCGCAGGGCGTACACCTCGCTCTCGCCCACCTGGTAGCGGCGCGACACCCCCTCCAGCTTGACCATGGTGGGCACGCCCGGCCGATGGCCCGGGTGCGGCTCGGCTGCGGACGGCTCTCCGGTCGGGCTGTCGGGCTCCACGCTCACCCCTGGATCTTCTCCGAGTCCGGTCCTGGTTCAGCGTGCAACGGCCAGGTGATCTGCGTCCGCCAGTTCGCCGGATCCGGTTCGGCGGTCGGGTCGGTGAGGTACGACTCCCACATCTGGTTGCCCCCCTCGAGCCCCTGGGCCTGCAGCCAGGTCACGAGCTCGTCGTAGGTCTGCTCCAGCGCGTCGTAGCTCCCCACATGGATCCCCGTGACCGCGCGCCCGCCGGGCAGCTCGAGGGCCGTGACCTCGCCGGTCGGGGTGATCGGACCCGACACCGGGAACCCCGCGGCCACCTCCACCGTCTCGCCCGGCATCCTGGGGTAGAAGCCGAACGGGGGCCCGGTGACCTGCAGCCGCTGGGACAGCACCGCTTCCATCACCAGGTGGAATGCCCGGTCGAACAGCGAGGGCAGCTGATCGACGGGCAGCTCGGCGCGAACCACCGCGGTCTGCTTCGGCTCGATCGTGACGACCTCGAAGTCCACCATCAGGCCTGCCTCTGCTCCTCAGGCCTGTGCTCTTCCGGCTCGTCGCCACCGGGCATCGGAACCTCTGGGTCCTCCTGGAAGATGCCGACCTT
The DNA here is from genome assembly GCA_963809335.1 of uncultured Microthrixaceae bacterium. Lineage (GTDB taxonomy): Bacteria > Actinomycetota > Acidimicrobiia > Acidimicrobiales > Acidimicrobilacustridaceae > UBA4742. The sequence continues at coordinate 1,861,179 of CAWEJD010000004.1, read as the reverse complement.
GTTCCCCTCGCTGTCCTCGAAGAAGGCCGACCACCCGACCATCGGTATCGGCATCCGCCCGGTCAGTCGCCTCCCACCGGCTGCCTCCACCGACGCCAGCGCCTGATCCACGTCCTCGACCGAGATGTAGAACATGAGGCCCGAGGCCGGGTCGTCACGTTTGGTCAACGCCCCACCGATGCCGTCGCCGTCGCCGGCAGCCGTCGTCCAGTACTCCAACGGCCCCCACCGCTCGAGGTTCCAGCCGAAGGCCTCGCGGTAGAACGCGACGGCCCGTTCACCGTCGTCGATCGGAATCTCGAAGTGGACGACCTTGCCAGCCACGGTGAACCTCCCGGGAAGCGGACGGGGTCAGCCTGTCACCGATGACGACGTCATGGTGGCTCGACGGTTCAGTCGAGGTGGACGAGGTGGGCGAGGAGCGCGGACTCGACGGCCGGGGCCGGCCGGTCGACCACGGCGACCGGCGGCAGGTCGTCGGGATCGACCCCGTCGATGGCCGCGTACGGCGCGGCGTTCCACGCCAGGTGGACGACGCACTGGAACCGGGCCCCGGCGCGGGTGCGCCGCTGGGACAGCCCGACCAGCTTCACGCCGTCGACGGTGACCTCGCCGGGACCGATGCCGGCGAAGCACACCTGCTTGCCGAAGCGCCCGCACTGCAGCGCGCCGGCGTGCACCCGGGCCCCGCCGATGCCGAGGTCGGCCAGCGCGTCGACCCAGGCCCGACCGAGCCAGGTGAACGACCGACCGACGTCGTCGACCCAGCGCGGGTCGTCCCTCGGGAGGAGGACGTCGATCCAGACCGAGCCGCCCGGTTCGAGCAGCACCGCTCCCCCGCCACTGCGCCGCCGCGCGAGGACGATGCCGTCGGCGGCGAGCCGGTCGGCCCCGACCGTGTCGGCCCGTTGCGTCGAGCCCAGCACCAGGGCCGGTGACTCGACCTCGAGCACCCACACCGTCGGCACCACCGGGTCGGGCCAGGCGAGCGCGTGCAGCTCCGCGGCCGTCCCCCGACGGTGCTCGACGACCCAGTCGACCGTCACGATGCCGAGCTCACGGCCGGATCAGCACCCGGTCGACGGTCACCTCGGCCAGCCGGTCGGGGCGCGGGACCACGCCGATGCCGGGGCCGTCGGGAGCGCGCATGCGACCGTCGGCGCCGAGCTCGATCGGCTCGGTGAGGTCGTCGTCGAAGTACCAGGAGCTCGGACCGAGGTCGGTGTGGTCGAGCCCGAGGGCGGCACCCACCGCGAGCGCGGTGGCCCGTCCGATACCCGTCTCGACCATCCCGCCGAGGAACGCCGCCGGTCCGTCACCGGGACCGAGGAACCCGAGGGCGGCGATGACGCCGCCGGCCCGCGCCGGCTTCACGTTGACGAGCGCGGCCGCCCCCAGCGCCCACGCCGTGGCCACGTCGCCCGATCGGGTCACCGACTCGTCCAGGGCCACCGGCACTGCGAGCCTCCCGGCCAACGCGGCCGTGCCGACCAGGTCGTCCGCGGGCAGCGGCTGCTCGACGTACACCCGGCGCTCGGCCGGGTCGATCCCCTGCGCCGCGAGCTGGTCGGCCAGGTCGACGAGCTCGTCCTCGTGGCCCCGGAAGGAGCCGTTGGCGTCGATCGCCACGGGGAGGCCGGCCCGCAGCGCGCCGACCCGCGCCCGGCCGTCACGGCCCGCCGAGGGGCGGACCTTGACCTTCAGGGCCGAGGCACCGGCCTCCCGGGCCTCGTCGGCTCGCCGATCGAGCTCGCGCTCGTCGTCGATCCCGAGCACCGTGGTCCACGCCAGGCCGGCCCCCGGCTCGCGACAGTAGGACGCCACCAATGACTGCCCGGTGCGGCGGAGGCGGGCGTCGAGCTGGGCGTCGGCCAGCGCGGCCGACGCGAACGGGTGGCCCACGACGACCCCGCTCGGCCCCGTCGACCCGACGCGGCCCAACGCGGCCGGCGCCAGGACGTCGCGCAACATGGCCCAGGCACCGTCGGTGAACTCGGCGGTGTAGGTCGGCCGCTCGAGGGCGCTGCACTCGCCCCAGCCCTCCACCCCGTCCGCCGCGGTCACGTGCACGAGCACCACCTCGCGCACCTCCTCGACCCCGTGGGCCGAGCGGAGGGCCCGGCGCAACGGCAACCGCACCCGCACCAGCTCGACCGCGTCGAGCGCGACCGGCTCGCCCGGAGGGGCGTCGATCACGCGGGGATGGCGGCGCCGCCGAGGTAGGGCTCCCACAGCTCGGGGACCCGACCCACCGCCACGCTCACCCAGCTGAGGTGCCGGGGCGCGTCAGGGCGGCGCCGCAGCTGCATCGACGTCTCGTGCAGGTAGCGGTCGCGCTTGACGGTGTTGCAGCGGCGGCACGCGGCGACGACGTTCTCCCACACGTGCTGGCCGCCGCGGCTCCGTGGGATGACATGGTCGATGCTCTCGGCCCGGTTGCCGCAGTACTGGCAGGTGCCGTCGTCACGCAGGAACACACCGCGGCGGCTGATGGCGGCGCGGCGTTGGAACGGCACCCTCACGAACGACCGCAGTCGCACCACCGACGGCACCGGCACGCTCAGGTGCTCGGAGTGCATGGCCTCGCCGCTCTCGTGCAGCACGTCGGCCTTGTCGCTGAGCACCAGCACGACGGCGCGCCGGTCGGACACGACGCTGAGAGGTTCATAGGTGGCGTTGAGCACCAGCGACCGGCCCATTCGCAGGAGAGTAGCCGTGGGACCGCTGGTTTCGGCGGCTGCTTTCGGGTCAGCGCGTCAGCGTCGGCCAGGCCCGGCACCAGTGGAGGTAGGTGACGATGTCGGCCGGCTCGGGCTCGTGGGTGGGGTCGCCGTAGGCGGTCTGCATCCGGAACCGGAGGTAGGCCGGATCGGGCAGGGGGAGGTGCGGGGCCCGGCGCCACCACCCGGCCGGCGCCAGCACCGCGACCTGGCGGATCGCCGTGACCCACAGCGTGGGGTGGGCCAGCACGGCGAGCGTCGCCCGGACCACCCATGCGGTCGAAGAGCGGCTCACGCCTTCTGCTGCTGGAGCTCCCGCCAGGTGCCCCGCGGCGAGCCGGGCTCCTTGGGCAGGCCGAGCACCATCTCCCCGATGATGTTGCGCTGCACCTGGGAGGTTCCGGCGTAGATCGTGCCGGCCCGGGCCACGAGGAAGGTGCCGACCCACGAGGCGCTGTCGTTGGGGGCGCCGGCGTCGTCGGCCTGGAACGCGTTCGACGGCCAGCGACCGCTCGGCGTCATGGCGTCCGCGCCGAGGATGTCGACGGCCAGTTCGGTGACGAGCCGGTGGTACTCGCTCCAGTACAGCTTGAAGATCGACGCGTCGGGCCCGGGGTGGCCGCCCTGGAGGTACTTGGTGAGGGTGCGCATCCCGAGGAACCGCATGATCTCGACCTTCGAGTAGGCCCAGGCCAACCGCTGGCGGATCAGCGGGTCGTCGGCCCGGCCCGTCTCGGCGGCCAGCTCCAACAGCCGGTCGAGCTCGGTGCGGAACATGATCGGGAACGTCGCCGCGGCCTCACCCCGCTCGTAGCCGAGCAGCGTCATGGCCACGGCCCAGCCGTTGTTCACCCCGCCCACCACGTTGGCCTTCGGGCACCGGGCGTCGGTGAAGAAGACCTCGTTGAACTCGGAGTCGCCGGTGATCATCTTGATCGGCCGCACCTCGACCCCCGGCTGGGTCATGGGCACGAGCAGGAACGTGATGCCCTTGTGCTTGGCCACGTCGGCGTCGGTGCGGGCCAGCACGAAGATCCAGTCGGCGAGATGGCCGGCCGAGGTCCAGATCTTCTGGCCGTTGATCACCCACTCGTCGCCGTCGAGCTCGGCCCGGCAGCCGAGGTTGCCGAGGTCGGACCCGGCGTTGGGCTCCGAGTAGCCCTGGCACCAGAGGTCCTCGCCCGAGAGGATGCGGGGCAGGAAGTGGGCCTTCTGCTCCTCGGTGCCCCACTGCAGGATGGTGTTGCCGACCATCTGGATGCCGAACACGTCGTTGCCGGTGCCGGACGGCACGCCCAGCCTTGTAGAACTCCTCGACCAGGATCACCTGCTCCAGCTCGCTGAGGCCCGCCACCGCCGTACTGCAGGGGCCACGACGCGGCCAGCAGGTGGTTCGACGCCAGCACCTTGCGCCATTCGAGGGCGAAGGCCTCGGCCTCCTCCTTCGGGAGCGCCCCGATGCCCTTCCAGCCCGCAGGGAGGTGCTCGGCGAGGAACGCCTGGATCTTCTCGCGGTAGGCCTCGGCTTCAGCGGTGTACGTGGGCTCCATGCCGCCGAGGGTAGTCAGGCCGACGGGGTGGCGGAGAGGCGGAGGCCCCGGAAGCCGACGGCGGCGGCGCCGACGAGCGGGCCGCGGTCGCCGAGCGCGCCCGGGGCGATGGTGGCGCCGACCGCGTAGTCGAGTCGGGCCCGCCGATCGATCTCGGCCTGGGCCGCGGCGAAGAAGGGCTCGCCGTAGCCGAGGGCCACCGAGCCGGCGACCACCGCGAGCCGCAGGTCGAGCAGGGTGGCCACCGACGCGACGGCCCGACCGACGAGGGTGCCGACCCGCTCGACCACCTCCGGCCCCGCTTCGGCCGCGGGCCGGCCGGTGATGGCGGCGATGCCGGTGCCCGACGCCTCGGCCTCGAGGCAGCCCCGGTTGCCGCACCGGCACGGGTGCCCGTCGGGCTCGACGGTCATGTGGCCGATGTGGCCGGCGTTGCCGTCGCGACCCGTCGAGCAGCCGCCCGTCGAGCACGATGCCTCCGCCCACCCCGGTCGACACGACCATGGCGAGGTAGTCCGGCACCCCGACCGCCCCGCCGACCCAGCCCTCGCCCAGCGCCAGCGCCTTGGCGTCGTTGTCGACGAACACGGGGAGGCCGAGCGACTCGCGCAACCGGCCGCGGAGCGGGAAGTCGCGCCAGCCACCGATGTTCATCGGCGAGATGGCCTCGCCGCCGCGCGTCATCGGCCCACCCGTCCCCACGCCGCACACCACCGGTGCCGGGCCGCCCCGGCCGGCGTGGACGGTCCTCACCTCGTCGACCAGATCGATCAGGGCGGCGTAGAGCTGATCGGCGTCGCGACGGTCGGACTCGGTGGGCACGCGACGCTGTTCCACGATGACGCCGTCGGGGCCGACGATGGCCGCCGCCAGCTTGGTGCCGCCGATGTCGATGGCCAGGGCCGGTCCCCTTCTCGGCTCCCCGGTCGTCACCCACGCGACGCTACAGGTCTGCCGACCCCGGCCTAACCTGTCCGACCGGAGCACGATCGACACCACCGACCCACAGAGGAGCGCCGATCCTTGGCGACGCAGGAAACGGCCGAACCACGTGGCTCGTTCGCCGAATCGTTCGGCGCCATCTCGCTCAACATCCAGAAGGTGATCCAGGGCAAGGCCGAGGTGATCGATCTGGCCCTGCTGTGCCTCGTGTCCGAAGGCCACCTGCTCATCGAGGACGTCCCCGGCGTGGGCAAGACGAGCCTGGCCAAGGCCCTGGCCCGGTCGATCGACTGCTCGTTCGGCCGGGTGCAGTTCACGCCCGACCTGCTGCCCTCCGACGTGGTCGGCGTCACGGTCTGGAACCGCAGCGACGGGCGGTTCGAGTTCCGGCCCGGGCCCGATCTTCGCCGCCATCGTCCTCGGCGACGAGATCAACCGGGCCTCCCCCAAGACCCAGTCCGCCCTGCTCGAGGCCATGGCCGAGGGCCAGGTCACCGTCGACAACGTCACCTACCCGCTCGGTCCGCCGTTCATGGTGATCGCCACGCAGAACCCCATCGAGCACGAGGGCACCTACCCGCTGCCCGAGAGCCAGCTCGACCGCTTCCTCATGCGGGTGTCGGTCGGCTACCCGTCGCGCGACGCCGAGATCGATGTGCTCGACGCGCACGGCGACCACACCACCCTCGGCGACATCGGCGCCGTGGTCACCGCCTCCGACGTCGAGGGGCTCATCGCCACCGCCCGGGCCGTCCACGTGGCGCCGAGCCTCAAGGCCTACCTGGTCGACCTGGCCGACGCCACGCGACGCCACCCGCAGCTGGGGCTGGGCATGTCGCCGCGGGCCACCCTGAGCCTCATGCGGGTCGCCCGGGCCCGGGCCGCGGCCGACGGCCGGACCTACGTGGTGCCCGACGACCTCAAGGCGCTCGCCCGCCCGGTGCTGGGCCATCGCCTGCTCGCCACCGCCGAGGCTCAGCTGCAGGGCATCACGTCGGCCGACGTCCTCGACGAGATCCTCCGCGCCCTCCCGGTCCCCGCCGCCGTCGCCAGCTCCTAGCCATGAGCGGGCCGGGATGCTGACCAGACAGGGTCGCCTGACCGCGCTCGCCGCCCTCGCGGCCCTGATCGCCGGGCGGATGTTCGGCAGCGTCGAGCTCTACGTGCTGGCCACGGTGCTCGGCGGGCTGGTGCTGGCCTCGATGGCGGCCATGGCGCTGACCCAGATCCGCATCGACGTGGCCCGTGAGCTCCACCCCCCGCGCGTGCACGCCGGCACCCCGAGCCGGGTCGACGTGCGGGTGCTCAACCAGGGCACCCGCCGCTCCCCGCTGCTGAGCCTGCACGACGCGGTGTCGGGCACCCGCGGCGCCCGGTTGCTGGTCGGGCCGCTCGCGCCGGGCGAGTCGGCCCGGGCCGCCTACCGGTTGCCGACCGAGCGCCGGGGCGTGCTCACGGTCGGCCCGCTCGACGTCGAGCTCACCGACCCGTTCGGCCTGGCCCGGGTCTCGCTCACCGCCACCGGCGCGTCGGAGCTCACCGTCTACCCGCACGTCGACGAGCTGGCCCCGCTGCCGTTGACCTCGGGCAACGACCCGCTCGCCGGCGCCGAGCACCCGAACTCGCTCGGGCGGGGCGGCGAGGACTTCTACGCCCTGCGCGACTACGTCGTGGGCGACGACCTGCGGCGCGTGCACTGGCCCTCGACGGCCCGCCACGACGAGCTCATGGTGCGCCAGGACGAGCTCCCCTGGCAGGGTCGGGCCACCGTGCTCGTCGACATCCGCTCGTCGGCCAACACCGCCGAATCGCTCGAGCTGGTGATCTCGGCCGGGGCCAGCGTCGATCGCCGCCGGCTCGCGCCGCCAGGACCTCGTCCGCCTGGTCACCACCGACGGCGCCGACTCGGGGTTCGCGGCCGGCCACGCCCACGTCGAGGCGATCATGGAGCACCTGGCCAGCGTCGAGGCCACGAACGACGCCGGCTTCCAGCGGGTGCTCGACCGGCTCGTCGCCTCGGCCGGCGGTGGGGCGCTGGTCGTCATGGTGGCGCTGGCCTCGGCCGCCGACCTCGACCGCCTGGCCCGCATGCGCCGCCGATTCGGCTCGCTCACGATCGTGCAGTTCGATCCGTCGTCGTGGGACCCGTCGGCACCCGACACGGGGAACGGGAGCGCGAGCCCGGGCAGCGCGGTGCTGCACATCACGCGCCACGCCTCGTTCGCCGACACGTGGAACCAGATCGCCGGCCCGATCCGACAGCCCACCCTCTCGTGGAGCGCGCCCACCACCGCCGCGGCCCAGGCCACGGCCGAGGCCGCGGCCGACGACTGGGACCGCTGGGCCCGCCCGCCGCATCGGATGCCGCGCTCGTGACCGCCACCCGGTCGGCCGCCATCGCCGCCTCGCACCACCCGCCGCCGAAGGGCCTGCCTCGCCACGAGCCGGCGGCCGAGATCTTCCTGGTGCTCGTCACCCTGTCCGTCGTGGCCAGCTTCAGCCGGGTGTTCGCCGGCGGGGACTTCGCCACACCGCTCATCGTGGTCACGGTCGTCACCCACCTCGGACTGCTCGGGGCCCGGCGCAAGGGCCTCGGGCTCCCCCTCACCGCGGCCCTCGCCATCCCGGGGTTCCTCGTGCTGGCGACCTGGATCTTCTTCGCCCACACCACCTGGTTCCTGCTGCCCACCGCCGACACCGCCACCGCGGCCCGGCACGCGCTGCAGGCGTCGTGGTCGTCGTTCCAGCAGGTCGTCGCACCCACCACGCCCGAGCCCGGTTTCCTGCTGGCCGCCGCGACCGGCCTGTTCTTCGCGATCTTCCTGGCCGACTGGGCCGCGTTCCGGTTGTGGGCCGCGGTCGAGGCCATCGTGCCGTCGCTCACGGTCTTCGTGTTCACCGCGCTCGTCGGCTCGGCCCGGTTCCAGGTGGCCACCACCGTCATCTACGCCACGCTCGCGCTGCTGTTCGTCCTCGAGCACCGGGTGGCCCAGCGCGAGCGGTCGACGGCGTGGCTGGCGAACCAGGCCGAGCGGGGCTCCGCCTGGCTCCTGCGAGCGGGCGGCACGCTCATCGTCGCCGCGGTGCTGGCCGGCATGATCGTCGGCCCCCACCTGCCCGGAGCGGGCGACGCCGGCGTGATCAGTTGGCGGGGCGGTCGCGACGGCCCCAGCTCGCGCGTCACCATCAGCCCGCTGGTCGACATCCGCTCGCGCCTGATCGAGAACAAGGACATCACCCTCTTCACCGTCGACAGCACGAAGGCGGCCTACTGGCGGCTCACCGCGCTCGACACGTTCGACGGCCAGATCTGGCGGTCGAGCGGGCACTACTCGAGCGTCAGCGGCCGGCTGAACGGCGGCCTCCCCGCCGGCTACGACTCGGACAGCGCCGAGGAGGTCGAGCAGACCTACCACATCCAGGCCCTGTCGGCCCTGTGGCTCCCGGCCGCGGCCCAGCCGGTCGCCATCGACGCCCCCGACACCAAGGTGCGCTTCCAGGACGAGACCTCCACCCTGATCGTCGACACCAACGTGCCCACGTCCGACGGGCAGACCTATTCGGTGCAGTCCGTGCTGCCGAACTTCACCCCCGAGATGCTGAGGTCCGCCGACGTCACCGTGCCGCCGTCGATCGCCGACCAGGACGCCGGGTCGCCGACCGGCCTGAGCGACCGGGCCACCCGGCTGGCCCAGGAGATCACCGCGGGGGCCACCACGCCGTACGACAAGGCCATGGCCCTGCAGACGTACTTCCGCGAGACCGGCGGGTTCACCTACGACACCGTCGGTGCCCGCCGGCCACGGCGACAGCGCCATCGACGAGTTCATCGACTCGCGCCGGGGCTACTGCGAGCAGTTCGCCGGCACGTTCGCGGCCTTCGCCCGCGCCGTCGGCCTGCCGGCCCGGGTCGCCGTCGGGTTCACCCAGGGCATCAGCACCGCCACCGACCCGCAGCACTTCGAGGTCAAGGGCGAGCACGCCCACGCCTGGCCCGAGGTGTACCTCGGCCAGTACCAGTGGGTGCCGTTCGAGCCGACCCCCGGTCGAGGCAACCCGAACGCCCAGACCTACACCGGGGTGCCGCCCGCCCAGGCCGACCAGGTGACGAACGAGTCGACGACCACCACCGCCACCACCACCCCAGGGCCGACCACCACACTGAGCGAGGCCGACGCCAAGGAGCTGGCCGACCGGCTCGCCGGCGTCAACACCGCCGGCGGCAGCACCTCGACCCGCCCCACCTCACCCTGGCCGGCCCGGCTCTCGATCCTGGCCGCCGTCCTGCTGGTGATCACGCTGCTCTACCTGGTGGTGGTGCCGAGCCTGCTGGCGCTGCGCCGGCGACGACGACGCCACGCCGCGCAGGACGCGGCGTCGAGGGTGCGCCTGGCGTGGGCCGAGTCCGAGGACGTGCTGGTGCTGGCCGATCAGGAACGGCGCCCGGCCGAGACCACCAGCGAGTTCGCGACGCGCGCCGGCGCCCGGGTGCCGTCCCAGCGCGCCGGTCTGGCCGAGCTGGCCGAGGCCACCGACGCCGCCCTGTTCGGGGCGGACGTGGTCAGCGACACCACCGCGGAGGCGGCCGAGGCCGTGGCCGTGGCCGTGCGGGACACGGTGCACCGGTCGGTGTCGACGCGCCGCCGGGTGCTGCGTCAGCTCGACGGACGCCGGCTGTTCACTCGTCGCGCTTGAAGCGGTCCCGCATCTTCGAGCTGGTGTTGCCGAAGTAGTCGCGCAGGCCCGAGGCCCGCATCGACTGGGTGATCTGGTCGAGTCCGGCCTTGCCCATGCGGCGGGTGTTGCGCTCGACCGTGATGGCCGAGATCAACATGATGAGGAAGCCCCCGAACGAGAGCACGAAGTTGACCGAGAGGGTGAGCACGAGCACGACCAGACCGAGGAAGAAGCCCAGCAGACCCCACTTGAGGTTGCGGTAGGCGTGGGTGTAGATGGTCGTGTCAGCGATGTCGCGGGCCAGCCCGGGATCGCTCTCGTAGAGCTTGGCCTCGATCTCGCTGAGGATTCGCTGCTCGTCCTCGGAAAGCGGCACCCTTCCACCCCTCTAGCTGGCCCTCTAGCCCTTTCGGGAGATCCTGGCTCCATCTTTCCACAGCATCCCGGACGCAACAACGCGGCAGAGCGATCTCTCCCTGCATCTTTCGCCCTCAGGAGCGCCCAGCTTGAGCGCGAGATCACTCCGGATCACCCGTGGGATCGTCGGGACCCCACGGCTTGTCGTCGTCGAGGCGCAGGTGCAGCCCGCCGGGCCCGGCCAGCGTCGCCGGGCCGATGGACCGGGACCCGAACCGGGCCCGGATGGCGTCGACCACCTCGTTGGCGTCGTCCCAGGAGCCGCCGCGGAGGTCGTCGAGGGTCAGCTGACGGGAGCCGCCGTCGACCAGCCCGCTGACGCTCACCCCGATCAGGCGCACCCCCGGGGTCGGATCGACGGCCGCCAGCAGCTCCTTGGCCGCCGCCCACGATGGTCTGGCTCGAGTCCGTGGCCCCGGTCAGCGTCGTCGACCGGGTGATGGTGCGGAAGTCGTGGAACCGCACCTTGAGCGTGACCGTCCGCCCGGCCAGGCCGTGCGCCCGCAACCGGGCCGCGACCGAGTCGCCGAGGCGGACCAGCTCGCGCTCGAGCGTGCGGCGGGAGTGGTGGTCGCGGGGGAACGTCTCCTCGTGGCCGATCGACTTGGTCTGCCGCTCGGGCTCGACGGCCCGGTCGTCGATGCCGTTGGCCAGCGCGTGCAGGTGCTGGCCGGCGGCCCGACCGAGCGCACCGGTGAGCATCTGCGGCGACATCACCGCGAGGTCCCCCACCGTGGCGATGCCGAGCCGCTCGAGCCGGGCGAGGGTGGCCGGCCCGACCCCCCAGAGCGCCTGCACCGGCAACGGGTGCAGGAAGGACAGCACCTCGTCGGGGGCGACGACCCTCACGCCGAGTCCGGGCTGGGGTCCGTGCACCGACGCCTTCGGCTTGGCCGCCTCCGAGGCGAGCTTGGCCACGAACTTCGACGGCGCCACCCCGACCGAGCAGGTGAGGCCCTCCTCGTCGAGCACCCGCGACCGGATGCGCGCCGGCGATCTCCGGGGCCGGTCCGTGCAGCCGACGGGCCCGACGAACGTCGAGGAAGGCCTCGTCGAGCGAGATGGGCTCCACCAGCGGGGTGAACGAGGAGAAGATCGCCATCACCCGCGCGCTGACCTCGCCGTAGCGGGCGTGGCGGCCCGGCAGGAAGACGGCCTCGGGGCACAGTCGGCGGGCCCGCACCGACGGCATGGCCGAGAACACGCCGAAGGCCCGGGCCTCGTAGGACGCCGCGGCCACGACCCCCCGGTCGCCCGCGCCGCCGACGATCACCGGCCGGCCGCGGAGCTCGGGCTGGTCGAGCAGCTCGACCGACACGAAGAACGCGTCCATGTCGACGTGCAGGATGCCCGGGGGCTCGGTCACGTCCGGGTGACGGCGAACGTGGCCGGATCGTCTCCGGCGACGTGATAGGCGAACGAGCGTCGCCCCTCCCACTGGCCGGCCAGCCACTCCCCGAGCGGCTCGCCGACCCAGGGGTGCCCGCCCCCGAGGTGCTCGCCGCAGCGGTCGACGGCCACGAAGCGGGCGTCGACCACGATGCCGTCGGGATCGGCGACGACGAGCTCACCGGACCACGCGAGGGCACGGAACGCCTCGACCCGCAGCCGCCAGCCCAGATCGGGGGCGAGGACCTCGATCTCGTAGACCGGGTCGGACCACTGCGTGACGACCAGGCCGGTCTCCTCGACCACCTCACGGCCGAGGCCCTCGAGCACCTCCTCGCCCTCGTCGATCACGCCACCCGGGGGCGACCAGTCGACCGTGCCGTTGCGGCGACGGTTCTCGACGAGCAGCAGCCCACCCGGGCCTTCGATCAGGGCGCCTGCGACGAGCCAGTCACGCATCCCCGTAGTGTGCCTCAGCCCGCCCCGGTCTGACCCGGGTGGTGGGCCGGACCCCATGACGATGCAGGATGCGGTCCCGGATGCCCCACCACGTGACCAGGCCGAGCGCCTCGAACACGATGATCGACGACATCTTGGACGACCCCCGCTCCCGCTTGCCGAACGTGATCGGCACCTCGACGATGCGCCCGGCGTTGTTGGCCACCGCGTAGGCCATCTCGATCTGGAAGCCGTAGCCGTCGGCCTTGACGTGGTCGAGCTCGATCTGGGCGATGGCGGTGGCCGCGTAGGCCCGGAACCCCGCGGTGAGGTCCCTCACGTGCAGCCCGAGCACCATGGCGGCGTAGATGTTGCCGCCCTGGGAGATGAAGCGTCGCGACCACTTCCAGCCCGGCACCGCCCCACCGGGCACGTAGCGCGACCCGATGGCCAGGTCGGCGCCGTCCTCGACCGCGTGGATGAGCGCCGGCAGCATGGCCGGGTCGTGCTGCAGGTCGGAGTCCATCTCGATGAGGATCTCGAAGCCGTGGTCGAGGCCCCAGGTGAAGCCGGCCCGGTAGGCCGATCCCAGCCCGGACTTCTCGGCCCGCCGCATGACATCGACCGCGCCGTGCTCGGCCCCCCACTTCTCGGCCAGGTCCGCGGTGCCGTCGGGGCTGCCGTCGTCGACCACGAGCACGCTCGCCGCCGGGGTGTGCCGGCGGATGAGCTCGAGCACGACCTCGATGTTCTCGGCCTCGTTGTAGGTGGGCAGGACGACCAAGGTCTTCACGGGCGGTCACTCTAGGGCTCAACCAGCGCCAGAGGGCACCACCTCCGCCCGGGTGCCCGTACGATGTCGGGCGATGTCCCCCGAGCCCACCCGACGACCTGATGCTCCGGCTGATGTACCGGCCGATGTCCCGGCTGCTGGGCGGCCACCGACCGCGTTGCCGTCGGTGACGGCCCGGGCCCTCGGGTTCGCCGCCATCGTGGTGGCGGGAGCCGTGGGCGCGTTCATCGGCTGGGGCTTCACCGACCTGCAGTGCCAGGGCGACTGCAGCACGCCCGATGCCATCGGCGCGCTCGATCGGCGCGCTGATCGGCGCTGGAGGGGTGGCCGTCGTGGTGGTGCTGGCCCTGCGGGCCATGGGCGAGTGGCGCACGATCCAGCGCCGGCCCACCGGTCCCGAGCGGCCGGCCATCCCGCAGTCGAAGCGACCGCGGGTGCGCTGAACCCGGTCAGCCGCCGCTGATGAGGTCCGCCGCCGCGACGCAGTCGGTGGTGACCCACATGCCGTTGTCGACGATCCACTTGCCCCACTCGGCCTTGGCGGCGCCGATGAGCTCGGAACCGTCCGAGGCCACGATCGTGACCTGGGCCTCACCCGCGACGGGGGTCACGCCGCGCACCGCGACGGTGCCGACCTTGGCGTCGGAGATGCCCGGCATCGCCTGCTCGAGGATGGCGGTGACCTGGCTGACGTTGCTGTCCCACTCGCTGGCCGAGAACTTGTCCTTGCAGCTGGGGGCCAGGTAGTCGTAGGAAGCATTCGAGCTGTCCAGCTTGGCGGTGGCGTTGGCCGCGGCGGCCGCCTTGAGGTCGGACTCGCTCGTGCCCGTGTCGGAGCGGCCCTTGCTGGTCGAGGCAGTGCTGCTGGTCTTCGCGTCGTTCGATGACTTCGAGTCGGAGCTGCAGCTCGCGGCCCCGATCACCAGTGCGGCGACGACAGCGACCGCCAGGAGATATCGGGTCCCAGTTGCTCGAGCGTTCACAGCCACCCCTTCGGCTCGGTTCGGCGGTCTCGGTTCGGCGACAACGTAGCGGACCCGCTGCGGTCGGTGTGCCCACCGGAGCTCACAGGCTCAGCACCCGGAACGACTCGGCGTGGGCCAGCCCGGCTTCGGCCCCCGCCGAGGCCGCTCGCCTCCGGACCACCTCGCCCACCAGATCGAGATCGTCGCCGACCTGGGTGCGGTGGCAGCGCAGCGCTTCGACCTTGCGGTCGAGGGTGGTCCCGATGTCCTCCCAGGTGTCGGGCTGCAGCGTGCCCGACAGGTAGATCGTCGGCACGCGGTGAGGGGCGCCGGCATCGGGGAAGTAGAGCGGGCTGGACGCGGCCGGCGCGCAGGCGTCGAGCACGGCGAAGCCGACCCCGCGATGGTCGTGGTGGTTCACGTAGCGGCTTCCGAAGAACACGGCCGTGGGATCGCACGACACGACCACGTCCGGCCGCACGGAGCGGATCCGCTCGACGAGCCGGCCGCGGAGCTCGATGGTGTTGTCGACCTCGCCGTCGGGGAGCCCGAGGTTCTCGTGGCTCGTGAGGCCGAGCACCTTGGCGGCGGCGTCGGCCTCGGCGGCCCGCCTCAGCGTGAGGTCGATCGGGTCGACGCCGGGGTCGTGGCTGCCCTTGTCGCCGCGGGCGCAGATGACGAGGTGCACCTCGATGCCCTCGTCGGCCCACCGGGCGAGCGTCCCGGCGCACGAGACCTCGGGATCGTCGGGATGGGCGTAGACGGCGAGGACCCGTTGCACGGGGCCACCGTACAAGCGGCCAAGATGGCGCCATGACCACCCCCGATCCCCAGGACCTGGCCGGCCTGGCCGAGCAGGTCGGCCGCCAGGCGGCGAGGCTGCTGCTCGACGGGCTCGCCCGGGAACGGACGTCGGTGAGCACCAAGTCGAGCGGCACCGACATGGTCACCGAGATCGACCGGGCCTCCGAGCAGCTCATCGTCGACGCGCTGCTCGCGGCCCGACCCGACGACGGCATCCTCGGCGAGGAGGGGGCGTCGCGTCCGGGCACCAGCGGGATCCGCTGGGTGATCGACCCCCTCGACGGCACCACGAACTACCTCTACCGCCATCCGGGCTTCTCGGTCTCGATCGCGGCCGAGCGCATCGACCCGTCGACGGTCGACGACGGGGTGCAGCGCGGTGAGCTGCTCGCCGGCGTCGTGATCGACCCGCTGCTCGACGACGTGTTCCGGGCCGCGGCCGGTCACGGCAGCACCCGCAACGGCCGACCGATCAGGTGCTCGACGGTCACCGACCTCGGCCAGGCGCTGCTCGCCACCGGGTTCGCCTACGACCCGGCCCGGCGGGCCCGCCAGGCGCAGGTGGTTGCCGGGCTGATCGA
This sequence comes from uncultured Microthrixaceae bacterium, assembly GCA_963809335.1. GTDB lineage: Bacteria > Actinomycetota > Acidimicrobiia > Acidimicrobiales > Acidimicrobilacustridaceae > UBA4742. Next base: position 1,845,903 of record CAWEJD010000004.1, on the reverse strand, counting down.
CCAGGTGCGCGACATCCGCCGGGTCGGCTCGGCCGCCCTCGACCTGTGCTCGGTGGCGTGCGGCCGAGTCGACGTCTACGCCGAGCTCGGCCTCGCGCCCTGGGACATGGCCGCCGGAACCCTGATCGCCCGCGAAGCGGGTGCCGTCGTGCAGAACCTGCACGGCGGAGCGCCCTCGAGCCTGTCGATCGTGGCCGCTCCCCCGGCGCTGCTGGAGCCCCTCGTCGGGAGGCTGCTGACCGCCGGTGCCGATCGGGCCTGACCGGTCTTTGACGGGTATCGGCCATTTTCGGACGCCGATCGGGCACGATGGAGCGGTGGGAACCCGCATCTTGGCCGTGGAAGACGACGAACGCATCCGCACCGCGGTCAAGATGGCCCTCGAGGACGAGGGGTGGACCGTCGAGGAGGCCGACAACGGCGAGGACGCCCTCGACTCGTTCAACCGCCACCCCACCGACGTCGTGCTCATCGACATCATGCTCCCGGGCATCGACGGCTTCGAGGTCTGCCGGTCGATCCGCCGGGCCAGCGACGTCCCGATCGTGATGGTCACCGCCCGGGCCGACACCCACGACGTGGTGGCCGGCCTCGAGGCCGGGGCCGACGACTACCTGACCAAGCCGTTCGCGCCCAAGGAGCTGTCGGCCCGCATCCGGGCCCTCCTCCGCCGGGCCCGCACCACCGACCCGACCATCGCCCACCTCAAGTTCGGCGACCTCGAGATCATCCCCGACGAGGGCATGGTGCTGCGCGACGGCGCCGAGGTGCACCTCACCAAGACCGAGTTCCGCCTGCTCGTCGAGCTGGCATCGAGCCCGGGCCGGGTGTTCAGCCGCGAGGTCCTGCTCGAACGGGTCTGGGGCTACGGTTACTTCGGCGACGGTCGCCTGGTCGACGTCCACATCCGTCGACTGCGCACCAAGATCGAAGCCGACCCGGCCAACCCCCGTCACGTCGTGACGGTGCGTGGGCTGGGGTACAAGCTCCAGACCTGACCCCAGGAAACCTCCGTGCGCCTTCGGCGACACTCACCCCGACGCCGACTCGGCCTCCGCGCCCGGCTCACGCTCACCTACGCCCTCGGTGCCGCCCTGCTGTCGGCGTTCCTCGCCGTCACCACGTTCGGGCTGACCCGCGAGAACCTGGTCAAGCAGCACGAGGACACCGCGGTGCAGAGCGCCTTCGGCAACGCGGAGTACGTCGTCCTCAGGGGACGCGACCCGAACACGAGCCTCGAGAGCCTCATCGGATCGCTGCCCACCCGGGAGGGTGCGCAACCGGTCATCGAGAACGGCGACAAGTGGAGCTCGAAGAACCCGGTCGAGTTCAACCGCGACGCGCTCCCCCAGTCGCTGCGGGACGAGGTCGCGGCGGGCAACCCGGCCCGCATGCGCTTCGTCCACGACGGTGATCCCTACATCGCCGTCGGCGTGCCCATCACCTCGTCGGGCGTCGCCACGGCCTACTTCGAGGCGGTGTCGCTGGCCGAGGCCCAACGGACGCTCGAGAACCTTGCCATCACCCTGATCGGCGCCTCGGCCATCACCACCATGGCCGGTGGGCTGCTCGGCTGGTGGGCGGCCCGGCGCGCCCTGGCCCCGCTGCTCGACGTCGGCACCGCGGCCGAGGCCATCGCCGGTGGGCGCCTCGACACCCGCCTCACCGTCGGGGACGACCCCGACCTCGACGTGCTGGCGGTGCCGTTCAACCACATGGCCCAGGCCCTCGAGGATCGCGTCGACCGCGACGCCCGCTTCGCCTCGGAGGTCAGCCACGAGCTGCGGTCGCCGCTGATGACGCTGGCCGCGTCGGTCGAGGTGCTCGAGAACAGCCGCGAGGAGATGCCCGATCGGGCCCAGACCGCGCTCGACCTCCTGTCGGCCGACGTCGACCGCTTCCAGCAGCTCGTGGAGGACCTGCTGGAGATCTCCCGGTTCGATGCGGGCGCCATCAAGCTGCACCTCGAGGAGGTCCTCGTCGCCGAGATGGTCATCCAGGCGGTGAGCGTGCTCGGCGGCGGCGGGGTGCCCGTGCGCTACGACGACGAGGTCAGCACCGTCGTCGTGCGGGTCGACAAGCGGCGCTTCGCCCGGGTGCTGGCCAACCTGCTCGACAACGCCGACAAGTACGCCGGCGGCGCGACCGACGTGACCATCGAGCTGCTCGGCGACGTCGTGCAGATCGCCATCGAGGATGCCGGCAACGGCGTGGCCGAAGCCGAGCGCGAGGTGATCTTCGACCGCTTCTCCCGCGGCAGCGAGGGCGGCAACCGGGCCAGCGACAGCGGTGTCGGGCTCGGGCTGGCCCTGGTCGACGAGCACATGCGGCTGCACAGCGGTCGGGTCTGGGTCGAGGGCCGGCGCGACCACCACTCCGGCGCCCGGTTCGTCGTCGAGCTCCCGGTCGTGCCGCTCGCATCCGACGAGGACGCCGGCCTCACCGATCAGGCCGCCCCCGAGACGCCCGACAGCGCCGTCCCCGTGCCCGAGGAGGAACCGGCTACGTGAGCCCCCGACGACGTCTCCGTCCCGCACGCCTCGTCGGCGCGGCGCTCGCCGCCATCGCGCTGCTCGTGCTGGCCGCCGGGTGCGGCATCCCCACCGAGACCACCGCCCGCCCCATCGACCGCAACGTGCTCCCGCCGGCCCTGATCGAGCAGACCACCACCACGAGCCAGCCGCCCGAGCTCGGGGGGCTCAACCGCCCCGCCAAGCTGTTCCTCGTGTCGTCGAAGGGCGACAGCGAGACGCTGTCACCGATGGACGTCGAGATCGTGAACGTCGTCGACCCCGCCGAGCTCCCGCGCCAGCGTCATCGAGCAGCTGATCGCCCAGCAGCCCAAGGAGAGCGGGGGCACCAACGACGTGACCAACGCCATCCCACCGACCTCGCAGGTGCTCAACGCCAGCCTCGACGGCGGCGTGCTCGACCTCGACCTCTCCGACCTGGGTGCGGTCGAAGGGAGCGGCCAACGCCTGGCCGCAGCGCAGATCGTGTACACGGCGACGGCCCTCCCGGGCATCGCCGGCGTGCGCTTCTCGATCGACGGCGAGCCGGCCTCCGTGCCCCTCGACGACCACGCGTCCGACGTCAACCAGGTGATCACCCGCGAGGACTACCCGAGCCTGCTCAACTTCTAGCGCTCGTGGCTCACGGCTCCGCCGGCTCGAGCCCGAGGTGCGCGGCCACCGCGTTCCGCTGCACCTTGCCGGTGCTGGTGTGGGGCAGCTCGGTCGTCGGGTACACCGACTTCGGGCACTTGTAGGGCGCCAGCCGGGCCCGGGCATGGGCGATCACCTCCGCCGGCTCGACCGTACCGACCACCGCCGCGCACACCCGCTGGCCCCAGCGCTCGTCGTCGACCCCGAACACCGCGATCTGGTCGACGCCCGGCATCGAGGCCAGCGCGTGCTCGACCTCGACCGGGTAGACGTTGACCCCGCCCGTGATGATCAGGTCGTCGCGGCGGCCGTCGAGCCAGAGGAAGCCGTCGTCGTCGAGCCGACCCAGGTCGCCCACCGAGAACTCGTTGCGGCCGTCGGCCGCGGTGCGCCACGCCCTGGCCGTGGCGATGGGGTCGTCCCAGTAGGTGAACCGGGCGTGGGCCGGCGCGGCGCACCAGATGGTGGCGTCGTCGTCGACCGACAGGCGGCGGCCGGGTCGGGCCCGACCGACGGTGCCGGGTCGGTCGAGCCAGTCCGCCGCGGAGCAGGCGGTGAACTGGCCCTCGGTCGAGCCGTAGAACTCCCACACCGACCCGGTCGGGAAGGCGTCGATGGCGGCCAGCTTCAACGGCGGCGGGCACGGCGCCCCGGCGTGGGCGAGCAGCCGGAAGGAGGCGAGCGACGGCAGGTCACCGAGGGCGAAGAGCCGTTGCAGGTGCGACGGCACCATGAACGCCGACGTCGGGCGGTGCTCGGCGATGACCGCCGACGCGGTGGCCGCGTCGAAGTGCCCCAGCACCAGCACCGATCCCCCGCGCAGCAGCGTGCCGGCTCCGAAGCGGATGGGCGCCGAGTGGTGCAGCGGCGAGCAGACCAGGTGGCGGTCACCGGGCTCGAAGCCCCAGAGGTCCGCCTCCTCGTCGAACAGGGCCTGGGCCTCGACCTCGTCGAGCACCCCCGACCAGACCCCCTTGGGCGTGCCCGACGTTCCCGACGTGTAGTGCATCGGCCGGGCCAGCGGCACGGCCGCCAGGTCGGTGGTCGGCCCCTGCAGCAGCTCGGCCAGCAGGGCGTCGTCGATGTCGAGGTCGGGCCGGGCGTCGGCCAGCAGGGCGTCGCGCTCGTGGGGCAGCAGGGCCGAGTTCAGCACGACCGGGACGATGCCGACGCGCAGGGCGCCGATGACGGCCGACAGCATCGCCGCGCTCCCGCTGGTGAGCATGGCCACCCGGTCGCCCGGCCCCAGCCCGCGGGCGAGCAGGGCACCGGCCACCCGGCGTTGCTGGTCCTCCGACACCGAGGCGGTGAGCAGCTCCATCAGCCGGCGAAGAACACCTCGGCCACCCCGTGGTAGAGCGCGGGGTCGACGAGCTTGGGCTGTCCGACCCCGGCGGCCAGCGGCACCCGCACGATCTCGCCCGCCTGCAGGGCCATCATCGTGCCGAAGGCCCCGTCGTGGACGGCGTCGATGGCCGCGATGCCGAACCGGGTGGCCAGCACCCGGTCGAACGCGGTGGGCGTGCCGCCCCGCTGCACGTGGCCGAGGATCGTCATGCGCGTCTCGAACCCGGTGCGGGCCTCGACCTGCTCGGCGAGCCGCTGACCGATGCCGCCGAGGCGGACGTGACCGAACTGGTCGACCTCACCGGACACGGTGGCCATGGTGCCCTCCTTGGGGGTGGCCCCTTCGGCCACCACCACGATCGAGGCGTAGTTGCCCATGTCGTGGCGGCGCACGAGCGCGTCGCACACCGCCTCGATGTCGAACGGCTCCTCGGGGATGAGGATCATGGTGGCTCCCCCGGCGATGCCCGACCACACCGCGATGTGCCCGGCGTGGCGACCCATGACCTCGCACACCATGACCCGGTGGTGCGACTCGGCCGTGGTGTGCAGCCGGTCGATGGCCTCGGTGGCGATCTGCACGGCCGTGTCGAAGCCGAAGGTCATCTCGGTGGCGCTCAGGTCGTTGTCGATGGTCTTGGGCACGCCGACCACCGGCACCCCGTCGCGAGGCCAGCTTGTCCGCGACCCCGAGCGTGTCGTCGCCGCCGATGGCGATGAGCGCGTCGATGCCGAGCCGTTCGAGCGAGACCCGGCAGGCGTCGACACCGCCGTCGATCTTGAACGGGTTGGTCCGCGACGAGCCGAGCACGGTGCCGCCCCTCGGCAGGGTGCCCCGCATCGCGTTCACGTCGAGCGGCCGGGTCTCGCCGTCGATCACGCCCCGCCACCCGTCGATGAAGCCGAGCAGCTCGTCGCCGAACTGTCGCTCGCCCTTGCGGACCACGGCCCTGATGACCGCGTTCAGGCCGGGACAGTCACCGCCGCCGGTGAGCATGGCTACCCGCATGTCGGTCTCCTCACGTTGGAAAGCTCGGACGAGCCTCACCCTACCGAGCCCGCTTGCGTAGCCTCGGCGGCCATGACCGTCGTGATCGCCATCGACGCGGGCACCACCGGGGTGCGGTCGACCGCGTTCGACCGGTCGGGCACCGTGGTCGCCTCCGCCTACCGGGAGTTCCCCCAGCACTTCCCCCGACCCGGCTGGGTCGAGCACGACGCCACCGACATCTGGCAGTTCGTGCAGCAGACGCTGGCGGAGGTCGGAGCCGACGCTGGCACGCGACGGGCATCCCGTCGCGGCCATCGGCATCACCGACCAGCGCGAGACCACGGTGGTGTGGGACCGGCGCACCGGCACCCCGGTCCACCGGGCCCTCGTCTGGCAGGACCGGCGCACCGCGGGGCGCTGCGACGAGCTCCGGGATGCCGGCCACCTGCCCCTCGTGCGGGCCACCACCGGCCTGGTGCTCGACCCCTACTTCTCGGCCACCAAGCTCGAGTGGCTGCTCACCGAGGGCGGCGTCGAGGCCGGGCCGCACCTGGCGTTCGGCACCATCGACTCGTGGCTGCTCTGGAACCTCACCGGCGGCACCGCCGAGCGCGGCGCCGTCCACGCCACCGACGTGTCCAACGCCAGCCGCACGATGCTGTTCGACATCCGGAACCTGGCGTGGTCGCCCGAGCTGTGCGACCTGTTCGGCGTCCCGGCCGGGATGCTGGGCGACGTGCGTCCCTCGAGCGGGCGCTTCGGGGTCACGGCCGACGACACGGTCGGCGTCGGTGGCGGCATCCCCATCAGCGGCATCGGTGGCGACCAGCAGGCGGCGTTGTTCGGCCAGGCGTGCTTCGAGCCGGGCATGACCAAGAACACCTACGGCACCGGATCGTTCGTGCTGATGAACGCCGGCGAGCGGTGCCCCGACCCGGTCGACGGGCTGCTCACCACCGTGGCCTGGACGCTCCCAGCGGAGGCCCTCGGCGGCGCGCCCGGGTCGGCGCCGGTCACCCACTACGCCCTCGAGGGTGCCATCTTCGTCACCGGAGCGGCCGTGCAGTGGCTGCGCGACGGGCTCGGCATCATCGCCCACGCGTCCGAGGTCGAGCCGCTCGCCACCTCGATCCCCGACAGCGAGGGGGTGGTGCTCGTCCCGGCCTTCACTGGCCTCGGCAGCCCGTGGTGGGATCCCTACGCCCGCGGCACGCTGCTCGGCATCACCCGCGGCACCGGTCGGGCCCACCTGGCCCGCGCCGTGGTCGAGGCGATGGCCTTCCAGACGCGTGACGTGGTCGAGGCCATGGAAGCCGCCTCCGGCCGCGAGGTGCTGGAGCTGCGGGCCGACGGCGGTGCGTCGGCCATGCACCTGCTGCTGCAGTTGCAGGCCGATCAGCTGCAGGTGCCGGTGAGCCGGCCGACGGTCCCCGAGACCACGGCTCTCGGCGCGGCCTACCTGGCGGGCCTGGCCGAGGGGTTCTGGGGCTCGACCGACGACATCTCGGCCAACTGGGTGCTCGACACCCGCGTCGAGCCCATCGCCGATCCGGCCCACGCCGACGAGGCCTACGCCCGCTGGCGCCGCGCCGTCGAGCGGGCCGGGGGTTGGGCGGCCGAGTAGCTCAGCGGCAGGACGGGTGCAGCCGGCGGGCCTCGAGGCGGGTCAGCTCGCGAAATCGGGTGTCGACGATCCGCGCCAGCGCTGCCGCCTGGCGCCGCTCCCGAGCATGGAATGGGGTGCCCTCACGTCCCAGCACGAGCGCCATGCCCGTGCCTGGCAGCGGGGCCCAGATCACGTCGTCGGGACCGCCGTTGCCGCCGGCGACCTTGGCGGAGGACTGGCTGCCCTGCACGTAGGCCACGAGCCACGGGACCGCCGGGGCTTCGCCCTCCTGGGCCACGATCTCGGTGCCCTCGAGCTCGACCACGACCGACCAGGCGGCGCCGATGGTGCGGACCGAGTGGACGCACAGCTCCTCGAGGGCGCTCGACCGGGTCGAGGCTCCCACGAGGATGGCCGCCGTCTCGAGCGCATCGAGCCGGGGATCGCGCAGGGAATCGGCCGCCGGGGTGATCGACTCGACGTCGACGCCGTCGACCTGCTGCATCTCCATGATCAGCAGGTCGACGAGGTCGGGGCCCGGGAGCTCGACGACGAGCTCGTCGATGGCCCGGCCGGCGCCCCGCTCGAGGATGTCGATGCCCACCACGTCGCCGCCGACCGCGCCCACACGGCTGGCCACCTGGCCCAGCGCGCCGGGACGATCAGGCATCCACACTCGCAGGATGTAGGTCAAGGTCATGCCGTGACGCTACGGACCGTGGATGAACGCCATGTTTCCGCCACGCGATCATCAGGTGACCGTGAAGTGGGGTAGCTCATGACCGCCGGTCGCGGATCACGGACCACCCGAGTCCCACGGTCAGGCCCACCGTGATGCCGGCCAGTGCCCAGTCCTCGATCCCGACCTTGTGGGGCTGATCGGTGCAGATGGGCGTGGCCGGCATCTTGCAGGACTGGCCCGACGATGTGCCGGCGACGTACCACCACGCCGCGAGGGTGAGGGCGAGCAGCGCGACGAGTGCCGCTATCAGGACGGACCGACGACGATCGGAGCGAGTCGGTACCAACGATCGTTCCCCTCTGCTCGACACGCCGGTGCTCCACCTCCATCGGCCCCCCAGATTCTCCAGTTGAGCGCGCCGGTGCGACCGCGTGCGCTTGGCTCGCGGCCGGGTCGGCGTCTCGGTGGTGTCGTGGGTCAGGCGGGTTGGAGGTGGCGGCGCTGGCCGGTGGGTCTTCGGCCGCGGTGGCGTTGGCTGTGCAACGTCTGACCGAGCGGGGTGGTCCAGGTGAACCACTGTTCGGCGGTGGCGGTCATGGTCCAGCCGTGGCGGTGGGTGACGCCGTGGTGGTAGCGGCACAACAGGGCCAAGTTGGTGATGTCGGTGGGTCCGTCGTCGTCCCACCAGGTGACGTGGTGGGCGTCGCACCACCCGACGGGTGCGTCACAGCCCGGGAAGATGCAGCCGCCGTCGCGGCGCTTGAGGGCCCGGCGTTGTTCCCGGTTGGCCAGGCGGATCTGGCGGCCCATGTCGAGCGGCACCCCCAAGGCGTCCTCGATGAGCGCGGTGATGACCGGGTCGCACAACAAGCAGGCGGCCACGTGATGGGGCACGTGGAACCCATCGGGTGTGGTCGCCGGCCCGCAGTGGTCGGTGAGCGGGTTGTGGCCGCCCCGATCGGCGCGGTCGGCCAGCGCGGTCCGGTGGTACGGGTCGAACACCTCGGGCCAGCGGCCCGGCTCAGCTGGTTCGCGCCGGTCGCGCCGGTCGATGAGCTGGCGCGCACCGGTCGAGTCGGTCGCACCGGTCGAGTCGGTCACGCCGGTCGAACCCTGGGTGTGGGGCTTGGCGGCCTCGATGACGAGGGTGACATCGCAGGCCGGGCCGGTGGAGCTGTCGCCGCGATCGACCGTCGAGCCCCGCAACACCAGCTCGGCCAACGCCATGGCCAGCACCGTGGCCCGGGTCGGCAGCGGCAGCTCCGGACAGAGATCGTGATCGTGTGACAGCCGCAGGAACAGCCGGTCGGCGTGGGCCTCGACGCACTGGCGGAACACCAGCGCCTGCTCACCGACCAGCTCACCGGCCACCGCGACGCTGCCGTCGGGGAACGGGGTCAACCGCAGCTTGTTGCGGGCCAGGTCCCGGTTGGGGTCATAGCCGCCGTCCTGATCGAGCAGGGCCACGGTGTGCTCCAACTGGTGCTTCCAGTCGACGAACGAGGTGGCCTGGGCCAGCTCGATCCACACGGCCTGGCCGGCCTCGACCTGATCACCGACCCGTGGGTTGGCGGCGGCATCGGCCAGCACCTTGGCGTGATCGACGCTGATCTCGCCGGCGGCCACCGCGTCGGTCACCTGCGACAGACGGCGGACCGCGAGCCCGAACCGGATCCGCCGGTTGACCTCCCGGCGATCGGACTTGGCCTCGGCCGCCACCCACTGCTGGGTCCGCAGGCCGAACCGCTGATCGGTCACCCCCCGCACCCGCAGCTCGGCCAGCACCCTCGCTTCGGCCGTCTCGGCCCCCGACCGCACCGACTCCCACCCCACCGCCGCAGCCAACAGCTCGTCATCAGACAGCGTCGACAGATCCTCGCCGGCCGCCGAACGGCACCGCTGGGAGAGATCGACCACATCGAACATGCATATGACGATAGCCGTGCACAACACGAAGATCAATAGATCTATATGTGACTGATGACCAGATCTGACCATCAGCCACCACCAGGGACCGCCTCCCCACCGACCGCGATCCCACCGACGGGACCCGGAGTTCTAGACCGCGCGGTCAAGTGACCGCTAGCGTTCCCCGCCATGAACCGACGCCTGACCCAGCGTGGCCGGGAACGCCGCCAGCAGCTCATGGACTTCGCGGCCGCGCGGTTCGCCGAGCAGGGCTACCACCCGACGTCGGTGGCCGAGATCGTGCAGGGCCTCGGCGTCGGCAAGGGCGTCTTCTACTGGTACTTCTCGAGCAAGGAGGAGCTCTTCTTCGAGATCCTCCGTGAGGCCCAGCAGGACATGCGCCGCTCGCAGCAGCAGGCCATCGACGGGATCGACGATCCGGTGCGGCGCATCGAGTACGGCATGAAGGCGACGATGCGCTGGTCGAGCGAGCACCAGGAGCTGTTCAACCTGTTCGCCTTCGCCGCCACCGAGGAACGGTTCGCTCCCGCCCTGCGCAAGGGCCAGGAGATCGCCGTGGCCGATGCCATGCGCCACGTGCAGGACGGCATCGACCGGGGCGAGATCCGCCAGGGCGACCCCGAGCTGTTCGCCCACGCCATCCTCGGGGTCAGCTCGCACCTGGCCCGACGCTTCGTGCACGAGCGGGGCGACCCCTGGCCCGACGTGGCCGACGCGGCGGTGGCGTTCTGCCTCGAGGGCCTGCTCGTGCCCAGCGCCGTCTCCCCCGCGTGACCGAACCCCCTCACCGCACGGTCGAGCTCGACCTCGAGATCTACACGTTCGACATCGACTTCGCCGCGCACGTCAGCAACATCACCTACATCCGCTGGCTCGAGATCGCCCGGCTGCAGCTGCTCGTCGACATCGGCATCCCGACGCACGACCTGCTCGAGCGGGGCGTGGCACCGGTGCTTATACGCACCGAGATCGACTACCGCAGCCCACTCGTCCTCGGCGACCCGGTGCACGTCTCGCTGTGGCTCACCGAGCTGCGGGCCGCGTCGGCGACGCTCGAGTTCGCCATCACCAGCGGCGAGCGGCTCGCTGCCACCGCCGGGCAGCGCGGCCTGTTCGTCAACCTGGCCACCGGCCGCCCGAGCCGGCTCACGCCCGACGACCGCGCCCGCTTCGCCCCCTACGTCCGGGTTTCGACCCCCGATCTCGTTCGCTGAGCGAGCGAAATCAGCGCCGAAACGGGAGGGGCGGGAGGGGCGGGGTCAGACCTCGAGCTTGTCGAGGGCCCGGCGCAGGTTGCGGATGGCCTGGGTGGTGCGCTGCTCGTTCTCGATGAGGGCGAAGCGCACGTGGCCGTCGCCGCCCGGACCGAAGCCGACGCCCGGCGACACCGCGACCTGGGCCTCGCGCACGAGGTAGGAGGCGAACTCGACCGATCCCATCGAGAGGTAGGGCTCGGGGATCGGCGCCCAGACGAACATGGTTCCGCGGGGCGGTTCGACCGGCCAGCCGATGCGATGGAGGCCGCTGCAGAGGGTGTCGCGGCGGGCCTGGTAGATCTCGTTCACCAGCTTGGGCTGGTCGGACGCCTCGTTGAGCGTGACCGTGGCCGCGATCTGGATGGGCTGGAACGTGCCGTAGTCGAGGTAGCTCTTGAGCTTGGTGAGGGCGGCGATGACGTCGCGGTTGCCCAGCATGAACGCCACCCGCCAGCCGGCCATCGAGAACGACTTGGTCATCGAGTAGAGCTCGACCGCGACCTCCTTGGCCCCCTCGGCCTGCAGGATCGACGGCGGCGAGTAGCCGTCGAACCCGATGTCGGCGTAGGCGTTGTCGTGGACGACCACGACGTCCTTCTCGCGGGCGAAGTCGACGACCTTCTGCATGAAGTCGAGGTCGACGCAGGTGGTGGTCGGGTTGTGCGGGAACGACATCACGATGACGCGGGGCTTCGGCCAGGAGTACTCCCATGCCTCGGTGAGGCTGGCGAAGAAGTCGTCGCCGCCGGTGCCGAGGGGCACCTCGCGGATGTCGGCGCCGGCGAGCAGCGGCCCGTAGATGTGGATCGGGTACGACGGCGACGGCACCAGCGCGGCGTCGCCGGGCTGGAGCAGCGTCCACATCAGGTGGGAGAAGCCCTCCTTGGCACCGATGGTGTTGATGACCTCGGTGTCGGGATCGAGGCTCGACGCCGAAGCGCCGCAGGTAGAGGTCGGCGGCGGCCTGGCGCAGCTTCGGGATGCCCTTGCTGGACGAGTAGCGGTGGTTCCGGGTGTTGTGCACCGCCTCGGCCAGCTTGTCGACCGCGACCGTCGGGGCTGGGCAGATCGGGGTTGCCGAAGCCGAGGTCGATCACGTCGATGCCGGCCCGCCGCGCCTCGACCTTCAGCGAGTCGATGATGGTGAAGACGTACGGCGGCAGCGAGTTGATCCGGCGGAACTCCATGCCGGCCACGGTAGCCCGACCGGTCAGGCCGTCAGGATCAGGTTCCGGACCCTTCGGCGCAGCAGGTCGCCGGCCAGCAGCACCGACCCGATGGCACCGGCGTCGGCACCCAGCGCGGCGCCGACGATGCGGGCCGGCGGCCGGTGGTCGTGGGCCAGCACCAGGTCGGCGTAGGCGTCGCGGGTCGGGCGCGAGCAGCAGCTCGCCGGCCTCGGCCAGGCCTCCCCCGATCACCACCACCCCGGGATCGAGCAGGTTCTCGAGGTTGGACACGCCGAGCGCCACCCACCAGGCGAACTCGCGCATCAGCTCGACGGCCTCGGCGTCACCGTCGGCCGCGGCCCGGGTGACGTGCTCGCCGCGCACCGCGTCGGGATCGCCGCCGGCGAGGGCCACGATGCTGTCGGCCCGCCCGGCGTGGGCCGCGTCGCGGGCGATGCGACCGAGGCCGCTGCCCGACGCGTAGCGCTCCCAGCAGCCTCGCCGACCGCACGGGCAGGGCGGCCCGTTCGGGTCGACGACCATGTGACCGGGCTCGCCGGCGAAGCCGGCCGCGCCGCGCTGGAGCACGCCGCCGGACGACGATGCCCCCACCGATGCCGGTGCCCAGGGTGACCAGCACCATGTCGTCGGCCCGGTCGCCGGCCCCGAGGCGGTGCTCGGCCAGCGTCGCGCACGTTGGCGTCGTTGTCGACGGCGACCGGCAGGCCCGTGGCGCCGGCCGAGGGCGCCCTGCACGTCGAGATCGACGACACCGGGCAGGTTGGGGGCGAAGCGCAGCACGCCGGCCCGGTCGACCAGCCCGGCCACGCCGACGCCGACCGCGGCCAGGTCACCGAGCGAGCGGCGGACGAGCTCGTCCCGCAGGTCCGCCACCACGCCGGCCATGGCCGCGGTCAGGGCGTCGGCGCCACGCGGGGTGTCGACCCGCACCGAGCACAGCGAGCGGCAGGGGTCGTGGCGGATCGGTGACGACCCCGAGGATCTTGGTGCCGCCGAGGTCGAGCCCGGCGACGAGCGGTTCGGTCATCAGTAGCGCAGCAGTGCTCCGATGCGTCCCATCACGTCGAGGTCGGCGTTCTCGACGCACACCTCCACGTGGCACGACTGGGCCGAGGGCGATCTCGACGGCCTCCTCGACGATGTCCTCGACCGGGTGCAGCTCGACCGCTGCAGCCCGGGCAGACCCGACCCACCAGCCCGAGGTGGCCGCAGGTGTCGCACCGCCAACCCGGCTCGCTGAAGTCGTCGGAGACGAGCAGCTGCTCGACCCGCCGCTCGAGCAGGGCCTGCAGCGAGGCGGCCAGCCCGATCACCGCCCGGCGCCCGCTCGCGTTCTGGGTGCGCAACCGGTCGACGGCCACCGCCTCGCGCTGACGCTCGACCTCCCGCTCGACGTCGAGGGTGGCCTCGCGGATGTCGGGCAGGCTGGCGCCCGACGCCGATGTCGATGCGGTGGCACAGCCGCTCGCGGAGGTACGGGTGCAACGCCGACTCGATGGCGCCGGCCAGGCCCGCCGGCGCGCCGACGGTGAGGTGCTCGAAGGGCTCCTGCTGGAAGACGTGGAAGGCGACCTCGGCGGCGTGGCGCACATGGGCCGCGGCCAGCGCCTCGACGTGGCCGGTGACGTCGCCCTGGTCGCTGTGGCCGCGGGTGTCGTAGTCGCGGGGCAGCTCGTCGAACAGGTCGCTGTGGTCGATCAGCTCACCGAGCTGGAACACCAGCATGCGGGCCCGCTGCTTGTCGACCAGCAGCACGCCGAACCGGTCGAACTCCTGGGCCACCGACTCGAGCTGGGCCACCGCCGGCGCCTGGTTGATCACGACCCGGCTGCGCACCGGCACCGGGAGCGGCACGACCTTCCAGAACTCGTGGGCCGAGCAGGAGAAGATCGCCAGCCCGCGCGTGGTCGTGCGATCGATGCCGCCCTTCACGTAGGCCTCGATCCGACCGAGGTCGCTCCTCACCGATTCGGTGCCGTTCGCGCGTGCCCGGGCCGAGCGGAGGATGCGCTCGAGCTCCTGCTCGTAGTCGCGGTGCCGGCTGAGGCGGCGACCGTCGACGTCCAGGTAGCAGGTGGTCACCGGGGCGTCCTGCCCCCGGAATCCGGCCAGCTCGCGAATGGCAGCTTCGGTGATGACGGCCACGGCACCTCCACGGGTCGGGCCCCCGAGGGGGCTCTTCGGTTGTGCCCCGGAGTGCGTAGGGAGCGTCAGGCGAACTCGCGGGTCGGCGACAACCGCCGCGGCCCGGCTGAGCCCGACCGAGGTGGTCCACTCGATGATCGTCGGGTCGTCGCTGAGGTAGATGATCTGCACCGATTCCGACACCTGCTCGAGCTTGCCGAGCAGCGAGCTGGTCTGAGCGGCGTCGAGACCGAGGAACGCGTCGTCGATGACCATCGGCACCGAGCCGGCGAAGGACACCGATCGCTGGGCCGCGAGCCGGGCCAGCAGGTAGAACTCGATGGCCTCGGGCCCGCCGGCGTCGGAGTCGACATCGAAGGCGGGATCGCTCGCGGGCCGGGCCGCGCCGCCCGCGGCCGGCTGGGCGGCGGCGGTCTCGGCCAGCGTGGCCGCGATCTTCATGAGCCGGCGCGGAGGCGACCGCCTCGACCTGGGTGGCCGCGTCGACCAGCGCCAGGCGGGCCTCGAGCGCGTCGGCGTAGTCGGCCTGCGTCCTCGGTGGCCCGGTCGAGCTCGGCCCGCAGCGCGTCGGTGTCGGCCGCGGCTGCCTCGGCCGCCGACGCCGAGTCGGTGAGGTCGATCGTGGGGTTGGCCGCGGCCACCGCGTCGACCCGCTCGATGGTGGCCCGGCAGTCGGCCAGCTCGTCGCGTACCCGGTCGCGCTCGACCTGGAGCTCGGCCACCCGGTCGGAGATGCCCTGCACCTCGGTGAGGAAGGCCTCGGCCGCCATGATCGTGCGATCGACGCCGGGCGTGTCGGTGCCGAGGTTCAGGCCGACCAGCTCGAGCTGGTAGGCCAGGGCGTCGACCAGCTCGTCGGTGGAGACCTCGCGCTTGGGCACCTGCAGCGAGCGGAGCGCAGCTTCGAGATCGGCCTGCTCGTCGTCGCCGCCGAGCAGGTCGAACGCCTCGAGGTAGACGGCCTCGAGCCGGTCGAGCAGGGCTCGGTGCTCCGGGTCGGCCTCGATCAGCTCGGCGACGATGGCCCAGTGGGACTCGGCCGCGGCCATCTCGGCCTGGGCCCGCTCGAGGCGCTGCTCGGCCATCGGGTCGATGCGCCAGCAGCCCGGCGCCCATCACGTAGGAGCTCCACGTGGGGAACCCCACCCGGTCGAGCACCGCCTGCTCGACGGCCATCGCCTCCTCGAGACGTTGCTGGCTGCCTCGACGTCCGACCCGACCGCCGGCCTTCTCCTGCGCCTCGAGGACGGCCTGGTGGGCGGTCTCGAGCTCCTCGACGTCGGCCGGCGAGAGGTTGGGCTTCTGCATGCCCCGCTCGGCGGCGCCGAGCTCGGCCCGGGCCGCCTCGAGCCGGGCCAGGGCGCCGGCGGTGCCGCGGCCCTCGGTCTCGAGCCGCGCCTCGAGGTCGTCGACCTGGCGCTGCAGGGACACGAACTCGTCGGCCAGCTGGGCCGCCCGCTCCGACGGGACCAGCTCGACCGGCGCCGGGTTGCGGATGGCGTCGAGCAGCACCTGGATCGGGCGGGTGTCGAGTCCCGACAGCTCGTCGAGGCCCTGCTCGAGCCGTTCGAGCTGGCCGGCGAGGTCGGCTTCGGCGGCCACCAGCTCGTCACGGTCGGCAGCGGGGCCCATGGCCTCGTCGAGCGCGGCACCGGCGCGAGCGGCCTCCTCGCGGCGGCCGGCGTCGGCCAGCGCGGTGGCGGCCAGGCGCAGGCGGGCCGCGGCGTCGGCGTGGTCGTTGCGGGCCCGCTCGGCCGCCTCGCGGAGGATGGCGAGCGTCTCGCGGGCCGACCGCTGCCGGGCACGGGCGGCGTCGAGCTCCGGGATAGCGACCCTCGGGCGTGGCGGCCAGGAACTGCTCGGTGGACAGCGGGCCACCGGCGCGTCCTCGACCAGGCCGGGCAGGTCGGTGCGCCGGATGATCGGGTCGAGATCGGAGTCGAGGCCGAACAGCTCGAGGGTCTCGACCGAGAGGTCGAACAGCACGCCGTGGGCCTCGACCAGCCCGGGCAGGCCGGGATCGGTGGCGTGGGGCAGGGCGCGGACGGCGTCGATCACCCGCTCGCGGGCGGCACGGTCGAGCCCGGTCACCACCGTCATCATCGGGTGCAGGTCGAGAGCGTCGCCCGCGCCGCTATCGAGTCGTAGCTGGAGAAGCCTCATGGTAGAGAGATCATCGGTTCGGTCGAGGGGTTCATGAACGACATCGTGGAGATTCAGCCTAGAGCGATGCCGGCCGGCGCGTCAGAACCAGGGCGAAAGGGGCCGATCAGCTCAGGACACACGGATGTGCTGCACGCGGGACGGCGGCTCGTCGTCGTCGCCCGCGGACGACGTGGGCCGGTCGCGGCCCGTGGCCATGCGCGAGGCCTGGGACGCGGCCTGCGACGCGGCCTGGGTGGCCGCGTGGGCGATCGATCCGAAGGCGTCGACCACCGAGGCGACGGCGTCGCGGTCGCGCACCACGTCCTCGACGGCGTCGAGGAACGCCCGGCCGGCCGCGATCATCTCGTGGGCCGCGGCCTGCAGGTGCTCGACGCCGTCGTCGAGGCCGTCGGCGGATCTGGCCGTCGCCATCGGGCTCGTCGGTCACCGGCTGCCTCCTGGTGCAGGGCCGAAGGATACTCGCAGCTTCCCCTTGCGCAGGCGGGCGCCGGTGACCTCCCGCCGGCGCAGCGAGTCGGGCAGCAGGATGGCCCGCCGGTAGGGCCCGATGCGCACGAGCAGCTCGTCGCCGCGCCGACCGACCTCGAGATCGTCGTGGTCGGCGAACGGGCAGCTCCTGGGTGAGCACGTAGCCGTCGTCCTTCTTCTTGATCCGCAGCGGATCGGTGTCGTGCAGCACCGCGGCCGGCGTCGAGGTCGCCGTAGACCTCCTCGGCGAAGGCCCGCAGCCGATCGACGCCCGACCAGCTCGTCGCCGGCCAGCCGGGCCCGCAGCACCGGCACGGGCGCGAACGACTCGCTCGATGGTGGCGAGGTGCTCGCGGTGGGCCGCCTTCCACCGGTCGAACCACGGGTCGGTGATCTCGTCGGGCAGCAGCCGGTTGGCCACCACCGCGTCGACCCGGTAGCCGAACAGCGACAGGTAGGTGTAGGTGCGGCGGGCCTCGGCGATCACCATGCGCTCGGGGTTGACGACCAGTCGCACGCTCGTCACCGCCGGGTCGGCCAGCAGCTCCTTGACCCCGTCGAGACGGTCGTAGAAGCGGCGGGACGCCCCGAACACCTCGTCGCCGGCCACCGGCAGGTTCGTCACCCGGCTGAGCACGGGTCCGATCATGCGGTTCATGCGACGTCCCATCGGGAAGACGCGCTCCATGTACCACGACGAGGATGTCGGGCAGGCTCAGCAGCCGGATGGTCTCGGCCGTCGGCGCGCAGTCGACGACGAGCACGTCCCAGTCCCCGGACTCGGCGTGGGTCTTGATGTCACCGAGGGCGAACACCTCGTCGAGGCCGGGCACCACCGCCAGCTCCTCGGCCTCGATGGCCTCGACCCCGGCCCAGTTGAACACCTCGACCAGCCAGTCCTGGATCTCGCCCCACGACTCCTCCATGCGGTCCTGGGCGTCGAGCTGCTGGCCCGAGCAGCCCGGGCGGCGAGGACGGTGGGCTCGGAGCCCGAGCGGCAGGCCGAAGCTGTCGGCCAGCGAGTGGGCCGGGTCGGTGGAGATGACAGCGTGCGCAGCCCGGCGTCGGCGCAGCGGAGCGCCGTCGCGGCGGCGACCGACGTCTTGCCCACGCCTCCCTTGCCGGTGAACAGGAGGACGCGCACTACCCGAGGTCTCTAGTCGTCATCGTCGCTGTCGGGCACGGCCGGGACGCCCTCGACGCGAGCCTTCAGCTCGGACAGCGCCGTCTTGATGATGCGGGCCTCGGCCCGGCGCTTCACGAAGCCCGGGATCGGCACGATGAGGTCGACCGACAGCTCGTAGACGACGTCGGTGGTGCCCGGCGTCGGCGCCCGGTCGGAGAGCTCGTAGTGCCCGTCGAGCTCGCGCTCGAGGTCGCCGCTGAGCAGCTCCCACCCGAGGCGGTTGGGCGCCCGGTCGTAGTCGTACTGCAGCCGGTAGGTGGTGCTGCGGCCCATGGCGGCGGCGCGGTACTCGACGACCAGGGCCCGCTCCTGCGTCGTCGTAGGCGACGACGGTGGCCTGCTTCAGGTCGCCGGCCCACTCGGGATAGGACTCGAAGTCGACGAGCGTGCGGAAGCACTGCTCGACCGGCGCGTTGATCGTGGTCTGCTCTCTCGCCTGTTCGGCCATGGCCGCCGACCCTACCGGATCACAGCGACTCGCCGGCGATGCCAGCCGCTCGGAGCCGCCGTCGGCGTCGGACGCGGGGCGGGAACGTGCCGAAGCCGGGCGCCCCACAGCCCCATGAGCCCGAGGCCGTACATCGGGACGAGCACGCCGAAGGCCAGCGGCGTGTAGACGCGGGTCGACGCGGTGGCGACGGCGATGACGATCTCGGCCACCAGGCTGCCGATCAGCGCGGCGCTGCACGCGGCGGGGCGCGCTGCCGGCGAGGAAGAACAGGCCACCGATGCCGATGAGGTCGGTGCGGCTGCGGCCGACGGCCACGGCGTAGGCCCACGCGAAGGCGACCATGCCGAGGGCGAACAGCACCAGGAGACGATCACGGCCACGCCGACGAAGGCGTCGGGCGCGATGGCGGCCGGGACGGCGGTGACGGCGAAGACCACGGTGCCGGCGATCGAGGCCTGCACGATCCGAGCGGCTGCCGGATCCTCGGGGAGGGCGGGCTCGGGCCGGACCTCGCGCTCGTGCCCCGCCCGATGGGCCGGCACCGCACGAGCCGCGCTTCGGATCCCTCGATGGACGCGCTGCCATGGGTGCCAGCCTCACACGGTCGCGATCGCCGCAGCCAGTCGCCGGGCCAGCACGTCGTAGGTGAGCTCGTCGACGACCCGTTCCCGAGCCGCCCGGCCGAGGCGCTCGCGCCGCTCGCGGTGGTCGAGCAGCGGGGCCAGGGCCCGGGTGACCTCGCCCGCCGACCGGGGCCGTCGGACGACCGACGCCGGTGACCCCGTCGACGACGGCCTCGTGCGGAACCGCCGCTGGCCCCGGCCACCTGCGGCACACCGCACGCCGCCGCCTCGAGGAACACGATGCCGAAGCCCTCCTGCTCGAGGCCGAACCAGCGGTTGCGGCAGAGCATGGCGAACACGTCGGCCACGCCGTGGACGCAGCGGGCAGGTCGTGCGTCGGGCACCCGGCCGAGGAACCGCACCGGCGCGCCCGCCGCTCGGCCGCGACGCGCTCGAGCCGGCGCGCGGTCGCGGCCGCGACCGGCGATGGCGAGCAGCGAGGTCCGGGTGGGCCGGCGCGAGGTCGGCCACCGGCCTCGATCAGCACGGTCGAAGCCCTTGCGGGGCACCAGCCGGCTGAGCCCGAGCACCACGAGCGCGTCGGGATCGAGCCCGAACCGCCGGCGGACGGCCGCCCGGCGCTCGGCGGCGGTCGAGCGGGTGGAACCGACTCGGGTCGACGCCCGGCGGGCACGATCACCGTCGGCAGCGAGCGCCGGCCCCGCGGCCCGGGCCGCCTCGGCCGCGGGGTAGCCGCCGGCCGCGACGACGAGCCGCGGCGCCGCGCACGCACGCGGCCGAGCAGCGGCGCTGACGCCGGGCAGCCGACCGGGGACGGTCACCTCGGCGCCGTGGACGCACCACGCCGTAGGGCCGCTCGAGCGACGGGCCGAGCAGCCCGAGGGGCAGCGCCGGGTCGAGCAGCACGACGCCGGCGTCGACCTCGGCCGCCAGCCGGTCGATGCGACGGCGGAGCGCCGGCGTCGGCAGCAGCACCCGCTCGCGGCGTGCGCTCGACCCGGAACGGCTGCGCCGCGTCCCACGCCGCGGCCCCGTCGTAGGGGGTGGTGAGCACGGTGGTCGACCCGGGCGGCGAGCCGGCGCCACAGCTCCCAGAGGTAGGACTGGATGCCTCCGATCTTGGGCGGGAAGTCGTTGGTGACGAGCAGGTGGTGCGTCACCGGCGCGCCACCGGCGCCACGTCGCGGGCCAACTCGGCGCGCACCATGGGGTCGGTGTCGGCGCGGAGGGCGTCGATCACACCGTCGGGCAGCTCGAGACCGAGCCGGCGGGAGGCCCACACCGCGTGGGCCCGCACGATCGGATCGGCGTCGCCCAGGGCGCCGATCACCGCCGCCCGCACCGACTCGGCCACGGCCGGGTCGTCCGGTCGGCCCGCGTTGGCGAGCACCACCAGCGCGTTGCGGCGGAGGTAGCGGGGCTCGCGGTGGGGCAGGTACAAGCGGCCGTAGCGGTGCGAGCAGGGTCGCGTCGTCGGCCGCCAGCAGGTCGAGCACGTCGACCCACGGGCCCGGGTCGTCGGCCGGGTCGCCATGGTCGTCGGCGAGCGGGGCGCGCCGCGACGGCGGGCACACCTCCTGGCAGTCGTCGCAGCCGTAGAGCCGGTCGCCGAGGGCGACGCGGTGCTCGGCGGGGAACACGCCGTCGGCCTGCACCAGCCAGGCCAGGCAGCGGCGGGCGTCGACCACGCCGGGCGCCACGATGGCGCCGGTGGGGCAGCCGTCGAGGCACCGGCGGCAGGAGCCGCATCCGTCGGGCACGGGGTCGGCGGACGGTCGGCAGCGGCGCGTCGGTGAGCACCGACCCGAGCACCACCCAGCTGCCGAGGCCCGGCACCAGCACGTTGAGTTCTTGCCGAACCAGCCGAGCCCGGCGCGGTGGGCCGCGGCCCGGTCGACCAGGGCGTTGTCGTCGAGCACCACCCGCGCCTGCCACCCGTCGGTCCGCAGGCGGTCGGCCACCGCGTCGAGCGATCGCCGCAGGGCGCCGTAGTGGTCGGTCGGTGGCGTAGCGGGCCACGCGGCGCATGCGGTCGCCCGTCGGGCGGTTCGGGTGGCGCCTCCCGGCTGTAGCGGCGGGCCCCCACCACCAGCGACGCCACCGTGGCGAGGGTGCGGGACGGGTCGGTCGACCGCTCGGGGTTGCGGTAGGTGAACTGCATCGAGGAGGCCAGCCCCTGGGCCTTGCGCCGCTCGATGATCGACCCGCGTCTCGGCGAACGGCTCGGCCGAGGCGATCCCGACCCGGTCGAGCCCGGCCTCGAGCCCGACCGCGCACAGGTCGTCGGCGTAGGAGGCGGGCAGCACGCCGTCATCGTCCCACGACCCGGCACCCCGACCACGACGACGTCAGCCGGCGTGGCGGCGGTGGCGCAGTGGTGGGGCCAGGCCGCTCTCGGCCAGCAGGCGCAGGGCCCGGACCTCGACCACGTCGATGACCACGGCCTGCTCGGGCTCGCCGGGGCAGAGGAAGGTCACGATGCAGTCGTCGCAGGTGGGCGTGTCGCGCATGAGCAGTCGTCGCAGTCGATGACGAGAGGCTCGTCGGGTCGCTGGTCGTCGAGTCGGTCGAGGGATCGCATGGGGCTCCGTGGGGTTCGTCCGGCAACCGGTCGGGACCGGCCGCTCCACCTGCGACGAACACTACGAAGGGGGTGTGACACTCACCCCCCGGCTACCCCTGGGCCTCGGAGACCTCACCGTCGGAGACCTGGCCGTCGAGGGCATCGGCGTCGGTGATCTCGATGACCGACTGACCGGTGCCGCACCAGCGGCACGCCACCTCGTCGACCGACTCGCTCAGCACCTCGACGTCCTCGACCCGCAGCTCGCCACCGACCGTGTAGTGGTGGAACGCCCTGACCTTGCGACTGGTGGTGACGTCGAACCGGGTGAGGTTGCCGCACGCGGTGCAGCGGAAGCGGGATGCAGGCACGAGCCGATGGTACCCGGAGGCCGATCGAACCACGGAGGCCGACGATCCTTGACGAGCGAACACAAGTTCGATACACCTGGGGCCCGTGACGCTGCTCGACGACCTCAGCCTGCCACTGCGAGCACCGGTGCGGGTCGATGCCCCCCGACGCTCCGCTCGCGGCCACGAGACGCGGCAGCGCAGCTTCGACGATCTGGGCACGCCGCTGTTCGACGTCACGTTCTGCGTGATCGACCTCGAGACCACCGGCGGGTCGGCCGAGCGCTGCGGCATCACCGAGGTCGGCGCGGTGAAGGTGCGGGGCGGCGAGTGCGTCGGCACGTTCCAGACCCTGGTCAACCCGGGCGCGGCCATCCCACCGGAGATCACCGTGCTCACCGGCATCACCCAGGCCATGGTGCTGCCCGCCCCCCGCATCGAGGCGGTGATGCCCACGCTGCTCGAGTTCATGGGCGACGCGGTCGTCGTCGGGCACAACGTGCGGTTCGACATCGGCTTCCTGCAGGCGGCGCTGGCCCGCACCGACCGGCCGCGGCTCGCCAACCGCTCGATCGACACCCTGGCCCTGGCCCGGCGGCTGGTGCGCGACGAGGTGCCCAACTGCCGGCTCGGCACGCTGGCGTCCCACCTCCGGCTCGACCACCAGCCCAGCCACCGGGCGCTCGACGACGCGCTGGCCACCGCCGACCTCCTGCACCTGCTGCTCGAGCGAGCCGCGAGCCTCGGGGTGACCGGGCTCGACGACCTGCTCACGCTGCCCACCATCACCGGTCACGCCCAGGCCACCAAGCTGTCGCTCACCAACTCGCTGCCCCGGTGCCCGGGCGTCTACCTGTTCCGCGATCGTGGCGGGCGCGTCCTCTACGTCGGCAAGGCCAGCAACCTGCGCTCGCGGGTGCGCTCCTACTTCTCGGGGGACACCCGCCGGAAGGTCGGCCAGCTCCTGCGCGAGACCCAGGCCATCGACCACCACCGCTGCGCCACCACCCTCGAGGCCGCGGTGCGCGAGGTGCGGCTCATCCACGAGCACGAGCCCCGGTTCAACCGGCAGGGCACGACCTGGCAGCGCTACCCCTACCTCAAGCTCACCCTCAACGAGCCCTTCCCCCGCCTCTCGGTCGTCCGGGTGGCCCGCGACGACGGGGCGCTCTACCTGGGCCCGCTGGCGTCGACCCGGGTCGCCAAGCGGGTGGCCGAGGCCATCGAGACCGTCGTGCCCCTGCGGCGGTGCTCGTCCACCCCCGGCCGTTCGCTGCGTGAGGCACCGTGCTCGTCGGCCCAGCTCGGCGTGTCCACCTGCCCCTGCTCCGGGGCCGTCACGCCCGCGGCCTACGCCGAGATCGTGGCCCGGGCGGTGCACGGCCTGCGCCACGACCCCTCGTCGCTGCTCGAGCCCCTCGCCGACCGCATGCACCAACTGGCCGCGGAGCAGCGCTTCGAGGAGGCCACCGACGTCCGTGAGCGGGCCACCGCCCTGGCCCAGGCGCTGCGGCGCCAGCGCCGCTTCGACGCCCTCATGGGCGCCGGTCGCCTGGTCATCGAGGTCGACGGTGCCGGCGGCGCCGAGCTCCACGGTGGCCGACTCCACCGGGCCTGGGGCGTCGATCACGATCCCGCCGCCGAGCAGCTGCCGTTCGCCGAGCCGGCCGCCGGCCACGACCTGGCCGAGCCCACGAGCACGCCCGGCCTGGTCGCCGTGCCCCGCGAGCTGGCCGACGAGCTCACGTGCGTCGCCGCCTGGCTCGATGCCCAGGCCGGGCGGGTGCGGCTGCTCAGCGCCGAGCACGGCCTGGCCTCGCCGCTCCCCCGCCTCCCGTCGTTCGTCCCCCGCCGCGCCCCCGACGCCCGTCGCCCCGAGCGGGGCTGAACCGATCCCCTCTGACCGGGCCGCGCCGGTAGCCTCTGCGCCATGCGCGAGATCCTCCTGGCCGTGTTCGCCTTCCTGCTCACGTGGGTGGCGCTGGCCACCATCGGCATGGTCGTGCTCCGGTGGCGCATGGGCCGGGCCAACCGGGTGTCCCCGGCGGTCAAGAGCCCGGCTCCGCTGCACTGGCTGTGGGCTCCGGGTCGGGGCGCCCGCCTGCACCGCCGGCTGCGCGCCGCGGTCGCGCTGATCCACCTCTCGCCGTCGCCCCGCTCGCGCCAGGCCCCGTCGCTGTCGGTCGACGAGCTGTGCCGGGAGCTCGAGTACCAGGCCGTCGAGCTCGACCAGCACCTGGTCATCGCCGTCCGTCACCCCCGGTCGCACCGCCGGGGGCTGCTGGCCTCGCTCGACGCGCAGGTCATCGAGGTCGAGCGCTTGGCCATGCGCCTGTCGAACATGAGCCGCCCGGCCGGCACGCCCTCGTCGGGCTGGGCCGGCCCCGTGACCCCGCCCGAGGTGCTCGAGCGCATCAGCCAGCAACTCGACCTGCTCGACGCGGCGCAGGCCGAGCTGGCTCAGATCGAGCGGGCCAGCGGCCTGGTCGACGTCGACGAGCTGCTGGCGGTGACCCAGGCTCCGGTCGCCGTCACCCCGCCCCCACCCCCGGCGCCGCTCCCCCTCGAGACCCGACGCACCGGCCGGGTGCCGCGCCCCTGACCTCTCGATCTCCTGAAGGTCGGGCCTGGTCGCCAGCGCCAGCCCGAGCCTTCGGAACGCGCCCCCTCCCCTTCTGAAGGTCGGGCCACCCCGCCAGCGCCAGCCCGAGCCTTCAGTTGGCAACGCCGCCGGGTGAACCGCGGCTAGGCGTTCGAGACGGCGACGAGGCGCTCGAGCGCAGCCGAGGCGCCCCCGGAGTCGATCGATTCGCGAGCCTGGGCCAGCCCGGCGGCCAGGTCGTCGACCACGCCGCCGACCAGCAGCCCGGCCGCCGCGTTGAGGGTGACGATGTCGCGGTGCGGCCCGGGCTCCCCGGCCGAACACGCGACCGGCGATGGCGGCGTTGGCGGCGGCGTCGCCCCCGCCGACCTGATCGATGTCGATGACGTCGATGCCGAGGTCGCGGGGGTCGAGCTCGTACTGCGACACGTCGCCGTCACGGATCTCCCACACGGTCGAGCGACCGGTGACGGTGAGCTCGTCCATGCCGTCGTGGCCGTGCACGACCATGGCCCGCGGCGCCCCGCGGCGCTGGAGCACACCGATCACGGTGGGGGCCATGGCCGGGTCGTTCACCCCGATGACCTGGCGGTCGATGCGGGCCGGGTTGGAGAGCGGCCCGATGAAGTTGAACACGGTGGGGATGCCCAGCTCGGCCCGGACCGGACCGGCATGGCGCATGGCCGGGTGGAACGCCCGGGCGAAGCAGAAGCCGAGGCCGGCCTCGACCACGCAGCGGGTGACCCCGGCGCCGTCGAGGTCGATGCCCACGCCGAGGGCCTCGAGCAGGTCGAACGAGCCGCTGGTGGACGTGGCCTTGCGGTTGCCGTGCTTGCAGATGTGCACGCCGGCGCCGGCCACCACGAAGCAGGCCATGGTCGACACGTTCAGCGCGTTGTGGCGCCGGGTCGGGCCGCCACCGGTGCCGACGATGTCGACCAGCGGGGCGGCCTCGGCCGGGATGGTGATCGGGTCGGAGGCCTCGAGCATGGCCTCGACCATGCCGGCGACCTCGTCGACGGCCTCGCCCTTCATGCGCAGCGCCACGATGAACGCCGCGATCTGGGCGTCGCTGGCCGTGCCGGCCAGGATCTCGGTCATGGCCGCCCGACCCTCGTCGGCGGTGAGGTCGCGGCCCGACGTGAGCGCCAGCAGCACCGCTCGCCATCCGCCGAGGTCGTCGAGCGTCACCGCCATGGCGAGTCCCGCGGTGCGAGCAGCTAGGCGGTGCGACGACGCTGGCGGATGATGCGCCGGCGCTCCCGCTCGGATGCCCCGCCCCAGACGCCTTCCTTCTCCCGGTAGCCGAGGGCGTGCTCGAGGCACGACTCGCGCACCGTGCAGGTGGCGCACACCGCCTTGGCCTCATCGGTGTCCTCTTCGTCGAGGGGGTAGAAGATCTCGGGGTCGAGTCCCTGGCAGGCTGCCTTGGACCGCCACTGCTGGTTCATCAGGACTGCTCAACTCCTCGAAGGGAAGTTGCCGTACGGGAACGCATGAGTATGTTCGGGCTGCCGTCTGATGTCCAGATGAATGGCCCGGCGCCCGCCGCCGCGGATCCGGCGGCTCAGCCCCGCAGGTCGGCGAGCAGCTCGGCGTGGGTCTCGGGGCCCAGCTCGAGCTCGTGGCGGTAGGCCGGGTGGGTGAACACGAGGCTCACCGGGCCGGCCGCGAACGCCTCGACCTGCTCGGGGGTGAGGTGCCACTGCACGTAGTGCACGGCCGCGGTGATCTCGTCGCGGGTGAGCTGCTTCTCGTGATCGGGGTCGGGCGCGCAGGTGACGGTGACCGCGTCGGGGCCCGATCCGATGCGCAGGTCGATGTCGCGCTCGATGCCGACCAGCTTCGGCAGCCACTCCCGCAGCGCGGCGTCGTCGGTGAGCTCGATGAACAGCGTGGCCGACAGCGAGCCGGGCTCGGGGATGAGCGGGTTGTAGGCGGCCAGCTCGCCCTCGATGGCCTCGTCGCTGATCAGCTTCTCGATCCGGGCCATCTCCTGGATCTGGAAGCGGATGGTGTCGCGGTTCTCGAACACGAACGTGGTGACCGGGCCGACGCGACACGCGCCGCCGCTTCTTGAGGGCGATGACGTGCGCGCGGAACTCGGCGCGCTCGCGCTCGTAGGCCCGCAGGTCGGAGATGTCGTCGATGGTGAGCTTGCTCATGGTCCTCGGTCGCTCTTCGGGGATGCCGTAGGCGCGGGCGACGACCTGGATCGGGTGCACGGGCAGCAGCCCGGTCTCCTGCAGGATGCCGCCGTTGGCCAGGTGGCAGTCGCCGGCGACGACGTCGTTGCCGGCCTTCTCGATCGCGGTGGCCATCTTGGCCGCGACCGTGCGGGAGGTCTCGTAGTTCTGCTCGCGGTAGCCCCACGTGCCGTCGATGGCCGAGCACTCGGCGACCAGCGTGATCTTGGTGCCGGTGAGCTTCATCAGGTCGCGGCTGCGCAGCCCGATGTTCTGGGCCCGCAGGTGGCAGGGGGCGTGGTAGGTCAGGGCCTCGGGCACCTCACCGGGGAACTCGGTGTCGAGCTCGGTGCCGTCGTCCTTGTGCACCTTCATCAGGTACTCGGCCGCGTCGTAGGTGTGGTCGGCCACGAGCTGGGCGTCGGGGCCGCCGATGTAGTCGACGTAGTCCTTCTTGAGCACGTAGCCGCACGTGGGCTGGGGCACGACGACGTCGTTGCCGGCCCGCACGGCGTCGGCCAGCACCTTCACGTTCTTGCGACCCTCCTCGACGAAGTGCTCGACGTCGCCCGAGTGCAGCCAGGGGGCGCCGCAGCACACCTGCCCGGCCGGCAGCGAGCACTCGATGCCGTTGCGCTCGTAGACCTGCACCAGGTCGCGGCCGATGGCCGGGTTCTGGTACTCGACGAGGCAGGTCGGGAACAGCGCGACCTGGCCCTGGCGCCTGGCCGCGCACCCCGGGCAGCCGCTTCTTGAACCAGGTCGAGAAGCGCTGGCGGGCGTAGGGCGGCAGCACCCGTTCGGCCGCGATGCCGACGGTCTTCTCCATGAGCTTGCGGGTGAGCGAGCCGGGCGTGCCGATGGCCCGGTTGGCCAGCGGTGCGGCGGCCACGTTGAGCCGGCCGACCAGATCGGTGCGGGCGAGGGCCTGGTTCTGCAGCCTGCCCCTGGCCGGCACCTGGCCCGAGGCCACCCGCACCTGCTCGGCCCGCATCATCAGGCGGGGGAAGTCGAGGTTCCAGTCGCTCTGGCCGGGGATGTAGGGGCAGTTGACGTAGCAGAGCTTGCAGCCGAAGCACTCGTCGACGACCTGGTCCTGCTGCTCGGGGGTGAGCCGGGCCGCGTCCTGGTCGTCGTGAGCGTCGATGAAGGCGAAGAGGGTCGGGAACGACGTGCAGAACTTGAAGCACAGCCGGCACCCGTGGCAGAGGTCGTAGACCCGCGTGAGCTCGCCCCGGAGGTCGGCCTCGTCGAAGTACTTGGGGTGGAACGGGTCGTAGGTGGTGGTCATCGGGGCGCGTCGCTCCTCATTCCGGGGCGGAACTCCGTCGGCCCCGGGCGGTGAGCCCGGGGCCGACGGTCAACGCACGATCTCGGGACGGGCTCAGCTGAGGGACGCGAGGCCCTCGGTGAAGCGTCCGGCGTGGCTCTTCTCGGCGCGGGCCAGGGTCTCGAGCCACTCGGCGATCTCCTCGAAGCCCTCGTCGCGGGCGGTCTTCGAGAAGCCCGGGTACATCTCGGTGTACTCGTAGGTCTCACCGGTGATGGCCGACTTGAGGTTGTCCTCGGTGGGGCCGACGGGCACGTCGGTGACCGGGTCGCCGACCTCGGCGAGGAAGTCGAAGTGACCGAAGGCGTGACCGGTCTCGCCCTCGGCGACCGAGCGGAACAGCGCGGCGACGTCGGGGTAGCCCTCGATGTCGGCCTTCTGGGCGAAGTACAGGTAGCGGCGGTTGGCCTGGCTCTCGCCGGCGAACGCCTCCTTCAGGTTCTCCTGGGTCTTGCTGCCGCTGAGTTCAGGCATGTTGGCTCCTCGTTGGTTGGTTGGCCTTGTTGGCTTGGTTGGATCGCTGGGAGGTGGTGGAGAGGTGAGCGCAGTCGGCGCAGACGCCGCGGAACACGATCTCGGTGGACTCGATGTTGAAGCCGCGCCGGCCGGCCGACGGGACCCGCACCGCGGAGGCGTCGACGTCGACGTCGAGCACCTTGCCGCACCGGTCGCACACGAGGTGGTGGTGGGCGTCGAGGTTGGGGTCGAACCGAGCCGAGCCGGTGCCGAGCTCGAGCTGGACGAGCTCGCCCATCGAGGCCAGGTCGTTCAGGGTCTGGTAGACGGTGCGCAGCGAGATGGTGGGCATCTCGGCGCTCACGGACGCGTAGACGGCCTCGGCCGTGGGGTGCTCGGGGTTGTCGTGCAGCGCCCGGAAGATGCACTGGCGCTGGGGGGTCACCTTCAGGCCCTGGGCCCGGAACAGTTCGGTGAGCTCGGCCGGCGTCTTCACGGCAGGCACCCTAGCAGCATCGCTTGCCAATCTGCAACGATTGTCATCTAGCTACAAGCGAGATCTACACCAGCTCGCGGCCTCGCCACCGGATTCGACGTCACCGTACACTCGCACCCGTTGCCGAACCCGCCGCGCTCCCCTCGCGCCGCGTGAAAGCGAGACTCCCTCATGCCCGGTGCCTTCGATCGCGCCGCCGCCCTGCGCCGGCTGGCGGACACCCACTTCGACGTGCTCGTCATCGGCGGCGGCATCGTCGGCACCGGCACCGCGGTCGACGCCGCGTCACGGGGGCTGCGCACCGCCCTCGTCGAGCGCGACGACTTCGCCTCGGGCACGTCGTCGAAGTCCTCGAAGCTCGTGCACGGCGGGCTCCGCTACCTGCAGCAGGGCGACGTCCGCCTCGTCTACGAGGCCCTCGCCGAGCGCCAGCGCCTGCGCCGCAACGCGCCGCACCTCGTGAAGGTGCTGCCGTTCCTGCTGCCGGTGTTCGGCAAGGGCGGCGTCATCCCCAAGAAGCTGTCGCCGCGCGCTCGGCAGCGCCATGTGGATGTACGACCTCACCGGCGGCGCCCGCATCGGCCGGCTCCACAAGCGCATCACCGCGGACGAGGCCCGCGTCCACATGCCGACGCTGCCGGCCGACAGGCTCGCCGCGTCCTACCTCTACTACGACGCCCAGGCCGACGACGCCCGCCTCACGCTGACCCTGGCCCGCACCGCGGCCATCGACTTCGGCGCGGTGGTCGTCAACGGCACCCGCGTCGTCGAGCTGCTGAAGGACGCATCGGGCCGGGCCGTCGGCGCCCGGGTCGAGGCGGCCGACGACCACGGCGGCGTGACGGTGATCGACGTGCACGCCGACGCGGTCGTCAACGCGGCCGGCGTCTGGAGCGACGACATCCGCTCGCTCGACGAGGGCCGGCACCCGAACTCCCTCCGTCCGGCCAAGGGCATCCACATCACCGTGCCGTGGTCGAAGGTGCGCAACGACATCGCCGTGGTCGTCCCGGTGCGCAAGGACAAGCGCTCGATCTTCGTGGTGCCGTGGGGCGACTTCACCTACATCGGCACCACCGACACCGACTACGACGGGCCCATCGACGACCCGCAGTGCACGCCCGACGACATCGCCTACCTGCTCGGGAGCCATGAACGACGCCATGACCGTCGAGCTCACCGAGGCCGACATCCTCGGCACGTGGGCCGGCCTGCGCCCGCTCGTCCGCGACGCCGGCAGCGAGCGCACGGCCGACCTGTCCCGCCGCCACCGGGTCACGCCGTCGGCGTCGGGCGTGGTCACCGTCACCGGCGGCAAGCTCACCACCTACCGCGAGATGGCCGCCGACACCGTCGACCTGGTGCTCGAGCAGGTGCTCGGAGCCAAGGTCGTCGAGCGGGTGGCGAAGCACAGCCGCACCCGTCGCCTGCCGCTCCGGGGCGCCGAGGGCTACGCCGAGGTGCTGGCCGAGGCGCCGACCACCAGCGGGGTCTCGCCGGAGACCATCGAGCACCTCGCCAACCGCTACGGCGGCGAGACCCGGGCCCTGCTGGCCATGATCGACCGCGACCCGACGCTGGCCGAGCCGCTCGTGCCGGGCCTGCCCTACCTGCGGGCCGAGGCGCTCTACGCGGTGCGCTACGAGATGGCCCGCAGCGTCGACGACATCCTGAGCCGCCGCACCCGGGCCCGGCTGCTCGCCCGCGACGCGTCGGCCGCCGCCGCCCCCGCCGTGGCCGCGCTCGTGGCCGCCGACCTCGGGTGGGACGACGGCCGAGCAGGAGCGTCAGGTCAAGGCCTACCGCGCCGCTCGTCGACGAGGAGCGTGAGGCGGCCGACCTGCCCGAGACCGCGCTCGAGACGCTGGGGATCACCGGCGCGTGACCACGTAACCTCGCCGCCATGACCACCCCGCACGATCCGCCCGACCCCGGCCCGGGTGCGCCGACGCCGCCGATCGCCCTGGCCGGCGGCGCGGCGTCGGCCACGGCGCACCTCGGCCGCCGGTCGGGTCGACGTGCCCGACGCGGTGGTCGAGCGGCTGGCCGGGGCGTGCGCCGCGGTCACCGTCGACGCCGCCGACTGCGCGAGGCCAGCCGTGACTGGTGGCCGCTCGCCATGACCTGGGCGCTCGAGGGCGAGGTCCCGGCGCTGGCCGCGGCGGTGGCCCGACCGGCCGACCACGACCAGGTCGCCGCGGTGCTGCGCATCTGCAACGAGCCAGCGATCCCGGTCACCGCGGCCGCCGGGCGCAGCGGCGTGTGCGGGTCGTCGGTGCCGCTCTACGGCGGCGTCGTGCTCGACCTGTGCGACCTCACCGGCATCCGCCACGTCGACGACGCGTCGCTCACCGTCGACGTGCTGGCCGGCACGTTCGGCGACCACTTCGAGCACGAGCTGCGCACCGACCACGGGCTCACCTGCGGCCACTGGCCCCAGTCGATCGCGCTGTCGACCGTCGGCGGGTGGCTCGCCTGCCGGGGCGCCGGCCAGCTCTCCACCCGCTACGGCAAGATCGAGGACATGGTCGTCGGCCTCGACGTCGTGCTGGCCGACGGCACCACGGTGCACACCGAGGGCAACGCCCGCCAGGCCACCGGACCCGACCTCAACCAGGTGTTCGTCGGCAGCGAGGGCACGCTCGGCGTCATCACCGGCGCCCGGCTCCGGTTGCACCCCGCGCCGGTGCACGAGCGGCGCCTGGCCTACGGCTTCGCGACCTTCGTCGACGGCCTCGAGGCCTGCCGCCGCATCCTGCGCCGGGGCGCCACCCCCGCCGTGCTGCGGCTCTACGACGCGGTCGAGGCCGACCGGTCCTACCAGACCGGCGAGCTGGCGGTGCTGCTCGTGCTCGACGAGGGCGACCCCGCGCTGGTCGACGCCACCATCGAGATCGTCGAGGAGGAGTGCGTCGCCGCCCTCGCCCAGGACGTCGACCTGGTCGAGCGCTGGATGACCCATCGCAACGACGTCGCCCAGCTCGAGTCGCTCATCAGCGGCGGGCTGGTCGTCGACACGATGGAGATCACCGGGCCGTGGTCGCAGCTGCCCGCGATCTACGAGGCCGCGGTGGGCGCCATCAAGGCCGTGCCCGGCACGCTGGCGGCGTCGGCCCACCAGTCCCACGCCTACACCGACGGCGCCTGCCTCTACTTCACCTTCGCCGGCAAGCCCGAGCCCGCGGCCAAGGACACCTACTACCGGGCCGCGTGGGACGCCGGCACCCGGGCCGTGCTGGCCCACGGCGGCGCCCTCAGCCACCACCACGGCGTGGGCATCAACCGGGCCCGCTTCATGCGCGAGGCCCTCGGCGCCGGGCTCGACGTGCTGGGATCGATCAAGTCGGCGCTCGACCCGAACGGCATCCTCAACCCCGGCAAGCTCGGCCTGCCCAACCCGTTCGGGCCGAACCCGTTCGCCGACGCCGACCGACCGTGACGCACCCCCACCCCGGTCCTCCCGAGGACGACCCGATCGACCACCACCCGACCGACCGCTCGATCGACGTGCGGGCCGTCGCCCGGGGCGCGGCGGTGGGTGCGGCCATCGCCCTGCCGGCCGCGATCGTGCAGAACGTGGTGTCGACCGACTCGAGCGTGTGGGGCCTCATGCTGGCCGTGATCCTGCTGGCCCTGGGCTGGTGCGGATGGGTCGCGGCCAAGGCCGCCGGGCGACGCACGATCATCCACGGAGCGCTCGCCGCGCTGTCCGCCTTCGTGGCCGTGCAGGCCCTCGGGGTGGTGCTGCGCCTGGCCCGGGGTGAGGCCGTGCACCCGGTCGCGTTCGTCTTCAACGGCTTGCTCTCGACGGCGTGCGGCATGATCGGCGCCGAGCTCGGGGGTCGGCGCCAGCAGCGGCGCCTCACGCTCCACCACGAATCGCCGGAATCGCCGGACGCACCGGACTCGCCGGAGTCACCCGAGTCACCGGACGCACCCAGGGGGAACTGACCGTGAGCATCCTCGTCGTCGACGTCGGCACCAGCGGCGTCCGGAGCGCCGTCGTGCGCCCCGACGCCTCCGTGGCCGTCGAGCACCGCCGCGAGACGCTGCCCGACTCCCCCGCCGGCGGGCTCGTCGAGTTCGACGCCGACGTGCTGGCCGACACCGCCGTCGAGCTGGCGAGCCGGGCGCTGGCCGAGGCCGGCCCGGTCGACGCGGTCGGCATCGCCAACCAGCGGGCGTCGACGATCGTGTGGGACCGGGCCACCGGGCGGCCGGTCGGCCCGGCGCTCGGCTGGCAGGACCTGCGCACGATCGGCGAGTGCCTCACGTTCGGGGCCGAGGGCCTGCGCCTCGCGCCGAACCAGTCGGCCACCAAGCTCGCCTGGCTGCTCGACACCTACGACCCCGATCGAGCGCGCGACCTGTGCTTCGGCACGCTCGACACGTGGATCGCCTGGAAGCTGTCGGGTGGTGAGCTGCACGTCACCGACCTGAGCAACGCCGCGGTCACCGGCCTCGTCGACCTCGACGGCGTGCGACTGGGACGACCGGGTGCTCGACAAGCTGCGCATCCCCCGCTCGATGCTGCCGGCCATCGTCGACTCCACCGCCGTGCTCGGCCCGGCCACCGCCCTCGCCGGCGCGCCGCCGATCGCCGGCATCCTCGGCGACCAGCAGGCGTCGATGCTCGGCCAGAGCGTCGTGGCCCCCGGGCCGGCCAAGATCACCTTCGGCACCGGCGGCATGCTCGACGTGGTCATCGGCCCCACCCGGCCCGGGTTCGAGACCCGCGGCGGCGGGCGGCACGTTCCCGATCGTCGCCTGGCGCCGTGACGGCACGCCCACGTGGGGGCTCGAGGCGATCATGCTGTCGGCCGGCACCAACGTCGAGTGGCTGCGCGACGACCTCGGCATCCTCGAGACCAGCGCGCAGTCCCACGACGTCGCCTCGCAGTGCGAGTCGACCGACGGCGTCGTCTACGTGCCGGCCCTGCTCGGCCTGGGCACGCCCCGCTGGGACTACGGCGCCCGGGGCACGCTGCTCGGGCTCACCCGGGGCGCGGGTCGGCCCCAGATCGTGCGGGCCGTGCTCGAGGGCGTGGCCCAGCGCGGCGCCGACCTGGTCGACGCGGCCGAGGCCGACGGCGCGCCTCCCGTGGCCGCGCTGCGCATCGACGGCGGCATGAGCCGCAACCCGACGTTCGTGCAGGCGCTGGCCGACGCCACCCAGCGTCCGGTCGAGGTCTCGCCCGATGGTCGAGGCCACGACCCTCGGCGCCGCCTTCGCCGCCGGCCTGGCCCTCGGCACCTGGTCGTCGCTCGACGACATCGGGGCCATGTGGTCCCCGACCGTCGTCGTCGATCCCGGCGAGCCGCTCGACCGCGCCCGTTGGGCCACCGCGGTCGACCGCGCCGTCCCAGTGGTTCCCCGAGCTGTCCGGGCTCGACTTCTGACGGGCCTGGGCGTCCCGGTTTCTGGTTGCCGGGGGTCGAACGGCCATAATCTCCGGGTGCGCATGGCCTCCCCCTGTCTCCGGTTCCCCCGAGCCCGTTCGTGACGACTGTTCGCACCCCTCCGATCGCCATCGCGCTCGTCGCCTTCGCCGTGCTCGCCGTCGCCGGATGCGGATCGTCGTCGACCTCCTCCACCGCCACCGCCGACACCTCGGCGGGTGGCACGAAGCCTTCGACCACCACCGCCCCGGCCACCACCGTGCCGGGGCAGGTCGACATCGTCGACTACGACTTCACCCCGACGACCACCACCATCAAGGTCGGCGAGCGCGTCACCTGGCTCAACCGCGACGGGGTCGACCACTGGGTGATCTCGGCGCCGGGTGTGCCCCAGCCCTTCGATCTCGGCCGCCAGGGCTCGGCCGCGTCGGCGACGCACACGTTCGACTCCAAGGGCACCTACCCCTACTTCTGCAACCTGCACAACTACATGAAGGGCGAGGTGATCGTGCAATGAGCCCACGCCCGACCCCACATCTCTCCCACGCCAAACCACCCAGGAAGGACCATCCATGTCGATGAGGGCGCTGCGCCAGCTCACCGAGCACGTCGATCAGCAGCACCGAGAGGCGATGAAGACGATCGACGACGACCTGGGTGAGCTCCACCTGAGCCGCCAGGACGACGCCGCGGTCGCGACCCGACGCAACTTCGTGCGCAACCTCGGGCTCGGCGGCGCCGCCGTCGCCTTCGGCACGGTGCTCGTGCCGGTCGCCGGACTGGTCCCCGCCGCCCTCGCCCAGACGTCCGGCAGCTCCACGGGCGCCGACATCCCCGACGCCGACATGGCCGCTGGTGAAGTTCGCCCAGGGGTTGGAGCTGGCCGCCAGCGCGGCCTACACCGCCATCGTCGACACCCGGAAGCTCGACAGCGCCCAGACCGAGTCGGCCCGCCTGTTCGGCCGCCACCACGACGAGCACTCGGCCGCCCTGGCCAAGCTCATCGCCAAGGACGAGGTGGCCACCGTCCCGAACCCGAAGATCTGGCCGTGTTCGGGCCGCAGATCGCGGCCGCGGCCGACGCCAACGCCCTCATGCAGATCGCCTTCAACCTCGAGACCGGTGCGGCCTCGACCTACCAGCTGGCCATGGGCGCCTTCAGCCACTGGGAGGGCGCCGCCACCGTCGGCCACCATCGAGCCCATCGAGGCGCAGCACGCCGTGGTGTGGGGCTACAGCCCTCGGCCTGCCCGACCGATCAGTGGATGCCGGCCTTCCAGACCTCGGCCGCCGCCCTCCAACCCGCCACCTACGCCGCCAGCTGAGCGCGACCTTTCCAAGGAGCACGAGACACATGGACGTCAACCGCGACGACGTTCGCCGCCAGCTGCGAGAGATCGACCGCGAAGGCACCCGTGAGGTGCCCCGCTTCCGCGAGGTGCTCAAGCGGGTGTTCGACCGCGACTCGGGCGTGAGCGACCAGGCCAAGGCCGACCTGCTCGGCGTGCCCAGCCGGCGCGCCTTCTTCACGGTCGGCGGGGCCACGGTCGCTCGGCTCGGCCGTGCTGGTCGGCTGCGGCTCGGCCAAGAAGAAGCAGCTCACCCAGACCGGGACCACCGAGAGCACCTCCGCGTCGACCACCACCACCGCACCGGGCAGCGAGGAGAACGACGCCATCCTGCTGCGCACGGCCCAGTCGATCGAGGTGCTGGCGATCGACACCTACACGAAGGCGCTCGGCTCCGGTCTGGTCACGACGGCGGCGGTCAAGGATGCCCTCACCCTGTTCCGGGATCAGCACCACGCAGCACGCCGACGCCATCGCGTCGCTGACCCGCGGCATCGGTGCCACCCCCTACACCGAGGCCAACCAGTACCTCGACATCCTGGTCGTCACGCCCGGGCTCGAGGCCGCCAAGGACGAGGACGCCGTGCTGGCCCTGGCGACCGTGCTCGAGAAGACGGCGGCCGAGACCTACACCTTCGCCGGTGGCACGCTGACCACCACCGACCTGCGCGCCGGCGATCATGTCGATCGGCCCGACCGAGGCCCGTCACCTGTCGCTGCTCTACATCCTGCAGAACCTCAACCCGACGCCGGTGCCGTTCATGGCCACCACCGACCGCGCCGCCGACAACTCGTTCATCGGCAAGGACGGCCCGGTCAAGATCCCCGACGCGCCCACCACGACGACCACCGCGGCCGAGTAGCTCTCCCCCGTCCGGTGGGAGCCGCGGACGATCACGCCGGCGCCCGGCTGCCGATCGTGCAGGCCGGTGACCCGGTGCTGCGCCGGCCGGCCCGGCCCGTCGCGCCCGACGAGATCGGGTCGGACGCGGTGCAGCACCTCATCGACGCCATGATCGCCACCGTCTCCGGTGTCGGCGTCGGCCTGGCCGCGCCCCAGGTCGGCGTGGGACTGCGCATCGCCGTCGTCGAAGACCCGCCCGAGTACCACGAGCAGCTGCCCGACGACCTGCTCGAGGCGCAGGACCGCACCCCGGTCGAGCGCTACGTGCTGATCAACCCCGAGCTCACCGTCGTCGACGGCACCCCGGTCGAGTGGTTCGAGGGCTGCCTGAGCGTCGACGGCTACCGCGCCATCGTCCCGCGCGCCTCGGCCGTGCACGTTCGGGCGCTCGACCGCGACGGCCGGCCCTTCGAGCTCGACGCCACCGGCTGGCACGCCCGCATCCTGCAGCACGAGATCGACCACCTCGACGGCTGCCTCTACGTCGACCGCATGCTCACCCGCACCCTCGTCGACACCGCCTCCTACAGCGAGCGCTGGGGCGGCGACGCCATCGACCACGTGAAGCAGATCCTCGGCGCCGACTGACCGGGTTCCATCAGGCTTGGCGCCGCCCGCCGGTCGCGACCACACTGACGCCCGATGGTGAGTCGGCCGGGTGGCCGCGGCTCGGCCCCGAGAGGGTGACCGGGTCGAGGAAGGTCGGGACTCCGAAGGGAAGGGTGCTGGCTAACGGCCAGGCAGGGTGATCTGACGGACAGTGCAACAGAGAGCAGACCGCCGATGGCTCGGCCCGGGTTCGCCCGGTTCGGGCACAGGCAAGGGTGAAACGGTGCGGTAAGAGCGCACCAGCGTCCGGGGTGACCCGGGCGGCTCGGCAAACCCCACCCGGAGCAAGGCCAAGTGTGGGTACGGGTTCCCGCCCAGCTCACCGGTTCGCCGGTGAGCGCCCGCTGGTAGGCCGCTCAGATGGATGGCCACCCAGGCGCCGGGAGGCGCTGGACAGAATCCCGCCTACAGGCCGACTCACCATCACCACGCCTGTGACCTGCGGAAACGTCGCCCGGCCACCTCACCGTGACGCCGAGCCGCTCAGCTCCAGCGTCCCGGAACCGGCCGTCGGGGACGGGTCGAGCCAAGCGGCGGCAGGTGAGTCGCGGTTCGCGACACATCTGCCGCCGAACGAGGTCGTGGCTCCAGAGGGCGACGACACAGGCCCGGGCGGTGAGCTCAGACGTCGGCGACGTGGCTGTCCGGGGGACGGGCGGCGATGCGACGGCTCGTCTGCTTGGCCCGAGCGGAGGCCGGTGCCCGAGCCACGCCGAACATGATCCCACCAACGAGCATCCCGACGAAGGTCGCCACGCCCGAGAGCTCGAACACGGCGAGGGCCATCACCACGATCCCCAGGGCGGCGATGACGATCTCGTGTGGCAGCATCTCATCCATTCGTTTCGTATCGGCGCTGCCGCGACCGGTCCTGAGCGATCGGACGGACGAATTCGGCTGGGGAATTGCCTCCAGACCCCGGCTGCCGACGCCGACAGGGATGGACGGGAGTACCCCACCCTGACGAGGACGGAGCGATGGCCGCCAAGATCAAGTGCCCCGGTTGCGGAGCCAAGAACGATGCCGCGGCGCACCGATGCCGCATCTGCACCGCCGTGATCAACCCGGGCGCCGAGCGACCCGCAGCGGCCGAGGAACCGGCGGCGCCGGTGGGGATCGACCACTTCGACTCCGGTGACATCGCCCGGCAGATCAGGCCGGCTCGCGAGCGGTTCAGCTCGGCGGGAAGCGGGCTGTCCGCCCGGATCGCGGCTGCCGGAGAGTCGCCGACCGGGGCGCCGGTGAGCGACAGCCCAGCGGAGCAGGCGCCCGTCGAGTACATCGAGCACCACGACGAGCCCTTCGACCCGGATGCGCTGTTCCGCGACATGAGCTGAGGGCGGTCGCCCGGCGAGCGGTCAGCGAGCCGAGCTCGTCCTCCTCGTTGCCCTGGCGCGGCGGCGGTGCCAACATCGAGCGATGGCGGCCTCCCGAATCGAGGCAGGGAGCACCGACACCGCCAGCGCACCACCGCGACCCGAGGTCCCGTGGTCGACCGTCGTTCAGGTGGTCCTGGCCGGTGCGGTGGTGGCCGTGTCGGCCTGGTTCCTGCTCCGGGCCGTGCGGGCGGAGATGTCGCTGTCGCTGTGGCAGGACGAGATCTACTCGATCACGAAGTACAGCTCCCGTGGCGCCGGGACGACGGTCACGACCTACGACGTCGCCAACAACCACATCTTCTTCAACCTGCTCAACAGCCTGACGCCGGGTGCGGGGTCCTACGACCCGGCCCGGGCCCGGCTGTGGTCGATCGTGGCGACGGTGGCGACGCCGGTGGTCGGCCTGGTCGAGCTCGGCCGGCGGCGCATGGTGTTGGCCGGGGCCCTGCTCTTCGCCGTGTTCGCCACATCCACGCCCTGGCTGCAGCTGTCACTGCAGGCCAGAGGGTACGGCGTGCTCGGGTTGGCCACCATGGTGGTCGCCGTCGCGGTGTGGGCGCACCTCGAGCACGGTCGGCGCTCGTCCCTGGTCACGGCCGCCATCGCCAGCGTGATCGGATGCTGGACGGTCCCGTCGTTCGCCTTCTTCGTCGCTCCCCTCTGGATCGCCCTCCTGGCCGTGCGACGCACCCGCGAGGTCGCGGTGGCCGCGGCCGTCGCCGGTGGCGTCACCGTCGCGGTCTACCTGCCGGTGGCCGGTCAGCTCACCTCGCAGTTCGGCAGCTACGGCACCCAGTTCGAACCGGAGTTCCAGACCCCGCGGGATGTCGCGGCCTCGCTGCACTCCTACCTCATGGGCGACGCCGGCCCGGTCATCACGGCCGTCTGGGTGGTGGGCCTGCTCGCCGTGGTGCCGGTGACGCTCGGATGGCCCGCGGGGGTGGGTCGGACTGTCCGGGACGAGGCGCGGGTGCTGCTCGCGTCGGTGGCCGCGTTCATCCTGATCTGCCTGATCCTGCGATCGGCACCGGCGCGGACCACTGCGTTCGTCGCGGTCGCGCTCGCGGTGGCAACCGCCGTGTCACTCGGAGCCCTGGCCCGGCAGACCTCGATCGGGCGCGTGCACGTGGCCGCGCTCGTGGTCCTGGCCGTGGCGGCCGTCACGACGATCGTGGGTGTGCGCTCCCAGGCCGACCCGGACACGTGGATCCCGATCGAGAACTGGACGGGGGCGGCCGACTACCTGGCCGCCGTGCTGCCCGCGGGGACGGAGATCTTCGCCGACCCGCCGTCGCCGAACCTCGGCCACTACCTGCACGACGGCCAGACCCTCGCGCGCCACTTCGACGCCCAGGCCTTCGCTGAGGGGAAGATGGCCATCGTGGGGTTCAACCCCCGCTCTGGAGGGACGTCGCTCGATCCCGGTGTGCCGTCCGTCGAGACCGACGTGCGCCAGCAGCGGGGCACCGACCCGCCTCACATGATGCGCGTGCGCTTCGCGCCCACCTCGACGGCCGGGGTGGCGGTCACCGTGGCCGACCAGGCGGCCCCGCAGCTCACCGACGCCGACCTGGGCACGACGTTCACCAGCCCGCCGCAGACGGACCTGCCCGAGCGCTACGACATCGTGGTCGAGGTTCCGGCCGGCCCGGTCCGTTCGGTCGCCCTCGGGGTCGTCGACCGGCAACCACCACGGAACATCGCCGTCTCGATCGTCGGGCCGGACGGCAGCACGACGCCGGTGCCCGATCGGGCGGTCATCCGGTCTGCTTCAGTCATCACCGTGGCGTTGGACGATCGTCCGGTGTCGGAGGTGCGCATCACGGTCGGCCAGAGCGCCAGAGGGCCGTTCTCCCTCGGCGACGTGTGGATCTACCGTCCGGCGACCGCGTGACCGTGCGCGTCGGTCAGCCGATGTAGTCGTTCGGCTCGGCGACGGTGATGGTGCCGGCATCGCTGAAGTCGAGCAGCCAGGCGGTGCCCGCCATCGTCTGGCCGCTGCCGCGGACGGCGACATCGATCGGGTGGATGCCGGCGTTCGGGAACAGCACCGAGGTGCCCAGCACCGAGGTGCCGTCCGGGCTCAGATCGATCCGGTAGACGCCGCCGAAGAAGCCGGCGAGGAGCAGATCACCCGTCATCTGCCGGCCGAAGTCGCCGGCCGTGTACTCGGCCATGCCCGTCGTCGGAGCATCGATCTGGGCCAGGGAGCCGTTGGTCGTGGGGCCGTTCGAGACGCACTCGATCGGGTTGGCCACGGGCACGGGCGACTGCGGGTTGGTCGTGTTGAACGTGTTGGCCCGGTTGCCGCGGGTCGGGTTGGCGTGGCCGCCGTAGTACCCCGGTCCGGTGATCCGGTGCACGCTGTCGGCCTCGTCGATGCCCGGCTCGCTGATGTCGTTGGTGCAGGTGCCGCCGGGTCCCCCGTTCTTGGGCACGTCGCCCCAGGTCGGGTTGGAGCCGTTGTCGACCAGGTAGAGGTTGCCGGAAGCCGCCCGCACCAGGGCGAACGGGTTGCGGAACCCCGGCGCGTACACCTGCACCGGGCTCCCCGGGGTGATCTTGGCCTGGTGCTTGCCGAAGTCACCACCGAACGGTCCCTGCAGGGTCGGGTGGTCCTCGTCGATCAGGGTGGGCAGGTCGTAGGTCGTGTTGCCGATGGCGTTCAGGTCGATCGACAGCACGGCGGCCGAATAGGCGTACTCGGGCAGGTAGTCCATCTTGAACGACGGGGCGCCCATGTTCGTGTTGCCGCCCTGGGCCACGTAGAGCGTGTTGGTGGACGAGTCGAGCGACAGCGCGTTGGTGCTGTGGTTCTCCTCCGACCGGGGCAGGCCCCGCACGAGGTCGAGTCGTTGCCAGACTCCACCGACCCGGTTCAGCCGGGAGATCACGCCCGAGTTCGTGTCGAGGTTCGTCAGCGTGCCGCTGCTCCCGCCACCCACCCGTGGGTCGCTCGACGCGACGTAGATCACCGGGTCGCTGGCCGTGCCGGTGATGGCCATGCCCGTCGGCTGCCGGCCGATCACCGAGGTGTTGAGCGTGCCGTCGTCGTCGTGGTTGGGGATCTCGCGGATCAGGTTGATGTTCTCGGTCGCCGTCACCCGGTAGTCGTCGGGACCGAACCGCCCGACGGTGTAGGCCCTGATCAGGCCGTACTGCTGCAGCACGTAGAGGCGGCCGTCGGGACCGAACCGCCCGACGATCGGGAGCCGGGAGGTCGCGCCCTGCAGGACGCTGGTGGTGAAGCCGATCGGGTACGAGTAGGCGTGCAGCTGGCCGTCGTCCGACCCGACGTAGACGGTGCCGTCGACCATCACCGGCGACGACTGCACCGCACCTCCGGTGGTGGCCGACCAGATGGGGGTGCACGTCTTGGGGGCACCGCCGCAGCTGGCGGTGCCCGTGCCGTCGAAGCCGAGCAGCCGGTGATCACCGGAGCCGAGGTACAGCACGCCGTTCACGGCCGCCGGTGACGAGGTGACCGGTCCGGTGGCTGCCGTCCACTGGAGGGCACCAGTGGCGACGTCGTGCGCCTCGAGCACCTCGTCCGACAACGAGGCCGCGTAGACGGTGGTGCCGGTCACCGCGGGCGACGTGCTCAGCGTGGATCCCCCGGCGGACCAGACGGGTGCGCCGTCCACCGTGCGGTAGGCGAAGAGGGACCTCGTCGGTGTCGCCGCGGCGGGACACCACGCGACGTAGACGACACCCGCGCTCGATGCCGGCGAGGACGTCCCCGCACTGCACGAGGCTCTGGAACCGGGGTCGGTGGCCGACCAGGCCAGTGCGCCCGTGTCGAGCCGGAAGGCCCACATGGTGGCGTTGGCGTAGGACGAGGTGAAGACGAGGCCGTCGGCGATCGTCGGGGCCGCGAGCGGTCCCGGGGTGGTGATGGGGATCGTCCGCTGCAGGGCGCCGTTGGTGCCGAAGGCGTAGAGGCCGCGGCTGCTGCTGACCCAGACCTGCCCCTGGTTGACGGTCGGCGCCGACGACAGGCCGCGGAACGTCGAGTCGACGCTGACCGACCAGCGCAGCAGGCCATCGGTCGCGCGGAAGGCGTAGAGCTTGTGGTCGTCCGATCCCACGTAGACCGTGCCGTTGTCGACGGCGGGCGACGATGACACGGCACCGCCGGTCGTGGCCGACCAGCGCGCCGCGCCGGTGGTGGTGTCGATGGCGTAGAGGTCGTGATCGTCGGAGCCGACGTAGGCGACGCCTCCGGCGATCGCCGGCGAACTGCCGACCGCGCCGCCGGTGGTGGCCGCCCACCGCTGCACGAGGCCGGGCACCGTGGCGGCCGAGATCGATCCGTCCGGGCTCGACGCCGCGTGGCCCGCCGAGAACCGGAACTGCGTCCAGTCACAGGCCGCGGTGGCGAGCAGGACGATCGTCAACACGATGATCAGTCGTGGGAACCCGCGTGCGGTCGGGGACGAAGGCATGGTGTCGGCCCTCCTCCGGCGCCGTTCGGCCCCGGATCAGGCGAACCCTTCGGGCGGATTCGCTGATGTGTCCTCCCCATTCCGGCGAAAGATCGACATGAAGTCAAGAGCGCACATCTGCGAGGGTGTCCGGCAGCGGCGCTGACGGTGCCCGGTCCCGGCAGAGCGGAAGGGTTCGATGACCGAACACATGGTGGACGAGCTCCCGGCGGTGGTGGAGCTCGACCAGGTCACTCGCCGGTACGACGTGGGGTCGGGCATCGTCACCGCGCTCGAGAACGTGACCCTCACCGTGCACGCCGGCGAGTTCGTGGTGGTGCTCGGACCCTCCGGCAGCGGCAAGACCACACTGCTCAACATGATCGGCGCGCTCGACGTCCCGTCGAGCGGCCACATCCGCATCGCCGGCCAGGAGATCACCGGTGCAAGCCGCCGGGATCTGGCCGGCTTCCGCCGAGCCACGGTCGGCTTCATCTTCCAGACCTTCAACCTGTTCCCCGCGCTGACCGCCATCGAGAACGTCCAGTTCGGCATCGACGTGAGCGGCCGGCCACACGACCCGGACCTGGCTGAGCAGGTGCTCCACGACGTCGGTCTCGGTGATCGCCTGCACCACTTCACCAACCAGCTCTCCGGCGGCGAGCAGCAGCGGGTGGCGATCGCCCGAGCGCTGGCGACCGGGAGCCCCGTGCTGCTGGCCGACGAGCCGACCGGGGAACTGGACTTCCGCACCGGCGTCCAGATCCTCGAGCTCCTGCAGCGTCAGGCCGAGAAGGGCTCGACCGTCATCATCGTCACCCACAACCGGGAGATCTCCCGCGCCGCCGACCGGGTGGTTGAGCTCAGCGGCGGCCGGGTCGTCTCCGACGGCGCGCCACCGGCCGGCCGGGCGCCCCTCGCGGACCTCACCTGGTAGCCGACGTGCGCCAGTTCGGGTTCCTCATCCGATGGTCGGGGCGCGACCTCCGCGCCCGCTGGGTGCAGGTCGGCGTCATCGCCCTGATCA
Organism: uncultured Microthrixaceae bacterium; assembly: GCA_963809335.1. GTDB lineage: Bacteria > Actinomycetota > Acidimicrobiia > Acidimicrobiales > Acidimicrobilacustridaceae > UBA4742. The sequence continues at coordinate 1,801,663 of CAWEJD010000004.1, read as the reverse complement.
TCGCCCTCGGCTCCGGGTTGTACTCGGGCCTCTCGAGCACCTCGGCATGGCGGCGCCACTCCTACGACGCCAGCTACGCGGCCACGCACCCCTACGACCTCCGACTCACGCTCGCGACCGGCAGCTACCTCCCCGCCGCCACCCTCGCGGCTCTCCCCCGTCAGATCCCCGAGGCGACCCAGGTCGATGCCGCCTCGCCCCGGCTCACCGGACCGATCCAGGTGGACGCATCGACCGCCGACGCCACGATCATCGTTCCCGGCCAGCTCACCGGGGTCGACCTCTCCGGCGCCGGTGGATCGGTGAGCCTGCTCACCGCGGTGACCGGGCGGAACCTCGGGGCCGACGACGCCGGTCGACCGGTCGTCCTGCTCGACCCCCACATGGCCCGGTTCTACGGGCTGCCCGACACCGGCCAGATCACGATCAGCGGGAACCGATCGGTCGAGTACGTCGGGCAGGGCTTCCCGCCCGACGGGTTCCTCGTCATCGCCCAGACGGGCCACGAAGCCAGCGCCGCGGACTTCGCCCCGGTCGTGACCTCGATCGAGACGGCCCAGGACATCCTGGGCCTGCCCGGCCAGGCCAACGACCTCGTGATCCGCCTCGCCCCCGGGGCGGACCCGGCCGTGGTCCGGGACCAGGTCGACGCGGCCATGGCCGTCGCCGCTCCCACGGTCGGCTACCGCTGGACCACCGGCGAGGAGGACCCGGCCCGGGTGATCCTCTACCACGGCGTCGACAGCACGCAGAAGCTCTACACGATCTTCGCCGTCATGCTGCTGGCCGGTGCCGCGTTCGGCGCCTTCAACCTCACCGTGAGGATCGTCGAGGCCCAGCGCCGGGAGATCGGCGTGGCCATGGCCATGGGCACCCCGCCGACGCGCATCGCGGTGCGACCGCTCCTCCTGGGGCTCGAGGTCGCCCTCCTCGGTGCCGTGCTCGGCGTCGGCGTCGGCCTCCTCGTCGCCCACCTCTTCGGCGGGGTGCTGCGTGGCGCGCTCCCGTTGCCGGTCTGGCACACCCCGCTGCAGGTCGACGTCTTCCTGCAGGGGATGGCGCTCGGCCTCGTCGTGCCGCTGGTCGCGGTCGCCGTGCCCGTCTGGAGCGCGGTGCGCGTCGCGCCGATCGACGCCATCCGCACCACCGCGGTGTCGGCACGGGGCGTCGGCCTGGCCCCCCGGCTCGCCCGCCTCCACCTGCCGGGCAGCAGCGTGGCCCAGATGCCGGTGCGCAACGTGCTGCGCTCACCCCGCCGCTCGCTGCTCACCGCGCTCGGCATCGCCGCGACCATGACCGTGCTGGTCGCGCTGCTCGGTCTCGTCGACTCGTTCCACGCCACGATCGGTGTCGCCCGGACGGTCATATCCAACTCGAGCGGGGACCGGGCGCTGGTGGCCCTCGACCACTTCTCGCTGGTCGACGACCCGCAGGTCACCGCCATCCGGTCCTCACCGGTCGTCGATCGGTCGACCACCGACATCCAGGTGATCGGGTCGGTGAGCAGCCCGTCGGGTTCGTTCGACGCGGTGCTCGAGGTCATCGATCTCGAGAGCGGGATCTGGACGCCTCCCTTGGTGTCGGGAAGCGTCGGCGACGGTCCGGGCGTCGTGCTCGCCACCAAGGCGGCCGCTGACCTGCACGTCCGACCGGGCGACGAGGTCACCCTGCACCACCCGCAACGGCAGGGCACCACCTCCTACACGTTCGTCGACAGCCAGGTGAAGGTGCTCGGCCTCACCTCGCTGCCGCTGCGGTTCTTCGTCTTCATGGACTCCAGCGGGGCCGACCTCATGAACCTGCAGGGCACGACCAACCTGTTGACCGTCACCCGGGCCGACGGCGTCCCGCCGGACGAGTTCACCCGCACCCTCTACGAGCTCCCCGGGGTCGGCTCGGTGACATCGCCGGCGACCACCGTGCGGGCCATCAGCAAGCAGCTCGACGAGCTCCTCGGCATCCTCCGGATCGTCGACGGCGCCCTCGTGATCATCGCCGCGTTGATCGCCTTCAACTCCACCGCCATCAACGTGGACGAACGGGCGCGGGAGCAGGCCACCATGCTCGCCTTCGGCCTGCCGATGCGGTCGGTGATGGCCGTCACCGTCGTCGAGAGCGTCATCACCGGGCTGGCCGGCACCATCGTCGGCATCCTCGGTGGGCGGATCGTGCTGACCTGGATCGTCACGCGTCTGATCCCCGAGGTCGTCCCCGACATCGGGGTCACCAACCACCTCGCGTGGCCGACCGTCGCCCTCGCCCTCGCCCTCGGCGTGCTGGCGGTGACCCTCGCTCCGATGCTGAGCTACCGCCGGCTGTCCCACATGGACATCCCCTCCACCCTCCGGGTCATGGAGTAGGGCCGTCGCACTCGGTCACCCATCGGGTGCAGCGGGAGACGCCGTCGGCGATCGCGGCGGCATAGGCGTCGGCGCCGGGCTGGTGCCGATCTGCTCCGCTGTCGACGTCGGCGAAGTGCAGCTCGTCGGTGATGAACCAGTCGGCTCGGTGAGGATGCGAGATCGCGGCCCAGTCCACCTCGACCGCACCGGAGCCGTGGCGGGCCACGACCGAGGCGATGACGGCGTTCGTGCTCGACGCCAGCTCGGGCGAGTAGATGCCGGCCGAGTCGGTGCGCGCGTCCACGACGACGACGCATCGCCCGGCGAGCTGATCGATCGCGGCCTCGAGGCGGGCGGCGTACTCGGCGGTGGCGGCCCCCACCCCGACCACGGCCGCTCGACGGGCCACCTCGACGTTGTCGTTCGACGCGGTGGCGATGACGACCGTGCTCAGGGCCCGTTCACGCGCCACCGTCGCCACGTAGGCCTGCACCCACGCGTCCGACAGGGGCACGCCGGGCCGGGCGTAGATCTCCGGGTCGAAGCCGCGGCTGGTGAGGGCGTCGGCCTGCTCAGCCAGCGTCTGGAAGACGAGCGAGTCACCGATGACCGCCACTCTCGGGGCCACGACGGCCACCGGTGTCGCCGGCGTCGGCTGCGGCACCGGCACGTCCGGGGTCGGCCGCGTCGGTCGGGAGTTCGAGGCGCTGGCCGATCCGAGCATGAACGAGCTGGCCGCACCGAGAGAGGCGAGGACGAGCGTGGCGACCCAGATCCGCAGACGTCTCCCGGGACGCGGGTTGGTGCCGGTGTCGCTCCGTGCCGCTCGACTCGATCTTCTCGGGGCCATGGGACGACGGTACGAAGGGTGCCGTCCCCGGTCTGTGCCCACCCTGACGCACCGACGGTGTCCGATGCGACACAACGACTCCTCGATGTTCGCCCGCTACGTTCCGCGGGCGTCGTCGCTCACCAGCGGGCGATCCGGGCCCCGAGTGACCAGCCACCGCCGGGTCGGGCAGGCCTCAGCGTTTCGAGGCGGGCCTCGTCTGCTCCCCCGTCGCGGTCATGACCTTGCGAGCGATGACGCGGGCCCGTTCGGCGTCGCCCGCCGCGATCGCCTCGGCCAACCGCCGATGGGGCAGGGTCCGCCCACGGCGGTGCAGGTCGATCAGCAACTGCGACGTCGACCGCTTCACGCGGCCCCGGGCGTCGAGGGCGTGGTCGAGGGCCCGGTAGAAGTTGCTCATCATGAGCTCGAGCGCGATCGACCGCGACGCCTCCGCGACCGCGTGCTGGAAGCTGCGGTCGGCATCGACGATGGCGGCGACGACGCCGGAGGCCACCGCGTCCTCGACCGCGGCGGCCCGTCTCGCCAGCTCGGCCGCGTCCTCGGGGGTCGCCCGCTCGGCGGCCAGCGCGACGGTGCCCTCGTACATGATCCCGGTGGCCTCGTTGATCGACGGACCCACGTCCCTGCGGCCGATCCTGGCCAGGGCGGGCAACAGCTCGAGCGAGCCGGTGCGCCGGTAGTCGCACACCCGGCAGCGGGTGCCCTGGCGACGGTCGATCAGCCCGAGGTGCTCGAGCCGGGCGAGGCCCTCGCGCACCGTCGTGCGGTTGACGCCGAGCTGCAGGGCCAGGTCGCGCTCGGACGGCAGCACCGCGCCCGGCTCGAGCTCGTCGCGCAGGATCGCGTCGCGGATGCGGTCGACCACGGCGTCCGCCAGGTCGACCTTGGGGATGGCGGCGAAGACGGCGGTCACGTCACGGCCTGCATCACAGGCCCAGCAGCTCGGCGCCGTTGCCCCAGAAGAACCGCTCACGGGTGGCGTCGTCGAAGGGCGCCACCGCGTCCTCGAAGATCTCGAACGGCCGCCGCCCGCCTTCGGGATGCGGGTAGTCGGTGGAGAACATGAACAGCTCGGGCCCCTCCTGCTCGACCAGCCAGGTGGTGTCCTCGAAGGGGAACGGCGTGAACTTCACCTGGCGACGGATGTACTCCGACGGCTGCAACGGGAGGGCCTGGAGCGCCGGTTCGAACTTGGCGAACGACCGGTGGGCGTGGTCGAGGTTGCGGAGCAGGCCCGGCACCCAGGTGGCACCCAGCTCGATGGCCGCGCCCCGCAGGTCGGCGTGGCGCTCGAAGACGCCGTCGATGGCCAGGCAGGCCAGGAACCGCTCGGGCGAGTGGTGCAGCACCGGGAAGTCCTTGGCCCGCAGGTTCTCGCCACCGCCCAGCCAGTCGGTCGGCCGGGGCAGGCCGTTGTTGTGGAAGGCCTTGGGCAGCAACCGGCCGCCTCCGACGTGGAGCACGAACGGCACCCCGGCCTCGGCCAGGCGCGCCCACACCGGATCGAGGTCGACGTGGGCCGGCGAGAAGTCGGCCGGCGCATCCGACGGCATCCAGACGGCGGAGATCCCGGCGGCGATGGCCTCGTCGAGGGCCTCGACGGCCCGAGAGGGGTCGTTCCACGGCAGGTAGCCGACCGCCTTGAGCCGTGGGTCCGGCTCGCAGAAGGTGAGCATGGCCCGGTTGAGGGCGCGGGTGCCCCCGTACAGCACGTCGAGGTCCTTGCTGCGGGCGAAGTGCCCGAGCGAGAAGGTGGGGAACACGAGCTGGGCGGTGATGCCGAGCGCGTCGAGCACCTTCGACCGCACCTCGGTGTCGAGCGCGCCGGGAGCGTGCCAGCCCTTCGGGCCCTTGATGACCTCGGCGTCGATCTCGAGGTCGCGATGGCTGGCCCACAGCGCGGGCAACTCGGACATCATCTTGGCCGCTCCCGCCCCCGCGCCTTCGAGGCCCATCCCCGACAACGTGTCGCGTACCGCGGGGTCGGCGAAAGAGGGCAGCCACTCGGCGGTCTCCATCACGTGGCTGTCGGCATCGAAGATCGCTGCGGTCATGGTCCCCCCGGTTCGGACGGCTTCGGCTCGCGGTCGACTGGTCCACTGGTCGACTGGTCCAACCAGTGTGCCACACGGCTCCGCCTGACGGACAGGGGTCGGATGGGCGGCCCACCGTCTGCACGTCGAGCAGATCGCGAGCTCGCCGTTGGCAGGGGCCTCACACGCGCCTACCCTCGCGGAGTCGGCACATGCCGGCGGCCTCCACCCCCGGGGACCCGTGATGACCACCACCTTGCACCATCGAGCCGGGGCTCGCCGATGAGCCCGTCGACCGCCACCCGCACCTGGGGTCGGGCCGTCCCGGTCCACTCCGGCTCGAAGCGCCTGCTCCTCGGCCTCGCCGGCGCGGTGGTCGCCGCCGCGGTCCTCGTGCTCGCCCAGCGGATGCCCGAGCCCGGCAAGGTCCCACCCATCGCCATCGAGAACCGCAGCGACTACGCCGTCACCGTCGAGGTCAGCGGCTCCGGCGACAGCGGGTGGGTCACCATCGGCATCGCCGGGCCCCGGTCGACCGCGGTGGCCCGCGAAGTGATCGACCAGGGGTCGAACTGGTCGCTGCGCTTCACGAGCCAGGGCCGCGGGTTCGACGGCTACGAGGTGAGCAGGAGCCAGCTCGCATCCGATGGCTGGCGCTACACCGTGCCCGACGACATCGGTGGCCAGCTCAGCGACGCGGGAGTGCCGCCGAGCCCGTGAACGTGGTCACCTGACACCCCGTCAGGTGACATGCTCCACCGATGAAGATCGACACCGTCCTCATGGCCGACCCTCAGAACGCGGCCGACCAGGCCCGGTCGCTGGCCGAGCTGGGCTTCGACGGGGTGTTCACCTTCGAGGGCGTCGGCGACGTCTTCCTGCCCCTGGCGCTCGCGGCCGCGGCCACCGATCTGACGATCTACCCGAACCTGGCCATCGCCTTCCCGCGGAGCCCGATGCACGTCGCGTACACCGCGTGGGACCTCCAGAAGCTCTCGCAGGGCCGGTTCATGCTCGGGCTGGGCACGCAGGTGAAGGCCAACATCGAGCGGCGGTTCAGCGCCGAGTGGTCGCGGCCGGTCGAGCGCATGAGCGAGTACGTCGAGGCCCTCAAGGCCATCTTCCGCTGCTGGCAGGACGGCGAGCGCCTCGACTTCCGGGGCGAGTTCTTCACGTTCACGCTGATGCAGCCGACGTTCGACCCCGGGCCCAACCCGTTCGGACCGCCGCCGGTGCTGGTCGGGGCGCTCGGCCCGAAGCTCACCCGGGCCGTCGCCGCCCACGCCGACGGGCTGCTGCTGCACCCGTTCATGTCCGAGCGCTTCCTGCACGAGCAGACCCTCGTGAACGTCGAGGCCGGCCTGCAGGGCGCGGGTCGCGAGCGGGACGGCTTCTCGATCGTGGCCACCAGCATCGTCTGCACCGGACGCGACGAGGCCGAGATGGAGACGGCGGTGGCCGGTACCCGTGGCCTGCTGGCGCTTCTACGGCTCGACCCCGGCCTACCGCCCCGTGCTCGACGCCCACGGCTGGGGTGACCTGCAACCCGAGCTCAACACCCTCTCGAAGCAGGGGCGGTGGGACGAGATGAGCACGCTGATCGACGACGAGGTGCTCGACACCCTCGCGGTCCGCGGGGAGCCGGCCGCCATCGCCGGCGAGATCCTGCGTCGCTACGGATCGGTGGCCGATCGGGTGGGGTTCTACATGCCCTACCTCATCGATCCGGGAGCTGTCGTCGAGGTCCGCGCCGGGTTCGGCTGACAGCGTGGGCCGCACGACCCGACATGTTGGGTCGGACGGATCATTGGACTCAGGTCAGGGCCCTGACGCGCCGTTTGGATGACTACGGAGGGAGTGGGCACGACTGGCGTCCAGCCCAATCCCGACACGTCGCGGTGGCCTCTCCATCGCCGGGTCCGATGGTTCCTCCTCGCTCCATCGGACCCGGCAGGACGAGGCCCCGCGGCGGCGTCGCGTCTGGGGCCCGTGGCCGCGGTCAGGTCAGGTGGGCCGTCTCGTTGAACGACTGCAGCACTGGTCCGGCGTCGCGGACGATGATCCGCGTGATCGACGCGGGCTGGACGAACAGCCGCCACGTGACCTCGTCCCCCACACCCAGGGCCCAGGCCACCGATGCCTTGATCGGCGACACGTGGGTGGCCACCACGATGGTCTCGGTGCGAGCCGCATCGGCGAGCTCGTCGAGCGCGGCCGACACCCGACGCTGCAGCGCGGCCAACGACTCGCCACCCGGCGGGGTGAAGTTCGGGTCCGACCGCCACCGCTCCCACAGGTCCGGCGGGATGTCGGCGAGGGGCAGGCCGTCGTACTCGCCGTAGTCGACCTCGACGAAGCGGTCATCGATGTCGACCGGCACGCCGAGGCAGGCCGCCGTCTGGCGCGTGCGCTGCAGCGGGCTCGACACCACCCGGTCGATGCGATCGGTGGTGGCCAGCAGCGAAGCGGCGAGCTTGGCGGCCTGCAGCTCACCCAGCTCGTCGAGCGGGACGTCGAGCCGGCCGAGCAGGCGGCCGGACGCGTTGGCCTCGGTGCGGCCGTGGCGCACGACGATCAGCACGGGGGCGTCACCTGGCAGCACGGGGTCGTCACCGGACGAGATCCCGGTTGAGGTGGCCGGTGCGCAGGAACAGGTCGCGGTTGGCCCGATCGGACCAGCCGAACGCCATCCAGCACCAGGCCAGGGCGGCCGCCCCGATCAGCTCGAGCACCACCAGGACGGCCGGGCTGCGCTGCAGCTCGGGAAGCCCGCCACCCGGGAACCCCCACCCGAAGAACGGCCACCAGAACACGTTCCGGGTGGCCCAGGCCCCGTCGAGCACGAGGCCGGTCATCAGCCCGATGGGCAGGCTGATCAGCCGCCGCCGAAGCAGCCGCCGCTCGCGGGTGGCCAGCATGATCACCCCCATGAGCACCACCGTGAACAGGAGGGTGTGCAGCACCGCGGGACCGCCGAGCACGACGTCGAGCAGCGGCAGCACCGAGCCGACCATGACCAGGCGGTAGTCGAGCGCCGGGCTGCGGAACACGTTCCACACGAAGGCGGTGCTGACCCCCAGGTACCAGAGGAGCATGCGGCTCAGCGCACCAGCAGTCGGCCGCACTCACCGCAGAACACGAGCTCGTCGGGCGGGGCGTGGCGGATGCGATCGATCTCGACCGCCGACAGCGTGAGGTGGCACCCCCCGCAGTTCGTGCCCACCAGGCGGGCCACGCCGATGCCGCCGAGGTCGTGACGCAACTGCTCGTAGGTCTCGATCTGCGCCGGGTCGAGCTCCGCCGCCGAGCGCGGCCCGCTCGGCCAGCACCGCGTCGAGCTCGACGTCGATCTCGGCCTCGGCCACGGTCAGGCCCGCAGCGGCGTCGGTGATGGCCGCCTCGAGCTCGGCGGCGCGGGCCCGCAGCCGCTCGAGCTCGTCGTCGAGGGGAACGGCCAGCTCCATCTGCTCGATGACCTTGTCCTCGACGTTGGTCTGGTGCCGCTTCAACGAGCCCTCGTCGTCCTGCAGGGCCTGCAGCTCGCGGGGCGACGTGATGCTGCCGCCGTAGAGCTTCCCGTGGACGTCGGCCACCTTGGCCTCGACCGACGCGACCTCGTCCTCGAGGCGCTTCTGGGTGCGGGCCACGTCGTCGCGTTGGCCCTGCACCGACGCCGTCTGCTCCCGGACCGCAGCCAGCTCCTGTTCGTGGGCGACGAGCTGGTCGCGCTGTGGCAGCGTCAGGCGACGGTGCCGCAACTGCTCGGCGGTGGTGTCGTGCTCCTGGAGCACGAGGAGCTGATCGAGCGATGCCATGGTGTGTTTCTAGCCTCCAGGGCCCTTGGGCGGTGACGTGGTGGGTGCGGTGGTCGGATCGGTGACGGGCGGCGCCCGGGTGACGGGCGGTGAGGTGGTGCCGGTCGAGCCGCCCCTCTTGGGGGTGGTCCTGCCGGTCGACCGTGACTTCGAGCTCGACGAGGACGAGCTGCTCGAGTAGCTGCCGGTCCCGCCGAGCGGGCCCTCGCCCCGCACCGACCGCGCGCCGCGGTCGGGCCGGTCGCACGTGGGGAAGGCGACGGGATCGCGGCCCTGGTGGAACTGCTCGTTGAACGCGTGCCAGATGAGCGCCGGGATGGTGCCGCCGAAGATCTCGGCGTAGCCCCCGAACGTGCCCATCGGGACGCTCCCCGACGGGACGCCCATCCAGACCGCGGTGGTGAGGTACGGGGTGAACCCGACGAACCAGGCATCGGTGTTGAGCTGCGTCGTGCCCGTCTTGCCGGCCGCGGGCTGGGCGTCGAGGCGAGCCCGGGTGCCGGTGCCGCCCTTGACGTTCTGCTGCAGCACCTGGGTGACGTTGCACGCGGTGGCGGCCGAGAAGGCCCGGGTGCCGTTGGCCGTGTGCTGGATCAGCACCTTGCCGTCACGGTCCTCGACCCGCTCGACGAAGTACGGCAGCTCGTGCACGCCGCCGTTGGGGATGGCCGAGTAGGCCGACGCCATCTGCAGCGGCGTGGTGTCGGCGACGCCCAGGGTCATCGACAGCACGTGCTTCGAGGCCGGGACGTCCACGCCGAGGCGCTTCGCCATGGCGGCCACGTTCTCGATGCCGACGGTCTGCTCGAGCCGGACGAACGCGCCGTTGCTCGACGCCGACGTGACGCTGGTGATGGTGCCGCCCCGGCCGCCGATCGTGTAGGGGTCGTCCTCCCCTCCCGGGTTGGCGAACGAGCCCCCACCCCCGACCGAGTCGAACGGCAGGTTGCCCTGCTCCATGGCGGTGAGCAGGGTGAACGTCTTGAACGACGAGCCGGTCTGGCGGCCCGGCGCCTGGGTGGCGATGTCGTACTGGTAGGAGTCGAAGCCCGGCCCGCCCACGAGGGCCCGCACCGCTCCGGTCGAGGGCTCGACCGCCACCATGGCCGCGGTGATGCCCTTGTCGTTGGCGGGCAGCTGCGAGTCACGGGCAGCCTCCGCGGCCTGCTGGGCGGCCAGGTCGAGCGTCGTGTAGATCCTCAGGCCTCCACCGAACAGCATGGCGACCCGCTCGGCCTTGGTGGCACCCAGGCGGGGGTCGTCGAGCAGCTGCTGCTTGACCTGCTCGCTGAAGTAGTCCTGGGCCACCGGCACGCTGGAGCCCCCGCACGAGACGGGCTCGACCGCGACATCGGCGCCGCAGCGCCGGGCCGGCAGCGGGCTGAGGTCGTAGAGGTAGGCCTGGTCGCTGGTGATGGTGCCGGCCGACACCAGGCGCTCGAGCGCGATGGAGCGCCGGGCCCGGGCCGCGGCCGGGTGCAGGGTCGGGTCGTAGGCCACCGGGTTGGAGATGACGGCGGCGAGCATGGCGCCCTGGGCGTAGTCGAGCCGGGAGACGTCGACACCCCAGTAGGTCTCGGCCGCGGCCTCCACCCCGTAGGCCCCGGCCCCGAAGTACACGGTGTTGAGGTACTTCTCGAGGATCTGGTCCTTGGTCAGCTGCTGCTCGAGTCGCACCGCCAGCGCGACCTCGCGGCTCTTGCGGTTGATGTCGCGATCGGAGCTGAGCAGGGCGTTCTTCACGAGCTGCTGGGTGATGGTCGACCCACCCTGCTCGATCTGGCCCGACGACACGTTCTGGGTCAGGGCCCGCACGATGGCCCGGGCGTTGATGCCGCCGTGGCTGTAGAAGTCGGCGTCCTCGACCGCGAGGATGGCGTCGATCACCGGCCGGGGCACCTGGTCGAGGCTCACCGGTCGCCGGTTCTGCTCGGCGTGCAGGGTCGTGAACACCGTGCCGTCGGCGGCGATCACGTCGGACCGCACGGCGAAGTCGTCGAGCGCGTTCAGGTCGATGTCCTCGGCGACGGAGGTGTTGGCCCCCACCGCGTCGCGCACCTGCGGGGCGATGGCGACCGCCGATCCGGCAGCCAGCACGCCGGCCGCGACGACGATCACGCCGAAGCGGAGGAGGCGGCGGAGCGTCAACACGGTGGACGCAAGATACCGCTCTGCGCCGGGCCTCCGGATCGGCCGTCCGCTACGTTCCCGGCATGACCTCACTCGCCTTCGCCGGAGCGGGACACATCACCGTGGTGCACGGCCTGGCGGCGCGGTCGGTCGACGGCCTCACCATCACGGGGTCGCGTCGCGGACGCCGGCGACGACGCCGGGAGCGAGCCGGCCAGGTCGGTGCCACCGCGTGCCGCTACGAGGATCTCCCCGCCGGGGCCGACGTGGTGCTGGTGGCCACGCCCCCGGCGCGCCACGCCGCCGACGCGCTGCAGGCCATCGGTGCCGGCGCCAGGGCGATCGTCGAGAAGCCGCTCGCCACCACGCTGGCCGAGGCCGACGCGCTGGTCACCGCCTCGGCCGCCGCCGGCCACGCGCTCGGCTACGCCGAGAACCTCGCCTTCGCCCCGATCATCGTGGCCGCCATCGGCCAGGCCGGCGAGCTCGGTCCCCTGCGCCACCTCGAGGTGCGGGCCATGCAGGGTCGGCCCGACTGGGGCGGGTTCCTCGAAGCCGAGTGGGGCGGCGGGGCCCTGTTCGACCTCGGCGTGCACCCGCTCGCGGTGGCCCTGCTGCTGGCCCGGGCCGACGATCGCGCCGGCGGAGAGGTCGTGTCGGTGCGGGCCGAGCTCTGGGGCGCCGATGACATCGAGGTCGACGAGGCGGCTCGCATGTCGATCACGTTCGCGTCGGGCCTGGTGGCGACCGTCGAGGCCAGCTGGGCCGCCGACCAGCCGGTGTGGGATCTCCAGGCGGCCAGCGACACCGGCGTGGTGCGGGCCGAGATGCTCCCCTACCTGCAGCTCGAGCGCGACGGAGAGCCGGTGCCGCTCCCGCCCCTGCCGGCCGGTGCCGACGTGCCCCAGGTCCACCAGTTCGGCTACGTGGCCCAGCTCCAGGACCTGCTGGCCGACTTCGCCGCCGGGCGCGAGCCGATCATGAGTGCCGAGTTCGGCCGCGAGGTGCTGGAGCTGGTGTGCGCTGCCTACGCGTCGGCCGGCCGCGGCGGCGAGCCGGTCACGCTGCCGTTCGAGGGCCCCCGGGACCGGACGCCGCACCAGCTCTGGACCGACTCGGGTTCGACTGACGCGACGCACGGTGAGTGACTGACCATCCGCGCTGCGTGCAGACGACCGTTCTACGCTTCGTCGACCGGTCGACCTGGCCGGCTGCCTCGGGTGGAGAGCAAAGGGTGTGATCACCATGCGTCAGCTCCTCGAAGTGCCCGTCCTCGTCGGTGCCGTGCAGCTCGCCCCGACGGTCGAGCTCGCCGGTCTCGCCGAGCTGGCCACCACGTCCGACACCGACGAGCGGCTCGCGGTCCTCGCCCGCGTCGCCGCCTCCATCGTCGCCGAGGACGCGGCGCGCGACAACATCGCCCGGCTGCGATCGTCGACCGTGCTGGCGCCGCTCCCCCATCGCGCTCGCGCCGTGGGCCACGCCTGATGGGCCGTCGATCCCACATCCACCATCGTCGTCGGAGCCACTCCTACGATGTCGCCGCACACCCTCATCTCCGGGCGGAGAGCAAGGTAGGCAGCCGTGGCTGACCAGCGTTCCTCCATCGATCTGACGACCCTCGCCGAGGTGCAGCAGCTGCTGGCCTCCACCGAGTTCGCCTCCGTCGACGACCTCGCCCGCCGCAGCGGCGTCATCGACCTCGATGGCGCCATCGACCGGGTCAGCCCGTCGCTGCCGTCCCGTGGCGGTCCCGCCCCGGTCGTCGACGCCGGCGCGGCCGCTCCCCTGCCCCGTCGTCGCTGAGCCCCCGATGGCCTCCGACGAGCGCCCCCGGGCGACCACGCGCGTCGTGCTCGACCGCGCCACCAACCCCTTCGACCGACTGACCCCCATCGAGCGGCGGCGCCTGATGGTGCGGGTGCTGTGCGGCCTGGTCGCCTACGACGAACCCGCACCGAAGCCGGCGAACGTCGACCTCGTGCTCGACCTCGACCACGCGGCGCGTCCAGCCGGTGGCCGGCTGAGCCTCAGCCCGACTTGGCCAGCCGGCGGCTCGGCAGCTGCGGCTCGCCGTCGTCCTCGCTGGCGGCCAGCGGCCAGACGGCCCGGGCCAGCGGCCACGAGCGGGGCTCGGCCGATTCACCCTCGGCCCGCGGTGGGAGCTGCTGGTCCTCGGACCGGGCCACGAGCAGGCACAGCACGCGCACGATGATGCGCTTCTTCTCGGCCGGGGCCAGGCGGGCGAAGTCGGTGAGCTGACCGGGACGGCTCGGCACCTCGTCGTTGAACAACGTCAGCTCGGAGGTGCGGGCCGCGTCGAGCGTGGAGTCGTCGGCCCGGCCCACCAGCTCGGCCAGGACCTCGGAGACCTCCTGGCCCTGCAGGTCGGCCCGCTCGACCAGCTCGGTGGCCACCGCCTCGACCTCGACCTGCTTGAACCGGGCCCGGTTGATCAGGGCCTGCAGCACGTGGTCGACCGCGTCGGGCTCCGGTTGCAGCACCACGTCGTGCCAGGCGTCGTCGTCGCCGTCGACCGCGGCGGCGTCGACGGGGTGGGGCACGGCCACCGGCCGGGCGATCACGGCGTCGGCCGGGGTGACCACGGCCTCGTCCCCGGACAGGTCGATGACCGGCCCCTCGGCCGGCTCGGGTTCGGGAACCAGCGCCAGCGCCGGGGCCACGGCCACCGGCTCGACCGCCTGCTCAGGCTCGGCCTCGGCCACCACCGACTCGGGCTCCGGCTCGACCTCCGGCTCAGGCTCGACGAGCGGCTCGGCCTCGGCCACGACCGGCTCGGCCTCGGCCACGACCGGCTCGGGCTCGGCGATCGGCTCCGGCTCGACGACCGGCTCGGGGTCGACCTCGGCGACGACCGGCTCCGGCTCCGGCTCCGGTACGGCCGGCTCGGGCTCGGCCTCGAGGTGGTAGACGGGCGCGGCGGGCGCCGACCTGGTCGGCTCGGTGAGGCCGAGCGAGCGCTCGCCGGGAGCCTTGAACCGGGCGACGACCACCTCGTCGTCGTCGTCTCGTCCTCGTCGACCTCGTCGGCCGCGTCAGCCGCGACCTCGACCGCGGGGGCCTCGAGGCTTCGGGTCGCCGCCGGGGTCGAGGGGAACGACGTCGGCGGCGACTGCAGGAACTCGTTGGGCCCGGTGCCGGCCTCGTCCGAGGCGGCCGACGCCGCGTTCTTCGACTTCACCAGGAACGCGATCCCGCCTCCTGCGGCGAGAACGACGATCAGAACGATCAGCGGAACCATTGCTCACCCAACGCGCCCAGGAAGCTCAGCGAGGAGGCATCGCTTCCACCGATGTTGCTGGAACGGAACCTCATGACCTGGCTCCGCGTTCAATCCCTCACGCACAGTTCTAGCGGAGATCGACGGTCGCAGCTAGGCGACATCTCGTCGAGACCGCTCAGACCCGTGCTCGGGACCGCAGGCCGTCCTTGACCTGCTGCAACCGGGCCTCGGCTCCGCCACCCATCCCGCCGTCGAGGATCTGCACGGCCTTCCACTCCGGCGCCTCGTAGTCGTGGGCGGCCTGGTCCACCCCCACCTCGGTGCCGTCCAGCGCGAGTTGGGCGCTCGGCCAGGCGGCCTCGTCGTCGCCCGCCCGCAGCAGGATGCGGATCTGCGAAGGCGCACCACCGTCGTCGGCGATGATGAGGAAGGTCCAGCGCTCCATGGGGTGGAGTCCTTTCGTCGGAGGCGGGGGCCGGGGTCGGGGGTCGTCGGGGTCGTCGGGGTCGTCGGGGTGGGTCGGCTAGCGGTCCGCGCCCAGGGGGAACTCGATGGATTCGGCGGTGAGCCGCATCAGCTCGGCCAGCCCGTTCACCAGCAGCTGGGGTTGTTCGCCCTCGGTGGCCATCTCCCGCAGGATCGGTCGCACGGTCTCGGTCATGAACGCCCCGAAATCGGCGATGAAGGCCGACGCGACGACGCGTCCGCGCTCGGTGTCGCTCAGCGCCATGCGCTCGATCACCACGATCGGCGGCTCCTCGGGGAGCGGCTCGACGTCATCCATGGTTCTCTCGTCGGCCGATCGTCGGGCCGGATGAAGCTCAGGGACCAGAAATGGTCCGAACGGCAGCCGTCAGGAGCGGAGATCTGGGGCAACCGGCGCGGGCTGCTAAAACGTGGCCATGCAGGTCGTCATCATCTACGAGAGCCTCACCGGCAACACCCGAGCGGCGGCCCAGCTCATCTCCGATGCGTTCTTCGAGCGCAAGGTGCCGGCCAAGCTCTACGCCGTCGGCGGGTACGACCCGGCCGCGGTGGCCGAGGCCGACCTGATCATCGTGGGCAGCTGGACCGATGGCCTGTTCGTGGTGGGCCAGAAGCCGGCCAAGCGCAAGAAGTTCGCCGGGTTCGGCGACCTCTCCGGCAAGCGCTGCGCCGTCTTCTGCACCTACGCCCTCGACCCGGGCAAGACGCTCGACAAGTTCACCCGTGTCCTGGCCGAGCAGGGCGCCGACGTCATCGGCGGCATGGCCATCCGCCGCAACGACCTGGTGGCCGGCGCCGAGGAGTTCGTCGCCCGGGTGATGGACACCGTCTCGGTCTGACCGCGCGGAGCGTGGTTTCGCGCGTTGCGCGCGTGCTCGAACGCTCGACGTCTGCACTTGGGTGAACAGCGCGATCTTTCCCTTCCCCTGCCGGGCCGCCCGTGCCTACGGTTCACCAACCATCGCGGAGCGGAAAGGGCGACACCGACGATGCACCACCATCAGCGCCACTACGCGAGGCCGCTGCTGGGCATGCTCGCGGTCTGGGGCGCGTTCTTCTGCACGCTGCCCGACCAGGTGCCCGGCGCGCCCTCCGGATCGACCGCACCTGCGGGCACCAACGCGGCACTGACCCAGGTCGCGACGCTGCCCAGCGTGGCCGATGGGTGGACGACCTCCACCACCCTGCGCACCGCGGACGGCTGGTACGCCACCCCGGTCCACGCCACCCTGCTGCCCGACGGGAGGGTGCTGTTCACCGGCGTCGCCCGCAGCGCCGACCCGCCCACCTCGACGACGACCCAGCGTCGCGTGTCGTGGGTGATGCCGATCCAGGCGTTGGGCTCGCCCATGACGACGAGCACCGTGGTCACCGAGGTCAGGGAGCCGGTCACCTACGACGTGCCCCAGTCGAGCACGGCGTTCACCTACGACGACCTGATCTGCTCCGGGCAGACCCTCACCGCGGACGGCAAGGTGGTCACCGCCGGCGGTACCCGGGCCTCCAAGACCAACGCCAGCACCACCCTCTACGTGGCCGGGCTGCCCTCCGAGACCATGTTCGACGGCACCACCTGGAACCAGTACCCGGGGTCGATGGTGGCCGTCGGGGCCAACGGGTCGTCCGACCGCTGGTACCCCACCGTCACCCGCCTGCCCGACACCCGCCTGCTCGTGACCGGCGGCTACGAGGACGTGGCGCCGTTGCCCACGGCGATACCCGCGGTCGAGACCCTCGACCCGAACACCGGCGCCCGCACGCTGTTCTCCGACCGGACCACCACGCCGACGGCGATCACCAACCGCGACTACACCCACGTGTTCGTGCTGCCCACGGCCACCAGCGCCAACGACCTGCTGATGATCGGCGAGCAGAGCGTGGCGGTCGAGGCCAGCACCGTCGCACCGGGTCGGTACACGGTGCTCACCGGTCGGCCCGGCTACACCGGCGCGGCCGGCCTCAACTGGGGCACGTCCTCGCTGATGCTCCCGATCCGCACCACCGACAACCAGTGGGGCTACCACAACGGCGCGGTGCTGATCGCCAGCGGCAACATGGGATCGGCCTACCAGCACCGGGCCGACGTCTTCGACCCGATCACGGGGGCGTGGAAGACCTCGATCGACCTGCAGGTCAACCGCCACCACCCGAGCACGGTGAACCTGCCCGACGGTCGGGTGCTGCTCGTGAACGGGCACGACACGGCCGGCGATCCGCAGGTGAAGCAGGCCGAGTACATCGACCCGGCCCAGGGCTTCAAGGTGTCGCTCGGCAGCGCCAACCAGGGCGTCGTCCGCGGCTACCACTCGATCGCCCTGCTCATGCCCGACGGTCGGGTGCTGGTGGGCGGCGGGCGCGACCAGAGCACCGACTCGTCGCTCGAGAAGCCGAGCTTCCAGTTCTACCTGCCCGACTACCTCAGCAAGCCTCGACCGGTGATCACCAGCGCGCCGACCCAGCTGAACTTCGCCGGCCTGGCCGCCATCACCACCACCGGCCCGCCGCCGAGCGAGGTGGTGCTGGTGGGGCTCGGCTCGATGACCCACTCCTTCGACTCGAACCAGCGCTACGTGCAGCTGCCGATCGGGTTGAACAGCACCAACACCAGCGGTGCCTCGCTGGTGATCGCCGGCACCCCCGCCAACAGCCACGTCGCCCCGCCCGGCTACTACATGCTGTTCGTGCTCGATGCCAACCGGGTGCCGTCGGTGGCCAAGATCGTGCACGTCGGCTGAGCAGCTACTCCACCGACGTGACGGTCAGCGTCTTCGTGATCGTGAGCTCGCCCCGCAGGTCGGACTCGTAGGTGCCCGAGGTCGGCGTCACGTCGGCGTAGTCCCGGCCCACGGCCACCGTGAGGTACCGCAGGTCGGTCCGCCGGTCGTGCGTCGGGTCGAAGGCCACCACCTCGGTGCGCCCGCGCCGCTCGACGAGCGCCTCGACCCAGGCATGGCTCGCGCCCTCGCCGACCAGATGACCGGACACGTACCGGGCCGGGATGCCGTTGAGCCGGCACAGCACCACCATGACGTGGGCCATGTCCTGGCACACGCCGGCCCGGCCGCGCCAGGCCTCGGCCGCGGTGGTGGCCACGTCGGTGACCCCCTTGGTGTAGCGGATCGACCCGTGGACGTGAGCTCCGATGGCATCGACCAGGTCACGCTGGTCGCATGCCCCGCTGCGCCGCCGCAGGTCGGCCGCAGCGTCGCGGAGCTCGACGTCCGGGGTCGTGCGCGCCGTCCGGCTGCTCAGCCGGGGCGACCACCGGTCGGTCCGGGCCGCCGGAGCGCCGGCCCGTTCGACGACGGCACGGACGTCGAAGCTGATGCGGCCGTCGACCCGGGGAGCGCTGACGTGCAGCACCGTGTTGCCGAATCGGTCGACCAAGCGGCGCGACCGGGTGGGTGCCGAGCAGTCGACCGCGAGCTGGTCGGTCACCCGGACCTGATCGCCGTGCCGGGCCGGTGGGACCACCACCAGCTTCTGGCGCAGGTTGCGGGCGAACCCCGGGTAGGCGTAGCTCACGACCTGGTCGAGCACGTAGGTCGCGCGCCGGGCCGACTGCAGCTCGGGCCAGGTCGACGACCGGGGCGGTTCGAGGAGCTCTCCTGCCGGAGCGGTCTTCATCGGCCAGAGCCTGGCAGGTGCGAGGGCGCGGATCGGGGAATGGCCGATGACGACTGTGTGAACTCAGACGGCGTCGAATGCCTCGAGCCGAGCGACCCACTCGAGCGCCCGGCGCAGCTCGAGCCGCGCGTCGGCCGTGGCGCGCTGCTGGCGGCGCATCGCCACGTCGGTCGTGCGGGCCTCGTCACGGGCCCGCTCGTGCTCGACGCGGGCCCGCTCCGCCCGTTCTCCGGCCTCGGCGGCGGCCCGCTCGGCGCGAGCGAGCGCGACGCGGCCCTCGGCGGCCGCCTCGCGGCATCGTCGGAGCTGCTCGACCGCGGCGGCCGACTCCTGGTCGGTGTGGTGACCGCCGTGGGGCTCGATCCCGCGCTCGCGTCGGGCTTCCGGTGAGATGAGGCGGACCGCCGAATCCCGGCGGGGCCGAACGGCGACCCGTACGACCTCGACCGGCAGGGCGGTGGCCTCGTGACGATGGAAGATCAAGGACATGGGTCGTTCGTACCCCATCGACGGGCGCACGGGAAGGGTCTTTCGCCACCATCATCGGATCGTCACCTGGCTCTCATGTTCCGTCGCGTTGTGCTCTGCTGTACGGCCATGAGCACCTGGGACGCGTGGCGGGCGCAGAGCCGACCGATCGACAGCGACGGGCTCCGCGTCGCGGCCTACGACCTCGGTGATCCCGAGGCTCGCCCGCTCACCTTCCTCCACGGCTACCCGTCGTCGTCGCACGACATCGAACCGGCGGCCGACGCGGTGGAACCGGGCTGGCGCGTGCTGGCCGTCGACTTCCCCGGCTTCGGCGCGTCGGCCAAGCCGCGCGGCCATCGCTACTCGATCCACGCCGCGGCCGACGCCGTCGAGCGCCTCTGGGAGGCCACCGGGACCGAATCGACGGTGCTGGTGGCTCACGACTACGGGGCGTCGGTCGGTCAGGAGCTGCTCGCCCGGCACGCCGAGGGTTCCGGTCGCGTCGCCATCGAGTCGGTGGTGTGGATGAACGGCGGCATCTATCCCGACCTCCACCGCCCGACGGCTGGCCAGCAGCTGCTGCTCGATCCCGAGCACGGCGCCGAGTTCGCCGCCGCCGTCACCGAGGACGCCTTCGTCAACGGCCTCCGGATCACCTGGGGTGAGCGGGTGCCGGTGGACGAGGGCGGGATGCACGAGATCTGGCGCTCGATGGACGACGGCGACGGGGTCCCGCTGATGCACGACCTGCTGCACTACATCGCCGACCGGCGGGAGCACCAGCAGCGGTGGGAGGCCGCGCTCGAGACCGGCGACGTCCCCATGACCTTCGTGTGGGGCGACCTCGACCCGGTGTCGGGCGCCCACATGATCGAGCGGGTCGAGGAGCGCATCCCCGGCGCCTCGGTCGTGCGCATGGCCGATGTCGGCCACTGGCCGCTGCTCGAGGCCCCCGACGTGCTCGCCGCCGCCATCGCCGGCTGCTAGACCAAGGCGACCCGTCGAGCGACGGGGGAGCTCGGGGAGGAAACGTGCGGCGCTTCGGTCTGATCGGTGTAGTGGTGTGCGTCCTCGCGGCGGCCGCCGGGTGCTCGAGCTCCGGAACCGCGGCATCGTCGCCGCCGACGTCCGCGACGACCGTGCCCGACCGGCCCGCGGGACCGGCGGCGGACCTGTCCGAGGAGCTCACCGGGGGCAACGGCCCCTTCATCGGCTCCGCCTCGGGCACCGCGGCCGGGGGCCCGGGCTACGAGGTGCACGAGTACGTGGCGGCAGGCACCGCGTCGTCCTACACCGCGCAGTGGCCCGCTCTCCGAGGACGGCCAGTGGACGTTCGCACCGGGCACCACCGCGCCCTACCGCACCCGGGTCGCTCGTCCGGCGCCCGGCCGATCCCGCGGCGTTCAGCGGCACCGTCGTCGTCGAGTGGCTCAACGTCAGCGGTGGCCTCGACGCCGACCCCGAGTACGCCAGCTTCGGCGAGGAGCTGACCCGCCGGGGCGACATCTGGGTCGGCGTCTCGGCGCAGCTCATCGGCGTCGAGGGCGGGCCCGTGCTCGTGCCCGTGTCCGTGCCGGCGGCCGAGGGCATCGTCGGCAAGGGCCTGAAGGCGATCGACCCGGCCCGCTACGGCTCGCTGCAGCACCCCGGCGACGGCTACTCGTTCGACATCTACACCCAGGTCGCCCGGGCCCTGCGCGCCGGCGGGCCGGCGCATCGGCGGACGTCGAGCCGCAGCACGTGCTCGCCGCCGGCGAGTCGCAGTCGGCGTTCGCGCTCACCACCTACTACGACGGCGTGCAGCCCCTCACGCAGGCGTTCGACGGCTTCCTCATCCACAGCCGCGGCGCCTCGGCGCTCCCGCTGGTCGACACCGGGAAGTCGGCTGACATCGCCGGCTCGATCGGCAAGTCCACCGCCCTCTTCCGCACCGACCTCGATGCCCCGGTGCTCGACCTCCAGTCCGAGAGCGACGTCGCCGGTGTCCTGAGCTCGGCCTCGGCCCGCCAACCCGACAACGACCACCTGCGGCTGTGGGAGGTCGCCGGGACGGCCCACGCCGATGCCCACCTGCTCGGGCCGATGGCCTCCTCGATCGACTGCGGCGTGCCGATCAACGACGGTCCGCTCCACGTGGTCGCCAAGGCGGCCATCCACGCGCTCGACCACTGGGTGCGCACCGGCGAGGCCCCACCCGAGGCCCCCCGCCTCGAGTTGTCGACCGGCAACCCGGTCAC
Organism: uncultured Microthrixaceae bacterium; assembly: GCA_963809335.1. Lineage (GTDB taxonomy): Bacteria > Actinomycetota > Acidimicrobiia > Acidimicrobiales > Acidimicrobilacustridaceae > UBA4742. The sequence continues at coordinate 1,780,425 of CAWEJD010000004.1, read as the reverse complement.
CGTGGTGCGCGACGCCGACGGGATCGCCCTCGGCGGCATCCGCACCCCGCCCGTCGACGTGCCCGTCGACGTCCTCTCCGGGCAGCCGGGGCCGAAGTCCGACGTGATCTGCCTGCTGCTGGGTTCGACGATGCCGTTGCCGGCCGACCGCATCGCCGCGCTCTATCCGTCCCGGGCGGACTACGAGCAGCGCTACGCGGCCGGCACCGACGCGGCCATCGCCGCCGGGTTCGTGCTCGAGGACGACCGGGCCGCGCTCCAGGCCTACGCCCAGCCGACCCGGGTCAGCTAGCCCCGCCCTCCCTCGTCGATCAGCGAGAGGTAGCTCTCGTCCTCCTGCGCGAAGTGCAGGCAGAGGATGGCGTGGAGCCCGTAGAGCACGCGGCGGATCTCGAGGAGGTCCGCGTGGTCGGGCGCCTGGGGGTCGGTCAGGTCGAGGAGCACGCCGAGGCGCCGGATGAGGTGCGAGATCTCGACATGGGTCCGGCTCATGGTGCCGGTGGGGTCCGAGCCGCCGAGCACTCGGGCGAACACCGGGTAGAGCACCGAGTCCTCGGCCTGTTCGTGGGGTTCGACGTCGTCGACGAGGAACCGGTGGACGTCGTGGACGGCGCGCAAGGCGTCGGCGTCGGGGACCTCGCCGATCAGGTCGGCGGCGCGCCGGATCTGATCGAGATCGGGCCGGAGCACCTCGTGGGCCTGGCTGAACTCGTGCACCAGTTGGGCGTCGCGCCCTTCGAACCTGGGGCTGCCCTCGTGTGGGAGCAGCACGCGCAGGGCGTTGCCGATCACGGCCAGATCGATCGCCTCCTGGAGCAGAGCGCCCCAGGCCGGGGGCAAGAGGCCGGCGGCGGCGAACCCCATGGCCACCAGGGACATGCCGATGCCGGCGAGGACGCTCTGGCGGGCGATGTCGCGGGCGCGGCGGGCGATGGCGAGACCGTCACCGAGGCGGTCGAGGCGGTCGGCGGTCAGCACCACGTCGGCGGCCTCGGAGGAGGCGGTCGCCCCCCGGGCGCCCATGGCCACGCCGACGTCGGCGATGGCGAGCGCCGGCGCGTCGTTGATGCCGTCGCCGACCATGATCGTGGGCCCGTACCGCGACTCGGCGCGGATCGCGTCCACCTTCTCCGACGGGCTCCGTTCGGCGAGCACCTCGTCGACGCCGATGACGGCTCCGACCGCTTCGGCGACGTCGGCCCGGTCGCCGGTCACCATCACCACCCGGCGCGATGCCGTCGTGGCGGAGCTTGCGGATCGTTCGTGCCGCGTCGGCACGGATCGGGATCCTCGAAGATGACCGCGCCCGCCGGCTGGTCATCGACGCTGACGAAGACCGTGAGCGCTCCGTCGAGCTCGGCCCGGCGGCGCACGGCGGCGAGCCAACTCGGGTCGCCGGCCACCAACCAGCTCGCCTTGCCGACGGCGACGGTCGTGGCCGTCGACCGTGCCGGAGGCACCCAGGCCGGGCGTCTCCACGAACCCGGTGGGCATCACCAGCGTCAGGCCCCGGTCGCGTGCGGCCCGGACGACGGCTCCGGCCAGCACGTGCGGGGACAGCTGGTCGAGCGACGCCGCCCATCGGAGGACGTCGTCCGCCCCGACGTCGGCCGCCGACATGACCTCGGTGACGGTCGGTCGTCCCTGGGTCAACGTGCCGGTCTTGTCGAAGAGCAGCACCCGGCCGTTGGCGAGGCGCTCGAGGGCGTCGCCGCCCTTCACCAGCACGCCGCGATGCGCGGCCCGCGACAGCCCGGACGACGATGGCCACCGGCGCGGCCAGGATCAGCGGGCACGGCGTGGCGACCACGAGGACGGCCACGGCCCGGACCGGGTCACCCGACACCAGCCAGGCCGAGCCCGCGACCAGCAGGGTGAGGGCGAGGAACACGACCGCGTAGCGGTCGGCGAGGCGGACGAACGGCGCGCTGGATGCCTGCGCCTGCTCGACGAGTCGAACGACACCGGCGTAGGTGCTCTCGGCCGCGGTGGTGGTCGCCCGCAGGTCGAACGGGCCGCCGGCGTTGACCACGCCGCTGCGGACCGGATCGCCGTCGGGGTGCTCGACCGGGAGGGGCTCGCCGGTGAGCGCCGACTCGTCGAGGACCGCCACCCCGCCGACGACCGTGCCGTCGACCGGCAGCACCTCGCCGGGCCGCACGAGCAGGAGATCGCCGCGGGCGACGGCCTCGATCCCGACGGTCTCGACGCCCTCCGGGTGGTGGCGATGCACCTCACGGGGCGCGCGTTCGACCAGGGTGCGCAACTCGCGCCGGGCCCGGGCCGTCGGCGCGAGCCTCGATCACGCGGCCGGTCGCCAGCATCAACGTGATCAGGGCGCCGGCGAGGTACTCCCCCACCAGCAGCGATCCGCCCAGCGCCAGGACCGCGATGACGTCGACACCGAGGCGCCCCTGCCGAGCCGCGACCAGCACCCACCACAGCGAGGCGACGAGTCCCACCCCGGCCGCCAGTGCCCAGATGGCATCCGCGGCGCCGGTGCGGTCGATCGCCCAGCACACCGCTCCGGCCACCAGACCGAGCACGGCGACGGCCAGCAGGGCCGCTTCGACCCGCCCGACCGATGACGACTCTTCCGACACCGCAGGCTCAGAGCAGGTCCGCGCCGGTGAGCGCATAGGGCGTGATGCCGGCACGGTCGATGTCGCCGTAGGCCGACAGGTCGTCGACGAGCACGCGCGTGGTCGACGGATCCGCCGTGGTGACCAGGAGCATGCGCCCGTCGTCCACGATCGTCCACGTCCCGTCGGGCGACCAACCGGCGGGCGAGATGCGGTAGGACGGATTGCCCGACGCGGTCAGCAGCGTCCGCGAACCCGTCGAGGTCTGCAGGACGACCTTGGCGTGACCATCCCGGTTCGTGATGACCACCTGTTCACCGTCGGGCCCGACCGCGGGATCCGGTGGCCCCGTCGGGGTGGCGGGCACGTCGGCGGCCGGGACGTCCTCGACCACGCCGGTGCGCACGTCGACCACCCGCTGCCACCCCGGTTCGACGGACCCCTTCTCGGGCGAGCGGAACATCGTGACCTCGAGTCGCCCGTCGGGCCGCCAGGCCAGCTGCGGCCCGACCATGCCCTCGAGATCGGCGGCGCTGATGCACAGCGCGTTCTTCGCCGAGGTGCCCGACGTCGACACCACCCGGACGCACCAACTCGGTCCGCCGGTCTTCGGATCACCGGTGGCGAACTTCTGCGAGCCCGACAGATAGGCGAACGTGCCGTGCAGAGACGGGTCGGGTGTCTGCTGGAGAGCGGGGAACGTCGGCGGTTGGATGGCCTGGCGGTTCAGGTCCCGCACGGCCAGCACGGCGAAGACGACCACCAGGACCGCGACGACGCCGACCACGACCAAGACCACGCGTCGCCTGGTCCGCGACCGCCGCGGGCGCGCCTCCGGGGCAGCCGGCGTCTCTGCCGCGTTCGTCTCGATCATCGCGTGCCTCCCACGGTCACTGGGTCTCGCCCACATGATCCGACGTCGCTGCCGCCCCCGACAGTGGCAGAAGTCCCAAGCCGAGCACCAGCCCGCTGTCCGCCGTGGCCCATCGGGGCGCGGTGGTGCGCAAGGAAGAGCTGCTCGACGCGATCTGGGGCGACCGGTTCGTGAGCGAATCGGCCCTGGCGACGCGGATCAAGGCCGTGCGGCAAGCCGTCGGCGACGACGGCAGCCGGCAGTCGATCATCCGGACCGCGCACGGCAAGGGCTATGAGTTCGTCGCGCCGGTCTCCGGAGATGGCGAGCACGACACGGCGGAAGCCACGTCCCCAACCGCGGCGCAGCCGGCGGTCGGCGTCCCCGTTCAGCCGCTGATCGGCCGCGAGGCGCTCCTCGAGCAGCTCTGCGAGGCCATCGCCGAACACCGGTTGCTCACGCTGGTGGGACCCGGCGGCGTCGGCAAGACCTCGCTCGGGATGGAACTGGCCCGCACGGTCGCCGGCCGGTTCGACGACGGTGTCCACATCGTGGAACTGGTGGGCGTGGTCGACGAGGACGCCACCGCGGCTGCCCTCGCGACGGCCATCGACGTGAACCTGCGGAAGTCGAGATCGATCGACGACGCCATCGTCGAGCTGCTGCGTCCCCGGCAGAGTGGCAGCCGGTCCGGCCGGTGCGGAGACCCCGGTCACCGTCGCGCCCGGCACCGGGATCGTGACGGTGTCGGGTACCGGTCCCTTCACCATGCCCGTCACGGCCAGCCTCAACCAGGCCAGCACCGACCCGGTCACCGTCGACTGGGCCACCAGGTTCGTCCCCGACGGTCCCACCAACCCCTTCCTCGGACCACAGGCCCCCACCAGCGACTACGTCGCGGCCAGCGGCACCCTCACCTTCCCACCCGGCACCACCAGCGCCACCTTCGACCTCGCCGTCCTGACCGACAGCACCCCCGGACCCGACGAGTACATCGTCATCACCTTCACCAACCCCACCAACGCCATCGTCGCCTCACCCGGCTTCGGCTTCGGCATCATCGCCCACGCGATCTGATCCCGGAGTGTGAAGCCGAGACGTCGGAGCGCGCTGCGTCTGCGACGGTGGGCCTCGACCTGGACCGGCCGGTGGCTCCGGTCGGCGCGATGATCTGGGCATGGAGCAACGTGTCTCGCTGGTCACGCTCGGCGTCGCCGACGTGGGTCGTTCCCGCCGGTTCTACGAGGCCCTCGGCTGGTCGGGTGAGTCACCTGACGGCGACGTGGTGTTCTTCCAGGCCGGCGGCATGATCGTCGCGCTCTGGGGTCGGGAGAAGCTGGCCGAGGACAGCACGGTGTCGGACCCTGGCGGTTGGGGTGGCGTGACGCTCGCCCACAACGTGGCCTCCCCTGCCGAGGTGGACACCGTCCTGGCCGAGGCGAGGACGGCGGGTGCGACGATCGGCCGTGAGGGAGCGTCGACGTTCTGGGGCGGCTACTCCGGTGTGTTCGTCGATCCTGATGGTCATCCCTGGGAGGTGGCCCACAACCCAGGTTGGCCGCTCGCCGAGGACGGCTCCGTCCGCCTGCACTGATCACTCGTCGAGTCCCCGTCGATGCTGACGGGGAAGGAGTGGCGATCACGGCGGAGGCATCTGGTCGATCTGGGTGCTGAGCTGCGCCGAGGCGGCATCGATCTGGTCGACGAGGGCATTCGCCCGGGCGACGGCGGCGTTGTAGCCACGATCGTTCCCGGCGAGAGCAGCGGCGTGCATCTGCTGAGCGGACGCAATGCCCTGGTCGACGAGCTGGGTCGCCTGTTGGGCGGTGGCCAGGGGCGTGGAGTCGGCGGCCTGCACGTCGGCTGCGCGCGTCTGCGCCGACGACAACTGGAGATCGGAGTCCGCCGTGTGCGAGCGCTGGGTGGCGAGGTCGGCGGTGGCCGCGTCTCGCCGGCCGACGGCATCGCGACGTTCGGCCTCGGCGCGCTGCCACAGGACAGCCGCCCCGATGAGCAGTGCGGTCGTGAGTAGAAGCACGGCGAGGAGGACGCGCGAGACACGCGTCCGGGTCACGGACCGCCCCTCGGGAGTGGGCTCGAGCCGGGGGTCGTCGGCAGGTGGGTCGGCGGAGACGGTGTGCTCAAACATGGGTGCCCTCCTGCAGGTGTTGAACCGCCGCTTGCGCGTCGGAGAAGAGATGGTCGAGAGCGGCGACGCTCCGCTGGAACGTGTCCAGCGCCGAAGCCCCGTCTCCCTGCACGAGGTCGTGCTCGGCCCGGAGCTGCCCGCGGTTGTGCAGGTCCGTCGCCTTGTTCATCACGTCGGTGTAGGCGTTCTGCGAGGCGGCCACCTCGTCGAGCACGGCGACGACCCGCTCGAGGGTGTCGTGCACCGCGGCGACGCGGGCCTTCAGGTCAGCCGCGGTCGCGTCCTCCTGACTCGACTGCGCCGCGAGCTGGTCCCGCTCGTGATCGAGATCCGCGGTGGCGGCGCGGGCTCTGGATGCCTCGGCCTGGTCGGCGTGAGCCCGGTAGGCGAAGCCGCCGGCGCCGAGGAGCAGCACTGCGACGAGCGCCGCCAGCACCAGGTTCCGTCGGTTGCGGCGTCGCTCCACCACCTGCGGACCGAGCGACGGGTCGGGCCCGGGCTCGGCTTGGGCGGAGATGATCTGGCTGTCTGCCATGGGACCCTCCCGTGGTGGATGTTCGGTTGGTCCAGCTTCGATGTCGCGCCCAGATCCGTCGTTCCGCTGGATGACGCCCGAAGGGTCAGCCGAATGACACAGGCCTGGCTGCCGTTCCTCTCAGGTGTCGACGCGCCGAACGTCGAGCCTCGTCCACGCACCGAGGTAGATCGCGTCGCCGTCGGCCAAGCTCCGTGGCTCGTTCGGTGGTATGGGCTCGTCGATGTCGTTGACGTAGGTCCCGTTGGTCGAGTCGAGGTCGACGACGGCGAGCGAGCCGTCCTCGGCCCATTCGAGCACGGCGTGGGCCCGCGACACGCTGGTGTCGCCCGTGAGCGCCGCGACATCGATGTCCGGAACCAGCCCCGCCGATCGGCTGGGCCGACCGATGCTCATCGACGCTCGGCCGACCGACGCCGGGTGGCAGAAGTCCCAGTCCGGGACCCCGGACCCCTCGTGGCCGTTCGACTCGAAGTACTCCCGGTCAGCGCCGACCACCACCTCCCACCGGGCCCGGGAACCTCGATCGATCCGCTCGACCGGCTGGGTCGGGGACGGCTCGGTGTCGCTCGCCACCAGCAGGTACACGCGCTCCGGGCGTTCCATGTCCTTCAGCAGCTGCGTGCCCAGGGAGACCAGCAGGCAGCCGGCAGGCAGGTGGTCGATGATCACCTCGGCGCTCGACTGGCTCACGAGGATCTGACCCGGTTCGGCGATGGCACGAAGCCGCGCCGTCCGGTTGACCACACGCCCGTAGTAGTCACCGTCGCGATCCGATGCCTCGCCGGTGTGGAGCGCCGACCGGATCGAGATCCGGCAATCGGGCGGCCAGAGCTCGTCCTCGAGATAGGTCTGGACCGTCAGGGCCGCGGCCGCCGCATCGGTCGCCCGACGGAACACGCTGAACGTGGAGTCTCCCTCGCCGCGCTCGCGAACGACGATGCCGTCGTGAGCCTCGACCGCGTCGGCGACCAGTTCGTCATGGCGGGCCAGGGCCTGGCGCATCGTCCGAGGAACCGTCTCCCACAGGCGCGTGGAGCCGACCACGTCGGTCATGAAGAACGTGATGACGCCCTGGGGCAGCGGCTGGTCCGACCGCAGCCGGGGCCTGGTCGCCTGCCTCCCGGGGATGAACTCGGCGGTCGCGCCCACGTCCAGCACCGCGAGATCGTGCAGCGCTATGGCCCGTTCGAGCGCCACCAACCAGTCGCTCGGGTCCCGACCCAGCTCACGCTTCAGCTGCTGGAAGGCCCGCAGCGCTTCGACCGATCTCCCGTCCCGGGCGAGCGCGATCATCCATCGCGCCCACAAGGCCTCGCGGTCTCGGTGATCATCGAGCGCAGCCTCGGCCCTCGCCGCGGCGAGCGCTGGCTGGCCCGACGCGAGCAGTTCGTCGATCTCGTGCTCGACCTCCTCGTTCACGTGTGCGCCTCCCTCACGTCAGCGAGCCCGATGGCTCAGCCCCACCGGATCGAGGATCTCGATCGAGCCGCGCCGCATGGCGATGAGCCCCTCCGCCACGAGGGCCCGAAGGTGGTGGTTCGCCGTCGGACGGGTCGTTCCCACCAGTTGGGCGATCTCCTCCTGGGTGAGCGGGATGACGACGCCCGGCTGACCTTCGCCATAGGTGTCGGCGAGCTCGACCAGACGGCGGAACAGCCTCTTGTCCACCGGCACGAAGAGCGCGTCGAGCAACGAGGTGGACAGCCGCCGCACCTCCCGGACCAGCGCGTCGACCAGCATCGCGTCGAACTCAGGGATGCGCCGGCGCATCTCCACGGTGTGCTCACGGGAGACGACCAGGGTCTCGGTCGGCTCGAGGGCGACGATGGTCGCCGACCGCGGGTAGGGCGAGATGAGGCTCAGCTCGCCGAACCAGCCACCTGAGCCGATGAGTCGCAGCAGGGTGCGGTCACCCAACGGGGTGGTCAGCCGCACCGCGACCCGGCCCCGCACGAGCAGGTGCAGGGTGTCCCCGATGTCGCCCTCGTGGAACACGACCTCGCCCTTGTCGAACCTCCGCCGGTGTGCGCCCTGGATGAGCGCGCGACGTTCGGCTTCGGGCAGCGATGACAGCAGTGACCAGTCCATTGCCAACTCCGTACGCCCGTGACCGCTGGTTCCCCACGATCCTTGCACCCCCACCCGCCAGTGTCAGCGAGCGGACACTGGGGACGTCGGCCCCGCCACCGACGCCGAGGGCAGGAGAAGGCACGATCGGACTCGTGGCACGAACGGCGGTACAGACGATCGGAGCGGGGTTTACCATGCCGACGCGGCGGCCCTCCTCCGGGGCGTCGGGCGAGACAGGAGGGAGCATCCGGATGACCATCGCGGTCCCCACCGCGGCGTCCACCGCGCCATCGGATGTCCAGGAAGCGCCGTCGGCACGCGCGGTGGCGTGGGCGTGGGCTCGATCGACCCCGGGGTGGTTGCGCATCACCAGCATCGGCGTCGCCGCGCTGATCGCCATCGCGGTCGTCCTCGGCGTGAGCGTGACGAGCAGCCGGCGAGCCAGTGCCGCCGTTTCCCGCTCGACCGCCGGAGGAGCGCTGCTCGACGCGCAGACGCTCTCGGTCTCGTTGTCCGATGCCGAGTCGGCCGCGGCGGGGTCGTACCTGATCTCCGGCACGCCCTCCCCCGAGCTCGCGACCCGCTACCAGGACGACCTGGCCCAGGCGGCGGCCTCGCTCTCCCGGCTCTCGACCCAGAGCTCCACCGTCGAGGACCAGGCCGACCTGCAGACCCTCGCCACCGACATCCCGATCTTCACCCAGCTCGTGCAGCGGGCGCAGGGCGATACCGGACTGGCGGTCGGGGCCTCCTACCTCGGCGAGGCCAACACGCTCATGCAGGAGCAGATCCTCCCCGCGGCAACGGACCTGTACGCATCGACCAGGGCGAAGGTCGACCGAGCGGACGCCAACGCGACGAGCAACGTCCCGTTGATCGTCGTGGCAGCCATGTTCGTCCTGGCCCTCGGCGGTCTGGCCCTGCTCCAGTGGCAGATGAGCCGACGGTTCCGTCGAACGATCAACCCACCGATGCTCCTGGCCACGTTCCTCGTGATCGTCGCTCTGGGCTGGATGGCCGCGGCCCTGTTCCTGCAGGGTCGGGCCGTCGACCAGGCTCGACGCGAAGGTTCGGATCCGCTCGCCACGCTCACCGAGGCTCGGGTCGAGGCCCAGCGGCTCCGCTCCGACGATGCCCTGACCCTCCTGACACGCGACACGAACCCCGCCTACCAGCAGGACTACCAGACGACCGCTGCGGCGCTCGACGCCAGCCTGAGCGCAGCCCCGGCGAGTGACGTGATCGCCCAGACCCGAGCCGCCGCGGCCGCCGGCTACGGCCAGGTCAAGGAGCTTCACAACCAGGTGCGCGAGGCCGACGTCGGCACCGGCAGCGACAAGCACTTCGATGTCGTCGGGCTCGCGACCAGAGATCAGGCGGGGGCCTTCGATCAGCTCGACGCGGTGCTGGCCGACGGCGTGGCCGACCGCAGCGCCCGGTTCGCCACGGTCGCGGCGTCAGCGCTCGATGACGTGCGTGGCCTGATCCTCGGTCTGGTGGTCCTCGGGACCGCCGCCATCGTCCTCGTCGTCCTCGGCGCGCGGCGCCGACTGGCGGAGTACCGGTAGGTCGCCATGAACCGATTCCTGCGCCCCCGTCGGATCGCCCACGCCCCGCTCGTGATCGCGGCCCTGACGTCGCTGGCCCTCCTGGCCGGCTGCGCGAGCACGTCTCCCATGGCCGCGCCCGACCCGGTGACCGCACCGAAGGTCCTGCCCGGAGGTGCCGGGCCGGTCACCGACCCGCCGAAGCAGGCGCCATGCAACGGAGCACTGCGTGGAGAGCGCTCCACCACCCTGGACCACCGTCCCGAGCCCGGACCTCGTCGGGGGTTCGGTAGCCGCCATCAAGTCGAGGGGCTACCTCACGGTCGGAGTGGACCAGACCACGCTGGACTGGGGCTACTACGACGCGGCGAAGCAGCGCTTCACGGGGTTCGACGTCGACACGCTCGTCAAGGTGGCGACCGCCATCTTCGGCGGCGATCCGGTGAGCCAAGGCAAGATCCAGTTCAAGGTGGTGCCCAACGCGGATCGTCAGAAGGCGGTGGACGACGGGACCGTCGATCTGGTGGCCGAGACCATGACCATCACCTGCAAACGCAAGCAGGACCCGGACACGCCGGACGGCCCGCCCGCGGTCGAGTTCTCGTCGGTCTACTTCCTCACCGGCCAGGGGATCCTGGTGGCCCAGGGGTCGCCGATCACGAAGCGGGACGACCTCGACGGCAAGCGGGTCTGTGCGACCAAGGGCTCCACCTCGATCGACCAACTGCGCGCGTTGGCCGACCAGGGGATCCACGTCGAGCCGTGGCAGGCCGCCACGCAGACCGACTGCCTCGTCATGCTGCAGCAGGGAGACGTGGATGCCGTCAGCACCGACAACACGATCCTGGCCGGCCTGGCCAAGCAGGACCCGAGCCTGGTGGTGCTGAAGGACGCCACCACCGGGTCGCCGATCTCGCTGCAGGACGAGCCGTACGGCATCGCCATCGCCAAGGGCCGCACCGACCTGGTCCAGTTCGTGAACGCCGTCCTCGCCCAGGACCGCACCGACCCTTCCGACCAGGGCTGGAAGGCGCGGTACCGAAGGTGGCTCTGCCCCTCCGACCCGTGCGCCGTGCCGGAACCCCCGCCGGCCGCCTACACGAGCTGACCGGCGGAACCATGACCGTCTCCGACTCCACCGCCGCCCTCGATCGGCAGCTCGTGGCCACCGGCGACCGCGTCCGGCGGATGGGGAGCGTGCTGGTCGACCTCGAGGACGATCCCGCCCGCGTCCTGCTGCCCACCGCTCCCCTCATCGGGGCGACGGCGCTGGCCTGGGCCGAGACGGATGCTCGCCTCCAGGTGGTCTGGCAGCTCTACCCGCTCGTGCGGGACGCGATCGACGAGCTGACCGCTCGGCGCGGCACCCGACCGGACATCGGCCTCACCGAGCGGAACACGATCTCCGCGGCACTGAACGGGCCGAGCGTGGCGATCGACCCCGACCTGGCCCGGTCGATCCGCGACGCGACGGCCGGAGCTGTCGACCTCCCCGGTCGCTGCTCCCTGGATCAGCTGGCCGCCGCGTTCGAAGCGGTGCTCGAGCCGGCCGTGTCGACCCTCGATCGGGTCGGCCAGGTGTGGGACCAGGTGCTCCCCGCGCTCGTCGAGTGCGGACGAATGCTCGACGAGGCCGATGCCGCCGGCGCCGGGAGGCACAGCTCGAACGAGATCGCGGCCACCCGGCGCCTGATCGACGACCTGCGATCCCGAGCGGCAGCCGACCCCCTCGAGCTCGATCTCGGCCAGCTCGACCACGTGCGTTCGAGCACGGTCCTGGTGTGCCAGGCCGTCGCCGACGCAGCCGAGCTCGAACGGACCTTTCCCGAGAAGGTCGACACCGTCGCCGTGCGGTTCGACGTCCTCGCCGCCCGGCTCGAGCAGTGCCAACGGACGCGTGAGCAGGCTGCCGAGCGCATCCTCGGAGCCGAGCACCTTCGGGCGCCGCTCGAGGAGATCACCCAGATCGGGCGGCTGCGGGCCGACGTCGACGCCTTGCACCCGATGGCGCCGGACGAATGGGTCATGGCCGCCCGCCAGCTCGACCGGCTCATGCAGGCCTGCGACCGACTCGATGCGCGCGTCGGGCAGCTGGAGAACGAGGCCATGGCCGGACTGGCGCTCCGGAACGAGCTCCGGGGACGGCTCGACGCCTATCGGGCAAAGGCCGCGGCGATCGGTCGGGCCGAGGACATCGACCTCGACCGGCTGCAGCAGGCGGCGGCCGACGTGCTCTGGATCGCTCCGTGCGATCTGGCCGAAGCGGCTCGACGGGTGGAGGACTACCAGCACGCGGTGAACCAGCCCACCTATCCGGAGGATCGGCGATGAACTGCAACCGGAAGGACTGCACCGGCGTCATCGAAGACGGCTACTGCTCCCTCTGCGGTCTCAAGCCGATGGCCGAGTCCGCCGAACCGAGCCGGCGGGTGAACAACGACTACAGCGGCGCGTCGATCACACCGACACCCTCGCTCCCCGGTCCGGCCAACGAGCCGCGGGCCACCTCGGAGGTCGGCAGCAGCCCGTCGAGGACGACCGGGCGCACCACCAGCACGCGATCGACCGGCCGCGGGAACCTGGGCGCCGGGCTCGTCGACGTCGCCCCCGTCGCACCGCGGGATCCGGCGTCGGTCGTCCTGGTCGACCCCCAGGTCCCGGAATCGCGGCGGTTCTGCGGGTCGTGCAACCATTCGGTGGGACGCGGCCGTGACGGACAGCCCGGTCGCACCGAGGGCTTCTGTCCGGAGTGCGGGCACCCGTTCTCCTTCGCCCCCAAGCTGCATCCCGGCGATCTGGTGGCCGACCAGTACCACGTCGTCGGCTGCATCGCGCACGGCGGGCTCGGGTGGATCTACCTGGCTCAGGATCGCAAGCTGTCGGACCGGTTGGTCGTGCTCAAGGGCCTCCTCGACAGTGGGGACGCCTCGGCGATGTCGGCCGCCATCGCCGAGCGCCAGTTCCTGGCCCAGGTCGAGCACCCCCACATCGTCAAGATCTTCAACTTCGCCCAGCACGACGGGGCCGGCTACATCGTCATGGAGTACGTCGGCGGCCAGTCGCTCCAGGAGCTGCGGCGGAGCGGGCCGGCCGGTGCACCCCAGCCCCTCCCCGCGGCCCAGGCGATCGCGTTCGTCCTCGCCGTCCTCCCGGCCTTCGAGTACCTCCACGCCCGCAACCTGCTCTTCTGCGACTTCAAGCCCGACAACGTCATCCAGACCGAGGAGCAGGTGAAGCTCATCGACCTCGGTGGGGTCCACCGCCTCGGCGACGACGAGAGCGACCTCTACGGCACGATCGGCTACCAGGCACCGGAGGTGCCGCGGGACGGGCCGACCGTCTCATCCGACCTCTACACCGTCGGGCGCACCTTGGCCGTCCTCACCTTCGAGTTCCGCGGCTACCAGGACCCGAGCCGCTACGCCACGACGCTGCCGCCGGTCGAGGACGTCGCCGTGTTCGGTCGCTACCCGCCGTTCCATCGGTTCCTCCAGCGGGCGACCGATACGGATGCAACGGCTCGCTTCGAGTCGGCCGCCGAGATGGCCGAGCAGCTCATGGGGGTGCTGCGCCAGGTCGTCGCCATCGACGGCGACCCGCCACCGAGCGCTCCCAGTGCCCGCTTCACCGACGACCTGCTGACCGACGTCGACCGGCCATCGTGGCGTGATCTCCCCGTGCCCAGGGTCGACCCGACCGACCCCGGGGCCGCCACGCTGGCCAACCTGTCGACGTCGGCACCCGATCAGCTCGTCGCCGCGCTCGAGCAGGAGCAGCCGACCGCCGAGATCCGCTTCCGGCTGGCGCGGGCCCGGCTCGAGATCGGTGACCTGGACGGGGCCCGGGACGCGCTCGACGACCAGGATCGCGCCGAGGGGGTCGACTGGCGCTCCCTCTGGTGGCGGGGGGTCTGGCTGCTCGCCGCTGGGCGGTTCGACGAGGCCCGGCACCAGTTCGCGACCCTTGCGCGGCTGCTGCCCGGCGAGCTCGCTCCCCTGCTCGGGGAGGCCGGCGCGAACGAGTTGGCCGCGGCCGACCTCGACGGCGACTCCGACGTGACGCGTCGAGAGGAACTGCTCCGGGCCGCCGTCGAGGGCTATGACCGGGTGTCGACCACCGATCCGAGCTACGCCGGCGCCGGATTCGGACTGGCCCGCACCCGAGCAGAACTCGGTGAGCGGAGCGCGGCCGCCGATGCGCTCGACCGCATCCCGAGGACCTCGATCCACTCCACGCCGGCGGCGGCCGCGAGGTGCCAGGTGCTGTGCCGCGACCTCCCGGGTGCCGCGGTCTCCCGCGACGACCTGGTCGCCGCCTCGTCGACGCTCGAGCGACTCGTCGGGCAGGGCGCACTCCATCACCAATTGGCCCGTGACGTGCTCTCGGCGGCGCTGGAACTGCTCGACGAGGGAGCGCCTCCCGACACCACGGTGACCGTCGCCGGGTGCCCCTTCGACGAGATCGGGGTCCGCACCGGACTCGAGCGGACGTGCCGGGCGCTGGCCCGCACGGCGCCGAGCGACGCGGCCCGGATCGAGCTCATCGACGAGGCCAACCACTACCGACCGCGGAGCCTGGTGTGAGCGCCGGTGCCTGCCCCCGCTGCGGCGCGCCGGCCGGGTCCGACGACCTGTTCTGCGAGGCGTGCGGGACGAGGGTGGGGGGAACCCGGGCCGAGGCCCATCCCTCCAGAGGGTCTCGCTCCGCGACGATGGCGTCGACCTCGCACGGCACCATGCTCGTCGAGCGCCCCCGGGACCACGTCGTACGAGAGGTCGACGACGCCGCGGCCGTCTCCGATCGCGGCCACCACCACGTGCGCAACGAGGACGCCTTCGCGCTGGGGATCGTCGGCCCGTACACCGCGGCCATCGTCTGCGATGGCGTGTCCACCACCTCCCACCCGGATCGTGCGGCCCGCGCCGCGTCCCGCGCCGCACTCGGCGATCTCCGGGCCAGGTCCCGTCGAGCCGGCGGCCTGGGCCTGGTGGCACCGGCCGACCTGCTCGTGCGGGCCCTGCGGGCCGCGCAGGCGGCCGTCCTCGAGGTGCCCGAGCTGGAGGAGGGCCGGGACGCGGACACCCCGTCGACCACCATCGTCGCCGCGCTGGTCGAGCCCGGACGGGCCGTCGTCGCCAGCATCGGTGACAGCCGGGCCTACTGGATCGCGCCCGCCCCCGAGGAGAGCGGTCTGCTGACCACCGATGACTCCTGGGCCGAGGAGGCGATCGAGGACGGCATGGAGCCCGAGTCGGCCTACGCCGACCCGAGGGCCCACGGCATCACCCGTTGGCTGGGCGAGGACGCCGAGCCGGTCGAGCCCACGATCAGCGAGTTCACGATCCACGAACCCGGGCACCTCGTCCTGTGCACCGACGGGCTCTGGAACTACTTCGAGTCGGCGGAGCGCCTGGCCCGCCTGCTCGACGAGGTCGCCACGCCCGAAGGTCACGGCCCGCTCGGCCTGGCCCAGGGCCTGGTGGCGGCCGCGCTGGCGGCCGGCGGGCGGGACAACGTCACCGTCGCCGTGATCCGAGCAAACCCGGGCGCGAGCCCGACCACGAACCGGGAGTGACCGCCATGCCCACGTTCAGCCTCGAGTGCTTCCAGAACGAGTACCTCAGCCCCGGAGCCGCCCAGGTGGGAGCCGTCGTCTCGGTGCGGGCGGAGAGCGCTCCCGACGAGGGACCGAGCACCGGCATCGGAGCGAGCATTCCGGCGGCGGGCGCACCCCGCACCGAGCTGATCATCATCGACGTCTCGGGCTCGATGAGCGGGAAGAAGATCACGGAGGCCGCCCGGGCCGCCAGCGCCGCGGTGGACTGCATCGAGGACGGGGTGCAGTTCGCGCTGATCGCGGGCAACCAGACCGCATGGCGTCTCTACCCGAGCGCTCCCGGGCTCAAGCTCGCGATCTCGTCCCCGGAGACACGGCGCGAGGCCCGCAAAGCGGTGTCGGGCCTGCGCGCCGGCGGCGGTACCGCCATCGGCAGTTGGCTCGGACTGGCCACCGGGCTGGTCGCCGATCAAGAGGGCATCCGGCACGCCATCCTGCTCACCGACGGCCAGAACGAGTCGGAGGACGACGACGCGCTGCGCGAAGCCCTCGACGCTGCCGACGGACGCTTCCAGTGCGACTGCCGGGGCGTGGGCACCGACTGGTCGGTCGAGGAGCTGAGCAGGATCGCCACCGCGCTGCTCGGATCGGTCGGCCTCGTCCGTCAGCCCGAAGAACTGGCCGACGACTTCGCCACGCTCATGGCCCAGTCGATGGCGCGGGAGGTCGGGGACGTGCGCCTGCGGCTCTGGACGCCGGCCGGGGCCTCGGTGGCGTTCGTGAAGGTCGTGTCACCCGAATTGGTCGACCTCACCGACCGATCCGTCGAGGTCGACCAGCGTTCGGCCGACTACCCGACGGGCGCCTGGAGCGACGAGTCCCGCGATTACCACCTGAGCATCCGCGTCCCCCCGGCTTCCATCGGCGACGAGATGCTGGCCGGCCGGGTCACGCTCATCGTCGACGGGCAGCCGGCCGGCCAGGCCCTGATCCGCGCGGTCTGGACCGAAGACGTCGTCCTGTCGACACGCATCAATCGGAAGGTCGCGCACTACACCGGGCAGGCCGAGCTGGCCGACCTCGTCCACGACGGGCTCGAGGCGCGGCGCAACGGGGATGCCGACGAGGCCACGACCAAGCTGGGCCGGGCGGTGCAGCTCGCGGAGGAGTCCGGCAACGAGGTCGTCGCCGCGAGCCTCGCCAAGGTGGTCGACGTGGAGGATGCGGCCACGGGCAAGGTGCGCCTGAAGAAGAAGGTCGACGCCGCCGACGAGATGGAGGCGGAGATCGGGTCCACGAAGACGGCACGGGTCCGATGATGACCGCCACCTGCCCGGCGGGCCACGAGTCGGTGGCCATGGACTTCTGCGACCACTGCGGCCTCCGCATCCTGACCGGCGAGGGACCCGGTCCCGATGCCCCGCCGGTCGACGAGGTCGAGCCAGTGGCCTCCGAACCGTCGAGCGAGCCCACCCGGACCTGCGCGAACTGCGGCGAGGTCGATCAGTCCGGGCGGTTCTGCGAGGGGTGCGGCTTCGACCTCGAACACGGCCAGGTGCCCGCCGCCGATGGGACCGCGACCGGATCGACCCGCGGCGACTGGGAGGCCGTCATAGAGATCGGCATGGACGACCACCGCGAGGCCGACGCCGAGATCGCGGCGCCCCCCGAGATCGTGCGGCGACGGGTACCGCTGGCCACCGATCGGGCCCGCGTCGGACGGCGTCGTGGCACAGCCGACGACGGGCCGGAGATCGACCTCGCCCAACCGCCCGCCGATACCGGTGTGTCCCACGAGCACGCGGAGCTCGTCCTCGTCGACGGCGGATGGACCGTCGTCGATCTCGGCTCGACCAACGGCACGTTCCTGAACGAGGGGTCGGAGCCGATCGAGCCCAACCACCCCGCCGCGTTGCACGAGGGCGACCGGATCCACATCGGGGCGTGGACGACCATCACCCTCGATCGGGTCGCACGCGACGATCCCCCGGCGTCGGAGCCCTGAGCCGTGGCCACCCCGTCGGTCGCCGATGCCAAGCGCTCGTACCTGCCTGCCCGGTGGGCACTCGGCGTGATCCTCGTCGCCGCCGGCGTGCTCCTGACCATGGGCATCACGCGGTGGAACGAGCGGGCCCAGGCCGCGCGAGATCGGATCGAGCACACGGGTGTGGCGGCCCGAGCCACGATCATCGGCGTGCCCGACGACGGCGCGCCCGGCGGGTCCGTGTGCCTCACCTACACCGTGACCGCCATCTACCTCGTGAACGAGTGCATCGAGGTCGGCGACCCGAGCGCGCTCCGTCGTGGCCAGATGGTGAGCATCCGTTATGACGCGGCCCATCCGACCGATGTCGTCGTGCTCGGCCATCCCCCGGATCGTTCTGGCTCGCTCCTGGCTGGCTGGCTCGGGGGCCTCGGGCTCGTCGTGGCAGGCGCCTCGGTGCTCGCATTGATCCGCCGCGAGACCGACGGCGAGCCGACCGACAAGCTCCACTGGCTCGCTCCGATGATGCTCGCCGGGCTGACCACCTGGGCCGGCTTCGGCTACGTCGCGAAGGTCACCGGCCGTCGGCGCCGATGGTGGTGGGCGGGCCTCTACCTCGCCGGCATCGCCGCCGCCCTTGCCCTCGGCGGGAGGACACCCCTGCGCCCGGTGGTCGAAGCATCGGCGTTCGCGCTGTGGGGGCTGGTCTGGGTCGGCGGCCTGGTCCACGGGCTC
The DNA here is from genome assembly GCA_963809335.1 of uncultured Microthrixaceae bacterium. GTDB lineage: Bacteria > Actinomycetota > Acidimicrobiia > Acidimicrobiales > Acidimicrobilacustridaceae > UBA4742. The sequence continues at coordinate 1,762,410 of CAWEJD010000004.1, read as the reverse complement.
GTCATCCTCCCCGAGGTCTGCCTGGCGAGGAGTCAGGCCACGGAGCGCAAACGACCTCGGGGGCTCCTCCTGCCGCCCGGCGTACCGACTGGCCCGTACGAAGGAGCGGTCGAGCTGACGCTGCACCTGCCCGGTCACGATTCCGGCAGCGAGGCGTTCGGCCTCCCGACGGTGCACGCCATCGGTGAGGGCCGACCGGTTTGCGGCACGACGGTCGAACCGCTGCTGCCCACCTGCCGGTCATGGCCGTCGTTCGGCGGGAACGCGGCGAGTCGCTGCCCCGACTGCACGGCGATCGTCGGCACTCCTCCCCGTCGCCCGGCCGCCGTGACGTCGCCCGGGGCCGGCCCGTCGTGGGTCTGGCGGGACCCGAACGGCTTCGTGACGGCCATCGCGTCCTATGGCCTCTGGGTGGCGTGGCTCCACATCTGGATCGTCGTGGCCCTGTTCAACCCGGACGTGGGCGGCTCCCCGCTCCGAGGCACCGTGGGGCTGGTCATCAGCCTGGCGCTCGTCGCCGTGCTCGGCGCCCGCTTGTGGCGACGCCGCACCGAGCTGCACCCCTCCGGCTTCCGTGTGGTCCGCACGTGGTCGACCCGGTCCATCCCGTGGTCCGACGTGAGCTCCTTCGCCGGCACCTCGCTCTTCACCCGGGCGGGGGCCAAGGTCCCCCTCCCCGGGATCAAGGACCCCAAGCGCGCCGGCCTCGCTGCGGCGCGGTTCAACCAGCTGTGTGGCGTGGTCGAGGCGCGCGTGGACAGCCCTCGCGGCCTCGTCGAACTGCCGACCTCGACCTCGGTCGACGGGGCGAGCCGTCCAGGCCGATCCGGGATCCTGCACGCGGCGGACACCGGCGGGGCTCCGCTCTGTCGGTCCGCCCTCGGGCCGTGCCTCCCGACGTTCCTCCCCTGGCGAGACCAGGACCTGGGATGCCTCGCGCTCTGCGATCTGTGCGCTGGTCTCGAGCCACCGGCCCCGGCCTCACGAGTCCCGTACGTGCCCTTCACCCGGCCCGCACGGCCCGAGCCCGGCCACGAGTGGGTGAAAGCGACCAGCCGAGGAGACTCCTGGGCGGTGTTGTCGACGTGGGTCCTCTGCGGAGGGTGGATCCTGCTCGTACCGGGTGTGTGGCTCCTCTATCGGTTCTTGCGGATCTCGACCACCGTGGGTGCAGACGGCCTCGTCGTCCGCAGCTTCCTGACGACTCGCGCGCTGGCGTGGTCGGAGGTCCGCGGCTTCGAGCTGGTGCACCAGAAGAACGGTGTGCCCCTCCTCTGCGCCATGACGATCCGCAACGAACCGATACGCCTACAGTGCGTGACGAAGGGCGCGACGGCCGATCAAGACCAACTGATCGCCGCGCTCACCTCGCTGATGGAGCGGGAGCAGAACCTCGTCCCCGCGTGAGCTCCGGTGGTCGTGCGTCCGCCCCGGAATGTCAGCTCGCGTACCTCCCGCACGTCATGAGCGGAACGGACCTCGGAGAGGTCGCGTCGCACGATGGGTGTCACACGACGACGCCGTCTCGAAGACGGTGACCCTGAGCGAAGGGACCCACCATGACACTCACCAAGCGGGCGAGGGACAGAGGGACGAGCGCGGCGGCGGATCTCCTGCCGTCGGGAAGTCACGTGCGGGCGTACGCCATCGGTCGGGCACATGCTCGGTTGACCACGGGGAGCATCGTGGCCGGCGCGGCGTTCCTGATCGCGTTCGGGGTCGCGCTGCTGCTCGGCTACGTGCTGGTGCCGAGCGGCCTGCTCGCGTACTACGTGTTCCACGAGCTGCGTCCGCCTCGGGCCATCGTCGTCTCGGACCGGGGTCTGACGGTGATGGCGCGCAGCTTCTGGAAGGACCGCCCTTCTGCGATCGTGGCTGCGCTGCCCCTGGCTCCGCTCCACAGCTCATCCCCGTCCGGATCGGTCACCGTGGCCCTCGGGCTCGAACGGATCACGCTGTCCCGCAACGAGTTCAACATCCTGGCCAGCGCCGCGGTCATGCCTGCGACCTGACCGGCACGAAGGCCTGGGGATGCTCGGTGAGCGGGTTCATCCGCCCGGCACGGGCGCTGCGGACCTAGGCGGCCTCCACCTTGGGCATGATCTCCTCCTGCAGCCGCTTGAGATCGTCGAGCGTCTTCGACACCGGCACGTCCGCGAACGGCGGCCAGAGGAGTGGCATCGTCAGCCCGACCTCCTTGTAGCGCTTGAGGTTGTCGGTGATCTGCGCCGCGGTGCCCACCAGTAGGTTGCTGACCTTCCCCTGCGGCGTCTGATCGGTCTCCTCGTCCGTGATCACGAACCAGATCATGCTGCAGATCTCGAGATCATCGATGGAGCGTGCGCTCCCGAGCTCCTCGAGCTCCCGTTGGATGGCGCCGCGCCACTGCTCGAGCTCGTCGGGCGTGTCCTGGATCCCGATCCAGCCCGACAGGCCGTACTTCGCGATGCGGTTCGCCGAGCGCTTCGGGTCCTTGAGCCCGCTGAAGAAGATCGGCGGGTGCGGCTTCTGCACCGGCTTCGCTCCGAACCCGCATCGGTCGAAGTCGGCGAACTCGCCGTGGTACTCGAACAGGTCGTTCGTCCAGATGCCCTGCATGATCTCGATCGTCTCGCGCACGTGCTTGTGCCGCTTCGGGAAGATGTGCGAGGCGCTCGCGGCCGCGAACTCCTCCGGCATCCAGCCGGCCCCCACGCCCACGTTGACCCTGCCGTTCGAGAGGTGGTCCACGGTGGCGATCTCCGCCGCGAGGACGCCCGGCGCGCGGTAGGGCGTGTCGGTGATGCTCATGCCGATCCGCACCTTCGTCGTCTTGGCGGCGAGCCACGGGATCAGCGGCCAGCCCTGGAGCCACTCGCCGCGGGAGGACACCGGAAGTGCCTTCGGGAACGCCTCCATCATGCCGAAGGAGTACTGGAGCTCCTGGCGATCGGAGGCCTCGGGGACGACGATCCGGTCGAGCGTCCAGACGGAGTCGAAGTCGAGCTCCTCGGCGAGGCCGGTGAGATCTTCGAGCTCCTTGACGGTCACCTCGTCGCGGAAATTCGGGAGGTAGAGAGCGAGCTTCACGAGAGACAGCCTCCTCGCTGTGCATCGGTGGATCGCAACGACCAACGCTGAGGTCGAGCGGCACGCTCCGGACCCCCATCCAGCTGCGTACCCGGTTCGACCGTACTAGGCCTTCGGACCGCTGTCCCGGTCGAAGCGGACATCCGTCGTCACGGCCGCCCATCCTCCGCTTCGGCCCGGAGGCGGTCGCGCAGCTCCCGCTTGAGGACCTTGCCGTAGTTGTTGGTCGGCAAGGCGTCGACGAAGCGGTAGTCCTTGGGCCGCTTGAACCGGGCGATGTTGTCGAGGCACATCCGGTCGAGATCCTCGACCCGCGGCGGAGCGGCGCCGTCGGCGGCCACGACGAAGGCCACCACCGCCTCTCCCCACTCCGAGTCGGGCCGGCCGACGACGGCGGCGGCCCCGACGCCGGGATGCCGGAGCAGCACCTCCTCGATCTCCCGGGGGTAGATGTTCATCCCTCCGCTGATGATCAGGTCCTTGGACCGGTCCTGCAGCGTGAGGTACCCGTCGGCGTCGAAGCTGCCGACGTCACCGGTGCGCAGCCAGCCTCCCCGCAGCGCCTCCGCGGTGGCATCGGGCTGCTTCCAGTAGCCGGCCATGACCACGTCGCCACGGACCACCACCTCGCCGACCTCGCCGGGCAGGACGTCACGGTCGGCGTCGTCGACGACGCGGACCTCGACGTCGGTGCGGGGGACGCCGACGCTCTGCAGGCGGTCCCGCCACCGGGGATGGTTCCGGTCGGCGTGGTCCGCCTTGGACAGGGCGGTGATCGTCATCGGACTCTCGCCCTGCCCGTAGATCTGGGCCAGGCGCGGGCCGAAGGCGTCGAGGGCGTCCTCCAGGTCGGCCAGGTACATCGGCGCGCCGCCATAGATGATCGTCTTCAGGTGGGACAGGTCGGCGGCGGCGACGGCCCGGTCGCCGGCGAGGCGCTTCACCATGATGGGAGCGGCGAAGAACGACATCCCCGGCCAGCGGCGCAGGAGTTCGGCGATCTCGTCGCCGTCGACGCCTCCGGACTGCGGCACGACGCTCACCGCCCCCTGGGCCACGTGGGGCAGCCCGTAGAGCCCCGAACCGTGCGACAGCGGCGCGGCGTGGAGGATGCAGTCCTGCGGCATGACCGGGTCGATGTCGGCGAAGTAGCTGAGCGACGCCATCAACAGGTTGCGGTGCGTGAGCGTGGCTCCCTTGGGCCGTCCCGTCGTGCCGCTGGTGTAGAAGAGCCAGGCCGGGTCCTCCGGCAGCCGGCCGACGAGCGGCGCCGGCGACGACGCCGTGAGCCGGTCCCACCGCTCACCGGGCGCCACCACCGCCGCCTTCAGCGAAGCGACCGTGCCGACGAGCGACTCGATGTCGCCGACATGGTCGGCGTCGGTCACGACGACCGCCGACTCGCTGTGTTCGAGGATGAAGGCGATCTCGTCGCGGTGGAGGCGTGCGTTGACCGGCACGGCCACGAGACCGGCGTGCCAGATGGCGAACAGCGCCTCGAGGTACTCGGGCCGGTTGCGCATCACGATGGCGACCCGGTCACCGGGCGACAGGCCGAAGTCGCCGCGCAGGCCGGCCGCCGCGCCGGCCGTCCGGGTGGCGAACGCGGCCCAGTCGGCGTGGACCCGCTCGCCGTCGGCCAACGCCGGGTCGTCGGGCCGCCGACGCCCGTGGCGCTCCACCCAGACGGCCAGGTTCATCGCACCGTGCCGGCCTCGAAGGTGAAGATGACGTCCTGGTTTCGCGTGTGCTCCACCACGGCGCGAGCGTAGTTCCGTTCGGCATCGGCGCCTTGAGAGCGAGCGATAGCCTGCGTCGACGCCGAAGCCGATCCCAACCGCACCGTGGAGCCCGTCATGCCCTACGCAGTGGATTTCAAAACCGTCTCGACCGTTGGTCTGGAGTCCTCCCCGGTCGCCGATGCGCTCGCCGGGCTCCGGGCGAACGAGAGCCGCTACTTCAAGAACAAGTACGACCACGTCTTCACCGTGTGGCCGGCTGACGAGGCCACCGAGACGATCGATTGGGTGCACCGCATCCTCGAGGAGGAACGCGAGATCGTCATCTCGTCGCCGCCTCTGGAGGCGACGTCCTTCCAGGTCGAGAACATCCGCATGGCCTACGTCTTCTACGAGAGCGGCCTCTCGATCAACGTGATGTACGAGATCGACAACGGGAAGCGGGCCGTCGGGTTCAAGCTCTCCGAGGGTATGGACGTCCCCGAGGAGCTCGCCTCGCGGTTCAAGTTCGCGACGCAGAAGTCGAAGCTGGCGGGAACCATCCGCGGTTCGTACTTCGTGATCAAGGGCGAGTACTGATCGACCAGCCCGCGGGCCCCCACCCGACGAAATCTGTGCACTGATCAACAGGATGTGTCGATCAGCGCACAGATTTCACCGAGGCGCGGGTGCAGCAGAGGATGGGCCGGGTTGTCGAGCTCCCGGGCGACGACGACCTGCTCCAGAACGCCCGGTCATGACCCTGCATTGAGCCTACGATTCGCCCGTGTCCGTCGCTCCTGACGGGCGGAACCCGAGGCGCTCGGCATGCTGAAGGCAGGGGCCACCATTGGCTGCGCGGCGGCGATGATGGTGGCCGCGGTGCTCGCGGTCCGGTTGCGGCACACTCGGCGCACGCCGTCGCCGCTCTCCGGGAGCGAACCCTTCGGCGAGCGGCTCGCGATCACGGCGGGCCGGACCGGCGGGATGCTCGTCGGGGCGTTCCTCGCCGGTGTGCTCACGATCGGCGCCGGTGGACGGCTCATGATGAGGGTGCTGGCTGCCACCTCGTCAGACGATGTCCAGGGCCTGCGGACCGAGGCCGATGAGATCGTCGGTGACGTGAGCGTCGGCGGCTCCATGTTCGTGATCGTCGTCGTCGGCATTGGCGCGGCCCTTGTCGGGCTGGCGCTGTTCTCCATGTTGCGGCGCTGGCTCCCCGACCGGTCTCTGGCCGCAGGCCTTGTGGGCGTTGCCATCGGGGCTGGTCTGCTCGTGAGGCCGGTGGGCCTCCTCACCTCTGCCAACAGCGACTTCACGCTGGTCGCGCCGGTGGCTCTGGCCGTGGCCTTGTGCCTCGCCACACTCGTGCTCTTCGGGGCGACCTTCGGTGTCCTGGTCGACTGCCTCGCGCCTCGCTGGCCCCGACCAGGCTGGAACCCCTGGGGGGTGGTCTCGGTGCTGCCCTTCGCAGTTCTCCTGTCCGTACCGGCACTCTTTGCGGCCGCGGTGATCGGCGTTCTTGCGGGCACGGTCGCGCCCAGGCTGCGATCAGCGGCCGACCGGGATCCCTCCGTGCGGCCAAGTGTCGATGGCGCAGGCCTCCGCCTCGGACGCATCCTGGTCATGGCACTCGGCGGACTCGGAAGCCTCTCGATCGTCGTTGCAGCCGGCCAGGTCCTCGCTCTCTGACGAAGACCGTCCCCTATCGCCGGCATGTGACATTCGCGGGCAAGACCCCGCCGTCTCGTTGCACCTTCGAGTCCGTCACAACAGTTCGACCGGTGGTTGCGCGGATCCCCGAGGAGTTCGAGCCAGATGACCTCGGTGGCACGCGCCACACGATCACCTATGAGGTGGTACCAACGGGATGGATCGGCGATCCGATAGCGCACGTCCTCGCGGCCGCAGTGATCCGGAGTCGCAGGCGCTACCAGCGCCGCCTGCGCCCTGTGCAGCGGGTGCTGTCGGAGGTGACCGTCGACGACGTCGTGCGGAACTACGTGGCCGGATCCTCGATCGACTCGCTGGCGAGACAGCTCGGCGTCAACCGGACGACGATCATCAGCCACCTCGACCGCCGCGGCATCGAGCGCCGGAAGGTCGTCCGCAAGATGACCGGCCGCATCGTCCAGCGCGCTGCGACCCGCTACCGCAAGGGAGAATCGCTCAAGGTCGTTGCGGCCCAGTTCGACGTCGACGCGAGGACCCTCGCCCGAGAGTTCGGACGCGCCGGCGTACCGATCCGTCCCCGCCGAGGATGGCCACCTTCGACCTGAGCCCTTCGGCCACGGTGGCCACGGCTCCGGGACACGGGCCCGAGCAACACGAGGCGAGTGAGCCACGCCCCCGATCGGCACTTCGGGGGCAGTGCCGGCGTGAACCTGATGGCGGGTCCTGTCAAGCAGCTGACTTCAGATCTCCGCGTGATGAGCGGGTTGATCTCACTGTGGCGAGACGTTCGACGCCCCGACGGCAAAGTCGACCTGAACGTGCGGCATGACAGACTTGCGGCGTGTCCACGCGTGAGGCGCTCCTCGACGACGCCCGAGCCGCATACGGCCAGAGCCAGTGGTCCGCGGCGCGGGCCGCGCTGCGGGACGCCGACGCCGATCAGCCGCTCGGGGCCGACGACCTCGAGCGGCTCGCCTGGTCGTGCCGCTGGGCCGGTGATCCTGCTGGGTTCTTGAACGCCCTCGAACGGGCGGAGGTGGCGTTCACCGACGCAGGTGAGATTGCGGGTGCCGCCCGCATGGCCCTGGAGCAGGCCCGCCACCACGCGATGATGCTCGACGGCGCCGTCGCCCTCACCTGCTACCTCCGAGCCACCGAGCACCTGGCCGAGGCGCCGGAGTGCGCCGAGCACGCGCAGGAGAGGTGGTCGCTGGCCTTCACGCTGATGCAGGGTGGAGACGCCGACGGGGCGCGGGCGGCGCTCCTCGACGCGCGCGCGATCGCCCGACGGGTGGGCAGCCCGGGCATGGAGGCGATGGCGGTGCAGGGGCTGGCCCACGTGGCCGCCACCGCAGGTGAGGTCAGTGAGGTGCTCCCGCTGCTCGACGAGGCGGCGGCGCTGGCCATGCGACCCGGGGTCGCCCCTGTCCATGCCGGCTACGTGTACTGCGCGGTGATCTCGATCTGCCGAGCGCTCTGCGACTGGGGGCGGGCCACCGAGTGGACCAAGGTGTCGACCCGCTACTGCGAGCGCGAGTCGATCGCGGGCTACACGGGGCTGTGCCGGTTCCACCAGGGTGAGATCGACCGGCTCCACGGTCAACTGGCGGAGGCGGAACAGCGGGTCCTGCAAGCGTGCGAGGAGCTGCTCGGGATCAACCGGTACAGCGCGGGCTGGGGGTACAGCGAGCTGGTCGAGATCCGGGTGCGTCGCGGCGACCTGGACGGTGCCGAAGAGGCACTCGCCGAGGCCATCGCTCTGGGCGACGACGGCCAGCCGGGGCGGGGTCGCCTGCTGCTGGCGCAGGGGGATGCCCGGGCGGCGGTGCGGAGCCTCAGCCGCTCGCTCGCGGACCCCGGCTTCCTCGCTCGAGAGCGCCGTGTCTTCCTCCTCCCCGTGTACGTCGCGGCGTGCGTGGCGGTGGGTGACGAGCAAGCGGCGGCCGAGAGCGTCGCCGAGCTGGAGGAGCTGGCCCGAAGGTTCGGCACCTCTGGACCGGCGGCCGCGGCGGCAGTCGCTCGCGGGCATCTGGCGCTCCATCGCGGCGACACCGAGGAGGCGATCGCCGCCCTGCGGGAGGGGGTCCGCACCTGGAGCGAAGTCGAGGCCCCATACGAAGCCGCTCAGGCGCGCGTGCTGCTCGCGCGGGCCCTGACCGCCGACGGAGACGACGCGGGCGCGCGCCTCGAGCTCAAGGCCGCCGCCCGCCTGGTCGACGAGTTCGGCGTCGCCGTCGACCTCGACATCGCTCCCGCCCGGTCCGAGGGGACTCGAACCATCCGCACGTTCCTGTTCTCCGACATCGTGGACTCGACGCGACTGTCCGAGGCCATGGGCGACGCCGCGTGGGAGCCGCTGCTGCAGTGGCACGACCGCACGTTGCGGGCCGAGTTCGAGCGGTGGAACGGCGAGGAGATCAAGCACGGGGGCGACGGCTTCTTCGTCGCCTTCGGCGAAGCCGACGACGGCATCGGGTGCGCCGCCGCCATCCAGCGCGCCCTGGCGCGCCACCGTGCCGAGCACGGCTTCGCGCCGAGCATCCGCATCGGGCTCCACGCCGGGGAAGCGACCTCTCGCGACGGGGACTACTTCGGATCGGCGGTCACGCGGGCCGCTCGCATCTCCGCGGCTGCCGGTGCCGGCGAGGTGCTGGCGAGTGCCGACCTCGTCGCCGGCTGCCGGCGCGCGGTGCCTCTGTCGGGTGAGCGCACCCTCGAGCTCAAGGGCATCGCCGAGCCCGTCGTCGCCGTTCTCGTGACATGGGACGCGGGAGCGGAGGACTAGGCGCGCTCGAGCCCGTCGTCCGGGTTTGAAAGAGGAACTGAACGTGTTGAGCGATCGGACACGCGAAGTGGTCTCTCACCTGGGCAAACGTTGTGAAGATGACAACGCCTGGGCGCTGAGGGACTCGAACCCCCGACCCCCTCCTTGTAAGCGGGTCCGCTTGTAGTAGCAGTGGCTCTACCAGCACATATGGCACACGAATGAGCCGCCAGAGCCACGAAAACACCCCGGAACCGCCAAGTCCGGTGTCAACCCGCTATCAGCCAGACCTGCCAACCGCGTTCATCTGTTCCCGCCGTCGCGCTCAGCCGGACAGACGTGCGAGCCAGGTCGCCGCCATTCGCTCGATCAGGATCGGGAGGAAATCAGGGATGCGTGCCTCACGGGTGAGCCGGGCTGCCGCGGCATTCACGTGATGCATGACGACCTCGGCCGGCACCGCGGGGTAACGCTCGAGAAGGCGGTCCGTCACGCGCGGACCGCCTTGGCCACGAGCGGAGCAATCACGATCCCCGGGCGCTCCCACGAGGTGCTCGCTGCCGACTCGGGGGCTTCGGGTTGCGTGGACTCGATCGTTGTCACGACGGATCCCTCCTCACGGTCCGGTGTCAATCCGGTGTCAGCCAGACCTGCCAACCGCGTTCATCTGTTCCCGCCGTCGCGCTCAGCCGGACAGACGTGCGAGCCAGGTCGCCGCCATTCGCTCGATCAGGATCGGGAGGAAATCAGGGATGCGTGCCTCACGGGTGAGCCGGGCTGCCGCGGCATTCACGTGATGCATGACGACCTCGGCCGGCACCGCGGGGTAACGCTCGAGAAGGCGGTCCGTCACGCGCGGGACCGCCTTGGCCACGAGCGGAGCAATCACGATTTCCGGGCGCTCCCACGAGGTGCTCGCTGCCGACTCGGGGGCTTCGGGTTGCGTGGACTCGATCGTTGTCACGACGGATCCCTCCTCACGGTCGACCCAACTCCGGCCGGTCAGGTCTTGTCGGGCTCGGCGACCTCGGTGAAGATCGCTCCTTGGGCTGCCCCAGAACCGGCTCGGCCGCCACCCTGACCCCGCAGGACGAACCCGCAGACGCTGGCCGCCGCGGCGCCCGCAATCGGACCGGCGACATAGACCCAGTAGTCGGTCCAGTCCCGACCGACGAGGTCGGGGCCGAAGGTGCGGGCCGGGTTCATCGACGTTCCCGAGATGGGGCTGCCCCAGAGCCCGGCGAGGGCGATGTACCCACCCACGCCGATGGCACCGATGATGCCGATGTTCTGCGCGCCTGAGGCCGTGCCGAGGATGACGCTGACGAGACCGAGGGTGAGGATGAACTCCATCCAGAACGCGGCGGTCGACGAGTAGTTCGCCGCCGGGTAGTTGGAGCCGTAGCTTGCCGACACGTCGATCACCGCGTGCAGGAACAGGGCAGCGAGGGTGGCGCCGACCAACTGCACCACGATGTAGCCGGGCACGCGCCGCCACGGGAAGTCGCCTCGCAGCGCGAAAGCCAGGCTGACCGCCGGGTTGAGGTGGGCCCCGGACACCTTGCCCATGAACAAGATGATTGCCATCACCATCAAGCCGGGGGCCACGACGGCGGCCGAGCGACTGATGGTGTCGGGGAAGGCCTGGCTCATCATCCCGCCGCCAGCGGCGACCAGCACGAGGAAGAACGTGCCGAGCAACTCGGAGAACAATCGACGCCATTCCTGCCGGGGGTTCTGGAAGTCCTCGATCGGACGAACCACCGTGGTTTCGAACCATTCGCCGAGTTGCTGCTCGGTGCTCTTGCTCAGTTCCATCTGACCTCCAGATCAAGGGTCGTCCGAGAGTCAGCACACGTTCGGGGCCAGGCGTTTCGAGAAGCCGACGTCGGCGCAGCCCAGTTCTACCTCGCGCGATCAGGTGTCGGTTTGGGCGATCATCCGCCCGGTGGCGATGGCGTCGGTCAGTGCCGCGTGGTCCAGGTCGTTCTGCTCGGCGTAGAGGTTGGCGAAGCGGGCGAGGGCCTGGTCGAAGGTGTCGGAGCCGCCGAGGTAGGAGGTGATCGCGACCCGGTCGCCGGAGCGGGCGTGGGCTCGGGCGAGGGTCCAGCCGCAGATCTGGCTGTAGACGTCGAACAGCTCGGGGGGCATGGTGTCGATGTCGGCCGACGCCTTCCAGTCCCAGAGTTGGCGGATGTAGTGGTCGTGGGGTTGGCCGTCGTAGCCGACGATGTGCTCCCAGCCGAGGAAGATGTCGCTGGCGGCCTGCACGAGCCGCTGCCCGACGACGACGCGTTGGCCGTGGTTGGCGAAGCCGCTCTTGCTGAGGTATGGCTCGAGGACCGACGCCTCGGCCTCCTTCACCTGGAGGAACAGCGGGTCGGCGTTGTCCACGCCGACCATGAGCGCGACCCAGCACCGCGTGCCGACGCTGCCGACCCCCACGACCTTGCGGGCAAGCTGCACGAACCGGTAGCTCTCCAGCAGGTGCCGGCGGTCGTCCTGAAGGGTGTGGCGATACGCCCGCAGGGCCTCGTGCATCGACCCTTCGAGCTCCCGGACGACCGACTCGGGGAACAGCTCCTCGACGGGCACCAGCAGCGGCGGGTCACTGACGAACCGCGGCTCGCCGTCGACGATGTGGGTGAGCTTGGATTCGGCCCGCAGCCGGTCCTTCGACTCGGCCTTGCCGACGGTGCGTTGGAACCTCGATACGGCGTCACGACCCAGACCGCCGCCCCAACGGGCGAAGATGTCGTCGGCCGTGAGGTGCGCGTACCAGACGTCGAGGTTCTGCATCTTGGCGAAGCTGCGCATGGCCTCGCGGTAGGACCGCACCGACTCGGTGACGATTCGGGTGCGGACCTTGCGATCGAACCCGCGACTGCGCGCCGCGACCTCGAGGCTGGCAGCGAGACGTTTGAGGTCCCACTCGAACGGTCCGGGGAGGGTCTCGTCGAAGTCGTTGAGGTCGAACACAAGGCTGCGCTCGGGCGACGCGAACCCGCCGAAGTTGGCCAAGTGCGCGTCTCCGCACAGCTGCACCCTGAGCCCCGAGTTCGGAGTCGCCGCCAGGTCCGCAGCGAGCACGTTGGCCGCGCCCCGGTAGAACGCGAAGGGTGACGCGGCCATGCGTCCGTGACGGATCGGGACCAGTTCCGGCACCCGCGTGGTCTCCTGCGCCTCCAGGAGCTCCAAGGGGTCTGGGCGGTCCGCCGCCGGGGCCCACTCGCCATGGCTCGAACGAGGCACCTTGGTGCGGGCCGCCTTGCCGAGCGCAGCCCGCTCGGCGCGGCTCAGGTGCTGGACCTTCGCGACACGGTCCTCGGTGGTTCCGGTCACGGCCATGGCGGCCTCCTCAGGTTGCAGGGTTGCGGAGCGATGGGAGGAGTCGCTTCTCCTCGCGTTGCTCATCGAGCACCGATTGCAGCTTGCTGAGGGCGTCGGCCGCGTCATCGACACGGTTGTGACGCTCCTCGGGGTCGGCGGTGAGGTTGTGCATCTCCCACGCGGGATCGGCGGCAGGGGCCGCGAACGGGTTGGGCGCGATGCCGTGGTCCGCGTTCCATTCGTCGAGACGCTCGTAGTAGTGGTTGAGCTTCCAGAGCTCGGGGGTGCCACCGGTGCCGGTGGGGAGGGTCGTGATCACGAACTCGATGCTCGTCGGATGCTCCACGGCGTCGAACGGCGCACCCGTCAGTGGGTTGTTCTGGGTCTGCCCGCGGGTGATGTCGTCCTCGGTCATGAAATAGATGGGCGCAGCAGCAGAGTCCGATGACGCCTTGCCGATGATGAGGCCACTGAGATCTCGGCCAGGCAAGGGGCGTGCTTCGGCGTGGTGCTCGGCCACCCCGGCGGCAGCCCGCTCGATGTCGATGCCCGCGAGACCCATCAGTGTGGGGATCAGGTCGACGTGGCTGGTGGGAGTCGTGATTCCGCCAGCGACGGGCACAACGCCTGGACCCTTCACCAGCAGCGGGACGCGGGTCGCCTCGTCGAACGCGTTGCACCACTTCTGCTGCATCCCGCCGTGGGCGCCGACCAGATCGCCGTGATCGGAGGTGAACACGACGATGGTGTCATCCGCCATACCCGAGGCCTGGAGCGAGTCGAGGATCCGGCCGATGGCCTGATCGACCAACTTCTGCAGGTAGTAGTAGAGGCGCCGGTAAGCCACATCGGAAGCGACCGGAGCGATCATGCGGGGCAGGACCTGCATGAACTGCTCCTGGCACGCTGGTCGGCCGGCGAACGAGTCGGCCTGCGAGGGCGGCTCGGCGATGTCAGGCACGGTGTCATCCGGCCCGCCGAACCCGAGCAGCTGCTCGTAGAGACCGCCGGCGAACGCGATGTCGTGCGGGTTGACGAACGAGGCGACGGCGAGCCACGGCCCGTCGCTCGCGGCGTGGGCGAGTTCGCCGAACAACTCGACGACCTGTTCCGCGAACACGCCGTCGCGCACGGTGCCGCAGTCGGACTTCGCCGCGCCGTGAGGCTCACGGCCGATCCAGCCGGAGAACCCGAACGGGTCGAGCCGGTCGGCCTTGCGGTACGCCGCTACGGCCTGCGCGATCGGCCGACCCTTGTCGTCTGAGGCCATCAGGCCCTCGTGGCCGCCTGGGATCGAGAGACTCGCGTTGCTGACGTGCCACTTGCCGCGGTAGTGGGTCTGATAGCCGCCCGCCCGAAACCAGTCGCCGAGTGTGGGGACCTCGTCGGGGTCGAGCCAGCCCATGGCCGAGTCGGTGTTCTGCTTGGCGGTGCCGTCGGTCTGGGACACGCCATGCAACGACGGGTACTGACCGGTGAACAACGTGGCCCGGCTCGGCACGCATGCCGTGGATCCGGCGTAGTGCCGGTGGAACTCCAAGCCCCCGTCGCGTAGCCGATCACGATTCGGCATCTGCGACCGTCGGAACTCTGCTACCTCAGCCGTCTCGTACGGAGGCGGGTAGCGCTCCTCGTCGGTCATGATCACCAAGACGTTGGGTGAGGCCACATAGGGGACTGTAGGTGAGATCGCCGCAACCCTCGACGAGGATCGGGCGTCGCTCCCTGTCCCCGACTAACCAGTGAGGGCCCAGGCGGTCCTCCGTCCCGATCCGCGCTATCCGGAGGTTCACATGGGAGAGATCGCCAGGCTGCCGAAGCTCACGTTCTCCACCCGCGAGGTCGCGGCGATGCTCGGCCTCTCGCGACCGACGGTCGATCGGCTTGTCGCCGACGGGTTCCTGCCGTCCGTCGACCTCGGGCCGACGCGTCGGACGCTGATCCCGGCTTGGGCGATCGAGGAGCTACTCGCCGCTCCACCGCGCCGCGGCGGTCCGGGTCAGACCTCGAGGGGGTTGGCGACGTGAAGACCGAGTCGCTCAGCAGCGGCACACAACGCCGTGTCGGCGCTCGTGAGGACATCGGCGCCGACGATCAGCGCTGCGGCGAGGTGAACCGCGTCGTAGCCCCTCAGCGCCTCACGGTCGGCCAGCTCGGCGGCCTGGGCGATCAGGTCGTCGGTGATCGCGACGATCGACAACTCATCGACGAGGACGGCGAGCTCAACCTTGGCTTCCACGTGCTGGGCCGCGGTGAGTCGGGCACCACGCGCCGCTGCGGCGAGAGTGGCCCGTGCCTCGACCACGACCAACGCAACGGAGGCCAAGGCGTCGGCCGTGTCCCACAGCCTCCCGATTTGCTCGGAACCGCTCTCGTCGATCAGCAGCTTCAAGAGCGACGACGTGTCGACGTAGGTGATCAACGCCGCTGTTCGGCGACGAGCTCGCTCACCGAGCCGTTGGGCTTGATGCGTCGGGCCGGACGAGAACGGGTTGTGCTCTTCGGCGGCCGAACCACTCCCGCGGCGATCAGCTCAGCAAGTCGATCGGTCGAATGATCGAGGGCCGACAGTCGAGCAACGGGACGCCCGCGGTCGGTGACGATCACCTCTTCACCTTCCTGGACGCGATCCAGGTACCGGCTGAGGTTGTTCTTGAGATCCCGTACTCCGACCTCGACACGAGATGTAGCTACCGTCATGCCGCCACTGTAGCTACCAGACCAGCGAACCGCTACAGCCGTCTCGGGTCAAGCGACCGATGCCTCGGCGGCTTGGCGAAGGAACTCGTTGCGCGTCTCGAGCAAACCGACCATGTAGCGCTCCAGCCGGATGCGATCGACGAGCGAGCCGATCGGACCGAGCGGGCTCCGGTAGTCGACGACGTCGATCATGAGGGTGCCGCCGTCGAGATCCTCGAACAGGTGCTCGTGATGCCAGCGAGCGAACGGTCCTCGGACCTGCTCGTCGACGAAACGCCCCGGTCGCTCGTACTCCGCGATCGTCGACGTCATCTTGAACGGCACGCCGAAGTGCCACGCCTTCCACGTCACCTCGTCTCCGTGCTTCATCTGCCCGGATCGAACACCGCCGACGATCTCCTCTCGGGCGCCGGTCGACTGCGTGTGCAGATCGACGTCGAGACTGAGATCAAAGCAGACCTCGACGTGAGCCTCGATGGTCGTCGTCAGCTCGAGGTGGGGCACGGGCAGCGACCGTACAAGCGTGGCCACCCCAGCGACCTCATTGCGCCGAACCGAGCCTCAGGGTTCCCCCGGACCGTCGAGGAGCTCGTCGAGGAAGTCCGCTGCGGCGCGGTCCTTCTCGGGGAGGAAGTGGCCGTACACCGTCATGATCACGTTGGGGTTCGCGTGCCCGAGTCGGCCGGCCACCGTTCGAGGGTCGACGCCGGCGCCGAGCAGCTGGGTGGCGACGTAGTGGCGGAGGTCGTGCAGTCGGCATCCATCGAGGCCGACCTTCTTCCGCACGCGGGTCCAGCGGGACGTGACGTTGTCGGGTCGCCACGGGCGGCTGGCGTCGACCGGCACGCCGAACACAGACGCATCGGCCGGCAGATCGACCCGCACTGCTTCGGCCCGAGACAGGCACACCGCTCGGTAGTCCTGGAGTCGCTTGGCCGTTCCCGGCGCGAGCGACACCTTCCAGATCTGACCGGTCTTGGTCGTCTTCTCGACCGTGCCGACGCCCGGCCCGCCGTCGACCATGCCGCGAGCGAACGTGGTGGTCGAAGCCGCCAGGTCGACGTCGGTCCACCGCAGCGCGCACAGCTGCGAGCGTCGGGCTCCTGTCGTCGCCGCCAGTCGGAGGTAGACACCGAAGTCGGGGTCGAACTCGTCGATGCGGGTCAGCGCGCCAGCCAGCGCGTCCGGTGATGGTGGCGTGATCCGGCTGGGTGGTGTCGATGGCGCTGTGGCCGCGTCGGCCGGGTTCGACGCGAGCAGTCCCCACTTGAGCGCCTGGGCGAACGAGGCGTGAGGGATCACGTGCACCTTGCGCACCGAGCCGGGCGCCAGCGCGCCGCCGTCCACTCCCCCACCACGTCGCAGCTCGGCGTAGAACGAGTCGAGGTGCATCGGTCGGATCTTCGACACGCGCATCCTGCCGAGCCGGGGCACGATCTTCAGCCGGATGTTGCGGGTGTTCTCCATCGTCGTCTTCGGCGACCACTCCGGCGACCGAGCAGTCATCCATCGGTCGGGCAGCTCGGTCAGCGTCGGATCGTCACCGAGGTTGATGCGACCGGTCTCGACCTCGACGGACAAAGCAGCTGATGGGCAGCTTGCGAGCACGTCTGGCGGACGCAGGGACGCCTCGGCCTCCCGCGATCATCGGTCCGCGCGTCTAGCCTTCGGCCTGCGAGTGAGAGGCCATCGAATCCGTTCCGGACGCGGCCTTTTCCGCTGACATCCATCGAGGTGCTGCACCCGGCTCTCTGAGCCGGCGGCACGGTTGGGAGTGTCTCATGTTTGCTTATGACTACCCGCTGCTGGGGGTGTTCTGGAGCCTGCTGATGTTCAGCATGTTCGTGCTGTGGATCTTCATCGTCGTCTACGTGTTCATCGACAACTTTCGGCGCCGGGATCACAGCGGTGTGGCCAAGGCCCTCTGGTTCCTGTTCATCGTCTTCATCCCCGTGATCGGCGTTGTCGCCTACCTCATCACGCGTCCGGCAGAGCTCGACGTGGTCGTGACGGAGGCCTAGCGCCTCAGCACGCACTCGCTGAGAGAAGCGACCCCACCGAGAACTGGGGCGGCCGTACTGGAACGTGCGTCTTAAGGACCTCCGGACCGGCTCGTCCTACGACGCGCCGGCCACTGCACGAGCACGACTTGTAACTCCAAACGGGGATGGACAGATCCCGTCTCGCCGCCGCGCGTCAGGATTCACGGGCGTGAGCCCTGGCGACGCTCGCCTGCATCTCGAGTGCGTTCCAGTCGGGCTGAGCCGCCGCGACCTCGTCGGGCCAGTTCTCGACGATCTCGCTGGCCCAGTCGGCCCAGTGCTCGACCATGAGATGGAAGTCGATCATGAACTGTCCGACGAGCAGGAGCCACGGGAGACGCTCGGGGAACGGACCCTGACCATCGAGATAGGCCTGGGGGACGTGGGCGTTGGCGGCCAGGCGCTCAACGCTCCATTCGCGCACGCCGGCGAGCGTGGTCAGCAGATCTTCTTTGGCCGCGTGTTCAGCGAAGAACACCTTGATCAGCTGCTCGAACTCGACGACCGGGCCTGCGCCCGGCGTCGGAACCCACTCGGCCAGGGCGCGCCTTCCCTTGGCCGTGATGGTGTAGACGGTGCGGGGCCGCTTCCCCTCTGTCTCGAACGACGCCCGGGCGAGTCGGTGGGCGACCAGCTTCTTGGGCTCCTCGTAGAGCTTGCTCTCGGCCCGGGGCCAGAACCGGCCGAGCGCCCGATCCATCTGCTGGGTCAGCTCGTAGGTCGTCCACGGTTTGATCGCGAGCAGGCCGAGGATCGCGTACGACGTCGACGTGAGCGCTGGGGCCATTGACATACTCCCTTTGGGTGTTTAGGTTTACTCCCAATGGGAGTCTAACAAGGGAGAACGTCATGGCTGGACCGATCGACGGTGTGTTGGCGATCCACAACGCGTTCCGACACGACATCGCGCTCATCGACGCTGCGGCGCTCGACTCGGCTCGGGGCAAGCCCGGGCTGGAGGCCACGGTTGAGCGCTTTCGATTCTTCAACGAGGTGCTCGAATGGCACGCTCACGGCGAGGACGCAGGCGATCATGCCGCTGCTGGAAGTGGTCGCGCCGTCGGTGTACGAGACCTACGAGCGGGATCACCGCGCGCTCGACGAGGCCTTCGATGCCCTGAACCAGGCCGTCTCGGCCCATGATCCGCTGGAGACGGCGCGAGCGACCAAGGCCTTCAAGTTCCATCTCGACCTGCACCTCGACAAGGAGGACGCCCACATGTATCGCCTCATCGGCGAACGCGTCTCGCTGCCCGACCAGGGCAGGGCCATCGGGCAGATGGCAGCGGGCACTCCCCAGGATCGCTTCCCCGAGGTGGTGGCGTGGATGTTCCCGCTGATGGGTCTGACCGATCGCGTGAGCATGACCCGCGCCTGGCAGATGGGCATGCCACCCGAAGGATTCGCCATGGCGACGAAGCTCATCGAGCAGGCGATCGGCGACGACTGGCCCGAGCTTGCCAGTCACATCCCCCAGCTCGTCGTCGCGGAGTGAACCGGCCGACGCCCCCAGAAGCGCGGCGTCGCAGCGTCCGAGACTCCGCTACCAGGTGAGCGACGTTCCACTAGTCTTGGGCTCCAACTCCGGGGGGAGAGGCTGGCTCGATGGACTTGGATCTCGGTCCTGGCTCCGGCGTCGACGACGACCACATCGACCTCGTGACGCTCGTCGCTCGGGGGATCGCCACGGCCGTGGCGCCCGAGAGCGGCCTCACCGACGTGCAGGCGGAGCTGCTCGAAGCGATCGCCAGCGCCTTGACGGGAGTGTCGGTCGACTACCGGTCGCTGAACCCGCTCGGGCCGGAGGAGCTCGCGGACGTCCTGGCCGTGCGTGACCTCGACTACCGCCGTCGGATCGTCCATCACATGGTGCTCGGTGAGCTCGTGTTGCGGCCGTTGCCGGTCGTCGTCGCGCACCGCGTGTCGACCTACAGTGATGCGCTCGGCGTCACGGACGATTTCGTGCGCATCGCACGCCGCTATGCCCAGGGTGCGTACGGGCTGGCGTGGATGGACCTCCAGCGCAACGGCTTCGTCGAACATGTCCGCGAGGCCAATGACGGGGTGCCTGCGAGGGGTGCAACGACGGCCGATCCCTTCGAGCCCGCGCAGGTCGACACCGAGCTCGCGGCGCGGTGGACGGCATTCGCCGATCTCCCCGAGGAGACGCTGGGTCGTGCGGTGTGGGACATGTACGACGCCCGCGGGTTCGGGCTACCCGGGACGCATGGTGGCGCACCCGCCTATCTCGCCCAGCACGACTTCGTGCACGTGCTCGCAGACTACGGCACGAACCTCAAAGGTGAGCTCGAGGTCTTCGCGTTGATCGCTCGCGCCGATCCCGACCCGAAGGGCTTCGCGTGGCTCGCGACGCTCGTCGGGTTGTTCGAGACCGGCTACATCTCAAGCGCAGGATTCTTCGACCGAGATGTGCGGGAACGCAGCCTCCGAGCGCCCGGCATGAACCACCGGGTCGCGGACGCCATCCGACGGGGCATGGTCGTGTGCGACCAGTACGGTGTCGATCTGTTCGACGTCGACTACTTCGAGTTCGCGGATCGCCCCGTCGGGGAGGTGCGCGACTTGCTCCAGATGCCAACGAAGTCGCTCGACGCGATCGAAGGGGGTTCGGTCGGCACGTTCGACCTGGATGGCATGTCGGAGCACCAGCGGCGCGTCGTCGCGCAACGTCGAGGAGATACCACGTGAACCGCAACTTCAGCCAGATGATCACGGTGCGCTGCACCGACCCGACACGGCTCCTCGAGTTGCTCGCCGAGTGGGATCTCAACCAGGCGACGAGCGACATCATGGGCTACATGGGCCAGCGCGTCCTCGCCGACCGAGAGGAGTTCGGTCGGTACGTGATCATCGCCGAGTTCGGCGTGACCGATCCGGACGTGTCCGCCGCCGACGAGGCCGCCCGCAACAACTCACGGCCCGAGACCCAGGCGTTCGCCGAGCGCTTCCGCGAAGTGGTGGATGGCGAACCTGACTGGCACCACTTCGACGAGATCTACCGCACCGACCAATGACGGTGGAGCACGAGGGTGGCGTAGCAACGCCCTCGCACCCGTGCACGACGGTGCAAGGTGAAACGGAGACCGCGATGGATACGCACCAATCCCTCGTCGCCGACCCGTCGAACGCCCGCCAGGTCGGCGCATGGGACGGCGACGAAGGCGCCTTCTGGACCGCCCAAGCCCGACACTTCGACGAGACCCTCGCGAGGTCTCACGGTCCGTTCCTCACTGCGGCAGCGATAACCGAACGCGACCTGGTCCTCGACGTCGGCTGCGGCACCGGACAAGCCACCCGCGACGCGGCACGGGTCGCCACGAAGGGCTCTGCGCTCGGCGTCGACCTGTCATCGCAGATGATCGCACTTGCCGGCGAGACCGCGACGAGCGAAGGGCTCGACAACGTCGAGTTCCGACACGCCGATGCGCAGATCCACCCATTCGAGGACGCTGCTTTCGACGTGGTGATCTCCCGCATGGGTTCGATGTTCTTCGGTGATCCACGAGCGGCATTCGCCAACCTCCACCGCGCGTTGCGGCCCGGAGGCCGACTCACGCTCCTCACCTGGCAAAGCGTCAGCGACAACGAGTGGCTCACCGAGTTCCGCTCGGCCATGGCCGTCGGCCGCGACCTCCCGACCCCACCCCCCGATGCCCCCAGCCCGTTCGCGCTCGCCGAACCCGATCGTGTCCGGGCCATTCTCGGCGGCGCAGGCTTCGCCGGCATTTCCCTCGAAGGCCTGCAAGAACCGATGAGCTTCGGCCCGGACCAAGACGACGCGTTCGACTTCGTCAGCGCACTCACCGGCTGGATGCGCGAGGGTCTCGACGAAGCCGACCAAGAAGCTGCCCTCGCAGCCCTGCGCGCGACGATCGCCGAGCACGCCGGCGAGCACGGGGTCTCCTACCAATCCGCAACTTGGATCATTCAAGCGCGCAAACCCTGACCGACCCTCGCGGGGCTGCCCACTGGTTGCAGACGCTGAGCGGCGCGATGGTGAGATCCAACAGTGTCTTGAGCAGAGTCCTCGCCCCGAGAGCCTGCGCATTCCCCGGGGCGACAAACGAGCGTCTGGCTCGGCCAGCTCGCGGAGCGGGTGCTCGAGGCTGAGCCGTGAAGACCGCGGCAAGGACGGACGCGGTTTGAAAGAGAAGACGAACATACCCGGGCGATCGGACACGCGATCTGGGCCCTGACCTGGGGCAAACGTTGTGTTTCTGACAGCGAGTGGGCGCTGAGGGACTCGAACCCCCGACCCCCTCCTTGTAAGGGAGGTGCTCTAGCCAGCTGAGCTAAGCGCCCGGGAAGCGGGCCAGGCTACTCGTCCGGGATGCGGGACCAGCCAGGATCAGCGCCGGCCGGGGTCCGGGAGCGTGCTGGGGCCGACGTTGGTGTCGAGCCACTCGAGGATCGGGCGCGAGCCGCGGAGGAAGTCGACGACGCGCGTCTTGGCCTTGCGGGTGGCGAGCCACGGAGCGACCGGCCACTCCCGCCACGTGATCAGGCCCTTCAGCCTGAGCAGCTCGATACGGGGATGGTCCTTGGCATAGCCCCGGGGGGCGGTCTTGAGCGACTCGTGGGCGGACACGTCGACGCCGGCTTGGCGCCGCTCGGCCGCGAGCGCCTCGAGCTCGGCGCCGGTGCGGTCGTCGTCGATGGCGGCCCGGAACCGCTCGAGCTGGTCGGGGGCCATCCAGTACATGCCGGTTCCGACACCGAGGCCGGCCCCCGACAGCGAGACGTAGCCGCCCCCACCGAGGGTCGCGGCGATGTTGGTCTTGTAGGGCGACTTGTCGTTGCTGAAGCGCACGTCCCGGTTCGGGCGGAAGATCTTGCTCTCGCCGAACTCACCGGCCAGCTCGGCGAGCAGCTCCTCCATCGGCGCCTTCACCTCGTCGTCGTACACCGCCTTGTGGGCCAGCCAGTACTCGCGGGAGTTGTCCTCCTCGAGCCCGTCGAAGAAGTCGATCGCCGCCATCGACCACCCGGAGAACGCCATGGCGATGCAGTGTAGGAAAACGTCGATCGTCGGCGCGGCACGGTCAGCGAGAAGTGCATAAGGTGCGACCACCACTAGTGATCGAACCCACCGGGGGGTGTCGGATGCGTATCTCGACGACGGTGAACGGGGTGTCCCACAGCGACGAGGTCGAACCTCGCACGCTGCTGGTCCACTACGTGCGCGACGACCTGGGCCTCACCGGCACCAACATCGGCTGCGACACGTCGTCGTGCGGCGCGTGCACGCTCCACGTGAACGGCGAGTCGGTGAAGTCGTGCACCATGCTCGCGGTGCAGGCCGACGGCCAGGAGATCACCACCATCGAGGGCCTGGCCGACGGCGAGACCCTGCACCCGATGCAGGAGGCCTTCCGCCAGTGCCACGGCCTCCAGTGCGGGTACTGCACGCCCGGCATGGTCATGGCGTCGGTGGGCTTCCTCAACGAGAACCCGACGCCCACCGAGCAGGAGGTGCGCCTCGGGCTCGAGGGCAACCTCTGCCGCTGCACCGGCTACCACAACATCGTGAAGGCGGTGTTGACCTGTGCGGCCGAACAGAACGGCTCGACCGTGGAGGTCAACGCATGACCACCACCGACACCCCGACCCCCACCGCTCCCCACATCGGCACCCGCATGGTGCGGCGTGAGGACGCGCCGCTGCTCACCGGCGAGGCGAAGTACACCGCCGACCTCCCGATCCCGGGCGCCCTGCACCTCGCCGTGCTGCGCAGCCCGGTACGCCCACGCCCGCATCACCTCGATCGACGTGTCGGCCGCGCTCGCCCTCCCCGGCGTGGTCGCGGCCTACACCGGCGAGGACCTCGCCGACAGCTGGGCCAACCCGATGCCGTCGGCCTGGGTCGTCACCGAGGACATGAAGAACCCGCCCCACTACCCGCTGGCCACCGGCACGGTGAACTACGTCGGCGACGGTGTCGTGGCGGTGCTGGCCGAGAGCGACGCCCAGGCCCGCGACGCGCTCGAGGCCATCGTCGTCGACTACGACCCGCTGCCTGCCGTGGTCGACCTCGAAGACGCCCTCAGCGACCGCGTGCTGGTGCACGAGGAGCTCGGCACCAACTCGGCCTACACGTGGGAGCTGAAGATCGGCGACGAGGCGTTGGCCCAGGCCTTCGCCGACGCCACGTACACGGTGAAGGAGCGCTTCGTGCAGCAGCGCCTCATCGCCATGGCCATGGAGCCTCGGGCCGTCGCGGCCGTCCCCCAGCCCTTCGGCGGCGACATGACGCTGTACAGCGCCACCCAGATCCCCCACATCCTGAAGGTGATGGCCTCCATCACCCTCGGAATGCCCGAGCACCAGCTGCGGGTGGTGGCACCGTCGGTGGGCGGCGGCTTCGGCTCGAAGCTCGAGGTCTACGCCGAGGAGCTGCTGTGCCTGGCGCTGGCCGCCAAGCACCGCGTGCCGGTGCGCTGGGTCGAGGAGCGCACCGAGGGCACCCAGTCCACCGTGCAGGGCCGAGGCCAGATCCAGGAGATCGAGCTGGCCGCCGACGGCGACGGCAAGCTCACCGGCATCCGGGTGAACCTCACCGCCGACATGGGCGGCTACCAGATGCTCATCACCGCCGGCGTACCGCTGCTGGGGGCGTTCCTCTACGCCGGGGTCTACGACCTGCCCGAGGCCTACTCGTTCACCTGCACCGGCGTGTACACCACCATGACGCCGACCGACGCGTACCGCGGCGCCGGCCGGCCCGAGGCCACCTACGCCATCGAGCGGGCCATGGACCGCCTCGCCCAGGTCACCGGCATCGACCCGGTCGAGCTGCGCCGCCGCAACTTCATCAAGAAGGAGCAGTTCCCCTACACCGCCTTCACCGGTCTGGTCTACGACTCGGGCGATCACGAGGCTGCGCTCGACAAGGCCCTCGACATGGTCGGCTACGACGCGTTGCGCGCCGAGCAGCAGCGCGCGGCGCGCAGCCGGTGGCACGTCCCACCTCGGCATCGGCGTGTCGTCCTACTTCGAGATGTGCGGCCTGGCGCCGTCGCGGGTGCTGGCGTCGCTGAACTACACCGCCGGCGG
Organism: uncultured Microthrixaceae bacterium; assembly: GCA_963809335.1. Classification (GTDB taxonomy): domain Bacteria; phylum Actinomycetota; class Acidimicrobiia; order Acidimicrobiales; family Acidimicrobilacustridaceae; genus UBA4742. The sequence continues at coordinate 1,738,039 of CAWEJD010000004.1, read as the reverse complement.
CTGGGAGTCGGCCACCGTCCGCATCACGCCGACCAACAAGGTGCAGGTCGTCAGCGGTGCCACGCCCCACGGCCAGGGCCACGAGACCTCGTGGTCGATGATCGTGGCCGACCGGCTGGGCGTCGACCCGGCCGACGTCGAGGTGCTGCACTCCGACACCGCGCTCAGCCCGCTCGGGCTCGACACCTACGGCTCGCGCTCGCTCGCGGTCGGCGGCGTCGCCATCTCGATGGCCCTCGACAAGGTGCTCGACAAGGCCCGGGCCATCGCCGCCCACCAGATGGAGGCGGCCGAGGAGGACCTCGAGTTCGAGCAGGGCTCGTTCACGGTGCGGGGCTCGCCCGACCACGCCATGCCGCTCGCCGCGGTGGCGTTCGAGGCCTTCACCGCGCACGACCTGCCCGACGGCATGGAGCCCAACCTCGAGGCCCACGTCACCTACGACCCGCCCAACTTCTCCTGGCCGTTCGGCACGCACATCTGCGTGGTCGAGGTCGACGAGGAGACCGGCGCCGTCGACGTGCTGAAGTACGTCGCGGTCGACGACTGCGGCAACCAGATCAACCCGCTCATCGTCGAGGGCCAGGTGCACGGCGGGGTGATCCAGGGCCTGGCCCAGGCGCTCTACGAGGAGGCCGTCTACGACGACGACGGCAACCTCACCACGTGCAGCCTGGCCGACTACCTGGTCCCGGCGGCCAGCGACGTGCCCGTCCATCACCACCGGCTCGACGATCACGCCGAGCCCGACCAACCCGCTCGGGGTCAAGGGCATCGGCGAGGCCGGCACCATCGGCGCCGCCCCGGCGGTGATCAACGCGGTGGTCGACGCCCTCGCCCACCTCGGCGTCACCGACGTGGCCATGCCCGCATCGCCCGAGACCGTGTGGTCGGCCATCCGGCAGGCCACCGACAAGGCAGGAGTGAACCGATGATCCCGGCTGCGTTCGACTACCAGCGGGCCGACTCGGCCGAGCAGGCCATCGCCCTGCTCGCCGAGCACGGCGACGAAGCCAAGCTCCTCGCCGGCGGCCACTCGCTGCTGCCGCTCATGAAGCTGCGCCTGGCCTCGCCGTCGATGCTCATCGACGTCGGTCGGCTGACCGACCTGTCCTACGTCCGCGACGGCGGCGACCACGTCGCCATCGGCGCGCTGACCCGCCATCGCGACCTCGAGACCTCCGACCTGCTCCAGGCCGAGGCGCCGATCCTCGCCCACGCCGCCGGCCACGTCGGCGACCCGCAGGTGCGCCACCGCGGCACCATCGGCGGCTCGATCGCCCACGCCGACCCGGCGTCGGACCTGCCGGCGGTGGTGCTCGCCCTCGGCGGAACCATGGTGGCGCAGGGCCCCAACGGCACCCGGGAGATCGCCTCGTCCGACTTCTACCGGGGCTTCCTCGAGTCCGCGCTGGCGCCTGACGAGCTGCTCACCGAGATCCGCGTGCCCAAGGTGGGCGGAGCCGGGTGGTCGTTCCAGAAGTTCAACCGGCGGGCCCAGGACTGGGCCATCGTCGGCGTGGCGCTGGTGCGCAACAACGGCTCGTCCGGCGTCGGTCTGGTGAACATGGGCTCGACGCCGATCTTCGCCCAGGGCGTGGTCGACGCCATGGCCGCCGGAGCGTCGGCCGCCGATGCCGCCGCCCACGCGGCCGACGACGCCGAGCCCCAGGCGGACATCAACGCCTCGGTCGAGTACCGCACCCACCTCGCCCAGGTGCTGGTGCGGCGAGCCATCACCGAAGCCGGGGGCTGAGCCCTCCGCGGCGAATCGTCCGCTCCGTCCCGAGCTAGAGCGGGCGGGCCTGCGGGGACCGGGCCGAGCGAGCCAGGGAAACCAGGGCGTGCGACGTCTCGAACTGCAGGTCGGGCAGCTGGTCGGCGGGGAACCACCGCACCTCGTCGATCTCGGGTGAGCAGGGCCGGGCCAGATCGGCGTCGGCCTCGTCGGCCGGACGGGCCCGGAAGACCACGTCGATGCGCTGCGGGTCGGCGTCGACCACGACGGCCGGCTCGCCGATGAGGTCGATGCGCAGGCCGACCTCCTCGAACACCTCCCGCCGGGCCGCGTCGGCCGGCGACTCGCCCCGCTGCAGCAGGCCGCCGGGGATGCCCCAGCTGTTGCGGTAGGCCTGCCGCACGAGCAGCACGGTGCCGTCCGCCCGCTCGATGTGGCAGATCGCACCCGACGGTGAACGACGGGGCGATCAGGCGCACGAAGCGGCGGCGCAGCCACGGTGGGGCCTGGCGGAACAGTCGCAGCAGCAACCGGTGGACGGACTCGGGCATCGGAACAGCCTACGAGGGGGTCGCGAAGGTGGCGCGTGCAGCTGACCAGTCGTCGAGCAGGGCCGGGGTGGCGGCCGCGATCGGGGTGCGGCGAGCCTCGTGGTCGAGCACCACCAGCTCGCGCCCCTCGGCATCGACCACCGACGCCCCGGCCTCGAGGCACACCAGCATGCCGCCCAGGTAGTCCCACGAGCCGTGGGCGTTCCAGCTGCAGTCGAGGTAGCCGTCGAGCACGCCGGTCGCCACCGCGCACAGGTCGAGGGCGGCGGCGCCGAGCGCCCGGAACTGCTTCCAGCCGAGGTGCCTGGGTGGGTAGCCCGACAGCCCGACGAGCGACTCGCGCGAGCACCGAGGCCCCGCTCGGGGTCACGGGCACCCCGTTGCGGGTCGCTCCCCCACCGCGCACGGCGGCGAACCGCTCCCCCGACACCAGGTTCACCACCAGCGCGGCCCGGGCACCGTCGGCATCGACCGCGCACAGGCTGGTGGCGTACCACGGGATGCGCGCGCGAGGCGTTGGTCGAGCCGTCGAGCGGGTCGACCACCACCGTGATCTCGGCGTCGGGGCGGTGCCGGCCGGACTCCTCGCTCAGCACCCCGACGCCGGCCCGCTCGAGCACGTCGAGAGCGGCGGCGTCGGCGGCCAGGTCGCTGCGGTACTGGCCGGCCCGGGTGCCGGCCAGGCCCCAGTCGTCGAGATCGCCGAGCACCCGGCCGATGGCCGTCGGCAGTGTCGTCGAGCAGGTCCTGCAGGCTGGAGTCGTCCACGATGCGGCGACGGTAGCCGCACCGGGCCGCGCCGTGGCAGGCTTGGGACCCAACCTCTCTGCCACCTCAGGAGCAGCATCCTTGGCCGTCATCGACGTCGCCGGCTTCGTCGCCGATCTGAAGGACCACGCGGTCGACCACCAGTTCCACGTGCACGACGAACGGCACTTCGTCGAGACCTACTCGCTGCGCCAGGCCTGGGAGGTCGACCTGCACCCCGAGGATGCGTGCGGTGGCCCGCTCGACCTGCACCTCGCCCTCGAGGTCGACCCCCGCACGCTGCTGATGTTCGAGGACCGCATGCTCGAGCTGCCCGAGGGCAGCGACCCGCCCGAGGGCTTCACCTTCCCGCTGGCCTTCACCTGGGTGCTCCCCCCGCTGCCCAAGGGGCCCGACCTGCTGGTGCTGGCCACCGAGCTGGCCGGCATCGGCGGTCCCGACCTGCCCCTCGAGGTGTCGGCCATCGACTCGTTCGCGGCGGTCACCGACGCGGCCGAGCGCAGCCTCACCATCGTGTCGAGGGTCGAGGTCGGCCTCGACCGCATCTTCCTCGGCCAGGAGCAGCTCTGCGACATCCTCGACCGTTGCCACGACGTGTCGAGCTACCTGCTCGACCGGGCACCGGTCTGGCTCGACGAGGCATGACCGTGGCAGATGCACCTCGTCGACTTCGTCGCCGGCACCGGCAACGAGTCCACCGGCGAGCTGCTCGACGAGATGCGCTCGATCGACCGGGCCGGCAACGGCTGGGTCAACATCCGTCCCCGACCCGAGGACGATCCCGACCCGTCGATGGCCGACCTGGCCCCGACCCCACCACCGTCCCCGCTCGAACATCTTCGGCCGGCGCCGAGCCGTCACCATCGAGGGCACGTGGGTGCCCGGGCGGCTCGGGCGACACGGCCCCGAGCCGGCATCGGTCGGGCTCGAGCACCCGGCCGGCCGGTTCGCCGTGCGCCAGCTGCGCGACGGCGGGCTCGCGGTGCCCGAGCACTGGAAGGTCGTCACCGACCACGCCCGGCGGGGACTGGTGCTCACCGTGGTCGCCGAGCGGCGACAACGACGACGCCCGGTCCTCGGACCTGGCCGAGATCGTCGACTGGCTGGTCGAGGCGGCCGCCATCCTGGCCCCCGACCAGGTCACCGGGCGCTGGCAGGCCGAGGTCCACACCCGCTGAGGGTCGCGGTCAGGCGCGCTGGATGCCGGCGCTCTCCTCGAGGGCGGACTCCTCCTCGAGGGCGTCGCGCAGGTTGAGCGTGTACAGCAGGATGAACGACGGGATGAGCACGAGGGCACCGATCCCCAGGCCCACGAGCGTGGCGATCAACGTGGCGTCCGACGCCGCCGCCTGCTGCACGGTGAGGGTGTCCTCCAGCATGTAGGGGTACTGCCCCGCCCCCCAGCCCCAGACGATCGAGGCCACGGCCGCGGCCGCGGCGATGCGGGCCCACGCGAAGTGGCGGGTCCACAGCAGAGCCATCGTCGCCACGCCACCGACACCCGACAGCACCACCAGCGGCAGGGCCCGCCCGGTGAGCAGCTCGTCGGCCAGGTGCTGGGCGTCCGAGCGCAGCACGAGGATGCCCACGAGGGCGACGGCCCCGGTGACCACGCCCATGACGAGGGCGCGGCGGCGGAACGCCTCGGACAGGTCGTGCTCGCCCCGCCGGTCGGCGTCGGCCGTGAGGAACACCGCGGCGATGAACCCGCAGACCACCACGGCGAGCACGCCCCCGAGCACCCCAGTGGGGTTCAGCCAGCTCGTGACCGGGTCACCGGCCGCGTTGCCGACCGGGATGCGCCCCGACGCGACCGCGCCGGCCACCGCTCCGAGGAAGAACGGGGTGATGAGCGACGACAGCGCGAAGGCGCCGCCGTAGAGCCGCTGCAGTCGGAGGGGGTCGACGAGCTTGCGCATGGCGAACCCGGCGCCGCGCAGGATGATGCCGATCGGCGGCGAGGGTGAGCGGGATGTACAGGGTCGACGCGATCGGACGAGTAGGCCACCGGGAAGCACGTCCACAGCACGACCAGCACGAAGATCAACCACACGTGGTTGGTCTCCCAGACCGGCCCGATGGCCTTCTCGATGAGCACCCGCTGCGAGCGCCCCTTCTCGGGCCCTCCGGCGACGAGGTCCCAGAAGCCGGCGCCGAAGTCGGCCCCGCCCAGCACGGCGTAGGCGGTGATGCCGATGAACAGCACGACGAGCACGGTGTCGACCAGCATCAGGCCGACACCGCCACCGCACGGCCCGGTCCGCCCACCTCGTCATCGCAGTCGTCGACGAGATCGCCGGGCAGCTCGGCCCGCACGAGCGTCCGCAGCACGCCGATCAGGGCGACGATCAGCCCGGTGTAGACGAGGATCACCAGGAACAGCCCCCACTGCAGGCCGTTGGCGGTGGAGGCCGCCTCCGACACCCGCATGATGTTGTAGACGATCCACGGTTGGCGGCCGACCTCGGTCACGATCCACCCGGCCCAGAGGGCGAGCACCGCGCCGGGGCCCGCCGCCACCGCGAACCGGTAGAACCAGCGGGTGCGGGGCAGGCGCCGGCGCCGGATCCACACCCACGCGAACCAGGCGGCGAGGACCGCGAGCGCGGTGGCGATGCCGACCATGGCGTCGAACGCCAGGTGCACCAGGTTGACCGGCGGCCGGTCGTCCGGCGGGACCGCGTCGAGGCCCTGCACCTCCGTGCTCGCGCTGCGCCCCACCAGGAGCGACAGCAGGTCGGGGATCTCGATGGCCCCGTGCAGCTCGCCGTCGTAGTAGACGCCACCGAGCGACTCGGGTGCGTTCGTCTCGGTCTGGTTCAGCCCCTCGGCCGCGGCCAGCTTGGTCGGCTGCGTGTCGGCCACGTGGCGGGCCATCGAGTCGCCCGAGACCAGCTGCACCGGCACGAACACGGACCCGAAGGCGAACGAGATGGTGAACGCGATGCGGTAGTACCGGCGCCGGTCGCCCCGCAGCAGCTTGACCCCGTAGATCATGGCCACGAGGAACCCGGTGACGATGAAGGCGGCCCACAGCATGTGCTGGAACTCGAGCATGGTGGTGCCGTTGCCGAAGATCGCCTTCCACGGGTCGATGTCGGTGGGCTTGCCGTCGGCGTCGAGGGTGAAGCCGGTGGGGTCGTTCATCCACGAGTTCACCGACATCACGAACAGCGCGGCGGCGATGCCCGAGATGGCGATCGGGACGCCGACGAGGAAGTGCCGCTTCGGAGGGAAGCGGTCGAAGCTGAACAGGTAGATGGCGATGAAGACGGCCTCGGTGAAGAAGCCGACGCCCTCGATGGCGAACGCCACGCCGAACACCTCGCCCCAGTTCGCCATCCACTGCGGCCACAGGATGCCGAACTCGAAGCTCAGGATGGTGCCCGAGACGGCGCCGACCGCGAACAGCACCCCGACCGCCTTGGCCCATCGCCGCGCCAGCACCGCGTACACCTGGTCGCCGGTGCGGATGAGGCGCCACTCGGCGATGAGCAGCAGGAAGGGCAGCCCGATGCCGAGGCACGAGAACACGATGTGGAAGCCCGAGTGAGATCGCCATCTGCTCCCGCAGGTAGAACAGATCCGTCGCGGCGAACGTCACCGGGCTGAGTGTACGGGTGCCGTGCTCAGCGATCGGCGAACACCATGACCGTCCCCACGTAGCAGGCCACCCACACGTTGCCGGTGTGGGCGTCGTAGGTGATGCCGATCGGATGGTGCTGGGTGGGCAGCGTCTGCATCTCCTTCATGTCGGCGATGCGGATCTTGCTCACCGTGCTCGACTCGTAGTTGACGACGTAGATCGACAGGCCGTCGGTCGAGATCGCCATGCTCCGCGGCGCCTGGCCCGGTGCTGACCCGGGCGACGACCCGGCCGGTGGCGGTGTCGATCTTGGCCACCTTGCCGTCCCGGTTGAGCGTGGCCAGCAACGTGCGCACCGTCGGGGGTCAGCACGAGGTGCCGGGGTGCGCCGCCGACGCCACGGATCCAGCCCACCGACAGGTCGGGCAGGGCGATCTTGGCCACGTCGCTGCCGCCCATGATCGCCACGTAGGCGACCGAGCCGTCGGCCGCCACCGCGATGCCACGTGGGTGCGGGCCGAGCGGGATCCGCTTCACCTCCTTGGCCGTCGCGGTGTCCACCACGCTCAGGTCCATCGAGCACCAGTTGCTGACGAGGACCGTGCTGCCGTCGGGCGTGACGGCGACGTACTTGGGCACCCGACCCACGCCGATCACCTGGTCGATGGCCAGCGTCTGCGTGTCGACCCGGTAGAGGAAGCTGCTGTCGATCTTCGACGACGCCGTGCACGAGTCGGTGCCCTCGGGCCCGAAGCCCTTGCCGTACATGGCGTAGTTCGACACGTAGGCGTAGCGGCCGTCGGGAGTGAACGCGGCCTCGACCGGCGCGCCCTGGTAGCTGCCGCCCGTGTACTCGGGATGCCCGAACGCGGCCAGGTCGACCGTGTCGGGAATGGTCTTCAGCAGCTCGCCGTCGCTGCCGTAGACCGTGATCGAGTGGTTGTACATCATGTTCTCGGCGAAGATCTGACCCCGACCCGACGCCACGACGGACTTGGGCGAGATGTCACCGCCCACGCTCTTCAGCAACGACATGGTGCGGTCGGGGGTCGGTGGCCCCGGAGGCGGGACGATCGGTCCGTCCGGCACCGTGCTGTCGGCCGGCGCGGGCTCGGTCGTGGCGGTGTCATCGGTGGCGAGCGGCTCCGAGGTCGCCGACGATCCGGCGGCGACATCGCTGCGGTCTTCGCTCGACCGCGTCACCGCCCGGACCAGGGTGATCACCAGGATCAACGCGAGGCCGGCCGCGAACAGCCTGCGTCTCCTCACCCGGGCGCTCACCTGGGCATGCTCGCACGAACCGGCCGCCGGAGGCCGTCGGGTGTCGCTCGATCAGGCGGCGGGCGGTCAGGTGGTGGTGGCGCCGCCGTCGAGGTGCACGGTCTGGCCGGTCAGCCACGCGGCCTCGTCCGACGCCAGGAACACGACCGCGGCGCCGACGTCGGCCGGTGCGCCCAACCGCCCGACCGGCACCGATCGGGCCAGTCGCTGCAACGCCGACTCGTCGCCTCCACCGGCGTTGTCCATCAGCCCGAGCGCCAGGCTGTTGGCGGTGACGCCGGACCGGGCGACCTCCTGCGAGAGATGGCGGATGAAGCCTTCGATGCCGCTCTTGCTGGCGCCGTAGAGCGAGATGCCGAACGCCACCCCGCTCTGGCCGGCGCCCGACGAGATCTGCACGACCCGGCCCCATCCCCGGTCGCACATCCCGTCGAGGACGGCCCTCGTGCAGTGCATCGAGCCGTAGAGGTTCAGGTCGACGTAGCGCCGCCAGTCGTCGGGGTCGAGGTCGCGGAACGTGCGGAGCTCCATGCCCGCGGGCACGCCGGCGTTGTTCACGAGGATGTCGATCCCGCCGCCCAGGGCCCGCTCGGCGGCGCGCACGCCGCCCTCGACCGCCGCCTGGTCGGTGACGTCGAAGGCGGCCGCGACCGCGGTGGCACCGCCCGCACGGAGCCGCTCGCAGGCGGCCTCCGCCCGCTCGGCGTCGCGGTCGTTGACCGCCACGACCGCGCCCTGAGCGGCGAGCGCGGCGGTGATGCCCTCACCGATGCCCTGTCCAGCACCCGTGACCAGCGCGACCCGGCCGCTGAGATCGAACACCGGCGGGACCGTAGCAGCCCGCATCGACATCCGACCGAGGACCGACGCCGTGTTCTGAAGGCCGGGCCTGGCGTCGCGCACCAGTCCGAGCCTTCAGAAGCCTCCCTCTCGTTTCCTGAAGGCCGGGCCTGGCGTCGCGCGTCAGCCCGAGCCTTCAGAATGCCCGGTGAGCCAGCGAGGCGGACTCAGGCGCCGTCGCGCTGCAGGAGCAGCACCCCGGACGGCGTGCCACCTCCGCTCGTGACGACCGCGGTGCGGGCGCCCTCGACCTGGCGGTCGCCGGCCTCGTGGCGGAGCTGGGTCATGGCCTCGTAGAGGAAGCCGAAGCCGTGCGTGCGCCCTTCGGAGAGCTGCCCGCCGTGCGGGTTGACCGGGAGCTCGCCCCCCAGCGCGATCCGTCGACCCCCGTCGAGCCAGTCCTGGGCTTCGCCGAGCGGGCAGAACCCGAGCGCCTCGATCCACGACACCGCGTTGAACGTGAAGCCGTCGTAGACCAGGGCGAGGTCGACGTCGCTCGGGCGCAGGCTGGTGCGGGTCCAGAGGTGGGCGGCCTGGCCCAGCACCTGGGGCTCGTGGGTGATCGTGTCCTGGTCCCACGACACCCGCTCGAGGATCTGGGTGCCGACCGCCTCCACCCGGATGGCCGGCCGCGGCAGGTCCCCGCTGACCGACGCGTCGGACACGATGACGGCGATCGAGCCGTCGCAGGGCACGTCGCAGTCGTACAGACCGAACGGTGTGGTGATGGGTCGGGCGCTCATGTAGTCGTCCATCGTCATGGGGTCCCGGTAGATGGCGGCCGGGTTCAGCGCGGCGTTGGCCCGGCCGTTGAGCGCGATGAGGCCGAGGAGCTCCCGCGTGGCGCCGTAGCGGTGGAGGTACTGGTTGGCGTTGGCCCCGATCCAGTTGGCGGCCGACAGCGCACCGAAGGGGGCCCGCCACTGCTGCCAGCCGGATGCGCGACCGCCTCCGCCACCACCGAGGCGCAGGGTCGCGTAGGTCGACTCCCACACGGTGCGGAAGCACAGCACGTGCCGGCACAGGCCGGCCGAGACGGCGAGCATCGCCGCGATGACCGAGCCTCCGGGCCCGGGGAGGTCGCCCCCGCCGTTCGTCCACGTGGGGTGGAGGCGCAGCGCCTCCTCGACCGCGGTCACGCCTCCCTCGCTCATGCCCATGCCGGCGGCACCGGGGTAGGTGGACAGGCCGTCGATGTCGTCGAGGGTCAGGCCCGCGTCGGCGACGGCCTTCAGGCAGGCGTCGATCGTCAACGACAGCGGGTCGACCATCAGCCGGCGACCGAGGGCCGACCGCCCCACGCCGGAGAGCACGGCCCGGTGCTCGAACCGCTCGTCACTCACCGGGGCGCTCGGCACCGGGCGCTTCGGGTCCTCGAGCGGGTCGGTGTCGGGACCGTCCGCCAGCTCGAACAACGGGAGCCAGACGTCGTCGACCTCCTCGAACCGGACGGCGACCTGCTGGCCGATGTGCACCTCGTCGGGTTCGCAGCCGACGATGTTGGTGGTCAGCCGCACGCTGGCATCCTCGGCCAGGGCCACGACCGCGATGACGTACGGCGGCGGCAGGTCCGGGTGCCACTGGTGCTGGTTCACCGTGTAGCCGACGATCGTGGCCCGGCCCGACACCGTCTTCGGCTCCGACGAGCGGCTCCGACAGGTCGGGCAGATCGGCACCGGCGGGTGCACGAGCTGGCCGCAGTCGTTGCAGCCCTGGATCCGCAAACGGCCGTCGGCGCCCGAGGTCCAGAACCAGCTCGTCCACGGCGTGAGCTCGGGCAGCGGCCTCACAGTTGTCTCCCCTCCGGTTCGACGGCACTGAGGTTGGCGACGACCTGCGGCAGGTCGACGGTGGTGCGGATGCCGGGCGAAGCCTGGCACACGACGGGCACGGCGTTGACGGCCCGGTTGGCCGTGTAGCCGGGCGTGGTCTCGGCCATCCGCTCGAGGGGGACGGCCAGGCGGATCTCGAGGTCGAGCGGGCAGTCCCCGTCGACGATCACCCGCCATCCTCCCCCGCGAAGGTCCCAGTCGGCGTCGATGTCGGTCGAGCAGTACCACGTGGCGCTGAAGCTGAGCAGCACGTCGCCGTGTCGACGGCCCGACACCGTCATGCGCTGGGCCGCCACGGTGCCGGCCGGGATCACCCCCGCCGCGATCTCGAGGTCGCGGGTCGCGGTGGCGACCTCGCCCGTCGACTCGACCGAGTCCAACGGGAGGCCGACCGCCTCGGCGATCAGGCGGAGGGACGGGCCGAAGGACGCGGCCCCGTGGGCCCACCGCCCGGCGTCGAAGGCCTCGCGTTCGCTGCCCGTAGCCCATGAGGTTGAACAGCAGGTCGGGCGAGTCACGGCTCGACAGATCGGCGAACTCGGCGATCTGCAGCCGGTCGAGCCGACGCTGGATCGACGTCAGCACGATCGGCAGGGCCTCGGAGATGAACCCCGGGCTGATGCCGGTGCTGTGGATCGATGACCCACCGGCCCGGCACGCGGCCTCGACGCGCTCCCGCACCTGCGGATCCATGCTCCCGGGGTGGTGGAACTCGCCGCGGGTGGTCACCACGTTCACCCCGGACTCGAGCAGCCGGCAGATGGCGTCGATGTCGCACCCCTGGGGCATGTAGAGCACGCAGTCGGGCTCGAGCGCGAGGATCTCGTCGAGGTCGCGGGTGGCCAGCACACCCGTCGGGCCGAGCCCGCACAGCTCGCCGGCGTCGCGGCCCGCCTTGTCGGACGAGCTCACCCAGAGGCCGACGAGCGACAGCTGCGGATGCTCGATCACGGCGCGCAGCGAACGGGACCCGATGTTGCCCGTAGCCCACTGAACCACCCGGTAGGACGGCAGCCCGCTCATGATGCGGAATGCTCGGAACGGGACAACGCGGCCCGGTGCAGCACGTTCTCGGCCAGCCGCATGTGGGCCGCGTCGACGAGCCTGCCGTCCCGGCCGATGGCGCCGACACCCTCGGCCTCCGACCTGCGGTAGATCTCCATCGACTCCTCGGCGTCGGCGATCTCCGCGGCCGTCGGCGCGAAGACCTCGTTGGCGATGGGCACCTGGCTCGGGTGGATGGCCCACTTCCCGTCGTAGCCCAGCAGGCCGGCGTGGGTGGCGGCCCGCCGGTAGCCGTCGGGGTCCTGGTAGGCGGGGTACGGGGCGTCGATGGCGTCGATGCCGGCGCCGCGCGCCGCGGCCAGGATCTGCACGCGGGCGAAGTGCCAGAAGTCGCCGGGATAGTCGCCGACGGGGTCGAAGTTGCCGTCGACCCGGGCGTGCATCGACGCCGAGAGGTCACCGGCCCCGAAGATGATCGCCTCGAGCCGATCGCTCGATCGAGCGATCTCGGCCGCGTTGGACAGGCCCTCGGCCTCCTCGATGAGCACCTCGAGGCCGATCCGCTTCTCCATGCCGAGCTTGGTCTCCAGCTGGGTGAGCAGGACGTCGAACCACCAGACGTCCCGCGCCGTGCGGGCCTTCGGCACGATGATCACGTCGAGCGCGTCACGGGCGCCGGTCACGATCTCGACCACGTCGCCGTGGCACCAGGGGGTGTCGAGGCCGTTGACCCGCACCGCGCGCACGACCCGGCCCCAGTCCTGGCCGGTCAGCGCGTCCACCGCGATGGCCCGGGCCGACTCCTTGACGACCGGCGCGCAGGCGTCCTCGAGGTCGAGGAACACCAGGTCGGCACCCGAGCCCGGTGCCTTCTCGCACATGCGCTCGCTGCTCGCCGGCGTCGCCAGCTCCGATCGTCGGGCTCGGGGTGCGTGCAACGTGGGCCTCCGTGGTCGAGCAGTCGGGGATCAGATGACCTTCGCCGCCCGGAGGGCGTCGAGGCGGTCGGGTGCGATGCCGAGCAGGTCGCCGTACACGGCGTCGTTGTCGGCACCGAGGGAGCGCGCCGAGGTGGTCGACCGACCCCGGTGTCTCGGTGAGGCGGGCGACCGGGCCCTGGACCCGGACGGGCCCGAGGTCCGGGTCGTCGACCCGCAGGAAGGTGCCCCGGGCGACGAGGTGCTCGTCGTTCGAGCAGCTGCTCGGCGTCGTAGATCGGTGCGGCCGCCACCTCCGCGCTCGAGGAACAGCTTCATGGCCTCGTCGAGGGTGCGCTCCGCCACCCACGCCGCGACCAGCGTCGTCGACCTCCTCGCCGTGCGCCTCGCGCCGCACCGGGTCGACGTAGTCGGGATCGTCGGCCAGGTCGGGTCGACCGATGGCGCGGTACACGCGCACCGCGATGGTCGGCGACGCGCTCGAGATGGCCAGGTACCTGTCGTCGGACGTGCGGTAGGCGTTGCGGGGCGCGCTGGCCGGCAGGCGGTTGCCGACGCGTCCGGGGATGATCCCGAGCTGGTCGAACGCGAGCGTCGACGTCTCGATGAGCCGGGCCAGCGGCTCGATCGAGGTTGATGTCGATGAGCTGGCCCCCGCCGCCGCGCAGGTCGCGGTGGTAGAGCGCCATCATCACCGCCCACGTGGCGGCCTGGGCGGCCACCCCGTCGGCCAGCATGAACGGCGGAAGGGTCGGCGGCCCGTCGGGCTCGCCGGTGACCTGGGCGAACCCGCTCATGGCCTCGGCCAGCGTGCCGTAGCCCGGGCCGATCGCTGTTCGGGCCGCCCCGCGCCGTAGCCGCTGACGTGCACCATCACGAGCTGCGGGTGTCGCTCGTGCACCGACTCGTAGTCGAGGCCCCAGCGCTCGAGCGCGCTCGGGCGATTGCCGACGATGAGCACGTCGCTGACGTCGAGCAGCTGGTGGAACAGCTCCTGGCCCTCGGGCTGGCGCAGGTCGAGGGTGACGCAGCGCTTGTTGCGGCTGACGCTCTTCCAGGCCAGCCCGATGCCGTCCTTGCGGTCGCCCCAGGTGCGCAGCGGGATCACCGGACGCCGGGCTGCTCGACCTTGATCACCTCGGCGCCGAACTCACCGAGGTTGGTGGCGGCGAGGGGACCGGCGACGAGCGTCGCCGCGTCGATGACCCGCAACCCGTGCAGCGGTCCCGGAGCGTCAGCCATGGCGCGCACTCGGGGCGGGCGAGGCCGAGGTTCTCGCGCAGGGTGGCGCCGGTGTAGCGGTCACGGAACGACGCCTCGACGCTGGAGCTCGGGGACGACCATCCGCACCACGTCCTCGTAGGCGCCCGGCGAATGGGTGGCGGCGATGACGAAGCCGTCGCACGCGTCGGTCGTGAACCACTCCTCCATCTGATCGGCGACCTCCGGCCCGGTCCCGACGAACCTCGGGCCCTGCAGCAGCGTCGCCCGATGGCCGGCCAGGTCGGCCAGCGTGATGTCGTCGCCGATGTGGGCGCGGAGGTTCTGCACCAGGCCGCGGATGCCCGAGACCGACTCGATCAGCTCGTCGGTGATGGGGTCGTCGAGGGCCATGTCGGAGAAGTCGTGGTTCATCAGCTCGGACAGCAGGGTCAGCGACGCCATCGGGTCGACGAAGTCGTTCGAGGAACGCCTGCTCGCGCTCCTGCGCGTGGGCGGTGGACTCCCCCACGACCGTGTAGGCCATCGGCAGCATCTTCACCGTGTCGGGATCGCGACCCGCCTCGGCGAGCTTCTCCTTCTGGTCCTTGTAGTGGGCCCGGGCGACCTCGATGCCCGGGTCGCCGGTGAAGATCAGCTCGGCCCAGCGGGCGGCGAAGTCGCGGCCGCGACCCGACGACCCGGCCTGCAGCAGCACCGGTCGGCCCTGGGGTGACCGCGGCACGGTGAGCGGGCCCCGCACGTCGAACCACTCGCCCTTGAAGTCCAGCTCGTGGACCTTGTCGCGGATCGGCGAAGATGCCGTTGGCCCGGTCGAGGACGAGGGCGTCGTCCTCCCAGCTGTCCCAGAGCCCGGTGACGGCCTCGAGGAACTCGTCGGCCCGGTCGTAGCGCCGGTCGTGGGCCAGCACGTGCTCGACCCCGAAGTTCTGGGCCTCGCTGTCGTTGACCGAGGTCACCACGTTCCAGGCCGCCCGGCCGCCGGTGAGGTGATCGAGCGTGGCGAAGGTGCGGGCCACGTGGAACGGCGAGTAGTAGGTCGTCGAGTAGGTGGCGCCGAGGCCGATCGAGCGGGTGACGGCGGCGATGACCCCGAGCACGACGCTCAGGTCGAGCTTCACCGGTCGGGCACCGTGGCGCACCGCCTCGGCCACCGATCCGCCGAAGATGCCGGGCATGGCCAGGCGGTCGTCGAAGAACATCATGTCGAAGCAGCCCTCTTCGAGCGTGCGACCGAGCTTCTGGTAGTAGCTCGCGGTCAGGAATCCGTGCTCGGTGGCAGGATGGCGCCACGAACCGGCGTAGACCGTGGCGTTGCCGGCCTGCATGAACCCGACCAACGACATCTGCTTCGACCGAGCTCATCTTGTTCTCCTTGCCCGTGGACCGTCTCTGAAATGTAGAATGTGATATGTCAGATTTCAAGTCCATCGGTGGGACGGTCCGCGGCCGCGCCGCCAACGAGCTGCGCGACCGCATCCTCACGGGACGGCTGCGACCGGGCACCCGCCTCGACCTCGACGAGATCACGCAGGAGTTCGGCATCAGCCGGACACCGGTGCGGGAGGCGCTGCTCGAGCTCTCCTACGAGGGCCTGGTAGCGGTCACGCCCCGCAGCGGCATCACGGTCATCGGGCTCACGCCCGAGGATGCGGTCGACAACTTCGCGGTGCTGGCCGCGCTGGCCGGCAAGGCCGCCGAGTGGGCGACCGCCCGGATCACCGCGCCGCAACTGGCCGAGCTGCACGAGCTGGCCGATGCCATCGACGGCTCCGGCGACGTCGTGGCCGCCAACCGGCGGTTCCACCGTGCCCTGAACCGGGCGTCGGGCTCTCCCCGACTGCTTACCTACCTCCGCCAGGCCGCGCGGGTGGTGCCCGAGCAGCTACTTCGAGCTGTTCCCCGAACAGGAGCGCCGGGCCCGGACGGAGCACGCGGCGCTGCTCGAGGCGATCGGCCACGGCGACGGCGTGGCGGCCCGCACCATCGCCGAGGCCCACGTGCTCGACGCGGGCGCGGCGCTGGGTGACTGGCTGCGGTCCCACGCGGCCGAGGGGCCGACGCCACCCACCCACGGCTGACCCGTCAGCGCTCCGCAGCGACGGCGCGGAGGGCCCGCTTGCGGAAGCCCTCGAGCTTCTCGTCCGGGGTGCGCACCCGCGTGCTGCGCGACATGATCGACACGTCGTGGCCCTCGGCCCGGCGTCGGAGCGCGCCGACGGTCGCCTCCTCCCTCGGCACGTGGACGAAGGGATCGAACGAGTACCAGCGCATGGCGTTCTCGTGGGTCATCTTGTTGATGTCGACGTCGGGGACGTCGTTGGCCGCGAACACCGCGTGCAGCTCCTCGGGGGCGGTCGGCCACATCGAGTCGCTGTGCGGGTAGTCGGCCTCCCAGGCCATGTTGTCGACGCCGATCCGGTGGCGCATCTCGACCCCCACCGGGTCGCTGATGAAGCAGGTGAGGAAGTGCTCGCGGAACACCTCCGACGGGAGGCGGCCGCCGAAGTCCTGCA
This sequence comes from uncultured Microthrixaceae bacterium, assembly GCA_963809335.1. Taxonomy (GTDB): domain Bacteria; phylum Actinomycetota; class Acidimicrobiia; order Acidimicrobiales; family Acidimicrobilacustridaceae; genus UBA4742. The sequence continues at coordinate 1,721,763 of CAWEJD010000004.1, read as the reverse complement.
GCGTCCACGCGCGGTGCATCTCGAAGGTGCGGTCGACGCGGTCGAGGAAGTACGGGATCCAGCCGGTGCCGCCCTCGGACAGCGCGACCGCGCAGGTCGGGGTAGTTCTTCAGCACCCGCGACCAGAGCAGGTCGGCCGCGGCCGACTGGATGTTCATCGGCTGCAGCGTGATCATCACGTCCGGCGGCGAGTCGACCGCCGGGATCGACAGCCGGCCCGACGAGCCGAGGTGGATCGACAGCACGGTGCCGGTGTCGCAGCACGCCTTCCACACCGGGTCCCAGTACTCGTCGTGGAAGCTCGGGTAGCCGAGCGCGGCGGGGTTCTCGGTGAAGCTGAGCGAGTGGCAGCCCTTGGCCGCCGTGCGCCGCACCTCGTCGGCCGTCTGCCTGCGGGTCCCAGATCGCCGGGACGGCCATCGGGATGAAGCGGCCGGGATGGGCGCCGCACCACTCGTCGATGTGCCAGTCGTTGTAGGCCCGCACGAGGGCGAGCGAGAGGTCGCGGTCGTCGGTGGCGAACACGCGCGCCGTGAAGGTGGGGAACGACGGGAAGTTCATCGACGCCAGCACGCCCCCGGCGTCCATGTCCTTGACCCGCTCGTCGACCTCGTAGCAGCCGGGCCGGACCTCGTCGAGGCTCTGGGGCTCGAGGCCGTACTCCTCCTTGGGACGACCGGCCACGGCGTTGAGCGCGGCGGTCTCCATGACCACGTCGCCGAACTTCCAGACGTCGGAGCCCTCGTCGTTGCGGACGAGCTTCGGGGCCCGGTCCTGGTACTTGGCCGCGAGGTGGTGCACGAACAGGTCGGGCGGCTCGATGATGTGGTCGTCCACGCTGATGAGGATGAGGTCGTCGATCTCGAGCACGGGTCCTCCGAGAACACAGCTATCGAAAATGTAGAACGAAGTTTACCGCCGGGATCGGCGGCGTCCAGCAGGTGAGCGGTCCGTCAGGTGTTGCGGCCGCCGTTGACGCCGATCACCTGGCCCGTGATGTAGCTGGCCTCGTCGGAGACGAGGAAGGCGCAGGCGTAGGCGATGTCCTCCGGCGTCCCGGCCCGCCGCACCGGCGTGCGCTCGGCGTTGTCGTCGACGGTGCCACCGAGCAGCCCGCGCTGCTCCGAGCCCCGCAGCATCGGCGTGTCGATGAAGCCGGGCGGGATGGTGTTGACCGTGATCCCCTGAGGTGCGAGCTCGAGCGCGACGGCCTTGGTGAACCCGATGAGCCCGGCCTTGGACGTCACGTAGTGGACCATGTACGGCTGCCCGGACTGCGCGCTCGACGAGGAGATGTTGACGATCCGGCCCCAGCCCGCCTCGATCATGTCGGGCACGACGGCCTGGGTGCAGTAGAAGGGCCCGTTGAGGTTGACCTCCATGATCCGGTCCCACTTCTCGTCGGTGATGTCCATGAACTTCTTGAAGCCGGTGACGCCGGCGTTGTTCACGAGCACGAGCGGGGGGCCCACCTCGGTGCGGATCCGGTCGACCGCGGCGTCGACCTGAGCCCGGTCGGACACGTCGACCCCACCGCAGGCCACGGCCTCGAGCCCCCGCGCCGACAGCTCACCGGCGACGGTCTCGGCCGCCTCCTCGTTCAGATCGAGGACGGCGACCGTCAGTCCCTCCTCGGCCAGCCGGGTGGCGATGGCCCGCCCGATGCCCGAACCGGCCCCGGTGACGATGGCGACGCGTGGGGCGCTCATCGGATGGCCTCCTCTCCGGCGATGGTCGTCCGGTGCATGAGGCGGGGCGAGGCCGAGCTGTAGGGCAGGGCCCGGTGGAGCATGCCGGTGTTGTCCCAGACCACGAGGTCGCCGCGCCGCCACCGGTGACGCAGCACGAACTGCGGCTGGGTCGACCAGTCGAGCAGGCGGTCGAGCAGGGCGCGGCCCTCCTCCGGCGATCGGCCCACGACCTCTCCCGCCGTGGCGCCGATCAGCAGCGACCGGCGGCCGTTGCGGCGGGTCCACACCAGCGGGTGCTCCCGGGACGGGACGCGGTCCCACGCGGCGCGCTCCTCCGGCGACGGCTCGGGCTGCACCAGCAGCTGCGCGGCGGCGAAGCTGTGCACCACCCGCACCTCGGCCAGCTCGGCCTTCTCCACGTCGGGCAGGGCGTCGTAGGCCGCGTAGGTGTTGGCGAACTCGGTGTCACCCTCGTCGTCGGCGGAGATCGCCCTCGCCGTCAGCAGCGTGGCCTTGTTGGGGACGAGGTCGGTGGCCCCGTCGATGTGCCAGAAGAAGGTGCCCTCGCGGTAGGCGGCCATGGCGTCCTTCGAACGGTCCCGGGTGACCGGAGCCACCTCCGGGTGGCCGTCCACCGCACCCCTGGGCACGGGGAGGACGTCCCCGAGCAGGCGGCTGAAGGCGACGAGCTGGTCGTCGTCGACGTCCGCCTCGCGATAGACCACCACGCCGTGCTCCTCGACCGCCTCCCGGCACTCGTCGGCCACGGCGCGATCGGCCAGCATCGACCCCTTCAGCCCCACGATCTCGACGCCGGTCGTCGGCCCGAGCTTGGTGACAGTTGTGGACATGCGTCCTCCGTTCCTCAGAGCGCTTCGTATTCGATGGTGATCGAAGGACTGGTGGGCAGGGCCTGACAGGTCAGCACCCAGCCTTCCTCCACCTCGTCCGGGGTCAGGGCGTTGTTGGCCCGCATGGTCAGGCTGCCCTCCCGCACGAGAGCCATGCAGGTGGCGCAGTTGCCGGCCTCGCACGAGTACGGCGCGGCCAGGCTCGCCCGGCGCGCCGTCTCGAGCACCGTGTCGCCGGCGCGGTACGGGATCTCGTTCGGCTTGCCCCGGAGGATCAGCACCAGCGTCTCCGGCAGCCGCCCTTCGTCGGGGCTCGCGGTCGGAGGTGGCGACACCGACTGCCCGGGGGTCACGAAGCGCTCGATGAAGATGGCGTCGGGCCCGACCCCCAGGCCGAGCAGGGTCGACTCGACCAGGTCCATGAACGGCGCGGGACCGCAGATGTAGAAATCGGCATCGAGCCGGCCGCCGACGAACTCGCCCACGGCCGCGGCGTCGAGGAACCCGCCCTCGGAGTCGAAGTGGAGGCGGAGATCGAGGCGGTCTGGATACCGGTCCCGCAGCGCCGAGATCTGCTCGCCGAAGATGACGGCGCCGGGGTCGCGGTTGGCGTAGAGGAGGTGGACCGATCTCGGCGACGAGGCGAGCACGCTCTTGGCGATCGAGATCACCGGGGTGACGCCGCTGCCCCCGCAGAAGGCGACGACGGGGCGGTCGACCGGCCGCGTGCAGAACGTGCCGGCCGGCCGCGTGACCTCCAGGAGGTCGCCGGCGGCCACGTGGTCGTTGAGCCAGTTCGAGACCAGGCCACCGGGAACCCGCTTGACCGTGACGGTGAGGTCGTCGTCGGTGTCGGGTGCGCTCGACATCGAGTAGCAGCGGGCATGCTCGACCCCGTCGACGTGCACGCGGAACGAGCAGAACTGCCCCGGTCGGTAGCCGAAGTCCTCCCGCAGCTCGCTCGGGACGTCGAGCACGAACGAGCGGGTGTCGTCGGTCTCGTCCACGACCTCCTTGACCGGGAGGGCGTGGTAGCCGTGCCGGCGAATGACGTCGTCGAGCTCAGTCACGCTGGGCCGCCGGGGCACGGGCCGGAGCCGGTGCTGGAGCTGGAGCTGACGCTGGAGCCGGACCCACGGGCAGGAGTGTAGCGGATGAGATAACGTCACTCGCGCTGAATGTTGAATGCCATATCGCACGAATGGCAACACAGCTATCGCCTGCCAAGGAGCCGTCATGCCCCGACGCCGCGCGCCGCAGCCCCCCGTCCACCTCGTCAGCGCCCGGATGCTCGACGTCGCCCGGGGCGAGCTGGTCGAGCCGGGCGACCTGCTCGTCCAGGACGATCGCATCGTGGCGGTCGCGCCGGACTCGGTGCCGGCGGACGCGGTCGAGATCGATCTCGGCGACGTCACCCTCCTCCCCGGCCTGATGGACATGGAGGTCAACCTCTTCCTGGGCGGGCCCAACCACGCCAGCCCGATGATCCCGGTGCAGGAGGACCCCGCCCTGCGCACCCTGCGCGCCGTGGCCAACGGCCGTCGCACCCTTCGCGCCGGGTTCACGACGGTGCGCAACCTCGGGCTGTTCGTCCAGAGGAAGGGCTGCTGGCCGACATCATCGCCGTCCCCGGCGATCCGCTCGCCGACATCACCGTCACCGAGTCGGTGTGCTTCGTGATGAAGGCGGCCAGATCCACCGCCACGACCTCGTCGCCTGACCCGTTCCTGCCGGAGCGGCCGCGATCCGAAGGCCCGAGCTGACGCTCAGCGCCACCCCGGTCCTTCAGAACGCGGCCCGTCACGATCTGAAGGTCCGAGCTGGCGCGCCGCGCCAGGCCCGGCCTTCAGAACGGGGTCGTCAATCGCCGGCCACGAACGGGTAGATGCGGGTGAAGTCGGCGCCCGGCTCGGTGGCCGCGAACCGTTCCCACACCGCCGCAGTCACCGCGCCGATCGATGCGACGCCGTCGCGCTCGGCCACCTCGTCGAGGTACAGCCGGACGTCCTTGGCCATCAGCGAGTTGGTGAACCCGCTCGCGTAGCGTCCGGTCAGCACGTGGTTCGGGAACTTGTCGCGCGTGGCGGCGCTCTGGCCGCTCGACGCGTCGAGCACCTCGAGCATGGTGGCCATGTCGAGCCCGACCGACAGCCCGAACGCGATCGCCTCGCTGGTGGCGGCCAACGCCGTCGCCGACAGGAAGTTGTTGGCCAGCTTCATGGCCTGCGCCATCCCCGGGCGGTCACCGACCCGACGGGTGCGGTCGCTGAGCCCGGCCAGCACCGGCTCGACGCGGGCACAGGCGGCATCGGTGCCGGCGTACATCACCGCCAACGTGCGGGCCCGGGCGCCGGCCACGCCGCCCGACACGGGGGCGTCGACGTAGGCCAGCCCCCCGTCGGCCAGCCGCGCCGCGGTGGCCTCGGCCGCCCTCACCCCGACCGTCGACGTGTCGACGACATGGGTGGTGCGGCGACCGTCCGCGCTCATCACCTGGTCGGCCACCGAGCCGGACGCCGATCCGTCGGGCAGGCTGAGCACGACCACCTCGGCCTGCCGGGCCACCTCGTCGGCGCCGGCCACGAACGTCGACCCCTCAGGCGCGCGGTCGGGCCCGGCCGAGTCGTACGCCACGACGACGTGCCCCGCCTGCACCAGGTTCGTCGCCAGTGCCGCGCCCATGTTGCCGAGGCCGACGAGGCCGACGGTCTCGCCGCTCACGACGGTGAGCCTCGCTCCTCACGGAGGGAACGGACCTCCCGCCTCGCCGCGACGGCGGCCGGCACCCCGCAGTACGCCGCGATCTGGAACATCAGCTCGTCAACTTCGTCGTCGGTGACGCCGGCCCGGGCGCTGGCGCCGGCATGCAGGCGGAACTCCTGCATGCGCCCGAGCGCGGCGGTCATGGCCATCACCAGCAGGCTGCGATCACGCAGGGACAGCGGGCCGCCCCGTGCCCACACGCCCCAGGCCGTCGCCGTGATGTGGTCCTGGAACTCGGCCGCGGCGGGATCGGGATCGGCCTCCGCGGCGTCGACGTACTCGTCGCCCAGCACCGCACGCCGCACGGCCCGGGCGGCTCGCAGGGATTCGGTCTCGTCCACGGTGGTCAGATCGACCCGGCGAGCGAGGCAAGGTACTCGCGGGTGCGCCGCGCCGAGGCCAGCTTCTCGTCGCGCGTCTCCCCGATCGGCACCACCCGCACCGAGACGTCGGTCGTGCCGGCGTCGCCGAAGGACCGCAGGCGCTTCTCGATCGATGCCTCGCTGCCGGCCGCGAGGATGTCGCCGACGGATCGGGCATCGCCGCGGTCGAGGAGCGTCTGGTAGTTCGGCGACACCTCCGCCTCGGACAGCACCCGGTTCGCCCGCTCGACCGCGACCTCGACCTCGTCGTCGCCGCACAGGCAGACCGGCACGCCGGCCACGATCCGCGGGGGACGACGGCCCGCGTCCTCCGCGGCACGGGTGATGAGGGGGGCGATGTGCGAGCCGATCGCCCGCTCGTCGGCCAGCCAGAGGATCGTGCCGTCGGTGCGCTCCCCCGCGAGCCGCAGCATCATCGGACCGAGAGCCGCGATCATCACCGGCGTGGGCGTCACGTCGGTGATGTCGAGCGGGTTGTGCACCCGGAACAGCTCGTTCTCGACGTCGACCATCCCGGGCCCGGCGAGCGCCTGGTCGAGCACGTCGAGATAGGCCCGCATCGTCGCCGCCGGGCGCTCGTAGGGCAGCCCGAGCATCTCGTCGATCACCCAGTGGTGCGACACGCCGAGACCCAGGGTCAGCCGACCCTCGCACACGCTCTGCGTCGACAGCGCCTGCTGCGCCAGCGCGATCGGGTGGCGCGGCTGCACCGGCACCACCGCGGTCCCGATCTCGATGCGCGTCGTCTGCGCGCCGATCAGCGCGGCGGCCGTCAGGGCATCGAAGTCGTCGGGGATCTGAGGCACCCAGACCGACGACAGTCCGGCCTCCTCCGCCCACTGGACATCAGCCAGGAGGCGCTCGACCTTGGTGCGGTAGCGGCCCCGCTCGGGGCCGGCCATGACGCCGATGCGCACGGGAGCTTCCTTTCGCTCGGACGAGGGGGAGACCCTCAGGTGTTGCGTCCGCCGTTGACCCCGATCACCTGACCGGTGATGTACGAGGCCTCCTCGGAGACGAGGAACGAGGTCGCTGCGGCGATGTCCTCCGGGAGCCCGGCCCGGCGCACCGGCGTGAGGCCGGCGTGGTGATCGATGCCCTCACCGAGGAGGCCCTTGGCCTCGCTGCGGCGGGTCATCGGGGTGTCGATGAACCCGGGTGGGATCGTGTTGACCGTGATGCCCGCCGGGCCGAACTCGAGGGCGAGCGACTTGGTGAGCCCCACGACGCCCGACTTCGACGCGACGTAGTGCGTCATCAGCGGCTGGCCACCGTGGGTGCTCGACGACGAGATGTTCACGATGCGGCCCCACCCGGCGGCGACCATGTCGGGCAGCATCGCCTGGCAGCAGTGGAACGTGCCCGTGAGGTTCACCGCGATGATCCCGTCCCAGGTCTCCTGGCTGATGGAGAGGAACGGCTGAAAGCCCTCGCGGCCCGCGTTGTTGACGAGGATGTCGACGGGCCCGAGGTCACGGTGCACCCGCTCGACCCCCGCGTCGACCATCGTCCGGTCGGCGACGTCGACGGCCACACCGATGGCCCGACCGCCGTCGGCCTCGATCTCGGCGGCCGCCGCCTCGGCGTCCTCGCCTCGGAGGTCGAACACGGCCACCTGCGCGCCGTCCGCGCGAGGCGTCGCGCGATCCCGAGCCCGATGCCCGACGCGCCGCCGGTCACGACGGCCACCCGGCCGGTGAGAGGCACCCTCATGCGGGTCGTCAGACCGCCGGTTCGAGCACGGCGTCCATCGCCGCGGCGCCGCTGTCGGGCACGCGGGGCTGACGCCACACCTCGACGGGGAACGACACGTTGATCAGCGAGTAGAAGAGCAGGAGCAGCTGCCTCGCGTCGTCGGGGAGGGCGTCGAGCTCGAGGGCGTCGAGGTAGGCCATGCCCGCCTCGAGCCGGGGGAACGCGGCGTCGTAGAACGCCTGCATCTCGTCCATCGAGCTCGACAGCCGCTTGGCGTAGCGCTCGGCCTCGGAGGCGAGGCACCAGTCGGAGAACGGCTCGAGATCGGCGAACTCGACGGGGAGTCGGGAGGTCATGCGGGGCTCCTCGCTCACGACGCGGCCGAGATCTCGACCGGCGTCTCGGTCTGCTGCTGGAAGTCGGCCACGTACCGGCGGGCCGTCTTGTGGAGGTGGCGGAGCAGGATCTCCTGGTCGCCGAGGGGGAACTTCGTGACCGCCCGCGACTCGATCATCGACTGGGTCGCCTCGAGCGTGTTGCCGTCCTGCAGCGCGTACTCCTTGAAGGTGACCGCGGCCAGCTCCTGCCGGAGTCGCTCGGTGGCGTTCTTCGGGGGGACGAAGTAGAGGTTGCCCTCGAAGATGTGGCTGTTGAACGAGGTCGGCCAGTAGTGGTACGTGAGGTACCAGCCCGGCGCCCACACGAGCAGCATGAAGTTGGGGAAGAGCACGTAGGAGTCGACGCCCCACGCCTGGTGCTTGGCCGGGTTGAGGCCCTCGGGCAGCGGGTCGAGCCCGTCGATGTCGGGACGGTCCCAGGGGCCGAAGAGCCCGCTGCGCAGCACGTTCTCGATCGGCTTGACCATGCTGGGGTCCTTGGGCGGCGACATCCCGCCCCAGGACGAGACCTGGCTGTGCGGGCCGTCGATCTCGTAGGCGAGCGCCTCGTAGCCGTAGCCCTGGAGCTTGCGCGACTCCTCGTCGGTGGCCTGCTTCGCGTGCAGGACGGGCGCGTGGTAGAACTCGGCGAAGGCGTCGATGAAGAGCTTCCAGTTGCTCCCGACGTGGGCCCGGTACTTGTAGACCTGGGTCATCTCGCCGAAGGGGTAGCCCTCGAGCCCGGCGCCCATGTCGCCGAGGTACTCCCGCACCGAGGTGGTGTTGTCGGGGTCGAGGTTCACGAAGATGAAGCCTTCCCACACCTCGGTCTGCACCGGAGCCAGCCCGTAGTCGGCCTTGTCGAGATCGAAGAACTCCGACTCCTGCTGGACGAAGGTCAGCGCGCCCTCGAGGTCGTAGCGCCACCCGTGGTACTTGCAGGTGAACTGCCGACACGTGCCACTGGTCTCCTCACGGGGGAAGTCGTTCCACACCAGCTTGTTGCCCCGGTGGCGGCAGATGTTGTGGAAGGCGTGGACCTCCCCGCTCTTGTCCCGCACCACGACGATCGACGTGCCGGCGCACTCGAGCTCCCTGGTGAAGTAGCTGCCGGCACGGGGGACGTCCTCGACCCGCCCGACGTTCAACCAGGTCTTGTTGAAGATGGCCTTGCGCTCGAGCTCGTAGAACTCGGGGGAGATCGAGTCCTCGTAGTCGACCGGGCCCGTCCCCAGATCCGGGTAGTGCTCGGTCCAGCTGCCTTCAGCTGGTTTCGCGAAATGCGCCATGTCGTGGTCCTCCGGTCAGGCCGATTGCCTGACGATAGCATTCTTCTCTCTGAAAGAGAAGATCATTGTACCTACGGTCGGTCCCGGAGATCGTCGTCGAGCGGCACGCCGAAGGATCGCAGCGCCATGGCGAGCACGTCGTAGGCGCCCACGGTGAAGACGAGGTCCATCAGCTGCTGCGCGCCGAGCGATCCGGCGAGCACCGCCCAGGTGGCGTCGGTGATCGTGGCGTCGGCGATCAGCTCGTCGACGGCGCGGACCATGGCCCCATCGAGCGGCGACCACCCCGGCGCGTCGGGGCCCTCAGCGAGCCAGCCGACCTCCTCGTCGGTGATGCCGGCGTCGGCCGCCAGCACGACGTGCTGGCGCCACTCGTAGGTCGAGTCGCGGATCGCAGCCACGCGCAGCACGAGCAGCTCGCGCTGGCGGGGCGAGAGCGTCGTGCCGAAGAGGATGTGGCCGTTGAAGGTGTGGAACGCCTGGGCGAGGGTCGGGTGGTGGGCGAGCGTGCCCAGGACGTTGAGACCCTTCGGTCGGCTCGGGTCCCTCGGGGGAAACGGGTGGCGGGGGTTCTCCGGCCGGATCGCGGCCAGCGCGGCCCGCATCTCGTCGGGCCACTCCCCCGGGGGGAGGGGCGGGAGGCGAGGCGGGTCGGCCGCCGTCACTGGATCGACTCGTCGCCGGCCAGCGTGGTGCGATGCATGTCGCGCGGCGAGTCCGGGTCGTACGGCAGCGCACGGTGCAGCACCCCCCGGTTGTCCCAGATGACCATGTCGCCCACCTTCCACTCGTGGCGATAGACGCGATCGGGAGTCGTCGACCGGTCCAGCAGGTCGTCCAGCAGGGCGCGCGACTCGTCGGGGTCCCAGCCGACGACGTGCGACGCGGTGGCTCCCAGGACCAGCGACCGCCGACCGGAGCGGTGCGTCCACACCAGCGGGTGCTCCTTCGCCGGGCGCGACCGCCACACGGCCAGCTCCTCGGGTGAGGGGTCGGGGTTCACGTTGCGCTGCGAGGCCTCGATGGTGTGCACCACGCGGATCGAGTCGGCCCGCCCCTTCTCGTGGGCCGAGAGGCCCTCGTAGGCGGCGTACGAGCTGGCGAACTCGGTCTCGCCCCCGGACGTGGCGACGGCGCGGGCGCTGAGGATCGTCGCCATGATCGGGATGTCGTCGGTGCAGCCGTCGATGTGCCAGTCGAAGGTGCCGCGGAGGTAGGCCGCAGCCCGGTTCTTGGACGGATCGAGCGTCACCCGGAAGATCTCGGGGGGATCGCTGTTCGGGAACACCTCGACGTGGCCCAGCTTCCGGCTGAACGCCACCTGGGCGGCATCGTCGACGTGCAGGCCCTCGAACACGAGGACGCCGTTGGCCTCGAGCGCCTCGAGCACCAGGGCGGGCAGGTCGTCGTCGTTCACCAACCGGTCCCGGTCGACGCCGACGACGGCCGCGCCGACGGTGTCGCCGAGGCGCTCGGTGGTCAATGCGGTCATGCGTGGTCTCCCTTGTCTCCCGTGTCAGATGGGGTCGACGTCTCCAGCTGCCCCGAGCGGAGCTGCTCCCGGAGCCGGAACTTCTGGACCTTGCCCGAGGGCGTCCGGGGGAGCTCGTCGACCTGGTAGACGGCTTCCGGCCACTTCTGGCGGGCCAGGCCGGCCGCCGCCAGGTGGTCGCGCACCGCCTGGATGCTGGGCGCGGCCCGGCCCTCCTGCACCCGGACGATGGCCGCCGCGTGCTCGCCGAGGCGCTCGTCGGGCTCGGCGACGACGCACACCTCGGCCACGTCGTCGAGACCCATCATCAGCTCCTCGATCTCCACCGCGCTGATGTTCTCGCCGCCCCGGATGATGACGTCGGAGATGCGATCGGTGATCGTGAGGTAGCCCTCGTCGTCGAGCACGCCGACGTCGCCGGTGTGGTACCAGCCGTCGTCGTCGAAGACGGACGCGGTCAGCTCGGCGTCGACGTAGCCGACGAAGCAGTCGGGGCCGCGACTGAGGATCTGCCCGTCCTCGTCGAGTCGGATCTCGACGCCTTCCATGACCCGGCCGTCGGTGGTCAGCCGCTTCTCCTCCGGATCGTCGACGGGGCAGCCCGTGATCGACGGGTGCTCCGTGCTGCCGTACGACCGGTAGACCTTGATCCCGAGGTCCGTGGCCCGCCGGGTGACCGCGACGGGCACCGCGGAGCCGCCGAGCCCGATGAAGGGCATGTGGGCGAGGTGCTCGGGGGTGAAGTCGGGGTGGTCGAGCAGGCTGGTGAGGAAGTAGGTCGCGCCGCCGCCCATCCCCAGCCCTTCGTCCCGCATCAGGCGGAGCACCTCACCGGGGTCCCAGACGTCGATCATGTCGACCGACCGCTCCCCCACCAGCGGGAGCAGGAACGCGTTCAGCATCCCGATGAAGTGGCCGACCGGCGCACCGGTGATCTGCGGCGGTGCGCCGGCGGGCATGCGGCCGCTGAGCTGGCGCGTCTCGAAGCCGATGGTCCGGTGCGAGTGGATGACGCCCTTGGGGTCGCGCGTCGTGCCCGACGTGAAGCCGATGACGGCCGGGCCGTCGGGGTCGACGGCCAGCGGACCCGCGAGGGGCTCACCGCCGAGCAGGTCGTCCAACGCCGTCGCCCCGGGTGGGAGCTCGGACGCGGGGGTGTCGCCCACCACCAGCCACCGCACGTCGGGGCGATCCGACAGGAGCGATCCGTAGGTGTGCAGGTAGTCGTTGTGGCCGAAGCGATCCGCGGTCACCACGACCGAGGGCGACACCATCCGGATGATGTAGTCGACCTCCTTGGCACCGTAGAAGTGCACGACGGGCACGACGACCGCGCCGAGGTAGGCGGCGGCCCAGAACGTGATCCCGGCTTCCATCCAGTTGGGCAGCTGGAACACCACGACGTCGCCCGGGCCCACACCGTCGGCCAGCAGCGCCGCCGCCAGCGCCCGGGCCGAGCGATCGACGTCGGCGAAGGTGCCCTGCCAGGGTCGGACCTCCGACCAGACCCGGAACGGCACCTCGCCCATGCGAGCCATGCCGTCGGCGACCATGTCACCCAGCGTGTCGTCGGTCCACCAGCCCTCGGCGCGGTACCGCTCGACCAGCTCGGGTGGCACCGATCGCAGCCGCCACCGGTCCCCGACCGTGCTGCCCGCGTCCCCCACGTCACCCTCCTCGTCCCACGAGACCGGAGCCACTATCGCACGATGCGACCAGTGCTGCCACTCCCATTGCCCGCAGAAGAGAATCTCGTTATTGTCTCCCGCTATGGCGATCCTTCCGACCTTGCACCAGTCGTCACCGTCGATCGCGAGCGCCGCCGATGCCTGAGCTCCCGATCGCGGACGCCATCGAGCTCGAGCAACTCCTCGCACGCTACGCCGTGGGCATGACCAAGGACGACGTCGACGCGGTCGTGGCGGTGTTCACCCCGGACGGCACCTACAGCGCGTTCGGCGACACCTATCCGCTCGCCGACTTCCCGACGCTCGTGGCCGCCGCCCCCAAGGGGCTGTTCCTGGTCGGCCCACCCGTGCTCGAGCTCGACGGCGACACCGGCACCGGCGAGCAGCCGCTGTGCTTCGTCGACCAGACCAACCACGACATGCGCATCGGGTACTACACCGACACCTATCGCCGCACCGCCGACGGATGGCGGCTCCACACGCGCCGGATGACCTTCCTGCGCAAGAGCGGGGCACGCGACTCCGGTCGGGCCCACGACCCCACCCGCCCCCAACCCAGCGCCACATGAGCCGCGCGACCGAGCGCGGCCATGAGCCTCGACGAGTTCCGGGACTCGCTCGACGCCTGGCTCGACGACAACCAGGGCGCCCTCGCCCCCGACTACGAGGGGAGCGGCACGCTCGACCAGCAGATGGCCCACCTGTCCACGGTCAAGCGCATGGCCTACGACGCTGGGTGGATGCGCTGCGGATGGCCGGAGCGGGTCGGCGGCCTCGGGGGGTCGACGCTGATGCGCGCCTACCTCGGCGAGGCGCTCGCCTCCCGGGACCTCGTCGAGCCGGGCCTCTACTCGATGACCGAGGTGCTCGCCCCCACCATGATCGACTACGCCGCGCCCGAGCTGGCGGCCGCCATGGTCCCCCACCTGCTCCGCGGGGACGAGACGTGGTGCCAGGGCTTCTCCGAGCCGAGCACCGGCAGCAACCTGGGGTCCCTGGCCTGCCGGGCCGTGCGCGCCGACGACGGCTGGCGGGTGACGGGGCAGAAGGTGTGGACGAGCCTGGCCCAGTACGCCCAGCGCTGCGTCCTGCTGACCCGCACCGGCACGCCGGAGTCGGCCCACAAGGGGATCACCGCCCTCTTCGTCGACATGGACTCCCCCGGCATCACCGTGCGGCCGATCGTGGCCATGCACGGGACCGACGAGTTCTCCGAGGTCTTCTTCGACGACGTCGCCGTCCCGTTCGACCGCACCCTCGGCGAGGAGGGCGACGGTTGGTCGGTGGCGATGGACCTGTTGCCCTTCGAGCGGAGCACCTCGCTGTGGCACCGGGCCGCGTTCCTGCACCGCCGGCTCCAGCAGCTCGTCGACACCGCCCCGCCCGGTGCGATCGATCCCGCCGCGCTGGGCGAGGTGACCCAGCTCCTCTACGCCTTCCGTGCCCGGTCGCGCGCCACCCAGCACCGCATGGCGAACGGCGACCACCTCGGCCCGGAGACGTCGATCGACAAGGTCCTGCTGGCCACGACCGAGCAGGCCGTGTTCGATCTCGGGGCCGACGCGCTGGCCGCCGAGGTGACGGTGGGCGACGACCCGGCCAGCGAACGCTGGCGCACGGAGTTCCTCTACTCGCGGGCCGCCTCGATCTACGGGGGCAGCGCCGAGATCCAGCGCAACATCATCGCCCGGCGGCTGCTCGACCTCGGGAACGACCGCTGATGGACGGCGAGGACCTCGAGCTGTTCGAGCGGAGCCTCCGCCACGCCACCGAGACGCACTCGGGGCCGGCCCTCGACGATGCGCTCTCCGAGCTCGGGTGGCACGAGGCCCTGGCGGTCGACCGTCGGGCCGCCGTCTCGACGCTGTTCCGGCTGCAGGGTGCCGCCAACGCCACCTCCTCCGCGCTCGGCCAGATCGTCCTCGGCGAGCTCGGCCTGGCGAGCCCCACGGCCGGGCTCGTGCTCCCCGGCATCGGCCGGTGGGACCCACCGGCCACGATCGACGACGACCGGCTCACGCTCAGCGGGCTGGCGACGGCCGACCTCGCCGACCGGGAGCAGGCGGTGGTCGTGGCCTCGCAGGGCGGCGAGCACCTCGCGGTCACGCTGCCGGTGTCCTCGCTCGGGCTGCGTCAGGTCGAGGGTCTCGACCCCGGCCTCGGCCTGCTGCAGGTCACCGGCGAGGCCATCCCCGTCACGGGCGGGGTGGAGCCGGTCGCCGACCGCTGGGCCTCGGCCGTGGCGCTCGGGCAGCTGGCCCTCGGTCACGAGCTGGTCGGGGCCTCCCGGACGATGCTCGAGCTCGCCCGGGAGCACGCCCTCGAACGCGTGCAGTTCGGGCGCACGATCAGCTCGTTCCAGGCGGTGCGCCACCGTCTGGCCGAGACGCTCGTCGCCATCGAGATGGCCGAGGCGGTCCTCGACGCGGCCTGGATCGACGGCTCAGCCGACACCGCGGCGATGGCCAAGGCGGTGGCCGGGCGCTCGGCCCGGACGACGGCGCGCCACTGCCAGCAGGTGCTGGCCGGCATCGGATTCACGACCGAGCACCGCCTGCACCTCTACGTGCGGCGAACCCGCGTGCTCGACGGGTTGCTCGGCACGGCCACCTCGCTCACGCGGGCCCTCGGCCAGCAGGTGCTCGACCGCCGGGAGCTCCCGCCGCTGCTGCCCCTCTGACCGGCGAGCGTCGGGACCGGCGGAACGACCTCAGCGACCCCGCCACACCGGCGGGCGCTTCTCGATGTACGCCAGCGCGCCCTCCTTGGCGTCCTCACTCGTGAACACGACGGCCTGCCACTCGGCCAACCGGTCCCGGGCCGCGTCCGGGTCGGTCACGCTCAGGCGCACCAGCTCCTTCGTGGCCGCCAGGCCCAGCGGACCGTTCGCCGCGATCTGCTCGGCCAGCTCGGTCGCCCGTCCGAGGACGTCCTCTGGCGCGACCACCGCGTTGACCAGGCCGATCTCGTAGGCCCGGGCTGCGTCGATCGAGTTGCCGGTGAGAGCCATCTCGAGCGCGACGGCCAGCGGGATCCGGGAACCGATGGACGTGCCCCCACCGGCGGCGAACAACCCGCGCTTCACTTCCGGCAGGCCGAACATGGCGCGGTCGGCCGCCACCACGACATCGCAGCCGAGGAGCAGCTCGAGGCCTCCCGCCACCGCGGTGCCGTTCGCCGCGCCGACGATCGGCACGGTGACCTCGCCGCGGAGCAGCCGGAAGAAGCCCTCCGTCGCCTCCTCGCCACCGCGTCCCGGGACGTCTCCTTCGGAGAACGAGCGAAGGTCCATGCCCGCGCAGAACGAGCGGTCCCCGGTGCCGGTGAGCACGATGGCGCGGATCCCGGGGTCGGACTCGGCCTCGAGGATCGCGGCGCCGAGGAGCACGACGAGGCCGGACGTCAGCGCGTTGCGGGCCTCGGGTCGGTTCAGGCGCAGGATCGAGATCGGGCCCCGCCGCTCCCGCACGAGCTCCTCGGTCGACTCGTGCGGTCGGTCATCAGCGGCTCCGCCCATCGACCGGAACGTACCATCTCGCAATCGGCGAGGACCGTTCCCTCCGCGACCATCTGATCCCGCAGAACCGGCCCGGCACCTCACAGGCGGCTTTGCTACGGTCACCCGCGCAGGTGGGATGGACGACCGTCGGGGGTGGCGATGCAGGTCGACCTGTCATGGACCTTGTCGGGCGGTCATCTCTTCGGCGTCGTCGACGTCGAGCTCACGAACCGGTGCAACGCGAGCTGCTCCTTCTGCCCCCGCGACCTGACCCCCCATCAGGGCGTCATGACCGAGGCGGTCTTCGAGCAGGTGCTGGCTCGCGTCCTGGAGTTCCAGGACGGCCTCGGCGACGTGCTGCTGAAGCCACCGACGGTGTCGTTCTGCGGTCTCGGGGAGCAGCTCCTCAATCGCAACGTCGGCGACTTCGTCGGCCGCCTCACGGACGCCGGGCTCGACTCGGTCGTGAACACGAACGCGGCGCTGCTCGATGAGCGGCGCGGCCGCGCCCTGCTCGAGGCCGGCATCGGCGCCGTCGTCATCAACGGGGGCGAGGTCGACGGCGACTACGAGGCCACCTACGGCCTGCCGTTCGGGCGCATGCGTGACAACGTGGCGCACTTCGTCGACCAGGCTGCGGGTCGCTGCACGATCTACCTCGTGCTCGTCGACCACGGGCACGACGCCGCCCACGTCGAGGAGGTCGAGCAGCACTGGCGCTCCGTGGGCGTCACCCACTTCTTCCGGCTGGAGCTGCTCAACCGGGCCGGGTCGCTGGCGATCGACGGCATGGACTACGACGACACTCGACGTCCGCCCGAGGCGACGCGGCTGTGGCGCGACGTCGCCGGCTCAGCGGCATGCGACGCGCCGTTCCAGTTCCCGTTCATCGGCTACGACGGCACGTACTATCTCTGCTCCTCCGACTGGCAGAAGGAGGTCTCGTTCGGCTCCGTGTTCGACCGGTCGATCGTCGACGTGATGGCGGAGAAGCTGCGCGTCGTCACCCGACGGACGCCGATCTGCGCGGCGTGCAACCACGACCCGCTCAATCGCCTCACCGACCTCGTCAGAGCGGCGGCCGGCGATGCCACCGCGTCGGAGGAGGTGGGCAAGGTCGCCGACGTGATGCGCGTGCGGGCCGACAACGCCCGCGCCGCGCTCGAGGCGCTCGGCGTGCGCACCGACACGCTGCCCGACCCCGTGCTCGGCCCCGACGGGTCCGGCGAGGCACGACGCCTGATCCCCGTGGTGGCCCGATGAGCGTGCAGGACGTCGAGCTGGCCGTCCCGCCGAGGCTGCGGGGCGTCGCGCCGGTCGGCCGGGAGCGCGACCTCCTCCAGTACTTCTACATGTGCGGCCTCTGGACGCTCACGACCTACTCGGCGTGCGACCTGCGGTGCTCCTACTGCGTCAGCTACGCGCAGGGTCGGTCCGAGCCCCGCTGGTCGGCGTCCGACGTGGTCGAGCGGCTGCGAGGCGAGCTCGACCGCATCCCGCCCGACGCGCCGATCGCCGTCGGCTCCCTCATCGACGGCTACCCCAGGGCCGAGGCCGCCCACGGCGTGACGCGACTCGCGATCGAAGAGCTCGTGCGCCGCCGCCGACGCCTCATCATCGTCACCAAGGGCACGACCATCCTGCGCGACGCCGACCTGTTGGCCGATCGGCCGGAGGTCAGCGTCCTCGTGTCGCTGCCCTCGCTCGACGACGATGCGTTGCACGACATCGAGCCCGGCGTGGCGTCGGCGACCGACCGCATCGCGCTCGTGCGCTCGCTTGCCGCCGCGGGGGTCGACGTCGAGCTGCACGTGCAGCCGTGGATCCCGGAGGTCACCGACGCCGAGGCGATGATCGACCTCATGCAGGGCGTGGCCCGCGTGTGCTTCGGTCCGCTCAACGTGCAGCTCCCGACCCTCGTCGGCACCCCGTTGGCCCGCCGGTTCGACCAGCGCGCCATCAACGAGGCCTACGTCGCCGAGCAGCGCCGCATCGGTCCCCGCCCCGCCGTCTCGTGGCAGGAACCGGTCTGGCTCGAGCACGACCTCGACGGCGGTCGGTCGGATCCGCGGCGGGCGTCGAGCGCTTCCCGCCCTGAGCACGAGCCGGAGCCCGAGGAGCGCAACACGGCCACGATCCGGCGGCTCGTCGAGACCTTCGACGACGGCACGTTCCCCCTGATCGCCCTCGAGGTGCTGTCGCCCCACATCGTCGGCCACGACCTGACCGGTCGGCTGTCCGACCCGGCGTACCCCGATTCGGGCCAGTTCCTCGACCTCGTCGGCGTGGCGGCGGCCGCCCTCGAGGATGCCCGGTTCGAGCTCCGGTCGATCGAGGCCGAGGGCGATGAGGTGCACGCTCACATCGTCGCCCGCGGTCGGGCCACGGGCTCCCTGCTGGGCTGGGACGGCGACGGCTCGGAGGTCACGCTCGAGACGCGCACGACCTACCGGTTCGACCGCAACGGGCTGATCGTCGAGCTGTGGCAGCACGCCGTCTCGTTGCCGGCCTCGTGCAGGTGAACGAGTGCTACGGGGTGCCGGCGGAGCCGATGCCGTGGACGATCAGGTCCCACAGCTCCTCGGCCGGATCGACCACCTCGTCCTGCGTGTTCGCGCCGCCGATGGTGGCGGAGAACGCGTTGAACATGATGACCTCGAGGACCACGCCGGCGATCGGGCTGCTCCGGAGCCCGGACCGGATGGACCCCTCCGCCGCGGCCTCCTCGAGCAGCTGCTCGAACAGCGACACGAGCGGGGCGAAGGCCATGGCCGCATCCCGGGGATGGCCGGTGAGCAGTTGCTGGGCGAAGTCGACCATCACCGACGTCGTCGGGGCCTTCTTCTGCGACTTGCCGTGCGCGCTGGGGCGACAGAGCCGGTAGTACTCGACCACGAAGCGGTGGAGGCGATCGAAGGCACCCTCCTCCTTCGAGATCCTCTCGCTCAGCAGGTCGGTGGTCGACCGCACGGACTCCTCGAACACGGCAAGCAGCAGCTCCTGCTTGCCACCGAAGTACTGGTAGAAGGTGCGCAGCGACTGACCGGAGCGCTCGACGACCTCCTGCACGGTGAAGTCCTTGCCCGACTCGCCCTCGTTCATGAGCTCGATGGCGGCGTCGAGGAACCGTTGAACACGAGTCTCGGCCCGGGCCCTCGCCGAACCCAACGACCTGGAGACGGCGGCCTCACGCCAGCTGACCGTCGGCTCGCCGGCGGCCGGGTCCGCCCCTACCTCCGGGTCGTTCTTCGTCATCGACAGAATCCTAGCGCTGCGGGATGGAGAGGAGCCCTCTCCGACATCGGAGACGGTGTTTCCAACGTGCGCGAACGCTGCCCCAGCAGGCGGGCGAGCACGACTACCCCTCCTCCGGGCGCGGCTTCAGGAGACGGTCGAGGTTGGCCCGCAGCTCGGGCGAGGTGAACGACCGATCCTCGGCGGCGAGGGCGAAGTCGAGGGTGGCGACCACCGCCCGCTCGAGGTGGAGGTTGAGGATGCGCTTGGTGTCCTCCACCGCTCGCCGAGGGAGCTTGGCGATCCGATGGGCGCAGGCGATGGCCTGGTCGAGCACCTCGTCGTCGGGGCAGACGTGGTTGGCCAGGCCGATCTCGGCAGCCCGACGGGCCGGGATCCGGTCACCGGTGAGGGCGTACTCCTTCGCCAGCTGGAGGCTGGTGAGGAGCGGCCAGGTCACCGGTCCCCCGTCGGCGGCCACCAGGCCCATCATCACGTGCGGGTCGGCCAGGTGGGCGCTCTCGGCCATGAACACGATGTCGGACAGCGCGACCAGGCTGCAGCCGAGCCCGACGGCAGGGCCGTTCACCGCGGCGACGATCGGCACGCGGCACGCCACCATCCCGGTGACGATCTGCTTGCCGTGGACGAGCGTCTCGCGCCGTCGATCGGCGTCCCGGGCGAGCTCGTCGATGTAGCTGAAGTCGCCGCCCGCCGAGAAGGCCCGGCCGTTGCCGGTGAGCACCACGGCGCGGACCGACTCGTCCGCGTCGATCTGCGGGAACAGCTCGGCCAGCCCCTGGTGCAGCCCGTGGTTCGTGGCGTTGAGCTGCTCGGGTCGGTTCATGCGGATGACCCGGATGGGCCCGTCCGCCTCGACCTGGAGCTCGGGGGTGAGGTCGTAGGTGCTCATGAGGCCGGGAGGTGGAGGATCCGACTGGCCACCAGGTTCCGCTGGATCTGGGAGGTTCCGCCCATGACGCTCTGGGCCCGGCTGTAGAGGTACACCTTGAGCCAGGTGTCGTCCCCGCCCAGGCCCAGGCCGCCGACCGAGGTCGCCGCGTGCCCGACGGTCTGCTCGGTCCAGGTCATGAGCAGCTTGTCGACCGAGCCCTCGGGGCCGTGCGAGATGCCGTCGAGCCGGTCGGAGAGACGCCGACAGACGTGCAGCCGCAACATCTCGGCCTCGACGATGGCCCACCCGAGGTCACGGACCTGTTCGGCCTCGTACCTCGACGGCTCGTCGCGGACCAGCTTCGTCAGGTCCTTGACCAGCTTCTTGTAGCGCCCGGCGTAGCCGAGCGCGTGCGGCTCCCGTTCGTGGCTCACCACGGTCATGGCCAGTGGCCACCCCTCCCCCGGCTGACCGATCATGTTGGCCGCCGGCACGCGGGCCCCGTCGAAGAGGACCTCGCCGAACTCCTTGGTGATCCCGTTGATCATGGGCAGGGGCCGCTGCTCGATGCCGGGCTGGCGCATGGGCACGGCGAACGCCGAGATGCCCTTGTGCCTGGCGACCTCGGCGTCGGTGCGAGCCAGGACGAGGCACCAGTCCGCGTCGTCGGAGTAGCTCGTCCACACCTTGTGCCCGGTGAGCACGTACTCGTCGCCGTCGAGGTCGGCGCGGGTGCGCAGCGACGCCAGGTCGGACCCGGCATCGGGCTCGCTGAAGCCCTGGCACCACCGGTCGCGCCCGTTGACGATGCCGGGGAGGAACCGCTGCCGGATGTCGTCGCTGCCGTGCTCGAGGATGCCCTCGACCAGGTACCCGAGGCTGGGTCGGGGCGGCGCCCCGGCCGCGGCCAGCTCCTCGTCGACGATGACGTCGTAGACGCTGGGCAGGTCCTGCCCGCCGATCTCACGCGGCCACGTCATGCCGAAGAACCCGCCGTCGTAGAGCGACTGGTGCCACGCGGCCTGGCCGGCCCAGTACTCGTCGTCGGTCGACGAGGCCGGCAGCCCGGGGTTGTTGTGGCTCAGCCACTCCCGCAGGCCGCGCCGGAACTCGGCCTCGGCGGCCGAGTCACTGAAGTCCATCGTGATCTCCGATCCCGTGGTGCGCGAGCACGCGCTCGAGGTTGGGGCCCGTGCCGCCGAGCACGTCGCCCGACAACAGCGCCCGACGCAGATAGACGTGCGCCAGGCACTCCCAGGTGTTGCCGATGCCGCCGTGCACCTGGATCGCCGTCTCGCACACGGTGCGGGCCGCCCGGGTCGAATAGGCCTTGGCCATCGACGCCGCGGCCAGGGCTTCGGCCGCCGGGAGGGCGTCGACCGCCCAGGCCGCGTGGAGCGCCGCGCTGCGCGACCCCTCCATGAGCACGAAGGCATCGGCCAGCAGGTGCTGGACCGCCTGGAACGACCCGATCGGGCGGCCGTACTGCCGACGCGATCCGGCGTAGTCGACGGTGAGATCGATGGCCCCCCGCATGGTGCCGACGAGATCGGCGCAGGTCAGGGCCAACCCGAGGGCGGTCCACGTGGCGAGGTCGTCGGCGGAGAGGGGCCCCGACTGCTGTCCCGACTCCTGGCCGGGCACGGACACCGGCGACGCCGGGTCGACCGTCCCGGTGGGTCGGGTCAGGTCGGTGCGAGGCTCGACGAGCCGGAAGGGCACGTCGGCCACGCAGGTGACCGTCGCCCGCCGGCACCAGCACGAGGGCCCGCTCGGCTCCCTGCGCGTCGATCACCACCGCACCCGCTGGCAGCCCACCGTCGCCCGCGACGGCCGGCGCCGCCAGCGAGGGGGCGAGGGCGACGGTCTCCGCCGCGGTCGACGCCGGAGCACCGGCGAGGCGCCGCAGGTCAGCCGCCAACGTCGGGCCGAGGAACGCGGCATCGGCCAGCCCGCGACCGAGCTCCTCGGCGATGATGGCCGCTTCGACCCCGGACGCGAGCGGGGCGCTCCCGATCGTCCGCCACCCGGAGCTCCCGCCAACCCGACGCGGCGACGGCGGCATCGAGCTTCTCGGCCCGTTCGAGGTCGTCGAGCTGCCCGACGGCGCGGGGCCCGAGCTGGTCGACGACCTGAGCCACGGAGGCTCGGAGCGCCTGCTGCTCCGGTGAGAGCCTGACGTCCATCAGGCGGAATTCCCGGCCGCGAGCAGCGAAGGCGTCTACTCGTCGCGAAGCGTGCGGCGCAGCACCTTGCCCGAGGGAAGTCGCGGGATGGCGTCGACGACCACCACGTGACGGAGCTGCTTGTAGGTGGCGAGCGAGTCGGCCACGAGCTGCTCGAGCTCGCCGTCGGCCACGGGACGCTCGGGATCGAGCTGCACGACGGCCACCGGCACCTCGCCGGCCCGCTCGTCGGCGAGCCCGAACACGGCGCAGTCGAGCACCGCCGGGTGCCCGTGCAGCACCTCCTCCAGCTCCGCGGGTGCAACCTGGAAGCCGTTGACCTTGATCATCTCCTTGGCCCGGTCGGTGAGGTGGACCCACCCCTCCGGTTCGAGCCAGCCGACGTCACCCGTGCGGTACCAGCCGTCGGCGAAGGCCGCCGCGGTGGCCTCGTCCGGCAGGTAGCCCGCCATCACCGACGGGCTCAGCACCTGGATCTCCCCGATCTCGCCCGGCGGGAGGACCTCACCGGTGTCGAGGTCGGCGACCCGCAGCTGGACCCCTGCTGGCGGCAGCCCGGCGGAGTCGAGCCGCCGGGCGCTCGGGTCGTCGACCGGGTTGGCGGCGATGACCGGCAGCTCGCTCGCCCCGTAGGCCGGCAGCCACTGCACGCCGGTGCGCGCGGTGACCGTCTCGGCGACGCTGACGCTGACGGGAGTGGCTCCCCACATGATGTAGCGCAACGACGACAGGTCGAAGTCCTCGAGGTGCGGGTGGTTGGCCATCGCCAGGGCGATCGGCGCGACCGCCATCTCGAGGGTCATCCGCTCGGACTCGATGCGGTGCAGCACCTCGTCGAGGTCGAAGCGGCCGTGCAGCCGCACGGTCGCGCCGGCCGAGGCGGCCGCGAGCAGGTTGAGCAGGCCGAGGATGTGCGACGGTGGCGTGGCGACCTGGAACCGGTCGTCGGGCCCGAGGCCGAGCGCCTGCGCACCAGTGGGCCGTGGCGTGGCCCATCGAACGATGGGTGTGGCGGACGGCCTTGGGGAGACCGGTCGTGCCCGAGCTGAAGACGAGCACCGCCTCGGCCAGGTCGGCATCCTCGGCCACCGGGGGCTCCGAGCGGCTCCGGGCCAGGGCGGCGCGGCCGATCGACGGATCGTCGACGTCGCTGACGCGATCACGGCCCAGGCGGTCGGCGAGCAGCCCGACGGCATCGCCGTCGGCGACGGCGTGGACCGGCCCGGTGAGGTCGATGGCGTGACCGACCTCGACCGCCTTCCACGCCGGGCTGAGCAGCACCGCGGCAGCCCCGACCTTGCTGATGCCGTGGACGGCGATCACGAACTCCGGACGGTTCGAGGTCATCACCGCGACCCGGTCGCCGGGCCCGACACCCCGATCGGCGAGATGCGCCCCGAAGGCGTTGCTGAGCTCGTCGAGGTCGCGGAAGGACCAGCGGCGATCGCCTGCCCGGATGGCATCGCGCTCGCCGAACCGATCGGCGGCCTGTTCGACGGCGTGGTGCATCAGGCTCGACATTGGAAACCATCTTCTCCCCAAAGGAGATCGACGTCAATCATGGCGGAGATGTACTGTTCTCCACCATGGCTCCGCCGACACCTCCCACCCCGCCCGATCCCCCCGCCCCCACCGACGACGAGGTCCGCGACGAGATCATCGGCACCGTCAGGCGCTTCGTGGCCAACGAGGTCATCCCGGTCGCCTCCGAGATGGAGCACGACGATCGCTATCCGGCCGAGATCATCGCCCAGATGCGCGACCTCGGGCTCTTCGGCGTCACCATCCCCCAGGCCTACGGCGGGCTGGGCCTCGACCTGCTCACCTACATCGGCGTCATCGAGGAGCTGGCCTACGGGTGGATGAGCCTGACCGGCGTCATCAACACCCACACCATGGCGGCCACGCTGCTCATGGCCCACGGGTCCGAGGAGCAGAAGCAGCGCTGGCTGCCGATCATGGCCACCGGCGAGCGCCGGGGCGCCCTCTCGCTGTCCGAGCCCGATGCCGGCAGCGACACCCGCAACATCTCGTGTCGAGCCACGCGCGACGGCGACGAGTACGTGCTGAACGGCACCAAGGCCTGGGTCACCAACGGCGAGCGGGCCGGCCTGGTCGCCCTGGCCGCCCGCACCGACGAGGGCATCAGCGCCTTCATCGTGGAGAAGGAGCCGGGGCCGCGGTTCGAGGGCATCTCGGTGAGCAAGAACGTGGGCAAGCTCGGCTACCGGGGCGTCGAGACGGTCGAGATGACCTACTCCGACCACCGCATCCCCGCCGCCAACCTCATCGGTGACGCCGGCCGGGGCCTGCCCCAGATCCTCGGCGTGCTCGAGGTGGGCCGCATCAACATCGCCTCGCGTGCCGTCGGTGTCGCCCGGGCCGCCTTCGACGCGGCGCTCGACTACGCGCAGCAGCGCGAGACCTTCGGCAAGCCCATCGGCGAGCACCAGGCCATCCAGCTCAAGCTGGCGGACATGGCCACCCGGCTGCAGGCGGCACGGCTCCTCACGAGGGACGCGGCCCAGCGCAAGGCCGCCGGCCTGCGCTGCGACGTCGAGGCCGGCATGGCCAAGCTGTTCGCCAGCGAGACCGCGCTCGAGCTGGCCATGGAGTCCATGCGGATCCACGGCGGGATGGGCTACACCACCGAGATGCCGGTCGAGCGCTACTACCGGGACGCCCCGCTCATGGTGATCGGCGAGGGCACGAACGAGATCCAGCGCCTGGTGATCGCCCGCGGCCTGCTGTCGCGAGCGAGGGGCTAGGTCTTGTTGCGACTCCAATTCGTACGTTTCACAGACCGATCATCTGCACACTGACGTGATGGATGTTGCCCTCACCGAGTTCCGAGCACACCTGAGCTGTTGGCTGGCGCGAGCCCGTGACGGAGACGAGATCGTCATCACCGATCGCGGCGATCCCATCGCGCGGCTTCTCGGGGTGGTCGACTTCACTCCGGCGCGGGAGCCGAGCGCCTCGGTGGCACCGAAGGTCTTTCCACAACCCCGAACCGTCGTTTCGGGATGCTTCGCGCCAATCGATCGGGTCACTCGCACAGAAGGGTCGCCCTCGGTCCGCTCGGCGCTCAGGCGTATCGCGATACGTGATACGTTGACGACATGGCCCACGCGATCTCCGTTCGCCTCGACGAGGAAGCAGAGCGGGCACTGCGCGCCCTCGAGGCGTCAGGGATGTCTCGGTCAGAGGCCATCCGAACCTCGTTGATCGCTTCGGCTCGGCGGCTCCGACGAAGCTCCGAGCTCGCGGCGGAAGTCGCATCGCTCGAAGCCGACGAGCATGACCGCGACGAGATGCTCGCGGTCGCCGGGCTGATGGAGTCGCTCCGTGCTCCGCGGTGACGTCTACCGATTCAACGTGCCGAAGTCGGTCGGTCACGAACAACACGGCGAGCGATTCGGGGTCGTGGTGCAAGCCGATGAGTTTCTCCCCCGGTCGGTCGTCATCGTCGCGCCGACCTCCAGGAGCGCGAGGTCGGCGTCATTTCGCCCCGAAGTCGAGATCGCCGGGAAAACCACCCGAGTCCTCGTCGAGCAGATCGGCGCAGTTGATGCCCGCCGCCTGGGCAGACTCAGCGGCCATCTGAGCCCCGAGGAGATGTGGGGCATCGACGAGGCGCTCATGACGGTGCTCGATCTCGACTGACGACAGACCGTCGCGGAGCCGGCGGTCGGGGACACTTCCGATCGCGGCAGCTTCAGCGACTCCATCGTCACCGTCACACCCCGTTCGTAGGATTGCTGGATGACCATGCGAGCGATGACAACCCCGGCGCCGAGGCAGCAACCGTGCTTGTCGCACGAGCGCTTCCGCGGAATCGCTCGATGACGCTGCTTGTCACGGCAGCGCTCCCGCCGTGCCAACTGGGAGCAGATCCCACGGCAGAGCAGCGCGCCGCACAGGCCGATATTCGCTGGAACGAGCCCGCCCATCGACCTACAGCTGGCCTGATGGCGCGCCGTGACGAGCAACGAGACGAGCATCGCGGTCCTCGGCCTCGCCCGCCTTTGCCCGTACGCCAGACCGGTGAGGTCGACAGCGACGGCGGGATGACGCACGAGCAACTCGTCGAAGCGCTTCGTGCGACCGATGGACTCGTCGACGTGACGGGTGGGCACGGCGACCGCCCGAACTTCCACCTGAGAAACAAGCCCTTCCTCCACTTCCACACCGATTCAGCCAGCGGTGGTCTCTACGCGGATGTGAAGCTCGGCGGTGGGCCCGCTTCCGATTTCGAGCCCGTGTGGGCATCCACACCGGCCGAGCGCGAGGAGCTGCTGCGACGGGTTCGCAAGCACGTCCGCCGCGCTGCTCGCCGCTGACGACCTCGTACCGCGAAGCGCAGGCCTGCCGATCAGAGCGCTGGCCATCCCTCAACGGCGGGCGTTGAATGTCAGCCGGCTTACGTCCGCTGAGTCGGCCCGGCGCTAGTACGGGACCGACCTGTGTTCGAGGATGGGTGCTGAACATGGGCATGGCGGGGGGCGATCCTCGCCGATTCGAGCGGGGGTCAACGATGAGCGATACGTCGCAGGGCCCGGGCTGGTGGCACGCTTCCGACGGGAAGTGGTACCCGGGGCCCCCACCATCCGACGGGCCGAGCGCCGCGAACGAAGCGGGAGCCGATACGACGGCCGCGAGCTCATTTCCCGACGGGTCGCCTTCTGCGCCTCCATCCCCCTTCGGGGTCGGCCTGACCCTGCAGCCGCCATGGCCGTCCGCATCGCCGGACGCTGCGACTGCACCCGAGAAGTCGCGCCGAGCGGCCGCGGCGCTCGTCGTCGGCGGTGTGCTGATTGCCCTCTTGGTCATCGGCGGGATCATCGTGACCACCCGCTCCGATACCGACAAGAAGGTCTCGGTGGCCAGCTCGTCGGCCGGGACGAGTGGGGCCGACGCCGGCAGCTCTACCAAGACCAGTGAACAGACGCCGGCCGACCTCAAGACATTCCACGACACGACGAACAACTACTCGATCGGCACGCCGCCCTCATGGCAGCAGGTGTCGCTGTCCGACCCGAGAGCTCAGGCCTCCCTCGACCAGCTGCTCGCCCAGAACCCGCAGCTCGCTCGAGCCTTTGGCGACGCCACGACCCTCGCCAGCAGCGGCATCAAGTTCCTCGCGGTGGACCCGATGGGAGGCTCCACAGTCAACGTCCACGTCGAGTCGGCAGCGGGCGCGCCTGACGACCCCAGCGACAGCGATCTCGAGTCAGTCGTGCCTGACCTGACTCAGGGTCTCGAGACGACAGGCGCGACGGTCACGAGTCATCAGATCGTCACCGTCAACGGCCGCAAGGCGATCCAGGTGCTTTTTGACCTACCCCTGACCAACGGCGGGACCGACCTCCGGCTGCACGGCACGGCATACATCCTCGTCACCAAGGACACCCTCTACATCGTCACGATCGTCGGCAAGGAGGACGTGGTCGACCAGGTGATCTCGACGTTCATGGTCGGGTGAGCGACCTCCTGGCGAAATCTGTGCACCAATCGACGCATGCTGTTGATCAGTGCACAGATTTCAGATGAGAGGATGTCCGGCACATGAGCTCGGGGCGCAGGATCGGTGCAGAGGACTCCAAGAGCCGGGCCGCGCTGCTCGATGCCGCGCTCGCGCTGATGGTCGAGGAGGGGTACGCCGCGGTGACGTCGCGCAAGGTCGCGGCGCGGGCGGGTCTGAAGCCCCAGCTCGTCCACTACTACTTCCGCACGATGGACGACCTGTTCCTCGCCCTGTTGCACCGAGGCGCCGAGCGGAACCTCGAGCGCCACGCCGCGGCCCTCGCGTCCGAACAGCCGCTCTGGGCCCTGTGGGCGTTCAGCAACGAACCGGCCGGGACCGCGCTGAACGTGGAGTTCGCAGCCCTCGCCAACCACCGCAAGACCATCCGCGCCGAGATCGCCGCCTACGGCGAGCGGTTCCGCCAACTGCAGGTCGAGACGCTGGCCCCGGTGCTCGCCGCCCACGGGGTGGGCTCCGACGACCTCCCGCCCGTGGCGGTGCTCGCGCTCATGACCGCGATCTCGCAGAGCCTGGCCATGGAGGCGGGGCTGGGCATGACCATGGGCCACGCCGAGATGCGGGCGCTGGTCGAGCGCCAGATCACGGCTCTGGAAGGACCACCCCGCTTCCAGGACGCGGTGCATCCGCCCGTCCGACCCACGAGCGCCTAGGGCGAGGGGCGCTCGTCGAGCTCCTGCAGCACCTGATCGGTGTGCGCCCCGAGCGAGGGCACCGCCGTCGCCGGGTTGCGGGCCACGCCCGAGAAGGTGACCGGGCCGTTGACCGATCGCAGGGTGGCGGCGCCGGCGTCGATCTCGACGAACCCGTCGTTGGCGATGAGCTGCGGATCCTCGACGACCTCGGCCGGCGACTGGGCCGGCGCCCACCACACGCCTTCGCGCTCGAATCGCTCGACCCACTCGGCGAACGGTCGGGTCGGCGATGATCTCGTCGAGCAGCGGCGATGACCTCGACGCGGTTCTTGCGGATCGCCGAGGCGCTCGAGAAGCGGTCGTCCTCGAGCAGGTCGGGGCGCCCGAGCGCGCGGCAGACCGGGCCGATGTGGCGATCGGCCTCGAGCCCGGTGAAGAAGAACCAGCGACCGTCCGCGGTGCGGTACGGGTTCATCAATGGGGCCTGGTTGCGATGCGCGGGGTTCGGCGCCGGCGACCTTGCCGAGCGTCATCTGCAACCCGAGGTCCCAACCGAGGACGTAGGCGCCGGTGCGCAGCAGCGACACCTCGACGACCCGCCCGACGCCGGTCGCCCGCTGCTCGAGCACGGCGCCGAGGATCCCGGACAGGGCGGCGAGGCCGGTGATGTGGTCGCCGATGCCGCCGCGGGCGTTGAGCGGGTTGCCCTCGCCGTCGGCCATCTGCCTCGAGAGGCCCGACCGGGCCCAGAACGCCCCGATGTCGTAGGTCGGCCGGTTGCGATCGTCGCCATGGAGCCCGTAGCCGCTGACGCTGCAGTAGACGAGGCGCGGGTGGCGCGCCACCGTGGCCTCGGGCTCGAGGTCGAGCTTGTCGAGGGCATCGGGGCGCAGGTTGCTGATGAAGACGTCGGCCGTGGCGAGGAGCTCCTCGAAGCGCCGCCGGTCGTCGGGTTCGCGGAGATCGAGCACGACGCTGCGCTTGCCCCGGTTGTCGAGCGCGAACGCCGGGTTCGGGAGGTCGTCGCCGATGCCGAGCGAGCCGAACACGTTGCGCATCGGGTCGCCGCTCGGGGGCTCGACCTTGATGACGTCCGCGCCCCAGTCGGCCAGCAGGGCCGCCGCCGACGGGCGCCGCGACCCACACCCCGAGCTCGACGACCCGCAGGTCCCCGAACGACGAGAGGCCGTAGGACTCGCCGGTCGGTCACGGCTGCGACCCCGAACGGCCGCCGGCCGCACGAGCTCGCAGGACGTCCTTGACGACCTTGCCGGTGGCGTTGAGCGGGAGCTCGTCGACGAGCTCCACCGCCCGGGGCACCTTGTAGTTGGCCATCTGGTCGCGGCTCCACGCCGACGATGTCCGCCCCGGTCGACCGACGCTCCCGGTCGCGTCACCACGAACGCCATGCCGACCTCGCCGAGGCGTTCGTCGGGGACGCCGATCACCGCGACCTGCTGGACGTCGGGGTGGCGCAGCAGCGCGTTCTCGATCTCGGCCGGGTAGGCGTTGAAGCCCCCGACGATGAACATGTCCTTCGACCGGCCGACGATGCGAAGGCACCCGCCCTCGTCGACGACGCCGAGATCGCCCGTGCTCAGCCACCCGTCCGGCGAGAGGACCTCCGCCGTCGCGGCGGGATCGTCGAGGTAGTGCGACATGATGCTCCCGCCCCGGAGGAGGATCTCGCCGGCGGTACCGGGCGGCACCTCGTCGCCCTGGCCGTCGACGATCCGCAACTCGAAGCCGGGGCGTGGGCGCCCGACCGTGGTGGCGATGGTCTCGACGTCGTCGTCGGGGGACGTGGCCGCCGCGGTGCCGCCCTCGGTGAGCCCGTAGCCGGTGATGATCGACGAGAACGGCAGCTCGTCGTCGATCCGTCGGATGAGCTCGACGGGGATGTCGGCGGCGCCGGTGACGGCCACCCGCAGGGTCGACAGGTCGTAGCGGTCGCGGTCGGGATGGTCGAGGATGCCCTGGTAGAGCGTGGGCGGACCGGGCAGCACGGTCACCCGCTCCGCCGCCACCCGCTCGAGCACGCGGTCGACGTCGAACACCGCCTCCGGGAGCATCGTCGCGCCGGCGCGCACCGAGGCGAGGATGCCGGCCTTCAGCCCGAACATGTGGAAGTAGGGGTTGACCATGAGGTACCGGTCGTCGGCCGCCAGGCCGGTCATGGCGACCCAGTCGGTGGCCACGCAGCAGGGTGCGGCCGTGGGTCTGCACGACGCCCTTGGGCACCCCCGTCGTCCCCGAGGTGAAGAGGATGTCCGACGGGTCGTCGGGGCCCACCGCCGCGGCGCGCCGGTCGACCTCCTCCGCCGCCGCGTCGGTGGCGTGGGCGAGGAACTCGTCCCACGCCACCGTGCCCGCCGGGCGCCGGTCCGTGGGCGACCACGATGGTGGTGAGATCGGGCAGGTCGACGCCGGTCGTCCCCGAGCATGGCCAGGTAGTCGGTGCCGAGGAAGTCGGTGACCGTCACGAGGGCCCGGGCCCGGCTCCGCGACAGGATGGCGGCGGCCTCGGCGCCCTTGAACCGGGTGTTGACCGGGACGAGCACGGCCCCGGCCTCGGAAGATGCCGAGCACGGCCACGACCCACTCGGCGCTGTTGAAGGCCCAGATGGCGACCCGGTCTCCCGGCTCGATGCCCGAGGCGACGAGGGCCGCGCCGAACCGGCGGCTCTGCTCGGCCAGCTCGGCGTAGGTGAGCCGGGTGTCGCCGTCGATGACCGCCGGCCGATCGGCGAACCGCTCGACCGTGGCCGCGAACATCGACGGGATGGTGTCCGGCCCGCCGTCGCGGGTGTGGCTCACCGTCGAAGGACGGCGTCGTCGACGTTCATGAGTCCGGCCAGGTTGGCGCCCATGATCTTGCGGACCGACTCCTCGGGGAGCCCCTCCAGCTCGTCGACGTAGCTCGCCGGGTCGGCGAGGCCCTCGGGATGCGGGTAGTCGGACCCGAACAGCACGTGGTCGACGCCGATGAGCTCGGCCAGCGCCCCGAGGTCCTCCTCCCAGAACGGGCTGATGTAGATGTTGCGCTTGATGACCTCGACCGGGTCCTCGAGGAAGTCCTGCGGCATCTTCTTGTAGACGTCGGCCATGTTCTTCGAGGAGCGGCTCCACCCAGCTGCTGCCGTTCTCGACGACGGCGACCTTGAGCTCGGGGAACCGCGACGAGCGCGCCGTGGCACACGAGGGCGGAGACCGCGTCCTCGACCGGCCGCCAGGCCGAGAGCATGCGGAACGCCTGGGGCTGGAACGGGAGCATCTCGCTGTCGTTGCCCATCCAGTCGTTGGTGTAGCGCTCGTAGCCGCTGTCGGACGAGTGCATGGCGACGAGCACGTCGTGCTCGACCACCTTCTGCCAGAACGGGTCGAACTCGGGCAGACCGAACGAGCGGGGCCCGCGGAACCCGGGCACCGGGGCGGGCCGGATGAGCACGACCTTCGCGCCCCGCTCGACCACCCACTCGAGCTCCTCGATGGCCCGCTCGACGATCGGGCAGGCGTGATGACCGGCGTGGTGAAGATCCGGTCCTCGTAGTCGAACTGCCACGTCTCGTACATCCACTCGTTGAGCGCGTGGATGACGGCGTGGATGAGCCTCGGGATCGTCGCGGAGCCGCTCCTCGACGAGGCTGGCGAGCGTCGGGAACATCAGGGCCCGGTCGATGCCCTGCTCGTCCATCAGCTCGACGCGCGGCGCCGGGCTCGCGGAACGCGGGGATCGACCGCATCGGCTCGCCGAAGATCTCACGGCGGCTCTTGCCCTCGGGGTTGCCCTTGCGGAAGTAGTCCTCCTGCGCGCCGGGCCGGGCCACGACGTCGAACGTCGGGTTGGGGATGTACTCGCTGATCTGGCCCCGCACGACGATCTTGGTGCGACCGCGCACGTCGACGTAGTCGATGACGCCGCGGTAGCGGTCGGGGAGGAACTTGGTCAACGAGTCGCGGGTCTCGTAGAGGTGGTTGTCGGCATCGAAGACCGGGATGTCGAGCACACGCGTCGCCATGGCCTCCCCCTTCACGGTGTGAGAATGATCCTGTCCCGAGAAGAGAGTAACGTTGTTCAACGAGCTCCGCCAACAGGCGAGAATCATCTTCTTGACCTACAGTAACGACCGTTCCGCTCCGGATGAGCGGTGCGACTCGATTCCTGGGGGGTACGTGGCAGAGCACGAGCGGCTGTTCGTCGGTGGCAGGTGGACGACGCCGAGCACCGACGACGTCATCGAGGTGGTGTCACCCCACAGCGAAGCCGTCATCGCCACCGTCGCGGCCCCCGCCGCCCGCGACCTCGATGCGGCCGTCACCGCAGCCCGAGCCGCCTTCGACGAGGGTCCCTGGCCCAGGCTCGACCCCGCGGAACGGATCGACGCGGTGCGCCGGCTCGCCGCCCTCTACGCCACGCGGCGCCGGGAGATGGCCGAGCTCATCACCGCCGAGATGGGCGCGCCGATCTCGTTCTCGAAGTTCGCCCAGGCGACCCTGCCGATGATGCTGATGAACGGGTTCGCGGACATGGCCGCCGGCCTGCCGTGGGAAGAGCGCCGCCCCGGCCAGTTCGGCGACGACGTCATCGTCCGCCGCGAGCCCACCGGCGTGGTGGCCGCCATCGTCCCGTGGAACATGCCGCAGTTCCTGATCGCCGGGAAGCTCGTCCCTGCGCTGCTGGCCGGCTGTCCGGTGATCGTGAAGCCGTCGCCGGAGACACCGCTCGACGCGCTCCTGCTGGCCGAGCTCGTGGACGAGCTCGACCTGCCCGCCGGTGTCGTCAGCGTGCTGCCCGGTGGTCGTGAGCTCGGCGAGCTGCTGGTCGGCCACCCCGGGGTCGACAAGGTCTCGTTCACCGGATCGACCGCGGCCGGTCGCCAGGTGGCGGCCGCGTGCGGCGCGTCGCTCAAGCGGGTCAGCCTCGAGCTCGGCGGCAAGTCGGCCGCCATCGTGCTCGACGACGCCGACCCGGACGCGGTCGCCACCGGCATCCGCGTGGCCGGGCTGATGAACAGCGGGCAGGCGTGCGTGGCCCAGACCCGGGTCCTGGTGCCCTCGTCGCGGTACGGCGAGTTCGTCGACGCCCTGGCGGCGATGGTCGAGCAGATCCCGGTCGGCGACCCGACCGACCCGGCGACCGAGATCGGCCCGCTCGTGGCGCAGCGGCAGCAGGAGCGTGTCCGCGGCTACATCGAGGCGGGGCTGCAGGAAGGGGCCCGGCTCGTCGTCGGCGGCACGGACCGGCCGGCGGGGATCGACCGGGGCTGGTACGTACGCCCCACCCTCTTCGTCGACGTCGACAACCGCATGCGCATCGCCCGTGAGGAGATCTTCGGACCGGTCCTCTCGGTCATCCCCTACGGCGACGACGACGAGGCGGTCCGGATCGCCGACGACTCCGACTACGGGCTGTCGGGATCGGTGTGGACGGCGGACACGGACCGGGGCCTCGACGTCGCCCGGCGGGTGCGCACCGGATCGTTCGGCGTGAACCAGCCCTACAGCATGGACCCGGCCGCGCCGTTCGGTGGCATGAAGGCCAGCGGCATCGGCCGCGAGCTCGGACGCCGAGGGCCTCGACGGGTACCTCGAGACCAAGGCGATCTCGGTCGCCAGCGACCGCACAGGGGGACTCGACATGACCTCGACCGACTCCGACGTCTACTACGACCCGTTCGACTTCGAGATCGACTCCGATCCGTACCCGATCTGGAGGCGGCTCCGCGAGGAGCGCCCGCTCTACTACAACGAGCGCTACGACTTCTTCGCCCTGAGCCGCTTCGACGACGTCGAGCGCGGCCTGGTCGACTGGAAGACGTTACAGCTCGGCCAAGGGCACGCTGCTCGAGCTGATCAAGAGCGGCATGGAGATGCCGCCCGGATCGATCATCTTCGAGGACCCCCCGGGCCACGACCATGCACCGCGGCCTGCTCTCGCGCGTGTTCACCCCGAAGAAGATGAACGCCATCGAGCCGAAGGTCCGCGAGTTCTGCGCCCGCAGCCTCGATCCCGCTGGTCGGATCCGGCGGGTTCGACTTCATCGCCGACCTGGGCGCCCAGATGCCGATGCGCACGATCGGCATGCTGCTCGGCATCCCCGAACAGGATCAGGAGGCGATCCGCGACCGGATCGACGAGGGCCTCCGCCTCGACGAGGGCACCATGCCGGACGTGTCCCACTTCAACGTCGACCAGGCGAACAGCTTCGAGGACTACATCGAGTGGCGGCTCGAAGCACCCGTCCGACGACCTGATGACCGAGCTGCTCGAAGCCGAGTTCGAGGACGAGACCGGCACGACCCGCCGGCTCACGCCGCGCCGAGGTCCTCAACGTGGTCAACCTCATCGCCGCGGCCGGCAACGAGACCACCACCCGCCTGATCGGATGGACCGGCAAGGTGCTGGCCGAGCACCCCGACCAGCTCCGCGATGCTGGCCGCGAACCGCGAGCTCGTGCCCAACGCCATCGAGGAGCTGCTTCGCTTCGAGCCGCCGTCGCCGGCCCAGGCCCGCTCGGTCACCCGCGACGTCGAGTACTACGGGCAGGTCGTGCCGGAGGGCAGCGTGATGATCCTGTTGAACGCCTCGGCCAACCGCGACGACCGGAAGTTCCCCGACGGCGACCGCTTCGACATCACCCGCTCGATCGACCACCACCTGTCGTTCGGCTACGGCCTGCACTTCTGCCTCGGCGCGGCACTGGCCCGGCTCGAGGGACGGGTGGCGCTCGACGAGGTGTTGCAGCGCTTCCCCTCGTGGGAGGTCGACTACGACAACGCCAAGCAGGCCCGGACGTCGACCGTCAGGGGCTGGGAGTCCCTGCCGGTGACCACGTCCTGATCACCCGTTCCGTCACGAACCATTCGAACGAGAGGCAGCACCCCATGAGAACAGTCGTCGTCGGCGCATCGAGCGGGCTCGGTCGGTGCATCGCAGTCGGGCTCGGGAAGCGCGGAGCCCAGGTGGCCATGCTGGCCCGGCGGCACGAGCACCTCGCCGAAGCGGCGCGGGAGGTCGGCTCCCACGCCCTGCCCATCCGCTGCGACGTCACCGACGCGTCGTCGTGTCGCGAGGCGATCGAGGAGGCGGCCGAGGGGATGGGCGGCATCGACGCGATGGTCTACGCCACCGGGGTCGGGGCGCTCACCCGTCTGGCGGAGGTCGACCAGGCCGCCTGGCGTCAGACGTTCGACACGAACGTGATCGGGGCATCGCTCATCACCGCGGCGGCCCTTCCCCACCTCACCGCGACGGAGGGCACGGCCGCCTACCTGTCGTCGACGAGCGCGTCGGAGACCGCGCCGTTGCCGGGACTGGGCGCCTACGCGGTGAGCAAGGCGGCGCTCAACAAGCTGGTGGAGGCGTGGCGGTCCGAGCATCCCCGGGTCGGGTTCACCCGGGTCACCGTGGGCGACTGCGCGGGGGGCGAAGGCGATGCCATGACGCAGTTCGCCAACGAGTGGAACCCTGAGCTGGCGACGGAGCTGGCCCCGATCTGGGTCGCCCGCAACCTGCTCGCCGGGTCGCTGCTCGAGGTGGAGGAGCTCGTGTCGGTCGTCGACACCGTCCTGCGGTGCGGCGCCAGCGCCAACATCCCGAGCGTGGCCGTCGTCCCCCGCCCGCCCGAGTGACGGCGACGCCGCGCCCATCCGACCCCATGACGTTCTGAAGGCCCGGCCACCCGCACACCGCCAGCCCGAGCCTTCAGATCCGAATGCGGTGCGACCACATGACGTTCTGAAGGCCGGGCCACCCGCATGCCGTCACGCCGAGCCTTCAGATTCGAAGGTGGGTGGGCCGCGGAGGGTGCGGGCCGGTCAGCCGATCGGGTGGAACACCTGGGTGACCACTTCGGCGGCCTCGGTACTCGGGCCCGTCCACGACACGGCGCCGTGGTCGAGCACCACCACCCGCTCGCAGAGCTGCAGGGCGTGGTTCACCTGCTGCTCGACGACCAGCAGGGCCGTGCCTTCGGCGCGGAGGTGCTGCAGGCCCTTGTAGAGCTCGTCGACGATGATCGGGGCCAAGCCCAGCGAGAGCTCGTCGGCGATCAGCACCTTGGGCACCTCGACCATGACCCGGGCGAGCGAGAGCATCCGCTGCTCGCCGCCGGAGAGGGTGCCGGCCGCCTGGTCGCGGCGTCGGCCCAGCACGGGGAACAGCTCGAAGGCCCGCTCGAGGTGCGGGCGCACGCCCCGACGCCCGAAGAGCCGCCGGAACGACAGGGCCAGGTTCTCCTCGACGGTGAGCGTCGCGAACACCGACCGGCCTTCGGGGGCATGGGCGATCCCCGCCTGCACGAACCGATACGTGCGAGCGCCGCTGAGGTCCTCGCCGTCGACGAGGATCGAACCGCTGGTCGGCGACAGGAGGCCCGACGCGACCCGCGCCACGGTGGTCTTGCCGGCCCCGTTCGAGCCCACCAGCGCGACCGCCTCGCCCGGCTCGACGCTCATCGAGACGTCGAACAGAGCCCGGAACGGCCCGTAGGCGGCGGCCACCGAGCGAAGCTCGAGCACCGCGGTCATGACGTCGGCTCCAGGTCGCCGAGGTAGGCGGCCCGCACCTCGGGGCTGGCCAGGACGTCCTGGGTCGACCCCTCCAGGATCATGCGGCCGAAGTCGAGCACGTAGGAGCGGGTCGTGAAGCTCGCCACCAGCTCGACGTCGTGCTCGACGAGCAGGATGGCGAAGCCCTGCTCGGCCTGGACCTCTTGGAGGGTCTGGGCCAGGGCCATGGTCTCGGCGCGGTCGAGGCCCGATGACGGCTCGTCGAGCAGCAGCACCTTGGGTTCGGTCATGAGCGCCCGCCCCACCTCGACCAGGCGGCACTGGCCGAGGCTCAGCCGCTCGATCGGCTCGTCGGCGAGGTGCTCGAGCTGCAGCAGCTGCAGCACCTCGTCACAGCGGGCCAGCTCGTCGGGGCGTGGTCCCCCGAGACCGACCAGGTCCTTCCAGAGTCGGCCGCGACGGCTGTGCACCCGCTCGGCGACGAACAGGTGGTCGCGCACCGTCGAGTCGGGGAAGAGCTCGATGCGCTGGAAGGTCCGGCCGATCCCGCGACGGGCCCGCTCGTGCACCGGGAGCCGGGTGATGTCCTCACCCTCGAGCTCGACCCGGCCCGAGTCCATGCGCAGCACCCCGAGCATGCAGTTGAAGAAGGTCGTCTTGCCGGCACCGTTCGGGCCGATCAGGCCGACGCGCTCGCCGCTCTCGACGTCGATGCTCGCGTCCTGGAGCGCGACGATCCGCCCGAACTGCTTGGTGGCCTCCTCGACCCGCAGCACCGTCGTCATGCCACCACCTCCCCCGTCGGCACCGGGGTCGACGGCTCGGTCGGCCGGTGGTCGGTCCTCGCCTTGGCCGCGTGCCGGTCCGCGGCTCGGAGTGCCCCGCGCCGCTTGGCGTACTCGAGCAGGCCCTCGGGATGGCGGGCGTACTGGATGGCGCCCAGGCCGAACAGCACGAACACCCACTTCGGCGACACCGGCAGGAAGCCGGGGATGCGACTCGGGCTGCGGAGGATCCAGCCGATGAACGTGCCCCTCAGGATCACCGCGTCGAAGAGCACGAACGAGGCGGCCGCCATCGCCGCGCCCTGGATGGTGCGGGAGCTGAGCGTGACGACGATCACCAGCCAGAACAGCGCCGCGAACGGGGCGAAGTTGGTCGCGTAGTTGACGTTGCCCTGCTGGATCGCGAGCAGGCCGCCACCCAGGCCGGCGATGAACGCCGACATGGCGAACGCGATCAGCCGGGCCCGAGCCGGCGAGATCCCGATCGACGCGGCGCCGACCTCGCTGCCGCGGAGGGCGACGAGCACCCGGCCGAGGGTCCCGTTGCGCACCTGGGTCACCCCCCACGCGACGATCACGAACACGACGAGCACCAGCGCCAGGAAGGCCTTGTCGCTCTTGAAGTTCACCGGGCCGAGGACCGGTCGGGGCACGACGGTGCCCTGCAGCAGCGACTTCTCGCCGCCGCCGACCCAGGGCAGCTTCACGATGACCGAGTCGAAGAAGTAGGCGAAGGCCAGGGTCGCGATCGCCGTCCACACCCCGCCCAGCCGGCGGATCGGCAGTGACAGCAGGGCACCGAGGGCCGCGGCGACGACGCCGCCGACCAGCGCGGCGGGCAGCACCGGGAAGTTGTAGCGCTGCACCATCTGGTAGACGGTGAACGCGCCGGTGGCGGCGAAGGCCCCCTGGCACAACGAGATCTGCCCGGCCTGGCCCGTGATGAGCGTGATCGACAGGAACACGATGGCCAGCACCGCCGCCTCGGTGACCAGGAACAGCCACCGTTGGTCCGCTCGACCGAAGACGACGAGCCCGATGAGGGCGAGCGCACCGAACCCGACCGCCCCCGAGATCAGCGTGCGCCGGCGGTCGCGAACGATGGCGCCCAGCGAGCGGGGCGGAGGATCGACGTCGGCCAGCGGGTCCCGGGCCTCGCTCGTGCGGCGGATGCTGGGCACGAACACCAGCACCCCGAACAGCACGAGGAAGGGGATCGCCGGCGTGAGGTTGTCCTGGATCGGCCGCAACCACGTGTAGTCGTTCGACCAGCGGGGCAGGAAGGTGTTGAACAGCGCGATGAACACGCCGAGCCCCAACCCGCCGAGCAGCGCCTTCGGCAGGCTCACCAACCGCCCGACCGCGGCCGCGGCGATGGCGACCACGACGAGGTTGAAGAAGTTGTCGGCCGCCAGGGTGTTGAAGCGGGGCGCGATGAGCACGCCGGCCAGCCCGGCGAACAGCGACGACAGCATCCACGCGAAGCCCGAGACCCGGTCGGCGGGGATGCCGCTCAGCTCGGTCATGCGCGGGCTCTCGACCACGGCCCGCATGCGGAGCCCGATGGCGGTGAAGCGGAACAGGGCGGCCAGGGCTGCGGTGGCGAGCACCGCGAGCCCCATGGTCACCAGCTCGTCCCGGCTGAACTTGTAGACGCCGAACGGGTCGTAGAACACCTTGGCCCCGTCCGGCACGATCCCCACCGGGGTCTTGCCCGGCCGCCACCTTGAAGTTGGCGAGGATGTCGAACAGCGCCGGGATCGCCACCGCCAGGCCGATGGTCACCACGAGCTTCGACACCGCCGAGGCGGTGCGGAGGTGTCGGAAGATCAGCCATTCGAGCGCGATCCCGAGCAACGGGGCGACGATCACCACCGCCAGGACCACGGATGGGACGATGCCCCACCCCCAGTCGGTCCTCGCCTTGAAGTAGAGCGCGGCCGACACGTAGGCCTGGGCGCCGAAGGCGAGGTTGAACACGCCCGACGTCTTGTAGGTGAGCACGAAGCCCACGGCGATGAGCGCGTAGACCGCACCCGGCGGCGCTCCCTGGAGCAGACCCCGGAAGAGGTCGGTGCCGATCGAGGCTGCGAACATCATGTGGGCCGCGCCCCCTCCGCTTACGAGAAGCTCATCGCCGTCGGCTCCGACCAGTCCCAGGTGTCGCCCGGCCAGCACGCCCACGGCTTGTCGGGATCACCGGCCAGCACGAAGTTCCCGGACTCGACCTTGACGAACGCGAAGCAATCGTACTTCGGGCCGTGCGTGGCCGGATCGTCCTTGGTGGGAGCGGTGTGCTGCCGCGTCCAGTCGATCGGCGGGATCAGTCCACCGGCCGTGTACTCGGTCATCTGGTTGGTGGCGTCGATCACCTTCTGGCGGTCGAAGTCGGGACCGGCGGCCTTGATGCCCTGGTAGGCCAGATCGGCGTTGATCCAGCCCACCATGGCGATCTCGGTGAGCGGGCTGCCGTTCTTGCCCATCCACTCCTTGTAGGCGCTGAGCATGTCGTTGCCCGTGGCCTCGAACGGCAGGAACTGGGCGCCGATGTAGTCGCCGTCGAAGATGCCTCCGGCCTGCGAGACGAACTGCTGGTCGTAGGTGTTGGTGTGCAGCATGG
This sequence comes from uncultured Microthrixaceae bacterium, assembly GCA_963809335.1. Lineage (GTDB taxonomy): Bacteria > Actinomycetota > Acidimicrobiia > Acidimicrobiales > Acidimicrobilacustridaceae > UBA4742. The sequence continues at coordinate 1,681,624 of CAWEJD010000004.1, read as the reverse complement.
TGACGTCGGACATGCCCTGCCGCTGGAGCTCCTGGCCCAGGGTCTTCATGCCGTTGAGGTCGATGCATCCGACGATGAAGTCGACGCCGGCGTCCTTCATGGCCGTCACCTCCGGCGCGATGCCGTTGGGCAGGCCGAAGGCGAGGCTGTCATTGGTGTAGGCGACCTCGGCGCCGCCGATGTCGGAGCTGTACTCCTTGACGGAGTCGGCCGCCGACTGGGCGCACAGCTTGGAGTTGTCGCTCACGCCGTAGCCGAGGGTGGCGACCTTCTTGGCCCCCGCCAGCTTGGCCGCGTAGGCGCCGGAGCGCCGGAGGCAGTCGATGCAGACCACCTCGCGGTTGCCGAAGATCTCCGGGTGGCCGGTCGCCTGCGCCGGGTTGATGGCCCACACGTAGGTCGGGATCCCCGCCTTGGCCAGGGTCTCCCAGCCGCTGGCGAGCTGAGCCGCCGAGAACGTGCCGAAGGTGTCGTTGGCCGTGGTGACCTCGAGCGCCTTCTCCTGGTTCTTCGACAACTGGTCGTCGAGCTCCTTCGACAGCACGAGCTTGCGACCGTCGATGCCGCCCTGGCTGTTGCGGTAGTCGAAGTAGGCCTTGATGCCCTGGTCGAAGCACTCGAGCACGCAGGTGCCGAGCGGGTTGTTCGAGTTGGTGCCGATCGACGAGAACCGGATCTCGTCACTGGTGACACCGGGAGCCGTGGAGGTGCCACCGCCGCTCGAGGCCGAGGTGGACGGGGAGGCCGAGTCGCCCCCGTTGCTGGCGTTGCTGCACGCAGCGGCCATCAGGCTGACGAGGGCGACGAGCACGGCCAGGCTGCGGAGCCGTGGCTTGGGCGTCTTCGGTGACATGAAGGGAACCTCCGGTCGGATGCGGATGTCGAGGTGGGTGGCGGCCGAGCGATGCTCGGCCTCGGGTGGACGGGCCCCCTGTGCCGTCACGGCCGGAACCGTACAATCGGGGGTGCGGGAATGTCGGGCACGAGCGGGGGCTCCATGCGTGCTCACCTGGCGGTGAACCGGAGCGCGCCGTCGAGCCGGATGTTCTCGCCGTTGAGATACGGGTTCGTCACGATGGACTCGACCAGCAGGGCGAACTCCTCCGGATGGCCCATGCGCTTCGGGAAGACGATGCCGGCGGCCGGGTCCTCCTTGAGGTGCTCGAGCGCCCCCAGCATGAGCGGCGTGCCCATGGTCCCGGGAGCGATGGCACAGACCCGGATCCCCATCGGCGCCATGTCGCGGGCCATCGGCAGGGTCATGCCCATGATCGCGGCCTTCGCCGCGGCATAGGCGACCTGGCCGCTCTTGCCCTCGATGCCGGCGATCGAGGCGGTGTTCACCACCACGCCACGCTGGCCGTCGTCGTCGGGCTCGTTCGCTCCCATGGCGGCGGCGACCAGACGGGTCATGTTGAACGTGCCCGTGGCGTTCATCTCGACGGTCTTGACGAACGACTCCTTGTCGTGGGGCGAGCCGTCGCGGGCGACCATGCGGCCGCCGCCCACCCCTCCGCCGGCCACGTTGACCAGCACCGACAGCGGGCCGAGCGAACGGGCGGCCTCGATGGCGGCCGCGACGTCGTCGTCGACGGTCACGTCGCCTCCGACGCCGAGCGCGCCGTCACCCAGTTCCTTGGCCAACGCCTCGGCCCGGGCGGCGTCGAGGTCGAACACCACGACCCGCATGCCGATGTCGGTCAGCCGGCGAACCGTTGCCGCGCCGAGGCCTCCGGCGCCGCCCGTGACGATGGCCGAGCGTCCGTCGAGGTTCACTCGTCCTCCTCGTGCGCCGCCGCGGGGGCCGCGTCCGGCGCCCCGGGTCGGTGTCGCATGATCACGCCGACCTCGTAGACCACATGGTCCATCTGCATGGGTGCTTCTCTCCTCGATGGCGACCGCGGGTGCGACACGACGTCGGCGCCGTTCCCCCGGAGGCTACTGTACCGATCAGTACAAGAACATGCTTCGCGTCAGGCAAGGAGATTCCTCGCGCCGGTTCCGGAAGCCCCCTTGCAGCCTTCCCCCGGACCCCCCGTGCACCCCATCTCGGTGCAAGAGTGGCTTGCGCAACACAGAGATAACGCTATTCTCTTCAGTCAACAACGTCAATGTCGATTTCTGCTGCTTCGAATCGACCGAGGGGGGAGCAGGTCTCGATGCCCTGGCCCCAGGCGACTCGTAGAGTTGTACTCGGCCCAATTTATCACGTGCGACGACGGGCGTCGTCCCACGTGTCCCGGCCTGGTCCATGTCCCCCGTGGGCCAGTGAAGATGGTGGCGGGGTGTCGGCAGCCGACATCCCGCCACCACCGCTCGCGACGACATCATCGCCGGTAGGACATCGCCGCGCCGCACAGGATCACGTCGGCGCGACGGCAGAGGGTGCGCCGCAGGGCCGCCGCCGACTGGTCGGTCGCGGCCCAACCGACGAGCGCGTCCATGGTCGCCGTCTGGAGCAGCGCCGCCAGCTCGCCCACCTCGACCTCCCGCGGCAGGTCCCCGCGGTCGATGGCGTACTGCACGACCAGCCGGAACGCCTCGCCGAAGCTGCGGGTGCTGGGTGGCACCGATCCGGTGTGGGTGAGGCGCGACCAGTGACCGATCGCCCGCAGCACCGCCGCCCGTGGCGCACGGGACACGCGCCGGGCCACCGAGGACATCAGCTGCTCGACCAGCTCGAAGGTCCGGTCCCCCCTCTTCATGGCCGCCTGGGCCTCCTCGATCATGATCTCGGCGGTCGCCCATTGCATCTCGAGGAGGATGTCCTCCTTGTGGGCGAAGTGGAAGTAGAAGGTGCCCTTGCTCACGCCCGCGGCTCGGGCGATCTCCTCCGCGGTCGTCGTCTCGAAGGCATCCTCGAAGCCGCGCTCGTTCCACATCGCCAGCGCGACGCGGATGAGCTCGCGGCGGGTGTTGCGCGATCGGGCCTGCTGCAGACCCGATCGACGGGGGGTCGATTCCTCGCCGTCCGGAGCACCGGCTCGGGTACCGTTCGCGGGTTGAGGCATGACCCTCCTCTCTGCCGTGGGAAATTTGACCGAGTCCAACTCCGGGATAGCGTAGGGCATCGCCGCGTGGCGCCTGCACCGCGACGAGGACACTGCACGATCGATCCAAGGGGTGGAGTCTTCCGATGCTGCTGGACCTGAGCGCAGATCAGGAGTTCTTCCGCGACAACACCGCCCGCTTCCTGAGGGACCAGGTGCCCGTGGGCGAGGTCCGTCGCCTCCGGGACGACCCGGCCGGCTTCGACCTCCGGTTCTGGCAGCGCGGCGCCGAGCTCGGCTGGACTTCGCTCCTGGTCAGCGAGGAGCACGGGGGCGGATCGATCAGCGGCAACGGCCTCGTCGACCTCACGCTGGTCGCCCACGAGTTCGGGGCCCACGCCGCTCCCGGTCCCCTGGTGCCGACCAACGTCGTGGCGTCGGCGCTCAGCGAGCAGTCCACTGGAGCTCATAAGGAGCTGCTCCTCGGCCTCCTGGCGGGGACGTCCATCGCGTCGTGGTGCACCGCCGAGCCTCGGCCCCACGATCGTCTGGGTGAGGTCGCCCTCGAGGTCCGCGTCGACGGGTCCGAGCTGGTCCTGAACGGGGTCAAGCGGCCGGCCGAGTCCGTCGACCGCGCCGGCCATCTCCTCGTCACCGGTCGAACCGGCGGCGGTCTCACCCAGGTCGTCGTGCCCACGGACACCCCGGGCGTCTCGGTCAAGCCGATGCACTCGGTCGACCTCACCCGCCGATTCTTCGAGGTCACGTTCCACGACGTGCGCGTGCCGATCGAGGCGGTGCTCGGGGAGATCGGGGCGGCCGACCACGAGGTGGCCCGTCAACTGCAGCTCGCGGCGGTCATCGCGTGCTCCGAATCGGTCGGCGCCATGCAGGTCGCGTTCGACATGACCGTCGAGTGGGCCTTCGACCGGTACTCGTTCGGACGACCGCTCGCCTCCTACCAGGAGCTGAAGCACCGGTTCGCCGACATGAAGACGTGGCTCGAGGCCAGCCACGCGGTGAGCGACGCCGCCGCCGCTGCGGTGTCGGCCCGCTCGACCGAGGCCGCCGAGCTGGTGAGCGTGGCCAAGGCGTTCATCGGCGACTACGGCGCCGACCTCATGCACGACTGCGTCCAGATCCACGGCGGCATCGGCCTGACCTTCGAGCACGACGTTCACCTCTATCTCCGGCGCCTCACCGTCGACCGCGCGCTGTACGGCACGCCGGCCGAGCACCGGCAACGGATCACCGCCATCATCGAGCAGGGGAAGGACGCGGCATGAGCCCGGACGAGACCGCAGAGGTCGAGGACCTCGAGACGTTCCGACAGCGAGCCCGCGCGTTCGTGCGGGCCAACCTGAAGCCGGTCGACCCCGATTCGATGAGGGGCGTGCTGCGCAACGACCGCAACGACGAAGAGGAGCTCGCCGCGGTGGCCCGCGACCGCGAGGTCCAGCGCATGCTCTTCGACGCCGGCCTCGCCGGCATCTGCTTCCCGCGGGCCTACGGTGGTCAGGGCCTCACCCCCGCGCATCAGCAGATCCTGAACGAGGAGCTCGTGGGCTACGAGCACCCGTCACACTTCCAGGCACCGACGTTCACGCCGTGCGCAGCCGTCCTGCTCGACTTCGGCACCGAGGAGCAGAAGCTCCGCCACATCCCGGCCATCCTCAAGGGCGAGGAGCTCTGGATGCAGTTCCTCTCCGAGCCGAGCGGGGGCTCCGACGTGGCCGGTGCCCTGACCACGGCCGTCCGGGACGGCGACGAGTGGGTGCTGAACGGTTCCAAGGTGTGGACCACGGGCGCGTGGTGGTCCGACTGGGGGCTCTGCCTCGCCCGCACCAACTGGGACGTCCCGAAGCACCGCGGCCTCTCGGTCTTCATGCTGCCGATCCACCAGCCGGGCATCGAGGTGCACCGCATCGAGATGCTGACCGGCAACAAGGAGTTCTGCCAGGAGTTCATGACCGACGTGCGGGTGCCCGACAGCGATCGCATCGGTGACGTCGACGACGGCTGGACGGTCGGCATCCGGTGGATGTTCCACGAGCGGATGCTGCACAACTCGCCGTACATCACCATCCCGGCCGGTGAGGACCACGCCGGCGTCGGCGCAACATCGACGTTCCAGATCGCCGAGCAGAGCGGGCAGCTCGACGACCACCGCGTCCGCGACCTCGTCGGCGAGGCGCAGATGCTGCAGATGGTCGGCGACCACCTGAACCGACGCATCGGCGAGGGGATCGCTTCCGGCGCGATGTCGGACCAGGCCGCGGCGATCGGGCGCCTGTACTCCGGCGTGAGCTCGGCCCGCACCACCTCGATCGTGTTCGAGATCGCCGGGGCCGACGGCGCGGCATGGACCGACGACGACGGCGCCCTCGCCGGCTGCGGCAACGACTTCCTGATGCGCCAGACGTCGTGCATCGGCGGCGGGACCACCGAGATGGCCCGCAACGTCATCAGCGAGCGGGTGCTCGGCATGCCCCGTGAGCGGACGCTCGACCGTGACGTCGCCTTCCGCGACGTGCCCCGCAGCGCCTCGTCATGACCCAGCACGGCCTCGTCATGATCCAGAACGGACGGCTCGGGGCCGGCCGGAACCCATCGGAGGTAGGCAAGTGACCGCAATCCTGCAGGGCGTCCGCATCCTCGAGGTCGCCGAGCACACCTTCGTGCCGGCGGCGTCGGCCCTGCTCTCCGACTGGGGCGCCGAGGTCATCAAGATCGAGCACGTCGAGCGGGGCGACGCCATGCGCGGGCTGGCCTCGACCGGCCTCAACGTGGTGCCCAACGACGTCCACGCGCTGCTCGAGCACTCGAACCGGGGCAAGAGGAGCCTGGCCCTCGACCTGACCTCGCCCGACGGCCTCGACATCCTCTACAAGCTCGTGGCCACCTCCGACGTCTTCCTCACCAACAAGCTGCCGAGCGTCCGCGAGAAGCTCCACATCGACGTCGACACGGTCCGCTCCCACAACCCGAACATCATCTACGTGCGGGGAACCGGCCAGGGCGAGCGCGGCCCCGACGCCGACAAGGGCTCCTACGACGCCCTCGCCTTCTGGGCTCGTTCCGGGGTCGCGGTCGGCGCCCAGCGCCCCGAGTACGACCTGGTCCCGATCCCGCCGGCCCCCGGGTTCGGTGACTCGATCGGCGCCATGACCATCGCCGGCGGCATCATGGGCGCGCTCTTCCACCGCGAGCGCACCGGCGAGGCGACCACCGTCGACGTGTCGCTGCTCGGCACCGGGCTGTGGGCCATGGGCCAGGCGCTGGCCCTGTCGCTGGTGCTCGACCGGCCGTGGAAGCCCCCGGCGAACGACGCGATGGGTGCGAACCCGCTCTCTCGCACCTACGTCACCAAGGACGACCGCGTCCTGTGGTTCACCTGCCTCCAGGCGGCCAAGTACTGGCCCCCGCTGTGCGAGGCGATCGGCCGGCCCGATCTGGCCGTCGACCCCCGCTTCGCCGATCACGCGTCGCTCATGGCGAACAACCTCGCCGCGACCGAGGTCCTCGAGGAGGTGTTCGCCGGTGCGAGCCTCGACGAGTGGCGCGACCGCCTCGCCTCATTCAGCGGCCAGTGGGCGGTCGTCCAGGACACGCTCGAGGCGGCCGTCGATCCCCAGACGCTCGCCAACGGCTACGTGCAGGACTGCGAGACGGCCGCCGGCGTGCCCTTCAAGCTGGCCGCCGCTCCGGTGCAGTTCGACGAGGAGCCGGCCGCTCCGCGCCGCGCCCCCGAGCTCAACGAGCACGGCGACCAGATCCTCGAAGAGCTCGGATTCGACTGGGATGCCATCGTGGACCTCAAGGTCCGCGGCGTCGTCGCCTGACCAACCACACCACTTCTGAGGAGAAGATGACATGACCTTGTTCGATGCGTTCCGGTACGACGGCAAGCGCGCGGTGGTCGTCGGTGGCGCCACCGGCATGGGTGCCGCGGCAGCCGAGCTGCTGCAATCCGCCGGCGCCGAGGTGGTGGTGATGGACTTCGCCGAGGTCTCGCTGCCGGGCGCCAAGGCCGTCCACGTGAACCTGGCCGAGCGCGACTCCATCGACGCGGCCGTCGAGCAGATCGGCGGCCCGGTCGACGCGCTCCTCTCCTGCGCGGGCGTCGCCGATGGCACCCCGGGCATCGAGAAGATCAACTTCATCGGCCACCGTCACATGATCGACCGGCTGCTCGCCGACGACCTGCTCCCCCGGGGCTCGGCCATCGGCTTCATCTCCTCCGCCGCCGGTCTCGGTTGGGAGGCGAACCTCCCACGGATCAAGGAGTACCTCGCCACTCCCGACTTCGACAGCGCGGTCGACTGGGTGGCGATCAACGGCGGCGCGGACTACCTGTCGACCAAGCAGGCCGTCTGCGCCTATGTCGCCTGCCAGGCCTATCCCTTCATGAAGCGCGGCATCCGCATCAACGCCATCTGCCCCGGCCCGACCGACACGCCGCTGGCCCAGGCCAACAAGGAGATGTGGCTCGGCTTCGGATCCGACTACCGGGGAGAGATCGGCGTCGAGGCGTCGACCCCGATGGAGCAGGCCTACCCGCTCGTCTACCTCTGCAGCGATGCGGCCAGGGCGATCAGCGGCATCACCCTCGTCACCGACATGGGCTACTTCGCGGCGGGCGTCACCGAGGCGTTCCCGGCCGCGACGGACATCGCCAACTTCCTCCTCGGACGGATGTGATGCCGGGCTCGGGCACACCCGAGCTGTCGCGGGTCGGTGTCGTCGGGTGCGGGCTGATGGGCTCCGGCATCGCCGAGGTCGCGGCCCGGTCGGGCCTCGACGTCGTCGTGCTCGAGGCCGACGAGGCGGCCGTGCAGGCCGGGCTCGAGCGGCTCGGCTCCTCGTTGAGCCAGGCCGTCCGCCGGGGGAAGCTCTCCGAGGACGATCGGGTCGCCGCCCTCGATCGGATCGCGGTCACGTCGGACGCCCAGGCGCTCGCCGATCGACAGCTCGTGGTCGAGGCCGTTCCGGAGTTCGAGTCGCTCAAGCTCGACACGTTCCGCCGGATCGACGAGATCGTCACCGACCCCGACGCCGTCCTGGCGTCGAACACGTCCTCGATCCCGATCATGAAGCTCGCCATGGCCACCGATCGGCCCGAGCAGGTGATCGGCATCCACTTCTTCAACCCGGTCCCGGTGCTCCCCCTCGTCGAGCTCGTCCCGTCGCTGCTCACGTCGCCGCAGGTCGTGGCCCGGTCGGCGTCGTTCGCCTCGGCCCAGCTCGGCAAGCACGTGATCGAGTCGCAGGACCGGGCCGGCTTCGTCGTGAACGCGCTGCTGATCCCCTACCTGCTCTCGGCCATCCGGATGCTCGAGTCGGGCTTCGCCACCGCCGAGCACATCGACGACGGCATGGTGCAGGGGTGCGCCCACCCGATGGGCCCGCTGGCGCTGGCCGACCTCATCGGGCTCGACACGGTGATGGCCGTGGCCGTGTCGATGTACGAGGAGTTCAAGGAGCCGCTGTACGCCCCGCCGCCGATGCTGTCCCGGATGGTCGACGCCGGGCTCCTCGGCCGGAAGTCGGGCCGGGGCTTCCACCAGTACACCTGAGCGCCCGATGGCTTCGTCCCTGCGGCGGCTCAGCCGAACTTGTCGGTGAGCTCGTCCCGTAGCACCCGGCGCAGCAGCTTGCCGGTCTCGTTGAAGGGGAGGTCGTCCCGGACGTCGATCCGTTCGGGCGTCTTGGTCGACCGGAGACGGGCACGGACGAAGTCCCGCAGCTCGTCCTCGCCCGGCGCCGCACCCTCCACGGGCACCACCGCGGCGATCACCTTCTCGCCCCACTCCGTGTCGGGGATGCCGACGACGGCCGCCGCCTCGACGCCCGGGTGCTCGATCAGGACGCTCTCGATCTCACCGGGTGACAGGTTCTCGCCGCCCCGCACGATCACGTCGTCGAGCCGGCCGTGCACGTACACGAACCCGTCCTGGTCGACCTCACCCGCGTCACGGGTGTGGAACCAGCCTTCGTCGAACTCGTCGACGCGGTCGAGGTACTGGCCCGACACCTGCTCGCCCCGGACCCAGATCTCCCCCCGCTCACCCGGCCCGAGGGGCTCGCCGAGCGGATCACGGATCGAGACCTCCACGCTCGGCAGCGGCCGACCCACCGACGCCAGCCGGGCACGGACGGCCGGGTCGTCGCTGGCCATGGCCTCCCGATGGTCGTCGGGGCCGAGCAGGGCGATCGTGCTCGAGGTCTCGGTCAGGCCGTAGGCGTTCACGAACCCCACATCGGGGAGCAGGGCCATGGCCCGCTCGATGACGGTCAACGGCATCGGCCCACCCCCGTAGGAGAGGGCCCGCAACGACGGGAGGCCGGCGCCGTCGTCATCGATCACGTCGAGGATCCGGTTGAGCATCGTCGGGACCACCATGGCGTGGGTCACGCCCTCGGACCGGACGGTGTCGACCCAGGTTCGGGGCTCGAAGGTCTCGATGTGCACCACCCGGCGGCCGGAGTAGGTGGACGACAGCACCGACGAGATGCCGGCGATGTGGTACGGCGGCACGCTGACGATGGCCGCCTCGTCCTCGTCGGCGCCGGCGTACTCCACCGTCGAGAGGATGTAGGAGACGAGGTTGCGATGGAGCAGCACCGCAGCCTTGGGCGCGCCGGTGGTGCCGCTCGTGTACAGGAGGACGGCGATGGCGTCGGGGTCCCCCGCGTCGGGGTCGGCCAACGCGAGGTCTTCGTCCTCGGTCAGGTCGAGGAGCTCCTTGCGGGTGAGCACCTCGATCCCGTCGATCGGGCCGATGCGCTCGGCGATGCCGTCGCCGACGACGACGGTGGCCGGCGCCGTGCGACGCACCAGATCGCGCAGCTGCTCGTCGGTCAGCCGGTAGTTGATCGGCACGAACGGCTTGTTGGCGAGCGCCGCGCCGAACAGCGCGATCGGGACCGCCTCGGAGTTCAGGTCGACGAGCGCGATCCGCTCACCGGGCCGCGCCGCGAAGACCGTCCCGGCCCGCCGGGCCCGCGTCGCCAGCTCGGTCATGGTGACGCCACCGACACGCGATCCGAGCGCGGTTCGCTCGCCCATGCCGTCGGCGGCCATCTGCAGCAGCATGCCGAGGTGCACGGTCAGGTCCCCAGTCCGACGACCGAAGGCGTGACGATCATCCTGGCAGGATCGCACGCCGTCGCCAGATGGCCCAAATCGGCCTCGCGCTCTCTGCACAGTGACATTTTCACCAGAAGAGACGCACGGTCTTCCATGGCTACGATCGGGCCATGGAGCAGCTCGAAGGACGCACCGCGGTCGTGACCGGCGCGGCCAGCGGCATCGGCCTGGCCGTCGTCGAGGCGTTCGTCGCCCGGGGCATGCGGGTGGTCATGGCCGACGTGGACGAGGAGCGGCTCGGGTCGCACGCAGCCAGGCTCACCGACGAAGGCGCCCAGGTGCACGCGGTCACGGTGGACGTCCGCGATCCCGACGCCGTCGACCGTGCCGGCCGGGAGGCCGTCGATCGCTTCGGAGCGCTCCACGTGGCGGTGAACAACGCCGGCATCGTGCGGGGCGGGAACTCGTGGGAGCTGCCGCTGCAGGACTGGCACGACGTGATCGACGTCGACCTGTGGGGCGTGATCCACGGCATCCGGTCGTTCGTCCCCCTGATCCTCGCCACCGGCGAGCCCGGGCACGTGGTCAACACCGCATCGATGGCGGCCGTCATCGCACGAGCCGGGATCGGGCCCTACACCGCGGCCAAGCACGCCGTGCTCGGGCTGTCCGACGGCCTGCGGGCCGAGCTCGATGCGATCGCCGCCCCGATCGGTGTCAGCGTCGTCATGCCGGGCCTGATCCGGACGGGCATGAACCCGATCGGCACGGTGCCGGCCGAGGTGGTCGCGGCCAACGTGGTCGACGCCATCCTCCGCCGCCGGGCCTACGTGTTCACCGACGACCACCACACGCCCGAGGTCGAGGCCCGCCTGCACGCGATCCTGGCGGCCCGAGGCGACGTGGTCGCCTGACCGCGCCGCTCGTCGGGAACGGCCGGGTTCAGCCTTCGGGGCTCGGAGCCTGCCCCCGCACGATCGCGTCCTCGATCAGCCCCATGACCCAGGTGACCCCGCTGATGGCTTCGCTGGGGTCGAGCCGCCAGCCGGCCACCAGGCGCTCGTAGGACGCGACGCTCCAGAGCACGTCGAGCATGGCCGCGACGATCGATCGCTGGGCCTCGGTCAGGTCCCCCGCCGCGTCGGACACCGCGGCGAGCAGCGCTGCCCGCTGTCGCTCGTTGGCGTCCACGAGGGTCGGGTCGTGCGGCGCTCGCGGCTCGAGCGGGTACGACGAGACGTACTCGAGCAGCCGGACCGTCACCTCCCGGAGGTTCCCGAGCCGGAGCTCGTTCAGGTCGACGCCGGCCTCGGCCTCGAGGCGGGTCATGACGGCATCGCGCAGCTCCCGCTCGGTGGCGAAGTAGCGGTAGACGGTGCGCACGTTCACGCCGGCCCGCTCGGCCACCGCTCGAACCGTGAGGGCGTGCCAGTTCCAGACCGGGAAGTCGCGGAGGATCTCGGCGCCGGAGGCGACGATGCGGTCGCGGGTCTCGGCCGCACGCTGGCGACGCAACGGGCTGTCGTAGCGTCGGCGTTCTCGAGCTGGCTCGCTCAGCGCTCCTCCCATCGACGCATCGCGGGCGGACGACGCCACGCTACCGGGCGTCGAGGAGGAGCTCGACGATCCGCGACGGGCTCAGCGGCAGGCGGGTGAGGGTGACGCCGAGCGGGTGCGAGGGCGTCGGCGACCGCGTTGACGACCGCGGGCGGAGCGCCGATCGCGCCACCTTCGCCGACGCCCTTGTAGCCGCCCGGACCGGGGCTGGGGGTCTCGATGTGGCCGTACTCGATGCGGGGGACCTCGGCGGCGGTGGGCAGCAGGTAGTCCATGAACGTGGTGGCCAGCGGGTTGCCGTCGTCGTCGTAGGCGAGCTGCTCGTAGAGCGCGCCGCCGATGCCCTGGACCACGCCTCCCGCGATCTGACCCTCGACGACGTCGGGGTTGATCATCGGGCCGCAGTCCTCGCTCACGATGTAGCGCAGGAGCTTCACCTCGCCGGTGGTGACATCGACCTCGCAGGTGCACACGTGGGTGGCGTTCACCCAGATGATGGGCGTGTCCGCGGTGTAGCGGGCGCTGGCCTCGAGTCCGGCGGACACACCCGGAGGCAGCGCCGGCGTGTCGAAGTAGGCGGTGGCCGCGATCTCCGCCAGCGGGATGCCCTTCGACGGTGTCCCTCGGACGCTGGCCCGGCTCTCGGCCAGCTCGATGTCCTCGGTGGCGGCCTCGAGCTTGTGGGCGGCGATGGCCACGATGCGCTCGCGCAGGACCCGAGCCGTCTCGCGCACGGCGCCGGCCGTCATCGACCCGCTCCGGCTCCCGGCGGCACCGGCCCCGAAGCCGGTGACGGCCGTGTCGCCCTGGATGGTGCTGACGTCCTCGATGTTCACGCCGAGCGCGTCGGCGGTGAGCTGTACGACAGTGGTCTCCAGGCTGTTGCCGGTGGAGCCGCCGGCGATGTACACGTTGACAGCACCGCTCGGCTCGATGCGGATCGTCGCCGCCTCGGTGCCGTAGGTGCCGTGCCCTGGGGTCGACGGCTCGACGTAGTTGGACAGGCCCACGCCGAGGTACCGGCCGTCCTTGCGGGCCTCGGCCTGCATCTCGCGGAAGGCGTCGTAGTCGAGCATGGCCAGCGCCTGCTCGAAGGTCTCCGACGGCGAGATGCTGTCGTAGGTCATGCCGATGGGGTTGGTGTAGGGCAGCTCGTCCGGCCGGATCAGGTTGCGGCGGCGCAGCTCGACCGGGTCGATGCCCATCTTCCGCGCCGCGATGTCGAGCAGCACCTCGCGGGCCAGCGACTCGAACTGCCACGGGCCGCGATAGGCCGTGCGCCCGACGGTGTTCGTGTAGACCGACTTCGTGGCGAAGCTGGCCCGGGGCACCCGGTAGGGGCCGGGGAACAGCGCGCCGACGGCGGCGGCGGTGGTGACCGGCCACGGGGTCGGATAGGCGCCGCAGTCCGAGACGAAGTCGATCAGGGCCGCCTCGATGGCGCCATCGGCGTCGAACGCCATCTTCACCGTGGCGTGCTCGTGTCGGGATTGGCCGGCCGCGATCAGGTTCTCGCCGCGGTCCTCGATCCACTTCAGCGGCACGCCGACCTTGGGGGCGGCGAGCATCAGGCACATCTCGTCGCGCTGCACCAGGATCTTCTGCCCGAAGCCTCCGCCGGTGTCGCGCATGATGACGCGGATGCGGTGCTCGGGGATCCCCAGCAACCGCGAGCAGAAGAGGCGCACCTCGTGCGGCGCCTGGGTGGCGGAGTAGATCGTGAGGTCGCCGGTCGAGCGCGAGTAGTCGACGATCAGACCGCGCCCCTCCATGGGCACCGGCGCGTAGGACTGCTGGTAGATCGTCTCCTCCACTACGTGGGCCGCGGCGGCGAACACCTCGTCGAGGGCCGAGGCCGGCAGGGAGATCTCACCGATGAGGTTGGAGCCGTGACCCTCGTGGACCAGCACCTCGGACTGTTCCGCGGTGAGGTAGTCGACGACGGGGGTCAGGGGCTCGTAGTCGACCTCGACGAGTTGCGCCGCGTCCTCGGCGACGTAGCGGTCGACCGCCACTACGAGGGCGACCGGGTCGCCGACGAAGCGGACCTCCCCGTCGGCGAGCGGCGGTCGGGGCGTCTCCGGGCTCAGCGCGCCGATGGACGTGTGCCACTGCTCCTTGGCATCGGCGTTCAGGTCGGCGGCGGTGAACACGAAGTGGACGCCGGGCACCGCCCGCGCCGCCGACGTGTCGATGCCCCGGATCGCGGCCCGGGCGAAGTGGCTGCGCACGAAGCACGCGTGCAGCATCCCCGGCAGCGAGATGTCGTCGACGTAGGTGCCCCGACCGGTGAGCAGCCGGGCGTCCTCGACGCGGTTGATGCGCGCTCCGGCGTAGCGGGCGGCTCCCTGGCCGGTCACGTCGGTCATGATCGCTCCCCCGCCTCGCCGGCGGCGGCCACCCGGCGCACCGCCTCGAGGATCCCCTGGTAGCCGGTGCAACGGCAGAGGTTGCCGGCCATGGCTTCGCGGATCTCCTGCTCGGTGGGATCGGGCTGATCGCGCAGGAACGCGGTGACCGACATGACGAAGCCCGGCGTGCAGAAGCCGCACTGGAGCCCGTGGCAGTCGCGAAAGGCCGACTGCACGGAGGAGAGGTCGCCCTCGGGCCCGGCGACGCCCTCGATGGTCGTGACCTGGGCGCCCTGGGCCTGCACCGCGAACATGAGGCACGACCGCACGGCGGCGCCGTCGACCAGCACCGTGCACGAGCCGCAGACGCCGTGCTCGCACCCGAGGTGCGTCCCCGTGAGGTGGCACCGCTCGCGAAGGAAGTCGGCGAGGGTCAAGCGGGGCTCGACGCTCGCCGACCGCTCGACGCCGTTCACCGTCAACGTCACCGGCACCTCAGTCATCCATCGCCTCCTGGCTGGCCGTGGCCCAGGCGCGCGCCACCATGGCGGCCCCCAGATGCTGGCGGTACTCCGCGGACCCGTGCAGGTCGGCCGGAACCGACTGCAGGCCGGCCATGGCGAGCCGGCCGAGCTCCTCGGGATCGACCTCGGTGATCGGCCGGCCGACGATCTCGGCCTCCGCGGGCGTGGCCCGCTCGGGGGTCGACCCGAGCCCGATCAGGCCGATGGCGCAGCGCTCGACCCGATCATCGGCATCGAGCTCGACGCCGATGGCGGCGCCGGCCACGGCGAAGTCGCCGTGGCGGCGGGCGAGCTCTTCGACCGCGAAGCCGCTCCGGCCGGACCAGACCGGGAACGATACGCCGACGAGGAGCTCGTCGGGCTCGAGGCTCGTCGTCCAGTGCCCCTCGAAGAAGGTGTCCGCCGGGATGGTTCGGCGACCCGTCGACGAGACGACCTCCATGCGGGCATCGAGCGCCAGGGCCACCGCCGGGTACTCGGCTGCCGGGTCGGCGTGGCTGATCGACCCGCCGAGGGTGCCGCGGTTGCGGATCTGGAAGTGGCCGATGAACGGTGTCGCCTTGGCCAGCAGCGGCACGGCGGCGGCCACCTCGGCGCTCGCCCCGACGGCGGCCTCGGTGGTGCCGGCGCCGACCCACAAGGCGTCGTCACGGCGCTCGATGCCGCTCAGCTCC
Organism: uncultured Microthrixaceae bacterium; assembly: GCA_963809335.1. Taxonomy (GTDB): domain Bacteria; phylum Actinomycetota; class Acidimicrobiia; order Acidimicrobiales; family Acidimicrobilacustridaceae; genus UBA4742. Next base: position 1,666,438 of record CAWEJD010000004.1, on the reverse strand, counting down.
GCGATGCGCCCGATGTCGACGAGGTGGTCGAAGACCGCCAGGCGGAGCGACAGCATGGGGATGAGGCTCTGCCCGCCGGCCAGGACCTTGGCCCCGTCGCCGAGCTCGGCCAGGAGGCCCGCGGCGGCCGCCGCGGTGTCGGGTGCGTGGTAGTCGAACGGTGCCGGCTTCACCGCCGCTCACCGTCATTCCGAACGATCATCTCGGTCCCACCTCTCGAGGGGTCGGAAGAGCCTGCCACGGACTCACGGGACGGAGACCGGGAGCGTCTCCCACCCCCGCACCGTCGACGTCGAGGCGAGCTTCGCCGCGCCCTCGTCGACCTCCCACTCGGGGAACCGGCTCAGCACCTCGTCCAGCGCGACACGTCCCTCGAGCCGGGCCAGCGCGGCACCGAGGCAGAAGTGGATCCCGTACCCGAAGGTCAGGTGCTGCCCGACCTGGCGATGGATGTCGAAGCGGTCGCCGTCGGGGAAGCGCCGATCGTCGCGGTTGGCCGAACCGACGAGGAACAGCATCACGCTGCCCGCGGGGACCGTCTGGCCGTGGAGCTCCACGTCGCGCGTCACGTACCGCCCGACATGTGGTGCGGGGGGCTCGTAGCGCAGGAGCTCCTCGATGGCGTTCGGGATAAGCGAGCGGTCCGCGGCCAGCTCGCGGCGCTGGTCGGGATGATCGCCCAGCACCTTGCCGGCCCAGCCGATCAGCCGGGTGGTCGTCTCGTTCCCGGCACCGGCGAGCACGGTGACGAAGGTCAGGATCTCGTCGCGGGTCAGCGTCCGCTTCGTGCCCGTCTCGTCCTCGAACTCGGCGTTCAGCAGCTCCGTCATGATGTCGTTCGAGGGATGCTCCGCCCGCCAGTCGATGTAGTCGGCGAACACCTCACCGCTGGCGAAGCCCTCCTCGGTCACCTTCATCGGCTGGCCCGCCTTGGTCCGCAGCGTCGCGTCGGACCGATCGCGGATCGCCTCCTGATCGGGCTCGGGGATCCCGAGCAGCATGCCGATCGTGCGCATCGGCATCTGGGCGCCGAGGTCGGCGATGAAGTCGAATCCGTCGGCCCCGACGAGCGGATCGAGGCTGCGAGCGCAGAACTCCCGCACCTTGGGCTCGAGGGCGTTCATCTTCTTCGGGGTGAACACGCGGGAGAGCAAGCCGCGGTGCACGGTGTGGAGCGGAGGGTCCTCGAAGATGAACACGCCGGGCGGCATCTCGATCTCGGCCCGGATCAGCTCGAGGATGCCGCCCCGCGCCGAGGAGTAGGTCTTCCAGTCGACCACGCCACGCTCGACGTCCTCGTAGCGGCTGACCGCGTAGAAGTCGTAGGTCTCGTTGCGGTAGAGCGGCGCCTCTTCGCGGAGCCGCCGGAACACGGGGTAGGGGTCGGTGTGGATGTCGATGTCGTAGGGGTCGTAGTCGACGTCGATCCCGCCGCTGCTCGTCATCGGGAACCTCCTCCGGGGCGTCGGCCCGGAGGCTCGGACGAGCCCCGCGCACTTCGCGCCACACACGTGACATGAATACCCCACACGGGGCGTGGTGGCAAGGAGGAGCCCGGCGATCAGTCTGGAGATGAGCCCGGCGTCAGGGCGTGGTGACGGGGAGGGACTCCCATCCGCGCACGGTCGAGGTGCGGGCCTGCACCGCGTGGTCCCAGTCGACCTCCCACTCGGGGAACCGGGCGAGCACCTCGTCGAGGGCGATGCGCCCCTCGAGGCGAGCGAGGGCCGCGCCGAGGCAGAAGTGGATCCCGTACCCGAACGTGAGGTGGTGACCGATCTGGCGGTGGATGTCGAACCGGTCGCCGTCGGGGAACTGCCGGTCGTCCCGGTTGGCCGACGCCACCAGCAGCAACATCGCGCTGCCCTCGGGAACGGTCTGGCCGTGGTGCTCGACGTCGCGGGCCACGTAGCGGGCCTGGACGGGTGAGGGCGCCTCGAACCGGAGCAGCTCCTCGATGGCCTGCGGGACGAGCGACCGGTCGGCCACGATCTCGCGCCGCTGGTCGGGATGATCGGCGAGCACCTTGCCGGTCCAGCCGATCAGGCGGGTGGTGGTCTCGTTGCCGGCTCCGGCGATGAGGGTCACGTAGGTGAGGACCTCCTCGCGGGTGAGTCGTCGTGTCTCGCCGGTCTCGTCCTCGAACTCCGCGTTCAGCAGCTCGGTCATGAGATCGTCCGACGGGTGCTCGGCGCGCCAGTCGATGTAGTCGGCGAACATCTCGCCGCCCGACGCGAAGTCCTCGTCGGGCGCGAAGCTCTCCTGGCCCTCCTCGATCCGCAGGTTGGCGTCGAGCCGGTCCCGGATCGCCTCCTGGTCCTGCTCGGGGATCCCCAGCAGCATCCCGATGGTGCGCATCGGCATCTGCGCACCCAGGTCCGCGATGAAGTCGAAGCCTCCCGAGCCCACCAGCGGGTCGAGTGAGCGGGCGCAGAACTCGCGCACCTTCGGCTCGAGCGCGTTCATCTTCCTCGGCGTGAACACCCGGGACATCAGGCTGCGGTGCACGTCGTGGACCGGCGGATCCTCGAACAGGATCAGCCCCGGGGGATAGTCGATGTCGGCCTTGATCAGCTCGAGGATGTCGCTGCGGCCCGACCGGTACGTCTCCCAGTCGATGAGGCACCGCTCGACGTCGTCGAACCGGCTCAGGGCGTAGAAGTCGTGCTTCTCGTTGACGTAGATCGGCGCCTCCTCCCGCATCCGCCGCCACACCGGATACGGGTCGGCATCGACCTCGAAGTCGTACGGGTCGTAGTAGATCGCCTCGCGGCTGCTGGTCGAGCTCGTTCACGCCGAGACCGGGACGCGCATGGCGTCGGCCAGGTTGCCGCCCATGATGGCGGCGACGTCGCGGTCGGCCAGGCCGGCCGGCAGGTGCTCGACGTAGCTGCAGGGCTCGGCCAGGCCTTCGGGGTGGGGGTAGTCGGACCCGAACACGAGCTTGTCGACACCGATGGCGTCGATCAGCCCGGCGATGTCGTCCTCGTGGAAGGGGCTCACCCACACGTTGCGCTTGAACGCCTCGACCGGATCCTCGTCGAACGCGTGCGGCATCTTGCGGTAGGTGTCGCCGAGATGGTCGAGGAACGGCACCACCCAGTCACCGCCGTTCTCCACCGACGCCACCCGCAGATCCGGGAACCGGGTGAACACGCCGTGGCAGGTCAACGCGGCCATGGTGTCCTCGATCGGGACGCTTGCCCATGGTCATCATCCGGAACGGATCGGGTCGGAACGGCAGCATCTCCTGCGGACCGGTCCAGTCGCTCGTGTAGCGGGCGTAGCCGCTGTCGGAGGCGTGCATCGACACGAGCACGTCGGCGTCGACCACGGCCTGCCAGAACGGGTCGAACTCCTCGAACCCGAACGACCGCGACCCGCCGGAACCCGGGGACCGGCGCCGGCCGGATCAGCACCGTCCTGGCGCCCCGCTCGACCACCCACTCGAGCTCCTCGATCGCCTTCTCGACGATCGGCAGCGTGATCACCGGCGTGGTGTAGATCCGGTCCTCGTAGTTGAACGACCACTCCTCATGGAGCCACTCGTTCAGCGAGTGGATCACCGCGTGGATCAGCTCCGGATCGTCCCGCATCCGCTCCTCGACCAGACTGGCCAGCGTCGGGAACATCAAGCGTGCGATCGACCCCCTGCTCGTCCATCAGCTCGATCCGGGGACCGGGCTCGCGGAACGCCGGGATGCACTTCATCGGCTCGCCGATCAGCTCCCGGTACGACTGCCCCTGCGGGTTGCCGACGCGGAAGTACTCCTCCTGCGCCCCCGGCCGAGCCACCACCTCGAAGGTCGGGTTCGGGATGTACTCGCTGATGGCTGCCCCGCACCACGATCTTGGTGCGCCCCCGCACCTGCGACGTAGTCGACCGCCCCCTTGTAGCGCGACGGGCAGGTGGCGGGTCAGCGCCTCCTCCGTCTCGTACAGGTGGTTGTCGGCGTCGAACACCAGGAAATCACACGCGCGCGTCATGCCGACGACCCTACCAATTATCTAACAGTCACGTCAACTTCTGTCCAGGCCACGACGTCGACTCCCGGGGATCCACGGGTCGGATAGCCGGGGCTGGCGGGTCACGTCTCGACCCACCGCGTTCTGGCGCCTGAGCTGACAGTCGCGTCAACTCTGGCGGGGCGGCACGGTGGCCTGCGTCGCCCGGCCGGAGCCCACCGGTCCCCTCGTCGGCGGTGATGACGCTGCTACCTTGGCGTCGCCCACGCCCCAGGTTGATCGATGCCTCCTCGCCGAACGAACTCACGCAACGGTCCCGGCGCAGTCGGCGCAGACGAGGGACGCGTCCCCGACGACTCGGAATCGGTCACCCGCCGCGCGCCCTTCTCCACCAACCCCCAGGTCGGGGCTCGGGGGCAGCGCACCCAGCAGCGGATCCTCGACGCGGCCCTCCAGGTGTTCGGGGACGAGGGCTACTACCCGTCGCGCATCGACCGCATCACCGAACGGGCCGGCTGTTCGCGCGCCTCCTTCTACCAGTACTTCTCGAGCAAGGAGGAGGTGTTCCAGCAGCTGACGGGCCAGGTGGCCCGCCAGCTCAGCGCGTCCACCGAGGCGCTCGATCTCCTGACCCCCGATCGGGCCGGCTGGGAGACCATCCGCACGTGGGTCGCCCGCCACGGCGAGATCTACCGCCGCTACGAGCCCGCCTTCCATGCCTTCCAGGCCGCCTCGGAGAGCGACGACGCGGTGGCCAGCGGGTCGGTCCGGTGGCAGGAGCGCAACATCGCCCGGGTCCGATCGCGGATCTCGACGACGATCCTCGCGCCCCGCCAGCTCGACCCCGTGCTCATGCTCCTGCTCCAGGGCATGACGCGCACCCACGACATGGCCGGGATCCTGCGGTCGGCCGTGCCCGACGGGTATCCCGAGGATCGCATGGCCGACGCGCTGACCGATGTGTTCCACCGCTCGCTGTTCGGGCTCGACGAGCGCGTCAACGTCCACCCGCCCGCCACCACCCCCCCGCCGGTGCTGCGGTTCGATCCGCTCATCCGATCCGCGTTCGCGCCGGGCGAGCCCGACGGGGACCTCACCGCGGCGGGGCGGCACACCAGGGCCGCGCTGATGGATGCGGGCCGGGACGTGTTCGTGCGACTCGGGTACCACCGCGCCCGGGTCGACGACGTCGTCAAGGCGGCAGGGGTCTCCCACGGCGCCTTCTACCGCTACTTCGAGAACAAGGATCAGCTGGCTCGCATCCTCACCGCCCGTGCCATGCAGACGGTGTCCGAGGTGCTCGGCGACATCCCGACCGCCGAGGCCGACGGTGACCTCCCGACCAGGGCCGCGCTGCGTCGCTGGCTGCGGCGCTACAACCGCACCCAGGCCGACGAGGCGGCGATGCTGCGGGTGTGGGTCGACGCGACGGTCCAGGACGCCACCCTCCGCGCCAACTCGGCTCCCGCGCTCGACTGGGGCCGGCGGAACGCCGCCAGGTTCCTCCGTCCGCGCGGCTTCGGCGACGTCGACACCGAGGCGGTCGTCTTCGTGGCCATGCTGAGCGCGTTCGGATCGTCGATACGGCCACCCGCGATGCTCGACGGCGCCACCCACATCGTCGAACAGGGCTTCCTCGGCCGCTGACACGCCGCAGGCGAGCCTGTCAGGTCACTGTCGGGAGGGCTGCTGTCGCGGTCAGCTCACCTCGGCGGCCGGGGCCGCGAACTGGGCGTTGTAGAGGTTGTAGTAGGCGCCGCCGGCCGCCAGCAGCTCCTCGTGGTTGCCCTGCTCGACGATGCGACCCGCCTCCATCACGAGGATGGTGTCGGCGTCGCGGATGGTCGACAGGCGATGGGCGATCACGAAGCTGGTGCGGTTCGACCGCAGCGCGGCCATGGCCTGCTGGATCAGCACCTCGGTGCGGGTGTCGACCGAGCTGGTGGCCTCGTCGAGGATGAGGATGGTCGGGTCGGCCAGGAAGGCGCGGGCGATGGTCAACAGCTGCTTCTCGCCGGCGCTGACGGTGCCGCCCTCGTCGTCGATGACCGTGTCGTAGCCGTCGGGCAGCGAGTGCACGAACCGGTCGACGTAGGTGGCCCGGGCCGCCTCGCGGATCTGCTCCTCGGTGGCGTCGAGGTTGCCGTAGGCGATGTTCTCGCGGATGGTGCCGCCGAACAGCCAGGTGTCCTGCAGCACCATGCCCATGTTCTCGCGGAGCTCGCTGCGCCGCATCTGCGAGACGTCGAGCCCGTCGAGGGTGATGCGGCCGGAGTCGAGCTCGTAGAACCGCATGATGAGGTTGACGAGCGTGGTCTTGCCGGCACCGGTGGGGCCGACGATGGCCACCGTCTCGCCCGGCTCGGCCACCAGCGACAGGTCCTGGATCAGCGGGTTGGCCGGGTCGTAGGAGAACGACACGTGCTCGAAGGCGACCCGGCCCCTGGGCGCCACGTCGACCAGCGGCGTGGCTCGGGTCGGGGCTCTGCTCGTCGACGTCGAGCAGCTCGAAGACCCGCTCGGCCGAGGCGATGCCCGACTGCAGCACGTTGGCCATCGAGGCCAGCTGGGTGAGCGGCTGGGTGAACTGCCGGGAGTACTGGATGAACGCCTGCACGTCACCGATGGTCATCTGGCCCGACGCCACCCGGAGCCCGCCGACCACGGCGATGATCACGAAGTTCAGGTTGCCGACGAACATCATGGCCGGCTGGATGATCCCCGAGATGAACTGGGCACCGAAGCTGGCCTGGTAGAGCTCCTCGTTCTTGGCCCGGAAGATCTCCTCGGCGTCGTGCTGGCGGCCGAACACCTTCACCAGCGAGTGGCCGGTGAAGACCTCCTCGACCTGGGCGTTGAGCACACCGGTGTGGGTCCACTGGGCGACGAAGCGGGTCTTCGACCGGGCCGGCGATGAACTTGATGAGCAGCAGCGACAGCGGGATGGTGATCAGCGCCACCATGGCCAGCAGCGGCGAGATGGAGAACATCATGATGACGACGCCGATGATGGTGAGCGCCGACGTCAGCATCATCGACAGCGTCTGCTGCAGGCTCTGGGCCACGTTGTCGATGTCGTTCGTGACCCGGCTGAGCAGATCGCCGCGGGGCTGGCCGTCGACGTAGCGGAGCGGCAGCGAGTTGAGCTTGTTCTCGACGTCGGCCCGGAGGCGGTACATCGTGCGCTGCACCGCGCCGGCGAGCATCCAGCCCTGCGTGTAGGCCAGCGACCGCGGACGCCGATGTAGAGGCCGGCGGCCAGGGCCAGCGTGCGGTGCAGGGCGCCGAAGTCGATGCCCGTCGGCCGCCGAACACGCCGGCCACGATGATGTTGGTGGCGTGACCGAGGATCTTCGGCCCGAACACCGTCATGGTGACGCTCGACGACGGCCAGCACGACCACGACGACGATGCGCCACCACTCGGGTCGCAGCCGGCCGGCCAGCCGGAGGGTGGAGTTCTTGAAGTCCTCCGACTTCTCCATCGGCACGCCGAGCATCGGCCGGGGCCCGAAGTTGCGCTGCTCGCCGACCGGCGGCTTGACGAAGGCCGGCTTGTCGGTGTCGGCCGACCCGTCGCCGGCCGCGCCGTTGCCGGCGACCGCCGCGGCCGTTGCCCGTCAGGCCCGGGCCCGGTGCGGCGCGGCCCGACGCGCCGTTGCCCGACGCCTCTTCGCCGTTGGAGGCGTCGCTCACGCCGCCTCCTCCGCGCTCATCTGCGACGCCACGATCTCGCCGTAGGTGGGGCAGGTCTCGAGCAGCTCACGGTGGGTCCCCAGCCCGACCTCGCGGCCGTCCTCGAGCACGAGGATCTGGTCGGCGTGGGCGATGGTCGACACCCGCTGGGCCACGATGATCACCGTGGCGTCGGCCGTGACCGGCGCCAGCGCGGCCCGGAGGCGGGCGTCGGTGGCCAGGTCGAGGGCCGAGAACGAGTCGTCGAACAGGAAGATGCCGGGCTTGCGCACCAGCGCCCGGGCGATGGCCAGGCGCTGGCGCTGGCCGCCCGACACGTTGGTGCCGCCCTGCGTGATCGGCTCGTCGAGCTGACCCGGCATGGCCCGGACGAAGTCGACGGCCTGGGCGATCTCGAGGGCCCTCCACAGCTCGTCGTCGGTGGCGTCGGGGTCGGCGTAGCGCAGGTTCGTCGCGACCGTGCCCGAGAACAGGTAGGGCTTCTGCGGCACCAGGCCGATGCGGCTCCACAGCAGCTCGGGCTCGAGGTCGCGGACGTCGACGCCGTCGACGAGCACCTGGCCCGAGGTGGCGTCGAACAGGCGCGGGACGAGGTTGAGCAGCGTGGTCTTGCCCGAGCCGGTGCTGCCGATGATGGCGGTGGTCGTGCCGGCCCGGGCGGCGAGGGTGATGTCGCACAGCACCGGCGACTCGGCCCCCGGGTAGTGGAAGCCGACCTCGCGGAGCTCGAGCGAGCTGCGTTCCGCGAGCTCGGTGATCGGCGTGGCCGGGGCCGTGACCGTCGACGGCGTGTCGAGCACCTCCTGGATGCGGTCGGCGCACACCGCGGCCCGGGGCACCATCGACGCCACGAAGGTGGCCATCATCACCGAGATCAGGATCTGCACCAGGTAGCTGAGGAACGCGACCAGCGAACCGATCTGCAGCTGTCCGCTGGCCACCCGGTTGCCGCCGAACCAGATGGCGGCCACGCTCGACAGGTTGAGCACGAGCAGCACCGTCGGGAACATGAAGGCCTGGAGCCGGCCGGCGGTGAGCGACGTGTCGGTGAGCGAGATGTTGGCGTCGTCGAAGCGGTCGGCCTCGTCGGGCTCGCGGACGAAGGCCCGCACCACACGGATGCCGGTGATCTGCTCGCGCAGCACCTTGTTCACCCGGTCGATGCGCTCCTGCATCTTCTGGAACGTCGGCACCATGCGCCACACGACGTAGCCCACGCTGCCCACCAGGGCCGGGATGCTGACCAGCAGGATCAACGACAGGGCGCCGTCACTCGCGGACCGCCATGAACACACCACCGACGATGGTGATGGGCGCGGCGACCAGGAGGGTGCAGGTCATCACCACCAGGATCTGCACCTGGGTGACGTCGTTGGTGATCCGGGTGATCAGCGACGGGGCACCGAAGTGGCTCACCTCCCGCGTGGAGAAGCCGGTGACCTGGTGGAACAACCCGTCGCGGACGTCCCGCCCGAACCTCATGGCGGCCTTGGACCCGTAGTAGGTGGCGCCGATGGCGAACATCACCTGGATGAAGGTGACGGCCAGCATGACGCCACCGACCTTCCAGATGTAGGCTGGTGTCGCCCTTGGCGATGCCGTTGTCGATGAGATCGGCGTTGAGCGTCGGCAGGTACAGCGTCGCCATGGTCTGCACGAACTGCAGCACGACCACCGCGAGCAGCAGGCTGCGGTAGGGCAGCAGGTAGATGCGGAGGAGCCGGTTCAACATGACGGGCCGATCCTAAAGGACCGTCGACCCAATTACGGCACGGTGACTTCTCGAAATTGCCCGGAAGCGGGTGACGCCGGGATCAGCCCGTCATCAGGCCGGGTGACGACCACCCCGGAGCGTCGGTCGGTGACCTCGTCGGGCCGTCACGATCATCGGGCCCCTGGCCACGGCCCACGCCGTCCCTTCCGGCCTGGCCCACGCCCGGGCCTCACGACTCCCGCGAGGGTTGGAGGGTGGGGAAGAAGCCGTTGACGGTGCCCTCACTGACCAGGGAGAGGGCCCGGTCACGGTCGAAGCGCGAGTTGTGGTGGCTCTCGAGGGCGAGCAGGAGCGAGATCCCCATGACCGCGCGAGCGGTGATGTCGGACGCCGGTGCCTCGATGCCGTCCCGGGCCTCGGGCTCCTGCCACGAGGCGGCGAGGCGATCCATCGCCACCGAGAAGCTCTCCTCGTAGAACCGCTGCGCGACCTTCGGATCGCCGAAGAGCACCAGTCCGAGGAGCGGCAGCATCTGCTCGAGGGTGCTGGTGAGCTGTCGGAACAGCCCGTTGAGCGTCTCGATCTGGCGTTCGGGGGTCAGCGGTGCGACGCGATCGACGGCTTGCGATGCGGCGACCAGCCGGTCGACCGCTTCGTTGAGCGGCTCGACAACAGCCTCGAAGAACAGCTGGTCCTTGCTCTCGAAGTGGCGGTAGATCACGCCCTCGCTGATCTTCCCGTGCTCCGCGATGGCCCGGATGGTGGTGCCGTTCATGTCGCCGGTCTCGATGAAGGCCTTCCGGGCCGCGGCCAGGATCGAGCTCTTCCGGGCTTCGGCAGTGAGTCGAGGGCCCCGGGGCGAACCACCCGCTGATCCGGACGGGCGGGTCAGGTGCTTGGCCATGGTCCTCCTGGCGCCGTCCGGGCGCGACTTCCTGAGTGATCAATCACCCGCAACTTATCGGATGGTCCTCTCCCTCCCCGCCAAATCTGTGCACCGATCGACACATATCGTGGATCCGTGCACAGATTTCGGAGGGGGGCCCGGCGGGCTCACGGGTGCGCGGGGTGCACCTCGACGCTCGAGTAGCCGCGCACGGTGCTGGTGTGCTGGCGCACCACCCCAGCGGGGTCCACCTCCCACTGCGGAAGGCGGGCCAGCACCTCCTCCAGCGCGATCCGACCCTCGAGCCGGGCCAGCGCGGCGCCGACGCAGAAGTGGATGCCGTAGCCGAACGACGCGTGGTGCTTCATCTCCCGACGCACGTCGAAGCGGTCCGGGTCAGGGTACTCCCGCTCGTCCCGGCCGGCGCTGCCGGTCAGGAGCAGCACCTTCGAGCCGGCGGGGATGGTGGTGCCGTGCCGCTCGACCTCGGCGGTCGTCCAGCGACCCTGCACCGGCGAGGGCGCCTCGAAGCGCAGGAGCTCCTCGACCGCGTCGGGGATCACCTCGGCGTGGGCGACCAGGTCGGCCCGTTGGTCCGGGTGCTCGGCCAGGAGCACCGCCGCGTTCCCGAGGAGCCGCATGACCGTCTCGGTGCCGGCGCCGTAGAGCAGCAGGGCGAAGTTCGTGATCTCGTGAGGGGCGAGGCGGCGCACCCGGCCGTCCTCGTCGGTGACCTCGGCGTGGCAGAGGATGCTGAGCAGGTCGTCGACCGGTTCCGCGAGCCGCCGCTCGACCAGGCTCTCCAGGTACCCGTGCAGCCGGATCTGGGCGTTCAACGACACGTCGTTGACCATCCCGACGCCGGGCTCGATGTGGAACATCTCGTCGATGTTGGCGCGCTGCTCCTCGCGATCCTCCTCCGGCACCCCGACCAGGTGACTGATCACCCGCGACGGGACCTGCGAGGCGAAGTCCTGCACGAAGTCGAACCGGTCGAGCCCGACGAGGGGGTCGAGGAGCTCGCCGCAAAGCGACCGCACGTGCTCCTCCATCTTCGCCATCTGGCGGGGCGTGAACGCCCGCGACACGAGCGCCCGCAGGTGGGCGTGCTCGGGCGGGTCCATGAAGATGATCTGCCCGGTGGCGCTCATGTCCGAGCCCATCATCTCGAGCACCGTGCCCCGCGCCGAGCTGAACGTCGCCGGATCACGGCTCGCGTCCACGACGTCGTCGAACCGGCTCAGCGCCCAGAAGTCGTAGCGCTCGTTGCGGTAGACCGGCGCCTCGTCCCGCATCCGCCGCCAGACGTCGTGAGGTGCGCTGTCGAGCTCCTCGTCGAACGGGTCCCAGTAGAGCTCGGTCACGCTTCCCTCCGGTTCGGCCACGACGTCGGGTCAGCGACCCCGGAACACAGGATCGCGCTTCTCGAAGTAGGCCTGGAACGCCTCGACCATGTCCTTGGTCGTGTAGCGACACGTGCTGGCTGCGACCCTCGTCCTCGAGGGCCTGGTCCATCGACACCTCGTAGCTGTTGTTCAGCAGCTTCTTGGTCAGCGCCAAGGCGACCGTCGGCCCGTCGGCAAGGCGGCGGGCCCACGTGCCGGCCACCTCGTCGAGCTCGTCGGGCTCGACCACCTTGTTCACCAACCCGATCCGCTCGGCGTCGATTGCCGAGACCGCGTCACCGAAGAAGGCCAACTCCTTCGCCTTCTGCAGGCCGATCAGCCGGGGCAGGAGCCAGGAGTTGCCACCGTCGAGGGCCAGCCCGCGACGGGGGAAGATCTCGATGAGCCGGGCCCGGCTCGGACGCGACGACGAGGTCGCAGCCGAGGGCGAGACCGAGGCCGACGCCGACGGCGACGCCGTCGATCTTGGCGAGGGTCGGGATGGGCAGGCGGTGCAGCCGCAGCATGATGTCGCTGATGGTCCGCATCTCGGTGATGATCGGGAGCGCGGGTCCGGCCTCCCCACCGGTGCCGCCCGACGCACCGGAGAGGTCGGCGCCCGACGAGAAGTTGCCCCCGGCCCCGGTGATCATCACGGCGCGGTCGTCCGGGTTGGCGGCGATCTCGGCGAGGGTCGAGGCGAGCGCCGACCAGATCTCACGATCGATGGCGTTCTTCTTGTCCGGACGGTTGAGCGTCAGCGTGACGAGACCGTTGTCCCGTTCGACGTCGAGGACCGACATGGTTGCGTGCTACCCCCTGCGCCGGCTTCGGCGACGGTGCCCTTGAAATATCTAAAGGTTATAACAGAGCGGCGATGGCGCCGCCACGTGATCGCGGCCGATCGGTCCCGGCCAACCGATCTGACACGGCGTCAGAGTTGGCCCGCGTAGGCTCTGGGCCATGACCAGCTACGAGACCCTGCTGTGCGAGATCGATGAAGGCGTCGCCACCGTCACCCTCAATCGACCCGAGGTGCTGAACGCGTTCAACCCGCAGATGGAGGCCGAGCTCGCGGCCCTGTGGCAGGCCCTCCAGAAGGACGACGACGTGAGGTGCATCGTGCTGACCGGCGCCGGCGACCGCGCGTTCTGCGTGGGCATCGACCGCGACGCCACGATCGGTGCCGCCGACGCCACCGACGGGCATCTCGGCTACTCGACCCCCTGGGTGTTCGACGACCCCGGCCAGCGGGTCGGGCCGAAGGCGAACCACCTCTGGAAGCCGGTCATCGGAGCCGTTCGGGGCATGGCCTGCGGCGGCGCGTTCTACATCCTCGGCGAGACCGACTTCATCATCGCCGGCCGCAGCGCCACCTTCTTCGACCCGCACGTCACCTTCCAGATGCCGGCCGCCTACGAGCCGATCCACCTGCTGCAGAAGATGCCCATGCAGGAGGTGCTCCGGATGTCGCTGCTCGGTGCGCACGAGCGGATGTCGGCCCAACGCGCCTACGAGGTGGGGCTCGTGTCCGAGGTCGTCGACGACGACGAGGTCCTCGACGGCGGCCCAGTGGGCGGCCGCGGCCATCGCATCGGCGCCTCCCCTGGTCATCCAGGGGACGCTGCGGGCGATCTGGATGGGCGTCGAGGTGCCCCGCGCCCAGGCGTTGGAGCTGTGCTCGCTCTACACCCGGATCGGGATCGATCCCGAGGCCATGCAGGCGGGCCAGGCCGAGTTCGGCACGAAGAAGCGGATCGAGTGGCGGACCAGGTAGGCGGTCGCGCACGGCCTCAATCGCACCGGTCTCAATCGGCGGGGCTGACCCGCCGCAGCACCTCGCCGTAGGCGACCTCACGGTCCGGGTTCGGATCGCGGGGCAGGCCGAGGGACCGCTCGCCCACGATGTTGCGCTGGATCTCGTCGGTGCCGCCGTAGATGGACGACGCCGGGGCGAAGACGAACGCCTGGGTGTAGCGACCACCCTCGGGCCCGTCGGGTGCGCCCAGCATCCCTGACGGCACCGAGCAGGTCGACCGCGATCTCGGCCGACAGCTTCATGATGCGGGTCTGGGCGATCTTGCCGATGTTGGCCACCGACTGCCCGCCGCCCCGAGCGGCCTCGGCCCGCCCCGCAGCGCGTTCCAGGTGCCGAGGTGGGTGAAGGTCACGAGCTTGGGCGATCTTCTGGCGGATGTGCGGGTCGTCGCTCCGCCCCATCTCGCGGGCCAGCGCCCGGATGTCGTCGATCGACAGGGTCTTGTCGCCGCCCGGCGCCTTGTCGAGCGCGGCGTCACCGGCCCGACGCCCGAGCATCCCGCCCTTGGGCCCGGGCGCCGGGAACCCGGCATGGGCCCCGCCGGCGCCGATGCCGGTGCGCTCGAAGTAGAGCGTCGTCTGGGTGACCGCCCAGCCCTTGCCCTCCCCGCCGATCAGGTCGGCGTCGTCGCACACCGCGTCGTCGAAGAACACCTCGTTGAAGACGGCCTCGCCGGTCATCTCGCGAAGGGGTCGGATGGTCACCCCCGGCTGGTCGAGCGGGAACGCGAACCACGAGATGCCGTGGTGCTTGGGGACGCCGAAGTCGGTGCGGGCCAGGAGCATGCCGTAGTCGGCCTGGAGCGCCTCGCTGCTCCACACCTTCTGACCGTTGATGATCCACCGGTCGCCGTCACGGACGGCCCGGGTGGTGAGACCGGCCAGGTCGGAGCCGGCCCCCGGCTCGCTGAAGAGCTGGCACCACCCGAGCCGGCCCTCGAGGATCGGGCGGACGTGCCGGGCGATCTGGTCCGGGGTGCCGTGGGTCAGGATGGTCGGTGCCGCCATCAGCAGGCCGAGGCCCCCGGGCGGTCGGAGCGCGCCGTGGTCGGCGAACGCCGATCGGACGATGGCGAACGACCGGCGGGGCAGGCCCCGGCCTCCCTGCTCGGGCGGCAGGTGCGGCGCCGTCCAGCCGGCGTCGGCGACGAGCCGCCACCACTCGGACACCTCGAGGTCCGGGTCCCAGTGCTCGCCGCAGCCACTGCTGGATCTCATCCCACAGCTCGGCCTTCGACTGGTCGGGCTGGGCCTCGACGGTGTCGGTCACGAGGCCGCCGACCCGAGGAGCTCGAGGCAGTTGTCGCGCATGATCATGCGAACCTCGTCCTCGGAGAAGCCGTCGAGCTCCTTCTCGAAGTCGAGCGGCTGGGCCAGCCCCTCTCCGTGCGGCCAGTCGGAGCCGAACAGGATGCGATCGACTCCGAGCAGCTCGGCGAGGGCGTGGAAGTCCTCCTCGCAGTAGGGGGTGGTCCAGACGTGCTGGCGGATGGTGTCGTGGGGGTCGTCGGCGAAGGCCCACGGCGTCTGGTTCGCCTGCTTCTTCAATCGCTTGACGAGCAGGGCCAGCCAGTCGGAGCCGTTCTCGATGCTCGCGACCCGCAGCGTCGGGTGCCGGGTGAAGACGCCGTGGAGGATGAGCGAGGCGATGGTGTCGTGGATGGCCCGATCGGAGACCAGGATGCGGCTGAGCGGGTCGGCGATGCCGAAGCCGAACGTCGAGCTGCCGCCCCACGGCGCGGCGGCGAAGGTGTTGTACCCGCTGTCGCCCAGGTGGAACGCCACGGGGATCGACGCCTCGGCGATGCGGGCCCAGACCGGGTCGTGCAGCTTGTTGCCCAGCGAGCGCGAGGTCCCGTTCGGCCCGGGCACCGGCGCGGGTCGGATGTGGATGATGCGGGCGCCGCGCTCGATGAGCGACTCGACCTCCGCGCACGCCGGCGTCGGGGTCGGCGAGCGAGAGCATGGGCGCCGCGATCAACCGATCCTGGTAGTCGAACCCCCAGTCGTCCTCGAGCCACCGGTTGAACGCCGACAGGCTCGCCATGGTGGCCGGGACGTCCTCGCGGAGCGCCTGCTCGATGCCGCAGCCCAGGGTCGGGAAGAGCAGCGCGGCCTCGAGGCCCTGCTCCTCGAGCACGTCGGACGCGGTCGTCGCGGTCGCGGTACTCGGACTTCAACGGCTCGGTCTGCATGAGCGAGGCCGGGTCGACGCCTTCGGGGATCTGCCCCCGGAAGAGCGGATCGAGGCAACCGGGCACGATGATCGGGTCGAACGTCGGGTTGGGGACGAACTGGTTGAGCCGGCCGCCCACGAGGAGCTGCACGCGCTTGCCGTCCTGGACGGCCCGCACCCCCCGGGACTTGAACTTCGGATCGAGGTGCCGGGTGAAAGCGTCGATCGTCTCGTAGTAGTGGTTGTCCGCGTCGACCGGCCGGAAGTCCATCGTCGTTCTCCTTCACACCGTGGGATTCGGAGAGTATCACTTTCCAAATTTGAATGCAGCACTTTCACCAGCACTCCGGCGGGCGGCCGCCGTCTGGTTCGCCAGAAATATCTAAAGGTTATATCGTAGGATTCGCAGCGGAGCACGGCAACGCAGAGAGGATGCCCGCGTGAGCGACAATCGTGTGCTGATCGATCGGGACCTGGAGACGGGCATCGCGCGGATCAGCCTGAACAACCCCGAGCGGCGGAACTCCTACGACCCGGAGATGCGCGAGCAGCTCGGTCGGTACCTCGACGACATCGCGCTCGAGGACGACATCAAGGTCGTGCTGCTGCGGGGCGAGGGCGGCGTGTTCAGCACCGGCGCCGACATGGGCAACGCCTACGCCTGGTACGGCGACAAGGCCGCGCCGGCCGAGACCGGAGCCGGGGACGGAGCCGGGGACGGAGAGGCCCCGAGACCCCGTCGGCCGAGCCAGCGGCGCCGGCTGTCGGTCGACCGCCGGACGTTCGACTTCTACCACAACTTCCTCGGCTACTCGAAGGTGATCGTGGCCGAGGTGAACGGCTTCGCTCTCGGCGGCGGGTTCGAGCTGGCGCTCATGGCCGACATCTCCGTGGTCGGCGCCAACACCCAGATCGGGATGCCGGCCACGCGCTTCCTCGGGCCGGCGCTCGGCACCCTCCACATGTTCTTCTACCGGCTCGGCCCCAACCTGGCCCGGAGGATGCTGCTCACCGGCGACACCATCCCGGCATCGGACCTGGCCCACCTCTCGGTCTTCACCGAGGTGGTCGACGACGACCGGGTGCCGGCCCGGGCGGACTGGTGGGCCCGCAAGGTGGCCAGGATGCCGGCCGACGGACTGGTGATGGCCAAGGAGGCCTTCCGGTTGGTCGAGCAGATGCAGGCGTACCAGGGGGAGGAGGTCTCGAGCTACCTCTTCCATGCGTACGGGACCAACCTCCAGTTCGAGGAGGACGAGTTCAACTTCGTCAAGACCCGGGCCCAGGTCGGCACCAGGAAGGCCTTCGAGCTCCGCGACCAGCACTTCGAGGTCCCCGAGCCGTAGGCCTCCTCAGCGCCGCGGCAACGCTTGCCCTGTCCCATATCGATGCTGCCAGCTCCGTGACACTTCTGGCGACGCAGCGGACCGGCCCGAGTTGGACACTCCCGCTTGGCGGCCTGGACACGTTCTGGCGGCAGCCACGTCGCGAATTGGTCAGCCCGCACCACCGCTCGTCACCACGATTCCGATCGGCGGCAGATGTGTCGCGAACCTCGACTCACCTGCCGCCGCTTGGCTCGACGCACGGCGACGATGGGGACGCGTGACCGTTCCTCGTGGATCGCGTCAGAAGAAGGTGCCGCCGTCGACGTTGATCGTCGCCCCCGTCAGGTAGCCGGCGCGAGCCGACAGCAGGAAGGCGATGACGTCGCCGACCTCCTGCGGTGCGCCCACCCGACCCAGGGCGATGTCCATGCCCCAGTCCTCCTTCATGGCCCGTTCGAGCGCGACCTCGACCGGCCAGCCCCGCTCCTCGGCGAGGACCACCCGCAGGGAGGCGAGGAACTCGGTCTCGGTGGCGCCCGGGCAGACGCAGTTGGCCCGGATCCCGCTCGGCCCGTAGGAGACCGCCAGGTCCTTGGTCATGGTGGCGACGGCCGCCTTCAACGAGGCATAGGGGAACTGGTGGGCCTTGGGAGCCCGGATCGAGTACGCCGCGGTGGTGACGATCGCCCCGCCATCGCCCCGGAGCAGCTCGACCACGACGGCGCGGCAGGCCCGGACCGTCCCCATGAGCACGTCCTCGTAGGTGGCCGCCCAGTCGTCGTCCGACGCGTCGAGGAGGCCTCGCTGGCCGCGGCCACCGAGCCCGGTGGTGATCGCCGCCCCGCGCAGCTCCCCCAGCCGGTCGGTCGCCTCGGCCACGACCGCATCGGCTGCTCCCTCGACCGCGAGGTCGGCGCCGATCCCCACGACGGTGGTCGCATGCCGACCGGCGAGCTCGGCGGCGACGGTGGTCGCGTGGTCGCGGTCGCGACCGACGAGCGCGAGCGTGGCGCCATCGGCGGCGAGGGTCGAGGCCGCGGCGAATCCCATGCCACGGGTGCCCCCGAAGATGATGAAGGCCTGGCCGGCAACACCGAGGTCCACGATCAGGCCTCTCGGCCCGGGACGGCGACGGCCTGCCCGGCCACCGACCGGGCCCATTGGTAGTCGGCCTTGCCCGTGGGATGGCGCCTGATGGCGTCGGTGAACACGAAGGCCCGCGGCGCCTTGAACCGGGCCACCGACAACGTGCAGAACTCCCGCAGCTGCTCCCCGTCGACCTCGGCGCCCGGCGCGAGGTGCACGACCGCCACGACCTCCTGACCGAACCGGTCGCTCGGGCGGCCGACGACGAGGACGTCGATGACATCGGGATGGCCGAGCAACGCCTGCTCGACCTCCTCCACGAACACCTTCTCGCCACCGGTGTTGACCACCATCGAGTCGCGACCGAGCATGCGGATGGAGCCGTCGTGCTGGAGCTGGCCCCGGTCGCCCGGGACGGCGAGCCGGTCACCGTCGACGACGGGGAACGTCGCCTCGGTGGCCGCCCGGTCGTTCAGGTACCCCAGCGGCACCCGGCCGCGTCGGGCGATCCAGCCGATCTCCTCGTCACCGGGCTCGAGCACCCGCGAGCGGTCGGCCGACAGCACCATGGCGCCGCCGGCCGGAGCGTGACCGTTGGTCTTGAAGGTCCGGCTCATCGCGCCGAACGCCATGCCACCGGTCTCGGAGGCGCCGTAGCCGTCGACGACGGTGACCTCCGGGAGCAGCTCGAGCAGCGCCTCCTTGTTCTCCATGCTCGTCATGGCGCCACCGGTGCCGATCCGGCGCAGCGAGCCGAGGTCGTAGCTCCCGCGGCGGAGCTCCTCGACCATCGGGCGGGCGTAGGCGTCGCCGACGATCGACATCAGGTTGACCCGCTCCCGCTCGGCGGTGCCGAGGATGGCGGCGGCGTCGAAGTGCCGACCGTCCTCGTGCATCACGACGGTCGCGCCCATGTGCAGCCCGGCGTAGGCCGTCCACTGGGCCGCCGCGTGCATGAGCGGCGGCACCGCGAACCAGACCTCCGGATCGCCGCTCAGCGACGCGACCAGCGACTCGGGCGTGGTGTCGTCCCTGCCACCCATGGCGGCCACGAAGATGTCGGCCTGACGCCACAGGACACCCTTGGGAGCACCCGTCGTCCCTCCGGTGCACACCAGGTAGACGTCGTCGCCCGACGGGACCGGCAGGGTCGTCCCACGGCCCGCGGCGATGGCGTCCGAGAACTCGGTGCTGCCGGGCAGCGGGTCGACCCCCGACCCGTCGTCGATGTCGACGAGCACGACCTCCCGGCCGTCGACGGCGGCGGCGACCAGCGGGGCGAACGAGCGCTGGTAGATCACGGCGCCGGCTCCGACCATGTCGAACAGGGACCGGATCTCGGCCGGGTTGTACTGGTGGTTGACGTTGAACGGCACGGCGCGGGCCCGGTAGCACCCCAGCATCGACTCGATGTACTCGGGGCGGTTGTTCATGACCAGGGCCACCGGCACCTGGCCGCACTCCCATCGCTCCAGGTCGGCTCGCTCCCGTTCGATGCCCACCCCGCGTTCGACGAGGAAGCCGGCCAACCCCTTCGACCGCTCGGCGACCTCGCCGAAGGTCCGGCGGGTGTCCTTCCACACGAGCATCTCCCGATCGGGGAGCGCACCCGCGATCACATCCTGGACGGCGACGAGGGACCAGTCGATCGTCATGCTGCATCCTCCCCGGAGCGGTTGGTGTCGAGGGCCGCTCCCCTCGTCGAAAAGTGTAGATGTTTTGGGGCGTTGGCGACGACGGCTCCGTCCGTCGGGTCAGCGCTCCCCCGCGTCGAGCCGGGCTCGGGGGTCGACGAGGATCTTGCTGTCGGTGGGGTCGGTCGCCAGGCGGTCGAACACGGTGCCGAGCTGGTCGAGACCGACCGTGTCGGTGACGAGCGCGCTCGGGTCGATGCGACCGTCGGCGAACGCGGCGATGACGTGCTCGAACTCCTCCGGCCGGTAGTAGACGGAGAAGGCGATGGTCAGCTCCTTGAGCAGGGCGAGCACCGGGAGGTACGAGTCGGGTTCGGCGCACACGCCGGCCACGACGATGCGACCCTTGGTCGCCGCCGCGTCGATGCACCGGTCGAGCAGGCCCGGCTTGCCCACGCAGTCGACGACGATGTCGAATCCCTGGCCGAGCTCGTCCGTCGTGGGGTCGACGACGGCGGTGGCCCCGAACGTCTCGCTCAGCCGGCGCCGCGCCTCGACCGGATCCGACACGACGACGCGCTCGGCTCCCATGTCCTGGGCCCACCGGGCGGTGGTCAGACCGACCGGACCGGCGCCGATGATCAACACGTCGTCGCCGGGGCCGATGCCGGCCACCCGGGCGGTGTGCAGCCCGACCGCGAAGGGCTCGACCAGCGCGCCGTAGACCTCCGGGAGATCAGCCGGCACCTCGAAGGCCAGGTCGGAGCTGGCGACGGCGTACTCGGCGAAGCCTCCGGGGCTCCCACCCAGCCCGATCAACCGGGCGTCGAGGCAGTGCGCGACCTCGCCGGCCCGACACCAGGCGCAGTCTCCGCAGGACAGCACCGGCAGGACGGCGGCTCGTGCCCCCTCCTTCCATCGCGGGTCGACGCCCGAGCCCACGGCGACCACCTCTCCGCAGAACTCGTGGCCCATGACCGTGCCGCCCGGCATGGCCGGACGGGCCTTCAGGTCCGACCCGCACACCCCACACGCCGACACCCGCACCACGAGCTCCCCCGACCCGGCGTCGGGTCGTCGACCGTCTCGACCGCGAAGGTCCCATCCGTTCCGATCACTGCAGCGCGCACGGGGTCTCCTACTCGTCGTGGGTGCCGGCGATGCCGGCCCGCACCAGGCGGTCGATCTCGGCGGCGTCGAGACCGATCTCGGCCAGCACCTCCGAGGTGTGCTGGCCGAGGCGCGGTGCGCGCCACCGGGGTGACGGGCCCGCGCCGGCGAAGTCGGCCGGACTGGCCAGCATCAGTCGCGATCCCTGGTCGTCCGGCACCTCGACGAGCGCACCGGATGCGTGGAACTGCTCGTCGGCGAGGAGATCGTCGATGGTGTTGACGGGGGCCCAGAACAGGTCGGGCTCGTGGTCGAACGCCTCGGCCCACTCCGCACGGGTGCGGGACGCGAAGATCCCGTCGAGCTCGGCGATCAGCTCTCGGGCGTTGACCGCCCGGTCCCGGGCCGTGGCGTATCGCGGGTCGTCGAGCCACTCGGGCCGTCCGACGGCGCGGGCCAGCGCCGGCCAGTGCCGGTCGCCCTCGAGGCCGACGATCCAGAGCTCCTCGCCGTCGCCGGCCCGGTAGTTGTTGACCGAGGGGTTCCCCATCGTCTCGCGGACCCCGACCGCCAACGTGCGGCCCCACATCAGGGCCACGTTGACGTCGAACCCGATCGTGTAGGCGCCCTGCCGCAGCAGCGAGGTGGAGACGACCTGGCCGCGCCCGGTGGTGTGCCGGGCGAACAGGGCGGCGCTGACCATGGCGGCCGCGGTCATGGCGACCGTGTGGTCGCCCATCCCGGCCCGCTGGAACGGAAGGGGTCCCCCAGGTGCGCGCAGGGCGGCCGCCATCCCCGATCGGGCCCAGAAGGCGGCGATGTCGTAGGCGGCGCGATCGGCGTCGGCCCCGTCGAGCCCGTAGCCGGTGATGATGGCGTAGACGAGACGGTCGAAGCGGGCGGTGAGGGCATCGGGCCCGAGTCCGAGCCGCTCGAGGGCGGCGGCCCTGAGGTTGGTGACGAACACGTCCGCCCGGCCGATGAGGCGCAGGGCGATCTCGAGCCCCTCGGGCGCGGACAGGTCGAGGACGATGCTCCGCTTGCCCCGGTTGTCGAGCTCGAAGACCGGGTTGTCGTCGAGGTCGCCGCCGAGCATCCGCCCGAAGCCGCGGGCGGGGTCGCCGGCGAACGGCTCGATCTTGACGACATCGGCGCCCCAGTCGGCGAGCAGGCCCGCCGCGCCGGGACCGGCCACCCATGCGCCGACCTCGACCACCCGCACCCCCGCGAGCGGTCCACTCACGGGCCGGTCCTCATGGTGCTCGTCCTCTGACGGGTCGGAGGTCAACGAGGGAGCCCGCACGCCCGCTGGGCGATGATGTTGCGTTGGATCTCGCTGGTCCCGGCGTAGATGGTCGTGCCGACCGAGAAGCGCAACGCATGCTCGATCCGGCCCCGCCGCAGCGCGGTGGGGTCGAGCCGGCTCCGCAACCCGTCGGGGCCGACCAGCTCGGTCAGCTGCTCGGCCTGACGCACCATCGCCTCCGTGCTGTAGAGCTTGGCCATGGGGCCCTCGGCCACCGGTACCTGCCCGTTGACCTCCATCCAGGTGACCCGCTGCTCGAGGAGCTGCGCCACCTCGAGGTCGGTCGCGGCGCGGCACAAGCGCTCCTGCACGTCGACGTCGTCGATCGGGCGACGGCCGGCGCTCGTGGCTTCCCTCGCCCACGCCTCGGTCTCCTCGACTAGTCGGGCGAGGTGGGGGCTGAAGGCGTAGGAGTGCTCGTCCTGGAGCGCCAGCATCGAGCGACGCCCCACCCGTCGTCGACCTCTCCGATGCGCCACCGGTCGGCAAGCCGGACGTCGCTGTAGAAGGTGATGTTGGTCCGCTCGCCCGAGAGCGTGTAGACCGCCTGGGCCTCGACCCCGGGATGATCGAGGGGCACCAGGAAGATCGTGAGGCCCTTGTGGTTCGGCACCTCCGGGTTCGACCGGGCGAGCAGGAACACGTAGTCGGCGAGGTGGCCGTTGGTGGTGAACATCTTCTGCCCGTCGATCACCCATTCGTCGCCGTCCCGACGGGCGCGGGTCTGCACGGCCGCGACGTCCGAACCGGCTTCGGGCTCGCTCATCCCGAGGGCGATGGTGACCTCGCCCCGCATGGCCGCCGGCACGATCTCCGCCTTGAGCTCGTCGGAGCCGACCAGTTCGATCACCCGGGCCACCATCGTGCTGGTCGCCAGCAGGTAGGTCGGCGATTCGGCCTTCGTGAGCTCGTAGTCGAGGAGGTGGAGGTCGAACGGGCCGAGGTCGGCCGCCGGGCCGGCCGCGTCCCAGCCCGGGGCGACCCAGTCCCGATCGGCGAGGGCCCGGGCGAAGCCGGCGTGGTGCGACTCGCCGCTCCGGTAGATGTCGTCGTCGAGCTCGGGAGGCAGGTTGGCGTCGAGGAACTCGACCACCTCCTGCTCGACCGCTCGGGAGCGGGGAGACCAGTCGAAGTCCATGTCAGGCCTCCTGCCCGTAGCGGTACGACGCGGCCCGACGGTAGGCCGTGCGGGGCTCGCCCCACACCCGCGCCCAGCCGCGAGCCCGTCGGTAGTAGAGCTGCACGTCCTGCTCGAGCATGAAGCCGTAGCCGCCGTGGATGTGCAACGACCGGTAGGTGGCGTCGCGGGCGGTCTCGGCGGCGAAGGCGAACGCCATCGCCGCCAGTTCGGGGTGGCGGTCGGTGGCCGCGTCGGCGCTCCACGCCGCCTTCCGGGCCAGGAGCCGGGCGCCGTCGAGCGCGGTGGCCGAGTCGGCCAACGGGTGCGAGACGGCCTGGAAGGTCCCGATCGGGACGCCCCATGCCCGCCGCTCCACCGCGTACTCGGCCGCCATCTCGTGGGCGCGGGCGCCGATGCCGACGAGCGCGGCCGCCGTCAGGGTCAACCACTCGTCGATGGCCGTCTCGTGGAGCGAACGCGCCGCGTCCCCTCGAGCGATCTCGAAGGCGTCGTCGGTCACGACCAGATCGGCCAGCGGAAGCCCCCCGAGGTTGGCGACGTGACGGCGCTCCTGGCCGCCGGTGGGGACGACGAGCAGCCGATCCCCGTCGATCGCCACGACGGCGCCGGCCACCGCGCCGGCCGGCACGAGCGGGAGGCGGCCCCCCTCAGCCGGGTGCAGGGCGAGGGTCGGCACCGTCGTGCCGAGCAGTGCCCCCTGGAGCACCTCGGTCGCAGCCGGCGAGCCGGTCGACGCGAGGAGCCGAGCCGTCACCTGCGTCTCGATCACGGGCGCCGGCGCCACGGAGCGTCCGGCCAGCTCGGCGACCAGCGCCAGGTCGAGCAGGGATGCGCCCCACCCTCCCCCGGCCTCGCTCACGGCCATGGCCGTCGACCCGACGTCCGCCAGCCGCTCCCAGAGAGCGGGATCGTGACCGATCGGCTCGGCGGCCCGGACCCGCTCCGACGCGGCCTCCTTGGCGAAGAGATCGGCGAACGAGGCGACCAGCTGGTCCTGCTCGTCGCTCAGGGCGAGATCCATCCGGGGGCTGCTCCGTTCCTGTGAGGCGATCTGGAAAGCGCTAACTCCCTCTGAGTACAGTGACGCTACCAATTCGCCCGACCGTGATCGAATCGCAAGGACCGAGGCAACCATGACGCAGCTCGACTTCGCCGTCTTCGATGCAGACAACCACCTGTACGAGACGGAGGACGCGCTCACCCGCCACCTCCCGTCCGACGCACGCCAACCTGTTCCGGTTCGTCGAGCTCAACGGCCGCAAGAAGCTCGTCGTTCGCAACACCCTCACCGAGTTCATCCCGAACCCGACGTTCGAGGTGGTGGCCCGTCCGGGCTCGCACATGGCCTTCTACGCCGGCGACAACGCCGAGGGCAAGACGCTGCGCGAGCTCACCGGCAAGCCGATGGCCTGCGCACCGGCGTTCCGCGAGCCGCAGGCCCGCCTCGAGCTGCTCGACGAGCAGGGCATCTACGCCTCGCTGATGTTCCCGACGCTGGCCAGCCTCGTCGAGGAGCGGCTCCGCGACGATCCCGACGCTCACCCAGGTGGCCATCCACGCCTTCAACGAGTGGCTCCACGACGAGTGGACCTACGACTTCAAGGGCCGCATGTTCGCCACGCCGATCGTGAACCCGTGCCTGCTCGACGAGGGCATCGCCGAGCTCGAGCTGCTGCTCGAGCGGGGCGCCAAGGTGGTGCTGATGCGCCCGGCGCCGGTGAGCGGCCTCCGGGGACTGCGCTCGCCGTTCCTCCCCGAGTTCGACCCCTTCTGGGCCCGCGTCGAGGAGGCCGGCGTCGTCGTGGCGCTGCACGCCTCCGACAGCGGCTACCAGGACTACCTCAACACCTGGGAGGGCACCGAGGGCGAGTACGTCGCGTTCCGCCCGAAGACCTTCGCCGCGGTCGCCGACGGTGGTCGGTCGATCCAGGACGCGCTGGCGTCGGCCATCTGCCACGGGATGCTCACCCGCTTCCCCGGCGTGAAGCTCATCAGCGTCGAGAACGGCGGCAGCTGGGTCGGGCACGCTGCTGAGCCACCTCGAGACGGCGTACAAGAAGATGCCGCAGGAGTTCCCCGAGCACCCGATCGAGGTGTTCCATCGCAACGTCTGGGTCAACCCCTTCTGGGAGGACTCGGTCACCGGCCTGATCGACCTGATCGGCGCCGACCGGGTCTGCTTCGGCTCCGACTACCCGCACCCCGAGGGCCTCGACGACCCGATCTCCTGGGCCGACGAGCTCGGCGACACCTCGGCGGCCGACACCGAGCGCATCATGTCGACCAACATGTTCGAGCTCCTCGGCCTGCGACCGTCCGCTCGCCTGACCGCCCCTCAGCTCCCGCCGAAGAAGAAGTCGTCGGCGTTCCCGTACAGCCACCGCTCGCGCACGTCATCGGGGAGGTCGAGGGCGAGCGCCTCACCGAGGCAGCGCTCCATGGAGAGCACCGGGTAGTCGGAGGCGAACATGATCCGGTCCTGGCCGCGGGTGCGCATGAAGTGCAGGAGCGACTCGGGCAGGCGCTTGGGCGACCACGCCGAGGTCATCAGCCGCAGGTTGGCGTACTTGCACCATCAGCCGGATGGCGACGTCCCACCACGGGTCGGCGCCGTGGATCATGGCCAGCTTCAGCTCCGGGAAGCGGTAGCAGACCCGGTCGAGGTGGATCGGATCCTGCGGCTCGGCCGGCAGCGGCGGGCCGGGGATGCCGGTGTTCATGCACAGCGGGAGGTCGAGCTCGCAGCACTTGGTGTAGAGCGGGTAGTAGACGGCGTCCGTCGGGGGGTACATGCCGTCGCCCCAGAAGCTCGGGCCCACCGTGGCGTAGGCCACCGGGTGGTTCGCGACGAACGCCTCGAGGCCCCGCACGGTCTTCATCGGCTTGAGCAGGTTGAACCCGCCGACGCCGAGCGCGAACCGGTCCGGTCGGGCCTCGACGAAGTCGAGGGCGCGGCCCTCGGTCGCGCCGACCCGGGACATGAGGATCGCCTTCTCGACGCCGTTGGCGTCCATGTTCTCCAGAAGCTCGTTCAGCTCCGGGCTGGAGAAGAACGACTCCCCACCCTTGAAGTAGTCCTCCTTCACGCGGACCATCCAGTCGGGCATCTTCCCCTGATCGGCGAAGTCCACGTTGACCAGACCATCGATCGCTCGGGTCATCCCGGCATCCTCCTTCGTCATGCGGACGGGGCCGTCCGCTGTCCTTTGCGCAGCAGGAGGTCCTGCAACGCCGCCTTGTCCACCTTCGACGTCGCGGTCAGCGGCACGTCGTCGGCCGAGCCGGTCACGACCCACCGGGTCGGGACCTTGAAGGCGCTCAGCCGCTCCCGCACCGCCGGCACCAGGTCGTCGAGCGACCGGCCTGTCACCACGAGGGCGCCGACGGACTCCGCTCCCGTCTCGTCGGTCACGTTGGTGACATGGGCCTGCTGCACGAGCCCGACCGCTCGCAGCGCCGACTCCACCTCGGCCGGGTACACCGTGGCGCCCTTGACCTTGAACATGTCGTCGGCCCTGCCCTCGAACCAGAGGAACCCGTCGGCGTCGAGCCGGCCCAGGTCCCCGGTCCGGTAGAAGCCGTCGGGCTCGAACGTGGCCTGGCGCGTGCTGCCGCAGACCCCACGCATCACGTTGCGACCGCGGACGCGGATCTCGCCGAGCTCGCCCGGGGCCACCGGACCGCCCGAGTCGGGATCGACGATCTTCACCTCGACGCCGTCGAACGGTTGCCCACAGCTCCCGCGCTCGTCGTCGGGGAGGTCGACGTCGAGCCTCCCGCCGCTGTACACCCCGGCCGTCTCGGTCATCCCGAACAGGATCGGCCGAGCGCCGGGAGCGGGTCGCTGCCCGGGTGGCAGCACCGCGCCGAGGCTGCCGGGGCCGAGGCTCGACAGGTCGGTCGAGGCGAAGTCCGGCTCGGCTGCGAGCCGCGCCGCCTGGTCGGGCCAGCCACGGAACAGCGTCACCTGCTCCCGCTCGAGCAGCTCGAGGGTGCGGGCCGGTTCGGACACCGCCTCGGTCACCAGCGTCGCGCCGGCGATCAGGATCGAGAGCAGGCCCATGCAGAACCCACCGGTCCAGAAGAACGGCATCGGGATGTACAGACGGTCGTCCGGGCCGAGGCAGCGTGCGCCGAGGCTCGAGGCCACGGCGTGCAACGCGCTGTCGTGGGTGTGGATCGTTCCCTTCGGCGCGCCTCTGCTGCCGGACGTGAACAGCACGGCGAGGTCGTCGGCGGGC
The DNA here is from genome assembly GCA_963809335.1 of uncultured Microthrixaceae bacterium. Classification (GTDB taxonomy): domain Bacteria; phylum Actinomycetota; class Acidimicrobiia; order Acidimicrobiales; family Acidimicrobilacustridaceae; genus UBA4742. Next base: position 1,638,952 of record CAWEJD010000004.1, on the reverse strand, counting down.
CGAACGACCTCGCCGAGCGCGTCCACGATCGAGGCGTCGACGGCGTGGCTCGGCGGGTCGTCGAGCGACCACACCCGCTGCAGCGACGGAAGGGCGCGGTGGCGTCGTCCACCCGCGGTCACCGCCACCACCCCTGGGGCGACGCTCTCGAGGTCGTCGAGGTAGGAGCGGCCGCGGAACGACGGGGCGAGCACGAGGTGGCTGACGTCGGCGACCTCCAGCTGGGCGTGGAGCTCGGGCGGGCGCAGCAGGGTGCTCAGCGGCACCAGGACCGCGCCGATCCGCATGACCGCGGCGGCGGTGACGGCCCACTCGATGCCGTTCGGCGCCAGCAGCCCGACCCTCGAATCCTTCCCGACGCCCGCCGCGACGAGCCGAGCGGCCCCGGCGCGGCTCTCGGCGTCGAGATCGACGTGGGAGATGGCGCGCGCCTCGGTCACGAGCGCCGGCTTCGACCCATGGAGCTCGGCGTTGGCGGCGAGGAGCGCCGGGATCGTGATCGGCCTCAACCCCCATCGAACAGGGCTCTCAAGGCGCGCGCGTCGAGCTTGCCGCTCGAGAGCATGGGGACGTCGTCGTCGGCGAGGAACAGGAACCGCTGCGGCACCTTGTACGCGGACAGCAGCCGGCGCAGCGCAGCACGCAGCTCGTCGACGTCCGGCCCGTCCTCGCCACGGGGCACACGGAGGGCGGCGGCCACGAGCTGCCCCCGGTCGGCGTCGTCGATGCCGACGACGTGGGCCGCGAGGCCGGTGGCATCGGCGATGGCGGCCTCGACCTCGCGGGGCGACACGTTGGCGCCCGCCGTCTTGATCATGTCGCCCGCCCGGCCGGTGAAGTAGAAGAACCCCTCGTCGTCGACGTGGAACAGATCGCCGGTGCGGTACCAGCCGTCCGGGGTGAAGGTCTCCGCCCGGGTGCGGCCGTAGTACCCCTCCATCAGGAACGGACCGCGCAGCCACAGCTCGCCGACCTGCCCGACCGCGGCCTCCGCTCCGGTCTCCGGATCGACGATCCTCGCCTCGAACCCGGGGACGGGCCGGCCGAAGGATCCTCGACGGCGATCGGGCTGGTCGCCCTCGTCGTCGCTGGCGAGGCAGACGCTGCCGGCCTCGGTCATGCCCAGCATGTTGTGGCGCAGCTCGGGATCGGCGGGACGCACGTCGGCCGGCATGATCGGCCACAGGTTCCCCCGCCGGATCGACGACAGGTCGCGGTCGGCGAACGACGGGTCCTTCGCCAGGTGGGCGACCGACGCGGCGAAGCCGTTGACCATCGTCGGTCGCCGGCGCTCGATCAGGTCCAACGTGGCGCTGACCTCGGTGTCGTTCGAGCACACCAGGGTGGCGCCGGCGAGGAGCGTGCCGAGCAGGCCGTAGGCGAACCCCCCGATCCAGAAGAACGGCGAGTTCGAGAACAGCACCTCGTCCTCGGTGTACCGGCGGAGCTGGTTGAGGTTGTCGACGTGGCGGAGCAACGATCCGTGCTGGTGGATCACGCCCTTCGGCGCGCTGGTGGAGCCGGAGGTGTGCACGATCACCATGCGGTCCGACGGGCGGACGACCGCCTCGACGGCGGCGAGCAGATCGTCGTCGACCGTCGAGCCCTCGGCGACGAGCCCGTCGACCGTCCACCCGGGTGCGAGACCGGGCGCCGACCGGTCGAACACGACACGGCGCAGCGTCGGAGCCGTGACCGACCAGAGGGGTGGCGGCGAGGCCGGGGCGAGCTCGGGCACCGCCTCGCCGAGGTCGGCGACGAAGTCACGGGCCCGGTAGCCCGTCGTCGCCAGCAGGAACGCGAGGTCCGCGTTGCGCAGCAGCGTGCGCAGCTCGGTGCTGGTCGAGAACGTGCTGAGCGGCACCGCCACCGCACCGATGCGCGCCGCGGCCAGCCACGACACGACGAACGGCGAGCCGTTCGGGTGGAGGACGCCCACGTGGCTCCCCTTGCCGGCCCCGGCGGCGAGCAGGCCTTTGGCCAGCGTCGCAGACCGCGCCGCGGCGTCGGCATAGGTGAGCACGTCGTCGTCGCAGACGAGCAGCGGGTGGCCCCCGCGGGCATCGGCCCGTTCGGCGAGGAGGGCGGGCACCGTCAGCGGCAGGCCGTCACCGGCATCGATGGCGGTCGCGGTCACGGTGCGTCCCTCCGGCGCGGTCCGGCGATGGGCAGGTGCATCAGGAGCTCCACGGTCCGCGCTCAGATGATCTCGCGCGCTCGGAGGTCCGCGATCTGGTCGGCGGCGTAGCCGATGGCGCCCAGGATCTCGTCGGTGTGCTCACCGAGCAGCGGGGCACGGGTGCGGATCGTCCCCGGCGTCGCCGACAGGCGGAAGGGCGTCTCGATGATCGGCACCGCTCGGGACGCGCCGGGGAACGGCACGCGCTGCAGGTAGCCCATCTGCTGCACGTGCGGGTCGTCGAGCACGTCCTGCGGGGAGAGCATCGGCGCCGCCGGCAGCTTGGCCGCCTCGAGCAGGCCCATGACCTCGTCCTTGGTCCTGTCCGAGCACCACGCCTGCATGAGGTCGTTCAGGACGTCGCCGTTCTCCCAGCGCAGGTCGTCGTCGGCGAAGCGCGGGTCGTCGAACAGGTCCTCCCGGCCCACGAGGCGGCACCAGCGCTTGAACATCGGCTGGCCGGCCACCTGGACCAGCACCCAGCCGTCCTTCACCTCGAACAGGTCGCAGGGCGCCACCGAGGTGCCGCGGTTGCCCATGCGGGGCTTGTCGACCTGGAGCAGGTCGCGCTCGATGAGCATGGCGTTCGACATCATGAGCGCCGTGGGCAGCAGCGCGCCCTCGACGTGCTGGCCCTGGCCGGTGCTCTGGCGGTGGTAGAGGGCCATCATCACCCCGATGGCCAGGGTCATCGCCGTGCCGAAGTCGGCGTAGGGCACCACGGTCCTGATGGGCTGATCGGGCAGGCCCTGACGGTAGGTCGCGCCCGACATCACCTGGCCGGTGCCGTCGAACCCGACCTTCTCGCTGTAGGGGCCACCCTCGCCGTAGGCCGTGGCGCTGGCGAGGATGATGTCGGGCTTGACCGCCCTGAGGCTCTCGTAGTCGAGCCCGCTCGCGCGCATGCCGGCCGCCGGCATGTTGGCGATGACCACGTCGGCGCCCGCAACCAGCCGGCGGGTGATCTCGGCCCCCTCGGGCGTGGTGGAGTCGAGGGTCAGTGAGCGCTTGTTGCGGTTGCACTGCAGGAAGGTGCCGCCTTCACCGCCCTCGGTCACGGCCTGCACCCAGCGGTCCTCGCCACCCTCGCGCTTCTCCACGCGGATCACGTCCGCGCCCATGTCGGCCAGGATGGCACCGCACCAGGGTGCGGCGATGAAGCGCCCGTAGTCGAGCACCCGCACCCCGTCGAGAACCTGTTCCACCCCGAGCCCCCTGACGCCTATCGCGACTTCGGCATGCCGAGGATCCGCTCGGCGATGAGGTTGCGCTGGATCTGCGAGGTGCCGGCCGCGATCGTGTACTGGAGCGACCAGAGGTACTCACGCACCACCTCGACCCCGTCGATGCCGTCGACGCGCACGCCGCCGGTCGCCAGCCGCCCGAGGACGCGCACGGCCAGATCGCTCAGCTCCTGGCTGAGCTCGCTGAAGCGGAGCTTCACCGCCGAACCGGACGGCGACGGCATCCCGGTGGCCTCGGCGTCGCTGATGCCCTTCTGGGTCATGCGCCACAGGGCCTCGATGCCCGCCTCCAGGTGGCCGACCTGCGAGCGCAGCATCGGGTCGTCCCACGCGGTGCCGCCCTCGACGGGGAGCTGCTGCGCCATCCGCACCAGCCGCCGCAGCTGCGAGCGCAGGGTGATGACGTGCTGGGCGAACGCGGTGCCGCGCTCGAAGCGCAGGGTCACGTTGGTGACCCGCCAACCGTCGTTCTCGGCTCCGACCCGGTTGCCCACCGGCACTCGGGCATCGGTGAGGAAGACCTCGCAGAAGTGGCTCTCGCCGTCGATGGTCCGCATGGGGCGGACCTCGACGCCCGGCTGGTGCATGTCCAGGATGAGCCAGCTGATGCCCTTGTGCTTCGGCGCGTCGGGGTCGGTGCGCACGAGGAGCTCGCAGTAGTCGGCCACGTGGGCCCGGGTGCTCCAGATCTTCTGACCGTTGACGATGTACTCGTCGCCCTCGCGCACCGCTCGGGTGCGCAGCGATGCCAGGTCCGACCCGGCCTGGGGCTCGGAGAAGCCCTGGCACCACACCGTCTCGCCCGTGAGGATCCGGGACAGGTGGAAGGCCCGCTGCTCGTCGGTGCCCTCGGCGATGAGGGTCGGCCCGGCGTGCATCAGCCCGACGAAGTTGACGCTGATGTACGGCGCGTCGGCGCGGGCGTACTCCTCGAGGTAGACGAGCTGCTGGGTGACCGGGAGGCCACGCCCACCGAACTCCTCGGGCCAGTTCACCCCCGCGTACCCGGCGTCGTGCAGCTTGCGCTGCCAGCTCGTGTCGTAGGCGCGGCGCGCCGGCCAGTCCCCGGGGGAGGGGGAGGCCCGTGCGCGGGCACCTCCACCTCGCAGCCAGGCGCGCACCTCGGCGCGGAACGCCTCGTCCTCGGCGCTGTAGGTCAGATCCATCAGTTCTCCACGGCGAAGAGCTCTCGCACGGCCGAGAGGTCGACCTTGCCCGACGCCGTCCTCGGCAGGGACTCGACGACCTTCAGCTCGTCCGGGAGCTCGTAGCGGGCCAGCACCTTCGAGGCCGAGTGGAGGAGGTCGTCGGCGGACACCGGGCCGGCCCCGGGGCGCAGCTCGACGGCGGCGACCGGCACCGAGCCGAGCCGCTCGTCGTCCCGCCCGACGACGGCCGCTCCGAGCACCCGGGGATCGCCCTCGATGGCGCCGCGGACCGTGTCGGGGAGCACCTTGAACCCTCCCCGGATGATCGCCTGGTCGGCGCGTCCGAGGATCCACAGGAACCCGTCGGCATCGAGCCGGGCCACGTCGGTGGTGTGCGCCCAGTTCGAGCCGCCGTCGATCTGCAGCGCCTTGACCTCGAGCAGGCCCTCCTGGTCGGGGCCGAGCGGCTCGCCGGTCTGCTCGTCGACGACGCGCAGCTCGCACCCCGCGTGGGCCCGACCGACGCTCCCCCGCTTCTCGTCCCAGTACCGCTCGTGGTCGGCGAGGTTCCACCCGGCCACGCCGCCACCGAACTCGGTGGCGGCGTAGGAGATCAGCACCGGGACGCCGTACTTCTCGTGGAACGCGTCGGCGTCGTCGGGTGAGAGGGGCGCGGTCCCGGAGATGACGGACCGGACGCTGGAGAAGTCGTCGCGGTCGAAGTCCGCGTCGAGCACCATGCGCAGTGCCGCGGGGACGAGGCTGACCGTGCGCGGCCGATGGCGCCGGACCGCGTCGATCCAGTCGTCGACCCGGAACCGTTCGAGCAGGCAGAACGAGCGGCCGTCGTTCACGCACTGCAACACCCGGAACAACCCACCGAGGTGGACGAGGGGCGAGTTGACGACGACGACGCCGGACCGGAGCCGGACGTCGGCGGCGCGGTTCTTCTCGTAGTGCTTGGCTCCGACGAGCACCGACATGAAGGTGTCGTAGGTCAGCGGAACGCGGGTCGGCGGCCCCGTGGTGCCGCTGGTGAGCATCTCCACCGCCACGCCGGGACGGAGGCCGGTACGGAGGTCGGGGGCGGTGCCCTCGGCGCTCACCACGCCCGGGGCGGCGCTCGCCAGCCGCAGTGGGGCCGAGCTGCTGGGCCCGAACGCGGCCAGATCGTCGGGGTCACCGGCGAGGATCGGCAGGTCGAGCGACGCCAGGTCGGCTCGAACCCGGTCGTCACCCCGCTCGGGGTTGATGGCGACGATCGACGCTCCGGCACGGAGGAGCCCCAGCAGCAGGGCGACCTGCGGCGGGCGGTTGCGGAGCATCAGGCCGACCCTCGCCCCCGGCACCACATGGACCGCGACGGCGTCGGCGGTCGCTCGGAGATCGCCCCACGTGTACCACTCCCGCTCGAACTCGAACGCCGGCGCGGCACCATCGAGGTCGAGCACCTCGCCGATGCGGCGGCTCAGGTCGGGCAACGCGGCGTCGGTCACCGGAACCTCGGCTCGGGCCGGTCGGGACCGTTCTCGGCCACCTCGGCCTGCCCGAGCGGGTTGCCGAGGCGGGTGTAGATCAGGTTCTGGGCCATGGCGGCGCGGTAGGGCTTGTCGAGCGACTCCCAGATCGCCCTGACGGTGCCTTCCGTGGCGGACATGGGCTTGCGGGCGATGCCGGCGGCGATCTCGTGGGCCCGGTCCCACAACTGCTCGCGAGGGACGATCTCGGTGACGAGGCTGATCCGCAGGGCCGTCTCGGCGGTGACCCGTTCGTCGTTGCCCATGAGCGCGATGCGCAGGGTCTCCGCCAGGCCCACCCTGCGCATGAGCCCGACCGGCTCGAGGGCGGACACGAGGCCGTAGGTGACGTGGGAGTCGAAGAAGGTCGCATCCGGCGAGCAGATGACGATGTCGGCTTCGTTGAGGAAGTAGAACGCGCCGGCGGTGCAGATGCCCTGGACGGCGCACACCACCGGCTTCCACACCTGCTGCCACTTCGGGCTCAGCAGCTCGCCCGGGTCCTCGTGGTTCCAGACGTCGGCCGGCTGGCCGTAGGACTTCCTGGTGTCGACCCCCGAGCAGAAGGCGCGGTCACCGCTGGCTCGCAGCACGACGGACCGGACCTCGGGGTCGTCCTTCACCCGCTTCCAGGCGTCGCGCACCTCCTCGCACATCTGGCGGTCGAACGCGTTCAGCGACTCCGGCCGGTCGAGCGTGATGGTGGCGACGTGGTCGTCCGACGTCTCGAAGAGGATCGTCTCGTACGACGTGGGTGCGCTCATCGGGCTCGCCACTCGGGTTGCCGCTTCTCCATGAAGGCCCGTGGGCCCTCCTTGGCGTCATCGGTGCGCACGACCCGCTCACGAAACGTCTCGGCCATCACCTCCGCCTCGTACATGGGCAGGTCGAGCCCTCGTCGGATGGCCAGGCGGGTGCCACGCACCGCGAGCGGGGCGTTGCGGTTCACGATGCCCGCCAACTCGACGGCTCGCTCGAGCAACTGCTCGTGCGGGACCACCTCGGACACCAGGCCCAGGTCGAAGGCGCGGGTCGCGCTCATGCGCTCGTGGCGACCCATGAGCGCCATCCGCATGGCGATGTTGGTGGGGAGGGCTCGGGCGAGGCGCACGACCTCCCGCCCCGACACGAGCCCGATGCTGACGTGGGGGTCGAAGAACTCGGCCCGGTCGGAGGCGATCACGATGTCGCCGGTCGTGACCCAGTCGAGCCCGGCGCCGCAGCAGATGCCGTTGACCGCGACGAGGATCGGCTTGGTCATCGATCGGAACGGGGGGGTGCCCTCCTGCGGGGCCTCCCACTGCGGGTAGGTCGAGAGGTAGGGCTCGTCGTAGACGACCCGACCGTCCTCGGGGATCTCGCCCACGTCGGCTCCCGTGCAGAACGCCCGGCCGCGGCCGGTGACGAGCAGGATCCAGACGTCGTCGTCGGCCTCGGCCGCGGCATAGGCATCGCGCAGCTCGGCCACCATGTGCGGGCTGAGCGCGTTGAGCTGGTCCGGCCGGTCGAGGATGATCGTCGCGATGCGGTCCTCGACCTCGTAGCGGATCGTCGTGAAGTCCATGGGCAGAGAGTCTTCCTCGCTCTAGGCGCCCGTGAAGTGGGGCGGCCGGCCCTCGCGGAACGCCGCGAGGCCTTCCTTGAAGTCCATCGTCCTCGACGTCAGCTCGAGGGCCGTGGCCTCGGCCTCCATCGCCTCGGTCAGCGACCCTTCGAGGGCACGGTGGATGCACCGCTTGGTCAGGCCGACGGCGACCGTCGGAGCAGCCATGAGTCGGGCGACGATCTCGTCGGCCGCGGCGTCGAGCTCGTCGTCGGGGACGGCCCGGTGGACGAGGCCCCACTCGGCCGCCTCGGCCCCCGACAGCTTCCGTCCAAGCAGGAGCAGCTCCTTCGCCCGGGCCACGCCGACCAGACGCGGCAGCAGCCAGGTCGCCCCGCTGTCCGGGCTGAATCCTCGGTCGAGGAACGGCTCCCAGAAGCAGCTCGACTCGGTCGCGACGGTGAAGTCGGCGGCCAGCGCGATCTGGCACCCGAGCCCGGCGGCCCAGCCCCGGACCGCGCAGACCACCGGGAGCTGCACCTCGACCAGCAGCTCGATGAGGCGATGGGCCTGGAGCGGCGTCCGTCGCTGGATGCTGCCGGTGCGGGGGCGGGGGCCGCCCTTGCTGTTGGACGCGACCCAGTCCGCCCCGGCGCAGAAATCGTCGCCGCTGGTGCGGATCAGCACGGCGCGCAGCGAGTCGTCCACCGCGGCGCGCTGGAGGGCGTCGATGATGCGCTCGATGGCCTCGACGGCGAGCGCGTTCTTCCGCTCCGGCCGGTCGATGCAGATCTGGAGCAGCCCGTCCGCCGCGTCGATGATCACCCCCTCGCTGGATGCGCTCACGCCGGCGCCACCTCGGCCCCGATCGCATCACCGAGGCGCGACGCGTGCGCCGCCGACGTGCCGAAGGCCTGGTCGAGCAGGAGCGCCCGCTTGAGGAAGTAGTGCGGCAGCATGTCCCAGGTGAACCCCATGCCGCCGAGCACCTGCACCGCGGTGCGCCCGTTGCCGACGGCGGCCTCGCCGGCGAGGAGCTTGGCCGCGCTGGCGGCGCGGTCCGGATCGCCGTCGCCGCGGCCGGCCGCGATGGCCGCCGCCGCGTAGGTCGCGGCGCGCGCCATCTCGACGCGCACGTACGAGTCGGCCAGGAGGTGCTTGATCGCCTGGAACGACCCGATGGGCGCACCGAACTGCTCGCGCTCGAGGGCGTAGTCCCGGGCCACGTCGAGCGCCCCCTGGGCTCCGCCCGTGAGGAGGGCCGCGCTCAGCACGCGACCGGCGCGGCGGAGGTGCCGCACCGTTGCGCCCTCGGCCACGACCTCGCCCTCGGGCACCGACGACAGGATCACCACCGGCGTGAGCGGATCGATCGACGACCCGACCTCCGCGCCGACGCGGTCGAGGGGTCGACAGAGCTCGGCCCGGTCGTCTCGCAGGACGATCAGCACCTCGGACTCGTCGCCGTGCTCGACGACGACGGGACCGCCGGGCCCGCCACCCACGTCGACGCCGGTCGCCCGCACCTCGCCGTCGGCCACGCCCGCCACGATGCCCGCGGCGAGCGTCGACCAGACCACCGGACCGCTCGCGAGATGGCGGCCGAGCTCCTCGAACACGACCGCGGCCTCGATCAGGCCGAGGCCCGAGTCGTCTCCCCCGGAGAGCATGCCCAGCACACCCAGCTCGGCCAACGCGGACCAGCTGCCCTGGTCGGCCGGCGTGCCTTCGCGTTCCGCCACCCGGGTGAGATCGAACCGGTCGGCGCACAACGCACGTACCGCGTCGCGCATCGCCAGTTGATCACCGTCCAAGCGGAAGTCCATCGGCACGTGCCCCCTGTCGCCGTCGAATGACGGCACCAAGCCTACATAAACATATAGATGTTTCTCAAACTGGTGCCCGGCGGCTAGCGCGGCGATCCCTTGGCCAGCCGGCGCAGGATCGACCGCCCGTCCCCACCCGAAAGCTCGAGACGGGCGTCGACCGCCTCGTGCCAGTCCCGGGGCCGGGACAGACCGAGGCCTCCAAGGCAGAAGCTCGACACGTCGACCACGTCGGGCAGCTCGACGCCGAGCTCGTTGCCGAGGGTGGTCGAGTGGATGAACGAGGTTCGGAGCGTGCACACGAAGTAGGTGGCCTGATCGACCCCGACGTGGTCCCCAGGGGTGGCGGCGAACACCTCGGTCACGAGCTGGTGGAACACGGCCGTGACCGGCTCCTGGGAGCGGGCGATCAGCTCCGGCTCCACCTGACCCAGTTGCACCCGCAGGCGTGACAGACCCCGGTCGACACCCGCCTTGCCGTGCAGCGCCGGCATCCGCGTCGAGGCGATCAGGGCCCCGGCCAGCCGCTCGACCGGATCGTCGAGCGGCTCGATAGCGCCGGCGATGAGCCGTGCGTAGGTGCCCATGGCCTCCTCGTACACGGCGAGCAGCAGATCGTCCTTGCTCTCGAAGTACTGGTACAGCGTGCGCAGGGACTGCCCGGCCTCGTCGGCCACCTCCTGCACGGTGAGCGACTCACCGTTCGTCCGCTCCAGGACCCTGGCCGCGGCCCGGATCAACCGCGCCCCTCGGTCGATGGAGCGGTTCCGGGCACCGTTCAGCGACCGACCGACGACACGACGCTGCCAATCGGCCGCACCGCCCTCGTCGTCGGCCTCGGGTGGGGACGATCGGGTGATGTCCATTGCACGCACAGTACTGTCTGACGAAATCCACGCTGTACCAGATCGGGCCGACCAGGTACCAGAGATCAGGCTCACGTGTGGGCGGTGGCCTCCTCGGACCAGACCTCGCGGTTCGCACGCGCCCCTTCGACGATCTGGTCCCAGCGGCCGAGGCTCTCGGTGATCCGCATGTCGAACGAGCAGGCGTTGCGGAACTCGAGGATCTCCACGCCCTCCGGCCCGGCCGTGTAGGCGTACGGAGCATCCGAGGGCAGGAAGAACCCGTCGCCCTCGCCGATGACCAGGTTGCCCATGCGCACCTCGCCGCGGTGCACGAAGTACAGGCAGTCGGCGCTGTGCGAGTGCCGGGGCAGGTCGAATCCGGGACCGAACCACGACCACACCAGGCTCATCCCACTGCCGTCCGGGTCACCGAACAGCGCCTTGACGACCTGGCCGCCGCTCGTCGCCCACTCGATCAGCTGCTCGGAGGCGTCGGGCTCCATGGTCGGCATCGACATCATCGTCGTCTCGTGGATCAGCGGTGCATCGACCATCCGGTACGTCCGCATGCCGCGCCTCCCCCCGCGCCGGCCGTCGGTGGCGTTCGGGCTCTCGGTCATGGCTCCCCTTCCGTGACGACACCCTGGTGGTATCGACACTTCCGCTGTTGAAACATCCGACTTTACCCCTCGGCGCGCGGCGCCATGGGCGCCGACCCCGCTCCGCCCCTGTCCGCTCGGACGGGCCAACCGCTACTGTCTCCTGTTCCGGACGCATTGGGTGACCGGGCCACGGAAGAGGAAACGGGTGGTTGCTCAGAAGCGCAACGGGGCTCGCACCAGGGAGAAGCCCCAACAGATCGCTGACGAGCTGCGCTCGCTGATCATCTCCGGTCAGTTGGTCGAGGGCGACTCGCTCGGCCACGAGCCCGACCTGGTCGAGCGCTTCGGCGTCTCGCGGCCCTCGCTCCGCGAAGCCCTCCGGATCCTCGAGGCCGAGGGGCTCATCACGGTCGTCCGGGGCGTCCGCGGCGGCGTCGTGGTCCACCAGCCCGACGAGCGCATGACGGCGCGCACCGCGGCGATGGTGCTCCAGAGCCGGAACGTTCCGCTCTCCGATGTCTTCGACGCCCGGGCCCAGCTCGAGCCGCTCGCCGCGAGGGCGATCGCCTCCAACCGCCGGCGCAAGGCGATCGTGAACGAGCTCCGGGCCCTGGTCACCGAGGAGGAGGCATCGGTCGAGGACCCCGAGGCGTTCGGCGTGGCCAATGCCGCCTTCCACGAGCGGCTCGTCGCGCTCGGCGGCAACCAGGCGTTGACCATCGTCGCCGAGATGCTCAACGAGATCGTCGCCCGCGCCGTCACCGCGGTGAGCAAGACCGACGACATCACCGGGTCGCTGTCCGTCCGGCGGCGGGGCATCCGGTCCCAGCTTCGGTTCCTCGAGCTCCTCGAGGCGGGTGACGGCCCGGCGGCCGAGGAGTTCTGGCGCGGCCACATGGCCGTGGTCGGTCGGGTCATGCTGGGCCAGGACGCGTCGACCGTCGTCGACCTCCTCAACCACGACTAGGTTCGACCCGGGGTCGAGTCGCTCAGGCCGGCGTGAACGCCACCGGCATGGCCTCGGGGCCAGAGATGAAGTTCGACGAGCGCCGGGGAAGCGGCTCACCGGTCAGGTGGATGTCGGAGAGCCGGCTCAACAGCTCGCCGAACATCACCTTGAGCTCGAGGCGGGCCAGCGACGCGCCCATGCAGAAGTGCGGTCCGAACCCGAAGGCCAGGTGCGGGTTGGGCTGACGCCGGACGTCGAGGTGGTCGGGTCGGTCGAACACCTCCGGGTCGCGATTGGCCGCCGGGTACATGAGCATGACCTGGTTGCCCTCGTGCAGGAGCTGCCCGTGGAGCTCCAGCTCACGCGTGACGGTGCGGGCCATGTTCTTGACCGGTGACACCCAGCGCAGCAGCTCCTCGACGCCGACCTCGATCGCCGCGGGGTCGCGGGTCAGGATCGCCATCTGGTCCGGGTGACCGAGCAGGGCGAGCATCCCGTCGGTCATCACGTGGCGGCTGGTCTCGTCACCGCCGATCAGGATGAGCAGGCTCTCGGAGATGATCGACTCGTCGTCGAGCCGCTCGCCGTCGATGTCCGAGTGGCAGAGGATGCTCACGAGGTCGTCCTGCGGTGGCTTCGCCCGGCGGTCCGCTATGACCCCGATCTGGAACTCCCGGAAGCCGAGCATCGCCTCCAGGCCCGCCTGCGCCACCTCCGGCGCGGGGTTCGCGGTCGATGCGCGGATCAGGTCGTCGGACCACCGGAGCAGGTCGTCGTACGCCTCGGGCGCGAAGCCCAGCATGTCGGCGATCAGCAGGAGGGGCAGCGGTGCGGCGATGTCCCAGACGAAGTCGCACTCCCCCTTCGGCGCAACCGTGTCGATGATCCGCGTGCAGATGCGCCGGATCGTCCGCTCGTGCTCCCGCACCCGACGCGGCGTGAAGCCGCGGCTCACCAGCTTGCGCCGGCGCGTGTGCTCCGGGTCGTCCATCGAGATCATCATGGGGAGGTGGTCGCCGTGGGGCCGGGGTGCCCGATGGCTCGAGAAGGTGCGGGGGTCCTTCTCGGCGGCGAGGACGTCGTCGTACCGGGTGAGCGCCCAGACCTCGTTGTCGGCGTCCCAGTAGGCCGGCGCGTGCTCGCGCATCCATGCCCAGTCGTCGTGGGGCTGGCCCGCGTACCAGTTGCCGTCGAGCAGGTCGAAGGTGCGGGTCATGGACCATCGCCTTCCCCGCGCGAGGCCGGCCCGCGGATCGCGACGGTCGCCCACTGCACGACCCTCAGCACCGGTCGCCCGACCCGAAGTACGCCTGCTCGAGCACCTCGGGATGCGCCCGCAACGTCGCCGCGTCGCGGTCGAGCACCAGGTCACCGTGACTGAGCACGGCCGCCCGGTCGGCCACACCGAGGGCGACGTTGACGTGCTGCTCGACGAGCACCACTGCGCAGCCACGGTCGGCGGCGATGCCGCGCACCGCTTCGAAGAGGGCCTCCACCACGAGCGGCGCGAGGCCCATGCTCATCTCGTCCACCAGCAGCACCTTGGGCTCCTGGATCAGGGCCCGGGCCATGGCGAGCATCTGCTGCTCACCACCGGACAACGAGCCGGCATCGAGGTCCCAGCGCTTCTCGAGGGCCGGGAAGACCTCGAGCATGTCGCGGGGACCGGGGCCGTTCTTCCGGGCGGCGACCCGCAGGTTCTCCTCGACCGTCATGGTGGTGAAGAGACAGCGGTCGTCGGGCACGAGCGCCACCCCGGCCGAGCTGGCGAGCGATGGCCGCCCGTTCCGCAACACGGTGCCGTCGACGGCCACGGTGCCGTCCTGGGCCGGGAGGAGGCCGGACACGGTGAGCAGCAACGTGGTCTTGCCGGCGCCGTTCGGGCCGAGGAGCGTCAGGATCTCACCCGGCTCCACGGAGAGGCTCACGTCCCGAAAGGCCGTGGTCGAGCCGCGACCGCCGCTGAGCGAGGTGCAGACGAGTCGGGTCACTCGTTCACCTCCGCGCCGATGGTGTCCTGGAGCTCCTCGATCGACGGCTCGGGGACCGCACGCGCGCCCGGCGCATCGGACTCCCCGTGCCCGGTGCCCAGGTAGGCCTCGGCGACGATCCGATCGCCTCGGATGGACGCGGCGTCACCGTCGGCGATCAACCGGCCGAAGTCGAGGACGTAGATGTGGTCGCACAGGCCGAGGACGAGGGCGACGTCGTGATCGACGAGCAGGACCGCGGTACCGGTGTCGGCGATGGCCCGGATGCGCTCGCCCAGCCAGCGGCTCTCCCCGGAATCGAGACCTGCGGCCGGCTCGTCGAGCAGGAGCACCGACGGCTGCGCCGCGCAGGCCCGAGCGATGGACACGAGCTGGCGCTGGCCCTGGCTGAGGTCACCCGCCGGGCGGTCGCGGAGGCCCTCGATGCCGACGAGGGCCAGCGCCCGGCTCACCGTGTCGCGACGCTCGGTGAGGGTCGAGGCGAAGGCTGCGACGCTCACGTTCTCCTCGACGCTGAGGTCGTCGTAGAGCTCGATCGCCTGGAACGTCCGAACGAGGCCCTTCCTCACCCGGGTGTGGGGGGCCATGCCCGCGAGCGACTCGTCGGCGACCTCGACGTCGCCGGTGCCGCGGGTGAACCCGGTGATGGCATCGATCACGCTGGTCTTGCCGGCGCCGTTCGGGCCGATGAGACCCACGACGGTGCCCGGGCGGACGTCGAGGGTGACGTTGTCCACGGCGAGGACACCCCCGTAGCGCACCGTGAGGTTCCGGACCCGGAGGACGGGGCGGGCGTCGGGCGCGGGACGCTCCATCGGCGCAGGCTCGGACGCGACCGGGACCTCGTGTCGGTGACGGCCCGAGAACGGGATCGGGACGCGGGCAGCCAGCGCATGGCCGCCGGCGGCCAGGCCCTCCGGGTTGATGATGAGCGTCAGGATCACCCCGATGCCCGTCAGCACCGTGAACCACTCACCGAGGTGCACCGACCTGTCCAGGGCGAAGAAGGCGATGCCGCCCGAAGCCAGGATCCCCGCCAGGATCCCTCCCGATACCGACGTGACCCCGGCGAGGTAGGCGGAGGAGAGGAGGATGAGCCCGGACACCGCCAGGAACGAGTCGAAGGTGATCACGCCCCGGCTGTAGGCGAGCAGGCAGCCTCCGAGGCCCGCGATGAACGACGAGATCGCGAAGCTGAGCACCTTGACCTGCGTCACGTTGACCCCGAGGCCGGAGGCCGACCGCTCGTTGGCCCGCACGGCGAGCATGGCCGAGCCGAGCGAGCTCCGACGCAACCAGGCGACGCCCGATGCGACGAGCACGAGGGTGACGAGGCACACGAGACCGAAGCTGACCCGGGGGAACGCCTTGCCGATGCCAGGCCCGAGATCCATGCCGAACAGGGTGGGGGCCTCGACCGCGGCACCCCGGGCGTCGACGACCTGGGTGTTGCGGAACCAGATCGCCTCGATGGCGTAGGCGAACGCCAAGGTCACGACGCCGAGCGTGAGGCCGCGCAATCGCAGGGCCGGGAGGCCCACCACCACCCCGACGACCGTGGCGAACAGCGCGGCGAGGATGGGGGCGATCGGGAACGGGATGCCCCAGCTGACCGTGAGGAAGCTCAGGGTGAAGCCGCCGGCCCCGGCCAGTGCCAGCTGGGCCAGCGACACCTGGCCGGCGTAGCCGGTCACGACCACGAACGACAGCGCGATCACCGCGGCGATGAACGTGCCGATCACGGCGTTGCGCCACGTGCCCGAGGTGAGGAGCAGCGCGAACACGCCGATCGCGGTGCCGACCACCGCCGGGAAGACGATGGACCGGGGGCGGGGCGCTCGGCCGAGCGGGTGCCGGATGAACCCTCCTCGGGCCGGCATGCCCTGCCCGGTGACGGTGAGGGCGATCAGGATGACGATCAGCGGGACGAGCTCCGGCGAACCGGTCCTCGGCATCCACGAGTGCTCGGCGGCCAGCTTGATGGCCTCGGCCTGCAACATGCCGATCGCGAATCCGGCGATGACCGCCGGCACCAGGTACCGGAAGCTCCCCACGAGCGCCGCGGCCAACGCCGGGATCACGAACAGGGTGTAGCTGATCGGCGTCAGCGGGCTGATGGGGGCGATGAGGATGCCGGCGAGCCCGGCGACCGCCGCGCTGATCATCCAGTTCGCCAGGGCCACGCGGTCCGGCGACACGCCGCTCACGAAGGCGCCGGTCTGGGACTCGGCCGAGGCCCGGGTGACGAGCCCGAACCGGGTGAGGCGGAAGACGAGGCTGAGCACCACGGTGACCGCGACGATCGCCACCGCGAGGTAGACGCGGTCCGACTGGATGGTGAGCGAGCCGAGCGCCCAGCGCCTGGCCGGGAAGATCGCCCTCACGGCCACCGGCGCGGTTCCGACGCAGATCGCGACGACGCTCTGGATCACGATCATGACCCCCAGCGACGCCACCGCACGGGCGAGCGGCGGGGCATCGCGCAGAGGGCGGAACACCACCAGGTACAGCAGCGCGCCGAGGAGGGAGGTGACCGCCAACGAGACGAGGGCGGCCGGGGCGAACCCGAGCTTGGTGCCCAGGTCGACCGAGCGCGGGAGCCCCGGCAGGAACACGAGCATCTGCCCCTTGCGCAGCGACGCGTAGGTGTACGCGGAGAACATGGCGATGGCGCCCGTCGCGAAGTTGATGACCCCCGAGCTCCGGTAGGTCAGCACCAACGCCAGTGCCAGCGCCGCGAAGACGGCACCGTTTCCGAGGCCGAGCAGGAGCGCTCCCGCGTGATCCACGACCGTCCCGTGCTCTCTACCGAGCCGAGCGTGCAGCTCGAGCGGTTCCCGTGCCCCTCACGTCATCCCCCTGCACTGGCCTTGATTCGCATCCCTCAAACATCTAAATATATACCACACTGACTCGGCCAGGGCACCTGCGTCGGCGGTACACGGGGAGAGCGCACATGACCATGCACCGGATCGCAGCCACGGACCTGACCTTCCGGCGACGTCGACGGGTCCAGGGTGGGGCGCTGCTCGCCGCCGTCGCGCTCGTCCTCGCCGCCGGGTGCGGCAGCAGCACGAGCGACGACTCGTCGGCGGGCTCCGGCAACACGGTGTCCAGCGACGTGCTCGGCACGCCGAAGGCGGCGAGCGGCGAGCCGGTCAAGGTCGGCTTCATCAGCGACGGCCGCACCCCCACGATCGACAACAGCGCCATGGCGCCCGCGGCCAAGGCGACGGTCGAGTACATCAACGACTACATGGGCGGCATCGGCGGCCGGCCCGTCGACCTGGTCACCTGCGAGACCGCCGGCGACCCCGGCAAGGCCACCGACTGCGCCAACCAGCTCGTGCAGGACGACGTCGTCATGACGATCATGCCCGAGAACCAGCAGTCGACCGCGGTGCACACCGTCATGTCGGCCAACAGCATCCCGTTGTTCGTGTACGCGGTGACCGACACGGCGATCACCCAGGACGCCGAGGACTCGTTCATGCTCGGCAACCTCAGCGACGCCCTGAGCGCGATGCCCATCGACGTCGCCAAGAAGCACGACATCGGCAAGGTGACCGTCCTCATCGTCGACGTCCCCGCGGCCACCGGGTTCTACGAAGGCGCCGGCGCGCAGGCGTTCGCCGACGCCGGGATCGACCTCGAGCTGATCAAGGTTCCACTCGGCACCGCGGACATCAGCCAGCAGATCAACCAGATCGTCTCCGGCGACCCGACCGTGGTCATGGTCGTCGGCGCACCGGACCTGTGCATCGCCGGCATCAACGGGCTCCGGACCAACGGCTTCACCGGACCGATCACCACCGTCCCGAACTGCGTCACCGACGACATCAAGACCGCGGTCGGCGCCAACATGGAGGGCGTGACCGTGGCGTCGATCACGCCGACGGGCGACAACTCCAACACGGGCATCCAGCTCTACAACGCCATCCTGGCCAAGTACGCCCCGAACTACGCGGATCCGAACCAGGGCCTGACCTCGTTCATCACCACCTACACGGCCCGCCAGGCCCTCGAGAACCTCACCGGCGACATCACCCCCGCGACCGTCAGGGCCGCCATCCAGGCCGCCCCCGAGCAGCCGCTGGTCACCGGCGCCGGCCTCGAGTTCCGATGCAACGGCAAGGCCGTCCCGTCGACTCCCGCGGTCTGCACCCGAGGCACCTTGCTGGTGACGCTCGACAGCAACGGCGACCCGGTGCTGCCGTACGAGGCGGTCGGGAACACCTCCATCCCCGACTGACCGCTGCCGGCGGCGTCGGACAGGCGGACTAACATCTAGAGGTTTCCACGGCGTCGCGTCCTGGCGTCCGACCCCCAGAAGGAGACTGATGACTGCGACGTCCGTCGAGAACCTCGGCTCGATCTTCGCCGATGCCGCCGCCTACGCCGACCCCGTGCGCTGGCACGCCGACGCGCGCCGCATCCGCGACGAGTCACCGATCCTGAAGGTGGCGGTCGAGGGCTTCCCGGAGTTCTGGGCCATCACCAAGCACGCCGACGTGATGGAGATCGAGCGCAACCCCGACATCTTCACCAACGAGCCCCTGCCCGCCCTGGCCCCCAGCGCCAACGTCGACGGCGCGGCCGACGCCCCCGTCAAGACGCTGATCCAGATGGACGGTGACCAGCACAAGGCCCAACGCGGCATCGTCAACGACTGGTTCAAGCCCGGGAACGTGAAGCTGATGCAGGAGCGGGTCGACGAGCTGGCCAAGCTCTCCATCGACCACATGGCGGCGATGGGCGGCCGCTGTGACTTCGTCAACGACGTCGCCCTGCACTTCCCCCTGCAGGTGATCCTGTCGATCCTCGGGCTCCCCGAGGAGGACTACGCCCGGATGCTCTCGCTCACCCAGGAGCTGTTCGGCGCCGAGGACCCCGACATCGCCCGGTTGGGCGAGGACCAGTCGATGATGGAGGTGATCCTCGATTTCGTGAGCTACTTCACCGCTCTCGCCAACGAGCGCCGAGCGCACCCGACGGCCGACCTCGCCTCGGTCATCGCCAACGCCGAGGTCGACGGCCAACCCCTCACCGACATGGAGATGCTCGGCCACTACCTGATCATCGCCACCGCCGGCCACGACACGACCTCGAACGCGATCAGCGGCGGGCTGCTCGCCCTCATCGAGCAACCGGACCAGCTCGAGCTGCTCCGCGCCCGACCCGAGCTGATCGACCTCGCCGCCGACGAGCTCATCCGGTACGTGTCGCCCGTGAAGCACTTCCTGCGCACCTGCCGCGAACCGTTCACCCTCCGCGACGTGACGTTCCAACCGGGCGACATGCTGCTCCTGTCGTATGCGTCGGCCAACCGGGACGAGGAGGTCTTCCCGGACCCGATGCGCCTCGACGTGCGCCGGGAGAACGCCGCGAGCCACCTCGCGTTCGGGTTCGGTCGGCACTTCTGCCTCGGTGCGCACCTGGCCCGCATGGAGGTGCGATCCATCTTCAGGGAGCTGCTGGCGCGCCTCGAGCACATCGAGCTGGCGGGCGAGCCGACGTGGATCCACGCCTACTTCGTCCAGGGCCCCAAGAGCATCCCGATCACCTACCGCCTGCGCTGAACAGCCGGAGCCGGTCGTCGGCCGCCGACGCACGACGTCGTGCGCCCCGGCCGCTCAGTCGGGCGGCGCGCTCCGGCAGAGACGGCCGTCCTCGAACGGCTCCCGGAGCCAGTCGTCGAAGAGCCGCCTGACGATCTTGCCCGTCGGGAGCCGGGGCAGCTCGTCGACGAAGGCGACCGAGGTCGGGCACTTGTAGTGCGCCAGCTCCCCGCGGCAGAGCTGGATGAGCTCCTCGGCGAACGCCACCTCGTCGTCGACCGGCCCGGACGGCTGGACGACGGCGCGGACGGCCTCCCCCATGTCAGGGTCCGGGACGCCGATCGCCGCCACGTCGGCCACCCGCGGGTGCAGCACCAGGACGTCCTCGACCTCGCGGGGGTAGATGTTCACGCCCCCGGAGATGATCATGTTCGAGACGCGATCGGTGAGGTACAGGTAGCCCTCCTCGTCGACCCAGCCCACGTCGCCGAGCGTGCCCCACCCACGGTCGTTGTACGCCGAGGCCGTCTTCTCCGGGTCACCGTGGTACTCGAACCGGCCGGGGGGCTCGAACCAGACCTGGCCCTCCTGCTTCGGTCCCAGCTCGTTGCCGAGCGCATCGAGGACGTGCACCGAGCCCATCAGCGACCGACCCACCGACCCGGGGTGCGCCAGCCACTCCTCGGGGCCGATCGCGCAGAACCCCACGCCCTCGCTGCCCGAGTAGTACTCGTGGACCTTGGGACCCACCCAGTCGATGAACGCCTTCTTCACCTCGGGAGGACAGGGTGCGGCCGCGTGGATGACGTACTGCAGGCTCGACAGGTCGTAGCGGGATCGCTCCTCCTCCGGGAGCTTGAGCAGCCGCACCATGTGGGTCGGGACGAACTGCACGTGGGTCACCCGGTGGCGCTCGATGAGGGCCAGCGTCTCGATCGGGTCGAAGCGCTCCATCACCACGGTGGTCGCGCCCAGCCGGTGCGCGCCCGTGGTCCAGCCGGCGGGAGCCGCGTGGTAGAGGGGCGACGGCGACAGGTACACGGAGCTCTCGTCGAACCCGTAGAGACCCGCCATCAGCGCCGTGAACGAGCTCGGCGTCCCGAGCTCCTGACCGATGGTCGGCGGCTTGATCCCCTTGGGTCGGCCGGTCGTGCCCGACGAGTAGAACATGTAGATGCCCTCGCACTGATCGGCGATGGGCTGATCGGAGCTCGCCGCGAGGAGCGTCTCGTAGTCCGCCAGGCGAGGCACCGCGCCACCCACCGCGATGCGCCGCTCCGGCGGCAGGTCGACCTCGTCACCGAGCCTCGACAGGAGCTCGGCCGACCCGAAGAGCAGCGTGGCATCGCAGTCGTTGACGATGTAGGAGACCTCTGACGCGTTGAGGTGCCAGTTGATCGGGGTGACGTAGATGCCGGCGCGCAGGGCACCCCACATCACCTCGAAGAACTCGGTGCCGTTCTCGAGGAGCAGGGCGACGTGGTCGCCCAGGCCGAGCCCGTGGTCGCGGAGCACGTGGGCCACGCGGTTCGACCGAGCGTCGAGCTCTCCGAAGGACAGCTCCTTCCCGGATCCCCCGACGATGACCGCGGGACGATCGGGGGCCGTGACCGCATGAGCGGAAGGGTGCTGGAGCATCGCGACGAGTATCGCGATCACCCCATCGCTCGTCAAAAGATCTAGATCAATCGACGAGTCCACACCACGGGCCACCCCGACGTGCCGGAGTCGACGTCAGAGCTCCTCCAGCAGTCGAGCGAGCAGTGGCTCGAACATCATCAGGTCGTTCGGATCGTCCGATTCCTGCTGCACCCCGAAGGCGATGCTCCGCAGGCTCATCCGGGCCAGGATGATCCCGAAGCGGAGTCCGGCGAACGCCTCGTACCACTCGAGGCGATCGAGCGCGCCACCCGAGAGCCGTTCGTAGGTCTCCACCACATCCTGCTGATCGAACATCGGCGGCACGGGAGGCAGGCCGTACTGCTCGGCCAGAGCCGCGAAGAACCGCTGGAAGAACGTGACCCAGGCCACGTCGACCTCCGGGGGGCCGATCGTGGCCATCTCCCAGTCGAGGACGCCCACCGGTTCGAAGTCGCGGTAGAGGATGTTGCCGGGACGGCTGTCGCCCCAGTTCAGGACGCGTCGCTCGCTGGCCGGCAGGGTCGCCTCCAGCACCTCGAGGGCCCGCTCGAGGATCGGAACCCGGCGGCCGTCCCGCGCCCACTCGTAGTACCGGCGTTGGTAGCGCGAGTTGGCGCGCGAGCGGGGTCTCGCCGGGCGCGTCGGGGTGCAGGAACGCGGTGGACTCGCCCTCGTCCTCGATCCGGTGGATCCGCGTGAGCACCTCGATGGTCGAGACCTCGAACCGCCTCCAGTCCTCGGGCGTGCCCTGAAGGAACCAGCCACCGGGGTCGAGCAGGTAGGGCGGGTTGTCGGAGGGCACCTGGCCCTCGATGGCCCGCACGACGAGGAACGGAACCCCCAGCCACTCCTCCGACCCCTCGAGGTGGACCACCTCGGGGACGGGGACGTCGGTGCGATCGCGGACCAGCTCGATCACGCGGCACTGGAGGTCGAGATCGAAGGACGGGAAGGTCGGGTACGGCGAGTCCGGGTGGGGCGCCAGCCGGGCCACCAGCGGTTCGCCGTCGAGCCGGAACAGCGCGGTGTCGTTGGCCATGCCGCTCTCGGGCAGCCGGAAGTCGGAGACGACGGCGCCGTCGCCACGGAAGGACCGGGCCCACCGGCGAACGGCGTCCTCGATGGCGGACGGGTCACGCCGCCACGGGGTCGTGCTCTGCTGGCCCTCCGTCACGTCGACGGCCTCCAGAACGTGAGGCCGAGATCGTCGCGGACCTTCACCGAGTAGCAGGTCACCGGAAGGCCCACCCTGACCTCGGCCGGGTCGACGTGCGTCACGTTGGACATCATCAACGGGCCCTCCGCCAGCTCGATCATGGCGACCACGTAGGCCCCCAGCGCGTCGAACGGCGGCGCCAGGTTCTGGCGGATGACCGTGAAGGTGTGGACGGTGCCCTCGCCCGTGGCCTGCTCCCACGGCGCGTCGCCGGCGCAACGGACGCACATGGGCCGGGGGTAGAACTGGGCGTGGCCGCATGCGGCGCAGCGCTGGAACAGGAGCTGCCCTCGCGCGGCCGAGGCCCAGAACTCCGCCGAGACGTTGTCCGGCTGGGGCAGGGGCCGGCCCCGCACGTGGGCGGCTTCGTCATCGTCGAGGTCGAACACGATCACGGCGCCCCCCTCCCGAGCACGACCGCCCCCATGCAGGACATCATTCCGCCCGAACCCACCGCCAGCGCGACCTCGCAGCCCGGCACCTGGGCCGGACCCGCGTCATGGCGGAGCTGCCGCACCGCCTCGATCAGCAGGAAGATGCCCCGCATCCCGGGGTGGCAGGAGCTGAGCCCCCCGCCGTCGGTGTTGAGCGGCAGCGCGCCACCGGGGCGGAGGATGCCCTGTGCGACGAAGGGGCCACCGTCGCCCTTCGCGCAGAAGCCCATGTCCTCGAGGATGACGAGCACGGTGATCGTGAAGCTGTCGTACAGCTGCACGACGTCGACGTCCTCGACCGTCACCCCGGCCATGGCGAGCGCCGCCGGACCGCAGGTCGCGACGGCCGAGCGGGTGAAGTCCCCGAGCTGGCTGATGTTCCAGTGGGTCTGCGCGGCTGCGGCCCCGAGCACGCTCACCGGCACCTGCGGGAGATCCCGCGCCCGCTCCGCGGTGGTGATGAGCACCGCCCCGCCGCCGTCGGTGATCGCGCAACAGTCGAGCAGGTGCAGCGGGTCGGCGACCATCCGCGACGCGAGCACGTCCTCGACGGTCAAGGGGTCGCGATAGCGGGCGTTCGGGTTGAGCCGTGCGTGGTCCCGCACCGCCACCGCGATCTCGGCCAACTGCTCCGATGTCGTGCCGAACTCGGCCATGTGCCGCTGGGCGATCATGGCGTAGGCACCGACGAGCACGTTGCCGTAGGGGGCCTCGTACTGCGCCGGACCCGGCGTCGCCTCACCTGCACCCCGGAAGCCACGCGTGCCGAGGGTCCGTCCCTGTCGGCTGAGGAGGTCCGACCCGTAGGTCATGAGCACGGTGTCGCAGTGGCCCTGCTCGATGGCGGCCATCGCGTGCTGGACGTAGTACTCGAACGACGAGCCGCCGGTCATGGTGCCGTCGAGCCAACGGTGCTGGATCCCGAGGTACTCGGCCATGCCGGCGGCCGCGTCGACGGCAGGCATGCTCCCGCCGGCGCACATGTACCCGTCGATGTCCTGCTTGCGGATGCCGCTGTCGTCGAGCGCCCGCCGCATGGCGAGGGCGTGGTGCTGCGGCTCGTCGAGGTGCGGCGCGATCGGGTAGTCGCTCGTGCCGACGCCGACGATCACGGGAGTTCGGTTGCCCATCGCCGGTCACGATAGAATAGATCTAGATGTATTGGTGAACCGGGTAGCTGGAGGAGTCGCCATGCAGGTCCCCTTCACGTGGAAGCCCACTGGCTGGTACCAGATCGGGTGGTCCGCGGAGTTCACCACCGCGGTGGTCCGTCCGCTGCGCTACTTCGGCGAGGACCTGGCTGCCTACCGCGACGAGAACGGCGAGCTGCACGTCCTCGAAGCCCACTGCAAGCACCTCGGTGCCCACATCGGCCACGGGGGCCGGGTCGTCGGCGACTGCGTCCAGTGCCCGTTCCACGGTTGGCAGTGGGGGCCGGACGGCGCGCAACGCGGCGATCCCCGACCAGGACACGCCGAACCGGTCCAGGCGGCTCCGCGTCTGGCCGGTGATGGAGCAGTACGGGCTGGTGTTCATGTGGCACCAGCCCCACGGCGAGCCCCCGTCGTGGGAGATGCTCGACATCTTCGAGAGCTACCCGCAGTTCGAGCTCGACCCCGACGCCTACTACCCGCCGTTCCCGGCGTTCACCGCCAAGAACGAGTCGGAGCCGGTGCATCCGCAGATCGTGCTGGAGAACTCGGCCGACAGCGCCCACTTCGAGTTCGTCCACCACGCCACGATCACGCCGAGGGTGCTGCACTGGTCGTTCGACGCCCACGAGTGGTACTTCATCGCGGGCTGGCCCGACACGAGCAGCGACGACGACGAGCGATGCGGCTCAAGATCCACAGCAAGCTGTTCGGCCTGGGCGGCGCGATCAGCGCCTTCGAGGGCTCGTCGAACCACCGCGTGGTGTTCTCGACGACGCCGGTCGACAACGGAGCCTCGGACATGTTCTACACGATCTGGTGGCCGCGCCCTCCGGGCGACGACTCCCCCACCGCGCCCGACGACCTGCGCGAGCGCGTCGAGAAGGAGTTCCTCTCCACGGTCGAGGACGACCTCGAGATCTGGCGCTACCAGAAGTGGGTCGAGAAGCCGGCCTACTCCAAGGTGGATGCCAAGGGGTACACGACGCTGCGGAAGTGGGCCCAGCAGTTCTACGACATCCCACCGGACGAGCCGGTCCCGGCCTGAACCCGACGGGCGCCCCTCGGGCGCGCCCTACGCTGCCGCCATGGATCTGTGGGAGCTCACCGCGCGGGAAGGCGTCCGGGACACGCTGGCCCGCTACAACTGGTCGGGCGACGCCCTGCATCTCGACGAACTGGCCCTCGCCTTCTGCGAGGACGGTGAGCTCCAGGTGCGAGGAGGCGAGACGCACCGCGGCCGCGCAGGCCATCGTGGCGTTCCTCGGTGGCACGGCGCGGCATGCGGACGCGGCTCGGGATGCCGTGCCCGGGCCCACAGGACCCGGGCGGATCGTGCGCCACAACCTGACCAACATCCGCTTCGTCGATCTGTCGCCGACGGAGGCCCGGGTGGAGTCCTACTTCACGGTGCTCACCGAGATCGGCCTCGACCACTACGGCCGCTATCGGGACAGGTTCGCGCCGGTGGGCGACGAGTGGCTGATCCAGCACCGCTTCGTCTCGACCGACTGGCGGGCGCCGAGCTCGACCATGGCACCGCCGTCGTCGGTGCGTTGAGAACCCACCGGGGGCGCCACCCATGACCACCTTCCACCCCGACCTGCTCCCGCTTGCCCGGTTCCTTCCGAAGGGCTTCGTCGCTCCCTGGAACGTGCGCATCATGCAACGCCTCACGCACCTCAGCGCCTCGCCGAAGGTGCCGAGCGTCGACGGCGTCACGATCGAGGACGCCATGGCACCCGGGCCGGAGGGGGCACCACCGGTTCGAGTCCGCGTCTACCGGCCCGCCGGCGCGGCGCAGCCGGTCCCCGCCCTGTTGTGGATCCACGGCGGCGGGTTCGTGATGGGCTCCCCCGAGCAGGACCAGCGCGAGAGCATCGCGTTCGTCCGCGAGCTGGGCATCGCGGTGGCCGCGGTGCAGTACCGGCTGGCGCCGCAGCATCCCTTCCCGGCCCCGATCGACGACTGCTACGCCGGCCTGCGCTGGCTGCACGACCAGGCGGAGGCGCTTCGCATCCTCCCCGATCGCATCGCCGTCGGTGGAGCGAGCGCCGGCGGCGGGCTCGCCGCGGGGCTGGTGCTCATGGCGCACGACCTCGGCGAGGTCCCGGTCGCCTTCCAGCTGCTCGTCTACCCGATGCTCGATGACCGAACGGCACTCCGGACGGACATCGACGCCTCCCACCTCCGGCTGTGGTCCCCTCGCAGCAACGCCTTCGGGTGGACCTCCTACCTGGGGAGCCCACCGGGGAGCCCGGACGTGAACCCCTACGCCGCGCCGGCCCGACGGGAAGACCTCGCCGGCCTGCCACCGACCTGGATCGGCGTGGGCACGCTCGACCTGTTCCACGACGAGGACGTCGACTACGCGAGGCGACTCACCGCCGCGGACGTGGCGTGCGAGGTCGACGTCGTCCGTGGCGCCTACCACGCGTTCGACCGGTTCAGCCCGAAGGCCGCCGTCGTGCAGCGGTTCCGCCAGCACTACCTGCACGAGCTGGGCGATGCGCTGTTCGCACCCTCGGGGTCAGGCGGGGGTGACCGTGACGGGTAGCGAGGCGAAGGAGCGGATGAGGTTGTTCAGCTTGCGGACGGGAGGCCCGGTGAGCTCGAAGCGCTCGACCCGCGTGGCGAGGGCCGAGAGCACGGCGGCACCTTCGAGACGGGCGAGGCCCATGCCCACGCAGGTGTGCTCGCCGTAGCCGAACCCGACGTGGCCGGCGCTGTTGCGGGTGACGTCGAAGGTGTCCGGGGCGTCCCAGCGGCGCTCGTCGCGGTTGGCCGACGCGAAGCTGACGAGCACGCGGGCGCCGGCCGGTAGATCGACCCCGGCGATCTCCGCGGGCCGGGTGGTCACCCGGGTGAACCCGCTGATCGGGCTCTCGACCCGCAGCACCTCGTTGAAGGCCTGCTTCACGCGGTCTGGTTCACGGCGCACCAACGCCCACTGCTCGGGATGGGTGGCGAAGAGCCAGACGGCGCTGCCGAGCGCGGCGATGGTCGTGTCCAGCGACGGGCCGAGGTAGTCGATGATCGCCATCGGGCACCGGTTGCGTCCGATGTCACCACGGGCCGCTGCCTCGATGATGCCCGCGGCCATCGACCCCTCGGGCAGCGCCGACGATGCAACCTGCGCGGCGTAGCCGGTCATCTCCAACAGACCCCGGCCCGCGGCGACGGCTCGATCGTTCAGCGGGCCGAGGCTGTCGAAGGTGTCCGAGGCCCAGCCGAGAAGGCGGTCCCGCCCTTCGGAGGGCCAGCCGAGCAGCTCCGGCACCCAGGTGGCGGGCAGCACCTCGGCGAGATCCGCCACCGCGTCGAAGCTGCGGCCCGCGACGAGCCGGTCGACGAGGTCGTCGGCAAGGGCCTGGGCGTCGGGGCGGAGCTCGGCCAGCGCCCTGGGGGTGAGCGGGCGGCCGATGACCTCTCGCAGCCGGGCATGGTCCTCGCCGTCGCTCATCAGCGTGGTGCCCCGCCCTCCGGCGTTGATGACGTCGTTCAGCCCGACGCCCTGCCCCGAGCAGAAGAGCTCGGCGTCCTCGAGCACGCGGCGCACGTCCGCGTAGCGCGTCACGGCGAAGACCTCGTGCGCCGACAGCCAGACGACCGGGCCGAGGTCCCGCAGCGCCCGATGGTGCTCGTACGGGTCGGCCAGCGCGTCGTCGGCGTAGAGGTCGACGTCGTAGGTGGGCATCACGGCATCCCCCGCCGTTCGGTCATGCCCGTACCCTACGTGCTAACGATATCTGTTACAACATCTTTCTCGGACCGCTCGGGTCGCGGTTCTCGGGCAGCGCGACGGGTGGGCCCGAGTCACGGACGTTGCAGCGACTTGCTGGCCGGTGGCGCCGGGAGGGCCTTGTCCTGCGAGGAGTGGATGGCGTAGCGAACCCCGTAGGCGATGAGCTCGATCAGCCCGTAGACGGCGAGCGCGGCGAACACCGCGGTCGTCGGGATGGCCACGACGATGACGGTCACGGTCCCGATCAGGCTGGCCCCCACGTAGGGCCACGCCACCACCATGGCCACGGCGAACGCGGCCAGGGCCGTCGCCAGCGCGTGATCGCGAAACAGCATCCACCTCGACGCCCAGGCGACGTCGGCCACGATGACGCCGTACAACGCCGCGGTCCCGGCCACCTGCACCGCGACCTCGCGCCGGGCGCTCTTGGCGGCACCGGTGAAGCCGACGCCGGCCGCGATCACGGCCACCACCCCCAGGGCGGCGGCCAGGACCAGGGCAGGCCCGAGCGCGATGGCGACCCCGGTGCCGATGAACAGCGACGCGGCCAACACCATCAGGGCGATGGCCCATCCGCCGAGTCGGGCCTTTCCTCCGGCCCCGAGCTTGGCCAGCCCGGCCATCGTCACCGCCCCCCACACGAACCACCGGCGGACCAGCGGGGTGCCGCTCTCGCGCATCGCATCGCGGAACAGCCGGTTGATGTTGCGCAGGTCGGCACTGGTCTTCAAGAAGTCCCAGTAGGTGTCGTGGACCAGCGCCCCCCGGGTGTGCTTGCCGTAGCTCCGGACCAGCCATTGCAGGAAGAACGGCACCGACGCCAGGTCGGTCTTCAAGCCGTCGGGCACCTCGACCTGGTAGTCGTCCTGGTCCGGGTCCTCGAAGACAAAGCCGTGGATCAGCTCGAACTCGGTCGCTCCTGTGACCCGGAGTTCGACGTCACGAGCGAGTGTCTTCCGGTCGAGTTCGAGATAGGGCATGGGCGTGCCTTTCGTCGAGTGCGGGGTGCTTCAGACCGACGGATCTTTCAGCCTCCGCTGCGGTTCCCTGGCCGCCAACCGTTCCCGCCATGGTGCCGCCCTCCGTGCGACGGAACCCGCGTGCCGCAGCGTAACCAGCCTAGGCGTCGGGAAGCACGAGGAGCTCGGCCCTGGCCTTCTTCGCGTCTCGCCTCGGATCTGACCTCCTGCGGATCACCTACCCGCAGGTCAGACGGTGGGCCTGGGTGGGATCGAACCACCGACCGAGCGATTATGAGTCGCCTGCTCTGACCACTGAGCTACAGGCCCGTAGCTCCTGCAGGCTACGAAAATCGAAGCGACCCCGCGACCGATGGGCGGTCGCGGGGCCGATGGTGCTCCGGGGGTGGG
The DNA here is from genome assembly GCA_963809335.1 of uncultured Microthrixaceae bacterium. GTDB lineage: Bacteria > Actinomycetota > Acidimicrobiia > Acidimicrobiales > Acidimicrobilacustridaceae > UBA4742. The sequence goes on along the minus strand of CAWEJD010000004.1, from coordinate 1,609,990 downwards.
GCTCGAACCCACGACAATCGCATTAACAGTGCGGCGCTCTGCCAGCTGAGCTACCCCGGAAGGACGGTCTCGCACGATAGCAGCGCTGCAACCAGGCCCATGACCGCCCGATGGGTCCGCGTGCACGAGTACCCGACCATCGGGCAACCGTGCGCGTGCTTGGCTACTCGGATCGACGGATCTGGCACGGCCCGGTAGGGCATGCGGAACTGGTCGACCGGAATGCCGGTCAGCGTCGACCAGAACAGGTTCGTGGCGTCGAGGTCGAGACCCTCGTGGAGGTACAGGCGCATTCGCAGCCGGCTCTCGTCGACGTCGAAGAAGTTCCGCAACCACGCGCAGAAGAACTGGATCATCCGAGGGTCGGAGTTGGCGAACCGGACCTCACCCTCGGTCTTGGAGCCCTCGCCCGCGTAGAGGGCGGTGCCGGCGACAAGGAACTCCTGCTCGGTGAGCTGGCCGATCCGGTCGCGGCCCTCTGCGAGCAGCTCGTCGATCTCGGCCTGCTTGCGGCGCTGGAGCGCGTTGGGCGTGCGACGACGGGCCGCCGAGCGGGGCTTCGGGACGAACTCGACGTCACGGACCCAGAGCGACACGGAGCTCCTGGCCACGCCGAGCTCGTCGGCGATCTCCTGCAGGGTCCACGACTCGGCCCGCAGGTCGCGGGCCCGGTTCTGCTCGGCGACGAGGCCTCGATATCCCATCGGGCCAGCATGACCAGAGGGTATGACAGTCACCCTGGGTGCTTTTCATGCCACCCGCCGCGTGGCACCGCCCGCCGACATCGCCTACAACGGTCCCGTGCGATTCAAGACAGGGCTCCTCGTCGGCCTCGCGGTCGGCTACTACTACGGCGCCAAGGCCGGGCGTGAGCGCTACGTGCAACTCGACCGGTACCTCGCCCAGATCCGCTCGACCGATGCCTACCAGGAACTGCGAGGCCGCCTCGGCGACCTGGCGGTCGAGGGCATCAGTCGCACGCGCGACATGGTCGACGAGGTGGCGTTCGGCGGAGGTGGAGCGCGGGCACCTCGGCCGACTCGCCCTACGACTACCGGGGCGACCCGACCCTCAACTGATCAGACCGCGGTCGACGGGCTGATCACTCGCCGTCGAGGTAGTCGCGCAGCTTCTGGCTGCGGTGCGGGTGGCGCAGCTTGGCCAGCGTCTTGGACTCGATCTGGCGGATGCGCTCGCGGGTGACGCCGAACTCGCGGCCGACCTCCTCGAGCGTGCGGGCCTGGCCGTCGTCGAGCCCGAACCGCAGCCGCACGACCGCCTTCTCGCGGTCGTTGAGCTGATCGAGGGCCTCGACCACGGCATCGCCCAGCATCTTGCGAGCCGCCATCTCGGCCGGCGCCTCGGCCTGCTGGTCCTCGATGAAGTCGGCCAGGTTCGAGTCGGCCTCCTCGCCGACGGGCGAGTCGAGCGAGAGCGGGTCCTGGGAGATGCGCATGATCTCGCGGACCCGGGCGGGGGTCATGTCGACCTTGTCGGCCAGCTCCTCGACCGTGGGCTCGCGCTCGAGCTCCTGGATCATCTGGCGCTGCACGCGGTGGACCTTGTTGATCGACTCGACCATGTGCACCGGGATGCGGATGGTGCGGGCCTGGTCGGCGATGGCCCGGGTGATGGCCTGGCGGATCCACCACGTGGCGTAGGTCGAGAACTTGAAGCCCTTGGTGTAGTCGAACTTCTCGACCGCTCGCATCAGGCCGAGGTTGCCCTCCTGGATGAGGTCGAGGATGAGCATGCCCCGTCCGACGTAGCGCCGGGCGATGGAGACGACGAGCCGGAGGTTGGCCTGGGTGAGGGCGGCCTTGGCGTCGGCGCCGTCGTCGGCGATGCGCTTGAGCCGGCGGCGCTCACCGGGTTCGAGCGAGGCGATCTCGCCGGCGGCGTTGAGCTCGGCGAGGCGTTCCTCGGCGAAGGAGCCCTGCTCGATCCGCTTGGCCAGGTCGACCTCCTCCTGGGCCGTGAGCAGCGAGACCCGGCCGATCTCCTTGAGGTACATGCGCACCGGATCGGCCGAGGCACCGGTCTGGGTCTCGCCTCCCATGCGCAGCGCATCCCTGGGGCTGGTGGAGCGCATGCGGGCCCGGCGGCGGGCCGCGGCGTCGGGCGGGGGCTCGTCCTCGTCGTCGTCGAGGACGGACGAGGCGGTGGTGGACGGGGCGGCGACGGGGGCGGCCTCGTGCTCGTTCTCGTAGTCGAGGGCCTCGGCCGCGTCGACCTGCGCCTCGATCTCGCGGAGGAAGCTGATCGTCGGCTCGTCCACGCTGGAATCGAGGGCGATGCCGTCGAGGGCCAGCAGGCGGCGCAGGTCCTCGACCAGCTCAGGGGTGATCGCCGTGGAGCGGATGCACTCCTCCAGGTCGGTTCGGGTGAGGGTCTGACGCTCTCGTGCCCGGGCCAGCAGCCTCCCGAGCTCGTCGCCGGAAAGGCCGCCCCCTTGCGAGAGCACATGTTCGCTACTCGTCACGTGTTCTCCTGCGGCCGCTGTGCGAGCCAGGCTAGCAACTGGTCACGGGCCCCGACGCGGGTTGCCGGCTCACGGAGCTCCTCCATGCGCATCTTGCACCAGGCCATGTCTGTCGATCGGGCGAACACCGTGTCTTCATCGGCGGCAACCACCTCGAACTGGATGATTGCGAGCTGGCGACGGGTCGCCTCCTCCACCAGGCGGGCCACCACGTCGTCGGCCTCGGCCTCGGTCTCCTCGACCGCGAGGCGCTGCAGCAGGTCGGCGGCGGCCGGATCGGCGGCCTCGATGGCGTCGTGCAACGACGGGGTGGCGGCCATGGCCTCGTAGGCCGACCGGTTGACCGGGTCGCCGAAGAGGCCCGGTGCGAGGAAGGGTGCCACGAGGTCGGGATCGGTGATCAGCAGGCGCAGCGCCTCGACCTCGGGCGAGTCGGGGCGGGCCTTGGGACGGGGGCGCCGGGACTCGCCGTCGACCGCCACCGCCCGACCCCGCGAGGACCCACCGGCGCGGCCGCCGTCGGCCGGGGCACGCGTGTAGGTGCCGGCCCGGAGCTGGTCGGGATCGATGCGACAACGCGACGCGACCTCCATGAGGTACTGGTCGCGCACGAGATCGCTCGGATGCTCGGCGATGACGGCCATGGCCGCCTCGGCGGCGCGGGCCCGGCCCTCGGGCGACACCAGCGACGCGGCGTCGAGCACCCGGTTGAGGCGGAACCCGAGGAACGGCGTGGCGTGCTCGACCGCCTCGACCAGCGCGGCCGGGTCGGACCGGCTGAGGTCGCCCGGGTCGACACCGGGGGGCAGCGCGGCCACCGACACGTCGAGGTCGTACTTGCGCTCCCACTCGTAGAACCGGGCCGCCGCGTTCTGGCCGGCCGCGTCGGCGTCGAAGGCCAGCACGATGCGCTTGGCGTAGCTCTGCAACGCCTTGAAGTGATCCTCGGTGAGCGAGGTGCCGCACGTGGCGACGGCGAGGGGAAGGCCGGCGGCCGCGAACCCGATCACGTCGGTGTAGCCCTCGCACACGATGACCTGGTTGGCGTTGACGATGGCGCTCTTGGCCCAGTTGAGCCCGTAGAGCACCTTGCTCTTGGAGTAGATGGGGTTGTCGGTCGAGTTCCAGTACTTCGAGCCCTCGGCGCCGGGCAGGATGCGGCCGCCGAAGGCGACCGGGTCGCCCTTGGCGTCGAAGATCGGGAACAGCACCCGGCCGCGGAAGAAGTCGTTGACCCGACCGATGCTGCTGCGCCGACCGAGACCGGCGTCGATGGCCACGTCATCGGGCAGCTTCAGCGCCTTCACCAGCTCGTCCCAGCCCTCGGGGGCCCACCCGAGCTTGTAGGCGCGGACCTCGTCGCCGGTGAGGCCGCGCGAGCGCAGGTAGCCGCGTGCCCGGGCCGCGTCGGGAGCCGAGAGCAGCCGCTCGTGGTACCACTCGACGGCCCGGCCCATGGCCTCGATCAGGCGGGTGCGCTTCTTGCGGCCCTCACCCTCGTCCTTGTCGGTGTAGCGCAGGACGATGCCCGACTTGCCGGCGAGGAACTCGATGGCCCCGACGAAGTCGAGGTGCTCGATCTCGCGGACGAAGGTGATGACGTCGCCCTTGGCCCCGCACCCGAAGCAGTAGTAGACGTGCTCCTCGGGGTTGACCGAGAACGATCCCGACTTCTCGCTGTGGAACGGGCACAGGCCGGTGAACCGGCGACCGACCCGCTTGAGCTGCACGTGCTCGCTGATGATGGCCACGATGTCGGACGACTCGCGCACCCGCACGATGTCGTCGTCGACGATGCCCATGGACGCCGAACCTACCAGCGGGGTGTGGCGGAGCGGCCCGCGCCGCGGGCCCGGTCACGGGGGCAGGGCTCACGACGTCGGGCTCACGGCGTCAGGCCGAGCACGGCGCGGGCCGCCGCGAGTCGGGCGATCGGCACGCGGAACGGCGAGCAGGAGACGATGTCGACACCGATCGACCGGAAGAAGCCGATCGAGTCCGGGTCGCCGCCGTGCTCGCCGCAGACGCTGATCTCGATGGCCGGGTCGACGTCTCGCGCCCGCTCGACCGCCATTTGGACGAGGTCCCCGACCCCGGCGCGGTCGATGGTGGCGAACGGGTCCGCCGGCAGCAACCCCCGGGTGACGTAGTCGTCGATCAGCCGGGCGCCGTCGTCCCGGCCGAGGCCGAACGTGAGCTGGGTCAGGTCGTTGGTGCCGATCGAGAGGAAGTCCGCGACCTCGGCCAGCTCGCCGGCCACCAGGGCGGCACGAGGGGTCTCGACCATGGCCCCGACCGCGATGTCCGCCGCGCCGGTCGAGCCGATCGAGCCGATCTGCTCGCGGACGAGCGCAACTTCCGCGGCGGTCGAGACGAAGGGCACCATCACCCGCACCTGGTCGACGAGGCCGCCGTCGTGGCGAGCACGCACGGCCGCGACGAGCGCCCGCACCGGCGCGGCCAGCAGCTCCGGCTCGGTCACGGACAGGCGAACGCCACGCGCGCCGAACGCGAGGTCGCGCTCTGCGCTCGCCTCGACCGGACCGATGTCGCCGTCCGGCCGGTCGGCCAGCGCGTCGGTCGGCTCGTCGAACGGGAGGTCGAGCAGGCGGATCGTCACCGGCCGGCCGTGCATGGCCCCGAGCACCGCCTGGTAGGCGTCCTGCAGCACCGACTCGAGCCGGGCCGTGTCACCCTCGATGCGTGCTCGGCGCACGACGGTCGAGCCCGGCGACATCGGCCAGCAGGTGCTCGGTGCGACACAGCCCGAGGCCCTCCGCGCCGACCCACAGCGCGCGGGCCGCGTCGTCCGCCGTGTCGGCGTTGGCCCACACGCCGAGCGCGCCGGCGCGCACCTCGTCGCCCCAGCTCAGCAGCCGGTCGAGCTCGGCCGGGACGACCACCACCTCGGCGTCGCCCGCCCCCACCAGCACCTCCCCCGTCGTGCCGTCGATGGTGATCGCCTCGCCCTCGTGCAGCACCGTGCCGTCACCGGCGGTGAGCGAGCTCGCCGACACCCGCAGCGAGCCGGCGCCGCACACCGCGGGCAGCCCGCGGCCACGGGCGAGGATGGCGGCGTGGCTGGCGATGCCACCCGACGAGGTGAGCACGCCGACCGACCGGGCCAGGGCCGAATCGTCGACCAGCGCGGTCATCGGCCGCACGAGGATGAACGGTCGACCCTGCTCGGCCAGGTCGAGGGCCCGGGCCGAGTCGAACACGGCGATGCCGCTGGCCACGCCGGGCGAGGCGCCGACGCCCGAGGCGATGACGCGCGCCGCCCCGGGGGTGCGGTGCGGGTGCAGGATCAGCTCGAGGTCGGACGGCGTGACCAGCTCGAGTGCCCCGATGGAGCCGAGCGGGTCCGCGGCATCGTCGCCTCGACGCACGACGTCACGCACGAGGGCCGCTCCGTGGAGCCCGACGCTCATGGCGCCTTGCGCACCTTCAGCGAGTACATGAGCGGGAGCTCGGGCCTGTCCGCGGGCATCCAGTAGGTCCCGTCGTCGCGCCGCTCGAGGAAGGGCCAGCGGCGGTAGAGCGTGTAGGCGTGCTCGTGGTACGACTCGAGCGCCAGGCCCCGTTCGAGCAGGGCGCCGAGCACCTCGCTCGAGCGCGTGGTTCCACTCCCAGGACTCGTCGGCCGCGAACCGATCCTCGGTCTCGACGTAGCTGCCGTCGCCGTGCGACCACTCGCCGGCGGGATCGCCCCAGTACGAGGTCTCGACCGTGAGGTCCTGGTAGCTGAAGACGTCGGTGAACGGATGGAACTCGGCCAGGTAGAGGAACCCGCCCGGGCGCAGCAGGGCGTCGACCACGCCGGCCCAGCGGAGGATGTCGGGCAGCCAGTTGAGGGCGCCCAGCCCCGTGTAGACGACGTCGAAGGTGCGCCCGCCGAGCGCGGCCACCGCGTCGTAGACGTCGCTGGCCACGAAGTCGGCGTCGATCCCGACGTCGGATGCCAGCCGGCGAGCCGACCCGACGGCCGGCTCCGAGAAGTCGAGCCCGGTGACGTGGGCACCGAGGCGGGCCCACGACAGGGTGTCGAGCCCGAAGTGGCACTGGAGGTGCACCAGGTCGAGGCCGTCGACCGGACCGGCCTCCTCGATCTCGAAGGGCTCGAGCGCGGACCGCCCGGCCTTGAAGCCCTCGACGTCGTAGAAGTCGGACGCGACGTGGGCCGGAACCCGGTCGTCCCACAGCGCCCGGTTGGTGGCGATCTTGTCGGCGTCGTCGGTCATGTCGTTCGTCCGGTCGCCCACGGGTCGGCTCAGGTGAGTCGGTCGCGGAGGTAGCCGACCAGCTCGCCGACCGCGATGCGGTCCTGGGCCATCGAGTCGCGCTCGCGAACGGTGACGGCGCCGTCGTCGAGCGAGTCGAAGTCGATGGTGACGCAGTAGGGGGTGCCCAGCTCGTCCTGGCGGCGGTAGCGCCGGCCGATGTTCTGGGTCTCGTCGTAGTCGCACATGAAGTGCGGCTGCAGGCTCTGCAGCACCTCACGGGCCAGCGGGGTCAGCGTCTCCTTCTTCGAGAGCGGGAGCACGGCCACCTTGTAGGGCGCCAGCCGGTGGTGCAGGCGCAGCACGACCCGGGTCTCGCCGTTGACCTCCTCCTCGTCGTAGGCCGCCAGCAGGAACGCCATCATGGTGCGGGTGGCGCCGGCGGCCGGCTCGATGACGTGGGGCGTGTAGCGGGTGTTGGTGGCCGGGTCGAAGTAGTCGAGCTTCTCGCCCGACGCCTCCATGTGCTGGGTCAGGTCGTAGTCGCCGCGGTTGGCGATGCCCTCGAGCTCGTCGAAGCCCCAGGGGAACCGGTACTCCACATCCGAGGTGCCGCTCGAGTAGTGGCTGAGCTCGTCGTCGTCGTGGGACCGCAATCGCAGGTCGGCCTCGGGGATGCCGAGGTCGAGGTACCACTGGAACCGCTCGTTGCACCAGTACTCGTACCACTGCTGGGCCTCGTCGGGCGGGACGAAGAACTCCATCTCCATCTGCTCGAACTCGCGGGTGCGGAACACGAAGTTGCCGGGCGTGATCTCGTTGCGGAACGACTTGCCCACCTGGGCGATGCCGAACGGCGGCTTCTTGCGGCTGGCCTGCAGCACGTTGGCGAAGTCGACGAACATGCCCTGGGCGGTCTCGGGGCGCAGGTAGACCTCGGCCCCGGTGCCCTCGACCGGCCCGGCGTAGGTCTTGAACATGAGGTTGAAGTGGCGGGCCTCGGTGAACGAGTGCGTCGCGCCGCAGTTCGGGCACAGCGTCGGGGTCGTCGAGCTTGTCGAGCCGGAAGCGCTCGTTGCAGCTCTTGCAGTCGACCAGCGGGTCGGTGAAGTTCTGCAGGTGGCCCGAGGCCTCCCACACCGCGGGCGGCGAGAGGATGGCGGCATCGAGGCCGACGACGTCGTCGCGGAGCTGCACCATCGACCGCCACCAGGCGTCCTTGACGTTGCGCAGCAGCAGCACGCCGATCGGGCCGTAGTCGTAGGTCGAGCGGAACCCGCCGTAGATCTCGGCCGACGGGAACACGAAGCCCCGACGCTTCGACAGGTTGACGATCTTCTCCATCAGATCGGGGGTGGTGGCGTCGGTGTCGGCGGTGGTGGCGGGATCAGACATGGGGGCCGATGCTACCGCCCGGCCCGAACCCCTCTCCCGGCGGATTCCCCCGGACGGCGTTCGGCGCGTGCCACCATGGCCCGTCGTGAGCGCCTACCAAGCCCCGATCGACCCCACCGACGTCCTCGCCAAGCGCTACGGGGCCGCCGTCATCGATTTCGTGCTCGAGGTGATCGTGTGGGTCGTCGCCATCGTGATCGCGGCCGCGGTGTTCTCCCACGACGTCGTCCGCTACGACTACAACAGCTTCGGCAACTACCGGCCCTACACGTCCCGCGAGATCACCGGCGCGGGCGTGCTGTTCATCTTCGTCGTCGGGCTGGCCTACATGGTCTCCGTCTTCGTCATCTGGCGCGGGCAGACGGGCAAGTCGCCGGGCACCCTGATGCTCGGCCTCGCTCGTCGTGAACGAGCAGGGAGCGCCGCTGGGAGCCGGCCGCGCCCTGCTGCGCAGCGTGGCCGGCGTCGTCGACTACATCGGCGTGTGCTCCATCCCCATCGTCGGCATCGCGACGAGCGCCAGCTCCAAGGGTCACCGACGCGTGGGCGACATGGCGGCCAAGAGCTTCGTCGTCGACCGGGCCTACGCCGGGCAGCCCGTCATCGTCCCCGGTGTCACCGGCGCGCTGGTCGCCAGCCCCTACGCCCAGCCGTACGGGCAGCCCTACGGCGCTCCCTACGGCGCGCCGGGAGCCACGCCCTACCCGCCGCCGCAGCCCGGGCAACCGCCGTACTCGACCCAGCCGCCCTACCCGGCCCAGCCCCAGTACGGAGCCCCTGCGCCCGCGCCGGCGCCGTCCGAGCCCGGCACCGGCTGGCCCACGCCGGCCCCCGCCGCTCCGGCCACCCCCGACGACGGGTCGGGCTGGGGCGCACCGGGAGCCACCGACGCACCCCCTGTCGCACCCGAGCCGGCACCGGTGGTCGAGACCCCTCCGGAGGCCCCCATCGCCACCCCGCCCGCCCAGGCGCCCGAGACGGTCGAGCCCACTGCCGCGGCCACCCCGGCGCCCGAGGCCGCGCCCGACCCCACCCAGCCCCAGTGGGACCCGGCCCGCAACGCCTACATCCAGTGGGACCCCGCCGGCCAGCGCTGGATGCAGTTCGACGACGCCACCCAACAGTGGCGCCCGATCAGCTGAGCGGCTGATCAGCTGATCGGCTGATCAGTTGACTACGAGCGGTCGAGCACGCTGACCGACTTCAGGCGCCGCTCGAGGTGGTGCTCGAGGGCCCGGGTGGCCAGGTGGTCGAGCTCGTGGGTGGCGCGTCGACTCGGGCTCGTGCAGCGCGGCGGCGAGCTGACCGCCGAGGATGCGCTGCAGCAGGTCGACCGCCTCGGGCGTGATGCGGGTGCCCCGACGGTCGTTGGCGCACAGCAGGCCACCGGACTCGAGGTCGAAGGCCACCAGCGGGCCCTCGCTGCCGCACTCGGCGCACCGGTCGATGATCGGGTGGTACCCCTCGAGCGCGAGCAGCTTCCAGAAGAACGCCGGCAGCACCACCGGGCTGTTGTCGGCGTCGAGCGAACGCAGGGCGCCGAGCAGCATCTGGTAGAGCCGGGGGTTCACCCCGCCCTCCTGCGACATCTGGTCGACGGCCTCGAGCATGGACGAGGCCCGGGCGATGCGGTCGAAGTCGTCGCGGATGGCCCGGAAGTGGTCGATCGACTCGGTCTGGGTGACGATGTCGAGCTCGCGGCCCTCGTAGAGCTGCACCGCGACGTGGCTCGTCGGCTCGAGGTGCGACCCGAACTTGCTCTTGGTCTTGCGCACGCCCTTGGCGACGGCCCGCACCTTGCCGTGGCCCCGGGTGCAGCAGCACGACGATGCGGTCGGCCTCGCCCAGCTTGTAGGTGCGCAGCACGATGCCCTCGTCGCGGTAGAGCACGTCAGCCGGTCCCGGCCCTAGGACTCATCGACCCCGCCGAAGCGACGCTCGCGGGCCTGGTACTCGCGCACCGCGTCGAACAGGTGCTCACGGCGGAAGTCGGGCCACAGCACGTCGGTGAACACGAGCTCGCTGTAGGCGATCTCCCACAGCAGGAAGTTGGAGATGCGGTACTCCCCCGACGTGCGGACCATGAGGTCGGGGTCGGGCATCTCGGGGTCGTAGAGGTGGCGCCGGATCGCCTTCTCGTCGATCTTGTCGGCCGGCGTGCCCTCCTCGACCAGCGCCCGCACGGCGTCGACGATCTCGGCCCGGCCGCCGTAGTTGAAGGCGATGGTGAACGTCATGCGTGCGGTTGCGCTTGCGTGAGCTCGACCGACGCGTCCTGGTGGCGGATCAGCCGCTTCGGCACCCGCCAGTCGCGCCGGCCGGCGAAGCGCATGCGCACGCCGCGTTCGTTCATCTCGTCGCGGCGTCGGGTGAGGATCGACTCGTTGAACCCCATGAGGTAGCGCACCTCGTCGGTCGGGCGCTTCCAGTTCTCGGTCGAGAAGGCGTAGACGGTGAGCCACTTGATGCCCAGCTCGAGGGCCCCCTCGACCGTGTCGAACAGGGCCTCCTCACCGGCCGCGTGGCCCTCGGTGCGCTTGAGCCCCCGCTGCGTGGCCCACCGGCCGTTGCCGTCCATCACGCAGGCCACGTGGGTGGGGATGCGGGCGGGATCGATGCCGGGGATGGCGGGAGGTGCGCTCACGGGGGCGGGCTTGGGGGACACGTTCGCACCCTACCGCCCGTCCCCCACCCCATCCGGTACCGTCCCCGGGTGCCCGACCCCTCGCCCACGACCGCCTCCCGGACGGGCCGAACACCGGCCACGGCCGCCGATCGGCGCATCGACGGGAACGTGCGCACGGCCCTGGCGGCGGTGACCGCGGCGCTGCCGGCGGGCGAGGAGCGACCGGGCCAGGTCGAGATGGCGCGTCGCCGTCGGGCGGGCGATCTCCGACCAGCGGCCGCTGATCGTGCAGGCCGGCACCGGCACCGGCAAGTCGCTCGCCTACCTCGTGCCGGCCATCGTCGAGCGGCGCCACGGTCGTCATCGCCACCGCCACCAAGGCCCTGCAGGACCAGCTGGCCGACAAGGACCTGCCCTTCCTCGCCGAGCACCTCGACCGGCCGTTCGAGTTCGCGGTGCTCAAGGGGCGCTCGAACTACGTGTGCCGTCAGCGCGTGCACGAAGCCACCACCAGCGACGCCCAGGGCACGCTCGAGGGCACCAGGGACACCGCGGTCGACGACGAGGTGCGCCGCCTGGCCGAGTGGGCCGAGACCTCGGCCACCGGTGACCGGGCCGAGCTCGACTTCGAGCCTCGGCGCGGGCGTGGGGCGCGGTCAGCGTCGGCCCCCGGGAGTGCCCGGGCGCCACGCAACTGCCCGCGGGGCGTGGACTGCTTCGCCGAGCAGGCCCGCACCGCGGCGGCCGAGGCCGACGTCGTCGTGGTCAACACCCACCTCTACAGCCTGCACCTCGAGGCGGGCGGCGTGCTGCTGCCCGAGCACGACGTGGTGGTCATCGACGAGGCCCACCAGTTCGAGGACGTCGTCTCCAACACGTTCGGCCTCGAGCTCACCGCCGGTCGCTTCACCAACCTGGCCCGCATCGCCCAGGCCATCGTCGCCGACGCGGACATCATCGCCGACCTCGAGCTGGCCGGCAGCCGCATCGCCGACGCCCTGGCCGACGACGTGGGTCGCCGTCTCCGCGGCGCCATGGACCTCGACCTCTCCGACGCCGTGGTGTCGGCCCGGGGCAAGGTCGAGCAGCTGCTGTCCGCCCTGCGCTCGGTGCCCGACGACGGCCCGGGCGACGTCGGCGCCCGCAAGCAGCGGGCCCTCAAGGCCGCCGGCACCATGATCGACGACCTCGACTACGTGGCCGACGTGCCGGTCAGCCACGTGGCATGGGTCGAGGGATCGGCCGACTCGCCGGTGCTGAAGGTCGCACCCGATCGACGTGGCCGAGGTGCTGCGCGCGGCGCTCGAGGACGGGCCCACGGTCGTGCTCACCAGCGCCACCATCCCGTCCGCCCTGGGCGAGCGGCTCGGCCTCGACCGCCGGGCCGTTCGACGTGCTCGACGTCGGCAGCCCGTTCGACTACGCCGACCAACGCGCTGCTCTACTGCGCCGCCCACCTGCCCGACCCCCGCCACGCCGACCTACGAGGAGCAGATGCACCGCGAGCTCGAGGCGCTGCATCGTGGCCGCCGGCGGCCGCACCCTGGCCCTGTTCACCAGCTACCGGGCCATGAACGCGGCCGCCGACGCGCTGCGCCCGCGCGTGCCGTGGCCGATCCTCACCCAGAACGACCTCCCCAAGCCGGCGCTCGTGGCCCGGTTCGCCGACGAGGAGGAGACGTCGCTGTTCGCCACGATGGGCTTCTGGCAGGGCATCGACGTGCCCGGGCCGTCGCTGTCGCTCGTCACCATCGACCGGCTGCCGTTCCCCCGGCCCGACGAGCCGCTGCTGCAGGCCCGACGCGAGCGGGCCCGGGCCGACGCCTTCCGGGTGGTCGACCTGCCCCGCGCCGCCACGCTGCTGGCCCAGGGCGCGGGCCGGCTCATCCGCCGATCGACCGACACCGGCGTCGTGGCCGTGCTCGACCCGCGCCTGGCCAACAGCGCGAGCTACCGCTGGGAGATCGTGTCGGCCCTCCCGCCCATGCGCCGCACCCGCGACCGCGCCGACGCCGAGGCGATGCTGCGGGCCATCCGCGACCACGACCGAGAGACACGACCTCCTGATCCGTAGCCCATCCCCCGCCGCTCGTTGTGAAGTTCTCCACGCCATGCGCAGCGACGGGACTGCACCTCGTCCTGCGCCGCACGTCGCTCCGCCGGCAGATCTGGGGCCTCGGCTGCGTGGTCAGCGCTTGAGCGCGGCGAAGACCTCGTAGACCATCCACGCCGGCCAGAACAAGCCCTGGAACAGCTCCCGATGTTCACAAAGAACGGGAGAGAGAGGGACGGGAGGGACACGAGCACGTAGGCCCAGAAGCTGTCTGCCTGTTGCCAGAAGTACACCCAGGCCCCGAAGATGCCCATGGAGTAGAGGGCGCCTCCACCTGCTGCACCCGTGTTGCGATTGCCCTCGGCCATCGGTCCGTCTCCTGTTGATTCGATGCGCGGTCGCTCAGGAACCGAACGTAGAGAACCTCCTGACCGCGACCTAGAGGCGAAGGTCCTTGTGCCACCCGGGTGCCCAGCTGCCTCCAGGCCGCCGATCATTCCCGTCACCCGTTCGCGACGTCGAGCAGCACGTCGGCATGGCATGGCTCGTCGAGCGGGCAGTAGCACGCCGAGATCGCGCCCGCCGAGCTCACGCCGGACGTCCTCGACGGTGACCGCCAGCCGACCCACGAGCAGGTCGTCGCGGTAGCGACGCACCGCCTCCGCTCGACCGAGATCCAGCGGGTGCGGGTTCCCCCACTTCGTCGGTCGCGTCACGACGACGACGCTCGGCGGGAGCCGTGCTCCCTTGCGGCGTGATCGCTGGAAGCGCTGGGGCATCGGTCCCTCCTGCGGGGTGGCCCGGTCGCCGCTTCAGTAGCCGAGGCGCTCGAGGGCCTTGGGGCGGCGCTGCCAGTCCTTGTCGACCTTCACGAACAGCTCGAGGTAGGCGCCCGGCGGGCAGCTGCTGGCGCACCGCGGTGCCGACCTCCTTGAGCACCGCGCCCTTCTTGCCGATCACGATGCCCTTCTGGGAGTCGCGCTCGACGAGGATCTCGCAGCGGATGCGGGGCCACTCCCACTCGGTGACCCGGGTGGCGATCGAGTGCGGCAGCTCGTCGTGGGTCACGGCCAGCAGCTGCTCGCGCACCAGCTCGGCCACCCAGAACGCCTCGGGCACGTCGGTGACCATGTCGTCGGGGTAGTACTGCGGTCCCTCGGGCAGCCGCTCGACCAGGTGCGCCACCAGCTCGGGCACGCCGTCGCCGGTCTTGGCCGACACCGGGAAGTACTGGTCGAGGTCGAGCTGCTCGGCCGCCCGGGCCAGCTGGGCCAGCACCTCGGTCGGCGAGGCCAGGTCGACCTTGTTGACCACGACGACGGCGTCGCGCGGCACCCGCGACGCGACGAACCGGTCGCCCGGGCCGATCGGCGCGGTGGCGTCGACCACGAGGCACACCACGTCGACGTCGCCGATGGCGCCGGTGGCCGAGTCGTTCAGCCGCTCGCCCAGCAGGGTGCGGGGCTTGTGGATGCCGGGCGTGTCGACGAACACGATCTGGTGCGTCGGGCCGGCTGAGCACGCCCCGCACCTGCGTGCGGGTGGTCTGCGGCTTGTCCGAGACGATGCTCACCTTGGTGCCGAGGATGGTGTTGAGCAGCGTCGACTTGCCCACGTTGGGGCGACCCGACGATGGTGACGAACCCGGACCTCACGTCGATCGCACCGACGGCGTCGTCCGCGTGCGGCGCCTCCGCGCGGCACCAGCCGCTCGATGCGCACCCGACCGATGCGACGGCGGGCCACCCGCTCGGCCCGCAGGACGAGGCCCTCGCACTCGACCTGCTCGCCCTCGGTGGGCACGTGGCCGAGCAGGTGGAACATCAGCCCGCCGATCGTGTCCCAGTCGCCCTCGGGCAGCTCGCCGTCGAGCAGGTCGTTGACCTCGTCGATCGGCATGGCCGCCGTTCACCCGCACGTCACCGCCGGGCAGCCGCTCGACCGCGGCCTCGTCGCGGTCGTACTCGTCGACGATCTCGCCGACCAGCTCCTCGAGCAGGTCCTCGAGCGTGACCAGCCCGGCCGTGCCGCCGTACTCGTCGACCACGATCGACAGGTGCACCTTGCCGGCCTGCATCTCGGGCAGCAGCTCGGCGATGCGCTTGGTCTCGGGCACGAACGACGCGGCCCGCATGAGCTCGCCGACCGTGTGGTCGCCGTGGCCGTCGCGCTCGGCCCGCATGAGGTCCTTGGCGTAGACGACGCCGACGATGTCGTCGATGCCCTCGCCGTAGACCGGCACCCGGCTGAGCCCGTTCAGGATCATCGACCTCCATCACGTCGTCGACCCGGAAGTCGGCGGCGACGGTGATCATGTCGGGCCGTGGCGTCATGACCTCGCGCACGATGGTGTCGCCGAACTCGATGATCTGGCCGATGAGCGTCGCGCTCCTCCTCCTCGATCACCGCGTCCTCGACGGCGACGTCGGCGAGGGCGAGCAGCTCCTCCTCCGACACGAACGGGCCCTCCTTGAGCCCCTTGCCCGGAAGCACCACGTTGGCCATGCCGATCAGGCCGCGCGACAGCATGCGCACCGGCCAGAAGCGGGCGAGCAGCGCGACCGGGCGGGCCGACAGCAGCGCGGCCCGCTCGGGGTGCTGGATCGCCCAGGTCTTGGGCGCGGCCTCGGCCAGCACGAAGACGATGACCACGTTGACGAAGGTGGCGATGGCCACGCCCCAGCCCCGAACAGCGAGTTGGCGACGATGCCGGTGAGCGACGCCTGCACGAGCTGGCAGACCAGCACCACCAGCAGCACCGGGTTGAGGAACCGCTCGGGATGGGCGACCAGCCACGAGCAGCGACTTCGACCCCGGGCGGCCGTCGTCGGCCAGGGCCTGGGCCTTGGTGCGGGTCATGCGGGTGAGGCCGGTCTCGGCCAGGGCGAGGAACACCGAGAACAGCAGCAGCACGACGATGACCACGACCATCGTCGCGTCGGCACCCGTGAACGAGGCGAGGACGGCGGGCCTCATGTCGGTCACGGTCCACGGGTCGCGGGCCGGGAGTGCCGTGGAACTGCAGCAGCAGCTCGCGCTCGCGGGCCTGCATGGCCACGCGGTCGGCCTCGTCGAGGTGGTCGAGCCCGAGCAGGTGCAGGATGCCGTGCACGACCAGCAGCGCGATCTCGTCGTCGAACGATGCCGGCGTGCTCGGGCGCGTTGCGCGCCGCGATCTCGGGGCAGATCACGACGTCGCCGAGCAGCAGCGGCAGGTCGTCGGGGTCGGGCATGCCCCGATCGGGCCCGGGACCGCCGTCGTCGGGCCAGCGCCCGCCCGGGGCCAGCTCGCCGTCGATCGGGAACGACAGCACGTCGGTGGGCCCCTCCTCGCCCATGAAGTCGCGGTTGAGCACGGTGATGGCGTCGACGTCGACGAACAGCACCGACAGCTCGGCCTCGCCCCGCACGCCCTCGGCCTCGAGCACCCGCTCGGCCAGCGCGCTCCACCGGGCCACGTCGACCGGGTGGTGGGCCTGCTCGTCGGCCACGAACACCGTGACCTCGCCGTCGCCCCCGGCCCGGCGCCGCGTCGGCGGAGAGGGAGGTCGCAGGGTCACGGCGCGGCGGCCGGGCCCGTCGAGGAGTTGGCGCCGCCAGCGGCCCGTTCGTAGGCGTTGACGATGTCCTGCACGATGCGGTGGCGCACGACGTCGGTGCTCGACAGGTGCACGAACGCCAGCCCGGCGATGCCGGCCAGCATCGGTCTCGAGCCCGGCCACGCCGCTCTTGCCGCCGGCCACGTCGACCTGGGTGGTGTCGCCGGTGATGACGGCCTTGGACCCGAAGCCGATGCGGGTGAGGAACATCTTCATCTGCTCGGGCGTCGTGTTCTGGGCCTCGTCGAGGATGATGAAGCTGTCGTTGAGCGTGCGGCCCCGCATGAAGGCGAGCGGGGCGACCTCGACGGTGCCCCGGTCGAGCAGGCGCTGGGCGCCCTCGGTCTCGACCATGTCGTAGAGGGCGTCGTAGAGCGGGCGCAGGTAGGGGTCGACCTTGGCCATGAGGTCGCCGGGCAGGAAGCCGAGCCGCTCGCCGGCCTCGACCGCGGGCCGGGTGAGGATGATGCGCTCGACCTGCTTGGACTGCAGCGCCTGCACGGCCATGGCCACCGCCAGCCAGCTCTTGCCGGTGCCGGCCGGGCCCAGCCCGAAGGTGATGACGTTCTCGCGGATGGCGTCGACGTAGCGCTTCTGGCCGCTGGACTTGGGGCGGATGGTGCGACCCCGCGACGACGTGAGCACCTCGGAGGTGAGCACCTCGGACGGCGACTCGTCGGCGTTGACCATCTCGATCGTGCGGCGCAGCACCGACGGCTCGAGCGACTGGCCCTGCTGCAGCAGCACGACCAGCTCCTCGAACAGCCGACCCGACCCGGGCCGCGCCGACGCCCTCGACGGAGATCTCGTTGCCCCGCACGTGCACGGTGGTGTCGGGGAACGCGGACTCGACCAGTCGCAACAGTTCGTCGCGCTGGCCGAGCAGGGCAGCCATCAGGTGGTTGCCGGGGACGTTGATCTTGACTTGGGTGGCTGCCATCAGGTGGTCTCGGGTGAGGCCGACAGCGTACTGACTGCCGGGCGCTGGGCGACAGGGGGTTCGACGTACGCTCTCGGGCCGTGGATGCCCCGGTGGACCCGCCCGATGACCGCGCCGACGATCACGCCGACGACCCGGCCGGGGACCGCCTGCTCGACGATGCGCTCGCACGAGCTCACGCGGTGGGTGGCCGAGACCCAGGTCGACGACGCCGTCGAGCTGCGCCGGCGCACGGCCTGGCTGCGGCGTCAGGCCGACGAGGAGTCGACGCTGACCGGCGTGCTCGTCGACCTGGCCGAGCACGGCCGGCCGGTGACGGTGCACCTGACGAACGGCCGTCGTCACCGGGGGACGATCGCGGCCGTGGGACGCGACGTGGTGGAGCTGCGGTCGTCGGTCGGTGAGCGGGTGGTCGTGGCGATCGACGCCCTCGACTCGGTGCGACCCCAGCCCGACGCGGTGGCCGTGCCCGGCGACGGGCCGGTGCCCACCGGGGTGACCCTGGTCGAGCGGGTGGGACGGCTGGCCGAGCAGCGTGAACGGGTGCTGATCGTGGCCCGCAGCGGCGAAGCGACCAGCGGTGAGATCACCGCCGTGGGCCGCGACGTGGTGACCGTGGCGCTCGATGGTGGCGGCCTGGCCTACGTGGCGCTGGCGTCGGTGGCCGAGGTGTCGGGGCCCGAGTCGGGGTAGAGGTGCTCGAGGGTGCCGGGCTCGATGCGGCAGGCATCGATGAAGATGTCGACGTCGGTGGCCTTCAGACGGATCACCCGACCGAACCGGTAGGCCGCGACCTGCCCCTCGTCGATGAAGCGGTAGAGCGTGCGGGGGGTGATGCCGAGCCGATCGGCCGCCTCGCCGGTGCTGAGCCAGCGGATCTCGTCATCGGCCGAGGTGGGGGCTGAGGGAGTCACGCGGGCGACCATACACCTTTCGATCCTTTTTCACCAGTTTCATTGTCACTGGAGGGTCAGACGGATCGACTAGGAGTACCACGTTTCGGCAGCTCATCGCCACTTTCCGTGCTCGAGATGTGTCGGATGTCATGTTGAACTGGCGGTCAAAGTTCCTTAGGTTGCCCACCATCATGAGTGCTCCCGGCGGAGGACGTCACAGTCATGCAGGTCGGCGGAACCAAGCAGCGAGGCGCGTCCTCGCGCCAGATCGGGACCGACCTCCACGGTCCCTCGAGCGGCGGCAGCGACCCCCTCGCGGTCGGGGTGGCCCACCCCGCGGCCCGGCGTCTCCAGCGCCGGGCCGCGCTGCCGTCCGGTCGAGCGGTGGTCGGTGGCCTGGTGGTCGCCGTCACCATGGTGGTGGCCTTCCTGGTGGCCTCCGGAGCCGGCGACGGCCCTGGTGGGCGGGTCGTGGTCGTCACCCGGGCCCTGGCCCTCGGGCACCAGCTCGAAGCTGACGACCTCCGGGTCGAACCGGTCGACGTGTCCGACGCCTTGGCCTCGGTCACGTTCACGAACCCCGACGATCTCATCGGAAAGGTCACCGTCGCCCCGTTGACCACCGATGAGATCGTCGGGAGTTCGGCCATCGTCGACCTCGGGAGCGACGGTCCACCCGGCCACGCCTTCTCGTTCCCGGTCGACCGCGAGCGGGCGGTCAACGGCCATCTGCATCCCGGCGACCAGGTCGACGTGCTCGCCACCTACGGCACCGGCACCGGTGCCCGCACCCTCGTCGTGGCCCGCGCCGTGCAGGTGCTCGACCTCGAGAGCGCGGGCAGCCCGTCGCTCGGGTCCAACGGCAGGGTCGTCGTCACCGTCTCGCTCGCTGCCGCCGACCAGGTGCTGGCCACCGCCCACGCGGCCGAGGTCGCCGCCATCACCCTGGTGCGATCCACCGGCACCCCACCATCAGAGGCCACGGCGTCGGCCGGCTCCTACGCCCCGACCGACACCTCCGCCGCCATCTCGGGCCCGGCGTCGTGACCACCGACCGCTACCGGCTGCTCGGCCTGGCCCAGCCCCGGGCGGCGTGGTTCCGCGACGTCAGCCGCTGGGCCACCAGCGCGGCGCTGCCGATCGAGTTCGTGAAGTGCGTCGCCGTCGACGAGCTGCACGCTCGGCTGCGATCGGGCCGGGCGTTCTCGGCCGTCGCTCGTCGACGCCGGGCTGGCCGGCCTCGACCGCGACCTCGTCGACACCGCCCGTGAGGCCGGAGCGGCCGTGCTGGTGGTCGACGACGGTCACGCCCGCCGCGACTGGGCCGCCCTCGGCGTCGACGCGGTGCTGCCCGACCAGCTCGACCGCTCGCTCCTGCTGGCCGCGCTGGCCGAGTCGGCGCAGCCCCTGCGGGGGCCCGAGGTCGAGCCCGGGTCGTCGCTCGCGCCGGCACCTGCCGGCTGGCGCGGGCGCCTGGTGGCGGTCACCGGGCCGGCCGGCGGCGGGTCGTCGACCATCGCCATGGCCCTGGCCCAGGGCCTGGCCGCCACCGCCGGCCAGGCCGGCATGGTGCTGCTGGCCGACCTCGCCCTGCACGCCGACCAGGCCCTGCTGCACGACGCCGGCGACGTGGTGCCCGGGGTGCAGGAGCTGGCCGACGCCCATCGCGGCGGCCACGCTCGTCGGTCGACGAGGTGCGGCGGCTCACCTTCGCACGTCGACGGGTCGCGGCTACCACCTGCTGCTCGGCCTGCGCCGCCATCGCGACTGGACCGTGCTGCGACCCCGTTCGATCGAGGCCGCCCTCGACGGCCTGCAGCGGGCCTTCCGCCTCGTCGTCGCCGACGTCGACGCCGATGTCGAGGGCGACGACGAGGTCGGCTCGGTCGACGTCGAGGACCGCAACCTGCTGGCCCGCGCCACCGCTCCGGCGGGCCGACCTGGTCGTGGTCGTCGCTCCCCCGTCGGTGACCGGCCTGCGTCGGCTGGTCGTCACCATCGACGACCTCACGCCGGCTCGGCGTCGAGCCGACCCGGGTGCTGCCGGTCGTCACCCGAGCACCTCGTCGGGGCCGGGGCCGGGCCGAGATCACCGCCGCGGTGGGCGAGCTGGCCGTGCGCTGGCGGCCGGGCCGTGCCCTCTCCCGTGTTCGTGCCCGAGCGCCGCAACCTCGACGACCTGTTCCGCACCGGCACGCCCGATGCCCCGCTCGATCGCCCAGCCGGTCACCGCCGCGGTCGAGGCGCTGCTCGACCGCCAACCCCTGGTGCCGGCGGCCGACGAGCAGCCCGAGCCGGTGGCCGTGGTGCCCGGCTCGCTCGGCTCCTGGACCGAGCAGGAGGCAGCCGGATGACCGCCTCGCCCCGGTCGAGCCGACGGTCGGGATCAGGTGCCGGTGAAGTTCGCCGGCCGCTTCTCGAGGAACGCCTTCGGGCCCTCCTTGGCATCGTTGCTGGCCATGACCGTCATGCCGATCTCCGACTCCTTGGCATAGGCCTCGGCCTCGGGCAGGCTGTCGGCGGCGATGCGCCGAGGCCTTGATGCCCTGCACCGCCAGCGGGCCGTTGGCGGCGATCCGCTCGGCCAGCTCGCGGGCCCGGGTGAGCGCCTGCCCGTCGGGCACCACGTGGCCGACCAGACCGAGGCGCTCGGCCTCGATGCCGGTGATCGGCTCGCCGATCAGCATGATCTCCATGGCCTTGGTCCACGGGATCTGCCGGGTGAGGCGCACGGTCGTGCCGGCCATCGGGAACAGGCCGCGCTGCACCTCGGTGAGCCCGATCTTGGCGCCCTCGGCGGCCACCCGGATGTCGGTGGCCTGCAGGATCTCGAGGCCGCCGGCGTAGCAGTAGCCCTCGACCGCGGCCACCAGCGGCTTCTTGGTGCGGTACTCCTTCAGGAAGCCCTTGAAGATGAGCGAGAAGTCCGAGCGGATGCGCTCCTCGAACTCGTCCTGCGGCCGGCTTGCCCGAGAGCATCGCCCCCACCAGCCGGTCGAGGTCGGCGCCGGCCGAGAAGTCGCCGCCGGCGCCGGTGAGGATGGCCACCCGCACGTCGGGGTCGCCGTCGATCATGTCCCAGGCGTCGCACAGCCGGCAGAGCACCTCGGCGTTGAAGGCGTTGCGCTTGTCGGGGCGGTTCAGGGTGATGGTGACGATGTGGCCGTCGCGCTCGACGAGCACTGCGGGTTCGCTCACGTCCGGTCCTTTCGGACCGACGGGTTCGCTCGGAGGTCCGGCCGGCCGCACCCTAGCCAGTGTCCTGACGCCTCGTCAGAAGCTGGTCGCCGTGACCATCGCGGCCAGGTGTCGACGGCATCGGACGACGTCGACGTCGACGAGCTCAACCCGCTGGTCGAGATCGAGCGCCGGGTGCAGGCCCGGGCCAAGGACCTGGCCCACGACATGCACGGCCCCGACGGCGACCGCGGCCTGCAGGCCCTCATCGCCGACGAGATCGACCAGTGGAGCGACGACTTCAAGCGGGGCCTGCGGCCCTTCGACCTGGCCGCCCCCGACGAGGTGGCCGAGCGGGCCTTCCGCAACCTGGCCCGCTACGGCCCGCTCACCCCGCTGCTCGACGACCGCGACGTGTGGGAGATCATGATCAACTCCCCCATCGGCCATCTTCGTGAAGCGCCACGTCGGGCCCGTCGGGCTACCACGACGAGGTCTTCCACGACGGCGAGCACCTCACCCGCACGCTCGACCAAGCTGCTCGACGACGCCTCGACCAGCCACCGCAAGCTCGACCCGGCCGAGGGCCTGCAGGACGCCCAGCTCGACGACGGCTCCCGCCTGCACATCGTGCACGCCGACGTCAGCCGGGGCGGCCACCCCATGGTCAACATCCGCCGCTTCACCGGGGTCGCGTTCCACTCGCTCGACCAGCTCGTCGAGCGCGACATGCTCGCCGAGCCCGGTCGCCCGCTTCCTCGCCGCCTGCGTGCGGGCCGACCTCTCGATCGTGTTCGCCGGCGCCCCCGGCTCGGGCAAGACGACCCTGCTGTCGTGCTGCGCGGCCGAGCTCGACCCGGCCAAGCGCGTCGTCATCGCCGAGGAGGTCTTCGAGGCCGACGTCCCGCTCGCCAACGTGGCGCAGCATGCAGACCCGGGCGGCGCGGGCCGACCGGCCCGCGGTCGACCTGCGACGGCTCGTGTCGGGCTTCCTGCGCATGGCCCCCGACGTGGCCATCGTCGGCGAGGTCCGCGACCGCGAGGCGCTGCCGCTGCTGCTCACGCTGTCGTCGGGCGTCACCGGGTTCACCACCATCCACGCCGGCTCGGCCCGCCAGGCCCTCACCCGGTTGCGGTTCGTGTGCCAGCTCTCCGACACGCGCCAACGACATCCCGATGTCCGCGCTCAACAGCCTGGTGAGCGAGGCCGATCGATCTGGTCGTGTTCTGCCGGCGCACGCCGGCCGGTCCGCAGGTCGCGGAGATCGTCGCGGTCGAGGACCTGGCCGCCGGGCCGGAGGCCACCCAGTTCACCGTCACCGAGCTGTTCGCCCGTCGAGGCCGCGACGCACCCCTGCAGTGGACGGGCAACCTGCCGGTGCGGGTCGGCCGGGCGTTCGACGACGCCGGCATCGACCTCGACGGCCATCATCGACGACCGTCGACGGGCTCGACCTGGGAGTCGTTCTGACCGCGCTGCTGCTCGCCGTCGCGGCCGGCTACGGCGTGCACCTCGTGTTCACCGCGCTGGCGTTCCGGTGGCGCGGCGTCGGTCCCGGGCCGAGCGGGCCGGATCGCGGCCCGCACGTCGCTGCGTCGCACGCCGCGCCAGCGGGCGCGGCGACTGGATGGCCCAGGCCGGCCTCGGCGACGTCGGCGCTCGGCGAGTTCGCCGCGGTCATCGCCGTGCTGTCCCTGCTCGGCGCTGGTCGGTGGCCTCATCGTGTTCGGCGGCGTCCTCCCTGCGCTGGTGCTGGCGGGGTTCGCCGCGTCGGTGCCGGTCGCGACCTACCGACGCCGCCGTGCCCGCCGACGCGACCACGCCCGGGACGCCTGGCCCCGGCTCATCGACGAGATCCGCATCCTCACCGGCAGCGGCCGGACGGTCGGTGCCCCAGGCCCTGTTCGAGGTGGGCCGGCCGGCGCCCGACGAGCTGCGGCCGGCGTTCGAGGCCGCCCAGCGCGAGTGGCTGCTGTCCACCGACTTCGCCCGCACCCTCGACGTGCTGAAGCGCCGCCTGGCCGACCCGACCGCCGACGCCACCTGCGAGACGCTGCTCATCGCCCACGAGCTCGGCGGCACCGACCTCGACAGCCGGCTCGAGGCCCTGGCCGACGACCGCCGCCAGGACGCCCAGGGCCGCAAGGACGCCCGGGCCAAGCAGGCCGGCGTGCGGTTCGCCGCGACGGTTCGTGCTGATCGTGCCGCTGGGCATGGCGCTCGTCGGGCTGTCGATCGGCAACGGGCGCGCGGCCTACCAGACCCCGCTCGGCCAGGTCGTCGTCGTCGTGGCGCTCGGGCTGATGGTGCTCTGCTGGATGTGGGCCGGGCGCATCATGCGGCTGCCCGACGAGCAGCGGGTGTTCCCGTGATCCGCCCTGCCGCCTTCGCTGCTGCTGGCGGTCTGGCTCGGCGCCACCCTGCTGCTGGCCGAGCTCCGCTGGTTCCGCCGACCGCCGCTGCGTCGACCGGCTGGCGCGCTACACGCCGGGCGCCGGCCGGATCCTCCCGCTCGGCCGGAGTCCTCTCGGTCACGTCGTTCGGCGAGGTCGTCGCGCCGCTCGCCCAGAGCTCGGCAACCGGCTCAGCCGCCTGTTCGGCGTGAGCGAGGAGCTCGGCGTGCGGCTCGAGCGCGTGCACTCGCCGATGACGGTCACCGCGTTCCGCACCCGCCAGCTCGGCATCAGCCTCGCCGCGCTGGCGGTCGGTGCGGCCGCTGCGGTGGCCGTGCATCCCCCGGCCGCGTTGGCGCTGATCGGCCTCGTGGGCGCGCCGCTGCTCGCCTTCCTCGCTGGTCGAGCAGCAGGCGGTGCAGAGCCTCGTCGGCCTGGCAGCGCCGCATCTTCCTCGAGCTGCCCATCGTGAGCGAGCAGCTCGGCATGCTGCTCGGCTCGGGCTACTCGCTCGGCTCCGCCCTCAACCGGCTGGCCCGTCGTGGCCACGGCGCCTGCGCCACCGACCTGCACCGGGTCTGCGGCCGCATCCGCCAGGGGCTCAGCGACGTCGACGCCCTGCGCGAATGGGCGGCGCTGGCCGACGTCGAGGCGCTGTCGCGCCTGGTGACGATCCTCGCCATGAACCGGGAGGGCGGCGACCTGGCCCAGCTCATCTCCGAGGAGGCCCGCACCATCCGCCAGGACGCCCAGCGCGAGCTGATCGAGATCATCGAGCGCCGGGGCCAGCAGGTCTGGATCCCCGTCACCGTCGCGACCCTCGTGCCCGGCGTGCTGTTCATGGTCGTCCCGTTCATCGAGGCCATGCGCCTCTTCACCACCGGCTGACCCAACCCGTCCCCAACCGAAAGGCCAACGCCATGCGAACCACACTGCTCTGGACCACCGCGCTCGTCCGATCGGCCGGCCCCGCCCGGGTCACCGCCCTGGCCCACGACGACCGCGGCGAGGGCGTCATCTCAGCTGCCATCGCGGTGCTGATCATGGCGTTCCTCGGCGCCGCCATGTGGGTCGGCTTCCAGCAGATGTGGAAGACCACCGAGCGGACGACCAACGACAAGGTCGAGCAGATCGGCAACGACTGAGTGCCGGTGGCGTGGCTGGTGAGGCAGGAGCGTGACCAGGGAGCAGGGCTGATCGGCACGATCGCCGGTGTCCTGGTGTTCCTCGGCTTCCTGCTGTTCGCGGTGCAGCTGCTGATCAACCTCTACGCCACGTCGGCCGCGACCAGCGCCGCGTTCGACGGAGCCCGGCTGGTGGCCGGCAGCCGCACCGACCACGCCACGTCGGACTCGTTGGCTCGGGCCCGGGCGGAGGCCGAACGCCGGATGCGCGACGAGCTCGGCCAGCTCGGCGACCGGGTCACCTTCGACTGGTCGGCGTCGAACGCCGACGTCGTGGCCGTGCGCATCGAGGGCCCCGCGCCGCGGTTCCTGCTGCCCGGCCTCGGGGGCCCGCTCGGCTTCGACCACATCGACCGCACCGCCCGCGTCCGCGTCGAGGTCCCCCGATGACGTCACCCGACCCGCGACCTGCGCATTCGGCCAGCCAGGAGCGCCGACCACCGAAACGGTGGCCCAAACGCCCCGCTGCCGACCCGCCACCAACAACCCATGCCACCCGGGCGCGCCGACCACCGAAACGGTGGCGAGATCGCCCGGCTGGTGAGGCACCCGCGGGACGGCGGCCGCGGGTCGACTGGCACGACGACCGGGGACAGCTGGCCGGGATCGAGGTGCTGCCGTTCGGGGTGCTCATCTTCGTGGTCGGCGCGCTGCTGATCACCAACGCCTGGGCCGTCGTCGACGCCAAGCTCGCGGCCGACGCCGCATCCCGCGAAGCGGTGCGCGCCTACGTCGAGGCACCCGACGGCGACACCGCCCTGACCGCGGCTCGCACCGCGGCGGCCGACACCATGGCCGCCCACGGCCGCCGACCCGAGCTCGCCACCGTGCGCGTGCACCACGACGGCGACCGACCCTTCGCCCGCTGCGTCCGCGTCACCGTCGAGGTCGACTACCCCGTCCCGGCCCTGCGCCTGCCCTGGATCGGCGGCTACGGCCACGCCTTCGACGTCGAGGCCCGCCACTCCGAACGCATCGACCCCTACCGCTCCGGCCTCGCCGGCGACTCGACATGCTGAGCGCACCCCTGGCACCGCCCGTTCGGGCCCGCGGCGACCGCGGCAGCGTCCTCATGCTCATGCCCGCCGCTGTGCTCATCGTCCTGCTGCTCGGCGCCATCGCCGTCGACCTCACCGCCATCCACCTCCGCCAACGGGCCGGCATCAGCGCGGCCGGCAGCGCAGCCAACGACGCCGTCACCTACGGCCTCGACCAGGCCGCCCTCCGCCGGGGCGACGGCTACCACCTCGACCCCGACCGCGTGCAACGCGCCGTCATCGACTCCCTCGACGCCCAGGGACTCACCGACGACCTCGCCGCCCCACCCCACATCACCATCACCGCCCCCGACACCGTCACCGTCACCCTCGACCTGCGCGCCGACTACGTCTTCGCCCGCGCCCTCCCCCACGGCCCCCGCACCACCACCCTCCACGCC
Organism: uncultured Microthrixaceae bacterium; assembly: GCA_963809335.1. Lineage (GTDB taxonomy): Bacteria > Actinomycetota > Acidimicrobiia > Acidimicrobiales > Acidimicrobilacustridaceae > UBA4742. The sequence goes on along the minus strand of CAWEJD010000004.1, from coordinate 1,583,586 downwards.
ACCGCCACCGCCACCGCTGAACAGCGCTGATCCAACGGCCTCGTCGACCGGGTCCGGCGCCGACGCGGCCGTGGCGCCTCGGCCCTACGTCGACGCGAAGTAGGTGTTCATCGCCACGGCGATCGCTTCGGCGGCCTTCTGGCGCCACGAGGGATCGTGCAGCATCGCCTCGTCGGTGCGGTTGCGCATGTTCCCGCATTCGATGAACACCTTCGGCACCTTCGACATGTTCAGCCCGCCGAGATCCGAGCGGGAGACCAGGCCGTTCTCGGCGACGTAGGTCGCGGTCGGCATCCCGGTGTCGCCGGCGAAGGTGTCGCGAAGCAGCGTGGCGAATCGTCCGGACGGTTCGACGATGCCGTCGTTGTAGCCCGGCACCGGCAGCGGCCGGATCACGTGGAAGCCGCGCCCGGCGGACGGCCCGCCATCGGCGTGGACCGAGATGGCGAGCTCGCCGTGAGCGTCGTTGCCGATCGCGGCGCGCTGGGTCACGCAGGGCCCCCAGCCGTCATCGGACGGCCGGGTCACCACCACCTCCGCCCCCGCCTGAGTCAGGATGGCCTGCAGCCGACGGACCACGTCGTAGGTGAACGCGTGCTCCGGGTAGCCGTCGTTGCCGGCCGTGCCGGTCGATTCGCAATCCTTGGAGCCGTTGCCGATGAACACCTGAGTGGTGATCTCCTTCAGGTGCGCGCTGTCGCCACCGTTGTGACCCGGATCCAGCACGATCACGTGCCCGGCGACGGCGCCGAGCGCGTTCGAAGGTGCCGGCCGCGTCGTGGTCGCCGTCACCGCGGTCGTGGTCGTCTCAGGCACCGAGGTCGTCTCCGGCACCGGGAGCGTCGACGACGGCGTCGGCTCCGGATCGAGCGCCGTCGACCGGGCGGTCTCGTCGACGGCTCTGCCCGGGTCGGCGGCGTGGCTCGCGGAGCAGGCGAGGGTCAGCGCCGCCAGGCCGGCGGCGATCCAGACCTGCGAGCTCCGGGCTCTCACGCACCGGTCCACGGCTGCGCGGCGACGAGGGTGACCGCCACCCGTTCGGCGGCCGGGCCGTCGCCCCGCGCCGATTCGGCCGCGAACCGGAACGTGCCGGCGGCGGAGGCCCGCACGGTGATGCGCCGCTCTCCCCCGGCACCGGGGGGACCGCCGGCGGCCGAGGCCGCGAACGAGCTGTCCGCGACCTCGACCTCCGGTGGCAGATCGACGATGCGCCACAGGTACCCCGTGGTCGGCGACTCGCGCAGCGACAGCACCGCCTCGCCGCCCGGCGCCTCGAGCGTCACCTCACGACCCGTGGAGCCCGGCGGCGTCATCCGGTCACCCGACCAGGCTGATGGTCCAGAAGTCGCTCGAGAGGGTGGGCTCGGTCACGTAGGCGTACGGCATGTAGAAGTAGCCCTTGTCCTGGTTGGCCGGGCCCCACGAGTTTCGCACGATGAACTTCGACCCGGTGTCGTCGTAGCCGACCACCATCACCGCGTGGCCGCCGATCTGACCTCCCGACGGCATGGGCGTGTTGATCTTGGGCTTCCCGTTGGCCCCGAAGAAGTTCTCGTAGACCGAGAAGCCGAAGACGAACGGGCGGCCGTCGGCCAGGCACCCCTTGAGCTGGGGCAGGAGCTGCCCGACGCGGGAGTACGAGGTGACCTTGTACTTCCGGGCCGTGGTGTACACCGTGGCCGGCGGCTTCTTGGCCGCCGGGGCACCGGGCTCGAAGCGGGGGTCGTTCGGGTCGAGCGGATGGCCCTCGTCGCTGTAGGGCCAGTCCTTCTCGGGCGGCACGCCCAGCTTGTTCACCGACTTGATGCCGTCACGGATGAAGGCGCCGGCGTCGTAGGGCACGCTGTGCTCGGTGACCCGCTCGTTGTAGTAGATGAACAGCCGGCTGGGCACGAAGTCGGGCTTGTCCTTCTCCTTGCGCCGCTCGAACTGCACGGCGGCGGCGATGGCGTTGGCCGTGCAGCTGCCGATCTGGCCCTGGTCGTAGACAGGCGGGCACTTCGATCGCAGGTCGACCTTCTCCGGCAGCGACCGCAGCGCCACCAGGGGTGCCGCGTAGGTGAGGTCACGATGATCCGGCGGGTCGGGCATCCACCCGAAGCTGTAGGCACCTGGCATGTCGCTCTCCTGTCGTTGGTCTTCTGGTTCGGTGGAACTCGGGAAACGGGTGGGATCGGGATGGGGGTCAGGTCGTCAGGTCAGGCCGTCGGGTCAGCTCAGCGCTCGCCACCTCCGCCAGTCGTGGCGGGCCATGAGCGCCGTGCCGACCGCGAGGGCGGCGAAGGCCAGGGTGATCGCCCCACTCGAGCGCGCCGCTGCCCTCGTCCGGGTCGACGCCGAACACGATCTCGATCCAGTCCTTCCACAGCAGCGTGATCAGGGCCAGCACCGCGCTGGCCACGGCCAGCCCGGCCCAGATCCGGTAGCGGGTGCGCACCTTGTCGTTCATCGTGGTCGTGTCCCTTTCGGCCTCAGGTGCGGATGTGCAGTCGGTGGGCGGCGACGTGCGGGCTCCCGACCAGCAGGTCGCCGAGCGTGGCGCCGGGCAACCGGCCGGCCGTGACCGTGGCGGTGGCCGAGGAGCAGACGGCGAGCAGCAGGTAGTGCTCGTTGGTGATGCTGTTCGGGAAGATCACCTCGAACGACGCGGCCTGGGGCCGCGAGGCGTCGAGGTTGCCGGCGGGATGGCGGACCGGGGTGGTGTCGGCGATCGCCCAGCCGCCACCTCCGGGCCACTGACCGTTGGCCGGGATGGCGCCGCCGGTGAGGGCGCTCACCGTCTGGGTCTTCCACGCCGCGTTGATGGGCCGCGTCGGCCAGTCGGCCTCGGGCTCGGTCATGTGCCGGATGAGCAGCAGCACCGACACGTCCGGCGGCTGGATCTGCTGGAGCCCCCGGTGGTGCACCAGCACGTCGACCGCCAGGCGCCGCTTGGCGAACCGGATGGCCGGCACCTTGTCGGCGTCGTCCATGGTCAGCTGCAGCAGATCGGCCTCGGTCGGTGACTGGCCGTCCCACGGCGGTGACCACACGCGGGCCTGGGTGACCACGTTGGTCCACGTCGGGTCGTCGATCTCGGGAACGGCGCCGAGCCCGTTGGCCGTCTTGTAGGCCACGAGCTGGGCCTCGAACGCGTCCGACCAGCGGCCGGTGGGACGGCAGGTCGCGTCGAGCCGGCGGAACGCGGTCTGGAACGTCCAGAGGAAGGCGCTGACGTTCAGGTTCGCGGCGTTGATCGGCAGCCCGGGCGGCGACCCGGGCGTGGCCGCCGCGTTGGCCGGTGGGAGCGGGCGCACGAGGATGTCCGGGCTGGTGAACAGGTCGAGCGGCGGATGCGGCCGGCGCCTTGGTCGGGTCGACGAGCGTGGTCACGGCCCGCCTTCGGCTGTCGAACCCGTGGACCCGCAGGTAGGTCTTCTCGTCGCAGGGCGCCTGAAGGTCGACCTCCCACACGCCCCGCGACTGCAGCGCGGCCCGCAGCAGCAACAGAGGCTCGGCCGCGTCGTGGAAGATCGACAGGTCCTGCACGGCCGCCTCGGGCAGGCCCGCCACGAAGTCGGTCCACACCCACGCCGGCTCGCCGCCCAAGGCCCGGCTGAACGTCCCCCGGTACACGCCGACGGTGGTGCCGACGTAGACCGTGTTGCTGTCGGTCGGATCGACCACGACCGCCAGCGCGGGGGCCTTCACCGCGGCCCGCAGGCCGGTGGCGTACCAGGTCTTGACCCCGTCGAACCACCAGAGCGTGTCCATCTTGGGCGTCGAGGTCCGGCTGGTGCAGGCGACGTAGAGCGTCGTCGACCCGTTGGGCCCCGGCAGGTGGAAGGCCAGGTCGCTCCACTCGCCGAGCGGCGGGAGGTGCTCCATCTTGGCGCCGGTGATGTCGGACTCCTTGTAGGCGAAGCACTTGTTCTTGTGATCGGTGACGACGGCGCGGTCCCACGTGACGGGCCCGGGGTTGCGGGTGAACCGCTGGATCGACCGATCGCACAGCACGTAGAGCTCGTTCTCGTTCAGCCAGCGGCACACGAGCACGGTGTCGCGGTAGTCGTGGTACTTCACGTCCTGGCCGGTGTCGTTGCGCGGCGGCTTGCGGGGATCGGTGCCGGCCTTGACCGTGTACCAGGTGGCGCCGAAGTCCTCGCTCACCCAGACGCGGTTCGTCCCGATCGCCACGCGCGCCCCCTCGGCGTTGGTGGCCGCCACCATCCCCGGCGCCGAGTAGAAGTTGGTGGCCTCGTCCTCCTTCGTCTCGTGGTCGAGCAACGGCCAGTGGCGTTGCACCGGCTGCATGTCCCGGTCCTCGCTGGTGCGCCAGTCCGACGCCGTCGACTCGGCCATGTAGAGGTGGGGCTTGGTCGGGTGGATGGCCACGCCGCCACCATCGCCGGCCAGCTCCCAGGTCCACGTGGTGTCACCCGTGCGGCGCAGCACGCCGTTGTCCTGCGTGCCGACCACCACGACCGACTCGTGGGTGGGATGGCACGCCAGGTAGCCCGGCTCGAGCACGCCGAGGCCGTTGTTGCGCGTCTGCCAGGTGTGGTTGGCGCCCCCGCTCGTCGACCGGTAGATGCCGCCGTCGCACCCGACCCACACGTCGACGACCGCGCCCCGCTTCGAGAACGTGACCCCGTGCACGTCGGCGTGGACACCTCGGCCGATGAAGGTGGGATCCGAGCCGGCCGTGCCCTTCGGCGTCGCCGGCTTCGGATCGTTCGCCGGTTGGTAGTCGAGGTGGGGCGATCCGCCCGGGTCCTGCACGGTGCACTTGAAGAGCGACGCGTTGCTCACCTCGACCGCGGACCCGCCCAGCACGAGGATCTCCGGGTGGTCGGGGTGCACGGCCAGCGCCATGTCGTAGTGCGACTGGTTCGAGGTCGGCCGGTTGGTGTCGAGCGGCTGGGCCCGGGCGCCGCCGGGGATCCCCGCATTCGACTCGCCCTCCCCGGAACCGAAGAGCACCGCGGGCACGTTCGTGACCCGCTTGGCCGTGGTGCCGGTGATGCGCCACAACCGCGGGCCCTTGCCGATGGCGTAGATGATCGAGCCGTCGGTCGACGCGGCCAGGCCCATGCGGCCGTCGACGCGATCGGACAAGGTGATCTCCAGGAAGCCGCTGGTGCCGGTGTCGGACACCCACACCGTCCCGCCGAAGGTGGCCACCCAGAGCTTGGCCGGGTCGGTCGGCGCGCCGACCGGCGGAGCCCAGAGCGCGTCGCTCACCACCCGTCCGACGTCGAAGGGGACGGCGGTGACCTTGGTCCACGTCGGGTTGCCGGCGGGCACGGTGCGGATCCAGAGACCGTCGCTGGTGGCCGCCGCCAGCTGGGTCTTGTCCTTCGGGTTGAAGGTGAGCCGGTAGACGCCCGACCCGGCGATGCCGTCGCCCTCGCGCTGCCAGACCTGGGCGAAGGGATCGAGCCGGGTGGCGCCGACGGGGCCCTGGGCCCGGAGGATGCCGACACCACCGCAGTTGCCGCCGGGATAGCCCTGGCGGCGGGGCGTGATCTCGCCGGTGCCGACGTAGACGGTGTCGTTCTCGCCGTTGGCGGTGGTGTCCCAGTCGACCGCGATCGTGCCGCACACCAGCGTGTTGGCGTAGAAGTCGAGGCCCTCGACGTTCGGGCTGACCGCCCACCCGCCGAGCGCCATCCACGTCGAGCCCTGGTCCGACGAGTACCAGACCCCGCCGTTCGCCGTGGCCGCGTACACCCGGGTGCCGTCGGGGCTGACCTTCACCTCGCGCACGCGGCCGGTGGTGTGGGCGGTGCCGTCCATCTGGCCGCCGAGCACGGTCGACGGGCCGAGGGGGAGCCAGAGGTCCCGCAGCCGGTTCGGCCCGACCGGCGGCGCGGCCCGCATGACGGCCCGCTTCCTCGCCGGCGCCTTCCTCGCCACCGTCTGCTTCGCCGCCGCCCTCTTGGCCGGCGCCTTCTTCGCCACGGCCTTCTTGGTCACGGCCTTCTTGGTCGCGGCCTTCTTCGTCGCCATCACGGACCAGCCTGGGGTGCGGGAGCGGGTGCCACCCGGATGTAGCCCTCCTGCACCTCGTGGGGCAGGTCGGGCAGCAGCGCCGTCTGGGTGGCCGCGAGGATCGGGTCGTCCTTCCAGGTGATCGGGCGTGTCGCGGCGGGTGAAGAGCTGGTCCTTCGGGAAGGCGGAGATCAGCGGCAGCGACACCTTGGCCGGGTCGACGAGCACCGGGCCCACCCGGGCCGACGGCGCCATGACGGCCAGGCCCGGTGCGACCCAGTCGCGCTGCAGCTGCAGCGCCTTGCGGGGCAGGATCCCCGAGGAGAGGTGCACCCGACCGGCCGGGTGCATGAGCAGGGTGAGGGTGACGACCTGGCCGGGGTGCACCCGCAGCTCGTCGTCGGCCAGCACGTAGGGGTGCGAGATCGGCACCTCGTCGGGCGTGGCCGGCGTGGTGCCGTAGGTGCCGAGCTGGCCCTTGCCCCGACCGCTGTCGAACGCGTGCGAGGCCACGACCTTGTCGACGATGTGGAACGTGCGGTAGTCGTCGTCGACGAAGAACCCCATCAGCCCGTCGTCCATGCGGGTCAGCTCGCCGAGCCGCACGGGGATCTCGAGCGCGGCGAGGTCCCGGTAGGCCTGCTCGCGCGTCGCCAACTTGGTGGGGTCGGAGAGGTCGAGGTCGTCGATGTCGCTCTTGACGTCGAGCGAGAGGCGGGCCCGGACCACGGCGATGGGCCGGCCGACGAGACCGACGATGTGCTCGTTGCCGAGCCCGGCGTAGGAGTCGACGGTCCACAACGTGGTGTCGACGGCCCGCAGAAGCGCCGACAGGGCGGACTCGTCCTCGGGCTGCGCCGAGCGACCCTGGCGCTGGGCCGCGTCGGCGGCCACCACCCCGGCGGCCAGGTGCCCGACGATCTCCTCGGACGGGGTGAGCCCCTCGAGCGGTCCGGCGTCGGCTGGGACGGGGCGCCCGGGCGCCGGCTCCCACACCACGCCACCACCGAACGGCTCGTGCAGCAGCTGCCCCAGCGGGGTGCCGACCACGTCGAACACCTCGAGCGCCTCGTCGATGTGGTCCGGCAGGAGGAACCCGGCGACGGGGTTGACGGTCTGCTCGGTGTCGACCTGGTCGAGCCGCGCCTCGGCGGCATCAGCCGCCGGACCGGCCGGGTCGATCAGGCGGAACAGCCATCGGCTGGGCACGTTGAGCCGCGGCCGGATGCGCAACGCCGGCGTGGGGTCGACGACCTCGTCGCGGGCCGGGACACCCGGGGTCGCGGCGTCGGGCAGGTCGAGCACCTGGCCGAAGGCATCGACGAGCCGGGCCCGCGTCAGGCGCAGCTCGCCCCGGCCGAGCAGCTCGGGCGGGTCGTCACCGGGAGTCGGCTTGGCCGCTGCGCCCGTCGAGGTACGGCACGCCGAGCAACTGGTCGCGCCAGCCGTCGAGGGTGATGGACACGACGTCGAAGGTGTCGAGCTCGTTGCGCAGCTTCGACAGGGCGAGCTGGTTCTGCGGGTCGAGCTCGCCGGTGCCGTTCGCGTCGCGCGCCTCCTCGGCATCGAGCCACGAGGTGATGGCCGCGGCCATGGTGGTGGCCACCCCCGCGGTCAACACCGAGCGGCCCGTATGGGTGAAGACCCGGCCGGTCGGGGTGGTGGTCTCGGGTGGTTCGAGGTCGATCGGGCCGAGCGTCCACGCCGACAGCGGATCGGTCTCGGTCAGCTCGACCTCCCATTCCAGCCAGAGCGGCACCCACGGCTGCGACCAGGCCGTCACCCCCACCGGCGACGGCTCGACCCCCGTGTAGGCGGAGTGACGCCGGAGCTGGTCGGCGAGCTGCACCGCGGCGAGCGTCGACGGGCCGAACGCGTCGCTCAGGAACGCCGAGCGGCCGTCGTAGGTGGCCGCGCGGCCGTAGCGCATGATCGCCTCGGCCGCGAACCGGTTGCCCATCGACCCGCGATCGAGCCCCGACCGCTGCGCCGACACGTCGGCGAGCCAGGGCGCCAGATAGGGGTTGGTGAGCACCGCTTCGCGGGCCAGGGCCAGGACCTCACCCGGGATCGCGCCCGACGGGAGCGACGGCAGCACCGCGGTGAGGTCGACCAGCGACGGCGCGGTGAGCACCTGCGACGGCCAGCGCACCTGCAGCTGCTCGTCGGGCGAGTGCAGGCCCGTCTTGCGGTGTCGCATGGTGCGCTTGGCGCCCCGCACGGCGACGACCGGCGGCGAGGGCACGTGGAACCGTGGCGCCGGGCGGGCGATCTCGCGCACCTCGCTGGTGGGCTCGGACGCGGCCTGGGGCGCGGTCCACTCCAGCACCTGGCGGCGGAGCGACACGCCGTCGTCGGGCTGCAGCTCGAAGCGCGTCTTGCCGGCCCACTCGAGCCGGGTGTGGCGCAGGGCCGCGGCCTCCTCGGCGATGCGGTGCACGGCGCTGCGCCCGGGGCGCCCGGTGACGAGGGGAGCGGCCGCGTCGCCCATCTTCACCCGATCGGTGCCCATGGTGCCGCCCGGGAGCGACGTGAAGCCGGACGCGTGCTCGTGCTCCTCGATGTCGATCAGCCCGTCGGGGGTGGCCAGCCGGTCGAGCAGGTGACCGGTGAAGCCGCTGAGCAGGCGCTCGGAGGCCCGGCGGGCCACCGGGTCGGTCTCGCCGAACCCGTCGGTGGCCACCGTTGCGGCCACGTCGTCGCCGTGGTGGCCCAGCTCGATCGAGAGGTCGGCCGCGGCGGGCCGGTTCACCAGCGACTCGTCGACCGGGCTCGCGACCGGCACCCCGTGGACCACGCCGTGCAGCAGCGTCGATCGGGGGAACCGGGGCTCGGCGGTGATCACCCGCCGGGCGGCCTCGGCGAACGGCGACAGGACCGCGGCGTAGGTCGTGGTCGGCTCGATGGCCGCCCTGATCTGCGCCGTGTGGTCGGCCGCCAGGTTCGGACGCAGGGCCACCGCCTCCTCGGGCCGGTCGTAGCGGGCACCGGTCACCAGGCCGAGCGAGTCCCGACGGATGGCGTCGACCGCGTTCAGCTCGAACTCCGGCATGGTGTCGCCGGCCGGATCGGCGAGCAGCCAGCTCATGGCGTCGAGCCGGTCGTGCAGGCTGGCGTCCGTGCGCGCCGCGTCGAGGGGATCGAGCTCCGGGTGCGACCACCATCCGCTGATCAGGTAGCCGACCTGGGCCCCGGTCAGCCCGCCGGGCGCGACCTCGGCCAGGTCGTCGAGCGGATCGTGGAACGCGAAGCGGTCGATCACCGCGTCGTAGGTCGACGCCCACTGCGCCGAGCCGCCGACGCTCCCGGTGAGCTCGGCCGGGAGCACGGTGTGGCGCGCCGCGGCCGGCGGCGCCTGCTCGCCGGCCCACTGGTCGAGCGCCACGACCGTGCCGGTGTCGGCACAGAGCACCCATCCCCGAGACGAGACCTCGGTCGCTCCTTCGGGCGCCAGCAGGCGGAGCACCAGCCAGCGGTCGGGCAGCGCCGGCAGCCCGAGCCGGTTCGTCGAGCCGTCCGGCCGCTGGGCGAGGGTGCCCCGCAGCAGGGCGTCGGGCATGGCCCAGTGCAGGTGGATGCCGGGATCGCGAGGGGCGGCGGGGTCGAACGGCGCCGGCATCGTCGCTGCGGGCTGCCCGTCGGGTTCGGTGAGGGCGAACGGCAGGCGCACGGCCTCCTCGACGGCGTCCGCGGCCACGAACAGGGCCTGCACGTCGACGGGCACGAGCACGCGGCTCTCCCGGAGCATGGCGGGGTCCCATCGCCGGATGGCCGCGACGTCGAGGTCGGTGCGCACCAGCGCGGTCCATCGGGGCGAGACCATGGCCTGCCGCAGCTCGGCCGGGTCGAAGTCGGTCACGCCAGCCCCTCCTCGAATCGGGTCGCCAGGGCCTTGACCGCCTGGTTCGGGGCGGCCTGCATGAAGACCGTGGGACGGAAGACGTCGAGCAGGTGGGCGACGGGGTTCTGGGTGTCGCCGAAGACCTGCCGGTAGGGGAACCGGATGGCCTCGAGGGCGAACTCGGCCGAGTCGACGGCCCCGTTCATGTGCGTGTCGTTGCGGTTGACGAGCGCCCGGTTGAGGTGCTTCAGGTCGAGCACCCCGGGCGATCCGGGTCGGCACGGCACCGGCACCTCGTCGTCGATGACCTTCTGCGGGTCCTGGGTGTCGCGGGGTGGGATCCACGGCGAGAACACGGCCGAATCGGGCGCCGAGTCGAGGCGGATGCCGAACTGGATGCCCCGGCGGGGTTCCTCGAGGTGCACGATCTGGGGGATGCCCTCGAACAGGGCCAGCAGCACCGCGGGAGCGAGCCGCTCGAGCCGCAGCAGCTTCAGCCGGCGGGTGTCGCTCTCCGGGATGATGGCGTTGTCGCCCTCGGGCAGCTCGCGGTCGTAGGCCCGCACGTGCATGCCCGGCCACCCGCTCACCGCCCGCGAGCGCATCACGAACCCGGTGATCGTGCTCGACGTCGAGGACGCGCCCTCGCCACCGGCGAGACGCACGCGGCGCTCCTCGCTGTCGACGTCGTCACGGACATACGTGTGCAGCTGCTCGAGCTGGCTGCGGTCGGCCGAGTTCACGGTGCCGACGCTGAGCGCCCCCTGCACGAGCGCGTCGGTCCACCGCCGGTCGACGTAGAAGAACCGGATCGACTCGAGCGGGAGCAGGTCGCTGTCGGCCGCCAGGTACGAGAACGGCACGCCCTCGAGCAGGCGGACGCGGGCGAGCCACTGGCGGATGTCGAACGGCACCACGTGCTCGCCACCGTCGTCGTCGGTGTCGGCCGGCGACGGCGTGATGTTGATCATGGCCGTGACCGACTCGGCGAGGTACTGCGCGGATTCGAGGTAGGCGTTGGTGATCACAGGTCAGCGCTCCCTGTCGATGGCGGCGAGCAGGTCGTCGAGCGCGTCGGCCGCCGGTCGCCGCGCTCGGCGCCGCGTCCCTCCCGGCGCCGCGTCGGTGGGCGGGACGCGGCGCTTCAGCGTGTCCCTGACCACGGCCTCCACGTGCTGGTCGAGCCCCACGCGCAGCGCCTCGAAGCTGGGATCGTCGAGGCCGCCCCCCTGCTGGTCGGCGACCCGCACGGCGGTGTCGGCGAGGGCGCCGACGATGCCGACCTGCTCGGCCTGCCGGCGGATCTCGTCGAGCGAGAGGCCGAGCCCGGCCGCGATCGTCTCGTCGAGGTTGCCCCGTGCGTAGTCGAGGGGGCGGCCCGCGTCGACCAGGGGACGGGCGGGGGCGAAGACGGCCTCGCTGCGGTCGGCCGCGCTCATGAGCACCTCACGGCCGACGAGCGCCCCCAGCCCCGGGTCCCGGTGGTCGAACAGCGATGATGCGAGGAAGCCGATCGGGAGGGCGGCCACGGCCGCGAGGTGAGCGGCGCGCTGCGCGCCGAACTGCTCCTGGCGCCATCGCAGCAGGGCGTTGACGATGGCCGGCTGCGACAGGGCCAGCAGCCGGCCGATCTCGAACGCGGCGGCCAGCGACACGTCCTCGCGCCCGTCGGGGACGACGAGCCGGAGCTGGTCGCTCGTGTGCGCGAGCGGCAGCCGACCGCTGTCGGGGTCGGGCTGCTCCCGGGTCGTGGGGTGGGGTGAGAGCGGCCCCCGGTACCAGGCCCGCACCCGGTCGCCCCGCCGGGTCTGGTGGTCGAGCCCGACGTGTCCCGTCTCGGCCAGCTCGGGCTCGGGCCGGGCGCTCGGAGGGGGGCCGGCCTGCCTGGCCGCCCGGGCCTGCTCGGCCGGGGTGAGCGGCGGCTTGTCCCCGTCGAGCGTGCCGAGCAGGCCCACGTCGATGTGCTGCATCAGCTGCTCGAAGGTGGCGTCGCCCGAGACGGTGAACGACCAGTGCGCGAGCACGGGGAAGCGGTAGGTGGGCTCGAGGGCGTAGTACTCGATGGGGATCTTCCAGCCGCCGGCCATCGCCTCGCGCACCATGGCCGGGGCGTCCTCGGCCGCGATCGAGACGGCGGCCGCGTCGATGGCGGCCGGCCCGTCGGCCCACGCCTTGCCCGCGAGGAAGGCGGTGCTCGTGGTGTTGGGCACCGCCGCGGCCGAGGCGGGAGCGGCCGCCAACGGCGCGGCCGCGGCCCTCGCCGCGTGCAGCGGACCGGCGACCGAGAGCTGCTGGACCGCGGCACCGGCGCCCATGGCGAACCGGTCCGGGTCGTTGACGACCGCGTCGGCCACCACCCGCATGTCCTGCACCACCGCCATGGCGTCGAACTCGAACTGGAAGACCACGTTGTCGGGCACCGGCGGAGGCAGCACGTCGGTCTGGCCCTCGACGTTGATCAGGCAGGCCAGGTACTTCTTCGGGAGGCGGTTCAGGTCGTCGTCGTAGGCGGGCTGCGGCAGCCGGTTGGCGATGATCACCGCGAGGAAGCCGTCGTCGTCGCCGCTCATCAGCTCGCTGTCGCTGAGGTCGACCTCCCGCACGTGGGCCAGCAGCTCGAGGTCGTCCTTGGTGGGGAACACCCCCTTCACGACGGTGTCGGTCACCGACAGGTACACGCTGGTGGCGACGTCGCGATCGTCGGGCTCGGGCAGCGACACCCCGCTCGTGACGCACTGATCGACCGGTGTCTCGGCCGACAGCGAGCCCTCCCCCTCGGCGATCACCACCAGCGCCAGCCAGGGGACGTGCTCGTTGGCGTCGACCTTGCGCTCCCAGGGCAGGGTGCGCCGCTTCAGCACGATCTGGGGCAGGGTCGTCTGGAACGCGCCCTCACGGTTGGCCGGCGGGAAGGTCGAGAGGATCTGGTCCGGGGGCATGGTGAACCGCGGCGACGACACCTTCAGCCGGGTGTCGACCGGGGCGACCGGGCCGTGTGGCATGTCCTCGATCTCGCCGTGCAGCGTGTAGCTCCCGGCCGGGAGCGGGGGGAGGACGGCTGGATGCAGGGCGAAGAACCCGGGCTGGACCATGTCAGCGCTTCCTCCTGCTCGCGGCCTTCTTGGCGACGGCCTTCTTGGTGGTGGCCTTCTTGGCCGGTGCCTTCTTGGCGACGGCATTCTTGGTGGTGGCCTTCTTGGCGACGGTCTTCTTGGCGACGGTCTTCTTCGCCGGCGCCTTCTCGGCGACGGTCTTCTTCGCCGGCGCCTTCTTGGCGACGGTCTTCTTCGGCGGCGCCTTCTCGGCGACGGTCTTCTTCTTGGTGGCCACCTTCTTCGCCGGCGCCTTCTTGGCGACGGTCGTCTTGGCGACCGCCTTCTTCGCCGGCACCGTCCGCACGATCGGCATGCCGCGAGGGCGCCGCGGCGGTTCCGGGGTCGCGTGGTCGCCGCTCCACGCCAGCTCGACCTGGCCCCGACCCGCGGTCATCGGTCGGACCGCACCGGCGATGCCGCGAGCCGCGATCAGCTCCGAGACCGTCACCGCGTCGGGCCCGCCCATCACCCCGACCACGTGCCAGGCGTCCTCGCTGGCCACCGTCACCGTGACCGCCCCGTCCCTCGGCACGATCGTGTAGACCACCGCGCTGCGCACGCCACCGGCCACCACCGTGGGCGGCACGGCCACGCCGTCGACGTCGGTCAGCCGATCGGCCCCGCCCAAGGTCATGGCGAGGCCCTGACCGGTCTCGGCTCCCGCGGGTTGGTCGAGGATCACCGCGATGGCGCCGGGCCGATCGGTGAACGTCGTCGTCACGGTGGTGGTGCCCCGCACCAGCTCGGCCCCGCTCGCCCATCCGGCTTCGCACCGCTGCCGTCGGGCGACCACGGTGACCCCTTCGCTGACGAGGCCGCAGCGGCTGCCCAGGGCGACGTTCCAGCCGACCAGGGCCAGCTGCTGGCCGGCGTGCCAGCCCGACAGCAGGCCGCCGGCCGTGTCGGCCTCGCGGTCGCCCAGGCCCACCACCACGATGCGCTCCGCGCCCGGCGCGATCTCGACCGACTGCGGTCGCAGGTCGTCGCTCAGCACCTCACCGCCGTGGCTCAGCACGACGACACGGGCTTCGCCGCCGACCAGGAGGCTGGGCCTATCACCGGGCGCCGCGTCGCGACGCGAGTTGGGCAGCTGCAGCACGGCCACCTCACCGGCCAGGATCGCCCCGCCCGCCACCGGGGGCACCGCGGCCGGCGGCACGCGCCTCCGGCGGCGCGGCCCGGTGTCGCGTGGCTCGACCAGCGACTGCGTGAGGGCGCTGAGCCGGTCGAGGCCGTCGGGGGCCGCACCACGCCGGGCGACCGCCGCCACCGGTCCCCGGCTGGCCCGGGTGAGCGGCGCCGCCGCGGTCACCAGCATCGTCTTGTCCATCACGACGGCGGTGGCCGGGACCCGGCGGAGCACGCTCGGCACGGCCAGCTCGGTGGCGCCCTGCACCCCGGTGAGCGACGGTGCGGCCCGGCGGGGCGCGTCGGGCGCATCGCTGACCGACGTGCCCCTTGCGAGCCGTTCGGGCTGGTCGAGCGGGCTGGTGAGGATGGCGATGGCGCCGGGCGCCAGGACCCGGTGGTCGACCGCCGGAGGCACGACCGGGTTCGCCGGCGGCAGGTCGCCGAGGTCGGTGCCGTCGGGGGCGAGGCCCTCGGTCAGGCTGCCGAGCCGGGGCGGCGCGGCCCGGTCGAGGGCCAGCGCGGCCATGGCGGTCACGCTGTTGCCGGCCTTGGGCATGACGTGCAGCGCCGCGTCGAGCACCGGCTCGGCGGGCACGAGTCCGGCCAGCAGCCCTGCATCGGCCAACAACCTGGTCCGCACCTGCGGCTTCACGAACGGCAGCGGGCGGCGCGTGTTCGTCTCGACCTGCTCGTACTTCATCGGGGGCAGCGCCGGCTCGATCTTGGCGTGGAAGTCGAGCGTGAGGCCCTCGGTAGCCGCGATGACGTCGCCCGCCGGCACCTTCTTGGCGTCCTTGTTCTGCGGGAGGCCCCAGACCGCCACCGGGAACGCGCCGGTGTTGCGGAGGCTCAGCGAGATGCGGGGCTGGCCCGGCTCGGTGAACAGGATCGGCAGGTGGTCGACGCCGTTGTGGTCGAACAGGCGCAGCCGCAGCCCCGGCTCGATCTTCGGCTTGCCCATCGGGGCCACGCCGAGCGCCTGGCTCGGGTTGTTCCTCGCCGAGGCGACCCCGTCGGCGCGGACCTCGACGATCGGCACGGTCGTGGTCACCGACAGCTCGAACTCGCTGATCACCACGAACGGCTTGGCGTCGGAGCCGTCGGGCGTGCTCACGTCCTTCGGGCCGCCGGCTCCGGGACCGGGCGTCAGCGCGCCGCGGCCAGTGATCGTCGACAGGGCCCGGGCCGCCCCTCCCGGCGCCTCCTCGAGGTACTTCCGCACGAACGTCGGGTAGTCGATGTAGTGGGGCTCGCTGCCGTCGTCGCCGAACGACACGGTGAGCTCGACCGGCCCGATCTCGAAGGTGACGTCGCCGTGGAACTTCGGGCCCGAGACGTGGATCTGGGCCCCGATGTGGATCGAGATCGTGACCTCGGCGAACCAGAGATCGATGGTGATGCCGGCCGAGATGCTGGCGTAGACCCGCACGTCGAGCCAGAACGGGTCGAAGAAGACGATGCCGTCGGCGCCGAACACGATGTGGGCCCACGCCGGGCCGAGCTCGGCCGAGGCCTCGAGCTTCCCGCCGGCCATCAGGGCCTCGGAGGTGAGGGCGAAGTAGTTCTCGCCCTTGATGGTGATGGCGCCGAAGAGGTCGACGTGGAACCCGAGGCGGGGGACGACGGGGTAGCCGTCGCGGTGGAAGTCCGGGTGGAAGCCGCCCATGGTCAGCACGAACTGGCCGGCGTTGGGGCCCTTGAACCACGACACGAAGGCGAAGCCACCGGTGAGTCGAACCTCGGGGAACAGCAGCCACGAGTTGTCGGTCAGCTGGGCCTGGATCCACAGCACGCCCTCGCGGGTCGAGAAGCGGCAGATCAGGCCGAGCTCGATCGACACCAGGGCGAACTGCGGGCGCGGCAGGGCCATGCGGGCCAGCCCGAGGAGGGCCAGTTCGAACCCGTCCCCGACCGAGATGGCGACGACCGCGACGCCGTCGACGAGGGCGAAGCTGTTGAAGCTGATGCCGGCGGCGAACCAGAACTGGCCCTGCACGACCGGGAACGTGTCCTTGTACTGCTCGAGGACGGCCATCGGGTCCGACGGCGGCTGCGCACCCGGGTCGAGGGCCTGGATGAACGGGAACGTGCCGAACTGGCCGAGCTCGGTCGGGAACACCAGCCCCCGGTTGATGCCGAGCCCGCCGCCGATGCCGGTGAGGAAGAAGGCGGGCGGGCCCCCGATGGGACCGTTGACCGCGCCGAAGGCGAAGAAGCTGGCGAACTCCCCACCGTCCGCCGAGCGACCCATGCCGTACCCGCCGAACACAGACAGGCCGTACACGCCGAAGCGGGCCATGAGCATGCCGATGTACTGGATGGTGTCGGGCTGGTTCGGCCCACCCGGCTCGGTGAACTTGCGCAGGCCGCCCACCAGCGTGATGCCCCCGAGGTCCGAGCTGATGGCGAACCCGGCCAGGTCGACCGCCCACCTCGACGGGTCGAAGAACGACGCGTCCGACGCGGTGATGAACGTGATCGACAGGTCGTCGACCGCGGCGGTGAGCCCGAAGATCGACACCCGCCCGTCGAGCAGCAGCGAGACCGACTTGAGGTGACGTTGCTCGATCTTGGCGTCGAAGCCGACCTGCTCGATGTAGACCGGGCCGAAGCCCTTCTGGATGGCCAGCCACCACGGCCCGGGCGGGTCACCGGCCCGGAGGGTGACGAGCACGTCCTCGGTGGGTTGCTTCTGCACGGCGATGGCCGGGCTGAACTTGGGCGCCAGCTTGCTGTCGCCGCTCCCGGCGTCCTTCATGACGCCCTGGCCGACCGCGTTGTTGCCCCCGCTGGCACCGGCGGTGCCGACCGCGAGCTCGGCGAACTGCAGCTGGAGCCCGCCGCCGATGCCGGTGCCGACGCCGACCTCGCCGTAGGCGTGCAGTGCCACCGAGGCGATCGAGAAGCTCGAGATCTCGATGAGCGGCCCGCTGGCCCGGCCGATGCGGATGCCGATGCCGTCGATCTCGATGCCCGGCGTGAAGTCGAAGGCACCCGGGTTGGCGCCGACGTGCAGGATGCGCAGCAACAGGCCCGGGTCGGGCGTCGGGGTCTTCTCGATCCACGACGAGTCGAACTCGAGGCTGACCGTGATGTCGGATCCGCCCAGGTCGTAGCGGGCCTTGGGGACGAGCTGCACCCCGAGCGTGTTCGCCGGCGACTCCACCAACTCGAGCGTCAGCTCGGTGAGATCGAGCTTCGGCTTGGCCACCCGCACGAGGTTCAACGCCAGGGTCTGGAGGCGACCGAGCAGCTGGTCGACGTCGAAGAGCCCCGGCACCGGCTTCCAGTCGGCCGCCGGCTTGTGGACGAGGACGCCGTCGACGACGTCGCCGATGGTGGCCTGACCGCACGGCCGGCCGAGGAGGTCGGTCACCGCATCGGTGCCGATCACCAGCCCGGCAACCAGGTCGACCACGGCGTCGAGCACGGCGAGGGCCACCGATTCGGCGTCGACGTGCTCGGTGACCCCATCGACGGCCACCAGCGCGATCGACCCGTCGAGCGCCCACCGGACGGCGAGCCGCTTCGATCCGTCGTCGACGAGGCCGAGGCCGAGCTCGACCAGGCGTCCCCCCGGCGGGTTCGAACCCACCCGGAACCGCGCGTAGGGGCGCAGCGTCGCGTCGCCGGCGTCGATCGAGGTCGGCCCGACCGACACGTCGACCAGGGTGATGCCGGTGCCGTCGCCGCGCACCTCGATGCCGGCCCGGTCGATCGCGGGGATGTTCGCGGGGGCGGCCACCAGGTGCACCGCGAACGGACTGGTCGCCAGGCCGACGGTGACGGAGTTGAACGAGATCTGCAGCTCGGTGCCGACGACCGCAACGGTGACGCCCGCCGGGAGCACCGGCCCGATGGCGTCACGCAGCTCGCCGAGGGCCGCCACCGCCAGCGCCGGCAGGCGGGCCGCCAGGTGCGCGGCCGGATCGGCGGCCCAGGCCTGCAGCTCGGCGTCATGGAAGGTGGCCGGCGCGCCGGTGCGCAGGGCCATGGCGTCGCCGATGGCCCGCACCACCGCGCCGGCCTTGCCCTTGGCGTCGTTGCCGGTCTCGTCGGCGAGCGCGTTCAGCACCAGCGGCAGCGCGTGGGCCACGGCGCCCGCCACCGAGCCGAGGCCGGGAGGGTTCGGGTAGAGGGAGATGTCGGGGCCCGCCGTCGGCCGCACGAACACGGCCAGCCCGGTCACCGGGTCGACGACCACGTGGACCGCCTGCTGGCCCGGCTGCGGTGCGCCGTGGAGGCCGACGCTCAGCTCGACGCCCGGCTGGGGAGCCTGTCCCGGCACGAGGGTGAGGTTGGCCCGGACCACGACGTCGAGGCGCTCGTCGGCCGGCGGGATCGGGGGCAGCCCGCCGGTCTCGACCACGACGCCGAGCCGGGCATGGCCCCCGTGGTCATCGGCGAGGATCGTGACGCCCGACGCGACCTGCCACTCGCCGGGATCGCCGGCCATGCCGAGCACCGGCTTCAGGGCCTCGAACAGGGCGATCACCTTCGGCGCCGAGATGCCACCGGATCCGCCACCGAGCGCGCCGGCGTGGGCGAACCACCCGAGCGGGTCGGCGATCAGCCCCACCGGCAGGCGGATCGGTCGCAGGTCGTCGCCGAGCGGGTCGGCGGCGAGCAGGCCGAAGGCGTCGAGCAGCACGTCGACGACGGGCCGCACGTCGTCGTCGAGCCGACGGAGGTACTCGAGGCCGCTCCGGCCGAGCTCGGCCGGAGCCAGCCGGGCGAGCGCGCCGGCGATGGGGGCGATGTCGGGGTCGGGCCAGAGGCGCACCACCTGCGGCGGAGCGCTTCCCGGGCGGTGCCACCGGCCGACGACGCCGAACGACGGCACGGTCGACACGGTCAGCTCGGCCCCTCCCGCCGGGGTCGAGCCGGCGCCGCCCAGCGTCAGCTGCACGTCGGCCCGCCGTGACGGGTCGTGGGCCGGGTCGCCGCCGACAGGGACGTGCGCCTCGACGGTCCACGGCACGGCGCCGGTTCCGGCGGCCTGGACCACCACCTGCTTCGCGGCCAGGTCGATCGTCGTCGTCGCCGGGCCCACGGTCCACGCCAGCTCGTCGGCCGCCGCCCCGCCGCCACCCGGGACGAGCGCCCGGAGGGCCGTCACGAGCTGGGCGCGCCGGCCACCGTCGCTCATCACATCGGCCGAGAACGCGGTCGGGTCGTGGAGCAGGTGGTCGAGGGCGTCGGGCACCGAACCACCGGCACCGTCGACGAGCCCGAGAGCGCGCAGGGCGTCGACCGCGGCCGTGACCCGGGGATCGGACGACGCGGCCTGGGCCAGCGACTCGGCGACGGCCGACAGCAGCACCCGGACCTCGGGCAGGGCCGGCGTCGCCTCGTCCGCCTGCAGCGCCGAACCCGTCGTCCGCACCACCCACACCGCCCGGCTCTGGCCGAACACCCGGGGCTCGTGCAGCAGCACGCGCGCCGAGGCCCGTGCCGGTCCGCCCCGCACCGGCACGGTGACGTCCGCCTCGAGCCAGCGCAGGTCGACATCGTGGTGCGAGCCGGCGACCCGACCCGGGTCGGGCCCGCCCACGAGCCACCCGCCGGACCGGCGGAGCTCGAGGTGGACGTGGACCGCCCGGTCGTCGCTCAGCGCGATGGCATCGGCGTCGGTGCGTTCGACACCGGCCAGCTCGACGATCACGTGACCGCCGACGGCGACGCCGGTGGTGGGCGCCACGCCGAGCGGCACCTTCACGCCGAGGCGCGCCGCGGTCGGCTCGGGAGGCGACGATTCGACGTGCTCGCGCCGGGCGCGGACGCCCGTGAGCACGAGATCGGTCAGGGCCTGCTGCACGAAGCCCGCGGAGAGCACCCCGAACACCGCGTGCACGGCCAGACCGGCGCGGATGGCCGGGGGCGGGCCGGCCGGCGGGCGCAGCTCGCGCACCGGGTCGTCGCTGGCGAAGCGGCTGGTCGAGCTGGCGAGCAGCTCCCGCGCCCGAGTGAGCCCGACGCCGCCGGGTACGTCGGCCCGGTCGAGCGCGGCGAGCAGCCGCAGGGCCTCGGCGGCCGGGGCCACGTCGATCACCGACAGGGTGACCGCGCTCCACGGGGTGCCGAGGGTGACGAGGTCGGTCACCTCGGTCACGGCGCCGGCAGCCCGCGCTGCGGCATGGCCCGCTTCGGCCGTCGCCACCACGGCGATGGCGCCGTCGACGGAACCGAGCGCCGCCAGCACCCGCTCGAGGCGCGCCGCCTGCCCGCCGACGCCGTCGGGGTCGCCGGTGGCCAGCTTGGCGCCGACGCGGTCGGCGATGACCACGAACCACTCCCCGGTGGCCGCCGCGGGCGGCGTGAAGGCCTCGGGCGGCAGCGACGGGGCATCGAAGCGGACCACCCGGTCGGGCGGGGCCGCGGCCAGCCACGGCGCATCGCCGACCGACACCCGGACGACCGTGGCGGCCGTGCGCCCGATGACGTCGTCGAGCACGAGGGCATCGGCCAGCCGGCCGCCCAGCACGTCGGTCAGCTGGTGGACCGTCACCCCCGGCACCTCGACCGGCGGCGGGATGACGATGCCGTCCGAGCCCACCCAGCGCTGGGCGAGGGCGTCGAGGCCGGCCGCCACCGCCGGCCGGTCCGTGAGCAGCGCCCCGATGACCGGGTCGCTGGCGCCGGCCTGGTCGAGGGCGCGGTTCAGCGTCTCGGCCGCCAGGCCACCGAGGTCGTCGCTGGTCGCGATCGGGACCGGCCGCTCGAAGTCGGCCAGGCCGGGTCCGTACGGCTCGATCCAGGCGGCGAGGCTCGGGGTGCCGACGTCGCCGGCCAGCTCGACCAGCCAGGGGTCGTCGGGGGTTCCCGAGCCACCGAACTGGCCGTGATCCGACGCCGCTCCGGTGAACGCCCGGGCGAGCGGCCGCAGCACCCGGATCAGGTCGGTGGCCTCGTCGAGGGCCAGGACGCCGAGCCAGTCGGTGACCGCCCCGACCGGATCGACCGCCAGGCGGGCGAGCCGCAGCCGAGCACCCGACACCTCGTCACCCGGGCGGCGCAGTCGCCAGCCCAGCGCGTCGACCAGGTCGCCGACGATCCCCAGCGGCGCGGCCGAGGCCAGGGCGCCCAGCAGCCCCTCGAGCGCGTCCCACCCGGCCTCGTCGAGCGTCACCGATCCGTCGGCCCCGATGACCGGGAGGGCGACCGGGACCGCGACCCCGCTCACGTCGATGGCCAGGTTGGGGGCCAGCACGTCGACGCTCAGGCCCCCAGCGGGCTTCCACCTGGCCTGCAGCCCGACCTGGTCGGCGGTGAACGACAACGGGCCGAGGTCGACCTGGGCCGCGGCGCTGCCCCGGGCCCGGGCACCGAGCGACGCGGTGACGAGGGGGAGGAACGACGCGTGCCGGCCGGCGAGGTCGAGCGAGACGAGCCCCACGGTCACCCGGGACTCGAGGCGGGTGCACCGCTGACCGAGGTCGTCCACGACGAAGCGCGCCCCGATCGCGACGGTCAGCACGCCACCGTCGACCCACGCCAGCAGATCGACCGGGGTCACGATCGTGAGCCGCCACGGGTCGGCCTCGGTCCCCGATCCGGTGGGGTCGATACCGGCCTGCCCGCCGTCGGCGACCAGGTCGCGGAAGACCCCGAGCACGGTCGGCACCGCGTCCGGGTGCTGGGTGAGCAGGACGTCCCAGTACTCGGCCACGGCCGCGAGCGGGTCCTGCAGGAACCGGGCGAGGTCGAGGGTCGGCACCGCCGGGAACCCGCTAGGGGGTGACAGGCCGAGCAGGGTCTTCACCGCGTCGCCCGCCGGACCGAGCTTGCCGACGAGGTCGTCGATGACGTCGGTCAGCACCGTGCCGGCGGCCTCGGCGATGGCCTCGGGCGACGACAGGTCGACCACGTCGTGCACGTGACCGCCGATGGTCACGGCCTCGGCGGCGAGGTGGAGGACGGGCCGGTGCGACTCGTCGAGGCGGAAGCCCACCACGAGCCGGTCGACGGCGGGGTCACCGGTGAGCAGGGCGGTGCCGACCGCGCCCCTTCGCCCGAAGACCGCGACCACCGAGCAGCTCGGGAGGGCGACCGCCACGTGCTGCCCGAGGTCGATGCTGGCCAGGTCGGCGGACGCGGAGGCGATGGCATCGCCGTTGGGCGCGCCGATCTCGGCCGACACGAACGGGACGATGACCGGGTGGCCGCCGGTGCCGCTGGCGACGCGGGCGCCGACCCGGAGGCGCGCCGGCCCGAGGTCGAAGCTCACGGCCTCGGCATCGGCCGCACCGCCGACGAGACCGGCCAGCTCCGCCAGCCACGCGGCCCGCGTCCCGTCGCCGCTGATCACGCCCTCGAACCACGCGGTGAGGGCGGTGACGCCGTGCTCCAGCAGGTCGGGCACCGACAGCGGTGGCACCGCGCCGCCCTCACGCAGGCCGAGCAGCCCGGCCAGCGACGCCAGCGGGCCGTCGCCGATGGCGCTCACCTGCGCCTGCACCAGGCCGATCACGAGCTGGAGGAAGCTCTGCTCGAGGCCGGCCAGGTCGTCGAGGGAGATCGTGAGGTCACGAGGCTGCGACGCGCCCGGCAGCAGGAGGCCCTCGAGCGCCACCCCGAGCGTCGGGCGGTCGGGGCCGCCCGTGGGCACCCGGGCCGTCAGCGAGACCTTCCGGATGCTGGGATCGTCGATGGTGACCGCCACGTCGAGGGCGATGATCCCGTCGGCCGTGCCGAGCACCACCGGGTTCGACAGCGGCGCGTGGTTCAGCTTGGCCGCCCGGAACAGGGGCACGTGCACCTTGACGCTCGCCACCCCGTCGGACGCCGCGACCGACACGCCGACCCCGATGCGGACGTGGTCGACCGGGTGGTCGTCGAGCACGACGTACACCACGATCGCCGGCTCGCCGCCCTCGTGGCGTTCGAACACGGGGAGCCAGGTCAACCCGCTCGGGTCGGTGACCTGTTCCGACCCGCCGAGCACCTCGTCCACGAACGAGATCAGCGCCGCCCGCTGGGTGTCGTCGGCCAGCACGTGGGACAGGAACGTGCCGGGCTCGTTGATCCAGTCGCCGTTGAGGTCGCCGTTCGCCTTGACCAGGCCGAGGGCCTTGGCGAGGTCGCCGATGCTGCCGAGGTCGCTGGCCGCGAGCGTCATCTGAGCCGGCCCGTCACGGGACATCCCGGCGGTCGAACGAGTGCCTCGCCATGGTCAGCACCGAGACGCCGCCGCCCGACGCCTGGAGCCCGACCGGGATCAAGCCCGCTCCGTCGGCGTCGCGGCCGGCGGCGTCGGCCACGCCGGTCGAGCTGCGCAGCACGATCTGCCAGGCGAACGACGTCAGCGCCTCGCCCCACACGTCGACGATCTCCGGGGGGCCGAACGGTCGCTCGTCGGTCGTCGCCAGCACACCGGCGGGGCGCCGCTCGCTGCCGACCGCGAACCGCACCCGCACTTCGGCGTCGCCGGTCTCGTCGCACCGGACCGGCAGGTCGACGGCGATGGCGCCGTCAGCCGTGGTGACGCTGACCCGGTCGACGAACACGGCGAGCTCGTCGGCGTCCTGGGTCCAGATCACGATGCCGGGATCGTCCGGTCGCGCCGGATCGAGTCCGGCGACCCGACGGGCCACCAGTCGGTAGAGGGCGGCGCCGCGCTCGCGGTCGATCGGGATCTCGGGGCCCACCTCACCGGCCGGCAGCGGCTTGCCGGGCACGACGACGTCGGGGCACTGCTTCCGGAGGAGCTCGAGCAGCCGCTGGCACTCGGCCGAGATGGCGTCGTCACCCCTCCGCTCGGCCGCGCTCCCGAGCACCTCACCCACCGCATCCGAGACGGTGGCCACCGTGGCGGTCGGGCGGTCACCCGCTGTCACGGTCGACCCACGGATGCACCTGTCCGCCCGACGGAGTCCATCCGGCGAGACTCGCGGACCTCCGTCAGCGACGCGTCAACGTGCTGGTCGAATCGACTGTTGACCTGTCTCGCCGCACGAGGGCAGGATGACAGCCGAAGTCATGCGGGTTGGGGCGGACCTCGTGGCGCTGTTCGCGCGGCACGCGCGGTGGCATCCTCGACCCTCGAGCGTTGGGAAGCTCCATGGCATCGATGATCGATTCTGATCGGGCAGCGGTCGTCGCTCCGCCGGAACCGCGTCCGAAGCCGGCGGGCTCCTCCACCGCAGTCGCCGGGGGGATGCACCTGCGGCTGCTCGAGGGGTTCGAGCTGCGCCGGGGCGACGAGGTCTTCAGCCTCTCGGTCACCGTCCAGCGGCTCCTGGCCTTCCTCGGCCTGCGGGCCCGACCGCAGCACCGATCGGTGATCGCCGGCTCGCTGTGGATGGACACCACCGAGGACCGGGCGCTGGCCAGCCTGCGCACCGCGCTGTGGCAGGTGCGCCGGGCCGGTGACGACCTCGTCGAGTCCAAGGGCAACTACCTGCGACTCGGTCCCCGCGTGCGGGTCGACGTCGTCGAGTTGGTCGCCCGGGCCCGACGCCTGCTCGACGGCGGGGCCGCGCTCGATCTGCGAGACGTCGAGCTCTCCCCTGTCGAGCTGTCCGACGACCTGCTGCCGGAGTGGTACGAGGACTGGGTGCTGGTCGAGCGGGAGCGGTTGCGCCAGCTCTTCCTGCACAGCCTCGAAGCGCTGAGTCGACGCCTCGGCTCGCTCGGGCGCCATGCCCAGGCCGTCGAGGCCGGCATCGCCGCGGTCGCGGTCGAGCCGCTCCGCGAGAGCGCTCAACGGGCCCTGATCGAGGCCCATCTGGCCGAGGGCAACATCTCCGAGGCCATCCGTCAGTTCGACCGCTACGCCGCTCTGCTCGATCGCGAGCTCGGGATCCGACCGGGCGACGGGCTGCGCTCCCTGCTCGCTCCCTGCCGCTGAGCCTCGCCGCGGCTGCGCTGACCTACGCGCGGTCCGACGCGAGCCTGGCCTCGGCGGTGGAGAGCTCGGTCGCGGCCCGGGCCACCAGCGGGCTGGAGGGCGCGGCCGAGCGGGCGCTGGCGAGCCGGCGGCGGGCGTCCCACAGGTTGCCCGCCCGCGCGAACCCGATGGTGAGGTAGGCGTCGGTCGACGCCCGGTTCTTCGCCGCGTGCGACCGCAGCTCGGACGAGCGCAGCAGCTCGATGCCCTCGGTGAGCTCGCCCAGCTCCACCAGCACCGATCCCCTCGTCCCGCGTATGGCGTGGCGCCACGGCTGCGTCGCGTAGGCCTGGGCCGACGCGACGTCGGCCTCCGGCAGCAGTTCGGTGTCGCCGATCATCAGGTCCGCCCAGGCCAGGTTGTTGAGGTGCAGCGCCCGCTGGTCGGCGTCGAGCTCGAGGGTGCCGAGCTGCTCGCGCATCGTCTCGGCCGCGTCGGCCCAGCGCTCCGCCCGGAGCAGCACCGCGGCCAGCGCCAGCTGACGCTCGACCAGCTCGGGATGCTGCTCGGCCTGCGCCCGGGCCCGGGTCACGGCCTCGTCGAGATCGCCGCCGTTCAACCGTTCGACCATCTCGGTCACCTCGCTCCCGTCGACGAGGCGGTCGAGCTGGGCCGGAGAGGCGAACGGCGTGGTCAGCAGCTTCCAGCCGTCCGAGGTGTTGGTCCCGGTGCGATGAGGCACGAGGTTGGTGACGGCCGTGGCCACACCGGCCCAGGTGAAGGCGGCCAGCACGAACGCGGCCCTGCTCTCACCCTGGTCCAGCATCAGCTTCCAGGCCACCGCGGTGACGGCGATCGTCGCCGCCGGACCGCCGGCGGTGAAGAGCCAGAGCCGCAGGCGAAGCGCGCGTCTCGCCGACGTCGTGCCGACCGTGAGGCCCCCGACGGGCAGCGACCGGATGTCGATCCGCGTCGAGCCGAGCCGTGCGTCGACGACCGACGCGCCGACGCCCACCGTGATGCGCAGCACGCGGAAGCCGACCACCCGTCCGACGACGGCATGACCCAGCTCGTGGGGCACGACGTGCACGAAGGAGCAGAGGTAGAGCAGCGATGAGAACACCATGATCGCGCCGTAGTCGTAGGAGCGGCCCGTGCCGTTCGCGACCACGCCCCGGCCCGACGCCTCGAGCCAGAGCCCGACCACGGCGAACGCCACGGCCGACAGCACGAACCACCCCGCCGACCGACGTTCCGTGGCCTCGTGGCACCCGTGGCAGACGAGCGACATCGACCATCCACGACCGCGCCGCCGAACGAACGCGGCCGGGTTGTTCGTCGTCGCGCCGCACGACGAGCACGTCAGCACTCGTGAGCTCCCACCGCTCATGCCTCCGCATCGACCGGCACCGCCGGTCGACTTGAGCGGATCGATCCGACGAGGTGACCCCTGCCGGTCACGCTCGGTGGCCGGTTTCGGCGCTTTCCGTCACACGCATGGCGCCGCATCGCCTAGCGTCTCCCGCACGACGGGCGCCTGGGAGGGCACGCGATGAGGAAGATCCCTGGTTCGACGACGACCCGGCTGGTGCTGTTCGCCGGGTTCGCGCTGCTGGCGACGGCCTGCCTGCCGTCGTTCGGCGGCGGCCTGCACCTCGTGGCCACGTCCGGCACCGGCTCGAGCGCGCAGCTGATCTGGAGCGGGGCGTTCGACGAGGACGCCGGCGACTCCATCGCCTACTACGAGCTCTCGGTCGACGGCACCGTCGTCGACACCGTCCTCGCCCCGGCCACGAACTGCACCATGACCGGCCTGGCGTCGGGCACCACCTACAACTTCTCGGTCACCGCGTACAGCAACCACGGCGGCGGCACGGAGTGGAGCGGCAACATCGGGGGCACCTACGCCGTGCTCGGCCGGCTGTCCACCAGCTTCACGACCCCCGCCGGGGCCATCGTCGCCGGCACCAAGTCCTGCACCAACGGCGACCTCGACACCGACGGCGACCGGCTGCCCGACTGGGCCGAGACCAACACCGGCATCTTCGTGAACGAGGGCAACACCGGCACCAACCCCAACGTGGCCGACACCGACGGCGACGGCATCAACGACGGCGACGAGACCCTCGGCACGCTCGGTGGGCTCAACCTGCCGCAGCTCGGCGCCAAGCCCACGCACAAGGACCTGGCCATGGAGTTCGACTGGTTCGACGACAACGCCGATCCTGGCACCTGCCCGGCCCACAGCCACCGGCCCACCCCGGCGATCATCTCGGCCGTCTCGGCGGCCTACGCCAACTCGCCCCTGACCAATCCGGACGGCACCACCGGCGTGCACCTGATCGCCGACTACGGCCAGGGCGCCCCCTTCAAGGGCGGCAACCTCGTCGCCGACGCCGACGGCCAGATCAACGTGACCTACGACGTGAGCGGCCTGGGCTTCGGCGGCAGCGAGTTCCTGAACCTCAAGGCGGCCAACTTCGCCGCGAACCGCAACGGCTACTTCCACTACGTGCTCATGCCGCACCGCTACAACGGTTCGGACAGTTCCGGCGTGGCCGAGCTCCCGGGCGACGACACGATCGTCTCGCTCTACTGCTACGGCTCGACCAACAACGTGGCCAACACCATCGTGCACGAGATGGGCCACAACCTGAACCTGCACCACGGCGGCACCGTCGACGTGAACTACAAGCCCAACTACAACTCGGTGATGAACTACCAGTTCCAGTTCCCGGGCATCGACACCACCTGCGACGCGATCGGGGACGGGGTGCTCGACTACTCGAGGGGCACCCGCATCTCCCTCAACGAGAGCTCATTGAACGAGGCCGCCGGTGTGTGCGGGGCGTCGGCCATCGACTGGAACAACAACGGGGTGCTGAACAGCGGCTTGTCGTTGGACCTCAACGGTGACGGCGTGAAGACCGTGCTCACGGACAACAACGACTGGGCCACCATCAGCTTCGCCGGCCTCTCCGACATCGACGGCGCCCGGGTCGTCCCGCCCCAGGTCGTCGTGGAGCAGCCGGTGCCGGCCCGCGCCCAGCACTGATCCGACCGATCGACGGGTGATCGACGCCGTCGCGGCGTCGATCACCCGCGCCCACCTGGTGGGCCGTTGCGTGACCCTTGACACTCCCCTGTGCCGGGAGGATCGTGGAAGCCGACCTCGGACGAGTTCCCCGCGTGGGACAGCGACCGGAAGGAGGTCGGTACGTGCGGCACCTTCGACAGATCGAGCGTTCACCGCCTGACTGATCTGGGGAGCGAGCGCTGCTGATCCCACCGGCACGCCCGATGGCCCACCCTCCAGCGGCCCGGACGCCGACGGGTGCCGCCCGCTCCCCTTCCCCGACGGTGTACGCACCCGACCTCGGTCGGTGCCGTCGGGTTCACGCCGGACGCCACATCCTCGCCGCAGCTCGCGAACCGAACGGATGCGCTCGAGGTCGACGCCCACCCCGTCGACCGGGAAACGCCACCGGGTTCGCCCGCACCAGTGCGGTACGAGGATGGGGCGGACGGCAACTTGAGCCGAGGCTGGACGGCAGCTCCAGCCACGTGTGACCACGTGCTCGTGCCCGCGGCGACCGCGGGCACGATCGCGTCAGGGCCGCGACCTCGAATGGAGAAGATTGGTTCGTGCATCGAACCAATCCGCCGTTAGCCTGGCGGCAAGCGTGTGCCGCCGGCCAGGGGGCGTGGCCGACTTCGAAGGGAAACCTCTCGCGTGACGATCTCCGCCGACGACCACCGGGCCGAGGACACGCCCCGACGGCCGCCGGACTGCAACGATCTGAGCGCTCAGGATGCCGAGGACGCCCTCCTCGAGGGCGACCGCACCTTCGCTCCCGGCACCGCCCGGGCCGCCTTCGCCTATCCCACGTTCCGCCGCGTCTACCTCGGCGCGTTCCTCTCGAACGTCGGCAGCTGGATGCAGAACGTCGTGCTCGGCGCGTTCGCGTTCAAGATCACCGGGTCGCCGACGTTCGTCAGCCTCATCATCTTCGCCCAGCTCGTCCCGCTGCTCGTGCTGGCACCCGTCGGCGGCACCCTCGCCGACATCTTCGACCGGCGCAAGCTGCTGCTCATCGTCAGCGTCGAGCAGACCGCGTTCGCCCTCGCCATCGCGTGGATCGCCCACTTCCCCGATCCGTCGAAGGTGGGCCTGTTCCTCTGCACCCTCGCCATCGGCATCGGCCAGGCCGTCTACGCGCCGGCGTTCGGCTCGCTGGTGCCGCAGCTCGTCGACAAGAAGGACCTCGCCGGCGCCGTCTCGCTCAACTCGGTCAACATGAACCTGTCCCGTGTGATCGGGCCGGTCATCGGCAGCCTGATCTACGCCCAGTACGGCATCTCGTGGGTGTTCGTCGGCAACGCGGTGAGCTACCTCTTCATCATCGGCGCGCTGCTGTCGGTGCAGCTCCCGAAGGTCGTGGTCGATCCGAACGCTCCGTCGGGCATCGAGCGCCTCCTCGGCGGCGTCACCGTGGCGCGCCAGGACCGGGTCATCGGCCGCTGCCTCACGACCATGGTGCTGTTCTCGCTCTTCTGCCTGATGTTCATCACCCAGATGCCGACCCTGGCCGACGACAACTTGGGCATCGACCCGAAGAGCACGGCCTACGGGATGCTCTACGCGTCGTTCGGGCTGGGAGCGGTGATCGGCGCGCTGTCGATCGGCACGTTCCTGTCGGGGCGATCGCTCGACCGCATCGTCCGCGTCGGGCTGGGCGGCTTCGGGCTGTCGCTCGCGGTCTTCGCGGTGGTGCGGGTGCCGGCGCTGGCCTACCCGATCGTCGTGGTGGTCGGGTTCTTCTACTTCGCCACCGTCACCGCCCTGGCCACGGTGCTGCAGATCCGCCTCGACGAGCAGGTCCGCGGCCGGGTCATGGCCCTGTGGGTGATGGCCTTCGGCGGCACGGTGTCACTGGCCGCCTTCGCCAGCGGCCCCCTGGTCGAGGCCACGTCGGTCACCGCGGTGATGCTGGCCGGAGCGGCGATCGCGATGCTGCTCATCCCCTACGCCGACGTGCGCGACCGCTCAGTCGCCGTCGAGCAGTAGCGCCGCCAGCCGTTCGAGGCCGGCGACCCGGCTGCCCTTCACCAGCACCGCGTGCCCGGGCCCGAGCGGGCCGCCGGCGTGCAGCAGGGCCCGGGCCTCGTCGATGTCGGTGACGTGGTCGGCGGCCGGTCCGTAGTCGGGGGCGGCCACCGCGATCACCTGCACGCCCAGGTCCTCCGCCAGGTCGGCCACCCGGCGGTGAGCGTCGGCGCTGCCCGGCCCCAGCTCCGCCATCACGCCGAGCACCGCCACCGCATGGGTCGCGTCGAGGGCGTCGAGCGAGCGGAGCGCGGCGGCCATCGACGCCGGGCCCGCGTTGTAGGCGTCGTTGAGCACGCGGACGCCGGTGGGCGTGGTCTGCAGGTCCATGCGCCAGGGCGACATCTCCACTCGTCCCAGGCCCTCGGCCACCGCGTCGAGGGGCACGCCGACCACCAGCGCGGCGGCCGCCGCCGCCAGCGCGTTGGCCACGTTGTGCCCGCCCCGCACACCGAGGTGCACGCCGATCTCGCCCCACGGGCTGTGCAACCGGAACATCGGACGCAGATCAGCGTCGATCGTGAGTTGCTCGGCCCACACGTCGACCGGCACCCGACCCGCGCCCGGGCCCGCGCCCGCGAACCGCAGGATGCGAGCCGAGGTGCGATCGGCCATGGCCGCGACCAGCGGGTTGTCGGCGTTGAGCACCGCCGCGCCGTCGGCCGGAAGGGCTTCGATCAGCTCACCCTTGGCCTCGGCCACGTCGGCCAGGTCGCCGAACATCTCGGTGTGCACCATCTCGACCGTGGTGACCACGCCCACCGTGGGCAGGGCGATGTCGCACAGCATGCCGACGTGCCCGACGCCCCGGGCCCCCATCTCGACGACGGTCACCTCGGTGCGATCAGGTGCGTTGAGCAGCGTCAGCGGCACGCCGAGCTCGTTGTTGAACGACCGCACGCTCGCCGCGGT
Source organism: uncultured Microthrixaceae bacterium (assembly GCA_963809335.1). Classification (GTDB taxonomy): domain Bacteria; phylum Actinomycetota; class Acidimicrobiia; order Acidimicrobiales; family Acidimicrobilacustridaceae; genus UBA4742. The sequence continues at coordinate 1,552,699 of CAWEJD010000004.1, read as the reverse complement.
CGGGAAGGTCTCGCCCAGCGCGGCGCGCAGCAGGTCCTTGGTGGTGGTCTTGCCGACCGACCCGGTGATGCCCACCACCGCGGCGAACCCGGGCACCGCCCCGATGCGCCAGCGGGCGTGCCGGCCCAGCGCGAGCAGCGCTCCGGCGGTGTCCGGGACCTCGATCGCGGCGACGTCGACGTCGGGCCCCGCCACCGACCGCGACGTCAGGAACGCCGAGGCACCCCGCTCGACGGCGGCGCCGATGAACTCGTGCCCGTCGCGAGCGTCGATGATCGGCACGAAGAGCTGCCCGTCGGCGAGCTCACGGCTGTCGATGGCCGCCCCGCGCACGGCGAGGTCCGGCCCGACCAGGCGACCGCCGGTGACCTCGGCGATCTCGCGGGCCCACATCTCCATGGCGGGGACGCTAGTGGGAGGTCAGCCCCTCGCGAGTGGTGGCGGCTCGATGCCGCCGAGGCGCTCGCTCACGGCCCGGGCCACCGCGATGGTCGAGCGGTCCTCGAGGTAGGGGCCGACGATCTGCACGCCGATCGGCAGGCCGTCGGCGGTTCTCCCGGCCGGCACCACCGTCGACGGCAGGTAGGCCATGCCCACGAGGATGTTCCACCACAGCAGCTCCGAGTAGCGCCGTGAGGTGCCGTCGATGTCGAGCATGCGATCGGCCATCGACCCGGCGTGCTGGTGCGCGAACGGCGGGCTGGCGATCACCGGGCACACGAGCACGTCGTGGTGCTCGAAGAACGCCGCCCACGCTCGGCGGATGTGGGCCCGCTCCCGATCCATGGCCAGCCAGGCGCGGTGGTTCGAGGCATAGGCGGCGACGGTCTGGGCGTCGGCCTCGGACAGGTTCGGGTCGCCCACCATCGCCTCGACGAAGCCGAACTCGGCATCGGACATCGACGGGGTCACGGCCGCGCCCACCAGGCCGAGCCCCAGGCGCGCGGCCGCGTCGGCGTCGATGTCCGGGCGCGCCGCCCGGTCGACCACGGCGCCGGCGTCGACCAGGGCCTGCCCGGCCGCCTCGACCGCGGCGACGGTGTCGGCGCTCACCGGGCAGGCGGCGTCATCGGGCCAGAGCGCCACGCGGTAGTCGGCGACGGCGTCGTGACGCGGCGGCGGCAGCTCGACCCGCCAGGCCCGGGCCCGGTCGGGAGCGGGGCCGGCCAGCACCCCGAGGAGCAGATCGAGGTCGTCGACCGATCGGGCGATGGGCCCGTGCACGTTGACGTCGGGCTCGGTGAAGCCGCCGGTCGCGTGGTCGAGGTAGCCGCCGGTCGGCACCAGGCCGAAGCTGGGCTTGTGGCCGGTGACCCCGCAGTACGCCGACGGCACGCGGATCGAGCCCCCGATGTCGGTACCGACCTCGAAGGCCGTGAACCCGAGCGCCACGCTCGTGGCCGCGCCGCCCGACGACCCGCCGGGCACCCGCTCGAGGTCCCACGGGTTGTTCGTCGTCCCGAAGATCTCGTTGTAGGTCTGCAGGTTCCCGCTCCAGCGCGGGACGTTCGTCTTGCCGAAGACGAACGCTCCCGCGCGCTGCACGCGAGCCACGACGTCGGCATCGGCGTCGGGGACGTGGTCGGCCAGCTCGACCGCACCGCCGGTCGACCGCATCCCGCGCACGGCCAGCGCGTCCTTCATGGTGATCGGCAGACCGTGCAGCGGCCCGGTCACGTCGCCGCTCGCCGTGGCGTCGTCCGCTGCGGCCGCCGCCGCCCGGCCGCGCTCCAGGTCGAGGGTGACGACGGCGTTGACCGCCGGGTTCAGCCGCCCGATGCGCGCCTCGAACACGTCGAGCAGCTCGCGGCTCGAGAGCTGCCTCGAGCGGATCGCCTCCGCCTGCCGGGTGGTGGACCAGAGCGCGGGATCATCAGCCATCCCGGCATTGTGTCCCGATCGCCCGCCCGCCTCCCCGAAATCTGTGCACTGATCGACACATGTCGTGGATCCGTGCACAGATTTCGCATGGGGGCCGGGCCGGGTACGGTCCTCGGCCATGGCCGACGTCCCTGTTCCGCCCCGCCCCCGCATCCGGTTGGTGATGCTCTACGGGGGGCAGTCGGCCGAGCACGAGGTGTCGCTCGTGACCGCCCGCCACGTGATCGCGGCCACCGACCCGGAGCGCTACGACGTCTCGCCGGTGGCCATCGGCAAGGACGGCCGCTGGGTGCTGGCCCACGACGCCACCCGGGCCCTCGCCTCCGGGCCCGACGCGCTGCCCGACGGGCTGCCCACCAGCGGTGAGCCGACCGAGCCGGCCAGGGCGCTGGCCCAGGCCGACGACGAGCAGGTCGTGGTGTTCCCGCTGCTGCACGGCCCGCTGGGCGAGGACGGCACCGTGCAGGGTCTGCTCGAGCTGGCCGGTGTGCCCTACGTCGGATGCGGCGTGCTGGCCTCGGCGCTGGCCATGGACAAGGCGATGGCCAAGGAGGTGTTCGCGGCCAAGGGCATCCCCCAGTCGAAGCACGTCGCCGTGCTCGAGCCCGACCTGGGTCCCGACACCATCGTCCGGCTCGAGCGCGAGCTGGGCTACCCGATGTTCGTGAAGCCGGCCAACATGGGCTCGTCGGTGGGCGTCACCAAGGCCCACGACCGCGCCGAGCTCGACGCCGCCATCGAGCTGGCCCTGCGCTACGACGAGTCCCTCGTGATCGAGGAGTCGATCGACGGCCGCGAGATCGAGTGCGCGGTGCTGGGCAACCTCGACCCCCGGGCCTCGCTGCCCGGCGAGATCCGCCCCGGCGCCGAGTTCTACGACTACGCCGACAAGTACCAGAGCGGCACCGCCGAGCTCATCATCCCGGCCGACCTCCCGCCCGAGGTCACCGAGGAGCTGCGCGCCATGGCCGTCCGGGCCTTCCGTGCGTTGGGTTGCGAGGGCATGGCGCGGGTGGACTTCTTCTACGAGGAAGGGGGCCGGGGGCTGCTCGTCAACGAGATCAACACGATCCCGGGCTTCACTCCGATCTCGATGTTTCCGAAGATGTGGGAAGCGACGGGTCTTGCGTACCCCGACCTGATCGACGAGCTCATCCGCCTGGCGATCGAACGATACGATCGCCGCGCTTCACGGCGACGGCACGACTGAGCCACCCACGGAGCCCACCTTGCCCGACCACACCCTGAGCACCGTCCTCGACAACCTGGCGTTCCCCGAGTGCCCCCGGTGGCACGACGGTCGGCTGTGGTTCTCCGACATGCACGATCGCAAGGTGATGGCGGTCACCGAGGACGGCCGGTCCGAGGTGATCGTCGAGACCACGGACATGCCGGCCGGCCTCGGCTGGCTGCCCGACGGGCGGCTGCTCGTGGTGTCGGTCACCGAACGCAAGCTCCTGCGGCTCGACCCGGGCGGCCTGGTCGAGGTGGCCGACCTGTCGGACCTCGCCCCCTTCCACTGCAACGACATGGTCGTCGACGCCCAGGGCCGGGCCTACATCGGCAACTACGGGTTCGACATCGACGCCGGGGCCGAACCCACCAGCACCACGCTGGTCTGCGTCGAACCCGACGGCGAGGCCTGGGTCGCCATCGAGCAGCTGCTGTTCCCCAACGGGTCGGTCATCACCGACGGGGGCCACACGCTGGTCGTCGCCGAGTCGTTCGGGCAACGGCTCTCGGCCTACGCCATCCAGCCCGACGGCTCGCTCGGCAACGGCCGGGTGTGGGCCGACCTCCGACCGAACGTTCCCGACGGCATCTGCCTCGACGCCGACGGCGCGATCTGGGTGGCCGATCCCATCAACGGCGGCGTCATGCGGGTGATCGAGGGCGCCGGCCCGGTCGACTGGATCCCCACCGGCCGCGGCGCCTACGCCTGCGTGCTGGGTGGCGCGGACGGTCGCACGCTCTACATCTGCACCGCCGACTCGTCGGACCCGGCCAAGACGGTCGGCCTGCGCAGCGGCCGCATCGAGGCGACCCGGGTCGACGTGCCCGCCGGCGCCTGAGCCGGCCCGACCCGATCGAGCGAACGGATCAGCCGAGGGGCGTGGGCTGCGGGAACTGCTCGTAGGTGTCGATCAGCATGAGGGCCAGGTCGCGCTCGGACAGCTCGTCGACCGTGAGCACGCCGCGCGCCCGCAGGTCGGTGACCAGCTCGGCCAGGATCACGTCGAGGTCGAGGTCGTCGGCGTGGGTGCGCCAGGCGTCGCGCTCGGCCTCGTCGGCGAAGCAGTAGGCCTTCCACGACACCGAGAAGCGGATCTCGTCCCACCCGAAGCGCGGCGAGCACCTCGGCGACGCCGGCCTCGGGTCGCAGCACCCAGCGCGACGCCGTCGAACTCGAGCACGTTGCCGGGCCGGACGCGGGTACGGCTCGGTGTCGACCGTGCCGACGCGGTCGACGCCGTGGAAGACCGAGTCGGTGTCGAGCACGATCGCCGTGTTGTGCCGGTTCGGGCAGCACGCTCGGCTCGGCCGTCGGCGCCCGTCGGGCCAGTAGGCGAGCTCGCCGCCCTCGGGACCACCGACCCCCTCGGGCGAGAAGTAGGCGATGCCGGTGGCGATCGGCATGCGCCAGCGGTCGAACAGGCCCGAGTGGTGCATGACCACCATCAGCCACTGCGGGAACAGCTTGCGGTTGGCGCCGCGGAACTCGGGCACGTCGGTGTGCACGGCCAGCTCCTGGCCCGGCAGCAGGATGTTGGCGTAGGCGATGGCCGGCTCGACGACCGGGCGGTCGTAGAGCCGGCGGGCCGCGTCGAGCAGCGCCTCGTGGTGGAGGAAGCGCTCGATGCCGGGGGCGAAGCGCTCGTCGCCGTAGGCGTAGCTCTCGCGCAGGTAGTTGGTGCGCAGCGCCAGGGTCGCGGCCGGCTCGCGCCGGCCGAAGCGACCGCCGGTGCGCACGTAGTTGGCCGCCGCGTCGTAGCGCTGGGCCAGCTCCGGAGCGAAGTCGGCGTCGCTGCGCTCGGTGACGTAGAGGCCGTAGCCGGCGAAGTCCTCGCACAGCCGCACCATCGATTCGGCCTCGGCGGCATCCATCAGCGGGTCGAGCACGAAGGCGGGAGCGGTCATCGGGTCATTGTGCCCGCGATGCCGGCCGGTGCACCCGGCCGCCGCCGTCCGCGGTGCCGCGCCACTTCTGACCAAGCTCTTACTTTCGGCACAGGGTCCTCCCACCTGGGGCCGCGAAGGTGACCCACTGCATCCGACCCCTCGGACCAACGATCAAAGGATCCAGATCATGCGCAAGAAGCTCGCAGCCGCCGCCCTCTCGGCCTCGCTGCTCGTCGGAGGTGCCGCCGGCGCCGTCGTGCTCGTGCCCGGCGCGGCCTCCGCGGCCTCGTCGGCGACGTCCGCCGTCGCCCCCCAGTGGGTGACCGATGCCCTCAACGGCCTCGTCGGCAAGGGCACGATCGACCAGTCCCAGGCCGACGCGGTGGCCCAGGCCCTGGCCGACGCCCGACCCGCCGACGGCGGTGGCCACCACGGCGGACCCGGCCGGAACCTCTCGGCCGCCGCCACCGCCCTGGGCATGACCGAGGCCGATCTGCGCACCGCGCTCGAGTCCGGCCAGACCATCGCCCAGGTGGCGGCCGACAAGGGCGTGGACGTCCAGGTCGTCATCGATGCCCTCGTCGCCGACGCCAACGCCCACATCGACGCCGAGGTGACCAGCGGCGAGATCACGCAGGCCGAAGCCGACGCCAGGAAGGCCGACGTCGTCCAGCGCGTCACCGACATGGTGAACAACGTCCGCCCCGCCGGCGGCCCCGGCGGCCCCGGCGGTCACGGCCCCCACGGCCCTGACGGCGACGCTCCCGCCGACGGGTCCGGTGAGAGCACCACCACGACCACGTCCTGATCCTCGATCCCCCACCCACACCGCCGCCGGCGCCGCCACCTCGTGGCGGCGCCGGTGGCGCGTCCTGGACGGGAGGCGGTTCGGGCGGGGTAGCTTGCGCCCCATGCCCGGTTCCGTCGGCCCTCCGCCCGAGGACTTCGAGCTCGTCGTCGAGGAGATCGTCGTCCGGGACTCGGCCTGCGGGCTGAACTCCCACGAGCCGGAGACGCTCAACCAGCTGCTCGCCGACCTGGTGCGACGCAGCTCCGACGGCTGGGAGCTCGTCAGCGCCCACCGCTCGGTGCTCGTGCCGAGCGACGCCCTGCACGACGCGACCGGAGCGCCCATCCGGGGTCGCATCGTCCGCCACGAGCTGGCCTTCCGCCGGTCCTCGCCACCACGCCGTCGCTGGGAGTACGGCATCGACGCCCTGTCCGACCCCGACGAGCTCAACGCCGGCCAGATCATGGCCGACCGCTACCTCCAGGGCTGGGAGCTGGTCGGCGCGTCCCGCTACACCTTCGAGGCGGTGACGCCCGACGTCGACCACGACGAGCTGGCGCACCGCACCGAGGACGCCGTCCTGTTCTGGAAGCGCCCCGCCAAGCGCAAGACCTTCCGCTCGAAGACGGAGCCGGTCGAGCCGCGGTCCCGGCCCCAGCACCGGTCGGGCCGATTCTGAAGGACGGGACTGACCCCTACGGCCAGCTCGAGCCTTCAGACAGGCCGGGGATCGGGGGTCCCGCTGTCAGGCCGCCTCGTCGACGACGAGGGCGGAGTGGAGGAAGCGCAGCAGCTCGCGGCGGCGGATCACCATCGACCGCAGGGTCGGCTCGATGCCGACGGCCCGCAGGACCTCGACCTCGGTCGCCACTCCGAGCACCGTCGAGTAGACGGAGAGCAGCAGCAGCCGTGAGTCGGTGGTGCGCATGTGCCCGGCCTCCATCTCGGCCTCGAGGAACTCGCGGGCCCGCTTCACCAGCGGCTCGAGGTTCTCGGTGAGGCGGGTGGCCGCGGGCGGGCCGAGCCGGCTGACCTCGCGCAGCACGCCGAGCAGCTCGGGCCGGCGCAGGGCCAGCCGGAACACCGAGCGGATGATGGCCTCGACCCGCGCCCAGCCGTCGCCGGCATCGGCCAGCGCGTCCTCGAGGGTGGCGGCCAGCTCGGCCGAGCTCAGGTCGATCACCGCGTCGAGCAGCTCCGCCTTCGAGGGGTGGTAGTAGAGGATCGTCTGCTTGCGGATGCCGAGCTCGACCGCCAGCTGGTCGAGCGACGTGGCCTCGTAGCCCCGGCCCCCGAACGAGGCCAGGGCCGCCGCCAGCACTCGCTCCCGGGTCGTCATCTACCGAATGGTAGAGGATGTTTGCTAGAACAGGGGGGTGATCGCCGACGCCCTCGCCGGGAAGCGCATCTTCATCACCGGAACGACCGGGTTCCTGGGCACCGCCCTGCTCGAGCGCCTGCTCCGCGGCGTGCCCGACTGCGAGATCGTGCTGCTCGTCCGGCCCGGCAAGCGGTCGACCGTCGAGCAGCGCGTCGCCCGCGAGATCTTCAAGAACGACGCGTTCGACCGCCTCCGCGCCGAACTCGGCAAGGACGGCTACGCCGAGATGACCGCCCGCCGGGTGTCGGCCGTCGCCGGCGACGTCAGCACCGACGGCCTGGGCCTCGACGAGGCCGGCCGGGCCACGCTGGCGAGCTGCGACATCGTCATCCACTCGGCGGCCACGGTGTCGTTCGACAGCCCGCTCGACGGCGCGGTCGAGGTCAACCTCCTCGGCCCCACCCGCATCGCCGCCACGCTGCAGGACCTCGGGGTCACGCCCCACCTCGTCGCCGTGTCCACCTGCTACGTCGCCGGCAACCGTCGCGGCTCGGCGCCGGAGATCATGGTCACCGACGACCCGTTCTCGGTCGACATCGACTGGCGGCGCGAGGTCGAGGGTGCCCGTCGGGCCCGCAGCGACGCCGAGGCCGAGAGCCGCTCGCCCGAGAAGCTCGCCGAGTTCCGTGCCGCGGCCCGCCACGAGCTGGGCGCGGCCGGCACCCCGGCGCTGGCATCGAAGACCGAGCAGCTGCGCTCGCGCTGGGTCGGCGACCGGCTGGTCGAGGCCGGCATCGCCCGGGCCACCTCGCTCGGCTGGCCCGACGCCTACGCCTACACCAAGGCGCTCGGCGAGCGGGCTCTGCATCGAGACCCACGGCAGCGTGCCCGTGAGCATCGTGCGGCCGTCGATCATCGAGTCGGCCCTGGCCGAGCCCCGACCGGGCTGGATCCGCGGCTTCCGCATGGCCGAGCCGGTGATCATCTCCTACGCCCGCGGCCTGCTGAAGGAGTTCCCCGGCGTGCCCGAGGGCATCGTCGACGTCATCCCCGTCGACCTGGTCGTCGTCGGCCATCATCGCCGTCGCCGCCGACGGGCCCGACACCGACCCCGACACCGGCAAGGCCGTGCCCCAGGTCGTGCAGGTCGCGTCCGGCTCCGAGAACGCGCTGCGCTACCGGCGGCTCGTCAACCTCACCAGCACCTGGTTCAAGGAGCACCCGCTCTACGACAACGACGGCCAGCCCATCGTGGTGCCGGAGTGGTCGTTCCCCGGCCGCGGTCGGGTGCAGGGCCAGCTCGAATCGGCCAAGACCTGGCTCGAGCGGGCCGAGAAGGTGCTGAGCAACCTGCCGCTGCGCGGCAAGCAGGCCGAGCTGAGCGCCACCGTCGAGGAGCGCCGCGAGGAGATCGAGCGGGCCCTCGGCTACGTCGAGCTCTACGGCGCCTACGCCGAGTGCGAGGCGGTCTACGGCGCTCGACCGGCTGCATCGCCCTGTGGGATCGCCAGACCCCGGAGGACCAGGCCGAGTTCAACTTCGACCCGCGCTCGATCGACTGGGACCGCTACGTCACCGAGATCCACCTGCCGTCGGTCGTCGAGCACGGCCGGGTGAAGAGCACGCCCGGCGCCCGCACCGGGCCGACCCGCGAGCCGAGCGGCTCCGCAGGCCAGGTGCTCGTCACCCGAGCGGCACCTCGCCGCCTTCGACCTCGAGAACACGCTCATCGCGTCGAACGTGGTGGCGTCGTACTCGTGGCTGGCCACCCGCCGACTCCCCCGCGACGAGCGTCTGCGCTTCGTGGCCAAGACGCTGGCCGAGGGGCCGTCGCTGCTGGCCCTCGACCGCAAGGACCGCAGCGACTTCCTGCGCCTCTTCTACCGCCGCTACGACGGCGCCCCGGTCGACCAGATCCGCGAGGACGCGGCCGAGATGTTCACCGAGCTGATCCTCGTCGAAGTCCTTCCCGGCGGCCATCCGGCGGGTCCGCGAGCACCGACGCCTCGGCCACCGCACCGTGCTCATCACCGGCGCCCTCGACTTCGTGATCGAGCCGCTGCGGCCGCTGTTCGACGACATCGTGTGCGCCGAGCTCGGCGTCAACGAGGCCGCCGGCCGCAAGGGACCACCTACAACGGCGAGCTCGCGCGACGTGCCGCCCACCGGCGAGACGCGGGCCCAGGCGCTGATGGACTTCGCCGCCGCCAACGACCTCGACCTGCGCGAGTCCGTCGCCTACGCCGACTCCACCAGCGACCTGCCCATGCTCGAGGCGGTCGGCTTCCCGGTGGCCGTCAACCCCGAGACCCGCCTCGCGGCCCTGGCCCGCAAGCGCGGCTGGCTCGTCGAGCAGTGGACGAAGTCGCCCGGCGCGCCCCGGGTGCTGGTGCCGATCGGCGAGCGTCGCCGCAAGCACGGCGGCCTGGCCAACCCGCTCGTGTCACGGGCCCTGGGGAGCCCCCGATGAAGGCTCTCCGCTTCGAGCGCAACGTGCCCCGCTACGCGGCCGCCGTCGCCGCCGGTCGGGTCGTGCCCGGCTCGGGGGCCCGGGTCGGCCCGCTGCGGCTGCGCGACGTCGACCCGCCCGAGCCCTGCCCGGTCCCGACTGGGTCCGCATCAGGCCCCGCCTGTCGGGCATCTGCGGCAGCGACCTCGGCACCATCGACGGCACGTCGTCGCGCTACTTCGAGCCGATCGTGTCGTTCCCGTTCGTGCCCGGTCACGAGGTCGTGGCCGACCGCGAGGGCACCGACGGCACCGACCGGGTCGTGCTCGAGCCGGTGCTCGGCTGCGTCACCCGCAACATCTCGCCCGTGTGCCCGGCCTGCGCGCGGGGCGACCTCGGCAACTGCGAGCGCATCGCCTTCGGCGAGCTCGAGCCCGGCCTGCAGACCGGCTTCTGCTGCGACACCGGTGGCGGCTGGTCGACCCAGATGGTCGCCCACCCCAGCCAGCTCCACGTCGTGCCGGCCGGCATGTCCGACGAGGCCGCGGTGATCGTCGAGCCCACCGCCTGCGCGGTGCACGGCGCCCTCGCCGCCATCGGCGACGGCATCGACGAGACCGTCGTCGTGCTCGGCACCGGCACGCTCGGGCTGCTCACCATCGCCGCCCTGCGCCGGTTCACCCAGGCCGGCACCGTCGTCGCGGTGGCCAAGCACCCGGTGCAGCGCGAGCTGGCCCTGTCGCTCGGCGCCACCATCGTGGTCGAGCCGGCCGAGCTCAAGCGGGCCGTGCGCCGCACCACCGGCTCGCTCGCCCTCGGCGACGGCCACATCGATCGCCTCACCGGCGGCGCCGACGCCGTCATCGACTGCGTCGGCAGCGAGGCCAGCCTGACCGAGAGCCTCGCCGTCGTGCGACCGAAGGGCCGCATCACCATGGTCGGCATGCCCGGCCACGTGCACGTCGACCTCACGGGCCTGTGGCAGCGCGAGATCACCCTCGCCGGCGCCTACGCCTACGGCACCGAGATCGTGGGCGCCGATCCCGCCGGCGGCGGCACACCTCGAACCGCCCGCACCTTCGACCTCGCCTTCGAGCTGGTCGAGGCGGCCGACCTCGGTCGCCTCGTGACCGCCACCTACCCCCTCGCCCGCTTCACCGACGCCATCGCCCACGCCGCCGACGGCCGGCTCCCGAGGCGCGGTGAAGATCGCCTTCGACCTCCGTGATGAGAAAGAGCGCACCCGTGCCTAGACCCGGATTCGTCCTCGACGTCGATCGGTCCACGCCGCCGGTCCTGTTCCACCACGGCGAGCAGTTCCAGCTCGAGAAGCTGCCGCCGGGCCGCTCGCGGATCATCTACCCGGGCGAGCCGCTCGAGCCGCTCGACGACATCGACGGCGCCATCCACGACGCGCTGGTCAACCCCACCGGCGACAGCGAGCCGCTGCCCGCGCTGCTGCGTCCGGGCATGAAGCTCACCATCGCGTTCGACGACATCTCGCTGCCGCTGCCGCCGATGAAGCGACCCGACATCCGCCAGCGGGTCATCGAGCAGGTGCTCGACCTGGCCGCCGCGGCCGGGGTCGACGACGTCCACCTGATCGCCGCCCTCGCCCTGCACCGCCGCATGACCGAGGACGAGCTGCGCCACGCCGTCGGCGACCGCGTCTACGACGCCTTCGCCCCCCACGGCCTGCTCTACAACCACGACGCCGAAGACCCCGACAACCTCGCCTTCCTCGGCGCCACCGACAAGGGCGAGGAGGTCGAGATCAACAAGCGGGCGGCCGAGAGCGACCTGCTCGTCTACGTGAACATCAACCTCGTGTCGATGGACGGCGGCTGGAAGAGCACGGCGACCGGGCCTGTCGAGCTACCGCAGCCTGCGCCACCACCACAACGTCAAGACCATGCAGCACAGCAAGTCGTTCATGGACCGCCACCACAGCGAGCTGCACTCGTCCAACTGGCGCATGGGCAAGGTGCTGAAGGACTCGGGCGTCAAGGTCTTCCAGATCGAGACCACCATCAACAACAACGTGTTCGGCACCGAGGGTCCCATGGCCGTGCTGCAGAAGCGCGAGTGGGAGTGGAACACCGAGGACCGCCTGACGCTTCATCGGCCATGAAGGCCGGGCTCGACCGCATGTCGGCCCGCTCGCGCCGGTCGATCTTCCAGGCCTAGCGGGCGCCGCACCAGCTGACGTCGGTGCAGGCCGGCGAGGTCGAGGCCGTGCACGAGCTCACCACGGCCAACGTGCTAAAGCAGCACCTCGTGCCGGTCGAGGGCCAGACCGACATCCTCACGATGGGGCTGCCCTACATCTGCCCCTACAACGTGAACTCGATCATGAACCCGATCCTCGTGATGTGCCTCGGGCTCGGCTACTTCTTCAACCTCTACCGGGGCAAGCCGCCGGTGCGCGAGGGCGGCGTGCTCATCATGAGCCACCCCACGCCGTGGGAGTTCCACCCGGTGCACCACCCGAGCTACATCGACTTCTTCGAGCAGGTGCTCTCCGAGACCACCGACCCGCTGGTGCATCGAGGCCAAGTACGAGCAGCAGTTCGCCGAGGACGAGTGGTACCGCCACCTCTACCGCACCAGCTACGCCTACCACGGCGTCCACCCGTTCTACATGTGGTACTGGGGGGCGCACGCCATGCAGCACCTGGGCCAGGTGATCATCGTCGGCGGCGACGTGCGGGCCGTCCGGCGGCTCGGCTTCAAGCCGGCATCGACCCTGCAGGACGCGCTCGAGATGGCGTCGGACACGGTCGGGCGCGATGCCTCGATCACGCACCTCCACAACCCGCCGATCCTCATGGCGGACGTGACGTGACCAGCTCGCCGCTCCCCGGATCGGGGCCGATGGGGATCTCGCGATCGGCCAAGGACCTCATCCGGCGGGTCCCGGTCAATCGCTCGACCGTCACGATGGCGTCGCGCCACACCGCGGCCTCCGCCATGCGCCGGCTGCCGTTCCCCCTGCGCCCCCAGCCCGTGCCCGGGTCGGTCGTGCTCCCCAAGAAGAAGAGCACGCTCGGCGCCGACTACGACACCGACTGGGCCCGCCGCTACCCGGCCCGCGTCGCCCGCGTGCTCGTGCTGCAGGGACTGGTGCGGCCGGCCATGCAGGCGCTGGCCTCGCCGACCATCCGCGGCCTCGACCGGCTGCACGACCTCGAGGGCCCGGCCATCTTCGCGGCCAACCACCACAGCCACATCGACACCCCGCTCGTGCTGTCGACCATCCCCGAGCCGTGGCGCCACCACATGTTCGTCGTCGCCGCAGCCGACTACTTCTTCGGCAACAAGGTCACCGCACCGCTGTCGGCCCTCGTCATCGGCGCCATCCCCATCGAGCGGCAGAAGATCGGTCGCAAGTCGGCCGACGACGCCGCCGAGCTGCTCGACGACGGCTGGAGCATGTTGATCTTCCCCGAGGGTGGCCGCAGCCCCGATGGCTGGGGCCAGCCGTTCCGCGGCGGTGCCGCCTACCTCTCGTTGCGCTGCGACGTGCCAGTCGTGCCGATCCACGTCGAGGGCACCGGCCGCATCCTGCGCAAGGGCCGCACCATCCCGGCCCCGTCGCCCACCACCCTCACGTTCGGCCGACCGCTGCGCCCGGCCGAGGGCGAGGACTCCCGCAAGTTCGGGGCCCGCATCGAGGCCGAGGTCGCCGCCCTCGCCGACGAGGACGCCACCGACTGGTACGAGGCCCGCAAGCGGGCGCACGCCAAGGAGTCCCCGTCGTTGCAGGGGCCCGGCGAACTCGGCGCGTGGCGGCGCACCTGGGCCCTCGGTGACCGTGGCCCCAAGCGTCGCCGCCCCGGCCCGAACCGCTGGCCCGACCTGTCCTGAGACGAACCTGTCACCCCACGCCGCCCGAAGCGGCACCTATCCGTGACAGGTTCAGCGGTGGGTCGGGCTGAGAGGATGAGCGGATGACGGTGAGCGTTCGGGCAGGGCGGCCAGAGGACGGTCCCGCGCTGCAGGCCATCGAGTTGGAGGCCGGTGAGCGGTTCCGCGACGTCGGGCTGGGCTTCGTGGCCGATCACGATCCGACGGCCGTCGACGAGCTGGCTGCCTACGCGGGCGACGGACGCAGCTGGGTCGCCGAAGACCACGGCGTGGTGATCGGATACGCCATCGCGGACGTGGTCGACGACCAGGCGCACCTCGAGCAGATCAGCGTGCGGCCTGACCGGCAGGGGGCCGGCGTCGGCCGCCTGCTGCTCGATCAGGTGCACCGCTGGGGGCTTGCGGCCGGCCGGACCGGGCTGACGCTGACCACGTTCGCCCACGTGCCGTGGAACCAACCGCTCTACGAGCACCTGGGCTTCGTCGTGCTGTCCGACGAGGAGATCGGTCCCGAGCTGCGACTGCTGATGGCCGAGGAGGCCAGGCACGGCCTCGATCCCGCCGATCGGGTGGCCATGCGCATCGACCTGGTGCCGTCGGGCCGGTTCAGCGGGCCTTCTGCTGGCTGAGCAGGCCCATCGACTTCTCGATGCGACGCTGGCGGGTCTCGGCGGTCTTGGCGCCCTCGATCGAGTCGACGTGGAAGCGCTGCTGGCTGAACGAGAGGCCCTCGAAGAACGCCTTGGCCGCGGGGTCGCCGACCAGTGCGGCGGCGAAGTCGTCCGGGACGACGACCTGGCGGGGAGCCTCGTCGAGCACCAGCGTGACCTCGACCTGGTCGCCGGCGGCGATGCCGGCCTTGGTCCGGTTGTCGGCGCTCACCGGCAGGAGGAACCGACCGCCCATGACCGCCACGGTGCTGCGGTAGCTGTGCTCCCCGATCGTCACGGTCACCGGTGGCTTCTTGCCCTTGCCCAGCTGCTCGACCACCGACTCCGGCACCTCGATGCCGGTGGCCGTCTTGCCGTTGGTCTCGAGCGTGGCCGTGAAGGTCGCGGTGGGAGATGAGCTGCTCCTCGGGGCCATGGTCGCGTGTCTAGCAGCGTCCGCCGTTCGCTCGCCACGATGAACGCCCAGGCACACCACGGGTGCAGCACCGTTCACCGTGACGCGGCGCCGGGTCCCACTCGGACGTCGCCGTCAGACGAGGACCAACTGGTGGGCGGCGCGGCTGGCGCCGAGGTAGACCTCGGCCGGGGTCATGCCCGCTGTCGCCAGCACGACGCCGTCGTACTCGATGCCCTTGTGCACCCACACGTCCTCGGCGGTGATGACCGCGACGTTCTGCCACCGGTCGCGCAGCTCCGCCTCGGCCGCCTCCACGTCGGTGTGCTCCCGCACCTCGATGCCGGTGGGGCGGATGCCGACCAGCTCGACCGAGTCGATGCCGTGCGCGCCGGCCCAGCCGTTGAGCCAGTCGGCGATCTCGGCCGACATGCGGTAGGCCGTCGCCATCGACTCGAGCCCGGTGTCGAGCAGGTCGGCCGCCCGCCGCAGCCCGATGCCGCTGGCCCGCCGCCGCTGTGCATCGTCGCCGACCAGCGTGACCCCCTCGGCCCGGCGCATCATGGCCCGCAGCTGGAACAGGGTCAGGTCCTGGGCCTCGTCGACGATCACGTGGGCGTACCGCGCCGGCACGCCCTCGAAGCGAGCCCGCACCTCGTCGACCAGCGCCCCGTCGCCGACCTTGCGGTCCGAGGCGATCCAGGCGTCGACGAAGTCCGCGTCGGCGTCGAGCTCCTCGAGCGTGGCCCGGCTCCGCAGCTTGGCCATCGCCTGCTTGGCCGTCATGCGGGGCCACACCGCGATCGCGGCGTCGCTCACCATCCCCGCCGGCAGCTCGAGCCGGGCCGCGATGGTCTCGACGAACACCTTGCGCCGGTCGCGCCACGGCAGGCTGCGGCTGCCGATCCGTTCGATCAGCTCGCGGACATCGGGCTCGTACACCCGGCGATGCCCCACCTTGAGCTCGGCCGGCCGGCACAGCGAGGCCTCGAAGCCATCGAGCACCTCCAGCCAGCGCTCGTCGCTGCCGGCGTCACTCGGCGGGCCGAGCAGGCGGTCGAACGTGGTCTGGGTGATGCGGGCCTCACCGAGCGTCGGCAGCACCGCCGACACGAACTTGAGGAACCGGTCGCTCGGCCCGACCACGAGGATGCGATCGGCCGTGACCCGGCGGTCGTTGTAGACCAGCCAGCGCGGCCCGGTGGAGGCCCACCACCGTCTTGCCGGTGCCCGGTCCCCCGCGGAGCACCAACCGGGCGGTGGGATCGAGCCGCACCAGCCGGTCCTGCTCGGACTGCAGGGTGGCCACCGCGGCCTTCATCGACGCGCCACGGCTGCGCGAGAGCTCGGCCATCAGCGGCGACGATCCCGACACCTCGCCGGTCACGAACTCCTCGATGAGGAGGTCGTCGATGCTGCCGACGTAGCTGACCCGGCGCACCAGATCGTGCGGGTCGTCGAACCCGGCCTGGTAGAACGCCTCGGCGAAGCGGGCCCGCCAGTCGATCACGAGCTGCTCGCCACCCGAGTCGATGCCGTAGAGCCCGACCCGCCAGACGTGCTCGTCGTCGATGCGACCGAACACCACCAGCTCGTGCTGCAGCTTGTCGATCGTGCCGGCGACCACGGCGTCGATGTACTCGTCGGCGACGGCGTCGGCCCCGCCGCCCGAGATGCCGGCCAGCTTGGCCAACTTGTCCTCCACGGCCTGGCGAGCCCGCTCGAGCGCGGCCAGCTCACCCTCGAGCTCGATCGTCGCTGCGTCGTCCATCGTCATCACCCTCGTCCCGGCCCACGCGCCGACCACCGGCCGAGCGCCGGTGGGGAGGGGCACTGTAGCGGCCCTCCCCCTCCGAACTTGCGTGGATAATCCGCCCCACGGCCGGATTATCCACGCAAGTTCGAGGGTTGGGGTTGGGGTTCGGGGTTGGGGTGCTCAGGCGCCGAGGCGGGCGGCCAGCTCGTCGGGGTCGATCGAGCCGGGGGACGCGCCGGTCTCGACCAGCTCATGGCCCAGCCGGACCAGCCGCTCGTTGACCGGGGTCGGCACGCCATGCAAGCGGCCGAGCAGCACGATCTCGCCGTTCAGGAAGTCGGTCTCGATGCGACCGGTCGAGCGGGCGAGGCTCTGCCAGGTCGATCCCCCACCACGGGGCGCGCCGTCGATCTCGCCGATGGAGAGCTTGTCGCCGCGGCGCTCGCGATCCTCCTCACCCGAGGCGAAGGCGACGCCGGCCGCTTCGTAGCACCTCCGGGCCTCCCGGCGGGCGAGCGATGCGAGCTCGAGCCCGCGGCCTTCGATGCCCGAGGCCGCTTCGATGACGTTGCCGAGGTTCATCAGCAGCTTGGCGTACTTCCAGCGCATGATGTCCGGCCGCGCGATCGACTCGAACCCGGCGCCGGTGAGGGCCGCCGCGAGCTGTTCGCTCACGTCGTCGACCCCGACGGGGAACCGACCCACGTCGAGCAGGCCGGGGATGGGCGACGAGTAGGCCACCACCACACCCGGCTCGAGGTGCTCGGCCGGCATCATCACGCACATGGCCAGCACGCTGGCGAACGACCGCAGCGCCACCCGCTCGTTCTCGACGCCGTTCTGAGCGCACACGACGTGGATCGACGGTGGAGCCACCCGGGCGAGGGCATCGATCACCGACACGGTCGCGTCGCTCTTGACCGCGACGATCACCACATCATCGGGAGCGAGGTGGAGACCCTCGAGACCGTCCGAGCTGTCGACCACCGGCACGGGCACCGTGACATCACCGTCGGGCGAGCGGACGGTCAGGCCGTCGCGGCGGATGGCCTCGGCGTGCGCGCCCCGGGCCACGAGCTGCACGTCGTGGCCCGACTCGAACAGACGGCCACCGATGACGCCACCGATGGCTCCGGCTCCGAAGATCGTGAATCGCATCGGGCCAGCATGCCCGAGGCCGGCCCGGTCAGCCCCGTGGGCCGTGCCGCTCGGCCGGCCCGGTGGACCCGAACAGGGTTCAGGGCACGGGCGGGCCGGTGACGGGCGAGTCGGCCGGCGGGACGACCGGCGCGACCGTGGTGGTCGACTCGGGGAGCACGTAGACGTCGGCGCAGCGGCGCTCGGTGGTGCGGTTGCCGCAGGTGACGGCGAACGACTCGTACTCCGAGCCCACCGGCGACAGGCTGAACAGGTCGTCGCAAGCCTGACCCGAGCCGAGTGCGCACTGGTCGTAGAGGGCGTCGAGGGTCGGGTCGTCGCCGTGGTGGCGCGGGAGGTTCCCCGCTTCGGTCGAGGGCGACGCGGTGCCCGTGGGATCGAGGGCGGGGTCGACGGTGGTCGTGACCCCGAGGTTGGTGACCCCGACGCAGTCGACCCGGATCGAGGTCATCCGGGCGGCCACGTCGTCGGGGATGGAGGCATCCGCGGTCAGGTAGCGGCCGCCGAGCTGCTCGTGCACCGCGTCGACGTAGCACTCGGCCTCGCTGCGGGTGAGACGACCGGCGCTGCTCTCGACCGCCCGGGTCACCGCCGCGGTGCGATCGAACGAATCGCCGGATCGCAGGACCGACACCAGCACGATCACCACGATCGACGTGGCCACGATGACGACGAGCCACAGCTCGGCCCGCAGGCGCGGCGGGCCGGGCCAGGAGGATGGCCACTCGATCGATCGGACTCGGGATGAGATCGACACGCGCCTCGGAACTCGATAGCCGGTTTGGGAGGGGGGACGGTACAGTCTCGCCCAGCCCGATCGGGGCTTGTGGGCAATGGCGCCGCGGTCGTCAACGACGATGATGCGCCCCCGGTCGACTCTCAGCGCAGCGTGACCCAGACGCCACCAGAGAGACCGCCACATGAGAGAGTTCGATGCCTGCGGCATCGGCTTCGTCGCCGACGCCCACGGCACCCCTGCCCGCTCGATCGTCACCGCCGCGCTCGGCGGGTTGGCCCGGGTCAAGCACCGCGGCGCCCTCGCGGCCGACGCCCGCACGAGCGACGGAACCGGCCTGCTCACACCGATCCCCGTCGAGCTGTTCGGGGCGGGCACGGGTGTGGCCGTCCTGTTCGTGCGCGGCGACGTCCCCAAGGCCGAGATCGAGCGGGCGGCCGGCGCCACCGGGGTGTCCGTCACCGGGTGGCGCACCCCACCGACCGACGACGGGGCTCTCGGCGAGCTGGCCCGGTCGACCCGGCCGGAGATCGTCGAGTTGCTGTTCACGTGCGACGACGGTGATGCGGACGGCGACGAGCGCGAGCGCATCGCGTTCCGCCTGCGGCGGGCCATCAGCACCACCACGGCGGCCGACGTCTACGTGGCGTCGTGCTCGTTCCGCACGATCGTGCACAAGGGGCTGGTGGCGGCCGACGCCCTCGGCGACTTCTACCTCGACCTGGCCGACGACCGCTTCGCCACCTCGTTCGCCGTGTTCCACCAGCGGTTCTCGACCAACACCCTGCCCACCTGGGAACGGGCCCAACCCTTCCGGATGCTCTGTCACAACGGCGAGATCAACACCATCGCCGGCAACGCCAACCGGATGCGGGGACGGAGCCTGCTCGGCACCGAAGCGGCGGGACTCGGAGCCGAGGGCGACGTCCGCCCCGTGCTCGACCCGGCCGATTCGGACTCGGGCATGCTCGACGCCACCGTCGAGCTGCTCGTGCGGGGCGGCCGGAGCGTGGCCCACGCCATGGCCATGGTGATGCCCGAGGCCTGGGAGCAGGCCCGCGACCTCGACCCCGAGGTGCTCGGCTTCGCCGCCTACCACTCCACCCTGATGGAGCCGTGGGACGGCCCGGCGGGCGTCATCTTCACCGACGGCATCGGCGTGGGCGCCGCGCTCGACCGCAACGGTCTGCGACCCCTGCGCTACGCGCGCTGCGAGGACGGGCTCGTCATGTGCGCGTCGGAGGTCGGAGCCGTCGATCTGGCCGGCCACGGCTCGGTCGAGCACGGCCGCCTGGGACCGGGCCACATGCTGTGGGTGTCCCCCGAGGTCGGCGTGATGCGCAACCACGAGATCAAGGGTCGGCTCGCCGCGGCCGCACCCTATGCCCACTGGGCGTCGGCCGGCCTGTTCCGGCTGCGTGGGGGCGAGCCGGTCGAGGAGCCGCCCGACGACCTGCGCGAGCGGCAGCTGGCCCACGGCTACACCAAGGAGGAGCTGGCCATGGTGCTCAAGCCCATGGCCAACGATGCCTACGAGCCGACCTTCTCGATGGGCGACGACTCGCCGCTCGCACCGCTGGCCGGGCGGGCCCGGCCGGTCGCCCACTTCCTGCGCCAGCGGTTCGCCCAGGTGACCAACCCGCCCATCGATTCGCTCCGGGAACGCCGGGTGATGAGCCTGCGCGTGCTGCTCGGCCGGCGCGCGCCCCTGCTCAGCGAGCAACCCGAGGCCTGCCGGCTGCTCAGCCTCGACTCGTTCTTCGTGTTCCCATCGGCGGTGCTCGACCTCTCGAACCCCGAGATCAACCCGTTCACGACCGTCACGCTCTCGGCCGTGTTCGTCGCCGAGGCCACACCCGGCGCACTGCGCCGAGCGGTCGACGACCTCGCCGATCAGGCCGAGGAGCTGGTCTCGGCGGGCGCGTCGGTGGTGATCATCGCCGATGCGATCCCCACGCCCGACCACGCCCCGGTGCCCAGCCTGCTGGCCGTCGGCGCGGTGCACCAGCGCCTCGTCGATCGGCACCTCCGGTCGATCACCAGCCTGGTCGCGGTCAGCGACGACGTGCGCGACGTCCACGGCATCGCCGCGCTCGTCGGCTACGGCGCCGACGTGGTGTGCCCCCGCCTCGCCCTGCAGACCGTCGCGGCCGCGGCCGATGCCGACGACGACGCCGAGGCGGTGAGCGCCGAGGCCCAGGATCGCTTCCGCGCCGCGGTCGAGACGGGCGTGCTGAAGGTCATGTCGAAGATGGGCATCAGCACGGTCGACTCGTACCGGGGTGCCCAGACGTTCGAGGCGCTGGGACTGGCCCGTGAGGTCGTCGACGTGTGCTTCACCGGCACCTCGTCGGTGGTCGGCGGACTCGGGTGGGACGATCTGGCCGCCGACGTGCTCAGCCGCCACGCCGAGGCGTTCCCGGCCGACGCCGAGCCCGGGGACCTCGCCTCGCCCGGGTTCTTCCGGGTGCGCAAGGGCGGCGAGCTCCACGCCAACGACAAGGACGTGGTGCAGGCGCTCAACGACCTGACGCTCGTGCAGGAGGTTCCGGCCGGTGGTGCCGACCCGCTGGCCGACGCCGCGGTCCGCGACATGGCCGCGGCGCACCTGCTGCAGCGGGCCATCGCCGGCGGGTCCTACGACGCCTACGAGACGTTCGCCCGGATGGTCGACGAGCGGCCGCCGATCGAGTTGCAGGACCTGCTGGACCTGGTCGAGGCGAGCCATCCCGTCCCGCTCGACGAGGTCGAACCGGCCCGTGAGATCGCCCGGCGCTTCTCGACCGGGGCCATGTCCCACGGCTCGCTGTCCAAGGAGGCGCACGAGAACCTGGCCCGGGCCATGAACCTCATCGGGGGCCGGTCGAACTGCGGCGAGGGCGGCGAGGACCCGGCCCGGTTCCGCACCCGCGGCCTCGGTCGCGACGACGCCAACTCGACGATCAAGCAGGTGGCGTCCGGGCGCTTCGGGGTGACGCCCGAGTACCTGGCCTTCGCCGAGGAGATCCAGATCAAGATGGCGCAGGGGTCGAAGCCGGGCGAGGGCGGCCAGCTGCCGGGCCACAAGGTGTCCCGCGAGATCGCCCGCCTGCGCCACACCCAGCCCGGCGTCGGCCTGATCTCGCCGCCGCCCCACCACGACATCTACTCGATCGAAGACCTGGCCCAGCTCGTCTACGACCTCAAGCAGGTCAACGCGGCCGAGGTGTCGGTGAAGCTCGTGGCCGCCGGCGGGGTGGGCACCATCGCCGCGGGGGTGGTCAAGGCGCTGGCCGACGTCGTGCACCTCAGCGGGGCCAACGGCGGCACCGGGGCCAGCCCGTTGTCGTCGATCAAGCACGCCGGCATGCCGTGGGAGCTGGGCCTGGCCGACACCCAGCAGGCCCTGGTGGCCAACGACCTCCGCAGCCGCGTGCGCCTCCGGGTCGACGGCGGGTTCAAGACCGGGCGCCAGGTGGTGGTGTCGGCGCTGCTCGGCGCGGACGAGTACTCGTTCGGCACCGCGGCCATGATCGCCGAGGGGTGCATCATGCTGCGGGCCTGCCACCGCGACACCTGCAAGCCGGGCGTGGCCACCCAACGGCCCCACCTGCGGGCCAACTTCACCGGCACCCCCGAGGGTGTGGCCGCCTACTTCCTGTTCGTGGCCGAGCACGTGCGGCGGCTGCTGGCGTCGCTCGGCGCCCGATCGCTCGACGAGATCATCGGCCGAGTCGAGTTGCTGCGGCCCCGCCGCACCGGTGACCCCCGCGCCGACGCGTTCGACCTGACCCCGCTCATCACGCCACCGGTCGATGCCGGCGCGCCCCGGCGCTTCGTCGAGCGGGTCGAGATCCAGAGCCCGCGGTCCGAGCTCGGCGACCGCCTGCTGGCCGACGGCTTCCGACCCGTGTGGGACGGCGACGAGATCGAGCTCCGCTATCCGATCCGCAACGCCGACCGAGCCGTCGGCGCCGCGCTGTCGGGTGCCATCAGCCTGGAGTACGGCAGCCTGCCTCCCCGTGGCACCGCCACCGTGCGCTTCGACGGGTCGGCCGGCCAGAGCTTCGGCGCCTTCCTCACCCACGGCGTCGAGCTCGAACTGGTCGGCGAGGCCAACGACTACATCGGCAAGGGCATGGCCGGTGGGCGCATCGTGGTGCGACCCGCGGTCGACGATGCCGTCGGCAGCACCATCGAGCTCAGGGCCAGCAGCACCGTGCTGGCCGGCAACACCTGCCTGTACGGCGCCACCGGCGGCGAGCTGCTGGTCGCCGGCGCGGCTGGCGAACGATTCGCGGTGCGCAACTCGGGCGCGGTCGCGGTGGTCGAGGCGGTCGGCGACCACTGCTGCGAGTACATGACCGGCGGGACGGTCATCGTGCTCGGCCGCATCGGGCCCAACTTCGGCGCGGGCATGACCGGGGGTCAGGCCTTCGTGTGGGACCCCGAGATCGAGCGGGTCGTCACGCGCGTCAACCCCGACCTGGTCGAGGTGCTGCGCCCCGACCACGAGGCGCTCGAGGAGCTGCGCTGGCGGGTCGAGCGGTTCGTCGAGCTCACCGACTCGCGCCGGGGACACGTGCTGCTGGCCGATTGGGACGATGCCCTCGACCAGCTCTGGCACGTCCTCCCCCGCGACCGCGCCGACAGCCTCACCCGCTCCGCCGGCCGGCGCGTCACCACGGCCTGAGGCTCGGCGTCCGTCGGACCAGGCCACACCTCGTGCGGTGCCCGATCCGGTTCGGGCGAGGTCAGGGGGATCAGGCGTCGGCCGCTGATCTGACCCTCGTGCCGTCCCGGCACTCGGCCGCGATGCCGTCGAGTCGGGCCACCCGCTCGGGCTCGGATCGGGCCAGCACGTACTCGCGCTCGACGGCGGTGAGCGAGTTGGGCGTCACGGCCTCGCGCCGACGGAACTCGGCGCTCCGCTCGGCGTGGACGTCGGCGATCGAGGGGTGCATGTCGAGGTCGAGGAAGCGGACCATCGACTCGCAGTAGGTCGGGTCCTCGTCGAAGAACCACTCGCAGCGGGCGAGGAAGAGCCGATCGGCGGCCCCGTGGTCCAGGAACCACTCGGCCACGGCCAGACCGTCGCGCCAGTGCTCGAGGCCGGCGAGGTAGCCGTTCCACGGCCGCCAGCCGTCCCCAGGGTCGTCCGAGCGCCGCTTCCACGACGAGCAGACGCTGAGCGCGTCGCGGTAGATCAGCACGAAGCGGGCGTGCGGGAACCGGTCGGCGAGCGTGCGCGCGAGCCACACGTTGGGCGGCAGCACCTTGTCCCCCACCCAGGCCACGTCACCGGACGCGAACCGCTTGGCCGCCACCTCGTAGTGCCGCACCCCGAAGCTGGGCGGGAGCTGGTGGCTGTCACCCGGACGGAAGTCGAGGAACCGCTCCGGGGTGAACAGCTCCGGCCCGACCAGGTAGTGGTCACGGCCCACCCGCATGTCGTTGTAGAGGGTGGCGTAGCGCTCGTTGCCCATCACCACCTGCGGGTGCGCGTTCAGCACCCGCGCCATCGGCGACGTGCCCGACCGCTCGCAGCCGAGGAGGAAGCACTGGTTCGGGTAGGGCGCCGGATCGGGACCACGGAGCCGCTGGCGCACCTTGCGGACCAGCCACGCGGCGCGGGTCTCGGTCGGCGCGGGAGCCATCGTGCTAGCGCCCCAGCAGCCGGCCGATGCGCCGCCTGAACGACCGTGAGCCGTTCGCCCCGGAACGGGCGACCGCGGGCAGCGTCGACGGGTCCGCCAGCACCGGGGCCGGCGTCGTGGTCGGCAGCGGGATGCCCGGCGCGCACAGCCCGGAGACGACCCGCGTGACGTCGTTGTTGCGGTCGGCGATGTAGAGGTTGCCGTCGGCGTCGATGACCAGGCCCGAGGGGTAGTTCAGCTGGCACTCGCGGGCATCGCCGCCGTCGCCGGTGAGACCGGGGCCGTGGCCACCGACCACTGTGTCGATGCGGCCAGCGCCGTCGACCCGGCGGATGGCGTGGTTGAAGTGGTCGGAGATGTAGGCGATGCCGTCGGCGTCGAAGACGATGCCCGACACGTGGTCGAACTGGGCCGAGCGGGCATCGCCGCCGTCGCCGCCGAAGCCCTGGCCGTTGCCGCCGGCGAAGGTCGAGATGCGCCCGTCGAGGTCGATCTCGCGGACGGCGTGGTTGTTGCGGTCGGCGACGAACAGGTGGCCGCGTGCGTCGAACTCGAGCCCGCGGGGGCGCCACATCGCGGCGCGACGGGCGTCACCACCGTCGCCGCCGTAGCCACGCCGCCCGCCGGCCACGGTCACGACCCGCCCGTCCGGCGTGACGAGCCGCACCGCGTGGTTGTCGCGATCGGTGAACCAGAGCCCGCCAGACGCATCGAGGGCCAGCGCGCGCGGCCGGGCGATCTGGGCATCGGCCGCCCGGCCGTCGTCTCCGCCGTAGCCGAGGCCCTGGCCGCCGGCGTAGGTGTCGATCGTGCCATCGGTGCGGATGACGCGGATGGCGTCGTTGTCGCGGTCGGCCACGAAGATCGAGCCGTCCGGCGCGGTCACCGCCATGGTCGGCTCGAACATCTGACACGCGAGGGCCGGGCCGCCGTCACCGGAAGAGCCCTGGCCGTTCCCGCCGGCCACGGTCACGACGGTGCCGTCGGCCCGCGCCAGCCGGATGGCATGGGCGTTGGAGTCGGCGATCAGGATCGATCCGTCGGCCGCCAGCGACACGCCCGAGGGGTGCTTGAGTCGCACGTCGTGAGCCGGAACCGGCTCGGCGATGCGACCGACATCACCCCCGCCGACGTGCGTCGTGATGATCGCTACCACCGACAGGTCCCCCTCGAGCATCCGCGCTGGGCGGCACTGTACTCCGGAGCAGGGTTCGGGGGTCAGGCGAGATAGCGCTCGAGCACGGCGATCTCGGCGCGGAGGTCGGCCACCTCCGACTCGCGCCCGTGCGGCTCGATGGCGGCGATGGTGTCGCCCCGGTCGGCGATCTCGTGGCGCAGGATGGCCTCGATGTCGGCGGCCGTCAGCTCGAGCCGGTCGTGCTCGACCAGCCGGCCGACCACGGGCTCGGCCGCGCTCGAGGCCGCGCCCGTGGCCGACTCCACGGGCGGCGCCTCGGCGTTGGCGATGGCCGCCAGGCCCGTGCGCAGCGCCAGCACCGCCGAGGCGTCCCCCGCCTTCATGGCGACGGGCAGGTCGGCCTGCATCCGCCCGACCACGTCGCTCGATCCGGTCCCGTCCATCCGGCGCACGCTACCGAGGCCGTCGCCCCCGAACCGCGGGATTTTCGGTGCACGACCGACCCGCGTGACGCCCCTGACCCGGCGTCGGGCACGGCGCCAGCCAGACTGTCGCCATGACCGACATGGCTCCCGGGTGGCATCCCGACCCGGACGGGAGCGATCAGCTGCGCTGGTGGGACGGCGAGAGCTGGACCGACGACACCCAACCGGCCCCCGCTCCCCCTCCCTCGTCGCGCCGCGCCGCGGCCGAGTCGAGCGCGGGCGACACCACCGGCGGCGCCGAGCCGCGCTTCCCCGAGCTGCCCACCGACCGGGCCCCCAGGCGGATCCTGTGGGCGGTTGTCGCCGCCGGGGTCCTCATGCTGGCGCTGGCCGGCACCATCACGTTCGTCAGCGCGTCCTCCGGTTCGAAGTCGACCGCGAACCCGGACGACTCGCAGGCGGCGGTCGAGGACACCACCCCCGACACCAAGCCCGAACCCGAGGTCAAGCCCACCGACTCGGTCGAACCGACCTCGACGACGGCCGGCTCCGCCGGCACCCTCTACGTCGAGTCGAACAACCTCTACCGGATCACCGCGGGCCCGACCTGGGTGCTGGCCCCCAGCGGCCTCAGCGCCACGCCGTTGTGGACCATCGGCGCCGACACCGGCGCCAACGCATCGATCGTCAACATCGTCACCGGGACCGTGGCGGACGGCACGACCAGCCTGGACTTCGCCCAGCAGACGCTCGCCGGCATCTCGGGCGGGAAGGTTCCCGGGCTCGAGGTCACCTCACCCGCCCCGATCCCGACCACCCTCGACGACGGCACCCCCGCGGCCATCCTCACCAACGACCTCAAGGTCAGCGGGGTGACCCGGCGCCAGCAACTGCTGATCGCGGTCAAGGGCACCACCGCGGTCACGATCACGGTGTCGAGCTCGCCTGATCAGGCAGCCGCGGCGTTCGCCGACGCCGACCCGTGGATCCGCACCCTCGAGATCGCCTGACCCCTCCACGGCCTCACGGTCGGCGTGCGCGAGACTCGCCCAGTGGCAGGGGCGAGTGGCATGGGCGGCGCAACGCAGCAGCGGCAGTCGGCGGTGCTCGTCGCCATCGTCATCGGCGCCGGCCTCGTCCTCACCGTCGGCGCGCTCGTCTTCCGCAGCCATGCCGACCGGACGACCGACACCGCCGCGGCCGTGCCGACCACGGCCACCACCGCATCGACGCTGCCCGGGGCGCCCACGACCACCACCGTCCCCGGACCGGCCGGCGTCACCTACAACGACCCCAACAAGATCTACCGGATGATGCTGGGGCCGGACTGGACCGCGGGGCCCAACGGCGCCTTCAACTCGCCCACCTGGCTCGCTCCGGTGGCCGGGGGCACCGCCCAGATCAACCCCCTGCTGAGCCGAGCGGCCGGGCCCGACTCGCTGCCCGAGTTCGTGCGGTCGACCATCACCCGCCTGGACGAGGGGCCGCTGTACCGCACGACCACCACCGAGCCCACCACCCTGGCCGACGGGACCCCGGCCACGATCGTGCACTACCGGTCGGCGACCGGAGCCCTGCTCGTCGGGAGGGCGCTCATCACGGTCAAGGGCCTCTGGGGGATGACCATGCTCGTCCAGTGCCCGCCCGACGGCGCCGACGCCTGCTTCGCCGCGCTGGACCCCTTCGTCAAGAGCGTGACCTTCACCTGACCGCACGGGAGGACCTGTGACCGACCAACCCACGCCCCCCGCCGGCTGGTACGCGGATCCCGGCGGCAGCGGCGACCTCCGGTGGTGGGACGGCGCCGCCTGGACGCCCCACACCCACGCCGACCCGGCGGCCCCGGCGGCCCCGGCCGCCCCAGCGACGCCGCCGTCCGCGCCGTCACCTTCGCCTGCACCGGGAGCGGGACCGGGCCCCGGCGACGAGGTGCCCTGGTGGGCGCAGACGAACGACGGCCGGCCGCCGAGCTGGTGGGCCGAGGGCACGCCCGGGCCGAGCGAGTCCCCGGGTGCCCCGGTGTCCGGCCCCTACGCCCACACCCGGGCCCCCGTGCCGATGGCGCGGGCCGAGGGCGCGGTGCGGGCGCTCGTGCTCGGCATCGTGTCGCTGATCTGCTGCGGCATCATCCTCGGCCCGATCGCCATCTACGAGGGCAGCCAAGTGCGCTACCGGGTGCGCGCGTCGAACGGCCGGCTCGACGGTGACGGGTTCGGCATCGCCGCCATGGTGCTCGGCGCGGTCGCCACCCTCTTCAGCCTGATCGGCATCTACCTGGCCGCCACCGGCCGGTCCCCGTTCCTCACCAACAACACCGGCCGCTGACCGGCCGCCTGACCGGCCGCGCTCGACCGGCCCTACTCCACGAGGCGCAGGCCGCTCGGCGCGATCGACGCGTCGGCGTGGGGCAGGTCGACCACGAACTCGGTCAGATGGGCGGGGAAGACGTGCTCGCTCACCAGCACCGGCTGCCCCGCGGTCGACGACGTGATGCGCTCGCACCGCAGCACCGGCGACCCCGGGGGCACCCCCAGCAGCTCGGCGTCATGGGCGGTGGCGGCCGCCGCGCCGATGCTCTGCACCGCGCCGCCCAGCTCGACGCCGATCAGCTCGTAGAACGGCGAGCGCTCGACGTCGGCCCGTGAGAGCTCGGCCCCGTAGCGCTCGGGGCACCAGACGGTGACGAGGGCGAACGGCGCGCCATCGGCCAGGTTCAGCCGGCGCACCCGCAGCACCGTGTCCGATCCGAGCAGCTTGCGCACCCGGGCCGGTGCGGCCACGAAGCGGAAGTCGAGGACGCGCCGCTCGGAGTGCACGCCCTCCGCGGCGAGCTGGCTCTCGATGGTGCCGAGCCGGCCGAGCGCCTGACGCACCGGGTCGGCGGCCACGAACCACCCGAACCCCTGACGGGAATCGACCAGCCCCTCGTCGCGGAGCACCTCGAGCGCCCGGCGGACGGTGACGCGGCTGGCCGCGTAGTCGTTCGAGAGCTCGGACTCGCTGGGCAGCAGCCGCCCCGCGCCCAGCTCCCCGGAGGCGAGGCGCGTCCGCAGCTCGTCGGCGATCTCCTGGTAGCGGGTTCGGCGCACTTGTCTCTTACTTGTCTACATCGGCGACTTGTCCTATACTTGTCTACACCAAGTCGACGTACGTCGCTCGCCCGATCCGTGCAGACTCGTGAGCGAACCACTTCAGGAACAAGAGGAGCAGGCCCATGGCCGTCGCCGCCAACACCCCGATCGAGCTCATCAACGCGGTCTACGGCCGGCTGGCCGAGCGGACGGCCATCGGCCGCGACCGGCTGGAGCGCCCGCTCACCTTCGCCGAGAAGGTGCTGATCAACCACCTGCGCGACCCGCAGGGCCAGGAGCTCGAGCGGGGCCGCTCCTACGCCGACCTCGACCCCGACCGCGTCGCCATGCAGGACGCCACCGCCCAGATGGCGCTGCTGCAGTTCATGACCGCCGGTCTTCCCCAGGTGGCGGTGCCCTCCACCGTCCACTGCGATCACCTGATCCAGGCCCGTGAGGACGGCAAGGTCGACCTGCTCGCCGCCCTCGAGACCAACTCCGAGGTCTACGACTTCCTCGAGTCGGTGTCGGCCAAGTACGGCGTCGGCTTCTGGAAGCCCGGGTCGGGCATCATCCACCAGGTCGTGCTCGAGCAGTACGCCTTTCCCGGCGGGATGATGATCGGCACCGACAGCCACACCCCCAACGCCGGCGGCCTGGGCATGGTGGCCATCGGCGTGGGCGGGGCCGACGCGGTCGACGTCATGACCGGCTACCCGTTCAACGTGCGCTGGCCCAAGCTCATCGGCGTGCACCTCACCGGCGAGCTCAGCGGCTGGTCGGCCCCCAAGGACATCATCCTCAAGGTGGCCGAGATCCTCACCGTCAAGGGCGGCACCGGCGCCATCGTCGAGTACTTCGGCCCGGGCGCGACGTCCATCAGCTGCACCGGCAAGGCCACGATCTGCAACATGGGCGCCGAGATCGGCGCCACCACCTCGCTGTTCGCCTACGACGACGCCATGGCCCGCTACCTCAAGTCCACCGGGCGCGAGGCCGTCGTCGACGCGGCGAACGCGGTGGCCCACGACCTGCGGGCCGACGACGAGGTGCTGGCCGATCCGGGTCGCTTCTTCGATCAGGTCATCGAGATCGACCTCTCCACCCTCGAGCCGCTGATCAACGGGCCCCACACGCCCGACCTGGCCCGCCCGGTGTCGAAGCTGGGTGAGGAGGCCGTGGCCAACGGCTGGCCCACCCAGATCAGCGCGGCCCTGGTCGGGTCGTGCACCAACTCGAGCTACGAGGACATCACCCGGGCCGCCAGCATCGCCCGCCAGGCCTCCGCCGCCGGGCTCACCTGCAAGACCGAGCTGATGATCACGCCCGGCAGCGAGCAGGTGCGGGCCACGATCGAGCGCGACGGCCTGCTGGCCGACTTCGAGCGCATCGGCGCCACCGTCCTGGCCAACGCGTGCGGGCCCTGCATCGGCCAGTGGTCGCGCCCCGACGTCAAGGAGGGCGACGCCAACACCATCGTCACCAGCTACAACCGCAACTTCCCCAAGCGCAACGACGGCTACGCCAGCACCCTCGCCTTCGTGACCTCGCCCGAGACGGTGGTCGCCCTGGCCCTGGCCGGCACCGTCGAGTTCGACCCCATCAACGACACCCTCACCAACGACCGGGGCGAGGAGGTGAAGCTCGCGGTCCCGGTCGGCGAGGAGCTGCCGGCCCGGGGCTTCACGCCCGGCGAGAGCGGGTTCATCGCCCCACCGACCGACGCGAGCGGGGTCACCGTGGCCGTCAGCCCCACCAGCGACCGACTGCAGCTGCTCGAGCCGTTCTCGGCCTGGGACGGCAACGACTACACCGACCTGCCGGTGCTGGTGAAGGCCTCGGGCAAGTGCACCACCGACCACATCTCGGCGGCCGGCCCCTGGCTCAAGTACCGCGGCCACCTCGAGAACATCAGCGGCAACCTCTTCCTGGGCGCCATCAACGCGTTCACGGGCGAGGCCGGGACGGGTGTCGACCAGCTCGACGGCGAGACCAAGTCGCTGCCCGACATCGCCCGGCACTACCACGAGGCCGGCGTCGGCTGGGTGGCCATCGGCGACGAGAACTACGGCGAGGGGTCGTCACGGGAGCACGCCGCCATGGAGCCGCGGTTCCGCAACGCCAAGGCCGTGATCTGCCGGTCGTTCGCCCGCATCGCCGAGACCAACCTCAAGAAGCAGGGCGTGCTGCCGCTGTGGTTCTCCGACCCCACCGACTACGACAAGATCGCGGTCGACGACCGCATCGCCATCGTCGGTCTGGACGACCTGGCCCCGGATCAGCCGGTGCAGTGCGAGATCCACAAGGCCGACGGCACGGTGGTGCCCTTCACCTGCTCGCAGACCATGAACGCCGAGCACATCGCCTGGTTCCGGGCCGGTGGGGCGCTCAACATCATCCGCCAGCAGCAGGGCGTGTAACCGCCACCGCGCCGGCCGAGCTGGCACCATGGGCATGGTGGACCCCTCAGCCCATCCGAACTTCTTCCGGAAGATCATCGAGCAGTCGGTCTACACATGGTGCGCGGTCGACCGCGACATGACGCTCACCTACGCCAGCGCGGGGTGCTTGCAGCTGCTCGGCTACCGCCCCGACGAGATGGTCGGTCGGCCCGCGCTCGACCTGATCCACCCCGACTACCACGAGCGGGTCGTCGCCGACATGGCCGATCTCGTGGCCCACCCCGGCCACGGCGTGCCCGTCGTGATCGGGCTCCTGCACCGTGAGGGCGGCACCGTGTTCGTCGAGATCGGCGGCCAGGTGCACCTCGACGACCCCGAGATCCAGGCCGTCGTGCTGCGCCTGCGGCCCTACGACGATCAGCAGCTGCTCGAGCGCTACCTCGAGGCGCTGGCCACCAGCGTCCCGGTCGAGCAGACGTTGCTGCCCCTGGTGGGCTCGATCCAGGCCCAGCACATGACCTCACAGGTCTCGCTGGCCTACGACTGGGTCCCCCAGTTGCAGCGCTTCGCGTCGGCCGTCGACACCGGGCTGCCCCCCATCCTCGCCGGCGCCGGGGACGGCTCCGTTCCCCGGGGTGGTCAGCCGCCGTGGGTCACCGCCATCAGCACCGAGCTCCCGGTGATCATCTCCTCGATCGACGAGCTCCCCCCGGACTACCGGGACGCGGCCGAGGCGGCCGGCCTGGGCTCGTGCTGGGTCTACCCGGTGCCGGTGCCTCCCGACGGCACCTTCCTCGCGTGCCTCATCGTGTGGCTCGAGGCCGCCGGAGCACCGATGATCGGGCACGGCGCCGCCCTCGAGCACTCGGTCTGGCTCGCCGCGCTCGGGTTCGAACGGCGCCACAGCGAGCAGCTCCTGCTGCACGCCGCCCTGCACGACACCCTCACCGGCATCCCCAACCGGTCGCACTTCTTCGGCGAGCTCAGCCGGGTCGAGCACCCCGACGCGGACGACGACCGGGGTCACTGCGCGGTGCTGTTCGCCGATCTCGACGGGTTCAAGGAGATCAACGACACCTTCGGTCACGGGATCGGCGACCAGGTGCTCGCCGTCATCGCCAAGCGCCTCGAGGGCGCGGTCCGTCCGGGTGACGTGGTCGCGCGGGTAGGGGGTGACGAGTTCGCCGTGCTGTGCACCGACCTCGACGCCGACAGCGAGGCGATGGCGGTGGCCGAGCGACTGATCGAGGTCGTCTCCCAGCCCATCGCCATCGGCGACGTCACCGCCGTGGTCGGGCTGTCGATCGGGTTGGCGTTCCACGACCCGGCCGCCGAGGTCGCCGAACGGCTGGTCGAGGCGGCCGATCACGCCCTCTACCAGGCCAAGCAGGCCGGTAAGGGCCGCTGGGTGGTTGCCCACCGAGAGTGAAGTTGGGCCGAACGGCCCCTTGTCGCCGACCCGTGGACGTCGATAGGAGTGACGTTCCCCTCTTTCGGAGTGTCCTCGGGTGTCCGACCCCCCCACCAGCCCGACACGAGCGATGTTCGACCCTGCAGCCATCGTCGAGCAGGCGCCTCGCCCGATCCTGCTGCTCGATTCGCAGGGCGTGGTCAGGTGGGCCAATCGCGCGGCGGGTGACCTTGCGGGCCTGCCGTCGACCGCGCTGACGGGGCGCAACGTCCTCGAGTTCATCGTCGACGACGATGCCGCCCTGGTGCTCGAGTCGATGGAGTACCTCCTCGACCGCCCTGGCCGGTTCCGACCCATGGAGTTCCGCTACCGCCGGCCCGACGGCAGCACGGGCGTGGTCGAGGCGGTGAGCGCCAACCACCTCCACGACCCGGCGGTGAACGGGATCGTCGTGCAGGCGCACGACATAACCGAGCGCCGCATCATCGACCAGATCCTCGCGTCCATCGCGTCGGGTGCCACGTTCTCGGTCACCCTGCGCCTCGTGGCCCGGCTCGTCGAGGAGCAGCTCGACCGCACCCGCGTCATCATCGGGGTCGATCCGGTGGACGGTCGCTTCCGCAGCGCCATCTCGGTGTTCGACCTGGTCGACGAGTTGGCCGGGTCCGAGGCGCTCAGCGAGCCGATCGACGGCCACCAGCCCGACGAGCCCGGCTCGAGGGAGTCGCCGTGGTCGAGGGCCATCCGGACCCGCACCCCCGTGATCGCGTCGAGCCTCGACGAGATCCCACCCGGGCTGCGCGAGGAGGCCCGGCAGCAGGGGTTCTCGGCGTGCTGGGTGACCCCGGTCGTCTCGCCGGTCTCGGGTCAGGTCGAGGGGGCCCTCATCATCTGGCGGGCCGACCCCGGACCGCCCTCCCCCGGCGCGCGGGCGGTGAACGAGCGGGCCGCCCGCCTGGTCGCGCTGGCCCTCGAGCGGCGGCGGTCGCACGACCTGCTGTCCCACGCGGCCCGCCACGACACCCTCACCCACCTCCCGAACCGGGCCCAGTTCTTCCAGCGCCTGTCGCGCGAGCTGCGCCGATCGGGCCGGCTCGTCGCCGTGCTCTACCTCGACCTCGACGGCTTCAAGTCCGTGAACGACCGCTACGGCCACCGGGCCGGCGACGAGGTGCTGATCTCCGTGGCCAGGCGCATCGAGGCCACGCTACGACCCGACGACCTCACCGCCCGGCTCGGGGGCGACGAGTTCGGCGTGATCTGCTGCCACCTGCACGCGCCCGAGGAGGCGATCACGATCGCCGAGCGGCTGATCGAGTCGCTGGCCCTGCCGATCCCCCTCCCTCCCGACGCCATCCGCTCCCCGGAGATGGCCGAGCTGGCCGGGGCCCCCGTCGTCGAGCTCGACGCGGACTCCCTGATCGAGGTCAGCATCGGCGTGACCATCGGGATCGCCTTCGGAGCCGAGGTCGGCACCGACCACGAGCTGCTGGTCGAGCTGGCCGACGCGGCCATGTACCAGGGCAAGAGCGCCGGTCGCGGGGTCTGGCGCCTGTCGGGGGACCTCGAACAGCGCTGATCAGTCGGTGCCGGGGCGGCGGCTCTCCTCGTGGCCGGCATCGGCCCGGGCCGGGTCCTTGGCGTTGCTGGGCATGGTGGCGGCCAGCTCGGCGGCCGTGGGCTTGTGCCACACGCGACCCTCGGGCGGGAGCAGGTCGACGATGGCCGCCATCAGGTGCTCGGTGTCGATGTCGGGGTCGTCGAGCCCGAGCGGAACCGGCGGGCCCACCGCGATCGAGACCGTGGGCGGGTCGGTGATGTTCCAGAGGTTGGGCACCTTGGCGTTGCGGGGCCACACCTTCTCGGTGCCCCAGAGGCCGATCGGGATCACCGGCGCCCCGCTCATGGCGGCCAGGCGGGCGGCACCCCAGCGACCCTTGAGCACCGGGTCGAAGAACGCCTCGCCCCGGGGGATGGTGCCCTGGGGCATCATCGCCACCACCTCGCCCGCCTCGAGGGCGGCCAGGGCCTCCTTCAGGGGCTCGTCGCTCCCCGTGCCCCGCTCGACCCGGATGCCACCCATGGCCCGGGCCAGGTCACCCACCACCGGGGCGTCGAACACCTCCTTCTTGCCGAGGAAGCGCACCGGTCGCCCCCGCTTGGCGAACACGAACCCGAGGGCGGCGACGTCGTAGTAGCTGCGGTGGTTGGCGCACACGATGGCCGGCCCCTCGAGCGGGATGTGGTCGACGCCCGACATCAGGACGTGGACGTAGGGGGCCAGGCCGGGTCGGACGAAGGGGAACAGCGCCCGTTGCGGCTCGAAGCCGGCCAGCTTGGGGACGCCGGGCGGCACGTCGAGGTAGAGGGTCGGCCAACGGCGGGCCAGCGCCTGCAGGCGCATCCGCGGGTCGGGGTTCACCACGTAGGGATGCCCGACCGCGTTGAGCAGGGGGACGTCGTAGTAGCTGTCGGAGTAGGCGTAGCTCTCGGCCAGGGACACGCCCTGCTCGTCGGCCCACGCCTTGACCGCCCGGTACTTGCCGTGGCTCCACACGAACTCGCCGTCGATCCGGCCGGTGTACACGCCGTCCCGCTCGCCGTATCGGGTGGCGATCACCGCGTCGATCCCGAGCAGGTCGGCGAGCGGGCGCACGAGGTCGTAGGGCGTGGTGGTGGCAATCACGACCGGGCGCCCGGCGGCCCGGTGCTCGTCGATCAGCACCTTGGCGTAGGGCTGCACCAGGTCGACGAGGGTCTCGGCCGCCCTCCGGCCCGCCTCCTGGGCCGCGGCGCGGGGCCACCGGGCCGCCATCGACGCCGCCTGACGGGTCAGCATCATCGACGGCAGGGTCTCGCCGAACGCGTTGAAGATGCCGAAGACGAGGTCCTGGCCAGGGATCGTGCGGTCGGACATGAGCCCGACCGCCCGCAGCGCGGCCGAGATCGCCGGGCCGCTGGCGCCCGACAACAGCGTCCGGTCGAGGTCGAAGAAGGCCGCACCGGCCCGGGTCTGCTCGGCGGTCTGCTCGGAGCTCTCGGCCATGGCCGCACCGTAGTTCCGCGAAACGCGAACCCGCGGGAAAACGGGAAGAAGCTGGCCGGGGGGATGGCCAGCTCCTTCGGGGATTTGGGACCGAGGGGGGATTCGATCCTCAAACCCGGCTCGAGGCGGTTCGTGGGGGGATACGAACTCGTTGCCTCGGCGTTGTATGGATCATTGTGAAGCGTTGCACGAGATCTGTCCAACAGTTGTTTCCGATATGTGCCATCATCTCTAGCGATGGACTTCCGCCAGCTGAACGCCCTCCTCGCCGTCGCCGACACCGGCAGCTTCTCGGCCGCCGCCCGGTCCCTGCACACCGTGCAGTCCAACGTGTCGACCCACGTGGCCCGGCTCGAGCGCGAGCTCGACGCCGTCCTCGTCGACCGGGCCACCGGCAACCTCACCGAGGAGGGCGACGCCGTCGCCGCCCACGCCCGCCTGATCCAGCACGAGCTCGAGGCACTCGTGTCCGACGTGGCGTCCCTGCACGACGAGGTGGCCGGCGGCCTGCGCCTCGGGGTCATCGGCACCACGGCCCGGTGGCTCGTGCCGCCGCTCGTGGTGCTGATGCAGCGACGTCACCCCAAGGTGCGGCTCGTCGTGGTCGACGCCACCACGACGTCGCTGGTGCCTCAGCTCATCGAGGGGAGCCTCGACCTGGCGGTGATCAACCACCCGCCCGACCACCCCGAGCTGACCGGCGAGCTGCTCTTCGACGAGGATCCCATGCTCGTCGCGCCGCTCCAGCACCCCCTCGCCCGCCAGGAGCGGGTCACCCTCGAGGACATCGTGGTGCACCCGCTGCTGCTCGAGCCTCCGGGGACGGCGTTCCGTGACCACCTCGACCAGCAGGCCGCGGCGGCCGGCGTCGAGCTCGTCCCCCAGGCCGAGATCGACGGCATGCGCCTGCTCGCGTCGCTCGCCTTCCAGGGGTTCGGTGCGGCGGTGCTGCCCGCCAGCGCGGCTCCCGGGTGGATCGGCGGCGACTGGAAGCCCATCCCGATCGACGGGCTCGAAGGCCGCTCGGTGGGCATCGCGTGGCGCCGCAAGGGCCGCCTCTCGGCGCCGGCCCGGGCGGTCCTCGACGCGATCCGCGAGGTCGTGGCCGACGAGGCTCCGGCCCAGCCGGGCATCCACGCCGCCGTGGCCGGGACCGAGCCCGCCGAGCCGGGCCGCCGGGCCGAGAAGCCCGCACCCCGGAAGGCCCGGGCACGCGCCGCCCGGAAACCACGTCAGCCGTGAGGCAGAAGTAACCCGCCCGACCCTTCCCGGGTCCGAGCCGACGATGCCCCCCACCACCGTCCTGCGCGCCCGCGTGCCGGGGTCGGTGTCGGCTGCGGTGACCGACATCGACGGCCGCCCCGCCGTCGTGGTCGAGATCGACCCGGGCATCAAGCGGGGGGCGCTGTCGGAGACCGACGGACAGACCATCGCGGCGGCGGCCCGGACCGCGCTCCACGAGCGCGTGCCCCTCGTCGCCTACATCGCGTCGAGCGGCGCCGACGTGGCCGACGGGATCGCCGCCCTCACCGGCTGGGGCAACGCGGCGCGGGAGCTCGTGCGGTGCTCGGGCGTGGTGCCGATCGTCCTGGTGGTCAACGGCCCGGCCGTCTCGGGCCCGGCGCTGCTGCTCGGGCTGGCCGACGTCGTGATCATGACCCCCGAGGCCTACGCCTTCGTGTCGGGGCCGCGGATGGTCACCGCGTTCACCGGCGTCCCCGTGTCGACCAACGCCCTGGGCGGCCCTGGCGCGCATGCCCGGGCCAGCGGGGTCGCCGCGCTCACCGCGGCCGACGACGACGACGCCCGCGAGCTCGTCGCCACCCTGCTCTCCCACCTCCCGTCGAACCTCGACCAGGAACCGCCCCGCATCCACACCGACGACCCCGTCGACCGGGCCACACCGGAGGCCGGGGCGCTCATGCCGGCCACGGTCACCGGCAGCTACGACGTGCGGGCGGTGGCCCGGGCCGTCGTCGACGACGGCGAGCTGCTCGAGCTGCGCCCGGCGTGGGCGGCCAACATCGTCACCGCCCTCGCCACGGTGGGCGGCCGCCCGATCGGCATCGTGGCCAACCAGCCCCAGACCCTGGCCGGCACGCTCGACATCGCCGCCTCGCAGAAGGGCGCCCGGTTCGTGGCGTTCTGCGACGCGTTCAACATCCCGCTGCTCACCGTGGTCGACACGCCCGGGTTCTCGCCCGGCAAGGACCAGGAGTGGCGGGGCATGATCCGCCACGGTGCCCAGCTGGCGTTCGCCTACGCCCGGGCCACCGTCCCCCGCGTCAGCCTCACGCTCCGCAAGTCCTACGGCGGGGCCTTCATCGTGATGGACTCCAAGACCATGGGCAACGACCTGGCCCTGGCCTGGCCCACCGCCGAGATCGCCGTGATGGGAGCCAAGGGCGCGGTCGAGATCCTGCACCGGCGGGCCACGCCAGAAGAGCAGCTCGCCCTGGCCGCGGACTACGAGGAACGCCTCCTCAACCCCTACCGAGCGGCCGAGCGCGGACTGCTCGACGCCGTCATCGACCCGGCCGAGTCACGCCGGGAGATCGCCGCCGCGCTCGAGGTGCTGTCGACCAAGCGCGAGCGCCTCGTGGCTCGGTCCCACGACAACACCCCGCTGTAGCGCCTGACCCGAGCGGGTTCTGAAGGCCCGAGCTGGCGCGAGCGACCAGGCCCGGCCTTCAGCATGAGAGCGAGCGGGTTCTGAAGGCCCGAGCTGGCGCCGGCGACCAGGCCCGACCTTCAGGATGACCGACGACGGACGATCCGCCGACCAGGTGCGACGACGACACCCCCTCCGACCGCCCCGCTCCGACCACCCGCCTGATGAACGGAACGTGAATGACGGGGCCGGAGGTTCGCTCGGACGGCCGGGCGCCCTAGTGTGTTGGCGACGTTCGGACCGACATGACAGGCATGGAGCTGCAGTGGCAGAGAGCGTGACCATCACCGACAACCGCACCGGCGAATCCGTCGAGGTGCCGATCCTGAACGGTGGGGTCGACGCGAGGGACTGGTCGAAGCTGCTGCCGGGTGTCTGGTTCTACGACCCCGCCTTCTCCACCACCGCCGCCGCCACCAGCGCCATCACCGAGCTCGACGGCGAGCACGGCATCCTCCGCTACCGGGGCTACCCGATCGAGCAGCTGGCCGAGCAGTCGACCTACCTCGAGGTGGCCTACCTGCTGATCAACGGCGAGCTGCCCACCGCGGAGCAGTACGAGGTGTGGAAGCACGACATCACCTACCACACGTTCATCCACGAGAACGTGCGCAAGCGCTTCATGGACGGCTTCCACCACGACGCCCACCCCATGGGCATGTTCGTCTCGACGCTGGCCGCGCTGTCCACCTTCTACCCCGAGGCCAAGGGCATCTACGACCCGGACAACCGCTACAAGCAGATCGTCCGGCTGATCGCGAAGATGCCCACCATCGCCGCGGGCACCCACCGCCACAGCGTCGGCATGCCCTTCGTCTACCCGGACAACAACCTCGACTTCCCGTCCAACTTCCTGTCGATGATGTGGAAGGTCGCCGAGCCCCACTACGAGCCCGACCCCGTCCTCGCCCGGGCGCTCGACGTGCTGTTCATCCTGCACGCCGACCACGAGCAGAACGCCGGCACCACCGCCATGCGGGTGGCCGGCAGCGCCCACTCCGACCCCTACATCTGCACCGCGGCCGCCGCCGCCACGCTCTACGGCCCTCGCCACGGCGGTGCCAACGAGCAGGTCATCCACATGCTCAGCCAGATCGGCACCATCGACAACGTCGACGCCTACATCTCCGACGTGAAGGCCGGCAAGGTCAAGCTGCAGGGCTTCGGCCACCGCGTCTACAAGAACTTCGATCCGCGGGCCACCATCATCAAGAAGACCGCCTACGAGGTGTTCGAGGTCACCGGCAAGAACCCGCTGCTCGACATCGCCCTCAAGCTCGAAGAGGTGGCGCTGGCCGACGACTACTTCGTCAGCCGCAAGCTCTACCCCAACGTCGACTTCTACTCGGGCCTGATCTACCAGTCGATGGGCTTCCCGATCGACATGTTCACAGTGCTGTTCGCCATCCCCCGCACGTCCGGCTGGCTGGCGCACTGGCTCGAGCTGCTCGAGCAGGACGTGCGCATCGCCCGTCCCCGCCAGCTCTACGACGGCCCCGCCGTCCGCGACTACGTCGGCATGGACGCCCGCTGACCTGACCCACCTGCGCTCCCCCACGGAAACTCGTGGGGTGATCGACACCTGATGTCGTGTACCACTCAGGTCTCATGGACGACCGGCGTCTCACCGTCACCCAGATCGACGCGTTCGCGAGCCGCCCGTTCACGGGCAACCCGGCCGCGGTCCTGCTGCTCGACGAGCCGGCCGACGCCGAGTGGATGCAGGCGGTCGCGGCCGAGGTCAACCTGTCCGAGACCGCGTTCCTGTGGGCCACCCCCCACCCCGACGGGGGCCGGGCGTGGGCCCTGCGGTGGTTCACGCCGGCGATCGAGGTCGACCTGTGCGGCCACGCCACCCTCGCGTCGGCCCACCACCTGTTCACCGACCACGGCGTCCCCGACGAGGAGTTGCGGTTCGACACCCGAAGCGGCTGGCTGAGCGCCCGGCGGCTGCCCGACGACCGGCACGGCGGCGGATGGATCGAGCTCGACCTCCCGGCCGATCCCACGGTGCCGGCCGAGGCTCCGGCCGGCGTGCTGGACGCCCTCGGCGTGACCGATCCGGTCGCCGTCCACCGCGGTCGCACCAACCTGCTGGTGGAGCTGGCCGACGCCGGCGCGGTTCGGGCCGTCGACCCCGACCACCGCGCGCTGCGGGCCACCGGTGTCCGGGGCGTGATCGTGACCGCCACCGGCGACCAGGAGGACGAGGTCGACGTCGTGTCGCGCTACTTCGCGCCGGGCGCCGGCATCGACGAGGACCCCGCGACCGGGGCCGCCCACTGCACCATCGGGCCGTACTGGGGCGAGAAGCTCGGCCGCCGGGAGCTGCTGGCCTTCCAGGCGTCGGCCCGGGGCGGCCTGCTGCGCATCACCCTCGACGAGCCGGCCCTCCCCGCGTCGCCGGGACGCGTGCGCCTCGCCGGCCAGGCCGTCCACGCCCTCCAGCGCCGCTGAGCGCTCCCGCTCACCTGCTACAACGATCCGGTGATCGTGTCGCACCGGTGGAAGTTCATCTTCGTGAAGACACGCAAGACGGCCGGCAGCAGCATCGAGCGGTTCCTGCTGCCCCACCTGGGACCCGACGACGTCGTCCGCAGCTTCGAGGCCCGCAACGCCACCGGCCGGTTCAACCCGCTGCCCGAGTTGGCCGCGCACCACGATCGGGCCAACGCCCGCCTCACGGTCGAGCAGTGGCTCCGGCGGGAGCGCTTCTACACCCACATGCCGGCCTGGCGGCTGCGCAACCGGGTGGGAGCCTCCACCTGGGACAGCTACACGACGTTCTGCTTCGAGCGCGACCCGTGGGACAAGCTCGTCTCCTTCTACTACTGGCGCACCCGCGACCAGGCCGAGCGACCCGACTTCGAGACCTGGGTGCGCTCCACCCCCGGGCTGCGGGCATGGCCGCAGTACACGATCGACGACCGGGTCGTGGTCGACGTGGTGGGCCGCTACGAGCGCCTCGAGGACGACCTGGCCGCGGTGCTCGACCGCATCGGCCTCGACGTGGCGGTCGACCTGCCCCGCGACAAGAGTGGCTACCGACCCTCGGTGAACGATCCCGGCGTGGCCTTCTCCCCGGCGCTCGACGCCTGGGTGGCCGAGCAGTTCGCGCCGGAGATCGAGCTCATGGGGTACGAGCGGCCGATACGTCGATGAGGATCTTGCCGACGTTCTCGTTGGCCTCCATGGCGGTGTGGGCGTCGGCGATGGCGTCGAGCGGGTAGCGGCGGTCGATCACCGGCACCAGCTCCCCGGACTCGAACCGGGGCAGCATCTCGGTGGCGAAGCGCCGGGTGATGGCGATCTTCTCCTCGATCGGCCGGCCCCGCAGCACCGTGCCGATGAGGGCCGCCCGCTTGGGCAGCAGCTTGGCCACGTTGACGCTGGTGACCCCGCCTCCCATCACGCCGACGAGGATGATGCGCCCCTGCACCGCGCACGGCGTCGATGTTGCGCTCGACGTAGTCGCCGCCGATGACGTCGAGCACGACGTCGACCCCCCGCCCGCCGGTGAGCTCGTGGGTCACGGCCACGTAGTCGTCGACCGCGTAGTCGACGGCCGCGTCGGCGCCGAGCCCGAGGCAGCGGTCGACCTTGCCGGCCGAAGCGGTGACGATCACCCGGGCCCCGATGGCCTTGGCGATCTGGATCGACGCGGTGCCGACGCCCGACCCGCCTGCGTGCACCAGCGCGGTGCGGCCCGAGGTGAGACCGCCCTGGGCCACGAGCGCGTCGAACGCGGTGATCCAGACCTCGGGGATGGCCGCGGCATCGGCGACCCCGACCGCCGCCGGCACCGCCATCAGCTGGCGCTCGTGCACCGCGATCTGCTCGGCGTAGGCGCCGCCGCCGACGATGCCCATGACCTCGTCCCCCGGCGACCACAGCGTGACCCGCTCCCCCACCTCGCGGACGGTGCCGCTGAGCTCCATGCCCGGGATCTCGTGGTCCATCGGCGGCCCCGGGTAGAACCCGCGGCGCTGCAGCAGATCGGCCCGGTTCAGGGCGGTGGCCACGATGTCGACCACGACCTCCTCGGGCCCGGGCCGAGGGTCGGGGACGTCCCGGATGGTCAGGACGTCGGGCTCACCGTAGGACTCGAGGACGACGGCTCTCATGGCGCCGAAGCTACCTGTCGGGCCCAGCCGTAGTCGGGCTTGCCCGTGGGCAGCCGCCGGCACTGGTCGACCCAGACCCACGTGCGCGGCACCTTGTAGCCGGCGAGGTGGGCCCGAGCCAGGGTCGCCAGCTCGTCGTCGGTGGGCGCCGGCACCCCGGCACGGGACGACACGACCGCGGTGACCCGCTCGCCGAAGCGCTCGTCGGGCACACCCACGACCATGGCGTCGAACACGGCCGGGTGGCCCTTGACCACGTTCTCGACCTCCTCAGGGAAGACCTTCTCGCCGCCGGTGTTGATCGACGTCGACCCCCGACCGAGCAGGGTGATGGTGCCGTCGTGCTCGACGCCGGGCCAGGTCACCCGGAACCGACCACCGCACCCCGTCGATCACCGGGAACGTCGCGGCCGACCGTTCGGGGTCACCGTGGTAGCCGAGCGGCACGTACCCCGACCGGGCCAGGTGACCGACCTCGCCGGCCGCGACCGGCCGCAGGTCGCTGTCGAACACCGCGGTGTGCTCGTCGGTCACGAGTCGCAGCGCGCCGTCGCCGGCCCGGGTCAGCCGACCCTGGCCACCGGTCTCCGAGGCCCCGAACGTGTCGACCACCGCGGTGCCCGGCAGCAGATCGCGGAGCTTCGCCTTGACCGACGCCGACAGCACGGCCCCGCCCGAGGCGATCACCTGCAGGGCCGACAGGTCGAACGCCGCGGGATCGTGGGCCCGGGCGTCGGCCAGCGCGTCGGCGAGGGGGCGGGCGGTGGCGTCGCCGATCAGCATGGTCAGCTCGACCCGCTCACCGGCCAGCAGGGCGAGCGCGGCGACGGGGTCGAAGTGCCGGTCGACGTCGAGCACGAGCGCCCCGCCCATGAGCAGGGACTGCAGCGCGATCCACATGGCCCCGCCGTGGATGAGCGGGCACAGCGGCAGCCGTCGCATGATCGGGTCGCGCCGGCGCACGCGGTCGACGATCTGCTCCGGCGAGTCGAGCATCGGCACACCCTTGCTCGGGGTGCCCCGACCGCCGAGCGACGCGAAGTAGATGTCCTCGTGGCGCCACACCACCCCCTTGGGGCGACCCGTCGTGCCGCCGGTGTAGAGGATGTAGTGATCGTCCGCGGACCGTGGCCCCACGTCGACCCGGTCGGCCGGCTGAGCCGCGAGGAGAGCCTCGTACCGGGGGCCGCACACGATCGGCTCGGCGACCGGTGACCGGCCCCCGGTTGCCTCCTCGACCACGGCCACAAGGTCGGGCTCGGTGACGATGACGGCCATGCCCGAGTCGTCGATCAGGTAGCGCAGCTCGTCGGCGACGTACCGGTAGTTCACGTTCACCGGGACCGCTCGCAGCTTGTAGGCGGCCAGCATGGCCTCGATGAACTCGGGCCCGTTGAACAGGTGCAGGCCGATCCGGTCCCCCACCCCGACCCCGCGGGCGGCGAGCACGTGGGCCAGCCGGTCGGCCCGGTCGTCGAGCTCGGCGTAGCTGCGGCGCACCGAGATGCCGGTCACGCCACCGCACACCAGGGCCTCGTCGTCGGGGACCGTGGCCACGACGGCCTCGAAGAGATCGGCCAGGTTGAACTGCACAGCCGGAACGTAGCCGTGGCACGATGCCGCCGTGGACGACCGCTACCAGGTGCAGGACATCACCGTCGATCGGGCGGGAGGCGTCACCGTCGAGTTCGGCGACGGCTTCACCCACGTCTACGACCTGCTCGAGCTCCGGCTGAACTGCCCGTGCGCCGGGTGCCGGGGCGACCGTGACCAGGGGCGCGACCCGTGGCCGGGACCGAGCAGCCCGCTGCCCCTGGCCATACGCGACGCCGAGCTGCACGGAGCCTGGGGGCTCGGCATCGAGTGGAACGACGGCCACAACACCGGGATCTTCCCCTGGGATGCGCTGCGC
The DNA here is from genome assembly GCA_963809335.1 of uncultured Microthrixaceae bacterium. GTDB lineage: Bacteria > Actinomycetota > Acidimicrobiia > Acidimicrobiales > Acidimicrobilacustridaceae > UBA4742. The sequence goes on along the minus strand of CAWEJD010000004.1, from coordinate 1,508,720 downwards.
CGCTGGGCCGACGAGGGCGAGCCGCACTTCGTCCCCGACTCGGGCCGGGGCGCCTGATGGACTTCGCCCTCTCCGACGACCTGCTCGCGCTCGGCGCCGAGGCCCGTGAGGTCGGCTTGAAGGCGACGGCCGACCTCGCCGTGCGGGAGGACTCCTGGCTGATCGGCACGTCACGCGAGTTCTCGCTCGAGCTGGCCGAGCGCGGGTGGCTCGGCATGACCTGGCCGGTCGACGAGGGCGGTCACGGCCGCTCGCCGCTCGAGCGCTTCGTCGTGTTCGAGGCGCTGGTCGGCACCGGGGCCCCGCTGGCCACCTCGTGGTTCGCCGACCGCCAGATCGGCCCGACCCTCCTGCAGTTCGGCACGCCGGAGCAGCGGCAGCGCTTCCTCCCCGACATCGTGGCCGGCACCTCGGCCTGGTCGATCGGCATGAGCGAGCCCGACGCCGGCTCCGACGTGGCGTCGATCCGCACCCGCGCCCGGCGCGACGGCGACGACTGGATCGTCAACGGCACCAAGATCTGGACGAGCGGGGCGGCCGACGCCGACTGGTGCTACCTCATCGCCCGCACCGATCCCGACGCCCCGCCCCACGCCGGGCTGTCCGAGCTCATCGTCGACCTGCACAGCCCCGGCATCTCGATCTCGCCCATCACCGACATGACCGGCAACGACCACTTCTGCGAGGTCGTCTACACCGACGTGCGGGTGCCGGGCGTCAACCTGGTCGGGCAGGAGAACGGCAGCTTCCGCCAGGTCATGCGGCAGATGGAGCACGAGCGAGGGGGCATCGACCGCCTGGTCAGCAACCGGGCGCTCTACGACGAGATGCGGCCGCTCGCCGATGCGGGCGATCCGCTCGTGCGCCAGGAGATCGCCGCGCTCGAGACGGGCTACCGCATCGGTCGCCACCTGGTGCTGCGGGAGATCATGGGCCAGGCCCCGGCCGGGTTCTCGGCCGCCACCAAGACCTTCTGCACCGAGTTCGAGCAGCGGGTGGCCGACTTCTGCGCACGCGTCGCGGGCCCCAACGCGATGCTCTCCAGCCGGGTGGCCCGCAACGTCTGCTACGCCCCGGCGTACACGATCATGGGTGGGACGACGAACATCCTTCGCAACATCCTGGGCGAGCGGCTGCTCGGCCTGCCTCGCGAGCCCCGCTGATCCGCTGACCCACTGATCCGCTCAACGGGGGTGCAGTGGCGCGAGCGCTTCGACGTCGGTCTCGGGCAGGCGGTGCTCGTCGATGTAGTCCCAGCGGATCTCGTAGCCGAGGCCGGGTCCGTCCGGCACCGTGACGAGACCGTCGCTGCCCATCGGGTCACATGCCTCTTCGAGGTAGGGCGGGACCGCGTCGTAGTCGACGCCCGGCCCCAGCAGGCCTCGCTCGTAGTACTCGCACACGTCCTCGCTGGTGGCGCCGAGGACCTGCAGGTTGCCGAACCCGCTCATGTGCAGCTCGCAGCGCACGCCGAAGCCCTCGCAGATGGCGGCCATCTTCATCGCACCGGTGATGCCGCCGCGAAGCACGTCGATGCGGCTGATGTCCGACGCGCCGCGCCGGATCCAGTCGGCACGCGTGTAGATCCCCCCTTCGGCGATCTCCGGTGAGCAGATCGGGATGCTCAGCTCGTCGGCGAGCTTCACGTAGGGCTCGACGCGGTACTCGGGCATGGGGTGCTCGTACCAGGTGAAGCCGAGACGCTCGAGCTCGCGACCGACCCGGAACGCGTCGGCGTAGCTGAAGTAGGCACCCCATGGATCGAACATCAGCACCATGTCGTCGCCGACCGCGTCCCGAACCACCCGGCAGATCTCGATGTCCCAGTCGACGGGCGGCGGCTTCGGAACCGTCGGTTGGCGGGTGGCGGGGTCCCAGGCGAAGTAGGGATGGATCTTGTAGGCGCGGTAGCCCTGACGCTGGCACTCCACCGCGTGGGCGGCGTAGTCCTCGGGCAGGCCGAGGTTGTTGAAGCTGCTCGCGTAGGCCTTGACCCGGTCCCGCGCTCCGCCGAGCAGCTTGTGCACGGGCAGGCCGGTGACGCGTCCGGCAAGGTCCCACAGCGCGAGATCGATCACGCTGCAGACGTTCTCGGGGAGCTTCGCCGCCCACAGCTGCTGCCAGATCTGTTCCCGGTCGAACGCATCACGGCCGGCGAGCAGCGGTCCGAGGAACTGGGTGATGAGCATCCGGTCGCCGGCCACCAGGCCGTCCTGGTCGCCGTGGAAATGACCGCCGAAGTAGTAGCCCTCGGGCCCCTCGTCGGTGACCACCTTCGTCACCGTCTGCACGAGCGGGTGATCGGTCACCAGCTCGCCGAACGAGATCCGCGGCGCGGAGGTGGCGAACGGGATGACCTCCACCCTCGCGATCTTCACGTCGAATCCCTCCTGCAAGGGGCCGCCGGGCTCGAACCTACCGCGACCACACGTGGAGGACATGGCCCTACGACGTCGAGGACGCAGCTCGGTTCGCGTCGGGCGTTCCGTATCATGCGCCCGTGACCTCACCGGCCGTTCTCGATCCCGGTCCCGCCCCTGGGCCGGAGCCCACGACCGTCGCCCTCGCGCTCGGCAGCGGCGGGGCACGGGGCTTCGCCCACATCGGCGCCATCCAGGTGATCGAGGAGCGGGGGCTCGAGATCGTCAGCGTGGCCGGCACGTCGATGGGCGCCCTGGTCGGCGGGCTCTACGCCGCGGGGAAGCTGGCCGAGTACACCGACTGGGTCGTCGGCCTGACCCAGCTCGACGTGGTGCGACTGCTCGACCCGTCGGTGTCGGCGCCGGGCGCCATCCGGGCCGAGAAGGTGCTGGCCCGCGTGCGCGACCTGCTCGACGGCGCCCTGATCGAGGATCTGCCCATCGACTACACGGCGGTCGCCACCGATCTGTTCGCCCGCAAGGAGGTCTGGTTCCAGAAGGGCCTCGTCGAGACGGCGGTGCGGGCGTCCATCGCCATCCCGGGCATCATCACTCCGGTCATGCTCAACGGCCGCCTGCTCGCCGACGGCGGGATGATGGACCCGCTCCCGATCGCCCCCACGGCCTCGGCCCGGGCCGACCTCACCATCGCCGTGTCGCTCGCGGGCGCCGATCCCTACGAGCGCGAGGCGGAGCCCGTGGTCGAGCAGGCCGTCGGCGAGCCCGTCGAGGAGTGGTACGACCGCTTCCGCCGCACCGCGTCCCAGCTGCTCGACCGCGACCTGGTCCGCTCGCTGGTCCACCGCTTCGATGGCGACGCCGAGGAGGACGGGGTTCCGCCCCTGGTGGCCCCGGCGATGGCGGCCGAGCCGTTCGAGAAGCTCCCCGACGGGCTGTCGAAGTTCGACATGATGAACCTGTCGCTCGACGCCATGCAGAGCCTGCTGCTGCGCTTCCGCCTGGCGGCTTACCCGCCCGACGTGCTCGTCTCGGTGCCCAAGGCCGCGGCCCGAACGCTCGACTTCCACCGCGCCGACGAGATGATCGCCCTCGGCCGCACCCTCGCCACCGACGCCCTCGACGCCGCCGACCTGCCCGTGTAGGCGTTCGCCCCGACGAAACCTCACGCTGTGCCGTCTAAAAACGACGGAGAGCGGTCATGTGGCCCGGAATCCTGCTAGGTTGACCACCAGTTGCCAGGAGGCCTGGCGGCAGAGGGCGTGCGGGGCACATTGCGAGGGAGTGGGGCATTGTCGTTCCAGGTGTTCAAGCGAAACCGGGGTGGAGACCCCACGCTGGGTGACGGCGGCACCGTCGACCTCAGCGACGAGAACCAGGTGATCATCGACCTGCTCGACCCGCCGCCCACCTTCCAGCCCTACGCGTTCGAGCCGTCGCCCTTCGAACCGGTCCGCACCGGCCACCTGGGCGACACGCCCGACGACGCCGAGCGCGTCTCGGCCTGGGCCGACCGCATGCGGCAGAAGCGGCAGCGGGACCAGGCCGCGATCCTGGGCGATGCGGCCCCCAGGGCCACCTCGGCCGGCTACTGGTCGAGCGAGCACGTCGGCGGCGGCGACGACCCCACCGCCGAGCCGGGCGTGGTGAACGATCCGTCGCGACGCGCCCGCCTGCTGGGCGAACTCGGTCTGGGGCCAGACGCGTCGGCCGACGACGTGGCCGGCGCCTTCCGCCGGCTGGCCAAGCGCCACCACCCGGATCGCTGGGCTCAGGCCGACGAGGCCGTGCGCCTCAGCAACGCCGAGGAGATGATGCGGATCAACGCCGTCTACCGGGCGCTTCGCATCAGTGGAGACGCCGGACCTCGGGGTCGGGCGTCCACGCCGCCGGAGCCACCCGCACCCGCGCCGCGGTGATCGAGACGGCTTCGCCGGCCGCCAGCACGGGGTTGAGCTCGACATCGGCCAGCTCGGGCAGCTGCTCGACCGCCCAGGCCAGCCGCAGCAGGAGCTCCTCGAGCGCTGAGATCTCCTTGGGATCGAGCTCGCCTCGGGCGTCGGCGAGCAGGGGCACGATCGGTGACGACAGGATCAGGCGCTGGGCATCGGCGTCGGTGAGCGGGATCACCCGCACGGACCGACGGGGGTTGGCCATGGCGACCGACCCTCCCAGACCGAGGCTGATCACCGCTCCGTAGGACGGCTGCTGGTGCGCGGCCACCCGCACGTCGACCCCGGCCGGCGCCATGCACTGCACCATGGCCGGGACCATCGCGTCCCCCAGCAGCGCGGTCATCCGCTCGTAGGCGGCCCGCAGCTCGTCGGGCCCGTGGACGTCGAGCGAGACCCCACCCGATTCGCTCTTGCTCAGCCTCGCGAGACCGGTGGCCTTGAGCACGACCGGGTCGCCGAGGGCCAGGCCGGCCTCGACCGCCTCGTCGGCCGAGCCCACCAGGCGGAACGGCATCATCGACAGTCCGCAGAGCCCGAGCAGCGCCGCCGCGGCGTCGACGTCGAGCCAGGCGCCGTCGGGATGGTCGCTCAGGATGTCGGCGATGAGCGCCCGGGCCTCGTCGAGCGCGGCGGGTTCGTGATCGGGCAGCGAGCCGACCGGCTCGGCCAGCCAGGCGCCGTAGTCGGCCATGCGGCCCAACGCCCGCGCCGCCCCGTTGGGGAACTCGAACAGCGGGATGCGCACCGACCCGGTGCCGAGCGGCGCGTCGATGGCGGCACCCAGGAACGTGGCCACCACCGGGACCCGGCGGCCGTTGGCGTCCCACCCCGACTCGACCGCCCGGACGATGGCATCACCGACCTCGCGGCGGCGCTCGTTGGCCGGCGGCGCGTACACGACCAGCAGCGCGTCGACGTCGGGGTCGGCCAAGGCCCGGCCAACCGCCCGCTCGTAGCTCTCGGGCCCGGCCGCGAACGTGAGATCGACGGGGTCGGTCGGATCGAGGCCGGCTCCGTAGCACGCGTCGAGGGTGAGGTTGCTCGAGCCGCGCGAGTTGCTGATGATGGCGATGCGGCGGCCGGCCGGCACCGGCTGATCGACGATGACCCGGGCCACGTCGAACAGCTCGGTAGGCGTGTCGACCCGGATGACGCCGGACTGCCCGAGCAGCGCCCCGATGGTGGCGTCGGCCGGCCAGTCGGGGTCGCCCTCGATCGTCGACAGCTGCCGTGGGGTGGCCCCGGCCGCCTTGACCGCGATGATCGGCTTGCGCCGCGACAGGCGGCGGGCCAACCGGGTGAACTTGCGCGGGTTGCCGAAGGACTCGAGGTAGAGCAGCACGACGTCGGTGCGGGGGTCGCCCTCCCAGAACTGCAGCACGTCGTTGCCGCTGACGTCGGCCTTGGCCCCCACGTCGATGAACGTCGAGATGCCGAGGCCGACCCGGCGGGCGTGCTCGAGGGCCGCGATGCCGAGCGTGCCCGACTGGGTGAGGAACCCGACCCGACCCGGGAGCACGTCGACCGCCGACAGCGACGCGTGCAGCTCGACCGCGGGGTCGGTGCTGATGAGCCCGAGCGACTCGGGCCCGATGAGGCGCATGCCCTGGCTGCGGGCCCGCTCGACGAGGGTGCGCTCGGCCGCCTCTCCCAGCGGACCCACGCCGTGGAGCCCGGCGCTCATGACGACCAGCGCCTGCACCCGCTTGCGGGCGCACTGGTCGACGACGGCCAGCACCTCGTGGGCAGGCACGGCGATGACCGCGAGATCGACCTCGTGGGGGATGTCGAGCACCGACGGGTAGCTGGGCACGCTGGCGACATGACCGCCCTGCGGGTTGACCGGGTAGACGGGGCCCATGAAGTCGTGGGCGAGGAGGTTGCGGAACACCTCGTGGCCGAGCCCGCCCCGCTCGCGTCCGGCGCCGACCACGGCCACCGAGGTCGGGCTGATGAGGCGCTCGACCGACCGGGCCTCGGCCCGCTGGGCCCGCTCGTCGACCGCCGCCTGGGCCTCCGGCGTGGGCTCGAGGCCCAGCTTGACCTCGATCACCCCATCACCGAACGAGCTGGTGGCCTCGAACCCCACCTGGTGGAACACGGCCAGCATGCTGCGGTTGCTGGGCAGCACCTGGGCCGTCAGCCCCCGGAAGCCGACCTCACGGGCCGCGACCACCAGCCACTCGAGCAGCAGCGTGGCGAGGCCCCGGCCGTGGTGCTCGTCGTCGGTGATGAAGGCCACCTCGGCCTCGTCACGGCCGGTCCACCGGTCGTAGCCGGCCATGCCGATGATCTCACCGCCCAACATGGCGACCAGGCTGAGGTGGTCGAGGTAGTCGACCTTGGTGAGCCGGTCGAGCTCTCGGCGTGACAGCCGCGGCATCGGGCTGAAGTAGCGGAAGTAGATGCTCTCGCGGGACTGACGGTTGTGGAAGGCCTCGACCAGTTCGGCGTCGTCGGGCCGCACCGGGCGGATGTGGACCGTGCCGCCGTCGGCCAGCGCGACGTCAGCCTCCCAACGGGTCGGGTACACGGCCTCGTCGGACATGGAGCGAGCCTACGACGCCGGTCGTAGGCTCGGGCTGTGACTGTGACCGATGACGCCGAGACCACCGTCCACCAGCGCACCTGCCCGCTGTGCGAGGCCGCCTGCGGGCTCGAGCTCACCGTGAAGGGGTCGCAGGTCGTGCGCATCCGCGGCGATCGCGACAACGCGTTCAGCAAGGGGTTCGTCTGCCCGAAGGGCTCGAGCCTGGCCAAGCTGCACGAGGACCCGGACCGGGTGCGGTCCCCCCTGATCCGCCGCGGGGACGACCCGGCCACCGCCACGTGGGAGGCGGTCTCGTGGGACGAGGCCTTCGCCGAGATCGACCGGGGCCTCGCGCCGATCCTCGAGCAGCACGGCCGCGACGCGGTGGCGCTCTACCGGGGCAACCCCTCGGCGCACACGCTGGCGGGCATCCTCTACAACGGCGTGGTCGCCAAGGCCCTGGGCACCCGCAACCTGTTCTCGGCCTCGTCGGTCGACCAGATGCCCAAGCACGTGTCGAGCGGGCTGCTGTTCGGGGGGCCGCTGCTGTTCCCCGTGCCCGACCTCGACCGCACCGACTACCTGCTCATGCTCGGCGCCAACCCGTGGGAGTCGAACGGCTCGCTGTGCACCGCGCCCGACTTCCCCGGTCGGGTCAAGGCCATCCAGGCGCGGGGCGGCAAGGTCGTGGTCGTCGACCCCCGCCGCAGCCGCACCGCCGAGGAGGCCGACGAGCACGTGGCGGTCCGGCCCGGCACCGATGCCCACCTGCTGGTCGCCATCGTCAACGTCGCTGTTCGCCGAGGACCTGGTCGATCTCGGCCACCTCGCCCCGCACGTCGCCGGGGTCGACGAGCTGCGAGCCGCGGTGGCGCCGTTCACCCCCGACGCGGTGGCCACCACCGTCGGCGTCGACGCCGAGGTGATCCGGCGGCTGGCCCGCGAGATCGCCGCCGCGCCGACGGCTGCGGTCTACGGCCGCATCGGCACGTGCACGGTCGAGTTCGGCACCCTCGCGTCGTGGGCGGTCGACGTGATCAACGTGCTCACCGGCAACCTCGACCGCCCGGGCGGCGCCATGTTCCCCCTCGGCGCCCACGAGCGGGGCGGCGGCAGCGGCACGGGGCGCGGCTTCGTCACCGGCCGGCACCGCAGCCGGGTCAAGGGCTACCCCGAGGCCATCGGCGAGCTCCCGGTCGCCACCCTGGCCGACGAGATCGAGACGCCGGGCGAGGGTCAGATCCGGGCGCTGGTCACCATCGCCGGCAACCCCGTCGTGTCCACCCCCAACGCCGGACGCCTCGACGCGGCGCTGGGCTCGCTCGACTTCATGGTCTGCGTCGACATCTACGTCAACGAGACCACCCGCCACGCCAACGTGATCCTGCCGGCCCCGTCGCCGCTCGAGCGCAGCGAGTACGCCCTCGCGTTCTACGGGATGGCGGTCCACAACTTCGCCGCCTGGTCGCCGCCCCTGTTCGAGCCCGACGGGCCCGATGGAGCACCAGGTGCTGGCCCGGCTCGCGCTCGTCCTCGGTGGCCAGGGCGCGGACGCCGACCCGTCGGCGATCGACGACATGATGATCGGCGGGATCCTGCAGCGCGCCGTCTCGGCGCCCGACTCACCGGTCGCCGACCGCACCGTCGAGGAGCTCACCGCCGAGCTCGGCGGTCACAGCGCGGTCGACCGCGTGCGTCGACGCCCGCATCCGCACCGGCGCCTACGGCGACTGGTTCGGCGCCGTCCCCGACGGGCTGTCGCTGGGCAAGCTCGAGGCCAACCCGCACGGCATCGACCTCGGGCCGCTCGAGCCCCGGCTGCCCGGTGTGCTGAAGACCCCGAGCGGCAAGATCGAGCTGGCCGCTCCCCTGCTGATCGACGACCTGGCCCGGCTCGAGGCCTCGCTGGCCGTCCGCCACAACGGGGATCTGGTGCTGGTGGGCCGCCGGCACCTGCGCTCGAACAACTCCTGGATGCACAACGTCAACGTGCTGGTGAAGGGCAAGGAGCGCTGCACGCTGCAGGTGCACCCCGACGACGCGGCCAACCTCGGCCTCGTCGACGGTGGTCAGGCCGAGGTGGCGTCACGGGTCGGCAAGCTCGTCGCCCCGGTCGAGGTCACCGACGCCATCCGCCCCGGCGTGGTGAGCCTGCCGCACGGCTGGGGCCACACCGCGCCCGGCACCCGCATGAGCGTCGCCTCCGCCCACGCCGGCGTGAACTCCAACATCCTCACCGACGAGGACCAGATCGATCCCCTCTCCGGCAACGCCGTGCTCAACGGCATCCCGGTCACGGTGGTCCCCGCCTGACATCCGGCGGCAGCCCCGTCGCGAAGATTCGGCGGGACGGCCGAGCCGCGGCCGCCCACGGGCGAGGGCGTCGCTCAGCGTCCGGGCTAGGGTTCCGCGCATGGGCAACGCGTCGCAGGCGGCACGCGATCTCACACGTCGGGCGATCCTCCGGGCTGGCCGCAACCCCACCGCAGCCCGCCTCCTCGCCCTGTACCAGCGCGAGGGTCTCGTGCCCGTGGACCCTGCCGAGAGCGCCGCCCGGCAGGCCGAGCTCGATGAGTTGACCGCCCGCGCCACGGCCGCTGAGTCCGCCGTCGCCTCAGCCCAGGCCCAGATCGCGCAACTGCTCCGCTCCCTGCGCAACGAGCAGCTCGACCGAGCCTCCATCGAAGGCCTGTGGGACACCGTCCTCCCCACCCTGCCCGCCCCCGACTGGGAGCAGCTCACCGAGGTGCTCGACGACCACGACCGGCCCCCACTCGACCGGAGCGACGTCGACATCGAAACCCTCACCGAAGTCCAACGCCAGTGGCGCGAGGACGGCGTCGTCATCAAGCGGGGATTCGTCCCCGACGACCTGATCGACGCCTACTGGGATGTTCGGTCGAAGCTGAACAAGCCCCACGGCTGGGAGACCGGCACCCCGTACCTCCATGTGCCCGAGGTCCTCGACCTGGCCGCCCACCGGCCCGTGGTCGAGCTGCTCGAGGAGCTGATCGGCGAACCGATGGCCATCAGCCTCAACCTCACCGGGTTGGTGTCCACGGAGCGCAACTGGCACCAGGACGACTACCTGAACCCGCCGGCGACGATGGGCTGGTACGCGGCGATATGGGTCGCACTCGGTGACACCGACCCCGACAGCGGACCGTTCCAGTACGTGCCCGGTTCTCATCGGGGCCGGGTACTGCGTCGGGAACGGGTCCGCATGTACCTCTCACCGGAGGAGCGGGCTGAGGGGACGTGGCCGCGCACCGCTGAGCGGTTCGTCGACCGAGCCGTCGAGGACGAGCTCGCCCGTCAGCACGTCGCCGCCGAGACGTTCATCGGCCAGAAGGGCGACATCCTGGTCTGGCACTCCTGCCTGCTGCACCGGGGCAGCCCACCGGCGGTTCCTGGGCGGCAGCGGCTCAGCTTCATCGCGCACTACCACGGGCTGAGCCACTGGGCGTTGGGCCCCCGAGTGGGGCATCACCCGAACGGCACCATGTTCTTCCTGAGCGACGAACCGTTCGCCGACTGAACGACGTCGGCGCTCGGCCCCTCGCGGCACCTATTGACGATCCGCGCCTCCGGCGTTACAACACTCCCAGCGGGACGGGCTCGGGCAGCCCTCACGGGCGGATCCGACCGAGCGGGGTCGGCATCCACGATCGCTGAGCTCTGGGAACCGTCGGGTCCGGAGCGCGCGCCTGCACCCCGGTGGCGGGGACCTCGCGCGAGGAAGGGGAGCCACGGTGGCGAACAGCATGACGATCTTGCGGAAGGCGGGGCCACCGGGCACCAAGCGGAACATCGCGGTGCTGGGTGACGGGTTCGCCACGGCCGACCAGGCGGCGTACAACGCCTGGGTCGACACCACGCTGATCAAGGGCGTGTTCGGCCACGACTACTACTCGGAGGACGCGTCGGCCTTCAACATCTACCGGGTGAACCTCGAGTCGGTCGACAGCGGGGTCAGCACCCGGACCTACGACGAGAAGGGCACCGTCGATCCCTCCGACGACACCATCGTCACGGAGACGATCCGCAACACGGCGCTCGGGATCATCTTCAGCGGGTCGTGGTCGCACTGCTGGCTCGAGTACGGCCCGAACACCGAGACCCTGCTGCAGGCGGCGCTGAACACCTGGGTGCCCGACGCCAACGAGATCCTCGTGGTGCTCAACGACCCGCACTACGGCGGCTGCGGCGGCGGCGGTCGGGCCCATGTCCCGATGGGCGTCGACTGGACCGTCATCGCCCACGAGTTCGGCCACGGCATCGGTGGCTTCGCCGACGAGTACTCGGTGAGCGGGAACTACACCGGCGGCGAGCAGAACTGGATCAACCTGACGACGATCACCGATCGGGCCACGACCAAGTGGCGCCGGTTCATCGCGCCCTCGACCCCGCTGCCCACCGGCGTCGGGAGCGGCGCGATCTACAACCAGGGCCCGCGGCCGGCCACCTGGAGCAGCAACTTCGACGCCGGCCTGTTCGAGGGGGGCGGCACCCTGAACACCGGCATCTACCGCCCCGTCGAGAACTGCCGGATGAACGGCAACAGCCCCGAGTACTGCCCGGTGTGCTACACGTCGATCAAGACCAACCGGGACACCGAGACCGGCCACCACTTCCGCGGCGCCCACGCCGGGCACTTCTTCGGAAGCGGATACAGCGATGTGCTCCTCCACCACGGCACGTCGATCCAGCTGTTCCGCGACACCGGCACGGGGTTCACGCACTCCTTCAGCGGGGTCGAGCGGGTGCCCGGCTCCTGGCAGTTCCAGCCGAACGACCAGGTCATCGTGGGCGACTTCAACGGCGACGGGGCCGACGAGGTCGTCATCTTCAACGGAGTCGATTGGGCCATCCCCTACCTCGGGCTGCTCGTGTCCGACGGTGCCGGCGGCCTGAGGTTGATCGCCCGCTACGACGGGGACATCCCGGGATGGGGCGGCTTCGCACCCAACGACCGGTTCTTCAAGGCCGATCTCAACGGCGACGGCCGGGACGACCTGATCGTGTTCAACGGCGACGACTGGTCGATGCCCTACGTGGGGTTGCTGCGCAGCACCGGCGCGGGCTTCTACCTCACCAACCGCTACGACGGGGACATCCCGGGATGGGGCGGCCTGGCGCGGCACGACGAGCTCTTCGTCGGAGACCTCAACGGCGACGGCCGGGACGACCTGGTCATCTTCAACGGCCAGGACTGGTCGATGGCCTACGTCGGGCTGTTCCGGTCCCAGTCGTCCGGCCTGTCGATGACGGCCCGCTACGACGGCGACATCCCCGGATGGGGCGGCCTGGCCCGCAACGACCGACTCGTCCTCGGGGACTTCGACGGCGACGGGCGCTGTGACGTGTTCATCTTCAACGGCGACGACTGGTCGATGCCTTATCTGGGCATGTTCCGGGCGCAGGGGACCGGGCTGGCCTACGTCAACCGCTACGACGGGGACGTGCCCGGGTGGGGCGGCCTGGCCCGCCACGATCGCTTCATGGCCGCCGACATCAACGGCGACGGGCGCTGCGACCTGTGGGCCTGGAACCACGACGACTGGTCGGAGGAGTACCTGGGGAGGATGATCTCGTCGGGCACGGCGCTCAGCGCCACCTTCGCCGGGGACTGGGTCGGCGAGTGGAACCTCGGGCCCGCCGACGCCTTCGAGGTGGCCCGGTTCAGCGGTCGAAGTGGGCAGCCCCACCTCTACGCTCACAACACCGACTGGTTCGGCGTCATCAACGGGCGTCGGGGCATCGGTCTCGACCGGATCTACTACCGCTGGATCCACGACTACCGATACGGGCGGAACTGGTGAGAGGGGGCGGACGATGAAGAAGTCCAAGCGGACGAAGGGCCTCCAGCCCGACGAGACCCGGCCATCCAAGCCGGTCGCACCGACCGCGGGGCACCGTGCCACCGCCGGGGACACCGCACCACCGGGGCCGTCGTCACGGGGACCGGTCAAGTCCGACGCCGCGCCCGGCGCCAGCGGACGCGGCCGGGCGAAGGCCAAGCCGCCCTTCGACGCCGGCGTGGTCAAGCGGCCGCGGGCGGCCCGGGCCGACCACGACCTCGACCTCGACGACCAGCGGCCCCGCCGATCCCGGCCCCGCGCCGCCGAGCCGGCACCGGAGCGGTACATCCGCCTGCGCATCCGGGTCCGGGACGGGCAGCTCTCGGTGCTCGACAGCTACCTCGTCGACGGGCCGCTCGGCCAGGTCACCGGGTTCGCCGGCTCGCACGCGTACGAGGTCACGCTCGGGGATCGGCTCCTCCACGCCGGAGGCCTCCCCGATCTCGGCGTGCAGCGGTCGTTCGTGAACCCGGACGGCCCGGCCGAGCAACGCGGTCACCACTTCGCCGACCGATCCGAGTACCAGTTCATGGCCCGCCTGCCGGCCGACGAGGTGACGCCCGAGACGATCGGTCAGATCACCGTGCGCCTGCACCGGCTCAAGGAAGCGGCGAGCACGCCCCGCATGGGCAGCGAGCCGCTGGGCCAGCAGTTCGAACGCGAGGTGCGCCCCGTGGCCGAGCTCGTCGGCCTCCCGGCCTCGGTGCTGCCCGACGCGATCGAAGCACGGCAGCACCGAACCCCGGGCATCGAGCGGTGACGACCCCAACGGGGGTTGCCACTCTCGAACCGTGAGCTCGAGGCGCTAGTTGCCGAACATCCCCGGCTGGATCGATGGCCGGCGCAGGTCGATGCCGCAGGTGTCCTCGGTGTAGGCGGCCATGCGGGTCACCGCCTGCTCGATCTCGACCTGCGCGTCGGAGATCGAGAGCAACAGGTAGCTCGGCGGGATGCCGTTCGCCACCGGGGTGCGGCGCAGCGACGCCAGCACGTCGTCGACCGCGAGCCTGACCTCGTGCACATCGGTGCGCACCTCGTGGGGCGCGACCCGCTCGAGGGCCACCAGCTTCTGTTCGAACGCCTCGACCTGGTCGACGGCCGATGCGGTGGTCGAGTCCAGATCGGGAGTGGTGGCGCTCGACGACCCGGGTGCCCCGAACATGGGCATGGCGGTCGAGCCGGCCACCAGGCTCAAGAGGTCGGACGACCCGAGCACGTCGACCTGGGCGCAGAACGCCCCCACGTCCGGCTTGGCCGAAGCGGTGTCTCCGCGGGCCGGCAGGAACGACAGGGCCGCCGCCAGCACGAGCCCGAACACGATCATCCCGATCCAGAACAGCGGCCCCTCGAAGAGCAGTCGGCGCCGCGCCGGGATCGGTCTCGGGCTGTCGGTCTGGTCGCGCATGGCTGACGGCAACGATACGCCCGGAGCCGTCACCACCAGCGTGCGGCCGACCGGCATAGGCCGAACGACCTACGCTGGGTCGTCCATGCGGGTACAGGTCGGTCCTCTCCCCTCTGGTGGTGTCGGCATCTGGATCGCCTACGCGCGCACGGTCGTGGCCCAGATCATCACCCACCCCGACCACACCGACGTGACGCTCGATCCCGACGTCATCGAGGCGTTCGACCGCTACCTCGACGAGTGGGAGGACCTCGCCCGGGAGCAGTCGGTGTTCCTCTGGACCACCGAGGTCGAGCCCGAGCGCGTCGAGTTCCTGGGCCGGGCCTTCTTCGCCATCGCCGAGAGCCTGGCCCGCGCCGCCGAACGCCGCGGCTACCCGATCTCCCCACCGGAGGGCGAGGAGTTCTACCAGGCGCTGGTGAAGGCGTTCCTCGACGCTCTCGCCCACGAGGGTCGCTCGAGGCTCGAGTTCTCCGAGCAGCTCCGGGACGACTGGCCCGGCCTCAAGCCCGACTGAACTGCCGGTCATCCGCGGTCATCGGTCACAATCTGCCATGTAGGCTCGATCGGCCCTGTTGAACGGCCGTTCAAGCGCCGATGTTCAGCGGGTGAACCTCAGCACCAACGAACTCAGGATCCTCGGCGTGCTCGCCGAGAAGGACGCACTCGAGCCGGCCGACTGCTGCCGCCTGGCCGACCTCTCCTCGGGCATGGGCGATGCCGCGCTCCGATCGCTGGTCGACAAGCAGCTCGTCGCCCCGAACGTGATGCGCAAGGGCCTGTCGAAGAAGCCCGACGGCACCTACTCGATCACGCCCGCCGGACGCGCCGCACGGTCCTGAGCCGTCCAGATCGAGCCACCGCTACCGGTCGAGCCAACGAGGCCGGGGCCGCAGATCGGTCGCGGAGGTGTAGCCGGGCAGGAGGGAACGATCGGACGTGCGGCGCACGCGATAGCCCTCCGGAACGATCTCGGCTACCTCGAAACCACCCACCCAGGCATCGTTGAACCGGGTGTGCACATCGACGTGGTCCCCGACCTCGACCGACTGGTGGCGCCTCATGAGGACCATCCTGTCACTGATACCGGGGGAACCCGCCGCGGGTCCACGGAATCGAGGGTGCAGCGCGGAACCCGCGGGACCGTCCCTGTGGTGAGCCCCTGCGCCCGGCACCACCCGGCCGACGCACGGGGGTTCGGGAAGGACACCTGCTGGTACGATGATTTGGCTCACACCCGCTCGCTGCTCCTCAAACCTGCTCCCTTGGCCCCCGGTCATCCTGCAGGATGCGAGAAGCGCAGAGGATGTGGGACGCACCGACCTTCTGATCGGACTGTCGTCAGCTCGGCGCCCGCCGCAACTCCGACAGCCCCCGGTCCTCGGGCCGCCGCGGTACCGGCAGTCGTCGCCGACGACGCCGCCCGATCCCCGAGAGGTTTGGCATGCCCGCTTCGTTTGGCTTCCTGAGCACGTATCCGCCGACCCAGTGCGGTCTGGCCACGTTCACCGCGGCCCTCCACACCCACCTGGTCGCGGCTGGCCATCACGCCGGCGTCGTGCGGGTGATCGACCAAGCCGAGTCGTCCGCAGATGCGACCGTCGTGGCCCAGATGGTGCACGGCCAACCCGACGCGGCCTCCCTGACCGCAGCCACGCTCAACCGATTCGACGTCGTCGTGGTGCAGCACGAGTTCGGCATCTTCGCCGGTCCCGACGGCGACAGCGTCGTCGACGTGCTCGAGCGGCTCGTCGTGCCGACCATCGTGGTCCTGCACACCGTGCTGGTGGACCCGACCGTGCACCAGCGGGAGGTGCTCGAGGCCGTCGCCCGATCCGCGGACGCGCTCGTCACGATGACCGCGACGGCCCAGCAACGGCTGATCGACCACTACGACATCGACCACTCGAAGATCGTGGTGATCCCCCACGGCGCACCCGATGTGCGCCGCCCTCATCCCCGCCGCCCGGGCGATCGACCGGTCATCCTGACCTGGGGCCTGCTCGGCCCCGGCAAGGGGATCGAACGGGTCATCGACGCGCTTCCCTCGTTCCGCGACCTCGCCCCGATGCCCCACTACGTCGTGCTCGGCGACACCCATCCACGCGTCCTCGAGCGGGAGGGCGATCGGTACCGCGACGCGCTCGTCGCCCGAGCCGAGCGCCTGGGCGTCGGCCGACATGGTGACGTTCCGGTCCGGCTACCTCGATGTCGCGTCCCTCGGCGCGGTCGTCGCGACCGCCGATGTGGTGGTCCTGCCGTACGACTCCCGGGAGCAGGTCACCTCCGGCGTGCTCATCGAAGCCGTGGCCGCGCGGCGACCGGTGGTCGCGACCGCGTTCGCCCACGCCGTCGAGCTCCTCGGTTCCGGTGCGGGCCTCGTGGTCGATCACGACGATCCCGATGCGATGCAGGCGGCGATTCGCCAGGTGCTGTGCGAGCCGGCGGTGGCAGCGGGCATGACGTTGCGGGCGTCATCCCTCGCGCCCGATCTGCTCTGGTCCGCCGTTGCCGCTCGCTACGGCGCGCTCGCCAGGCGAACTGGTCGGCGCCGACACGACCACCGTGGCATGACCATCCCCCAGCACGCCGTACCGACACCTTCTCCGTCTCAGCGATGACGTCGGGATCTTCGAGCACGCCGAACGATCGATCCCGCGCCGCCACCACGGCTACTGCGTCGACGACGTGGCGCGCGCCCTCGATGGTCGTCAGTCGCGAACCTGATCCCTCGCCGGCGGTCCGCGCCGTCATCGATCAGGTACCTGGACTTCGTGGCGAGCGCGCAGGTGCCCGACGGTCGCTGTCGCAACCGTCTCGGACTCGATCGCCGCTGGCAGGACCGGCCCGGCGTCGAGGACTGCTGGGGACGGGCGCTGTGGGGCCTTGGCACCGCCGCCGTCCGCGCATCCGACCCCGCGATCCGTCGCCTGGCGGCCGAGAGGTTCGCCCTCAGCGCCCGCCGACGCTGCCCGTACCGCCGGGCCATGGCCTTCGCCGCGCTCGGCGCCGCCGAGATCCTCGGTCTCACCCCCGACGACCCGCGTGCCCGGGCGCTGCTGGCCGCGGTGCCGCCCGTGATCGGCCGTCCCGCCGAGGCCGACGGCGTGGCCGTGGCCCGAGCCGCGCCTGGCGTACGCGAACGCGGCGCTGCCCGAAGCGCTCATCGCCGCCGGTGAGCACCTCGGCGACGAGCGGGCGCTCGACGACGGGCTGCACCTGCTGGGCTGGCTCCTCGAGGTCGAGACCCGCGACGATCACCTCTCGGTCACCCCCGCCGGCGGCTGGGCGCTCGGCGACGAGCGCCCGGGCTTCGACCAGCAGCCGATCGAGGTGGCCGCCCTGGCCGACGCCTGCGCCCGCGCGCTGCGCGTCACCGGCGACAGTCGCTGGCTGACCGGGCTGGAGCACGCCATCAGTTGGTTCCTGGGTGACAACGACGCGGGATTGCCCGCTCCACGATCCGGTCACCGGCGGCGGTTACGACGGCCTGCACCGAGAGGGCCGCAACGAGCAACCAAGGCGCTGAGTCGACCCTCGCGATGGTCGCCACCCTGCAGCACGCCAACCGTCTCGTGCGTCCATGAGCGTGCCGATCGAGCTTCGCCGCACGCACCACCGCCTTCGCCCCGATCCGAGTCGGGTCATCGCGAGGCTGTTCATACCGGGGCAGGAATCGCTGATCGACGGCGAGTCGCGCGCCGGCTCGGTGATCGACCGCATCCTGGCGCTCGACGACGACGGAGGCTGCAGGCCACCCTCGACGAGGTCATCGCCCTCTTCGCCGACCGGTACCACGACCTCGTCGCAATCTGGTCGGAGCACTTCGAAGCGATCGCTCATCGCGTTGCCCGACCCGAGATGCTTTCGACCACCCGCCGCCAGTTGATGGGTGCGTACTTCACGCAGGAGTACGCCGTCGAGGCCGCGGCCGTGTGCAACCCGTCGATCGTCCCGCACCCCGACCAGACCGGCCTGGGCCACGGCGAGACCCGCTTCGTGATGAGCCTGCGCGCCATCGGCGAGGGCCACCGCTCGTCGATCGAGTTCCGCACCGGAGTCGTCGACGCCACGGCAGCCGTCCGGTTCGATCACCCCGGCACGCACCTGTTCAGCGGGCACTTGCGCCCGCCTCGCTATCACCGTGAGCCGTTCCACCAGCTGTTGCGGTCCGTGGACGACGACAGCGTCAGCGCCGCGTTCGTCCTCGGCTCGCTTCCCGACCCGTTCAGCGGCGCCGAGCTCGAGCACGCCCTCGGCTCCCTCCACGAGCAGTTGCTGACCCGGCCCGATGCCCTGCACACGATCGAACGCATCCGCTTCATCGCCGCCTCCAACTACGAGGTGACCTTCCCGACCTCCTCCTCGATCGCCCAGCGGGTGCTGTCACCGATCGCACCGGCAGAGAGCCATGGGATGGAGGACGCCCGGTTCGTCCGCTTCGTGGACGACGACGGCTCCGTCACCTTCTACGCCACGTACACCGCCTACGACGGGATGCACGTCGCGCCCCAACTCCTGAAGACCTCCGACTTCCGTTCGTTCGCCAGCACCCAGCTCACCGGAAGGGCTGCCAGCAACAAGGGCCTGGCCCTGTTCCCTCGGCGCATCGACGGTCGCTACGCGGCGCTCTCGCGCTGGGACCGGGAGACCAATGCCCTGGTGCTGTCCGACGACCCGCAGCTGTGGGAACACCCCGTCTCGCTGCACCGGCCCTGCGAGCCCTGGAACCTCGTGCAGCTCGGCAACTGCGGATCCCCGATCGAGACCTCGGCCGGCTGGCTCGTGCTGACCCACGGCGTCGGCCCGATGCGGCGCTACGCCATCGGTGTCGACCTGCTCGACCTCGACGACCCGGCCCGGGTCATCGGCACCCTGCGCACGCCCCTTCTCCTTCCCGCCGGCGACGAGCGCGACGGGTACGTCCCGAACGTCGTCTACTCCTGCGGAGCGATGGTCCACGGCGACCATCTCGTGATTCCCTACGGCATGGGTGATGCCAACATCGGCGTGGCCACCGTGCGTCTCGACCAGCTTCTCGGTGAGCTCCTGGCCGGGCCGACCGCGTGATCGGCTGGTGCCGCGGCAGGCAACGTTTGCGCCATCCCCGAACCGGCGTTCGTGAGTTCTTGAGCCACACCGGACAGTCTGCACGTCGCCAGCCGCGTCACCGTCGCCGGACGCGGATTCCGCTGGGCCTCGAGCGCGACCCCTCGGGGATCGCGGCCGCTCCACTCACGCCGGGATCATCTCACCACGTAGCCCGAACCTGCCCGTACAGAACCGGCGATCGGCGCTGCCCTGCGCCACACCGCACCCGCCGCGATAGGGGGGTCCCATAGGGGCCGATCCGCCCACCGGCGAGAGTGTCACGGTCCCGGCGATATATGGGATGGTCGTCGTTGACGCGCCGACCTAGCCAATCTCACAGGAGACCAAGCCCTCCGCCGACCAAACTGGGACCGTGCCCACCTCCCCTCCCGAGGGCGAACCCGCCCACGAGGTCGAGATCATCGAAACTGACTGGGGATTCGGCTCGTTGGAGATGATCTCGTAGAGGCGGGGCGCCGGGGCTCCGGTGACAACAGCGGCTCAGATCGGACAGCCATGACAACCTCCGCACTGATCGAACAGAGCTCGGCGGTCGCCACACGGGCGTACTTGGTCGATGTCTACGAGACGGTTCTCACCTGTGACTTCGGGGCCCACGCGACCGAACTCCCAGCGCTGGCAGGCGTCTCGCTCGAGGCCTATCGAGCCGCCATGGGCAAAGTGAACGATCCGGTCACTGACGGGCGTCTCTCGATGGCTGAGGCGATGGCCGAGATCCTCGCCTCGTGCGGCCGCAACCCCGATCCCGGGCTTGTGGCAGACCTCGTCCGTAGGGACCAGGAACTCCTCATCGAGCACTCGCGCCTCCACGATGACGCCGTGCCCTTCCTCGAACAGGCCCGGTCGCGTGGCATCTCGATCGCTCTTGTCAGCAACTGCGACGAGAACACCCGGCCGCTGCTCGACGCGGTCGGGCTCAGCACGCTCGTGGATGCGATCGTCCTGTCCTGCGAAGCGGGACACGCGAAGCCGTCAGCAGCCATCTACCACCGTGCTCTGGAACAGCTCTGCGTGAAGCCCGACGCAGCCGTGTTCGTGGATGACCAAGCCGCCTACTGCGCTGGTGCCGTTGCAGTGGGCATGCGAGCTGTGCAGGTGACGCGTGAACACCCTCACCTTGGCCCGGCACCGGAAGGCACTCTGTGCGTGAACTCTTTGAGTGAGATCCCATTGATGTTGTGATCAGTCCGGAGGTGCCTGATGCTCGAGGACGACTAGCCCGCAGC
The DNA here is from genome assembly GCA_963809335.1 of uncultured Microthrixaceae bacterium. Classification (GTDB taxonomy): domain Bacteria; phylum Actinomycetota; class Acidimicrobiia; order Acidimicrobiales; family Acidimicrobilacustridaceae; genus UBA4742. The sequence goes on along the minus strand of CAWEJD010000004.1, from coordinate 1,488,253 downwards.
CGGCGTATGGGACGGTCGCGCTGAGCTGCGGCGTCTGTGTCGCGGTTTGCGACACATCTGCCGCCGATCGGGATCGTGGCGACGAGCGGCGGCACGTGCTCACCGATTCGCGACGTGGCTGCCGCCAGAATGTGTCTGGGCCGCCAAGCGAGAGTGCCCCACTCGGGCCGATAGGGACAGTGCAAACGTTGCCTTGACGCAGCACGAACACCTCGAGCTCCCCGTGAGCCCGGACGGTCAGCCGGGATCGCCGACGGAGGGCGGCACGACCAGCGTCTTCCGATCTGCGTCGGGACCTTCGCCTCTGGCTGCGGCGTCACCTGGTCGCCACCGTCAACTCGAAGGGACGGTATCGATCACGTCGACCCTCGAGGGTGGATCATGACCGTGGGGATGAACAGGGAGACGTCTGGGTCAGGCCCGACGGCCGTGGTGAACGAGCCGGGTTCGATCGTCGACGCCTTCTGGCGTCAGGTCGAGCGGCTCGGATCGAAGACGGCGTTGCGGTGGCGATCCGGAACGACCTGGGACGAGATGTCGTGGGCGGCGTACGGCACTTCGGTCCGCCAGATCGCCGCGGGCTTGGTGCACGTCGGCTTCGAGCCCGGCGACCGCGCCGCCGTCCTGTCGAACAACCGGCGGGAGTGGCATGTCGCCGACCTCGCGATCCTCGCCGCCGGCGGCGTCAGCGTCCCCATCTACCAGACCAACTCGTCCAGCCAGGTCACCTACGCGCTCTCGCATGCGGAGGTGCGGGTCTGCTTCGTGGAGAACGTCGACCAGCTGGCCAAGGTCCTCCTGCGACGCCATGAGCTGCCGGCCCTGGAACACATCGTCGTCTTCGATCCACCCGTGGGTCTCGACGACGAGTTCGTCGCCCCGTTCGAGGACCTGCTCGACCTCGGCTCCGTCCGACTCGAGGCGCAGCCCGATCTGCTCCGCGATCGCGCCGCCGGCATCGCGCCGTCGGCGCTGGCCACGCTCGTGTACACCAGCGGGACGACGGGTCCGCCCAAGGCGACGATGCTCACCCACGGCAACATCATGGCGAACATCGAGCACATCACCGCCGTCATCCCCGTCGACGAGCGCGATCGCTTCCTGTCGTTCCTGCCCCTGAGCCACATCGCCGAGCGCACGGTGAGCCACTTCATCCAGGTCTTCTCCGGCGGCGAGACCTGGTTCGCGCAGAGCCTCGCCTCCGTGCCGGATGACCTGCAGGCGTGCCGACCGACGGTCTTCTTCGCCGTGCCTCGCGTCTGGGAGAAGTTCCAGGAGGGGGTCCTCATGGCGCTCGAGCACCAGCGGGGTGTCGTGCGCCAGGTCGGGGAGCGATACCTCGCGGCCCCATCGGAGGATGACGGAACAGACCAACGTCTCGTCGGGATCGGCAAACGCCTGGCCGGCCGGGTGGAGCACGTGCTCCTCGATGCCGTGATCGGTCGCCGGATCCGGGCGCAGCTCGGGCTCGATCGGGCCCGAGTCTTCGCGTCGGCTGCCGCGCCCATCTCGCCCGATCTCCTCTCGTGGTTCGCGAGAGCCGGCATCTCGATCATCGAGGCGTACGGGCAGACCGAGGGGTGCGGGGTCACCACGCTCAACCCGCCGGACGCCATTCGCATCGGGACCGTCGGTCGGGCTGCGCCTGGGGTCAGGATCCGGACCGCGCCCGATCACGAGGTGCTGGTGAGGGGAGACAACATCTGTCTCGGGTACTACAACGACCCCATCGGCACCGAGCAGCTGATCGATGCCGACGGGTGGATGCACACCGGCGACCTGGGTGCCATCGACGGCGATGGCTACCTGACCATCACCGGCCGCAAGAAGGATCTGATCATCCTGTCGTCGGGCAAGAACATCTCGCCCGAGGAGATCGAGACTCAGCTGCGCTACGAACCGCTCGTCTCGCAGGCGGTCGTCATCGGCGACAACCGGCCCTACCTCACGGCGCTGCTGACGCTCGACGCCGAGGCCGTCGCGACCTGGGCCGAGCGCGAGGGTCGGTTGCTGGAGGCGGAGGCCCTGCTCGAGGACCCAGAGCTCATCGCCGAGGTGACCCGCAGCGTCGGGCGGGTCAACTCGCAGCACGCCCGCATCGAGGGCATCAAGCGGTGGCACGTCCTTCCCCACGACTTCACGGTGGCCGACGGCGAGCTCACCCCGACGCTCAAGGTGAGGCGGAAGGTCGTGCTGGACCGCTACGCCCGAGCGATCGAGCAGCTCTATGCGGCTTGAGGTGACCCCGGCGCGCCGGACCCATCCCCCTTCGTGACCTCACCGTGGTTGCTCGATGGCCGACCCGACAGCTGCCGGGGCCGGTGGTTCGGTCAGATCGGAAGTTCGACGCGGAAGGACGCACCGCCGAGCGCGGTGGCCTCGACCCAGGCGCGGCCCCCTTGGAGCTCAGCGAAACGACGTACGAGGTGGAGCCCGAGTCCGAGTCCGCCGGTGGTCGTGCCGGCCTCACGTCGAAACGGCTCGAAGATCGAGAGCCGTCGGCCGGCATCGACGCCAGGCCCGGTGTCGTCGACGCTGATGACCGCGAAGTGAGCGACGGAAGTGAGTCCCACGGTGACCACGGTTCCCGCGGGGGTGTGCTTGACCGCGTTGTGCAAGAGGTTCTCGATGATGCGCTCGGTGAGGCCCGGGTCGATCTCGGCCCAGACGGTGTCGGCAGGGAGTCGTGACCCGACTGTCGGGGAGACCGAGTCGGTCGACGCACCCGGCGATGAGCGCCCGCAGGTCGGTTGCGCATCGGGCGACGGTGACGTGACCGCCGACGAGCCGTTCGAAGTCGAGGAGGTTGAACAGGATGCGGCTGAGTTGCGTGATGCTGCCGGTGATGCCGCTGCTGATGGCGGCCAGCTCGTCCTCGCTGAGGTGGGCTCCGCGCGCGGTCAGCACCTCGGCGAACAGCGCCGCCGCGGCGACGGGGCCGCGCAGGTCATGGGCGACCGCCAGCAACAGAACGTCCTTGACCTCGTCGGCTTCGCACCGGACTCGCAGTGCCTCGTTCGCACGGACGAGCGCATCCTGCAGCTCGACCCCTGCCTCTTCTCGCTCCGGGACATCGAGGAGCAGCCCCCGGATCCCCACGATCGTGCCCGACTCCGGGTCGACCAAGGGCCCGGCGTGCAGTTCCATCGATCGATACCGTCGGCGTCCGGCGCCGGCCATCGCCACCCGAACCATGGCGGACACGTGCTCGCCCAGCACGGTCACCTTCAACATCACGGCGTCCAGCGCCACCCGGTCATCCGGTTCGAGGTATTCCCAGATCGATTGACCGATGACTCCGGCCGGATCGAACCCCAACACCCGCGTGACCGAAGGTGACACGTACTGCACCACCCCGTCGAGACCAGCCGTGGCGATGACCTCGGTGGCGCTCTCCGCGATCGACCGATACCTGGCCTCGCTCCGCACCAGCGCCTGCACATCGATGGCGGCGATGCCTTCGGGTGCCATGTCGTGCACGATCGCGGCGAAGTTCCCAATCAACGGGTTGATCGCTGACGATGGCACAACGCACCACAAACCGGGCCGGTGTTCGAGGATGCGACCTGTATCACCCAGAGAGCCGACGTGGACGCGACTGGATTCGAACCAGCGACCCCTACCGTGTCGAGGTAGTGCTCTAACCAACTGAGCTACGCGTCCTGAACCGCTCCGAACCCTGAGGCCCGGTGCGGTCGGCCACCCTACCAGTGCGGTCGGGTCGGCTCGAAACGCATGACAGACTCCCCCGGTGGACCATCGACAGCTCCTCCGCACCGTCGCCGCCGGTCGGGTCGCGGCCGGGGTCGCCCTGGTCGCCCTCCCCGGCACCTCGGCCGGCACGTGGATCGGTCCGGTCGCCAAGGACCCCGCGGTGAAGGTGATGGTGCGGGCGATGGGCGCCCGTGACCTGGCCATCGGCGCCGGCACGATGCACGCCCTCGGCGTGGGGGCTCCCGCCAGGATGTGGTCCCTCGCCGGGGCCGCGTCCGACCTGGTCGACGCGGCCGCCACGTTGCTGGCGTTCCGTCACCTGGGCGCCCGCCGGGCGATCCCGGTGGTGCTGATCGCCGCCTCCGCCGCCGTCGCCGGCTACGTGGCCTCGGAGCACGTCGACTGACGACGGCGCCCTCGATCAGCGCCGGTGCCCGCCGGCCATCATGAGGCGCAGCAGGTCGCGGTGCATCACGGCTTCGTCCGGAGTGGCGGGCTCGTCGGACTCGCCGAAGTGCACGGAGCGCTGGTTGACCCGAGCCATCACGATGGCGTGGCGGAGGGCGGCGTAGACCTCGTACCACTCGAGGTCGGGCACCGACACGCCGCTGGCCTCGGCGTAGACGGCGGCCACGTCCTCGCTGCGCATGAAGCCGGGCATGCCCTCCATCTCGAGCACCCGGCAGATGTCCTGGAAGAAGTCGTGGATGAAGATCATCCAGCCGACGTCGATGCCCCGGGTGCCGAGCGCCGCCATCTCCCAGTCGAGCACGGCGACCGGCGTGAACTCGTCGTACATCATGTTGCCGATGCGCGAGTCGCCCCAGCTGATGACCGTGTCGCCCTCGTCGGCCGGCCAGTTGGCGTCGAGCCACTCGAACGCCTCCTCGATCACCGGGTACACCCGACCGTCGCGCATCCAGTCGTAGTAGGCGCGCTGGTTGGCGACGTGGCGCCGCAGCGGGGTGTCGCCGGGGAGGTCGAACTCGAGGAAGCTCGCAGTCGACCCCGTCGACGTCGATGGCGTGGATGCCGGCCAGCACCCGCACGCTGGCGTCCTGCAGCGCCCGCTGGTCGGCCTCGTCGGCCTCGAGCAGCCAGCTGCCCATCGGGTAGGGCATGTTGTCGGGGGGCACCCGGCCCGACACCCGGTCCATCACGAAGAACGGCGCGCCGATCGCCGACGGGTCGAGCTCCAGCCATCGGACGCCCGGCACCGGCACGTCGGGCGCGTGCTCGCCGACCAGCTGCATGACCCCGAACTGGATCTCGAAGTCGTAGCTCGGGAACACCGGCACGTCGCTGGTGTCGGGCGCGACCCGGGCCACCAGGGCGTGGTGGACCCGCTCGCCGTCCTCGGTCCACACCGCGTCGAACAGCAGCGTCTCGCTCGACATGCCGTTGGAGTCCGGCGCGGTGATGTCGAGCACCTCGGGATCGGCTCCCTCGGGCAGCACCGCCGCGCAGCCAGGCCGCCAGGCCCTTCCCCGTCTGCTGGGCGTCGCGACTCGACACCGTGACGGCGGTCTTCTCGGCCGAGATCTCGTCGGACATGTGGTTCGTTCCCCCTGGATCGGTACGTGCTTCGGTGGTGGCGACGACGGGCTCAGCCGGGCTCGGGCAGGTCGGCGAGCCTGGCCTCGGTGTACCCGGTGAGCGTGTTGTTGTCGACGTAGAGGTGCTGGGTGCCGGCGTGGATGTCGCGGAAGCACCGCTGCACCACGCTCGGGCTGCGCAGCCCGCTCGAGCCGGCCCAGGTGTAGGCGAAGCGGGCCGCGTCGGCCGCGATGCGGGTGGCGTAGGTGGTGGCCTGACGCATGCGCTGCTGCTCGACGACCGAGGCCATGCCGCTCGCCGAGCACCGCCGCCTCGGCCTCGGCGAACGCCTCGTAGGTGTAGCTGCGGGCGGCGCGCATGGCCGCGTCGTGCATGGCGAAGTCGTGCAGGAACAGCTGCTGCTCGGCGATGGGCCCGGCGCCGAGGCGCTGCTTGGCCTTGGCGATGGTCAGCACCTCGTCGAGCGCCCGGTGGCCGACGCCGAGGGCGAACCCGGCATGCCCGATGGCGGTGAGGCCGAACAGCCCGATGCCGTACCCCGGGCCGCCGCGCCGGGGCGACGCCTCGAGCAGCAGGAACGAGAAGGCCTCGGGCACGACGACCTGGTTCGACCTCGTAGTCGAAGCTGCCCGTGCCGGCCAGGCCCATGACGTCCCAGTTGCCCCGGAACTCGGTGCGCTCCTTGGGCATGAACACGACGCGCATGGCCGGCAGACCCAGCTCGCTGACCGCGGGCTCGCCGTCGACCATCTCCATGACGCCGGCCCCGAGCCAGTTGGCGTGACCCGAGCCGCTGCCGAACTGGTAGTGACCCGACACGAGGTAGCCGTCGTCGACCCGGGTGGCCTGCGCCCATGGGGCCGAGCATCCCGGCGTGGATGCCCAGGTCGGTGCCGAACATGGCCTCGACCGCCTCGTCGGCGGTGTAGATGGCGGCGAAGCACGAGGTCGTGGCGTTGGCCATGACCGACCAGCCGGTCGAGCCGTCGGCGTAGGCCAGCTCCTCGAACACCTCGAGGGCCGTGACCGCGTCGGCCTCGAGTCCCCCGACCTCCGCCGGGCACCAGCAGCCAGAACAGGCCGGCCTCGGCGACGGCGTCGACGACCTCGGCGGTCATGGTGCCGTGCAGCTCGGTGCGCTCGGCGTTGGCCTCGATGAGCGGCCGCAGGGCGCGGGCCCGCTCGATCGGTGAGGTGTCGGCGGCGCGCCGCGACGTCGCCGTCCGGCGCAGAGGTGAGGGTCATGAGGGCCTCCGTGGCTGAGATCCCCAGATCGTAGACCTGACGACCCGTCAGAGACGGCTCGAACCGTCACTTCTCGCGCGAATCGCGCAGCAGCACCTCCTGGGCGATGGTGGCCACGTGCACCCCGGACTCGTCGAAGACGTGCCCGGTGGCAAGCCCCCGACCCCCGACGTAGGTCTGGCAGGTGAAGTCGTAGAGATGCCAGGCGTCGACCCGGAGCGGGCGGTGGAACCAGATGGCGTGGTCGAGGCTGGCGCTGAACATGACCCGCTCGACCACGTCGCGGGGCTCGCGGCCCATGGGGTGGGCCCGCACGACGGCGTCGGTCGGCAGGTCGTCGGACAGGTAGGCCAGCCCGCCCTGGTGCATGGCCAGCTCGTCCGGCGCGATCTCGTCGGTGACCCGCATCCAGGCCACGGCCCGGCCGGCGCCGCTGCGGCTGGCCAGGTCGAGTCGATCGGACGGCACGAAGGCCCGCTCGAAGGCCGGGCTCCACGACTCCTGGAGCAGTTCGTCGGGCGCGGGCACGTCGGGCGGGATCGACACCGTCTCGATGTCAGCCGCCTCCTCGGGCGCGTGGTAGCTCGCCTCGAGGTTGAGGATGGCGCCGACCGACTGGCGGGCGACGACCCGGCGGGTGCAGAACGAGCGGCCGTTGCGGATGCGGTCGACCTCGTAGCGGACGGTCTCGGAGTGGTCGCCCCGACGGATGAAGTAGGCCCGCAGCGAGTGCACCACGAACCGCGGGTCGACGGTGCCGGTGGCCGCCTGCAGGGCCTGGGCCACGATCTGGCCGCCGTAGAGGCCACCCCACGGATAGTGCGGCCCGGCGCCCACGAACGTGTCGGGGCCGTGCGGGGCCAGGTCCAGGATCTCGCGCAGGTTCATCGGATCGCACCCTACGCGGTCGCGTCGGCCGGCCCGAACGGGCATGATCTGGCCATGCTCAGCCAGCAGGAGATCTCGGACCGACTCGAGTTGACGGACCTGATGGTCCGCTACGCCCATGCGGTCGACACCCGGTCGTGGGACGACTTCGACGACATCTTCACCCCCGACGCCACCATCGACTACTCCGCGTTCGGCGGGTCGACCGGCTCGGTGGCGGAGACCAAGGACTACCTGGCGTCGGTGATGCCGGGCTTCGCCGCGTTCCAGCACCTCGTGTCCAACCCGATGCTCGACATCGACGGTGACACGGCCACCGGGTCGCACGATGTGCTTCAACCCGATGGCCGTCCCCCGCCCCGAGGGCGAGAAGGGCGAGCCCCGCGTGTTCTTCTGCGGCCTCTGGTACCTCGACCGGTTCGTGCGCACCCCCGACGGCTGGCGCATCGCCGAGCGCAGCGAGGAGAAGTCGTGGGTCCACAACATGGGCCCCGCCTTCGGGGGCCCGCGCTAGAGCCCGGGCGGTCCGCCGGAGTCAGGGCCGGGCGAAGTTGCGGTCGGGCTGGGCCGGCGGGGCGTGGAACCCGGGGTTGGGGCGCCAGCCGCTGGCCGCCAGGTCCTCGAGCACGTGGGTCATGTTCAGCAGGTCCTCCTCGTAGGAGAACCTGCCGTCGCCGGCGTACACGAGCGTCGAGATGCCCGACTGCTGGTACCGGGTGCCGTCGGGCCGGGTGCCGGGCAGCTGCTGCCACCACTTGATCACCACGGTGTCGCCGTCGATGGCGGTGAACTCGATCGGGAACGACCAGTCCTCGAGGCCGACCATGCTGTCGACGAGGAACGTGCGGATGTGGTCGATGCCCTGCACCCGACCCCACGCCGGGTCGATGTACACGACGTCATCGGTGAAGAACTGGGCCAGGTCGAGCCAGGTGGCGTCGCCTTCCTCGATGCGCTCGCGAACCGCGACGTAGGCATCGACGGCGGCGCGCACCTCTTCGAGCGGATGAGCCATGTGTGGTCCCCCTGGATCGGATCGGACCGTCAGTCTGCCCCGGGATCGGTGGGGGTGCCGAAGAGCGGCTCGTCGGTGCTGCGGATGTCGGCCGCCGGCACCCCGGCCGGGTGGTCCCGGCGCACGCGGTCGATGGCGCTCATGGCGATGTCGAGGTGCTGGCGTCGGGAGGCGTCGTAGAACGCGGCCGCCGTGCCGCTCAGCTTGGGCTTGCCGTGCAGGGGCTTGTCCGACACGCAGAGCAGGGTGGCGTTGGGCATCCGGTAGCGGAAGCCGTTGGCCGCGATGGTGGCCGACTCCATGTCGACAGCGACGCTCCTCGACGCCTCGATGGCGTCGAGCGCCGGGCGCTGGTTGAACTCCCAGTTGCGGTTGTCGGTGGTGAACACCGTGCCGAGCCGGAAGCGGGCGTCGCGCTCGACGAGCGCGTCGAGCAGGTAGCGGTTGAGGTAGTGGTTCGGTGTGACCGGCACCCCGATCGGCAGCACGTCGTCGAGCACGTGGTCGCCTCGCAGGTAGGCCGTGGCCAGCACGAAGTCCCCGATGTCCTGGTGGTTCCGCAGGCCGCCGCAGTGCCCGATCATGATCAGGGCGTCGGGGCGGAGCACCCCGACGTGGTCGGTGATGGTCTTGGCGTTCGACGGCCCCACCCCGATGTCGACGATGCTCACGCCGTCGTGGGCGTCGGTGCGATGGTGCCAGGCCGGCATCTGCCGACCGGGGCGATCGGGTCCCTCGGCGTCGGGGAACCGCTCGCGGAACGCCTCGACGTGCATGGCGTAGTTCGTGAACAGCACGTAGCGCTGGAACGACTCGGGTGGCGTGCCGGTGTAGTGCGCCAGCCGGTCGAGCGACAGGGCGACCCGTTCGGGGGTGAACAGGAAGAGCTTCTTCGAGCGGACGTCCCACTCGCTCTCGTCCACCGCGGGGAACAGGGCCGCGTCGACCAGGCGGACCGCCGGACGCGAGGGGCGCACCCGCACCGACGCTCCCCTGCGCAGCAGCGCGCCCAGCTCCCGCTGGAGGTACCAGCGGATGGAGCTGACGTTGGAGAACTCGCCGGTGATGGTGGGGTTGGGCCCCGACCACGGCCGCAGCACCTCGACCGAGGCGTACTCCCCCTCGCTGCAGATGGCGTCGAGCCCGTCGAGCAGCCGGATCACCGCGCCCTCGACCGCGGCCGCGTTGCCGAGCCGGGCACCGTCCTCGTCGAGCACCGTCATCGGGACATTGTGCCCGGTCGGCGCAGGGGTCAGCCGCCGTTGTTCGCGTTCACGAACCGCTGCCAGGCGCCCCACTCGACCCAGTCGGCCCACTTCTGGTCGGGGGTCCGCAGGATCACGAACTGGGTCAGGAACGCGCCGATCCCCACGACGATGACCGTGCCGTCGTCGGCGGTGTGCGACGACACGTCGACGAACACCCCGGGGGACGTCCCGAGCGGGGCGTGGTGCGGGCCCGAGCCGTCGTGGTCGTACCAGTAGTCCTCGATGTGGCCGTCGGTCGGGTCCACCACGACGAACTCCCCTCGACCGTCGAGGTTGGTGATGGGTGCGGTGTTCACGTCGATCGCCTCCTGCGGACGGGCCGCGTCATCCCCGGAATCGGGCGCGGCCGCGCTGATCTGGTTCGGAGCGACCCCGACGACGCCGGTCGCCAGATCCTCCGGCGCGACGTGGAGCTCGAAGTGCATGGGATCCTTGTTGCCGGTGTAGTCACCGCCCCAGCCCCACACCTGCCTGCCGTTGTTGGTGCGGATCTTCAGCACGTCGGCGACCATGGCCCGGTCCATGTCGGTGCGGAGGCCGCGGGCGTACTGGCTGGGGAGTTGGTAGGGGTTCTCCGTCCAGTTGATGTCGACGGCGATGCCGTAGCTGTGGAGCGAATACCCCACACCGCCGGTGATCCGGCGACAGCAGAAGCTGCCGGTCTCTCCCTTGCGCACCTGGTAGCCGTGCTGGGCCAGCACGAAGTCGAGGGCGGCGATGGCGTCGAGCGCGTTGCGGTTCACGTTGATCCGGGTGCCGGTGTGGAAGGTGAACCCGGCGAGCGGCGCGCGGTCGCACACCTGGTCCTTCCACGCGTCGCGCATGGCGGCCGTGTTGCTCACCGGACCGTCCCGATCGCGAGGTGCACGTCGCCCATCGCCCCGTCCTTCGTCGCCCCGCACTCCCCTGCCCCGGCCTCGTCGCCGTCGAGAGCGCGACCACTCTTGTACCACGATTGCGAGCACGACGGAAGGGCGCGTCTGGCCGAAAATGGCCGATGACCAGCATCTCTGCTGGTCATCGGTCCCGGAGGCGGCGGCCGGAATCGAACCGGCGTACAGGGCTTTGCAGGCCCTTGCCTCAGCCACTCGGCCACGCCGCCTGGACCGGCCAACCATAGCGCCCACCCCTGCCGCCCCAGACACGCGATGGCGGGCGTGCCATCATCGGCGACCGTGACCGACGCCGAGCCGCTCGAGCCGAAGCCGCCGCTCGACGCCCTGCAGGTGCTGGCGGTGCAGGAGAAGGCGGTCACCCCGACCCTCGACCACGTCGAGATGTACACGCTCGAGGGGCTGGTCACGTTGCTGTGGCACGGCCCCCGCGACGCCCACGACGTGGTGCTCATGTGCGGTGGGGCCATGGGCGGGCTGCTCGGGCCGGCCGACGGGCTGTTCCACGACCTGGGCGAGACCTTCGCCACCCACGGCATCGGCACCATCCGCGTCGGCTACCGAAGGCCGAACGACCTCGACCGGTGCGTGATGGACGTGGCCGCCGCGGCCGACGTCTCGGGCCGGGTCGGGGCACGCCGCTTCGTCGTGGTCGGCCACAGCTTCGGCGGGGCGGTCGCGATCAACACCGGTGTGGCCCTCGGGCGCCACGCGGCGGGCGTGGTGGGCTTGGCCACCCAGTCCGCCGGGTGCGAGATCGCCGAGCTGCTCGACGCTCCCCTGCTGCTCGTGCACGGCACGGCCGACGAGCTGCTGCCTCCGATGGCCAGCGAGGTCGTGCGGATGATCGCCGGTCAGGGCGAGCTCGACCTCATCCCCGGCGCCGGCCACCTGCTGCGCGAGGCCGGCGACCACCTCCGCGACAAGCTCGGCTCGTGGATCCCCGAGCGCTTCTGAAGGCCCCGCCCCCCGTCTCGCGCCAGCTCGGGCCTTCAGAACGGCGTCGGCGCGGTGGATCAGACCTCGGCGAGACGGCGGAGGGCGACGGGGTCGAGCAGCTCGATGCGCTGGCGGCCGGTGGCGACCAGCCCGAGGGCGCGGAGCCGGCCCAGGGTGCGGCTGGTGGTCTCGCGGTTCACCCCGATCCAGTCGGCCAGGTCGCTCTGGCTGATGCGCAGCGTGACCTGCCGGTCGTCGGGGCCGCCCACGACGCCGATCTCCGACGCCAGTTGGGTGAGGCCGGCCGCCACCCGGCGGGTGAGGTCGGCGCCACGCTGATCGACGTGCAGCCGGGTCGTGGCCCGCAGGCGATCGGCCAGCACCCGCAGCAGCTGCACCGCCAACCGGGGGTGATCCTCGACGAAGCGGGCGAACGCCTCGTCCGGAACAGCCACCACCTCGACCTCGCCCACCGCGAGGGCGGACGCCGACCGGGGCAGGCCGTCGATGGCCGACAGCTCACCGAACACCTCGCCCGCGGTCTTCACCGCGAGGAGCAGCTCACGACCGCCCTCGGCGCTGGCGACCAGCTTCACCTGCCCGGCCAACACGCCGTAGACGGGGCCGGGCTTGTCGCCCTCGAGGAAGAGGTAGGCCCCCGACGGGTAGCGGCGCGTGCGACCGGCCGCGGCGAAGTCGCGCCACTGCTCGGGATCGAGCCGCCCGAGGCCACCGCCCGATCGCTCTGGGTTGTCGTCCGTCACCGTGTCACAGTGTCCCGGCGGTCGCCTCGGCGGTCAAGACGGGACGCAGCCCGGAGTGCGGATGGTGCAGGCTCCACGCCCAGGCGCCCAGGACCGCCGGCAGGAACATCCCGATCACGACGACCGCGGACTCGAGGCCCAAGAGCTCGATCATGGGATGCATCATGGCGGCGCCGACGAGGACCGAGCCGATGACCAGCGCGTCGAGCACGCCGAACACCCGGGCGACCACCGAGGACTCGAGCGACCGCTGCAGCAGCGTGACGGCGAGCACCTCGGTCACGATGCTGGCCGCGCCGGCCAGCACCAGCAGGCCGGCCGCCACCTCCCGCTGATCGACCACGGCCAGGAGCGCGAACGGGAGGCCCGCCAGCAGGGCCGACCCGAGGGCGGCGCGCATCGGCCGGCGCGTCCTGGCGAGGGGGTTGGCCAGGAACACGCCGGCGAGCGCGCCCACCCCGAGCGCGGCGGTGAGCACACCGAGCCCGCTCTCGCCGGAGCCCAGCCGCCCACGCGCGTAGGCAGCCAGGCAGACCAGCGAGCCGCCGTAGACGAGGTTGACGCTCACGACGAGCAGCATCGGGGCGAGCACCCCGCCGGAGCCGACGACGGTGCGAAGGCCGGCCACCAGCGCGCCACCGAACGAGTCGGGAGCCTCCGCAGCGCTGGTGGCCGGCAGCACTCCCACCGGGAGGAACAGGGCCAGCGCCACGACGAAGGCCAGCGCGTTGAGCCCGAGGGTCAGCGAGGGCGAGCCGGCGGCCAGCATCACGCCACCGAGCGCGGGGCCGACCATGAACGCCCCGGTCTCGATGGTGGTCAGCAGACCGTTGGCGGGAGCCAGGTCGTCCCGGGGCACGACCGTCGGGATGGCCGCGGCGAGGGCCGGGTAGCAGGGTGTGCCGGCCAGCGTGGCGGCGAAGACGAGCCCGACGAGCAGGGCGGGAGGGGCCGCCGCCGCGACCCCTCCCGCCAGTCCCGCCACCACGACCGCTCGAACGACGCACGACCAGACCAGCACCTGCCTCCGGTCGCGCCGGTCGGCCAGGACGCCGGCCAGCGCCGAGGCCACGACGTAGGGCACGAGTCGCGCCGCCGCCGCCGCGGTGACCCAGGCGATCTGGCCCGTGCGGGCGTAGAGCACCCCGGCCACCGCGATCACGCCCAGGGTCTGGCCCACCGACGAGGCCGCGTGCCCGGCGATCAGCCACCGGAACCGGCGATGCCCCAGCGCACTTCGGAACGTGCCGCCCGTCGGCGCGGCCACCGGCGACGGCCGCCCCGAGCACCGCCGATCGGAGCTCCGCCGTTCGGAGCACCGTCGCTCCGACGTACGCCGGTCGAGCCCGTCGACCCGCTCGACCCGGACCCGTCGATCAACCCGCTCGCGCCGCTCGGACGAGCGCAGGTCGATGACCACCTCTGGCGCGGCGACGTCGACCACAGCGGTCTCGTCGAGCACGGCGGTCACGCTCATCGGGCCGGCAGGTACCGGGTCCGCAGCGGGGGGAACCCGTTGAACCACACCGACGAGTAGGTGGAGGTGTAGGCGCCGGTCGACAGCAGGTCGACGCGGTCCCCGTCGCGCAGGGCCAGTGGCAGCCGGTATCCCGACCGCTCGTAGAGCACGTCGGCGCTGTCGCAGCTGGGGCCGGCGATCACGACGGGCCCCACCAGACCGCCGTCGTGCGGGGTGCAGATCCGGTAGCGGATGGCCTCGTCGAGCACCTCGGCCAGGCCGCCGAACAGCCCCACGTCGAGGTAGACCCACCGGGTGGTGTCGTCGCGGGACTTGCGGGCGACCAGCACGACCTCCGCCTGCACGACGCCGGCGTCGGCCACGAGGTAGCGGCCGGGCTCGATCATCACCCTGGCCGGGCGCCGATCGCCGAGCCGGCGCTGCAGCGAGCCGCCGATGGCCGCGCCGTAGGCGGCGATGTCGGGGACCTGCTCGACGTAGCTGGCCGGGAAGCCACCGCCGAGGTTCACGACCGCCGGCTCGATGTCGTTGGCCCGCAGCACGGCGTGGATGTCGGCGACGGTGGCGAGGGCCCGGTCCCACGCCTCGGGATCGCGCTGCTGGGAGCCGACGTGGAACGACAGTCCCACCTCGAGGCCCATGCCGTGGGCCGACAGCAGCAGCTCGAGGGCCAGGTCGGGGTCGCACCCGAACTTGCGGGTGAGGGGCCAGTCGGCACCGCTGCCGTCGCTGGCGATCCGGCAGAACACGGTCGATCCGGGCGCGGCCTCGGCCACCTTGCGCAGCTCGGCCTCGCTGTCGATGGCGAAGAGCCGGACGCCCCGCTCGTGGGCCCAGGCGATGTCGCGCTGCTTCTTGATCGTGCTGCCGTACGAGAGCCGGGCCGGGTCGACCCCGACCCCGAGGCACCGCACGATCTCACCCGGGGACGCGACGTCGAACGACGAGCCGAGGTCGTTGAGCAGCGTGAGCACCTCCGGGGCCGGGTTGGCCTTGACCGCGTAGTGGATGGCCACGCCGGGGAGGGCCCCGGCCAGCCGCTGGAAGCGGTCCTTGACGACGTCGAGGTCGACCAGCAGGAAGGGGGTCTCCTCCTCGCCCGCGGCCAGGACCTCCTCCATCCGGTCGGTCACGCCGGGACGCCCGGGGATGGCTCGATGATCGGCACGGCCCGCCACGTGCCCTCCCGTCCGATCAGCCAGCTCGAGCACATCCCCGGGCATCTCCACCCTCATCTCCCTCGCGGTCGTGTCGATGGTGCCCACGACCCCCGGCCCGGGTCTGTGCGTCCTCGCACACGCCTGGGTGGCCGCCGCGTGACCCGCGCCACAAAAGTCGCGGGAGCGGCGCTATGTTCGTTGCATGCGCCATGCAACGAGGGGGGTGCTGGTCGCGATCGCGGCCGGCGCGCTCCTCCTCTCCTCGTGCTCGAAGTCCACCACCACCGAGCAGACCACCGGGACGCCCCAGGACTCGTCGGTGTCGGCCACCGGCGTCGCCCTCGCCGACATCATGGACACCGACACCCCGATCGTCGACTACCCCGGTGTCGAGCACCTGCACTTCTCCTACGGCCCGCTCGACGTGCTCCCCGGCCAGAACAACATCGAGATCAGCGGCAAGAAGGTGCCCAAGCCCGACGTCGACGGCTACATCGTCGGCATCCGGCCCAACCTCCGCCACCCGGACGGCTCCGTGCCCGGCGTCGACGTGATCCACCTGCACCACGGGGTCTGGCTCAACGCCTCGGCCAAGGACAGCACCTCGGCGCTGCCCGAGCGCCTCTTCGCCACCGGCGAGGAGAAGACGATCTTCGCCATGCCCCAGGGCTACGGCTACGCCTACAAGGCCACCGACAAGTGGCTCATCAACTACATGATCCACAACCTCACGCCCAACGCCGACCAGGTGTCGATGACCTACGACATCGATTTCATCCCGGCCACCGCGCCCGAGGCCAAGGACATCCAGGCGCTCCGACCGATCTGGATGGACGTGCAGAACGGCAAGTCCTACCCCGTGTTCGACGCCCTGAAGGGCTCGGGCGAGAACGGCCAGTTCACCTATCCCAGGGACGCCGGCGACCCCTACAACGGCGCCAAGACCAACACCTGGACCGTCGACCGTGACGGGGTGATCGTGGGCGCCGGCGGGCACCTGCACCCCGGTGGCCTGCACGACGACCTCTACCTCACCCGGGCCGGGGCCTCGGCCGCGCCCGGTTCGGCCGCCGAGGGCTCGGTGCAGGGCGACACCGCGCACCTCTTCTCGTCCAAGGCCGAGTACTACGAGCCGGCGGGAGCGGTGTCGTGGGACGTGGCCATGACGGTCACGCCGCCCGACTGGCGAGTGCAGGTCAAGAAGGGCGACGTGCTCTCCATGCAGACCACCTACGACGTCAGCAACGCGTCGTGGTACGAGTCGATGGGCATCATGAACCTCTGGATGGCCGACGGCACCGGCGGGCTGGACCCGTTCGTCGACAAGGTCGACGTCGACGGCCAGGTCACCCACGGCCACCTGCCCGAGAACGACAACCACGGCGGCACCGACGCGGTGATCGGCGCCGACCCGCTGAGCCTGGCCGACGGCACGGCCACCAACGACGTGAACATCCTCGACTTCGTCTACGGCCCCGGTGACATGGCGAACTACCAGACCGTGCCCACGGTCAAGGCCGGCCAGTCGATCACCTTCACCAACAGCGACGACAAGGCCACCAAGAACGGGCTCTGGCACACCATCACGGCCTGCAAAGCGCCCTGCAACCGGTCGACCGGCATCGCCTATCCCCTCGCCGACGCCGACGTGCAGTTCGACTCCGGTGAACTGGGCACCGGCGGGGTGCCGACGGCCAACCGCCTGACGTGGAACACGCCGAGCGACCTGGCACCGGGCACCTACACCTACTTCTGCCGGATCCACCCCTTCATGCGGGGCTCGTTCCGGATCACCCCCTAGCGAACCTGTCCCGCCAGCGACGCCGCTCGCTCCGCTGAGGGGACGGGTTCAGCGCCTTCGCCAGGCCACGAAGGCCCCGGCGACCAGCACCAGCAGCACGGCTCCGGCCGCCACGAGGATGCCGCGCCGGTCGGGGTCGGCCGGCTCCCGGGGCTCGTCGTGAGCCGACGCCGTGAGATGCGCGGAGAGGAACGAGACCGTGGGCTGCCACACCTCGCCGCCGTACTCGACCGCGTGCAGCGTGCCGGGCAGCTCCTGGAACTGCACCTCGACGCCGGCCTTCTGCAGGGCGGACACGTAGGACTGCACCTGGCCGATCGGGATCAGCTCGTCGGCCGAGTTGGCGATGTAGCTCGGCCGCGTCGTGTCCGACACCCACGTGATCGGCGAGGCGTCGGCGTAGGTCTGGGGACAGGCCGTGGGCTGGCACCCGACGTAGTCGACGATGTCGGGAGCGGTCCAGATGAAGTCGCAGGCCTGGTCCGAGCCGCACTCGGTGGGAGCCTTGCCGGCGTGGCCGACGAGATCGGCGAGGTCGACCGGCGGCGACCACAGGGCCACCGCCCGGATCGCCACGTCGGTCGACTGGTCGGCCCCGACCGGCGTGCCCGAGACGGGGTTGGCCGTCCCGACCTCGGAGATCAGCGCGGCCAGGTTCGCTCCGGCCGAGTCCCCGATGAGCAGGACGTTGGCGAGGTCGATGCCGTAGGTCGGGGCGTTCCCGACGATGTAGCGGATGGCGGCCTGCACGTCGTGGAGCTCATCGGGCCAGGCCGACCTGTCGTTGACGTCGAGGCGGTAGTTCACCGCGAAGGTGGCCCAGTGCTCCTCGGTGGCGGCCCGCACCGCGAACGGCGCCCACTCGAGCATGTCGCCGCCCTCCCAGCCTCCGCCGTGCACCATGATCAGCGCGGGATGGGCGGACCGGCCGTCCCTCGGCAGGTAGGCGTCGAACGTCGGCCCTCCCGGGTAGTACGGCACCTGGGAGACGACCCGCATCTGGCTGTTCGACGTGGGCAGCGTCGAGTTGGTGGCCGACGCCGGCGGTGACGTGCCGCCGGTGGTCTGGTTCGGGCTCTGGGCCGACGCCGACGTCGTGGCGATCACCAGGGCCAACGCGGCCGCCAGGCCTGCGATCACGATCCCCCGGCGCGCCGTCATGACCGGCGGATTGTGTCACAGGGCCTGACGCGACCCGTCGACCTACGACCCGCTGTCGAGCTCGTCGAGGCGGCGCTGCATCTCCTCGACGGAGATCTCCTCGATCGGCGTCTGCACGATCCAGCGATGGCCGAACGGATCGACGATGGTGCCGCCCCGGTTGCCGTGGAACTGGTCGGCGACCTCGCGCTCGAGCGTGGCGCCGGCGGCGACCGCCGCGGCCACCGTGGCGTCGACGTCGGGCACCACGAGGTGCAGCGAGACCGACGTGCCGCCCCGGGCGAGCGGCCCGACGAACCCGTACTCGGGGAACTCGTCGGCCAGCATGATCCCGGACGTCCCGATGCGGAGCTCGGCGTGCCCGACCCGCCCGTCGGGCTGCATGAGCCGCATGGTCTCGACGGCGCCGAAGGCGGCCACGTAGAAGTCGATGGCGGCCGCGGCCCCGTCGACGACGAGGTACGGCTCGAGCGCGGTGGTCACCTGCGTGGGTGCGGTCGTGGCGGGTGTGCTGGGCATGGTCGTGCTCCTGTCTTCGAGCGCCACCTCGATCTGGCGGCGCAGGCGGGCGGCGAACTCCGGGCGGGGAGCCACGGGCTCGTCGGGCAGCCGCAGGGCGTCGAGCGGGTCAGGCGTCATCGTCGGTCCCCTCCTCTCGCTCGCGGCGTTCGTAGGCTCGGCGGAAGGCGATCCGGGCCCGCACCAGCAGGGCCTCGGTGGCGTGCACGGTGCGGTCGAGCTGGTCGGCCACCTGGGGCACCGACAGGCCGTCGAGGTAGCGCAGGGTCAGCGCCACGCGATGGTGCGGGCCGAGGTCGTCGAGCACGGCCAGCGCCCACGCCGTGTCGAGCTCGTCGACCCACTCGTCGGCCTCGGGCACGGGCTCGGGAGCGACCATGAGCTGGAGGCCCCGCTGCTCGCGCTCGGCCCGCCGCCAGTGGTCGACGAGCTTGTTGCGGGCGACGGTGATGAGCCAGCCGGTGGAGAGGCCACCCCCTCGGCCCTTGCGCACCGCGTCGACCGCGGCCAGGAAGGTCTCGGCGGTGAGGTCCTCGGCCAGCGCCTCGGTCGGGCACCGGCGCACGAGATAGCCGAAGACCTGGGGCAGCGAGCGGTCGTACAGCGCGAGGAGGGCGTCCCCCCCGTCGCCGACCAGCACCTCCCCGTCGCTCATGCCCTCATCATCGTTCGGCCGGGCCGACTCCGACGGGTGCCGCCGGGATTCGGGGAATGACCACCCACCGGGCCGTCGACCCGGCAGACTGACGCCGATGGTCATCGCATGGTTGGTGCTCGGCGTGGTGCTGCTGGCCTTCGAGTTGCACCACCTGGCGTTCTACGCCCTGTTCGGCGCGCTCGGGAGCGTTCGCCGCGGCTGCCGTCGCGGTGGTGTGGCCCGACGCCTACGCCGCCCAGGTCGCGGCCTTCGTCGCCGTCGCCACCGTGGGCATCGTCGCGTTGCGCCCCTGGATGAGCAAGGCCATGCACACCCGCCACGACGGGCGCCTCGGCCGCGGCGTGCACGGCACGCTCGTCGGTGAGGAGGTCCTCACCCTCGACACGGTCGGCGACGATCGCCACCTCGGCCACGTCCGGCTCGCCGGCGAGCGCTGGCTGGCGGCCAGCGGCTCGGGCCACCCCATCCCCGCCGACACCATCGTGCTGGTCACGGCGGTCAACGGCACCACGCTCACGGTGTGGCCGGTCGACGGGCACTCCCCGCCGGTCGAGCTCCCCGGCCCCGAAGGAGAAGAACCATGATCATCGCCATTGTCAGCAACGTCACGATCGGCGGCCTGGTGGTGCTCGGTCTGCTGGTGCTGGTGCTGCTGGCCGCGCTGCGCAGCGCGGTGAACATCGTGCAGCAGGGGCAGGTGGGCGTGGTCAAGCGGCTGGGCGAGTACCGCCTGACCCACGAGCCCGGGCTGGCGGTGATCCTGCCGTTCGTCGACCAGCTGCAGACCGTCGACATGCGCGAGGTTCCCGGTTCCGGGCGACCGCCAGGACGTCATCACCAAGGACAACGTGGTCGTCACGGTGAACGCCACGATCTTCACCCAGGTCGTCGACGCCAAGCAGGCGCTGTTCAGCGTGAAGAACTTCGACATCGCCATCGACGCCCTGGCCCGCACGGCTCTGCGGTCGGTCATCGGCACCATGACGCTCGACGAGGCCCTGTCGGAGCGGGAGCGCATCAACACCGACGTCCAGGAGCAGATGGAGGTCGTCACCGACAAGTGGGGCATCCGCATCAGCCGCATCGAGATCGTCGAGATCGCCCCGCCGCCGCAGATCCTGCAGGCGCTCGCGCTGCAGAAGCAGGCCGACCAGGAGAAGCGGGCCAAGATCCTGCAGTCCGAGGGCAACCAGCAGTCGGCCATCAACCTCGCCGAAGGCGACGCCCAGGCCGCCGTCCGGGCCGCCCAGGGTGAGCGCCAGGCCGCCATCCTGCGGGCCGAGGGCAACCGGCAGGCCGCCATCCTCGAGGCCGAGGGCCGTTCGCAGGCCATCGCCACCGTGTACGGCGCCATCGCCGCGGCCAACCCCGATCCGACCCTGGTGGCGATCCTGCAACTCGAGACGCTCGGCAAGTTCGCCGAGAGTGACAACGCCAAGATCGTGGTGCCCTACGAGAGCGCTGGGCTCATGGGGGCGGCCGCCGCCCTCCGTGGCGTGCTCGACCAGGCCGATTCGGCCAACGGCGGCTGACCTCTGGCATCTCGGTCACGCACCGTGGCCGCAGCGGCGGAGCCTCCAAGAGCACTCGACCGACCACGGGACCGCGAAATGTGGCACCCTCTGATGGGAGGATATGTGCCGATGTTGGCCCAGGGCGGTCCTGCGAAGTCGAATCTCTCCACCAAGGATGAGTTCGCCGCGCTCTACGACGACAACGTCGAGGTCGTCTACCGCTACGTGACCCGGCGACTCGGGCCCGACATGGGCGAGGAGATCACGGCGCAGACCTTCGCCGAGGCGTGGGCCAGTCGGCACCGGTTCGACCCCGATCGGGGCTCGGCCCGGTCGTGGCTGCTGGGCATCGCCACCAACCTGGTGCGGCGCCACTATCGCACCGAGACCCGCCAGCTGCGGGCCTACGCGGCCACCGGCGTCGACCCGGCCGCCACCTTCGACGACGTCGAGGTGCTCGACCGGATGGTGGCCGGCGACCGATCTCGGGACATCGCCAGCGCGCTCAGCGAGCTCCCGACCACCGATCGGGACATCCTCTACCTGACCTCCACGCTGGCCATGACCTACGCCCAGGTCTCCCAGGTGCTCGATCTGCCGATCGGCACCGTGCGATCCCGACTGAGTCGGGCCCGGCGACGGCTCGAGGTGCGGCTCGAGCAGACCCTCAGCCACGGAAAGGCGGAACCGTGAACACTCCCATCGACCCCCTGGCCGACTTCCGGCCCGACGGCTACGGCCTCGACGACGCCCGGCGGGCCCGCATGCGGTCGCGCGTGCTCGACGCCATCCCCGACGACGCCGCTCCCGCCCTCATGGTGCTCGACGTCGAGGCACCGGTGACAGGCGAGGTCGATCTCACCGGCGTGCAGACGCTCGAGGTCGTGCCGCCCACCCCGGCACCTGGGCACGGCCGTGTGCCCGCGAGGGCCCCGTGGTCCAGCGGGCGGCGGCTGCTCGTGGCCGCGGCGGTCGCGGCGGTGATCGGGTTGCTCGCGGTGGTCGCCGGCTCCGCACGGTCGTCCGACCACCAGGTCGGCACCCTCTCCGAGTCGTCGCCACCGGTCACGCTCGCCGCGCTGGCCGGGGTGGTCGCGGCCCAGCCCGACCGGCCGCTGGCCCCGGGCCAGTACCAGTTCCTCGAGTCCACCCAGGCCGAACTGGCCGCCGGGGGCGGGTTGTACCTCACCGTCGACGACAACTGGCACACCATCGACGGCAGCGGACGCCGCCGGACCACGCTGATGACCCGGCCCGCGGGAGCGCAGCCGGGCAGCGAGATCGACCGGCGCACGATCCCGTTGATCGAGGACGACGCCGGCCTGCCCTGGTTCGGCCCGTTCAGCTACGACGGCCTGCGATCGGCGCCGACCGACCCGACCGCCCTGCTCGCCGCAGCCACCGCGGCCATGCCCAACCAGCCGCTGTGGGCCGTCGCCGAGCAGATCGCCTACCTCGAGACGTTGACCACGACGCCGCCCGCGGTACGGGCCGCCGGGATGCGGGTGCTGGCCGACCTCGGCTACCAGCCCATGGGGATGGTCACCGATCCGCTCGGGCGCACCGGCGCCGGGTTCCGGACCGACACCCCCGACGGCACCGAAGTCCTCGCCTTCGACCTCACCACTGGCCGGGCCCTCGGCTACTGGACCGCGCCGGCCGGCGCCGCGCCGACGGTGGACGCCTCGTCGCGATGGGCCGCGTGGGCCCACGATGCGATCACCGATGGGGCCGCCTGATCGGGTATGTGACCCGCTGAGCCCGGGCAAATGGGGAACCGAACGGGCCTGACGGGCAATACCAGGGAGAAGACGCCATCGTCTTTCCCGTTGGACCGCCCAGCAGAGACCCGCAACGCAGAGGAGCATCCCCATGCCCGCATCGTCCTTCGCCCGAGGTGGTGGGCTCGCCGCCCTCGCCGCGGCCATCCCCTTGATGGCCCCAGCCATGGCCGGGGCCGCCACCCTGGCAAACGCTCCATCGGCATCCTCGGTGACGTCCGAGCCCTACTGCTCCACCCAGGAGCTCACGCCCGACCAGATGGCGGCCGGCGAGACCTCGCAGATCACGTGCTTCAGCACCCTTGCGGCATCCCTTCAGGCGGTCGGGATCGCGGCTCCGAAGGGCGCCTCCGTCGAGAGCCTGATGGCGGCCGGTGCGGCGACGTCGGGCGTGGCGGCCATCCACTACAAGTCCCTGAACGGGACGGGTGAGTACCTGTCGGTGGCGGGCAACGGGTGCGACGGCGGCGGCATCAGCTTCGTGGCGGGCGACAACTGGAACGACGCCATCCTCTCGACCCGGCACCGGCTGTGCTCCCAGGTGAAGCACTACAGCGAGGCCGACTACAGCGGCAACATCCAGACCACCAACGGCGCCAGCGGGATGCTGGTGCCGATGAACTCGACGCTGGCCCGCCAGGTCAGCGCCATCCGCTACCAGGGGACGGTCAACTCATGACCGCCATCCTCGAACCCACCACCCCGACCATCGACCCGCTCGATGCGTTCGCGGCGTTCGTCGACGATCTCGGCGACCTCCTCGGCCGACGCTTCGACGGCGTCGAGCCCACGACCCGGCTGACCGAGGACCTCGGCTTCGACTCGGTCGACCGGCTCGAGCTGCTGGGCCTGTTCGACCGTGAGGGGATCGATGTCCCCGACGAGCTGGTGGCCACCCTCGCCACGCTCGGCGACCTCCAGCACTTCCTCACCACCATCACGCCCCGCATGGACAGGCCGGTCTCGACGCCGCTCGAGTCCTCGTCGATCGTCCTGCGACCGGTGACCGGCGCCGACGAGCCCTACCTGTACCGCCTGCTGACGAGCGGGGACCAGCTCGTGCGCTACCGCCTCCGCGGCATGACCCCCTCCCCCGAGTCCTTCCACCAGTTCGTCTGGGACCGCGTCGTCGCCCAGTTCGTGGCGGTGACCCGGCAGGGCCAGCCGGTCGGGGTGGTGTCGTGCTTCGACCCCGACTTCCGCAACCGCTACGCCTACGTGGCCGCGGTCGCCGATCCGTCGATGCAGGGCAACGGGCTGATGGCCGAGGCCACGAGGCTGTTCGTGACCTATCTGTTCGGCGAGTTCGACCTCCGCAAGCTCTACGCCGAGTCGCTCGAGCCGAACTACGAGCAGTTCGCCCACGGCGCCGGTCGGCTGTTCGAGGTCGAGGGCCGCCTCCGCGAGCACGAGTACCTCGGCGGCCGCTACGTGGACGCCCTGCTGCTGGCCGCCCACCGTGACCGGTGGATGGCCCGTCAGGGCAGATCCGAGAAATTCTGAGGATTTCTGGGAACCCCCGTCACGCAGCGGGCAACTAGAGGTGTGGCGGCCATCCCAGATACCACTTCCGGTTCGCAGCGACGGGACGATCTCGTCGTCCTGTGCTGCGGCCGGCAGAGGTTCGGGCAGCCGCCACCCTCGGCGTCGGTCGTTCCACCGGCTCGCCCGCCGGTCCACTCCCTCCAGGGTCCGGCCGACGCCGAGCAGATCTGGCAGCACGCAGTCACGCTTCCCGCCCAGGAAGCGATCCACTGGCTGATGACCCTGTCGTTCGCGGCCGAGCGCGACGGGGATGCCCTGGGGGTGGCGCGGCTGCGCCGCATGCGCCGCACGGTGCAGCACGCCCGCCTCGAGCAGCTCACGGTGATCGACCTGCTCACGTCCGATCACGTCGACGAGGTCATCACGTCAGCGCTGCAGACCACCCCCTCAGCCTCGGTCGACGCGGCGGCGGCCATCCGGGCCCGGCTGTGCGGGCCGCTCGGGTGGCCGCTGTTCGCCGATTCGGGTAACTGACCTCCGTCAGCGCAGCAGGTGCCGGCCGCTGTAGACGGGCAGGTCGAGGAACGTCAGCACGCCGGGCTCGGCCTCGACCACCAGGGGGATGGCGTTGACCACGTGCATCGCGGTGGCGAGGCATCCGGCATGGTTGTGGTCGCCGAGGTGGGACGACAGCTCGAGCTCGATCTTCAGGCAGGGCTCGCCCTCGACGAGGATGCGGTAGCCCTGCCCCTGGGGCCAGTCCGGCGCGTCGTGGTCGCGCAGGCGGGTGACGTGCTCGACCACGATGCGGGCCTCGCCGCCGACCATCCCGCGGATCTCGAAGCGCATGCCGGAGATGCCCCCGACGGGGATCGGCCCGGACGCGATGGAGAACTCCTCGTCGGCGTGGATGACCTCGTGCCACTCGACGATCTCGTCGAGCTCGACGTCGAGGGCGGCGGCCACCATGGTGAGCACCGGGCCCCACGCCAGCGTGGTGGAACCGGGGGCCAGCAGCAGCGACGTCGACGTGTCGGGCTTGCCGAACCCCATGATCTCGAACATGGTGAACGGGTTGTCCCAGGTGTCGTAGTTGACGATCTCCATCATCCGCACCGACTTCACGTCCTTGCACAGCGCCAGGGCGGGGATGGTGACGCCGGCGTTGCCGTAGCCCGGGTCGATGCCCGACGTGTAGAACGACGTGCCGCCCTCGATGCAGGCGGCCTGCAGGCGATCGAGCACCCCGGCGCCGGCCGCGGCCGGGTAGAGCAGCGGCACGTAGGACGTGTTCACCACGTTGACGCCGGCCGCCAGCATCCGGCAGATGTCGTCGACCACGCCGTCGGGCCGCAGGTCGGAGTTGGCGGTGTAGCAGATGCAGTCGGCATCGGTGTCGAACAGCAGCGCGTCGGCGTCCTGCGTGGCGACGACGCCCACCGGATCGGTGCCGCAGATCTCGCCGGCATCGCGGCCGGCCTTGCTGTCGGAGTGCACCCAGAGCCCCACCAGCTCGAGGTCGGGGTGGGAGGCGATGGCGGGCACGGCGTGGATGCCCACCGTGCCGGTGGCCCATTGGACGACGCGATAGGTCATGGGCGGAAGCTAGCTGGTTGCAGCACGGCGGCGCCGGAGATCGCACCGGCCTCGAGCCGACGCAGCACGTCGTCCGCCTGTTCGAGCGGGAACACCTCGATGTGGGTCTCCACCGGGATGGCGGCGGCGACCTCGAGGAACTCGACCACATCGGCCCGGGTCACGTTGGCCACCGAGCGCAACGATCGCTCGAGCCAGAGGTCGTCGTAGTCGAGCTCCGGGACGTGGTCGAGGTGGATGGCGTTGATGGCGACCGTGCCACCGCGGTCGAGGGCGCGCAGGGCGGCAACCACCACCGAGCCGGCCGGCGCGAAGGTGATGGCCGCATCGAGCGGCACCGGCGGCGGGTCGTCATAGCCTCCGGCCCACGCCGCCCCGAGCGCCAGCGCGCGCTGCTGCTCGGCCTCCGAGCGGGTGGCCACGTAGACCTCGCAGCCCGCGTGGACGGCCACCTGGATGACACACGTCGCCGACGCGCCGAAGCCGTACAGGCCGAGCCGCTGGCCGGCCGCCTGCGCCAGGTCGACCCCGGCGACCCGCAGCGACCGGTGACCGATGGCGCCCCCGCAGAGCAGCGGCGCCACCCGCAGGTCGTCGAACCCGTCGGGGAGGGCATAGGTGAAGTCGGCTCGGGCGGTGACCCGGT
This sequence comes from uncultured Microthrixaceae bacterium, assembly GCA_963809335.1. Taxonomy (GTDB): domain Bacteria; phylum Actinomycetota; class Acidimicrobiia; order Acidimicrobiales; family Acidimicrobilacustridaceae; genus UBA4742. The sequence continues at coordinate 1,462,169 of CAWEJD010000004.1, read as the reverse complement.
CGGCGTAGCCGCCGTCGCGGTCCCAGCCGGTGAAGCGCAGCTCCGGGCACAGGTTCTCCCGCCCGGACCGGCAGAACCGGCAGTGCCCGCAGGCGCCGGCGATCCACGCGACGCCCACCCGACTGCCGACCGGGTGGGCGGCCGGATCGACGTCCGACCCGAGCGCGGCGATGCGACCCACGACCTGGTGGCCGGGGACGACCGGCAACGTCCGGGCCGCCAGGTCGCCGCTGACGATCTGCAGGTCGGTGCGGCAGACCGCGCAGGCGGTGACCTCGATCAGCACCTCACCCGGGCCGGGCTCGGGGTCCGGGCGACGGACCTCGCTCAGCCGGGCGCGATCGGCCGGCGTCACGGGACCCGGCTGGGACAGCTCCATCGCTCGCATGGCAGACCTCTCGACCGGCTCACCCTAGGCACCCGGTCCGGGTCGCGTACGATCCGCGCCATGACCGAGCCACCCCCGCCCGAGCCGCTCGTCGTCGAGCGGATGCGCGGCTTCGGCTCCACCATCTTCGGCGAGATGTCGGCGCTGGCGGTGTCCACCGGGTCGATCAACCTGGGCCAGGGGTTCCCCGACACCGACGGCCCGGCCTCGGTGCTCGAGGCGGCCGTCGCCGCCATCCGGGCCGGGCACAACCAGTACCCGCCGGCCATCGGCATCCCCGAGCTGCGCCACGCCGTCGCCGGTCACCGCCACCGTCGCTACGGCCTCGCCTACGACGCCGACCGTGAGGTGCTCGTCACGGCCGGCGCCACCGAGGCCATCGCCGCGTCGCTGCTCGCGCTGTGCGAGCCGGGTGACGAGGTCGTGGCCTTCGAGCCGTTCTACGACTCCTACGCGGCCTCGATCGCCCTGGCCGGCGGGGTCCGGGTGCCGGTCACGCTGCAGGCTCCCGACTTCCGTCCCGACCTCGAGCGCTTCGCGGCCGCCATCGGGCCCCGCACCCGCCTCGTGCTGGTCAACTCGCCCCACAACCCCACGGGCATGGTGCTGCGGCGAGACGAGCTGGCCGAGATCGCCCGGCTGTGCGTCGAGCACGACCTCATCGCCATCACCGACGAGGTCTACGAGCACCTCGTCTACGAGGGCGAGCACGTCCCGCTGGCCACGTTCCCCGGCATGCGCGACCGCACGGTGTCGATCTCGTCGGCCGGCAAGACCTTCGCCGTGACCGGCTGGAAGATCGGCTGGGTGTGCGCATCGGAGCCGCTCGTGACCGCCGTGCGGACGGTGAAGCAGTTCCTGACCTACGTGAACGGGGCACCGTTCCAGTACGCGGTGGCCGGTGCGCTCGACGCCGGCGACGCCCTCGTCGATCCGCTGGTCGAACGGCTGCGCCAGGGTCGCGACCAGCTGATCGACGGCCTCGCGGCCACCGGCATGACCGTGTTCCGCCCCGCCGGCACCTACTTCGTCACCGCCGACATCGCACCGCTGGGCGAGACCGACGGGGTCGACTTCTGCCGGCGGCTCCCCCACGAGGTGGGGGTCGTCGCCATCCCCAGCTCGGTGTTCTACGACGACCACGAGGCCGGCCGCACCCTGGTGCGCTTCGCGTTCTGCAAGCGGCCCGAGGTGCTGGCCGAGGCCTCGACCAGGCTCGCGCCCTCGCCACTCAGGCCGGAGGAGGGACGTAGCCGAGGAGCTCGCCGTACACGTCGGTGCGGCGATTGTGGCGGGGCGAGATGCCCCTGCCCCGCTCCTGGGCCTCGTGGGCCACGGCGGGGTCGATGTCGACGACCGCGAGCTCGTCGGCGTCGGGCGACAGGGGCCCGACCAGGGCGGTGCCGTAGGGGTCGACGACGATCGACCGGCCGAGGAACTCGATCGGCGCCTCCGTGCCCACCTGGTCGGCGCAGGCGATGAAGATCTGGTCGAGGTTGGCCTGCACCAGCACGCCGTCGACCTGCCCGATCGACCCCGAGGCCGAGACCGCGGTGCGATCGAAGCCACCCACCCACGCGGTCGGCACGGCCACGACGTCGGCCCCCTTCAGGGCGAGGATGCGGGCCGACTCCGGGAAGCGGAGGTCGTAGCAGACGAGCACGCCGACCTTCACGCCCTCGATCTCGAACACGGGCAGCCCGTGGTCGCCCGGCACGAACAGCTCGTGCTCGCGACCGAACAGGTGGAGCTTGCGGTAGGTGCCCAGCACCGCTCCGGCGCCGTCGATCACCGCCGCCGCGTTGGCGATGCCCGTCGCGGTGCGCTCGGCGAACCCGCCGATGATCGCGACGCCGAGCTCGCGGGCCAGGTCGCGCCACCCGGTGAGCACAGGACCGGACCCGTCACCCGGCTCGGCGTGACGGTCGAGGTGCCCGGCGTCCAGCAGGTAGCCGCACGCCGCCATCTCGGGCAGGATCACCAGCCCGGCTCCGTCGGCGGCGGCCCGGCGGACGACGTCGTCGAGCGCCGCGAGACGACCGTCGTCGTCGTGGGCGTCGCACCGGAGCTGGGCGACGGCCAGCCTCATCGAGTGGGCCTCATGGCTCGACGCTATGGCATGCCGTAGTCGCGCTGCACGACCGCGACCCGCAGGCGGTAGTCGCGGTACCACCGCGTCTGCCCGAGGTGCTGGGCGCCGAGGTGCTCGGCCACCTGCTTCCACGCCCGGGCGTCGGCGTCGGTGCGCCAGTAGCTCACCGTGATGCCGAGGCCGTCCCGGACCGACTCGATGCCGAGGTAGCCGGGCTGCTCGGCACCGAGCTCCTCCATGCGGGCGGCCATGGCCGCGTAGCCCTCGTCGTCGTGCTCGGTGCGCAGCGAGGTGAAGATGACCGCGACGTAGGGCGGCTCGGGGGTGGAGGCGATCCCGCTCACGTGGTCAGCTCTTCACGAGGCGCTCGATCGCCTTCATCGCCTCGGTCACCATCGCCTCGGAGTTCTCGGGCGAGGCGTCGGCCACGCAGTGGCGGACGTGCTCGTCGAGCAGCCCGATGGCCACGCTCTGCAGCGCCTTGGTGGCCGCGCTGACCTGGGTCAGCACGTCGATGCAGTAGGTGTCCTCGTCGATCATGCGCTGCAGGCCCCGGACCTGCCCCTCGATGCGGCGAAGGCGCTTGAGGTAGTCGTCCTTGTTGTCCCGGTAGCCGGGGACGGCATGGGAATGGTCAGTCACCGGTGTGCTCCTGATCGAGTGGGCGGAAGCGACGGAGGCGCAGGCTGTTGGACACGACGAAGATGCTCGAGATGGCCATCGCGGCGCCGGCGATGAGCGGGTTGAGCAGCCCGGCCATGGCCAGCGGCAGCGCGGCGACGTTGTAGGCGAAGGCCCAGAACAGGTTGACCTTGATGGTGCCGAGCGTGCGACGCGACAGCCGGATGGCGTCGTCCACGGCCATCAGGTCGCCCCGCACCAGCGTGAGGTCGCTGGCCTCGATGGCCACGTCGGTGCCGGTGCCCATGGCGATGCCGAGATCGGACTGCGCCAGCGCGGCCGCGTCGTTGACGCCGTCGCCGACCATGGCCACGACGCTGCCCCTCGTCCTGCAGCCGACGGACGGCGTCGACCTTGTCGGCGGGGAGCACCTCGGCGATCACCGTCTCGATGCCGACCTGCGCCGGCCACCGACCGGGCGGCCCGCTCGTTGTCGCCGGTGAGCAGCACGGGCGTCAGTCCCATCGACCGGAGCCGACGCGATGGCCGCGGCGCTGGTGGGCTTCACCGTGTCGGCCACCACGACGACGGCGCGGATGGCGCCGTCCCAGCCGGCCAGCACCGCGGTGCCGCCAGCCGACTCGGCCTCGTCCTTGGCCGCACGCAGCTCGGGGGTGATCGGCATGGCCCAGTCGGCGAGCAGGTGCTCGCGCCCGGCCAGCACGGCGTGGCCGTCGACCACGCCCTGCACGCCGAGGCCCTCGAGGCTGGCGAAGCCCTCGACCGGCGGGAGCGAGCCGAGCCGCTCGCGGGCGCCGTCGGCGATGGCCTCGGCGATGGGGTGCTCGGAGGCGTCCTCGAGCGCCCCGACGAGCCGGAGCACCTCGTCGACCTCGACGCCCGCCACGGGGACGACGTCGACCAGCGCCATGCGACCGGTGGTGACGGTGCCCGTCTTGTCGAGCACGACGGTGTCGACCTGACGGGTGGACTCGAGCACCTCGGGCCCCTTGATGAGGATGCCGAGCTGGGCGCCGCGGCCGGTGCCCACGAGCAGCGCGGTGGGAGTGGCCAGGCCGAGCGCGCAGGGGCAGGCGATGATCAGCACCGAGATGGCGGCGGTGAACGCCGCGGTCGTGCCCTCGCCGATCACGAGCCAGCCGGCGAAGGTGACGGCCGAGAGGGCGATCACGACGGGGACGAACACCGCGGAGATCTGATCGGCCAGCCGCTGCACCGGGGCCTTGCCGGTCTGCGCCGCGGTCACCAGCCGCGCGATCTGGGCGAGGGCGGTGTCGGACCCGACCCGCGTGGCCCGCACCACCAGCCGCCCGCCGGCGTTGACCGTGGCGCCGGTGACCGGGTCGCCCGGCCCGACCTCGACCGGCACCGGCTCGCCGGTGAGCAGCGACGCGTCGATGGCCGACGACCCCTCCTCGACGACGCCGTCGGTCGCGACCTTCTCGCCGGGCCGCACCACGAAGCGGTCGCCGACGACGAGCTCGCCGATGGGGATGCGGACCTCGGCCCCGTCGCGCAGGACGGCGACGTCCTTGGCCCCCAGGTCGAGCAGCGCCCGCAGGGCCGCACCCGAGCGGCGCTTGGCCCGAGCCTCGAAGTAGCGACCGGCAGCATGAAGACGGTGACGGCGGAGGCGACCTCGAGGTAGAGCTCGCTCGAGGCGTTGCCGCCGGTGACCTCGGGGCTGAACGTCATCGTCATGCCCGGCATGCCGGCGTCGCCCCAGAAGAGGGCGTACACGCTCCACCCGAAGGCGGCGAGGGTGCCCAGCGAGATGAGCGTGTCCATGGTGGTGGCGCCGTGGCGCAGGTTCATCCACGCCGCCCGGTGGAACGGCCAGGCGCCCCACAGCACCACCGGGCCGGCCAGGGCGAAGGCCAACCACTGCCAGTTGCGTGAACTGCAGGGCCGGGATCATCGACATGAGCAGCACCGGCGTGGCCAGCACGGTGGAGACGAGCAGGCGATGCCGCAGCTCCGCGACCACCGGGTCGTCGTCGGCCTCGTGCTCGCGGTCGCCGGCGTCGTCGTCGGCCTCGACCGCCGACCGGCGTCATGCCGACCCGCTCGGGGACGCGGGCGGTGTAGCCGATGGCCTCGACCTGGGCGATCAGGTCGGCCGGGGCTGGTGTCCTCGCTGACGGCGACGGTGGCGTGCTCGGTGGCGTAGTTGACGCTGGCCTCGACCCCGTCGAGCTTGTTGAGCCGCTTGGCGATGCGCGCCGCGCACGACGCGCAGGTCATGCCGCCGATCTCGAGATCGATGGTCTCGGTCACGACACCAGCTCGTAGCCCGCCTCGTCGACGGCGGCGGCGACGTCGACGGGATCGAGTCCCTCGGCGCTGGCGACGGTCAGCGATCCCGACGCCAGGTCGACCGAGACGTCCTCGGCGCCCGCCAGCTTCGCCACCTCGTCGGTGACGGCGCGGACGCAGTGCTCACAGCTCATGCCGCTGACGGTGAAGGTCTGGGTGGTCATGCCGCCACCATACCCCCGTAGGGTATGAATGCGCACGAAGAACACGGCGCCAACCGACCGCTGAGGTCGGTTGGCGCGCGTTCTCGCAGCAGGAATCAGACGGCGGCCTTCTCGAGGATGTGGACGCCGCAGGCCGAGCCGAGGCCGATGACGTGGGCCAGGCCGACCTTGGCGCCCTCGATCTGGCGGTCGCCGGCCTCGCCCCGCAGGTGGTGGCAGACCTCCCAGATGTTGGCGATGCCGGTGGCCGCGATGGGGTGGCCCTTGGACTCGAGGCCGCCCGACACGTTCACCGGGGTCGAGCCGTCGCGCCACGTGGCGCCCGACTCGAAGAAGTCGACCGCGCCGCCCTCGTCGCACAGCATCGAGGTTGTCGTAGTGCACCAGCTCGGCGGTGGCGAAGCAGTCGTGCAGCTCGACGAGGTCGAGGTCCTCGGGGCCGACGCCGGCCTGCTCGTAGGCCTGCGTGGCGGCGTTGCGGGTGAGCGTGTTGACGTTGGGCAGCACCTGGCAGGCCTCCTCCTACGGGTCGGTGGTGAGCACCGAGGCCGACACCTTGACGGCCCGGCGCTGCTGCTCGAGCGACAGCGTCTTGAGCTTGGCGTCGGAGACCACCACCGCGGCGGCGGCGCCGTCGCAGTTGGCCGAGCACATCGGCCGGGTGTTCGGGTAGGCGATCATCACGTCGCCCATGATCTGCTCGAGGGTCATCTTCTTCGTGTAGGCGGCCAGCGGGTTGAGCGTGGAGTGCGAGTGGTTCTTCTCGCTGATCCGGGCGAACAGCTCGAAGCTCGTGCCGCCGTACTTGTGGCCGTACTCCATGCCGATCTGGGCGAACACGCCCGGCATGGTCTCGGTGCCGATGCGGCCGTCGAGCGGGACGACCGCGCCGTAGCGGCCCTTCGGCTCGAACGTGTCCGAGTCGTCCTTGCGGGCGCCACCCGACGAGCAGGCCGGCGCCGGACAGCTTCTCGACGCCGACGGCGAGGCCCATGTCGCACTCGCCGGCCTTGACGGCCATGATCGCCGTGCGCAGCGCGGTGGCGCCGGTGGCGCAGGCGTTGGCCACGTTGTAGACGGGGATGCCGGTCTGGCCGATCTGCTTCTGCAGCTGCTGGCCGATGCCGGCGTTGGCGCCCATCAGGTTGCCGGCGGCCAGCACGCCCATGTCCTTCATGGTGACGCCGCCGTCGGCGAGGGCGCCCATGGCCGCCTCGGCGGCCAGGTCGACGGACGTCCTTGTCGGCGTGCTTGCCGAACTTGGTCATGTTGATCCCGAGGATCCAGATGTCGTCGCTTGCCATCGTTTGCTCTCCTCAGTCGACCGGCTCGAAGCCGAAGCCGATGGCCTCGGTGCCGGCGCTGTCGGTGCCGACGCTGGTGGTCACGAGCTTCACCTTCATGCCGAGGTGCACGTGCTCGGGGTCGGGCTCGACGTTGACGAGGTTGCCCCGGACGCTCGTGCCGTCGCAGTCGACGAGCGCGGCCACGAACGGCACGTCGATGCCCGGCGCCGCGAACGACACGATGGTGAAGGCCTTCACCTCACCCTCGGTCGCGATCGCCGCCTTGGTGAAGTCGAGCCGCTGCAGTTGGCGCACGCGTTGCGGCGGTCGAAGAAGCGGGCTCCGCAGCTGGTGCACTCGTTGGCCTCGAGGTGCGGGTCGTCCCCCAGCACCAGGTAGTCCACCAATGGGACCTGTTCGGTCACGTTCGCTCCCCTGTGTCGACGATGACTGCAGCAACGTACCAGTACGGTTCGCTCGACATGGAACCGCTGGTGGCGCCGCAGGGCACGTTCATCCTCGCCCGACATCCGGTGCGGGCCGACGACACCCTCCGGGCCTGGGACGCGGCCGACGAACACCTGCTCGGCGCCGTCGCCGAGGCGGGTGGGCCGGGCGTCACGGTGCTGCTCAACGACCGCTGGGGCGCTCTGGCGGTGGCGCTGGCCGACCGACGCCCGTCGACGGTGTCGGACTCCTACGTCTCCCAGGTCGCCACGCGCCGGAACCTGGAGGCGAACGGCATCGACCCCACAACGGTCGGACGGCTCAGCAGCTTCGACCCGGTGCCCGACCGCATCGACCTGCTGCTGGTGAAGGTGCCGAGGAGCCTCGCGCTGCTCGACGACCAGCTGCGCCGGCTGCGACCACACCTCCATGGGGGATCCGTCGTGATCGGCGCGTCGATGGTGAAGCACCTGCACTCGTCGACGCTCGAGGTGTTCGGGAGGCGGATCGGCCCGACCACGACCTCGCTCGCCCGGAAGAAGGCTCGCCTGGTCTTCTCGACGGTCGCCCCCGATGCCGACCTCACCGACCCGGGGCCGGCCACCTACGTCGTCGAGCCCGGTCACCAGGTGGTGATCAGCCACGCCGGCGTGTTCTCGGCCGACAAGCTCGACATCGGCACCCGGCTCTTCCTCGAGCACCTGCCCACCGACCGCGTCGACGGGATCGTCGACCTCGGGTGCGGCAACGGCGTGGTGGGCACGATGGCCGCCATCGCCGACCCCGATGCCGACGTGACCTTCGTCGACGACTCCTATCGGGCGGTGGCCTCGGCCGAGGCCACGTTCCGGGCCAACCTCGGCCCCGACCGGCCGGCCCGCTTCGTGGTGGGCAACGGCCTGGCCGAGCTCTCGTCCGGCCCGCCGGTCACCGACGGTTCGGTCGACCGGGTGCTGAACAACCCGCCTTTCCACGTCGACCAGGCCGTGGGGGACGCGGTCGCGTGGCAGATGTTCAGCGAGTCGCGCGCGGCCCTGCGCCGCGGCGGCGACCTGTGGGTCGTGGGGAACCGTCACCTCGCATACCACGCCAAGCTCAAGCGCCTCTTCGGCAACTGCGATGTGGTGGCCAGCAACGCCAAGTTCGTGGTGCTCCGCGCCGTCCGGACCTGACCCTCGTCTCCCGCTCCGGCGCAGCAACGTCGCCGACGGCCCGGCTCAGGCCTCGGTGGAGGCCCGCCAGATGACGGTGGTGCCACCGTCCGGGCCGACCTCGACCTCGAGGGTCCCGCCCACCTGCGCGGCCCGGTCGGAGAGGTTCTTCACGCCCCGCCCCCCGACCACGTCGTGGGGCATGCCGACCCCGTCGTCGATGATCGACACCCACACGTGGTCACCTGCCGCGACGATCACCCGTGCCGACCGGGCCCGCGCGTGGCGGGCGACATTGGTCAGCGCCTCGCGCACGACGGGAACCACGTGCTCCCGGACCGGCGGGCCGATGGTCTCGACGGGACCCTCGAACTGCAGCCTCGGCTCGAAGCCGAGCAGCCCCGAGGCCTCGCCGACCACCCTGAGCAACTCCCCCCGGAGGCCCCCCTCGTCGTGGGTCGCCGGGGCCTGAAGGGCGAAGATGGCCGTGCGGAGGTCTCGGATCGTCTCGTCGAGACCGTCGACGATCGTGTCGATGCGGTCGTGCACGTCCTCGTCGACCCGTCCCATGACCGCCTGCAGCTGCAGGCCGCTGGCGAACAGCCGCTGGATGACCGTGTCGTGCAGGTCCCGGGCGATGCGCTCGCGGTCCTCACCGATGGCGAGGGCCTGCTCGGCGTCTCGCAGCGCCGCCTCGCTCTGACCCAGCCGCTCCTCGGCCTCGATGCGCGCCGTGATGTCGCGCACCACCGCGACGACGAGCGGCCGGTCGTCGATCGCGAGCGGGCTCAGGCTGATCTCGACCGGGAACTCGGAACCGTCGGCTCGAGCCGCCCGCAGGTGCAGGTCGATGCCCATCGGGCGGACGCGGGGCTCGGCCGCGTACTCCTTGCGGTGCTGCGGATGCCGGCCCCGCAACGACTCGGGGAGCAGATCGTCGACGCAGAGCCGCACCAGGTCGGCGTGGTCGTAGCCGAACAGCTCCGACGCGTGCCGGTTGGCCAGCAGGATGCGCCCCTCGTCGTCGACGATGAGCAGCCCGTCCGGCGCGGCGTCGATGACCGACGAGAAGAAGTCGTCCCCGAAGCCCGAACCGGGAACGCCGCTCAACCTTCCCTCTTCTGCCGCTCGGACAGCCGAGCGGCGTAGACCGCGGCCTCGGTGCGCCGCGAGACACCCATCTTGGCGAGCAGGTTCGACATGTAGTTCTTCACCGTCTTCTCGGCGAGGAACATCTCGTCGGCGATCTGACGGTTCGTGAGGCCGTCGGCGAGATAGCCGAGGATGCGGCGCTCCTGCTCGGTGAGGTGCTTGAGCCGCTCGTCCTGCTCGTCGCCGTTGCGCAGGCGCTCGAGCACCTTCTGGGTCAGCTGCGGGTCGAGCAGGGACTGGCCTGACGCGACGGTGCGAATCGCGTCCACCAGTTCGCTCGAGCGGATCTGCTTCAGCACGTAGCCCGAGGCCCCGGCCATGATGGCGTCGAAGAGCGCCTCGTCGTCGGAGAACGACGTCAGCATCAGGCAGTGGATCTCGGGATGGCGCGACCGCACGTCACGGCAGACCTCGATGCCGCTGCCGTCGGGCAGCCGCACGTCGAGCACGGCGACGTCGGGGGTGGTGGCGGGGATGCGGCCGAGCGCCTCCTCCGCCGTGCCGGCCTCGCCGACCACCTCGATGTCGCCGGCCGCCTCGACCAGGTCGCGCAGACCTCGTCGGACGATCTCGTGGTCGTCGAGCAGAAAGACACGGATCACCGCACCATTCCAGCACGCGAACGCGTCCCGACGCCGGTTTGGCCCGCCGTCGCGGCTCAACGAGCCAGCTTGATCTCCACCGGTTGGCCGGTCCGCAGCCCACGCACGCGGCTGTCGACGACCTCTCGACAGGCGTCCTCGATGTCGTCGTAGCCCTCGACGACCGCTGACGCGATGGACTCGAACGGGTTCAGCACGGTGCTCCCGGCAACGACGAGCGGGAGGCCACGGAGCAGCGCGCAGGTGATCGACACCTCTCGCCGGGTGGGCTGAGGGATGGGATGGGCCCGGACGGTGAGGATCACCTCGGCCCCGTCGTCGATCGGGCAGGCGCGAAGCCGACAGACCGATGCACGGGAAGACCGCGGCGTCCGGCTGGCTGCAGAGCAGCACCTCATGGCCCCGCCGGCGAAGGTCGCGACCGACCTCGTCGATGGCCGAGCCCTCGGTTCCCGTCAGGATCACCTTCATGCGACCACCTTGCCCGTCGGCGCCGGCCCGACCCAGGGGCGCCCGACCGCGCGCCGCGGGACCTTGGTCCCTGTTCGGTCTGCGGACCCGGGGGCACGGTGAGGGTGGCAACCGGACGTGGGGAAGAGGAGGCGTGAGATGCGTGCAGTCGTGGTCTACGAATCGATGTACGGCAACACCCACCTGATCGCCGAGGCGATCGGCGACGGGCTGGGCGCGGACGGGTCCGAGGTGACCGTCGTGCCGGTGGAAGGCGCCACCCCCGAGCTCCTCGGCCGGGCCGACCTGGTCGTGGTCGGCGGCCCCACCCACGCGCACGGCATGACCCGGGCCGGGTCCCGCCACGCCGCCGTCGAGGCGGCCGGCAAGGACGACAGCGGTCTCGAGGTCGACCCCGACGCCGAGGGCCCCGGGCTGCGGGACTGGTTCCACGAGATGGGCGACTACGACGCTCTGGCCGCGGCCTTCGACACCCGGTTCGACATGCCCGCCGTGGTCACCGGTCAGGCGTCGAAGGGCATCCGCCGCCAGCTCAAGCACCACGGGTTCGACGTGGTGGCCGATCCCGAGAGCTTCTTCGTCACCCGACCCGACCAGCACCTCGCCCCCCACGAGGAGGAGCGGGCCCGGACGTGGGGTCAGGGGCTGATCACCGCCGGCGCGTCGAGGTCGAGCGCGTGACGTGAATGGCGTTCAGCCATGGTCAGGAACATCTGGTCGCCGCGGTCGGTGCGCTCGACGAGCATGCTGGCCGCCACGGCCATGACGAGCCCGGCCCACGTGCCCCGCCGGTAGTCGCGCCAGCACCGGTCCCAGTCGTAGCCCGACACCCCGTGGGCGATCAGTCCGGCGTGGTAGCTCCGCACCAGGTCCTGTTCGGCGACGCGCCGGTCGTCGTGCACCAGGCCGGCACCGATGAAGTAGGCCACGTCCTGCAGCGCCGGGCCGTGGGTGACCGTCTGCCAGTCGACCACGGTGACGGGCACGCCCCCTGGAGTCGGGTCGAACAGCAGGTTGTCGAGCCGGTAGTCGCCGTGCACGATCGTCCACGGCTCGGTGTCGGCGGTGAGGTAGGCCTCGAGGTGGGTGAACAGCGCCTCACCCGCCTCGTGGGTCTCCGGACCGAGGTCGGCGGCGTAGCGCTCGCGGAAGCCGTCCCACAGCGTCGGCAGCAGCATCAGCATGAACTGCCGGCCCGTGGCCGGGTCTCGGTGGAGCCACTCCTTCTCCGCCAACGTCGGGTCGTCCCAGCGAGGCGCGTGCAGCCGCACCAGCTCGTCGACCGCGACCTTGGCCACCTCGGGCGAGCAGCCGGCGAGCTGGTCACCCTGGCGGGCGGGGGCCATGTCCTCGAGCAGGAGGATGAAGCTCGCCGTCTCGACGTCGATGTCGGCATGGAACACCTTCGGCGTGCGGATCGGGAGCTCGGGAGCGAGCTCCTGGTAGAACCGCACCTCGTTCTCGTAGCTCCGCAACGACAGCGCCGTGGCCCGACTCGTCTCGTCGGCCGCCGGCAGCTTGGCGATCACGGTCGAGGGCGCGTCGGTGGGGGCGTCGTAGCGGAGCGTCAGCCGCACGCTGTCGCACATCTGGCCGGTGCCGACGGGCGTCTGCTCGACCTCGACCACCGCCGCGCCCTCGAGGAGGCCGGCCGCCCGCAGCGCGTCGGTGACCCACGAAGGGGTGAGCGCTCCCGGTGTGTCGGCGATGGGGAGGGTCTGATCGGTCATGACGGCAGCGTCCCTTCGACGATCGTGTCGGGAAAGTAGCGGTGGTGGCGGGCGCCCGTGATCTCGTAGATGGCGGAGCCCTCCCGCCCGTCGTCGGCGCGGATCTGCATCTGGTTGAGGCCGCCGCGGTGGAACGGCTCGTAGGGTCGGTCGAAGGTGCCTTCGGCCTCGACCGTCAGCCGACGGCCACCTTCGAGCGTGAACGTGCAGGTGCCACGGAGGCCGGCGATCGTCTCGCCGTTCTCGCCGTAGCGCCCCGCGCCTCCTCCGCCGGCGGTCCACTCGAGGTCGTGGGTGAAGTCGACGAGGGGGATCGGCTCGCTGCCGTCGGCCCCGGCCCAGCACCCGTCGGTGTAGACGCGCGCGCCGTTCGGCAGCTCCCAGTGCCACACGCCCAGGAACCCGTCCTCGAACTGGAGCTGCAGCCACATCCACAGTGGGCAGCGCCCATGGTCGCGGATGCCCCACGAGTGGTCGCGCTGGCCGACCCACCCATCGACGTCGTGCTCCCGGCCGTCGACCGTGTAGGTCCCGTGGTACGTGCCCGACTGCAGGATGTGGCACTGGTCCCAGACGACGTCGTCGGCCGCCCGCATGGTGCCGCGACGAAGGCCGTAGGGCTGGGTGCGGGCCCGGAAGGTGAGGTCGAGCCCGATGGCCGCGACCTCCGGATCGGCCCACAACCGGATCTCCTCGAACGGCCGCACGATCTCGACGCGGGCGCCCCCGACGTCGGTGGTGTGGGGGTCGCCGTCGTAGGGGCGGCTGAGCACCCCCATCACCGGCGCGCCGTCGACCCGGCCCATCTGGATCGAGTCCATCAGCTCACGCGCGGGGAAGTGCGCCATGGTGAAGAACACCACGTCGCCACGGGCGTCGGGCCGGTGGAGCTCGAAGAAGTAGCTCTCCCGCCAGTGCGCGCTCCGGGTGGCCACCTCGGGCAGCAGCTCTGGGATCTGGTGGACGAATCGCTCGTCCATCGCCGTCGGCCTGGCCATCTCAGCTCACCCCCTGTGTGCGCGAGCGGTCAACGTACCAGCGGGCCCCGGTGGAGGCGTCGGCTCAGCGGAGCTGGGAGAGCCCGGATCGCACGATGGTGGCGGCGTGGCCGTTGGTCCGGGCCCTGAGGTGCGCCCGAGCCGCGATCAGCTGCCGGTGGGCCGAGCGCTCCGACACCGAGGCGGCCCGGGCGGCCGCCGGCACCCGGAGACCCTCGCTCAGGCTCCACAGCAGCTCGATCTGCGTCGCCGACAGCCCCGTGAGGGTGGTGGTCTCCCAGCGGCAGGTGCGGCCCAGCTCCTCCGCGGCCCGCACGAAGCGGCTCCAGACCGGGCAGAGGCCGCCCGCGGCGGCCACCACCGGGCTTCCCCCGGAGATCGCCAGCAGGATCGACTGGGCCTGATGGTCGTCGGAGACCACCCCGACGGCGACGTCCCGGCACCCGGTGACCAGCCGCGTCGCGGCCGTCGCGGCCTCCAGCTCGCCCTGCCCTTCCCGCAGGAGCACCACGACCGGGCGGGGGGTCGTCAAGCGTCCGGTCGACCTTCTGGTCGGGCCACCGGCCCGGCCGCGTCGGCGCCGAACACCCGGCGGGCGGCCTCGGTGCGCGACGACACGCCGAGTCGCTCCATCGCCCCCCGGATGTGCGTGTCGACCGTGGCCGGCGACAGCCCGAGCCGGTCGGCGATCTCGGCCGTGCGCAGACCGCCGTGGACGAGCGACAGGACCTCCAACTGGCGAGCCGTCACCTGCCCGTCGGCCCGGTCGCGGGCCCGTGAGCCGCCGGGGTCGCACCGGCGGATCGACTCGGCGACGTGCGCATCCAGCGACGTGAAGCCGCCCCGGGCGCAGCGCGCCTCGAGGTCCTTGAGCGTGGCCAGCGCCCCCTCCGCGTCCCCGGCCCGGCGCTGGGCCTCGGCGATGCCCCACTGGCACCGCAGGGCTGATCGGCGGAAGTAGCCGTCGTGACGCCGCTGGGCCTGATCGAACAGGTCGGCGGCCCCCGTGTGGTCGCCGAGGGAGAGGGCCTGCACGGCGGAGATCTCGATGGCCAGACCCGCCGCCGCCGGGAACGGGATGTACGGCACGGCCACGTCGACCGGGCGACCGAGCTCGAGTTGCGACCAGGCGACCAGCGAGGCGCAGTTCGCGTGGGCCGGGTTCAGCATCATCGCCTGGTCGAGGCCGTGACGGGCGTGCTCCTCGCACCACGCCGGCGAGCCCTGGCGCCAGGCCAGCTCGGCCAGCGCCCACGACGCCGCGACCTCGCCGTTGGGGCCGGCCCGCATGGCCTCGCGGCGGGCGTGGGCGACGGCCTCCTCGGCCCGCTCGAGCTCGCCGCAGTCGGCCCACCCGATGGCGGCGACGGTCCACCCGCCGGTCAGGTCGTCGCGGGTGGCGGGGTGGCGGAGCAGGCCGTCCAGCTCGACCAGCACGGAGCGGGGAGCCAGATCGCAGAAGACGAGGTGCGCCTGAAGCAGCTTGGCGATGGCGAACTCGCTCTGCTCGTCGCGACGGGCGGCCGCGGCCGCGATGAGCTCCCGGCAGACGGCCACCGCCTCGTCGCGCTCACCCGACAGGAACAGGCCGTAGGCCAAGGTGATGCCGGCCCGCACCTCGAGCGGGCGCGACCCGGCCCCGCGTGCCTCGTCGACCGCGCACCGCAGCTGGACGCGCCACCCGTCCTCGCCGGCCAGCAGCGAGGTACCGGCCAGCACGAAGCGAGCCGCGGCAGCCGACTCCCCGTGGGCACCGAGCTCGAGCGAGCGGGTGGCGTCGTCCCGTGCCCCGGCCACGTCGAACAGGCTCGCCCGGGCGCCGGCCCGGAGGGCCAGGTTGGCCGGGACCAGGTCCGGTGGCGCCTGCTCGAGGGCCCGGTCGAGCAGCTCGACGGCCCGCGCCCCGTCCCCTCGCTGGATGGCGACGTACGCGTCGAGGGTGTCGTACCGCGAGTCCTCCCGCCCGTGGGCGCGCTCGGCCGCGGCCACGTCGCCCGCCCGCTCGACGTCGCCCTCGAGGAGCAGGTGCAGCGCGGCGCGCTCGGCGAAGGGCCAGCGCTCCTCCTCGGGCGCCACCTCGAGCGCCAGCAGGAGCAGGGCGGCCGGCGGGTCGGGCTCGGCTTCGGCGACGGCCTCGACCGCGACGTGGAACGCGGCGGCCGTGTCCCCGGCCTGCAACAGGTGCTCAGCGGTGACCGCGAGCGAGTCGGCCGCCCCGGCCGCCTCGAGGTGGAGGGCCCGGCGCGAGGGCTCGTCGAGCACGTGCATCGCCCGGGTCGCCAGGAGCTCGGCCTCGAGGACGCACCACCCGTCGCGGGACCGGCTGATCATCCCGGCGTGGACGAGGGCGTCGGCACCGGCCGCGCCGCTGCTGCTCTCGAGGCCGACCGACAGCCGCGCCAGCAGCTCGATCGCATCGGGGGGCAGGGCCAGCAGCAGGGCCTCGACCAGGTCCTCGCCGTGCGGGTCGAGCGCTCCCTGGTTGTGGGCCAGCAACTCGAGCAGCAACGGGTTGCCGGCCGCGAGGCGCACGGTGTCGTCGACCGCTCGGGCCGGCAGGCCGGGAGCGATCTCGCGCAGCAGGTCGAGGGACTCGCGGTCCGAGAGCGGCGCGAGGTCGATCACGACGGGATCGAGCGCCTCCAGGGGCACGAACCCCCGCCCGGGCTCGAACGACTCCCCGACCGAGCGGGACGCGAGCAGCAGCGGGCCCCGAGCGGCCAGCGCGGGCAGGACGGCGAGCGTGTCCATGTCCGCCCACTGGAGGCTGTCGATCACCGCCAGCCCGTCGGCGTCGAGGGCCGAGCGCACGTCCGACGCCACCGCCTCGAGGTCGCCCACCAGCGGATGGCCGACGGCCCGCTCCAGCGGCAGCAGGCGCTGGTGCCCGAGGAAGTCGATGCCGGCCGCGAACACCGACGGGTGCCCCCATCGGGCGACGACCTCGTGCAGCACGGCGGTCTTGCCGATGCCACCGGGCCCGCGCACCACCGCGACGCGCCCCGCCTCGAGCGCCCCGATGATGGATTCGACCGTCGCATCTCGCCCGATCACGCCACGAGCCATGCCGGATGGTATCGCTGTCCGCGGTGGTGCTCGTGCAGCGAGTGCCGGCCTGAACCTGGTCTCCACCGGTGACGAGGGCGGCGGTCGGCCGGATTCGGGGAGGGGGTCAGGCCGCCGCGGTTGCGCCGCGCCGGCTCGCGCCGGCCGAGCCCGCGACGCGGGCTTCGGCGAGGCGACGCCAGGGGGGCGTGCCGTAGGCCTCGGTGATGAGGTTGACGTTGAACCGGATCGTCGGATCGAACCAGAAGCGACGAGCGACGGCCGAGTGGTCGAGCCCGGACAGACGGCGGGCCCATTCGGGCATCAGCACCATGGACGACGACCGCGTTGAGCCGGTGCTGGAAGCGCTGCAGCTCGTTGGCCCGATAGGGCCCCTCGCGGGGACCGGTCGCGAACTCGAGGAACGACAGCGTCTGCTCGGTGACCATCAGCTGGGGCCGCATGTGCTCGACGTACTCGTCGAGCTCGGTCGACCGTCGTGGGGATGTCCCCCGCACCGCCCATGCGGCCGATCACCGCCTGCTCGGCGAGGTAGCGGTTCTTCTCGTCGACCGTGAGCGGCCGGCGGTAGGCGTCGTAGGCCAGCATGATCGACCACGGGATGGCGGTGTGCACCCAGCCGATGAGCTCGGGGTCCATGGCCCGGTACGGCCGGCCGTCGGGCAGGGTGCCGTTGACCCGCTCGTGCATCCGGCGCACCCGCTCGATGAGCCGGGTCGCGGCGTCGGTGTTGCCGAAGGTGGTGGTGACCACGTACCCGAACGTGTTGCGCATGCGCTCTCGGGCTGGGTCTGGTAGTTCGACTGGTCGTGCACGCCCGCCATCACGGCCGGGTGCAGGATCTCCATGATGAGCGCCCCGATCGAGGCGGCGGCGACGACGCCCATGTCACCGTGCAGCTCCCACGACATGCTGCCGGGACCGGTCAGGCCCGGATCACCGGCGGGCCGGCCGTAGATCTCGGCCTCGTCGTGGGCGCCGACGGCCTGCTCGAGGTCGTGGCGGATGCGGCGGCGGAGGATGGCTCTCGGGTCGAGCGCGGGCATGATCGCCGATGGTGTCATCTGTCATGACAGTCTGTCAACGACGCAGGTCAGGACGTGTTCTTGCCCCGGAGCCCGTCGAAGATCACGTCCACCGCCTCCTCCGCGTGACGACGGATCGCGGTCGGCGTCGTCGGGGTGCACCGCGTCGCCGAGGCGGTCGGCGAGGGCCGGGAAGGCGATCGGACCACCGGCCCCGTGGGTCATGAGGAAGTAGACGAGCCCGACCGAGTCTGGTGGACACCAGTCCCCGGTCGTGGAGGTCGATCAGGAACGCCTCTCCGGCCTGGCGGACCGGCTCGATGTAGTGCTCGTAGAGGTAGTCGAAGCGGGGCCCGGGCGACGAGGCCTCACGGTTGATGATGCGCAGCAGCGCGGGCCGCGCCGCGTTGGCCTCGACGAAGCGCACCATCCATGACCGCAACCGGCTCACGTCGTCGGGCTCGTCCTCGAGCACGACCGGCAGCAGGTCCGACAGCAGGGTGCCGAAGCCCTGGTCGACGGCGGCGTACCAGAGCCGCTCCTTCGACCCGAAGCGCTGCGGGATCAGGTTGTGGCTCACGCCGAGCTGGCGCGCCACCTCGCGCACCGAGGTGCCGGCGAAGCCGTGCTCGGCGAACGCCTCGAGCGCGGCCTCGAGCACCCGCTCGTCGGTGGGGGCCGACTCCTCGACGGTCATGCCCGGCGACACTACCGGTCCGGGTCCGACCGACCAGGGTGGCGGACCGCTCGGTGGAACCACGCCCCCGAAGCCGATGCCGCCACGGGGTCCGGCTCAGGGCTGAGCGAACCGCTTCACGAAGTCGAGGCTGAGCTGGGCGACCTCACGCCAGCCGTGATCGATGACGAGCGAGTGGCCCCGGTCCTTGATCTCGACGATCTCGGTGACGCCGGGATTGCGCTTCTGCTTCTTGTAGGAGGCGTTGGCGATGGCCCACGGCACGGTGTGGTCCTTCTCCCCGTCGAGGATGAGCAGCGGCCCGCGATCGGGGTTCTTCGAGTTGACCTTGACCTCGGTCCACGGGTTGAGGTTGGCGGTGGCGGCCTGGAACAGCGGCACACCGGATCCGGGAACCGCGAAGGTGGCGTAGCAGCTCCTTGGCCTCCTCCTCGCCGACGGCGTTGGCGAAGGCGTAGCGGAACTGCTCGTAGGTGAGCGGCACGGCCCGACCGCGGTTGGCCGGGTTGCCCAGGACCGGCCTCGCCGACTTCAGCGCCGAGATCGGCAGCGGGAGCACGCCGCGGAACGGGGCGGGGTCGATGGCCACCGACGCCGCCGACAGGCCGCGACCGGCCAGGATCTGGGTGAGCAGGCCGCCGAAGGAGTGCCCGATGACGGCCGGCTTCCGGTCGAGCTCGCCGATGACCTCGCCGAAGTGGTCGGCGATCTGCCCGACCGTCTTGTGGGCGAACACCTCGGGGTGGCGGTTGGCCTCGTCGACGGTGTTGGGGTCATCGGGCCAGGCCGGGGACAGGGTCGTGTAGCCGGCGTCCTCGAAGAGGGCGCGCCATCGGTCCCAACTACTGGGCAGCAGCCACAGCCCGTGCACGAACACCACGGGCGACCTCCCCGACTCGTTCGCGACCTTGATCTGCTCGGATTCGAAGTCGGTGATACTGGCCATCGCTCACTCCCTCGCAGTTCGACAGTGGGTCCGAACCTACCGTCGTCTTGCCGCGCCGCCGCCGTGGAGGTCAGGAGCCGGTAAGGCGCGCGATGGCGAGCCGGATGAGCGCGACCTGCTCGCGTGGCGACCTGGGCTGAGCCCGGCCCCGCCCGAGCGCCGCGGTCATCTGATCCTCGACGCGGGCTGGTAGTTGGGCCCCGCCGTCTCGTCGACCCGTGCCAGCAGGCGCACGCACGGCGGCTCGAGGCGCTCGGCGAACTCGACCGATCGGGCCTCTCCCAGCAGCTGCCACGGCAGCATCGTCAGGCGATCGGTCTCGTCCTCGATCTGCTGGCGGAGCGCGAGGCCCTCGGCGGTGACCTGACCGTCGACGACCAGGCCCCGAGCGGCGAGCGAGGCCCACCCGGCCTCGATGTCCTCCGGCGTGGTGCCCCGTGAGCTCGCCAGCCAGTCGCGCTCGTAGCCGAGCCAGGCGTTGTGCAGGATCGAGGCCTCGGGATGGGTCAGTCCCGCCGCCACGACCAGGGCCCAGTGCGTGTCGCCCCGCCACTCCCGAAGGCAGTTGACGGCGTGCCACCCCGACAACAGGGCATCGTCGGGCCGGGGCATGGCCAGGTGGGCCCCGAAGAACGTGCGGCCGACCAGGGGGAGTTGCTCGACGACGGCCCACAGGTCAGGGCCGAGCTCGACCAGTGGGTCGACGATGTCGGGCGCGTGGTGCCGTAGCCCGTCGATCACGGCCTCGTCACGGGCCGCCCACAGCCGGACGAAACCGCTGGGCCCGTCGACCAGCCCGAAGACCGCACGGATGCCGGCGGGGCTGATCGACCCGAACGCGGCGATCACCGCGTCGGGACCGGCTCCGGCCAGGGGCGCGCAGCGTGCACCGATGTAGCCGAGCGGACCGGCGAAGTCGGCGGGGAGGCCGATCGCCGTGTAGCGCTCCACCGCGCCGGGGTCCCAGAAGATCCAGCCCACCGTGGTCTGCACCGATCGGGCGTTGCGCTTGGTGATCTCGAACCAGTCCATCGCACGAGCATCCCACCACCTGGGGCCTTAAAGTCGGGGATGGTCGATGGTGGAGTCGACCAGGGACGGTGGCGAGATGAGTGGCGACGACGACGCTGCCGCGCTGGTGCCCGGGCCGCCGGACGGGACCACCGACGAGGCAGGGCGCATCCCGAAGGAATCGATCCGGGGATGGGCGTGGCTCATCCCGATCCTGTCGATCGCGATCGGCTTCGGCCTGGTGCTGCTGGCCGCGTTCGACGTCCGCGTGCTCGGCGAGGACACCGCCCTGATCGTGGCCATCGGGTTGGCGCTGGTGTGCGCGGCGGCGACCGGAGCGACGCTGACCGCGCTCGGGATCGAGCTGGGCACGCAGTGGACCCCGTTCAAGCAGTGGGCCCGCCTGTGGTTCATGATCGTCGGCCTGCTGCTCAGCGCGCTCACGTTGTGGGCCGCCTGGTTCCTGGCCCGCGACTCCGACTTCACCCTCGCCCATCGGATCTGGATCCTCGTCGGCATGGCCGCGTCGTTCGCGGTCGGCGGCGTCGTCACCTTCCTGGCGGCCAACCCGAAGCGGCTCGGCAAGGGCGGCACGACGCTGGCCTTCGGGCTGGTGAAGGCGGGCATCGGCCTCGCCCTCGGGATCTTCTTCGCGCTGGCGCCGGTCATCGCGGTGAGCGCCTACCGCACGCACCGGGCCGACGTCACCCTGCCCGACCCTCCCGCGATCGGCACCACGTACGGCCACTACCGCGCTCTCGGCGACTCGTACTCGGCCGGAGAGGGACTGCCGGTCGACGGTCACTACGACGAGGGCACGCAGAACGTCGCCGACGGGGGCAACCGCTGCCACCGCTCGAGGTTGGCCTACTCCCAGAAGCTGAAGTTCGACCACCCGCCCGAGATCGACTTCGTCGCCTGCTCGGGGGCGATCACCGCCGATCTGTTCACCGGGCACACCGAGCCCCGCTCGAAGGTCGACGGCGCGGCGGTGCCGGCCCAGGTGGATCCGGCCAGCCCCGACCCCGATCCCAGCATCGGCCTCGTGACCCTCACGATGGGCGGCAACGACGTGGCCTTCTCCGCCGTCGTGCGCCGATGCCTCTCCGTCGACGACTGCATCGACAAGAACTTCGATCCGGGGCACACCGGCGAGCAGCGATCGATGGAGCAGTGGGCCAAGGACGAGGCCGACCGGCTGGCGGGCGACCTCGACACGGCGTACAAGGAGCTCCGGGAGCGCTACCCCGCGGCCCGCATCGTGGTGCTCGGCTACCCCTACCTGTTCCCGGGCGGCAAGGCCGGCATCCGCTTCAGCGACTGCGACACGATCCTGCGCCGGGCCAGCACCGCGGAGCGGATCCGGTTGCGGGGGCTGCAGGACATGCTCACCGACCGCCTCTACCGCACGGCCGCGGCGGAGGACGTCGAGTTCCTGTCGCCGGTGGCGGTGTGGGACGGCCACGAGCCGTGTGGCGATCGTGGCCAGTACACCAACGCCATCAACCCGCTCGTGACGGACGGCAGCTTCCATCCGAACCAGGCCGGCCAGCAGGCCTACGCCACCCTCCTCTCCTGCTACCTCGACTCCACCGAACGGCCGGCCAAGGGCCAACGGGTGCGGCTGCCGTGGGAGACCGGCGTGACCGACGATGCCCCGGCGCCCGGATCGCTGGCCCGTCCGGTGCCGTGCCCCGCGGCCGAGCCGGACTCGTGATCCGGAGGGCGCTCAGCTGGCGCGGATGACCTGCTGGCCGTAGCGCTCGAGGGTCTCGAGCGCGTGGTCGAGCGAGTCGGCAGGAACGCTCATGCTGTTCCAGGTCACGCCGAGGGACGCGAGCTCGTCGAGGCCGGCCAGGTGGGCGTCGACGTCGAAGTCGTCACCGGCGGGATCACCACCGGCGCGGGTCGTGAAGGCGATGTCGATCGACGCGGGGTCGCGGCCCGCGCCGTCGAGCCGCTGTCGGAGGTCGTCGAGCATGCGAGCCAGGTCCTCCGTGGTCTCCAGCACGGGCGTCTTGGCGGTGCGAGCCAGTGCGGCCGGGGCGGGGAACGGGTTCCAGCCGTCGCCGGCGTCGGCCACGCGCTGGCGGGCCCGTTGGCTGTTGCCGCCGATCCAGATCGGGATCCGGGTCGGCTTGGGGTTGGCCGTCTGACCCCCTGCGGTGAAGTGGCGCCCCTCGTACGCGAAGTCGTCGACGGTCCACACGCCGCTCAGCACCTCGAGGGCCTCGTCGAACAGTTCGTTGCGCTCGTCGAAGTCGACGCCCAGGGCCCGGTACTCGGACCGCTGGTACCCGGTGGCGGTGGCCAGCACGAAGCGCCCGTCGGAGAGCGCATCGATGGTCGCCGCCGCCTTGGCCACCAGGAACGGGTTCCGGTAGGGCAGCACGACGATGTTCGGGATCAGCAGCAGCCGGGTGGTCACGGCGGCGATGAAGGCCAGCGCGACGAACGGGTCGAGCGCGTCGTGGCCGCCGGCCTGCAGCCACTTGTTCGACGGCGCCGGGTGGTCGGTGAATCCGATCCCGTCGAACCCGGCCGCCTCGGCGGTGTGGGCGAACCGCCCGAGCGCGTCCTTCGACACGAAGGCCGGGTCGTAGGGATGGGAGACCAATGGGTACGTGACCCAGTGCTTCATGCGCGTCCTCCGTCGTCGTGGCCCTCGATCATGGCTGACGAGCCCGCCTCACGTCCGGATCGCCGGACCTCGACGTCCGCGCAACGTTCACATCTGGCCACCCAACGACATCAACACGCCGAAGATCACGAGGCCACCCAGTGCGGTGATGAACACCATCGCGATCGCGATCCGAGCAAGCGCACGACCGACGCGGTGACGCCGAGTGCTGCCGGGTCGCGACAGGACGGATGAAGCCATGACAAGACCAGCGATGAAGCTGCTGGACACGACCACCTGGATCAGGAACCAGGCGCCCGGCGGCGACGCGTTGCCGGGTAGGAGAACGAAGAACCACAACGTCGGAAGCAGCCAGACGAGGGCCTCAGCAGCGATCGCCGCGATCCCGAGCTTGAGGCTGCGATCCCCGTCGGCCAGCGGGTCAGACGGATGTGGTGGCGGCGGAAGACTCGACAGATCGGTGTTCGCCTGGTGCCAACTGGCTTCTCGGTTGGTCGGTGAGGTCCTGTCGCCCACGCTCGAAGCATCTCCTTTCGACCGACCGAGGAGCAGAGGCCAAGGTCCCGGGCCCCTCGCTCAGGGACGCGCTGCCCTCGGGCTCGGGGTTTCCGAGGGCCTTCGCGGGATGCCATGGTCGTGCGGCTCCACAGTGGCAACGGCCCACACGAGGAGATGGATCAGCGCGCCATCGCCTGCTTCGACGAAGCGCTGGCCGACATCGGCCTCGACCGCGACGATCGGCTCCGAAAGGTGCTCCACGACTACTTCGCGTGGACGACCACGACCACGATGACGCGCTACGACCGCTCCGCCGACGACGTGCCGGAAGGTCTGCGCATTCCGCACTGGTCCTGGGGCGGACTCGTCGACGACGGCCTTCCCGACGATTGAACCGGACTATTCGCTGGTCCGGTCCTCTTCGAGCTCGGCCAACACGTCGACAGCGTCGCGGCTGCCAGCGTCGGCGAGGCGTCGTAGCTCGCCCAGGTCTCCCCGCTCACCCGCAAGCTCGACAAGCTGATCGACAGCGTCGCGGCTGCCAGCGTCGGCGAGGCGTCGTAGCTCGCCCAGGTCTCCCCGCTCACCCGCAAGCTCGACAAGCTGATCGATTGCGTCCCGGTCGCCGTCCGCTGCGCGTGCCTGCAGATCGATCCAGTCAGCATCAGTCATGCTGCACACCCCCACGTCCCGGCACCACACAGCGCGTGCTGCTCGTCGGATATGTCCATTCTGCCTGGTGATTGGCGGAGCGGCGCACGCGGATGCAGACGCCGGAGCGCTCGGGCTGCTGCGGCATCTGAAATCTGTGCACTGATCAACAGCATGTGTCGATTGGTGCACAGATTTCGCCAGGAGTCTCAAGCGCGAACCCAACTTCGATCAGAACAGCCTTGTACTGAATATAGGGCTGTTCTACCATGAGGCCATGAGCGCGGCTCGCACCACGTCGGTTACCGGCCCTCGCGACACGTCTGCTCGGCGCCGCTATGCCTCGCCGCTGCGGGCGAAGCGAGCCGAGGAGACGAAGGCAACCATCCTCAGCACCGCTACTGGACTGTTCACGACGAGGGGCTGGGCCAACACGGGGATGCGCGACGTGGCTCGTGAGGCGGGGGTGGCGGTCGAGACGCTCTATTCGTACTACTCGTCGAAGCGGAAGCTGTTCGATGCGGTCGTGGACCATGCCGTGGTGGGAGACGACGAACCGGTCGCGGTCGCCGAGCGGCCGGAGTTCCTCGCCATGGGTCGGGGCCGGCGGGCCGATCGCGTCGCTGCGGCCGCCTCGCTCACAGCGGCCATTCACGAACGGACGGGACCGTTTGCGAAGCTCCTCCGTGAGGCGGCGACGACGGACGACGAGATCGCTGAGGTCCTGCGAGCGACCCGCGAACGCCAGCGCAAGGACGTCGAGGCCGGCTTCGAGCTCATCGCCGGACGACCCCCCACCGATGACGAGCGCGACGGCGTGTGGGCGATTCTGAGCCCCGAGATCTACTTGCTGCTGGTCCAGGAGTCTGGTTGGTCACTCGACCAGTACGAGCGCTGGTTGGCGGACACGTTGGCGCGCGTCCTGCCGCGTGCGTGACGAGAGGAGACAACGGTGCCTGACGACCTGAATGCACCCGCTGACACGAACATGATGCGAATCGTCCACACTGCGTTGCGACGAGATCTCCAACGAGCGCGGGTGGCGCTCACGGAAGTGCCACCACCCGACGATCGCCAGCGCGTGGCCATCGTCGAGCACCTGGAATGGTTGATGGCGTTCCTCGAGGCGCATCACCGGTCCGAAGACCTCGGTCTCTATCCCGTCGTACGCGAACGCGCTCCTGGTGAGGCAGAGCTTCTCGACGCCATGGCGAGGGACCACGAGGCGGTCGCCCCCGCGATTGTGGACGTGAAGAGGGCTACGGCAACCTACGGCGAGCGCGGTGAATGCGAGTCGCTGATCGATGCGCTCGATGGCCTGAGTGACCTCTTGCTCCCGCACCTCCAGCGCGAGGAGGACGACGTGATGCCGGTGGTGTCCCGTGTCATCACCAACGGGGAGTGGAGCGTCATCGAGCAGACCTACAACCTCGACGGCAAATCGATGTCGCAGCTCGGCCGGGAGGGTCACTGGCTGATCGATGACGCGGGCGTGGAGGACCGTGCTCGAGTGCTCGGCCTGGTTCCCCCGGTGCCGCGGCTGCTGCTCCTTTACGGCTTCGGACCGTCGTACCGTCGGCACACGCGTGCCTGCTGGAACCCTCGACGCCGCAGGGTGCAGCATCAAGGCTCGACGTCGGTCGTCATAACGGCAGGAATCGACGAGGTGTGGGACGTCGTTCGCGATCCAACCCGAGTTGGCGAGTGGAGCCACGAGTGCCTCGACGGCGAATGGGTTGGCGACGCTGTCGAGGCCCGACCCGGCGCCCGCTTCCGGGGACGGAACAAGCAGGGCCTGTTCCGATGGGGGCGACTCTGCGAAGTCGTGAGCGCCGAGCCCTACGAGCTCGTGTGGCGCACGGTTCCCACGAGGCTCTACCCCGACAGCACCGAATGGTCGCTCCGCCTCGAGCCAGTGGTCGGAGGCACCAGGATCGAACAGACGTTTGAGCTCGTGAAGGGGACCAAACTCGAGCTCGTCTACGCGACGATGCTCCCAGCGCACCGCGATCGCACGGATGCACTGACGCAGGACCTCGAGCGCATCGGCGCGCTCGCTGTCGCAGCTCGAGAGCAGAACCTCCCCGACACCACACGCGTGTCTCGGACTCGGCCCGAATCCTCGACCGGTTACGTTCAGCCCTGAGCACGGGCGAAGTTGAGATCTGGCGCTCGAGGGGCGGTGCAGGTGGTTCGGCACGCATGAAGGTCGATATCGACGGGACCGAGGTCATGCGACTGCGAGCGGGCGAAACGGCCCGGCTCGCCACCGACCAGGGTGAACACACCATTCAGGCGCCCCAGAACGCCGGGACACGCGGGCCGACGGAGGAGATCTCTTGGTTCAAGGGTCCTACCTTGGTAGGGTGAAAGTATGACCACGACCAAACGGAAGGTCTCCGTCTCCCTCGACGAGGATCTCGTCGCGGAACTCGAAGCAGGCGACGACACGCTGTCGGCTCAGGTCAACGATGCGGTCCGGGTCGAGCTCGGCCGTCGCCGCCAGCAACGACTGCTCGCCGCCATGCTCGATGAGCTCGAGACCGTGCACGGCCCGGCCGACGAGAAACTGGTCCAGAAGTACGCTGACCTACTCGGGTGAGTCGAGTCCTCGTCCTCGATGCCGAGGCCCTCTCTAGCCTGGCCCGCCAACGTGGACCCCGATTCCGCGAGGTCCGCGCCGCTCTCGAAGCCGCTCGGCGAATGCAGCGCGACGTAGTGACCCCCGCGGTCGTCCTTGCCGAGCTCTACCGCGGACCCGGCCACAGCAAGGTCGTCGATTCCTGCCTCAGCAGAGAGTCGTGGATCCTGGTCCGCGACACCGACCGCCCCTTCGCTCGCTATGTCGGAGGAGTCTTGACCGCCGCCGGAGCCGGGTCCTCCGACCTGGCCGACGCTCACGCCGTCGCTGCAGCCGTCGAGGCTGGAGGTGGGGTGATCCTGACGGGCGATGAGCCCGACCTCACCTGCCTCTCCGCCGCCTACCCCAACATCCAGATCATCCGCGTCTAGCCACGAGACACGAATCCGGGGCATCCCGCCAACTGCCCCGTACCGCCGGCTCAGCGACACTCGCTCGACCCTGCCACTGCAGCAACAGGACTGCGATGAGCTGACGAGTGCGAGTACTGCGCGGGGGCGTCAGTCTTCAACCAGGTGGTTGACAACGGTGGGACCGTGGCGTACGTTGTCTTCAACCACTCAGTTGAACAAGGAGGTTGTCCGTGGGCGACGACCAACTGTCGCGAGTCTTCGCTGCTCTCGCCGATCCGACGAGGCGCGACATGGTGGCCCGCCTCGCCGTGGGCGACGCGACCGTCGGGGAGCTGGCCGATCCCTACGACGTCTCCGTCCAAGCGGTGTCCAAGCACATCAAGGTGCTCGCCGACGCCGGCCTGGTCAGCCAGAGCAAGGACGCCCAGCGGCGGCCGTGCCACCTCGAGGCGGAGGTCTTCGACCTGATGACGAAGTGGATCGAGCGGTACCGCGAACAGGCCCAGGAGCGCTACGAGCGCCTCGATTCCGTCCTCGCCGAGATGCGCGGCGACGAACGACCCACCGACCACCGGCACCGACAGCAAGGAGCAGCGTCATGAGCGTCACCAGCAACCGCCACCAGGTCTCGATCGAGGCCGACCCCACCCTGCCGATCATCCGCATGACCCGTGACTTCGACGCCACCCCGGCGGAGCTGATGCGGGCCCACACCGATCCCGAGCTGTTCGCCCGTTGGGTCGGGCCGAACGGGATGGAAACCGAGATCCTCGACTGGGAGGCCACGACGGGCGGCCGCTGGCGTTACGTCGCGCGACGCGACGGCGTGGAGTACGGCTTCCACGGTTGCTTCCACGAGGTCGGTGACGACAGCATCGTGCAGACCTTCACGTTCGACGGTCAGCCCGACGACGTCGCGCTCGAGACGCTGCGGTTCGAGGACCTCGGCGACGGCCGCACCCGGCTGCACGCGCAGTCGCTGGTGGACAGCTTCGAAGGCCGCGACCAGTGGCTGGCCTCCGGCATGGAGACCGGCGTCGACGAGGGCTACGCCAAGCTCGACGCGCTCGTCGCGGAGCTCCGATGAGCGGCCCGGCCGACGAGCACCGGCGCATCGCCGGTGCGTTCACCGCGACCGTCGAGGGCACCGCTCCGGAGGCGTGGGACCGGCCGGCGCCGGTGGAGGGCTGGGTTGCGCGCGACGTCGTGCGTCACCTCGTCGAGTGGTTCCCGGCGTTCCTCGACGGAACAGCCGGGATCGCACTGCCCGCGGGTCCGTCGGTCGACGACGACCCCGTCGGCGCCTGGCGCACCCAGACCGACGCCGTGCAGGCACTGCTCGACGACCCGGACACCGCCGACCGCGAGCACGAGTTCCCGCACATCGGCCGGATGTCGCTCGGGCAAGCGACCGACATGATCTACACCAGCGACGTGTTCCTGCATCGCTGGGATCTTGCCCGAGCCACCGGCCAGGACGAGACCCTGGACTCGGAGAAGTGCGCCGCGATGCTCGAAGGCATGCTGCCGATGGACGAGGCCTTGCGACAGAGCGGCCAGTACGGGCCGCGCGTCCACGTCCCGGACGACGCTGACGTCCAGACCAAGCTGCTGGCGTTCATCGGCCGTACCCCATAGACCTCTGTCACAGCGACGGCGGCACCCGCCCCCCTCATCGACCCGTGAACCCGTCAGACGCATCCGCCTTCGACGCTCCACTGGTCAGCTGTGTACGGCTCGCCCGGCGGCCAGTCGTTTCCACCTTGGGACACTTGAACGCTGCGGAGCCCGTAGCCGCCGGAGTGGTCATAGGTCTTGTTCTCGTAGTCCAGGCCGCGCCGACGCCATTCCGAGGCGGGCGGCTGCCCGTCTCGGGCGGTCAGGAACGCCGCGAGCGCCTCGTCGGGCGACGACCCAGGTGGGCCGAGCAACCCGACGCCCGCGCACCACCTCACCTGAGGTTTGAAGGGGTCGGCGACGCGGATGTAGAGCGCCGCGCCCGCGATCGGCAGGAGAACAGCACAGACGAGCCCGAGCACCGGTAACCGCCGTCGGGGCCTGCCGATCACCGTGTCGTGGCCCGAGATTCCTCCGCCTTCCACGCCAACCCATCGGCATGCGGCCCATCGCCCATGAGTCCTCGGAGCGTGGCACGGGCCATCTGCCCGGCGACGAGAGTGTCAAAGTCCCGGCGTTCAACGGATTCTTCGGGGCGTGCTACCAACCCCGATCGTGCGGGGCGGCGGGACTATCGACCCTTCCTGCCTCGTGGCAGCCCTCCGTAGGGTGTCCCCGTGAATGCCGCGCCGCAACCTGCGGACCGAGGCCCGTGGCAGAAGGCGAAGCGATAGGTGAGGTGCGTCCTCGCGTCCCTGCTCCCCGGGCGGTGGAGGCAGACCGCCATGGCTTCATTGGCCACGGCGCTGATCGTTGCGGCCACAGCAGCATTTCTCATAGCGGCCACGCCCTCGGTTGGACCCAACGCCAGCGCGCAGACAACGGACACGACGAACCCGCTCGGCGCAGCGCCAACGGCGATGTCGATCGCCAGTCGCATACCGATCAAGGACGAGCCGATGTTCGGGCCGTTCGGGACCGAACCTATCTCGGGGCCTTGGAGCGACTACACCAGTCCGGCACCCTGCACGAATGCCACCTCTGGGAGCAGCTCGCCGTTTGAGACGCCTCCCGCGATTCCTATCGCGCCGTCCACCAACCTCCTGTCGGGGGTTTCGGAGGTCTTCTCGATCGAAGGTATCCAGGGGTGGTTCGGGCACTACACCTATTTGGGGTGCGCCTTCGTCGAGGTCTACGAGTCGCCCGAGCCCCCAGCCCGGCTCGCCGCTGAGCAGGACTTCACGCTCCCGGCTGAATGGGTCGAGGGCGACGACACATCGGCCGACAGGACCGGGTATGCGCGCTTCGCGGACTGCGGACCTGTGTTGGTCCGTCTGGTCTCCCGGAACATCGGCGGTTCAGATGGGATCGACAGCCGAATCGCCACGGCACAGGACGCACTGAACTCGATCGTCGGCAACTGCCCCACAGCTGAGGTGAGGACCGCCGTCGTCACCCGTCCACGCCCAGCGAACACCCACTCTGGGAGAACGAGCATCGTCGTCTATCTCGTGGCCGGGGCGTTGATGGCACTCATCATCCTGAGGTTCGTCGTGGTGGCCCGGAGACACCAGCTCCGAACGGATTGAAACCGCTCGGAACCGGTCGCACCCAGAGATTCCCGGCTAAAGGTTGGTGCAAGAGCGAGCTGTCCGATGCCCGCCTGGGGGTGGCCCAGCTGGGCCGGTCTGCTCGCCGGTGGGAGTGTCACGGTGCCGGCGTTCTGTGGCACCTCCACCGAAGGCATCGGACTGATCGACCTATGAGGGCTGAGGTTGCCCCGAAGTTCGTGGAACTTCGGTGGCGGCCTGATGTACGTCAGGCTCCATTGATACCCTCATCATGCACGACGAGTCCGACACTTGTGCGGACCGCGGCTTCGATCGGCCGAGCGGCGCGGCCCAGGCACAGCTGACCGTCGCGCCATGCTCCGTCCGATGGGCGATCGACCCGCGGTCAACTCTTCTTCAGTTCCTCGGCGAGCATAACGATGATGCCGCTGGGGCCGCGAACATAGGTCAGCTTGTAGACGTCCCCGTAGGTCGCCACGCCGCGCAGCGGGTAGCAGCCGTGCTTCGCGGCGATCTCAAGGGCCTCATCGATGTCGTCGACAGAGAAGGCGACACGGTGCATGCCGATCTCGTTGGGCCTGGTGGGCTTCGTCTCGATCGCGGTGGGGTGGAGGTATTCGAAGAGCTCGAGACGACCGTTGCCGTCTGGCGTCTGAAGCATGGCGATGTTGGCGTGGTTGCCGTCGAGACCGACGGCGGTGTCGGTCCACTCTCCACTGACCGTGTCACGGCCAAGGACAGTCAGACCAAGGTCGGTGAAGAAAGCGATCGTCGCCTCGAGGTCCCGGACGGCGATGCCGACGTTCTCGAGCTTGATGGGCATACGTTGCACGTTACAAGTTGGGGCGATTCGTTCAGGTCCAAGGGCGGCCGGGAGGTTGCCCCGAAACTCGTGGAGCTTCGGTGGCGGCCGGATGATGTCAGGGCAGTCAGACTCACGCTTTGCCTGTCCGTGCAGCTACGTCTAGAGGTCCCGCGGGACCGCTAGAGGTCGCTGCATATCCCGGCACCGTTCCCGCGGGAACGTCCCACGGATTCGGCGTTCTGTGGCAACCCGTCCCGCTGTCCATGACCGCTGCTCAGGGGGGCCCTGCCGGCTCCACCTCGTCGCCCAGCGCCCGGTCGATGGCCCGTTGCCAATCCTCCGAGCACGCTGGATCCGACCAGACGTACTGCCGAAACAATACGAGCGCTTCGGCGGGCGTCTCACCCTCGAGTGCCAGGTACTGATCCACGAGAAAGAACGCTGCTCGAAAGGCCTGGTTCTCCGTCAGCACGCGTTCCTCGTTGATCATCACGCCGGAAGTCTCACACCTATCGCGCCAGATCCGCAGCCTCCGATCCGGTCTGCGGGAATATGTCACCGACCCGGCGGTATGGGGCAGTCGCCAGCCCGGCCGGCTACCGCTGTCTGTTGGCATGGGGTTGTGACCTACGGCCCTACTGTCCGTTTCGACGTCGCGATCACCTTGGAGATTGCGGATGCGTTCCTTCGTGCCTCGAGCGCCGGCGCTTGGGGTGAGTCGCATCAGCACAAGGCGAACATGGACGGAGAGATCCCATGGCACGAACACCTCGTTGGATGCTCGTCGGCGTTGCACTAGGTGTCGTGGCCGCCACGACGTTGAGCGTCCTCGGCGCGGGTGCGTCACCGGCCGGAACGATCACCGAGTATCCGGTCCCCACTGCCGCCCGCGGCCCGGTGGGGATCACGGCCGGACCTGACGGCAACCTATGGTTCACCGAGACCGACGGGAACAAGGTCGCGAAGATCACTACGGCGGGTGCGATCACCGAGTACCCGGTCCCGACCGCCGCCAGCAGCCCGGTGGGGATCACGGCCGGACCTGACGGCAACCTATGGTTCACCGAAGGCGACGGGAACAAGGTGGCCAAGACCACCACGGCGGGTGCGATCACCGAGTACCCCGTCCCCACCGCCGCCAGCTTCCCGGTCTGGATCACGGCCGGACCTGACAACAACGTGTGGTTCACCGAACGCGACGGGAACAAGGTCGCCAAGATCACCACCGCGGGGGTGATCACCGAGTACCCCGTCCCCACCGCAACCGGGTTCCCGTTGGCGATCACGGCCGGACCTGACGACAACCTCTGGTTCACCGAGAGTTACGGGAACAAGGTCGCCAAGATCACCACCGCGGGTGCGATCACCGAGTACCCCGTCCCCACCGCAACCGGGTTCCCTGAGGGGATCACGGCCGGACCTGACGGCAACCTGTGGTTCACTGAGAGTTCGGGGAACAAGATCGCCAAGATCACCACCGCGGGTGCGATCACCGAGTACCCCATCCCCACCGCCGACAGCAGCCCGGCGGGGATCACGGCTGGACCTGACGGCAACGTGTGGTTCGCCGAGGCCAACGGGAACAAGGTCGCCAAGATCACCACGGCGGGTGCGATCACCGAGTACCCCGTCCCCACCGCGGGCAGCATTCCGGAGGGGATCGCGGCTGGACCTGACGGCAACTTGTGGTTCACCGAGACCGACGCGAACAAGGTCGCCAAGATCACCACTGGGCTCACACCACTCACATCCACCACAACCCCGGGCGCGACGGCTTCGTCGCCGGCACCGGTGGCTGCGAAGCCTGCCTTCACCGGATAGACCCGGCGTTCCGGGACGCTTCTCCAGCGGCCCAACGAGCGAGCCAAGGGCGCGGCGAAGGCGAGCAAGACGCACGCCCGTCCGTCAGAGACGATGGCTGATCGTGCGTTCAGGGCTTGTCGACGATGATTCGGGGGAAGTTCGCGAGCAGACGCCGAAGGTCAGTCGGGTCAGTGGTGAACACGACCGACCTCTCAGAGTCGGAGGCGTGGGCGGCGACGAGGGCGTCGATCCCACTTGGTATCCGCCGAGCGCCAGAGCGTTGCACGGCGAAACGCAGCTGCCCGGCCCGGCGAGCGGTCGCTTCGGTGGTGTCGACGGTGCCCAGGCGCTTGACAGCCTGATTCACGGGGGCGTCTTGCGCCCGGCCGGTGATGGTCTCGGCGAGCACCACCGTCGGAATGACCGGGACCCACCCGTTCTCGATTAGGTCACGGAGCAGCCACCGGAACTCCGGGTTCGCGTTGACCTGATCGATCACCCCGGAGTCGAGCACGATGGTCGGGTCGCTCAAGACGTCGTCGCGGTTCGGATCTGGGCCGACCGACGGGCAGCGCGATGTTTCGCAGGCTGAGGGGTGGGATCACTGAGCTCGAGTTCGTCGAGATAGGTGAGGAACGCTCGGCGACGTTCGTCGCGCTCGAGCTTCTCCTCCAGTGCAGCGTCCAGATACGACGAGAGGCCCCTCGGCCCAGCCGCCTGCCGAGCCCGCTCGATCGCCGTTGTTTCAAGGGTCACCGAGACCTTCTGCGTCGTCATGGATGCGAGCTTACCGGCGGCCGCCCACCCGTGTCGCCTACTTATCGCCTAAATAGCGAGTTGGCGCGCTGGTGGGGTGGCCTCGAGAACGCATTTCCTCGAGCGCGGGTGTCGCGCAACCGGCGATCGGGGGCACCGGCAGCTCGGGATTCGGGGACGATGCTTCGGGGACACTCCGGTGCAGTGCCGTTCGGGCCCTGGCTCGTTGGGTGCCTGTGGCCTACCTGACGTCAGCGAACCTGGGTGCTCCGTCCTCGGGGTTCAGCTCGACGCCGTTCGCGGTGAAGCTGATCGCGTGGTACCAGCCCGTCAGCATCAACAGATCGAGGAGTTCGTCGTCTGCGAGTGTGGCGGCGAGGCGGGCCCAGAGCGAGTCCTCGATCCTCGACGCGTCGTGCAGCGAGTCCACCGCCTCGATGAGCAGCCGATCCCGTTCGTCGGTCCAGCAGGCATCGGTCGCCTTGCCGTAGGTGAGCGAGGCGACCTGCTCATTGGTCAGCCCGACCCGTTCGGCGAAGAACGCCACGTGGACCCCCCACTCGTACTCGCAACCGCATCGCGCGCACGTGCGGTCGATCACGATCTCGCGGTCGCGCATCGTGAGCGAGAGTCGCCTGCTGAGCTCGTAGCCTCCCCAGTCGCGCATGGCCGTGGCCATCGGGAGGTTCCGCACGAACGTCCGGAACAGCTCGATGGGTGGCACTCCCGGAGGCATCATCTCCTCGAGCCGCTCGGCAACCTCGACTTCATACGGCGGGGTGACGGGATCGATCCTGGGCATGGCCCCTCCTACGTTTTGGTTTCCGAAACAGTCGATACCGTAGAGTTTTGGAAATCGAAACGCAACACCGAGGAGGAGACGCCGTGGCACAGGAGTCCACACGGGGAACGCGACCTGGCGTCCGTGGCTCGACGACGGGTCGACCGCTCATGGCCGCGATGGACCTCCTGGGCCGTCGGTGGGCGTTACGGATCCTATGGGAGCTACGTGATGGGCCGATCGGGGCCAGGGCACTGCGGGCCAGGTGCGATGGGATGTCGTCGAGCGTGCTCTACGACCGGCTGCGGGAGCTCAGCGACGCAGCACTGATCGAGCAAACTGACAAGGACGCGTACTCCCTCACCGAGACGGGAGCTGCGCTCGGACGGGCACTCAGGCCGCTGGACGACTGGGCGAAGTCGTGGGTTGAGGCGCGTGGACGACGCCGGTCACCCGCGTAGACCACTGGTGAGCCCAGCCGCTCGGAACTCGCGCGAGTGGATCAACGTGGACCGTTTGAGCTGCAGGCTTCGCCGCCTTCAGTGGGCGTGCTCCGCTTAGCGCAAGCATGCTCATGCTGACCCCGAGCCGGCGTTCGGGGACACCTTCCAGCAGGCTCGGGCCGCTCGGCGATGGCTGCCGGGAGCGCGGCCACGGGGGACGAGGTGAGGAGTCAATTCAGTTCCAAAGCCCCTAGCCGACGTGGAGACAGGGGCACCAGGATCGCTGTGGTGATCTCTATTCTTCTCTTGAGCCCCCCGGTCTGCCTGGTGCTCTTCCTGGTCTTTCTGCATGCTCATGCACATCGACTCTCACTAGCCGTCTTCTGGACAGGCCTCGTCATGGCCGCAGAACCGTTCATCCTGCAAGGCTTGCTCACGCTCTCTGGTGACAACTTCGCATGCGGCTTCCGGCCCTTCTGGCGCAATGACTGTTCGGACACCGTCCAGGCCGTGATGTACGCCCGCTACTGGATGATTCCCGCCGGACTCCTGCTGATGGCCGTGGGTGGAGCCACTTGGCTGCTGTCGACTCGTTTGGATCGAACGAGCACGAGCGGGACCGAGACCGGTCGTCACGATCAGGCGGGTTGAAGATCGCGGAGGCGGCGCATATCGCACACTTCTCCCCAGCCCGACCCCGGGGCCGGAGCGATGACGTATGCCGGATCTCGCTCGCTCGTCTGCGCGTGCACGTTCGGCACGTACCGCTCGCCTCTGGGGAGGGTTTGGTCTTGAACGTTACACGTCGCTCTCGATGTACGCCGTAAGCGAATCGTGCCCACGCCGGGAGACACTCCAGCTTCCGGATTGCTGAGGGCGACATCCAGTGTGAGAGGGAATCTTCTAGGCGGATCGCGACATACGGCCTGGCGCTTTGAACGCCCGCCTGCAGTTGCGGTTCAGCGGGACGAGCAGTCCGATCAGCAGGAAGAGGATCACTGCAAGCAGGTAGAAAACGATGAGGACTGCTAACCCAGCTTCACTCTGGTCGCCCCGCGCGTACCCCGAACCCAGGATGGACGCAACTATGACCCAGCCGATTCCGAGTAGCGCCGCACTGATTGCGCTCGAGATCATCACCACCGCTGCCCACCAAGCCCATCGCTGGACTCTCCACGCTCCAATCGCTACCGCGAGGCAGAATGCAGCGGCAGCGAGGAACGTCACGGTCTGCACGAAGTGGATCGCATTGGGATGGAGGTTGCCACGCTTCACGTAGTCAACGAACCAGTAGGCCGCGGGGACAGCCGGGGCAGCCCACATCACAGCCATCACCACCGCACAAGCAGGCCTGGCCACTTGCTCCGACGACGCCCCCGCTTCCGAGTCCACCACTGCCGACACCTCCCGCAACCCGCACTGAAGGTTCGCGCTGAGCATCACCGGCTCGGTAGGGCCGTCCGACCCGACTTCGTCCAATCGTCCCGAGTACCCCATTCGGAACCCTCCCGTGTCGCCGCCCGGTGGTGAACCGGCCTGGGTTTCCTGGAGGCTCGGTTTAGGCAACGACGGCTTCGGTCGTGGCCGGGTTGGTGAGGTGGTGGAGCTCTTCGTACTCGACGGGTGACATCTTGGCGATCGAGTGGTGGATCCGCTCGGTGTTGTACCAGTGGACCCAGCTCGCGGTCTCGCGTTCGAGCTCGGCGGCGCCGGCCCAGGAGCGGCGTCGGTCATGGTCGATCAGCTCGGTCTTGTAGAGCCCGATGGTCGATTCCATGAGCGCGTTGTCGAGGGCGTCGCCGACGGTCCCGATTGACGGCGCGATGCCGGCTTCGTGGAGGGCGTCGGTGAAGGTGATCGCGGTGTACTGGCTGCCGGCGTCGGAGTGGAAAACCAGGCCCTTCGAGGTGAAGCGGGCGTTGTGGCGGCGACGGGTGAACAGGGCCTGTTCGAGCGCGGCCATCACGAGCGGGGTGGCCTTGGACATCGAGACCCGCCAGCCCAGGATCCGTCTCGAGCACACGTCGGTCACGAAGCTCGTGTACGCGAACCCGGCCAGGGTCCACACATAGGTGAAGTCTGCGACCCACCACTGATCCGGACGTGTCGGCGTGGCCCAGGCCCGCTTGATCAGATCGGGATGACGGACCGCGGTCGGGTCGGACTTGGTCGTGGTCGTGCGGTGCTTGCCCCGCCGGACCCCTTCGATCGCGACGATGCGCATCAGCCGGGCGACCTGATCGCGGCCGACATCGTGGCCAGCGCGTCGCATCGCGACGGCGAGCTTGTCGGCCCCGTAGACCCCACGATTGGCCCTCCACAGGTCGAGTGCGGTGTTCGCCATGTGCGCGTCGTGCCACGTCGGCATCCGACACCGGTTCGGCCTGGCGGGCATAGAAGGTGCTCGGAGCGATCGGCACGCCGTGCTCGGCGAGCACCGCGGCAGATCGGCTCGACTCCGAAGCGGTCGCGGTGCTCGGCGATGTAGTCGACGATCACCGAAGTCGGCGGTCGAGCTCCGCCTGGGCGAAAAACGCGGACGCGGTCTTGAGGATCTCGTTCGCCCGACGCAACTCGGCGTTCTCCCGCTCGAGTTCCTTGATCCGGGCGTCGACCGGTCCCGGCACACCCGGGCGCCGGCCCGCGTCTACCTCTTCGCGTTCGATCCAACCACGCAACGTCTCGGACTTGATGTCCAACAGCTCACCGACGCGGCGTCGGGCAGCGAGCATCGACTCGTCGGGGAAGTCTCGGCGCCGCTCCGCGTACAGCCGAAGCGCCCGATCACGAGTTTCCTGGTCGTACTTCCTGGGTGCAGGCATGGCTCAGTCTCCATTGTGAGATCAGAGCCTCCGGTGGATCCAGGGCGGTTCAAGTTCGGCGGGGCGGGTGCAGAGACCGTTGCCGAGCATGCGGGCGTGGGCTTGTTGGCGGAGGCGGGCCATGTTGGCGGTCTCGATGTCGGCGGGAAGCGCGCCGGGGGTGGTGTCGTAGAGGGCGTCGATCTGGGCGGTGACGGCGGCGAACTCGTCGGCGACGACCCGGTCGGCGATGCGGGCGTAGGTGAGGGTCATGTCCATGGATCGGTGGCCCAGGAGCGCGGCGATGGCTTCGAGGCGCATGCCGCGGTTGATGGCTTGGGTGGCGAGGGTGTGGCGGAGCTGGTGGGGGTGAACGACGCCGAGGCCGGCTCGGGGGCGGTGGTGGTGGCGACGATGCGGTGGACGGTGCGCCGGTCAAGGGGGGCGTGGTGATCGGCGAGGAGGCGGTGCTGGGTTCGGATGTGGGTGAGGTTGGTGGCGGTCCACTCGGCGAGGAGCTCGACGAGGTCGGGGTGCAGCGGGATGTAGCGGTCGTTGCGGAGCTTGCCGACCGGGACTCGGAGCCAGTGGGCGTCGCCGATCTGGGTGACGGCGTCGGCGGCGAGGTCGCACAGCTCGCTGGCCCTGAGGCCGGTGCGGGCCAGGACTTCGATGACGATGCGGTAGCGGGGTTGGCGGTGAGCTCGAGCGGCGGCCATCAACTTGGCGGCGGTCTGGTCGTCGAGGAACTTGGGGAGCGGTTCGGGTCGGGGTGGGATGTCGCCGTGCAGGATCGGGTTGCGGGCCGGGGCGTCGGGCCAGTCCCACTCGATGAGCCGCTCGAAGAAGATCCGGATCGTGCGGAGTCGTTGCCGCTGCGTGTTCTTCGCCAGGGTCGAGCCCTTGGCGCCGGGCTGGGCGGAGAGCCACACCTTGTAGTCCTCGACATGGCGGCGGGCGATGTCAGCGACGGCGGTGATGTCGGTGCTGGTGGTGAGCCAGCCGGCGAACTGGCGGAGGGTGTGGTCGGCGACCTCGACGCTGGCCGGGGCCAGGAACGTGTCGAGCTGGTCAGGTAGCGGCCCATCGTCGCGGCCAGCCAGGGCGTCCGGGCTGCCAGGGCGGCCCATTCACGTTCCGACGCGGTCGTCGGAACTGATGGGTCGGGGACGGCTTCGAGGGCGGTCATCGGGCGATGCCTTGGATGGCGAGCAGCTCGGCGGTGTGGCTGGCCTCGATGAGATCGGCGGCCTTGCGATACTCGCGGGCCAACCAGTCGTTGGTCAGGTGCAGATAGATCCGGGTCGACTCGATCGACACGTGACCGGCTTGGGCCTGGACCGCTTCGAGGGCCATGCCGGCTTCGCGGAGCCGGGTCAGACAGGTGTGTCGCAGTTGATGGCAGGTGCCAAGGTCGAGGCGGGCTCGGCGGCGGGCGCCGGCCATGATCTCGTCGAGCCCTTCGGCCTGCAACGGGTTGCCCCGGCGGGGCCCTTTGAGCGCCACGAACACCCGGTCCGTCGCCAGGCCCGGCGGTCGCTCGTCATGCAGGTAGTCACCGACCGCGACGAAGAACGGGTTGGCGATCGGCACGACCCGTTGATGGCCGCCCTTGCCTTCGGCGATGAACAGCGACCGGTCCGCGACGCGGATGTCGCCCAGGCGCAGACCGAGGACTTCGCAGCGGCGCAGCCCACCCAACAACATGGCCAGGACCATGGCCCGGTCACGGCTGGTCCGCAGCGCCCCGAGCAGCGCCCGCGCTTCTTCAGGGCTGAGGATCTGGGGCAGGGTGCGCGGCACCCGCACCAACGGGACCGTCCTGCTCCGGCCGCCGGCCCGGCGGGTCGACAGGCCCCGCGGGACCGGGTTCGCCGTCACCGGGCTGTCGCCTCGGGCGATCAGATACGCGTAGAAGCCGGACACCGACGACAACCGTCGGGCGATCGTGCGGGCCGACAGCCCCGACTCCCGGTCGGCCATGCGCACCACCGTCCGGTCGCCGCGCTGATCGGCCAGGAACTCGAACACGTCCGCTGCCACCACCTCGACCGGGTCCTTGGCGACGACCGAGAAGAACGTCTTCAAGTCGAACGCCACCGCCCGCAACGTGTTCGGTCGGGCCCTCCCGGCGACGAACTCGAGATAGCGAATCGACCAGCGGATCACCCAACGCGAAGCGGGCCTCACCAGCCGGAGACGACGAACGGATCAGACACGGAACGAAGGTCATGCCCGCATCCTCCCCACCGCCATTGAAATGCACGGGGATGCCAGATGGATCACCCGTGTATTAGGCGATATGGGGCAGTCGACCGGATCGCGGTGGAGGTAGCCGGCACAGCCGATGGCGACGATCAGGAGCACGTCCTCAGGCGTGGACGAGTTCGGCGAGGTGCGTCAACGAGTTGTCCAAGTGATCGGGGGAGAAGGGTGGCCAGTGATCCTGTCGGCGCGGCACCTCCTCGGATACAGCCGACCAGTCGTAGGTGAGCCTGACCTCGGTCTCGGACGGGCCGAGCGGGGCCAAGTCATAGCGCCAGATCCAGCCACCGAAGCCGAGAGTGCCGTCGCCTACGTCGTATCCCGGCTTCCAACAGATGGCGTGCGGTGGATCGAACACCTCAACCCGGTTGGCGATCTCGTAGTTCCCATTCGGATGGTCGGGGTGGTACATGGCCATGCGGAAGACCTGCCCCGACGCCGTGAGGGGTCGGCGGTCGAGGGGATCGCAGACCCAGCCGGTGCCATCAATCGCGGCGTGCTTCGCGGGGTCGATGAGGACTGTGAATATGGCCGCTGCGGGGGCATTGATGGTGATGCTCGCGCTGACCGTTGCGCTCGCCACAGCCTCACCCCCGTGTCACGCCTTCGAACATTGCGAACGCTAGCGCTCATCCTTGATGGCCAGCTCGAGCCGATGGTGTCCCGGATCGGCTGATTTGTCCGCCGACGAGAGTGTCTCGCTCCCGGCGGTCTGGGATGCCCGGAACGGCCGACGGCTTGAGGCTTGTCTTGGTGCCAGCGCACGTGCTCGGGCTCCAGAGTGGGCGAGGGTTTGGCTGACCCGATCAAGGCGCCATGAGTCTTCTCCAGCCAGCAGCGAGGCGTTCTGCGAGTCCCGTTGGCTGCATGTCGTCGATCCGCAGCAGGTAGGACGCTGCAGGGGACTCCGAGCGCAATGCTGCTCCGGTTCTGCGGCGGCTCGCGACGAACGGAATCGCGCACGCTGCTATCGCTACTGCGCCCGCGACTGGGTTCGTGGGCATCGTCGCGCCAAGGGCTGCGGCGCCCGAGGTGAGCAGTTCCGGAGGTGCGACTTTGAGCGCCATAGCGCCAGTGACCGTGTCGATGCCGCTGGACTTCAGGCTCGCTACGAGGTCAGCTCGCTGCCGACC
Organism: uncultured Microthrixaceae bacterium; assembly: GCA_963809335.1. Lineage (GTDB taxonomy): Bacteria > Actinomycetota > Acidimicrobiia > Acidimicrobiales > Acidimicrobilacustridaceae > UBA4742. Next base: position 1,421,226 of record CAWEJD010000004.1, on the reverse strand, counting down.
CAGCCTCCGTTCGAAGGTGTCGTCTATCACCATCTTCCGGAAGTCGTCGGCTGGGTTGTTGCCGTAGCGCTCACAGATGGTGGCGGCGACCTCCGAAACCTCCCCTTGGAAAGCGATGAACTCGTCGAGGTGCCTCCTCCGAAGCTCAATGAGTTTGCTGACGGGGATGGAGCCGATGTCGCGGTGGATCACGGCAGCGACGGCGACCGCGATGTAGTCCAAGGCGAGCTCGTCTCTGGACACAGTGGGAGCGGATGCTTCCTCGGTGCTCGAGTCATCATCTGCTTGGACGGCTGATGAGATCTCCTCGAGGGTGCATGAGGATGCCAGGTAGTCGAAGTCGTCGTCGGTCACTGGACACCGCGCCTGCTCGGCTGCTTGGTCAGCGTCGAGCTCGGCGACGGATCCAATGGATTGGTGCGCCATAGCTGCGGCCAGTGCGTGCATATACATGAACGCCAGTTCCGGGTGCATCGCCACCATGCCGCCGACGTCAACGCCCAGCCTGTGACTCTCCAGGGCGCACTTCAGGTCCTCGTTCACCTTCTCGACGTGCAGGTAGGCAAGATCCGGGTTCATGCCCACAGGCACCGAAGGGTCGAAGGAACCGGTCCACGTGTGCGCCCGCACCAAGGTGCGTGCCAACGGTGCTCGTCCAAGCCGGTTCGTCGGGTGCCTCGTTGATGAGGGTGACGAGGTCGAGCCCGACCTCGTCAACGAGCTCCATGCGCGGCTCAAGGTCCCACACCATGCCGGCGCTCTTCAGCTCGGCAACGTCCACAGTATCGACGACCGCGTGATAGCGCGGGAGTAATACGTGCCACCTTGTTCCAGTACAGAAGCGCGAGCCGAAGCCACTGCTCGTCGCGGAACTTGATGAAGGGGTAATAGAGGGCAAATTGGCCCCAGTCGTCGGACACGACGTTCTCCTCCCGCTCACGGGCCACGGGGCCCACCCGCCTACAACCGCAGACTGTAGGCAATGAACGACGGGACATCGATAGGGATGACCGGGTTCCGCTCGGATCGGATCGAACTCCAGGTGCGTCGGGATCACGACCACCCGGCACGTCGCTTGGAAGCGTTCTCGTCAACGCTGCGGCCGCAAGTTGCTGAGTGCCCGATGAAGGCGCCTGTTTCACCGACTCGGCGATCTGGGGCGCTGACATCGCGGGGGCTCCTAGCCGAAGTGCCTACTCGTCGACTGGGTCTACCAACTCGAGATCGGCATCGGCGACTGATCCTAGGAACACACCCTGCCCAGTCGCGACGCCCTCAACTGCGTAGTAGGTGCCGTGCACTGAGACGATCGTCCCGAGCGATCCCCTCGCCGCACCACTCGATGCGTGAGCATCGGTAGCGAACCGAACCATCGAGTGCTCGGGCCAACGTCTCGCTGCGCGTAGGAGCTGACCGGGGCGAACCTCGCCAGGGTCGAGGCCCCACAGCACAATGGTCATCTCGCCGGTCACCTTGTGAAACTCGACGCTGATGTCCGGGACAGGCACGACACCCAGCTCATCCACCAGTTCGACTGGCTGGCCCGACACCACCTCCCCGCCGAGGATCGAGCCGGCAACCTCGGGATGGCCCCGCACCGGCAGGTTCCACACCTTGGTCACCCGCATCTCGAAGCTCGGATCCCACACGTAGCTCAGCATGTCGCACCACTGGCGCTGGAGCCGACACCTGCCTGCGTCGGGCGGAGGAAGGTATGTCATCGAGCCGGCGGTCTGGGGCAGTCAGCGGGCGATCTCAGAGGTCCTAGTGGGGCACCTGCCATGGCGGCACCCAGAGTGGTGTCGGTAGATACGCCGGTGGGCCGTAGAAGTTCGTCCGTTCGCCGGGCAGTCGGATGGACAGCTCGGCGCTCGCGACGCCCACGCCTCGTCCTTCCCCACCTGGTTCTCCAAGAAGCTCGATCTCGTTGTAGGGGTTGTCGGCGAGGCCGAGGTCTAGCAACAGAGCGGCGAGGTTCACTGAGCCGACATCGCTACCGAATCCAACGACACTCCGCTCCTCAGGATCGGACTGGTCGAGTCTGAGAACAGGGAGGGCGTGAACTGGTGTACCGCCGAGCGGACTCGGTCCACTGGGCTGTTGCGGGTGATAGTTCAGGAACCCCGGAACAGTGACGTAGCCAAGCTCACCGGGGCCTTGATGGAAGTACTCAACTCGAAGCACCTTGATGTCCGATTCCGGATCGGTGAGGTGGACCTCCACCTCTTCCGGTTCGGGATGAAGGACCACGCCGAGTATGAGCAGGCCGAGAGCCCGGCACGCCGCCTTGTCGAGAGTCAACCAGAACTGATCGACCCGCCAACCCATCCAGTCGCGACAGCCGCGTTGGAGGCGAATGGCGTCGGTAGTCATCTCGGCCGGCGTTGCAGGCACCGTGGCACGGTCAAGGAGCACCTCGGTCAACTCGCCGTTCGTGCTCACCAAGTCCTCGTCATCACATTGGATCGGCAGTCGGCTTAGCAGGTCGCTGTAGTGCCTCTGGAGTTCGCAGCTGCGCTGTGTCACAGCGCCCATGGTACGGATGCGCGCATCGGCGTCTCCTTCAGCCACTCTGCCCTGTTCCTACGCAGGTACTGCAGGGGCCGGCCGGAATGCCCTCGGAAGACGCGAGGTGATCCACTTGCCCGGCGCCCGGCGGCTAGGCGGAGGTGTTCCGGAAGGCCTCAGAGGGAGGGACTTAGGTGGTGTCCCATCAGGGCCCACGGGGCACCCGCAGTAGTGCCACAATCCCGGCGTTCCGGAACGGTCGGTCTGGCTGAGCGTCGCCGGCCTGTCCCCGGACACCATCTAAACTCGGGCTGTGCTCCGTTGGGGGCTTCGGTACTCTCGCCGAACTCAGCACGGGGAGATGGATCGATGGATACCAGCGGCGCCTTCGAAGACCAGGAGTGCTTTCGAACTCACGCGTAAGCGGCGCAAGGGGTTCCCTTAGCGAGTCGCGGGTCAAGCGCGGCGATCGCGTCGTGCATGGCGACAAGGAGCTAGTCGAGAGACTCGGTCGCAACGACCCATGCCCGTGCGGTTCCGGACGCCGGTTTCAGGTCGTGCTGCATGCTGACCGGGTTGTTCGACGGCAGCCGCCGCGACCACTACCGGCGTGATTGAGCGCGGGCGCAGGCGCCGACACGGCTCGCGAGTGAGCGTCCCCGTGTCGGCGATCTGTGGCACCCCTGCAGTCGGGACCAGGTGCCTAGTGTTGATGCGTGCCGGAACCGTCCTCGCTCGACGACTACCTCGAAGCGGTGGCGACTGCCCGGGCTGCTCATCCGGAGTGGCGAGAGGGTCAGGCCTTCTTCAACACCCTCCAGGTGATGCGTCCCGACCTCGGCCAGTCGGTCGTCGGCTCGGCGATCGATCCATTCCACCTCGACGGCAACCTGCGACCGTTCCTCGATTGGCTCGACGATGCATGGTGAGGGTCACGGACCCGGCGTTCTGTGACACGTTGCCCGAGTCAGGCCACTGGCCCCGTGTCGGGTTCGACTCGGACAAGCTCGGCGATGAACCGAAGAAGGTCATCCCTGGTCACGCCGCTGCTGTCGACGCTGCAATGCACGTCGTCCTCATTCCAGGCCGCCGTCCATCGCTCTCCAGCCTTCCTGATGACTGCTGCCCGGCCACCTAGGAGTTCCTCCTCGAAGCCGTAGCGGGGGTCTGCTACGGCGAGCCGCCTGGCACCAGAGGTGGCGGTCAACGCAAGTCGCTGGTTCGGTACGTCGGGGCCCCAGAATCGAAGCGTCAGAAGAACCTCAAGCTGTTCGTTGGAACTCGTGCCATCCGAGCTACTAGTCATGGCCATGACTGCCGCGCGGGGCTGCCGCCGCTCCCGTCGGCCTTGATCTCGACTCCGACGCCGAGGTTGACGCGTCCGCCGCCGGAGGCGTCGAACTCGTGCGGGAGCCATCCCGGTACCAGTTTGAAGGTCTTGGGTGCCACGGTTCCCTCGCCTCGCAGACCCGGCGGATGGTAGTCCGCACCGCTCAAACCCCTTCGAGGGCCTTTGCTCTGAGGTGGCGTGTCATGGACCGGGCGTTCTGGGGCGGTCGCGATTTGCTCTACTGGTGTTGGTGGAATCCCCGGTACTGATCATCGACCACTCGCTGCCCGCTGAGCACCATCTCAACGGTGCCCAGCTCTCGACGAATTCCTGCGACCTCGTCGTATGGGTGACGGAGCAGTTGCTCGAACGACTAGCCAGAGCCGATCAGGCGATCATCACCTACGACGAGGGTTCGAGGTGGAGCAGCCTGGACGAGCTCCACAACCAGCGGTATTCCTACCTCTACGGCACGAACCTTCACGAAGCCGTCGCGCTCGCCCGTAGCTCCATGACCGCCCCGGGGCGGGTGCTCATCGTCGCCCACAGTCGTCCGTCGGCGCATCTCACCGCCAGTGGGGACACGTTCATCAACTTCCCGCCAGTCCCCGCCACGGTGGATGCCACCGCCTCGGAGATCGCACGATGCGGCGTCGATGGGATCCAAGTCGATCTCGTCGTCGTTCCTCCGCTGGCAGGGGTCGAGGTCCCGGCCTGGGCGACGGAGATCGTGTCGGCAGTTCGGCTCACCGGAGGTTCCTTCACCGAAGCTCGCGAGCGGGGCCACCTGCAAACGTGGGTCGACGACCAGGTCGCCTGACCCGGTCCCGGCGTTCTGGGTCGACTCGCAGTCGGCTCGTCTCGACGGCTCAGTCCCGATCCGGGCATCTGCGAGAGCACGACGAGCGAGGGACCGAGCACGGCGCGCAGGAAGGGCTTAGGGGGCCGGCTTGGCCGCCGTGATCTCTTACCGGGATGGCACGTCCAGACGTGCGAGCTGCTCTTGGGCTGCCGCTCGGGATTCGGGGGTGGGCTCGGCAGCCCCTCCGTAGAAGACGTGGACGGTGATGTTCCAACCGTTGACCTGCACTTGCAGAGCTTCGTCGTAGACATCGTCGGGCTTTCCCTCGAGCCCGCTTAGGATCGCGTCGTCGATGGAGAGCGGAAGGTTCCCCGGCGGAAAGGCCGCGTCCACCACGGGCTTCTCGCCCGCGGGGATGGCCGTGGCGAAGAGCACAAGGTCGCCTGCTTCGAGCCGATCGACGGTGTCCCAGGGAACGTTGCCCTCGAGGGTCATCGGACCCAGGGGGATGTTGGACGTCGTCGCTGACGTCTCGTCGTGCACGGTGCTCCATCCAGCGGCCGGCAGGAACTGGGGCGACCGCGACGTATTGGGCACCTGGAAGCTGGTGGGAGCCTCGGAGTTGTCGGGGACCTCAGGGGGCGCGTCGACCGCGCCGACGGTGAAATTAGCTTGGGAGTCCCGATCCACCGTCAGGGCCACGCCGGCTCCCCCGAGGGCCACGACCGCTAGCGCGCAAACTGCGACGGCTCCTCGGCGCCGGCGGCGGATCCGGCGTCGCCGTCGGGCAACGCCTTCGTGGACATGTGTCGGGTCCGCCGCGACCTCGAAAGTCGCGGCATCAGCCAGGCGGTCACGTAGCAGCGTGTCGTTGTCGTTCACTTCGCACTCCTCTGTTGGCCGTCGACCGTGAGGGCGACGAGCAGGGTCCGGCGGGCCTTGTGCAGCGCGTTCTTCACCGCGCCTTCTCCGATGCGGAGCTCCCGGCCGATCGACTCGATGGACTGGTCCAGGTAGTAGAAGAGGATGACCACCTCACGTTGCCTCCTGGGCAACGCCCGGACGGCCGCTCGGAGGTCGAGGAGTTCCGAGCCCAGCGCTTCGGCGTCCGATCCGGTCCGGAACTCGCGATCAGGCTCCTGGTCTTTGCCCCGTCGCCGGGCGACGCGACGGAAGTGGCTCCGTCGTTGGTTGAACGCGGTCGTCACCACCCAAGCCTCGAGCGACTCGATGGGGCGGCCTCGACGCGAGTTCTCCATGGCCCGAGCCAGAGCTTCTTGCACCGCGTCCTCAGCTCCTTCAGCCGTTCCCGAGAACAGGGCGACGGCGCGCACGATCCGCCGCGTACTCGTGTTCGATCAGACGATCAAGCGAATGCTCGAACACGCCGTCAGCTGCCATCGGAAGACCTCACCTGAATAGGACGTCTGAGATGGGCAATGGGTTAGCCAGACCTCCGAATCCCAGACACAGGAGTTGAACTCACCGTCGACCGGCACCTCCCCTTGTGCTGCCACCCGAGGGGTGAACTCCACGCGGCACGGCCAGGCAGCGCTGCGAATCCGGCGTTCTGAGACGCCTGCCCGAGTCTCAGTCGGTCGGGCCTCGCACCTCAGCTCGCGCCTTAGCCAGGAGGGCCGCGTAGTCGGGATCAAACGGCTGCGCCAGCACGCGATCAAGACAGGCGGAGAGGTCACAGAGGACGATGCGCTCAGACTTGTCGATCGTGCCGAGGGCATCTGGCGAGTTGACGAGGTGCTCGTCGTTGCGGTGCAGCCACTCGAAGATCACGAGGGCCTCCGAGTCGGCAAGCCTCAAGCTCACGAATCCGTCGGCTGCCGGTGTCGCCGTCCATGGTCACACTCTGCCGCAGACCTACGCCCCAGTCCCGGCGTTTCTTGTGTGGGGTGCGCGTGTCAAGGCCTTGATCGCGTCGAGCGCCGGCCCGGAGTGGCTGGTCAGGGTGGAGCGCCCGGAGCGGAGCGAGGACGAACGACCTTGACCAGTCCGAGGACCGGTGCATGCTCGGTATGGGCCGGCTGGGGTGGCGTGGGGGCATCCTGCGTTTCTTGGGTGCTCGACGATGATGTTCTCGTCGGCGACAACAATCTGGATGGGGTGACCCCTGCTGCGGTGACGAAGGTGGGGCCGCGGTCGCGTCAGTGTTATAAGGCCGTCCAGTACAGATACTGGCGTGCGGCCGGGTGGCGGGAGCTGACCGCGTCGACCCTGATGTTCGAGGTGGACGTTGCCGACCACCGAAGCCGACCGGTGAGGTGGGGGTGTCAGGTGCCGGGGATGGTGTACACGTCGTCGGGATCCATCGACCTGAGGATGTGGTAGCTGCGCCGGGCGAGCTTGCGGGCCACGCAGATCGCGGCGAGCTTGCCGTCGGAGCGTTGCTTGACGGACCGGTAGTAGTCGCGGTCCGGGCTGGTCGCCCTCGACGCGCACAGGCCGGCTTCGAACAGCGCCCACCGCAGCGTGGCCGGGCCCTGGCGGGACAGGTAGCCGCCACCGCGTCTGGAGTCCGACGCGTCGACGGTCACGTCCAGGCCGGTGTGGCGCACGACCTGGCGGGACCGGGTGAAGCGTTGGCAGTCGCCGAGCTCGGACCACACCACCACCGCGGCGATGTGAAGCGCCCCGGGATTCGTGGAGGCTCCAACCCTTGAGAGGATGGAGTCATGTCAGGAGTCGGAACGGGGCGGGAGGTATCCGGCCGAGCTGCGTGAGCGGGCGGTGCGGATGGTCTTCGAGCATCAGGACGAGTACCCGTCGCAGTGGGAGGCGATCTGCTCGATCGCCGAGAAGCTGGGCGTGAACCACGAGACGTTGCGGATCTGGGTGCGCCGGGCCGAGGTCGATGGCGGGCGCCGGCCGGGGTCGACGACCGATGAGCGGGCTCGGATGCGTGAGCTCGAGCGGGAGAACCAGGAGCTGCGCCGAGCGAACGAGATCTTGAAGGCGGCGTCGGCTTTCTTCGGGGCGGAGCTCGACCGCCAGTCCAAGAAGTAGTCGCGTTCATCGACGCCCACCGGGACCGGTTCGGGGTCGAGCCGATCTGCCGGGTGCTCACCGAGCACGGCGTGCACGATCGCCCCGAGCACCTACTACGCGGCCGAGGACGCGGCCGCCGTCGGCGCGGGCGGTCCGCGACGAGGAGCTGAAGGTCGAGATCAGCCGGGTGTACGACGAGAACCTGTTCGTCTACGGCGCCGACAAGGTCTGGGCCCAGCTCAACCGCGAAGGCATCCGGGTCGCTCGCTGCACCGTCGAGCGGCTGATGCGCGACCTGGGCCTGTCCGGCGCCCGGCGAGGCAAGACCTGGACGCGCGACCACCGACTCCGACGACCGGCTCGACCGGCCGGCGGATCTGGTCGACCGGCGAGTTCGCGGCGCCGGCCCCGAACCGGCTGTGGGTCGCCGACCTCACCTACGTGAAGACCCACTCCGGGTGGGTCTACGTCGCGTTCGTCATCGACGTGTTCTCCCGGATGGTCGTCGGCTGGCAGGCCTCGACGTCGCTGCGCTCCGACCTCGCGATCGACGCGCTGGAGATGGCGATCTGGAACCGTCAACGCGCCGGCGCGGACCTCGACGGGCTGGTGCACCACTCCGACCGCGGCGTGCAATACCTGTCGATCCGCTACACCGAACGGCTCGCCGCCAACGAGATCGTCGCCTCCGTCGGGTCCAAGGGCGACAGCTACGACAACGCGCTGGCCGAGTCGTTCAACGGGCTCTACAAGTGGGAGCTCATCTACCGGCACGGCCCCTGGCGCGGCCTCGACGACGTCGAGTTCGCCACCATGACCTACGTCGACTGGTTCAACCACCGGCGCCTCCACGGCGAGATCACCAACGGCCCCGGCTACACCACCCCGGCCGCCCACGAAGCCAACTACTACCGTCACCACACCCCGGCCGCCGAGCCGGTCACCCAATAGCGCGAGCCTCCACGAATCCCGGGGCGCTTCACATCCGCAGTTCGGGCATCGACGGTGCAGAGCCGGTTGGCTTACCTCGGTCATGCTGTCGCGATGGCAGATACCTCGGTGACCCTCAGCGACGATGAGTGGACCCTCCTCATGAACGCGTTGAATGAGATTCTCCACGGGCCTGAGGCCATCGAAGACTGGGAGTTTCAGACCAGACTCGGCGTCCCGAGAGCCGAGGCGCTCGCGCTTCATCGCCGTCTTAGGGAAGAGTGGTAGGCGGCGCCCAGAGCCGGCGCTCTGGGGCATCCTGCAGACACCGACCTCCCCGCCGGGGCAGCGTCTTCTGCCGGATCTCGGCGGCCCCCTACGATCGTGAGGTGCGGGAGATCCAACAGTGAACGAGACGGCAACCGGATGGGTTGTCATCGCTGGCTCCGTCGTGCTTCTCGGAGACGGCGCACTCATCCTTCACGAACGCGGCAAGGTGCATCGGGCACGGTGGTCTGTTCTCCCGCTCTACAGCCGGAGAACAACGCCGGAGCGACGAGCCGAAGCTCAACGGCGGTTGGCCTGGGTGCTAGTCGGTCTCGGAGGCATCGGCCTGCTGACGGGCCTGTCTCAGATCCTGCTCGCCTGAGTTCACTGCCCACAAAGGGCCGATCCTGCCCGGCGGCAGCAGTGTCTCCGAGCCGGCGATCTGGGACGTCAGAGTCGTGTGTGGGGTCGGGCTGGTCATCCTTTGGTGAGCCGATCGGCATTGGCGAGGAGCTGGTCGCCGAAGGGTTGGAATCCGACGCGGCGACTGTGGAGACCGCCGATGACGCGGTAGCACCGTTCCCCACTCCCAGATCGCTGTGACGTCGACGCCGGTGCGTAGGGCCAGCCGGTCTGCTCTGGCTCGCAGGTCGTCCCCGACGTCGGGATTCGCTCGGAGGATGGTGCCGAGGTCGCAGGCCGGTTCTGCCCGCAGCCCGTCCGGGTCGATGAGCTTGAAGGTGCCGTTGGTGCGTGACGAGAGCGTTGGCGTCGTGGACATCGCCGTGCACGAGGACGGCTGCCCGGTCGTCGTGGGCGCGGCGGCGTCGCTCTGCGCACTCGATCGCGTCGTCGATGGTCGCTCGCGAGCACGGCCGTCCTGACAACTGCCACAGCCGCGGGAGTTGCGTCGGCATACGTGCGGGCCCGCTCGGCGCCACTCGGCAGGTCGGTGTCGTCGCCGACGGGGCGCCACAACCCGGTCGCCAGGTCGCAGAGCATGTCGTGTCGGATCGCGGGCTCGGCGACGACCTCGTGCATCGCGCGATCCGAGTCGTTCGAGCAGGAGGGCGTCACGGTCGAGATCGTCGCAGGAGCAGCTGCGCGCAGCCTTCCCGTCGGCCAGGCGCAGCACGGTGGCCTCGCACCTCACTGCCCGCCGATCGCCAGGAACGCCGACCTTGAGCACAGCATCGGTCCCGCCGGAAGTCGTCGCCTCGGCGACGAACGCCGCGTGCCCACCGTGAAACGTCGCCCCGATGGTCAGCGACCAGTCGTCCGCCAGTGACTGCACGAGCGTCGGCAGCTCGTCGAGCCACCCCGCGTACCCCTCGCCCAGGGCGTAGTTCCGAACCGCGTCGGGGATGTCGAGCCTCAAGCCGCCCGTTCTAGCCCTTGGCCTCGGTCACGCGCCCGTCGCGACGATGCGGGCTGGCCGCACCCCATGGGCCGCTCAGAGGCACGACCGGACCCGGCAATCTGGGACGCGAGATCAGCGATCGGCCACCTGGAACCACACCAGGCCGATCAGGGACACAACCAGGATCACCACACCCACGCCCATTGCCACGATGCCTACTACGCCGTTGTAGCCGCCGATCTCGCGGTGACCAACGAATGGCTGCCCGGTCCGACGTGACGACAAATAGGCCGGCAGGAACGCAACGGCACCCAGGCCGATCACGATGACTCCCGTTCCGACGCCATTCCACCAAGAGTCCATACTCCACCCCCTCTGGCCGGAAGTGTCGCACCGACCCGGCGTTATGAGGCACCGCTCACCGTCGACCATGGCATTCTCCTGAGCATGGCTGCCGACGGTGCCTTCTCGATTGAACTTGAGCCCGATCAGCCGGGACGCGACGAGGGATGGGGCCGGATCACGCTGGGCGATTTCGTCGAGCGGTTCCAGGTGCCTCTGCACTACTGGACGCGAGCCGACTACGAGGCCCAATGGCGTGACGCTGTTCGGCACACCGTGAACGGGGAACGCCGCACGGCTCTCATCGCCGCCATGGGCGATCCGAACGAGGTGAACTTCATCGTCTGGTGGCCGATGTATCGGGACGGCGAAACGGTCTTCGTGCAGAACCACCTGCTCTTCCTCCGTGACGCCGGCTATGACGTCGCGTACATCGATTCGGAGTTCGACGTCTCACATCCCTACGTTCACGTCCGCGAGCGTCAGGTCGAATCCGACGAGGGGCCGATCTCGGAGTGGGTTGTTGCGGTGTCGGATCTTCGCCGCTGGCTCGGTGCATCGACGCCTTGAGCAGCATCGCTAGGCATCCCGGACCCGGCGTTCCGTGGCACCCCTGTCGCTCAGGAGCAGGAGTCGATGCGCCACTCGCCGTTCTCCTTGGTCCAGTGCCAGGTCACGGTCGACCCTGCTGGTCCGGTGAACTGGCTGGTGCCCGTGTCTCCGAGATCCTCGGTGGTCAGGTCGGGCGGGATACCGAAGTCGACCTTGGCACTTGCGAACTCGGCCTCCAGAGCGTCGGTGTTTGTGGCGGCGACCGAACAGCGCGTGGCCAGCAGGTGCGTCATCTGCGACGAATCGCCGCCGTTCAGCGCAACTGCGAACCGAAACGCGCTCTGGCGGAGGTCGGACGGGTCCAGCGCGGGGATCAACGTGGGCAACGTTCCAGCTGGAGCGAAGCCAGCACTCTTGGACGAGGAACACGCCGACATCACGGGTGAGGTGGTGAGTACTGCTACGCCGACGGCCCCCGTCATCGCCAGCCGGACGGCTCTCCGGGTTCGCCCCTTCACGATCATCGGAGGCATATCGACCCCGGTGAGCGATGACATGAGCAAGTTCATCCGACCGTGGCATATGGGCCGTTCTGGGACGCTCCCATGACGGCCACCGGCCCTCCGGATCGATCGCCCGGGAGTCGAGAACTGTCGGCCGCACTGATCACTTGCTGCGCCGTCCGGGTGGCCGGTCAGGCGGGATCGCACCCTGCGGCAGTCGCAGATCGGGGAGCTGTCTCGGCTGTCTCGGAGGCTTTAGCTGTTGCCGTTCGCGCTCGTCGCGGAGGCGCTTCTCGAGGCTGCCCGCCTGCGATCGCCAGAACTCGGCTCGTTCATCGATCGCCTCGGCGGACGCCTCGAGCTCGGCTTCGCGGGCCGTTGCGTTCGCTCGCTCGGTGCGGAGGCGATCGAGTTGGCCGTTGAGTCGGGTCAGCTCCCGGTCCTCTTCAGCGACGAGTTGGCTCTCGGTCCGGAGCTCTCGGCGGAGCCGTTCCGGCTCCGCGTTGTCGGCTGCGAGACGCTCTCGGTAGGCGCGTTTAGGGTCAGCTTCTGAGGCCCAGATCCGGGGTCGGCCTCGTCGAGGGCGCTCATATCGTCACCGGTACACAGGTCAGGCCCTCGAAAGGGGGCCTGACCTGCACTTGTGGAGCGGACGACGAGATTCGAACTCGCGACCCTCACCTTGGCAAAGGGACCTGGATCCCGCACACCCCCGCTGAGCAGGGCTTTCGCAGGGACGAAGTCGGCCGATTCGGCGTCTGCGGTCGTCTGCACCCCAGGTTGTGTTGGCAGGATGTTGGCACGATCACTTGCACGATGTGCTACAAGTACTACATGACTTCTGTCGGGATCCGAGAGCTGCGACAGCGGGCGAGCGAGCTGCTCCGCCAGGTCGAGCGCGGCGAGACGATCGAGATCACCGATCGCGGACGACCCGTCGCCGTCCTCGCACCGCTCGCCGACCCCGGGCCGACCGAGCGCCTGCGGGCCTCGGGCGATCTGGTCCCGGCTGACGCCTCCTTCGATGATCTCCCCGCCCCCCTCGAGCTCGAAGCGGGCCAGGAGCCACCGTCGGCTGTGCTCGCCCGGCTGCGAGCCGATGAGCGCTAGGCGAGTCACCTACCTCGACTCCTCGGCGATCGTGAAGCTCGCCGTGAGGGAGCCCGAGTCGTCCGCGCTTCGGACGCATCTGCGCCGACGCCGTCCGCTCGTGTCGAGCGCACTCGCCCGCACCGAGGTCGTGCGCGCGTTGTTGCCCCTCGGCGATCAGGCGGTTCGGCGAGGCCTCGATGTGCTCAGCACACTCGACCTGGTCCGCATCAACGACCGCACCCTCACCGTCGCCGGCGAGCTCCAACCGCCCGAGCTCCGCTCACTCGACGCCATCCACCTCGCCACCGCCCAACAGTTCGACGCCGAGCTCAACCACGTCGTGACCTACGACGACCGCATGGCTGCCGCGGCCCGGACCCTCGGCATCCGCGTGACCGCGCCGACATAGGGGACGAACCTCAGATCGGCAGCGGAGCCACCTGCACGCGCGCTTGCCATGTTGGTGATCGCTGCGCGCCTGGTGCTGTGGCCGATGCCATCATCCAATGGGGTCAGTCCGACCAGGGCGGACTGGCGTGCCGAGGAGTTCCCGACCCATCAGGATCCGCAGCTGGTCTTGAGCAGTGTGAACAGGTCCGTCGAGGCGGTTCCCACGGCCGCGATGTCGGTGCCGACGGTCGTGAGGTTCTGTCCGACGCTCCCGTTGCCCAGGTTGCCGGCGTCGGTCTGCAGCTGCTTGACGGATGCCTGCACCGCGTCGACCTGCGGTTGGTAGTCCGTCTTGGCGGCAGCCTTGAGCGCGTCCAGGTCGGTCTGGACCTGGTCGACCGCCGCCTTGATCGCTGCGGAACCACCGGTGAGCAGCGCAGGCTTGGTCAACGCCGTGACCGATGTCTTGAGCTGATCTCGCGCCTGACAGACAGCCTCCTTGCCGGACGGGTAGGTCGACGAGGTGACCGTTTCGGCCGTCGTCGAGGATGCCGACGCATCGGAGCTGCCGCTCTTCGAGCTGCACCCGGCGACGGAGAGTGCCGCAATCGCCAGGCACACCAGCATGAGGCCGATCGCTCCCACTCGGCCTAACCACACGCGTGGGGAGTCGCCATCCATCGGCGAAGGGGGGTGGCACCTGCTGCGGGAGCTTGCTCGATCCGTCATGCGATTTCTCCGGTCGTGATTGAGCTCGACCCGTAGTTCGTGGGGTCGATCAGTGAGCCGTTCGTCCACTACGGCGTGGCCGTTTGTGAGCTCGTCGAAGGGAACATCCCAGATCACCAGTGAGGACGGGGTGCGGGTTGGTCCCGTGAAGAAGGTGCCGGGGCACCCCACGTGTCCTTTCGATGCGCTGGACCGGCCTTCGAAAACGATCGATGCCGTGTCACCCCGATCCAGGTCGGAGTGACACGGCACCGTGCGAGGGTCGATCTAGCCCGCGACCACGGCGGCCTCGTCGACCAGGTCGTGGCTGGAGGTCGCCCCACCCAGCTGGGTCAGCTCGGCTCTGGATGGCCGGCGCGTCCTCGATCTTGGCGAGCACCCCGACGGCGGCCTTGCCGGCGCCGAGATCGGCGGCGATGCGAGCCTTGTCGTCGTCGTCGAGCTTCAGGCCCTTGTGGTGGAGCCCACCGGCGGCCGTACCGCCGAGGACGCCGACTCCGAGGGCGGCCGGTCCGAGCAGAACCAGGCAGGCGCCGACACCTGCACCGGCGCCCCAGCTGCGGGCGCCGACCTTGTCGACCTTGACGTTGCCGGTGGCGTCGAGGACCAGGATCCCCATCGCGTCCCCGGAAGAACCGCCCGAGTCCTTCAACGTCTGGGCCGCAGTGTCGGCGGCCGGCTCGTCGGCGAAGAACGAGAGCACGAGTTGCTTTTCTGCCATGGTGGGTCTCCTTGTCGTGGTGTTGAGTACGCCGGTATGGCGCCTTGCTGGGATCGTCGATCGCCGAGCGGACGGCGGCACTCACCCGACATCGGGTGAGCATCCGGGCGGGCGACCTGTGACGCTGCGCTACTGGCGGGCCATGGCCACGCGCACCTGGGCGTCGGTGTCGACGACCAGGTCGCCGCTGACGTCGACGGTGACGGTGTGGATGGTGCCCGTGAACGGGAACGGGGCCGTGTAGTCGAGCGTGATCGGTGCGCCCGGGTTGGCGCCGCAGGTGAGGGCACCCGGGTTCAGGACCATGGGGGTCGTGTAGGGGACGTCGGTCTCTCCGACCAGGGTCCCGTCGACGTAGAGCTGGAATCGACCGGGCGCACCCTTGCCTTCGAACACGTTCAGGTCACCGGTCGGTTCGAACTCGAACCGGAGCTGGTGGCGCCCGGCTGGGATCGGGTCGGGTGACTGCACCGTGAAGTAGTCGGCGGCCACGTAGTTGTGGACGTACGTGAGCCGACCGTCCTTCACGAAGAGGGAGTAGCCGCCGGGCACGCCCCCCTGGCAGATCAGCACCCCCTCAGCGCCGCTCTCGGGGATCTCGACATCGGCCGTGATGCTGTGCGGGCGGTTCAGCACGTTCGGAGCCGCGAAGTACGGGATGGACTGGGTGCCGGGGTAGTACACGTAGCGATCGCGGGGCAGCGCCAGGAGCGGTCGCTCGACGAGCAGTCGCTCGAGGGCGCTCCCGTCGACGGGGAGCACGTTGTACTTGCCCGCCTCGGCGTACCAGGTGCCGATCAGGCCGATGAGGCGGTCGCGATGATCGGCGGCCACGTTCTTGGTCTCGGCGAAGTCCTCGTCGACGTGGTACAGCTCCCACCCGGTGGCATCGAGCTGGCTGAGCGTGTCGGCCGAAATGGGCGCACCGAAGCCGACGCTGGCCTCCTCGAACGACGGGCCCGGCCACGGGCACACCGCGCGCCAGCCGTCGTGGTAGATCGAGCGGTGGCCGATCATCTCGAAGTACTGGGTGTGGTGGTTCGTCGCGGCCGCCGCGTCGTCGAGGGTGTGGGCGAAGCTCACCCCCTGGATGGGTGACTGCGGGACGCCTTTGATGGTGGCGGGTGACTCGAAGCCGAGCAGGTCGAGCACGGTAGGCACCATGTCGATGACATGGGCGTACTGGGTGCGGATCTCGCCGCCGGACTTGATCCGGGCGGGCCACTGCATGAGGAACGGGTCGCTCGAGCCGCCCCGGTAGGTCTCTCGCTTCCAGCGGCGGAACGGGGTGTTCCCGGCGAAGGTCCAGCCCCAGGGGTAGTGGTTGAAGTGCTTGGGGCCGCCGAGCTCGTCGATCACCTTGAGGTCGTCGTCCACTGTCCCCGGGACGTTGTTGAAGAAGCGGGCCTCGTTGGTGGTGCCGGTGACGCCACCTTCGGCGCTGGCCCCGTTGTCGGACACCACCATGATGAGCGTGTTGTCGAGCTGGTCGATGGTGCGCAGGAACTCGACGAGGCGGCCGATGTGGTGGTCGGTGTGGCTGAGGAAGCCGGCGAACACCTCCATCTCCCTGGCGTAGAGGCGGCGCTGGTCGTCGGAGAGCGAGTCCCACTCGGGCACATCGGGGTCGTGGCGGGACAGCTCGCAGTCGGCCGGCACGACGCCGAGCTCCTTCTGGCGGGCGAAGGTCGTCTCCCGGTACGCGTCCCAGCCGTCGTCGAACTTTCCGGCGTACTTGTCGGCCCATTCCTTGGGCACGTGGTGCGGGGCGTGGGTCGCGCCCGGGCAGAAGTGCAGGTAGAACGGCTTGTCCGGGTCGACCTGCTTGGCGTCGGCGATGAAGCCCACGGCCTTGTCGACCAGATCCGGCGTGAGGTGGTAGCCCTCTTCAGGGGTGGCGGGCGGATCGACCTGGTGGTTGTCGTAGACGAGGTCGGGATGCCACTGGCTCGTGTCCCCACCCAGGAACCCGTAGAAGCGCTCGAAGCCCCGGCCCAGGGGCCAACGATCGTATGGACCGGCCCCGGACTCCTGACTCGACGGGATCAGGTGCCACTTGCCCACCATGTAGGTGTTGAAGCCCTCGCCGAGCAGGATCTCCGACAGGAAGCCGTTCTCGAACGGCACGTTGCCGTCGTAGCCGGGGAACCCGGTGGCGAACTCGGTCACGCAGGCCATGTTGTTGCTGTGGTGGTTGCGGCCGGTGACGATGCACGAGCGGCTCGGCGAGCACAGCGCGGTGGTGTGCATGTTGTTGTAGCGCAGCCCGTTGGCGGCGATCGCGTCGAGGTTCGGCGTCTCGATCGGGCTGCCGAAGCAGCTCAGCTGCCCGAACCCGGTGTCGTCGAGCACGATGAACAGCACGTTGGGCGTGCCCTTCGCCGCCCGCTTCGGCACCAGCCAGGCCGGACTCGACTCGTCGGCCGTGCGCCCTGCGACCCCCGGGAACTTCTGCCCCTGGTGGTACTCGCTCAAACCCATCTCAGGTCCTCCATCGTCATGTCGTGTTGGGGTCAGACGCCTTCGACGGCGGCCAGTCGGCCGGCCTCGATCGCTTCGATGAACGCCCTGTAGTCGCGCTCGTTCTGGTCGGCGTAGCGCTCGGAGAAGTCGGTGATGGACTGGTCGAACCGGTCCTTCTTCCCGAGGTAGGCCGCGATGGCGACCGGGTCCCCGGAGCGGGCGTGGGCCCGGGCCAGCGTCCATCCGCAGGCGTTGGCGTAGAACGTGAGAGCCGGCGGTGTCATGGTCTCGACGACCGCCGAGCCCTTCATGTCGCGCAGCTGGCGCCAGTAGAGGTGGCGGTCGGCCTCCACCCCCTTGGTCCACCCCAGGAAGATGTCGCTCGCGGCCTGCATCATCCGCTGACCCTGCACCACCCGCTCACCCGGCTCGGCGTACCGGCTCTTGGGCAGGTGGTCCTCCAGCACCGAGGCGGTGGCCTCCTTCACCTGCAGGAACAGTGGGTCGTCCTGGTCGTCGCGCCCTTGGAGCAGCACGATGAACGCTCGCGTGCCCGACGCTCCCGACGCCCACGACCTTACGGGCCGTGTCGACGATCTCGAAGCGCTCGAGCAGCTGCCGTCGATCGTCCGGCAAGGTCTCGCGGTAGGCCCGGAACTGCTCGTGGATGAGCTCCTCGAGCTGGTCGACCGAACGGCCGATGCTCGACGCGAGCTCACGCATCGGGATGACGACCGGTGGCTGGCTGACGATCCGATAGCGGCCGTCGACCTTCTCGGCCAGCTTGGACAGCGCCTGCATGCTGTCCCGCGTGTGGGCCTTTCGAGCGTTCTTCTCGGCGCCTTCTCGAGGGCCTTGTCGACCCGGCCACCCTTGCGGCGCCCTTGCCCGACGGTGCCACGGCGAGACGGATGGAGGCCATGAGCTCCTCCTCCGACAACCGGGCGTACCAGATGTCGAGGGTTCGCATGGCGGCGAAGTCGGCCATGGCCTCCCGATAGGCGGTCACCGAGCGTCGCGTCGCGGCCCGGGCGTCGGCCGGGCCGAAGCCGTTGTTGCGAGCGGCGATCATGAAGCTGGCCGCCATGCGCTTGACGTCGTACTCGAACGGCCCGGGAAGGGTCTCGTCGAAGTCGTTCAGGTCGAACAGAAGGGTGCGCTCCGGCGAGGCGAAGACCCCGAAGTTCGACAGGTGGGCATCGCCGCACAGCTGGACGTCGAGGCCGGCCGTCGGGGTGTCCTTCAGGTCGGTGGCCATGATCTTCGCCGCGCCCCGGTAGAAGGTGAACGGCGACACCATCATCCGCCCGTGGCGCACCGGGACCAGATCGGCTTCGCGAGTGGCGTCCTGCTCTTCGAGCAGGGCCACCGGATCGGGCCGGTCGTCTGCGGGCACCCAACCGGCGTGGCTGGACGGTGCGACCTCTCGGCGCGCCGCCTTGCCGCGAGCGGCGCGCTCGTCGACGGTTGGGTGCTCGATCACACGACCACCCGGTTGTCGGTCCGGTCGTCGGCGAGGTAGGCCAGCAGCAGCGAGAGCGGGAAGAAGAGCAGGCTCAGAAGGAAGTAGCCGATGAAGCTGTGGCCCTTGCGTCCCGCGACCCGTGCTGGCCAGAAGGCGATGGCGACCCAGATGATGATCCCGATGAGGCCGAGACCGAGCCATGGAGTTGCGCTTGCGAACATGATTCCTTCTTTCATGGTGAGGAAGGCCGCGTGCCCGGCGGGGCCGCGGGTGGTGCCGAATGGGTTGCGTTCAGCCGGTCGTGCTCAACGGCGGGGGCCGCGGTCCCCACGGTCGTCACGGCGGTCCTCACGGCGGTCCTGCCGTCGGTTGACGCCGTGAGCGGCGACGGCGACGGCGCCGACGGTGACCGCTGTTCGGGCGACAGGTGCGCCGACGACGCCTCGTCGGGCCATGCGTGCGGGTCGGAGTGGCATGTCAGGCTCCTTGGTTTTCGGCGGCCGTCTCGGCCTCGATGGACGCGGCGATCGCTTGGATGGGGATGCGGCCGCTCCCGATGAGCTGGCCACCGGCGCGTCGTGCGGCGGCGCCGAACGGAACGGCCCAGGTGTTCTCCCAGACGACGACACCGGCGACCGAGCCGGGCTCCATGGCGGCCGCGAGGTGGACCACGTCCTCCTCGGCCAGGATCTCGGCCACCTCGGTCTCGAGGGCTCGGAGCTCGTCGACGCCAGGTAGGTCGTCGATCTCCATGGCCTCGATCGAACCGTCGGCATCCTTGACGAGCACCAACAGGTCGAGCAGCCGGATCGTGCCGTTGCCCACGAGGTCGGCCAACGCTCCGACCACTTCGCCGGAGAAGTGCTGGTGTCCAACCGGGAACTCGATGATGGCGAAGTCGACGGGACCGAGTAGGTCGATCTCTTCAGTGTCCATGTCTGCTTCCTTCCGACCGGGGTAGTGGCTCGTCCGGCTCGTTTCCGTGAGCTTCCGCCTCGTCACCTCGTCTCGAATCACCCGATTCGGGTGAACGCCGCGGCAGCGCGCGTCGGTGGGCGCCGCTGGCCCCCCGGTCACCCGAAAGGGGTGAGGTCAGGCCTCGGCGGGACTCGTACCGTTCGAGCAGGCCACCGAACGTGCAAGGGAGGCGCCGTGCGCCTGCTCGTGAACTGCGAACGGCTCTTGACACACGTCGCGGTAGAGGCGGCACGCTCAGGAGCGAGCTTGGTTCCCTCTGCGCCAGTTCGGCCCTTCGCGGGGCCCAACGCGGGTTCCGCCGACTGGGCAAGCATGGCTGCCTACGCGCCGATCGACGAAGCGAGAACCGAGGAGCTCGAGACGTTGATCCGCACGCTCGTCGTGGGGGAGGCGGCCGAGCTGTACGTGGTCCTGGCGGTCGACGCGGTCGGGTGGTCACCCAGCGGCTCGTTCACGCGACGCGACGAGGCGGTGGCGTTGACCCAGCAGCCCGTGTCCTCCCTGGCCGTGGATGCGTTTCGGGTGGAGACGCTGTGTTGGTGCGAACCGCTGGTCTTCGCCGGATGGAGCCTGCAGGCTCGCCAGGTGAACGCCTTGCTCTTCAACGAGGACGTCCTCCTCGAAGCCACAGGTCGCACCGTCGAGCTGGGCGGGACCACCATCGCCAGGGTCGAAGCCGACCGGGTCGCGCACACCTTCACGCATTTCGACGACGCCGACCTCATCGAGCAGGTGATCCTGGGGCGCTGAGCTCACCGGCGGCGGACGAGGGAACAACGGCCCTATCCGCCACCAGGGATGCCCCGTAACGTGCAGATGTGCCTTGGCATCTGGGAGGGCGAGGATGAAGACACAGCCACGTGTGGCGTTGTCGCGCGGTGCGACCCTCACGGCCCGAAGGAACGAGCGCCCGGCGGGCCCGAGGCATCCGATCGAGCGTCCCGAGCTGCTCCGCCGGCTGGCCGCCTGCGGCGGACCACCCATCGTCACCGTCGTGGCGCCCCCGGGATACGGGAAGACCGTCACCATCAGGCTCTGGGACGATGCCGACCCGCGACCGTTCGCCTGGGTGCGCGTCGATCAGCTCGACGACAACCCGGCTCACCTCGCCCGCCACCTCGCCGCCGGCCTCGACGCCGTCGCGCCCGTCGACGAAGGCGACACAGACGCCCTCCACGGCATCGGTCGATCGATCGGCGAGGACCTCCTCCCGTGCCTCGGTCGACTGCTCGCGGCTCGGGCTCCGTGCGTCGTCGTCCTCGACGACGTCCACCTCCTCCGGTCGATCGAGTCGCTGACCCTCCTCGACGGACTGCTGGACGTCATGCCTCCGGACAGCCAGACCGTGCTGGTCGGCCGACAGCTCCCCGAGGTGCCCCTGACCCGCCGCCGCCTCGACGACCTCGTTGCCTCGATCACGATCGGTGACCTGGTCATGACCGACGAGGACGCGGCACGCCTGGTCCGCTCGATGGAGATTCGCTGCACCGACGCCGAGCTGCAGGCCATGGTGGCGCGCGCCGAGGGGTGGCCGGCAGGTCTCCACCTCATGGCGCTTGCCGCACGTGATGCGTGAGTCGGCCTCGCCTGACGCGACCAGCGGGCGACAGCACTCCGTGTTCGACTACTTCGAGGAAGAGGTGCTCGGCAGCCTCCCCGAGGAGGTCGTCCGGTTCCTCGAACGGTCGTCCGTGCTGGATGTCCTCTCCGGCCAAGAGCTCGACGAGCTCCTCGAGACCGAAGGCAGCGCGATGACCCTGAAGTTCCTCGAGGGCCTCGGCAGCGTCTTCCTCTCCCCTCTCGATGGCGAGCGTCACCACTACCGCTACCACGGGCTCTTCGCCGAGATGCTCGCCTACCGCCTCGAGATGGCCGATCCGACCTCGGCCTCCCGACTCCATCGGCGATGCAGCGAGCAGATGGAGGCCCAGGGCGACATCGACGGCGCCGTGCGACACGCGGTCGCCGCGCACGACTTCGACAGGTCCGCCGATCTTGTGCTCATCCACACCCTCGACCTCGTCATCACTGGTCAGGTCGACCAGCTCGGCCGCTTGATCGACCTGCTCGGGGACCACGCCATCGACCGCTCGGCTGCGGCCGCGGTCGCCACGGCCTGGTATGGGCTCGCCACCGGCGACGCACCCCTCGTCCGCCGGGCGGCCGCAGCCGCCGTACACGCGGATCCTGACGGACCCCTTGCCGACGGCTCGCCGAACGCAATCGTCGCCCTGACGATGATTCGGGCGATGGCCGGGCTGGAAGGGGTCCCCGGCGTGATGCGGGACACCACCTTCGTGCGGGCCGCCGGTGACGCCGGGTCGAACTCGTGGTGGCCGATGGCCACCCTTGTTCTCGGGACCGCCCATTCCATGCTCGGCGACGACGACGTGGCCCGGGGTCTCCTCGAATCGAGCCTCGCCTCGATCGGCGACGCTCCGGCCTTCGAGGCCTGCGCTCTCGCTCACCTCGCCCTTCTCGACCTTCGGACCGGCGCCGTCGCCAGTGCCGAACGTGAAGCGAGCCGGAGCATGGCCCTCGCCGAACGCCACCACCTCGCCGGGATCACGCTCGCGCTCCCCGCGTTCGCCATCAGCGCGCTCGCCTTCGCACGAGCTGGACGGACCGCTGACGCCGAGCACGCCGCCGAGGTCGCCTCTGCGATGTTCGAGCGGCTGGGGCGTCTGTCGCCTCGTACCGGCCTGCTGTGCAACCTCGTACTGGCCCAGGCCGCCCTCGCACTCGGTGACCGGGCCACGGCCCGCCATCGCGCCGACCTCGCCCAGGCCGATCGGCAGATCGACTCCACGGCCACGCACCTGAACGACGAGCTCGACGACCTGATCCACCGGCTGAGCATCGGCGAGGACTCCATCGGCTTCGGCCTTCAACTGAGCCCAGCCGAACTGCGCGTGCTCGCGTACCTGCCGACCCACCTGTCGCTTCAGGAGATCGCGGACGAGATGATCCTGAGCCGCAACACGGCGAAGACCCATTCGGTGGCGATCTACCGCAAGCTCGGAGTCGCTACCCGCAGCGAAGCCGTCGAGATGGCGCGACAGATGGGCATCCTGACCGAGCTCCACGTTCCCGCCGAGTTGTCGTCGGGACGCGAGCACGGGTGTGAGCGGCCGTCGGGCTCTTCGGTCGTCGATGTCCCGAACGCTCAGGGGGATGGTCGGCCGAGCTCGCCGGGCCAAGCCACCAGCTGACCAGGCTCAGTCGAAGCCTCCCGCCAGGGACGAAGACGCCATCCGTTCGATCAGGATCGGGAGGTAGTCCTGGATCCGCGCCTGCCGGATGAGCCGGGCGGCGGCGACGCTGACATGGTGCTCCACGACCTCGGCGGGAACCACAGGATGACGCGCCCGAAGGCGGGTCGTGATGACCGGTAGCGCTCTCGCCACCATCGGGTCGACCCCGACCGCCTTGTCCTCGAACCCGCATGGAAGCAAGTCGGCGTCGTCGTGTTGCGTGGACTCGAGTGTCGTCACCATGGTTGCCTCCTGAGGTCCAGCGCTCCGAAGTCGAATGCTCCGAGTGTGTGCGGTTCTCCTGGACCGAGCCTCACCCGAAGTGGGTGAGGCTCGGGACGAACGGAGTCAGCCGTGATGCGGGTCCGGGACCGGCTACTCCACAAGTCGGCGTTGTCCTCGGGCCGCTCGGAAGGCCTCGGGGAGCCGGACCGGCAGCCAGACGAGTCGGCCGACGGGATCCCACGGACCGAGCCACCATTGCCACACCACGTCATGAGGCAGGGTCGAGCCCTCACCGATGCGCCGGTGGATCACGATGACGATCGTGATGAAGAACAGGGTGCCGATCGTCGAGGCGAGCGTCGACACCGTCGGCCAGGGTGCGCCGAAGCCGAAGAACAGGACCCCGACCGCCAAGGTGAGGTGCGCGACGGTGACGAACCACCCGACGAGGTACGCGATGCCGTCGATGCGCCCCGACAGGATGGCGCCCTCGTAGGCGGGCGGGAACCGGACGATCTCGATCAGTCGACGGATCATCGGGCCTCCACCCTGGCTGTGCTCATCCTGCTCACCGTGCGGGCGAACATCAAGGGCGGCATCGCCCAGACCGGGTGATTCGGATGCTGGATGGACGTTCATCCGATCTGGGTGATCCGAGGAACGACCGGAGGGGACATCGTCAGGCGCACGGAGATGTTCTCCGAGGAACCCATGAGGAGGCAGCCATGCTGCTCGCGTACGACTACCCGCTGCTGGGCCTGTTCTGGACGATCGTGATCCTGTCCTTCTGGGTGATGATCGTGTTCGCCGTGATCTGGGCGTTCATCGACAACTTCCGCCGCCGCGACCACGGCGGCTGGGCCAAGGCCGGCTGGACCCTGGTGATCATCCTGCTGCCGCTGCTGGGGACGTGCATCTACCTGATCGCCCGGCCGGCCGACGTCGAGTGAGCTCCCGAGATCCATCGTCCGGGCTCGCCTGATGGAACCGCCGGGCCGCGTCAGCTCGTCGCCGCCCGCGACGATGCCGTTCGCGACCACCCACGAGTGGCATCGTGAGCTGGTTCGGGTGTTCCTGCGGGCCGGCGCCTCGCTGATCGTGATCCTGAGCGTCTACTACCTGCTCCCTCTCGATCAGGACATCACCGCCGCGTGGGGCGTGGCCGTCGCCGCCGGGCTGGTGGTGGTCGGAGTCGTGGTGGTGATCCAGCTGCGTCGGATCATCACCTCGGAACACCCGGTGCAACGGGCCATCGAGGCCCTGGCCCTCTCCATTCCGTTGTTCGTCGTCGTGTTCGCGAGCATCTACCTCGTGTTCGCGCACGAGGACCCCGGCGTCTTCAGCCAGAGCCTCAACCACACGGGCTCGCTCTACTTCACGATCACCGTGTTGTCGACGACCGGGTTCGGCGACATCACGCCGATCAGCGACACCGCTCGGCTGATCGTCTCGGCTCAGATGGTGATCGACCTGATCCTGATCGGACTGGTCATCAAGACCATCATGGCCGCAGTGCGGCTCGGGATGCAGCGCCGCTTCGGCACCGACGATGTCCTCGGCTCGGGTCGGATCGCACCTGTCGAGCGCGGCATCGGATGGCCCGTCCTCCGATCCGATCGGCTGACCGGTCGAAGGGCCTGGGGTCGGCGAGGGGTCCGCCGGTCATTCAGATCGGGTGACGCCTACGTGAACGCAACCACCGACAATCGGATCGAGTCGCCGCCGGGCCGACCAATCGGAGGGTCGCATGTTCGCAACCGCAACACGTGGCCCTCTCCCTTCGGCGAGCGACGCAGGAGCCGACACTGGCACGAGTTCACGGCCGAGCGATCGCGGGTACGAGCTGCTCCAGCGGCACAACGTGGACACCAACATCCTGTGCACCGTGAACTCCGCCAACCAGGACCACCCACTCGAGGTCTACCGCTACTTGCGGAACGATCTCGCTGCCACCTTCATCCAGTTCATCCCGATCGTCGAGCGCGACAACGACACCGGCTTCCAGGAGGGCGACCGGGTCACCTACCGATCGGTCCATCCTGGTGCGTGGGGAGGCTTCATGATCGGGGTCTTCGACGAATGGGTGCGCAGGGACGTCGGCACGGTGTACGTGCAGCACTTCGACGCCGCCCTGGCATCGTGGCTCGGGATGTCGCCGTCGCTGTGCCTCTTCAGCGAGACGTGCGGCAACGCCCTGGCCATGGAGCACAACGGCGACCTGTACTCCTGCGACCACTTCGTCGAGCCCGACCACCTGCTCGGCAACATCACGGACAGCCACATGCTCGACCTGGTCTCGTCGCCCCAGCAGCGAACCTTCGGCGATGCCAAGCGGGACACGCTCCCCCAGTTCTGCCTCGACTGCGAGGTGCGCTTCGCCTGCAACGGCGAGCGCCCGAAGAACCGCTTCACGACCACGCCCGCGGGCGAGCCCGGCTTGAACCACCTGTGCTCCGGCTACAGGGCCTTCTTCACCCACATCGATGGCATCATGCGTCTCATGACCGACCGGCTACGAGCCGGCGGCTACGCGGACGAGGTCATGGAAACGCTCGCCTCGGCCGGCCGGAACGAGCCCTGCCCCTGCGGCAGCGGCCGCAAGGCCAAGCACTGCCACCAGGCGAACCTCGCCTCGTCTGCTGCAGCGACGGAGGTGACACGGCTTGGTGAAACAGCTTCGCCCTAGATCCCGGTTCCTCGGCCACCACAGGTCGGGCCCCTCGGCCCTGCCTTGTCCGGAGCCGATCGACCACACTCAGTCCCGACCGTCGAGGCGCTTGCGGTACCAGAGGACGTCGGTTCCGGACGGGAAGTCCTCGACTCGGGCCACGAGCTCGTAGCCAGTCTGCTCGTAGAGGGCTCGCGCCTGGAAGTCGTAGGTGAAGTGGACGGTCTGGATGCACCCGCGGGCCGCCGCCTCGGCTTCGGCCGCGGCGATCAGCCGAGTGGCGAGGCCCTGTCCCCGCAGTTTCGGTGCCACCCAGAGGCTCTGCAGCTCACAGCAGTCGCCCCAGGTCCATCCGCTGATGCCGGCGACGATCGTGTCTCCCTCGCGCACGAAGATCGCCAGGTCGACCTCGTCGCCGAGCCCCATCGTCGCGGACGCCTCGCTACGGATCTGGGTCTCGAGGATCTCCAGGTCGAGCGGATCGGGAGCATCCTCGACGTGGAGCTCCAGCGGGACCGACCCGTCAGGCGCCAACGATCTGTTCGATCAGTGACGCGTCGTCGAAGTAGGTCCGGAACGACCGGATCTTCCCCTCGCGGAAGTCGGCCACGGTGACGCCGGCCAGCTGGACGTGTCGACCCGTCGGGTCCAACGCCACATCCTCGTCGAGCACCAGGGGTCCTGTGTGGTCGGCCTCGATGACCCACTCGGCGAATGCCTTGTTCCCCACCTCGTCGAGGCCCCTGATCAAGATGACGACGTTGGAGAAGGCGATGTCGCGGAGGGCGGACAGTTCCGAGAGCGCGGTGAGCCCGGAGACGGTCGCGTACGGCGACCA
This sequence comes from uncultured Microthrixaceae bacterium, assembly GCA_963809335.1. GTDB lineage: Bacteria > Actinomycetota > Acidimicrobiia > Acidimicrobiales > Acidimicrobilacustridaceae > UBA4742. The sequence goes on along the minus strand of CAWEJD010000004.1, from coordinate 1,394,809 downwards.
GCCGACGACGTCGCCGGTGAACAGCGTGCCCAGATCGACCTCGAGACCACCGACCTCCGCCTGAAGCGCCTGCAACAGCACGTCCTTGCGTGATTCACTCATTGCAGCCCCTCGTCCGTGCCGTCGTAGTCGATTGAATGATCGCTGTGGGGTGATCCCGGGTCGGGCTCAGGAGCTGAGCGCCTTCGCCTTGGCCTCCGCGAACTCCTCGTCGGTCAACGCGCCCGAGTCGTGGAGCTGTGCGAGATGCTCGATCTGGTCGGCAGTGTCCGGGGGAGGCGGCGCATACTGCGGCTGCTGATCCTGCGGCTGCTCCTGGTACTCCTCCGGGGGTGCCTCGGCGGCCCCTTGCTGGGCCTCCGCGTACTTGCGGTCCTGGTGATGCGCAACCGCCGCACCGGCGATGATTGCCCGACGTCTCGTCCGTCTCCTGAATCCCACGGTGACTCCTCTCGTCGGGCCGCCCTCAGGCTTCGACCTGGTAGGTGGCTGGAGGGCTGGCCTCTGGGATCACCATAGACCACCCTCTCCAAGGAGTGACGAGGACTCGGACCCGGCCGGACGGCCCCGTGCGGCATCGGCGACGCGGACCCCGACGTGACTTCAGTCGTCGATCTCCTCCCAGACCGCCTGCTCGTCGTGCTCCTCCCAGTCGGCGCCCGGCAGCGCGACGGCCCAGCGTGTCCACGTCCCCGTGTCCCGGGCCGGCGCGGTCCTCACTCGGGCCCGCACGGATGTGTCGGGCGTGAGCTCGACAGGCGACCGCAGCGGGGCCGTCGTCATGCCCCAGTGGGTCGGAGGATCGCCGGGGCCCACCGACAGCGACGTGCCCGGCACGAGCTCGGCGCTGAACCAGAGCGCCAGCGCGTTCGCCATTCCACGCTCGGCCACCCGTAGCGACACCTCTGCTTCGTGGGGCGACCGGGCCTGCACCAGGGAGATCTCGTTGGCATCGGTGGTCCAGAGCGGAGCTGCCTCAGAACGGATGTCGTCCGCCGCGAGATGACGAAAGGTGCCGGAGTAGATGATCTCGTTGACGGTCTTCTCGGCCAGGTCGTCGAGCGTGACGCCGTACGGGCTCGCCTGGAGGAACTCCAACGTCTCGGCGACGTAGCGGTCGTGGACCAGCGCAACCCAGGCCGTCACCGAGCTGGGGATCATCGTTCCCCCTGACTTGAGCCAACGGTCGCGCGCCGCGATGACCGGAACCAACATCCCTTCATCGATCCCGAAGCCGCCGAGCCACTCCGACACGATCACATCGACGGGTTCCGGGAGCTCGATGTCCATGACGTCGCCGTGGATGACCCTGACGATCTCCCCGACCCCGTTCGCCGCGGCCAACTCCTGCGCCAACACCGCGACCGAAGTCCGCTCGACGGCGTACACCCGTGCGGCACCCGCTCGCGCCGCGAACACGCTCAGGATGCCGCTTCCCGCCCCGAGATCGAGCACCACATCACCCGGGCGTACCACCGAGTCGATCGCCCGCTGGAACCCGCCGGTTCGCACGCGGTCGCAGATCATGGTCCGATGCACCTCCAGCTCCGCGTACATCGGGTCCGGTGGGTTCCTGATCGGCGTCCTCACCGCCGCAGCGTAGACCCCGTCCAGGCAGCGGATCCGGCGAGTGACGACTGATCCAACGTGAGGGTCAGGGGCGGACACCGCTTGATCTCGGCCAGGCGGGCGTCTGCCAGCTTGGCGGCAGCCAGGTTGTCCGGGGCCTTGACCTGTCCGGGGCCTTGACCGTCTCGTGGGTATCGATCTGCCCGGTGGTGACCGGATCCCCGCCAGCGAAGCCCGTCAGCCGCCATGCGCCAGACCGGAACCGCCTTTGACCTTTCACCCCATCCACGTTGGCAAGCGTCAGCGGCACACAGGTCAGGCCCCCTCGAAGGGGGCCTGACCAGGTGTTTCATGGAGCGGACGACGAGATTCGAACTCGCGACCCTCACCTTGGCAAAGGGGCATCGATCCCGCACACCCCTGCTGACCAGGGCTTTTGTCGCGTCGGCTTGCCCCCATGCGGCGTCTGCGGTCGTCTGCACCCCATGTTGTGGGGGCAAAATGGGGGCAAGATCCGCAGGTCACCCAACCATGGTCTTAGTGACGGAATATCGCGGACTACGTATACTCGGTCCATGACCGATGTGGCCCAGCTCGTCCGGAGCACGCGCAAGTCTGCTGGCCTGACTCAGGCACAGCTCGCGACTCGCGCCCGCATCCCTCAATCCTCGATCTCGGTGATCGAGACCGGCCGTCGCACGCCGAGCATCGAGCTCATCGACCGACTCCTCGCTTCGGTCGGCCAGCACCTCGTCAGGCTCCCGACCCGCACCCCGACCGTCGCCGAATCCGCCGACGAGATCCGCGACCTCCTCCGCGAGGGTCACACCGGCCGGCTGTTCCGTTCGCTCATCCAGATCAGCAACAACCTCGCCGCCGCCGACCCACCGCTACGCGTCGCTCTGGCCGTCACCCCAGCGCCGTTCACCGGCCATGCCGGCGCAGACGCGTTCATCGCGGCCCTGGTCGACTGGCGACTCCACGACGCCGGCCTCCCCTGCCCCGACTGGGTCGACGATCCGCAACGGACCTCCCGCACCGAATGGGTCGCAGACGGCCACCCGGAGAACGCCGATCTCGTCCGCGCAGACACTCCCGATCCGTTCCGTCGACGCGGTGTGCTCATCTCGGCCGACGATCTCGCGGTGTTCACATGACCGACCCCACCGCAACCCTCACACCCCAGCAGATCCGCAAGGCGTTGGAGCGCCTCGCGGCGATCCTGTCGGAACGGGACGTCACGGCCTGCATCGACGTGTTCGGCGGCGCGTCGCTCGCCCTCGTTCACGCACCGACGCGCACGGCAACCGCCGATGTCGACGGCTCCTACGTCCCTGTCCAGGAGATCGAGGAAGCTGCCGATCAGGTGGCAAGCGAGATGGGCCTGCTCGCGGGCTGGCTGAACAACCGGATGAAGCTGGCGCTGCCACCCACGGAGATCCAGACGGAAGCCCTCATCGAGCGACCCGGCGTGACCATCCGAGTCGGGTCGGCCCGAACGATCCTCGCCATGAAGCTGCGGGCATCGAGACCCGGGCGCGACCTCGAGGACATCGCCGTGCTCCTCCGCGTGTGCAACATCACCTCGCACAGCGAAGCGACGGCTGTTCTCGACGAGTTCTACCTGGGCGAGGAGGAGATCCCCGAACGGGGTCGTCTGCTTCTCGAGCGGGCGTTCGCACAAATCGAGATCGTCAACTCGGATCCCCCGTACACACTCCCGGCGATCGTCCGGTCCGACCAGTAGCTCCCCCGCCTGGCCGTGGCCAGGCACCTCGGTCGGTCGTGCACATCCGTAGGAAGTGCCTCGCAAAGCGACCTTGCGCCCATGGCATCCTCCCCTGGTGAACTCTGGCGGCTTCACCATCCATGCGACCAAGAAGCTCCTCGACCGGGTGAAGCAGCCCATCGTCGAGGCCGTCGACCCATCCTCAGAGCTCGGGAACTGGTACGCCACCGCACTGTTCTGGAAGCCCCAGGTGGCGCTGCTCGTGAACGAGCGCACGCTCGTCCCGGTGTTCATGCCGCTCGCGCCGGCCGGCTCGCTCGCCGTGCGCTTCCCCGAGGAACTTCGAAAGGTCCTGGACGCTCACGGCGTCGACCCGAGGTTCGTCGATCACGAGATCCGATCGATGGGTGAAGGGCACTACGCCAAGACCGCGAGCCGGAGCCTGCTCGGTGTGATGAACGAGTTCAGCTTCTTCGGCAACGTCCACCGGGTGGAGCTCGGCGCCGACGAGGACCTCGTCGCCCTCTCGGTCAGGTTGGCCGAGACACCCATGAGCCCGTTGTACAAGAGCCATGGCAGTCCCAACCGTGAGCTGAAGGCGCTGGTCGAGCACACACTGCAGTAATCCAAAGGGTCTGTTCGGCAGATCCCGCCCCCGTGGACCCGACTGCCTGCCGCTCGGAAGTGAGGAGCGATCGCCGGGTGGAGGCCCGCTCGAGCTGGCGTTCTCGTCAGAGTCGTCCGGTGGCGGTGGCCCACGCTTCGATCGACGGCCACGACCACAGCAGCCCCATCCGGAGCTCCTTCACCCGAGCCGGAAAAAGTCTGGATGCCGACGACGCCAATCGTGGATCACGCTCGTGCTCATCAATCCAAGTCGATCAGCGATCTCCGCCGCGCCGACCGGATCGTCGATCTCGTACGCCGCTCCCACCGAGACGACCGTAGCTCCCGACCGCTTGCGGGGACTGGTCTCACCTTCTCGGGTGCGAGAGGTCGTGCGCACCACCGGTTCTGCGCTCCTCGAGACGGAACTCCCACATCCCGGGAGCAGCCCTTGTGGAGGAACCCAATGGCCGACGACGAAGCCCCCGACGATCCTCGACTGCCCGAACATGAACCGGGGGTCGGAGCCAACTTCGCCGAACGGTGGCGCCAGCTGGAGCCCGACGAGCATGCACTCGTCGTCATGGCCATCGACGCCATCCGCGCCGGCGAATTCGACCCGGCCTGCACCTGGAGCCGCTTCGTCGATGCCACCATCGAGCTCCTACCGCTGCTGAGCGACGGCACGCTCCTGCTCGACGACCTTCGCGAGCTCGCCCTCGAGCACTCCCTCACACCCAAGCGAGATGCAGGTCCGTAGCAACGAGGACCGGCCCGGCGGCACTGATGAGATCGTCCCAGAACGAATCCCCTCGGGGATACGCGCGGTCAACCGCGTGGAGCGCGTTCTGTGGCACCTGATCTAGGGGTATCGATCCGCCCGCTGCTTCCGGCTCGATGCAGGGGACTCCCGGCAGATGTCATCGCCTCTGCGACGAGTCCGGGCTGGGGACAACCGTGCGAAGGTGCGCGCATCGGAGCGAGATGGCTGCTGGCACTTCGACGGCGCGCCGCGGATGTGTCGATGCAGGCTGGAAACCGATGTCGATCCTCACCAGCCGGGCCCCGGTCAGAGATCGTCGATCGGCGGCTCACCGTCGAGCCAGTTCCACTCGCTGTCCAGCATGAACTGGGTCGACCAACCGGCCGGGGCCTGGGGCCACTCCCGGAAGAGGAGCAGCGACACCACGACCGCCTCGGCCGCGGCCGGGGTCCGCTCGATCGCCAGGGCGCGCACCAGGTCGCCGAAGTCGTCGGGACGGTCGGGCACCTCGGCGACGGTGCGCAGCAGCCACTTGTGGTACGGGTACAGCACTCGGTTGTGGGCCAGCACCAGGCGGCAGGCGAACAGCGCCAGCCGGCTCGCCGCCCACCCGGCGAGGTACGGGTCGTCGCGCTTGGCCGCCTCGCCCACGTACCACTGGGCGGCCTGGGCCTGCGCGAGGAAGCGGGCCATGCGCTGTTCGACGCCGGCTTCGGGATAGGTGGCCGCCGCGTGCACCAGCGCATCGATCGACGGGTCGGTCGACCAGGCCACGATCGCCCCCAGGAACGCCGATCGGGCCGGCTCGCTGCCTCGCTCCACGACGGCTTCGAGGAAGGCACGGTCGACGTACTTGGCATCGACGTAGCCACCCTCGTAGTCGCAGAGCTCGGTGGAGAAGAAGGTGAGCTCGCCGCTGGCTCGGCGACGGGCGAACGCCTCGTCGGTGACGATCACGAACCCGTCGACGTCGCTGTCGGCGAGGCCGTACCCCTTGGTCAGCGAACCGGCCACCACCACGGCGAGCACCTCGTCGTCGGCGGCGGCGGCCTCGGCCCAACGCTCGATGGCGTCTCGATGATGCTGCTGCACGGCCCCTCCCGGTCGACACGATCATGGCAGGCGGTGCCACGCGAGCCACCTCAGCGGTGGTTGAGCGCCCAACGTTCGCCGGGTGGCGTGTACTGCGCACGCCGACGCTGAGGCGATGACATCGGGCCGAGCAGTACGCCCTCTACACCTCGGTGTCCCCGAAGGCGCGTCCCCGAACACCGCTCCACCAGCGTCCCCGATCGCCGGTTATACGGGTCCGTGACACCCATTCGTGCCCGACGGGCAGACCGACCGATCACCACTTACGCACTACCGGGAAATCTGAAATAGAACGCGCCGAACAAGAGGACGATGCCGACGTTGGCTGCGAGTCGCTCCCAAAACCAGGTCTTGTGGCGGAAGAAGTCCGATTCCGTCTCTGCGGTCGTCTGCACCTCACGTTGTGTTGGCAGGATGTTGGCAAGATCAATCGCACGATGTGCTACAAGTACTACATGACTTCCGTCGGAATTCGAGAGCTGCGACAGCGGGCGAGCGAGCTGCTCCGCCAGGTCGAGCGCGGCGAGACGATCGAGATCACCGACCGCGGACGACCCGTCGCCGTCCTCGCGCCGCTCGCCGATCGGGGACCGACCGAGCGCCTGCGAGCCTCGGGCGATCTGGTCTCGGCTGACGCATCCTTCGATGATCTCCCCGCTCCGCTCGAGCTCGAAGCGGATCAGGAGCCACCCTCGGCTGCGCTCGCACGACTGCGAGCCGATGAGCGCTAAGCGAGTCACCTACCTCGACTCGTCGGCGATCGTGAAGCTCGCCGTGAGGGAGCCCGAATCCGCTGCGCTGCGCACGCACCTGCGCCGGCGGCGTCCGCTCGTGTCGAGCGCGCTCGCCCGCACCGAGGTGGTCCGAGCGCTACTACCTCTCGGCGATCAGGCGGTTCGCCGAGGCCTCGATGTGCTCAGCACGCTCGACCTGGTCCGCATCAACGACCGCACGCTCACCGTCGCCGGCGAGCTCCAACCGCCCGAGCTCCGCTCGCTCGACGCCATCCACCTCGCCACCGCCCAACAGTTCGACACCGAGCTCAACCACGTCGTCACCTACGACGACCGCATGGCTGCCGCTGCCCGAACCCTCGGCATCCGCGTAACCGCGCCCGGATGACCGGCCGGAAGATCTCGGATCCCGCCGCCCGGTCGAGCGCCCTCGCGAGTGCCGTGCTGGGGTCAGGTGGAGATGCCGGCCTCCCGTGCCGCAGTATCGCCTTGCGCTGAGCCCAGGACGTGGCGGACGAGCAGGAGTCCGTCGATCTGCGCCACGGTCGCGAGTGCACGCCGACGCCTGACGTCCTCGCTGCTGCCGAGCATCCGTGGTGCGAGCCAGTCCACCCAGCCGGCGACCAGCCCGGGCGCGAGCATGTCGTAGGGCGCCTGACCCGAGCTGGCCAGGCCGACGATCTCGAAGTAGAGGGCGAAGACCCGGTCGGCCGAGGCCGTCGTGAGCACGGGCCAGGCCCGGTTCATCAGGTCCTTCTGACCGAGACGCGTCGACCCGAAGGCCTCCTCGAGGAGCAGCACCATGTCGGTGACCAGCGCACCGGCGACCGCGTTGATCAGGTCCAGCTTGGTCGGGAAGTAGTAGACGACCGTACGGTCGCTGATCCCGAGCCGCTTCCCCACCCGGCTGAACGTGAGCGCAGCCAGCCCGGACTCCAGGGTGAGCGCGACCGCGGCCTCGAGGATCTCGTCGGCCGAGTGGCGATAGCCCATCGCTTGATCGTAGTGCCGACTTCACTTACCCTCATCTGTAGTCCGTACTACAGATGAGGAGCATCCGATGAGCACCCGCACCACGCAACCGATCGACGTCGTCACCTCCCTGATGACCGCCATGGAGCAGTTGGACTACGACACGGCGATGACCTACGTCTCCGACGAGTGCGAGTACGTCAACGTCCCCCCGATCCCGACCGTCCATGGGCCCGACGGGATCCGGGGCATCCTCGAGCCCTTCTTCGCCCCGGTGCTCCGCAACGAGTTCGTCATCAGGACCACGGCCGAGGCGGGTGATGTCGTGTTCATCGAGCGCCTCGACCGGCACCAGCTCGCCAACGGGTGGGTCGAACTGCCCGTCGCCGGCGTGTTCGAGGTCCACGACGGCCTCATCACCTCATGGCGCGACTACTTCGACTTCGCCACGATCGAGCAGGGCTTCACCGACAAGGCGTGAAACGGGCCCGGCGTCGAGGGCTCGCGGGTCTCGACGTGCTCAGCACACTCGACCTGGTCCGCAGCAACGACCGGAGACTCACCGTCGCGGGCGAACTCAAGCCGCCCGAACTCGAATCGTTCGACGCCATTCACCTCGCGACCACTCACTCGGCAGCGTGAGATACGTCGTGCCGCCGTCCACCTCGTCGCCGAGTCACCATGGTTCCTCCCTGGGGCCGAACTCGGTCCAGCGGTCGGCACCGGAATGGGGGTCGTCCGAGGAAGGCAACGGACGATCCGAATCGTGTGTGGGGGGTGGAGGAGTCGAAGTTGTCGCCCCCGGCGGCTCGGTGCCGTCCTGTGGAGCCAGAAGGGCTGCGGCGAGCGCGGTCGTAACTGGTACGGCGAGGACGAGGCCGATGCTTCCGACGAGGGTGCGGACGATCTCGATGGCGACGATCTCGCTGGCCCCGACACGGGCCCAGGGCTGGTTGCTCTGCAGGAACAGCAACAGCAACGGCAACGAGGCGCCCGCGTAGGCCAGCACGAGGGTGTTGACGGTCGAGGCGATGTGATCTCGTCCGATGCGGGTGGCCGACCGATAGAGGTCCCAGCGGCTGTAGCCCGGTTGAGCCTGGCGCAGTTCGACCACCGACGTGACTTGGGTGACGGTGACGTCGTCGAGCACTCCGAGTGCGCCGATGATGACACCGGCGAGCAGGAGGCCCCGCAGGTCGACGCTGGTGGCGGTGAGCCGCAGGACCTGGGACTCGTCTCCGGCCAGTCCGGTGAGCCGCGCGGCGCTGACGAACAGCGTCGCCAGCGCCGCGATGACCGCCAGGCTGATCAAGGTGCCGACCAGCGCGACCGTGGTGGCCGCCTTCACGCCGTGGGCGAGGTAGAGCACGACCGCCGCGATCACGATGGTGGCGGCCAACGCGACCGGCAACGCCGGATTGCCCCGTAGCAACGATGGGAGCAGGAACACGAACAACACGACGAAGGTGACCGCGATGCCGGCCAACGCCCGGGCACCTTTCCAGCGGCCGAAGGCGATCACGACCACGACGAACAAGACGACCAACCAGATGAGGGGGGTGGAGCGCTGGAAGTCGGAGTAGGTGTAGCGATACTCCTCGACCGCGGCCGGGTTGTAGACCAGCACCACCCTGTCCCCCGCCTTCAAGTTCGGTTTGCCGAAGTCGGTAGCCAGGATCTGGAACCGCGCCACCTCCCCGCGCTGTGAGCCAGAGGTGACATCGGCCGACACCTGCTGGCAGTCCGTCGGCAGGTTCGCCTCCTCCGGCGCCGGGCACTGCGTCGGGATCACCACCCGGACCGTGGCGTCGAGGTACTCCAGCGGCACCGCGCCCGGGTTGAGCTCAGGCGCGTTGCCCCGCGGCCACCACACGATCATCCCGACGACGGCCACCAACACGACAACCGTGACACCGATGGTCAGCCCTCGACGCAGCCCGGCAGCCCCGTCAGGCAGGTCCGTCGCATGGTTGTGGTCCACTCCAGAAGTCTCGCGTCATCCGATTCGGTCACCGTGGAACCGCGGCGAGAGCCTTTGCTGGAGCCACGTTCTGATCGGGCTGGTGTCAGCCGAGGTTGTCGACGATCGTGCGCGTGTTGTGCGCGACCATCATCAGATAGGTGGCGCCGTCACTGCCGGCGGGGCCGAGCGTGTCGCCATACAGCGCGTCCTCTCCTTGCACGACGGTGACCCCGGCCTCGCTGCCTATGGCATCGGCGGTCTTCGGCGGCAGCGAGCTCTCCGAGAAGATGGCCTTCACACCTTGATCTTCGATCTTGGCCACCAGGTCGGAGATGTCGGCCGGCGAGAGCTCGGCCGAGGTGTCGAAGCTGGGGATGATCGAACCGACGAAGTCGAGACCGTAACGGTCGACGTAGTAGCCGAACGCGTCGTGGTTGGTCACCAGCTTCTTGTTGGTCAGCGTGGAGATGGCCGCCTGGGTCTCCGCATCCAACTGGTCGAGCTGCGCGGTGTACGACGCCAGGTTCGCCGCGAACTCATCGGTGCAGGCCGGCTGCGCTGCGGCGAGGGCGTGTTCGATGTTGGTGACCATGATCTTGGCATTCTGAGGGTTCTGCCAGATGTGCGGATCGCCTTCGGGATCCTCCTCGTCCCCGACCCGGATCGAGACCCCGGTGCTCGAGTCGACCACGGTCGCCTTCGTCCCCGAACTGGTGATGGTGTCGTCCAGCCACTTCTCCAGACCCACCCCGTTCTTGACGATCACCCCAGCCCTGGCCATCGCGTCGACGTCAGCGGGTGACGGCTCGTAATCGTGAGGATCGACGTTGGGCTTCAACACCCCGTAGATCGTCACACACTCACCACCAATGACCGTCGCGAAGTCCTGGACCTGCGTGGTGGTCGCAACCACTGCCAACGGCGCGGGCGAGCCACTGATCGCCGACCCTGACCCGTCCCCCTGGGCGTCGCCCTTCGATGAGCTGCACCCGATCATCAGGGTCAGCCCAGCCAAGGTCAGCACAGCGATTCCGCGGCCTCTCAACTTTCTCGATGCCACCTGCTCCTCCTCCAGGTCGATAATGAGAATCAGAACCATAGTCGATCGGAGCGCGGGTCGCCTCCGTCGAGAGGTCGAGCCCAGGCGGCGGTGAGCTCCGCACGTCTCAGTCATCCATCTCGTCATCGAGATCGCGGAAGCTGGGAACCAACTGGCGTCTCCGGGCGACCTGTGCTCTCGACAACGGACGCCGACGGGCGTGGATGGAGGAGAGTGCATGGAAGCTCAGCCGACGGGGAGGCGGCGACATGGCCGCGTGGCGGCCAGTGCCGCAGTGGGGACGGCAGGCATCTTGTTCCTCGCTGCGGCTCCCGCGTGGGGGCATGCCGGTTCGAAGCTCAACCTCGTCCTCGTACCCGGCAAGGCCGGACCGAACTCGATTCACCTCAGCTACTCCGACCAGCTCGGCCGACCGATCGCCATCGCCGGGCCGGTCGTCGTCGAACTGACCCTCCCGGCCGAGAACATCGGGCCGATCACTGCCCAGGTGCTCCCGGCCGGGACCGGTCACTACATCGCCGACCAGCTCCCCCTGACCCCGGCCGGGAAGTGGGAGATCGTCGTGCTCACCAAGCTCAGCGAGTTCGACGAGGAACGAACCGTGTTCGACGTCACCGTGCACTGACCGGCGACGTCGCCGACTCAGGTCGTGACGGACGAACTCGAGGACGGAGGCTTCGGCGTGGACGACGAGCTCGAGCGGCCCCGGAAGAACGCCGCACCGGCGAGGATCAGCGCCAGCGCACCGAGGACGATCCCGGCGATGGCCAGCCCCTTCGACGAGTCGCTCGATGACGTCGAGGTGGTGCCGGCTGCGGATTCGTTCGCCGTCGATGCGGTCGACGCGGTCGTGACTGTCGGAGCGACCGAGGTGTCGGAGCTCGATGGCGTGTCGGCGGCGGCCGTCAGCGTCAGCACCGGGGCGGGATGCTCGGGTTCGGGCTGGCCCTCGACCGACTCCTCGATCCACGCCGTCTCCGTGCCGTCGTCGTAGGTCTGGATGGCCTTGAAGGTCAGCGAGTCGGTATCGGAGGGGAGACCCATGGCCAGGATGGTGAACTGGCCGAACTGGCCGGGAGGGATGCTGCCGCCGGCCCAGTCGATCTCGCTGACCACGTCGGTGACCTGCCCGTCGTCGGTCTCGATCGGGGTGGCCAGGTGCGTCGTCTTCACCGTCGAGGTCCAACCGGGCATGGCCGCCGGGTCGATGGCCGCGATCGGATGATCGCTGGGGAACTGAATCTTGAGACCCGTGTTGTTGGCGGTGTCCGATTCGTTCGGCACCCGGAACACGATCGTCTGATCAGCAGCACCCTTGGGAGCCGACTCCGGCTCGACGGTGACGTGAGCCGAGGCCACCCCTGCCGTCGCCACCACGAGACCCATGGCCATGAGACCGGCCACCACTAGCTTCGTTCGTCGCAAAGACACATCTCCTGGCTGGGGACGCGTCCGAGTGCGCGCCGGTGGAAGCGATCTTGTCGTCACTCAGTCGTCGACAACGGACCAAAAGTTCCAACGATCCACATGTGGTCAGGATGCGGTCTGGCGCCTCCGGAACGATCCGGGTGCCCGTGGCACGAGCTCACCCGAGCGGATCGCCGCGACTGCTGCCCCGACCGAGGTGCCGAGCGCGACGGTCGTGGCCAGCCGGTCGACGGCGAAGGGCATGGTGAGGTCGATCCCCGTCACCGACGCGGCCGAGCGGTCACCGAGCACCGGCAGGATGTAGCGCACGAAGTTGTCCCGGTGGAGCTTGGCCGTCTTCGGCGACCAACCGATCCACTCCCCCGTCCGCCGGTTCTGCCGCGGCCGGTTCGCCGTCTCCCAACGCTCGGCCAGCTCGGTGACCGACATCCCGGGCTGGGCACGGCGACCCGGCTGCGGGTGTTTGCCCGGATTCGACGGCGGCGATGATCTCGGCCAGGCGGGCATCGGCGAGCTTGGCGCCGGCCCGATTGTTGGGGGCCTTGACAGTCTCGTGGATATCGATCCGTTTGGTGGTCACCGGATCCCAGCCCGTTAAAACGGTCAGTCGCCAAGCGCCAGAACGAGACCGCTTGTGGCCTTCCACCCCATCCACGTTGGCAAGCGTCAGCGGCACACAGGTCAGGCCCCCTCGAAAGGGGGCCTGACCAGGTGTTTCATGGAGCGGACGACGAGATTCGAACTCGCGACCCTCACCTTGGCAAAGGGGCATCGATCCCGCACACTCCCGCTGAGCAGGGCTTTTGTCGCGTCGGCTTGCCCCCATGCGGCCTCTGCGGTCGTCTGCACCCCATGTTGTGGGGGCAAAATGGGGGCGAGATCCGCAGGTCACCTACCGCGGTCAGGTGACGAAATATCGGCGAGGCTGTTGGGATGTCTGAGGTCGTGACGATCGATGGGCTTCCGACGTCGATTCGTGCGGCGCTGCGGATCGAACTTCGAGGAGGCCGTCCGGTGGCCCTTCACCGTCCCAGGGGTCGTCATCTTCAACGGACTGCTGATGGCCGGCGCGTGGTTCCTGCTACCGACGAAGTGGTTGGACTGGCTGTTCACGCTTCACGGCCCGCTCGCCTTCGCGATGGTGATGGCCGGGTGGATGTACTCCGACGTGCCGGCCACCAACGTGCTCGCACCCGATCGCGAGAGGATCCTGGCTGCGCTCGACGACCCGGCGATGCTCCGTCGTCTGCTCTACGCCCAGAACCTCACGCTCTGGTGCTTCGTCGCCCCGTTCTGCACCGTGGTGGCCCTCATCATCGGCGAGGTCCATCACGATTGGCCGCCAACCGTGCTCAGCATCACCGCGATCGCCATCGTCCCGTTCGGCACGCTGGGCGTCGCCGGCTGGGTCGGCATCGTGTGGCCTTATCACCCCCGCGAGCTGCGGTTCCGATGGCAGCACCGCCATGACTGGTTCCACATGATCGTGCGATGGGTCGCACTGCTCCTCGTCCCCTACGGGCTCGTACCTGCCCTCGCCGTGGTCGTGTTGGCGCCGAGCCTGGTGCTGTGGTCGATGCTGTCGTCCAACGGGCTCAGCCATCGTCTGCCCACCACGCACTTCGCCGGCGGCATCGCCCTCGCCGCAGTGGTCTCGATGGGGCTGTTCTTCGGGGGCCACCGAATCGGGCTGCGCATGATCCGCCGACGCCACGACTTCCTACGTGGCTACCTCAGCGACCCCGACCGGGGCTGAGAGCCCGGTCGGGAGTCGCTCGAGCCCGTCAGGATCCGCAGCTCGTCTTGAGCTGTGTGAACAGGTCCGTCGAGGTGGTTCCCACGGCTGCGATGTCGGTGCCGACGGTCGTGAGGTTCTGCCCGATGCTCCCGTTGCCCAGGTTGCCCGCATCGGTCTGCAGCTGCGTGACCGATGCCTGCAGCGCGTCGACCTGCGGCTGGTAGTCCGTCTTGGCCGCCGCCTTCAGCGCATCCAGATCGGTCTGGACCTGGTCGACCGCGGTCTTGATCGCGGCGGAACCACCGGTGAGCAGCGCAGGCTTGGTCAGTGCCGTGATCGATGTCTTGAGCTGATCTCGCGCCTGGCAGACGGCCTCCTTACCGGCCGGGTAGGTCGACGAGGTGGCCGATTGGGCCGTCGTCGACGTCGTCGACGACGTCGACGTCGATGCGGAGCTGCCGCTCTTCGAACTGCACCCAGCCACGGCCAGAGCCGCCAGGGCGAGGCCCAACAGCACGAGGCCGGCGACTCTCCCTCGGCCTGACCACACGTGTGGTGCGTCGCCATCGATGGGTGATGAGGTGTGCGACCTGTTGGGGAGACTTGCGCTGTCAATCATGTGAGTCCTCCGGTGGTGATCGAGCTCGACCCGTCTTGGGCGGCTCGAGCGGTGAGCCGTTCGTCGTCTATGGCGTGGTGCTGCGCATCTCGTCGAAGCGCTTCGGTAGTCGCTTCACCTCGAAGGCCGCGACGATCTCGAGGGTCCCCATGAGGATGGCCCAGATGCCAACGAGGAGGATGATGATGGTGAGGGTGAGGCCGGGTCGGCGCAGCGCCCAGATGCCCAGGATGATCGAGATGACGCCGGCCCCAAGGGTCACCCACCAGAGCGAATCCGAGCTGTGGTTGGCGACGCCGCCGGCGACCAGCACGATGCCCGCTATCAGCAGCCAGATGCCGATCACGGCAGCGATCACGCGCAGGGTCGGCTCCGGCCAGGCCAACAAGATGACGCCCATGACGATGTTGACGATGCCGGTGCCGATCGACCAGCTTCGGGGAGCGCCGTCCACCGGCCGGGTGACGAGGTCGAAGAGGCCTCGAACGATGAAGATGGCCCCGACGAAGTAGGCCAGGTTCTTGAGCGTCCAGTCGATCTCCAGCAGGACCACGCCGGCGATCACGCTCAGTGTTCCCATGATCAGGAACAGCCACCACGTCTTGGAGATCTCCACGACATCGTCGCGGGAGAGATCGTCGGTCTCGGGCACTGGGCTCATCAGCATGTAGCTCTCCTCTTGGTTGCTGCACCACGCGGAAGCCGAGGGCCTCGCGATTAGATGCGGGTGGTTCTCGATCAGGTCGACGCGCCGACGGCGTCACGGCGCTTCTGCGGGTCGGGTTGGTCGTGCGGTAGCTCTCTGGTGAAGGCGAGAGACGCCAGGGCCAACAGAGCCGCGCCGAGGAGACCGGCTTTGAGCGATCGAAGCTGGGCGGTCTCGTAGTCGTCCACGAGCGCGGCGGTGGTGGCGTCATCGAGGCCCGCGCTCCTTGCCGCGTTCTCGACTTCGGTCGAGGCCACGAAGTTGGTGTTGGAGCCGGCCGCCACACCGACCTGGGTCGAGACCTCGCTGCTGATCCGCGAGTCGTGCTCGATGGTCGAGACGAACGTGTTGGTCAGCCCGGCCAGCACGATGGCACCGATGAAGGCCACTCCGAGCGCAGAGCCGAGTTGCTGGCCGGTGAACTGCAGGCCGCCGGCTTCGCTGCGCCCGGACTCCTCGACCGAGGACTGGATGACGTTGCCGAGCTGGGAGATCATGAGGCCCATCCCGACGCCGAGGATGCCCATGCCGAGCGCGAAGCCCGCGTCGGAGAGGGTGGGCTGGATCGTCGCGAGCAGGGTGAGCACACCGGCGATGGTCACGATGAGCCCGGTCCGGACGATCGTGCGTACGGGGAAGCGGTTCGACAGCCTGGCGCCGAGTGCCGCGGTGACGAGCATGGTGATCGAGATGGGCAGCATCTTGATGCCGGTCTCGAGGGCGTTGAGCCCGAGGACGAGTTGGAGGTAGAGGGGTACGACGAAGAACGTTCCCATCAGGATCAGGTTCTGGCTGAACAGCCCGATGACGCCCGACCGCACCGGTGGAATGCGGGCCAGCGAGAGGTGGATAAGGGGGTCCCGCTTGGTGTTCTCGCGATGGCGCTGCCAGGTCACGAACCCCCAGAGCAGAACACATCCGGCGCCGATGACGAAGACGGTGAGTGAGAAGCCGAAGATGGTGATGGGCGAGTTCTTGGGCTTGAGCCATCCCCAGGTGCTCGATTCGAGCACGCCGTAGACGAACAATCCCAACCCGGTGGCCGAGAGCACGGAGCCGACGAGGTCGAGATTCGGCGATGGAGTCGGGCCGGGGGCGTCTTTGACCTTGCGGGTCATGAACAGGATGAACCCCGCGATGAAGACCTCGCCGACGAACACGATCCGCCACGTGAGCACCGTCGTGGCCCAGCCGCCCACGATGGGACCGACTGCGATGCCCGCGCCGGCGACACCGCCGATCACCGCGTAGGCGGCCTTGCGTCGCGGTCCTTCGAAGTTGCCGGCGATCAACGCGGCGAGCGCAGGGAAGACCGAGCGCGGCACCGATGCCTTCGAGTATCGACCAGCCAAGGGCGAGCTCGGCCACCGTCTGCGACGCGGCGGTGAGCGCTGAGCCGCACGCGTAGATGATCAAGCCGATGACGAAGGCCCGGCGACGGCCGATGATGTCGCCGATCTTGGCTCCGGTGAGGATGAGCATGGCCATCACCAGGCAGTACAGGGTGATGACGGCCTGGATGGTCGTCACGGTGGTGTGGAAGTCGGCGACCAGCTGGCTGATGGAGACGTTCATGACCGACTGGTCCAACACCATCAGGAACTGCGCGGTGGCCAACGCGATCAGCGCCGCCCCACCCTTGCTCGTCGCGGTGCTCATCACCCTCCTCGGTGCCGGGCCACGGCTCGATCCGTGCAGCGTCGTGCCGCCATCATCGAGTCATCCGCGGGACTGCGCATCATCCTCGGCGGGTGATCTGCGTCAGTCGACGAGCCGACGGACCTCGATCAGCTCGACCCGCAGGTCGGTGAGTCGGTGCAACACCCCTTGCAGCGCCGCGGGGTCCGGCACGGACCCGATCAGACGTGAGGTCCCAGCCTCGCTGGGCTGCAACTCGAACCGTTCGAGGGCACCTAGGACCGTCGGCCCGACGTCGCCGGCTACGACGATCTCGTATCGGGTGGACATCGGCCATCCTCTTCGGTGGGCGGGTAGGTGACGCCTTCGGACGGTACGACGACCGCCTCGTTCCCGCATCGCCCGCGGAGGATGAGATTCGAGTCGGGCTTCGTGGTGGGATGCGCGACCGACTTCAGAGGAGCCCGAGGGCGGTGGCCCGAGCGACGGCCTCGTCCCGGTTGGCGGCGGCGAGCTTGGCGTAGATGTGGCGCAGGTGGCTCTTGAGCGTGTTGACCGACACGTACAGGTGGGAGGCGATCTCGGTGTTCGAGAGCCGGGTCGGGAGGTAGTCGAGGATCTCTCGTTCCCGGTCGGTCAGGGGTTCGGGGAGTCGGTCCTGGGTGCCCCGGCGCATCTCGACGGCTGAGGCATCGAGGATCGACCGAGCGAATCCCTGCGAACGGAGCGAAGCTTGCTGCTGCAGGATGCGCAGGGCGGCAGGCTGGGAGAAGAACGGTTGCCGAAGGCTCTCGGGTTCGGCACGGTCGAGTGCCTCTTGGAGAGCGGCATCGGCCCGTTGCGGCTGGCCTTCGGCTCGGAGCACCGCCGCGGTGCCGAGCAGGCGCTGGACCGTGATGCGCAACTCCGTCGGGTGGTCCCAATCGTCGAGCACGCGGCGAGCAGCAGCGGTATCGCCGGAGGCGAGCTCGAACTCGATGACCGCGGGCAGCAGACGTGACGGGGGTGGTCCGGTCGTGACCAGGCTCCGGGCTCGGCCCAGCTCGCCCACGGTGACGAGGAGTTGCAGCTCCTGGGCTCGTCGGAGCTCGACGAACAGGGCCGGTTCGAAGGTGACGGGCAGCGAGGCATGCATCTCGTCCAACGTGCGGCGCGGCCCGATCGTGGAGGCGTGATGTTCGGACTCCAACAGCTGGTGCAGGCTGCGCAAGGCCGCCCGGCCCGAACGTCGGACCCGTGCTTCAGACTCATGGAGGTGGAACGTGGTGGAGTGGCGATCGCCCTGATCCAACGAGACCCGGGCCAGCGCGAAGTGGGAGTACGCCAAGCCGTGATGATGGGCGATGTCGTTCACCTCGGCGAAGGCGATGGCGGTGTCGGCGAGCGCGCAGGCTTCGCTGCTCTGGCCGGCAAGAGCAAGTGCGAGCGCGCGTCCGCCGAGTGCGAACACCCGCCACAGCCGGTACTGGGCCGCTGGCAGCTCGAGGGCGGCTGCGAAGGCTCGAGCGCTCCTGTCGAGCTCGCCGTCATGGAGCAACGCCATCGCGCTCATGGACACGGCGAGGAACTCGACGCTGTCGCGTCCGCCGATGCCGAGGAAGTCAGTGACGACGTCACAGATCGGGATGAGCTCGATGGCCTCGTTGGCGGCTCGGTGGACCTCGCTCGAGGGGAGGTCGTTCAGGCCGAGGCAGGCGTACAGCGCCGCGGCGGCTGCGGTCTCGCCGGGCTCGAGGTCGCGGCGACGGCGAAGACGCCGGTAGGTCTCCACGGCGGCCCCGGTGTCGTGGGCCGAGAGCTG
The DNA here is from genome assembly GCA_963809335.1 of uncultured Microthrixaceae bacterium. Lineage (GTDB taxonomy): Bacteria > Actinomycetota > Acidimicrobiia > Acidimicrobiales > Acidimicrobilacustridaceae > UBA4742. The sequence goes on along the minus strand of CAWEJD010000004.1, from coordinate 1,376,391 downwards.
CGCGGCGAGGAGGTTGACATCGAGCGCGACCGGAAGGTCCGGATCCTGCGCATGGGCCGTGGTGAGCCACCGTGCGAGCGTCGCGGTCTCCTCGCGCTCGAAGAAGCCCTGGCCCCGCTCGACGATCACTCGCACCACCTGACCGCCGTCGCCCGCGGCGAGCAGCTGCTCGACGGCGTCGGCAAGCTGGCCGTGGTCCAGGAGGAAGGTCGCGGCCCGCCGGCGCAGTCGAGCCTCCTCCCCTGGTTCGGAGGCTCGGAGTCGATAGCGCAGCAGGTCCGCGAACAGGTGGTGATACCGAAGTCGCCCGCCGCGGCCGTCCGGGTGCACCAGGAACAAGGATCGACGGGCCAAGACGTCGAGCATCTCCTCGGCGTTGGCCTCTCCGGTGAGCGCGTTGCAGACATCGGCGCTCAGCCACTCCAAGACCGACGTGTGGAGGAGGAAGCGGCGCAGGTCGGGGTCGAGGTCATCGATGACCTCCTCAGCGAGGTAGTCGGCGACGAGCCTGTTGCTCCCGGTGAATCCTTCGATGAACGCGTCGACGTCGGCGAATCGCTGCAGCGAGATCGCCGCGAGCTGCAGGCCCGCGGCCCAGCCGTCTGTGCGAGCGACCAATGCGTCGGACTGGGCGGCAGCGAGGGGACGACCTGCAACGCCTTCGATGAGATCTCGGCCTTCGTCAGGATCGAAGGCCAGGTCGACGGCTCGGATCTCGACCAGCCGGGACTGGAGTCGCAGCGACCGGCACCGCAACGGCGGATCCCACCGTGCGCTCAGGACGAGCCGGATGCTGTCCGGGAGTCGTTCGATGAGGCGATCGAGGTCCCCCCAGATTGACCTGTTGGCGAGCAGGTGCGCGTCGTCGAGCACGATCACCAGGTCGCCCTCGAGCTCCTCCAGGCTGACGAGGAGCTTGCTCACCAACGCCGAACCCAGGTCCGACCCCGCTGGACTGGCCGAGTCAGCGACCCGCTCGTCGAAGTCGGGGGCAACGGAGGCGATCGCCGTCGTCAGTGCCCGAACAAAGACGATGGGATCGTCATGGATGGGCGTGACTTGCAGGTGACAGGCGCGCGAGGGCGATCTCCGCATCCACTGTCCCAGCAGGACGGACTTCCCTGACCCGGCCGGTGCCACCACCAGGCCGATTCCGCCTGGTGGTAGCTCGTCGAGGGCCCGCTCCAACCGTGGTCGCGCCACCGTCGAAAGCGGCACCCGAGGCGCCACAGGTCCGCGCACGCCGTCGATCTGAGCCACGCCCATCGGCTCACCTTGCCACCTGCGCAGTGAGGTCACCAGGGCAGGAAGTCCTCAGCGAGTATCCCGCCGATCACGATGGTCCCTGTCGTGCATGCCGACGTTGGGTCATGGTGATTGTCTGCATCAGCTGCGTACGACGACGACCGTGCAGTGGGCGTGGCTGACGCAACGAAGCGTCACGGAGCCGAGCACACGATCGGCGAGGGCGCCGCGGCCGGTGGCGCCTACAACGAGCAGAGCCGCCTCGGCGGACTGCTCAACGAGCACCTTGGCGGCCTTCCCCTCGACCACCTCCGGGGTGATGGGCGCGCCAGCCGCAACGAGCTCCCGTGTCTCGTCCGCGAGCAGCCCTCTGGCGATCGATGCGGCATCGTGCGGTGGCTCCCTCGTGATGGAACCGGCATGCACCATGGAGTGCTCCCAGGCACTCACGGCCGTCACCACGGCCTCACGTCGACCAGCTTCATCGACGGCCCACGCAAGCGCGGCTCGGGAACCCTCTGAACCATCGACACCGACGATGATCTTGCTCGGGACCGCCTTGCTTCGCTCGCCCGTCGTGTCTCCAGCATGTGGTCGGTCGTCAGGGTTCGTCATGTCGCGTCCTCTCGTCCACCTCGAGCCAACTGGATTTCGGTGCGCTGCATAAGGGCAGAAGGTCCCATCAATCAGCCACACCTTTCGCTCTCATCGAAATCACCCGCGCGGGGTGACGACGGCGGGTGGCGCCATGGCGCACCATCGGCAGAGACCAGCGAGGACCGACCGTCCCCGTGTTGTGCCTGTGACGGCATTGGTCGCCATGAGCGGCAGAGACCTGCCGCCCGTTTCGAGGAAGAGAGAGCAGACATGGCCCAGGCAGACGCGATCTTCATCTACATCGGCACCTACCCGGACGAGTCGTCGGCGCGAGCGGACTACGACGTGGTCAAGGACCTGCACCTCGCCGGGGCGGTCGGCACCTACGACGCCGCCGTCGTGACCAAGGCCAAGGGAAAGGTGCACGTCAACAAGGACGAGACCGCGACCCGCCACGGGGCATGGGGCGGCGCGGTGGTGGGCGGTGTGCTCGCGGTGTTGTTCCCCCCTTCGATCCTCGTCGGTGCAGGGGTCGGCGCCGCGATCGGCGGCGTGAGCGGCCACCTGTGGAAGGGGATGTCCCGCGCCGACGTCAAGGAGCTCGGCGAACTGATCGACGACGGTGAAGCCGCGCTGGTCATCGTCGGAGAGAGCACCATCGAGCAGTACCTCGACAAGGCCGCCCTCAAGGCAGAGAAGCACCTGGCCAAGCAGCTCGACGTCAGCACCAAGGACCTGGACAAGGCCATCCAGGACGCGATCGACGACGGGGTCAACTGACGCCTCGGCCGAGCTTCGGCTCGCGGGCGAGGAGGAGCGGGTGTGGCTGACGACGCGGAGATCCCTCCGAGCCGAATCCACGGTGGGCACGGCTCGGATGGAGGCGTTCAGCGACGGCGTGATCGCCATCGCCATCACCCTGCTCGTGCTGGAGGTCGCGGTTCGCCCGCCCGGCTCACCGCTGGAGCAGTTCCTGCACGGGTGGCCGACCTACTTGGCCTACGTCGTGAGCTTCATGACGATCGGTGCCGCGTGGATCGCACACCACGCGCTCACCGAACGCCTGGAGCGGGCCGATCCCGTCCTCCTCCGCCTCAACCTCCTCTTCCTGCTGCTGATCGGCTTCCTTCCGTTCCCGACACGAATGGTGGCGGATTCGCTGAACGAAGGAACCGATGCCGAGCGCGTCGCGGTCGTGGTCTACGGCCTCACGCTCCTGGCGATCCGGGTCGCGTTCTTCGCCATGGACGCCTACACGCGACGCGCTCATCTGGTCTCGCCGGATCTGGGCGATTCGGACATGCAGGACGCCCGTCGGAAGTTCCGGGTCGCGGTCGTCGCCTATGTGCTCGGGATCCTCGTCGGGCTCCTGGTGCCTGCCCTTGCCGTTGCCTTCTACTTCGGCATCGCGCTCTTCCTGGTGCTCCCGCTCCACGCCATCGCCCATGCACGTCGGGGGACCGAACCCGATGACGGCGCGTCCTGATCGCACCCCGCTTCGGGGATCGACCTGCTGGTCGCGCCTGATCCCAGCCACCACACCTTCCAGCAGAGGAGAACGGGATGGCTGAAAGGCCGGCACACCCCGCCGACCTGAAGAGCCCCGGCTACGAGATCTTCATCGGGGTCCTGTCGATCCTGTCGATCGTCAACCTGGCGCTGCGCTACATCGCCCAGGACGAGAACCTCGACCAGGTGCTCGCGATCATCAACGGGCTGTTGAGCCTCATCTTCCTCATCGACTTCACCTACCGCCTGTTCACCGCCGAGTCGAAGACCGACTACTTCTTCCGACAGTTCGGCTGGGCCGATCTCCTTGCCAGCCTTCCCTTCGAGCAGCTCAAGATCCTGAGGATCTTCCGGCTCGTACGTGTCGCCCGACTCCTCTACGACTACGGCGCCAAGAACGTCGCCCGAACCCTGATCAAGGACCGAGCGGGCAGTGCGCTGCTCACGTTGCTCCTGATGGGGATCCTCGTGCTCGAGTTCGGCAGCCTCGAGATCCTCAACCTCGAGCAATACGCGCCCGGGGCGAACATCACGACCGCCGGAGATGCGCTCTGGTATTGCATCGTCACGATCTCGACCGTCGGCTACGGCGACCAATATCCGGTGACCCGTGCCGGACGCCTCGTCGGGTCGCTCATCATCGTCATCGGGGTCGGCATCTTCGGCACCTTCACCGGCTACCTGGCCAACCTGTTCCTCGCCCCATCCAAGAAGTCAGCCGCCGCAGAGGTGGCGAGCGGATCCGACGATGCCCGAGCCAAGCTCGCCCAGCTCAAGCAACTGCTGGCCCAAACGCAACTGGCGATCGATGAGATCGACCTCTAGAAATCGCTCCATCCTCCGGTTGCACCGGTGAGGTCCTCACGACGGCGTCTCCACGGCATCCGCGTCCGCATCGACGAGACCCGAGCCCGCGCGCAGGGCAGCCTCATCTGGCAGGTGTGGGAACGGATGTTGGAGATCGAGTTCGTCGACCGCAGCGTGGCACTCGCGGGCAAGGCGTTCGTGTCCTTCTTCCCGCTCGTCATCGTCGTCGCTGCGTTCATGCCGCCTGGCATCAGAGCCTCGATATTCACGACCCTGACCCATCGGCTGGGGATCGCCGGCGCGGCACTGGCCACTGCCAAGGAGGCCTTCGAGTCCGCCGATGACATCCGCCGAGCAACCGGGATCCTCGGCCTCGTGCTGACCTTCTTCTTCGCCAGTTCGTTCACCACCGCGGTCCAGCGCGTCTACCTGCGGGCATGGCGCCGAGCCCCGGGAGGCAAGGCGAGCGCCTATACCCGTGGGCCGATCTGGCTCGCGGCGATGCTCGGCTACATGGCGATCCTCGGCGGGATCCGAGGACTCGTCGGCGACGGCGCCGGGATCGCCCTCTTCGCTCTTGTCGCATTGGCGATGAGTGCGGCGCTGTGGTGGTTCACGGCGTGGTTCCTGCTCCTGGGCCAGGTGAGACCGCGAGTGCTGATCCCCACTGGGCTCATCACCGGGTTGGCGATGTCCGGCTACGCACTTGCTGCCACGGTCTGGATGCCCCAGGTCGTGACTCGAAACCAGAACCAGTACGGATTCTTCGGTGTGGCCCTCGCGCTGGTGACCTGGTTCTCAGGTGCTGCCATCTGCATCCTCGTCGGCGCATGCGCGGGGCCCGTGCTCGCAGAGGACACCGGGCGAGTCGGCGCGATCATCCGTGGTGCCGACACGGCTCTGCTCGTGGACGGAGCCGAACCCTCGCTCCCGGCACCCACCAGCACCCTCCGGCTCCGCGACGCGTTCCGTCAGGCCGAGGACGATGTCCAACCGCCGCAGCCGAGTAGGTGAACCCACAACCACTCGATCCCCTCACCACAGGTCAAGATCGATTCCGGGGTCGGGTGGGGCGGCGAGGTGCGGCGGGTCGAACGAGGGGGTCCGGCTGATCGGGGTGGCGCGGTCGATCACCCACTCCTGCCGACGCTCGATCGACCAGCCGTAGGACAGGTCGTCGACGGCCTGCGCGAGGTCGTCGGCCTCGACGTAGACGTTGGCGCGAAGGCGGGCGCGGGAGAGTCCGACGTAGGCGAGTTCGCGGCCACCGCCGTCCTCGAGGTCGTGGATGGTGTCGAACGTCGCTCCTTGGGAGCGGTGGACGGTGATGGCGTAACCGTGGGCCAGCCGGTCATCGGCGGTCGCGTTCCGAGGAAGCCGGATCCGCTGACCGTCGTCGAAGGTGACCGTGACCGATCCGTCGTCCAGGTGGACGTCATCGACGACGCCGGTCTCGGAGGTCACGACCTTGCCGGCGAACGGAGCAAGGGTCACGATCCGGTCGCCTGCCCGGTAGGGCACACCGCCGGGAGCGACGACCTCGGGCCCGGTGAGCCAGCCACGAGCGGCGACGGCCTCGCGGCCGAGGTGGTTCAGCGCGTCGACGCTGACGTGCTTCCAGGCCAGCATCTGGGTGTCGAGACCTTGGTCGAGGTCGGCCAGCCAGCCATCCACCATCGCGCCGAGTAGCTCGGACCGGTCGGCACCGGTCACGATCCGACCGTGACCGGCAAGCCAGTCCACGGCGACGTCGACATCGCCGGATCGGAGCTCGGCGAGGGCCTCACGCTCGCTGAGATCGACCTGGCGGATGTTGTCGGTCAGCTGCCACACACCGCCACCGAACCGCTGCACGAGCGCGCCGAGCGATCCACCTGGACCTACTGCGCTGAGCTGGCGAGGATCACCGACGAGCACCAGCTTCGAGCCGGCGGCGGTGGTCTCGTCGATGAGGCGGAGCAGGTCGACGTCGTCGGTCATGCCGGCCTCATCGAGCACGACCACCGTCCGATCGTCGAGCTGGACGCTCCCCCGCTCGATGCGCGTCACCAGCGACGCCACCGTGAACGACTCGAGGCCGCCGTCGCGTCCGACGGTCCGAGCCGCCTGACCGGAGGTCGCGGTTCCGAGCACTCGCAGTCCTTCGTACTGGTAGGCACGGCGGATGGCTTCGAGCGCGGTCGTCTTGCCGGAGCCGGCGACACCGACCACGACATCGAGGCTTCGGCCGGAGCCGCAGATGCCGGACACGGTGTCACGCTGTCCGGCCGTGAGCGGTCGTTGCAGCAACCGCTCGGTCTGGGCGATGGCCCGCTCGATCTGTTCACGCCCGACGGCGACGGCGGTACCGGGATCGTGGCGGGGTCGGGCTTGCGCCTGGATGGCGAGCTCGGTGTCGACGACGCACTTCGGGGCCCACACCGGCTCTCGGGCCGCTCCCAGCGGTGCCAGCGGGATCGCGTCGGCATGGTCGAGCACCCGGTCGACCAGCTGGTCGAGCTTGCCCACGTCGAGCCCGAACAGGAGCGGAGCCGCGGCCACGATCACGTCCCGCCGAGCGAACACCTTCTCCGCCGCCAGCCGTCCATCACGGGCCAGCAGCCGTGTGGCGAGGTCGTCGAGGTCGGCGGGAGTGAGCCCACCGGTGATGCGGAGGTCGTGACAGCGGCGGATGTCTTCCTCGATCTCCCCGAGTGAGTAGCCCGTGTCGATCACCTCGCGTCGCCAGCGGACCATGAGGTCGTCGACCGGTTCGTGCTGCTTGGCCGTGCGGGTCCGACGAGCCGCGATCGCTCGCTCCCGATAGCTCCCCTCGTGCGCCCCACCCGTCGCATCATCGATCTCGACCGCTCGCTTCGAATGGGCCAGCATCACCACCTCGGGGATGCCGGCGATCCGCCAGTGCCCGAGCCGACCCGAGGGACCGTCATCGGCCACGATCCCGTAGCCGAGCTCCACCGCGACACGGGCCGAACACAGTCGCCCGTAGGCGGTGGCGGCGTGGAGATGCTCACGCCACAGCGCGGTGTCGGCACCCTTCCAGCCGCCCCGCGAGTCGAGCATCTCGACCACGTTGGCGAGCAGCACATGATCATGCGGACACGGGTCCCCGGCGCGTGAGGTGGCGTGGCGGGTCACCGCGTAGACCAGCCCACTCGTCGGGGTCGCGGTGGCCGCCCGCCCCCGGCGGCCACCCCGTTCCCGGGTCAACCGGTCGAGGTAATCCAGAGTGCCGTCGCGCTCGGCATCGAGGATGCGATGCATGTCATCGGCCCGCCCGACCACCCCGAGCTCGGCCACCGACTTGTGGGCCGACACCACCAGCTCCAAACCCGGCCGCTTCGTCGCGACCAGCCGCTCCCCTGTCTGAGGATCCCGGGCGCCGCCGGGACCGAAGATCGCCTCGTACTGCGTCGTGGCTCACCTGGCCGTCGAGCCCGAGGCGACACGGCCGCGCTTCCACCCCACATCAGCGGCGTCTCTCCCCTGGACGCGTAGTAGGTCAGCGCCGCGCCCGGATGGTCGTCCGACCGATCCATCACCGTCTGCCGGTGGTACTCGACCGAGTCCACCCCCATCATCCGCATCCACGCCACTGCGTCGAGACCTCCGACCGGCGCGCCGGAGGCACCAGCCGATCGGATCATCCGCAATCGAACGCCCTGACCTACGCCCGACTCCCCCGGGCACAGCGGCTGAATCCCGATCTCGTGGCCATGCTTGTCGCCGGGACTGTCGTGCAGCTGCTCGCCCCGAAACAGGCCCTGACCTGCCGATCGGCTCGACCAGGTCGTAGGTCGGGTCGTAGGTCGGCGATGGTCGCTGACGCACGCCAGACGTACCGGCCGACCCAGGTGTGCGACGAGCCGAACCGTCCCGCCCGAGTGCACCCATCTGCCCCGACGGCCGGGATCGATGAGAGCCACGCCGGGACCTACGGGCCGACGCCGTCGGCTCGGCTTCGCTTGTGAGGCCCGACCTCTTCGAGGTCCCAGCTGCGGGCTCGAATCGGCGCCCGCGGTGATCCAGGCCAGCTCGGTCCGATGGCGACGGCGACCGGGCAACCCGAAGGGGTTGCAATCGTGTCTGAATCCGTTCTGTGTCCCTGGCCTGAGGGCTTGGGCACACGTCGACCGGTGTGGGAGCGCGGCAGGTCGTCGGACACGGAGATCGGCATAGAGATTTTCTGCGATGCCCGACCGAACAGGGCGTAGGTCAGGGCGTTCGATTCGCGATGGTCGACCCATGACCGAAGGATCTCCGTCGGGTGCGCCGACCTCGATCGAGGAGTTGATCGAGCGAGCCGTCGCCCAGACCATCGAGCGGCTCCTTGAGCCGTACCTCGTGCGGCTGTCGAAGCCGGAGCCGCTCGTCTACACCGTGGCCCAGGCTGCCGAGGTGCTGCAGGTCTCGACCGACACGATCGGGCGCCTGGTGAAGCGCGGCGTCCTCGACCGGGTCCCCCACCTCGATGGCAAGACCCTCATCCCGAAGGTGTCCGTCGAGCACCTGGTGGCCGGAGCTGGGACCGACGAGCGAGAGGACAAGCAGTCCGCCGGCAAGGTCACCCAGATCGACTCGGCCCGGCCTCGACGTGCAGTCGGGCGCCTGACCTCGGTCTACTCCCCGGCTGCCACCGGTCCGTCGAGCATGCGGTCCATGAGCTCGGCGGCCTCCTGGTCGGAGCCGGGGATGAAGTGGCGGTAGGTGCGGAGGATGTTGGCCTCGGTGCAGCCGAGACGCTCGGCGACGATCGAGATCGGGATGCCGGCCATGAGCATCTGGCTGGCGGCCGTGTGGCGCAGGTCGTGCAGGCGGACCTTGTCGAGCCCGGCCTTGTCGGCGAAGCGCTTCCACGCGTGGGTCGGCCACGACAGGTCCCAGTGGTTCACCCCGCCGTCGTCGGAGAAGACGAACGACCTCGCACCGAACTCGGCGCCGACGCTCAGCGCCGCCTCGATGCTTCGCTTGCGATGCTCGGCGAGCACGCGGGCGGTCGACGATCCCATCGACACCACGTAGGGACGATCGGCCTTCGTGCCCTTCTCGATGAGCCCGTCGCTGGATTCGGCGATGGCGTGCTCGAACGTGATGCGGTTCTTGGCCAAATCGACGTTGCCCCACCGCAGCGCCACGATCGTTCCCCGTCGAGCGCCGATCGTGGCTGCGATCTGGACGTACGCGGAGAAGCTGGCCGGCGCGAGGTCCATCACCGCTCGCACGTCGGTCATGGCCGGGACCTTCAGCGTGGACGCCTTCACCTTCGGCGGGTCGGCGGCCGCGGCCGGGTTCGAGGCGACGAGCTTCTTGCGGAGCGCCCAGTTGTACATCGCCCGGATCTGGCTGTGGCACCGAACGACGACGGCGGGCGAGAGGCTCTGCTCGTCCTCGAGGCTCTTGTAGAGGTCGTCGAGCTCGATCCCCGTCACCGATGCAGCCGGCCGGTCACCGAGCACCGGCAGGATGTAGCGGACGAAGTTGTCCCGGTGGAGCTTGGCGGTCTTGGGCGACCATCCGATCCACTCATCCGTCCGCTGGTTCTGCCGAGGCCGGTTCGCCGACTCCCAGCGCTCGGCCAGTTCGATGACCGACATGCCGTCTTGGGCACGACGCCGCGGTTGCGGGTGCTGGCCGGACTCGACGGCGGCGATGATCTCGGCCATCCGGGCGTCGGCGAGCTTCACGCCGGCCCGGTTGTTCGGCGCCTTCACGGTCTCGTAGACGTCGATCCGCTTGCCGCTGACCGGATCCCAGCCCGCGAACACCTTCAGTCGCCACGCTCCCGAGCGGTACCGCTTGGTGCCCTTCATGCCCATCTATGGTGGCAAACGTGGGGGCAAGAGTCCATGAAACAAAATCAGCGGGGACCGAAGTCCCCGCTGACCTGCACTTTTATGGAGCGGACGACGAGATTCGAACTCGCGACCCTCACCTTGGCAAGGTGATGCTCTACCAACTGAGCCACGTCCGCGTGGAGGCAACACCTTACCAACTCCCTCCCGCGGAGCGAAAAGCGTCCCGGGCGGCGAAGCCCGTGCGGGAGGGCTCAGGCGTTGACCGATGCCACCCGGTTGCGCACGAGCTGGGCCATCTCCTGGGCCAGGGGACGGTCGATGATGAAGCTGAACGTCACGCTCTGACCCTCGGTGACGAAGATCAGCGACGCCGTGCGATCGTCCTGCCAGCCCTGCACGACCAGGTCGCCGGTCAGCGCGACGATGCGTACGTCGGGCACCCACTCGTGCTCGTTGACGAGGATCAGGCGGCTGCTGGTCAGGGCGGCCACGCCCGCCTGGTTCTGATAGCGGCCGCCGACGAGCGCCTCGATGGTCTCGCCCTCCTCGAGCAGCATGGAGAGCATCCCGATGGCGATCCGCCCGGTGCGCAGAGCCGCGGCTGAGAGCCGCTGGACGGCCGGGCCGAGGTCGTACGGATCGACCACCCCGGCGGGCGCGGCAGGCTCCGGTGGCGCGGTGGGAGCCGGTGGAGGCGGCGGAGGCGGCGGGGCCGCGCTGCTCGCGGCGCCGTTGGCGGGCACCGTCCAGGAACCAACGCTGGCCGTGGCGGCCGCGACGGCGACGGCGGCCGCCGGTCGGGGCGCTTCGATGGGCGGAGGGGGTGGCGGCGCCATCGCCGGCGCTGGGTGCACACGCGGCGCTCGCGCGGCCGCCGGCTCAGGCTCCGACACGGCTGGTGGCGGAGGGGGCGGAGGCGGAGGCGGAGGCACCTGGGCCGCGACCTGCGCAGGCGGTGGCGGAGCCGGGACGTCGGCCACGGGCGGAGGGGGTGGAGGGGGTGGCGGAGGCGGCGGGGCCGCGGCCTCGACCGGCTCGGGAGCGGGCTCGACTGGGGGCGGCGGAGGCGGTGGCGGAGGCGGTGGCGGGGCATCCTCGGCCGCGGGTGCCACGTCGACGTCCGCGTCGGCGGTGACGACGAACGAGTCGACCTCCGCCTCGGCGTCGACGTCCCCTTCGATGCGATCAGGATCGGAGTCGAGCAGCGCAGCGATGCCCTGGTCGTCGGACTCCACCTCGGCGACCAGCTCCTCCTCGATCAGTTCGTCGTCGACGACGTCCTCGACGAGCGCGGGATCCTCGGCCGCTGCGACGAGCTCGGACTCCTCCTCGACGGCCGCGACTTCCTCGAACTCCTCGTCCTCCGCCACAACCTCGGCCTCAGACTCTTCGACCTCAGCCGCCTCGTCCTCCGCGACGACCTCGGACTCCTCCTCGACGGCCGCGACTTCCTCGAACTCCTCGTCCTCCGCCACAACCTCGGCCTCAGACTCTTCGACCTCAGCCGCCTCGTCCTCCGCGACGACCTCGGACTCCTCCTCGACGGCCGCGACTTCCTCGAACTCCTCGTCCTCCGCCACAACCTCGGCCTCAGACTCTTCGACCTCAGCCGCCTCGTCCTCCGCGACGACCTCGGACTCCTCCTCGACGGCCGCGACTTCCTCGAACTCCTCGTCCTCCGCCACAACCTCGGACTCAGACCCCTCGACTTCTGCCTCGCCCTCCGCGACGACCTGGAACTCAGACTCCTCGGCGACCGCCTCGACCTCGGACTCGTCCTCCGCGACCACCTCGGCGTCGTCCTCAGCGACGACCTCGGACTCAGACCCCTCGACCTCAGCGTCGTCCTCCGCCACAACCTCGGACTCAGACTCTTCGACCTCAGCCGCCTCGTCCTCCGCGACGACCTCGGACTCCTCCTCGACGGCCGCGACTTCCTCGAGCTCTGCCTCGTCCTCCGCCACAACCTCGGACTCAGACTCTTCGACCTCAGCCGCCTCGTCCTCCGCCACAACTTCGGCCTCAGACTCCTCGACCTCAGCAGCCGCCTCGGCCTCAGCCGCCTCGACCTCGGCGGCGACCTCGGATTCCTCCTCGATGGACGCGACTTCCTCGAGCTCTTCGGCCTCCGCCACAACCTCGGCCTCAGACCCCTCGACCTCAGCCGCTCGTCCTCCGCCACAACCTCGGCCTCAGACCCCTCGACCTCAGCGTCGTCCTCCGCCACAACCTCGGCCTCAGACCCCTCGGCGACGACCTCCTCGGCTTCCTCGGCTTCCTCGGCTTCCTCGGCTTCCTCGGCTTCCTCGGCTTCCTCGGCTTCCTCGGCTTCCTCGGCGACGACTTCCTCGAGCTCTTCGGTCTCTTCGACGGCTACCGGCGCTGGTGGAGGCGGGGGCGGCGGGGGCGGGGGCGGCGGCGGGGCGGACGCGTCGATCGGCACCAGTCGCGTGCCGCACATCACGCAGAACTTCGAGGTGTCCGGGTTCTCGGCACCGCAGGCCTCACACGCCATGCAACTTCCTCCACTCGCCGCCACGACCGCGACGCGCGGCCCCGACACAGGTTCACAACTCCCGTTCCCATCGGCCGCGAGCCTCCAGGAATGAGGCGATCAGCCCAGAGCGAGCGCCTGCTCGACCAGCGCGACCTCGGGCGGCGAGAGGGGCAGCGCCAGCGCCTCCGCCCGACCCTGGTCACTCATCTTGGCCAGGGTCTTGCGCACCACTGGCACGGTCCGCTCGTCGCCCAACCTGGCCGCCAGCTCGCTGAACTGCGTCTGCAGGAACGTCAGGCAGAGCGCGTCCTCGTGGGTCTGGGTTGCCGGGTCGGTGCGCAGGTCCTGCTTGCGGATGATCCGTTGCACCCGGTCGATCACCTCGGGCTCGTACCCGCAGCCGGCGAGGATCTCCCCCACCTCGTCGGCGTGCTGCGCCTTCAGCGCGGTCCGCCAGCGCAGGTAGCCCGTCCGACCGTCGGGGTAGTCGGCGCGGGGCACGGTCCATCGACGCAGGTGGTGGGCCCTCGCCGCCAGCAGTTGGGCCTCGTCGGCATCAGGGTCGAGCCGGAGCACCCAGGCGGTCATCATCTCGGCGTGAGCCTGCTCCTTCGGCCGTTCGACCCCGTCGATGACCAGCACGTTCGGGTCGAGGGCGTTGGCCTCGTCGATCGCCGAGACGGCGGCCTCGAGCCGAGGGGAGCCCATTCAGCCCGACGTGTCGGCCGCCGGCCGCAGGTCGACCCGGAGCACGAGCACGCCGTCCTCGAGGGACCCCTCGGCGTCGCCGATGATGGCGAAGTCCTGATAGTCGTTCTGGGCCTGCTGGATGAACTTCGTCCGCTCCTCCCCGGCCACCGGCGGCAGCGGGCGGGTCTTCACCGCATGGGCCCGGTCGCGGAAGCGCTGGAGCATTGCGTCGATGTCGAGCTGATCAGCCATCGGGCTCACGGTAGTCAGGCTTGCCCGGCGTCGACGGCGCGGCGTCGGGCGCCGAGTCGTCCGACGATCCGTTCCCGGTCATCGCAACCTCGCTCTTGACCGGCGCGATCAGCGCCGACAGATCGGCGTCCGGCTGGCCGGCCCGGGCCAACTGGATGTCCTCGAGCGTCACGATCTTCAGCGGGCCCGGGTCGACGACGGCGCCGATGCCGGCCGGCTGCTCCTCGGCCACCGTGCCCGGGTCGGCGACAGGCCCGGGTTCGGCGATGGTCTCCGGCGGCACCGAGGGGTCCACGCTCGATTCCGGCTGCGAGGTCGAGGTCGACGCGGCCGCCGGGGACGGATCATCCGCCGCGACGTCGTCACCCGCACCGTCGTCGGCCTGGTGGTCGCCGTCATCCTCGACCCACAGCAGAGGAGCGTCTGCGCCGGGGGCGGCGGCGACTGGTCCGAGGATGGTGATGCCGGGACCGACCCCCGCGGTCGACTGCGGGTCGCTCCAGGGCAGCGGGCCGGGCACCAGGGTCGGCGAGTCGGTCGTGCTCCCGGAGCTCGCCGCGGCGGCTCCGGCGGCTCCCGCGACTCCGGCGGCGAGCGCCGAGGCGCCCACCGGGGCGGCGACCGGGCTCGACGTCGTGGCATCGGGTTCGGTGGAGCTCACGGCGTTGATCACACCCGTGGTCGGTTCTGCGACCACCGACGGACCGGCCCCGTCCGCCCTCGCGCCGGTGACCACGGCCGCAGTTCCGACACCGGCGGCTGCGGCCGCCGCGGCGGCGGCACCTGCGCCGGCGTCGATGTCGGCCAGGGCGTCGAGGGCGGTCGCGATGTTCGGTGGCCTCGTCCGCCGCCAGTAGAGGACCGTGAGGGTGGCGATGGCCAGACCCACCGCGATCAGGCCGGCGATCACCAGCCAGAGCTTGGTCTGGGCCGACATGCCCCCGCCGCCGCCGCTGGATGGTGCCGCGGTGGTGGCGGTCGAGCCGGGGATGAACTGCTGAGCGGCCGTGGTGGTGGGTGCCGCGGTGCTGGCCGTGGTCGACGGAGCCTCGGTGGTGGTCGTGGTCCGCTTCGACGTGGTCGTCGTGGTCGACTTGGGCTTGGTCGTGGTGGTGGTCGGCTTCTTGGTGGTGGTCGTCGCCTTGCTGGTGGTGGTGGTCGACTGCCCGGTCGTGGGGGTGCTCGAGGGCCCTGTGGTGGGGGTGGTCGTCGTGCTTTCCTGCGCGATGGCCGACGGCCCGGCCGACGACGGCTGGGCCGAGCCCGCCAGCACGAAGGCGACGAGCAACGCCACCACCACGGCAGCGGCGGCGGCGCCCATCGACCGGCGCCGGACCACCCGTTGCTGACCGTGCTCCAAGCCTCTGCTCACCGTTCTCGCTTCACGTCAGTCGAGGATCGCGTTCCTCTGGCCGGGTCCAGGAACATTACCGCTGATGCCTCGGGCACGAATACGTCGTCCGACCTCCGACAGTACGCCGCGACAGGGGGGTTCCGTCCCGCGGGCAGACCCCGTCGCGCGAGCGCATCTCCTGCAGATCTCCGGTGTGCGAGCCACCCCGGGCGCCGAGCTCGACGAGCGTGGCACGGAGGTGGCGGTGCAGGCGGCGCACCTCGGCCTGGCTCAGCGAACCGGCGGCCCGAGCGGGATCGAGGCCGGCCCGCCACAGCATCTCGTCGGCCAGCAGGTTGCCGATCCCGGCGATGCGGGCCTGGTCGAGCAGGCGGGCCTTGAGCGGGGCATCGCTGCCGGCCAGCAGGCTGCGCAACTGGGCCCCGCCGATCGCGGCCGCATCCACGCCGAGCCGGCCCTCATCGGGATCGAGCTCGACCCCACCGAGCCGGCGTGGGTCCCGCATGCGCATCGTCCCCCCGTCGCTGAAGTCGACACCGAACCGGTCCCACCTCGGGTCGTCGCGGTCGCTCGAGTACTCCAGCCGGTCGATCGCGGCGCGCCCGTCGACCAGCAGCCGACCGGTCATGCCGAACCGCAGCCCGACGCTCGGGCCCCCGTCGACGTCGAGCAGCAGGAGCTTGCCGATGCGCCGGTCAGTGGTGAACGACCGTCCGAGCAGGGCCTCACCGACCGACCCGGCGGTGAGGCCGCCCTTCAGGAACCATGCGTCCGGAGCATGGACCCGGCGTGATCGTGCGGCCGAGCGTGAGCGCGGCCAGGCGCCGGTACTCCTCGACCTCCAGCATCTCGGGCATGACGCCAGTGAATCAGTAGCGACCCGCACTCGCGCCGGCTCCGGCCGAGTGCAGCAGCACGGGGCCCTTGGTCACCGGCACGGTCGGAGGAGCGGGTTCCTCGACGACCGGGGGCCGCATCGTCGGCCTCCGAGCGGGGCCGATCCGCGTGGCCCGCTCCCGCTGACGCTCGGTCACGCCCGTGATCGTCCGGGAGAACAGGATGGCGGCGAACACGACCAGCATCTCGGCGACGGCCAGCACGAGCAACGAGCCCTGCGTCGCGTGCACCTCGGCCAGGTCCACCGGCCGGTCGACCGTGCTGAGGAACGCGGCCAGCGCCAGCGCCACGGTGGGCAGGGCGACGATCGTGGAGATCCACCACATGTGGTTGGCGGTCGGCACCGTCGGCGTTGCGCCACTGGGTCGACCCGGACCGGACATCGGGGTCGCTCGCCCGCCACGTGTCGTCGACGATCAGCTTCGGGAGGATCAGGTTGACGCCGGGGATGAGCCAGCCGTAGGTCGCCCAGAACCCGGCGAGCCGGCGACCCGTGACGCCGAGGCAGCCGAGGTTGCGGTAGCCCCATCGCGTCCACGTGATCGTGAGCAGGGCGACGACGACCAGCAGGCCGGCCTGGACCAGGGCCAGCCGGTGGACCCACTGGTCGAGCACGACCCAGTCGGTGTCGACCGACGGCAGCCCGGCGGCGAGGATCGAGTCGTCCGACAGGATCCGCCAGAGCAGCAGGCTGACGCCGACGGTGACGACGGCGGTGACGGTGATCAGCAGGATCATCACCCGCAGCGCCGTCGACAGGCGCCCGAGCGGCCGGTAGGAGTCGACCGTGATCGGGCCCGGGGTCATCCAGACCCCGCCCGTCCGGCTGATCGGGGGCGGCGGCGCCAACCGGGAGACGTCCAGGCCGCACGACCGGCAGTAGTGATCGCGGCTGCGCAGGCCGGACCGGCACCGGGGGCAGGGGCGCTCACCCTCGGCGGCCACCCGCGGGGCGATGGCCGGGCCGGGATCGCGCTCGGCCGGCCCGAACCGGGGGTGGCGACTGCCCTGCACGTTCGGCAGGCGACACGCCGGGCAGTAGCGGTCGATCGCGTCGATGTCGGCCCCGCAACTGGCGCACTCCATGACGACCTATCGGCCCGTTCGGCCGTGCCCCTGAGCGAAATCTGGGTCGAACGACCTATGACGGCATCAGGCCCGGGGCTGGAGCGCCTGCAGGAAGTCGGCCACGAGGTCATCGGGGTGCTCGAGGCCCATCGACACCCGGATCGTGCCCGGCAGGATGCCGTTGAGGGCCAGCTCGTCGGGGGTGAGGTTCACGTGCGTCGTCGACGCCGGGTGGGTCACGAGCGTCTCGGGGCCGCCGAGCGACGTGGCCAGCTGGGCCACCCGGGTCGACTCGACGAAGGACCGCCCCGCCTCGAGCCCACCGGCCAGGTCGAAGGTGAGCAGCCCTCCGGGCAGCGTCATCTGCCGCTTGGCCAGGTCGTGCTGGGGGTGCGACTCGAGGCCCGGGTAGCTCACGGCGAGAACCCCCGGATGCTCCTCGAGCACCTCGGCGAGGCGCTGGGCGTTCTCGGTCTGCTGGCGCAGCCGCACGCCGAGGGTGCGCAGGCCCCGGAGGCCGTTCATGGCGTCGAACGGCGAGGCGTTGGCGCCCTGCAGCACGGCGAAGCTCCAGAGCCACTGCACCAGCTCGTCGCTCCCGGCGACCACGCCGAGCGTGGCGTCGTTGTGGCCGGCGATGGCCTTGGTGGCCGAGTGGACGACGAGGTCGACACCGTGGTCGAGGGGCCGCTGCACGAGCGGCGTGGCGAAGGTCGAGTCGACCACGTGATCGGCCCGGCGATGGCACCGATCTCGTCGAGGTCGGCCAGGTCGAGGCGCGGGTTGGCCGGCGTCTCGGCGATCACCAGCACGGTCTTGCCCGGCCGGACGGCCTCGGCGAAGGCGCCTGGGACGGTGGCGTCGACGAAGGTGACGTCGATGCCGAACCGGGGGCACGCGGTCTGCAGCAGCAGCTGGGTGCCGGCGTAGATCTGGCGCTGGGCGACGATGTGGTCGCCCTTCGAGCAGATGCCGAGGATCACGGCGCTGATCGCGCCCATCCCGGACGCGAAGGCGCGGGCGCTCTCGGCGCCCTCGAGCTCGGCGATGGCGTCCTCGAACCCCTGCACGGTCGGGTTGCCGTAGCGCGTGTAGAAGCGGTTCGCCCCCGACGTCGTGGCCATGCGCCGGCCCTCCTCGACCGTCGGCGTGACGAAGGTCGTGGTCGCCCAGAGGATCGGGGCGAGGGCGGTGTCGTTGTCGGCTCGCCCGGCCCGTATCGCCCGGGTCTCGGGACGCAGATGGGTCCGGTCGCTGGCCTGTTCGGGACCGCCGTCCTGCGGCGGGGCGTCGGGCTGCTCAGGAACGTCGGTCTGGTCAGGCATGGCGCTTCTCCACGTCGGCGAGGAAGGAGGTGATGGGCGCACCGACCTTGGCGCCCTCGGTGAGGAACCCATCGTGGCCGTCGGGGCTGTCGATCGCCACGTACTGGCAGGGCGTGCCCTGGGCGGCGAGGTCGTCGCGCAGCTGCTCCTGCAGGCGCGGCGGGTAGAGGCCGTCGGTGTCGATGCTGGCCACCAGGCACGGCACCCGGATGCGGGCGACCGCGGCGGTGACCCCGCCCCGGCCGCGCCCCAGGTCGTGCAGATCCATGGCCCGGTTGATCACGAGGTAGGAGTTGGCATCGAACCGCCGCACGAGCTTGGCGCCGTGGTAGTCGAGGTAGCCCTCGACATCGAAGCGCTGCCAGAGGGTGAAGCGATCGTCGCTCTCGTCGAGCACCGCCCGGCCGAAGCGCTCGTCGAAGACCTTCTCGGTGCGGTAGGTGACCTGCGCCAGCTCACGGGCGACGGCCAGGCCCTGGTGGGGGCCGTCCCCGGACTCGGCGTCGTAGTAGTCGCCGCCCCGCCACTTGGGGTCGAGGGCGACGGCAGATCGCCCGATCGAGCTCCACGCGATCTGCTGGGCGGTGGCGGCCGTGGTGGAGGCGATGGCCACGAGGGACCGGACCCGGTCGGGGTACATCACCCCCCACTCGAGCACCTGCATACCCCCCATCGAACCACCGACGACCGACAGCCATCGCCCGATCCCGAGGTGGTCGGCGACCGCGGCCTGGGTACGCACGATGTCCCGGATCGACACGATCGGGAACGACGACCCGTAGGGGCGGCCGGTGGCGGGATCGTCCGACGACGGGCCGGTCGTGCCCTGGCACCCGCCGAGCACGTTGGCGCAGACCACGAAGTAGCGGTCGGTGTCGAGCGCCCGACCAGGGCCGATGAGGTCGTCCCACCACCCGGCGGTGGGATGGCCGGGCCCGCTCGGGCCGGCCGCGTGGCTGTCGCCGGTGAGGGCGTGGCAGACCAGCACCGCGTTCGAGGCGGTGGCGTCGAGCGAGCCCCACGTCTCGTAGGCCACGCGGATCGACCGCAGCATGCCGCCACCCTCGAGCACGAACGGCCGGTCGTCGGCGAGGCCGACGAACTGGCGGCGACCAACGGGATCGCCCACCCGCCACGCCCCGCTGGCCGGCAGCGCGTCGGCGCTCAGCGGCGCGCGCCCGCGGGCTGCTCCGTTCGATCGCGCTCGGCCGCTTCCGGCTCGTGGGGTTGGTCCATGGTGGTCTCTTCGCTACCTGCGTCGGTCTGGTGCAGGGAGGACAAGGGGGCCGCGGTGGCGGGCAGAGCCCGGACACTTCGTTGCTCTCGACCGATCCGCGGGGCGCATCGGCGTCGAACCACATCCCCACCTCCGAGGGCCGGAACTCGACCGTTGGGGGCGGGATGGCACCTTGGGTGTCCTTCCCAGGTTGCCGGACCCGGTCACCCGGGCCGCTCGTGATGTCGTGCTCAAGGAAAGTCTGCCCGACGCCCTCGCGTCAAGCGGGATCCTCAGAGGTTGTAGCGGGCGTCGACGGCCTGGGCGTCGGGCAGGCCCACCAGGTCGGTGAACGCATCGAAGGCGATCAGCTGGTCGAGGTCGTCCCGGAGGGTCCCGGCCTCGGCCAGTCGGTCGAACGCGGCACCGACGGCACGGGCCATGGCGAACACGCCCGTCACCGGGGACACGATCAGGTCGAACCCCAGCTCGTGGAGCTCGCTCGGCGTCAGCAGCGGGGTACGGCCGGTCTCGACCATGTTGGCCACCAGCGTGACCCCGGGCAGCGACGCGGCGATGCGCTCGAGCTCGGCGACCGACTCGGGCGCCTCGACGAACACGGCGTCGACCCCGAGGTCGACGGCCTGACGGGCCCGGTCGAGGGCCTCGTCGAGACCGAGTGGGCCGCGGGCGTCGGTGCGGGCCGTGACGTGGAGGTGGCTCCGCCGGTCGAGCGCGGCCTGGAGCTTGGCCAGCCACTCGCCCCGTTCGACGACCTGCTTGCCGGCCATGTGACCACAGCGCTTGGGCCAGACCTGGTCCTCGAGGAACAGGCCACTCGCCCCGGCGGCCTCCCAGAGGTCGACCGTGCGTTGCACGTTGAGGGCGTTGCCGTAGCCGGTGTCCGCATCGACGATCACGATCGACTCGGGCACCGATTGGCACACCCGCCGAGCGGCGTCGGCCATCTCGGTCTGGGTCAGGGCGCCGATGTCGGGTTGGCCGAGCAGGGTGCCGGCCACCGCGTAGCCGGAGAGGAACACGGTGCCGAAGCCGGCTCGCGCCGCCAGCCGGGCCGAGAGCGGATCCCACACCCCGGGCATCAGCACCGGTTCGACCCTGGCCGAGCAGTTCGCGCAGATCGTCGCCGTTCACGGCGTGACCGTAGCGTCAGGCCGGCCGGGTCCGCGCCAACCCCTCACCGCCAGCCGGGCCGTCTCCCGTTCCACCACTCGGTCACCTCGGGGCCGACCCCGTAGGCGTCGGCCATGGCCTCGGCCAGCGCGTCGAGGCCGAGGCGCCAGCCCTCCGGCGTCGCCGCCGCTCGGCGCACGTGTGGGCGGCCGCGGCCGCACCGGCGCCCGCGCTCCAGGCGTCGGTGTCGGACGGCAGCGGGATGCTCAGGGCCTGCGACGCCGAGACCTTCACCGCGTCGCTCGACAGCGCCGAGCCGCCGAAGTGCTCGAGGCACCAGGCGGTGGTGGCCGGGGCCGAAAGCACCGAGGCGATGCGCCACAGCTCGGCTGGATCGTCGTCGGTGGGCACGACTGCGATCGTGGGCACCGACGGCCACCAGCGCCCCTCCACGTCGACGGCCACCTCGAGCACCCGGGTCTGGGCCGCCAGCACGACCTTGGGCACCAGGCGGCGGTCGGCCCAGCCGGCCAGGCGCGGATCGGCCCGTCGCGAGCCGGTCGAGGTCGACGACCGGTGCGTCCCAGGTGGACCGGGCGAAGCGGGTGGTGGTCGTGCCCCACCGGCAGTGCAGCGGGTCGATGAGCCCGCTGGTGACGAGGCGCACCTCGGTGGTCTCGGCGCCCAGACCGCCGTCGCGCTCGCCGACGAAGGGCGCCACGCCGTAGTACTCGTCGCGGAAGCCCGCCGATGCCTCGGCGATGGCCGCGAGCGTCGACCCTGCGGCCAGATCGACCGTCCGGCGTGCCCTGCATGGCCGCGAGCAGCGGGCTCCACGATTCGGACCCGGACCGATCGGCTCCCGCCTGGAACGTCGGGCGCGCCGCACTGATCGGATCGAAGTGCCGACCCCGCCACAGGCGCACCGCACTGTGCCGAACCACGGCCGGCCCGTCGACGGGAACGGCCGGGTCGGTCACGTCGCAGCACCGGTGCGCACACCCGCACCCCGGCGTCGAACACGGGCTCACCGGCCCACCACAGCCCGACGAGCCTCGCCCGTTCGCGCACGGCGCGGCGGGCCGGACCGGCGTCGCGGACCGACAGCACGGACTCGGGCTGGATCATGGCGACCCGCCCGCCCGGCCGGGCCAGGTCGCAGCCCAGCACCAGGAACAGGGTCGCCGAGTCGGCATAGGGCGCCGCCACCTCACCGAACCGCCGACGGGCGGCGGCGGCCCGATCGGCATCGCGCGCCGTCGGCGCCGCGAGCTGGCTCTGGAAGGGCGGGTTGCCGATGACGAGGTCGAACCCGTCCGCCGGCCGGCACGGCCAGGGCCCCGGCGACGCGAGGCTGTCGGCCTCGACCACGTGGTGGGCCACCGCGGCCATCCCGCGCTCCGCCGCCCAGGCGGACAGGGACTTCCTGGCCACCGCGACCGCGGCGCCATCGATGTCCGCGCCCCAGATCAGCTGCTCGACGATCGTCACCCGGTCGTGGCCGGCGAGCTCGAGCCGGGCCGCCGCCGCCAGCAGGAGCGCGCCGGCACCGCACGCCGGGTCGCAGACCGTCGGGCGGCGGGGCGGGTCCAGGGCGACGCCATCGAGGGCGACGCGCACGAGGCCGTGGGCGACGTCCGCCGGCGTGTAGTAGATGCCGCCGGCGCGCCGCTCACGGGCCGGCAGGGTCGCTTCGTAGAGCCGGCCGGCCTCGTCGTGCATGGGCTCAGTGTGGCCGACGAACCGCCGGCCGAGCGGTGACCGCTACTGGACGAGCAGCATGCAGGACGTGGAGCCACCGCTCCACTTGATCTGGACCCGGGAGGCGCTGCCCGGGGTGCCCGGCGCAACGGTCACGGTGGCCGACGCCGACGAGTGGGCACCGACGGTGCCGGTCGTGGGCGACACGCTCACCCCCGTCTTGAGGGCGCTCCAGGTGATCAGGAACGACGTCGCCGTACCACCGGTGTTGAAGAGCACGATCTGGCCCGGTGCGCCGCCGGCCGTCAGGCTCGGAGGGCACGAGACCGCGACATTGGCCGGTGAAGCCGGGGGAGGCGGAGGCGGAGGACCGCTCGACTTGACGGTGGTCGACGTGGTCGGCTGCACGGTCGACGCCGTCGAGCTCGGCGCCGCGTGTGTCGGTCGTGACCGGGCCGGTGGTCGTGCGGCGCCTCGGTGGTGGCGGTCGACGCGGTGGTCGACGCCGCCGTGGTGGTCGAGGTGGTGGTGGCCTTCTGCGAGCCGGCCGCGACCTGGTCGTCCTTCTTCGAGTCGCTCTTGCCGCCACCGCCGCCCATGGCGACGACGCCGATGATCAGGACGACGGCCGCCGCGGCCGCCGCCGCACCGATCCAGACACCCTTCTTCGAACCACCCGACCCACCGGCCGAGACCGGCGCGGCGGACGACTCCAGCGCCGCGGCCTCGGACGCGTTGTCCGAGTCCAGCCCGACGGCACCGGCGCCCGCCGCCGCGGCCGCGGCGATCGGGACGACCGCCCCGTCGTGGTCGGCGGCCTCGGCATCCTCCTCGACCAGCTCCGCCTCGGCCCCGGGCTCACCATCGGCCTCGACCAGCTCGGCGTCTTCCTCGACCAGCCCCGCCTCGGCTCACCCTCAGCCTCGACCAGCTCCGCCTCAGGCTCGGACTCTCCCTCGACCTCGGCCGCAGGCTCAGCCTCTTCCTCGACCAGCCCCGCCTCAGGCTCGGACTCTCCCTCGACCTCGGCCGCAGGCTCAGCCTCTTCCTCGACCAGCCCCGCCTCGGCTCGGACTCTCCTCGACCAGCTCGGCCTCAGGCTCGGCCTCGTCCTCGACCAGCTCGGCCTCAGGCTCGGCCTCTCCCTCGACCTCGGCCGCAGGCTCGGCCTCTTCCTCGGACTCGTCCTCGACCAGCTCGGCCTCGGACTCGGCCTCGGGCTCGTCCTCGGGCTCGCCGTCGCCCGCGATGAACGCGCCGAACACGGCGCTCTCCTCGAGCTCGGTGCCCTCGTCCTCGGCCAGATCGTCTTCGCCGAGGTTCTCGTCGTCGAGACTGCCGGTCACCGGCTCGGCGACCTCGAAGGTGCCGTCGGCCTCGGGCGGCAGCGGCTCGCCCGGGACAGCCTCGTCGAGCAGCACGGCGGCCGGAGCGGCGGCCTCCTCGGGTGCCACCACGCGGGTGCCGCACTCGCCACAGAACACGGCACCGGGCACGAGCGGGAGCGAGCAGGACGGGCACACCTCGGGAGTCGCCGCGTCCTCGGCCGCCTCGATCTCGTCGGCCGCTTCGTCGTTGTCGTCGCCGGCCTCGAGCTCGTCGATGGGCTCGAGCGTGGCCACGTCGGTGTCAGGCGAGCTCTCCTCGGCATGGCGCGGGGGATAGTCCTCGAGCGGAGAGGCCTGAGCCGCCCGGCCCTTGCGCTTCCCGGAACGACCGAGAGAGAACAGCGTCCGGGGTGCGTCTCCCCCTGCCTTCGTGCCGTCAGCCATGACCTACCCGTCCCTGATCGAAGTGATCGACGACGACCGCGCCTGCGGTGCCGTGAACACCTGTCGGCAGGTGAGTAGGCCGTCTGGAGGACTCCGGAGGCATTTTCCGCCTCCCCGGGGAGGGGTGAAACCCCGGGGGATCGGCTCGTGCGGGCTCGTCAGGCGAGGGCGCTCTCGGCGGAGGGATCCCACGACGTGAGATCGGCGAGCCGCTTGTCGTTCGAGAACATCTCGGTCAGCGGCTGTTCGAGGCCGAGGCGCTTCATCAGCCGCTTGACCTCCAGCTCCTGGTCCCAGAGCACGAGGGTGACCACCAGGCCCTCCTCCCCGGCGCGGGCGGTGCGCCCGGAGCGGTGCAGGTAGGCCTTGTGATCCTCCGGCGGGTCGTAGTGGATCACCACGTCGACGTCGTCGACGTGGATGCCCCGGGCGGCCACGTCGGTGGCCACCAGCACGGGGAGCTTCCCGGCCGAGAAGTCGGCCAGGGCCTTCTCCCGGGCGGTCTGGCGCAGGTCGCCGTGGATGGCGAGGGCCCGCACGCCCTCCTTGCCGAGCTGCTCGGCCAGCCGGTCGGCGCCCCGCTTGGTGCGCACGAACACGATGGTGCGGTTGGAGTGGCGGGCGATCGAGGCGACGACCTTGACCTTGTCCATCTGGTGGATCTGCAGGAAGCGGTGGGTCATCTCGTCGACCGTGACCGACGCCGACTCGATCTCGTGCATGGCCGGTTCGTGCTGGTAGCGCTTGATGAGCGTGTCGACGACCCCGTCGAGGGTGGCCGAGAACAGCAGGGTCTGGTGCCGGTTGTCGGCCTGGCGCAGGATCCACTCGACCTGGGGCAGGAAGCCCATGTCGGCCATGCGGTCGGCCTCGTCGAGCACCACGATCTCGAGGTCGGCGACCGAGACCTCCTTGCGCTCGATGAGGTCGATCATGCGGCCCGGGGTGGCGACGACGAAGTCGACGCCCTTGGCGAGGGCCTTGATCTGGCGCTCCATGTTGGCCCCGCCGTAGATGGCGACCATGCGCACACCCCGCTGCTCGGCCAGCGGAGCCAGCTCGTCGTGCACCTGCAGAGCGAGCTCACGGGTGGGCACCAGGGCGATGGCCTTGGGGCGTCGGGGCTCGGCGCGGCCGACCCGCTCGATGATGGGCAGGCCGAAGGCCAGGGTCTTGCCCGAGCCCGTCTTGGCCTTGCCGCACACGTCACGGCCGGCCAGGGCGTCGGGGATCGACAGCTCCTGGATGGGGAAGGGGGAGGCGATGCCTCGGCTCGAGAGAGCCTCGACGAGGTCCGGGGACACGCCGAGCGCGTCGAACGTCGTGGTCATGGTGATGGTTTTGCACTTTCGTCGTCTGGTACCGCTCGGAGCGGCGTGATCGGAGTGGGTCGGCCTCGGCGACTCCGCTCCGTCACGAGCGACGAACAATGAGGATGACCCGCCAGGGGGCTGCGACACCGAGTTGGGGGTGCGCAACCGCTCCTCGCACCCGACAGGGTACCCCCCGCGCGCCCCCAAACCCCGTTCTGGTGATGGTTCGAGGGTCCAGGGGCCTTCGAACCATCACCAGTTCGGGGTGTTTCGGGGGGTCGCGGTGCCTCCGGTCAGGCGGGGAGGTTGGCCTCGATGGCCTCGATCACCTCGGGGGCGTCGGGCAGCACCGTCGGGCGGAACCGACCGACGACCTCGCCGGCGGGCGAGATCAGGAACTTCTCGAAGTTCCACTGCACGTCGCCAGCCTCGCCGTCGGTGTCGGCGACCTCGGTGAGCTCGGCGTAGATCGGGTGCCGGTTCTCGCCGTTGACCTCGATCTTCTCCATCAGCGGGAAGGTCACCCCGTAGGTGGTGCTGCAGAACTCCTGGATCTCCTCGGCCGTGCCGGGCTCCTGGCCGAGGAACTGGTTGCTCGGGAAGCCGACCACCGAGAACCCCTTGTCGCCGTACTCCTCCTGCAGCTGCTCGAGCTGCTCGTACTGCGGCGTGAGCCCGCACTTCGAGGCCACGTTGACGGCGAGCACGGCCTTGCCCTGGAAATCGGCCAGCGACGACGGCGTGCCGTCGAGGCGATTGATCGGGATGTCGTAGAGCGACATCGCTCCCCCTTGTCGTTTGGTTGTTCATCTGTCGGTGGATCCGGACGGGCCAGTATCACCCGCGTTCCGCCGACCTCCTCCACCCGGAACCGACGGACCCCTACGATCGGAGAGATGATCCAGGTGGACGAGATCGCCGAGCAGGGCTACACGATCGTGCCCGACGCCATCGACCTCGACCTCGTCGACGCCCTCGTCGACGAGCTCGACCGGCTCGAGCACGACCTCGGGGTGGTGCCGGCCGGCAACGACTTCGAGGGCGACCGCACGGTGCGCATCTACAACCTGCTCGCCCTCAGCCCCGTGTTCCAGCAGGTGCCGGTGCACCCGGCCGTGCTCCCGGTGGTCGAAGGCGTGCTCGACCCCGGCTGCCTGATCTCGTCGCTGTCGTCGATCGCCATCGGCCAGGGCGAGACGATCCAGCCGATCCACGCCGACGACCAGCTCATCCCCATCCCCCGGCCTCATCCGGCGGTCGTCTGCAACAGCATGTGGGCCCTCACCGACTTCACCGAGGAGAACGGCGCCACCCGCATCATCCCCGGCAGCCACCTGCTCGACCACGCCCCCGACTACGGCCGGCCCTACGACTCGATCCCGGCCGAGATGGCCAAGGGCAGCGTGCTCATCTGGCACGGCAGCCTCTGGCACGGCGGCGGGGCCAACACCACGCCCGACCGCCGCATCGGCCTGGCCATGAACTACTGCGCCGGCTACATCCGCCAGCAGGAGAACCAGCAGCTCGGCATCCCCCGCGAGGTGGCGGCCACGTTCGGCCCCCGGCTGCGGGAGCTGGTCGGCTACGGCATCTACAACGGCCTGATCGGCCACATCGACAAGCGATCGCCGGCCGAGCTGCTGGGCGAACCGGCGGACAGCTCCATGATCTGGGACGCGGTGTGACGCCTGTCCTTGGGCCGTTCGGTTCGTTTCCATCAAGCTCGGGGCAATCCTCGCCGTTGATCGTGGTGGCATGACAGGACCAGAACCCACATGAGCGACTCGTTCGCAGTGGCGCGGGCACGGCGCGCGCTCGAGGAGGCGGGGCTTCCCGTCGACCTCGAGCTCGAGCGCGCGTCCAGCGTCACCAACGAGGTCTGGCTCAGCGACCGGTACGTGGTCCGGGTCAACCGGCGGCCCGACCAGCGCCTGCGCCGTGAGGCTGCGCTCGGTCCCCTGCTCCCGCCGCTGGTCGGCTACCCCACCATCGAGGCCTACGGCGGCCAGCTCGGCGCCGACTGGCTCATCGTCCACCGGGTCCCGGGCCGCCCCCTCAGCCGGTGCTGGCCGACCATGACCCGCGACGAGCGCCGGCAGGGCCGTCGGCCAGATCGCCGACAAGCTCCGCGCCCTGCACCACTTCGACTGCCCCGACGACGTGCCCGAGGTCGGGCAGCCCGCAGCTGCTGCGACCCCACACCTTCCGGGCCGTCGACCCGCTGCTGGGGGCCCTCGACCAGGTCGCGTCGATGCCCTACGTCGAGCCCCACCTGATCGACCGGGTCCGTCGCCATGGTGCTCGACACCTGCTCGGTGATCGAGCCGTACAACCAGCCGACGTTCGTGCACGGCGACCTCACGTTCGAGAACGTGCTGTGGGACGGCCACGTCGTCACCGCCCTGCTCGACTTCGAGTTCAGCCGGCGGGCTCCCGCCGACGTCGACCTCGACGTGCTCCTGCGGTTCTGCGCCTTCCCCTACCTGCACGTGGCCGAGGACTACGAGGCCGAGACCCGGGCCATCGACTACGCCGAGGTCCCGTACTGGCTGGCCGAGGACTACCCCGCGCTGTTCGGGTTCCCCGACGAGTTCGAGCGGCTGCGGCTCTACTCGATCTCCTACGACGTGCGCGAGCTCATGACCTTCCCGCCGGCCCAGCCCATGCGCAACCTCTCGCCGCACCACCCACTGTGGCGCCTCGAGCGAACCGTCAACGGGGTCGGCCACCTCGACCAGCTGGCCGGCAGCCCCGATGCCGACGTGCTGTCGCTCGACCCCTGTGGCGTGATCATCGCCGGGTTCGACACGCCGGTGCCGTCAGCTCCGCTGTTCTCCCGCTGACTCCGGTTCGTCCACCGAATCGGGCTCGTCGCCGACGGTGTCGTCCTTCTCATCGGACCCGGCGTCGCCGTCCGACGTCGGCTCCGACCCGACCTCGGCCTCGTGCTCGCGATCGGCCTCGTTCTCGGTCTCGTTCTCGGTCTCGGGCTCGGGCTGGCGGTCGAAGCGGTGGCCGTCGACGTAGGGCTCGTCGGAGTCACCCGGTCGGCGACGAAGGCCGGCGACCGCCAGGAAGATGGCCACGCCGACGAAGGCGACGATGCTCGTCCAGATGTTGACCCGCAGCCCGAGGATCTTGTTGGCCGGATCGGATCGCAGCGACTCGACGATGAGGCGACCGACCGCGTAGCCGCCGATGTAGAGGACGAAGATGCGTCCCGGCCGCAGCACCCGCCGGCGGTCGATGAGCACGAGCAGGCCGGCCAGCGCCAGGTTCCAGAGCGCCTCGTAGAGGAAGGTCGGCTGGAACGTGGCGAACTGCTCGTAGCCGACCGGTCGGTGGGCCGGGCTGATCTCGAGCCCCCACGGCAGGCTGGTCGGGCGGCCGTAGAGCTCCTGGTTGAACCAGTTGCCGAGCCGCCCGATGGCCTGGGCCACCGCCATGGCCGGGCCGACGACGTCGAGCCCGACCGGCAGGCGCATGCCCCGGCGGTGGCCGACCCACACGCCGACGACCACGCCGAGGAGGATGCCCCCGGGGATGCCGAGGCCGCCGTTCCAGATGGCCAGCGGCGAGTTGGCGTCCTTGGCCCACGGCACGTCGAACCAGTGGCCGCGGTAGAGCTCGTTGTCGGTGATGACGTGGTAGATCCGCGCCCCGATGAGCCCGGCGGGCACCGCCCAGATGGCGATGGCCGAGATGTCGTCGGGGTCGCCGCCGCGGGCCCGCCACCGGCGCCGGGAGATCTCGATCGCGGCGAACACGCCGAGGGCGATCATCAGGCCGTAGGCCCGCAGGTGGATCGGCCCGAGCGAGATCTGGTTCGAGTCCGGGCTCGGGATCGAAGCCAGGACCGCGCCGAGGGCGCTGACCGTCATCAGCCCGCCAGCTGGGAGGGGTCGACCGCGAACAGGTCGCCGTGACCGGCCGTGACCGGCGACTGCAGGCCCTTGACCGCCGGCAGCAGCTGCTCGGCGAAGAAGCGGGCGGTCACGAGCTTGGCGTGCGCCTGGGCCGTGTCGCCCGTGCCGGCGTCGATGACGGCCTTGGCCGCGAGGGCCTGGCGAGCCATCACCCAGCCGCCGGTGACCAGTGAGAACATCCGCAGGTAGGGCGTGGCGCCGGCCAGTGCGTTGCGGGGGTCCTCGAGGCCGTGGTGCAGCAGCCAGCCGGTGGTGTCGGCCAGCACCGTGACCGCGTCGGCCAGGTTCGAGCGGATCGAGGCCAGCTCGTCGCCGGCCTTCTCGAGGGCCGGGTCGAGCGACGCGATCATCGAGAGGTAGTCCTCGACCACGCCCCCGGCCCGCATCGGCAGCTTGCGCCCGACCAGGTCCATGGCCTGGATGCCGTTGGTGCCCTCGTAGATCGGCGTGATGCGGGCGTCGCGGAAGTGCTGGGGCACCCCGGACTCCTCGATGTAGCCCATGCCGCCGTAGACCTGGATGGCCAGCGAGGTGACCTCGCACCCGAGGTCGGTGGACCACGCCTTGCACACCGGGATGAGCAGATCGACCTGCTCCTGCTCGGCCGCTCGGATGTCGGGGTCGGGGTGGGCCATGGCGATGTCCATGCGCTCGGCGGTGAGGTAGATCACGCCCGCGCATGGCCTCGATCGACGCCTTCATGGTGAGCAGCATCCGCCGCACGTCGGGGTGGTCGATGATGAGCGAGCTCTCGCCCGCGGCGGCTCCCGGAGCGATGCCCTGCCGCCGCTCCTGGGCGTACTGCAGGGCGTCCTGGTAGGCCCGCTCGGCCAGGCGCGAGGCCCTCGAGGCCCACCGAGAGCCGCGCGTTGTTCATCATCGTGAACATGTAACGCATGCCCCGGTTCTCCTCGCCGATGAGGTAGCCGACGGCGCCGCCGTCCTCGCCGTAGCTCATGACGCAGGTGGGGCTGGCCTTGATGCCCATCTTGTGCTCGATCGACACGCAGGTGACGTCGTTGCGCTCGCCGAGCGAGCCGTCGTCGTTCACGAGGAACTTGGGGACGATGAAGCACGAGATGCCCTTGGTGCCCGGGGGCGCGCCGGGGTGCGGGCCAGCACCAGGTGGATGATGTTGTCGGCCATGTCGTGCTCGCCGAACGAGATGAAGATCTTGGTGCCGGTGATGCGCCAGGTGCCGTCGTCGGCGGGCACCGCCTTGGTGCGCAGCGCCCCGACGTCCGAGCCGGCCTCCGGCTCGGTGAGGTTCATGGAGCCGGTCCACTCCCCCGTGACCATCTTGGGCAGGTAGACCTCCTTCTGCTCCTCGCTGCCGTGGTGGCGCAGCATGTCGATGGCGCCCTGGGTGAGCAGCGGGCACATCGAGAAGGCCATGTTGGCGCTGGAGATGAACTCCTGCATGACGATGCCGACCAGCCACGGGAACCCGCCGCCGCCGTAGTCCGGCTCGAACGGCACGGCCCCCCACCCGCCGTCGACGTAGGCCTTGTAGGCCGCGATGAACCCGTCGGGCGTCTTCACCGAGTTGTCGGCCTGGTGCTGCGATCCCTGCTCGTCGCCGACGCGGTTCAGCGGGCGCGATCACGTCGCCGACGAAGCGGGCGTTCTCCTCGAGCACGGCCTTGATGGTGTCGCGGTCGAGGTGCGAGAACGGCTCGAGCTGGCAGATCTCGTCGAGGTCGACGAGGTTGTCGAGCACGAAGGAGATGTCGTTGAGGGGAGGTCGGTAGTCAGCCACGGCAAGACGGTAGACCAGCGTGCCCACCACTACGCTCCCGCCCCATGACCGACCGGGAGCAGCGTGGGATCGAGCTCGAGCAGCGCGGAGACGTGTGGGTGCTCCACATGCGCAACGACGAGAACCGCTTCAACCGGCCCTCGGTCGAGGCCCTGCACGCCGCGCTCGACGAGGTCGACGCGGTCGAGGGACCCGCCGCGCTGGTCACCACCGGCGAGGGCAAGTTCTTCTCGAACGGACTCGACCTCGACTGGCTCATGGCGGGCGGCGAGGGCACCGAGGGCTTCATCGACGAGGTGCACCGGCTGCTCGGCCGGGTGCTCGGCTTCGGCGGCCGTCACCGTCGCCGCGGTCAACGGCCACGCCTTCGCCGGCGGCGGCATGCTCGCCGTGGCCCACGACTACGTGGTCATGCGCGAGGACCGCGGCTTCTGGTGCCTGCCCGAGGTCGACCTCGGCCTGCCGCTGACGCCGGCCATGTACGCCGTGGTCGCGGCCCACGTGCCGCGGCAGGCGCTGCACGACTCGTGCCTGACGGGCCACCGCTACAGCGGCCCCGAGGCCCTCGCCGCCGGCATCGTCGACGAGGTCGCCGCCGAGGCCGACGTGCTCGACCGGGCGGTGGCCCGCGCCGCCGAGCTGGCCGGCAAGAACCGCGACGTCATCCGCGAGCACAAGCGCCTCATGTACGGCGACGCCATCGCCACCTGCGGCGGCGTAGCTCACCCTCTCGCTCTCTCCGAAATCTGTGCACCGATCGACACATGTCGTGGATCCGTGCACAGATTTCGAGCAGGGGACGAGGGATGGCGGGTCAGGCGAGGGACGGGCCGACGAACTCGTAGCGGCCGCGGCCGGCGGCCTTGGCCCGGTACATGGCGGCGTCGGCCGCGGCCATCGAGCGCGTCGGCCTCGGACGCCCGCACGCCGGCGACGACCAGGCCGATCGAGGCGCCGACCTGCACCTCGTGGCCCCGCACCGACATGGGCGCCGAGATGGCGTCGATCAGCCGGTCGGCGACGAGCCGCAGCATGACCGGGTCCTCGATGCCCTCGACCAGCACGGCGAACTCGTCGCCGCCGATGCGGGCCGCGGTGTCGGTCTCGCGGATGACCGTGTGGATGCGCACGCCGATCTCGACGAGCACCGCGTCGCCGACCTGGTGACCGAGCTCGTCGTTGATCGGCTTGAACCGGTCGAGGTCGAGGTAGAGCAGGGCGACGGGCTGGCCGTGGCGGTGGAAGCGGGCCAGCGCCTGCTCGAGCCGGTCGTAGAGCAGCACCCGGTTGGGCAGGCCGGTGAGGTAGTCGTGGGTGGCGAGCTGGCGCAGGCGGCGCTCGGCGTCCTTGAGGTCGGTGATGTCGCGGGCCACGGCCGAGATCGACTCGAGCCGGCCGAGGTGGTTCTCGTGGGCGAGGAACAGGGCCGACACCGGGATCGGCGCGCCGGACCGGGCCCGGAACGTGAGCTCGCCCCGCCAGATGCCGTCGGCGGCCAGCGCCGGCTCGACGACCTCCTGGAACGCCTCGAACGAGTCGGCGTCGAGCACGTCCATCAGGAAGCTGGGCGTCCCGCCGACCGACGAGCCGCGCACGCCGAGGGTCTGCTGCGCCGCGTCGTTGACGTAGGAGATGGCGCCGTTGCGCTCGGCGATCATCAGGAAGTCCGACCCGGCTTCGAGCACGCGGGCCAGGCGATCGGCCCGGGTGCCGGCCGCGACCTCGGCCGAGACGTCGGCGAGGGTGGCCACGAAGCCCTCGTGCGTGCCGTCCTCGTCGAAGACCGGGGCGACCGCGCAGCTCGGCCCACGTCTGGTCGGGCGACCAGCGGCCGACATGTCGTCGACGCCGGCGTCGGGGTCGATGGTGCGCACCCGCACGGTGAACGGCTCGCGTGTGCTGATCGACGGCCAGCCCGCGGGTGAGGATCTCGTCGACGTGCTCGGGCGCCAGGATCGACCGCCAGTTGAGGCCGGGGAGCTCGCGCGGTCGTCCTCGAGCAGGCTGGGCCAGCGGCCGTTGGCGTAGACGATGTTGCCGTCGGCGATCGGTGCGCAGCACGGCGAGCGGGCCGGCCTCGGTGACGGTCTGGAACAGCTGGCGCACGTCGTCGAGCTCGCGCCGCAGCTCCTCGGCCTCGGTGACGTCGAGGCTGGCGCCGGCGTAGCCCTCGAACGCGCCCTCGCTGTCGAAGAACGGGAGGGCCCGGTGGTGCAGCCAGCGCAGCGCGCCGTCGGCCCGCGCGCACCCGCACGGTGAACTCGAACGGGCACCCGGTCCGGCGACGTTCTGGGCGATGCCCTCGGCCACCTCGTCGAGGTCCTCGGGGTGCACGGCGCGGAACAGCGCCTCGCCGAGGTCGTCGTCATCGGGCCGATGCCCAGGAACTCGAAGCTGGTGCGGTTGCCGACCCGGGGCCAGCCCGTCCGCGTCGGTGAGCCACAGCATCACCGGCGTCTCGTTGACCAGACGGCGGGTCTGGGTCTTGCTGGTGCGCGGGTTCGAGAAGTCGAACACCTGCGAGAGCAGGTAGTCGGGCTGCCCGGTCGGCCCGTACACCGCGGTGACCATCGTGCGCACCCAGTAGGGCTCGGCGTCGGGCCGGGCGCAGCGGAAGTCGCACTCGAAGTAGTTGCGCCTGCCCTCGAGCAGGTCCTGCAGGCTGGCCCGGACGTCGGCGGCATCGGCGGCGTCGACGAAGGACTCGAAGCGCTGGCCCGGCACCTGCGGCGACCGGGAGGTCGACGAGGTCGCGGAACACCGGGTTGGCCTGCACCAGCTCGCCCGTCGAGCGACCACACCGCCATGGCGATCGGTGTGGCGTCGAAGACCGAGGCGAGCGGGGCCAGGTGGCGCGCGAGGGTGGCCGAGAGCCTCGTCGCCCCTGGCTCGCCCTGTGATTCGTGCTGCACTGCGGGCTTCTCAGCCGGCACGCCCTGACCTGCCTTCCCGCCAGCTGTGACGCGCTCCTGACGCGTCGGCGCGACTCCCTGGCCCGCTACTCCCTGGGGGCAGGCTAGTGCTGGATCGCGACGCGTGCCTCTTCGACCTGACGAGGGCTCAGAATCACGCTCCGTGGCGAACGGAGCGGCAGCCGTCGACTGCGGCCTAGCCTCGCCGCCCATGACCGACCTGTTCTCCATCGAAGGCAAGACCGCGCTCGTCACCGGCGGGAGCCGCGGCATCGGACTGATGATCGCCCGCGGGTTCGTCGAGGCCGGAGCCAAGGTGTACATCTCCTCGCGCAAGGCCGACGTCTGCGACCAGGTCGCCGCCGAGCTCTCCGAGATCGGCGAGTGCATCGCCGTGCCGGCCAACCTCAGCGAGCACGACGAGTGCGAGCGCCTGGCCGACGATCTCACCGAGCGTGAGGGATCGCTGGACATCCTGGTGAACAACGCAGGGGCCAACTGGGGGGCTCCGCTGGCCGAGTTCCCCGACGCCGCGTGGGACCGCGTGCTCGACCTCAACGTGAAGGGCGTGTTCCACCTCACGCGCTACCTCGTGCCCGCGCTGGCGGCCGCGTCGAAGCCGGGTGACCCGTCCCGGGTGATCAACATCGGCTCGATCGACGGGCTGCACGTGCCCGACCTCGAGACCTACTCCTACTCGGCCAGCAAGGCGGCGGTGCACCACCTCACCAAGGTGCTGGCCAAGCGCCTGGCCCGCGACGGCATCACCGTCAACGCCATCGCTCCGGGACCGTTCGAGAGCCAGATGATGGCCGCCACCCTCGACGCCTTCCGCGACGGCATCATCGCCTCGTGCCCGCTGCGCCGCATCGGCGAGCCCGACGACATGGCCGGCACCGCGATCTTCCTCAGCTCGAGGGCGGGCGCCTACCTCACCGGCGCGGTGATCCCCGTCGACGGCGGCATCTCCACCACCCTCTGATCGACGACCGACGAGCCCACCGGGCGGAACCTGTCCCTCCAGCGACGTCGCTCACGTCGCTGGAGGGACAGGAAGGGCGGGCGGGCCGGCCAGGGCTCGGGAGGGGCCGGTCAGGCGGCCCAGGCGCCGGCGATCTGGCGGGTCGTGGCGTTGAGTCGGTTCCAGAGGTTCACCGTCGCGATGGCCAGGACGAGCGCGGCCAGGGCCTGCTCGTCGTAGTGGTCGGTCGCGTCGTCCCACACGTCGTCGGGGACGGCGTCGATCCGGTCGTCGAGCCGGGTCACGCTCTCGGCCAGGGCCAGGGCGGCCCGCTCGGCGTCGTTGAAGTAGGGCGTCTCGCGCCAGGCGCCCACGGCGATGACCCGCTCGACCGTGTCGCCGCCCTTCAGGGCCGCGCCGGCGTGCAGGTCGACGCACACGCTGCAGCCGTTGATCTGGCTGGCCCGCAGGTAGACGAGATCGAGGGTCGACTCGGGGACGCCGGCCTTGCTCAGGCTCTTGCCGAGCGCCTGCAGCGCGGGCATGGCGTCGGGGACGACCATCGCCGGGTTCGGCATACGTGCTTCCATGTCGCTTCTCCTGTGTTCGTGGTTCGGTCCGTCGGAGGGGTCGGGGACGACGCCGTCACATCGGGCCGCTCCCTTCCGTCGATCTGCTCGACGGAACGCGACGAAGGAACGTGACGAGATGACCGAGATCGATCTCCTGGCCGAGCAGTTCGAGACCAACCGACCCCAGCTCCGGGCGGTGGCGTACCGCATGCTCGGTTCGCTCACCGAGGCCGACGACGCGGTGCAGGAGGCGTGGCTGCGCCTCAGCCGGTCGGACACCAGTGAGGTGCGGAACCTGGCCGCGTGGCTCACGACCGTCGTCGGCCGGGTCTGCCTCGACATGCTGCGCACCCGGACGTCCCGGCGGGAGGATGCGTTCGCGACCCCTGCCGCCGGAGCAGCCGTCGGTCGGCTCACGGACCGGCCCGACCACGGGGGATCCGGAGCAGGAGGCGCTCATGGCCGACTCGGTCGGCCTGGCGCTCCTCGTCGTGCTCGACACCCTCCCGCCGGCCGAGCGGCTGGCGTTCGTCCTGCACGACGTGTTCGCCGTGCCCTTCGACGAGATCGCCCCGATCGTCGACCGCTCCCCCACGGCCACCCGCCAGCTGGCCAGCCGGGCCCGGCGCCGGGTGCAGGGCCGCCCGGCGCTGCCCGAGCCCGACCTGGCCCGGCAGCGCCAGGTCGTCGACGCCTATCTGGCCGCCGCCCGCGGCGGCGACTTCGACGCGCTGCTCGCCGTGCTCGATCCGGACGTCGTGCTGCGGGCCGACGCCCAGGCCGTGCCCGCCGGCGCGCCGACCGAGGTGCGGGGCGCCGAGCTCGTGGCCCGCCAGGCCCTCGTCCACCGGGCGACCACGGCACGGGCCGCCCTGGTCAACGGCGCGCCCGGCATCGTCGTCGCCCCGGCCGGGCGCCTCCGCCTCGTGCTCGTGCCGACCATCGAGGACGGGATCATCACCGAGCTCGACGTCATCGCCGAGCCCGAGCGGCTCGAGCAGCTCGAGCTGGCCGTGCTCGACTGAGCTTCGTCGGACCCCCGGTCAGCCCCGAGGTGTCCCGCCGGCGCCTGGCCGTGTGGCGGCGTGTGGCCGTCGGGCGTGTGGCCGTCGGGCGTGAGCCCCTCGGGCGAGAAGGTCGGCACGGCGGTGAAGACCTCGTAGCTGTGGCCGTCGGGGTCGATCACGTAGACGCCGCGACCACCCCCGAGGTGGTTGATCTGGCGGTCCTTGCCCCGCCCGGGGCCCGAGCCGTACTCGATCTCCGAGCCTTCGATGCGCGCCAGCGCGGCATCGAAGGTCTCGTCGTCGACGAGGAAGGCGTAGTGCCCGAGGACGAACTCGAACCGGTCGTCGAAGTCGAAGGTGAGGTCGTCGTTCACCCGCACGGGGATGAACGGCCCGACCGGGTCACCCACCTCGAGCCCGAGCAGATCGGCGAAGAACGCCGCCGACCGCTGCTTGTCGCGCGACCGGATGATGGTGTGGTGCAACACGATGGCCATGGCACGCCTCCCGTCCGTCGGCAGGCTAAGCAACCCGCAGACGAGAATCAGGTCACCCTCCGGGATGCCACCTCCAGCCTGCCGCGGTCACGTCGCCAGCCGGACTGAGGGCACCGCCCCAGAGCACGACCTCGGAGCCGGTCGACACCACCGAGCGGAACGCACCGGGCGGCATCGGCGAGTCCGCCATCCTCGTCCATTCACCGGTCTGGGCATCTACCTGGAGCGGCGAGCTGTCGGCGGGCAGGACGAGGACCGTTTCGCCCACGACCACCGCCACCGCCGGACGGCGGGCTTCGGACTGATCGTATGAGGACACGACCAGCCAGCCGTCGGAGCTGAGGGGCCGTAGCCCGCGGTCCATCGGTCGTCGGTGCGCAGAACACCCTGCTCGGTGGTGAGGGCCGCCAGGCCCCCGTCGACGACCACCGCGATCGAGTCGGTGAGATGGCCCGACCCCAGAGGCGTGAGCACGGGCAGGTTCGCCACGGCTCCAGAATCAGGGGTGAATCCCCAACCTTGTGCGAGCCCGTTCCACACCACCGCCTGTTGGCCGGTCCACACCGCGGTGAGGTATTGGGTATCGGGCACCCCACCGGGAGACGAGCTCACGCCCTCGAGGTGCCAGCTGCCGCCGTCCGAGGCGAGCGACCACACCGCGATCTGCAGCTCGCCGTCGACCTCCTGCACGCCCGTCCCGAGAAGCTGGTCGCCGGTCCACACCGGGGCGAGGAACGAGCCGCTGCCGTCGTCGAGCCGCGGCAGGTCGCGCCAGGTGTCGGTGGCGGGGTCGTAGGCCGCGCCACCGTTCTTGGCCAGCACGACCATCTCGGTGCCGGTCCACACCGCGTGGGCGCCGGGGTGCCCCCACGAATTCGGGGTGATCGTCCGCCAGGTGTCGGTGGCCGGGTTGTACGCGGCGCCGTCGAGCAGCGCCATGTTCCCCACCCGGCCGCCCCAGATGATCACCTCGGTGCCGGTCCACACGGAGACGGCGGCCTCCCGTGGGCTCAGGGGCGACGTCGCCATCGGCGCCCATCCGGCCTCGACCGGGGCGGGCCCGACGTCGACGGGACCGACGCCGCGGTGATCGCCGGCCCGCACGGCCACCACCACGCCGACGAGCACGAGGACCGCGGCGGCGATCGCTGCGACGGGAACGAGCCACCGACGCGAGCCGCGAGGCGCGCCGGCCGGCTCGAGCGTTCGGGCGTCGCCGAGAGCCGGCCGATCGGAGTCGACCGAGAGGAGCTCGTCGGCCAGACGAGGGAGGTCATCACGCAGCCGGGCCTCGAGATCGGAGAACGTGTCAGTGCTCATGCCAGTTCCTTCCTCAGTCGGGCGAGGCCACGGTGGGCCAGCGACCGGACGGTGGCCGGCCGGCAGTCGAGCGTCTCGGCGATCTCGGCGTCGGTCCGGTCGGCGAAGTACCGCAGCACGACC
Organism: uncultured Microthrixaceae bacterium; assembly: GCA_963809335.1. Taxonomy (GTDB): domain Bacteria; phylum Actinomycetota; class Acidimicrobiia; order Acidimicrobiales; family Acidimicrobilacustridaceae; genus UBA4742. The sequence continues at coordinate 1,338,142 of CAWEJD010000004.1, read as the reverse complement.
ACGACCCGCTGGCGCTCGGGCAGCGCGGCCAGCGCCTGGTGCAGCTCGACGAGCTCGGCCGGCGACTCCACCGGCAACGGCGGATCGAGGTCGCGGTGGCGGCGCTCGGTCTCGCGGCGGCGCAGCGCCATGCGACAGCCGTTCACCACGACCGTGCGCAGGTAGGCCCCGGGCTTGTCGAGCGTGTCCCACCGCTGCAGCACCACGGAGAAGCTGTCCTGCACGATCTCCTCGGCGACCGTCCTCGATCCCACCAGCAGCACGGCCAGGCGGACCATCCCGTCACGCTCGACCCGGAAGAGCGCGTCAGCCGAGGGCGTCTCCGTACCCGACCCCAGGCGCTCGCTCACACCCACAACGATGCGCCACGGAGCGCAGCTGTTGCAGGGAACCTCAGGTGAGGAGCAGCAGGGCGAGCAGGCCGAGGGCCAGGAACGCCAGCACGGCGACGATCACCACGATGTTCATGGGGCCGCGCTTGGGTCGGGCCAGCCCGAAGTCGAGCAGGTCCTCCTGGCTCTCGTGCATCCGGTAGGCGTTGTCGGCGGGCGTTCCCACCTTGGGCAGCGGCTTGTGCGGCTTGCGTTGCTGCTTCTTGTTCCGATTCTTCTTCTTCGAGCCGCTGGCCATCGGCCGAACACTACTTGGCGTCCCGTGTCTCCATGCCAACGACACCCATCGGCGGCGCGCCCCCGATTCCGAAGGCCGGGCCTGACGCGGAGCGTCAGCCCGAGCCTTCAGATCTCCCGGCCTAAGGTGCCGCCGTGGAGACCCTCACCCTCATCTGCGACGACCGCACCACCACCGTCGAGGCCGACCTCGCCGACGACCGGGTGCTCGTCGCTCCCGATCAGCTCTCGACCGCCACCGGCTGGGCCCTCAAGCCCGAGGGCCTGTGCCGCGGCGCCGTCTGCGTGCCCACGTCGATGTGGCCCGAGCTGGTCGACGACGGCCGCCTCGATCTTGCGGTGTTCGCCCGGCTCACCGACCAGGTGCTCGTGATCGACGCGGCCGAGCGCATCGCTGCCCTGGGCCCGAGCGCGTCGCGTCGATCGGAGGAGATGGCCACCCTGCGGGCGCCCGACTTCACGGTGGACACCATCGACGGTGACCCCGTGTCCCTGGCCGACTTCGCCGGTCGCAAGAAGCTGCTGGTCGCGTTCTCGTCGTGGTGCGGCTGCCGCTACGACCTGCCGAGCTGGGAGCAGATCAACCGGGAGCTCGCGCCGCAGGGACTCTCGGTGATCGCGGTGGCCGTCGACGAGGACCCCGACGCCGTGCGGCCATGGGTCGCCGAAGCCGAGGCCAGCTTCCCCGTGCTGCTCGACCGCGACCACGTGATCACCGAGCGCTACAGCCTGGTCAACGTCCCGACCGTCATCTGGATCGACGAGGACGACCAGGTGGTGCGGCCCAACGACGTCGCCTTCAGCGACGATCAGTTCAAGGAGTTCCACGGCATCGACTCGGGGCCGCACCTCGACGCCCTGCGCCGCTGGGTGACCGAGGGCGAGCTCCCGCTCGAGGACGCCGAGGACGTGCGGGCCCACCAGATGCCCCCGACCGACGACGAGCAACGAGCCCGACTCGAGTTCCGCATCGCGCTCGAGCTCCGGCGCGACGGTCGCATCGAGGCGGCCGACGCCCACTTCGACCAGGCCATCGCGCTGGCGCCGCTCGACTTCACCATCCGCCGCGCGGTCATGCCCTTGCGAGGGCAGGACCCGTTCTTCGGCGAGGAGTTCCTGCAGCTCTACGAGGAGTGGGAGGCCGTCGGCCGGCCCTACTACCGCCCGCGCGACTAGCGGGGACGGCTGGGCTGACGGCGCTTGCCCTTGTCAGGATTGGGGGCGCCGGCCCGCTTCGAGCCGCGACTCGGCCGGCTCGACGATCCGGCCGACGCGCCGGCTGCGGTGCCTCCGGGCTGGAGGTGCGCCCGACGGGACTTGCGGTTGTCGGCCGGACGACCCGCGGACGACGGCGACGACTTCCCCGGCTTCGCCGGCTTCTGGCCCCGCGACTCACCATCGGAGCGTGGGCGGTCGGACGACTGAGCCCGACGCGTCGAGGACGGTCCGCCGGCGTGGCCGGCCGAGGCGCCGTTGCGTCGACCGGTCGCCGCGCCACGCCGAGGGGCGTTGGCGCGACGGGGACCACCTGAGCGAGCCGGGCGATCGTCGTCGTGACGCGGCGCCACCGATCGGGGCTTGCGGACCGGGCGCTCGAGCACGGGGAGGCCGTCGGCATCGGGCGACGTGATGCCCTGGGGCATCTTCAGGATCTTCTGCATGCGGGTGACGTCCTTGCGCAGCTCGGGAGCCACGAACGTCACGACCACGCCCTCGGCGCCGGCCCGGCCGGTGCGGCCCGAGCGGTGCACGTAGTCCTTCTCGTCAGCCGGAGGATCGAGGTGCACGACCGCCGAGACGCCGTCGACGTGGATGCCGCGGGCGGCGACGTCGGTGGCGACCAGCGCGTCGATCTGCCCGCGGTGGAACGACTCGAGCGCCCGTTCGCGCTGGGACTGCGAGCGGTCACCGTGGATGGCCGCGGTGCGCAGACCGGTCTGCTCGAGCTGGCGGGCGACCCGGTCGGCACCGCGCTTGGTGCGGCAGAACACGATGGTCGGCCCGGCCGAGCTGATGATCTTGGCGCACAGCGGCACGCGCTGGTCGCGCGCCACGTTCCAGAAGAGGTGGGTCACCCGGGCGCCGTCGGTCGGGTCCTTGGCCAGCTCGTGGCGGGACGGGTTGCGCTGGTAGTTGCGCACCAGCACGTCGATGTCGCCGTCGAGCGTGGCGGAGAACAGCAGGGTCTGGCGATCCTTCGGGGTGAGGTCGAGGATCTTGCGGACCTCGGGCAGGAAGCCCATGTCGGCCATGCGGTCGGCCTCGTCGATGACCACGAACTCGATGGCGTCGAGCTTGATGTCGCCCCGGTTGATGAGGTCCATCAGGCGACCCGGGCAGGCCACCGCGATGTCGACGCCGCGGCGCAGCGCGTTGAGCTGCTTGCCGAAGCCGTTGCCGCCGTAGAAGGCCTCGATGTGCTTGCCGCGGGGCCCGGCCAGCAGGGCGAGCTCGTCGCGGACCTGCGAGGCCAGCTCACGGGTCGGGACCAGCACCAGGCCCTTGGGCCGACGGGGCTCGCCCTCGCCGACGGAGGCGACCATGGGGATGCCGAAGGCGATGGTCTTGCCCGAGCCCGTGGGGGCCTTGCCGCACAGGTCGCGGCCGGCGAGGGCGTCGGGGAGGGTCATCTCCTGGATGGGGAAGGCCGAGGTGATGCCCTGGGCGGACAGCCATCGGACGATGGGCGCGGGGACGCCGAGATCGGCGAACGAACGGGACACGGGGGGCTCCTGGTGCGGCGGGACGCGGATCGTCCGGCGGGGTGAAGAGGGCAGCGGAAGAGGCAGGCCGCAGGCCAGGTGGCTGATCGGGCGCCGGCACCGGCCGCTCGTGACGAGGGCCCACGCATGCCTCTGCGCGCGGGTGACGATCAGTCGAACCCGGGCACCCTAGCAGCCGACCGCTCTCCATCCGGCTACGGTGCCCAAAACGAGAACAGGTTCTCGTTTGTCGAATCGACGTGGGGGAAGACCGTGGCTGACCAGCTCGCTGGCAAGAAGATCCTGATCACCGGGCCTGCGGGGCAGGTCGCCCTCCCCGTCACCCGGGCGCTGGCCGCCGCCAACGAGGTGATCGGCATCGCCCGGTTCCGCGACGCCGAGGTGAAGGCCGAGCTCGAGGGGCTGGGCGTCAGGTGCATCCCCGTCGACCTCGCCGCCGGCGACTTCGGCGACGTTCCGGACGACGTCGACTACGTGATCAACCTCGCCGTCGTGAAGTCGAACCGCTGGGAGGTCGACCTCCGCGGCAACGCCGAGGCGACCGGCCTGCTCATGGCGCACTGCCGGTCGGCGACCGCGTTCCTCCACTGCTCGTCGACCGGGGTCTACCAGCACGCCGGCAGCCACCAGCTCGTCGAGACCGACCCGCTCGGCGACAACCACCGGGTGATGCTGCCCACGTACTCGATCTCGAAGATCGCGACCGAGGCGGTGGTGCGCACCGAGGCCCGCCAGCTCGGCCTACCCACCACGATCGCCCGGCTCAACGTCCCCTACGGCGACAACGGCGGCTGGCCGGCCTTCCAGCTCGAGATGCTCCTCGCCGGCATGCCGGTGATGGTGCACCCCGATCGGCCCAACCTGTTCAACCCGATCCACGAGGAGGACATCATCGCCAGCATCCCGGGGCTGCTCGACGCGGCCAACGTGCCGGCGACGATCGTGAACTGGGGCGGCGACCAGCAGGTCGACCTCGAGGACTGGGTGAAGCTCATGGCCGAGATGGTCGGCATCGAGGCCACGTTCGACGTCACCGAGGGCACGATCGGTGGCGTCACCGTCGACAACACCAAGCGGCTCGAGCTGCTCGGCCCGACGACGGTCGACTGGCACGACGGCATCCGCCGCATGGTGCGGGCCCAGCATCCCGAGCTCCTCTCGTAGCTGGGCGCGTTCGTCGCCGGCGCGTCGCCCGCGCACGCTCCGTGAGAGGACCTCCGGCCCTGTCGTCCCGCGGTTCCGTGGTGCTCATGATGGGTGCAGCAACCCAACGAGCGTGGGAGCGACACGATGGAAACAGGCGGAGCAGGCGGAGCAGGCGGAGCAGGCGGAGCAGGCGGACCGGGCGACGCGGTCGGGACGAACGACGGCGCCGGGCCGGAACCGGCCCCTCGGCGGTGGCACACCTGGCAGGTGGTCGTGGCCGTCGCCGCGGTCGCGATCCTCGCGGCGGTGATCGGGGTGGTGATCGGTCGCAACAGCAAGGACGATCAACAGGTCTCGACCGAGACCACCAGCACCGAGCCCGCCAGTGGCACCTCGGGCACCTCGGCGCCCGTCGCCACCCCCACGGCCGCCGATGACCTGGCTGACTACTTCGCGGCTGCCCAGCGCGTCGACGCGCGGTTGAAGCACGCCGCGGACCTGGTCAACGGCGGGATCGCGACCGACAAGATCGTGATCGATCAGGCCACCGTCGACGCCGCGAACGCGGTGAAGGCGGAGGAGGCTGCCGCCGAGATCCCGGCCGGACTCCCTCCCGACCTCCTCGAGAAGGTCCTCGTCGTGCAGAGCGACCTCACCTCGCGCGACGCCGCGCTGAGCATCGTCGGGCGCCTGGACAGCTCTGCCGTGCCGGGGACGCTGCCGATCACCGGCCCCGACGGGCAGATCGCGTCGATGGACGGCAGCGACCTCCTGAACTGCCTGCACAACGGTTCCGAAGCGGCGGCCCAGTTCGCCACCGACCTCGCGTCGGCCGAGGCGCTGGCCGCGTCGTTGCCGCCGATCGAGGTGGCGGCACCCGATTCCCACGCCGCGGGAGAGGTCGCCGTCTACCTGATGGTCGTCCATGTGGGGAACTACGGGTGCGACAGCTGCGGAGGCCCGCGGCTCACCAAGCTGGACCCCGTCAGCTGGCACTACGTTCCCCCGGACACCGAGACGGGCATCGGGGCGTGGGACGGCGATGTCGGCGGGATGCTCTTCAAGGCGACCTACGAGGCCGGCACCGGCTGGCAGGTCGAACTGAATGCGTGCTGAGCGACGGCGACCCCGTTCGGTCACGCTCGCCCTGGTGCTCGTCGCGCTGATCGTGGTCACGGCCGCATGCGGCCACGACTCGGGCCCCGGCTCGGGAGCCGACGCGACGACGATCACCACCGAGACGACCGTGCCGGTGGTTCCGACGACCGCACCGGGCGCCACGACGCTGCCGCCCCCGCCGTCGAGCACCCCGCCGACGAACCCGCCCACAACCGGCGGGCCGGCCGTGCAGATCCGCCGGGGCAACCCGAACCGGATGGACGTGGCGCTGACCTTCGACGCCGGTTCGGACGCCGGGTCGACGACGGCCATCCTCAACACCCTGGCGGCCGCGGGGATCCGGGCGAGCTTCGGCCTCACCGGTGCCTGGGCCGCCGCGCACCCCGACCTGGTCCGGCGCATCGTCGCCGACGGCCATCAGGTGCTGAACCACAGCTACGACCACCCGTCGTTCACCGGCTACTCGACCGGGAAGGCTCCCCTCGACCGCGCCCAGCGCATCGATCAACTTGCCCGTACCGAAGCGGTGCTCGGTCCGCTCGGGGCAACGGGCCGACCGTGGTTCCGCCCGCCCTACGGCGACACCGATGCCTCGGTCGAGGCCGACGTCGGCGCCGCCGGCTACGGCTACGAGGTGATGTGGACGATCGACTCGCTCGGGTGGAAGGGCATCCCGGTCGACCAGATCGTCGCCCGCTGCGTCGACGGCGCGGTGCCGGGGGCCATCCTGTTGCTGCACGTCGGCTCGGGCTCGGCCGACGGCGCCGCCCTCCCGGCGATCATCGACGGGCTGCGGGCCCGCGGCTACGGCTTCACGACCGTGGCCGGGGTGATCGCCTGACCGCCACCTCGCCGAACTTGCGTGGGAAACCGGTGCGTGGGCCGGGAAATCTACGCAAGTTCGGTGGGGGTAGCGGCCCACTCGCTCGAGGGGATGGCGTAGGTCACCGTGGCCTGGGCGATCGGGTCGTCGCTGCCCTCCGATCGCACGCGCACGTCGACGACGGCCAGCTTGCGGCCCAGCTTGAGGAAGGTCGGCGTCAGCCATCAGGTCGGCCGGCTGCGGCTTGCGCAGGAACACGATGTTCAGGCTGCTGGTGACCGCGAGGGCGACCGGCCCGATGTGGGCCAGGATCAGCGCGTACGCGGCACCGTCGGCCAACCTCATCTGACTCGGTCCCGACACGGTGCCGCCCGGCCGCAGCCCGAGGTTCTCCAGGCGCTGGCGGGCCCGTACCAGCCCCGACTCGACGTGCTCCACGCGATAGCTGCCCTCGGAGCCCTCGAACTCCGAGTCGAAGAAGTCGTTGAGCTCGGCGACGGTCATGACCGGCTGCAGGGACATGGCCCAGCAGCGTAGGTTCCGTCCGGTTGTCGCGGGTTCGTGAGCCTCGCGGCCTTTATCAGTGGTGAGGCGAGCGTGACCCCCACGACGGATCCCGAGACCGCACCGACGAACCAGGGCTTCGACGCGTTCGTCCGTCAGGTCGGGCCGCGCCTGCGACAGGCGCTCGTCGGAGCGGTCGGCTCGCAACGGGGCGCCGACGCGCATGCCGCGGCGCTCGCCTACGCCTGGGCCCACCGCGACCGGGTGATGAAGATGGACTCACCGGTTGGCTACCTCTACAAGGTCGGCCGATCGAGCGTGCGGCTGCGTCGGCGCCCACTGCCGGCGATGTTCCCGGAGCCCGGGCCCGAGCTGCCGGACTTCGAGCCGCGACTCCCGGCCGCCCTCGCCCGGCTGCCGGAGCGACAACGGGTCGACGTGTTCCTCGTCGTCGGATGCGGGTGGTCCGCCGCCGAGGTGGCCCGACTCCAGGGGAAGTCCGAATCCACAGTCCGTGCCCACGTCGAACGCGGGCTGCAACGACTCCGCAAGGACCTGGGAGCAGGAGATGACCATGGCTGAGCTCGAGGAAGATCTCCGCACGCTGGCCCACCGAGCGGTCGAGGCATCGACCGAGGCCTCGGGCCATCAGGGACCGGGAGCTCCGGTGACCTCCCGTCGGTCGAGCCGACGGGTGCTGCTGGCGGCTGTCACGGTCGTCGTTGTCGTCGTCGTGATCGGCGTGGTGGCCACGCGTCGGGACGGCGGAACCGAGCGGGTGACCACGGGGCCGACCATGTCCGATGCCGGCGACACGTCGGGGCTGGTCTGCAGCAACACGATCGACGTGTCGTTCCCGGCCATCACGTCGTCGCCTGAACGACTCGTCGCAAGCGACCCCGTCCGGTCCGTGACGGTGTGCCGCTATGGCGGCTTGAACACCCCGTCGTCCGACGGCACCCCGCAGGTCGGCAAGCTCCAGCAGACGGGCACGGTGACGGACGAGGCGGCGATCACGGCGCTGGTGGACGCGGTCGACGCCGGCCGACCCGTCCCCAGCGCGCCGATCTCCTGCCCTGCGGACTTCGGGATCTACTACGTGGTCGGCTTCTGGCACGTCGACGCTCCGCTCGAGTCCGTCGTCGTCGGCGGCAGCGGATGCCGGTTCGCCCAGAAGGGCTCGGCTGGGCACTGGGCCACCGCCGAGCTGTCGGCCGCGATCGCGGCGATCGCCGGCGAACCGCAGTAGCCGCCGGACCACCATCACGTCGCTAGCCTGCCGAGGTGCCCGACATGCCGCCGACCGACGGAAGCGCCGACCTCGTCGAGCTCGGCCCCGGCGTGTTCGCGTGGCTGCAGCAACCTCACGGGCACGGCCGAGCCAACGCCGGGCTCGTGATCGAGGACGACGGCGCCACCGTCGTCGACACGCTGCTCACCCCATCGCAGGCCCAGCCGCTCCACGATGTGATCGCGGGGATGGGCGCCCCGATCCGACGAGCCGTGCTGACCAGCAGCCACATCGAGTACGTGGGCGGGTCGTCGGTGTTCTGGATGGCCGCCCGCTACGGCCGCTCGCTGACCAGCGCCATGCTCGACCAGCCGCCCAACACCGCGGGCTACCGGAGGCTGTTCCCCGACTGGGGCGACGAGTTCGACGACGAGTTCACGACCCGTCCGATCTCGCACATCGTCGACGTCGCGGCCTGGCTCACGACCGGAGTCTGCGCGGTTCCCTCTTCCGGGCAGATGGCCCAGAACCTGGTGCTGCTGGTGCCGGCGGCCGACGTGCTGTTCGCGGGCGCCATGTGCTCGTTCGGGACCACGCCCAACGCCTTCGACGGCGACCCCGGGGCCTGGGCCGATTCGCTGGGGGATCTGGGCGACATGGCATCCACGATCGTGCCGGGCATCGGGCCTCTCGGCGGCGCCGACGACGTGCTCGCCCTGCAGGCCTACCTCTGGTGCTGCGTCGACGCCGAGGGGGACCCGAACGGCATCCCCGAGGGTCCGTGGGACGACTGGACCGATCGGCACCTCGACGAGATCAACATCGAGCGGGCGGCCATGCTCGCCCGGGGCGACGACGGTGTGCCTCCGTCGATGCTCCGGCGGATCGGCCTGGCGTAGCGGTCGACCGGGCCGCGCTACTGGACGAACACCAGGTCGGGCTCCACCGAGGTGCGTCCGGCGAGCCACATGCCCAGGGCCTCGGAGGAGCCCCGCACCACCTGCCCCCGGCCCATCGGGCGACCACCGTCGTCGGGCACCACGCGGTAGCGCAGCAGGCGATGCGGTCCGAGGACGACCCCCTCGCGCAGGATCGCCGCCCGGCACGCCGGTGGCACGTCCCGCGACCGACCGGCCCCGCGCAGGATGTCCTGGTGGTGGATGGCGGTGTCGCCCAGGAGGAACACCGCGGCCGAGCGGGTGGTGATCGGCGGGTGGGTCGCCCACGACTCGGCCGCCGCCATGAGCTCGTCGCGCGATCGCGATCGGGCCCGCTCGACGATCTCGGCGTTGGCCCGCGCGATGTTGCCCCTGGCCCGGACGTACTCCCCCAGCGCGCCGTCGATGCCCATGAGGTGCGCCAGCACGTCGCGGGGCGCCCACTCGCTGCAGAGGGTCGGGCCCGACTCGAACTCGTCATCGGTGAGCGACGCGAGCGTCACCAGCACTGCTGATCGCTCGTCGAGCAGGTCCTGCTCGCCCGGGAACCTCATGCGCCGACTCCGGCGACCAGCTTCTCGCTCTCGTCCCACAGGCGGCGCGGCGGCGGCCTCGTCGCGTGCGCGCTTCGAGGGTCGGTGAAGCTTGCGCCGCACGTAGTACCCGCCGGTGGCCCCGGCGACGTCGGGCGAAGAAGCCAGGTAGACGGTGGTCTTCGCCCCGCTCCTGGCCGAGCGCAGGAACGGCGCGCCGATCACCATGGCGGCCCGGTCGATCCCGCTCGAGTGCTGCGACCGGCCGAAACCGGATCTGATCCCGCCCGGGTGCAGGCAGTTCGACGTCACGCCGGTGCCATCGAGGCGACGGGCCAGCTCGTTGCTGAACAGGATGTTGGCCAGCTTCGACTTGGCGTAGGCGTCCATCGAGCTGTAGCCGAGGTCGCTCTGGAGATCGTCGAACGACAACCCTCCGAAGGCGTAGCGATGCGCCAGCGAGGCCACCGTGACCACTCTCGACGGCGCGCTGTCGAGCAGCCGCTCGCGCAGCAGGTCGGTCAGCAGGAAGTGCCCGAGGTGGTTCACCCCGAAGGTCATCTCGAACCCCTGAGCGGTCTGGAGCCGGTCGGAGATGATGCCGCCCGCGTTGTTCACGAGGACGTCGAGCCGGTCGAAGCGGACCAGCACGTCGGCCGCGAACGCCCTGATCGACACGAAGTCGGCCAGGTCGAGGGCCATCAGCTCGACCGTGCTGCTGCCCGAGCGCCGGCGCACGTCGGCAAGAGCCGCCTCGCCCTTGACCGGGTCGCGGGCGGTGATCACCACGGTCGCCCCCAGTGCCGCGAGGGCCACCGCCGCCTCCTTGCCGATGCCCGAGTTGCCCCCGGTGATGACGATGACCTGGCCGTGGAGGTCCGGAGCGCTCTCGGTCGACATGGCGGCAGGCTACGTCGACGTGGCCCGGCCCGGCCGTGTCCGGGCACCGGGTCGAACCCGTCGAGGCGTAAGGTCCGGCCATGAGCGACGCGCCGGCCGCCAACACCTTCCCCGCGGCCACGGTCGTGCTGCTGCGCGACGGTGATCGGGGCCTCGAGAGCCTGATGCTGCGACGCAACGCCAAGCTCGAGTTCGCCGGCGGGATGTGGGTGTGGCCGGGCGGTCGCATCGACCCCGAGGACTACCCCGGGGGTCGACCCGACGACCGCCCCGAGGTGCTCGAAGCGGCTGCTCGCCGCGCCGCGGCGCGCGAGGCCCTGGAGGAGGCCGACCTGATCGTCGACCCGGAGACCCTGGTGTGGTTCTCCCACTGGACGCCGCCGGCGATGGCGCCCAAGCGCTTCCTCACCTACTTCTTCGCCGGGCCCGCCCCCGAGGGCGCGGTGCAGATCGACGGGGGCGAGATCCACGGTCACGCATGGATGACGCCCGCCGACGCCATGCGGCGCCGCAACGCGCTCGAGATCGAGCTCTCACCTCCGACGTGGATCACCCTCGAGCAACTCGCCACCTACCGGAGCACCCGGGACGCACTCGACGACATGGCGGCCCGTCCACCCGAGTGGTTCGCCACCCACTTCGCCGGCGTCGAGGGTGGCGCGGTCGTGATGTACCACGGGGATGCCGGCTACGACGACGGCGACCCGGATCGGCCCGGCCCGCGCCACCGGCTCTGGATGGTCGATTCCGGCTGGCGCTACGAGCGCACGCCCGAGTCCTGACCCGCACCCCTGGCTCCCGGACCACCCGCCCCGCCTGCTCCGCCTGAAATCTGTGCACCAATCCACACATACGGTGGATTCGTGCACAGATTTCGGATGTCGTCCGACGTCGGTGGACAAATCATTCGTATGCGAATAGATTGTCGACCAATGGTTCCGAAGCCGTCCACCGAGCGACCCGGGCCGCCGTCGGCCCCGGCGATCGGCCGCGAGCTCGCCCTCACCGCCAAGGCGGTGCGGGCCTGGGTCGACGACGCCTTCGCCCGCCACGGCAGCAGCCTGGCGAACTGGATCCTGCTGCAGCACGCGGCCGCATCCGAGCAGCCGCCGAGCCAGAGCGAGCTGGCCGGCAGCATGTCGATCGGAGGCGCCACCCTGGTGCGCCACCTCGACCGGCTCGAGGCCGACGGCCTCGTCCGCCGCGACCCCGACCCTCGGGACCGCCGGGTCACCCGCATCTCGCTCACCCCGGCGGGGCGGGAGCACTTCGCCGCGCTGGCCGAGATCGCCCGAGGCGTCGACGGCGAGCTCCGCGCCCTGATCACCGAACGCGAGGAGCGCGTCTTCCTGTCGGTGCTCGACCGACTGCGCGCCCACACGACCACGTCCACCTCGAGCTCCACCTCCAGCGAAACGGAAGTCGCATGACCAGTCCCCTGCAGGCACAGAGCCCACCCGCAGCCGTCCCGGCCACCGACGAGGTGATCCGGGCCGAGCAGCTCACCAAGGTCTACCCCGGCGACATCCGGGCGGTCGACGACGCTCGACCTCACCGTGCGACCGCGGCGAGATCTTCGGCCTGCTCGGCCCGAACGGCGCCGGCAAGACCACGACGGCCGGCATGCTGACCACCCGGGTCATCCCCACCAGCGGGCGGGCCCTCGTCGGCGGCATCGACGTGGTCGCCCACCCCGCCCTGGCCAAGCGCCTCATCGGCGTGGTGCCGCAGACGAACACGCTCGACCGCTCGCTGTCGGTGTGGAACAACCTCTACTTCCACGGCCGGTTCTTCGGCATGTCGGCCAAGCAGTCGCCGCGCCCGGTCCGACCAGCTGCTCGAGCAGTTCCGCCTCAGCCGAGCGGGCCAAGGCGCCGGTGCTGGCCCTCTCCGGCGGCATGGCCCAACGGCTGATGGTGGCCCGGGCGGTGATGCACAACCCGTCGATCCTCTTCCTCGACGAGCCGACCGCCGGGCTCGACCCGCAGAGCCGCATCGCCCTGTGGGAGATCCTCGGCGAGCTCCACGGCGACGGCCAGACGATCCTGCTCACCACGCACTACATGGAGGAGGCCGACCAGCTCTGCAACCGCCTCGCCATCGTCGACCACGGCCGGATGCTCGCCCTCGGCTCGCCCGCCGAGCTGAAGGACGTCCACCGGCATCGACACCGTGGTCGCTGGTCTACCGTCGCCGGTGACCCCGCCCCGTCGCCGACCTGCTCGTGGCCGAGGTCGGCGGGGCCACCGAGGCCACCGTCGTCGACGGCAAGATCGATCCTCGGCGTGCAAGGGCGCCGAGGGCGTGCTGCCCGCCGTGCGTGCAGGTCGCCGACGAGCACGGCCACGTCGTCACCGACCTCTCGGTCACCGAACCCACCCTCGAGACCGTGTTCATCAAGCTGACCGGGAAGGACCTGCGCGAATGACCACCACCGAACTCGTCCACCGCCCAGTCGAGCCCCGAGGCCGCCCGCTCGACCGACGCCGAGCCGTCGGGCTGGTCGGCCTTCCGGGCCCTGCTCGCGCGCGACGCCTACGTGCTGGCCGCACAACCTCAAGGAGTTCCTGCCCCGCACGATCCTGCAGCCGTTCCTGCTGGTCTTCGTGTTCACCTACGTCTTCCCGAAGATCGGCCAGGGCGTGGGCGGCGCCGCAGGGCGGCGCCGACCTTCTCGACGCTGCTCGTCGCCGGCGTGCTCGGGCAGCGTCGATCCTCTTCCAGGGCATCCAGGCCGTGGCCCTGCCGCTGGTGCAGGAGTTCGGCTTCACCCGCGAGATCGAGGACCGCGTCCTCGCTCCGCTGCCGGTCGAGATGGTGGCGGTCGAGAAGATCGTGGCCGGCGCGCTGCAGTGCCTGCTCGCCGCGCTGATCGTGTTCCCGATCGCCGCGCATCGTGCCGGCCACGCCCGTGCACCTGCACATCCACTGGCTCGTCCTCGCTCACCCTGGTGCCGCTCGGCCTGCGTCATGTCGCGCCGCGCTCGGGCCTGACGTTCGGCACCGTTCTTCGACCCGCGCACCGTGCCCATGCTCTTCGGTGTCGTCGTGATGCCCGATCACGTTCCTGGGCTGCATCTACTACCCGTGGAAGGCGCTGGAGCCGATCCGGTGGCTGCAGATCCTGTCGCTGGTCAACCCGCTCGTCTACATCAGCGAGGGCTTCCGCGCCGCGCTCACCGACCATGCCCACATGTCGCTGTGGGCCATCTACCCGGTGGTGATCGGCTTCACGGTGCTGCTGGCCGCCACCGGCATCCGCGGCTTCAAGAAGCGCGTGATCGCCTGATCGGCCAGGTCTCCCGTGCGCCGTTCTCCACGCGCGGCGTCGAGACGGGATCAGGCCGGGTCGGCGCCGGCGTCGACGAGCTGGGTCGTCGGGGTCCAGTCCACCTCGCCGGTGGCGGCCAGCTCCCGCAGGGCCGGCACCGGATCGCTGTCGGTGAACAGGCCGGCCGAGCCGTCGTAGGTGGCAGCTCCGGCCGGTCGGGTCGACCACCCACCAGCTGGCCTCGAGGGCGATGCCGTTGGGGTCGGTGAAGTAGACAGAGTGCAGGAAGCCGTGGTCGACCACCTCGGTCACCTCGACGTCGAACGACCGCAGGCGATCGGCCAGCGCGAGCAGCGCATCCTCGTCGGGCAGGTTGAACGAGATGTGGTCGAACTGGGTGGGGAAGGTCGGCGGGATCCCGGCCGGCTTGGTCACGCCGTTCGGGTCGACGTCGGCGCCGTCCCACTCGAAGAAGGCGATGGTGTTCTGGTCACCGATCTCGAAGAAGTAGTGGCGCATCGGGCCGTTCGAGAGCGAGGCCACCACCCGCATGCCGAGCACCCCGTGGTAGAAGCGGACCGTGCCGTCCATGTCGGGTGTCACGAGCGCCAGGTGGTTGATCCCACGCCAGCGTGGGCGACCGTCGAGCATGGTGGAGTCACCGGTTTCGTCCATGCGTGCGAGGGTACTCCCGCACCCCGAAGGGCCGCCGGGCCGGGCCGGGTCGTCCCTCGAAGGACCGCCGGGCCGGGTCGTCCCGATACTCACAGTCGCAAAACCGGCTCGGCGCGGCTACAACGTGCAGATGGCGAGGTACCGGATCGAATGGCGTGAGGGCCCCTACCTCACGGGTGGGGACACCTGGGTGGTCGAGCTCGACCTCCAGAGCGCCGTCGGCGCGAACTACCACCTGGTCAAGCGCGTGCAGGTCGTGGCCCTCATCGACGAGCTGACCAACGCAGGGGTGGGCGAGCCCGGCTGGGACTTCTGGCGGGCCATGGTCGGCCTGGCCGCCACCACGCTGACCAAGCGGGTCGTCGAGGACGAGGTCGCCACGGAGCAGCCGCTGCGGCCCGTGCAGCTCGCGCCCGACGTCGGCGAGGCCCGGCTCCGCTCGGTCGGACTCGACGCCTTCCCCGTGCCCCTCCCCCACGAGGTTTCCGAGTTCGCCATCTGACGTCGTCGTCGTAGGTCGTCGACGCTGGGGCCCGACGAACTCGAGATTCGGCGACGGAAGGCGGCTGATTTGCTGGTCGGGTGGCCGCTGGCTGGCGCGTCCACGGTCGGTGACCTCTCGGGTACTCTGGGAGATCTCATGATCTTTCCGTGGTTTCCCTTGCAGTCGAACGGGTGTTTGTGTAGGGTGGTGGAGGTGACCAGCGCAGCCCCCACCTCCGCCCCGACGATGTCGCTGGCCGAGGTCGGGCGGGTGGTCGGGGGGTGGTGCGATGTCACTGATCCGGCGCTGTACACGGGGGCGGAGGCGGCGGTGGCCGTTGAGGGTCTGGCCAAGGTGGTGCGCCGGTTGCAGGCCAAGCAGGCGGGGTTCGCGGCGCGGGTGGAGGAGTGCCACAGCCTGCCGCGGCAGTTCGGTGTCGTCGCGATGACTGCTTGGCTCGGGTGAACGGCAGCTCGCGTGGTGACGCCAAGCGGGCCATCGACACCGCCCGCCGGTTGAACCAGTGCCCGGCGGCCGTCGGCGGCGTTCGAGCAGGGCGATCTCTCCGTCGGCGAAGCCGAGCGAGATCGCCGCGGCCGTCGTCTTGGATCCCTCGGCCGAGGATGGCTCTGGTGGCCACCGCCACCTCCAGCCACGATCTGGCCGAGACCCAGGAGCGGGCCCGCAAGGTGAAAGCGGCGGCCCGTCGGGGGGAGGATCCGGCGGTGCGGCGGGCCCGGGTGCGGGCCAAGCGACGGTGGTCGGAGTTCGACGACGACGACATGAAGGCCATCGCGGCGCGGTTCGCCCCGGAGGACTGGGCCCGGATCAAGCCGGTGGTCGACGCCTACACCCGGGCCGTGTTCGAACGGGCCCGCCGACTCGGCTTGCGCGACCCCCACGACGCCTATCGCGCCGACGGGGTGCTCGCCGCGTTGGCCGCCGCCGGCGAAGCCCTCGGCCTCGACCTGACCTGCCCCACCACGGCCGCCGCCGCCACACCGGCCGTGCCGGCCAGGTCCACCGACACCACCGGGACCGAGTCCACCGGCGCCGAGTCCACCGGGACTGCGGCGATCGGGGCCGAGTCCACCGGCACTGCGGCCACCGCCGGCGAGTCCGCCGACGCGACCGAGTGTCCCCCCGCCCCGGCCGGCGCAGTCGACGTCGAGCTCGACGAGCTGTTGGGGGTGCGGCCCAGCCGGGTCAAGTGGAACGTGACCGTGCTGGTCGACGCCATCGCCCTCCAACGCGGCTATGCGACGGCGAGTGAGACCTGTGAGATCCCCGGGTTCGGGCCCATCAACGTCGACGTGGCCCGCCAGATCCTGCCCGAGGCCATGGTCGATGTCCTGGTGCATGATCTGGTCGACATCAAGGCCTATGCCACCCTGACCCGCTACCGCCGCGTCGCTCTCGACAAAGCCCTGCAGGCCCGGGACCGACGCTGTGTCGTCCCGCGCTGCAAACGCCGAGGCCACCTCCAGGCCGATCACCGCCACGATCACGCCAAAGGCGGCCCCACCTCCTATGACAACCTCGCTTTCCTGTGTGAGGTCCACCACCACGAAAAGACCCACCAAGGGGCCCGCCTCGAACGCGTCGACGACGAATGGCACTGGTACCCGCCACCACCAGCCCCCGGCCAACCCCGCCCACCACCCGGATCGATCCCCTGGCGGGCCAAGGTCGGCCAACACCTCACCGCCTTCGACCTCACCAACCCCCCACCACCGATCCCACCCGGACCCGGACCCGGACCCGGACCCGACACCGACCCCACGCTGCCGTTCGGGTGACGGTCCTCGGACGGCCGGCGGAGCGTCGAGCCGCCACGACGTCAGAGCCGCGGACCAGCATTAGCCTCGGCGACCGTGGCCGCCGTCGGACGTCTCTCGCATGTGGTGATCGACTGCTCCGACGCCGACCGGCTCGGCCTGTTCTGGAGCGAAGCGCTCGGTGTCGAGGTGGCGGCGCGCTGGAACCAGTACGTCATGCTCACGGCCGCCGCCGAGGGCGGACCGGCTCTGGCCTTCCAGGAGGTGCCCGAGCCGAAGCAGGGCAAGAACCGGGTGCACGTCGACCTCGAGGTCCCCGATCTCGACGAGGCGTCGGCCCGCGTCGAGGCGCTCGGTGGCTCGGTGATCGCGGACCACGAGCAGGACGGCGTCCACATCCGGGTGGTGGCCGACCCCGAGGGCAACGAGCTCTGCCTGGTGCTGAAGCTCGCTCCCCTCACCCGCCGCAGGACGATCTGAGCACGCGGGACGCGGGCGAGAGGCGGCCTGGAACGCGGCCTAGTACACCGACTCGAGGATCGCCCGGGCGTCGTCCTCACTGACCGGCCGCGGGTTGGCCCGCACGTTGCCGCTGCCCTGCGAGAGCCGGGCGACGGCATCGAGGTCGTCCTCGGTCACGCCCACGTCGCTCAGCCGGGAGGGCAGTCCGAGCCGCTCGACCAACGCGGCCACCGCCGCGGTGGCGTCGGCGACGCCGAGGGCCCGGGCCAGCAACTCGAGCGCACCGGGCACCGCCTCGGCGTTGAAGGCCATGGCCGCCGGGAGGATGATCGCGTTCGACAGGCCGTGGGGGATGCCGGTGCGCCCACCGACGAGCTGGGCCAGCCCGTGGTGCACGCCCATCGACGCGTTCTGGAGGCACCGCCCGGCGAGGATCGAGCCCTGGAGCATGTCGGTGCGGGCACCGAGATCGTCGGGGTCGTCGACCACCCTCGGGAGGGCGTCGACGATGCGGGCCGCGCCGGCCAGGGCGATGGCTTCGGCCTCTGGCGTCCGGTTGGGCGACCACGTCACCTCGACGCAGTGAGCGAGGGCGTTCATCCCGGTCTCGGCACTGACCCGAGCCGGGGTCGACAGGGTGAGCGAGGGGTCGTAGAACGCAGCCATCGGCGCGATGGTGGGCCCGCCGGCGCCGTTCTTCTGACGCGTGGCCGGGTCGGTCATGCCGAAGAACGGCGTGAGCTCGGCCCCCGAGTAGGTCGTGGTGATCGACACGTGGGGCAGCACCGGTCGGTCGGAGAACGAGGCACCGGGCTGGCCCTGCTCCTGCTCGGTGAAGAAGCACACGGCCTTGCCCGTGTCGGCGGTCGAGCCTCCGCCGAACGAGACGATGCCGTCGACGCCGTCGCGTCGGGCCTGCATGACCGCGGCCTGCACCGTCGGGGTCGGGACGTGCGACTCGACGTCGGTGAAGGTCGAGCTCAGGCTGCGCCCCAACGCCCGGGTGACCCGCGAGCCCTCGTCCGACGCCGCCCGGCCCGCCGTGGTCACGAGCAGCGCGCGGCGGACGCCGATGGCCTTGAGCACGTCGGACAGCCGGTCGAGCGATCCGACGCCGAACACCACCTGTTGGGCGTAGCCGGTGTGCACCCAGCGCGGCAGCTCGACCGGGTCGGCGACGTCCGGGAGGTCGAACGGGTCGAGGGGATCGTCCGACGACATCAGCCGACCTCGGTGGCGGCGGTGCGACCGATGTCGACGACGGCGAGTGAGCCGCCCGAGGTGTCGACGGTGGTGATCGAGCAGTTGGCCAGCGACACGTGCATGACCCGATCGTTGCCGATGGCGGCACCGACCACCGCGTTGATGGCGATGAAGTGGCTGACGACCACGGTGTCCGAGGGCATCGAGACCACGGCCTGCACCAGTTCGTCGCGCCAGGCCTGCGAGCTCCGGACCGAGGTCGGCCCACGTGCCGGCCATGGCCCGCCTGAGCCACGCCCCACGCTCGGCCAGGTCGCGCGTGGGCGACGGGATCTCGGCCACGCGCCGGTCGACCGCGGCCGACACCCCCCAGGCCTGCACGAGCGGCCGGGCCGTCTCGAGCGTGCGCCGCAAGGGGCTCACCACCACCGGGAGCGGACCGAGAGGCGCCAGCACGGCGCTCATCTCCCTGGCCTGGAGGACACCGACCTCGTCGAGGCCGGGATCGTGGTCGTCGCTGAAGCCGGCCGCTGCCTGGCCGTGGCGCACGAGCCGGATCGTCGCCATCAGGCCGTCGCCGCCCGGATCGTTCCCATCAGGTCGTCGCCGTCAGGCCTGGCCGAGGGCGGCGAACAGGTCGTCGCCGAAGGGAGCTTCCGGGGGTCGGGGCTTGCCGTGGGCGATGAACCACTCGGTGCCGAACGCCGACGCGAAGGCCTCCTCGGGCATGGCCAGGAAGAAGTCGGTCTCGGCGATCTGGCTGGCGTGGGCCCGCATGGCGTCGCGCTTGACGATGACGAACTCGGAGATGTCGAGGGCGTGGGTGATGATCTCCTCGGGCGATCCCATGTCGGTGTTCTCGTCGATCTGGGGACGGTCGGCTTCGTCCATGGCCTCGAGGAGCTCCGAGCCCTCGCGGATGCTGCGCAGGATGGCATCGCGGTTCATGGTCGCCTCGAAGACGTGCTCGAGCTCCATGATCTGGGCTGCCCGCGCCCCGACCCGGTGGATCTGGATGTGGTCGGGATGGCCGTAGTTGCCGTGGTCGTCGTAGATGGTGAGCACGTCGACCTCGACCTCGCGGAGGATGGCCACGAGCCGCTCGGCCGCCTCGTCGACGTCCGCCTGCCAGAAGCAGGCCGGGTTGTCGTTGCTGGGCTCACCCATCATCCCGGAGTCCTCGTAGCCGAGCAGCTCGACGCGCTCGGCACCCAGGATCTGCGCCGATCGGTGCAGCTCCTGCACCCGACGCGCGGCCAGCTCCTCGCCCTCGGCCAGCACACCGGGGACCGGATCGCCCTGCTCGCCGCGGGTGGCCGTGACCAGCACCACCCGGTGCCCGGCCGCGGCGGCCTTGGCCATGGTGCCACCGGTGGAGGTGGTCTCGTCGTCTGGATGGGCGTGGAAGCACACGAGAGTCGGCACGTCGGGCAGGCTACCGGCGCCCTCCGGGCTTGGCGTCCGGTCGGGCGCCGCCGCGGCCGGGCTCAGTGGTCTCCGCCGCCTCCGCCGCCGCCGCCTCCGCCGCCGCCTCCGCCGCCGCCGCCTCCGCCTCCGCCGCCTCCGCCGTCGCCGGAGCCCCCTCCGTCGGTCCCGCCGTGATCGCGGGTCGTCGTGGTCGTGCCGTGACCCCGGTCCCCACCTGACGAGTCGTCCCCGCCGGAGGAGTCGTCCCCGCCGTCGCGGGTCGTCGGGGTGGTCTGACCGCCACGGTCACCCGAGTCGGGACCGCCGCGCGTCGAACCACCGTCGGAGGCCACCGGCGGCACCTGCGGGTGCTCGCCCTGGCCGTCGTCGTTCGAGTCGCCCTCGGCCAGGGGATCCACCGACGAGGGGGTCGTCGGGGTGGTCGCCGTGGTGGTGGGGTCGTCGGACCGGTCGTCGTCCGCGTCGGCGGCAGGTGGGGCGTGGTCGGGCCGGGGCAGGTCGATGCCGAACGGGCGGGCGATCGCCGCCGCCGCTCGTTGCGCCGGGTTCGGGAGCTGGCCGGCGGCGGCGAGGCCGGCCGACCCCAGCACCATTGCTGAGACCAGGCCGGTCGCCACGAGCGCCTTGCGGCCCCCGGATATGGACCTGACCGGAGCGATGCGCCCCGGGGCCGCGGCCACCATCGCCTCGATGTGGCGACGCGCGACGACGGGATCGGGCTCGCCCACCAACATCGCTCGCAGGTCCGCGACGAGCTGCTCGCCACCGGCCATCGCGGTGAGATCATCGAGGTCGTCGATCGGGGCCAGGTCGTCCATCACCGAGCCAATCGCCTGGAACGGGCGGTTTGATCCTGCCTGTCCCCGAATTCCCCGATCTCGGAGCCGGCGAAGGCGTCCGGCGCATCGAGCGTGCGGGCCATGGACGCCAGGCCACGGCGCAGGAGCGCCTTGACCGCGGCCTCCCCCTTGCCGGTGATCCGGCTGATGTCCCTGATGGGCAGATCAGCGAGGATCCGCAGCATCAGCACGGTCTGCTGGTCCTCGGTCAGCCGGGACATGGCGTCGATGACCCCTCCGGCGTGGAGGCGGTCCATCGCCGCCTCGGCCACGTCCCCGGACGCCGGCTCGAAGCCGAGGGCGGCTTCCGACAGGCCCGGATCCTCGGGACGCCGGACCTGCTGGCGCACGTCGTCGACCCGCCGCCGGTGGGCGATGGTGAGCACCCAGGAGCGGAACGCCTCCTCGTCGCCCCGGAAGTTGTCCAGCCCACCCATCACCGAGATGAAGACCTCGCTGGCCACGTCCTCGGCGTTGGCCACGCGGTTCGATCGCAGGTAGCCGAGCACGATCGGGGCAACCGACCGGTACAGGGTGGTGACGGCCTCGGGCTCGCCGTCGCACGCGGCCGCGAGCGTTGCCGCGAAATCACCACCCTGTCCACGCGTCGGCCGACCCAATGCCACCCACTCATATCGGTCGATCGGGCCCCGAGCTGAGCGGGTTCTGACGGGACTGACCGATGGGCGGCTACTTCACCGCGCCCGTCTCGCGCAGCTTGGCGATGGTGGCCGGGTCGACGCCCCAGTCCGCCAGGGCCTCGTCGGTGTGCTGCCCGGCGAACGAAGGCGGCCGCTGGATCTCGACGACGGTCCGGCTGAACCGGGGCGCGGGGGCCGGCTGAACCACGCCATGGCGCTCGACGAACGTGCCCCGCTCGACGTTGTGCGGGTGCAGCGGGGCCTCGGCGATCGAGAGCACCGGGGCGAAGCAGACGTCGGTGTGCTCCATGATCTCGCACCACTCGTCGCGGGTCTTCGTCTTGAACAGCGCCTCGAAGCGCACCTTCAGATCGGGCCACGCGGCACGGTCCATCTGCTTCGGCATGGACTCGTCGTCGGCCAGGCCGGTGCGCGCCAGCAGCTCCGCGTAGAACTGCGGCTCGATCGAGCCGACGGAGACGAACTTGCCGTCGCTGGTCTCGTAGACGTCGTAGAAGTGGGCGCCCGTGTCGAGCAGGTTCGTCCCGCGCTCCGGGGACCAGATGCCCATGGCGGTGAAGGCGTGGAACATCGTCATGAGCACGGCGGCGCCGTCGACCATGGCCGCGTCGACGACCTGACCCTGACCCGACGACTTGGCTTCGAGAAGCGCGCACACCACGCCGAAGGCGAGCAGCATGCCGCCGCCGCCGAAGTCGCCGACCAGGTTCAGGGGCGGGACCGGCTTCTCCCCGGCCCGGCCGAGCGGCTCGAGCGCCCCGGCCAGCGAGATGTAGTTGATGTCGTGGCCGGCGGCCTGGGCGTAGGGTCCGCTCTGGCCCCACCCCGTCATCCGCCCGAACACGAGCCTGGGGTTGCGGGCCAGGCACACGTCCGGACCGAAGCCGAGCCGCTCGGCGACACCGGGACGGAAGCCCTCGATCAGCGCGTCGGCCGATTCGACCAGCGTGAGCAGGGCCTCGACCCCGTCGGGGTTCTTGAGATCGATGCCCACCGAGCGGCGACCGCGGTTCAACACGTCGGCCGGCGGAGCAGCAGGATCACCACCCATGACCGACTGCGCCCGGTCGACACGGATGATGTCCGCCCCCATGTCGGACAGCATCATGGCGGCGAACGGACCGGGGCCGATGCCCGCGATCTCCAGGATCTTGACGCCCTCGAGGGGTCCCATGGTGGTCACTCCGGTGTCGTGTCGATCGAGATCGACGGTGTGGATGAGCTGAGCAGGAAGGTCGATCCGCGGGTCAGGCGGAGGCGGCCGAGCGCGAGGCCAGGGCGGTGATCGCCTCGATGACCTGGGGCCAGTAGTAGGCGGGGAGGTCGTGGCCCATGCCGTCGAGGATGAGCAGCTCCGCGCCGGGGATCACCTCGGCCGTGCGCTCACCGCCGGACACGTTCACGAGGGGATCGACGTCGCCGTGGATCACCAGGCTGTTGACGTCGGCCCGGCGCAGGGCGTCGGATCGGCTGGGAGACGACACGATGGCCAGGAGCTGGTGGCCCATGCCGGCGGGGTAGAAGCAGCGATCGAAGGCGGCCGCGGCTATCGCCGCGGCGGCCTCCTCGTCGAAGTGCTCGGGGCTGCCGATCACCTTGCCGATGCGCACCGCGTTGGCGATGTAGGCCTCGCGCTCGGCCGGTGCGGCTTCGAGCAGCAGCGGCAGGACCTCGGGGTTGGGCTGGCCGACGTCGGGATCTCCCGTGGTCGACATGATCGACGTCAGCGAGAGCACCCGCTCGGGGTGGGCGATGACGATGGCCTGCGAGATCATGCCGCCCATCGAGGCACCGACGACGTGGGCCCGGTCGATGCCGAGGTGATCGAGCAGGCCGACGGCGTCGTCGGCCATGTCGGCGAGCAGGTAGGGCGCCGCCGGCGCGCCGCCCGACATCGCCTTCAGGATCTCGGTCATGGGGTCGAGGTCGCCGACGTCGATCTTGGTGGACAGGCCGACGTCGCGGTTGTCGTAGCGGATCACGAAGAAGCCGCGGTCGACGAGGCCCTCGCAGAACTCGGTGTCCCAGGCGACCAGCTGGCCACCGAGCCCCATCACCAGCAGCAGCGGCGGATCGCCGGCCTCACCGAACGTCTCGTACTCGATCTCGATGCCGTTGCTCGGTGCGCGCATCCGCCCATCGTTGACCCAACTTGACCGGGTGGTCAAGAGAGGCGGGCCCGGCCACCGCCGGAAGGACCGGCGGAGTCGTCGGGGCCGGTACGGTCGGCGCCCGATGACGCACTCGACCGAAGACCCGCGCCCCGACCGGGTCGACCCGCTCACCGGTGACGTCACCCACATCGTGGCCCGGCGGCAGAGCCGACCGAACCTGCCCCCGGCCGGCTGCCCGTTCTGCCCCGGGGGCCTCGAGGCACCCGAGCCCTACGACGTGCGCTGGTTCCCGAACCGGTGGCCGGCCATCGAGGGCGACCGGGCCGAGGTCGTGCTCTACACGTCCGACCACGAGGCGTCGTTCGCCTCGCTCGGGACGGACGGCGCCCGCCGGGTCGTGGACCTCTGGGCCGAGCGCACCGAGGCGCTCGGAGCACGTGACGACGTGTCCTACGTGCTGGTCTTCGAGAACCGCGGCCCGGAGGTCGGTGCCACCATCGCCCACCCGCACGGCCAGATCTACGGCTACGACGTGGTCCCGCCGCGGGCGCGGGCCGAGCTCGACCGTGGCCCCGCCGCAGACGCGCTCGGCACCGGGGCGCCGGGCGATCGGCTGGTCACGAGCGACGGCGGGTGGCGGGCCTGGGTGCCGTGGGCCGCGACGTGGCCCTACGAGCTGATCGTCGCACCCGACCGACCGGTGCCGGACCTGCCGGCCCTCGACGACGGGGTCGGGATCAACTCAGCGCCGTGCTCGTCGACGCGCTGGGACGGCTGGACCGGCTCTTCGACGAGCCCATGCCGTACATGCTCTGGTTCCACCAGCGACCGACCGACGGAGGCGATTGGCCGACCGCGTGGCTGCACGCCCACGTCGTGCCGATCAACCGGTCGGCGGGCACGCCGCGGTTCGTGGCCGCCGCCGAGCTGGGCGGTCAGGTGTACTTCAACCCGGTCGACCCCGACGATGCGGCCCGGGCCCTGCGCCATGCCTGACGAGGTCGCCGACGAGATCACGGGCGAGATCACGCGCGTGGGCCCCCGGTCGGGTGAACCTGATCGGGGACCACACCGACTACACGGGCGGTCTCGCCGTGCCGATGGCGATCGACCTCGGCACCACCATCACCGGTCGGCGGGCCCAGGACCGCATCACGCTGCGGTCGGACGGCTTCGCCGGCACCGTCGACATCGCACTCGGGCGGGACTCGGTGGCCCTCGCCGACCCGGCATCGGTCGAACCGCCCTGGGGGCGCTACGTCGCAGGCGTCGCGTCCCTCCTGGGAACCGACGCCGGCTTCGAGGGCTCGGTCCGCACCACCATCCCAGTGGGCGCCGGGCTCTCGTCGAGCGCCGCACTCGAGGTGGCCGTCGCGGTCGTGCTCGGCGCGACGGGAACCCACGTCGAGATCGCCCGGGCCTGCCAGCAGCGCCGAGCAGCTCGCGTCGGGTGTGCCGTGCGGAATCATGGACCAGCTCACCTCGTTGGCCGGCGTCGCCGACCACGCCCTGCTGATCGACTTCCGGACGCTCGCGGTCGAGCCGGTGCCGATCCCGGCGGACGTGTCCGTCGTGGTGGTGCACTCCGGCCAGGAGCGCGTGCTGGCCACGTCGGCCTACGCCGAGCGACGGGCCCAGCTCGAGATCGCCGAGCAGACCATCGGACCGCTCCGTGATGCCGACCTCGACGACCTCGCGACGATCCGCGACCCGGTCGTCCGGGCCCGAGCGCGCCACGTCGTCGCAGAGAACGCACGCGTGATCCGTTTCGCCGACGCGTTGCGGCGGGGTGATGTCGCCGCGGCCGGCACGCTGATGGTCGAGGCGCACGCCAGCTTCCGCGACGACTTCGGCGCCTCGACCCCCGTGGTCGATGCCCTCGTCGACCAGCTCGTCGCCACGACCGGCGTGCACGGTGCCCGCCTCACCGGCGGCGGGTTCGGCGGATGCGTCGTCGCCCTCGTCGAGCCCGGCACCCCGACCGAGACCTGGGGTCGGCACTGGCAGGTGCGCGCATCCGACGGCGCCGGCCTGCGCTGACGATCTCCGCGCGCCGTCGGGCGGAGGGACGGCACCGGTGGCGCGCTCGTCGGCAGGCGACGACGTGCTGTAGTGCCGGCATGCGAACGGCAGCGGCGATCGGCGTGGCCCTGCTGCTGATCGCCTCGGCCGGCTGCCGGGGAGAGGAGCGCGGGACCGGGCCCGCGGCAGCCACCACGACCACGGAGCAGGACCCGGCACCGCAGTCGCCGCCGTCGTCGTCGGAGTCGCGGGCGACAGAGGCGCCGGGGCCGGTGACCCGGACCACGGTGACGTTCGTGGATCCCACGCGCGGCACGCCGGCCCGGCCACCGGTGCCCGCCACCACCGAGCGGGTGCTCTCGACGACGGTCCGGCGACCGGCCGCCGGCGACGGCCCGTGGCCACTGGTCGTGTTCGGCCACGGCTTCGACATCTCGTCGGTCGCCTACTCCACCCTGCTCGACGACATCGCCGGGTCGGGCTTCGTGGTCGCCGCACCCGAGCTCCCCGGGTCGTCCACCGCCATCCCGGGCCGCCCCGACGAGCGCGACCTCGCCCAGGAGCCCTGCGACCTCGAGGTCGTCGCCGCCGATGTCGAGGCCGCGTCGGCCGGCACCGGGCCCCTGGCGGGCGTCGTCCGCCCGGGGCCCGTCGCCCTGGCCGGCCAGTCCGACGGCGCGACAGCGGCCGCGTTCGCCGCGCTGGTGACCACCCGGTGCTCCACCGCCACGGCAGTCCACGTCGGCGGCGTCGTGGCCTTCTCGGCCAACCCGGTGCCGGCGTCGTCGGTCGACCCACGGCTGGCCGACCCGCCCGCTCTGCTCGCGGTGACCGGGAGCGCCGACACGGTCAACCCCGCTTCGCACACTCGGGCCCTGTTCGATCAGTGGCCGGCCGATGCCTGGTTGCTGACCGTCGCCGGCGAAGGCCATCTCGAGCCCTCGACCAGCTCGCCACACCGAGCCGCGATCGACGCGGTGGTCGTCGACTACCTCCGGGGCACGCTCGACGGCGTCCCCGAGGCACCGGCCCGGATGGCAGCCGACGCCGCAGTACCGGACCTCACGCTCGACCACCGGGCCTGACCCCGCCGCTTGACGGTCGGGCCCGGCGGGCCCGGTCAGGGACGGAGGGCCGCCGACAGCCGGTCGAACGCCGCCGGTGTGCGGGCACCCCACCAGAAGAGGTCCTGGCCGTCGACGAGCACCACGGGCGCCACCAACTCGAGCTCGGCGACGTGGCGCTCGGCGAACGGGTACGGCTCGCTCGGCGCCAGCACCAGATCGGGACGGGCCGAGGCCGCCTCGGCCAGGTCCATCTGGGGATACCGGCCCTCGCCGACCGCCACGATCACGTCGACGCCGAGTGCCTCGAGCAGCGACGCACCGTAGGTGTCGGCGGCCAGGGTCATCCACGGTCGCCGCCAGATCGGGACGAACGCGGTCCGCCTGCCACCTTCGAACCGCGGCGGATCGAACGGCGGAGGCCGCTCCACGTCGACGACGTCAGCCAGGTGGGCCAGGCCCGCGTTCACGTCCGTCAGGCCCTCGATGCGGAGGGACTCGACGCGGAGGCCGGCGGCGACCAAGGCCTCGAAGTCGGCCAGTCGGTTCTCCTCGTCGCACATGACGACCAGGTCGGGGGAGAGATCGACGATGGCGTCGACATCGGGGTCCTTGGTGCCACCGACCGCCCTCAGCGACGGCTGCTCGCAGAACCGGGTGACGGCGATCGGCGTGACGCCCCAACCCAGCAGCGTCTCGGTGACGGACGGGACGAGGCTGACGACGCGCACCGGCAGGGCGCCGGGCTACATCCGGCCGAGCAGCTCGGCCTTCTTGGCCTCGAACTCGGCGTCGGTGAGGGCACCCGCCTGGTTGAGTCGATGGAGCTCGGCGATCTGGTCGGTGACCGACGGCGACGCGCTCGCCGGAGCGGGTGGCGCCTGCCTGGCCTCGAGCCGGTCGCCCAGCTTCTCGAGGCCGCGGTTCTCGTTGGCCTCCATCTGGGCGTAGATGTCGTGCTGCACCTTGTCGGGGCTGCGGATGTCCTCGAACACCTGGGCACCGGTCTCACTGGCGGACTCGATCTTCAGGTCACCGAGGCCCAGCAGCCGCTCGAAGATCCGCTGGCTGAAGAAGATGGTGTTGATGCGCTGCAGCGGGATCTCGATGCCGTGCTTGGCGACGACACCCGAGCGGTAGATCACCCGATCGGTGGTGAGCACGAAGTGCGTGCTGATCCAGCGGATGTAGCGCTCGGCCAGCCAGATCAACGTCCCCAGGATCACCAGCCCGGCGACGATGCGCACCGCGCCGATGTCGACGTAGGCCAACACGGCGATGCCGACGATGAACGCGGCCACTGCGGCGAGGAAGGCGCTGGCGAAGTACCACCAGTGCGGGTGGAGGTCGAGGACGAGCTCCTCGCCGTCACGCAGCATGAAATCGGAGTACGGCACGTCGGGATGGTAGTTCCGACCCGCTGATTAGGGTGAGACCGGTGGAAGCGGAGCAGATCCTCGACGGCCTCAACGACGAGCAGCGCCAAGCCGTCACCTCCGCCACGATGCCGCTGTGCATCCTCGCCGGCGCCGGCTCGGGCAAGACCCGCGTGCTCACCCGCCGCATCGCGTACCGCGCCGTACAGGGCGACCACGACCCACGCCACGTGCTCGCCCTCACCTTCACCCGCAAGGCGGCCGGAGAGCTGACGTCGCGCCTACGCCGCCTCGGGCTGCGCGACACCGTGGCGGCCGGCACGTTCCACGCGGTGGCCTACGCCCAGCTCCGGGCCCGGTGGGCCGACCGCGGCATCCAGGCCCCCGAGCTGCTCGAGCGCAAGGTCGGGTTCGTCGCCCGGTTGGTGCCGTCGTCGGGTCGGTCGTCGGTGCTCGACGTGGTGACCGAGATCGAGTGGGCCAAGGCCCGCGCCCTCTCGCCGGAGGACTACGCGGCCGAGGCGAGCCGCACCCGGCGACAGGCTCCCCTCGCCTACCGCGAGATGGCCCACGTCTTCCAGCGCTACGAGGACGAGAAGCGGGCGAAGCGCATGGTCGACTTCGACGACCTCCTCCGGCTGTGCCGGCGCGACCTGCTCGACGACCGCGAGTTCGCGCAGACGCAACGCTGGCGCTTCCAGCACGTCTTCGTCGACGAGTTCCAGGACGTCAACCCGCTGCAGCGCCAACTGCTCGAGGCGTGGGTCGGCGGCCGTGACGACCTCTGCGTCGTCGGCGACCCGAACCAGGCCATCTACGCGTGGAACGGCGCCGACCCGACCGCCCTCACCGGCTTCCTCGACCGCTATCCCGGCGGCGAGGTGCTACGGCTCACCGACAACTACCGCTCGTCGCCCCAGATCCTCGCGGTGGCCAACGCGGTGCTCGCCGGCGGCGCGCTCGACCGGTCGGTCACCGACGCCGCCGCCGCAGCCCTGCGCGCCAACCGGCCCGACGGCCCCGTCCCCGTCATCCGGTCGTTCGACGACGACGCCGGCGAGGCGCGGGCCATCGCCCGCTCGGTCCGCGACCACCACGCCCCCGGCTCCCGCTGGTCGTGGCAGGCCGTGCTGTGCCGCACGAACGCACAGACCGTGCTTGTCGAGCAGGCCCTCCACGACGCCGGCATCCCGTTCCGCGTGCGGGGCGGCGGAAGCCTGCTCGACCGGCCCGAGATCAAGGCGGCCCTGCACGACCTGCGCCAGCACCACGGCGACTTCCACGCCGCCATCACCGACCTCGACACGGCGGTGGCCCGCCTCGCGTCGTCGGTCCCCGCCCAGGAGCCACCCGACGACGAGCTCGACCCGGTTGCCGCCTTCGACGACGACCGCGCCGCCAACCTGGCCACGCTCAGCCGGTTGGCCCGCGACTTCGCCGCCCTCGACAGCCGCCCCACCGCCGTCGGGTTCGCGGCGTGGTTGCACAACACCACCGCCGGAGAGCGTCCCGACGGCACCGGCGACGCCGTCGAGATCGCCACCTTCCACGCGGCGAAGGGGCTCGAGTGGCCGGTCGTCCACCTGGCCGGGCTCGAGCAGGGACTCGTGCCGATCGGCCACGCCAAGGACGCCGCCTCCCAGGCCGAGGAGCGGCGGCTCTTCTACGTCGCGGTCACCCGGGCCGAGCGCGAGCTGCTGTGCACGTGGGCCGAACGACGCACGTTCGGGGAGCGGGAGTCGATGCGTGAGCGCTCGCCCTACCTCGACGAGGTCGACGCCGCGTGCCGCGCCCTCGCCGCCGACGCCGTCCCCGCCGACTGGACGACCTACCTCGCGGCCCAACGGGCGACGCTGCGCGACCTCACCGGGGAGGCGGCCCGAGGGCGGCGGGCGCCGCGCTCCGGTTCGGGCGTGGCCACCGCACGCGCCGCGCACGAACGCAGCCGCACCGCGGCGGCCTCCGATCTCGACCCTCAGGGGCTGGCCACGTTCGACGCGCTCAAGGCGTGGCGCACCCGGCAGGCCCGGGCCGCGGCCGTGCCGCCGCACGTCATCTTCCACGACCGGGTGCTGCTCGAGGTCGCCGCCAACCGACCTCGCACCAGCGTCGATCTGCTGGCCGTGCCCGGCATCGGCGAGGTCAAGGTCAAGCGCTTCGGTGAAGAGATCCTCGGCATCGTGGCCGAGCACGGGGCATCCTGACCGCATGCGATTCCACGCCGAGCAACGCTTCACCGAACCCGTGGACCGCCTGCTCGAGCTGCTCACCGACGCCGACTTCTATCCGACGTTGCGCGGGCTGCCGTCGATCGGGACCCCGGAGATCGTCGATCACTCGACCTCGGGCGACACCGTGCGGATCAGCCTGCGCCAGCGCTACACGGGCGACCTCCCGGCGGCCGCGCTGGCGTTCATCGACCCGGGCCGGCTGACCTGGGTCGAGGAGCTGGTCTTCGACCTCGGGCGCCGCCGGGCGAGCACGCGCCTGCTGCCCGACCACTACGCCGACCGGCTCACGTGCCAGGGGGTCTACGTCTTCACCGACCTCCCGGGCGACGGCAGCACGAGACGCCTCGAGGGCGACCTCAAGGTGCGGGCGCCCCTGGTGGGTGGCCGGGTCGAGCAGGCGTTGGTGTCGGGTCTGCAGGAGCACGCCTCCGCCGAGCGCGAACTGATCGAGCAGCGGCTCTACGGCACCGGGGCGGGCAAGCCGAAGGACGAGAAGCGCGGCGGGAAGCCCGGCAAGAAGTCGGGCAAGAAGCAGGGCGGGAAGGCGTCGTCCGCGACGTGACCGTCGTGACGCGACCAGCCGACAGGGCCACCCTTCCCGACCCTGCTCCCCTCGAGCCTTAGCCTCGCGCCATGTCCGCGGACGTCCCCGTCGTCGCCAAGCCCGGCCCGGCGGTCGGCGAGCTCCCCTCGATCGGGACCGCCGGATCCTGCCCAGCGGAGCAGGTGCTCGACCTCCTGGGGACGGGGCCTGCGGGGCTGACCTCGGCCGAGGTCAGCGAGCGTTCGGCCCGGTTCGGGCCGAACGCGGTGCGGTCCCACCACACCAGTGCGCTGGCGGTGCTGGCCCGGCAGGTGAGCAGCCCGCTGCTGTGGCTGCTCGTCGCGGCCGCGGCGGTGTCGGCCTTCGTCGGCGAAGGGACCGATGCCGTGATCATCGGGCTGATCCTCGTCGCGTCGGTCGGCCTCGGCTTCGCCAACGAGTACCGGGCCGAACGGGCCGCCGAGGCGATGCACGACGAGATCCGCCACCTCGTCACCGTCGTCCGCGACGGGGCACCGACCAGCGTCGAGGTCACGCACCTGGTGCCGGGCGACATCGTGCGCCTCGGCGTCGGCTCGATCGTGCCCGCCGACGTCCGGCTGCTGACGGCCAGCAACCTCGAGTGCGACGAGTCGATCCTCACCGGCGAGTCGGTGCCCGCGGTGAAGTCCCCCGCTCCCGTCCCCGCCGACGCGGAGCTCGCCGACCTGTCGTCGTGCCTGTTCATGGGCACGGTCGTGCACGAGGGCTCGGCCGATGCCGTGGTCGTGGCCACCGGCCGGCTCACCCAGTTCGGGCGCATCGCCGTCGGCCTGGGCGAACGGCACCCGCAGACCGAGTTCCAGCGGGGACTGACCCGCTTCTCCGGGCTGCTCGCCAAGGTCGCCGGGGTGCTCAGCGCCACGATCTTCGTCGTGAACGTCCTGATCGGACGGCCGGTCATCGAGGCCGTGCTGTTCTCGCTCGCGGTCGCCGTCGGCATCACCCCTCAGCTCCTCCCCGCGGTCGTGTCGACCAGCCTCGCCACCGGCTCCCGGCGCCTCGCCCAGAAGAAGGTCCTCGTCAAGCGCCTGGTGTGCATCGAGGACCTGGGCGACATCGACGTGCTGTTCACCGACAAGACCGGCACCCTCACCGACGGCCACATCAGCTTCGAACGGGCGATGGATGCCGCCGGCGTCGACGACCGGGACGTGTTCACCCTCGGGCTCGTCTGCAACGAGGCCTCCCTGTCGGGCCACACCGCGGTCGGCGGCAACCCGCTCGACCTGGCCCTGTGGGAATCGCCGAGGCGGCACCGGGCTCGATCGCCGACATCCGCCGGGTCGGCGTCGCCCCGTTCGACCACGATCGACGCTGCGTCTCGGTGCTGGTCGACCGGGGCGACGAGCGGATCCTCATCACCAAGGGTGCCCCTGAGTCGGTGCTCGAGCGGTGCACCGACGTTCCCGACGAGGCCCGTCGGGTGCTCGAGCACGAGTTCGCGGCCGGCAACCGGGTGGTGGCCGTCGCCACCCGGCCCGCCCCCGAGCTGACGACGGTCACGCCGGCCGACGAGCACGACCTGCACCTCGCCGGGTACCTGACCTTCCTCGACCAGCCGAAGGCCTCGGCCGCCGGCTCGATCGCCCGACTGGCCGAGCTCGGCATCACGGTCAAGATCGTCACCGGCGACAACCCCCTCGTCGCCGAGACGGTGTGCCAGACCCTCGGCGTCGTGTCCGAGGGCACGTTGACGGGTGGTGACCTCGACGCCCTCGACGACGACGCCCTCACCGACGCGGTCACCCGCACCACGATCTTCGCCCGGGTCAGCCCCGAGCAGAAGGCCCGCATCCTCAGCGCCCAACGTCGAGCCGGATCAGCCGTGGCCTTCCTCGGTGACGGCGTGAACGACGCCCTCGCGCTGCATCACGCCGATGTCGGCATCTCGGTCGACACCGCCACCGATGTGGCCAAGGACGCGGCCGACATCATCCTGCTCGAACGCGATCTCGACGTGCTCGCCGACGGGGTCGCCGAGGGTCGACGCATCTTCGCCAACACCATCAAGTACGTGCTCATGGGCACATCGTCGAACTTCGGGAACATGTTCAGCGTCACCGTCGCCGCCGCGTTCCTGCCGTTCCTACCGATGCTGCCGTTCCAGATCCTGCTGAACAACCTGCTCTACGACACCAGCCAGATGACCATCCCCACCGACCGCGTCGACGAGGAGCAGCTGGCCCGACCCTCGCACTGGGACATCGGCTTCGTCCGCCGGTTCATGATCCGCTTCGGCCCCATCAGCTCGGTGTTCGACTTCTCGACCTTCGCCGTCATGCTGTGGGTCTTCCACGCCACCGCGCCGCTGTTCCGCTCGGGCTGGTTCGTCGAATCGCTCGCCACGCAGACCCTCATCGTCTTCGTGATCCGCACGCGACGGGTCCCGTTCTTCCGCAGCCACCCCTCCAGACCCCTGCTCGTGTCGGTCGTCGCCG
Organism: uncultured Microthrixaceae bacterium; assembly: GCA_963809335.1. GTDB lineage: Bacteria > Actinomycetota > Acidimicrobiia > Acidimicrobiales > Acidimicrobilacustridaceae > UBA4742. The sequence continues at coordinate 1,304,963 of CAWEJD010000004.1, read as the reverse complement.
TGGTGCTGGTCGGCGTCGCGATCCCCCAGAGCCCCCTGAACGAAGCCCTCGGCTTCGCACCCCTTCCGCCGGCGTTCTTCGCGGTGCTCGTCGTCTTGGTGGTCGCCTACCTGCTGAGCGTCGAGGTCGCCAAGTACTTCTTCTTCAAGGCCCACGTGACCACGACCAGCCAGCCGCTCCGGCGCGATCCCGTCCACCGCGTGCACCGACTCGCCGCGCGCTGGAGCCACCACGCGCCGCTGCGGACCTGACCGACCGCAGCGAGCGGTGCTGCCCACTCAGTCCCCCGCGGCCCCGAGGCGGTTGCGCTCGAGTTGCTCGCGCTGGGCCTTCAACTCCGCGAACTTGCCGAAGTCCATGGAGATGAACAGGCCCTCGGCCTCCGCGCAGAGCCGCTCGGAGCCGTCGGCGTCGGTGGCGTAGAGCCACCCGTTGGTGAAGATCTTGCGGCCCTCCACCCGGGTGAGCTCGCCCCGCATCACCAGGTCGGCGCGCAGGGGCGTGGGGCTGCGGTAGTTCACCGTCAGGCGGCCTGTCATGCCCGGCGCGCCCGAGAGCGACTGGGTGGCGCCGAGCAGCTCGTCGAAGGCCCCGGCGATGTAGCCGCCGTGCACGCACCCCGGCGGCCCCTCGTAGGCCGACCCGAAGTGCACCTGCCCCTCGAGGTGGCCGTCGACCTCCTGCAGCAGGATGGGTGGTGCCAACGGGTTGGCCCGACCGATGAACGGGCTGAACTCGAACATGGCGTGGGGATCGGCTCCGGCGTTGGCCGCTTCGGCGAAGCCCTCGTAGAGGGTGCCGCTCGGCCAGTCGTCGAGCTGGTCGGCGATCGAGGCGAGCTGGTCGACCATCTCGACGATCAGCTCGGTGGGAGCGGCCGTGGCGACGAGGTGGTCGATGATCGAGCGCATCGATTCGGCGACGCTGCGCATGGCCGTGCGACGCTCGTCCATGGCCTCGGGTGGGGTCTCGTGCCACCTCCTGGCCATCTCGGCCCGTACGAGGCTCTCGTCGATCGCTCCCGGATCGGATCCGCCGGTCGCTTCGCTCATGGGGTCGCCTCCAGGTCGAAGTCCGCGATCACGGGCGCATGGTCGCTCGGCGACTTGCCCTTGCGGGCGTTGCGGTCGATGAGGTCGCTCGTCGAACGGGCCGCGAGCGACTCGGTGGCCAACGTCAGGTCGATCCTCATGCCCTTGCCCTTGTGGAAGTTGCCGGCCCGGTAGTCCCACCACGAGAACAGCCCACCGGCGTCGTAGCGCTGCCGGAACACGTCTACCAGGCCCCACTCCTGCAACCGGGCGAGCGCCTGGCGCTCGGGCGGGCTGGTGTGGGTCTCGCCGACGAAGGCGGCCGGGTCGTACACGTCACGGTCGTCGGGAGCGATGTTGAAGTCACCGAGGATGGCCAGCAACGACGACGGGTCGTACTGCTCGTCGAGCACGCCCCGCAGCCGCTCCAGCCACCGCAGCTTGTACTGGTAGTGGTCGTCGTCGAGCGACCGCCCGTTGGGCACGTAGACGCTCGCCACCCGGACGCCGCCACACGTCGCCCACAGCAGCCGGGCGTCGGCGTCGGGCTCCTCGGCGTCGGAGAAGCCGGCCACGACGTCGTCGAGGCCGACCCGGCTCACGATGGCGACGCCGTTCCACCGCCCCTGCCCGTGGTGAGCGCTCTCGTAGCCGAGGGCCTGGAACGCCAGTGCGGGGAAGGCGTCGTCGGCCAGCTTCGTCTCCTGCATGCACAGCACGTCGGGCTGCACCTGGGCGATCCACTCCTCGACGCGTTCGAGTCGGGCCTTCAGCGAGTTGACGTTCCACGTGGCGATGCGCACGGCGGAACCCTATCGACCCTCGACTTCGACCCTCGCCCATCGGGACGGCCCAGCGACGGGAGCTACGGTCGGTCCGGTGGAGGCCCTGCTCTGGCGCGACTACCTGTGCCCGTGGTGCTGGCTCGGCCGCGGCACCGCGCAGGTGCTGGTCGACCTCGACGTGGTCGTGACCCACCTCCCCTACGACCTCCACCCCGAGATCCCACCCGGAGGCCGAGCGGTCCGTCCCGGCGGGCGCCTCGACGCGGTGTTCGACCACATCGCCGCCGAGTGCGCCCGGGAAGGCATCGACTTCACCCGCCCGACGCGCACGCCCAACACCCGTCGTGCCCTGGAGACGGCCGAGATCGTGCGCCGCATCGCGCCGGCACGCTTCCCTGCCCTCGACGACGCCCTCTTCCGCGGCCACTGGGTCGACGGGCTCGACATCGGGGACCCCGAGCTCGTCGACGACCTGGTGCGAGAGGCGGGGGCACCGCTCGAGCTCGTGTCCGAGCAGCGTGGCGAGGGACTCGGCGCGGCGGCGATCGAGGACTCGATGGCCGTGGCTCGTGAGCACGGCATCGCGGCCACGCCGTCGTGGCTGATCGACGGCACGTTGGTGATCCCGGGCGTGCAGCCGGTCGAGACGATCCGACGATGGGTCGGCCGACTGGCGAGCCGGGCCGCACGTGACGACTGACACCTCCGGCGCTCGTCCGCACTAGCGTTGGTTGGTCCCTCCATCCGAGGGCTGGAGACCCGAGGAGTGCCCGTGCACGACTGCGAACCACCTCACTCGCATGCAGCGCTTCTGGTCCTGGCTCGCGGTCGAGCTGGGCAAGCGGGCCGGGCTGGTCGCGGTGATCGGTCTGCTGCTCACGCTCATCGCCGGGTACGGCACCACCAAGCTGCAGTTCGCCACCGGCCAGGACAGCTACCTCAACCCCAGCGACCAGGTCGCCAAGGACAACGTCGCCTACCAGGACCTCTTCGGCGGCGAGGCCATGCTCGTGCTGCTCACCGCGGACGAGGGCAAGACCATCGTCGACCTCTCCAACCCGCACAACCTGGCCGAGATGCAGCGGATCACCGCCGAGCTGCGTTCGCACACCGACCTCATCGAGGCCGTCGTGTCGCCGCAGTCGGCGCTCGAGTGGAGCGACAACCTCATCCAGAAGACGCCCGACGGCCAGGTCACCACCGACCCGACGGCCAGCGTGGCCGGCGCGGCCCTGCTCACCGCGCTCAACGCCCCGCAGCCCGACGGCCAGCCCCAGAGCGAGGAGAGCAAGGCCGCCCGCTTCGCCGACTCGACGAAGACCCTCGGCGCGCCTCGGCGCCATCGCCGCCGGCCGACCGCACGCTCGAGAACCGCGACTGGGTCGACCTTCCTCACCTACGACAACCAGGGCGAGCATCCGCAAGCCGCTGAGCGCGGTCTACACCGACAACACCCACGCCCAGATCGTGGTCCGGCTGGTCGGCAACGCGTCGATCGAGAAGGAGGGCGCCGGCGCGGTCCTCGTGCAGGACACGATCAAGAACGCGAACTTCGAGAACGGCACGGTCACCGTCACCGGTGCGGCCATCCTGCTCAAGCAGATCAACGACTACCTCAAGGGCGGCATGCTCACCCTCGGCGCCATCGCCGTCGTGGTGATGACGATCATCCTGCTGCTGCTGTTCGACGTGCGCTGGCGGCTGCTGCCCCTCGGGCGTGATCCTCATCGGCGTGATCTGGGCCTTCGGCCTGGCCGGCTACCTCGGCATCCCGCTCTCGCTCGTCACCATCGCCGGCCTGCCCGTGATGCTCGGCATCGGCATCGACTACGCGATCCAGATGCACGCGCGCGTCGAGGAGGAGGTGATCATCGACCACGCCGAGCACCCCATCCAGGAGACCGCCCGCAACCTCTGCCCGGCCCTGCTGGTCGTCACCTTCGACGCCGTCTTCGCCTTCCTGGCCCTGCGCTTCGCCAAGGTGCCGATGATCCGCCAGTTCGGCCTGCTGCTCGCCGTCGGCATCGCGGTGATCTGCCTCGCCAGCATCATCGTGCCGCTGGCCACCCTCGGCATCCGCGAGTACCGGTCGCCGACCAAGGCCAAGGACTTCCGCGAGGGCTTCCTCGGTCGGCTCACCGTCAAGCTCGGCAGCCTGCCGCTCTGGGCCGGCCCGGTGCTGGCCGTCGCCTGCTTCGCCGTGTTCTTCGGCGGGCTCGCGGTCGAGGACAAGATCACGCTGCAGAGCGACCCGGTGCAGTGGGTCAACCAGCAGCTCCCAGGCCATCAAGGACTTCCGCACGGTCGAGGCCCAGACCGGCTCGAGCTCCGAGCTCGGCATCTTCGTGCAGAGCGACGACGTGTTCTCCGAAGGACACCGTCGACTTCGTGAGCGCCATGACCCAGCGCAACATCGACCGCCACTCCGAGCAGCTCCTCGGCGCGTCGAGCCTCGTGGCCACGATGGACTACCTGATCGAGGTGCCCGGCGCCCAGATCGTGTACGTCACCGCCCGAGGACGTCCGGGCCGGCTACGACGTGGCCCCGGAGGACATCCGGCTCTCCACCGTCGCCCTCGAGAACGCGCCGGCCACCGAGCCGGCGCCGCCCGGGCCGCAGCCCGGCGCGCTCAACGTCATCTACCGCTACGGCCCCGGCTCGCTCGAGGAGCGCAAGGTCATCGTCAACGACATCCGCGACACCGATCGCGGCGCCCGAGCGGCATCAAGGCCACGCCGTCGGGCCTGGCCGTCGTCGGCGTCGGCCTGCTCGAGAACCTCACCGCCAACCGGGCGCTGCTGACCTACCTGTCGATCACCTTCGTCGGCCTGTTCCTCGCCTTCCGGCTGCGCAGCGTCGTGCGCTCGCTGCTGTCGCTGGTGCCGGTGCTGATCGCGGTCGGGCGCCGGCCAACCTCGTCGCCTGGGGGCTCGACCTCAAGCTCAGCCCGATCACCGCGGTCGGCGGCCCGCTCGTGGTCGCGGCCTGCACCGAGTTCACGTCGCTGATCCTGCTGCGCTACCTCGAGGAGCGACGCCGGGGCCTGCTGGCCCCGACCGGCCGATCGACGTGGCCGCGTCCCGCACCGGTCGGGCCTTCATCGTGTCGGCCCTGACCGCCGTCGTCCGGCATCGCCGTCATCTCCACGTCGCAGCTGCCGCTGCTCCGCGACTTCGGCATCGTCGTCGGCCATCAACGTGGCCGTCGCCCTCCTGTCCGCGCTGACCGTGCTGCCGCCGCTGCTGGTCTGGGCCGACCAGCGGGGCTGGGTGTCGCGGGGCGAGATCCCCGACGACGTGCTGCGCGCCACCACCCCCGACCTCCGGGGCAAGCGGGCGCTGGTGCCCGCCGGCGTGGGGGCCGGCGCCTCGACCGAGGCCGCCGGCCCGTCCGACAGCCCGACCGACGTGTCCACCGCCGACTGAGGCCATCAGCCTGAATCGCCTCTGACGACACGGTCTCGCCGGATCCGGCCACCGGGGCCGTGGCCGGTAGGATCGCTGACCGTGGCTGACGATCTCCTCCCCCCAAACCGTCGGGCCCAACGCCTGGCTCGTCGACGAGATGTACGAGCAGTACGCTCGCCGACCCGTCGTCGGTCAGCGAGAGCTGGCAGGAGTTCTTCCACGACTACCGGCCCGACGGCGCGCCGACCGTGGCCGCCGCCGGCGCCGGCCGCCGGCCTCGACGCCGGCCGCACCCGCCGCGGCCCCCGCGCCGACCGCCGCGCACCCCGTCGGCGGCCCCCGGCCGACGGCCGAGCCGCCGGGCGAGCCCCTGCGGGGCGCCGCCGCGCTGCATCGTCGCCAACATGGCAAGCCAGCCTCGAGGTGCCGACCGCCACCAGCTTCCGCGAGGTGCCGGCCCGGCTGCTCGAGGTCAACCGCAGCGTCATCAACGGCTACCTCGGCCGCACGCGGGCGCGGCAAGGTCAGCTTCACCCACCTCATCGGCTACGCCGTCGTGAAGGCCATCTCCGAGCACCATCCCGGTCATGAACGCCGCCTTCGTCGAGGGCCCCGACGGCAAGCCCCGCATCGTCCGCCACGACCACCTCGGGCTCGGCCTGGCCGTCGACGTCGAGAAGGCCGACGGCCGCACGCCTGCTCGTGCCGTGCATCAAGGACGCCGACACGCTCGACTTCCGCGGCTTCTGGTCGGCCTACGAGGACCTCATCCGCAAGGTCCGCAACAACAAGCTCACGCGCCGACGACTTCGCCGGCGTCACGGTCAGCCTCACCAACCCCGGCACCATCGGCACCGTGCAGTCGGTGCCGCGCCTGATGCCGGGCCAGGGCGTCATCGTCGGCGTCGGTTCGCTCGACTACCCCACCGAGTTCCAGGGCGCCGACCCGGCCACCCTCGCCGACCTCGGCGTCTCGAAGATCATCACCATCTCCTCGACCTACGACCACCGCATCATCCAGGGCGCCGAGTCCGGCCTGTTCCTCAAGCGGGTGCACGAGCTGCTGCTCGGCGCCGACGGCTTCTACGAGGAGATCTTCCGCTCGATCGGCGTGCCCTACGAGGCCGTCGCAGTGGCGCCGCGACGTCAACCCGATCGACCACGCAGCAGGCCATGCTCGAGAAGCAGATGCAGGTCCGACCAGCTCGTCAACGCCCACCGCGTCCGCGGCCACCTCATCGCCGACCTCGACCCGCTGGCGGCCGAGGACCCGGTCATGCACCCCGAGCTCGACCCGGCCACCTACGGGCTCACCATCTGGGACCTCGACCGTGAGTTCCTCACCGGCGGCATCGGCGGCCGCGACGCGCATGCCGCTCGGCGACATCCTCGCACCTGCTGCGCGACGCCTACTGCCGCACGATCGGCATCGAGTACATGCACATCCAGGAGCCGGCCGAGAAGGCGTGGATCCAGGAGCAGGTCGAGGACGTCGACCGTCGACCCTCGACGCCGACGAGCAGCGCCACATCCTCGGGCGGCTCAACGCGGCCGAGGCGCTCGAGAAGTTCCTCGCCACCAAGTACCTCGGTCAGAAGCGCTTCGGCATCGACGGCGCCGAGTCGGCCATCCCGATCCTCGACGCCGTGCTCGGCGAGGCCGCCGACGCCCACATGGACTCGCGCCGTCATGGGCATGGCCCACCGGGGCCGGCTCAACGTGCTGGTGAACATCGTCGGCAAGTCCTACGAGCAGCTGTTCAAGGAGTTCGAGGGCAACGTCGACCCGGAGTCGACCCAGGGCTCGGGCGACGTGAAGTACCACCTCGGCCAGACCGGCAAGTTCGTCAGCCGGGCCGGCAACACCATCGAGGTCGAGCTGGCGGCCAACCCGTCGCACCTCGAGACCGTCGACCCGGTCGTCGTCGGCATGGCCCGGGCCAAGATGGACCTCATCGAGCCGCCCGGGCGCTACCCGGTGCTGCCGATCCTGATCCACGGCGACGCCGCGTTCGCCGGCCAGGGCGTGGTCGCCGAGACGCTCAACCTGTCGATGATCAAGGGCTACCGGGTCGGCGGCACGATCCACCTGATCATCAACAACCAGCTCGGCTTCACCACGCCGCCCGACTCGGCCCGCTCGTCGGAGTACCCGACCGACGTCGCCAAGATGGTGCAGGCGCCGATCTTCCACGTGAACGGCGACGACCCCGAGGCCTGCGTGCGCGTGGCCCGGCTGGCCTTCGCCTACCGCCAGGAGTTCAACAAGGACGTCGTGATCGACATGGTGTGCTACCGCCGCCACGGTCACAACGAGGGCGACGACCCGAGCTACACCCAGCCGCTGATGTACAAGCGCATCGACGCCCGGCGCTCGGTCCGCAAGCTCTACACCGAGGCGCTGGTCAAGCGGGGCGACATCACCGTCGAGGAGGCCGAGGCCGCGCTCGACGACTTCCAGCACCGGCTGCAGGCCGCGCTCGAGGAGACCCGCACGCACGCACCGCCCGAGGGCACGCGGGCCAAGCCCCAGCCGCCGGCCTCGGGCGTGCTGCCGCACATCGACACCGGCATCCCCCGCGAGGAGATCGACGCGATCTTCCAGGCGCTGTCGACCACGCCCGGAGGGCTTCACCGTCCACCCGAAGCTGGCCAAGCAGTTCGAGACGCGGGCGCGGATGTTCGCCGACGGCGAGGTCGACTGGGCGCTCGGCGAGGCCATGGCCTTCGGCTCGCTGCTCTACGAGGGCACGTCGGTGCGCCTGGCCGGGCAGGACTCCCGGCGGGGCACGTTCTCCCACCGCCACGCCGTGCTCGTCGACTACGAGACCGGCGAGGAGTACGTGCCGCTCGAAGGCGCTGGCCCCGCAGCGGCACCCAGTTCTGGATCTACGACTCGCTGCTGTCGGAGTACGCCGCCCTCGGCTTCGAGTACGGCTACTCGGTCGCCAACAAGGACGCGCTCGTCATCTGGGAGGCCCAGTTCGGCGACTTCATCAACGGCGCCCAGATCATCATCGACCAGTACATCGTCGCCGCCGAGGACAAGTGGGACCAGACCTCGGGCCTCGTCATGCTGCTGCCCCACGGCTACGAGGGCCAGGGCCCCGAGCACTCGTCGGCCCGCATCGAGCGGTTCCTCACGCTGGCCGCCGAGGACAACATCCAGGTCTGCAACGCCACCACCGCGGCCCAGTTCTTCCACCTGCTGCGCCGGCAGATGCGGCGCACGGTGCGCAAGCCGCTCATCGTGTTCACCCCGAAGTCGCTGCTGCGGGCCAAGGTGTCCCGCTCGCCGATCGACGCGCTCGTCCACGGCTCGTTCGAGGAGGTGCTCGACGACCCCGGCGTGTCCGATGCCGATGCCGCGTCGATCAGGCGGGTCGTGTTCGCCTCCGGCAAGGTCGCCTACGACGCGCTCGAGGCCCGCGACCAGCTCGGCGCCCCCGTCGCCATCGCCCGGGTCGAGCAGCTCTTCCCGTGGCCCTTCGACGGCGTGGCCGCTGTGCTCGAGCGCTACCCGAACGCCGACCAGATCTTCTGGCTGCAGGAGGAGCCCGAGAACATGGGCCCCTGGAACGCCATCAAGGGCCGCCTCTACGAGGCCCACGGCACCACCCACTGGATCCACCGGGTCAGCCGGTCCGACTCCGGCTCCCCCGCCACCGGCTCCCACGCCATCCACCTGCAGGAGCAGGAAGAGGTCGTCGGCAAGATCTTCGAGGGCCTCGACCCCTCCGACTGACCCCACTCGGTGAACCTGTCCCACGACCGACGTCTCTCGCTTCGCTGACGGGACAGATTCGACCGCATCGCGCTACTTGTCCCATGAGCGACGCCGCTCGCTCCGCTCGAGGGACAGGTTCGCCTCCAGATGACGCATCCACTGGAGGACCACCGATGACCAGTCCAGACGAAGTCATTCACGCGCTCGCCGCGCCACAGCACGGCGTCTTCTCGAGGACCCAAGCTCGTGCACATGGCATCACGCGCCAGATGATCTCGGCACGGGTGCAGAGGGGCGACCTCCTGCGTCTCGACGTCGAGGTCCTCGCCGTCAGCGGGACGGCGGCGACAGAGCATCGCGACGCGATCGCCGCCGTGCTGTCCGGACGAACGAAGTCGGCGCTGTCGCACGCCTCGGCCGCGGCCTACTGGCTCCCTTCTGGGTTCGCGATGCGACCGTTCGAGGTCACGGTCGTGCGCCGCTCCCGCACCTGCACGAGTGGCCTCGCACGCATGCACACGACCACCCATCTGCCCGACGGACACATCACTGTCGTCCATGGGTTGTGCATCACCGTTCCAGTGCGGACGCTATTCGACCTGGCCGGGCGGGTCCACCCCGACCGAATGGCCCGACTCATCGACACGGCGTGGCGGATGCGCCTCGTCACCGGCCGCCTCTTGCGCCGCACGCTGGCCGAGCTCGCCGAGCACGGAAGGCCGGGCATCCAGATCATGCGAGCCCTGATCGAGGAGCGAGGCGACGACTACCGACCACCTGAGAGCAACACCGAAGCACGGTTCGAGAAGCTGATGGCCGAGATCGGGATCGTCAGCTTCGTACGGCAGGTCGACCTGGGCGGCATGGACTGGGTCGGCCGGGTCGACTTCGTCGATCGGGAGCTTCCTCTCGTCGCCGAGATCGACAGCGCGACGTTCCACCTGAGTCTCACGGATCAGGCCGCCGATCGGCGCGCCGGCGCAGCCCTCGAGGACGCGGGGTTCATCGTCGTCTCGGTGAGCGACTTCGACGTGTGGAACGACCCAAGATCCGTGCAGAGGCGCATCGCCGAGAGCCGCCGGCAGGCCGCACGCCGCGCCCGAGGGCGGTGAATCTGTCCCTTCAGCGACGTCATCGGCGTCGCTGAAGGGACAGATTGCGCGATCTTGCGCGATCTTCGAGCCTGGGATCTTGCGGGGCTTGAATCTTGGCGAAGGCGAGGTCAGGCGAGGGGGAAGCCGAGGACCTGCTCGAGCTCGGCGAGGGCGACGGCGGGGTCGGTGACCTTGATGGTGAGCATCCCCATCTGCCGGGCCGGCTTGAGGTTGACGCCGAGGTCGTCGAGGAACACCGCCTCGGACGGCTCGATGCCGAGGGTCGAGCAGGCGATCTCGTAGAACAGCGGGTCGGGCTTGCGCACGCCGACCACGCTCGACTCGATGACCGCGTCGAACAGCGACAGGACCTCACCGATGGGCCCGGCCTGCATGCCCCGACCGTCGGCGGCCACGAAGTTGTTGGTCAGCAGGCCGGTGGTGAGTCGGTCGGCGCACCGCCGCACCGCCTCGACCATCTCGGGGCGGATCTCGCCGGCGAGCAGCGCCAGCACGTCGTGCCCGTCGACCCGATGGCCGAGCGCAGCGGACTCGTCGGTGAAGAGCTGGGCGAACTCCTCGAGGTTGACCTCGCTGCGCTCGAGTCGGGCCCAGGCGTTGGTGTCGGGATCGGTGGCGTTCACCTTGCGCAGGAAGCCCTCGGGCAGTTCGTGCTCGCGCTCGAACGCGGCGAACGCGTCGAACGGCGACGAGAGGATGACTCCTCCGAAGTCGAACAGCGCGGCCCGGATCACGGCCGGCATCGTAGGCCAGCCCGTTCTCACCCCCGGTTTCGTGCGCTTGAGCGAGAGAAATCGGCGCAAGAACCGTGGGTGGGTGGGTGGGTGGGGGAGGTGGGATGCGACTCAGCCGAGGAGGTCGCGGGCGACGAGGTCCCACAGCTCGACGGACAGGCCGAGCGACTCGACGTCGACGCGCTCGTTGTCGCCGTGGAACATGGTGCCGTAGTCCTCGAAGGTCATCCGCTCGCTGAACATCCCGTAGCCGTACGACGTGATGCCCTTGCGGCGGAAGAACCGGGCGTCGGTGGCCCCGACGGTGAGGTACGGCACGGTGGCGCTGCCCTCGTAGAACCGCTGGCGTCACCCGGCTGAGCGTGTCCCACAGCGGCGTGTCGAGCGGCGACGCGCTCGACATGTCGCTGGTCTCGACCACGACCTCGACCCGGTCGGCGAGATCGCCGAGCGCCACGGCGAGCAGCGCCTCGATGTCCTCGTCGCTCTGCCCGGGCAGCGTGCGGATGTCGACCTCGAGCTCGACCAGGTCGGGGATGACGTTGATCTTCGAACCGCCGTGGACGATGTTCGGGGGAGAACGTCGTGTGGGTGCAGGCGTGGAACTGGCGGGCCATGCCGACGGGGAGGCCGTCGAGGATCTCCATCAGCCCGTCGGCCGACAGCAGCGGGTCGGTGATCTCGGCCGGGTAGCCCATGCTCGAGATGAAGCGCCGCCACACGTCGTGGATCTGCGCGTCGGGCTGGAACTCGGCCGAGCCGGCGCACGACCTCGGCCGCGGTGACCAGCGCGTTGTCGGTCTTGTAGGGCTGCGAACCGTGACCCGGGGTGCCGCGCACCCGCAGCTTGCACCAGTAGGTGCCCTTCTCGCCGACGATCACCGGCAGCTTCAGCCCGCTCGGGCGACGGGATCGGGATGCCGCCCGACTCGGTGATCACGTAGTCGGCGCCGACGGCGTCGATCTCGTGGTCGACGAGCCACTGGGCGCCGTAGGTGCCGAGCGCCTCCTCGTCGGCCACCGCCAGGTAGACCAGCGTGCCCTCGGGGCGGAAGCCCGACGTCGGCGAGACGACGGGTGGCGACGGCCATCGACGCGGTGAGGTTGAGCATGTCGACCGCGCCGCGCCCCCACACCGTGCCGTCGACGAGCTCACCGCCGAAGGGATCGTGCTCCCAGCCGTCGGGGTTCACCGGCACGACGTCGGTGTGGCCCATCAGCAGCAGCGTCGGCGCCGTCGGGGTTCCGTGCCCTCGATGCGCGCGACCAGGCTCTTGCGGCCCGGGCGCGGGCTCGTAGGTCTCGAGGTCGAGCGACGTCCCCTCGAGGTAGGTCTGCGAGCAGATCGGCGCTGCGTACCTCGTGACCCGACCCGACGCTCCCGTCGTTGACGCATGCGTTGCGGATCAGGTGCTGGAGCAGGTCGGTCACCTCGGAGGTGGCCTCCCCGGCGTGGGTGGTCGTGTCGGTCACGTTCCGGAGCGTAGGCTGCCCCCGACATCACTGTCGGCAAGACCCACGCCGCCGGATGCCGTCCGGATCGCCATCGGCGCCAACCGCTCGTTCGGTGTGGCGTGCGATCGATCGGGCCGCTCCGGGGCCCTTCCCCACACAGATCGGTTGACCACTTCTCCATGAGCTCCCACTATGTCGTCGTCGACGGCTGCAACATCGCCACCGAAGGACGCTCTCTCCCGAGCCTCCGCCAGCTCGACGAGGCCGTCCGGGCCTTCCTGGCCGAGCACCCCGCCGACCAGCTGACCGTCGTCGTCGACGCCACCTTCGGCCACCGCATCGACCCCTCCGAGCGCGCCGAGTACGAGGCCGCGGTGCTCGCCGGCGAGCTGGTCGTCGCCGCCCGCCGGCGCCATCGGCCGCGGCGACGCCTTCGTCCTGCAGATCGCCGACAAGGCCGACGCCATGATCCTGTCGAACGACTCGTTCCAGGAGTTCCACGGCCAGTACACCTGGCTGTTCGACGAGGGCCGCCTCATCGGCGGCAAGCCCGTGCCCGGCCTCGGCTGGGTCTTCCTGCTCCGCACGCCGGTGCGGGGCCCGGCCAGCCGCCGATCGGTCAAGGAGGCCCGCTCGGGACGCCGCACCGGGGCGTCGAGCCCGGCCGACCGGTCCAGCCGCGGCCGAGGCCGCGAGCCGAGCGCCTCGGCAGGCGGACGCTCGTCGGGTGCCTCCACCGGAGGGCGCACGCGCGGCCAGGGCCGCGACCAGGCCGACCGCAACGGCGAATCGTCCCGCCGCACCCGTGAACGGCGGCCGGCCGACCAAGCCCGACGAGCCGCTCAACGATCTGCTGCCCGTTCGTCGACTTCGTCGGCGCCCATCCGGTGGGCACCGAGGTCGAGGCCGTGGTCGACACCTTCAGCTCGCACGGTGCCTACGCCGTCGTGGGCGATGTGCGCTGCTACATCCCGCTCAAGGCCATGGGCGATCCGCCTCCGCTGCGCAGCGCGCGACGTGCTGTCGGTCGGCGAGACGCTGACCTTCACGGTCACCTCGATCGACGCGCCGCGACGAGGCATCGATCTCGCGCTTCCGGTCGGATCGACCCTGTCCAGGAGCGCCGATATTGTGTCACAACCACTGCCACAAGGTGTTCCGATCGGCACGGTCGCGCGTCAAGTGACGGCGCGCCGACACATCGAAAACCCCCACCCGCGGCGGTCGTCACTGATACAACATCACCTGAAGACGATCACGCCGAGGAGGCGCCGGTGACACCAGTGAAGAAGGCTCCAGCCAAGAAGGCGGCGGCCAAGAAGGCTCCAGCCAGGAAGACGGCGGCCAAGAAGGCCCCCGCCAAGAAGGCCGTCGCCAAGAAGGCACCCGCCCGCAAGGCTGTGGCCAAGAAGACGGTGGCGAAGAAGGCGCCGGCCAAGAAGGCGGCCGCGAAGAAGGCTCCCGCCAAGAAGGCACCGGCCCGCAAGACCGCCGCCAAGAAGGCTCCGGCCAAGCGGGCTCCGGCCAAGAAGGCGGCCGCGAAGAGGGCTCCCGCCAAGAAGGCACCGGCCCGCAAGACCGCCGCCAAGAAGGCTCCGGCCAAGCGGGCTCCGGCAGCACGCAAGCGCTGATCGAGCGCTCGAAGCACAAGTCGAATGCCCCGCCGCCCAGGCGGGGCATTCGTCGTTTCGGACCCGGTCGTCATCGGTCCGGCCCGGCCCGCATTGCTCTCGTGGAGGGCCGCGTCGGTATCGTCTGCCGGCATGAGTGCCCAGTTCATCTTCACCATGCACAAGGTCAGCCGCTTCTACCCGCCCGACCGCGAGGTCCTGAAGGACATCTCGCTGTCGTTCTACCCGGGGGCCAAGATCGGCGTGCTCGGCGCCAACGGGTCGGGCAAGTCGTCCCTGCTGAAGATCATGGCGGGCGTCGACCACGACTTCACCGGCGAGGCCCGCCTGACCCCGGGCTTCACCGTCGGCCTGCTCGAGCAGGAGCCCCACCTCGACCCGAGCAAGGACGTCATCGGCAACGTCATGGACGGCCTCGGCGAGACGGCCACGCTGCTCGAGCGCTACGACGCCGTGCTGGCCAAGTGGGCCGATCCCGACGCCGACTACGAGAAGCTCGGGAGACGAGCAGGCCGAGCTCGAGCGCAAGATCGAGGCCGCCGGCGCGTGGGACCTCAAGCGCACGATCGAGATCGCCATGGACGCGCTGCGCACCGCCGCCGGGCGACGCCGACGTGTCGACGCTGTCGGGTGGTGAGCGCCGCCGCGTCGCCCTGTGCCGGCTGCTGCTGAGCGCCCCCGACCTGCTGCTGCTCGACGAGCCCACCAACCACCTCGACGCCGAGTCGGTCGCGTGGCTCGAGCGCTTCCTGCAGAACTACGCCGGCACCGTCGTGGCCATCACCCACGATCGCTACTTCCTCGACAACGTGGCCCAGTGGATCCTCGAGCTCGACCACGGCCGGGGCATCCCCTTCGAGGGCAACTACAGCTCGTGGCTCGAGCAGAAGCAGGAGCGCCTGCTGCAGGAGGACAAGGCCGACTCGGCCCGCCAGCGCACCCTCGAGCGTGAGCTCGAGTGGGTTCGCATGGCTCCCAAGGCCCGCCAGGCCAAGGGCAAGGCCCGACTGGCGGCCTACGAGAAGCTGCTGGCCGAGTCCAAGGCGGCCGACGGCCGAGCCGACAAGCTCGAGATCGTCATCCCCTCGGGCGAGCGGCTCGGCGACGTCGTCATCGAGGCCGAGCACCTGATCAAGGGCTACGGCGACCGCCTGCTCATCGACGACCTGAGCTTCACCCTCCCCCGCGCCGGCATCGTCGGCGTCATCGGCGCCAACGGCGCCGGCAAGACCACGCTGTTCCGCATGATCACCGGCAGCGAGAAGCCCGACGAGGGCGAGCTGCGCGTCGGCCCGACCGTGCAGCTGGCCTACGTCGACCAGTCGCGCGACATCGCTCGACCCCGACCGCACCGTCTACGAGGAGATCACCGACGGGGCCGAGACGGTCAAGCTCGGCAACCGGGAGATGAACGGGCGGGCCTACGTCGCCGGCTTCAACTTCAAGGGCAGCGACCAGCAGAAGAAGGTCGGCGTGCTCTCCGGCGGCGAGCGCAACCGCGTGCACCTGGCCAAGGTGCTCAAGGAGGGCGGCAACGTGCTGCTGCTCGACGAGCCCACCAACGACCTCGACGTCGACACCCTCCGCGCCCTCGAGGACGGCCTCGAGTCGTTCGCCGGCTGCGCGGTGATCATCAGCCACGATCGCTGGTTCCTCGACCGGGTCGCCACCCACGTGCTCGCCTTCGAGGGCGAGTCGCAGGTGCGGTGGTTCGAGGGCAACTTCAGCGAGTACGAGGCGTTCCGCCACAAGGAGCTCGGCGTCGACGCCGACACGCCCCACCGCCTCAAGTACAAGCCGCTCGTCCGCGGGTAGCCACCTCCATGACCCCACGCGCGGTCCGCCGGCTCGTCCTCGCCGTGTTCGTCATAGGGATCGGAGGCATGATCCTCGGCTCGATCCTCGACAACAACGGGGTGGCCATCACGTTCGGGCTGGTGACGGCCACGGCCGCGCTCGGCCTCATCCTCGTCACCATGGTGACCCCGCCCGAGGCGTTCCACCGCCCGGACGACCCCGAGGCCGCGGCAGCCGCCGGGCCCGACGCCGAGCAGGCCGGTGCGCTGATCGAGGAGCAGGTCGGCCGGCTGACGGCCGCCGGCGCCGACGAAGGGGAGGTGCGGGAGCTCGTGCGCCGCTCGATCGCGTTCGGTCGGCGCTCGACGAGTCGCTGACCTCTGTTCAGGAGCTCAGGCCACCAGCCTGCGCAGCCAGGCCCGCAGCGAGGAGCTCGCGTCCGCCCGCCCGATCGCGTCGTCGAAGTCGGCGACCACGGTGACGACATCGCCGACCAGATCGAAGACGCCGCCGGCCAGGCCCGGTTCACGGATCACGAACACCGGGAGGGACAGAGCCGCTGCCATGCCCGCCTCGACGTGGTTCCACGGGGTCGACAGAGCCAACCCGTCGGCGTCTCGCTCCTCGGCGGTTCCCGCGCGCCATCGGCCAGCCGCGACCTCGAGCTGCCGGAACCCCACGATCACGACCCCGCTGCACGTCGTCATCGCCCCCCGCACCTCGGCCAGCACCCCGGCCGGCGGGTAGTCGCTGCGCGCGATCGTCACCGGCTCGGCGCCGGCCATCCGGAGGATGTCGTCGATCACCCGCCACATCGCCTCCTGCGGCGCGGTGAGGACCGATGGCCGACTGACGAAGATCCGCTTCGACGTGCCCGTTGGCGCCTCCGGTGCGGCGAGCGGCTCGTCGGGTCCCGCGAACCGGCCGTCGGGATCGAGATGGGCGGCGATCTCCTCGGGCACGCCGAGGGCGGCACCGAAGTTCGCACCGGTCAGCCGAGATCCGACGAAGGTGGCGTGCGACAGGTCAGCCCGGTAGAAGTTGGCGTCGCGGAGGTCCGCCAAGCCGAACACCGTGTGGACCAACCTCGATTCGTAGAAGACGGTCCCTCGGGCCACCGCGCGCTTCAACGACGCGTGCGAGAGGTCCGCCCGGTAGAAGTCGGCCCCGGAGACGTCGACGCCACCGAGATAGGCACTCTGCAGGTTCGTCCGCTGCAGGTCCGCCCCGATGAGCGACCGTGCGTGTCCGAGGCCGTCGGCCAGCAGCTTCTGGAAGTTGCCCGTCGGTTGCTCCCGCAGGATGCCGGCGCTGACCGTGAGGGCGTCCACGGCGTAGGCCGCGCCGGCCGCGCCGACCTCCGAGTGCGGGTCGTAGAACCGGCGCAGGCGGATCGCGGCGGCGAGTCGCTTCACGTCGTTCTCCGATGCCAGCGAGTCGACGACCGACTCGAAGGCGGTGCCCACCTCCTTGATGCGATCGCGCCTCGTCCGGTAGTTGAAGTAGCGGAGGACGCCCAGCAGGGCCGCCAGGAGCCCGACGAGGGCCGTGACTCCGCCGATCCAGCCTCCGTCCGACTGCGCGAACATGCGCTGAGGCTAGGCGCTCGGCCGACGAGGCCGGGGGTTCTGCCAGGGCGCCGGCGGCCGGCTCCGACCGCTCGACAGGCAGACCGCCGATGGATCGGCCGAAGGATCAGTCCGGGATGACGCCGAGGTCGACCAGGGTCGCCAGCACGATGGATGCCTGGTCGAGCGGGGCGCCGTCGGCCGGGGTCAGCACCAGCTCGGGCTCGTCAGGGGCCTCGTAGGGGTCGTCGATGCCGGTGAAGCCCTTCAGCTCGCCGGCCCGCGCCTTGGCGTAGAGGCCCTTGGGGTCGCGCTGCTCGCACTGCTCGATCGGGGTGTCGACGAACACCTCGACGAAGGTGAGGTCGCTGGCGTCGTGCGCCTCACGGGCCCGATCCCGACCGGCTCGGTAGGGGCTGATGAGCGGCACGAGGGCGACGATGCCCGGCGTCGGCGAACAAGCGGGCGACCTCGCCGGCCCGACGCACGTTCTCGTCGCGGTCGTCGGCGGTGAAGCCGAGATCGCCGTTGAGGCCGTGGCGCAGGTTGTCGCCGTCGAGCAGGAAGGCGGCATGGCCGCGGTCGAGCAGCAGTCGCTCGACGGCGACCGCCACGGTCGACTTGCCCGAGCCGGACAGGCCGGTGAACCACACGGTGGCGCCACCGAGGTGCTCGGCGCCCCACCGGTCGGCCCGCGACACCTCGGCCGGGTGCCACACCACGTTGGGGCTGACCGGCGGGACGCCGTCGGTCACTGCGACGGCCCGAGGATCATGCCCGCGGCGACCGTGGTGTTCGTGGCCTCGTCGATCAGGATGAAGCTGCCCGTGGTGCGGTTGCGCCGGTAGTCGTCGAAGAACAGCGGCGCGGTGGTGCGCAGGCTGACCCGGCCGATCTCGTTCAGGGCCAGGCCCGTGGCCTCGTGGTCGCGGTGCAGCGTGTTCACGTCGAGCCGGTAGTGCAGGCCCTTGACCAGGGCTCGGGCCGAGCGGGTGGTGTGCTTGATCGCGTACTTGGCGTTGGGCGTGAGGCTGGACTGCTCGTTCATCCAGCAGACCATGGCGTCGATGTCCTGGCCGACGTCGGGCCGGTTGTGGGGGCGGCAGATCATGTCGCCGCGGGAGATGTCGATCTCGTCGGCCAGCGTGATGGCCACCGACATCGGCGCGAAGGCCTCGCTCGACCGGGCCGTCGGGCCCGTCGATGCGGTCGATCGTGGTGGTGAAGCCCGACGGCAGGGCCACGACCTCGTCACCCGGCTTGAGCACGCCGCCGGCCATGGTGCCGGCGTAGCCCCGGTAGTCGAGGTGCAGCGCCGCTCTGGGGCCGCAGCACGTACTGCACCGGGAAGCGGGCGTCGATCAGGTTGCGGTCGGAGGCGATGAACACCTCTTCGAGGTGGTGCAGCAGCGACGAGCCCTCGTACCAGGGCATGTTGTCGGACCGGTTCACCACGTTGTCGCCGTTGAGCGCCGAGATCGGGATGAACGTGAGGTCGGTGACGTCGAGCTTGGTGGCGAACTGGCGGAACTCGTCCTTGATCGCGTCGAACACGGCCTGGTCGTAGTCGACGAGGTCCATCTTGTTGACGCAGAGCACCAGGTGCGGGATGCGCAGCAGCGAGGCGATGAACGCGTGGCGGCGCGACTGCTCGACGATGCCGTTGCGGGCGTCGACCAGCACCAGCGCCAGGTCGGCGGTGGACGCGCCGGTGACCATGTTGCGGGTGTACTGGATGTGGCCCGGGGTGTCGGCGATGATGAACTTCCGCCGGGGGGTGGCGAAGTAGCGGTAGGCGACGTCGATGGTGATGCCCTGCTCGCGCTCGGCCCGCAGGCCGTCGGTGAGCAGCGCCAGGTTGGTGTACTCGTCGCCCCGGTCGCGGCTGGTGCGCTCGACCGACTCGAGCTGGTCCTCGAAGATGGCCTTCGAGTCGTAGAGCAGGCGCCCGATCAGCGTGCTCTTGCCGTCGTCGACCGACCCGGCCGTGGCGAGCCGCAACATCTCCATCAGACGTGCCCCTCGCGTGCTCGTCGCCGTGAGCCCCATCAGAAGTACCCCTCGCGCTTGCGGTCCTCCATGGCTGCCTCGGACACGCGGTCGTCGGCCCGGGTGGCCCCGCGCTCGGTGATGCGGGTGGCCGCCACCTCCTCGATGACCTCGGCCACGGTGACCGCCGTCGACTCGACCGCCCCGGTGCAGGACGCGTCGCCGACCGTGCGGTAGCGCACGGTGAGCTCGAAGCTCTCCTCGTGATCGGCCATCGTGACGTAGGGGCCGACCGCCAGCAGCATGCCGTCGCGCCGGAAGACCTCGCGCTGGTGGGCGTAGTAGATCGGCGGGAGCTCGATGTCCTCGTCGGCGATGTACTGCCAGATGTCGAGCTCGGTCCAGTTGCTGAGCGGGAACACCCGGATGTGCTCGCCCGGCTTGTGGCGGCCGTTGTAGAGCGACCACAGCTCGGGCCGCTGGTTCTTGGGGTCCCACTGGCCGAAGTCGTCGCGGAACGAGAACACGCGCTCCTTGGCCCGGGCCTTCTCCTCGTCGCGGCGGGCGCCGCCGAACACCGCGTCGAAGCGGTGCTCCTCGATGGAGTCGAGCAGCGTGGTGGTCTGCAGGCGGTTGCGGCTGGCGTTGGGGCCGGTCTCCTCGACCACCCGGCCGGCGTCGATCGACGCCTGCACCGAGCCGACGATCAGCCGGGCCCCGAGCGCGTCGACGGCCCGGTCGCGGAACTCGAGCACCTCGGGGAAGTTCTCGCCGGTGTCGATGTGCATCACCGGGAACGGCAGCTTGCAGGGGGCGAAGGCCTTGACCGCCAGGTGCAGCATCACGACGGAGTCCTTGCCGCCCGAGAACAGCAGCGCAGGCCGCTCGAACTCGGCCGCGACCTCACGGATGATGTGGATCGACTCGGCCTCGAGCGCCCTCAGGTTGGAGAGTTCGTAGTCCATGAGGATGACCAACGTAGGGTACGGGCACCGCCACGGTGAAATGCTGACCTGAAAGGTCGACAATCAGGTGCCGAACCACGACGATATCGCCTCACCGGCCGGGGCTGGACCAGCTCGCCCGGAGGACCACACCCAGGCCGCGGCCATCGCCGCCCAGGCCGGTGAGCTGCTCGTCGAGCTGCGGGCCGAGCTGATGGCCAGCGGCGCCGACGCCAAGACGCTCAAGGACCTGGGCGACGCGCCGGTCCCACGACCTGATCATGTCGGCCCTGGCCGGCGCCATCGCCGCCGGTGACGCCGTGCTCTCCGAGGAGGGGAAGGACGACCCCGTGCGGCTCGGGGCCGAGCGGGTCTGGATCGTCGACCCGCTCGACGGCACCCGTGAGTTCGGCGAGCCACCCCGGTCCGACTGGGCCGTGCACGTGGCCCTCGTCATCGGGGGCGTGCCGGTCGCCGGGGCGGTGGCCCTGCCCGCGCTCGGCCTCACCCTGTCCACCCGTCCCGCTCCCCCGCCGCCTCCGCCCCATGGCCGGCCCGCCCCGCGTGATCGTCAGCCGGACCCGGCCCGCCGGCCGCGGCCACCTGGCTGGCCGAGCGCCTCGACGGCGAGCTGGTCGAGATGGGATCGGCCGGCGCCAAGGCCATGGCCGTCGTGCGGGGCGAGGCCGACGTCTACGCCCACTCCGGCGGCCAGTACGAGTGGGACTCGTGCGCACCGGTCGCCGTCGCCCTCGCCGCGGGCTTGCACGCCACCCGCCTCGACGGCTCGCCGCTCGTCTACAACAACGCCGATCCCTACCTTCCCGACCTGCTGATCTGCCGGCCCGAGCTGGCCGAGGCATCGCTCGACGCCCTGGCCGGGTTCGAGGCCTGACCGGCCCATGGACCTGAAGGCCATCCGCTACGAGGTGGCCGATCGCGTCGCCACCATCACGCTCGACCGGCCCGACCGACTCAACGCGTGGACGGGCCGCATGCACACCGAGTACCGCTGGGCCGTCGACCAGGCCGAGCACGATCCCGACGTCCGGGTCGTCGTGGTCACCGGGGCGGGCCGCGGGTTCTGCGCCGGCGCCGACGCCCGAGCGCTCTCGGGCCACGCCGAACGCGGCGGCTACGACCCCGGCACGCCCGACGACATCGCCACCCCCGGCTACGGCGTGTCCCCCGAGCTCGACCACGACTTCGCCTTCCACTTCGGCCTCACCACGCCGGTCATCGCCGCCATCAACGGGCCGGCCGCCGGCGTCGGGCTGGTGCTCGCCTGCTACTGCGACCTGCGCTTCGCGGCACCGGGGGTGAAGCTCACGACCGCGCACGGGCGGCTGAACCTGCCGGCCGAGTACGGCCTGTCGTGGCTGCTGCCGCGACTCGTCGGCCTGGGGCGGGCCAACGACCTGCTGCTGTCGAGCCGGGTGTTCCTCAGCGAGGAGGCCGAGGCCATGGGGCTGGTCAACGCCGTCGTCGATCACGACGACCTGCTCCCCCACACCTACGCCTACGCCCGCATGCTGGCGACCACCGTGTCGAGCGGCTCGCTCGCCGCCACCAAGCGCCAGATCGCGCTCGACCTGCACCGGGGCCTGGGCGACTCGGTCGTCGAATCGGCCGAGCGGCTCGACGCCATGATGGGCGAGGCCGACTTCGCCGAGGGCGTCGCCGCGCTCGACGAGAAGCGCCCGCCGAACTTCTGAGCCGCGCCGGAGCGCTCGACACGCGAGGCTGGCACCACCGACTCTGGAGGTCGCGCCATGGAACTGTCCGGCTCACACACCTATGCCGCGTCGATCGACGCCGTGCTGACCATGCTCGCCGACGCGACGGCGACCACCGCCAAGTACGAGAGCATGGGCCACCGCGACATCGAGATCATCGACTGCGCCCGCGTCGACGGCACCCTGCACGTGGAGTCGTCGCGGGTGGTCGACATCGACCTGCCCGGCTTCGCCAAGAAGGTGCTGAAGCCGACCAACACGATGCACCAGAACGACGAGTGGCACGAGGTCGGCGACGGGTCGTGGGAGGGCGTCTTCGGCGTCGACGTGGCCGGCGCCCCGATCCAGCTGTCGGGGGTGATGCGCCTCGTTCCGGGCGACGGCACCTGCACGCACGACGTGACCATCACCATGAACGTCAAGGTGCCGCTCGTCGGCGGCAAGATCGCCGACTGGGCCGGCAAGAACGACGTGAAGCGCACGCTCGACGCCGAGTTCGCCTTCGGCGATCGGTGGCTCGCCGATCACCCCGGCTGACGCACCGCCGTCGAGCCGGTCGGGTGGGGGCCGGTCGGAGTCGGTCAGGTCGAGCTGGTCAGTTCTCGATCTCGGCGTCGCGGAGGCTCTCGGTGGTGTCGAACATGGCCCGGGTGGGCTCGTTCGGCTGCCGGATGACGAGCCGCCCACCGCTGTCGTGCACCTGCTCGCCCAGATGGGCCAGCACCGCGACCTCCTGCTCGCCGAGCGATCGGAGCAGGCTGCAGTCGAGCACGATGATGGTCGAATCCCGTTCGAGCGCCTTCTGCACCTCGTCATCGGCGAGCCGCGCGGTCTCGAGGGCGAGGTCGCCGACGAGACCGAGCACGGTCATGTCGCCGAGCTGGAGGACGCGAAGCTGTGAGGTCATGGCGCTCATCCCTCCCTCTCTACCCGATGTGTCGCCCGAAGCCACCTGAACAGCGTTCCACGTGAGTCTGAAAAGGGGCTGAACCTTCTCGCGATCCGGTCCACCTCCTGATCGCGCCCCGGAGGGTCGTCACCCATTACATATCGCACTACGATATTTCTGTGCGTCCTTCCATCTCCCGCCGCTCCCTCCCCCGCCGGTCCATCGCCGACGCCGTGGTGCACGTCCGCAACGGCCTCGGCCCGGCCGTCGTGGCCGTCGGGATCGGGGGTGGCCTCGTCGGCGCGGCCTACGTCGCCACCCTGCACGTCCTGCAGCGCATGCTCGGGCCCGGGGACCACCGTGGCGTGGTCCAGCTCGCCATCCTCGTGGCCGTGGGGGCGGCCGTCGCGCTGATCACCCGGCTGGCGGGCGAGACCGGCGACGTCGAGCTGCTCGTCGACAACATCCACGTGCTCGGCGGCGCCGAGGACGCCCGCCGCCTGCGATCCCTGATCCCCGCGTCGCTGCTGTGCGTGGCCTCGGGCGGCGCCATGGGCCCGGAGGCGCCGCTGGTGCAGAGCACCGGGACGCTCGGCACCTGGGTCGGCACCCGGCTCGGCCGGGACCGGCCCGACGTGCGCATCCTCACCATCACCGGCATGGCGGCCGGCTTCACCGTGCTGTTCGGAGCCCCCCTCGGGTCGGCCCTGTTCGCCCTCGAGATCCTGCACCGGCGCGGCCTGCAGTACTACGAGGCCCTGCTGCCGGCCGTCGTCGGCTCGCTCTGCGGCTACGGCGTGTTCGTCGCCCTCAGCGGCGCCGGCATCGAGCCGGTGTGGTCGTTCGGCCCGATCGGCGCCCTGCACGGCGGCGACCTGGTCATGGCCGTCGTGGTCGGCGCGGCCGGAGCCGCTCGGCGCCACCATCTTCACCAGCCTGGTCCTGCTCGCTCGTCGCGTCCTCGGAGCCGTTCCGAGGTCCGGTCGCTACGTGCTCGGTGGCCTGCTGCTCGGGCTGCTCGGCCTGTGGTCGCCCTACGCGCTCACCTTCGGCGAGGACCAGCTCGGCGGTCTGCTCGACGTGCGCCTCGCCGCCGGCGCGCTCGCCGTGGCCGTGCTGGCCAAGCTCGCCGGCACCACCGTCACCCTGGCCTCGGGCTGGAAGGGCGGGTTCATCATCCCCCTGTTCTTCATGGGGGCCACGATGGGTCAGCTCGCCCACCTCGCCCTGCCGGGGACGAACGAGACGGTGCTGATGGCCACGATGATGGTGGCCCTGTGCGTCGGCGTGACCAAGACCCCGCTCGGCACCACCCTGGTCGTCACCGAGATGGCCGGGCTGCCGCTGTTGCCGGTCACGCTGATCGCCGCGATCGTGGCGCTCGTGCTCAGCCGACCGGTCACCCTCATCGAGACCCAGCGCGCCCGCCACCCGGAGCGGCGCGAAGCGGCGTGACCGCCCGACCGATCTCGCCGGCCGACTACCGCGCCCTCGCCCGGTTCCGGCACGCCCTCCGGGTCTTCCAGCGGTTCTCCGAGGAGGCGGCCCGCGCCGCCGGCCTGACTCCCGCCCAGCACCAGCTGCTGCTGGCGATCAAGGGGTGGGCCACCGACGCTCCCCCGACCATCGGCGAGGTTGCCGACGTGCTCCAGCTCAAGCACCACTCCGCCGTCGAGCTGGTGCAGCGGGCCGTGACCGCGGGTCTCGTCGCGACCGCCGCCGACCCCGCCGACGCCCGCCGCCAGATGCTCGCGCGTGACCGACGCTGGTGACGACAAGCTGGCGTCGCTCTCACTGCTGCACCGCGACGAGCTGCGCCGCTTCCGCCTGGAGATGAACGACGTGCTCCGCGAGCTCGACTGACCTGGTTCCCCGCCCCAGCCCGCTCGCTCCCAGTTCTCGCTCCCCGTTCTGGTGATGGTCTGAGGGCCCATCGGCCCGCGAACCATCACCAGTTCGGGGGTGGTGGCGCGCTCAGACGATGGCCCCGGCGGCCCGGAAGCGCTCGAGGTCGGCATCGTCGAAGCCGGCCGCGTGCAGCACCTCGTCGGTGTGCTCGCCGAGGCCGGGGACCGCACCGACGGGCGGGACACCCCTGCCGTGGAACGTGATGGGCGTCGCCACCGCCCGATGGGCCGGCGCCCCCTGCCCCTCGGGCACGTCGACGAAGGCCCCGATGGCGATGGCCTGGGGATCGGTCAGCACCTCGGCCGGCGTGTTCACCGGGGCCCACCAGACGTCGTGGCGGTCGAAGCGCTCCGTCAGGTCGTCGCGGGTCGACTGCGCGAACACCTCGTCGAGCAGCTCGATCAGCGCCTGGGCGTCACGACGACGGCCCCGGGCGGTCGAGAACCGCTCGTCGGTCAGCAGGTCCGGGCGCTCGATGGCCTCGCAGAGCTTGGGCCACATGCGATCGGCCTCGACCCCGAGCAGCCAGAACCACCGGTCGTCGCCGGATCGGTAGCAGTTGCACATCGGGTTCATCTCGGTGGTGCGGGGCCGCACCGAGGTGTTCTTGCCGAAGCGCATCTGGATGCCGAGGTCCCAGCCGACGGTGTAGATGCCGGTGCGCAGCAGCGAGGCCTCGACCAGCTGGCCCCGACCGGTGCGCTCCCGCTCGAGCAGCGCGGCGAGGATGCCGGCCACCGTCGTGACCCCGGTGACGTGGTCGCCCATGCCCGACCGGATGCCCGGCGGCGCGATGCCGTCGGGTGCCATGAGCGAGGCGATGCCCGACCGGGCCCAGAACGCACCGACGTCGTAGCCGGCCCGGCCCATCTCCGGCCCCTCGAGCCCGTATCCGCTGACCGAGGCGTAGACGAGTCGCGGGAACTCGTCCAGCAGGTCGTCGGGCCCGAGCCCCAGGCGCTCGACCGCCTCGGGGCGCAGGTTGGTGAGGAACACGTCGGCGTCACGGATGAGGCGGCGCACGATCTCCGTACCCTCGGGCACCGCCAGGTCGACGACCACGCTCCGCTTGCCCCGGTTGTCGAGGTCGAACGGCGGTGACTCCGGCTGACCGTGCCCGGCGAGCAGCTGGAAGAGCCGGCGCATCGGGTCGCCGACGGGCGTCTCCACCTTGATCACGTCGGCGCCCCAGTCGGCAAGCAGGCCTCCTGCCCCCGGACCGGCGACCCACATCCCCAACTCGACGACTCGATAGCTGTCCAGCACAGGCGCCACCGTAGACTCCTGCCCACCATGACGACGCCTGCGGACCTCGCGATCGGATCGTTCAGCGACACCCCACCGTGGATCGTCGATCCGGATGCGATGCCGTGGCGGCGGTCGGTCGACACGGTGCGCTGGGTGGTGCGACGTGAGGTTCCCGAGCTCACCCGGCCGCGACGGCTGCCGGCGGGCTCGCGGGTGTTCCGGGTCGCCGGGCACCTCGGACTGGCCGTCGCGGCGTGGGCTCTGGGCGCCCGACGCACGGGCGGCTCGGTCTCGAAGGCCGATCTGTCGCGACGACTGCGCATCGCGGCCGAGCACCTCGGCCCGACCTACATCAAGCTGGGCCAGATCATCTCCAGTGGTGAGGGGCTGTTCCCCGAGGAGCTGGTCGGCGAGTTCAAGAAGTGCCGCGACCAGGTGCCGGCCGAGCCGTGGAGCGAGGTCCGCGCCGTCGTCGAGTCCGAGCTCGGACGTCCGCTCGAGGCGGTGTTCTCCCAGTTCGACCGGGTGCCGCTGGCGGCCGCGTCGATCGCCCAGGTGCACGCGGCCACGCTCCGCACGGGTGAGCGGGTGGTGGTCAAGGTGCAGCGGCCGTCGGTGGCCCGACTGGTGCACGCCGACATCGAGGTCATGGCCTGGCTCGCCCCCTTCCTCGTCGGCCGCATCCCGATCGCCGCGCTGGCCAACCCGCCCGCCCTGGTCGAGCTGTTCGCCGAGACCATCACCGAGGAGCTCGACTTCCGGCTCGAGGCCCAGAACATGCTCGACGTGGCCCGCTCCTTCCACGACCTCGGCCAGCAGGGCTACGTCGTGCCCCGCCCCCATCCGACGCTGGTCACGCCGCGCGTCCTGGTCATGGAGCGGCTCGACGGCTTCGCCTTCGACGACGTGGCCGGCATGGTCGATGCCGGCGTCGACACCGAGAACGTGGTGCGCACCGGGATGATCGGCTTCATGGAGGGCGCCATGATCCTCGGCATCTTCCACGGCGACCTGCACGGCGGCAACCTGTTCGTGCTGGCCGACGGCCGGGTGGCGCTGCTCGACTACGGGATCGTCGGGCGGATGGACGAGTTCAAGCGGCGGGCCTTCCTCCGCCTGCTCGTGACCGCGTCGATGAACGACGTGAAGGGCCAGCTCGCCGCCATCCGCGACCTCGGCGCCCTGCCCCCCGACACCGACCTCGACGCGGTGATCCGTGACCTCAACCTCGAGGGGCCGCCGATCGACCCCACCACGCTCACGCCCGACGAGATGATCGCCGAGATCCAGAAGGTCGTGAAGGGCCTGCTCGCCTACGGGGCCCGGCTCCCCAAGGAGCTCATGCTCTTCATCAAGAACATGGTGTTCCTCGACGGGGCCATCGCATCCCTCGCCCCCGACCTCGACCTGTTCGCCGAGATCGCCGGCATCTCGATGTACTTCGCCGAGACCCACGGCGAGCGCATCGCCGAGGAGGTCGGCCTCGACCCCGACGCCTGGGACCTCGACCTCACCGGCATCAAGGGCTCGTTCGGCGTCGACCCCGACACCACCCAGACCCTCACCTACCGCGAGCTGCAGGAGCGCCGCGAGCTGATCCGCTCGCGCTTCCAGAACCGCGACGTCGGTTGATCTGCCGGTTGCCGGGACGGTCGATCGCTTGAAGCCGGAGCGGGTCTACGCCGGCTACCTGGGGCTGCAGGCGGTGCTCGGGTGCCTGCAGTGGTCGATCTTCTTCCTGTCCCCGACCGTGCGCGGGTGGTTCGAGCTGATGCCGACGAAGCACGCGGTGGTCGACGCGTTCGTCGTCGCCGACATCGGTGTGGTGGTGCTGGGCTCGGCGCTGTCCGCGTGGGGCATCTGGACGGGACGGCGGTGGGCCGTGCCGGTGGTGATGTTCACCGCCGGAGGCATCGTGTACGCCACGCTCTACCTGGTCGGTTGGGTCGGGCTCACCGGCGAGGGTTCGGTGCTGCTCTGGATGATGCTCGTCGTGTCGACCCTCACCTGCTGGTGCGCCTACCAGGTCTGGCGCCTCGCCCGCTGATCCGCGCTCCTGACCCCCGAGCGCCGGAACCACGCGAACTGGTCGCACGCCCGTCACCCAGGGATCTCGCGTCGACCACCGGTTCGACGTGAGCGGCTACGTTGCCCGACGTGCGCTTGATGATCGCCCGCTGCTCGGTCGACTACGCCGGTCGACTGACGGCTCATCTGCCCTCGGCGGTCCGCCTGATCATGGTGAAGGCCGACGGCTGCGTCGCCATCCACGCCGACGGCGGGGCCTACAAGCCGCTCAACTGGATGAACGCACCCAACAAGGTCGACGAGCAGGACGACCGCTGGATCGTCACCAGCCCCAAGGGCGAGACGCTCACCATCCTCATCGACGAGGTGCTCAGCGACACCGCCCACGAGCTCGGCGTCGACCCCGGCCTGCAGAAGGACGGCGTCGAGGCCCACCTGCAGGAGCTCCTGGCCGCGAACCCCACCACCATCGGCGCCGGCTTCAGCCTGGTGCGCCGCGAGTACCCCACCGGCATCGGCCCGGTCGACCTGCTCTGCCGCGATGCCGACGGCGTCGCGGTGGCGGTCGAGGTCAAGCGCCGGGGCGAGATCGACGGTGTCGAGCAGCTCACCCGCTACCTCGACCGGCTCAACATGGACCCCCTCCTCCGGCCGGTGCGAGGCGTGTTCGTCGCCCAGGTGATCAAGCCCCAGGCCCGCACCCTGGCCGCCGACCGCGACATCGGTTGCGTCGAGGTCGACTACGACGAGCTCCGGGGCATCGAGTCCGACGAGCTCCGCCTCTTCTGAGGATGGTGACGTTGACGGAGCGGCTCGACCGGTACCTCGCGCTCCTCGTCGAGCGGGGTTCGCTGGCCGGCGGGGAACTGCTGCCGGGCCTCTCCGATGACGAGATCCTCGACATGCTCGGCGATCGGCGCGCGTTGGTCCATCCGTCGATCTTCGAGCTGTACCGATGGCGCAACGGCTACGACCGGGCGGGCCGAATCGGCGCGTCTGCCCGTCGCCGGCACAGGGGTCGGATGGCATGGGAGGTAGCCTCCCAGCTGATGGGGAGCTCACCACTCGAAGGGCAGCCGTTGCTCGTGAGGACGGCGGTGGTCGGCCTGGTGGCCTTCGGTCTGGTGGGCGGAGTCGTCGGCCTGATCCTCGGCCTCATCGCCCATCCACCCACGGCGTGGTTCGCGGTCATCGAAGTCGGGCTTCCCGCAGCGGTCCTCGGCGGACTCGGCGGACTCGCAGTGGGAGCGATCGCGTCCCTCGGCAAGCACCGAGCCTCGCGCCCTCTCCCGTGACGTTCCGTTCGCGGGTTGCTGCGGTCTCCCCGTGGATGCGGTCAACGAGTACGAGGCGCTGGTGGCGGGCCGGCGCTCCTGGACGAGTCACTCCGGGCGTTGTTTCAGAGCATCGATCCCCAGTGCTCGACCGCTCGGCCATCGGCGACTCGAACGGTCTCGCTCGTCTCGCGTTCGGCGGTGCGGCCGTCACGACCTACCCCCGTCCAACGGAGTCGACCGTGCGCGGTGTCGCCGGCGACCTCGAGATCGACGACTTCGACGCTCAGCGTCGCGTAGTCCTGGCGCGCGACCTCGACGACGTGGACGAAGCCACCGACGCCGCTCATCTCGTTGCCGTCGAGGCCTTGGTGATCGACGTACTCGGCCGCGACCACGTCAGGGGCACCCGATACGTCGCCGGTCGAGAACATCTCGACCATCGCTCGCAACACATCCCCAGGTGAACGTGGTCGAGGGATCACGCCTGAGACTCGCTCATCGTCGCGGGTGGTCGTGTCGTCATCTCGGCCGCTCAGAGCTCGGCGAGCGCACTCGCGACCTGCTCGACGTCGTCCTCGTGGTTGTAGAAGTGGACGGCCAGGCGCAGGTTGCCATCACGAGCCGCGGCGATGACCCCCCGCTCCTTGAGCTGCGCCAGGAGCGGCGCGGGTTCGCGATCGCCCAGCGGCACGGACACGATGCTGCTGCGGTTCGCCTCGGGCAGGTCGACCGGCGTGCAGCCGACCTCGGCGAGCGAAGCCCGCAGCACCTCGGCCAGGGCACGGTTGCGGTCGAAGATGACGTCCGCACCGATCTCGTCGAAGACGGAGAGCGCCGCTTCGTTGCCGATGGCGGCGACCCAGCTGATCGAGTTGTCGAAGCGCGACGCCGTCGGTGACAGGTCCATCGTCGGGCCGAAGAAGCTCTCGGTCGGCACCCGACCGGCCTTCCACCCGGCGTTCACCGGCGTGAAGCGGTCCTGCACCTCGGGCGAGAGGTAGCAGTACCCGAGGCCCCGGCCCGCGTGGAGCAGGAACTTGTGGTCGGCCGTCGCCAGCACGTCGATGTCGGCGAGATGCTCCGCCACCGGGAGCGCGCCGACGAGCTGGGAGCCGTCGACGAAGACGAGGGCGCCGACCGATCGGGCGATGGCGCTGATCGCGGGGATGTCCGACCGATGTCCGGTCGCGGTCTGCACGCCACTGAACGCGACCAACGCCGTTCCTCCGTCGACGCGCCGCTCGATGTCGTCGGGCTCCAGCCCACCGTTCCGGAACGGGACCTGCCGGACCTCGTAGCCCTTGTCGGCGAGCAGTCGCCAGGGGAAGTGGTTCGAGCTGTACTCGCGCTCACCGATCACCACGTTGCGGCCGGGATCGGCCGGGCCGAACTGCGCCGCCACCAGACCGGCCGCCGCGGACACCGACGCGATGAGGGCGACGTCCGACGGAGCGGCCCCCATCAGCGCGGCGACCGACGCCCGGGCGCTCTCGCCGGCGGCTTCCCCGCGGGAGTAGTCCAGGCCGGACGATCCCCACTCGTCGACGAAGCCGTGGAGCGCCGCCAGCAGCGCTCGGCTGGCCAGACCGACCGCCGCGGTGTTGAAGTACGCCGCCTTCTCCGTGGCCGGGAACAGGCTCCGGGCTTCGCCGACGTCAATGCTCGCGACCTGACCTCCTGATGGTGGCATCAGTGGGTGAGACCGACGCCGTCCTGGCAGTGCAGGCCGCCCCAGTGCTCGACGACCTTGCCGTCCCGCATGCGCAGGATGCCAGGGCCGTTGATCTCGACCGGATCGCCCGACGGCTCGACGCCGTAGAAGGCGGTCCCGGTGTGGGTCCCCCGCACGGTCCGGTTCGACACGATCAGGTCGCCGGACTCGATCAGCAGGTCGACGGTGAACTCCATGTCGGGGAACGCCGACCGTTCCTCCACGAAATCTGTGCACGGATCCACGACATGTGTCGATCGGTGCACAGATTTCGGAAGAGGGTCGGAGGAAGTCACGGCACTAGCTGGAGAACTCGCAGAGGCCGCTGTCGAGGACCACGCGACCGTCGCCGCCACAGGTCTGGAACACGGCCTGGTCGCCGTCGACCCACATCTTCACGGTGAGGTCCTCGCCGGGCATCACCGGCGACGAGAACCGGCCCGACATCGAGCGGAACCTGGCCGGGTCGCTGCCGCACAGGCTGTGCAGCAGCGCCCGCCCGGTGAACCCGTAGGTGCAGAGGCCGTGGAGGATCGGCCGGTCGAAGCCGCCCATGGCCGCGAACGACGGATCGGAGTGCAGCGGGTTGCGGTCACCCGACAGCCGGTAGATCAGGGCCTGGTCGGTCCGCGTCGGGTAGGTGACGACGTGGTCGGGCTCACGCTCGGGCGGCGGGCCGGCGGCGGCCGGGCCACGGTCGCCGCCCCAACCGCCCTCGCCGCGGATGAACACCGCCGAGCGGCTGCGGAAGAGCTCCTCGCCGGTGGCCACGTTCGTCGACACCGACTCGGTGGCGATGACCGCGCCCTTGCCCTTGTCGTAGATGCCGACGATCTCGCCGACGGTGCTGATCTTGCCCTCGACGGGGATCGGGCTCGTTCAGGGCGATCGCCTGCTCGCCGTGGACGAGCATGGCCGGGTTGAACGCGCCGATGGCCCCGATGACGCGCGGCACCACCGAAGCCGAGCACGACGGCCATGGTGGGGAGCACCTGCTGGGGCGTGTCCTTGGTGTTCTCGGTGGTGAACTGCAGCTCGTCGAAGGGATCGACGGCGCCGCAGCCCACGCCGAGCGCGTAGAGCAGCGCGTCCTTCGAGTCCCAGGAGTGCTCGACCGGCTCGTCCCTTGGTTCCGACGGCATCAGGGTTGATGGGCATTGGTGATCCTCAGTTCTTCGCGTTGGGTTCGGTCTTGTCGTTGCCGCTCATGTCGGCGTTGGGCCGAGCCTCGGCCATCAGCTGCTCGACGAGGGGTCCCATGAGGGTGGGGTCGTCGACCGGCGTCACCGTGGGGCCGCGGTGCCAGCCCTCGGACACCGACAGCGCCCGACCGGTGACGTCGAAGACCCGCCCGGTCACGCCGGCCGACTCGGGGCTGGCCAGCCACGTGACGATCGGGGCGATCCAGCGAGGTGACATCTGCTCCTTGATCTCCG
Organism: uncultured Microthrixaceae bacterium; assembly: GCA_963809335.1. Taxonomy (GTDB): domain Bacteria; phylum Actinomycetota; class Acidimicrobiia; order Acidimicrobiales; family Acidimicrobilacustridaceae; genus UBA4742. The sequence goes on along the minus strand of CAWEJD010000004.1, from coordinate 1,272,547 downwards.
GCGGGTGCCTCGCCCATGCCGAGGTTCTCGGTCATGCGGGTGAGCGCGGCCGGGGCGATGGCGTTGACGGTGACGCCGTAGCGGGCCAGCTCCATGGCCGCGATGATCGTGAACGAGGCGATGCCGGCCTTGGCCGCGCCGTAGTTGGTCTGGCCGACGTTGCCGTAGATGCCCGACGGCGAGCTGGTGTTGATGATGCGGGCGTCGACGTCGTTGCCGGCCTTGGACTGGTCGCGCCAGTAGGCGGCGGCGAAGTGCGACGGGCCGGCGGTGCCCTTGAGGTGCACCTTGATGACCGCGTCCCACTCGGCCTCGCTCATGTTGGTGAGCATGCGGTCGCGCAGGATGCCGGCGTTGTTGATGAGCACGTCGAGGCGGCCGAACGTGTCGATGGCCTGCTGCACGAGCTTCTCGGCGCCGGCCCAGTCGGAGATGTCGTCGGTGTTGGCGACCGCCTCGCCACCCATGGCCTTGATCTCGTCGACCACCTGCTGGGCCGGGCCGGCTTCGTGACCCTCGCCGTCCATGCGAGCCACCGAGGTCGTTCACCACGACCTTGGCGCCCTGCTCCGCCAGCATCAGCGAGTGCTCCCGGCCGATGCCGCGTCCGGCACCGGTCACGATGCAGACGCGTCCTTCGCACAACCCGACCATCGTCCATCCCCCTTGACCGGCCGCAGCCGGCTGGTTTGCCATACCCCGGCCCAGGCCTGGAGTTCGTCGGGCGATCTTGCCATCTTTGGGCGGGGTACACCGCACCGGCGGGACGCGCGATGGTGTGGGCCCATGCGTGCGCCCTCCCGACGCCTCGCGCTCATCGTCGCATCGGTGATCGCGGGCCTCCTCGTGCTGCTCCTGGGGGCCTGGGCCCTCGACAGCGCCGTGCTCTCGGGTCAGGTCGCGCGCAACGTCCGACTCGACGGCGTCGCCGTCGGTGGCCTCTCCGATGCCGACCTCCGCGTCGAGGTGGGCCGGATCGCCGAACAGTACGAGACCAAGCCCGTGCACCTGATCACCCCCGCCGGCACGGTGGATGCCACCCTGATGGACCTCGGGGTCACGGTCGACCAGCAGGCGACGGTGACCCAGGCCCTCGCCGTCGGACGCGACGACGTCTTCCTGCTGCGCCCGCTGCGTTGGCTGCGCGGCCTCACCTCCCCCCGCCGCGCGCCGCTCGAGTTCTCGGTGAACCCGCCGCAGGTCGCGGCGCGGATCGCCGCGCTCGAGACCGAGGACGTCGTCCGACCCGGTCGAGCCGACCTTGGCGCTCGACAACGACCAGATCGTGGTGGTCCCCGGCGTCCCCGGTCACAGCTTCGACACCCGCGACCTGGTCCGGCAACTGGAGGCCGCGGCTGCGGCGGGAGGGGGCGACATCACGCTCGACATCGAGCCCGTCACGGTGGCGCCCATGACCTCCGACGCCGACATGCAGGCCCTCGCCGACGAGGCCAACCGCATCACGGCCAACCCGCTCGAGGTCGTCGTCGGCGACGACCGCGCCTCGGTGCCGCCGGCCACGCTTCGCTCCTGGCTGACCGTCGCCGCGACCGACGCGGGTGCCGATCCGGGGCCGCCCACGCTCGCGCTGTCGGCGGCCACCGCCACGGCCGACGTCGCACGGCTGCTCGACACGCCGGCCGACCCCCCGACCGACCTCACCTGGTCGGTCGGCCGCGACAACAAGCCGAGCTTCACCGAGGGCAAGCCCGGCACGGCCTGTTGCACCCCCGAGTCGGTCGCCGGGATCCTCCCCGCCCTCGAGAGCGGCGCCGGCACCGTGACGCTGGCGATCGGTCCACAACTGCCGGCGCACGACACCACCTGGGCCGCCAACCTCGGCATCACCACGCAGATCGCGACGTTCACGACGAGGTACCCGGCCGGCCAGGCGCGGGTCGTGAACATCCACCGGATCGCCGACATCGTGCGAGGCATGGTGATCCCTCCGGGCGAGACCTGGTCGCTCAACGGCAGCGTCGGGCAGCGCACCACGGCCAAGGGGTTCGTCGATGCGCCGGTGATCTACGAGGGCGAGCACGACAGCGACATCGGTGGCGGCGTCAGCCAGTTCGCGACCACGACCTTCAACGCCGCGTTCTTCGCCGGACTCGACTTCGAGGAGTACCAGAGCCACTCGCTCTACATCAGTCGCTACCCCTACGGGCGCGAGGCCACGGTGTCGTGGAAGGAACCGGACCTCAAGATCAAGAACATCACGCCCTACGGCATCCTCATCTGGCCCACCTACACGGGCACCTCGCTCACCGTCACGCTCTACTCCACGCCGTGGGTGACCGGAGAGCAGACCGGGCAGACCGAGCGGCCCCAGGGTCCGTGCACCAAGGTCGTCACCGAGCGCACCCGCACGTGGGCCCGCGACGGCCACCAGGAAGTCGATACGGTGTTCGCCACCTACCGGCCGTCCGAAGGCGTCGACTGTTGAACGGGGGCCACATGGACGAGGACATCGAGTTCGAGCCACGAATGAGCGACGCCGATGCGCTCATGTGGAACATCGAGAAGGACCCGCTGCTGCGCAGCACCATCGTCACGGTGATGGTGTTCGACCGCGCGCTCGATCGTGACCGGCTCCACCACCGCATCGACCGCGTGAGCCGGGTGATCCCGCGCCTGCGCCAGCGGGTGCGGGGCCACACGCTCTCGATCGCCCCGCCGCGCTGGGACGTCGACCCCAACTTCGACCTCGACTACCACCTGCGCTTCATGCGCGCGGCCGGCGCCGGCACCCTGCGCGAGGTCTTCGACATCGCGGCCCCGATCGCCATGCAGGGCTTCGACCGGGCCCGCCCGCTGTGGGAGTTCACGCTGGTCGAGGGACTCGACGACGACCGCTCGGCGCTCATCACCAAGGTGCACCACGCCATCACCGACGGCATCGGCGGCATCAAGCTGATGATGGAGGTGCTCGACCTCGATCAGGACGCCGACGAGGACCCCGGCAGCCGCCTGCCCCCGGCGCCCGACCCCGTGTCGGCCAACGAGCCCCAGCGCGTGATCGACGCCCTCGCCTACGAGGGTCGACGCCAGGTCGGCAACGCCACCAAGGCCATCTCGTCGATCGCCCGCGAGGCCACCAGGGTGCGCCACGACCCGCTCGGCGCCGGCATCGAGGTGCTCACCACCGCCGGGTCGGTGGCCCGCATGGTCGCGCCCGGCCGGCGAGCCGCTCAGCCCGCTCATGGTCGACCGCTCGCTGAGCGTGCGGTTCGACACCCTGCAGGTACCGCTGGGCTCGATGAAGAAGGCGTCGAAGCTCGTCGGCGGCCGGCTCAACGACGCCTTCGTCGGCGGCGTCACCGGCGGCCTGGCCCGCTACCACCGCCGCATGGGGGTCGACGTCGACAAGCTGCGCATGACCATGCCGATCAACGTGCGCAACGCGGCCACGGCCACCGTGGCCGGCAACCAGTTCGCGCCGGCCCGCTTCCCCGTGCCGGTGGCCATCGACGACCCGATCGCCCGCATGAACGCCGTCCGCGAGATCATGGAGAGCCAGCGCCGCGAGCCGGCCCTCGGGCTCACCGACCTGCTGGCCGGCGTGCTGAACCGCCTGCCCACCACGGCGACCACCGGCATCTTCGGCTCGATGCTGCGCGGCGTCGACTTCGTCACCAGCAACGTGCCCGGCCCGCCGATCCCCGTGTACCTGGCCGGCGCCCTGCTCGAGCGCCAGATCGCGTTCGGTCCGATGACCGGCGCGGCCGCCAACATCACGCTGCTCTCCTACCTCGACGATCTCAACATCGGCGTCAACACCGACCCCATGGCCGTCACCGACCCCGACCTGCTGCTCGAGTGCCTGGCCGACTCCTTCGACGAGATCGTCAAGCTGGTCTGATCCGCCACCGACAGAGCCCCCGGCGATCCTGGTGACCCCTGGCGACGACGATCTCACCCGTCATCGAGTGTGAACCGCTGCTGGTGCGACTCGACGCCGGAAGGGTCCACGGCCGGATCGTCGTCGGGGAGGGGCACCGCGCCGGGGAGGTGGTCGAGGTTCCAGGTGGTGAGGTGGGCGCCGATGGGGGCGGTGAGGGGTTGGTGGGTGGTGGGGTCGGTGTCGGGGGGCCAGTAGAGCCAGTGGGTGTCGTTGCGGTCGAGGGTGGCGCCGTGGTGGGTCTTGTCGCGGTGGTCGGGGGTGCACAGCCGGTTGCCGTTGGCGACGGAGGTGTCGTGGGTGTCGGTGTAGGGGGTGCGGTGGTCGAACTCGGTGGGGTCGCGGTGGCAGCGGGGGATGACGCAGTCGCGGTCGCGGACGCGTACCGCGAGTTCGACGGGGCGGGTTCGGTGTCTTGTCCGGGTGGCGTAGGCGCGTATGTCGACCGAGTCGTGGATGAGCAGCTCGGTGTGGATGTGGGGTAGCAGTTGGTTGATCCAGGTGATGGGGATCGACCCGATGCCGGGGATCTCGCAGGTCTCGCCGGGGGCGGCGTAGCCCCGTTTGAGGGCGATGCCGTCGACCAGGATGACGAGGTTCCAGTTGACCTTGGGGTCGAGCCCGTCGGCGGTGGCGATGTCGTCGCCGGGGGTGAACAGTCGGCCCTCGGTGGGGTCGGCTGCGGTCGGGTCGGTCGCCGTCGCTGGCGCGGCCGGCGCCGGAGGCCCTGTCTGAGCCGCCGCGCTGGAGTCGGTCGGCTCGGGGAGGGGAGCCGGATCAGCCGGCGGCCGTGCCGGGGCGGCTGCGGTCGGCCTTGTCGCGGTCGGCCTGGTCGCGGTCGGCACAGGCGACGCGGCGGGTGAATTGGTGCCGGTGCGGGGGCCGGCGGCGATGGCGTCGAGGAAGGCGTCGGCGCGGTAGGCGTCCCAGCCGTCGCGGGTGTTCTCGCGGCGGGCCTGCTCGAGGCGCCGTTTCAGGTGGGCGTCGATGATGCGGCTTCACGCTGGCGAAGGCGGCGGGGGTGAACTGGCCGCGGATCTCCACGTGGCCGTCGCGGGCTCTGGCCGATGCGCAGGCTGCGGGTGCGGTGCAGTCGGGCGTGGCGGGCCTGCTCGTCTTCGGCCGACATGGCGGCACGCCTGACTTTGTCGGCGGCTGCCCGTGTCTCTCGCAGGTCGTGACGGGCCTTGGCCCCGTCGAGCAGTCGTGCCTCGCTGCCGGGGTCGGCGTTGGCGGCATCGGACACGGCGTCGGCCTCGTCGGTGGAGATGTCACCGTTGGCGAACGCGGCCTTGGTGGCCGGGCAGGAGTCCAGCCGCTTGGCGGTGTCGAGCGCCCGCCTGGCCTGAGCCTTGGAGATGCCGTTGACCGCCGCGAACCAGTCCGGACCCGAATGCGCCCGGGCCCGATAGGCGTTGCACGCCTCGGCCCGGTTGGCCAGCAGCACCTTGGCCGCCTCGAGCTTGCGGACCACCACCGCCAACCGCTCGACCGCCGAGGCCGCATCGGCCCCCGAGACGATCGCCGGATCGAGCGCGGAACACCAGGCCTCGGCCATCCGCTCGACCGCAGCCAGATCGACGATCTGATCGGAGGCGGCGGTGGAGGACATGCCCATTACCCTACCGAACGAACGTTCCTCAGGTCAACCAGAAACCGGTAGAAACCGGTAGAATATGCCGGATGTCACCCTTGGATGAACGTTGACACCACTTCCTGGCGGTACGCCGCTCCCGCCGGATCTCGCCGCTCGTCAGATCCCGCCGAGCTCGTCGTCGAGTTCGTCATCGAGCTCCTCGGGGATCACCTCCTCGTCGTGCCGGCTGAAGCGCCAGTCGGTGAGCTTGGGCATCCACTTGCCGATCACCAGCGCGCCGGCGATGCACGCCAGGCCTCCCGACACCACCGCGAAGGTCGGGGTGGTCGAGCCCGGCCACCAGGCCCGACTCGGCGTCGCCGACGCCGTGGACCGCCGGTGACCACCGCGATGTGGATCGACGAGAGCCGGCCGCGCAGGTGATCGGGCACGCTGAGCTGCAGGATCGTGTTGCGGAAGACGGCGGAGATGACGTCGGAGGCGCCGGCCACGGCGAGCAGCAGCAGGGCGAGCGGGAGCATCTTCGTGAGGCCGAACGCGGCGATCGATGCGCCCCATGCCATGACCGCGAGGATGGTCGCCCGACCCTGACGATCGATGCGGGAGACCCAGCCCGAGGTGAGCGCGCCGATCATGGCCCCGGCGCCCGGTGCGGCGTAGAGCAGGCCCACCGCCGTCGCGCTCCCGCCGAACACGGTGGTGCCGAGGGCCGGGAACAGCGCCCGGGGCATGCCGAACACCATGGCGTTGATGTCGATCACGAACGTGCCCTGCAGGGCCTGCCGGCCCTTGAGGAAGCGAACACCCTCGATGATCGACGCCGCGCTCGCCCGCGTGCCGCCGCCCTCGGGCAGGATCGGCTTCATCAGCAGCAGGGCCACGATGGCGAAGCCGAACGAGATCGTGTCGACCCAGTAGGCCGAGGCCATGCTCACCTTGGCGATGAGCACGCCGCCGAGCGCCGGGCCGATCACGATCGACAGCTGGAGCAGCAGCTGGTTGAGGGCGAGGGCGGCGGGCAGGTGGAGCGGGCCGACGAGCGCCGGCGTGGCCGCGCTGCGGGTCGGGCGGTCGAGCCCGTAGAAGGCCGCCTGCATCGTGGTCAGCAGGAAGATGATCCACACGTGCGGGTGCGACAGCATGGCGTTGAGGGCGAGGCCCATGCTGGTGGCGCCGACGAGCACCTGGGCCAGCAGCAGCACCCGACGCCGGTCGTGGGCGTCGGCGAGCGCGCCGCCCACCAGCGATCCGATGATCAGCGGCAGCACCTGGGCCAGACCGAGCAGGCCGACCATCAGCGACGACTTCGTCAGCTCGTACACCTGGAACGGCGCCGCCACCACGGTGACGCCGCTGCCGATGCTCGACACGATCTGCCCGAGGTAGAGCAGCCGGAACTGGCGAGACTCGCGCAGCGGTCCGAGATCGATGAGCACCTTCGGCATCGCAGGAGTCTGGCCCGGCCACCGGCCACCGGCCACCTCCACCACTCGGCCGTGCCCGAGCCCGCACGGGGCGCTGCGGTCAGGGTCGGTTGCGCTCGACGATCCGGGCCATGGCCTCGAGCTCGCCCGGTGAGAGGTTCGGGTCGCGTCGGCGCCGATCGAGCACCGCGGGCAGGGCGGCGGCGGCCTCGGAGCGGTCGACCCGGGCCAGGAAGAGCCGGAGGAACGCCCGCCGGAAGGCGGTGACGGCCACCCGCTCGACGACCGAGCCGGGCGCGTCGGCCGCCGCCGTCAACAGCCACGTGACGGCCAGGTCGGCACCGGCGGGACCACGAGCCGCGTTGGTCCAGTCGATCACCACCGGACCGTCGGCCGTCAGCATGACGTTCCCGGGGTGCAGGTCCCCGTGCACGAGGGCCCGGCCGGGCCCGAACGGCTCGGGCAGCCCGTCGGGTGCGGCGAGCTGGTGCAGGCGGTCGTGGAGCTCGGCGAGCGTGGAGGCGTGGGCACGGAGCCGCCAGGGATGGGCGAGCAGGTCGTCGAGCATGGAGATGCCCTCGATGCGTTCCATCACCAGGCCGTCGGGCACCAGCTCGTGGACCCGCGGGCAGGGGTAGCCGTGCTCGAGCACCCACGCCATGATCGCGGCCTCGCCCTCGAGCGAGCGGGCCCGCTTGGGTCGCCGCAGCACCCGTCCCGGCCCGAAGGCGACGATCTCGGTGTCTCGCCCTGCGGCGATCACCTCCCCCTCGCCGGGCTCCCGGTCGCGCTCGGACATCGGGCCAGTATGGCGACCGGCTCGACCACCCGCGTCCAACGGCGACGAGGCGACCACTACCCTCACCGCAGCCCGCCGACCCGCGCGACGGCTGTCCCCCAGCTGCCCCCGAGTGTGACGATGACCCGAACCAGACGCACGCAGCGCGCCACGACCAGCGACGCGACCGGCGCCCCGTCACCTCGGCGCTGGAACCGCCGCGCTCTCGTCGTGGTCGTCGTGGCGGCCGCGCTCGCCGCGCTCGTCGTCGGCTGCTCGAGCCCGACCTCGTCGTCGTCCACCACCACGTCGACCCTCGACTCCGGCGGGGCCACCACCACGACCGCCCCCGAGGCCCAGTCCGTCGTCTTCACGACCGTCGCGGGCAACATCGACGCGTACCTGCCGACCGACCCGTTCACCCGGCAGCGGGTCGTGGCCGCCGGCACGGGGCCGGCCGGCACGGCGCCCCACGGCCAGATCTGCTTCGACTCGAACGGCAGCCGCCGGTTCGTCGTGGCCGAGACTCGGACGCCCGTCCCCGGGTCGACGGCCAAGCCGGCCGCCGGCTGGGGCCTCTACCAGCTCTCGGGCAACGACATCGGCTCGTTCGAGGTCCATCGCGTCACCGGATGGGACAGCCCGAGCGCGCCCTCGGCCGACGCGCCCACCACCTACGGCTGCGCGTTCCTGTCGACCGGGCAGCTGGTGACCACCGACGTCGGCAACCGCCAGACCGGCGATGCGACCGGCCAGCTCGTCGAGTACTTCCCGCCGTTCGACGGCAGCACCCCGGCGTCGTGCACCCTCGACACCGGCATCGCCAGCCCGCTCGGCCTGACGGCCGGGCCCGACGACGTGCTCTACCTCGCCTCGTCGCGGGCACCGACCGCCGGCGTGTGGCGCTACAGCGGTTCGTTCCCGACCACGGCCACCGCGTGCACGCCGGCCACGACCGCTCCCCCGGTGACACCCGGCACGACGCTGCCGCAACCCACGACCACCACCACGCGCCCGGCTCCCGCTCGACCACCACCACCCGGCCGACCACCTCGACCGTTCCGGCGGCCCCGAAGCAGCCGCTCGTCGCCAGCCTGTTCATCCCGGCCACGCCCGACAAGCTGAGCACGCCGAGCGCGGTGTCGGTGGTGCCCTCGGGTGACGCGCTGGTGGTGACGAGCCCGCCGGACGGGACCATCCTCGCCTACGACGTCGACGGCACCCTGATCTCGCCGGTGCTCGAGCCCACCACCGGCACGACCCTCGGGCCGGCCACGTCCTTCCCGGGCGGCACGCCCTTCGGGGTGGTGGTCAGCCCCGAGAGCGCGGTGATCTACGTCGATCCGGGGCTGGTCCGCAGCGCGTCCGGCGTGATCGCTCCCGGGGACCAGACCGGCAGCCTGCGCGTCATCGAGACCCAGAACGGGTCGTTGGGCACGCCCCAGGACATCGACACCGGCCTCGAGGACCCCGACGGGCTCGGGCTGTACGTCCCCTCGGGTGGCGGGAGCGCGGCCTCGAAGGTCTGATCTCCGTGGTCGAGGGCGTGTCAGTCGTCGTCGTCGACGCTGTCGTCCTCGGGAACCGGCGGGCCGTCCGGTCCGAAGTCGAAGCCCAGCACGGTGAGCCACTCGGTGAGCTCCGGGAGGCGCCACGACGCCACCGCTGTCTCGCCGCCGTCGGTGGCGTAGGTGACCATCACCATGGCCTTCTGGGAGCCGCCGATGTCGTCGGTGGACGTGTCGACCCCGGTGATGGCCGAGCGGGAGATGTGGAACTCCTTCTGCGGCGCCCACGTCACGAACATGAGGTCGGTCTCGGACACGGCGAGGCAGCCCATGCCGCGGAGCCCTCCGGCCTCGGCCGGCTCGGTGCCGAACCCGTTCGCCTTGGGCTCGATCTCCACGATCTTGTCGGCACCCAGCACCTCCTTGCACCGGGCGATGGCGGCGTCGCCCTTCTTGTTGAGGATCGGGTTGAGGGCGAGCGCGACCACGATGCCGATGACGACGATCACGGCGAGCACGATGAGTACGGCGTTCATGGCCGCAGACGCTACTCCTCGCCGCGGGGGCGATCGGGGGATCGTGTCGCGGTCGTGAGCGACGATCTCGCCGGGGTCGCGAGCGTGCTCCACAGGTGCATCAGGGCGTAGGAGCGCCACGGTGACCATCGCTCGGCCGCCGCCGAGGCCTCGGTCGCCCCCGACCACGATCCGAGGTGTTCGAGGGCATGGCGCACGCCGAGGTCGGTCGGCAGGAAGACGTCGGGATCGCCGAGGGCGCGCATGGCCACGTAGCCCGCCGTCCACGGCCCGATGCCGGGAAGGGCCTCGAGGCGGCGACGGGTGCGCTCACGGTCGGATCCGGGTTCGAGATCGAGATCGCCCTCGGCCACCGCGACGGCCATGCCCCGCAGGCTCTCGCGCCGCCGGCCGGGCACCGAGAACGCGGCATCGGGGGCCGTCGCGAGGTCCGCGGCGCCGGGGAAGACGTGGGTGAGGCCGCCGTCGGGAGCGGCGAGCGGGCGACCGGCGGCGATCACGAGCCGGCCGGCGAGAGTGCGGGCGCCGGCCACCGAGACCTGCTGTCCGAGGATCGCCCGCACGGCCAGCTCGAAGCCGTCGGTGGCTCCGGGCACCCGCCGACCCGGCTCCTTCCGGGCGACGAGGGCCCAGCAGCGGGTCGGCGCCGAGGTGCTCGGCCACGGCCAGGGGGTCGGCGTCGAGGTCGAGCAGGCGGCGGCATCGGCGCGACCGCGGCGGCCAGGTCACGGAGGTCGTCGAGGCGCAGGGTGGCGTCGACGTGGGAGGCGGCCGGCGAGAGCGTGACCGTGCCGTGGCCGTGCGCCAACCCGAGGGTGCGACGGTAGGTCGTTCCGACGACCTCCTCGACGCCGGGGACGGCCCGGGCCGCGAGGAAGTCGACGAGCCCGGCCCCGTCGAACGGCGACCGCACGGCGAGGCGCACGACGATGGCACCTGGCGTGCTGACGTTCGTGCGGACCCGCCGGCGGCGCAGCTCGGTCGGCGTGCGGGCGTAGACGGCGCGGACGGTGTCGTTGAACTGGCGGATGCTGGAGAACCCGGAGGCGAAGGCCACGTCGGCGAACGACAGGTCGGTGGTCTCGATCAGCAGTCGGGCCGTCTGCGAGCGCTGGGCCCGGGCGAGGGCGATCGGGCCGGCGCCGACCTCGACGGACAGCTGGCGGTTCACGTGGCGCTCGCTGTAGCCGAGCCGGTCGGCCAGCCCGGCCACGCCCTCGCGGTCGACGACTCCGTCGGCGATCAGCCGCATGGCCCGGCCGACGAGGTCGGCCCGCTGGTCCCACTCGGGCGAGCCCGGGGTGGCGTCGGGGCGGCACCGTCGGCAGGCCCGGAAGCCGGCGGCCTGGGCCGCGGCCGCGGTCGCGTAGAAGCGCACGTTGGCCCGCTTCGGCGTGACGGCCGGGCAGCTCGGGCGGCAGTAGATGCCGGTGGAGGTGACACCGACGAAGAAGACGCCGTCGAACCGGGAGTCCCGGCTCGACACGGCCCGGTAGCACCGCTCGGGATCGTCGATCACCCCCCGATGGTCGCACTCCCCCGCCACCCCGGCTGGCGGAAATCAGACCTGACCGTGCGACCCGCCGACGCACCCCCACGCCCGACCCAACCATGCACCCCCATTCCCGACCGTGGGTCGCCACGGCGCGCCGGGGCGACCAGCACCGCCCCAGGGTGCGGTCAGGGCTCGGGCAGGCGGGTGGCGGCGAGCGCGGCGCCGACGATGCCGGCCTGGTTGAGCAGTTGGGCCGGCACGACACGCGTGCGGACCTCGAGGTGCGGCACGAACTTGTCGGCCTTCTTCGACACACCGCCGCCCAGCACGAACAGGTCCGGCCACAGGAGGTCCTCGAGGTGGGCGAGGTAGTGCGACAGGCGCTTCGACCACTCCTTCCACCCGAGGTCGTCACGCTCGCGGACCGACTCGGCGGCCAGGTCCTCGGCGTCGATCTGCTTCCTGCCGATCTTCAGGTGCCCGAGCTCGGTGTTGGGGACGAGGACGCCGTCGGTGATGACGGCGCTGCCGATGCCGGTGCCCAGCGTCAGCATGACCACCGATCCCGTGCGGGCATCGGGGTGGCCGAAGCGCGCCTCGGCCACGCCCGCGGCGTCGGCGTCGTTCACGACGGCGACGCGGCACCCGCGTGGCCGTCGCCGAACGTCGACGCGGCGTCGGTGCCGATCCACGACGGGTCGACGTTGGCCGCGGTGCGGATCACGCCGCCGCTGACGACACCGGGGAACGTGCACCCGATCGGGCCGACCCACTCGAAGTGGGTCGTGATCTCGGCGACGATGGCGGCGACGGCGTCGGGTGTCGATCGCTCGGGGGTCTCGATGCGCAGGCGCTCGACCACGAACTCACCGGTGTCGGTGTCGACGACCGCTCCCTTGATGCCGGTGCCGCCGATGTCGATGCCGAGTACCTGCATGGGCTGCGTCCCTCCTCCAATCCCGGGTCCGGTTGCCGAGCGACTGTAACCCTGACGACCTCCGAGATCACCGCAGGGAGCGGTAGCGGCGGAGCAGTGCGCTCGTCGAGCTGTCGTGGGCGTCGGCCGGCGGATCGTCGGGTGCCTCCAGCTCGTCGGCGATGGTGGTCGCCAGCTTCTTGCCCAGCTCGACGCCCCACTGGTCGAACGAGTTGATGCCCCAGATCGCGCCCTGGGTGAACACCTTGTGCTCGTAGAGGGCGATCAGCTGGCCGAGCACGTGGGGCGTGAGCTCGGCCGTGAGGATCGACGACGTCGGGTGGTTCCCGGCGAACGTGCGGGCCGCGACCTGGTGCTCCGGCACGCCCTCGGCGCGGACCTCCTCGGCCGTCTTGCCGAACGCCAGCGCCTCGGGCTGGGCCAGGAAGTTGGCCATCAGCAGGTCCTGGTGGCGGCCCGAGCTCGTGGGCGGGCCGGGCGAAGCCGATGAAGTCGGCCGGGATCAGCTTCGTGCCCTGGTGGATCAGCTGGTAGTAGGCGTGCTGCCCGTTCGTGCCGGGCTGGCCCCACACGATGGGCCCGGTCTGCACGTCGACGGGCTCACCCGCCAGGGTGACGGACTTGCCGTTGCTCTCCATGTCGAGCTGCTGCAGGTAGGCCGGCAACTTGGCCAGGTACTGGCTGTAGGGCAGCACGGCCAGGGTCTCGGCACCGAAGAAGTCGTCGTACCAGATGCCGATCAGCCCCATCAGCATCGGCATGTTCGCCTCGATGGGCGCGGTGCGGAAGTGGGTGTCCATGGCGTGGAAGCCGGCGAGCATCTCCCGGAAGCGCTCGGGGCCGATCGAGAGCATCAGCGAGAGCCCGACGGCCGAGTCGTAGGAGTACCGGCCGCCGACCCAGTCCCAGAACCCGAACATGTTGTCGGTGTCGATGCCGAACGCGGCGACGCCCTCGGCGTTGGTCGACACGGCCACGAAGTGCCTCGCCACCGCGGCGTCGTCGCCCAGTGCCGCCAGCGCCCAGTCACGGGCCGTCTGCGCGTTGGTCATCGTCTCGAGCGTGGTGAACGTCTTCGACACGATGACGAACAGCGTCTCGGCCGGGTCGAGCCCGTGCACGGCCTCCCAGAAGTCGGTGCCGTCGATGTTGGAGACGAACCGGAACGAGAGGTCGCGGTCGGTGAAGTCGCGCAGCGCCTCGTAGGCCATGGCCGGGCCGAGGTCGCTGCCGCCGATGCCGATGTTCACGACGTTGCGGATCGGCCGACCGGTGTGGCCCGTCCACGAGCCCGACCGGATCTGATCGGCGAAGGTCGCCCATGCGATCGAGCACCGCGTGCACCTCGGGCACCACGTCGACGCCGTCGACGACGATCGACTCCGTCGACCGGGGCGCGCAGGGCCACGTGCAGCACCGCCCGCTGCTCGGTCACGTTGATCTTCTCGCCCGCGAACATGGCGTCGCGGCGCTGCTCGACCCCGGCCCGCCGGGCCAGCGCCGCGAGCAGGTCGATCGTCTCGGCGCGTGAGGCGGTGCTTGGCGTAGTCGAGGTAGAGGTCGCCCGCCTCGAGCGTCATCGTCTCGCCCCGGGTCGGGATCGTCGGCGAAGAGCTGGCGCAGGTGGACCGTCACCGATCTCGGCGTGGTGCGCCACCAGCGCCTGCCACTCGGGGGTCTGCGAGATCGTCGTCGTGCCTGGATCGGCCATCGGTGCTCCCTGTCGTCCGCGTGCGGCAGCGAACCTACCGCCGGACCCGGCCCCGGTCGCGGGACCGCTCCTCAGGTGATGGCGATCGAGAACCGGGCGGTGAAGGCCTGGCCCGGCGGCACGAACGGGCACGCGCCGGTGACGAGGGCGTCGACCGGCGCGGTCATCGGCTCGAGGGCGACGAAGTTCTGATCGGCCGGGGCGTACACCTGGGCGAACCCGTAGGTGCGGTCGAGGAGCACCCGCAGGCTGTGGCCGCCGCCCTCGAGCCCGAGGCGCCGGTCGCGGGCCAGGGCGAAGTGGTCGTCGAACGTGCGGCTGCCGAGCGGCTGGGCCTCGGCCGGGCGCTTGCGGCCGACCCCGGTCGGGATGCCCCGCTCGTCGAGCTCGAGGTGGCGGCAGGCGGGCAGCACCACGCGCAGGGCGTTGCGGCGCACCCCCGGGAGGCGTAGGTAGGGGTGCCAACCGAACGACACGGGCACTCGGCGGCGACCGGTGGCCCGGAGGGTGGTGGCGACGGTGAGCGCGGTGGGGTCGAGCCGGTACTCGAGCGTCAGCTCGTGGGGGAACGGGAACGACTCGAGCAGATCCGGGCGGGCGCCGACGTCGAGCCGCCCGACGAGCACGGCCGAGCGGGCATCGGTGGCGATCCGCACGAGCTCCCAGCCGCCGTCGGCGGTGAGGGTGCCGTGGATCGGCAACCCGTTCGCCGTCGCGGTGGATGCGGGGCGCGTCGCGCAGGTCGACGGTGAGGGCGCCGACGCGGTACTCGTCGCCATCGAGCCGGTTGGCCCACGGGGCCAGCAACGGCAGGCCGGTGGTGTGGCCGGCGGCGTAGGCGTCGAGCCCGCCGGGCAGGGCCAGGAACTCGGCTCCGTCCTTGGTCAGCGACGCCCCGACCATGCCGAGCTCGGGGACGAACGTCGCCGCCAGGTCCCCGGCGCTGAGCGTGACCGCGGGACGACCGTCGAGGAGGTGGATGCGCGCCGCGGGGGCCAAGCCGTCAGCCCTGCTTCTCGTCGTGGCCACCGAACTGCTTGCGCATGGCCGACAGCACCTTGTCGCCGAAGTCGGCCTGGCCGCGGGACGAGAAGCGCGAGTACAGCGAGGTGGTCAGCACCGGCGCGGGGATGCCCTCGTCGATGGCGGCCAGCGACGTCCACCGGCCCTCGCCGGAGTCGGAGACCCGCCCCTCGAACGACGCGAGCTGCGGGTCCTCGACCAGCGCCGCGGCCGTGAGGTCGAGCAGCCAGGAGGCGACCACGCTGCCTCGGCGCCACACCTCGGCGACCTCGGTGGTGTCGATGTCGAACTGGTAGTACTTCGGCTCGCGCAGCGGCGTCGTCTCGGCGTCGACCTCGTGGCGCTGGGTGCCGACGTCGGCGCCCGCGAGGATGTTGAGGCCCTCGGCGTAGGACGCCATGAGCCCGTACTCGATGCCGTTGTGCACCATCTTCACGAAGTGGCCGGCGCCGGCCGGGCCGCAGTGCAGGTAGCCGAGCTCGCTGGTGGACGGGTCGCCGGTGCGACCGGGCGTTCGCTCCGCCTCGCCGAAGCCGGGGGCGATGGTGCGGAAGATCGGGTCGAGGTGGGAGACGACGTCGTCCTCGCCCCCGATCATCAGGCAGAAGCCCCGTTCGAGGCCGAAGACCCCGCCGCTCGTGCCGACGTCGACGTAGTGCACGCCCTTGGGCGCCAGTGCCTCGGCCCGGTCGACGTCGTCGCGGTAGTAGGTGTTGCCACCGTCGATCACGATGTCTCCGGCGTCCATGCGGTCGGCCAGGTCGCTGACCGACTGCCCGGCGTAGGCGGCCGGCACCATCACCCAAGCGGCCCGGGGCGGGGTGAGGGCGGCGACGAACTCGTCGAGGGTGGTGGTGCCGGTGATGGCATCGCTCTCGGCCGCCAGGCCGGCGACCGCGTCGGCGCTGACGTCGTAGACGACGCACGTGTGCCCGTCACGCACGAGGCGACGTACGAGGTTCGCCCCCATGCGTCCCAGACCGACCATTCCGAGCTGCATGGCTCTCTCCCGTGTCCCTGCCGACCGTCCGTGTCGGCGCCGCTGTCCGGCGACTCCCGCCATCGTGACCGAACCGCACCCCGCCGCGCGTGCGTTTCGGAGGGAAATTCGGCGATGCCTTCGGCGAGACGTGCGCAGACGGTCAGGCCGGGTTGCGGGCGACGCCGCTGAACATGTGGCTCATCACCCTGGGTCCGGCGATGTCGAACTCGACCACCTGCTCGACGTCGAAGCCGGCGCCGGCGACGAGCGCGGGGATGTCGCGACTGAGGTTGCAGCCTCCCGCGACCCGGCGCTGCACGGGGTCGAGCCGATGCTGCCACCGCTCGACGCGGGGTCGGGGTGAGCGTCCGTGCTCGAGGAAGAACAGCTCGCCGCCGGGATGCACGATGCGGCGCAGCTCGGCCAGCGCGGCACCGGCGTCGGGGATCGTGCACAGGGTCCACGTGCTGAGCGCGCAGTCGGCCGAGTCGTCGGGGAGATCGATGTGCTGGCCGTCGAGGCCGACGAACTCCACCGGGATCGACGACGCCGCGATGCGCTTCTCGGCGAGGCGGCGGGCCACCCCCGAGGGATCGATGGCCAGCACCCGCGTGACGGCCGGCGGATAGAGGGGCACGTTGGGGCCCGAGCCGAACCCGATCTCGACGACCGTGCCGTGCAGCCGGCCCAGGGACCTCAGCCGCACCTCGGCCATCTGCTGGTTGCCGAGGACCTTGTCGATCACCCTCGGGACGACCTGCTGCTCCCAGAGCCCCATGGGCGGTGACGATAGCGTTGGGCCACTGACGATGAACCCGTACCAGGTGTTGGGCGTCGCCCCCACGGCGAGCATGGACGAGATCGAGGCGGCCTACCGCCATCAGGTCCGCGCCCACCACCCCGATCTCCACCAGGGGGAATCGCCCGAGGCTCTGGCCGAGGCCGAAGCCGTGACCCGATCGCTCAACGAGGCCATGGCCCTCGTGCGGGCCGGCTGGCGGCCGTTGCCGGGCACGGCGGCCGGCTTCCACTACGACGACCGCACGTGGGGATCGGGTGGCCGCGCCCGCGCCGACGGGAGCGGAGCCGGGCCCGGCGGCGACCACGGCCAGTCGGCGTGGAACAGCTCGTTTCGAACCGACCCCGACACCGACTGGTTCGGCAACCCGCTGGGGCCACGGCGGGCCGAGTCGGTCGACTGCCCGATCTGTGGCCAGATCTTCAGCGATCCGGTGAGGTTCCGCAGTCACCTCCAGCGCACCCACCACATCGCCGGCGCCGAGGGTCCCAAGGCTCCCAAGGTCAAGCGGGACCGGCTGGCGTGGCTGACGTGGATCCCCGCTCCGGCCTTCTGGCTCCTCGCCCTGCTGCTCGTCTACTGGGCCACCGTCGTCGCGGTGCTGCCGACGCCGATCGACATCGTCGGGATCTGGCTCGGCGTGGTCGTCTTCGCCTTCCTGCTCACCGCGCGCCGTGCGCGACCGTCACACCGGCTGACCACGGCCGGCGCCACGGGCCGGCGCACGATCTGACGGTGCGTCATAGGGTTGCCGGATGGTCGCCTACGACGAGTTCGGGATGCTGCACGAGAACGCCTCGGAGGTCGGTCTGGCCTTCGAGCCGCCGACCGTCGAGCGACGGTGGGTCGATGCTCCGTCGGGCAACCGGCTGAGCGCCCTGGTGTGGGGTGGCGGGCCGCCCGAGCTCGTGCTGCTGCACGGCGGTGCGCAGAACGCCCACACGTGGGACACCGTCGCCCTGGCCCTGAACCGACCCCTGGTGGCGATCGACCTGCCGGGCCACGGGCACTCCGACTGGCGCTCCGACGGCGACTACCGACCGCAGTCGATGGCCGGCGATGTCACCGCCGTGGCCGCCGAGCTCGCCCCCGAGGCCACCACGCTCGTCGGCATGTCACTCGGCGGCCTCACCGCGCTCACCGCGCTGGCCACCACGCCGACGCTGGCCGCTCGGCTCGTGCTGGTCGACATCACGCCGGGCGTCAACCAGGAGAAGGCCGCCGAGATCAGGGCGTTCGTCGACGGCCCGCCCGAGTTCGAGAGCTTCGACGCCCTGCTGGAACGCACGATGGCGTTCAACCCGACCCGCTCACGGTCGTCGCTGCGCCGGGGGGTCCTGCACAACGCCCGCGAGCGCGACGACGGCACGTGGGTCTGGCGCTACGACCAGCTCGGGGACCGGCTCACCGAGCTCGACACGCAGTTCCTCGACCTCTGGGACGCGGTGTCGGCCCTCACGGTGCCGGTCACGCTCGTGCAGGGCGGCCTCTCTCCCGTGGTCGACGACGACGACGTGGCCGAGCTCCGCCGCCGCCGACCCGACGCCGTGGTCATCGTCGTCGACGCCGCCGGCCACAGCATCCAGGGCGACCAGCCGGTCGAGCTGGCCCGGATCCTGCAACACCTGATCTCCTGATCCCCTGACCCCCTGACCCCCTGATCCGCGGCGTCGAACGACCCGAGTCTGCTCCCGCGCCGCCGTCTGAAGGCTCGGGCTGTCGTCTCCCGCCAGGCCCGGCCTTCAGAAGACGATGTCGGCGATGCGGTCGACCGTCTGAAGGCTCGGGCTGTCGTCCCGCGCCAGGCCCGGCCTTCAGAAGACGATGTCGGCGATGCGGTCGACCTCGTCGGGCTCGGCCGTCGTCGGCACCAGCAGCACCTCGTCGCACCCGGCCTCCTCGAGCCGGCTCATCGCCTCGCGCACCAGATCGGCGGACGACGCGGTGCAGAGGTCGGCCATGGCGGTCGCCGCCTGATCGCCGAAGATGGCGAGGTAGCGGTGGGCGTAGGCCTGCAGCCGATCGGCGGCGCCGTCCCCCAGTGCGTACCAGAACGAGGTGACGTGCCGGGGTGGCTCGACCCGGCCGGCGACGGTCCAGGCCTGCTCGATGCGGTCGAAGATGCCGCGGTGATCGTCGCCGACCGGGTCGAGCACGAACCCGCAGATGCCCTGGGCCCAGGCCGCCGACCGGGCGATCGCCTTGGGGCCGAGCGCCCCCGAGTAGAGCGGCGGGCCGCCCGGCTGCACCGGGGCCGGGCCGACCGGCTCGAGGTCGTCGAACGGCGGGTCTCCCGCCCAGACCCGTTCCATCAGCGCGACCTGCTGGTCGAGGCGCTGGTGGCGACGATCGAACGAGGCCTCGAGCGCGCGGTAGTCCGCGTCGCGCCCGCCGACTCCGACTCCCAGCGTCAGGCGTCCGCCCGACAGCACGTCCACGGTGGCCGCCTGCTTGGCGACCTCGACCGCCGGGTGCATCGGGAGCACGACGACCGTCGACATCAGGCGCACCCGCTCGGTGAGCACGGCGGCCGCGGCCAGGGTGACGAACAGGTCCTGGTTCGGGTAGGCGATCCGCTCCCCGAGCGCCAGCGTCGAGAACGGCGACCGGTCGATCCGGCGGCACCACTCGACGGTGGCGTCGCGGTCGACGCCGCTGATCATGGTGGGCAGGGTGAGACCGATATCCACGCAGGCTCCCGTCCGAGGGGCTCGCGGGCCGGCAGCCACGCGAATGCCACGGCTCGTCAGACTAGGGCACCGCGGTCAGGGTCGGCGGGCCTGCACCGCGAGGACCGCAGCGCGACCCGGCCGGTGCCCGCCGACGACGACCTCGGTGAACCCTGCCCCACGACAGGCGGCGGCGAAGCTCTCGGCCTGGGCCTCGGTCCAGCCGTGGCTCGAGAGGCCCTCGGCCCCCGCCCGCACCGACCGCTCGATCGCCAGGAGGCGGCCACCCGACCGGAGCACCCGACGCGCCTCGGCCAGACCGGCGCCCACGTCGGTCCAGTGGTGCACCGTCGCCAGCGACCACAAGACGGAGGCCGAGTCGTCCGGGAGCGGCAGGCGCTCGGCGCTCCCCTCGACCCAGGTGACCGATGCGGTCGGTCGGGTGAGCAGGCGGGCCACGCCGAGCATGACCGCAGCCGGATCGACGCCGGTGACCGCCGCACCTCGGCGGGCGGCCCCGCGTGCCGCGGCGCCCGGCCCGCATCCCACGTCGACGACGTGGTCGCCGGCGCCGACGTCGGTCAGCTCGGCGGCCAGGCGGGCGACGTCGCCCCGTCCCGTGGCCATGCCGAGAGCGGCGAGCAGCCCGCTGGGGCCGGCGAAGGCGGGATGGTCGGCATGGTGGTTCGGCGGCGGCATCGAGGTCGACGTCATGGTGGAGAGCTCCTCGTGATCGTGGCTGCGGGCGACCCTTCGCCGCCCGACCCGGACCACCTTGACAGTTGAACCCGGGTTCAAGTCAACTGCCTCCCATGGCCGACGACGACCTCACGATCCCGGACCGCTCGACGGCGCTCATGCCGATCGGCGAGCTGGCCCGGCGCGCCGGCGTGGCGACCTCCGCCGTGCGCTACTACGAGCGGCGCGGCCTTCTCGCCGCCGACGAGCGCCGGTCGGGTCAGCGCCGCTACCGGCCCGAGACGCTGCGGCTGCTCGTGTTCATCGGCATGCTGCAGGACGCGGGCCTCTCGCTCGAGGACATCGAGGGCGTGCTGTCCGCCTCGCAGGTCGACGAGTGGAAGGGCATCGCCCGGAAACGGCTGGCCACGCTCGACGACGAGATCGCCCGGTTGCAGAACGCCCGGGCCTACCTCGAGGGCGCGTTGCTCTGCCGGTTCGACCATCCGGCCACCGAGTGCCAGATCATGGGCGCAGAGATCGACCGGCGCCTCGACGCCCGACCGTGATCGCCCCGAGGGCGGGACCGGCCGGGCGCCGGGGCACCCTGGCGGTCAGCTCTTCCAGACCGCACCGAGGTTCGGCACCGCGGTGATCTGGGTGGGCGAGCCGTCGGGCAGCGACTGGTCGACGAGCCCGTGCGTGCTGTTCGAGTAGACGATGGCGTCGATGTTGTGCGCGATGAAGATCATGTTCAGGTCCTTCGCCATCTGGTCCTGCACGATCTTGTACTGCGCGTTCTGCCCGTCTCGGCTGCTCGTCTTGCGGGCGTCGTCGAGCGCCTGGGTGAGCACGGGATCGCTGTTGCGGGTGAAGTTCAGCGACAGCTGGCCCACCGGCGCGACCGTCTTGTTCGAGATGAACACGTAGTTCTGGTCGAGGGTGTTGCTGCCGAACAGGATGAACCCCGACGACTGGTAGTTGCCGAGGATGACGTCCTGGATGAGCGTCGCCTGGTCCTCGGTCTTGATCGTGAGCTTGACCCCGATGTCCTTCATCTCCTGCTGCAGCGAGGTGCCCAGGGCCTGCACCTCCGGCTGGGGCGTGAGCAGGTAGGTGAACTCCAGAGGATGGCCGTTCTCCTGCTGGTACTGGTCGGCCAGCTGCTTGGCCTTGGCCTGGTCGAACGTGGGCATGTCCGTCGTCGTGTACGCCGGTTCGGTCTCGTTGAACGGCCCGAGCGTGGGTGGGAACACGCCGGCGAACACGGCCCTCGAGATCGTGTCCCGGTCGGTGCCGAAGGCCACGATCTGGCGGGCCAGCGGGTCGTCGAACGGCGGCGCGCCGACGTTGAGGATGCTCATCGTCTCGTTGGTCTGCAGACCCGCGTTCGTGTAGATCTGCACCTTGCCGGCCTCGGCCTCCTTGGTGAGGTTGATGATCTGGTTGGGATCGCCCATCTCGATCATGTCCACCGTGCCCGACTCGAGGGCCGAGGTGCGGGTGCTGAGGTCGGGGATCACCTGGAAGTCGACGCCGTCCAGGTAGGGCAGACCCTCGCGCCAGTAGTTCGGGTTCTTCTTCACCTCGAGGGTCCCGTCGCGCACCCAGTTCACGAACGAGAACGGCCCGGTGCCGATCGGGTTGCTCACCCCGCCATCGGGAGCGTCGATCATGGCCGGAGCCGCCATGGCGCCGACCTGGGTGGCCATGGTGTCCATGAAGGTCGACCACGGCTGGTTCATGGTGAGGACCACCGTCGAATCGTCCGGCGCGTCGATCGAGGTCACCACCTGGAACACCGGGCCGGTCAGGATCGACTTGCGCTGGGCCTCGAAGTTCTTCTTGATGGCGGCCGCGTCGCACGGCTGGCCGTTCTGGAAGGTGACCCCCGGTCGGGTCTTGATGGTCCACGTGGTGAAGTCGTCGTTCGGCGTGATCGACTGGGCCAGGAACGGCTTGGCCACGCCGTCGGTGTCGTACTCGGCCATGTAGTCGAAGATGGTCCCGGCCACGATGTAGGCCGAGCCGGCCCACTGGCTCTGGCTCGGGCTCCACCCGTTGGTCTCGGCGTTGAGGCCGACCTTGAGCGTGCCGCCGGACTTGGGCGCGCCCGGGTCGGCCACCGTGATGTTGGTGCCGGTCTGGGCCGCCGCGGTCGAGGCGGTCGACCCGCTGCTCGTCGAGTTCGACGAGCTGCAACCAGCCGCCATCAGCGCGAGGGCGACCAGAGTCGCCAGCGCGAACGTCACTGAACTGGCCCGCCGGGCCCGGTGCACGTGGTCCACGACCATCCCCCTCGGTTGTCGCCCGGTTCCCCAACCGGGTCGCCGGCACCTTACAGCGCAAGCTCCTGCTCCGGGGCCGCGGTGTCCGCGGGTGGGGCGAGGGTCGACCGGGGGTGGTGGAGGTAGGCGTCGTGCACCGCGAACAGGAAGCGTTCGGTCGCCTGCACGATCCGCCGGGAACGGGGCGAGCCGAAGAGGTCGAAGGCGTGCTGGGCGCCGCGGAGCTCGATGTAGATGACCTCGGAGTCGGATGCCTCCCGGAGGCGCTCGGCGAACTGCCGGGCGTCGACCACGGGGGCCAGGGTGTCCTTGTCGCCGTGGATGATCAGGAACGGCGGCGCGGCGGCGTGGACCTGGTCGACCGGTGAGGCCTCGGTGAACCTCTCGGGCTCGTCCTCGATGAACGCCTTGACCACCAGCGGCTGCAGGATCCAGTTGAGGAACTCGGGCGCCATGGTGTCGTTGCGGTTGGTGAAGTCGTACACGCCGTAGAAGGGCACGGCGGCCTGCACCGAGGTGTCGGCGTGCTCGAAGCCGGGCTGGTAGCGGGCGTCGTTGGCGGTGAGGGCCATGAGGGCGGTGAGGTGGCCACCGGCCGACCCGCCGGTGACGACCACGAAGTCCGGGTCGATGCCGTATTCGTCGGCATGGGCACGGATCCACGCGAGGGCGGCCTTGATGTCGACGAGGTGGTCCGGGAACGTGGCGCCCGGGCTGAGGCGGTAGTTGACGTTGAAGCCGACCCACCCCCGGCCGGCCAGGTAGCGAAGCAGCGGGATGCCCTGCTCGCGCTTGTCGCCGATGACCCAGGCCCCACCGTGGATCTGCAGCACGACGGGGCGGCGGGCCCCGGGCTCGGGCTCCGCCGCCGGGCGGTAGACGTCGAGCCTGAGCCGGTGGCCGGCGACCTTGCGGTACTCGATGTTGCGATCGACGGCGACCTTGGAGCGATCGACGGAGGGGCGGGCGCTCAGGGCGTCATGGCCGAAGTCGCCGATGGCGGCAGCCGCGATGGCCCCCGTGGCCCGACCCTGCACGAGCAGCACGACCTGACCCACCCAGGCGGCCGCGACGAGCACCAGCCCGACCCATCCGGCCGGGCGATCGAGGGCCCCGGCCCGGACGAGCAGACCGCCGAGTGCCGCCTCGAACACCAGCCACACCGGCGTGCCCTCGATGGTGAGCCACGCCGCGAAGAAGCTCCACACGAAGAGCACGCGGCCGCGGCGGATCGGACGGAACGCGTTGAGGGCGCAGAGCGCACACCACGCGCCGAAGGCCAGCAGGAGCCAGGGCATGCACCCATTGTGCCCGCCCCCATCCGGATCGACCAAGGCCTGGCCCGTCCCGTCCCTCCCCGCGGAGCGAGCGACGGCGGGGCGACCCGGCGCTCTTCGACGCCGGAGGGCGCACGGGCAAGACTGCGAGCGTGCAACGGCTCTCCGGTCTCGATGCGGCGTTCCTCTACCTCGAGACCCCGTCGATGCACATGCACGTGTGCCTGGCCGCCGTGCTCGACCCGGCCACCATGCCCGAGCCCTACTCGTTCAAGCGCATGCGCCGCCACATCGCCTCACGGGTGCCGATCATCCCGCCGTTCCGCCGGGTGCTGCACCCGACGCCCCTGCAGGTGCACCATCCCGTCTGGGTCGACGACGAGCGGTTCGACATCGAGCACCACGTGCACCGGGTCAAGCTCGGCACCCGCAAGAAGCCCGCCGACCAGCGGGCGCTCGGAACGCTGGCCGGGACGATCGCCTCGGTGCCGCTCGACCGCTCCCGGCCGCTCTGGGACCTGACGATCGCCGAGGGGCTCGAGGACGGCCGACTCGGCCTGGTCGTCAAGGTGCACCACAGCGCCATGGACGGCACCGCCGGGCTCGAGATCCTCCACTCGCTCTTCGACCTCGAGCCCGAACCCGCTCCGGCTCCGGCTCCAGGTCCCGAGCCTTCGCCGGACGACCCGGCCGCCGAGAGCGGGTCGGGCGGCGAGCCGGCCGGCGTCGGCCAGGCACCACCCGACCTCGAGCTGTTCTCCACCTCCGCCCGTGAGCGCCTGCGCACGTCGGCCGGCATCGGTGAGCTCGTCCGCCGCACCGGCGAGGCCGTGAGCGCCATCGCCCGCCGGCGCTCGAACGACGCCGGCCCGACGGGCGGCACCCCGCTGACGGCGCCGAGCACCCCGTTCAACGGCGCCATCGTCGCCAGCCGCGAGCTGGCGTTCGCCCGGGTCCCCCTGGCCGACGTCAAGGCGGTGAAGGCCGACTTCGGCGTGACGGTCAACGACGTCGTGCTGGCCCTCTGCTCCCGCACGCTGCGGCGGTACCTGCAGCGCCACGACGCGCTGCCGGAGTCGTCGCTGCTGGCATCGTGCCCCGTGTCGGTGCGCACCGAGGACCAGGCCGGCCAGTTCGGCAACCGGCTCTCGGTCATGTTCACCCGCCTGCCGACCGAGCTCGACGACCCCGTCGACTGCCTGCGGGTGACCGCGGCCTCGGCCGCGGCGGCCAAGACCGACCATCGCGAGCTGGGCCCGGCGCTGCTCGGCGACTGGGCCGAGCTGGCCGATCCTCGGGGACTCTCGTTCGCCACCGGCCTCATCAGCCGCTTCCACCTGGGTGACCGCATGCCCGCGGTCCACAACGTGGTGGTGTCGAACCTCGCCGGCCCGTCCTTCCCCGTCTACCTCGGCGGCGCCCGCCTCGAGCAGGCCTACCCGATGGGTCCGGTGCTCGAGGGCGCCGGTCTCAACATCACGGTGATGAGCTACTGCGACACCGTCGACATCGGTTTCATCGCCTCGCCGAACCTCGTCCCCGACCTGTGGGACCTGGCGGCCGACGTCGAACCGGCCTTCGCCGAGCTCGTCGATCTGATCTGACGCCTGATCCGACTGCTGCGCCGACGACTGATCTGACGGCCCTGTCGGCGGCCACGCGATTCTGACGAGGTGTCAGAGCTCGGTTGAGCACGTGTCTGCAACGTGTTCTACTTGGCGCCATGGCCTACAACCTCGCCGATCTCTTCGAGCACACCGCCGACGTCATCCCCGACAAGACCGCCCTCATCTGCGGCGACGATGTCCGCACCTTCGGCCAGCTCGAGCAGCGGGCCAACCGCCTCGCCCACCACCTCGCCGCCAACGGCATCGAGCCGGGCCAGCACGTCGGCATCTACGCGGCCAACTGCATCGAGTGGATGGAGGCGATGCTCGCCGTCTTCAAGATCCGCGCCGTGCCCATCAACATCAACTACCGCTACGTCGAGGAGGAGCTGCGCTACCTCTTCGACAACGCCGATCTGGTCGGCCTCGTCTACCGCGAGGAGTTCGGGCCCCGCGTCGCCGCCGTCATCGGCGACGTGCCGATGCTGCGCACGCTGGTCATGATCCCCGACGGGTCGGGCGCGTCCCAGGACGGCCTCGACGCCGTCGCCTATCCCGATGCCCTCGCCGCGGGTGCGCCCGAGCGGGACTTCGGCCCGCGGTCGGCCGACGACATCGTGATCATCTACACCGGCGGCACGACCGGCATGCCCAAGGGCGTCATGTGGCGGGCCGAGGACATCTTCCACGCGCTCATGGGCGGTACGGACTTCTTCACCCACGAGAAGGTGCCGTCCGAGTACTACCACGCCGAGAGGGCGGCCGAGGCCGGTGGCCAGCTCGTGTTCCTCAACACGCCGCCGCTCATGCACGGCGCCGCCTTCTCGAGCAGCCTCATGCAGCTCTTCCAGGGCAACATCGGCGTGCTCATGGAGAAGTTCGACGCCCGCGAGGTGTGGCGCCTGATCGAGAAGCACGGCATCAACTCCGTGCTGATCGTCGGCGACGCCATGGGGCGCCCGCTGATCGAGGCCCTCGATGAGATGGAGGCCGCCGGCGAGGTGCCCGACCTGTCGTCGTTCATCAGCCTGAGCTCGAGCGCGGCGGTCTTCTCCCCGGTCGGTCAAGGACCGCTTCCTCGACCGCTTCCCCAACCTCATCCTCACCGACTCGATCGGCGCCACCGAGAGCGGCTTCACCGGCATCCGCACGGTGGCCAAGGACGACACCGCCAACAAGGGCGGCGGCCCGACGGTGTCCCGGGGCGTCGACACCGTGGTGCTCGACGACGACCTCGAGCTCGTGGCCCCCGGATCGGGCGTCACCGGCCGCGTCGCCCGCGGCGGCAACATCGCCCTCGGCTACTACAAGGACGAGGAGAAGACGGCCAAGACCTTCGTGGTGGCCGCCGACGGGAAGCGCTACTCGATCCCCGGCGACTTCGCCACCGTCGAGGAGGACGGCCGCATCACCCTGCTCGGGCGCGGCTCCGTCTGCATCAACACGGGCGGCGAGAAGGTCTACCCCGAAGAGGTCGAGTCGGTGCTCAAGGCGCACCCCGACGTCTTCGACGCCATCGTCGTCGGGGCGCCCGACGACCGGTGGGGCCAGCGGGTCAGCGCCCTCGTCGAGATCCGCGAGGGGCACACCCTCGACACCGAGGCCCTGGGTCAGCACGCCCGGCAACACCTCGCCGGGTACAAGGTCCCCCGGTCGATGCAGCAGGTCGACCAGGTGCGCCGGTCGCCGAGCGGCAAGCCCGACTACCCCTGGGCCCTCGAGCTCGCAGCCAAGGAGAGCTCCCCGTCCTGACCCCCGGCCACCACCCGCCGAAGTAGCCGAGCGCCGCGACCCCACCCGCCCCGACCCGAACCCGGCCGTCCGCCACCGTGACGAGCCATCATGGGGCGTGACCGAAGGCCCGCCGCCCCCGCCGCCTCCGTCACCGCGGAGCCGGCGAGTCGGGCCGCGCCGGGGAGTGGAGCCGATTGCCGCCGCCGCCCGGCCCGCGCCAGCCACCGACGCTGCCGCCCGTGCTGCGGCGGGTCGTCGTCATCGTGGCCGGTGTCGCGGTGACCGTGTGCGGCGTGGTGTGGCTGACGTCGTGGCTGCCGTCCCCACCACTCGGCGAGCACTGGCCCGCGGTGGTCTTCCCCTTCTTCTTCCTGATCTTCCCGTGCATGGCCGCCGTGCTCTACGAGCAGGGCTCGTTCTCGTTCGACCGGTCTGCCCGCCGACGCATCCGTCTGCCCAAGGGCTGGCGCCGCGGGGTGATCGGTGCCCTCGGGGTGCTGTACGTCATCGGGTTCGCGTCAGCTTTCGGCATCGGTCAACCGGAGCAGGTCGACGGGCGGTACTACGACAACGACCACGGTGAGCGCACCGAGATCACGCGGAGCCGCTTCGACTCCGAGAACGCTGCGGCCAGTCGGATCTTCGCCGGCGGAGTCGTGGCCTTCGCCGGGTTCGCGCTGCTCACGCTCACGGCCGACCGGTCCGCGCCCGATCGCGAGGACACCGAGCGGCTTCGGCTGACCGCCTCGACGTGGTCCGGATCGAAGCCGGAGGACCGCGGTCCGGTCGCCGGCGCCCGTGTGCTCCAAGGGGAGGTGCCCCGCGACGGCGACACCGTGATCAGGCAGCTGCGGCTCACCGTTCCGATCTCGGTCAGTGGCACCGCGGCCCGGTCCGTGGTGGTCGCGAGGTGGCCTGAACGGGGTTTCGTCATCGACCGCGCCACCGACCTGTGGTTGATGGGCACCGTCGAGCAGACCCTGCGCGGCAGCGCGATGGTCCATCTCGAGGTGCGCCAGGCCGGTCCGAGCTGGGGCGCCCCGACGCCGGCTCGCATCGTCGCGCTCTGCCTGGGCGTCCCGGTGGCGATCGTCACGCTCGTCGTGGTGGCCGCGCTGGTGTCCCCGGCCGCGCTGATCGGCATCCTGTTCGTCGCGGCCTCCGCCCTCAACCTCTCGATCCGATGGGCGTCCACGTCCTCCGCCGTCGGACGCGGCACCCGGCGCGTCGCCGAGGCCGTCGGGCTCCCCCCACCGTGACCTCGGCTGTCGTGCCCGAGGATCAGGCGGGCTACTCGTAGTCGCTGAGGCGGTGGCGCACCTTGTCGAGCAGGGCCTGCTTCTGACGTGACTCCTCGTCGGGGGTCGCCTCGGTGCCGTCGAGGGCGGCCACGTTGCTGGCGGCGAGGATGTCGTCGTCGGTCTGGACGGCCGCCTCGTCGATGACGGTCTGCTCGCGGGCCTGGGCGGTGAGCGCCTGCTGCTCGCGATCCCGCTCCTCCCGAGCCCGGCTCAGGCGCTCGGCCTCGGCGTGGGCCTCGGCTTCGAGGGCGGCCAGCTCAGCCGCCTCGCGGGCGGCGGCGTCGTCCCTCGCCTGCTGGGCCGCCGCTTCGGCCTCGACTCGGGCCTGCTCGGCGGCCGCCTGCTCCCGTCGAGCCGCTTCCTCCTCGGCTTCACGAGCCGCCTGGGCCGCCGCCTCAGCCGCTCGTTGCGCCTCCTCGGCCTCACGCGCCGCCTGCTCGGCCGCCTCGGCCTCGAGCCGGGCCCGGTCGGCGGCCTCGGCCTCACGGGCGGCCAGCAGCTCGGCCTCACGGGCCGCCAGCTCCGCCGCCTCGCGGGCGGCCTGCTCCTCGAGCTCGCGGAGCGCGGCCTCGTCGGCCTCGCGGCGCGCCCGAGCCTCGGCCTCGAGCCGGGCCCGGTCGGCGGCCTCGGCCTCGACCAGCTCGGTCAGCCGCTTCTCCTCGGCCAGCAGCTGCTGACGCTCGAGCTCCTCGCGACGGGCTCGCGCCTCGTCGAGCTGGCGCTGCTCGGCCTCAGCCCGCTCGGCCTCCGCCTGCTCGGCCGCCGCCGACTCCGCCTCGGCCTGTTCCGTGGCCCGGCGGGCCTCGTCCTCGGCCCGCTTGGCCGCGGCGGCCTCCTCGCGGGCGAGGCGCTTGCGCTCCTTCTCGGCGGCCTTGGCCTCGTCGCGATCGCGCCGGGCCCGCTCGCGCTCGGCCGCCCGCTCCTCGTCGCGAGCCCGGCGCTCGGCGGCCAGCCGGGCCTGCTCCTCGGCATCGGCGGGGATGACCACCGACAGCTCGGACAGCTGATCAGGCGGCGGGGGCGGTCGACCCGACGGCGCGTCGGTGCGGGTCACCGAGGAGCGACGGCTGGTCGGAGCGGTCGGGTCGTCGGGTCCGAGGGGACGCGGCCCGTGACCACCGTCGCCGATGCCGAAGCGCTCGACGAGGGGCAGGTGCTGCAGCCCGGGGTGCGTGAGGCGCAGCACGCCGACCCACAGCAGTCCGCCCAGGATCAGGACCAGCACCGCGCCGGCGGCCGGGAAGGCACCGAAGGCCAGGCCCCCCAGAGCGACCAGCACGATGGCCCACGCACTGAAGAACGCCTTCTGGTTCCTGGAGAAGTTCATGCCCTGTCTGCCCCTGTGCGCGGCTCGCGAGCCGCTTCGGCGATGGCTCAAACCCTAGTGCCGTCCCCCGGATCGTTCGGTGAGATCGGGAGGCCTCAGGTGCCCGTGAAGTGGGGGGCGCGCTTCTCGGCGAAGGCGGTGGGGCCCTCCTTGGCGTCATTGCTGGCGAACACCGGCCACCCGTACTCGAGCTCGAGGGCCAGGCCCTCCTTCTCGGGGAGCTCCCGGGTCGCCCGCATCGACTTGAGCACCGCCTGCACCGCCAGCGGGCCGTTGCCGGCGATGTCCCCGGCGATCTCGAGCGCCTTGTCGACGGCCTGGCCGTCGGGCACGACGTGACCGATCAGGCCGACCGCCAGGGCCTCCTCGGCCGGCACCATGCGGCCCGTGAGCAGCAGTTCGGCCGCGATCGTGTAGGGGATCTGGCGGGACAACCGCACGGTCGAGCCGCCGAGCGGGAACAGGCCCCGGCGCACCTCGGCCACGCCGAACGTGGCCGACTGCCCGGCCACGCGGATGTCCATCGCCTGCAGGATCTCGGTGCCGCCGGCCACCGCGTACCCCTCGACCGCAGCGATGATCGGCTTGCCCGGGATGAAGTGACGCAGCAGGGCCTTCCAGTGGAGGTCGTCGTCCTCGGCGAAGCGCCGGGAGTACTCGTTGTCGGGGTGGCCGGCGGCCATGGCCTTGAGGTCGGCGCCCGAGCAGAAGTTGCCGCCGGCCCCGGTGACGACGGCGACCCGGATGTCGGGGTTCTGGTCGATCTCGAGCCAGGCGTCGTACATCCGCACCAGCATCTCGGAGCTGAGGGCGTTCTTCTTGGCCGGCCGGTTCAGCGTGACCACGGCGACGTGGCCGTCCCGCTCGAACAGCAGGTGGGGCGCTTCTTCGGTGTCGTCGGGCATCCTTGCTCCAGTTCTGGGTGATCGTGGTCGGTGATCAGACGTGGTCGGGACGGAAGAGGGCGTCGCTCCCGCCGTCGGCGAAGAGCACGGCCCCGTGGATGTTGGAGGCGTCGGGCCCGAGCAGGAAGGCCACCGGGCCAGCGATCTCGGACGGCTCGCCGACGCGCCCCATGGGGATCGGCAGCATGTCGACGTACTGCCCGAGCTCGGCGTCGTCCCGCGTGCCCTGCAGCAGCGGGGTGGTGACCGGGCCGGGGGCGATGAGGTTGAGCCGCACCCCGGCCTCGCCCCACGCCTGCACCCGCTGACGGGCCGCGATGCCGAGGGCCCGCTTGGTCATGGCGTAGACGGTCGGCCCGTCCATGTCGGCGCAGGTCGCCCGGGCACCGGCCTCGTCGCCGGCGACCATGAGGTCGACCAGGGTCGGGTCGGACATCGGCGTCATCGAGATGGAGTTCGAGCAGATCAGCACGGCCGCCGGTGCGTCGCCCGCCTGGAGGGCCGGGAACAGCCCGTCGAGCACGCCCATCGCCCCGAAGTAGTTGACCGAGACGATGACCGCCCGATCGGGGATCTGGGGCCCGAGCCCGGCGCCGGGGACGAGCGCATCGATGCGACCGTCGGTCATGGCCAGAGCGGCCTCGACCGCGGCCGACCGGCCGTCGACGGTGGAGAGGTCGGCGTCGATCTCCTGGCCTGCCAGGTCGATGCCGATCACTCGCGTGCCTTCGGCCTCGAGCCTCGCCCGGATGGCGGCTCCGATGCCCGATGCCGATCCGGTGATGACCGCGGTGCGTGGGGTGCTCATGGCGGGGGCCTCCTCAGGGTGGCGGCGTTCACGCGATCGCTCGGCTCGAACGGAGCTCGGCGACCTCGTCGGTCGAGAAGCCGGCCTCGGCCAGCACCTCGTCGGTGTGGTGGCCGGCCGGGGCCGGCGGACGGTCGAGCGCGGCCGGCGTGCGGTCGAAGCGGGGCGCCGGGGCCGGCTGCACCACGCCCTCGACGTCCACCCACGTGCCTCGGGCCGAGAGGTGCGGGTCGCCCGCCACCGCCGAGAACGGCAGCACCGGGGCGACGCACGCGTCGAGGTCGGCGAACACGTCGAGCCAGTCGTCGAGCGTTCGCCCGGCGACCACCTCGGTGAAGCGCGACCGCAGCTCGGGCCAGTTCGCCTGGTCGTCGCGGTCGGGCACGGCTCCGGTGGGCCACGCCGAGCCGTCGGCCAGCCCGAGGCCGGTGAGCAAGTCGGCGTAGAAGGCCGGCTCGAGCGCACCGACCGAGAGCCACCGGCCGTCGGCGGTCTCGTAGCAGTCGTAGAACGGGGCCCCCGAGTCGAGCAGGTTGGTGCCGCGCTCCTCGGAGAACACCCCCTTCGTGTAAGCCGGCGCCATGGCCGCTGACAGCAGGGCGGCGCCGTCGACCATGGCCGCGTCGACGACCTGGCCCTCCCCCGACGTGGCCCGCTCGACCAGCGCCGCGCACACGCCGAGCGCCATGAGCATGCCGCCGCCGCCGAAGTCGCCGACGAGGTTGAGCGGCACCGTCGGCGGCTGACCGGCCCGACCGATGTGGGCCAGCGGTCCGGCCAGGGCCACGTAGTTGATGTCGTGGCCGGCCTTGGCGGCCATCGGCCCGTCCTGGCCCCATCCGGTCATGCGGGCGTAGACCAGTCGGGGGTTGCGACCGCGCAGCAGGTCCGGTCCCAGCCCGAGCCGCTCGGCCACGCCCGGCCGGAACCCCTCGACGAAGACGTCGGCCTGGTCGGCCAGCCGGGCCACGGTCTCGACGCCGGCCGCCGACTTGAGGTCGACGCCGATCGACCGACGCCCGCGGCCGTAGACGTTGCCGGCGGCCGTCGAGAGCTCGGCACCCCACACCTTCTCGGCGCGGTCGACCGACACGACGTCGGCCCCGAGATCGGCCAGCACCATCGATCCGAACGGCGCCGGACCGAGACCCGCGAGCTCGACGACACGCACTCCGTGCAGTGGTCCCCCCATCGCCCTGGACCATAGCCTCCTTTCAAGAAACGAGAATCTGTTCTAGTTTTCGGGGCCGAACGCCGAAGCATCCAGTGCGGGTGCCCGTGCGAGGGCCCGCGCACCATCAACGCACCGCACCACCGAGGGGACCCACCGTGGAGTTGAGCGACGTCGACCTGCTGGACCCGGATGTCTTCCGCACCGGTCGGCACCACGAGATGTTCCGGCTGCTGCGGGCCGAGGACCCGGTGCACTGGACCGACGAGCCCGACGGCTCCGGCTTCTGGAGCATCACCCGCCATGCCGACCTGATCGAGGTCAACCGCGAGCCGCAGAGGTTCTCGTCGGCCGCCAACGGCATCAGCATCCCCGACCTGGGCGAAGAGGGCGCCATGGTGCGCGAGATGATGCTCTACATGGACCCGCCCCGGCACACGCGGTACCGGCGGCTGGTCAACAAGGGCTTCACGCCCCGCATGATCGGCCTGCTCGAGACCGGCCTGCGCACGAAGGCCGAGCTCATCCTCGACAACGTGGTCGAGGCCGGCCAGTGCGACTTCGTGATCGACATCTCGGCCGAGTTGCCCCTGCAGGCGATCGCCGAGCTCATGGGCGTCCCGCCCGAGGACCAGCACAAGCTGTTCGACTGGACGAACCGCATGATCGGCGTCGACGACCCCGAGTTCGAAGGCGATCGTGAGTCGGCCGGCGAGGCCGCGGCCGAGCTGTACATGTACGCCAACAGCCTGGCCGCCGAGAAGCGCCAGCAGCTGAGCGACGACATCATCTCGAAGCTGCTCGGCGCGGAGATCGACGGCGACGAGCTCAGCGAGACCGAGTTCGACATGTTCTTCATGCTGCTCGCCGTCGCCGGCAACGAGACCACCCGCAACGCCACCTCGCACGGCATGAAGGCGCTGCTCGACAACCCGGACCAGTTCGAGAAGCTCAAGGCCCACCCCGAGCTGCTGCCGAGCGCGATCGAGGAGATCCTGCGGTGGGCCACGCCCGTGCTGCACTTCCGCCGCACCGCCATGCAGGACTACAAGCTGGGCGGCAAGCAGATCAAGGCCGGTGACAAGGTCGTCATGTGGCACATCTCGGCCAACCGGGACGAGGCCGTGTTCGACGACCCCTACCGGTTCGACATCGAGCGCTCCCCCAACGACCACATCGCGTTCGGGGGCGGCGGCGCCCACTTCTGCCTCGGCGCCAACCTGGCCCGCATGGAGCTCAACCTCATCTTCAGCGAGATCCTGAAGCGGCTCCCGGACATGACCGCGGCGGGTGAGACCGAGTACCTGCGCTCGAACTTCATCGGCGGCATCAAGCACATGCCGGTGAAGTACACCCCGAGCGCCCGCTCGCACTGAGCCTTCTCGCACCGCGGGACGTCTCCCGGTGAGTGGCAGGGAGCGCCAGGGAGTGCCCCACCCGAAACACCGTCAGCACTGCACCATCCCCGCAGCGTTGCGTCACCAGCAGCTCGTGCCGACGGCCCCTACAGTCCAAGGGTGCGTGTGATCGAATCCGTCTACGATCTGATCCCGGGCATCGACGACCACCCACTTCGCCGGCGGACGAGCTTTCCCGAGCTCGACGACGAGGGCTTCTGGGCCGAGTACGAGCGAGCCAAACCCTTCTCGATGTTGCACGTCACCGGGTTCTGGAACCTGCACCAGGCCGTGCACCACATCGCGCGCAGCGGCTTGGCAGGCGACGTGGTCGAGTGTGGCTGCCTCTTCGGAGGTTGCACGATCTTCATGCGTCGCCTCCTCGACCGGTGCGGCATGGCCAACCGCCACCTGCACGTGTTCGACACCTTCGCGGGGTTCCCCGACGGCAGCTTCGACTCCAGGGGCGGCGTGATCAACATCGGCCCTCGCTTCGAGGATTTCCTGTCGCTCGTCGAGGAGAACGTGACCACGAACGCGCGGCGAGACGGAGTCACGTTCCACCGCGGCATGGTCGAGGACACGCTGCCCGCAGCCACTCTGGGTGCCCTCGCGCTCATCCGGCTCGACACGGACTTCTACGACTCGACCCGGGTAGAGCTCGAGGTGCTCTACCCGGCGCTCGAGCCTCACGGGGTCCTGATCATCGATGACTACGGCATCTACGACGGCGCACGACGAGCCACCGACGACTACCTCGCCGCGCTGGCATCGCCGCCCTTCCTCGTCCGCGTCGACAAGGGCATCGTCGCCGGTACCAAACCGGCCTGATCCGGCGCCGCGACCTCTCGGCGACCCGCTTGGCGGATCGAGCGGCGGGCGGCTCGCTGCCGGACGAGGTCGTCGATGTCCGGGGGCGTCATCCGGCTGCCCAGGGCCGCCAGCTCGGTGAGGGCACGATCGTCGGGGCTGACGGGACGAACCGCTCCGACACCGAACAGCTGGTAGCGAAGGCGGTTGAGCACCAGCGTCAGTGCCGGATCGGGCCCCTTCCGCGGAGGGGGCGGGAGACCGACCAGGGTGCCGTCGCGCAGATCGATGACCGGCTCGTCCGACCGGACGTCGAGGAGAGCCTGCACCTGCTGGTCGGCCTCCGCCGCCGCGACGAGGCTGGACAGGCGTCGATGGGCGTCAGATGGTCGTCGGCTCCGGATCACCGTGCCCTCCAGCCCTGGGATGCCGCGGAACCTGGGGTCTGCATCTCGCCTGGGATCGTAGCCATGGCTCCTCCTCCGGGTCCGTTCGCCTGCACCGCCACTGCGATCGAGGAGATGCCGACGGACCCTCGGGTCACCCCGGAGCCGTGCCGCCTCCGCACCAGGCGACGGCGCGGCGGCGCGATGGCGCACCGGCCCGACGGCGATTCGGCGGCGCGACGGCGCGACACTCGGGGCATGAACCCGTTCAGGGCGGTCGCCGAGGGGAACGCCGAGGCGCTGGCTGTCGCGCTCGACAAGGACCCGTCGCTGGCCGGGGCGGCGAACCCCGACGGGGTGTCCCTCGTCCGGTGGGCGCTCTACCACCGTCGCCGTGACCTGGCCGAGATGATCCTCGCCCACGACCCGCCCCTCGACGTCTTCGACGCGGCGGCGGTCGGCCGAGCCGAGCGGCTCGACCAGGTGGTGCACCACGACCGGTCGCTCGCCTCGGCCCGATCGAGCGACGGCTTCACGCCCCTGCACCTCGCCGCCTTCCTGGGCACGGCCAAGTGCGCCGCCATCCTGCTCGGGGTCGGCGCCGACCCGGCCGTGGTGGCGTCGGGCGCCATGACCGTGCAGCCCCTGCACAGCGCGGCCGCGTCCGGCAACGTCGAGGTGGCGCGCCTGCTGCTCGATGCCGGCGCGCCGGTCGACGCCACCCAGTCCGGTGGGTTCACCCCGCTGCACGAGGCGGCCCGCAGCGGCAACGAGCCCCTCGTCGACCTGCTGCTCGCCCGCGGCGCCGATCGGGCGATCACCACCGAGGCCGGCCAGACCCCGGCCGACCTGGCCGCCGACGCCGGTCACCTCGAGCTCGCCACCCGCCTCCGCCCGGCCTGACCCGCCACCCCCCGAGGGTCAGACGGAGTCGGCCATGCGCTTGGCCCAGCGGTAGTCGGCCTTGCCGGCGGGCGAGCGCTCGACCCGGTCGACGAGCACCATGGTGCGGGGCACCTTGTAGCCGGCGAGGGACTCGCGGCAGAACGGGATGAGCTCGTCGAGGCTGATGCGCTCGCCCTCGGCCGGTTGCACGACAGCCGCCACCCGCTGGCCCCACCGCTCGTCGTCGACGCCGATGACGAGCACGTCGTACACCTTGGGGTGCGCCTTGATGACGGCCTCGACCTCTTCCGGGTACACCTTCTCGCCGCCCGTGTTGATGCACACCGACCCGCGTCCGAGCAGGTCGATGGTGCCGTCCTCGGCGATGGTGGCCATGTCGCCGGTGAGCACCCATCGCACGCCGTCGATCTCCACGAACGTCTCGGCCGTCTTCTCCGGGGCGTTGTAGTAGCCGATCGGCACCCGTCCCCGGAGGGCGACGCGACCGGTGACGCCCGAGCCGGGCTCGACCGGCCGGCGGGTGGCGTCGTCGAGCACCGTGGTGTCGGGGTTGGGCGTGAACCGGGTGATGCCACCGGATCCGTCGCCGGCCTCGACGCGGGAGGTGCCTTGGGCGCCGGTCTCCGATGACCCGAAGCCGTCGGCCACCGAGGCGTTGGGCACGATGGCCACGAGCTGATCCTTCAGCGACGGCGTCAGCGGGGCCCCGCCGCTGCCGATCGAGAACAGCGACGACACGTCGAACGGCCCCTCGCGCACCCAGCCGTCGACCAGCGGGCGCACGACCGGATCGCCGACCACGGTCATGAGGTTCACGCCCTCACGCTCGACCGTGCGCCACACCTCGACGGGATCGAGCGAGCCCGGCAGCAGGACGACCGTGCCGCCGGCGTAGAGCCACGACAGCGACGTCCACTGGCCGGCCGCGTGCATCAACGGGGCCACCGGGAGGAACACCACCGACACGTCCATGATGCGACCGGGCACTTCGTCGGGTGACTCGACCGGGCCCGCCTGGCGGGTCGGGTCGCCGCCGCCGATGCACGCGAAGAAGGCGTCCTCCTGGCGCCACACGACGCCCTTGGGCATGCCGGTGGTGCCGCCGGTGTAGATGACGTAGTGGTCGTCCCCGCTGCGCTCGGCGAAGTCGCGATCGGGCGACGACGACGCCAGGGCGGCCTCGTAGTCGTCTCCGACGGCCAGGCTCCACCTCATGGCCGGCAGGTCGGGCACGACCTCGGCCAGCCGCAGGAGGAAGTCGGGCTGCACCAGCACGCCGACCACATCGGCGTCGTCGAACAGGTAGCGCAGCTCGTCGGCCACGTAGCGGTAGTTGACGTTGATCGGGACGGCCCGGATCTTGAAGCACGCCAACATGGCCTCGAGGTACTCGATGCCGTTGGTGAGGTAGAGCCCCACGTGCTGGCCCGGCTCGACACCGTGGTCGACCATCCAGTTGCGCGAGCCGGTTCGCCCGCTCCTCGAGCTCCGCGTAGGTGCGCCGCACCTCGCCGCACACCGCCGCCGTGCGGGTCGGGACGAGATCGCAGACGGCCTCCCAGAGGTCGGCCAGGTTGAAGGTGGCCGGGAAGGTCCCCTCCGATGTCGAGCTCGTCACGAAGCCAGGTCTAGTGCACCGGGGCGGCTGCCGGGGCCGGGGTCGACGCGGCCTCGCGCATGCGGGTGCTGCGGTGCACCGGATCGGTGTCGAACTGCGGGATGACCTCTTTGCCGAACAGCTCCATCGACTTGATGATGTCGTCCTGGGCCATGTTGCTCGTGGTGGGGCTGAAGCAGATCTGGTCGGCGCCGATGTCGACCCAGCGCTGCACCGCGTTGGCGCAGTCGTCGGGATCGCCCACGATGACCATGCCGATCTCCGACGCCTTCTTGATCTGGTCGATCGTCGGCTCGGGCACCAGGTCGGGCCACACCGGGAACCCGTCCGGCTTCGGGATGTTGTCGAGCCAGTGCATCTGCAGGCTCGTGTAGTAGTTCATCCCGATGCTGATGGCCGTCTCGAAGGCCTGCTCGCGGTCCTCCATGCAGATCATGTTGGTGACGACCATGAGGTTGTCGTTCACGAAGTCCCCGACCGGCTCGGCCGTGGCGATCGCCTCCTTGTACGAGGCGATCAGCGGGGCGATCTTGCTGGGCGTGCCGTGCGTGAAGCAGAAGGCACCGAGGCCCATCGAGCCGGCCTTGCCGAACGTCGACGGGCTGCCGGCGGCCACCCACATGGGCGGGTGGGCGCCGCCGTAGGGCTTCGGGAACACCTCACGGGGAGGCATGCGGAAGTAGGTGCCCTCGTAGGCGTACTGCCCGTCCTTCCACATCTTCGGGATCTCGCGGACCGCCTCGTCCCACATGGCGGTGGTCTCGTCGAGATCGTCGATGTCGAAGCCGAAGACCTCGGTGGTCGACGAGCCTCGACCGGTGCCGAACTCGAAGCGGCCCTCGGTGATGTGGTCCATCAGGGCGACGGTCTCGGCGACGCGGGCCGGGTGGTTGACCTTCGGCGTGATGTTGAAGATGGCCGAACCGACGTGCACCTGCTCGGTGCGGGCCGCCAGGTAGGAGAGGTAGACCTCCGGGCCGGGCATGTGGCTGTACTCGTCGAGGAAGTGGTGCTCGGGGCACCAGACGTACTTCACGCCCGTGCGGTCGGCGGCCACGCCGACCTCGATGTTGCGCATGATGCGCTTGTGCTCGGCCATCGGGTCGACGTCACGCTCGTAGCGGGGCACGAAGAGCTGGGCGAAGATGCCGAATTCCATGGAAGGTCCTCTCGAACGCCGAGTGAGATGAGATCGCAGGTCGGATCGCGGGCAGATCGCGGGCAGCCGACGCATCCGGCTGGCGATCGACCAAGAATAGAACACGTTCTAGAAATGCGCCAGCCTCGACCGCGAATCCGGGCCGGTCGATGGCCCCGACCTCGGCCATGATGCGGGGCGTGCCGCCCGAGCCCGCCGACCACCGCCGTCGCAACCGCGTCACATTCGACGAGGTGGCACAGGGCTACGAGGCCCGGCCTCCGTACCCGCCGGCGATGTTCGACCAGCTCGTGAGCCGGCACGGCGTCGGGCCGGGCTGCGCCGTGCTCGAGATCGGTCCGGGGACGGGTCAGGCCACCATCCCCCTGCTCGAGCTCGGGTGCCGGGTGACCGCGGTCGAGCTGGGCGAGAACCTCTCCGCCCGCCTGGCGGAACGCACCGACGGCCGGCCGATCCAGATCGTCACGTCGTCGTTCGAGGAGGCCGACCTGCCCGACGCCT
The DNA here is from genome assembly GCA_963809335.1 of uncultured Microthrixaceae bacterium. Lineage (GTDB taxonomy): Bacteria > Actinomycetota > Acidimicrobiia > Acidimicrobiales > Acidimicrobilacustridaceae > UBA4742. The sequence continues at coordinate 1,233,314 of CAWEJD010000004.1, read as the reverse complement.
CGTTCGACGTGGTGCTGTCGGCGACCGCGTTCCACTGGGTCGATCCGACTGTCGGCATCCCGAAGGCCTACGGACTGCTCCGGGCCGGCGGCTGGTTCGTGCTGGTCTGGAACGTGTTCAGCGACCCGTCCCGACCCGACCCCTTCCACGAGGCCCTGAGCGAGACGCTGCTGAGGATCGAGCCCGAGCTCGCCGGACCCGAGAAGCCAGGTGCAACGGTCCCCGACGGGAGCTCGTGGGCCCTCGAGATCGGCCGGCACGCACCCTTCGAGCCGGCCGGGGTCGAGGTCATCAGGTGGACCGGCACGCACACGACGACCGAGTTGCGGGCGCTGTTCGCGACCTTCTCGAGCTGGATCTCCCGAGGCCCGGAGCGCAAGGAGGTGCTGCTCGACGAGCTGGCCGCCATCGCCGACGAGCAGTTCGGCGGCCGGGTGAGCCGCCCGTACCAGACGCTCGTCGTGTCGGCCCGCAAGCCCGCCCGGTGATCCGGCCCGGTGAGCCAGCTCGGTGATCCGGCTCGGTGATCGAGCGCCGGTGGACGCGCCTCGGTGAACGAGGCCGAGGTCAGGCCCCCCAGGCGACGACCTCGCCGGCCACGTCGACGAGCAGGCGGGTGTCGGCCAGCTCGACGGGCAGGTCGATGCGCACGACGGAGCGGTCCGCGGCCGACCGGTTCAGCGCAGCCCGCACCAGGCCGGCGTGGTCCTCGGCCCGATCGAGCGGACCGTCCCCACCCCACACCTCGATCACCAACGGCTGACCCCACGCCCCGGCCAGGTCGAGGACGGCCTCGGTCAGCGGATCGACCGGGTCGGTGACCACTGCGACGGCCGGACGGCCGCCGAGCGCGGCGGCCAGGGCAGCTGCCGCCGCGAACCCCGCCTGGCGGGCCGCCGGCACGATCACCGATCCGGGCACGAGCGTGGGGAAGGCGCGGGCGATCCAGAGCCCGGCCGGTCCGGGGTCGGCCGCGACGAGTCCCCCGGCGGGGAGGTTGGCCGACAGGTCGGCGGCCACCCGAGCCGGCGCCAGGGGCACGTCGTCGCTCGTGTAGCGATCGGCCAGCGCGCCCGACAGCAGCCGGTAGAGCGCCGGGGGCTCGGGCACCGCCTCGGGTTCGGGCCAGCGCAGGGCCAGGCTCGACAGCTGCCACGGTTCGACCTCGAGCACCTGGGCCGAGCCGGCCCACCGCTCGGTCGGCGATTCGAGCTGGTCGACTCCCGTGGCGATGACCAGCTCGGCGTCGTCGAACCCGACCAGCTCGAAGTCCCGGGCCTGCATGCCGACCGTGCCGAAGTGGTGCGGGTCGTCCCACGGGAACACGCCCTTGGCCCCCCAGGTGTTGGCCACACCCGCCGCCCGTGTGCCGCGGCCAGCGCCTGGAGCCCGGCGACGTGGCCGGAGCGGACGACGCCCGGTCCGGCCAGGATCAGCAGGCGGAAGTCGGCCAGCGTCGGTGACAGCGTGAGCAGCTCCCCCGAGGTGTCGTCGAGCACCATCGGCTCGAGCCCGGCCGGGGCGGGGGCATCGAGGTCGAGATCGAGCACGTACTCGACGGCCGCGTGGACGAGCCCGAGGGTCCAGCCGGCCAGCGCCCCCGGGCAGGTGGGCCGGGTCGCTCACGGAGACCACGTCGGCCGCCACCCCCGGCGCCGAGGTCAGCAGCACGCGCTGGCCGTCGAGCACGGCCACGCCGGGGCCGGGGCCGATGCGGCCGTCCGCCGCAGCCAGCAGGGCGGCGAGCGTCGGGTCGCCGACGGCGTGCAGGTCGAGGCCGAGTTCGGTGCGCACCGGCCCGGTCGAGCCGACGGGACCGACGTCGGCCACCGACGCGAAGGCGCGCCGCGCCCCCAGCGCCACCAGGCAGCGCCCCAGCAGCGCACCGATGGTTCCCGGGCGGTCAGCGGTCGAGGTCATCCCGACTGTCTACTCGCGACCGCCCACCCCGAACTTGCGTTGATAATCCGGCCGCAGACCGGATTATCAACGCAAGTTCGCGAAGGGGGTCGGGGTCAGTAGCGCAGGCCCGGGGCGCGGCTGTGGAAGATGTCAGCGTTCATGAGGGCGGTCAGCTCGGAGGCTTCCCAGCGCTTCTCGGGCTTGCGGATGGTGTTGCCGTTGCTCCAGCCGTTCATCAGCACGATCTCGTCGCCGACCGCCCGGATGACCTGGCCGGTGACGTGGCCGGCCTTGTCGCTGGCCAGCCAGGCGACCAGGGGCGAGGCGAGCGACGGGTCCATGCGGTTCCACTCGGTGAACTCGTCGGGCTCCTTGGCCTCGATGCCGGCACCGGGGATCGAGGCAGCCATGCGGGTCGCGCCGGCCGGGCCGATGCAGTTCACGGTGATGCCCATCTTGAAGACCTCGAGGCTGACCGTCTGGGTGAAGGCGGCGATGCCGGCCTTGGCCGCGGTGTAGTTGGCCTGGCCGAAGTTGCCGACCAGCCCCGCGCCCGACGTGGTGTTGATGATGCGGCAGCCCGACACGTCCTCGCCGGCCTTGCTCAGCTCCCGCCAGTGGCGGATGGCCGCCTGCGTCGGGGCGAACGTGCCCTTGAGGTGCACGCGGATCACCGAGTCCCAGTCGGACTCGGTCATGCCCCAGATGGTGGCGTCGCGGGCGATCCCGGCGTTGTTGACGACGATGTCGACCCGGCCGAACAGCTCGACGGCCTGGGCGACCATGCGCTGGGCGCCCTCGACGTCGGCCACGTCCTCGTAGTTGGCGGCCGCGGCCCCACCCCGGGACTCGATGAGGTCGACGGTGAGATCGGCGTCGCGCCCCTTGCCCTCGCCGGCCAGCGACACGCCGAGGTCGTTGACGAGCACCGTCGCTCCCTCCCTCGAGAGCTCGAGGGCGTGGCCGCGGCCGATGCCGTGCCCCGCCCCCGTCACGATCGCCACCTTGCCGTCGAGCAGACCCATGCTGATGCGTTCCCTTTGTTCACGAGTTCCTGATGAGCCGTCAGATAGTAGCGACCCGACCCCTCCGCCCCGAAAACGGGGCCCCACCCGAGGCCCCACCGAGCTTCCTGTCCCCTCAGCGACGTCAGCGGCTCCGGTGACGGGACAGGAAGGACCGTCGGGGGCCAAACCACCACGGGCCTCGACCGACGAACCGGTACGGTCCGGTCGTGGGTCTGGCAGCCGCGGTGGCGCGGGCGTTCGATCTCGGTGACCCCTCGGGGCCGGCGACCGCCGTCGACGGCGGGCTGCTCAACCGCATGTGGCGCGTCGACACCTCGACCGGCGCCTACGCGGTCAAGCAGCCGGCCCACACCCATGTCGTCGCCCGCGGCGACTACCAGCGAGCGTTCGACGTCGAGCTGGCCGCCCTCGATGCCGGTCTCGCCATCCCCCGCCCGGTGCCGAACCCGCACGACGGCGGACCGCTGGCCGACCTGGCCGTCGCCGGGCCGAGCGACGTCCCCGTCACGGTCCTCGTCCACCGATGGGTGGACGGTCGGCGCCTCGACCCCGACGTCCCGGTGAGCCCCGAGGTGGCGCGCGCGGTGGCCCACGATCTCGCTCGTCTCAACGGGTTGGGCATCGATCCGACGCGCTGGCCGGACAGCGGTGTCTGGAAGCAGGCCCCCACTCCCGCCACCTGGACCACCCTCGCCACCCAGGTCGGCGACGCCGGCATCGATCTCGGCTGGAGCCGGGCCCTGGTCGACCACGAGGCGCAGCTCCGCGCCCTGGCCGAGCGACTGCTCGTCGAGGACGGCCCGATCGGACCGACCGTCGTGTCGCACCGCGATGCCGACGCCAAGAACCTGTTGATCGTCGACGGTCGGGCCATGCTCATCGACTGGGAGGTGTGCGGACCCACGACCGTCGGCCACGAGCTGGGCAAGTCGGTGCTCGATCTCGCCGGGGGGTGCCAGGGGCCACCGCTCGAGGCGACGGCGGTCGCGCTGCTCGCCGGCTACGCCGAGGTCGCCGGACGGCTCCCCGAGCCGTCCGGCGCGTGGTTCTCGGAGTGGTTCATGGCCTGCTCGAGCTTCGTGGCCTACAACGTCGGCCTCGCCCGGTCCGACGCCGCGGACCACGGCGTCGACGATCGACCCTCGCAGATCCTCTCCACGTTGCTCCCCGCGCTCATCGACACCGCGACGCGCTGGGACGACCTGACCCGGCAGCTCGCCGATCTCGTCTCGGCGGCTCAGGGGCGGGAGGTCAGATCTCCGACCGGCTCACGGAGACCACCGGCACCGGGTCGGCGAAGCCCTTGAGCGAGCGGCGGCCGGCCGGCTCGACGACGAAGCCGGCATCCGACGCGGCCACGACCGCGGCGACGCCGGCATCGGCCAGCACCTCGCCGGGCACGGCGATGTCGGCGAGGCGCGCCGCCAGGTTCACGATGGTCCCGTAGAAGTCGCCGTGGCGGGCGACGACCGTGCCGTGGGAGAGCCCTCCCCTCGGCCGCGCCCCGCTCACGTCGAAGGCCTCGATCAGGGCCAGGGCGATGTCGCTGGCCACCACCGGGTCGGTCGCGGTGAACATGATCTCGTCGCCGATGTGCTTCACGACCCGACCTCCCCGAAGCGTGACCACGTCGAAGGTCCGGCGGTGGAAGTCCCGCATGAACTCGAGCAGCTCGACCGGCACCATGGCGGCCGACGCGGTCGTGAACCCGACGAGGTCGACGAAACCGATCGAGAGGCTCGAGTCGAGCCGGTCGTGGCTCCCCACCATGGCGGCTCGTTGGCGGGAGATGGCCGCCCACAGGTGGTGGCGCAGCAGCGGGGCCATCATCTCGCCCAGCTCCATCCCCAGCGCACCCGACGCGGTGGTCATCCGGGCCCGGTGGAGCTGGCTGCCCTGCTGGTCGAGCACGTCCTCGAAGCTGCCGACGAAGGCGGCGACCGCGGACTCGGCCACCACCGCCAGCGCCGCGCCGATGGCGCGCAGGATCTCGTCGGTGACGCCCGCCGGCATGGTGGCCTCACCCGTCCGCAGCAGCTCGATCAGCCGCACCTCCCGGTCGTCGAAGACCCGATCGGCCGGGTCGGGCACGGCGACACCCAGCAACCGGAAGGCCTCGACCACGTCGGCGACCGGCACCCCGGCCCGACCAGCCAGGTCGTCGGCCGACAGCTCGCCTCGACGCAACCGATGGTCGGTGACCAGGCTGGTGAGGTTGCCGTCGTGGGCCGACTCGACCATCTCCTCGACCGTCGCGCCCTCGTCGGTGAGGTACCGCAGCAGCCCCAGCCGATCGGCGGCGTCGGGCGCGTCGGGGTCGTACAGCCCGAGCGCCTTCAGCCGATCGACGTCCATGCGATCCCCTCAGGTGCTGTAGGTCTTCCGCAGGTCGTTCTTGAGGATCTTGCCGGTGGGGTTGCGCGGGATCACGTCGACGATCTCGAGCTGCTCGGGGATCTTCTGCACCATGAGGCCCTCGTCCTTGAGGAACGTGAACAGCTCCGGCAGGGTGAGCGGCTCGGCGCCCTCGGCCGTCTGCACGACCGCGCAGACCAGCTCACCCCGCTCGGCGTCGGGCAGGCCGATGACCGCGACGTCGGCGACCTTGGGGTGGCGGTAGAGGTGGTCCTCGACCTCCTTGGCGCTGACGTTCTCGCCCTTGCGGATGATGACGTCCTTGAGCCGGCCGGTGATCGTGAGCATCCCCCGCTCGTTGAGGACGCCGAGGTCCCCGGTGCGGAAGTAGCCCTCGTCGTCGAACGCGTCGGCGTCGAGCGACGAGTCGAGGTAGCCGAGCATGAGCTGCGGAGCCTTGGCCCGCACCTCGCCCTCCTCACCCGTCGCGGCGACGCCACCATCGAGCTTCACCAGCTTGAGCTCGACGCCGGGCATGGCCCGACCCTCCGTCTCGGCCAGGTCCTCGTCGAGGTCGTCGTAACCGCCCATGGTGAGCACCGGCGCCTCGGTCAGGCCGTAGCCCGAGACGATGGGGGCGCCGAACGCCTCCTTCATCTCCCAGTAGAGCTCCACCGGCTTCGGGGCACCGCCACCGGGGAAGTTGCGCACCTTGGGGAAGATCGGCGTGTCCGATGCCCGCTGGGCGGCGAGGTACGTCTGGTGGAAGAACGTGCCCGAGCCGGCCATGGTGACGCCCCGCTCGCTCAGCACCTGCACCACCAGGTCGGGGATGAAGGCCTGGAACAAGATGTTGCCCATGCCGCTCTGCATGCTGGTGAAGAGCCACGTGATGCCACCGATGTGGGTGAACGGGAAGGCGAGCGCGTTGCGGTCGGCCGCGGTGACGCCGAGGCGCTCGCCCATGCCCTTGGCCACCGCGTAGATCGTGCGGTCGGTGTGCTGGGCGCCCTTGGGGTCGGCCGTGGTTCCCGAGGTGTAGAAGAGCCAGCGGACCTCGTCACCCGACGCCGGGGGCGGCGGCAGCGTGGCGGGGTCACCGACGGGCAGCGAGCGGTCGGAGCTCATCACGCTGACGCCGTCGAGCTCGCCGGCGATCTTCTCGGCCATGCCCACGAAGTCGAAGCCGGCGAAGTCGGACGGGACGACGAGCAGCTTGGCCCCCGCCTGGCGGGTGCAGAACCCCACCTCGCGCTCGCGGTAGATCGGCAGCACGGGGTTCTGGGTGGCGCCCAGTCGGGAGATCGCCCCGACCAGCACCATCGACTCGAGCCACGTCGGCAGCTGCCAGGTGATGACGTCACCGGCGCCGATCCCGTAGTCGGTGGCGAGGCCGGCGGCCGCCACCTCGACCTGGTCGCGGTAGCTCGCGAAGGTCATCTCGCGGCCGATCTCGTCGACCGCCATCACCACGTCGGGCGTCGCCGCGGCCCGGGCCTCGATCAGACCCCACAAGGTCGGCGCGTCGAGTACCTGCTCCCCCATGATCCCCTGCTCTCCGTTTGCCGTTTCTGACGAGCCGTCAGCTTAGGACAGGAACCTCAGGCGTCGGGCCGCCAGCGGTAGCGGGTCCACCCGTCGACCGGCTCGGCCCCGATCGAGCGGTAGAAGCCGATGGCCGATTCGTTCCAGTCGAGCACGACCCACTCGACCCGACCGTCGGTGCGGGACCGAACCGCGTCGAGCAGGGCCCGACCGTGGCCCTCGCCCCGGAAGTCCGGCCGCACGAACAGGTCCTCGAGCCAGATGCCCGCCTTGCCGACCCACGTCGAGTACGTGCGGAAGAAGAGCGCCATGCCCGCCACGCCCCCGACGGCCCGCTCGGCGATCAGCACCTCGGCCACCGGGTCGGGTCCGAACAGGTTGGCGGCCAGGTCGTCGAGCGTGAAGACGGCCTCGTCGGGCGCCTTCTCGTAGCGGGCCAGTTCGTGGATGAGCGCGGCGATCTCGTCGAGATCGGCGGGGACGGCGTCTCGGATCGTCATCGGCCGGTCACACCCCGGCAGGTGGGGCGGGCGCCCATCCCTCGGGGGCGAGCTCGAACCCGGCGAACTCGAAGCCCGGCGACACCGTGCAGCCCACCAGGGTGTAGTCGCCCCGACTCGACGCGGCCTGCCACCAACGCGGCGGCACGAGGATCTGCGGGCGCTCGCCGGCGATCAGGTCGATGCCGAGCAGGCTGAGCTCGGCACGCGAGTCGGAGGTCTCGGCCATCCACAGCTCGAGCGGGGCGCCGTCGTAGAAGTGCCACATCTCGGCGCCGTCGACGCGGTGCCAGTGCGACCGCTCGCCGGCCACCAGCAGGAAGTAGATCGCCGACGCGTACCCCTTGCCCTCGGGACCGTCTTCGTGGCGCCAGGTCTCGCGGTACCAGCCTCCCTCGGGATGGGGGATCAGGCCGAGCGAGTCGATGATCTCCGAGGCATCCACCGGACCGAGCGTAGCGGCGCGTCGATCGGCGGGACGCCGGTGCCACGGGCGCGGACCCTCGAAGCGACCCGCTCATCGGGGTACGGTCCCCCCTCATGGCGACGCTCGAGGACGCGGCACGACTGGCGTCGGGACTTCCCCACGTGAGCGAGGGCCAGCGGCACGGCCATCGCACCTGGTTCGTCGAGGGCAAGGCGTTCGCGTGGGAGCGGCCGTTCAGCAAGGCGGACATCAAGCGCTACGGCGGCGTGACCCCTCCGGGCGGGCCCATCCTCGCGGTCAGCGTCGACGATCTCGAGGAGAAGGAGATCGCGCTCGCCACCCATCCGGGGGAGTTCTTCACGATCCCGCACTTCGACGGGTACGCCGCGATCCTGATCGAGCTGGACGCCACCTCGACCGAGTCGCTGGAGGACGCCCTCCTCGACGGCTGGCTGGCCGCCGCTCCGCCCAAGCTCGCCGACGAGTACCTCCACGCCCCCGGCCACGGGACGTAGCTCCGGCCGAGGCCGGGAGCTCGGTGCTCGAGGACTACTGGGGGGCAGGTTGGGCCGCGAGGAAGGACCTCAGGAAGGGTTCGGCGATGTCGGGGCGAGCGGTCGCGAACCAACCGACCACGTTGGTGTCGGGCCATCTCCAGATGTAGTAGTTGAGATCGGCCGCCGGGTCGACCACGTGCTGGATCGTCACCCCTCCCACGCTGAGATCGCCCTGCGCCTGCAGCTCCGGGGTGATCACCTGGCCGCCGGTCTTGGCCGACCAGGTGCCGACGGCGCTGACGAGCTGCTCGTCGGAGGCGTCCTTCACCGGCCCGACGAGCACGAGGCCGCCGAAGACGTGCGTCTGGTCGAACACGTAGTGCATCGAGGCGGTTGCGCCTGGGAACAGGTCCTCCGCGGCGGCCTGTTCCGCCGTGCGATCCACCGCGTTGGTGAACACGAAGCCGGGGAGGTCGACCATGCGTTGGGCGAGCACCGGGTCCTCGGCGCCCTGGAACGGCACCGCGAAGTAGGCGGTGAGGAACTGTTCGAGCGCCGGCCGATCAGGGCCGTCGAGCCAGCCGGCGGTGCCGTGCCGGAGCCACACGTACTGGTAGCGCGAGCTCGGCCGGGTCGGATCCTCGGCGAACCACACCTGTTGGCCGGAGAAGTCCTTCGACGCCACGTCGGAGGTGCTCAGGGCCCACTGGGCGAAGCGCGACGCGTAGCTCGGAGAATGCATGGCGTCGGTGGGCGACGGGACCATCAGCGCCAGAAAGCCGATCTCCTTGCCGGTCGCCGTGTCGGTCACGCCGTGGTACGTCGATGCACTGACGTCGCTCGGTTGCGCGGCAAGGTCGGCGGTGCGCTCGGCCCCCGACACGTCCGTGTACTCGTAGCCCGGAACGGTCACGAGCTCGGCGGTGAGCGCGGCGGTCTCGCCTGGGGAGAGATCGCTCTGGTGGACGGTGGTCTCCACCGTCGACGATCCGTCGGTACCGTCGGCCGAGCTCCCGCTCTTGTTCGACGAGCACCCGAACATGAGGGCCAACACGGCGACGAACAGCACGAGGCGACGACGTCGGGGAGTGCCGGTGAAGTTCATGCGTTGACTAGACGGCACGCCCCATCGCTCGGCCAGGGTCCAAGGTCCCCGGACCCGAGCCAGGCGAGAACCGGCGAGCGCCGACCCGGTTCAGCGGGTGGCGACGGGGGCCACGGGGGCGCTGCAGCCGCCGGTGAAGGGCTCGGGCAGCGCGGTGAAGAGGAACTGGTAGACGCCGTCGTCCGCGCACGCCGCGGCCAGGGCCTCGAAGTCGAAGTTCTGGCCCTGCAGCTGGCCCATGTCGCGCAGGTGGATCATGTGCACGACCATCATGGCGGCCCAGTCCTCGGGCGGCCACACCTCGTAGACGTAGGTGTCGGTGAACACGGCGCCCAGGTCGTGCTCCCAGATCCACCGGATCGTCCTGGTCGACAGCCCCGGGGAGTCGTGGTTGTACTTCACCGTCTTGCCCTCGTGCAGCAACTGCATCTGGCCGGTGCGCACGCACGCGATGTCCCCCGGCTCGAGCGTCACCTTGGCCAGCTCGACAGCGGCGTCGAGGTCCTCGGCGGTGAGGGCGTAGCCGGGTTCGAGCCGCTCGACGCCCGTGGCCGCGGGCACGTCGAGCAGCACGCCCCGGCTCATGATCGGGCCGATCTTCTCGGCTCCGCACCGGCTGAGGCCACCAGCGGTGACGGTCGAGGCGGGGAAGCCGTTGTAGAGGAACCCGCCGTAGGAGACGTGGCCGAGCGCGTCGATGTGGGTGCCGGCCGACATGGCCATCACGACCGTGTCGTCGTTGAACGACGCGTCGCCCTCGACCCCGGTGTAGCTCTGGTTGATCGACAGCATCGTGCGCAGCGGGGCGATGCGACCGGGAGCGCCGCCCTCCTGCGGGCTCGTCTGGTCGAGCGGGATGGCCAGCGACACGTGCCGACCCGAGCCGACCGCGGCCAGGCCGCGCCGCAGCGCGGCGTCGTCGATCAGGTTCTGGGTGCCCTGCTCGTCGTCGTCACCCCATCGACCCCAGTTCGAGACCGACGCGGCCAGCTCCTGCAGCTCGGCGGGAAGTGCCACGACCCGAGCTCAGCCGATCTGGAGCACGCCGCGGGCGAGGTCGCCGTTGTGCATGTCGTCGAGCGTGCTCTGGATGTCGTCGATGGCGTAGGTCTTGGAGACGAGCTCGTCGAGCTTGAGCCGGCCGGCCAGGTAGAGGTCGACGAACAGGGGGATGTCCTTGTGGGGACGACCGGCGCCGTAGCGGCAGCCCATGATCGTCTTGTCGTTGTACATGCCGCTCACGAGGAAGCTGGCCTCGGTGCCGAACTTGGGCACGCCGAGGATCACGCACGTGCCACCCCAGTCGAGGGCGTCGATGGAGGTGCGGATGAGGGCCGGGTGGCCGACGCACTCGAACGACACGTCGACGCCGTTGGGGCAGATCTCCTTGATCGCCTCGATGGTGTCGACCTCGGCCGCGTTGATGAAGTGGGTGGCGCCGAACTGGCGGGCCAGCTCCTCCTTCCGCGGGTTGGTGTCGACCGCGATGATCGGCACCGCGTCGGCCAGCGCCGCGCCCTGGATCACGTTCAGGCCGATGCCGCCCACGCCGATGACCAGCACGCTCTGGCCGTGCGTGACCTTGGCCCGGTTGAACACCGCGCCCACGCCGGTGATGACGCCGCAGCCCAGCAGCGAGGCCACCTCGAAGGGCACGTCCTTGTTGATCGGGACGGCCTGGCGGGCCTTGACCACGGTCTGCTCGGAGAAGGCACCGATGTTGGCGAACTGCAGCACCTTGCGGTCGCCCTGGCGGAACGGGGCCGACATCTTGCCGATCGACTCGCGGCAGTGCGTGGGATGGCCGCTGTCGCAGGCCGAGCACTGGCCGCAGTTCGACAGCGTCGAGATCACGACGTGGTCGCCGACCGTCAGCCCGGCGACGGCCGAGCCGATCTCGGACACGATGCCCACGCCCTCGTGGCCCAGCACCACCGGTGTCGGGAACGGGATGGTGCCGTCGATCACCGACACGTCGCTGTGGCACACGCCGGCAGCCTGGATGTCGACCCGCACCTCGTCGGCCCGCAGGTCGCGCACGGTCAGGTCACCGACGACGCTCAGGCCGCCCTCGTCGAACACGATCCCCTTCACAGCACTCCTCCCGACCCGATGCAGGCGCACCGCGTCCGTGTCACGTTCGTCAGTATGTCGAGCCCGGCGGTGGCGCGTGCGCGGGTCAGCCGGGCCAGACGATGGACTGCAGCTCGCTGTAGGCGTGGAAGCCGAAGCGCCCGCCGTCGCGACCCACGCCGCTCATCTTGAAGCCGCCGAAGGGCAGCTCGTGGTTGCGCTGCGCGGTGTTGATGCCGACGTTGCCGGTGCGCAGCTGCTGGGCCACCGCGTAGGCCGCGAGCGGTGTCGGCCGAGAACACGTAGTCGTAGAGGCCGAACTCCGAGCTGTTGGCGATGGCGATGACCTCGTCCTCGTCGTCGAAGGGCACGACGGCGACGACGGGGCCGAAGATCTCCTCCTGCACCACCTTCATGTCGACCTTGCAGTCGGCGATGAGGGTGGGGGCGACGTAGAAGCCGCGCTCGAGATCGGGTCGCTCACCGCCGGCGACGATGGTGCCGCCCTGCTCGCGCCCCGAGGCCACGTAGCCCTCGACGCGGTCGCGGTGCACGCCGGTGATGACCGGGCCGAGCACGGTGTCGGGCTCGAGCGGGTCGCCGACCTTGAGCCGACCGGCCGCCGCGCTCAGCCCGGACACGAGCTGGTCGTAGATGCCCCGCTGGGCCAGCACCCGGGTGGGAGCGGTGCAGATCTGGCCGGAGTGGAACGCCCACACGCTGGAGATGGTGCCGATGGCGGTCTTGAGGTCGGCGTCGTCGAACACGATGGCGGCGCCCTTGCCCCCGAGCTCGAGCAGCAGCCGCTTCATGCCGAACCCGGCGGCCTGGCCGATGCGCTGGCCGACGACGGTGCTGCCGGTGAAGCTGACCATGTCGACGTGGGGCGACGAGACCAGGGCCTCGGCCGCCTCGGACCCCTCGCCCACGACCACGTTGACCACGCCGGGCGGGAAGCCGGCGTCGTCGAAGATCTCGCCGAGCCGCACGATGGCCAGCGGGTCCTGCGGGGCCGGCTTGATCACGATCGTGTTGCCCATGGCCAGCGCCGGGCCGACCTTGCCGGCCGTGTTGGTCATCGGGAAGTTGTAGGACGTGATGGCGGCGACCACCCCGACCGGTGCCCGGCGGGCGACGCCGCCGATGATGCCGCCCGGCGCCAGCGCGGTGGTGGGCATGAGGCCCGGACGCACCGGGATCTCGAGCTCCTCGGCGATGCCCTGGGCGTAGCGCCGGAAGCGAGCGCCGGCCTGGGGCACTTGCATGGTCTTGGTCACCCGCAGGGTGGCGCCGGTCTCGCTCTGCACCAGCGGCACCAGCTCGGGGTAGCGCTCGTCGAGCAGGTCGGCCGCTCTGACGAGCAGCTCGGCCCGGTGCTCCGGCGTGGTGCGCGACCACGCCGGGAACGCGGCGGCGGCCGCTTCGGCCGCGGCCTCGGCATCGGCCGCGTCGGCGTCGGGGGCGTGGCCGATGACCTGCTCGGTGGCGGGGTTGACGATGGCGTAGGTGCCGTTGCCGCCCTCGACCCGCTCGCCGCCGATGAGCAGGCGGTAGGACGCGCCGGGGTCAGGGGTGGTGGTGTCGGTGTCGGTCACGGCTCGAACGGCAGGTCGAGCATGCGGATGGCGTTGCCGCGCACCAGCTTGCGCACCGTGTCGGGGTCGAGGTGGCCCATCAGCTTCTCGCCGACCTCGCGGCTGTGCGGCCACGTGCTGTCCGAGTGCGGGTAGTCGGTCTCGAACATGATGTTGTCCGGCCCGCACTTCTCGAGCGCGTCGGGGGTGAGCCCGTGCTCGTCGTCGAAGAAGCAGCCGTAGATCTGGCGGTAGTAGTAGGTGGACGGTGGCTCGGGGATGACGCCGTAGACGCCGTTCCAGCCCCGGTTCTCCTCCCAGACCTTGTCGGCCCGCTCGAGGATGTAGGGGATCCACCCGATCTGGCCCTCGCTGTAGGCCAGCGTGAGCTTCGGGTAGCGCACCAGCACGCCCGACATCAGGAAGTCGACCATCGACGACATGGCGTTGCCGAACGTGAGAGTCGAGCCCACGGCAGGAGGGGCGTCGGCCGAGGTCGACGGCATCTTCGACGACGAGCCGATGTGCATGTTCACCACGACGCCGGTCTCGGCGCAGGCCGCGAAGAACGGGTCCCACTTGCCGGAGTGGATCGACGGCAGCCCGAGGTAGGGCGGGATCTCCGAGAAGCAGGTGGCCCGCACGCCCCGCTCGGCGTTGCGGACGATCTCCTCGGCCGCCAGGTTCGCGTCCCACAGCGGGATGATGATCAGCGGGATGAGGCGGCCGCCCGAGTCACCGCACCACTCGTCGACCATCCAGTCGTTGTAGGCCTTGACGCACAGCAGCGCGAGGTCCTTGTCGTCGGCCTCGAGGAAGGTCTGCCCACAGAAGCGCGGGAAGCTCGGGAAGCACATCTGGGCCTCGGTCCAGTTGGCGTCCATGTCCTCGAGCCGGGCCTTGGGGTCCCAGCAGCCCTTGCGCATCTCCTCGTAGGTGATGGCCGTGATCTTCACGTCCTCACGGTCGAAGCCGACCGCGGCCGACAGGCGGGTGGTCGGGATCTTCTTGTCCTCGTAGTACCACCAGTCGCACGGCGGGCCCTCGGTGCCCGGCGCGTAGGAGAACTTGCCGCCGATGAAGGTCATCTCCCCCATCGGTGCACGCACCGACCGTGGGCCGATCTCCTTGTACTTGGCGGGCAGGCGGTCCTGCCAGATGTTGGGCGGCTCGATGACGTGGTCATCGACGGAGATGATCTTCGGGAAGTCCCCCATGGCCGGAGAGCGTAGCGCTGATCTGACGAGGTGTCAGCCCAGAAATGAAACTCGTTCTAGTTCGTCTACCATGCCCGCTGACACGACCGGAGCAGGGGGAGCAGACGCAATGGCGCAGGACGCAGGCAACGAGGGCGGCATCCAGATCGGCAGCGCGCTGGTCACGCTGGTCGATCCCCACAAGGGGTCCGAGGTGGCCTACAACCGGTGGTACGAGCGGGACCACTTCTACGCCGGTTGCCTGATCGGCGCGGGGTGGTTCGCCGGCAAGCGGTGGGTGGCCACCAAGCCGCTGAAGGACCTCCGCGGCCCGGCCGACTCGATCTTCCTCCCCGACATCTCGGCCGGCACCTACCTGGCCACCTACTGGGTGCTGAAGGACATGGCCGCCGAGGCCATCGCCTGGGGCAGCCAGCAGGTCAAGTGGCTGCACGAGAACGGCCGCATGTACGACGAGCGCGACCACATCCACACGCTGATCTACGCCAACCGCTTCGCCGCGTCCCGCGATGCCGACGGGGTGCCGGCCGAGCTGGCCCTCGACCACCCCTGGGGCGGGCTGGTGCTGCTGATGGTCGATCGCCACGAGGACGTGTCCCCCAAGGACGCCACGGCCTGGCTGCGCGACGAGCTGCTGCCCGACGCCATGGCCGGAACACGGTGGGCGCTGACGGTCGGGCTGACGCCGATCCCGTTGCCCAAGGAGGCGCCGGTCTTCCAGCCGCCGAACCCCGGCGAGGAGAACCGCACCGCCATGCTGTGCTTCCTCGAGTGCGACCCCCGCGAGTGCTGGGACGTGTTCGAGGGCCTGGGCGAGAAGGTCGCGGCCGGCGGCATCGCCGACGTGTCCTACTACGCGCCGTTCATCCCGACGATCCCCGGCACCGACACCTACACCGACCAGCTCTGGTAGCCCCGCGGCGCCTGCCCTCCCCCGTTTCGGCGCTCCTTTCGTGCGCTGAGCGAACGAATCCGGGGTTCAGAACGCCTCGCGGTCGATGAGCGCGGCGAGGGCGTCGCGCCCGTTCCGGCGGGCCCGGCCGAGCAGGTCGGCGCGCCCGGCGGGCGCGAGCTGGGCCGCGACCCGGGCGACCCCGGCCGCCGCGAGCAGGGCGAGCACGTGCAGCCGCAGCGCGATCCGCAGGCCGGGCACGAGGTCGGCCACGGTCGAGCGAGCCTCGTCGAGAAGCGGCTCGACATCGTCGAGGCCCGAGGACTCGAGCAGCCACTGCTCGAGGGTGGCCCAGCCACACTCGGGATCGGCCCGCACGGCCCGCAGCCCGTCGCTGAACGGATCGTCCCACCCGGCCGGGGTCCGCAGCATCGCCTCCTCGGCAAGATCGGCGGAGCGGCCGCGGTCCCATCCCTCCGGGCGCCGGTATGGCTCGCCCTGGGAGACCCCCGCGGCGACGTCGAGCGCGGTGTTGCCGATCTGCCAGAGCCGGGACCGCACCACGGCGACGCCGCAGGCGTTGAGGTACGCGAACGGGCTGCCGTAGCGATCGATCGGGACGTCGAGGGCGTGGAAGGCGAGCGCCTCGCTGCCGGCGACGAGCAGGTGACCGCGGTAGCGGACGGGCCCGGCGCCCTCGGCCGCCTCGGCGAGCAGCCGCCAGAGCGACTGGGCGGTCAGGTCGCGATCCGCCAACCCGTCCACGGCCTCCCCGTCGATCGTCACCTCGCCGATCGCCCCGTCGGCCTCGGCCGGCGCGCCGCCAACGATGGTGGCGTCGGTCACCGCGCCGTCGGTCAGGTCGAGGTCGACGGACCCGACGGGGAGATCCCATGCGGTCGACAGCCAGGTCCCGATGGTGATGGCGACCTCCGTGGTGACCTCGGAGGTCCCGAGGGGCTCGATCGCTCCCAACACCGGCTGGAGGGTCGTGATGGCCCAGTCGACGATGGCGGCCAGGTAGCGCGGCTCGTCGACCGTCCGGGTGGCCGACCGCCGCACCAGCCCGTCGTTGGGCGCCAGCCCGAGTGCCCCGATCAGGCGATCGAGCGGCACCCGCTCGACGTGCGACCGGGTCCCGTCCCCGGTCTCGACCTCGGGCTCGGGGAGCGGCTCGCCCTCGCCGGCCAGCGCGAGGCACCACACCGAACCGTCGACCAGGGCGACCCAGGCCCGATCGCCCGCCGAGATCGCCGGACGCGGGTCGAAGTCGCGGTGGACCCGGAGCTCGCCGACGACGGCGCCGGTGTCCTGGCGCAGCACCCGCAGCCCGGATCCGGTCGACACCAGCACGACGTCGCCGGCCTCGACCGCGATCCCTCCGTCGCCACCGGCTGAGGCCCGCCACCGCTCGCCGTCGACCCCTTCGGCGACGATCTGGTCGCCGTTGATCCGGTAATCGGGATGGGGATGTTGCGGCCACCCGGGCCCCTCGCGCCAGGGCGCGCCGTCGAGCTCCTCCCCGGTGACGGCCGACAGCACCCGACGACCGCCGTCGACGGCGAGGTACACCCGTCCGTCGCTGACGGAGAGGCGCACGCCCCCACGGCGCCGGACCGGCACGGACCACTGCTGCTCGCCGGTCGACGCGTCGTACCCCGACACCCATGACCTGCAGACCACGACGAGGTGACCGTCACCGGCCGCGAGCGCGTCAACCGCGTCATCGACCACCCGCCACAGGATCCCGACGTCACCATCGCCCACGAGGGGACCGTACCGCCCCCGGGCCGAGGCCCCCTTGCGGCGGACGGCGCCGGGGTCGAACCTGGACGGACCGATCTCGACCTCGGAGGATGCCATGCCCCGCACCGATCCGGTGATCCGCCTCGTGGGTGGGCCGCGCCCGCTCGACGGCTCGACCTACGACCTCTCCTGCAACCACCACGACCGGGCCGACGTCGACGGCGACCGCTTCGTGCGCGCCATCCGCGGCACCACGGTCATGTCGCTCGCCGCCCTCCGGGAGCGCTGCTCGGACCGCGAGACCGCCGAGGAGCTGGCCGAGCAGTGGGCGTGCGCGGTGTTCGCCTACGGGCGTGATCGACGGCTCCGCACCCGGTACTTCCGCTTCCAGGCCACCCACCGCCTGACACCGGTCCGCGACGACCACGGCCGGTGGTCACTCGTCATCGGCGCGCCGGCGACGACCCCCGCGGGCCGTCGGTCGATCGAGCAGCCGGCGGATCGCCCGTCGGATCGCCCCGCCGGCCAGCCGAGCCGTTCGGTGTGGGCGGTCCTCGAGGCGGCGGTCGACGAGGCGGCGACCCGGTTCACCACCGTTGCCGCGCTGCTCCCGGACGGCCCGCTCGCCGAACGGGCGGCGTCGACCCGTCGGGCCGTGGGCTCCTGCGTCACCGACGCGGCCCGGCTCTGCGGGGTGGGCACCGCGGTCGCGCCCGAGTGGCAGCCCGGGTGCGACCACGGGCGCGCCGAGCAGCTCGCGGCGCGGGTGGCCGCCCTGATCGGGACGATCGAGGAGGCAACCGCCCACCTCGTCGACCTGCACCTCGAGATCGGCGACGGTGGCGACCCGGTCGAGCCGCTGGCGCATCTGCGAAACGCGTGGACGGCGCTGGACCCGTCGAGCTAGTGTCTCAGTATGAAAGAATCTGTCTCAGATAGCAAGATAACCTCGGACGGTGACGGGGAGCTGTGGCTGCCCTCCTGGGACGCGTCCTACGCGGCGAACACCGGCCACCACCGGGCCTTCGATGCGTTCTTCCTCGAGACCACCCCGCTGTCGCCCGGCGATCGGGTACTCGACCTGGGGTGCGGGTCCGGCGACTTCACTCGCGTCATCGCCGACCTGGTGCCCGACGGCGAGGTGGTCGGCCTCGACCCCCAGCCGAGCCTGCTGGCCGAGGCCCGGGCCTGCGCCGGGCCGAACCAGAGGTTCGTCGAGGCCCCGGTCCAACGGCTCGCCGAGGCCGTCCCCGCCGACCCGCCGTTCGACATGGTGATGAGCCGGGCCGCCATGCAGTGGGTGCCGATGGCCGATCACCCCGGCTACCTGGCGGCGTCGTTCGACCGGGTGCGGCCGGGCGGGTGGTTCCGCCTCGAGATGGGTGGGGCCGGCAACATCCCGGTGATCGCTCCGTTCGTGGAGTCGGTCTCACTCGCCCACGGTGGGCCGCCGGCACCCTGGTCGTTCCCCGACGCCGGGCGCGTACATGGAGCTGCTCGAGGGCGCCGGCTTCACCGTCGATCCCGCCGACGGCAGCTACGTGCGCACCGTGGCCCAGCGCCGGCCCTTCGATCGCGAGAGCCTGCTCGGGTGGCTGCGCAGCCAGTGCTACCAGGGCTTCGAGATCACCATGCCGGCCGCGAACCACGCCGGGTTCGAAGCCGAGGTCGAGGGCCGGCTCGACGAGCTGCGCCGCCACGACGGCACGTTCGACCAGACCTACGTCCGCCTCGACGCCCTCGCCCGCCGCCCGGCCGACTGACCGCCTCCTCAGACCCGACCACCCCTGGGGCCCCGAACCTGTCCCACCTCCCCGCCCGACAGGGCACTCCGATGGGACAAGTTCGCCCATGGGACGCGCCGGACCCGGAAGGTCAGCCGACGAAGCGACCGATGCTGAAGCGCCCGATCATGGCGTAGGACGTGGCGACGCACGCGACCGCGATCGCGGTCATCGCGCCTCGTCGCCACCAGGTCGGGAGTCGCCCGATGGCCGAGGCGTACACGGGGAACAGCACCCAGTCGGCGAACGCGAAGCGGTTGAAGCTGGCCAGCACGCTCGAGCACAGGGGCAGGACGATCATGGCCACGCCCAGCATCCACGTCTCCATCGGGAAGCGGTCGCGGCGCGACAGCGCGGCGTAGCCGAGCCCGAGCACGACGATGAGGATGCACCAGAGGTCGAGGTTGCGGGCCACCAGGGCCGGCACCATGACCGTGCCCTTGGCCGGCCAGAGGTTGTGGAAGCCCTGTTCGATGGTCGTCCACGGTGCGCTGGGCGAACGGCCCCAGTCCTTCTGCACCTTCATCCAGGCGAAGGCGTCGCCCACCTGGGCGTGCATCACCGCGAGCACCGCGAGGAAGCCGGTCGCGCCGGCGGCCCCGTAGATGGCGCACCACCTGTCGACCCGGCGCTGGCGGATGATGCGGGTGAGGATCATGACGGCCGGGATGAGGATGCCGATGCTGCGGGTGGCCCCGATGCCCACGAGCAGCGCGGCGGCCAGGCCCCGCTTGCCCCGACGGTCGGCCCAGACGGCGCCGGCGCCGAGGGCGATGAAGATGCCCTCGCTGTAGAACGCCCACAGGAACAGCGACGACGGGAACAGGGCGAACAGCAGCACCGCCCGTCGGGCCACGATCTCGTCGCGCCAGGCCTTGGACACGCCCCACACCGCGATGAACGCCGCGATGCCGGTGACCGAGGCGACCAGGTGGACGGCCAGCAGGTCCGAGCCGCTCAGCTTCCAGATGGGCCAGCCGAGCCACGAGACGGCCGGGAAGAACGCGTGCGACGGCATGATCCAGCGGGGGAGGTTGTAGCCCCGGTGCATGATTCGCAGGTAGTGCGCCGAGTCGTAGAAGAAGGCGGAGTGACCCGGCGTGCCGCCGAGGTAGACGCTGATGGCCAGCGAGCTCAGCCGCCAGACCACCCACACGGCGACCGGGTAGGTGACGCCGGGGAGCACCCGGTGCCCGGCCGCTCTCCACCGGGCGAGCAACCGCCATCGCGGCAGGGTCGGCGCCTCCGGCGGCTCGGGATCGGACGGGTAGCGGTCCGGATCGACAACCACGTCGTCGAGCGGAACGGTCGTCACAAGAGCGAGATCGTAGAGACACCCGCCGTCGCCGTCATGTCACGGAATCGTCGGAGGTCAGCCGCGCGTCAGCCGCCGAGCAGGTCGCGGAGCATCGGGTCCATCTGGGCGCTGGGCAGCAGGCTGCCACCGTCGACCGCCAGGTTCACGCCGGTCACGAAGCGGGCCCGGTCGCCGGCCAGGAACACCACGACGTCGGCGACGTCCTCGGCCGTGCCGGTGCGCCCGAGCGGCGTGCCGGCCTCGATGGCCTCGATGTAGGCGGGAACCGAGAAGGCGAACTCGGTGAGGGCCGACCGGATGAACCCGGGCGACACGCAGTTGACCCGGATGCCGTCGGGCCCGTACTCGAGCGCGCCGCTCATGGTGAGGGCGATGATGCCGGCCTTGGCCGCGCCGTAGGGCGACTCGCCCCGCGTCGGGCGGATCCCGCTCACCGATGCGATGTTCACGACGCTCGCCGGTCGCCCGGCCCGCCCGGCCGCGCGCAGGTGGGGGACGGCCGAGCGCACCCCGT
This sequence comes from uncultured Microthrixaceae bacterium, assembly GCA_963809335.1. GTDB lineage: Bacteria > Actinomycetota > Acidimicrobiia > Acidimicrobiales > Acidimicrobilacustridaceae > UBA4742. Next base: position 1,212,837 of record CAWEJD010000004.1, on the reverse strand, counting down.
TGAAGGTGCCCTTGAGGTTCACGTCGACGAGCAGGTCCCATTCCTTCGGCGTGTACTCGTGCATGGGCTTGAGCGACCCGATGCCGGCGTTGTTCACCAGGCACGTGAGCCCGCCGAGAGCCTCGACCGCGGCGGTCACGGCTTGCTCGACCGCGTCGGCATCGACCACGTTCACCGCGACGGCCACCCCACCGATCTCGTCGGCCACGGCCTCGGCCCGCTCGCCACTGAGGTCGAGCACGGCCACCTTCGCCCCTTCGGCGGTCATGGCCCGGGCGATGGCCGCACCGATGCCGCTGCCCCCTCCGGTCACGATCGCCTGCTGGCCGTCGAGCGAGCCCATGTGGTCCTCCGTGTGTCGGTGCGTTGCCGCGTCGGATCCCGTTCTCGGGGCACGCGGTCGGGTCGGTCAGGTGGCGAGCACGCCGCCGTCGACGGCCAGGGCGTGGCCGGTGACGTAGGACGCGGTGTCGGAGCAGAGCCACACGATCGCGTCGGCGATCTCGGCCGGCGTGCCGAGGCGGCCCATCGGCGTGATCTTGCCCATGCCCTGCAGCGCGCTCTGGTCGCCGCCGACGAACCCCTCGAGCATCGGCGTGTGGACGTTCCCCGGGCAGACGGCGTTGACGCGGATGTCCTGACGGGCGTACTCGAGGGCGACGCTCTTGGTGAGCCCGACCACGCCGTGCTTGCTCGCCACGTAGGCCGGCAGGTTGGCGAAGCCCATGAGGCCGGCGGCGGACGCGACGTTGACGATGGCGCCCCGGCCGACGTCGAGCATGGCCGGGATCTCGGCCTGCATCGACAGGAACACGCCGGTGAGGTTGACGGCGAGCGTGCGCTGCCAGTCGTCGAGGGCCTGGTCGCTGAACGGCTTGTAGGTGCCGGGCATGCCGGCGCTGTTCACCGCGACGTCGAGCCGGCCGAACTCCTCCTCGACCGCCGCGACCATGGCCAGCACCTGGTCGGTGGTCGGCCACATCGACGCGGACGAAGCGGGCGGTGCCGCCGGCGGCCCCGATGGCCGCGACCACCACGTCGCCGTGCACCTCGTCGCGATCGGCGACCATCACCGACGCGCCGAGGCGGGCGAACGCCTCGGCCGACGCCCGGCCGATGCCCGACGCGCCGCCGGTGACGAGCACCACCCGACCGGCGAAGCCGGACGGCCCGGTGTGGGTGGCGCCCGGGGGCGTGGTCGCTTCGCTCATGTTCGGCTCCTCCGTCATGCGTTCAGGAACTCGCCGCAGTTGACCGGGAGGCTCTGCCCCGTGACGGCCTTCGACAGCGGCGAGGCGAAGAACACCACCGCACCCGCGATCTCGGCCGACGACGGCAGGTACTTCAGGCAGTTCTTGTCGGCGAACTCGTCGTAGACCACCTGGAAGTCGACCCCCCGCTCCTCGGCGATGTGGTTGATGTACCACTCGACCGACTTGCCCCAGATGTAGCTGGGGTGGATGCCGTTGACCCGCACGCCGTGGCGCCCGAGCTCCCGGGCCAGCGTCTTGGTGGCCGCGTTCAGGGCCGCCTTCGACGCCGAGTAGGCCCCGAACGTCTCGTCCATGACCTGGCCGCTCTGGCTGTTGATCATGATGATGCGGCTGTCGTCCTGCTCCTTGAGGTAGGGCAGCACGGCCTGGGTGAGCTGCAGTGTGCCGATGAGGTTGACGTCCATCGTCTCGCGCCAGCCGGCCAGGTCGCTGTCCTCGAACAGGGCGTAGGTGCCGTCGCTGAACGCGTTGTTGACCAGGATGTCCACCCGCCCGAGCTCCTCGCGCGCGGTGCGGGCGAGGCGCTCGCAGTCCTCCCGGTTCGTGATGTCGGTCTGCACCCACACCGCCCGGCGGCCGAGGGCCTCGACCTCGCCCGACACCTTGAGCAGGCCCCGGTCGCGGCGTGCGCCCATGGCGATGTCGGCCCCTTCGCGGGCCAGGGCCAGCGCGATGTCGCGCCCCATGCCCGGACCGATGCCCGACACGATGGCGACCTTCCCCTCCAACAACATGTGCTCTCCTCGGAACCTCGACGTACTTGCGTGGATAATCCGTCCCTGCGCCGGATTCTCCACGCAAGAACAGGGGGTGGGGCGATCGGGTGGGGTCAGGTGTTCAGGTGCGGGGCGACCTCGGCGCCGAACCGCTCGATCTGGTCGCACAGCTCGGTGGCCGAGCGGGAACGGAAGCGGAGCTGGATCTGGTCGGCGCCGACGGCGCGGTAGCGCTGGAGCCGTTCGACCATGGGCTCGGGATCGCCGGTCAGGTGCTGCGGGCCGGTCTCGAACCAGGGCTCGCCGAGGTAGAGGATCTCGGCCATGGCACCGACCGCGAAGGGCTGGTCGGCCCGGCCGTTCTCCTCGCGGCGCTCACGGAGCCAGGCGATGGCCCGCTTCATGCCGCCCTCGGGCGGACCCTGGGGCAACCAGCCGTCGCCCCGGTCGGCCGCCCGGCGGAGGGCCGGCTTCGACGAGCCACCGACCCAGATCGGCGGGCCACCGGCCTGGCGGCCGCGCGGCCGCAGCCCGGCGTCGGCGACATGGAACGACGGCGTGTCGATCGCCGGGTACTCGTCGGCGAAGGCGGCCCGTACGACGTCGATGCCCTCGTCGAGCGCCTTGCCCCGCGCCCCGAAGTCGACGCCGAGCAGGTCGAACTCGGCCTCGACGTGGCCGGCACCCACGCCGAGGATGGCCCGCCCGCCGCTCAGCTCGTCGAGGGTCAGGAACGACTTGGCCGCCATGAGCGGGTGGCGGTAGGGCAGCACGTAGACGTGGCTCATCAGCCGGACCCGGTCGGTGACGGCGGCGAGGTAGCCGAGCGTGGCGATGGTGTCCCACCACGACGTGCTCATCTTCTCGTCGAGCGGCTTCGGGATGGCCACGTGATCGCACACCGCGACGTACCAGAAGCCCGCCTGGTCGGCCGCGCGGGCGATGGCAGCCAGCTCGTCGACCCCGGCGTCGGCCTCCCACGGCTCGGCGTAGATCGTGCTCTGCGACTGGATGGGCAGCTGCATCCCGTAGACGAGCGTCCCGGCCGGGATCGGGTCCGGCATGCGTGTCCCCCTGGTGTCGTGCGTTCGTCGTGCACCCGGACCGGTCTGGTCCGAGCCGCTGACGATACTAGAACGGGTTCTAATCCGGTGCCGTCGCCCCTGCCGGCTGGATCGTGACCACGCCGATACCGTGGCCGCCATGCTCGGGCTCGCCCTCTTCGCCAGCGCGATGACCGATCCCGACACGGGCCCGTCGAGCGGCGGGACCGTCGTGCTGGTGGCCGCAGCCATCGTCGCCATCGCCGGGCTGTGCCTGTTCCTGCTGTTCCGTCGGGGCTCCATCGCCGACCGGGCCCGCACGGATGTCCCCGATCCCGACGGGGAGCCTGCGCCGGATGCGTCCTCCCCGGATCCCTCCTCCGACGACCTCGACGACCTCAGTCCGTGACGGGGCGGGGAGCGAAGAAGGCACCTCCCCCGGCACGCCGCTCGACCAACCCGGCCCGCACGGCGATCTCGAGCGCGCCGGGCCCATATCCCATCGCGGCGAACGCCTCGTCGGGGTCGGCGAGGTGCTTCTCCGTCTCGTCGTGGGCGGTGACGTGGCGCAGCACGAGGGCGGACCCGTCGTGGGCCGGGCGGCAGTCGACCATCTCGGTGGCCGTGAACCGCCGGTGGTAGAGGCTCCGCGCCCGCATGCCGTAGGTGCGGCTCACTTCGCAGAACGACCGGAGGTCGGCGGCGTCGAGACGGGTCGACAGCACGGCGTAGCTGCCGACCTCGTGCTCCGCACGCGACATGCGCACGAACCGGTGCAGGAGGCGACCGTCACCGTCGTCGACGAAGGCCACGGGGTAGGCCGGATGGGTTCCCTCGGCCCCGGGCTCGATCGGCAGCGGATCGCCCGAGCCGTGCGTGACGTCCAACGCCAGCGCTCGCGGGCCGTCCTCGACCACCAGGAACGAGTGGAAGTCGACCTTGTCCTCGATCAGGAACCGATCGAGGCCGACCCGGCAACGGACGCCCGCACCCTCGAGGATCGCGGCCATGGCCGACGTGTGACCCCAGCACGTGCCCCCGAGCCCCGTGGCCAGCCACTGCTCACACAGGTCGGTCGGGTCGCTACCGGGCGGGAGCGTGCCGTCCCGGAGCGCCAACGCCTTGCTGATCGAGTCGAACGGCACCTGGTGGCACCAGGCTCGGTACAGCGCCGTCACCCCGGCCAGATCGCTCGGCCGATCCACGCCGAGCCTCGTGCACATCTCCTGCGCCAGTTCGTCGGGCATGGCGAAGCGCTCCATGGGCCGATCCTCCCATCGCACTGCTTCCCCGCCGAACGACTTCCCCGACCTCGTCGCCGCGGCCCTCGGCACCAACGGCGCCATCGACCGACCGTCAGCGGATGAAGCGGGACGCGAAGGACTCGAGCTGGTCGATGGCGGCGCCCAGGTCGCCCTCGCGGGTGGACAGCACCATGCGGGTGGCGCCGAAGCGCTCGGCCCGCTCGACGGCCGCGGTCGTCGCACCTCGTCGAGCAGGCCACCGAGCGACAGCTCGATGCTCTCGGGGTCGCGGCCGGCCTCGACCGCGGTCTCCCACACGATGCGCAGGCGGTCGGTGAGGCCGTCGTCGTCGAGCCCGAGCGGCTGGTAGCCGTTGCCGAGGCGCCCGGCTCGGCGGGCCGCGGCCGCCGAGTGACCACCGATGTGGATCGGCACGCCCGCGAGCTGGGCGGTGCGGGGGCGGGTGATCATGCCGTCGATGACCACGTGTCGGCCGTTGAAGTTCGACACGTCGGACGCCCAGATCAGGCGGAGCGCCTGGATCATCTCGTCGGTGCGCTCGCCCCGGGTGTGCGAAGTCGACACCCACCGACTCGACCTCCTCGCGCATCCAGCCGACCCCGACGCCGAGGCGCATGCGGCCACCCGAGAGCGCGTCGATGGTGGCCAGCCGCTTGGCCAGCTGCAGCACCTGGTGCTCGGGCAGCACGAGCACACCGGTGGCCAGCACCACCCGCTCGGTGCGGGCCGCGACGAACGCCAGCAGCTCGAGCGGGTCGGGGATGTCGCAGTCGTCGGGCAGCGCCATGCGTCCGTCGGCGGCATAGGGGTAGCGCGCCGCGTAGCCGTCCTTCACGGCCACGTGCTCGCACACGTAGAAGGACTCGAACCCGAGCCGGTCGACGGCCTGGGCGAAGGCCGAGATCCACACCGGATCGGCCACCACGCCGGCCCGGTAGGGAGGGAGGACGCCGTATCTCATCGGTGAGCCCGGGCTGCGACCGATGGCCCCGGTCAGGACGCCGGCGGCTTCTGGCCGGTGACCGTGGTGAACACGATGCGGGCCAGGCTGTTGCGGGTGTCGTCGGTGCGGATGCCCCAGAACTCGAACCCGTAGCGGTGCGCCGAGACGTGGGCGAGCATGGCGACCAGCACGCCGGCCGTCGCCACCGGATCGAGGTCGGCCGGGTGGCGACCGTCGGCCTGCATCCGACCGATCACATCCGCGAGCGCGACCACCACCTCGTTGAGGAGCCGGGTGCGGATGTTGCGGAAGCGCTGGTCGCCCTCCTCGGTGGCCAGGTCGACCACCCGCAGCACCGAGCGGTGGTCCTCCCAGAAGCTCATGAACTGCTCGGCCAGCGAGTCGGCGGTGGCGAACCCGGCCTTGCCCTTCCACGTGCCCTCGCGGACGATGTCGGTGAGCACCCGACCCTCGAGCGCCATCTCCTCGGCCAGCACCAGGATGGCCGACTCGACCTCGGGGAAGTACTGGTAGAAGGTCGCCGGCGAGGTGCCGGCCCCGCGGGCGATGTCGACGACCTTGAGGTCGCGGTAGTTGCTGCTCTGCAGCATCTCGGCGGTGCGCTCGAGCAGGCGCTGGCGGGTGGCCCGACCGCGGCGGCCGGGCACCCGTCCGTCGGCGGCACGCAGCTCGTCGTCGAGATCGTCGGTCACGGCACCGATCGGGATGCTGACATCCAGGTCGGCCTTGGGAGTCGCCATCGACGAGACGTTAGCCGTCCGGTCTCGGTCACCTGACGAGGCATCAGCCCGAACGAACCACCCCGTGGCGAGCACGTAGGTTCTCCGGCGATGATCTCGAACCGCTCACCTCGACGGCGGCACCGCCCGGCCGCTCGCACGACCGCGATCGGCCTCGGCGTGGCGCTGGCCCTGGCGCTGGCGCTCACCGTGAGCGCCTGTGGCTCGTCGAAGCCGAGCGCCGACGATGGCACCGCCTCGACCCTTCCCTCGACGACCACCACCGCCGCGTCCGGCGACACCGGGTCGACCCTCGCCACCATCCCGAGCGGCACGGCGACGGTCGACGTGGGCACGACCGACCTGGGCCAGGTGCTGGTCGACCTCACCGGCCACACCCTCTACGTGTTCACGGCCGACACGAAGGGCACGCCGACGTGCGTCGACGAGAGCTGCGCCAAGGTCTGGCCCCCATTGACGGGATCGAGCATCGCCGTCGGCTCCGGCGTGCCGACCCAGCCGGGCGAGTTCAAGCTCGTCGCCCGCCCGGACGGCACCAGCCAGCTGACGGTGAACGGTCAGCCGCTCTACACCTACTCGGGCGATGCCGGTCCCGGCGAGACGAAGGGCCAGGGCGTCGGCGGCCACTGGTTCGTCGTCGGGGCCGACGGCCAGCCGATCACGGGCTGACGTTCCGAAGGCCGGGGCTGTCGCTTTCCGCCAGGCCGAGCCTTCAGGTGCTGGACCACGCGGCCAGCCGATCACGGGCTGACGTTCCGAAGGCCGGGGCTGTCGCTTTCCGCCAGGCCGAGCCTTCAGGTGGTGGACCAGGCGTCGAGCACCTCGTCGGTGCTGGGCAGCGTCGCGATCAGCGAGATCGTGTTGTCGAGCACGGCCTGGGCGTACTCCTCGGGGACGCCGGCCACCGCGTCGCGTGGCATCACGAACTGGTAGCCCGCGTTCACCGCGTCCATGGCGAAGTTCAGCATGCCCGACGTTGACCGACACCCCGACGCCGACGACGGTGGTCGCACCGAGGTTGCGCAGCACCGCGTCGAGATCGGTGCCGCCCATGGGTCCGAGACCGTGCAGGCGGGAGAGCACGACGTCCTCCGGCTCGACGCCGATCTCGGGCAGCACCTCGACCGCCTCGGTGCCGGGCCGCAGGGGCACGCCGCTCTTCAGGACGCCCATGAACAGACGAGCGTTGTGGTTCGAGCCCGACCGTCGTCACGCCGCATGGCCACGCAGTGCACCACGGGCACCCCCGCGGACCGTGCCGCCCGCACCAGCCGGGCGATGTTCGGAATGGCCTCTCGCTGGGCGGCCTCGGCCAGCTGGGGCAGGGCCGCCGTCCGCCCGATCACCGCACCCTGGCACTCCTGGGTGACGATGGCCGTGTGGGCCGGATCGAGGAGATCGGTCAGGTCGACTGCCACGTTCGTTCTCTCCTTGTCGGGTCGGCAAGCCGACGCTCAGGCCGGGTTCCCGACCCTGGGCAGGACCTTGTCGACGTAGAGCTCGAGGCTCTCCCACCCGTATTCGGGAGGCGTCGCGCCGCAGAGCGGGTGATGGGTCATGGCGCCGAACGGCCCGATCTCGCCGGCCACCGCGATGCACTCGTCGGGCGTGAGGATCTGATAGACGCCCTCGGCCCGCAGCTCGGCCACCGAGGTGGCGTCGGCCTTCACGTGCGATTCCTGACCCTCGGGCTGCCAGGACCGGTAGGTCATGGCGTCGTGCAGGAGGTAGTCGCCGATGTGGCCCCACAGCCGATCGGGGTCGTCGGCCACGAACAGCGTGCCGGGACCCGACGGGCGACCGACGAAGCCCGGGGTGGTGCCGAGCCGCTCGCACTCGGCCAGGTACCTGCGATAGAGCTCGGGGTCGTCGGTCGACGGGAACATGCTGAACCCCAGGCGGGCGGCCCGCTCGACCGCCGCCGGCCCGCCGCCCCCGATCATGATCACGGGGTGCGGCTGCTGCACCGGACGGGGCGTGACCTGCACCATCTCGCCGCGGTACTCGAACGGCTGCCCCGTCCAGGCCTGGATCATCACGTCGAGGGCCTCGTCGAGCAGCTTGCCGCGGCGGGTCCACTCCTTGCCGAGCATGGCGTACTCCACCGGCCGGTAGCCGAGCCCGGTCACGAGCGAGACCCGCCCACCGCTGATGAGGTCGAGCACGGCCAGGTCCTCGGCCAGGCGGATCGGGTCGTGCAGGGGGACCAACAGGGCCGAGACCCACAGCGCGATGCGCCGGGTGCGGGCGGCCATGGCGCCACCGAGGACCAAGGGCGAGGGCAGGTACCCGTCGGGCGAGCCGTGGTGCTCCGACAGGGTCAGCATGTCGAAGCCGCGTGCATCGGCCCACTCACCCATCTCGAGGGCCGCGGCGTAGAGCGCCTGCGCCTCCTTCGGCTCGAGGCCCGGGATCCGCATGTCGAAGCGGACGATCGAGAGTGCCATAGAACCTGTTCTAGTTCCTGACCCGACCTCGCGCCACGACCCGGGAGGATTTCCCCCCTGCGCCGGACGCGGGCGAGAATCTCGGCCTTCACCACGTGGGCCGTGCCTTGGTCCGCAACCATCGATCCAGGGGGATCCCATGCCCGAAGCCGTCATCGTCTCAACTGCCCGAAGCCCGATCGGACGGGCCGCGAAGGGTTCCCTGGTCGACCTCCGGCCCGACGACCTGGCCGCCACCATCGTCAACGCCGCCCTCGACAAGGTCCCGGCGCTCGATCGCAACGAGGTCGAGGACCTCATCATGGGCAGCGGGCAGCCCGGTGGCGAGGCCGGCTACAACCTCGGTCGCATGGTGGCCCTGCTCGCCGACATGCCCGACGTCCCCGGCGTCACCGTCAACCGCTACTGCTCGTCGTCGCTGCAGACCATCCGCATGGCCGCCCACGCCATCAAGGCCGGCGAGGGCGACGTGTTCATCTCCGCCGGCGTCGAGACCGTGAGCCGCTACATGCACGGCGCGGCCGACACCGGTCCGCACAACGCCAAGTTCGGCGCCGCCGAGGCCCGCACGGCCGAGCGCACCGCCGGTGGCCAGCCGTCGTGGACCCCGCCGGAGGGCCTGCCCGACGCCTACATCGCCATGGGCCAGACCGCCGAGAACGTCGGCGAGTTCGAGAACGTCTCCCGTGAGGAGATGGACGAGTTCGCGGCGCAGAGCCAGCAGCGGGCCACCGCCGCCCTCGAGCGGGGCTTCTTCGAGCGGGAGATCACGCCGGTCACCACCCCCGACGGCACCGTCGTGAGCAAGGACGACGGCATCCGCCCCGGCACCACCGTCGAGGGCCTGTCGGGCCTCAAGCCGGTGTTCCGCCCGGACGGCAAGATCACCGCCGGCAACGCCTGCCCCCTGAACGACGGCGCCGCCGCCGTCATCGTGATGAGCGACACCCGCGCCGCCGAGCTCGGCCTCACCCCGCTCGCCCGCATCATCGCCAGCGGCGTCACCGGCCTCAACCCCGAGATCATGGGCATGGGCCCGGTCGAGGCCTGCCGCATGGCCATGGCCCGAGCCGGCATGACCATCGACGACATCGACCTGGTCGAGATCAACGAGGCCTTCGCCGCCCAGGTCATCCCCTCGGCCAAGTACCTCGGCATCTCGTGGGACAAGCTCAACGTCAACGGCGGCGCCATCGCCCTGGGCCACCCCTTCGGCATGACCGGCGCCCGCATCATGACCACGCTGATCAACGGCCTGCAGGACGCCGACAAGACGATCGGCATGGAGAGCATGTGCGTCGGTGGCGGCCAGGGCATGGCCATGATCATCGAGCGCCTGTAGCCCACTCGACAGCATCCGAGCACCACCCGGACTGGTGATGATCCGAGGGTCCCTGGACCCGCGGATCATCACCAATTCGGCGTAGCGTCGCACCATGGAGGCGGAGCGGAGCGGCGAGCGAGGTCCTCGCGTCAGCCCACTCGTGGTCGGGGTCGGCGCCGTCGTGGTGCTGATCGTGGTCGTCGTCGCGCTGGTGGTCTCCAGAGCGGGCTCGGACCACCGCTCGGACCGAGACGCGAACCCGGGCGACGGGAGCACGGCGCCGATCGCCGACACCGTGACCTGCTCGGCGTGGCATCGACCGAACGACCGGGTTGCTCCGACGGCGGACGGCGAGCTCGTCGTCGACATGAACATCGCCGGGCAGGACCAGACCCAGAGCCTCGAGGCCGGCGACTTCCGGCTGGCGACGACCTTCACCTGGGACGAGGCGTTCTCGGGAGAGGGCCGAAGTCTCAGCGTCAGCGTGTCGGAGCTGTCGGGCCCGCCGATCGTGTCGCACCTGTACCAGATCTGGTCGGGCCCGATCGACCAGTTCGCCGGCGACCACGGCTTCACCGGGCTCGTCTACGTGACCAGTCCGACCACCGGCGCCGAACTCCAGTACCTCTGCAAGGCGAGCTGAGCCGGCCCGTTCAGGCGCCGTAGACGGGGGCGGGGGCCGGGGCCTCGCGGAGCAGGTCGCGCACGACGGCACCGATCTCGTCGGGCTCCCATCGTGCGCCCTTGTCGAACTCGGGGCCGTGCTGCCAGCCGTCGGCCACGCTGACCTTGCCGCCCTCGACCTCGAAGACCCGGCCGGTGACGCCCTCGGAGTCCTCGGACCCCAGCCAGACCACGAGCGGGGCGACGTTCTCGGGGGCCATGGCGTCGAACTCGCCCTCCGCCGGTGGGGCCATGGTCTGGGCGAAGACCTCCTCGGTCATCCGGGTGCGGGCCGCCGGGGCGATGGCGTTGGCCGTGACCCCGTAGCGGGCGAACTCGGCCGCCTCGACCAGGGTGAGCGCGGCGATGCCGGCCTTGGCGGCCGAGTAGTTGCCCTGGCCCACGCTGCCCATCAGGCCGGCGCCCGAACTGGTGTTGATGATGCGACCCGACACGGCCTCGCCCGCCTTCGAGCGCTCGCGCCAGTGGGCGATGGCATGACGGGTCGGCGCGAAGTGGCCCTTGAGGTGCACCCGCATCACCGCGTCCCACTCCTCCTCGGACGTGTTGGCCAGCATGCGGTCGCGCAGGAACCCGGCGTTGTTCACGAGGACGTCGAGGCGGCCGAACGTGTCGACCGCGGTGGCGATCAGCCCCTCGGCCTGCTCCCAGTCGGCCACGTCGGCGCCGTTGGCCACCGCCTCGCCCCCCATGGCCCGGATGGCCTCGACGACCTCGCCGGCGGGCCCGCTGGACCCGCCCTTCCCGTCGATCTCGGCGCCCAGGTCGTTGACCACGACCTTCGCCCCTTGGCGGGCGAACTCGAGGGCGTGACCGCGCCCGATGCCCCGACCCGAACCGGTGATGATGACGACGCGACCCTCACAGATGCCCATGCCCGGATCATCGCACGCAGACCTGACGGGTCGTCAAAAACAGGCGCGTGGCTCAGGGGCGGCGGCCGACGAAGGCGATCAGGCGCGTCTGCTCGTCGGCGTCGTCGGACACCGGGACACGAGGGCCGTAGTGACCGCTCTGGCGAAGCAGGTCGTCCATAGGCTCCATCGACTCGACGAGCCGGTGCACCTCGGCCGGTTCGAGCGTCTCGTCGAGTCCGGTGGAGCGGGCCAGGTCCCAGGTCGCCGCGACATCGTGGCGGCGACGGAACCGTACGCGAACCGCGGGTGGGCTGCCGCCGCGATCCCCGCCCGAGGAGCGCCGCGGATCGCCCGAGAACGGGTTGACGACCGGTGGTCGAGCCGGGGATCCTCGCCCCATGTCGACGATCTCCGAGCCGGACCGCGAACGACGGGTGACCCCCGAGGCCCCACCCCAGCTGCGCGTGCCGAGGCCCGACGAGTCGACACCGGCCGACGAGATGCCGATGGCCCGGGCGTGGCTCACCCACCTGCGGGAGAGCGCCATCCTCAAGGTCGAGGACCTCGACCGCCACCAGCTGCGGTGGAGGCCCGCCGCCACGGCCAACTCGCTCGGGGTGCTGGTGACCCACCTGGGCTACGCCGAACGGCTGTGGGTGCGGGTGATCTTCGCCGGTGAGGAGATGGACATGACCTGGCGCCAGCACATGTTCGAGCTGCCGGACAGCTGGGAGGTCGACGACGTCGTCGCCTTCTACCGGGCCGAGACCGCCGCGGCCGACGCCGTGCTCGACCGGGCGACGTCGTTCGACCTGCCGTCGGCCGGGTCGATCCGACCGACGACGCTGCGCTGGGTCGTGATCCACCTCATCGAGGAGACCGCCCGCCACGCGGGGCACATGGACATCACCCGCGAGCTCCTCGACGGCCGGGTGGGCCGCTGACGGCCCGGCACCCGGGTGGCTCGGCGCTGACCCCTCAGGGAGCGACGACGACCACTCGGCCGTTCATGCCCCTCGTGGCCGTGCCGTGCAGGCTGCAGTAGTACGCGTAGCTGCCGGGGGTGGCGAAGATGGCCGAGTAGGTCGCGTCGGGAGCGAAGGTCTTGGGATCGACGCCGAAGTCGTGGCCCTCGACCGGGACGACGTCGTGGCCGTTGGCGCCGTCGTTGGTCCACATCACCGTCGAGCCCGCGGTGATCGTGACGGTCTGGTCGACGAACCGGTTGTCGAGCGCCTGCACCGCGACGATGCCCGATCGAGGCACGATGGTCGTGGTCGTGGTCGTGGCCGTGGTGCTGGAGCCGCCACGAGCGCCGCATCCGGCGAGCAGGGGATCCCCGAGCATCAGCGCCAGCACGACGACGGCAGCGGCTCGGACGGTCACGGTGGGTCAATGTAGGGCTGGCCGTCGAACAAACCAGGTCCGATCTGGGCACTTTTCAGCCGGACTTCAGATCGGTCCGCCACGATCGCTCTTCGAAGCAGGATGACCAGGGAGGGCCGATGCCTGACCACTCGTCGCGTGTGCGCGCCATCGTCGCCGCGCTCGCCTTGCTCAGCACCGCCGTGGTCGGACTTGCCGCGGGCGACGGATTCGCCGCGGGCGCGGCACCGGCGTTCGTCCAACAAGCTGCCGCCCACACCGCCGCCAAGTCATCCTTGGGCGTGGCGCTCGGTGCACCCGTCTCGACGGGCGACCGGTTGGTGGTCGAGGTCGGCGTCTGGAACAGTCAGGCGGCAACCACGAGCTCGGTCGTCGACTCGGCCGGCAACACCTACTCGCTGCTGACCCGGTTCGCGGCGTCGGAGAACACCGAGCTCACGGTCTGGAGCGCGCCCGTGACCGCGGGTGGAGGTACGCGTCCGACGATCACCGCGACCACCACCTCCAGCGCGGACATCGGCGTCGCGGTCAGCGAGTACTCGGGCCTGCTCGCCGTCGCCGACGCCACCGTGGTCGACCAGGGCGCCCACCGGACCGGGAAGACCACCACGGCGCAGGCCGTCAGCTCGGGCCCCACCGCCGCGGCGACCGCCGCGAACGAGCTGGCCATCGGCTTCTACGTCGATTCGGGGTTCGGTGCGACGCTCAGCGCCGGGCCCGGGTTCACCCAACGCTCGAACATCTCCGGAACCGGCGACGTCGAGTTGCTGACCGAGGACGCCGTCGTCGGCCTCGGAGCGACGCCCGACGCGCCCATCAACACGGGAGCCAACACCGTGTGGCTGGCCGCCACCCTGCTGCTGCGGCCGGCCGTCGGAGGAACCACGGCCCCTGCCGCTCCAACCACGGTCACCGCCGTGCCCGGCGCCGCCTCGGCCACGCTCACGTGGAGCGCTCCGTACGACGGGGGCAGCCCCATCACCTCCTACACGGTCACTCCCTTCGTCGGGACGGCGGCGCAGACGCCGACCATCGTCACCGGCAGCCCGCCACCGGCCTCCGCCACCGTCACCGGGCTCACCAACGGCACGTCCTACACGTTCGTGGTGACCGCCACCAACACCATCGGCACCGGGCCGCCCTCGGCCCCCTCGAACTCGGTGGTGCCCGGCAACGTGCCGCTGGGGCAGTGGTCGGCCCTGCAGACCATGCCGATCGAGGCGCTCAGCAACATCCTGATGAAGAACGGCAACTTCTTGTCCTGGGACGGCTGGCAGCAGCCCCAGCCGAGCGTGATCTGGAACCCGGCCAACCCGGGCGTCTACCAGACCATCAACGCGCCCGACAGCGTGTTCTGCGACGGAGCGGTGGCGATGCCCGATGGGCGGATCGCCGTCGTGGGCGGCTACGGCGGGCTGTCCACCGGACAGATCGGCATCGTCGACACGAACATCTTCGACCCGGCCACCTCGTCGTGGACCCGGGTCGCCAACATGAAGACCCCACGCTGGTACCCGTCGCTCACCGAACTGGCCGACGGTCGTCTGGTCGCCATCAGCGGCAACTCCTCCGACGCCTCCCACTGGGCCGACACGCCTGAGGTCTATGACCCGACGGCCAACACCTGGACCACGCTGACCGGCGTGTCGACGCCGCAGGTCCACGAGGAGGAGTACCCGTTCTCGTACCTCGCGCCCAACGGCAAGATCTTCACCATCGGCCCCTCGGAGGACAACTCCTTCTTCCTCGATGCGACGAACAAGACCTGGACCGCCGTCGGCGGCAACGAGCGCGATCCTCAACGGGTCCTCGATCATGTACCGCCCGGGCAAGGTGCTCTACACGGGGGGCGCGGCAGACATCGTCAACCCGACGCCGGCGCAGTCGAGCGCCGCCACCATCGACCTCACGGCGGCCACGCCGGCATGGACACCGGTCGCGCCGATGAACGAGACCCGGATCTACCACACGCTCACCATGCTGGCCGACGGCAAGGTGCTGGCCGTCGGCGGAGAGAGCAGCAGCGACCAGAACATCGTGACGACCGGCAAGCTCCCCACCGAGATCTGGGATCCGGCGACCCAGACCTGGACGGCCCAGGCGCCGATCGCGGCCGCCCGCAACTACCACTCGACCGCGGTGCTCATGCCCGACGGGCGGGTCATGGTGACCGGCGGCGGACACACCACGAGCCTCGCCGGGCCCGGCCAGTACTCGTACCAGATCTTCTCGCCGTCCTACCTGTTCGCCGGGCCTCGGCCGACCATCACCGCGGCGCCGACGACCACGTCCTACGGAGCCACCATGTCGGTGGTGACGCCGAACGCGTCCTCCATCTCGTCGGTCAACCTGGTGTCGCTCGGCGCCGACACCCATCAGCTCGACATGAGCCAGCACTTCGTGCCGCTGTCGTTCACCGCGTCGGGCGGGACGCTGAACGTCACGGCTCCGGCATCGGGCACGCTCGCCCCTCCGGGCACCTACATGCTGTTCATCGTCGACGGCAGCGGCGTGCCGTCGCAGGCGGCCATGGTCACCATCGGTCAGGCCGCCGGGGTGCCCGCGGCGCCGACGGGGGTCGTCGCCACCGCCGGCAACGGGACGGCCACGGTGTCGTGGACGACACCGGCGTCGGGCGGATCGCCGATCACCAGCTACACGGTGACGCCGTACGTAGCTGGCGTGGCCAAGCCACCCACCGTCGTCACCGGTGCGCCGCCGGTGACCACGGCAGTGGTGACGGGGTTGCTGAACGGGACGGCGTACACGTTCACCGTGTCCGCGACCAACGCGGTGGGGACCGGGCCGTCGTCGGTGCCGTCGAGCGCCGTGACCCCGACCGCACCGACCGCACCGCTGGCGCCGGCCGCGGTGTCGGCCACCCCCGGCAACGGTTCGGCCGTGGTGAGCTGGACCGCGCCTGCGAACGGCGGTAGCCCGATCACCAGCTACACGGTCACCCCCTACGCCGGCACCGTGGCCCAACCCCCGACCGTGGTGTCGGGCAACCCGCCGGCCACCCAGGTCACCGTGTCCGGGCTCACCAACGGCACCGCCTACACCTTCACCGTCACGGCCACCAACGCCATCGGCACCAGCGCGCCCTCGCTCGCCTCCAACTCGGTGACCCCGACCGCGGTCACCCCACCGAGCTTCATCCAACAAGCCGCGGCGCGCGCCGACAACAAGACCACCGTCACCGTGACCCCAACCGCAAACGTCACCACCGCCAACCGCCTCGTCGTCGAGGTCGGCGTCTGGAGCGCGACCTCGGCCACCGCCTCCGCCGTGACCGACTCGGCCGGCAACACCTACAGCCTCCTCGCCCGCTTCACCGCAGCCGACCACACCGAGATGTCCGTGTGGTCGGCCCCCATCACCGCCGGAGGCGGGACCAAACCGACCGTCACCGCCCGAGCCACCGCCGCCGCCGACATCGGCGTCGCGATCAGCGAGTACTCCGGCCTGTCCACCGTCAACGACGCCACCATCGTCGACCAGAAGGCCACGGCCACCGGCAAGACCACCGTCGCCGCGGCCGTCAGCTCCGGCTCCACCCCGGGCACCACCCTCGGCAACGAGCTCGCCATCGGCTTCTACGCCGACTCCGGCTTCAACGACACCCTCACCCCCGGCCCCGGCTACACCCTCCGCACCAACGTCTCCCCCACCGGCGACATGGAGCTGCTCACCGAGGACACCGTCGTCGCCTCCGGCGCCAACCCGGCCGCCAGCATCAACACCGGAGCCAACACCTACTGGCTCGCCGCCACGCTCGTGCTCAAACCGGGTACCGCCCTCAGCCCGACGGCACCTGGTGCGCCCACCAACGTGACCGCCACCGCCGGCGACGGATCGGCCACCGTCAGCTGGGCCGCGCCCTTCGACGGGGGCAGTCCGCTGCTCAGCTACACCGTCACGCCGTACGTCAACGGCGTGCCCCAGCCACCGATCACGGTCGGAGCCGCTGCCCAGGGCGCGGCGATGGCACCGTCACCGGTCGCGGCCGCCGCGCTGCGCAAGACCAGCGGGTCGACCACGCGGCACCTCGAGCCGACCTACTTCTGCCAACTCGCGGCGCACCCCCTGATGGGCCTCGCCTTCGCCGCGCTCCCGCTGACCCAGGCCGTGGTGTCGGGGTTGGCCAACGGGACGGCGTACACGTTCACGGTGTCCGCGACCAACGCGGTGGGAACAGGACCATCGTCGGTGCCGTCGAGCGCGGTGACCCCGACCGCGGTGACCGCTCCGCTCGCCCCCACCGGGGTATCGGCGACCGCCGGCAACGGATCGGCCACGGTCTCCTGGACCGCACCGGCCAACGGCGGCAGCCCGATCACCAGCTACACCGTGACCCCGTTCATCGCCGGCGTCGCCCAAGCCACGACGGTCGTCACCGGCACCCCACCGGCCGCCCAGGCCACCGTGTCGGGGTTGACGAACGGGACGGCCTACACGTTCACGGTGGCCGCGACCAACGGGGTCGGGACGGGACCGTCGTCGGTGCCGTCCCCCGCGGTGACCCCCACCGCGCCGACCGCGCCGCTCGCCCCCACCGGGGTGTCGGCGACCGCCGGCAACGGATCGGCCACGGTCTCCTGGACCGCACCGGCCAACGGCGGCAGCCCGATCACCAGCTACACCGTGACCCCGTTCATCTTCGGCGTCGCCCAGGCCACGACGGCGGTCACCGGGAACCCGCCGGCCACCTCGACCACCGTCTCCGGGCTGACCAACGGCATCAGCTACAGCTTCACGGTGGCCGCGGCCAACGCCGTCGGAACTGGTGCCGCCTCGGCTCCGTCGGCCGCCGTCACCCCATCGGGGCCGACGTCGCCGGTGCTCGACACGAAGGTGTCGGTCAACGCGACCGGCGCCACCGCCACCACCCCCACCTTCAGCACCGCACAGGCTGGTGAGACGCTGCTGGCGTTCACGGCCGCCGACGGTCCGACCACCGGTGGGCCGCAGACCATGACGGTGTCCGGCGCCGGGTTGACCTGGACCCTCGCGTCTCGGGCCAACACCCAGTTCGGCACCGCCGAGGTGTGGTCGGCCACCGCCCCCGCCAAGTTGACCGGTGTCACGGTGTCGGCCACCGAGTCCAAGACCGTGTTCCACCAGATGCTCACCGTCGTCGCGTTCCAGGGAAGCTCCGGCATCGGCGCGGTGCAGAGCGCGGGCGCCGCCACCGGCACGCCCACCGCATCGCTCACCACGACCAAAGCCGGCTCACTCGTCTTCGGCGTCGGCAACGACTGGGACAAGGCCACCGCCCGCACGGTCGGCGCCGCCCAGACCCTCGCGAACCAATGGGTCGACACCTCCGCCGGTGACACCTTCTGGGTCCAGAACCTGACCGCTCCCGCCGGTCCGATCGGCTCGACCGTCACCCTCAACGACACCGCCCCCGCCACCGACCGCTGGAACCTCGCCTCGGTCGAGATCAAGGGCTCGGCGCCGACCGTTCCGGGGGCGCCGACCGCGGTCACGGCCGGCGCGAGCAACAGCTCGGCGGTGGTGTCGTGGACCGCGCCGGCGAACGGCGGCTCCCCGATCACCTCCTACACGGTGACCCCGTACATCGCCGGGGTGGCCCAGACCACGACGGCGGTCACGGGGAACCCGCCGGCCACCTCGACCACCGTCTCCGGGTTGACCAACGGAACCGCCTACACGTTCACGGTGACTGCCAACAACGCCGTCGGCCCCGGCCCCGCGTCCGCCCCGTCCAACGCCGTCGCTCCGGTCCCGGTGGAGCGTCCCCAGCCTCGATCCCGCCACACCGGGCCCGACGGCCGTCCAGGCCAACGTGCCGTCGACGGCGTCCCCCGCGTTCTCGCCGCCGGCCAACACCGTCCTCTACGCCGTCTTCTCGATGGACGAAGCGGCTGGGGTCAACTCCGTGGTCGGCTCGGTGACGAACTCCGGCACGCCGTTGACCTGGACGCTGCTCGGCCGTGAGAACCACTCGACCATCGGCGTCGGTGGCGACGTCGAGGTGTGGTGGACCTACAACCCGACCGCCCAGACCTCCATCACCGCCACGGCCACTCTCACGTTGAACACCAAATCCGTTCCTCGCACCCGTCGGCGACTTCCAGATACTCGTCGTCGACAACGCGGCGCCGAACCAGTCGGCTGCGGCGTGGTCACCCAACTGGCTCATCACCGGCCAGGGCAACTCGCCGAACGCCATCGTGACGACCACCGCACCCAACTCACTCGTCTTCGGTGTCTTCGACAACTGGAACTCCAGCGTCACACCCGTACCCGGGGTCGACCAGACCACGCAGTCGATCGTGCTGAACACCGTCGACGTCGACGGCTACTGGGTTCAATCCAAGACGACGCCGGTCGCCACGCCCGGCCCGGTGCTCATGAACGCCACCTTGTCGAACACCACCGAGTGGCACGCGCTCGCGTGGGAGATCCTCGGCGCGGTCGGGCCCTGAACCACACCTGACCGATGGGCCGGCCGGGGCCTCCGAGGCCAGCATCTATGGTCACCGCCATGCGCCACGGGATCACCATCTTCGCCACCGACCAGTCGATCGACATGGTGAGGTTGGCGCAGCGAGGTCGAGGCCCGTGGCTTCGACTCGCTCTACCTGCCCGGAGCACACCCACATCCCGGTGAGTCGCGTCACGCCGCCGCCGACCGGCGAGGCCGAGCTGCTCGACGACTACAAGCGCACGCTCGACCCGTTGGTCGCCCTGGCCGCTGCGGCCGCCGTCACCGAGCGCATCAGCCTCGGCACCGGCATCGCCCTGCCGGCCCAGCGCGAGCCGATCGTCACCGCCAAGGCCATCGCCACCCTCGATCTGATCTCGGGTGGGCGCACGGTGCTCGGTGTCGGCTTCGGGTGGAACGAGGACGAGCTGGCCAACCACGGCGTCGCCATGCGCGACCGGCGCGACGTGTGCCGGGAGCACGTGCTGGCCATGCAGGCACTGTGGCGCGACGACGTCGCCGGTTTCGAGGGCCGACACGTCACGATGGCCCCGAGCTGGTCGTGGCCGAAGCCGGCGGCCGGCAAGGTGCCGGTGCTGCTCGGCGGCGGCCCCGGGCCCAAGCTGTTCGCCCACATCGCCGAGTACGGCGACGGATGGATCCCGATCGGCGGCGCCGGGCTCGGCACCGCCATCCCCGAGCTGCAGCGCGTCGTCACCGAGGCCGGGCGCGATCCGTCGACCCTCGAGATCGTCCCCTTCGGGTCGCTGCCCGACAAGGGCAAGCTCGAGCACTTCGCGTCGATCGGCGTCACCGAGTGCGTGTTCCGCGTCCCGTCGGCCCGTGCCGACGTCGTGCTCCCCATCCTCGACGAGTGGGCCGCCCTCATCGCGTAGCCCGGCGGCAGGTCAGGTGACGCGGGCCTCCTCGCCGGCGAAGGCGACGACGTCGCCGCGATGCAGCTGCCGGCCGCGACGGGTCTCGACCTCGCCGTTCACGGTCACCGCCCCAGACTGCACCACTGGCTTGGCGTCGGCTCCCGAGTCGACCAGATCGGCGAGCTTGAGGAACTGCCCGAGCCGGATCATGTCGTCGCGGATGGCGACCTCGCGCACCTCGGGCTACAGCCGCTCGATGATGGTGACGTTGGCCTGGCCGCCGCCCTCGCACATCGTCTGCAGGCCGTAGCGGCCGCCGGTGCGCTCGAGCTCGTTGAGCAGCGTGGTCATCAGCCGCACACCGGTGGCGCCGAGCGGGTGGCCGAGGGCGATGGCGCCGCCGTTGACGTTGACCTTCTCCGGGTCGGCGCCGGTCTCCTTCTGCCAGGCCAGCACGACCGACGCGAACGCCTCGTTGATCTCGACCAGGTCGATCTCGTCGATGGTCATGCCCGCCTTGTTCAGCGCGTACTCGGTGGCCGGGATGGGCGCCGAGAGCATGAACACCGGGTCGCCGCCGCGCACGCTGATGTGGTGGATGCGGGCGCGGGGCGTGAGGCCGTGGTCCTTCACCGCCTGCTCGCTGGCGATGAGCATGGCCGCGCCGGCGTCGCTGATCTGGCTCGACACCGCGGCGGTGATGCGCCCGTCCTCGCGAAGGGTCTTGAGGTTGGCCATCTTCTCGAGGCTGGTGTCGCGGCGGAAGCCCTCGTCGACGGTGACGCCGAGGAACGGCGCGATCTCCCGCTCGAAGCGTCCCTCGTCGGTGGCCTGAGCGGCGCGACGGTGGCTCTCGAGGGCGAAGACCTCCATGTCCTCGCGGGTGATGCCCCACTTCTCGGCGATGAGGTCGGCGCCGCGGAACTGGCTGATCTCCTGGTCGCCGTAGCGGTCCTGCCAGCCCTTCGACCCGCTGAAGATCTCGGGGAGGCCCATGCCCTCGGTGACGGTCATGGCCGACGAGATCGGGATCATGCTCATGTTCTGCACGCCGCCGGCCACGATCAGGTCGGCGGTGCCGCTCATCACGCCCTGGGCCGCGAAGTGCACGGCCTGCTGCGACGACCCGCACTGGCGGTCGATGGTGGTGCCGGGCACCTCCTCGGGCAGCCCGGCCGCCAGCCAGGCGGTGCGGGCGATGTCACCCGCCTGCGGGCCGATGGTGTCGAGGCAGCCGAACACGACGTCCTCGACCGCGGCCGGGTCGATGCCGGTGCGCTCGATGAGCTGCAGGATCGGGAAGGCCCCGAGGTCAGCCGGGTGCACCTGGCTGAGCCCGCCGCCGCGCTTGCCGACGGGCGTACGGACGGTGTCGATGATGTAGGCCTCGGCCATGGTGGGGCTCCAGTTCGTCGGGACGATGGTGGGCGGACAGATCAGCGGACGTGATCGATGGACGGGATCGGGGACGCGATCACCGGTGCTCAGACGGTATTGGGCCGAGCACCCGATCGGCGACCCGGCCCCGGTGGAGGGCGGAGCTGCCGAACGACTCGCTCAGCGCCCACACCCGCTTCAGCCACAGGTGCAGGTCGTACTCGACGGTGTAGCCGATGGCGCCGTGGCACTGGAGCGCCTGGCGACCGACGAGGCGGGCCGCGTCGTTGGCCGCCGCCTTGGCGTGCGACACCGCCACCGGTGCGTCGGGGTCGCCGGTCGCCAGCGCGTAGGCGGCGGCGTGCACCACCGGCACCGCGAACTCGAGGTGGAGCAGCGCATCCGCGAGGTGGTGCTTGACGGCCTGGAACGACCCGATCGGCACACCGAACTGGCGACGCTCCTTGGCGTAGCCCACCGTGAGGTCGAGCATCTGGCGGCCCAGCCCGATGAGCTGGGCCGCGGTGCCGAGCGCGCCGCGGTCGAAGGCTCGATCGACGGCGGAGCGGGCGTCGTCGCCTTCGGCCAGCACGACGGCATCGCGGTCGTCCCAGGTGACCTCGAACAGGCGGCGAGCGCCGTCGACCGAGGCCTGGCGCTCGAGGCGGACCGCCGCGGTCGGCACCGCGACCAGTCGCCGCTCGCGTGCGGCCAGCACCAGCGCGGCGGAGTCGGCGTTGGGCACGAGCGCCCCGCCGAACGCGGTGGTCACCACCGACTCGCCGGCCACGAGCCCGGGGATCCACTGCTGCTGGATCTCCGGCCCGGCCGATTCGGCCAGCAGCGGAGCGGCCACCGCGACCGACTCCACGATCGGATCGGGCAGCCCGACCCGACCGGTCTCCTCGAGCAGCAGCACGAGGTCGAGCTCGGTCATCCCGAGCCCACCGAACGGCTCCGGGGACCTGCACGCCGAGCACCCCCATCTCGGCGAGCGCCGACCACACGTCGGGTAGCCGGCCGTCGTCGCTGGCCCACGCGTCGCGCAGGCGCTCGGGCGGACACTCCTTGTCGAGCAGGTCGCGCACGGTGTCCCGGAACAGGAGCTGGTCGTCGGTGAAGGCGAAGCGCACCCGGCCTACTTCCTCGGCAGGCCGAGCACGCGCTCGGCGATGACGTTGCGCTGGATCTCGTTGGTGCCGGCGTAGATCGGGCCCGACAGCGAGAACTGGTAGCCCTTCATCCACGAACCCCGGTCGATCGCCGCCGGCGCCTCGGCCTCGAGCTCGCCGAGCGACCCGAGCAGGTCGAGCGCGGTCTCGTGCAGGTGGACGTCGAGCTCGGACCACCAGACCTTGTTGAGGCTCGATCGGGCGCCGAGCGAGCGGCCCTCGACCATCTCGGTGACGTCCCGCAGGGTGAACAGCCGGTAGGCCTCGGCGTCCATCCACGCCTGGGTGACCGCGCTCGCCGATCGAGATCGGTCGCACCGGGCGACGCGCCGGTAGAGGTCGACGAGCCGATCGCAGGCGGCCGTGAACCGGCCCGGGCTGCGCAGCGTGAGCCCCCGCTCCGACGACGTCGTGGCCATGGCCACGCCCCAGCCCTCGTTCACCCCGCCGAGCACGTCGGCGTCGGGGACGAACACGTCCTCGAGGAACACCTCGGCGAACCCCTCGTCGCCGTCGAGCCGGCCGACGCCGCGGACGGTGACGCCCTCGGCGTCGAGCGGGATCAGCAGGTACGTCATGCCCCGGTGCCGCTCGGCGTCCGGGTCGGTGCGGAACAGGCCGAACAGGTGGGTGCAGAACGCGCCGCGGGTGGTCCACGTCTTCTGGCCGGTGACCCGCCAGCCGCCGGCCTGCGTCGTCGCGCTCGGCCCGGCTCTTGATCCCGGCCAGGTCGCTGCCGGCGTCGGGCTCGCTCCACCCCTGGCACCACAGGTCCTCGGCCGCGGCCATGCGGGGCAGGATCCGGTCCTGCTGCTCCTGGGTGCCGAACTCGAACACGGTCGGGGCCAGCAGGAAGATGCCGTTCTGGGTGACCCGCTGAGGCCCACCGGCGCGGTAGTACTCCTCCTCGAAGATCAGCCACTCCCAGAGCGACGCGTCGCGCCCGCCGTAGGCCGCGGGCCACGACACCACCGACCAGCGAGCCTCGAACAGCCGCCGCTCCCAGTCGAGGTGGGCGGCGAAGCCCTCCCGGGTGTCGCCCGACGGCAGCGGCTCGGTCGGCACGTTGGCCTCGAGCCAGGCGCGGGCCTCGGCGCGGAACGCCTCCTCGGCGTCGGTGAAGGAGAGGTCCATAGCGGCCTCAGCCTGACGCACCGTCAGATTCCCCGCAAGGTGACCTCTGGCTCTGGCGCCGGGCGCCCGCGTGGGGTGTCCTGGTGGGGTGCTGACCTCCTCGAACTCCCCCGCCACCGCGACCACGCCGCCGGCGCCCGGTTCGGCCGACCTCGACGGCGGCTCCGACGGCGACATCGTCCTCGACGAGTTGCTCGCCGAGACCGAGGAGCTCCGCAACCGCCTCCGCGACCACGAGCGCGACCGCGGCAAGGCCGTGCGCCAGTACCGCCGCGAGCGCGAGCTCATGCCGTTCCAGGCCGAGTTGCTCAAGCTGCAGCGCCACCTCGAGGAACGCGACCAGCGGATGATCGTGCTGTTCGAGGGACGCGATGCGGCGGGCAAGGGCGGCACGATCCGCCGGGTCACGCGCTACATGAACGAGAAGCACTACCGCGTCGTCGCCCTCGGTCGGCCCACCGAGGAGCAGCGGACCCAGTGGTACTTCCAGCGCTACGCCGCCCAGTTCCCGACCGGTGGCGAGATCGTGCTGTTCGACCGCAGTTGGTACAACCGGGCCATGGTCGAGCCGGTCTTCGGCTTCTGCACCGACGAGGAGTACCGCAACTTCATGAAGGGGGTGGTGGGGTTCGAGAAGGACCTCGTGCGGCAGGGCACCACCCTGGTCAAGCTCTACTTCTCGGTGTCGAAGGAGGAGCAGCAACGACGGTTCGACCGGCGCCGCACCGACCCGCTGCGCCAGTGGAAGCTGAGCGAGGTCGACCTGCAGGCCCAGGAGCACTGGGACGACTTCACCGAGATGAAGTACAAGATGCTCAAGCGCACCAGCACCCTCGAGGCGCCGTGGATGATCATCCGCTCGGAGCAGAAGCACCTCGCCCGCATGGAGGCGATGAAGCTGATCCTCAACTCGGTCGACTACGAGGGGCGCGATCCCGACATCGACTTCGTGCCCGACCCCGACGTCGTGGCCTCGGGCGCTCGGGAGCTCGAGCTCATGGAGGCGCAGCGCATCCAGGGCGGCCACTTCACCATCTGACGACCCGGCGACGGGCGGTATGGGAGGCTCACGCGATGAGCGATCCCTCCGGCGCCTCCCCACCGCCGCCTCCGCCGCCCTCGCCACCCCCTCCGCCGGCGTGACCCCGGCACCCGGGCCCCCGCCTCCCCCGGCACCACCGCCTCCGCCGGTGCCCCAGGCCGCACCACCGGGGGGCAGGGCGATCTTCCCGGCCATGCTGCCGATGTCGACCACGTTCGACATCCCCGGCTACACCGTGCAGCGCAGCGTGGGCGTGTGCTTCGGGCTCATCGCCGTCAGCCTCGGGTTCGGTCGCGGCATCTCGGCGTCGTTCTCGGGGCTCACCAAGGGTGAGGTGCCGCAGTGCACCGAGGCCATCGAGGAGGCCCGCTTCCACGCCATCACCCGCATGGAGCAGCACGCCCTCGCACTCGGAGCCAACGCCATCGTCGGCATGCGCCTCGACTCCAACGAGTTCGTGCAGTACGCCGAGTTCGTGGCCTACGGCACCGCCGTCGTCATCGGCTGATCGCGAATCTGACACCCCGTCAGATTGTTGGAGTACCATCCCCGTCATGGGTGAGCTGCCGAAGATCATCAGCGTCGACGACCACGTCATCGAGCCGCCGAACGTGTGGACCGACCGCCTTCCGTCGAAGTACGCCGGCATCGGGCCCCGGGTCGAGCGCAAGACGGTGAGCAACCTCAAGTTCAACGGCACGACCTACACCTTCGACCTCGACCCCGACGGCAAGGTCGCCGACTTCTGGGTCTACGAGGACCTGCTGATGCCGCACCGGCGCATCATCGCCGCCGCCGGCTTCCCGGTGGACGAGGTGACCCTCACCCCCATCACCTACGACGAGATGCGACCTGGCTGCTACGAGCAGAAGGGCCGGCTCGAGGACATGGACACCAACTGGGTCGAGGCCTCGCTGTCGTTCCCGACCTTCCCCCGGTTCTGCGGCCAGACGTTCCTCGAGGCCAAGGACCGCGAGCTCGCCATGCTGTGCGTGAGGGCCTACAACGACTGGATGGTCGAGGAGTGGTCGGCCGGCACCGACAACCGGCTCATCCCGCTCTGCCTCATCCCCCTGTGGGACCCGGTCGCGGCCGGCGAGGAGGTCCGCCGCAACGCGGCCCGTGGCGTGCACGCCGTGTGCTTCAGCGAGATCCCCTACCACCTGGGCCTGCCGAGCATCCACGACCAGGTGTGGAACCCCTTCTTCCAGGCCTGTCAGGACACCGACACGGTCGTCTGCATGCACATCGGGTCGTCGTCCAAGATGCCGGCCACCTCGCCCGATGCGCCGGCCTCGGTGCAGGCCACCCTCAGCTTCGGCAACGCCATGTCATCGCTCAGCGACTTCCTCTTCTCGGGCGTGCTCGTGCGCTTCCCGACGCTGAAGCTCGCCTACAGCGAGGGGCAGATCGGTTGGCTGCCCTACATCCTCGAGCGGGCCGACGACGTCTGGTACCAGCACCGCGGCTGGGCCTTCCCCCGTGAGCAGGTGCCGGACCCGCCGTCGACCTACTACTTCCGCCAGGTGTACGGCTGCTTCTTCCGCGACCATCACGGCATCAAGTCGCTCGACGAGTGCGGCGTCGACAACGTCACCTTCGAGGTCGACTACCCCCACTCGGACTCCACCTGGCCCAACACCAAGGCGGTGGCCGAGGACCTCTTCGCGAGCCTCGACGACGAGACCACCTACAAGCTGGTCCGCGGCAACGCCATCCGCATGCTCAGCCTCGACCTCGACTCGTAGCGTCGGCACCGACTGCCGGCGTTCCTGACAGACCCTGCCGACTGGGCCGACCCCCGCGCGCCGGCTCATCCGAACGGCAGCGTGGGGTCGGCCCTGGGTGGGGGTTGGGGGTCGTTTGGTGGTGGGGGGTTGGTGAGGTCGAAGGCGGTGAGGTGTTGGCCGACCTTGGCCCGCCAGGGGATCGATCCTGGTGGTGGGCGGGGTTGGCCGGGGGTCGGGGGTGGCGGGTACCAGTGCCATTCGTCGTCGACGCGTTCGAGGCGGGCCCCTTGGTGGGTCTTTTCGTGGTGGTGGACCTCACACAGGAAGGCGAGGTTGTCATAGGAGGTGGGGCCGCCTTTGGCGTGGTCGTGGCGGTGATCGGCCTGGAGGTGGCCTCGGCGTTTGCAGCGGGGGACGACGCAGCGTCGGTCCCGGGCCTGCAGGGCTTTGTCGAGGGCGACGCGGCGGTAGCGGGTGAGGGTGGCATAGGCCTTGATGTCGACCAGATCATGCACCAGGACATCGACGAGGGCGTCGGGCAGGATCTGGCGGGCCACGTCGACGTTGATGGGCCCGAACCCGGGGATCTCACAGGTCTCACTGGAGGTGGCATAGCCGCGTTGGAGGGCGATGGCGTCGACCAACACGGTCACGTGCCACTTGACCCGGCTCGGCCGCACCCCCAACAGCTCCTCGAGCTCGGCCGGATCAGACGGAGACTCGGCGTCGGTCGCCGCAGTCCCCTCCGACTCGGCGGTGGCCGCAGCCGGGGTTGGCTCGGTCGGCTTGGCCGCCTTGGCGGCGGCGTTGGCGGTTCGGGGTGTCAGGTCGAGGCCGAGGGCTTCGCCGGCGGCGGCCAACGCGGCCAGCACCCCGTCGGCCCGGTAGGCGTCGTGGGGGTCGCGCAAGCCGAGTCGGCGGGCCCGTTCGAACACGGCCCGGGTGTAGGCGTCGACCACCGGCTTGATCCGGGCCCAGTCCTCCGGGGCGAACCGCGCCGCGATGGCCTTCATGTCGTCGTCGTCGAACTCCGACCACCGCCGCTTGGCCCGCACCCGGGCCCGCCGCAGCGCCGGGTCCTCCCCCCGACGGGCCGCCGCTTTCACCTTGCGGGCCCGGTCCCGGGTCTCGGCCAGATCGTGGGTGGTGGTGGCGGTGGCCACCAGAGCCTCCTCCGCCGACGGATCCAACACCACGGCCGCGGCGATCTCGTCGGCTTCGCCGACGGAGAGATCGCCCTGCTCGAACGCCGCCGACGCCGCCGGGCACTGCCTCAACCGGCGGGCCGTGTCGATGGCCCGCTTGGCGTCACCACGCGAGCTGCCGTTCACCCGAGCCAAGTAATCATCACACGACACGAACTGCCTCGGCTGGCTGTGGCACTCCTCCACCCGCGCCGCGAACCACGCCTGCTTGGCCTGTCAACCGGCGCACCACCCTGGCCAGACCCTCAACGGCCACCGCCGCCTCCGCCCCCGTGTACAGCGCCGGATCAGTGACATCGCACCACCCCCCGACCACCCGCCCGACGTCGCTCAACGACGCCGTGGGACCGGAGATGGGGGTGTTCGTGCTCACCCCACCACCGTAGACGAATGAACGTTCGACTACAAGGGAAAGGGTGAAAAACTCAGGAATACTACTGAAACAGGCCTAAACGTCACCGCCGGTGAGTGCCGATACCGGAGCGACGCGTTCCCGGCGGCGGTGACGAGCGGCTCGCCCCTGCGACAGCTCTGGCCTCGGCGATGACCGGATGCTCGGCGATGACCGGATGGAAGGAGCGACGGCGACGAACCCGAGATGGCTTGGCCGACGTGGAAGGCATCGACGGCGCTCGAGCCCACCAGCTGGAACCCCGCGATGCGATCGGGCAGGCGGTCGGCCAGGCCGAGGTACCGCGCCGCGAGCCGCTCCGCGTCGCCCGCCACAACCGGGGCCAGGTCCTCAGCTCGATTCGACAGCGAGCAGCCGACCCTGCTCGAAGAAGACCAGCGCCTCGTCCACTGACCGCACGGCCGACGCGGGCAGGCCGGCCCCGAAGGGCTCGTTCCAGAAGGACCCGGTCGCGCGGCGTCCACGGCCCGACGTAGAGGTAGGGCTCGGCATGGAGCTCGTCGCCGGGCGACACGCCGTAGTTGACCTCGGCCATGGACACGCTGAGGTCGAAGTGCTCGGGCCACAGGGTGCGACCGCTGGGCGACTGGACCGCGTGCAGCTCACCGAACCGGGCGAGGGCCTCGTCGCCGAGCGCGAGCCAATCGCCGACCTGCTCGGCGACGGCCGGGTCGATCTCGAGCAACACGTCGGGCTCCAGCTCGGTGGCCGGGGTGTACACGGTGGCGGGCATGCCGGGCTCGACACCGTAGAACGCCGCGGCCGCGGCGGGTGTGGTGATCTCGGCGCGCTCCTCCGTCCCGTGGGAACGGGTGCGCACGAGCCCGCCCCGCACCACCGCGAACCGTCCCCCCAGCTCCGGTTCGGCCGAGGCGGGGGTGGCGAAGCCCCCGGCCACCACCTGCAGGCCGATGTGGCCCGTGGCGGCGTAGAGCCCTGCTGCGAGCACGTGCTCGGCCAGGACGTGGAGCGAGGAGATGGTCGGCGGCGCACCGGGCCCCGCGGTCGCCCCATCGGCGGTCATGGCGCCAGCCTGTCACGCGACCCGTGCCGGGGGTGGGGCAGACTCAGGGCCCATGGCCCGGTACGTCGTCGATCCGGTGCGGTCGTCGATGACCGCCACGACCCGCCCGATGCTCGACCGACGGTCGGTTCCGGTCGTCACCGCGGTGACCGGCACCATCGACGTCGTCGACGACGTGCCGTCGGGGACGATCACCGTCACCCTCGGGAGCGAGCCCCCCACGGTCGCCGAGATCGACCTGGCCGGCACCGGACCCGAGCTGGCCCCCGACCTCGAACCGGGGATGGTCGACGGCGGCCTGGTGCTCAGGGGGAGGGCGAGCCGGTCCGCCGGCGCGTTCGGCATGACCGGGCCTCCCCTGCTCAACCCGACCATCCAGCTCAGCTGGCGCCTCGTGCTGGCCCCGGCATGACGCCGGCTCGACGCGGGCGACCGTGACCGTGTTCGTCGTCGACACGAACCGCACCGAGCTCGACGTGGAGGTGCACCCCAGCCTGTTCGGATTCCGGGTGCACGTGACCGGTCTCCACGGCGAGGTGCAGGGCGACCTCGGCCCCGACGGGACGGTCGACCTGCGCTCGACGGTCGGGGCCCGGATCTCGATGAACGTCAACGACCTCGACCTCGGGAGCCCGCTGGTCACGAGGACGACCCACGCCGCCCTCGGCCTGGCCACCGATGGCTCCGTGTCGGCCTCCCTGGTCGACGTCGCCCCGAGCGGCGAGGAGATCGAGGACGCGGCCCCTCGGGGTCAGGTCTTCCGGTTCACCTTCGAGGTCGAGTCCGGGAACCTGCGCGGGCGGCTCGGCGCCCGGGCCACGGTCGTCCCCAACGACGACGGCTCGGTCACCGTCTCCGGCGCGACCGACTTCCGGGCGAGCGACTTCGACGTCCACCTCCCCGGCCTCGGGCACCTCCGCGGCGTCTGCCACTGGACCGTCGTCGTCGTGCCGCGAGCCTGATCCACCCCCGGGGACCTCGCACGGTTCGGGACCTCCCGCCTCCCTCTTCGGGACTTCCGCCCCTGTCTGCCGCTCCCTCACTCAGCGTCTACTGACGACCACGAGGCGGGGACCTCCCTCGCGGGATGCGGAAGGAAGAGACACACCATGAAACGTCGCACGCTCGACTTCATCTTCAGCGCTGGGGGCGTCCTGCTCGCCGGGCTCTTGCTCGTGCTCGGTCTGGTGCTCCAGAACCAGGCCGACTTCGCCAAGTCGTACGTGAAGGACCAACTCGTGGAGCAGCGCATCACCTTCACCCCGGTCGACAAGCTGACCGACGAGGAGAAGCAGGCCACCTGCATCGTCACCTACGCCGGCCAGCCGCTCACCACCGGCAAGCAGGCCGAGTGCTACGCCAACAACTACATCGCCGTGCACCTCGGCGAGGTGAACGACGGCAAGACGTACTCGGAGACGAGCACCGAGTCACGGGCCGCCCAGGCTGCGGCCGACGCCGCCACCAAGGCCAACTCCGCCGACGCCGCGACCCTGACCGCGCAGGCCAAGGTCCTCTCGGGCAAGACCGACACCCTCTTCCGGGGCGAGACCCTCCGGGGGCTGCTGCTGACCTCCTACGGCTTCAGCATCTTCGGGGAACGGGCTCAGCAGGCGGCCCTCGTGGCCTACGCCGCCGCCCTCGTGCTCTTCCTCGCCAGCATCGCCGGGTTCATCCACGCCTTCACCACCCCGAAGGACGAGCGGGTGCTCACCGGTTCGGCCGAGGAGCAGCCGACGCCGGTTCCCGTCGGCTGAGCCGGGGCCGCGGAACCCCGGCCGGCCACGGCTCCGGGGATCGCACGAGATCGGGCACCTCGTCAGGTCGACTCCGACGACCTGACGAGGTGTCAGATAGGGTCTTCCATATAGATAGGAAGTCCTCTATAGTTTGCCCGTGGCCAGCCAGGAGCAGCGCAAGGCGGAGACGAGGCAGCGCCTGCTCGACGCCGCCGCCCTGCTCTTCGCCGAGCGGGGCATCGAGGCGGTGTCGATCGACACCATCGCCGAGGCCGCCGACCGCACGTCCGGCGCCGTCTACGCCCACTTCGGCGGGAAGGACGGCCTCCTGAACGCCCTGCTCGAGAACCTGTCAACGAGAGCGCGGCGGTGATGGACGCCGAGCTGTCGGTGGCCGCCACCGAGCAGGGGCCGAGCGACGAGCACCTCGCCGCCCTGTGGCGCACGTTCGCCAGCCCGCCACCGGGACCCGAGTGCGGGCTGGATGCTGCTCGAGCACGAGCTGTGGCTCTACGCCAGCCGCAACGAGGCGGCCCGCGCCCACTTCGCCGACGCGCTTCGCCGAGGCCCGGCGCATGGTCGTCGACTCCACCAGCTCCTGGCCCGAGGACGGCCGGTCCGACCCACCGGGCACCCCCGATCAGGTCGCGCCGCTACTGGTCGCCCTGCTGGTCGGCCTCGAGATGCAGCACCGGGTCGATCCCGACGCCATCTCCGACGAGACCGCCGTGATCGGCCTCCGGGCCGTCACCGGCCTGCGCCGCGACGCCGACGCCGACGGGCGCGCCACCGCCGACACCTCGAAGACCACGACCCCGACGCCCCGAGCCAAGAAGTCCCGCACCACCACATCCGACACCACCACGTCCGGCACCCCCCGCCGAACGACCCCTACGAGGAGGACGTCGTGAACATCGACGACATCGACCTGCTGGCCGACACCTGGGGCCAGCGCGTCCCCCACGAGGAGTTCGACCTTCTCCGTGCCGAGGACCCGGTGCACTGGCACCCAGAGCCGGACGACACCGGCTTCTGGGCCGTCACCCGCCACGCGGACGTGCTGACCGTGAGCCGCGATCCCGAGACGTTCTCGTCCGAGCTCGGATCGCCCTTCGTGGCCTCACAGGACGACGAGGCTCTGGCCCAGATGCGCCTGTCGATCATCGGCATGGACGGCGCCAAGCACCACCGCTACCGCCGCCTGGTGAGCAAGGGCTTCACCCCGCGGGTGATCGCCCGGCTGGAGGAGCAGATCGTCGAGCGGGCCGCGGCGATCATGGACGACGTCTGCGAGCGAGGCGAGTGCGAGTTCGTCGAGGATGTGGCAGCCAAGCTGCCACTTCAGATGATCTGCGACATGATCGGCCTGCCCGAGAGCGACTGGGACCGTATGTTCCACCTGAGCAACATGCTCGTGGGCTTCGACGATCCCGACTTCGTCGCCACGCCCGAGGACACGCTCAACGCGTCGATGGAGATCTACGCCTACTGCGACGCCATCGCCGCGGACCGGCGCCAGAACCCGCAGGACGACCTCATGACCGCGCTGGTGCAGGCCGAGATCGACGGCGACCGGCTCGACGATCTCGAGCTCAACCTGTTCTTCGTCACGCTCGTGGTGGCCGGCAACGAGACCACCCGCAACCTCATCACCCACGGCACGCTCGCCCTGATCGAG
Organism: uncultured Microthrixaceae bacterium; assembly: GCA_963809335.1. Lineage (GTDB taxonomy): Bacteria > Actinomycetota > Acidimicrobiia > Acidimicrobiales > Acidimicrobilacustridaceae > UBA4742. The sequence continues at coordinate 1,180,292 of CAWEJD010000004.1, read as the reverse complement.
CATCCCGAGCAGGCCAAGCTGCTGCGCGCCGAGCCCGAGCACTACCCCACCGCGGTCGACGAGATGCTCCGCTGGGGCAGCTCCATCCACAACTTCCGCCGCACCGCCACCAAGGACACCGTGCTGGGCGGCAAGCAGATCAAGGCCGGCGACAAGGTCGTCATCTACTACCTCGCGGCCAACTACGACCCCGAGGTCTTCGACGATCCGCACACCTTCGACGTCACCCGGTCGCCCAACGACCACGTGGCCTTCGGAGGCGGTGGCGTCCACTACTGCCTCGGCGCGAACCTGGCCCGGTCGGAGATCAAAGCCATGATCCGCGAGGTCGTCGAGCGCATGCCCGATCTCGAGCTCGCCGGTGACGTGCGCCGGCTCCGCAGCGACTTCATCAACGGCATCAAGTCGATGCCCGTCCGCTTCACCCCGACCCCACGCCGCTCGTCCGCCGTCCTCTCGGCCGGCCAGCCAGCGTCCTGACCCGAAAGATCCACCAGGAGACCCCATGCACACCGACATCTGCGACCAGCTCGACATCGAGTTCCCGATCTTCGCCTTCACCCACTGCCGTGACGTGGTCGTGGCCGTGAGCAAGGCCGGCGGCTTCGGCGTGCTCGGCGCGGTCGGCTTCACCCCCGAGCAGCTCGAGGTCGAGCTGAACTGGATCGACGAGCACATCGGCGACAAGCCCTACGGCGTCGACATCGTCATCCCGGGCAAGTACGAGGGCATGGGCGAGATGGATCCGGACAAGCTGGCCGAGGAGCTGCGGGCGCTGGTGCCGGCCGGCCACCTGCAGTTCGCCAAGGACATCCTGGCGGAGCAGGGCGTGCCCGAGCTGCCCGAGGGCGAGACCGCCCAGGGCACGCTGCTCGGCTGGACCGCGGCCACGGCCACGCCGCAGGTCGAGATCGCGCTCACCCACCCGAAGATGCGGCTGATCGCCAACGCGCTGGGTACGCCGCCCGAAGAGGTGATCACCGAGGTGCAGTCATCGGGACGGCTCGTCGCCGCGCTGTGCGGCTCGCCCTACCAGGCGCTGAAGCACAAGGAGGCCGGCGTCGACATCATCATCGCCCAGGGAGGCGAAGGCGGCGGCCACACCGGCGAGGTCGGTTCCATCGTGCTGTGGCCCCAGGTGGTGGCCGCCGTGGCTCCCACCCCCGTCCTGGCCGCCGGTGGCATCGGCAGCGGCGAGCAGATCGCGGCCGCGCTCGCCCTCGGATGCGCCGGCGTGTGGAGCGGCACCCTCTGGCTCACCGTCGAGGAGGCCGACCTCCCGCCGGCGCAGAAGCAGTCGCTGCTCGAGGCCTCGAGCCGGGACACGGTGCGGTCACGCTCGTTCACGGGCAAGCCGTGCCGCATGCTCCGAAGCGAGTGGACCGAGGCCTGGGAGCGGCCCGACACCCCCGACCCCCTCCCCATGCCGATGCAGTACATGGTGTCGGGCGAGTGCGTCGTGCGCGGCACCCGCTACGCCGACAAGGCCCAGTCGGTGGCGTTCAACCCCTGCGGCCAGGTCGTCGGGCAGCTCGACTCCGAGCGCAAGACCCGCGACGTCATGCAGGACCTGGTCGAGCACTACATCGAGGCCACCGAGCGGCTCAGCGCCCTCAACGGCTGACCCGGTCGATCCACCCGCGGCGGCATCCACCTCGCGACTCGCGACCCGGATGCCGCCGCCGGGCGGTGGTCAGGGCCGGATGCCGCCGAAGTCGACCACCAGCTGGTCGGGGTTGGCCGGGTCGGGTCGGAGGGCGATCACGTCGGCCGACCGGGCGCCGAGGACGGTGGGGGTGGCATCGGCCCCCGACATGGTGACCACCGGTGGGGTGGGCCGACCGGCCTCGGCCGACGCCGACTGGTCGATCTCGGCCGACGCCGACTGATCGATCTCGGCCGAGGCCGACCGGGCGAAGGTCGCGCCGGTGGTGGCCAGCCCGGCGACGAAGGCGGCGGCCGCCGCGGTGCTCCACCCTCGGGGGCGGGAGGTCCGGGGGACGGTCATGGGGTCATTCCTCTCCTCGGGAACCGACGGCGTCGTCGACTCTCGTCCCGCAGGACTACGTCGACCTCGTGCCCTCCGGTTCGCGGTCGCCGGCCCGAACGCCCGGTCGATCGTCACACCTTCGACCTGCGGTGACGCGGCGAACACCCCACTTGGCGCCGTTGCCGAGCGGGGTGTCCGCTACCTGGGAGGGCCCGTCTCGCCGAGTCGGGCCTCAGCTCAGTACGTCGCGCGGCACCGATCCGGTTCGCACCTCGTCGATCGGTGGCCCGGGGCTCAGCCGTCGAGACGGGCCGACACCTGCAGGTCGCCGACCGGCGCGTCGCCCGCCAGCACCGTCATGAACGGGACCTCGGCCGAGTCGACGCCGGTCGCGATGCGCACCGCGAACGTGGGGTCGGACAGGCCGGTGGCGTCGAAGAGGCGCCACCGGGTGCCGTCGTGAGCCTCGACCAACGCGTGGAAGTCCGGCGGCTCGAGACCAGGGGCATAGGCCGCCACGTAGCGGGCGGGGATGTCGAGGCCGCGGAGCAGGCAGATCGCCAGGTGGGTGAAGTCGCGGCAGACGCCGGCGGCCGAGAGCAGCGTGTCGGCCGCGGTCGTGGTGCCGGTCGACGTGCCGAACTCGTAGGACAGGTGGCCGTTGACCCACTCGGCGACCTGGCCGATGAGATCGGCCGCCGCGCCGGCCTCGGCGTCGACGACCGGCAGCTCGGGTCCGAACATCGAGGTGGCGAACCCGCTCATGGCGTCGCTCGGGCAGTAGCGGCTGGGCGACGTGTAGCGCAGGATCTCGGCGGGGGTGAGCTTCTCCGGGCCGCGGCGGGCGCCCAGCTCGACCGTGGCCTCGTAGGCGAAGGTGAGCGGCGAGCCGTCGGTGTGGAACCACGCGATCGACGAGCCGTCGGGCTCGAGGAACGTCTCGACCGGCTGGCCGTCGGCCCGGATGTCGTCGGCCTCGACCACGACGTCGGGCTCGCGGGCCACGGCGATGCGCAGCGCCACCTGTGCCGGCCGGCCGGCGAGCATCGGGATGGTCACCCCGACCGACACGCGGTTCCCGCCGCGGTAGTCGAGAGCTTCGAGGGCGGCCATCGACCCAGGATGACAGCATCGCCCCGATGGCACCAATGACAGGTGGTACGCCCCCTCGAAGGGTCATCCGGCCCTCGGGACGGTGATCCACCCCGTGGCTCGGCCGCGGAGTGCGGGCATGGGAACTCCCAGCGCAGTCGAGCTCCCGCCGCAGGCCGGTGATCCCACGGCGACCGGCGGTCCCCGTCGCGCCTCGTGGCCCGTGGCGCCGGTACTCTCGCCGGGCGCCACCGATCGAGCCGGTCGCAGCACCCGAGCCGCATGGTCATCCACATCGCCCCGCGTGGCGAACAGGACGTACATGGAACCCAGGTTGAAGGATCTCGACGATGCGAGCCTCGTGGCCGCCGTCGGACGCTCCGACGAACAGGCGCTCCAGGAGCTCTACGAGCGCCACAGCGCCGCGGTCTACGGACTGGCCCGGCGCGTGCTCGTCGATGCCGATCGGGCCGAGGAGGTCGTCCAGGAGGTCTTCCTGCGCCTGTGGAACGAGCCCGAGCGCTTCGATCCGACCCGGGGGAAGCTGCGGTCGTATCTGAACCGCCAGGCCCACAGCCGAGCCGTCGAGCGGGTGCGCTCCGAGGAGGCCCGCCGGCGCCGCGAGGAGCGCCACGACCGCGAGAACGTCGATCCGGCCTATGACGTCGAGATCGAGGCGTGGGAGCTGATCCGTTCCGAACTGGTGAAGGAGGCGATCGACGCTGCTCTCCGAGGCCGAGCGGCAGGCGATCACCCTGGCCTACTTCGGCGGCCACACCTACCGGGAGGTGGCGGTGATGCTCGACCTGCCGGAGGGCACGATCAAGAGTCGCATCCGCCTCGGCCTGGGCAAGCTGGCTGACAAGCTGGACGCCACCGGACTAGGAGCACGGCCATGACCGACGGCGACGATCTCCAGCAGATCGGCGGCGGAAGCGACGACATCGACGACCTGCTCGGCGCCTACGTGCTCGACGCCCTCGACGACCGCGAACGCGCGCAGGTCGAGGCCTACCTGGCCACCAACCCGGAGGCCCGGGCCGAGGTCGACCGCCTGGCCGCGTCCTTCGACGTCGTCGTGGCCGAAGACACGCCCGAGCTCGCGCCGCCGGCGGAGCTGTGGGATCGCATCGCGGTCCGCCTGCCACCCCGGGACGAGCGCCGGCCGCCCGCCGCGATCGACGAGTCGCCCGCGGAGTCGGGCGGCCCGGCGTCACCGGCCGCGAACGCGGCCCCGACCGGCGACGAGCTGGCGGCGCGTCGCCGCTCCAAGCGGTCGTCACCGAACTCCAACACCACTCGCATCGTCCTGGCCGTCGCCGCCGCGGTCGTCGTCGTGGTGGTCGGGCTGGCCATCGTGCGGCAGTCCAGCACGAAGACCACGTCGGTCGCCCAGCAGATCCAGCACGACGCCGAGACGGCCGCCACCGCTCCCGGATCGAGGAGCACCACGCTCGCCGGTCCGTCCGGTGCCAGCGTGCAGGTCGTGGTCGACTCATCGGGGCGCGGCTACGTGACGCCGGAGAACCTGCCGGCCCTCGACGTGGGATCGACCTATCAGCTCTGGTCGGTCGACGGCGGCACGCCCGTCTCTCTCGGCCTGCTCGGGTCCGATCCCGGCGTGACCCTGGTCGCGGCCGGCACCGACACGACCTCGATGGCCATCACCGCCGAACCGGCCGGCGGCAGCCCGGCGCCGACGTCGGAGATCATCGTCTCCGGCCGGCTCACCTGACCGCCGCCGACCACGCTCACCACCGTTTCGGCGCCGATGTCGCTCGCTGAGCGAACCGAACCGGGGGTCGAAACGCGGTCACAGCTCGGTGAGCAGCTCGAGCGGGAACGGTGGCCGGGCCAGCGGCCGGACCGCGACTCGCAGGAGCATCAGCGGGTTGTCGTCGCCCGCGGTCCGGTTGAGGTGGATCTCGTCGCACCCGACGCAGCGGTGGACGAGCACCCATTCGCCATCGCCCCGGACCGACATGGCGATGGGCTCCATGGAAGAGCCGCAGTCCGCGTCCCGGTCGCCAGGGCGGTCGTCGTCGAGGTGACGGCTCCACAGGCAGTTGGGGCAGTGGTTGCGGTGGGCGGTGCCGGGGGCGTCGAGCCCGACGTCGAGACCGCAGTGGCGGCACCGGAACGAATCGGCGCGGCGCCGCGCCGAGCGAGAGCGTTGCTCGCGTGACAAGGGGAACCTCCAGGACGAGACCGAAGACGGCGTCGCGCCGGAGGCTGCTCGCAGGCAGCCTGATCCGGGTCGGGAGGACTCGGGCTCAGGCCGGGACGGCAGCGCCCTGGGGTGAGCGCGACGGGACCGCCTCGAAGCAGGTGGTCATCGTTCACCTCCAGAGGGGTTCGTCGGATCGGCGGTCGCCCTGACCGCGCCGGCATCCGACCAGCCGGACAGGATCCGACGCAAGCGAATTCCGGCCGTCGACCGCCGGTAGCGGATCGCTCCCGGCGTCAGGCGAGGCGGGCGAGGACGGCGTCGGCCTCGGCCATGATGCGCTCGATGAGCTCGGCGACGGTGGGCAGCTCGTCGATGACACCGATGCCCTGACCGGTGGGCAGGATGCCGACCTCGGGCTTGCCGTCGACCATGCTCGCCTTGATCAGCATCGGCGCGTTGGCCGCCATGGCGAGCTGGCTCCAGGTGAGGTCCTGGTGCTTCTTCATGGCCAGGCCCTCGGTGAGCAGATCGCGGAAGGAGGTGCCCGTGACCTTGCGGAACTGCAGCGCCCGCACGAGCGCCTTCGGCAGCCGGGTGAGCGATCGATGCCTTCTCGATCTCGTCGACGACATCGGTGCGGATGACGCGCTGGGGGAAGCCGTCGAGCGCGGTGGTGACCACCGTGCCGGTGACCGGCGTGCCGAGGTAGATCTCCTTCACGACCTCGGGCACCGTCGACTCCTTGGTGAGCAGGAACCGCGTGCCCATGGCGATGCCGCTCGCCCCCCACGCCAGCGCCGCCACGAGACCGCGGCCGTCGGTGAACCCGCCCGCGCCGAGCACGGGGATGTCGACCGCGTCGACCACCTGGGGCAGCAGCAGCGACGTCGGCACGTTGCCGGTGTGGCCGCCGCCCTCGGCGCCCTGGGCGATGACCGCGTCGACACCCCACTCGGCGACCTTCTCGGCGTGGCGCCGGGCGCCGACCGTGGGCATGGTGACGATGCCGGCGTCCTTGAGCTTGGCGACGATGTCGCGGCTCGGGGCCTGGGCGAACGACGCGACCCTGACCTTCTCGCTGATGAGCAGGTCGATGCGCTCGCCGATGTCGGGCTGATCGGTGCGCAGGTTCACGCCGAAGTTCTTGTCGGTGCGGTCCTTGACCTCGTCGATGGCCTTGCGCAGCTCGGGCAGGGTCATGGTGGCCGAGGCGAGGATGCCGAGGCCGCCGGCCGCGGACGTGGCCGACGTCAGCCGGGCGCCCGCCACCCAGCCCATGCCGGTCTGCACGATGGGGTGCTCGACCCCGAACAGGTCGCAGATGCGAGTGTGCAGCACGGGCCGGTGGGCTGAAGTCACGCCCTCACCCTCGCACCTCGGCCTTGCGGGTGTCGTTCGGGTCGAGCACGTCGCGGATGAGGTGCAGCTCCTCGTCGGTCGGCATGCGGGTCTCGTCGACGCGGTCGTCGATCACCAGCTCGAACCCGGTGGCCTCGACCACCTCGTCGACCGTCACCCCCGGGTGCACCGAGCGCAGGCGCATGCGGTGGTCGGGCGTGTCGAAGTCGAGCGTGGCCAGGTTGGTGACGACCCGGCGGATCTCGTGGAACCGCGACGCCACCGGCCCGAGCTCGGCCGCCCGGTCGTAGCCGACGCCGCACACGACGTCGACCTGCGTCGACGAACAGCTTGGCCGTGTGGTTCGGGATGAAGTACGAGGTGGTGTGGTTGATGGTGTTGCCCGGCGCGCCCCGGAAGCCGAGCAGCTGGGCCTTGGGCTTGTGCCAGTCGCCGATGCAGGCGAAGTTCTGGTTGCCGTAGGCGGTCCATCTGGCTGGCGCCCATCATCACGTGGCGCTTGCCGTTCCAGAGCACGCTGAACATCTGCGGGTAGGGGTTCCACGCCTCGACCACCGCCTCGGCGTCGGGCACGCCCACCGGCATGGCGTTGGCCGCGAACATGGCGAACCCGTCGGTCATCACCAGGTGGGGCTCGAAGGTCTCGCGGGCCAGCCGGCCACCGATCATCGGGATGGTTCCGATCGGGTTGCACAGCCGCTCGCCGTCGCCACGGAAGCACTCGGCCACCGCCACCACGCAGATCTCGTCGCGGGTCGCGTCGGTCATGGCCGGGCTCCGATCACTCGCTGGTACTCGGCCTCGTCGGCCACGTCGAGGTACGTCGACCTGAACGCCTCCCACAGCTCGGGGGACGACGCGGTGGCCGCGTACTCCTTCTGGAACGCCTCGTCGCGGCCGTAGTCCGGCGGGCACTCGGTGAAGTGGGCACCGTTGGGCGCCTCGACGACGCCGGTGACCATCAGCCGGCTGATGCGCAACGTGTGGAACGACGCCTCGGCGGTGAGCTGCTCGGTGGGCACGATCTTCTCGGTGGACAGGAACGTCTTCTCGGCCGCCATGGCCATGAGGTCGTCCATGTAGAGGTCGGGCCCGAGGAACTGGGCGTTGCCGGCCCGGTCGGCCCGGTTCATGTGGATCAGCGCGACGTCGAGCTCGATGGCCGGCATGGCCACCAGCTCCTCGCCCTCGCCGTCGGGCCCCGGGTAGGGCGACCGGATCGTCTGGATCTCGGGCATGACCCGCAGGATGTCGGTGCCGAGCCCGGCCCGGGTCGGCAGGAACGGCACCCGCCAGGCCGCGGCCTGCAGGCCGAGCAGCAGCATCCCCTCGTCGAGCTCCATGGCCTCGACCGAGCCGCTCTGGCGGGCGATGCGGAAGTGCGGCTCGAGCGGGATGGTGTCGAGCGAGACGAACCCGTAGACCGCCTTGCGCACCTTGCCCGCCGCGCACAGCAGGCCGACGTCGGGCCCGCCGTAGCTGACGATGGTGAGGTCCTTCAGCGGCGAGCGCAGGATGGCCCGCACGAGCGACATCGGCTTGCGCCGCGAGGCCCATCCGCCGATGCCGATGGTCATGCCGTCGCGCAGCTCGCGCGACGACGTCCTCCTCGGTCATGCGCTTGTCGGGGATCACTTGTCGAACTCCGCATCTCGCTTGTCGACGAAGGCGTCCCGGGCCTCGTCGCTGACGCCGGACAGGTTGAGCTCGAAGGTGAAGCCCTGCTCGAAGCGGTAGCTGCGCTTCACGTCGACCGGGTCGATGCCGTTGAGGGACTCCTTGGCCGCCCGGATCACCGTCGGGCTCTTCTCCGCGATCTGGCCGGCGATGCGCAGGGCCGTGGCCCGCAACTCGCTCTGGTCGACGACCTCGAGCACCGAGCCGTAGTGGTGCAGCTCGGCCGCGGTGGCGGTGGCCGACGTGTAGACCATGGCCCGCATCTTGTGCTGGGGCACCAGCCGGGCCAGGTGGGTGGCCGCGCCGAGCGCTCCCCGGTCGACCTCGGGCAAGCCGAAGGTGGCGTCGGTGGCGGCCACGATGATGTCGGCGTTGCCCACCAGGCCGATGCCGCCGCCGAGGCAGAAGCCGTTGACCGCGGCGATCACGGGGACGGCGCAGTCGTAGACCGCGGCGAAGGCCGCGTAGCACCCCCGGTTGGCGCCGATGAGGGCCGTGTAGCCCTCGGTGGCCTGCATCTCCTTGATGTCGACGCCGGCGTTGAACCCCCGGCCCTCGGCCCGCAGCACGAGGGCCCGCACCGAGGGGTCGGCGCCGAGCGTGGTGATCACGTCGGCCAGCTCGAACCAACCGGCCACGGTCAGGGCGTTGACCGGTGGGTTGTCCATGACCACCTCAGCGATCCCCTCGCTGATGGTGTGCGTGATCGGCATGCGTCTCCCCTGATCGTGCTGCCTGCTGCGGTCCACCCCGAATCTGATGGGGCGTCAGATCCTAACGCAGGTGCGATCAGGCCACGATCAGGCGAAGACCGAGTCCGGGTCGAGGCGATCGAACTGGCCGCTCGCGGTCCACCGGGCCGCCAACAGCCACTTGATGCGCACCAGGCGGCCGACGTAGCGGGCGTCGAGCTCGTAGCGGTTGCGCCGGAAGCTGTCGAGGTGGCCGCGGGTCCACAGCTGGGACCGCTTCTGCTCGAGCGTCAGGTAGGCCTCGCGCAGCTCGTCCTCGGTCGCGGCCATCTCGAGCCACGCCGTGAACTCGGTGTCGGTGCAGTCGGGACGGAAGGTCATCGCAGGTTCTCCAGTGGGCGGGCCCGATGAGGGCCGGCAGGTCGAGACTACCGACCGATCCGTCCGCATCGGTGCCGGTTTTCGCCTCGTTCTTGGACGGTTCACCCAGCCGTAGAGGTCCAGATCCCCGCCCGAACCCTGCGACTGAAGGACGGGCCTGGCGGAAGGCGTCCGGCCGGGCCTTCAGATGGGGTGGTGGCGTGCCAGATGACCACCGCCGCCGCGTACACCCACGGGGGTACGCGGCAATACCTCCCCGAGGCGATGCGCGGGGTGGGGTCGGCGTTCTACCGTGAACCGATGACCCCTGCCGCGCCGTCCGAGGCACCGTCCCTGGGAAGGCGGCTGCGCGACCTCGATCCCCGGATCATGGACCCGGCCATCGCCGTCGTCCTCCTCGCCATCGGCCTGCTGACCATGGCCGGCAGCACGGTCGACGAGAACCACCCCACGTCGTTGAACCTGCTCGCCTACGTCCTGGCCGTCGTCGGGTTCGGTGCGTTGGCCCTGCGGACCCGAGCCCCCGTCGCGACCATGGCCGCGACGCTGATCGCGACGGCGTCGTACTCGGCGCTCGAGTACCCGGAGAACGGCCTCCCGATCGCCGGCATGATCGCGCTCTACACCGTCGCCTCCCGCACGCCCCGCAAGCAGTCGCTGATCGCGCTCGGTGCCGTCGCGACGGCGATCGTGTGGCTCACCTCGAGAGGCTCACAGGGCCTCGACGCCGCCGGCGCCGTCAGCAACCTCGCCGTGTTCGGGATCGCCTATGCGTCGGGTCGATACGTGCAGGTCCGGCGGGCCTACACCGAGCAGCTCGAGCTCCGGGCCGCGGAGGCAGACCGGCAGCGGCGCCGCGACGCCGAGCAGGCGGTGGCCGAGGAGCGGCTGCGCATCGCCCGCGAGCTGCACGACGTGGTCGCCCACGCCATGAGCGTCGTCGCGGTGCAATCGGGCATCGCCGCCCACGTGATCGAGCAACGGCCCGACGAGGCCCGTTCGATGCTCGAGACCATCAACGCCACGAGCCGCGAGGCGCTCGACGAGATGCGACGCCTGCTGGGCGTGCTGCGCGCCGATGGCGACGCGCCGGCCGCGGACCTGGCCCCGGCTCCCTCCCTCGACGACCTCGGCGCCCTGGTGGCCTCGATCGAGAGCACTGGCGTGACCGTGCGGGTCGCCGTCGAGGGCCAGCCGGTCGCGCTGCCCTCGGGGCTCGACCTGGCGGCCTTCCGCATCGCGCAGGAAGCGCTGACCAACGTGGTGAAGCACGCCGGGCCGGCGCACGTGGACATGCTGATCCGCTACGGCGCCGACAGCCTCGAGCTCGAGGTCACCGATGACGGGCGCGGCGCGGCCTCCGGGTTGGAGGAGATCGGTGGCGGCCACGGGCTGGTGGGCATGCGGGAGCGCGTCGAGCTCTACGGAGGCTCGTTGTCGACGGGACCGCGAGCCGGCGGCGGCTATCGGGTGATGGCCCGTCTCCCCTACCGGGCCGCGGCGGCGGTCAGATGATCCGGGTGCTCGTCGCCGACGACCAGGCGCTCGTGCGGGGCGGGTTCACCGTGCTGCTCGACAACGATCCGGACATCGACGTGGTCGGGGAGGCCTCCACCGGTCGTGAGGCCGTCGACCTGGCGACCCGACGCCACCCCGACGTCGTGCTGATGGACATCCGGATGCCGGACATGGACGGGATCGAGGCGACCCGGCGCATCACCGAGGACCCGGCCTGCGCGAGCACCAGGGTGCTGGTGCTGACGACGTTCGATCTCGACGAGTACGTGTTCGAGGCGCTGCGGGCCGGGGCCAGCGGCTTCCTGCTCAAGGACACCCAGCCGACGGAGCTCCTGAACGCCATCCGCGTGGTCGCCGAGGGCGAATCCCTCCTCTCGCCCCGCATCACCAGCAAGCTCGTCGCCGACTTCACGTCGCGGGCCGAGCGGGCGACGGCGGTCGACGACGACCTGCTCGAGGTGCTCACCGACCGGGAGCGCGAGGTGCTGGCCCAGGTCGGCCGCGGTCACTCCAACGCCGAGATCGCCGAGGAGCTCTTCGTCAGCGTGGCGACGGCCAAGACCCACGTGAGCCGGGTGCTGACCAAGCTGCACGCCCGCGATCGGGCCCAGCTGGTGGTCATCGCCTACGAGACCGGCCTCATCACGCCGGGTCGCTCCTGACCTGTCCGCGCCCCCGCCGGTGATGCGGCGTCGGGCGAGGGGTGGACGGCAACCGCGGACTCCCTGATAGTGGCCGGTGCAGGGTTCGGCGAGGACCACCGCACATCCGCTGCTCGGTCGCGCCGATCTGGCACCGGAGTTCGGAGCGGCGAGGGTGGGCGAGCGAGTGGTGGACGGTTGGGCGGCGTCTGAGGAGTGGACCGCCGTGTCCCGCGCCAGCGCGTAACGTGCGCGCATGGCGACCGATCCTGATCCCCTCGACTTCTCCGGCCGCACGGTGCTCGTCACCGGCGGCACCAAGGGCGTCGGGAGGGGCATCGCCGAACGGTTCCTGCGGGCCGGCGCCACGGTGGTCATCACGGCCCGGTCCGAGCCCGACGAACCCGTTCGCCACGGCGACGTCGATCGCCGTGTTCACGGCCGCCGACCTGCGGGATCCCGACCAGGCGGCCGCGGCCGTGGCCGTCGCGGTCGAGGCCGGTGGCGGCCGGATCGACACGGTCGTGAACAACGCCGGCGGGGCGCCGCCGGCCGACGCCGCCACCGCGTCGCCGCGCTTCTCGGAGTCGATCCTCAGGCTCAACCTGCTCGCACCCCTCCACGTCTCCCAGGCCGCCAACGCGGTGATGCAAGCCCAGGACGACGGCGGGTCGATCGTCAACATCGGCAGCGTGAGCGGCATACGGCCGTCGCCCGGAAGCGCGGTCTACGGCGCGTCGAAGGCCGGCCTGGTCGGCCTGACCCAGTCGCTGGCGGTCGAGTGGGCGCCGAAGGTGCGCCTGAACCTCGTCACCGGCGGGCTCATCCGCACCGAGCAGGCCCACCTCTTCTACGGCGACGAGGAGGGCATCGCCCGGGTGGCGGCCACCGTGCCGCTCGGCCGCATGGGCACACCCGACGACATCGCCGACGCCTGCCTGTTCCTCGCCTCGCCGATGGCCAGCTACATCAGCGGCGCCAACCTGGTGATCCACGGCGGCGGTGAGCGCCCGGCGTTCCTGGGCGCGGCCGAGCTCGACTGAGCCGGCAGGCGGACCGAGCCGGGCGGTTCGGGCGATTCGGGCGATTCGGGCGATTCGGGCCGGCACGGGCCGCAGGTAGCCCGCCACCAGGCGCGCCGTCTCGACGATCGGACCTGCCGCTACGCCGACACGATCGAGGTCGACGCCGGCGGGCTGACCCCGCTCGTGGCCCGCGTCGCCACCGCGATCTTCCGCTACCGCCAGCGGCGCTGGCACCGCCTCGTCCGGCGCCACCTGACCGACCCGACCGGGTAGACAGGGGCGGTGCTGATCCCCAGCCGGACCTACCTCGAGTTCCGCGAGGCCTTCCGACGCGGCGACGGTGACGCCGTGCTCGGCACCGGCCAGCCGGTGCTCGACGAGCTCGGCGCCGACGAGCGCCAGTCCGGGCTGGTGCCCGCCGTGCTGTTGATGGTCGGCGCCACGCTGGCTCGGCTCGAGCGCTACCCCGACGCCTGCGCCTACCTCGAGCGCGGGCTGCTGCTGCTGCCCGGCTCCGACGCGGTGCGAGAGGTCGGCGACGGCGACTGGTACGACCTGCTGCTGCTCGACCTGCTGCTCGCGACCGGTCGGTTCCGCGAGGCGTGGGGTCGCATCCAGCCGCTCATCGAACCCGATCGCGGACGCGACGCACCCGGCTCGGCGCCACCCGCGCCCAGATCGTCCGTGTACGCCACGTTCGGCGACTTCGAGACCGCGCAGCAGCTGCTGAACACCGCCGCCGGCCTGGCCGAGCGGGTGGGCAGCCGCCAGCTGGCCGCCATGGTCGACGGCGACCGGGCGATCGTGCTGGCCGAGCAGGGTCGCACGGTCGAGGCCGCCGCCTTCGCCGACCAGGTGCTGCCCCAGCTCTCCCGGCCCGGGCCCGGGCCGCTGCTGCGCTGGTCGGGCGCCGCCGCCTCCACCGTGACCACCACCGTCGCCGCGCCACGCCGCCGTGCACGGAGACCTCATGACGGCCGAGCGCATGCTGTTCCTCGCCGCCGAACCGGCCACCCAGACGGGCCGATCGTTCGACGTCGCCCAACTGCAGCTGGCACGGGGCGTCGTGTGGCGGGAGACCGGGCGCACGCTCCGAGGCCGAGGGCGCGCTGCTCGAGGCCCGGCGGGGCTTCCTGGCGCTCGGCTGCGCACCCGCCGCCGCGCTGGCCCAGCGCGAGGAGGCCCGGCTCGCCCTGGTCAAGGGCATGTCGGCCTCGGCCCGCCCGCTCTACGAGCGGGCGCGTCGACGAGTTCGCCCAGCTCGGCCTCACCCGTGAGGTCGCCGCCATCGACGCCGTCCTCGGCACCATCCCCGCCTGACGACCCGTCAGAAACCGTCGGCCGGTGGGCTAGCGTGGGGCGTTCCCGGACGTTCGATCGAGGAGGCCACCGTGGCCGGCAAGACCCAGGTCCCCGCCGTCGAGGGGTGGTTCACCACCGACCCCGACCACCCGGCGCTGCTGGGCACCCAGTGCACCACGTGCCAGGCGATCTTCTTCCCCCGCGAGGAGTCGTTCTGCCGCAACCCGCAGTGCATGGGCCGCGAGTTCACCGAGCGCGAGCTCAGCCGCACGGGCACGATGTGGTCCTTCACCGACAACCGCTACCAGCCGCCGCCTCCCTACGTGTCGCCCGATCCGTTCGAGCCCTACACCATCGCCGCGGTCGAGCTGGCCGACGAGCAGATGGTCGTGCTGGGCCAGGTCGTGCCGGGTGTCGAGATCGACGACCTGCACGCCGGCATGCCGGTCGAGCTGGTGCTCGGCACGCTCTACGAGGACGACGAGCACGAGTACCTGGTGTGGCGGTGGTCGCCGATCGACGATGCGGCGACCAGCCGCGACGATGCCGGCACGAGCAACGAGGGAGCTGACCGATGAGCACCGATCACGAGGTCGCCGTCCTCGGCGTGGGCATGCACCCCTGGGGCAAGTGGGGCCGCAACTTCGTCGAGTACGGCACCGTCGCCGCCCATGCCGCCCTGGCCGACGCCGGGCGTCACGTGGGACGACGTCGAGTTCGTCGCCGGCGCCGACACCATCCGCAACGGCTATCCCGGACTTCATCGCCGGCGCCACGTTCAGCCAGGCGCTCGGGTGGAAGGGCAACCGGGTGGCCAGCTGCTACGCCGCCTGCGCCTCGGGGGCCCAGGCCCTCAACATCGCCCGGGCCCAGATCCTGGCCGGCTTCTGCGAGGTCGCCCTGGTGGTCGGCGCCGACACCACGCCGAAGGGCTTCTTCGCGCCGGTCGGCGGCGACCGTCCCGACGATCCCGACTGGCTGCGCTTCCGGCTGCTCGGCGCCACCAACCCGACCTACTTCGGCCTCTACGCCCGGCGCCGCATGGAGCGCTACGGCGCCACCAGGGACGACTTCGCCCGGGTGCGGGCCAAGAACAGCCGCCACGGCGCCACCAACCCCAACGCCCGCTACCCCAAGGAGTTCAGCGAGGCCGACGTGCTGGCCTCACCGGTGGTCGCCGACCCGCTGACGCTGCTCGAGATCTGCGCCACCTCCGACGGCGCCGCCGCCATCGTGCTCACGAGCATGGACTACGCCCGGGCCCGCGCCGCCGACCCGGTGAAGGTCTCGGCCATCTCGACGGTGACCCCGACGTACCCCCAGACCGTGCTCGAGCTCCCCGGCTTCGCCACCGACGCCGCCGCCGGCCTCACCCCGCCCGACCTGCCGTTCCGCGACTCGATCGCGGCCGCGGCCTACGAGGAGGCCGGGCTCGGCCCCGACGATCTCGACGTGGCCGAGGTCTACGACCTGTCGTCGGCCCTCGAGCTCGACTGGTACGAGAACATCGGCCTCTGCGCCGAGGGCGAGGCCGAGCGGCTGCTGCGCAACGGCGACACCGAGATCGGGGGCCGCATCCCGGTGAACCCGAGCGGCGGCCTGGCCTGCTTCGGCGAGGCCATCCCGGCCCAGGCCATCGCCCAGGTGTGCGAGCTCACGTGGCAGCTCCGGGGCCAGGCCACCGGCCGCCAGGTCGAGGGCGCCCGAGTCGGCCTCACCATCAACCAGGGCCTGTTCGGCCACGGCTCCTCGGTGATCGTCACCCGCTGACGCACCGCCCTCCGCCCTCCTCGAATCCCGAACTGGTGATGATCCGGGGGTCCCTGGACCCTCAGATCATCACCAGTTCGGGTCTTGGGGGGTCGGCGCGCCCGCCGACGAGAGGTCCATCTTGGTCCTCATAGATATGTCATGTTGCTCATAGATATTTCTTGTTGCTTCTGCAAGCAGTTCTGTCAGAGTGGTCAACGGCTCGACGTGAGAGGATCTCGTCGAGTTGGCAACAAGACGACACAGGAGCGGGAATGGCAGATCAGCAGGTCGTGGGCAAGATGGGCCGGGTCACCGGTCGCATCGGTCCGGACCGTCTGGGCGAGGTGATGATCTCCATCCGGGGCGGCACCGAGTCCTTCCATGCCTATGCCGCGGACCGGGCGGACCTCATCGCCGTCGGGGCCCAGATCGTGGTGGTCGACTACCTCCCGCCCCGAACCGTGATCGTCACCGCCCTCTAGCTCCGGTCCCCGGAGAAACGGAAGACAGTCCCATGAACGGCATCTACATCATTCTCGGCGCGGTGGCGATCGCGATCGTCGTCGCCGTCATCATCTTCAAGGCCATGTGGCGCGTGGCCGAGCCGAACGAGGCCCTGATCATCTCGGGCCTGCGCCACCAGAACACCACCGACGAGCTCCAGGAGAGCCTCGGCTTCAAGATCATCACCGGCAAGGGCACCCTCGTGTTCCCCGGCGTGCAGGTGGTTCGGCGGCTCTCGCTCGATCTTCGTGAGGCCGATCTGGCCATCGAGTGCGTCACCCACCAGGGCATCCCGCTCGGCATCCGAGGCGTCGTCATCTACAAGGTCGGCGACGACTTCTCGTCGATCGCCAACGCCGCCCGCCGCTTCCTCGACCAGCAGGCCCAGATGGACCAGCGGGTGCACAACGTCTTCACCGGCCACCTCCGCGCCATCGTCGGCAACATGACGGTCGAGGAGATGATCCGTGACCGCGAGAAGCTCACCCAGCTGACCCGCGAGTCGTCGGGCACCGAGATGGAGAAGCTCGGCCTGATCGTCGACTCGCTGCAGATCCAGGAGATCGAGGACCCGACCGGCTACATCAAGAACCTCGGTCGGCCCCACGCGGCCGCGGTCGAGAGCCAGGCCCGCATCGCCCAGGCCGACGCCGACCGGCTCGCCACCGAGAAGGAGCAGGAGGCCGAGGCGCTCAAGGCCGAGGCCCGCCGCACCAGCCAGGTCAAGCAGGCCGGCTACTCGGCCGAGGTCGACCAGGCCGCGGCCATCGCCCGCCAGGCCGGCCCGAAGTCCGAGGCCCAGGCCACCCAGGAGGTCGTCGTCGAGCAGACCAAGGTGGCCGAGCTCGAGGCCCAGCGCGAGGAGCAGCGCCTGCAGGCCACCGTGCGCAAGCCGGCCGACGCCAAGGCCTACGAGACGGTCACGCTGTCCCGGGCCGAGCGCGACAGCCGCATCGCCCAGGCCGAGGCCGAGCGCGAGGAGGTGCAGCTCAACGCCGGGGCCCAGGCCCAGCGGGTGAAGCTCGAGGCGGGCGCCGAGGCCGAGCGGGTGAAGCTGGCCGCCGCGGCCGAGGCCGAGCACGTCAAGCTCGAGGCCAGCGCCCGGGCCGAGGCCACCCGCAGCGTCGGTCAGGCCGAGGCCGATGCCACCCAGGCCAAGGGCATGGCCGAGGGTGAGGCCGTGCGGGCCAAGGGCATGGCCGAGGCCGAGGCCATCAAGGCCCGGGCCGACGCCCTGGCCGAGAACCAGGACGCGGTCATCGGCCAGCAGCTGGCCGAGAACTGGCCGGCGATCGTCGAGGCGGCGGCCAAGCCGTTCGGCGACATCGACCAGATGATCGTGCTGAACGGCGCCCAGGGCCTGAGCGACACCCTCGCCCAGGCGCTCAGCCAGGGCGTGGCCGGCCTCTCGATGGCCCGCCAGCTGCTCGGCGGGGCGAGCCCCAATGCCAACGGCAAGGGCAACGGTTCGGGCAAGGCCACCGACCAGGTGGCGGTCGGCGACGGCGAGGACGAGCCGGTCACGCCGGCGAAGCCCACGTCGGGTTCGTGAGCCGATGACCTCGGCACCCCGCCCCCGGCTGCTCCCCCTACCGGAGCAGCCGGCCGGGGTGCCGTGGCCGACCGAGCAGTGGGCCAGGGCGCTCCCCGGGTTCGACCCGAGCGAGCGCCTCGACCCGCTGCTCGACGAGCTCTTCGACGACTCCGCAGCCGAGCGCTTCGGCACGACCAGAGCGGTGCTGGTGGTGCAGGGCGGGAGCCTCGTGGTCGAGCGCTACGGCGACGGCATCGACGCCACCAGCACGCTGCCGTCGTGGTCGATGGCCAAGAGCATCCTGCACGCCCTCGTCGGCGTGCTCGTGGGCGAGGGCCGACTCGCGCTCGACGAGGCTCCCGGTCTGGCCGGGATGGTCGGGCGTCGACGATCCCCGCCGGCCCATCACCGTCGACCACCTGTTGCACATGCGCTCGGGTCTGGCCTGGCTCGAGGACTACGTCGACGGCGAACGCTCCAACGTGATCGAGATGCTGTTCGGCTCCGGTCGGACCGACGTGGCGTGCTACGCCGCCGGCCCGGCCGCTCGCCCAGCCGGTCGACAGCACCTTCTGCTACTCCAGCGGCACCTCCTGCATCGTGAGCGCGGCCACCCGCCGGGTCGTCGGCGATCCGGCCGAGTACGAGGCGTTCATGCACCGGGCGCTCTTCGACCCGATCGGCATGAGCTCGCCGATCCCGAAGTTCGACGCGGCCGGGACCTGGATCGGCTCGTCCTACTGCTTCGCCACGGCCGCCGACTTCGCCCGCTTCGGCCTGCTCTACCTCCGTGACGGCGTCTGGGAGGGTCGGCGGGTGCTGCCCGAGGGCTGGGTCGACCACGCCCGCACCCCGCAGCCCGGCGTCGACGACGAGGGCTGGGGCTACGGCGCCCACTGGTGGCTGCTCCCGGGCCGGGACGACGGCCTGTTCTTCGCCAGCGGCTACCGGGGCCAGTACACGATCGTCGTGCCCGGTCTCGACCTGGTGGTGGTGCGCAGCGGCGACAGCGAGACCGAGCAGCGCGACGCCGTTCTCGGCTCGTTGCTCGAGATCATCGACTGCTTCGCGGCCTGACACCCCATCCCGGTAGCGTTGGACGATGGCCAGGCGCACGCGATCGTCCGACAAGGGCCCGTTGTGGCGCGGCTACCGACGGCCGGTCTGGCGCGACGGCGTGTTCTGGCTCGCCGTCGCCGCGTCGATCGCCGGACTGCTGATGCAGAACGCGGTGGGCAACTTCGAGGCCACCAGCCGCGGCTGGGTGATCCTGGCCCTCGAGATCGTGATCACCTTCGGCGTGGTGTTCGCCCTGGTGGGCGTGCTCGCCGGCACCCTCCGCGGCTTCGGCGAGGGCTGGCGCCAGGCCGACGAGGCCGCACCGCCGCGGAGACCGGCCACCAGCGCCACGCCGGAGCCCGAGCCCGCTCCCGAGCCCGTTCGAGCCCGCGAGCCCACCC
The DNA here is from genome assembly GCA_963809335.1 of uncultured Microthrixaceae bacterium. Classification (GTDB taxonomy): domain Bacteria; phylum Actinomycetota; class Acidimicrobiia; order Acidimicrobiales; family Acidimicrobilacustridaceae; genus UBA4742. The sequence continues at coordinate 1,161,195 of CAWEJD010000004.1, read as the reverse complement.
CCGAGCCGGAGCCAGCGCCCGATCGGGAGCCGGAGCCCGGTGCCTCCCCCCGCCCCAAGGCCGGCCTCGAGATGGAGCGCCAGGCCCGGCGGTTGGGACGAGCCATCGGCGCCGGTCGGCGCACGTACCAGAAGTACGACAAGTCCTGAGCCAACCGGGCAACCTGTCCCACGAGCGACGCCGGTGGCGTCGCTGAGGGGACAGGTCGCGTGAGGGTCGAGGGCTGACCGCGTTCAGGGGTGCTGGCTGCTGACCGAGATCACCTCGCCGGTGAGGTACGAGGCGTAGTCGCTGGCGAGGAACACCATGGTGTTGGCCACCTCCCACGGCTCGGCGGCCCGACCGAAGGCCTCGCGTGACGTCAGCTCGTCGAGCAGCTCGTCGGAGGTCACCTTGGCCAGGAACGGGTGCATGGCCAGGCTCGGGCGCGACGGCGTTGATGCGGATGCCGGCCGGCGCCGCCTCGATGGCCGCGCAACGGGTGAGGGCCATGACCCCGGCCTTGGCCGCGGCGTAGTGCGCCTGGCCGGCCTGGGCCCGCCAGCCGAGCACCGACGCGTTGTTCACGATGACCCCCGCTGCCTCGGGGCACCATGTGCTGCAGGGCGGCGCGGGTCGCCCGGAACGTGCCGGTGAGGGTCACGTCGAGCACCAGGCTCCACTGCTCGTCGGTCATCTCGACGATCTCGGCCGTGCCGCCGAGCCCGGCGTTGTTGATCAGCACGTCGATGTGGCCGAGCTGGTCGACGGCGGCGGCGAAGAGGCCGTCGATGTCGCCCTGCACGGTGACGTTGCACGGACGCCGACGCCGACCGGCTCGCCGGCCAGCTCGCTCAGCTCGTCGACCGCCTCGGCCAGCCGGCGTTCGTGGGCGTCGCTCACCAGGACGGTCGCCCCCTCCTCGATGCAGCGCCGAGCGACGGCCGAGCCGATGCCGGTGCCGGCCGCGGCGGTGATGACGACCGTGCGGCCTTCGAGCAGGCGGTGACCGTCGACGTAGGGCGGCGGGGGCGTGGGCACGGTGGCTCTCCTCGAGAGGTTCGGGGCAAAGGCGGTTTCGGCGCCGGAAAGGTTCGCTGAGCGAGCGAGATCAGCGCCGGAACCGCTGAGACGGTCAGGCCGGCGGACGAGGTTCGGGCGGGAGGCCGAGGCCGCGCTCGCCGATGATGTTGCGCTGGATCTGGTTCGACCCGCCGTAGATGGTGTCGGCTCGGGTGTAGAGGAACAGGCGCTGGGCCGCGCTGAGCTCGTAGGGCGAGTCGTCGCCGGCCTGGCGCTCCCCCACCAGGGCGTCGGTGCCGACCGCGTCGACGAAGAGCTCGCCGAGGTCGCGGTGCAGGCGGGCCCAGTAGAGCTTCGAGATGTAGGACGCGCCGCTCAGCTCGGGGCGGTCGGCCTGGGTGAGCATGCGCAGGCTGTTCCACCGCATGATCTCGATGCGGCTCCACGCGTCGGCCAGGCGCTGGCGGAAGCGGGGGTCGGCGGCCCGGCCGTTGGCCCGGGCGATGCTCGGTGATCTCGGTGAGCTCCCGCTCGAAGGCGAACTGCTGGCCGAGGGTCGACGCGCCCCGTTCGTAGGAGAGCAGCCCCATGGCGACCTTCCAGCCGTTGTTCACCCCGCCGACCACCAGGTCGGCCGGGCGTGCGGGCACCGGCGAAGAAGACCTCGTTGAACTCCGAGGTCCCGGTGATCTGCACGATCGGCCGGATCTCGATGCCCGGGAGCGTCCATGCGGATCAGCAGGAACGAGATGCCCTTGTGCTTCGGGGCGTCGCGGTCGGTGCGGGCCAGCACGAAGCACCAGTCGCTCCAGTGGGCCAGCGACGTCCACACCTTCTGCCCGTCGAGCACCCACTCGTCTCGCCCCTCGGCATCGGTGGCGAGCACGGCTCGGGTCTGGATGTTGGCCAGGTCGGAGCCGGCGTCGGGCTCGGAGTAGCCCTGGCACCACAGCTCCTCACCCGAGCCGGATGGCCGGGAGGAACCGCTGCTGCTGCTCGGGCGACCCGAAGTGCATGATCGTCGGACCGATGAGCCCCTCGCCGATGTGACCCAGCCGGCCCGGGCCCCCCGCTCGGGCGTACTCCTCGAAGTAGATCACCTGCTGGTTCAGCGGCAGGCCCCGGCCGCCGAACTCGGTCGGCCAGCCGACGCACGTCCAGCCGTCGGCGCCGAGCCGGCGCTCCCAGGCCAGGCGCTCGTCGAAGAACGCGTGCTCGTCACCGGGACCGCCCCGCCCGCGTGATCTCGGCGAAGTCGCCGTGCAGCAGGTCGTCGAGGTAGGCCCGCACCTCCTTGCGGAAGGCGTCCTCCTCGGGTGTGAAGCGCAGGTCCATGGCGGCGACGAGCGTACACCTGACGACCCGTCAGGAAATACTCGACACAGAGCTCGGTGGATGGTCCGGTGCCATGGTCGGCGGCGGCCGGCGCCGCGGGGTCAGCGCTCGATCGAGCCGATGTCGCAGCCCCCACCGACCAGCCGGGTGAGCGCGCGCTGATCCTGCTGGACGGTGTCGTCGCACAGACCCGGCGTGCCGACCGGGATGGCATCGACCAGGGGCGAGTCGGCGGCCGGCAGGAGCGACCGCGTGGTGCCCCCCGTTGTCCGCCAACGGACCGAGCCGCGCATCGCCGGACCGGGCGAACCCGCAGTTGGTGTCGCCGAACCCGCAGTTGGTGTCGCCGGCGAACGAGCAGCCGAGGTCCTGGATCGCGTCGTAGCAGTTGCCCGGCGACGCGAGTCGCACCGCGTCGCAGATGGCCGGTGCACGTCCTCGCCGCCGAGCGAGCGATCACCGCCGATGCGGCACCGCCCTCCGCCCGAGTCGATCCTCGAGGTCGTCCACGACGTCGAGGACATCTGGTGCGGTCCAGCGCCGGTCACGCTTGAGCCCGGTCATCTCCTCCAGCACCCCTTCGGCCTCGAGTCGATCGATCGCGGCCTGCGCGGCCGGGCGGGTGACGCCGGTCAGCGTCACCACATCGGCTGTGCTGATCGACGGGTGCTCGATCAGCAGTCCGCAGAGCCTGTCGACGGTCGAATTGGCACGGGCCCCGACCAGTTCCCGCCATCGGCTCGGCAACGCGGCGAGCTCCCCGATGGTCGTACGGGACTCGTCCGACGCGCGCACCGCAGCGTCCGCGAACAGGCGGACGAACCGGTCGACGTCTCCTTCGTTGCAATAGTCGGCGATGGCTGCGAAGTAGCCGCCCGGGTCGACGAGCAGGGCCGTGGCGATCGGTACGACCGCACGACCGGTCAGCCCGCGTGCCCTCAGGATCGCATGGATGAGCGCCCGACCGACCCGACCGTTTCCATCCGTGAAGGGATGGATCACCTCGATCTGCCGCGTGGGCCACGGCCGCCTGGACGACGGGGGGCAGATCGACCCGGTTGGTGAACTGGAGGAGATCGTCCATGAGCTCCTGCACGTGCCTGTGGTCCGGTGGGACGTGTGTGGCGCCCCGAGGCGAATGGTCAGACCCCCCGAGCCAGTTCTGCACCGGGCGGTAGCTGCCCGCGTATCGCCCATCACGAGGATCATCGCCGAGAAGATCCTGGTGGGCACGGAGGAGCATTGCCTCGGTGATCTCACCTGAGGACGCAGCGTCGACCAGTCGAGTCACCACGCCGACGTTGGCCGCGACATCTCGAGCCGCCCGGGAGCCCTCGGCGCCGGCGAGCACCGCTGCGAGCTCAGCCTGGTTCGTGGAGATGTGCTCGATCTTCGACGACGCGACGGCTTCACTTCGCAGAAGGACACCGGAGATCGCAGCGAGGTTGAAGGTCGCCACCGTGTCGAGCTGCACGATGGCCGCAGTGGCGGCACCGACCACGAGCAGGGTGTCGTCCCGCAAGTGCGGCGTTCGGCCCGCGATGTGTGGGGGAAGGACGGAGGTGTAGTCGCGAAACGTCCGGTCGGCGCGGGGCGCCCGAGGCGCGTCGGCAGGAGGCATCCAAACACGGGGCTCTCGCTCTGCTGCGGGCCAGTCGTTCACCCCTGGAACGTTACCTTCTCCGCGCCACTAAGAAAGGCTACTGATGAAAACTTTCTTAGTGCCGTGCCCTGCGAAAGGGTCCTCGATCGGCTCAGGTCAGGTAGCGGCTGATGGATTCGATGACGCAGGCCGGCTTCGTGCCGCCCTCGATCTCGACGGTGATGACCATGGTGGTCTGCACGCCGCCGGCGACCTCCTCGACCGCGGTCAACGTGGCCGACGCCCGGATCCGCGAGCCGACGAGCACCGGAGCGGGGAAGCGCACCTTGCCGACGCCGTAGTTGACGCCCATCGAGATGCCATGGACCTCGACGATCTCGGGCAGCAGCGCGTTGGACAGCGACAGCGTGAGGTAGCCGTGGGCGATGGGCCCCCCGAACGGGCCGGCCTTGGCCCGCTCGGGATCGACGTGGATCCACTGGTGGTCGCCGGTGGCGTCGGCGAACTGGTTCACCCGCTCCTGGGTGATCTCGAGCCAGTCGCTCGTGCCCAGCTCGCGGCCGACGGCCGCCCTCACCTCGTCGAGCCCCTCGAACACGGTCTGTGCCATGGTGCGATCTGCCTTTCCCCGGCTCGACCCCATCGGTCGAGCGCCTACGATGACGACTTCGTTCCTGACGACCCATCAGGTTTCCCGAGGATGATGCCATGACCGACGACGAGACCCTGGCGCTGGCCGATCGCATGTTCCGGGACATCGAGAGCGGGCGACCTCGACGACCTGCGGGAGTGCTACGACCCCGGACATCGTCGTGTGGGCCAACTACGACGACCGCGAGCACGATCTCGACGGGTCGATGCGCCTGCTCGGCTGGCTGTGCGCCAAGTTGGCCGATCGCCACTACGACGTGCGCCGCCGCGACGTGATCCCCGGTGGCTTCCTGCAGGAGCACGTGCTGTGCGGCACCGCCCCCGACGGCTCCGCGGTGGCCATGCCGGCGTGCATCGTCGCCACCGTCGCGGACGGTCGCATCACCCGCATGCACGAGTACCTCGACCCGATGGGCGTCCGCGCCCTCAGCGCCTGAGCCCGGCGGGTGCTGGCATCCACCGTTCGACGAGGCGGCGACGCGCTTCGGTGACCTGCCGGCCTTCGTCGCCGCCGAGGGCTGGCCGCTGAGCTACGTCGAGCTCGACCGGCTGAGCGACGAGGCGGCCGTCGGCCTGGCCGACCTCGGCATCGCCGAGGGCGACCTCGTGGCGCTGGCCCTGCCCTCGACGCCGGACTACGTCGTCGCCTACGCCGCGGTGGCGAAGCTCGGCGCGATCAGTGCCGGGATCAACCCGCGGTCGACCCGCGCCGGAGCGGGCCGCCGTGCTCGAGGTGGCCCGACCGGCGCTGGTGCTGGCCAGCCCGGCGCTGGCCGAGGGCGTGCCCGCGGACCTGCCCGTCGAGATCGTCGAGATCGCCACCGGGGCCGACGCCCTGCTCGCGAGCCTGCGGGCCGGCCACGAGGGCGCGGCTCCTCCCCTGCTGCCCGACGATCCCGAGCGCCTGGTCACGGTGGTGTTCACCTCCGGCACGACCGGCGTGCCCAAGGGCGCCATGTTCGGCGAACGCGAGCTGGCCGCGGTCGCCCAGATCGACACCGGTGGCACCTGGGCCGAGCCGGGGGCCGCGGGCGGAGCGATGCTGTCGGGCACCCAGCTGGCCCACATCGGGTTCATGACCAAGCTGCCCTGGTACCTGCAGCGGGCCATGACCCTGCACCTGATCGACCGCTGGCGGGCCGCCGACGTGCTGCGGATGATCGCCGACGAGCGCATGGCCAGCATCGGCGGGGTCGCCCCGCAGTTGGCGCTGCTGCTGCGCCAGCCCGACTTCGACGACCACGACCTGTCGCACGTGAAGACCATCGTGATGGGCGGAGCACTGTCGCCGCCCGCGCTGGTGCACGAGGCGCGGGAGCGCATCGGCGCGGCCTACTCCATCCGCTACTCGTCGACCGAATCCGGCGGCGTGGGCACCGCCACCGCGTTCGATGCCGACGACGACGAGGCGCTGTTCACCGTCGGCCGGCCCCGTGCCGGCATCGAGCTCGAGATCCGCGACGAGGACGACACCGCCATGGAACCCGGCCAGATCGGCGAGATCTGCTTCCGCTCCCCCACCCAGCTCCGGGGCTACTGGCGGGATCCCGAGGCCACGGCCGAGACCATCCGCGACGGCTGGGTGCACAGCGGCGACCTGGGGTTCATCGACCCGACCGGCTGCCTACGCCTGGCCGGCCGGGCCAAGGAGATGTACATCCGCGGCGGGTACAACGTCTACCCGCTCGAGGTCGAGGCGGTGCTGGCCTCACACCCCGAGGTGGTCGAGGTCGTCATCGCCCCTCGCCCTGACCCGGTGATGGGCGAGATCGGCGTCGCCGTCGTCGTCGCCCGGGACGCGGGCGCGCCACCCACGCTCGACGAGCTCCGGGCCTACGCGGCCGAGACGCTGTCGGCCCACAAGCTGCCCGAGGACCTGCGACTGGTCGACGAGCTGCCGCTCACCCCGATGCAGAAGATCGACCGCAAGGCGCTGGCCGCCCACGAGCAGAGCCGGGCGGACATGCGAGGCTGAGGGGCATGGCCTTCCGGAAGACCCGACGAGACTCCAGTCCCGACGGGCTCCTGCCCAGCGTCGGCCACACCAGCAGTCGGCTGGAGGCGTTCAGCGACGGCGTGCTGGCCATCGCCATCACGCTGCTCATCCTCCAGGTCCACGTCCCCGACGCCGACCCCGGCGGGCTCGCCTCCGCCCTGGCCCACCAGTGGCCGAGCTACGCCGCCTACGCCGTGACGTTCCTGGTCATCGGCATCATGTGGGTCAACCACCACGAGCTGTTCGACGGGATCGCCGTGGTCACCCGCACGCTGATGTTCCTCAACCTGTTCCTGCTGATGGCCATCGCGTTCCTGCCGTTCCCCACCGCGCTCATGGCCCAGTACCTGCGCGAGGGGGCGAACAGCCACATCGCCACCGCGGTCTACGGCGCGACGATGACGCTCATCGGCCTCGGCTTCGTGGGTCTGTGGTTCTACCTGTCACACAACCCCGACCTCATGGTCGAGGGCCTCGACGCCGACGACGCTCGCCAGTCGATGCGGCGGGCCCTGCCCGGCCCGGTGATCTACGGCGCCACCATCGGACTGGCCTACATCTGGGCCCCGGCGTGCCTGATCGTCTACGCCGCGATGGGGATCTACTTCATGCTGTGGCGGCCCAGCCAGGTCGACGAGATCGACGGAGCTGACGCCGTGGGTGAGACCGGCGATCAGGCCAGATCGGCCGAGGCGTAGGCCTCGCGCAGGGCCGCCACCTCGCCGAAGACCCGGCCCGTGTCCACCGGTGTGTCCCACGGCACGCCCGAGAGCTCGCGATAGGCGCGGTCGACCTGGAACGCCAGGCGCTCGGGCTCGGTCCACAGCCCGTAGGGGCCGAGGTCGATGCGGCGAGCCGTCTCGAGCGTCGTCAGCCCGGCCTCGAAGCCGGCCTTCGCCTCGTCGCGCACGTACTCGAGGTACTCGCGCTGGCCCCGGAGGCCGTCGACCGTGGCGAGCGGGCCGTGACCGGGCACGACGGTGGCCGGGTCGAGCGCCTCGATGCGGTCGAGGGCGGCGATCCAGTTGTCGAACGTGCCCTCCCACCCGATCGGCGTGCACCGGTGGAAGAGGATGTCGCCGGTGAACACGATGCTCTCGGCCGGCAAGTGCACCACCACGTCACCGGGCGTGTGGGCCGGGCCGACGTAGAGCAGGTGGGCCTCGACCCCGTCGAGATCGAGGACCGTGTCGCCGTCGAGCAGCGTGGTCGGCGGCGTGAGCACGATGTCGTGGAAGTCGAACGCCCGCAGGGATCGGGCGAAGCCGTCGAGCGGCGGCGCCACCTCGTCGGCCTCGCACAGCGCGACGAACAGCTCCGGACTGGCCTCCCGCATGAACCACTCGGCGCACAACCGGTGCCCCAGGATCTCCGTGCCGGTCTCGGCGAAGAGCTGGTTGCCCCAGCAGTGGTCGCCGTTGTGATGGGTGTTCAACAGCCGGCGAGCCGGGTCGCGGGACACCGTGGCGTAGAGGTCGATCATCTTCCGCGTGCGGGGCAGGTCCCACATGGTGTCGACCACGAGGCCGCCGCCGACGTTGACGAACCCGGAGTTCGACGCCCCCAACCCGGTGTCGGGTTGCAGGCAGGCGTAGACATCGGCACCGATCTGGGCGAGCTCCATGAGGATCCCCTGTCGAGAGTTCCGGCGACGGCTGAGGAGGTCACGCTACTTCCGTGCCGCCACCCGTTCCCGGGCCGACCCGCCCGATGACCCGAGCCGACGCCGCTGGCTAGCGTGGCCCGATGGATCTCGGATTGACGAACCGACGCGCCGCCGTCGCCGGCGCCTCGAGCGGCCTCGGGCTGGCCACGGCCCGGGCCCTGGCCGCCGAAGGGGTGCGGGTGGCGATCTGTGGGCGCGACCGCGACCGCATCGAGGACGCTGCGGCATCGATCGACGGTGACGTGGTGGGGATCGTCGCGGACATGGCGACCCCCGACGGGCCCGGGTGGTTCGTCGAGCAGGCCGCGGCGGCGCTGGGCGGTGTCGACATCCTGGTGGCCAACGCCGGCGGCCCCCCGCCGGGCAACTTCGAGATGACCCCCTTCGACGCCTATCCCGTCGCCCTGCAGCTCAACCTGCTGTCGACCGTCGCCCTCTGCCAGGCCGCGGTGCCGCCGATGCGCGAGCGGGGGTGGGGGCGGGTCGTCGCCATCACCTCCATCTCGGTGCGCCAGCCCATCGCCGGGCTGATCCTCTCGAACACGGCCCGCGCCGGCGTCACCGGCTTCCTCAAGACGCTCGCCCTCGAGGTCGCCGGCGACGGGGTGACGGTCAACTCGGTGCTGCCGGGCTCCCACGACACCGACCGGCTGCGCAGCCTCTACGGGGGCGATCTCAGCGGCGCCGCGGCCCAGACGCCGGTGCGGGCCGTCGGTCGACCCGAGGACTTCGGAGCGGTGGCCGCCTTCCTGTGCAGCGACCACGCCCGCTTCATCACCGGCGCGGCCATCCCCGTCGACGGCGGGGCCAACCAGGCCCTGCTCTGACCCCGCTCTGCACCCAGCTCGGACCCTGCTCGAGCCGGCCCCGGCGCGGGTACTGGCTCCGCGGCCGACCGGTCTGGAAAGATCCGTGCCGTGCTGCGCCACATCGCCATGTTCCGGTTCACGCCCGAGACCACCCCCGAGCAGGTCGAGCACATGGCCGAGGGCCTGCGCTCGCTGCCCGGGCACGTGCCCGAGGTCCGCGCCTTCACCATCGGTCGCGACCTCGGCCTCCGCGAGGGCAACTGGGACTACGCGGTGGTCGCCGACTTCGACGACGTCGCCGGGTGGAAGGTCTACGCGGCCGATGCGGTCCACCAGCAGGTGATCGCCGAGCGGATCACGCCGATCATCACGGAGCGGACCTCCGTGCAGTTCGAGTGGTGAGGTGAGCTCGGGGCGCTCGGGCTCCGCTCGGTGGGACGTCCGGCTCCGCGCCGACGCGCTGACGCACCACTCGTGGCAGGTCTTCGCCGGCCTCTCCGCGCTGCGGGCACGAGGTGAGGTCGACCTGACCTTCGTGGTCGCCGACAAGGGCGGGCTCCCCCTGGAGGACGTCGTGCCCTGGGCCGACGTGCACGACCGCGAGACGCGTGGCCGGTGGAGCGTGTGCTTCGACCTGGCCGACGGCAAGTGGCTCACCGGTCCCCGCCCCCGCATCGCCGACGTCGTGTTCAAGCGCAGCTACGACCCGGAGCCCGATCCACCGGTCGGCCACATCGCGGGGCGCGTCCTGCCCTTCGGCCTCAACTACGCCTGTCGCACCGGCCACGAGGGGCGGATGGTCCGCTACAGCTTCGAGACCCTCCGCACCGCGACGCGCCGGGGTCGGACCCACCGATCGACGTCGTGGCGGGTCCACCGCATGGTCTGGCCGTTCAAGCAGCCGGTGCAGTTGGCCCGATCCCGCCGCCAGGCCGATCGCATCTGGTCGGGCATCCCCCGCCACGTCTCCCAGTTCGAGGTGTCACCGGACATCCCGGCCGAGCCGGTCGTGCTGTTCCACACCCGGGCGTGGGCCGAGAAGGTCGAAGGCGTGGCCGACCACCACACCGGTCCCAACTTCCAGCGGGCCGAGCTCATCCGCACCCTGCAGCGGCGGCTCGGGAGCCGGTTCCGCGGCGGGTTCGCGCCTTCGGCCTACGCCCGCGAGCACTTCGCCGACTGCCTGTCGGACCAGCCGACCGAGCCGGTGGCCTACATGCGGGCGGTGCACGGGTGCGCCATCGCCATCTCGACCATCGGACTGCAGCGCTCGACGCCTTACAAGCTGCCCGAGAACCTCTCGGCCTCGCGGGCCATCGTCAGCGACCCGATCCACTTCGGGCTCCCGAGCCCGCTCCTGCCGGGAACCCACGTGCTGGGCTTCGACGACCCCGAGGGCTGCGCCGACGCCTGCGAGCGGTTGCTCGACGACCCGGCACTGGTGAGCCACCTCCGCGAGCAGGCCTGGGACTACTACCAGCGCGAGGTGCGCCCCGACGTGCTCCTCCGCAATCGACTGCACGACCTGCTGCGCCTCGACGCTGACCTGAAAGCCTTCTGAAGGACGGGCCTGGTCGCCAGCGCCAGCCCGGGCCTTCAGAAGTCGCCCTCCCACCTTCTGAAGGACGGGCCTGGTCGCCGGCGCCAGCCCGGGCCTTTAGAAAGATCAGGCAGTCACCAACGTGGCTGCCGGTACATCTGCTCACCTCGGTGACGCGCCACGGTCGGCGGCGGCCGACCACCACGCGGCGCGCAGGTGGTCTCCCACTCCGAGGTCGAGGGCCGGGCCGGCCGACTCGTCGCTCACCGGCGCCAGCGTCACCGCGGCCAGCTCCGCCACCGGCCCGGCCGTCCACCCGTGGGCGATGCCCACGACCGCGCCCTCCATCCGGGCGGCGACCACGAGCGCCCGCGCACCGTCGGGAACATCGATCGGTGCCGACCCGACCCGGGCGAGGACCTCGGCCAGCGAGTCGAGCGCTTCGGGGTCGATCTGCTCGCTCGCGGTCAGCTCGACCGGCAGCCCACCTCGACCGACCACCACCGCCGGCCCCAACGGCACGTCGGCCACGGCCAGCCAGCGGTACGGGGGCTGTTCCTGGTGCTGCAGCAGGTGCAGGCGGTCGATGGTGACCTCGACGTCACGGAAGTCGGCGGCCGCGTCGAGCAACAGGTCCACGCGTCCAGGCGCGAGACTGGTGGCCAGCGTGACGTGGGGGACGAAGTCGCGGTCCTCCGGCCGGTCGAGCGGTCCGGCGAGCACCGAGGCCTGCAGCCGCCGCAGCGCCTGCACCTCGTCGTCCGCGCCACCGACGGCCAGGTAGACGACGCCTTCGCTGGTGTCGAAGGTCCGTGGTGGCCCGAGGGTGAGCTCGAGGGGTCGACAGGCCGAGGCCGCCTCCCGCAGCACCGCCAGCGCCGCCGGGACGTCCTCGACGCGGACGTTGACCGGGGGCACCAGCGTGACGTGCGGCGGTATCCGCCCGAGCGCGGCGCTCCCGAAGGCCCGCCGCATCCCGTCGACCTCGAGGGCGATCGGCGCGGGCACCAGCAGGACGACACCGAACCTCACGCGTGGCACCCGGCGAGGCTAACGACCCGGTTCGCGATGGTCGGCCCGAATGCGCCTCACCGGTGTCCCTGGGGCAACATGGACCGATGCAGACCGAGCCCTACCGCATCGACCCGGGCGCGAGCGTCGTGCTGCCCGAGATCCCGTCCAACGACACCGACGGCTACGACGGCGACAAGGACGACGCCCGAGCCCTGATCGACGAGCAGTCGGCCAAGCTCTTCGACCTGCAGCAGCTGCTCTACGCCGACAACACGCGCAAGGTGCTGGTGGTGCTGCAGGGCATGGACACGTCGGGCAAGGACGGCACCATCAAGCACGTGTTCAAGATGATCAACCCGCTCGGTGTCCGGGTGGCCAACTTCAAGCGCCCGAACGACGTCGAGCTCGAGCACGACTACCTCTGGCGCGTGCACCGCAACACGCCCCGCAACGGCGAGATCACGATCTTCAACCGCAGCCACTACGAAGACGTGCTCGTGGTGCGGGTGCACGACTACGTGCCGGAGAAGGTCTGGAAGAAGCGGTTCGACCACATCCGCAACTTCGAGCAGATGCTGGCCGACGAGGGCACCGTCATCCGCAAGTTCTTCCTCCACATCTCCAAGGACAAGCAGCGCGAGCGCCTGCAGGAGCGGCTCGACAACCCGGCCAAGCACTGGAAGTTCGAGCACGGCGATCTCGAGGAGCGCAAGTACTGGGACGAGTACACCGACGCCTACGAAGAGGCCATCATCCCGCACGTCCACCGCCGACGCGCCGTGGTACGTGATCCCCTCCGACCGCAAGTGGTACCGGAACCTGCTGATCTCACGCATCCTCGTCGAGACCCTCGAATCGCTCGAAGCTGTCCTACCCCGAGCCCGCCGCAGGGGCTCGACCAGATCTCCATCCCCGACTGAGCCGACGCGGTTCTGACCCGGGTTCCTCGCGTCAGCGCGATGAATCGGCGCCGAAACTGGTGGGGCTGGTGGGGCTGGTGGGACCGGGGTCAGACGAGGGCGCCGGCGGCGCGGAGGCGGGCGTGGGCCCGGGCCAGGGCGCCGATCGCGGCCGCGTCGTCCTCGCGCTGGATGGCCAACTCGGCCCGATCGGAGGCGGCCTGGGCCCGGGCGACGTCGATGCCCGACGGCCAGCTCGGCCAGGTCCGACAGGATCTTCACGCTGTCGTCGGTGATCGAGATGAACCCGCCGTGCACCGCGGCCAGCTCGCGCGGGCCGTCGACCGGGATGATCTCGACCACCCAGGTCGCCAGCGCGCCGATGAAGGGCGCGTGGCCGGGCAGGAAGGCGATGTCACCGCCGCCGATCGTGCGGGCCAGCACCATCGACGCCTCGGTCGGTGAGCAGCACCCGCTCGGGCGAGACCAGCTCGACGTGCGAGCGGCATCAGGCGTTCTTCTCGAGCTCGCGGGCCTTGGCCCGCACCGAGTCGGCGTCGCCGACGTTGAGGAAGGCCTGCTCGGGCAGGTCGTCGAGGTCGCCGTTGACGAGCTGCTCGAACGACTCGACGGTGTCCTCGATCGAGACGGTGACGCCGTCGAGGCCGGTGAAGACCTTGGCCACGTTGAACGGCTGCGACAGGAAGCGCTGCACCTTGCGGGCCCGGTCGACGACGATGCGGTCCTCCTCGGAGAGCTCGTCGAGACCGAGGATGGCGATGATGTCCTGCAGCTCCTTGTAGCGCTGGAGCACCTCCTGCACCCTGCGGGCCACGTCGTAGTGACGCTGGCCGACGACCTCGGGGGCGAGGATGGTGGAGGTCGACGCCAGCGGGTCGACCGCCGGGTAGATGCCCAGCGAGGCGATCTCACGGGAGAGCTCGGTGGTGGCGTCGAGGTGGGTGAAGGTGGTGAACGGCGCCGGGTCGGTGTAGTCGTCGGCGGGCACGTACACGGCCTGCAGCGAGGTGATCGACCGGCCCCGGGTGGAGGTGATGCGCTCCTGCAGCTCGCCCATCTCGTCGGCCAGGGTGGGCTGGTAGCCCACGGCCGACGGCATGCGGCCGAGCAGGGTGGACACCTCGGAGCCGGCCTGCACGAAGCGGAAGATGTTGTCGACGAACAGCAGCACGTCCTGGCCCTGCACGTCACGGAAGTACTCGGCCATGGTCAGCGCCGACAGGGCGACGCGGAGGCGCACGCCCGGCGGCTCGTCCATCTGGCCGAAGACCAGGGCGGCCTTCTCGAGCACGCCGGTCTCCTCCATCTCGATCAGGAGGTCGGTGCCCTCACGGGTGCGCTCGCCCACGCCGGCGAACACCGACACACCACCGTGCTGGGTGGCGACCCGGTTGATCATCTCCTGGATGACCACGGTCTTGCCCACGCCGGCACCGCCGAACAGGCCGATCTTGCCGCCCTGCACGTAGGGGGTGAGCAGGTCGATGACCTTGAGGCCGGTCGGGAACACCACGGCCTTGGGCTCGAGGGTGTCGAACGCCGGCGGCTCACGGTGGATGTCCCAGCGCTCGGTGACCTCGTCGAGCACCGACGACGGGTGCGTTCAGCGGCTCGCCGATGACGTTCCAGACCTTGCCGAGCGTGACGTCGCCGACCGGCACGCTGATGCCGCGACCGGTGTTGCTGCACCGCGGTGCCACGGGTGAGGCCGTCGGTGGGCTTGAGGGCCACGACGCGCACCCGGCTGTCGCCGATCTGCTGGGCGACCTCGCCGGTGACGAGCGACGTCCTTGCCGTCGAGGCTGATCGTCCAGCTGACCGCGGTGTTGATCTCGGGCAGCGAGCCACGGGGGAACTCGACGTCGACCACGGGGCCGGCGATGGCGACGACGCGGCCGTCCTTCAGGGCCGGCGTGCCCTCGGGGCGCTCGTGGGGTTCTCGGTGACGGTCATCTGGGGTTCTCCTGGTGCAGGCGAGGTTCGGCGTTCGGGGCGGGCGGCGCGGGGTCAGTGCCGCGTGCGGGCGTGGTCGTTGGTGTCGAGCTGCTGGGCGAAGGCGTGGGCCGGGACGAGGTGCTCGAGGAGCAGGTCCTCGGGGCCGCCCTTGTCGCCCTTCAGGGCCTCGGCGCCGCCGACGATCTCCATGATCTCGGTGGTGATCGAGTCCTGGCGGGCCCGGTTCATGATGCGGGTGAGCTTGGTCTTGAGCTCCTCGGCGTTGTCGGTGGCCGCCTTCATGGCCCGCTGGCGGGCGGCGTGCTCGGAGGCCGAGGCGTCGAGCAGGGCCGAGAAGATGCGGGACTCGACGTAGCGGGGCAGGATCTCGTCGAGGATGCCCGACGGCGACGGCTCGTACTCGAGGTCGGCCGATGGACCGGCCGGTGCCGGCCGCGGCGTCGTCGGCCTCGACCTCGAGCGGCAGGAAGCGGCGGACGACCGCCTCCTGGGTGCCCGAGTTGATGTAGCGGGTGTAGGCGAGGTCGACCGAGGCGAGCGTGCCGGTCTCGAACCGCTCGCGCACCGCGGCGGCCACCCGGCGGGCGTCCTCGTAGGTGGGCTGGTCGGTGACGCCGGGGAAGGTGGCGTCGATGCGGTAGTCCCGGAAGCGGAAGTACTGCTCGCCCTTGGTGCCGACCACGATGAGCGGCGTAGTCGTGGCCCGGCTTCCTGGTGGGCCTTGAGCTCGCGCTCGGCCATGCGGATGACCGTCGAGTTGTAGCCGCCGCACAGGCCACGGTCGGAGGTGACCACCACGAACGGCGGCGATGCTGGCGTCGGGGTTGTCGCGCAGCAGCGGGTGGTCCTTGGCCGCACCGGCCTGCACCAGGTCGAGGATCACCGAGGTGATCTGCTCGCTGTAGGGGCGGGCCGCGGCGGCGCGGTCCTGGGCCTTGACCACGCGGGTGGCCGAGATGAGCTCCATGGCGCGCGTGATCTTCTTCGTCGACTCGACGCTCTTGATCCTCCGGCGGAGGATGCGCTCCTGGCCACCTGCCATCGCTAGGCCTCGGTCTCGGTGCGGGTGATCTCGTCCTCGGGCAGGTGCACCTCGTCCTGCGACCCGGTTGACGCTGGCGTCGCCGACCTCGATGTCGTCGGGGGCCACCGTCGTCGCGGCGCCCTCGGAGGGCACGAACTCGTCCTTGAACGCGGCGATGGCCTTCTCGAGGGCCTCGCCGTCGGGCATCTTGCCCGTGGTGCGGATCGAGTCGAGCAGGTCGGTGTGGCGGCCGCGCAGGTAGTCGAGCAGGTCGGTCTCGAAGCGCTTCACGTCGGCGACGGGGATGTCGTCGAGGTAGCCGCCGGTGCCGGCGGCGATGACCGCCACCTGCTCCTTCATCGGCCATCGGCGAGTTGAGGTTCTGCTTGAGCAGCTCGGTGAGGCGGTAGCCCCGCTCGAGCTGGGCGGCCGAGATCTTGTCGAGCTCGGAGCCGAAGGTGGCGAACGCCTCGAGCTCGCGGAACTGGGCCAGGTCGAGCTTGAGCGTGCCCGAGACCGTCTTCATGGCCTTGGTCTGGGCCGCGCCACCCACGCGGGACACCGAGATGCCCACGTCGACGGCCGGGCGGACACCGGACTTGAACAGGTCGTCCTGCAGGTAGACCTGGCCGTCGGTGATCGAGATCACGTTGGTCGGGATGTAGGCCGAGACGTCGCCGGCCTTGGTCTCGATGACCGGCAGGGCGGTGAGCGAGCCGGCGCCGAGCTCGTCGGACAGCTTGGCGGCCCGCTCGAGCAGGCGGCTGTGCAGGTAGAACACGTCGCCGGGGTAGGCCTCGCGCCCCGGCGGGCGGCGCAGCAGCAGCGACATCTGGCGGTAGGCCTCGGCCTGCTTGGACAGGTCGTCGTAGACGATGAGGGCGGCCTCGCCGTTGTCCATCCAGTGCTGGCCCATGGCGCAGCCGGCGTAGGGGGCGAGGTACTTGAACGGCGCCGGGTCGCCGGCGGAGGCGACCACCACGACCGTGTAGTCGAGGGCGCCGTACTCGCGGAGGGTGTTGACGGTCTGCGAGACGGTCGAGGCCTTCTGGCCGATCGCCACGTAGATGCACTTCACGTCCTGGCCCTTCTGGTTCAGGATCGTGTCGACGCAGACCGTGGTCTTGCCGGTCTTGCGGTCGCCGATGACGAGCTGGCGCTGGCCCCGACCGATGGGGGTCATGGCGTCGATCGACTTGATGCCGGTCTGCATGCGGCTCGTGCACCGGCTGGCGGCCGACGATGCCGG
This sequence comes from uncultured Microthrixaceae bacterium, assembly GCA_963809335.1. Taxonomy (GTDB): domain Bacteria; phylum Actinomycetota; class Acidimicrobiia; order Acidimicrobiales; family Acidimicrobilacustridaceae; genus UBA4742. Next base: position 1,144,430 of record CAWEJD010000004.1, on the reverse strand, counting down.
GGGCCTGGACCTCCATGCGGCGCAGCTCGGCGCCGACGATGGCGCCCTTGCCGTCGATGGGCTCGCCGAGGGCGTTGACCACCCGGCCGAGCATGGCGTCGCCGACGGGCACCGAGAGGATGCGGCCGGTGGCCCGCACGGGGGCGCCTTCCTCGACCTGGGCCGACGACTCGGCGTCGCCGAGGATCACCGCGCCGATCGACTCCTCGTCGAGGTTGAGCGCCAGGCCGAGGGTGCCGCCCTCGAACTCGAGCAGCTCGTTCACCCCGACGTCGGGCAGGCCCGACACGCGGGCGATGCCGTCGCCGACCTCGAGGATGCGGCCGACCGTCTTGGTCTCGACGTCGGGCTGGAAGTCGGCGAGGTTCTTCTGGAGAGCGGCGGTGATGTCGCCGGTGTTGATGGTCAGTTCTGCCATGACGTTGGTATCCCTCTAAGCCTTAGAACGACTCACGGAGTTGGGCGAGACGATGGCGCACGGAGCCGTCGATGACGGTGTCGCCGATCTGGGTGACGATGCCGCCGAGCACGCTGGGGTCGACGACCACGACGATGTCGACGTCCTTGCCGGTGGCCGCCTTGAGCGATGCGGCCAGGCGGGTCTTCTGGTCGTCGGTGAGCTCGACCGCCGAGCGGACCTCGGCGATGTGGCGGTCGCCGCTGGACGGCGGTGAGCTCGAGCAGCCGGTCGACGATGCCGGGCAGCTCGCGGACGCGGCCGTTGCCGACGACGCAGCGACACGAGGGCGACCGTGGTGTTCGACGCCTTGCCGGCCGAGCAGGTCCTCGCAGATCTGGGTGCGCCGGGCGGCGGGCAGGTGCGGGTCGCTCAGCGCCTCGCGGAGCTCGTCGTTGCCCTCGACGACCCGGGAGAACCGGAACAGCTCGTCCTGCACCTCGTTGAGGTGGCCCTCGGCCGCGATCACGTTGAGCAGGGCCTCGGCGTAGAGCCGATTGCGCTCGTCGCTCATGACTGGGCTCCTACCTGGCTGATGTAGCGCTCGATGAGATCGGTCTGGGTGGCGGCGTCGAGGTTGCGGTTGACGACCGCCTCGGCCGCGCCGAGGGCCAGCGACGCGGCGTCGGCCTGCAGGTCGGCGAGCGCCTGGCCCTTGGAGGCCTCGACGTCGGCGGTGGCCCGGGCGACCAGCTCGGCCGCGTCCTGCTCGGCCTTGGCCTGCAGCTGGGCCTTCAGCGACGCCGCGGTCGGTGGCCGCCTCGTCGAGGATCCGCTGGCGCTCGTTGCCGGCGTCGGCGATGCGGTGCTGCACGTCGGCCAGCTTGGCCTGGGCCTCGGCCTTGGCCGCGGCGGCAGTCGTCGAGCTCCTTGGCCAGGCGCTCGGTGCGGCTCGACATCGCCGTCTTGATCGCCGGGCCGGCGAACTTGATCAGCAGGCCGAGGACGATGAAGAAGGCGATCGATCCCCAGATCGACCTCGTTGAGGTCGCTGGACAGCAGGAAGCCGTTGGGCTCCTCCGTGGCCAGTAGCAACAGATGCGACATGTGGTTCTCCTGAGTGCGGGCGGGGTACCAGATCAGCTCGGCGAGCCGGCCCGATTGACGTAGTCCTCGATGACCTGCATCTGCGCCGCCGGGTCGAGCGGCTTCTGCACGACCGCCGACGCGGCGTCGACCGCGATCTGGGCGACGCCGCCCCGCAGCTGGGCCATGGCCTCGGCCTTGGCCGCCGCGACCTCCTCGGCCGCCGCCGAGCGCAGCGACGGCCACCTCGGCCTCGGCCTCGGCCAGCTTGGTCGGCGCGGTAGGCGTCGGCCTGGGCCCGGGCGTCCTCGATGGTGCGGGTGGCCTCGGCCTTGGCGCTCGACAGGCCGGCGCTCGTACTGCTCGATGGCGCTCTCGAGCTCGCGCTCGGCCCGCTCGGCCTGGTCGAGGTCGTCGCGGACCTTGGCCGCGCGCTCCTGCATGGTCGCGACGATCGGCTTGAGCAGCACGAACTTCATCAGGGCCCAGAGGCCGAAGAAGCAGATCGCGCCCCAGAACAGCTCGTTGAGCACGGGGAGGATCGGGTTCTTCGGGGCCTCTTCGACCACCGTTTCGGCGGCCAGCAGCAGGGTGGACAACACCACGTGGGTCTCCTTGAGATCCGGAGGTCGGACGAGTGGTCGATCGGTGGAGCGGCCCCGGAGGGCGGCGCCGGCCGATCAGACGAGCTCGATCAGACGAACTTGAGGAGGATGAAGACGACGAAGCCGATGAGGGCGAGGGCCTCGGTGAAGGCGATGCCGAGGAACATGGTGGTGCGCACCATGCCGGCGGCCTCGGGCTGGCGGGCCATGGCCTGGACCGACTGGCCGACGAGGTAGCCGATGCCGATGCCCGGGCCGATGGCGGCGAGGCCGTAGGCGAGGCCGGCCCCGGTGGCGCCGGCCATGGCCTTCTGATCGGCGGCGGTGAGACCGGCATCCTGGGCGAGCGTGACGGCCGTAGCGAGCGTGCTCATTGTGGTGGGTTCTCCTGTTGCTCTGGGTTCGGCACCGCCGGCGGCACCGGCGATGACAGCGGGACGAGAGCCGGGCTCTCGAGATGGGTGGGGATCAGTGCTCCGGGTGGAGCGCACCGCCGATGTACACGGCGGCGAGGATGGTGAAGATGTAGGCCTGCAGGAAGGCGACCATGACCTCGAAGCCGGTGAGGGCGACGAGCATGCCGAACGAGAACGGCAGGACCAGCACCAGCAGCGCTGAGGCCGCGCAGAGCGTGATGCACAGCACGCTGAAGGTCACGAGCAGGATGTGGCCGGCGAGCATGTTGGCGAAGAGACGGACGGCCAGCGAGAAGGGCCGCACGATGAAGGTCGAGATGAGCTCGATCGGCGTGACCAGGATGTAGAGCGCCACCGGCACGCCGGGCGGGAACAGGGCGCCCTTGAAGTACTTGCCCGGCGCCCTGGTGCCTTGATGCCGACGCAGATGAAGAACACCCAGGTGACCAGGGCCATGATCGCCGGGTTGGCCATGCGGGCGTTGGCCGGCATCTGGAACCCGGGGATGACCTCGAACAGGTTGCCGAAGAGGATGAAGAAGAACAGCGTGGCCAGGTAGGGCAGGTACTTCATGCCGTCCGGCCCGATCGTCTGCGTTGATGATGCCCTCCTCGATGAAGTTCACCGAGGACTCGGCCAGGTTCTGCGCGCCCTTGGGCACCATCTGCTTCTTGCGGGCCGAGCAGGAACAGGATGACCGTGAAGAGCACGGCGAGCACGCTCATCAGCGCGATCTTGTTGAAGCCGTACCAGGTGTCCGTGGGACCGAAGGCGTTGGGCCACTCGACCAGGTTCTGGATCGGCGGGAACTTCACTTCGGCGATCAGCGTGGCGATCACGAGGTCGACGACTCCTTGTTCATGGGCGGAGACGGGCGTCAGCGGGCTTGAGCCCGGGGAAGGCCAGTGAGGCGGAGATGTAGCGCATCTCCCAGAAGAGCAGGCCGAGGTGGGTGACGACGATGGTGATGCCGAGCGGCACGACCTCGACCCACGACGTGTGGACGCACGGCGAGCACGGCGACCAGCACGATGGCCATGCGGATGAGGAAGCCGAACAGCGTGGCGCCCATCAGCATGCCGAGCGAGATGCGGGCCGACCACGAGAGGATCGCCGCGGAGAGGGCGAAGTTCAGCAGCACGAGGGCGATGGCGTAGGCGGTGGACAGGGCGCCGTCGATGCCCCAGATCAGGCCGAAGGCGAGGATGAGCACCGGCGCGGCCGATGGCGGCGCGCTTGGCCATGTCCTTCACGATCGAGCCCTCGGGACCGGGGCCGTCGAAGCGGGTTACGAACGCTTCGCCCACGGCGCGTCCTTCTCGTGCTCGTCCATCTCGTTCATGTACCCGTAGTAGAGCTTGATGCAGGCGCCGACCAGGCCGACCACCGCGAAGATGATGGTGATGATCGGCAGCGTGCCGAGCCAGCGGTCGAGGCCGTAGCCGATCAGGGCCAGCAGCAGCGGGCTGAGCACCAGCTCGTAGGAACCGGTGCTCTTGTGCATCGATTGGGTGAGTTCGCGCCGTTGCGAAGCTGACACTCGGGACATCCTGAAGGTGACCGGTTGACGGTGATGAGGCTCGACCCGATCGAAGCCCCGACCGGGCGGCGAACGCACCCCCAGGTGCGCTGCGCTTGTGAACTGAATCTCAAACTAGGGCAGTCCCCCGGAAGGCCGCAAGTTGAGCACGTCGGCTCGTCGGTCGCCCGAGCCGAGGGTCGGGTCAGGCCGACGGACGATCGGGAGCTTCGACCAGCGGCACCGGATCCTCGACGGTGGCCATGGCCCCCTCGGCCTCGCCCATCGTCTGGCGGCCGCCTCGGTGTCGGCCCGGTGCGTCTGGCGCACGCGGGGGTGCAGCACCGTGTAGAGCAGCAGGCCGAGGGCCAGGATGCCGATCGGGACGATGGCGTCGCCCGAGTGGGTGTAGGTCGGGTAGAGCACGAAGCCCGAGAGCAGCGCGGTCCACGCCCAGAGGATGAACACGCTGCGCCGGTGGCCGTGGCCGAGCCGCATGAGCCGGTGGTGCAGGTGGTCCTTGTCGGCGGTGGCGACGCTGGTGCGGGTGCGGGCCCGGCGCACGATCGACCAGGCGGTGTCGAAGATGGGCACGCCGAGGATGACCAGCGGGATCAGCACCGGGGCGAAGAAGAAGAACGTCTGGCCGCTGAACGGCTGGTCGGTCCGCCCGCCGACGACCATGGTCGACGCCGCCATCAGCAGCCCGAGCAGCAGCGCGCCGCCGTCGCCCATGAAGATCTTGGCCGGGTGCACGTTCCACGGCAGGAAGCCCAGGCACATGCCCAGCACGAGGATGGCGATGAGCGGGCCGATGTTGCCGTCGGGCAGCACGCCCTCGTGCTGCAGCTGGATGGCGTAGAGGAAGAACGTGCCGGCCGCGATGGCCATGATGCCGCCGGCCAGCCCGTCGAGCCCGTCGATGATGTTGATGGCGTTGGCCATGCCCAGCACCCAGATCACGCTCAACAGGTAGGACCAGTTCGGGTCGAGGATGAACGTGCCGACGAAGGGGATGCGCAGCGACAGCAGGCTGATGCCGGAGAACACCAGCACGCTGGCCGACAGCACGATGCCCGCGACCTTGGCCGGGGGCGACACCTCGCGGAGATCGTCGATGGCGCCGACGGCCAGCATCAGGACGGCGGCGATCACCAGGCCGAGCGGCTCGGTGTTGCTGTCGAAGATCGAGTCGAAGGCGTGCATGCGCCAGGCCACGAGCATGCCGATGAGGAACCCGGCGAGCATGGCCACGCCGCCGAGGGTGGGCGTCGGTCGCTCGTGCACCCGGCGCTCGTCGGGCTTCACCACCGCCCCGACCCGCACGGCGAGGCGTCGCACCAGCGGGATGGTCACGAACGTCACGACGGTGACGATGACCAGCACCACCGCGTAGGCGCCGAGAGGCAGCACGACCTACGCCACCTCGAACCGCGCGCTGGTCCGTCCCCCACCCACGGAACCGGGGCCGTGAGCCACGCCGGGGCGCGCGCCGGCGCCCCAGGTTCGGCGGTGGGCCGGGATCACGGGTAGGGGGTGAACTTGGAGCAGAACGTGACGACGTCGTCGCGGACGGCGGCCAGCTCGGCGTCGTCGGTGCGCGAGCTGCAGCGCCCGGGCGATGAGCGAGGCGATCGTGGCCATCTCGGCCTCGGTCATGCCCTGCGTGGTGACCGACGGGGTGCCGATGCGCAGACCGCTCGTGACGAACGGGCTGCGGGGGTCGTCGGGGATGGTGTTGCGGTTGAGCGTGATGCCGGCCCGGTCGAGCACGGTCTGGGCTTCCTTGCCGGTGAGCTCGGCGTCGAACGAGCGCAGGTCGACCAGCATGAGGTGGTTGTCGGTGCCGCCCGACACGAGGCGGAAGCCCTCGCCGGCCAGGGCCGCGGCCAGCGCGTCGGCGTTGCGCGACGATCTGGGCCGCGTAGGCGGCGAACGACGGGTGGGCCGCCTCGCGGAACGCCACCGCCTTGGCCGCGATGACGTGCTCGAGCGGACCGCCCTGCAGGCCCGGGAACATGGCCTTGTCGATGGCGGGCCCGTGCTCGGCCCGGCTGAGCACGCATCCGCCACGCGGGCCGCGCAGGGTCTTGTGGGTGGTGAAGGTGACGATGTCGGCGTAGGGCACCGGGTTCGGGTGGACGCCGCCGGCGATGAGCCCGGCGATGTGGGCGGCGTCGAACATGAGCAGGGCGCCGACCTCGTCGGCGATCTCCCGCAGGGGCTCCGGATCGATGATGCGGGGGTAGGCCGTGGCCCCGGCGATGATCAGCTTGGGGCGCTCGGCCCGGGCCAGGTCGCGGATCTGGTCGTAGTCGAGGCGCTCGTCGCTCGGCGTGACGCCGTAGGCGACGAAGTCGTAGAGGCGCCCGCTGATGTTGACCGGCGAGCCGTGGGTGAGGTGCCCGCCGTGGTCGAGGCTCATGCCCATGACCTTGTCGCCCGGCTCGAGCAGCGCCAGGTAGACCGCCACGTTGGCGTTGGCGCCCGAGTGGGGCTGCACGTTGGCGTGCTCGGCGCCGAACAGCGCCTTGACCCGCTCGCGGGCGAGGTCCTCGACCTCGTCGACGAAGACGTTGCCGCCGTAGTAGCGCTTGCCGGGGTAGCCCTCGGCGTACTTGTTGGTGAGCACCGAGCCCGTGGCCTCGAGCACCGCCGGAGAGGTGAAGTTCTCCGAGGCGATCAGCTGCAGGGTGGTGTTCTGGCGCTCGACCTCGCGGTCGATGAGCCCGAACAGCTCGGTGTCTCGTTCGGTGGGCCAGGGCATGGGGGCGCTCCTCGGTTCCGGGTTTGGCGAGTCGATCTGGTGGTCGCCGATCAGGCCGGGGTGGCCGACGCGACCTGCTGCCAGAGTAGGTCGACGAGGCGGTCGACGAGAACGACGAGCTCGCGAGCGGTCGCCTCGTAGACCGCGGCACCCTGCCCGACCGGGTCGGCGACGTCGTCGAGGTCCGACGATCCCATGAGCTGCACGGGGGTGCGGCCCTGGTGGCGCGGCGCGGAGCCAGCTCGTCGACCGGCGCGATCGGGCGGCCCGCGGACCGAGCTCGCTCGCCCCGCCGGACCAGCTCCTTGAGCGTGAACGTCCGGGGGTAGAGCTCGGGGCGCAGCACGACCGCCTCGCGCACGTGCTCGCGCGCCATGCCGACGATCAGGTCCGGGCCGGCGAGCAGGTCGGTCGAGATGCGCCGACTGCGGTGGGCGGTGATGTCGAGGCCCCGGGCCGCCATCGTGTCGACCGCGGTGTCGGTGGCGGGCTGGCCGTCGCTCACCAGCCCGGCCGACGCGACCGACGCGTCGATGCCCAGGGCGACGAGGCGGTGGCGCACCAGGGCCTCGGCCATGGGCGATCGGCAGGTGTTCCCGGTGCAGACGATGAGGATCTCGATGGCCGGAGTGTAGAGACCCCCGGTGGCAGCGATATCGTCGCCGCCGACCCGGACCTCGACCGGCCGACGCGCCGCTCGACCGAGCTACCAGGAGAACCATGGCCGACGGCCTCGACCCACGCACGCCGGTGATCATCGGTGCCGGCCAGCTCAACCAACGCGTCGATCGGGGCGCGGCCGTGCTCGAGCCGGTCGACCTCATGGCCGAGGCGCTCCGGTCGGCCGAGGCCGACACCGGGTCGACCGGTGTGCTGGCCCGGGCCGACTCGGTGCGGGTGCTCTGCGAGCTCTCCTGGCGCTACGGCGACCCCGGCACGCTGGTGGCCGAGCGGCTCGGGGCGTCACCCCGCCAGACCCTCTACACCGTGATGGGCGGCAACTACGTCCAGACCGTGGTCACCCAGGCGGCCGCCGAGATCCAGGCCGGCCAGGCCGACGTCGTGCTGGTGACCGGCGGCGAGGCGTGGCGTTCGCGCACGGCGGCCCGATCGGCGGGCGACGACGCTGGAGTGGACGACGCAGCCCGAGGGCACCCGCCCCACCGTGCTGCTGGGCGAGCACGACCCGCAGTTGACCTCGGCCGGTGAGATCGAGCGGGGCATCTTCCTGCCCGTACAGCTCTACCCGATGTTCGAGGTGGCGCTGGGAGCCGCCGCCGGGCGCACCCTCGACGAGCAGCGCCAGCGGGCGGCCGCGCTGTGGTCGCGCTTCAGCGAGGTCGCGGCCAAGAACCCGAACGCCTGGATCCAGCGCTCGTACACGGCCGACGAGATCGCCACCGCCACGCCGGACAACCGGATGATCGGCTACCCGTACACGAAGCTCATGAACTCGAACAACAACGTCGAGCAGAGCGCGGGCTCATCCTCTGCTCGGTCGAGGCGGCCCGCTCGATGGGCGTCTCGCCCGATCGCTGGGTGTTCCCCCATGCCGGCACCGGCGCCCACGACCACTGGTTCGTGTCCAACCGGGCCGACCTGCGCTCGTCGCCGGCCATCCGCCTCGCGGGTGCCCGGGCCCTCGAGCTGGCCGGCACCACGCCCGACGAGGTGGCCCACGTCGACCTCTACTCCTGCTTCCCGTCCGCCGTGCAGATCGCGGCGGCCGAGCTCGGGCTCGACATCGAGCGCCAGCTCACGGTCACCGGGGGCATGAGCTTCGCCGGCGGCCCCTGGAACAACTACCCGATGCACGGCATCGCCACCATGGCCGGCATCCTGCGCGACGACCCCGACGCCCTCGGCCTGTGCACCGCCAACGGCGGCTACACGACCAAGCACGCGTTCGGCGTCTACGGCGCCCGTCCCCCGGCTGCCGGCTTCCGCCACGCCGACCTGCAGGCCGAGGTCGACGCCACCCCGCGGCGGGAGGAGGCCGAGCGACCACACCGGCGACGGTCACCGTCGAGAGCTACACGGTGATGCACGACCGCGAGGGCCGGCCCGAGACGGCGCTGTTCGCCCTGCTCACCCCGGCCGGTGCTCGTGGCTGGGGATCATCGACCGACGCCGGCGCCATGGCCGAGGTGCTGGCCTCGTCGGCCGTGGGCCGACCGGCGCGCCTGGGCGCCGACGGCACCGTCGAGCTGCAGGGCTGAGCGCCGGAGCAGGCCGCCCCGACCGGCCGGTCAGGTGGCGGGGCGCAGGCGGGCCGCGAGCATCTCCATCACCCGGTCGTTGACCTTGGGCATCTCCTGCGAGCAGCTGCTTGAAGCGCCTGCGTGTCGAACACGATGAGCTTCATCGGGCGTCTCGGCGACACGGTGGCGTTGCGGGGCTTGTGCTCGATCAGCGCCATCTCGCCGACCATCGAGCCGGGGCCCGACGTGGTCACGTGCTCGCCGCCGACGTAGACGCCGGCCTGGCCCTCGAGGATGACGTAGCACTCCTGGCCGACCCGCCCCTGCTCGACGAGCACCGCGCCCGTCTCGGCGTCGACGTCGTCGGCGAGCTCGGCGACCCGCTGCAGCTCCTCGGGCGAGAACCCGTCGAAGAAGGGCACGCCCGCCAACTTCTCGACGCCGCCGATGGCCTTCTTCCTGTTGCCGAACATCGTCGGTCCCCCTGTGTCGGTTCTGGCGAGCGGTTCGTCCGCGCCCGGGGATCGTAGAGCAGCGGGCCACCCGGCCGCTCACCCCGCGGCGATGCCGGGTCGGGGACGGCGGTACGGTGGCGGCGATGGCGGACGACGGCCGCCACCGGTCAGGGGGACTCATGAAGGCAGCAGTCATGCGGCAGGGCGCGCTCGTCGTCGACGACGTCGCCGAACCTCGCCCGGGATCCGGGCAGATCCTGGTGCGCACCCTCGCCTGCGGCATCTGCGGATCCGACCTGCACACGCTCGTGCACGGCGACCTCATGGTCGAGATGTCGCAACGAGGCGGGACCGCCGGCCGACGGCATGCCGACCATGCAGGTCATGGACCTGGCCCACGACGTCGTCATGGGCCACGAGTTCGCGGCCGAGGTGGTCGAGCTGGGAGACGACGTCGGCAACTCGAAGGTCGGCGACATCGTCGTGTCGATGCCGATCGCCTTCGACGCCGGCGGCGTGCACTCCGTCGGCTACAGCAACGACTACCCCGGCGGCTACGGCGAGCTCATGGTGCTCAACGACCTGCTCGCCCTCAAGGTGCCCAACGGCCTCGACGCCCGCCGCGCCGCGCTGACCGAGCCGATGGCCGTCGGGCTCCACGCGGTGAACCGCTCGCAGGTCACCCCGGCCACGCCGCGGTCGTGCTCGGGGCCGGTCCGGTCGGGCCTCGCCGTGATCGCCGCGCTGCACGCCCTGGGCGTCGAGCCGATCGTGGCCGCCGACTTCTCCGAGACCCGTCGCCGGCTGGCCATCGACCATGGGCGCCCACGAGGTCGTCGACCCCGCGGTCGAGCCCGGCCATCGAGGCGTGGCGGCGGCTCGGGGCCGAAGAGCCCGATGGTCATCTTCGAGGCGGTCGGCGTGCCCGGCATGCTCGACGCGGCCATGAGCGACGCACCGCGCGGCGCCCAGGTCCTGGTCGTCGGCGTCTGCATGCAGCCCGACACCGTCCGCCCCATGCTGGCCATCGGCAAGGAGCTGAACCTGCAGTTCGTGCTCGGCTACGACCCGCTCGAGTTCGCCGAGACGCTGCGCCGCATCAGCGAGGGCGAGCTCGACGTCGACCCCCTGATCACCGGATCGGTGGGCATCGACGGCATCCCGGAGGCCTTCGGCGAGCTGGGCCATCCCGACGCGCACGCCAAGATCCTGGTCGAGCCGACCTAAGTGTTCGGCCCGATCCGGCCGATGTGGAACGAACACGTCTCGATCCCGGTGGGAGCGCGCCTGATGGCGAAGAACCGATGCCCGATCTGTGGGGCCACCCACAAGGAACCGACCCGGCAGTGCCGGCTGTGCGGCCACGTCATGGACGGCACCGTCGCCATGCCCACCGCGGGCACCACCACGATGGCCCGGCCGGTGGCGACCAAGAAGAAGGGCTGGGCAGCTTCGCGCTCATCGGCATCGTCGCCGTGCTGGTCATCGCCGTCGCTCGCGGTCCTGCTCGGCTTCACCAAGGGTGACCTCAGCGCGGGCAGCCTCCGGGACCGGATCCCGTTCCTGCGCACCCAGGACGACGGATGGGTCAAGGTCGACGACGCCGAGGGCGGGTTCACCGTGGAGATGCCGAGCAGCCGCCAGCAGGGGTCGACGCCGTTCCCGGCGGCCCAGAACGGCCGCCTGACCGGCTGGACCGCCACCATCGGCAGCGACACCACCCTCGCCGTCTACTACGCCCCGCTCGTGCCGGTCGACGGTGAGACCGCCAAGGGCACCGTCACGCGTGTGGTCGACGAAGCCATCGCCCAGACCACGACCGTGAGCGCCCAGCACTCCCATGACACGCAGGTGCTCAAGCGGACCGAGACGACTTTCCAGGGCTACCCGGCGGTGGTCTACGACCTGCAGGGCGTCGACATCAACGGGCAGTACGGGTACCAGAAGGCGATCATGTTCGTGAAGGGCGGCACGGTGTACACGCTCGCCTCGAACTCGATCTACCAGGACCACCCCCAGTGGGACCGGTTCACCGGCTCGTTCCAGTTCACCGCCTGACCCACCTGCCCGCCGCCACGAGCGCGGCGCAGCTCAGATGCGGGCGACGACGGCCCGGGGGCGCCCGGCTGAGGTCGGTCTCGACGAGCGCCTCGACGAAGCCCGCGGCGCGGGCCGCGGCCGCCACGGACTCGGCCTGGCCGGGCGCCAGCTCGACCACGAGCGCCCCCGGCCGGCGCAACCACGCAGGAGCCTGCGTCGACGAGCGGGAGCAGGGCCTCGAGCCCGGTCGGGCCGGGCACCAGCGCGCCCGGCGGCTCCCAGTCGGCGACCTCGGCGGGCAGGTCGTCGGTGGCGGCGACGTAGGGCGGGTTGCTGACGATCAGGTCGACCGAGCCCCGCAGCTCGGCCGGGCAGCGCGTCGAACCACGAGCCCTCGGCGAGGCGTCACCCGGCGAGCGGGGCCGACCGAGGCCGGCCAGGTTGGCGCTGGCCACGTCGAGGGCGGCCGGCGACACGTCGGTGGCCCACACCTCGACGTCGCGCCGCTCGGCCACCAGCGACAGGGCGATGGCTCCCGACCCGGTGCCCAGGTCGACCGCCAGCAGGGCAGCTCCGCCTCCGGGTCCACCCGGTTGGACGCACCGGCCCGCAGTCGGTCGAGCTCGTCGAGCGCCCAGCCGGCGACCTCCTCGGTCTCGGGCCGGGGGATCAGCACCCGGCGGTCGACCAGCAGGTCGAGGGTGCGGAAGCCCCACACGCCCACGACGTACTGCAGTGGCTCGCCGGCCAGGCGTCGGTCGACCATGGCGTCGAACCACGCCACCGCCCGCGTCGTGGCCCGTTCGCCGAGACCGAGGACGTACTCGGCGCCCTCGAACCCGCCGGCCCGCTCGACGATGCGGCGGGCGTCGACGGCGGCCGACGGCGAGGCCGGCATCGGCCAGCCGGCGCTCGGCCTCCCGCTGCAGCTCGCCCCACGTGACCGTGCCCTCGAGGTCGGGGCCGCCCGGCTCAGACCGTGACGTCGTCATCCTGCAGTTGCCGACTGCGCTCGTCGGCGACCAGGGCGTCGATCACGTCGTCGAGCTCGCCGGCCAGCACCTTGTCGAGCTTGTAGATCGTCAGCCCGATGCGATGGTCGGTGACCCGGTTCTCCTTGAAGTTGTAGGTGCGGATCTTCTCCGAGCGCCCGCCCCCGCCGACCTGGCCCCGACGGGCGTCGGACAGCTCGGCCGACTGCTTGTCCTGCTCGAGCTTCAGCAGGCGGGAGCGCAGCACGACCATGGCCTTGGCCCGGTTCTGGATCTGGCTCTTCTCGTCCTGCATGGCCACGACCAGCCCGCTCGGCTTGTGCGTGATGCGCACCGCCGAGTCGGTGGTGTTCACCGACTGACCGCCCGGGCCCGACGAGCGGTACACGTCGATCTGCAGGTCGTTGGGGTCGAGGTGGACGTCGACCTCCTCGGCCTCGGGCAGCACCGTCACCGTGGCCGACGAGGTGTGGATCCGCCCCTGGGACTCGGTGACGGGCACCCGCTGCACCCGGTGCGGCCCGCCCTCGTGCTTCATGCGGGTCCAGACCGCAGTCGCCGGTCAGGAGGAACGTGATCTCGCTGAACCCGCCCATGTCCGACGGGCTCGAGCCGAGCACCTCGAGCTTCCAGCCCATGCGGGTCGCGTAGGCCCGGTACATCTCGAAGAGGTCACGGGCGAAGAGGTTGGCCTCCTCACCGCCCTCGGCGCCCCGGATCTCGACGATGACGTTCTTGTCGTCGTTCGGGTCACGCGGCAGCAGCAGCACCTTGAGCTCGGCGTCGAGCCGTTCGATCGTGGCCTCGGCCTCCTCGATCTCGGCCCGCACCATCTCGCGGTCGTCGCCCGAGGTGTCGGGCAGCATCTCCTTGGCGGTGGTCAGATCCGACGTCGCCTCGCGCAGGCCGCGGGCCCGCACCACGATGGCCTCGAGCTCGCGGTAGCGCTTGGCCACCTCGCCGTAGCGGGCCTGGTCGGCCAGCAGATCGGGGTCGGCCAGGCGCGCCTCGACCTCGAGGAACTCGTTCTCCAGGTCGTCGAGGCGGCTGCGCACGGCGGCCAGGGTACTCGGGCGGGTCGAACCCACCCCCGGCCCGCCCCCGGGGCCGGCCGGCCGGTCCCGGGATCAGGCCCGCCAGTCGCCGGGTTGGGTGACGACCTCCGCCGGGTCGGCCAGTGCCGCGGCCAGGGCCCGGGTGACGGCGTGGGCGTCGCGCTCGGGCAGCACCAGCACCAGGCGGGCGCCGGGCGCCACGCGCGACCGCACGTCGGCCGCGGTCGGGACCAGATCGAGGTCGATGCCGACCGAGGCCACGGCGACGACGGGAGCGCCGTCGACACCCGTGCCCACGGCGGCCGCGGCCATGACGTCCTTGACCCCGTCGCGCGGCAGCGTGCCCTCGACCGCGACCAGCTCGGTGGCGCCCACGAGGGACGGATCGGCGATCACCCGGCAGCGCAACCAGCGCTCGGCTCCCAACCGGTTGAGGGGGTGGGGCGTGGTTCCGACCCGGCGGAACCCCCGCACGGTCTCGATCACCGAGGCCAGCGCCTCCGGCGTCGGGATCTCGCCGTGCAGCATGGTGAAGGCCTCGCGGTCGTGGCGGCCCACGCCGACCTCGACCCGGGCCCCCTGCTCGTCGACCACGACCCTCGCCACCTCGAGGCCAGCGACCTCACCGGTGATCACCCCGTGCTCGACCACGACGTCGATGCCGGCTCGACGCATCAGGTCGGCGGCGGCATCGGCATCGGGCGGCGGCACCCGCACCGGCGGGGAAGGGAGCCGGGGTCGCCTCGGCGAGGTCGCGGCCGTCGATCGCCCACACCCGGGGAGGGCGGGCGAACTCGGCGGCCCGCCGGGCCAGGATGCCGACCTGCTCGTCGGCCAGCACGTGCAGGTCGTCCACCTGCTGCTGGCGGGCCCACGCCAGCGCCGTGCCCAGCCCCCGCTCGGGACGCTCGTCGAGCAGCACCCACCCGGTCGATCCCTCACGCAGGGTGGCGCCGACCGGATTGGCCGAGCTCTCACGGGCCGCGGCCTGACCGCCGGCGGGCCAGCGGCCCTCGACGAGGGCGCCGAGCTTGGCCGACAGGGCCGCGCGGCGACGATCGGGATCGAGGCTCATGGGGTGGTCAGTGGCGACGAGGGACGTCGGCGACGGGTGGGCACCGGTCCGGACGCGGAACGACCCGGTGCCCGGCGGACGTCGGGGCACCGGATCGAACGGAGATCAGGACGGTGACCGGCCTCAGGCGTCGGCCGTGGCCTCGGCCGGAGCGTCGGCCGCAGCCTTGCCCTTGCGCTTGCCGTAGCGACGCTCGAAGCGGTCGATGCGGCCACCGGAGTCGACCAGCTTCTGCTTGCCGGTGTAGAAGGGATGGCACTCGTTGCAGAGCTCCGACGTGAGCTCGGGGCTGGTCGAACGGGTCGTGAAGGTGTTGCCACACGAGCAACGAACCGTGGCCACGACGTAGTTGGGGTGGATGTCAGCCTTCATCAGGAGCTCCAGAGCAATGTTGGGGGCCTCACAGTGTGCCTGGAAACCCGGGGGACGGCAACGTGGGGCCCGACCGGTCAGGCGCCGGCCGGCGCCTTGGCGATCTCGGACAGGAACTGGTCGTTCGTGCGGAACGAGCCGAGCCGGTCGATGAGCATCTCGAGGCCGGCGCCACCGCCGGCGCTGCCCTCGGCCAGGGCCGACAGCACCCGCCGCAGCTTCCACACCTGCTGGAGCTGCTTGCGATCGAACAGCAGCTCCTCGTGGCGGGTGGAGGACGCGTCGACGTCGATGGCGGGGTAGATCCGGCGCTCGGCCAGGCGGCGGTCGAGGCGCAGCTCCATGTTGCCGGTGCCCTTGAACTCCTCGAAGATCACCTCGTCCATCTTCGAGCCGGTCTCGACCAGGGCCGTGGCGAGGATGGTCAGCGAGCCACCCTCCTCGACGTTGCGGGCCGCGCCGAAGAACTTCTTGGGCGGGTAGAGCGCTCCGGTGTCGATGCCGCCCGACATGATGCGGCCGGTGGGGGGAGCGGCCAGGTTGTAGGCCCGGGCCAGGCGGGTGATGCCGTCGAGGATGATGACGACGTCCTTGCCCTCCTCGACCATGCGCTTGGCCCGCTCGATGACGAGCTCGGCCACCATGGTGTGCTCCTCGGCCGGACGGTCGAAGGTCGACGCCGCGACCTCGCCCTTGACCCAGCGACGCATGTCGGTGACCTCCTCGGGCCGCTCGTCCACGAGCAGCACGATGAGGTGGACATCGGGGTCGTTGGTCTCGATCGACCGGGCGATCTGCTTCATGATCGTGGTCTTGCCCGCCTTCGGCGGCGAGACGATGAGGCCACGCTGGCCCTTGCCGATGGGCGCGACGAGGTCGACGATCCGAGCCGTCATGTTGTTCTCGTCGTTCGGCCCCTCGAGGCGGAGCCGGGCGTCGGGGAACAGGGGCGTGAGGTCCTCGAAGCGGGGCCGCTCCCGTGACTGCTCGGGGTCGACGCCGTTGACGGTGTCGATGCGCAGCATGGCCGGGTTCTTCTCGTTGCGTCCGGCCGGGCGGGCGGCGCCGGTGATCAGGTCGCCCTTGCGCATGGCGAACTGCCGGGCCTGCTTGACCGAGATGTAGACGTCGTCCTTGCTCGGCAGGTACCCCTTGAGGCGCAGGAAGCCGTAGCCCTCGTCGCGCAGGTCGAGCAGCCCCTCGACCTCGACCGGCTCGCCGACGAACGGCTGATCCTGGTCGGGACGGTCCGAGGCGCGGTCGCGGCCCCGACGGCGGCGCCGGCGGTTGCCCGGCTCCCCCTCACCCTGGCCCTGGCCCTGGCCGGCCTGGCCCTGGTTCGGGTGCGCCGGCTGGCCCTGACCGCCCTGTTGGCCACGATCGGTCGGGGCGGCGGCGGGCTCTCGCTCGTTCCCCTCGCCGTTGCCGTTGCGGCCCCGGTTGCGATCGTTCGGGAGGCGGTTCGAGTTGCCGTCGGGCTCCTCGTCGTCTCGTTGGTCGTTGCGACCCCGGCCCTGCGGGCGACCCGGGCCCTCGGCGGATCGGTCGTCGCCGACCTCGACGCCGGTGTCGGCGGACGACTGGTCGCCGACGTCGGTGTCCGTCTCGGCCGACGGCTCGGCCGGCGTGACCTCGGTCTCGACCGGGGCTTCGGAGGCGCGGGAACGGCTGCGGCGCGCCCTGGTTGCGGAGGTGGCGCCCTCGGATCCCTCGGCGGTGGCCGCGGTCTCCGGGGGAACCGGTCCGTCCGGGGTCGGCACCGACGAGGCGGTGACACCGGCCAGCTCGAGGATGAGGTCGACGATGTCGGCCTTCTTGGCCCTCGAGCCGGGCTTGCCGCCGAGGGCGACCGCGATGGTGTGCAGCTCGTCGCGGTCCTTGCGCTCGAGCGCCGAGCGTTCGAGTTCCTGTGTGTCCGCGCTCACGGCTGTCTCGTTTCTGCCGGATCGAACCGGCGGTGGTGGAACGTCCCGGTGGTCGGGCTCCGGGCGGGTCCGATCACGACGATCGGGGCCGGGGGATCACGGGGACGACGGTCAAGGAACAGGGTTGGGGCCGCCGAGTGGAGCGAGCCCGCCGCCAGGGGCGACTGCCACTCCACCAGCGAGAGCCTCGCCGACGGACATCGGGCATCCGGTGGGAAGTGAGGCGGGGATTCGTCGTGACTGGCAGCTCGACTGCGCTGCTCAGCCCCCGAACGACGACCGCTGGATCGTACCCGGGCTCCGTTCGCCGCGGCAACCCGACTGCTGTTCGACGGGGCTGCAGGGCGCGGGTCGTGCTGTTCGTGCTGGTCAGGGACGTGTTCCCCGGGTCGTCATCCGCGGCCGACCTCGCGCCGTAGAACAGCTGCAGCCTATTTAGCAGTAAACGACTCACGACAGGAGCAGCGATGATGAAGAAGAAGCTGGGAACGATCCTCGGGGCCATGGCCGCCGTCGGGCTGGTGGCCGCGCTGGTGCCGACCCTGGCATCGGTCACCAACGCGGCCGACGCGCCCGCCTCGGTGACGGTCGTGCACGGCATCCCGAGCGTCGGCAACGTCGACGTCTGCGCCGGCGGGAGCACCGCCCTGCTCACCGACGTGCCGTTCGGGGGCGTCGCCACCATCTCGGTGCCGGCCGGCACCTACGACCTCACGGTGAAGGTGGCCAACCCCACGCCGTGCACCGGCGCCACCGCCATCACGCTCGACGGGGCCGTCGTCCCGGCCGGCGCCAACGTGTCGGTCGTGGCCAACCTCACGGGTGGCACGCCCAACCTGGCCGTGTACGCCAACGACGTCTCTGCGGTCGCCGCCGGGAGCGGGCGCGTCGCCGTCTACCACGCCGCCAACGCCCCCACCGTCGACGTCCGCGTGAACGGCGCGCCCGGCATCAGCGGCCTGGCCCAGGGCCAGGTGGCCACGGCCGACCTGCCCACCGCGGCCTACGACTTCACCGTCACCCCCGCCGGCGACCCGAACACCGTCGTGCTCGACCTGCCCGGCGTCACCGTGCCGGCCGGCAAGCTCCTGCAGGTGTTCGCCGTCGGCGCCGTGCCCGACACGAGCGAGCAGAACCCCTTCCAGGTGATCACCAACCTGGTCGACCTGCCGACCGCCAGCACCCCGACGACCGCCACGCCGACGACCATGGCCCCGGCCCCCGCGGCCGACGCCATGAACACCGACCCGTCGTTCACCGGCTGACCCTCCCTCCCTCCTCCATCAGCGGGGAACGACGGCCGCGGCCCCTGCCTCCGGCGGGGGCCGCGGCGCGTCCCTGCAGGCTGCACGGTTCGGCGGCCGGGACGTCGCGGGACGCGACGCGGTTGCCGCCGAGTGCTCGAACCGCCGTGATCAGCGGGTGGCGACGAGGCGCTGCATCAGCTCGTGACCGGCGATCACGGGGGCGCCCGCCACCGCGGCCTCGGTGTACTCGCCACCGGGACCGGCGTGTCGAGAGTCGACGAGCAGGTACGGCACCGGGTCGGAGGTGTGCGTCTTGAGCTGCAGCGGCGTGGCGTGGTCGGGCAGGAGCAGCAGCCGCCACGGGCCGAAGCGGTCGAGAGCGGGGATGAGGCCGGTGAGGATGAGCGAGTCCCAGTTCTCGAGGGCCCGGATCTTCTCGTGCACGTCGCCGGCGTGGCCCGCCTCGTCGGTGGCCTCGACGTGGATGATGAACAGGTCGGCCCCGTCGGCCAGGGCGTCGAGGGCGCATTCGAGCTGGGCCGCGTAGTCGGTGTCGTATCCGGGCGTGACGCCCTCGACGTCGACGACCTCGATGTCGGTGAGCACCCCGAGGCCCCGGACGAGGTCGACCGCCGTGCTCAGGGCGGCGTCGAGACCGTAGACCGACGAGAAGCTCGGCATCTGCGGCTGGAAGCCCTGGCCCCAGAGCCACACCTGGTTGGCCGGCAGCCCGAAGCGCGACACGATCTCGCGGGAAGCGTCCATCAACCGACGCAGGTCGGGCGCCGCCTGCCCGGTGGGCAGCACGATCGGCTTGTCCGAGAGGTCGTGGGGAGGCGTGCAGTCGGCTTCGGCCCACGACGCCGGCACCACCAGGATGTGGCGGTACTCCACGCCGGCGTGGAACTCGACCCCGTCGCCACCGAGCTCCTCCTGCAGGGCCTCGATGATCTTGGCCGCGTCCTCGGTGGAGGGATGACCGCCCGCGAAGTCGACCATGACGTCGTCGATGACGGTGACGAGGTTGCACCGGTAGGCGACCTGGTCGGAGTCGAGGCGCAGCCCGAGGGCGGCGGCCTCGATCGGCGCTCGACCGGTGTGGTAGGTGACGGGGTCGTAGCCGAAGATCGACATGTTGCCGACGTCGCTGCCCGGCGGCATGCCCTCGGGGATGACCCCGGCCCGGCCGACCTCGCCCCGGGCCGCCAGCGCGGCGAGCGCCGGCAGGTGCGCGACCTCGAGCGGCGTGCGTCCGCCCAGCTCGTCGAGGGGCTCGTCGGCGCAGCCGTCCGGCACGCACACCACGTACTTCATGGCGAGATCATGCCAGGAAACGGGCCGGCACTTCTCCCGGGCGTGCCAGCGGCACGTCGCACCCCGCCACGTGATCGTCGACCAACCCCATGGACTGCATGAACGCGTACACGGTGGTCGGCCCGACGAAGCGGAACCCGCGGCGCTTGAGCTCCTTGCTCAACGCCTGCGACTCGGCGGTGGTGGTGAACGCGGTCAGGCCGGCGAAGTCGAGGCGCCCGGGGCGCTCCGCCGGGTCGGGGGCGAACGACCACACCAGATCGCTCAGCTTCACACCCGAGCCGGCCAGCTCGAGGTAGGCCCGAGCGTTGCCGATGGTGGCCTCGATCTTGCCGCGGTGGCGGATGATGCCCGGGTCGGCCAGCAGGCGGTCGACGTCGCCCGGCCCGAACCGGGCCACCGTCTCGGGGTCGAAGCCGGCGAACACCTCGCGGAAGCGCGCTCGCTTCCGCAGGATGGTGATCCACGCCAGGCCGGCCTGGAAGCCCTCGAGGCACAGCTTCTCGAACAGGCGGACGTCGTCGGTGACCGGTCGGCCCCACTCGTCGTCGTGGTAGGCGCGGTAGAGCGGGTCGTCACCGGCCCACCAACACCCCACCCTGCCGTCGTCGTAGCGGATCAACCCCTCCGCCGGCACTCGGTCCATCGGGCCACGATAGGGGCGCCCTCGCCCGGGCGACCACGCTCGACCCATCCGTTACGCTCCTCGGGATGCCGGTGGATGTCGTCGAGAAGTACTCCGAGTTGATCGATCCGACCATGGTCGGGATCGAGATCGGAGCGCTCTACACCCCGCGCCTGCCAAACAACCCCAACGTTCGCTATCTCGATCATGCGTCGAAGGAGGAGCTCCAGCTGAAGTACGCCGACAATCCACTCGCGGCGCCTCGTGCCGGCGAGTTCGTGGATGTCGACTACGTCTGGAAGCCGGGCATGCGACTGGCCGATGTGCTCGGTGCCGACGCACCGATCGACTTCGTCATCGCGTCCCACCTGCTCGAGCACATCCCGAATCCCATCGGGTGGTTGCAGCAGGTCGAGGAGATCCTCACCGAGGGTGGCGTCCTCTCACTGGTGCTCCCGGACAAGCGCTACACCTTCGATGCGCTCCGACCGGTCACGACGATGAGCCAGGTCGTCGATGCGTACCTGACCGATCGGCAGCTACCGACCTACCAGCAGATCTACGACCACGAGGCCAACTTCCTCGGCGAGGTCAGCGCGCTCGACCTCTGGAACGGACTCGACCCGAACGAGATCGACCCGAACCGGATCCGCCGAGGCGACGTCGATCCCGACGAGTTCGCGATGGAGCGGTGCCTCGAGATGCGCGACACGGCCGAGTACCTCGATGTCCACTGCAGCACCTTCACCCCCGAGTCGTTCGGCTCGATCATCGCCACGGCCGTGCGCCTCGGGCTGATCGACTTCGAGGTCGCCCGGCTCTATCCGACCGAGTTCGGCGATCTCGAGTTCTTCGTCACGCTGCGCAAGCGGGACCTTGGCACCGATGCCGATCGCCGGGCCGCGGTGGCCGCGATGGAGCAGCTGTTCGCCGAGCGCATCGCCTCCGATGCGGGCCGGCGTTCACGCAACCATCAGCTCCTGTGGGTCAGCGATGCCGAGGCCGGCCTGCTCGGCCGGAAGCGACAGACCCTCGGAGCCGTGCGGTCCGCGGTCAGCAAGGTCAGGCGCTACCTGCACGACCGGTAGCGATCCGGCGGGCCCCGGCGCTCTCCGCCCTCGCCGACCTCGACGGCAGCGGGCTCAGGCGATGGCCGTCTCGACCGCGTCACGCACCGTGTCGTAGTCGGCGGCGATGGTCTCGTAGTGCTCCGGGCGGTCGAACAGGTCGGCCAGTCGATCGGGAAGGGGCGGGCGGACGCCGGTGGCGGCCTCGACCGCGTCGGGGAACTTGGCCGGGTGAGCGGTGGCCATGGTGATCATCGGCACCGAGGGATCGGCCCGGCAGGCGACGGCCGCCCCGAGTCCCACCGCGGTGTGCGGGTCGATGAGCTCACCGGTCGTCCGGTGGTGCTCGGCGATGATGGCGGTGGTGGCGGCATCGTCGATGCTCGCCCCGGCCCACTGCTCGTCGAGCAGCCCGAGCAGGTCGCGCTCGAGGGTGAAGCGGCCCTCGGATCGGAAGCGGAGCATCGTCTCGGCCACGGCCACACCGTCGCGGCCGAGGAGCTCGTAGAGGAGCCGCTCGAAGTTGCTCGACACCTGGATGTCCATGCTCGGGCTGAGCGTGGGCTCGACACCGCGCATCTCCATCACCGAGCTGTCGAGGAACCGGGTGAGGATGTCGTTGGCATTGCTGCCCACCACGAACTGCGAGACGGGCAGGCCCATCCGCTGGGCGCCGTAGCCGGCGAAGATGTTGCCGAAGTTGCCGGTGGGCACCGAGAACGCGACCGGCGATGCACCTCCGGTGAGCCGGGCCGCGGTGCTGACGTAGTAGACGATCTGGGCCATCACCCGGGCCCAGTTGATGGAGTTCACCGCCGAGAGCTTCACCCGGTCACGGAAGGGCTCGTCGGCGAAGAGCGCCTTGACCAGGTCCTGGCAGTCGTCGAAGGTGCCTTCGACCGCGAAGTTGTGGACGTTGGGCGAGTCGACCGTGGTCATCTGCCGGCGCTGCACATCGGACACCCGACCGGCGGGGTGCAGGATGACGATCTCGATCGAGTCGCGGTCCCGGCAGGCCTCGATGGCGGCTGACCCGGTGTCGCCCGACGTGGCCCCGACGATGGTGACCCGCTCGCCCCGGCGGCTGAGCTCGTGATCGAAGAGGCGGCCCACCAGCTGGAGGGCGACGTCTTTGAAGGCGAGGGTCGGGCCGTGGAAGAGCTCGGCCAGCCACATGCCGTCACCCAGGTCGCGCAACGGCACCACGGCGGGGTCATCGAAGGTGGCGTAGGCGTCGTCGACCAGCGCGGCGAAGTCGTCGGCGCCGATGCTGCCGTCGACGAAGGGCCACATCACCTCGAACGCGACCTCGGCGTAGGGCGTGGTGGCGTAGCGGGCGATCGCCTCGAGCGACAGCTCCGGCCACGAGTCGGGCACGTAGAGGCCGCCGTCGCGGGCCAACCCGGCCAGCAGCACGTCGGCGAACTCGAGGACGGGCGCCGCGCCGCGGGTGCTGACGTACTTCATCGCCTCCTCCTCACGGGGTGAGGTCGGGCTCGTCGTCGAGCACGCGGATCACGCTGCCGACGTGGTGGACGACGTCGAGCTCCCGCAGATCGCGCAGGGTGGCCTGCACGTCGCGCTCGAGCGCCCGGTGGGTGATGAACACCAGATCGGCTTCGTCGCCCAGGCCCTCCTGCTCCATCGAGCTGATGGAGACCCCGTGGGCGCCGAACACGCCGGCCACCGCGCTCAGCACGCCGGGCTGGTCGACCACGTCGAGGTGCACGTAGTACTCGGACACGAGCTCGTCGATGGGTCGGATCGGCACCTCGCCCAGGGCGCCGACGCTGGCGCTCGAGCCCTTGCGCAGGTTGAGGGCGGCATCGATGAGGTCGCCCAGCACCGCGCTGGCGGTCGGGTTGCCGCCGGCCCCCCGCCCGTAGAACATCAGCTCGCCCACCGCCGCGCCCTGCACGAACACGGCGTTGAAGCTGCCCCGAACCGACGCCAACGGATGGGTCGACCTCAGCATCACCGGGTGCACCCGCACGGCCAGCTCGGTGCTGCCGGCGGTGCCGCCGCGGGGGGAGACGATCTTCTCGGCGATGGCCACCAGCTTGACGACGTAGCCGTTGCGGGCCGCGAAGCTCATGTCGTCGGCCGTGATGCCGGAGATGCCCTCGTGGTAGACGTCGCCGGCGACCACCCTGGCCCCGAAGGCGATGCTGGCGAGGATGGCGATCTTGGCGCCGGCGTCGTAGCCCTCGACGTCGGCGGTGGGATCGGCCTCGGCGTACCCCAGCTCCTGGGCCTCGGCCAGGGCCTCGGCGTAGTCGACGCCGGCCTCGGTCATGCGGGTGAGGATGTAGTTGGTGGTGCCGTTGACGATGCCCATGACCTGGTCGATCGGCTCGCCCAAGAGCGACTCGCGCAGCGGGCGCACGAGCGGGATGCCACCGCCCACGGCTGCCTCGAACAGCACGTCGACGCCGGACGTCTCGGCCGTGGCGAAGATCTCCCCACCGTGGTTGGCCAGCAGCTCCTTGTTGGCGGTCACCACCGGCTTGCCCGCCTTGAGCGCGTCGAGGATCAGCTGGCGGGCCGGCTCGATGCCGCCGATGACCTCGATGACGACGTCGACATCGGGATCGGTCACGACCGACGCGGCGTCGTTGGTGAAGCGATCGCGAGCGAGGTCGACGCCCCGGTCCTTCGACGCGTTGCGGACGGCGACCCGCACGATCTCGAGCCGCATGCCGGTGCGCGCCTCGATGCCGTCGGCCTGCTCCTGCACCAGCTGGATGAGGGCTGACCCGACCGTCCCGCAGCCGAGGAGCCCGACGCGTACCGGGGACCCGTTCACCCCCACACGGTACTTGCCGTGCGGGACCGGTCGATCCGAATTGGGCGTGGAGTGGAACAACCCTTCCCTGGACAGTTGCGGTGTCTTTCCATAGGTTTTCACCCATGTCAGTCAGTTCTGATCCCATACCACCCTGGACCCTGCCGCCGGGTCCGCTCGCCGGCGCAGTTGCGTCGGCGGCGCCCAGGTGGCGTGAGGCCGCCGCGGCCCTGCGTCGAGTCGTGGTCGAGATCCCGTCGTTGGCGCACGATCTGGCTGCCTACCACCGGCCCGACGTCTGGCAGGGTGCCGTGGCCACGCGGTTCGGCGATGACCTCGGCCGATGGGGCGCCCGCCTCGGTCACCCGGACGCACCCGGCGGTGGGCTCGACCTGGTGAACGAGCTGCTGGCGCTGGCCGGACGGCTCGAGGCGCGGGCCAGTGCCGTCGAGGCGGCCGGCACCGCCGACGACCCCGTCTGGTGGGCGTGGCGCGGCGGGCGGTGACCTGAACGGCGGCCTCGACGACGAGACCACCTCCAAGCGGCCGTGGCAACGCCATCCGCATGGTCAGCCTCGACCTCGAGCACGTGGCATCGGCACCGACTGCCGGCCTGCCTGACAGACCCTGCCTGGCAGACCCTGGCCGATTGGGCGGACCGCCGGGTGCCGGGGTGCCGGCTCACCCGAAGGGCAGGGTGGGGTCGGCGTCGGGTCCGGGTTCGTTTGGTGGTGGGGGGTTGGTGAGGTCGAAGGCGGTGAGGTGTTGGCCGACCTTGGCCCGCCAGGGGATCGATCCTGGTGGTGGGCGGGGTTGGCCGGGGGCCGGTGGTGGCGGGTACCAGTGCCATTCGTCATCGACGCGTTCGAGGCGGGCCCCTTGGTGGGTCTTTTCGTGGTGGTGGACCTCACACAGGAAGGCGAGGTTGTCATAGGAGGTGGGGCCGCCTTTGGCGTGGTCGTGGCGGTGATCGGCCTGGAGGTGGCCTCGGCGTTTGCATCGGGGGACGACGCAGCGTCGGTCCCGGGCCTGCAGGGCTTTGTCGAGGGCGACGCGGCGGTAGCGGGTGAGGGTGGCGTAGGCCTTGATGTCGACCAGATCGTGGACCAGGACGTCGACGAGGGCGTCGGGCAGGATCTGGCGGGCCACGTCGACGTTGATGGGCCCGAACCCGGGGATCTCACACGTCTCCGACGCCGTCGCATACCCGCGTTGGAGAGCGATGGCGTCGACCAACACGGTCACGTTCCACTTGACCCGGCTCGGTCGCACCCCCAACAGCTCATCGAGATCGGCTGGATCGGGCGGATCGGGCGGATCGGGCGGAGACTCCGTCGCCGCCGTCCCGGCGGGGTCGTCGTCGGTGGCCGTGATCCCGGCGAACTCGGCGGTTGCCGCAGTCCCCGTCGACTCGGTGTCGGTCGCCGCCGTCCCCGTGGACTCGGCGGCGGTGGACTCGGTCCCGGTGGACTCGACCGTGGTGGCCGCAGTCCGCGGTGAGCTTGGTGGTGGCCACAGTCCCCGTGGACTCGGCGTAGGTCGCAGCAGTCCCCGTCGACTCGGCGGGGGCGGCCGCAGTCGCGGTGGGCTCGGTCGGCGTGGTCGCCTTGGTGGTAGGGGTCGTCAGGTCGATGCCGAGGGCTTCGCCGGCGGCGGCCAACGCGGCGAGCACGCCGTCGGCCCGGTAGGCCTCGTGCGGGTCGCGCAACCCCAACCGGCGGGCCCGTTCGAACACGGCCCGGGTGTAGGCGTCGACGACGGGCGCGATCCGGGCCCAGTCCTCCGGTGCGAACCGCGCCGCGATGGCCTTCATGTCGTCGTCGTCGAACTCCGACCACCGCCGCTTGGCCCGCACCCGGGCCCGACGCACCGCCGGATCCTCCCCCCGCCGAGCCGCCGCCCGCACCTTGCGAGCCCGCTCCTTCGTCTCGGCCAGATCATGGGTGGAGGTGGCCTTGGCCACCAGAACACCCTCCGCCGACGGATCGAGCACGACGGCCGCGGCGATCTCACTCGCCTCGCCCACCGACAGATCGCCCTGCTCGAACGCCGCCGACGCCGCGCCCGGAGCCTGCTTCAGGCGGCGCGCCGTGTCGATCGCCCGCTTCGCGTCACCACGCGAGCTGCCGTTCACCCGAGCCAGGTAGTCATCACACGACACGAACTGCCTTGGCTGGCTGTGGCACTCCTCCACCCGCGCCGCGAACGACGCCTGCTTGGCCTGCAACCGGCGCACCACCCGAGCCAACCGCTCCACCGCCACCGCCGCCTCCGCCCCCGTGTAGAGCGCCGGATCGGTCCGGTCGCACCATCCCCCGACCACCCGCCCGACATCGCTGAGCGACGACGTCGAGGTGGTGGTGGGGGCTGCGCTGGTCACCCCCACACCCTACACAAACGAATGTTCGACTGCAAGGGAAACCACGGAAACACAAAGAAATCACATGAAGAGGTGGAGCGGTCACCCACCGCTCCCACCCAGGCCGGCGTCGGTCGTGCGGTCGGTGTCAGTGGGTGGGCCTCGCCCCGGTCGAGCCGAACTCGGCGGCGAGGCGATCGAGCGGGCCGATCCCGCGGTCGGCCAGGGTCGAGAGCCACCCGTCGAACAGCTCGACCGCGCCGACCCGCTCGATCTCGACGATCGACCGCAGGCGAGTTCCGTCGAGCAGCTCCGGTGGCGGCGGTGCGTCGTCGAAGAGGTGGTTGTCGGCCCGGTGGGCCCAGAGCGCGGCCGCGGCCACCTGCTCGAGACGGAGCTGGTCGCCCGACTCGCGGCGCGGCCCTCGTCGTGCCATGTCGAGCTGGGCGTGGCCGCTGGGCACGAAGCGGTCGACCACGCCCTCGCCGACGGTCGTCACCCCGACGCTCGTCGGGTCCCAGTTCGAGATGACGTTCGCCACCTGATCCCACAGGAACCGGTCGCCCTCGCGCCGTCGGTCGGGCCGGGCGGCCCACGAGACCGATGCCAGCTCGACCGCGTCGGAGACGCGACGGCCGACGTCGCCGATCACGGTGAACGGGCGCAGGTCGACGGGCTGGCGCGGAGCAACGCGGGCGACACCCGCCGCGGCCCAGTCGATGAGGGCGGCCCGCATCGTGTCGGCGGCGTCCTCTTGCCGCGCGACGTAGACGAGGAACCGGTCGGCCTGCTCGCTGCTGATCTGGGCGCGGAGCTGATCGGATGCCGGTTCGACCTCGATGTCGTCGTGGTGATCGGAACGGAACGAACCGATGTAGTGCGCGGCCACCTGCCCCAGACCGGCCTGGGAGTTGGCCCCGAGACGGGGAGCCTCGGCCAGGTCACCCTGGTCGAGCGTGACCCGATCGGTGACCCACGTGATGATGGCGAGGGCGGCCCGTGGCGCGAGCGGGTCGCCCAGAAGCGGGTCGGTGCCGACGTCGAGCACCCGGGCCAGCGCGGAACCGCCGTCGCGGTAGGGCGTGTCGACCAGCAGTCGCTGCAGGTCGGCGGCGAGCAGCACCTGCGTCGACGCCGCCGGGTTGCGCGCGAGTGCCTGCAGCACCAGCGTCGTCGAGTCGCGGGCGTCGCGCTCGCCGTCGACGGCACCCGCGGCGACCCACATGCCGTCGTCGACGGCGACGCCGACCGGCGCCTCGACGAGCTGATCGACCGCGTCGGCCAGGAACTCGGGGTCGAACACGGTGGGGCCGAGGAAGAGCAGCCCGAGCTCACCCGGCGGTCGAGTGGGGAGGTGGCCGACGAGGTCCGCGATCGAGAGGTCGGTGCCTCCGGTGCGGCGCGCCGTGTCCAGCGTGGCGGCCAAACCCGTGACCAGCCGTTCCTGGAGGTGGCGCTCGTCGTCGAGGCCCGATCCGATCAGGGCGGCCAGGTGGTCGACGGCATCGGCGATGAAGCCGGCGCCGAGCCGATCGATCAGCACTGCGGCGAACACGGCGTCGGCCTGCCACCGCTCGACCACGTCGCAGAAGGCCCCGGAGTCGTCGGACCCGACCGCGGCCACGGCGGCCGCCGCCGCATCGACCGCGGCGACCGGGTCGGCGAACTCGGCCAGGTCGGGGGCGTGGTGGACGCCGAGATCGGCGAGCCACGGGGGTGCGCCACCGCCCTCGAAGGCCAGGATGGTCTCGGCGGCCACGCGGACCGCGGATCGCTCCACGTCGCACCACGCTGCGAACCCGTGCAACGGACGGATCACGTCCGCGTCCTCGCCGACCCCCGTGACGATCGCGGCAACGGTGCCCGCGATCCAGTCGGCCCGATCGGCCGCGGAGCCCAACGCGCCGGCCAGGACGAGCACCTTGGCCGGATCGATGCTGACGACCGACTCGGCAGGCAGCGGTGACCCGGCCCCGGCGGGTGCACCGGGGCCGGGGCTCTGATCGCCGGGATCGGGTGGCATGGGGACACCTTCTCAGCCCATGGTACTGCTTTCAATATTTTTCCTTGCTTTTCCGTATTCCCCACTCTACGTTGCTGGCACCTACCCACCCACCCCAGGGAGCTTCGCCATGTCCACCACCGACACCGTCGGCGTCAACCTCAGCCAGATGGTCGAGCTGCAACGCACCTTCGAGCAGAAGGCGGCCGAGGTCGACCAACTCATCGGGGACATCTCGCGGCTGGTGGGCACGGCGGGCGCGCCCGGTGCCGTCCACTGGCAGGGCCGGCTGGCCGACCAGTTCCGGGGCGAGTGGGACGGCGTCTACGTGAGGAACCTGCGCCAGCTCACCCAGGCCCTCCGGGACCAGTCGCGCTACGTCGACGAGAACCGCCGTCGGTCCAACCTGGTGCTCAACGGCGTCGACGCCTGAGCAACCCGAGACCTCGGGTCTCCGGCGTCGCCGCACCCCTCCTCTCCGCTCCGACGCCGGAGGCCCGAACCTCTCGACCGATCCCGATCCCCACGACACCGTCATGCACTCCCCCACCACAGGCGACGACCCTCCCGAGGCCGCGCCGCCTCGCCACGTGGCCGTCGTCGGGGGTCTCGACGCCGGCCGCACCATCGATCTGCCGGTGCTCCAGAGCACGGTCGTCGTCGGACGCGACCCCGGCCACGCCGTTCACCTCGCCCACCCCACGGTCTCACGTCACCACGCCACGCTCGAGGTCGCGGCCGACGCGGTGAAGCTCACCGACATCGGTTCCCGCAACGGCACCCGGCTCGAGGGTCGTCGAGTGCTCCCCTCCACCCCGATCGCCCCCGGTGCGGTGGTCGAGTTGGGAGCGGTCGCCCTCGACCTGCGTGACGGGCCCGCACCGCTCCCCCGTCGGGCTCCGACGGCTCCGAACCCGCCGTCGCGGCTGTTCAACCGGCCTCCCCGCTCCGCCCGGCCGGCGCCGCCGCCTGCGCTCGAGCTCCCGGCCGACCGCCCGGGCCACCCCCGGGGCGCGGGCGGGCTCAGCATCGCCGTGCTGCTCGGGCCGGTGGCGTTCGCCGCGGTGACAGCCGTGCTGTTCAGCCCGCTGATGGCCGTGCTCGCGCTGATGGGACCAACGGTGATGATCGGCTCGTGGCTCGAGCGGCGCTGGCGCGATCGGCGCCGGCACCATCGATCGGCCGGAGTCCGCCGCCTCTCGCTGGCCGCGTTCGAGCTCGAGGCCCGCGCTCGCCACTCGGCCGAGCTGCAGAGCCGGCGGCTCGCTCACCCGGACCCGGCCACGCTGCGGCGGTGGGCCGACGGAGGCAGCCGGCTGTGGGAGCGACGGGCCGATCACCCCGACGCCTTCGAGGTCTCACTCGGTCTGGCCCACCAGGTCTGGTGGCCGTGGCCCCCACCCACGGCACCGATCCCCGCGGGCATCCAGTCGATGCTCGACGCCATCGGACCGATGCCCGACGCGCCGGTCGTCGCCCGGCTGGGCCCCGGCCGGGCGATCGGTGTCGTCGGCCCCCGGCTGGCGCGTGACGCGGTGCTGCGTGCGCTCGTCTGCCAGATGGCCACCCTCCACGGCCCGTGCGACCTCTCGGTCCGCACGCTGACCGCCGGTCCTCTCCGCGCAGCCGGTCGACCCGGCCCGAGCCACGATGCCGACGATGGTGAGGACGAGTGGTCCTTCGCCTCCCGGCTCCCGCACGCGCACCACCCTGCCGGTGCCGACACCGACTCCCCGTCGCCGCTCGATCTGGTCGTGGTGCCCGATGCGGCGGCCGCCGACCTGATCGAGGTGCTCGCCGGGCTCCTGCGGCCCGAGCAGCCCGCCGAGCGCCGATCCGCGCTCGTGGGGGCCGACGCCATCGAGCAGCTGCCGTCGTGGTGCAGCACCGTCGTCGAGCTGATCGATGACCACGGGCGAGCCGACGTCCGCACACCCGGAACGGGGGCCGTCCTGCACCACGTGCTGGCCACCGGCATCTCGGTCGCCATCGCCGAGGCATGGGGGGCCTCGTTGGGCCGCCAGCGCGACCCGGAGGTCGCATCGGGGTCCGGAGCCCTGCCCGACCGGGTCACGACCGCCGAGCTCGTCGGGCCGACGACGACCGCCGCCGTGGTCGAGCGCTGGCGGCGGGCCCGGTGCACCCCCGCCGCGGTGCGCGCACCCGTCGGGGCGGTTCCAGGTCGGGGAGCCACGGTCGAGCCCTTCACGCTCGACCTCGTGGCCGATGGGCCCCACGCCCTGATCGGCGGCACCACCGGATCGGGCAAGAGCGAGCTGTTGCGCACCCTCGTGCTCTCCCTCGCCCTGCACCACCCGCCCGACGCGGTGTCCTTCCTGCTCGTCGACTACAAGGGCGGCAGCGCGTTCGACGCCTGCGCCGATCTCCCCCACACCGTCGGCCTCGTCACCGATCTCGACCAGCACCTGGCCACGCGCGCCCTCGTGTCGCTCGACGCCGAGATCCGCCGGCGCGAACAGATCCTGCGCCGGGCCGGCGTGGCCGACCTGGCCAACGGCCCAGTGCCGTCGCTCGCCCGGCTCGTCGTCGTCATCGACGAGTTCGCCACGCTCGCGGCCGAGCTCCCGGGCTTCCTCGATGCCCTGGTCGACGTGGCTCAGCGCGGTCGCAGCCTCGGCGTGCACCTCGTGCTGGCCACCCAGCGACCTCATGGCGCGGTGAACGACCGCATCCGCACCAACACCAACCTGCGCATCGCGCTGCGGATGCTCGACCGAGCCGAGTCGACCGACGTCGTCGACGACCCGGCCGCGGCCCGACTGCCGCGCGATCGTCCCGGTCGGGCGGTCGCCCGGCTCGGCCACGACGAGCTGGTGCCGTTCCAGGCCGCGCTCACCGAGCCGGAACAGCTCCGCTCGCTCGTCGAGCGCATCACCGAGGCCGCGGCCGAGAGCGGTGTCCCCTCCCCCGACACGCCCTGGCTCCCGCCGCTCCCGACCACGGTCGAGCTCGACGCCCTCGATGGGCCCGACGAGGCCGACTCGGGCGATGCGACCACGATTCGGCGAGAGACAGCTCGGGCCCCAGCGAGGGCGACGGCGCCGGAGCCGACGGCCTGGTGCTGCCGCTGGCGCTGGCCGACGAGCCCGCCCGTCAGCGCCAACGGCCGTGGGCCTGGCACGTCGGGCGTGGCAACCTGCTCGTCTTCGGCATGCCCGGCAGTGGGACGACCACGGCTCTCGTCACCGTGGCGCTCGCCTTCGCCCATCGGCTCGCACCGACCGACGGTCACCTCTACGGCGTCGCCGACGGCTCCGCCGGGCTGGGGGTGCTCAGCGGCCTGCCCCATGTCGGAGCGGTCATCGATGCCGACGACCGGCGACGACAGGCCCGACTCGTGAGGATGCTCACCGACGAGGTCGATCGACGACGGGCCGAGGGTCGGTCGCGGCGACCGGTCGTCGTGGTGCTCATCGACGACCTCCCCGGCCTGCTCCGCCGGTTCGACGACCTCGCCGGACACCCCGTCGTCGACGCACTGCACCGGGTCTTCCGTGAGGGTCCGGCGGTGGCGATCCACCTGGCGGTCACCGGCGATCGGCCCGGCACGATCCCGGCCGCGATGGCGTCGCGCTCCACGGAACGACTGGTGCTGCACCTGCCCGACCCGTTCGACCTCACCGCCCTCGGGCTGCGGCCCGGTGGGCCGCCGGCCGCGGCCGATCGCCTGGTGCCCGGTCGCGGCCTCGTGGGCCAGGGTGCCGGCATCGAGGTGCAGGTGGCCCGGGCTATTCATCCCTCGACGGCTGTCCGCGCCATCTCGCGACGGCACCCACCGGTCCCCGACCGCCGGCTCGTCGACGGGTCGACCGGGGACCGGTGCCTGCCGCGGACCGTCGGCGAGCTGCCCAGCCACGTCGAGGCGGTCCGGCTCCCTCGCGCCCGCGTCGCCCATCCGGGCCGTGGCCGACAGACCCTCGTCCTCCCGCTCGGCATCGGCGATCGCGACCTGCAACCACGAGGACTCGAGCTCGAGTGCGGCGACCACGCCCTGATCGTCGGCCCCGCCCGCTCGGGCCGCAGCACGGCACTCCGCGTGCTGGCCCAGTCGATCCTCGGCGCCGACGGGCGATCCCCCGCTCCTGGGCTGGGCGGGAAGGTCATCGCCCTCACACCCCGACCGTCGCCACTCCGCGAGTGCCCGGGCCTCACCGTCGTCACCGATGTCACCGGGTTGCTGTCGGGCCTGGCCCGGGCGGGTGACGCCGACACCACCCTCGTCCTGGTCGACGACGCGGACCTCGTCGAGGATGCCCCGGCGGCCATGGCCACGCTCGTGACGTCGACCCGCGCCGGCTTCCACGTCATCGCCGCCGGTCGGGCCGAACGGTTGCGGGTGGCCTACGGGCATTGGACGTCGGGCCTGCGATCGTCGGGCCGGGGCCTGGCGCTGCGGCCCGACCCCGACCGTGACGGCGACCTCTGGGGCGTTCGGCTCCCCCGTGACGTCGAGAGCCGCGGCATCGGCCGGGGTCACCTCGTGACCGACGGTGACGTCGAGCTCATCCAGATCGCCACGCCCGAGACCAGGCGGGTGATCGATCGAATCGAGGCCGCATCGTGAGGACCGTCCTCGACTACGTGCTCGAGCAGCCGGTGCGCGTCGGCCGGGACACCGTCGTGCACCGGGCCCGGCGACTCCCGGGCGACGAACGGGTCGCGGTCAAGCTGGCGGCCCCGGGCCTCACGGCGGAGCGGCGCGCCCTCGTCGACCGGCGCCTGCGCCGCGAAGCCGCGGTGCTCTCGACCGTGGCCCACCCCGCGCTGGTGCCGATGGTGGAGCTGCTCGAGATCCCGGCGGAGCGGGGCCGACTCCGCCGATTCGGCACCGAGCCCGTGCCTCGGACCGAGGCGGGCCTGGTTCTGGCCTGGGCCCGGGGCGGGTCGCTGGCCGACGCCATCGGCTCCACTCCCCTCGATGCCGACGCCGTCACCGCCCTGGCCCGCCAGGTGGCGGGTGCTCTGGCCGCGCTGCACGCCGCCGGCTTCGTCCACGGCGACATCTCGCCCGGCAACGTGCTGCGGGCCGACGATCGCACGTGGTGGCTCGCCGACCTGGGCGAGTCGCGCCGCGCCGACGACCCGCCCCACGAGCGACGGCGAGGAACCGACGGCTTTCTCGCCCCCGAGGTGGTGAGCGGTGGCCCCGTCGACCAGGCGGCCGACGTGTTCGCCCTGGGGTCCGTCCTGGCGGCGACCCTGGGCCTGCCGCCGGCAACACCGGCGGGTGATCCCGCTGCTGCCGAGGCGGGGGCCGACGCCGGTCCCGACCCCGTGATCGAGCGCCTGGTCCGACGAGCGACCAGCCCCGACCCGACGCGACGCCCGACCGCGTCCGATCTCGAACAGGCACTCGGCGCCGCGACGTCCCGGCCCGATCGTCCACCGCCGCCCCGCTTCCGCGACGCCGTCGTCTCGCCCGACCCCGGTCCCGGTCCCGGCCCGACCACCCGGGACTTCGACATGCCGTCGGTCGCCGAGCCGCCCTCGCCCCGCGGATCGGCCGTCCGATCGACAAGTGGAACCCGATCGCGCCGGCAGACCGCGGCCATCTCGGTCGCCGCCACGGCCGCGTTCGCTCTGGTGCTGGTCGTCATGGTCGTGGCCTGGCCCCGCCCGGCGGCTCCATCGGCCGCCCGGTCGACTCCCGGCACCCGCGCCGGGGGCGAAGGGGGCGATGGCGATCCCGAGGCCGAGCGGGAGCCGTGTCCCGGCTCGTCGAGCGAGGTGCCGCCCGGAGCGGTGGCCGTGCCTGGTGATCCCGATGGCGCCGGATGCACGGTCGCGGTGCTCTGGTGGCCCGACCGGGCCGAAGCCGAACGACCCGACCCGTCGGGGGCGCGGCTCCGCTTCGCCCTCGGACGGCCCGGCGACCAGCTGCTGCTCGGCGACTGGGACGACGACGGCCGTGACACCCCGGCCCTCTACGACCCGCCGACCGGCACGGTGAGCCGCTTCGACGGCTGGGCCCGCTCCGGCGAGCCCCTCCCGGGATCGGTCGTCAGCACCGACGCCCCGCGCCATGGCATCGCCCGCGTCCACCGCCGAGCGGGCCCCGACGAGGTCGACGTCGTCCCTGCGCCGCCCTGACCCGCCCGTGCCCACCCGGCGGACGGGTCAGTCCACCTCACAGCGGAGCAGGTCGTCGTAGGTCTCGCGTCGCACCACCAGACGGGACTCGCCGTCGCGCACGAACACCACGGCCGGGCGCAGGATCTTGTTGTAGTTCGACCCCATCGAGTGCCCGTAGGCGCCGGTGACGGGAGTGCACAGGATGTCGCCGACGGCGAGATCGTCGGGCACGCTGGCCTCGCGAACGAGCAGGTCGCCCGACTCGCAGTGCTTGCCCACCACCCGCACCGTGCGGGGCCGGTCGGCCAGCACGTCACGGGGCAGGAACGTCTCGTAGCCGCTGTCGTAGAGCACCGGCCGGGGGTTGTCGCTCATGCCACCGTCGACCGAGACGTAGGTGCGGATGCCGGGAAGGTCCTTGATCGTGCCCACGGTGTAGAGCGTGACGCCGGCCGCGGCGACGATGGCCCGGCCCGGCTCGGCGGTGACGGCCGCCTGGAGGCCGGTCTGGCGGCAGACCCGACGGATGGCGGCGCCCCACTGCTCGATCGACGGCGCCTCCTCGCCCTGCACGTAGGCGACGCCGAGACCCCCACCGATGGAGAGCTCGGGCAGGTCGTAGTCACCGAAGA
This sequence comes from uncultured Microthrixaceae bacterium, assembly GCA_963809335.1. GTDB lineage: Bacteria > Actinomycetota > Acidimicrobiia > Acidimicrobiales > Acidimicrobilacustridaceae > UBA4742. The sequence continues at coordinate 1,109,401 of CAWEJD010000004.1, read as the reverse complement.
ACTGGGCCAGCACCTCGACCGCCAACTCGAAGAACTTGGCCTCGAACACCTGGCTCCCGACGTGGGCGTGCATCCCGACCAGGTCGACCGCGGGCGACGCCGACAGTCGTGCCAACGCCGCGGCCGCCGCCCCCGAGGCCACGCCGAACCCGAACTTCGAGTCGTTCTGGCCCGTCTGCACGAACTCGTGGGTGTGGGCCTCGACCCCGGGCGTGATGCGCACCAGCACCGACGGCACCGGCAGGCCCTCGGCGACCAGGGCCTCGATGCGGTCGATCTCGTCGAACGAGTCGACGACGATGCGCCCGACCCCCTCGGCCATGGCCAGGCGGAGCTCGTCGGACGACTTGTTGTTGCCGTGCAGCACGAGCCGATCGGCGGGGACGCCGGCGGACCGGACCACGTGGTACTCGCCGCCGGTGGACACGTCGAGGTTCATGCCCTCCTCGACCGCCAGCCGGGCCATGGCCCGGCACAGGAACGCCTTGGTGGCGTAGTTGACCCCGGGCCGAACGCCTCGACCGCCTCGCGGCAGCGGGCCCGCAGGTGGGCCTCGTCGTAGACGAACGAGCGGCGTGCCGAACTCGGCCGCCAGCTCGAGGGTGTCGCAGCCGCCGATCATCAGCTGGCCCTCGGGCCCGACCGTGGACGTGTCGGGCAGCAGGTACGGCGGGAGCGCGCTCATCGGTCCCGGCGAGACCCGTCCGTCACATCGACTCGGGCGCGCTGGCCCCGAGCAGGTCGAGGCCGATGGCCAGTCCGATCTCGGCGGCCTCGACGAGCCACAGGCGGGCCTGGGTGAGCTCGGGGCTGACGCCCTCACCGAGCACGTAGCAGTCGTGGTAGAAGCCGTGCACCGCTCCGGCGAGCTCCCGCACCCAGGTGGTGATGCGGTGCGGGGCCCGGTCGGCGGCCGCGGCGGCGACGACCTCGGGGAGCGTCGACAGCACCCGCAGCACCTCGAGCTCGCGCTCGTGGGTCAGCAGGGCGAGGTCGGCCTCGGCGAACGGCACCCGGGTCGACCGAGCGCTCGGCCGCCACCCGCTTGATCGACCGGATGCGGGAGTAGGCCATCTGCACGTAGAAGACCGGGTTGTCGTTGCCCTCGCTGGTGACCACGTCGATGTCGAAGGTCTGGGGGCTGTCGATCGACTGCAGCAGGTAGGTGAGCCGGGCCGCGTCGGGGCCGACCTCGTCGAGCACGTCGGCCAGCTCGACGATGTCGCCGGCCCGCTTCGACAGCTTCACCGGCTCGCCGCCCTTCATCAGCGCGACGAGCTGCACGATGGCGCACCTCGAGCTCGTCGGGATCGTGGCCGAGCGCCTGCATGGCCGCCTTCATGCGGGCGACGTAGCCGTGGTGGTCGGCGCCCCACACGTTGATGAGCAGGTCGAAGCCGCGGGCGAACTTGTCGCGGTGGTAGGCGATGTCGGGCAGCAGGTAGGTGAACTCGCCGTCGCTCTTGACCAGCACCCGGTCCTTGTCGTCGCCGAAGTCGATGCTGCGCAGCCACACCGCGCCGTCGCGGTCGTCGACCACGCCGCGCGACGCGCAGGTCGTCGAGGGTGACCTCGATGGCCCCCGAGTCGACCAGCGACCGCTCGCTGAACCAGGTGTCGAAGTGGACGTTCATCCGGCCGAGCGTCTCGCGGTGGTCCTCGACGGCCCGGGCCTCCCCCCACTCGAGGATGTCGGCGCCGACCGGGATCTCGGCGGCCCACTCGACGATGTACTCGCCGTTGTAGCCGCCCTCGGGCACCGGCTCGCCCGCCTGCCGGGCGGCCAGCGACGCGGCGAAGAGCTGCATCTGGGTGCCGCGGTCGTTGAGGTAGTTCTCCCGCGACACGTCGTAGCCGCAGCGCTCGAGCACGCGGGCCAGCGAGTCGCCGTAGGCCGCCCCCCGGCCGTGGCCGGCGTGCAGCGGCCCGGTGGGGTTGGCGCTGACGAACTCGACCATCACCTTGGTGCCGGTGCCGAGGTCGAGCCGGGCGTAGCCGTCGACGCCCTGGTCGACGACGTCGGCCAGCACGTCGTGCAGCCACGAGTCGGCCAGCCGGAAGTTCACGAAGCCGGGCCCGGCGACCTCGACCGACACCACGTGGGTCGGAGGTGCGGCGTTGAGCACCTCGGCCACGGCCTGGGCCAGCTCGCGCGGGTTGCGGCCGGCCTTCTTGGCCGTGGCCAGAGCCACGTTGCTCGACCAGTCGCCGTGCTCGCGCCGGGCGGGGCGCTCGAGCTGGATCTGGTCGGGGAGCGGGTCGACCTCGAGCGTGTCCAGGGCGGTGCGCAGGGCATCGGCGAGCTGGTCGCGGATCAACAGGGCTCCTCGTTCGGGATGGTCGGCCGGGGCGACGACAGGCGGAGCCTCACCCTATCCGGCACCTCTCGGCGGCTCCGAAGCGGTATGGGCCCCGGCCGGCCGACAAGCGATTCGGGGGCCGGGAGGCGGCGCGCTACGCTCGTCCCCCTTGCCCTCGTAGCTCAGCGGATAGAGCACCGCCCTCCGGAGGCGGTGGCGCAGGTTCGAGTCCTGCCGAGGGCGCCACCACCGGCCGTGAGCGCGGTTCCGGTCGACGCCTCGTGCGTATCGCCCATCGGCACGAGGTCGGTCGACCGGTCCGATCGCCAGCGTGCCCCCATCGCCGCTCGAGTTCCGTGCGCTCGATCACACAGCGGGGAAATGGCCCGCGCGCGGCCGGGTGCCGCGGCGATACTGCGGCATGCTCGTGCACCGCTGGGACGCCGCCGTCGACGACCACGAGTGGCGGTCGTTCCTGCTGGCCCAGGGCTTCGGCCACCTCGTGGCCGCAGGGCGTGGCCGGGACGTGCCGATCGTCGTGCCGACCCAGTTCGTCCTCGACGGTGACGACGTCCTGCTGCACCTGGCCCGACCCAACCCGGTCTGGGCCGCCATCGACGAGAACCCGCTCGTGGTGCTCAGCGTGGCTGGCGACTGGGCGTTCGTGCCCTCGGCCTGGAAGGCCATCGGTGACGAGGACCCGCGCCTGGGCATCCCGACCACCTACTACGGCGCGGTCCAGGTCACGGCCCGGGCCGAGGTCATCGACGAGCCCGCCGAGGTGGCGGCGGTGCTGCGCCGCCAACTGCAGGTGCTGCAGCCCGACATCGACGTGGTCGACCCGGTCGAGCACGGCCCGAAGCTCGGCCAGATCCGTGGCCTGCGGCTCGAGCCCACCGACGTGAAGGCCAAGTTCAAGTACGGCGGCAACGTCGACGAGGCCCACCGACGCGCCGTGGCCGACGAGCTCGCGCACCGCGACGGCCCCGGCGACGCCGCGGCCCGGGCCCATCTGCTGCGCCGCCTGAACACCGGGTCGCGTACCTGACCGGCACCCGGCGATCGGCTCGATCGACCGGGCGGGAGCGGTCGGATCAACCCGGCGGCAGCTGCTGGAGCAGCTGCGGAACCAGCCAGGCGTCGACGTAGTCCGCCGCCGGGCCGACGAAGTGCAGGCCGTCGAGCCGCAGCGGACGACCGTCGACCTCGTCGGTGCACGTGCCGTCGGGACACACGAACCCGTCGACGTCGACCAGCCGCGTCCGCGGGTCGGCGGCCACGACTGAACGGATCGTCTGGTTGAAGCAGTCGAGGTGCTCGGGAATCACCCCGTTGGCGTAGGTCGGCATGGCCCGCACCGAGGTGCCCAGGACGACCACGGCCCCGGTTGCGCTCAACGTGTCGACCGCGGCGGTGAGCTTGCTGCGCAGGTACCGGTCGAAGCGCTCGTCGCACGGGGTGGTCCACTGGCGCTCGACCTCGCGGTCGACGGCCCCGGGGTCGGCCACGGTGAGGAACACGAGGTCGGGCCGGACGCGATCGACCGCCTCGGTCCAGAGCGTGTCGCACATCGGCCACTGCGTGTCCTCGACCACCTGGCCGTCCGCCCGGCGGATGCGGCCCGGCGTGAAGCGGCAGCCCGGCAGCGCCGCGCTCGCCGCGACGATCCCGAAGTCGTCCTGTCGGGCCAGCACCTCCTGGGCCAGGAAGTACGACACCGAGTCGCCGGTGAACAGGATCCGCGGTGGGGCGCCGGCCACCGGTGCGGCGGGCGGCGGGGCGACGTCGTCGAGCGAGGCCCTCACCGCGGTCACCGTGTCCGCGAGCGGAGCAGGGGTGGTGGCGCCGCTGGTGGCCACCAGCAGGGCCGCGACCAGCGCCGCCGCGATCGTCGGCACGGCGATGACCCAGGGGTGACGGGCCCACCGGGGGCGGTCCACCGACGGCAGCGGGCCCTCGGCGCCGGCGCCCGCGGATCGCCGGAGCGTCAGGCGGCGCCACGCTCGCGCCATCCACGTGGGGACACGTCGCTGGCGGACCGGGCGCTCGAGCGCGTAGAAGGACGTCAGGGCGAAGGCGAGGCTCACCGCCAGACGCACCCCGAACAGGGGCCATCGGCTCGAGGCCGACCCGCTGCTCGTCGAGCACGATGAACACCGGCCAGTGCCACAGGTAGAGCCCGTAGCTGATCATCCCGAGCCAGCGCAGTGGAGGGACCGCCAGCACCGCGGCGAGCGGGCCCGACCGGGGGTGCGCCACCGCGGCGATCACCGCGGCCACCGCCAGCCCGCACAGGAACAGCCCGCCCCGATAGAGGCCGATCGTCTGGCCGTCGACCCTTCCCCATGCGACGGCCAGCACCAGCAGGCCGACGACGCCGAGCAGCTCGACCGCGACCCGGCCGGCGGTCGACCGCGCCGGACCCCGCCAGGCCAACCAGCTCGCCAGCGCGGCCCCGATGAGCATCGACGCGGCGCGGGTGTCGGTGCCGAGGTAGACCCGCTCGATGGTCGCCGGCGACGAGAGCACCACCATCGTGGTGAGCGACGCCAGCGCCAGCACCACCGACACCACGAACAGCCGGCGGGGTCCCCGGGCGGCTCCACCGCTGGCCGCCCGTCGGGGGCGCAGCACGGCGAAGGCCACGAAGGGCCACACCACGTAGAACTGCTCCTCGATGGCCAGGCTCCACATGTGCTCGAGCGGGGACGGCGCCACGAACAGGTCCCAGTAGCCCGTCCTCGAGAAGATGGCGTGCCAGTTGGCGACGTAGAACAGGGTGGCCAGGCCGTCGGCGCGGATCTGCCCGAGCTGGTTCGAGTCGGCGAACACCAGGGCGAAGACGGCGATGCCGGCCAGCAACCCGGCGAGGGCGGGCAGCAGTCGTCGGGCGCGACGGGCCCAGAAGCGGCGCAGGTCGATGCGGCCCTTCTCCCGCCGTTCGGCCAGCAGCAGCGAACTGATCAGGAAGCCGGACAGCACGAAGAACAGGTCGACGCCGAGGTAGCCGCCGACCAGGAGGTTGGCGTGGAACAGCAGCACGCCGGCCACCGCCGCGCCCCGCAGCCCGTCGAGGGCGGGCACATGGCGCAGCAGCGGTGCGCCGTCGGTGTGCTCACGCGGGTGGTCGGGGGACGGCCCCGTCTCCGGAGCGGCGTCGGCCAAGGGTGCGTCGGTCCGCAGCACGTCACCACGGCCGGTCGGGCGAGGTTGGGTGGTCGTCATCCGCCGGTCGACCCACCCATCGCCGCAGTCTCCCACCCGGTCCGGCCGCCCGGGCATCACCAGGCCAGCATCACCAGGCCAGCATCACCGGGTTGGCATCACCCGTCGAGGTCAGCGGGGATCGTCGCGGTCGAGGTTCCAGTGGCGCGCGACCGAGGTCAGCCAGCGATCGTCGCCTACAGGGGTCAGCGAGAACCGGCTGATCGTGCGCTGGCCACCCTCGTGGTCCTCGTAGAGCAGGTCGACCCGGAGCGTCTGGCGCTGCTCGATGGCCTCCCGTACCTCGATGAACCGGGGATCGCTCGGGTCGCGGAAGGCCCCCTGCCAGAACCCCATGTCGCCGGCCGGGATGTAGATGTCGCGCGAGAGGCGGGTGAAGTCCTCGGGGTCGCGATAGGTCGACATCGCGTCGACCTCCTGGGTGATGAGGTCCCACCGATCGAGCACGCCGATGCCCGCGCCCACGTTGCGCACGGTGAAGCTCAGGTAGATGGCTTCGGGGGTGACCTCCACCGACGCCAGCTGCCCCTCGACCTTCAACCAGTGGCCGTCGATGAACCCGACCTTCTCCGTGGGGTCGGTGAGCCGGGTCGGCACCAGCACCGGTCGGATCCCGGCCAGCAGGGCCCGCTCGGTGACCCGAGCCGATCGGTTGGCCGAGCGCACCGACGCGAACGTCGCCAGCGCCAGCACGAGCGTCCCTCCCGCGGTCGCCAACGAGGCGGCGGTGCTCCAGTCGGTCACCGGGGCAGCGTAGAGGTGTTGCCCATCGATCCGCCGGGCTCAGATCATGGGGCCGGGCGGCGCTCGCCGTAGCGGTCCCAGCTGGTGATGGCCTCGGCGCCCCGTGCCCGCGGGGCCACCCCGAACGTCCCTCGCGGCCGTCCCAGCGGCAGGAGCGCCACCACCTGGTAGCGGTCCGGGATGCCGCAGATGTCCCGGACCTCGTCCTCGTGGATGCGGTAGACCGTCGTCAGCACCGTGCCGAGGCCGAGCGACCGGGCCGCCAGCACGAAGTTCTGCACCGCCGGGTAGACCGACGCGTAGGTCGGGCCGACGTCCATCACCCCTTCGTCATCGGTGACCGTCATCTCGATGTCGGGCATCAGCACGAGCACGAGGGCGGGCGCCTCGCCCAGGTGGCGGGCCAGGTGGTCCGAGGCGGCCACGTTGCGCTGCCAGGCCCGCCGAGCTCGCTCGTCGGGGAACCGGTCGCCCATGGCCGCCTCGGTCGCCGCGCCGTAGCGCTCCCACGCGCGCAGGTAGACGTCGCCGAGGCGTTGCCGGGTGTCGCGGTCGCGCACGACGACGAACTGGTAGGGCTGGATGTTGCCGCCGCTCGGCGCCTGCACCGCGGCGCGCAGGCACGTCCAGATCTCGTCGTCGGTCACCGGCTCGTCGGTGTAGCGACGCATGGCGCGGGTCGTCATGAGGCCCTCGAGCAGGCCCACGTCGTCAGGTCGATCGGCTCGCATGGTCATCTCCCGGTGAAGCGTGGGGCGCGCTTGTCGCGAAGGGCGGCGAGCGCCTCGGCGTGGTCGTCGGAGCGGAACGTGCTGATCTCCGACGCAGTGGCCAGGTCGAACGAGGCCATCGCGGTCTGCTTGACCCAGTTGTTGACCGCGGCCTTGGTGTGGCGCACGGCGAGGGGCGGCGCCGCGGCCAGGCGGTGCGCGAACGCCAGCGACTGCTCCTCGAGCGCCTCGTCGGGCATGACGTGGTTGACGAGGCCGATGCGCTCGGCCTCGACCGCACCGATCGGATCACCCGTGAGCAGGTACTCCTTGGCCCGGGCCGGGCCGACCGCCAGCGGCCAGGCGATGGTGCCGCCGTCCCCGGCCACCAGGCCGACCCGCACGTGGGGATCGGCCAGCGTCGCCGACTCGGCCATGAGGATGACGTCGCACAGCAGGGCGATGCTCGCGCCGAGCCCGACGGCGGGGCCGTTGACCGCGCAGACGATGGGCAGCGGCACGTCGAGCAGGTCCCAGATCATCTGGCGGGCGTCGAGGCGCAGGTCCTCGAGGGCGCCCGGCGCCTGCAGCTCGGGGAACCAGCTGAAGTCACCGCCGGCCGAGAAGGCCCGGCCGGCACCCGTGAGCAGCACGGCCCGGGCGTCGCGCTCGCGTTGCAGCCGCGGGAAGAGCCGGGTGAGCTCGTGGTGCAGCCGGCCGTCGACCGCGTTGAGCGGATCGCCCGGCCGGTCGATGGTGACGCGGAGCACGTCGCCGTCCTCCTCGATGCGCAGGCACTCGAACGGCTCGTCGGTCATGGGCGGGGCTCCCTCGGGAGGCCGAGCAGCTGCTCGGCGACGATGTTGCGCTGCACCTCGCGGGTCCCGCCGCCGATCGTGAGCGCACGGGAGAACAGGTAGCCCCAGTGCCACACGTCGACCTCCTCGGCCGTCGCGTCCTGCACACCCAGCATCCCCGCGGCTCCGCCGACGTCCTTCACCAGCGCCATGACGTGCTGGCCGTGCTCGTCGGCGATCGCCTTGCGCACCGACGCGAAGGGACCCGGGTCGCCGGCCACGACGCGGTCGCCCAGCAACCGGAGCACCAGGGCCTCGGTGTAGAGCTCCGCGTAGCGCCGGCGCGAGGCCGGGTGGGTGAGGTCGAGGTCGCGCAGGTGGGCCAGGGCCTCGGCCGACGTCGGCCCCATGCCCCACAGCACGCCGCCCTCCGACAGCGAGACCCGCTCGTTGCCGAGCGTCACCTTGGCCAGCGCCCACCCGGCGCCCTCGGGACCGATCCGCTGGTCGGCTGGGACGACCACGTCGGTGAGGAACGTCTCGTTGAAGTGGTTGCCGCCGGTCATCTCGACGATCGGGCGCACCTCGATGCCCGGGCTGCGCATGTCGACGACGAAGTAGGAGATGCCGCGGTGGGGCGGAGCGTCAGGGTCGGTGCGGGCCAGCAGGATGCCCCAGTCGCTGCGGTCGGCCCAGGTGCTCCAGATCTTCTGGCCGTTCACCACATAGCGGTCCCCGTCGCGCTCGGCCCGGGTGCGCAGCGCCGCCAGGTCGGAACCGGCCTCGGGCTCGCTGAAGAGCTGGCACCACTGCTCGGAGCCGTCGAGGATGCCCGGCAGCCACCGTCGCTGCTGCTGGTCGGTGCCGCCGGCCACGATGGTCGGCCCGGCCCACCCCAGGGCGATCGGGTTGTCGGGACGGGTGACGCCGGCCCGGGCCAGCTCGTCCTCGATGGCGAGCTGCTCGTCGGCGTCGGCGCCACGTCCCCACGGCAGCGGCCAGTGCGGTGCGACCCAGCCCCCCTCGGCCAGGTCCGAGGCCGAGGGGTCGGGGTGGGCGGCCAGCCACGCCCGCAGCTCGTCGCGGACGGAGTGATCCGGGGCCGGCTGTCCGTCGCCCGTCGATGCCACCGCGGTCTCCCCTCGATCAGAACGAGCCCGCGTCGGTGGGCAGCCCGAGCGCGACCCGGCCGAGGACCTCGAGGGTGCGGGGCGCGACCATGGCGTGCTGGGTGGCGACGTGGGCATCCCGGAACACCCGCTCGAGGGGGGACGTGCGGTAGACGGCGCTGCCGCCGGCCGCGTCGTACATCAGGCCGACCGCGTGGGTCGAGGCGATCGTGGCGTTGGTGGCGGCCAGGCGCAGGTTTCGCCGGTCGAGGTCGCCCAGCGGGCCCTGCTCGGCCGCGGCCCACGCCTCGGCGACCTGTTCGCGCACGAAGGCGCGCGCCGAGCGGTGGGCGGCCTCGGCCCGGGCCACGTCGGCCTGCACGACCGGCCGCTCGGCCAGGGTGCGCGAGCTCTGGGCCGGGCGCTTGGCCCCGGCCAGCTCGACGAGCTCGTCGCCCGCCCGGCGGCCCAGGCCGATCGACACCGCGCTCACCCCCAGGGCCAGCGCGGCCATGAACGGGAACCGGTAGAGCGGGGCATCGATCACCGGCCGGCCCAGCTGGGGTTCGGCCCACCGCCCCTCGGGCACCACGACGTCGTGCACCTCGTAGTCCGTGCTGCCCGTGGCCCGCATGCCCATGACGTCCCACGTGTCGAGCAGCTCGACCTCGTCGCGGGCGAAGAACACGAACGGAGCGACCAGGCCGTCGGCCCGGGGCGCGCGATGCCCCTCCTCGTCGACCACGACGCAGCCGCCCCCGATGAAGGTGCAGTGGTCGGATCCCGATCCCCACTGCCACCGACCGCTGACCCGCAGCCCGCCATCGACCGGCAACGCCCGCCCGAGCGGCATGGCATGACCGCCCGTGCACGAGACCGGGTCGCCGTAGATCACCGTGGCCCACTCGGGCGGCAGGTACGCGGCCAGCAGCGACGTCGTCGCGCCGATCATGGCGCACCAGCCGAGGGAGCCGTCGTGGTAGGAGGCCTCCTCGATGGCGTCGAGCACCGCGGGCACGTCGAGTTGGTCGCCGCCGTAGGCGGCCGGGACCCAGGCCTGGAACAGGCGGGTGGCGATCAGGTCGTCGGCCAGGTCGGCCGGCAGGTGTCGGAGGGCCTCACCCTCCCGCCACCGGCGATCGGCCGCCTCTCCCACCGCGCCCACCGCTGCGGCGAGCGACGCCCGAGCGCGTTCCGGATCGGCTGCGCTGGGTGAGGGCGGCGGGAAGCTCGGATCAGCGACGATCTTCGTATCCTAGGTGACCCTCGCCCGTGGACATCTGTGCAGGGATCCACGAAGGACGTGGATCAGTGCACAGATGTGCGGGGTGTCGGCAGGGGGAGGGTCAGCCGCAGGTCACGCCGTCGGGCGCCTCGCCCGGAGCTCGGCCGATCTCGCTGGTGATGGTGGTGGGGTCGGCGGTGGTGGTGGTGGAGGCGACGCCCTTGGGCGACGACACCACGATCTTGCCGGCGTCGTCGACCACGCCACCGAAGTCCTTGCCCAGCACCAGCCGGACCTCGCCGGCGGCCAGGGAGCTGTCGGCCGTCAGCTCGGCGCCGCCCTTGACGTGCTTGGCCACCAGGGCGGCTTGGCCGTCGGCGCCCGAGCCGTAGAGCACCTGGGTGGCAGCACTGGTGGTGGCCCCGGTGTCGGTGGCACTGACGGTGAAGCCCAGCGTCTGCATCTGGCCCTGGGCCTTGGCCGCCGCGCCGTTGACGCCGCTGCTGTTGCGCACCGAGAGGGTGACGTCCGCCGGGCTGACCTGGGGTGCGGCCTCGGCGCCCTTGAAGAGGGCGAAGATCGGTGCCGCCCCGGTGGTGTCGAGCTTGAGCACCTCGGCCCCGCCGTTCGTGGTCCACGGCGTGGTGGGCAGCGGATGGGTGACCATCTGGTCGCCGTGGAACGCCTTGAACTCCTTGGCCAGGGCCAGCATCGTGTCGAGCCCGAAGCTGTTGTCGACGGTGATGTTCTTGACCGCGGCGTTGATGAGGTCGTTGGTGCCCCGGATGTCGAGGCTCGTGGCCTTGCCCGCGGCGCGGTCGATCACCTTGCGGATGAACACCTGCTGCCGGGTGATGCGCCCGAGGTCACCGGTCGGGTCGTCCCGCCACTTGCCCTTGGCGTCCTTGTACTCGAGGTGGCGGGCCCGGGCGAAGCTGAGGGCCTGCTCTCCGTCGAGCGTGGTGCAGCCGGCCGCGGTGATCTTGAGGCCCGAGTTCCCGTCGCGCATCGGCGTGTCGAAGTACATCGGCACCCCGCCGATGGCGTCGACCACACCCCTGAACCCCTTGAAGTCGATCTCGACGTAGTGGTTGATCGGGATGCCGAAGTCCTGCTGGATGGTGTCGATCAGGCGCTGCGGACCGTCCTCCGCGCTGTAGGCCGTGTTGATGCGCTGCGACTCCCCGGTGCCGGCGATGGGCACCCACAGGTCGCGGGGCAACGACAGCGTGTTCACGGTGTCGTTGGTGGGGTCGACCCGCATGATCATGATCGTGTCGGAGTGCTTCGGCCCCGTGCCGGTGCCGTCGCCGTTGAACGACTTGTAGTCGGGGTCGCTCTTGTCGAGCCCGTCGCGCGTGTCGGACCCGACGACCAGGTAGTTCTGGGGCTTGTTGGCCCCGACCTTGGTGAGGTTCACGCTGGTCTTGTTGATCTGGTTGAACCGGTAGTAGCCGTAGCCGACCGCAACGATGGTGGCCAGGACCGCGCAGACGGCGAGGATGCCGATGCCGATGATGGCGCGCTGCGTACGGGTACGCCGACGACGGGGAGCCTTCGGCTGCGTCACGGGTGCCGGGGCCGGCGCCGGATCGTCGATCGTGGCCGATGGTCGGGGGGGAGCCATGGAGCTTTCGAGGGTACCGCGCACCCTCTCCAGGTTCGGGTCACCCCGGTCTGAGGGTCGGGAGACCGGCTACTTGGCCGACTCGATCTTGGGCTCCTTGGGCAGGCCGAGCACCCGCTCCCCGACGATGTTGCGCTGGATCTGCGAGGTGCCGCCCCAGATGGTCTCGGAGCGTGAGAAGAAGAACGACGACTGCAGCGCCGACGAGGGGTAGGCATCGCTGGTGCGGCGGGCGCCGTAGCCGGGCACCGCCTCCTCGACCGACGGGTCCCCGGTGAGGATCTGCCCATCGAGCCCGAGCACGTCGATGGCCAGGTTCATCACCCGCTGGTGGTACTCGCTCCAGAACATCTTGTTGGTGGCGCCCAGGGCGGCCACGCCGAGGTCCTTCTTGTTCTGCACCACCGAGGTGAGCGACCGCAGGCCGTTGATACGCATGATCTGCACCTTCGACCACGCCCGCGCGAGCTCCTGGCGCACCATCGGGTCGTCGATCTTGCCGTTCGCCTTCGCCGCGTCGATGATCACCTCGAGCTCCTTCTCGAAGCGGCGGTAGCCGGTGGTCGCCGACGTGCCCCGCTCGAAGCCCAGGGTGGTCATGGCGATCGACCACCCGTTGTTCACCTCGCCGACCACGTTCTCCTTGGGGCAGCGGGCATCGGTGAAGAAGACCTCGGCGAACTCGGCCGCGCCGTCGATCTGGGTGATCTTGCGCACCTCGATGCCGGGCTGGTCCATCGGGCACAGCAGGTAGGAGATGCCCTTGTGCTTGGGGGCATCGGGATCGGTGCGGCACAGCACGAAGATGTAGTCGGCGATGAAGCCCTGGGTCGTCCAGATCTTCTGGCCGTTGATGACCCACTCGTCGCCGTCGAGCACGGCCTTGGTGCTGAGGTTGGCCAGGTCGGAGCCGGCGTCGGGCTCGCTGAAGCCCTGACACCAGGCGATCTCGCCCGAGAGGATCCTGGGCAGGAAGTACTTCTTCTGCTCCTCCGATCCCCACTGCAGGATGGTCGGCCCGACCAGCGTGTCGCCGAAGAAGTCGGCCCGCAGCGGCGCGCCGGCCCGGGCGAACTCCTCGTTGAGCACAACGGCCTCCATGGTGCTCAGGCCCTTGCCCCCATACTCCTCGGGCCAGGTCGCGCAGATCCATCCGCCCTCGAACAGCGTGGTGGTCCACTCCTTGTGGAACTGCACCTTGGCCTCGGCGTCCATCTTGAAGCCGGGCTCGAACCAGCCCTCGGGCAGGTTGTCCTCGAGCCACTTCCGGATCTCGACACGGAACGCTTCGGCTTCAGGGGGATAGCTCAGGTCCATGAACCCCATCTTGACCGATCGGTCAGTTCCCGGGCGAGTCGCTGACGCCCCGTCAGAACACTCTTGCACCGTCGTGACCGCGCCGACTGGTGACGTTCGGCCCTGGCGGCTCCGCGGCCCCTCGACGACGCTGATCTCAGTCGCCACACGCTCGCTGTTCCCGGAGGCACACCGATGATCGATCCCAACGCCGCTCACGCGTTCCTCTCCCTGGACCGAGTCGCCCTCGTGGGCGCCTCAGCTGATCCGAAGAGCTTCGGCAACACGATCTACCGGGAGTTGCGCAGCCACGGCCAGGACGTCGTCCCGGTCAACCCGAACGTCGACGCGATCGACGGCGTCACGTGCTACCCCGACGTCACGGCCATCCCGGGCCCGGTCGACGGCGTGATGGTGATGGTCAAGCCCGACGTCGCCCTCGACGTCATCCGAGCCAGCGCGGCTCGTGGCATCGGCAAGGTGTGGCTGTTCAAGGGCCTCGGCGCGCCGGGAGCGATCTCCGACGAGACCGTCGAACTGTGCGACCAGCTCGACGTCGACGTCGTCGCGGGGGCCTGCCCGATGATGTTCCTCGAGCCGGTCGCGTGGTTCCATCGGGCGCATCGCGGCATGCGCCATCTCAACCACTCGCTCGCCCGCTGACCGCGGCGTCCCAGCCGCACCGCATGCCCCCGCCGCGCCGCGTGGACCCAGGTGATCAGTAGCTCTCGCCGGGGGGTGGGGCCATCTCCCAGCCGTCGGGCGTGCGGGCCTCGTTGGGCAGTTCCTCGGGCTGCACGTTGCGATCGGTCACCACCACCGACAGGTCGCCCGCGGGGATCACCCGGTAGCCGACGCCGAGACCATCGAGCGCATCGCGCATGGCCTGCTCCTGGCTCGAGCCCGTGGCCACGATCCAGGCCGCCCGCTCGGCGTGGCGCACGGTGTCGTCGTAGGCCGGGTAGCGCAGCGCTCCGGCCGACGGCGAGGCGACGATGCGCTCGTCGGTCTCGAAAGCGAGCCGGTAGGCGATCCAGTAGTCGGCGTGGACGGCGTGGATGCCCTCCCGGTCGAGCACCCGCACGACCTCGTCGAGGGTGTCGACCACACCCACGATATGCGGCGCGCCGGCCGCCTCGGAGACGGTCTGCACCCGCCAGAGCCCCAACCCGGTCACGACCAGCGCGGCGGCCAGCACAGCGACGGCCGCGCGCCGGGAGCCGACCAGACGGGCGAGCAGGAGGCAGACGAACGGCGCGAGGAAGAAGAGATAGCGGAGGTTGCCCTGGGACTTGACGAACGGGATCGTCGCCATGATGAACGGGAACAGCAGGAACCCGACCACGTCGAACGGCGGCGCCGAGCGACCGCCCCGGCGGCGCAGCACCCGGACCACGACGACAGCCAGGCCGGTGGCCGTGACCAGGTAGGCCACCACGCCGAGCGCACCGAGCACCCAGTCGAACGTGCCGATCTCGCGGAAGCCGAGCTCGGCCGGCAATCCGTGGGTGAAGTACCAGACGACGCGCTCGGGGTAGCTACCCGTCTGGTGGAACGACTCCGCCGGCTTCAGCGACTGCAGCCTCGGCGACTGCAGGTTGACCCAGAGCCACGGCAGGGCCGCCACCGCCGCCGCCGCCCCGGCGACGAGGACGCCCCGCCACGGTGGGGCGGCCACCCGCCCGGCCCGGCCTGGTGGCAGCAACAGGGCCACCGCCGCCGGCACTGCGAAGTAGGAGATGTTGGGGCTGGTCCACCACCCGAGGCCGAGCGCGACACCGAGGCCGGCCCACTCGGCGAACCACCGAGCACCGGCGGAACCGTCGCGGCCGGGGGCGCCGAGGCGGAGGGCCAGCAGCACCGCGATGAGGCCGAGCGTGACCGTCGGGGCGTAGAAGAGCTGTTCGCGCGAGCCGTACCAGACCACGGCCGGCGGCCACACCCAGGCGAGCAGACCGGCGACCCGGGCGCTCCCCTCGCCCATCACCCGGCGACCGCACCGCCACACCAGCACGGCGTTGACCGCACCGATCAGCAGGGCCGGGATCCGCAGGGCGGGCACCGACGAGCCGAAGATGCGCAGGCTCAGGGCGACCGGCAGCGCCTCGAGCGTCCCGCCGTAGTGCTGACCCCAGAAGAAGGCCGGCAGCCCGTCACTGCCGACGTGGCGGGCGATGAGGCCGGCGATGACCTCGTCGGAGTCGGGACGGCCCAACGGTCCGAACAGCACGACGAGCCGCAGCGCGATGCCGGCGGCGACGACCACGGCCACCAGCCACGGCGCCGGGCCCGACCACAGGGATCGCGACTCGGTCTCGTCGAGACGTGCCGTCGGGGTCTCGGGCCCGTGCACCCCGGCGGTCGCGCTCACGGCCGAGAGTCTCCCACCGCGACCGGTGCCGCGTGCGTCCGCCTAGGCTTCCCGCCATGTCGACGACCGAGGCTGCACCGGCTCCCGCCAGTCCCGATACCGCCCCTGCCGCGGGTCGCGAACGGTGGACGGCCCAGTGGAAGGAGCTCTACTCCGAGGTCATCACCTCGGGGCTCTGCACGGGATGCGCCGGGTGCGTGATCTCCTGCCCTCACGACGTCATCGGGTACGAGCACGAGGCCGGGCACTACAAGCCCTTCCACCTCGAGGAGGAGCTCGGCCTCGACAACTGCATCCACGGCGAGAAGGGCTGCACGTCGTGCACCCGGGCCTGTCCCCGCTTCCGGGCGTGGGAGCACCAGGCCGACGAGCACCTCTTCGACCGCGACCGGGCCGCCGACGAGATGGCCGGCATCTACAACGACATCCTGCTCACCCGGGCCAGCGACGACATGGTGCACCGCATGGGCCAGGACGGCGGCCTGGTGTCGGCCATCCTCATCTGGGCCATGGACGAGGGCTACATCGACGCCGCCCTCACGTCCTACGTCGATGCCACCGACAGCTGGAAGGCCGTGCCGGGCGTGGCCACCAACCGCGACGAGGTGCTGGCCGGCGCCGGCAGCCGCTACACCTACTCGGCCAACACGCTGGCCATGGACGAAGCGCTCGAACGGGGCTTCTCCAAGCTGGCCCTCGTCGGCATGAGCTGCCAGTCGTCGGTGCCCCCGGTGATGTGGTCGCGCAAGATCGGCAAGATCGGCAAGCCCATCGTGTTCAACATCGGCCTGCTCTGCTCGAAGACGTTCGACGACGCCATCTTCGAGGAGCTCTTCGACGCCAAGTACGGCTTGAAGAAGCAGGACATGGTGAAGATGAACATCAAGGGCGTGTTCCAGATCTGGATGAAGGACGGCGCCTACCACGAGATCAACCTCAAGGAGTGCCACGCCTGGACCCGCGAGGGGTGCACGCACTGCCCCGACTTCGCCGCCGAGCACGCCGACATCTCCACCGGGGGCATCGGCAAGGACAACGACTGGACGCTCACCATCGTCCGCACCGAGCTCGGCCGCGAGATCATGCAGCGCATGGTGGCCGACGGCTCGGTGATCGCCCGGCCGGCCGACGAGGACCCGGGTGCCATCGCCCTCATGCGCAAGCTGGCCGAGAAGAGCCGGTCACGCTGGCCGCAGTGGGCCGAGCCGTCGGTGCGCGTCGGCCTGCCCGAGCCCAAGGTGAAGGCCAAGGCCTGATCTCCGGGACCTGATCTTCCGGCCCTGATGCCCTGGGTCGCGGCCCGGGGTGGCTACTTGGGGATGGTCGTGGGCCCGCCGGATGCGGCCGTCGTGGTGGTCGTGGTGACCCATCCCTGCGACGAGCACTCCGTGGCCAGGCCGTCCTTCACCTCTTGGGGCATCTGGTCGGGGTTGTTGGCCAGGTCGTTGTTGATGCTCTCGAACGTCTTGCCGCCGTAGGAGCTGTCGAAGGTCTGGCTCCCGACTCCCTCGATGGTGATCGGCGTGCTCTTGTTGGCGTCGTTGTAGGGGATGTTCAGGACGATCCAGTTGTAGGCGCACTGGCACGCCTCGGTCGACGCCAGGGTGGTGGGCGGCTGGTTGCCGGCGTTGGAGGTGTTGCCGGGGTCACCGTTGTCGCTGGTGTTGCCCGTGCAGCCGGCGATGAAGTTCTTCTGGGTGACGTCGTTGTAGGCCGACGGGGTGTTGTCCTGCTTGCAGGCGCCGGCCAGCAGGGCGATGGCCGCGACCAGGACGAGCAGCAACGGGGCACGGCGGCGGTTCGGACGCGACACCGGCGTGATGACGAGCGACATGGCGGAAGGGGAGGCCTCGGGACTCGGGGACGGCGCCGTCGGGCGATCGGGCCGGGCGCCACGGTAGTCGGCGCGCTTGCGCCGCCACCATCCGGCCCCGGCGACGACGGTGCCCCTGGCGGTGCGCCCGCGGGGCAGGCGGGGCGTCAGCCGGCGTCGGCCAGGCGGGCGTCGACGAGGGCGATCACGTCGGCGCCAGGGAGGTCGTCGCGACCGGTCCCGTTGCTGCAGGCCACCCGGGCCAGGTAGGCGAGGTGGGGGGTGTCGACGGTCATCTCGATGATCGCGGCGTCCTCGAGGTCGGCCTGGTCGTCGTCGGTGAGGGTGTCGCCCAGCGAGGACTGCCGGGCGCGCTGCACGGCGCTGGCCATGGCATCCCAGAGCCCGCTGCGACCGTGCGGCCCGCCGAAGGGGGACGCGGCGCGGGGGGCCTCGTCGAACGGGAGCGAGGAGCGGCGGGCGGGAGCCTCATCGGTCGGCTCGAGCCAGTCGAGGGAGGGCCACACCTCGACAGCCGTCGGGGTCTGGGTGAGGTCGATGCGTCGGACGGTCGGTCGCATGACGTCATCATCCGCGCTCGGAACCGAACGGGGATGAGGCCGACGACCCAATTGGGCCCCAAATGAGCCGGAAGCCTCAGCCGTGGGCCGAACGCCCCATGTCGTCGGCGGCCGTCACGTCCCGGTCCCGGTGCGGGCTCATCGAAGCTCGCCGGCGAGCTCCCGAGCCCGCCGGAACACGTCGTCGAGCATGGCCTCGGTGAGCTTGCCGGTGAAGGTGTTCTGCTGGCTCACGTGGTAGGAGCACAGCATCGTCCGCGGCCGGACGGCCCTCGTCGGCGGGCAGCGACACCTCGACGCCGTGGCCGAACTTCGGGCGGGGTCGCACACCCATCACCCCGCAGAGCACCTGGTAGCCGAACTGGCCGAGCACGACGTAGACGCGGGCCTGATCGAGCAGCGTCAGCTCGCGTTCGAGGAACGGGCGGCACCGGTCGCGCTCGTCGATCGTCGGCTTGTTGGCCGGGGGCGCGCAGCGAACCGGCGCGGTGATGTAGGCGCCCGTCAGCTCGAGCCCGTCGTCGGCGCTGATGCTCTCGGGCCGGGTCGACAGCCCGGCGCGCCAGAGGGCGCGGTAGAGCCACTCGCCCGACCGGTCCCCCGTGAACATGCGGCCGGTGCGGTTGGCCCCGTGCGCGGCAGGGGCCAGGCCGACCACGACGATCGACGCCTCGGGGTCGCCGAAGCCGGGCACGGGGCGGCCCCAGTAGTCGTCGTCGCGGTAGGCCGCCCGCTTCTCGGCGGCGACCTGCTCACGCCACGCCACCAGCCGCGGGCAGGCCCGGCAGGCCACGACGTCGGCGGTGAGCCGTTCGAGGGAGTCCACCCGGGCACTGTAGGAGGCGGTCACCGCCCCGGGATGGGCCGACGCGGCCGCGCCGCCCGGACCTCTCCGTTCGCGACCGATGCCGGTAGGTTGAGCACCCTCATGGCCCGCACCACGAAGCCGAAGCCACCGCCGGCGACCACCATCCTGCTCGTCCGCCACGGTCAGACCCCCACCACCGGCACGACGTTGCCCGGTCGGGCCACCGGCCTCCACCTCGCCGACAAGGGACGCCAGCAGGCCGACGCCGCCGCCGCTCGGATCGCCCGGCTCGACAAGGTCGCGGCGGTCTACGCCTCCCCGCTCGAGCGCACCCGAGAGACCGCCGCGCCCATCGCCAAGGCGCTCGGGCCTGCGGGTGCAACGCAACAAGGGCCTGCTCGAATGCGACTTCGGCGAGTGGACCGGCGCCGACCTCAAGGACCTCAACAAGCTGCCCGAGTGGCGCACCGTGCAGCAGTACCCGAGCGGCTTCCGCTTCCCGGGAGGTGAGTCGTTCACCGAGATGCAGGTCCGCATCACGTCGACGCTCGCCGAGCTGGCCGAGCGCCACCGGGGCGAGACCGATCGTCGCCGTCTCCCACGCCGATCCCGATCAAGGCCGCCCTCGCCGACGCGCTCGGCACCCACCTCGACCTGTTCCAGCGCATCGTCGTGTCGCCCTGCTCGGTGAGCGCCATCTGGTACGCCACCGGTGGCCCGGTCGTGCTCACGTCCAACAGCACCGGCGACGACCTCACCACGCTGGGCCTGTCCTGAGATGAGCACGTCGTTCGAGTTCCTCGAGCCCGACCACTTCACCGCCGGCGCCATCGGTGAGCCCGGTCGGCGCGTCTTCTACATCCAGGCCCGCCAGGCCGACCACGTGGTGAGCCTCCGGCTCGAGAAGCAGCAGGTGGCCGCGCTCGGCGAGTACCTCGCGGGCATCCTCGCCGACCTCCCCGACGCCGAGCCGCTCCCGGTGGCGCTCGACCTGATCGAACCGGTGGTCGCCGAGTGGGTGGTCGGGTCGCTGGCGGTCGCCTACGAGGAGGCCGACGACCGCATCCTGCTCGTGGCCGAGGAGCTGATCGTCGTCGACGAGGACGACCTCGACGACCTCACCGACGATCCGGAGTCGCTGCCCGACGAGGCCACCGCCCGCTTCCGTCTGAGTCGCAGCCAGGTGCTGGCGTTCATCCGCACCGCGGCCGAGCTGGTGACGTCCGGCCGGCCGCTCTGCCGGCTGTGCGGCAAGCCGATCGACCCCGACGGCCACGCCTGCCCCCGCCTCAACTGAGCCATGGCCGACGACGACTCCCCCTGGTCGCCCGGATCACCCAGCTCACCCGGCTCCCCGAGCTCGGATGAGGGCCGCGAGCTGCTCGAGCAGGGCGAGCTGTCGATCCTCGGCCGCATGCCGTGGAGCTCGAACGGCACGTTCCTCGCCAGCGTCTGCCACGAAGGCGACGCGACCCAGGCCGTCTACAAGCCCCACCGCGGCGAGCGGCCGCTCTGGGACTTCCCCGGCGGGCTCTACAGGCGAGAGGTCGCCGCCTACGAGCTGAGCGAGGCCCTCGGCTGGCACCTCGTCCCGCTCACCGTGCTGCGCGTCGAGGCGCCGCTCGGCGAGGGATCGCTGCAGCAGTTCGTCGAGACCGACTTCGAGCAGCACTACTTCACGCTCTACGAGGCGGACGAGCACCGCGACCAGCTGCAGGCGCTGTGCGTCTTCGACCTGCTGGCCAACAGCACCGACCGCAAGAGCGGCCACTGCCTCCTGGGGGCCGACGGCCGGATCTACGCCATCGACAA
Source organism: uncultured Microthrixaceae bacterium (assembly GCA_963809335.1). Classification (GTDB taxonomy): domain Bacteria; phylum Actinomycetota; class Acidimicrobiia; order Acidimicrobiales; family Acidimicrobilacustridaceae; genus UBA4742. The sequence continues at coordinate 1,088,983 of CAWEJD010000004.1, read as the reverse complement.
CGGGTTGAGCTTCCACCAGGAGTTCAAGCTGCGCACCGTGATCTGGGAGTTCGGCGGCGACCCCATCCCGACCGAGCTGCTCGACGACGTCAGCCGCTTCGTCGACGACGGCGTCCCGGCGGCGCTCGCCGCGCTGCTCGACCCGTTCGAGCGCGATGCCCTGCTCACCCGGGCCCGCGCCGTGGTGCGCGACGCCCGCTTCCCCGTCGACCACAGCGGACGGCGCTACCCCTGGCCCCTCGTCTGACCCCGGTCGACCTCGGCCGGACGCCGCTCCGCCGAACGCCGCTCGGCCGGCCCGCTGCCGGGCCGTGCCGGCGTTGACCGCCGAGGAGATCGCTGGCACGGTCGGGCGATGGTCGGTCCCGAGACGATTCGCCTGAACGGCGTACGCGCGCTGGTCACCGGCGCCACCAGCGGGCTGGGCGCGGCGATGGCCGTCGCGCTGGCCGGCGCCGGCGCCCGGGTGATGGTCACCGGCCGCGACGAAGCCCGAGCTGCCGCGGTCGCCGCGGAGCTCGGCTCGTCGGCGATCCCGTGCCGACTGGACGTGCGCGACGAGCGGTCGGTCGCCGTGTGCGTCGATCGGGCCCATGGTGCGTGGGGAGGCATCGACGTGCTCGTCAACAACGCGGGCACCGGCATGCGGACGGTCAACCCCCGCTTCCTGTCGGAGCCGCAGCCGTTCTGGGAGGTCGCGCCGGCCGGGTTCCGCGACGTCGTGGAGAGCAAGCTCGTCGGCTGCTTCCTCATGGCTCGCGAGGTGGTGCCGCGGATGCTCCGGGACGGCGGCGGGCGGGTCGTCAACATCTCGATGAGCGCGCAGACCATGGTCCGCCGCGGGTTCGTGCCGTACGGGCCCGCCGGCGCCGGCGTCGAGGCGTTGTCACGGGTGATGGCCGCGGATCTCGCCGGCACCTCGGTGACGGTCAACATCCTGCTGCCCGGAGGTGCCACCCGCACGGGGATGGTGCCCGACGAGGTGCCCGCCGAGGTGCGGGCCGGGTTGCTCGACCCCGCGGTGATGGGGCCACCGATCGTGTGGCTCGCGTCCGATCGGGCCGCCGGGGTGCACGACCGGCGCATCGTGGCGACCGAGTTCGACGCGACGTCGGCCGCACCCTGAGGCGATGGTCGAAGAGGACGCGACCGACGATCGCCGGGCCGGCGGGTCGGGGGTCAACCTGGGACGGCCAGGTCGTACTCCCAACCGTGCTGCCAGTCGAAGGGGCGACCGATCGACTCGAGCGGCAGCCCGTGGCACCGGCGCTCGAGGGCCCAGTACGACGACATGTGGCCGATGATCAGCACCCGCGATCCGGGCCAGCGTTCGGTGATGTCGTCGAGCACCGCATCGACTCGCATGACGGCCTCGGCCCAGCTCTCCCCCGACGGGTAGCGGTCGTGGGGTCCGCTCACCGCCGCGTGCACGCTGGTCGCCGGCATGCCGTTGAGATCGCCGTAGTCGCACTCACGGAGCCGCCAGTCGTGCAGCACCGGCACCGCCGTGCCCGTGAACGCGACCTCGGCCGTCTCGGCCGCTCGGCGCAGGTCGGACACCAGCACCACGTCGATGCCGTCCGACGGCGCCGGTCGCCGAGCTCGGCCGCCAGCCGACGGCCCTCGCCCGACAACGCCCCGTGGTTCCAGCCCGTCGCCAGACCACGTTCATACGGTTTCTGAAGGACGGAGCTGGCGCGCGCCGGGAGGCCCGACCTTCGGTACGGCAGACGGCCGCTGACCCCGGGTTCCGAAGGCCCGAGCTGGCGCGGACGGGGAGGCCCGACCTTCAGAAAGGCAGACGGCGCGCCATGGTCCGCGGGTCGTCGGCAACGTCCTCCAGGGTCGCCCACCAGCGCTGACCGCTCAGGCGCCGATGGGGCCGAGGACGCGGTCGAGGTAGGGGCTGGTGAAGCGACCGTCGGGGTCGAGCCGCGCTCGCAGGGCCTGGAACTCGTCCCAGCGCGGGTAGCGAGGAGCGAGGGTGGCGGCGGTCTGGAAGTGCATCTTGCCCCAGTGGGGGCGGCCGCCGTAGTCGTCCATGATCCCCTGCACGCCCTGGAAGTACTGGTCGTAGGGGGTGCCCTGGTAGACGTGCACCGCGATGTAGGCGGTGGTGCGGCCGTGGGCCGTGCTCAGCGGGATGTCGTCGGCCGCCACCACCCGCACCTCGACCGGGAACAGGATCTGCACGCCCTGGCGCCGCACGAGGTCGCGCACCCGGTTGAAGCGCCTCGACCAGGTGCTCGTTCGGGATGGCGTACTCCATCTCGTAGAACTTCACGAGCCGGGGGCTGGCGAACACCTTGTAGCTGAGCGTCGGTGTACTCGGACCGGCCGGTGCCGGGCACGACCTTGGCGACCCGACGCCCGAGGCGCGGGTCGAGCCGGCCGGCCCGACAGGTGAGGTCGAAGCCGACGTTCGTGAGCAGGTAGTCGTCGCGGAACGCCCGCCACCGCGGGCGGGGCGCCACCGGCTCGTCGGTGCGGCGGTTCCGCTTGGTCAGGGCCCATCCGGTGTTCGGGATCCAGAAGAACTCGAAGTGGTCGTTGCCGGTGATCTCGTCGTCCCACTGTTCGAGCACCGCGTCGACCCGCTCGGCCTGCTCGAGGGCGTGCAGGTTGAAGGCCGGCACGCACTGGATGGTGGCGACGGACAGCACGCCGAGCGAGCCGACCCCGACCCGGGCCACGTCGAGCACGTCGGCGTTGTGGTCGGGGGTGGCCTCGACCACCGAGCCGTCGCCGGCCACGATGCGCAGCCCGACGATGCGGCTCGACAGGTTGCCGAACCGCAGCCCGGTGCCGTGCGTGGCGGTGGACGTGGCCCCGGCCACCGACTGGTAGGCGATGTCGCCGAGGTTCTCGAGGGCGAGGCCGTGCCGGGCCAGCTCGAGGTTGAGCTTCGACAGCGGGATCCCGGCCTGCACCGTGACCGTGCGGGCGTCGACGTCGACCGACAGCACGCGGTCGTAGTCGCCCAGGTCGAGCAGGTAGCCGTCGGTGCACACGAGCGGGGTGAACGAGTGCCCGGCGCCGACGACCTTGACCGCCACCCCTTCGGTGGCGGCCTGCTGCACGATGCGGACGATGTCGGTCTCCGATCGGGGCCGCTCGATGGCGATCGGCGAGCACGACTGGTTGCGGGCCCAGTTCGTCCACCGTGGTCGCGGTGCCCTGCCGCCGGCCGGGGGCGTCGAGGTCGGATCAGGTCTGGCGGCGGAGCCGCTGCCGGTGGTGACGGTCACGCTGCGATCGTAGGGGCGCCCGAGTGGCCGGGCCGAGGTGCGCCTCCGCCGGGATCACGTCGGTCCCGTCGCGTCAGCCGCCCTCTTCGCCCCCACCGGTGCTCGGGCCGTTCATGTCGGTCGACTGCCAGACGGCTCGCGCCCCGCTGTGGCCGACCCGGTAGACCTGCACTGACGCCCCGAGCGCGAAGACGATGGCCAGCGCGCCGAGGGCGATGGTCACCGGGCACATCCACTCGGGCGCGGTCCAGGTCGTCGACGCCGTCCGGGCCGCCACCGCCGTTGCGCTCCCCGACGTGGCCTCATCGGTCAGCGCCGGGTCACCGGTCGTCGCCGCCTGTTGCGCCTTCGCCTGCTCCCACGTGCGCCAGGTGTCGAGCACCATGACCGCACCGGCGGCCGCGAGGATGCCGAACGCCCAGGGCAGCACCGCGTCGCCCATCGCGACGTGGGCCCGGGTCAAGGCGGTGGGCACCACGTGGTTGGCGAGGGCGCTGCCGCTCTTCTGGGCCACGCCGACCGCGCCGAACGCGGCGAACGCGAGGCCGACGACGACCCAGCCGAGCGCACGGCGAGCCCGGCCCCACACGGCGATGACGGCGGTGCCGATGGCCGCCAGGGGCACGAGCACGACGGCGGCGTGCACCAGAAGCGGGTGCGCGGGGATGCCGAACAGGGTGTTGATCTCCATGGCGGCGAGTGTCGTGCACCGCCGCCGAGGGCACCAGGATCCTTCGCCAGTGTTGGCCGATGCCTAACCGAACCTTTGCCAACGACCTCGTCCCGGGCGCGACACGGCCCCGCTCGGCGCAATGCCGGGCGGGGCCGTGTTCAGACCGCGATGCAGGTGCCGGTCACGAGGACCGGGGCCGGGTCAGCCGCGGGCCTTGAGTGCCTCGATGAGGGCCGGGATGACCTTGTTCACGTCGCCGACGATGCCGAGGTCGCTGATCGAGAAGATCGGGGCCTCGGCGTCCTTGTTGATGGCGATGATGTTCTTCGAGCCCTTCATGCCCACCATGTGCTGGGTGGCACCCGAGATGCCGGCGGCGATGTAGACCGTCGGCTTCACGACCTTGCCGGTCTGGCCCACCTGGTAGGAGTACGGCACCCAGCCGGCGTCGACGATGGCCCGCGAGGCGCCCGGCGCGGCGTGGAGCAGCTTGGCCAGGTCCTCGATCATCTGGTACTTCTCGGCCTCGCCGAGACCACGGCCACCCGACACCACGACCGCGGCGTCCTCGAGCTGCGGGCCCTGGCGCTCCTCGACGTGACGTTCGGTGATCTTGGCCGCGCCGGCGGCACCCGTGTCGGGCACGGCGATGGTGCTGACCGCGGCGGCGCCTCCGCCGCTCTCCTCGGCCACGAACGACTTCGGCCGGAGGAGGATGATGGCCGGACCGGACCCGACGGCCTTGGTGGTGACGTCGGTGGTGCCACCGAAGACCGGCTCGACGACGCTCAGCGCGTCACCGTCGAGCACGAGGTCGACGGCGTTGGTGAGCACCGGCTGGTCGAGCTTGACCGACAGCCGACCGGCGATGTCGCGGCCGGCGTAGGAGGTGGCGAACAGGATGGCGTCGGGGGCACCGGCCGCCACCGCGTCGGCGATGGCCGCGGCCACCGGCACGCCGGGCAGGGCCGAGCCGAGGTCGCCGGTGGTGTGGACGGTGGTGGCGCCGTGGGCGCCGAGCACGCCGGCGATCGCATCGGCGTCGCCGCCGGCGTAGACCGCTTCGACGGTGCCGGCCAGCTCGCGGGCCTTGGTGAGGATCTCGAGGGTGGTCGACGACACCTTGCCGTCGGTTGCCTCAGCGAAGACCCAGATCTTTGAGAGCGTCATGATGGGTCTCCTAGATGACCTTGAGGTTGTCGAGATAGGCCACGATCTTCTCGAAGCCGGTGCCGTCGTCCTCGACGACCTCGCCGGCCTGGCGCGAGGGAGCGGCGGCGATGCTGGTGATCTCCTGGCGGGCGCCGGCCCAGCCGACGTTCGAGGCGTCGAGGCCGAGGTCGGCCACGGTCACCTCGTCGACCGGCTTGCTCTTGGCCGCCATGATCCCCTTGAACGACGGGTAGCGGGGCTCGACCACGCCGGCCGTCACCGAGACGACGGCGGGGAGCGGGCACTCGACGTCGTCGTAGCCGGCCTCGGTCTGGCGCTCGACCTTGGCGGTGGCGCCGTCGACCGCGATCGACTTGGCGAAGGTGACCGACGGGAGGTCGAGCAGGCCGGCGATCTGCTCCGGGACGGTGCCCGTGTAGCCGTCGCTCGACTCGGTGGCGGTGAGCACCAGATCGGCGCCCTCGACCCGCTTGATGGCCGCGGCCAGCACCTTGGCGGTGCTCAGGGCGTCCGAGCCCTGGAGGACCGGGTCGCTGACGAGGATGGCCTTGGCCGCACCCATGGCGAGGGCGGTGCGCAAGCCGCTGACCTCGCTGTTGGGGGCCATGGAGACCAGCGTGACCTCACCGCCGCCGGCGGTGTCGACCAGCTGCAGGGCCATCTCGACGCCGTACGAGTCCGACTCGTCGAGGATGAGCTTCCCGTCTCGCTTGAGAGTTTTGGTTTCGGGATCCATCGCACCCGGGTCAGCCGGGTCCGGGATCTGCTTGACGCAGACGACAACGTTCATGGCGTCATTCTTTGCCGGGAGGCGGGCTGCGGCCAAATCCACGGTCGGGCCCGGTCGACCGTCAGCTCACGAGGGCCTCCACCAGCAGGATCACGCCGAACACGAAGAACGCCACCGACGCACCGATGCGCACGGCCCGCTCGGGCAGCCGGGCACCGAGCTGCTGGCCCACCACGATGGCGAGAGCGTCGGCCGCGACCATCCCGAGCGTCGATCCGAGCCACACCGCGAACGGGATTGCCGGTGGTGGCCAGGGTGATGGTGGCGAGCATCGTCTTGTCTCCCAGCTCGGCCAGGAAGAAGGCCGCCGATGCGGCGACGATGGCCGACCGGCTCGAACGGTCGACCTTGGCCTCCTCCTCGTCGCTGAGCTCGTCGCCGCGAAGCGTCCACGCCGCGAACCCGAAGAAGGCCAGCGCCGCCGCGATGGTGATGGCCTTGGTGGGCAGGGTCGCGCCGAGCACGGCCCCGATGCCGACCGAGACGGCGTGCACCAGCGCGGTGGCGATGGTGATGCCGATCAGGATCGGGACGGCCCGGTACCGGGTGGCGAAGGCGAGGGCCATGAGCTGGCTCTTGTCCCCGAGCTCGGCGACGAAGATCACGCCGAAGGCGAGCAGGACGAGGGCCACGGTGTCCGTCCTTCCGGTTCTGGCCAGGACGACGCAGGGGATCTGCCTTCGACCCGGCGCGCTGGTGCCAGAGTCGAAGGTCTCGCCCGCCTGTGCCAGGCCGTCGGGACCGGGCCCGGAGGCCAGCGTGTCGATCCCGATGTTGTGGGCTACTCCCCTTCGGCCGTCACCGTAGCCGCTTCCGGCCCCTCCCGACTCAGATCGCGATGAGGTCGAGGTGCGTCCCGGCCGAGCGGGCGAGGGCTCGGAGGTCGCCGGGGTCGGAGGTGAAGACCTCGTCACCGTCCCTCGCCAGCAGCACCACCACCGCATCGACGACGTCGGACCGGCGTGCTCGTCCGAGGAGCACGCCGGCCTGTCGACCGAGCGCTGCGTCGACGGGGTGCACATCGACGCCCGGCAGCAGGCGGGCCAGCGCGCCCTGGCGGCCGGCCGCGCCGCGCCACACCTGACCCAGAACTGCCCCGTGGGTGACCGGGGCGCGATCCTGGCCACGCTCGCGCTTGAGGATCGCCATCATCTCCCGATCGCCCCGCTCGACCGCGATGAGCGCACCGGCGTCGAGCACCACGTCACGCCCCACCCCGCCGTGGCCGCGGGGCCGACCCGCTGCGCTTGGCCACCTTCTCCGCCGGAGCGGTCCGCACCACCACCGCTCGGGACCGGGTGCTACGGGTGGCCTCCTCGATCTCGGCCTCGCTGATCTCGCCGTGCTCCGCCTCGTAGTCCGCGATGAAGTCGTCGAGCGCCTGCATGCGCCGATCGTGATCCGCTTGACGACGGAGCGCGGCGTTCACCCAGGAGCTCAGGTTGTCCGCTCGACCGTCCGCCACGGCCTGTCGACCGGCGTCGAGGAGGTCTGGATCCACCGTCGCCGACAATCGTTGCCTGTTCGTCATACGTTCATGCTACTGATCGCCTACGTCCGTGGGCAATGGTCGGGTGGTACGTTCGCCGTCGGTGAGGGTGCTCCTGCTGGTGAACTCGTCGGCGTCGTCGGTGACGGCGCGCGGCCGGGTGATGATCCAGAAGGCGCTGTCGGCCGACCACGACGTGACCCTGGCCGAGACCAGCCGCCGCGGCCACGCCACCCGCCTGGCCCAGGGGGCGGCGGCCGACGGCGTCGAGGTGGTCGTCGTGCTCGGCGGCGACGGCACGCTCAACGAGGCGGCCAACGGCCTGGCCGGTTCCGACACCGCGCTCGCCGCGCTGCCCGGTGGCTCGACCAACGTGTTCGCCCGCACGCTCGGCCTGCCCGACGACGCCATCGAGGCCACGGTCGTCCTGCTCGAGGCGCTGTCGCACCGGTCGATCCGCCGGGTCGGGCTGGGCGTGGTGAACGGCCGCTACTTCCTGTTCCACTGCGGCATGGGCTTCGATGCCGCCATCGTCGCCCGGGTCGAGCGGCGCGCCGCGCTCAAGCGCTACGCCAGCCATCCCCTGTTCCTCTTCTCCGCGTTCGAGACGTGGTTCCGCGACTACGACCACACCCGGCCCCGGTTCGCCGTGCACCTCCCGGGCGGCGACATCGTCGACGACGTCTACTTCGGGCTGTGCCTCAACACGAACCCCTACACCTACTTCGGGACCCGACCGCTGAACGTGGCGCCCGGCACCACGCTCGACACCGGGCTGGCCATGGTGTCGATCCGCTCGCTCGAGCTCGACCACGATCATCGGTCTCGGCCTGTCGGCGCTCGGCAAGGGCGAGGGCATCCGCCGCAGCCGGGCGGTCGACCACCGCACCGACCTGCCCGGGCGTCCGCGTCGAGGGCTACGGACCCTTCCCCTACCAGGTCGACGGCGACTACCTCGGCGAGGTCACGTCGCTCGAGTTCCGCCACGAGCCGGAGTCGCTGGCCCTCGTCATCCCGTAGCCCTCGAATCCGGGCCGGTTCGGCCGAAGGTGGAGATCGGGCCCAGATGAGGCACAATGTCGGGCTGTCGCAATCAGCCCGGGAGTTTCTTCGTGACGTACTCGGTCGGTTCCAAGGTCATCTATCCAGCTCACGGCATCGCTGAGATCGTGGCCAAGACCAAGCGCACGATCAACGGCGAGGAGATCGACTACCTCGAGCTCGTCGTGCCCGAGCGCGGCTTCGGCACCTCGGGTGACATGACCGTGCTGGTGCCCGAGGCCAAGGCCGCCGAGCTCGGCGTGCGCGACGCCATCTCGGTCGAGGAGGCCGACGAGGTGCTCGCCGTGCTGGCGGTGGCCAACGTGCGGGTGCCCACCAACTGGTCCCGCCGGTTCAAGAACCACCAGGAGAAGCTCAAGTCGGGCGACGTCTACGAGTGCGCCGAGGTCGTGCGCAACCTGACCCGCCGTGAGCAGAGCGGCGCCCTCTCGACCGCCGAGAAGTCGATGCACGCCCGGGCCCGCCACATCCTCGTGTCCGAGCTGTCGGTGTCGTGGGGCATCGACCCCGAGGCCGCCGAGGCCCGCATCGACAGCGTGCTGGCCCCCGCCACCTCGGCCTGAGCCGGTCCCACCCCTCCCACCGCTCCCACCGCTCCTACGGATCGCCGGTCCCGGACCGCCCGTCCGGTCTCGGGCCGACCGCCGCCCGGGCCACGTCGGGGACGTTGGTGATGATCCCGTCGACGCCGAGGTCGACCAGGGCCCGCATCCGATCGGGGTCGTCGACCGTCCAGACGTAGACCCGCAGACCGGCGTCGTGGGCCATGCTCACGAGCCGCTCGTCGACCAGCTCGTCGCACGGGTTGATCGCGACGTGGCCGGCGGCGGCGGTGCGCTCGATGCGGCCGGACAGGTCATGGCCGTTGGCGGTGAGCCGGCCGGTGGGCACATGGGGGGCCCGGTCGTGCACCACCTCGATGGTGGCCGGGTTGAACGACGTCACCAGCACCCGATCGCTCGGCAACGCCGGCGTCGCGCCGCTCGAGCATCTCGGCCACCGCGATCGCCATCCGGTCGTCGGGGTCGAAGTCGGGGTCGTGCGCGGTCGTTCTTGATCTCGATGTTCACCCCCATGCCCGCGCACGCGTCGAGGGCCTCGGCCAGCGACGGCAGCGACGGCGGGAGGTCGGCGACGGCCACCTCGACGATCGCCCGGCCGTCGGGCAGCACCGCATCGTGGTGGACCGTGAGGTGGTCGTCCGCGGTGCGCCGCACGTCGAGCTCGACCCAGTCGGCGCCGAGCGCGGCCGCGTGGCGAAACGCCTCGAGCGGTGTTCTCCGGCCGCGCCGCGGAGGCACCACGATGGCCGATGACCAGCACCGATGGGGCTTGCAGACGAGACATATGTCATAGCAAAATCCCCCCTGGTGCCCCTTGAAACCAGGGGCCGTGACCAGTACGGTCGGAGCGTTCCAGCCACACGCGCTCGAGATTCTTCCGCGGTGGCATGTGATTCGCTTCACGATTGGCGTGAGAACCCGTCGAGGAGCCCTACTCGTGGAGGCACCGTGGCCCTCACCTCTCTCGACGCGCTGACGATCACTGCCGACCCTGATCAGTGGCGTGATGTCGCGTCCTGTCGGGACACCGATCCCGATCTCTTCTTCCCCGTCGGCACCACCGGTCCGGCGATCGAGCAGATCGCGGCGGCCAAGGCCGTGTGCGACCAGTGCGAGGCCAAGGCTCCGTGCCTCGAGTTCGCCCTGACCACCAACCAGGACTCCGGCGTCTGGGGCGGCACCTCCGAGGAGGAGCGGCGCAAGCTGCGCCGGCAGTGGATGGCGGCCAAGCGCCGCGCCTCGGCCTGAGCCGACCGCCGCACCCCTGACCCGCTCCGCCGCCACCCGGCGGGCGACCGCAGCTCAACGGCCCTCCGCGTCGGAGGGCCGTGGCGCGTCCGGGCCGGGTCGCCCGAGGTCGCGCCGTGCCGGCCCGACCTCGACGGCCTCGAGCCGGGCCCAGCGGCACCCGCACGTCGACCGTGGTGCCCGGGCGGTCGGCCTCGCCGGGTCCGGGCACCAGCTCGATGGTGCCGTCGAGCTCGCTGGTGACCAGCGTGCGCACGATCGACAGCCCGAGGCCGGTGGCCGCATCGAGGGAGAAGCCCGTCGGGAAGCCCGGCGCCGTCGTCGGTGACCCGCACCCGCAGCTCGACGCCGTCGTTGTCGAGCTCGAGCAGCACGTGGCCGCCCTCACCGTCGACCTCGTCGGGGTAGGCGTGGTCGACCACGTTCTGCAGCAGCTCGTTGAGCACGACGGACAGCGGCGTGGCGATGGTGGCGGGCAGCTTGCCGGCGTCGCCGGTGATCTTGATGTCGACCGGGTGCTCGGGCGAGAGCAGACCCTCCTCGACCATGCGCACCAGCGGCCGGGCGATCTCGATGAACGGCACGTCGTCGCCGGCCTCGTGGGAGAGGATCTCGTGCACCAGCGCGATCGACCGGATGCGCCGCACCGACTCCTCGACGGCCGCCTTGGCCTCGGGCGACGACAGCCGTCGACCCTGCAGCCGCAGCAGCGACGAGATGGTCTGCAGGTTGTTCTTCACCCGGTGGTGGATCTCACGGATCGTGGCGTCCTTCGAGAGCAGCAGCCGGTCCCGCCGGCGGAGCTCGGAGATGTCGCGCAGCAGCACCACCGCGCCGGTGACGCTGCCGTGCTCGAGCAGCGGGATGCACCGCATCAGCACGGTGACCTGGGGGCCGCGCTCGATCTCCTCGGTGTCGGGCAGCGCCGTCGCGAACGCGGTGCGCACGGCGGTCTCCTGCAGGCCGATCTCGCCCAGGCGCATGCCCTCGGTGTTGGCGTGCACGCCGACGCGGTGCAGCGCCGAGATGGCGTTGGGTGACGAGTACTCGACCCGGCCGGACCCGTCGAGCAGGATCACGCCGTCGCCGACCCGGGGCGCCTCCTCGCTGAGCCCCTCCTCGCTGCGGAAGGGGAACTCCCCCGAGGCGATCATGCGGGCGAACCGGTTGAAGACCTCGATGTAGGTGCGCTCGAGCTCACCCGGATGGCGCACCGACGGCGCCGCCTCACGGTTGACGACGGCGATGGTCTGGCCCTTCCACCGGACCGGGATGCACAGGGCGCGCACCCGCTCCTTCAGCACCTGGTTGGTGACCTCCCCCTCGATGATCTCGCCCAGCTCGAGCGAGCGGGAGACCAGCGGCCGCTCGGACGCCGGCACCACGGTGCCCACCCAGTCGCTGCGGTAGAGCGTCTGGTTGGTGAGCGGCCGCACCTGGCCGAGCACCACGAGGTCCCGGTGCCGGGATCGGCCGGCTCCGGAGTCGGCCGCGGCGGCCGCGGCTGCTCACGCTGGTCGGTGGCCACGAACAGCAGCAGGTCGGCGAAGCACAGGTCGGCCAAGAGACCCCACGACGCGACCAGGCGCTGGAGGTGGTCGATCTGGGGCGTGTCGAGCCGGGTGTGCACCCGGGCGAACTCGGCGAGGCTGGCCATGGCCCCCCAGTCTGCCTGCACCGGTCGGCGCCGAGGTGCCGCCGGACGGCGTGGCCCCCGTTCCCTCCGCGACCTGGGGGCAGCCGGAGCACTACCCTTCGGGCACCATGAAGCTCTCTCCGGCGGCGCTGCGCGACCACGCCCGATCCGAGGTCGGCCGCAAGCAGCTGCGCTACATGGGCGTGTCGGTGGTGTTCGTCCCCGTCGGCCAGGTGCTCATCCAGATCCTGGGCTCGGTGTTCGACGGCAACTACACGCAGGCGTCGATCGTGGCGGCGGCCATCCTCACCGTCCCGAACTTCTTCGCCAACAAGCTGGTGGTCTGGAAGGACACCTCACGGGACAACCTGCGCACCCAGGTCGTGGTGTTCTGGGTGGCGGCCATGCTCGGCGTGTCGCTGGCCACCACGCTCACGTTCGTGGTGCAGAACCTCACCGAGGACACCTCGTCGCTGGTGCAACGGGTCTCGGTCTTCGTCGCCCAGATGACCGGGTTCGGCATCGTCTGGGTCGGCCGCTACCTCGTGCTCGACAAGTGGCTGTTCAAGGTCACTCACCACGGTGCGGTGCCCACGGGCGACGACCTCGACGAGATCGAGGAGCTGCACGGCGAGCTCCCGATCTGATCGCCGGCTGATCCCGGCTGATCCCCGGCTCGATCAGGCGTCGAGCAGCCGGCGGTAGCGCTCGGCGGTCCCCTCGTCGAAGGCCACCAGCACCACCCGCTCCACGCCGGGCGCCGGGGCCGACCGCACGGTGGCGACGGCGACGGCGGCGGCCTCGTCGGGCGGGTAGCCGTAGACCCCCGTGGAGATGGCGGGGAAGGCGATCGAGCGGGCACCGAGCTCGGCCGCCACCAGGAGCGATCGCCGGTAGCAGGAGGCGAGCTGGGCGGCGTCGCGTTCGGGATCGGCACCGTGGATCGGGCCGACGGTGTGGATCACCCACCGGCACGGCAGGTCGAAGGCCGGGGTCGCCACCGCGTCGCCGGTGTCGCAGTGGCCGACGGCTCTGCAGGCGACGTCGAGCTGCGGGCCGGCCGCGGCGAAGATGGCGCCGCAGACGCCGCTGCCGCGGGCGAGGTCGCGGTTGGCCGCGTTGACGATGGCATCGACGTCGAGGGTGGTGATGTCGCCCTGCCAGGCCTCGACGCGCACCGGACTACCTCCAGATCTGGTCGCCCAGGCGCAGCAGGCCGGCGAGGTCGAAGATGTCGGACTCGAAGTAGGGCACCGACGCCACGATCTCCGGCTTGCGGGCCAGCTCGGCCTGCTGCTCGGCCTCGCGGGTGGCGACGACCCGGTAGTTGAGGAAGCTCTCGCCCACCTCGCGCAGCACACCGGCGACCATGGCCGCGTCGACGTCGGCCGGGAGCGCGCCGGGCGCCTGCTCGAGGATCTGCCCGGCGACCGACATCGGGTCCTTGGCCAGGACCGGGCCGCCGCGGTCGCCCCCCGGTCGACGAAGTACTCGGGCAGCACCTTGTTGAGCACGACCGCTCCGAGGTGGAAGCCCGCGGCCCTCGAGGGCGTCGATGAAGAACTCGGCCTCGCGGGCCGGCGCGGCCTCGAGCGTGCTCACCACCATGAAGGTCGTCCGGCGGTCCTGCAGGGTGCGGGTGACCGCCTCGGCCCGCTCGACGAAGCCGTCGTACATGGTCTGGAACAGGATGAAGAACTCGGCGATGTCGCCCAGGAACTGCGACCCGAGGATGCGATCGGCCACCAGGTAGAAGGGCTTGGACGCCGCGTTGTAGAGCCGCGAGCGGTAGGGCGCGATGAGCCAGCGCAGCAGCCGGCTGCTGAAGAAGTCGGCCATCCGCTCCGGCGCCTCGAGGAAGTCGATGGCGTTGCGGGTGGGCGGCGTGTCGACGACGATCAGGTCGTAGCGACCCGAGGCGTGGATCTCGTAGAGCCGCTCCATGGCGATGTAGTCGTGGCTCTGCACGAACTTGCCGGTGATGTTCTGGTAGAGCGGGTTGGCCAGGATGGCGTCGCGGGTGACCTCGTCGGGGGCATGGGTGCGCACCAGGTCGTCCCACGACAGCTTGGTGTCGAGCATGGCGGCCCACAGCTCGCCGCGAGGGTCGACGCCGGCCGCGGTGAACAGCTCGTCGGGCACCCGGGTCTCGACGTTGCCGAACTGCTCGAGACCGAGGGCGCTGGCCAGCCGCTTGGCCGGGTCGACGGTGAGCACCAGCACCTTGCCACCGAGATGGGCGGCGGCCATGGCCGCGGTGGCGGCGGCCGTGGTGGTCTTGCCCACGCCGCCCGATCCGCAGGTGACGACGATCTCCTTCGACGCGAACAGCTGCTCGAGGGTGCCGCGGGGCTCGGTGGCACGACCCTTCGCCCGGCCCCGCCGGGGCGACCTGCCCGACGAGGCGCCCGACGGCGAGGAGCTGCGGGAGGCCACGTCAGTACCCGATCTCGGCGGCGAGGGCCTCGGCCACGGCCCGGCGTGGACCGCACCCCGTGGTCGCGGGTGAACAGGTAGGGCACGTACAGCAGCGGCAGGTCGGGCGGGCAGCTCGGCGCGCAGCCGGGTGAGGTGGCCGGCGCGGGTGCGGCGCAGGGTGACCGCGAGCTGGGCCGCGTCGAACACCGGGCCGGCCGGGCCGCCGACGATGCCCGACAGCGCGGCGGTGACCCCGGGTGAGCGCAGCGCGTGGAAGACCGCCTCCTCGCCCCGACCGAACAGCTCGGGCAGCACCTTGTTGACCACCACCGCGGCGAGCAGCACGTCGGTCTCGGTGCGCAGGCGCTCGGCCAGCTCGAGCGTCTCGCTGACCGGCATCTCCTCGGGCGCCGACACGATGACCGCCGCCGTGGTGGCCGGGTCGCTCAGGATGTCGACCATCCAGGCCGTCTGGTCCCGCACCCGACCGACCTTCACCAGCTGGTTGATCGCCTGCGGAGCGGCGAGCTGGCCCACCACGTGGCCGGTGGCCGAGGCGTCGACCACGATGAGGTCGTAGGTGCGCTCGCGCACCTCGTAGCAGAGCTTGCCGACGGTGAGGATCTCCTTGACCCCCGGTGCGGCGTCGGCCACGAAGTCGAAGGTGCGGGCCACCGGGCCCATGCGCCCGAGCAGCGGCACCTTCAGCTGGAGCTTCAGGTACTCCTTGAGCGACTCCTCGGTGTCCATCGCCATGCCGAACAGGTTCGGCGCGAGCTCACGGGCGCCGAACTTCAGGGGCCCGGTCTCGAAGGCGCCGGCCAGGTCGCCCTTGGCATCGATCTCACACGCGAGCGTGCGCTTGCCCTGCTGGGACGCGAGCAGCGCCAGCGAGGCGGCGATGCTGGTCTTGCCCACACCGCCCTTGCCGGTGACGAAGAGCAGCCGCCGGTCGAGCAGCTCGATCTCCGCCGTGGTCACGTGGCCCCAGCCATGTGGAGGGCGGGTCGATCAGCCGGCGCCGAAGCCGACCCGGCGCGCGGCGTCGGAACCGCCCAGCTCGATGTAGGCGATCTTGGCCGCCGGGACCGCCGAGGTCGGCACCGGTGCGATCGGTCAGCCACAGGATCGTGTCGGGGTCGGCCAGCGCCGCTTCGATCTTCTTCTTGATCTTGTCGCGGTCGGCGTCGGCGGGCAGCTCGACGTCGATCTCCTTGACGGTGTGGATGACACCGATGCGAACGTCCACGGAAGATCCTCCTGCGGGGGCGCGGCTGGCGCCGGGGCCCGGATGTTGGGGTGGGACAGGGTGAGGCTGGAGGGTGCTGCTGGTTCGTGACCGACGGGCGGCCCGTCGAAGTGCGGTCATCGTAGGCGCGGTGTGCCACGGGTCCGACCCTCGGGCCCGATCGAGCGGTCGGTCGAGCGGTCGGGCGGTCGGCGGCACGCCGCCGGCGTCACGGCGCGATCTCGGCCCGGTACTGCTGGTACTCGTCGATCTCGCTGGCCTGCACGCTCGCCATGCGCTCGGCCAGGGTGCGCACGCGGGGGTCGGCGGCGTGGTCGGCGGCGTGGTTCGCCATCTCGACGCCGCCCCGGTGGTGCGCGGTCATGAGATCGAGGAACATCACGTCGAGATCGCGCCCGGTGGCGTCGGCCAGCGCCGCGAGCTGGTCGTCGGTGGCCATCCCGGTCATGCTCCCGGCCGGCATCGTGTGGCCCATCCAGGCCATCGCCGGGCGATCGGGGTCGAAGTCGGGGCGGACGGCGTGATGATCGGCGAGGTAGGCCGACATCAGCCCGAGCTCGTAGCGCTGGAAGATCAGCACGTCCTGGGCGTAGCTGCGGATGGTCGGGTCGGTCGTGCGGTTGTAGGTGCTCAGGGCCATGGCGACGGCCTGGTCGTGGTGGTCCGACATGTCGACGAGGAACCCCACGTCGGTGGCGTTCGACGGCGTGCGCTCCTGACGGACCCCGACGGCGTAGCCGATCGCCCCGCCGAGGAACGAGAAGGCGAGCACGGCCACCATCGCCCGCACCAGCCACGACCGGGGCGGTCGCTCGTCGACGTCCCGGTCGTGGTCGCCGTCGGGATCGTCGGCGGATCGTCGGGCGGCGAGGGCGGCGCCGATGCCGTGGTCGCGGTCACCGCACGACCGTACCGGCCACCCTCGACATGCGGGCGTCGACCTCCACCTGCGCCCCCGTTCTGGCCTTCCGGGTTCTGGTGATGGTCTGCGGGCCCATGGGCCCTCGGATCATCACCAGTTCGGGTTGTTGGCGGGTTGACGGCTGGTTTGTCTCATTGTATGAATGCGTTGAGACAATGTTCCCCGAGCGGACGGCGGCAGGACCTCGTGCACCTCCAGGTCGACACCTCATCACCGGTGCCTCCCTACGAGCAGATCCGCGCCCAGCTGCAGACCATGGTGACGAGCGGCGCGCTGCCCGAAGGCACCCGGCTGCCGCCGATCCGCCAGCTGGCCGGTGACCTCGGCCTGGCCACCAACACCGTCGGCCGGGCCTACCACGAGCTCGAGCTCGAGGGCCTGGTCGAGACGCGGGGCCGCCACGGCACCGTCGTGCGGTCCGGGGCGACCCTGGCCGCCGCCCGAGCGCGAGGAGGTCGTCGAGCCCAGGCGGCCGAGGCCTTCGCCCTCGAGGCCCAGCACCACGGTGCCGGGCTCGACGACGCCCTGGCCGCGGTGCGACAGGCGTTCCAACGGCTCCGCGACGGCGGCGCCCCCATCCACAGCAGCATCCCGAGGAACGAGGCGGCGACATGACCATCCTGATCGTGCTGCTGGTGGTGCTGCTCGTCGCCATCGTGGTCGATGATCCTGGTCAACATCGTCGTCGACCGACGGCCGGCGACGAGCGCCCGAGGACCGGACGTGTGGGCCCGACGCCACGGCCTCGAGCTCACCGCCGCGTCCCGGCCGTGGGTGGCGAGCTACCTGCGGACCGGGCGGAACCTGCGCCAGGTCGGCGGCTTCGGTGGGCTCGTCGTGGCCGCGTCGGTCACCGCGGCCACCGGACTCGACCTCGACGTGAGCGGCCTGGTGTGGATCCTGCTCGGCTACCTCGTCGGGTGCCTCTGGGCCGAGCTGGCGCTCACCCGGGTGCCGGCCGGCACGCGGCGGGCCGCGTCGCTGGTCACCCGCCGGCTCGGTGACTACCTCCCCCGTCGGATGCAGATCGCCGAGGTCGTCGTGCCGGTGACGGCCCTGGTGCTGGGCGCGGTGGTGGTGCTGGCGCACCTCGAGACGCGGCTCCATGCCCTGAGCTCCCGGCGAGGTCGCCGCCGACCGGAGTCCACCTTCGTCTCGCCGTACCGACCGATCAGATCGTGCGCAGGGCGCGCTGACCGCCACGGTGATGGCGCCCGCTGGTCATGGGCGTGGTCTGGCTGGCGCAGCGGTACCTCATCGGTCGTCCCCAGCCGGTCGTCGACCCCAGCCTGGTCGCCGCCGACGACGCCCTGCGCTCGTCCTCGACGCACCTGCTCGGCGCCTCCGGCCTGGCGGCCGGCTGCCTGCTGATCGGCGTCGCAGCTCGGCTACCTGACCACCGTCACCTCGGGGTGGGTCCAGTCCGTGGTGATCGTGGCCCTGGTCGGCGAGCTTCGCCGCCGCCTGGGTGCTCTTCCGCTGGCGCAACGGCCCGTGGCAGGTGCGCCATCCCGAGAGCGGCGCGGCGGCCGGCGACGGCACCGCGCGCGGGAATGCGGATGGCACCGCTGCCCCGCCCGGCTGGGCGAGCGCACCGTCGGCCCCGGCGATCGGGTCCGCATCGGTGACGGCCGTGGCTCCCGCGCCGGCCGCCGCAGAGGTGGGGACCACGCCGACGCCCCGCCGTGGACCATCCGCCGGAGCCCGGTGCCGGTCGCCGTGGCGCCATCGTGGCTCGTCGCCCTCGCCGGCTGGGGCCTGCGCACCTGGGGACCGATCAACCCGGCGGTGACCATGGTGAGCGGCCAGCAGTCGATCGACGAATCCGGCGTGTGGACCGCATCGGTCCTGGTCAGCAACGAGGCCCGGGCGCCGATCGAGATCGTCGCCGTGTCGACCAGCCTCGAGTCGCCCGCCGGGGCGAGCGGGGTGGCCGAGCACCGGGTCACCGACGTCTCGATCAGCGAGGAGACCTCCGATGGCGGATGGGTGCTCGCCTCCCGCCCGGTGCCGGCACCTGTCCCGGGTGGCGACCGGGCGCTGGTCACGGCCACCCTGTCGGGCGACATGGGCTGCGCACCGGGCATCGGCCTGATGACCTTCGACCTCCGGGTGACCTACCGCACCGAGTCGGGTCGCACCGTGACCAGGGTGGTGCCCGTCCCGCGGGCCGACCTGCCGGCCTGCGCCCCGCCCCTGCCGACCGGACCGCAGCCGGCCGACGCGGTGGCGGCCGGGGCCTCCGTCCGCTCCGCCTTCGACGTGGTGTACGACCCGACCGCCGGTGCCGCACGACTGGACCTCCTCGACGATCCGCGAGGCGTGGCCGACACGACCGCGGCCGCCATCGCCGGCCCCTACGGCAGCGAGGTCGCATCGACCACCGCGACCTTCGGCGAGGTGAGCTTCGACCGGCCCGACCACGCCTGGTTCCACTACGAGCTCTCGGTCGGGTTCGGCACCCGCACCGGCGAGGCCGTCCTCGTCGACGGCAAGTGGAAGATCGCCCGGTCCACCGTGTGCGCCGACCTGGCCCTGGCCGGCGTCACCTGCCCACCCGTGCCCGCGCTGACGACCCTCTCCGTTCTGGTGATGGTCCGAGGGCGCCAGGGGCCCGCCGATCATCACCAGAACGGGGGAGGTGGGTGGGGTCAGATGATCTTGAGCTGGGGGTTGTAGATGCGGGTGGGGGCCAGCTCGACGGCGATGCGGCGGGCGATCTCGGCGAACGCCCGGGCGGCCTCGCTGTCGGGGTCGGTGACCACGATCGGGTGGCCGGCGTCGCCGCCCTCGCGCAGCGCCGGCAGCAGCGGCACCTGCCCGAGCAGCGGCACGTCGAGGCGCTCGGCCAGGTCGGCGCCGCCGCCGGCGCCGAAGATCTCGTAGCGCTTGCCGTCGTCGCCGGTGAACCACGACATGTTCTCGATGATGCCCTTGACCTCGAGGTTCACCTTCTGGGCCATGAACGCGGCCCGCTGGGCCACGCGCTGGGCCGCCGGCTGCGGCGTGGTGACGACGTAGACCTCGCCGCGGGGCAGGAACTGGGCCAGCGACAGGGCGATGTCGCCGGTGCCCGGCGGCAGGTCGATGACCAGGAAGTCGGGCTCGTCCCAGTAGACGTCGGTGAGGAACTGCTCGAGCGCCTTGTGCAGCATCGGGCCCCGCCAGATGACCGGCTGGTCCTCCTGGGCGAAGAAGCCCATCGAGATGCAGCGCACGCCGTTGGCCTCGGGCGGCACGAGCATCTCGTCGATGACGACGGGCGGGCGGTCGACCCCGAGCATGCGCGGGATCGAGAAGCCCCAGACGTCGGCGTCGACCACGGCGACCGAGTGACCCTGCTGGGCCAGCGCCACCGACAGGTTGGTGGTGACCGACGACTTGCCGACGCCGCCCTTGCCCGAGGCGATGAGCAGGCAGCGGGTCTTCGAGGCCGGGTCGGCGAACGGGATCTCGCGGCCCTCGGCGTGGCCGTGGCCCTGGTGGGTGCCGGCGGTGGCGCCGGGGTCGCCGTGCAGCTTCTGGCGCAGCGCGGCGCGCTCCTCGTCGGTCATCACGGTGAAGTCGATGCCGACCGACTCGACGTCGGCCAGCGCGGTGACCGCGCCGGTGACCCGGTTCTGGATCTCGTTGCGCAGCGGGCACCCGGCGACGGTGAGGGCCACCTGCACGTCGACCCGGGTGCCGTCGATGCGCACGCTGCGCACCATGTCGAGGTCGACGATGCTGCGGTGCAGCTCGGGATCCTCGACGGGGCGCAGGGCCTCGATGACGGCGGACTCGGTGACGGGCATGGGGGCTCCAGCGACGACGAACGGACGGGTCGGGAACGGGTGATCGAACGGGTCGGCGGGCCGTCGTGAACGGCGCTCGCACCGGGCCACCAGAATTTCTCCTATGGCCGTAGGTACAATACCCGGCGTGGATCACCCGCCACTCACCCCGACCGAGTTCTCCTCGGCGGTCACGGCCATCACCTCGGCCTTCGGCGACCCCACCCGCCGCGAGATCTACCTCTTCGCGCGCGAGCACCGCGACGGCGTCACCGCGGCCGAGGTCGCCCGCCGGTTCGACCTGCACCCCAACGTGGCCCGCCACCACCTCGACAAGCTGGCCGGCGGGGGCTACCTCGAGGTCGCCGTGGCCCGCACCGGCAACGCCGGCGCCGGACGGCCGTCGAAGCTCTACCGGGCCACCGAGCAGTCCGCCACCCTCGAGTTCCCGGTGCGCCACGACGACCTGCTCGTCTCGCTGCTCGGCCGGGCCCTCGCCCTGATCCCGCCCGAGGAGGCCGCGGCCATGGCCGAGGAGGTCGGCATCGAGTACGGCCGGGTCATGGCCGGCTCGCTCGGCGACACCGCCGACGGCCAGCGCTCGTTCCGCTCGGCGCTGCACGCGGTCGCCGACGCCCTCACCGCCCACGGCTTCGCGGCCCACGCCGAGAAGCACGGCACCGAGCTGCGCATCGTCAGCGAGCACTGCCCGTTCGGCGGCGCGGCCATCGAGAACCCGGTCATCTGCGCGGTCGACCGCGGCATGGTGCGGGGCATGCTCGGCGCCCTCTACGGCGACACGTCGCCCGAGCTCGAGTCGTCCATCCCGATGGGCGACGAGGTCTGCGTCACCGCCGTCGAAGCCTGACCCGACGTGGCCCGGCCACTACCTCGATCACGCGTCGACCTCGCCGCTGCGACCCGAGGCGCGCGACGCCATGGTGGCGTGGCTCGAGGCGTCGAGCCGGGGCGAGGTGGCCGACCCGAGCCGCATCCACGTCGAGGGGATGACGTCGCGGGCCATGCTCGAGCAGGCCCGGGAGCAGGTGGCGGCGCTGTTCGGCGCCCGGAGCCGCGAGGTCGTGTTCACGAGCGGGGCGACCGAGTCGATCGCCGCCGCGACGTGGGGGGCGGTCGAGCGGGGATCGCACGTCGTGCTGGCCGCGGTCGAGCACTCGGCCGTGCGGGAGTCGAGCGAGGTGTTCGCCGCGGTGGCCGGCGGGTCGGTGACCGTCGTCGGCGTCGACGGGCTGGGTCGGGTCGACCCGGACGAGATCGACGCGGCCATCCGGCCCGACACCGGCCTGGTGCACGTGCAGTGGGGCAACCACGAGGTCGGCACCGTGCAGCCGGTGGTCGAGGTCGTCGAGCGGGCCCGCCGGGCCGGGCGTGCTCGTGCACGTCGACGCGGCGGCGGCCGGCGGGCGGGTGCCGATCGACTTCGCCGATCTGGGCGCCGACCTGCTGTCGCTCAGCGGCCACAAGTTCGGCGGGCCGACCGGCACCGGAGCCCTGCTGGTGCGGCGGGGCCTGCGGCTGCGGCCGCTGCTGCGGGGTGGCGACCAGGAACGGGCCCGCCGGGCCGGGCTCGAGAACCTCCCGGCCCTCGTCGGCCTGGGCGCGGCGTGCGAGGCCCTCGCCGCCGACGGACGACTCGAGCGAGAGCGCGATGACAGCCGCCGGCTCACCGACCGGCTCGTCGTCGCGGCCACGGCGCTCGACGGCGTGCACCAGCTCGGCGACCCCGACGACCGGCTCCCCCACCTGGTGTGCCTCGGCATCGACGGCATCGAGCCCCAGGCCGTGCTGCTCGGCCTCGACCAGGCCGGCATCGCGGCCCACTCGGGCAGCGCCTGCGCCTCCGAGGCGCTCGAGCCGTCGCCGGTGCTCGAGGCCATGGGGGTCGACGCCCACCGCTCGCTGCGCCTGTCGGTCGGCTGGAGCACCACCGACGACGACGTCGACGCCGTGCTGACCGCGCTGCCGGCCGTGCTCGACCGGCTGCGGGCCCTCGGCTCCACCGCCTGACCTCACCCCACACCACCGTGAACCTGTCCCACCGTGAACCTGTCCCACCAGCGACCTCACACACGTCGCTCGAGGGACAGGTTGCCCGCAGTCGGACCGAGCCGACCGACACCACGGGGGGCGGGAGCCGCGGGCCTACGCTGCGGCGATGGACGTGCCTGGCGCGGAGCTCGAGGTCGCCGACGAGTGGTGGGTGGTCGAGCGGTTCGACGACGGGGTCGTGCTGGTGGGCGAGCCGCACGTCCATCCGCTGCTGCGTTGCAACGTCTGGCTGGTGCAGGGCTCGTCGGGGGGCCTGGTCGTCGACACCGCGCTGGGGCTGCGTCCGCTCCGGGGTCTCGTCGAGCAGCACCTCGACGGCTCGCTGCTGGCGGTGGCGACCCACGCTCACGGCGACCACGTCGGCGGGCTCCACGAGTTCGACCGGCGCGCGGTCCACGCGGCCGAGGCCGACGTGGTGGCCGAGGCCGGGCTGACGACGCTGGTGACCGGCTTCTTCCCGTCGACGGTCACCGGGCCGTACCTCGACGACGGCTACGACGTGCCCGACCTGCTGATCGACGCCGCGCCGGGACCCGGCTTCGACCCGTCGGCGGTGGTGATCGCCCCGGCGGCGGCCACGCGGGTCCTCCACGACGGCGACGTCGTCGACCTCGGCGACCGGCGCTTCGAGGTGCTCCACCTGCCCGGCCACTCCCCCGGCAGCATCGGCCTCTGGGAGGCCGACACCGGCACGCTCTTCTCCGGCGACGCGGTGTACGACGGGCCGCTCCTCGACGAGCTCGACGGGTCCGACATCGACGCCTACCTCACGACCATGGAGCGACTGCGTGAGCTCCCCGTGCGGGTGGTCCACGGCGGCCACGAGCCGAGCTTCGGCCGCGACCGCCTGGTCGAGCTGTGCGACGCCTACCTCGCCCGCCGATCACGCTGACCGGCGTCCCCTCTCAGGCGTCGAGGGTGAGGCCGTGGGCGGCGGCGAAGGTCGGCCACGGGTGCCACGGGAACTCGGCGCGGTCCCACCGGGCCCGCAGGGGCGGAGCGGTGATGCCGAGGTCGGGCGGCTGGGGGCCGTCGGAGAAGTCCTGGGGTGGGCCGAGAGCTTCGGCGATGCGCTCGGCCACCGAGTCGCCGACGAACTGGGCGTAGGCGAGGTGCGACGGCCAGACGGTGAGGAAGCTCTCGAGGCCGAACTTCTCGAGCTTGGCCGGCGCCGGCTGGGCCACGATCGAGGCATCGGCCACCGCGACCATCGGGTGCTGGGTGCGGCGGGCCACGTAGACGCTCCACTGCAGGTCGGCCGCCTGCTTGGCCAGGGCCGGGCTGGCGGCGAAGAGCTGGTCGATGGTGCGGCCGACGACGGCGGAGTCGACCGGGCGCTCGAAGCGCAGGTTGTCCGGGCCCAGGGTGGTGAGGGCGTCGTCGACCGGGAGGCGCCACCAGCCACACCCGATCGCCCGAGTCGGTGAGGGTGTGGCTGGCGATGGTGAGCGTCGCCGAAGCGCCCGCTGACCTCGGGCAGGTCACGGCCCCGCAGGCACAGCAGGTACTGCGACTGCACCGCCTGGCTGCCCTCGACCAGCTCCTTGCTCGACTTGCGGCGGGCCTGGTCGGCGAAGCGCGACCCCAGCTTCGAGAGCAGGGTGGCGTTGCCGACACCGGCCGCCAGCACCACGAATCGGGGGACGATGGGCACGACCTGGTCGCCGACCTGCACCTGGACGTGGTCGATGGCGTCGTCGGACACGAGGCCGAAGCGCACGATCTCGCCGTCGATGCAGCGTGACTCGAGCCCTTCGCGCAGGTGGGACAGGATCGTGGCCGGGTTGATCACGACATCGGTGTCGGCCCGGAAGACGGCATCGCCCTCGAGGCTCCCGTCGAGGAAGATGTCGGGCAGCTCGGCGACCGGCGTGGTGGCGAGCATGGCGTCGGTCCACAGGCGGGTGCGGGTCGACACCTCGGCCTGGGCGACCACGTAGAAGGGCGGCTCCTCGGCGAAGGGCACCCGGTTGGACTCGGCCCAGAGCCGCCACCAGCCGGCCGCCCGGCGCGCCGGTTGGATGCGGTTGGCGTCATTGCCGTCGTAGCCGGCGGACAGGTACCCCGGGGATTCGAGCGTGGCCGAGGCCACCGAGGGGTCGGCCACGACGCAGACCGAGTAGGTCTTGGCGACCTCCCGGGCGATGTAGAGACCCTGGATCCCGCCGCCGACGATGAGTACGTCGACGCCGAGATCGCCGTCGAGGTCGGGTGCCATGGCTGCAAGTTAGCGGGCACGCACCCCGGAAGTGGGGAACGGGAACACGTTCACATGTCACTCGATGGCCGGTCGGCGTCGGTCCGAGGGGTCCTTCCGGTCCCCCAGTCCCGGCGTCGGTGCTCGTACGCTCCGCCCATGCCCACGGATCCGTCGCACGACCTGTCCGACGTCGTGGGCGAGGCCATCGACGACATCGGAGAGGTCATCGAGGAGCTCGCCGACGACGTCGGCGAGCTCGTCGGGCGGATCCGCGACGACCTCCTCGGCCGGGACGGCTACCTGATCGTGCTGGTCATGACGATCGTGGTGGTGATCGCCATCCCGATCGACGCCACCTTCCGGGGCGGCGGCATCGTCACGGTGACCGCCATCGGGCTGCTGGTGTTCACCGCCATGTCGCGGTCGAAGGTATCCCACCGGTTGCGGGTGGCGTCGGCGGTGGTGATCGTCATCTCGTTCGTGCTGGCCGTCACCGTGACCGTCACCGGCGACCAGCCCGAGTCCCGTGACATCACCTGGCTGGCTGCCACCTTCGCGGCGACCTACACGGTGATGATCGGCCTGTGCTTCCCGGCGATCCTGCGCCACGCCTTCACCCATCGCCGCATCTCGCTCAACACGGTGGCCGCCGCGCTGGCGGCCTACCTGATGATCGGGCTGATCTTCACCAGCATGTTCCGGTTCGTCGAGATCGTCGCGCCCCCCTTCTTCACGCAACCCGACGTCAACCCGTTCACGTACGAGTACTTCAGCTTCATCACCCTGGCGACGGTGGGCTACGGCGACTTCTCGCCGGCCAACGACGCCGGTCGCACGCTGGCCATGCTCGAGGGCGTGTTCGGCCAGATCTTCCTCGTGACCATCGTGGCCCTCGTCGTGTCGAACCTCGGCGTCGACCGCGGCCAGCTCCGCCGGACCATGGCCGACAACCGCCCGGCCGCGGCGCCGCCGGCTCCGACGACCGCGACCGCGCCGACGCCGGACCCGGCGGATGGTGCGCCCGCCGGGCCGCCCGGGTGAGGAACGGACCGCCTCCGCCACGCAGTACCGTTTCGCCGTGCCCGTGTACCTGATCCGACATGCCCATGCCGGAAGCCGGTCGGGGTGGGAGGGTGACGACGACCGCCGGCCGTTGAGCCCCAAGGGGCGGGCCCAGACCGATGGGCTCACGAGCTGGCTGGCCGATCAGCCGATCGACGAGGTGCGATCGAGCCCGTCGGTCCGATGCCGCCAGACGGTCGAGCCGCTGGCCGAGGGCCACGGGCTCCCCGTCGGCCTCGACCGGGAGCTCATGGAGGGCTCCGACGTCGACGCCTGCATCGCGTCGGTGCTCGACGCCTCGAACCGCACCCTCGTGCTGTGCAGCCACGGCGACCTGATCCCCAAGGTCATCAGCCGCCTCGTCGCCAAGGGCATGCGCACCTCGGCTCCCAACCTCAGCCAGAAGGGATCGGCCTGGGTGCTCGAGATCGTCGACGGCGTCCCGGTGTCGGCCGTCTACCAGCCACCGTTCGCCCGTCCGGCCTGAAGGCCGGCCGGTCAGCCGGTGGTCGTCGACGTGGGCGCGCAGGCATCGGGCGTGCCGCGGTCGACCTCGGCCTGCATGCTCTGGCGGAAGGTCTCGACGGTGTCGGTCATGAACGAGGGCACGCCGCCGGCCGGCACCTGGGCCAGCGTGGCCACCGCCTCGGACGGGCATCCGATGTCGCCGTAGAGCACGGCCAGGAACGTGAGGGCGGTGCCGTCGGTGGGGGAGACGGCCAGGGCCGCCTTGAGATCGCTGACGGCCGCCTTGAGCGACGGCACCGGGTCGGACGACGCCTCCTGGGTGGCCTTGAGTCGGTACATCCAGCCCCGGTAGGTGAGGGCCTCGACGTTGGCCGGATCGTCGGCGAGCACCGAGTCGTAGATCGTGATGGCGCCGTCGTAGTCCTGGGTCCCGAACTTCTGGCGGGCGGCGAGAAGCTCGTCCCGGGTGCTCTGGCGGACCCCACCGGTGATCGTGTCCCCCGCGTTGCGCTGACCGGCGGCCCGGGCCACCAGCACGCCGGCGAGCAGGGCCACCACGGCGACCGCTCCGAGGACGAGCAGGCGGCGGCTCCACGAGGTGGTGGGCGGCCGCGAGGCGACGAGCCGGTGATGGCTGTCGATGGCCCGGATGACGGCCGCGGCGCGAGCCGTGTAGTCGTCCTTGAGCTGCTCGTAGTCGCTCTCGTCGACGTCACCGGCGTCGTGCTCCGCCTCGAGGTCGCGGAGCGAGGTCAGCAGGAACTCACGCTGCTCCTCGAGGGCGGCCAGCTCGTCGGGCCCGAGCTCGCGCTCGACGACCTCGGGCGCATCGGGAGCCGGGGCCGCGGTCGACGCCGAGCGGGTGCCCGAGGGGGCCTGGTTCCTGGCGGCCCGCGCGGCCGCGGTCGCCGACGACCCGCCCAGCCGCTCGGCCCGGGCCCGGGTGCCGCGCGCCGGCGTCGACGGGCTCACCGCCCGGTGCCCATCTCGGGATCGTCGTCGACCGTCGCTGGGCTCGACGAGGACCCTCCGGCCAGGGCCCGACCGACCAGCTCGCGATCGGCATCGGTGGCATGCACGTCGGAGCCGAGCCGCCAGCGCCGGAAGGCGGCGGCCATGGCGGCGATGCCCACGACCAGCACCACGACCGGCAGGATCCACACGATGCTGGTGACGCCGGTGGCCGCGGGGGTGAGCAGGATGCGCTCGCCGTAGCTGTCGGCCAGGGCGGTGCGGATCTGATCGTCGGTCTGGCCGGCCTGGATCCGCTTGGCGATGTCGAGGCGCACCTCCTGGGAGAACGCCGCGTTCGAGTCGGCGACGGTCTCGCCGCTGCACTGCAGGCACTTGACGGTCTTGCCGATGGCGTTGAGCCGTTCCGCGTTGGTGGGCGCCTCCTGCGACTGGGTGACGCCGACCGCCAGGGCCACGACCAGCACGAGGGCCATGGCCAGCCACGGCCCCCAGGTGGCGACGAACCCGCGCCGGGCCCGTGGCGGGGCGACCGGTCCGTCGGTTGAGGCCGGCGAGCGGGAGGAGGCGCTCGGGGAGGTCACGGGGCGGTGGTCGTCGAGCTGGCCGCAGCCGACGCGGTGGCGTACCGGGCGATCACCGCGTCGAGCTCGGCCGCGGTGACGTTCTCGAACTTGGCCACGACCTCACCGTCGGGCGAGACGATGTAGGACTCGGGCACGGCGGTGACGCCGAAGTTCAGGGCGGTGGAGCTGGTGTCGCCCACGATGACCGGCCAGCCGGCGCCCGACTGGTCGAAGAAGGCCTTCACGTCGGCCTCCTTGTCCTGGAACACGACGCTGACGATCTCGACGCCGCCGGCCTTCTCGTGCTCCTGGTGGAACTTCACCAGCTCGGGCTGCTCGACCCGGCACGGCGTGCACCACGAGGCGAAGAAGTTGACGACCACCCAGTTGCCGAGGTGGTCGTCGATGTCGTAGCTGCCGCCGTCGAGCGTCGACCCCTGCACCACAGGCACCGCCTGGCCGAGGATGCGGGCCTCGGGCTGGCGCTCGTCGTTGGTCTTGGCCGTGGCCAGCAGGCCGACCAGCGCGATCAGCACCACGCCGACGGCCAGCGCCGCGTTGCGGGCGACGTGGCCGCGCCGGGGGGTGTCGAGGTCGGCGGGCGGGTCGGTCGGTTGGATGAGGTCGGTCATGACACGGGCTCCGGCTCGTGCTCGGGGGCCGGGCCCGATCCGAGCGGGGGCGCGGCGGGGGCGGTGGCCGACGGTGGCTCGGAGCGGCGGCGCTCGGGCACGGGGGCCGACACCGGCTCGATGCCGCGTCGGCGGCGGCCGGGGAAGGCCGACAGCAGCGTGCCGACGGCCATGATCGCCCCGCCGATCCACAGCCACATGATCAGCGGCTGGATGGTGACCCGCAGCTGGATCGGCGAGGTCTCGTCGGGCGGCACGTCGAGCAGGCTCAGGGCCACGTCGTTGCGCCACGTCGAGCGCACCGACGGTGTGCCGATCACGTTGCTGCCACCGGGGAACGTGTTGATGCCCGGCGCGTAGGGGCCCTGACCGTCGACCAGGACGAGCGCCTGGGTCTTGGTCTTGTTCTCGTCGATCACCGTGTTCATGCGCTGGTAGGTGAGCGTGTGGCCGTCGAAGGTGGCCGTGTCACCGGGGTTCAGGGTGAACTCCTGCTGGCGCACGTTGCTGGCGCTGGCGGCGAAGGCCACCGCGATCACCACCACGCCGATGTGCACGATCATGCCGCCGTTGGCCCGACCGACCAGGCCCCGCCAGCCCTGGCGACGGGTGGCCAGCACGAGCTGGCGCCCGGCCGACCCGGCCGCGAACCCGCCCAGCCCGAACGCGATCAGGGCGGCGAAGCTGCTCTGGCCCAGCAGCACGGCCAGCACCACCGAGAACGGTGCCGATCCACGCCGGCCAGAGCAGGCGGTGGCGCAGCAGCTCGCCGCTGGCCTTGCGCCACGGCAGCACCGGGGCGACCGCCATGAGGAAGAGCAGGGCGATGCCGACCGGCATGGTCATGCGGTTGAAGTAGGGGACGCCCACCGACACCCGCTTGCCGTTGATCGCCTCGACCAGCAGCGGGAACACCGTGCCCAGCAGCACCACGAAGGCGAAGGCGGCGAACAGCAGGTTGTTGGCGAGGAACGCGCCCTCGCGCGAGATCGGCGAGTCGATGCGGCCCGGTGATCGCAGCCGGTCGCCCCGCCAGGCGATGAGCCCGATGGTGACCGCCACGGTGAGGGCGAAGAAGCCGAGGATGGCGGGCCCGATGCCCGACTCGGTGAACGCGTGCACGCTGTCGAGCACGCCCGACCGGGTGATGAACGTGCCGAGGATGGTGAGCGAGAACGTGGCGCACAGCAGCGACAGGTTCCAGACGCGGAGCATGCCCCGGCGCTCCTGCACCATCACCGAGTGCAGGTAGGCGGTGCCGGTGAGCCACGGCAGGAACGACGCGTTCTCGACCGGGTCCCACGCCCAGTAGCCGCCCCAGCCCAGCACCTCGTAGCTCCACCACGAGCCGAGCACGATGCCGACGGTGAGGAAGCCCCAGGCCACCAGCGTCCACCGGCGGGTCTCGACCAGCCAGCCCTCACCCACCCGGCCGGTGACCAGCGCGGCGATGGCGAAGGCGAACGGCACGGTGAAGCCGACGTAGCCGAGGTAGAGCATCGGCGGGTGGAAGGCCATCAGCGGGTTGTTCTGCAGCAGCGGGTTGGGGCCGGGGCCGTCGTAGCCGACGGGCGGCGAGAACGACTTGAACGGGTTGGCCGGCCCGGCCAGGAGGAAGAAGAAGAACGCGCACACCACGAACATGGTGAGCAGGGCCCAGCCGACGAGCGGGTCGGCCAGGCGGGCGCGGAAGCGCCGGGCGACGGCGGCGGTGTAGCCGCCGAGGAACAGCACCCACAGCAGGATCGAGCCCTCGAGCGCGCTCCACATGGTGGCCACGTTGAACAGCGGCGGGGTCTTGGTGCTGCCGTTCTTGGCGACGAACAGCACGGTGAAGTCGCGGGTGATCAGCGCCCGCTGCATGGCGAACACGGCGAGCACCGCGGCGAACAGCACGAGCCAGGCGTAGATGGCGCCGAGGCGCACGAGGTCGGCGCGGCGGCGGACCAGGCCGACGGCGAGGGTGACCACCGCGGACAGCGAGGCGACGAGGCCGAGCACGACGCCGGCCGTGCCGAGGGCGAGGTTCACGGCGCCACCGGGGGCGGGGTCGTGGTGGTCACCGTGCCGCCCTCGTCCGCCTCCTTGAGCCGATCGCTGTTCTTGGCCGTGTAGTTGGCGTCGTGCTTGATCAGCATGCGGTCGCTGTCGAACCGGTCGCCGGCGCTGTCCCAGTGGCCCTCGAGCACGACCGGCTCGGCGTCCTTGAACAGCTCGGGCGGGTCGCCGACGTGGGAGACCGGGACCTCGGCGCCGTTGAACGTGACGACGAAGTCGACGCCCGCCTCGGTCTGCTGGATGGTGCCGGGCTCGACCGTGCCCTGGAGGCGGAAGCGGCTCGTGCCGAGCTCGGACTGCTTGGCGACGGCCTCGTCGGCGTTGTAGAAGAACGTGGTGGCGGTGGTGAGGGCCTGGGCGGCCACGTAGCCGACGCCACCGAGCACCAGGACGAGCACGACGATCGGGCCCCAGCGCCGCCGGCGCCGGGGAGCGGTGACCGTGCCCGTGGTGCGGGGGCTCAGGTCGAGGCCATCGGCCGGTCGACCGAGGTCGCCGGGTTCGCCGTCGTCCGGCGACGTCGGGGTCACATCCATCGCCGGTCCTCGGGCGGCACCCGCCGGCTCAGCGCCCGGCCGCGCAGGATGATCCAGAGGGCGTAGGCGACGAGCACCACGCACGGTGATGCTCCACGCCATGGCCACGTAGCCCCAGTCGCTCATGCTCCCTCGACCCCCACGGTGGCCGACGGGGCGGGGGCCGGCCCGGTCGTGGGCGCCAGGCCGGCCTCGGCCCGGCGGTCGATGATCGCCTGGTCGAGGTCGTGGCCCTGCACCTGCTCCTCGAGCCAGGCCAGGCGCCAGCGGTGCACCAGCAGCCAGGCGAACAGCAGGGCCACGACCGCCATGGAGAACACCAGGGTGAACGCCATCTGGTCGTGGATCTTGGGCTGCAGCGTGTTGAGGATGGTGGTGCCCTGGTGCAGCGAACGCCACCAGGTGACCGACCGGTTCACGATGAACACGTTGGGGAGCAGCAGCAGCCCGACGATGGCGGCCCGCTTGGACCCGGTGCCGGGTGCAGCCGGCAGCCGGCGCACGGCGAGGTAGCCGAGCAGCAGGAGCAGCAGCATGGCGGTGGACGTGAACCGGGCGTCCCACACCCACCAGACCCCCCACGTGGGCCGGCCCCAGATCATGCCGATGACCAGCGTGAGCGCGGTGAACACCATGGCGATCTCGGCCGAAGCGGCCGCGGTGACGTCCCACCACACCGACTTCTTCCAGAGGTAGACCGCGCTGGCGACGGTGGTGATCACGCAGCCCACGTAGGCCATCGAGACGATCGGCACGTGGATGTAGAGGATGCGCACGACGTCACCCATGTTCTCGTCCTGCGGGCTGGTGACGAGGGCGAGGTAGGCGGCGAGGGCGATGCCGGCCAGCGTGACCAGGCCGAGCACGCGGGTGCCCCGCGAGCCGGTGCCGACGCGGTCGGTGGCCGGCGCGGGCGTCGGGTCCCCGGCGGTGGGCGCGCTGATGGTGGCGGTGGTGCTGCTCGCCCCGTCGCTGCGCTGCGTCGTCACGATTCCTCCAGGAGGGGTCCGAAGCCGAAGGCTCCGAAGATGGTGTAGGTGAGGGCGAACACGGCGAGCAAACCGACCCACGGCCAACCCTCACCGGGACTGCCGTCGCGGGCTGCCTCGAACGCCCTGGTCGAGCCGATGAGCACCGGTGCGAGCACCGGCAGCAACAGCAACGGCAG
Organism: uncultured Microthrixaceae bacterium; assembly: GCA_963809335.1. Taxonomy (GTDB): domain Bacteria; phylum Actinomycetota; class Acidimicrobiia; order Acidimicrobiales; family Acidimicrobilacustridaceae; genus UBA4742. The sequence continues at coordinate 1,057,007 of CAWEJD010000004.1, read as the reverse complement.
CAGGGTCTCGCGAACGCGGAGCCCGGCGGCGAGAACGCCGTAGAGCGTACCGGCGGCGGCGATGCCCGCGGTCGCGGCCAGGCACGTGCAGATGAGCAGGGGCCAACCCCCGCTGCGGCTGCCGTAGAGCAGCACCACCCCGAGGCCGAGCAGCACCTCGAGCACCGCCAGCTGGGCGGCGATGGCCGCCATCTTGCCCAGGTAGATGCCGGCCGGCTCGAGACCCGAGAGCCGCAGGGCGTCGCGGTTGCCGTCGGCCGACTCGATGGCGAAGGCCCGCTGGATGGCGAGCAGCCCGCAGAACAGCACGGCGATCCAGTAGAGGCCGGGGGTGGCCCGGTCGAGCACGCCGCTGTCGGGGTCGAGGGCGAAGGCGAACAGGATCAGGACCAGCAGGGCGAACGGGGCCACCTGGTTCAGGGCGACCCGCGACCGGGCCTCCACCCGCAGGTCCTTGCCGGCGACGAGGAGGGCGTCACGGAACACGGGCCACCTCCGACGACGGCTCGGTGTCCGTGGTGGTCGTGGCGGCGGGGGCATCGGCCGCGCCGGCCGGCCGGTCGCGCGGCCGCGGCCGGTCGCATCGGCCGTGGGTGCGTCGCCGCCCGAGATCGTGCCTCCGACGATGGTCACCGTGCGGCCGGCCAGGGCGGTGGCCCGCTCGAGCTCGTGGGACGCGACGATCACCGTGGCGCCCGATGCCGCGGCCCGACGGACCAGGCCGTCGACCACGTCACGGGTGGCCGCGTCGAGGCCGGCGTGGGGCTCGTCGAGCAGCCACAGCTCGGGGCGGCGGGCGACCATCACCGCGATCGAGGCGCGGCGCCGCTGGCCGGCCGAGAGGCGGGCGACGGTGACGTCACGGAGGCGGCCGTCGAGGCCGAGCTCGGCCATGGCCGCGTCGGCATCGGCGGGGCGGGCCTTGGCCGCCCGGGACCAGAACCGCACGTTGTCGGCGACGGTGAGCTCGTCGTAGAGCATGGTGGCGTGGCCGAGCAGGCCGACCCGGCGCCGCACGGCCCGCGAATCGGTGCGGAGATCGTGACCGAGCACCACGGCCGTGCCCGACACGACCGGCAGGAGGCCGGCCAGGGTGCGCAGGAGCGTGGTCTTGCCGGCCCCGTTGGGGCCCTGGAGCAGCACGATCTCGCCCGGGTCGACGTCGAGGTCGACGCCGGCGAGCGCCGGGAAGCGCCCGAGGAGCGAAACGGCGGAGCGGAGGTGGACGACGGGCTCCATGGGGATCACCGAGGGTACCTGGGGCCGGCGAGGGCGACCAAGGTGGGGTCGGCCGGTTCACTATCGTTCCGGCGTGACATTCGCACGAGGGCTCGGCGCGGTCGGCCGACTGATGATCCGGTGCGGTGTGCTGATCCTGCTGTTCGTCGTGTACCAGCTCTGGGGAACGGGCATCCACACCACCCAGGCGCAGAACGATCTCGAGCACCAGTTCAAGGCGGCGCAGGAAGCGCTCGCCGCCAGCGACGCCGCCCCCACCACCACCGCCGACACCGTGGCGCCGTCGGGACCGACCTCGACCATCGCCCCGCCGACGACGGCGGACAGCAGCCTGGCCGCCCCGGACCCTGGCCAGCCCATCGGCCAGATCACCATCCCCCGCATCGGCGCCGACTTCTACATGGTCGAGGGGGTCGATCTGAAGTGGCTCAAGGAGGGCCCCGGCCACTTCCCGAACACGCCCCTGCCGGGCCAGGCCGGGAACGCGGCGGTCGCCGGCCACCGCACCACCTACAAGGCGCCCTTCAACCGCATCGACGAGCTCGAGCCCGGCGATCAGATCACCGTCACCACCCTGCAGGGCACGTTCACCTACGAGGTGCTGCCCCAGGCCGCGTCCAACGCCAACGACCCCGCCAGCCCGCCGCTGGGTCATCGCATCGTGTCGCCCAGCCAGGTCGACATCCTCGCCGACAAGGGCGACAACCGGCTCACCCTCATGGCCTGCAACCCGAAGTACAGCGCCCGCCAGCGCATCGTCGTCGAGGCGGTGCTGGTGGGGAACCCGGCGCCGCCGACCCCGCGGGCCACGGGTGAGGCGCCCGCCGAGCTGCCCGACAACGGGCTGGCCGGGGGCGACCCGACGGCGCGGGGCGCGGCGATGCTGTGGTCGTTGGCCGCGCTCGTCATCTGGTTCGGTGCCTGGTACCTCTCGAAGCGGCGCCTCCACGGGTGGTGGCGGGTGGTTCCGTACGTGGTGTTGATCCCGTTCTTCGCCGTCGCCCTCTACGCCTCGTTCGAGAACATCACCCGGCTGCTCCCCGGCGCCTACTGATGGGCCGATCGCGGGACGAGTCGCGGGGCAGGTCGATCCGGGCGCTGGCCCTCGTCGCCGGCCTGCTGCTGACCGCCGGGAGCCTGGCGGCGTGCTCCGGTGACACGACCACCGAGTCGACCACCACGACGTCGGAGCCCGACGTCGTGACGACGACCACCACGGAGGTGCCGCTGGCGGCGGGCCGGCAGGTGGCGTTCTACGTGCCGGCGGTGGGCGACTGCTTCGACATCCGATCCGGCGACAAGCCCCCGCCGATCCACCTGGTGCTCGACTGCTCGCTCCCCCACCAGCGCCAGGTCTTCGCCACCTTCGACTACACCCTCACCAAGGACTACCCGGGGCCGGACGCGCTCGAGGCCGTGGCCCGGTTGGCGTGCCCGAAGTCGTGGGCGGCGTTCGTCGGTGCCCCCTACGAGACGTCGCGCTTCGAGCTGGCCTTCGACCTGCCCGACCAGGCGGGGTGGGGCAACGGGATCCGCCACGTCGTCGGGTGCCTGGTCGTCGATCCCAAGGGCGACCTCGTCACCGGCTCGGTGCAGGGCATCGCCCAGTAGTCGCCCGGACTCTGCCCGAACGTGCGTTGATAATCCGAACCAGGGCCGGGTTATCCACGCAAGAACGGGAAGGGGTGGCGGTGTCGGGGCCGGGTCATCGGCCGCGGAACTCGGGGGGGCGGCGCTCACCGAACGCCTTCAGCCCCTCCTGCAGGTCGTCGCTGGCCCAGGCCGCCTCGAACGCGGCGCGATAGGTGGGGGTCCAGTCGTCGAGGCCCTCGGCCTCGTTCAGGCCGATCTTGAAGCCGGCGATGGTGAGCGGGGCGAGGGTGGCGATGGTGTCGGCCCAGGCGAGGGTCTCGTCGAGCAGTCGGTCCGGCTCGGCCAGGCGCTGCACGAAGCCGAGCCGGTGGACGTCGGCGCCGGTGAAGGTCTCGGCGGCCAGGCACATGGCCCGGGCCGGGCCCTGGCCGACGAACCCGGCGAGGCGACGCATCGTCCACTGGTCGGTCATGAGGCCGAGCTTGGCCGCCGGCACGCCGAAGGTCGCCGAGGCGGTGGACACCCGCAGGTCGCACGCGACGGCCAGCTGCGAGCCGAGGCCGAGGGCGGCGCCGTCGATGGCCGCGATCGACGGGAACGCCGCCGTGCGGATGCCCTCGAGCAGGCCGTGCAGGAGGTCGAGGAAGGCGCCGTCCTCGACGGTGGTGAGGTCGGCCCCGGCGCAGAAGTGGCCTCCGGCGCCGGTGAGCACCAGCACCCGGGAGCCGGCCGCATGGGCCGAGCCCAGCCCCGCGAGCAGCTGCTCGAGCGCTTCGTGGTCGAGGGCGTTGCGCCGCTCCTGGCGATCGATGGTGAGCAGGGTGACCGGGCCCCGCTGGACGACGTGGATCACCGACCCCTCCATACCGGCGGGCGCTTCTCGGCGAAGGCGGCGATGCCCTCGGCCGCGTCCTCGGTGCCGGTCGTGACGGTGAGCAGGGCGTGCAGCAGCGGGAGGGCCTCGTCGGCGCTGCGGTCGAGCACGTCGTAGAAGGCCTGTCGCCCGAGGTGCAGCACGGCCGGCGACTTCGACGCGAGCGTGTCGGCCAACTGGTCGACCGCGTCGTCGAGCTCGCCGGGGCCGACCACCTGGGTGACGAACCCGATGCGCTCGCCCTCGGCCGCGCCGACCCGCCGGCCGGTCATCATCAGCTCGAGGGCCTTCTTGGGCGGCATCGAGCGGGTGAGCGGCACGGTGATCATGTAGGGCCACAGGCCGACGTCGATCTCCGGGGTGCCGAAGACGGCGTCGTCGGAGGCCACCACCAGGTCGCAGGCGAGGGCCAGGCCCATGCCACCGGCCAGGGCGTAGCCCCGCACGCGGGCGATGGTCGGCTTGCCCAGGTCCCACAGGTCGCCGAACAGGGCGGCCAGCTCCCCCCGGCTGTCGTGCAGGTCGAGGTGCGACGCCCCGTCGGCCATGCCGGTGAGGTCGGCCCCGGCGCAGAACGCCTTGTCCCCGGCGCCCGTGATCACCACGACCCGCGCCTCGGGATCGGCCTTGATCTCGGCCAGTCGCCGGCGCATCTCGGTGAGCACCGACCACGACAGGGCGTTGCGCCGCTCGGGTCGGTCGATGGTGAGCCGGGCGATGCCGTCGGCCAGCTCGTAGCGCAGCTCGGACGTCTCGGACATGTCGGCACCGTAGTCAACCGTCCCCGAGGTCCACGACGACGGGCGACCGACGACGACGGCGAGCGGTCGGGTCGTGACCATCCGCGCCCGCGGGGCGGCCGACTCCTAGCGTTTCGGCCCATGTTCTCGCGGTGGAAGAAGGCATCGAAGCAGTCGAAGGACAGCTCACCCGCGCACGTGCGGCCGCGTCCCCCGAGGCGGCGCCGACCGAGAAGCTGCCCCAGGGAGCGGAGGCCGCGCTGTGGGCCATCGTCGAGGTGATCCCCGACCCCCGCAACCACCTGGCCCTCACCCGCGACCCCACCTGCGAGGTGCGCCTGACCCCGGCCCAGCTCGCCGAGGCCCTGGCCACGGCTCCCGCTCCGGTGGCCGTTCCGGCTCCGACTCCCGCGCCCGTGGCGGTTCCGGTGCCCGCGCCCGTGGCCGATCCGGCTCCCGCTCCGGTGGCCGTTCCGGCTCCCGCGCCCGTGGCCGCCGAGGCACCCACACCCGAGCCGGCTCGCCAGCTGCCCCGACGGGCCGACGTCCGCTGGTCGTCGGACACCGCCGAGGTGCGGCTGCCGGCGATGGCCGGCCCCGATGCACCCACCGGCGACGCGTCGGTGCACACCCTCGACCCGCCGGCGCCCGATCCCACCCCCTGGGCCAAGGGCGCCTGACCGACGGCTGACGACGGGCGGCGGCAACCACGTCGCGACGCGCCACCCGTCTGCCGCCACGCCGGGTGGGGAGCCCCGACCGGCGGCAACGACATCGCGACGGGCCACACATCGGCCGCCGATTCCGGTCAAGCCGGCGTGACCGGCGTGACCACCGCGGCGAGGGCGGCCCACGACTGCGGGATGGCGCCGAGGCCCTCGCCCGTGTCGGGGTTCCAGTACTCGGCCAGACCTGACCGGCGGGCGCCCGCCACGAGCCGGGCGGCGAGGTCGTCGGCGGCGACCGCGCGGCCGCGGCGCCGGGCGGCGACCCACAGCAGGTAGGTGAGCTGGGGCCAGGCCGGGCCGCGCCAGTAGGCCCCCGGGTCGAAGGAGGGTTCGTCCCGGTGCACGACCGCCGGCCCGAACGGTCCCCCGAAGGCGTGGTCGTCGAGTGCGGTGGCGAGCGCCGAGTCGACCGCCTCCTCGTCGTCGGTGACCAGCACCGGCAGCAGCGCGTCGAGCGTGCGCACCGAAGCGGTCGACCCCACCCCGGGCGACTCGCCCGGCCCGACCAGCACCTCGTCGACCCAGGTCGGCACGTCGGGGCGCCAGCGTGTGGCGAGCCACGCGACGATGGCCTGCGCCGCGTCGACCTGCGAGTCGTCGCCGGTGACCTCGGCCAACTCGAACACGTTGAAGGCCACCAGCGCGGCGAAGCCGGGCGACGCGACCTCGAACCGGGCGCTCCCCGTCGGCGAGCGCCCGTCGAACTGCAGGGCGGCGATCAGCTCGCCCTTGCGCTGCTTCCAGAGGTCGTACGTCCAGCCGCCGGGGCACCAGGCGTCCCAGCGCGGGCTGTCGTCGCAGCCGGACTCCCACGGGTGCACGATGATCGGCACGCCACCGCCGCCACTCGCCCCGCTCCCGGTGCGGCCCAGCAGGAAGGCGAGTCCCTTGCGGGCCCGGGCGATGGTCGGCTCCGGCACTGGCACGCCCCGGCGGATCAGCTCGGCGACGGCGTGGCCGTACATCGGCGGCTGGGTGATCGACGACGTGCCGAGCCGGCCCCAGAACTCGGCGTGCACGTCGGCCCCGTCCCAGTAGGTGAGGTGGGGGACGAACCCGTCGGGCGCCTGGTGGGCCAGCACGTTGCCGAGCTCGGCGACGGCACGGGCCCCGTCGCCCAGGTGGGCCCAGCAGACGGCGTGGAAGCACGAATCCCACAACCACTGCCAGGGATAGGTCGACGCGTTGGGCACGCAGAACCCCGGTGGGCGCCAGTGACGGTCGAGGACGGCGTGGGCCTCGACGGCCGATAGCGTGTCGCCGCTCACCTCCCGCCCACTCCCTGCTCGATCCATCGGCCGATGCCCACCTGCGCCTTCGTCTCCTTCCGCCTCGGTCTCCTCGACGGCGTCTCGATCGTGGCCTCGTCGTGGGCCGACGCGCTGGAGTCGTTCGGGTTCGACGTCGTCACCGTCGCCGGTGAGGGCCCGGTCGACCGGCTGCTGCCCGGCCTGGCCATCGGCGCCGACGCCGACCCTGATGTCGACGACGATGATCTGTCAGCACGACTGACACACGATCTCGAGATGGCGTTGGCCGATGCGGACCTGGTGGTCGTCGAGAACCTGTGCACGATCCCGCTGAACCTACCGGCCGCGAGGGCCACGGCGAAGGTGCTGGCCGGGCGCCCGGCGATCCAGCACCACCACGACCCGCCTTGGCAGCGCGAGCGCTTCGCCCACGTCACCGAGCTGCCATCGGACGACCCGGCCTGGCGCCACGTCACCATCAACCGGCTCACCGAGCGCGAGTTCGCCGAGCGGGGGCTGCGGGCCACCACCATCTACAACGGCTTCGCCGACGACCCGACCATGGGCACCGGGCACCTCGGCGATCGCGACGGCACCCGCGCCCGGCTCGACGTGGCCCCCGATGAGCTGCTGGTCGCCCACCCCGTGCGGGCCATCCCCCGCAAGGACGTGCCCGCCGCGGTGCGCCTCTGCGAGGAGCTCGACGCGACCTACTGGCTGCTCGGTCCGGCCGAGGAGGGCTACGGGCCCGAGCTCGAGCGGGTGCTGGCCGCGGCCCGGTGCCGGGTGATCCGCCAGCCGCTCCCCCACGGTCCCGACCTCTACGCCGCCCCTGACCTGGTCGCCTTCCCGAGCACCTGGGAGGGCTTCGGCAACCCACCGATCGAGGCCGCCTTCGCCCGGCGCCCGGTGGCGGTCGGCCCGTACCCGGTGGGGGTCGAGCTGCAGGCGCTGGGCTTCGACTGGTTCGAGGCGGCCGACCCCCACCCGATCCGTGCCTGGCTGGACGACCCCGACCCGACGACCCGGGAGGCCATGCTCGACACCAACGAACGGGTCGCCCGCGAGTGGTTCACCTTCGATCGGATGGCCGCCGGGTTGCGGGCCCTCCTCGATGAGGCAGGCTGGTGACCGTGACGAACCCTCCCGCCGGGCCCCCGGCCGGCGACTCCGGCGACTCCGTCGACTCCGACGACTCAAGCGATCCCGGCGACTCCGGCGATCGGGTCGAATCCGGCGACTCCGGCGATCCCGGCGACTCCGGCGATCCCGACGCCGAGGCGAAGGCCGCGGCCCCGGCGGCCGACCCCGTGCTGCAGCGGCGGGCCCAGATCGCCCGGCTCGTGTCGATCGGGCAGCGAGTGGGCTACAGCCTGTTCGCCATCGCGGTGGTGGCCTTCGGCGTCGGGTTCGCCGCGGGGTTCACGTCGGTCGTGGTCGTCATCATCGAGATCTGCCTGCTGATCGGGTCGCTGCTCCTGGCCCCGGCCATCGTCTTCGGCTACGCGGTCAAGGCCGCCGATCGGGACGACCGCGAGCACGGCCGGTGATCGGGTCGGCGCCGGGGCGTGGGCCCGGTCGCGTCCCGGGTCGTGCCGGTACCCCCGACGGCTTTGTTACCCTGCGGTAACCGATGAGCCGAGGACCGACCCCAGCCACGCCCCGCCTCCCGGCGGCCGAGCGACGCCAGCAGCTCCTCGACGTCGCGCTCGAGGCGTTCGCCAGCCAGGGCTTCCACCTCACGTCGATGAACGAGCTGGCCGAGCAGGCCGGTGTCACCAAGCCGGTGCTCTACCAGCACTTCGGCTCGAAGCGGGAGCTCTACCTCGAGGTGCTCCGGGCCGTCGGTGGGCGGATGGTCACCGAGGTCGGCAAGGCCATCGCCGATGCCGTCGGACCCCGCCAGCAGGTCGAGGCCGGCTTCCACGCCTACTTCAGCTGGGTCGCCCGCGAGCGCCACGGCTTCGAGGTGCTCTTCGCCGGCGACACCCGCCGCGACCCCGAGTTCCTCGCCGAGCTGGGCAAGGTCGAGACCGAGTTCGCCCAGGCCATCGCCGGGCTCATCGTGGTCGACGGCATCAACCGCGAGCAGCAGCTGCTGCTGGCCTACGGCATCGTCGGCATCGCCGAGACCACGTGCCGCCACTGGCTCGCCGCCGACCTCGACCTGCCCCCCGAGCAGCTCGCCCAGGCCGTGTCCGACCTGGCCTGGGCCGGCCTCCGAGGACTCCGCCCCGCCTGACCCTCCGCTGACCGCACCGCACGCGCACGCCGAATCCGAACTTGCGTTGATTTTCGGGACTGGAGCCGGATTCTCCACGCAAGTTCGGGGTGGGTCGCTCAGCCGTCGGTGGTCGGCGGACTCGACACGGCAGAGAGACTCCGTATCGGCACCAGGTCGGTGCGAATGGTCTCGGGGTACAGGAGGTCGTGCCACCTCGCCTCAGTGAGCGGCCCCAACCGGGCCGCGAAGGCGACTGCGTCGGCCGGCGACGCTGCATCGGTGAAGTCGAGCCGGTAGGACAGCCCGCCCTCGACCCACAGGAGCGAGCGGGTGTACGCAAAGGGCGGCCCCAGGTCGACCTCCTGGGGAACGGTCGTCACCACCCCGGGGACGCCGCGCACGGTGACGTCCTCGAGCTTCGTCCCGGCGAACTGATCGGGCAACGAGGTGGCGGGCTGCGCTCCGGCCGAGCCGATCAGCTGGAACGTGCCCGGTGCCCAGCCCGCGACCTCGAAGACCTGCACCGAGTAGCCCCCCGAGTCTGAAGGACCGTAGACGGCCAGCTCGGCATGACCGTCCGGCGAGGTCCAGGTGAGCCCGGCAACCGATGGCGCCTCGCCCGACATCGTCCACCAGCTGTCGTCGTCCATCTCGACCAGCTCGCCAGCGACGAGCGCGGCGCGGGATCCCGATGACTCCGGTTCGGTCGAGGCCGTGACCGAGAGTCGGCCCAGCACGCGGGGCGCGGCCTGCCAGACGACGAGCCCCCGGGAGCTCGAGCCGGCCTGCGTTGGGCTGACGCACTCGGCGGGCGCCCCGCCGACGTCGCAGGACTCGACCATTCCGTCGGTGCCGACCGCCAGCACATCATGCACGTAGTCGGTCGGAGTGAGGTCGGACACGTAGAGCACGAACTGGGCGCTGAAGGCGGGATTCCTGGTCAGGAGGCCTGCCGCGCCACCCGTGAGCTTGGGGTACAGCCCGACCTCGGCCCGGCGACCCGGGCTGTAGAAGATGACCCCGGTCGCTCCCAGCTCCGTGGGCAGGCCGAGCTGGGGGATGTGGACGGCGGGCACGCCCGGGCCGGTGACGACACTGGCGTCGTCGTGACCTCGCTCGGCGAAGGCGACTGCGCCGGCGAGCAAGGCCACGACCACGACGGCGGTGATGCCGACCCGGCGGACGCGGCGGGTGCGGGCGCGCTGGGCGATGCGCCGGTCGATGGAGGCCCGGGCGTCGGTGTCGGCGGTGACCACGGTGGCCCGTCGGCGCAGGGCGGCGGCGACCTGGTCCTCGAAGTCGGCGGGGGTGGGCGCGGTCATCGTTCGATCACCTCTCGCAGCTCGGCCAGTCCCCGGCTCAGCAGGGACTTCACGGTGCCCGGCTTCACGCCCAGCACCTCGGCGATGCGGGCCTCGCTCAGGCCGTCGTAGTAGCGGAGCACGATGGCGGCCCGGCGCTTGATCGGCAGGGCGGCGAGGGCGTCGGCCAGCTCGTCGGCGACCAACTCGGTGCTCCGCTCCGCCGGCGGTACGGGTGTGCGGCGCTCGGTGCGGCGGCGGCGCTGCAGGTCACGGCAGCGATTGACCACGCACGTGCGCAGGTAGGCACCAGGCTGGCCGAGCTTCGACCAGCGCTCGTAGACCTTGGCGAAGGCGTCGTGCACGACCTCCTCGGCGATGTCCGTCGAGTCGACGAGCAGGAACGCGACCCGCAGCATGGGCTCGTACTCGGCGAGGTAGAGCGCCTCGAAGCCAGCGGCCCGGTCGATGGTCGGTGCGATGGGCTCGATGTCGGCGGCGCCGACGCCTGGAACAGCGGTCGCGACGCCGTCGGCCTCCCCCTCCGCCTCGCTCATCGTCGACATGGTGACATCCCCGGCATCGCCCCTCCCGCTCATCGCCAACGACGTCCGGCCTGCGCGTTCGGTTCCCCTCGTTCTCCGGCCCGGAATGTCGCGCTCAGCGCGACTCATCGGCGCCAGAACGGCAGGTAGTTCGGAGCTACTCGACGGCGGGGCGGCGACCCGGCCAGGACGTGAGATCGGGCACGAGCGGCAGGATCGTGCGCTCGCGGGCGCAGCCGACCCAGACCCCGGCGCCGTAGGCGAGGTCGTCGAGCACGCGGAGGGCGACGTAGGCGGCGGGGTCGACCTGGCGGTCGCCCGCGAACCAGTCGACGAGCGGCGGCACGAGCGCGGCCGCCAGCACCGCTCGCCGGGCCCGCCGGGACACGAGCGACACGCCCAGGGCGGCGGGCCACCAGGTCCGGGTCACGGCCGACGCCAACGGTCGCCACGCGCCCCAGGTACCGCCACCGGCGAGGCGCGCCGACTCCTGCCACGGATGATCGAGGTTGGTCAGGCGGCGAGGGAGTTGCACCGCGGCCGCGGCGGCCACGATCGCGCCGGTGACCGGGAACCCGGTGGCGGCCAGCGTCCATGCCGCCGCGCTCCAGGCCGAGACCGAGACCGGAGCCAGCGCCTCGGGGTGGCGAGCCGACAGCGGGGCCGCCGAGTTGCCGTAGTCGAAGCGCTGCCGCATCCAGCTCGAGAGGTCGGGCCGGACGGGGTGGGTCACGGTCGCGGCCGGCTCGTAGCGGACGGTGTGCCCGGCCTCGACGAGGCGCCAGACCAGGTCGACGTCCTCGCCGAACGCGAGACGCTCGTCGAAGGCGCCGACCTCGCGCACGGCGTCGACCCGGGCGACGAGGGTGGTGGTCGGGACGTAGGCGACGCGGGTCCGGGGCGCGACCCTGGCCGGCTCCGGGCCCAGGTCGAGCGGCGATCGGGATCGATCGAACCCGTCGATCGATGCCCCCAGGGACCACCCGCCCGCGGGCGAGGCCCGTCCGGCTGCCCTTCGGCGCCGATTCGGTACCGATTCGGTGCCGAGGGGCGAATCCGACCGAGACACCGAATCGGGTGGTCCCGGCGGGTGGACGGGCGAACCGACCACCGAATCGGTGGTCCCCGCGTCCCGCGACCCCGACGCATCCGACGCCCGCGATTCGTCAGGCGAATCGACCACCGAATCGGTGGCGGGCGCACCCGGCGAGCTCGGTGCCGCCGGCGAGCCCGACGGGTCGGGAGGAACCACGCGGGGGGCGACCGCGCCCACGGCCGGATCGTCGAGGTGCGGGAGCAGGCGGGCCAGCCAGTCCGCCGCCGGCTCGACGTCGGCGTCGACGAAGGCCACCAGCGCCGTGTCGACCAGCTCGAGACCCGAGTTGCGAGCGGCACCGGGTCCGCCACGGACCGGCCGCCGAACGAACCGGGCACCGGCGGCCGACGCCACCCGCTCGGCCTCCGACGCCTCTCGGCGCGACGACCCGTCATCCACCACGACGATCCCAGCCGGGACCGCGTCGGCCGCGGCGATCGCCACGAGGGTCCGCTCGAGCCCGGCGGCCCGGTCGTACACGGGGATGACGACCGTGACCTCCGCCGCACGAGCGGCCGACGGCGCCATCCGGGGATGGGCCATCCCCCGATCGAGCAGCCGGCGGGCCAGCCGGCGGGCACCGGTCGACGAGCCGACCTCCTCGCCCGTCGGCCAACCGGTCGACCAACCGGCAGCCCGCCTCGGTCAGCCGCATCAGCCGCATCGGCGACCCGCCGATCAGCACCCGTCCCTCGTCGATCCGCCGCACCGACCCGTCGAGGCCGACCCGCGCCTCGGCCGGCGCCAGCTCCCGGTCTGCCTCAGCCATGGCGGCCACCGGAAATCTGTGCAGGGATCCACGCTCCCCGTGGATCGGTGCACAGATTTCGGGGAAGGCCGAGGGCAAGGGCCATCAGTCGAGCAGCCGGGCGAAGGCGGCGGGGATGGCCGACGGGCCCTCGAGCGGGGTCCATCGGGCACCGCACGAGCGGGCGAACTCGGCCGCGTCGTCGCAGTCGTCGGCCGGCGCGATCACGACCAGCTCGTCGAGCCGCAGCGCCGCGTCGACCGGATCGGAGCCCGTGGTCGGCCGGCAGTCCGACAGCAGGATCGTCACCCGCCGTTGCGCCCGCGACCGGGCCAGCTGGTCGCGGGCCACCCGCAGGGCGAAGGCCAGGTCGGTGGGCCCCATCCCCCGCAGGCGCAGCACGTCGTCGGCCACCGCGGCCGGCGGGCGCACCACGTCCTGGCTCTTCACCACCACCACGTCGTTCGAGAACGCCACCACCGAGTGGTCGCCGCCCGCCCGCCAGGCGCACGCGGCGGTGGCCAGCGCGGCGGTGGCCAGCCGGGTGCCGTTCATCGAGCCGCTGCGGTCGATCACCAGGCAGAACGCGGTCGACGGCTTCCCCCACGCCGACACCCGCAGCTCATCGAGCGGGGCGACCGTCCCCCCGGCCCGGGCCAGCTGCAGGGGCTCGAGGCTGGCGTCGAGGTCGATGTCGCCGTCGGCCCGGTCGGCCGGCTGCAGCTCGAGCCGACCGACCCCGCTCGACCTCGGCGCGCCCGAGCGGGTCAGGTCGAGCACCACCCTCGCCGCCAACCGCCGCGCCGCCTCGGCCAGCTTCTGGTCGGTGGCCCCGACCAGCGCCCCCAGCAGGGTGAGCGCCCCGTCGGCGTCGTCGGCCAGGGCCGAGTCGAAGGCCTCCTCGTCGAGCACGCCGACCGCCGGCGACACCTCGTCGAAGTGCGGCGCGTTCTCGAGCTGGCGGCGGGGCGTCGACCCGCGCTGCTCCTCCTCGAGCCGCTCGCGCGCCTCGGCGCCCTCGAGCGGCTGGTCCGGCGCAGGTGATGAGGACGCCCCCTTGGCCAGGGGCGTCAGCCTTTTCCCGGGTCGCCCTCACCGTCGGTCGGCGGCGGCCCGAACTCGGCGGCCCACAGCTCGCGCACGATGTCGTCGCCGTGGTGCTCGCCCCCCTCGTAGACCCGCAGCCGCCCGCTGAGCGCGGCCAGCGCGGCGTCGAGCCCCGTGAGGTAGTCACCGACGGGCGTGGCGCGCAGCCCGCCCAGCTGGTCGGCCAGCAGCACGAGGTCGATGGCGCCCCGCACCGACGAGCCGATGCGCACCCCCGGATGCACCCGCGTGGCCCGCACGACGTTGACGACCTTGGCCGCGAACTCGGGGTCGGCGCCGGGCACCTCGCGCAGCACGATGCGGGTCTCGGTGGCCGCGTCCTGGTAGCCCATGGTGACCCGGCACATGCGGTCGTAGATGGCGGCCGAGATGCGGGCCGTGCCCACCGAGTCGAACGGGTTCATGGCCGCCACCAGCCGGAAGCCCTCGGCCGCGCCCACCCGACCGAGCCGGGGCACGTGCAGCTCACCCTCGGACATCACCGTGATGAGGACGTTGAGCGTCTCCTCCGGCACCCGGTTGATCTCCTCGACGTAGAGGAGCGCGCCGTCGCGGAGCGCCGTGATCAGCGGCCCGTCGACGAAGGCGTCGGGCGAGTAGCCGTCGGCCAGCACCTGGGCCGGGTCGAACGTGCCCACGAACCGCGACGGCGTGAGCTCGGCGTTGCCCTCGACGAACACGAACTCGGCCCCGGTGGCATCGGCCAGCGAGCGCAGCACGGTGGACTTGCCGGTGCCCGGCGGCCCCTCGAGCAGCATGTGCCGGTCGGCGGCCAGCGCGGCCACCAGCAGCTCGAGCTCGCGCCGCCGGCCGACCACCTCGGCGTCGAGGCGGTCGACCAGGGCACGATCGACCTTCATGGATGCTGCCGTTCCACTCGAGGTTCCCGTCGGGACTCGGTCCAGGGACCGATCAGTCGGCGATCAGTCGCTCAGTAGAGGATGACGCCGCGGATGTTCTTGCCGTCACGCATGTCCTGGTAGCCCTGGTTGATGCCCTCGAGGCTGTAGGTGGTGGTGATCAGCTCGTCGAGCTTGAGCTTGCCGCTCTGGTAGAGACCGAGCAGGCGGGGCACGTCGTAGCGCGGGTTGGCCGAGCCGAAGATGGTGCCGACCAGCTGCTTCTGCGACATGGCCAGGTCGAACAGGCTGAGCTGCACGTCGGTGGCGGTCATGTTGGCCACGGAGGTGACCACGGCACGGCCGCCCTTGCCGACGAGGCCCATCATGGGAGCGATGTTGTCGCCCTCGGCCACGCCGGTGGTCATGATGGCCTTCTGGGCGTTCTGCCCCCAGGTGAGCTCGGCCAGCAGCGCGGCCGCCTCTTCCATGTTGGCCACCGCGTGGGTGGCGCCGAAGATCTGCGACTGCTCCCGCTTGAACTCCACCGGGTCGACCGCGATGACGTAGCGGGCGCCGGCCAGCGCCGCACCCTGCACCGCGTTCATGCCGACGCCGCCGCAGCCCACCACGACGACGGTCTCGCCGGCCTGGACCTCGGCCGCGTACACCGCAGAGCCCCAGCCGGTGGTGACGCCGCAGGCCACCAGCGCGGCCTTGTCGAGCGGGATGTCCGGGTTGATCTTGATGACCGACGCCTGGTTCATGACGCTGTGCTCGGCGAACGTGCCGAGGCAGCACATGGTGGCGAGATCCGCGCCCCCGTGGGTGTGGTGGCGGGAGGTGCCGTCGAACTGGTGACCCGACAGCAGCGTGGCGCCCAGATCGCAGAGGTTCTGGTGACCGCTGGCGCACGACGGGCAGTGGCCGCACGACGGGACGAACGACGTGACGATGTGGTCGCCCACCGCCAGCTCGGTGACGCCCGGGCCGACCTCGACGACCTCGCCGGCACCCTCGTGGCCGGCGATGATCGGGAACTGCTGCCAGCCCATCATCTCGGCGATCTCGGTGTCGAGGACCATGTCGCCCGTGACGAGGTGCTCGTCGGAGTGGCACATGCCGCTGGCGGCGAACTTCACCAGCACCTCGCCCTCCTTGGGCGGGTCGAGCTCGATGTCCTCGACCTGGTACTCGGTGTGCGGTCCGTAGAGCACCGCGGCCTTGGTCTTCATGGTTCCCCCTGGTGACGAGTCGATGGTCGAGACGGTTGGTCGAGACGGTTGCCGGGTCAGATGCCGGAACGGCGGTCGAGCCGGTTGGTCGAATCGGACGTCGGTCGTTGCCGCCGACGGCCCGGTCACCTTATCCCGGGCGCTCCCCCGCGGCGCCAGCCGCGTCCAGCGCCTCGACGACCCGAGACGGCCCGAGACGACCCGAGCCGATCCGCCGGCGCCGTCGGCTACGCTCGCTCCCTCACCACGCGCCTCTAGCTCAATTGGCAGAGCATCGGACTCTTAATCCGCAGGTTCTGGGTTCAAGTCCCAGGGGGCGTACCACGGCCGGCGCACCCCGCCGGCCCAACCGGCATCAGGCGTCGGGGCCGGGCCAGTCGGGGTCGACCTCGATCATGGCGTTCACCAGGGCGTCGACGCCGAAGCCGGCCAGGCTCCACATCTCGTCGTCGTCACGACCGGGCACCCTCGGCACCGCGATCGGCTGGGCGTACTCGGGGAAGTACTTGAGCCGCAGGGCGATCCCCTCGCCGAGCGCCCCGACGGCCAGCGCGAACTGGCGGAGCTCGATCGGCTCCCTGGTGCGCAACCCCAGCGAGCCGCCGATCTCGTTGTAGAGGTCGAGCAGCTGCTCGGTCTCGCGCTCGACGTAGTCGCGCAGCGCCTCACGCACGCGCTCGACGCCCTCGGGGACGCCGTCCGCCGCGCCGTCGTCGGCGTCGCTGGCCGACACCGCGGCCACCGCGGCCAGCACGATCCGGTAGTGGTGCCGGCTCGATCCCTCGAGAACGTGCTGCTGGACGACGGCCTGGCACAGCTCGCGCAGGCACCCGAGGCGCCCCGCCTCGGTCGACCGGTCGGCGGTGGCGAGGATGCCCCGCACCCGGCGACGGGTCCGGTCGTCGAGCGTGCTGGCGTCCTCGACGAGCACCGCCAGCACCTCCCACTGGAAGTCGCTCTGGCTGGCCCACAGGCGCTCGTAGACCGATGCCGCGGTGACACGACGGCCGGTCGTCTCCTGCACCCGCTCGAACACGCGGGGGAAGGTGACCGACCCGAGCCCCACCTGCACCCCGTCCTCGAGCAGGAGCGCCACGCCCTCTCGCAGCAGGAGGTCTCGAAGCTCCTCGCGCTTGAGTCGTGTGCTCACAGGTTGATCCTTGCTTCCAGGTGCTCGCACTGGCTAGATTGCAACCTTGACTTGCAAGCACCAGTTGCAGGTGGCAGTTCCGGGGACGGGTGCGACCAGAGTGTACGGACCCTGAACCATCTCACCGGCGAGGCCTGCGCAGGCGGTTGCGCAATCCCCGCCCAGTTCGGCGGGAACCACCGGCACCCACCGTGCCAATCGGAGAAGGGCCCGCCTCCCCCCGGCGGGCCCTTCCCCCGCGACCATCCTCGCCGCCGGCGGCGGGCCGGCCCGGCCATCGATCCGCCGGATGTGCCACATTGATCCCCACCGGGATCCCACCCGGGTGGCGGCCGACGACAGCGGAGGGCGAGCCGTGGGCACAGCGGGGTTGAAGTTCGTGTGCATGTCCGACATGCACCTGGGGGCGCAGAACAGCGTGCTGTCGGCCATCGAGGCGGACGGCATGACCGTCGACCGATCCACCACCAGCGACGTGATGAAGCGCCTGTTCGCCGGGCTCCGCGAGCTGATCGGCCGGCTGGCCCCCGACGGGGCCCGCCCGACGCTCGTGCTCAACGGCGACATCCTCGAGTTCGCCCTGACCACGGATCAGATCGCCCTCACCGTGTTCGAGCAGTTCATCGACCTGGCCTTCCCCGTCGACGGGGAACGGCTCTTCGACGACCGGGTGCTGTATCTGCCCGGCAACCACGACCATCACCTCTGGGAGACGGCGCGCGAGCGGCAGTACGCGCACCACGTGGCCCGGATGCCCCCGTACGAGCCGCTCGACGAGCCCTGGCACACCACGCCCATGCTCGACCCCGACGCCTCGATCGAGGTCGAGGTGCTGACCAAGATCGTCCGCCGCCGGGACCACCGGGAGAACGTCTCGATCGCCGTGGTCTACCCGAATCTCGGCTTCGTCGACGTCGACAGCAACCAGGCCGTCATCTTCCACCACGGCCACTTCACCGAACCGCTCTACCGGTTGATGTCCACGCTGCAACAGGACCTCTTCCCCGAGCAGACCCCGGGCGCGGAGATCTGGAACTGGGAGCAGGACAACTTCGCCTGGATCGACTTCTTCTGGTCCGCGCTGGGACGATCGGGCGAGGTCGGGACCGATGTCGGCGCGCTCTACCAGATGCTGCAGAGCCCGAAGGCGCTCGACTGGGTGGCGGGCAACCTCAGCCAGGCGGTCAGCGAGCGGTACGGGCCGAGGTGGACCAGGCCGCTGATCCGACCGGCGCTGCGAGGGCTGCTCAAGTTCGCCGTGCGCCGGGCCGCGCCGCTGGAGCGGGCCCACATCACCCAACCCCTGTCGGACCGCACCCGGCTCGGGCTCGAGCAGTACCTCAGCGGCCCCCTGCTGCGGCAGCTCGCCAAGGAGGACCCGCAGCACGACGTGCCCGGGGCGACGCCGGCGGGTGGGCGCGAGACGACGTTCGTGTTCGGCCACACCCACAAGCCGTTCGAACGCATCTTCACCGACGTGCCCGGGTGGTCGTACCCGGTCCGGGTGCTCAACACGGGCGGCTGGGTGGTCGACACCATCGACCCGGTGGAGGTCCAGGGCTCGGCCATCGTGCTCGTGGCCGAGAACGGCGCCGCGGTCTCGCTCCGCCTCTTCACCGAGCCCGGTGACGGTCGCTCACCCGCGCCGGTCTCGGTGGCCGCGCCGGCCAGCGCGCCGGGATCGACCGACCCGATCCCCGAGACCCCGATGCTGGGGGCGTGGCACCAGCAGGTCGCGGCCGCTGTCGACGCCGACCGTCCCCGATGGGACGAGTTCACCGTGGCGGTGACCGCGGCCGTCGCCCAGCGGCACGAGGCCCTGCCCAAGATCATCGATCGCGCCATGACGCACTGACCGGGAAGCCGTCCCGGGAGACCGACTCGGGCGGGTGCCCGTGGTGATCCAGAGCCCCGGCCGCGCCGTCGCTACACTCTCGGCCATGTCGTTGCTGGCCGGGCCCGTGCTCGCACTCTCGGGGCTCCTGGCCTTCTCGGGTGTGCAGAAGGTGGCCTGGCCCGACGGCGCCGCCCAGGCCATGCGAGCGGCCGGCCTGCCGGGGTCCACCGGGTCGACCGGCCGGCTGAGCGGGCGCCTGCTCGGCCTGGCCGAGGTGGTCGTGGCCACCGCCGCGCTCGTCTGGGGCAACGCCGCCACCGCGGCCGCGTTGGCCGTGGTCTACGCCGCCTTCGCCCTGTTCTCCTGGCGCCTGCTCGTGCGCTCCGACGCCCGCGCGTCGTGCGGCTGCTTCGGCCAGGCCGAGGCCCCGGTGACCCGGCTGCACGTGGTGCTCAACGCGGTCGCCGCGATCACCTGCGCCGCCGCCGTCGCCTGGCCCACCGGCGACGTCGCCGCGGTGCTGGGCGACCAGCCGCTCGCCGGTCTGCCCTTCGTGGCGCTCACCGCGCTGGCCGGGTGGCTCTGGTACGTCATGCTCGAGGTGATCCCCGACCTGCAGGCCGCCCTGCAGTCGGTGTCGAGCCCGGTCGAGGACGGCACCCGATGACCGTCCTCGTCACGATCCTCACCGTCGTCGTCGCCCTGCTCTCGCTGCTGGTGGTCGGGCTGCTCCGCTCGCATGCCGCGATCCTCAAGCAGCTCCACGAGCTGGGCGCGGGCGTGGGCGACCCGGCCAAGCCGGCCGGCGTCAAGACGCCGGTCGAGTTCAAGATGTCGTCGGGCCTGCCGACCCTCGCCGGCGACACCGGCTTCCGCGACGGGGCCGACGTCAGTGGCTCGGGCATCGACGATGCCGCCGTCGCCCTCCGGGTGGTCGGGGCCCAGCACCCGACGCTGCTGGCCTTCCTGTCGAGCTCGTGCCTCACCTGCGCCGGGTTCTGGGAGTCCTTCGCCGAGCCGGACCAGCTGCTGCTGCCCGAGTCGACCCGGCTGGTGGTCGTCACCAAGGACGCCACCGAGGAGAGCCCGTCGGCCATCGCCCGCCTCGCCCCGCCCGGCCTCCCGCTGGTCATGTCGAGCGCGGCCTGGGCCGACTACGAGGTGCCCGGGTCCCCCTACTTCGTGTTCGTCGACGGGCCGACCGGCCGGGTCCGCGGCGAGGGCACCGGCGCCACGTGGAAGCAGGTCGCCAACCTGCTGGCCCAGGCCACCGGCGACCTCACCTTCACCGCCGGGCCCAGCGCCGCCCGCCTGCCCAAGCCCAAGAGCGACGCCGAGCGCGAGCGTGAGATCGACCAGCAGCTCCTCGCGGCCGGCATCCTGCCCGGCGACCCGAGCCTCTACCCCGGCACCGACCCGGAGCCGGGCTGATGGAGCTCACCGGCCAGGGGATCACCACCGCCCTCCCCCCGGGATGGGAGGGGCGCATCACCCGCCGGGTCGACCCCACCCTCGACCGCCAGGCTGCGGCCGCCGGTTTCGGCACCCCGGGCGAGCGCACCTACCCGGTCGCCCACCTGGCCAACTTCGCCCTGCCCGAGAACCGCGCCGACTTCGGCAGCGGGGCGGTCGACGTGATGGGGCCCGACCACCTCTTCGTGTGCCTCTTCGAGTACGGCCCCGAGTCGGTCGGCACCGCGCTGTTCGCCCCGCAGGGCCTGCCCCGCAAGCTGCGACCGGGCCAGTTCAGCCCTCGGGCGCTGCAGCACGTGATCCCCGGCCAGTCCGGCTGCCAGCGCTTCTTCACCGAGGGGAACCGGGCCTTCTGCCTGTTCGTCGTCCTCGGCTCGCACGACAACGCTCCCACCCTGGTGCCGCTCGGCAACCAGGTGCTGTCCGCCACCACCATCGAGGCGAGGTGACCATGCTGCCCCGCCTGCTCAACCGCGGCGTCGAGACGCCACACGACGTGCTCGACCCGGGACCGATCGACTCCGATCACCTCGAATCCGGCCCCGTCGACGGACGTCCTGCCGGGACGGCGACGGCGACGGCGACCGTCACGGCCGCCGCGACCGCCACCGCCAGGCGGTCACCGCTCGAGCGACTGGTCGGCCGGCTGTCGCGCTCGGGGCGCCAGGTGCCGGCCGAACGAGGGCACACCCGCCGCAGCTTCCTCACCCGGATCGCCGTGGGTGGGTCGGCTCTGGCGGTGAACCCGTTCGGCTTCATCCTCAAACCGGGCACGGCCTACGCATCGCTCTGCGGCGACGGGGCCGCGTGCGGCGACGGGTGGTCGGTGTTCTGCTGCACCATCAACAACGGCCAGAACTCATGCCCGCCGGGCAGCTACCTGGCCGGCTGGTGGAAGGCCGACAACTCGTCGTTCTGCAGTGGCCGGGCGCGCTACTACCTCGA
Source organism: uncultured Microthrixaceae bacterium (assembly GCA_963809335.1). GTDB lineage: Bacteria > Actinomycetota > Acidimicrobiia > Acidimicrobiales > Acidimicrobilacustridaceae > UBA4742. The sequence goes on along the minus strand of CAWEJD010000004.1, from coordinate 1,036,083 downwards.
CTGCAACGCCACCTGCCCCACGTCGTGCACCTGCTACTGCCCCACCGGCACGTGCGACAACCGCCGCACGTGCTGCAACCAGTTCCGCTACGGGCAGTGCCACCAGGAGATCGCCTGCTACGGGCCGGTCGTCTGCCGGGTGGTCACCTGCACCCCTCCCTGGCAGTTCGACCCGGCCTGCACCACCGCCAGCGCCACCGACAACCGGACGGCCACTCACACCGCTCCCTGCGTCACCAACACCCCCGCCGAGGTCGTCCGCAACGTCGTGCTGGGCCCGGCCATGGCCCGCAACGCGGACGGTCGCCTCGAGCTGTTCATGGTGGCCCGTGACCACACCCTGCAGCACTGCTGGCAGCTCGTGGCCAACGGCGGATGGTCGGGGTTCCTCGGCACCGGCACCAACGTCACCGGCACCCCGGGCGTCACCCGCAACAAAGACGGCCGGCTCGAGGCGTTCGTGATCGGCGCGGACGGCCGGTTGCGCAACTCGTGGCAGCTCTACGCGGGAGGGCCGTGGTCCGGGTTCCCGCTGCTCGGCACCCAGACGTTCCCGCCGCTGGCCGGTGTCGCCGCGGGGGCCAACGCCGACGGGCGGCTCGAGGTGTTCGCGGTCAACTCCGGGGGCACCCTCGTGCACGCCTGGCAGATGAGCCCCGGAGGCACCTGGTCAGGCTTCGCGGCCATGTCCGGCTCGTGGATCGGCCCGCCCGCCGTCGTCGCCAACAAGGACGGCCGGCTCGAGCTGTTCATCATCGGCAGGGACAACCAGCTCTACCACGCCTCGCAACTCGCCCCGAACTCGGACTGGAGCGGCTGGTCCTCGCTCGGCGGCACGTGGTGGCCCCAGAACAACCCCGCGGCGGTGTGCGGCCCGAGCGGGCGGCTCGAGGTCTTCATGCTCGGCGCCGACCGCAGCCTGGCCCATGCGTGGCAGCTCTCACCGGCCGGGCCCTGGAGCGGGTGGTCGGGGTTCAACGGAGGAGGCACCTGGCGGGGGTCGCCGGCCGCGGCCGCCAACAGCGACGGCCGGCTGGAGGTGTTCGTCGAGGGCGATGACCGCCAGATCTGGCACTCGTGGCAGCAGACCCCCGACACCGGGAGCTGGACGGCGTTCTGGCCGCTCGGCGGCACCAGCATCTGACCCTCACGAGCAGAAGCGGGCGGCGACCCGACCGTCGACGGTGGAGAGCGCGATGGAACGGCTCGACCTCGGATCGTCGGGCACGTCGACCACGATGCTGCCGTCGCCCCGGCGCGTCGTGGTGACCGAGGAGCTCGGGGCCCCGGCCGGGAGGCAGACCGACGCGGTGCCGTCCTCGGTGCGCAGGCTGATCACCTGCGGCGCGTCGGTCAGGCCGATGTCGACCCGACCGTCGACGGCCGACACGTCGACGTGGTCCGAGCCGAGGTGGTGCAACTCGACCGTGCCGTCACCGACGCGCAGGTCGACCGAGCCGATGAGCCCGTCGGCGGTCAGCCGGCCGTCGTCGATGCCGCCCCGCAGGTTCAGGTGCCGGGGCACGTGCACCGTGAGGGTCACCGAGCAGAACGACGTGAACACCGCGGTGCAGGCGCCGTCGACCACGAGCTCGCCTCCCTGTACGGTGGCCACCTCCCGGGTGTCGACCAGACCCCGTCGCACGGTGGCCTCGACGACGATCTCGTCGGTGGCGTCGGGGATCAGGGTGACGCGGCCGTCGCCCGTCCTCAGCACGAGCGTGTCGGTGAGGGGGAACGACGTCGTGGAGCGGTAGGTGCGGATGGCCAGCACGTTCACCAGCGACCACACCCCGTAGACGAGGGTCACCACGGCCATCCCGACGGCGACGATCGTGAAGGCCATCCCGATCGGGTGGCGTCGGGTGACGGGCGGTCGCCGTGGGGACGGGGGCGGCGGGACAGCAGAAGGGGGCGGGACGGCAGGAGGGGGCGGGACGGCAGGAGGGGGCGGGACGGCGGGAGGCGGCGGCATCGTCGTGGTCATCTCAGGACTCCAGGTAGCGCAGCACGGCCAGCACCCGCCGGTGGTCGCTGGCGTCGGGGGGCAGGTCGAGCTTGGTGAAGATGTTGCGGACGTGCTTCTCGACCGCACCGTCGCTGACCACCAGCTCGCCGGCGATGGCGCCGTTCGAGCGACCCTCGGCCATGAGCGACAGCACCTCGCGCTCCCGGTCGGTGAGCGTCTCGAGCGGATCACGACGGCGGCTGCGGGCCAGCAGCTGGGCGACCACCTCGGGATCGAGGGCGGTACCTCCGGACCCCACCCGGCGGACCGCCTCGATGAACTCGGCGACGTCGGCCACCCGGTCCTTCAGCAGGTAGCCGACGGACTCGGTGTGGCCGGCCAGGAGCTCGGTGGCGTACTCCTGCTCGACGTACTGGCTGAGCACGAGCACGGCCACGTCGGGCTGCTCCGCACGGATGCGCACCGCGGCCCGGATGCCCTCGTCGGTGAACGTCGGCGGCATGCGCACGTCGAGGATCACCAGGTCGGGGCGCTGGCGGGCCAGCACGTCGAACAGGGCGACGGGGTCCCCGACCGCGGCGACGACCTCTTCGCCGGCATCGTCGAGCAGGCGGGTGAGACCGGCCCGGAGCAGGACGGCGTCCTCGGCGATCACGATCCGCACGGGAGCTCCGCGATGATCGTGGTCGGCCCACCGACCGGGCTGCTGACGTGCATCCAGCCGTCGACGCCCTCGACCCGGTCCTGCAGCCCCGCGAGGCCGCTCCCCGTCGTGGCCGATGCCCCGCCGTGGCCGTCGTCGGTGACCTCGACCAGCAACCGGTCCCCTCGGCGGGCGACCGTCACCGTGGTGCGAGTGGCGTCGGCGTGCTTGGCCACGTTGGTCAGCGCCTCGCACACCACGAAGTAGGCGATGCCCTCGATGGTGGCGCTCGGCCGCCGGGGCACGTCGACCGACAGGTGCACGGGCACCGGCGAGCGGGCCGCCACCGACGACAGGGCCGCGTCGAGGCCGCGGTCGGTGAGCACGGCCGGGTGGATGCCGCGAGCCAGGTCGCGTAGCTCGACCAGCGCCTGCTTGGCCTCGCGGTGGGCATCGTCGACCAACGCCTTGGCCCCCTCCGGGTCGCTGTCCCACTTCTCCCGGGCCCGGCCGAGGTCCATGGCCAGCGCCACCAGCCGCTGCTGGGCGCCGTCGTGCAGGTCGCGCTCGATGCGCTGACGCTCGACCTCGACCGCGTCGACCACCCGCGACCGGCTGTCGGTGAGCGCGGCGACGCGCTCGTCGAGCTGCTGGGCCCGGCCCGGCCCGAGCAGCACCCGGGCGAGCTGGCCGTCGAGCAGGGCCACCACGCGGATGGCGACGGGCACGAGCGGCAGCAGCAGCACCCCGAGCACGAACGCCGGGCCGGCCAGGGCCCACCCGCGCACGGTGACGTCCGGCCAGACGTAGGCCTCGTCGCCGGGGAGGGCCCACACCGTGATCGGCAGGGTCAGCAGCGTCAGGGGCACGCACCAGGCGACGACGGCGATGACGTAGGTCAGCACGCCGATCGGCAGCTGCAACAGGCCGTGCGCCATCTCGCGCCAGGTGGCTCCCGACGACAGCACCGACCGCAGCCGCGGCCACCAGCCCGCGGCGGGCAGCGGGCGGTGCGGGCGGGGGATGTCGACGTCGAGCAGGCACCGGTAGCGGAACCGCTCGAACCGCCCGAACACCCTCGACAGCACGAGGGTCAGGGCCCCGGTGACCACCGCCAGCGGGAGCAGCAGGATGAGGCCGAACGTGGTGGCGAGCAGGGTGACGAGCACCGTGAAGGTCACGATGCCGACGAACATCCCGACCACCAGGTTGGCGGTCGCCCGCCAGGTGCCACCCGACACGACGTCGAGGTAGGCCCGCCCGATGCGGCTCCGGACCGACCGGCGCTCACCCGTGGTGGCGCCGTATCCGCCCGGGCCGGGGTGCAGGGTGGCGGACGCCGACGACATGCCCAGAAGGTACGCGGCCCTCGATCGGTCATCCATCCTGCCGCCCGGCGTCCTCGGGGTGGGGCTGGCCCTACCTCGGACGCAGACGGCGACGCACCTCGACCCGCACCGCTCCGGGATCGGCGTCAACGGTCGTGGCCGCACCGGTCCGCGGATCGACGCCGAGGAACCGGCCGTGGATCTCGACCGCGAGCACCGCGAGCTGCGTGGCCCGGCCCGGGCCGAGGTCCGCCAGCTCCGGATCGTGACGCAGGAACGCGGCGGCGGTGCGCACCGCGTCGTGGGCGACCCCGTCGGCCGGCGACGGGTGGTCGAAGCGCCAGCGTCGGGCCCGCCGGCCGATCTCCGGCTGATCGTCGTCGGCCTCGAGCCCGGCCGCGGGGAGCACCCGGCAGTCGTAGGTGCGACAGGTCACCGGCCGGTGCTCGTAGATCGAGCACGCGCCGTCGACCAGCATCGGGCATCGGCCATGCTCGTCGTAGCCGAGCAGCACGTGCCCGGGGGCCCGGCCGGGCGCGGGGAACAGCAGCTCGGCGTCGATGTGGGCCAGCGTGGCGGTCTCGTCCGGGCCGATGTGGACGAACTGCGACGACGTGCAGCACGCCGTGCAGGTGCCGCACGGGACCTCCGACCCGAGCCCGCCGTCGAGCGCCGCCTCCATGCCGCGCAGCCAGGTGGTGAAGTCACCGGCCGCCAGCGCGGTCTCCGGGGTCGCGTCCTCGATCATCTCGAGTCCGGACCGTACCGCCTGAGGTCAGCTCGGCGGCGCGGGAACGAGGAGGGCGCCCTCGACGAAGGCCAGCAGGTCCGGGACGGAGAGCGGGTGGGCGAGGAAGTACCCCTGAGCCCGGTCGCAGCCGATGTCGGCCAGCACGTCGAACTGCTCGGACGTCTCCACCCCCTCCGCGGTGATGCTGACGTCGAGATGGTGCCCGAGGTCGATCATCATGGTGAGCAGGGCCCGGTCGCGCGGGGCGAGGTCCCGGCCGATGAACGAGCGGTCGACCTTGATCACGTCGATCGGCAGGGCCTGCAGGTGGGTCACGCTGGTGTACCCGGTGCCGAAGTCGTCGATGGCCACACCGACCCCGAGCTGGCGGATCGACGCCAGCTGATCGGCCGCGGTGGCGAGATCGCTGACCAGCACGGTCTCGGTGATCTCGAGGGTGAGACGGGCCGGATCGAGCCCCAGCTCCTCCCATCTCGCCACCAGGTCGACCATGTGGTCGGAGAGGGTCTGGCTCAGGAGGTGCCGGCCCGAGACGTTGACGGCCACGCCCACGTGGGCCAGCTCGGGGATGTCCTGCCAGGCCGTCATCTGCCGGGTGGCCTCCTCGAGCACCCAGCAGTCGAGGTCGATGATGAGGTTGCTCGTCTCGGCGATCGGGATGAACGCGGCCGGCGGCTGGATGCCGAGGCCTGGCCGATCCCAGCGCACCAGCGCCTCGAGTCCCGAGAGCCGGCCCGTGGCGAGATCGATCACCGGCTGGTAGAGCAGGAAGAGCTCGCCCGCCGGGATGGCCCGGATCAGCGCGTCCTCGACCTGGGCCCGCTCGATCAGCTGCTGCTGGAGGGTCGTGTCGTAGATCTCGACCCGGCCCGCCGATCGCTGCTTGGCCCGGTAGACCGCGAGGTCGGCCCACGCCAGCAGCTGGGCCGCCTCCTCCTCGCCGCTCCAGGCGAAGGCGATGCCGACCGACGCGCCGATCTGCACGCGCAGCGACGACAGCTCGATCTGCCGGCCGACCTCGGCGACCATGCGGTCGGCCATGGTCGCGACCTCGTCGGCCTCGTGGACGTTCTCCACCAGGATCATGAACTCGTCGCCGCCGAGGCGGGCGACGAAGTCCCCCGCTCGGGCGACCCGGCTCATGCGGCGGGCGACCTCGCGCAACACTTCGTCGCCGACCGCGTGCCCGAACGTGTCGTTGGCCCGCTTGAAGTCGTCGAGGTCGACGAACAGCACGGCCAGGCCCACGCCGCTGCGTCGCGAACGGGCCAGGGCCCGCTCGAGCGCGTCGCCCGCCGCGGCCCGGTTGTGCAGTCCGGTCAGCGCGTCGTGCGTCGCCTGCTGCTCGAGGCTCTTCTGCAGCCGGTCGCGTTCGAGGATCGAACCGGACAGCACCTGCACCGACCGCTGCAACGACTGTCCGAGCCGGCCGGGCAGGGGCTTGGCCAGCGCCTCGGACTCGAAGTCGAGCGCCGCGAGCGCATTGGCCTTGGCCTCGATCAGCCGGAGGTTGGCGGTGAGGTCGTTGAAGGCCTCGAACGTCACCGCCATGTCGCGCTGGCCCTGCCGGTCCAGGGGTGGCTGGTCGAGGTCGCCCGCGCTCACGGCCTCGGCCCGAACGGCCAGCCGCTGCAGCGGCAGGGAGATCGATCGGGCGAACCACAGCGACACCACCACGGTCAGCACCGCCAGCGCCGACGCGAAGGCCATCCATCGCTGCAGGTCGGCCATGGCCGAGGTGCGGATCGTGCTGACCGCCTCCCGCATCGACGCACTGGCCGTCTTGATGATGTCGTAGAGCCCGGCCTCGTAGGTGACGCCGGCCTTCGAGATCGCGGTGAACTTCGTGAGGTCGGAGCCGGTCTCGGTGGAGGTCGTGCTCGGCTGCTGGCCGTTGACCGCGATGGCATCGGTGACGGCGGCGTCGAAGTCGATCACGTCCTGCTGCTGCTGCAGCGCGGTCCACGCCTCGGCGATCACGGGCAGCGAGGCATTGTCGAGATCGTCGGCGGCCATCTGCTGGCGTGTCGTGGCAACGACGAGGGTGACGTCGAGCGCGGTGCTGTCGCTCGTGCCGAGGTACCGCTTGGTCAGCTTGCCGAGCTGGCCGTCGACGGCGTCGAGCGCGGACGTCGCCGCGTCGAGGCCGTCGAGCGAGGCGTTGACCGACGAGCTGCCGGCGAGGTCGTCCACCTCGTACCGGATGCCGATGAGGCTCTGGGCGATGGCGTCGTGCAGCTTGGTGTCGAAGCCGTCGAAGAACCCGGCCATGTCGTCGCTGGAGAACTCGCCGTCGGCGATCTTGGCCCGGACGGTGGCCAGGTCGTCGGGCGACACGATCGCCTGGTCGTCGCCGAGCGCGGCCACGGCGGCATCGGCGTTGGCGCTCGTGTCCGCGATGACGCTGACCACGTCGTAACCGAGCAGCCGGCTGACGACCTCGGTGTTGCCTCCGCCGCCACCGGCTCGCATGAGCGATTCGGTCGGCACCCGCTCGGCGTGGATGGCGGCACGGGCATCGACGAGGCGGCCGAGGCGGTCGACATCCTGGGCCACCACGGTCGTGCGGTCCTTCGTCTGGAGGCGCTGGACGGTGATCGCGGTGGCGAGGACGAGCATCCCCAGCAGCGGGACCCCGATCAGGAGCAGCAGTCGGCCGGTCACGCCCCATCCGTCGCGTCGGTGAAACGCTCGTGCGGCGCCGACTCGATTCACGTGGAGTCACCTTCCGCTGACGTCAGCCTGGTCTCCCTCCATGTCGGCACCCCTGCACGACGAGTGAAGGCAAGTGCCGGCCTTTGAGCCTTCCGACCCAGCGTTCCCTGCGAATCCGGGCCCAACTGCCACTCCGGGGGCCACCACGGCCACTCTGGGTCACCATCGGGTCATGTGGCGGTCATGCCTCCGTCGACGGGGAGGACTGCCCCCGTCACGGCGCTGGCGTCACGGGAGCACAGCCAGGCGATGGCGGCCGCGACCTCATCGGCCTCGAGCAGGCGACCGATCGGCTGGTGGACGACGAACTCGTCCGGCGAGCTCAGGCCGTACACCGCCGCGCTCGCGTCGATCATGGCCGTCCGGGTGGAGCCAGGTGCCACCGCGTTGACGGTGACGCCGGCCGGCCCGAGCTCGGCGGCCAGCGACCGCACCAGGCCGGCGACCCCGGCCTTGGCCGCGGTGTACGCGCTCAACCGGGGCAGGCCGTCCACCGACGCGGCCGAGGCGACGGCCACGAACCGCGCCGACCGCGGCTCGGGCCGGGCGAGCAGGTGCGGCACCACGCTCCGGGCCAGGTGGAAGACCCCGGTCAGGTTGATGCCGATCATGGCGTCCCAGATCGCATCGTCGGTGTGCCAGGTGTCGGGCCCACCCGCGATGGCTCCGGCGGCCGCCACCGCCGCGTCGATGCCGCCGAGCCGTTCGGCCGCCTCGGCCACGGCCCGGTCGAGCGCGCCCTGGTCCCGCACGTCGGCCACCAGACCGATCGCCATCTCGGTGCCCGTCGCATCACCGCCGGTCAGGGCTGCGCAGCACGCGGCGACCGCGCGCTCGAGGTCGACACGCTCGGCCAGCCGGTACCCGAGCGCGTCGCTGCCGTCGGCCGCATCGATCAGGGCGACCTTCCACCCGAGGCGGGCCAGGCGCAACCCCGTGGCCGCGCCGATGCCCCGGGCGCCGCCGGTGATGACCGCGACGCGCGGGCCACTGCCGTCGTGCCCGTCGGTCACCGTCATCGTTCTCCCGATCTCGTGCGTGGTGTCCTCGTCAAATCTACGCGACCGCCCTTCGCCTCCCGGGAACCCTCGGACCGCAGGCGGTGACCGGTCGACATCGCTGTGTGATTTCGTGAACTTTCCGTGGTTTCCCTTGCAGTCGAACTGACGTTTGTGTAGGGTGGGGGGTGACCAGTGCAGCCCCCACCTCCGCCTCGACGATGTCGCTCAGCGAGGTCGGGCGGGTGGTCGGGGGGTGGTGCGATGTCACTGATCCGGCGCTGTACACGGGGGCGGAGGCGGCGGTGGCCGTTGAGGGTCTGGCCAGGGTGGTGCGCCGGTTGCAGGCCAAGCAGGCGTCGTTCGCGGCGCGGGTGGAGGAGTGCCACAGCCAGCCGAGGCAGTTCGTGTCGTGTGATGATTACTTGGCTCGGGTGAACGGCAGCTCGCGTGGTGACGCCAAGCGGGCCATCGACACCGCCCGCCGGTTGAGGCAGTGCCCGGCGGCGTCGGCGGCGTTCGAGCAGGGCGATCTGTCGGTGGGGGAGGCGAGTGAGATCGCCGCGGCCGTCGTGCTCGATCCGTCGGCGGAGGGTGTTCTGGTGGCGAAGGCCACCTCCACCCATGATCTGGCCGAGACGAAGGAGCGGGCTCGCAAGGTGCGGGCCGCGGCTCGGCGGGGGGAGGATCCGGCGGTGCGGCGGGCCCGGGTGCGGGCCAAGCGGCGGTGGTCGGAGTTCGACGACGACGACATGAAGGCCATCGCGGCGCGGTTCGCGCCGGAGGACTGGGCCCGGATCAAGCCGGTGGTCGACGCCTACACCCGGGCCGTGTTCGAACGGGCCCGCCGACTCGGCTTGCGCGACCCCCACGACGCCTACCGGGCCGACGGCGTGCTGGCCGCGTTGGCCGCCGCCGGCGAAGCCCTCGGCCTCGACCTGACGCCCCGGACCGCCAACGCCGCCACAGCCAACCGGCCAGGTCCACCGACACCACCGCCGCCGTGTCCACCGCGACGGCGGCCACCGACGCTGAGTCGACGGGGACTGCGGTCACCGCCGAGTTCACCGGGACGGCGGCCACCGACGCTGAGTCGACGGGGACTGGGGCCACCGCCAAGCTCACCGGGACTGCGGCTACTGCCGCCGAGTCCACTACGACCACGGCCACCGACGCCGAGTCCACCGGGACTGCGGCCACCGCCGAGCTCGCCGGCCTTGAGTCCGCCGGGACGGCGGCGACCGAGTCTCCGCCCGATCAGCCCGATCCGCCCGATCCGGCCGATCTCGACGAGCTGTTGGGGGTGCGGCCGAGCCGGGTCAAGTGGAACGTGACCGTGCTGGTCGACGCCATCGCCCTCCAACGCGGCTATGCCACGGCCAGTCGGAGACCTGTGAGATCCCCGGGTTCGGGCCCATCAACGTCGACGTGGCCCGCCAGATCCTGCCCGACGCCCTCGTCGATGTCCTGGTCCACGATCTGGTCGACATCAAGGCCTACGCCACCCTCACCCGCTACCGCCGCGTCGCCCTCGACAAAGCGCTGCAGGCCCGCGACCGTCGCTGCGTCGTCCCCCGCTGCAAACGCCGAGGCCACCTCCAGGCCGATCACCGCCACGACCACGCCAAAGGCGGCCCCACCTCCTATGACAACCTCGCGTTCCTGTGTGAGGTCCACCACCACGAGAAGACCCACCTCGGGGCCTGCCTCGAACGCGTCGACGACGAATGGCACTGGTACCCGCCACCCCCGGCCCCCGGCCAACCCCGCCCACCACCCGGATCGATCCCCTGGCGGGCCAAGGTCGGCCAACACCTCACCGCCTTCGACCTCACCAACCCCCCACCACCGAACCCACCCGGACCCGGACCCAACGCCGACCCCACCCTGCCGTTCGGGTGATCGTCGGTCGAGGGAGGGTGGCGGTCGGCTCGGTCAGCCCTCAACCACGAGGTCACGCTGGCCCTGCCGGGTGGCCCGGGCCTGCTCCTCGGTCGACTCGAGCGACGAGGGCACACCGACGCGGTCGAGATCCCGAGCATCGGCCGGCAGGTTCCTGCGACAGCCACCCACCACGCCACCGGCCCGTCTCCGGCCCCGTCACCGGCAATCGGAGCTCAGACCAGGAGCGGCTACGGGTGAGGGTCGGCGAGAGCGGCGACGATCACGGCGGCGAGATCGTCGGCCCAGGCCCGGAGGAGGGCGCGCCCCTCGTCGGCGTCGGCACCGGTCGGATCGCCGAGCACGCCGTTGGGGGTCACCGCGGCCAGGCCACCGGCCCGCAGCTCGTCGAGCAGCTCCGGCAGGGGGGTGATCACCCCCGGCTCGGCCCGGTCCACGTGCACGGCGTCGGGGGCGAGGGCCAGCAGCACCGAGGTCTCGGTGCGACCGGCGTGGCTGTCACCATCGACCAGGCGGGGCGACCACACCACGATCGGTCGGCGCTCGTGCTCGAAGGTGGCGCGGGCCCGCTCCAGCGGCTCGGCGTTGCCGCCGTGGCCGTTGACGAAGACCACCAGCGGGTAGTCGTCCCCCGCGGACCGGCCCAGCTCGACCACCACCCGCTCGAGCGCATCCTGGCCGATCGAGAGCGTGCCCGGGAACCCCTGGTGCTCGCCGCTCGCCCCGTACGCCACGGCCGGCGCCACGCACACGGCGGGGAGGCCTGGCCGGTCCTTCAGCGACTCGGCAGCGAGCCGGCACAGGGCGACCGCGATGCGGGTGTCGGTGTCGACCGGCAGGTGTGGTCCGTGCTGCTCGGTGGAGCCCAGGGGCACGAGCACCACCGGCCGCTCGCCCCCGATCTCCGGCGACGTGCGGTCACCGAGCGCGCTCACTCGAGATGACCCCAGGCCCGCAGCTGCTCGATGATCAGGTCAGCGGCCTCGGCGGTGCCGACGTGCACCGTGCGGGGTGGCGTGCGGTCGACCAGCGCACCGGTGAGGGCGAGGATGCGATCGCGGACGTCGAGGTCGGGTGGCGACGTGGCGATGGTCTGCGCCCGCGGACGGTAGGGGGCCCGCCGGACGACCCGCACCCGCCGAGGTCGAGCCGGGGGTGCCGATCGCACCTCGATCGGCTGGTCCCGGGCCGCCAGCACCGCGGCCAGGGCGGCGCGCCGGAGCTCGGCCGAGCTCCCCTCGACCGAGAGCACCGCCGGCGTGGCGACCGACAGCACCTCCCGTCGGCCCTGGTCGAGCCGTCGGGTGACGGTGAGCACCGCCGAGCCAGGACCGACGCCAGCGCCCGAGCCCGAGCCGGCGCCAACCGGGCCGGCGCCAGCGCCAACGCCAGAGCCCGGGTCGACGTCAGGAGGTCCGACGTCGATGTGCACGAGGCCCAGGGCCTGCGCCGCGCCCAGGTGCGCGGCCAGGAAGGCCGGCACCGATCCCGACCCGCCGTCGAGGCTGTAGTCGCCGCAGCAGACCAGGTCGGCGCCGGCGAGCGCCTCCGACAGCAGGAGCGCGACGTCGTCGCTGATCGGCCCGTGCTCGGCGCCGAGCTCGGTCCCGTCGACGCGCACGGCCCGCGTGGCCCCCACGGCCAGGGCGTCGCGCAGGAGGGCGTCGGCATCGGGCGGCCCGACCGTGGCCACCACCACCTCCGCGTCCCACGCCGCCGCCAGACGCAGCGCCCACTCGAGCGCGGCCCGGTCGGCCGACGAGCAGCCGTAGCTGTGGCGGTCGTCGGCCACGTGGCCGGTCAGGGGGTCGACCTCCGGGCGCAGGTCGACCCACTTGAGGGCCACGCCGATCATCGGGGGACGGGCCACGCTCGGCACGTTCGGCACGTCAGCTGCGGTGGAACACGACGCCGTGTCCCCCGTCCGGATAGGTCCACTCGATGGCGCCCTTGGTGTTGCAGACCATGTAGCAGGTGCCGCACTCGAAGCACTGCTCGTAGTTGAACAGGATGCCGCCGTCGCTCGTGGGCACGAACAGGTTGGCCGGGCAGGCGGTGACGCACGACTTGGTGGTGCAGCCGCGGCACGAGTCACCGTCGACGGTGATGTGCGCCCGCGTGCCGACGCGGAACTCGACCGCGCCCATCCGGTCCTCGAAGCTCACGCGTGGCCAGGTCACGGCCGGATCGTAGGGGGGCACTGCCGGTGGGGTCATCCGAAGGTCCTGATCGTCGTCCAGCCGTCGTGCACGAGGTGCCGCAGCTTCACCTTGGCCCGCCGGGCCTCCCGCCAGCCGAGGGCGAAGACGCCCTTCTTGGGCACCGGGTTGGTGACCGTGAACATGCCCTCGGCCAGGTTGCACATGAGCTCGGGGTAGATCGTCTGCATCCGGTGCGACATCAGCAGCTCGGGGGCCCGCCGCAGGCGGCGGTGATCGGCCAGCACGAAGCTGTCCTCGAGCCGGTCGCGGTAGCCGGCCAGGCCGGGCGCGGAGGTGTCGCCGGTCAGCAGCGCGTCGAGCGCGGCCTCGCCCGCGGCCTGGCCCGACCCGATGGCGAAGTTCACGCCCTCCAGCCAGATGCCGGCGGCCAGGCACATGGCGGCGGCGTCGCCGGCCACGATCATCCCGTCGGTGACGAGCTCCGGCATCATGTCGTAGCCGCCCTCGGGGATGAGGTGGGCGGAGTACTCCTTGAGGTCGGCTCCCTCGACCCACGGCGCCACCATCGGGTGCCGCTTGAGCCCGGCGATGAGCTCCTCGGGACGCACCTTGGCCCTGGCCAGCTCGGTCACGCTGAGGACCACGCCGACCGAGATGCTGTCGAGGTTGGTGTAGACGAACCCGCCGCCGGCGATGCCCTGGGTGCATCCCACGATCTCGAAGTCGGCCCCCTCGTGGTCCTTCAACCCGAACCGCCGGTCGATCTCCTCCCGCGGCAGGGCCAGCACCTCCTTGGCGCCGAGGGTGAAGTTCTCGGGCACGGCGTGGGGGTAGAGCCCGGCCTCCTTGGCGAGGAAGGAGTTCACGCCATCGCAGGCGATGACCAGTTGGGCGGTGAGGTCGCCCTCGGGCCGATCGGTCGAGACGCCGGTGATGCGCCCGGACCGGTCGCGCAGCAGGGCGGTGGCGGTGGTGGAGGTCACCAGCACGGCGCCGGCCTCGACGGCCTTGTCGGCCAGCCACGAGTCGAAGTCGGGGCGGAACGTGGTGCAGCCGTTGTAGGGGGCCTCGCCCCACGCGGTGGTGCGGTAGTCGACGGTGAGCGCCTGGGTCTCGGTCATGATCACGGTGCCGCGACGGGTGACCCATCGCTGCACGGGCGCCTCCTCCCACCACCGCGGGATGAGCGTGTCGAGGATGCGCCCGTAGACGACGCCGCCGTACATGTTCTTCGACCCGGGAAACGGCCCCCGCTCGAGCAGGCACACCCGTCGCCCGGCGCGGGCCAGCACCAGCGCGGCGGTCGATCCGGCGGGCCCGGCCCCGACGACGATGACGTCGAAGTCGGGCTCCGTGGTCGCCGACTCCGGCTCGCTCGTCGCCGACTCCGGGGATGACACCTCAGGCATCGGGAGCAACCTCCGGGCTGCGGGGCGGGAGCCGCCGGGCGAGCTCGGCCACGAGGGCCGGCGCGTCGGTGACGACGGCCAGGTCGGCGATCGACATCATCGGGCAGCTCGCGTCGGTGTTCACCGCGATGACATGGGCCGGGTCGCCCAGGCCGCTGACGTGCTGCACGGCACCGCTGATGCCGAAGGCGAGGTAGAGGTCGGGATGGACGATGACGCCGGTGGTGCCGATCTGGCGCTCGAACGGCAACCAGCCCCAGTCGGTGACCACGCGGGTGCCACCGATCGAGCAGCCGAGCCGATCGGCGACGTCGCCGAGCAGCTCCATGACCTCCTTGGTGCCGAGCCCGGCTCCGCCCCCCACGATGCTCGGCGCCTCGGCCAGGTCCATGGTGGCGGGATCGGGGGGCAGCACCTCGAGCACCGTCGGGTCGAGCGGGGTCGACTCGCCCGGCCGCGGGCCGGCGCCGATCGCGGTTCCGCCGAGCTCGAGCTGCTCGACCACCGCCTCGAGCGAGGGGTCGACCTCGACGCCGCGCACGCCGGCCTGCAGGGTGGCGATGAAGGGACCGTCGACGACGAGCTCCTCCATCAGCGAGGCCACCCTCGCGAGCGACGGTGGCGCCGCGCGGCGTCGACCTCGACCGCTCCGGCCAGCAGCGGGCGGTCGAGCAGGTGCGCGAGCCGAGGAGCGAGGTCACGACCATCCGGGCGCGTTGGCCAGCACGACCACGTCGATCTCGGCCAGCAGCGGCGCCAGCAGGCCGGCCCACGTGGCCGGTGCGTACGCCGACTGCTCGCAGCACATGACGCGGGACGCGACGCCGGCCAGGGCCCCGACCGCCTCGGCCGTGCCCTGGCCGACGAGCAGCACCCGGCCCCCGGCCTCGGCGACCGCCTCGGCGCCGCCGACCGGGCAGCTGCCCGCCGCGCACGGGCACCAGCGCGATCACAGCGACGACCCCACGCGATTCGCCCTCGATGACCGCGGCGTGGGCCCGGCGGGGTGCCACGCAGTCGCCCACCCGTTCGACCGTGACGACCCTGCCGTCCGGGCTTGCGCCGAAGCGCTCGCGCAGGGCGAAGTAGAGCTCGTCGGCCGGCGACGCCGGGCACGGCCAGGACGATCCAGTCGGCGGTCCTCGGCGTCGTGACCCCGGTCGGGTGGTGCAGCACCTGCAGCGCGCCGTCGTCGAGGCCGACGATCACCGAGTCGGGCACCTGCTCGATGCCCTTGCTCGACGCCCGCAGCCACCAGTTCTCCATGTCGAGGGTGATGCCGAGGTCCTGGCCCACCACCATGCCCGGGCTGAGCACCTCGACCCGGCAGCCTCGGTCGGCCAGCAGCTCGGCCACGCTCGTGGCCTGGTGGAAGCCGACCTCGTCGATCACGATCACGTGTCCGGTCGGGCGAGAACCGCCCGGTGACCACGTCGGTCACGTCGACGACCGGCAGCACGCCGTCGTCGGGACCCTCCCCCTCGGGCCGGGGCGGCGCCCACCACGGGCGAGCCGGCGTCGAGCCGGTGGCCACGACCACGGCATCGGGGCGCAGCCCGTCGATCAGGTCGACGGTGGCCTCGGTGCCCAGTGCGGATCTCGACGCCGAGCAGGCCGCACTCGTGCACCTGGTTGCGCACCAGGTCGCCGAACTCGGCCCGGTTGGGCACGCGGGCAGCCCAGCGCACCTGGCCACCGGCCTCGTCGTCGCGCTCGAGCACGGTCACGTGGTGGCCCGAGCGGGCCGCGGCGATGGCGGCCTGCAGGCCCCCGGGCCCGGCGCCGACCACCACGACCCGCTTCGGCGGGTGGGGCCGCAACGACACGGCCTGGCCGCCGGGGACGGCCTCGCCCGCGGCGAGCAGCGCCTCACGACCGGTCACCGGGTTCTCGATGCAGCCGAGCCACCGGTTGAGCCCCATGCGGCCCACGCACTCCTGGTTGCACGAGAGGCAGAGGCGGATGTCGTGGTGCGAGCCGGCCCGGGCCTTGGCCGCGAAGTCGGCATCGGCGATCTGGCCCCGCACCACCCCGATGAGGTCGGCGTGGCCCTGGGCCAGCGCCCGTTCGGCCTGCAGCGGGTCCTTGAACCGGCCCACGCCCACCACCGGCAGGTCGACCGCCTTGCGCAGGGCCGAGGGGATGAAGAGGGCGTACTCCGGCGGGATGTGCATCGACGCCTCGATCATGAACAGCGAGGCGGTGGCCACGCCGATCGAGGTGTTGATGTAGTCGACCAGGCCCTGGTCCTCGACGGCCTGGGCCACCTCGACCGTCTCGTCGATGGTGATGCCGTGCTCGATCAGCTCGTCGCCGCAGAGGCGCACGCCGAGCGCGAGGTCACGGCCGATGGCCTCGCGCACGGCGGCCACGATCTCGTGCAGCAGCCGGGCCCGGTTCTCGAGGCTGCCGCCGTACTCGTCGGTGCGGTGGTTGGTGGCCCGCGACAGGAAGCCGCGCACGATCGACGAGTGCGAGCACTGCAGCTCGATGCCGTCGAAGCCGCCGAGCTTGCAGCGGGCGGCCACGTCGGCGTAGCCGGCCACGACCTCGGCGATCTCGCCGTGGTCGATGGCCTTGGGCACCTCGCGGAACAGCGGATCGGCCACCGGCGACGGGCCCCACACCGGCAGGCGGGTGTACATGCTCGAGGCCTGGCCGCCGTTGTGGTTGATCTGGGCGAAGATCGGCACGCCGTGGGCGTGGACGGCCTCGGTGATGCGGCGGTAGCCCGGCACCACGTCGTCGTGGAAGCCGTGGATCATCTTCTCGTAGGGCCAGTCGGTCGGGTGCACCGAGTGCTCCTCGGTGATGATCAGCCCGGCGCCGCCGGCGGCCCGGGCCGCGTAGTAGGCGGCGTGCTGCTCGGACGGCTTGCCGTGCTCGGCGTAGTTCGTGAGGTGCGCGGCGAACACGATGCGGTTCGACACGGTGACCGGCCCGAGCTTGCAGCGGGCTGAACAGGTAGCGGTACTGGCTGCCCGACACGTCAGCCGCTCCCTTCGAGGGTGAGCGCGGCCCGGCGCCCTTCGAGCACGGCCTCGTAGATCGTCCGGGGCGCCACCGCGTCGCCGGCCCGCAGGTGGTCGGCACCGCTCTCGAGCCAGAGCCGCTCGTCGGGCAGGCGCGGGCCGGCGTCGACCACGACCGCGGCCTTGAGCTCGACCAGCTCGCCGGTGAAGCGGTCCTCGACCAGGGCGGTGGTGGCCCGCACCTCGCGCAGCACGGCCCGCTTGCGGAACTCGACGCCCGCGGCGGCGAGCCGGACGTTGGCCGGGGCCAGGTCGCCCGACCGGCTGAGCAGGGTGCCCACGATGAGGTCGGGCGTGACCAGGGTGACCTCGCGGCCGTCGGCCACCAGGCCCTCGGCCACCGACACCGCGATGGGCCCGCCGATCGGATCCCAGACGACGACCGGCCCGGCGGGCACGACGTCGTCGAGGCCGCCGCGGCGCCGGGCGTCGAGCACGTCGACGGCCGTGCGCACCAGGGCTCCGTCGTCGGTGGCGTAGTTCGTCTCGAGCGATTCGGTGGCGGCCACGCTCCCGGTGCAGACCACGACCCGGGTGCCGGCGGCCGTGGCCCGCTGCAGCACGTCGGCGGAGACCTCGCGGCTGAGGTCGACGGTGACGCCCAGCCGTTCGCACTCGGCGGCGAGCCAGTCGGCCACCAGCGCCAGGCGATCGCGACCCGACCCCGCGGCCGCGATGCGCACCATGCCGCCGGTCTCGGCGGAGCGCTCGACCACCGTCACGTGGTGACCGCGCGACGCCGCGACCCGAGCGCACTCGAGCCCGGCCACGCCGGCGCCCACGACGAGCACCTCGAGCGGCCGCGGGCGCCGATCGGTGGGTCCGAGCGCCGAATCGAGGTCGGTGGTCTCGAAGCCGGCGCGGGGCTCGACGACACAGCTGACGATCGGGTTGCGGGCGTCGCGGACCTTGCACGTCTGGTTGCACAGGATGCACGGACGGATGCGATCGGTCTCACCGGCCCGGGCCTTGGCCACCAGGTCGGGGTCGGCGATCTGGGCCCGGGTCATCTCGACCCCGTCGCAGCGACCGTCGCCGATGGCCCACTCGGCCTGGCCGACGTCGACGATCGAGCCCTGGGCGAACACCGGCACCCGCCGGTCCACCGCGTCACGCACCGAGCGCACGAGGTCGAGGTTGAACCCGGGCTGGTCGTGGCCGTCGGGTCGGGTCGAGGCCACCGAGAAGATGCCGCCCCGCACGACGACGAGGTAGTCGACCCAGGGCGCGAGCGTGGCCGCGATCTCGGCGGCCGCCTCGGGCACGATGCCGGCCCAGGGGGCGAGCTCGTCGCACGACAGCCGCAGGCCGACGATGCCACCGGCCGCACCCGCCCGCACCGCGTGCAGCACCTCGCGGGCGAAGCGCATCCGGTCGGTGCCGTAGGCGTCGCCCCGCAGGTTGGTGAGCCCGGACAGGAACTGGCGCACGAGGCTGTTCTGCCCGGCGTTGACCTCGACGCCGTCGAGCCCGCTGCGCACGGCCAGGGCCGCGGCCTCGCCGAAGCCGCGCACCACCGCGTCGACGTCGTCGGGCTCCATGACCTTGGGCATCTCGCGGGTGTTCACCTCGGGCACGCCGCTCGGCGCCCACAGCGGTCGCTGGCTGTAGGCCGACGATCCCTGTCCCCCCGTGTGGCCGATGGCGGCCAGGGCGAGCCCACCGTGCGCATGCACGGCGTCGGCGACGGCGGCCCATCCCGGCCCGCACTCCACGGCCAGCGGGCAGCGCTCGTAGGGCCAGTCCGACGGGTGCACCGAGGCCTCTTCGACCACGACGACCCCGGCCCCGCCCCGTGCCCGGCGCTCGTAGTAGGCCACGTGGCGCTCGGAGATCGAGCGGTCCCACGCGAGGTTCGTCTCGTGCGGCCCGAACATGACGCGGTGACGGAGCCTCGCGATCCCGCAGCGCCATCCCCTCGAGCACCTTCATCGCCCGCAGTCTCGCGGAACCCGCGCGGCCCGCCCAATCCGACCCCCGGCAGGGGTCAGGAGCGTCGGATGGGCTCGAGGGTGGTGATGTAGTCGGTGAGGCGGGCCGCGATCTCCATGCCCAGCTCGGGGTCGCCCAGATCGGGATCGATCATCGTCTCGGACAGTCGGCGCCAGTCCTCGGCCCGCCCGAGGAAGACCCCGGCCACCGCGTCGCGGCCCAGCACCCGGCGCCAGCGCTTCTCCTCGGCGGCCAACGCGGCCAGCGCGGCCTCGTTGTCGGCCGGGTTGCGGTGCTCGGCGTGGAAGCCGACCTCGATGGCCAGCACCGTGGCCTCGGGCACATCTCGCGATCCCACGACCTGAGCCTCGTAGTGCTCGCGTCCGGGGTCGGCCCCGCCGAACCACACCTTGATGCCCCAGCGCCGGGACCGCATCCGCACGTCGTCGTAGTCCGCCGGCAGCAGGGCGCGCAGCGTCTCGGCCACCTCGTCGAACAGGGGCAGCTCGTCCACGACGATCGGCGACCGGGCTAGTGGCCAGGCGTGAGGGCGACCGGCTTGCGTCCCAGGGTGACGGGCTTCCACGAGTGGTCGGTGCTGCCGTTCGCCGGGACCATGGCCACGGCCGTGCCGGCCAGCGCGTCCTCGCCGTAGCCCTTCACGCACTCGGGGTCGGGCCCGTCGAGGGGCAGGCCGGTGAAGAACTTGGTGGCCATGCACCCGCCCTGGCACGAGTCGTAGCTGCCGCACGACGCGCAGGCACCCGCCGACTGCGGCTCGCGCAGCTCGGCGAACAGCCGGGAGCTCGTCCACACCTCGCCGAAGCCGCCGGGGTCGCGCACCGAGCCGGCCTTGAACTCGTCGTGCAGCACGAACGGGCAGGCGTAGACGTCACCGACCGGGTCGATCAGGCAGACGACCCGCCCGGCCCCGCACAGGTTCAGGCCCGGAAGCGCCTCACCCAGGGCCGAGAGATGGAAGAACGAGTCGCCGGTGAGCACGTGCGGCCGCTCGAGCAGCCAGTGGTAGAGGGTGCGCTGCTGCTGCTGGGTCGGGTGGAGCTCGGCCCAGCTGTCGGCCCCGCGGCCCGACGGGCGGAAGCGGGTGAGCCGCAGCTCGGCCCCGTAGCCGGCGGCCAGGGCCTCGAACCCGTCGAGCTGCTCGACGTTGGCCCGGGTCATCACCACGCTGATCTTGAACGGTCCGAAGCCGGCGTCGCGGAGGTGGTCCATGGCCCGGACCGCCTTGGCGTGGCTGCCCTCGCCCCGCACCGCGTCGTTGGTGTCGTCGTCGATGCCGTCGAGGCTGATCTGCACGTCGACGTAGTCCATGCCCGCGAGCCGACGGGCCTTCTCGGCGGTCATCAGGCCGCCGTTGGTCGAGAACTTCACGCCGACGCCCTGCGAGACGCAGTACTCGACGATCTCGAAGAAGTCGGGACGCAGCATGGGCTCGCCGCCGCCGATGTTCACGTAGAACACCCCGAGCCGGCGGAGGTCGTCGACGATGGCCTTCATCTCGTCGGTCGTGAGCTCGTTCGGGTCGCGCGTGCCCGACGAGCTCAGGCAGTGCACGCACTGCAGGTTGCAGGCGTAGGTCCACTCCCACGTGAGGCAGATGGGGGCGTTCAGCCCGGCCTTCAGCTGGTCGGCCATGGTGGTGCCGCGGGTGGGCGGCGCCTCGAGCGAGGGATCGATCCACGACGGGAACTCGGGGTCCGGATCGGTGGGACCGGTCGGGCCGGTGGGCCGGCCGTCGGACTCGGTCAGGAAGCCCGAGCGCTCGAGGGAGGTGAGCGCCTTGGTGAAGCTGCCCCAGCGGCGATCGTCGATGCCGACGCCGTCATAGGCCGCGAGGGCGCTCGGGTAGCGGTCGATGTCGCGGACCAGGGCCACCAGCTCGGGAGCTCGCAGCAGGGTCAGCCGGCGATTGCCGTAGTGGTACGCGAGTGCGCCGAACGGCTCGGGCCGGAGGGCGACACGGGGGTCGAGGCGGTAGGGCTTGGTCGAGTCGAAGCTCATCGAGGCGGTGGCCCTCCGGGGGTTCTGTCAGGGGGCCTGGCAGGAGATCAGTAGACGCCGCACATGCCGTCGATCGAGACCTCCTCGACGAGCAGCTCTTCCTCGACCGCCTCGGTCTCGTCGGTCTCGTCGACCTCGATCGAGCCGCTGACGGCTTCGATGGTGGTCTCGCTCATGCACGTCCCCTTCGTTCCGGAGCGTGGCGCCGGACGCCCGCTGATCCGCCGACTCTAGTGCCGCGACCGGAAACCGATGCACGTGCTGCCATGCTGGTCGGGTGACCCCTGAACCGAACCCGAGCGAACCCGCCGCCCCGGACCCGATCGATGCACCTTCGTCGAAGGTGCTCGTCGGCATCACCCTCGAGGACGCCTTCCTGGCCCAGGAGCTGCTGCTCTCGGCCAACCGCCTGGCCTCCAAGGGCCAACTCAAGCTGCTCGACGCGGTCATCGTGCTCAAGGACGCCGACGGCCACACCCACGTGAAGGAGACCATCGACCCGACCCCGGGACGCACGGCGTTCTCCGGGGCGATCTGGGCCGGCCTCTTCGGCCTACTGCTGGGAGGCCCGGTCGGTTGGCTCGCCGGCACCGCCGTCGGCGCGGGAGCCGGGGCCATGACCGCCAAGGTGATCGACCTCGGCATCCCCGACGACTGGGTCGAGTGGTTCCGCGCCGCGGTCCGCCCGGGCACCGCCACCCTCGCGCTGCTGGTCGGTGACCTCGACACCGACGCCCTGGTCGCCGAGGCCCGCCGGTTCACCGGCGCCGAGCTGATCTACGCCGATCTCGACGACACCACCATCGAGCGCATCAGCGACGCCTTCGGATCCGCGCCCCCTCCGGTCGAGCACCGCCGCGACAGCGCCCACGCCGACCGTGCCCTCGGCGACCAGGCCGATGCGACGCACGGCACCGACGAGGCGAGCGGCGGCACCCCACCCGGCTGGAGCGCCTGACCACCTCGCGTGACCGTCCCGGCCCCCTCGACCGTCCTCGGCGCGGGGTCGACCACCTCACGTGGGTCATTTGCGCGATCGTTGACAACTGGGGTGCGAATCCGTGGTCCCGTCGGCTCATTTCGACCGGAATACGCTCTGCGAGCCCGAGAACCCGGCCGAAGGATCCCTATCGTCTCTCGCCGACGAGCACCCTGGTCAGGAAGAGGAACCGGCCCCATGACGCCAGCCACCACCACCCCGAAGCGCACGCAGGCGATCGCGATCGCGATCCTGCTGGCCGTTGCGCTGCTGGCGGCGGCCTGCGCCTCTTCCAGCAAGGCCTCGGAGGCCAAGACCGGCACGACCGAGCCTCCCACCGGCATCAGCACCAACATCGCGGCCGACGAAGGCACCCCCAAGGACGGCGGGTCGCTGGCCTGGGGCCTCGAGGCCGAGACCGACAGCCTCAACCCGGCCACCGGCCGCTGGGCCATCTCCGGCCACATGATGGGCTCGTCGATCTTCGACCCGCTGGCCACCCTCGGCGCCGACGGCAAGGTCACCCCGTACCTGGCCGAGTCGTGGGACCACAGCGCCGACTTCACCACGTGGACCTTCCACCTGCGCGACGGCGTCACGTTCCACGACGGCACGCCCGTCGACGCCGCCGCCGTGTCGAAGGCCCTGAACGTCTACCAGCAGGCCCTCATCACCGGGGCCGCCATGAAGCAGGTGGGCACCATCAGCGCCACCGGCCCGCTCACGGTCACCATCACCACCCTCCAGCCGTGGGGCGATCTGCCCGACGTGTTCGTGGCCCAGGCCGGCTACATCGCCGCGCCGGCCATGCTCGACAACCCCTTCGGCGGCGACAACCCCATCGGTAGCGGTCCGTTCCAGTTCCGCGAGTGGGTCAAGGGCGACCACGTCACTGTGGTCAAGAACCCCAACTACTGGCAGGCCGGGCTCCCCCACCTCGATCAGATCCGGTGGGTCCCGATCCCCGACAGCGCAGACCGGCTGGCCGCGCTGGAGAACGGCACCATCAACGCCATGGACACGGTGACCCCGCAGACCATCGTCAGCGTGCGGTCCAACCCCGACCTCTCCTACGCCGAGTACGGCAACGGTGAGGAGCTGTACGTCCCGCTCAACACCCTGAAGCCCCCGTTCGACAACCTGAAGGCCCGCCAGGCGCTGGCCTACGCCACCGATCAGGCCACCTACATCAACACCCTCGGCGAGGGCGTCTACACCCCGGCCAACGGCATGTTCGCTCCCGGGCAGCTGGGCTACAGCCCGGACTCCGGCTATCCGCAGTTCGACCTCGAGAAGGCCAAGCAGCTCGTGAAGGAGTACCAGGACGAGACCGGCAAGCCCTTCGAGTTCAGCCTGCTGGCGGTGTCCGAGGTGCAGTACGCCCAGCAGGACCAGTTGCTGAAGCAGATGTGGGAGGCGGCCGGCATGAAGGTCACCCTGAACTCCCAGGTGCAGGCCGACCAGATCATCCAGGTCATCCTGGGCAACTACCAGGCCGCCGACTTCCGCCTGTTCGGCCAGCCCGACCCCGACTCGGACTTCTACTGGTGGGACTCCGGCACCGTCGCCCCGGTCGGCGGGGTGTCGCTCAACATGGCCCGCTTCGCCAACGCCACCACCGACGCGGAGTTGGCCCGGGGGCGGGCCACCACCGACGAGGCGGCCCGCAACGAGGCCTACCAGGCGTTCGAGAAGGAATACAACGCCAACGTCCCGATCATCTGGCTGGCTCGCACCGACTGGATGATCGCGTCGGACAAGACGGTCCACGGCTACCTGCCGGCCCTCAACGGCAGCATCGCCAGCGTCATCCCCAAGACCTGGATCGCCAACCTCTGGATCGGCTGATCCTCCGAGCCGTCATCCCGCAGGGGCTCCCCCAGGCCCCGATCCCCGACCTCCTGAGCGCTCCCCCCTGGGCCCAGGAGGTCGGTGCGCGTGCCATCGGCGGACGGGAGGGGTGCACCGGTCACCCCGGTGTGCCGTCACGTGTCGAGCGTCGGAACCCGGATCGCATATCGTCTGCCCTTCGACGCATCGGCAGGGAGACATCGGTGACCGCAGCAGGAGATCACGCCACGACCGACGAGCTCGAGGTGGTGGCCGAGCCGGAGGATCTCACCGCGGCGTGGCTCACCCGGGCGCTCGGCTCGGCCGGCGAGTTCACGGTGACCGCCGTGGAGTCGACGCCGATCGGCACCGGGCAGATGGGATCGAGCTTCCGGCTGGCGCTCAGCTACGAGGGCGACCCGGGCGAGCGACCCGCCACCGTCGTGGCCAAGCTCCCCTCCCCCAACCCCGACATGCGCCCCATGGCGGCCGGCGCCTATCGCACCGAGCTCGGCTTCTACCTCGACCTGGCCGACTCCGTCGCGGTGCGCACGCCGACCTGCCACCACGCCGCCATCGCCGAGGACCACGCCACCTTCGTGCTGCTGCTCGAGGACCTGAACCCGGCCCGCCAGGGCGACCAGATCGTCGGCGCCACCCTGGCCGAGGCCGAGGACGCGGTGGTCAACCTCGCCGGCCTGCACGGCCCCCGCTGGTGCGACCCCACGCTGCTCGACCTGCCGTGGGTGTCGACGGTCGACGACGAGGGCGCGGCGGTGCTGGGCGACGCCTTCGTGTCGGCGGTGGAGGTGTTCGTCGAGCGCTACGCCGACCGGCTCGACCCGGCCGACGCCGAGCTGCTGACCGAGCTGGCCCCAGCGATCGGCAGGTGGATCCTGGGCCGGCCCGAGCGCTTCGGTCCCGTCCACGGCGACTACCGCATGGACAACCTCATGTTCTTCCCGGGGCCGACGCCGGACACGTCCGGTGGCATGGCGGCCGTCGACTGGCAGACCGTCGGGGTCGGCCTGCCCGCCCGCGACCTGGCCTACTTCCTCGAGACGAGCCTCGACCCCGCGCTGCGCCGGGCCCACGAACGCCGGCTCGTCGAGGCCTACCACCGGGCTCTGGTCGAGTACGGCGTCGCCGACTACACGGTCGAGCAGTGCTTCGACGACTACCGCTACGCCGCCCTGCAGGGGCCGCTGATCACGGTGTTCGGCGCGGCCTACGGCACCCCGACCGAGCGGGGGGACGAGATGTTCCTCGCCATGATCTCCCGCTCGTGCCACACGATCCGCGACCTCGGCACCCTCGACCTCGTCTGAGCCCGGCCCGCGGCGATCGCCCATCGACCGGTCGCGAACCGACCGATCGAAGGCTCCTCGCGAGACGGGCCCCGACCTGGTGAGGTCGGGGCCCGCCTGCTCGCCCGAAGAGGTGTCGATCTGCGCCGGTGCGGCCGGGGCAGATGGCGCAGCCGGCTACTGGTGCCAGAGCTCGGCGAACCAGGTCTTGGGCTGGAAGTTGCCGAACGGCGTGTCGCTCGCCGTCTGGAGGCCGTGGACCGACTTGTCGGCGATGATCGAGAACGGCGTCCAGTAGAGCCAGATGTTGGTGGACGAGGCGTTGAGCTGGGTGACCAGGTCGTCGTACGCCTTCTTGCGGACGTCGGGGTAGCCGCTGGTGCGGCCGGTCGCCAGGTCGGCCTGCATCTGGTCGGTCGTGTACTGGGTCATGTTGATGTTCACCCCGCCGTAGCCCTTGATCGTGTCGGCGGCCCAGAAGTAGTGGTTCTGGTCGGGGTCCGGCGAGCTGTAGAGCTGGAACATGGCGGCGTTGTAGTCGCCCTTGATGACCTTGCCGATGTACGCCGTGCTCTCGACCGACTCGATCGAGGCGTCGATGCCGGCTTCCTTCCACTGGCTCTGCACCAGCTGCAGCACCTTCGACGTGTCGACGTCGGCGACGCCGGCCAGGCTGAACGACAGCGACGTTGCGCCGGTCTCCTGCTCGTAGGCGGCCACTTCCTGCTTGGCCTTCTCGAGGTCGTAGTCGGGGTAGCCGTTCTGGTCTTCCGGGCGACCCCAGGGGTTGTCCGGCGCGAAGGGCGACGTCGGCGACAGCACACCGTCGCCCATGCTGGCGGCCACGGCCTTGCGGTCGGTGGCGTAGACCAGGGCCTTGCGGGCGTGCTCGTTGGCCAGCGGGTTGGGCGTGCCGTTGATCGTGGGGATCGTGTTGGTCATGATCATGTCCGGCTCGGTCGACCAGTCCTTGATCACCGTGAAGTCGGAGGCCAGGTTGTTGGCGTCGACCGCGCTGGTGGTGATCATCATGTTGATGTCACCGGCCTGGAGGGCGGCCGAGCGGCTGGAGTTGTCAGGCATCACCTTGAACTCGAGGGCGTCGAGGTGCGGGAGGCCCTTCTGCCAGTAGGTCGGGTTCTTCTTCACCTTGAACACCGCGTCGGGCTCCCACGAGTCGAACGTGAAGGGCCCGGTGCCGATCGGATGGGTGGATCCGTGGTCCGCCTTCTTCAGCATCTCGGGAGCCATCATCATCGCCGACTGGCCGTCGAGGAAGCTGCTCGGGAACGCGGCCCACGGCTGGTTCAGGTTCACCAGCACGGTGTGGTCGTCGACGACCTGCACGTCCTTGAACAGGCCGCCGAGCGCCTGACCCGAGAGCGGGCCGCTGACCGCGTCCTCGAGGTTCATCTTCACCGCAGCTGCGTCGAACTTCTCACCGTTCTGGAAGGTGACATCGTCACGAAGGCTGATCTGCCAGCTGGTGAACGTGTCGTTGGCGATCCACGACGGTGGCCAGGAACGGCTTGGCCCCGTTGTCGGGGCCCATGGTCGCCAGCGGCTCGAGCACCGACGACCCGACCATGGCCCCGTACTGGCCCCACTGGTTGGTGTGCGGGTTCCAGCCCGAGGTCTCGGCCGCCACCCCGAAGACGAGGCTGCCGCCGTCGACCGGGGTCCCCTCGCTCGCCGAGCTCTGGTCGCTCGAGGACGGCGTGGCTGCCTTCGAGCTCCCGCAGGCACCGGCCAGCACCGTCAACGCCAGCGCCGCGGCCATCGCCGTCAGCAGCCTCCTACCCCGTGTGTCGCTCATCGCGGTTCCTGTCGCTCGCTCGTGCGTTCCCATGGCGCGGTGCTTCCACCTGCGCCTCGATGGCGCTTCGACAAGGCCGCGGTGTCGCTTGAGGATTCGGGGCCGAACGACCTAGGCCCCGGCTCGCCCCGGCCCGAGCGAGCCGGACGCGACCCGGATGCGGGCCGGCGCTGACCGGGATGTGGGCGCGCTATTCGGGACCGGCGACGGGTGAAGGTGACCGCAGGGTCAGGTCCTCGATGCCGACGCCCGGGAACTCGAGCGCGGTGGCGAGCACGCCGGCGAGCAGGCCGGCCACGTCGGTCGTCTCCATGAAGTCGCGCTGCATGATGCCGTGGCGGGTCCAGACGTCGAGCAGCGGGAGGACGGTGTCCAGGTCGAAGGCGTCACCGAACTCGGTGGGCTGGGTGGCCCCGAGGTGCACGCACGAGAAGCGCACCTCGGGGTGCTCGAGGCGCCACGTCTGCAGCGATTGGCTGACCGCCGCCTTGCTCGAGGCGTAGGCGCCGAGGCCTTGGCGGGGCCGCCCGACGACCTCCGACGACAGCACGGCGGCCACCCCACCATCGGTCATGTGCGGCACCAGGCCGGCGAGGGTGCGCTGCAGGCCGATCACGTTGGTCTCGAACAGCGACCGCCAGGTGTCGGCGTCGGTGTCCTTCATCATCTGCAGGGGCGACAGCCCCACCGCGTAGAACAGCAGGTCGACCGCACCCAGCTCGGCCACGGCCCGCTCGACGATCCGCACGCGGTCGTCGTCGACGACGACATCACCGGCCACCGCCACACCACCGCCGGCCTCGGCCACGATCTCGTCGAGCCGCTCGGCCCTTCGCGCGGCCAGCACCACCCGGGCGCCCGCCCCGATGGCCAGCCGGGCGAAGGCCCGGCCCACCCCGGCCGACGCCCCGATCACCAGCACGCGGCGACCCTCGAGCGATGTCATGGCGTGGCTCCGATCTGCTCGATGAGCGGCCGGACGAGCACCTTGCCGACCTCGTTGCGGGGGAGCTCGGCGATGGCCTGGAAGCCGGACGGCACCTTGTAGGGCGCGAGGTGCTCGCGGCAGATCGCCTGCAGTTCGGACGCGAGGGCGGCATCGTCGCCACCGCCGCCGTCGCGCGTCCACCACGAAGGCCCACGGCACCTCGCCGAGACGGGGGTCGGGCGCGCCGACCACCGCGACGTCGGCCACCGCCGGGTGGAGGCGGATCACCTCCTCGACCTCGCCGGGGTAGACCTTCAACCCACCGCGGTTGATCATCGACGACACCCGGCCCTCGATCCACACGAAGCCCTCGGCGTCGATGCGGGCGAAGTCGCCGGTGCGGAACCAGCCGTCGGCGCTCAGGCGGTCCGACAGGTCGGTGCCGTCGGCGTAGCCCGCGCTCAGCGCCGGCGTCAGCACCCACAGCTCGCCGGGATCGCCGGCCGGCACGTCGCGGCCGTCGTCGTCGACGACCCGGAGCGACACGCCCTCGTGGGGTCGACCGACCGATCCGAGCTTGGTGCGGCCGTGCTCGCGCGAGTCGGCCGCGTTCCAGCCGACGATCTCGCCGCCGATCTCGGTCTGGCCGTAGCTGTTGAGCACCGAGATGCCGAAGCGGTCGTTGAACCGCCGGGCCTGCAGCGGCGACAGCGGCGCGGTGATGCTCCGCACGAAGCGGAGGGGCGCCAGGTCGGTGATCGACGGGTCGTCGACCAGCATCGTCATGGCGGCCGGCGGCAGCACGGTCGATCGGATGCCGAACCGGCGCACCAGCTCGGCGAACTCGGTCGGGTCGAAGCCGTCCATGATCACGACGCGGCGCGCCGACCCGCATGGCGAACAGCACGTTGTAGAGGCCGGCCCACAGCGACAGCGACACCGGGATGAGGTTCGGCATCGGAGCCGGCTTCTCCGCCGGTGCGCTGGCACCTCTGTCGCTCGGCTTCGAGCTGGCCCGCAGCTTGGCCAGCACGCCGTCGAGCAACGTGAGCACGCCCGAGTGCAACAGCAGCACCGGCTTGGGTCGGCCGGTCGTCCCCGACGTGAACTGGATGAGGGCGACGTCGGGATCGTGCCGCCGGTGCTCGACCCGACCGCCCGCGAGCCGACCCCGTCGACCAGTCGGGGCTCGGCCGCGATGACGATGGGTCGGTCACCGAACCGTCGGTCGAACCGCTCGGCCAGCTCGGCCGTGGTCACGATGGCGGCCGGGTCGACCGACGCCATGATGTGATCGACCTCGTCGCCGGTGAGGCGTGGGTTGAGCGGCACGTAGACCCCACCGGCCCGCCACACGCCGAAGAGGGCGGCCACCGGGTCGGGGCCGTTGGGCAGCATCACGCCGACCGCGGTCCCCGGTGCCGACGCCGACCTCGGCCAGCACGGCGGCCAGCGCCGTCCGATCGGGACCGGATCGTCGTCCCGCGTCCACGAACGGCCCGAGAAGTGCATCAGCACCTCGGCCCCGTCGGCCGTCGGGCTCGAAGAGGAGATCGGCGAGGCTCATCGATTGCGGGATCGGCGGCGGCGAGGGCTCGGTCGGCCGGGAGCTCGGCCCAGTTGGGCTCGCGCTTCTCGGTGAAGGCCAGCGGGCCCTCGGTCTGGTCGGGGTGGCCCCACATCGACACGAGCTCGGCCGCGCCGGCCTTGCAGGCGTCGGTGAGCCCGAGCTCGAGGGCGCCCACGAGCGCCCGCTTGGTGGCCGCCATGGCCGCCGGCGAGTTCCTGGCGATCTTCTCGGCCAGCTCCTGCGCCTCCTCGCGCAGCCGCTCGGGCGGGTCGACGATCTGGCTCACCATGCCCAGCTCGTAGGCCCGCTGGGCCGACATCCGCTCGTAGCGGCCGACGAAGGCCATGCGCATGACCGCCTCGACCGGCATCTTGCGCATCAGGCCGATGGCCTCGACCGACACGACCTGGCCGACCGACACGTGCGGATCGAAGAACGTGCGCGTCGGACGCGGCGATCACGATGTCGGCGTCGGCCACCCAGTGGAACCCGCCGCCGGCGCAGATGCCGTTGACCGCGGTGATCACCGGCTTCCACACCTTGTTGTGCCACGCCGTGAACCGGATGTCGAAGTTCTCCATCGACTCGCGGTAGCGCTCGATCCCCACCCCGTCGGTGGCGATCTCCGTGACGTCGACGCCGGTCTGGAAGGCTCGGCCCTCGCCGGTGTGCACGATCACCCGAACGGCCGGATCGGCGTCGAGCTCCTTCCACGCCACCTCGAACTCGTCGCGCATCCCGCTGTTCATGGCGTTGAGCTGCTCGGGCCGGTTGTTGATCAACCAGCCCACCGGGCCGTGGCGCTCGACCTTGAGGAAGTCGTAGGACGAGTAGGTCATGGTGCGTGTTCTCCTGCCGCGGTCGAGCGGGGCCCAGTCGGGCTCGCGCTTCTCGGTGAAGGCCAGCGGGCCCTCGGTCTGGTCGGGGTGGCCCCACATCGACACCAGCTCGGCCGCGCCGGCCCGGCAGGCATCGGTGAGGCCCGAGCTCGAGCGCGCCCCACAGCGCCCGCTTGGTGGCGGCCATGGCCGCGGGCGAGTTGCGGGCGATCCTGCTCGGCCAGCTCCTGGGCCACGTCCCAGAGCTGCTCGGGCGGGTCGACCACCTGGCTGATCATGCCGAGCTCGTAGGCCCGCTGCGCCGACATGCGCTCGTCGCGACCGGTGAAGGCCATGCGCATCATCGGCTCGACCGGCATCTTGCGCACCAGGCCGATGGCCTCGTAGGCGGTGACCTGCCCGACCGACACGTGCGGGTCGAGGAACGTGGCGTTCGACGAGGCGATGACGATGTCGGCGTCGGCGACGAAGTGCAGGCCGCCGCCGGCGCAGACGCCGTTGACCGCGGCGATCACCGGCTTCCACACCTGGTTGTGCCACGCGGTCAGCTTGCAGCTCGGCGTCGCGCGTGCGGCGGCTCTGCTCGCGCATCGCCTCGCGGTCGCGGCTCATCTGCACCACGTCGACGCCGGTCTGGAACGCCGTGCCGGCGCCCGATGTTGACGATGACCCGCACCTGCGGGATCGGCGTCGAGCTCGGTCCACGCCCGCTCGAGCTCGTCGAGCATGGTGGCGTCCATGGCGTTGGCCGCGTCGGGCCGGTCGAAGATCAGCCAGCCGACCGCGCCCCGGCGCTCGACGATCAGGGTCTCGGTACTCAGCCACGGGGGACGTCGCGCCAGGCCGCGTCGTGCCACGGGTCGGGCTCCCGCGGCAGGCCGAGCACCCGCTCGCCGACGATGTTCTTGTTGACCTCGGTGGTGCCGCCCTCGATGGTGTTGGCCCGGCTGCGCAGCATGCCCTTGACCTCGTAGGGCAGCGACTCCTCGTAGGTCGACGGCGTCGCTCTCCCAGGCCATGGTGGTCGGGCCGAGCAGGTCGGTGGCCAGCAGCTGGATGCGCTGGTTGAGCGCGCCCTGGTGCACCTTGCCGATCGAGCTCTCGGGCCCGGGCGGGCGCCCGGCCTTCAGCCCGGCCCGCACCCGCTGGTTGGTCCAGCCCCGGATGCAGCTCCTCGCTGTGCAGGCGCATCAGGTCCTGGCGCACGAGCGGCGTCGGCCCAGCGGCCGTTGCTCGCGGGCCATGCGGATCAGCCGCGCCGTGCCCGAACCACCGATGCGGTCGACGCCGCCGGATCCCGAGCCCGACACCATCTGGCGCTCGCCCGACAGCGTGGCGTTGGCCACCCGCCAGCCGTCGCCGACCGCGCCGACCCGCTGCGAGTCGGGCACGCGGGCGGCGTCGAGGTAGACCTCGTTGAAGTCGATCTCGCCGGTGATGTGGGGCAGCGGTCGCACGTCGACGCCGGGCTGGTGCAGGTCGACGAGGAAGTAGGTGATGCCCTTGCGCTTGGTGGCGCCGGGGTCGGTGCGGGCCAGCAGCACGCCGAAGTCGGCGAGGTGCGCCCAGGTGGTCCAGACCTTCTGCCCGGTGACGACCCACTCGTCGCCGTCGCGCTCGGCCCGGCACGCCAGCGACGCCAGGTCGCTGCCGGCGCCCGGGCTCGCTGAACAGCTGGCACCAGATCTCCTCGGTGCGCACGATCGGCGGCAGGAACCGCAGCCGCTGCTCCTCGGTGCCGTGGGCGAACAGCGCGGGCGCGGCCAGGTTGAGGCCGAGCGGGTTGAGCCGGCCCGAGGTTGTAGGGCGCCAGCACGGCCTCGACGGCCCGGGCCTGAGCCACGCTCAGGTCGAGGCCGCCGTAGGCGACCGGCCAGGTCGGCGCCACCAGGCCCGACCGGCCGAACACCGGGTACCAGGCCTCGTAGTCGGCGCGCGAGCGCACCTCGCGGATGGCCGCCGCGCCGCCGCGGGCCGCGGCCTCGCGCCACGCCGCGGGCACGTGGTCGGCGACCCAGGCCTCGACGACGGCCACGGCCTCGTCGATCGGCGTGTCGGCGCCGAGCGGCGACCAGGCCGACCGGTGCTTCGGTGCGATCGTCAGCCATCGTCGATCACCGACCCGTGAACTCGGGCGGGCGCTTCTCGCCGAAGGCGCGGCAGGCCCTCGCGGAAGTCCTCGCTCCGCGACGACAGCTCGAGGGCCAACGCCTCGTTCTGCAGCTGGGCCTCGAGCTCGGTGCCGGTGCCGGTGTGCAGCAGCCACTTGGTGAGGCCGAGCGCCACGGTCGGGCCGGTCGGCCAGCCGGTCGACGACCTCGGCGACGGCGCCGTCGAGCTCGTCGGCCGCGGACGGCCCGGTGGACGAGGCCCCACTCGGCCGCCTCGGCGCCGGTGAGCTGCGCGGCCGAGCAGCAGCAGCTCGCGGGCCCGGGCCATGCCGACCAGGCGCGGCAGCAGCCAGGTGGCGCCGCTGTCGGGGGTGAAGCCCCGCTCGGTGAACGGCTCCCAGAAGCGTGGCGTCGTCGGCGGCCACCGTGAAGTCGGCGGCCAGCGCGAGCTGGAACCCGATGCCCGCGGCCCAGCCCTGCACCCGGCACACGATCGGCGTCTGGACGTCGAGCATCAGCGGGATCAGGCGGTGGGCCGCCGACGGCACCCGTCGCTGGATGCTGCCGACCCGAGGCTCGGCGGCGGCTCGCCCGATTCGGTGGGCGTGGCGGCGTTGCGGGCGACGATGTCGGCGCCGGCGCAGAAGTGGTCGCCGGCGCCGCTCAGCACGATGACCCGGACCGTCCTCGTCGCGTCCGGCCCGGTCGATGGCGTCGATGAGGCCCGTGCATCATCGTGTCGTCGATGGCGTTGCGCTTGGCCGGCCGTCCGAGCTCGAGCCGCAGCACCGCGTCCGTCGAGCGTCGACGGTCAGCCCGTCGACCGACGAGTAGTCGCTCATTGGTGAGGCACCCCCGTGCCGTCGGCGAAGTTGGCGGCGATGGCGTCGAGCGCCTGCTGCAGATCGGTCGCGCCGCCCGGCGGATCGGGCAGGCGCACCGGCCCGTGCTCCCGGCTCGGCAGCAGCACCGTGGCGTGGCCGGGCGTGGTGACCTCGCCCCGTTGGTTCACGACGTTCGAGCTCGAGGTCGACCGCCGGTCGGTCGCCGTCGGCCAGGTAGCGCCGGACGACCGTGCCGCGTGAGCCACTGGGTGTCGCCGACGTAGTTGAACCTGCGGAACTCGCAGTCGAGCTTCCACAGCCACGCGTCGTCGCCCATCCAGTCGGTGCACAGGTGGATGAGCCAGGTCTCGCGCATGCGGCCGTAGTCGAACGTGGTGGGGTTGCCCGAACGGCGGGCGAACTCGGGATCCCAGTGCACCCGCTGCATCACGTCGGGGACGTTCTGGTCGTCGCGGTGGTAGAAGCGCGGCACCCGTCGCCGGTTCTCGGCGCCGAGGCGCAGCGGCGCCACGCCGTAGAGGCCCATGCCCATGCCGACGTGCCAGCACACCATGTCGGTGACGGTGAGCGGGCCCTTGACCATCGGGCCGATCGTGTCGCCCTTCGGCCACGTCCTCCCACCACCGGGGCTCGGCGCCGCGGGGCCCCTCCTCGGCGTACTGGGCCTCGATGCGCTCGATGTCGTCGTCGGTGTAGTGCGCCAGCTCGACGGCGTCGTACTTCTTGCGCTCGCGGGCCTTGGTCCGCTCGGTGCGGATCATCAGCCGGTACTGGGCCGACGAGCAGCGAGCCCTCGTCGTCGCGGAACACCTGACCGGTCCACTCGTGCACCGCCCGCTCGGCGAACTCGCTCGGCTTGTCGAGCACGCCGACGAGGGCGTTGCGGCGGAAGACGCGATGGCCCGGCCGCAGCGGCGCCCACCACTCGCGGGCGCTGGCCGAGTAGAAGGCGTGCACGCCGCGCAGCGGGTCGCCCTTCATGAGGTCGCGCTGGTCGGCCGGCACCTCGGTCACCTCGTCCTCGCCGATCAGGGTGTCGCCGCCGACCAGCGGCGGCGGGGCGATCGGGCCCCTGCCACCGGGTGCCGGCGGCGTAGTCGGGATCGGTCTACAGCGGGTTGTCGTCGCCGTAGGCGTTGGCCACGTGGCGGAAGGCGTCGACGTCGGGGCGGCGGTAGTGCGGCGGCTGCGGATGAGGCTCGGGAACGCCGATGCGGGCGCGCAGCCGGGCGATCGCCTCGTCGGTGATGCCGACCGTCTCACGCTCCATGCGGTGTCCCCCTGTGCCCTGGCCGACGTCGGCGATCAGTATTGCACGGGAATGAACGGCGGTTCAGATCGGCGCGCGGGCCCCGGCGCCGGCGACGTCGGGTCAGTCGCGTCGGAACGCCCGATCGATCATGTCGTGCAGGTCCGCGAGGGGCAGCCGCTCCTCGGGATCGGGCTCGTCGGACATCACCGCCGGGTCGAGCGACTGGTAGGCGGCCACCAGCCCGCTGAATAGCCGGGCCAGCACCAGCTCGTCGCCGCCGCGCAGCTCGCGGAGCGCCTGGCCCCGGGCGAACACGCCCGCCTGCAGCTCCATGGCGGTCTCGAGGTTGTCCGACAGCAACGGCGACTCGGGCATCTCCGGTGCCGGCCGTGAGGTGGAGAACGACCGGAGGTAGAGGCGTCCGAAGTGGCGGTGCTCGCGGAAGAAGCCCGACCTCGTAGTCGACGAGGGCGTGCAGCTGTTCCAGCGGGCTGCGGCCGGACTGCACCACCTCCCGCATGCCCGGCATGAACTCGGCGCCCCGCCGCAGGAACACGCTCAGGTAGAGGTCGTCCTTGTTGTCGAAGAACGAGTACACCGACCCGACCGAGAACTCGGCCAGCTCGGCCACCTCCTTCAGCGTGGTCGCGTGGAACCCCTTCCTGCCGAAGACCTCCTCGGCCGCGTCGAGCAGCTGCGAGCGGCTGAGGTCCTGGTGCAGGAGGCGACGCTCCTGACGGCGACTGGCCTTGCCGTCGCCCTCACCCTCATCACCGGATTCGCCATCGGCTCCGCGGTCGCCGGTGGCACCCGCGCGCGTGGCCGTCGGGGAGGACTTGGTCGATCGGCGCGCGGGCATCCCCCGACGATAGTCGCCGTCCAGCCTCGCGGATCACCTCTCGCGATGGATTGAAGCGACGTTCTGGAAAATGAACGACCCGACTACCCAGTCACCCGAGGTCACGTCTGGGCGAACCAGGCCTCGGCCAGCCACGCCTCGACCTGCTCGTCGACGTCCTCGGGGCCGACCAGGTTGACCACGTGGTAGCAGGTGCCACCCCCACGACCTCCACCGCCCCGCATCTTGCGGGCGATGCGCAGGTGGTCGAGCTCGTAGGGCAGCGGGAACGAGAGGGCCACCCACTTCACCTTCGGTCGCAGCTCGACGAACGATCGATCGCGCTTGATGAAGATCCCCACCGAGACCGGCTCGACGTGGATGGGCCCCAGCGTCTCGAGGTAGCCGGCCACCGCCTCGAAGATCGGGCGCTCCCGCTCGGGACCGGTCGAGAAGTACTCCTCGAGGGTCATCGCCGGGGCGCACTCGTGGGACTGGTTGGTACGGCCGAACTGGCGCGCGCACGACGGGCAGGTCCACGGGGGCACCCCGCCAGTCTGACGACTCCCGCCGGCGCTGTCAGGCGACGCCACGGACTGCGATGAGGGACGCTGGCCGGTGCGCCGGCGACGAAACTCAGTGGCCCGGTCGCGAACGAAGGGCAAGCATCGCCTCCATGTTCACCGTCGTCGCCATCGCCGCGCGCCTGGATCGGGAGCGGTCGCTCTCCGATGCCGCGCGCCCCGAGGCGGGCGACGCGTTCGAGCGGTCGACGACCAGAGGCTGACCCTCCCCGGCGGGGCGAATCCACGGAGGAGGGTCGAGCACCTGGGTTCGCCGGGTGTCGACGCCTTCGTCGTCACCCTCTCCGATCGTGCCCCCGGCACGACGACCAGCTTCTCCGGGCCGACCGGCCCGGACCCCCGAGAAAGGCAGCAGATGCCCAAGCAGGAGTACCTCCGCGACAAGGTTCACGTGAACATCGGGACGATGGGTCACGTCGACCACGGCAAGACCAGCCTCACGGCCGCCATCACCAAGGTGCTGGCCGAGGCGAACCCGACGGGCACGTCGTTCGTCGCGTTCGATCAGATCGACCGGGCTCCCGAGGAGCGGGAGCGCGGCATCACCATCAACATCGCCCACGTCGAGTACGAGACGGGCGGTCGCCACTACGCGCACGTCGACATGCCCGGGCACGCCGACTACGTGAAGAACATGATCACGGGAGCGGCGCAGGTGGACGGTGCGATCCTCGTCGTGGCCGCCGCCGACGGCGCCATGCCCCAGACGCGCGAGCACGTCATCCTGGCCCGCCAGGTCGGCGTCCCCCACCTCGTGGTGGCCCTCAACAAGGCCGACACGGTGGAGGACCCCGAACTGCTCGAGCTGGTGGAGCTCGAGATCCGCGAACTGCTCACCACCCACGGGTACCCGGGTGGCGAGGTGCCCGTCGTCGCGGTGTCCGCCACCGGGGCGCTGAGCGGCGACCCGAAGTGGGTGGCCTCGGTGCTCGAGCTGCTCGACGCCGTCGACGCCTACGTCCCCGACCCGGTCAGGCTGATCGACCGGCCGTTCCTCATGCCGATCGAGAACGTCTTGACCATCGCCGGTCGCGGCACCGTCGTGACCGGCAAGGTCGAGCAGGGCACGATCGGCCTGGGCGACCCGGTCGACGTCGTCGGCCTCGGCGAGACCCGGTCGAGTGTGGTGACCAGCATCGAGTCGTTCCACAAGACCGCCGAGCAGGCGATGGCCGGTGACAACGCCGCGCTGCTCCTCCGCGGCGCCCGCCGGGAGGACGTGGTTCGGGGCATGGTCGTCTCGGCCCCGGCCTCCACCACGTCGACGTCGCGCTTCGCGGCGCAGCTCTATGCGCTGCGCAGCGACGAAGGCGGTCGCCACACGCCGTTCGGCAGCGGGTACCAGCCGCAGTTCCACTTCCGCACCACCGATGTCAACGGCTCGCTCGACGTCGTCGGTGGGGAGCTGGTGGCGCCGGGATCCACCGCCGATGTGGTCGTCGAGCTCGGCAAGCCGATCGCCCTCGAGGTCGGGCTCGGTTTCGCTGTACGCGAGGGCAACCGGACCGTCGCCGCCGGGACGGTGACGTCGCTGCTCGACTGAGCAGAGGACCGGCGCCGCCGTCAGCGGGGCGCGATGGCCACCGAAACGGTGGTCGGACCGCCCCGCTGGCCGCGGTGACCGGCGGAGTCGGCAACGAAGGGCGCGATGGCCACCGAAACGGTGGTCGGATCGCCCCCGATCGCCTACGGGATCTGGTCGAGGGGGATGCGGTCGGAGACCTCGGGCTGGCGCCCGATGCGCAGCGGGCTGAGGGCGGAGTCGACCAGCAGGCTGCGCCTCCAGTCGGCACCGAGCTCGAGGGTCGCCGCCCGCCAGGCCGCGAGTGGGCCCGTGCCGGCGGCGGCGTCGCCCCAGGCCTGCTCGACGACGGCCCACGTCGGCCAGTCGGGGATGGCCCAGATCAGGATGCACTCGGAGTCGTTGACCATGGCCACCCGGTAGGCGCCGACGACGTCGAGCCCCAGCTCGGCGTGGGCCGCGACGGCGGTGTCGTGCACCGCAGCGAGGAACCGGCCGGCCCGACCGACCGGCACCGTCACCAGCTCGTGGGCGTAGAGCTCGCCCTTCACGCCGTCGGCGATCAGCTCGCCGACGGGACGGGTCCACGGTTCCGGCACGACGATGCGGTCGACGCCACCGCGCCGCAGCGATGCGGCGACGGCCCACCACGCGGCGAGCGACGGGTCCTGCTGGCTGGCGTGACCGAGCTCGTGGGCGAAGTTGCCGACCAGGCCGTCCCACCCGTCGAGCTCCCACATGTTCACGACCTCGGGCCACCGACCGGTCGAGCCGACCGTGCCCCAGACGCCGAGGCAGAGCTGGTTGCGCTCGTCGCGGGCCACCGGGCACCAGTTGGCCGTCATGTGGTGCATGTAGCGGGCGCGGTTGTGCCCGATGATGTCGATGAACTCGTGGATGTAGACCTTGTCGTTCGCCACGCCCAGACCCTAGGAGCCCGATGCCGAGGCGTTCGAGGGCCACTGGGGGCGGTGGTAGCCGTCGAAGCGCAGCTCGCCTCCCCGCAGCTCGCGGATGGTGAGGAAGTCGCCCTTGTAGCCCTTGTGGTCCCACGGGCCGAACTGCACGTAGCAGCCCGGGCCGCCGTTGGTGGCCGGCATCCAGCGGATCTTCTCGAGCCCCTCCTTCACGTACTTCGGGGCGGGGATGGCCGCGTTGGCGATGCCGTGCATGCCGGCGCGGGCGGTGTCGTAGGCCAGGGCGACGACGACGTTGGCCGTCTTGCGCCCGAAGCGCCGCTCGAAGCGCTCGATCATGGCGTTGTAGTTGGGGTTGGCCCCGTCCTCGCCGAGCTGGTCGACGCCGTGCCAACCCTCGAGCCCCTCGGCCCAGGCGTTGCTGTTCGAATAGAACATGAACGCGGTGCCCATGACCCGGGGCGGGTCCCAGTCGATGGCCTTGAGCGCCTTGGCGAAGTGGAAGGTGGCGTAGCCGTAGCCGCCGTAGTAGATCCCCTCGACCCCGAGCTCGCGCATCTGGGCCAGGTCGTCCTGCAGACCGACCGGGTTGGGCTCGAGCTTGACCTCGCGGGCGACGGTGAGCCCGAGCTGCAGGGCCGTGTCACGGAAGTAGTCGGCGTAGTCCTTGCCCGACGAGCCGGCCTCCCAGAAGAGCCCGACCTTGTCGAGCCCCTGGGCCTGCAGCCACTGGGCGCACATGACGCCCTCGGTCGGGATGTCGCCGTTGGCCACCGTGAAGCAGTACTCCGACGCGAACCGGTGGGCGCCGGTCCACCCGATGCACGCCACGCCGAGCTCGTTGGCCGTGTCCTGCAGCACCAGCGAGTTGTCCGAGATCATCGGGCCGAGCACCACCACGCAACCCTGCTCGACGAGCCACCGGTAGCCGTCGATGACCTTGCGGTAGTTCTCGCGCGGCAGGCCGCGGGCGTCGGCGATGACGAGCTCGACGGGGCTGCGGGCCCAGATGCCCTCGTTGAGCGCGTCCTCGATGGCGAGGATCGTCGGGTCGATCCAGTCGGCCAGCAACTGGTTGAGGTCCATGTCGATGAGGATGCCGATCTTCACCGGCTCGAACGGATCGCCCTGGGTCACCAACCCACGGGTCGGTGGGTAGATCGTGATGCCCTGGACGGCGTCGTCGTGCATCGACCCGCCGCCCTGCCACCAGCTCTCCCCGTCGCCGCCGGACCCCTCGATGCCGCTGCGCGTGCCGTGGCTCACCGAGGAGACGGCCCGATCCTCCTTGGCGATGCCGAGGTCGACGGGCGCGGGGAACATGCGCTCCGCGTAGGTCGGTGACTGGTTGGACTGGGCGTCTTGGTCAGATCGGTCTGGCATGGCCCCCCGGCTTTCTTCTCACGGTTCAGATTCTCGAACCATAGTTCATTGGAGAACAGTCGGCTTCGTGGACGCGCCGGAGCCATCCCCGCTCGAAGGGGTGGCGGCGTCGCCTCGACCGCGCCGGGAGTCGGCCGGAGCCGGGATCAGGCGGAGGTCGGAGCGGCGACCGGTGCGGCTGCGGCGGTCGACGGCAGCGAGGTGCGCATGGTGGCGACGACGCAGACCGCGGCGACGACGGTGACCCCGACGGCCTGGGCGCTGACGCCCCACGTCACCGCTCCCGCGACGGTTGCGGCGATGGCCTGCACCACGACGGTGCCGCGGCGCACCGGCTCGCGCAGGGCGTCGAAGCGACGGTGGAACGCGACCAGGGCCGCGGTCGACGTGATGCCCCGGCCGAGCAGGATGGCCAGGCCGCGCACGAAGCCGAAGGCGACCCCGAGCGCCAGGGCGATGGCCGGGTCGGTCGTGAGGGCACCGAGCACGATGAGGGCGTAGACGGCCGCCGTCATGATGTAGGTGGCCAGGCCGACACCGATCTGCCAGCCGAAGCCGGCGCCGTAGACCCACGACCGGTACTGGTCGAGCCAACGCTCGTTGACCTGTCGAGGGTGGTTCGGCAGCTGCCGGCCGAAGATGCGGCTGTCGGACAGGGCCGTGACGAGCAGGGCGCCGGTGCCGAGGGCCAGCAGCGTGGCCGGCGTCAGGTCGAGCATCGCCACCGCGGCGGCCAGCGCCGCCATGCCGAGCCCCAGGGTGAGCCCCCCGACGACGGCACCGATGACGAACCACGTGGCCGTCGAGCGGAAGCGGTGGCCC
Source organism: uncultured Microthrixaceae bacterium (assembly GCA_963809335.1). GTDB lineage: Bacteria > Actinomycetota > Acidimicrobiia > Acidimicrobiales > Acidimicrobilacustridaceae > UBA4742. Next base: position 995,677 of record CAWEJD010000004.1, on the reverse strand, counting down.
CGGCCCTGCTCGGCGAGCGGGGTGATGGTCGACAGCATCGAGAGCCCGCACGGCGACCACGTCGAACGCACGGCGGCGACGACGGCGACGACGAGCGCGATCAGCACGAGGGCCAGTTGCATCGCGCCAGGCTAGCGAACCTCGCCCGCCCGGTCCGTCCGCGCCCGACCCTCCCGCCGCCGGCGATCGCCGAGTGGTTCGGCCACGAGCGACTCGAGCCGGGTGACGGCAGAGGACGAGTCCGGCAGCCGGGCCGCTTCGTGGGCGAACCGGGCCGCTCGACGGCGGTAGCCGGAGTCGTCGAGCACGGACTCGACCACATCGCCGATCGTCGAGGGCGCGGCGACCAGCGGGTCGAGCACGACGGCCACGCCGAGCTGCCCGCACCGGTCGGCGTTGTGCGTCTGGTCGGCCCCCATCGGGAGCAGCACCGACGGCACGCCGAACGACAGCGCGCCGACGACGGTGCCCGACCCCCCGTGCGACACGACCAGGTCGGCCCGGGGCAGCAGCGTCTCCTGGGGGATGAAGCGCTCGACGTGCACGTTCGAGGGCGTGGCCCCCAACGAGGCAGGGTCGAGCTGGCGGCCCACTGTGGCGATCACGTCGACGGGGCGGTCGGCCAGGCCGGCGAGCACGCGGGGGAAGAGGTCGCCCGACTCCATGTTGAAGTCCGTGCCGAGCGTGGCGTAGACGACCGGCCGGTCCCCGACCCGCCGGGCCCACGCGGGGGACTCGTCGAACCGGTCGGAGCGCTCGAGCACCCCGGGCCGGATCGAGTGCGCGGTCGAGGGCAGGGGGAAGGCCGGGTCGCGGAAGCTGGGCGGGCAGGGCACCAGCACCAGGTGGCGGCTCAGCATCCCGAGATCGGGATCAGGCCCGAGGCCGACCAGCGCCCGCACCTCGTTCAGCGGCTCGGCCAGCACGTCGGCACGGGCGAACGACCCGGCCGCGAGCACGGACACGGTCGCGTGCGGGAGATCGAGCTGCTCCGCCGCGAGCATGGCGCCGAAGTCGACCTCGTCGCAGACGAGCGCATCGGGTCGCGTCTCGATGGCCAGGTCGAAGATGGACTTGGCCCGGAGGGTCGCCGTCCGGCGGGCGAACCCGTCGCGCAGCACCTGCTCCTCGCGCCCGAGGTCCACCGGCACCAGCGGGGTGACCGAGGTGCGCACCTCGACGTCGGGGCCGGTCCCGCAGGCGGCGAACCCGTCGCCCAGCACCACGCCGACCATCGAGGGACGGCAGGCGAAGGTGACCGTGTGACCACCGGCCACCGCTGCACGCGCGATCGGGACGAGCGGCTCGTAGTGACCGACTCCTCCGACGAACGTGAACAGGATGCGCACGCGCGGCCTCCCAGCCTCGACCGACCGCAATCGTAGGGTGGGGGCTGGGCCGGGCGCCCGGTGAGCTCAGTCGGCGATGGCGGCGTAGGCGCCGGTCAGGAAGTCGACGCCGAGGTCGGGCATCCGGGGAGAGGTGAACGCCGCGTTGGTGAGCAGGATCGTCGTCATCGCCTCCGACGGGTCGTTCCGCCAGATCGTGCCCAGCCCGCCGTCCCAGCCGTACTGGCCGACCGGTGCCGACGGCTGGTCCCGCCGGGTGACGACACCCACCCCGAAGCCCCAGCCGCGGCCGTCGAAGTCGTCGGGGAAGAAGCCACCGATGGCCTTCTGGGCCGGGGTCAGGTGGTCGCTCGTCATGGTCTCGACCGACGGGCGCGACAGCAGCGGCGCACCGCCCCGCAGCAGCATCTCGGCGAAGGCGAGGAAGTCGGCCGCGGTCGACACCAGGCCCGCGCCGCCCCCGGGGAACGCCGGCGGGGCGCTCCACTGGCCGTCGGGTCGATCGAAGACCCGCAGCTCGCCCGACTCCGGATCGGTCAGGTAGCTGGTCACGAACCGGTCGAGATCGGCGGCGGGCACCGAGAAGGCCGTGTCGCTCATGCCCAACGGGTCGAAGATCCGCTCACGGAGGAACGTCGGGAACGACTGCCCGGAGGCCCGGGCGACCAGCACGCCGAGGACGTCGGCACCCGTGTGGTAGAGCCAGCGAGTGCCCGGCTGTTCCATCAGCGGCAGGGTCGAGAACCGGCGGACCCACTCGTCGGGCTCGGGGGGCAGGGCCGGCTGCGGCGGACCGACGCTGAGCTCGAGCCGGGCGGCCAGGTCGTTGACGGGACACGGCCCCAGGTAGCCGCCGAAGCCCATCCGGAACGTCAGCAGGTCCCGCACGGTGATGGGGCGCTCGGCGGGGACCGTGTCGTCGACAGGGCCGTCGATCCGCCGCACCACCCGGCGATCGGCCAGCTCGGGCAGCAGCCGGTCGACGGGCTCGTCGAGCCGGATCACGCACTCCTCGAGCAGCAGCAGCGTGGCGACCGCGGTGACCGGCTTGGTCATCGACGAGATGCGGAAGATCGTGTCGGTCCCGACCGCCGCCCCGCCATCGACCGCGGTGCGACCCACGACCTCGACCCGGGCCTCGCCCCGGCGGCTCACGACCGAGACGAGGCCCGTCGCCGCGCCTCGATCGACGTGCCCCTCGAGGACCGTGCGCAGTCGATCGAGTCGTTCGGGCGAGAGTCCGGAGGTGGTCATGTGGGTGCTGCCCTCCTGCGAGCGGGCCCGCCGATCGGGCCTCTCCGTCCAGACGAACGGCCGTCCACGCCCGTGTCGTCGTCGGCCACGCCCATACGTAGTCGAGCTCCGTCCTCGCCGCACGGATCGCCACGGAGCCGCGGTTGCGTGCCGCGTTGCGTGGCGCCACGGATGCGGCTCCGTGGTCCGGTTCCGGATGATGACCTCACCACCTCCCCCGAACCCCTGGAGTCCCCGTGCATCCCATGACCAGCGTGTCGCTCACCCACACCCACCACGCCGAGTCCCGACGCCGAGCCCTCGACGGCCGCCACGGTCGGGACCACCTGATCGTCGAAGGCCGGCCCCGTGGCCGAGCCCTACGGGCGCTGCTCCGGCGTGCAGCCGAGCTCCCGCAGCGTCTGGCGACCCCGGTCGGCCAGGTCTCCGGACGTCAGCGCCTCGGTGACCGCCTGTTCGAACCGTGCGCCGATGGCGCCGAAGCCCTCGGCCGCCCGTCGTAGTCGGACCTCGTCGCGCCGGAGCCGCCCTTCGGCCCGCAGCAGGCACGGTTCGGCCCACAGGTGCTGGGGCGTGGTGACCCGGACGTCGGCGATGCGGTCGGCCACGTCCTCCTCGCCGCGAGCGGCCCACAGGTCCGCCGCCAGCGACCACACGTACGCGGCATACCCCAGAGCCGACACCGACCAGGGGAACCCGGGGATCGGCGGCTCGCGGAGATCGGTGAAGCGCTCGAGCTCGGCGGCGGCGTCGTCGAGGCGTCCCTGGTGCAGGGCGATGCGCATCACGGCGAAGGTGCGGACGACGTGCCGCTCGTCGAGCGAGATCTCGTGGCTGAACTCCATCCACTCGTCGCACGCGTCGTCGTCGCCGACCAGTCCGTGCACCATGGCCACGAGATAGGTCGCCGGCGCCATCCAGCCGGCCGTCGGGCCACCGACCCGCTGCCAGGCGGCCCGCATCAGCTCGCCGTGCGCCAGCGCCTCGGCGAACCGCCCGGTCAGGCAGTAGCCCACCACCAGCTCCCGTTGCAGCAGGTGCAGCGCGCCCCCGGCCATCGGGTGGTGCACCGCCCACTCGGCGAAGGTGGTGGCGTTCTCGAGGTCGCCCCGGGCGAGCGGCCCGTCGGCGGCCATGTGGAGGATGTCGATCAGCTCCACCCCGGCAGCGCGGGTCGTGCGGCTCCATCAGCGTCAGCAGCTCGGTGCGGGCCCGGCAGATGGCGGCCGACTCGGCCATCTCGCCCTCGTCCCATGCGGCCGCGGCCAGCGCGTCGAGCGCGCTCGACTCGCACACCGGGTCCCCGGCGGCCCGGGCCGCGGCCACGGCCGCCTCGGCCGCCTTCCGGGTCGACGACGGCCCGCGCTCGACCGACGTCCACGAGTCGGCGACGGCCAGGTGGGCGGCCACCTCCGCATCGAGACCGTCGCCGAGCTCATGGGCCCGGGCCAGCAGCTGCAGGGTGACCTCCCGGTCGGGCAGCTTGGGGAACGTCGCCATCATGCGGCTCGGTCGCTCGGCCGCGAGGGCCAGGGCCACCGCGGCCGTGCGGTCATCGCCCACCTCTTCGGCCCGGTCGATGGCCTCGAGGAAGCGCTCGTAGGCCATGGCCCCGTGCAGCAGGGCCGACGCCGCATGGCCGGCATCGAGCAGATCCCGGGCCGCGTCATGCCCGTCGGAGGCCAGCGACGCCGCCTCCTCGAACCGCACCCGGGCCTCGATGAAGAACCGCCGGCCGTAGGCGAGATGCGCCATCCGGCGGGCCAGCGCGTGTCCCGTCGCTCGCTGGCCCGTCTGCTGGGCCCACGACAGCGCGGCCCGGAGGTCGTCGACGACGAGGTCGTAGGTGAAGCGGCTCTGGCCGGTCTCGACGAGGTCCTGCTCGAGCCGCCGGGCCTGATCGTCGGCCCACGCCAGGTGGGCGTCGGCGACCCGGTCGTGGAGGCCCGACTCGTCGAGGCGTTCGAGCGCGTAGGCCCGCACCGTCTCCAGCAGGCGGTAGCGCGATCCCGACGGGTCCTGGGAGCGGGCCACCAGGCTCTTGGCCACCAGCCGCCCCACCGCGTCGATCACGGCGACACCGGGCATCCCACCGGCCGCGACCATCTCGGCGTCCTCCAGCCGGAAGCCGCCATGGAAGATGCTGGCCCGGCACAGCACCGCCTGCTCGTCGGGGTCGAGCAGCTCGTAGCTCCAGTCGAGCACGGCCCGAAGGGATCGATGGCGGTGGTCACCGCCGCGGCTGCCCCGCAGCACCAGGAAGCGGTCGTCGAGTCCGCGCCGCACGCCCTCGACGCCGAGCGACGCGCAGCGCGCCGCCGCCAGCTCGATGGCCAGCGGCATGCCGTCGAGCCGGTCGCAGATCTCCCGCAGGACCGCGTCGTCGTCGGTGCCCAGCTCGGCACCGGCCGCCGCCGCCCGCTCGCGGAACAACGTCACGGCCGCGTCGTCGGTCGCGCCGAGCGGGGCCACGGGGACGACCCGTTCGCCGGGGAGGGCCAGCGGCTCGCGGCTGGTCGCCAGCACGGTCACGTCGGGGGTCCAGCGCAGCAGCCGTTCGGCGGTCACCGCGACCGTCTCGAGCACGTGCTCGCAGTTGTCGAGCACGATCAGCCCGGGCGCCGCGATCAGGGCATCGCACACGACCTGGATCAGGGACTGGTTCGGGCGATCGGACACGCCGAGGGCCGACGCGACGGCCTCGACGACCGTGTTGGGGCCGGCCGGCACCAGGTCGACGAACCAGGCGCGGGCGCGGCGGTGCGGTTGCCGACCTCGATCGCCAACCGGGTCTTGCCGATGCCACCGGGGCCGGTCAGGGTCACCAGGCGGGAGCCCTCCAGCGTGCCCAGCACCGCTCGCACGTCCGCGTCGCGTCCGATGAAGCTGGTGAAGGCCTCGGGCGCCCCCTGCAGGCCGCCGGTGAGGCGTTCGCCCGACGTCGGGCCCTGATCGACGGGCACCGGTGCGGCGCGGGCCAGCGCCACGAGCCCTCGACGATCGTCGACACCGAGCTTGCGCAGCAGCGACGACACGTGGCTCTCGACCGTGCGCACCGAGATGTAGAGGCGCGCCGCGATCTCCGGATTGGTCAGCTGCTCGCCGACCAGGGCGAGGACCTCGGCCTCGCGTGGGGAGACGTCGACCATGGCGACAGTGTGGCCCGTGGGGTGCGATTCGAGGGCCATTCCGTGGCCCGATCCGTGCCCGCACGGATGCGACCGGAGCGTTCGGGGCGGAACGTGGGGAGCGCAGACCCCGACCCCACGAAGGAGCCATCCATGACCACCACCTCCCCCGCGGCCGCGCTCGACCCCGCCGAGATCGAGCACTTCATGCACCAGGTCGTGGGCGACCTCGGTGCCGGCCTCTCGGCCGTGCTGATCCACATCGGCGACCGCCTCGGGCTCTACCGGGCCATGGGCGACAGCGCACCGGTGACCTCCGCCGAGCTCGCCGAGCGAACGGGCCTGGCCGAGCGGTACGTCCGCGAGTGGTTGCACAACCAGGCCGCGGCCGGGTGGGTCGCCTACGACCCCGAGACCCGGGCGTTCACGCTGCCGGCCGAGCACGCCCTGCTCGTGGCCGACGAGACCGCTCCGACGTTCCTGCTCGGCGGGTTCGACTTCGTCGCCAGCACCTGGGCCGACGAGGACACGGTGATGGACGCGTTCCGCACCGGCGCGGGCATCGGCTGGCACCAGCACGACCACCGCCTGTTCACCGGCACGGAGCGCTTCTTCCGTCCCGGGTACCAGGCCAACCTGGTCGCATCGTGGCTGCCGGCCCTCGACGGCGTCGTCGAGCGGCTCGAGCGGGGCGCGTCGGTCGCCGACGTCGGATGCGGCTACGGCGCGGCCACGATCCTGCTGGGCGAGGCGTTCCCCAACAGCACCGTCATCGGCTTCGACTACCACGACGGGTCGATCGCGTCGGCCCGCGCCCGGGCCGCCGAGGCCGGCGTGGCCGACCGGGTGACCTTCGACGTCGCCGGGGCCAAGGACTTCCCCGGCACCTACGACCTCGTGTGCCTGTTCGACTGCCTCCACGACATGGGCGACCCGGTGGGTGCCGCCCGACACGTGCGGGAGCACATCGCACCGGGCGGCACGTTGCTGCTCGTCGAACCGGCGGCGGCCGATCGTCCCGAGGACAACCACCATCCCCTCGGTCGGCTGATGTACGCCGCGTCGACCATGATCTGCACCCCGGCCTCGTTGGCGCAGGAGGTGGGCGTCGGTCTCGGCAACCAGGTCGGGTTCACGCGCCTCCGTGAGATCCTCGAGCAGGCCGGCTTCTCCGGTGTGCGGCTGGCGACGACGACCCCGGTCAACCTGGTCATCGAGGCCCGGGCCTGAGGTCGTCAGACCAGGTCGATCATCGCCTCCCAGCCGGGCGGCGGTGCGTCGAGGCGCCAGTACTGCTCGGGAGTCGGGGCGTCGAGCCGGGGCCACAGGCTCCAGTCGGCGTCGAGGGCGAGCACCTGCGACGTGTACTCGGCCACCGCCGCCCGCTTGGCGGCGGGCGACGGATCCACCGGCATCGCCACCGGCGTCGGCCAGACCGCCGCCTTGAAGAGGGTGGCCACCCGCCAGGCCAGCTGCCCGGGGATCTGGTTGTAGGCGATGTCCTCGTACGCGACCCACTCGACCGGTCGGGCCGACCCTCGCTCGCGCACCAGCAGCGAGGCCTCGTGCACGACGACGTGCTCGGGGTTGGCCAACCCGAACGGAACCAGCACGGTCGTGGGGTCGAGCTCGTCGAGCACGTCACCGAGGACGGCGGCGATCTCCGCCGCGGTCGGCTGCTCGTCGTCGGCGGTGAACATCGACTCCTGGAAGTCGAGCCAGCGCGGCGTGGCGCCGAGCCGCTCGAGGGCCCGGCGGTCCTCGGCGCGACGGGCAGCCACGATGTCGTCCGTTGCGGTGAACCCACCGAGCTGCGACCAGCGGCCGGGCGGATCGGGGTAGTGCTGCGGGATCCCGGCGAACACGGTCACCACGGTCGTGCCGGCGTGGCCCGAGAGGAACTGCCCGCAGCTGAGCACCGAGTCGTCGAGGTGCGGCGAGATCAGCACGGTCCGCTCGAGAGTCGACCCGTCGACCAGGCCCCAGTCGCGCATCCCGGCGTTCGCCGGCTCCTCGTCCTGATCGCTCATGGCCCCCTCGATCCGTCGACGACCCCGGAGTCTCGCAGGATCGCCGCCGACCTCGGCGCCTCCGTCGCCGCGGCCCCTACCATCGCCGCACGGCCACCGACGGCCCGGGGGAGGAACACCGTGAGCACCACACTCGACTGGTACGGCTGCGCGACCTTCCGTCTGCGGTCCCACGGCCTGACCCTGTTCCTCGATGCCTACATCGACCGGGCGCCCGATCGCCGCGGGCACCGGGCTCACCGCCGATGACATCGACGAGTGCGACTGGATCGTGATCGGCCACTCGCACTTCGACCACCTGTACGGCGCCGAACGGATCGCGGCACGCACCGGCGCCCGTCTCATCGGCAGCTACGAGACGGTGCGGGTCATGGAGCAGGCCGGCGTCCCGGTCGACCGCATGATCTGCGTGGCCGGGGGCGAGCGCATCGACCTGGGCAACGGCCTGTTCGTGTCGGTGTACCCGAGCCAGCACTCGTGCGTGTGGTCGCAGACGCAGATGACCCAGTCCGGCGAGGTGTGCCTCGGCGACCTCGGGCTGACCTGGCAGCAGCGCGAGCAGCGCATGCAGCAGCTGACCTCGTTCATGACCACCGCGCTCGACCCGGTCGCGGTCGAGCACCTGCTCGGCTCGCTGTCCGGCCACAGCGACCGCGGCGACGGCGGCGCGTTCGTCTTCGTCTTCGAGACCCCCGACGGCACGCTGCTCTTCCAGGACACGTCGGGCCACTGGAGCGGGACCCTGGCCTCGCTCTCCCCCGACGTGGCCATCCTCGCCGCCGCCGGCCGGGCCAACATCGACGGCGAGCCGATCCAGGGCTCGCTGGCCGACTTCGTCGCCGACCAGGCGCGCGTCCTGGGCGCCCGCCGGGTGGTGCTCGGCCACCACGACGACTGGCTGCCCGGCTTCTCGGTCGACACCGACATGGCGCCGATCCGGGCCGCCTTCGCCGAGCGGGCGCCCGGCTGCGAGCTGCTCGAGCCCGGCTACCTCGCCGGCACCCCCGATCTTCGACGGCCTCGGCACCGGCCGCTGAGCGTCGAGGCTCGGTCGAGCCGGCCCTCAGGGGTCGTCGGGGCCGATGCCGAGGACGCGCTCGAGGTTGCGGTGCATGTTGGCGATGCGGCACTCCTCGCTCGACAGGGTCAGGTGCGTGAAGCCCGGCTGGTGCAGGCCGCGCTGCATCGAGGTGAGCACCGACGTGTCCTGGTTCAGGATCCACCCGAGGTCGCCGTCGGCGCGGGACCGGGACGTCGGACGGGCTGGCTCCGGGGCGCGTCGGCGGCGTGGCGCAGCAGCAGGAACGTGACCAGCTCGGCCTCGTCGGGAGTGGGCCCGGGCCGGGAGAGGATCACGTTGACCATCTCGCCCCAGAGCAGCACGGTCGCGTTGGGGAACAGGTTGTACTGGGTCAGGTCCATCACCCGGCCGGTGTCGAAGTCGCTCATGTCGGCGCCGTACTCGGTCGCCTGGCGAGCGCGGAGGAGGTCGGCCATGACGTCGCGGATCGTCCGGCCCTCGGGCATCGGCGGCATCGGTGACCCGGCGACGTGGTCGGGGCCCATCCGCCCGGACTGGGTGAGCACGAACGAGTCCCACACCACCTCGTCGGCCACGTCACGCCCGAGGCGGGGGCTCGGCACGCCGTAGCGCTGGTACGACACGCCGTGGCGCGGCCAGAGGTGCTGGCGCGCGTGCACGTCGTCGATCGACCCCAGCATCTCGCGGTGCAGACCCTGCACGTGGTAGGTCTCGGAGAACCCGTCGGCCACGACCTTCCAGTTCGCCGCCACCGGTGTCGTGGTCGTCGCCACGCAGCGGAACTCGTCGAGCCGGGCCCACTCGGCGTCGGCCGGGACGCCCGTCGAGGTACTCGAGCAGCGGCTCGGCCGTCGGGATCGAGGTTGACGAACACGAGCGGCCCCCACTCGCCGACCGACGCCGGCACGAGCGGCAGGTCCTCGTTGCGCAACGCCCCGAAGCCGCGCCGCGACGGCACCTCGCGCAGCTGGCCGGCCAGGTCCCACGTCCAGCGGTGGAACGGGCAGCGCAGCTCGGTCAGTCCCGATGCCATGCCCTCGCACAGGCTGTTGCCGCGGTGCCGGCACGCGTTCTGGAAGGCGCGCAGCTCGCCGTCGTCGCCCCGCACGACGAGCACCGACAGCCGACCGCAGCGGAGCTCGAACACGTCACCCGGATGGGCCACGTGGTCGACCGTGCAGGCGATCTGCCACACGTCGGGCCAGAGCCGCTCGTGCTCGAGCTCGGCGAAGGCCGGGTCGGTGTAGCGCGCCGCCGGGATGCGGGTCGGGTCCGGCGCCGGGCATGCCGATGGCCGTGGCCCTCAGGTCGACCGGCCGGCTCAGCGCGGCGACGTCCCGCTCGACGTCGACGTCGTCGACCATCGGCGTCGACCTCTCTGCGCTGGTGACCTCGGTCATGGCTCGTCCTCCCCGCGCCGGAGGCTAACCCCTGCTGGCACGGTGAACGCTCAGCCACCTCACGGGTGCTCAGCCGTTCGACGTGACGCGACGGGCCGGCGGAGAGATCGCTCAGAGGACGGCGAGCCGGGCGGCGCCGGCGGTGACCGGGCCGAGCAGGCCGGGCACGCGGGCCAGGCGCTCGGTGGCGAAGAAGGTGGCGACGGCGACCGAGCGGGGGGTGGGCCGGTGCAGGGCCGACTCGACCAGGAGCGCGCCGCCGAGCGTGGTGCCCAGCATGTCGAGGTAGGTCGTGGCGCCGGCCAGCGCGTCGTCGGGCGCGGCCGAGGCGCGCTCGATCAGCCAGGCGGTCGCCGCCCGCGTCGCCACCAGGGCCTCGGCCAGGGAGGTCCGCGCCGCGGCCAGGTCGTCGCCGGCCGCGGCCAACGGGGCATCGAGCAGCTCCAGCTCGGCGAGCAGGTCGTCGATCACCCCGCCGTCGCGCATGCGGAGCTTGCGCATGACCAGGTCGATGGCCTGGATGCCGTTCGTGCCCTCGTAGATCGGGGCGATGCGGGCGTCGCGCCAGTGACGGGCCACGCCGGTCTCCTCGACGTAGCCGACGCCGCCGTGCACCTGCATCGCCAGGGACGCCACCTCGACGCCCTCGTCGGTCGACCAGGCCTTGGCGATCGGGGTCAGCAGGTCGGCCCGCTCCCTAGCCATGGCCCGGACGGCTTCGTCGGGATGGTGCGCGGCCAGGTCGGCCTGGGCCCCGGTCGTGTACAGCACCCGGCGCACGGCGTCGGTCGTGGACACCATCGTGAGCAGCATCCGACGCACGTCCGGGTGCTCTTCGATCAGCGCCGACTCCCCCGGCGGCGTGGTCGCGGTCCGGCCCTGGCGACGCTCGTGCGCGTAGGCGAGGGCCTGCTGCGTGCTGACCTCCGCCGCGGCCAGGCCCTGCAGGCCGATCGACAGCCGGGCCGAGTTCATCACCACGAACATCAGGCTCATGCCGTCGCCCACCTCACCGACCAGCTCGGCCTCGGCCCGGTCGAAGTCGAGCACGCACGTGGGGCTGACGTGGATGCCGACCTTGTGCTCGAGCGACGCGCAGCGGACCGCGTTGCGGTCGCCCAGGCGGCCGTCGGCGTCGACCAGGCGCTTCGACACGAGGAACAGCGACAGCCCCTTGGTGCCGGCGGGGGCGCCGGTGGTGCGGGCCAGCACGAGGTGGACGATGTTGTCGGTGAGGTCGTGCTCGCCCCACGTGATGAAGACCTTGGTGCCGGTGAGCCGCCAGGTGCCGTCGTCGTCCTGCTCGGCCCGGGTGCGCACGGCGCCGACGTCGGAGCCGGCATCGGGCTCGGTCAGCAGCATGGTGCCGTTCCACTCGCCGGTCAGCAGGTGCGGGACGAACCGGGCCTGCTGGTCGGGCGTCCCCAGCCGGGTCAGGCCCTCGATCACGCTCTGGGTGAGCACCGGGTTGAGCGACAGGCCGACGTTGGCCGACGTCATCAGCTCCTGCAGGGCGAGGCCGACGACCCGGGGCAGCCCTCCCCCGCCGTGCTCCTGGGGGAACGCCAGCGCCCCCCACCCCGACTCGACGTAGCGCTGGTAGGCCTTGGCGTAGCCCTCCGGCGTGGTCACCGTGCCGGTGACCGGGTCGTGGACGCTGCCCACCCGGTCGCCCACCACGTCGGTCGGCACGATCACCTCGTCGACGAAACGGCCGAACTCCTCCACGAGGGTGGTGACCGTGTCGCGGTCGACGTGGGCGAAGGCGTCGAGCTCGAGCAGCGCCGGCAGACCGACGGCGTCGAGGGCGTCGAGCACGGCGTCGGTGGGGGCCTGGTACTCGGTCATGGGGGGTCCTCGTGTGGTCCGGCTGGTGCGGGCTGGATCGGGCTAGATGTTGCGGCGGTAGCGGCCGCCGACGTCGAACAGGGTCTGGGTGATCTCGCCGAGGCTGCAGCACCGCACCGCGTCCATCAGCGCCTCGAACAGGTTGCCGTCGGCCAGCGCCACCTCCCGCAGGTGCTCGAGCGCCGCCGGGCGCTCGTCGGCGTGGGCCGCGTGGAAGGCGCGCAGCCGGTCGAGCTGGTCCTGCTTCTCGGCGTCGTCGGAGCGGGCCAGCTCGATGACCGGCGGCTCGGCATCGTCGCTCGGCATCGGGGCTGCGGAACGTGTTCACCCCGATGATCGGCAGGGTGCCGTCGTGCTTGCGGTGCTCGTAGAGCATCGACTCGTCCTGGATGCGGCCCCGCTGGTAGCCGGTCTCCATGGCACCGAGCACGCCGCCGCGCTCGCTGATGCGCTCGAGCTCGGCGAGCACGGCCTCCTCGACCAGGTCGGTGAGCTCCTCGACGATGAACGAGCCCTGCAGCGGGTTCTCGTTCATGGCCAGGCCCCACTCGCGGTTGATGATCATCTGGATGGCGAGGGCCCGGCGCACCGACTCCGACGTCGGCGTGGTGACGGCCTCGTCGTAGGCGTTGGTGTGCAGGCTGTTGGCGTTGTCGTAGATCGCGCACAGCGCCTGCAGCGTGGTGCGGATGTCGTTGAACGCCATCTCCTGCGCGTGCAGCGACCGGCCCGAGGTCTGCACGTGGTACTTCAGCTTCTGCGACCGCTCGTCGGCGCCGTAGCGCTCGCGCATGGCGACCGCCCAGATGCGGCGGGCCACCCGGCCGATGACCGTGTACTCGGGGTCCATCCCGTTGGAGAAGAAGAACGAGAGGTTGGGGGCGAAGTCGTCGACGGACATCCCCCGGGCCAGGTAGGCCTCGACGTAGGTGAAGCCGTTGGCCAGGGTGAACGCCAGCTGGCTCATGGGGTTCGCGCCGGCCTCGGCGATGTGGTAGCCGGAGATCGACACCGAGTAGAAGTTGCGCACCTGCTGCTCGACGAACCACTCCGCGATGTCGGCCATCATCCCGAGCGAGAACTCGGTGGAGAAGATGCACGTGTTCTGGCCCTGGTCCTCCTTGAGGATGTCGGCCTGCACGGTGCCCCGCACGTTCTGCAGCACCCACGCCCGCACCTCGGCCCGCTCGGCCTCGCCGAGCGGCGCGCCCCGCTCGGCCTCGAGCCGCTCGACGCGCTGGTCGATGGCGGTGTTGAGGAACATGGCGAGGATGGTCGGCGCCGGGCCGTTGATGGTCATCGACACCGACGTCGTCGGGTCGCACAGGTCGAACCCGGCGTAGAGCTCCTTCATGTCGTCGAGCGTGGCGATGCACACGCCGGAGTTGCCGACCTTGCCGTAGATGTCGGGCCGCTCGTCGGGGTCGAAGCCGTAGAGCGTGACCGAGTCGAACGCGGTGGAGAGCCGGGTGGCCGGCTGGCCCTCGGCGAGCAGGTGGAAGCGGCGGTTGGTGCGGGCCGGGCCGCCCTCGCCGGCGAACATGCGGGCCGGGTCCTCGCCCTCGCGCTTGAGCGGGAACACGCCGGCCGTGAACGGGAACGACCCCGGCAGGTTCTCCGAGCGCAGCCAGCGCAGCAGCTCGCCGTGGTCGGTGAACCGGGGCAGCGCGACCCGCGGCACGAGGGTGCCCGACAGCGACTCGCGGGAGCGCTCGGGCCTGGTGTTGGCCTCGACCATCGCCGGCCACCCGTCGAGCAGGTGGCGGCTCTCCGCCGTGAGGACGTCGTCGGCCGCGGTGGCGAGCGGCCCCAGGGCCGCCTCGAGCTCGGGCGTGTCGAGGCCGTCGGCCCGCGCCGCGTCGCGGATCTCGGCGACCTGCTGGCGCCGGCGGGCGGCGGCGGCCTGCTCGACCGTCTGCCCGTGGTAGCCGCGCACCGTGGCCGCGATCTCGGCCAGGTAGCGCACCCGCGCCGGCGGCACGATGACCGACGCCACGCTCGGGACCCGGCTCTCCACCCGGGGCAGCCGACCCTCTGACACCGGCAGCCCCCGACCGGCCAGCAGCCCGAGCAGGTGCTGGTAGAGCGCGGTGACGCCGTCGTCGTTGAACCGGGCCGCGATGGTGCCGAACACCGGCAGCTCGTCGGGTGGCGTCGAGAAGTCCTCGCGGTTGCGGGCCAGCTGGCGGCGAACGTCGCGCAGGGCATCCTCCGCGCCCCGGCGCTCGAACTTGTTGATGGCCACCGCGTCGGCGAAGTCGAGCATGTCGATCTTCTCGAGCTGCGAGGCGGCGCCGAACTCGGGCGTCATCACGTAGAGCGACACGTCGACGAGCGGGACGATGGCGGCGTCGCCCTGGCCGATGCCCGGTGTCTCCACGATCACCAGGTCGAACCCGGCGGCCCGGCAGGCGGCGATGACGTCGGGCAGCGAGTCGGGCACCTCGGCCACCGACGAGCGGGTGGCCAGCGAGCGGAAGAACACCTGCGGCGAGTCGATGGCGTTCATGCGGATGCGGTCGCCGAGCAGCGCGCCCCCGGCCTTGCGCCGGGTCGGGTCGACCGCGACGACCGCGATGCGGAGCTTGTCCTCCTGGTCGAGCCGGAAGCGCCGGATCAGCTCGTCGGTCAGCGACGACTTGCCCGAGCCACCCGTGCCGGTGATGCCGAGCACCGGCGCGACGCTGGCCGCGGCCGCCGTGGCGATCTCCGTGGCCCAGGCGTCGGGCAGGGCGCCGGCCTCGATGGCGGTGATGACCCGCGCCAGCACGCCGGGCGCGCCGAGGAAGAGGTCGTGGAGCGACTCGGGCAGATCGGAGGCCAGGTCACGGTCGCACTCGACCACGAGCTGGTTGACCATGCGGGCCAGGCCGAGGCGCTGCCCGTCCTCCGGCGCGAAGATCGACACACCGGCCTGCTCGAGCTCGGCGATCTCGGAGGCGACGATCACCCCGCCGCCACCGCCGTACACGCCGATGTCGCCCCGGCCCCGCGCCCGCAGCTGGTCGACCAGGTAGGTGAAGTACTCCATGTGGCCGCCCTGGTAGGAGCTGACCGCCACGCCCTGCACGTCCTCGGCCACGGCAGCCTGCACGACCTCGTCGACCGAGCGGTTGTGCCCGAGGTGGATCACCTCGACGCCCTGGCTCTGCAGGATGCGCCGCATGATGTTGATGGCCGCGTCGTGCCCGTCGAACAGGCTGGCCGCGGTCACGAACCGCACCGGGTGCACGGGCGTGTGCAGGTCGCTCGGTCGGTGGTCAGGCTGGCGTTCCCCCATGCCGTCCAAACTAGCAGGACATCCTGCTATTTGTCCCGTGAGCCCGGGTCAGGCGTGGGACGGCGAGTCGGTGACCTCGATCGTCCCCAGGAACGTCGGGATCGCATCGGTGGTGTAGGTGAACGTGCCGACGGCGTCGAACCCCTCCACCACCCAGGTCTGGCCAGGCTCGATCGAGGCCCTGGTGATCTCGGCGCCGCCGGGCATGGCTCCCTGCGCGATCGACACCGAGTGCGCCGCGGTGTCCTCGTTCGCGAAGGTGACCGCCGTGCCGGGCGCGACCGTGACGTACCCGGGGCAGACGTGATCGGTGCTGAACCACACCACCGCCTCGTCCGCGGTCAGGATCTCACCGGGCATGCGGAAGGTGCACTTGCCCATCACATAGGTCGGTTCCGACCCGGCCTCCGGCGCGGACGCCGTCGAGGAGGGGGCGCCGGCGGCCGACTCGTCGAGGGACGACTCCTCGGTCGACGAGCCGCACCCGAGCATCACCGCCGCGCACACCGCCACGAGCAGCGGCAGCCACCACCGGCGACACGGCCCGGCCCGGCCGCCCGACGATGCCGACTCCGACAGGGGCGCGACGATCCGCTCTTCCATGGCTCCACCGTGGCCGAACCCTCGGTCGGCGGGCAGGGACCTTGGTCCCCGAGTCGGTGGAGAACGGTCCCGAACCGGCCAGGCCGGGTCGGTCAGGCCAGGTCCCCACTGTTGCGGCGGAAGGTCTCGAGCAGGCCGAGCAGATCGCCGGTCTGACGCGGGGTGAGGCCGACCGCGCCGAAGACCTCGTCGTTGAGCACCTTCGTCGCCCGGGCCACGACCGTGCGGCCGGCCGGGAGCAGCTCGATCAGCGTGGTGCGGCCGTCGGTGGGATGCGGCGACCGTCGCACGAACCCCTGGCGCTCGAGCCGGTCGACTGCCGAGCTGGCGCTGGTGGGATGCACCTGCAGCCGAGAGCCGATCTTGCCGAGCGGCAGCGACCCGACGCGGCTGAAGGCGAGCAGCTGCAGGATCTCGAAGCGGGCGAAGGTGAGCTCGAACGGGGCCAGGGCATCGTCGATGCGGGCGAGCAGCAGCTGCTGCACCCGCATGACCGAGGTGACCACCGACATCCCCTCGGCCGCGTCGGGCCAGCCGTGCTCGATCCATTGGCGGCGAGCCTCGGCGATGGGGTCGATCGGTGCGTGCTCGCCCCGTCGGGCCCGCTCGGACATGGTCGCCCAGGCTACGACGCCCCGACCACCCGTCCGGACGATCCCTCCCCCGTTCCTTGACGACCTGGACAGAGTTTATCGACTCTTGTTAAGTCTCGATAAAGTCGTTAAGGTCTCCGGTCGATGGACCCGGTGCGCAATCCCTACACACCCAACGCCGGGGCCATGCCTCCCGTGCTGGCCGGGCGGGACGCCGAGCTGGCGGCGTTCGACATCCTCCTCGGTCGGCTGTCGCTCGGTCGCACCGAGCAGTCGATGATCATCACGGGCCTGCGTGGCGTCGGCAAGACCGTCCTGCTCGAGGAGTTCCGCACCCGCGCCGTGGCCCAGGGGTGGGTCACCCTCGACGCGGAGATCGCCAAGTCCACGCCGTTCGGCCCCCGGATGGCGCAGCTGGCTCGCCGGGGCCTGCTGCAGCTCTCACCCCGAGCTCGGTGGGACGCCCGGATGACCCGTGCCGCCGGCATCCTCCGGTCGTTCACGCTGACGGTCAGTCCGGACGGCACGCTCGGCGCCGGGCTGGACGTCGACGCGGTCGCCGGTGTCGCGGACTCCGGCGACCTGGCCGAGGACCTGACCGATGTGCTCGTCGCCATGGGTGAGGCCGCGCAGCACCGGGAGACCGGCGTGGTGTTCCTCTTCGACGAGCTGCAGTTCCTCGCCAAGGACGAGTTCGAATCGCTCGTGGCCGCGCTGCACAAGACCGTCCAGCGGTCGCTGCCCCTCACGGTGGTCGGCGCCGGCCTGCCACTGCTGCCCCAGCTGACCGGTGAGGCCAAGAGCTACTCCGAGCGACTCTTCCGGTTCCCCGTCATCGGTCACCTCGTCGGTGACGAGGCCATGAGCGCGCTCATCGAGCCCGCGGCCACCGAGGGCGTGTCCTACGAGCCGGGAGCGGCCGAGCACATCCTCAGCTACACCGACGGCTACCCCTACTTCATCCAGGAGTACGGCAAGTTCGCCTGGGACACCGCCGATGCCAGCCCGATCACCCTCGAGGTCACGCTCGACGTCGAGCCGGTCATCGAAGAACACCTCGACGCCAGCTTCTTCCGCGTTCGGGCCGACCGGGCCACCGATGCCGAACTGCGCTACATGCGCGCCATGGCCGAGCTCGGGCCCGGTGCGCAGAAGGCGAGCGACGTCGCGCGGCAGCAGGGCACGACCACCGAGAAGCTGGGGCCGATCCGGGCGCGCCTGATCTCGAAGGGACTGCTCTACTCACCCGGCTACGGCCTCGCCGCGTTCACCGTGCCGCAGTTCGATCGCTTCCTGCGCCGCGCCTACCCCGACCTGCTGCTCCGGCCGGACAGCCGCTCCCGCCGCTGAGCCGGCACGGCCGGGGTCCGACGGCTCGCGGGCCGGATCGACGGCGGCGACTCGACCACGGTGGCTCGCCCGGACCTACCCTGAGGCCGGCTTCGTGCCGCCGCTCGCCGACCACCGCGCTCGATACCCGTCGACCGCCTCCGAAGGGACCGCCTCATGCCTGCTCCGGGACTGCATTCCGGCTCACCGACCGACGACGCCCTCAACCTGGCGATGTCCGAGGCGGCGGTCCCGCTGTACGAGGCGGTGAAGACGTTCATCGCCACCGAGATCGAGCCGATCACCGAGGAGTTCTACCGGCTCGGTGAGGGGCGGGCCGACCGCTGGAGCTACGGCCGGGCCAGCTCGAGCTGCTCGACTCGGTCAAGGCCAAGGCCAAGGCCAACGGCCTGTGGAACTTCTTCCTGCCCGACGCCGAGACCGGCGAGGGCCTGTCGAACCTCGACTACGCCTACATCGCGGCCGAGCTCGGCCGGAACCCGCTGGCGTCGGAGTGCCTCAACTGCAGTGCGCCCGACACCGGCAACATGGAGGTGCTCGAGCGGGTCGGCACGCCCGAGCAGAAGAAGCAGTGGCTCGAGCCGCTGCTGGCCGGCGAGATCCGCTCGGCGTTCGCCATGACCGAGCCCGACGTGGCCTCGTCCGATGCCACGCAACATCAGCTGCCGGGCCGTGCTCGACGGCGACGAGTGGGTCATCGACGGCGAGAAGTACTACATCTCCGGCGCCGGCGACCCCCGCTGCAAGATCATGATCGTGATGGTGCAGACCAGCCCCGACGGGCCGCCGCACCGCCGCCAGTCGCAGATCCTCGTGCCGATGGACACGCCGGGCGTGCGAGATCCTCGGTCCGATGCACGTGTTCGGCGACGACGACGCGCCCCACGGCCACATGCACCTGCGATTCACCGACGTGCGCGTCCCGGCGTCGAACATGCTGCTCGGCGAGGGCCGCGGCTTCGAGATCTCCCAGGTGCGCCTCGGCCCCGGCCGCATCCACCACTGCATGCGATCGATCGGTGTGGCCGAGCGGGCGCTCGAGCTCATGGTGCGCCGCGGCCTCAACCGCGAGGCGTTCGGCAAGCCCCTCGCCCGGCTCGGCAAGAACACCGAGGTCATCGCCAAGGCCCGCATCGAGATCGAGGCCATGCGGCTGATGGTGCTGCGGGCGGCCAAGGCCATGGACACCATGGGCAACGCCGAGGCCCGCGTGTGGGTCAGCGCGGTGAAGGCGATGGTGCCCGAGCGGGTGTGCGAGATCATCGACGAGGCCATCCAGATCCACGGCGCCACCGGCGTCTCGCAGTGGACGCCGCTGTCCCGGATGTACGCCAGCCAGCGGACCCTGCGCCTGGCCGACGGCCCCGACGAGGTGCACTGGCACGTCGTCGGGCGAGCCGAGCTCACCCGCTACGAGGACGACCACGCCCCGGCCCCCGCCAGCGGACGCGAAGGCGTCGTCTTCTCCGGCCCCTGACCCGGGTCCAGACTCACCGGCCCCACCCGAAATCTGTGCACGGATCGACACCTGTCGTGGATCCGTGCACAGATTTCGGCGTTTGAGCGAGCTGGTCGGCCCCGAGCCCACGCGTCGCGCTCGTACTCCCCCACCCCGAAGCCCAGCCACAGCTCCGTGAGCACGTTGATGGTGACCAGGTCGACACCCGACGCCACGACCGCGGCGAGGTGCCCGTCCCCCCGGGTGCTCGCGCACCAGCTCGGCGGCCCGCCACAGTCGGCCCTGGGGGGATTCGGGTCGCGGCAGGCTGCGGAGCGCGCTGAACAGCGGTCGACCCAGCCCGTCGACGGCGTCGAGCGCCGTGAACAGCGGGGCCGAGAGCGCGGCGGCGACGGCGCCCTCGTACACACCGGTGAGCATCGCCGGGTCGAAGACGCCGAAGGTGGCCACGACCACCGCCGCGGTCGGCGTGCCCAGCGCGGCGCCGGCCCCACACGTAGCCGGCGAAGAAGTCCAGGCCCAGCGCGGCGACGCGCTCGCTCGCCGATCGGGCACCAGCCCTGGGTGGCGATCGGCTCGACCGCGTCGCGCAGCCGTCGGGCCGGCGAGGTCGGCAACCACGGCGCCGGATCGGCGTCTCCGGCGTCGCCATGAAGATGGACCGGATCACGTCGTAGCTCACCTGCCGATCCTTGCTCACCCCCGATCGTCGTGCCGTGCCGCCTCGGGCGTGTGTCAGTCGGGGAGCATGGGCATGGTCCACCCGGGGTCGCGGTCGAGCAGGACGGCCCGGGTGATCGCACGGGAGCCGAAGCGCTCGCGCAGCTCGTCGAGCGTCTCGTCGAGGGCGTTGGTGCTGTGGGCGTCGAACGGCAGGGGGAGCTGGACCGCCTTCGCATCGGTGAGGTTCGAGACCGACACGCCGACGAGGGTGATCCCCTGCTGCTCCACCAGGGGCCACGCCTCGGCCAGCAGGTCGCGCAGCGCGGCGAGGATCGACGACGTGTGGGCGGTGGCCATCGGCAGGGAGTGCGACCGCGTGGCCCGGGTGAAGTCGCCGAAGCGGAGCCGGAGGGTGACGGTGCGCCCGACCCGTCCGGCCGTGCGCATCCGGCCCGTGACCCGGTCGACGAGCGCCACGAGTGAGGCGTCGATGTCGGCCCGCGACCGTGGGGCCCGCCCCAGCGCGCGCTGGGACCCGATCGACCGACGACGGCGGCCGACGGTCACCCGCCGGGGGTCGCGGTTGTGGGCGAGCGTGTGCAGGTGCCGCCCCGAGGCCGGGCCGAGCAGCGACACCAGGCTCGCCTCGCCCAGCCGGGCCATCTCCCCCACCGTGGCGATGCCCTTCTCGTGCAGCTTGCGGGACGTGACCGGCCCGACTCCCCACAAGCGCTCGACCGGGAGCGGGTGGAGGAATTCGATCTCGGTGCCGGCCGGCACCACGAGCAGCCCATCGGGCTTGGCCACCTGGCTCGCCACCTTGGCCAGGAACTTGGTGCACGCCACCCCCACGGTGATCGGCAGCCCCACCCGCTCGAGCACCTCGGCGCGGAGGCGGGTGGCGATCTCGACCGGCGTGCCCGACACCCGGCGCAGGCCGCCCACGTCGAGGAACGCCTCGTCGATCGAAAGCCCCTCGACCAGGGGCGTGGTGTCGCGGAAGACGTCGAACACCGCCTTGCTGGCCTCGGTGTAGGCCGAGAACCTCGGCGGCACGACGATCGCGTGGGGGCACAGGCTGCGAGCCTGCCGTCCACCCATGGCCGAGTGGATCCCGAAGGCCTTGGCCTCGTAGCTGGCGGCCAGCACCACGCCGCCGCCCACGATGACCGGCCGGCCTCGCAGCCTGGGGTCGTCGCGCTGCTCGACCGAGGCGAAGAACGAGTCGAGGTCGGCGTGCAGGATGGTGGCGTCGCCGGTCACGAACAGATGTTCGCACACCCGAGGCTCGCTGAAAAGCCGTCCGCACCCGTCGGCCCGTGCGCTCGACCGCGCACAGTTCAGAATCTCGAACTATGGTTCAATTCACACAAGGCGGTCTCGCAGGAGCCGCCGGGGGAACCCGAGGAGCAGCCATGAAGGCAGAAGACCTGATCCTGGTCAGCGTCGACGACCACCTCGTCGAGCCGCCGACGATGTTCGATGCGCACATCCCCGAGAAGTACCGGGACCGAGCCCCGAAGATCATCCGCACCAAGGACGGCTCCGACGTCTGGGAGTTCGAGGGATCGAAGATCCCCAACATCGGCCTGAACGCGGTGGCCGGTCGCCCCAAGGAGGAGTACGGCATCGAGCCGACGGCCTTCGACGAGATCCGCCCCGGCTGCTGGGACATCCACGAGCGCATCAAGGACATGAACGCCGGCGGCATGCTCGCGTCGATGAACTTCCCGTCGTTCCCCGGCTTCAGCGCCCGCCTGTTCGCGGCCATCGACGACAAGGACCTGGCCCTCGCCGTCGTGCAGGCCTACAACGACTGGCACGTCGACGAGTGGTGCGGCGCCTACCCGGGCCGCATGATCCCGATGGGCCTGCCCGTGCTCTGGGACCCCGAACTGGCCGCGGCCGAGGTGCGCCGCCTGGCCAAGAAGGGCGTGCACTCGCTGACCTTCACCGAGAACCCCTCCACGCTCGGCTACCCCAGCTTCCACAGCGACCACTGGGACCCGCTGTGGAAGGCGCTGTCGGACGAATCGGTCGTGCTGTCGATCCACCTCGGCTCGTCGGGCCAGCTGGCGGTCACCGCGCCCGACGCCCCGGTCGACGTGATGATCACCCTGCAGCCGATGAACATCTGCGCGGCGGCGGCCGACCTGCTGTGGTCGCGCGTCATCAAGCAGTTCCCCGACCTGCGCATCGCCCTGTCCGAGGGCGGCACGGGCTGGATCCCCTACTTCATCGACCGGCTCGACCGCACCTACGACATGCACCACCTGTGGACGGGCCAGGACTTCGGCGGCAAGCTGCCGTCCGAGGTGTTCCGCGAGCGGTTCCTCACCTGCTTCATCGCCGACCCCGTCGGCATCAAGCTGCGCAACGACATCGGCATCGACAACATCGCCTGGGAGTGCGACTACCCCCACAGCGACTCGTCCTGGCCGGAAGCACCCGAGGAGCTGGCCGCGGTGGCAGCCGGTCTGTCCGACGACGAGCTCTACAAGATCGGCTTCGAGAACGCCTGCCGCTGGTACCACTTCGACCCCTTCGCCCACCGCTCCCGTGAGCAGTCCACCGTCGCCGCCCTGCGAGCCGAGGCCGAGGGCCATGACGTCACCACCAAGCCCTACGACAAGGGCCGCTTCACCAAGCAGGTCGGCATCGAGATGGGCGAGCTGGCGAAGAAGGCGACCGCCTGAGCATGCAGCTCGACTCGCGCGTCCGGGCCGAGGTCGTCGACGGCGACGTGGGCCTGCTCACCCTGGCCGACCCGGACCGCCGCAACGCCCTCACCCTCGAGCTGACGAACGACCTGGCTGCGGCCGTCGGATGGGCGCTGGCCGAGGGCGTCGGGGCCATCGTGCTGACGGCCGAGCCTCCGGTGTTCTGCGCCGGCGGCTCGGTCGACGACCTGCTCGAGCCCCGGGCCGACCTGCCCGACATGTACGCCGGGTTCCTCGCCCTGGCCGACGCCCCGGTGCTCACCGTCGCCGCGGTCGACGGCGCGGCCATCGGGGCGGGGGTCAACCTCCCCCTGGCCTGCGACGTCGTCATCGCCTCGCCCACGGCCCGCTTCGATCCCCGCTTCCTCGACCTCGGCCTCCACCCGGGCGGCGGGCACCTGTGGCGCCTCGAGCGGCGGATGGGCCGCCAGGCCGCGGCCGCCCTCGTGCTCGGCGGCGACGCCCTCGACGGCACCGAGGCCGAGGCCAAGGGCCTGGCCTGGCGCTGCGTCCCGTCGCCCGACCTGCTCGAGACCGCGCTGGTGATGGCCCGTCGGGCCGCCTCCCGGCCGCCTGGGGTGATGGCCCGGGCCAAGGCCTCGCTCGACGCCACCCCCGGTCTCGCCACGGCCGCCGACGCCGTCGCCCTCGAGCTCGACGCCCAGCGCTGGTCGATGGACCAGCCCGCGTTCGCCCAGCGCCTCGACGACCTCCGCCGCCGCCTCGGCCGCTGACCGACCTGCTGTGCCCTCGCTCACAAGTTCGCTGCGGGCGGGCTCCGCCCATCTGGCGCGATCCGGTGGAGCTGCTCCGCTCCGCTCCGCACGCCTGATGATCGTCCTCCACGCCCGGCCGCGGTCGAGGGCGCGCCACGCAGGCTCGTAGCGAATCCAGTCAGCGCTTGTCGTAGGTGATGCCCGAGGTCTCGACGTCCCAGGTGGTGGGGGTGACCCCCTCGTCGCGCAGCTCCCGCTTGAGCACCCGGCCGACGGGGCTGCGGGGCAGCTCGGAGCGGAACTCGATGTAGCGCGGCAGCGCGAAGTAGGGCAGCTGGTCGATGCACCAGCGGAACAGCTCGTCCTCGGTGAGGGTGGCCCCCTCGGCGACGGTGGCGGTGACCTTGAGGTCGTCCTCGGTCAGGTCGCTCAACACCGCGTGCACGGCCACGTCGGCCAGGGCGCCGTGGCCCATGAGCACCCGCTCGACCTCGAAGCTCGAGATGTTCTCACCTCGGCGCCGGAGGTAGTCGGCCTTGCGGTCGACGAAGTAGAGGTAGCGGTCGGCGTCGACCTTGCCGATGTCACCGGTGTGGTACCACCAGTTGCGGCTGGTCTCGACCGTGGCCTCGGGGCGGCCCCAGTAGCCGGCGAACATGACCTCGGGGCGCTTCGGGCGGATCACGATCTCGCCCTCGGTGCCGGCGGGGACCTCGTCGTCGTCGTCGTCGAAGATGCGCACGTCGAAGTACTCGTCGTTGACCACGCCGGCGGCGTTGGGCCGGTTGCGGACGCCGGGCGGCTGCCACGAGATGAGGCTGGCCTCGGTGACGCCGTAGGCCCCGCTGAACGTGCTGATGCCGAACCGGGTGCGGATCACCTCGTCGACCTCGACCGGCAGCGGTGCGGCGCCGAGCAGCCGCAGGGTGGTGTTGGCCTCCGGTGCGCCGGACCTCGGCATCTCGGGCCGGTCGACGTCGTGCGCCAGCAGGTAGGCCATGGTGCCGAGGGTGGAGGTGACGGTGGCGCCGACGCGGTTCATCTCCGACCAGAAGTTCGACACCGAGAAGCGGCGGTAGATGGCGGCCCGACCGCCCCACACCAGCGGGCCGAGCACGGCCGTGGTGATGGCGTTGAAGTGGAACAGGGGCAGCGGCGTCCACACCACGTCGTCGGCGGTCCGGCCCCAACAGATGCCGATCTGGCGGGTCAGCGCCTCGTGGTAGTTGTTGCTCAGCATGCAGCCCTTGGACGGGCCGGTGGTGCCACCGGTGTAGATGAAGGTGGCCAGGTCGGATGGCCGCACGTCGACGTCGGGCGCGACCTCGTCGGCACCGAGCAGATCGGCCCACCGATGGGTCGTGGTGCCGGTGAGCGCGTGGTCGTGGTCGTCGATGACCACCACGTGCTCGAGCGACTCGACCTGCGCCGCCACGGCCGCGGCGCGGTCGACCAGCGCGGCCTCGACCACCAGCACGCGCGACCCCGAGTCGGCCAACTGGTGACGCAGGTACTCGCCCTTGTAGGCGGTGTTGATGGGCACCGCGATGGCCCCGGCGCGCACCGCTCCCCACCAGGCCAGGGTGGCCTCGGCCGAGTTCTCGATGAGGGTGGCGACCCGGTCGCCCTTGCCCACGCCGAGCTGGCTCAGGGCGTTGGCCAGGCGGGCCGACGTGGACGCCACCTCGGCCGCGGTGAGCTTGACGCTGCAGACGTCGAGGTACTCGCCGTCGGGGTCGACCTCGAGCCGGCGCTCGAGCAGTTGCGCGACCGTGGTCTGCTCGCCGCTGATCCAGATGCCGTCACCACTTCCCCGCGTCGCGCTCATGCCGGCTCCGCGATCGACTTGGTCTCGAGGTACTCCTCGAAGCCGGCTCGGCCCATCTCCCGCCCGATGCCGCTCTGCTTGTAGCCCCCGAAGGGCACGTCGGGGCCGAACCAGAGGCCGTTGTTGATCGAGACGGTGCCCGTGCGGAGGCGGGCCGCCACCGCGTTGGCGTGCTCGACCGACCCGCTGAACACGGCCCCCGACAAGCCGTAGGCGGAGTTGTTGGCGACGGCGACCGCGTCGTCGTCGCCGTCGTGGGCGAGCACCACGAGGACCGGGCCGAAGATCTCCTCCTGGGCCACGGTGGCGTCGGGAGCGACGTCGACGAGCACGGTCGGCTCGACGAACCACCCGACCGGCAGATCGGCCGGGATGCCACCGCCGAGGGCCACCGTCGCGCCCTCCCGGCGGCCGGTCTCGACGTAGCCGAGCACCCGCTCGCGCTGTCGCTGGCTGATGAGCGGTCCCATCATGTTGGACGGATCGGTCGGGTCGCCGTAGGTGAGCGCCTGCATCATGGCCACGGCCGCGTCGACCGCCTCGTCGAACCGCGATCGGGGCACGACCAACCGGGTGGTGATGGCGCAGCCCTGTCCGGCGTGGGTCATCACCTGGAAGGCGGTGGCCCCGGCGGCCTCGGCCACGTCGGCATCGTCGAGCACCACCGCCGCGGACTTGCCCCCCAGCTCGAGGAACACCCGTTTGAGGGTGGCCGCGGCCGAGGTCATGACGCGGCGGCCGGTCGCCGTCGAACCGGTGAACGAGACCAGGTCGACCCGTGGATCGGAGGACAGCTGCTGGCCGACCTCGTGGCTCGACGACGTGATGACGTTGAAGACGCCGGCCGGGATGTCGGTCTCCTCGGCGACGATCCGGCCCAGCAGGCTGGCCGTCCACGGGGTGTCCGGCGCCGGCTTCAGCACGACCGTGTTGCCCGCGGCCAGGGCCGGGGCGACCTTGGCCAGGTTGATCTGCATGGGGAAGTTCCACGGCGTGATGGCGCCGACCACGCCGGTGGCCTCGCGGTGCACGATGCGACGGCTCGCCATGCCGAACGGCTTGGCGATGCCGAGGTCCTCGGTCCACTCGTAGCCCTCGGCCAGGTCGGTCACCCAGCCGACGCCCTCGATCGGGGTCTCGAGCTGCGGGCCATGGGTGAGGGAGATCGGCGCACCGACCTCGGCCACCGTCGTCGTGCGAAGCTCCTCGACGTGAGCGGTGAGCGCATCGGAGAGCTGGCGCAGGCAGCGGACGCGGAAGCCGACGTCGGTCGACCACGCGGTCTCGTCGAACGCCCGGCGGGCGGCGGCGATGGCGGCGTCCATGTCGGCCGGCGTGCCGTCGGCGGCGACGCCGAGGACCTGCTCGGTGGCCGGGTTCACGTTGTCGAACGTGGCACCCCCCGACGCGGGCACCAGCGTCCCGTCGATCAGCAGGCGCTCCTCGCACCACACGTCGGTCGATTGTCCATCGGCAGCCATGGGACGGCTCCTCCCCCGTGAGATCTGCCATAGTGAACCACAAATCCAGTAGATCGAACCACGGTTCGAATTCCCGAGGCTGCGACTCGATCGGTCTCGACCTGACATGCCGTCAGACCTAGCATCCGCTCCGATGACGACTCCCGACCTCCCGCTCACCATCCCTGCCATCGTCGAACGGGCCGCGGCCCGCTTCGGCTCCCTCGAGGGGCTGGTCGACGGCGACCTGCGCCTCACGTTCGCCGAGGTCGCCGAGCTGGTCGACGTGGCGGCCCGGGCCTTCGTGGCGTCCGGCATCGAGCCGGGCGACCGCATCGCCATCTGGGCGCCCAACATGGCCGAGTGGGTGATCGCCGCGCTCGGGGTCTATCGCTCGGGTGCCGCCGTCGTCACCATGAACACCAGGTACAAGGGCAGCGAGGCGGCGTTCATCCTCAACGCCTCGGCGCGCCCGCATGCTCCTGACCGTCACCGACTTCCTCGACACCGACTACGTCGAGATGCTCGGCAACCGAGCCGATGTGCCGAGCGTCGAGGAGATCGTCGTGCTCCGCGGGCCGGCCCACGACGGCACCGTCGGCTGGGCCGAGTTCCTCGCCCGGGCCGACTCGGTCGACCCGTCCATCACGGCCGCGCGCGCCGCGGCCCTCGGCCCCGACGACCTCAGCGACATCCTGTTCACCTCGGGCACGACCGGCGCACCGAAGGGAGCGATGCTCGGCCATGGCGCGTCGGTGCGGGCCTACGACGCGTGGTCCACCGTGGTCGGGCTCCGCGAAGGCGACCGCTACCTGATCATCAACCCGTTCTTCCACGCGTTCGGGCTCAAGGCCGGCATCCTGGCCAGCTTCATCAAGGGCGCCACCATCGTTCCCCACGCGGTGTTCGACGTCCCGTCGGTGATGCAACGGGTCGACGAGGAGCACATCACGATGCTCCCGGGGCCACCCGCGATCTACCAGACGATCCTCGACCACCCCGAGCTCGGCAACTACGACCTCTCGACCCTTCGACTGTCGGTGACCGGATCGGCCGCGGTGCCGGTGGAGATGATCCGCCGCATGCGCGAGGAGCTCACCTTCGAGACCATCGTCACCGGCTACGGCCTCACCGAGACCACCGGCATCGCCACCATGTGCCGCCACGATGACGATCCCGAGATCATCTCGACCACCGCCGGCCGGGCCATCCCCGACATCGAGGTGCAGGTCGTCGACGAGCAGGGCGCCGTGCTCGGGCCGGGTCAGGCCGGCGAGGTCGTCGTCCGCGGCTACAACGTGATGCGCGGCTACTTCGACAACCCGGAGGCCACCGAGTCGACGATCGACGCCGACGGCTGGCTGCACACGGGCGACATCGGGGTGCTCGACGCGGCCGGCAACCTGACCATCACCGATCGCACGAAGGACATGTTCATCGTCGGCGGCTTCAACGCCTACCCGGCCGAGATCGAGAACATGATGCTGCGCCACCCGGGCATCGGGCAGGTCGCGGTGGTGGGCGTGCCCGACCACCGCATGGGCGAGGTGGGCATGGCGTTCGTGGTGCCGCGCCCCGGAGCCCAGATCACCCCGGAGGAGATCATCGCCTGGTCCCGCGAGGAGATGGCGAACTTCAAGGCGCCCCGATACGTCGAGCTGGTCGACGCGCTGCCCCTCAACGCGTCGGGCAAGGTGCTCAAGTACCAGCTCCGCGAGCGAGGCCTGGCCTCGATCGCCCCCGACTCCCCCACCGACTCACCGGCTGGTTGACCGCCTGACGGCGTGACCACCCGACGAGCGGCGATCAGCTCGGGGCAACCACGGCGATCCCGTGGAGAGCTGCGGCTTCGGCCAGGCGACCGTCGTAGGCGACCAGGCCGTCGAGCTCGTCCCCGAGTTCGAGCGCGGCAGCCAGGTGCAGGGCGTCGAGGCTACGGAGGAGGTAGGGCTCGAGCTCGGCGGCGTGGTCGAAGGTGGACGACGAGAGGCTCAGCAGCGTGACCGAGTCGAGGACGGCCCGGGCCCTCGGCATCTCCTCGGGCGCCGAGCGCCGAGTGGCGCGGAGGAGCTCGGTTCGCAGGACGTCGGAGGACACGACCTCATCCGCGTGGGCCACCGCCCAACGGGACATCGCCCGAGAGCCCGACTCCTCGACGACGAGCTTCACGGCCGCCGACGTGTCGAGGTAGAAGGCCACTAGTAGCGCTCTTCCTCACGCATGTCCGTGAGGGTCCGGGACAGGGGCGCTCGGCCCCGCCTCCGCCTCGGCGGAGCGCCGAGATCCGCCAGGGACCGCTTGGGTGGGCGAGCACGACCTGCCGCGATGAGACCCTCGAGACGGCTGGACGGGAGGGGCACCATCTGGGCGACAGCTCGTCCCCGGTCGGTGATCGTCACCACGTCGCCCGCCGCGGCATCGGCTACGACGGCGGAGGCGTTCTGCTTGAGGGCCCGAACGCCCACGGTCTGCATGTGCTACAGAGTAGCACATGCAGACTTGGAACGGATCAGCGGGCGTTCCGGCCAGGCCGAGCCTTCGGTGAGGGGTTCGAGCAGGCGCAGGTCCGACAGGGTGATGACGTCGTCGCCGGGGATCAGGCCGGCGAAGAGCCGGTCGAACACGCGCGACCGAGATCGACGCGTGCCGGTTCGGGCGAGCTGGTTCCGGCGAGCTGGTTCGGGCGAGCTACTGGGTGGCCAGGGATTCGGCCATCAGCTCCGACTCGTCGATGGCCAGGCGGACCTCGGCGGAGACGACCTGGCGGCTGCCCAACGGGCCGACCTGCGGGATGCGGAACGAGAGGAGGGCACCCAGGGACACCACCGCCGTGGAGAAGCTCAGCGCGATCAGCGCGCCGTGGACCACGCCGGCGTCGAGCGCTCCCCGGCTGAGCACCGAGCTGATCACCGCGATGCCCAGGGCCGACCCGAGCATGCGGACCGTGGTGTTGGCCCCGCTGGTGGCGCCGGCCCGGTCGGACGGCACATCGGAGAGGATGACGTTGTTGAGCTGGGAACCGGCGAAGCCGATGCCGATGCCGAACACGACGAACCCGGGGAGCAACGACCAGAACGAGAAGGACGTCGACGCCGCGAGCGCGACGGCGATGGCGGCGAGGCCACCGGCCTCGATGATCAGGCCGGTCCGCACCACGTTGGTGGTGCCGATGCGCCGGGTCGTCCAGCTCCCGATCTGTGATCCCGCCACGATCGCCACCCCCGACGGCACCAGCCACAGCCCCGAGTCGACCGCGGACAGGTGCCGGCCGTCCTGCAGGACGACGGACATGATCAGCAGGAACGACACCTGGCCCATGGCCAGCACCATCAAGGTGGCGACGCCGAAGCGGAAGGCCGGTCGCTCGAGGTTGCTGAACTCGAACAGCGGATCGGCGTGGGCCCGTTCCTTGCGCCGCTGGACGACGTAGAAGGTGGCCAGGAAGACCCCGGAGAGCAGGAAGGAGACCGGGACCACCGACACCGGCATCTCCCGCGGCCAGATGCCGGCCCCGGCGACCTCGAAGGCCTGCAGGGGTCGGAGCCAGCCGTAGGTGCCGCCCTCGCTGATGCCGAAGACCAGGAAGAACATGCCCGTCGAGATCAGCAGCGCGCCCGGCACGTCGAGGCGCTCACGGCGGCCCGACACCTCGCTCTGTCGCATGAACACGAGCGCACCGAGGATGGCGAGCGGCACCACCATCACGTTGATGCGGAAGGCCCAGCGCCAGGAGTAGTTGGTCGTGAGGAATCCGCCGAGCAGCGGGCCGAACGCCACCGCCGCGCCCATCACCGCCCCCCAGGCCGCGAAGGCCGTGGCCCGCTCCCGCCCGGCGAACGTGCTCGACATGATCCCCATGGTGGCGGGCAGCATGAGCGACGCCCCGGCGCCCTCGATGATGGCCTCGCCGATGACCAACGAGACCACGCCGGTGGACAGCGATGCGAGCAGCGAGCCGACCCCGAACAGCGCGGCGCCGACGATGAACATGCGCCGGGCGCCGAAGATGTCGCCGAGGCGGCCACCGATGATCAGCAGCGCCGCGAAGGTCAGGCTGTACCCGGTGACGACCCACTGCAGGGCCGGCAGCGTGGTGTCGAACTCGCGGAGGATCGTGGGGATGGCCACGTTGAGCACGGTGCTGTCGAGGGCGGCGATCAGCACCGAGGTCAGCACGATCGCCAGGGTGATCCAGCGACGCGGATCGCGCGAGTCGACCGCCTGCGCCTCGACCTGCTCCTCGACCGCCTGCTTGCGAGCGATCAGGGCGACGCCGTCCGGGTCGGCGTGCATCTCGGGGTCATCCGCTATCATCCGTCTGGATGATAGCGGTCAGGGAACGGAACCCCCAACGCAGCCGGGAGCGCATCCTCGCCGCGGCCCTGGCCGAGTTCGCGGCCAAGGGGTTCTCGGGCGCCCGGGTCGAGGCCATCGCTCGCAGGTCGGGGCTGAACAAGCAGCTGATCTCGCACCACTTCGGCGGGAAGCTGGGCCTGTACCGGGCGGTGATGAACCGACGCCGCAACCGCGGCGGGGGCGAGATCTCCACCGCGCCCGTTCCCATGCCCGACGCCGTGGCGAGGTTCCACGAGCTGGCCGCCGAGGACCCGGAGTGGATCCGGGTCCTGCTGTGGGAGACGCTCGAGCGGGACCAGGCCGGCGACGGCGACTCCCCCGGCGAGACCGGGGACGGGCCCTCGGCCGGGCTCGACGATCGCGTGGCCCGCTACCACGAGCGGGTGGCGTGGGTCGCCGCCGAGCAGGCCGCCGGACGGCTCCCGGCCGACCTCGAGCCCGCCCTGTTGTTCCTGTCCCTCGTGGGTGCCGCGCTCTACCCCGTGCTGCTGCCCCACGTGGCCGACCTGGTGTGCGGTGAGGACACCCGCACCGAGGCCTTCGCCCGGCGCTACCGGCACCACCTCCGGCGCCTGGCCGACCACCTCGCCCCGCCCGTGTCCTGACCCCCCGAGGCAGCTGCCGATCGGGAGGGGCAGGGGGAATACGCCTCCCGATCGGACAGCTCGCGCACCGCGCTCCGCCGATGCGATGCGTCGGCTACTGGCTGAGCCAGAGCTCACCGAGCCAGGTCTTGGGCTGGAAGTTCCCGAACGGCACCTCGCTCGCCTCCTTCAGACCGTGCACCTTCTTGCTGACGATCAACGAGTAGGGCGTCGAGTAGGTCCAGATGTTCACCGCGTTGGCGTTGATCTGGTTGACCACGATGTCGTCGTAGGCCTTCTTGCGGGTGGCGAAGTCCGGGCTCTGGCGGCCCGTCTGCAGGGCGGTCTGCATGTCCGGGTTCGTGAACTCCGTGAAGTTGATGCTGATCTGGCCCACGCCCTTGGCCGTGGTCTCCGACCAGAAGTAGAAATTCTGGTCGGGGTCGGGCGAGCTGTAGATGGGGAAGAACGCGGCCTCGTAGTTGCCCTGCACCACCTTCGAGATGAACGCCGAGCTGTCGAGCTGCTCGATGCTGGCGTCGATCCCGGCCTCCTTCCACTGGCCCTGCACGAGCTGGGCCACCTTCTGGGTGTCGATGGTCGCCACCGCCGAGAGCGTGACCTTCAGCGAGCTCTCTCCGGTGTCCTGCTCGTACTGGTCGAGGTACTGCTTGGCCTTGTCGACGTCGAACGACGGGTAGCCGTTCTGGTCCTCCGGCAGGCCCCACTTGCTCGTCGGGGGGAACGGCGAGTTCCCGGTCTGGACGCCCTCGCCCACCGCGGCGGCCAGCGCCTGGCGATCGGTGGCGTAGGCCAGGGCCAAGCGGGCGTTCTTGTTCGACAACGGGTTCGTCGTGCCGTTCACGTCGGGAAGCGTCTGGGTGAGGATCATCCCCGGCTCCGACCCCCAGTCCTTGATCACCGTGTAGGTCGAGGCCAGGGTGTTCGCCTCCTCGGCGCTGTCGGTGAACACCATGTTGACGTCGCCCGACTGGAGCGCGCTCGACTGCGAGGTGCTGTCGGGCAGCACGTGGAACTCGAGCTGGTCGAGGTGCGGCAGCCCCGCCTGCCAGTACGTGGGGTTCTTCACCGTCTTGAACAGGGTGGCCTGGTCCCACGACCCGAACGTGAACGGCCCGGTGCCGATCGGGTGCTGGGCCCCCCGGTCGGGCGAGGTCAGCATGGCCGGCGCCATCATCATGGCCGACTGCCCGTTGAGGAAGCTGCTGGGGAAGGCGGCCCACGGCTGGCTCATGTCGACCCGCACCGTGTGGTCGTCGACGACCGTCGTGGCGGTGATCAGCCCCTTGACGGCCTGGCTGGAGAGCGGTGCGGTGGTGGCGTCGTCGATGTTGAGCTTCACCGCGGCGGCGTCGAAGGGCTCGCCGTTCTGGAAGGTCACGCCGGTGCGCAGGGCGATCGTCCACTGGTCATAGGTGCCGTTGGGCGTGAACGACGTGGCCAGCCAGGGCACCGCATCGAGGTTGGCGTCGATGGTGGCCAGCGGCTCGAGGATCGCCGACCCGATCATCGACGACGGCTGGGCCCACTGGCTGTCGTGCGGGTTCCACCCCGTGGCCGCGCCCACGACGGCCATGGCCAGGTTGCCGCCGTCGACCGGCGTGCCCTCGTCGCCGATCGTGTCCGACGTCGAGCCGCCGCCCTTGGACGACCCCCCGCACCCGGCCGCGACGAGGCCCAGCACGAGCCCGATCGCCAGGACCGTGAGCAGGCCGCGGCGACGCTCCGGTCGCGTGGTCGTCGGGGTGTCGTTCATCTGCATCGGGACGTTCTCCGTTGAGGATTCGTGGCGCGGGCGGTGCCGAAGGGTGACTGCGGATCAGAGATCGAGGCCGAGGAGGCGGATGGCGTTGCCCCGGGCGATCTTGTCGATCACGGCCTGGTCGAGGTGGCCGAACTGCTCGGCCGCGGCCCGGCGGCTGTCGGGCCAGGTGCCGTCCTGGTGCGGGTAGTCGGTCTCGAAGACGACGTTGTCCTCGCCGACGATGTCGAGCATGGACACGCCCACGGCGTCCTTGAAGAAGGCGCTGTAGACGTGGTCGTAGTAGTAGGTGGACGGCGGCTCGGGGCAGTGCAGCTGCGAGTTGCTCCACCCGCGGTGCGTCGACCAGACGTCGTCGGCCCGCTCGAGCACGTAGGGGATCCACCCGATCTGGGCCTCGGCGTAGAGCACCTTGAGGCCCGGGTAGCGGTGGAGCACCCCCGAGAACAGCAGGTCGACCAGGCCGGCGACGCTGTTGCCGAAGATGATGGTGGCCGGCACCGCGTCGGGCGCGTCGGGCGACGCCTTCGGCGTCTTGGTGCCCGACCCGATGTGCATGGCGATCACCGTGCCGGTCTCCTCGCACGCCGCGAAGAACGGGTCCCAGTAGCCGGTGTAGATGCTCGGCAGGTCGAGGTAGGTGGGCAGCTCGCTGAACGCGACCGCCCGCACGCCGCGCGCCGCGTTGCGCCGGACGTGCTCGGCCGCCAGCTCGGCGTCCCAGAGCGGCACGAGCGTCAGGGGCAGGAGCCGGCCGCCGCTCGAGCCGCACCACTCGTCGATCATCCAGTCGTTGTAGGCCTCGATGCAGGCCAGGCCGAGATCACGGTCGTCGGCCCACAGGAACAGCTGGCCGCAGAAGCGCGGGAGGTTCGGGAAGCAGAGCTGGGCCTCGACGCCGTTGAGGTCCATGTCGGCGACCCGTGCCTCCGGCTGCCAGCAGCCAGGCCGCATGTCGTCGTAGGACACCGACTTCAGCTCGACCTCGTCGGCCGGGTAGCCGGCGGCCGCGATCGTGCGCTTGACCGAGATCATCTGGTCCTCGAAGTGCCACCACGCGACGTCGGGCCCCTCGGTGCCGGGCTCCTCGATGTAGCTGGTGCCGCTGAGCTTGGGCGTGCCGGCGGGATGGTGCTCGACGCGCGGGCCGACGGTCGCGGAACCGGGCCGGTAGGCGGGAGGACCAGGTGTCGGGCGGTTCGACGACGTGCGCATCGAGGTCGACCAGCGGCGGGATCCGGGCCACGACCTCGTCGGTCACGGACGGTTGGTTCAGCACCTCGGACACGCAGTTCCCCACTCGTTCGTCGACCACGTCGCTCGGTCGTGGTCAGCCCAGGTCGACGGCCACGTCATGCACCGCAGTTACGACCGAATCGCGCAAACCTTACATCAAATATATGATTTGCGTCCTCGCGATCGATGGTCGACCCATCGCTCTAGGCTTCCGGCCCTGGACGCACGCGACCGCATCCCACCCCGACCGATTCGCCCGAGTGGAACCTGGAGACCCGATGGCAACGCCGCTCTCGACCCCGCCCGACGAGTTCACCCGTCGGTCGAGTGGTGAGCAGGCCGCGCTCTACATCCGCCGGCTGATCTTCGACGGAGAGCTCCGACCCGGCACCCGCGTGCCCCAGGACGAGGTCGCCCAGGCCCTCGGCATCAGCCGGATCCCCGTCCGCGAGGCGCTCATCGCGCTCGAGCGGGAGGGCTGGGTCACCATCGTCATGCACCGGGGCGCCTTCGTGACGGCCCTCGACGAGCAGGCCGTGCGCGACCACTACGAGCTCTACGGCCTCGTGTACGGCTTCGCCATCGAGCGGGCCGTGCTCAGGTCGGGCGCCGAGCTGGGCCCGGCGCTCAAGGCCATCCAGCAGCAGCTGCAGCAGGCCGACGACCCGGTCGAGGTCGGCCGGCTCACGCTGCAGTTCCACGCCCAGGTCATCGACGCGGCCCAGTCGGCCCGCATCCGCGTGGTGCTCCGGTCGATGTCGGCCCTGATCCCCGGCAACTTCTTCGAACTGGTGCCTGGGGCGATCGACTCCGAGAAGCGCGGCTTCGCCGCCATCGTCCGAGCGGTCGTCAAGGGGGACGGCGAGCGGGCCGCGCTCGAGTACGCCCGCACCATGCAGGCCCAGGGCGATCTGGTGGTGCAGGTGCTCGAAGGCCGCGGATTGCTCGATCCGCCGACCGATCCGGCCGATGATCCGGCCACCGACCGACCAGCGCCCTCCGCCGCCGACCCCCGGAGCTCCTCATGACCGACACCCTCGACACGCTCTACTGGGACCCGTTCGACATCGACATCGACGCCGATCCCTACGGCGTCTGGCGCCGGCTCCGTGACGAGGCGCCGCTCTACCGCAACGACCGCTACGACTTCTGGGCCCTGAGCCGGTTCGCCGACGTCGAGTCGGCCAGCACGTCCCCCAAGGTCTTCAGCTCGGCCCACGGCACGGTCCTCGAGATCATGACCGACCAGCCGATGGAGGCCGGGGAGATGATGATCTTCATGGACCCGCCGGAGCACACCCGGCTGCGCAGCCTGGTGTCCCGGGCGTTCACGCCCCGGCGCATGTCGCTGCTCGAGGATCGGGTGCGCGAGCTGGCGGCCGGCCTGCTCGACCCGCACGTCGGGTCGGGCTCGTTCGACTACGTCCAGGACTTCGGGGCGATCCTGCCGTCGATGGTGATCTCGACCCTGCTCGGCGTGCCCGACGCCGACCGGGCCCACGTGCACCACCTCATCGACACGATGTTCCACATCGAGCCCGGTGTCGGGATGATCAACGACGTGTCGTTCACGGCCCGCATCGAGCTGTTCGAGTACCTCGACGGGCAGCTCGCCGATCGGCTCGCGCACCCGCACGACGACATGCTCACCGATCTCGCCAACGCGGAGATCGCCGAGCCCGACGGCTCGACCCGGCGACTCACGACGCAGGAGACCATCGAGTTCGCCCTGCTGCTCGTCAGCGCGGGCACCGAGACGGTGGCCCGCCTCCTCGGCTGGGCCGCCATGCTCCTCGACGAGCACCCCGACCAGCGCGCCGATCTCGTCGCCGACACCTCGCTCATCCCGAACGCGGTCGAGGAGCTGCTGCGCTTCGAGGCGCCGTCGCCGGTGCAGGGTCGGTGGACGACCGAGCCGGTCGAGCTCCACGGCCAGGTCGTCCCGGCCGACTCGAAGGTGCTGCTGCTCACCGGATCGGCCGGGCGCGACGAGCGCAAGTACCCCGACGCCGACCGGTTCGACATCCGGCGGCAGTTCGACCACCACGTCTCGTTCGGGTACGGCGTCCACTTCTGCCTGGGCGCGGCGCTGGCCCGCATGGAGGGGCGCATCGGCATCGAGGAGACCCTCGCCCGCTTCCCGGAGTGGACGGTCGACCGGGCCGGCGCCCGTCGCCTGCACACCAGCACCGTCCGAGGCTGGACCAACGTCCCGGTGAGCACCTGAGCGTGCTGCGCTGGACCCAACCCACTGAGCTCGACCAGGCGTGGCGGGACGGCCTGCTCGGCCCCGGCGCGATGTTCGAGCTGGTCGACGACGACGTGCTCGGCCAGACCCTGCCCGTGTTCGCGCCAGCGCCCCCGATCGGTGGCCGAGATCCTCACCCGGGCCGCGGCCGGCCACGGCGACCGCGACTACCTGATCGGCCCCGAGCGGACGGTGAGCTTCGCCGAGGCCCCGGAGGCCGCGGCCCGCCTGGCGGCCACCCTCGCCGCGGTCCACGAGGTGAAGCCGGGCGACCGCGTGGCCCTCGCC
Source organism: uncultured Microthrixaceae bacterium (assembly GCA_963809335.1). Classification (GTDB taxonomy): domain Bacteria; phylum Actinomycetota; class Acidimicrobiia; order Acidimicrobiales; family Acidimicrobilacustridaceae; genus UBA4742. The sequence goes on along the minus strand of CAWEJD010000004.1, from coordinate 958,459 downwards.
GGTGGGTTCTCGGTCGAGCACGGCCTGGCCGTCTGGGGCATCGCCGCAGCGGGGGCGGTGGCCGTGACCCTGAACCCGCGATGGACCGCGCCCGAGCTGGCCCACGCCCTCGAGCTCACCCGGCCCGTGCTGACGCTGGTCGATCCCGACGTCATCGATCGCCTGCCCGAGGGCACCGCGCACCTCACGTTCGACCGGGCCGTCTTCGAGAGCAATTCGTGGCGCACCCCGGACGGGTTCGCCCGACCGGTCGCCGTCCACGAGGACGATCCGTTCGCCATCGTGTTCACGAGCGGCACGACCGGCCGGCCCAAGGGGGCCACGCTCTCGCATCGCAACGCCGTGCACTTCTCGCTGGCCGCGGCGGCGACCTCGGCGGTGCACTCGATCGTGCACGGCGTGCCGGCCGCGGCCGCCGCGCCACGCGTCATCGGCTCGTCGCCGCTCTTCCACGTGTCCGGGCTGCTCGGCCAGCTCTCCAACGCCGCGTTCTGGGGCCAGACGTTGGTGCTGGCCCCGCTCGGCCGCTGGGACGAGACCGTCCACCTCGAGCTCACCGAGCGCCACGGCGTCACCACGTGGTCGATCGTGCCGACCCAACTGTGGCGCCTGGTCGAGCACCCCCGGCTCGACGAGTTCGACCTCTCGACCCTCACCACCATCGGGGGCGGTGGGGCGTCGTTCGCCCCCGAGCTGCTGCGCCGCACGGCCGAGCGCATCCCGCACGCCGCCACCGCCCTGCGCGTCGGGTACGGCATGACCGAGACCTCCGGCACCGTCTCGATGCTGCAGCCGCCGGTGCCCGAGGGCCGGGCCTCGTCGGTCGGCACGGCGGTCGCGGGCACCGAGATCGAGATCCGCGACACCTCGGGCGAGCCCGTCGCCGACGGCGAGGTGGGCCAGATCTGGGCACGGGGGGCCCAGGTGTTCCTGGGGTACTGGGACGACCCCGACGCCACCGCCGCCGCCCTCGACGACCGGCGCTGGTACGCGAGCGGCGACTTCGGCCGCATCGTCGACGGCTACCTGCACCTCGAGAGCAGGCTCCGCGACCTGATCATCCGGGGTGGCGAGAACATCTACCCGATCGAGGTCGAGAACCGCCTGGTCGAGCACCCGGCCGTCGCCGAGGCCGCGGTCGTCGGCGTGGACCACGCCACCCTCGGCCAGGAGGTCAAGGCGGTCGTCGTGCTGCGCGACGGCGCGAGCGCCACCGAGGACGAGGTCCGCCGGTGGGTCGCGACCGAGTTGGTGAGCTACAAGGTGCCGGCCCTGGTCGAGTTCCGGTCGGAGCTGCCCCGCAACGACACCGGCAAGGTGCTCAAGAACCAGCTCGAGTAGCGCCCCGGGCGTGCACCGCGACGACGCTGCCACCGCCGGGGGCCGCCAGCGCCATGGTCCGCCGGCCGGCGCCGGCGATCCAGGCCTCGGGCTCGAACGTCGGGTTCACCCGACCCAACCCGATCGACTCGACCGAGAGCTCGCCCTCGGGGCGCGAGAGCACGACCAGGGTGCGCGTCCCCTGGCGGAACGCCAGCCACTGCGACTGCTGCTCCAGGCGGGACGGCATCGGCTGCCAGGGACCGCTCCGGAGCGCACGGCCGATGAGCCACGCGTGGCGGCCGGCCACGAGGGCCATGCCGCTCAGCAGCACCCCGGCGATGAGCGCCGGCACCACGGGGAGACCGGGTCCACTCGTGACGACGCCGAGGAGCTCGACCCGCGTCGGGTCGTCGTCGTCGTAGACGACGGTGACGGCCTGGTCCCGCTGGTAGTCGGTGACCTTGCCACCGACGTAGATGGACTGCTCCTCGCTCTGACCGTCGACGTCGAAGCGCACCACCACCGAGCCGTTGGGGATGTTCCCCCGACCGACGAGCTGGGCGTCGACGGCGACCACGGTTCCAGGCGCCTGCTCCCCCTCGTGCTGCAGCCGGCGAGCCTGGGCGTCCTGCCGGGCCACCGAGGCCGCAGCCGCGAACGCCGCCACACCGACGATCGCCAGCGTGGCCACGATGGCCCATCGGCGCGTCATGCTGCGCCGGGTGGCGGGCACGGCACGGGCCAGCTCGGGATCGGACACGCCCCTGATCTACCGCATCTCGCCGGTCACCGCCGCAGGTGGACGGCCTCCGTCGTGCTCGTCGCGCCACGCACCGATGGGGCTGCTCCCCGCCCCGGAGGCGCGATGCGCCCCGAGCGGCTCATCGGCGACGAAGCTCGAGCACCCTGCTGTTCACCCGCGGCACCGGCCGGAAGGCCGAGCGGGGCACCGGTCGGCCGAGGTGGACATCGAAGACCTGCCGCCAGCGTCGTTCGGCCGGAGCGTCCGGTCCGGCCCAACGCCGGGCGACCTGCTGCTGCAGCACGAGATGCGCCACGACGAGCCGCGACGCCGGATGCAGCAGCCGCTGCAGCAGCGCGGTGCTGATGTCGTACGGCGGATTGGCGACGACATGGAAGGGTCGCCTCGGCAGGCGGAGATCGCGAGCGTCGGCGACGACGACCACCAGGTCGCGGCCGAAGCGCTGACGCAGGTGCGCGGCGCGACCGGGATGAGCCTCGATCGCGATCACCCTGGCTCCGGTGTCGAGCAGCGGTCCGGTGAGCGCCCCCAGACCAGCGCCGACGTCGATGACGAGGTCGCGGGCGCCGACCGCCGCGTCAGCGACCAGGCTCTCGGCCCACCAGGGATCGAGTCGGTGCCAGCCCCACGATCGTGAGCTGGCCACGGCGGCGCGCCGTCACGAAGAAGTTCACCGCCGCAGTCTCGGCGCCCGCGGCTCGGCCGGCCATCGAATATCCGCACCCGACGCCATCGGGGCGGCCCGCCACCGGATCGGTGGCGACTTCGCCCCGGGCCCGGCCGGCGCGCGAAGCTCTCGTCCTCGATCGATCCACCTCCGATCCCGATCCCGTGAGGACTTCCCCCATGACCGATGCCGTCATCATCAGCGCCGCTCGCACCCCGATCGGCCGAGCCAACAAGGGCTCCCTCGTCGACGTCGACGCCTTCGAGCTGGCCCGGGTCGCGCTCGGAGCAGCCATCGACCGGTCGGGGGTCGACACCGCCGACATCGACGACCTCGTGTTGGCCGAGTCGCTGCAGGGCGGCGGGGTGATCGGCCGCTACACGGCGATCACCCTCGGGCTCGAGCGCGTGCCCGGCTTGGCCGACAACCGGCACTGCGCGGCGGGGCTGAGCGCGGTGCAGATCGCGGCGGGCGGCATCCGGGCCGGCATGGATCACGTCGTCGTGGCCGGGGGCACCGAGAGCCTGAGCTCCATGCCCCAGAGCCTGAAGTCGATCCCCGCCTCGGCCCGCGACTACCAGATGTGGATGTCGCCCAGCCACCCCGAGACCCCGGACGCCCCGGCCTTCGACATGGCCCTCACGGTCGGCGAGAACACCGCCCGACTGGCCGGGCTCACGCGGGCCGACCTCGACGAGTGGGCCGCCAAGTCCCACGCCAGCGCCTGCGCCTCGATCGACAACGGGTTCTTCGAGGCTGAGATCGTGCCGGTCGAGGTGCCCGACGGCTCCGGCGGGAAGTTCCTGTTCACCACCGACGAGCACCCTCGACCCGGCACCACCGTCGAGTCGCTCGCCGCCCTCAAGCCGCTGCACCCCGAGCTCGACAACCCGACCATCACCGCCGGCAACTCGGCCGGTCTCAACGACGCGGCCGCCGCCCTGGTGCTGACCAGCAGCGAGTACGCCGCGGCGCACGGCCACACGCCGATGGCCCGCGTCCGCTCGTGGGCCTCGGTCGGCGTGGCCCCGACCAACACCGGCCTGGCTCCCATCGACGCCATCCCGAAGGCGCTGGACCGGGCCGGCCTGGCGCTCGACGACATCGACCTGTTCGAGATCAACGAGGCCTTCTGCTCGGTGCCGGTGGCCGCCAGCCGGGCGCTCGGCATCGACTACGACATCCTCAACGTCAACGGCAGCGGGTGCAGCCTCGGCCACCCGATCGCCGCCACCGGTGCCCGCATGGTGGTCACCATGCTCAACGAGCTGGCCCGCCGTGACCTCACCCTCGGCCTGGTGTCGATGTGCGCCGGCGGAGGCATGGGCTCCGCCCTCATCGTCGAGCGCATCTGAGCGCGCGCCCGGCGGGGGGCCACTGGCCCCGCCGACCGGCGCGGGCACGATCGAAGTCGAAGTCGAAGTCGAGGTCGTTCGACCTCGACCTGGCGCGCCAGAAATCCGCTGGGTCGGTCGGCGCGAGCTGGCTACGGTGCCGCCCATGAAGGGATGAGACGGGCCCTGAGCGCCTGGCATCACGTCCGAGCCGTCGCCCTCGAGCGACCCGGACACCTGCCCCGTCCATTCGATCCACGCGCGTCGCCGTGGGCCCAGCCCGCCGCCCGGCGGCTGCACCTCCGCACGACCGCGGAGAGGAGCACCCATGAGCGAGCCCCGTTCTTCCCTTCCCGATCTGCGGCCCGACCTACTGGCTGACCTACCGCCCCATCGGCTGGCAGATCGACTGGCAGATCTGCTGCCCGACCTCGACCAGACAGTCGCTGGACGGCTGACCCTCGACCAGGCCGAAGGCCGAGTCGCCGACCGTCCGCCGACTCGACCCCCAGCTCCTGCTGTCGGCGGGAGCCGTCGATCGGCCGAGCCCGTCCCTCGAGCCGATCGGCGCTCGACTCCCGACCGACGATCCGGTCGCAGCTTCGGACCGAGCCCCAGGCAGTACAACCGGCACCGCTGAGCCCACGTCGGCGCCGCCCGGAGTCATGGCCACCACGGCCTCTCCGGGCGGCGGCGGCTCACCCGAACGGCAGCGTGGGTTCGGTATCGGGTCCGGGTCCGGGTGGGATCGGTGGTGGGGGGTTGGTGAGGTCGAAGGCGGTGAGGTGTTGGCCGACCTTGGCCCGCCAGGGGATCGTTCCGGGTGGTGGGCGGGGTTGGCCGGGGGCCGGGGGTGGCGGGTACCAGTGCCATTCGTCGTCGACGCGTTCGAGGCGGGCCCCGAGGTGGGTCTTTTCGTGGTGGTGGACCTCACACAGGAAGGCGAGGTTGTCATAGGAGGTGGGGCCGCCTTTGGCGTGGTCGTGGCGGTGATCGACCTGGAGGTGGCCTCGGCGTTTGCAGCTTGGGACCACGCAGCGTCGGTCCCGGGCTTGCAGGGCTTTGTCGAGGGCGACGCGGCGGTAGCGGGTGAGGGTGGCGTAGGCCTTGATGTCGACCAGATCGTGGACCAGGACGTCGACCATGGCGTCGGGGAGGATCTGGCGGGCCACGTCGACGTTGATGGGCCCGAACCCGGGGATCTCACAGGTCTCACTCGCCGTCGCATAGCCGCGTTGGAGGGCGATGGCGTCGACCAACACGGTCACGTTCCACTTGACCCGGCTCGGCCGCACCCCCAACAGCTCATCGAGCTCGTCGAGCTCTGACTCGATCGCGCCGGCCGGATCAGCCGGAGCGGGCGGAGCGGGCGGAGACTCGGTCGCCGCGGTCGTCCCGCGGTCGCGGCGGGCCCCGCCGCAGGCGTCGTCGGACTCGGCGCCGGTGGACTCGGCCTCCCTGGCCGCAGTCCCCGTCGACTCAGCTCCGGTCGCCGCAGTCCCCCTCGACTCGGCCTCGGTCGCCGCAGTCCCGGCGGACTCGGCGTCCGTGGACTCGGCGTCGGTGGCCGCGGTCCCAGCGGACTCGGTCCCGGCGAACTCGGCGCCGGTGGCTGCGGTCCGGGTGGTGTCGGTGGTGGCGGTGGACCTGGCCGGCACGGCCAGCTTGGCCGCTGTGGCCGTGGCGGCCTTGGCGGTCCGCGGCGTCAGGTCGAGGCCGAGGGCTTCGCCGGCCGCGGCCAACGCGGCGAGCACCCCGTCGGCCCGATAGGCCTCGTGGGGGTCGCGGAAGCCGAGTCGGCGGGCCCGTTCGAACACGGCGCGGGTGTAGGCGTCGACCACCGGCTTGATCCGGGCCCAGTCCTCCGGGGCGAACCGCGCCGCGATGGCCTTCATGTCGTCGTCGTCGAACTCCGACCACCGCCGCTTGGCCCGCACCCGGGCCCGCCGCAGCGCCGGGTCCTCCCCCCGACGGGCCGCCGCTTTCACCTTGCGGGCCCGGTCCCGGGTCTCGGCCAGATCGTGGGTGGTGGTGGCGGTGGCCACCAGAGCCTCCTCCGCCGACGGATCCAACACCACGGCCGCGGCGATCTCGTCGGCTTCGCCGACGGAGAGATCGCCCTGCTCGAACGCCGCCGACGCCGCCGGGCACTGCCTCAACCGGCGAGCCGTGTCGATGGCCCGCTTGGCGTCACCACGCGAGCTGCCGTTCACCCGAGCCAGGTAGTCATCGCAGGACACGAACTGCCTCGGCTGGCTGTGGCACTCCTCCACCCGCGCCGCGAACCCCGCCTGCTTGGCCTGCAACCGGCGCACCACCCTGGCCAGACCCTCGACGGCCACCGCCGCCTCCGCCCCCGTGTACAGCGCCGGATCGGTCCGGTCGCACCACCCCCCGACCACCCGCCCGACATCGCTGAGCGACGACGTCGAGGTGGTGGTGGGGGCTGCGCTGGTCACCCCACCAACCTACACAAACACCCGTTCGACTGCAAGGGAAACCACGGAAAGATCACGAGATCACACAAAGAGACGGGGCCGCCACCATGCGTCTCCGGCGACGGCCCCACTGGCCCGTGGTCAGGACGTCACGACAGGTTGGCGACCAGGACCTGCGTGTTGTGGGCCTCCATCTCGAGGTAGGTGGCACCGGCGCTGCCCGCGGGGCCGAGGGTGTCGCCGTAGAGGGCGTCCTCGCCGGACACGACCTTCACCCCGGCTTCCCGCCCGATGGCGTCGGCGGTCTTGGCCGGGAGGGACGTCTCGGAGAAGACGGCCCGTACGCCTTCGGCCCGGATCTGGGCCACGAGGTCGTCGACCTCGGCGGCCGAGAGCTCGGCCGAGGTGTCGAAGCTCGGGATGATCGAGCCGACGAAGTCGAGCCCGTAGCGTGCCACGTAGTAGCCGAAGGCATCGTGGTTGGTGACGAGCTTCTTGTCGGTCAGCGCGTCGATGGCGGCCTGGTTGGCCGCGTCGAGGGCGTCGAGCTGCGCCGAGTAGGCGGCGAGGTTGGCGGCGAACTCGGCCTCGCAGTCCGGCTGGGCGGCGGCGAGGGCCCGCTCGATGTTGGTCACCATGATCTCGGCGTTCCGAGGGTCGTGCCAGATGTGGGGATCGCCGGACGGGTCTTCGGCGTCGCCCGGGAGGATGGCCACGCCCTCGCTCGAGTCGACGATGGCACCATGCGGCGAGGCGCTGGCGATGGTGTCGTCGAACCATCGCTCGAGGTCGACGCCGTTCTTCACGACCACGTCGGCGGTGGCGATCGCTTCGAGGTCGGCGGGTGAGGGCTCGTAGTCGTGGGGGTCGACGTTGGGCTGCAGCACGCCGTAGACCAGCGCGCAGTCACCGCCGATCACCCGGCTGAAGTCCTGCACCTGCGTGGTGGTGGCCACGACCCGCACCGGGCGTGGCACACCGGTCGATCGACCGGCCGTGAACGCGCCGCCGTCGGAGCTGCAGGCCGAGGCGAGGAGCGCGACGAGCGCGAGGAGCGCGGGGACCCCGACAACCGCGACCGCCCGGCCGGCGAAAGCGGCAGGGGAGGACCCACGGATGACTCGATGGGGGGCGGGCATGACGGGTGCTCCAGCGTGCCGACAGGTGCCGGAACCCTACCGGGAATCATTCCTGAATGGGAATCGATCTCAGGCCGTTGCGTCAGGGGTAGGTCATACGACCTACATCTGTTGTTGACATCGGTCACACTGAGAGTGACACTGACACTGTCAGTTATCGGCAAGGCGTGCGGAATCATCGGCTCTCCAGCGGACCGCACCCGCCTCGCCACCCACCTGATCGACCGGGATGTCCCCTCACGCGATGCCGGATCGACACCACGTCAAGGAGACAAGCTTCCATGCAAACACGTAACCGCCGCGCCGCACTCGCCGCGTTGCTGGTGCTGGCTCTGTCGAGCCTCGGGCTGTTCAGCGCCACCCCGGCCTCGGCCGACACGATCATCCCGATCCACTGGAACATCAACGCCTCGACCCACATCAAGAGCCTGAACATGGACGTCGTGGTGCCCCAGGGCACGTTCGACGGCCAGGTCAACCTGACGACCGGCGCCCTGAGCGGCAACCTGTCGCTGCCCAAGGCCACGCAGACGATCAAGATCTTCGGCTTCACGATCGCCAGCGCCACCTTCTCGATGGCCCCCACCGGGCCCATCACCGGTCACGTGGATCTCGCGACGAACACGGTGACGGTGAACTCGTCGTTCACGTTCAACATCGACAAGGCCACGCTGAGCCTGCTCCCCTGGCTCAACCTGGTGGGCAACAACTGCCACGGAGCGACGCCGATCTCGGTGAACATGAGCGGCCCGGTGAACCTGTCCGGTGCCTCGACGTTCTCGGCCACCTACACCATCCCGAAGTTCACGGGCTGCGGGGCCCTGGTCACGCCGATCCTGAACCTGATCATCCCCGGCCCTGGCAACACCTTCACGGCCACCTTCGCTCCCCCGGCCCCGTAGCCGCCGAGCACCAGTCCCCTGCAGCAGCACCGGCCCGGGCGCATCGCCCGGGCCGGTGCGCGTGCGGGGACACGCCGCACCGGTGGCAAGAACCGATGACCCGGTGTTCCTGGACATCGGCGCCCTGCCCCGTCACGATGGCCTCCATGACCGGCGCTCGGAACACCGGAACCACCGCGGTCTCGGAACCGTTCCGATGGATCTCGCCACAGGAGATCATCGGCGAGGAGGACGGGCCTGACCCCGACGGCGTGCGCGAGCCTCGGCGCCCACGGCCCAACCCTCCGGCCGCGGCCGAAGCGGCCCCACGCCCTTCGGGATGAGCGCTCCTCGCCGCGCCGCGCCTCAGGCCGTGGTGGGCGTGGTCGCTCCCTGATCCGGGGCGACCCCCGGCCCCTGGCCGGCACCCGGTCCCTGTCCGAGGCCGCGCAACCCAGCCGCGCCCTCGCTGATGCGAGACGCGGTGACGGTGCCGTCCGATCCGGTCTCACCGACCACGCCGACCTCATCGCCGACCTTCAGGTCCGCCAGCGTGGCCTTCTGAGTCTTCGTGAGGGTCGTGGTCGACGCGGCGGTGACGGTGTAGGTCGTGCCGTCCTGGCTCGAGACCGTCAGGGTCGACCCGGAGACGGCGGTCACCTGACCCCGGACGAAGCCGCCCGGTCGACCGCCGGACTGGCCCTGGCCCGGGAACTGGCCGCCCGCCGGCGGGGTGACCGGGTTGCCCGACTGGTCGGTCGGCGGGGTCTGCCCGTCGGCGGAACCCGGGGCCCCGCTCCCCCGCGGGCCGAAGCCACCGGCGGCCTGGTCGGCCTCCGTGCCGTTGTCGATGATCCGCTCGGCGGCCACGTCGGTGCCGGTCGCCGTGCCCATGACCGTGACCTGGTCGCCGACCGCCACGTCGCCGAGGCTGATCGTGACCGACCGGGTGACGACGGTGCTGTCGTCGGTGGCGACCTTGGTGGTCGTGCCGTCGGACCCGGAGATGGTGAGGTCCGAGCCGTCGATCGACGCGATCGTGCCGAACGTCCCACGGCCGAACGGCCCCCGCCCCTGCCCGTTCGTCTGGCCGCCGCCCTGACCGTTCGTGGTGCCGTCGGCCACGCTGCCCGTGCCGGCCGCGGCCGGGCTGCCCGCGCTGGCCGCGGCGGTGGAGCTCCCGCTGGAGCGGGTGAGCACCGCGACCACGCCGCCCCCCACGAGGAAGGCCACGACCGCGGCGGCGATCCACGTCTTGAGCGTCGGCCCACTCGGGCTGCTGCTGACGGAACCGGACGCCGGGGCGCCGTCCACGTCGGGCACGCTCGCGACCAGTGGATCGAGTGAGGGCATGGCGTCGGCTCCGGGCCACGGGGCCGAGGACGGGGACGCGGACGGCGATCCGCCTGCCAGCGGGCCGGGAGGTGGTCCCGCAGGTGGTGCGGCCGGCACTTCCGCCGGAGGTGTGGTCGGTGGTCCGGCCGGGAGGTCGTCGGGGTACTGGTCGGTCATCGGGTGCTCCTCATCAGGGCGGTCGAGTCGAGGTCGAGGTCAGGGTCGGCGGGACGGGGGGACGGGGGGACGGGGGGTCGGGCCGGGGCGGGGGCGGGTCACGGCACCGGTCATCGGCCGCCGGGGGTGAACCCGGGCGGGGCTCCCCCGTCGAAGCCGGTGAACGTGCCTCGGGTCCGGCTGGTCGCGTTGGTGCCGTTCGACGACGAGGTCGCCGAGCCCGGCAGGGCCTGGTCGAGGTCGGCCAGCACCACCGACTGGCCGGCGGCGAGCCCGTCGGTGATCTGGGTGTAGGTCGAGCCGATCACGCCCACCTTCACCGTCACGCTGGTCGTGCTCGCCCCGTCGACGACGCGGACGGTGTGGGTCGTCCCGTCGGTGTGGACGGCGGAGGTCGGCACCGAGAGGGCCGAGGTCACGCCGGCGGTGACGATCGACACCGAGCCGGTGGCCCCGTTCCCCAGGCCCGTCCCGTTGTCGTCGAGGCCGATGGTGACCCGGTAGGTCGTGCCCGTGGTCGCCGTGGTCGGCGTCAGGGCGATGGCCACCACCCGGCCATCGAGCGGGTCGGTCGCGCCGTCCGGCAGCACCGTCGCCTGCTGCCCGACCTTCACGTCGGGGATGTGGTCGACGCTCACCATGGTGCTGACCTCGAGCCCCCCGGACCCGACGACGACGATGTGGGCGGTGGACGACGCCGCGGTGACGGCGTCGCCGACGGCCAGGTCGACGACGGCCACGGTGCCCGAGATCGGGGTGACGATGGTCGCCTGGGCCAGGTCCTGCTCGGCCACGGCCACGTCGGCCGCGGCCGCGTCGACCGCCTTCTGGCGGGCGATGAGATCGCTGGACGAGGCCGTCGAGCCCGAGCCGGTCGCGCCGGTCGAGCCGGCGGCCGCCGTCCGGGCCGAGGTGCTCGCCGTCGACGCGGTCGACGCCGCGTTCGACAGGCTCGAGGCCTGCTGGGACAACAGGGCGTCGAGGGCCGAGGAGCTCGTGGCCAGCGTGGCCTGAGCCGAGGCCACCGCCGCCTGGGCGTCGTGCACCGCCTGCAGCGCCGTCTGACAGGCGCTCACCGCGTCACCGGTGGTGGTCGAGGTGGTCGAGGTCGTGGACGGCGTCGAGGTCGTCGGGGACGAGGTGGCCGCGGCGCACACCTGCACCGAGGAGGCGAGGGCCTGGTCGGCCACCGCGAGGGCGGCGTCGACCACCTGCTGGCCCGACACCACAGCCTGCTGGGCCGCCGCCAGCGCCGCGGTCGATCCGGACGGGGCCGATCCCGACGGGGCCGAGCCGGTGCCCGTCCCGGTTGACGATGACGCCGCAGACGACGCCGCAGACGCAGACGAGGACGAGGACGACCCGGTGAGCGCGTTGGACAGGGCGAGCCGGGCCGAGGCCAACGACGCCTGCTTGTCGTGCAGGGCCGCGGTGAGCTCGGTGGTGTCGACGGCGGCCAGCGTCTGGCCGGTCGTCACGGTGTCCCCCACGGCCACGTCGACCGATGCCACCGTGCCCCGGATCGGGAAGGCCACCGTGGCCTGCGACACCGGCTCGATCGACCCGACGCCGGTGAGCACGGATTCGACGTCGTGGTCCGCCACGAGGGCGGTGCGGTAGCGGCCGGTCGACGAGTTGGCGGCCCGGCTCAGCACGACCCCACCGACGACGGCCACGATCGCGAACACGCCGACGGCGACGATGATCCGCCGGCGCCAGTCGGTCGGAGCCGACGGCACGTCGAAGGGGTCGGGGAGGGCGGCGGTCATGTCACTCGCTCCTGAGGGCGTCGATGGGCGCCAGGCGGGCGGCGCGCGACGCCGGGTAGACGCCGAACGACACGCCGATGACGATGGCCACCGCCACCCCGGCGAGCGATGCCGGCACCGACACCGCGACGTGGGTGTCGCTCAGCCGTGGGATCGCGAGGGCGGCGAGGAGGCCGAGTCCGACCCCGAGCAGCCCGCCGGCCAGCCCGAGCACCGACGCCTCGACGAGGAACTGGCGACGGATCGACCGGGGCCGGGCGCCGAGGGCCTTGCGCAGCCCGATCTCGCCGACCCGCTCGGCCACCGACACCAGCATGATGTTCATCACGCCGATGCCGCCGACCAGCAACGAGATGATGGCGATGCCGGCCAGCATCAGGGCCATGGTGGTGTCGACCTTGGTGGCCGCGCTCAGCAGCGACTGCTGGGTGGCGATGCTGAAGTCGGCCGACGAGCTGGTGGTGATGCTGTGCAGGTTGAGCAGCAGCGCGTCGCTCTCCTGGTAGGCCGCCGAGAGGGTGCCCGACGAGGTGGCCTTGACGTAGATCTCGCTCACGGAGTCCCCGGTTCGTCCCGCCGACGAGCCGCTGCTGGTAGGTCGACAGAGGGACGATGGCGACGTCGTTGCTCGACGTGGCCTCCGACGAGCTGAGCTCGGCGAGCACGCCGACGACCACGAGCTGGTTCCCGTTGTAGGTGACCGACTGGCCGACGGGGTTGCCGGTGGTGAACAGCTCCGAGGCGGTGTCGGGGCCGAGCACGACGACGTCGGCCGCATCGGCCTCGTCGGCCGTCGGTGAGGAACCGGCCGCTCGTCACCTGGCGCGACCGCACCTGCTGCCAGCTCGGGGTGGTGCCGGTGAGCGTCGTGGTCCAGTTGGTCGTGCCGTTCGTCAGCGACGCGCTCGTCGTCGACGGTGGCCGCGACGGCCTCCACGTCCGGAGCGCTGTCGGCGGAGGACAGGGCCCGGGCGTCGTCGACGGTGAGCGTCGACGACGTCCCGAAACCGCCGCGCGCGCCGGAGCTGCTGGTGGAGCTGCCGGGCGACACCACCAGGATGTTGGTGCCGAGCTGGTTGATCTCGGCCTGCACCTGGGCCTGGGCGCCCTGGCCGAGACCGACCGACAGGATGACGGCCACGATGCCGATGAGGATGCCGAGCATGGTGAGGGCCGAGCGCAGTCGGTGGGTGCGCACCGCCTCGATGCGCGGTGCGGAACGTGTCGCGCCAGGTCACGGTCGACCCCCCGCCGCGGCCGCGCCGGCCAGCGACGAGGCCGGCTCGGGCACCCACACCTGCCCGTCCCGGATCTGGATCACCCGGGAGGCCCGCGCGGCGACCTCGCTCTCGTGGGTGATCAGCACGATCGTGCGGCCCTCGGCGTGGAGCTCGCTCGAGCAGGCCGAGCACCTCGGCGGTCGACGTCGAGTCGAGGTTGCCGGTCGGCTCGTCGGCGAGGATCAGCGCCGGCTCGGTGACGAGGGCCCGGGCGATGGCCACGCGCTGCTGCTGCCCGCCCGACAGCTCACCGGGCCGATGGTCGGCCCGGTCGGCGAGGCCCGACCTTCTCGAGCGCGATCAGCGCCCGCTCGCGGCGCTCGTCGGGTGCGACGCCGCGAGTAGACGAGCGGGAGCTCGACGTTGCGCCAGGCCGGCAGGTAGGCGAGCAGGTTGAACTGCTGGAACACGAAGCCGATCATGCGGTTGCGCACGTCGGAGAGCTGGTTCTCGGAGATCCCGGCCACGTCGTGGCCGGCGAGGCGGAACGCGCCGGAGGTCGGCACGTCGAGGCAGCCGATGATGTGCATCAGCGTCGACTTGCCCGAGCCGGACGGCCCGATCACGGCCACGAACTCACCGCGCTCGATGCGGATCGACACCGACCGGAGGGCGGCGACCTCGAGCGACCCGGACGCGTAGACCTTGCCGACGTCGACCATCTCGATCACCGGCGCGGGACGGACGGCCGGGTCGGGAGCCGGGCCTGGAACCGGGGCTGAGGTCGGGTCGGTGCTCGTCGGGGAGGTCACCGGCCGCCCCCGGCCGTGGTGGTCGACGTGGTCGAATCGCCCGTCGGGCCGCCGGCGCCGGAACCCGCCGGGCCCGAAGCCTCGCCGGATGACGACCTGCTCGCCGGCCGACCAGGCCGGACTTGATCTCGATCATGCCGTTCGAGGTCGTCCCGGTCGTCACCGTGCGCTGCTTGGTGTTGGTGGTCGAGCCGTCTGTGCTGACCAGCACCGTCGTCGTGCCGTCGGTCGCCGTGGTGACGGCCAGCGAGGGCACCTGCACCACGTCGCCGGTGGCGCTGGTGACGATCTTGGCGGTCACCGTGGCACCGACGAAGAACTGGTCGGCGGGGGCGGTGAAGGTGACGGTCACCGGGAAGGTGGCGACGCCCGAGCTGGCGTCGGCCACCGCGCCGACCTCGGTGACGGTGCCGGTGGCGGTGGCACCGGCCGCCCCGGTGGCGCTGGTGCGGGACGTTCCGGTGCCCGATGCCGAGGTCGACGAGCCGGACCCGGAGCCGGTGGGCGCCGCCGCCGAGCCGGCGCCCGGGAAGGCGCCGCCCCCGAAGCCCCGGATCCCGCCGGCCGACGACGACGTGGAGGTCGACACGGTCAGCGTCACGGACTGGCCGATGGCGACCTTGGCCACGTCGGCGCTGCTGACCGCCAGATCGACCTGGTAGGAGCCGCGTGCTGATCACGCTGATCTGGGCCGACGAGCTCGATGCGTTGCTCGATGCGTTGCTCGATGCGTTGCTCGACGCCGGCGACGCGGCGGCCGCCCGTCCCAGAGCCGAGGTTGGCGCCGACCCGCCCGATCCGCTCCCCGTGCCCGAGGCGCTGGTTGCGCCACCGCCGCTCGACCCGAGCTGCTCGCCGACGGTGAGGTTCACCGTCGACACGGTGCCGTCGATCGTGGCCACGAGCGACGCGCCGTCGAGCGCCGTGCGGGCGGAGGTCAGCGAGTCCTCGGCCGTGCTCACGCTGGTCGCGTCGGCGCGAGCTGGGCGCTCGACGCGCCGGCTCGACATGTCGTCGGAGCGCTTCGCCTGGGCCTGGGCCAGGTTCGACTCGGCCTGGCTGACCGCGGCGGCCAGCTGCGTCGAGTCGATCGTGGCCAGCACCTGGCCGGCGGTCACGGTGTCCCCCGCCTTCACGTTGACCGCGGTGACGGTGCCGCTCGACGAGAAGCTCAGGTCGTCGGTGGCCGCGGCGGCGATCGTGCCCTCGGCCGAGATCGTCTGGTCGAGCGAGCCGGTCGTGGCCGAGACGACCTGCTCGGTCGGGAGGGTCGCCGCGCCGGAGGTGGTGCCCGACGGTCGGGTGGCGAACCACCAGCCACCGATCGCCACGAGGGCCACGACGGGCATCACGACGAACGGGTGCAGCAGCCGCCGCCAGCGCGGCACGGGATCAGGCGTCGGCGGAGGTGCAGGCTCGGTCGTCATCGAAGGCTCTCTCGTGGCACGAACGGACAGCCGCCATGATGCGGACCGTTCTTGAGAGACCCCTGAGAGGCACCTGGGGATTCGCCGTCAGGCGCGACCGGTGATGTGCGCGTTCCCGAGGTGGGGCTGGTGATGGCCGATCCGGCGGCCGCTGACGCGCTCGCAACGGATCTCGACGAACCGCTCGGCGAACGGATCGGCCCAGGGCAACAGCGGCTGCGTCAGGTGCTGGTGGACCTCGTGGGCATCGGTCACCACCCGCGATCGACCCTGCACGAGCACGCTCCATCCGGTGCGGGTGAGCGGGTCGTAATCGTCGGCCTCGAAGGCCACGACGGCCTGCTCCCATGCGGCCCGCAGCTTCGACCCCTCGGAGGTCCGCAGCAGGATCCCACTCGGCACGAGCACGAAGTTCACCGGCAGCACCACCGGCAACGCCTCGACCGAGAGCCCGACGCGGCCGATCGAGACCTGTGAGAGCAGTGCCAGGCACTCCCGCTCCCCGAGGATCTCCGATCCACTGCTGTCCAGCTCCATGACGGGGATCGTCGTCCACGGAGCACGATCGCGACAGGGACCTAAGTCCCGGCCGGTCGGGACCGGCAGCCCTGCCCCCGCCCGCCGAATCGGCCGAGGCTGATCGACAGGTCCCCGCCCCGGTCTCGACGACCCGCCCTCACCCCAGGAGTCCCGCTTGTCCCCCACCCCTCCAGACGCCACCGCCAGCCGCCAGAAGCGCAACCAGTCGCTGTCGACCTTCGCCGCGCTGACCGCCGTGGTGGCCTTCCTCCTCGTGATGGTGACGATCGTCGCCGTGTCCGCCAAGACCGACACCAGCACGACCAGCACCTCCAGCGGGCCCGTGACGGTGACGCTCACCGAGTTCGCCATCACCCCGAAGGCGATCAGCGCCACGGCGGGCAACGTGCAGCTGTCCGTCAAGAACAACGGCACGATGGTCCACAACCTGTCGATCCCCACGCTCGGCAAGAAGACCCCCGACATCGCGGCCGGGCCAGAGCGCGTTGCTCGACCTCGGCAACGTCACGGCCGGCACCTACGCCGTGCTGTGCGAGATCCCCGGGCACGCCGACAGCGGCATGACGGCCACCCTCACCGTGACCGCCGGGTCGGGCTCGAGCACCGATGCGGCCATGTCCGGCATGGACATGACCCAGACGAGTGACAGCACCGACCCCAACGACCCGGCCAAGCTGGCCGCGGAGTCGCAGGCGATGCTCGACTCGTTCTCGGCCTTCGGGAAGCCCGAGGGAGCGACCCAGGGCAAGGGCAACGTGCCGCTCGACCCGACGATCGAGGCCGACGGCACCAAGGTGTTCAACCTGACCGCGGCGATCACCGACTGGGAGGTCGAGCCGGGCAAGACGGTCAAGGCCTGGACCTACAACGGCACGGTCCCCGGCCCGTGGCTCAAGGTCAACGTGGGCGACCACGTCAAGGTCGTCCTGAAGAACGGCCTGCCCGGCGCCCAGACCGACCTGCACCTCCACGGCGTCGACGTGCCCTTCGCCATGGACGGCGTGGCCCCCATCACCCAGGACGCCATCAAGCCGGGTGAGAGCTTCACCTACGAGTTCACCCCGGACCGGATCCACATGGGCATGTACCACGCCCACCTCATGGGTCAGATGGCCGTGACGAACGGCCTGTTCGGCGTGTTCCAGGTGGGTGAGCAGCCGCTGCCGGCCGGCCGCACGATCAGCGGCATCCCGGTCCCCGCCAACGTGAAGATCGCCCAGGAGCTGCCCATGGTGCTCAACGACGCCGGCGTGATCGGGCTCACCCTCGACGGCAAGAGCTTCCCGGCGACCGCACCGATCGTGGCCAAGAACGGTGACTGGATCGAGGTCACGTACTTCAACGAGGGCCTGCAGATGCACACCATGCACCTGCACCGCTTCGCCCAGATCGTCATCGCCAAGGACGGCTGGCCCCTCGACTCGCCCTATGCGGCCGACACCATCGCCGTCGGGCCGGGTGAGCGCTACACGGTGCTCGTCCACCCCGACGAGGTCGGCACCTGGGTCTGGCACTGCCACATCCTCAACCACGTCGAGCGGTCCACGGGCATGTTCGGCATGGTGACCGCCCTCGTCGTCCAGCCGTAGGTCCAGCCAGCCCCCAGCCCCCCAGCCCGACCGGCCGGCTCACGTCCGTCCCGGCCGGTCGGCTGGCCGGCTGGTCCTGTCGTCCCCACCCGAACCAGGGAGAACCCCATGCGAGTACTCGTCATCGAAGACCGTGCCCAGAAGGCCGAGGCCGCCATCGACGCCCTGCGTCAGGCCGGGCACGAGGTGACCTTCTGCCACGAGCCCGGCGACCAGGACCTCGACTGCAACGGCATGCCGGGGCGGGCGGGATGCCCCCTCGACCACGGCGGGATCGACGTGGCGGTGCTGGGCCGGGCGCCGCTCGACGGGTGACGCCACGCGGACCACGACGAGTGAGGCCGGAGCGGGCTGCGCCACCCGCCACCGGGTGCCGGTGGTCATCACCGGCAAGCCCGGCACCGACGTGCCGACGTGGGCCACCGACGTCGTCGACGCCGACGACCCCGAGCTCGTCCGTCGCATGGACGACGCGGCCCGCAAGGGTCGGGCCCACCTGGTCGAGGCCGCCGAGGCCGCGGCCCGGGCCGTGCTCGACGGCGCCGGGCTGGGCTCGGCTCCCCTGGTGGGCCGGGTCGCCCGCGAGGATCGCCGCCTGCGGGTGTCGATCGACGTGGCCGCCGAGCTCGACGAGCGACTCCGCGAGACGATCGGCGTCCGGGTCGTCGGCGCGATCCGGGCCATCGAGACGGCGACGCCGTCCATCGACGTGCAGGTGCTCGGCTCGCGCTGAACGAGCGGGCCGGCCCGGAACCGGCCAGCCAGGACCGGCGGGTATCGCCACGTCGCTCGCCACGCCGCGTGAACTAGCCTCCGCCGCGTGGGCGACACACGGACTGGCATGGCCGTGATCCTGTTCTCGGACCAGGTTGGGTCCACGGCGCAGCGCGCGGCCATCGGTGAGGACGCGGCCGATGCGCTGCGCCGCCAGCACGACGCCCTCGTCGAGCAGGCGGTGACCGCCAACGACGGGCGCGTGGTCAAGTGGCTGGGGGACGGCATGGCGGCCGCCTTCGACTCGGCGTCGGCGGCGATCGGCGCCGCGGTGGACATCCAGCGCCGCATCGCCGAGCACAACCGGCGACGCTCGTCGGTCGCCGAGCTCGCCGTGCGCATCGGGATCAGCGCCGGTGACGTCACCTGGGAGCTCGATGACTTCCACGGCATCCCGGTCGTCGAGGCGGCGCGCCTCGAGGCCGCCGCCGCGCCCGACACCATCCTGTGCTCCGACATCGTCCGGGCTCTGGCCGGGTCCCGGGTCGACGTCGAGGTGCGTCCGGTCGGCACCCTCGAGCTCAAGGGGCTCTCGGCGCCGCTGGCCGCGTGCGAGATCGACTGGAAGCCCCAGGACCACGCATCACGCACACCGCTGCCGGAGACGCTGGCCCGCAGCGATCGATTCCCGTTGGTCGGCCGGGACCGTGAGCAGGCCCGCATCACCGAGCTGTGGGCCCGGGCCAGGGCCGGCGAGCTGGTGGTCGGCCTCGTCGGTGGTGAGCCCGGAGCCGGGAAGACCCGGCTGGTGCGCGAAGCGGCCAAGGACGCCCATCGCCAGGGCGCCACCGTGCTCTACGGCCGGTGCGACGAGGACCTCGGCGTGCCCTACCAGCCGTTCGCCGAGGCCCTCCGGTTCTTCCTCGACAAGAGCCCGGACCCGACCGCGCACCTCGGGCGGGTGCCCGGTGAACTGGCTCGGCTGGTGCCCGAGCTCCCGGTCCCCGCACCGGCCCCGGCGGCCACCTCGCCCACCGCCGACCATCGCCGGGTCACCGACCCCCAGACCGAGCGCTACCACCTGTTCGAGGCGCTGCTCTCGTGGCTCGAGGCCGCGGCCGAGGAGCCGCTGGTGCTGGTGCTCGACGACCTGCACTGGGCCACCCGCGAGACGATGCTGCTGCTGCGCCACGTGATGCGGGCGCGGTCGGCGGCGCCGATCATGATCCTGGTCACGTATCGGGACGTCGAGTCGGAGCGCTCACCCGAATTGGCCGACCTGCTGGAGGAGGCGTCGCGCGAGTCGAACGTGCTGTTCATCGAGCTGGGAGGGCTCGACGCGGACGACATCAGCCGACTGCTCGTCGACTTCGACATCGCGGCCGGCACCCCGGACCTGGCCGCGTCGATCCACGACCAGACCGGCGGCAACGCCTACTTCATCGGCGAGCTGATGATGCAGCTGGCCGAGCAGGACGAGTTCCCCGACGGAGGCGATCCGGCCCCGGTGCCCCGGACGGTGCAGGAGGTCGTGCTGGGACGGGTCTACCGGCTCCCCGCCTCGACCCGCACCACGCTCGAGATGGCCGCGGCTGCCGGCTCGGAGGTCGAGGTCGACGTGCTGGCCCGGGCCCTCGATCTCCCGGTCACCGATGTGGTCGAGTCGTTGGCCCCGGCCTGCCGGGCGCGCCTGTCTCGCGAGCTGCCGGAGCCCCCGCTGCGCTACCGGTTCCAGCACGCCATCGTGCGCACCGCGCTCTACCAGCACACACCCGTCCACCGCCGGGGTCGTCACCACCACGAGCTGGGAATCGCCATCGAGGACCGCCACGCCGATCGCATCCCCGAGCACCTCGACGACCTCGCCTTCCACTTCGCCCGCTCGTCCGACGACGCCGACACGGCCAAGCTGATCCGCTACGCGCGCGAGTCCGGCGACCGGGCCATGGCCCAGGTCGCCTACGACGAGGCCGCCAGCTCCTACCAGCTCGCGCTGCGGGCGATCGAGCGCCTCGGGTCCTCGGCCGACCCCCACCTGCTGCTCACCACCCTGGTCGAGCTGGGCCGGGCCCAGCGACGGGGGCACCTCCCGGCCGGCCGCTCGACCCTGCTGCGGGCCGCCGACATGGCCGTTGCCCTGCACGACCGCGAGCAGCTGATCGCCGCCGCCCTCGCCAACACCCGCACGGTGTTCTGGACGGGCGAGCCCACCGACCCCCAGCGGTCGCTCGTGTTCGAGCGGGCGCTCCACCAGCTCGAGCCGGGTGACAGCGTCGAGCGGGCCCAGCTCACCGCGTGCCTCAGCGTGGAGCGCTACCTCGCCGGCGACGAAGCCGACCACGTGCTGCTCGCCGACGAGGCGCTGGCGATCGCCCGCCGGCTGCGCGACCCGGCCTCCCTCGGCTTCGTGCTGCACTACCGCAACCTCACGATGTGGCGCCCCGACACCGTCGACGAGCGCCTGGCCCTGGCCAGGGAGATGCGCGACCTGTCCCAGGACTACGGGCTCGGGAGTCGCTACGAGCTCGGCACCTGGGCCTTCCCCGGGTTCAACGCGGCCGTCGAGGCCGGTGACCTGGCGTTCGCCGACTACTCGCTGGGCGAGGTCGTGGGGCTGGCCCTCGAGGGGCGCTACGTCAACCACGCCTACAACACCCGCCTGGTGCAGAGCACCCGCGCCGCCATCGCCGGACGGCTCGACGAGTCGATGCGGCTGGCCGACGAGATGCTCACCCTGGGCGCGGCCGCCTCCCAGCCGGCCGCGCCGGTGTTCCACCTCGGGCTGCGCCACAACGTCTACCTCCACCAGGGACGGCTCGCCGAGACCATCGACGCGCTGGCCTGGGCCGCGGAGCACTATCCGAACATCCCGACCTTCAAGTTCGGTCTGGCCCTGGCGCTGTCCGAGTCCGGACGCACCGACGAGGCCATGACCGTGCTCGAGCCGTTCCTGGCCAATGGCCTCGCGTCCGTCCCGTTCGACCGCGACTGGCTCACGTCCGTCTGCTCCGCGGCCCGGGTGGCGTGGAACGCCGACGATCGGCGGGCGGCTCAGATCCTGCGGCCGATGCTCGAGCCCTACGCGAACCAGTACGCCAACAACGGCACCGTCTGGCTGGGACAGGTGCAGGGGTACGTCGCCCTGCTCGACGAGGTCCTCGGCGACCACGACGCCGCCGACGCGCACTTCGCGGGAGCGGTCGAGGCCCATCGCTCGTTGCCGGCGCCAGTCCTGCTGACCTGGTCGCTGGTCGACTGGGGTGAGGCCTCGCGGCGCCGGGCCACCACCGAGCCCGACGCGTCGAGCGAGGCGCTGGAAGCAGCCGACGCACGGCTCCGCGAGGGCCGCGACCTGGCCGCGCGACTCGGCCTCGGGCGGCTGCACGAGCGTGCCGTCGCCGCCCTGGCCGGCGAACGACGATCGGTCGATCCGACCGGCGATCCCCGATCGCGATCACCCCTCGATCCGGACGGCCTCCGGGAGTAGGGTCACGGACATGGCGGGGGCGACCGCGGGGCCATCGGGCGGATCAGGCGTCGGCGGGGCGGACCTGTCCAGCCGGCTCGTCGACGCGATCATCAGCGACTTCCCGGACCACGAGCCGGGGACCCGTCCCATCCACACCGTCGGCATCGGGGTGAAGGGCTACTTCCAGCCCTCGGACATCGCGCCGCGCTACAGCAAGGCGGAGCAGTTCGCCGGGCCCAAGGTTCCCGTCACCGTGCGCTTCTCGAACGGCTCCGGCTCCCCGGTCGAGAACGATGCCGCGCAGGATGCCCGAGGCATGGCCGTCAAGTTCCACCTGGCCAGCGGGGCCGAAGCCGACCTGATCATGATGACCCTGCCCGTGTTCTTCGTGCAGACACCCGAGCAGTTCCTCGAGTTCACCGAGTGCGCCCAGCCCGAGGTCGTGCCGAGGGCGCCGCGATGGCGGAAGATCCTCGACGAGTTCGTGCTGCTGCGGTCGCCGGCGCCGGAACCCGACCCCGGGAAGACCACCTCCGGCCACCCCGGCATGCTGCGCTACGCGAACGTTCACCCCTTCGCCCGCTCGGCCCTCGTCTACATGAGCGAACTGGTCACGCCGACCAGCTACACCCGTGTCGGGTACCACGCGGTGCACACGTTCCGGGCCACCGACCCCGAGGGCAACGTCCGCTTCGTCCGCCTCGGCTGGGAGCCCGTGGCCGGCGTCCGTCCCATCGACCCGAAGGACGCGGACACGCTGGCCCGGGACTACCTGCACACCGAGCTGAACGAGCGGCTCGCCCGGCAACCGGCACGCTTCATCCTCCGCATGCACGTCGCCGGGCAGGGCGACGTCATCGACGATCCGACGGTCATCTGGGACCAGACCCAGACCCGGCTGCTGATGGGAGAGCTCGTCCTGACCGATGTCGTGGCCGACCAGGAGGCCGACTGCGAACGGCTGAGCTTCAACCCGACCCGGGTCGTGCCCGGCCTCGAGTGCTCCGATGACCCGATCCTGGCGGCGCGCCAGGGCGCCTACGAGGAGTCGTGCTGGCGGCGCGGCGGCACCGGGTGCCCGATCACCGGAGGCCCGCCGTGACCCTCAGGAAGCGGCTCGCCCTCTACGGGAAGCGGCTCGCCCTCTTCCTGAAGCGGCTCTACGAGCGGGCCCTCGTCGCGTTCTGGAAGCGACGCGTCCACGTCGTCGCCCCGTCGCCCCAGCTCAAGACACCGCTCGGCGAGAACGTGCAGACCACGATGAACCTGATCATGCCCCTGCTCGACCCGACTGCGGCAGGGCGGGCCAAGGCCGCGGCGGCCGTGTCCGCGCTCGGCCGACGAGCTCTACGCCGGCCTCAACGCGGTCGGCACCGTGCACTTCGCCCGCTTCGACATCATCGAGGGGAACCTCTGCATGTTCTCGGTGTTCGATGGTGACTTCACGACCTACATCCGCGACTTCATCACCCTCTTCGGCAACGTCTTCGACGATCTCATGGAGCTGGTGAAGGACCCGCCACGCCGGCCGACCGAGCAGCACCCCGAGGAGTTCATCGACTGGGTGCACGAGCGCGACGCGCTCAAGGTCCCCCGCGACATCACCCTGCTCGTCCCGAACCTCGTCGACCTGCGCAACCTGCCTCGCGACCTCGTGGTCCTCTTCGACGCCAACCCCCACGTCGAGCTCGGGTTCTACCGCGGCTACCCGGGGTCGTCGGCGGCCCAGATCCGCAAGGGCCTGGAGGTCGGCTGGTGATCAACTTCTCCGACATCCAGGGCAACATCCTGCGCGGCTACCGCAAGCGGTTCGTCCGGCACCTCGTCCTGCGGGTGAGCGATGTGGCGTCCGCCCGATCGTGGCTACGGGACGCGACGAGCGGCGATGCGTCCCGCGCCAGGCAGGTCACCGATGCCCGGCGCTGGGACGACGCGCCCGCCTGGTGCCTCAACGTGGGGGTCACCTTCCCCGGCCTGGCCGCGCTCGGGTTGCCCGACGCCCACCTGCAGACGTTCCCCGAGGAGTTCCGCCAGGGCATGAGCGCGCGGGCCGTCCGCCTGGGCGACATCGGCGAGAGCGCTCCCGCGAACTGGCTCCCGAGCTTCCGCGACCCCGGCGCCGTGCACCTCCTCGTCACCGTCCATGCCGACGACCCGACCACACGCGACAGCATCGCCGCCGAGGTGAGCGGCGCCGGCGCCGGCCGGGCGTTCGCGGTGCTGTCGATCCACGACGGCGAGAACTTCGACCAGGGCCTCGTGCACTTCGGCTATCGGGACAACATCGCCCAGCCCAACGTCGCCGGCATCACCGATCCCGACGCCCGGGTCGACCAGCAACCGGTCACCCCGCTCGGCACCCTGCTCCTCGGCCACCCCACGGCCTTCGAGGACGTGCGCTGGCAGGTGCCCCAGCCCGACGTGCTCGGCACCAACGGCAGCTTCAACGCCTTCCGCATCCTCGAGCAGAAGGTGAAGGCGTTCGAGGACTTCCTCACCGAATCGGCCGACACCCTGCTGAAGCTCCCCGAGGCCGAGACGCTCCTGCCGCCGGGCGAGGAGGATCGGTGGGGGCCGGGCACGACCCGCCACGCCGCCATGCGCGAGGTCGTGGCGGCCAAGGTCATGGGCCGCTGGCGCACCGGCGCCCCCCTGGCGCTCTGCCCCACCAACCCGTTCGAACCGATGGTCCCGGACGACCACCTCAACGACTTCGACTACGACGAGGACGACGCCGGCCTGCGCTGCCCCGTGGGCAGCCACATCCGGCGCTGCAACCCGCGCAACGCCCGGATCGTGCAGCGCAGCACCAACCACGCCCGCCGCATCGCGCGCCGGGGCATCCCCTACGGCAAGCGAGTTCGACCCGGCCCACCCCGACGACGGCGTCGAGCGCGGGCTGCTCGGGGTGTTCATCTGCGCCAGCCTGGCCGTGCAGTTCGAGTCGATCCAGTACGACTGGATGAACCTCGGCCTCCAGGACCCGCGCCTCACCGGCACCAACGACCCCGTGGCCGGAGCCAACGAGCAGGACGTTCAGCTCCTTCAGCCTCCCGGTCGGCTCGGGCACCATCGAGCTGCGCGGCTTCCCCCGCTTCGTGCAGACGCGTGGCGGCGCGTACTGCTTCCTCCCCACGCTGAGCGGGCTGCGGCACCTCGGCTCGCTCGGGCCGTGCGGGTGAGGGTCGTCGACCACGACGGGGTCGAGCTGGCGTTCGAGGTCGAGGGCGACCCGGAGGGTCCGCCGGTGCTGCTGCTCCACGGCTTCCCCGACTCGTCCCGCGTGTGGGTGCACCAGCGACGGGCCCTGGTCGACGCCGGCCGCCTGGTGATCACGCCGGACATGCGGGGCTTCGGCGCGTCGGGCCGGCCGGAGGCGATCGAGTCCTACCGCATGAGCACGCTCGTCGGCGACGTGCTCGCCATCCTCACCGAGGTGCAGCGGGAGCGGGTCGCCGTCGTCGGCCACGACCTGGGCGCGGTGCTGGCCTGGGCCCTCGCCTCACGCGTGCCCGCCGTCGTCGAGCGGCTGGTGGCGATCAGCGTCGGGCTACCCGCAGGCGTTCGCCGAGCTCGACCTCGAGCAGTGGCAGCGATGGTGGTACATGCTCCTGTTCCAGCCTCCGGGGCTGGCCGAGGCCTTCCTGCCGCTCGACGACTGGCGGGGGCTCCGCCTCCTGGCCCGGGACCATCCGGCGATCGACGACTGCATCGCCGACCTGTCGGCTCCCGGCGCGCTCACCGCGGCACTGGCCTGGTACCGCGCCAACACGCCGGCCGAGGCGTGGGTCGCGCCGTTCGAGGGCCCGCCGGTGCCGGCCCCCACCATGGGGATCTGGAGCACCGGCGATGTGGCCCTCACCGAAGCCCAGATGACGTCGTCGGCCGCGCACGTCGAGGGACCGTGGCGCTACGAGCGGCTCGAGGGGCTCGGACACTGGCTGCCGCTCGAGGCGCCCGACGTGATCAACGACCTGCTGCTCGACTTCCTCACCTGAGGTCGGCCCTGATGAATCACGCCGACGTGCGAGCCTGGGTCGACCGCTACGAGCAGGTGTGGCGCACGGCCGGCACCGACGGGCTGGCCGACCTCTTCACCGCCGACGCCACCTACCTCCCCTCGCCCTGGGCCACCCCCATCGCGGGAACGGCGCGGTTGGCCGAGTTCTGGGACGCGGAGCGCGACGGCCCCGACGAGGTCTTCACCATGAGCTCGCAGGTGCTGGCCGTCGACGGTGACACCGCCGTCGTCCGCGTCGCCGTCGACTACGGCGATCCCGTCGTCAGCCGATGGCTCGATCTCTGGGTGCTCCGCTTCGACGGCACCGGTCGGTGCCAGGTGTTCGAGGAGTGGCCGTTCGCGCCCGGCCAACCCGACCACTGACGCGCGGTCGTCGGGCGGCCGAGTCTCAGCGACGCGCCGAAGCCTTCTTGGCCGTGGCCTTCCGGGCCGGAGCCTTCCGGGCCGGTGCCTTCTTGGCCACGGTCTTCCTCGCGGCGGCCTTCTTGGCCGGAGCCTTCTTCGCCGCGGCCTTCCGGGCCGGAGCCTTCTTCGCCGCCGCCTTCTTGGCCGGAGCCTTCTTCGCCGCGGTCTTCCTCACCGCCGCCTTCTTGGCCGCGACCTTCTTGGCGACGGTCTTGCGAGCCGCTTCTGCCCGCTTCTCGAGCTGAGCGACCTCACGCCGCAGGCTCGCCAGCTGCGTGCGGAACTCCTCGTCGATCCGCTCGACCAGCTTCTCGGTGGCCGACTCGGTGCGGTCGAAGAAGTCCTTCACCCGGTCGTCCAGCTTCTCGGTGGCCGACTCGGTGCGGTCGAAGAGGTCCTTCACCCGGTCGTCGAACTGCCGGGCCTGCTCCTCCGATGCCTTGGTCATCTGCTCGGACAGCCGGCTGAGACGATCGATGGTCTGCTGGATGAGATCGGTCGGTGATTCGGTCATGGATTCCTCCTGTGGTTTCTCGTTGGAGTATGACGACCGCACGATCGACCGTTAGGGCCAAACGTCCCTCGCGTCAGACCGGTGCGTCCGCACCTACGCGCTCGAGCGGACGGCGTCGATGACGCGATCGACGTCGCCATCGCTCAGACCGAGGTGCAACAACCCCACCTCGCGAACGGCCCGCTCGGTGCGCGGGTGATGAGCGGCGCGGGGTGACAAGTCAGCGCACGGTTGGGCGCGCCGAGCTCAGCCGCCCATGGGGTTGCCGAGGTGGAAGGGCACGTCGGCGAGCCGGGCGGCCTGGATCTCGAGGTCCTCGACCGTCCAGCGGCCCTCGGTCTCGACCTTGTCGATGATCGCGAACGGCTGGAACAGGTGCACCTGCCCGCCCATCACGAAGAACATGCGGCCGTTGATGGGGCAGTGCTCGGTGGCCAGGTAGGTGACGAACGGCGAGATGTTGGCCGGGTCCATGGGGCCAGCCTCATCGGGCGCGGACGCGCCCGCCCCCATCAGCCCTGCGGTCAGTCGGGTGAGGGCGGCCGGAGCGATGGCGTTGACCCGCACACCGAACCGCGTCAGCTCCTGCGCCGCGATGATCGTCATCGACGCGATGCCCATCTTGGCCGCGCCGTAGTTGGTCTGGCCGACGTTGCCGAACAGGCCCGAGGTCGAGGTGGTGTTCACGACGGATCGGAGCCCTTCGTTGCCGGCCTTGGTCTGCTCCCGCCAGTAGGCCGCCGCGTGACGGGTCGGGCAGAAGTGACCCTTGAGGTGCACCTTGATGACCGAGTCCCACTCCTCCTCGGTCATGTTCACGAGCATGCGGTCGCGCAGGATGCCGGCGTTGTTCACGAGCACGTGCAGGTCGCCGAAGGCCTCGACGGCCTGATCGACCATGCGCTTGGCGCCGTCCCAGTCGGTGACGTCGTCGTGGTTGGCGACGGCCTGGCCACCGGCGGCGATGATCTCGTCGACCACCTGCTGGGCGGGTGACGCGTCGGCGCCGGTGCCGTCGGGGTCGCCACCGAGGTCGTTCACGACGACTTTGGCGCCCTCGGCCGCCATGAGCAGCGCGTGCTCACGGCCGATGCCGCGCCCGGCGCCGGTGATGATGGCCACCCGATCCTTCATCGTGTTCATCGGTTCGATCCGCTCCTGTGGTCTGGGCTTCGGTGCGGACGCACAGGTCCGACCGAGACGGTCGCTGGAGGGTACTGAACATCACGCCGGGGTGTGAGCCCGAGAGCGACGGGCACGCGAGTTGCGGCCGGTGGGACCAGGCGGGCTACAAATGCCGTTCGTCCACAACCCCACCACGGAGGATCAGAGAACCTATGGAGATCGAGGGAAGCAAGGCCATGGTCGTGGGCGGTGCCTCGGGCATGGCGCGAGCAACGGCCGAGTCGCTGGCCGCCAAGGGGGCCAGCGTGGCCATCCTCGACCTGCCGACGTCGGCGGGCGAGTCGGTCGCCGCGTCGCTCGGAGGCACGTTCCACCCGTGCGATCTCCTCGACGCCGACGGCACCGAGGCCGCGGTCAACGCCGCCGTCGAGCAGCTCGGCGGCCTGCACATCGCGGTCAACACGGCCGGTGGCGGCATCGCCAAGCGCACGCTCGGCAAGGAAGGCCCCCACCCGCTCGACGACTTCCGCCAGGTCGTCGACCTCAACCTGATCGGCACCTTCAACCTCAACCGGCTGCAGGCGTGGCACATGAGCCAGAACGAGCCGATCGACGACGAGCGCGGGGTCATGATCAACACCGCGTCGATCGCCGCCTTCGAGGGCCAGATCGGCCAGGTCGCCTACTCGGCGGCCAAGGCCGGCATCGCCGGCATGGCGCTGACCATGGCCCGCGACCTCGGGAGCCTCGGCATCCGGGTGATGGCCATCGCCCCCAGCCTGTTCAGCACCGGCATCACCGAGGGCATCCCCGAGGAGTTCGCCGTGGCCCTCACCCGCGACGCGGCCTTCCCCAAGCGCATGGGGCGCCCCGAGGAGTATGCCCGGCTCGCCGTCGCCATCGTGGAGACCCCGATGCTGAACGGCAGCACCATCCGCCTCGACGCCGGTCAGCACTTCGCACCGAAGTGAGCCGACCCTCCATCGGCGTGCCGATCCACCGCCCGAGCGGTCGGAGCGCCGATGACGGGAGTCGTCAGGCCCGGGTCGTGCAGCCGTCCGCCGATGACGACCGCGGCCACCCGCGACTCGACGGGCGCCGCGAGCGCCTGCGCCAGCGGCGTGCTCAGCACGCACAGGTCGGCGGGTGCACCCTCGGTCACCCGCCGGGGCGGTGCGGCGGGGCGGTCCCCGGGCCGCAGCAGCAGATCGAGTGCCGCCCGCGGATCGAGGCGCTCCGACCCGCCCAGCACGGCGCCCGACGGCGCCCGCCGGGCGACGGCGGCGTCGACCAGGCGCCACGGGTCGGCGCGACCGAACGGGGCGTCGGTGCCGGCCGCCACCGGGATGCCGGCATCGATCAGCGAGCGGCACGGCCACAGATGGGGCACGTCCTCGGCGTCGACCTCGGCCAGGTAGTCGTCGCCCCGCTCGGCCACGAAGTTGGGTTGGGTCACGATCGTCAGCCCGAGGGCACGGAGATCGTCGTGCAGCTCCGGAGGGACGACCGCACCGTGCTCGATGCGGTCGCCGGCCACCGACCCCGCGTCGTGGAACGCGACGAGGGTGAGCACGAGCGACGCCCGGGTCACGCAATGGACCGCGACCGCCCGGTCATGGGCCCGAGCCCCACGGATCTGCTCGGCGATGTCGTCGGGCGTCGGCAGGTCGTGATCGTGCAGCAGCACCTTGGCGGGCCCGGTCGCGACCGCGGCGGGCACGTCGCCGGGGTCGAGCCCGGGCGCGCCGGTCACGATCACACGCTGCGGGAGGCGACCGTCGGAGACGGCGGCGACGATCGGGGCGAGCTGGCCCGCCGCCGCGTACGGCGTCATGTCGGTCACGCCGGTCACCCCCCAGCCCGGCGAGCAGGCGTCCGACCCGGGCCAGGTCGGGAGGGCGGCGAGGGATGCGCTCCGACAGCCAGGCGTCGAGCCGGAGCAGCCGGCCGGTCGGCGCGCCGGCGTCATCCACCTCGCACCCCGGAGGGAGCGACGCGCCCTCGAGCAGGCCCACCTCGGCGAGGGCCCGCGAGTTGAGCACCCACAGCGCGCCCGACCGGTGCTGCACCCTCACGGGCCGGTCGCCCACCACGGCGTCGAGCCGCCGGCGGTCGAGCGAGCGGCCGGGCCGCTCGTGATAGCCGACCGCACGGAGCCACTGGCCCGGGGGCATCGACCGGGCGGCGGCTCGCAACGTGTCCGACATCGTGCGCTCGTCGGCGATCTCCGGCGCGCCGAGGTCGACGGAGTCGAGCGACGCAGCCAGGGCCATGAGGTGCAGGTGGTGGTCGTGCAGGCCGGGCAGCACGGCACCGCCGTCGCAGTCGACGACGGATGCCCCGGGGGGCGCCGGCAGCCCGGGGCCGATGGTCCCGATCAGGCCGGACCGCACCGCGACGTCGACGATCCGGCCGTCGAGCTCGACGTGGCGGAGGAGGACCGAACCGCCGCCCTGCGGCCGGTCGGCCGTCGGACCTGCGGTCATGGGAGCGGCACACCGAGCTCAGCGGCGATCCGCTGGTTGTCGGCGCCGAGTGCGGGGGCGGTCCCCGGCACCCTCGGCGCGCCCGGAGCGGCCGCGCTCAGGCGTTCGTCGGGGAACCACCTCACGCCCCGGTCGGACCCGGCCACGTGGGCGGCCACGCCGGCCATCGCGACGTCGAGCAGCCAGCGACCTCCCGCGTCCAGCGCCGCGCCCACCCCAGCCGCAGCCGCCAACCCGGTGAGCGGATCGGCGACCGCATCGACCGCGAAGCACGGGCCCGCCTCGTCCCAGGCGACCAGCCCTCCCGCCGCGGCCGCGTCGTCGCCGAACGCCACCCGGTTCGAGGCCCGGCCGAAGCCGGTGATCGACACCCACACCCGGCACCGCCCGCGCGACACGATGTCGGCGGCGACGATCCCCAGGCCTTCGAGCGCACGGGGCCGGGACGCCTCGATGACCACGTCGGCCCGCTCGACCAGCCGACCCAGCGCGGCCCGTCCCTCGTCGGAGCCGAGATCGAGGGCGACCGACGCGGTGCCGGCGTGGAGACGGTCGTAGAACGCGGCCGCCCCCCGTCGGGCGCCGTCGGAGCGAGTGGTCGACTCGACCTTCACCACGCGCGCTCCCCGATCGGCCAAGACACGCGCGCACAGCGGACCGGCCCACAGAGACGAGAGGTCGACCACGACCAGCCCGTCCACCGTCGTCGGCGCCGCATCGCCCGAGCGATCGGCGCTCAGGGGCAGACCGCCGACCTCCGCCGCGTGCGAGGGCGGCTCGACCTCGCCGACCCGGGCCACGGGCAGGCCGAGCAGCGTCGCCCGGTCGACGAGCTCGGCGGTGGGACGGTGGAGGACCTCCCGTTCGACGGTCGGCCAGGGATCGCCGGGGTCGAACCCGTCGGACCGATCGAGCCACGCGGGGACCGAGTCGCGATCGTCGTCGCGGGCGAGGTTCACGGCCAACCAACCATCTGGCGCGGGCAACAGCCGGGCTGAGCCGCCACAGCTGATCCGCCCTCCGCGAGAGAGGCCCCGCGCCGCCGCGTGCTCGCCGAGCAGCGCCAGGGCGTCGACGTCGAGCCGGTGCCCGAGATCGGCCATGCGGCGCACGACGCCGTCGGGCGCGACCAGCGCCGGGCCGTCGCGGCTGCCGGTGAGGGCCATGGCCCCGCTCGCGGCCCAGGCTTCCGCTTCGGGCGACGGTGCCGGCATACCGGCGACCGTAGTCGCCGCTCGCCGCCGACCGGCCCCCCGCCGAGCGCCGTCGACCGACTCTTCTCCAGCCTCGGACGGAAGCACGCGCTCCCTCTGCTCAGCCGGGGGCGGAGCCGTCGATGCGGTCGACGAGGCCCCAGGCGAGGGCGGTGTCGGCGTCGATGGAGCGGCCGCTGAGGCCGAGCCACGCGGTGCGGTGCCGGCCGATCCGCCTGGGCAGGCTGACCGTGCCGCCGGCGCCGGGGATGAGCCCGAGCTGCACCTCCGGCAGCGAGAACCGCGAGTCGGGCGTGGCGACCACGGTGCCGGCGAAGGCGGGCAGCTCGATGCCCGAGCCCGCGCAGGCGCCGTGCACGTGCACCGTGACCCGATCAGCCAGCTGGTGGACGGCGAGCCCGATGCTGCGAGACAGGCGGACGAGGTGGCCGGTGGCCGGGTCGGGCGACGAGCCGAACTCGTCGAGGTCACCTCCGCTGCAGAAGGTCGGCCCCCCGCCGGTCCACCTGATGGAGAGGGTCGGGTCCGATGCGGCGACCAGGAAGGCCTCCCAGAGCTCGTCGCGCATGCGGGCGTCGAGGGCGTTGCGCACCTCGGGTCGGTTCAGGACGATGTCGATGGTGTCCCCGGCCCTCGACACGAGCACCGCCGGCGCATCGGGAAGGGGCCGCTCGCGGCGGGGATGGTCGGCTCGCCACTGCCGGAACTCGGTGCCGCCCTGCAGCGTGGAGTACACCGCCGACTCCGCGGCCAGGCCGTCGAAGACCGATCGGGTCTCACTGGCCCGGAGCAGCAGGGCCAGCGCGGTGGCGGCCTGCGGGCCGGTCACGACCTGCTGGACGACGGCCTCGAGATCGGCGTCGGACGCGACCACGTCGGCCACCTGGGCCGACGGCGGCGGCTCGTCGACCGGAGCGTCGAGCGCGACGACGACCGGGAGCTGGCGGGCCGCCTCGACGAGTTCGGGAGCGACGGCGACGCCCGGCGCGTCGCGAACCACCACGATGCCCCCGCTCGAGCCACCGAGGTCGGCGCGGGCCACCGCCGAGGAGAGCAGGCTGCGGAACTCGTCCCACGGGAGGGTCTCGACCACGATGGACGGATCAGCGCTGGTCACCGGAGGTTCGTACCACACGACCGTCGATCAGCGGAGGCCGAGGCGGGTCGCCTACGGTTCGGGGCCGACGCCTCGGGCACGGGGTCTCCGACACCGGAGCCACGAGCGAGGCACACCACACACGAGCGACACACGAGAGATAGAGGAACCGCTCCGCCATGTCGACCGCCATCACCGAAGACCACATCTCCCTGGCCGAGACCGCCGCGGACTTCCTCGCGAAGCGCGGCTCCCGCGCGGCCGCCCGGGACCTGCTCGAGGCGCCCGACGAGACGCTCCCCGAGTTCTGGAAGGACCTCTGCGCCCTGGGGTGGCTCGGTCTGCACATCCCCGAGCAGCACGGCGGCTCGGGATACGGCCTGCCGGAGCTGCTGGTCGTCGTCGAGGAGCTCGGCCGGGCTCTCACGCCCGGTCCGTTCGTGCCCACCGTGATCGCCAGCTCGGTGCTCGTCGCCGCCGCGCCCCCGGCGTTGGCCGAGCGCCTGCTGCCCGGCCTGGCCAGCGGCGACACCGCCGGAGCCGTGGCCCTCGGTGGCGACGTCGTGGTGCGTGACGGCACGGCGAGCGGGTCGGCCGGGGTGGTGCTCGGTGGCGGGCTGGCCGACATCCTCCTCGTGGCCACCGGTGACGACGTCGCGGTGGTCGACCTCCGGGCCGGCGGCGCGACCGTCGACGTGCCCGCCAACCTCGACCCCACCCGGCGGGCCGCCCGCATCACCCTCGACGGTGCGGCCGCCGAGGTCATCCCCGGCGCCGGTCAGGTGATGCTCGACCTGGCCCGCACGATCCTGGCCGGCGAGGCCACCGGCATCGCCCTCGAGTGCACCATGCAGGCCAGCGAGTACGCCAAGGTGCGTGAGCAGTTCGGCCGGGTGATCGCCACGTTCCAGGCGGTCAAGCACCACTGCGCCAACATGATGGTGGCCACCGAGCTGGCCACCGCGGCCGTGTGGGACGCCGGCCGGGCCGCGGCCGCCGGGGGCGCGCCGTTCACCAGCGCGGCCGCCGCGGCCGCCACCCTGGCCATGCCCGCCGCCGATCTGTGCGCCCAGCTCAACACCCAGGTGCACGGCGGCATCGGCTTCACGTGGGAGCACGACGCCCACCTCTACCTGCGCCGGGCCACCGCGCTCGAGGCCATCATCGATGCCGAGGCCGCCAGCATCGACGTGACCGACCTCACCCGCCAGGGGGTGAAGGGCGAATCCTCCGTCGACCTGCCGCCCGAGGCCGAGGCCATCGCCGAGACCGTCCGCACGTTCGCCGAGAGCATCAGCTCCCTCGACGCCGACGCCCAGCGCGACGCGCTCATCGAGTCGGGCTACGTCATGCCCCACTGGCCGAAGCCCTGGGGTCGGGAGGCCGGTGCGGTCGAGCAGCTCGTGATCGAGCAGGAGTTCAAGGAGCACGGCATCTCCCGCCCGGCCTACGGCATCACCGGTTGGGTCATCCTCACCCTGATCCAGCACGGCAACGAGGACCAGGTCAGGCGATGGGTTCCGCCCGCGCTGCGGCAGGACGTCATCTGGTGCCAGCTGTTCAGCGAGCCCGACGCCGGCTCGGACGCCGCGGGGGTCAAGACCAAGGCCACCCGGGTCGAGGGCGGCTGGCTGGTCAACGGCCAGAAGGTGTGGACGAGCGGCGCCCACGTCGCCGGCTTCGGCTTCGCGACCGTTCGCACCGACCCGGACGTCCCCAAGCACTCCGGCATCACCACCATGGTGATCGACATGCACGCCCAGGGCGTCGAGGTGCGACCCCTGAAGATGCCCACCGGCGGCTCGGAGTTCAACGAGGTGTTCTTCAACGACGTGTTCGTCCCCGATGACGACGTGGTCGGCCCCGTCGACGGCGGCTGGACCGTGGCCCGGGCCACCCTCGGCAACGAGAGCGTGAGCATCGGCGGCGGGCAGGGCGGCATGACCATGCCCGGCGAGGCGCTGATCCCGCCCTTCGACGCCCACCCCGAACGGCTCGCCGGCGGGGCCGGGCGGGTGGGTCGGTACATCGCCACCAGCCGGGCCATGACGCTCATGAACCTGCGCACCGCGCACCGCGCCGTCGCCGGTGGCGGCCCCGGGCCCGAGGGCAACATCACCAAGCTCGTGCTGTCCGAGATCGGCCACGAGGCCGCGGCCATCCTCGCCGAGGTCACCGGCCCCGACACCGCGTTCCTCGACGAGACCGGCTTCATGACCGGGACGATGGTGCTCATGCACCGGGCCATGTCCATCGCCGGCGGCACGTCGGAGATCAAGCGCAACCAGATCGGCGAGCGCATCCTCGGTCTGCCACGCGACCCCCTGATCAACTGACCGGCTGACCGACGGACCGAGGGTGATCTGACACCAGCGTCAGCTCCAGGGGAGCGCGCGAGTACCCTGCCGGCCATGGACCTGGATGAGGCCGCCCTCGGGCCGCGTTCGCCGCTCGTGACGACACCTGTGCGCCCACCGGGATCGGTTCGCCGGACCTCGAGCATCGACACCGTCCGACCCACACCTCCCGACACCGTGCGCGTCGTCGATGCGCGAGCCCGCGACGTGTCGACCGGCGCCGACGGTGAGGTCACCTGGGTCGACTCGGTGCAGTTGACGGCTCGAGTCGATGCCGGGACCTATGGGTTGCTCGAGATCACGTCGGCGCCCCCGGACGCTCACCTGGTCGGCTTGGTCGGCGCCACCGTGGGCCCCGGGTTCCGACGCCGCCTGGCCGAGGTGCTCGGAGAGGACGACGACCCGACGTCGCTCACCAACCTGCTGCTCGACGACTTCCCGGGCGCGCAGCTCGTCGCCGGCTACGACATGGTCCACCAGCGGGCGTCGGGTGGCCCACCGGCGAAGCTGATCCCCGTGGTCGACATCCGGTCCCGGGTCGATCTCTGTGCCGGATGGGCGAGCGACAGCACGCTCATCGAAGGCCTCCGCCACGAGGGCGAGGTCCCGATGTCGGTGGGGCCGCTCGCCCCGGTGCTGGAATCGGCCGACGACGACGAGGGGTGGCATCCGATGGGCCGTCTCGGGCCGGGCGGGATGCGACGTCGTCGCCGCCTCGACGTGCTCGCCGAGGTCGACGGCCGGCACCCGTTCGAGTGCCACTTCCGCGACAGCCACGTGTCCGACGACGGCGACGAGACGATCGTCCACGAGTACCTCGTCACCGGCCTGGTCGACGCCGGGTCGCGCACGTTGGTGGCAGTCGACGCCGAGGCGCGGGTGCTGCCCTACGCCGAGTGCCCCAACGCGCTCGGTGAGCGCTGGTCAGGTCGTCGGCTGGTCACTCGGCGATCTCCGGCGGGCGGTGCACCGCTCGCTGGTCGGCACCGACTCGTGCACCCACCTCAACGACACCCTGCGCTCGTTGGCCGACCTCGACGGGCTGGTCGCCCGGTTGCCTCCTGCTGACCCGACCCGCTGACCCGACCCGCTGACCGGCGGGCGCCCCGAGAGCCCGGCTCAGCGGAACCGGCCACAGGCGCCGTACCGCTCTAACCAACGAAGCTTCTCGCCATCTGCGAATGGTGGAAGTCGCGCACCCTTGGGTGCTTCACACACCCGGCAGGGAGGATGGGGTGGGCGGGATCCACCGTGGTGTTGGTGGTGCTGGTTAGCGTCCGCAGCCCTGATTGAGGTGGCACTCACCGGTCGGGCGGAGACCTCGTGGGAGCTGTGACAGCAGCTCTTGCGGAAGTCGGGTCCGCCGTTCCGGCGAGTGCGTGCCACCCCTTGACACCTGAATGGAAGGAAGGGATGGCGATGACCATCGTAGAAGACGCGCGCCCAGTGATCGGGGGTGTCGACACCCACCTCGATGTCCATGTCGCGGCTGCGCTCGATGACCTCGGGGCCCTGTTGGGGACCGAGTCGTTCGCGACGACGCCGGCCGGTTACGCCGAGCTGTTCGACTGGCTGGCCCGGTTCGGACCTGTCGCCCGGGTCGGCGTGGAGGGCACCGGCTCCTATGGGGCCGGCCTGTGCCGGTCGTTGCTCAACCGGGGCATCGAGGTGGTCGAGGTCGACTGCCCGAACCGCAAGGACCGCAACCGGGCCGGCAAGTCCGATGTCCTGGACGCGGTCTCCGCGGCGCGGGCCGCCCTGTCGGGCCAGGCCCGGGGGCTGCCCAAAGGCGGTGACGGTCCGGTCGAAGCGATGCGGGTCCTGCTCATCGCGAAACGGTCCGCGGCCTCGGAGCGGGTGCGGGCGTTGAACCAGATGCGCCAGTTGGTGTTCTTGGCCCCTGATGAGGTCCGGGCCCGGTTCCACGGCCTCAACGTGCACCACCTGACCCGCCAGGCCGCAGGGATGCGACCCCGCCCCGGCCACCAGGTCGACTACATCACCTTGTTCACCCTGCGAGAGCTCGGCCGGCGCGTCCTCGGGTTGGAAGACGAGATCGCACGGCTCGACATCCTCCTCGAGCCCATCGTCGTCGACCACGCCTGGGACCTGCTGAGCCTCTACGGCTGCGGGACCTTCGCCGCCGCGACCCTGTCAGTCGCCGCCGGCGACCGACCCCAACGGATCCGCTCCGAAGCGGCGTGGGCTCACCTGTGCGGCGCGGCGCCGGTCCCGGCCGGGTCGGGCAAGACCAACGGGAGGATGCGACTCAACCGCAGCGGCAACCGGCTCGCCAACTCGGCGCTGCACCGCATCGTGTTGACCCGCATGGCCAGCCACCAACCCACCCGCACCTACGTCGAGCGCCGACGAACCGAGGGCCGAAGCACCCCGGAGATCATGCGATCACTCAAGCGCTACGTCGCCCGCGAAACCTTCAAGCACCTGCCCCGACCCGACCTCTGATCACCCCAAGCTCTGGGGTGGGTCTGGCTCCTGTATCCGGCTGGCGCGACTCCTGCTGCCTCTAGACCGACGTGTCGACCCACCCCAACCCATCGACCGCGGACAGCGTGGCTTACTAGAAGCGTGCCCACCCAGTGGCAGACCCCTGTCGTGCCCGCCCACTCCGCAAACAGCCCCTTGACATCCTTAGAAGCCTCGGTCTGGGGCAGGTCGTCGAGCCTTGATCGGACCGCACGGCTTGACCCTCCGCCTGCTTGGCCCGAGCCAGCTCCTCGTTCAGCTGGGCGAGCACGGCCGCGGTCACCCGGTCAGCTTCGACCGGCCTTCTGTTGAGCGCGGGTAGCCCTGAGCACCCCAACGTTGAGCCGTCGACGAGTCGGACGCGAATGACTCGTCTCGCGGGGAACCTTGGCCCGAGATCGAACCCGGCGATTTCGCTCCACGCGAAATGTCTCGTCGAGAAGGGGTTGTGAACAGTCACATCGGAATCGGATGTCACGATCCGTGAAGCGGCCGCTCGACACGGCAAAACCAGACCGAACCATTCGCGCATGCGAGTCAGCGCTCCGCGTCGCGGCCCCGCGGCCACAGCGTGCACCCCCGATGGGCCGATCTGCCCGTCGGCGACGGTTTCTCGATCCCGGCGTTCGGGGACACCTTCCAGCAGGCTCGGGCCCGACGCGTTCTGGGGCACTCCGCAGAAGCGGGTCGGCGCACTACTTCGGCACATCACTCGCCTTCACGCCATGGCTCCCATCGTGATCTTCTTCGCCCTCGGTCCGTCTGAGCGAGGGGCCCGTAGTGGCTCAGGTTGATCCTGGTGGAGGGTCGAACAAGGCCAGCTCGGCAGCATCGGGCGCCTGGAAGAGTTGTAGCCACCCGTCGAGGTCAGCGCGGCGGATCGGGTGACTGTCCCAGGGTGGCTGCGAGTTCCGGGCATCGATGCGCCGCCACAGTTCGTCGGCAGGCACGTCGAGGTAGTGCAGTTCGACGCCGACACCAAGGCCACGAGCCACGGATCGCATCTCGTCACGTTCGACCCGCGCCCAGAGCCCAAAATCGAGGACGACGCTCAGGCCAAGGCGCAAGATCTCTTGGGCGAGCAGCCAGAGTTCATGTTCCACCTTCTCCTGGGTCGGCGCGTCCCAGGGGGTGGAGCCGAGCGCCCAGAGCCATTCATCCTTCGTGAGGCGCACGGCGCTCCGGTCCGCGGCCAGCTGCCTCGCTAGTGCGGTCTTACCCGCCCCCGGCAACCCGCAGGTGAGAATGAGTCGAGCGTCGCGCACAGTGTCCTAGTCCAGCAGTTCTGCGAAATCTGGGCACCAATCCACGACATGTGTCGATCAGTGCCCAGATTTGGGATCAAGGGGTGCCCCACTTCTGCACGGCGGCAGGTGTGCGTCGACTCGACACGTCGATGCCGCCGGAACACGACCATGCCGAGGCGACAGTCCCCGACGGGCTGATCTGGCGAACGCGGAGCTGTGCTCAGGACCCTCGCAGCCCGGATCCGAAGCTCCCCCGGGCGGACAACTCAGCCGGCGGGCGCGGTGGCGGTGGTGGCGGGCCGTCGGCGGCGCTGCAACCGGTAGCGCCAGGGCGCGAAGACCCGTGCCCG
Organism: uncultured Microthrixaceae bacterium; assembly: GCA_963809335.1. Classification (GTDB taxonomy): domain Bacteria; phylum Actinomycetota; class Acidimicrobiia; order Acidimicrobiales; family Acidimicrobilacustridaceae; genus UBA4742. The sequence goes on along the minus strand of CAWEJD010000004.1, from coordinate 919,560 downwards.
GAACCAGTAGCGGCCACCGCTATAGGGCAACTGGGTCACGACCTTGCCCGACGCTGCGGTGAAGTAGTTGCGGCAGCCGGCCAGCCACACCGTCCCCTGGAGGGCGGCCTGGATGCGCCGGTTGTACCGGGCCATGACCCCCGGTCGCACGTCGACCGCGCCCAGTCCGAGACGCCGCATCGTGCGCAGCGCGCCCATGACGTAGCGGCTCTGGATCTCGTGGAAGAAGATGATCGAGTTCACGCCGTTGGTGTTGGGCCCGTAGAGCAGGAACAGGTTGGGGTAGCCCGCGACCGAGAGGCCCAGATAGGCCTCGGCGCCGTCCCGCCAGTCGTCGTGCAACCGCCGTCCACCCTCGCCGATGACCTCGATGGTGGACAGGTACTCGTTGGCCCGGAACCCGGTGCCGTACACGATGGTGTCGACCTGGTGGACCTCGCCGTCGGCGGTGCGCGGCCCCGTCTCGGTGATCTCCACGATCGGCTCGGTCACCAGCCGCACGTTCGGACGGGTCAGCGTGGGGAACCACTGCCGTGAGATCAGCGGCCGCTTGCAGCCCACCGGGTAGTCGGGGGTGAGCCGGGCCCGCAGGTCCGGGTCCTCGATCTTGCGGCCGAGGTAGGAGCGGGCCAGCTCCGTCTGCATGACGGTCAGGTCGGCATCGACCTCGAACCGGGCCCGCTCGTAGAGCAACCAGATCCGGAACCGCTGCCACCTCGCCGCCAACGGCACGCGGGCGAACCGCCGCTGCTGCTCGGGGGTGAACGCCTCGTCGAACTGCGGAGTGATCCAGATCGGGGAGCGCTGGAACACCGTGACGTGCTCGGCGTCGGGCGCGATCGCGGGCACGTACTGGATGGCGCTGGCTCCGGTGCCGATCGACGCGACCCGCTCCCCCGCGGTCGACCTGGTGTGGTCCCAGTGCGACGAGTGGAAGGCCCGGCCCCGGAACCGGTCGGCCCCCGGGATGTCGGGCACGAACGGGACGTTGAGCATCCCGAGGCCGCTGACGACCACGTCGGCCCGGAACTGCTCGCCGGACTCGGCGGTCAGCTCCCACTGCTGCGCCGTGCCGTCCCACTCGGCCCGGACGATCGCGGTGCCCGTCCGCAGGTGGGGACGCAGGCCGAACTGCTCGGCGCACCGCTCGAGGTAGGCGAGGATCTCGGGCTGGGTGGCGTAGGTGCGGCTCCACCAGGGGTTGGGGGCGAACGAGTACGAGTAGAGGTGCGAGGGCACGTCGCAGGCCGCACCGGGATAGGTGTTGTCCCGCCAGGTGCCCCCGACGCCGTCGGACTTCTCGAAGATCGTGAAGTCGTAGCCGGAGCGCTTGAGGCGATAGCCCATGGCGATGCCGCCCGCGCCGGCTCCGAGCACGGCGACGGTGGGCTTCGGGTGCTCCGAGGGCATCGGCGTGCCGTCCTACGGGTGCAGCACCGTGCGGACGACGGTGCCGGCCCGCAGGTCGTCGAACGCGGCGTTGACCTCGTCGAGCGGCCGCACCTTCGAGACGGCGGCGCCGATGTCGAGGGTGCCGGCCTCGGCCAGGGCCACGAGGCGGGGGAACTCCCGGCGGACCTGGGCCGAGCCGTAGTTGCACCCGAGCACCCGCTTCTCGGTGTGGAACCACGGGAACAGCGGCAGGGAGACCTCGGCGTCGACGGCGGGCATGCCGACGATCACCGTCGTCCCGGCGTTGCGGGTGGCGTCGAACGCCTGGCGGACCAGCTCGGGCCGCCCGACCACCTCGAAGGCGACGTCGACGCCACGGCCGCCCGTCAGTGCCTTCAGGGCGTCGATCATCCCGCCGTCGGTCGGGTCGACGGTGTGGGTGGCGCCGATGGTCAGGGCGAACTCGCGCTTGGCCGCGCTCGGGTCGACCGCGACGATGACCGCGGCCCCGGCGATGCGGGCGCCCTGCACGACGAACTGGCCCACGCCCCCGCAGCCGATCACCGCGACCGAGTCGCCGGGCCGGACATCCGCGGTGTTCAGCGCGGCACCCACCCCGGTGGTGACGCCGCAGCCGATCAGGGCCAGCTGGTCGGACGGCAGGTCGGTCTTCACCGCGACGAGCTGAGCCTCGTGGGTGCGGAGCGAATCGGCGAACGTGCCGAGACCACTGGCCGACAGCACGGGAGTGCCATCGTGGCGATGGCACCGGATCGTGGTCGCCATGCGGAACGCGCGGGTGCAGTGCTGGGCGGCATCGTGGCGGCAGTACCAGCAGTCGCCGCACGCGGGCGTGAACGAGGCGATGACCCGATCGCCGACGCGGCACGCGCGTGACGTCCCGCCCGACAGATCGGACCACGCCCGAACCCTCGTGCCCGAGGATCGACGGCGGCGGCATCAGCCCGCCCAGCATGGTGAGGTCCGAGTGGCAGACCCCCGACGCCTCGATCTCGACCTCGACGTCGTGATCGCCCAGCTCGACCGGGGTCAGCTCCTCGATCTCGAAGGGACCATCGTTCTCGACCATCACCGCAGCACGCACGGCGCCTAGTATGACATGACCGTTAGATTTGGGATCGAAAGATCGGATGGGACGAGTGGCCGGAGTGGCGACGAGGGACCTGGACGAGGTGCACCGGGCGTTCTCCGAGTGGTTCTCGGCGCAGCTGCTCGGCGCGAGGGATCCCGGCAACGGACCTCGCCGTCGAGCTGGCCGGCCACACTTCCGGCGGCTACTCCAACGAGATCATCTTCGTCACCGCGACCTACCGGGACGGCACCACGCCGCGCGAGCAGCGACTCGTCCTGCGGCTCCCACCCGACGGCCCGTCGCTGTTCCCGACCTACGACCTCGCCATGCAGGTCGCCGTACAGGCCGCCGTCGGCGCGCACGGCGTCCCGGTGCCGAGCCCCATCACGCTCGAGCCGGACACGCACTGGCTCGGCGCACCGTTCCTGGTCATGCCGCTCGTCGAGGGCCACAACACCGGTGAGCTGCCGGTCGCCGACCCCTGGCTCGGCGCGGCCACGACCACGCAGCAACGCACCCTGCACGAGGGGTTCCTCGACGCACTGGCTCGCATCCATCGCACGCCGTGGCAGGGGGAACCCGTCGCCGCCCACCTGCGCGGCGCCGACGCATCGCTGCTCGACGAGGTGCAGTGGTGGGAGGAGCTCACCGACTGGACGTTCGACGGCGCTCCCCCCGCGGCGCTGACGTCGTCGTTCACATGGTGCCGCGAGCACTGCCCGGCCGACCCGCCACCGCCTTCGCTGCTGTGGGGCGACGTCCGCTTCGGCAACGTGATCTTCGACGACTCGTTCGCGCCGGTCGCCGTGCTCGACTGGGAGATGGCCTCGATCGGGCCGGCCGAGCTCGACCTGGCCTGGTTCACCGCCCTCGAGGCCATGACCGAGCACTTCTTCGCCCAGCGGGTACCGGGGTTCCTCACCCGCGACGAGGTCGTCGCCCGCCACGAGCAGGCACTCGGCCGATCGCTGGTCGACTTCCGCTGGTTCGAGGTCTTCGCCATGTGCCGCTCGACGGCCTTGAACCTGCGCACCGACCGCCTCGGGTCGATCCGCCGGGGCAAGACCCCGCGTCCGGCCGAGGACAACGCGGTGCTCGCCTACACCACCGAGGTCATCGCCACGCTCGGCTGACCCGGACCGGCTGACTCGGGACCATCGCCCCTGCCGCCCACGCACCGGATCGGGCACGATGAGCCCATCCAGCCTCGAGGGAGCACGCCCATGCCCGCATCGAACTCATCCCGAACCGGCGGCGCCAACAAGCCCAAGCCGCCGGTCAACGCCAACAGCGCCACCAAGGTGAACGTGGCCTTCCCCTTCTCCCAGATCAAGGTCGAGGAGCCGAGCGCCGAGCTGGCGACACTGGCCGACCTCGTCGGGGACCTGGCCGAGCTGGTGCGCGGTCTCGCCCCCGGTGGCGAGGCCGACGCCCTGGTCGAGCGGGCCCGATCGCTCGCCGACACGCTCCGCTGACGGGAGCTCGTCGACGGGCAGCCCGATGCCCGTACGCTTTCGACCGTGGCCTACGACGAGGACCTCGCCGATCGCATCCGTGAGCTCATCTCCGACGAGCCGGGGGTGTCGGAGACGAAGATGTTCGGCGGGCTCGCCTTCCTCGTCGGCGGGAACATGGCGGTGAGCGCCAGCCGCCAGGGCGGGATCATGGTGCGGGTCGCCCCAGCGCAGTCGGACCGCCTGGTCTCCACCACCGCCGCCTACCCGATGGAGATGAGGGGTCGCCCCATCGACGGCTGGCTCCGAGTCGACGCCGAGCACGTTCGCACCAAGCGCCAGCTGGCGACCTGGGTCGGCCGGGGCACGGCCTACGCCAGGTCGCTCCCGCCCAAACAGAAGCGTCCACGCCGGAAGATCTGATCAGCGGCCATGGCCGGTCGCGCTGAGTAGCGGCGGTTGACTCGCGATTCGCGACACATCTGCCGCCGGATCTGGGACAGTGCACAGATTTCAGATGGACGGCACTAGTTGAATGACGCCTCCTCGGTGAGGCCGAGCTCGGGATGGGGGCCGGCGACGATCGACTGCAGCGTGCCCACGCCGACGGAGCCGTCGCTCGTGTCCTCGACCCGCACGATGCAGTCGCGGTGCTGGTGGATGCGGTGGGCCACCTCGACCTCGTCGCACCGGTCGACGTGCTCGCCGTCGACCTCGAGCTCGCCCCGGTACTCGCCGTGCACGTGGCCGTCGAACCCGCCGTACAGGCCGGTGCCGAGGTGGAACCCGGTGGCCGAGACCGGCTCGACGTGCAGCACCCGCTCGGTGCCGTCGGCGTTGACGCAGCGGACGTCGCCGCCGATGAGCCTCCGGTTGCCGTCCTCGAAGGACAGCTGCGGGACGATGTCACGGAAGGGCTTGCGCCGGCCGTCGGGCAGCTCGATGGCACCCTGGGCGCTGCCGGTCGACCAGCCGTCGCCGTAGTGGCGCTGGTAGTAGGCGAACAACGTGAACGTGCGGCCGTCGGGCTTGGCCATGGTGACGGGCATCCACAGCACCAGGGTCGAGGTGCCAGGCGGTGGCGGCGTGTCCTCGATGTCGCCGATCGGCTGGCCCACGCCGTAGCGCACGCCCCACGAGCGGTCCCGGGCGCCGACCCACGTTCCCTCCGCGAGCTCGACGCGCTCGCCGTCGACCGCCACCCATCCGGCCGCGGTGCCGCTCTGGTGGAAGCGCACCACGTCGGCGTCGATGCGGTAGCGGCTGCGGCTCACGTGGGTCTCGCGGTCCTCGACCATCGGTGGGACGTCGCTCTCGATCTCGATGTCGAAGCTGATCGGGACGATGTCGTTGGCCGCCAGCGCGATCCGCGTGCGCCGCAGGGGCTCGACGACCTCGTAGGTGATCGGGCCGACGTCGGTCGCCTCGGGCCGCGGCGCGAGCCTGCGACTGGCCCGCACCGTCCACTGCTCGGTCTGCCGCGACACGCCGGCGAAGGCGTCCATCACGTTGCGGTTGACGTACTTGCCCAGGCCGAAGGCGACGCTGAGCGATCCATCCCGTGCCGCGGCCATGGTCCACACCTTCTCGGTCCAGGCCCGGTCGCTCTGGGACACGCGGGCGAAGGTGTCCGCGATCTGGTGGGTGAGCGCCTCGTCCGCGGCGAGAAGGGGGCCGGAAGCTGTCATGGGCGACGACAGTAGTGACTACGCTTCCGACATGACGGATGTGTCAGATACGCGGGCATGACGGTCGACATCGGCATCTACCTGCCGCAGGTCTCGGCCACCTTCGAGCAGATGCTCGGACGGGCCCTGCAGGTCGAGCGGCTCGGGTTCCGGTCATTCTGGCTCTACGACCACCTCTACACGCCGATGCTCCCCGACCGTCCGGCGCTCGAGGGGTGGACGCTGGCCACCGCGCTGCTGGCCCGCACGACGACGCTCCGGGTGGGCCACCTCGTCCTCGACAACAACCTGCGCCACCCCGCGCTGCTGGCCAAGATGATCGCCACCGCCGACGTCATCTCCGACGGGCGCATCGAGGTCGGCCTCGGCAGCGGCTCGTACCCGCTCGAGCACCGACAGGCCGGCATCCCGTTCGGCTCGATGGCCGTGCGCTCGGCCCAGCTCGGCGAGGCGCTGGCCATCGTCGACGGCATGCTCACGCATGAGACGTTCGACTACGCCGGCGAGCACTACACCCTCGACGGCCTGCCCAGCCTGCCCGCCCCCGTCCAGCAGCCTCGTCCCCCACTCCACGTCGGTGGCATCGGCGAGAAGCACACCCTGCCCCTGGTCGCCCGGTACGCCGACGTGTGGAACGTGCCCACGTACGGGCTCGACCAGTGGGAGCACAAGGGCAAGGTGCTCGACCAGGCGTGCGAGGCCATCGGCCGCGACCCCGCCACGCTGCAGCGGTCGCACGAGGCGGTGCTCGTGCTGGCTGCCGACGACGCGGCGCTGACCGCCGCCCGCGAGCGGGCCGGCCATCGCTACCCCGGCCCGGGCTGGAACGTCGACGTCGGCGGGTACGTCGGAACGCCGGTCATGCTCGTCGACCACATCGGCGCGATGCGCGAGCGAGGCGTCGACCAGTTCATCTTCCTGCCCTCCGACCGGGGCGAAGGTGACACGCTGGACCTGCTGGCCGAGGAGGTCGTCCCCCACCTGGGGTGACGGCGGAGACCCGCACTGATCGAGAGGGAGACCATGCACCTCGCCGTCGACGGCGCCACCGCCACCATCACGCTCGACCGCCCCGAGGCGGCCAACGCCCTCGACGCGGCCAGCATCGACCAACTCGACGAATGCCTCGACCAGATCGACGCCGACGAGGGGATCGCGGTGGTCGTCCTGCGGGCCGAGGGCAGGCACTTCTGCGCCGGCCACGACCTCAAGGAGCTGCTCGCCGCCGAGGAGCCGTGGGCGGCCAAGCGGGCCACCCCGGAAGGGCGCCTCCGCCACGAGCTGGCCCGCTACTGGGCGCCCATGGTGCGCCTGCGCGACACCCGACCGATCACCATCGCTGCGGTGCAGGGCGCCTGTTCGGCCGCCGGCCTGATGCTGGCGTGCATGTGCGACCTGATCGTGGCGGCCGACGACGCTCAGTTCTCGAACCCGGTCGCCCGCATGTCCGGCGTCGGGGTCGAGCTGCTGGTCGAGCCGTGGGAGGTGGGGCCCCGCAAGGCCAAGGAGCTGCTGCTGCTCGCCCAGAAGTGGGATGCGCCCACCGCCGAGCGCCTCGGCCTGGTCAACCGGGTGGTCGCCCGTGACGACCTGTGGGCGGAGGCCCGGTCGATGGCCGACGACGTCGCCCTCGTCCCGCCGCTGACCGCCGAGGCCATCAAGCGCTCGATCAACGGGATGCTCGACCGCATGGGCCAGCGCGACTCCTGGCAGCTGCACTTCTGGATGCACCAGTTCGTGTCCGCGACCCCGACGGCGACGTCGCGGGTCGCAGCCCGTCAGGCCGGCGGCATGGCCGCGGTCAAGGCCGAGCAGGGAGGCGCGACGGGCGCCGAGGGAGACCGCGCATGAACGACTCGATCGACTCCCCGGGCGGCGAGGACATCGTCGTCAACCACGTCGGGCTGTGCGTCACCGATCTCGACCGGTCACGGCGGTTCTACGAGGACGTGCTCGGGTTCGAGCTCGATCGGGCGCTGGAGGTGCCGGACGAGCCGACCAGCCAACTGCTCTCGGTCGAGCCGCCCCTGGGCCTGACCGCGATCTATCTGACCCGCGGGTCGTTCGTGCTCGAGCTGATCCACTTCGACCGCCCCGGCAACCCGCCGGCCCGGCCGCGGCCATTCACCGAGCCCGGGCTCACCCACGTCTCGCTGTCGGTCGAGGACATGGACGCGGCGCTGGCCATGGTGCCCGAGCGAGGTGGCCAGGTGCTGACCACCGTGATGGGCGCCTACGTCGTCAGCGACCCCGACGGCCAGCTCATCGAGCTGCTGCCGATGGCGTATCGCCGCCGCCTCGAGCAGGAACGCCCCTAGCGACAGGGATCCCGCGGCGGATGAGCACGATCGCCAGCACGGCGATCCAGAGCAGCCACGCCCCGATGTTGATGCGCTCGAAGGTGCCCAACCACGGCGTGGGCAGCCCCTCGGAGACCTTGGCCGCCTGCGGGCCCGTCAGGCCACCGAACACGAGCACCACCACAGCGGTGACCGCGGAGTAGATCCGGAACCACCTGCCGAATGCCGCCGCGCCGAACGCGAGCTGCGAGAGGATGAGCAGCACCGTCACCGCGGTGAGGACGATGTGCCCGACATCGTTGGCGGCCGTGGCCCCTCTGACCATCTCGTCGCGTGAGGTCATGGGGAACGGAAGCCACAGCACTCCGGTGATGCCGAAGGCCACCAGGAGCCCGCCCGTGATGCGCAGCGACCGCTTTCCGTCGGCCGACCGCCGGACGCCGATGCCGAAGGCGATCATCAGCGCCGTCCAGATCGGGAGCATGACCATGAGGAAGGTCCTCGTCGGCGCGCCGGTGGCCGACAGCTCGCTGACGGCCTGCGACGTTCGGTCGTAGCCCCCGTAGCGCGTCGCCGCGATGACGTCGTTGGCGACGACGTACGACAGCGCATACAGCACACCGCACGCGAGCAGCAGGTTCGTGAGGGTCACCAGCGACGGACGTCGCGTGACCTCTGGGTGGGTGATCTCCGGCGACTGGTCGAGCGCTGTCGACATGGCTCCTCCTCGGCGGGCGGGCGCCACGACTCGCGCCCGCTGCGCTCATCGTCTGCCCGCGGGAGCCGTCGACGTAGGGCCGGAAGTCCGGACTCGTGCCGCCTCAGGTGACATTCGCACTGTCCCATAGCGGCCCTTATGCCACGGTCACACGCGGTCGAGGTTGGGGAGCTGCCGCGTCACTTCCGGCGCAGCCCCGAGATCACCCGAGCGACAGCCCGAAATGGCACTACCAGCACAACCGCGATGCCGAAGTACAGGACGATCGCGGCGATCGGGAGGAGGACACCGATCACGATGGTGATCGTGTAACCGGCGACGACGAAGCGGAACTTCCGACGTTCCTCGTCCAGGTCGGGGTCGTCCACACCCGACACCAGCAGGTGCTCGTGGCGGGTGTAGGCGTCCATCACGAAGAACGTGAGACGGATCGCCAGCAGGGTGAGTCCATACACGACGGCTGCAACGCGTTCCCCGTCGGTGGTCTCGTGGAGCGAGTCGGCAACGAGCCGGGTGGGGAACGGGAGGAACGAGACGCACAGGAGGAACAGCAGGTTCAGTCGTAGCAGGATCGTGTCGGCCCGATCGAGTCGATCAGTAAGTGCGTTGTGGGCGATCCAGGCCGCGCCGATCGTCAGGAAGCTCACGACGTAGGCCAGGTACGACGGCCACGCCCGCCAGAACTGCTCCAGCGGTGTGCCTGGGGGACGCACTGCGAGATCGAGTACCAGCAAGGTGATGGCGATCGCCAAGACACCGTCGCTGAACGCCTCCATCCGGGTCTTGCTCAGCGTGGTCTGGCCTGGTTGTGGAGTCTCGTCATCCGTGGTCAAGACACTCGACCTCCGAGTCCACGCTTCGCCACACCGAGGTCTCCGACAGGCTCGACGTTCCTCACCGATTGAAGCAGCGGCGCATCGACGTTTCATGCCCCATGGTGCTTCCGACGCAGCGTAGTACCGGAGTCCAAGGCCCAACCGTCCCAGAACGCCGGGTCTGTGCGTCACCCTTGCGATGGTAGGAAGACGGTACTACCGTTTCCGTCATGACCGTACGGAAGCTTTCGATCGCGCTCGACGACACGATCGCGGACGAGGTCGCCCGCGCAGCTGAGCGAGCTGGGGTCAGTGTGTCGGCGTGGCTCAATCACGCCGCCGGGAACGAACTCGCGATTGAGGCCGGCCTCGATGCCGTTCGCGAGTGGGAGGCCGACCACGGACAGTTGACGGCTGAGGAGTTGGCCGCCGCGGACACCCTCCTGGACCGCGTGCTCGACGCTGCTCGACGAGCGAGCTGAGTCGTGGGCGGGGTCACCTACGACACGGGGGCGTTGGTCGCAGCGGAACGGAATCAGCGCGAGGTGTGGGCGGTTCATCGGCGAGCGCTCGAACGGGGAATCCGTCCAACAGTGCCCGCAGGCGTACTTGCTCAGGCGTGGCGGGGTGGGCCACAGGCGGAGTTGTCCCGGCTACTGAAGGGCTGCCGCATCGAAGAGCTCGATGAGGTGCGCGGGCGGGCGGCCGGCCAAGCATGCGGCCGAGCCCACACATCTGACGTGATCGACGCAGCTGTCGTCGTCGGCGCACTCGCCCGAGGCGACTTGGTGGTGACATCGGACCGCAAAGACATCACCAGGATCGCCGTCGCCTTGGACGCCTCGATGGAGATCATCGCGATCTGAAAGACTCAGCTCCGTCAGTTGGTCGGGGTCCCAACTCCAACCTGCCCCGGAACGCCGGTTAGGCGCCCGTGATCGGCGGCTCGACGTGCGCGTCGTTCGGCGTTAGGTGCGCTCTGTCGATTCGCTTCTGCTGCTTAGACCGCTCGAACCTCGGCGAGCCGGTTGACTGCGAACTCGTCGGTCCCGCTGGGGTCCCAGCAGACGGCGGCTTCCCATGCGGCCGATGCTTGCGCGGCAACATCGTGCGCGTCATCGTCGAGACCGGCCGCGTTGTGGGGCAGCACCAGGTCGAGGTCAGGGGCGTCGACGTGCGACTCGTCCCAGTCGATGAGCGCGACCCGATCCGCAGTCATACGGATGTTGCTTGGGTTGGGGTCGCCGTGGACGACGCACCGCTCTCGTCCGGTGAGCCGCGCCCACGCTGCTCGGCATCGAACGACACCCTCAGGCGGCATCGCGCTGAGGTCGACCTTCGTCCCGGTATCGGCGTGCAGGAGGTCGGTCGACGACCGCCAGCCCGGGCGCTGCGGCCAGCCCTGCGTCAATCGGTGCAGCTGGCGGAGCGTGTCGGCGACGCGACCCCAGTCGGCCCCCGTCTCGGGCGGCCCGCCCTCCACGTACGTCATCACCACGAGGCCGTCGGCGAAGTCTCGCCCCTCCGCGGTCGGCATCGGCACCGGCACTGTCATCCCTTGACGGTCGAGGTATCGCAGCAGCTCGGTCTCCCACGCCAGATCGGCGTCGCTGCGTCTGCCAAGACGACCGACCGCGAGCTGCCCGTTGACGCGCACGCTCCATACCTCGTTCGCGACACCGGTCTGGAACCGTTCGATGCGAGCGACGTCGTCACCCCACTGATCGAGCGCCTCCCATCCCACGGGCCACATCTTCGCGGAGGGCGAAGAAGCTCTCGCGCAATTACGTCCGTGTTCAAGGCCGTTCCAACGCCATCGAAGCTGCTCGCGACCAGGGCGACGCGCTCGTCGCTCAGCGCGTCTCCACGCGACAGGTCCGGAGATATGGGTGCCTTCCGCGAGGATGGCCGAGTTGCGACGGTGCCCTGTCCGGCGTAGCCCAGAACGCCGGGTTCGTGACACTGCTGATCGGCGTGCTCGCCGTCAGTTCGGGGGAGATCCCAGAATCTCCATCGAGAGCGTTGGGCAGCCACTCGTGCAAACCCTCGCCCACTACTTCGCCGTGCTCGTCGGTCAGCCACACGACCTGGCCGTTGTACGAGAGCTTGGTCCCGCCGTCGAGCACCACGAGGAAGCTGTGTGCGAGTGTCTCGAGCATCGAGCCTACGACGGCGGTGAAGTCCTCCCGCGACTCATCATCCGCCAGCAGGGTCCGGAGTCGAAGGAGCGCGTCGTAGCGATCCCCCCAGGCAGGGCGGTCGTGCTCCGATCCGCGGACTCCCGCGATCGCCTCGGCCGCGGTGGCCCGACCGGCAGCCACCTCCGCGGCGATCTCCAGCAGGAACGCGTCCCTCAGCTCGATGGTCATGGACTGATCTTGGCTGACCGTGCCCGTGGGTGCCCCGATACGCCGGCTCTGCGGGACGTTCCACCTGGTTGATCAGGGAGTCGCGACGCTCCCGCGGGAACGCTGCCGGGACAAGCAGCATCGTCGAGTGTTTCCGCGGAAACGCTCATGCGACAAGCACTGATGCCGCCTCGGCCCGTACGCGTCGCCCGCTCGGTGGTCATGCTCAGATCGTACGAAAGGGGTATGACGGCGACGATGGGCGCGCAGGACCGACTGATCCGAAGTGAGCCACAGCGCCGGGCCGGCACCTCCGCCCGACGCCATCAGAGCGGCCCGATCGGGATGCATCGACCCTCGCGCAGTCAAGGAGACCTGGCCACCAAGACGGTGGTCGGTTCCCCTCGCTGCACCCGCATGTCGAAGGCATCCCGCCAGGCGGGAGATCTGACCACCGAGTCGGTGATTGGTTCGCCCCACTGGAGGGCTCGAACTCGACGACGGTCGAGCCGGGGTCAGGCCGGGTGCTCCTCGGCCCAACGCGAGAGCAGGCCGCGGGCGATCACGATGCGCTGGATCTCGTTGGTGCCCTCGCCGATGATCATCAGCGGGGCGTCGCGGTAGTAGCGCTCGACCGGGAAGTCGGTGGTGTAGCCGTATCCGCCGTGGATGCGCATGGCCTCGGTGGCCAGGTCCAGCGCCATCTCCGAGGCGAACAGCTTGGCCATGCCGGCCTCGACGTCGGCCCGCAGCCCGGCGTCGATGCGCTCGGCCGCGTTCTTCACCATCAGCCGAGATGCCTCGAGCCGGGTGGCCATGTCGGCCAGCTTGAACTGGATGGCCTGGTGCTGGTTGATCGGCTTGCCGAACGTCTCCCGCTCGAAGGCGTACTTCATGGCCGCGTCATAGGCCGCCCGCCCGACGCCCTGGGCGCGAGCGGCGATGTTGACCCGACCGAGCTCGAGCCCGCCGAGGATGGCGTTGAGGCCCCGGCCCAGGTTCTCGGCGCCGCCCAGCACGGTGGAGGCCGGGATGCGATGGTCGTTGTAGGCCATCTCGACGGTCTCGAGCCCCTTGTAGCCGAGCTTCTCGATGGTGCGGCTCACCTGCAGCGAGTCGGAGAACTCGTTCGGGGTCTTCTCGTAGATGAAGCAGGTGATGCCCTCGGGGGTGCGGGCGGCCAACGCGACCAGCGCCGCCCGCTCGCCGTTGGTGACCCACATCTTGGTGCCGTTGATGACGTACTCGTCCCCGTCGGGGGTGGCCTTGCACCGCAGCGACGCGGCATCGGACCCCGCGTCGGGCTCGGACAGCGAGAACGCGGCCCGGATCTCGCCGGTCGCCAGCCGGGGCAGGTGCTCCTTCTTCTGCTGCTCGGTGCCGTTGCGGCTCAGCAGGGTGACGACGATGGTGTGGGTGTTGAGCACCCCCGCCAGCGACATCCAGCCGTAGGACAGCTCCTCCATGAGCCGGGTGTAGGTGACCGTGTCGAGACCCAGCCCGCCATACTCGACCGGCACCTTGGCCCCGAACAGGCCGAACGCCTTCATCTGCTCGACGAGCGGTGTCGGGAACTCGTCGGCGTGCTCGTAGTCGGAGGCGACGGGGATGACGTCCTTGCGGACCCAGTCGCGGACGGTGCCGATGATCTGCGCGGCGATCTCGGGATCGGTCGGCTCGACAGGTGTCAGGCCGGGGACGACGTCGTTGGATCCCATGGCTCGCCGGCTCAGATCCGCTGGATGATGGTGCCGGTGCCGAGGCCGCCGCCGCAGCACATGGTGATCAGGCCGTACTCGCCGTCGGTGCGCTCGAGCTCGTGCAGGGCCTTGGTGATGAGGAGGGCTCCGGTGCTGCCGAGGGCGTGGCCCAGGGCGATGGCGCCGCCGTTGGGGTTGACCTTGGCCATGTCGGGCTGCAGCTCCTTGGCCCAGGCCAGCACCACCGAGGCGAAGGCCTCGTTGATCTCGGTGACGTCGATGTCGTCGATGGACAGGCCGGTGCGGTCGAGCAGTCGCTGGGTGGCGTCGATCGGGCCGGTCAGCATGAGGGTGGGGTCGGAGCCGACCAGGCAGCTGTCGACGACGCGGGCCCGCGGCGTGAGGCCGAGCGCCTCCGCCTTGTCGGACGACATCAGCAGCACCGCCGCGGCCGCGTCGGAGATCTGCGACGCGGTGCCGGCCGTGTGGTAGCCGTTCTCCTCGCGGGCCACGGTCTTCAGCGCGGCCAGCGCCTCCATGGTGGTCTCGCGCAGGCCCTCGTCACGGGTGACGTGTGTGGTCTCGCCGGTGGGCTTGCCGTCATCGCCAAGCACGGGTGCGTCGACCGGCACGATCTGGGTGCCGAAGCGGTCCTCGTCCCACGCCACCGCGGCGCGCCGCTGCGACTCGACGCCGAGCTGGTCGAGCTCCTCGCGGGTGATGCCCCACTTCTCGGCGATGCGCTCGGCCGCCTCGAACTGGGTCGTGTACTCGTGCTGGGCGAAGTAGGTCTTGGGCACGGCGTTGCCGAACTTGCCCCCGGCCAGGCTCGCCCCCATGGGCACCCGGCTCATGACCTCGACCCCGCACGCGGCGGCCACGTCGACGATGCCGGACGAGATGAAGCTGCTCGCGATGCTGGTGGCCTGCTGCGACGAGCCGCACTGGCTGTCGACCGTGGTGCAGGCGGCGGAGACGGGCAGCCCGGCGGTCAGCCAGGCGGTGCGGGTGACGTTGAACGCCTGTGGCCCGACCTGGCTGATGCAGCCGCCGATGACCTGCTCGACGTCGGCCGGATCGACACCCGACCGGTCGATCATGGCCTGCTGGACGGTGGCCAGCAGGTCGACGGGGTGGAAGGTGGACAGGCCACCGTTGCGCCGCCCGACGGGCGTGCGCACGGCTTCGACGATGACGACATCACTCATGGTGCGCGACCTTAGTTGACACAAGTGTTAGAGCAAATCGCGTGCGGCGAGCGGCGGCCGTCCCTCGTCAATCGGCGCCGTCGGCGCGGCTCCCGCTGACCCGGGCCCGCTCCTCGGAGAGCCCGCGCTCCCTCGCGTTCCTGGCCAGCGCGGCGGCCAGCTCGAACTCCTCCCGGGCCTCGGCGTGGCGGTCGAGCTTGGCCAGCAGGTCACCACGGACGCTGTGGAAGAGGTGGTACTGCTCGAGGGCGCCGCCGTCGCGGAGCACATCGACGAGCTCGAGCCCGGCGGCGGGCCCCGAGCGCATCGAGACCGCGACGGCGCGGTTGAGCTCCACGATCGGCGAGGGCATGGCCTGGGCCAGCAGGTCGTAGAGGCGCACCAGCTCGGCCCAGTCGGTGTCCTCCGGGTGGTAGGCCCGGGCGTGGCATGCGGCGATGGCGGCCTGCAGCGCGTAGGGACCCGGCGCGTCCGTCAGCTGCCCGGCCCGCTCCAGCGACGACAGACCCCGGGTGATCAGGAGGCGGTCCCAGGTGCGGCGATCCTGGTCGAGCAGGAGGACCGGTTCCTGATCGGGGCCGACCCTGGCGGCCAGCCGCGACGAGTGGAGCTCCATCAGGGCCAGGAGCCCGTGCACCTCGGGGTCGTCGGGCGAGAGCGCGGCCAGCAGGCGACCGAGCCGGAGCGCCTCGGCACAGAGGTCGGGACGCGTCCAGTCGTCGCCGGCCGTGGCCGAGTACCCCTCGTTGAAGGTGAGGTAGATCACCTCGAGGACCGACGTCAGCCGAGCGGCCCGATCGCTGCCGGTCGGCACCTCGAACGGGACTCCCGCCTCGGCGATGGCGTTCTTGGCCCGCGAGAGCCGCGTGGCCACCGTCGACTCGGACTGCAGGAAGGCACGACCGATCTCGGCCGTGCTCAGCCCGCCGAGGAGTCGCAGCGCCAGCGCGATGCGTGACGGCACCGACAGCACGGGATGGCACGCCACGAAGAGCAGCCGCAGGCGGTCGTCCTCGATGGGCTCCTGGTCGAGATCGTCGCGGAACCCGTGGTCGTCGGCCCGACCCTCGGTCTGCACCGCCAGCAGCGGCCGCTTCGCCTCGAAGGTCTGGTCACGGCGGATCCGGTCGACGGCCTTGCGCCTCGAGACCGTCATCAGCCACGCGCCGGGGTTGCGGGGGATGCCGTCACGGGGCCACTGCTCGAGCGCGGCGACCAGGGCATCCTGCGCGAGCTCCTCGGCCAGCCCGATGTCGTCGACGTAGCGCGCCAAGCCGGCGACGAGTCGAGGGAACTCGATGCGGTAGACGGTCTCGATGGCCGCGGTCGAATCGGTGGCCGTCACCCCACCGATTCAACCACGGCCCCATCGACTGGTCGCCCTCCGTCGCGACGGATCGGTGTGCTACTCAGGACCGAAGACCGGGCGGACGCGCACCTCACCCTCGCCCAGGACGCCGACGAACCGCTTCGACCACTCGACCGCCTCTTCGAGGTCGCGGCACTCGAGCAGGGCCCAGCCACCGATCAGCTCGGTCGCCTCGGCGAAGGGACCGTCGACGACGGTGAAGGCACCGTCCTTGAGGGTGATCTTGGCTCCCATGGCGGTGGGAGCGATGCCGCCCGTGGCGACGATCACCCCGGCCGCCGTCGCCTCCGCCATGAACTCGCCCATCTTCTCGAAGAGCTCGGGGCTCGGCGGCTCGACCGGCACCGACTCGTCTCCCAGCGTGTATCCGAGGAATCGCACGTCATGCTCCTTCTGCTGTTCGGCGTGCGGCCCGTTGCCTCACGTCCACCGATGCGTCGATCGGGTGCGCTCCACCTTGACATCGCCGCCGGAGAATTCTCCCGGCCCGCGTGGCACCGCCGCTCGAACGACGGGAACGTCAGCGGCTGAGGATGGTGACGCTGGCGTTGGCGCCGCGGCCGACGGTCTGAGCCAGCGCGACCTGCGCGCCCTCGACCTGGCGGGGCCCGCAGCGGCCCTGCAGCTGGTGGGTCAGCTCGACGACCTGGCCGACCGCTGACGCGCCCAGAGGCTCGCCCTTCGACAGCAGGCCGCCACTCGGGTTCACCGGGATGCGGCCGCCCATCGCGGTGGCGCCCTCGTCGAGCAGCTTGCCGCACTCCCCTGGCCCGCAGAGGCCGAGCTCCTCGTAGGCGAGGAGCTCGCGGGCCGCGTCGGTGTCCTGGCACTCGGCCACGTCGACGTCGTCGGGGCCGAGGCCCGCGGCCTCGTACGCGTCGGCCGCGGCCAGCGCCGTCGGCGGGACCGGGTTGCGGTCGACGAGGCCCGACAACGGCGATCCCTCGTTGAGCACGTGACCCGGCAGGTGGCTCCGCAGTGCGGCGGCGCGCAGCTGCACGCCTCCGTCGCCGGCCCGCAGCACGACCGCCGCCGCGCCCTCGTTGGGCGAGCAGAGCATGAACAGGTGCAGCGGTTCGCACACCACCTTGGAGGCCAGCACCTCGTCGACGGTGACCGGCTTGCGGAACATGGCGTTCTCGTTGTGCACGCCCTGACCGCGGTTCTTGACCACCACCGCCGCGAGCTGCTCCTTGCTGATGCCGGCGTCGATCATCAGGCGCTGGGCGCGCAGGGCGAAGTACGCGGGCGTGGCGGCCAGCCCGGCCTGCTCGCGCCAGGGGTCGAAGAAGCTCGACCGGATGATGCCCTTGGGCATCTTCTCGATGCCGAACACGAGCACCGTGTCGTACTGGCCGGCCCGGATGGCGCCGGCGGCCATCGACAGCGCCGCCGCGCCCGACGCGCACCCGGCCTCGATGTCGATGATCGGGCCGCCGGTGAGGCCGAGCTCGCCGAGCACCCGGTGCCCGGCGGCCACCCCGCCGTAGGCGGTGCCGCAGAACGCGGCCTGGAACGTGGTGCCGGGCCCGGCCTCGTCGAGCGCCCGGCGCACGGCCGTGGCCCCCATCGCGGTTGCCGACAGGTCGCCGTGGCGACCGAACGGGTGGATGCCGGTGCCGGCGATCTGCACGCCCGAGCCGCTCATGACGCGCTCGCTCCGCTCGGCTCGAAGGCCCACCCCGAGGCCTCGTCGCTCACCGGCACCGTCGTGAAGCGCATGGCGTCGCCGGCCGAGAGCCGGTCGGGGTCGGTCTCGGTCAGCAGGGTCACCACGTGCAGTCCGTCGGCCGCCAGCTCGACCACGCCGAAGCCGAAGGGCACGGGCCCCTCGTATCCCGGTGGTGCGCTGTTGACCGTGGTCCACGACCAGAGCTGCCCCTCGGTCGAGAGCCGCACCGACGACACCGACGCCGACCCGCACCACGGGCAGTGCCCCGCGAGCGGGAAGTGCCGCTGCTCGCAGTCGCCGCACGAGCCGCCGATCAACCCGTCGTCGTCGAACATCCCGCTGACCACCGGCGCCAGTTCTGACATGCACGTCACCCTACTCCCGGGGAGGAGGGGACGAATCCTCGGCGGACGGCCGGTGGGTGGGTCAGACGATGCCGTCGGCGCGCAGGCGCTCGAGCTCGGCCTCGCCGACCAGGGCACCCCACACCGAATCGTTGTCGGCGCCGAGCTCCGGGGCGCCGGACGGGATCGGCGGCTCCTCGCCCTGGTAGCGGGGGAAGGGGGCCTGCTGCTTCACCGCGCCGAGCACCGGGTCGTCGATGGTGATCAGGTCCTCGCGGAAGATCATGTGGGGATCGGCGGCGATGTCGGCCGCGGTGTAGGCCAGGCCGACGGGGACGTCACAGGCGATGCAGGCGGCCTCGACCTCGGCCGCGGTGCGCGCCGAGGTCCAGTCGGCGACGATGCCGTTGATCTCGTCGGCCCGCGCCGCCCGCTTGGCCAGGGTCGACCAGGCCTCGTCGTCGGCCAGGTCGGGGCGCTCCATGGCGGTGCAGAGCCGCCGGAAGTTCGCGTCGGAACCGGCGACGATGCAGACGTAGGCACCGTCCGACGTCGGGTAGTTGTCGAGGGGCGCCGAGTTGTCGAGCCGGTTCCCCTGGCGACCGCGCACGACGCCGAGCTGGTCGTAGCCGGCGATCGTCCACTCGAGCACCCGCAGGATCGATCCGTACAGCGCGGCGTCGATCACCGCACCGGGACGATCCGCGCCGGACTCGCCCGAAGCACCCTTGCCGCCCCGGCCGATGTCGCGGCGGTAGAGGCCGGCGATGGCGGCCATCGCCCCGAACACCCCGGTGAGGTAGTCGGAGATGGTCACGCCGGGCCGAACCGGCGGCCGGTCGGGCTCGCCGGTCAGGTGCAGCAGGCCTCCGTAGCCGATGCCGAGCCGGTCGAGCCCCGGGCGGTCGACGTTGGGCCCGTCCTGGCCGAAGATCGACACCCGCACCCACACCAGCCCGGGGCTGCAGTCGTCGGGGCCGATGTGCCAGCGCTCCATGGTCCCCGGGCGGAAGTTCTCGCACACCACGTCGGCCGTGGCCGCCAGCTCGCGGAACAGCTCCTGACCCCGTTCGGTGCGCAGGTCGCAGGTGACGCTCTGGCGGCCGCGCCCCTCCACGGCCCAGAACAGCGAGTAGCCACCGCCTCCGTCATCGGACGGGACGAACGGGCCGATGTGGCGCATGAAGTCGCCCGACTTCGGGTCCTCGACCTTGATCACCTCGGCGCCGAGCTCGCCGAGCAGGCCGGCGCAGAACGGCGCGGAGATGCGGGTGCCGACGTCGATGACCCGCAACCCCTCCAGTGGGCGCCCGACGGCCCCGCGACCGCTCACCCCATCGCTCGGGTCATCGGTCATGGCCGGGGCAGGCCGAGCACCCGCTCGCCCACGATCGTCCGCTGGATCTCGTTGGTGCCGGCCCAGATCGACGACGCCTGGTAATAGAGCCACGAGCGCTGCCACACGCCGTCGCCGGGGTTGCCGTCGGCCCCGAACCACAACGGCGACGCCGGGCCGAGCACGGTCATCACCACCTCGTGCAGTCGCTTGCTCATCTCGCTCCAGTAGAGCTTCAGCGAGCTGCCCTCGGGGCCGGGCTCGAGTCCCTTGGCCAGGCGCGAGATCGAGCGCCAGTTGTGCAGCTGGAACAACCGCACCTCGACGTAGGCCTCCATCAGCTGCTGCTGCGTGCGGTGGTCGTCGTAGCTGCCGTTGGCGAGGGCGAGGCGCAGCAGCTCCTCGATGAGCTGGCAGTGGATCACGAGCTGCCGGGGATTGGTGCCGCGCTCGTGGGAGAGGGTCGAGTTGGCGACCGACCAGCCGCTGTCGATCTCGCCGACGACCTGGTCGTCGGGCACGAAGACATCGTCGAGGAACACCTCGTTGAACTCGGCTTCGCCGGTGAGCTGCACGAGCGGGCGGACGTCGACGCCCGGGGCGTGCATGTCCACGACGAAGAACGTGATGCCCTTGCGCTTCGGGACGTCGGGGTTCGACCGGGCCAGGCAGATCCCCCAGTCGGCGAACTGGGCGTACGACGTCCACACCTTCTGGCCGTTCAGGACCCATCCGCCGCTCGACCTTCACCGCCGACGTGCGGAGGCTGGTCAGGTCGCTGCCGGCATCGGGCTCGCTGAAGAGCTGGCAGAAGATGATCGAGGCATCGAGGATGCCGGGCAGCCACCGTGACTTCTGCTCCGTGGTGCCGTGGGCCATGAGCGTCGGGGCGGCCAGGTTGATGCCGATGCGCCCCACGATCTCCGGGGCCCGAGCCCGGGCCAGCTCCTCCTGCACGATGTAGTGCTCGACCGGGCCGGCACCCCGCCCGCCGTACTCGACCGGCCAGGCCACGCCGACCAGTCGGGCCGCGGCCAGCTTGGCCTGCCACTCACGACCGAACGCCACCTCGTCGGCCAGGTCCTCGTGCTTCGGCGGCAGGCCGACGCCCCACTCCCACGGCAAGTTGGCCCGCAGCCAGCCCCGAACCTCGGCCCGGAACTCCTCCTGCTCGGTCGTCGGCGTGAGATCCATGAGATCTGACACTAATGTCAGAAAACGGGCCCGCAGTCGCAGGGCACACGGACCACCGAACCGGGAAGATTGATCCATGGACTTCGAGCTCTCCGAGGACCAGCAGGCGTTGGGGGCCGCAGCACGGGACCTGCTCGACGACCACTCCTCGCCGGCTCGGGTCCGAGCCGTGGTCGACGCTCGATCGACGCACGACGAGCGCCTCTGGGCCGCCATGATCGAACAGGGATGGCTCGGCGTCGAGCAGCCCGAGGCGTCCGACGGGATGGGGTGGGGGTTCGTCGAGATCGCCGTGCTGCTCGAGGAGCTCGGCCGCCACGCGGCCCCGGCCCCGTTCGCGTCGACGATCCTGGCCCTCGCCGCCCTCCGAGGCACCCCGTGGGAGGACCGCCTGGTCAACGGGGCCATCGGGGCCGTGGCCTGGGGCGACGAGAGCGATCGCCAACTCGTGCCCTACGCCCCGGTCGCCGACGTCGCCGTCATCGTCCACGGCGACCGCCTCGTGATCCACGACCTCACCACGGGCGATCGGCCCACCGCCGAACCGGCCATGGACGTCACCCGCTGTCTGGGATGGATCCCGACCGACCGGGCCGGCGCGACCGTCGTCGACGACCCCGAGGCCGCGACCGCGCTGATCGATCGGGGCGCGGCGTCGGTGGCCGCCGAGGCCCTCGGCGGGGCCTCGCGGGTGCTCGACCTCACCGTCGAGCACGCCAAGACCCGCGTGCAGTTCGGTCAGCCCATCGGCTCGTTCCAGGCCGTGAAGCACCGTTGCGCCGACATGCTCGTCGACGTCGAAGGGCATGCGCTCGACCGCCTACCACGCCGCCTGGTCGTTGGCGGCTGCCGACCCCGACGCGTCGGTGGCCGCATCGACGGCCAAGGTGTGGTCGGGCGACGCCGCCCGCCGGGTGATGGCCTCGGGCCTGCAGGTGCACGGCGGCATCGGCTTCACGTGGGAGCACGACCTGCACCTCTACATGAAGCGGGCCCAGCTCGACGGCGTCACGTTCGGCACCTCGGTCGTGCACCGCCAGCGGCTCGCCCAGCTGCTGCGCTCCCGGGTCGAGTCCGGCGCCAGCATCGTCTGACCCGTCCATCCTGATCAGGGGCGGTCGAGGGTGCGGCCGTGCTGGCGGAAGCGGGCCTCCGAGCGCGTCGCGATCGGCGGCGGTGAAGCGGGACGTAGGCGCCGCGCGGGCTCGGGGCGCCAGAAGATCGGGTCGTCGGTGTACCAGCGCTCGGCCTTCAGCGGCTTCTTGTCGATCTTGTTGGTGGCCCCGACCGGCAGCGTGGTGACGCGGACGTAGCGCGGCGCCCACTTGGTGCCGAGGTCGGCCTGCTCGTCGAGGAAGGCGCGCGAACGCCTCGGGGTCGAAGACGTGGCCCTCGTCGAGCTCGAGCGCGGCCATGACCTGGTCGTCGGCCGTCCGCTCGTCGGGCACCGCGTACACCGCCGTGCCCCGCACCGGAGGGAACCGGCCGAGGATCCGCTCGACCGGCGCGCAGGCGAAGTTCTCGGAGTCGACGCGGAGCCAGTCGCCGGACCGGCCGGCGAAGTAGAAGATGCCGTCGCCGTCGCGGTACCCGAGGTCGCCGGACCAGTACCACCCGTTGCGGGTGCGCTCGGCCTCGGCCTCGGGGTTGTTGTAGTAGCCCTCGAACCGGCCGACGACGTTGCGACCGACCAGCTCGCCGATCGCCTCGCCAGCGTTCAGCAGTCGGCCGGCCGTCGTCGAAGCGGGCGACCGGGCAGCTCCTCGAACGGTCTCGGGATCGACGACGGCCGCGTCGGTGCCCTCCAGCGGGACGCCCGAGCGCGTCCTTGGGCATGCCCGGCACCGGGCGAGATGATGAGCGCGTTCTCGCTCGACCCGTAGCCGGCGAAGCAGCTGATGCCGAAGCGGGCCCGGAAGGCCGTCATGTCGGCCGGGGACGACTCGGGTGCGAGGGCGAACTTCACGCAGTGGTCGCGATCGTCGGGCGACTCCGGCGTGGCGAGCACGTAGGAGAGGGCCCGGCCGACGGTGCTGAAGAACGTGGCGTCGTAGCGGCGGATGTCGGGCATGAACTGCGACGCCGAGAAGCGGGCGCGGAGCGCGATCGTGGCGCCGGTGGCCAGGGCCGGGAAGACGATGGCGTTGAGCGCGTTGCCGTGGAACAACGGCATGGCGCTGTAGAGCACGTCGTCGCGGCCCAGCCAGGTGGACCCGGCGGCCATGCCGGCGGCGCGCCGGTGGGTCATGCGCACGGCCTTGGGCGCGCCGGTCGAGCCCGAGGTGAAGATCAGCAGGAACAGGTCGTCGGCCTTCGGGGGCTCGCGGCAGCTCACCCTCGACGTCCGACAGGTCGATGTCGTCGCCGTGCACCACCGGGATGCCACCGAGATCGAGCCCGTCGAGCAGCTCGGCGTGGTCGGCATCGGTGATCACCATCTGGCAGTCGGTGTGCCGGATGTCGCGCGCGAGCTCGGCGCCGCGACGGGTGTTGTTGATGCCGACGACCGCGGCGCCGGCCAGGGCGGCCCCGAACAGGGTGAACAGGTAGTCGGGCGTGTTGTCGAGCAGCACGCCGACGTGGAAGGGGCCGGGCGCGCGTCGGGACACGAGCCACCGGGCCATGGCGGTGCTGCGCTCGACGACCTCGCGCCAGGTCCACTCGTCGTCACCGGCCACGAGGCCGATCCCATCGTCGTCGGCCCGCCCGACCAGCAGCTCGGCGACCGTCGACGCCGGAGCCGCAGCTGCAGTCACGTGGCGCGGGCCAGCTTGATGGCCTTCTTGGCGATGATGTTCTTCTGGATCTCGGTCGCGCCGGCGCCGATCGACGTGTAGCGCTGCCACGAGTAGTTGCGGGCCCACTTGCCGCCGTCGATCGCGTCCGGGCCACCCCGGGCCAGCAGACCTGCCGGGTCCGAGCAGGTCGACGGCGAGCTCGGCGATCAGCTGTGACGATCCGCGACCACTGCAGCTTGGCCAGCGGCACCTCGGGCCAGTTGGGCTGGCCCTTGAGGATCTTGGTGAGGGCCCGGTAGTTGAGCAGCCGGGTGAGCTCGATCTCCATGAACACCCGGGCGATGCGCTCGCGCAGCTCCGGGTCGCGCAGGGCGTCGGGGTTCTCGCTGCGGGCCAGCGAGATGATCGTCCGCAGGTCGGCCGCCATGGTGATCGACAGCCCGGCCGTGCCGACCCGCTCGTGGCCGAGCGTGCTCATGGCCACCTTCCAGCCGTCGTCCTCACCGGCGAGCCGGTGGTCGACCGGGATCGCGCGCGTCGGTGAAGAACACCTCGTTGAGCATCGTGTCGCCGGTGATGTCACGGATCGGCCGGCACTCGATGCCGGGCGTGTCCATGTCGATGACGAACGCGGTGATGCCCTCGTGCTTGGCGCCGCGGTCGATGGCCGTCGGGTCGGTGCGCAGCAGGAAGAGGCCCCACCGGGCGAGGTGCGCCGAGGAGATCCAGGTCTTCTGTCCGTTCACGACGTACTCGTCGCCGTCGAGGATCGCCGTGCAGCGCATGTTGGCGAGGTCCGAGCCCGGCCTCGGGCTCGCTGAAGCCCTGGCACCAGTGCTCCTCGGCCGACAGGATCCCCGGCAGCCACTGCCGCTGCTGCTCCTCGGTGCCCCATTGCAGGATCATCGGGCCGATCTGCCAGATGCCGTTCGTGTTGTAGATGCCGGGGCTGCGCACCCGGGCCATCTCCTCGGCGTAGATGGCGTTCTGCACCGGAGTGGCCTCGCGCCCGTGCCAGTCCTTCGGCCAGTTGATGGCGGCCCATCGGCCCTCGTCGAGCCGGCGCTGCCAGTCCTTGCGCCGGGCCTGGGTGCGATCGAAGCTGTCGACCGCATCCTCGTCGCCCGTCGCCGCGACCAGTCGTCGAGGAACTGGGGCAGCTCGCGGTCGAGCCACTCGCGCAGCTCGGCCCGGAACGCCTCGTCCTCGGCCGTGAACGCGAAGTCCATCGGGCGAATATAACATGCGTGTCACCTTCTGGAGCTGGCCCGGTCCAGCGCCGTCGAGAGGATCGCCGCGGTCATGGACTTCACCTTCTCCGCCGACCAGGACGCGCTCCGGGCCAGCGTGCGCGACCTGCTGGCCGACCTCGCCGAGGACGGCCGGCTCCGCGCCATGATCGACGGGGACGACGCGGCGATCGACAGGATGTGGCAGGGCTTCGCCGCCCTGGGCTGGCCGTCGCTGCTGGTGCCCGAGCGGTCCGGCGGGCTCGGCCTGGGCCTCGTCGACGCAGTGGTGGTCCTCGAGGAGATGGGCCGGGTCACCCTGCCCGGGCCGTTCCTGTCGTCATCGGTCTGCGCCACCACGGCCGCCCTCGCCCTGGGCCTCGATCGACTCCTGCCCGACCTCGCGACGGGCACGACCACCGGCACCGTCGCCCTCGAGGAGCTCGGCCACGGCGATCCGGTCGAGCGCGTCCGCACCCGAGCCACCCGCAGGGGTGGCCGGTGGGTGCTGCACGGGCTCAAGCCGCTCGTGCTCGACGGCGCCACCGCGGACTGGGTCATCGTCGCCGCCCGCACCCAGGAGGGCATCGGATCGTTCCTCGTCGAGCAGCCGGAGATGACCGTGGTCGAGACCATGGATCCGTCCCGGCGGGCCGCCCGCCTCGATCTCGACGGCACGGCGGCCGAGCCGGTCGGACCGCTCGGCGATCACACCGCGGTCTGGCACGACATCGCCGACACGACCGCGGTCGCGCTGGCCGCCGAGCTGGTCGGGGTCTGCGACGCCTCGCTCGAGATGGCGATCGCCTACGCCGAGGCGCGGGTGCAGTTCGACGTGCCGCTCTCGTCCCACCAGGTGATCCAGCACAAGCTGGTCGACATGCTGCACCAGACCGAGATGGCCCGGGTCGGGGTGCACTTCGCGGCCTGGTCGTCCGACGTCGACGACGAGCACCGCCGCCGCAGCGTGGCCATCGCCAAGGCCGCCGCCGGCGAGGCCGCGGTCGCGGTCACCGGCGAGAACATCCAGGTGCACGGCGCGGTCGGCTTCACCTGGGACGCCGACCCCCACCTGCTCTACAAGCGGGCCAAGCAGAACGACGTCCTCGGCGGGTCCCAGAGCTGGCACCGCCGCCGCGTCGCCGACGCCGTCCTCTGACCCACCCTGCCGAACTTGCGTGGATAATCCGGCCTCGGACCCGATTATCCACGCAAGTTCGCTGTGCGGGTCAGGCCAGGCGGACGGGCAGGGTGTCGATCGAGCGGGTGAGGGTGGACGGGACGTAGGTCGGCGGCCCGGTCACCGAGTAGTGCGGGAACCGGTCCAGCAGCTCCTCGAGCACGACCTTGGCCTCGAGCCGGGCGAGGGCGGCGCCCAGGCACAGGTGCTCCCCGAAGCCGAACGCCACGTGTGCGGGGCTGACCGGGCGGGTGATGTCGAACGACCCCGCCGTCGGGCCGAACGCCGACTCGTCCCGGTTGCCCGAGGCGTAGAGCATCACGAGGTAGGCGTCGGCCGGGATCGTCCGGCCGCCGAGCTCGACCGTCCGGGTCGTCGTGCGACAGAACGCCTGGATGGGCGTCACCCAGCGGAGGCACTCCTCCACCGCGCCGCCGACCATGGTCGGATCGGCCACCAGCGCGGCCCGCTGGTCGGGGTGCTGCTCGAGCGCCAGCATCCCGCCCGACAGCAGGCTCCGGGTGGTCTCGTTGCCGGCCACCAACAGGGTGAGGCAGAACATGAGCACCTGGGCGTGGGTGAGGGCGGCGCCACCGACCTCGGCCCCGACCAGCATCGAGATCAGGTCGTCCTGCCGGGCGAGCTCCCGCTCGCGGATGTGGGCGTCGAGGAAGGCGAACAGCTCGGCCGCCGCGACCATGATCCCCTCGTCGTCGGGCCGGTCGGAGATCTCGATGACGGCGTCGGACCAGCGCCGGAAGTCGGAGCGGTCCCCGTCGGCGATGCCGAGCAGCTCGGCGATGACGGCGACCGGGATGGGCGCGGCGATCTGGGCCACCGCGTCGACCTCGTCGCCGGCTGCCAGGCCGTCGAGCACCTCGGTGACGATGGCGCGGATGTCGCCCTCCATCGACCCGGCGGCCCGGGGGGTGAAGCGCCGGTTCAGCAGCTTCCGGTAGTCCGCGTGCAACGGCGGGTCGAGGTGCAGCAGCGACCCGGAGGCGTCGTTCGGCTCCGCCCCTCGCAACGGATCGTTGACGAGCGCGCCCCGGCGCGAGCTGAAGAGCTCGGGCTGGCGGCTCACGGCCCGGATGTCGTCGTAGGTGCTGATCAACCACGAGCCGTCGTCCAGCTCGTACGCCGGCGCGTTGACGCGCAGCCAGGCCAGCACCTCCTCGTAGTCGTCCCGGAGGAAGAAGCCCGGTCGGGTGATGTCGAGGTCCTCGAGCGCCGGCATCATGCGCTCGCCGTCGCCAGGTTCACGCCGCTGCCGCCGTCGGTCAGCACGACCGAGCGGCCGACCCACTCCTCGGCCTCGAGGGCGGCGAGCAGGTCGAGGTCGAGGGCCTTGGCGTAGCAGCGGGCCCCACCCGCGGCCCCGGCGTCCGAGCCGGGGTCCGATCCCGGGAGGTCGCAGATCAGCACCGCATCGGTGGCGGCACCGTCGCGACCGTGGTGCACGGTGTAGGTGGCGACCATGGCCTCACCGTGGTGCACGTCGACGATCGGGCGTCGAACGGCCGGCCCCGGATCGGGCGGCGACGGCGACGCGCTCGCCCGGGGTCACCGACAGCACGGCCGCCACGTGCTTGGTCATGTGCATGCCGACGCCGCTCACCAGCCCGACGCTCCCGGCGTCGTCGGTCAACCGGTCGGCCAGGGCGGCCAGGGCCGAGAGCAGGTAGCAGGACCCGGCGCCGCCGGCATAGGGGAGGCCGCCGGTCACGGTGAACGGCGCGAGCCGGTCGTCGGCCTGCAGCCCCAGGGCGTCGAGCGCGAACAGGACCGACGACGGGAAGCACGAGTAGAGGTCGGTGTACCCGACGTCCTCGATTCCGACACCTGCCGACGACAGCGCATGGTCGAGCGCCCAGGCCATGCCCGGCGATCGCCAGAGCTCGTCGTGCTCGGCGACGTAGACCGGATCGGTGGCGGCGGCCCAGCCCCGCAGGTGGACCCGCCTCGTCCTCGGGGACGCCCAGGCGGTCGGCCGCCTCGTCCGAGGCGATCACGACCGCCGCCGCGAGATCGACGTCCATGACCGCCACCAGGCGCTTGGTGTACGGGTACGCGACCATCCGGTTGTCGGCGGTGACCTCGGCCAGCTCCGTGCTCGTCCACTCCTGCCGGAACCACGCATGCGGGTTGGCCGCGGCCACCTTCGTCATGGGCGCGAACAGATCGCCCAGCGAGCGCCGGTGCTCGTCGACCCCGAGCCCGAGGTGGGCCCGGCGGGCGACGTCGCGCATGGCGAACGTCGAGTACGCCTGGTACAGCTCGACCGCGATCTCGGCGGGGTGGAAGGGCGCCTCGAACGGGAACGGCTTCTTCTCCGGGTCGCGGTGCGACCAGGCCGGCCGCTCGCCCGCCTTCTTGATGGCCCGCACCTGGGCCAGGGCCTCGCCGCCGACGACGGCGCACACCTCGGACTCACCCGATTCGATCCGCTCGAGCCGCGTCGATCAGCAGCTGCAGCGGCGTGGTGCCGCCGATGCCGGAGTACGCCGCCCGGGTCGGACTGGCCCCGACCAGCTCGGCCAGGCGGCCGGCCGGGATCGTCGTAGGGCCAGCTCTGGCAGTAGACGACGTCGAGCGAGTCGATCGCGCCGGGGTCGACGCCGGTGGACCGCAGCGCCTCGGCCCACGCCACCAGCGGCTCGCCCTCGTGCCGGCTGACCTGTGACCAGCCGACCAGGCAGGGCGACGTCACCGGTTGGTCCAGTTCGGCGGGCGCTTCTCGGCGAACGCCCTGGGTCCTTCCTTGGCGTCGTCGGACTGGAACACGATGCCGGAGATCTCGCTCTCGATCTTGTAGGCGTCCCGCAACGTTCCCGACATGCCCCGCACCACCGATTCCTTGGTGGCCCGCACGGCGAGAGGCCCGTTGGCCAGGATGCGCCGGGCCCAGTCGTGGGCCCGCTCCATCAGCTGGTCCGGCTCGACGACCTCGTTCAGCAGGCCCAGCTCGAGGGCCCGGGCGGCCGGGAAGGCCTCGGCCGTCAGCAGGAACTCCATGGCCGCCGCATAGGGCACCTGGCGGGGCAGCCGGGCGGTGGTTCCGCCTCCGGCGAACAGGCCGCGCTTGGGCTCCATCACCCCGAACGTCGCCCGCGGGGTGGCCAGGCGGATGTCGATGCCGCCCAGCATCTCCATGCCCCCGGCCACACAGGGCCCGTCGATGGCGGCGATGATCGGCTTGTAGAGCTTCACGTTGCGGAGCACCGCCTCGGTGCCGTCGGACAGCCGGCAGCCGTCGATCTCCTCCACCTCACCCGCCGCGATCTGCTGCGACAGCGCCGTGATCTGCGGGACGTAGTCCTTGAGGTCGGCCCCGGCCATGAAGCACCCGTCGGTGCCGGTGATGACGGCCACCCAGAGGTCGTCGTCGTCGCGGAAGTCGCGCCAGGCCTTGGCCAGATCGCGGAAGTGGTGCAGGTCGAGCGAGTTCTTCCGCTCCGGCCGGTCGATCGTGATCACGAGGAGGTGATCGCCCTCCGCCTGGTAGTGGATCGGCATGGCGGCAGTATGACATAGGTGTCAGATACGGGCCCGGTGTGCACAGCGCGCGCCCAGGGACGAACCTGGTGGCGATACGGTCCGCTCAACCTGCCGACCTTCGAATCCGATACGGACCTGTGGAGAGAATGGGACGCCGACTCAGCGAGGACGAGTTCGAGCAGGCCCTGATGCAGGCCCGCGCCGGCGACGAGGCGAGCTTCGCGGTCCT
The DNA here is from genome assembly GCA_963809335.1 of uncultured Microthrixaceae bacterium. Classification (GTDB taxonomy): domain Bacteria; phylum Actinomycetota; class Acidimicrobiia; order Acidimicrobiales; family Acidimicrobilacustridaceae; genus UBA4742. The sequence goes on along the minus strand of CAWEJD010000004.1, from coordinate 890,055 downwards.
GTGGCGGTCCCTGAACCCTGCGCTCGTCCGCTTCCTCGGAGGCCTCGCCGGCCCCGACGACGCGGCAGACATCGCGTCGACGGTGTGGATGGAGGTCGTGCAGGGCCTCGACGGGTTCGCCGGTGGGGAGCCCGGCTTCCGGGCCTGGGTGTTCACGATCGCCCGCCGCCGCGTGATCGACCTGCACCGAGCCAACAGCCGTCGACCGCAGCGCACCTTCGACCACGACGACGCCGACCAGCGGGCGGGGGCGTCCCCTGACCCCGCGTCGCTCATCGAGGCGCAGAGCTCGACCGACGCGGCGATCGCGTTGATCGGATCGCTGCCTCCGGATCAGGCCGAGGTGCTGCTGCTCCGCGTGGTGGCCGACCTCGATGTGGCGACGGTGGCGAGGATGGTCGGGAAGCGTCCCGGGACGGTCCGGGTGCTCGCCCACCGCGGGTTGCGCCGGCTGGCCGAACACCTCGATGCCGCGCAGCTCCTCCGTTCGGGTGTAACGAAATGAACCCTCACGGCGATTCCAGCCACGAGATGCTCCACTTCCCCTTGCTCCTGAACCGCTACCGCCTCGACGAGGCCACGGCCGAACGCCTGGTGACGGGGCAGGTCGGTCCCGACGACGCGCCGCCGGCCTACGCCGGCGTCGCCCGGGTCCTGGCTGCGGCCGTCGGGCCCGAGCAGGCGCGGGAGGTCCAGGGGGAGAGCGCCGCGATCGCCATGTTCGCGGCTCAGCACCGGGCACTCGTACCGGACCCGCGTGCTCGAGGCAGGCGACGGATGCTGCCCCAGATCCTCACCACCAAGGCTGCGGCGGCCGCGCTGACCGGAGCGATCGTCTTCGGAGGAGGCGTGACGGCGGCCGCGGCCGCCGGCCACCTCCCCGACGCGGCCCAGAACGTCGCCCACGACTCGTTGGCCCACGTCGGCATCTCGATCCCGGCCGGGGCCGATGCGCCGCCCGACACCAAGGGCCAGGACATCAAGACCACGGCCCAGGATCCGACCACCTCCGGCCAGGACAAGGGCCAGGCCGTGTGCGCCCAGGCCAGCGACGGCCAGTGCCGCGCCGGCCAGGAGCCCTCGACCGAGCCGACCGAGCCAACCGAATCGGACGGCGGCCAGAGCGACTCGCCGCACACGCCGGTCGGTCCCCCGACGAGCCTCCCCGCCGGCCCGCCGACGACCCACCCCACCGGTCCCCCGACGAGCCACCCCACCGGTCCCCCGACGAGCCACCCCTCCGGCCCGCCCGCCTCGGTGCCCGTCGGCCCGCCCGCGTCGGTCCCCGCGCGCTCCGGGCACTGATCCCCCGTCGGTGAGCCCGCGGGCTCCCACGCACCATCGCCGATCCGACTTCCCGGGGTCGGTGGGCGCCTACATCGAGGACGATGCTGCTCTAACATGCGTGTCACATCGTCCAGCACGCGGAGCTCACCATGACCGATGCCGACGTCGCGGCGTCGCGGCCTCATCCCTCGACCGCCGGCCTGGTGCCCCGAGCCCGGGCCCTGGTCGAGTCGGGGACGACCGACCTCGCCGAGTCGACTCCTCCGAGTGCCGCTCTGGTACTACCGCGACGCTGACCTGTTCGAGCGGGAGCGCACCGAGATCCTCGCCACCACTCCCCTGGCCCTCGCCCCGACCTGCCGGCTGGCCCACCCCCACGACTTCCTCGTGCGAGACGTGCTCGGCACGTCGGTGCTGCTCACCCGCGACGGTGATGGCCGGGCGCACGCCTTCCTCAACTACTGCCGCCACCGCGGCGCCCGCCCGGCCGAGGGGTGCGGGTCGAGTCGCGACGGTTCACCTGCCCGTACCACGCGTGGAACTACGACAGCGGAGGGCCAGCTCGTCGGCCTTCCCGGTCAGGAGGCGTTCACCGAGCTCGATCGGTCGGCGTACGGCCTGGTCGAGCTGCCGAGCGAGGAGCGCAACGGCTTCGTCTGGGCCGTGCTCACCGCCGGCGCCGACTCGACGTCGCCGCCCACCTCGGCCCGCTCGACGACGAGCTGGCCCAGTGGGACTGCGAGACGAACGAGCACCTGATCGACCGCACCTTCACCAGCGCGGTCAGCTGGAAGTCGGCACTCGAGGCGTTCGCCGAGAACTACCACTTCGCCTACGTGCACGGGAACAGCCTCATCGGGCAGAACACCGTCGGGAACACCACGGCGTTCGACTCGTTCGGGGTGCACCATCGCCTGGCCTTCCCGTCGCCGTGGATCGCCGGGGCGTCGGGCGACGCCGACTCGCCCCTCGACCACGTGTCGCTCATCTACTGGGTGTTCCCGAACCTGGTGCTGGCGGTGAGCGTGGTCGGCACCGAGATCATCGAGATCCTCCCCGGCGACGACGCTGGCTCGTGCTCGGTGCAGCACGGTTGGATGGCCACCACGCCGGCTCCCGACGAGGCGACACGGGCCGGCTACCTCGAGCTCTACGAGGCGGTGCACGCCGCGGTGCGCACGAGGACTTCGCCATGCTGCCGAGCTGCGGTGACGGCATCCGCCACGCCCAGCACGACCACATGGTCATCGGCCGCAACGAGATCGGCGTGCAGAACGTGGTGCCGGGCCTTCGCCGGCCGCCCTCGACCTCGACCTCTCGGCCGGCTCCCCCTCGTAGGTCGCGCGGTTCAGTCCCGGCGGAGCAGGAAGCAGGAGGCGAGAGGCCCGCCACCGGCGGCGGCGACGGCCACCTCGGGGCGTGCCGACCTGGCGCTCGCCGCCCTCGCCCCAGAGCTGCACGCAGGCCTCGTGCAGGAAGCCGTAGCCGTGCAGGCGCCCGGCCGACAGCTGGCCGCCATGGGTGTTGAGCGGCAGCGACGTCGTGGCGCGCCGTCGGCCGACCCTCGGCCAGCCACGGGCCGCCCTCGCCGTGCGCCGCAGAACCCGAGGGCCTCGAGCCAGCAGAGCGCGATGAAGCTGAAGCCGTCGTAGACCTGGGTGCGTGTCGACGTCGTCGGGGGTGAGCTCGGTGCGGTCCCACATCATCGTCGAGGCGTCGCGCAGCGCCATGGTCGTGAGGTCGTCGAACTGGTCCCACGACGGGCGGCCGTGCAGCGCCGAGCCCATGGCCTCGATGCGCACCGGCGGCTTGCGCAGGTCGGGCGGCCGAGTCGGCCCGCGACACGATCACCGCGGTCGAGCCGTCGGCCGGCACGTCGCAGTCGTAGAGGCACAGCGGCGTCGACACCATGCGGACGTCGAGGTAGTCCTCGAGCGTCATCGGGTCGCGGTAGATGGCGTTCGGGTTGAGCGCGGCGTTGGCCCGGCCGTTGAGCGCGATCTGGGCGAGCTGCTCGCGGGTCGTGCCGAACTCGTGCATGTGGCGCTGCGCCATCATGCCGATCCAGTTCGACGCCGACGGCGCGCCGAACGGCAGGGTCCACTGCATGAACCCGGTGGCCCGGAAGCTGCCGCCACCTCCCCCGCCGGCGGTGACCGACGGCCCGACCCTGGTCGCCCTGGGCCGATGCCTCCCACACCGTGCGGAAGCAGAGCACGTGATCGGCCAGCCCGGCGGCCACCGCCGCCACCGCGTTGACCACCGATCCGAGCTGGCCGGGCAGCTCGACCCCACCGGCGAACCAGTTGAGGTTCAGCCGCAGCGCGTCCTGGATCTCGGTCACGCCGACACCGGAGAACCCGGGCGGCACCGACATGGCCCCGGGGTAGGTGGCCACGCCGTCGATGTCGTCGCGGGTGAGGCCGGCGTCCTCGATGGCCCGCAGCGACGCCTCGATGGTGAGGTCGAGCGGGTCGCGGTAGATGCGCCGACCGATCTGCGACTGGCCGACGCCCGAGATGACGGCGCGGTGCTCGCCCTGGCGTCGCCCGTCTCGACGCCGCTCACCGAGGTCATGACGCCGGCACCGGGTGGAAGTACGGCAACCACACGCCGTCGTAGTCCTCGAACTCGACCTCGACCTCCATGCCGATGAACACGTCGTCGGGATCGCACCCGACGATGTTGGTGGTGAGGCGGAGCTCGTCCTGCTCGGGCAGGGCGACGATGGCCACCACGTAGGGCGGGTCGAAGTTGGGCAGCCACGGCTGCCAGTTCACGGTGAACGTGTGAACACGATCGCCCGGCCCGAGACCGCCTCGACCGCCGAGGTCGCGGCTGAGGCACGACGGGCAGACCGGCGAGGGCGGGTGGATCCAGTAGCCGCACGACTGGCAGCGCAGGAAGCGCAGCTCGCCCTCGGCGCCGCCGAGCCAGAAGTGCTCGTTCTCGGGCGTGACCGCCGGCAGCACGCGGAACGGTCGTGGGGCAGCCGGTCATCGTCGGTCACGGTCGTCAGCCCCACACCACGTCGAGGCGGGGCGGCGCCCGGAACAGGTGACCGCTGATGTAGGGCGCGGGTGCAGTCGGGGTCGAGCCGGAGGTCGGGCAGCCGGTCGAACAGCGCGTTCAGCGCCACCTGGGTCTCCATCCGGGCCAGGTGCATGCCGAGGCACATGTGCGCGCCGTGGGCGAAGCCGATGTGCGGCTTGCGCTCGCGGTGGATGTCGAACGTCGCCGGGTCGGGCCAGCGGCTCTCGTCCCGGTTGGCCGAGCCGAGCTGGCACACGACGGTGGAGCCCTTGGCGATCGGCGTGCCGGCCGAGCTCGGTGTCCCGGGTGACGCCCCGGGTGATGACCAGCAGCGGCGGCTCCCAGCGGATGCCCTCCTCGACGGCGGCGGCGCAGCAGGCTGCGATCGGCGCGCACCGCGTCGAGCTGATCGGGCTGGGTCAGCAGGCCGTAGAGCAGGTTGGACGACGACCGGTAGGTGGTCTCGGCTCCGGCGGGCAGCAGCAGCCGGCAGAAGGAGAAGATCTCCTCGTCGGTGAGGCGCTGGCCGTCGTGCTCGGCCATGGCGAGCAGCGAGATCATGTCGTCGCGCGGCTCGGCCCGGCGCTCGGCGAGGATCGGCGTCGAGCATCTCGCGCAGCGCCCGCGACGCGGTCGTCGCCCGGTCCATGTCGACGGTGACGCCGATGACCTGCACGGCCAGGCGGTGGAACTCGGGGAGGTCCGCCTCGGGGCAGGCCGAGCAGCTCGGCGATCACGTGCACCGGGAAGCCGAACAGCAGGTTGCGCACGAGATCGGTGCGACCGTCGTCGACGAAGCCGTCGATCGTGCGGTCGACGAGCGGCTCGACCAGCTCGGTCTCCCACCGCTGCATGGCCGCCTTGGTGAAGGCCTGCTGCAGGATCGAGCGGTAGGCGCGTGTGCTCCGGCGGATCCATCTCGAGGATCGTGCGGCCGAGCACCGCGCCCATGATCGCGGCGTAGCCGGCGGAGCTGTACGTCTCCGGATCGCCGAGCACCGTGCGCACCGTCTCGTAGGTGTACGCGGTGAACATCGGGTTGTCGGGGTCCTGGTCGACGAGGCCGAGGTCGGGCATCCCGACGTGGATCGGCGCCGACGCCCGCAGCTCGGCCAGCGCCGGGTACGGCGTGGCGTCGCCGGCCGCCCCCATGGCCCGGTTGAACTCCTCGAACGGATCGCCGTCCTCGGTGTCGACGACTGCGATGTCCTGCCCTCGGTGCACGCGGCTCCCCCACATCGGACGACCGTGGATCTGACGGCCGTGTCACGTCGGACTGTAGCGTGCCCCGCGTGCACCGCCTGACCTAAGGTGACGCATATGTCAGAAGCAGGCGTTGCCGGCAACGTTCCGCCCGCTCGAGGGCGTGCGGATCATCGACCTGACCACCAACATGTCGGGCCCGCTGGCCACCATGGTGCTGGCCGAGCAGGGCGCCGACGTGGTCAAGGTCGAGCCCATCGCCGGCGACCTGATCCGCACCATCGGCACCGGTCGCGGCGGCATGAGCGCCTACTTCGCCAACCTCAACCGGGGCAAGCGATCGATCGGCATCGACCTGGCCACGCCGGCCGGGCGCGACCTCGTGCTGCGCACTGAGCGACGACGCCGACGTCTTCGTGCAGAACTTCCGGCCCGGTGTCGTCGAGCGCCTCGGCGTCGGGCCCGACGAGGTCATGGCCAGCAACGAGCCGCCTGATCTACGCCTCGATCAGCGGGTTCGGGCGGGAGGGCCCGTTGGCCACCGCCCCGGCGTACGACCACGTCGTGCAGGCCCTGGCCGGGTTCTGCGCCCTCCAGGGCGACGACGGCCAGGCGAGCATGGTGAAGCAGGGCGTGATCGACAAGGCCACGAGCTACACCCTGGCCCAGGCCGTGACCGCCGCTCTCCTCGCCCGGACCCGCACGGCACGGGGCACGCGCATCGACGTCTCGATGCTCGACGTCGCCCTGGCGTTCCTGTGGCCCGACGGGATGATGAACAACACCGTCATCGACCCGGATCAGGTGCTGCCCCCGGTCGCCCGCAGCTTCCGGGTGACCCCGACCCTCGACGGCTTCGTCGCCCTCGTCACCCTGACCTCCAGCCAGTGGGGCGCCCTCGTCGAGGCCCTGGCCGACCCGAGCGACCAGGCCGAGCCGGGTGACGGCGACGGCCCCGACTTCACCGACACCGCCACCCGCATGTCGAGCGGAGCCACGATCATGCGCGAGGTCCGGAGGAAGATCGCCACCATGACCACCGCCGAGGTCGTCGAGCGGCTGGCGCGGGCCAACGTGCCCTGCGCGCCGGTGCGGAACCTCGACGAGCTGCACCTCGACGAGCAGATCGTGGCGTCGGGATCGCTCGTCGAGGTCGACCACCCGACCATGGGCGCCATCCGTCAGCCGTTCCCGGCCGCCCGCTTCGACCGAGCCGTCACCCCACTCGGCGCCCCCGCCCCGGCGGCCGGCGCGCACGGGCGCGAGATCCTGCGCGACGCCGGCCTCGACGACGACGCCATCGACCGACTGGCCGAGTCCGGCGTCGTCCTCGTCTGACCCCGTCCACCCCCCGATCCGACCCCCCACCACAAGGAGCACTGCCATGTCCACACCTCCGCTCTCGTTCGACGGGCGCGTCGCGATCATCACCGGCGCCGGTGGCGGTCTCGGTCGGAGCCACGCGCTCGAGCTGGCCCGACGCGGCGCGCTGGTGGTCGTCAACGACCTCGGCGGCGCCGTCGACGGCACCGGCGGGTCGGCGACCGCGGCCGAGGCCGTGGTGCAGGAGATCCAGGCGATGGGGGGTGAGGCCGTGGCCAACACCGACTCCATCGCCACACCCGAGGGAGGTGAGGCCGTGGTGCAGACCGCCCTCGACGCCTTCGGGCGGGTGGACATCATCATCAACAACGCCGGGATCCTGCGCGACACCTCGTTCAAGAACATGAGCGCGGAGATGCTCGACCCGGTGCTCGACGTGCACCTGCGCGGCGCGTTCAACGTGACCAGGCCGGCATGGTCGCTCATGCGCGACCAGGGCTACGGCCGGATCATCAACACCACGTCGGGAGCGGGGCTGTTCGGCAACTTCGGCCAGGCGAACTACGGCGCGGCCAAGATGGGACTGGTCGGGCTGGCCCGCGTGCTGGCGGTGGAAGGGCACAAGAACAACATCCGCTGCAACGTCATCGCCCCGATCGCCCGCACGCGGATGACCGAGGAGATCCTCGGCGACAAGGCCGACCAGCTCGACCCCGAGCTCATCAGCCCGCTCGTCGCCTACCTCGCCCACGAGTCGTGCGATCGCAACGGGGCGATCTACTCCGTCGGCGGCGGCCGGATCGCCCGGGTGTTCCTCGGCGTCACCCCCGGCCTCGTCGACCCGAGCCTGACGGCCGAGTCGATCGCGGCGTCGATCGACCAGATCGACGACACCGAAGGGTTCTTCATCCCGGCCCGGCTCAACGACGAGATCCGCGTGATCTACGAGCGCGCTGTCCTGACCCGCCGGGTCAGACGGTGGCCGGCATCTTCATGGCCGCGGCCAGGTTGCCGCCCATGATCTTGCGAACGTCCTCGTCCGAGAGGGTCGACGGCAGGTAGTCGATGTAGTGGCAGGGGTCGGCCAGCCCCTCGGGATGGGGGTAGTCCGAGCCGAACAGCACGTGGTCGACCCCCATGTGCCCGAGGAGCAGATCGAAGTCGTCCTCGTGGAAGGGGCTGACCCAGACGGCTTCCTTGAACTGCGCGATCGGGTCGCCGTCGAACGCCTGCGGCATCTTCCGGTACGTGTCGGCGATCGACTTGAGCAGGGGGTCGACCCAGTCGCCGCCGTTCTCGACCGACAGCACGCGCAGCCCGGGGTTGCGAGCCAGCGCCCCGTGGCAGACGAGGGCGGCCATGGCATCGATCATCGGGCGCTTGCCCTGCACGACCATGCGGAACGCGTTGGGGGCGAAGGGCGTGAACTCGCCGGCGTTCTCCCAGAGGTTGAGGTAGTCGGCGTAGCCCGAGTCGGAGGCGTGCATCGAGACCGGGATGTCCGCCTCGATCACCCTCTGCCAGAACGGATCGAACTCGGGGAGGCCGAACGAGCGGGTTCCGGCGAAGCCGGGCACCGGCGCCGGACGGATCAGCACCGTCTTCGCCCCCCGCTCGAGGCACCACTCCAGCTCCTCGATGGCCTTCTCGACGATGGGCAGGGTGATGATCGGGGTGGCGAAGATGCGGTCGTCGAAGTTGAACGTCCAGGTCTCGTGCATCCACTCGTTGAGGGCGTGGATCACGGCGTGCACCAGCAGCGGGTCGTCCTTCATCCGCTCCTCGGCGAGGCTGGCCAGCGTGGGGAACATGAGCGTGCGGTCGATGTTCAGCTCGTCGAGCAGCTCGAGGCGCGCGCCCGGCTCACGGAAGGCCGGGATGGACACCATCGGCTCACCCATCAGCTCCCGGAAGCTCTTGCCCTCCGGGTTGCCGTTGGCGAAGTAGTCCTCTTGCGCTCCGGGACGGGCGACCTTCTCGAAGGTGGGGTTCGGGATGTAATCGCTGATGACGCCCCGGATGGCGATCTTGGTGCGCCCCCGCACCTGCACGTACTCGATGGCCCGCTTGTACTTCTCCGGGAGGAACTTCGTGAGCGAGTCCTCGGTCTCGTAGAAGTGGTTGTCTGCGTCGAACACGGGGTAGTCGAGCTTGGTCGCCACGGGGGGTCACCTCACGATGGTGCGGTCGATGACCCGAAAATACGCCGTTTCTGACACTCACGTCAACTTCGGGGATCAGAGGATGGCGCCGGAGTCCTTGCCCTTGGCGATCTCGTCCCAGCCGAGGCCGAGCTCGAGCAGGATCTCCTCGGTGTGCTGCCCGTGCTCGGGGGCGGGGCCCAGCACGTCGGCGGTCTCGTCCATCTGCACCGGGTTGGCGACCAGGTCGTACTCGTTGCCGTCCTGCACCACCCGGCTGAGGTAGCCGTTCGCCACGACCTGCGGGTCGTCGACCATCTCGCTGGCCATCTGCACGGGCGCCCACACCCCGGTCATGGTCTGGAGGGCCTGGCACCACTCGGCGTAGGTACGGCTCGCGAACGTCTCGTCGAGGATGCCGATGAGCTCGCCGCTGTTGGTGAAGCGGGCGCCGGCGTCGGCGAAGCGCTCGTCGGCGATGAGGTCGGGCCGACCGATGTGCTCGCAGAACTCGGGCCAGAACCGGTCGGACTGCAGCAGCATGAACGTGACGAACCGGCCGTCCTTGGTCTTGTAGAAGCCCACCAGCGGGTTGGGCGACCGGCTGCGGTCGAACTTCGGCATCGGGTCGCCCCCGTAGAGGCCCGAGGCCACCACGTCGGGCGACAGCACCCACATGGCCAGGCCGAGCAGCGAGACGTCGATGGTCGGGCCGACGCCCGTGCGCTCCCGCTGGAAGAGGGCGGCGGCGATGCCACCCGCGATGGCCATGCCGCCGGCGAGGTCGCCGAAGCCGGCCCGTCCGCCGATCGGGTACTCGAGGCTGGCGGGGCTGAGGGCGTGGGACACACCGCCGCGACCCCAGTAGGAGGCGCCGTCGTAGCCGCCCTTGCCCGAGTCCGGGCCCAGCGGGCCCTGACCGGTGCCGCGGGCATAGACGATGTCGGGCTTGATCGCCCGCACGTGCTCGACGTCGATCTTGAGCTTCTGGCGGGTCGCGGGCAGGAAGCTGGTGAGGAAGACATCGCTCTGCTCGACCAGCTTGTAGAGCACCTCGAGGCCCTGCTCGGTGGAGATGTCGAGCCCGATGCTCCGCTTGCCCCGGTTGGGCTGCTCGATGATGTAGTTGACCGCGCCCGGCCCCCCGGGGATGAGCCCCATGGCGATGAGGCCCCGCTGCGGGTCACCCATCACGGGGTGCTCGACCTTGATGACGTCGGCGCCCCAGTCGGCCAGGATCGCTCCGGCGGCCGGCACGAAGGTCCATGCCGCCACCTCCAGGACCTTGACCCCGTCGAGTGCGCTGCTCATCCGGCCCCCCTGGCTCGTCGTCGACGCCCTGTCGGCCGACGAACCCTACCCCGCGTATGACGTGAGTGTCAGATGAATCGGCTGGAGTCGACCGACGCGGTCACGGGTGCGAGCGCCGGCGGCGTGACGGTGCCGCTCAGTCGGACGCGGGCAGCGGCTTCGCACCCTTGAGGCCCAGTGCGACGCCGTTGCACGTGAGGGTGCCGGCGCCGCCGCGGGTGCAGAGCAGTTCGAGCCCGATCTCCTCGTCGGCGTAGCGCTTGCCGATGAGCGTGCCCTCGCTGAGCGACGGATCGAGCTCGCCCTCCCCCGTCTCGTCGGGGCCGAGCAGGGCCGCGCCGCCACACGCCAGATCCACGTCGCCGTCCGGCGCGCGGACCACGATCACCTGGGTCTCGCAGACCGCGCTCGTCAACTTGGTCCCCGGCTTCGACAGCATCGGTACAACACCTCACATGATCGATCTCGACGTCGAACCCACTCTAGTCCACGATGACGTTGATGTTAGAAGCGGGCCGTCGGTGGTATCGGCCGAGGTGACACCGCGGTTAGCATCCACGCTCGACCCGGCCCGGACTTCACACCCGGTCAGAAGGAACACGAGGATGGCCAACCCAACGTGCGCAGTCCGCCGGTCGTCGACGAGACGGGCTCGACGATGAGCACGCGCAAGCGGGCGACCACGGCCGCGGACGCGCTCCCCGACGGAGACCCCTCCTCGATCGTCCGGCGGGCACCCTTCGCCGACAGCCCCTACGTCGGCGAACGGGGCCAGAAGGCGCAGATCCGCATCCTCGAGGCAGCGCTCGAGGTGTTCGGCGAGGTCGGCTACCAGCGCTGCGGGGTCAAGCGGATCACCGAGCTCTCGGGCTACTCGCGGGCGTCCTTCTACCAGTACTTCTCGAGCAAGGAAGACCTCTTCCGCCACCTCGCCGGACGGGTCGCGAGGCTGCTCAACGAGTCGGCCGAGGCCCTCGAGCCGATCACCGGCGACCTGGCCGGCTGGGAGTCGTTCCACCGCTGGCTCGAGAGCTACTCGGAGATCTACGACGCCTACGAGCCGGTGTTCGTGACGTTCCAGACGGCGGTCGCCAGCGATGCGATGGTCGCCAGCGGCGCGTCGGTCGTGGCGTCGCGCATCTTCAAGGACCTGCACTCGAAGATCGTGGGGTCACCGCTGCCGCCGAGCGGCGTCGACACCGTGGTGGAGACGCTGCTGCAGACCGTCGCCCGCCTCAACCGCCAATCCGAGCTGCTCGAGCAGGTGGCGCCGCGCAGCACCCTCAACCGCAAGCGGATGAACGTCGCCTACGCCGACGCCTTCCACCGATCGCTGTTCGGGCCGATCGTCGGGGTCAACATCCACACCTCGACCAAGCCGCTGAAGCCGTTGCCCCGCCCGGCCCGGTCGAGCGCGACCGCGGTCGCCACCGAGGATGCCTCGCACGGGCCGGCCGCCCAGCGCACCCGGGCCCAGCTGCTCGAGGCGGGCCACCAGGTGTTCATCGAGCGCGGCTACTACGCCACGAGGGTGGCCGACATCGTGAAGGCGGCCGGGGTGTCCCACGGCGTCTTCTACCGCTACTTCGACAACAAGACCGGGCTGTTCCGCCTCCTGGCCCGGCAGGCCACCGACCGGCTCGGCGAGGCGCTCGACAGCATCCCGGAGCTCACCGCCGCCAACGGGACCGACGTCGAGGAGGAGCTGCGCAGCTGGCTGAGCCGCTTCGCCGGCACCTATGCGGAGGAGGCGTCGATCTTCACCATGTGGAGCGAGGCCATCGCCCGCGACAGCGAGCTGGGTGGCGTCTCGGCCGCGGTCGTCGACGGCTCCCGCGCCCGTCTCGCCCGCCACCTCGAGCCCCGGGGCTGGGGCGACGCCGATGCCGACGCCATGGTGCTCGTCGCCTTCCTCGACGCCTTCACGACCCACCGCGTCACCGCCGGCCATGTCGTCGACTTCGCCCAGATGATCCGTCGGGGCCTGCTGACCGGCCCCGACGACTCGCCGTCGCACCACGGCCGGGCAGCGCGTCCGGCCAAGGCGGCGAAGCGCTCGAAGGCCTCGAAGCGGGCCGCGCCGTCGAAGCAGGCCCCGGCCGCGAGGGCGGCCAAGCCTCCGGCAGGGGCCAAGGCCGCGAAGGCGTCGAACGCCGGCCGCGGCCGCCCGAGCTAGCGCCTGCCGCGTCTCGAGCTGCGCCGCCTCAGGCCGTGGCGGTGCCGGAGATCTGTGGCCAGATGGGGACGAACAGGCCACCGAGGCGGAAGTGGTCGATGCGGAGGTCGTCGAAGCCGGCGGCAGCGAGAATGCTGGAGGTGTCGCGATCGAGCTCGCAGCCCTCGAAGGTGTAGCGCCACGGCCTCGCGACGATGCGCTGCAGGCGACGGAGCGGTCGCTGTTCGGCGCGGACGTGTTCGATGAAGACGAACCGACCGCCGGGACGAAGGATGCGGCGCACCTCGGCGACCGCCGCAGCCGGGTCGGGCACGGTGCACAGCACCAGGGTGCAGATGACGGCGTCCACGCTCGCGTCCGGGAGGCTGGTTCGCTCGGCGCTCTCCTGGCGGATCTCGAGCTCGACGCCCCGGCGCGCCGCGTGACGACGCAGGGCGGCATGCATGTGGACGTTGGGCTCGATGGCGATCAGGCGGGAACCGGGAGCGAGGTAGCGCAGCGAGGCGCCGGTGCCGGAGCCGAGCTCGACGACCGTGGGCGGCAGGTCGGCGAGCAGCTCGCGCTTGCGGGCACCGAGCAGGTGGTGCTGGTAGCGGTCGAGGAGGGTGAACATCCCGGCGTTGGCACGGCCCCGGACGGGGTGGCAGGGCGGACGGGTCAGCTCGTTCGAACCATCGAGGAGCTCGGTGTGGGGGTGCAGTGTGGTCATGGAGGGAGCGTCGCCCGGCCCGCTCGCGTGGCGCTTACACGGCCGCGGACGGGGGCCGATCGTCGGGCACGGCTGCTGCGGACGGTCGGTCGGTGCCGTCGTGACCTGCAGGCATCCTCAGGTGCTGAACAGCTCCTCCATGGCCGCGGCGATGGAGGCGACGTCACGACTGTCGGGGAGGTGCCAGGCCCCGTCGGTGGGTACGAAACGGACGGAGGGCAGCGCGGCAGCGAGGGCCTCGCCGCCGGCGAACGGGATGACACGGTCGCGGCGGTAGTGCAGAACCAGCGCCGGTGCCTGCACCTTGGGGACGAGGTGGGCGACGTCGGTCTCGTAGATCGCCTCGAGATACCCCGCGGCTACCGCGGTCGACGCCGAGTCACGCAGCGCCTGCGCGAGGTGGACCGTGGCCGCCGCCGACGCGCCCGGCCGGTAGAGGCCCGCCAGCAGCTCGGTGCCCAGGCTCGGTCGTTGGCGGAGCAGGTCGAGGATCGGTCGGCCGACGTCGCCGAAGGTCGCCGGCCCGCTGGCGTAGGTGCCGAACAGGGCAAGATGCGACACGCGCTCGGGTCGGCGAACGGCGAACGCCACCGAGATGGGGCCGGCTCCTGAGATCCCTACGAGGGCCACGGGTTCGCCGACGAGCTCGACCATCGTCTCGAGCTCGTCGACCGCAGCGTCGATGCCGAAGTCGGCAACGTCACCGCCGGACAGACCTGTGCCCCGGCGGTCGTAGGTGATGACCCGGTGCCGACCGGCGAGCCGCTCGATGAGCGCCGAGCGTGGATCTCGGCCCGCCACGATCACGTCGAGGCTCGAGACCCACGCGGGCACGACCAGCACCGGTGGACCTGCGCCCAGCTCGGCCCACGCCAAGCGCATCCCGTTTCGGGAGAGGCGTCTGATCGAAAGGCCGTCGATCGTGGGTCCCCCTGACCCGTTGGGCGCTTCGTCCGACCCGTCGAGCTCGCCATCGGCAGCCAACTCGCCGCGCACGATCGACGCTTCCAGCCGTCGAAGCCCCGGCGAGGGTTCCAACCCCAGCTCCTCCACCAGTTGGCGCCGGTGCTCCTGGAACACGCGCACGGCGTCGGCGTCGCGACCGACGGCCGCCAGGGCGCGCATGAGGGTGGCACACGCGTGGGGCCGCAGCGGCGACTCGGCCAGGAACGGCTCGAGCTGGGCGATCGCCCGGTTCGCCTGTCCTGTCGCCACCAATGCCGCGGCGAGCAACTCGACCGCCTGGGAGTGCAGCTCATCCAGACGGATCTGTTCGGACCGCAACGACTCGACGTCTTCGGCACCGGCGAAGGCGGGGCCGCGCCACGACGCCAGCGCCGCCCCGAGAGCATCAGCGGCCTCCTCGGGCTCGGCCGTGGCCGCCGAGTCGACCGCCCGCTCGAGCTCCAGGACATCGGTCGTGGCCTCGCCCAACTCGAGCCGATAGCCGGTCGGTGTGGTCACGATGGTCGGTGCGCCAGGAAACGCGAGCAGCCTGCGCAGGCGGAACACCTGGGTCTGCAGGGCCGCCACGGGTCCCGAGGGCGCGCCCTCGGCCCACACGGCATCGATGAGCGCGTCGACCGAGACGATCCGCCCTCCATCACACAGCAACCGGGACAGCAGCCGCTGAGCCCGCCGCCCGGGGATCCCGTGCACCTCACCGTCGGCATCGACCACGTCCACCGAGCCCAGCACTCGCACGATCACCTTCGCGGGAGCCATCGCGCCAGTATCGCCGCCGGTCCGAGGGCCGCGTCGATCGGACCTCGACGAAATCGGTGCAGAAATCCACGCCATAGGTGGATTGGTGCACAGATTTCGGATCAGGGGCTCGCATCCCGGACGGGCCGGACTGAGACAGTGCAAACGTCGCCTCGCTAAGGTGACGCACGTGTCAGACCAGGAGGACCCCACGACCGAACCCCCTGCGACCATCTCGTACGGCGCTCGGGTGGCCGAGCTGGCCGCCGAGCGCCCCGAGGGCGTCGCCCTGGTCTTCGCAGCCATCGACGGCACCGAGCGCACCGTGTCGTGGGCCGATCTCCACCGCCGGTCGGACCAGATCGCCCAGGCCCTGCACGCCCGCGGCGTCGGCTTCGGCGACCGGGTCGCGCTGCGGCTGGGCAACTCTCCCGAGCTGATCTTCTCGGTCATCGCCGCATGGAAGGTCGGAGCTGTTCCCGTTCCGGTGCGGTGGGACCTCCCCGACTGGGAGTGCGAACGGGTGCTCGAGGTGGTGGACGCCAAGGTCGACCTCAGCGGCGATGACCTCCCCTGGCTGCAAGCCACGGCCGACGACGACATCGTCCCGCGGCCCGACGTGGTGTCGCCGCAGACCCACGGCATCTGCAGCAGCGGGTCGACCGGCACCCCGAAGGTGATCGTGATCGACAAGCCGGCCGAGTGGGACGGCATCGGTCCCGAACCGTTCCCGAGCGGGTGGATCGACGTGACCCGCCCGCAGGTGGTGCTGGTGCCCGCGCCGCTCTACCACACCAACGGCTTCGCCACGCTCCCGCTGCTGCTGGCCGGCGACCAGCTCGTGCTGCTCGAGAAGTTCGACGCCGAGCGCATCCTCGACCTGGTCGAGCGGCACCGCGTCACCACGTTCACCGCCACGCCGACGATGCTCCAGCGCATCGCGGACGTCCCGGGCGTCGACGATCGCGACCTCAGCTCGCTGGTGTGGGTGCTGCAGGGTGCCGCGGCCATCGCTCCCTCGCTCGTGCAGCGGTGGATCGACCTGATCGGGCCCGAGCGGCTGTACTTCGCCTACGGCATGACCGAGGGACTCGGGCTGGCGGCCATGCGCGCCGACGAGTGGCTCACCCATCCGGGCAGCGTGGGGCGGGGCTACCGCGACACCGAGATCCGCATCCTCGACCCCATGCACGAGGACGTGCCGACGGGCGAGGTCGGCGAGATCTTCCTGCGGTGGCCCGCCGGCGGCCTGTACCACTACCTCGGCGGCGCGACCCGCCTGGCCGTCACCGACGACGGGTTCGCCAGCGCCGGCGACCTCGGCTCGCTCGACGAGGACGGCTTCCTCTTCATCGCCGATCGCCGCTCGGACCTGATCATCACCGGCGGCGCCAACGTGTTCCCCGCCGAGGTCGAGAACGCGCTGATCGAGCACCCCGAGATCGCCGACGTGGTCGTGATCGGCCTGGCCGACCCCGAGTGGGGCCGGCGGGTGCACGCCATCATCGAGCCCCGCGATCCGGCCGACCCGCCGTCGGAGGCCGACGTCATCGCCTACGCCAAGTCCCGGCTGGCGGGCTACAAGGTCCCCAAGTCGGTCGAAGTGGTCGACCGCATCCCCCGCAGCCAGGCCACCAAGGTCAGTCGCCGCGCCCTGATCGACGCTCGAGGCGGCTGACCGCCTCAGCGAGGGAGGCCCAGGCCGCGCTGGGCGATGATGTTGCGCTGCACCTCGCTGGTGCCGGCGTAGATGGTGGTGCCGATCGAGAAGCGCAGCATGTGCTCGATCCGGCCACCCTCTGGCGCGGTCGGGTCGAAGTAGCTGCGCAGGGCGTCGGCCCCCATCATCTCGGTCAGGTCCTGCGCCGAGCGCTCGAGCGCCTCGGAGCTGAACAGCTTCGACATGGGGCCCTCGGCCTCGGGCACCACGCCCTCCGCGGCCATCCACGCGCTCCGTCGTTGCAGCAACCTCGACACCTCGAGCTCGGTCGCCGCCCGACCCAGCCGGGCCCGAACGTCGGGATCGTCGAGGCGCCGTCGACCGTCGGCGTCGGTGGCCGACCCGGCCCACGATTCGACCCGCTCGACGAGGCCGCGCAGGCGGGAGCCGAACCCCGATGAGTGCTCGTCCTGCAGCGACACCGTCATGACCCGCCAGCCGCCGTCGACGTCGCCGATGCGCCAGGCGTCGGGGATGCGGACGTCGCTGTAGTAGGTGATGTTCGTGCGCTCGCCCGACAGCGTGTAGACGGCCTGCACCTCGACGCCCGGATGCTTCAACGGGACGAGGAAGGTGGTGAGGCCCTTGTGCTTGGCCACGTCGGGATTGGTGCGGGCCAGGAGGAACACGTAGTCGCCGATGTGGGCGTTGGTCGTGAACATCTTCTGACCGTTGACGACCCACTCGTCGCCGTCGCGCACCGCCCGGGTCTGCGCCGCCGCCACGTCGGATCCCGCCTCCGGCTCGCTGAACCCGAGGCAGATGATGATCTCACCCCGCAGCGCCGGCGGCAGGATCTCCGCCTTCTGCTCGTCGGTGCCCAGCGCGTGGATGAGCCGGGCAACCATCATCGTGGTGCCGATGCCGTAGGTCGGCGCATCGGCCTTCTGCGCCTCCTCCGTGTAGGCGAGGAGCTCGAGCGGGTCCCGGCCCTGGCCGCCCCACTCGACCGGCCAGCTGAGGGCCAGCCAGCCCCGCTCGGCCAGCGCCTTGGTGAAGCCCTCGTCGTTGGAGACCCCGGTGCGGTACAGCTTCTCCTCGAGCTCGAGCGTCATCTGCTCGTCGAGGAAGTCGCGCACCTCCTCGCGGAACGCGTCGCTCTTCTCTCCGAGTCGGAAGTCCACCGCTCAGCCCTCCCCGACCGAGGCCGACGCGACCGGTCCGTACCGGCGGTCCGCGACCCGGCGGTACACCCGCCCGGGATCGTCGTAGACCTCGGCCCAACCACGGGCCCGCCGGTAGTAGAGCTGGATGTCGTACTCCATCATGAAGCCGTACCCGCCGTGGAAGTGGAGGCTGCGGTAGGTCGCGTCCCGTGCGGTCTCGTAGGCGAAGGCGAAGGCCATGGCCGCGAGCTCCGCGGCCCGCTCCGGCTCCTCCTCCGCAGCCCAGGCCGCCTCGAACGCGAGCAGCCGGGCGCCGTCGACCGCCGTCGCGCTGTCGGCCAGCCGGTGCGAGATGCCCTGGAAGGAGCCGATCGGCACGCCCCAGGCGTAGCGCTCCTTGACGTACTCGACGCCGATCTCGAGCGCCCTCGCCGCTAGGCCCACGAGCGCCGTGGCCGTCAGGGCCATCCACTCGTCGACCGCCCGGTCGTGCAGCTCCCGGGCGTTCGAGCCCTCGGCCAGCACCAGCCCGTCCTCCCCCACCGCTATGTCGGCCAACGGCATCGACGCCAGGTTCTCGACGACGGTGCGCGCACCGTCGAGCGGCACCAGCAGCAGCCGGTCACCGGAGAGGACGACCGCGTCGTCGGCGACCGAGCCCGCCGGCACCAGGCCGGCGAACCCGTCCCGGGCCGCGCGGGGGGCGAAGGTGATCAGCCGCTCGCCGCCGAGGGCGTCGGCCAGGCGAGCGGTGCTGGGCTCGGCCACCCGGGCCAGCAGCCGGGCCGCCACCTGAGCCTCGATGACCGGCGCCGGGGCCAGGAACCGGCCCTGCTGCTCGGCCACCACGGCGAGGTCGAGGAAGGACGCGCCCCAGCCCCCCACCGACTCGTCGACCGCCATCGGCAGCACGCCGAGCTCGACCAGGCGGGCCCAGAGCTCGGCGTCGAAGCCCGACGGCTCGGCGGCGCGGACGTACTCGGGAGCGGCGTGCTTGCCGTAGAGGCCCGAGAACGCTTCGACGAGCTGCTGCTGCTCAGGACTGAGGCGGAGGTCCACGCGCCCCTCAGGACCGCAGGCCCGACGTCACCGCCAGGTCGGCGGCGCGGGTCCTGCTGTGCCCGCTCCCCGGCGCGCTGCGGGCGACGATGGAGACGTCGTGGCCCTCCGCGCGAGCCCGGAGCGCCCGGACCGTGCACTGGTCCTTGCCGCCGAGCGCGGTGAACGGGTCGTAGGAGAAGTGCTTCATGGCGTTGAGGTGCGTGATGCGGTCGATGTCGTGGTCGGACACGTCCACGAGCGATTCGGCCAGCGTCTCGGGAGCCGTCGGCCAGGTCGAGTCCGAATGCGGGTAGTCGCACTCCCACATCACGTTGTCCATGTCGAGGAACTGGCGCGACGCGACGCCGAACTTGTCATCGATGAAGCACGTGAGGACGTGCTTGTTGAACACCTGGGAGGGCAGCTCGTCGCCGAAGTCCTGACCCGTCCAGAGGTGATGGCGGCCGTAGTTGTAGTCGACCCGCTCGAGGAAGTACGGAATCCAGCCGATGCCGCCCTCGGACAGGGCCACCTTCAGATCGGGGAACTTCCGCAGCACCGGCGACCACACCAGATCGGCCGCGGCCTGCACGATGTTCATCGGGGTCAGGGTGATCAGGCAGTCCATGGGGGCGTCGTCGGACGTGATGACGAGCGCGGACGACGAGCCGATGTGCATGCACACGACCACGTTCTCGTCGCTGCACGCCTTCCAGAACGGGTCCCAGTGATCGGAGTGGATGCTCGGCCAGCCCAGCTTCGACGGGTTCTCGGAGAACGTGACCGCGTGGGCGCCCTTGGCCGCGGTGCGGCGCACCTCGGCGGCCAGCACCTCGGGGTCCCAGATGGCGGGCAGCGAGCAGGGGATGAAGCGTCCGGGGTGGGTGCCGCACCACTCGTCGATGTGCCAGTCGTTGTAGGCCCGCACCATGGCGAGGGCGACGTCCTTGTCCTCGGTGCGGGCGAACAGCTGGCCGCAGAACTGCGGGAACGAGGGGAAGCAGAGGGACCCGAGCACGCCGTTCGCGTCCATGTCCTTGACCCGCTCGTCGATGTCGTAGCAGCCGGGGCGCAGTTGGTCGAACGACGTGGGCTCGATGCCGTACTCCTCGGGCGGGCGCCCGGCCACCGCGTTGAGCGCCACGTTCGGCAGCTCCGCACCTTCGTAGAGCCAGGCGTTGGTGCCGTCGTCCCGGGTGATGAACTTCGGGGCGAGATCCCTGTAGCGATCGGGCAGGTGGCCCTCGAACAGATCCGGGGGCTCGACGACGTGGTCGTCCACGCTCACCAGCACCATGTCCTCGATGTTCATAGGTCCCCCCGACGTGTCGGCGTGTTCTTCGCAGCAGAGTAGTAGCTCGACGAGATCTTGACATGCTCGAATCGAGAAGGTCATTCTCATCCGGATGAGCGACCTCCGGACCTTTCTCGACGTACTCGATCTCACGCCTGTCGGGGAGGGCTCCGACGGTGGCCGGCTCCGCTTCACCGCCGAGTCCCTCGACGAGGGCCACGGCGTGGTGTTCGGTGGGCAGCTGCTCGCCCAGACCGTCGTCGCCGGCGCCGCGGCCATGCCCGACAAGGAGGTCAAGTCCCTCCACACGGTCTTCGCCCGCGGCGCCGCCATCGGCTCTCCGCTCGACATCGACGTCGAGGTGCTGCACCAGGGCCGGGCCATGGGCAGCACCAGCGTCACCATCCGGCAGGGCGACCGGGTCTGCACGCGGGCGACCGTGCTGCTGCAGGTCCCCGATCCCGATCTCATCCGCCACCAGCCGCCGATGCCCGAGGTCGGGTCCCCCGAGTCGTTCCAGCGGAGACCCGTCACCGACTGGTGGGACATGCGCATCGTCGACGAGGTCGACATCTCCGATCCGGAGCTCGTCGGCCCGGCCGAGCTCGGCGTGTGGTCGCGCTTCCCCGGAGCCCCTGACGACCTCACCACGAGCCAGGCGCTGCTCGCCTACGCCAGCGACGGGTTCCTGATTGCCACCGCCATGCGGCCCCACGCCGGCGTCGGCCAGGCCCAGGCGCACGTGTCGATCTCCACCACGGTGCTGAGCCAGATGATCACGTTCCACGAGCCGTTCGACGCGGGCGAGTGGCTGCTCCTCGAGCACGAGAGCCCCTATGCCGGACGCGGTCGCAGCTACGGGCGGGCCGACGCCTTCACCGAGGACGGCCGCCTCGTCGCGTCCTACGTGCAGGAGAACATGATCCGCGACTTCCCGGAGGGCCAGGCCCCGGCCGCCGGCCAGCGCTCGAAGTTCTGACGCCCTGATGTGAAATCTGTGCACTGATCAACAGCATGTGTCGATCAGTGCACAGATTTCGCCGGGAGTTCTCAGGCCGAGTCGAGCGGGTTCTCGACCGCGGACGTGTGGAACGCCTGCATCAGCGCGTCGACATCGCTGGCGGGTCCCGTGTAGACGCCCCGGCCCCGGTCGAGCACGATCACCTCATCGGCCACCTCCAGGGCATGGCGGATGTGCTGCTCGATCACCATCAGCGACGTCCCAGACTCCTTGATCCGCATCAGCACCGCGTAGACCTCGTCGGTGATGATCGGCGCCAGGCCGAGCGACAGCTCGTCGGCGATGAGCAGCCGGGGCTCGAGCACCAGCACCCGGGCGAGCGTGAGCATGCGCTGCTCGCCGCCGGAGAGCGACCCGGCGATCTGGCCCTGCCGCTCCCCGAGCCGGGGGAACATCGTGTAGACGCGGTCGAGGGCCGAGGCCACGCCTCTGCGACCGAACTTCTTGCGGAAGGCGATGGTCAGGTTCTCCTGCACCGACAGCGTGGCGAACACCGAACGGCCCTCGGGGGCGTGGGCCACGCCGGCGCGGACGAAGTCCTGGGTGGGCCGCCCGCTGAAGTCCTGGCCGTCGACCAGCACCCGGCCCCTGGTCGGCACGATGAGCCCCGACGCGACCCGGGCGACGGTGGTCTTGCCCATGCCGTTGTGGCCGACGACGGCGAGGGCGTGTCCGGGCGCGACCTCGAGCGAGAGGCCGAACAGCGCTTGGAACTGCCCGTAGCCGGCGTGGACGTCCTCGAGCGCCAGCACGGGAGCCACGAGGGGATCGTGCGCGTCATGCGCATCGACCAGCGAGGTCATCGCTCCGTCACCGCACGGCCTCCCCCTACATCTGACACTCTCGTCAGATTAGCTGATCGACCACCGGGCGGGCCGAGCTCAGGCGTCGGCCGGCGCAGGACCGCTGAGCGTCTTGGTCTCGAGGTACTGCTCGAAGCCCTCGAGCCCGTTCTGTCGGCCGTAGCCGCTGGCCTTGTAGCCGCCGAACGGAGCGTCGGCGCCGTAGAAGACGCCTCCGTTCACGCCGACGGTGCCCGAGCGGATCTGCTTGGCCACCGAGATCGCCCGCTCCTCCGAGCCCGAGTAGACCATGCCGGACAGGCCGTAGACGTTGTCGTTGGCGATGCGAACCGCGTCGGCATCGTCGTCGAACGGGATGACCACGAGCACCGGGCCGAAGATCTCCTCGCGGGCGATGGTCATGTCGTTGTCGACGTCGGCGAACAGCGTCGGCTCGACGTACCAGCCCTTGGGGAGGTGCGCCGGGCGGCCCCCGCCGAGCACGAGCCGGGCCCCCTCATCGACGCCCTTGGCGATGTAGCCGAGCACGCGCTCGCGCTGCTTGGCGCTGATCTGCGGGCCCTGGAGGTTGCCCGGGTCGGTGGGATCGCCGTAGGTGATGCCGGCGAAGCCGCCCTCGAGCAGCTCGATCGCCTCGTCGTAGCGCGACCGGGGCACGAGCAGCCGGGTCATCATGGCGCACCCCTGACCGCCGTGGACGCACACGAACGCGCCGCCGGCCACGGCCGTGGGGAAGTCGGCGTCGTCGAGGACGATCTGGGCGGACTTGCCGCCGAGCTCGAGGAAGAAGCGCTTCATCGTCGGCGCACCCATGGCCATGATGTGGCGACCGACCGATGTCGACCCGGTGAACGAGATCAGGTCGACGCGCGGATCGACCACGAGCTGCTCGGCGACGGCGTTGTCCGACGTGGTCACGATGTTGACGACGCCGGCGGGGATGTCGGTCTGCTCGGCGATGAGACGACCGATGCGGGTGGCGTTCCACGGGGTGTCAGGTGCCGGCTTGACGATGAGGGTGTTGCCCGTCGCCAGCCCCTGGCCCAGCTTCTGCAGCGTGACCTCGAACGGGTAGTTCCACGGGACGATCGCCCCGACCACGCCGGCCGGCTCCTTGAGCACCTTGCGCCAGCTGCGCATGCCGAACGCCTCGCCGATGGGCAGGTCGCGCTCCCACGGGAAGTCGTCGATGGTCTTGGCCGGCCAGAGCAGGCCGTCGGCCAGGGGAGCGTCGAGCTGGGGCCCGTAGGTGATGGCCACCGGGCAGCCGACCTCGGCCACCAGCTCGGCTCGGAGCAGCTCCTGCTCCGCCACGATGGCGTCGTGCAGCTGACGGAGGCACTGCTGCCGGAACGCCCGGTCGGTGGACCAGCTCGTCTCGTCGAACGCCTTCCGGGCCGCGGCGATGGCGAGGTCCATGTCCGCCGCGCCGGCGTCGGACACCTGGCCGAGGACCTCCTCGGTGGCGGGGTTGACGTTGTCGAACCGACGGCCGTCGCGGCTGAGGACGAGCTCGCCGCCGATGAGCATGCGCTCCTCGCCCTGCACCGTTGCCGACGTGTCGTTCGTGGTCGCGGTCATCTCGTCCCCCTCGGCCTCGGCGCAGCGATGCCTGGTGCGGCCGGTCCGCATCGGTGCGGAGCGGCACATCCGGTAGAAGAGAATGACGTTATCAGACCGCCCGCTTGCGCTTCGACGCGGTCCTGGCCCGGGTGCCCGGCACCGCGGGCGGAGCGCCGACGGCGGCGGCGCACCACGCCCACAGCTGATCGGGATCGAGCGACGAGTCGGTGAGGTCGACCTCGAGCAGGCTCATCTGGGCCGCCGACATGAGCGTCATGGTGAGCATCGCGGTGATGTCCCTCGGGCTCAGGTCGGTGCGGATGCACCCGGCGGCCACCGCGGCATCCACGATCTCCCGCAGCAGCTGCACCTGTGGCTCGATGGCGGCGGCGAACTCCTCACGGCGGACCTCGAGCATGCGCACGTGGTAGTTGCCGAACGCCCGACCACCGTGGGACGTCGACCGACGCGACCGGGTGTGGAAGCTGACGACGTAGGCCCGCAGTCGCTCGACGGGGTCGTCGTAGGCATCGACGTCGCGGCGCAGGTCGTCGGCGAAGGTGCGGAGCAGCTCCTCGAGCAGGGCCAGCAGCAGCTCGTCCTTGCCGGCGAAGTGCTTGTAGAACGACCGCAGCGACAGGCCGGACCGATCGACGATGTCCTGCACGGTGAAGTCGAGGCCGCCGGTCTCGAGGGTGAGGGCGCGAGCCGCGTCGAGGATCTGGCCGCTGCGACTGACCGCTCGCGCCCGGGCCGTCCCCAACGACCGATCGACCGCACGCTGCTGCCACGAACTGTCGGTGTTCGGCTGTGCATCCTTGGCCATCAGCGGTGGGTGTCCTCGGGAGCGATGTGGGATGGTCAGCGGGCGAAGCATATCGACGGGCCTCTGACGGCCCGGCCACCCGTGTCGCCGCCCGGTCACCCGGCGGTGCACGCGCCCCCGCGATCTGACGTTACTGTCACCTCAACGACCGATCCGTGGAGAGTCATCATGACCGAGTACAAGTTCGTCACCTACGAGTCCTTCGACGACGGGAAGATCGTCCGGATCAACCTGAATCGGCCGGAGAGCCGCAACGCGCAGAACCGCGGCATGCTCGTCGAGCTCGACGAGGCGTTCGCCGAGGCCGAGGCCGACGACCAGGTCCGGGTGGTGATCCTCGGTGGTGCCGGGCCGATGTTCTCCTCCGGTCACGACATGGGCTCGAAGGTGTCGATGGAGGAGTACGCGCCGGGGCCCAACCAGCACCCGACCCGCAACATCAACGGCGGCACCCGCCTGGCTGCCGAGGCCCGGATGTTGCAGGAGTGGCACTACTTCTTCAACAACACCCGTCGCTGGCGCGACCTCCGCAAGATCACCATCGCCCAGGTCCACGGCGACGTCTACGCCGCCGGCCTGATGCTCATGTGGGCCTGCGACCTGATCGTGGGATCCGAGGAGGTGCGCTTCGCCGACGTGGTGGGCACCCGGCTCGGGATGTGCGGCGTCGAGTACTTCGCCCACCCGTGGGAGTTCGGCCCCCGCAAGACCAAGGAGCTCATGCTCACCGGCGACTCGCTCAGCATCGACGAGGCCCACGCCCTCGGCATGGTGAGCAAGGTCTTCCCGCTCGACGAGCTGCCCGAGCGCACGCTCGAGTTCGCCCGCCGCATCGCCGCGCTGCCGACGATGACCGCGCTGCTGATCAAGGAGTCGGTCAACCAGAGCGTCGACAACATGGGGTTCCACAACGCGCTGCAGGCCTGTTTCACGCTGCACCAGCTGAACCACGCCCACTGGGCCGAGGTCCGCGAGGACCACTACCCCATCGCCGACGAGGCGTCGGGCATCCCCAACTGGCGCGACGCGCCCCCGATCGTCCCCGCCGAGAAGACCACCGTCCGCGCCGACGCCTGACAGACACCGACCTCAAACACCGAACTTGCGTCGATTTCCCGGCCCACGGACGGGTTATCCACGCAAGTTCGGAGGTTCAGGCGGGTCAGCCTCGGGGGAGGCCGAGGATGCGCTCGCCGATGATGGTGCGCTGCACCTCCGAGGTGCCGCCGGCGATGCTGGCGGCGCCGCTCCACAGCCACTGGCGAGCCCATCGGTCCCAGAGCGGGGCCTCCTGACCCTGCACCCGGAGCGCGACCTCCGACAGCAGCTGGGTCATGTCGGTCCACGCCAGCTTGACCCAGCTCGACTCGGCCCCGGGCTCGAGACCACGCCCGAGCCGTGACAGCGTGCGCCAGTTGTGCAGGCGCAGGATGCGCAGCGCGACGAAGGCCTGGGCCAGGCCGTCGGCGACCTCCGGGTCGTCGAGCAGGCCGCGGGTCGACGCCAGCTCGACCAGCTGCTGCAGGAACATCTCGTGGACGACCTGCTCCTTGAACGGGAAGTTCGTGCCCCGCTCGTGCGCCAGGGTGGTGTTGGCCACCGCCCACCCCTGGTTCTCCTGCCCGACCAGGTGGTCGTCGGGGACGAACACGTCGGTGAGGAACACCTCGTTGAACTCGGCCTCGCCCGTGATCTGCACCAGTGGGCGGATCTCGATGCCCGGCTCGGTCATGTCGACGACGAGGTAGGAGATGCCCCGGTGCTTGGGCGCATCACGATCGGTGCGGGCCAGGCAGATCCCCCATCGGGCGAACTGCGCATAGGACGTCCACACCTTCTGGCCGTTGAGCAGCCATCCGCCGCCGACCGGGGTCGCGGTGGTGCGCAACCCGGCGAGGTCGCTGCCGGCGTCGGGCTCGCTGAACAGCTGGCACCAGATCTCCTCGGCCGTGAGGATCGGTCCGATCCAGCGCCGCTTCTGGTCGTCGGTGCCGTGCGCCAACAGCGTGGGACCGGCCAGGTTGATGCCGACCCGGTTGACCGGCTGGGGCGCGCCGGCCCGGGTGTACTCGCCGTTGAAGATGGCGACGTGCACGGGTGACGCGCCGCGGCCGCCGTATTCGTGGGGCCAGTGGATGCCGACCCAGCGGCCACCGGCCAGCTCCGCCTGCCACTCCCGCCCCCACGCGACCTCGTCCTCGACGGTGTCGAACGCCGGGAGCGGCCGGACGTGTGCCTCGAGCCACTGTCGGGCCTCGGCGGCGAACGCCTGCTCGTCGGCGGAGAAGGTCAGGTCCACGACGACCAGCCCGGGCGAGGAGGTTGTGCGATCGGCGTCATGCGGTGCGAAACTAACACCCGTGTCGACTTTTCGCCGATCCTCGAACGCCCTCCTCCCCACCTACGTCCACCCGCTGAGCGACGTGTGGGCCGCGCCGGGCGGTCCGTGGACCGACGAGGCGCTCGACGACGCGTTGGCCGGCACCACGCCGTTCGAGGACGAGATCTCCGAGGTCGCCGGTGGTCTCGCCGCCCTCGGCGTGCAGACCGGTTCGACCGTGTCGTGGCAGCTGCCCAACGGGTGGCCGGCCATCTCGCTGTTCCGGGCCTGCTGGCGCCTGGGAGCGGTGGCCGCCCCGATCCACCACCTGGCCGGGGCCGCCGATGTCAAGGCCATGCTCGACCGGCTGGCGCCGACCGTGTTCTTCGGCGCCGAGACCGAGCTCCCGAGCGGGCCGCCGATCCGCACGGCGCCGTCGCCGGTCGACGCCGCGTCGGTCGCCCTCGCACTGGGCACGTCGGGCTCGACCGGCACACCCAAGGTCGCCCTGCACACCCACCGTGCACTGCTGCACAAGGCCCGGGTGATGACCGAGGTCCACGGCCTCGGGCCCGACGACGCGATCCTGCTGCCGGCACCGATGGCCCACATCTCGGGCCTGCTCAACGGCGTGCTGCTGACGGTGTCGGGCCTGCGAGTGGTGCCCATGGCCGCGTGGGACCCGGTCCGCGCCCTCGAGCTCATCGAGCGGAACGCGGTGACCTTCATGATCGGGCCGCCGGCGTTCTTCGTGTCGCTGGTCAACGCACCGGGGTTCTCCCCCGACGCCGTCCGCTCGCTCCGGCTGATCTCGTGCGGCGGCTCCGGGGTCACTCCCGCCTTCATCGAGTCCACGTCCGCCGCCCTCGGCTGCCGCATCAAGCGCACCTACGGCTCGACCGAGGCGCCGACCATCACGACGTCGTCGGCCCAGGACTCGGCCGAGCGGGCCGCCACCACCGACGGGCGCCCGGTGGGCCTGGTCGAGCTGCGCACCGTGGATGCGGACGGGGTCGACACCCCCGTCGGGCAGCCGGGCGAGCTCCTCGTGCGTGGCCCGGAGCTGTTCGTCGGCTACGACGATCCCGTGGCCACGGCGGCCGCCTTCGTCGACGACGGCTGGTTCCGCACCGGCGACCTGGCCACCCTCGACGAGGACGGCTGGCTCACCATCGTCGGGCGCATCAAGGACGTCATCATCCGCGGCGGCGAGAACATCGCCACCATGGAGATCGAGAGCCTGCTCGAGGCCCATCCCGACGTGCGCGAGGCCGTCGTCGTGGGCGAGCCCGACCTCCGGCTCGGCGAGCGGGTCTGCGCCTTCGTCGTGGTCGAGCGGCCGTTCGCGCTCGACGACTGCCGCGCCTGGTTCGACCAGAACGAGATCACCCGGTTCAAGTGGCCCGAGCGCGTCGAGGTCGTCGACGAGCTCCCGTTGCTCGGCTCGGGCAAGCCCGACAAGGCCGCGCTGCGCGCCCGCCTCGCGCCGGCCTGACGGTCGCACCGCGGGTCAGGGTTCGAGCAGCTTCTCGACCACCGCGTCGGGCACCGTGTTGCGGAAGCCCTCGTCGGGCCAGTTGAACCAGCCGGCCGAGGCCCAGGTGCCCCCGTCGGGGTGCAACGTCGTGCCGGTGACGAACCTCGACAGGTCGGACGCCAGGAACAGCGCGCAGCCCCCGACGTCACCCGGTTCGCCCAGGCGTCCCATCGGCACCGAGATGCGGTGCGCCTCGGCCGAGACGGCAGCCGGCTCGGCCGGACCCGGCGCGTCGTCCGCCGGTCCCGCGATGGCACCGGCCAGGCCCTCCGTCGGCACGTAGTCGGGAGCGATGGTGTTGACCCGGATCAGGTCGCGGGCCAGCTCGACCGCGATCGACCGGCCGACGTTGGCCAGCGCCGCCTTCAGCCCGGCGTAGACCGAGTACCCGGGTGCCGCCCGGTGGCCCTCGATCGACCCGAGGTTGATGATGCTCCCGCCGCCGACCGCCCGCAGGCGAGGGATGGCCAGCTGCATCGACCCGAGCACCCAGGTGAAGTTGGCCCGGGTCAGCGCCTCCCAGCCGCGGGGGTTCGACTGCTCGAACGGTTGGTGGAACGTGCCGCCGACCACGTTGACCACCACGTCGACCCGCTCGTAGCCGTCGTCGACCGAGTCGTAGAACGCGGCGAGGGCGTCGGCGTCACGGCAGTCGAGCACACCGGCGTGCACGTCGATGCCCTCGCCGGCCAGCGCCGACGCCGACGCCGCCAACCGGGCCTCGTCGATGTCACCGATGGCCAGCCGCATGCCGGCCCGGCCGAGCTCGGCGGCACAGGCCAGACCGAGTCCGCCGGCTCCTCCGATCAGCACCGCCACCTTGCCGGCCACACCGAGCCGGTCCTCCAGATAGGTCATCGCCCATCCTCCCTCATCTGGATCGCGCGTACCGTCCGGCTGATCAGCCTTCGTGGTTCGTGACCGCGGCGATGCAGAAGTCGGCCACGAACTCGAGCTCGTCGTTCGTCGTCGGCTCGTCCGACCACAGCACCTCGGTGAGCACCCCGAAGACGAGCCGCCCGATCAGGTACGCGTCCTGGCGCGGCTGCGGGCGGCCGAGCACGGCCAACGGGCGCTCGAGCAGCGCCCACACCAACGACTCGGCCTGCCGAGCCGCGGTCTCCCGATCGGCCGCAAGGGCGTTGCGGCTCCACGTGAGGGCGCGGGTGGGCTCGGCCACCTTCGGGTCGGTGCCCTGCGACAGCACGGCCTGTCACCCAGGCCCGCACCTGGTCGAGGGGGTCGTCGAACATGTCCATGCGGTGCTCGGCGTACCCCACGAGCCGGCGGGCGCCGGCGTCGACGATGGCGGCGACCAGGTCGTCCTTGCCGGCGAAGTGCCGGTAGAAGGCCTGGTTCGAGAGCCCGGCCTCGCGCACGATCTCGGCGACGGTGGCCCGCGCGTTGGTGCCGTGGCGCACCATCACGATCATGCCGGCGTCCATCAGGCGCTGGGCCTCGTCGGTGCGGGCCGCGACCAGCTCCGCGGTCGACCGATCGACCGCCTGCTCGGCCAGCGACGGACCCTCGGGCGGGCCGGCGGCGAACTTCACGGCTCGACGACGACCTTGCCGATGACCTGACGGTCGGCGACGGTCCGCAGCGCGGCGACGACCTCGTCGAGCGGGAACCGCCGATCGATGCGGGGGTGCAGCCGACCGGCCGCCAGCTTCTCGAACAGCGCCGGGAGGGTGCGGGCGTTCAGGTGCGGGTCGGCCACGGAGAGCTGGCGGAGGTCGAGGCCGTGGACGCTGACGCCCTTGACCAGCACGAGGTTCAGGGGCAGCGCCGGCACGACCCCGGAGGCGAAGCCGACGACGACGAGCCGGCCCCCCGGGCGCAGCGCGCGGAGGGCGGCCTCGGAGTGCGGCCCGCCGACCGGGTCGATCACCAGGTGCGCGCCACCGGTCGCCTCCTTGATGGCCACCTTGAGGTCGTCGTGCTCGTAGTCGACGACCACCTCGGCCCCCATCTCGCGGCACGCCTCGAGCTTCTCGGGCGTCGACGCGGCCGCCACCACTCGGGCCCCGGCTTCACGGGCCAGGTCGATGGCGGCCATGCCCACGCCACCGGCACCGCCGAGCACGACGACCCAGTCGTCGGGCCGAACCTGGCCGAGCGTGTGCAGCGCGTGGAACGCGGTGATGTAGGTGACCTGGAAGGAGGCGGCCACCTCAGGTGCGATGCCGGCCGGCACCACCGTCAGCCGATCGAGCGGCATGGCGATGAGCTCGGCGAACGCGCCGGTGATCACCGAGCCGCACACCAGGTCGCCGACCTGAGGCACCGGCGAGGAGCCGGAGGCGCCGGCGGACTCGGGTTCGACCACCGACACGACCACACCGGCGAACTCGGACCCGGGGACGAACGGTGGCTCGACCGGCACCTGGTAGCGGCCGGCGATGAGCAGCGAGTCGGGGAAGTTGACGCTGGCCGCCTCGACCCGCACCAGCGCCTCGCCCGCGACCGGGACCGGATCGGCGATCTCGGTGACCGTCACGTCGTCGATCGGGCCCAGCGCGAGGCACTGCGCAGCCTTCACGTCAGATGTCCTCTTTCCTTGGCGGGAACAATGTGCTGAACTGCGGGAACGACGTTCTCACTTCGTGGAACGTAGCTCATCGAGCAACCGAGGGGAAGAGGGGAACGCCATGAGTTGGGACTTCGAGACCGAGCCCGAGTTCCAGGAGCAGCTCGACTGGGTCGAGGCCTTCGTGAAGGAGGAGATCGAGCCGCTCGACCTGATCTGGGGCGGCCTCGAGTTCACGCCGCTCGACGAGCAGCGGCGGCGGGCCATCGACCCGCTCAAGCAGCAGGTGCGCGATCGATCGCTGTGGGCCGCGCACCTCGGGCCCGAGCTCGGTGGCAAGGGCTACGGCCAGCTGAAGCTGTCGCTGATGAACGAGATCCTCGGCCGGTCGAGTTGGGCGCCCATCGTGTTCGGCACCCAGGCCCCCGACACCGGCAACGCCGAGATCATCGCCCACTACGGCACGCCCGAGCAGAAGGAGCGCTACCTGCAGCCGCTGCTCGACGGCGAGGTCTTCTCCTGCTACTCGATGACCGAGCCCCACGCCGGCGCCGACCCGACCATGTTCACCACGCGGGCCGCGCGCGACGGCGACGAGTGGGTCATCGAGGGCTGGAAGTTCTTCTCGTCCAACGCCCGCACGGCGTCGTTCCTCATCGTCATGGCCGTGACCGATCCCGACGTGAGCGCCTACCAGGGCATGTCGATGTTCCTGGTCCCGACCGACACCCCCGGCGTCGACATCGTGCGCAACGTGGGCCTCGGCACCGAGCCCGAGGGGCACGGCAGCCACGCGCTCATCCACTACGACGAGGTCCGGGTGCCGCTCGACGCGCTGCTCGGTGGTGAGGGCCAGGCCTTCGCCATCGCCCAGACCCGCCTCGGCGGCGGCCGCATCCACCACGCCATGCGCACCATCGGCATGTGCAACCGCGCCTTCGACATGATGTGCGAGCGGGCCCTCAGCCGCGAGACGCAGGGCTCCCTGCTGGCCGACAAGCAGTTCGTGCAGGGCTACATCGCCGACTCGTACGCCCAGATCAAGCAGTTCCGCCTGCTGGTCCTGCAGACCGCGTGGGCCATCGACCGCTACCAGGACTACCGCAAGGTGCGCAAGGACATCGCCGCGGTGAAGGTGCTGATGCCGGGCCTCATCACCGACGTCGTGCAGCGGTCGATCCAGGTGCACGGCGCGCTCGGCGTGTCCAACGAGCTGCCCGCTGGCGGGCATGCTGCTGGCGGGCCCGATCCTCGGCCTGGCCGACGGGCCGACCGAGGTGCACAAGGTCACCGTCGCCCGCCAGGTGCTCCGCGACTACCGCCCGAGCGACGACCTCTGGCCCACCGAGCACCGACCCCGGAAGCTGGCCGCCG
This sequence comes from uncultured Microthrixaceae bacterium, assembly GCA_963809335.1. Taxonomy (GTDB): domain Bacteria; phylum Actinomycetota; class Acidimicrobiia; order Acidimicrobiales; family Acidimicrobilacustridaceae; genus UBA4742. The sequence goes on along the minus strand of CAWEJD010000004.1, from coordinate 858,033 downwards.
CCCGAGAGAAGTACGCCGACTACCTCGAACACGAAGTGGGGAACCTGTGAGCACCGAACCGACGACCGACGGATCCGAGAAGGCCACCGGCGACAAGTGGGACCTCGGCGAGCCGACGCCGACCCTCGACGTCGACCGGCTGGCGCCGTGGCTCGACACCACCGACCTCCCCGGCAAGGGAGAGCCCATCGAGGCCCGCTACGTGTCCGGCGGCAGCCAGAACGAGATCTACGAGATCCGTCGAGGCGAGCTGCACGGCGCGCTGCGCATCCCGCCGTCGACGGCGCCGGCGTCGCGCGACGACGGCATCCTCCGCGAGTGGCGCATCATCGACGCGCTCGACGGCACCGACGTGCCCCACACCCCGGCGCTGGCGGTCGGCGACGACCCGTCGATCCTCGGCCGCACCTTCTACCTGATGGGCTTCATCGACGGCTGGTCGCCGATCACCGAGCCCCAGTGGCCCGAGCCGTTCTTCTCCGACCTCGAGCAGCGGCGGGGCCTGGCCACCGAGCTGGTCGGCGCGATCGGCCTGCTGTCGAAGGTCGACTGGCAGGCCAAGGGCCTGCAGGACCTGGGCCGGCCCGACGGCTTCCACGACCGTCAGGTCGACCGGTGGACCGCCTTCCTCGACCGCATCAAGGGTCGCGAGCTGCCCGGCCTCGACGAGGCCTCGGCCTGGCTGCGGGCGCACCGCCCGATCGACTTCGTTCCCGGGATCATGCACGGCGACTACCAGTTCGCCAACGTCATGTTCCACCACGGCGGGCCGGCCCGGATGGCGGCCATCGTCGACTGGGAGATGGGCACCGTCGGCGACCCGAAGCTCGATCTGGCCTGGGTCGTCTCGAGCTGGCCCGACGACACGAGCGCGCCCGAGTCGCTCGGCTACGTCGACCTCACCGGCATGCCCAGCACCGACGAGTTGCTCGCCCACTACTCGTCGATCTCGGGCCGCCAGGTCGACGACATGGACTACTACGTCGTCCTCGCCCGCTGGAAGCTGGCCATCGTGCTCGAGCAGGGGTTCCAGCGGGCCGGCGACGACCCGAAGCTCACGGCGTTCGGCAACGTCGTGCTCGACCTCATGGCCAAGGCGGCCGAGCTGGCCGAGTCGACCGACTACTCCGTGACCGAGTCACGATGAACGATCCAGCGGCCGTCGGCCGACGCGGTTCGACCTCACCGGGAAGGTCGCGGTGATCACCGGTGGGAGCCGCGGCATCGGGCGGGCGGTCGCGTTCGGGCTGGCCGGGGCCGGCGCCGACGTGGTGATCGCCAGCCGCAAGCTCGACCGGTGCGAGCAGACCGCGGCCGAGGTCCGCGCCGCGACCGGTCGGCGCGCCCTGCCCGTGGCCTGCCACGTCGGCCGGTGGACCGACTGCGACGCGCTGGCCGACTCGGTCTACGACGAGTTCGGGCGGTGCGACGTGCTCGTCAACAACGCCGGCATGTCGCCGACCTACCCCGACCTGCCGTCGGTCTCCGAGGAGCTCTACGACAAGGTCCACGCGGTCAACGCCCGTGGACCGTTCCGGCTCGCCTCGCTCATCGGCACCCGCATGGCCGAGGGTGACGGCGGCTCGATCATCAACGTGTCGACGGCCGGGTCGCTGCGCCCCGACGCCACCGACCTGCCCTACGCCATGGCCAAGGCCGCGCTCGAACGCCCTCACGCTGGGGCTGGCCGGCGCGTGGGCCCCGAAGGTGCGGGCCAACCTGGTGCTGCCCGGCGCCTTCGACACCGACATCACCATCGCCTGGGGTGACGAGATGAAGGCGCGCGCCGGTGCCATCAACCCGATGGGCCGCATCGGCCAGCCCGACGATCTCGTCGGCCTCTGCCTGTTCCTCGCGTCGGACGCCAGCGGCTACATCAACGGCGCCCAGGTGCTGGCCGACGGAGGCATGTTCCGCTCGCTCTGACCCCGGTCAGGGGGCGGCGGTGAACAGCATGGGGAAGTGCTCGATCGAGCGGATGCCCGCGGTGTACTCGAGGGTGACGCCGGGGCGTACCGAGTAGTCGGGGATGCGGCGATGCCACTCGCGCAGCGCGATGCGCAGCTCCTGGCGGGCCAGGTGCGAGCCCAGGCACCGGTGCACCCCTCCCCCGAAGGCGATGTGGCGGTTCACCTCGCGGTCGAAGCGCACCTCGTCGGCGTCGTCGAACTCGGCCTCGTCGGTGTTGGCCGAGCCGAGCATGCACCATGACCTGATCGCCCTTGTGCACCGGGCAACCCCCGAGCTCGGTGTCCTCGAGGGCCACGCGGACGACCCCCATGACCGGTGTCTCCCACCGCAGCAGCTCCTCGACCACGGTCGGGATGATCGACGGGTCGTCGACGATGCGCTGCCGCTGATCGGCGTGCTGGGCGAGGTAGGAGAACATGCAGTCGAGCGTGGCGGTCACGGTGTCGAGCCCGGCGATGAGGAACAGGAAGCAGATGTCGAGGATCTCCTCGCGCGAGAGCCGGTGACCGTCGACCTCGCTGTCGAGGAACAGGCTGAGGATGTCGTCGCGCCGCTCGACCTCGCGCTCGTCGAGCACCGAGTCGAAGTAGTCGTAGATCGACGCGGCCGTGGCCCGCTGGTGATCGAGCATCTCGGGGCTGTTCCAGTCGGACCCGGTCACGTGGTCGGGCCGGATGATCCCGTCCTTCATGGCGAGGAACTGGGGCAGCTCCTCGAGCGGGAGCCCGAGCAGCGTGAGGAAGACCTGCGACGGGAACGGGACGGAGAACTCGGTGGCGAAGTCGAGCTCGCCCCGATCGATGAACGAGTCGATCAGGTCGTTGACCAACCTGGTCACCGGCTCCTCGAGCAGGGCCATCTGCTTCGGGGCGAAGATCGGGTCGAGGATCCGGCGGTACTTCTTGTGCTCGGGTGGATCGATCTGCAGCGGGATCAGCGGCCGGATGTTGCCGAGGTCGACCGCCGACATGTTCGACGAGAAGATCTCCGGGTGCCGCAGGGTCTCGTCGACCTCGGCCCTGCCGGTGAGGACGACGCCGACCCCGTCGATCGCCATCACCGGTGTGGCCTCGCGCAGCATCTTGAACATGGGCTGCGGATTGGCGGCCATCTCCGGGTCCATCGCCGCGAACGGGCTCCCGGACTCGGCCTCGGGCTCGGCTGGCTGTTCCATGGGGGCGACGCTCCTGACTCGGAGGATTCGCCTAGTCTGACACACACGTCATATTCGACCGTGGCGAGCTCGGCTTTCTGACAGTAGTGTCAGCAACGAGACGGGCCGCCGCTATGCAACGGTCGGCCTTGATCGTACGCTGACACGATTGTTGGTTCTGAGGGGGACACGCGTGAGAGCTTCCATCGGCATCCGTCCGATCCGGCGGTCGCGAGGCAGCAGCGGGGTCGCCATCCTCGTGGCCCTGGTGCTCGTCCTCTCGGCGTGCGGCAACAGCCCGGACAAGAAGCAGGAGACCGGTTCGACCTCTGGTTCGAGCTCGTCCGACGGGTCGCAGGTCGCCGTCGACGCGCCGGGCGTGACGGCCACCGAGATCCGCGTCGGTGGCGTGGCCTCGACCACCAACCCGTTGGGTGGCCTCGAGGGCGACTCGTTCAACGGCGTCCAGGCCTACTTCGACACGATCAACGACCAGGGCGGCATCTACGGGCGCAAGCTCGTGCTGGCCGCCGAGCGCGACGACAAGGTGTCCGCCAACAAGGCCGAGGTCCAGGGCCTGCTCACCCAGGACAACGTCTTCGCCGTGCTGCCCATCGCCACCCTGCTGTTCACCGGGGCCGACGAGCTGGTGCAGCAGAACGTGCCGACGTTCGGGTGGAACATCAACTCCGAGTGGTCGGGCACCGCGACCGACCCGAAGCTCAACCTGTACGGCCAGGCCGGCTCGTACGCCTGCTTCACCTGCGCCTCGCCCGTCCTGCCGTGGCTGGCCGGCCAGGCCGGCGCTCACAAGATCGGCCAGCTCGCCTACTCGGTGCCGCAGTCGGCCGACTGCGCCGACGGCAACACCGCGAGCTTCGACAAGTACGGCAGCGTCACCGACAGCAGCATCGTCTTCACCGACAAGTCGCTGGCCTACGGCACGGCCGACCTGTCGGTCCAGGTGTCGAAGATGAAGGATGCCGGCGTCGACTTCGTCGTGACGTGCATGGACACGAACGGCGTGGTCACGCTGGCCAAGGAGATGAAGAAGCAGGGCCTCAAGGCGCCCCAGTACCTGCCCAACGGCTACGACCACCAGTTCGTCACCGAGTTCGGCGACCTGTTCGAGGGCTCGTACGTGCGCACCGACTTCACCCAGTTCGAGCTCGAGAACCAGCCCCAGGGGCTGCAGGACTTCCTGGCGGCGATGAAGAAGCTCGGCAAGGAGCCGTCGGAGAACTCGGTCGTCGGCTGGCTCAACGCCAACCTGTTCGTCGAGGGCCTCAAGGCCGCCGGACCGAACTTCAGCCGCCAGGGCGTGATCGACGCCATCAACAAGATGACCGACTACACGGCCGACGGCATGCTCGACGGCGTCGACTGGACCAAGCAGCACACGCAGGACAGGTCGTCCACGGAGTTCTGCCAGTTCATCTCGCAGATCAAGGACAGCAAGTTCGAGATGGTGTTCAGCCAACCCGACAAGCCGTTCGTGTGCGCGGTCGTCAACGGCGACAACATCGACACCGAATACCAGTGAGCCCGGCGAGGACCCGAGCGACCACGACGCGAGCTGACGACGTGAGCAACCTCGGCGACTTCGCCCAGTACGCGGTGCAGGGGATCCCCCTCGGTTGCGTGTTCGCCCTGCTCGCCGTGGGCTTGACGCTCAACTACAAGACGTCGGGCGTGTTCAACCTGGCCTTCGCGGCCCAGTCCTTCGCGTCGGCTGCGGTGTTCTACGTGCTCCGCAAGGAGCACCAGTGGAACCTGCTGCCTGCCGCGTTCGTCGCGGTGGTCGTGTTCGGCGCGGCCATGGCCTGGATCCTCGACCGGCTGATCTACCGGCACCAGCGCACGGCGTCGGCGCTGGCGAAGCTGGTGACGTCGCTCGGCCTCCTGGTCGCGATCCCGCAGATCGTCCTGCTGATCATCGGCACCAAGAGCAAGGTGAACCCGCCGCCGCTCTGGCCGGTCCGGCGTGCCGACGACTTCCTGTGGCCGTCGAGCGGCCGCTTCGTGCTCGACGCCAGCCAGATCGCGACGCTGGTCGTGACCGGTCTGGTCGTGATCGGCCTGGTGCTGCTGTTCCGCCGTGGATCGCTCGGCCTGCAGATGCGGGCCGTGGTCGAGAGCCCCCGGCTGCTGCAGCTGCAGGGCGTCGACGCCGGCCGGGTGTCGCTGTGGGCGTGGATCCTGTCCAGCGTGCTGGCCAGCCTCGCCGGCGTCCTCATCGCCCCCCTGTTCGCCCAGCTGAACAGCCTCGACTTCTTCACGCTGCTCGTCGCCGCCATCGCCGCCTGCGTGATCGGCAACCTGACCAGCATCCCGCTGGCCTTCCTGGGCGGGCTCGGGCTCGGCATCCTGCAGGCCGAGCTGGCCGGGTTCCTGCCCACCAACAGCGTGCTCAGCACCGGCCTGCGACCCTCGCTGCCGTTCGTCGTGCTCTTCGTCGTGCTGTTCATGCGCCGCTCGTTGCGCACCCGGAGCGCGCCGGCCGACCCGATGGGCGGTGTCGACCCGCCGCCCCCGGCTCCGGCCGCCGACACCCGACCGCAGTGGATGGCCCACGGCACCCACATCTTCGGCGGCGTCGTCATCGCCGTCGGCCTCGGGCTGTGCATGTGGGTGCTCGACGACTACTGGGTCGGGCTGGTGACGGCCGGCGTGTGCCTGTCGGTCGTGATGCTGTCGATCACCCTGACCACCGGGGTCGGCGGGACCATCTCGTTGTGCCAGGCCTCGTTCGCCGCGGTCGGCGCCTTCGCCACCGCCAAGTTCGTGAGCAACGGGATGTCGGTGATGGTCGCCATGGTGCTCGCCGCGCTCGTCGCCGCCCTGGTCGGCCTGGTGCTGGGCGCCGCGATCCTCCACCTGCCCGGCATCTACGCGGCCCTGGCCACGCTGGCCTTCGCGCTGATGTTCCAGGCCGTGCTGGTGCCGCTCGACTGGGTCTCGGGCGGCACGGTGCCGCTCAAGGTGCCCCGGCCGCTCATCGGCGGCATCGACTTCGCCTCCGACCGATCGTTCCTCCTGCTGGCCTGCGCGTGCCTGGCCGTGATGGGCGTGGCCGTGATGGCCATCCGTGACGGCACGACCGGCCGCTTCCTCGACGCGGTCCGGGGCAGCTCCACCGCCGCCCGCTCGATCGGCATCAACCCCGACCGCCAGCGGCTCGTGGTCTTCGTCGCCGGCGCCGCGGTCGCCGGGTTCGGCGGCGGGCTGGTGGCCAGCTACGCCGAAGCGGCCAACTACGACCAGAGCTTCACGTTCTTCTTCAGCCTGGTGTGGGTCGTCCTGGTCATCACCGCCGGCGCCCGGCTCGTGCAGGCCGCGATCATCAGCGGCGTCACGTTCTTCGTCTTCCCCGCGCTGCTCGACAAGCTCTTCACCTGGCCCGGCAACTACCTGGCCAGCAACCCCGGCACCACCGGGTTCGTCGAGTCGTTCCTGTCGTTCTTCAAGCCCACCTGGGCGCAGGGGGTGGCCTTCATCCTGTTCGGGTTCGGCGCGCTCGACCTACGCCAAGCATCCCGAGGGCATCATCGAGGCCCAGGGCGCGGTGGCGTCGGCCCGGTTCGCCCGCCTGTTCAGCGGCCACCGATCGTCGGCCGCTGAACCCTCAGACGGGTCACCCGAGGCTCCCGACGAGCCGACACCCGACCGACGACCGCCCGACGTGGCCTCGACCGTGGACGTGGCGACGTGAGCGTGATCGACGCGGCCGCCACACCACCGCCGTCCGGCGAGGCCGGCCGACCGTTGCTGCTCGCGGCCGGCATGGGGAAGAGCTACCAGGGCATCGCCGCGCTGACCGACGTCACCGTGTCGGTCGACGCCGGTGAGCTGGTGGCGCTCATCGGCCCCAACGGCGCCGGCAAGTCGACGCTGTTCGACTGCATGTCCGGCGTGCAGTCCCCCGACACCGGACGAGTGGTGTTCGACGGCCACGACCTCCACGGCATGGCGCCGTACCGGCGCTCGCGCCTGGGCCTGGCCCGCACCTTCCAGCGCATCGAGCTCTTCCCCGGTCTCAGCGTGCGCGACCACCTGCTGGTGGCGGACCGGGCCCAGCGCCTGCGAGGCGCCATGCTGCGCGACCTCACCCGCCGGTCCCGACCCACCGCCGCCGAACGCGAGCGGTGTGACGCCATCCTCGACCAGCTCGGGCTGACCGCGGATGCCGAGCGCCCGGCCGAGGCCCTGAGCCTCGGTCGGGGGCGCGTGGTGGAGCTGGCCCGGGCGCTCATGTGCCAGCCCCGGCTGCTGTTCCTCGACGAGCCGTCGTCGGGCCTCGACGGCGACGAGACCGACGACATGGCCGCGGTCCTCGAGCAGGTCCAACGAGAGCGGGACATCGCCATCGTGCTGTGCGAGCACGACGTGGCCCTGGTCGAGCGGCTGGCCAGCCGCACCTACGTGCTCGACACCGGCCGGCTGATCGCCGAGGGGCCGACCGCCGAGGTCATGGCCAGCCCACGCGTGCGAGCCGCCTACCTGGGAGCGTGACGATGACGACGAGCGAGCTGCCGGCCACCATGTCGAGCGCGGTGTACACGGGGCGGGGCGAGGTGTCGCTCGAGCAACGGCCGGTGCCCCGACCTGGGGCGGGCCAGGTGCTCGTCGAGGTCGGGCACTGCGGGATCTGCGGATCCGACATCCACATGATCCTCGAGGGCTGGGGCAAGCCCGGCACCGTCGAGGGCCACGAATGGTCCGGCGTCATCGCCGCGGTCGGACCCGAGGTCGACGGCTGGCGCGTGGGTGACGCGGTGGTCGGTGGCCCCTCCCCGCGCTGCGGTCGGTGCCGTCGCTGCCTCGAGAGCAGGCCGTCGCAGTGCGAGAACCGGGGCCGCTCGATGAGCGAGGGCTTCGCCGACGATGGCGCCTTCGCCGACTACATCCTGTGCGACGCCCGATCGCTGCTGGCCCTGCCCGACGGCCTGTCGCCCCGCGCGGCCGCCCTCGCCGAGCCGCTGGCGGTGGCGCTCCACGGCATCACCCGGGCCGAGATCATCGAGGGCGACTCGGTGATGGTGTTCGGGGCCGGCCCCATCGGCGCCCTGTCGATCGCCGCCCTCGTCGCCCAGGGCATCGGCCCCATCACCGTGGTCGAGCCGGGTGCCAGCCGCCAGCAGCTCGCCCGTGACCTCGGCGCCGACGTGGTGCTCGACCCGACCGAGCTCGAGGTCTTCCCCAAGTGGGAGCCGGACCGCATCGCCGATCGGGCGGTGCACATCGTGCTCGAGTGCTCGGGCAAGAAGGCGGCCATGGAGGCCGGCTTCTCCCAGCTCCGGCGGGGTGGGCGCATGGTGATGGTCGGTGCGGGCATCGAGCCCCCGACGTTCGACGGCAACCGCATGCTGCTCAACGAGCTGACCGTGTGCGGGTCGTTCGTGTACGACGCCGGCGGCTTCGAGCGGGCCCTCGAGCTGCTGGCATCGGACGGGTTCCCGGTGGATGCGCTCATCGCCCCCGACGACGTCCCCCTCGACCGGTTGGTCGACGCCATGGTCGACCTGGCCAGCGGGCGCATCGCGGCCAAGGCCATGGTGGTGCCCGGCCGTCCGACGTCACGGGAGGCGTGATGACCCATCCCTTCTACCCGTCGGGCAACCCACGGTTCAACCACGTGGCGATGAGCGTGACGGCCGACCAGCTGCAGGATCCCGACCGGGCCGATCTCACCCGCTTCTTCCACGACGTGCTCGGGTTCGACGAGCTGACCATGATGACGATCGACCGCAAGCGCCTGATCTACAGCTGCGTGCACTGGGACCAGTTCATCTTCCTCATCGCCGAGGACGAGCCCATGACCTGCCCCCGGATGGACCACTACGGGTTCGCGGTCGGCACCCTCGACGAGCTGGTGGCCGCCCGCGACCGGGCCGTCGCCTTCCGCGAGCACGATCCGCGGGTCGACCTGGTCGACCTGAGCGTCGACGACCAGGAGGTGGTGAAGATCCACTCGATCTACGTGCGCTACCTGCTGCCCATGATGTGCGAGCTGCAGTACTGGGAGTTCCCGTCGTGATGCGCCGTGGGTGAGGCGGCCCGGTTCGGGGGGACGATCGGCCGGTACCGATCGGAGTCGGAGGCCTGGTGGCCCGAGCCGGTGCGCCCCCCGGCCGGCGCACCGAACGTCGTCACCGTCGTGCTCGACGACGTCGGCTTCGCCCAGCTCGGGTGCTTCGGATCCGACATCGCCACGCCGAACATCGACCGGCTGGCCGCCGGAGGCCTGCGCTACCGCAACTTCCACACCGCCGCGCTGTGCTCGCCGACCCGCGCCTGCCTGCTGACCGGTCGCAACCACCACTCGGTCGGTGTGGGTCGGGTCACCGATCTGGCCACCGGCTTCCCCGGCTACGACGCCCGCATCCCGAAGTCCGCCGGGATGCTGCCGGAGATGCTCGGGCCCGAGGGCTACGCCGCCTACGCGGTGGGCAAGTGGCACCTGACCCCGGAGGAGGACCTGCACCTCGGGGCGCCGCGGGCCACCTGGCCGCTCGGGCGGGGCTTCGAGCGGTTCTACGGCTTCATGGGTGGCGAGACGAACCAGTTCGAGCCCGCCCTCGTCCACGACAACCACCGGGTCGCTCCCCCTCGATCGGCCGAGGACGGCTACCACCTCAGCGAGGACCTGGCCGACCGGGCCATCGAGTTCGTGGCCGACCTGCGCCACGTGCAGCCCACCCAGCCGTTCCTGCTGCACCTGGCCCTGGGTGCGTGCCACTCGCCCCACCAGGCGCCCCGGGCGTGGCTGGATCCCTACCGGGGTCGCTTCGACCAGGGGTGGGACCGGTGGCGAGCCGAGACGCTCGAACGCCAGCACGACCTCGGCGTGGTGCCGGCGGACGTGGGGTTGTCGCCCCGCCCGGACTGGGTGCCGGCCTGGGACTCGCTCGACGCCGATCTCCGACACCTCTACGCCCGCTACATGGAGTGCTTCGCCGCGTTCCTGTCCCACGCCGACGAGCAGATCGGCCGGGTGCTCGACTTCATCGAGTTGCTCGGCGAGCTCGACGACACGCTCGTCGTGCTGCTGTCCGACAACGGCGCGTCGAGCGAGGGCGGGCCCACCGGATCGATCAACGACGTGCGCCCGTGGAACCTGGCCGATCGACCCGTGGCCGAGGCCCTCGAGCGAATCGACGAGATCGGTGGTCCCCGCGTCCACAACAACTACCCGTGGGGCTGGACGGTCGCCGGCAACACGCCGTTCCGCCGCTGGAAGCGCGAGGTGCACGAGGGCGGCGTGTGCGATCCGTTGATCGTGCACTGGCCGGCCGGCATCGCCGCCCGGGGCGAGGTGCGGCCCCAGTACGTCCACGCCATCGACCTGCTGCCCACGATCCTCGATGCCGCGGGCATCGCCGCGCCGGTCACGATCGGGGGTGTGACCCAGATGCCGATCGAGGGCGTGAGCATCCGGTCGACGTTCGCCTCGGGCCAGGCCGACGAGGTGCGCACCACCCAGTACTTCGAGATGCTCGGCAGCCGCGCGATCTACCACGAGGGGTGGAAGGCGGTGACCTTCGTGTCGATGATGGACGGCGAGACGGTCTCCGACGACGACCGGTGGGAGCTCTACGACGTGCGCACCGATCCGATCGAGTGCGACGACCGGGCCGAGGCCGAGCCGGAGCGGCTCCAGGAGATGGTCGACCGCTGGTGGGCGGAGGCCGAGGCCCATCAGGTGCTGCCGCTCGACTCGATGCCCTTCTTCGAGGCGATCGGTCGCGACCCCGTCTCGCCGGCCCGCTCGCGCTACGTCTACTGGCCCGGCACCGGCCCGGTCGACGAGGCCGGCGCGGTGGACGTCCGATCACGCAGCCACGACGTCACGGTCGACGTCGACATCGGCGCGCCGGCCGACCGCACCGAGGGCGTGCTGGTGTCCCAGGGCTCGGGCTTCGGCGGCTGGGTGCTCTGGCTGGCGGCGGGTCGGCTGCACTACGCGCACAACTTCGTGTCGATGGAGGAGGCCCGGGTCGCGGCCGACCGGCTCGTGACCGAAGGACGCCACCGGCTCGGGGTGCGCTACGAGCACGGCGCGGGCGGCTCCCAGAGCGGTGGGACCGCGACGTTGACGATCGACGGCGAGCCGGCGGGCTCGGTCGAGGTGCCCCGCTTCACGTTGACCCGGTGGTCGATCTGCGGGGACGGGCTCACCGTCGGGTACTCGATGGCCTTGCCGGTGGTCCGCGACTTCGCCTCGCCGTTCGCGTTCACCGGCACCATCCACCAGGTGGTGGTCGAGGTCGACGGCGGGCCGGTCGTCGACGTCCACGCCCTGGCCGAGCAGTCGATGCGGGCCCAGTGAGCGCGCCCGCCGATCCGACCCCGCCCGCGGCCGAGAACCTGGCCGCCATCGTCGACGGGCCGGCCGCCTCGGTGCCCGATCGCGTGGCCCTGGCGATGGCGGACGGCTCCACGTGCTCCTACGGGGAGCTGCGCGACGAGGTGGGCCGGTGGGCCACCACCCTCGCCGCGAACGGCGTGACCGCCGGGGACAGGGTGGCCCTCGTCGACTGGGGCGGCGTGCGCTCGGCCGCCGTCACCCTCGCCGCCGCCCACCTCGGCGCGGCGACGACGCAGATGAACCCGCTGCTCACCCCCCGGGAGCTCGGCCAGCTCGTCGAGATCTCGGGCAGCGGGGTGATCGGGGTCGCGGGTGACGACGGCGCGGCCGACCTGTCCATCGCCCTGGGACCCGAGGGAAGCGTGCTCGTCCACCCGGACCCGGCGCTCGAACCCGACCAGGCTCCGGCACGGGCGCCCGGAGGCGACGCGGCGGCCGTCGTGCTGTTCACCAGCGGCACGACCGGGCTCCCCAAAGCCGTCCCGATCTCGCACCGCGCCGCGCTCGAGCGGATCCGCGCCTACCGCGCGCCGTTCGACGCGACGCGCGCCACGAACGTCACCCTGATGTGCGCGCCGTCGTTCCACATCGGCGGGATGCTCGGCCTGCTGGTCAACCTCTACGGCGGTGACACGACCGTCGTGCTGCCTCGCTTCGACGCCGGCCGATGGCTCGTCCTCGTGGAGCGCCACCGGGTGGCCACCGCCTTCGTCGTGCCCACGATGCTGGCCCGCATCCTCGACCACCCCGACCTGGCGGCGACGGACACCTCGTCGCTGCAGATGGTGTCGTACGGTGCGGCGGCGGCGCCGATCGACCTGGTCCGCCGGGCGCTCGACCAGTGGCCCCACGTCGGGTTCGCCAACACGTTCGGGCAGACCGAGACCATCGGCGCCTACACGAGCCTCTCCCCGGCCGATCACCGCGATCCCCGGCGCATCGGATCGGTCGGCCGCGCCCTGCCGGGCGTCGAGGTCCGTGTCGTCGACCCGGCCAGCGGCGACGAGGTCGAGCCCGACGCCGTCGGCGAGATCTGGGTTCGGTCCGTGCAGGTCGTCCCCGCGACGGGAACGGCGCTGGACGACGGCTGGCTGCGCACCGGTGACCTCGCCCGCGTGGACGCCGACGGCTACCTCTACCCGCTCGGCCGCATGTCCGACACCATCAACCGCGGCGGCGAGAAGTTCGAGCCGTCCGAGATCGCCGACCTCCTGCGCGCCCATCCCGCGGTGGCCGACGTGGTGGTCGCCGGCGTGCCCGACCCCGAGCTGGGGCACCGGGTGGGCGTGGCGATCGTCGTGCGCCCCGGCGAGCCGGTCCCCACCCGCGACCAGCTGCGCGACTGGTGCCGGGGGGACCTGGCCGGGTTCAAGCTGCCCGACGTGGTGGTGGTGGTCGACGAGCTCCCGGTCAACGCGGTCGGCAAGCTGCCCCGCGCCGCGGCGGTCGAGCTGATCACCGGCGCCGTCGCGGCCGGGAGGTCCCGGTGAGCCCGCCGATCGCGCTCGGCTTCCTGGCGCCGATGCCGTCGGAGCTGAAGCCGCTGCAGCGAGCGCTCTCGCTGCAGGCATCCGGCCGTGGCCTCGACGCCGAGCACACCGGATCGCTCGACGACCGACCCGTCGTGGCCCTGCTCACCGGCATCGGCATGGGACGGGCCGCGGCCCGCACCCGTCACCTGCTCGCCGCCCACCCGGTCGAGCACGTGGTCGTGATCGGGGTGGCCGGTGGGCTGGCGGCCGACGTGGTGATCGGCGACGTGGTCGTGCCCGAGGTGGTGGTGGACCTCACCGACGGCCGCGAGCTCCGACCCTCCCCCCTCGGCACGGCGGTCCCCCACGGGCGGCTGCTCACGAGCGACGACTTCATCACCGACCACGACTCGCTCGGCCGCCTCCGCGACCAGGGGGCCACCGCGATCGACATGGAGACGGCCGCGGTGGCCCGCGTCTGCGAAGACCAGGGCTGCCGCTGGTCGGTGTTCCGCGGCATCAGCGACGATGCCTTCGACCCCATGGTCGACGAGGCCATCTTCGGGCTGACCCGCCCCGACGGCTCGCCCGACATCGGCGCGGTGGCCCGGTTCGTGGCCGGCAACCCGACCCGGGTCCGACTCCTGTCGCGCCTCGGCCGCGACCTCCGGGCCGCCACCACCGGCGCCGTCGACGCCGCCCTCCGAGCCGCCCGCTCCGCCGAACATGCGTAGATAATCAGCGTCCTGGCCGGGAAATCCACGCAAGTTCGGAGAAGGGGGGTGGAGTCAGGGGTCCTTGGGCAGGCCGAGGAGGCGCTCGGCGATGACGTTGCGCTGGATCTCGCTGGTGCCACCGGCGATCGACAGGGCCCGGTTGCCGAGGAACCCGGCCGCCCAGACGGACCCGTCGCCCTCGCCGGTGACCGCGGCCGGGCCGAGCAGGGCCAGGCCCTCCTCCTGCACGTCCTGCTCGTGCTCGACGCCGAGCAGCTTGCGCACGCTGGCCTCGGGCCCGGGCTGACCGCCGCCGAGGGCCCTCAGCGTCGTGCGCACGCCGAGCATGGCGATGGCGTGGGCGGTGACCACCAGGCCGCCGAGGCGATCGGCGACCAGTGCGTCGCCGAGCAGGCAACGGCTGCGGGCCAGGTCGAACAGGGCCGACACGCCGGGACCGAACGACGAGCCCGACGCCATCGACACCCGCTCGTTGGCCAGCGTCGTGCGGGCGCACGTCCACCCCTCGGTCGGGCCGCCCACGAGGCAGTCGTCGGGCACGAACACCTCCCGCAGGGAGATCTCGTTGAACATGGCCATGCCGGTGAGCTCGCGCAGCGGTCGGATCTCGATGCCGGGCGTCGTCATGTCGACGAGGAAGCAGCCGATGCCCTCGTGGCGGGGTGCGGTCGGGTCGGTGCGGGCCAGGCAGATCGCCCAGTGGGCGGTGTCCGCCATGGTGGTCCAGACCTTCTCGCCGGTGATCGACCAGCCGCCCTCGACCCGGGTGGCCGCGGTGGTGAGCGAGGCCAGGTCGCTGCCCGCGCCCGGCTCCGAGAACATCTGGCACCACCTCATCTCGCCGCGGAGCGACGGCGGGACGAAGCGCTCCTGCTGGGCGTCGGTGCCGTGCCCGATGATCGTCGGCAGCACCCAGCCGGCCACCTGCAGGTGCGGGCCGCCGGACCCGCGCCTCGGTCAGCTCGGCGTCGATGGCGAGCTGCTCGACGGGGCCGGCGTCGAGCCCCCACGGCTCGGGCCAGTGGGGCACGAGGTAGCCGCGATCGGCCAGGACGGCCCGCCACCCGGCCTTGTCCTGCCGGCGCAGCTCGTCGACGAGCTCGCGCGCCGTGGCGCGGGCCGGCTCGGCCTCGGGCGGCAGCTCGATCGACATGGTCCGGGTCTGACCGGCCGCGACGGCGGCCGCGACGCGGGCCCGGGCCGACTCCGGAGCGGGGAGCAGCGACCGGAGGGCGGTGGCCCGCTTCAGGAAGATGTGGGCGTCGTGCTCCCACGTGTAGCCGATGCCGCCGAGCACCTGGATGCAGTCCTTGGCGCACCGGAACCCGGTCTCGGTGGCGAGCGCGGCCGCCGCCCCCTGCGCCACCTCCCACCCGGGCTCGTCGATGTCGTCGAACATCCGGGTCGCGTCCCACACCGTGGCCCGGGCGGCTTCGAGGGCCACGAGCATGTTGGCGCACCGGTGCTTCACGGCCTGGAACTGCCCGATCGGGCGGCCGAACTGCACCCGCACCTGGGCGTAGTCGGCCGCCGTGGTCACGCACCACTCGGCCACGCCGACGGCCATGGCCCCGGCCAGCACCTCGGCCAGCCGCACCGGGTCGGCGTGGGTGGGCGCACCGGGGACCGCCAGCCACCGGTCGTGCGCGATGGCGAGCCCGTCGAGCCGGAGCTCGGCCAGGCGGCTGGTGGCGTCGAAACCGGGGAGCTCGCGCACCTCGACGTCGGCCCGGTCGACGATGCACCAGCGCATGGTGCCGCGGTCATCGACGGGGAGCACGAACCGGTCGGCGAGCGCCCCGCCCCACGCGGCCGCCACGGTTCCGCCGACACAGCCGTCGGCGCCGACCACCAGCTCCGAGTCGGCCGAGAAGCCACCGATCAACCGGCCCTCGGCCAGAGGACCGGCCAGCGTGCCGTCGGGTCCCCAGCGGTCGATCGCGGCGGCGGCCACGATCGTCGACAGGATCGGCCCGGGCGCGCACACCCGACCCAGCTCCTCGAGCACCACCGCCGCCTCGGGCAGGCCGAAGCCCTGGCCGCCGTGCTCCGATGACACGGCCAACCCGAGCCACCCCAGGTCCCGCAGCTCGTCCCAGAAGGGCGGGAGCCGGTCGGCCTCGGCGTCGAGCGAGGCTCGCGCCGCGGCCGTCGCGTCCCGTGCCGTCACCCAGCGCCGCACGGTCGACGCCAGCTCGACGTGGTCATCGGTCATCCCGATGGGCATGCGGGTTCTCCTGGAGGTCGGGGCAGCGGATCGGGTGGGAGCGGGTGGCGGAACAGCGAGGCGGCGTTGAGGTGGCAGACGCGGCGCTGGTCCTCCACCGGGAGGCCCTCGAGTCGCTGGGCGAGGAACGACTGGGTGTCGGGCCAGGTCGAATCGGCGTGGGGGTAGTCGACCTCGACCATGATGTGGTCGACACCGATGCGGTCGCGGATCGGCCAGATCGACGGGTCGTCGAGCGAGCAGAACCAGAAGTTGCGCAGCAGCACCTCGGTCGGCGTGAGCTCCGACGACGGCCAGGCGTGGCGACCGTGCCCCGACCAGTCGTGGATGTAGTCGAGCCGGTCGGCCAGCATCGGCACCCACCCGAGGCCGCCCTCGCTCATGGCGATGCGCAGCTCGGGGAACCGCAGGGCGACCCCCGACCACAGCCAGTCGGTGCAGGCGGTCATCGACAGCGACGAGAACAACGTGGCCGCCACCTCGACCAGCGGCCCGTCGGGCGCCAGGTCCATCATCCCGGAGCTGCCGACGTGCAGGCACACCACCGTCCCGGTCTCGACGCAGGCAGCCAGCACCGGGTCCCACCAGCCCGAGTGCAGCGACGGGTGGCCGAGGCGGTGCGGCTGCTCCGGCAGGCTCACGGCCACGAAGCCACGATCGGCGTTGCGGCGGATCTCGGCCGCACCCTGCTCGGGATCGGCGAGGTACGTGATGCCGAGGGGCACGAAGCGACCGGGATGGGCCGAGTACCACTCCTCGAAGATCCAGTCGTTCCACGCCCGGACGCACGCCCGGCCCAACGCGGGATCCGAGCACCCCGAGTAGACGGCGCCGCAGAACCCGGTGATCTGGCTGGGGAAGCTGACCGAAGCCCAGATGCCCGCGAGGTCCATGTCGGCCACCCGGGCCGCCGGGTCCCAGCAGCCGCGACGCATCTGATCGAACCGCACCGGCTCCATGGGCGACTCGTCCCGGGACCGCCCGACCACCGCGTTGAGACCGACCTGCGGATAGGCGTGGCCGTCGAACACCCAGATCTCGTTGCCCTTCGACGTGGTCCGCACGTACGGCGCCCGCTCGGCCAGTTCCTGAGGCATCCGGCCCTCGAACAGGTGACGGGGCTCGACCACGTGGTCGTCGACCGAGATCACGGTGAACCGGACGTCGGCTCGAGGGTCGGCGGTCACCCGGCCAGCTCCCGGTACCGGGCGTACCGCGCGGTCGACGGTGGGCTGCCACCGTGCGTCGGGCTCGACCCGGTGGTCGGTGCGCACCCAGCCGGTGGCCGGTGCGCCGGCCGGCTCGAGCCCGGCGATCTGTCGGGCCAGCCAGGCCGCGCCCAACGCACCGCCCTCGGGCACCGCCACGACGTCGACGGGCAGTCCGGTCGCGTCGGCCACGGCCTGCACCCACGCCGCGTCGCGCACCCCGCCGCCGGTGGCCACGATCCGCGTGGGATCGAGCCCGGAGAGGTCGAGCTGGTGGCGCACCGCGAAGCCCGACGCCTCGTGGGCCGCACGCACGAGCGCCCACGCGTCCATCCCGATGTCGAGGTCGTGCAGCGACGCCCGGCGGGCGGGGTCGTGGAACGGCACCCGCTCGCCGCGCAGATAGGGCTGCCAGACCGGCACGCGACCCGGGTCATCGGGGACGGGGCCGCCCTTCCACAGATCGAGCCCGAGCGTGCGGCCCACCCAGTTCACGAACAGGCCCCCGGCGTTGGAGGGACCGCCCACGAGCACCTTCCCGGGCGCGGTGTGGGGAACGGTCCAGAGGCCGTCGACCTCCCGCCAGGTCGGGGTGACGGCCCACACGATCAGCGTCGAACCGAGGATCACGAGGACGTCCCCGTCGGCGTCGGCGCCGGCCACCAGCTGCTCGCCGAGCGCGTCGATCGTCCCGCCACCGAGTGCCGCCCCGCCGGCCGCCTCGACCCGACCGACCGCTTCCGAGCCGGACACGATGAGCGGGAGGCGTCCCACGTCGTCGACGCCTGCCGCGGCCGCGACTGCGGGGTCCCAGCCCTGCATGTCGAAGAGCGGCATGGTCGTGAAGGCCACCACCGTGTCGATGGCGCCGACCCCGCACAGGGCCGCGTTGGCGACGGCCTGGGCCGGCCAGTACCCGGCCGCGTCGGGGTGGTGCCGAGCGAGCCACTCGAGGAACCGCACGAGCTCACCCGACTCGGCCGGTGACCGGTCGACCTCGTCGGCGCCGGCGCCCCGCTCGTCGCCGTAGAGCAGCCCGGGGGAGACGGGTCGGCCCCGCTCGTCGACCGCGCACAGCGACGGCACCATGGCCGCCACCTCCACGCCCCGGATGTCGAGCGACGCGGCCGGGCCGTTGGACTGCAGCAGGGCGAGGGCCTCGAGCACACCGTCGTGCCAGGCCGCGTCGGCCGGGTGGGCCAGTTCCCCCGCGCGGGAGGCCAGCAGGTCGTGGCCGACGCGGCTGTGCGCCACCACCCGACCGTCGGCATCGACCGCGAGGGCCTTGACCGACGTCGTGCCGATGTCGATGCCAACGGTGACCTCGAGTGCCATCTGCTCCCCCACCCCCAAGGTCTTTCTGACGCTGACGTCAGCACGGGAATGTATCGTCTGCGGGCTGTCGACACCGGATGCGGTGTCCGGCCTCGGGGGTTCCGCCATGCCACTGCAAGTGGATCAGCTGCGATGGATGGCGGCCGAGCACGGCAGCGAACCGGCCTACACCCAGCTCGCCGCCGGCACCACGCTCACCTTCGCCGAATGGGAGACGGCCTCGAACCGCGAGGCCCGCGGCCTGGTCGCGGCCGGCGTCGGTCGCGGCGACCGGGTGCTGCTGCACCTCGACGACGTCCACCTGTTGCGCTGGATCACCAGCTACGCCGCCATACACAAGGCCGGGGCGGTGGCGGTGCCGTCCAACGTCCGCCTCACCGCGCACGAGCTGGGCGGCATCGTCACCGACGCCGAGCCGGTGGCCGCCATCACGTCGACCGCGCTGGCTCCGGTCGTCACCGAGGCCTGCCGAGCCGCCGACGACCCGCTGGTGCTGGTGGTGGCCGACGACATGGAGGCGTGGGACGTGCTCACCGCCCACTCCAGCGACCCGTTCCAGGTCGAGGTCGACGACGGGGACCTGGCCGACATCATGTACACGTCGGGCACCACCGGCCGGGCCAAGGGCGTGGCCGTGCGCCACCGCAACACCCACATGATCGCCAACGGCGAGAAGCCGTGGACGGGAGCGGCGTGGATCCACTGCTCCCCTCTGTCGACCTTCGCCGGCATCAGCTTCGTGTACAACCCGATGAAGATGGGCATGCGCGGGCTCTACCTGCCCCGCTTCGACGTCGGTGACTGGATCGACGCGGTCGAGCGCGAACGGCCGACCTCCGCCTTCCTCGTGCCGGCGATGGTGCAGCTGCTCCTGGCCGACGCCCGCACGGCCCGAGCCGACCTGTCGAGCCTGACCCTGCTCTCGATCGGCTCGGCGCCGCTCGCCCCGAACCTGCACCAGGCCATGGCCCGGTTGGTCCCGCAGGCGATGGTCACCAACAACTACTCGATGACCGAGGCCGGCACCGCGTTCACCTACCTGCCTCCCGGCGAGCTGCTCCGCCGGCCGGGATCGGTGGGCATCCCGCTGCCGCCCACCGAGATCCGCATCGCCGACGACTCGGGCGAGCCGGTGCCGACGGGTGAGGTCGGCGAGGTGCTCATCGGGGTGGGTGAGGACCACCGCGAGTACTACGGCGACCCCGAGGCCACCG
This sequence comes from uncultured Microthrixaceae bacterium, assembly GCA_963809335.1. Taxonomy (GTDB): domain Bacteria; phylum Actinomycetota; class Acidimicrobiia; order Acidimicrobiales; family Acidimicrobilacustridaceae; genus UBA4742. Next base: position 838,348 of record CAWEJD010000004.1, on the reverse strand, counting down.
CCCGCACGTGGTCCGGTCCCTGGCTGCACTCGGGTGACCTCGGCCGCATCGACGAGGACGGCTACCTCTACATCGTCGGCCGAGCCAAGGACGTGGTGATCAGGGGCGGCAACAACATCAGCGCCGGCGAGGTCGAGAACGCGCTCTACGAGCACGACGGCGTGCTCGAGGCGGCCGTCGTCGGCATCCCCCACGACGTGTTGGGCGAAGACGTCGGCGCCTTCGTGGTGGCACGCGACGGTCGCCGGCTCGACGCCGACGAGCTCCGGGACTTCTGCGCCGAGCGCCTCGCCGACTACAAGGTGCCGCGGGTGATCTGGTTCGTCGACGAGCTCCCCCGCAACGCCAACGGCAAGGTGCTCAAGGCCCGACTCACCCCTCCCGCGGACCTCGGCGAGGCGGCGCGGGTCGAGGCCGGCGACCGGTGAGCAGGCTGGCGAGCCTCGACGGCGCGCAGGTGCTCGTCACCGGCGCGTCGTCGGGCATCGGCGCGGCGCTGGCCCCGATGCTGGCCGATCGGGGTGCGACCGTGGGCATCGTCGCCCGGCGGGCCGACCGCCTGGCCGCGGTGCTGGCCGAGTGCGAGTCGGTCGGTCCCGGTCGCGGCCATCGCCTCTGGAGCGTCGACCTCTCGGACCCCGATGCCGCGGCCCGGGTCGGCCTCGAGGCCTGGGACGCCTTCGGCGGGCTCGACGCGGTGGTCAACAACGCGGCCATCCCGATGCGACGCGCCGTGCCCGACCTCGACGTGGCGACCGTCGACGCGGTCATGCGCACCAACTACCTCGTCGCCGGTCGCCCTCAGCCTGGCCGTGCTCCCCCGGATGCTCGAGCGCGACCACGGCGTCATCGTCAACGTGTCCAGCCTGGGCGGACGCATCGGCATCGCCCACGAGGCGGCCTACGTGGCGTCGAAGTTCGCCCTGTCGGGGTGGTCGGAGGCGATGGCCATGGACCTGTGGTCGACCGGTGTCGACGTGCGCCTGATCACGCCCGGGGCGATCGACACCGAGATCTGGGACCAGCCCGGCAACGACCCGGCGCCCTACGACGGCCCGCTCGAGCCGCCGGCCACCGTCGCCGCCGCCATCTGCGAGGCGATCGCTCGGCGACCGGTTCGAGACCTACGTGCCCGACCTCAAGGCGGTCGCCGAGTTCAAGACCGGCGACATCGACTCCTACCTCAGTCGTCCGTGGTCGAGTTCACGACCCAGAAGGAGGGCGACCCGTGAAGGCGCTGCAGTTCCTGACCGATCCCGAACCGTGGCCCGACGCCGCTGCCCGACGACGCCCCGTTGCTGCTGCGCAACCTGAGCACCGTGCCGATGGCGCTGGTCGACCTCGACGACCCGCCGCTCATGGCCGACGACTGGCTCGTGCTGCGCAACCGGCTCACCGGCATCTGCGGGTCGGACTCGAAGCAGGTGCTCATGGACTTCGGCGACGCCGACGACAACCCGATGACCGCCTTCATCTCGTTCCCCCAGGTGCTCGGCCACGAGGTGGTGGGCGTGGTCGACGAGGCGGGCCCGGCCGTGCACGGCCTCGACGTCGGCCAGCGCGTCGTGCTCTACCCGAACCTCGGCTGCCGGCCCCGGGGCATCTCGCCGCTCTGCCCGGCGTGCGAGCGGGGCGACTACTCGATCTGCTGGAACTTCCACGAGGGGCGGCTGTCGCCCGGCATCCACACCGGCAACGCGGTCGAGGCCACCGGCGGCTTCGCCGAGCGCCTGCCGGCGCACCAGAGCATGGCCTTCGCCGTGCCCGACGCCATCCCCGACGAGGTGGCGGTGCTGGCCGACCCGTGGTCGGTGTCGTTCCACGCCATCACCCGCAACCCGCCGGCGCCGGGATCGAAGGTCATCGTCTACGGCGCCGGCGCGCTGGGCACCACCGCCACCGCCATCCTCCGCCAGCTCTACCCGACCGTCGAGGTGGCCACCATCGCCCGCTGGCCGGCGCAGGCCGACCTGGCCCGCTCGCTCGGCGCCGAGGTGTTCGCCCCGCGAGCCGGCCGAGGCGCTCATCGAGGCGCTGGCCGCCTGGTCGGGCGCCACGCTGCGCCAGCCCTGGAACGGCCTGCCGGTCGCCTACCCGGGCCACGTCGACGTCGTCTACGACACCGTCGGCGCGCCGTCGACGGTCGAGGTCGGCCTGCGCATCCTGCGCGAGCAGGGCACGCTCGTGCAGCTCGGCGTGAGCTCGCCGGCCCGGTTCGAGTGGACGCCGTGGTACTTCAAGGAGCTGCGGCTGATCGGCTCGAACGCGTTCGGCGACGAGACGTTCGAGGGTCGCCGGCGGCACGCCTTCGAGCACTTCTTCGACCTGCTCGCTCGACGGCCGCATCGACCTCACCGGCATGCTCACCCACCAGTTCCGCCTCGACGACTGGCGCGACGCCTTCACCACCATCGTCGACCAGGGCGACACCGGCGCCATCAAGGTGGCCTTCGACTTCCGCTGAAGCCCCGTTCTTGCGTGGGTTTCTCGGTCCAGACTCGGGAGATCTACGCAAGTTCAGCGAGGTCAGACCCGGACCTCGACGACGATGCCGAGGTCGCGGGCGAGGTGGGCGACCTCGTTGTCGTTGACGACGTCCTGGGCCTGGACGTTGGCCAGGTGCACCTCGGGGCCGACCGGGTACGGGCCCCAGTGCCAGGTGGCGAGGGCGAGGTTGATGCCCTGGGCGCCCGAGATGGTGAACGCCCGGATCGTGTCGAGGTGGGCCGGGTCGCTGAAGTCGACCTCGGCCGGCGCCACCACGACCACGGCCGGGGCGCCGCCGAGCGGGATCAGCGCCTGGGTCGCGGTGTGGTGGCGGTTGAGGTGGTCGCAGCGCAACGGCTTCCACTCGTAGGTGAGCACGTCGAGGTGGAACTCGGCGCCGTCGCGCAGCTCGATCACGCAGTCGTCGGCACCGATCACCTGCCCGAACGGTCGCCAGCCCTCGACTGGTGAGCGGCTCGGCGACCACGGTTCGCACCTCGTGCTCGGCCATGCGGACCTCCCTCCGGCGCCCTAGTCTGACGCTCACGTCATGCTAGGAGCCGCCATGGACGTGCGATCGATCGAGGACGTCGCACCGGTGATCGAGCACAACGGGACGGTGCCCGTGTGGTGGCTCGTCAGCCCCCGCGAGATGAAGGACATCACCGACGGCGGCTTCCTCGAGCTGGTGAGCGAGTTCGAGGTGGCCGGCGGTGGGCTGGTCGACCCGCACCAGCACCCGACCCACGAGTTCTACTACGTGACCTCGGGCCGCGGCCTCATGACGATCGGCGACGAGGAACGCGAGATCAACCAGGGCGACCTCGTGCACATCCCGCCCGACACGGTGCACAGCCTGCGCCCGATCTCCGACCACGCGCCGATCCACTGCTTCTGCTTCGCCGTCGGCCTCAAGGACGCCGGCCCCGTCGACTACACGTCCTGACCCTGCCGGCGCGTACTGAAGGCCCGAGCTGGCGCGGGCGACCAGGCCCAGCCTTCAGAAAGGTCCAGGGTGCTCGGCCGCGAGGGGGCTCAGGGGTGGTCGACCTGCGCACCGGCGAGGGGTCGAGGCCCAGCAGCTCGACGGTCGTGGCGCCGGCGCGCAGCTGGTCGAACAGCTCCGCTTCGCGCGCGCTCGCGTCGGCGGCCGGCCTCGACGACCTCGGCCACCTGCCCTCCGGAGCACCACGGTCACGCCGTCGACGTCGCCCACGACCACGTCGCCGGCGGCGACCGGGACACCACCCACCTCCACCGGCTCGCCGACCGATCCCGGCCGCGACCTTGGCCGCGCCCCGCAGGGCGATCATGGTCGAGAACACGGGGAAGCGATGGGCCTCGAGGGCGGCGACGTCGCGCACGCCGCCCTCGATCACCAGCCCGACCACGCCCCGCGCCTCGGCCGCGGTGGTGAGCACCTCGCCCCAGTAGCCCCGCTCGGGCTCGCCGTCGAGCTGCACGACGAGGACCTGCCCCGGCCCGGCCGACGGCCAGGGCCACGTGGATCGCCAGGTTGTCGCCCGGCGAGCACCGCACCGGCAGCGCCTCGCCGACGATCGTGCGCGCCGGTCCACGCCGGCCGCAGCGCGGCGCTCATGGGCGCTCCGCCCGACTCGCCCAGCGTCGCCGCGCCGAGCCGGGCCAGCGCGGCTCGGTGTCGGCCGAGAGCGCCATCGTCAGGTCGCCGGCCGTGACCAGCTGGCCGGTCGCGGTCGAGCAGGCGCCGGGCGGTGCCGCCGAGGAACAGGGCCATGGCCTCGTCGTCGAGGTCGAGGGCGCGGGCCTCGTCGATCGAGCGCTGCATCGGGAACCACGGGTCGTCGCTGCCCCAGAGCACGCGGCCCCGTCCGGTCGACGACGCCATGAAGCGCAGCAGCGCCGGGTCGAGGTAGCGGGGCGCGTACGCGGTGCACGACAGGTAGAGCCGGTCCCACTTGCGCATGTAGTTGATGAGCAGCTCCTCGTAGGGGTGGCCCATGTGGGCGCCGATGACCGTGAGCTCGGGGAAGTCGATCAGCACGTCCTCGAGCAGCTCGGGGTGCTGCACCCGGGACCGCACCCGGGGGCCGGGGACGCCGACGTTGATGCCGACCGGGATGCCGAGCTCCTCGCACACCTGGTAGATCGGGTAGTGCTTGGCGTCGTCGATGGCCACCTGGGTGAACGAGGGGCGTGACCCGCACCATCGAGAAGCGGGGGTGCTCGGCCAGCTCGCGGATGCGCAGCGACGTTGCGGGTCGGCCGGTCGGGCTCGGTGAGCACGGCCGGCCACGAGGAACCGGCCGGGATGGGCGTCGGCCACCGTCGAGGGCCTCGGCCACCCCGCCACGGCGTGAGGCCGGGCGTCAGGATGCCGGTCGCCACCCCGAGGCTCGTCCATGCGGGCGAGCAGCTCGTCGACCCCGACGCCCTTGGCGCCGTCGCCGCCGAGGTAGCCCGGGATGTTGGCGTACTGCTCCTGCCCCAGGAACTGGGCCGCCCCCTGGGTCGTGACCAGGTTCACCCAGATGTCCAGCACGTCGTCGCTCACGCAGACCTCCCCCACGACGCGACAGTCCGACGACCGGCCGGCGAATCTGACGCTAATGTCACTCGTGGGGTGCGGCAACCGCACCGCACCGCACGCACAGGGGACCTCGGGGGCGACGCCATGACCGTCGGAGCTGACGAGCGCTTCGTGGTGATCTCGGCCGACTGCCACGCCGGCGGGTCGATGGAGCACCTACGGCGAGTACCTCGACGGCCAGTACCAGGACCAGTTCGACGAGTGGCGGGCCGCCTACCGCAACCCGTTCCGCGACCTGCAGAGCAAGGGCCGCGACCCGCAACTGGGACAGCGACCAGCGCATCGCCGAGCTCGAGGCCGACGGCCAGGTCGCCGAGGTCATCTTCCCCAACACCGTGCCGCCGTTCTTCCCGACCGGCGCGCTGGTCGCCCGGCCGCCCACCGCCGACGACCTCGAGCTGCGCTGGGCCGGGCTGCGGGCCCACAACCGCTGGCTCGCCGACTGGTGCCGGGACGAGTCCTGACCGCCGGGCCGGCATCGCCCAGGTGTTCCTCAACGACGTCGACGCCGCGGTCGAGGAGGCCCGGTGGATCGCCCAGAGCGGGCTCAAGGGCGGCGTCCTCATCCCGGCGGTCCCCGACGACTGCGACATCGAGCCGCTCTACTCCGAGATCTACGACCCGCTGTGGGCGGTGTGCGAGGAGCACGGGCTGGTCGTCAACTCGCACTCGGGCAGCGGCCACCCCGACTACGGCGACCACCCGCGCGTCCACGCTCGTGTGGGCCATCGAGACGCCGTGGATGGCGCACCGGCCGCTCTGGCACATGATCCTCGGCGGCGTGTTCGAGCGCTTCCCCGACCTGAAGTTCGTGCTGTCCGAGCAGGGCTGCGCCTGGGTCCCGTCGACGCTGGCCCAGCTCGACGGTCTCCACATGGCGGCGTCGTTCGGCCGCACCGGCGAGCTGAAGCTCGAACGCCGGGGCCGCTGCCGCTGAAGCCGACCGAGTACTTCGAGCGCAACGTGTGGATCGGCGCCAGCTTCCCCCAGCTCCGCGACGCGGTGGCCATGCGCAAGATCGGGCTGCACAAGGTGATGTGGGGCAGCGACTACCCGCACCACGAGGGCGTCTCGCCCTACACCCGCGAGCACCTGCGCCGGTCGTTCCACGACTGGAGCACCGAGGACCTCGACCAGGTGCTCACCACCACCGCCGTGCGACGTGTACGGCTTCGACCTCGACGCCCTCGTCCCCCGCGCCCTCGAGGTGGGCCCGACCGCGGCCGAGATCGCCGTGCCGCTCGATCGCATCCCCGAAGGTGCGACCAGCCCGGCGTTCTACATGTGAGCGGGCCGACGGAGGTCAGCGACGACGGCCGCCCGGTCGCCCTCGTCACCGCCTCGTGCCGCGGCCCGGGCTTCGACCGGCTGCGCGAGCTGTGCGAGGTGCACTACGACCCGTGGCTCGACCAGCACCCGCTGCGCATCTGGGACGGCGCCGCAGCTGGCCGAGAAGGTCGACGAGGTGGGCGCCACCGTGCTCGTGTGCGAGGCCGACTTCGTGCGCGGCGAGCGTGCTCGACCGCCCCCTGCGCGTGATCGGCTCGACCCGCGGCGACCCCACCAACGTCGACGTGGCCGGCGGCCACGGCCAAGGGCATCCCGGTGCTGCGCACGCCGGGCCGCAACGCCGACGGCGTGGCCGAGCTGACGGTGGCCCTGCTGCTGGCCGCCACCCGCCACGTGGTCGTCGGCGACCGCGACGTGCGGGCCGGCGACCTCTACCGCGACGGATCGATCCCCTACCAGCGCTTCCGGGCCTGGCAGATCGCCGGTCGCACCGCGGGGCTGGTGGGCCTCGGCGCCGTCGGCCGCGCCGTGAAGTGGCGGCTCGAAGGGCTCGGGCATGACGGTCATCTCGTTCGACCCCTACGCCACCGACGCCACCCACTCGTCGCTCGAGGCCATGCTGGCCGAGGCCGACGTCGTGTCCATGCACGCGGCGCCGACGCCCGAGACGATCGGGCTCATGAGCGCCGACTCGCTTCGCGGCCATGCGACCCGGAGCCGTCTACCTCAACTCGGCTCGGGCCGGCCTGCACGACCTCGACGCCCTCACCGAGGCGCTGCGGTCGCGGCCACCTGTCGGCTGCCGGGCTCGACCACTTCGACGGCGAGCAGCTGCCAGAGGGCCATCCCCTGCTCGAGATGGACCAGGTCGTGCTCACGCCCCACATCGGCGGCGCGACCTACGACACCGAGGTCAACCACACGGCGATGATCGCCGACGACATCGGCCGGCTCCTGGCCGGCGAGCGTCCCCTCCACTGCGTCAACCCCGAGGTGCTGCCATGACCGACCCAACGGCGCCCCGCTCGACGAGGTCCGCACGGCCGTGCTCGCCGCGGCCAAGACCATGTACGCCCGGGGCCTGGTCGAGGGCACGGCCGGCAACGTGTCGGGCCGCGTCGACGACGGCACCGTCGTGGTGACCCCGTCGTCCCTCGGCTACGAGGAGATGACGCTCGACGACCTCGTGGTGGTCGATCTCGACGGCAACGTGGTCTCCGGCACCCGGTCGGCCACGTCGGAGAAGGGCGTGCACCTCGCCACCTTCGCCGCCTACCCCGAGGTCGGCGGCGTCGTGCACTGCCACGCCGTGCACGCGTCCATGTACGCCGTGTCGCACCGGCCCATCCCGGCCGCCATCGACGAGTTCGTGGTCTACATCGGCGGCGACGTCCCCTGCGGCGACGTACCAGCCCTCGGGCAGCGAGGCCCTGTCGGCCGAGGTCGCCGGCCACCTGGGCGACCGGTCGGCGGTGCTCATGGCCAACCACGGCCTCGTCACCATCGGCAAGTCGGTCGACGACGCGCTGCACTCGGCCCTCGTCGTGGAGCACAACGCCAGGATCATGTGGGGGGCCCAGCAGCTCGGCGGCGTCGTCGCGCTCCCCCACAAGACGATCCGGGACTTCACCGGCGTCTACGGCTACGTCCGCGGCCAGACGTGGGTCACCGACGATTGACCATCAGCTCGTGGGACTCGTCCGGGTCGACCAGGTCCGGGCGGTACTCGGGGTGCTCGGTCAGCCAGGCCGACGCCTTGCGCATGCTCTCCTCGTTCTTCTTGTTGATGAACGAGTAGATCCGCCCCTCGAACCACTTGAACGGCGCCGACTCGAGGTTGTAGCGCTCGTCGAACTCGAAGCGCGTGCGGTTGGGGCCGAGCGGCTCGAGCCGGATGTGGCCGATCTGGTCGTTGCCCGGCTTCGACGAGATCATCGTGTACGTGTAGCCCCGCTCGGGCTCGACGTCGCTCACCAGCTCGAGCGCCGAGCCCTTCCGGCCGAGCGGCATCTGGTAGATCACCCGACGCAGGCGCCCGTTGTGGTCGTCGTCACCGGGCCAGAGCACGTCGACCCGTTCGACCATCGGCGCGTAGTCGGGCCACCGGTCGTAGTCCTGGAACAGGGCCCAGATCCGGGCCGCGGCGTGCGGCATCTCGAACGTGTAGCGGTGCTCGCGCATGGCTGGCCCCCCGGCCGACGGCTCGACGACCGGAGCCTAGATCCGAACTGACACCCACGTCAGGTGGTCCGGTAGCGTGTCGAGGCATCGATGCCGCGGTACGGCGGTCGACGCAAGGGGGAGATCCGATGGCCGAGCCCGTGTGGCTCACCGACGACGAGCACCGGACGGTGGCCGCCCTGTTCGACCTGCTGCTGCCCCCGGACGGCATGAGCCCGGGGGCCGGTGAAGCGGGGGGTGCCGACTACGTCGACCAGCTGCTCGGCGCGTTCCGGTTCGACCCGCCCCGCATCTGGGCCGGCGGGCCCTTCTCCGGGCGGCACGGCGGGGAGGCCGGCTTCGACCGGTGGATCCCCCTGGGGGCGCTCGAGGAGCTGGCCTGGCGCATCCGCATCGAGGGCTCGCAGGGACGGCCGGAGCGCGAGTTCAACGGTCCGGTCACCGGCTGGCAGCAGCTGTACCGGGACGCCTTCGTCGTGCTGGGTGCCGATTTCGCCGACCTCGACCCCGACGAGCAGTCCTCGCGACTCGACGGGGCCGACCCGGCCTTCCGCGAGCTGGCCTTCACCCACGCGTGCGAGTCGCTCTACGGCGACCCCGTGTACGGCGGCAACCGCGACGGCATCGGCTGGGCGGCCATCGGCTTCGCCGGCGACGTGCAACCGCGGGGATGGACCGACGCCGAGGTCGAAGGCCGGTGACCGACCCGACGGTGACCGGCCCGACCGCAGGTGGCCTCGACTGCGACGCGGTCGTCATCGGCTCCGGGCCCTCGGGCTCGACCGTGGCCGACCTGTTGACCGCACACGGATGGACCGTCGTCGTGCTCGAGAAGGGCGCCAACCACCTGATCGAGCTGGAGGCGCCCTTCGGCCCGCTCGGCCACTCGGCCAACGACGAGCTCAAGTCGCTGCACCGCCACCTGCTCGGCCCCGATCCCCTCGTCGAGCCCCGCACGTTCCGGCGCAGCGAAGGCGACGGCGATCACCTCTTCGTCGGCCACGTGAACTCGCTCCCCTCGACCGTCGGCGGCGGCGGATTCCACGCCGACGGCAAGCTGCCCCGCTTCCGCGAGGACGACTTCCGCCTCCGGTCGACGCTCGGCCCGGTCGACGGTGCCGACGTCGTGGACTGGCCCCTCGCCTACGAGGACCTCGAGCCGTACTACGCCGAGGCCGAGCGCCTGGTCGGCGTGGCCGGCGAGGAGACGAACCCGTTCGCGGCCTGGCGCTCGGGTCCGTTCCCCATGCCGCCGGGGCCCGACATGCAGGGCGCCATCCTGTCGATGGCCGCGGCCGAGCGGGCCGGCCTGCACCCGTACCGGTGCCCGAGCGGCGTGAACTCGGTGCCCTACGACGGTCGCCCGGCCTGCAACAACTGCGGCTTCTGCGGCGGCTTCGGCTGCCCGATCGAAGCCAAGGGCGATCCGGTGGCCCTGCTGCGCCGGGCGCTGCGCACCGGGCGCTGCGACATCAGACCCGAGAGCTACGTCACCGAGATCACGATGGCGGCGGACGGCCGTCGTGCCACCGGCGTTCGCTACCTCGACGCCCACCGCGTCGAGCGCGAGGTGCGGGCCGGCCAGGTCGTGCTGGCCGCCGGCGCGTTCGAGACACCCCGCCTGCTGCTGCGCAGCCGCCAGAGCAACGAGTCGGGGCTCGGCAACTCGTCGGGTCTCGTCGGGCGGAACCTCATGTACCACTTCCAGACCCTCACGGTCGGGGCCCTCCCTCAGCGGCTCGAGTCGATGAAGGGCCGATGCGTCACCGGCGCGCACGACGATCACATCGTGGGCGATGCGGCCAGCGCGGCCGCCGCGCGCGACGCCGGGCTCCCCTGGATGCGCGGCGGGCTGGTCGAGCACGGCGGCGCGGCCCAGCCGGTGCGCGAGGCCATGATCTACGGGCCCGGCGCCCATCACGGCGCGGCCATGCGCGACTCGTCGCTCAACGACCGCCTGTGGGTGTTCACCATGCAGGGCGAGGACCTGGCCCAGCCCGGCAACCGCATCGACCTCGACCCGAGTGTCCGCGACGCGTTCGGCTTCCCCGCCGGGCGGGTCACCTATGCCCCGCACCGCCACGAGCTGGCCGTCTCGGCCCACGTCGGCCCGATCCTCGAGGACGTGCTGCGGGACGCCGGCGCGGAGTGGACCATCACCACCACCTCACCGCCGACGCACGGCGGGGGCAGCCAGTCCCCGCTCGGCCTCGCCCCGGCGAGCTACCACATCATGGGCACCACCCGCATGGGCGCCGATGCGTCGACCTCGGTCGTCGGGCCCGAGGGGCGGCTGTGGGACGTCGACAACGTGCTCGTCGTCGACTCGTCGGTGTTCCCCACGTCGGCGGGCTACAACCCGACCCTCACCATCATGGCCCTGGCCGCCCGCACCACCCGCCTGCTGATCGGCGAGCCCCTCCCCCGACCGCGCCGCACCCTGACCGCTGATCCCCTGGCCGTCGTGTCAGCGGCGGGACAGCACGTTGAGCACGTTGACCAGCACCACGACCGAGTAGACGCCGACCACGGCCCACGCCATGCAGAGCGCGGGCAGCGACACCCGCCGGCGCCAGTGCTTGGCCAGCATCGCCCCGGCGATGAGCGAGCTGCAGACCAGGATCTTGGCGACCGCCACGAACGGGGTCGAGATGACCCAGGCGATGAGCGGGTTGCCCTCGTGGGCCCCGAGCGAGATGGCGACATAGGTGGTGATGATGTCGAGCACGTTCAACACGGCGATCACCAGCACCGCGACGTACCGCGCCTGCTGGGTCGCGTCACGGTGCTCGAACCCGTCGAAGCCGCCGACCCCGGCGGGCACGGTCGCCGGGTTGGCGCGGGCCGACGGCGCGCCGGTGAGATCGACGACCGGTTCGGCGCCCGTCAGGTCGAGGACGGCCTCGGGCGGCACGGTCGTGCCCGTGGTCCGGTCGTGGTCGGAGCTCTCCAAGGCTGCCATGGCCCACCTCCTCCGCCGGGAACCGTACCGAACTCTGCGCGCCAAGCGACCGTGAACGTGGAGCCGGCGCGAAGATTTCAGGAGGGGATCAGGATTGGTGGGCGCAGTGATCGGACTCGTTGGGCGGGACGTCGAGCGCGGGGTTGCGGTCGAAGAACCCGAACGGCGTGAGCAGGAAGCCGGTGTACTCCACCGGCATCACCGGCCAGTCCTCCGGTCGGGGCAGGTGGGTGACGCCGAACGTGTACCAGAGCACGACGTCGGCATCGACGAGGTCGCGGTCGGCCGCGGTCCACTCCGGGAGCCCGGCACCGCCGGCGTGCTGGTTGGGAAAGTCGCCCGCCGCCCGCCGCTCGGTGGGCCGGTACGGGGTGGCCCACAGGTTGTGCCGGGCGAAGCCGGCTCGACGAGCGACCGACGACTCGGGACGGGCCAGCAGGGTCGGCGTCGACATGGTCGGGATCAGCTGGTAGCCGACCGGTCCGCCGAGGCCGTTGCGGACATCGGGGTTGGTGACGCGCCACCGCCGGCTCGTCGCCGCGGAGGTCTCCCGCTGCGCCTCGGACTCCCGGCTCAGCAACGACGAGCGCTCGCGGAAGCCGTTGGCCCACGGGTTGGCGTCGTCGAGCGGCAGGACCTCGGCCTCGACCTCCTCGACGCGGTTGTCGGTGCCGTCGACGTCGAAGTCGAGGCGGGCGCAGAACAGGTGCTGGTGCACGGGCGCCGCGACCCCGGTGGCGACGGTCGTGCCGTACGGGCTGGTCGTCCCCGGCACGAGGCCCTGCGAGGACATGATGCCGGTGAGCTTGACCTCGAGCTGGATGTTGCCGTCGAGGTAGAGGTACCAGTAGAAGCCGTACTCGTAGTTGCCGACGGTGGCGATGTGGCTGATCACCAGCCGCCGGCTGCGCCGCACCTCGTGGCCGCCGCTCAGCAGGTCGACGTGCTTCCACCCGATGCCGTAGTCCTCCTCGTGCATGCAGATGGCGTTGGGCACGACCCAGGGCCTGCCCTGCTCGTCGGCCATGGTGACGTCGACGTAGTGGATCTCGCCGAGGCAGTCGCACCCCAGCGTGAGCGACTGGGTCATGCGCCCGAGGCCCCACTCGCCGGCGTCGAACGCGTTCTTCCACCCCTGGACCTCGCCCGGGTCGCCGTACGGCACGACCATCTCGCTGATCGACGCCCGGTGCAGGATCGACCGCGTGCGGCCGCCGTCGTCGTAGCCGACCTGGTGCAGCACCAGCCCCTCGTAGGGGTCCCAGCCCAGGCGCAGCGACCACTTCTGCCAGCGCACCAGGTTGCCGTCGACGGTGAAGCTCGGGCCATCGGGCTGGCTGATCTCGACCGGCCGCAGATCGGTGCGGAGCGGCCCGACGTCGCCGGCCCCGTAGCGGGCCCCGGCGGCCGCCACCGGGATCGGCTCGGTGCCGTCCCGCAGCGCGTGGTCGATGACCTCGATGACCTCGCCTCGACCCAGGTCCACATGGACGATCAGGCCCTCGATCGGACGGGCGTAGCCGTTGTCCTCGGGGGCGTCGCGCAGGAACGAGATGCAGCGCGCGATCCGCCGGCCCTCCTCGGCCTCGTACCCGAACACGCCGGCCGGCCACGGGTCGATCTGCACGCCGTCGAGGTCGTGGATGCCTCTCCGGGCCAGCGCGGCGACGTAGTCGGGGTGACCGATGCACGCCAGCACGGCGCCGAACGACTCGCCGAACAGCAGGGCCGGCCGCATCCCCTCGATGACGTTCCGCTCGACGATGCGCCCCCCGGTCGACCCGTCGGTCGGCCTGGTGTTCAGGGCCACGACCAGCTCGACCATCGTCAGCTCCGGCCCCGGCACCACCAGCGCCCGGACGCGGCGTTCGACCGGTTGGCCCGGCGACCAGGCGGCGAGAGCGGCCTTCTCCGGCTCGTCCAGCACGACGTGGGCGATCGCCGCGCCCTCGGGCAGCTCACCGGCCGCGACCAGGGTCTCCCGTGCCGCCGTCACCTCGTCGGCCGTCAGCAGGTCGAGCGGGTGCCCGGCCGCAACCGTGGAGTCGGTCATGGAGCCGAGACCTCCGGCCGGGTGGGGAACGGTCGACCCTCGGCCTCGAGCCGCTGACGGGTGTAGAGCACGCTGCCGGCGAGGAAGCCCTCGAGATCGCCCGTCTTCACCGCCGGGAGATCGGCGAACCAGTCGGGTATGAACGTCTCGATCCGCTTCGAGTCGAGCGCCCCCAGCACCGCGTCGACGATGGCGGAAGGCGGCAGCGGCTCGATGTCGGCCAGCGAGCGCTCGTTGTCGGGCAGCTCGAAGAGCTCGGTGTCGAGCACGCCGGGCTGGATGACGTGGACGCCGACCGGGCTGCCCGCCACCCGCAGGTCGACCATCAGGCCCTCGGCGAACGCGGTGATCCCGGCCTTGGATGCGGCGTAGACCGACTCGCACGGCGGCGACAGGCGGGCGGCCACCGACCCGATGAACACCACCTGGCCCGAGCTGGCACCGAGCGCGTCGAGCAGGGCGAGGGTGAGGCGGATCGGCGACTCGAGGTTCACGCGCAGCACGGCGGCGATCTCGTCGGGCCGGTGCGCCCACGCCCAGCGGCGCTTGGGGATGCCCGCGTTGTTGACCAGCACGTCGAGGCCCCCGAGCTCCTCGACCACCTGCGCCGCGAAGCCGTCGATGCCGTCGAGATCGGACAGGTCGACGCTCCACGATCGGCTCTCGGGTGCGTGCTCCCGGACCCCCGCCAGCACCTCGGCCAGACGGTCGCCCCGGCGGGCGCACAGCCCGACCGTCGCGCCACGCTCGGCCAACCCGGTCGCCAGCGCCGCCCCGAGACCGGACGACGCCCCCGTCACGAGGATGCGCTTGCCCTGCACGTCGAACATGTCCATTCCCCCACTTTCTGACGTCTGTGTCAGCCTACTTGCGGCCGACCCGTCGCCGAGCCGGGCCGACGGCACACGGCGAACGTGACACCTAGGGTGTCCCGGCGCTGGAGGGGCCGCGCCCGCAGCCTTCGCGAAGGAGTGCCGCCATGTTCGACCTCACCGAGACCGACCGCCTGTTGAGCACCACCCGGGCGGTGCGCCGACGGCTCGACCTCGACCGGCCCGTCGAGCCGGAGGTCATCCTCGAGTGCCTCCGCCTGGCCGTGCAGGCACCGACCGGCAGCAACGCCCAGGGGTGGCGGTGGCTCGTCGTCACCGACGCTGACAAGCGGGCCGAGCTCGCTCGCCTCTACCGCGAGAGCGGGCTGGCGTACCTCGCCCAGGCCGCCGCGTCGGAGCCCGACCCCCAGACCCGCCGGGTGTACGAACGGGCTCGCGACCTGGCCGAGGTGCTGCACCGGGTACCGGTCATGGTGATCCCGTGCATCGAGGGCCGAGTGGACGGCATGCCGACGGTCGTCACCGCCTCGACCTATGGCTCGATCCTCCCCGCGGCGTGGAGCTTCCTGCTGGCCTTGCGAGCGCGTGGACTGGGGTCGACGTGGACGACGCTGCACCTCATCCGCGAGCAGGAGGCGGCCGAGGTGCTCGGCATCCCCGACACGGTCACCCAGGTCGCGCTGTTCCCGGTGGCCTACACCGTCGGCGACGACTTCGTGCCGGCCGTTCGTCCCCCCGTCGAGACCATCACCTACTGGAACGAGTGGGGGGCCGAGCCCGACGCGCCTTGAGGTCGATCAGAAGTCCTCGACGTGCTCGGTGAAGTAGAGGGTGGCGCCCATCATGCCGCCGAACCCGGGCCCACCCCAGAGCGCGGTGAACAGCCCGATGCCCGCGGCGGCCGGCGCACCCATGCCGGCCAGCAGGGCGATGCCGCCGCAGAACGCGAACACGATCACGCTCCCGACGAGCGAGCCCCAGAGGAAGGCCCGTCCGAGGCGTCCGTCGGCGCTCGTCGCGGCGCGGGCGGATGACGCCGTCGCCTCCCGTCGCACGGATACCGGTCGGTGGCTCGGGACCGGGATGGATACGTCGATGGTCGTCATCGGGGATGCCTCTCGTGGGGTGCTTTTTCTCTAGTGAATGCTAGAGATTTGCTCACCCGGCGTCCAGGCGGACCCCACGACCCGCCGAGCCAGCACCGAGCCGATGCGGGCAGCATGCTCCTTGGCCGCGTCGGCGACCGGTCCCGACCAGCCACGGTCGACGGTCGCCGTCCACAGGGAGTACCAACGATCGAACAGGTCGATGGTCAGGGCCTCGCGCTCGTGCACCTGGCGATGCGCCCCGAGGATCAGGCCGTCGTAGCCATCGGTGCCCAGCAGCACGCGGCACCAGTAGTCGACGAGCTTGGGAAGGTGCACGGCCCAGTCGACCTCGGCGACGTCCTCGAAGACCGGCGCGAGCAGGTCGTCGAACACGACCTCCCGGTAGAAGCCCACCACCAGGTCGTGGATCGCCGCGCGCGAGTCCAGGTCGCCGAGCGCCGGGACCGCGCTCACGCCGGAGCGACGTCCTCGACGTGGCACCGGAGCCGGCAGTTCGCCCGGCGCGGGTCGTGCGGGACCAGCTGGTCGATGACGAGGCCGTCGAGGTTCTCGGCGATGCCGTAGGCGATGCCGAGGTGGAGCTCGCACACCGTGTCCGGATCGGCGAGCGCGGTGCTGGCGAACGGGCACGTGCGCAGGGTGATGTCGGCACGCGGTCCCGCCCGGTGCACGAGCGGCTCGAACCCGTGGCTGGCCATCTGGTGCACCAGCTCGTCGACCGGGTCGACCGAGCCGGTAGCGCCGAGCACACGGCGACGGCCGACCCGCGTGCCCACCTCGACGGCAGGGTCGCCGGTGCGGACCATCTCGGCCAGCCACAACGAAAGTCGTTCGTAGGGGCCCTGGACCCCCCACCGGCTGTCGGCGCCGGGAGCGACCGCGTACTCGAGCCGGGGGCGACCCCGCCCCCCGGCCGACGCCGTCGACTCGAGCACGAGACCGGCCTCGACGAGCTTGGCCAGGTGCTGACGGACGGCGTTGTGGTTGAGCCCGACGTGCTCGGTGAGCTCGGCCACGCCCACCGGATCGCCCGCATCGACGATGAAGCGGAAGATCTCGTAGCGGGTCGGGTCGCCCAGGGCCCGCGCCTCCTGCTGCAGCGTGCTCACGGCCGACCTGCCTCGACGGCGACGACGTGATCGTCGGTGGCGGCCGAGGACCGCTCCCTCGTCGGGATCGGTGCCGAGGAGAGCTGCTGGCGGTGCACCCGGGCCACGTTGCCGGCGATGGCCTTGACCCGGTCGGCGTTGGGACCGATCCAGCCTTCGTCGACGGTGTCCTCGAACAGCTCCATCCAGCGCTCGAAGTGGCCCCGCGTGAATCGGCGCTTGGCATCGACGAGCTGGTGGGCGCGGAACGGGTTGCCGACGTAGCCCGGCGTGGCGAACAGGGCCCGGCACCAGAACGCAGTGAGCTTCGGGAGGTGCTCGGACCAGTCCACCTGCGCCACGTCGTTGAACATCGGCCCGAGCAGGTCGTCCTGGGCGACCTCGGCGTAGAACCGCCGCACGAGCTCGGCCACCGCGTCAGGGGAGTCGAGGTCGGCGACCGGTGCCGGACGGGCGATCGGGAGGCTCATGCCAGCCAGGGTAGTCGTCGGCCAGGTATTTCTTCTAGTTGTCTTGAGACTAATTTGCGAACGTCGGATGCTGCTCGAGGCACGCGGCCACCGCCAGCCCGACGTGGTCGTTCCAGCGCGGGGCGGCCACCTGCACCGCCAGCGGCAGCCCGGTGGTCGGATCGACCCCCGCCGGGAGGGTGACCGTGGGCCAGCCGGTCAGGCTCCACGGCAACGTGAAGATGAAGTCCTCGCCGGTGACCGGTCGAGCGAGCGGGGCCACGTCCCGGACGGTCGGACCGAGCACGACGTCGAAGCGGGCCGACGCCCGGGTGCACCTGCCGCTGAACCGGTCCCAGTCACGCAGCTGCCGGTCGGTGTCGGTGACGCTCAGCCGGTGGCGCAGCCAATAGCGGTTGGTGATGTCGAGTGACTCGTCGAGATCGACCGGTGGCGGCTCGTCGACCATGGCCGCGCCCAGCTCCTCGAGCACCGACGCGGCCCGCTGCACCGCATCGCCGGTCGAGGCCGCCGGACGCCACGCCCGGCCCGCGTCGACCAGGGCGACGCGCAGTCCCCGGATCTCCACCGACGCCGGATCCCTCACGGCGACGGGGACGCAGTCCGGGTCGACCCCGTCGGGACCGGCGATCACCCGGAGCGTCGAGGCCAGGTCGGCCGCCGATCGGGCCAGCGGCCCGATCACCGTGCGCCCGTCGTGGTGCCCACCCACCCGGGGGAAGTGCCCCGTGTTCGGCACCAGTCCCAGCGACGGCTTGAGGCCGAACGCCCCGCACCACGCAGCCGGCAGCCGGATGCTACCGCCGGAGTCGCTCCCGAGCCCGAGCGTCGACGCGCCGGCGCCGATGAGGGCGGCCTCACCGCTCGACGACCCGCCGGGGGTCCGCTCGGGGCTGAGCGGGTGGGAGCACCGGCCGTGGATCGGGTGGTCCGCACCCGGTTGGGTCTTGGCGATCACGATGGCGCCCTCGGCGCGCAGGCGGGCGACCGCCGTCGCGTCCCGCTCGGGACGGCGGCCCGTGCGCTCGGCCGACTCCCCCTCGCACGCCAGCCCGGCCACGTCGATCCAGTCCTTGACCGTGATCGGCCGGCCGGTCCACTCCGTCGTCCCGGTGGTGGCGGCCGACCGGTCCAGCGCCGCGGCCGCGGCCAGCGCGGCCTCGTCGTCGCGGTCGACCACCGCCCCGAGGTGCTCCACCCCGTCGAGCCTCGCCAGCGCCTCGCGAACACGATCGGTCACGTCCACTGCCGCCAGCCTCGCAGATCGCCGGTCGGCGGCACCGCCCTTTCCGGGTCTACGACAGGCTCGCCTCGACGTCCTCCTCGACGTCGCGCTTCACGACCTTGCCGGTGGCGTTGTAGGGCAGCTCGTCGCGGAACAACACGTGGCTCGGCACCTTGAAGGCGGCGAGCGTCTCGGCGACCCAGGCCCTGACCTCGTCGGGGCCGAGCTCGGTGCCGGGTCGGGACACCACCACCGCGGCCACCTCCTGGCCGAGCTGGTGGTGCGCCACGCCCACGACGCAGGCCTCGGCGACGGCCGGGTGCTCGGCCAGCCGGTTCTCGATCTCGATCGGGTAGACGTTCTCACCCCCGCGGATGATGAGGTCGCGCATGCGGCTCTCGAGCTGCAGCACGTCATCGGTGAAGCGGCCGTAGTCGCCGGTGCGGTACCAACGGTCCTCATCGAGCGCCTCGGCGGTCGCGGCCGGATCACCCCAGTAGCCGAGGAACACCGATGCGCCCCGGATGCAGATCTCCCCGACCTCGCCGTCGGGCAGGGCGTTCCCGAGGGGATCGCGGATCTCCAGCTCGCACAGCGGCTCGACCAGCCCGACCGAGGCCGGGTGGGTCTCGAGGGTGATGCCGCCCAGGCGCGCCCCGAGCCGAAGGTCTCGCTCATGCCGTAGCCGGCGCCGATGCGGGCCTGAGGCAGCTTGTCGGCCATCAGCGCGAACAGCTCGGGCGTGAAGACGGCGCCGCCCCCGCCGACGGTGACGATGCTCGAGGTGTCGAACTCGTCGAAGCGGGGGTGTTCCAGCAGGCGCCAGAACTGGGCCGGCACGCCGCTCCACCCCGCCACCGCGTGCTGCTCGGTGAGTTGCAGGTGGACGAGCTCGTCCCACGGTCCCAGCGGCGGGAACACGACCTTGGTGCCGGCCACGGGCGCGGCGACCAGCGGCAACGTGCCCGAGACGTGGAACAGCGGGGCGGCGAGAAGGGTCGACGGCTGCGGTGCCGGCTCGTCGGAGGGCGGCGGCGCGTTGCCCATCAGCTCGGCCACCAGCCGACCCATCGCGCCCTGCAGCGCGGCGACCATCGGCGAGTGCACCAACGCCCGGTGCGACAGCGTGGCGCCCTTCGGGCGGCCGGTCGTGCCGCTGGTGAACAGGATGATGGCGGGATCGTCCTCGCCGATGGCGACGTCGGGCGGCAGCGGGTCATCGCTCCGAGCCGGGCCCAGCAACGGCTCGAGCTCGGCCAGGTCGTGCAGGGCGAGCCCGTCGGGCAGCCCCACCTCGCGCAGGCGCTCGAGCCGGCGCTCGTCGGCGAACACCACCGTCGGCGCCGACACCTCGATGCCGTGCGAGAGCTCGGACGCGGTCCACCAGCCATTGAGGCTCGACACGATGGCCCCGAGCGAGACCGTGGCCCACCAGCCGATCACGTAGGCCGCCAGGTTGGCCGACGCGAACCCGACCCGGTCGCCCTGGCCCACCCCGAGCTCACGAAGGCGGGCCGCCACCCGCGCCACCGACGCGGCCACGTCGGCGTAGCTCAGCGTGAGGTCCGGGAACACCAGATAGGGCCGATCCGGGTGCTGCTCGACGGCGCGCTGCAGCACCGCGGGCAGGCTCGGCGGCCGGTGCGCGAACACCATGATCGAGGCGCCGAGGACCTCCTCGTCCACCACCTCGAACGGGCCACCGGGGTCGGTGAGCGACGCCAGGAACTCGTTCGGGGCCCAACGGTGAGTGGTGCCGGACAACGGGGCGCTCCTTCGAGGGGTCGGCGAGATGGTCAGTCGGCGGGGGGCGGCGGCGACAGGATCGTTGCCGTCACGCCGCCGTCGACGAGGAGGTCGACGCCGGTGATGAACGAGGCGTTGGCGCTGATCAGGAACTCGGCGGCCGCCGCGATGTCCGACGGCGTCCCGATCCTGGGGACCGGGGAGGTGTCGATCATCTGGCGCATGATCTCGCCGACCGGGCTGTCGAGCTCCTGCTGACCCATGGGGGTGGAGATGATGCCCGGGCTGATGGAGACGACCCGTGCACCCCGAGCGCCCCATGCCGATGCCCGCGCCCGCACGCGCAGCTGGTTGGCCCGCTTGGCGATGGAGTAGGCGTAGCCGCTGTCGAGCGAGGCGGGATCGAGCACGGCGAGGCCGCGGAGCTCGGACGTCGGCGTCGAGGCCAGGACGGCCTCGTCCTCGCGTGACAGCGAGGTCATCGCCCCGGACATGCTGGCGATGCACACCGCGACGCACCCTGGTCGGGCGACCGCCTCGAACGCGTCGAGCAGGTGAGCGGTGCCCACGACGTCCACCTGGATGATCTGATCCGGCGACGCCTGCGCCGGCGACAGCCCCGCGGTGTGGATCAGGTAGGTGAAGCCGCCGAGGTCCTCGGCGGCACGGGCGAGCCGATCGATGTCGTCCGGGTTGCCGACGTCGACCACCTGGGACCTGACGTCGAAGCCCTCCTCCCGCAGCGCGGCCTCGACGGAGTCGAGCGCCGCCGCCGACACATCGGCCAGCAGGATCCGCCGGCCGGCTCCGAGCCGGCGGGCGATCGCCTGGCCCATGCCTCCTGCGCCGGTGATCACCAGCAGGTCGAGATCTCGTGCATCAGCGGACATCGAGGGCCTCCTCGTCGGCTCGGAAGCAGCAGGCTAGACATCCCACCGGCACCACCGGGCCCACGACCAGCGAGACGCGCCGGTGCGACCGTCAGGTCGGGGCCTGGCGGTCGGGTCGGCGGGGAGGTCGTGGGGTCAGGCGGGTTGGAGGTGACCGGTGGGACTTCGGCCGCGGTGGCGTTGGCTGTGCAACGTCTGACCCAACGGCGTGGTCCAGGTGAACCGCTGACCGACGGCGGCGGTCATGGTCCAGCCGGAGCGGTGGGTGACGCCGTGGTGGTAGCGGCACAACAGGGCCAAGTTCTTGATGTCGGTGGGGCCGTCGTCGTCCCACCAGATGACGTGGTGGGCGTCGCACCACCCGACCGGGGCGTCGCAGCCCGGGAAGATGCAGCCGCCGTCGCGGCGCTCGAGCGCCCGGCGTTGCCGGCGGTTGGCCAGGCGGACCTCGCGGCCCATGTCCAACGGGACGCCCAGCACGTCGACGATCAGGGCGGTGATGACCGGGTCGCACAACAGGCACTCGGCCACCTCACGATGGACGTGGAACCCGTCCGGCGTCGTCGCCGGCCCGCACCGATCGATCAGCGGGTTCTGGCCGGCCGGCCGGTACGGGTCGACCAGGTCCTCCCACGGATCGGTCACGCTCGCTCGGCTCGATCGGACGGCGTCGGGTTGGGGCTTGGTGGCTTCGACGACGAGGGTGACATCGCAGGCCGGGCCGGTGGAGGTGTCGCCGCGGTCGACCGTCGAGCCCCGCAGCACGAGCTCGGCCGCGGCCATGGCCACCACGGTGGCCCGGCTCGGCAGCGGCAGCTCGGGGCAGAGCTCGTGGTCGCGCTTGAGCCGTTGGAACAGCCGATCGGCGTGGGCTTCGACGCACTGGCGGAACACCAGGGCCTGCTCACCCACCAGCTCACCGGTGACGCCCGAGGCTGACCCGTCGGGGTACGGGGTCAGGTGGAGCCGGTTGCGGGACAGGTCACGGTTCGGGTCATAACCACCGTCCTGGTCGAGCAGAGCCACCGTGTGCTCCAGCTGATGCTTCCAGTCGACGAACGAGGTGGCCTGAGCCAGCTCGATCCACACCGACACCCCGGCCTCGACCTGATCCCCCACCCGGGGATTCGCGGCGGCTCGGGCCAGCTCGGCCGCGTGATCGACCGAGATCACTCCCGACGCGACGGCGTCCTCGACCAGTGACAGGCGCCGCAGCCCCATGCCGAGCCGCTTGCGCCGATTCACCCCGGCGCGGTCGACCTTCGCCTCGGCCGCCACCCACGGGGCCGTCTTCAACCCGAACCGCTGGTCGGTCACCCCACGAGCCTGCAGCTCACCCAACAGCCGGGCATCCGCCACCTCGACCACCGAGCGCAACGACTCCCACTCGACCACGGCGGCCAGCAGCTCGTCGTCGGACAGCATCGACAGGTCGTCCCCGGCCGCCTGGCGGCACTCCCGGGTGAGATCGACCAGATCGAACATACATATGACGATACTCGTCCATCATCGTCAGATCAACAGATCTACGTGTGGCATATGACCATATCTAGCCCCGTCGCGGTGATGGGTCGGTCGGCGACGGGAGCACCTGCCGCAGTTCCTAGGATGTTCTCTTCCATTGGGCGAACCTCGTTCGACGGAGAGGTCGCGGACGACACGGGGGGACATCCGATGACGCAGTACCCACGAGAGGAGCTCGAGGCCATGGTCGACACCTGGCTCCGGGTGAACAAGGAGGCGGAGGCGACCGGCGACTGGCGGGTGATGGCCGACTGCTACGCCGAGGACGCGACCTACGGGTGGAACTACGGACCCGAGAACGACTTCATGGCGGTCGGCCGCGACGAGATCCGAGAGGTCGCCATCGGCCTCGAGATGGGGGGCCTCGGGGGCTGGACCTACCCCTACCAGGAGATCCTGATCGACGACCGGAAGGGCCAGGTGGTCGGCTTCTGGCGCCAGATCGCCGACGCGACCCGGGCCGACGGCAGCCACTACGAGGTGGCCGGCATCGGCGGCAGCTGGTTCCGCTACGGCGGCAACATGCAGTGGAGCTGGCAGCGAGACTGGTTCGACTACGGGAACGCCGCCGCCGTGTTCCTCGAGATGATCAAGGACGGCACCCTGTCCGAGGGCATGACCGAGCGGATGAACCGCTCACTCGGGGGTGGGCAACCAGGCCACTACCCGCTCGGGCGGGCACCGGCACCGATCTGGCCGACCGACCGCTGAGGCCCGCTCCGGCGCGTCCGACCGCCGGCGTCGCCCAGCCCCTGGTCGGTCGGGTCAGGGGCGGATCGACACCCGCTGTTCGAACACGTAGTCGGACGAACCGCTCAACCGACCCACCGCGACCCAGTTCGGGTCCATCGCCGGCGCGGCCTCCGGATCGATCGAGATCACCCAGGACGGGTCACCACCGGCATGCTCCTCGGCGACCAGGCAGGCCTGCCGGTTGACCCCCTGCACCAGCGCTTGCAGGCCCGCGTCGCGGCCGGAACGCAACAACGACGACCAGCTCGCGCCCCGTTCCTCTGCCGAAGCCGGTCCGTCGAGGAGGCGGAGGCGGATCGCGTCGCCATCGACGTCCATGGCGATCGGGGCGTAGTCGGCCGGCTGGAACGCCGGGTGCAGCTCGAGGACCGCCGCGATGGCGTCGAGCCCCGCTCGCCCGACGTCGTGGCCGAGCAGCCGGGTCAGGCGCTCGCTCACGATCCAGCAGGTGCCGATCATCTGGGACTCGAGAACCGCATCGGCGACCTGGGGACCGGCCGAGCCACGCAGCGACAGCGCCAGTGCCCGGACGAGGAGATGCACCTGGATGGCCACCTCCCGGCACAGGACGACGAGCGCGTCTCGCGAGAACCGCTCGAGGTGCGGCTCGGTCATGACCGGTCCGTCATAGAGCACCATGCCGTCGTCACCCTCCTCGGCCACCGGCCGGCGGATCGGCAGCGCGGCCAGGTGGGACGCCGCGACTCGGCTCGTGAGCGGACTGTCGGCGATGGGCTCGAGCGACGGGTCGATGACGACCGTCCACTCGCAGGCGTCACGGCCCGGATCGGCCGGCTGGGCGCGCGGCGGACGGTGCACGGGGCGGATCCGGGCATGGCGGTTCGTGGCCACCGCGGTCGCGTCGAAGGTCGGGTCCTCGATCGTGTGGCACATCTGGAAGACCAGGTCCTCGCCCATCGGCTCGACGTCGAGCAGCGCGCCGCAGCTCGGGAGCCGGAACCGTCCGTGGTCGCGATCGGTGACGTCGTAGCGCACGTCCATGAACTGATGGGCGAAGCCGCAGTCGAGCTGCAGCCCCTTGAAGATGGTGGGGACGCCGTCGCCCTCGAACCCGAACGTCTGCTGGAGGCGCCGGGTGTAGATCGGGCTGGCGCCCATCCACTCCTCGATGGCGGTCTGGGCGAAGTCGAGGCCGTGCTCGTCGAGCCGAACCGCGGCCAGACCCGTGCGATCGTTGATCTGTCCCGTGAGCATGTACTCGCGGGCCAGCGAAGCGAGCTCGAGGCGGTCCAGGTCGTCCAGGCTCATGCTGATGGAACGTACTGCGCGACCGGAGGAGCGTGCGACGTCGGCGGCCTTCGGCCCTACCCTGTGCCCGTGGACGAGCAGGACGATCCTGATGTCGATGGGAAGAAGCCGGAGCACCAGGAGGACGAGCGACCCCAGGTGGCGGCGGAGGGCCCCTATCCCCGTCTCATCGGTCACCAGCTCCTGACCCCGACTGCTCCATTGGCCCCGGGCGCGGCGATGCGGGTCTTGCCGCTCCCCCCACAACCGCTGTCCGGGACGCCGGTGCCACCGAGGTGGGCACCGGACCCGAGCGGCCGTCATGAATGGCGCTGGTGGAACGGGGTCGCCTGGACCGACGACGTGGCCGACGATGGCGAGGCCGCCCTGGATCCGCTCGACCCGGCGTGACCGCGCCCACGACGATCCCCCGATGACAGCCGGGCCACCCGCAGGATCGGCGCTCGGGTCACGACGGTGTGTACGATCGCAGCGCTCACCGGCACGAGACGTCCGAGGGCACGACGAACGCGACCACGCCGGTCTCGAGATCCATCGAAGGAGCTTCCGTGACTTCCACCAACGTCGCCGGTCCGATCGACTTCCTGCTGTTGGAGTTCGATCCCAGCAAGGCGGACGGATCGGCCGCGGCTGCGCTGCGTGATCTCATCGACCAGGGAATCGTGCGGCTCTACGACCTCGTGGTCATCGCCAAGGCGGCCGACGGCACCGTCTCGGCGGTCGAGGTGACCGACGCCGGGGCCGACAGCCACGGCGGGTTCGGCGCGTTCGCCGGAGCCCGATCCGGACTGGTCGACGACGAGGACATCGCCGAGGCGGGAGCCGCTCTCGAGCCCGGGAGGGCCGCGGCGCTGCTCGTGTACGAGAACTCGTGGGCGATCCCGTTCATCGCCGCGGCCCGTGCCGTCGATGCCGAGGTCGTGGCCAGCGCTCGCATCCCGGCCGACCAGATCGTGGCTGCGCTCGATGCGCTCGACGCCGCCGATCCGCAGAACTGAGAGGGAGACATCATGCCCGGTTTGCTACGAGGAGTGGCCCGCACCGCGGTCGTGGCGGGGACGGCAACGGCGGTGAGCGGGCGGGTTCAACGCCGCCAGGCCGAGAAGTACGCCGGACGCGACGCACAGATCTACGCCTCGCGCGAGCAGGCCTACGCCGAGGAAACCGCCGCCGCCAGCCCTCCGCCGCCGCCTCCGCCGCCGGCGCCGGCCAGCGCCGGTCAGGACGAGGTGATCGAGCAACTCACGAAGCTCGGTGAGCTGCATTCGCAGGGGATCCTCACCGACGAGGAGTTCGCGGCGCAGAAGGCCAAGGTCCTCGGTTCCTGACCCGCGGCCCAGCGGCCCCCTATCGGGCCGGTCGCGGATGAAGGCCCGTTTGAGGGCGAGGCGTCGGAGAAGAAGGGAAGGCCATGACGACGACGGAACTGAGCGAGGCACTGGGCCGCCTCGAGGCGGCGACCTGCCTTGCTGAGATCCAGGAGATCGTGCGGCGCACGGCGAGACATCTCGTCAGCGCCCACGGCGCGACCTTCGTGCTCCGAGACGGCGAGCATTGCTTCTACGCGGACGAAGACGCGATGAGCCCCTTGTGGAAGGGGCAACGCTTCCCGATCACGGCCTGCATCAGCGGCTGGGCGATGCTCCACGGCGAGGTCGCGCTGATCGCCGACATCAGCGAAGACGACCGCATCCCCCTCGAGGTGTATCGCCCCACGTTCGTGAAGAGCCTGGTCATGGTTCCGGTTGGCGGGGTGGCTGCCATCGGCGCGTACTGGTCGTATCCGCATCAGGCGTCCCCTGATGACGTGGCGATGCTCGAATCGCTCGCCAGCGGGACGGCTGCGGCCATCGAGCGCGTCGGGCTCGACGACGCCCCCTTCACCCCGAGCGGCTTGTCGTCCGTGTAGCACCCGCGTTCCCTGCGAAATCTGTGCACCAATCAACACATGCTGTTGATCAGTGCACAGATTCCGGATGGGGCTGGTTGCACGCCGTCGGGGGCAGCGAGCTCACGCGCGGCGATCGATCTGGGATGGTGCGACTACAGCTGGGCGAGGAACGCGATGAGGCGTTCGCGTTCCTCCTTGCGATTCTCGACTGCCAGCCTGGTTCGTCCTACGAGCTGCATATCGAGAACGTGCTCAGCTGCCACCGCGTCGAACCCAAACGGCGCGGCCATGAGAACAGCGTGGGCTGCGACCCGGTCCTCCGCCCCATCGACCGCGGCGATCAGCTGCCACCCGAGTTCGAGAGCGCGAAGCAACTCCTCGACGATGTGAAGGCGCGTCTGCGCCCTCAGCCTCTGGAACTCAGACTCCTCGACCTCCGGATCGAGGGAGCCTCCCGGGCCGGTCCTCGACTCAGCTCCTGTCCCTTGCCGAGGGTCGTCCTGCTGCACTTGCCGTTCCGAGTCCGCCATCTCGCCCTCCGAGCGTTCGCCGACCTCGCTGCTCGGGCCGACTGTATGCGTTGGCCCGACGAATCCCCGATAGCGGCCCGAGTGGGACACTCGCCGTGGGCCGCTGACGCCTGCCGTAGTCGGGTGCTCTGACCACCGAAACGGTGGTTGGTTCGCCCCGCGAGAGCTGCGCCTGATCGGGTTGCCGCCAGATGGGCGATCCGACCACCGAAACGGTGGTTGGTTCGCCCCGCTGGAGCTGCGCCTGATCGGGTTGCCGCCAGATGGGCGATCCGACCACCGAAACGGTGGTTGGTTGGCGCTGGTGGTGCCGGTGGATGTGGGCAAGGCCACGGCGATGGCGATGGTCGTCGACGTCTTCGGCGAGGTCGTCGCGCCGGCACTCGAGGTCGATCTGCAGACGCCACCCCCAATGCCGTCGGCACCGACCGAGCGTCCTACAAGGGCCCTTCAGGGCACCCATGGCAGAGGGATTGGACTGGGAAAGCTGCGGAGAGGGCGCGGCTACCTTTCGCGATCGGTGTTCCGGCCGCCTCGACCGCGAGAGCGGTCAGGAGGCCGACCAGGGCATCGCACTCCTCGGGGTCGACCACGTCGGTCACAGGCCCAGATCGACGACTGGGCGCTCCAACGGATTGAGGTTGAGCTCGCGCAGGGCCGGGAGAAGGTCCTCGGTAGGGCGCCCGGCGAGGAACCCGTCGATGGTGCGGTGGAAGTTGCCGATGTGGCCCTCGATCCCGGCCGACAGCCGCATGTAATCGAACCCCGAGCTGTGCAGCCCCTGCTGCTGGCGAGGCAGGTTCGAGAAGTCCTGCGTCGGGATCGGCGGCACGCGGGGATCGTCGCACTCCCACACCTCCGGTCGCGGCGGCGCGGCCCGCTCCTCGTCCTCCGGGAACCTGGTCAGCGACCAGATCTCCATGAGCGTCTCCTCCGGGCCCAGCGGCCGGAAGCGGTAGGACGACGCGCTGCTGTACATGGGCAGCACGAAGAAGTGCGGGAAGGCGTAGATCATCGGCTCGGTCATCCCGGCCGCCTCGATCTCGTTGAGGTCGGGCACCACCGCGCCGGCGTCTCGGTGCCAGCGGGTCACCGCGTCGTTCAGGGCCCGTTCCCACTCGATCCGGGCCGCGGCGGCGTCGGTCGGCAGGTCGAGGTCGCTGATGCGCTCGGCCACGGCCACGTCGGTGGCATGGACCATGCCGGCCATGCCCTCGTTCATGGTCCGCAGGTAGTGCAGCTCGGACTCGACGAAGCGACGCGGATCGAAGGCCTCCCCGGGTCGGGGCGGGAAGCGACCGGGGATCCGCAGCTGCGGATGCGTCTCGAGCACGTGGTACTGCTCCATGAACGCTTCTTGGGCCAGCTTCCAGTTGACCGGCAAGCGGAAGGCCCGCCACCACTCGGCCCGCATGGACTCGAGCTGCCAGGCGTCGAGCACGGTGGCGGCCGGCTCCAGGCAGTCACGCAGTGGCGGGGCGTCGTCGTCGAGGTTGATCCAGGCGCACCCACCCCACTGCTCGCACCGCACGCGCTGCAGGTCGATGTCACCCGGTTGCAGGTTGTGCTCGGCGAAGGTCTTCGACCGGGACACGAAGGTGTTCGTGCCACCGAGGTCGTAGCACCACCCGTGGAACGGGCAGACGAAGCCCGACGGGCAGGCGTCGCGTCCGGCGACCAGCTTCACGCCCCGGTGCCGGCACGCGTTCTGGAACGCGGCCACCTCGTCGTCGCCGGTGCGGACCACGATCACCGACTGGTCGAGGATCTCGTACTCGACGGCGTCGCCCACCGCCGGGATCTCCTCGAGCCGGCAGGCCATCTGCCACACCCGCGGCCACAGCTGCTCGGCCTCCCGCGCGAAGAACTCCGGGTCGTAGTAGCGCTCCTTGCGCACCCGATCCGGGAGCTCCATCGGGTAGGGCACCGACCGTTCCGACACTGAGCCGTCCACGACCCGAACCCTACCCTGGATCGCCGACTAGTTCGATGTCATACTAAATCGGCTTCGTTCCGGCGCCGCCCGTGCCGGACCCGATCTCGAACGGAACCCGCGTGACCGATCTGCAGACCGCGAACCTCTTCCGGGACCGTTCGCTGCAGGACGACCCCTACGACTACTTCGACGCCCTGCGATCGGAGTCCCCGGTGTGGCGGGAACCGCACTTCGGCATCTTCATGGTCACCGGCCACGAGGAAGCGCTCACCGTCTACAACGACTCCGAGCGCTTCTCGTCCTGCAACGTCGTGAGCGGGCCGTTCGTGCCCTTCGCCGAGCCGTTCGAGGGCGACGACGTCAGCGACGTGATCGAGCGCCACCGCGACGAGCTGCCGTTCAGCGACCAGCTCCCCTCGTTCGATCCGCCGCGGCACACCGCCCACCGGGCGCTGATGATGCGCCTGCTGACGCCGGGTCGACTGCGGGAGAACGAGGAGTACATGAGCCGCCTGGCCGATCGCCAGCTGGACGAGCTCGTCGATCGGGGCCGCTGCGAGTTCATCCGCGAGTACGCCGCGCCGTTCACGCTGCTGGTGGTCGCCGACCTGGAAGGCGTCCCCGAGGCTGACCGCGGCCTGTTCGCCGAGCGACTCACCAACCTCCCCGGCGAGCTCGAGCACAAGCCGCTCGAGTTCCTCTACGAGCAGTTCTCGACCTACATCGAAGATCGCCGCCGCACCCCGCGCGACGACATCATGACCGCCATGGCCACCGCCACCTTCCCGGACGGGACGACGCCCAGCGTGGAGGACGTCGCGCTGCTCGCCGCGAACCTGTTCACCGGCGGCCAGGAGACCACGGTCCGCCTGCTCTCCTTCGCGTTGCGGATCATCGCCGAGCGACCGGACATCCAGGAGACGTTGCGGAACGACCGGGACCGCATCCCCAACTTCATCGAGGAGACGCTGCGGTACGAGAGCCCGCTGCGGGCCCAGTTCCGCATGGCCAAGGTCCGCACCACCGTGGCCGGGGTCGACATCCCGGCCGGCAGCTCGATGCTGCTGCTGCCGGGCGCAGCCAACCGCGATCCCCGCCTGTTCGAGGACCCGGCCGAGTTCGACCTCGATCGGGCCAACGCCAAGTACCACGTGGCCTTCGGTCACGGTGTCCACCACTGCGCGGGGGCCCACCTGGCCCGGGCCGAGGGCAGGGTCACGATCAACCGCCTCCTCGACCGGACGTCGAGCATCACCGTCTCCGAGGACGCCCACGGTCCGGCCGGCGACCGACGCTACGAGTTCCTCCCCACCTACTTCCTGCGGGGTCTGGCCCGACTCGAGCTCGAGCTCACCCCGGCCTGACCCCGCTACTTCCGGCCGGGTCGGACCCGGCCGCCACCTTCCGCTCGTCTCGCCTCAGGGCTCCTCCGTCAGGGCTTCTCGGCCGCCGCCGCGCCCATGAACAGCTTGAGCTGCGACGCCGGGGGGCCGGCGGTGGTCCCACCGTCCACGGGCAACACGATGCCGGTGATCTGGGCCGAACGATCGCTGGCCAGGAACACCGCGGCGTCGGCCACGTCGTCGGGCCGGCCCTGACGGGGCAGCGGCTGGGTGTACTTCAGCACCGCGTCCATGTCGTAGCTGGTCATCGCCGTCTGGATCTGACCGGGCACCAGGCAGTTGACCCGGATGCCGTATTGGGCGACGTCGAGGGCGATCGACCGGGAGGCGTGGATCACCGCGGCCTTGGTGGCCCGGTAGGTGATGAGCCCGGACCCCGCGTTGATCCCCGCCGTGGAGGAGGTGTTGATGATCGACCCGCCCCCGTTGGCCTTCATGTGCCGCGCCGCCCGCTGACACCCGAGGAGGACTCCCAGCACGTTGATGTCGACCACCCGGGTGAAGTCGCTCAGGTCGTCGTGCAGGAAGCGGGTCATGGCGCTGGCCACCCCGGCGTTGTTGAACATCACGTGGAGCCCGCCGAAGTGCTCGACGGTGAAGTCGACCAGGGCCTGGACGTCATCGGCCGAGCTCACATCGGTCCGCTTGAACGCGGCGACGTCGCCCATCGAGGCGGCCAGCTCCTCACCGGCGTCGGCATCGATGTCGGCGATGACGACCCGGGCCCCCTCCGCGGCGAAGCGCTCGATCGAGGCGCGGCCGATGCCGCTGGCCCCCCCGGTCACGACCGCGACCTTGCCTGCCAGTTCGTCGGACAACGGTCGCTCCTAGGGCTCGGGGGTCTCGGTGGGTTCTGGGTTCCCGGTGGCATGGAGCGCGGCGAGGTAGCCGAAGACCATGCTGTTGGCGATGCTCGCGCCCGGGCCGAGGTAGTGCCGGCCCATGACCGTGGCGGTGATGTTCCCGGTGGCGTACAGGCCGTCGATGGGACCGTCCCCCGCTCCGAGAACCCGAGCGTGCTCGTCGGTCACCAGGCCGCCGCAGGTGCCGATGTCGCCGGGCACGACCTCGACCGCGTAGTAGGGCGGCTCGTCGATGGGACCCAGGCAGGGGTGCACCCGGGGGTTGGGATCGCCCAGCGCTCGGTTGTAGGCGGAGTCACCCCGGCCGTAGTCGGGATCGACGCCATTGACGGCGTTGAGGTTGAACCGCTCGACCGTCTCGAGCAGGCCGCCGCCGTCGATCCCGCACATCCGGGCCAGGTCCTCGAGCGTCCAGGCCTGCTTGAGCCGCCCGCTCTCGAGCAGCTTGCGGGGGAAGCGACCAGGGCTGGACCGCAGGTGGGCGTAGCGCTTGCGATACCGGTCGTCGAAGATCAGCCAGCACGGCACGGCCCGACTCGACTTGTCCCGGGCGTACATGGCCTTGCCCACCTCCATGTACGAGTTCGACTCGTTCACGAAGCGGCGCCCGTCGGCGTCGACGTAGATGGTGCGGGGCCGCTGCCGGGCCTGGTCGAGCGTCGACTGGCCGAACTTGCCGGTCCGAGGGGCGGGCAGCCACCAGGCCTCGTCCATCAGATCGGTCTGGGCGCCGAGGCCCATCGCCGTCCGGAGCGCCTCGCCGGTGTCACCGGGGTTGGCGATCGACCACTTGGCCTGGTTGGGTTGGTCGCCGCCGAACTCCCCGCGCATCCCACGGTTGTGGGCGAAGCCGCCGGCGGCCAGCAGCACGCCCCGACGGGCCCTGACGTGCACCGGAGCTCCTCCGCGCGTCGTGCGGACGCCGACCACCCGGCCGTCCTCCACGATCAGGTCCTCGAGCGGGGCTTCGGTCCACACCGGGATCCCCCGGGCGATGGCGATGGCCAGCATCTGGCCGATCAACGACGCGCCGTTGGTCAGCAGCGCCTGGCGGCGGGCCCGCGCCACGTAGGTCCGGATCGCCACCCGGGCCGAGACAGCGAACGCGCCGACGCTGCGGTTGTAGTGCGACAGCGATCGCGCCTCGTTGGTCATCACCGCCAGGCCGAGGCTCTGGGCCAGGCCGGGCTGCAGCTTCGGGAGCCAGTCGCCCAGCAGCCGACCGTCCCAGGGCACGGGTTCGATCGCCCGGCCCTCGTCCACCCCGCCCTTGGCGTTCGAGTAGTAGTCGCTGTAGCCGAGGCAGTGGACGAAGCCGACCCCCTGGTCCTGGAGGAACGCGACCATCTCCGGACCGGCCGTCAGGTAGGCGTGGCGACGTTCGAACGACGAGGCCGGACCGACGTCGCCGACCACCGCCTCGAAGTGGGCCATGGCGTCCTCGTAGGAGTCCCGGATGCCGTCGGCCCGCATGACCGGGTTGTCCGGGATCCAGACCACCCCGCCGGACATGGCGGTCGAGCCGCCGACCAGCTCCTGCTTCTCGAGCACCAGCGCGCTTGCTCCCGCGGCCTCCGCGGTCAGTGCCGCCACCATGCCCCCGCCCCCGGATCCGACGATCACGAAGTCGACGGTGGAGTCCCACTCGGTCATGTCACGCCCCCTGGTCACGTTGACAGATGTTATGGTATCAAAGTAAATAGGGGAACGACGAAAGCCCCGGGGGGACGGACATCCGATGACGGTTCGCACTGGCACGATCACCTATCCCCCGGAGGGCTTCGGCCCGCCGAAGGACCGGCAGGGGCATGCATCGGGATCGGTGGGCCTGCCTTCCGGCACCGAGGTGTTCTCGGCGGACAACCACATCTCGCTGGCCGAGGACATCTTCTTCGAGCGGTTCCCGGCGTCGATGAAGGACCAGGCGCCCCGGGTGGTCTTCCAGGACGGCGCGTGGAACCTGACGGTGGGCGGCAAGACGTTCCTGCCCCGCGAGTTCACCGCCGTGCTCATGCAGTACGACCCGCTGGCCGGATCCTCCACCAACGACGGTGAGGCCCGCATGCGCGAGCTCGAGTCGGACGGCGTCCACCGCGAGCTGGCCTTCCCCAACGCGCTGCTGGGGCTGATGGGCTGGCCGGACAAGGAGGTCCGCGAGCTCTGCTTCCGCATCTACAACCAGCACATCGCCGAGCTCCAGGAGCGGTCGAACGGCCGCTTCTACGGCGTCGGGATGATCAACTGGTGGGACGGCGAGGGGAGCCGCCGGACGCTGGCCGAGCTGAAGGAGCTGGGCCTCACGACGTTCTGGCTGCCGCTCAAGCCCGGCGCCGGCGACGACGGCAAGCCCATCGACTACAACTCGCCCGCGATGTACCCGGTGTGGGAGGCCATCGAGGAGAGCGGCCTCCCGGTGTCCCATCACATCGGCGAGGCGCCGCTGGCGTCGCCCTGTCGGGACAACGGGATCCTGGTGGGGATGGTGCACAACGTGGCGCCGTTCCGCGAGATGTTCGGCCGCTACGTGTTCGGCGGCATCCTCGACCGCCACCCCGGGCTGCAGGTCGGATGGTTCGAGGGCGGCATCAACTGGGTCCCGGCCGCCCTCCAGGACGCCGAGCACCTCTACGCCTCGCTCCAGCACATGGCCGACCACCCCCTCGAGCACGATGTCGAGCACTACTGGCGGACCCACATGTGGGCGTCGTTCATGGTCGATCCGCTCGGGCTGGAGATGATCGACCGGATCGGCGTCGACCGGGTGATGTGGTCGTCGGACTACCCGCACAACGAGAGCACGTTCGGGTACTCGGAACGGTCGCTTGGCCAGCGTGGTCGAATCGGTCGGCCCGGAGGACGCGGTCAAGCTGGTGAGCACCAACGCGCTGAACTTCCTCGGGCTCGACGCGATGACCGACCTGCTCGTCCCGACGCCGAGCGGGCTCGACCTGCCGGCGCAGGCCGACCTGGCCCGGATGCGTCGGGACCGGGGCGCCCGCCTGCGGGAGCTGATGGCCGACAAGGGCATCGACGCCCTGCTGCTGCTGGCCAACGCCAACGTCTCCTATGCCACCGGGACCAGCTGGCCCCTCAGCGATGCCGGTCGCGGCAACGTCGAGCGCCCGGTGGCCGTCGTCCGGGCCGATGACCCGAGACCGCACCTGTTCAGCCCCTATCTGGCCGACGTGGCCGAGGAGCTGGACCTCGACGACGACCACCTGCACGGCCCGACCTACCTCGACGTGGCCGAGGGCGTCGAGGCCTTCGCCGGCGTGCTGGGCGACCTGCTTCCCGACGACGCGGTCGTGGCGGTCGACGAGGTGACCGGGGCCATGCACGGCGACCGCAACCGCCTGTTCGCCGACTGGCCGCCCCGGGCCGCCAGCGAGGTGATGAGCACGGCCCGCCTGGTCAAGACGCCCGACGAGCTGGCCCTGCTCCGCCACGCCATGTGGATCACCGAGCAGGCGATGGTCGACGTCCAGGCCGGGCTGGTGCCCGGGGCCCGGCAGACCGATCTCACCGCCACCTTCCTGCATCGGGTGTTCGAGCTCGGCGCCGAGGCCAACGTGCTGGACCCGATCTGGCAGGTGATGCCCGACCACCAGGCGGACCTGCCCTGGACGGTGCACGGCGACCTCGCCTGCCCGTTGCTGAGCACCGAGCGCACCCTGGCCGCCGGTGACGTCCTGTGGGTCGACGCCGGGATCTCGTACCGGGGCTTCCACTCCGACTTCGGCCGGACCTGGGTGGTGGGCCAGGACCCGACCGCCCGTCAGCAGGCTCAGCACGCCCGGTGGTCCGAGATCAACGAGGCGGTCCTGTCGGTCATGAAGGCCGGGGTCACCGCCTCGGTCCTGACCGCGGCGGCCATGGAGGTGTGCGGCGGGGAGCGGCCCTGGCTGGCCCACTTCTACCTGGGACACGGGCTCGGGCTCGACAGCGCCGAGGCGCCGTACGTGGGCACCGACCTCGGTGACGCCTATGACCGGCGGCTGGTGCTCCCGGCCGGGACGGTCGTGGTCCTCGAACCGGTCGTGTGGGACGAGGGCCACAGCGGCTACCGGTCCGAGAACGTGTACGTCGTGACCGAGGACGGCGCCGTGAACCTCACCGACTACCCCTACGACCCGTACGGCGATCCCCATGGCCACTGAGGCAACGCCGGACCGGCTCGAGCTCCGCGAGGGCCGCCGGGAACGGCTGCTCGACGCCATGGAAGCCAACGACCTCGACGTGCTCGTGCTGGGTCGGGTGGCGAACATCCGCTACGCGTCCGGCGTCCCGATCCTGTGGAACGCCGGCACCCGCCCGTTCGGCCCCGGGTGCGTGGTCGTGCGGGAGACCCGCGAGGTCTACCTGCTGAGCACGTGGGACGAGGGCGTTCCCGACGACATCCCTCACGACCACCTCTTCGGGATCACCTGGAACCCGATGAACTACGTGGCCCTGCTGCAAGGGATCGCCGCCGAGGCCACGCCGCGCCGGGTCGGCACCGACGCCATGTCGCCGCTGTTCGCCCAGCTGCTGCCGATGGCCTTCGGCGAGGCCGAGATCGTCGACGCCAGCGGCGCGTTGCGGACGGCGCGCCGGATCAAGACGGCCGAGGAGATCGACGCCATCCGGTCCGCCATCGGGGTGGCCGAGTCGGCCATGACCACGGCGGTGGCCCAGCTGCGACCCGGTGTGACCGAGCGGCACCTGACCGGGGTCTTCATGGACGCCATGGCCTCGCTGGGTGTCACCACGCCGGCCACCCAGGATGTCGTGCACGTCGTGAGCGCCGGAGGCACGCCCGACCCGTCCCGCGACCGGATCGTCGCCGGCGACCTCGTCTCGTTCGACGCCGGCATCGTGGCCGACGGCTACGCCGGCGAGGTGGGTCGCACCTGGCCCGTCGCCCTCGACGGACCCGCCCCCGCCGTCGAGGCCCTCTACCGCCGCTCCGACGAGCTGTGGCCGCGGTTGCTCGACGCCTGCCGTCCCGGTGCGGCGGCGTCCGGGCTGCTGGACGCCTACCGGGAGGCCGGCGAGCCGCTGCCGATGATGCCGGTGGCCCGGGGCCTGGGCCTCGGTTTCGACGACCCGGTCATCGTGCGGGACCTTCCCCGTACCGCGGCGGCCGAGACCCTCGACCCCGGTGTGGTCCTGGTGGTCACCGGTTGCGTGTTCGACGACACCGTCGGCTCGGTCGTCGAGCACGAGTCGATCCTCATCACCTCCGACGGACCCGAGGTGCTGACGTCGAGTCCGCACTGGAACCGACCGTAACCAGGAGCGCACGTGACCGAGACCGACCCCGAAGCCGACTGGATCCTCTACGAGAAGGACCCGGCCACCAAGATCGCCACGCTCACGCTGAACCGGCCCGACCACCTGAACGCGCCCACGATCGGGATGCGACTCCGCTACGCCGATCTGCTCCACCAGGCCAACATCGACGACGACGTCAAGGTGCTGGTGATCCGCGGCGAGGGCGACGACTTCGGGACCGGCCAGGACCTGCCCGAGTTCATGGAGGCGGTGCGCTCCGACGACGGGCTGCTGCGCGAGGTCCAGCTCGAGGGCGCCGACGTCACCTATCCGCCCCGGCGCAACTTCCGCCACGGCGCCACCACGACCCAGTGGTTCACCGACCCGCGGGGTGGCTGCCGGACCCTGCAGGAGTTCAAGAAGATCTCGATCGTCGAGGCCAAGGGCTACTGCTACGGCTGGCACTTCTACCAGGCCGGTGATGCCGACCTGGTGGTCGCCTCCGACGACGCCCTGTTCGGCCACGCCGCCTTCCGGTACGCCGGCGCCGCCCCTCGGATGTGGTGGTGGGCCCAGAGCATGGGCCTGCGCAAGTTCCAGGAGATGGTCTTCACCGGTCGGCCGTTCACCGCGGCCGAGATGGCCGAGATCGGGTTCGTGAACAGCGTGGTGCCCCGGGACCAGCTCGAGGCCGAGGTCCACAAGTACGCGCTGGCGTGCGCCCAGAACCGCTCGACCGACGTCGTCTTCATGCAGAAGACCTTCTTCGAGGTCATGAAGCAGTTCCAGGGCGAGTACATGGGGAGCCTCATCAGCGGCGTCCTCGAGTCGATGACCGGCTACGGCCGGGCGGACCAGTCCGAGCTGAGCACGGACGAGGCCATCGACCAGGGACTGACCAAGGCGGTCAAGGACTTCGACGCCCGCTTCCCGCCCGAGTGGCGGCTGAGCAAGAAGGGGCGGGCGGCGACCGAGTAGGTCGACCGCTCCGATGACCGCACCGCTGTCGGGCACCCTCGTCGTCGACCTGTCGACCGGCATCGCCGGGGCCTACGCCACCAAGCTGCTGGCCGACGGCGGCGCCGAGGTGGTGAAGGTGGAGCCACCCGAGGGCGACCCGCTGCGGCGTTGGTCGGCCTCGGGGGCCGAGATCCCCGACGACGCCGACGGAGCCCTGTTCACGTTCCTGTCCTCGTCCAAGCAGAGCCTGGTCGCCGACCCCGACGACGCCGACGACCTCGGCCGGCTCCGCACGTTGCTGGCCCGCGCCGACGTGGTGGTGTGGTCGCGAGGATCGCGCCTGGCCGAGTCTCCCGCGCTGACCCCGGGCGCCATCACGGCCGCGGCCCCCGAGGCGACGGTCACCACCATCACCCCGTTCGGTCTGGAGGGCCCGTGGGCCGACCGGGCCGCCACCGAGTTCACGCTGCAGGCGCTCTCGGGCGGGATCATCGGCCTCGGCCGCGGGGCCCCGGACCGGGCCCCGGTGCACGTGGGCGGCCAGGTCGGCGAGTGGCTCACCGGCGTCGAGGCCGCCATCGGCACGCTGGCCTCCCGGGCCCGGGCCCGCCTCGACGGGGTGGGCGAGCTGGTCGACGTGTCGATGCTGGAGACCCTGGTGATGTGCCTCACCTACGAGCCGGTGACCTACTTCGACCTGGTGGGCCGGCCGTTCCGCAGCGGGCGCAGCATCGTCACGCCCGGGGTGGAGACCACCAGCGACGGGATCGTGGGCACCGGCGTCGGGACCGGCCAGCAGTGGCTCGACTTCTGCGCGATGGTCGAGCATCCCGAGTGGATGGAGGACCGCTCGCTGTTCGCCAACCGGACCCACCTGCGACCCGACATCGCGGCGTGGATGGCCGAGCACACGACGGCCGAGGTCCTGGAGGTGACCGCCGCCTTCCGCATCCCCCACGCCCCCGTGGGCAACGGGGCGACCATCCCCCGGACCGACCACTTCGTGGCCCGCCGCTCCGTCGTGACCGACCCTCGAGGCGACTTCGTGGAACCGGCCCCGCCCTACCGCTTCGACCCGCCCCTGCTCCGCCCGGCCGAGCCGGCGCCGGCGCTGGGCCAGCACCACGAACCCCTCCCGGGGCGCCAGCCCACGTCCGGGGTCGGCTCCGAGGGCCCGACCGCGTCGGGCGACCGGGCCGAGCCCGGCCCCGGGTCGCTGCCCTACGAGGGGCTACGGGTGCTGGACCTGACCGCGTTCTGGGCCGGGCCGGTGTGCACCCACGGGCTGGCCCTGCTCGGCGCCGACGTCCTCCACCTGGAGTCGACGGCCAGGCCCGACGGCACCCGGCTGCTGGCCGGTCTGCGCTTCTCGGAGCCCAACTGGTGGGAGCGCTCCGGCATCTTCTGCGGGCTCAACTCCGACAAGAAGGGCATGACCCTGGACCTGGCCACCGAGGAAGGCCGGGACGTGCTGCGCCGGCTGATCGCCACCTGCGACGTCGTGGTCGAGAACAACACCCCCCGGGTCATGGAGCAGCTGGGCTTCGACGTCGACGCCATCCGGAGCATCCGTCCCGACGTGATCGTGGTTCGCATGCCCGGCTTCGGCCTCGACGGCCCCTGGCGCGACGATCCCGGCCTTCGCCTTCGTCATCGAGGACGCGGCCGGCCTGACCTGGATGACCGGCTACCCCGACGCCAATCCGATCTCGCCGTACTGCGTGGGCGACTCGAACGCCGGTGCCCATGCCCTGTGCGGGCTGCTCCTGGCCCTCGAGCACCGGCGCCGCACCGGTGAGGGCGTGCTGGTGGAGGCGTCGATGGTGGACGCGGCCCTGAGCGTGGCCGCCGAGCAGGTGGTCGAGTACTCGGCCTACGGCGCCCTCCTGGGCCGGGACGGCAACCGGGGGCCGACGGCCGCGCCGCAGAACCTGTACCTGGCCGCCGACGCCGACGACGACGGCGGCCGCGACACCTGGGTGGCAGTGGCGGTGGCGACCGACGGGCAGTGGCAGGCCCTGGTCGAGGCGCTCGGCCGGCCCGAGTGGGCCACCGACCCGGCGCTGGCCACCATGGCCGGGCGCCGCGCCCGCCACGACGACATCGACGAGCACCTGACCGCCTGGTGCGCCACCCGCCGGGCCGAGGAGATCGTCGACTGCCTGTGGCCGGCCGGCGTGCCGGTGGGCCAGGTGGTGCAGCCCCATGAGCAGGCCGCGCTCCCCCAGCTCGAGTTCCGGCGCTTCTTCGAGGACGTCGACCGCGAGGCGTCGGGCCCGGCCCGCCACCGCACGTTGCCGTTCCGGTTCTCGCGCGGCCCGGCGCGGATCCACCGGGCGCCGGCCCCGCTGCTCGGCGAGCACACCGACGAGGTGCTGGAGGAGCTCGGCTTCGACGCCGAGGCCCGGGCCGGGCTGGCCGAGCGGGGGGTCACCGGCCGGGTGCCCGACGCGGCCAAGCCCCGCTCGTGACCTGCTCGTACGTGCCGGTGAGGGCCCGGGCCGGAACGGCGACCGGAGAGCGAACGCTAGGCTCCCCCGGATGCCCCGCCCCCTCGTGTACGACCCCGTCGAAGCGTCCCGGGAGCGCTGGATCGAGGAGGGCTGGGACGACACGGCGGCCGGCATGGCGGCGGTCGTATCGGTCATGCGGGCCGAGCAGATCTTCCTCAACCGGGCCTCGGCCCTCCTGCGCCCACTCGGGCTGACCTTCGCCCGCTACCAGGTGCTGGGCATGCTGCGCTGGACCGGCCCCATGACCCTCGGCTCGGTGGGCCATCGCCTCTGGATCACCCCGGCCACGGTGACCAGCGCGGTCAACCGGCTCGAGAAGGCCGGGCTGAGCCGGCGGGTGGCGCATCCCACCGATGCCCGGGCCACGCTGGTCGAGATCACGACCAAAGGGACGCGGCTGTTCGACCGGGCGGTGGAGAAGCTCAACGAGGACCTCTTCGGCACCGTCGGCCTGACCGAGGAGGAGCTGGACCTGCTGGTCGGGCTCGTCCAGAAGATCCGGGCGGCAGAGGGCGACGTGGTGGCCACCGGGCCCCACCCCTCGACCGCCTGACGCTGGTCAGCTACTCGACCCGGAGGCCGGTGATGGCCCGGCTGATCACGAGCTGCTGGATCAGCTCGGTGCCCTCGAAGATGTCGAAGGTCTGCTTCGTCGGTCCGTCGAGTGTCGCATTATGCCGTTGACCTGCAGCTTCTCGATGCTGTCGTGACGGCCCGGACCATCCAGTACTGGCGAGTCCCGTGCAGTTGTAGGGATGGAGTAGGGATGGAGGCAGGTGGCACGCTCACCTGGGCTTGGTGGCGACGAAGACGTGGGCGAACACCTCGAACGCTCGGGCGTTCTTCTCGCCACCCGATCCGCCGAATGCGTCGACAGCGGGGCCGACGGAGATGTCGGTGAACCCGGCGGCATCGAGCAGGGCGCGCCAATCATCGACGGGCTTGCCGCCGGCGATGCAGCCGGTCCACAGGTCGATCGAGCAGACTGCCTGCTCGGGCAGCGGGACGCCGTTGGCAATGTCAGCGAATTGGATCACGCCGCCGGGCTTGAGCGCCCGGTAGGCCTGGGCGAACACGGCGGTCTTGTCGGCGCACAGGTTGATGACGCCGTTGGAGATGACGATGTCGGCCCAGCCGTCTTCGACGGGGAGTTCTTCGAGGATCGCTTGCCGGAACTCGACGTTGCCGAGGCCGAGTGAAGCGGCGGTCTCGCGGGCTTTGGCCACCATCTCGGGGGTCATGTCCACGCCGATCACCGCTCCCTCCGGCCCGACCGCTTGCGCGGCGACGAAGCAGTCGAACCCTCCACCGGAGCCGAGGTCGACGACGTGGTCACCGGCGACGGGAGGGCGCAGCGAGTGGGGGTTGCCGACACCGGCGAAGGACTCGACCGCCCGATCGGGCAGGGCGTCGACGACCGTGGGGTCATAGCCGAGCAGCGCGGCGAGGGGCCGACCGGTGTGGAAGTGGAAGGTCCCCTGCGGGTTCGTGGCCACGTCCTTGTACTTGTCTCGTACGTCGGCTCGGAGAGCCTCTGGGTCGACGCTGATGTTCTCGGTCATTGATCGGCTCCTGTGTTGGTGCCGGGTCGAACGTCCGTGGAACGCTTCGCCGCGGTTTCGAGGGCATCGAGTGAGTGGACGAGTTCGGTGTGGGCGAGTTGCCGGGAGCGGATGTGCACGAACAGGAGGCGGCGCCAGAACGTGAGCGGGTGAAGTTCGCCGGCCACGGTCACGAGGGCACCGTCGGGGTGGTCGGCCACGACCCAGGTCCAGAGCGCGTAGGACGGGTTGCCGTCGTCGGTGCCGGACCGATAGGCGAAGCACCGGCCGATCGGGTCGAGCGTCTCGACAGCGGAGCGGCTGTGCCAGGTCCGGCCGAG
This sequence comes from uncultured Microthrixaceae bacterium, assembly GCA_963809335.1. Classification (GTDB taxonomy): domain Bacteria; phylum Actinomycetota; class Acidimicrobiia; order Acidimicrobiales; family Acidimicrobilacustridaceae; genus UBA4742. Next base: position 796,647 of record CAWEJD010000004.1, on the reverse strand, counting down.
GGCGTGCATCTCGACGATCCATCGGGCTCCAACCTCGAGGTGGTCGGGTTGTTCGATCACCCCGGTGATGGCGCGGTTCCAGTCGGGGAGCCCGGAGATGTCGGTGATCGTGGTGAAGACATCGTCGGGCGGTGCATCGACGATGCGGGAGGCGGAGACATGGGCGGTCATGAAGCGGTTCGTTCGACTAGTAGCTGAACGTGGTGGCGCCGTCGCCGATCCACTCCCACATCGGGACCGTGCCGTTGCAGCTCGGCGCCGGCGATGAGCGTGTCGCCGTCGAGCTGCTTGGCGTTGAAGCAGATCGGGCACACGTAGTAGCGGCCGCCGGCGGCCTCGTACCGCTTGGCCAGGTCGGCGAGCGGGCGGGCATCCGTCGCAGGCGACGCCGACCGCGGTGCCGTCGAGGGCGAGGCGGACGGCTTCCTTGGTCAGGAACATGAGGGTCGGGCGGCCGGACTCGGCAGCGCCGACGGCGACGAGGTAGGCGACGGTGACCTTCTCGGGGTCCTCGAGGCCGGTGGTCAGGGAGATGACAGCCTTGTTCGCCATGGTTGATCCTCTCGGGTGATCTGGGTGGGCTCGACGTGGGTGCGGTGTGTGCACCCACGAAGCACGGTACGGACCCCGCCGGTGCGGGTCGTCCGGTGTTCGCCCTACAAATCGACGGGTTCGAGCGAGTCGAGCAGGCCGTGCTGCATGGCGAACAGCGTGGCCGTGGATCGGGTCGAGGCGCCGATCTTCACGTAGATCCGCTCGATGTGGGTGCCGGCCGTCTTGGGGGTGATGCCGAGGTTCTGGGCGACCTGGCGGTTGGAGGCACCCCGGGCGATCAGGGTCAGGACCTCGACCTCCCGGGGTGTCAGGCCGGCCGGGCCGACCGCTCGCTTTGGCCGGCGCTGGCCCGCAGCGGCCAGCACCGCGTCGACCGCGTCGACGGCGAGGCGCCCGGCGCGGACCTCCGCGCGGAGCTCGCCGGTGGCGTCCTTGGGCGTGAGCGCCGGACGGTACGGGCGGGGCTCGATCATCGCCTGGTACGCGTCGGCGGCGGCCAGGATCCGGCCGGTCGCCGGGATGGCCGAGCCGGACAGGCCCCGGTGGTAGCCGGAGCCGTCGAGGCGTTCGCTCGCCATCGAAGCCACCGCGCCGATGCGGGCGAGGGCCGGCGGGCGGGCCAGCGTCCGCTCGGTGTAGTAGGCGTACATCCGCATCCGCTCGGACTCGGTCGCCGTCAGCGGACCGGGCTTCTCCAGGATGGTGGCCGGTACCCCGTGCATCCCCACGTCATGGACCAGCGCCGCCCGTCGCAACAGCACCACATCGTCGTCGGTGAGACCGCACAGCTCCCCGGCTCGGGCGGCCAGCGCGGCGACCGCCCGGGAATGGCCGGCCCGGCACGGCGACCGCAGATCGGTGAAGTCGGCGATCACCTCCAACGCCGCGTCGAGCGCCGACTCGGTGAGGCGTCGCCGCAGGCGCGGGTCGCCCTCGATCACCACCGACCAGTCTGGTGTCTCGTCCAACCCGGCGAACAGGTCGGGGGCCACCGCGCAGAACGCGTCCACGATCGCCGGGTCGAACTGCTTGCCTCGCCGTGCCCGGGCCAGTTCGATGGCGGCGTCGATCCCGCCGCTCTGCTGGGCCACCTCGACGCAGTCGGCCAGGTGGAACAACCGGACCGAACGGGCGACGTCGTTGCCGCCCACGCCTCCAGGCACGCCGGTGCCGTCCCACCGCGTGAACCACTGGAGCAACGGCTCGCACACCTCCTCGCCGAGGCCGAGCCGTTCGGCCATGCTCGCGGTGGTCAGGCAATGCGACATGAGCCCGCGCTGGATGGCTGAGCCCCCGGTGACGACCAGGCTGCCGGCCAGACGCAGCCGTTGCAGCGGCGGGCTCCCGGCACCCACGTGGCGCAGGGCGAACCTCATCATGGGCAGACCCGCCAGATCGACCTCGTAGCTGTCGCGGCGGAACGCGATGTCGTCGCCGAACCACGTCGCCACCTGCGGTGTGTCGGCCACGCACCCCACCCAGGCCAGCGTGGCCACGTAGTACAGCGATGCGGCGGTGTCGTCCTCGATGCCCATGTGCTCACCGAGGCGGGTGGCGATCGCCCACGACCGCAGCACGTGCTCCATCGGCTGGCCCAACCCGAGGTCGGTCGCCAGCGAGAAGGCGGCGAGAAGGTCCGCGAGGCAGAGCCCAGAATCCCGATCGTCGAGTGACACGGCCACAGCCTACGAGCCGGTCCCGGTCGCTCGCCGGGCACCGGACGCTCAGGTCTGGACGGCGACGGGCGTTCCGGTGATTGCCTGCAGGGCCGAGGAGGCGGCTGGCACCAGTGCTTGGAAGGGGTGTCCGCCACCAGATCCGTGGTGGGCCTCGACGGTGGCCGCTTCGACGAGGATTCGGGAGCTGTGGAGGGCGCGGTACCAGTCGAGGGACCCGAGCTCATGGTCAGGTGCGAGGGCGCGGTAGCGAGCCACGAACCGGTGAGCGAGTCGCCCGCCGACCCAACGAATGACCGCGCCAAGCGGTCCCGGAGCGTCGAGCGGCGGGTTGGCGAGCAGCATCGAGGTGAAGGCGACGTCGTAGGCCGGCTCGGCACGGATGGCGGCCGTCCAGTCGATGACGGTGATGTCGCCGTCGGCGTCGATGAGGAGGTTGAAGGGATGGAGGTCTCCGTGGCAGATCACGGTCGGGCCCTCCGGAGGCTTCAACTCCGCGAGCGCCCGGACGGCGTCGGCAAGATCCGACCGACCCAATGCCTCCGCCGCGCCTTCGAAGTGCTCCAGGAGCACTCCGACGCGCCACGCCACGGTCGGCGCGGCCGTCGCCACCGCCGAGCTCACCGACTCGGGATCGAGGGTGTGGAGATCCGACATCGGCCCGGCGAGCTGGTCGGGGAGACGGGCGAACAGCCGGGGAGCCCGGCGCAGAGCCGTGAGTCCGCTGAGATCGCCGAGCGGCGACGTTCCGGTGGCGAAGTCGGCTACCGACCAGGTCCCGCCGAACTCATCGTCGGCTGGCCCGCTGAGCCGCACGTGAGGGGTGGCGAAGCCGAGGTCGGCGACGGTTCGTTGGACGACGAGCTCCTTGGCGCCCATGGCCGGGTCCGGGGCGATCCGGAACACCACCTCTGAGGGCACGCCTTTGGGCTGGCCCTCGAGGTGGAGCCGGTACATCGAGGCCCAGAACCCCCCGGTCAGCTGCGAGGGCTCGACGGTCTGGGTGGTGCCGGGCCAGGCCTCGGCGATCCGGGAAGCGATCAACATCGGGATGCCGGATGTATTTGTCACGGTACTTACCGTAACGGTAAAATATGTTATCGTCTAGCCCATGGTTGAACCGCTGAGGGACGCAGCCCCCACGAACGAGATCGCTCCGAGGGAGTGGTCCATCGACGAGTTGGCCGGACTGGTGGGCCTTCCGGTGCGCACTCTCCGGGAGTACCAGACCATCGGGATCCTGCCGGCTCCGCGCCGAGAGGGCCGAACCGGTCGGTACGGGGCCAGCCATCTCCGGCGCCTGCAGCTGATCGCCCGGCTTCGCCAACGTGGCTACTCGCTCGCCGGGATCGGCGACCTGCTCGGCAACTGGCGCGCCGGCGCCGACCTCGGCGAGGTGCTCGGACTCGAGTCCGACCAGCTCGTCCACATCGACGAGCCCGGCGCTCCGGCCACGCTCGACCAGCTCCAGGCTCTGCTCCCGGCGATGATCCCCGAACACCTGGCAGAGCTCGAGACCACCGGCGCGATCGAGCGATGCCAGCCCGAGTGCTTCTGCATCCCGAGTCCATCGTTGCTCCAGCTCGCCATCGACGCCCAGGAAGCCGGGCTGTCCCCCAGCGATGTGCTCGCCCTGCTCGGCGCCATCCGGCAGGCAGCCGACGCGGTGGCCGACCAGGTGGTCCATCAGCTCGGACAGCTGCCCGGCGGCGACCCCCAGGCCACCGCAGCCTTCCTCCAACGTGGCCGGGGCCTGCTCGCTCATGGCGTCGGCCGACTGACCCTTCACCGGATCGGTCAGCGCCTGGGCATCAACACCGAAGCCGACCTCGACCCTGCCATCTACCGCCTCATCGAGACCCGGAGCGACCAGCCATGACGACCACCGCCAACGCAGCGCAGTTCGACGCCTGGAACGGCGACAGCGGTGTCCGCTGGGTCGCCACCGCCGACCGGCGCGACCGAGTCCTCGCTCCCGTAGCCGACGCGCTGCTCGCAGCGGCTGCCCTGACTGTCGGGACCGATGTCCTCGACGTCGGCTGCGGCTGTGGCGCCACCACGCTCACGGCAGCCACGCAGGTCGGCGGCACCGGCTCGGTCGCGGGCATCGACCTCTCGGCACCCATGCTTCACGTGGCTCGACAACGAGCCGCTGCCGCCGGTGCGACCAACACCGGCTTCGTGCAGGGCGACGCCCAGACCTTCCCCTTCGAACCGAGGTCGGTCGACGTGGTCATCAGCCGGTTCGGCACGATGTTCTTCTCGGACCCGGAGACCGCCTTCACCAACATCGCGACGGCACTGCGCCCCGGCGGGCGACTCTGCCTCGCCACCTGGCAGCCCCTCGCCGCCAACCAGTGGCTCGCCACCCCGGGCGCCGCTGTGCTCCATTGCGCCGAGATGCCCGCCTCCGCCTCCAACGAGCCGGGGATGTTCGGCCAGTCCGACCCCGACCTCGTCACCACCACTCTCAGAGCGGCCGGCTTCACCGACATCGGTCTCGAAGCGAAAGAGATCCCCCTCGAGCTCGGCGAGACCGTCGAAGCCGCCGCCGACTACCTGACCGACAGCGGCCCTGGGCGGGCCCTCCTCGAAGCCATCCCCGAAGGCGCAGACCGCTACGCCGCGTTCGCCGACCTGCACGCCGTCCTCGAGGACCACCACGACGGATCAGGGGTTCGGCTGAACGGCGGCATCTGGATCCTCACCGCCAGCCGACGGCGATTGCCCTGAGACCGGCGATGCCAGAGACCGTCTACCCAGTGGCGTGCGATCCGTGGTCCATCAGCTGAGCGTCGAACCAGGCGTGTAGGGCGCTCACGACCTGCGGGGTCGTCGCGGTGTAGGTGAGCTGCGCCCCGACCGGTAGCGCCTCGTAGGTCACGGTGAGCGATCCGTGGGTGGCGGCCTGCTTCAGATCGGCGATGCCTGGCATGGCCATGCCGTGGATGGCCATCGGGTCGGAGAAGTCCCCAGCCGAGAACAGCTCTTGTTCGTGTTGCAGGTGGCCCCGGACGAGTGCGGCCTGGGCCTTGTCGTTGGGGTCGTTCGCGGTCACGGTCTCGACCCCGCCGGTTTCGGTCTTGGCGAAGCGATGGGTGGTGAGGTTCTGGTCGAACGGCATCACTTCCGCGCCGTTCTCCTCGACCTGGGCCTGTCGGGCGGCGAGATGGACCTGCGCGTCGTTGCTCGAGTCGCCCCGGACGACGAGGACTACGGTCCCCGCCGCCACCAGCGCCACCACCACTGCGGCGGAGACCACGACGAGCCGCCAACTCTGGCGCGTCGCGGCGGGTTCGGTGGGTTCGGGTTCGGCCATGGGATCTTCGAGTTCAGCGGGAATCACGGAGGGGCCTCCAGGGTCCACGGTCGTCACTCTTCCAGGTCGACGTCGGCCGGCACCAACGCAGCGGCAGCACCTCGGGGGTGGGTCTCGTACATCCGCACCGCGACCACGGCACCGGAGGCGGCGGTGATGGCGGCGACGGTGTAGATGGCGGCGGACAGGCCGAGGAGGTCGGCGATGACGCCGGCGAGGAGCGCGCCGACGGCGAACCCGCCGTCACGCCAGAGACGGTAGACACCGACGGACCGGGCTCGCCACGACGGGTGGGCGACATCGCCGATGGCGGCGAGGAGGGTCGGGTACACCATGGCGGTGCCGGCGCCGAGGAGCATGGCGCTGAGCGCCCACACCCAGAACCCGGTCGTGGCGCCGATCAGCGCGATGGCGACGGCCTGGGTGAGCATGCCGCCGGCGATCAGCCACTTGCGGCCGATCCGGTCCGACAGGCCGCCGGTGACGAGTTGGCCGAGGCCCCACACCGCCGGGTAGAGCGCGGCGAGCACCCCGATGCGGGCCACCGAGAGGCCGGCGGCGGCGAAGTAGAGGGGGAACAGACCCCAGGCGAGGCCGTCGTTGAGGTTGTTCACCATGCCGGCCTGCGAGCACGACGACAGCGCCTTCTCCTTGAACGACGTGAGCAGGAAGATGTCGCCGGTCGAGAGGTCGCCGGCCAGGCCGTCGGAGGCGGCGACGTGGGTGGCGGCCTCGTGCTTGGCGTGGCCGTGGGTCTCGCGGACGAAGATCGTCGAGAGGCCGAGACCGAGCCCGGCGTAGGCGAGGCCGAGGAAGAACGGGGCGGGGCGCAGCCCGTGGTTGGCGGCGATGAACCCGGTGGCCAGGGCGGTGACAGCGACGGCGCCGTAACCGGCCGCCTCGTTGAAGCCCATGGCCAGGCCGCGCTTGGCCGGCCCGACCAGGTCGATCTTCATGATGACCGTCGTCGACCAGGTGAGCCCCTGGTTGATGCCGAGCAGGACGTTGGCGGCGATGATCCACCCCCACGACGGCGCCCACATCAACAGCAACGGCACGGGCAGCCCGATGATCCAGCCGGCGACCAGGACCGGCTTGCGGCCGAAGCGGTCCGAGAGCGTGCCGGCGAAGAAGTTGGTGGCCGCCTTCACCGCGCCGAACGCCACGATGAACGTCAGCGCACTGGAGAACGCGGCGAGGCCGAAGACCTGCTCGGCCAGGAGTGGCAGGACCGTGCGTTCCTGGCCGATCATCCCGCCGACCAGCGCGTTGACGCTGACGAGCAGCACGAACTGGCCGAGGTTCTCCCGCAGACCGAGCTGGATCGGCTTCGAACTGCGGGCCGGTTCTGTGGTCGAGGTCATGCGCCCGTCGCCGGTTCGCGCCCTGCGAGCGCGCTCCAGCCGTTGAACCCGCCCCTCAGGACGGCGACGTCGGTGTGCCCAGCCCGTTGCAGGACGCTGGCCGCGGTCATGGCCCGCTCGGTCTTGCCGCACATGGTGGCCACCGGACCGGCAGGCAGGGTCGCCGTGGCGAGAGCACCGAGTTCGACGTGGGTGGCACCGGGGACGTGGCCAGCGATGAACTCGTTGTCCTGGCGGATGTCGAGCAGTGGCCGGTCGATGGCGTCGGGCTCGACCAGTTCGGTGGTCTCCACCGGCAAGCCGGCGGTGAGCCAGGCGTCGATTCCTCCGGCCAGCCGGCCGGCCAGGTTGTCGTGGCCGATGGTGAGGGCCTGGCGGACCAGGTCGGGCTCGTCCTGGTCGTCGTCGAGGACGAACACGACCGGTTGGTCGGGTTCGGTCAGCCAACCGAGCCAGCTGGCGAACACCGGCCGCAGCTCGATCGACAGCGAACCCGCCACGTGCCCGGCGGCAAACGCGGTCACTGCCCGGGCATCCACCAGCACGGCTCCGCGGTCCATCAGCTCTCGCACCGCGGCGGCGCTGAGCGGTGTGAGGGTCGGGACCGTGTCGTAGATCGGGACACCGGACTGGTTCACGCCAGGGAGACGCCGGAAGTAGGAGGGGAACGATCCCAGTCCGCCGAGCAGCCGGTCGACGAATTCGTCCTCGGAGCTCGCGGCGAGGAGCGGGTTCGTGGCCCGTTCCCGGCCGACGGTGGTGGTGCGGTCACCGCCGCCGGGGGCGGAGCAGAACGACCCGGCCCCATGGGTCGGGTACACGGGGAGATCGTCGGGCAGGGTCAGGATCCGGTCGCGCAGCGCCCGGTAGAGCTCTCGCGCCAGTTCCTCGCGGCGCTCGTCGCCGAGCAGGTCGGTGCGCCCGACCGTGCCGACCATCAACGACCCACCGGAGAACAGCACGACCGGCCCCGAGTCGTCATGCAGCAGATAGGCGAGGTGGTCGGGGGTGTGGCCCGGCGTGGCGATCGCCTCGAGGCGGTAGCGGCCGACGGTGACCACATCGCCGTCTCGCAGTCCCTGGTAGGAGCGGGCGAGATGAGCATCGGCCGGGGCCAGGAAGGTGGCCCCGTCGGCGGCCAGCTCGGGGCTCCCGGAGATGTAGTCGGCATGCGTGTGGGTGTCGGCCGTGAACGCGATGGTCAGGCCCGCGCCTGCGGCGTAGTCGCGTTGGGTGGTGGGCAGGCGGGCCGGGTCGATCACCAACGCTGTGCCGTCGCCCAGATCGACGAGGTGGGACGAGTGGCCGAGGCCCTCGTTCACGAAGCTCACCACGCGCAGGTCCATCTCTCGCATCCTCCGGGGGCCGGGTATTCAAACGACAGTTTGATCATAGGGGTTCCTCCAACCTATTCAAATGGTAGTTTGAATAGATGGTGACGAAGACCCGCACTCGGGAAGCGAAGGACGCGCTGTTCGACGCGTTCGCGTCCGTGGCGAAGGCGCTCGGCAGCGGCCGCCGGGCCGAGATCGTCGATGTGCTCGCCCAGGGCGAACGCTCGGTCGAGGAGGTCGCGACCGAGATCGACCAGAGCGTCGCCAACACCTCCCACCACCTCCGCAGCCTCGCCGCCGCCGGCCTGCTGCAATCACGTCGAGACGGCCAGCGCATCATCTACCGGCTGACCAGCGACCGCGTCGCCGACCTGTGGGCTGCGCTGCGCGACGTGGCCGCCACCCACGTTGCCGACGTCGATGTCCTCGCCGACGCCTACCTCGGCGCGCGAGACGCGGTGGAGGAGGTCACTGCGGAGGAGCTCGCCGCTCGCCTCGACCGTGGCCGCGCCGTGGTGATCGACGTCCGGCCCGCCCTCGAGTACGCCGCCGGCCACATCGCCGGGGCACGCTCGATCCCCATCGACGACCTCGGCGAGACCCTCGGCGCACTTCCCCGAAGCCGCGAGGTCATCGCCTATTGCCGCGGCCCCTACTGCGTCTACGCCGATGACGCCGTGCGCCTGCTCCGCCAGAAGGGGTTCAAGGCCCGCCGTCTCGACACCGGCTACCCGGAGTGGGAGCGAGCCGGCCTGCCCATCGACCGCACCGCAGCAAAGGAACGCACCGCATGAACGTCCTGGTCATCTGCCAAGGCCCCGCCTACGGCGACGAGCACTCCTACAACGGGCTCCGCCTGGCCGCCGCACTGGCCAAACGAGACGGCACCGACGTCAAGGTGTTCCTCATCGGCGACGGCGTCACCTGCGCCGTCGCCGGCCAGAAGGTCCCCGACGGCTACTACCACCTCGACCGCATGATCACGGCCGCAGGCAACCACGACGCCGAGATCGGGTGCTGTGCCACCTGCCTCGACGCTCGGGCCATCACCGACGAGCAGCTCACCGCACCGGCCCGTCGCGCCACGCTGGAGGAGCTCACCGACTGGGTGCTGTGGGCCGACAAGACCGTCACCTTCTAGCCGCACCCACCCGAATCCCGCCCGGGACCCTCAACCACCCGGTTCCACATCGAGGAGCGCCACGCCATGACCGAACCTTCCATCGGACTCGTCCTCGACTGCCAGGACCCCGCCGCCCTCGCCGACTTCTGGGCCGGCGCGCTCGACTACGTCTCGGTCGGCGAGGCTGGCGCCTACGTGATGCTGCTGCCCAACCGCCGCCCCGGCCCCAAGCTCCTCCTCCAACAGGTCCCCGAGCCGAAGACGGTCAAGAACCGCATGCACCTCGACATCGACGCAGTCGACATCGAAGCCGAGGCCACCCGCCTCGAGAGCCTCGGAGCCCACCGCGTCGCTGGCGAACAGGTCCACGAACACGGCACCAACTGGATCCTCATGGCAGACCCGGAAGGCAACGAGTTCTGCGTATGCGACGGCGGCGGGAACTCCTGAGCCGACGCGAGTGGCCTTCGAGCGAGCGAGATTGTCGCTGGGGTACCTGTATCACCGTGGGTCTGATGAGACTCGGGCTAGCGTCCCGAGAACGTCGATCAGGGGGGACCATGGCGCTACGTGTCGTTGGAGTTGGTCTCGGGCGCACCGGGACGAACTCGCTGAAGTTGGCGTTGGAGCAGTTGCTCGATGCGCCGTGCCACCACATGCTCGAGGTGTTCCAGCATCCCGAGCAGGTTCCGCTGTGGACGATGGCCGCCGAAGGCGAGCCCGACTGGCCGGCGATCTTCGACGGCTACGCCGCCACCGTCGACTGGCCCGGCGCCGCGTTCTGGCGCCAGCTCGTCGCCGAGTACCCCGACGCCGTCGTGCTGCTGTCGACGCGCGAGAGCGCGGATGCCTGGTGGAGGAGCGCCAACCGCACGATCTTCGAGGCGTTCAACGGCTCGGCCGCTCCCCCGCCCCCGATGGCTGGGTGGTTCGAGACGCTCCGTGCGCTGTTCGCTGAGGCTGGCATCGACCCGACCGACGAGGCCTCGGCCAAGGTCGGGTACGAACGGCACCTCGAGGCTGTGCGAGCCGAGGTGCCGGCCGAGCGGCTCGTCGAATGGACGACCGGCGACGGTTGGGGGCCGCTGTGCGCGGCCCTCGGGATGGCCGTGCCCGACGAGCCGTTCCCGCACGTGAACACCACCGACGAGTTCCGCGCCCGGTTCGACGAGCGAGTCTCGTCGGGCGGTCCCGAAGCGGAAGACAGCCCCGTTCCGGCCGCCGACTCCTGAAGCACCCGGATCGAGGCCGCCTCTCGACCGGCCTCGTGTCAGTCCGTCGGGGCGAACGCGGCAGTGATCATCGCATCGAAGGCGGTGGGATCCGCCACGACCCGAAGGTGGCCAGCAGGGTCCCGGCTGATGTCGAGTGCCGGACAGAAGAAGCTGCCAGACCCCGTGAAGAAGTGCGGCGAGCCGACCACCCCCCGCTGCACTCCCTCGGCGTAGTCGAGGTCGACCGCGGCTCGGTCCTCGTCGGTGACCTCCAGGTCGTACGTTTCGGCGACCTGCTGAAGGACGCGGGGATCACGGATGTCCTCGCCTTCCTCGAACAGCAGGTCACGCAAGCGGAGGCTCACCGCTTCGCCGACGTCGTCTCCTGATCGGTACGCCGCGGCTGCCACGGCGAAGGCCGGGAGCGAGCTGGAGGGGAACGACGACACCGAGAAGCCCCGGAAGAGCGTCGGGGCCACCTGCTGTCGAACCTCTTCGACCTCCTCGGCGATGAAGTGTGCATCGAGGGGATGGCCGTTCACGAGCTCGAGTGGCCACGCCCGCACCCGCAGGACGACGTCCTGGCGGCCTGCTTCAGCGCGGCGCTCGACGAACCGACGAAGACCTGCGTGGGTGAACGGGCACGCCAGGTCCGCGAACACCTCGACGACGGGGCGAATGGCACTCACGGGGCAGCTGCGCCGAGGTCATCGACGATGGCGCGCAGCTGGGCGACGCCGCCGTTGCGGTATGCGATCCAGGCGGTCCCGCGAGCCTCCGACGCGTGTCGTTCGGCTTCCCAGGTTGCCAACAGATCCTCGGCAACTGACAAGGCCTCGGTCCCGGCCGCACCGCGGACCTTTCGCTGAAGCTCGCTGACTGCCGCCAGGCCTCCCTCGGCGTACTTCGGGCGGCTGACGTCGGGGCCGTCACCGATGCGGCACAGGGGGCGACCGCAGGTGGCGGCGTCGAGTGCCGACTCGGCCACCGCACGATGATGCTCCAGTACCTCGACCGGCTGCGGAAGCGCAGCATCTGCGGGCGATTCGCGGTCGGAAGCCTTCCATCCACAACATCCCATCTCGGACTCCGATCTGGTTGGTGACGGTCCCGGCGGGGCCGGTGTCAGGTGCCGACGGCTTGGAGAGCGGCGGTGAGCTTCGCCGCGGCGCTGTTGGCGAGCTCGGCGAACGCGGGGTCGGGCATGAGCTCGCGTGGGTCGACGGCGCTGATGCGGGTTCCGCCGTCGGCACCCGGTTCGAGCACGACGTTGCAGGGCAGGACCAGCGATGAGCTGGGGTCGAGCTCGAGGGCCTGGTTGGCGAAGGTCGGGTTGCAGGCGCCGAGGATCTTGAGGGCGGGTCGGTCGACGCCGAGCTTGGCCTTGAGGGTGGCGGCCACGTCGATCTCGGTGAGGACACCGAAGCCGTTGTCGGCGAGCGTGGCCCGCACGGCGGCTTCGGCTTCGTCGAGGGGAAGGGGGACGGTGGTTTCGATGGCGTGCATGGGGGCCTTCAGTCGGGTTGGGGTGGGCAGGTCGAGGGGTCGGGTCAGGCGAGGCGCATGAACATCTTCTCGACCTCGCCGAGGGGGTAGCCGTCGGCTTCGGCCTGCTCGGGGTTCGAGATGCAGTAGGTGAGGCCGGCGCTGACGAGGCGGAACCCCGCCTGTTCGAGGGCGTGGTTGGCGGCTGAGATCTGGGTGACGATGTCGCGGCACTCGCGGCCCTCGTCCAGCATCCGCTCGATGCCCTGCACCTGGCCGGCGATCCGTCGCAGGCGCTTGCGTAGATCGTCGGTGACGTCCTCTGGCAGTTCCACGTCGGCCTCCTCGGGCTTGGTCGTGCAGGTCCTGGAACGGATACCCCTGGGGGTTTGTTCCCTATGTGGAATAGTATACCCCCATGGGTATGTTCGGACCGGGCATCCACTGACTCGAGAGGCTGACCATGGGCGTGCTGTCGAAGCTGTTCGGAAGCTCCACCACCGGGGCCGTCGGCCCGACCGACGCCCAGGACCTGCTCCGGGGCGGCGCCCTGCTCGTGGATGTCCGCGAGCAGGGCGAGTGGGACGCGGGCCACGCCCCCAAGGCGAAGCACCACCCGCTGCGGGGTCTCCACACCTCGATGGATCGGCTTCCGCACGGTCGCACCATCGTGGTGGTCTGCCGGTCCGGGAACCGCTCCGCCCGAGCCACCAAGGTGCTCTCCAAGGCCGGCTTCGACGCGGTGAACCTGACCGGCGGCATGGCCGCCTGGAAGGCGGCCGGGCTCCCCCTGGTGAACAGCCGGGGCAAGCAGGGGACCGTGGCGTGAACGGTCGGGCCCTGCTCGTCTCGCCGCTCGGGTTCCTGATCGGGATCTCGCTCGGAGCTCTCGGCGGTGGCGGGTCGATCCTCGCCGTTCCCGTCCTCGTCTACGCCGCCGGGGAGAGTCCCAAGGCCGCCACCACCACCTCGCTCGTAGTCGTGGGCGCCACGGCGCTCGGCGGCATGTTCGCCCACCTGCGAGCCGGGCGAGTCCGGGTGCTGCCCGGCGTCATGTTCGGCCTGGCCGGAGTCGGCGGCTCCCTGGTCGGCACGAAGCTCAACCACTCCGTCGACCCGAACGTGCTGCTGTTGGCCTTCGCCGGGCTGATGCTGATCGCGGCGTGGCGGATGTGGGCCAATCAGGACGAACCGGGTGCCGGCGACGAGGACTTCGAGCTCTACCCCGAGCCGCCCGGCTACGACGAGACCCACGTCGCCACCCGCACCCGCGTCACCCCGCTCGTCGTGGCCAAGGTCCTCGGGGCCGGCACGGTCGTCGGGTTCATCACCGGGTTCTTCGGCGTCGGCGGCGGGTTCGTCGTGGTTCCCGCCCTCGTGCTGGCCCTCGGCTTCGACATGGCCGAAGCGGTCGGCACCTCCCTGCTGGTCATCGCCATCAACTCCGCGGTCGCGCTCGCCACCCGCATCCACACCACCGGCATCGACTGGGCGGTCGCCGCCCCGTTCACCATCGCCGGCCTGCTGGGCGTGTCGGTCGGCAAGTCGATCGCCGACCGCCTGCCCACCGTCACCCTCGTCCGCTGGTTCGTCGGGCTGCTCGTCGTGCTCGCCGCCTACGTCGCCATCCGGGCCGGCCTGGCCATCCACGCCTCATGACCCATCACGGGCCGACCGGTCCGCCGACCTCGATCAGCTGCGCCGTCGCGATACCCCCAGGGGTATGACCTTTGGCCCTACCGAGGTCACTCGAGGCGGCAGACGATGACTTCACCACCAACCACCCTCGGAGGATCGTCATGAAGCAGAACATGGGCACCACGGATCGGATCATCAGGGCCGTCGTCGTAGCGCCGGTCCTTCTCGTCATCGCCTACCTCGTCGGGTTCGCCTCGGTCGTTGGCGTCATCGCCACCGTGCTGGCCGTCGTGATGCTCGGCACCGCCGCGGTGGGCTTCTGCCCGCTCTACGCCCCGTTCCATCTCCACACCGACCACCGCCACGCGGTCGACGCCTGACCTCGGGAACATACCCCGAGGGGTATATGTTGGATGGGGTGACGGGAACGGCAGAGGCCATCCCGTTTCCCCACCGAGATCCGACCCAGGAGACCTGTCCCGTGATTCGTCAGATCAGCGCCAGCGACGTCGCCGCCCGCCTCGGCACCGACCACGAGCCGTTCCTCCTCGATGTGCGCGAGCCATCGGAGGTGGCGGAATGGGCCATCCCCGGCGCGGTCAACATCCCGTTGGGTGAGTTGGCTGCTCGAGCCGGCGAGATCCCCCGGCACGAGGAAGTCGTGGTGGTGTGCGGCTCCGGAGGCCGGTCCTCCCAGGCGACCGACGCTCTCGCTCGAGGCGGATGGGACGCCCACAACCTGACCGGCGGCATGGCCGCCTGGGGCACCGTCTACGACACCGTCGAACTGGCGGCCGGAGCGGCCACGATCGTCCAGGTCCGCCGCCGCGGCAAGGGCTGCCTGTCCTACGTGATCGGCTCGGGCGACGAAGCCTTCGTCGTCGACCCCTCCCTCGACCTCGACCACTACCTCGCCGTCGCCGCCGACAAGGGCTGGCGGATCACCCGGGTGTTCGACACCCACCTCCACGCCGACCACCTCTCCGGCGCTCGCGACCTGGCCGCCGCCACCGGTGCCAGCTTGCACCTGAACCCGGCCGACACCTTCACCTTCGACTACACGCCGCTCTCCGACGGCGACCGCCACCAGCTGCCCGGCGGCGTCGAGATGTCGGTCGCTGCGCTCCACACACCCGGTCACACCATGGGCTCCACCATCTACCTGGTGGGCAACGACGCCGTGCTCACCGGCGACACCCTCTTCGTCGACGGGGTCGGCCGCCCCGATCTGGCCGACCGGGCCGAGGAGTTCGCCCACAACCTCTACCGCTCGCTCCAGGAACGGGTCCTGACGCTGCCCGACGAGGCCGTCGTGCTTCCCGGCCACTACGGCGAGGGCGTGCCCGTCCATCCCCACCAGCCGGTCGGCGCGCCACTCGGCGAGCTGCGCCGCACCCTCGAACCGCTACGGCTCGACGAGGAGCACTTCGTGGAGTGGGCCACCGAGCGCGCCACGCCCCGACCTCCCAACTACGTCGAGATCATCAAGGCGAACATGGGCCGCCCCGAGACCCCCGTCGCCCTCCTCCAACAGCTCGAGCTCGGCCCCAACCGCTGCTCGGCCTCCTGACACCCCCTGAACTGCACGACATCCTGAGAGGAACTCCCATGTCCAGCTTCACCGCCGCTGATGACGCCGCCACCTTCGCCACCGAGGTGCTCCAGTCCGACGTCCCTGTCGTCGTCGACTTCTGGGCCGCCTGGTGCGGACCGTGCCGCATGGTCACCCCCGAGCTCGAGAAGCTCGCCGCCGCCCACGGCTCGGCCGTCAAGGTCGTCAAGGTCGACGTCGACGCCAACCCCGAGGTCGCCGGCCGCTACCGCATCCAGGGCATCCCCACCATCGCCCTGTTCCGCAACGGCGAAGTCGTCGCCTCCAGCATCGGCGCGAAGCCGTACGCGGCCATCGAGGCCGAGCTCGGCCTCACCGCCGCCTGACCCCACCCGAACCGAGGAGAACTCCATGGGCCACTTCCACGATGTCGCCGACGAGCTCCGCCAGCCCACCCGCGACCTGCGCAAGGCCATCCCCGACACCTGGGCCGGCTTCGGTGAGCTCCACCGCTCGGCCATGGCCGACGGCGCCCTCCCGAGCCACGTCAAAGAGCTGATGGCCCTCGTCGTCGGGGTGGTCGAGCACTGCGACGGCTGCGTCGCCTACCACGCCCGAGCCGCAGCAGCAGCCGGCGCCACCGAGGCCGAAGTCGCCGAAGCCCTCGGCGTCGCCTTGTTGATGAACGGGGCCCGGCCAGCGTGTGGGCCCCCCGGGCCTTCGCCGCCTACCGCGAGTTCGCCGAACCAGCCGTCCTGCCCGCCGGCTGAGCCCGCCGACACCAAGGGAGCCCCGATGGACGCCAGCCAGTGGAACGAGCGCTACGCCACCGCCGAGTACGTCTGGAAGGCCGACCCCAACGTCTTCCTGGTCTCCGAGACCATGGGTCTCGCTCCCGGGCGGGCGCTCGATCTGGCCTGCGGTGAGGGCCGCAACGCGGTCTGGCTGGCCGAGCAGGGCTGGGACGCCACCGGCGTCGACTTCTCCGACGCCGGGCTCGACAAGGGCCGGCGCCTGGCCGCCGACCGAGGCGTCGAGGTCGAATGGGTCTGCGCCGACGCGACCGCGTGGGATCCGCCGGCGGACGGCTACGACCTCGTCGCCGTGTTCTACCTTCAGCTCCCGGCGGACGGCCGCCGGCGGGCCATCGGCATCGCCGGCCGGGCCCTCGCGCCGAACGGAACACTGCTCGTCGTGGCCCACGATTCGGCCAACCTGACCGGCGGCGTCGGCGGCCCCCAGGATCCAGCGGTGCTCTACCCGCCCGATGACGTGCTCGCCGATCTGGCCGCCGCCCGGATCGACCTCTCCGTCGAACGGGCCGAGACGGTCGAACGCCCAGTCGCCGGCGCCGATCGTCCGGCCCTCGACTGCCTCGTGCGGGCCCAACGCTGAGCGTCGGCCGGTCAGGTCATCGAGTGGCGGTGCTTCGGTGCTCGTCGGCCTGCAGGTCGGAAGCCGAACGCGTTGCGGTATCGGACTGGGGGATCGGACAGGTCCGGTTGGTCCCTCGAGCTCGCTGGACGGCGTAGATCGACCCGGCCACGAGTGCGGCGGCGAGCCACCCCCACGTGTCATTGCCGGCGAGGCTCCCCACCACCAGGCCGACCAAGAAGGCCGGCCACAACACACGGGTGAGCGCGCAGGTGTTCATACCCCATAGGGTATCAGGCGACTGGGCGCTCCCCCTCAGCTGGACTGGCCGGTGTTGGAGGTGGGCGGGGTCAGAGCGGGTCGCCAGATCGGGCCGTGAGACCGGTGCTCCACATCCGCCGAGCGGGTGATCGGGTACATGGCGAAGCCGATCATCACGGCCGCGAGATGCCCGAAGTCGGTGAACGTTCCACCGATGATCGCGGCTCCGACGCCAACCGCGAGGAGGCCGCCGGCCCAGTACCAGCGCCCCGGCGAGGGCAGTCGGTAGGTGAAGACCGCGGCGAGTGCGGCGAAGCCGTAGCTCACGCCGACGTCGACCACATCGGAAAGGCTGGACGGGGCCAACCCCCAGCGGATGGCCAGCCACAGGCCGGCCGCTGTCGCCAGCGTGGCGCCGACATGGCCGGCCACGAACACCACCAGCCACCGCACAGTGCCCAGCCACCGCTCCGCGGGGGCCAACACCAGAGCGAAGAGCACCACCCACACCAACAGCAGGTAGCCGTCGACCCAGAACGCGGAGCGGATGAGCACCCGCACCGGGTTCGTCCGGAGCTGGTCCAGGTTGGTGCTGTGCTCACGCAGGATCGCATCGACGATGTCGCCGGTGAGGCCGAGCAACACCCATGTCGTGATGGTCAGCACGAACAGGTACAGGAACGTCGCGGGGGACCCGCGCACGTACGCCACGACGGAAGGGCGGACCCGCCGCCACCATCGCCCGACCGCTGCGGTCCCCGGCCAGCCCCGCACCATCGCCACGCGGGCCAGTGCGACGAGCACGACGGCGACGATCAGGACCACGGCTCACTCCTGCTGGACCAGCTCGGACGGTACCCCCGAGGGTATCTGGGCGGAGAGACCAGACCGTGATCGGCGACAACTGCAGCACCCGATCTGACGCATATTCATAGGCGCTGCTTATCGGTCGGATTGACTGCATGCCCTCGCTCTCTCGTCGGGACGGGCCGATGCTGGGCGTGTGCCGCTCGATGAGTCGTTCTCCTGATGCTGGTCGTCGCGGCGGTCATCGGATTGGTCATCGGGTTCCTCGGGGGTGCCTTCGGCAAGGGTGGTTCGGCGATCGCCACTCCGATGCTCCACGCCGCCGGCTTCCCACCGTTGGTGGCCCTGGCGTCGCCGTTGCCTGCCACGGTGCCCTCGACGTTGGTGGCCAGTTGGACGTACTGGCGCGAGCGGCTGATCGACTGGCGTGTGGTGGGCTGGAGCATCGCCATCGGCTTCCCGGCGACGGTGGCCGGAGCCGTGGCCACCCGATGGATCGGTGGCGACCTGCTGGTGAAGGCGACCGACGTGATCCTGATCGGGCTCGGCCTCCGCTTCGCACTCCAGCGCAAGGAGCCCACCCGGCACGGTGATCGGTCCCGAACCTCGCTGCCGTGGTTGATGGGGGTGGCGACGGTGGTCGGGCTGGCGTCGGGTCTGCTGGCCAACAGCGGCGGGTTCCTGCTGGCCCCGCTGTTCATCGCCGCGTTGAACCTGCCGATCAAGACGGCGTTCGCCTGCTCGCTGGCCATCGCCTCGGCACTGGCGGTCCCGGGCACGGTCGTCCATGCGGCGCTCGGCCACATCGACTGGACGCTCGTGGCCGTGTTCTCGGTCACGGCGGTGCCGTTCTCGTTCCTCGGGGCGCGACTGGCGATGCGCACGGAGTCGGGGCGGCTCGAGCGGATCTACGGCGTGGTCATCGCCGCGCTCGGACTCGTGTTCCTCATCACCGGCTGACCGGCGCAGCCGAGGTTCAGTGAGCTTCGGATTCGACGCCGATTGCCTCGACGTCCTCGGACGTCTCGTCGCTCGGCGCGGCAGCCTCCGGGCCTCTCGGGTAGTCCCAGACGAGGTAGCCCACGGCGACCACGAGGACGATGAGGCTGACCCAGACGTTGACCCGCTGACCGAGGATCCGGTTCGCGGGGTCGACGCGCATCAGCTCCACGAACAGCCGGCCCAGGGTGTAGCCGGCGATGTAGATGACGAAGAGCCGGCCGGTCTTGAGCCGGGGCAGCATTCGCGGGATCACCCAGATGATCAGAGCGGCCAGCGCCAGGTTCCACAGCGCTTCGTACAGGAACGTCGGATGGAAGGTCGCCGTGTGCTCGTAGCCGACGGGGCGGTGAGCGGGGTCGATCTCGAGGCCCCAGGGCAGGCTGGTGGGTCCGCCGAAGAGCTCCTGGTTGAAGTAGTTGCCGAGCCGGCCGATGGCCTGGGCCACCGGCAGCGCCGGGGCGACGCAGTCGAGCAGGGTCGGGATGTCGTAGCCCTTGCGACGGGCCACGATCGCCCCGACCAGCACGCCGGCGGCCACCCCACCCCAGATGCCGAGACCGCCGTTCCAGACCTTGAACGCGTCGAGCCAATGGCCCCGGTAGAGCTCGTTGTCGGTGATCACGTGGTAGATCCGCGCCCCGACCAGGCCAGCAGGCACCGCCCACAGCGCGATGGTGGTGATTGCATCCGGATCGCCTCCGCGCTCGTTCCACCGGTGACGGGCGATCTCGATGGCGGCGAACACGCCGAGCGCGATCATCAGGCCGTAGGCACGCAGCTGTAGCGGCCCGAGGTGGAAGCTGCCCGACGACGGACTCGGGATGGAGGCGATCACCAAGGGGACGAAACCTACTTCCGTTCCCCGCTCGCGACCCCGCGCCACTGACGTCTCGGTCGGGCGTCGTCGGTCGAGGCGCTCATGCGAAGCGGACGAGGCAGAAGGCACCGAACACGACGCAGTAGATCCCGAACGGTGTCAGGGTTCGGGTCTCGAACCACCGCACCAGGAAGCGCACCGAGGCGTAGGCCGCGAACCCGGCGACCACGCTGCCCACCAGGATCTGCCCCCGGACCCCCGAGCCGTTGGGTCCAACCAGGTCGTGCAGCTTGTAGACGCCTGCGGCGAGGATCACGGGGGTGGCGAGCATGAACGAGAACCTGGCTGCGTCCTCATGGGTGAGGCCACGGAGGAGCCCCGCAACCATGGTCACGCCTGAGCGGCTCATCCCGGCGAACAGGGCGAAGATCTCGGAGCCGCCGACGAGGAGGCCATCGAGTATCCCGAACGTCGAGAGCGACCGTCGGGGCGCACGACCGGAACGGGCGTGGGCGTCGGAACGCTTGCGCACCTGCTCGCCACCGAGCAGGACGAGCCCGTTGATGATCAGGAAGATGGCCGCCGCGGTCGGCTTGGCGAACAGGGTGCGCAGACCGTGCTCGAACACCAGGCCGACGAGCCCCACCGGGATCGTCCCGACGATGAGCAACCACGCCATCCGGGCGTCGGCGTCCCCGTCGGGAATCCGCCGAGCTTGCAGGGATCGTCCGAAGCCGCGGATCACCCGGGCCCAGTCCCGCCGGAAGAACACAAGCAGGGCGAGGGCGGTGGCGACGTGCAACCCGACCAGGAACGCCAGGTAGAACGACTCGTCGGCCGACTGGCCCTGGACCAGTCCCTCCCATCCGAACAAGGCCGGGATGAGCACGGAATGACCGAGGCTCGAGATCGGGAACAGCTCGGTGACACCCTGGAGGAGCCCGATCACGACGGCCTGGAAGTAGCTGATCAAGGGGAACGAGCCTTTCTGCGGCGCTCCCCAGGCCGGCGCATGATGTCGAAACAGCTGAGCTCGGACAGTTCAGCACGGTCCCGAGGCGACCCTGAACATCCGACCAGCTCGAGTGCCTCGGGTCGCGGACTGCGGCGAGTCCGCTGTGGGATCGACGCCGCGAGCGAGGACGGCGGGCGTGTGGCGCTAGCTTCGCCGGATGCGGTTTCGTCATGACAGCTCGAGTGGCTCAGGGAGCTGGTCACCCCCACCCAACGGCTCACCCCGCCGCCGCGATCACGCCAACCACGTCCGCCTCTGGCTGAACGAGCACGTCACCTTGCCCGCCGCGGGACTGCTCGCCGCGATCGGGGGCTCGCCGCGAGGGCTGCGGTTCCTCAACGCGGACCCGACCCGACGGGGCATGGTCGCCGCGTTGGCGGTCTCGTTGGTCTGCACCGCTATTGCCGGGGCCCGGTTGCTGCGTGACTCGATCGTGCAGCTCTCCCCGGTCAGATGGCCGACCCCGTCCCCGCGGAGGACCTGGGTGCCCCCATCGGAGTCCGCCCGGGACCAGAGCCGCCGTCGAGCAAGCTCGACCGACGACCGCCACGCTCAACCACGGCCCGGACGTTCGGTGATTCCACCGGACTAGCAGGCAGCCTTCTCGCATCCCGGCCTCGCCGCCGCCGTGACTCCCTGGGCGGGGCCGTGGTCACCACCTGCACTGCGGTTTGGCCACGCGGCGCAGCACCAGCGAAGCGGGACAGTTGTGCATGGTGACTAACTCGAGCTGGAGAACGCAGAAGGTCCGCCGTTGCCGGCGGGCCGTCTAGCCTGCAAAGTGCTGGTAGGACTACTCGACCCGCAGGCCGGTGATGGCCCGGCTGATCACGAGCTGCTGGATCTGCTCGGTGCCCTCGAAGATGTCGAAGATCTTCGAGTCCCGGTGCCACCGCTCGACCGGGTACTCCTTGACGTAGCCGTAGCCGCCGAGGATCTGGATGGCCCGCTCGGTGACCCACACCGCGGTGCGGCCGGCCTTGAGCTTCGACATCGAGCCCTCGGCGTTCTGGTAGGCGCCGTTCTTCGAGAGCCAGGCGGCCCGCCACACCAGCAGGCGGGCGGCATCGACCTCGGTGGCCATGTCGGCCAGCATGAAGCCGATGCCCTGGTGCATGGCGATCGGCTTGCCGAACGCGACCCGCTCGGTGGCGTACTGCAGGGCGTACTCGTAGGCGGCCCGGGCCACGCCCACGGCCTGGGCGGCGACGGCCGGGCGGGTGGCCTCGAACGTGGCCATGGCCGGCTGCTTGCCGCTGTGCACCTGCGGGTTCTGCAGCGCCTCGCGGGCCCGGGCCAGCTTCTCGTCGAGCTTGTCCTTGCCACCGAGAAGGCACGAGCCGGGGATACGAACGTCCTCGAGGACGACCTCGGCGGTGTGCGACGCCCGGATGCCCATCTTCGAGTACTTCTGCCCCTGCGAGAGACCGGGGGTGTTGGGCGGCACGATGAAGCTGGCCTGGCCGCGTCCCCGCAGCTCGGGATCGACGGTGGCGACGACCACGTGGATGTCGGCGATGCCACCGTTGGTGATCCACGCCTTGGTGCCGTTGAGCACCCACTCGTCCTTGGCCTCGTCGTAGACGGCCTTGGTGCGCAGCGACGACACGTCGGAGCCGGCGTCGGGCTCGCTCACGCAGAACGCGCCGAGCTTCACGTCGTCAGGCGTGCCGTAGCACTGGGGCACCCACTCCATGAGCTGCTCGGGGGTGCCGTTGCCCATGATGCCGGCGGCGGCCAGGCCCGAGCCCATGATGGCGAGGCCGATGCCGGCGTCACCCCAGAACAGCTCCTCGATGGCAACCGGCATGGTGAGGCCGGTGGGATCGCCGATCATGGCGTTGGCCATGAAGTCGAGGCCGTAGAGCCCGATCTTGGCTGCCTCCTGCACGACGGGCCAGGGGAACTCCTCCTTCTCGTCGTACTCGGCCGCGGCCGGCCGGATGACGTCCTCGGCGAAGTCGTGGATCCACTTCTGCAGGGTGAGCTGATCCTCGTTGAGCTGGAACGAGACATCGGACATGGCGTTCTCCCGGTTCAAGTTACCCGTCGGTAACATCGACCGTAGCCCGGGGCGCGCCGAGCTGACAACCCCCACCCGTTTCGACCCCGGAAACGGTGCGCTCAGCGCGAGGAATCAGCGCCAGAACGGTTGGGGTGGGGGGCACCCGATGCGGTGGCGGTGCCGGGCACCAGCCCCAGCGCGACGAGCGCCAGCACCGCGCCGATGACGTAGGGGGCGCCGACGCCGACGTGCTGGAAGATCGCGCCGGCGAGGATCGGGCCCAGCACCCGGGCCAGGCCGCCGGCCGACTGCTGCCAGCCCAGCCAGCTCCCCCGGGCCCGTCCGGCCCGCCCGGCGACGGCCGACGACAGCGTCGGCGTGATGCAGGCCCTGGCCGAGCACCAGCAGCAGCAGGCTCGGCACCAGGGTGAGCCAGCCCCCGTCGACGGCGAGCAGGGCCAGGCCACAGGCGTTGGCGACCAGGCCGGCGCGCAGCGTGTTCGACTCGCCGAGGCGGTCGTTGACCCGTCCGACCACGCCGACCTGCACGGCCACGAGGGCCAGGCCGATCACGGTGAACACGGCGCCGGTACCGGACAGCTTCAACCCGAAGCGGGCGTCGGTGAGCAGGGCGAAGGTGGCCTCGAAGCCGCTGAAGGCCACCATCCCGACGAACGACACCGTGATCAGCCGGATGATGACCGGCACGTCGACGCGCACCTCGCTCCCCGTGACGCGAGCGGCCTCGAGCGGAGTGCCCGGTTGGGGGCCGTCCAACGTGCCCACCCGTTCGATCTCGGCCTCGAGCTCGACGTCGTCGAGCTCGACGACCATGTCCGCGCCGACCGCGGCCGGGCGGATGATCGGCCGGCGGTGCTCCGGCGAGGTCTCCGGGAGGCGGCGGATGGCCACGATGGCGTTGGCGAACGAGATGGCCGCGGCGATGTAGAAGGGGACCTGCGGAGCGACCAGCGCACCCACCGCGCCGATGGCCGGGCCGGCGACGAACCCCACGCCGAACGCGGCGCCGAGCAACCCCATGAGCCGGGCCCGGTCGCGCGGGGCGGCCACGTCGGCCACCGAGGCCTGGGCGACCGACACGCTGGCCCCAGACGCGCCGTCGATGATGCGGCCGATGAACAGCAGCGCCAGACCTCCGGCCACGCCGCTCGCCAGGCCGGTCAGCAGGCTGCCGACGGCGGTGCCGAACAGGGAGATCAGCAGCACCGGCTTGCGACCGATGCGATCCGACAGGCGACCCCAGAGCGGGCGCGCAGATCAGCTGGGCCATCGAGAACGAGGCCACCAGCACGCCGATGGTGGTGGCCGACGCCCCGAACCGCTCGGCGTACTGCGGCAGGATCGGCAACACGATGCCGAAGCCGATGAGGTCGATGGCGACGGTCGTCCAGATGGTGCCGAACCCCTTGGGCAGGGGCTCCCGCTCCTTCGACGACGATCGGCGCACGAGCCAAGCGAACGTGACCGGCTCGTCCGGGTCAAATCAGCGGGGCACCCTCGGCCCGCCCGGCGTCAGGGCCGGCGGCGGAGCTGGGTGCCGGCGGGGCCGTCCTCGACGATGTAGCCCCGCTCCTGCAGCTGCTGGCGCAGGTCGTCGGACCGGCCCCAGTCACGATCGCGTCGGGCCGCATCGCGCTCGGCCGCCAGGGCGAGCATGTCGTCGGGGATGGGACGCAGGTCGGCGCCCTCGAGCTCGAGGCCGACCGCCTTGCAGATCTCGGCGACCGTCGCCGCAGGCGCGACCGGCCGTCTCGTCGTCGTCGATGGCCATCGCCTTGTTGCCGGTGCGCACCAGCGTGAAGAGCAGGTCGACCGCCCCGGGGGTGTTGAGGTCGTCGTCCATCAGTCGACGGAACTGGTCGAGCATCTCGGCGTCGGGCTCGACCGGCGGAAGCTCGCCGGCCCGACGGGAGAACTCGTCGAGGCGTCGGAGCGCGGCGGCGGCGTCGTCGATGGTGCCCTGGTTCACCTCGATCGGCGTGCGGTAGTGGCTGCGCAGCACGAGCAGCCGGTAGGCCCGGGGGTCGGTCGACTCGAGGAGGTCGAGCAGGTTGGTGAAGTTGCCGAGGCTCTTCGACATCTTCTCGCCCTCGACCTCGACGAACCCGTTGTGCATCCAGTGGGTCGCGAAGGTGTGGCCGAGGGCCACGGCCTGGGCCCGCTCGTTCTCGTGGTGGGGGAAGGCGAGGTCCTGACCGCCGCCGTGCAGGTCGAACCCGTCGCCCAGCAGGTCGAGCGCCATCACCACGCACTCGGTGTGCCACCCGGCGCGGCCGTCTCCCCACGGCGAGGGCCACGACGGCTCGCCCGGCTTGGCCTTCTTCCACAGCACGAAGTCGATGGGCGAGCGCTTCTCGTCGTTGGCCTCGACCCGGGCGCCGGCCTGCAGGCTCTCGATCGACTGGCGGGCGAGCAGCCCGTAGTCGTCGACCGACCTGCGGGCGTGAAGTAGACGCCGTCGCTGGTCTCGTAGGCGTCGCCGTTGGCCATCAGCTGGGACACCAGGTCGACCATCTGCGTCGACGTAGGCCGTGGCGTGGGGATCGTGGGTCGGGCGCTTGACCCCGATGCCGTCCATCGCCCGCTACCAGACCTGCTCGCACTTGCGGGCGATCTCGTCGGCCGGACGGCCCTCGGCGTTGGCCCGATCGATGATGTGGTCGTCGATGTCGGTGATGTTGGAGACGTAGGTGACCTCGAAGCCGCTCCACTCGAGGTAGCGGCGCAGCACGTCGAACACCAGCGAGAAGCGGCCGTGGCCGAGGTGGGGCGGCCCGTAGACGGTGGGACCGCAGACGTACATCGACACCTTGCCGGGCTCTCGGGTCTCGAACGGGACGACCTGTCCCTTGGCGGTGTCGAACAGCTGCAGCATGGTCGGCAGGCTAGTGCGGGCCCCGGTGAGCCCTGGATCACATAACGGCTTCGGAGCACCGGCGAACGGCCGGGTACCTTTGCGGGCGATGAGCGACGCGAACCCCACCCCCTGCGACCGGCCCGACCTGGTCCGTCCCCGACAAGCCGACCCTCGACGGCCTCGAGGCCACGTGGGGCGCGCGGTGGCAGGAGCAGGGCACGTTCCGCTTCGACCGCACCGAAGACCCGCGACGAGATCTACTCGATCGACACGCCGCCGCCGACGGTCAGCGGCTCGCTGCACGTCGGCCACGTCTTCAGCTACACCCACACCGACACCGTCGCCCGCTTCCAGCGCATGCGGGGCAAAGAGGTCTTCTACCCGATGGGGTGGGACGACAACGGCCTGCCCACCGAGCGCCGCGTCCAGAACTACTACGGCGTCCAGTGCGACCCGACCCTCCCCTACGACCCCGACTTCCGGCCCCCGGACAAGCCGGGCAAGCAGACCGTCCACGTCTCCCGGCGCAACTTCGTCGAGCTGTGCGAGTGCCTCACCGCGGTCGACGAGGAGGCCTTCGAGGACCTCTGGCGGGCCCTCGGCCTGTCGGTCGACTGGGACATGACCTACACCACCATCGAGGACCGCTCCCGCCGGGTCGCCCAGCGCGCCTTCCTGCGCAACCTGGCCCGGGGCGAGGCCTACCAGGCCGAGGCCCCCGTCCTCTGGGACGTCGACTTCCGCTCGGCGGTCGCCCAGGCCGAGCTCGAGGACCGCGAGATGCCCGGCGCCTACCACCGCATCCCGTTCCACCGGGCCGACGGCGAGCCGATCTTCATCGAGACCACCCGGCCGGAGCTGATCCCGGCGTGCGTCGCCCTGGTCGCCCACCCCGACGACGAGCGCTACCAGGCGCTGTTCGGCCACACCGTCCGCACCCCGCTGTTCGGCGTCGAGGTCGAGGTCAGGGCCCACGAGCTGGCCGATCCCGAGAAGGGCTCGGGCATCGCCATGATCTGCACCTTCGGCGACCTCACCGACGTCGTCTGGTGGCGCGAGCTGCAGCTGCCGACCCGCGTCGGTCGTCACCACCAACGGCCGGCTCTCGGCCGAGGCCCCCGAGTGGATCGAGTCGGCCGACGGGCGCGAGCACTACGCCGAGCTGGCCGGCAAGACGGCCAAGCAGGCCCAGGCCCGCATCGTCGAGCTGCTGCAGGCGTCGGGCGAGCTCGACGGCGAGCCCCGAGCCATCACCCACCCGGTCAAGTTCTACGAGAAGGGCGACCGGCCGCTCGAGATCGTCACCAGCCGCCAGTGGTACATCAGCAACGGCGGGCGCGACGCCGAGCTGCGCGACGCCCTGCTGCGCCGGGCCAAGGAGCTGCGCTGGCACCCGGCCTACATGCAGGTCCGCTTCGAGAACTGGGTCGACGGCCTCAACGGCGACTGGCTGATCTCCCGCCAGCGCTTCTTCGGCGTCCCGATCCCGGTCTGGTACCCGCTCGACGCCGACGGCGAGGTCGACTACGACCGCCCACTGCTCCCGACCGAGGACCAGCCTCCCCGTCGACCCGTCGATCGACGCGCCCGCCGGCTTCGACGAGTCCCAGCGGGGCCAGCCGGGCGGCTTCGTCGGCGACCCCGACATCATGGACACCTGGGCGACCTCGTCGCTGACCCCGCAGATCGCCACCGGCTGGGGCGAGGACGACGACCTGTTCGCCCGCACCTTCCCGATGGACCTGCGCCCGCAGGCCCACGACATCATCCGCACCTGGCTGTTCTCCACCGTCCTGCGCTCGCACCTCGAGTTCGACACGCTGCCGTGGAGCGACGCCGCGCTGTCGGGCTGGGTCCTCGACCCGGACCGCAAGAAGATGTCCAAGTCGAAGGGCAACGTCATCACGCCACGACCCGATGGTCGACCAGTTCGGCGCCGACGCCGTCCGCTACTGGGCCGCCAACGGCCGGCCCGGCACCGACACCGCGGTCGACGAGGGCCAGATGAAGGTCGGTCGGCGGCTGGCCATCAAGCTGCTCAACGCGTCGCGGTTCGCCCTCGGGCTCGGCGACGACGACACCCGCGGCCCGGTCGACCCGTCCGCCATCACCGAGCCGCTCGACCAGGCCATGCTCGCTCGCCCTCGCCGATCTGGTCGACGAGGCCACCGCCGCGTTCGAGCGCTACGACTACGCCCGGGCGCTCGAGCGCACCGAGGCGTTCTTCTGGAGCTTCTGCGACCAGTACCTCGAGCTGGTCAAGGGCCGGGCCTACGGCTCGCAGGGGCCCGAGGCCGCCGCCTCGGCCCAGGCCGCGCTGCAGCTCGCGCTCTCGACCCAGCTGCGCCTGCTCGCGCCGTTCCTGCCCTTCGTCACCGAGGAGGTCTGGTCGTGGTGGCAGCCGGGTTCGGTCCACCGCTCGAGCTGGCCCGAGGCCGATGAGCTGCGCAACCTGGGCGCCGGGGGCGACCCGCTCGTCACCGAGACCGCCGCCTGGGTCCTCGGCGAGGTCCGCAAGGCCAAGACCGAGGCCAAGCGCACGCTGAAGACCGCCGTCGACCGCGTCGTCGTCACCGACACCGCGGCCCGGCTCGCCGCGCTGGGCACCGCCATCCTCGACGTCCACGACGCCGGCATCATCGGTGAGGTCGACCTGGCCGAGCTGGACGAGGGCGCCGAGCCGTCGGTCGTCGTCACCCTCGCCGCCCCCGACCCCGAGGGCTGACCCCGAAAACGGCGAAATCTGTGCACTGATCCACACATGCGGTGGATCAGTGCACAGATTTCAGGCGAGCACGCCGGCCGGTGACGAGGGTCAGGACGCGTTGGCGGCGACGAAGTCCCAGTTGACCAGGCTGTCGAGGAAGGTCTCGATGTACTTGGGCCGGGCGTTGCGGTAGTCGATGTAGTAGGCGTGCTCCCAGACGTCGATGGTGAGCAGGGCCTTGGCCGAGTGCTTCAGCGGCAGGTCGGCGTTGGCCGTCTTCATGATCGAGAGGCCGCTGCCGTCGTCGGCCAGCCAGGCCCAGCCCGACCCGAACTGGGTGGTGGCCGCGTCGGCGAACTGGGCCCGGAACTCGGCGTAGGACCCGAACGCGCGGTTGATCTTCTCGCCCAGGTCACCGCCGGGCTCGCCGCCACCGCTGGGTGACATGCAGTTCCAGTAGAAGGAGTGGTTCCAGACCTGCGCCGCGTTGTTGAACAGCGGGCCCTCGGCCGAGGCGATCACGTCCTCGAGCGACTTGTCGGCGTCGGGCGTGCCCTCGGTCAGCTTGTTGAGGTTGGTCACGTAGGTCTGGTGGTGCTTGCCGTAGTGGTACTCGAGCGTTTCCTGGCTGATGTGGGGAGCGAGGGCGTCCATCGCGTACGGGAGCGGGGGAAGTTCGAAGGCCATGCGAGAGTCCTCTTCTACGGTCAGGTTCTGGGGGACGGGGTGACGCGGGTGCTGCGATTCGTCGGCTTCGCCGAACGGGCGACACGCTATCCCAGCCCATGGAAAACGGCGGAGGGCGGGACCGCCGAAGCGGTCCCGCCCTCTCTACCCGGAACGGATGCGGTCTAGCGCAGGCCGAGCTTGATGCTGCACGCGGGCCAGGCCCGCCAACCGGCATCGGCGAGGACCTTCTCGGCGATGGCGATCTGCGCCTCACGGCTGGCCTGCCAGGCCCGGGGGGCGTAGGCCCCGCCGCCGTAGGCGCGCCACGTGGCGTCGGCGAACTGCAGGCCGCCGGAGAAGCCGCTGGCGGTGTGGGTGCTCCAGTCACCGTGGGCCTCGCAGAAGGCGAGGCGATCCCAGACCGAGCCGGAGCTCACGGCCGGGGCCGACACCATGACGGGTCGGGGGGCGGGCGCCGCGACGGGCGCCGGCGCCGGTGGTGGCGGAGCGAAGAACTGGGCGAGCGCGGCGCGCTCTTCGGGGGTGGCGTTGGCGAAGGCGATGGCCGCGCGCAACGTCTGGATCTGGGCGTCGTCGAGAGGACCCTGGTGGTGGGGCAGATCGTCACGCTCGCTGGTGGTGTGGGCGGGAGGTGCGGTGGGGGTCGACGTGGCGACGCCGCCGGTGGTGTCGGCTGCGGCCGAGACCATCGTGCGATCGCTGCCCTGGTGGAAGGCCACCGGGACGACGACGGCGACCGAGAGCGCGACCGCGGCGGCGAGGGTGACTCGGCCGAAGCGGCGCGCGCGAGGTTGTCGGATGGATGAGGGGGGCATGAGACGCTTCCTTTCGGCCCCCTCGGATCGGGGGCGGGGGTCTGCCTGCCCGAAGAGCATCGGCCGATCCGTCACCAAATCGCAACTCGTCCGCCACGTTTCCGTTGTGAAACGAGTCACGTGGCGGCACGAAGAATCACGAAAATGTATGGGAAGGGGTCCTCATGTCGTGGGTCGTTCGGCCCAATAACTGACGGTACCGTAATGTGACGGCGCGTCAGATTCCGTCCGACGGTCACGGATCGCGGCGCGTCGGGACCGCGATGGTGGACCAGATCGCGGGAGGGTGGGGGATCTGCGGACCTCGCGAGCCGTCAGACGGGCAGGGTCAGCACGCCCTGTTCGAGGGCCAGGAGCGCCCGCTTGCGGTCGAGCCCGCCACCGAAGCCGGTGAGGCTGCCGTCGGCGCCGATCACCCGATGGCACGGCACGATCGACCGCGATCGGGTTGCGGCCGTTGGCCAGGCCGACGGCCCGCGAGGCCGACGGGTTGTCGATGCGTCGGGCCAGCTCGCCGTAGCTGATGGTGCGGCCGTACGGGATCCGGGTGAGCTGATGCCACACCTGCCGCTGGAAGGGCGTGCCGGCCGGCGCCAGCGGCAGGTCGAACGAGTCGCCCTGGCCGTCGAAGTAGGCATCGAGCTGGCGACGGGCCTCGGCCAGCACCGGGTCGGCGTCGTCACGCACCCAGCCGGCGTCGACCGCGTGACGACCGGTGTGAGGGGTCATGTGCAGCCGGGTGAGAGCACCGTCCTCGCTGGTGAGCAGCAGGTCGTCGATCGGGCTGGGCACGATGGTGAAGTGCACCGTCATGGCCTCCACCGTACGGCGGTCGGTCGCCGGGAGCTGGCGGGAATCAGCCGGCCACCTCAGTCGCCGAGGTCGGCGAGGGCGGTGCGGGCTGCGTGCCACCCGCCCATGCCGTGCACGCCGGGTCCGGGCGGCGTCGACGCGCCGCACAGGTAGAGGCCGGGCACCGGGGTTCGCCACGGCGCCCGGGAGGCGACCGGCCGGGTGACGAGCTGGGTCAGGCCCATGCGACCGCTGGAGATGTCCCCACCGACGTAGTTGGCATCGTGCTGCTCGATGGCGGCCGGGCTCATGACGTGGCGGGCGATGATGCGGTCGCGGAACCCGGGGGCGAACCGCTCGACCTGGGCTTCGATGCGCTGGGTCATGTCGACCGTCGAGCCGTTCGGCACGTGGCAGTAGCCCCAGGCGTTGTGCTGGCCGACGGGGGCCCGCGACGCGTCGAACATCGACTGCTGGGCGAGCAGCACCATGGGCCGCTCGGGATGCCCGCCCCGTTGCACGTCGAGCTCCGCCTCGGCGATCTCGGCGGCCGTGCCCCCGACGTGGACGGTGCCGGCCCGTGCGCAACCCGGGGCGGCCCACGGGATCGGGCCGTCGAGGGCCCAGTCGACCTTCCACACCGCCGCCCCGTAGCGGAACCGGTGGAGCCGTCGTCGGTAGCGGGCCGGCAGCCGCACGCCACCGAGGTCCAGCACCTGGCGGGGAGAGAGGTCCAGCAGGATCGTCTCGGCCTGCGGGATCTCGGCCAGCGACCGCACCGGGTGCCCCACCACGACCTCGCCACCCAGGCTGAGCAGAAGGGAGACGAGGGCGTCGGCGATCGCCTGCGACCCGCCCTTGGCCATGGGCCAGCCCACGAGGTGACCCAGCAGCCCCAGCACCAGGCCGAACCCGGCCGTGCCCGGTGCTCCGAGGGAGCGCACCGAGTGGGCGGCCAGCCCGGCCATCAGCGCCTGCGCCTCGTCGCCGGCGAAGCGGCGACGGACGAAACGCTCGGCGGGGGACGCCGCAGCCGGGCCGAAGCGCATCAGGGCCGGCAGGGACCGCAGCGGCGGGGGCGTCAACGGCGACAGCACGGCGTCGACGATCGCGCGGCCCGTCGGCGACGAGCCTCGTCATGAGCCCGAGGTAGGCGGCACCGTCGTCGACGCCCAGGGCCAGGGCGGTGGTGTCGACCGAGCGCTCGAGCACGGCCGCACGCCCGCCGTCGAGCGGATGGGCGACGGGAGCGAGGGGGTGCACCCACTCGAGCCCGTGGTCGGCGAGCGGCAGGTCGCGCAGCGCCGGCGAGGCCACGGCGAGCGGATGGATCGCCGAGCACACGTCGTGCACGTGTCCCGGCAAGGTGAGCGCGTCCGAGCGCGTGCCACCGCCGGGTACCGGCGCGGCCTCGATCACCAGCACGTGCCGCCCGGTCAGGGCCATGGTGACCGCGGCGACGAGCCCGTTCGGCCCCGCCCCGACCACGACCGCGTCGTAGCCTCCCGCTCCACTCACCTGGAGGTCCCCCGCTACCGGGTCTCGCCCCAGGTGTCCCAGTAGGTCAGTGCCGACGCCGGCAGCCGCTTGGCCGGCTTGAAGTCGTCGCCGGTGTAGTAGGCGACGGGGAACAGCCCGGCCTGGGTGATGTTGGCGGGGATGCCGAGCACGTCGCGGGCCTCCTCCTCGAACATGAGGTGCAGGCTCGTCCACGCCGTGCCGAGCCCTCGGGCGCGGGCCGCGAGCATGAACGACCACGCGGCCGGGAGGATCGAGCCGTAGATCGACGCCTGGGCCATGAGCCCGGCCTCCTCGACCCGCCCCTCGATGCACGGGATGAACAGGTGCGAGGCCTCGTGCATGTGGTCGGCCAGGTAGCTGGCGGAGTCGACGACCCCCGCTCGGGACGCGGCCCGCGGGTCATCCGCCGCGTACTCGGGATCGGGCATCATCCGGTAGAGGGCGAACGCCTTGGCGTAGATCTCGCCGATCGCCTTGCGCTTGGCGTCGTCGGTGACCACCACGAACGACCAGCCCTGGGCGTTCGACCCCGTGGGCGCCTGCAGCGCGATCTCGATGCACTCGAGCACCAGCTCGTCGGGCACCGGACGGCTGAAGTCGAGCCGCTTCCGCACCGATCGGGTGGTGGTGAGCAGGAGGTCGGCTTGGGCGCGATCGATCATGCCGGCAGTCGAGCAGCGATCAGGGACCTTGGCAAGCGGGGCCCGACGTCAGCACATCCAGGGCGCCGTGCACGATGGCTCGGGGGGTACGGCGGTCCCGACGGGGGCCGACACCGGCGGCGACCCGGGAGGGGCGACGAACGACTCGTCGACACCCAGCACGGTGGAGGTGCTGCCGTCGTCGCCGGTGAGTCGGTAGGCGGGCACGAACCACAGCGATCCGTCCGATCCGGGCTCGGCGGCCAGCACCAGGTCGGCCGAGATGATGGTCACCGTCGGGCGCGGAGGCACCGGCGGCAGGTCGGCGGGATGGGGGACGACCGTCGGCCCCGGGTGGGGGTCCTGGCAGGCTGCGGGGTCGCAGGTCGGCGCCGCGCACGCGTAGGTGCAGGCATCGTTCGCGGGGCACGACGGCACCGGGCAGGCCCAGGTCGTGGACGGCGCGATGGTGGTCGGAGGCTCCGGCACCGTCGTCTCGGTGCCGCCACCCGACCCGGGGGTCACCGCGGCGCCATCGGCGATGGCGGGCACGGGCGCGAACCCGCCGAGCAGGTCCTGCCCGTCGTTGAGCCGGCCGATGGCCGCGTCCAGGCCGATGAGCGGGTAGGTGTCGCCCCGGGTCGGCTCGGCCAACCACCCGGATGCGTACGTGACCGCGGCATGGGCCCCGAAGGCGATGACCGTGTCGTGGCCCTGCGTCGAGGTGCCACCGAGCTCGGGGGTGGCGACGACCTGCGCGCCCCACTCGGCCGAGGTGGCGCTCACCTTCATGTGCCCGACGTCGAGGCCGGCTCGGTGCAGCAGGTCCCGGGCCCCGGCCTCGGCTTCGGCTTCGGTCGGGACGCCCTCGGGCGCGGGGGTCGGCTCGCACCCGCCGGCGGCGGAGCGGGTGGCCGGCTCGGCACAGACGACGCCGACCATCGGATGCCCGTCGGGCGAGTAGGTCCAGCCCGCGCCGGCCGACGAGAGCACCCGCACGGCGGCCGCCCCGTCGGCACCGATCTGCCACGCCCCGTCGACGCGGCGGAGGTCGCCGGACACGCCGAACGCGTCGGCGAGCCGGCGGATCGCGACGGGATCGGGACCACCAGCGGTCACCGACCAGGCGGCCAGGTCCCCACCGGGATCGACCAGGCCGGGCCCGGCGACATAGGTGCGGGTCGGGTCGGTCGTCGAGGCCGGCGCCACCGCCGCGTCGGCCCGGGCCCCGACCAGGATCGGGAGCGCGGCCGGCTGGCCCACGACCGTCGAGTCGTCGCGGGTCCAGGCGAACACCCCGACCGACGCCAGCACCACGACGGCGGCGGCAGCCATGACCGTGATCGGTCGTACCCGAGTCGTCACCCCACGCTCCCCTCCACTCCGACGCCCCCCGGCGGCCGGTTGCGTGGTCAGACGACCGCCGGGCGATCGTGGTTCCCGACGGGCGAAGCCGGCGGACCCGGTCCCTCGGTGCCGGGTGAACCGATCGGCGGCCGTGGGCGTAGCCACCACCGACTGCGGCGACCGGCGCCGCCCGAGGAGACCGAGATGCCGACCATCACGCCCACCCGGCCCGTCGGGGCTGTTCCGCCCACCGGGGCCGTCCACGCCGCCCGTACCGCCGTGCGACGCGGTCGCCGGGCGGCGCTGTTCGCCCTGCTCGTCGCCGTCGCCCTGATCGCGCTGGCCTGCGGCAGCTCGAAGAAGACCGACACCAGCGCGGCCGACAGCACGACCACGACGGCCGCGAGCAGCTCGACCACCGCGAGCGACTACGGCTCCAACGCGAAGAGCACGAGCACCACCGCCTCGGGCACGGCCACCGGGTCGACCTCGATCGCGCTCGGAACCACCAGCCTGGGCCAGGTCGTCGTCGACCAGCAGGGCTTCACCCTCTACCTGTTCGAGAAGGACACCGGCCCCACCAGCACGTGCGTCGACGCCTGCGCCAAGGCCTGGCCGGCGGCCACCGTGACCGGCACGCCCGCGGCCGGTGCCGGCATCACGGGAGCGCTCACCACCACCACCCGCGCCGACGGCAGCACGCAGCTCGTGCTGGCCGGCCACCCGCTCTACCGCTTCGCGGCCGACACCGCCCCCGGCGATGTCGGTGGCCAGGACGTCGGCGGCGTCTGGTACGCGGTGTCCTCCAGCGGCGGGTCGGTCGAGTGATGGTCGCGGTCGATCGCCCGGCCCGCGCCGCGAGCTCGGGTATCGCCACGAGCTCGGGCATTCGGTGAGCCATGGCCCGGTCGCCCAGGCTACGGTCGCCCGCGTGGCGTCGAACGACCCCCCGGTCTCCGGAGTCGTACCCGACCCCGTGCTGCCGGCGGTGGCGGCCGGGGACGACCGGGCCATGGACGAGCTCTGGCACCGCTACGCCGATCGCGTGCGGGCGCTGGGCCTGCGCCTGTCGCGGTACGACGCCCGCTTCGCCGACGATCTCGTGCAGGAGACCTTCGCCAAGCTGTGGCGGGGCGCGGCCAGCTTCGATCCGCAGCGCGGCACCGAGACCACGTTCGTGTTCACCGTCGCCCGACGGGCCGCGGTCGACCAGTGGCGACGGGGGCGGCGGGCGGCCGACGACCGGCCGCTCGACCACCTGCCCGAGGCGGCGAGTGCCGTGACCAGCGGGCCCGACGCACCCGAGTCGCACGTCGAGTCGGTGGTCACCGGCTGGGCCGTGCTCGACGCTCTCGACGCGCTGTCGCCCGTCCAGCGCGAGGTCATCGACCTCGCCTACTACGGCCAGCTGAGCCAGAGGGAGATCGCCGACCGCCTCGGCATCCCGCTCGGCACGGTCAAGACCCGAACGTTCAGCGCGCTGAAGGCGCTCCGCACCGAGATGTCGACGAGAGGGGTGACGGTATGACCGACGACCTCGATCTCACCGAGGACCACGAGCGCGTGCGCATCGACCTCGGCGGCTACGTGTTGGGCAACCTCACCGTGGCCGAGCAGCAGGCGGTCGAGAGCCACCTCGGGTCCTGCGCCGCCTGCCGGGCCGAGCTGGTCGAGCTCGAGGGCATCCCGGTGCTGCTCGACCTGGCCCGACCGGATGCCGTGACCCCACCACCCGCCGTCGCCCGCCCCGAACCGGTCGTCGCCATCGACCGCAGGCGCTCGGGCCGGTCGCACCGATCGTCGCGCCGCACCCGCGTGTTCGCGGGTGCCGCCGCCGCGCTGGCGATCGCCGCCGCCCTGGTGGTCGGGGTGCTCATCGGGCGACCGGACCAGCCCGACTTCGGCCGCACCGTCCCGCTGCAGACCGCCGCCTCGGCGTCGGGCACCTCGGGCTCCGGCAGCGGGCCGACCGGCACCGCCGCGATCCGTGCCACCGAGAACGGCACCGTCGTGCGTCTCGACCTCGAGGGCCTGCCCACCGACGGCCGCTGGTACGAGTGCACGTGGTCGTCGGGCCAGGGCGAGCAGTCGGCCGGCACGTTCCGCCCGGCCGCCGACGGCACCGCCAACATCGACCTCACCACGGCGGCTCGGCCCTACCCGGGGTGGAAGCTCACCATCGTCGAGCATCCCGAAGGCTCGGCCGACGGTGAGGCCGTGCTCGAGGCATCGGCGTAGCATCCTCCGCGATCGTCTGACGCAGGGGGACCGACATGCACGACATCGTCATCAGGGGCGGCACCGTCGTCGACGGCACCGGTGCCGAGCCATTCGAGGCCGACGTGGCCATCGACGGCGAGGTCATCAGCGAGGTCGGCACGGTGGTCGACCCCGGCCGGCGCGAGATCGACGCCACCGGCCTGCTGGTGATGCCGGGATGGGTCGACGTGCACACGCACTACGACGGCCAGGCCACCTGGGACGCCGAGCTGGCCCCGAGCTCGTGGAACGGGGTCACCACCGCCATCTTCGGGAACTGCAGCGTCGGGTTCGCGCCCGTCGCCCCGGGCACCGAGTCCTTCCTCATCAACCTCATGGAGGGCGTCGAGGACATCCCTGGCTCGGTCCTGGCCGAGGGCATCGACTTCACGTGGGAGTCGTTCCCCGACTACCTCGACGTGCTCGAGTCGAAGCCGCGCGCCATCGACATCGGCGCCCAGGTCCCCCACGCCGCCCTGCGCTTCTACGTGATGGGTGAGCGCGGCGCCGATCACACCGAGCGACCGACGCCCGACGAGATCGCCGAGATGGGACGACTCACCGTCGAGGGCATCCGGGCCGGCGCCTTCGGGTTCACCACGTCGCGCACCAAGGTGCACCGCGCCGCCGACGGCCGCAGCACCCCGAGCCTCACCGCCAGCGCCGACGAACTGGTCGGCATCGCCGAGGCCATGGGCGCGGCCGACGTCGGAGTGCTGCAGGGCATCAGCGACTTCGGCACGCCCGAGGAGCTCGCCCTGTTCCGCCGGCTGGCCGAGGTGTCGGGCCGTCCGCTGTCGTTCTCGCTGGCCCAGGTCGACCACCACCCCGACTACTGGCGGTTCGTGCTCGACGAGCTGGCCCGGGCCAACGCCGACGGCGTGCGGATGAAGGCCCAGGTCGGCGCCCGGCCCATCGGGGTGCTGTTCGGGCTCGAGGGCTCGATCGACCCGTTGCGCGTGTTCCCGGCCTACGCCGACTACGCCGACCTGCCCATCGACGAGCGGGTGGCCGAGCTGCGCCGGCCCGAGGTGCGGGAGCGGATCCTGGCCGACCCGCCCGAGCCGGGCCTGGCCAGCTTCCTCGAGAAGGCCCTCGGTCGCACGTTCGAGCTGAGCGACCCGCCCGACTACGAGCCCCCGGCCGAGCAGTCGATCGTGGCCCGAGCCGAGCGGCTCGGCGTCTCACCGTGGGAGGTCGTCTACGACCTCCTGCTCACCGACGACGGCCACGCCATGCTCTACCACCCGTTCCAGAACTACTCCACCGGCGACCTCGAGCCGGTGCGGGAGATGCTCACCGACCCGAACACCATCCCCGGGCTGAGCGACGGCGGGGCCCATGTCGGCACCATCTGCGACGCCAGCTTCCCGACCTACCTGCTCACCCACTGGGCCCGCGACCGCAACCGCGGGCCGCGGATCGACCTGGCCGAGATCGTGCACCGCCAGACCGCGGCCACCGCCGAGGCCGTCGGGCTCGACGACCGGGGTGTGCTGGCACCGGGCTACCGGGCCGACATCAACGTGGTCGACCTCGACCACCTGAAGATCGCGCCGCCCCGCATCATCCACGACCTGCCGACCGGCGGGAAGCGGTTGGTGCAGCACACCGAGGGCTACCGCCACACGTTCGTCGCCGGCACCGAGGTGATGACCGACGGCGCCTGGACCGGCGCCACTCCCGGCCGCCTCGTCCGCGGCCCCCAACCCGCCCCGACGGGAGCCTGACCCGACCTCCCCCAACCGCCACCCCCACCGAACTTGCGTGGGGAATCCGGCTCTGGGCCGGAAAATCAACGCAAGTTCGGTGGGGTGGAGGTCAGCGGGGGGTGAAGGCGCAGGGCATGCGCTTGATGCCGTGGATGAAGCTCGACTGCAGGTAGTCGGGCTCGCCGGTGATCTCGAGGTCGGGAAGCTGGCGGAACAGCTCGCGGAACATCACCGTGATCTCGCGACGGGCGAGGTTCGCGCCGAGGCAGAAGTGGGGGCCACCCGCCGCCGAAGCCCGACGTGCTCGTTGGGGGTGCGGGCGATGTCGAAGCGGTACGGGTCGTCGAACACGGCCTCGTCGCGGTTGGCCGAGCTGAACCACATGACGACCTTGTCGCCGGCCTTGATCTCCTGGCCGCCGATCACGCAGTCCTCGGTCGCCGTCCGCCGGAAGTGGATCACCGGCGTGGCCCAGCGGACGATCTCCTCGACCGCTCCGGGGATGGCCGCCTCGAAGTCCGCAGCCAGCGCCTGCCGCTGATCCGGATGGGTCGTCAGCGCGTACATCCCGTGGCTGATCGCGTTGCGGGTCGTCTCGTTGCCGGCCGCGACCAGCAGGATGAAGAACGAGCCGAGCTCCTCCGCCGACAGTCGGTGGATCGTGCCGTCCTCACCCTCGACCTCGGCCATCATCATCGCCGTCGTCAGATCGTCGGCCGGGTGCTCGAGGCGGTGGCGACCGATCTCCTGGGCCATCTGGGAGAGCTCGACCGACGCGTTCATCAGCGCCATGAAGTCCGGCGTGTACTCCGCGTCGCCGGCACCGAGGATGATGTTGGTGAGCTCGAACACCCGCTGGTGGTCGCTGGGCGGGATGCCCATCATGTCGCAGATGATCTCGAGCGGGAGCTTGGCCGCGATCTCCGGCACGAAGTCGCACTCGCCCTTCCCGGCCACCGCCGCGACGATGGCCTCGGCCTTGGCCTGCACCTGGTCGTCGATCTGGGCGACCCGCTTCGGGGTGAAGGCCCGGTTGACGATCAGGCGCAGTCGCGTGTGCCGGGGGGCGTCCATGTTGATCATCGAGCCGAAGAACTCGGCGATCTCCATGGGCATGTCCGGGATGGTCGTGCCCTGGCCGGAGACGAACCGCTGCGGGTTGCGGCTGACCTCCATGATGTCGGCGTACCGGCTGAGCGACCAGAAGCCGGGACCCTGGCCGAAGCCGGGGATCTCCGGCTCGTCGCACCACAGCACCGGATGGTCGGCCCGCATCGCCGCGAACACGGCCTCGCGGTCGAGGCCGATCCACATCTCCGGGTCGTCCCAGCGCAACGAGGCGAGGTCGATGCCCGTCGGATCGGGTGCTTCGCTCGCCGGGTGCGCGGCGACTGGCGTGATGGTCATGGTCGTCCCCCTTCTGAACGCCGTGAACCTAGCGGGAGCCCGACCGCCCACGCCCCTTGACCCGGATGCGGCGCACGTCGATGCGCTCACCGGTGGCCTCGTCGACGACCACCGGGCGGATCTCCTCGCCCGAGTCACGGTCGACGAGCATCAGCGGCATCGGGTCGCCCTCGGGCCAGAGCCAGTCCTCGCCCCAGCGCCACATGGCCGCCAGCACGTCGTAGAACGCGATGCCCTTGGGCGTGAGCCGGTACTCGAACCGCACGGGATGGTCTTCGTACTGCCGCTTCTCGAGCATGCCCTCGGCGACCAGCCGCTCGAGTCGGGCGGCCAGGACGGCACGGGGGATGCCGAGCGCGTCCTGGAACTCGTCGAATCGGCGTCGGCCGGTGAAGGCCTCCCGCATGACGAGCGGCGTCCACCAGTCGCCGATCAGGTCGGTGGTGCGGGCGATCGGGCAGGGCCATTCGTCGAACCGCGTGCGCCGCACCGTCAGACCTCGCGGGCCTGGTCGAGCGCCCGCTCGGGCGGGAGCCCGGCCCGCCCGACCAGGTAGCACGCGATGGGCGCAGCGGTGCGCTGGGACGCGTGGGCCGCCACGCCGGCCAGCTCGAGCAGGGTGTCGATGGCGGCCTGGTCGGGGGCGTCGACCCCGAGGCGCTGGGCGAACGCAGCGACCCAGGCGGTCGGGTCGGCGGAGGAGTCGGGGCCGGAGTCGGGGCCCGTGGTGGAGTCGTTCGATGCGGTCACAGTTCAACGAGTGAACCCGACCCCCGGGCGACTGTCAACGGGTCGGCCCTGCCACCGGGTCGCCGACGTGGGCCGCGGCCGCGTCCCGAGCGTGCCAGCATCGGCGGATGCCTGAGCGCCCGGACCCGCAGGTCACGATCGGACCCATCCGGGCGCACGAGGTCGACACGCTGTTCGAGCTGTTCGCCCGGATCGTCGCCGCCGGCGAGGGCTATCCCCACGCACCACCCCTGACCCGCGCCGCCTTCGACGCGACCTGGATCGACCCGGTCACGGTGGTCGTCGTCGCCCGCACCACCGACGGCCACGCGGCCGACACCGTGGTCGGGGCCTACTACCTCAAGCCCAACAGCCCGGGCCGGGCCGCCCACATCGCCAACGCCGGCTACCTCGTCGAGGCCGGGTGGCGCGGTCGGGGCGTGGGCCGCCGGCTCGTGCAGGA
The DNA here is from genome assembly GCA_963809335.1 of uncultured Microthrixaceae bacterium. Lineage (GTDB taxonomy): Bacteria > Actinomycetota > Acidimicrobiia > Acidimicrobiales > Acidimicrobilacustridaceae > UBA4742. Next base: position 756,145 of record CAWEJD010000004.1, on the reverse strand, counting down.
CTCCATCGACCGGGCGCCGGGCCTGGGCTTCGACGCCATCCAGTTCAACCTGGTGTTCGAATCGAACCCGGCCCGCAGCCTCTACGAGGAGCTCGGGTGGACGGTGATCGGCCGCGTCCCCAAGGCCGTCGACGGCGAGGACGCCCTCATCTACTGGCGTGAGGTCGGCCAGCCCTGAACCGCCAGCGAGTGCTTTCCACCGTTCACCTGAGGGTGACATCGGCCATAGTCTGACGATTTCTACTCGTTCCTGGTTGACATGAGGAACATTCGTTCGCTACGGTAGTGGCCATGTCCTCCGCCGCCACCACGTCTGAGCCCGTCGACCTGGCCGCGGTCGAGCGGATGGCCGAGGTCTGGTGCTCGTCGGTCGATCCGTCCCGGTTGACGGGGGCTGACGCGGCGGCCGGTGCCGAACGGCTGGCCGTGGTGATCCGCCGCTACGAGGCGGTCCAGGTGCTGTTGGCCGCCCGAGCCGACGAGTGCAACGCCTATGAGGCTCGAGCCCATTCGGGACCGGACTGGTTCGCCACCCTCAACGGCATCTCCAAAGCCGAAGCCGCCCGGGCCCTCGACACGGCCAAGCGCCTCGACGACTGTCCGGCCACCAAAGCCGCGTTCGCGGCCGGGGAGATCTCCACCGACGAAGCCGCAGCCGTGTCGGGCGCCGCCACCGCCGACCCGGCCTGCGAACGCCGGCTGCTGGAAGGGGCCCGGTCCCGCCACGACCTGCGCGAGACCCGCCAACAAGCCGACAAGGTCCGCCGCGCCGCCCGCTCCGCCGAAGACGAGCAGGCCCGTCACGCCCGACTGCACAAGACCCGCAGCCTGCGCATCTCCGACGGCCCCGACGGTCACGTCGAGATCCGCGGCCAGTTCACCCCCGCCGCCTTCGCCAGCGTCAAGCCCATCATCGACGCCCACATGAAACTCCGACTGGAGCGAGCCCGCCGCGAGAACACCCGCGACGGCTGGGACGCCTACCGGGCCGACGCCTTCCTCGACGCCATCACCAACGGCACACGCAGCGCCACCACCCGACCGTCCACCCCACCCGCCGAGCCGCCCGCGTCGACGTCCACCTCAGCCGCCCCGACCTCGACCGCCACCGCCCCAACTGCGACCAGCCCGACCGAAACCGCCCCGGCGCCGGCCGCACCCACGACGACCGACCCGGCCGAGGGCCGGCTGTTCACCCCCGGCGGCGACCTCAGCCAGGCCGAGGGGCTCGACCCCAAGGTCAACTGGAACCTGGTCATCCTCGTCGACGGCATCGCCCTCAAACGGGGCTACGCCGCACCAGGCGAGACCTGCGAGATCCCCGGCATCGGCCCCATCCCCATCACCTGGATCCACCAACTGCTACCCCACACCCACGCCGAGCTGCTCATCCACGACTCGGTCGACATACGCGCCTACGCCACCACCACAAGACACCGCACCCGCCCCGTCGACCTCGCCGTACGCGTCCGCGACCGCCACTGCACCGTCCCCCGCTGCCACCACGACATCTCCGAACTCGACCACATCGTCGACTACGCCAAAGTCCACGACACCTCCGTCACCAGCATCCACGGCATGTGCAACCACGACCACGACGACAAGACCTACCGAGGCGCCACCTTCCAACGCAGCGACACCCACTGGCGCTACTGGCCCCCCGGCACCGACCCCACCACCCACCAACCCCTCACCACCCCCATCGGCGCCCACCTCACCACCTGGAACCTCGACCACCTCCCCGGCGACGACCCCGACCACGACCACGACGAACCACCGACGCTCGACCTCGGCTGACGAGCTGATCGCCGATCGCCGAACCGCCTCCTCAGCGCCCGGTGGAGCCGGCGTGGCTACGGTGCCGGCCATGAGTGACCCTCGCATCGCGCCGATCGATGCCGGTGACGCGCCCGACGACCTGGTCGAGTTCCTCACGTCGGATACCGGATCGATGAACATCTTCACCACGATGGCCAACCATCCGGGGCTCCTCCGGCGCTACCTGCCGTTCGGGGGCAAGCTGTTGAACGGCGGGTCGATCGACGCCCGCCAGCGCGAGCTGCTCATCCTCCGCACCGGGTGGAACGCGGGCAGCGAGTACGAGTGGGGTCAGCACGTCCGCATCGGCCGGCTGGCCGGGCTGACCGACGACGAGATCGAGCGGGTCACCACCGGACCCGACGCCGACGGCTGGTCGGCCGGCGATGCCACCCTCCTCACCGCGTGCGACGAGCTGTGTGCCGACCACATGATCTCGGACACGACGTGGGCCGCCCTCGCCGAGCTCCTCGACACCAGGCAACTGGTCGAGCTCACGCTGCTGGTGGGTCACTACGTCATGATCGCCGGCATGCTCAACAGCCTGCGGGTCCAGCGCGACGCCGGGGTCGGGGGCTTCCCCGGCCCCAACCCGAACCAGGCGACGCCCGAGGCTCCCTAGGACGAGGGCGAGGGGTTCAGCGTCGAGAGCGGCACGAAGCCCTCGATGAAGGCGTCGACGTCATCAACCGGGCTGGTGGCGGTCGAGGAGCAGTCGGACTTGGTGACGTCGCGGCCGGCGATGTCGGTGGCGACGGGCACGTCGACCACACCGCGATTGGCGCCGGTCGTGCAGGTCGGGATGTTGAGGTTCTCGAGCAGCTTGGCGATCACGGCCGAGCCGTCGAGCAGCGAGGCCCGATGCTCGGACACCCAGTCCACCACCCGGGTCACGCCGGTGGTGTAGGCCGGCGGATCACCGAGACCCTGGCTCGACGCCAACGCCGGGATGTTGCGGGTCGCCGCGGCCCGGGCCGCGCCGACCGTGCCCGAGATGTCCACCAGGGGCCCGACGTTCTGGCCGAAGTTGATCCCCGAGACGACGAGGTCGGGGGTGAAGTCGATGCCGTGCTGATCGATGGCCCAGATGATGGTGTCGGCCGGGTACCCGTCGACCGCCTTGGCCGGGTAGCCGCTCGCCGTCTTGACATCGGTCACCGTGAGCGGGCCGTCGGTGGTCTTCCCGCCCGAGCCGCTCTGGTTCGCGAGCGGGGCCACCACGGTGACCTCGGTGTCGGGCAGCGCCCGCAGACCCTCGACCACGGCATCGATGCCGGCCGCCGAGTAGCCGTCGTCGTTGGTGACGAGCACCTTCAGCGTGGACCTGATGGTGGTCTCGGTGGCCGCCCCGCCGGAGCCGCCGGAGCCGCCGGAGGACGCCGACGTCGGGCCCGACGACTTCGACCCGCTGCTGCCGCAGCCGGCGAGCAGCAGCAGGGCCACGGCGATCCCCGCGCCGACGCGCGACCAACGACGAGCTGAGTGCATCATGCGGATCTCCCCCGGTTCGGACTCGGCGCATCGTGCCACACCACCAGCGGGGACCGGTGATGCCCCCGTCAGGTCGCCGGGCGAGGGACGGGTTCGGCCCCGGTGGACGGCTCCGGCTCCGGCGTCGAGCGCAGCGCCAGGGCCACGGCCCCGGCGATGGTGGCCGCGCAGCCGACGACCATCTCCGGCCAGCGCCCGGCCCGGGCCCGGTCACCGAGGAAGACCACCCCGATGAGCGTGGGGATCACGGTCTCGACCGCGAACAGCATGGCGTTGGTGGTGGTGACCGACCCGCGCTGCAGCGCGATCGAGAAGACCAGGATGCCCATCACGCCGTAGGCGACCAGCGCCCAGGCCACCGGCTCGCGGGCGATGTCGACGAGGTGGTCGGGGATGGCGACGACCCGGCCGGCGATGGCCGTCCCGCTGAACGCCAGGCCCGCCACCGCGGCCAGGCCGAGGGCCCCTCGCCCGACCTCCGCCCGCGCCATGGCCGCCGCCGCCATCGCCAGCACCACCACCCCGGCCACGAGGACGGCACGGAACACCGCGCCCACCGGCCGGGCCTCCTCGGGAGCGGCGGCGACCGCCAGCACGACCAGACCGATGATGATCACGCCGATGGCGATGCCGTCAGCCGCGTCGAGCTTGGTGCGCAGGACGAGGCGGGCCACCACGGCCGTGACCGCGATGCTGGACGCGACAGCGGACTGCACCAGGAAGAGCGGCAGCGTGCGCAGAGCAACCAGCGAGAGCGCCCAGCCGACACCGTCGAGGCCGAGGCCGGCGAGGTAGGGCAGCTGGCCGGCCAGGCGGATCAGCAGCCGTGGGTCGAGGGAGGTCGCCATCTCCTCACGTCGGGCACCGATCTGCTCGAGCACCGAGCCGACGCCGTAGCAGACCGCGCAGCCGAACGCGGCGGCGAGGGCGAGCGAGGCCGACGACACCCCTCAGCCGCCGAGGGCCATGGTGGCCAGCCGGTCGTGACAGGGTGGCTCGCCAGAGGGCGTGAGGGTGGAGGACCCGACCACGGTCATGAACCATGTTCGCGCCTGGCGGCTGGAAGGCTGGGCCGATGATCGACGACGGGACGGGCGAGCGGGCGAACCACGGCCGCGACCTGGCCGGCCTCGTGCTGGCCGTCGTGGCCGTGGTGCTGCTGCTCGTCGGCAGCCTGGCCTGGTGGGCCCGAACCACGCTCTACGACACCGACGTCGTCACGGCCAAGGCCGCCGAGATCGCGGCGGCCGACGACGTGCAGGCGGCAGCCACCGCGCTGCTCGTCGACCGCGTGGTCGAGCCGGCGCTGGCCAAGGGCTACGACGCGGCGCCGGCCGGGCTGGGCGGTCTGGTGCAGGGGCTGGCCGGAAGCCAGATCGACGACCTCGCCACCTCGGGTGTCGAGAAGGCGGTGTCCTCCCAGCAGGCCCACGACATCACGGTGCGACTGGCCACCGCGATCCAGCAACGGCTCGTCGAGGGCGACGGTCCGGTGGCCTTCACCCCGAGCGAGATGGTCGCCATCGTGGCGCCGACGCTGGTCGACAACCGGGTGGTGGCGAGCATCGTGTCCTTCGCCGACAGCACGAACTGCTGCCAGGTCGTGCTGGCCGAGCGGGATCAGCTGCCCTTCGTGTGGCAGCACGTCGAGCTGATCCGCCTCGCGGCGATCGCGCTGCCGCTGGCGGCCTTCGTCCTCGCCGTCGTCGCCCTGCTCGTGTCGTCCCGGCGGCGGCGGACGGCACTGGTGCTCTCGGTGGGCGTGCTGCTCGTCGGCCTGGCGACGTTGGTCGGCCTGGCCGTCGGCGGCAGTCTCGGCATCGACGCGGTGGCCGATCCGTCCGACCCGGCCCACAGCCTGGTGCGCCAGGCCGCGTCGACGATCTATCAGGTGTCCAAGCGCGAGCTCGTCCACCAAGCGTGGGTGATCACCGCGATCGGGGCCGTGGGGACGATCGCGCTGCTGGCCTGGATCGCGTTGGGAACGGCGGGGCGCGGCGTGCCAGCATCCCCCGATGGAGCTGCTGGCTAACGCCGCATGGCATGCGCTGACAGGCCCCCAGGCCGCGATCGCGGAGGGCGGCGAGCTGGCCGTCCGCTTCGATCCCGACGTGTCGGTGTTCGCGGCGCTGCCCGATCACCCGACCCGCGAGGCGTGGGACGCACTGGCCGAGCTGGTCGGTCCCGGGAGCTCGGCGGCGTTGATCCGAGCCGACCTCGAGCCACCTGAGGGGTGGACCGAGCTCTTCGGCGGCGTCGGGGTGCAGATGACCTGGTCGGGTGAGGAGCTCGCCGGTCGGCCGTCGGACGGGTTCGACGTCGTCCGCCTGAGCGACGCCGACGTGCCCGAGATGGTGGCCCTGGTCGCCCGCACCGAACCCGGGCCGTTCACCGATCGCACCATCGAGCTCGGCACCTACCTGGGCCTCCGCGATCCTGCCGACGGGGCGCTGGTGGCCATGGCCGGGCAGCGGATGCGCCCGCCGGGGCACGTCGAGATCAGCGCGGTCTGCACCGACACCGCGTTCCGCGGGCGCGGTCTGGCCCGTCTGCTGGTCGGGCTGCTCATCGAGGAGATCTCCGCCGCCGGTGACCGGGCGATCCTGCACGCCGCGGCCACCAACACCGGGGCCATCCGCCTGTACGAGTCGATGGGGTTCGTGGCGGAGCGCGAGATGCGCTTCGCCGCCCTCCAGGCCCCCGGTCGGCCCCCCGGGGCCGACGATCAGGCCGGGACGACCGGGTAGCGCGCCGCCAGGTCGGCGATCACGGCCAGGCAGTCGCGGGCCGTCTCGGCGATCACGTCGGCCACCGGGCGGACCTCGTCGATGCGCCCGGCGACCTGGCCGCACAGGGCCACGGCGGCCTCCATGTCGCCGCCGAAGTAGAGGTCCGTCATGTTGGCCATGGCCTCCATGGCGTTGGTCTGGTGGTCGAACTCGAGCGCGGTGGTGCGCTCGGTGCGCAGCGCTCGCAGCGCCGGCGAGGCGTGCTGGTTGAGGAACACCGTGTCGGTCTCGGCCGCGGCCACGATGGCCTGCTTCCAGTTGTCGTGGATGGGCGACTCGGCGGCCGACACCATGCGGGTGCCCATCTGCACGCCTTCGGCCCCGAGGGCGAACGCCGCGGCCATCGTCGGCCCGTCGACCATGCCCCCCGCTGCGATGATCGGCACGTCGACGTTGGCCGCCACCAGGGGCAGCAGCACCATGGTGGCCACCGGCCGTGGGTTCTTGAAGCCGCCGCCCTCTCCCCCCTCGACGATCAGCCCGTCGACGCCGGCGTCCACCGCCTTGAGCGCGGCCCGCAGGGTCGGCACGACGTGGAACACCGTGAGCCCGGCGTCCTTGAGCTGGGCGGTGTAGCGGGTCGGACTTCCTGCCGAGGTCGTGACGAAGCGCACGCCCTGCCCGATGACGAAGTCGACGATGGCCGGGTCCCGCACGAAGGCCTGGGCGATGTTGACCCCGAACGGCCGGTCGGTGAGCTCACGCATCCTGCGGATCTCGTCTCGGATGACGTCGAGCTCACCGGAGGACGTCTCGATGATGCCGAGGGCCCCGGCGTTCGACACGGCCGACGCCAGTCTCGAGCGGGCGATCCATCCCATGGGCGCCTGCACGATCGGGATGTCGACCCCGAGCATCTCGGTCACGCGGTTGGAGAACATCGGAGGAGCCTCTCACCCCGGCGGCCGTAACGGAACTCGCTGCGTGAACGATTGAACGCTCGGAGGGTGTTTCGAGGGCGAGGCTTCTTTCCTGGCAACGCACCGAATCGGAGTGCATCCCATGTCGAACACGAGCATCGCCGTCGCCACCGGTGGCCGGTCGAGATCGGTTCCCGGTGGTGGCGTCGGACGCGACCCTCGGCGCGGCCGAGGTGACCGCGGTGTGGCGCTCGTGGAGTTCGCCCTGGTCTTCCCGTTGCTCGCGATCATGCTGTTCGGCATCTTCGGCGCCGGGATGGTGCTCAACCGGCGGTTGTCGGTCACGCAGGCCGGTCGGGAGGGCGCCCGCTACGGGGCGACGGTCCCCATCGACCAGTGCACGCCGGTGACCAACTGCTCGGGGCTCACCTGGGCGCAGCTGGTGCGGTCCGTCACGGCTGAGCGATCGGCGGGCGCCGTCACCACGTCGGACGTCTGCGTCGCCCTGGTGTCGGGCCCGGGCAGCGCCCCGGTGGCCATCGGCTCGAGCTTCACCACGGCCGGCGGCACGTCGCCCTGCTACGTCGACAGCAGCTCCGACACCGGCAAGCGGGTGCAGGTCACCATCAGCCGCCAGGACAAGATCGACGCCGCGGTCTTCTCCGTCCCGGTCACGCTCAGCGCTCGGGCCTTGTCTCGGTTCGAAGGATGAGCCGGCGCATGGATCGAACCGGCGATTCGGGCGTCACCATCGTGATCACCGCGCTGGTGATGACCGGCATCCTGTTGATGGTGGCCATGGTGGTCGACCTCGGCTACGTGAGAGGAAGCACGCGCGTCGAACAGTCGGTGGCGGACATGGCCGCCCTGGCCGGCGGCAACGGCCTCGCCTCCAGGAACCCGCTCAAGGCGTGCCAAGACGCGGTGGCCTACGTGAACTCGAACGCCAAGGGCATGCCGGCCATCAGCACCTCCACCTTCTGCACGCAAGCCGGCAATGACGTGACCAGGACCGTCTGCTCCGGCGGAGCGCTCGCGGAGGCGATGCCCACGGCCACCAGCGGCCGATACCAGGTCAGCGTCCACTACCCGGTTCCCGACAGCGAGATCGCCGATCCGAAGATCTCGGTCGCGGGCCTGAACGACAAGCAGCCCTGTGACCGGCTGCGGGTCATCATCACCGCCACCGACCCGTCGTTCTTCGGCGGCATCGGCGGCACCAGGAGCTACACCAGCTCCCGGTCGGCGACGGCGGTGTCGGTCCCCGGCATCACGAAGCGCATCCCGGCGCTCTGGCTCCTCGACCCGACCGGTTGCACCGCGCTCGACGTCAGTGGCGGCTCCGACGTCGAGGTGGGCACGGACACGGTGGCCGGTGTCGTCATGCTGGACAGCGACTCGAGCACCTGCAGTGGCAGCCAGTACACGGTGAACGTCGGCGGCAGCGGCTCGAAGGTGGTGGCGCGCGACGGCACCACCGGCGGCTACATCGGGCTCTACGCCCTGCCCCCGGGGGCCACGAGCTGCACCGGACGCGCCTGCGATCCGGCCAATGTGTCGGCCCTGGTCCTCCAACCCCAGCCCCAGTCCCTCTCGACCCGGGCCACCCGGGCACCCATCGACTGGCGGTACAACTGCCAGTCCTCCTACCCCACCTTCCCGGCCCTGCAGTCGCCCACCGCCGTCCTCACCCCCCTTCCCTGTCCCGACACCGCCGTCCGCGGCCCCTACATCGACGATCTGAACACCGCTCTCGCGAGCGCGAGCACGACCGCACCCAGCGGCTACACCACGCTCACCGACTGCGCGCCGAGCGGGACGCAGGTGTACTCGGGCAACTACTGGGTGAACTGCAACAGCTTCAGCGTCGGCAACGGCACCGACGTGAGCTTCACCGGGGGGAACGTCGTGTTCACCGGCGACATCAAGATGACCGGTGGGAGCGTGACCATCAACTCGCAGTACTCGGGCGGCACCTACAACGACCAGTCGAACCCGACCAGCAACCTCACCGGCAGCTGCGCCAACCCCGGAACCGGCTCCCCCTGCCTCACGCAGTCGAGTGACAACGCCGCCTTCGTCTCCTTCACCTCCGGCGGCCTCAACTTCACCGGTGGCACCTTCCACGCCAACCACACCGCCATCATCATGGGAGTCCAATCGGGGCAGGTGAAGGTCACCGGTGGCTCGCCACCCTCGTGGACCGCCCCGACCGAAGGGCCGTTCGCGGGGCTCTCGCTGTGGGCCGAGGGCAAGAACGGCCCCTTCCAGATCAACGGCGGCGCCGGCGTCACCCTGTCCGGTGCGTTCTTCATCCCCGAGGGCGTGCTGAACCTCAGCGGTGGCGGCGACTGGGCCGTGCCCCAGAAGGCGCAGTTCATCGCCTTCCGGCTCAACGTGAGCGGCGGTGGCACGCTGAGGCTGAGCCCGGACCCCAACACGGCCATCTCGGCGCCGCCGATGGTCGCCCGCCTGATCCGCTAGCTCGGGATCTTCGACTCACGAGGGAGTCCGCCTGCGGGGAGCCCCCCCCCGGGGGCCTCCGAGTCGGGCTGACCCCGCCGGTTCAGGAGACCAGCGTGGCCGGTTCGGTCGGAGGCGCCGGCAGCTCGACCCGACGCCGCGAGGCCAGCACCGAGCGGGCCCGGTCGTCGACCAGCGCGGCCAGGCCGAGGATCGCCACCGCCACCACGCCGTCGAGCCACCAGTGGTTGGCGGTGGCGGCGACGACCACGAGCGTGAGCACCGGGTGGGCGAGGACGAGCCACCGCCAGCGGCTCGAGCTGATCACCACCGCGGCGACGCCGACGAGGACCGCCCACGCGACGTGCACCGAGGGCATGGCCGAGAGCTGGTCGCTCACGCCCGTGCCGACGGCGGTGTAGACGGACTGGCCGTAGAGGTGACCTGAGTCGACGAAGCCGAGGGTCGGGTACATCCGGGGCGGCGCGACGGCGATGAGCTGCGCGAGCAGGCAGGCGCCGGTCGCCAGCGCCAGCACGTTGCGGACCCGGGGGTAGTCGTCACGGTGGCGGATGAACGCCCACAGCAGCAGGGCGATGATGGCGGGCACGTGGGCGACGGCGTAGTAGCCGTTGGCGGCCTGGATCCACAGCGGGTGCTCGAGGAACACCTGCTGCAGGCGCAGCTCGCTGGGGAGGTGGATGGCCTGCTCGAGGTCCCAGATGGCCCGGCCCCGGTCGAGGGCGCCGTCGACGTTCCACACCGAGACGGTCCCGGCCACGCGCCACAGCGCGTAGAGCGCCAGCACCAGCGCGGTCTCGGCCGCGAACGCCCCGACCACGATCAGCCGGCGGCGGGAACCGCGCCGGCTGAGCCACGATGTCAGCCACAGCATCACTGACATGGCGATGGCGGGAGGCCAGGGCAGCCACATGCCTGGCAGGTTAGGCGAGGGCCGCCCGATCGACTCGGCGAGCGCCGAGCTCAGCCGACGGTGGCGAGGAAGCGACCGGTCGGGACGTCGGCCACCGACGCCCCGGTGCGGATGGCATTGATGAGCAGCATCGGGTCGACGTCGATCTCGACGGTCTGGGGATGCTCGGTCCGCATCAGCTCGATGCCGGCCAGGTCGAGCGCGAGGGCGGAGAGGACGATCGGGTGGTCGGCCAGCTCCTGCGCGCGCCCACGCCGCGAACTGGGTGCCCTCGGCCGAGGCCCACAGCGCCGGCGTGGTCGCCGACGCATAGCGAGCGAGCAGCTCCTCGAGCCCCGAGCGCCCGATGGTCACGAGCAGCAGCTCGACGGTGAGGGGCAGGCTCGACGCCACCCGTCCGTCACGGCCGGCGCCGACCAGCTCGCGGAGCAGCGTCACGCCGGGGTCGCGCGACAGCTCGGCGCCGAGGGCGAGCACGCGGTCGCCTTCGGTGCGGGCCGAGCCCTTGAGGCCGACCGTGCCGGCCGCGCTGGGCGAGCGCCCGATGGCGAGGCTGGCGAGGACGTGCTCCCACGCCGCTGGTCGCTCACTGGCAGCAACGGCGCCGCGACCGTTCACGGCTGAAGGCGCACCAGCGGACGTGGGAGAGGGTGCAGGCCGGTCGTCCCCGACGGTGTGCGGACCGCTGGTTGCAGGGACGACCGGACCGCGGACGGGGGTCGACGGCGTGGGACGGGCAGGAGCCCGGCGGGCGTCGTCGACGAGGCGGTGGACGCGCTCGAGGACGGGGCGCAGGGCCCGCTCGCCCCGCGGCACCACGAACTCGGGGAGGATCTCGTAGACCACCACGCGCAGCTCGGGCAGCTGGGGCAGCACCTCGGCGGCCAGCGCCTCGAGCTCGGGGGCCAGCCCGCCGCTGTGGGCGTCGAGCCAGAAGCCGTCCCGCTCGAGCCCGCCGGCGAGGTGCACCTCCGACACCCGATCGAGGGGGATCTGGGCCAGGAAGTCGCGGGCGGGCTGACGACCGTTGCGCTCGTTGGTCCAGATGTTGTGGAGGTCGAGCAGGATGCCGCAGTCGGCGGCCTCGGCCACCGCCGCGACGAACGCCCCGTCGGGGATCTCGTCGGCGCGGGGCTGGAGGTAGCTGACGGGCGTCTCGAACGAGAAGGGCACGTCGAGCTCGGCTCGCAGCGCGGCGATGGCGGCGACGGCCGCCTCGATGCCGCTCTCGGTCTGCCGGGGCGGCAGGAAGAAGGCCGAGCCGAACGGCCCGTCGTCACCCGACGCGCGGTTGAACGAGAGGTGCTCGCTCGCGAGCTGCGCGCCGAGCCGGCGAACCGACTCGGCGAACAGCCGCGCCAGGTCGGCGGAGGGGGGTTGTGATCCGCCGACTGGACTGGTGACGCCATGGGCGAGAACGACGGGGAAGCGCCGACCGGATCGCGTCGACGCCCTCGGTCACGAGACGGAAGGGCCGCTGGGGATCGGCCGTCTCCATCCAGAACGTCTGAGGCTCGACCTCGAGGCAGTCGACCAGGTCGCCCACCCGCTCCAGCTCGTCGAGCAGACCCGGCATCAGCGCCAGCCCCACCCCGAGGTCGAGCCGACTCACCGGACCAGCTCGCGCAGCGCCTGCTCCTTGACGTCGACGAGCGCACCGCCGGTGTACTCCCACTCGGGCGCCCGGAACCGGATGTCGAACCCCGACGTGCACCCGAGGCAGCCCAGCTTGCCGAGGATCTCCTTGCGGAGGTCGGTGACCCGCTCGAAGTCCCACAGCACCTCGACCGGCACGTGCACGCTGACCACTTCGGGATGCAGCGCCCGGTTGACCTGATCCCGATCGAGCCGCTTGGCCATTCGCCTTCTCCCCTGATCGCCGTCGGGCCGCACCCGCCCGTCCGTTGGCAGCAGCATGCGCCGGAGAGCCCCACGCGCACCGTGCGTTCGATCACAGAGCGTCAGGATTCCGAGCCGACCCCCAGCCGGTGGGCCACCGCCGCGGCCTCGCCCCGGCTGGCCACCCCGAGCTTGGCGAGGATGTTCGACACGTGGACGCTCGCCGTCTTGGGGCTGATGTAGAGCCGCTCGGCGATCTGGCGGTTGGTGGCTCCCTCGGCGACCAGCTGCAGCACCTGCAGCTCGCGGGGGCTGAGGCCGAAGGCGCGAGCGTCGTCGCCCTCGTCGTCGGTGTCGTCAGGCGCGGGGCCGGTGACGAGCAGGCGGCTGCGCCTCGCGAGCGTGTCGATCTCGGCGGCCAGGGGCACCGCCCCCAGCTCGGCGGCCGTGGCCCGGGCCGCCTCGAGCTCGACGGCCGCCCGGTCGCGATCGCCCCCGGTGCGCAGCAGCGACTCGACGAGGCGGAAGCGGGCGTAGGCCCCCTGGAAGCGCAGGCCGAAGCCGTCGACCGCGTCGATGGCCCGTTGCCAGTCGTCGGGGTGGTCCTGCTCGTCGACCCGCGCCCGCTCGGCGTCGCACAGCGTGAGGTGCACGAGCAGCGCCGGTGACGGGAGCACCCCGTCGAGCGGGCGCGAGGCCACGGCCCGGGCCCGATCGAACCAGACCGTCGCGGCCGCCGCGCGCCGCTCGCTCGGCTTCGACGTCTCGAGCGCCCCGGGCGCGCGCCGCGAGATCGGCCTCGGCCCACAGCCCTCGCCAGAACAGCTCGCCACCCCGCCAGATCAGGAACGGGTCGGGGATGCGGGCCAGGCCGAGCTCCATGAGGTGACGGGCCTGCTCGGGCTCGCCGGCCCAGATGGCGAGGGCCATGGCCCCGACGACGTGGTCGGTGATGCCCTGCAGCATGGCGGTGCCCTCGTCGGGCACGTCGACCAGGCGCGCCGCGACCTCGCGGGCCCGCACGAAGTCCCCTCGGTCGGCCAGCACGGATCCGCCGGTGAAGTACTCCCAGTAGCCGATGGGCAGGCGGGTCGGCAGGCTGGCGCTGCGCTCGGCCGCCTCGTCCCACCGGCCCAGGGCCACGAGGGCGTCGAGCAGGTTGCTCTCGACGTAGACGCCGCACGTGCGGTCCTGACCGACCCGGCGGGCCCACTCGACGCCGGCCTCGCCCTCGACGATCAGCTCGTCCCACCGACCGAGGATGCTGAGCGAGTGGGTGAGGTTGACGCAGGCGCGGGCCATGTCGTCGAGGTTGCCGATCTCGTGGGCGATCCGCGCGCTGCGCTCGAGGCACGCCAAGCCCTGGTCGACCCGGCCCTGGGGGACCAGCACCGTGCCCAACGTGTTGAGGGCGTGGCCCTCGGCCTGCAGCGCGCCGACGGTGCGGGCGATCTCGACCGCGTCGGCCGCGACCTCGCCCGACTGCGCCATGGCACCGTTGAGCATCAGGATCTGGGCGTAGCCGGCCAGCACGCGCGCCCGCTCGGGCGATGGCGGTTCGGCCGGCACCAGCTCGAGGGCACGCACGTGGTCGGGCAGGCCGTCCTGATCCGCCGTCCAGAGGAAGCGCCCGAGCCGCTCGTGCAGCAGCCCGGCGGTCACCGGGTCGACCGCCGGGTCGATCAGGTCGAGGGCGAGTCGGATGTGGGCGATCGACCGACCGAAGTTGCCGACGAGGTTCTCCTGCTCGGCCGCGTGGGCCAGGAGCTGCACGTGGTCGAGCGAGGCGAGCTCGCCGGCTTCGGGCACCGCGTCCCACAGCTCGAGGGCCCGCTCGAAGTGGCGAACGGCCTCCGCCGGCGCCGGAACCCGCTCGGCGGCCAGGCCCGCTTCGATCGACGCGACGAGCGCGGCCGGCAGGTTTCGGGCCCGGTACCAGTGGTGGGCCACCGCGGCCGCGGCGATCGCGCCGCCCGACGCCTGGTTGGTCAGCTCCTGGGCGATCTCCGCGTGGATCCGCCGCCGCTCCCCCGGCAGGAGCTCGTCGTAGACGATCTCCTGCAGCAGCGCGTGGCGGAAGCAGTAGCCCTCGCCGTCGGACGCCGGCTCGAGCAGGTTGTCCTCGACCAGCCGGCGCAGGCTCTCGTCGAGCTCGCCCTCGGGCCCGGAGCCGATGCGGTGGAGCAGGGCGTCGTCGACCCGGATGCCGACCGCGGCAGCCAGGCGCAGGGTCTCCTGGTCGACGTCGGGTAGGTGCGCGATGCGGCCCATGAGGATGTCCCGCAGGGTGCTCGGCAGCTGATCGGGGCGCTCGGTCGTGGCCGCCAGCAGCTCCTCGGCGAAGAGCGGGTTGCCCTCGCAGCGCCGGTAGAGCGCCTCGAGCACGTCGTCGTGAGGAGCGGTCCCGGTGATGGCCTCGACCTGGTCGGCCAGCTCCCGACGGGTGAACGGCGACAGGTCGATGCGGACGGGAGCCCCCGAGCGGATGAGCTCGGCCAGCACCGGCCGGAGGGGATGGCGGCGGTGGAGCTCGTCGCTGCGCAGCGACGCGAGCAGCACCACCGGGCCGGTGAGGTTGCGCTCGAGGAACACCAGCAGGTCGAGCGTCGAACGGTCGGCCCAGTGGAGGTCCTCGATCACGAACAGCACGGGCGTGGAGGACGCCAGGTGCTCGAGCAGCCCGAGCAGCAGCTCGAGCAGCCGACCCGGGGGCACGGGTTGGGCGTCGATCGTGGTGTCGTCGGTGACCAGACCGGGCACGAGGGCACCGAGCTCGGGCACGGCGGTGCCCAGCATCTCGACCAGGCCGGCCACACCCACCCGGTCACGCAGGCGGCGCAGGGCCTCGGCCACCGGGGCGAGGGGCACGCCGTCCTCACCGAGCTCGACGCAGCCCCCGGACAGCACCAGGAAGCCGCGCCCGGCCGCGTCGTCGGCCACCGTCGCCAGCAACCGGGTCTTGCCGATCCCGGCCTCGCCGGTGACGATCACCGTGGAGCCGTCGCCCTTCACGGCCCGGGTCAGCACGTCACCGAGGGCGGCGACCTCCTCCTGCCGACCGACCAGGTGGGGGCTGGCGACTCGACGGTTCACCTCATGATGATGCCGACCGGCGGGCATTCCGTCACGTGGATTGCTGGTTGGACGGCCCGACGCCTCCAGAGGGGGCGCCGAACCGACCGGGCGGCCCGGCGGAGGAGCGCGTGGTCGGCCGCGTGGGGCGTCGAGTGGCGGGCTGCGTGGTGGAGCTCGTGGCCGTGCATCCGGGCGGACTGCAGGCGGGTGGTCGGGTCGAACATGGTGGCCTCCTGGACTGGAGACCTCAGCGTGCGCCCTGAGGTGGGTCGCTCACATCGGGCACATGCCGTATTCCGGCCGGGTTCCGGGCCCGACCGCACCGGTAGGCGACTCAGACGCGCACCACGCCGACCGCGATGTTGTCGCCCGCGCCGCCGTCGGATGCCCGCTGGACCGCGTCGCGGGCGATCTCGTCGGGTGGGGCCCCGTCGGCGCCCCGCCAGGCCAGGGGGTTGGCGGCGAAGTCGGTGTAGCCGTCGCTCGCGATGTAGACGTGGTCGCCGGCCCCGAGCTGCACCGTGCCCGAGCTCATGGCCGCGGCCATGCGTCGCTTGGAGAAGCGCTCGCCGAGGAACCGGTCGCGGGAGGGCTCGTCGAGCCGCAGCGTGAGCTCGCCGTGGCGGGCGAAGACCGCCGAGTCGCCGAGGGAGGCCCAGGAGAGCAGAGGGCCGACCAGCAGGGCCACCGCGAGGGTGGTGCGGCTGGTGGGGTTGGGACAGCCCGGATCGCCCACCGCCTCGATCACCCGGTCGTTCAGCCGCAGGAACAGGTCGGTCGCCCGGTCGCTGTCGACCCGGTCGGGGAGCCCGGCCCGGGCCAGGTCGACGAGGGCCTGCACCGCGACCACCGAGGACTCCTTGCCGTTGTGGCCGTCGGCCACCGCGAGCATCAGCCGGTTGGAGTCGGTCACCGCGGCGACGACGTCCTCGTTGGGGTCGATGTAGGCGTAGCGCTTGCGGTGACGGCCGCGCGTGAGGGCCAGGGCCACCCGCCCGCCGACCATGACCTCGGCCGTCTTGTCGAGGATCGTGTGGTCCGGCCCCCACAGGACCTGGGTGAGCCCCCTCACACCATCACCCTCAGTGACTCGCCGCGCTGTGTCAACCGCGGAGTGCGAGGAGGAGGGACGCAGACGAGACATCGATGGCGCTGAGGGTCGGCCATGCGACCCACACTATGACGCTGCGGTGACAGATGCCCACGATGGCCGGCGGTGTCAGGCGGACCTCATCGCCCCGACGGCCCGACCCGGCATCAACGGGAGATCCAGGTAGGTCCGGATGCCGGGCGCGGCCTCCACCACGTAGGGGATGGCGTTCACGCAGTGCATGGCGGTGGCGAGGATGCCCTCGTTGTGGGCGAGATCGGCGGTCTCGACCGATGGCGGGTGCATGCCGTGGAAGGCCGCCCTCAACGGCGGATCGGCGTCGAACTCCACCTCGAACCGCTCGCCCTCGGAACCGAAGGTCCACGCCGGATCGAGGTCCTGCTCCCCCATCAGCCAGTTGACCCGCACCGTCATGAACGGCTCACCGCCGACCAGCCCCTCCCAGGTGAACCGCTGCGCGGCGACCGTGCCGGCCTCGATCACGCCGACGGGGGTGTCGAGGTCGACGGTGGTGACGGCCATCTCGTGGGTCGTGCGCTTGCCGGCGTCGAGGGCGACCCCCAGGGCGTCGGCCACCATGTCCATCGACTGGCCGAAGCCGTCGCCCAGGATGGCCAGCATCGAGCTGGCCCGGGCCTCGTCGGGCGTCTTGCCGAACAGCATGACGTCGCGGACGATGAGCTCGGTGTCGTAGGTGCGGATGTCGGAGAACTCCTCGGCCCGCACGTGGCGGATGTCCTTGCAGAACGCCGACAGCAGCAGTGGGATCTGCTCGGTGATGCCCCCGGGGTTGATGCCGGTGCCGTGCAGCGTGGCGTCCCCCGCCCGGCACGCGGCCTCGACCGCGGCCACGTCGTGGCTGCGGAAGGGGTAGATCCACCCGACCGGCGTGACGACGTTCAGGCCGGACTCGAGCAGCCGGATCACCTCGGCCGGGTCGGCCAGCATCGGGCTGTACACGACGCAGTCCGCGTCGAGGGCCAGGATGGCCTCGACGTCATCGGTGGCGAGCACGCCGACCGGGTCGACGCCGCAGATCTCCCCCACGTCGAGCCCGGCTTTGGCCGCGGTGTAGACGTAGGCCCCGGCCAACTCGAGGTCGGGATGGGCCATCACCCCCTCGATGGCCGCCCGCCCGACATTGCCGGTGGCCCACTGGACGACGCGATAGGTCATGCCTGCTCCCCCTGTCGTGGCCAGCCGGTGCTGCTGGCCCGCTGTACGGTTCCGCCCGGATCCAACCCGGGGGGAAGCCGATGATCCTCGACCTGTTCAAGGTGACCGACAAGGTAGCCATCGTGACCGGCGCGGGCCGGGGCGTGGGCGCCGGCATCGCGACCGCGCTGGCCGAGGTCGGGGCCGACGTGGTGGTGGCCGCCCGCTCGGCCGACCAGATCGAGGCGACGGCCGACGCGGTGCGGGCCACCGGCCGGCGGGCGCTGGCCGTGCCCACCGACGTCACCGAGCGGGCCCAGCTCGAGCACCTCGTCGAGGCGACGATCGCCGAGTTCGGCCGGCTCGACATCGTGGTGAACAACGCGGGCGGCTGGCCGCCCCAGCCGCTGCTGCGCACCAGCGAGCGGGCCTTCGAGGACGCGTTCCGCTTCAACGTCACCTCGGCGTTCCTGATGACCCGGTTCGCGGTGCCGCACATGGTCGAGACCGCCGGCGGCGGCGTGATCATCAACATCTCGTCGCGCGCCGCGAGCATGGTGCAGCCCGGGTTCACGTCCTATGGCACCAGCAAGGCCGCCCTGTCGTTCATGACCCGCGAGATGGCACCCGAGCTGGCGCCCAAGGTGCGGGTCAACGCCATCGAGCTCGGCGGCATCGAGACCGACGCGCTGGCCTCGGTGCTCACCGACGAGTCGGTCCGCCGCCAGCTCGAGGACAACACCCCGATGCGGCGCGTCGGGCAGGTGGAGGACATCGCCGCCTTCGCGGTGTACCTGGCGTCACCGGCGTCGTCGTGGGTCACGGGCAAGGTGTTCGAGATCGACGGCGGCGTCGAGCACCCCGCCTTCACCGTCCCCTACGAGACGCTGTAGCCCGACCTACCGATCCATCGATCGAGGACACCGTCGGGCCGGCGGTGACGGCGGTGCCTCACGTGGCCCCCCTCAGGTGCGCATCGAAGAACGCGATGATGCGGCGCCGCGCGTCGCGTGCAGAGGGCTCGTGGTAGGCGCTGCCCGACACACGGGTGATCGCCGTCATGAACCAGGACAGATCGGCGGGATCGTGGTCGTTGAGGAACGAGTGCCCCGCGTCCGGGTACTCCTTGACGTCGTTGGGCACGCCGGCGGCGGTGAGCGCGCGCTCGAGCTTGGTGGCCGTCCCCCGAAGGGTGCGGTCCCTGGCGCCGTAGCTCCCCACGATCGGGCAGGCACCGGCGAGGAACGTCTCGTAGTCCTTGGGGAGCGCGCCGTAGTTCGCACTCGCCGCCGAGAACCCGCGTCCCGGTGCGAGCAGCAGGGCGAAGCCACCTCCCAGGCAGAAGCCGATGACACCGATCGTGCCGGTGCAATCGTCTCGTGCCGCGAGCCACCCGCGCACGGCTTCGATGTCGTCGAAGGTGCGGCCCCGGCCCGCGGCGATGTCCCGGAACATGGTGCGTAGGCACAGGAGCTTGCTGCCGCGGAAGTACAGGTCGGGTGCCACCGCGAGGTAGCCCTCGGATGCCAACCAGTCGGCCTGGTTGCGCAGGTCGTGGCTCATGCCCAGCGCGTCGAAGATCACCACCACCCCGGGCCACGGCCCGTCGCCCGAGGGAGCGGCGAGGTACGCGGGCATCTCCTCGCCGATCGGAACGGTCACGTCACCCACGACGCGTCATCCTTGTGCTCACCGACGAGGCGGTCAACGGGTGTCGATCTGCGCCGTCCGATGGGAGCCGGTGCCGGTGGTGCCGCGCAACACGTCGCGCGCCTTGAGCGTCGGGCCGGTGTGCAGGATGGCTCCGGCATAGAGCCGACCGCCGAGCTGGACGAGACCCGCGATCGCGGCGAGCGTGAGGGCGGCGGCGACCACGGGCTCCCACCAGGCGGTCGCTCCCATCGCGATGCGATGTGGGCATGGCGAACGGTGCCGTCGCGGGGAAGAACGAGACGACCGTGGCCCAGATCGTGTCGGGGCTCCCGATGGCCGCGATGGAGATGAAGTACGCCGCGATCAGCACGACCGTCACCGGCCCGGCGACGCTCTGCGCGTCCTCGGCCCTGGACGCGAGCGACCCCAGAGCGCCGAACACCATGGCGTAGAGGGCGTAGCCGAGCACGAACCACACCACGACCCAGGCGATCACCGCTCCCCGAGCGGCCGGAACATCGACAGAGTCAACGACTCTGACGGCGACGAGCGCGACCAACGCGGTGACCATGACCTGGCCCAGCCCGAGCAACCCGATGCCTGCCACCTTGCCGGCGAGCAGCGTGCGGGCCGGGATGCGGGCGAGCAGCACCTCGACCACCCGGCTCGACTTCTCCTCCACCACACCGGCCAGCACCAGACTGCCGTAGGTGCTGATGGCGATGAAGAGCAGCACGCTCATGATGAAGGCGGCGGTCTCGTCGTCGGGGCTGCGGCCCGCCACCGAGCCGAGCTCGACGTTGTCGACCGGGACCGGCGCGACCAGGGCGAGCAGGGTGTCGGGGCTGATGCCGGCTGCGGCCGCCCGATCGCCCACCGCGACCAGCTGGATCGAGCCGGTGACGACGGCCTGCACCTGCTCGTCGGCCTGGCGTCGCCACTCCAGCCGCTGAGCATCGACGACGAGCACGTCGACGTCGCCGTCGCGCACGGCGGCCTGGCCGGCGGCGACGCTGTCGTAGCGGTGGATGCGTGCCGTGATGCCGACCGCGTCGCTCTGCTCCTCGATCGTGCGGGGCAGCTGGTCGGGGACGGTACCGGTGAGGCCGATGTCCCTGGTGCCACCACCGGATTCGAGCAGGGCGGGAAGCGTGACCACGCCGACCACGACGACGATCATCACGACCAGTGAGGCGCGAAAGGCGCGCGACCGGCTCCGCTCCCGCAGCTCCCGGACCGCGACCAGCCGGCCCTGCCGAACGCCGTTCACGTCGCCACCGCCTGACGGAACAGCTCCGACAGCGTCGGCGGCTGATAGGCGAAGGAGGTGAGCTCGGTGCTGTCCCGCACGGCGGCCACCACGACATCCAGGTCGATGTCGCGGTCGACCCGCAGCCGGACCTGGCCGTCCTTCGCCTCGACGACCTGCACGGCGGCCAGCCCGGACCAGTCCGGTGCCGGGCCGCGGAAGCGAACGTCCACGAACCGCTGCGGCACCCCTGACCGCAGATCCTCCAGCTCGCCCGCCAACACGACTCGACCGTCGTCGATGATGACGACGTCCTCGCACAGGTCCTGGACCAGATCGAGCTGGTGGCTCGAGAACAGCACCGTCGCCCCTGCAGAAGCGAGCTCCGCGAGCAGCTCGCCCATGGCGCCGATCGCGATCGGATCGAGGCCGGAGAACGGCTCGTCGAGCACGAGCAGCTCGGGCTCGTTGACGAGGGCGGCGATCAGCTGCACGCGCTGCTGGTTGCCGTGCGACAGCGCGTCGACGCGGTCGTTCGCGCGATCAGCGAGGCCGAACCTCTCGAGCCAGGCATCGACGCCGCGGAACACATCCGTGCCGTTCAGTCCGCAGAGTTGGCCGAGGTACACGAGTTGGTCGCGCACGCGCATGGTGGGATACAGGCCTCGCTCCTCCGGCATGTAGCCGAACCGCGCCCGCTCGGCGGCGCCGATGGGTCTCCCCTTCCACTGCACGGTGCCGGCGTCGAGCTCGACGAGCCCGAACACCGAACGCATGGCGGTCGTCTTCCCGGCACCGTTGGGTCCGACGAAGCCGGTGAGGCGACCCGGATGGGCTTCGAAGGTGCAGGCGTCGAGCGCCGCCGAGGCACCGAATCGCTTCGTGGCGTGGTCGAACTCGAGCAAGGTCCGCCTCCGGGTGCAACGATCGTCCATGCGGCCCAGCGGCCAGTAGGGCACAACGACCCAAAGGCGAGACGCGTCGACGGGGCCCTCTGTGTCCACGAGCGGTGAGACACCTTCATCCCTGATCTGTGTGTTGAGGGCGAGAAGGCTGATTCATCATGAAGAAGAACAATGGGCCGCAGAGCCCACCGCGAACTGATTCGCGGGGTCGAGTCCGCAAGGAAGAGCGAGCCGCGATCTACAAGGCCGATACTTGGCACGTGGACGATGGCGTCGCGAGCGACGGAACGGGACGGCCGTTACGGCCCGGCGCGGTCCGGCGATCGTTCTCACCGGAGTACAAGCTGGCGATCCTCGCCGAGTACGACGCCTGTTCCGAGACCGGGGAGCGGGGCGCGATCCTGCGCCGCGAGGGCCTCTACACAAGCCTGATCACCGACTGGCGACGCCAACACCGCCAGGGCCTCCTCAGAGCCGCGGTCGGTCGGTCCGACGGCGGACGCGGCGGCCCCAGCCTCAGCGAGGTCGCCAAGCTCAAAGCGGAGAACGAACGGCTGCGCCACAAGCTGGCCCAAGCCGAGGTGGTGATCGAGGTCCAGGGAAAAGTGCACGCGCTCTTGGAAGAGATCTCCAAGAGCGCGGCCACCGACGAGTAGTCGCGGCCGTGCTCGACACCGCGGTCGACGAGATGGTCGACCGCGGTGTCACGCGCCGCTCCGCATGCGATGCCGTGGGCCGGCCCCGCGCCAGCCACTACCGGACCCGACAAGACCCGGTTCACGGACCACCCTCGCCACGACCCCGATCGCACCGAGCACTCGAGCCAGTCGAGGTCGACGAGATCATCGAGGTGTTGACCTCCGAACGGTTCTGCGACCAGGCCCCCGCCCAGGTGTGGGCCACCCTGCTCGACGAAGGCACCTACCTCGCGTCGGTGTCGACGATGTACCGCGAGCTCCGCAAACGAGCACTCGTGCGCGAACGGCGCGCCCAGGCACGGCGCCCGGCCCATGTGAAACCCGAGCTCGTCGCCATCGCACCGAACGAGGTGTGGTCCTGGGACATCACCAAGCTGGCCGGCCCGCACAAGTGGACCTGGTATCAGCTCTACGTGATCCTCGACGTCTACTCCCGCTACGTCGTGAACTGGCTCGTCGCCCCACGCGAATCAGACCGCCTCGCCGAAGAGCTCATCGCCGATGCGATCCACCACCACCACGTCCCCGACGGGCAACTCTCGCTGCACGCCGACCGGGGCAGCTCCATGACCTCCAAGACCGTGTCGCAACTCCTCGCCGATCTCGGCGTCCTGCAATCACACAGCCGACCCCACGTCTCCAACGACAACCCCTACAGCGAAGCCCAGTTCAAGACCCTCAAGTACTCGCCCCGATTCCCCAAGAAGTTCACCTCGATCAACGAGGCCCGGGCATTCCTCGACGAGTTCTTCGAGCACTACAACCACCAGCACCGCCACTCCGGCATCGGGCTCCACACCCCAGCCGACGTCCACTACGGCCGAGCCGCCAAGATCCAACAACAACGCCAAGCCGTCCTCGACGCCGCCTACACCGCCCGCCCCGCCCGCTTCCGACAACCACCCTGCGCCCCACGCATCCCTGAAGCAGCATGGATCAACGAACCACCGGAGACGCCCCTGGCCACCACCCCCATCTGAGCACCCGGTGTCTCACCACCGTTGACACGTACCGGGGTGGGCTTCGATGTCACACCGTCTCCGTAGGGTGTGGGTCATGACCTCCGGCGGAACCACCCAGATCCCGATCGACATCCAGGCCCGGGCCGACGAGCTGCTGCGCCAGCTCACCGGCGACCCCGCCGCCGCCCTGCGGCCCTCGCAGCTCGAGGCCATCACCACGCTGGCCCGCGACCGCCGGCGGGTGCTGCTGGTGCAGCGCACGGGCTGGGGCAAGAGCGCGGTCTACTTCATCACCACCCGCCTGCTGCGCGACGCAGGGGCCGGGCCGACCCTGCTGGTGTCGCCGCTGCTGGCGCTGATGCGCAACCAGATCGAGGCGGCGGCGCGCATGGGCCTGCGGGCGGCCACGCTCAACTCGTCCAACACCGACGAGTGGGCCGAGGTGCGGGCCGCCATCGACGCCGACGAGATCGACGTGCTGCTGGTGTCGCCCGAGCGGTTCGCCAACGCCGGCTTCCGCGCCGAGGTGCTCCCCGTGGTCAGCCCGCGCAGCGGCCTGCTCGTGGTCGACGAGGCGCACTGCATCAGCGACTGGGGCCACGACTTCCGGCCCGACTACCGCCGCATCGTCCGCATCCTCGAGCTGCTGCCCGCCGAGGTGCCCGTGCTGTGCTGCACGGCCACCGCCAACGACCGCGTGGTCGCCGACATCGAGCACCAGCTGGGCGACGACCTCACGGTGCTGCGCGGTCCGCTGGCCCGGGCCGGGCTGGCGCTGCACGTGCTCGACCTCCCCGCCCAGGCCCAACGCCTGGCCTGGCTGGCCGACACCATCCCCACCCTTCCCGGCACCGGCATCGTCTACTGCCTCACCGTCCGTGACACCGCGTCGGTCACCTCGTGGTTGCGGGCCAACGGCATCGACGCCGTCGCCTACTCCGGCGGCGACGACGACGAGCACCGCCAGCACGTCGAGCAACGGCTGCTGGCCAACGAGGTCAAGGTCGTGGTGGCCACCTCGGCGCTGGGCATGGGCTTCGACAAGCCCGACCTGGCCTTCGTCATCCACTACCAGGCTCCGGGCTCGTCCATCGCCTACTACCAGCAGGTCGGTCGGGCCGGCCGCCGGCTCGACCGGTCCATCGGGGTGTTGCTGCGCGGCGCCGAGGACGTCGACATCCAGGACTGGTTCATCAACATGGCCTTCCCTCCACCCGACGTCACCGATCGGGTGCTCGGGTGCCTCGCCGACGACGGCGGCTACGTCGGCCTGGCCGCCCTCGAGAAGCGGGTCAACCTCGGGCGCAGCCGCCTGCAGGTGCTGCTCAAGGTGCTCGAGGTCGAGGGGGCCGTCGTCGCCCAGGGCCAGAAGTACAAGCGCACCGCCGAGCCCTGGCACTACGACCAGCAGCGCATCGCCGCGGTCACCGCCCAACGTCGGGCCGAGCAGCAGCAGATGCGCGACTACGCGGCCACACCGGGGTGCCGCATGGCCTTCCTCCAACGCCTGCTCGACGATCCCGCGCCGACCGACTGCGGCAGCTGCGACCGCTGCACCGGGGCCGACCTCGTCGGGGTCGCGCCGGCCCGGGTCGCGGCGGCCCGGGCGCACCTGCGCGACGCGCCGCTCGTGATCGCGCCGCGCAAGCAGTGGCCGTTCCCGGTCGATGGCTCCAGCCGGATCCCGGCCGATGCCCAGCTCGCCGAGGGCCGGGCGCTCTGCCGCTGGGGAGACGGCGGCTGGAGCGACCTCGTCCGCTCGGCCCAGCACGAGGGCCACCCCTTCGACGACGAGTTGATCGACGCGGCGGCGTCGCTCGTGTCGACCTGGTCGCCGGGCTCGTCGGCGACGTGGGTCACCTGGGTGCCCTCGGCCCGGCGGGCCGACCCGGTCGCCGACCTGGCCCGGCGGCTCGGTCAGAGGCTCGGGCTGCCGGTCGTCGAGGCGGTGACCAAGGTGCGCACCAACCAGCCGCAGCGAGACATGGCCAACA
Organism: uncultured Microthrixaceae bacterium; assembly: GCA_963809335.1. Lineage (GTDB taxonomy): Bacteria > Actinomycetota > Acidimicrobiia > Acidimicrobiales > Acidimicrobilacustridaceae > UBA4742. Next base: position 731,149 of record CAWEJD010000004.1, on the reverse strand, counting down.
GCGCCCAGCAGGTCAACAACGTGGGGGCGGCCTTCGAGATCGCACCCGACCTCCCCGACGGCCCGGTGCTGCTGGTCGACGACACCGTCTCGTCCCGGTGGACGCTGACGATGGTCGGCTCTCAGCTCCGCCGGGCCGGCTGCCCGGCGGTGCTGCCGTTCGCCCTCACCGACACTGGCGGGGGCTGACGATCAGGTCCAGATGTTGGCCAGCGACGCCACCGACTCGGCCGGCATGGCCGACGAGAACAGGTAGCCCTGGGCCCGGTCGCAGCCCATCTGCACCAGCTGGTCGAGCTGATCCTCGTTCTCCACGCCGACCGCCACCACGGTGAGGCCCAGGGTCTGGGCCAGCTCCGTCGACGAGCGCACGATGGCCCCGTCGACCTGGTTGACGCCGAGCCCGGCGATCAGGCTGCGGTCGATCTTGATGAAGTCCACCGGGAACCGGCGCAGCCACCCGAGCGAGGTCGAGCCGTTGCCGAACTCGTCGACGCCCAGGCGCACACCCCGATCGCGGAGGGCTCGCATGCCCACGGTGCTCACGTCGATGCGATCGATCAGCGTCCGCTCGCTGATCTCCAGCCACAGCGCCGTCGGCTCGAGGCCGGTCTCCTCCAGCACCTCACCCACGGCCAGGGCGAACTGCGGGTCGGCCAGCTGCCGAGGGGAGATGTTGACCGAGAGCTCCAGCGAGGCGGCGCGATCGCCGAGCTCACGGGCCTCGGCGATCTGGCGGCACGCGGTGAACAGCACGGACCGACCGAGCCGGTAGATGAGCCCGGTCGACTCCGCCGACTCGACCACGGCACCAGGCGAGAGCAGCTCGCCCCGGTCGCCCCTGACCCGGAGCAGGGCCTCGACCGCGACCATGCTGCTGTCGTGAAGCCGGAAGATCGGCTGGTAGTGGAGGTCGAGCCCGTCGTTGTCGATGGCCTTGCGCAGGTGACGGTCGATGCTCAGGCGCCGCTGCTCCTTGCGGGCAGCCGCGCCGTCGTGCATCTCGGTGCGGTTCCCTCCGGCCTGCTTGGCCCGCTGCAAGGCCCGGTCGGCGTCGCCGAGCAGGTCATCGCGCGAGTCGCCCACGGTGTGCACGACCGCACCGATGCTGGCGGTGATCTCGACTGTGGCGCCGTGACGGGCGATGGGCTTGGCCACCACCTCCCGCAGCCGCGAGGCGAGGGCCACGGCGGGGGCCGTGCGCCCCATTCCGGGCAGCAGCACCGCGAACTCGTCGCTGCGCAACCGGGCGACCATGCCGTCCCCGCCGACCACCTCGACGAGGCGCTGGGCGACCTCGACGAGCACCGCGTCGGTCACCTGACGCCCGAAGGCATCGTTGACGGTGCGGAAGCGGTCGATGTCGACGAGCAGGAACGTCAGGTCGCGATCCTCTCCATCGCCCTGCAGCACCGATTCGGCCAGGTCGAGCAGCCGCATCCGGTTGGGCAGCCCGGTCAGCTCGTCGGTGTAGACCGACGAGCTCACCTCGGCCCGGGCCTCGATCTCACCGGTGACGTCGCGTGCGTTCACCACGAACCCGCCGATCGCCGGGTTGTCGCGCAGGTCGGTGACCATGGCCTCGACGTAGCGCCAGTCCCCCGACGCGTCCCGCAACCGCAAGCCGGTCGCCTGCGCCTCGTCGCCGTCCTGACGCATCAGCAGGTCGAAGAGGTCGACCGGGCGATCATCGGGGTGGACGAGATCGAGCAGCCTGCCCTCGTTCCCCTCCTCGTCGCCGACGGCCGCGCTGCCGAGCAGGTCGGAAGCGGCCGGGCTGGCGAAGGCGATGACGCCCTCGACGTTGACGATCAGCACGAGGTCCGACACGTGGAGCATCAGCGCGTCGAGCAGCTGGGTGGCCGCGTCCCGGGCCTCGTCGGGCTCGGTGACGACCGCCGTCTCGGTCTGGTGGGACAGGTGACCCACCATCGTCAGGGTGTCGATCTCGCCGAACGAGTCGCGGTGCACCACCAGCGTGACGTCCATGATCTCGTGGTGCCCCTCCACCGCGAGCAGGGCCAGGCGGCCACGCCACGTGCCACACCGGATGAGCACGGGCATGGCCCGCACGAGGAAGTGGGCCTGGGACCACTCGTCGAGCATGCGCAGGGGGGTGCGCTCGGCCGACGGGCCATCCGGCATCCGCGCGTCGAAGGCATCGTTCATCCAGATGGCCCGACCGCTCGGCCACCGGAACACGCCGACCGGGTCGGCGGAGACGGCGAGGGCCTGCAGCAGCACGCGGCCGGCCTCGGCCTCCTCGTCCGGTCGGGCGTCGTCGGTCACCACCTGTCGCTGCGGGAGCAGGCCGTTGGTGGTGGCCGGAAGCGGGGTCGGTTGGCTCAACACGAGATGTCCCCGCCCGACGCCGGCCGCGCCGGCCTTCGGGCGGTTCAGCGGGGATCCTGACGCGCGGGGCATCGCCCCCTCGCCGACGAAGCGGCGGGCCCGGCGGAGGAGCTCGGCCTCGTTCACGAGGTCATCCCCGGGCGCGCGGAGCTTCTCGCCGGCTGATTCCTCGTGGTCCACAGCACTCATCTCTGCTCGATTCGCCCGAAGTCGGCTGCTTCGACGCGCCGCTCGACGCGTCACACCCTCACGGGTTCAATCGGCAGCAACCCCTTGAAAGCTGAGCCTCTCGCGGGCGAAGCCACGCATTTGTCATTGCCGGTCAAGACCGGCTCAACATCTCGGGCTCAGAAGGCCACCAGCGCGATCGCGGCAGCCGCGATGTCGCCGACCTGGGGCAGGATCGCGGCCTCGAGCGTGGGCTCGTAGGCGACGTGCGTGTCGAGCGCGCCCACCCGCGAGACCGGCGCATCGAGGAGCTCGAAGCAGTGCTCGCCGGCCCACGCCGCGACCTCGGCGCCGAACCCACCCGTCAGCACGTCCTCGTGCACGACCAGCAGGCGGTGGGTGGTCGCCAGCGACTCGGCGACGATGTCGTGGTCCCACGGGGCGATCGTCCGGAGGTCGACGACCTCGACCTCGATGCCCTCGGACTCGGCCAGCGCGGCCGCCGCCTGCAGCGACTTCTCGACCGTCGCGCCCCAGGTGACGATGGTCAGGTCGTCACCCGGCCGTCGCACGCAGCCCAGCCCGAACGGGACGACGTGGTCGGGACCGGGAAAGGGCTCGACCGTGTACGGCTGGCGGAGCAGGTGCTTGTGCTCGAGGAACAGCACCGGGTCCTCGCAGCGGAACGCGTAGCGCAGCAGGCCGGCCGCGTCCGAGGCCCGTGAGGGGAAGGCGATGAGCAGCCCGGGCACGTGGGCGAAGATGCTCTCGCCGCTCTGGCTGTGCCAGATCGCCCCACCGGTCAGGTAGCCGCCGATCGGCACCCGAACGACCATCGGGCAGGTGAAGCTGCCGTTCGAGCGCCAGCGGATGGTGGCCGCCTCGCTCTTGATCTGGGTCATGGCCGGCCAGATGTAGTCGAAGAACTGGATCTCGGGACACGGTCGCAATCCCCGGAGCCCGTGGCCCACCGCCCGGCCGATGATGTTGGCCTCCGACAGCGGCGTGTTGAAGCACCGGGCCTGCCCGAAGTCCCGCTGGAGGCCGTGGGTGGTGCCGAACACGCCACCCTTGCCCTCGAGCTCGGCCAGCAGCACCTCGCGGGCGTCGGCCACGTCCTCGCCGAAGACCCGGATGCGATCGTCGAGCGGCCATCTGCTCGTGCAGCGTGCGTCGGATGGCCTCGCCCATGGCGACCGGCTCGCCGACCTCGGGGGCGGTGTCGGGGCCGCCGGACCCGGTTCGGACCGCGAGCACCGGCAGGACGGTCACCTGGTCGGTGACGCGGGCCGGATCCGGGCGAGCGGCGGCGAGCGCCTCGGCGCTGGCCTTGGCCACCACCTCCACCGCGTCGGCCCGGATGGCCGCCGCCTCCTCGCGCGTGAGCACGCCCCGGTCGACGAGCGTCGGCCTCGAACCGGTCGATGGGGTCGTGCGCGGCCTCGGTCGCCAGCTCCTCGGGCGACCGGTACGAGGCCTGGGTGTCGGCCGCCGAGTGCGAGTAGGGCCGGACGACGTCGGCGTGCAGCAGCGCGGGGCCGACACCGGCTCGCACCCGCTCGACCATCGAGCGGACCGTCCGCCGCACCGCGAAGTAGTCGGTGCCGTCGACCCGGGCCCGCTCGAGGCCCCGGAACCCGCGCACCAGATCGATGACCGGCGCCGGGTGCTGGTCGGCCGCCGGCACCGAGATGGCGAACCCGTTGTCGGCCACCACGTAGAGCACCGGCAGGTGCAGGGTGCAGGCCGTGTTCAGGCTCTCCCAGAACTCGCCCTCGCTGACCGCCCCCTCACCGAGGCTCACGTAGGTGAGCTCGTCGCCGTGGGCCCGGCAGCCGTCGGGTTGCTGCGGGAGCCGCCCGATGTAGCGACCGGCCTCGGCGCAGCCGACCGCCGGGATGCACTGGCTGCCGGTCGGGCTCGACTGCGTGACGATGTTGCGCTCGGCGCTGCCCCAGTGCGAGGGCATCTGCCGGCCGCTGGAGCTCGGGTCGTCGGCCGAGCCCACCGCCTGCAGCAGCACGTCAGTGGGGGTCACGCCGAGCCCGAGGCACAGGGCCTGGTCGCGGTAGTAGGGGAAGAACCAGTCGTAGCCGGGTCGCAGGCTGCGGGCCAGCGCCAGGCCGAGCGCCTCGTGTCCGGCGCCGGAGATCTGGAAGAACACACGGCTCTGCTTCTGCATGCGGATCTCGCCGTCGTCGATGGCCCTCGACACGCAGGCCATCCGGAAGTCGGCGATCAGCTCGTCGGCTGGGAAGCCTCGGAGGCGTCGGACCCGCGTCGGAGCGCTCAGACCTCCTCGGACCAGACCCGGGTCTCGAGCGTCGTGCGGACGCGCGGCCAGGAACGCCGCGGCGTAGGCGCCGTCGACGGCGCGGTGGTCGAAGCTGAGCGACAGGTTGCCGACCGGGTGCACGGTCACGGTCCACTCGCCGTCGGGCCCCCGGGTCGCCACCGGCCTCGGCTCGACCCGTCGGTCGACAGGATGGCGACCTGGGGCTGGTTGATGATCGGCGCGGCCAGCACGGTGCCGTACGCCCCGACGTTGGTGAGGGTGAAGGTCGCTCCGGTGAGCTCGTCGGTGGTCAACCGGCCGGATCGGGCCCGGGCGGCCACGTCGGCGAACGCCTCGGCCAGCGCCGCCAGCCGCCGATCGGCCGCCGACCGCACCACCGGCACCATCAGCGACTCGCCCCCCACGTCGACGGCCATGCCGAGGTGGACCTGCGGGTGGACGATGAGGCAGTCGTCGCCGACCGACGCGTTGAGGTGCGGGAACTGGCGCAGGCCGTCGAGCACCGCCCGGGCCACGAACGGCAGGTACGACAGCCCGGCCGTGGCGCCGGACCCGGTCGACGCCGACGTAGTCGACCTCCACCGTCACCAGGGCGTGGGCGGACGTGGCCCGCGATCGCACCATGTGCTCGGCCGTCGCCCGCCGCGAGCGGCTGAACGGCACCACCGAGTCGTCCGGGCCCGGCACCGGAACCGGGCCCGGCGAGGTGAAGGTGGAGGTGGAGGTGGAGGAGAGCGGCGGCCGCGGCGTGCCGTTCGGCGACGTGGCTGCCGCCGGAGCAGGTGACGCGGCCCGGTTGGCCGCCGCGGCCAGCACGTCGGCGCGGGTGATGCGCCCGTCCCGGCCACTGCCGTTGACCACCGCCGGGTCGAGCCCGTGCTCGTCGAGCAGCCGGCGCACCACCGGGGTCAGGAACCCGTCCTCCCCCGAACTTGCCCCTCGACGGGGCCCATCGGGTCGCCCTCCTGGGACAGGTTCGGCACGGGGTTCGGGTTCAGGCCCAGGTTCGGGTTCCGGCTCGGGTTGGTCGGCGAGCGGCTCGTCGAGATCCGCGGTGATCAGGGCGACGGTGGCGCCGATCGGCACGGTCTCGCCCTCGGCCACGACGATGCGCCGGACGAAGCCGCCGAACGCGGAGGGCACCTCGGCGTCGACCTTCTCGGTGGACACCTCGAACAGGGGCTCGTTCTCACCGATCGGGTCGCCCTCGGCCTTGAACCAGCGCAGGATCGTGCCCTCGACGACGGTCTCGCCCAGTTGCGGCATGGTGACCCGGTCCATCGGCGACTCCCAGTGGTGTCCGTGTCGACAGCTTGCACCGGTTCCGGCCCGCCCGCACCGACCCCCTGCCGCGAACTACCCGCGGGAGCAGGGGTGCGCGGCGAAGAACTCGACGATGGCGGCGTCGAAGGCCTCGGGTGCCTCCAGGTTGGCGACGTGGCCGGCATCGGGCAGCACGACCAGCTCGGCCTCGGGCCACACCCGTTGCAGCCCCTTGGCGCCGGCGATCGGGATCACCTCGTCGCTGTCGCCCCAGATGAGCAGCACCGGTGCCGTCACCGCCTCGATCTCACCCGTGAGGTCGTGCTCGGTGACCGCGATGGCGGCGCGGGCCCAGGCATCGGGGTCGGCGCTCTCGGCCTCCCGCACGTTGTTGCGCATGACCTCGGGTCGCTCGGCGATGGTCCTGGCGCTCCAGCCCGGCGAGGTCTCGGGCAGCACGCCGCGGGAATCACGGAACCCCGTCGACCGCGTGTCCTCCGCGGCCTGGCGCAGCCAGTCCGACATGGGCGGCTTCATGCCGACGCCGGTGTCGCACAGCACGAGGGTGTCGACCAGGTCGGGGTGGCGCACGGCCAGGGCCTGAGCGATGAGGCCGCCCATCGACAGCCCCACCACGTGGGCGTGATCGATGCCGAGCTGGGCGCAGACCGCGGCGGCGTCGTCGGCGAAGAGGCGGGTGCTGTAGTCGCCGCGGGTCAGCTCCGACCGCCCGTGGCCGCGGTGCTCGATGACCACGCAGCGGAACCGGTCCGACAGCGAGTCGAGCTGGGGCTCCCAGTCGCGCCAGCACCCGCCGAGGCCGTGGAGGAACACGATCGGATGGCCCTCGCCCTCGTCGAGGACGTTGAGGCGGACGCCGTTGACCTCTCGCAGCATGGAGACTCCTCAGGCCCGCAGCGCGGGCAGCAGCTCGTCGCGGGTGAGCACGGCCGACAGTCGGGCTGCCGTCGGGTCGGCTCCGAAGGTGGCACCGGTGATGACGAATCGTTCGAGGCCCAGGTCGGCCAGCTCGAGCAGGCGGGCGAGGCAGGTCTCGGGCGGGCCCACGATGCCGAAGCGGGATGCGAACTCGTCGTCGAGCACGCTCGTGTGGTCAGCCTGGTTCACGAGGTGCTGGTTGCTGTCGTAGCGGCGGCCGACCTCGGCGACCAGCTCGCGGTCGTGCTCGTTCAGCCCGGCGCCGGTCGAGCCGGGCATGGCCGAGAAGTGGGCGAAGGCGGCCAACCCACCACGGATCAGCTCCGATCCCACCGCCGGATCGGGGTGGCAACCGATGCTGACGTAGGCGCCGAACGACACGTCGGCCTCGGCCCGGCCGGCCTCCCGCATGGCGGTGCGGGCCAGGTCGAGGGCCCACGCCACCCGCTCGGGGTCGGCGCCGACGGCGAACGTGATGCGCTCGACGGTGCGGGCGGCGAAGGCGATGACCTTCGGGCCCGATGCGGCGATGTCGATGGGCACCGGCGGCTGGGTGGCCCGGTCGAGCCACCGCAGCCGGCTGGGGCGGCCGTGCTGGTCGACCGTCTCGCCGTTCAGGTAGGCGTGCAGCTGCTCGATGGCCGGGAAGAAGTCGGCGATCGGCATCGGTGGGCGGCCGAGGTGGAACAGCGCGGTGTCGCCCCGACCGATGCCGAGGATGGCCCGGCCGCCCGACTCCTCCTGCACGGTGGCGACGGTGGTGGCCAGCACGGCGGGATGCCGGGTCGCCGGGTTGGTCACGCCGGTCATGAACTGCAAGCGCTCGGTGACCTGCGCGGCGAGCGCCATGGCGATGAACGGGTCGCCGATGAGGTTCTGCGAGTCGGTGAGCGAGATGCCGTCCCACCCGCCGGCCTCGGCTCGTCGGGCCATCTCGGGCACCCGGCCCGTCTCCGGCACGCCCTGCCTGAACAGCTCCAGCGCACGTCCTGCCACCGGGTCCCCCTTGACATCCGCGGTCCTGGCTCCGAGAATCGAACCCGGTTCAACTTAAACGTTGTTCAATTTCGTCGTCAAGCCCCCTCCCACCATCTCGGCAGCAGGAGCACCCATGACCGTCATCGAGGGGCCGATCTTCTCGGCCGACTCGCACATCACCGAGCCGCCCGACACCTACACCGACCGCATCGCCGCGCCGTTCCGCGACCGGGCGCCCTACATGCACCACGACGACGAGGCCGGCGACCTGTTCGTCATCCCCGGCATGTCGAAGCCGGTGCCCATGGGCCTGGTGGCCGCCGCCGGGAAGCCGGCCGAGGAGATCACCGTGCTCGGGGTCGACTTCGCCGACCTGCACCGCGGCGGCTGGGACCCCGACGCCCGACTTCCCGAGCAGGACCGCGACGGCGTGGCCGGCGAGATCATCTACCCGACGGTCGGCATGGTGCTCTGCAACCACCAGGACCTCGAGTACAAGCACGCGTGCATGGACGCCTACAACCTCTGGATCGCCGAGTACTGCGGCGCCCATCCCGACCGGCTGTTCGGCCTCGGCCAGACCGCCATGCGCACGCCGGAGGAGGGCATCGCCGACCTGGAAGCCATCCGGGAGCTCGGGCTCAAGGGCGTCATGATGCCGGGCGTCCCGGGCGTGGAGGACTACGACTCCCCCATCTACGACGACTTCTACGAGGCCGCGGTCGACCTCGGCCTGCCGTTGTCGTTCCACATCCTGACCGGGCCGTCGGGCTCGGTGCGCGGCCCGAAGATCAACGGCTTCCTCACCATCGTCCGCAGCTGCCAGGACGTCATGGGCACGATGGTCTTCGGCGCGGTGTTCGAGCGCCACCCGAAGCTGAAGGTCGTGTGCGCCGAGGCCGACGCCGGCTGGGTGCCTCATTACAGCTACCGCATGGACCACGCCTACGAGCGCCACCGCAACTGGATGCCCCACGGCGAGCTGTCGAAGATGCCGAGCGAGTACTTCAACGAGAACATCTACGTCACGTTCCAGGACGACTGGGTGGCGTTCAAGGTCGCGCACCTGATGAACGTCGACCGGCTGATGTGGGCCAACGACTTCCCCCACTCCGACTCGACCTGGCCGTGGTCCCAGGACATGCTCGCCGAGCACACCGCTCACCTGAGCGAACGCGACAAGCAGCGCATCCTGCACGACAACGTGGCCGAGCTCTACGGCCTCGACCCCCGTGCCTGACCTCGTCACGAAGCCGGGCCCGACCAGGTGGGGCGACCGCGAGGGACGTCGCCGCGACATCCTCGACGCGGCCCGGCTGCAGATGACCGACGGCGGCTACGTCGAGCTCAACATGCGCGACATCGCACGTGGCGCGGGGGTCAGCCCCGGCACGCTCTACCAGTACTTCTCCACCAAGGAGGAGATCTTCGCCACGCTCTACGCCGAGGCGATCGAGGCCCACACCGACCGGCTCGCGCCGATCTGCGAGCAGGCCGACGACCTCGAGGCGTTCCTCGTCGAGGTGGCCACCGCCTACCTCGACCTCTACGCCGCGTACGGCCGCTACTTCACGACGTGGTCGGCGGTGATGGCCGAGTCCGCGGCGGACGACTCGCCCCTGCCGCAGGAGCTCTCGCTGCGGCTGCGCTCGGCCACCTACGACCAGGCGGTGCTCCTCGTCACCACCATGCGTCGCATCGCGACCGGGCGGGGTCACCGCCTGGTCGACGAGCCCCAGGCCATGCCGATGCTCTGGGCCGTGCTCAACGGGCTGGCCGACCACGTCACCAGTGAGCGGCACAAGCTCACGAGGTTCTCGATCGATGAGTTGATCGCGTTCGCGGCCCGTACCCTCGCCGCAGGGCTCGTCACCCGGGCCTGACCGCCGACCCGAAGAACCGAGCCGCACCGCGCCGGACGGCCGCACCGCCGACCACGCCGCGACGGCTCCAGGACCGCAGGGGGATCCCGTGCCCGTCCCGTTGCCCAGCGACGCCGAGCGCCTCGACACCCGTCCCGATGCCGCCGAGGCCCAGTTCACCGCGGTCGGGGTGGCCAGCGCGGTGGCCCCCGAGGAAGGGCTCACCGACGTGCAACGGGTGCTGATCGAGGCGCTCTTCCCCGCCATGACCGACCACGCCGTCGACGTGGCCGACTACGAGCCGGTGACCCCGCGCCAGTTCGCCGAGGGTCTCGCCCGGCGCGACGAGCAGTTCCGCACGCGGGGCGTGCAGGTGATGCTGCTGTGCGCGCTGGTGCTGCGGCCGCTGCCGGCCGAGGTCGTCGAGCGGGTCGACGCCTTCGCCGCCGAGCTCGGCGTGCAGGAGGGCATGTTGGAGGTGGCCCAGCGCTTCGCCTCCGGCTCGCTCGGCCTGGCCGCCATCGACTTCGAGCGCAACGGCTACACCTCCGACTGGCGGGCCGAGGACGCCGAGGCGCTGCACACCTCCTCGGAGCTGGCCACGGCCTGGGAGGCGTCGTGCGACGACCCCGAGCTGGCGGCCCGCTGGGCGGCCCTCGGCGACCTGCCCGAGGGCACGATCGGCCGCATGGTCTGGCAGATGTACCGGGCCCGTGGGTTTGCGTGGCCGGGCCGGCCCGGGTCGGCGCCGCCCCTGCTGGCCCAGCACGACTGGGTCCACGTGCTCGCCGGCTTCGGCACCACCGTCGAGAGCGAGCTCGAGGTCTTCGCCTTCATCTCCCGGGCCAACGACGACATGCGGGCGTTCTCGCTCCTCGCCATGGTGATCTCGCTGTTCGAGACCGGCTACCTGCGCACCGGCGCCGGCCTGTTCGAGTACGACGTGGGCCACCTCTCGGCCGGCGAGGGCATGGCCATCCGGGTCGCCGACGCCATGCGCCGTGGCGCCTGGTGCAAGGACGCGGTCACCGGGGCCGACAGCATCGACTTCCTGCAGCTCGACTGGTTCGCCCTCGCCGACCAGCCCGTCGACGAGCTGCGGGCCCGCTTCAGCATGCGGCCGAAGTCGGACGAGGCCGTGGCGGCCGGTTCGGTGAGCGCGTGGGAGCCGGGCGGCATCAGCCCCTTCCAGCAGGCGGCCGGCCGGGCCCGGGCCGATGCCGAGGGTCGCCCGTACGAGTCGTGGGGCGCCCGCCTGCTCGACGACGTCGACCAGGCGTCGTAGCCGCTGCGGCGCATCAGCCGTCGTAGGCGACGGTCACCGAGCCGGCGCCGCGGACGGCGGCGACCAGCTCGGCCTGCCGGTCGACGGCCCGGCGGGTGGCGGCGGTGAGCTTCGAGAACGGGGTGACGGTGAGCGCGAGGCGACGGCCGGACTGCTTCGCCTTCCACGATCCACCGATCTCGACGCCGACGAGCAGGGCCCCCGGGTTGTTGAGGACCCTGAAGAGCTGCTTGCGGTGCGCCGGATCGGGGACCAGGAGCTCGCGATCACCGCCCTTCAGCAGCGGATCGCCCGGGGCCAGCAAGCGGACGAGGCCGGTGAGGTCGGCCGGGTCGGCGGCGAGCAGCTCGTCGAGCTCGTCCTCGGTGAACCACGCCGGTCGACCGTCGACGGTCACCTCGACCAGCCCGTCCGGCCACACGTCGTCCACCTCGACCTCGGTCCGGGTCGAGCCGACGAACGCGGCCGCCTCGGCGGCGGTCGCCGGACCCAACCGGGCGAAGAACGAGCGCAGCAGATCGGCGGTGGCTCCGCGATCGGGCGACGAGCCCGGCCAGTCGGGGATCGGGGCCAGGGTCAGGGGTCGGGTGCCGGCGACCAGCCCGATGCCGGCCGGCAGGGCGGCGCTGCGGAACACCATCTCGTAGACGTGCACCGAACCGCACGGCTCGCAGAAGCCGGACAGCTCGTCGGGCAGGTGCTCGGTGAGGAGGGCGCTGGCCTCCCCCTTGGTCATGGGCCCGGTCACGACCTCGGCCATGCCGGCCACCGCGACGGCGAACCCGTCGAGCGACGCCAGGTCGCTCGAGGCCAGGCCCCTGCCGCCGGTGACGAGGCGGTTGACCGCGTCGCGGTCGGTGAGCGGCCACAGCGCGTCGGCGACCCTCGACAGGTCGGCCGCCCGGTGCACGTGGGGCGAGGCCCGCATCGACCAGGCCAGACCGACGCCGACATCGGCGAGAGGATCGGCGCCGGCCCCCAGCCGGGTCGCCAGCGAGAGCCGGGCCGACCCCGGCGGGGTGTCCTGGATCCCGACGTCGAGCGGGCCGAGCCCGACCGGATCGCCGTGGTCGCCGACGGCCGGGTCGCGGTCCAGCTCGACGGCCCGCACCCGATAGGCGAGCGCCCGGGCGCGCTCGATCCTCACGCTCATCGCCAGCGAGCCTCCCACCGCCGGAGGCGGCGTGATCGCCCATCCCGCGCCCCTCGGTCGACCGAGGCACGTCGACGACGCGAACCGCAGCTCACCCGGCGTCCTCCGGCGGACGAGTTCGGGGCGGCCCGGCGTCGCCGCTGCGCACGAACGGCGACTCGTTGAGCCGTGAGAGCAGACGCCGCAGCTCGCCGAACTCCTCCGCGCCGAGCTGCTCCCGGAGCTCGGACTCGATGTCGGTGACGGTCGCCCGCATGGTCCGGGCGGCGGCGCGTCCACGGTCGGTCAGGTGCACCCGCTTCGATCGCCCGTCGCCCGGGTCGTCGACCCGGGTCAGGTAGCCGAGCTGCTCCAGCTGCCCGAGGAGGTAGTTCATGGCCTGCTTCGACATGCCCACGTCGTCGGCCAGCTCCGACGGCCGACGGCCGTCGGGCCCCGGGTAGCGGAGCACGGCGAGATGGGCCGCGACCACGTCGGTGAAGCCGGCCTCGTGCAAGCTGCCCAGCATCCGTCGGTACACGACGTCGATCGGCATGCGCATGAGCGCACCGATCAGCGGCGGTCCGAGGGATGAAGCCTGCTCTACAATAAAGCCACTTTACAAACTGTCGGGTCGCGCGTACAGTTCAATCAAGTCACTTTACCGATTGCCAGGAGAGCGAAACCGATGAGCACCAACACCCGCACACCGATCCGTCTCGGGGCCCTGGAGGTCACGTTCCTCCTCGACGACCACGACTCGGGCGGGGCGGCCACGGCGTTCGAGACCCGGGTGCCCGCCGGCGCCAAGGTGCCGCTGGCCCACAGCCACGACGACTTCGACGAGACGGTCTACGGCCTCGAGGGCGTGTTCACGTTCACGGTCGACGGTCGGACGCACGCCGTCGGGCCCGGTGATGCCCTGTTCATCAGCCGGGGCGTCGTCCACCAGTTCGAGAACCTCGGCGACGCAGACGGGCGCTTCCTCTCCGTCGCCACACCTGGCATCTTCCGGCCGGCCTACTTCGAGGAGATCGCCGACGTCCTCGCCGAGTCGGCCGGCGGGCCTCCCGACGCCGCTGCGCTGATGGCCGTCATGGCGCGCCACGGGCTGACGCCGTCCGTCGGCTGAGCCGCCTGCTCCGCCGGAACGGACGGTGGCGGTCCCGACCGGGGCCGGTCAGGCCTCGTCGTCAGGACTCGCGGTCGGCGAGGAGGCCGGCGGCGGCGGACAGGGCCACCGCGATGCTCGACGCCTTGGCGTAGGCGGCGGCCAGGTAGTGGGCGCCGGCCTCGCTGTGGATGCCGAGCGGGGGCGGCCCGAGCGAGCCCACCATGGCCGACGGGTCGTCGGCCGGGACGACGGGCTCGACCGGCTCGAGGTCGGCGGTCGAGCCCCAGAAGCGGGCCGGCGAGCGGAGGCCGGCGTTCGGCTTGCGATGGCGGCTCACGACGGCTCCTCGACCAGGTCCTCGGACAGGATGAGGGCCTCCTCGGACAGGCCGAGGGCCTGGCGCAGCTGGGCCGCGTCGAGGTCGGCGATCGAGCTGCTCTTGGGCAGGACCAGGTCGGCGATCTGGCGCTTCCCGGCGACGACCTCCTCGACCCGCTCGTCGACCGTGCCGGGGCACACCAGCCGGTGGGCCACGACCGTGCGGGTCTGGCCGATGCGCCATGCCCGGTCCCGGGCCTGGTCCTCGACGGCGGGGTTCCACCAGCGGTCGTAGAGCACGACGTGGCTGGCGGCGGTCAGGTTGAGCCCGGTGCCGCCGGCCTTGAGCGACAGCACCAGCGCGCCCGGGCCGTCGCTCGACTGGAAGTCGGCGATCATCTTGTCGCGGGCGCCGCGCGACAGGCCGCCGTGGTAGCACTCGACCGGTTGGCCGATGCGGGCGGTGAGGTGGTCGGCCAGCTTGACCCCCCACTGGGCGAAGTGGGTGAAGATCAGCACCTTCTCGCCGGCGGCCAGCACCGCGTCGACGATCTCCTCGAGCCGGTTGAGCTTGCCGGACCGCCCGGCCAGCGGCTGATCGTCGTCGCGGTAGGCCTGCGGGTGGTTGCAGATCTGCTTGAGGGCGGTGATGGCGGCCAGGACCTGGCCCTTGCGAGCGGGCGACGCCAACGGATCGGAGCTGTCGGTGAGCTGGTCGAGCACGGCCTGGTAGAGGCCGATCTGCTCGGGGGTCATCGAGCAGTGGTCGAGCTGGTCGATGCGCTCGGGGAGCTCGGCCGCGATGGCCGGCTCGGCCTTGGTGCGACGGAACACGAGCAGGCCGTTGAGGGCGCGCAGCGCCTGCTCGCCCCGCTCGTCGGCTCCGCCGCCGTCGGCCGACAGGTTGGCCACGAACGGGGCGCGGGCCCCGACCAGGCCCGGGTTGGTGAAGTCGAGGATGGCCCACAGGTCGCCGAGGCCGTTCTCGATCGGGGTGCCGGTGAGGGCCACCCGGCTCCTGGCCTCGATGCGGCGGAGCTGCTGAGCGGTCTCGCTGGCCGGGTTCTTGATGCTCTGGGCCTCGTCGAGCACGAGGCGCTGCCACTCGATGGCGGCCAGCGCCTCGATGTCACGCACGCCGGTGCCGTAGGTGGTGAGGACGACGTCGGCGCCGTCGATCTCGCCGGCCAGGTCGGCGACGCTCGCCCGGCTGGCGCCGTGGTGCACGACGACCTTGAGGTCCGGGGTGAAGCGCTGCGCCTCGGCCGCCCAGTTGCCGACGACCGCAGGCGGGGCGATGACCAGCGTGGCGCCCGTCTCGCGATGGTCCATGAGGTGGGCCAGCATCGTCGGCGTCTTGCCCAGGCCCATGTCGAGGGCGAGGCAGCCGCCGAGGCCGGCCCCGTCGAGGAAGCCGAGCCACGCCAGCGCCTCGGCCTGGTAGCTGCGGAGCTCGCCGACGAACCCCTTGGGCGGGTCCATCGGCTCGGCCTTGACCTGCTCGGCCTGGCGGAGCAGATCGGCGGCCCAGCTCTCGCCGGCGATGGTGACGCCACCGGACAGCGGGGTGCCCTCGAGGCCGAGGGCGTGGCGCAGCATGTCGGCCCCGGTGAGCTGGGTCTTGTTGGCCCGCTCGGCCAGGGCCTCGGCCGCGGCGGCCAGGTCGACGTGGTCGATGGCGATCCACTGGCCCCGTGACTGCACGAGGGGGCGGGCCTGCGACGCCAGCCGGCGGATCTCGGCCGCGTCGAGCTCGAGGTCGTCGAACAGCACCGACCAGCTGACGTTGGCGAGCTGGTTGGCGCCGACGACCGACGGCGTGGACGCGTCGGCCTCGAGCCGCAGGGTCGGGCTCGGGCGCCGGGTGGCCAGCTTGGGCACCCGCACGTCGAAGCCGGCGTCGGCGAGCTGGCGACCGAGGTGGGACATGAGCTCCCACGCCTCGTCGTTGCTGAGCACGACCTCGCCCCGGCGCACGCCGCTCGGCCGGGTGAGCGCCGGCAGCATCCGTTCGAGCCGGGTGAGCTCGGCCTCGACCTGGCGGCGCTTGTCGACCGGCGCGGTGACGAGGGCCCGGTCGAGCAGCGTGGGGCGGCGATCGACGCCGGTGACCAGCACCTTCAGCATCCAGGCGTCGCCGTCGTCGGGCGGGTCGAGCTGCACGATGAGCTGCACGCCGGCCGCGTGGGTGACCGGCTTGGCCCAGCGGTCGAGCCGGTTGGCCAGCTCGACGCCGACGCGCTTCGACGGGAAGAAGGGCGTGCCGTCGAGCCGGGACAGCAGGGCCTCGGCCGCCTCGGGCGCGCCGGCCGGCAGATCGGGCGACGGCCGGCATCTCGAGCCGGGCGGTGCCCTCGACGCAGATGGCGTGGACCATCTCGCCCAGGATCGTCCGGGTGAAGGGGGCCGGCTCGGGCCGCTCCTCGAGGGCGGCCACCACGCCGGGCAGGGTGCGGGCCATCTCGGAGAGGCGGTGGGCGTCGACCAGCGCCGGGGCCCAGCGCACCGCGAGGGCGACCCGGTCGCCGCCGCGCTTGGCGCCCTTGTGCGACTCGAGGTGCGGCACCATGCGGCCCTGGGCCACCAGGTCGACGGCCCACTTGGCCATGCGGGCCAGCCAGGCCAGGCTCGGCCCGACCCGGTCGGCCTGATCGGCCTGGGCCTCGGGGTCGGCCTGCGTCGCGTCGTCGGCCGGGGTCGTGCGGTCGGCGTCGCCGTCGCTCCCGGGGCCGGCCGATCCGTCGCCGGCACCGGCGGGTTGGGCCGCCATGGCGAGGAGCCAGCCCAGCACGCCGCGCACCGGCGCCGACACCGACGGCGCCTTCGGGCCACCGGGGATCGGCACCCCGTCGTGGTCGTGCCAGGCCGTGGGGGCACCGACGTCGGCGAGCCACGAGCGCACGTCGTCGGCCGGGAGCGGGGCCAGGCCGGGGCCGCCGACCCAGGCGACGAGCTCGCCCGCCGACCACGAGACCTGCAGCCGTGAGACCGGCAACAGGGCACCGGTGGCGTTGGGCCCGGCGCCGGGAGCCGGGACGCCGATGAGGCGGGCGAGAGCCGTGGCGAGCCGATCGCGCTCCTGCTCGAAGTCGGCGACGACCTGGTCACGCTCGGGGCCGGTGAGGTTCCGGACGCTGTCGAGGCCGTCCTCGGTGTCGTCGAGCAGCCGCTCGAGGGTGTCGCGCCACAGGTCCTTGTTGGCCTCGAGGATGGCGCGGTCCTCCGCGCTCGCCTCACCAGCCGCCTCGGCGTCGACCAGGATCTCGAACGATATGGATCGTCCGGCGGCGTCGCGCGCCACCGGAGGATCGACTAGCTGCGAACTCAAGAATTCCTCCGCCAAGCGAAGAGGGCCATCAACCACGACGGGACAGCGCTGAGCGAATGGTACCGGTTCTGGCGGCGAGTGCGAAGTCCTCGGGAGAATCCCCGCCGGAACGCGGGGGTTCCGGGCCGCCACTCGGGCGCCGTAGCCTGCGAGCCGTGCTCGACCGGTCCACCCACGCCACGTTCGTGCCGGGCGAGCCCGGTCGCACGGCCCGCCTGGCCCTCTGGCCGGCCGACGAGCGTGACCGGCTCGTCGTTCACCGACGGGGGCGAGGCCGACATCGAGCGTGGTCGACCTGGCGGTGTCGTCGCCGGATCGCGTCCGCTCCGCTCGGATGACGGCCCACCTGGTGCCCGTCGGCCAGGTGCTCGACGAGCTGGTGCAGCTGGGCCCGGACGCCACGGTCTCGCGGTCTGTCGCAGCCTGGGGCCAGGTGGCCCGGGTCGCCGTCGGGCTGGCCGCGCGGGGCCGGTTGCAGCCGGCCATCGTGAGCGGCCGCGACACCTGGGTGCTGGCGCCGCTGACCGAGCACGACCGGCAGGTGCGCGCCGCCCTCGCCGCCTGGATCCCTCCTGAGGCGCACTGCCTGGTCGTGGCCGACCCGGACGGGAGCGTGGGCGACGAGCTCGACGAGCCGATCATGCTGGCGCCGACGGTGGCGGTGTCCGGGTTCTACGGCGCGGTGGCGGACTCGCTGCCCCGGACCGCGGCCGCCGGCATCGCGTCGGGGCTTCGTGCGTGGGCCGGCGAGGCGCTGGCCGACGTGACCGACCTCGAGCGGTTCCTGCCCGCGTTCGATGCCGGCGAGCGCACGATCGTCGGGCTGCGGGTGGCCATGCCGGCCGAGCCGGACGACCTGTTCGGCATCGACCTGCAGCTGCGCTCGGCCGTCGACCCCTCGCTCGTGGTCGACGCCGAGGCGCTGTGGGCCGGCGACGCCGCGGGGTTCGGCCCGGAGGCCGAGACCGACCTGCTGCTCGCCCTGCGCCGGGGCGCCCGCCTGTGGCCGCCCCTCGAGCGGCTGCTGGCCGAGCCGTGCCCGGCCTCGCTCGAGCTCGACGACCACGAGGCCATCGACCTGTTCGGTCCCGCTCGCCACCGACCTGGCCGGCGCGGGCGTCGAGGTGCTGATCCCCTCGGCCCTCACCCGCACGCTCGAGGCTCGCGCCCACGTCGAGCCCCCGCCCGGTGCCGGCGACGGGCCGGCCATGTTCGACCTGGCCAGCGTGTGCGAGCTGTCGTGGCGCGGCGTGCTGGGCGGCGAGCCGCTGAACGAGAGCGAGCTGTCGGCGCTGGCCCAGAGCCGCCGGCCGCTCGTGCGGCTGCGGGGCGAATGGGTGGTCGTCGACCCGACGGTGGTCGCCAAGCTGGGCCGCCGCGACACCCTGTCGGGCACCGACGCGCTGGTCGCCGCGCTCAGCGGCACGGCGGAGATCGACGGCGAGGTCGTGGCGGTCGAGGTCGGCGGCGCCACGGCCGACCTGGCCCGGCGGCTCGAGGCCGCCTCGTCACCCCACGAGCTGGTCGAGCCCGACGGGTCTGGAGGCCACCCTGCGGCCCGTACCAGCGCCGCGGGCTGGCGTGGATGAACGAGATGGTCGACCTCGGCCTCGGCGGCGTGCTGGCCGACGACATGGGCCTGGGCAAGACCATCCAGCTCATCGCCCTGCACCTGCACCGGATGCACCGGGTCGTGGCGACGGCGGACGCCGAGCCGCACCCGACGCTCGTCGTGTGCCCGGCCACGCTCGTCGGCAACTGGCAGCACGAGCTGCGCCGGTTCGCGCCCGGGCTGGCCGTGCACCGCTACCACGGCGCCGACCGCGACCTGGCCGACATCGGCGCCGAGCGACGTGGTCATCACCACCTACGGCATCGCCCGTCGCGACCACGCGGTGCTGGCCGAACAGCCGTGGGGGCTGGTCGTGGCCGACGAGGCCCAGCAGATCAAGAACCCCAACGCGTCGGTGTCGAAGGCCATGCGCCACCTGCCGGCCGGCGCCCGGCTCGCCCTCACCGGCACGCCGGTCGAGAACCGGCTCACCGAGCTGTGGTCGCTGCTCGACTGGACGACGCCCGGCCTGCTCGGCGGGGTCGAGGCGTTCCGGCGCAACGTCGCCATCCCCATCGAGCGCGACCGCGACCCCGACGTCACCGCGCGGTTCGCCCGCATCGTGTCGCCGTTCCTGCTGCGCCGGCGCAAGGACGACCCCGAGGTGGCCCCGGACCTGCCGCCGAAGACCGAGACCGACCACCCCGTGGTGCTCACCGAGGAGCAGGCCGGGCTCTACCGGGCCGTCGTCGAGGAGATCCTCGACGCCGATCGACAAGGCCGAGGGCATCGCCCGGCGGGGGCTGGTGCTCAAGCTGCTCACCGCGCTCAAGCAGGTGTGCAACCACCCGGCGCACTACCTCGGCCAGCCCGGGCCGCTGGCCGGCCGGTCCGGCAAGCTCGACGCCTTCGACGACCTCGTGCGGGCCATCGGCGACGCCGGCGACTCGACGCTCGTCTTCACCCAGTACGTCGCCATGGGCGACCTGCTGATGACGCGCCTCGCCGAGCTGGGCCTGCCGGCGGAGTTCCTGCACGGCTCGCTCACCCTCGGCCGCCGCACCGAGATGGTCGAGCGCTTCCAGGCCGGCGAGTTCGGCGTCTTCGTGATCTCGCTCAAGGCCGGCGGCGTCGGCCTCAACCTCACCAGGGCCACCCACGTCGTCCACTACGACCGGTGGTGGAACCCGGCGGTCGAGAACCAGGCTTCCGACCGGGCGTGGCGCATCGGCCAGGACCGTCCCGTGCAGGTGCACCGGCTGATCTCGGAGGGCACGCTCGAGGAGCGCATCGCCACGGTGCTGGCCGACAAGGCGGCGCTGGCCGAGGCCGTGGTCGGCACCGGCGAGGCGTGGCTCACCGAGCTCGACCACGACGAGCTGGCCGAGCTCGTCACCCTCGGCCGGGACGACGGCTGATGGCCACCCGCCAGACGTTCGGCCACACGTGGTGGGGTCAGGCGTGGGTCGAGGCGCTCGAGGACAGCGCCGGCCTCGACACCGGTCGCCTGTCGCGGGGCCGCACCTATGCCCGCAAGGGATCGGTCGGCACCATCACCGTCGGGCCCGGCTACGCGTCGGCGTCGGTGCGGGGCAGCCACGGCAACACCTACCGCACCGACGTCGGCGTGAAGACGCTGGCCGCCTCCGAGTGGGAGCAGGTGGCCGCCGCGGTCGGCACCCGCGCCGCCCACGTGGCCGCGCTGCTCGACGGCGAGCTCGATCCCGGCATCGTCGCCGACGCCGAGTCGGCCGACGTCGAGCTGCTGCCCGGGTGCCGGCGACCTCCGCTGGGACTGCAGCTGCCCCGACTGGGCCGAGCCGTGCAAGCACGCGGCGGCCCTCGTCTACCTGCTGGCCAACGAGCTCGACCGCGACCCGTTCCTCCTGTTCCTGCTGCGAGGGCTGCCCCGCGACGAGCTCATGGCGCTGGTCCGGGCCAACCGGGCCGGGCCGGGCGCGGCCACGCCGACCGCGGCCCAGCGTGGGGTCCCGGCCGCCGCGGCGTGGAGCCGGCTCCCGCCCGACGCGCCCCTGCCCCCGCTGCCGGCGATCGTCGCCGACCTCCCGGTGCCTCGGCACCCCGGTCGCCGCACGCCGGTCGACGCGTCCGACCTCCCGCCCGACGTCGGCATCGATCCCCGCCAGCTCGACGCCATCGCCACCGACGCGGTCGAGCGGGCGTGGGCCATGCTCGCCGACGGCCTGCCCTCCGGCCTGCACGCCGGCTCGAAGCCCGACCTCGCCCGACGGGTCGCCACCAGCCACGATCCCGACGTCGTCACCCGCCTGGCCCGCCGCTCGGGCGTGGCGCCGGCCGCGCTCGACGGGTGGGCCCGGGCGTGGCGGTCCGGTGGCGAGATCGCCGTCGCGGTCCTCTCCGACCCGTCCGACACGTGGTCGACCGACCAGGCCCGGCTCGAGGCGGGACGCGAGGCGCTGGTCGAGGCCGGTCACCAGCGCCGGTCGATCGGCCTCAGCTGGAACAGCCTCAGCACCCGCGGCGGGGTGCTGCTCGTGCTCGGCCCCGACGACCGGTGGTACGCGGTGCAGGAGGTCGGCCGCCGCGGCGAGATGCGCCTGGTGGCTCCCCCCTCCCCCGACATCGCCGACCTCATCGACCCACCCGGCTGATCGCGGCCATGGGGCAGGATCGGGCTCCCGACTAGCGGGGATCTCCGCCGCTCAGCCCGACGGGCTCGTCGCGGGGACGAGCCAGCAGCACGACCACCGCGCCGACGAGGTACGGCAGCTCGAACACCGCCAGCGCCGACAGCCCTCGGTCCCTCGTCAGTGGCACCCCCCACGCGAGGAACACCACGAACAGCCCGGCCATCGACCATCCGAGCACCACACTGGCCACCGGTGGCCCCAGCGGACCTCGCCGGTACCCGAACCGGACCACAGCGAGGACGAGCATGACCAGCGCCAGCACGAGCAGGATCGCTCCGCTCACCGTGAGGAGCGTGGCCTTCTCGTCGCCCCGCACCATCGTCGGATCGGTACGCAGCTCGTCGGCATTGGTGACCATGGCCAGCCCCCACATGGAGAGGACGACCCAGCCCGCGAGCGCGAGGACGTCCCTGACCCTTCGATCGCCGCCGTCCATCGGCGCGATGCTACGCGATCGCCCGTTCCCACGCTCCTGCCCGGGGTGGTTCGGCACTACGGTTCGGGGATCGACGACAGGGGTACCGCGCCGACACCGGCCGACGTGCTGGGAGTGCCGTTCCTGCCACCGGGCGCGGCGACGGCGGCGACCAACCGGCTACGGGCGGCGATCGGTCGGGTTCACGCCGCGATGGGGCCACCCCCCGTGCAGATCCTCGAGAGCCTGTTCGGGATCCTCGACCACCGGGTGCTCGTCGCGCTGTGCGAAGCCGGGGTGCCCGACCAGCTGACCGGCCGGATGACCGTCGACGAGCTGGCCCGCCGGACGACGTCCGACCCCGAGCGGCTCGAGCGGCTGCTCCGGTTCGGCTCGACCCGAGGTTGGGTGCGCATCGACCGGCAGCGGTCGGGTGCGCCCCACGCGGGTGACCACGTTCCTGCGGCGGGACCACCCCGGCGGCTGGCGCTCGTGGGTCGAGTTCGCCGGCGGTGACGACGTGGTCGGCGCGATCGGCGCCATGTCGGCGCGGGCCGACGACGCGGACGATCCGTTCGCGGCCAGCAACGGCGACCCGTTCTTCGTGTGGATGGCCGCGCATCCGAGGCGGGGCGCCGCGTTCGACCGGGCCATGGCGGCCGGTGGTCGCATGCACGCCCTGACCCTGGCCGCGGCCATCGACTGGTCGACGACGACCACGGTGTGCGATGTCGGCGGCGGCACCGGCGACCTCCTCGCCGCCCTGCTCGACCTCGAGCCGACGCTGACCGGCACGGTGCTCGATCTGCCCGAGGTCGTGGCCCGCTCGGTCGGGCACGACCGTCTGACCGCGGTGGCCGGCGACGCCTTCGCCGCGGTGCCGGCGGGCTTCGACACCTACCTGCTCGTCAACGTGCTGCACGACTGGGGCGACGACGACGCCGTCACCATGCTGCGCCGCGTCGCCGAGGCGGCGCAGCCCCGGCGACCGGGCGACTCGAGCACGGCCCGGGTGATCGTGCTCGAAGGCGACCGCACGACGGTGCCCCGGCAGGACATCGCCATCTGCACGGACGTCCTCATGGCCGCGCTCACCAGCGGTGGCCGCGAGCGCGACACCGCGGAGCTCGCCGCCCTGGCCCGGACCGCCGGGCTCGACCTCGTGGCGACGTCCCGGCTGGCCTCCGGCGACCTGGCCCACGAGCTCCGACCCGCATGAGCGACCGGAACCGACACGCGAGCGGCGGGCTGACCCCGACCACCCGGACCCGGGAGCGCGGCGGCAGGGGCACGCGTACAGTCGGGGCGTGATCGAGAACCCTCGCACCGGCGAGCAGGTCGAGTTCATCTCGGAGACGCCGGAGCTGCTCGTCATGGACGTCACCTGGACCCGCAGCGGCCGCCGGGCCCTCGCTCACATCCACCCGGCCATGGAAGAGCGCTGGGAGGTGCTCGAGGGTCGGGCCCAGTTCACCATCGGCGGCGTCGGCCACGTCGCCGGACCGGGCGACGTGGTGGTGGCCGCGCCGGGCACGCGGCACCTGGCCTGGAACCCGACCGGCGAGCCCGTCCGCCTTCGCATCGAGATGCGGCCGGCCCTGCGGTGGCGGGAGTTCACCACGCGCTTCTTCGCCGGCGACGATCCCATCGAGCTGCTCGACGAGTTCGGCGCCGAGGTCTGCCTCTGATGGGCGCCCGCGCCCGCAAGGCGATCGACGACCTGAAGGCGTTCGCCCTCGACCTCCCCGGCGCGTTCGAGGACAACCCGTGGGGCCACGAGCCGGTGGTCAAGGTGGGCAAGAAGATCTTCGTGTTCCTCGGCTCGGAGAGCGCACCGACCATCACGGTCAAGCTGCCCGACTCGGCCGACCAGGCCCTCGATCTTCCCGGCGCCGTGCCGAGCAGCTACGGGCTCGGGCGCCACGGGTGGGTGACCGCTCCGGTCGGGCCCGAGGGCGCGCCGCGTGGGGTGGCCGAGGACTGGATCGAGGAGAGCTACCGCGCCGTCGCCCCCAAGAGGCTCGTCGCCGAGCTCGACCAGCCGCGGTGATCGACACCCACGTGCACCTGCTGCCCGACCGTCTGGCAGCGAAGGTGCGGGCCTTCCTCGCCGGCGGCGGGGTCGACGACTTCGCCTACCCGGTCGACCACGGGGCGGTGGAGGAGATGCTGCTCGTCGAGGGCATCACCGGCGTGTGGAACCTGCCGTACGTGCACAAGCCGGGCATGGCCGAGGCGCTCAACGCCGCGTCGGCGAGCATCGCCGCGGCCGCCGCGCTCGACACCGGGCTGCAGGTGGTGGCCGGGTGCTCGGTGCACCCGCGCGACGACGATCCCGTCGCGGTCGTGCGGACCGCGGTCGAGGATCACGGCTGCGGCGTGCTCAAGCTGCACTGCTCGGTCGGCGACCACGAGCCGACCGATCCCGGGCTCGACGCGGTCTGGGACTACGTCGAGGCCGTCCGCCTCCCGGTGGTCGTGCACGCCGGCCACGGCGTGAACGGCATGACCGAGGCCGACGAGCTGACCCGGGTCGACGAGGTGGCCCGGCGCCATCCCGAGGCGCGGATCGTGATCGCGCACTGCGGGCACCGGGCCGTGGCGACCGCCCTCGACCTCGTCGAGCGGCACCGGTTCGTCCACGCCGACCTCACACCGGTGCTCCGCGAGCCGGTCGACCTCCCACCATCGAGGGCGCCGCTGGTGGCCCACAAGCTGCTGCTCGGCAGCGACACGCCCAACACGAGCCTGCGGGCCACGGCGGTGGTCGAGCAGGTCCGCAGCTGGGCGCTCGATCCCGCTGCCGAGGCGGCGGTGCTCGGCGGCACCGCGGCGCGCCTGCAGTCGGAGATCCTCCGATGACGGGATCCCTCGGCGTGCGTCGACCAGCGGGTCAGTCCGAGGCGATGTCGCGGCGAGCGAAGGCCGCGCCACCCGCCAGGGCGGCGGCCAGGCCGATGCCGATCATCACGACCGATGACGTCGGGTCGGCGGACGCCGCGGGCACCGGCGCGACGTGGGCGAAGGGCGACAGGTCGAGGAGCCAGCCCGGCGCGGCCGCCATCGACCCGAAGATCTGCACGACGTAGGCCAGGGCCACGGCGCCGAACGCCACGGCGGCCGTCGCTCGGGGCCACACCCCGAACGCCAGAAGGGTGATCCCGCCGAAGAGCAGCGCCACCGGCACCACGTTGAGGGCCCCGCGCAGGGAGCCGCCGATGTCGCCCCCCGAGCCGCTGAGGGCCACGCCGGCCCACGCGCTGACGCCGCCGATGAGGGCGAGCACCAGGACCGCGCCGACCATCACCACGCCGCGGCCGGCGAGCCATCGCAGCCGACCGGCGCCGGCCGCCAGCAGGTTCTCGGCCCGCCCACTGCCCTCCTCCTCGCGCGCGGCGACGATCTGGGCCCCGGCGAAGACGGCGAGCACCGCGGCCACCACCCCGAACGACAGCCCGAGGAACCCGTCGATCGAGGCGAGCGATGCGCCGCCGATCCGGCTGGCCAGCTCGTTGATGTTCTCGTCCTGCTGCATGTAGTCGACGACGTCCACGGCCAGGAACCCGAGCACCAGCCCGGTCACGGCCACGCCCACCGACCAGGCCACGAGGGTGGCCCGGCTGAGCGTCCAGTCGAGGGCGAGCGGCGACCTCAGCGGTGACCGCCGGACGCGGGAGCCGCCCACCGCGGCCACCAGACCCTCGTCGGTGTCCCGGTGGTCGCGCAGCACCAACGCGGCGCCGAACAGCAGCACCGAGACCCCGAGGACGATGGTGAGCGCCGGCCACGACGGATCGCGGAACGGCGAGATCAGCTCGATCCAGCCAAGGGGCGAGGTCCAGGTGAGCCAGCTCCGCGCCGGCGTGGCGTCCCCGATCGCCCGCACGATGAACGCCGCCGCGAGCAGGCCACCGGCCCACCCGGCCGCCCGCCGGCGCGGCGCGACGAGCTGGCTCGTCACGGCCGCGACACCCCCGAACACCAGGGCACCGGCACCGAACATCACTCCCAGCAGCAGCGACCCACCGACGGGCAGGCCGCCGACGATGCCCACCAGCGCCGGGCCGACGACGATGATCAGGGTCGCCAGCGCGAAGGCGGCGATCTGCGACCCCAGCAGGGACCGGGTCGACACCGGGCTGGCGACCAGCAGGTCGGAGCGGCCCTGGTCCTCGTCGCCCCGCAGCAGGCGCGACACGGCGAGGAGGCCCCAGAGCGAGACCATCACCGTGAGCGTCGCCCCGTAGCGCCAGGCCACGAACCCGCCGACCGTCTCGAGCGCGACGGGTCGGCCGTACAACGCGTCGAAGGCCCGGTTCTGACCGAGGAGCGTCACCACGACCTGGCGTGACGCCTCGGTCGGATAGGCCGACCGGTAGGCCGCGATCCCCCCGGCGACCATCGTCGCGACCACGACGGCCCAGACCGTCGTGGTGCGCCACAGCAGCCGCCAGGCCAGGCCCAACGGGCTCATCGATCGTGCCCATCGCGCTGGCCGGCGCCGTAGTAGGTGAGGAACATCTCCTCGAGCGACGGCTCACGGATGTCAAGGGACGCGACGTCGTGGTCCGCCAGCGCCTTCAGCAACGGTGCCGGGCCGCCGCGGAGGCGGAAGGTGACCCTCCCGTGGTCGGCGTCGACCTGCTCGACCCCCTCGACCGACGACAGGTCCGGGACCGGGGTCGACGCGAACTCGACCTCGACCTCCCGGGTGTTGAGCTTGCGCAGGTCGTCGAGGGTGCCGACCTCGACGAGCTTCCCGTTGCGCAGGATGGCGACCCGGTCGCAGACCGCCTCGACCTCCGACAGGATGTGCGACGACAGGAACAGCGTCTGGCCCCGCCGGCGAGCCGTCTCGACGCAGGCGCGGAACTCCCGCTCCATCAGGGGGTCGAGGCCGCTGGTCGGCTCGTCGAGCACGAGCAGGTCGGGTTGCACCATGAACGCGGCGATGAGGGCGATCTTCTGGCGGTTGCCCTTCGAGTACTCGCGGCCCTTCTTCGTGGGGTCGAACTCGAATCGGTCGATCAGCTCGTCGCGCAGGGCGGTGTCGTAGCCGCCGTGGATCGACCCGAGCAGGTCGAGCACCTCTCCACCGCGCAGCTTCGGCCAGGCGTTGAACTCGCCGGGCACGAAGGCGACTCGGCGGCGCGCCTGCGACGGGTCGGCCCACGCGTCGATGCCGAAGATGCGCACGCTTCCCGAGGTCGGCCGGGCCAGGCCCAGGGCCAGCCGGATGGTGGTGGTCTTGCCCGCGCCGTTCGGTCCGAGGAACCCGTAGACCTCGCCGGGCTGCACGGTGATCGACAGGCGGTCGAGTGCGGTGAAGGCGCCGAACCGCTTGGTCAGCTCGACCGTCTCGAGTGCCGGAGTCGACACCGTCGTCGAACCGTCGGTGGGCGGAGGGGTCGACATGCTTCGACCTTACGAGCGCCGGTGAGCCCCTTGTGACTGGACAGATGTCCAGACTACGGTCCGGACCCGTCCCGCCGACCACCGTGGAGCACCGCCCGTGATCGAACCCCACCGCCCCGAGCCCGAGCCGGTGGGCTTCATCGGCCTCGGGGCCATCGGCGCGCCGATCGCCCGCCACCTGCTCGACCGGCCTGGCGGCCTGGTGGTGTGTGACGTCAGTGCCGAGGCCGTCGAGCCGTTCATCGATGCCGGCGCGCTCGCGGTGGCCACCCCTCGCGAGGTCGGCGAGCGCTGCACCGTGGTGTCGGTGATGGTGCGCGACGACGAGCAGGTGCGCGAGGTCGTCGCCGGCCCGGACGGCATCGCCGCCGGCGCCGCGGCCGGCACGGTGATCGCCATCCACTCCACCATCCGGCCCGAGACGGCCGAGGAGCTGGCGGTCGAGCTGGCCCCTGCCGGCATCGCGGTGATCGATGCCCCGGTCAGCGGCAGCGTGGTCGGCGCCCACGAGGGCTCCCTGGCGGTGATGGTCGGCGGAGACGGGGCCGCCCTCGAGCAGTGCCGCGAGCCGTTCGAACGGTGGTCCGGCCTCATCGTCCACGTCGGCCCCGTCGGCGCCGGCACCCGGGCCAAGCTGGCCCGCAACCTGCTGCAGTTCGTCGCCTTCGCGGCGGCCGGCGAGGCCCAACGGCTGGCCGAGGCGGCCGGCATCAGCCTGCAGCACCTCGGGCGCATCGTCCGCCACTCCGATGGCATCACCGGCGGCCCGTCATCGGTGTTCGTCCGCCCGACCACCGCGCCCATGGCGCCCGACGACCCGCTGCTCGACCCGCTGACCCATGCCGCGGTGCTGGGCGAGAAGGACCTCGCCCTCGCCCTCGAGCTGGGTCGCGAGCTCGGCGTCGACCTGCCCATGGCCGCCTACGCCTACGACCACCTGGCCGCCGCCCTCGGCGTGCCCGATCCCGGCGATGATCCCGACGATGCCCGCGATCCCGAGGAGCAGACCGTATGACCGACGACAAGCGACAGCTCGGCCTGGACGTGATGGCCCGGGTCTACGGCTGGGAGGAGGTCGCCGACGGGCCGGGCGACTTCTTCGGGTACACCGCCGACCACCTCTTCGCCGAGATCTGGACACGGGACGGGCTGACGTTCCGCGACCGGCGGCTGCTCCTGCTCGGCCTGCTGGTGGGATTCGGGCTCGACGACGTGCTCGACCTGCAGCTCGGCGCCGCGCTCGGCAACGAGGAGCTGACTCCCGACGAGCTGCGCGAGATCGTCATCTTCCTCACGCACTACGCGGGCTGGCCCAAGGGCGCCAAGCTCAACACCCAGGTCGAGACCACCATCGCCCGCGAAGCGGCGCGCCGGGCCCGGGCCCCGGAAGGACCCGACGGGTCGAGCGAACCCGGCGCGTCGGCCGGGCGCGCCTGAATCAGCCGGAGACCGTGGTCGAGGCCCGGGCGGCCAGCCCGGCGACCACGTCGCCGATGAACCCGCCGAGCTGCCACCGCACGAGCCACCCGGTGAGCGGGATCTTGGCCCCGAAGGTCGAGCGCCACATGATGTCGGTACCGGTGCCCCGGGCCGCCGGCGTCATCGTGATGTCGGCCCGGTAGTCCTTCAGCGGCAGCCCCTTGCGCAGCACGTAGGCGAAGTGGTTCGGCCGGTCGGCCACGACCACCTCCTCGTGCGACCTCATCCCCCTGGTGACGAAGAGGCGCCGCTCGCCCACGCCGCCGGGACCGTCGGGGGACGGGCGCTCGATCTCGGCGGTGCCGAGCGGCGACCAGGTCGGCCAGGACAGGCCGTCGGTCAGCAGGGTGAACACGGTCTCGGCGTCCGCGGTGGTGGTGGCCCGTCGTTCGATCACGTGGGTCTTCATGTCAGCCTCCTCAGCCTGTGTACCACGTGGTACATCCTACCCCATCTGTACCAAATGGTACAGTCCGATCATGTCGAACCCGACGAGTCGCGACCGCCTGCTCGACGGCGCCGCCGCCTACATCTCCCAGCACGGGTTCGCCGACCTCAGCCTGCGGGAGCTGGCCACCGCGCTGGGCACGAGTCACCGCATGCTGCTCTACCACTTCGGGTCGAAGCAGCAGCTGTTCGTCGAGATCATCCGCGCCTTCGAGACCGAGCAGCGCCTGATGATCGAGGCCTTCGCCGCCGACCCGGGCCTGGGCCGGGCCGATGTCATGCGGCGGGTGTGGCGGCAGGTGTCGGCCCCCGAGGCGTCCGACCAGGTGCGCCTCTTCTTCCAGGTCTGCGGCCAGGCGCTCACCGCGGACGGCGCCGAGTCCGGCCTGCTCGAAGGGATCATCAGCGACTGGGTCGAGCCCATGGTCGAGGTCGAACGGGCGCGGGGCACACCGGCGGCCCAGGCCCGAGCCGAGGTGCGGATCGGCGTCGCCCTGATGCGTGGCCTCCTGCTCGACCTGCTGGCCAGCGGCGACCGCCGGGGCGTCGACGCCGCCTTCGAGCGGTTCCTGGCGACATCGGTGACATGATCCGGGCATGACCGACCAGGGGGACGACGCGGGGACCGACGTCGGGAGCGGCGCGCCGACGGGCGGGTCGACCGCGGGGCGCACGCTCGAGGCGTGGGCCTTCGTGCGCAGGATGCTCGACGACATGACGGCGATGGTGCAGGCCGATGCCGAGACGGAGCTCGAGCTGGTCGAGGGGCTGCGGGTGCTGGGGCGGGCCAGCGCGCTGTGCTCGGAGCTGTCGCTCGACGTCGACGGCGAGTCGCCCTGGTTCTTCAGCATGAACACGGAGGCCCGGCTGATCGGCGGACCCAACCCCGACGGCGAGTACCACCTCGCCATGATCGACGGCGCCCATCGCTACCGCGTCAGCGGCCACCGTGGCACGGTCTGCTACCTCGGCTTCCAGGTGCTGGCCGGCGCCGGGCTCACGCCCCGACGCATGGCCGCCTACGTCTCCGACACCGATCTCGTGGTCGATGACGACGGTCGCTACGAGTTCGTGCTGGCCGTCGACGAGCCGTCGGAGGGCGAGCTGGCCGGGGCGCCCTGGGTGCCGATCCCGGCCGACGCCTCGGCCATCGTCGTCCGCCAGTACGTCGCCGACCGGGGCACCGAAGCCCTGGCCGAGCTGGCCATCGCGCCGCTCGACCCGATCGGCCGGCCCGGGCTCCCCACCGACGACGCCGTGGCCGAGCAGTTCACGACCATGGCCTGGACCATCGTCAAGCTCACGACGCTGCACCGCACCATCCGCCCGGAGTTGCTCGAGCAGCCCAACCGGCTCGCCACCGCCGAAGCCGCCGAGCTCGGCGCGGCCGACACCACACCTGACAACCTCTACATGCTCGGCACGTTCCGTCTGCGCGACGGCGAGGCGCTGGTGATCGACATCGTCCCGCCCGACACCCGCTACTGGAGCGTCACCGTGGAGAACATCTGGCACGAGTGCATCGACGTCCGCCGCCGGCGCAGCTCGCTGACCAACGCCCACGCCGTGCCTCGACCGAGGCCGGACGAAGGGGCCGACGGGAGCGACCACGACCGGGTGCGGGTGGTCGTGGCCGCCACCGATCCCGGCGTGCCGAACTGGCTCGACACGGGCGGACGCCACCGTGGATTCGTCACCCTGCGGTGGCTCGACAACCCCGACGCCCCTGCTGTCACCACCCAGGTGCTGCCCGTCGGCGAGATCGCCCCATGACCACCGACCCGCTCCCGGTCGCGCCGGCCGATCAACTCGTCGGCACCGCGGTGCAGGCCACCGGCCTCGACGACTTCGGCGCCGACACCTGGCAGGAGGGCCTCGACCGGCTGATCGCCGACCTGAACGCGCACGGGCACCTGCACGAGCTGGGCGTGGCCATCGCCGAGGGCGAGATCGTCGACTACCTCAGCAACCGGCTCGGCATCATCGACTGGCGCAAGACCCATCCGACCGTGGCCGAAGGCCCGATCACCCGTCCGCTCGTCATCGTCGGCCAGCCCCGCACCGGCACCACGATCCTCTACGACCTGCTCGCCCAGGACCCCGCCCACCGGGCGCCGCTCGCCTGGGAGGTCGACCGCCCCCTGCCGCCGCCGACCACTGCCACCTACGAGACCGACCCCCGCATCGACGAGGTGCAGGCCACCATCGACATGGCCGACTCGCTCATCCCCGGGTTCACCGCCTTCCACCCGATGGGCGCCCGCCTGGCCCAGGAGTGCGTGCGCATCACCGCCAGCGACTTCCGCAGCATGATCTTCCCCACGCAGTACCACACGCCGGAGTACGACCGCTGGCTGCTGTACGAGGCCGACATGGCCCCGGCCTACCGGTGGCACCGGATGTTCCTGCAGCACCTGCAGTCCGAGCATCCGGGCGACCGGTGGCTGCTCAAGTCGCCGGCGCACCTCTGGAGCCTCGGGGCGCTGCTGGCCGAATACCCCGATGCCGTCGTCGTGCAGACCCATCGTGACCCGCTCAAGGTCGTGGCCTCGGTCAGCGCGCTCATGGCCCACCTGCGCCAGATGACGAGCGACGAGACCTCCATCACCGAGGCCGCCGCGGAGTACTGCGAGGACAACTTCGAGGGGCTCGACCGGTCGATGGCGGCGCGCCTCGACGGCACGCTGCCCCCGGGTCAGGTGGCCGACGTGCAGTTCACCGACTTCGTGGCCGACCCCCTGGCCACCATCGGTGCGCTCTACGACCAGCTCGACCTGCAGCTCACCGCCGAGGCCGAGGCCCGCATGCGGGCGTTCCTCGAGGCCAACCCCGGCGACGGCGGGGGCGGCGGCAGCCGCTACTCGTTCGCCGACACCGGCCTCGACCCCGACGAGCTCCGCCAACGCTCTCGCGCCTACCAGGAGCACTTCGGCGTCCCCTCCGAGCCGTTGACCTGACCACCCGAACCTGTCCCACGTCCGGGTCCGTTCGGGCGCTCAACTGGGACACGTTCGGTGTCGCTGGTGAACCTGTCCCACACCCCGGCCCGTTCGGGCGCTCACATGGGACAGGTTCGGAGTTTGGGGGCGGGTGGCGATCGGCAGCGGGTGAGCGACCGCGTGGCTAGGGTCGGGCGTCCGACGCGCAGGGGGCCGCCGGTTCACAGGGGAGGGCGAATGGAGCTCGAGGCAGGGAAGGTCGCGGTCGTCACCGGGGCCGCCAGCGGGATCGGCTACGCGCTGGCCGAACGGTTCGCCAAGAGCGGGATGCACGTGGTGCTGGCCGACATCGAAGCCGAGGCGCTCGACGCGGCGGCCGAGCGCATCGCCGCCCAGGGCGTCGAAACGCTGGCCGTGGTCACCGACGTGAGCAGCGAGGCCGCCGTGCAGGCGCTGGCCGCGGCCGCGGTCGAGCGGTTCGGGTCCGTCCATCTGGTGTGCAACAACGCCGGTGTCGTGTCGAAGGCCGATCCGTGGGCCGGTCCGCTCTCGACCTGGGAGTGGGTGATGGGGGTGAACTTCTGGGGCATCGTCCACGGCATCCGCGCCTTCCTGCCCCTGCTGGTCGAGGGCGGAGGAGGTCACATCGTCAACACCGCCTCGATCGCCGGTCTCATGCCGGGCTTCGGCGCGTCCTACGACGCCAGCAAGCACGCGGCCGTCGCCATCTCCGAGGACCTGTTCCTCGACATGCGCCAGACGGGTATGCCGGTCGGCGTGAGCGTGCTGTGCCCGGGGTGGGTCCGCACCGACCTCATGCGGGCCGAGCGCAACTGGCCCACCGCCCAGGGTGAGGTCCCCGACGACGGCCTCGCCTTCTCGGTGATGGGCAAGCACGTCGAGCGAGCGCTGGCCGAGGCCACCACGCCCGCCGCCATCGCCGATGCGGTCGCCGACGCGGTGATCGACGAGCGCTTCTGGGTGCTCCCCCACGACGACTTCCTCGATCTGGCCGTGGCCCGCTGGGAGCTCATCGCCCAGAAGCTCGCTCCCGAGGTGAACCGGGACGTGCCCGGCCTGCCCAGCCTCGACGAGATGCTCGCCGAGGTCCTCGCCGCCATGGAGGCCGAGCCGACGGACGAACCCGGCCCCGGCTGACCCGGCCCCAGCTGACCTGTTGGAAACCTGTCCCACCACCGACGCCAGGCACGTCGCTCACGGGACAGGTTGCGCAGTGGTCCGGGACGCGGACTACGGCTCCTCGGGGTCCTTCCTGGCCCGGCTGGGTGCGACACGGGGTGGCTCGTTGGGCTGCTTGGGATAGACGGGCGGCCACGGGGCGTCCATGAGGCCGGCCGCCATGTCCCGCTCCGACCACGCCAGCAGGGGCTCGATCGACTGGGGGTGGTCGACCATGTCGGCCCACGGGTCGCCGAGGCGCGCCACCCGTTCGGGCACGGTGGCGATGGTGAGATCGTCGGGTTGCACCGTGGCGACCTCGTCCCACGTGATCGGCGTCGACACCTGGGCGCCGACGCGGGGCCGCACCGACCAGGCACCGAAGATCGTCTTGTGCGGCGCGTTCTGGTTGAAGTCGACGAACACGCGCTGGCCCCGCTCCTCCTTCCACCAGGCTGCCGTCAGCAGGTCGGGTCGGCGGCGCTCGAGCTCGCGGGCGAGGGCCACCGCCGCGGCCCGCACCTGGTAGGAGTCCCACCGGGGCTGCAGCCGCACGTAGATGTGCAGGCCCTTGCTCCCACTGGTCTTCGGGTGGGCGACGATGCCGAGCTCGTCGAGCAGCGCCCTCACCTCGCCGGCCGCCTCACGGATCTGGTCGAACACGATGCCGGGCGTCGGATCGAGGTCGATGCGCAGCTCGTCGGCGTGGTCGAGGTCGGCCGCCTTCGACGGCCAGACGTGGAACCCGAGGCACCCGAGGTTGACGGCCCAGACCACGTGGGCGATGTCGGCGATCACGAGAGCCTCGGACTCGGTGCCGTTCGGCGTCGAGACGATGGCGGTGGCCAGCCAGTCGGGCCGCTTCTCGGGCACCCGCTTCTGGAAGAACGACTTGCCGCTGGCACCGTTGGGGAACCGCTGCAGCAGCACCGGTCGGCCGCCCATGGCGTCGAGGATCGGGCCCTCGACGTCGAGGTAGTACTGCACCAGGTCGAGCTTGGTGTCGCCCCGCGCCGTGAAGAAGACCTTGTCCGGGTTGGACACGTCGATCGTGTGGCCCGCCACGTCGAGGGTCACCGCCGACGCCTTCACCGGTTCGTCCGCCGGGTCGGCCTGCTCATCGCTCACCGGTGCACCGTACCGCCGTGGTGGCGGGCGTTCAGTGCTGCGACAGCTCGCCGCTGAACCGGGCGACGAGGCCCTGGAGCATGGCCGGGCCGGAGTCGTCGGGCTCGTCCCCGTCGGGGAGCAGGTCGTCGATCGTGAGGGTGACCAGCGTGCCGCCGGCCACGGGGTGCAACTCCCAGGTCACCCACGTGGTGCACTCGACGCCGTGATCCGACGCGTCGTCGCCCACGCCGAGGCTGTGCACGAGGCGGACCGGGCGGTCGGCCGTGAGCACCACCCCCCGGGTCGAGGTGGCGGCGAGGGCGGAGGTCAGCGTGACCGCGTGGTCGACCTTCCACCTCGACGTCACCCACAGGCCGAAGTACGCCGGGGAGGGCTCGTCGGTCGACGTGATGGCCGCCCACACCCGCTCGGGCGGGGCCGGCACCTCGGCCCAGTGCATGGTGGTCGTGAACAGCGGGTTCATGGCAGCTCGAGTCCGTGAGGCCGTCGAGGGACAGTCTCCACCATGACCCCCGACCCTTGCAGGAGACTTGATCGCGACTTGTCGACGGACCCTCCGCCGGGGGTCAGGGGAGCCAACGCGATGCGGCGAGGGCGTGGCCCTCCCACCAGGCCAGCTCGTCGGCGTCGCCGACCGCCTTCTCCCACCCGAACACGACCATCATCCCGATCAGCGACAGCCCGAGCTGGCGCTCCCACCACCCGGAGGTGTCGATGCCGGCCGCCTCCAGCGCGGCGCGGTAGCGGTCGATCGACTGCTCCTTCGACTGCGGCAGGCGGGCCCGGTTGAGGGCGAGGTACCACATGAGGTCCCAACAGCCGGGGGCCGCGCCGGGGTAGGCCCAGTCGATCAGGACGGTGCGGCCGTCGGCGTGGCGCCCGAGGTTGCCCATCTTCCAGTCACCGTGGACGAAGGTCGACGGCGTGGAGGCGAGGGCGTCGATGAGGGGCGTCGGGTCGTCGTGGAAGGGGATGACCAGCGACGCGAGCCGGGGAGCCACCTCGGGGAGCCGGCGCCACCCCTCGTCCGCCACGCGGATCGGCACCGGCACCGCATCGGGCCCGCCCGCCACGCGCAGCTCGGGTGCGATGGTGGCGGGCGCGAACATGGCCAGTCGCTGCGGCATCGTCTGCAGGCCCAGCTCGTCGTGCCAACCCCAGAAGGTCGCGTGCAGCTCGGCCATGTCGTCGAGCAGCCCCTCGTGCACCTCGACCGGCACCGGGTCGTCGCCCTCGGGGATCAGCGACGCGCCGACGTCGCGCATGAGGATCGCCAGCTGGGCTCCCGGACCCTGGCCGTCGACCGCCATGGCCACGACCGCGTGGTCGATGCTCGGGGGAACCCGGTCGAGCAGGCCGTCGCGCCAGAGGCGGTGGGGCCAGAACACCCGATCGCCGGTGACCCGCATGATCCAGTCCGCCTCGACCGACTGGTGCTTCACCACGTAGCGAACACCGTCGATCTCGACCCGCTCGAGCACGTTGCCCGACTTGCCGTCGTCCGCCACCAGGGGCTGGCGCCACGTGACCCCGGCCAGCAGCGCCGCGATCGATCCCTCTGACCACGCCGTCGTCGACATCCGATCGCTCCTCCCGTGCGGCCGCGGCCCGAGGGTCGCGTGCTACGAGGCGCTGGCCCCGGCGGGCTCCTCGGGTGGGTCGGGCGAGATGATCATGATGTTGACCAGGCCGACCCACCGGCCCTCGTCCTTCTCGTAGGTGGTCGACTCCCACAGGCAGAGCTCGAACGCGTAGCCCGGCTTCCACGTGAACTGCGTCGGCAGGCCTCGCTCGAGGGCGCTGCGCAACGCGGCGAGGATGGCGGCGTCGAGCGACCGGGGCAGCAGCTCCAGGAACTCCCTCGCCACCTGTTGATTGCCCTCGTCCTCGATGGCGTCGAGCAGCGCGAAGCGCTCGATGCCCTCTCGCACCGCGTCGACGCCGTCGAGGGCGCGGAGCAGAGCCTCGGGATCGAATGCATCCGAGGGACCGAAGATCTGGTTCGCCTGTTCGATGAACGCCACGACGTAAGGCACCGTGCTCGCCTCCCACCCCCGGCCACCGGCTGCGACCGGTACATTCACGTCAGCCTTCCACACGGAGCACCCTTGCCCCAACCGTCGCCCGTCGAATACGCGCCCACGCACGATGGCTTCGTGGCCCACCGCCACTGCGGGTCCGGTCCGCCTCACGTGGTGCTGGTCAGCGACTGGTTCAGCCACCAGGGCGACCTGTGGCGCGCCGACTCACCGTTCCGCCCCGTGCTCGATCGGCTGTCGAGCTTCAGCCACCTGGTCACGTTCGACAAGCGGGGCATCGGTCTGTCCGACCCGGTGCAGCTCTCGATGCTGCCCACCCTCGAGGAGTGGGTCGACGACCTGCGCTGCGTGCTCGACGCCCTCGGCATCGAGCAGGCCGTGATCATCGGCAAGGGATCCGGAGGGCCGATGGCCGCGCTGTTCGCCGCCACCCACCCCAAGCGGGTGTCGGGTCTGGTCTTCGTCAACGCGTGGGCCCGGCTCGGCGGCACCGACGACTTCCACATCGGCGTCCCCCATCACCTGCAGGAGCAGATGCTCGACACGCCGTACATGCCGGCCGCGTCGGTGCACCTCCTCGCCGGTGAGACCGTCACCGAGGCCCTCGAGGCGTGGTGGCAGGCCTACGTGCGCACGGCGGCCAGCCCGATCACCTCGATGACCATGCGCCGCTGGCTGTTCTCGGTCGACGTGCGCTCGGCCCTGCCGTCGATCCAGTGCCCGTCGCTCGTGATCTGCCGCAAGGACGCGTGGATCGGCACCGCCCACGCCCGGTTCCTGTCCGATCACATCGCCGGATCGACGCTGGTGGAGCTGCCCGGCTCGGCCGACTTCCTGTTCACCGGCGATCCCGACGCGCTCATGGTCGAGATCGAGGAGTTCGTCACGGGTGAGCGGCCGGTGCCCACCGACGACCGGGTGATGGCCACGGTCCTCTACACGGACCTCGTCGAGTCGACCGCCCTGGCCAGCCGCATCGGCGACAAGCGGTGGAGCCAGGTGCTCGACCGCCACGACCGCCTCGTGCGCGAGGCCATCGAGACCGGCTCGGGTGACGAGATCAAGCACACCGGGGACGGGTTCCTCGCCACCTTCGACGGTCCTGCCCGCGCCATCCGGTGCGCGGCCGCCGTGCGCGACGGCCTCCGGGTGCTGGGCCTCGAGATGCGGGCCGGCCTGCACGCCGGCGAGATCGAGCGCCGCAACACCGACATCGTCGGCATCGCCGCCCACATCGGTGCCCGCATCGAAGCCCGGGCCCGCCCGGGCGAGATCCTCGTCTCCCGCACCGTGCGCGACCTGGTGGCCGGCTCGGGCATCGAGTTCCTCGATCGGGGCACGCACACCCTCAAGGGCATTCCCGAGCCCCAGCACCTCTTCGCCGTCGCCGACTGACCCGGGTGGGATCGGCGTCGGCACGGATCGCTCAGGTGATGACGACCGAGTCGTCGGATCCGTGGTCGTTCGGCTCGTAGTCGTCGGCCGCCCAGTCGTTCTCCCAGCGCCACCCGTCGACCAGGTAGCGGAAGCGCCAGCGGCGACCCTTGGGCAGGCTGAGCTCGGTGTGGAAGGAGCCGTCCTTGCGCCGCTTGAGCGGGTCGGCCACGAGGGACCAGTCGTTGAACTCACCGACGACGACGACCCGCTCCGCACCGACCTCGGCCGGCAGCTCGAAGGTCACCTTCGTCTTGTGCTTCTTCTCGGACTTCTTCACGGCGGTCGTTCGCTCCATCGGCTCGGGCACACCACGGCACGGATGCCGGTGCACCGATGTGGGTGGGTCTCAGCGTACGAAGGGCTCGGCTTACGGAGGGCTCAGCGTACGGAGGGCTCAGGCGTCCGAGGGGACCGACTCGGGCTCCTCGCCGCCCTGGTCGAGCCGGAACGGCGGGTACTCGTCCCGCATCAGGGCGACGTAGGCGATGACCCGGTAGACCCAGCGGTCGAGTCCGAGCACGAAGTCGTAGACGCCGTCGGGGTAGCGACCGGTGAACAGCAGCGCCACCGCCGCCACGACGACCAGGATGCCGAGCAGCCCACCGAAGGGCAGGGTCACCGCGGCGCGCCCGCCGAACCCGATGAACAGCCCGCCACCGATGATCGACAGCACCAGGTAGTGGGGGATGGCGAGCAGCCACCACTTGATCAGCACCAGCCCGCGGCTGAGGTGCTCGGGGTAGGCGATCTCGAGGGTGGCGGGGTAGTCGGGCTCGTGACCCAGGCTGAACGGCGGGTACCGGTCGGTGCCGAGCGCGCTGTACCCGTAGAAGGTGACCCGCCACGTCCACCGCAGCACGCCGGCGTTGAAGTCGAACAGCGACCGGGGGTAGCGCCCGGTGAACAGCACCGCGAAGAACGCGATCACCGTCACCACCCAGAAGGCCAACCACAGCACCACCAGCACGATGAGGTGCGGGATGAGCAGCAGCCACTTCACCAGCCACAACCAGCGGTTGAGCGGCTCGTCGCGGCGGCCCTGCAGCCGGACCGGTCGACCACCTGCCGGTTCCGGGCCCGCCAGCTCGACGTCGGTGTGGCGGGCGAGGGAGATGACCCCCACCACGACCATCACCGCGCCGATCACCACCACGAGCAGACCACCGGCCAGCAGCCCGATGCCGACGGGGAGCACCCACGAGGCCTTGGCCCCAGCGGAGGCGTCCACGCTCACGCCGGCGGAGCCGTTGGCGTTCATCACCACCACCGACCACTGCCCGGACTGGAGATCCCACTCGAGCGTCTGCGCGCCCGACCCTTCGGCCGACGCGACCCAGATGCCCGCATCCGCGGGTCGCGTCGAGGGCGCGCCGCCGTCGCGGTAGCGGTAGTCGACGGAGAAGGGATCGAAGCGGACCCGCTGCACCTGGGCGATGCCGACGCCCTGGAGGTACCGGTCGACGTCGTCTCGACGCCCGATCCCGACGAACACCGGTGCCTCACCCGTCGACTCGACCCGCAGGCGCACCCGGGCCAGCGCACCCAGATCGGCGACCCGATCGCTCGAACCGCGGTCCCGACCCAGGTCGACCTCGTCCGACGTGACCGCGTACGACGTGGTCTCGAACCGCTCGGTCGACGTGGTGAAGTACCCGTCGGCGTCCCGCTGCGTCGTGTGGGCCCAGAGCAGGACCCCTCCGGCCGCGGTGGGCGCCAGGGCGAGCAGGCACAGGGCGGCCCCCACCACGATCAGGACGATCGCGCCGACTGGCACCCGGCGCCGTGGGGCGGGTCCGTCGGGGGCTGGCGGGTCGTTGACAGCCTGGCTCATGTCCACACCTCGCGTCGTTGCCGTGTCGGCATTGTCCAGGATCGACCCGAGCCGCTCAAGGGTCGAACGTCCCCGATGGCTTGGCCCGGCGAAGGCGCTCCGATAGCGTCGCGGTGTCGTCAGGAGGCCTGCCGATGGGACCAGCACCCGGCACGGCACTCGTCGCCGCGAGTGCGCAGCTCCACGGGACGGCCTGGCTCGGCGTCGCCGGGGCCGCGGTCGGGCTCGGGGCGGTCGTCGTGGCGATGGTCCGCGCCCGTCGCCGGCTCGCGGTGGGCGGGGCGGTCGCCGCGTCGGCCGTGGTGCTCGTCGCCATCGTGGCCGTGTTCGGGGGGTCGCTCGTCGTCATCCCGGCCGTCCTCGTCGGGCTGCTCGCCGTCGGCGCGCTGGCCGGCTGGCTGCTCGGGGCGGACCGCCGGTGCTACCTCACCGCCGCGGCCGGTTGCCTCCTGGTCGCGCTGTTCGGCGAGGTGGTCTTCCTCCCGAGCGGCGAGCAGTGGTCCGGCGACCTGTTCGCGCTCGGTGCCGTGCCCATCGTCGCCGCGCTCGTGTGGCTCCCGATCGCCATCGGCGCCTGGATCGCCGCCCCCGAGCCCGACGACCTCTCGGCCGATGAGTCTCTCCAACGAGGAGACTCGGCCACCTGATCGGTGGGCGGCTCGCCCCGCTACCGGGCGGTCTCGCCTCCGGCGGCGGCGATCGCCTGGAGCACCCGCTTCTCGGAGATCGAGCGGGTCGCGCCCAGGGTCTGCGCGAACAGGCTGACCCGGAGCTCCTCGATCATCCAGGCGACGTCGATGAGCTCGGGTGACGGCGCCACACCGGCCGGAAGGCCGTCGAGCACCTCGTAGTAGCGCTGCTGCACGCGGTGCACGACGGCCATGGCGTCCCGGTCCCGACCCGGCGCGTCGGGCTGCTTGTCGAGGCGGACGAGCATGGCCCGCAGGTAGCGGTCGAGATCGGCCAGGCGGCTCCGCCCGATGCCGGAGACGAACCCGTCGTAGACGAGCGCGTCGCGCTGGGCGGCCACGTCGCCGACCGTGGCGGCCGAGGCCGGCGCGGTCATGCGCTCGAGCTTGCGACCCACGTCACGGTTCGTGGCCAGCACCCGGGCGACGTCACCGACCACAGTGGCGACGAGGCTCTGCAGCCGGGGGCGGACCGCCTCGCGCAGCTGGTCGAAGGCCACCGCATCCCACACCACTCCCCCGTCGGCTCCGACCGCGCTCTCGGCCATCAGCTCGTCGAGCGCGCAGGACACGCAGTCGTCGAGCAGGTCGGCCGGGCTCGGGTAGGGGCTCCACCCGAGGGCGAGGCGGATCTCGTTGGTGAGCCCGCCCTGCACCGCCTTGAGCGACAGCGGGATGGTCAGCCGCAGGAGTCGACGGACGCCGGCCCACATCGACGCGTACTGCTCTGCCTCCGAATCGAGCAGCCGGATGGCCACGCTGTCACCGTCGTCGACCAGCGCGGGGTACGCCTTCACGGTCTGGCCGCCGTACTCGCGCTCGACGAGGTGCTCGATGGGCCCGAAGCTCCACGCCGTCAGGCCGGACTGCTCGACGCCGGTGGCCGTGCCGACCTCGGCGATCGCCTCCCGCACCTCGCCGACGAGGGCCACCTTCAACGCGCCCAGGTCCTCGCCCTGGGCCAGGGGCGTGCCCTCGTCGTCGACCACCAGGAACGACAGCCGCAGGTGCGGAGGCAGTCGGTCGACGTGCCAGTCGCCCCGCGCGATGCGCTCGCCACCCAGGTGACCCAGCTCGCGCTCGAGCGCGTCGAGCAGCGGCTCGCGGTCGGGGTCGACGCCGTCGCCGGCCACCCGGTCGAGGAAGGCCCGGGCCGTCTCGGCCACCGGCACCAGGTTCCGGCGCAACGGCTTGGGCAGCGAGCGGATCAGCTCGGCCACCAGCTCCTCCCGCAGCCCGGGCACCTGCCAGTCGAAGCCGACGGGACGCACCTGGTTGAGCACCGCCACCGGGATGTGCACGGCCACGCCGTCCTCGGTCGAGCCCGGCTCGAAGGCGTAGCTCAGCCCGAAGGTCAGGTCGCCCTGGGTCCACACGGCGGGGAAGGCCGTCTCGTCGAGCTCGTCGACCGCGTCGTGGAGCAGGTCGTCGGCGGTGAACGTCAGCAGGTCGGGTCGGGTGCGGCGGGCCTTCTTCCACCACGAGTCGAAGTGGCGGCCGGAGACCACATCGGAAGGCACCCGCTCGTCGTAGAGCCGCTCGAGGTCGTCGAGGCCGACCACCAGGTCGTGGCGGCGGAACCGGCTCTCCAGCTCCTCCAGCTCCTCCAGCAGGGCCCGGTTCTCGGCCACGAACCGGTGGTGGCTCTTCCACTCGCCCTCGACCAGGGCATGGCGCACGAACAGCTCCCGGGCGTGCTCGGGATCGACCTGGCCGTAGCCCACCAGGCGGTCGGCGACGATGGGCAGGCCGTAGAGCGTGACCCGTTCGTGCACCATGGCCGCGGCCCGGGTGCTCGACCAGTACGGCTCGCTGTAGCTGCGCTTCACCAGGTGGCCGGCCAGGGTCTCGGCCCATTCGGGTTGGATGCGCGCCGCGGTCCGGGCCCACAGTCGCGACGTCTCGACCAGCTCGGCCGCCATCACCCAGTCGGGCTGCTTCTTCGACAACGACGAGCCGGGGAAGATGGCGAACCGCGACTGGCGGGCGCCGAGGTACTCCCGGGTCTCGCGGTTCTTCTGGCCGATGTGCGACAGCAGACCGGCCAGGAGCGAGCGGTGAACCAGGTCGGCGTCGGCCGGCACGGAGTTCTGGGTCATGCCGAGGTCGGCCACCACCCGACGTAGCTGCGAGTGCACGTCGGCCCACTCCCGCACGCGCAGGAAGTTGAGGTGCTCGCGCCGGCACAGGCGGCGGAAGGCGCTCGACGACAGCTCGCGCTGCTGCTCGCGGACGTAGGCCCAGAGGTTGACGAAGGCGAGGAAGTCCGACGTGGGGTCGGCGAAGCGGGCGTGGAGCTGGTCGGCCGCGGCCGCCTGGTCGGTCGGTCGCTCGCGCGGGTCCTGGATCGAGAGGGCCGACGCGATGATCAGCACCTCACGCAGGCAGCCGTTGCGGTCGGCCTCGAGCACCATGCGCCCGAAGCGGGGGTCGACCGGCAGCCGGGCCAGCTTGCGACCCACGGCGGTGAGCCGCTGGTGCCCGTCCCGGGCGCCTGTCTCGAGCGCGCCCAGCTCGATCAGCAGGTTGATGCCGTCGGCGACGGCCCGGCGGTCCGGAGGGTCGATGAAGGGGAAGGCGGCGATGTCGCCCAGCCCGATGGCCGTCATCTGCAGGATGACCGACGCCAGGTTGGTGCGCAGGATCTCGGGGTCGGTGAACTCGGGGCGGGCGTCGAAGTCGTCCTCGGCGTAGAGCCGGATGCAGATGCCGTCGGCGACCCGCCCGCACCGGCCGGCCCGCTGGTCGG
The DNA here is from genome assembly GCA_963809335.1 of uncultured Microthrixaceae bacterium. GTDB lineage: Bacteria > Actinomycetota > Acidimicrobiia > Acidimicrobiales > Acidimicrobilacustridaceae > UBA4742. The sequence goes on along the minus strand of CAWEJD010000004.1, from coordinate 688,141 downwards.
CCGACGCCTGCGACACGGGCTCGATCGGCAGCCGCTGCACCTTGAGCCGCGGGCTGTAGCGCGAGATGCGGGCGGTGCCCACGTCGACGACGTAGCGGATGCCGGGCACCGTCAGCGACGTCTCGGCCACGTTGGTGGCCAGCACGATGCGCCGGCCGCGGTGGGGCGCGAACACGCGGTGCTGCTCGGCCAGCGACAGCCGGGCGTAGAGCGGCACGACCTCGGTCTCGGGCAGGTCCAGGTCGCGCAGCGCGTCGGCGGTGTCGCGGATGTCGCGCTCGCCGGCGAGGAACACGAGCACGTCGCCGGGCTTCTCGCGCCGCAGCTCGCCGATGGCGTCGACGATGGCACCGATCTGGTCTCGGGGCTCCGCGTCGCTCCGGTCGTCGTCGGCGGAGGACGGATCGAGCGGCCGGTACCGCACCTCGACCGGGTACGTGCGACCGGTCACCTCGATCACCGGCGCCCCGCCGAAGTGGGCCGAGAACCGGTCGGTCTCGATGGTGGCCGAGGTGATGATGACCTTGAGGTCGGGCCGTCGGGGCAGCAGCCGGGCGAGGTAGCCGAGGATGAAGTCGATGTTGAGGCTCCGCTCGTGGGCCTCGTCCACGATGATCGTGTCGTAGGCCGACAGCAGGCGATCGCGCTGCAGCTCGGCCAGCAGGATGCCGTCGGTCATCAGCTTCACCAGCGTGGCGTCGCCCACCTGGTCGGTGAACCGGACCGCGAACCCGATGGCCCCGCCCAGCTCGACGCCCAGCTCCTCGGCGATGCGGTCGGCGACGGTACGGGCCGCCAGGCGCCGGGGCTGGGTGTGACCGATCATGCCCTCCACCCCCCGGCCCAGCTCCATGCAGATCTTGGGCAGCTGGGTCGTCTTCCCCGAGCCGGTCTCGCCCGCGACGATCACCACCTGGTGGTCGCGGATGGCCTCCGCGATCTCGTCGCGCCGTTGCGACACGGGCAGCTCTTCGGGATAGCGAACCTCCGGGACGTTCATTCGGCGCAGCTCGACGCGCCGCTGGAGCTCGGCCGGGTCGATCGGCCGGCGCCTGCCGTTCGAGCCGCGGCTCGATCTCGGCCCCGGGCCCCGGCGCGTCGATCGGGATCTGCTGCGCCGGGCCATGGGCCGAGGATACGGACGCCGGCCCGAAGCGGAGGAACCGATTGCCCACCGTCGCGACACGATAGAGACAAGTAGAATACAAGTTGCCGGGATCCGCTCGCCTGGGAGGTCGCGCCGTGAAGGTCACCGTGCTGGACGACTACGTCGACACGCTCCGCACGCTCGACTGCTTCGCCACGTTGGCCGGCCACGACGTCACCGTCTGGAACGACCACGAGCCCGACGTCGACCGGCTCGCCGACCGGTTGGCCGACACCGAGGCCCTGGTGCTGATCCGTGAGCGCACCCGGATCGGCGCCGCCCTGCTCGAGCGCCTCCCGAACCTGCGCCTCATCAGCCAGCGCAGCGCCTACCCGCACATCGACGTCGCGGCCTGCACCCGCCTCGGCGTCGTGGTGTCCTCGGACCTGCACGCCGGCACCCCGTCCTACGCCACCGCCGAGCTGACGTGGGCCCTGATCATGAGCGCGGCGCGCGACCTGCCCGGCCAGGTCGAGGCCCTGAAGGCCGGACGCTGGCAGACCCGTGTCGGCCACACCCTCCGCTCGAAGACGCTCGGCATCTTCGGCTACGGGCGCATCGGCCGGGTGATCGCCGGCTACGGCCATGCGTTCGGCATGGGCGTGCTGGTCTGGTCGGGACCCGAGTCGCGGGAGCGGGCCCGGGCCGACGGCCATGCGGTCGCCGGGAGCAAGGACGAGCTCTTCGGCACCGCCGACGTGGTGTCGCTGCACCTCCGCCTGGTCGACGCCACGCGGGGGATCGTCACCGCCGACGACCTGGCCCGCATGAAGCCGACCTCGGTGCTGGTGAACACCAGCCGGGCCGGGCTCATCGAGCCCGGCGCGCTCGTGGCCGCCCTGCGCGCCGGCCGGCCGGGGTCGGCCGCGGTGGACGTGTTCGACTCCGAGCCGCTGACCGATCCCGGCGACCCACTGCTGCAGCTCGACAACGCCATCTGCACCCCGCACCTCGGCTACGTCACCCGCGAGGAGTGGGAGCTGCAGTTCTCCACGGTGTTCGACCAGATCAACGCCTTCGCCGCCGGTGCGCCCACCAACGTCGTCAATCCCGAGGTGCTCGACCGAACCCGGCCCCGGCGCTGAGACCGCCGTCAGGTCTGCAGATCGAGCACCGTGTCGGCCAGCCACTCGAGCTCGGCCGGCCACGACTCGATCGGCCCCACCGACCGCACCACGAACTTCGACAACCCGTCGTCGACCAATCGGCCGATCAGCGACCGCAGGGCCTCCCGGCCGACGGGGACGAGCCCGCTGAGGTCGACATCACCGGGGCGTCGGAGCCGGCGGAGCTGGCCGGCGCCGGCGAGATCGTCGGCCGTGCGGGCGTAGGGGATGCTCAGCCCGAAGTGCTCGGGGTCGATCGCACGACCGGCCGCGGTGGCCTCGTCCGCGATCCTGGTGCGGATCGCCGCGATCTCGTCCGGTGCGGCGGTGAGCGACCCGAGCCAGCCGTCGGCCAGTCGACCGGCCCGGCGTACGGCGTCGGGACCGCTCCCTCCGAGCCAGACCTCGAGCGGATCCTGCTGTGGTCGCACGGCCAACGCCACCGGCTGGGTGCCCTCGGGGGCGCCGGCCGGAACGATCGCCCGGCCGGCCCACCACGCCCGCAGGTCCGGCAGCAGACCGTCGAGCAGCCGACCCCGGTGGGCACCGGCGATGCCGAGAGCGGCCCGCTCCCCGGGCTGGTCGAGGCCCGGCACCAGCGTCACCAGCAGGCGCCCGTTCGTGAGCCGGTCGAGCTGGGCCACCTGCCGGGCGAACACGAACGGCTCGTGGCCGAACGGCACCAGGTTGACCCCGAGCTTCAGCCGCTCGGACCGCGAGGCCGCGAAGGCGACGGCGAGGAGCGGATCGGCGGCCGGCAGCATCGGGAGGTCGGAGAACCACAGGCTGTCGAACCCGCCGGCCTCGGCCTCGGACACGATCTGGGCGAGCTGGTCGGGGTCGGGGCCACCGAGCCCCACCGACACCGCGAACCGAACCTTCATCGGGCCATCCTGCCAGCGCTACGACCGCCGCGTGACGCTCGCCCGCACCTCGCCGGCAGCTCGTCCTCCGCATCCCGCGACCGTCGGTAGGGTGCCGAGCACCGAACGATCCGGAGGAGCGCGATGCGCGACGGCGAAGCCTCGATGACGGCCCGGCGGGTTGCCGCGCACCGGCTGTCGTTCCGCCGGGTGCCGTGCCCCTGGGCGACCTCGACCCGGGGCGCCGACGACGATCAGCGGCTGCAGGCCGACGTCGCCGCCGGTCTGGCCATCGAACCTTCCCCCATGACCCGCTACCTCCAGGCCCGCACCACGTTCTTCGACACCGTCGTCGTGGGGTCGCTCGACCCCCAGGGCGGTGCGGGGATCGGCCAGGCCGTGTCGGTGGGCGCGGGCTTCGACGGTCGGTCGCTGCGCTACGCCCGACCGTCCGTCCGGTGGTTCGAGCTCGACCACCCCGGGACGCAGTCCGACAAGCGGGGCCGCCTCGACGAGCTGCAGATCACGACGGCCGGCGTGACCTTCGTGCCGGCCGACTTCGTCGTCGACGACGTCGCCCTCGCCCTCGCCGACGCCGGCCACGACGCCTCGGCGGCGACCCTCTTCACCTGCGAGGGCGTCGCCGGCTACCTCGGCGCCGACACCGTCGCTTCGCTGCTGGCCGCGCTGGCGCGGGCTGCCGGGGCCGGCAGCCGGCTTGCGATCACGTTGCCGATCGAGCCCGAGTCCGACGACGAACGGCACCGGCGCGACCGCCTCGGTGCCGCGGTGTCGGGCATGGGCGAGCCGCTCGCGTCGGCCATCCCCCGCGCCGAGCTCGCCGATCGGCTCCGCACGGTCGGCTGGGCTGTCCGCCGGGCCACCGACCCGGCCGGCACCCCCCTCGACCAGAGCACCCGAAGCTCGGCCTTCGTGGTGGCCGCCCCGATCTGAGGCCCTGTCGGCGAGCGAACGCCGCCGCGAAACGCGATAGGACTCTGCGATGCCCAGACTGCGCCAGGTCCCCCGCTCCGCCGACAACCCCCGCATCGTGACGGTCATGTACGACCTGCTCTTCGGCCCGGACCGTGACCCGGTCGCCGAGCCGGGCACGGCCACCGGCACCCCGGGTGACTGGTGGACGGTGTTCGCCCTCGTGCCCGACGTGCTGAAGCACGCGGTCGACGGCTTCGCCCTCTACCGGAGCCCGAGCCGGCTGCTCGACCCGACGTTGCGGGAGCTGGGCCAGACCCGCGCCGGCTGGGCGCGGGGAAGCCAGTTCGTGTTCTCGCAGCACTGCAAGTCGTGCCGGGCCCTCGGCATGTCCGAGGAGCGCATCGCCGCCATCGGGTCGTGGCAGGTGGCCGACTGCTTCGACGAGCGCGAGCGGGCGGTGCTGGCCTACACCGACGCGCTCGTGCTCGACGGGGGCCGGGTGGCCGACGACGTGTTCGGCGCGCTGCAGCGCCACTTGTCCGACGAGGAGATCCTCGAGCTCACCTACATCACCGCGCTCTACGACATGCACGCGGTGATGAGCCGCGCCCTGCGCACCGAGTACGACGACCGCGACGAACCGATCGTGGAGGTGCTCGTCGAGGGCGGCGTCTCGGCCTACGACGTCGGCCAGGCGACGAGCGGCCCTCAACCCGACTGAGGGAGGCTGACTCGATCGAGCCGAGCCGGACCCCGCCCGACGGGTACCGTCGACCGATGCCCGATGACCACGGGTTCCCGAGCGGGTTCTTCGACCGGTCGGACCCGAGCGACGACGCCGCGTTCTACCGGCCCGACCGGTTCGTCACCCACATCGATGACGGCGCCATCGCCGCGGTGGGCGCGCTCTACGACGAGCTCGGCCTCGACGGCGACGTGCTCGACCTGATGTCGTCGTGGGTCTCCCACTTCCGGGTCGCACCCCGCCGGCTCGTGGCCCTCGGCATGAACACACATGAGCTCGAGGCCAACCCCCAGGCGGCGTCGTGGGTGGTGCGTGACCTCAACGACGATCCGGGCCTCCCGTTCGGCGACGAGACCTTCGACGCCGTCGTCTGCTGCGTGTCGGTCGACTACCTGGTGCGTCCTGTGGAGGTGTTCGCCGAGGTGGCACGGGTGCTGCGCCCCGGCGGGCCGTTCGTCGTCACGTTCTCGAACCGGTGCTTCCCCACCAAGGCGATCAGGGGCTGGCTCGCCACCGACGACGCCACCCACGTCGAGATCGTCCGCCGGTACTTCACCCGGGCCGGCCGGTTCGACCCGCCCGAGTCGAGCCAGCGGATCGCGCTCGACGAGCCGGGCGATCCGCTGTGGGCGGTGTGGGCCCGCCGCGCCGGGCATCGTGCTCTCTAGGCCCTCGCTCGTGAGCCGATCGGCTACTCGAGGGGCGACTCGAAGGTGCTCAGCACCGGCCGCAGCGACGTGCCCACGAACAGGTTCGGCCCGACCCGCGCCAGCCCGGCATCGGCGAACCAGCGCTCGTACTGCGCCGGGGGCCGACGCCGGTAGTGCTCGACGTCGCCCTCGAACTCGTCGTCGTCGGTGAAGACCTCGAGCAGGGCCACCCCACCGAGCCGAGCAGCGATGGCGGCCAATCCGCAGGCCATGTCCTCGTCGGCCACGTAGCCCAGCACGTCCACGCACACGATGAGGTCGAACGGTCCCTCGTCGGTGGCCACCACCCGATCGAGCCGGCCGAACTGGCCGAGGCGGAGGTGACGGCGCGCGCCATAGCGCTCGACGGCGTAGGCGCTCGGGTCGACCCCGACGTAGCTCGCCCGCGGTCGGAGGGCGGCCAGCACCGGCTGCCACGGACCCTCCCCGCACCCGACGTCGAGCACCGACCGCAGCGGTCGGCCCAGCAGGTACTCGGCGGCCGACACCGCGAAGGCCGCCTTGCGCCGCACCTCGGCCGGGGACCCGAAGCCCTCGTCGCGGTACCAGTGGTCGAAGTAGGCCCGGTCATAGGCGCCGCCGACGTCGCCCTCGTCCCGAGCATCCATGACCGGACGCTACTGCCGGCGACCACGCCCGGACCCGGTGCCGTCACGCCACGTTCACGCGCACATTCACAGCGAACTCCCACGTCCGATCAACGCCGCCTTCACCCTCGAAGGTCACAGTGCTCCCATGACCCCAGAGCGCAAGCCCCTCGACGTTCCGCACCCCCTCGCCGATGCCGCGCCCAGCTCGACCACTCCGTCGACCGGCCCGTCGGCCACCTCGCGGCGCCGAGCCCTCGTCGTGCTCGGGGGCGGCGGCCTCGGCCTGATCGCCGCCGCCTGCTCGAGCGGCAAGAGCCTCACCAGTTCCGGCTCGTCCACCACGGCCGCCGGCTCGGGCTCGACCAGCACCACGGCGCCCGGCAGCGCCGCGGCCGCCACCGCAGCCGACGACTCGACGTGCACCGTGATCCCGGAGGAGACCGCTGGGCCCTACCCCGGCGACGGCTCGAACGGCGTCAACGTGCTCACCCAGGACGGCATCGTCCGTCGCGACATCCGCTCGAGCTTCGGCTCGGGCAGTGCGGTCGCCGAGGGCGTCCCGCTGACCATCACCCTGAAGGTGGTCGACACGGCCAACGGTTGCGCCCCCCGTGCCGGGGCGGCGGTCTACCTGTGGCACTGCGACATCGACGGCGCGTACTCGCTCTACGCGCGGGGCCTCGAGAACGAGAACTACCTCCGCGGCGTCCAGGAGACCGACGGCGACGGCACCGTGTCGTTCACGACGATCTTCCCCGCGGCCTACTCGGGCCGATGGCCCCACGCCCACTTCGAGGTGTACCCGAACGTCGACGCGGCCACGAGCGCGAGCGGCAAGCTCGCCACCTCGCAGCTCGCCTTCCCGAAGGACGTCTGCGACGTCGTCTACGCCACCTCGGGCTACGAGCAGAGCGTGAAGAACCTCAGCCGCACCTCGCTCGCCACCGACATGGTCTTCCGTGACGGGGCGTCGCTCGAGACACCGACGGTGACGGGCAGCGTCGATGCCGGCTACGTCGCCACGCTGACCGTGCCAGTCTGAGCGGCATGACCTCGCCGATGCCGGCCCTGTTCGTGGGCCACGGCACTCCGATGAACGCCCTCGAGCACAACCGCTACACCGAGGCCTGGCAGACCTTCGGGCTGAACGTCCCCCGGCCGAGGGCGATCCTGGCGATCTCGGCGCACTGGTACATCAACGCCAGCGCGGTCACCGCCATGGCCGCACCTCGAACCATCCACGACTTCTACGGGTTCCCCGACGAGCTCTTCGCGGTGGAGTACCCGGCCCCTGGTGATGCCGCGCTGGCCGCCGAGGTGGCCGAGCTGGTGGCACCGACCTGGATCGGGCTCGACGCCGACAGCTGGGGCATCGACCACGGCACCTGGTCGGTGCTGATGCACGCCTTCCCCGAAGCCGATGTCCCGGTCGTGCAGCTCTCGATCAACGCGGAGAAGCCGTTCGACTACCACATCGAGCTCGGGGCCGCCCTCGCCCCCCTGCGCGAGACCGGGGTGCTCATCGTCGGCTCGGGCAACGTGGTGCACAACCTGCGTGAGGTCGACTGGAGCGTTCCCGAGCAGGGTCAGCCGTGGGCCCAGCGCTTCGACGAAGCGGCCCGCTCGGTGATGACCACCACGCCCGCCGACGTCGCCGGGCTGGCCGCGCACCCGGACTTCCGCCATGCCGCACCGACGCCCGACCACTTCATCCCTCTGCTCTACCTCGCCGGCCTGGCCGAGGCCGCCGGCCGACCGTGCAAGGTGCTGATCGACGGGTACGCCTACGGCTCGCTGTCGATGACCTCGTTCACCCTCGACGCCGACTGACCGATTGACCCCGGGGCGCCCCGTGGTAGCTCGGCCAGCTCCCCGGCGGCGCCGTGGTCCGAGCTCGATCCCCCACCGGACCGTCAGGCGACCGCCGGGTGCCGGCTCACCCGAACGGCAGGGTGGGGTCGGCCCCGGGTGGTGGTTGGGGGTCGTTTGGTGGTGGGGGGTTGGTGAGGTCGAAGGCGGTGAGGTGTTGGCCGACCTTGGCCCGCCAGGGGATCGATCCGGGTGGTGGGCGGGGTTGGCCGGGGGCCGGTGGTGGCGGGTACCAGTGCCATTCGTCGTCGACCCGTTCGAGGCGGGCCCCTAGGTGGGTCTTTTCGTGGTGGTGGACCTCACACAGGAAGGCGAGGTTGTCATAGGCGGTGGGACCGCCTTTGGCGTAGTCGTGACGGTGGTCGACCTGGAGGTGGCCCTTGCGTTTGCAGCGGGGGACCACGCAGCGTCGGTCGCGGGCCTGGAGGGCCTGGTCGAGGGCCACGCGGCGGTAGCGGGTGAGGGTGGCATAGGCCTTGATGTCGACCAGATCGTGCACCAACACATCGACCAGCGCCTCGGGGAGGATCTGGCGGGCCACATCGACGTTGATGGGCCCGAACCCGGGGATCTCACAGGTCTCCGTCGCCGTCGCATAGCCGCGCTGCAGAGCGGTGGCGTCGACCAGCACACTCACGTTCCACTTCACGCGATCAGGCCGCACCCTCAACAGCTCGTCGAGCTCGACCGCGGGGTCGACGACACCAGCCAGAGCAGGGGGAGACTCGGTCGCGTCGGCGGACTCGCCGGCGATGGACTCGGCCCCGGTCGCCGAAGTCCCGGTGGACTCGGCGGCGGTGTCCACAGTCCCCGTGGTTGCCGCAGTCCCGGCGGGCTCGGCGCTGGTCGCTGCCAACCCGGTGGACTCGGCGCTGGTCGCCGCAGTCCCGGTGGCCGCAGTCGCGGTGGACTCGGTCCCGGTGGTGTCGGTGGACCTGGCCGGCACGGCTGGTGTGGCGGCGGCGGTGGTGGTGGTGGTGGGGCGGGGTGTCAGGTCGAGGCCGAGGGCTTCGCCGGCCGCGGCCAACGCGGCCAGCACCCCGTCGGCCCGATACGCCTCGTGGGGGTCGCGGAAGCCGAGTCGGCGGGCCCGTTCGAACACGGCCCGGGTGTAGGCGTCGACCACCGGCTTGATGCGGGCCCAGTCCTCCGGGGCGAACCGCGCCGCGATGGCCTTCATGTCGTCGTCGTCGAACTCCGACCACCGCCGCTTGGCCCGCACCCGGGCCCGCCGCAGCCGCCGGGTCCTCCCCCCGACGGGCCGCCGCTTTCACCTTGCGGGCCCGGTCCCGGGTCTCGGCCAGATCGTGGGTGGTGGTGGCGGTGGCCACCAGAGCCTCCTCCGCCGACGGATCCAACACCACGGCCGCGGCGATCTCGTCGGCTTCGCCGACGGAGAGATCGCCCTGCTCGAACGCCGCCGACGCCGCCGGGCACTGCCTCAACCGGCGGGCCGTGTCGATGGCCCGCTTGGCGTCACCACGCGAGCTGCCGTTCACCCGAGCCAGGTAGTCATCACACGACACGAACTGCCTCGGCTGGCTGTGGCACTCCTCCACCCGCGCCGCGAACCACGCCTGCTTGGCCTGCAACCGGCGCACCACCCTGGCCAGACCCTCAACGGCCACCGCCGCCTCCGCCCCCGTGTACAGCGCCGGATCAGTGACGTCGCACCACCCCCCGACCACCCGCCCGACATCGCTGAGCGACATCGTCGAGGCGGAGGTGGGGGCTGCGCTGGTCACCCCACACACCCTACACAAACACATGTTCGACTGCAAGGGAAACCACGGAAAGATCATGAGATCACACAACGAGACCAACCCGCCACCGACCGCCATCGAACAGACCGATAGACCGATAGACCGACCGGGCACCCGGAGCTGGGCGAGCCGACCGCGAAGGTCAGTGACCGGTGGAGAGCTCGAAGCGGTAGCCCATCCCCGGCTCGGTGATGAAGTAGCGGGGTTGGCTCGGGTTGGGCTCGAGCTTGCGGCGCAGACCGGCGAGGTAGACCCGCAGGTAGTTGGCCTCGGTGGCGTACTGGGGGCCCCACACCTCCTGCAGGAGCTGGCGCTGGGTGACGAGCTTGCCCCGGTTGCGCACGAGCTGCTCGACCAGGCCCCACTCGGTCGGGGTCAGGTGCACCTCGGCGCCGTCGCGGGTGACCCGCTTGGCGGCCAGGTCGATGACGAAGTCGTCGGTCTCGATGCATAGGCATCTCCTCGACCGGGGCGGCCCGGCGGACCGCGGCCCGCAACCGGGCCAGCAGCTCGTTCATGCCGAACGGCTTGGTGAGGTAGTCGTCGGCCCCGGCGTCGAGGGCGTCGACCTTGTCGAGCTCGTCCTCACGCACCGACAGCATGATGATCGGCACCGCGCTCCAGCCCCGCAGGCCCCGGACGACCTCGATGCCGTCGATGCCGGGCAGGCCGATGTCGAGGATGACCACGTCGGGATGGCGCTCGGCCGCCAGCTTCAGAGCCTCCTCGCCGGTGGCGGCCAGGTCGACCTCGTACTCGCGGGCCCGCAGGTTGGTGGCGAGGGCCCGGCGGATCTGCGGCTCGTCGTCGACCACGAGCACCCGGGTCACGGCTGAACGCCCCCATGCGCACCCGCCGTCACGTCGGGCACCGTAGCGTCCGCCTGGGTGCCGACCGCGAAGGGCGGTCCCGTCGGACCGGCGGCTCGATCGGACGCGGCCGCGGACAGCGATGCGGCCGCGGCCCCGGCGGCCGCGGCCGGAACCGCCGCCTGGTCGTGGCTCGCGTCGTGCTCGTGGTTCGGATCGACACATCGCAGGGAGACCACGGCGGTCAGGCCTCCTCCCGGCGTGTCGTCGAGGGTCAGCTCGCCGTCCATGGCGTCGGTGAACCCGCGCGCCACGGCCAGGCCGAGCCCGACTCCGGAACCGGACGCCCGATCGCCCAGGCGCTGGAAGGGCTCGAAGATCCGCTCGCGGTCGGCCGGGCGCACACCCGGACCCCGGTCGATCACCCGCAGGTCGATGCGATGGCCGACGCGTCCGGCCTCGATGCGGACCGGGAGCCCCCTCGGCGCGTAGCGAAGGGCGTTCGACACGAGGTTGGCCACCACCCGTTCGAGCAGCACCGGGTCGGCCAGCACGGGCGGGAGCTCCTCGGACACCTGGACCTCGACCTGGTCGGTCGGCTCGCTCAGGCTGGCCAGGCTGAGGGCCACGACCTCCTCGAGCGCCACCGGCCGCAGCGTCACCTCGACCACACCGGTCTCGACCCGGCTCATGTCGAGCAGGTTCCCGACGACGTTGTTGAGCCGGTCGGTCTCCTCGTCGATGGTGGTCAGGAACTCCTGCTGGGCTTCGGGGGTCCAGTCGACGTCGTGCTGGAGGAGGCTGGTCGCCGATGCCTTGATCGAGGCGATCGGCGTACGCAGGTCGTGCGACACGGCCCGCAGGATGGCGGTGCGCAGCTGGTTGGCCTCGGCCAGCGCCTCGGCGATGCCGGCCTCGGACTTCAACCGGCGCCGCTCGAGCGCCGATGCGAGCTGGGCGGCGAACACGTTGAGCACCTGCTGGTCCTCGGTGCTCAACGGTGGGCCCGACGTGCACCAGCACGGCATCGTCGATCAGCGGCAAGGTCGGATGGTCGCCGGGGCTCGAGATCGTGGGCGTCCCGGCCGACACCTCGACCCGCCACCCACCCTGGCTCTGGGGGTCGGGCACCAGCAGGGCCACCGCGTCGCGGTCGAACGTCGCCCGGAGGTGGTCGACCATCTCCGGCACGGCGTCGTCGTCACCGACGAGGCTGCCGGCGACCCGCGCCAGGGCCTCGGCCTCGGTGCGGGCGCGCAGCGCGTCGGCGGAGCGCCGCGACACCTGGGTCACCAGCGCGCTGACGAGCGTTGCGACGACGAGGAACGTGACCAGCGCGATGAGGTTCTCGCCCTCCGCGATGGTGAAGGTGTGGATCGGCTCGGTGAAGAACCAGTTGACCGACAGCGATGAGACGACCGCCGCGACCAGGGCCGGCCAGAGCCCTCCGACCATGGCGACGACGACCACCAGCACCAGGAAGAGCAGCATGTCGGTGGGCAGGTTGAGCGTGCCCTGCACCTGGTAGAGGGCCAGGGTCAGCAGTGGGATGCCGAGGAGCGTCAGCAGCCACCCCGCGGTCTGCCGCCGGGCGGACAGGTGGGGTAGGCGGCGACGGCGGACGAGCGAGGGGCCGGCCACAGCGGACTTCTCGACCTTGCGCTCCTCGTCGCTGATGACGTGGACGTCGAGGTCGCCGGCTTCCCGCAGGGCCGCGTTGATGATCGATCCCCGGGTGAGCTCGGCCCATCGGCTGCGCCGGGTCGCGCCCAGCACGAGCTGGGTGGCGTGCTCGCTGCGGGCGAACTGGGTGAGCGCCTTGGCCACGTCGCTGCCCACGACCTCGTGGTAGCTGCCGCCGAGGTCGACCAGCAGCTGGCGGTGCCGCTCGAGGAGCTCACCCGGGGCATTGGCCAACCCGTCGGTCGACTGGACGTGCACGCCGAGGAGATCGGCCTTCGAGCGCTGGGCCACCCGGGCGGCCCGCCGGATCAGGAACTCACCGCTCGGCGCCCCGGTGACGGCGACGACCACCCGCTCACGCGTCTCCCAGGTGGCCTCGATCCCCTGGGCCTCCATGTAGTCCTGCAGCCCGGCGTCGACCTTGTCGGCCACCCACAACAGGGCGAGCTCCCGGAGGGCGCTCAGGTTGCCGACCCGGAAGTAGTTGCCGAGGGCGGCGTCGACCTTGTCGGGGTGGTAGATGTTGCCGTGCGCCATGCGGCGGCGCAGCGCCTCGGGCGTCATGTCGACCAGCTCGACCTGGTCGGCGGCCCGCACCACCGAATCGGGCACGGTCTCGCGCTGCTTGACCCCGGTGATCCGCTCGACCACGTCGTTGATCGACTCGAGGTGCTGGACGTTCACCGTGGATGATGACGTCGATGCCGGCCTCGAGCAGCTCCTCGACGTCCTGGTAGCGCTTCGGGTTCCGCGACCCGGGGACGTTGGTGTGGGCCAGCTCGTCGACCAGCACCACCTGCGGCCGACGGGCGATCACCGCGTCGATGTCCATCTCCTCGAAGGAGACGCCCCGGTGGGTGAGCACCCGCCGGGGCACGATCTCGAGGTCGCGGAGCTGGGCCGCGGTCTTCGGCCGACCGTGGGTCTCGACGTAGCCGACGACGACGTCGGTGCCGCGCTCGGTGCCGGCGGAAGCCCTCGTCGAGCATGGCGAAGGTCTTGCCCACGCCCGGCGCAGCACCGAGGTAGATGCGCAGGTGGCCGCGGCTCATGCCGAGAGTCTACGGACCCACGATCGGCGCGGCCCCGGACCCGAGCCGGTGACGGCCCACGGATGGCTGGACCCGCGGACCGTCACCAGACCGGAGAGGGGGTCGGGCATGACCGCTAGCCGAGCGCGTCGAGGGCGAGGTTGAGCTCGAGCACGTTGACCCCGGGAGCACCGAGGAAGCCGAGCGAGCGGCCGGTGGTGTGCTCGTCGATCATCTTGTTGACCGTCGCCACGTCGAGCCCTCGGGCCGTGGCCACCCGGTTCGCCTGCAGTCGGGCGTTGGCGACCGAGATCTGCGGGTCGACGCCCGACCCCGACGACGTCACCGCGTCGACCGGCACCATGGCGTCGGCGGCCAGGCCGTTGAGCTCGCGGTAGGCCTGCACCCGCTGGGTCACGCCGTCCGCTGACTCGTCGACGTCGGGCGTCGACGGGTCGTCGGTCGCGCCGTCGAGCAGCTTGGGGTTGGTCGGGCCGAGGTTCGAGCCGCTGGAGTTCGACAGCGACAGATCGCTCGCGTCGCCCGGCTGGCCGTCGGCGTCGTTCGTTCCGCTGGCGGTGATGCCGGCGGCGGAGGGCCGGCCCTGGAAGTACTGGTCGCCGGTGAAGGTCTGACCGATCAGCGACGAGCCGACGACCTGGCCGTCCTTCTTGACGAGCGACCCGTTGGCCTTGTCGTGGAAGGCGAGCTGGCTGACGCCGAGGACCAGCAACGGGTAGCCGAAACCGATGATGACCGTCAGGACGACGAGCATCCGGAGGGCGGGAAGGAGTTGCCTACGCATCACTTGACTCCCAGTGCGGTGATGACGATGTCGATGGCCTTGATGCCGATGAACGGGGCGATGAGGCCGCCGACGCCGTAGATGAGGAGGTTGCGGCGCAGCACCTCGGCCGCGCCAGCGGCCCGGAACTTCACGCCCCGCAGAGCGAGCGGGATGAGCGCCACGATGATCAGGGCGTTGAAGATGACGGCCGAGAGGATCGCCGAGTTCGGCGACGACAGCTTCATGATGTTGAGCGTGTCGAGCGCCGGGAACACCCCGACGAACATGGCCGGGATGATGGCGAAGTACTTGGCCACGTCGTTGGCGATCGAGAACGTGGTCAGCGAGCCGCGGGTGATCAGCAGCTGCTTGCCGATCTCGACGATCTCGATGAGCTTCGTCGGGTTGGAGTCGAGGTCGACCATGTTCCCGGCTTCCTTGGCCGCCTGGGTGCCGGTGTTCATGGCCACCCCGACGTCGGCCTGGGCCAGCGCCGGCGCGTCGTTGGTGCCGTCGCCGGTCATGGCGACGAGGAAGCCGCCGGCCTGCTCCTTCTTGATGAGCGCCATCTTGTCCTCGGGCGTGGCCTCGGCGAGGAAGTCGTCGACGCCGGCCTCCTCGGCGATGGCCGCCGCGGTGAGGGGGTTGTCGCCGGTGATCATCACCGTGCGGATGCCCATGGCCCGCAGCTCGTCGAAGCGCTCGCGCATGCCGGGCTTCACGACGTCCTTGAGCTGGATGACGCCGAGGACCCGGAGCGTTCTCGACCACGACGAGCGGCGTGCCGCCCTGGGTGGCGATCGCCTCGACCTCGACGTCGAGCTCGGGCGGGACCGTCGCCGCCCTGCTCGAGCACGTACCGCTTCACCGAGTCGGCGGCGCCCTTGCGGATGTGGCGGCCCTCGAAGTCGACGCCGCTCATGCGGGTCTGGGCGGTGAACGGCACCAGCTCGGCGCCCACGAGCTCGCGCTCGCGGAGGCCGTAGCGCTCCTTGGCCAGCACCACGATCGAGCGCCCCTCGGGCGTCTCGTCGGCGAGCGACGAGAGCTGGGCCGCGTCGGCCAGCTCCGCTCTCCTTGACCCCGGGCATCGGGACGAAGGCGGCCGCCTGGCGGTTGCCGAGGGTGATGGTGCCGGTCTTGTCGAGCAGCAGGGTCGAGCAGTCACCCGCCGCCTCCACCGCCCGGCCGGACATGGCCAGCACGTTGCGCTGCACCAGGCGGTCCATGCCGGCGATGCCGATGGCCGACAGCAGCGCCCCGATGGTGGTCGGGATGAGGCAGACCAGCAGGGCGACCAGCGTGATGATCTGCTGCTCGCCGCCCGAGTAGATGGCGAAGGGCTGCAGGGTCACGGTGGCCAGCAGGAAGATGAGCGTGAGCCCGGCCAGCAGGATGTTGAGGGCGATCTCGTTGGGCGTCTTCTGCCGGCTCGCGCCCTCGACCAGGGAGATCATGCGGTCGAGGAACGTCTCGCCCGGCTTGGCCGTGATGCGCACGACGATCCGGTCGGACAGCACCCGGGTGCCGCCGGTGACGGCCGAGCGGTCGCCGCCCGACTCGCGGATGACCGGGGCCGACTCGCCGGTGATGGCCGACTCGTCGACCGAGGCGATGCCGTCGATGATCTCGCCGTCGCCCGGGATGAGCTCGCCGGCGACGATGATGCACTCGTCGCCGACCTGCAGCTGCGGGCTGGGCACCTGCTCGATCGAGCCGTCGGCCCGGCGCACGTTGGCGATGGTGTCGGCCCGGGCCTTGCGCAGCGCGTCGGCCTGGGCCTTGCCCCGGCCCTCGGCCATGGCCTCGGCGAAGTTGGCGAACAGCACGGTGAACCACAGCCAGAGGGCCACCAGACCGGCGAACCAGTTCTGGCTGGCCGTGCTCGCTTGCCGAGATCCCGGAAGAACAGGATCGTGGTGAGCACGCGAGCCCACCTCGACCACCATCATCACCGGGTTCTTGGCCATGAGCCGGGGGTCGAGCTTCTTGAAGGAGTCGATCGAGGCCCGGCGCAGGATGGCCGGGTCGAAGAGGCCCTTGCTCTCCTTCTTGAGCGAGGGCCCCTCGGCCGGGTGCTCCGGCTGGTCGACGTGTTGGACAGCGGTCACGTCCATCTCCTAGATGCTCAGGTGCTCGACGATGGGCCCGAGGGCCAGGACGGGGAAGTAGGTCAGGCCGACGATGATCGACGACCACGCCGACGAGCAGGCCGGCGAACAGCGGCGTGCCGGTCGGGAAGGTGCCGGCCGAGGCGGGCACCTTCTGCTTGCGGGCCAGCGAGCCGGCGATGGCGAGCGCGGCGACGATGAGGACGAACCGGCCGAGCAGCATCGACAGACCGAGCGTGATGTTGTACCAGTCGGTGTTGCCGGTGAGGCCACCGAAGGCCGACCCGTTGTTGTTCGACGGCCGAGGTGAAGGCGTACACCACCTCGGACAGGCCGTGGGGCCCAGGGTTGAGGATGGAGGCCACGGAGCCGCTCATCACCACCGAGGCGCCGGCGAAGCCGAGCACGGCAAGCGGGACCGCGAGGATGTAGATCACGACCAGCTTCATCTCGGCCGCCTGGATCTTCTTGCCGAGGTACTCGGGCGTGCGCCCGACCATGAGGCCGGCGATGAACACGCCCAGCAGCACGAAGATCAACATGCCGTAGAGCCCGGCACCGATACCGCCGGGGCTGACCTCGCTGAACATCATGTTCACCATCGGGGCCATGCCGCCCAGCGGCGTCAAGCGAGTCGTGCATGCAGTCGACGGCCCCGGTCGAGGTGCCGGTCGTCGAGCCCGCATAGAGCCCGCAGGTGGCGGCGTCGAAGCGGGTCTCCTTGCCCTCCATGTTCCCGCCCGTCTGGGTGGAGGTCACCGACTGGTCCGCACCCCTGGCCGTGAGCTCGGGGTTGCCGTGCGTCTCCATGCCCATGGCCAGCGCCGCCAAGGCGATCCAGAGCGTGAACATGGCCGCGAAGATGACCCAGCCCTGCTTCTGGTCACCCGTCCATCGGCCGAAGGCGTAGGTGAGGGAGAACGGGATGAGCAGGATGGTGGCCATCTGCAGCCAGTTGGTCAGGCCGTTCGGGTTCTCGAACGGGTGGCTCGAGTTGGCGTTGACGTAGCCGCCGCCGTTCTGGCCGAGCTCCTTGATCGACTCCTGGCTGGCCATCATCCCGCCCGGGATCACCTGCGTGGACCCCTCGACCGTGGTGACCGACGGTGTTGCCGTGCAGGTTCTGGACGATGCCCTGGCTGGCGTAGGCGATGGCGAAGATGAAGGCGAGCGGCAGCATGAGGCGGACGGTGCCGCGCACCAGGTCGACCCAGAAGTTGCCGATGGTGGCGCTGCGGCGGCGCACGAGACCGCGGATCAGGGCGATCACCACGCACAGGCCGACCGTGGCCGACACGAAGTTCTGCACCGCCAGCCCCGCCATCTGGGTGAGGTGGCTCATGGTCGACTCACCGCTGTAGTTCTGCCAGTTCGTGTTGGTCACGAAGCTGACCGCGGTGTTGAACGAGAGCGGGGCGGGCACGGCGCCGACGCCGTTCGGGTTCCACGGGAGCGATCCCTGGAAGCGCTGCGAACGCGTAGACGAGCGAGGACCGACAGCAGGCTGAAGGCCAGCAACGACAGCGCGTAGACGCTCCACCGCTGCTCGCGGTTCTCGTCGACGCCGGTGAGGCGGTAGATGAACCGCTCGATGGGCCCGAAGACCCGGTCGCCGAGCGGCCGCTTGGTCGGCGGCTCGTCCGAGACCTTGTAGATCCCGGCGATGTAGGGCCCGAGCAGGCGGGTGCCGACGACGATGAAGACGATGAGGGCCGCGAGCTGCAGCCAACTGGCAGTGGTCATCAGAACTTCTCCGGGACGACGAGGGCGGCGACGAGGTAGACGGTCAACAGGAGGGCGATGACGAGGGCGATGACGTTGTCCGCAGCTCACCGGGCCACCTCCTTCTCGGTCGAGGACGGCGCGGCCGTCCGCTCGGTGGCCTCGGCGGGCTCGTCCGGCCCGATGATGCGGTCGCAGGCCTTGACCAGCAGCACCATGAGCCCGAAGAACGCGATGACGATGAGGACGAAGAGCAGATCAGCCATGGGGAGTGGTCTAACAACGCGATCATCGGGTTCCTAGGGCCTTAGTGCCGTCTTGACGCGGCGGCCCGCCGTCTTAGCGGAGCGTTGTCGCCACTGGCCGTCCCCACCGGCCGGCGACGCACCCCGCTCGAGCAGCACGTGGAGGCCGCCGCGGTTCCCGGCCAGCGCCGCCTCCTCCGGTGAGCGATCCTGGGTCGATGATCCAGGGCACACTCATCGCCGAGAGCCTGCGCACGAACCAGGCGCTCGAGCAGGTTCCGTTGACCGTGGGCAAGATCGTTCGTGTCGGGGCGGTCAGCGACATCGACGCGGGTCAGCCGTCGATCTGGACCGTCATCGAGTTCATGGCCGACGAGAAGAGCGCCGACGACCTCGCGACCTCGCTGGCCGACGCGATCGATCCGGTCGGCGGCTGGTACTGCGACTTCCGCACCCACGACGACACCTTCGTGGTGTTCTCCGGGCAGGTGTTCCGCTACCCGCGAGGCGATCCGGCCGGCCGCGAACGAGCCGCGGCGCACGCGGCCCGCGTGGGCGTCCCGCCTTCGCAGATCGACTGGCCCGAGTAGCAGGAGGTGCTCGCTCGCACCTGTCGGCGACGAGACGGTGTCGGGTGGTGAGGGGTTCCCCTCCCGAGCCTGTCGTGCGATCCTCGAAGCATGGGCGGGCCCAAGGGCGACGATGGAGCTGAGCCCGTGTCGGCGCGGCCACGGCGGCACCGGCCCTGGGCCCGTCCGGACCGACGCCTGCAGACGGAGATCGAGCTGCTGCGTGAGCGGCTGGCCGAGCACCAACCGACGCCCGAGAGCGACGAGGAGGCACACCGTCGGGAGGCGATCAGAGCCGAGGCCGAGGCGCTGCTGGACCGGGCCGAGCGCGAGCTGGCGGCTCCGGTGGCGCACAACCAGGAAGCGTGGACGACCTTCCACGCGGCTCGACGGAAGCAGATCCGGCTGCTCTCCGCGCCTGACCTCGCTCGACTCGAGTGCGACCAGCGCAACGAGGCCGACGAGAAGCTCGGTTCGGCCTGGCGCAAGCGCTCGATCGGCTGCTACGACGCCGCTGCGCTGTCGGGCGCCGACCTGGCCGTGGCGATCCAGCAGCACCTCGACGAGACGGCCGACAACCAGAACCGCAAGCGGGTGCTTCGCCGTCGCCAGCTGTTCGTCTACCTGGCGCAGCTGGTGCTCGTCCTCCTCGTGGTGTGCGTGCTCGAGTTCCGGGACCGCGGCCTGATCTTCCCCGACGGCGTGGACCCGAACGGCTGGTGGCTGTTCGCCGCGGTGCTCTACGGGATCCTCGGCGGGGCGTTCTCGTCGGCCCAGCGCGTCGCGTCGTCGTCCTCGTCGGGTCGCTACCCCGAGCACCTCTGGGATCAGCTCGCCGGCACCTTCCGTCCGGTTGCCGGAGGGGCGGCCGCGCTGATCGCGTTCGCCGCCGTCCAGTCCGGCGTCCTGGGCCAGGGCATCGAGCTCGACGGCGATCGCATCGCGCTGGTGGCGTTCACCGCCGGCTTCAGCGAGCGGTTCATCTCGTCGCTGGTCAGCTCGCAGGAGTAACCGATCAGCCGACCCGTCGATCAGCCAGGTCGATCAGCCGCTCAACTCGTCCAGTCGCTGCGCGAGGCGTCGATAGATCGGCTGGCGGAACGACACCGCCCGCTCCGCGAGCTCCTCGATGTCGATCCACCGGTACGAGCCGAACTCGGGGTGATCGGTCACCCTGAGGTCGATCGGGAGGTCAGCGCGCGTGGCCCGGAGGAAGAACCACTTCTGCACCTGCCCCCGCTCCGTCTTCGCCGACCGTGCCTCGGCGGGGAGCTCATAGCCCAGCCACTCGGGCATCTCCCCGGCGAGGGCGGCGTGCTCGGGCGTCAGCCCCGTCTCCTCGCGCAGCTCGCGCCAGAGCGCGTCCACGGGCTCCTCGCCCGGTTCGAGGCCACCCTGGGGGAGCTGCCAGGCATCAGGGTGGTCGAGTCGCTCGAAGGCGAGCACCCGGCCGTCGTCGTCGAACACGGCGATCCCCACTCCGGCCCGGAACGTCTCGCCCATGCACGGGTTCTACCCCATCGTCCGAACGACCGCTCGGACCGGCCGGACCCGTCCCGCGTAGGCGGGGTCAGCGACCCACCGCTCGCTCGAGCTGGGCCTTGTTCATCTTCGACCGGCCCCGGATGTTCTTCTGACGGGCCTCGTTGTAGAGCTGGTCGCGGGTCCGCCCGCCCGCCCCCCGGTGCGACCGCAGGCCACCCCGCCGGCTCGACGAGATGTCATCGATCGACGTCCGGCTCGACTCCCTGGCCTCGCCCGCCCGGGCCCGCTCCTTGTTCACCGTGCGGGCGGCGATCTCCTCCGCCGTGTCCTCGTCCTCGCCACGATCGAGGGCCGAGTCCTTGATGTGCTCGTACTGGCGCTCGCGCTTGGCGCTCCATGCTCGCTGCGGCATCGTCCGACCTCCTGTGTCACTCGACGGGTGCGATCCGGCGTCATCCGGACCCCGACCCCGCCCCTACCCGGCCGGGCCATCGTCAGACCACCTTCGCTAGTGTCGGCCGCCATGGCTGACGGGAACGACCGCACGGTCGATGCACCACTGCTGGGCACGGTCGTGCGCATCGATGTCGGGGCGGGCGACTCCTTCCAGGAAGGTCAGCTGCTCGTCGTGCTCGAGTCGATGAAGATGGAGCACGTCGTGGCGGCCGAGTGGAGCGGCTCGGTCACCGCGGTGCTGATCGAGGTCGGCCAGACCGTGAACCCGGGGCAAGCCATGCTCGACACGCTCGAGGGTGCTGTCGAGACCACCGTCGACGAGCTCGTCGGCGCGACCGACATCGATCTGATCCGGCCCGACCTGGCCGAGTCCTTGGAGCGGCACCGACTCGGCCTCGACGAGGCCCGGCCCGAGTCGGTCGAACGCCGCCGCCGCACCGGGCAACGCACGACCCGCGAGAACGTCGACGACCTCTGCGACCCCGGCACCTTCGTCGAGTACGGCCCCCTGGCCATCGCCGCGCAGCGGCGCCGGCGCAGCTTCGACGACCTCATCACCCGCACGCCGGCCGACGGGCTGGTGTCGGGGGTCGGCAAGGTCGACGGCCGGTCGACGGTGGTGATGTCCTACGACTACACGGTGCTGGCCGGCACCCAGGGCGTGCACAACCACGCCAAGAAGGACCGCCTCTTCGAGCTGGCCGAGCGGATGCGGCTGCCGGTGGTGTTCTTCACCGAGGGCGGCGGCGGGCGACCCGGGCGACACCGACTCGAGCGGCATGACCGGGCTCGACACCATGGCCTTCGCCCTGTTCGCCGAGCTCAGCGGGCTGGTGCCGCTCGTCGGCATCACGTCGGGTCGCTGCTTCGCCGGCAACGCCGCCCTGCTCGGCTGCTGCGACGTGATCATCGCCACCGAGGGCTCGAACATCGGCATGGGCGGCCCGGCCATGATCGAGGGCGGCGGCCTCGGCGTGTTCACCCCCGACGAGGTCGGCCCGATGGACGTGCAGGTCCCCAACGGCGTGGTCGACATCGCGGTGGCCGACGAGGCCGAGGCCGTGGCGGTGGCCAAGCGGTACCTCTCCTACTTCTCCGGCGACGCCACCTCCTACGGCGACGCCACCGACCGCGACGCCGCTTCGTCGTGGACCTGCCCCGACCAGCGGCTCCTGCGCCACGTCGTGCCCGAGAACCGCCTGCGCGTCTACGACGTCCGCGAGGTCATCGACACCCTCGCCGACACCGACTCGGTGCTCGAGGTGCGGCGGGGGTTCGGCGCCGGCATGGTCACCGCGCTGATCCGGGTCGAGGGGCGGCCGATGGGCGTCATCGCCAACAGCCCGGCCCACCTCGGCGGGGCCATCGACGCCGACGGCTCCGACAAGGCCGCCCGGTTCATGCAGCTGTGCGACGCCCACGACCTCCCGATCCTGCTGCTGTGCGACACGCCGGGGTTCATGGTCGGGCCCGAGGCCGAGAAGACCGCGCTGGTCCGCCACGTCAGCCGCCTGTTCGTCACCGGCGCCAGCCTCACGGTCCCGTTCTTCACCATCGTGCTGCGCAAGGGCTACGGCCTCGGCGCCCAGGCCATGTGCGGCGGCAGCTTCCGCCGACCGATCTTCACCGTGGCCTGGCCGACCGGCGAGTTCGGCGGCATGGGCCTCGAGGGCGCGGTCCGGCTCGGCTTCCGCAACGAGCTCGAGGCCGAGCCCGATCCGGTGGTGCGCGAGGCGATGTTCCAGGAGCGGGTCGACCGCCTCTACGAGCAGGGCAAGGCGGTGAACACGGCCACCTACTACGAGATCGACGACGTCATCGACCCGGCCGACTCCCGCCGCTGGATCACCATGGCCCTCGAGTCGGCACCGCCCCCGGCACCCCGCGCCGGCAAGAAGCGCCCCAGCATCGACACCTGGTGAACGCCATGCCCGACCCACGGACGCCAGAATCCCCGATGCCCGGCGCTCGTACGCCCGAGCCGGGCGAGCGGATGCTGCTGCCGTGCGACGGCGGTCCCTCGACCAGCCGGCTCGTGACTTTTCCCCCGCCGCTGGAGATCCCCGAGCACGACGGCATGTACGTGCTGGTCGACGAGGGCCCTCCGGCGCACTGGTCCTACACGTTCGTGCCCCACGACACCTGACCGGACCGGAGCAGACGGATCAGGACGGGGAGGCGCCGCTGAAGGTGGCGCCGACCTGGTCGGCCAGGGCGATGGCCACGACCAGGCGGTCCCGCCCGACCGGTGCCCCCGGCGTGGGGATCAGCGTGAACGACCCGGCCGGGAGCCCGTTCCCGGTGACCTCGAGCACCACGCCCTTGCTGGGCAGACCCAGCGATTCGGTGTCCCACTCGAGGTCGCCCCAGCGCACCGAGCCGTCGCTCTCGACCCGGGGCAGCAACGGATCGCCCGGACCCACGTCGAAGCGGCAGTCACGCAGGAACAGCAGGTCGCGCAGCTCGCTGGCCACGGCCTCGACGAGGTGACCGCTCGACGCGCCCTGGGCCATGAGCTCGGCCGCCTTGTGGATGCGGCCCACGTCGGCCCGACCCCGGTTCGCCTCGTCCCGCTGGTGCAGGGCCCACACGGAGAGCTCCCCCACGACCAGACCGACCACCAGCAGCAGCCCGGCGGTGAGTGCATCCTCTCCGCTGGCGATGGTCGGCGAGTTGAAGGGGACGGTGAAGAAGAAGTCGAACCAGAACGCCGCCGACAGCGCGGCCAGCGCGGCGGCGAACCGATGGGCCGACAGCGCCACGGCCACGACCGCCACCACCAGGATCAGGGCGATGTTCGTGTTCTCGACGTGGCCCCTCAGAGGGATCAGCGCGGCCGTTAGCAGGGGGATGCCGACGAGGGCGACGAGCACCGGCCAGTGACGGACCCGCGAGGTCATGCGATCGGTGTACCCGAGCGTGGGCGAGGCGGGAACGCCGCGCCGGCGATCTTGACGCGATCCTGACGCGCCGCGGCGGTGATCAGGTGGCGATGCCTCGGAGCACCTGGTCGACGGCCCGCTCGGCCACCGCCTCGGAGAGGTCGCCACCGGTGATCATGCTGCGGTAGACGATCGTGCCGATCAGCATGTCGAGGGCGAGACCGACGTCGACGTCAGGGCGGATCTCGCCCCGGTCGATCCCCCGCTGGATCAGCGCCATGCTCTCGGCTCGCCGGGGGGCCAGGAACTGCTGGCGGTAGACCGCGGCGAGCTCGGAGTTGCGGCGCATCTCGTTCATCAGCGCCGAGAGCACCTCGGTGTACTCGCCCTGCCCGCCCCACGAGATGGCTCCGCTGACGAGCTCGATCAGATCGGACCGGACGTCGCCGTTGTCCGGGTGGTCCACCATCGGCTTCATCGACCGGATGGCGTCGAGCACGAGCTCGGTCTTCGACGGCCAGCGGCGATAGAGCGTGGCCTTGCCCACCCCGGCCTCCGACGCCACGCCCTCCATGGTCAACCCGTCGAAGCCGTGGTCGGAGAGCATCCGGACGGCCGCGACGAGGATGGCCTGGTCGACCTCGGCGCTGCGAGGTCGACCAGGCCGTCCGGGTCTCAGTTCCCGGGGCGGGTCACCCGGTGGATCGTGCGCCGGTCGTGCCGCGACGGCCCGGCTGCCGCTCGGCGTCGTGGAGGCGGGGTGGCTGGACACGAGGACATCATGCCTCCACCAGCGCCACCGCGTCGGCCGCCGGCCCCGTCGACGCTCCACCGACCAGGTGGTCGAGCCCCTCGCCACCGCTGAGGTCGAAGTAGTTCGGCTCGGAGGGATCGACGCCCTCGTCGGCCATCTCGGGCGCCTGGGCCGGCAGGAACAGCAGGGCGACCAGCGCACCGGCCAGGGCGATGACCGCACCGACCAGCACGCCGCGGTGCATGCCGCTGACGAAGGCGGACTTGGCCGCGGCGGCCAGCGCGTCGCCGGCCTGACCGCCCACCGACCGGGCCACGCCCATGGCGCCGCCGATCGAGTCGGTGACGGTGGCCTCGGCCGCGGCCGGCAGGCCCTTGCCGCCGATGGCCGACGTGATCGACCCGGCGTAGACCGACGAGTAGACGCTGCCGATGATGGCGACGCCGAGGGCGCCTCCGACCTGGCGGGTCGTGTCGTTGACCGCCGAGCCGACGCCGGCCTTGTCGCGGGGCAGCGAGCCCATGATCGACTCGGTGGCCGGCGCCATGGTGAGGGCCATGCCCAGCGCCATGATGACGAACGCCACGAACACCGGCGTGTAGCCCGCCGACGGCTCGACCTGGGTGATGACGGCCAGGCCGGTGGCCACGGTGACCAGGCCGACGGTGACGACGAGCTTGGTGCCGAACCGCTCGGCGAGCTTGGCGCTCTGCGGGGCGACCAGCATCATCACCGCCGCGAACGGGATGATCCGCACGCCGGCGGCGAGGGCCGAGAAGCCGAGCACCGACTGCAGGTACTGGGTCAGCAGGAACAGCGAGCCGAACAGGGCGAAGAAGTTGAGGGTGATGGCCAGGCTGGCCGCCGTGAACCGGGGGTTCGAGAAGAACTCGACGTTGAGCATCGGGTGGTCGCTGCGCAGCTCCCAGAGGGCGAAGGCGCCGAGCACGACGACGGCGGCGCCGAAGCCGGTGAGGGTCGCGCCCGAGGTCCAACCCTTCGACGGCGCCTCGATGATCGACCACAGCAGCGCGGTGAGCCCGACGATCGACAGCACGGCACCGACCGGGTCGAGCTTCGGCGCGGCCGGGTCCTTGGATGTCGGCACGAAGAACCGTCCGCCGACCAGGGCGACGATCACGATCGGGACGTTCACCAGGAAGACCGAGCCCCAGTAGAAGTGCTCGAGCAGGTAGCCGCCGGCCAGCGGGCCGACGGCGATGCCGAGCGCCGAGAAGCCGGCCCAGATGGCGATGGCCCGGGCCCGCTCGGCCGGGATGGTGAAGACGTTGGTGACGATCGACAGGGTGGCCGGCATGATCAGGGCCGCCCCGAGGCCCATGAGGCAGCGGGTGGCGATGAGCTGCCCGGCCGAATCGGCGATGGCCGAGGCCACCGAGCCGAACCCGAAGATCACCAGGCCGACGGTGAGCGCACCGCGGCGGCCGAAGCGGTCGCCGAGGCTGCCGGCGGTGAGCAGCAGGCCGGCGAAGACGAGGGTGTAGCCGTCGACGATCCATTGCAGCTGGCTGGTCGTGGCGCCCAGGTCGGTGACGAGGGTGGGCAGGGCCACGTTGAGGATGGTGTTGTCGACGCCGATCACGATCAGGCTGAGGCACAGCACGGCGAGGGTCCACCACCGCCGCGAGTACGTGTGGGCATCGACGTCATCGGCGGGTGCCGTGGTGGTGTCGATCCGTGGTTCGAGTTGCGTGTCACTCATCGGAGGGGCCTTTCCGGGGGGTGCTCGTGGTGCTGGTCGAATATCGAAACGTTCGTGTCTCGATATGCGTGAACCGCAGCATCGCCCCATCCATTCCGAGACGCAACCGTTTCGTATGTGTCATCGGTCTCACCCCGGCCTCGCCCTCGCCCTCGCCCTCGCGCCGAACCCGTCCCTCCAGCGGAGCGAGAGACGTCGCTCAGGGGACAGGTTCATCGAACCCCTCGAACCTGTCTCTCCAGCGGAGTGAGAGACGTCGCTGAGGGGACAGGTTCGGCGGGGAGGGGGTGGCTCGGGCCGAGGATCAGGCCAGGCCGAGGCGGACGAACTGGTCGTCGGGGGCGTCGAGTTCGAGCAGGGCGGCGCGCAGCTTCTCGGCCGCGTCCCGCTCGGCCGACGCACCGCCACCGTCCGAGCCGACGAGGTCACGGGTCTCGGCCGGGTCCTCGACCCGATCCCAAAGGTGGCTGCCGTCGAAGTGGGACCAGGCCCAGAACGGCAGGACGTCGCCCACGCCCCAGGGCTGGCGGATCACCGGCACCGATGACCCCGGCATGCGGTCGAGCACGGCCCGATCGTCGGGCAGCGGCAGCGCGACCTGGGGGTCGAGCACGTGCAGCGGCATGGTCGACCACCGGTTGGACCACATCGAGATCGGGGCGTTGTCGCCGACGGGCGCCCGGCAGTAGCGGCGCTCGAGGTCGACCAGGTGCACCTCGCGTCCCCAGATGCCGGTGATCAGCCAGTCCCGCACGGAGCGCGCCTCGCCCTGCAGCAGGGGGACGAGCGACCGGCCGTGGGTGCGCTGGCGGACGTCGACGCCGAAGACGTCGGCCAGGGTGGCGAACAGGTCGACGCTGGTGGTGAGGGCGTCGCACTCCCCCGGCTCGGCGCCCGGCCACGACACCATCAGCGGGATGTGGCCCATCGTGTCGACGATGGGGACAGGGGGCTTGCCCCAGATGTCGTCCTCGCCGAGGTAGTGGCCGTGGTCGGTGCACACGATGACCGCGGTCGAGTCCCACAGGCCATGGCGATCGATGGCGTCGAGCACCCGCCCGAACCAGTGGTCGATCATCGACAGCTTGGCGCCGTACTGGGCCCGGATCTGGCGGGCCTGGCGCTCGTCGAGCACGCCCTTGCGCAGGGCCCCGCGCACGTAGGGCGGCCAGATGAGGTGGGGGCCCTCCCAGTCCGGGTCGTAGCGCGACGCCCACGGATCGGGCGTGTCGAACGGCTCGTGCGGGTCGAACTCGTCGACGAACAGCATGAAGCGGTCGTGGTGGCCGGCGTTGTCGTCGATCCACTCGGCAGCCGCGGCCATGGTGCGCGGGCCGGGGAAGTCGCCCTCACCCCGGAACCAGCCTCGCGACGTGTCGTAGTTCATGGGCACGCCCCGGCTCGTCGGCGCGCCCACCCAGCTCGGGTCGGGCACCGTCTTCCACGGGTCGTTCTCGTGGCCGCGCTCGTAGGCCCAGGCGCTGAAGTCGGTGTGGTAGTTCTCCCCGCCCGTCTCGAACAGGTGCGGGTGGTCGCTGATCAGCTGGGTGGTGACGCCGGCCGATCGCAGGGACCGGGTGATGGCGTCCTCCCAGATCTCGACCGATCCCCACGGCCGCCACAGGAAGTCGAGCGCGCCACAGAGGATGTCGTGGCGCGCCGGCATGCATGGCAACGACCCGGTGTGGTGCTCGGTGAAGCGCACCGAGCGGGCCGCGAACGCGTCGAGGTTGGGTGTGTCGAACTCGTCGCTGCCGTAGGCCCCGAGCAGGTGACGGTTCAGGCTGTCGAGCAGCACCACCACCACGTTGTCGGGTCCGGTCCCGGCGAGGTCCATGGGCTGAGACCGTACCCACCCGAACCTGTCCCGTCAGCGGAGCGAGCGACGTCGGTGGTGGGACAGGTTCGTGCTGGTCGGCGTCGAGCGGATCAGATCTTGCGCTCGAGCCAGGACACCAGGCGGGCGGCGGTCTCGAGGCCCAGCGGGGTCAGGCTCGGCGTGCCGTAGCCGTCGTAGCCGTGGTCGGCGCCCGGGACGACCTCGAGCACCACGTCGGCACCAGCGGCCTCGAGCGCGGCGGCGAAGTCCTGCGAGCGGTTCACCCCGACGATGCTGTCGGCGTCGCCGTGGAGCAGGTAGACCGGCCCCGTCACCCGGGTGGCCCGGTGGGTGGTGACCGCGGTCGTCGGAGCCACCCCCGTCCCGCCGTAGTAGGCGACCGGCTGGTACTGGACACCGTCGTAGTAGCCGTAGAAGCCGATCAGCCCGTCGATGCGATCGGACACGTCGGGCCACACCTCCCGGCCGGAGAACGCCGGCAGGTCAGCGGTCGTGGCGAGGATTCCACCGAGCCGGGCCCCGGCCGAGTGGCCCTGCACGACGATCCGATCGACGCCGAACTCGCCGGCGTGCATGCGCAGGTACTGCACCGCAGCCTTCGTGTTCTGCTCGGGGATCGGGTAGATGCCCGCGTCGGTGGCCGGGTCGACCAGGCGGTAGTCGATGGAGAAGGTGAGGTAGCCGTGGTCGCGGTACCAGTCGCTCCACGACACGGAATCGGCCTGCGAGCCGCCCGTGGCCCCGCCGCCGTGGACGAGCACGATCGCCGTCGCGCGCTGGTCGGCCGGCGGTCGCACGAGCAGGCCACTGAACGCCGTCGACGCACGAGGCGGGGTGAAGACGAGCTCGGCCGACTCGCCCGGGGCGACCAGCGCCGCGCTCGCCGCCGCAGTCGAGGTCGTGGTCTCGGTCGTGATCGACGCCGAGGTCGACGTGGCCGAACCGAGCTCCGTGGCCGACGACGACGTCCCGCTCGACGAGGCGTCGGCCGCGTCGATGCCCGCCAGCCGACCGACCAGCCCGGTCGTCCGGTTCAGCGTGAAGGCCGTGGCGCCGACCAGCCCGGCGCCGAGCAGGGTGCGCCGGCTGAGTCGTGCAGCGGCGTGGTCGGCGTCCATGCGACCCACCCTCGCCACCGGACATGAGGAGTCTGTGTGAACCCCATGAGGACTTCCGCAGCGTTGGAGATGGTCAGGCCGGGGAGGACGCCGGGGTCGAGGGGAGGGAGCCGGCGAGGGGCAGCTCGACCCGGAAGCGGGCGCCGTGGCCCGGCGCGGTCTCGACCGACGCCTGGCCGTGGTGGGCCGCGGCCACGGCCGCCACGATCGACAGGCCCAGGCCGGCGCCGCCGTCGGCGCCGTGCCGCACCCGCGAGGGGTCGGCCCGGTAGAACCGCTCGAAGATGCGCTGCGCATCCTCGGCGTCGATGCCCGGGCCCCGGTCGGCCACCTCGATGACCGCCCGGCCGCCGGCGGCCGACACCGTCACCTCCACCGGCGTGTCGGACGGGGTGTGCTGCCGGGCGTTGGCCAGCAGGTTGGCCAGCAGTTGGCGGAGGCGCTGCTCGTCGCCGGCCACGATCACCGGCGCGTCCGGCACCTGCAGGGTGATCGGCCGCTCGGGCTCGACCGCTCGGGCGTCGGACACGCTGTCACGGGCCAGCGCGGCCAGGTCGACCGGATCGGTCTCGAGTGGGCGCCCCTGGTCGAGCCGGGCGAGCAGCAGCATGTCGTCGACCAGCTCCCCCATCCGCACCGATTCGCCCTCGATCCGGCGCATGGCGTCGGCCAGCCCCGGACCCTCGGTGACGGCGCCCGACCGGTAGAGCTCGGTGTAGCCGCGGATGGAGGTCAGCGGGGTGCGCAGCTCGTGGGACGCGTCGGCGATGAAGCGACGCAGCCGATCCTCCGACGCCTGGCGCTGCTCGAAGGCTCCCTCGATCTGGTGGAGCATGCCGTTGAGGGCCAGCCCCAGCCGGCCGGCCTCGGTGGTCGCCGGACCGACGTCGACCCGGCGCGAGAGGTCGCCCTCGGCGATGGCGTCGGCCGTGGCCGTCATCTTGTCGATCGGCCGCAGGCCGAGCCTGATCACCCAGAACGCCACCAGTCCCAGCACCACCAGCACCGCGGCGGTGGCGGCCACCTCGACCCAGATCAGCCGGCTCAGCGTGGCGTCGGCCTCGCGCATCGGGATGGCGACGACCGCGTAGCTGCCGGTGGCGGTCTGCTGGGCCGCGAGTCGGTAGCGCAGGCCGGAGCCGTCCTCGGCACCGACGGTGTAGGGCTTCAGCGGCTGACCGACGCCGACGGCGCGGGAGATCGCGACCGACGCGTCGATCTTCGGTGCCGGGTCGCCGTCGCGCAGGTTCGGCAGCTGCTCGTAGAGCACGCTGCCGTCCTTGGCCAGCACCGCCACGAAGAACTCGGTGAACCCGCGGTTGGCGTCGCCGTCGGGGGTGGCCGTCGCGTTCGGGTTCCCGCCCGGGCCGGGCCCGGGGAAGCGCCCGCCGAACCCCCGCGTGAACGGGCCGATCGCCCCGTCGAGGCGCTGGTCGATCTGGTCGACCAGCGACTTCTGCACGTTGGCCGCCAGCACCAGGTCGGCGCCGACGAGCACGATGGCGATGGCGACGAACCCGAGCAGCAGCCGGGCTCTCAGCGACACGAGACGCCTCCCGCCGCCATCACGAGTTCCGCAGGGCGTACCCGACGCCGCGCACGGTCTGGATCAGCGGCGGCCCCAGCTTGTCGAGCTTCTTGCGCAGGTAGGACACGTAGGTCTCGACCACGTTGGCACCGCCACCGAAGTCGTACTCCCACACGTGGTCGAGGATCTGGGCCCGCGACAGCACCCGGTCAGGGTTGAGCAGGAAGAAGCGGAGCAACTTGAACTCGGTCGGCGACAGCTCGATCAGCTCGCCGGCCCGCCACACCCGGTAGGCGTCCTCGTCCATCTCGAGGTCGCCGAAGGTCAGCCGCGAGTTGGCGGCCGGGTCGATGCCGATGCGCCGCACCACCACCCGCACCCGGGCGATCACCTCTTCGAGGCTGAACGGCTTGGTCACGTAGTCGTCGCCGCCGAGCGTCAGCCCCCGCACCTTGTCCTCGGTGGCGTCGGAAGCGGTGAGGAAGATGACGGCGGTGCGATCGCCGTCGGCCCGCATGCGCCGGCACACCTCGAACCCGTCGAGATCGGGCATCATCACGTCGAGCAGCACCGCGTCGGGCCGGAACGCCTTGACCTCGGCCAGCGCCTCACGACCGTTGTCGGCCGTGGCCACATCGAAGCCGGAGTGGTGCAGCGCCGACGACAGCAGGAAGCGGATGTTCTCCTCGTCGTCGACCACCAGCACCTTGGGGACCCGGGTCGCAGTCGTGCTCACCACACCATCCTGCCCCCGAACCCTGGGAAGTTCCTGTGAGTCCCCTGTGGACACGCAGCCGACGCCCGGGTGGCGCTCGCCGGGGGTTTGCATCGCTCGATCGAGTGATGTCTCCGCTGCCGCCCAGGAGGACACTGAGGCGGTCAGCTCAAGCGGGCGAGTAGCGCAACGGATCGGACGTCGTTCCGCGGTCTCTCGAGCTCGTGAAGAAGGGGAGGACACGGCGTGCGGAGTCGCAATCATCTGCCGCCCGAGGAACCCGGCGCCCTTCGAGGCGCTCCCGATGCTGATGGAAGCACCGCAATCATGGCCCCGATCTTCGAAGGCCGGGAGGTACGAGCATGACCGTCATCATGAACACCGAGATCCCAGGGGCTGACGCCAGCTTCATCGACGGGATGCGCGCGGCCGGCGTGGTGGACGCGATCTCGAAGGCGCCCGGGTTCGTGAGCCACATCAGTGGCGCCTCCGGCAGCGGCTATCGCGTCATCGAGGTGTGGGAATCACGGGACGCCCACCAAGACTGGTACGACAATCACATTGCGCCGAACCTCCCTCCCGGCGTGGAGCCCACATGGGAGTACACCGACGTGGTGCTCGCCCTGCCGGATCGCTGAGCTCGCATGGTGTGATCTCGCCGAGCGAGCGACCGCAGGCCTGACATGGCATTGTGAAACGGCCCGGCGCACCGCACCGGGCAAGAGGTGCTGCCTCGCACGCAAGATGAGCCAAAGGAGATGAGATGGACGTCGTCGCGACCTTCGAACGGGTACTCGACCGAACGAACGAAGTCGTTGATCGGGTGGAGCCCGAGCAGCTGGGCAATCCGACACCGTGCACGGAATG
Source organism: uncultured Microthrixaceae bacterium (assembly GCA_963809335.1). Lineage (GTDB taxonomy): Bacteria > Actinomycetota > Acidimicrobiia > Acidimicrobiales > Acidimicrobilacustridaceae > UBA4742. The sequence continues at coordinate 656,087 of CAWEJD010000004.1, read as the reverse complement.
GGATGTGCGGGCAGTGATCAACCACCTCACGGGCGGGGCGACGATGTTCGCGGAGTGCGTCGAGCAGGGGTCGGTGCCCGATGCGCGGCTGGGCGAGCTGATGGGCGGCGACAATCTCGGTGACGATTTCAAGGGCCGCTATCGGGCGGCGTCCGATCGTGCTCGGGCGACGTTCGCCATGCCGGGGGCGCTGGACAAGATGGTGAAGCTCCCGTTCGGGGAGATGCCCGCAGGCGTGGCGTTGAACATCGCGATCATGGACGTGATGACGCATGCCGCCGACATCGCCAAGGCGACGGGCCAGAACATCGAGGACGAGGAGATCATCACCATCGCGCTCGACGTCGGACGCCAGGTGATCACGGACGACGTCCGGCAGCCCGGAGTCTTCGATCCCGAACAGCTCGCAGACCCAAACGCATCGGCAGCTGACAAGCTCCTCGCCTTCGCTGGCCGGAAGGTCTGACGTCGCCCAGCCGGGTACCTGTGGAGCTGATGGGAGTGCTCCTGGAGCCCGCTTCCCGGTGAGCCGATCGAGCACGACGGGGGGTCTTGGACGAGTGCCTCGAGCCGCGGCCGGCCCCCCTGGTGGCAACAACAAGCCCCGACCGCTTTGCTACGGCCGGGTTCTGACAAGACTCATCTGGTGGAGGTGATGGGATTCGAACCCACGGCCTCCTCGATGCGACCGAGGCGCTCTAGCCAACTGAGCTACACCCCCAGAGGGTCCGCTCACCCTAGCCGAGCGGGCGAGCCGCTCCAGAACGGGGCCGCCGGCCGATGGAACGCCCCTAAAGACGACCCCGGCCGCGAGCCGAAAACACGACATGACCCCGCCGCCCTCCGCCGCATCCGACACCGACGCCCGGATGGCGGCCCCGTCCGCCCCGTCGGCCACCCCCCGACGGGCGGCCGCTCCGGCCCACCGGTTCGGCTCGCGACCGTCGCGCCGGCGCAAGGTGCAGCTGGCCGGCATCGCCCTGGCCGCCGCCCTGCTGCTCGGCGCCTGCACGTCCGCCGACGAGGATCACGCCGTCACCCTCGTCAACAACGCCCGCCGGGCCAACGGCAAGGCCGCCCTGGCGACCAACGTCTCGCTGATCATCACCGCCCAGGCGTGGTCGCAGCACATGGCCGACACCCAGACGCTGGTGCACCGCACCCGGCTCTCCGACGGGGCGCCCGTCGGCTGGCGCAAGCTCGGCGAGAACATCGGCTACGCGTCGTCGGTCGACGCCATCCAGACGGCCTTCATGAACTCGGCCGGCCACAAGGCCAACATCCTCGACAGCGCCTTCAACAACGTCGGCATCGGGATCACCCGCGACGGCAACGGCCGCTACTGGGAGACGCAGGAGTTCGCCGGCCTGTAGGCACCTCGGCCGGCCGGCCCGGGGGTCGGTCCGCGCGGCGGGCTGGTCTCGAGCCGACCCGGGCGACGCGGCGGGGACCCGCCTAGTTGGCCGAGTGCTGCAGGTAGAGCGAGGCCGGCTCGTCGTAGTCGGCGTAGTCGGCGTAGCCGGCCGGCTGCTGCAGGTAGTGCACCTTGTGGTGACGCTCCATGGCGAGGCGCTGGGTCTGCACCAGCAGCACCACGTAGCCGCCGAGGAGCAGATCGGCCAGGAGGTGCAGGTAGACCATCACACCGCCGAGCATCACCGCCGCGGCCAGGGTGACCAGGGCGAGGCCGGCCAGGCTGAACAGGATGTTCTTGCGACGCTCCTTGGCCTGGCGCCGGGTGAGGGCGGCGGACTGGCGGTGCGAGCCCACCGGGCCGTAGGAGGTGGGGGCGAACGCGGGGCGGGCCAGCGAGACGGCCGACCGCGACGGCGCCGGCGAGCCGGCGATGCGGGTGGGCGCCGACGGACGCCCCGGAGTGGTGCGCTCGAGCACCGACAAGTGCTTGCTGAAGCTGGAGATCGAGTTCACGCTGCGGTGCTCGGTGCGACTACGCGCCCACGAGACGATGTAGACCGCCCAGACCACTGCGAGGATGAAAAGCACCACGAACGTCACGCTCCGCGCCTGCCTTTGTTGCTCGTGACCGTAGTCACCACTGCTGGAGCAGCGGTGGATGGCGGCTGGCCGGGACGGAGCACTCCGAGGCCTGCACGTCGGATGTCGGTCGAGTGGATGATGTTACGGTTCTACTACGAAACGGCGACGGTCCGCCACCCGCACCTCCGTCGAGAGGCCTCGGCCGAGGCCGGATCTGCGCCGTTCGACCCACTGACCAGCCCATTCGTCGGCGATCGGCCGACAGGAAATTCTCGCCTCACCGGCCGCCAGGGCCCGCCGTCGGCTTCACGACCGCTTCAGCCGCGGTTCAGTCGATGTTCAGCTGAGCAGCGAGTCGTCGGGCTCGTCATCGGGGCGCCGATAGCTGCCGGAGCGCCCGCCCGTCTTCTCCCACAGCGTCAGGTCGGCGATGACCATCGAGCGATCGGCCGACTTGCACATGTCGTAGATGGTGAGGGCGGCCACCGAGCAGGCGGTGAGCGCCTCCATCTCGACCCCGGTGCGATCGACGGTCTCGACCTGGGCCTCGACCTCGATGTAGTTGTCCTCGATGCGGAAGTTCACGAACACCGACCCCACCAGCAGGGGGTGGCACAGCGGGATCAGGTCGGGGGCCCGCTTGGCGGCCTGGATGCCGGCCACCCGGGCGACCGCGAGCACGTCACCTTTGGAGATGGCGCCCCGGGCGATGAGCGACGTGGTCTCCGGCTGCATGAAGACCTTGCCCCTGGCGATGGCCCGCCGGTGCGTCGGGTCCTTGGGGGTGACGTCGACCATGCGGGCACGCCCCAGCGGGTCGAGGTGGGTGAGGCCGGGGGTGAGACCGCGATCGGACATGGTCGGCAAGTGTAGGGGGCGCGCCTCCCCCGGCCCCAAGGCGCTCAACTCGTGCCTGCCGGCGCTCCCAGGAGCTCGGCGAGGGTGACCGGGCGCAGGCCGCGCTGGTCGAGCACGGCCAGCAGCTGATCGAAGATCTCGCCGGTCGGCAGGTAGTTGAGGTGGCCGAGCACGATGCCGCTCGGGATCAGCCGGGTCTGCAGCTGGTCGACGATGGTGGCCGGGGTCTGCAGGGTCGAGTCCGAGAGGGTCGAGGACCACACGACGATGCTGGTGTAGCCCAGGCTGGCCGCCAGCCGGTCGGTCCGGGCGTTGTGGCTGCCGTAGGGCGGACGGAAGTACGGGCGGCCGCTGACGCCGAAGGTGTCCTCGATCCACTGCTCGTTGCGCTGGATCTCGTCGGTGAGCTGGGCGTCCGACAGCGTGGTGATCCGCTTGTGGTCCCACGTGTGGTTGCAGATGGTGAGCCGGCCCCGAGCCACCAGGTCGCGGATGCGGTCGACGTAGGGCGCGAACTCCCTGCCGTAGACCCCGTTGGGGCAGAACGTGGCGTGGGTGCCGGTTCGCTCGAGGTCGGCGACCATGTTCCCGATGCACTGGCTGCAGAGGCCGTCGTCGAAGGTCAGGGCCACCAGGGGCGCGTCGGTCGGTCCGTGGGAGATCACCTGCGGCGGTCCCGGCACCGGCGGCGCGATCGGCGGCAGGGGCGGGGCCGGGCCGAGCGTGGTGGTCGGCACCGGCGTCGACGCGGTGGTCGGTGCCTCGGTGGGCGTGGTCGTCCCGACAGGCGCGCTGGACGACGATCGGCTCGCCGACGGGGCACCCGAGCAGGTCGCGACCACGCTCGCCAGCAGGAGCAGCAGCACGACGGGCGCGAGCGAGCCGGCGCGCCCACGGGATCTCGATGCCATCAGCCGCCGATCTGGCTCATGCCCCGCTTGGGCTTGATGAAGTGCACCTGGTTGATCGAGTGGCCGGCCCACTTCGCCTGCACCGCCTGCTCGACGATGGCCACCAGCTCGTCGTCGGTGGCACCGGCGCGCATCGGGCCGCGGAGGTCGTACTCGTCGATGGCGAACAGGCAGTTGCGCAGCTGGCCCTCGGCGGTGAGACGGATGCGGTCGCACGAGCTGCAGAACGAGTGGGTCACGCTGGCGATCACGCCGACCTCGCCCTGCCCGTCGAGGTAGCGGAACCGCTCGGCCGGGTCGGAGCCGCGACCGCCCACCGGTTCGATCGGGTGGGTCGCGCCGATGGCCGCGACGATCTCGTCGTAGGTCACGACCTGGCTGTTGGTCCACTCGCCCTGGGCGTCGAGCGGCATGAACTCGATGAAGCGGATGGTCACGCCGCGCTCACGGCCATAGGTCGCGAAGTCGACGATCTCGTCGTCGTTGACACCCCTCATGACGACCACGTTGATCTTGACCGGCTGCAGCCCGGCGGCGGCCGCGGCGTCGATGCCGTCGAGCACGTCGGGCAGGCAGTCGCGCTTGGTGAGGGCGAGGAAGCGCTCGGGGCGCAACGAATCGCACGACACGTTGATGCGGTTCAGCCCGGCGGCGGCCAGGTCGTCGGCGATCAACCGCAGGGTGGCGCCGTTGGTGGTCATGGCCACGTCGACCGGCAGGCCCGACGGGGTGCGCAGGGCGCTCAGCTTCTCGATCAGCACCGGGAGATGGGCCCGGACGGTGGGCTCACCACCGGTGATGCGTATGCCGTCGAACCCGTGGCGCTCGACGAGCAGCCCGGCCACCCGGGCCAGCTCCTCGTAGCTCAGCAGCTCGGTACGGGGCAGCCAGGGCATGCCCTCCTCGGGCATGCAGTAGGTGCAGCGGAAGTTGCACCGGTCGGTGATCGAGATGCGCAGGTCGCGGTGCACCCGGCCGAACGAGTCGGCCAGGGGGACCGCGGCGGAGGTCCGGTCGACCAGCGTGTGCACCGGTGGGCCGGCGACGGCGTCATCCCCCATGGCGACAGGCTACGGGCGCGGCGGTTCCTGCCACCACCTGCGGATCAGGTCGACCTTGTGGTCGAGCGCGGGATCGGCGCCGGGACCGAGCAGCGACCCGCCGGTGAGCGGCACCGGGAGCACGGTGCGACGACCGTGGTGGTGCACCACCACGCGGCGGGCGACACCCCGCTCGCGGATGTCCACGTCCGTGATGTCGGCCCGGGCGATGGTCGAGCGGCGGGGGCCGTGGCTGGCCGACAGGGCATCGGCGCCCACCACCACGACCGGAGCCATCCCGGCCAGCAGCGCGGCGCCGAGGGCGAGCACCGCGGCCAGCAGCACGAGCGGCAGCCACCAGCGGTCGCCGGAGAGCCGGTCGGTGACCACGATGCGCACCAGGCCGAGCGTCCAGAGGATGGCGGCGGCGCCCATGAGCCCGATGCGGCGACGACGGCCCTGCGCTGCGGTCAGGCGGAAGACCATGGTTCCCGACGCGTGACCCGAGGGCTCAGGCACCGAGGTCGGTCAACAACACGTCGAGCTCGGCGCCGGCCTCGACGGAGTCGCCGTCGGGCAGCACGGCCAGGGCGTTGGCCCCCACCAGCGCGCTCAGGTGGTGCGAGCCCTGACCGCCGGCCGAGCGCACGTGGAAGCGCCCGTCCTCGCCGGTGCGGCAGACGACCCGGGCGAAGTGCACCTTGCCGTCGGGGTGGCGGCGCATGGGCTCGTCGGCCACGGCCCGCACCCGGGGACGGTCGAGGTCGGCGGCCGAGCGTCCCATCATCGACCGCAGTCCCGGTCGGGCGAAGAGCTCGAACGAGACCACCGACGAAACCGGGTTGCCGGGCAGGCCGAACACCGGGATGCGCCGGGGCTCGCCGTCGGCGGCGGCCGGGCCCGACGACGGCGGCCCGGGCACCGTGCCGAAGGCCAGCGGCTTGGCCGGCTTGATGGCCACCTGCATCCAGCGCATGTCGCCGACGCGGTCGAGCACGACCTTGACGAAGTCGAAGTCGCCCATGCTGACCCCGCCGCTCGACACGAGGGCGTCGCAGGTGGCCGCGCCCCGCTCGATGGCGTCGGTGATGGCCGCCTCGTCGTCGGGGATGCGACCGAGGTCGACGCCGAGGCACCCGGCCTGCTCGACGAGGGCCAGCAGCGTGCGGCGGTTGGAGTCGCGGATCTGGCCCGGCTGCAGGGGCTGGGGCCCCTCGACCAGCTCGTCGCCGGTGGAGAACACGCCGACCCTGGGCCGGGGGACGACCTCGACCTCGGTGACCCCGAACGTGGCCAGCACCCCGAGATGGCCGGCCGTGATCAGGTCGCCGGCCGGGAACACCGGGTCGCCGGGGTGCAGGTCGTCGCCGGCCGGGCGCACGTGGGCACCGGGCGCCACCTCCGCGGCCAGGTCGACCTCTCCGCCGTCCGGCCCGCCGGGATCGACCGGGGAGCTGTCCTCGACCATCACCACGGCGTCGGCGCCGTCGGGCATGGGGGCGCCGGTCATGATGCGCACGGCCTCGCCGGGGCCCGGCGGGAAGGCCGGCGCCATGCCGGCCCGGATGGTGCCGATCACGCGGAAGCGCACCGGGGAGGTCGCGGTGGCACCCACGGTGTCGGCCGCCCGCACCGCGAACCCGTCGACCGCGGTGTTGGCGAACGGCGGCACCGACTCGGTGGCCACCAGACCGGTGACGGCGACGCAGCCGAGAGCGTCGGGCAGGGTGACTCGGACGGCCGGGAGCGGCCCGCAGGCCTCGAGGACGAAGGCGCGCGCCTCGTCCAGGTCGATCACACCAGGCCCCGGTCCTTCATCAGGCCGACGAGGAACTCCTGGAACTCGGGCCCGAGGTCGTCGCGCTCGAGCGCCAGCTCGACCGTGGCCCGCAGGTAGTCGAGCTTCTTGCCGATGTCGTAGCGCCCGTCGGCGAAGACGTAGCCGTAGACCGTCTGGTTGCCGAGCAGGATGGCGATGGCGTCGGTGAGCTGGATCTCGCCGCCGACACCGGCCTCCACCTGCTCGAGGGCGTCGAAGATCTCCGGCGTGAAGATGTACCGGCCCATCACGGCCAGGTTCGACGGGGCCTCGGAGGCCGAGGGCTTCTCGACGATGTCGAGCACCCGCACCAACTGGTCGGTCATCGACTCGGGCTTCACGCACCCGTAGGAGGACATCTCCTCGATCGGGAACTCCGACAGGGCCACGACCGAGCGGCCGTACTGCTCGTAGGTGCTGATCATGCCGGGGAGCACGGTGGAGCGGCGATCCATGATGTCGTCGCCCAGCAGCACCACGAAGGGGTTGTCGCCCACGTGCTTCTTGGCCACCGACACCGCGTGGCCCAGGCCGAGGGGCTCGCCCTGGCGGACGAAGTGGATGTCGGCCATCTCGGCCAGGCCGCGGATCTCACGCAGCTCCTCGGTCTTGCCCCGGTCCTCGAGGTAGTACTCGAGCTCGAAGTTGCGATCGAAGTGGTCCTCGAGCGACCGCTTGCTGCGGCCCGTGATGATGAGGATGTCGTCGATGCCGGCCTGGACGGCCTCCTCGACCACGTACTGGATGGCCGGCTTGTCGACGACCGGCAGCATCTCCTTGGGCTGGGCCTTGGTGGCGGGCAGGAAGCGCGTGCCGAGGCCCGCGGCCGGGATGACGGCCTTGGTCACAGACGGTTTCATGCGAGCACTGTACGACGGTGTTGCTGACCGTGGGCTGAAAGTTGCGTCAGGTTTCGCGCGGAGAGAGACCATTCGGACGCTCAGCAGGACGTGGTCGAGAGCGGGGTCGGCGACGCAGCCCGGAGCGAGGTGGGCGCCGGACGGGTCGATGCCGATATGCTGGCACTCTCGAACGTCGAGTGCTAACGCGGCGCCGGCGATCCCCCCGTCCGCTGTCCGTCCGGTCCGCGCCCACCCCCACGGAGGCCGCTGTCATGCCCACCTACGAGTACCGCTGCAAGGAATGCGGCGACGAGCTCGAAGTGGTCCAGTCGTTCCACGACGATCCCCTCGACACCTGCCCCAGCTGCGGCGGCGCCCTGCGCAAGAAGTTCGCCGCGCCCGGCATCGCGTTCCGGGGCTCGGGCTTCTACAAGACCGACAGCCGCGGCGCGTCGAGCTCCGCCACCGCCTCGACGTCGGGCGACAGCACCGACTCGAAGACGTCGTCGAACGGCTCGGGCGACAGCGGCACGTCCTCGTCGACGCCGTCGTCCTCGGGCAGCGGCTCCAAGGACACGAAGACGTCGAACGGGTCCTCGTCCTCCACGGCGGGCTCGTCCTCGGGCTCGAAGACGGCCACCCCCGCCTGATCGTGGCCACCGAGACCGCCGCCATCGGCGTGTTCGGCGGCTCCGGCCTCTACGAGCTGCTCGACGACATCACCGAGGTCGACCTCGACACGCCCTACGGGTCACCGTCGGGGCCGCTGCACCTCGGCAGCCTCGGCGATCGCCGGGTGGCGTTCCTGCCCCGCCACGGCGCCGACCACGCCTTCCCGCCGCACCGCATCAACTACCGGGCCAACGTCTGGGCCATGCGGGAGCTGGGGGTCACCCGCATCCTCGCCCCGTGCGCGTCCGGGTCCCTGCAGCCCGACGTGAAGCCGGGCGACTTCGTGGTGTGCGACCAGCTCGTCGACCGCACCTACGGCCGCGAGCAGACCTACTTCGACGGCCCCGGGGCCAACCACGTGTCGTTCGCCGACCCGTACTGCCCCGAGCTGCGAGCGGTCGCCGTCGCCGCCGGTCGCGACGAGGGGATCACCGTGCACGGCACGGGCACCGTCGTCGTCGTGCAGGGGCCGCGGTTCTCCACCCGGGCCGAGTCCAACTGGTACCGGTCGGCGGGGTGGGAGGTCATCAACATGACCCAGTACCCCGAGGCCTACCTCGCCCGTGAGCTGGGCATCTGCTACGTGAGCATCGCCCTGATCACCGACTACGACGTCGGGGTCGAAGGCGTCGCCGGAGCCGAGCCGGTGACCCACGAGGAGGTCTTCGCCTTCTTCGAGCAGAACGTCGACAAGGTCCGGGGCCTGCTCTACCGGGCCATCGGGGCCGTCCCGGCCGAGCGGTCGTGCGGCTGCGTCGACGGGCCGAACGGCATGACGCCTCGCCCGCCCCTGGCCTGATGACCGCCTGACCGAGCTCCCTCAGCCTCCCAGGGCGCCGTCGAGGAACCCGGTCACCCGGCGAGTCCACTCGTCGGGATGGGTGGCCAGCCCGGCGACGTGGGCGGTGTCGGGCAGCTCCCACAGCTCGACGTTGGCCGGCGAGGCCGCGGCGAAGGCCCGATCGGCGCGCAGCTCGTCGCGGCCGGCGATCAGCAGCACCGGGCGAGGGGCCGTCGCGACGAGCGCCGACTCGAGCGAGCGCGGGCGCGGCGCCGAGGTCAGCAGGTCCGCGACCGTGGTCTGCACCGCCAGCGTCCCGCGCTCGACCAACCCCGGGACGTCGTGGTCGAGCCACGAGGCGTCCATCGACCCGCGCCCCGTTGCCCCTTCGGCGACGACGGCGCGGATGCGAGGGTCGGCCGCGGCCGCACCGATCGCCTCCTCGCCCCCCATCGACAGGCCGACCACCGCGACCCGGCCGTCGTGCACGTCGGGCCGGGACTCGAGCCACGTGACCCCGGCCGAGACGTCGCGGTCCCCCCACCAGCCGAACTCCATGGCATCTCCCCCACTGCGACCGTGGCCGCGCGCATCGACCGCGAGGACGCCGTAGCCGGCCCCGGCCAGGGTCGCCGCCTCGTCGAGCACGTCGCTGCGGGTCGAGCCCGAGCCGTGCCGCAGCACGACGGCGGCCCCGTTGGCGGACGGGACGTACCAGGCGGAGAGCCGCACGCCGTCGGAGGTCGTGAACGTCACGTCCTCGTAGTCGAGGCCCCGGTCGGCCGGGGTCTCGGCGCCCACCTCGGTGGCCGGTGGGTTCGTGGCGTAGACCGCGATGGCGACGGGGAGGATCACGAACTGCAGCACGACCACGGCGGCCGGTACGAGGGCCAGCCGCCACCACCCCGGCGTCTCCCGCACGAGGCGCACGGCGCCCACGACGAGCAGGACCAGCCCGGCGGTCAGGACGACCGCACCGGCGATCGCCTCCACCCCGACATCGGATCGCACGAGGTGCGCGAGGCCGATGGCGGCTCCCGTGGTCGTGCCGACGACCCCGGCCGAGAAGGCAACCACGCCCCGGACGACCCGACCGCCCCGGCGCTCGGTCGCCAGCGCCGCACCCGTCCCCACCGCCACGATCACCAGGCGCAGCACGCGGCCGACCGGTGACCCGGTCAGCCCGACGAGGACGGCGAAGGCCACGCCCTCGGCCACGAGGGCCGCCATGGCCACCCGTGCCGGCTCGGCCGGCGGCCTGCGGGTCAGGGGCGGGTCGGGCACGGACGGGCACCTCCGGCGAACGGTGAGCACCAGGCAACCTGCCCGCCCGATGCTCGGGGGCGCCAGGGTCGATGGTCCCGACGCCCGGCTCCCGGGGACGGCCTCGGGATGCTCTCGGGAACGGGTCGAGTGATCGACGGCGGGTGGTGACAGGCCGGTCCCGGCTGCCTAGGGTGATCGACCTTCCCCCGTCGCCCGCCGATCACCGCGCGCCGGAGGACCACGTCCATGCCTCTCGTTCGTCGACCCGCAGCCGGTCGCCTGCTCTTCGGTGCCGCCATCCCCTGGTGGCGGCGGTCGCGCCGCCGGACCCTGCGCTGGGCGGCGGCGACCGGCCTGGCCCTGCTCGCCGTCGGCATGGTCCGGGTGCGCGCCGACGACGCGGCCCGCACCCTCGCCGGGTTGGGGCGCACCCGCACGGTGGTCGTGGCCCGTCACGACCTCGAGCCGGGCCGGGTGGTGGGCGGCGACGACACGGAGCTGCGGACGTTGCCGGTCGCCGCGGTGCCCGACGCCGCGCTCCAACGGCCGCCCACCGGGCGCACCGTCACGGCGGCCATCGTCGCCGGAGAGGTGATCAGCACCTCGCGGCTCTCGCCCGACGGCGTCGAAGGCCTGGCCGCACTGGTGCCGGCCGGTCGCCGGGCCATCGCCGTCCCGACGCCGGACAGCCGCCTTCGGGTGCGGATCGACGATCGCGTCGACGTCCTCGATCCCTCCGGCGACCGCACCTACACCGTCGACGGGTCCGAACGATCGGACGGGTCGGATGTGGTCGCCCGAGCCGCCATCGTCATCGCGGTCGACGACTCGACCGTCACGGTTGCGGTCGACCAGCGGGAGGCCGCCTCGGTGGCGGCTGCGCTCGGCCGGGGCACGCCCGTGCTCGCCCTCGCCGGCGCCGTCCCCGACCCGTGACCGACGACCGACGACCCGACGTCGCCGAGGACGAGCCCGCGTCCTGAAGGCTCCGACTGACGCCACGCGCCAGGCCCGACCTTCAGAACGTGAGGTGGCCGACGAGCCCGCGTTCCGAAGGCTCCGACTGGCGCCACGCGCCAGGCCCGACCTTCAGAACGTGAGGTGGCCGACGAGCCCGCGTTCCGAAGGCTCCGACTGACGCCACGCGCCAGGCCCGACCTTCAGAACGTGAGGTGGCCGACGAGCCCGCGTTCCGAAGGCTCCGACTGGCGCCACGCGCCAGGCCCGACCTTCAGAACGTGAGGTGGGAGCAAGGGTCGGGGTCAGGTGCCGCTGAGGGAGACGTCGCCGATGACGAGGGTGACCGAGCCGGTGCCGCTCGGGAGCCACTCGAGGTCGGCGCCGACCGCCTCGATGCCGAGCAGCAACCGCTGCAGGGTGGACGCGATGGTCACCTCGCGGACGGGCTCGGCGAGCTGGCCGTCGCGGATCATGATGCCCTCGGCCCCGACCGAGAAGTCCCCGCTGACCGGGTTGACGCCGGAGTGGAAGCCGCTCATCGAGTCGACCAGGAGGCCGAGCTCGACGCCGGCGACGAGCTCGTCGAGGGTGCCCGAACCCGGGACGATCGAGAGGGCCTGGCAGCCGACGCCCGGGGTCGACCGGTAGCCCCGCACGGCCGAGCCCGTCGACGAGACACCGGCCCGGCGGGCGGTGTAGGCGTTGTGCAGGAACTGGCGCAGCTCGCCGGCGACGATGAGCTGATTGGGCCGGCAGGCCAGGCCTTCGCCGTCGTGGCTCTCGGCCGCCAGCGAATCGGGGTTGGTGGGATCGTCGAGCAGGGTGAGCAGCGGCGAGGCGACGGCTTCGCCGAGCCGGTCGGCGAAGGGCGACCGGCCCTTGAGCACGCGGTCGCCGGTGAGCGTGCCGCCGGCCAGCCCGATGATCGACGCCGCGACCCGCGGCTCGAGCACGATGGCCAGCCGCTGCGAAGGCACCGGCCTGGCACCGAAGAGCCGCACGGCCTTGTCGACCGCGTCGGCCGCCGCGATCTCGACGTCGAGCTCGCCCGGCTCCCGGCCCACGTCGATGCCCCCGCCGATCTTGGTCTCGCCGTCGTGCTCGGCCAGGGCGCTGACCGACAGCCAGCACGACGTGCCCCGGCCGTAGGCGGTCACCCCGGCGCTCGACGCCACCGCCCCCTCCCCCGCCGAGTCGGCGTACACCGCGGTGCGCACGCCCGTGACCCTCGGGTCGCGCCCGAGCACGGCCTGCTCGAGGGCAAGGGCGAGGTCGACCTTCTGCTGCGGGGCGAACGACACCAGGCCGTCGCGCCAGAGGTCCTGGTCGACCGGCTCGACACCGTCGGGCTCGGCCAGCCCGAACCACTCGTCCTGCTCGCCGAAGGAGGCGTTGTCGCGCGCCTCGGCCAGCGTCTCGGCGATGACGGACTCGTCGAACGTGCCGGCGTGGGCGAACCCCTGGCGATGATCGGCGATCACCCGGATGCCGACGCCGAACGACTCGGCCGAGGTGAGCGACTCGACCTCGCCGCGCGTAGGCCTTGACCTGCGTGGTGACGCCGCGCGCCACGTAGGCCTCGACCTGCTCGCCCGGCGTTGGCCTGGGCCGCCACCCGCTGCGCCAGGGCCAGCAGGTCGTGCGCGTCGGGTTGTGCGGGGGCGTCAGACACCGGAGATGGTGACCTCGTCGATCACGAGGCTCACGCCCGACGCGCTCATGGGCAGCCACTCGAGGTCGTTGCCGACCGAGATGACGTCCTTGAGCATCTTCTGCAGCGTGCGAGGCGATGGTGAACTCGCGCACCGGTTCGGCCAGCTCGCCACCCCGGATGCGCAGGCCCTCGGCGCCGGTGGAGAAGTCGCCGCTGATGGGGTTGACGCCCGAGTGCAGCCCGGCGACGTCCTGCACGAGCAGCCCGTCGCCGACGCCGGCGACCAGCTCGGCCTGGGTGGCCGTGCCGGGCAGCAGCGACGTGGCCATGCAACCGACGCCGGGCGTGCTCTTGAACCCGCCCCGCACGGCCGAGCCGGTGGACACCGTGCCCGACCGCCGAGCGCTGTAGGCGTTCTGCACGAACAGCTTCAGCACCCCGCCCTCGATGAGCACGTTGCGGCGGGTGGCCAGGCCCTCGCCGTCGGTCTCGGTGGCGGTGAAGGCGTCGGGGTCGGTGGGGTCGTCGACCAGCGTGATGAGCGGCGAGGCGACCTCGTCGCCCAGGCGGTCGGCGAACAACGAGCGACCCTTGAGCACGGCCTCGCCGTCGAGCGTGTAGGCGAGGATGCCGAGGAACTGGGCGGTGACCCACGGGTCGAGCACGACGCGTGAGCCGCTCGCTCGGGGGCTTGACCGCGCCGAGCATGCGGGTGGCCCGGTCGCCGGCCTCGGCCGCGGCGTGGGCCACGTCGAGCTCGCCCGGCTCGCGCCCGACCGAGAACCCGAAGCCGGTCTGCATGTCGTCGCCCTCGGCCGCCATGGCGTAGGTCATGACGTAGCAGGCGGTCTCGCGACCGGCGGTGCGGATGCCGGTGGTGCTGACGATGGCGCCCTCGGCCATGACGTCGACGTACTCGGCCGACTCGATGCCCGAGATGCGCGGGTCGGCCGCCTTGCACCGCCCGCTCGAGCTCGATGGCCAGCTCGACCTTGGCGTCGGTGGGGAACGCTTCGAGCGCCTCGCTGAACAGGTCGAGCTCGGCCACCGGCACGCCGTCGGGCTCGGCCAGCCCGAGGTACTCGTCGGGGGTGGCGAACCCGGCGTTGTCGCGGGCCTCGGCCAGCGTCTCGGCCAGCACGTCGTCGTCGAAGGTGGCGGCATAGGCGAAGCCCTGGCGACCGTCGGCGATCACCCGGATGCCGACGCCCTGGGACTGGGCCGACGACAGCGACTCGATCTCGCCGTCGTAGACCTTGATCTCGGTGTCGCGACCGCGCGACACGACGGCCTCGACCTGCTCGCCCGGCCCGGCCATGGCGACGACGCGGTCGCCGATGGCGAGGAGCTCGTCGCTCATGCGGCGGTGCCGCCGACGGTGAGGCTCGAGACCCGCAGGGTCGGCACGCCGTCGCCCACGGGGACGCCCTGGCCGTCCTTGCCGCAGGTGCCGGGAGGGCCCATGGCGAAGTCGTCGGCGAGGGCGTCGATGCGCGGTGAGCACCTCGGGGCCGTTGCCGATGAGGTTGCCCTCGCGCAGCGGCTCGGTGATCTCGCCGTTCTCGATGAGGTAGGCCTCGGTCATGCCGAACACGAAGTCGCCGGTGGCGGTGTTCACCTGGCCGCCGCCGAGGTGCTTGACGAAGACGCCCTTGTCGGTGGAGGCGACGATCTCGTCGGGATCGTCGGCGCCCGCCGAGCAGGTAGGTGTTGGTCATGCGGACCATCGGGAGGTGCTGGTAGCTCTGGCGGCGGCCGTTGCCCGAGCTCTGGCCGACCCTCCTTGCGGGCCCGGAGCAGGTCCCACATGTAGTCGGTGAGGATGCCGTTCTCGATGAGGACGTTGCGCTGGGCCGGGTGGCCTTCGTCGTCGATGGCGAAGGCGCCCCACTCGCGGGCCATGGTGCCGTCGTCGACGATGGTGACCGTCGGGCTGGCGACCAGCTCGCCGACCCGCCCCTTGAACACCGACGCGCTCTTGCCGACGAGATCGGCCTCGAGCCCGTGCCCGCAGGCCTCGTGGAACAGCACGCCACCGCCACCGGAGCCGATGACCACCGGCATCTGGCCGCTGGGCGCGGGTCGGGCCGACAGCTTGGTGAGGGCCCGGTGGGCGGCCCGGGCGGCCAGCTCGTCGACGTCGTACAGGTCGAACAGCTCGAAGCCGACGGTGTGGCCGACGCTCTCGCGCCCGGTCTGCATGCCGGTGTCGCCGGTGGCCACGCACGACACCGCGAAGAACGTCTTCACCTGGTCGTCGGAGGCCAGGAGGCCGTCGCTGTTGGCCACGAGGATGCGACGACGGCTGTCGCCGTAGCTGGCCGACACCTGGCTGATGGCGCCGCCCTGCTGGCGGGCGACCTCGTCGGCCCGGGTGAGCAGCTCGACCTTGCGGGCCTTGGGCACGTCACCGGGGTAGATCTCGATGACGTTGGGCGACGGCGCCGTCTGGCGGGTGAGATCGACGGTGCGGGTGCCCCCGCCGCCACCCCGGGCCGCGGCGGCCGCGGCCTCGGCCGCGGCCGCCAGGCCGGGCTCGGTGAGATCGGCGGTGTGGGCGAAGCCGGTGGTGTCGCCGACCACCACCCGGATGCCGGCCCCGCGGTCGCGCCCCGACGTGAGCTCCTCGACCTTGCCGTCGTCGAGCAGCGCGGACGACGAGCGCTTGTCCTCGACGAAGACCTCGGCGAAGTCTCCCCCGGTGCGCAGCGCGGCGCCCAGGGTGCGGCTGATCACGGCCTCTTCGATCACGCGGGTGTCCCTCTCTGGCAGACGGCGGCCCGGACCACCAGCGGGACGACGCGCGGCAGGGCCGTGGTCGCATTGGCCGGACGGGGGGCGAGGTGCTTATCGTACCCCGGTGCCCGTGACCCCCGGCCTGAGCGCCACCGTCGAACACGTCGTCGTCGACGACGACACCGCCATCGCCATGCGGTCGGGTGCGGTGCCGGTGCTGGCCACCCCCCGACTGATCGCGCTGTGCGAGGAGGCCTCGTTCTCGGCCGTCGAACCCGAGCTCGGCCCCGGCGAGACGACCGTCGGCACCAAGGTGCAGATCGACCACCTCGCCCCCGTTGCACCGGGTCACATCGTGCGGGCCGAGGCGTCGGTCGAGAAGGTCAACGGACGTCGCGTCACCTTCACCGTGTCGGTCACCGACGAGCGCGGCCTGGTGGCGGTCGGGCGGGTGACCCGAGTGGTCGTCGACGCCGAGCGCTTCCTCGACAAGACCCGCTGACCCGCGGCGCCCTCACCGGACCCGGGACCGGGCCTGACCTCGGGCCTGACGTCGGGCCTGGCGCTGCTCGGCCCGCACGACCAGGTAGTGGTGCACGTCGGCCAGGGTGGCCACGTCGAGGTCGAGCTGGCGCGGGAGCCGGAACCCCGGGACCCACTCGTCGAGGGTGACGTAGAGGCAGTAGAGGTCGAGCGAGTCGGCGCACACCTCGGTGACCCTCGACTCGGGCCCCAACCCGGCCGGATCGGCGCCGACCGCGGCCGCCACCACCTCGACCAGCTCGTCGAGCTCGGGCAGCTCCGGCAGCTCGGTGAGCTCGTCACGCGGCGCGGTCATGCCCAGGCTCCCGGGACCAGCACGGAGATGGCGCGGGCGCCCGGACGATCGGGGCCGTCGGGCAACAGGCGCGCCCGATGGGCCTCCCACACCTCGCGGTAGAGCGCCAGGTGGACGAGGTCCCAGTAGCGGCCGCCGGCGAACGCGTGCTGGCGCAGTCGCCCCTCCTCGGCGAGCAGCGGGCCGAGCACCCCGCCGAGGTTGGCCAGGTTGAACTCGAGCGTCTCGCCGTAGAGCTTGCGGAAGGTCCAGTGGGTGAACAGGTGGTCGGCCACCAACAGCACGCCCTCGACCAGCCCCGGCGAGCGATCGGTCGGATCGAACCGGGCGAAGCCGAGGTGGCAGGTGCCGGACTGCAGGTCCGCGTTGTACGCGGTGACCAGGCCCACGAGGGACTGATCGTCGTTGTCGACGACGAGGTACTGCACCAGCACGCCGGCCCACAGCGCCTGGGCGAACGCCTCGGGGCTGGGCGTGGCCCCGCGGTGGCGCCACCGGATGCCGAGCTCGTCGGACAGCTCGGCCAGGCGGATGGCGTCGTAGTCCGCGTGGCGGACGGGGCGCAGCGTGATCCAGCGGCCGACGGTGCGCTGCAGCGGCGGGTGGTCGCCCACCGGCACGCTGGCGTGTCGACCCGCCGCCGGTGGGCCGGTCGGGATCGGGCCGGTGGGAGTCGGATCGGCGGGGATCGGGTCGGTCGGGATCGGGTCGGTCGGGGTCGGGTCGGTCGGGATCGGGTCGGTCGGGGTCGGGTCGGGGTGGGTCATGGGGGGCTCCTTGACGGTGGAGGGCGAGAGCGGATCAGGCCCGGGTTCGGCGGGACTCGCCGACCGCCGGGTAGGGCACCCGACGGCGCCGGCGGACCGTGGCGATGGTGAGCACCGCGAGCCAGGTGGCGCCGGATGCGAACCGAACGGCGACGGGCACGGCGGTGGCGAACTGGGCCGAGTCGAACGCCTGGGGGTCGAAGGGCCACACCGCGGCCCACGGCGTGAGCCAGAACACCACGCGGAGCCCGGGCGCGAAGTAGAGCAGCGAGGCGACCGCCCCGGTGGCCAGCAGGCTGACGAGCAGCACGACCACCGCTCGCAGCGTGTCGGCGGACCACGCCCCGATCAGTGCACCGAGGACCCAAGACAGCACCAGCAGGGCGACGCCGAGGAGCGCGCCTTGGAGGTTCGGGCCACCGGCGAGGCCCAGGCGGGTCGGGTCGGGCCCACCGACGGCCGAACCGGTGCCGGCGAGCAGGCCGGCCAGCCCGCCGACCACCAGCAGGCGCAGGCTGGCGCGGGCGGCGGCCGCGGCCCGGCCGATCATCCGCGACGTCGGCGCGACGCCGACGCTGTGCCACGCCGGCGACACCTGGTGCTGATCGTCGTCGCAGACGACCGAGGCGACCAACGGCGAGACCACGACCGGGGCGACCAGGGCCACGGCCAGCGCGCCGAGGGCCGCGGCCGCGGTCAGGCCGGCGGCCCGCTCGCCGAGGAACGCGGTGGGCGCGACGGCACCGATGCCGCCGACCACCCAGGCGACGACCAGCCCGGCGCGCCAGCGCGAGGAGGTGCGCACCGACGGGCCGGCGGCCTCGGCGACCCGCACCCAGGTCGCCGTGCGAGCCGGCGACACGCGTGCGGCGGTCACCGGCGACCTCCCGACGTGTGGTCCGCGGTAGCCGAGGCCACCGGGCCCTCGGTGCGCGTCACCCGCCAGTGGCCGAGCCCGTCGACCTCGAGGGAGAACCGCACGAGGTAGTCGGCGAAGGCGGCCCGGCCCGAGACCACCGGCTCGTCGAAGTGCAGCCGCACGGTGACCTCGTCGGGCCCGCGCATCGACGACTCGGGCTGACGGTCGACCCGGCTGGCCCGCCGCAACGAGTCGGTCACCGTCGGGGCGACGGCATCAGGCCTCGACACCCGGGGGCCGACGTCGGCGCCGGCCCGGACGGCCTCGACGACGCGGTCGACGGTCTGGGTGGACGACCAGCCCTGGTGGGTGGCGTCCCGCCACGTCCGCTGCCAGCGCCACGGCAGGGCCTGAGCCAGCCGCTCCGGCAGGGTGGCTCCGGCCACCACCGTGATCACCACGGCGACGGCGAGGACGGCGAAGGCCGGGGCCCGCCGCACGGACCCGGGGGACGGGGCCCGGCGGTCGGCGTCGGGCAGGACGCCGACGCCGACCACCGTGGACCCCACGCGGCCGGCGCTCGGCGGTAGCGCCAGGACCACGAGCAGGGCGGACCATCCCAGGAGCACGAGGGCCGGGACGACCACACCGGAGGGGCGGCCGTAGCCGGGCGCGGAGAGCCCCCGATCGGCCAGCGCCACGGTGCGCAGCGCGCCCCACGGCGTGAACGACCACCCGTCGATGACCGCGGGGACGCGTCCGAGCAGGGCGGAGGCCTGCTCGAGGGCTGGCAGCCCGAGCGCGACCGCGACGGCGCAGCCGAGGTCTTCGCGACGCGCCACCCAGCCGACGAGCGCGGCCAGCGCACCGATCAGCGCGGCGGCGACGCCGAGGCGCCCCAGGGTGAGCAGCGCGTCGCCGAGGCCGGGGGCGCGGCCCGGGTCGATCCACGACGAGCCACCCCGGGTGACCGATCGCAGCAGGCCCCCGGCGCCGGTGCCGAGGGCGAACACCAGGGCCAGGGCGAGGGCGACCCAGGCCCCGGCGGCGGTGGTGGCGCCGAGCGTGGCCCACCGGCCGACCCCAGCCGCGTGCAGCTGCTCGTCGACGCCACGCTCGCGGCCGGCGGCGCCGGTGAGGGCGCCGGCCAGCGCCAGCAGCACCAGCCCGACGTCGAGCAGGTGGGCCCCGGCGAACTGCCAGCCGCCGAGCAGGCCCGACAACCCGAACGCGGTGCCGGGCGTGAAGGAGCACCAGACGCCGGCGACCAGCACGGCCAGACCGACGGCCCGGATCGTGGGACGCACCAGCTGGTCACGGGCGAAGGTCAGGGCGATCACCGCGACCTCCCGCCGTCGATCACGACCCGTCGGGCACCGAGCTCGTCGAGGAAGGACGGGTCGTGGCTCGCCACCAGCACCGAGCCGCCGGCGACGACATGGGCCCCGAGCACCTCGACCAGCCAGGCCGTGGCCGAGTCGTCGAGGGCGACGGTGGGCTCGTCGAGCACCAGCAGCGGCGGGTCGTGAAGACGGGCCCGGGCGATGGCCAGGCGCTGGCGCATGCCCCGCGAGTAGGTGCGCACCGGGCGGTCGGCCGCCGGCCCGAGACCGGCCTCGGCCAGCCGGTGCTCGACCGCCTCGGCCGGGCACCCGAGCGCCACCGCGAACACCCCGAGGTTGTCGCGGCCCGACAGCCAGGGGTAGCAGCCGTCCGCTTCGAGCACGAGGCCGACGCCGACCGGCGGGTGCCAGGCGGAGACCGCCGCGCCGTGCACGCGCGTCGAGCCCACCGAGGCCGGATCGAGGCCGAGCGCGAGCCGCAGGCAGGACGTCTTGCCCGAGCCGTTGGCGCCGACCAGCCCGACGACCTCGCCGGCGTGGACGGCGAGGTCGAACGGGCCGATGCGCCGGCGGCGGGTGGAGATGGCCAGGCCCTCGACCTCGAGCACGACCGCCGATCGGGCGTCGTGCCCCGAGGTGCGGGGCACCGACACGTTCAGGTCAGAGGGGGTGGATCGGGTGGTGGACCGGCTCATGGGGCGACCTCGTGGGTGACGTGGGCATCGACGTCGACCGACCACAGCCCGCCGTGGTCGTCGAAGGCCACGGCGGCCGCCGGCGGCCGTTCGAGCCGTGAACTGCCGTCGAGCACCACGGCCGGGCCGGTGCCGCCCCCGACCGCCACCCGGAGCGACGCCGGGTCGACGGCCACCGAGGCGCGGGCGCCGGAGACCGGCTCGGACGTCGTGGCTCGCACCTCGAGCGACGGGCCCAGCCAGACCACGTCGACCACCGTGTGGTCGGGGTGGCCGTCGGCCCCGGTGACCGCCGAGGCCAGCACCGCGCCGCCTGGCCCGACGCCGCAGGCATCGAAGGCGCCGGTGAGGGTGGCGTCGACCCCGGCCTCACCCCCGTCGGCCGGGGTCGGGCCACCCGCGGCGACCACCAGGTGGGTCGACCCGGCAGCCGTGGGGCCGGTGAGCTGCTGCAGGTAGGCCACGGTGACGTCGTCGGCCACCGCGCACGGGAACGGCCGGGCCCCGGGCTCGTCGAGGGCCACGGTGCGGATGCCGGACCCGGCGGGCGTGACGTGGACGACCTCGAACTCGGCCTGGCGGAGCGGGTCGCCCGAGGCTCGCAGGATGGTGACGGCCCGGGCCCGCGACGCCGGCGTGACGACGATCAGGGGCTGGTCGAGACGGGCGTCGGCCAGCCGCCCCGCGGTCACGAGCCCGTCGGTCGACGGGATGAAGAACTCGACCGCGCCGTCGGAGCGGGACGCCGCCAGCACCACGCCGGTGACCGATCGGGCGCGGATCAGCCCACCGGCCACCGGGGCGGGCGGCGGGGCCGGCGAGCCGTCGGCGCCCACCATCGCCGCGCTCCCGTCGGCGTGGGAGAGGACGGCGGCGGGGCAGGGGCCGCAGGCGAGGGCATCGCCCGGGTCGAGGTCACGCTGCCAACGGGGCGTGCCGGCGGCGTCGACGGCCCAGGCGTGCACCGGCTCGCCCAGCCGGAACACGATGGCGCCCGCGGCCGTGGTCGAGCCGAAGGCGAAGGCGACCGGCGCGGCCGCCGGCGTCGGCGTCGGGACCGGCGGGATCGACAGGGTCGGCGGGCGCGGCCCGGTCGAGCGCCTGGGCGTGGGTCATCCCCGCGAGGGCGAGGACCCCGAGCACCAGGAGCACGATCGGGCCGAGCCGCCCGCGGGACCGACGCACGGGCGCGCCGAACCCAGGAGAGGACGGCTCGGCCACCGGTCAGACCGTGCCGACGTAGACGTCGCAGTGCGGGTCGGGCGTGCCCGGGACGTCGAAGGCGGCGTGGAACTTGATCCTGGTGCCGCCGTTCTCGGACCAGATGCCCTTCCAGTTGGCCTCGCGGATCCAGTCACCGCTGGTGCCGTGGTTGTCGGGCGAGCCCCAGGGGTCGGACAGCCCGCTGATGTAGCCGCTCTGGAAGCTCACGACCTCGTCGCTCGAGCCGCCGAACGAGAGATGGGGATCGACCACGTACTTGTAGTCGTACCAGTTCCAGATGTAGCGACCCGTGGCGCCGTCGACCGACGCGATGGCGCGTGACTGGAAGGTGCGCTGGTAGCCGTTGTAGTCGCTGACCGAGCAGTTGCCGGAGTAGTAGGTGTTGGCGTGGGCCGGCACCGAGCCGGCCAGCACCGCGGCGGCCGAGGCCAGGCCCGCGGCCGCCAGCGCGGCGCGGCGGGCGCGGCCCAGCGCGCGGCCGGGTCGATGACGGGGACGGCGGCGGCCGAGGTCGGTGCCGCGAGCTGAGGATCGGACATGGTTGCTCCCTGTTGTCGTGGTTCGCCGCCGGGCGGCGGCGCCGGCACCGGGGTTCGGTGCAGGACGTGGGCGAAACCAACTCGGGGAAGCCCCGCCGGGGGTGGAGGATCCGCCTGGATCGCCTCGGGCTCGGTCGTCGAGGGGTCAGGCTCGAGGACGGGACCGAGGGTGTTGCCGGTGACCGTGGGGGTGGCCGTGCCGGCGATGGTGCGATCGGACCGGCCGGGTCCGGTGGTGAGGTCGTCGTCGGGCTCGGGATCGGGGTCGCCGAGCAGGGCCACGACCGGTACGGCGAGCGCCCACGCCAGCCTGCGGACCACCGCCGGCGAGGCCTGCCGCCGGCCGCTCTCGAGGTTGGACAGGTGGGGCTGGCTCACCCCAGCACGCGAGGCCAGGGCCGTGATGGAGAGGCCGGACCGCTCCCGGATGGCTCGGAGTGCGTGGCGATTGAGGTGCACGGGACTACCTAAGCACGGCGATGCGCGGCCAGTCAAGGATACGCGTAGTTGTTTCCTTCTACGGGATTCTATGGCATACTGGCCGGATGAAGATGCCCGCGCCCACCTCCGCAGCTAGCCATAGCTGACTATTTCCGCGAAGCTGCCCCCTATGGAATCTTGGGAACGAGTCGGACGAGCCGTCCGCGACCGCCGACTGCACCTGGGCTGGACCCAGCAGGAGGCTGCCGATCACTCCGGCGTGTCGCTGGCCACCTGGCGCCTGGTCGAGTTGGGCGGGCGGGATCGCTATCAGGACCTCACCCTCCGGGGAGTGTCGAAGGCCCTGGGATGGCCCAACGACGCGATGGACAACATCCTCGCCGGTGGTGATCCCCCCGACCCCACCGCGCCGCTCGAGGTGTCCCCCGATCGAGGCACCTTCACCGAGGCCAACGGGTTGCCGAGCGGCTTCGCCCGGAAATACCTCGAGCTCTCGATCGAGGAGCGCGGCATGGTGCAGGGCTTCATCGACGGGCTCATGGCCCGCCGCTCCGCCGGCTAGACCCGAACGACGACCCGTCCCCGTCCCGGCCCGGGGCCTGCGGTCGAGGGACGATGTCGTACCCCGTCGCTAGCGTTCGGGGTCATGACCTCCGTGCCGTACGACCCTCGCTCGGCCATCGACGAGCGCACCGACCTGGTGCTGGCCTTCGACGAGGTCGCGGGCCTCATGGGCGGCGGGCTCCACACCCGCCGCGGGTCGGTCGGGGTCATCGTCGTCGACCCGCAGCTCGAGGGGGCCGAGCGCCGGGCGGTGCTCACCCACGAGCTCGTCCACCACGAGCGCGGCGATCCGCCCGACGCGTTCGACGCGTTCGACGCGCCCGCCGGCCTCGGGCTGCTCCGCGACCGCGAGGAGCGCGCCGTCGACGCCGAGGTCGCCCGGCGACTGGTGCCGGCCGAGCTGCTGCGACGCCTCGTCGGGGCCGACGACGACCCCGGGACCGGCGGCGAGGGCGGCATCGGTCCGGCGGAGGTGGCGGAGCACTTCGACGTGCCGATCGCCGTGGCCCACCGGGCCCTCGAGCAGCTCGCCCGGGACCACCCGCCGCCCCGGCCGGCGCCCCGGGCGCCGTGATCGCCGACCCCGACATCCGGTACGGCACCGCCGCCGGCCGGTGGCTGATCGCGGCAACGGTCGCCGGGTCCGGCATCGCCTTCCTCGACGCGACGGTGGTGAACGTCGCGCTGCCCCACATCAGCGACGACCTCGGAGGCGGGCTGACCGGGCTGCAGTGGACCCTCGACGCCTACCTGGTCACGCTGACGTCCCTGTTGCTGCTCGGCGGCTCGCTGGGTGACCTCTACGGCCGACGCCGGGTGTTCGTGATCGGGCTCGTCGCCTTCAGCGGGGCCTCGCTGCTCTGCGGTCTCGCCCCCACCATCGAGGTGCTCATCGCGGCACGGGCGCTGCAGGGAGCAGGGGGCGCGCTGCTGGTGCCGAGCAGCCTGGCCATCATCTCGGCGTCGTTCCACCCCGACGACCGCGCCCACGCCGTCGGCGCGTGGTCCGGGCTCGGCGCGGCCGCCGGCGCGGTGGGCCCGTTCATCGGTGGCTGGCTCGTCGACACGGTGTCGTGGCGACCGGTGTTCTTCATCAACCTCCCGATCGCGGCGGCCACGGTGATCATCGCCGTGCGCCACGTCCCCGAGACCTCCGAGGGCGGCACCGCGCCCCGGCCCGACCTCCGGGGCGCGGCCCTGATCACCATCGCCCTCGGCGCATCGACCTACGGCCTGATCGAGCTCGGCGGCGGCGCCACGCCGACCATCGCCCTCGTCACCGGGCTGGTGGCCTTCGTCGGGTTCCTCGTCGTCGAGTCCCGACGGCCCCACCCCCTGCTGCCCCTCTCGCTGTTCCGGTCGATGCAGTTCAGCGGGGCCAACCTGGTGACGCTCACGGTCTACGCCGGGCTGGGCCTCACCTCGTTCCTGGTCACGGTGCAGCTGCAGACCGGGTTGGGCTACTCGGCCCTCGCCGCGGGCGCCGCCATGCTGCCGGTCACGGTGCTGGTCGCCCTGTTCTCGGCCCGGGCCGGCGCGCTCGCCCAACGGATCGGGCCCCGACTGCCGATGACCCTCGGCTCCCTGATCGTCGCCCTCGGCCTGCTGCTCTACACCCGCATCGAGCCCGGCCGCGGCTACGTCGAATCCGTCCTCCCCGGCGCCGTCGTCTTCGGCATCGGCATCACCCTGCTCGTCGCGCCCCTCACCGCCACCGTGCTGGCTGCGGTCAGCCAGCACCAGGCCGGAGTGGCCTCGGGGGTGAACAACGCGGTGGCCCGACTGGCGGGGCTGCTCGCCGTGGCGGTCGTCCCGGGGCTGGCCGGCATCACCGCGGCGGAGGACGGCGTCGGCTTCGGCCCGGGTTTCGTCACCGCGCTCGAGATCGCCGCCGGCCTGTGCTTGGTCGGCTCGGCGATCGCCTTCGCCACCATCCGCACCGGCGAGGTGGTGCGGACCGTGAGCCAGCCCCTCGCGGTGTCGTGCCTCGACCCGTGCATGATCGAGGAGCAACCGCAGGCCGCCTGACCCGGGCAGGTCCCGGGCACGATCGGGCCCGAGCGGCCTACGCTCCTCCGATCGACGGACGCCGGCCGGGGGGCCGGCGCCGACGATCGAGGGGGAGGTCGACATGGCCACGGCCGCAGTGAACGGTGCTCGGATCGCGTACGACGACACCGGCGGGGACGGTCCGCCGGTGGTGCTGGCCCACGGGTTCCTGATGGACCGCAGCATGTTCGCCCCCCAGGTCGCGGCCCTGGCCCCCGACCACCGCGTGATCACGTGGGACGAGCGGGGATTCGGGGACACCGAGTACGACGGCGAGCCCTTCACCTACTGGGACAGCGCGTCGGACTGCCTCGGCCTGCTCGACCACCTCGACATCAAGCGCGCCGTGATCGGCGGCATGTCCCAGGGCGGCTTCGTGTCCCTGCGCGTGGCGCTCATGGCGCCCGAGCGGGTGCGCGGCCTGATCCTGCTCGACACCCAGGCCGGCACCGAGGACCCCGAGGTCGTGCCGCTCTACGAGGGGATGATCGACGACTGGGTCACCAACGGGCCGACGATCGACCTCACCACCGCCACCGCGTCGATCATCCTCGGCGAACCGGGGCTCGACGCGGCGTGGACCGAGCGGTGGGTCAGCCGGCCCCAGGCCGCGCTGCGCCAGCCGGGCACCACGCTGCTGACCCGGGACTCGATCTGGGAGCGCCTCGGCGAGATCACCGTGCCGGCGCTGGTCGTGCACGGCACCGCCGACGTGGCCATCGGGCTGGACAAGGCCGAGCGGCTGGCCGCGGGTCTCACGGGCTGCGATGGTGTCGTGGCCATCGAAGGCGGCACCCACGCGGCCAACCTCACCCACCCCGACGAGGTCAACGCCGCCGTGGTGTCGTTCCTCGCCGGCCTCCCCACCTGACTCGACCCCGACGACCGGAACGGACCCCTCATGACCATCACGGAACGCTCGGTCGACGTCGGCCCGGTCGAGCTGGCCATCCGCGAAGCGGGCGTCGGCGGCCGCCCGCTGCTGCTCGTCCACGGTTTCACCGGTGCCTCCACCGATTTCGCCGACTTCCTCGGGCCCTTGGCCGACGAAGGCTGGCACGTCGTGGCACCCGACCTGCGGGGTCACGGGCGCAGCACCCAGCCGACCTCCGAGGAGGAGTACTCCTTCAGCATCTTCGCCGAGGACATCCTCGCGCTCGCCGACGCGCTGGGCTTCGACCGCTTCACCATCCTGGGTCACTCGATGGGCGGGATGCTCACCCAGGTGCTGGTGATCGACGCCCCGCACCGGGTGGAGGCCCTGGTGCTGATGGACACCTCCCACGGACCGCTCCACGTCGACCCGGGCCTGGTCGAGCTGGGCGTCGCGGTCGCCCGCGACCAGGGCATCGACGTGGTGGCGGACGTCATGGGGGCGAGCGACGACGGTCCGCTCACCACCGAGGCCTACCGCCGCAAGGTCGCCGAGGACCCGGGGTACGCCGAGATGGGCGATCGCAACCTGCGGGCCAGCTCGGCCGCCATGTTCGCGGCCATGCTCGCCGGCATCCCACAGGCCGCCGACCGGCTCGACGCGCTCGCCGCCATCCCCGTGCCGACGCTCGTCATCGTCGGCGAGGAGGACACGCCGTTCCTCGGCGACAGCCGGCGCATGGCCGAGACCATCCCCGGTGGGCGGCTGGCGATCATCCCCGGTGGCGGCCACAGCCCCCAGTTCGAGGCGCCCGACGCCTGGTGGGACGCGCTGTCGACCTTCCTCGCCGAGGTCACCGAGGCTCACGACTCCCAAACCACCGCGACCTGACGAACCGTGGCCAACTCGATCGAGTCCCAGATCCGACACCTGCAGCGCGGGATCGACGACCTGGCGACACGGCTGGCCGAGCCGGCGACCGACGCGAAGGCGGTGGCCGGAGACGCCGTCGCCGAGCTGGCCACCGCGCTCGAGGAGCTCCGAGCCGCCCACCAGCAGGCCGAGTTCGAGCGGAGCCACTTCGAGTCGATCGTCGAGTCGGCCGGCGATGCCATCGTCGCGATCGACCACGACCAACGGATCTTCCTGTTCAACCGCGCCGCGAGCGAGATGTTCGGCTGGTCCGCGGCGGAGATCGTGGGACGACCGCTCGCCGTCGTGCTCCCCGACGTCATCGATGGGCACGAGGAGCTGGTGAGCGGATTCGCCGACGAATCGGACCTGGAGCGTCGCAGGGGCACGCGCCCGACGCTCGAGCTGACGAGGAGGAACGGCGACGAGTTCCCAGCGGAGATCACCGTCTCCAAGGTGCGCCTCGACGAGCGCTGGGCGTTCACCGCCGTCATCACCGATGTCACCGTTCGCGAGCGCGCGCTCCAGGAGCTCCGATTCGCCGACGAGTTCAACCGTCGGGTCATCGCCGCGCTCGACGCCCTGGTCGTCGTCCTCGACCCCGACGGGCGGATCCTTGTCTTCAACGGCGCCTGCGAGCGCGCGACCGGCTTCGCGTTCTCGGAGGTCGAGGGCCGGCAGATCACCGAGGTCCTCATCCCCCCGGACGAGCGATCCCAGGTGGGTGGCGTCTTCGACGAGCTGGCGGGCGGCCAGAGCGAGAGCACGTTCGAGAACGACTGGTTGACGGCGGCGGGCGGGCGACGACGCATCCGCTGGTCGAACGCCGTGCTGGTCGACGAGTCCGGTCAGGTCACCCACGTCATCGGCACGGGGATCGACGTCACCCACGAACGCGAGCTCGAGCAGCAGCTCATCGTCACCCAGCAGTTCGAAGCGATCGGGCAGCTCGCCGGCGCCGTCGCCCACGACTTCAACAACCTCCTGTCGATCATGCAGGGACACCTCGAGCTGCTCTCCGACAGCGACAGGCTCCCCCCGTCCGTGAGCGACCGGGCCTCCTCGATCGCGGCCGCCGTGATGCGGGGAAAGGCGCTCATCGCCAACCTGACCGACATCAGCCGCCACGATGAGCCGCCCTCTCCCATCGTGCACCTGAACGACTCGACGACGGCGCTGGGCCGCATCCTGTCGGACATCCTGGGACCCGACGTCTCCCTGGTGCTCGAGCTCGGCGCGGAGCCGGATCTGGTGAGGATCGACCCGACGCGGGTCGAGCAGGTGCTGCTCAACCTCGTGCTCAACGCGTGCGACGCGATGGCCGACGGCGGACAGGTCACGATCGCGACGCGCTCGCAGCCCGATGCCGATGGCACCGCGCCCGGACTGATGCTCACGGTGACCGACAGCGGCTCCGGCATGGACGCGGCCACCAGGGCCCGGGCCTTCGAACCGTTCTTCACGACGAAGGGCTCGAGGTCGGGAACCGGGTTGGGCCTCGCCAGCACCAGGCTGATCGTCGAGTCCGCCGGTGGGCGGGTGTCCGCCGAATCGCAGCCCGGCCAGGGGACGACCGTCTCGGTGTGGCTGCCCCTCACCGACGAGCGCGACTCGCGTACCGAGCTCGGCGCGGCAGTCGATGGCGCCGAGGTGGGTGACGGTGCGACCGACGCGGCGCGCGCCACGATCCTGCTCGTCGACGACGAGGCGGAGCTGCTCGACGTCGTGCGCGACATGCTCGAAGGCGCTGGCCACCAGGTCTTCACGGCGTCGAACGCCGCCTCGGCCATGGCGGTGGCCGAAGAGCACGGCGACGAGCTCGACGTGCTCGTGACCGATGTCGTGATGCCGGGACAGGACGGCACCGCTCTGGCCGACGCCCTCGTCGCCCGGCTCCCGGACCTCGCCGTGATCTTCATGACCGCCTATGCCGAGCCCGAGCATCAACAGCAATCGGAGCACCAGAACCGCCCGTTCCTGCGCAAACCGTTCAGTCGCGGCGCCCTGCTGGCCGAGGTGCGCGCCGCTCGGCGCCGCTGAAACCCGTCCGCGCCTACCGCGTGCCGGTACGATCCGGGCGCCGCGCTCCCTGCCTCCCGCCCGATGGGGCCACACCTCATGGCGACGTTCACCACAGCGATCCAGGCCGCACCGGTGCTGATCGTCGACGACGAACGCGAGGTGCGCTCCATCCTCCGCGACGCGCTCGAGCGGGAGGGCTTCACCGTCGCCGAGGCGGCCGACGGCGAGAAGGCCCTCCTCGCGGTGCGGTCCCTCACCCCGAGCCTGGTCATCCTCGACCTCGGCCTGCCGGCGAGGACCGGGATCGACGTGCTCCGCGAGATCCGATCGTGGGGGGACATCCCGGTCATCGTCCTGACCGGTCGCGGCGAGGAGACGGATCGGGTGCTGGGCCTCGAGCTCGGGGCCGATGACTACGTGACCAAGCCCTTCTCTCCCAGGGAGGTCGCGGCGCGGGTCAGGACCGTCCTCCGTCGAGCCGACCCCGATCCCCACCGGGAGGTGCTCCGGTTCGACGACCTCACGATCGACCTCGCCGCCAGGGAGGTGCAGCGCAGCGGCGTCCCGGTCGACCTCACGAGCCGGGAGCTCGACCTGTTGGCCTTCCTCGCCCAGGCGCCCCGGCGGGTCTTCTCCCCCGAGCAACTGCTGCGACAGGTCTGGGCCTCCGAGCCCGGCTGGCAGAACCCGAAGACCGTCAGCGAGCACGTCTACCGCGTGCGGCGAAAGCTCGAACCGGATCCGGCGCACCCCCGATGGATCATCACCGTCCGCGGATCCGGCTACCGGTTCGACCCCTGACGCCGCGGATCGCCCGACGGGCTCCGTTGAACCGATGTTGACCTGACCGCCACTGGGCACCGACCTCGGGACATCAGACTCCTCCCCGACCGGTGCCGTCACTCGGTGCCGCATCCGGGCCGGGGAGGCGTTCCCGGACCGGCGCCACCTCGGCCGAGGAGTCACCGTTCGATGAGAGCCCAGCCCGGAGATCGGCTCGTGCTCCCGGTCTGCGTCGACGGCGAGGCCCCACAGACCGCCCTGGTCCTCGAGGTGCACGGGACCGACGGACATCCCCCGTTCAAGATCCGCTGGGACGACCGACCATCGGTCGACTCTGGCTCCACGCTCCTCTACCCCTCGCGCGACGTGCGGGTCGAGAGTGCCGACGCCGGCCTGTCCCCCCTCTCCTGCCTGCCAGGAACCGAACCGTGCCGGGCCGTTGGTGACTGATACCAGAGCCGACGGCCCGGCCGGCTCGAGCACTGGCTCGGCATCGTGACCAAGACGGGCGCGGGCTCGGGCCCGACCGTCGTGCCCGGCGCCACCAAGATGCCCCGATTCGACCCGGACCGGCTGCCGCTCGCGGTGCTGGTCCTCGACTCGACCGGCAACGCCACGGCCGCGAACCGCCTCTGGACCGACCTCAGCGCACTGAGCCGCCGTGACTCGCTCGGCACGGGGTGGCTCGCGGCATTGCACCCGGGCGACCGCGAGTGGCTGCAGCGTGAGCTGGGGCGACGGTCTCGACCGCGTGGCCGCGTCAGCATCGACTGCCGAGTCAGCGACGGCGACCTGCTGCGATGGACCCGCTGGAGCTGGCGAGCGGGTCTCCCGCCGGCCGAGCCGGTCGTCGTCACCATCGCCGACATCGACGACGACCGGGTGCGGGAGCTCGAGCTCGATCGGCGCGCTTCGGTCGACGCCCTCACCGGCCTGGCGAACCGCGCCGAGGTGCTCGACCACACCCGGCGATCCCTGCTCCGGCTCGCCGGTCGGGACGAGACCCTCGGGATCATCTTCGTCGACCTCGACGACTTCAAGGCGGTGAACGACGCGGTCGGCCACCGGGCGGGTGACGAGGTGCTGGCCCGCGTGGGCAGGCGACTGCACGGGAGCATGCGCCCGGGCGACCTGATCGGCCGCGTCGGAGGGGACGAGTTCGTGGTGGTGTGTCGAGATCTCCGAGGGCCCTCCGCCGCGCAGGCGGTCGCCCAGCGCATCCTCGACGGGTTCAGCGAGCCGTTCGAGGTGACCGGGCGGCTCTGGTCGCTCAGTGCGTCCGTCGGCGTGGCGACCACCTGCAGCCCCGACGCCGATGCCGATGCACTGATCGCTCGGGCCGACCGGGCCATGTACGACGCCAAGCAGGAACGGAGACGGGCCGGGGGCGATCGTGGGTCCGTTCGCCTCCCGATCCGCAGCGGCGACTGGGCCGATGCACACGACCCGAGCTGTGCGGTCGACCAGGCTGGCGGGCAGATCAGCCCGACCTTTGCCGATGCGGTCATCCAGAAGGTGTTCCTGGTCGGCCTCGTCCTCGCCGACTGCTCCGGCGAGACCGAGCCGGGAACGACCAACCGGATCACCGAGGCCGTCGAGCTGCTCGACGACGTCGTCACCGACCTCCGCCTGGCCGTGTTGCACCCCCAGCGGTCGAGCCCGCTACGTCACGGGTGTCCGGGGCCCAGCTCGCTGACCGAAGCCAGAGACTCGCTCGACCGTCTCGACCACCTGCTCACCACCCTGTGGACGACGAGCCTGGGGCTCGACCGCGACGGGTCCGGTCTCGCCGAGCAGATCGCCCGGGCCTCTCGCCTGGCCCGGCTCGTCGGCGCCGCCCTCGAACCCGAGGACCCGTAGCCCGAGAGCCCTGACCGACGAGCCGGAGCAGACGACCCGAGACCGAGGAGTTCGCCGCTACCGGGTCTTTCGGCTCTGCTGCGACCCTGCCCCCGAGTGGTTGAGTGGAGCCATGACGATCGGGGACCTGAGCGGCCCGCTGGAGCGCTCCACCTGCTTGGAGCTGCTCGGTGAGACAGGATCGGGACGTGTGGCGACGACCGACAAGGCGTTGCCGCTCATCCTTCCCGTGCACTACTGGGTGCTCGACGACCACATCCTGTTCGCCGGCTCGACCGCCATCGACCCGAGCGACGACCCGATCGAAGGGGTGATCGCGTTCGAGGTCGCCGGCTTCGATCCGGCGTCGGACCGCAGCTGGTCGGTGCAGGTGCGCGGCATCGCCAAGCCCCACGACTCCGCCGGCCCGGCCATCAGCTTCCTCGACACCGTCGGGATCTTCGGGGTGGGCTACCGGTCGCCCGACATCGGGCTGCTCGGCACCGACGGGCCCGGCATCGGGTGAGGGTCCGCCCACGCCACGAGGGCGATCGTCCGTAAACTCCGCGGTGTGCCGAGTGCCGCCGATGACCCGAACGGGACGCTTCCGGCCCCGTCCGCCGGAGCACCGATCGACGGTCCGGCCGGGCGGGCCGCCCGCGGGGCGCGCCACGGACTGCACTGGTGGCGCGAGCTGCTCTACGTCGGCCTGTTCTACCTGCTCTACTCCGTCACCCGGAACCTGTTCGGATCGGCCGGCGGCGGTAGCACCACCCATGCCCTGCACAACGCCGAGCGGGTGATCCGGCTCGAGCAGTGGCTCGGCATCTTCCGCGAGCAGGAGGTGCAGAGCTGGTTCCTCGGGTGGCCGTGGTTCCTCCGCTTCTGGAACATCTACTACGGCACCCTGCACTTCGTCGTGCCGATCGGTGTGCTCGTCGTGCTGTTCCGCCGGTGGCCCGCCGACTACCGCCTGTGGCGCAACACGCTGGCCTTCACCACCGGGCTGGCCCTGCTCGGCTTCAGCCTCTTCCCGCTGATGCCGCCCCGGCTGCTCTGCGACTGCCTCTACGGCGGCGGCGCGGCGTCGGAGCGGGGGTTCGTCGACACCCTCGAACGCTTCGGGGGCCTGTGGACGTTCGACTCGGGAACCATGAAGTCGATCTCGAACCAGTACGCAGCCATGCCCAGCCTCCACGTGGCGTGGTCGCTGTGGTGCGCCTTCGCCCTGATCCCGCGGCTGCGTCGCCGGTGGGCCAAGGTGCTGGCTCGCGCTCTACCCGGTGGTGACGATGTTCGCCATCGTGGTCACCGCCAACCACTACCTGCTCGACGCCGTCGGCGGCGCCGCCGTGCTCGCCGTCGGGTACCTCCTCGCCCGCCTGGTGACCGGGTCGCTGCGCTCCGAGACCGGCTCGCGGGACGGTTCCGGGGCCCGTTCCCCGGCCCCCGCGTGACGGCCGGTTGCCGACCTCCGGACGGGGCGGGGTGCGTGCTCCAGGCGAGGGTCGAACGGCTACGGTCGTGACAGTGATCCTCGAGCGCATCAACTCCCCTGCCGACCTCAAGGTGCTGACACCTGACGAGCTCGACACCCTGGCCATCGAGATCCGCCAGTTCATCGTCGACTCGGTCAGCGACGCGGGCAGCGGCCACCTCGGCTCGAACCTCGGCGTCGTCGAGCTGACGCTCGCCCTGCACCGGGTGTTCAACTCCCCCGACGACATCATCCTGTGGGACACCGGCCACCAGGCCTACGTCCACAAGATCGTCACCGGTCGGCGCGACGATTTCGCCACCCTGCGCCAGGCCGGTGGGCTGTCGGGCTACCCGAGCCGGGCCGAGAGCGAGCACGACTGGATCGAGAACAGCCACGCGTCGACCGTGCTCAGCTACGCCTACGGCCTGGCCACGGCCGAGCAGCGCGAGGGCGGCACCAACCGCCGGGTCATCGCGGTGATCGGCGACGGTTCGCTCACCGGCGGCATGGCCTACGAGGGGCTGAACAACCTCGGCCACAGCGGGCGTGACTGCATCATCGTGCTCAACGACAACGGCCGCTCCTACGCCCCCACGGTCAGCCGCCTGGGCGACAGCCTGGCCCGCATCCGCAACAACCCGGTCTACATGCGGCGCCAGGCCCGGCTCGAGAAGCTGCTGCAGGAGGTGCCGGTCGTCGGCGACCGCCTCGAGCGGGGGCTCGAGGCCACCAAGGCCGCCATCCGCGAGCTGTGGGAGCCCACCGCCTTCTTCGAGACGCTCGGCGTGCGCTACACCGGCCCCTACGACGGCCACGACGTGGCCGCCCTCGAAGAGGCGTTCCGCAACGCGGCGCAGATCGGCGGGCCACAGGTCGTCCACGTGCTCACCCAGAAGGGCCGGGGCTACGGGCCGGCCGAGAACGACCCGATCAAGCACCTGCACGACATCGGCATGCCCAAGCCCGGCAGCTACACCGCGGCCTTCACCGAGGCGCTGATCAAGGAGGCCGAGGTCCATCCCGAGCTGGTCGCCATCACCGCGGCCATGCCCGACTCCACCGGTCTCCTGCCCTTCGGCGAGCGCTTCCCCGACCGCTGCTTCGACGTCGGCATCGCCGAGCAGCACGCCGTCACCGCGGCCGCCGGCATGGCGATGGGCGGTCTGCGACCGGTGGTGGCCGTCTACTCGACGTTCCTCACCCGGGCCTTCGACCAGGTCAACCTCGACGTCGGGCTGCACCGCCAGCCGGTCATCTTCTGCCTCGACCGGGCCGGCGTCACCGGCGACGACGGGCCGTCGCACCACGGCGTGCTCGACATGATGCTGCTCACCAAGGTGCCGGGCATGACCGTGTTCGCGCCGTCGTCCTACCAGGAGCTGCAGCAGAACCTCCACGACGCGATGGAGCTCACCGACGGGCCCGTCACCATCCGCTGGGCCAAGACCGCGGCGCGCCAGGAGGCACCCGAGGACATCGGACGCGGCCTCCAGGCCCGCCGGCTCCGCCAGGGCCACGACCTGTGCATCATCGCGGTCGGCAAGATGCTCGACGCCTGCGAGGCGGTGGCCGACCGGCTCATCGCCGACGGCGTGTCGGTGACGCTCTGGGACGCCCGCGTGGTCAAGCCGCTCGACCCCGAGATGCTGGCCGACGCCGCCAACCACCCGTGCGTGCTCACCGTCGAGGACGGCGTCCGCGAAGGCGGCGTCGGCAGCGCCATCGGCGACCAGCTGGCCGAGCACACCCTCGGGCGGCGACGAGCCGCGCGTGCGGGTGCTGGGCACCCCGATCGAGTACCTGGCCCACGCCAAGCCCGACGTCATCCTGGCCGAGCTGGGCCTCGATCGCGACGGCATCATGGCCTCGGCGCTGACGCTGCTGGCCGGCGACCACGTCCCTCACGAGGGCTGAGGCCCGTCGATCGAGCCCGCGGTCTGGTGTAGACACACGACCATGACCCACGAGCCCGAGCTCACCGAGCCCGTCGACCTGTGCACCCCCGACGGGGCCACGCTGAACCCCGACGCTCGGGGGTGGTCACGCCGTCCCGCTCCACCGGGCCAACCTGGACGGCTGCTGGGGCCGCAACAAGCGGTGGGACTACTGGGCCGTGCTCGCCGGCGACCTGGTGGTGTCGTGCGTGTACTCCGACATCGACCACATCGGCCTGGCCGACGTGTACTGGGTCGACCTGGTCAGCGGCGAGTCCGGCGGCCACGGCATCATCGTCGAGCGCGGCGTGCATGCACGCTGCCGGAGCGGCCGGGCACCGAGCCCCTGCGCGTCGATCGGGACGGCCTCGACCTCGAGCTGGTCGACGACGCCGACGGCACGCGCGTCTGCGGGCCGCGTGGACCGAGCCCGACGGCCGGCCCGGCCGCTTCGACATCACCGTGCGCCGGCCTCCCGGCCACGAGTCGCTCAACGTGGTGATCCCGTGGAGCGACGACGAGTTCAACTACACGTCCAAGCACCAGGCCCGCCCGGCGCACGGCGAGCTGGTGGTCGGCGACCGGCGCTGGGTGATCGGTGACGCCGCGGCGGCGGGGCCAGCGAGGCGTGGGGCGTGCTCGACGTCGGTCGGGGCCGCTGGCCCCACGAGATCCGCTGGAACTGGGGCGGCGGCGCGGGACGCGGCGGCGATCACGTCATCGGGCTGCAGGTCGGCGGGAAGTGGACCGAGGGCACCGGCTTCACCGAGAACGGGATCATCGTCGACGGGCGGCTCACCAAGCTCGGCCGGGAGCTGACCTGGGACTACGACTGGGACGACCCGATGCGGCCGTGGCGGGTCGACGACCCGGGCGGCCAGCTGCACGCGGTGCTGGCGCCGCGCTTCGACAAGCACTCGAAGGTCGGCGACCAGGAGCTCGGCAGCGAGACCCACCAGGTGTTCGGCACGTGGTCCGGCACCCTCGCCACCGACGACGGCCTCGCGGCTCGAGTTCGACGGCCTCCAGGGGTTCGCCGAGGAAGCCCGGCAGGTCTGGTGAGCTCCCCGACGCCCTTCCCCGACTTCGCCGTGGCGTGCGGGGAGGAGGGCTCGGACCCGCTCGTCCACCACGACGGGCGGGTGGTGCGGGTCGACGAGTTCGCGGCGAGCGGGCACCTCGAGCACCAGGACGCCGACCTCGCGTCGGTCGCCGCGCTCGGCGTCGACGTGTGGCGGTACGGCGTGCCCTGGCGGGTCACCGAACCGGCACCCGGCCACTACGACTGGACGCAGTGGGACCGGGCCCTGGCCGCCTGCGAGCGCCACGGCCTGCGGCCGGTCGTCGACCTCTGCCACTTCGGCCTGCCCGACCACTATCCGGGGTTCTGCGAGCCGAGCTGGGTCGAGGGCTTCTGCCGCTACGTCGACGCGTTCCTGGCCCGCTACCCCGAGCCGGTGTGGTTCACGCCGGTGAACGAGCCGGGGATCACCGCCGTGGCCGCCGGGCTCCTCGGCGCGTGGAACGACCGCCGCGCCTCCCGACCGGACTACTTCGTCGCCCTCGCCAACGTGGTGACGGCCAACCTCGAAGCGCTGGCCCGCATCCGGGCCGATCGTGACGGGTGGTGGATCGGGGCCGAGGGGTTCGGCACCTACGTCGGCACCGGGGCCGAGGGCCGGGCCCGGGCCGACGCGGAGCGGGCGCTGCAGCAGCTCGTGTGGGACCTGCACTTCGGGTTCGAGCCCCCGCCCGAGGTCGCCGACTTCCATGAGGCCGTCGACGAGGCGACGCTCGAACGGCTCGCCCGCCTGGCCATCGGCACCGACCACGTCGTCGCCGGTCACGACTTCTACCCGGTCGGGGTCGCGACGTTCGGCGGCGCACCGGCGTCCGGCTACACGATCGCGGAGCGGGTGGCGTCCTACCGCGTCGAGGCCGAGCGCTGGCACCGCCGCTACGGCGCCGAGTTCTGGGTCAGCGAGACGTCGAACCTCGGACTGCCGGTCGCGGACCAGACCGACTGGCTCGACACCCTGTCGACCACGTTGGTCGGCATGCGGGCCGACGGGCTCCCGGTGCGCGGCATCTGCTGGTACAGCCGCGGCGACCAGTACGACTGGGACACGATGCTCACCGTCCCGGTCGGCACGGTCACCGAGGTCGGGCTGTTCGACGCCGATCGCCGACCCCGACCGGTGGCCGACGCGTTCGCCCGACTGGCCCGGCGCCACCGCGACGACACCGCCGACCGGGCCACCACCCACCTCGAGAGATCGGAGACCTCGTGATCGATGCGACCGCGGAACGGCCCTCGCCGTTCCAGCCCGCCCGGTTGGGGCCCATCCACCTACGCAACCGCATCCTCAAGGCCGCGACCTTCGAGGGGGTCATGCCCCGTGGCGCGGTCAGCCAGGAGCTGATCGACTTCCACGTCGCCGTGGCCCGGGGCGGTGCGGCCATGACGACGGTGGCCTACTGCTCGGTGTCGAAGGGAGGCCGGGTCAACCGCGACACCCTGGTCTTCGAGGAGGGCCTCACCGACGACCTCACCCGGCTCACCGACGCGGTGCACGCCGAGGGAGCCGCGGTGTCGGCCCAGCTCGGCCACGCCGGCCTGGTGGCGCGGGGCGCACTCGAAGCGGCACCCGAGCCTGGCCCCGTCGACCCGGTTCAGCGCCTCGGCGATGGGGCTGGTCAGGCAGGCCACCCCGTCCCAGCTCGACGAGGTCGTGGCCGACTTCGAGCGGGCCACCCGGGTCGCCATCTCGGCCGGCTTCGACGCCATCGAGGTGCACCTCGGCCACAACTACCTGCTCAGCTCGTTCCTGAGCCCCAACCTGAACAAGCGCAACGACGAGCTCGGCGGCAGCATCGAGAACCGGGCCCGGTTCCCCCGGCGGGTGGTGGAAGCGGTGCGGCGGGTCGCCGACGGCAGGGTGGCGGTGCTCGCCAAGTTCAACATGGCCGACGGCGTCGAAGGGCGGGCTCTGGCTCGAGGAGAGCCTGCAGGTCGCGCGGCTCCTCGAGGCCGACGGACACCTCGACGCCCTCGAGCTCACCGGCGGCAGCTCGGTGGCCAACGGCATGTACTTCTTCCGGGGCGATGTCCCGATGAAGGAGTTCGCCGCCACGCAGTCGCCCCTGGTCGGCCTCGGCCTCCGGGTCTTCGGCAAGCGGATCTTCCCCTACTACCCGTTCGAGGAGGCGTTCTTCCTGCCGTTCGCCCGCCAGTTCCGCGACGCCCTCGACATGCCGCTCGTGCTGCTCGGCGGCATCAACGAGCTGGCCACCATCGAGTCGGCGCTCGGCGAGGGGTTCGAGTTCGTGGCCATGGCCCGGGCCCTGCTCCGCGAGCCCGAGCTCGTGAACAAGCTCGCCACGGGGCACAGCACCGCCGGCCTGTGCGTGCACTGCAACAAGTGCCTGCCCACGATCTACAGCGGTACCCGCTGCGTGCTGGCGCCGCTGCCGCCGTCGTCGGTGGGGCCGCGTCCGGGCTGAGGTCCGAGCCCGGACCGACGTCGGTCGCGCCAGGCATCGTTGGCGGCACGGCGGGGAAGGTGGTCGGCATGGATCAACGACACGTGTGGCGTGGCGTCGGCATCGCGACCGGGTTGGCGGCCGGCCTGGCCACCCGCTGGCTGCTGGTGAAGGTGTGGACGAGGGTCGAGGGCGACGAGCCTCCCGGCAACCCGGCTGCGCCGGGCGCGGCCGAGGCGTGGAAGACGGCGACTGGGTCCTATCCCGAGGGGCTCGAGGAGTCGCGGGCCTGAGTACCCGCTGACTGGCCGCGGCGGCCGGGCTGAGCCCGGCCCACGAGCAACCGTCAGGTGTAGAAGGGGTTCTCGCCGGCGCTGTGGTCGGTGGCGTCGATGACGTCGGTGACCTCGGGCAGCGCCTCCTTGATGGCGACCTGGATGCCCTCGACCAGCGTGGCCGCGCTCATGGAGCAGCCCTGGCACCCCCCACCCATCGTGAGGAAGACCCGGGTGTCGTCGACGCCGACCAGGGTGGCGTATCCGCCGTGGGAGGCGAGCGACGGGTTGATCGACTGATCCAGCAACTGGGTGACCTTCTCAGCCAGGTCGCCGGTGAGCTCGAGGTCGATGCCGGCCAGCGGGTTGGGCCGGTTGGGGTTGCGCAGCACGAGCCCGCCCTGGCCGGCTGCGGTGGGCAGGTCGAGGGTTGCGCCCCTGAGCTTGTCGACGCTGCCCTCGGGGATGGCGACGATCAGATCGCCGATCGGCTCGCGATGGTCGGTGGGCTCGAGGTCGGCAAGCGTCTCGAACGAGAGGTCGTAGGTGTAGTCGACCCCGTTGGCGCCCGTGACCTCGATCCAGAGCCCGAGTGATTCGGGGTCGTCCTCGGCCGAGCGGATCTCGAGGACCTTGGCCAGCGCGGCCTCGGTGATCGCGAACACCGGCTCGACCGCGGCCTCGGCGTCGGTGTCGATGCTGGAGTCGGAGGTGTCGGTGCCCAGTGCCATGCCGACAGGGTAGCGACAGACCTCTGACGAGCCACGATCCCGGTGCCGGGACCGACCTCACCGGGAGGCTCGGCCAACCCGGATGGTGGTCGGACGGCCCCACGGCCACCGACGGCGTGGTGCTGGTCGTCCGATCAGCGACCCGTCAGGCCGTTCGGCGACGGTGACGACCGTTTCGACGACGACCTCTCGGCACCGAATCGGTACCGAATCGGTGCCGAAGGGCGACGAATCGGCGCCGGGCGCCCTCCGTCAGCGACGCGTCGTGGCGTCGAGGTAGGCCCGGCCCCGGGGCGACAGCCGGTAGCCGACCTCGAGCGAGATCGTGAGACCCAGCGCCTTCAGCTTGCGTACATCGAGCTTGAACGGCGCCCGCTCCCGTCCCACCGAATCGGCCAGGTCGCCGGCCCGGACACCCGGACGGGCGGCGATCAGCGCGAGGGTCTCGGCGGTCCACGGCCCGTGCGAGCTGGCCCGGTCGAGCCGATCGAGCCGGCCGTCGAGCTCGGACACCTCGTCCACCGACAGCTCCGCGACCGCCGCCAATTCGTCGCGTGGGTCGGGCTCGGCCACCGCGTGGAACTGCACCCGATAGATCGGCAGGTCGTCCGAGCCTCGGAGATCGCCCACCAGGGCCGCCGCCGACCCGAATCCGGCACGACGGGCCTCGACGTCGGAGATCGAGGACGCCTCGACCACGTCGACCGACTCCACCTCGATGCGGCCGGCCGCCGTCCGGTAGCGGTGGCCGGCGACCACCTGCCGCCGTCGCCAGCGCCTGAACGTGAGCGTGACCGACCCGTCGCCGATGCCCTCCCGGTAGCGCGGCTCGAACAGCATCAGCCGACCACCGACCGGTCAGGAGACGTACTTGCCCATGGCCCACCAACAGCAGAAGACCGTGAGCATCGCGGCCGAGACCACCAGCCAGAGGCGACGGGGCCAGCGGCGAGCGGGGCTGCCGTGCGCCGCGCCGGCCAGTTCGAACCCGACGACCGCGAACACCGGGAAGGCCGCCAGCAGGTACCGGCCGCAGCTCATGAAGTCCTTGGTGCCGAGCAGGGGGATGCCCATCACCGCCAGCACGTAGCCGGCGTACCCCCACCCGAACCGGCGGGCCACCCGTGGGACGACGAGGATGGCGGCCACCCCGAGCACGGCGTGCAGCATGAGGCTGTCGGCGAAGATCGAATGGGGGACCTGGTGGATCTTGGTGAAGAACTCGACCTTGAACCACGTGCGGGGACCGGCGCCCTGGTGCCACGCGCCCTCGGCGTCGACGAACAGCAGGGCGTCACCGAACCGGGAGTAGAGGTAGGCGCACCAGCCGGCCAGCCCCAGGAAGCTCAGCAGCACCGGCGCCGCCGGTCGGGGGAACCCGCGAGGGTCGAACCGGCGCCGCAGTTCCCACAGGAAGCCCGACGTCCTCGACGTCGGTGATCCGTCGTCGCCGACGCGGCAGGGTGGCCGTCGTCGCCCGGCGCCGCCGCCCACCGCCAGGTCGACGACTCCGGAGCCGGCACCGCCACCCGCGCCGATGACGAACGACTCCTCCCGTCGCGCCTGGTTGGCCCGCTCGAGCACCACCAGCACCACGCCGACGGCCACGGCGATGCCGGTCGGCCGCGACGCGGTGACGACCAGACCGACCAGCCCGGCCATCCAGTAGCGCTCCCGCTCGACCAGCACGAACGTGGCCAGCACCAGCATCAGGAAGAAGGCGTCGGAGTAGACGGCGCCATAGAGGTACCAGGCGTAGGGATAGACGAGCAGCACGAGCAGGGCGGTGGTGGCCGCGGCCGGGCTCATGCGGTCGCAGCACCAGCGGTGGAACAGCACCGCGGCGCCCAGGCCGCTCAGGACGGTGACGGTGATGGCCGCGGCCGGCAGCCCCGGAAAGGCCCAGGCGATGGACGCGACCGCGGCCGGGTACGCCGGGAAGTACGCGACCGAGGACTGCACACCGGGGTAGTAGCGGTAGCCGTGGCGGATGATCTCCCGATACCAGTTGGCGTCCCACCGCATCCACATCTCGGCGAGGGGCCCGCCCGGGTAGGTGCGCGGCCGTGGGAAGAGGTAGTCGCGCGGCAGCACCTGGGCGGCGACGAACACGACGAGCCAGACGACCGCCGCCAGCCCCACGTAGATGCACGCGGGGCGCCACCACGGCGCGAGCGCGAGCGTCGTCGATCGGGGCCTCGACCTCGGCCCGGCTCTCACCCACCGTCACGTTGGCCAACGGATCCCTCCACCTCCACCCGCTGAGCGGCGCTTCCACGGATGCCCCACGAACGACCACGGAGCGTATCGGAGGATCACCGCCCGGCCCGGGCAGCCTCCGCCTCCTCCGACAGCACCAGCCAGCGCTCCTCTGCGTCCGCC
This sequence comes from uncultured Microthrixaceae bacterium, assembly GCA_963809335.1. Lineage (GTDB taxonomy): Bacteria > Actinomycetota > Acidimicrobiia > Acidimicrobiales > Acidimicrobilacustridaceae > UBA4742. The sequence goes on along the minus strand of CAWEJD010000004.1, from coordinate 614,516 downwards.
ACCGCGGCGGCCACCTCGGCCATCTCGGCTCCGATCCGGGCGAGCTCCGCGTGGTCGTGGCCCGCCCCCGCCAGCTCGGCCTCGAGCTGGTCGTGGCGCCGGCCCAGTGCGGCCAGCTCCTTGTCGACCTGCTTGATCAGATGGCGCAACGTGCTGGTCGATCGACCCGGCCCCGGCACGCCCGAGCCCGCCGCGGCTGCGGCCCGGCCCGAGCCCGGCTCTGACCCCGACCCCGGACCCGACGCACCCCGCCCCGGCGCACCCCGAGCGGTCGACGAGCCGCCGCCGGACGAGGGCCTCGAGCGGCCCCCCTGGCGCTGGGCCCGGCGCTCTTCCTCCCATGCCGCGTAGCCGCCCGGCCGGCGTGCGACCCGGCCGGTCCCGTCGAAGACCACCACGTCGGTGACCGTGCGCTCGAGGAACGCCCGATCGTGGCTCACCACGACCAGCGCGCCGGGCCAGTCGTCGAGGAACTCCTCCAGCACGCGGAGCGTGTCGATGTCGAGGTCGTTCGTCGGCTCGTCGAGCAGGAGCACGTTGGGCTGCGCGGCGAGCGTCAGGAGCAGCTGCAGCCGCCGGCGCTCACCACCCGAGAGCAGACCGATCGGCGCGAACTGGGCGTCGGTCGAGAACCAGAACTGCTCGAGCAACGCGGCATCGCGCCAGTCGGGTTCGCGAACGCCGCCGGTGACCGCGTCCCGCACCCGCTGGGTGAGGTCGAGCTCGACGCCGAGCTGGTCGTAGTAGCCGAGGCGCACGGTCGAGCCGGTGACGACCCGACCGGAGCGGGGCGTCAACCGCCGGGCCATGATCTCCAGCAGGGTCGACTTGCCCGTGCCGTTGGGGCCGACGATCCCGAGCCGCTCCCGGTTGTCGAGCAGCAGCTCCACGTGCTCGAACAACGGCGCGCCATCAGCGTCGAACGAGTGCCCGACGTCGTGCAGCTCGATCACCTGGTCGCCGAGCCGGGGCGTGCCGAGGTGCAGGTCGGGGATGCCCTCGCGGGCGGCCGCTTCGGCCCGACCCTCGACGATGGCTGTCGCCGTCTCGATGCGGGCCTTGGGCTTGCGGGTTCGCGCCGGCGCCCCCCGGCGGAGCCAGGCCAGCTCCTTGCGGGCCAGGTTGCGACGGGTCGCCTCGGCTCCGGCCGCCTGCTCCTCCCGGCGGGCCCGACCCTCGAGGTAGGAGCTGTAGCCGCCTTCGTGCACGTAGCCCTTGCCCCGATCGAGCTCGAGGATGCGGCTCGTCACCCGGTCGAGCAGGTGACGGTCGTGGGTGACCAGCACCAGGCCACCCCGGAACGAGGCCAGCCGGTCCTCGAGCCAGGCGATGCCGTCGATGTCGAGGTGGTTGGTCGGCTCGTCGAGCACCAGCAGGTCGCCCTCGGCCGACTCGCTCAGCGCCACCAGGGTGCGGGCCAGCGCCACCCGCTTGGCCTGGCCACCCGACAGGGTCGACACGTCGGCGTCGAGCAGGCCACCCATGCCGAGGCGGTCGAGCACGGCCGCCGCCTCCCAGCTCTCGGTGGCGCCGTGCCCACCGCCGTGGCCGGTGACCGCATCGAGCACCGAGCCGGTCGCCAACGTCGGCGTCTGGTCCAGCGCGGCGATACGCACGCCCCGGCCCCGACGGACGGACCCGCCTTCGGGCTCGCCGGCGCCGGTGAGCACCCGCAACAGGGTCGACTTGCCGGTGCCGTTCAGGCCCACGATCCCGATGCGGTCCCCTGACGAGATGGTCAGCGACAGATCCTCGAACAGCGGTTTGCCGGGCCGGCTGGCCGACACACGGTCGAGGTCGACGAGGATCACGACCGCAGGCTACGTGACCCGATCGCGACCCGAACCCGACCCATCGCGGCCGGACCGGGGCAACCGGGACCCCGCCGATTCCAGCCCGGAGGGTGGGACCGGTAGATTCCCCGGACGATGATCGTCGACACCGAGGCCACCACTGGCGCGCTGCACGACCTGCGCCGGGCCCGGCGTCAGAACCGGATCCAGAACATCCACTGGATCGATGCCCTCTACCGCGTCTACGTCACCGCACTGGTCGGGGTGATCGCGGTGATCTTCGCGGCCGGCAAGCTGCCCGACGACAAGCTCTCCCAGGCCAGCCTGGACAAGCTCGTGGCGCAGGGGCCGGCCGCCCTCGGCCTGCTCGCCGCGGTGGCCGTGGCCTTCGGCCTGCGATCGGGCGGTCGCGGCGGACCCCTGACCCTCGAAGCCCCCGTGGTGCAGCACGAGCTGCTGGCCCCGGTGCCCCGCGAGACCGTGGTTCGGGGCCCGGCCGTCAAGCAGCTCCGGTTCATGGTGTTCTCCGGCACCGTCGTCGGCGGGCTGGCGGGCGTGCTCCTCGGGCGTCAGCTCCCCGGCAACATCCTCGCCCCGATCGCCTACTGCGCCGCGACCGGAGCCCTGATCGCCGCCCTCGCGGTCGGTGTCGCCATGGTGGCCTCCGGCCGTCGCATCAACTGGTGGGTCGCCAACGGCATCGCCCTCGTCGTCATCGCCTGGTCGGTGGCCGACATCCTCGGCAAGGTCAAGACGTCGCCGCTGACGTTGCTGGCCGGCCTCGCCTTCTGGAGCATCGAGGTGTCCCCCGTCGACCTGGTGGCGGTGGTGCTGGTGGTCGCCGTGGTGGTGGTCGGGCTGCTCGGCATCGGCAACCTGTCGATCGAAGCCGCCCGCCGCCGGGCCGGGCTGGTGGCGCAGCTCCGGTTCGCCGTCACCCTGCAGGACATGCGCACCGTCGTGCTGCTGCGGCGCCAACTCGCCCAGGAGAAGCCCCGCAACCGGCCGTGGATCCGCATGGGTCGGAGCGGGCGCCTGCCCCCGATCTGGCGCCGAGACTGGCAGAGCTACCTGCGCTTCCCGCGTGCCCCGGCTGCTGCGGATGCTGGCCCTGGCCGTCGTCGCCGGCCTGTCGCTCGGGGCCATGTGGCGCGGCGCCACCGCCATGTTCATCATCGCCGGCCTGGCGCTCTACCTCGCCGCCTACGACGCGGTCGAGCCCATCGCCCAGGAGGTCGACCACCCCACCCGGTGGGAGAGCTTCCCCGACGACAGCGGCCGACTGCTGATCCTGCACCTGCCGGCGGCCATCGTCACCATGGTCGTCGTGTGCGCCATCTCCGCCGCGTCGGCCCTGATCCTGGTGCCGGGCCAGGTGGTCGGGCAGCTCGCGGTGCCCATGATCCTCACCGTCGCCGTCTGCACCACCATCGCCGCCGCGGTGAGCACCTCGATGGGCAGCCCCAACGTCGGCAACCTCATGGCCCTCGGTCCCGACCTGCTCGGCTTCGTGCTCGCCGCCCGCCTGGTGGCACCGCCGGCCATCGCGGTGGCGAGCCTCATGCCCCTGCTCGCCGCCGGACGCGACCCCGAGCTGATCCAGCAGGCCAAGGTCAGCAACGCCGTCTTCTACCCCCTCATCCTGATCTTCGGAGCCGGCATGTACCTCCGCTATCGGAAGCCGAGTCACCTGTGACCGACACACCAGACCACGACGAAACCGACGAGGACGACCTCGACGAGCCCGAGGAGGAGGTCGAGGACGAGGAGCTCGAGGAGGTCGAGGAGCTCACCACCGATCGACACCGCCGACGTGCCTCGCGGCGCGGCGCTGGTGACCTCGAAGCTGGGCAAGGACTACGGCGACGGCATGGGCCTGCGCTCGCTCGACCTCGAGTTGCACCCGGGTGAGCTGGTCATGCTGGTCGGGCCCAACGGCGCCGGGAAGTCCACCTTCCTCGGCCTGGCCGCCGGGCTGATCGAGCCCACCAACGGCGCGGCCTGGGTCCAGGGCGAGAAGCTCGGCTCGCTCCCGGCCCGTGCCGCCACGTCCTACCTGCCCGACGCCCCGGTGCTCTACGACGACCTCAGCCTGTGGGAGCACATCGAGTACATCGCCCGCATGCACAACACCCAGGAGTGGGAGGACTACGCCAACGACCTGCTCGAGATGTTCAACCTGGTCGAGCGGGCCGACGACCTCCCGTCGCGGTTCAGCCGGGGCCTCAAGCAGAAGACCGCGCTGATCCTCGGTCTCATCCGGCCGTTCAGCCTGCTGCTCATCGACGAGCCGTTCGTCGGCCTCGACACCCCGGGCCAGGAGACGCTGGTCGAGGTGCTCACCGACGTGGCCGAGCAGGGCGCGGCCGTGCTGTGCTCCACCCACCAGATGGACCTCACCGCCAGCGCCACCCGCTGCGTCGGCCTGCGCGACGGCGAGAAGTCCTACGACGGCCCGGCCACGCCGGAGAAGATCCGCTCGCTCGTCGGCGGCTGAATCGACTCGAGGCTGCGGCCTTTCCGCCTTCGACCCCGATTTCGTTCGCCGAGCGCACCTCATCGGCGCCGAAACCCGGAGGCGGGTCCAACCGTCCCGGCTGGGGCATCGGTACGCTCGGCGACCCTATGCGTGACGACGAGCCGGCCGGCGGCTTCTACTCCAAGGGGATCCTCGGCGGACCGATCGACCTCGACAGCAACAGCCGCAGGCCCGACTACCCCAAGGTCGAGGCCGTCCCCGGGCTGGCGGTCGAGCAGCGGGGCAGCGGGCTGCGCGGCGTCGTCGTCTCGCTGGCCAAGGGCATCGTCACCCTCCGCGACCCCAACGGACGCGACCGGCAGGTGCGCCTGCGCGACGGCGGGTTCACGGTCGATCGCAGGCAGGTGACGCTGGTCCCGCCGTCGGCCAGGGGCACCGCGTCGGCCGGCCGCACCGCCTCGGGCTCGGTGGCGGTCACGGGAGCCGCCGGCCCGCGTGGCCCGGGCCAGCCGCATCCTCGTCGAGGGTCTCCACGACGCCGAGCTGGTCGAGAAGGTGTGGGGCGACGACCTGCGCATCGAAGGGCGTCGTCGTCGAGATGCTCGACGGCGCCGACCACCTGGGTGAGATCGTCCGGTCGTTCGGTCCCCGCCCGGGCCGGCGCCTCGGCGTGCTGCTCGACCACCTGGTCGACCGGTCGAAGGAGATCCCGCATGGCGGCCGAGATCGACCATCCCGACGTGCTGATCACCGGTCATCCCTACGTCGACGTCTGGGCCGCGGTGAAGCCGTCGGTCGTCGGGCTGCGGGCCTGGCCCGACGTGCCCAAGGGCGAGAACTGGAAGGACGGCGTGTGCCGGCGCATCGGCGTCGAGCGACCCCCGGGCCTTCTGGAAGCAGCTGCTCGGCGCGGTCGGCAGCTACGCCGACCTCGAGCCGCCGCTCGTCGGCGCGGTCGAGCAGCTCATCGACTTCGTGACCGCGCCGAGCTGACGGGCCGGGCCTCGTGCCCGGCGGTCGGGGTGCGGCCCACCGGGCTCGGACGTCGGCTCAGGTGGGGCCGGCCGCTGGTCGATGGTGGACGGGATGAGTGCGGACCCCACCGACATCATGCGCGGCGCTCCGTCCGCCGACGTCCCACGCGAGGGGTGGCTCCGACGGATCGGCTGGGCCCGACGGGTCCTCGCCATCGTCGTCGTCGTGTCATTCGCCGTCGCCGCGTTCGCGTGGGTCCGCGTCGTCTCCTCGGCGTTCGGGGCCCTGACCCAGACCCCGATGTCCACCCCCGGCTCCGCCGAGTACACCTTCGGGACCGGCCGCTACGCCGTGTTCGAGCGCACCGGGTCCCAGCGAGGTGGCGGGGGCATCACCTTCACCCAGAACGGGTTCCCGGAGCTCCGGCCCTCCGACGTCACCGTGACCGGGCCGTCGGGGCCCGTTCGGACCCGGCTCATGGACTCCAACGAGACGATCAACCGGAACCAGGCGATCTACACCGGCGTGGTGGAGTTCGAGGTCACCGAGCCCGGCCGCTACCAGGTCGGTGTCGATCGGGTGACGACCGAGGTCATCGTCACCCGAAGACTCTTCGACGGGCAAGCGTCGAACCTCGTGCTCGGCCTCGCCTCCGGTTTCGTGTTCGTCACCGCGGCCGGTGCCCTCGTCATCTCGTCGATCGTCGTCGGGGTCCGCCGCCGGCGCCCGGTACGGGTCGCGTGGGCCTCGACCGCGGCTGCTCCGCCGCCGTGGGGGACGGCCGCGCCGCCCGCGTGGGGCGCCGCTCCACCGGCCCCGCCCGCCGGCCCGGTCCCGCCACCGCCTCCCCCGCCGCCGTGGCGGCCAGGAGGACCGTGACCGCTCAGGCGGCCGGGTAGCGGGCGGCGCGGGTGCCGGGCGGGTGGAACACCCCCGGGACGTGGTCGGGGTTGGTCACGCACACCTCGCACTCGAGCCCGTCGGGATCACGGAAGAAGAGGCTCAGGACCGGCCCGAAGTCGGTCACGAAGTCGTCGGCCGCGCCCCGCGCCATCAACCGCTCACGGATGGTCTCGAACGCCTCGAGCGACGCGGCCTGCACGGCGAGGTGGTCGAGGCGTCCCCGCCCGAACATGGGCACCTGGTGGTCGGCCTCGGTGTTCCCGTCGACCTGGAACACGTTCAACTCGGAGTGCGGGCCGACGTGGATCACCGACATCCGGACGCCGGCGCCCTCGGGCGAACCGGGCACCTCGGGGATGACGTCGGCCTCGAACACCTCCACGTAGAACGCGTGGAGCCGGTCGCTGTCGTTGGTGAGCGTGGCCACGTGGTTGAACCCGTCGAGCAGCATGGTGGTGCGCCTCCGTCAGCTCGTGTTCCGGTCGAGCGTAGGCCGGTACGGTGCGATTCCATGTGCGATTCGTTGTGCGCCTTCCAGTCTGATCGCACGCTGTTCGCCAAGAGCTCCGACCGACCGCCCCGCGAGCCGCAGCTGATCGAGGCCCATGCGGCCCGACCCCCCGGCGGGCTGCTGCGCACGCAGTACCTCTCGATCCCCGACGCCGGTGCGCCGGCGCTGATCGGATCGCGGCCCGACTGGCTGTGGGGCTTCGAGCACGGCGTGAACGAGCACCGCGTGGCCGCCGGCAACGAGCAGCTGTGGACCGTCGACGACCCGTCGCGATCGCCCGACGCGCTGACCGGGATGGACCTCGTGCGGCTGGCCCTCGAGCGGGCACGATCAGCGGAGGAGGCGCTCGAGGTGGTCACCGCGCTGCTCGGCGAGTGCGGTCAGGGTGGCATCGGTGACCGCGACGCGGGCAAGGCCTACTACTCGTCGTTCCTGTTCGCCGATCCCCACCAGGCGTGGGTGCTCGAGTCGAGCGACCGGTCGTGGGCAGCACGCGCCGTCGAGCCGAGCGAGGGCGGTGTGGCCCTGTCGAACCGCATCTCGCTGTCGACCGACTGGACCCGGGCCTCCGCCGACGTGGCCGCGGCGGGGGACTTCGATCGTTGGCGTCGCCACTCGAGCCCGACCGCCCATGCCGACAAACGACTGGCCGTCACCGGCGCCGGCGCCCGGGCGGTCGCGCTCGAGAACGACGCATCGGCCGGGGCCCGCGAGCTGGCGGGGGTGCTGCGCGACCACGGCGGGGAGGCCTGGGGCCGGCCCGGCCGTGCGACGTCGGCCGCGTCGGCGCTCCCGCCGGCGGTGATCGACCGGCTCGGCACCGGCGTGTCGGTGTGCATGCACCTGACCGGGGTGCAGGCCACCACGTCGTCGATGATCGCCTCGCTCCCCCGACATCCCGACGAGCCGATCCGGGCGTGGTTCGCGCCGGGCAACCCGTGCGTCGCGGTGTTCGTGCCGACGTTCGGGGTCGACGGGGTGGCCCCCGAGCTGGGGCACGCCACGACCTGGCACCGGTTCGAGGCCCTTCGCGACCGGGTCGAGCGGGCCCGGATCGCTGATGCCGACGGCGGTTCGGCGCAGCTGTCCGAGGTGCGGGCCACGTTGGGTCCGATCGAGGACGAGCTGTGGGACGAGGCCGACGCGCTGGTCGAGCACAGCCCCGGTGAGCAAATGGCGTGGGCGCTCGGAACGTGGCCACGCATCGATGCCGCGCTGACGCGGCTCGGGGTGTAGCCGTCGGTCCTTCTGACCGTCGGGATCGCCGGTGACTCGATCGGGATGATCGGTCATGATGGCGGGATGCTCGATCACCTCTCGATCCAGTGCGCCGACGTGAACGCCAGCGCCGCCTTCTACGACGCCGTGCTGGCCCCGCTCGGCGGTGTCCGCGTCATGGACTTCGGGGAGGTCATCGGCTACGGCGTCCCGCCGATGCCCGACTTCTGGCTCGGCCCGCAGCAGACCGGCGAGGGGTTCCGCGAGTCGCACATCGCCTTCTCGGCGGCCGACCGGGCGGCGGTGCGGGCGTTCTTCGACGCCGCCGTGGCGGCCGGGGCCGAGGTGCTGCACGAGCCGCGGCTGTGGCCCGAGTACCACCCGAACTACTACGGCGCTTTCGTCCGCGACCCCGACGGCAACAACGTCGAGGCCGTCTGCCACGCTCCCGAGTGAGGCGTCAGAACAGCGAGAGCTGAGGGTCGTCCGGAGTCAGGCGCTCGACCTCTGCATCGACGGCGGAGGCGGTCGCGGCGCGCTGCAGGCGGTCGGCCAGACCCGAGGCCCGGCTGACCGGACGACCGACGGCCGCCCGCACGGCCGCCTCGGAAGCCAGGAGCGTGACGCGCGTGCGGGCCCGGGTGACCGCGGTGTAGAGCAGCTCACGGGTGAGGATGGGTGACGGCGGCGGAGGCAGCACGACGACCACGTGACCGAACTCGGAGCCCTGGCTCTTGTGGATCGTCATGGCCCACCAGGTCTCGATGCGATCGAGCCGGGAGGGGTCGAGCAGGCGCACCCCGTCGGCGGCGGGGAACGCGACCTGGGGCCGCTCGTGCACGACGGTGACGCCGACGTCGCCGTTGGACACCTGGTTGAGGTAGTCGTTGGCGGTGACGATGATCGGTCGGCCCGCGTACCAGCCGGCCCGCTCGATGCCGCGGTCGACCGCCAGATGCCGCTCGACCTCTTGGTTCCACGCTGCGACCCCGATCGGGCCGAGTCGCGTGGCCGACAACACGGCGTGTGCGGTCAGCTCGGTCAGCGCGTCCTCGGCCCGGCCGGCGCGGGCCGCAGCGATCACCTTCCGGGCGTGGTCGACCACCTCGCCGGTCAGCAGGTCGCACCCGGCGCGGTCGTCGGGGTCGATCCATCGGACGGCTTCGGGGTCGGCCGCCGTGAGCAGCTCGATCACCGCGTCGGCGTCGCCATCACGCACGTGACCGGCCAGTGCCGCGATGGGTGACCCGGCCTCGAACCGGTGCACCCGGTCGAGCACGACCAGGCCGATGCCCGGATGGCCCTGCAGCGGTGAGGACCGGAGCCCGCCATCGGTGCCGTCGCCCGCGGTGCCCACGAGATCGCCGAGGACGGCCCCGGCCTCGACACTGGCCAACTGCGAGGGATCGCCGACCAGCACGACGCGGGCGGCGGGTCGGAGGGCGTCGAACAGGTGGGCCATCAAGGGCAGCGACACCATCGAGGTCTCGTCGACGACCACCACATCGGCCGGGAGCGGGTCATCAGCCCCGTGGCGGAAGCCGCCGCGCCCGTCGGACCCCAGCAGGCGGTGCAGGGTGACGGCCTCGGCACCGAGCAGCCGCTCGCTCACCTCGTCGGCCACCTCCACCTGGCCGACCTGGCCGACGATGGCCTCGGTCATCCGGGCCGCAGCCTTTCCGGTGGGCGCGGCCAGGCGGATGTCGAGCGGCCGGCCGCGCTCACGGGCCAGCTCCTCGAGCACCGCGAGCAGGCGGGCCACCGTCCGGGTCTTGCCGGTGCCCGGTCCCCCGGCGATGACGGTGAGTCGGTGGGCGATGGCGGACTCGGCGGCGGCGCGCTGCGCATCGGGGCGGCCGGGATCGACCGGTGCGAAGAGCTGATCGAGGATGGGCGCGGCGGCACCGGGGTCGTCGGACGCCTCGGCATCGATGGCGACACCCCGGTCGAGGATCGCCTGGACCAGCGCCTGCTCGTAGCGCCAGTAGCGATCGAGGTAGAGACGGGTGCCGTCGAGCACGAGTGGCGCGGCGATCCCCTCGACCGGCTCGGCGACGTCGCCGTGCGGCAGCGGCTGCTCGAGCGCAGCGGTGGCGACGCGGGTGAGGGGGCTGGCGGCGATGGCGGACCGCCACGCGTCGACGTCGGGCCAGCTGAGCTCGACGAGGGCGTCGGGGTCGGGTTCGGGGTCGGCGCGCTCGACCACGATCGTGTCGGCCACCGAGGCCAGGTCGACGCAGACGTGACCGAGGAGGGGGCCGCGGACGGCGAGGGCCAGCGCCAGCAGCACGGTCGGGTCGACCTCGCCGGTCACCCGTGCGAGGGTGGTGACGACCTCGATCTCGGTGGCGCCGAGGACCCCGGCCGCGACGAAGGGCTCGAGCGCGTCGACCCCGTCGGGCCGTTCGATGCGGATCATGCTGCGACCTCGTCGCCGGCGAGCAGTCGGCTGAGATCGGCGACCAGGCCCCTCGGCAGGTGCCAGGTGAACACCCCGTAGGGCCGGTCGCCCGGAGCGGGCGTGGCCGGGCCGATCATGCCGCGCAGGAAGAGGTAGCCGATCGGCCCCAGGTGACGATCGGGGTCGTAGTCGGCCATGCGCCAACGCAGGTAGCGGTGCAGCGCGACCGAGTAGAGCAGCGCCTGCAGGGGGTAGTGGTGATGCGCCATCGCCGAGGCCAGCGAGTCGGGATGGAAGTCCTCGAGCACGACCGGTGAGCCCGGGGCGCTCACGCGGTTGGTCTTGTAGTCGACGACGCTGAACCGAGGGCTGCCGTCGGGTGCCGGGATCCTCAGCACGAGGTCGATCGACCCGGTCAGGAAACCGCCCAGCTCGAGGTCGATCACTCCCCCTGCCAGCTGGTCGGCCCACGGTCGTAGCGGGTCGGTGGGGTCGAGCCGGGATGCGACGAGGTGCCCGATGGCCCGGGTGGCGACGCGATGCTCGAGCCCGGCGCCCAGCGGGAGCTCGAAGTCGAGCTCGTCGAGCCGGTCGCCGCGCCCCACCTGGGTGAGCGAGCGCCTGGCGAAGGCCGAACCCATCGGCGTCTCGAGCGCGGCCCGGATGCCGGCCCCGAGCAGGCCGACGTCGGGCACGGCGTCGCTGAGCCACGATCGCTCGGCGATGGCCCGGGCGACCTGGTCGTCGAGGTCGGTGGCGGCGAAGTCGACGTCCTCGAGCACGGCGTGCACGAGGGTGCCGAATGCCGCGCCGGCACCCACCTCGCCGAGCGGGACCGGCGCCGACGCCCCCTCGTCCGCGGCGACGACACCGAGGGCGACACCGGCCGGCTCGGCAGCCGGCTGGTCGAGCTCCTCGTCGCCCGAGCCCTGGTCGCCGAGCGAGGCGTCGTCGGGATCGATGGCGGCGTAGCTCGTCATGGCCGTGAACGACCATCGGCCGGCGGATCGGTCGAGCAGCCGGCCGAGGCGGGCGACGGTGAGCCGATCGGCGGTGTCGCCGCACGCATCGCCCGGTGCGTCGGCGGTACCGACGGCGGCAGTCGCGACCCCGACCGCGGCCGGTAGCGGGACCTCGACCACCTCGACGGCCTGTGCTCCCCGCTCGAGGAACCGGCGCTCGAGCTCGGCCCGGCACTGGTCGTCGGGCGGGAGCAGCGCGGGCGCCGTCGGGGCGGCGTCGTCGGACGCCGGGCCGAACAGCACGCGGGCGATGCCGGTCTTGGCGCTGCCGCTGGCGGGGGTGAACCACACGATGGCCCGGTGCCGGGCGCGGGTCAGTGCCACGTAGGCCAGCCGGGCGTTCTCCCCGATCTGGTCGGCCGTGGCCAGGTCCTTGTTGCGCTTGACCTCCGCGTGCTTCTTCTTCGACTGGCTGACGTCGAGCGCCCGACGACCGAGGCCGGGGTCGAAGAAGAGCTGCGACCGCACCGTCAGCGCGCTGGAGTTCCAGAGGGACGGACAGCACACGACGCCGAACTCGAGGCCCTTGGCCGCGTGCACCGTCATGATCTGCACCGCCCGCTCGTCGGAGTCGACCCGCCGCTTCACCGCCTCGGGATCGTCCTCGTCGGCCTTGTCGCGGTCGAGGCCGACGAGCAGCTCGTTGAGCTGGGCGGCGCCGACCGGGCGCCCGTCGGAGGCCTGGTGCAGCAGCTCGGCCAGGTGCTCGAGGTCGGTGAGGTCGCGCTCCCCCTCGGGCCGGGCCAGCACCAGGCCGACGAGTGGGCTCTCGTGGCGGACGCGCGACACCAGCGCGGACACCCCCTCGACCCGCAGGATGCCCGCCCACTGGTCGTGTCGGAACTGCACATCGGCGAGGGCGTCGTCGCTCGCCGCGGCCAACTCCGCCGGGGACCACCCCCAGAACCAGGTGAGCGCGGCCGCCCGCGCCCGACCGGGGTCGGACGGGCGGCTCAGCGCGGCCAACAGCACCCGCCACTGGTCGGCCGCGGCCGACTCGGTGACGCTGCGGCCGCCGGTGATGACCGACGGGATGCCCCGTCGGGCCAGGGCCCGCTGGATCGGCGGGCCCTCGCTGTGGGCCCGGATGAGCACGGCGACGTCACCGGCGTGCAGCCGGCGGGACGGTTCCTCGCCGTCGTCGGTGATGCCGGCGCCCGCCAGGAGACCGGCCACCTGGTCGGCCAGGTCCTCGGCGATGAGGTCTTTCGCCGTCCCCACCGCCACGGTGCCGGCGCCCACGCGATCGAGCCCCGGATCGGTGACCAACCGCACCGAGAGCGGGGCGATGTCGGAGCCGTCCTCCGCCACCAGCCGCCGACGGGCGTGGGAGGGGTCGACGTCGACCCGGTGGAACGCGATCCCCTCGTCGCCCAGCACCAGCCCCTCGCACAGGCCGTTCATGGCGTCGACCACGGCTCCGTCCGAGCGCCAGTTGGTCGCGAGGGTGCGCGTCGACGCGGTCGGATCGGTGGCGGCCGCGAGGTAGGTGTGCACGTCGCCGCCGCGGAAGCTGTAGATCGCCTGCTTCGGGTCACCGACGATGACCAGCCTCGACGGCGGCGCGCCGAACACGGACGAGAAGATCTCCCACTGCACCGGGTCGGTGTCCTGGAACTCGTCGATGAGGGCGACCCGGTAACGCTCGGCGATGCGCCGCCCGAGCGACGGGTCGGACGCGACCGCGTCACGGACGCCGGTGAGCAGGCTGTCGTAGGTGGTGCTGCCGGCCGCGGTCAGGCGCCGGTGGATCTCCGCGGTGGCGGCCCGGACGAGCCCGGCGAGGCGCTCGTCACCCGGCTCGCCCGACGCGGCCACGATGTCGATCCCGGGGTTGTTGAGCACCGTGCGGATCAGGTTGGTGAGGGTGTCGAGCGACGGCAGGTCGTCCTCGCCGGCCAGCGCCGCGCTCACCAGGAGGTCGCTGCCGACCCCGACGACCAGCTCGCTGGTGTCCTGCACGAGCACGGCGTCGGGGTTGTGCGCGGCCACCGTGCCGATGGTGGCGAGGACCTGCTGGCAGAAGCCGTGGATGGTGGTGATGGTGGCGGTGTCGTAGTCGGTCACGGCCTGCTCGACCAGCCGAAGCCGCTCGAGCCGGGTGCCGTCGTCGCACGAGGCCAGGTGCTCGAGCAACGGGTCGCTGATCGACCGGTCCGGGGTGGCGAGGTGGTGCGCCGTCTCGACGAGCCGTCGGCGGACCCGCTCGCGCAGTTCGGCCGCCGCCGCCCGGGTGAACGTGACCACCAGGATCTCGTCGACGGGGACGCCCAGCTCGGCCACGTAGCGCGAAACCAGGGCCGCGAGCGTGAACGTCTTGCCGGTGCCGGCGCTGGCCTCGATCACCAGGCGAGGGTGGTCGAAGAGATCGGCGGTGAGGTCGAGTGACGGTGGCGCGATCGGGCTCATGGCGCGGCATCCCCGAGGGGCGTGGGCTCGTCGTCGGCGGCCTCGGGGGGCGCCAGGGACCGATCGACCGCGTTCCAGAGCCGGTCCGCCCACTGCGCCGTACTGCGGCCGCCCACGACGAGCCGCTCGAGCTGGGCGAACGTGCGCTCACCGAAGGCCAGGCGGTAGTGGTCGTCGGCCGACTCCGGGAACTTGCCGTTCTGCCAGATGTCCGCGGCCCGGCGGCGTTGGCCCCGGTGGAGCAGCTCGGAGGTGCGGTCGAAGATCGGCAGGGGCTCGTCCATGCCGGCGCGGTGCAGCTCGACGACGACGGCGAGGGCCTGTGCCGCGGCCGCGGCCCGTTCGCCGGCGTCGGCCCCCGCCACCTGGAGGTCGTGGACCAGAGGCGACAGCGCCTTGTCCGATCGGCTGAGCCCGACGGCGCGCCACGGCACCGAGGGGTCGGCGAGGGTCAGGACCATGAGGTCGAGCCACAGGGCGAGCCGGTGCGACGGCTTGCCCCGGGAGTAGGTGAACGTGACCGGCCCCGGTCGTGGCCCGCCCGCGCAGGGCCCGACGCTGCCGACGATGCGTAGACCGGCCACCGTGACGTCGACGTCGTGGTGGTCCCTGGGGCTCAACTCGAAGCCGCGGTGGCGAGCGGCGCTCAGGATGGCCTCGACGTCCGCCGCGACCGGGGTGGTGGCCGCCACCCCGAGCGATGCCGGGGGAAGGGCGCCACGGGCCTGCTCGACGCGGAGCCAGTCCGCGGGATCGAGCCCGTGGCGGTCGAGGTCGAGCAGCCCCTCACCCAGGGCCCACCCCTCGAGCGGGTCGAGCTTGACGGCCAGGGTGTCTGACGCTCCGGGCTCGTCCCGGGGCAGCCGCACCTCGAGTCGTCGCTGGAAGAAGCTGCGCACCGGGTGGCGGAGGAACTGGCGGAGGTCGGCCAGGTCGACGGCCCCGACCTCGAGGGGGGCGAGGGGCTCGGCCACCAGCGGCTCGGTGAACGTCAGCATCGAAGGCCGGCGCAGGAACGCCTTCGCTCCCGCCAGCGCCACGGGATCGAAGCTGCGAGGCGGTGCCCCGAAGTTCCTGGGGTCGAACGCCTGGCGGGGATGGTCGACGCGGAGCCGAGCGGTGACCTCTGTCGTCGTCAGCCCGGTCGTGGCGGCCAGGCAGTCCCACAGCTCGTCGAGCGCGACGGCGGGAGGCGCGGGTTGGTTGGTGCGGATGTCGGTGCCGGTGTAGGTGATCACCAACGCGTCCCGGGCCGCGAGCAGCGCCTCGAGCACGAGCTGGCGGCTCTCGGCCCGAGGCTCCCGATCGCCGACGTCGGGTTGCTGGCCGAGCAGGTCGTCACCGTCGAGGCCGCCTCGGGGAAGCGCGTCCTGGTCGAGCCCGAGCACGCACACCACCCGGTGGGGCACGGAGTGCAAGGGGAGCAACGAGCACATCGTGATGGTGCCGCTGCCGAACGCGGCGCGAGCGGGCTCCCCCTCGAGCTGGTCGCGCAGGAGCCGTCGGACATCGGCCAGCGTGAGCGGCATGGTCGGGGCCGCTCCTCCCGGCGGGGTGGCTTGGCGGCGGAACGTGTCGAGGACGGCATCGAGGCGGCGGCGCTGCCACGCTCCGTCGAGCGGGACCGCGAACAGGAGGTCGGCCGCGTCGGTGAGGTCGTCGCACCAGGCCTCGATCGAACGGGGAGCTGCGAGCGCATCGGTGAGCGCGCCGATCGTGCGTACGCCATGGGCGACCCTGCCCGCCACCACGACGTCGCTCCCCTCGACCAGCATCGGCGCGACGCCACCGGGACCCAGCACGCCCGCCGACTCGCTGACCGCCACGCCCATCAGCAGCTGGTCGAGACCGGCCTGCCAGGTGTTGGCCGTGAACTCGGCCGGCAGCCCCCACGCGGCGCGGTGGGCGCCGTCGAGGCCCCAGCGGATGTGGGTGTCGCCGACCCACCGGTCGAGCAGTGAGAGGTCGTCGGCCGCCAGCCCGAAGCGCAGCCGGACGGGCTCGAGGCTGAGCAGCTCGGTGACCGCCGAGGCCGTGCAGCGACCGGCCACCAGGCCCAGCAGCACGTCGAGGGCGCCCAGCACGGGGTTGCGGTCGCGCCGAGACCGATCGGTGATGCGGTAGCGCAGCGACGGCGGCCCACCCGGGCGGTAGGGAGGCGAGGCCGCGGTGGCCGACGGGCCGAACACCGACTCGATGAACGGGACGAAGTGCTCGATGGCCGGGCTCAGCACGGCGATGTCGCCCTCGGTGAGCGTGGGGTCCGCGGCCAGGAGCCCGCAGATGGCGTCGCGCAGCGCCTCGACCTGCCTCGTCGAGCCCGAGCAGGCGTGCACCTGGATGCTGCGATCCCCGGGCGCGAGGAGATGACCCCCGTCGGGCGCGGCGTTGGCCCGGACGTCGGCCTGGAGTCGGCCGAGGAGGCTGAGGTCCACCGCGTCCTCCCCCATCGACGATCGGTCGAGGCCGGACACGACCTGGCCGGCGACGCCCAGCTGCGCGGCCAGCTCACGGTTGGGCTGGGCCCATGATCGGAGGAGTGGGTGACGGGCGGCGTCGACCGTCGGGTCGGACCGCCTCGGGAAGGACCACGCCCGACCGCCGTCGTCATCACCGGCCGGAGCCATCGCCGCCGCCTCACCCAAGGTGGCCTTCGTCAGCTCGGGCGACAGCGAGAGGGTGAGCACGCGGACGTCCCGTCGCACGGCGAGCGCCTCGAGCAGCGGGCCGAGATCGGGCGGCATCGTGGTGAGCCCGAACAGCGCGATCCGGGTGGGCAACGTCGGCGCGAGGCTCAGGGTGCCGTCGGCGATGGCGGCGAGCAGGTCGGGCAGGCGCTCGGGCGGGCTGGGCTGGCCGACGCGGGCCCGCACCGCCCGGAACAGGTGAGGCTGCCAGCGGAGGTCGTCGGCCAGCTTCTCGCCGGCTGGCGCGACGTCGTAGCCCTTGGCCCAGGCCTGGACGAGCCCCGGGCGGTGCACCGCGTAGCGGTCGAGCAGGTCGGCGAGTCGCTTGGCCCGGCCGAGCAACGTCGACCCCGCGGGCACCTCGGCGAGGGGCCGCAGCAGCGGATCGATCCCCGCCTCGTGGAGCACCTCGAGGACGGCCCAGACCAGTCGCTCGACCTGCCAGCGGTCGGCACCGGCCGGCTGGGGCGCCTCGCCCGGCAGCACCTGGTCGAGCACCAGCTGGCGGAGCTCAGCGGGGAACGGGAGGCGGATGTTGGCGCTGATGCCGTCACCGGCACCCCCCGCGCCGAGCCGCCTCGAGAGCTGCTGGCTCAGCCAGCGGCGCATGCCGATGGATGGCACCGCGACCCAGTCGCGCTCGAACGGGTCGGCCGGGGGCACGGCGAGGACGTCGACCAAGTGGTCGACGAGCGCTTCGGCGCGGTCGGCGGCGTGGATCTCGAGCACGACGCCAACCTACAGAGCCGGTGTGACACGAACGGGTGGCTGGCCTGCGATGCCAACGGCCCCAGGGCATCGCCGAGACTGTCACACCCCCTCTCTAACTTGGGGGCATGCGAATCCTGCACACCAGCGACTGGCACCTGGGCCGATCGTTGCACGGCCAGTCCCTCCTCGAGGGCCAGGCCGCGTTCGTCGACTTCCTCGTCGACGTCGTGCGCAGCGAGGAGATCGACGTCGTCCTGGTGGCGGGTGACCTCTACGACCGGGCCATCCCACCCGTCGAGGCCGTCGAGCTGTTCAGCCAGGCGCTCAGCCGGGTCGCCGCCCTGGGCACGCCCATCATCCTCACCAGCGGCAACCACGACTCGGCCGCGCGGCTCGGCTTCGGCACCGAGCTCATCGCGGCCGCCGGCGTGCACCTGCGCACCGATCCGTCTCGCCTCGCCGAGCCCGTCGTGCTGGCCGATGACCACGGTCCGGTCCTGATCTACCCCATCCCCTACCTCGAGCCCGAGCTCACCTGGACGGCGCTCGGCGCACCCGCTCCCCGCCACGAGGCGGTGCTGGCGGCCGCCATGGACGCCGTCCGCGCCGACGCGGCCGGACGGGCCGGTGCCCGAGTGGTGGTCATGGCCCACGCCTTCGTCGCCGGGGTGGTCGAGGCCCGCCAGTCCGACAGCGAGCGCGACATCAGCGTCGGCGGCTCCGCCCTCGCCGCGGTGTCGGTGTTCGACGGCGTGCACTACGCAGCCCTGGGTCACCTGCACCGCGCCCAGCAACCCTTGCCCGGCCGGGTGGCCTACAGCGGCTCGCCCTTGGCCTACTCGTTCTCCGAGGAGGGGCAGACCAAGGCCGTCTCCGTGGTCGACCTGGCCGTCGACGGGTCCACCACGCTCGAGCAGATCCCCTGCCCGGTCCTCCGGCCCCTCGCCCGCCTCAGCGGTTCGCTCGACTCGCTCCTGCACGACCGGCGGTTCACCCCCTACGAGCACCATTGGCTCGCCGTCACCCTCACCGACGAGCACGTCCCGAGCGAGCCCATCGAGCGCCTCCGGGGCCGGTTCCCGGGGGTGCTGCAGCTCACCGTCACGGCCCACCGGGCCGGTCACGAGGGCAGCTACGTCCAACGACTCGAGGGCCTCGACGACCTCGGCCTGGTCGCCCGCTTCATCGAGGACATGTGGGCCCGGCCGGCGCGGGCCGACGAGCTGGCGCTGGTGCAGGCCGGGTTCGAGGCCCAACGCATCCGCGAGGTCACGAGCTGATGCGCCTCCACTCGCTCACCCTCACCGCGTTCGGGTCCTTCAGCGGTCGGGCCACGGTCGACTTCGACCAGCTGTCCCAGACGGGCATCTTCCTGCTCCACGGCCCGACCGGCGCCGGCAAGACCACCCTCCTCGACGCCGTCTCCTTCGCCCTCTTCGGCACGGTCCCGGGGTCACGAACCGCGGGCGAAGCCCTCCGCTCGCATCATGCGTCAGGAGACGCGATCACCGAGGTCGAGCTCGAGGTCACCCTCGACGGTCACCGCTACCGGATCGTGCGCCGCCCCAAGCAGCAGCGCCCCAAGCTCAGGGGCGAGGGCGTGCGCGACCACCCCTCCTACGCCACCGTCGAAGAGCTGGTCGCCGGGGCGTGGGTCGTGCGCGCGTCCAAGCCGAACGAGGCCGACCCCTACCTGCAGGACCATCTCCACATGGAGGCCGACCAGTTCCATCAGATCGTGATGCTCCCCCAGGGCGACTTCGCCCGATTCCTACGCGCCAGCGCCGACGAGCGGCGTCGAGCCCTCGAGGAGCTCTTCGGCACCCACCGCTTCACCGAGGTCGAGCGCTGGCTACGAGCCCAGGCCGACGGCGCCCGCCGCGCCCTCCGCGACGCCGACGAGCAGGCCCGCCGGCTGCTCGCCGCGGCCGCGGCGGTGGCCGACGTGGGTCCCTTCGACGACGATCTCCCCCTCACCGCCGCCACCAGCTGGCTCGCCGAGCACCTCGAGGCCGCCCGGCAGCGCTCGCAACGCGCCGATCAGCTCGAGCAGGCCGGCCGAGCCCGGCACGTGCAGGCGCGGGCCGACCTGGCTCAGGCCGTCGAGACCCACGGCCGCCAGCAACGCCATGCTGCCGCGCTCCTGCACCAGTCGCAGCTCGCGGCGTCGTCGGAGCACCAGGCCGGCCGTCGGGCCCGGCTCGACCAGGCCCGGCGGGCCGAACCCGTCGAGCCACTGCTGCAGGCGGTCGCCCGCACCGCCGCCGCCCGCGAGCAGGCCACCGACCAGCGACGGCGGGTCGCTCGGGCGCTCGCCCTCGTCGACCCCGACCTGGTCGACCTCGGCCGTGAGCTGCTCGTCCACCACGACGAGCAGCTCATCGGGCACCTCGCCACCGTCGCCGAGCTGGTCGACGACGAGCGATCGCTCGACGACCGTGAGCGTCAGCTCGACGAGCTCGCCCGGCGGCATGCCGAACTCGCCGAGCAGCGCCAGCACCTCGAGGCCGCCCACGCGGCCACGCCGACCGACCGCGCCCGGCTCGGCGACCAGCTCGCGGCCGCCCGCGAGGCAGCCGGTCGGCTCGACGACCTCACCGTCCTCGGGTCCCAGCTCGCGGCCCGGCACCAGGCCGCGGTCGAGCGCGACCACCTCCTCGCGGTCGTCGGCGCACGAGACCACGACGTGGCCCGCCTTCGCCGTGACGCCCTCGACGCCCGCGAGCAGTGGCTCGGTCTGGTCGAGCGACAACTCGCCTCGCGGGCCGCGGCGTTGGCCGCCGAGCTCGAGCCCGGCGATGCCTGCCCGGTCTGCGGCAGCCACGATCACCCGCAGCTGGCCTCGGACGACGGCTCGATCGTCACCGATCACGAGGTCGCCGAAGCCCGAGCGTGCACCGACGCCGCCGAGCGCGCCCTCCAGGTGGCCGTCGATGCCACCGCCGCACTCCACCAGCAGCTCGCGGCGGCGCAGGCGACGGCCGGCGACGTCTCCGTCGACCAGGTGGGCGCCGAGCTCACGAGCCGGAGCGCCGAGCTCGCACAGGCTCAGGGCCTGGCCGCCGGCACGGCCGAACTGACCGAGGAGCTCGCCGCGCTCGACGAACGGTCCGAGCGCATGGCCGAGCTCATCGAGCAGGCCGATGGCGAACTGGTGGCACTGCTCCACGACCGTGACCTGCTCGAGGCGTCGCTCGACGCGGACCGTCGGCGCATCACCGAGGCCCGGGCCGGCTTCGCCTCCCTCACCGAGCGAGCCCGGTCCCTCCAGACCCTCCGCACGGCCATCGCCGACGCAGTCGAGGCCGACCTCGTCCTCGACCAGGCAGACCTGCTCCACGACGAAGCGGTGTCCGCGGCCGAGGCCGAGGCCGCCCGCCGGGGCTTCGCCGGTCTCGACGAGGTCGGGGCCGCGCTGCTCGACGGCGCCGGCCTGGCGCAGCTGGTCGAGGAGATCGAGGCCCACGACCGGGCCGTCGCCGAGACCGAGGCGGCGCTCGCCGACGCCGACCTCGTCGAGGCGGCCGCCGCCGCTCCGGTCGACCTCGAGCAGGTCGAGGAGACGGCCCACGCCGCCGAGCGCCAGTGGGACCTCGCCTCCACCGAGGCAGCCGCCGCCCGCACCGTCGTCGACAAGCTGGATCAGGCCGGGGCCGAGCTCGACCAGCGGATCGCCTCGCTGGCCCCGCTCGCCGACGCCTACGAACGGGCCCGTCAGCTCGCCGACCTCGCCAACGGCGACGACCGTCAGGTCGAGCACCGCATGCGGCTGTCCACCTACGTGCTGGCGGCCCGACTCGAACAGGTCGCGGCCGCCGCCAGCGAGCGCCTGAGCCGCATGTCCGGCGGCCGGTTCACCATCGTCCACACCGACGAGGCGCCCGACGGGCGCCGCAAGGGCGGCCTGGGCCTGCGGGTCGTCGACTCGTGGACCTCGACCCACCGCGAGACGGCCACCCTCTCCGGCGGCGAGAGCTTCTTCACCTCGCTGGCGCTGGCGCTGGGCGTCGCCGACGTGGTCAGCGCCGAGGCCGGCGGCATCACCATCGACACCATGTTCATCGACGAGGGCTTCGGCAGCCTCGACGAGGACACGCTCCAGCAGGTGCTCGACGTCATCGACGGGCTCCGGGCCGGTGGTCGCACCATCGGCATCGTCAGCCACGTCGCCGACCTCCGCGACCGCATCACCACCCAACTCGAGGTGGTCAAGGGCGCCGACGGGTCGTCGCTGCGCACCACCGCGCCGGCTCGCCCCGATGCCATCCCCACCCGCTTCGACCAGCTCACCCTGGCAGCCGACCACGACGCCGCCTGAGCACTCGCCACGGTACGACTAGGCCTTACGGTCCATTTCCCGCAACCCCGGACAGCGGTACCGTCATCACCATGCGGCGATTCTCGAACAGTTGGGCCATGGCCAAGGCGTCCTGGCGGGTGCTCCAGAGCGACAAGGAGCTGATGGCCATCCCGGTCCTGAGCTTCCTCGCCACCGTGGCGGTGGCCCTCCTCGCCGGCGGCGGCATCTTCGTCTCGCTGGCCCACAACACCACCGTGACCGCGGGCCAGAGCGAGTACAGCCCGACGCCGTTGACCTACGTCGTCGGCGTGGTCGGCTACCTGCTCATCACCTTCGTCGTCACCTTCTTCGCCGCCGCGCTGGTGGCCGGGGCCCGCGAGCGGCTGCTCGGCGGCAACCCCACCCTCGGCTCCGCCTTCGCCACCGCCAGCTCCCGCCTGGGCGCCATCTTCCTCTGGTCGCTGCTCACCGGCACCGTCGGGCTCGTCCTCAACACCGTCCAGCAGCGTGCCGGCCTCCTCGGCCAGGTCGTCGTCCGGGCCATCGGCATGGCCTGGCAGATCGTGACCTGGCTCGCCGTGCCGGTGATCGTGGTCGAGGGCACCGGTCCCTTCACCTCGCTCAAGCGCTCGGCCCAGCTGTTCCGCCAGACCTGGGGCGAGAACCTCATCGGCCAGGTCGGCTTCGGCCTCGTCGGCTTCGTGTTCATGGCACCGGGGCTCGTCGTCGCCGGGCTGCTCATCGCCGTGGTGCCGCTGCTCGGCATCGTGGTCGGCATCCTCTGGATCGCCGTCGTGTCGGTCGTGCTCAGCACCCTGAGCGGCATCTTCCGCACCGCGCTCTACCACTTCGCCGCCGGCGAGCCGGTTCCGGCCGAGTTCAGCCACGACGAGCTCGCCGCCGCGTTCCAGACCCGCAGGGGTGGCCGACGCGGATAGCGGCGGGCGCCGCCGATCCACCACGAACGACGCCACTAGGGTGCGGCCATGACCGACGCCCCTGTCACCTACACCCTCGACGGCAACGTCGCCGTGATCCGCTTCGATGACGGCAAGGCCAACGTGTTCACCCACGCCGTGCTCGACGAGATCCAGTCGCAGCTCACCCAGGCCGAGGCCGACGAGGCCAGGGCCGTCGTGATCGTCGGGAGGCCCGGCAAGTTCTCGGCCGGCTTCGACCTCTCGGTGATGACCGCCGGCCCCGAGCAGGCCCGCGACCTGCTGCGCGCCGGAGCCGACCTGGCCCTGCGCATCTACACCTTCCCGATGCCCGTGCTGCTGGCCGTCACCGGGCACGCGCTCGCCATGGGCGCCATCGTGTTGATGGCCGCCGACGTGCGCATCGGAGCCGACGGGCCGTCCAAGATCGGCCTCCCCGAGGTCGAGATCGGCATGCCGCTGCCGATCTTCGCCGTCGAGTTCGCCCGCGATCGGCTCTCCAAGCGCCACTTCCTGAGCGCCGTCCAGCACGCGCGGGTCACCTCCCCGGCGGATGCCGTCGAGGTGAACTTCCTCGACCGGGTGGTCGCGCCCGAGTTGGTCGAGTCCGAGACCATCGCCGCCGCCCACGACCTGGCCGACCGCCTCCGCTCCCGGGCGTTCGTGCTCACCCGGGAGAACTCCCGCGTGCCCACGGCCCGCGCCATCCAGGCCGGCCTCGACGCCGACATGGACGCCTTCGAGGTCGAGACCGCCTGATCGAGGCCGCCTCACCGCCCGACCGAGACCGCCTGACCGCCTGACCGCCTGACCGCCCGACCGGCGGGCGTCTGGGCTACGGGGTCGGCTTGGCCACGGTCTGCCAGCTGCGCGCCTCGAGGTAGGGGCGGAAGGTGGCCGCGATCTGGCGCAGGTCGTCGCCGCGCTTGGGGCGCTGCAGCTCGTAGAGGTGCGGGAACTCGGTCCACCCCACGACCAGGTCCCAGAGCCGCACCGCCGGCGCGCCCAGCACGGCCGGCGCCACGACGGGGCCGAACAGCGCCTGGCCGTCGGGGAACACGAGGGTCGGCACGCCCCAGGCCGCCTTCTCGGTGGTCACGAAGTCGTGGTCGGCCCGGACCTCGTCCGCGGTCGTCGGGTCGGCGACGGCGTCATCGACCAGACGGCCGTCCCAGCCGAGGCGCTCGAGCAGCTCGGCGTGCACGGCCCGGTCGTGCGTGCGCATCCCCTCGACGTGGAACGCCCGGCCCACGCCCTCGTACCACCGGTCGACCTCGGCCTGGCCCCGGCGCCGCAGCAACGCCCCGACCCGCATCTGGCTGAAGCCGAACGACCACTCGCGCTCCCACGCGTGCTTCTTGCCGTCGACGTGGTTGATCTCCTCGAGCGAGAAGAACCGCCACGACACCTCGAGACCGGTGAGCCGGCGCACCTCACGGATCCACACCGACGCCTGGTAGGCCCACGGGCACATCGGGTCGAAGAAGAACTCGACCGACCGGGGGCCATGCGATGCGAACTCAGGTGCGGACTCAGATGGCGTCGGGTCGGAGGGCGCGGGCACCCGCGGTACGGTACCGGCCGTCAGCCGCGGCTTCCCAGGGGGGACCATGACCGAGCCCGTGATCGACCACCTCGACGAGGTCTGGCGATCGATCATCGACCTCGGCGAGCAGCTCTCCGAGACGGAGTGGAAGCTGCCCACCGACCTGCCCGGCTGGACGGTCCAGGACAACCTGAGCCACCTCATCGGCACCGAGCGCATGATGCGGGGCGAACCGGCGCCGGAGGTCACGCCGACGCGCACCGACCACCTCCACAACCCGATCGGCGAGATGAACGAGCTGTGGGTCGAGTCCCGCCGGGCCCTGAGCGGCGCGGCCGTCCTCGACGAGTTCCGCACCGTGGCGGCCGAGCGGCTGGCCGACTACCGCGCCCTCACCCCCGAGGAGCTCGATGCGCTCGGACCCACCCCGGTGGGTGAGGCGCCGTTCCGCGAGTACATCGCCGTGCGGGTGATGGACTCGTGGGCCCACGAGCAGGACATGCGCCGAGCCGTCGGTCGACCCGGGCACCTCGAGGGCCCGGCCGTGGCCCTGTCGGTTGGGCGGGTCACCAAGGCCATGCCCATGATCGTCGGCAAGCGAGCGGGCGCTCCGGACGGGTCGTCGGTGGTGTTCGTGGTCAGCGGGCCCGAGGGCGGGGTGGTGCCGGTGGTGATCACCGGCCGGGCCGCGGTGGCCGAGGTCGCGCCCGACGACCCCACCGTCGAGCTCCGGCTCGACGTCGAGACCTACGCGATGCTCGGGATGGGCCGCCTCGATCCGGCCGCGGCGCTGGCCGACGGGCGGGTCACCGTCGAGGGCGACCAGGAGCTGGGACACGCCGTCGTGACCTCCATGGGCTTCATGATCTGACCCGGCGCGCGGCGGGGATGGGAGGTCTAGGCTCGTGGGACGTGGAAACCGATACCGAACCCCGCTATCGCGCCGTCCACGCCTACCTGTCCGACGGCGCCCATGAGACGTGGCAGGACGTCGCCACCGAATACGGCGTGAGCGTGTCGGGTCTCATCGAGGCCATGGGACTCGACCTGCAGCTCCCGTCCGAGGACCAGGTCATCGGCCCTCGGCTCGAGGGGCTGGTCAAGCGGGCCCGACGCATCGACGCGGACCGCCGCCGTCGGTCGAGCCGCAGCTGATCGACCGACCGGATCCCTCAGCCGATGGGCGTCTCGGGGATCATCCCGCGAGGCAGCACCACCGCCCGCCGCGAGCGCGAGATCACCTCGACCGCAAGGGCGTCGGGTGCCGTGCCCGGCGGGGTGGGGGGCAGCATGGCCACGCCGTCCTCGTGCTCGGCGAGCAGTTCGACCAGCCCACCGACGGCGTCGTCGCCCTGCACCAGCTCGACCCCGACCCCTCCCGGGGCCTGACGGCCGTCGGCTCGCTGCTCGAGGTACTGCTGCTGGCTGGCGCGGTCGTCGATCGCCCCGGGAGGGGCCACCGCGGTCAGCACGAGCCGCAGCTTGAACAGCTGGGCCCACTGCTCGGCCAGCGTCACCAGCTCGTCGGAGCCCTCTCGACCGTCGAGCACGGCGACGAGCTCGGTCATCGGCAGCCCCGCGCGGTGTCGACGACCGGGCCGACCACCATCACGGCGACGTCGGCCTTGGTGGCCAGCTCGACCGCCACCGGGCCCAGGGTGGTCTTGCGACGGCCCAGCAACCCCCGCGTCGCCGGCGAGGCCACGCAGAAGATCGGGTTGCTCCGGTACTCCGCGGCGGCCAGGGCCGCGACCGGCAGGTCGTGTTCGAGGTCGACCCAGAACTCGACGTCGGCCGCGCTCTGGGCGATGGCGTGCCCCTTCACCACGGCTTTCGAGGACTTGTCGCTGACCTCGGTGTTGCTGACGTTGACGACACGCGCCCCGCACCGCCAGGCCAGGTCGGCCGCCGGTGCCAGTGCGATGCGTCCCTCCAACGTCCCATCGTTGGGAACGATCACGTTCTGGTACACGCGTCCATCATGGCCCAGATCCGACCACCCATCGTGGCCATCACGCCGCGGGGCTAGGTCGACGTCGGTTGCGCCCGCTTGGCGGGGGCGATGCTGCCCCGCCGCCCGGGACCGATGATCCGGTACACGGTGAAGAACACGACGGCCCCGATCGTGGCGATCACGCTCCAGCGCAGCGCGGGTACGCGGGAGTCGGTGCCGGCGGTCAACAGGTGCACGGTGGCGAACAGGTACATGGCGTAGCTCGAGAAGTGCACGCCCTTCCAGAGTTGCTTGGGCAGTCGCTTCATCACCAGCGAGGTCAGCTCCACCGCCACCAGCAGGTAGAACGCCACCACCCCCCACGCCACGGCCCACATCTTGTAGGTGGACGCGAACGGCACCAGGAGCTGGGTGAGGCTGAACTGCACGTAGCTGTCGGCCCACAGCGCGACCAGGTGGACGAGCACGAAGATCACCGAGAGCCCACCCAGGAAGCGGTGGAGGTCGAGCAACCACGGCGCGCGCGGCTTGCGCCCGAGTGCCCGGGTCGACAGGGCCAGGCCCCACAGCACCGCCAGCGCCGAGAGGGCCCACGCCACCAGCCCGCCCGCACGGGCGGTGAACCACCAGATCTGGGTGCTGGCCAGCACGACCGGGCTCACGAGTGGAGTCTCCCAGACGCGGGGCCGACACGACCGGGCTCGTCCAGCTCGAAGGACGCGAAGTCGCCGACTCGGATGGCCGCGCCATCCGACCGGCGCAGCAGCCCGGACATCCCCGAGGCGGCGATCAGGTGCGCTCCGTCGATGCTCCCGGCGACGAGCGCCGCCTTGGCGATCACCTCGGCCCACCAGGCGTCCGCCGCGATCACGGTCACCGTGTCGACGTCGCCGTCGGCCGGCCGCCCGGTGGCGGGGTCGATGAGGTGGTGCCGGGGTCGACCGTCGACGAGCCAGCGCCGGCGGCAGCGCGTGCTGGTGGCGACCGCGCCGTCGGCCAGCGCGACCGCCGTCGCGGCGACGTCGTTGTCGCGCGACGGATCGGCCACGCCGACGACCCAGGCGCCGGTGTCCGGTGCCCGACCAGCGACCCGGACGTCACCGCCCAGATCGACGCACGCGCCCTCGGCGCCCGCATGCAGGAGATCGGCCACGGCCAGGTCGGCCGCCCGACCCTTGCCGATGCCCCCCAGGTCGAGGCCCGACCCGGCATCGACGGCGACGGTGCCGGCCGCCTCGTCCACGTGCACGCCGAGCGATCGTGGCCCGACGGTCACCGCCCCGTCACCCGACACCCGATCAGACGGATCGGACGGATCGGCGGAGTCAGACGAGCGTGACGCGTCGAGCAGCTCGAAGGAGCGGTCATAGCCGGCACGCTCGAGCGGGCGGAGCATGGTGGGGTCGAAGCGGCCATCCGTGTGGCGCCAGCCCTCGACCGCGGCGGCCACCACCTCGGCCGTCACCGTCGACACCGGCACGGCCTGGCCGGCCGCCGCGTTCACGGCGCTGATCTCGCTGTCGGGGAGGAACCGGCTCCAGCGCTGCTCGAGATCGTCGATGCGCGCGCGGGCCCGGGCGACCAGCTCGGCTTCGTCACCACCTACGCACACCACGAGCACCTCGGTGCCCATGGCCCGAAACCGCAGCTCAGCTGCCACGGCTCACGGTGGTCGTCGGCGACGGGGCCCTGGTGGTCGGCGGGGTCGCCGGTCGGGGGGCCGCCGTGGTCGGGGCCGCGGCCCGCGGCGCGGCCCCGACACTGGGGGTGCCCGAACCGGACGACGACGAGGACCCCGTTCCGGACGACGAGCCCGATGTGGACCCGGACGCCCCGGCGACGGTGTGGTGCCGCACCACGATCGTGGTCGGTGGGGGTGGCGGCTCGGTGGCCAGGGTGGTGGGGTCGAGCGTCGACGTGACGTCGACCGCGGCCGGGTTGGCCTTCTTGGCGTTGGCCTTGGCCGACGCCATCCCTCCGATCAACAGCAGGGCGGCCGAGGCGCTGGCCGCGCCCACCACCAGCCGGCTGCGCGCCGCCGGGTGGGCCTTGTCCGCTCGGGCGCCGTCGCGGGGACCGGACTGGCGGGAGCCGGCGGCGCGTGGGGTCGCCCGGTTCGAGGAGTTGGAGGGTTCCGAGTTGGTCGAGGAGAAGGGATCAGTCATCGTTGTCGCCACCTTGGTGGGAGTCGGTCGTCGCCAGGTCGTCGTCGTGGTCGACCGCGGGCTCGACGCCGCGACCGACATCGGGCTCGCCCGACGCCTTCGACGTGACCGAGGCCGAACCTGAGCCTGAATCCGAACCGGCGGCAGGCGACGAGCTCGCCACCAGGGAGGCCACGTTGTTCCCGTCGAGCTGCCCGACCTTGCCGGCGGCCGACGGCGCCGCGTTCAAGAGGCCGAGGTTGGCGGCCAGGGCGGCCAGCACGACCACCACGGCGACGGCGACGGCGCCGGCCAGGCCGAGGGCGGGGCGCCGCGGGAGGGAACGACTCGTGGTGCTCATGGACGTTACGGTACGGAGGGCGGCGCAATCCACCGGGCAAGGCGGGGTTAAGCGTTGGCAAAGAACCCCATGCCACCCCCTCCGACCGGGCAGGCTGTGACGGTGCAGCTGCTCCTGGTCGAGGACGACGACGCCATCGCCGAGCCCCTCGTCAAGGGCCTGCGGCGCGAGGGCTACGCCATCGAGCGGGTCGCCACCGGTGAAGCGGCGCTGGCGGCGGACCCGGTCGACCTGGTGCTGCTCGACCTCGGGCTTCCCGACATCGACGGGTACGAGGTCTGCCGCCGCTTCCGCGCCGAGTCCGATGTCCCCATCATCGTGATCACCGCGCGCGGCGAGGAGGTCGACCGGGTCATCGGGCTCGAGCTCGGTGCCGACGACTACCTGGTCAAGCCGTTCGGCTTCCGGGAGCTGGTCGCCCGCATCCGGGCCGTGTCGCGTCGGGTCGAGAGCCGGTCGGGCGGCAACGACGGGGCACCGGAGCTGCTGGTGAACGGGACGCTCGAGGTCGACCTGCGCACCCGTCGCGTGGTGATGGCCGGCGACGAGCTGACCTTGACCCGCAAGGAGTTCGACCTGCTGGCCCTGCTCGCCTCGGACCCGGGCGCGCTGTGCTCGCGCGACGAGATCCTCGAGGAGGTGTGGGACCCGCACTGGTACGGGCCGACCAAGACGCTCGACGTCCACATCGCCTCGTTGCGGCGCAAGCTCGGTGACTCCGCGCTCATCGAAACGGTTCGCGGCGTCGGGTTCCGCCTCCGCGACGATCGCTGAGCCACCGCTGTGCGCCGCCGCCTGCTGCTGTCGTACCTCGGCCTCACCCTGCTCGTCCTCATCGTGCTCGAGGTGCCCCTCGCCATCGCCTACCGGGATCGGGCACGCGATCAGCTGACCGCCGGGCTCGAGCG
Organism: uncultured Microthrixaceae bacterium; assembly: GCA_963809335.1. Lineage (GTDB taxonomy): Bacteria > Actinomycetota > Acidimicrobiia > Acidimicrobiales > Acidimicrobilacustridaceae > UBA4742. Next base: position 585,256 of record CAWEJD010000004.1, on the reverse strand, counting down.
CGACGCCTTCGTGCTCGCCGCGTTCGGGGAGGACGCCATCCAGGGCAACGGCGGCGTCGACCTTCAGCAGCTGGCCGTGAACTACCAGGACCGCACGGGTGGACGGGTGGTGATCGTCGACGCCGACGGGACCGCGGTCGCCGACTCCGACCCGCTCGACACCGCGACCCACTCGTTCGGGAACCGGCCCGAGTTCCAGTCGGCGCTGCGCAACGAGGTGGCCACCGGTCGCCGGCACTCGGACTCGCTCGGCACCGAGCTGCTCTACGTGGCGGTGCCGATCACCTCGGGCGGCAACGTGTACGGCGCCATCCGCATCAGCTTCTCGACGGCCCAGGTCGAGGCCCGCATCCACCGCTACTGGCTGGTGCTGGTCGGGATCGGCTTCGTGTCCCTCGTGGCCGCCGGCCTGGTCGCCGAGGTCGTGTTCCGCTGGGTGACCCGCCCGCTGCTCGCCCTGCGCGACGCGGCCGGTGACCTCGGGTCGGGCGACCTGACGACCCGAGCCCCCACCGGCGACGGCCCACCCGAGGTGCGGGAGCTGGCCGAATCGTTCAACACCATGGCCGGACGGCTCGACGAGCTCGTGCAGGCGCAGCGCGCGTTCGTGGCCGACGCGTCGCACCAGCTGCGCACCCCGCTGACCGCCCTGCGCCTTCGGCTGGAGAACCTCGAGCAGGAGATCAGCGACGAGGAGGCCAGGGGAGACCTCGAGGCCGCGACCGCCGAGACCCGCCGGTTGTCGCGACTGGTCGACGGCCTGCTGACCCTGGCCCGGGCCGACCAGCCGACCACCGGAGCCGATCGCCAGAACGTCGACCTCGGGGAGGCCCTGTCCGAGCGCATCGACAGCTGGCGCCCGGTGGCCGAGGAGTTCGATCTCTCGCTGGTCGGTGACGTGCCCCGGATCTCGGCCCGGACCAACCCCGACCGGCTGGCCCAGGTCGTCGACAACCTCCTGGCCAACGCCATCGACGCGTCGAGCCCCGGGGACGAGCTGCGGGTGGCCGCCTCCCGGTCGAGCGACCGCCACTGGGTCGAGGTGCACGTGGTCGACCAGGGCCCGGGGCTCTCGGCCGACCAGCGGCGGCGGGCGTTCGACCGGTTCTGGCGCGGCGATGCCACAACCGGCCCGGAGCCCGGCGACGGCAGCCGGCTCGGTGGGAGCGGCCTCGGCCTGGCCATCGTGCGCCAACTGGTCGTGGCCGACGGGGGCGAGGTCGAGCTGACCGAGGCCGTCGGGGGAGGCATCGACGCGGTGGTGCGCCTGCGACCGGCGTCGACCTGAGCCCCCGGCCCCGTGGCTGCGGGGGGCCCGGGCGTACACTCCTGCGATCCCCCGAGAACTCTGGAGGCTGAGGGGCGTGATCGAGCGGTGGTGATCGTGGTGGTGGGCCTCGTCGTGCTGTCCGTCGTCATGGTGGGCGTCGCGGTCATGGCACAGCGGGCCGCGGCCCAGGCCCACGCGGAGCTCGACCGCACCACCCGCTTCGACCTCCTCACCGGCCTGCCCGATCGGCGTCAGCTCGAGCAGGCGCTCGACGGCCTCATCGGGTCCGACCGCAAGCGAGGGGACGGCAACGCCACCGTCATGCTGATCGAGCTCTGCCGGTTCGAGGTGGTGAACGACACCTACGGGCGCGAGGTCGGCGACGGGCTCCTGGTCGCCGTCGCCGACCAGCTCAAGGGCGCCATCGAGCCCGACGAGCGCCTGTTCCGGGCCGGCGGGCCGCAGTTCGTGGTGCTCGCCACCGCGCTCACCGACACCCGCATGGCCGAACGGCGGGCGGCCGAGCTCACCGAGGTGCTGGCCGTCCCGTTCCGCATCGGCACCGACCTGGTGCAGGTGGCCACGCGGGTCGGCATCGCCATGGTCGACAGCCGCCACCACGAGGCCCGCGACGTGCTCTTCGACGCCGGCGTGGCCGTGCAGCAGGCGCAGCGGGACGATTCCGGCCGGGCCACCGTCTTCGACCTCTCGATGCGCCCGTCGATGAGCCCGTCGAAGACCGAGCGGCGCCTGCGCGAGGCGCTCGAGCGCAACGAGTTCTGGCTGCTCTACCTGCCGGTGGTCGCCCTCGACGACAACGAGCTGGTCGGTGTCGAGGCGCTCCTGCGGTGGGCCGACCCCGACCGGGGGCTGGTGGCGCCCGACCAGTTCCTCCCCGTGCTCGAGGACTCGGGGCTGATCGTGCCCGTCGGCGAGTGGGTGATCGAGCAGGCCTGCCGGCAGAACAAGATCTGGCTCGACGCCTTCCCCGACCGCGAGCTGCTCACCACGGTGAACGTGTCGCCCCGCCAGCTCGCCCGCCCGGACTTCCTCGAGCGCGTGCTCGCCATCGTCGGCCGACTCGGGCATACCTCCCGAGCGCCTCTGCCTCGAGATGACCGAGGGGTCGGTCATGCGCGACATCGACGCCGCGTGGGGGATGCTCCGCGACGCCAAGGACGCCGGCATCAAGCTGGCGCTCGACGACTTCGGCACCGGCTACTCCTCGCTCAGCTACCTGCGCCGGTTCAACCTCGACGTGCTCAAGATCGACCGGAGCTTCGTGGCGGGCATCGCCGACAGCCGCGAGGACGCGGCCATCACCCAGCAGCTCGTCGCCATGGCCCACGCCCTCGACATCGCACCCGGTGGCCGAAGGCGTCGACACGCTGGCCCAGGCCCAGACGCTGCACGGGATGGGGTGCGACTTCGCCCAGGGCTACTGGTTCAGCCCGCCCCAGCCGGTCACCGCCATCGACGCCGTTCCTGGCCACCGGGGTCGTGCGCCCGGCCAGCGAGTCGTCGGCCGGTATCGACTGGTCCGGCGGCTCCACCGCCGACCCCTGACCAGCCGGTCGGGCCCCGCTCAGGTCAGCAGGTTGTGGCGGAGGGCGGCCACCACGTCACCGTCGACGCCGATGGCCCCGACGTAGCCCACCATCGAGCCGTACCGCGACCGCACCACCTCGAGCACCCGGTGCATGGCGCGAGGAGGTGCATCGAGGAAGGCGGCGGGTTGGTCGGTCATGGCGTCGAGCGACTCGGGCACGTGGACCCGCATCCACTCGACGAGCGAGTCCATGGCCGCCTTGCTCAGGCCGTAGTCGGCGGCGATGGTGTCGTCGTCGACGCCCGAGCACACCCAGCACGACCGCGGCCAGCACCCCGGTGCGGTCCTTGCCGGCGGCGCAGTGGAACACGGCCGGGTAGGCGTCGGGGTCGGCCAGCACGTCGAGGGCACCGGCCAACGCCGCCGCCCCGTCGTCGAGCATGTCCTCGTAGCGCTGGGCCAGGAACGGCACCGCGTCGACGTCGGGATCGACGTCGACCCACCCGTCCCACGTCTCCCGCAGCACCGGGAGGTGGTGGTAGGCGACGTGGGCGTGCTCGACCGCGAACCGGCCCCGCTCCTCGAGCTCGCCGTGGGTGCGCAGGTCGAGCACGGTCCGCAGGCCGAGGCCCAGCAGCCGCTCGACGTCTCCGTCGCTGGCGTGGTGGATGCCGTCGGCCCGGTAGAGCCTGCGCCAGCGGGTCGTGCGCCCGTCGACCGTCGTGTAGCCACCGAGATCGCGCACGTTGAACAACCGCTCCATGGCCACGTGCCGGGCGTTGCCCTCTGATCGGTCACGTGGCTCGAGCTCGATGGTCATGGCCCCAGCATGCCGGATCGAGGTGGCCATGCCTCACCACCCGGGTGTCCGACGGATGAACGCAGGACGAACGACGGGATCGGCTCGGCCCCGAGCCGAGCGGGATCCCCTACCGGCCCATCGACTTCGGGGTGTTGACCTTGTCGGCCGCGATGCGCAGGATCACCCGCCCGTGGGGTCCGATCGGGTTGCGGTAGTCCTGCCCGAGATAGCGGTTCGACAGCTCGTCGATGAGGGGTGGGTGGGAAGGCGGTCTTTCTACCGCCGTCGCGACGACCTACCTCCCGCGGCCGGCGTCGGCCGCCTCACACCCTGAAGGTCGGGCCTGGCGCGTGGCGCCAGTCGGAGCCTTCAGATCGCGGGCAACCCGAGGAGCGCTCGAGGTCCGGCCCTCAGGACGGAAGCTGGCGCAGCCGGGTCAGGAGCTGGTCGGCCGGCAGCGCCGGGGCGAACAGGTAGCCCTGGGCCCGGTCGCAGCCGAGGATGCCCAGCGCCTCGAGCTGCTCCTCGGTCTCGACGCCGACGGCCGTGACCGTCAGCCCGAGGTTGTGGGCCAGCTCGATGGTGGCCCGGACGATGGCGGTGTCGTGCTCGTCGAGTCCGATGCCGGCGACCAGGGAGCGGTCGATCTTGACGAAGTCGAGCGGGAAGCGCTTGAGGTAGCCGAGCGACGACTGGCCGGTGCCGAAGTCGTCCAGACCGATCCGCACCCCGAGCGACCGGAGGTAGCGCGATGCTGGCGTCGACCTGGGGCTCGGCGCTGATGAGGATGCTCTCGGTGATCTCCAGCCCGAGCCGGCCCGGTTCGATGCCCGTGTCGGCGAGCACCTGCTCGACCTGCCGCGGGCAGCTCGGGGTCGGCCAGCTGACGGGGTGAGATGTTGACCGACAGCTCCCTCAGCCACGTCGGCCTCGTCGTCGGCGCTCCAGATGGCGAGCTGCTCTGCGGTGATCTGCAGCACCTGCAGCCCGAGCCGCGAGATCAGCCCGCTCGACTCGGCCGCCTCGACGAACTCGGCCGGCGACAGCAGCCCACCCTCGTCGTCGTGCACCCGCAGCAGCGCCTCGGCCCCGACCGCCTCGCTCGCTGACGATGTCGACGATGGGCTGGAAGTGCACCCGCACGCCGTCGTGCTGCAGCGCGTGGCGGAGCTGGTCCTGCACGTTCTCGCGCCGGCGTGGTGTCGACCGCCATCTCGGGATCGAACACCTCGGTGCGATCGCCGCCGTTCTGCTTGGCCCGGCCCATCGCCAGCTCGGCGTCGTGGACCAGCGTCTCGGGTCCGTCGCCGATGCCGGCCATCGCGATGCCGGCGCTCAGGCTCAGCTCGATGGTGCGGCCGTCGAGCTGGATCGGCTGGGCGACGGCCCGCCGCACCTCGGCCGACAGGGCCAGGGCCTCGGCGGACGGGCACGCCGGCCAGGATCACCGCGAAGGCGTCGCCGCCGAGCCGGGCCACCGGATAGCGGTCGCCCAGCGTGTCGTGGAGCCGGTTGGCGACCGTGCGCAGCAGTTCGTCGCCCGCCTCGCGGCCGGCCACCGCGTTGAGCGGCTTGAACTGGTCGATGTCGCACACCATCGCCGCGACCGGGGCCCACGTCGGGTCGGCCAGCGCCGAGGCCAGCCGATCGAGCAGGCGCACCCGGTTGGGCAGGCCGGTGAGCGCGTCGGAGAAGGCCCGGTTGGCCAGCGCCCGTGCCGCCTCGACCCGCTCGGTGACGTCGCGGGCGTTCAGCACGATGCCGCCGATGGCCGGGTTGTCGCTGAGGTCGGTGACGATCGACCTCGAGGTGGCGCCACGACCCGGTCGTTGGTGCGCAGCCGGAGCTCGACCGGCGGGCCGATGCCCTGCTCGTCGGGCTTGGCCAGGGTCAGCAGGTCGGCCGGGGCGTCGTCGGGGTGCACGAGCTCGAGCAGGTTGCGCCCGTCGAGCTCGCCCTCGCCGTAGCCCGAGGATGCGGGTGGCGGCCGGGCTCAGGTACTGCAGCGTGCCGTCGGGATCGGCCACCGCGATGAGGTCGGCCACGTGCTCGACGAGGGCGGCGAAGCGGCGCTCGGCTGCGCTGACGTGCTCCTGGGCCGAGCGCAGCTCGCTGAGGTCGCGGGCCACCAGCGACACGGTGGCGATCTCGCCGTGGCGGTCGCGGTGGGCCACGATCACGGCCGACACCGGTACCAGCCCGTCGTCGGAGACGAACGTGAGCCGGCCACGCCACCGTCCGAACTTCACCAGGGCGGGCAGCACCTTGACCTCGTAGTGGCCCTTCGACCATTCGTCGAGCAGCTCGACCAGCCAGATCTTGTCGACCTCGCGGATCGGGATCAGCGTCACGAACGCGTCGTTGGCCCACAGCGCCTCACGGCCGACGGAGGCGAAGATCGCCACCATGTCGGGGGTCTCGACCAGGGTGTCGGTGAGGATGGTGCGGACCTGCTCTCCGGTGAGGCCGTCCTCGGCCCGGTTCCGGGAGCCGGTGTCGGGCAGGAACGGGCCCTCGTCGATCGGCCCGTCGTCGTGACGGCGGCCGTGGGTGACCACCTCGCCCGCGTCGTCGTCGTCGACGCCGGGGCCGCCGTGCCGGGCCTGGCGCGTCTCGGCGTTCGAGAGCCGACGGCTCCACGACGTCATGGACGCGGGACCCCGGTGGTCATGGGGCGATCGTTCCCCGTCGCACCAGGCGCGAGAAGGCCACGAACCGGCTCGACGGAGTCGGACTCGGCGATCGACGAAACCTGGTCGTCCACCTTCAGCTCACCTTGCGCTGCACGGCCGATGTGCCTCTTCCTCGGGCTGTCCGAGTCGATCAAAGTGCCTTCCCGACGGATGTCGGTCATCTCCGACCACTCTCGGTGACAGTCAACAGACGCTAGCGAGTCGAACGACGCCCGGCAAGGATCCATACGGCCCCTTTTCGGCCCCTCAGCACCGATTCCGTACCGATTCGTCGCCGAACGACCGCCGGACCGCCCCGGCGTGGACGCTCTCCCGATTGACCGGACGAGACCGCGTATAGGCCAAATGGCCCAGGAAATCATCGACGGAGGCGCCAAAATCAGTCAGAGTGTGACCATGGCGACGACGAGAGTGTTGGTTTGCGACGGGGATGAGCTGGCTCGGCGGGCCTTCGGGCGAACCGCCACCGATCACGGCCTCGAACTGGTGGGCGAAGCACAGACCGCGGTCGAGGCGCTGCAGATGCTCACCTACCTCCCCGCCGAGGTGGTGGTGCTCACCAACGAGCTGCAGGGCCTCACCGGCATCGAGGTCACCCCCGAGCTGGCCGCCAGCGGCGTGCGGGTGGTCATCGTGTCGTCCGACCCCGCCGCGCTCGAGAGCGCCCGCCGGGCCGGGGCCTTCGCCGCGGTGCCCCGAGGTGACCTGGCCGCGTTCGAGCAGGCCATGGACGCGGTGACGCTCGACCGGTCCGAGGACGATCGTCGCTCGGGCACCGACCGTCGATCCGGCGCCGACCGGCGGGTCGCCCAGGAGTGGAGCAAGGTGATCCGCGAGCGCCGATCCGGGGAGGACCGTCGCGCCGGTGATCGCCGTCAGCAGTCCTCCGCCCACCGGAGCGCCATCAGCGCCTGAGCGGTCAGTCGTCCGTGGGACGGCGGCGGCGGCGCAGCAGGGCCCACAGCACCACCAGCGCGGCCAGCACCGCGAGCACGGCGGCGACGGGCGCACGCCGCGACCGGGCGACACCGCCGGGGTGGCGGGCGTCCTCCCACGACGGCGCAACCGGTTCCACCCGTGCCGCCGGAGCGGTCGGAGCCGCCGGAGCCGCCGGAGCGGCCGGCTCGTCGGCCGGCATCGGGGCGGTGAGCGGCGGTGGGGCCGCGGCCTTCTCGGCCACCTTCTTGGTGACCTTCTTCGCCGCGACCTTCTTGGCCGCGACCTTCTTCGCCGCGACCTTCTTCGCCGGAGCCTTCTTGGCGGCCACCTTCTTCGCCGCCTTCTTGGCCGACGCCTTCTTCGGCGGGGCCTTCTTGGCCGCCAGCTTCTTCACCGGAGCAGGCGCGCGCTCCGCATCGGCTGCCGGTCGATCGCCGGTGACGGGGGCGTCGTCGGGCGCGCCACCGAGCAGGGCGTCCACCGGCGCCGGCCCGTCGTCGTCGCGGGCCCGGCTGCGGTCCCGTTGCGGGTCGTAGTCGGGCATCAGGCCAACCATCCGGCCGCGTCGCCGACCGACCCCACCGCCTCGGCGGCGTGACCGCGATCGTGTTCGGCCGGATCGAGCACGTCATCGAGCACGTCACCCAGCTCGGTGTCGTCGTCCTCGACGTCGAGCGCCAGCCCGAGGTCGACACCGTCGTCCAACTCGTCGTCCAACTCGTCGTCCAACTCGTCGTCCAGGTCGTCGTCCAGATCGATCTCATCCAGGTCGATCTCGTCGATCTCGGTCTCGTCGGCCACGGCCAGCTCGGGGAAGATGGCGAGCAGCAGGGCGTCGAACTCGGCCGCGGCCTCGGCCGCGCCGGCCCGGGCGCCCAGGCCGTGGATCGGCAGCGACTGGGCCGCCGCTTCCGGGATGGCGGCCCGCAGGCGCACCGGCGGGAGCACCTGGTCGGCGTAGGTGGTGACGAGCTGCTCGTACCAGTACTTGGCGTCACGGGTGCGCCCGAGCCGGTTGACGACGATGCCGGCCACCGCCAGGCCGCCCGGTCGGCGGGCGCCGATGCGGGTGACGGTGCGCAGGATCTGCTCGACCCCGTCGGAGGCCCAGGCACCGGGCTCGGTGACCACCAGGGCCTGGTCGGCCGCGAACAGCCCGTTGACGGTGAGCAGCCCGAGCGACGGGGGACAATCGATGATCACCAGGTCGTGGTCGACGCCTTCGAGGGCGATCTGCAGGCGGTCCTGGGCGCCGACCGGGTCGTTGGCCAGCTGCGGCTCGCGCTGGGCGAGCTGGGGCGAGCTGGCCGCGACCTCGGGTGCGTAGGCGTCGGGCAGCTCCCACGAGCTGGCCAGCACCACCTCGACGAGGCCACCCGGCTGGTCGGTCTCGAGGGCGCGGTCGACAGTGACCTCCGGCGCCCACACCCCGAGCCCGGTGCTGGCGTTGGCCTGCGGGTCGAGGTCGACGACGAGCACCCGCTGGCCCGCGGCGCTGGCGGCGGAGGCCAGGCCGAGTGCGACGGTGGTCTTGCCGACCCCGCCCTTCTGGTTCACCACGGCGATGGACACCATGGGCGCCAAAGCTACTGCAACCGTCCGGGGCCGGGAGCGGCCGCCGGACGGGCCCGTGGGACCCGGGGTGAAACCGGTCACCTCCCGTAGCATGTCGGCCATGAGCGATCCGAACCCTCCCGCCGTCGGTCAGCCCCTCCAGGTCGGCGACCTCGCCCCGGACTTCGAGCTGCCGTCGCAGACCGGCGAGACCGTGAAGCTGAGCGACTTCGCGGGCAGGTGGGTGGTCGTCTACTTCTACCCGGCCGACGACACGCCGGGCTGCACCACCGAGGCCTGCTCGTTCCGCGACAGCTTCGAGGACTTCACCGACGCCGGCGCCGAGGTCATCGGCATCAGCAAGGACTCGGTCGAGTCGCACGTGAAGTTCGCGGCCAAGCACAACCTGCCCTTCACCCTGCTGAGCGACGAGGGCGGCAAGCTGGCCAAGTCCTGGGGCGTGGGCAAGAGCCTCGGCATCCTCGCCGGCCGCGTGACCTACGTGATCAGCCCCCAGGGCGTGGTCCGCAAGAGGTTCTCGTCTCAGCTCCGGGCCTCGAAGCACAAGGACGAGGCCCTCGAGGCCATCCACGCGGCGGGCTGATCCCTGCCGGGGTCAGGCGTCGGGTGATCGGCGACGAGCGGTTGCCGACCAGGAGCGCGTGGTAGACCGCTGACATGTCGCGCGTGGTGATCGTGGGAGCGGGGATCATCGGCACGATGCACGCGGTGCTGGCTCGCCGCGCCGGCTGGCACGTGACCCACATCGACGCCGACCTCGAGCCACGGTCGGCGTCGGTACGCAACTTCGGGCTGGTGTGGGTGAGTGGGCGGGCCGAGGGCGACGAGCTGGACCTGGCGCTGCGGGCCCGGGAGCTGTGGGGTGAGATCGCGGCCGAGGCTCCCGGGGTGGGGCTGCGAGCCGACGGGTCGGTGCTCGTGGTGCAGCGGCCCGAGGAGCTGGCCGTGCTCGAGCAGGTCATGGCCCGCGCCGACGCCGGCGCACGTGGCTTCGAGCTGCTCGACCCCGATGGCGTGCGCCGGGTGAACCCGGCCATCGGGGGCGAGGTGCTGGCCGGGCTCCACTGCCGCGTCGACGCGGTCGTCGAGCCGCGCCTCGCGCTCCCGGCCCTGCGAGCCTGGCTCGAGTCCGGCGAGGGCGACACCGCCCGCGACTACACCTTCCACGGTGGCCGCATCGCGGTGGAGATCGGGCCCGGCTACGTGGTCGATCACACCGGCGAGCGCCACCGGGCCGAGGTCGTCATCGTGTGCCCCGGGGCCGAGCGCCAGGGGCCGATCGCCGAGCTGCTGCAGGGCGCGCCGGTGCGACGGGTGCAGCTGCAGATGATGCAGACCGAGCCGCTCGACCAGCCGCTCACCACCTCGATCGCCGACGGCGACTCCCTGCGCTACTACCCTGCCTTCGCCGTGCCCGCCCTGGCCGACCTGCCGCCCCAGGCGCCGGTGGCGGCCGAGCACCACATGCAGCTGCTGATCTCGCAGCGCAGCAACGGCGAGCTGACCGTCGGCGACACCCACGCCTACGACGAGCCGTTCGACTTCGCCGCGTCGGAGGCCGCCTACGACCATCTGCACGAGCGGGCCGCGTCGATCCTCGGCCGGCCTCTGCCCCCCGTCGTGCGCCGGTGGACGGGCGTCTACTCCCAGGCCCTCGACGGCGCCATCTGCCACCGCCGCCAGGTGCAGCTCGGCGTGTGGGTCGTCACCGGGCCGGGCGGGCGGGGCATGACGCTGTCGCCGGCCATCGCCGAGCAGACCATCGCCGAGATCGGATCGCCGTTGTGACCGCGCCCCCGACATCGCCCTGGCCGGAATCCGGCTCGCCGTCCTCGACATGGCCGGCACCACGGTGCGCGACGGCGGCATCGTCGAGTCGTCGTTCCTGCTCGCGCTCGAGAGCGTCGGCATCCCCCGTGACGACCCGGCCATGCCCGGGAGGCTCGAGTACGTGCAGGCGACCATGGGCCAGTCGAAGATCGAGGTCTTCCGCGGCCTGCTCGACGACGAGGACCTGGCCGAGCGGGCCACCCGCGGCTTCGAGGCGGCCATCGCCGAGACCGTCCGGGCCGGCGGCGTGTCGGCCCTGCCCGGCGCGGAGGACGCGTTCGCGGCCATGCGCTCGGCCGGGGTGAAGATCTGCCTCACCACGGGGTTCGCGGCCGAGACCCAGCAGCTGATCGTCGAGGCGCTCGGGTGGGCCGACCTGGTCGACCTCACCCTCGCCCCTGATCCACATGCGGGCCTCCGGGGCCGGCCCTACCCGGATCTGGCCCTGCACGCCCTGATGCACCTCGGCCTCGACGACGTGCACTCGATGGCGGTCGCCGGCGACACCGCCAACGACCTGCTCGCCGGTTGGCGCGCCGGAGCCGGCGTCGTGGCCGGCGTGCTCACCGGCGCCCACGGCCGCACCGAGCTCGAGGCCGCGCCCCACACCCACGTGCTCCACTCCATCGCCGATCTCCCCGCCGCCATCGGCATCGACTGATCGACTGATCGTCGCGTTCCGCGACCTCAGCCGGTCGAGGCGCGGTAGTACCCCACGACGTCGACGATCACGTCGACCGATCCGGCGAGGTTGGTGATGTCGATCTGACCGTTGGTGCCGAGCTGGACGATCACCAGGTTGGGGATCGTCTGACCCCGCATGAAGTTGAGGTTCGAGGTGGTGGTGGCCGGCTGTCCGGTGGGACCGATCCGCAACCAGCTGAGCTCGGTGGGCTCGGTGACCGTCACGTTGACGACGACGGCCGTCGCGTCGGCCGGGACGGGATCGATGCCGCCGACCGCGAGGCGACGGGATCCCGCCGGCCATGGCGCGCGGTAGCCGCCGGTGCCCACCCGTGAGTCGAGGATGCGCACGGGCGCCACCGGAACCAGCCGACCACCCGTCGCCGCGGTGAAGTACCCGACCACGTCGGCCACCACATTGACGTGGCCGCGCTCGTTGGTGACGACGACCTGACCCCCGGTCCCCAGCCGGACGACGACCAGGTTGGGGACGGTTTCGCCCCGCACGAAGTTCAGGTTGGAGGTCACCGTAGGCGTTCCCCCGGCCGGGCCGACCCGCAGCCAGCTGTCATCGGTGGCGTCGGTGACCGTCACGTTCACGGCGACGGCGGTGGCCTCCGCCGGCACGGGAGCGACGCCGGCGATCGTCAGCGGACGTTGCTCGCCCGGTCCCCACGGGGTCGAGTAGCCGCCCATGCCGGTACGGGAGTCGAGGATGCGAGCCGGGACCACGGGTTCGAAGAGGTCGCCGCCCCCTGGCGAGTAGTAGCCGACCAGATCGGCGACCACGTCGGTGCGGGCGGCCGTGCTGGTGATGTCCACCCGCCCCTGGGACCCGATCTGCGCAGTCACCAGGTTCGCCGCCGTCTCACCGCCCGAGAAGTTGAGGTTCGATGCGTTCGGTACCTGGCCACCGCTCGGCGCCACCGTGAGGAACCCCGGCGCCGACGTGTTGGTGACGGTGACGTTGACGATCACCGCCGTGGCGTCGGAGGGAACGGCGCCGTGGCCGGCGAGTGCGAGCGACCTGGTCTCACCGGGCGACCACGGACTCGTGAATCCCCCGACCCCCGTGCGGGAGTCCAGGATGCGCACGGGATCCACGGCATGGAACGTCGACGGCGGACCGGACGGGCCGGACTCGGCGCAGCCGATCACCTGGTCGCGCCGCCCGAGGGACCGGTTCGCCACGATGGCGCACACCTGGTGCACGCCCGGACCAAGCGCCACGGTCACGTCGAAGCCGTGATCAGGACCGAAGCCGGGTACTGCCCGCTCGACGTCGGGTCGAGGCACGTCGGCCCGCGTCGTCGCCACCGCGGCCCCGTCGATCGAGATGCTCACGTCCACGGGACCCACGGTGAGGGGGTCGATCGCCCAACCGACGACATGGGTCGCGCCCTGGCTCGGCGCAGTGCGTTCGACGTCGCCGAACGGGATGGGGTCGCGCACGTGCGGGTCGAGGGCCACGAACCGCGGCCCGTAGACGCCCGCCACCCGAAACACCTCGTCGTCCTTGGTGTTCACGTTGAACACGCCGATGGTCCCGGCGGAGGTGTTGATCGCCTGGCCGCCGTAGGTGAACCAGTTGCTGTGCAGCGGACCGGCCGGGCCGTTCATCTCGTCGATGATCCGTCCGATCGGCCGGTACGGGCCGATCGCCGTCGGTGCCCACCACCCCCAGGTGTCGAAGCTCATCAACGGGATCTGGTTGCTGGCGACGAACCCGTCGCCGACGTCGATCACGTGCATCTGCATCCCCACGGGCTCGGCCAAGTCGATCGGGTCGGCGTCAGCGGGGCTCGACACCCACCCGCTGTCGGCGTGGTACTTCAGCTGGGAGGCGTGGACGCCGAGGTCCGTGCGCGCCACGTAGCACTCGGTCGGGATGCTCTGGGCGCAGCCGTGGAAGTAGACCTGCCCCTGATCGACGACCGAGTCGGTGCCGAACTGCGCAGGGTCGTCCGTCCCGTAGGTGAACAGCCGCTCGCTCCCGACGAGGGTCATGACCGGGTTCATGCGGTAGTGGAAGACATCGGTGCCGACCACCCGCCAACCCCAGGGCCCGGGGATGTCGATGTGCACCAGGGCGGCGACGACGGAGAGCACGCCCGTGGCGGGGTCGTAGGCCCCGGTGAGCGGCCAGTAGTACTCCTGCGGGTTCGGGTCGGCGATGGTGGAGTACCAGTGGTGCGCGGCGTCGGACCGGAACAGGTACAGGAAGCACGAGTCGTCGTACTGGACCGCGATCGAGTTGTGGACGAAGCCGAGGTTGTCGAGCGGGCCGCCGTAGGGGCCGCCTCCAACGATCGTGTCGCCGAACAACCAGACCGTGCGGCCCTGGTCGATCGGGATGGGGTCGGCCCCGTCGCCCCCGCCCCAGACGGGGCCCCGCCGGTCGAACTGGCTCTGCAGATCGGCGGGGGTCGACGCCGACGCCCGGCAGTTGGACTGGGCGATGGTCAGGGTCGTGCCGTCAGCCGCCGCGGTCGTGGAGCCCGCGCCGGCTCGGTCGGCCGTGCCCGATCCCGAGGGTGGACTCGGCGCGGGCGGCATCGGGACGCCGTCGAGGGCGGCGTGGCCTCCGAAGCTCGGCCGCGGCGGCACCGTCGCCGGGCTCGCCGGCGTTCCGGAGGCGGCTCTGGGCCGGCCTGGTGGCGACTGCCGTGCCCGGTCCGACCGGCCCGAGAGCCAGCGCGAACACGAGCACGAGACCGCGTCCCGTGTGTACCCGCCAGGGGAACCGATCTGCGCCGCTCATCGGACCTCTCGCCGTTGGGTCATGTCCCGCCCGATCCGGTCACCGCAGGCCCGCCCATGCGCGTCACCGTACGAGAACGATGCCACCGCCACTAGGGAAGAAAGGCCCTCTGACCAGCCAATTTGTCCCGAATTGGTCAAGAGGCCGGCCCGAACGGACCCAGCCTCAGCATCGGCTCGTGGACGGCTCGCCCGACCCAGGTCAGTAGACGAACAGGGGGGTGCCGACGGCGGCGACGCCGCTGGCCCAGACCCAGTCGATCTCGGCATTGGTGAGGCGGACGCATCCGTGGCTGGCGGCGGTGGTCGGCACGCTGGACGAGCCGTGCAACGCGTAGCCGCCGGTGAAGTACTTGGGTCGCCAGAGCTGGCCGAGGTCGCTGACGCGCATGCCGTCGATCTGGCGCTGGATCACGTAGTCGCCGGTCGGCGTGGGGGTGGACCGCTTGCCCGACGAGATGTCGAGCACCGTCTCGACCTGGCCGCCGTTGATCACCATGAGGATCTGGCGACCGAGGTCGACCTCGAGGGTGCGCCCGGGCTGGGGGTGCCGCGGCACCGGCCGGGGAGCGGTGGCCATGGCGGCGAGGGTGGCGGCGTCGGCCCTGCCGTTGCGGGGCAGGCCGTTGGCCTTCTGGAACGCGGTCACGGCATGCGACGTGCCCGAGGAGTACTTGCTGTCGATGGCCGGGAGCCAGTAGCCCATCTCGGTCAGGCGATGCTGCAGCTGGCCGACCTCGGGGCCCGAGGCACCGGCGGCCAGTGGCTTGGTCGGCACGGGCGTCACCGGCGCCGGCGCCGGCGGTACCGGCGGCGGTGCCGTCGTGGTGGTGGTCGGAGCCGCCGTGGTCGTGGGCGCGGCCGTGGTGGTCGGGACCTCGGTGGTGCTGGTTGCCTGACCGCCGTCGACCTCTCCGGTGGCCGCCGCGGGAGACGCGGTGGGTGACGACGAACCGCAGGCACCGGCCACCAGCACGATCACCACGGCGGTCAGCAGCGCCACGAGCCTCGCCGATCGGGCGCGGATCTCCCGCCCGCGGCCCTCCACGGGCGCAGGGAAGGAGACCCGCTGTCGTGCGGGCGTCGACCCGTCGATGTCGTGCACCCCGACATGCTAGGAGCCGCGTCGACAGAGATTGCGGCAGGCCCGGTCGGGGCGTCGGATCGGCGGATCCGGCCCCCACGTTTCGGCCAGGTGAACTCTGCCGGCGGAGGCCGACATCCCGGAGACGACGCCGGAGGAGCTGGGTTACGGTCCGGACCCATGAAGGCCGTCCAGTCGTTCACCGTCATCTCCCATCTCCCCGAGTCGCTCGAACCGCTGCGCGAGGTCGCCCTGAACCTGGGCTGGAGCTACGACGAGCGGGCGATCGACCTGGTGCGGCGGATCGACCGGGTCGGATCCGAGTTCGAGGGCCGCGACCCGGCGCTCATGCTGGCGACCGAGTCGCAGGACCGGCTCGACACCCTGGCGGCCGACACCGCGTTCACGTCCCTCGCCGCGGGCGTGCGCGACCAGCTGCGCCTCACGCTGGACGCGCCCCGCTGGTTCCAGACCACGTTCGAGGCCGAACATCCCGACGGCCTGCGCTCGGTCGGCTACTTCTCCCCCGAGTTCGGCATCGCCGCGGCCCTGCCCCAGTACTCCGGTGGCCTGGGCGTGCTGGCCGGCGACCACCTCAAGGCAGCCAACGACCTGGGCATCCCGCTCACCGGCGTGGGCCTGTTCTACCGCCACGGCTACTTCCGCCAGCACCTCGACCGACGGGGATGGCAGCAGGAGCGGTTCCCCCGGCTCGATCCCCGGGCCATGGCCCTGACCCAGGTGCCCGACACCCGGGTCAGCGTCGAGCTGGCCGGGGTCCGCGTGCACCTGGCGCTCTGGCAGGCCCGAGTCGGGCGCATCTCGCTGTACCTGCTCGACACCGACATCGACGAGAACGACGAGAAGAGCCGCCTCGTGTGCGACCGGCTCTACGGCGGCGGTCCCGAGGAACGCATCCGCCAGGAGATCGTGCTGGGCATCGGCGGCATGCGCGCCCTCAAGGCGGTCGGGAAGCTGCCCGAGGTGTTCCACCTCAACGAGGGCCATGCCGGGTTCCTCGCCCTCGAGCGCATCCGCCGGGCCATGCTCGACGACGGGCTCTCCTTCGCCGAGGCCAGGGCCGCCGTCCGGCCCGGCGCGGTGTTCACCACCCACACCCCCGTGCCGGCCGGCATCGATCGGTTCCCGCGTGAGCTCATGGAGAAGTACTTCTCCAACTGGTGCACCGATGTCGGGCTCACCCTCGACGACCTCATGGCCCTCGGCCACGAGCCCGGCACCGAACCGGGCGTGGTGTTCAACATGGCCGCCCTCAGCCTGCGCCTGGCCGGCCAGAGCAACGGCGTCTCGGCCCTGCACGGCGAGGTCAGCCAGGAGATGTTCGCCGGGATCTGGCCCGACCTCCCCGTCGACGAGGTCCCGATCTCCTCGGTCACCAACGGGGTGCACGCCCGCACCTGGACCACCCCCGAGATGGCGTCGCTCTACGAGCGGGTCATCGGCGTCGACTGGCCCGAGGCCCCGGCCGAGGCGTGGAAGGCCATCGAGTCGGTCCCCAACCGCGACCTGTGGGCCGCGCGGCGCGACTGCCGCGAGCGCCTCGTGCAGTACGCCCGCCGCCGGCTCCGCCACACCGCCCTCGAGCGGGGGGCCAGCGAGTCTCAGCTGGCGTGGACCGACGACGTCCTCGACCCGGCCGCGCTCACCATCGGCTTCGCCCGCCGCTTCGCCACCTACAAGCGCGCCACCCTGCTGTTCCGCGACCTCGACCGGCTGAAGGCGCTGCTCCTCAACGAGGAACGACCGGTGCAGCTCGTGTTCGCGGGCAAGGCCCACCCGGCCGACGACCTGGGCAAGGAGCTGCTGCGCCAGGTCGCCCAGGTCGCGGCCGACCTCGACCTGCGCCACCGGCTCGTCCTGCTCGAGGACTACGACATCACCGTCGCCCGCATGCTGGTCGGCGGCGTCGACGTCTGGATGAACACGCCGCTGCGGCCCCTCGAGGCGTGCGGCACCTCGGGCATGAAGGCCGTGTTCAACGGCGTGCTCAACTGCTCGGTGCTCGACGGCTGGTGGGACGAGATGTACGACAGCGACGTCGGCTGGGCCATCCCCTCGGCCGAGTGGCAGGACGACATCGAGGCCCGCAACGACATCGAGTCCACGGGCCTGTTCAGCCTCCTCGAACGCCAGGTCGTGCCGCTCTTCTACCAGCGCAACGACGGCGGGCTCCCCGCCGACTGGCTGGCCAAGGTCAAGGCGTCGATGGCTCGGGTCGGGCCCCAGGGTCAGCGCCAGCCGCATGCTGCGCGAGTACACGACCGACCTCTACGAGCCGGCCGCCCGCCGCACCCGCGACCTCCGGGCCGACGGCGACGCCCGCGCCGCTCCGTTCGTCGCCTGGACCGAGAAGGTGCTCGACGCGTGGCCGACCGTGATGGTCACCAGCACCACCTACGCCGAGAGCACCAGGCCCGACGGCACGGTGTACCAGGTCACGGCCCAGGCCTCGCTCGGCCAGCTCGAGCCGGAGGACATCGAGGTGCAGATCCTCTACGGCGCGGTCGACCTCGACGACGAGCTGCGTGACCCCGTCTGCGTCCCGATGATCTTCGCCGGCGACGGCGACCTGCCCGGCTGGCGCCGCTACACCTTCGACCTCGACTTCGACCAGGCCGGCAACTTCGGCTTCACCGTGCGCATCGTGCCGTTCCACCGCGACCTGCCCAGCTACACCCAGCTCGGCAAGGTGGCCTGGGCCCCCGCCTCCTCGGCCCTGCACAGCTGACGACCCTTCCCGACCTCCTGGGCGGTGCTCAGCGGGGGATCAGGCGGACGGGCAGGTGGCGGATGCCGGTGTGCTTGTTCGAGCGGGTCCACTCGACCGGGCCCGTTCTGCTCGATGGCCCGGAAGCGGTCGAGCAGCACGTCGAACAGCACCCGGATCTCGAGCCGCGCCAGGTTGGCGCCCAGGCAGAAGTGCGAGCCGTGGCCGAAGGCGAGGTGGCGGTTGGGCGTGCGGGCGATGTCGAAGGTGAACGGGTCGGGGAACTGGCGCTCGTCGAAGTCGGCCGAGCCCCACCACAGGGTCACCTTCTCCCCGGCGGCGACCGGCTGGCCGGCGATCTCGGTGTCGCGGGTGGCGGTGCGCCGGTTGTAGGTGGTCGACGACGCCCACCGCAGCGTCTCCTCCACCGCCGTCGGCATCAGCGAGCGGTCGTCGTGCAGCCGTTGCCACTGCATCGGGTCGGCCATGAACGCGAGCAGCCCGCTGGCGATCGAGTTGCGGGTGGTCTCGCTGCCGGCCGCCACCAGCAGGCTGAAGAACATCTGCACCTCGAGGTCGGCCAGCGGCTCGTCGGCCTGTTCGTGCCCTGCCTGTTCGTGCCCAGGTTGGTCGTGCCCAGGCCCGTCGAGTGGGCAGCGGATGCGACCGTTGGCCACCGCGGAGAGCATCCCGTCGTCGGGCTCTTCCCGCTTGGCCGCCATCAGGCGGGTGGCGTACTCGAACATGGCCGCGCTGGCCTCGGCCGACCGCCGGGCCGCGCTCGTCGGGGTCCCGGTCGTCGTGGTCGAGGTTGGTCTCGGCCCAGGCGAAGAGCTGGTGGCGGTCGTCCTGGGGCACGCCCAGCAGCCGGGCGATGGCCTGCAGCGGCAGCTCGGCCGCGATCTCCACGAGGAGGTCGCACGTGTCGCCCGAGGCCAGCACGTCGTCGACGATCTGCTCGGCCCGGCCCCGCAGCTCGGGCTCCATCGAGGCGAGGGCGCGGGGCGCCACTGCCGGCGTCACCAGCTTGCGGATCTGCTGGTGGCGCGGGTCGTCCTGCATGTTGAGCAGCACGCCGGCGGCGAAGCCACCGGGCAGGTCCTCGATCAGGGTGCCGCCGCCCGTCGGGCGCTGCTCGCTGCCGTCGGACGAGAACGTGGCGGCGTCGGTGGCCACGGCCAGCACGTCGTCGTAGCGCGAGACGACCCAGAACCCCTCGTCGTCGGGCGTGTGGACCGTCGGTGCGTGCCACCACACCGGGGCGTCACGGCGCAGCCGGGCGAACACGTCATGGGGGAAGCCCGCGGCGAAGAGGTCGAGATCGGTCAGGTCGATGTCGGTCAGGTCGATGTCGATGGTGACGCCCCCTGAGTCGACATCAGAACGAGAACCTGTTCTAGTCTCGACGGGTCCAGATGTCGATGCGGGTTCGCGGCACTTCGGGATTCCGAAGGCCGGGCCTGGCGGGAAGCGCCACGTCGAGCCTTCAGATAGAAGCGTCGGACCGCACTACGAGATTCTGAAGGCCCCGGCTGGCGGAAACCGCCATGCCGAGCCTTCAGATTGGAGAGGTCGGGCTCGCCGGGCTGGTCGGAGTCGTGGTGGGCTCGTCCGAACCGGCGGGGGTCAGCTGACGACGAGGGTCTCGCCGCTCACCAGCCGACCGACGAGGGCGATCTTCTCGCCGAACTCGATGTCGGTGAGCACGCCCGCCCGGTGCAGGTCGGCCAGCTTGCGCAGCAGGTCGGCTTCGTTGAGCCGGTCTCGGTTGAGGATGGCCAGGCGAGCCGCCGCCGCGGCCACGGCATCCGGCGACGGCGCGGCGTGACCGGGGATCGACGGGCCGTTCACGCTCGGGTTCGGGCGCTGCGGCTCGCGGGGCTTGTCGGTCGCCTTGGGCGACACCGGCCGGCCGGCACGGGTCCGCTTGTGGATCAGCAGCCGGGCCTGGTCGGCCTGCTCCGGCTTCAGCCCGCGGGTGACGATCGATTCGCCCGAGCCGCTCTCGACGGCCAGCACCGCACCGGTGAACTTCCGCTGCACGACGACATCGCTGATGTCCTCGCCCTTGAGCACCTGGCGCACCCGATCGTTGCGGTCGCGGAGCTCGACCCGATCGACGAACACCAGCACCCGATCGCCGATGTGGTCGATGTCGGCGCCCAGTGGCGACGTGCGCAGCTCGATGAGCAGATCCTCCGGCGGGCGGCCGGCGCCACTCGCCGAACGCGGCGGTTGGGGCGGGACAGCCGGCGGCGGGGGCGGGCCCGGGACCTCGGCCACCGACGCACCGGTCGTGACCGGGTCCTTCGAGGCGGGTGCACCCGTCGGCGCCGAGGCCGCCAGGGGAGGGGCGTCGGCGGAAGGCGCTGCTGCCGGCGCCGCGGCGGGGGTCGCCGCACCGTCGGATGCCGGCTGCGGCGTGGCTCCGGCGGCTGCGGTGGCATCGGCCTGGGCGGCCTGGGCGGCCTGGGCGGCCTGGGCGATCGTGGGGGCGGCGGACATGCCCGGATGCTCGCGGGTGTCCTCGATGTCCGCCTCGAGGAACTTCAGGGCTCGGCTGGCCGCCATGAACCGGGCCGACGCCTGGGCGATGGCGTCCTCGCGCGACGCATCGTCACGCCGACGGATCTGCTGCGACGCGTCGGTGGGTCGGGGCCGAGCGATCGCGGCGCGGGTCGACGCCGCCTCGACGGTGCGGGGCGGGCGATCAGCTACCGACGTCGGTCGGCGACCGTCCCCGGACGCGGCCCCGCCGGCCTCCTCGATCTCGGCGGCGATCTCGGCGTCGGCGTCGCCCTGCTCGACCGACCGCGACCGAACCCACCGACTCGACCGAACTGACCGACTCGACCGACTCGGCGGGATCGGACCCGGCGTCATCGAGATCGGCGTGAGCGGGCTCGGGGGCCGCGTCGACCGCCGCGTCGTCGGGATGGTCACCCGGCGGCGACTCCGGCGGGTACCACTTCCCATCGGCGGCCAGCCACCAGCCCGGCTCGGGCGGGTCGGCGGACTCGACCGGCGGGTACCAGCGACCGTCGGCCGCGAGCCACCACCCGGGCGCGGGAGCCTCGTCGGACTCCTTGGGTGGGTACCACAGGCCGTCAGACGCCTGCCACCACCCCACTCCTTGGGAAACGTCGCTCAACGCGGGGGTCGCTCCTGCCTGTTCACCGACGGCACGAGGGTACTTGGGAGCGCCGATCGGCACCCGGCCGGCACCAGACCCTGCAGTCGTCGATTGGTGGCGCGCACCCTCAAACCCCTCCGCGATGGTCGCTGATCCGACGCTCCCCTGCCCCATCCGAGGACGGATGATGGAAACGTCGGCGTTTGTTGTCTTTCGGCCCCCCAGAGCCTGCAGTTGAGCGGACATTTCGCCCAGAACCCCAGGTGGGGACGGTCGTTCTTCGAGACGTTCGCCTTGATTCGCCGCCGCCGAGCGACCAGCACCGCCTCCGACCAGCCAATTTTGCCAGTTCCACTGGCATCGAGGCCGTGACCGGGGATCGGTCAGGTGTCCCGCAAGGCCGCGGCCAACTCGTCGATCGAGGTCATCGGCGTCAGCCCGTCGTGCTCCTCCAGCCAGGCCAGGTTGCGACGATGCAGCTCGTCGGTGGCGTCGAAGCGGTTGAGCACGACGATCAGCTCGAGCGCGTCACGGGTCTCGACCACGGCCTCGAGCGCCCCGACGGCGAGGCGGACGGCGTTGATGGTGCCGAGACCGGCGTCGGCCACGAGCAGCACCACGTCGGGCATCAGCGCCGCGGCCAGCGCCACCCCGTCGGCGTCGTCGGAGGCCATGGGCGAGCGGAGGCCGCCGGCGGTCTCGACCAGGCCGACCGCCACGTCGTCGGGCCAGGTGATCTCGTCGACCAGGTCGGCCAGGCCGAACGGCGGCCGGCCGAGGGCCTGGGCCGCCATGGGCGGGGCCATGGCCACCTCGTACCACCGGTGCTGCGGGCAGACGGCGGTCGGATCCTCACCGGTGGCCGCGGCCAGCTCGCCGGCATCGGTGGTGGCGTCGGCGGGGTCGTAGGACTGCACCGGCTTGCGGGCCGCCACCCGCACGCCGTCCGCCCGCAGCGACTCGAGCACCCGGCACGCCACCCACGTCTTGCCGATCTCGGTGCCGGTGCCGACGACGACGACGAGCCGGCCCGGCACCGGCTCGCTCACCGGACCGCCTGGCCCGACAGCGCCAGCGCCTGGGCCAGTGCCTCGATCTGCTCGGGCGTGTGGGCCGCCGACAGGGCCACCCGCAGCCTCGACGTGCCGACCGGCACGGTGGGCGGGCGGATGGCCGGCACCAGCAGGCCCTGCTCGAGCAGCGCGTTCGACAGCGCCACCGCGTCGCGCTCGTCGCCGACGACCACCGGGATCACCGGCGACGGGTGGCCGGGGGCCAACCGGTCGATGTGGGCGCGGAGCCGGGCTCGCAGCTCGTCGCCCTCGGCCGAGCGCACGATGCGCACGGCGGCCAGACCGGCCGCGGCGTCGGCCGGGCTCGACGCGGTGGTGAAGATGAAGGGCCGGGCCGCGTTGACCATCAGGTCGACGAACCGACGGGGCGCGGCGATGAACCCGCCGAGCGAGCCGAGCGTCTTCGACAACGTGCCGACCCGCAGCACGTCGACGCCTTCGACGTCGACCCCGCCGTCGCGGCCGTCGAGCGACGGGCCGAGCACGGCGTGGGCCTCGTCGAGCACGAGCAGCGAGCCGTGCTGGCGGGCCAGCTCGATGATGGCCTCGAGCGGGGCCAGGTCGCCGTCCATCGAGAACACGGTGTCGGTGACGATCATGGTGCGGGCCACGCCGTCGGCGCGGGCCTGGTCGAGCTGGGCCGCGAGGTGCTCGGCGTCGGCGTGGCGGTAGACCGCGGTCTGGGCGTGGGCCATGCGGCAGCCGTCGATGATCGAGGCGTGGTTGAGCTCGTCGGACAGGATGCGCACGCCCGCGGTGCCGAACGTGGTGACGGCCGACAGGTTGGCCGCGAACCCGGTGGGGAACAGCAGCGCGGCCTCGGTGCCGCGCCAGTCGGCCAGCTCGCGCTCGAGGTCGTGGTGCACCGGACGGGAGCCCACCACCAGCCGGGCCGCGCCCGAGCCGGTGCCCCACCGCTCGACCGCGTCGACGGCCGCCGCCTTGACCGCCGGGTGCTGCGTCAGTCCGAGGTAGTCGTTCGACGCGTACGACACCACGTGGCGACCGTCGGCGACGAGCGTGCCCTCGGGCCCCTGGGCGTCGAACGACCGCACCGAGCGCCACCGGCCGGCCTCGTCGATCGTCGCGCAGCGGGCATCGACCCACGCCTCCCAACCTGACCCTCCCGGCGCCTGACCCGATCCGCCCGCCGCCCGGCCCGATCCGCTCGTCACATGGCCCCCTCGTCGTCTCGCAACGCCACCGCCAGCAGAGCGATGAGCAACGCGAGCCCGATCACGACCGACACCACCACGACCGGGCTCAACAGGATGTTGTGTCCCACTGAAGCTGATCGGCGGCGGGGGCGCCACTCCGACCTGACCGGCGGCCCACTCCATCGCCGGGTTCCACACCCGGGCCCGGTACTCGTCGGCGTGGGCCCCGCCGTCGAGCAGTTCGAAGTGGTGCTCGACCCCCGCCTTGGTGAGGGCGTCGTCGAACGCCTTGGCCTGGGGCAGCCCGACGATCTCGTTGGTGCTGTTGGCGAACCAGATCGGCACGGTCTTGGATCCGGCCTGGGCCACCAGCGACGCCTCGTCGTAGCTCTTCGGACAGTCCGACGGCGGGCACCCGATGAAGTTGGTGACCAGCGGCAGCCGCCAGAACCGGGTGCAGGTCTTGTTGTCCGTGCAGTCCGGCGGGACCCCACCGTCCGTGCTGATCAGGCCGATCGGCTCGGTCGGCGGCGACAGGGCGATCACGGCCCGCACCTGGGCCGGCGGGTTGGGGTCCTCGAGCGGGCGGCCGATTCCGTCGACGGCCGTGCCCAGCTCACCGATCAGCGAGGCCAGGTGACCGCCGGCCGACAGGCCGAAGGCGATGAGCTTCTGGTTGTCGACGCCGTACTCGAGCGGCGTTGGCCGAGATCCACCGCGTCGCCCGCTGGACGTCGGTCAGCTCGTCGGGCCAGGGGTGCGGCGCTTGGTCGGCCAGGCGGTAGTTGACGCTGAACGCCACCCATCCCTCGCGGGCGATCAGCTTGCCCTCGGTGTCGAGGTCGTTGGCCTTGCCGCTCCCCCACGCCCCGCCGTGGATCAGGATCACGCCCGGGCGTCCCGGCGCCAGCTCCTCGGGCTCGTAGACGTCGAGGGTCAGGGTCGTGCCGTCGGCATCGGTGTAGGCCACGTTGCGGGTCACGGTGATGGCCGACGACGGCAGGGGCGTGGCCGGCGTGGCCGCCGAGGCCGCGTCGACCCAGCCGACCGGTGCGACGACGGACGCGACGAAGAGCGCGATCAGCGCGGCGACGAAGCAACCGGCCGCCACGCGGGCGACCGCCGACGGGGACCGGCTCATCCGGGGGCGACGCCAGTGCAGATCTCGTCGATCGACTCGCCGAGCACGGTGACGATGCGATCGATCTCCTCGGTGGTGGACGTGAGCATGGGCATCAAGACCACCACATCACCGAGCGGTCGGAGCAGCACCCCTCGTGTCACTGCTGCCGCGCACACCCGCCGGCCCCACCGGAGGCCGTCGGTCGGCGGGGCCAGCTCGACGCCGGCCATGAGCCCCTTCCGCCGCACCGCGCCGACCCCGGGGCGCCCCTCGATGTCCGCCGCGAGCCGCTCGCCGAGCTGCTCGGCCCGGGCCACCACGTTGGCCAGCACGTCCCACTCGTCCATCAGCTCGAGGTGCCTCAGCGCCACCGCTGCGGCCAGGGCGTTCCCGCTGTAGGAGTGCCCGTGGTAGAAGGTCATCTCGCTGAGGTCGGGCCCGAGGAAGGCCTCGTACACCTCCTGCGAGGCCACGGTGGCGGCCATGGGCAGGTAGCCGCCGGTGATGCCCTTGCCGATGCAGAGCAGGTCGGCGGTGATGCCGCACTGGTCCGAGGCGAACAGCGTGCCCGTGCGCCCGAACCCGGTGGCCACCTCGTCGACGATCACGAGGAGATCGAGCGCCTGGGCGGCCTGGACGACCCGCCGCACCGATCGCGGGACGGTGACCTCGATGCCGGCCGCGCCCTGCACCAGCGGCTCGAGCACCACCGCGGCCAGCTCGTCGGCGTGGCGGTCGATCAGCGCGACGGCGGCCTCGGCCCACTGGGGGTCGTCGTAGCCGGGGGCCCGCAGGGCCGAGAAGCGCAGCGGGTCGAACACGTCGGTGCCGAAACCGCCGGCGCCGAGGGAGATCGCGCCGATCGTGTCGCCGTGGTAGGCGCCGCCGAGGGCCAGGTAGCGGGTCCGGCCCTCGATGCCCTGGTTCGTCCAGTACTGGAACGCGATCTTGAGCGCCTGCTCGACCGCGGCGGCGCCGTCGGACGCGAAGAGGAAGTGGGGCCCGTCGACCGGCACCCGAGGGGCGAGCGCCTCGGCCAGCTCGATCGGCGCCACGTTGCCGTTGCCGAGCAGCGTGGAGTGCGCGACGCGGTCGAGCTGGTCGCGGGCGGCGGCGTCGAGCTCGGGCACGTGGTGGCCGAGCGTGGTGACCCACAACGACGAGATGGCGTCGAGGTAGCGGCGGCCGTCGACGTCGATCAGCTCACGACCCTCGGCCCGCTCGACGATCACCGGCGCGTTGTCGGCGTAGGTCGACATCTGGGTGAACCCGTGCCACACGACGGCGGCGTCGCGGGCGACCCACTGGTCGTGCGCGCTCACGTGGGCGGGAGGGGTCTCGGGTTCGCGTAGCGTCACGAGACCGGCTCCGAGTCGTCGACGTCCACGGCATCGACATCCACGGCCGCGATGTCCACGGCATCGATGTCGTCGACGTCGTCGGCGTCGCGGGGGTGGCGCTCGCGGCGCCAGATCTCGATGGCCTCGCCCATGGGCGTGGACGGCGGGCCGTCGACGAACGGCCACAGCTCCTCGGCCAGCCGCCGCCAGTTGCCGGTGGCGTAGAGCTCGCCGAAGATCGAGTAGAGGCCGAGGTTGATGCGCTGGATGATGACCATGAACGGCGGCACGTTCGACGCCTTCATGATCTCGCCGTAGGGACCGCTGGTGTCGAAGAAGCGACGCACCGTCTCCGACGAGAACTCGGGGGTGATCGTGTACAGGGCGTCCTCGGCCACGAAGTCGTAGAAGTGGCCGAGGTAGTCGCTCACGTCCTCGTCCGAGAACGGCATGCCCGTCCGCAGCAGGTCGATGTCCTCGACGATGCGGCGGAACTCGGCCGGGTCACGGTCGATCACCATGGCCTTGATCATCACGTCGAAGATGTCGAGCTCGGCCTCGGTGAAGTGCTTCACCAGGCCGAAGTCGAGGAAGGTCACGTGGCCGTCGGGCCGGAAGAGGTAGTTGCCCGGGTGCGGGTCGCCGTTGAACACCTTGAGCCGGTAGAGGCTGCCGAAGGCGAAGCGGTAGATCGTCTCGGCGGCCAGGTCGCGCTGGTGCTGGGGCCACGCCGTGACCTCGTCGAGGCTGACGCCGATGGCCAGGTCGGTGGTGAGCACGCGCTGGGTGGAGTACGTGCGGTGCACCCGCGGCACGTGGATCGTGGGGTGGCCCTCGTAGTAGTCGGCGAACAGCTCCTGGTTGCCGGCTTCGATGCGGTAGTCGAGCTCCTCGACCAGGCGCTCGCGCAGCTCGGCCACCAGCGGCTTGTGGTCGAGGCCTTCGAAGACCTGGCCCATGCCGGCGAAGATCAGGCCGACGTTGTCGAGATCCGCGGCCATGGCCTCCTCGACGCCGGGGTACTGCACCTTCACCGCCACCGCGTCGCCCTCGCGGGTGATGGCCCGGTGCACCTGACCGATCGAGGCGGCGGCGACCGGCACCGGGTCCCACTCGGCGAAGACCTCGGCGGGATCGGCGCCCAGCTCGGCCCGGATCATCGACGCGGCCAGCTCGGGGCTCATGGGCGGGGCCGCCGTCTGCAGCTCCGCCAGGGCGTCCCGCACGTGCTCGGGCAGGCCCTGGTCGAGGTAGCTGGCCATCTGGCCCAGCTTCATCAGGGCGCCCTTCATCTGGCCCAGGGCCTCGGCCACCTGCTCGGCCGTCTTCAGCTCGAAGGCGGTGTCGAGCTCGTCGCGACGCTCGGCGTCGGCGAACACCCGCCGGGCCCGGTGCACCGCCAGCGAGGTGCCGGCCTGCGCCCCCAGGCGGGCCAGCCGGGCGTTGCGCGACCACCGACTGGTGTGCGAGAGCGCCCGATCGCCGTCAGCGAGGCGGCGCCACGCCACGAACCCCGCGGCCGCGGCACCCGCGACCCCGATCACCGCAGCAGTAGGGACGACGACCCGGCGAGACACCCCGCAACCCTACGGGTTCACCGCGCCGCGGAGGAATCGGCCGCGCCCACCCGGTCCGGCTCCGCCGCGGCTCGTACCGCTACGTTGCGGCGGTGAGCGACGTCGTGACCTGGACCACCGCGGCGACGCTCGTGCTGGGGTTCGGCTCGGGCGTGCTGGCCGGCATGTTCGGCATCGGCGGGGCCGTCATCACCACCCCGTCGATCCGGGTGCTGGGGGCCACGCCGATCCAGGCGGTCGGCTCGACGGTGCCGGCGATCATGCCCGGCTCGATCTCCGGGGCCTACCGCTACTGGCGCGAAGGCCTGGTCGACTGGCGGGTCGGGCTGATCTGCGGGGGCACCGGCGCCCTGTTCGCGGCGGGCGGGGCCAAGCTCGACGACTTCGTCGACGCCCACTACCTGATGGTCCTCACCGCGGGGCTGCTGGCCTTCAGCGGCGTGTCGATCATCCGCTCGGCCGACGTACCGGTGCCCGAGCCGCTGCCGGCGGCCGGCCCCGAGGGCGACCAGGCCGAGGCCATCGTCGAGCCGGTCACCCTCGACCACCAGCCGCCGCGGGCGGGGGTGCTGGCGCTGGTGGGGGCCACGGCGGGGCTGCTGGCCGGGCTGCTCGGGGTGGGCGGCGGCATCGTGATGATGCCGGCGTTCACCGGGGTGCTGCGCATGCCCATCAAGCTGGCCATCGGGTCGAGCCTGGTGGCGGTGGCCATGTTCTCGGTCCCGGCGCTGATCACCCATACCGCGCTCGGGCCACATCGCCTGGCGGTTCGCCCTGCCGCTGATGATCGGCGTCGTCCCCGGCGCCCAGGTCGGCGCCCACATCTCGCTCGGCAGCACCGATCGCACCATGCGCCTGCTGTTCGGCTCGTTCATCCTCGTGCTCTCGGTGGTCTACGGGACCAGCGAGATCCTGGCGCTGCGGTAGGCCGGCGATGGCGTTCTGGCTCGCCGTCCTCATGGCCCTCGCCTACGCGCTGACCACCGGGTTCCACAACGCGGCCAACGCCAACGCCGCGCTGGTGATCACCCGGGTGGCGCGACCGGTGCAGGCCGTGGTGCTGACCTCGTTCTTCACCGTGCTCGGGCCGCTCGTCGGCGGCGCCGCGGTGGCGAGCAGCGTGTCGAAGATCGTCACCGTCGACCCGACGGCCACCGTCGCCGTGCTGGGCGCCGGGCTCACCGGGGCGACGGCCTGGAACGCGGTCACGTGGAAGTACGGGATCCCCTCCAGCGCCGGCCACGCGCTCCTCGGGGGACTGGTCGGCGCCGCGGTCGTGGAGGGCGGGTGGGAGGCCATCTACTGGGGCGGGCTCGACGGATGGAAACCGGTGGGTGCGCTCGGGTTCCTGCTGGCGCTGACCATCTCGCCGGTGCTGGGCTTCGCCGTCGGCTTCCTCATCGACCGGTTGCTCCGGTTCGGCCTGCGCCGGGCGACCCGACGGGTCGGGCGGCCGATCCGCGGCGGCGAGTGGGTCACGTCGGCCTCGATCGCCTTCACCAACGGGTCGAACGACGCGGCCAAGGCCACCGGCATCATCGCCGCGCTGCTGCTGGCCTCGGACCGGGCCGCGGGGCTGTCCGTCCCCTTGTGGGCCCGCGGCGCCACCGGTCTGGCCCTGATGGCCGGCACCGTCGTGGGTGGGTGGGCCATCGTGCGCACGATCGGCCGGCGCATCTACGGCATCCACCCACTCGACGGCCTGGCCGCCCAGAGCACGTCGACCGCGGTCGTCGTCGCCTCGTCGCTGGTGGGCGCGCCGGTCAGCACGTCGCAGGTCTTGGCCTCGTCGGTGGTCGGCATCGGCGTGAGCCGCCACCGGCTGCAACACGTGAACTGGCGCATCGTCTCGACCATCGGGCTCACGTGGGTCACTACGCTCCCCGCCAGCGCCGCCATCGCCGCGGCGACCCTTCCCCTGTGGAGAGCCTGAGATGCGTCGCCGATCCGGAGGTGGTGGATGAGCCGGTGGTTCCTCCCGTCGACCCCTGACGTCCTCGGCATGCTCATGGCCCAGACGCGCATCACCATCGATGGCGTGGGGGCGCTCGAGCGGTGGGCCGACGGCGACGAGACCGCGGCCGACGAGGTGCGCCAGCTCGAGCACGAGGCCGACGACGCCAAGCGGGAGTTGCGGGTGGCGCTGCGCGACTCGTTCACCACCCCGATCGACGGCGAGGACCTCTACACGCTCTCCGAGCGCCTGGACGAGCTGCTCAACGGGGCCAAGGACCTGGTGCGCGAGGCCGAGGTCATGAAGACGACGCCGGACCAGGCCATGGCCACCATGGCCACCGAGATCGCCCTCGGCGTCGGCCATCTCGCCCTGGCGATGGAGGTGCTCGGCCGGCACGGCTCCGCCTCGAGCCAGCACGCCACCGACGAAGCCGACGCCGGCATCAAGCAGGCCCGCCGGCTCGAGCACACCTACCGGGCCGCCATGTCGGCCCTGCTCGACGTCGAGGACGTGCGGGAGATCACCGCCCGGCGGGAGCTCTACCGCCGGTTCACGCACCTCGGCGACCTGCTCGTCCAGATCGGCGACCGGGTCTGGTACGCCGTGATCAAGGAGTCGTAGGTGCGCCGATCGTCGCACCCGTTGCATCCGGCGGACCCGGCGGCTCGGGCGGTGGTCGTCGTGGTCGCCGTCGTGCTGGTGATCGCCGCGGCCGCGGCGACCGTGGTCGTGGGACCGGCCGGCGCCCAGACCACGACGCCGGTCACGCCGTTCCCCCGCACGATCATGGCGTTCGTGCCCGCCGAGCGGGTGGCCGCGGCCACCTCCATCGACCCGGCGCTGGCCGTGCAGTCGGTCGCGGTGGCGGCCGACGACGGCATCGGCCGCGACGCCGGGCGGGTGGTCACGGTCGGGTTCGCGACGCCGGTCGCCCTGCCCGCCGGCCGCTACCGCGTGTCGGTGGTGTTCGGCGACCCCGCCGGTGCCCGCACCCGCGCCTCGTTCGTGGCCACCGACGGCGAACCCGGAGGCGGCACGGTCGAGACCAGCACCGACGGCCGGCAGTGGACGTCGGTCGGCGCCACCGACGCCACCCTCGAAGCCGACTCGCTGCGCATCACCGCGTCGGTCGGCGCCACCGAGACGAACCAGGGGCTCTGGGTCGAGGCCCAGATCGGCACCGACGCGGCCCGGCGATCGCAGTCGCCGGTGTTCTCGCTCGACGCGCTGCTCGGGCGCAACACGGGCGGCGCCCTGCCCGCCGCCACCGCCGGCACGCTGACGGCGGGAAGCTCGAGCGAGCCGCCGCCGGACCCGGCCTCGCTCGCGGTGGCCGAGCCGGTGACCGTCCCCGGCGCCCCACCGACGCTCACGGCCGATGCCCACCTCACCGTCACCGAGACCGAGCCCGTGCCGGCCACCCTGGCCGGCCAGCCGGTGGTGAACGCCATCGACGAGATCACGTTCATGCCGGGGTACGCGCCCGACGGCACGACGCCGGCCGTCGTGCAGATCAACCGCACCACCGGCACGATCCGCGCTCTCTCCGGCACGAGCGGCCTGCCGTCGGACCTCACCGGCGACGGCTCGTTCGTGGTGCAGGGGCTGCCGGCCCCGCCCGCGGCCTCCGGGCCGTCGACCGTCGTGCTCGACCTGGCCGCCGTGGCGAAGGCGCTGACCCTGCCCATCGACCCCGACGGCCTCGGCCTCGGCCTCCGCCGCAAGCTCACGCTGGCCGACGGCCGCGACGTCATCAGCTCGCCGACCATGGCCACGCTCGTCTGGTACGAGACGGCGTCGCCGACCGGCCCGCCCGACTCGCTGGCGCCACCGAGCACGGACGCCGCGGCCGGTTCGTCGAGCCGGTCCGGAACCGACACCGGGCTGCTCGTCGGCGGGGCCGTCGTGGTGGCCCTCGCCGCGCTCGTGGTGGTGCTGGTGGTGCGCCGTCGCCGGGCTGCCACCGTCGACCGCTGGCTCGACGAGTACGCGCCCGACGAGCCGGCCGCCGTCGTGCCCGAGCCGGAGCCCGAGCCCGTGCCCGTGCCCGTGCCCGTGCCTGTGCCTGTGCCTGTGCCTGTGCCTGTGCCTGTGCCCGAGCCTGAACCTGTGCCAGAGCCCGAACCGGAAGCGGAGCACCGTCCCCGGTCGCCCCAGGATGCCCTGGCGTCGTTCGAAGCAGAGGTCAGCGCCCTCACCGATCGGGTCGACCGGCTGCCCGAGCCCGACGAGCCCGGCCCGCGGCCGAGCTGACCCTCAAGCGGCGCGGGACTCGAGGGCGGCGAGCACCGGGGCGGCCATGGCCCGGCCGTAGCGGAAGGCCCCGCTCGACCACACCGGGCAGGCTCCCCCGACACGGGCCTTGGCGGCATCGGACGCCGGGCAGAAGTGGTCACCGTCGGGGGCGCGCACCCCGTTGACCGGGCGGCCGGCGGCGTCGGTGCCACCCCGGCACGGCTCGTCGGCCCGGCACGGCAGCGTCGCCGTCCACCTGCCCTGGTCGAGCACGGCGGCACCGGCGTCGGTGAACTCGACGACGCCCGGGCGCTCGGACGCGATCTCCCGGTACATGGCGTTGAGCCGGCCTCCGTTGAAATGGCGGCCCCCGTCCGGTCGTGGGATCGGCGCACCGGCGAACCAGACGTGGGCCCCGATCGGCCCGAAGATGCCGACGACCGCCTCGGCGTCGGCACGGTACCGATCCTCGTAGGCTTGGCCGCTCAGGGGCTGGCCGGCGGCGTCCTTCATGCAGGACGTGAAGGCGTTGCCGCTGAACTCCACCACCACCGCGCCCGGCTGCAGCCGTAGTGCGTCACGCCGCATCGAGTCGAGGAAGTCGCAGATGGCGGTGCCCGGGAAGGTCTGCGGGACGACGCGTACGCCGGGTCGGCCGGCGAAGGCGCCGACGAAGTGATCCTGCGCCTCCCAGGCCAACGAGTCCCCGTAGAGCAGGATGACCGGGCGGGGGATGGTGACCACCGGCGTGAGGACCGGCGTCACCACCGGTGTCGGCTGGGTCAGCGGCACGGACTCGGCATCGGGGCCCGGGGAGCCGTGGCCGATGGTCAGGGCCGCCGTGGCGATGAGACCGACGGTGACGGTCGCACCGATCCGGGCGATGGTCCGGTGTGCGGCTCGGGCAGCGCTCGTGTCCATGATCCACCTCCGTCGAGGCCGCCGCGGCGACCATCGGGACCAGGGTCCGCCCGTCAGCGTCGACCGTCAGTGGCCGCGGTGAAGCTGGAACTGTGCGCGAGGCGACACACGCGCGCCTCGCGGCGGTGGGTCAGCGCGCCTTGTGCTCGAGGGTGGCGCGGTCGAGCACGGTGATCCGCCCCCGCCCCAGCTCGATCAGGCCGTCGTCGCGCAGCCTCGTGAGCACGCGGTTGACCGTCGGCCGGGTCGTCCCGGCCATCGAGGCCAGGTCCTCCTGGGTGAACGGCAGTGCGACCTGGTCGTCGCTGCCGCAGATCTCGCCCAGCACCAGCAACCGCCGCAGGATGCGCTTGTCGGCGTGGACGTAGAGAGCCTCGAGCAGGTGCTCGTTCTGCCGCCGCAGCTGCTGGGCCAGCGACTCGATGAGGAACCGATCGACCCGCGGCAACCGTTCGCGGAGCTCGTCGAGCGCCGATCGGCTGATGCTGAGCGTCTCGACCCCGGTGGCGGCGACGGCCGACGCGCTGCGGACCGCGCCGTCCGCGACGGCAGCCAGCTCGCCGAAGGACTCGCCCGGCCCGTGGACGGTGAGCGTGACCACATCCCCGAGCGGCGTCGTCACCCGGATGACCACGAGCCCGCTCACGACCACGTGCAGCGTGTCCCCCGGGTCACCCTCGTGGAACAGGGTGTCGTGGCGCCGGAACCGGCGCCGTCGGGCGGTCGCCAGGAGCGCCCGACGCTCGTCGACGGGCAGGACATCGAACAGCGAGGGGCTCGCCACACCGGCAGTCTGGTCCAGACACCGTGTTCTCAGCAGGGAACTCGACTCGAACACTTGCCAGCGAGGGGGTTCAGGCGTAAAGGTTTAGGTCCAACGGCCTACGCGCTCCTCACGCGAACCCGCCCACGCCCTCCCCGATTCCTGGAGCCGCAACCCACCCATGGCCACGGCTGACGCTCACCTCGGGACGACGCAGGACGCCGCCACCAGCGCGCCCGAGGCACCTCCCGGCGCCCCGACCCCCGCCGGGCCTCCGTCCCCGCCGACCCACGAACCGGCCCCCCAGCCGGCCGAGCCGGCGCCGGTGACCCTGTCGTGGGCCGAGCAGGAGGTGGTCGACGCCCTCAAGCGCCTGGCTCGGGCCCAGTCCGCCATGGCCGACCTCGAGGCCCGCGCCGCCGAGGCCACCACGCCAACCTTCGAGGCGGCCGACGTCGAGCGGCTCGAGGCTCTGCAGGGCCAGCTCGGCCAGGCCCGGGCCAAGGCCGCCGGCCGCTTCGGCCGGGCCGCGGCTCGTGAACGACTCGACGAGCTCGAACTGGCCGAGCGCCTCGTGCTCGACCGCATGGGCGTCGGCTCCTACGCCGACTACCGCGCGGCGATCGAGGCGCCCCACGTCGAGGCGGTCGACCCGCTCGTGCTGGCCTTCGCCGAGCGCGAGCTGGCCTCGGCCCGCAGCGCCTGGCTCGAGGTGCAGGCGCTCGAGATCCCGCCGGCCGAGCCCGCCGAGCCGGAGCCCGCGGCCGAGCCCGGGGTCACCATCGACCTCACCGCGCCGCCCCACGCCGGCGACGTCGCCTGACCATCCCCGTGAGGTCGCGTCGGGTCGGTCAGGTCGCGTCGGGACCGCGGTAACGGCACCCCGACGTGCACGTCTCGCGCACCACGACCTCGCTGAGGCCGGGGAGCGTCGGGGCCAGGGCGTCCCAGATCCACATGGCCAGCACCTCGCTGGTGGGGTTCTCGAGGCCGGGCACGTCGTTGAGGTAGCGGTGGTCGAGGGCGTCGTGCAGCGGCTGCCAGGCGCGGGTGAGGTCGGCGAAGTCGACGACCCACCCGGACTCGGCGCCGACCTCGCCCTGCACGTGGACCTCGACCCGGAACGAGTGGCCGTGCAGGCGGCTGCACTTGTGGTCGGGCGGCACCGCCGGCAGCCGGTGCGCCGACTCGAAGCCGAACTCCTTGAACAGGTCGATCATGGAGGATGCCGATCACCTTGTGGGTCTGCACGTTGAGCCGCCACTGCGGATGGGCCAGGCAGTAGGCCACGGCCAGGTCGGTGTTGGCCTGCCGGTTCGGGCCGTCCATCGGCGAGAGCGAGAACCGGTCGAACTCGAGGTGCTCGTACCGCGGGGGCTCGGCGCCGGGCTGCGGGTAGACGAGCTTGAGCTCGTCGCCCGCCGTCAGCACCAGCTCGGTGCCGGCCTTCGGACTGACGCAGACCCAGTCGAGCCCGGCCGGCGCGGGCAGGGTGCCGTTGGTCTCGATGGCCACCTCGAAGCCCCGCTGGTGGAAGGCGGCGACCAGCGCGTCGTCGAGCTGCAGCAGCGGCTCGCCGCCCGTGCACACCACGAGGGGCCGCCCGGGGGCGTCGGGCGGGGCCGGCCAGGTGGCCGCCACCGCGTCGGCCAGCGCGTCGGCGTCGGCGAAGCGACCGCCGCCGGGGCCGTCGGTGCCCACGAAGTCGGTGTCGCAGAACCGGCAGATCGCGGTGGCCCGGTGCTCCTCGTGGCCGCTCCAGAGGTTGCACCGTGAGAACCGGCAGAACACGGCCGCCCTCCCGGTGTCGGCCCCCTCACCCTGGAGGGTGGCGAAGACCTCTTTGACGACGTAGGGCACAGGGACCTCGGACCATTCGGGACTCGGCTTGCGACGTTCGAGGGTAGCCAGCCCGGTGGGTCGGGAATCGGCCGGGGCCCGACGTCGGCGTTCGGTAGCCTCGCCCGCCGTGAAGGGGGACGCGATCCGCAGGAACGAGCTCGACCAGCCGATCGGGCCGGACGTGGGGTCGTGGTCGCCGCCGGAGCGCCCTCGGGCCGACTCGCTGGCCGGTCGGTGGACACGGCTCGAGCGCCTCGACCTCGAGCGCCACGGCGCCAGCCTCTGGCGGGAGTTCTCCGCCGACGAGGACGGCCGCATGTGGACCTACCTGCCGTTCGGCCCGTTCGCCGATCGCGACCGGCTCGAGGCCGCCCTCGCCGTCGTCGCGGACGGCCGGGACCTCATGTTCTACGCGCTCGTCGACCCGACCGACGGCGCCGCTGTCGGGCTGATGGCCTACCTGCGGATCGACCCCGAGGCCGGCTCGATCGAGGTGGGCGCCATCATGTTGTCGCCCCGCGCCCAGCGCACCCGCCTGGCGACCGAGGCCCTCTTCCTGCTCGCCGACCACGTCTTCGCCCTCGGCTACCGGCGCTTCGAGTGGAAGTGCGACTCGCTGAACGAGCGGTCACGCCGGGCCGCGACCCGGTTCGGGTTCACCTACGAGGGCACGTTCCGCCAGGCCACCGTCTACAAGCACCGCAGCCGCGACACCGCCTGGTTCGCCATGCTCGACCGCGACTGGCCGACGCTGCAGGCGGCCTACCGGCGCTGGCTCGCCGAGGAGAACTTCGACCAGCAGGGCCGGCAGGTCGAGCCGCTGCGGTTCGCGACCTGACCGGTCAGGCCTCGAACCGCTCGTCGCCGATGACCCCGGCCTCGGCGGCAAGGGTGTAGGCCATGGCCTCGTCGATCGGGTGCTCGATCGGCGGGGCGTCGAGCCCGTCGTCCTGCTCGTCCGCCCGGGCCGGCAGCCACAGGTAGGCGGCCACCGCGCCGACCAACGCGATCATCCCCATGACCCGGGAGCTCAGCACGAACCCGTCGATGTAGGCCCGGCTGGCGACCCCGCGGATCAGGTCGCCGGCCGCCGCGCCGAACCGGTCGGTCGCCTCCTGGGCCACGAACAGGGCGCCGGTGACCGAGTCCTTGGCCGCGCTGAGCGCCTCGGGCGGCACCGGCACGCCGGCCAGCCCGTCGACGACCCGCCCGCTGTAGATCGACGCCACCAGGCTGCCGGCGATGGCCACGCCGAGGGTGCCGCCCAGCTCGCGGGTCGTGTCGTTGACGGCCGAGCCGACGCCGGCCCGCTCGGGCGGCAGGGCGCCCATGATCGACTCCGTGGCCGGCGCGGTGACGAACCCGAACCCGCTGCCCATGAAGGCCATCGACACCACGATGATCAGGTAGCTCGACGTCGCCGTGGACGAGCTGGCGATGAACATGCCGATGCCCATCGACGTCAGCCCCCACGTCACGACCGCCTTGGTGCCGAACCGCTGCACCACCTTGGGCGCCAGCGGCGAGGCGATGCCGGTGGCCACCGCGAACGGCAGGGTGCGGATGCCGGCCTCGAGCGTCGAGTAGCCGCGCACGGCCTGGAAGTACTGGGTCACGGTGAAGACGAAGCCGAACAGGGCGAAGAACGCCACCGTGATCGACAGGCTGCCGGCGGAGAACCGGAGGTTGGTGAAGATGCGCACGTCGAGCATGGGGGCGTCGGTGTGCAGCTCCCACCACAGGAAGCCGGCGACGAGGGCGAACGACGTGGCGAAGGCGGCGAGGATGGTCGGCGACGTCCAGCCCGTGCCCGGGCGCCTCGATCACGGCCCACACCAGCAGCGTCACCCCGGCGATCGACAGGACCAGGCCGAGCGGATCGAGGCGCTCGGCGCGTGCGGGTCGCGGGAGTCGGGGACGAGGAACCACCCGGCCACCAGGGCGAAGACGACGATCGGGATGTTCACCAGGAACACCGACCCCCACCAGAAGTGCTCGAGCAGCCAGCCGCCGCTGACGGGCCCGACGGCCACCGACAGACCGCTCACCGCGGCCCAGATGCCGATGGCCTTGGCCCGCTCGGCCGGCTCCCGGAACACGTTGCTCAGGATGGCCAGCGTGGCCGGGAAGATCAGCGCCGCGCCCGAGGCCCATGGCCGCCCGGGCCGCGATCAGCTGCTCGGGCGACTGCGAGTAGGCCGCCAGCAGGGACGTGATCCCGAACCAGGCCAGGCCGACGGCCAGCGCCGGCTTGCGCCCGAAGCGGTCGCCCAGGCTGCCGGCGGCCAGCAGCAGGCCGGCGAACACCAGCGTGTAGGCGTCGACGATCCACTGCAGCTGGCTGGTGGTGGCGCCCAGCTCGCGAACCATGGTGGGCAGCGCCACGTTCACGATGGTGCCGTCGATCACGATCACGAACACCGACAGGCACAGCACCGCCAGCACCAGCCACCGGCGGTCGTGCGCCCGGTCGTGGGCCGAGTCCGGCGGGAGGGGTGCGACGACGAGCTCGGTCATGGAGGCCTCCGGGGAGCGATGTGGTGTCCCGGAGGTTCTATAACAAGGTTATAACACTGTCAGTATGACATCTGTCTCGTGGTCCGCCGGACGTCGAGCTCAGGGGGAGAAGCCGCGTATCAGGGCCGCCATCGTGCGTTCGTAGGGATCGTCGCCGCCCACGGTCTCGGGCTTGCGGCCGCTCAGCTCGAGGCTGATCAGACCGTGGCTGGCGGCCCACAGCGACGCCGCGACCTGGTGGCGGTCACCGGGCGCCAGCACCCCGGCGTCGATGCACCGACCGACCCGGGCGGCGAGGCGCTCGAACGAGGCGGAGGCCGACGACGATGCTCTCCTCCGAGGGGACGAAGTCGGGCACCGTGCCCTCGAACATCAGCCGGTAGCGCGTGGCGTTGCTGATGCCGAACTCGCGGTAGGCCCGACAGCACCGCCGCAGGTCGGCCAGCGGGTCGTCGGTCTCGCCGACCCCGTCCATGGCCCGGCTGAGGTCGTCGAACCCCTCACGCAGCAGGGCGTCGACCACCCCGTCCTTGCCGCCGAAGCGGCTGTAGACGCCCATGGTCGAGACACCGGCCTCGGCCGCGATGCGCCGCACGGTGAGCGCCGCCGGGCCCTCCTTGGCGAGCAGGGTGCTCGCCGCGTTCAACAGGGCGTCGCGGGTGTCGACCACGCCGCGACACTACGCGCCGGCGTAGCGGGTGGGGTCGGCGACGCCCGCGTCGCGGAAGCCGCGGGCCCGCAGCAGGCACGAGTCGCAGCGGCCGCAGGCCAGCCCGTCTGGCGTCGGGGTCGTAGCAGCTGGTGGTCAGGCTGTAGTCGACGCCGAGGGCGACGCCCCGCCCGATGATCTCGGCCTTGGTCAGGGCGATGAGGGGCGTGTGGATGGTGAGCGGCGTCGAGCCCTCGACGCCGGCCCGGGTGGCCAGGTCGGCCATGGCCGCGAAGGCGGCGATGAACTCGGGGCGGCAGTCCGGGTAGCCGCTGTAGTCGAGGGCGTTGACCCCGATGAAGATGTCGTCGGCCTCCCGCACCTCGGCCAGCGCCAGCGCGAACGACAGGAAGATCGTGTTGCGGGCCGGCACGTAGGTCACCGGGATGGACGCCGCCCGCCAGCTCGTCGTCGAGCTCGTCGACGTCGTCGTGCTTCGGGACCTCGATGTCGTCGGTGAGGGCCGATCCGCCGAACATGCGCAGATCGATGTCGCAGATCACGTGCTCGACCCCGGCCCGGTCGGCCAGCCGCCGGGCCGCGTCGACCTCGACCGCGTGACGTTGCCCGTACCGGAAGCTCAGGGCGATCGGCGTGAACCCGTCGGCCTGCGCGAGGGCCAGGCAGGTGGCGCTGTCGAGCCCGCCGCTCAGCAGCACGACGGCCGGACGCACCGGGAGCGGCGCCGCCTCGCGCGATCCGCTCACCCGGCGACCGACGCCGCCCGGGCTTGCCAGAACCGACGCTCGGCCGCCGCCGGATCGTCGACCACGCCCACCGACTCACCGAACTCCATGACCGGTCGGCGATCGGTGTCGAACGCCGGCCAGTCGTGCGGGAGCCCGTCGTGGTGGGGATGGCCGTGGTGGGCGAAGGCGGCCCAGGCGTCGTGCATGGCGAGGGCCAGGTCGGCCACGCCGACCGCGTCGGGCGGCTCGCCGAGGAACATCTCGGCCCCCGGCGCCCGTGTGGTGTTGAACACGAACGGGATCTCGAGGGCGTGGCACGCGCCGAGCACGCCGCCGAAGGCGCGGGACCTCCAGCTGAACAGGTACTGGAACGTGCGGTCGGGCTGGTGCGCGACCTGGGCCTCGAGCAGGCGGAGCGCGGGCATGCGGAACACCACGTCGGTGAACACCGCGTTGAGCACGTCGCTGGGCGGGGCCCCGGGTCGGTCGGCGCGATAGGTGGCGACCAGCTCGGCGGCCTCGCTCTCGGAGGTGAGGCGACCGACCCGACGGTGGAGGGCCTCGTCGTCGGCCACCCCGCCGCCGGCCAGGGAGAACAGGTTCCACTCGTCGGCGGTGGTGCCCACGAGCACCGGCACGTGGGCCGAGAGTCCCTGGCGCACGGCCTCGAGCGGAGGCACCGGCAGCTCGACCCCGTCGACCACCGGCTGGAACGGCAGCCCGACCGCGCCCGACCCGGCGCCGCCGCGGCCGGCAGCCGCCGACACCGCCACCTGGGCGTCGAGGATCGTCCGGGGGTCTGCGGTGAGCAGCACCTCGGCGTCGGTCGTGCCGAGCTCGGCCAGCAGGGCCGCGGTGAGCTCGTCGGCCACTGCGGCCGAGTGCACGTTGCTGGACCCGCCGCTCTGGAGGATGGCCTTCTGGAACAGGCCCTGCGCCGCAGGCAGGCCGAGCAGCGTGCCGACGCTCATGGCGCCGGCCGACTCGCCGAAGATCGTGACGTTGCCCGGGTCGCCACCGAAGGCGGCGACGTTGTCGTGCACCCACTGCAGCGCCGCGACCTGGTCGAGGATGCCCGACAGGCCAGAGGAGGCGTACTCGTCGCCCAGGCCGTTGGGTCCGCCGAGGTGCAGGAACCCGAGGGCGCCGAGCCGGTAGTTCAGGCTCACGACGACGACGTCACGCCGGGCCGCGAACGAGGATCCGTCGTACCAGGGGGTCGACCCGCTCCCGCTGTCGAAGCCCCCACCGTGGATCCACACCATGACCGGACGGCTCCCGCCGTCGAGCGCCGGTGTCTGCACGTTGAGGCTGAGGCAGTCCTCGTCGAGGTGCAGCTCGGCCGATCCCAGGAGCGACGCCATCGAACCCTTGGCCTGCCAGGACACCGGCCCGAAGGCGGTGGTGTCACGGGTGCCGGACCACGGCTCGGGCGGCTGCGGTGCCCGGAAGCGCCGGGGCCCCACCGGTGCGGCGGCGTAGGGCACGCCGGCGAACTGCACCACCCCGTGGTGCTCCCGCCCGACGATGTCGCCGCCCGTGGTCCTGACCACCAGATTCGACGTCGATGCCATGCGCGCTCCTCGCTCCCCCGAACGGGCTGCCGGGAGCCTACCGACCGCCCGCAGCGAGCTTGCGAGCGAGGGCACAGAGCGATCCAGCCCAAGGCGTGCGGAGCTGGCGGAGCAGCACCACCGACTCGCTCAAGGATGGGCGAAGCCCGCCCGCAGCGAGCTTGCGAGCGAGGGCACCGAGCGATCCAGCCCAAGGCGTGCGGAGCTGGCGGAGCAGCACCACCGACTCGCTCAAGGATGGGCGAAGCCCGCCCGCAGCGAGCTTGCGAGCGAGGGCACAGAGACCTGACACCACTTCGCGAGCGGGGGGTGGCATGGTTTTCCACTGCCTACGAAGTCGGAGCCCGACCACCGGGGAACGCCCGTCTGAGGTTTCGATGCACCCACATCCCACCGGGCCACATCCCCCCACCCAGCCCTCCAGCACCGGCGCGGCCCGAGTCCTGGTCGTCGCCGTGCTCGTGCTCGCCCTCGGGGCCGCGGCCTGCGCCAACACGTCGTCGCGGGCCCTGATCGGCACCCCCACCACGAGCGAGGCCACGACCACCACAGCACCATCGAAGGTTCAGGCCATCCAGGCCCCCGCCGGCTTCGTCATCCCCGACACCCGCAACGCCGCGATCCGACCGGTCGTCGGCAAGGTCAAGCCGGTGCCGATCCCCGTTCGGGGCGGCACGTCCTCGGTCAGCGGCACCGTCACCGGCCCCGACGGAGGCGTCGGCGGCGCGATCGTGCTCATCGAGCGCTTCGTCGGCGTCCAGAGCGGCTCGATCCAGGTGAGCGCCGACGGGGCCGGCCGGTTCTCGGCTCCGGGCCTGCTCGGGGGCCGCTACCGCGTGCGGGCCTGGCTGCAGCCGGCACTCACCGCGGTGGAGTCGGCCACCGGCTTCGTCGCCGAGGGCGACAACCTGAACCTGCCCGTCGTCGTCGAGCGCCACGACGCGCTCACCCTGCAGGTGGCATCGGCGGTGGGCTCGATCAGCGTCGGCGTGCCGGCCAGGGTCAACGCGCTCATCACCCAGCAGTCCGTCGACAGCAACGGCATCGTGCGGGACACGCCGGTGCCCGGCGTGTCGCTGCAGCTCGTCGGCTCGGCCGGCCTCGGCATCCAGCCTCCGAACCCGGCCGTCACCGACGCGGCGGGCCGGGCATCGTGGTCGGTCGTCTGCCCGTCACCGGGCACCTACGCGGTGACGGTCAACTCCACCACCCCACCGGCCGCGGCCGCCACCACCCTGCCGCCGTGCACGACACCGACCAGCACGTCGACCACCACCACGACCGACCCCAACACCACCACGACCACCGGCCACGGCGGTCCGGGCCGATGAGCACGTCGACGACAGGCTCGACGAGCCGCTCGGCCAGGCCGGGGACCAGCCGCCGGCCGGCTCCCCGCCGAGCCCTGCGAAGCTCGATGCGGGTGATCGTCATCCTGGTGCTCGGCATCCCGCTGCTCGTGGGCGCCACCGCGGCGTCGGGCTT
The DNA here is from genome assembly GCA_963809335.1 of uncultured Microthrixaceae bacterium. Lineage (GTDB taxonomy): Bacteria > Actinomycetota > Acidimicrobiia > Acidimicrobiales > Acidimicrobilacustridaceae > UBA4742. The sequence goes on along the minus strand of CAWEJD010000004.1, from coordinate 543,247 downwards.
CGGCGCCCTGCTCTTCGGCAGCCTGCCCGGCACGGTGCCCCCCGAGAACCCGACCATCGTCTCGCAGCCGAGCTACGTGTACGACGTCAACGGGCAGCAGATCGCCACGTTCCGCGAGTTCGACCTCAGCATCCCGATGACCAAGGAGGACATCCCCCAGGTCCTCAAGGACGCGGTCGTCGCGGCCGAGGACCGCAAGTTCTGGACCCACAAGGGCATCGACCCCGAGGGGCTGGTGCGGGCCGCCATCACGAACTACCGCGAGGGCGCGACCGTGCAGGGCGGCTCGACGATCACCCAGCAGTACGTCAAGAACACCTACCTGAACAACGAGCGGTCGGTCGAGCGCAAGCTCAACGAGGCCGTCCTCGCCACCCGACTCGAGCGCGACCTCACCGACCAGCTCGGCTCGCAGCGGGCGGCCAAGGAGGAGATCCTCTACCGCTACCTCAACACCGTCTACTTCGGTGACGGCGCCTACGGCGCGGCCGCCGCGGCCCAGTCGTACTTCCGCAAGGACGTCAAGGACCTCAACGCCTCCGAGGCGGCGGCCCTGGTGGCGATCATCCCGTCGCCGACCCGCTTCGCGCCCCGCGAGAACCTGTTCGTCGCCGAGGACCGCCGCATCGAGGTGCTCGGCGAGATGCGCGACCAGGGGATGATCAGCGACTCCGAGTACGACGATGCCAAGGCCCACTTCCTCTGGCCCACCGCACTCGGCGATCCCGGCAAGCCGACCACCCCCGTCTGGCCCCCACCCGACAACGGAGCCTCCCAGTACCCGTACTTCGTCGACTACGTGCGGCGCTACCTGCTGGACGAGTTCACGGCGCAGGGCAAGAACGGCGAGGACATGCTCTACCGCGGCGGCCTGAGGATCCAGACCACGATCGACCCCCGGTTGCAGAGCCTGGCCGACACGGCCGTGACCGATGCCTACAACCGGGCGGTCAAGGACGCCGAGCACCCGCTGGGGATGTCGCTCGTCTCGGTCGATCCCGTCGAACGGCTTCGTGAGGGCCATGGTCGGCGGCCAGGACTTCAAGGCCAGTCAGGTCAACCTGGCGCTCGGTGCGTTCGGCGGCGGCACCGGTGTCCAGGCCGGCTCCTCGATGAAGCCCTACACGATGGCGACGGCGCTCGAGCAGGGCATCACCCCCGACACCCCGCTCCCGGCCACCGGGGCGTGGCGGATTCCCGGGTGCGTGGTGACCCGCACGCAGGACTGCGTCATCAACGGCGAGGCGGCCTCGACCATGGGGCCGGCCATCGCCGAGTCGAGCAACACCTACTTCGCCCAGCTCGCCTACAAGGTCGGCCCGACCAACGTGGCCAAGATGGCCAACCGGCTCGGCGTCACCAGCCTCGACCCCAACAAGAAGGACTACGGCGTCGGCGTGACCCTCGGCGTCTACAGCGTCTCGCCGCTCGACATGGTCTCCGCCTATTCGACCTTCGAGAACCACGGCGTGAAGAACGATCCCACCCCGGTCGTCAAGGTCACCGACCCCAAGGGTGCCGTCCTCGAGGACAACACCGCCCGCGAGGGCACCAGGGTGCTCAACGCGGCCATCGCCGACACCGTCACCGACCTGCTCCGCGGCCCCGTCACGAACGGCACGGCCAGCAAGACGCTGTCCGACTTCGGACGACCGGCCGCCGGCAAGACGGGCACCACCGACAACAACGCCGACGTCTGGTTCGTCGGCTACACGCCCCAGTTGGCCACGGCCGTCTGGATCGGCCACACCGACGGCATCCACCCGTTGAAGGGCTTCGGCTCCGGCCCGGTCTTCGGCGGCACCGTGCCGGCCCAGGTGTGGAAGGCCTTCATGAAACCCGCGCTCGACGGGCAGCCGGCGCTCGACTTCCCCGTGCCCGGGCCGCTGCCTCCGCCGGGGACGGGAGTCGGTGACGCGGCCATCGCGCCGGACGTGCGCCGCCCCAACGAGCGCACGGTGCCGGACCTGCCCACGGACTGCGGTGGACCGTGCATCGTGACCACCCCCCTCACGTCGCCTCCCCCGCCGACCACCCTGCCGCCATCCACCACGACGACCGCTCCGCCTGATACCACCACGACCACCACGAAGAAGGGCAGTCCATGACCGAAGTCGACCCGGGCGAGCTCGCTCCCCTTCCGCCGCCGCCGAGCGACGAAGGCGCGACGAAGCCAGCCGGGCCGGCAGCGTCGCAGCGAATGGCGCCGCACCGAGAAGGCCCGCCGGTACGCCGCCCGGAACTCCGTGCGCTTCCCGATCTTCACCCGTTCGGTGCTGCTGTGGATGCTGATCTTCGCCCTGGTCGGCGTGGCCTTCGGCGCCAGCGGCGCGTTCTGGTGGGCCCACTTCAACACCCAGATCAGCGAGCTCCGCTCGGACACGCAGGACTTCGAGACCCGGTCCCAGTCGGCGTCGGCCGACATCGAGAAGCAGAAGAACGACGCGACCGCCGAGATCAACGCCGCCCTCGAGCCCCTGAAGGACTCGCTCGCCGCCACCAAGACGGTGCAGCAGGCGGCCATCTTCTCGCCGGCCGTGTACCAGGTGTCGACGCTCGACGACCAGGGTCGACCCTCGGTGGGCACCGCCTTCGCGGTGATCACCAGCGACAACGAGAGCCTGATGCTCACGTCCTTCAACACGATCCGGGCGGCCTCGGTGAACCCCGGGCCGCCCATCACGCTGAGCAAGGGCACCGACCAGATCCCGGCCAGCCTCGTGAACTGGGACCCGGCCAACGACCTCGCGCTGCTGCGGGTGCAGCGAGGCAACATCAACGTGCTCGACTGGGCCAGCGACGACGTCCTCAAGACCGCGCTGGGCGCCACCGTCTTCCCGGTCAGCGGCACCGGCGGCGCGGGCGCCACCCTCACCAGCGGCACGCTGATCGACCAGTCCACGGCAGGCTTCCAGCACACCGCCCCGCTCGGGTTCGACTTCCAGGGCGGCCCCATCGTCAACGGTGACGGCAAGGTGCTGGGCATCGCGTCCCTGGCCTACCTCCCCCTGGGCTATGACAACGGCCAGATCCACTTCTCGCCCCCCATCAGCGCGGCCTGTGCCCGGGTGCTCAACTGCACCGGCGGCAACCGCGTCGCCGGCGCCAACGGCGGCTGACCGATCGACAACCCCGACCGAACGACCGAACGACCGAACTTGCGTTGATAATCCGGCCGAGGGCCGGATTATCAACGCAAGTTCGAGGTTTTCAGCGGGGGATGTAGGCGGCGACGACGACCAGGATGCCGAGCACCATCACGAGGGCGCTGATCAGCCACAGCCAGCGCTTGCCGACCTCGGTGTCGATGGGGTCGATGGTGGCGAGCGTGCGGCGGGCCTCGCTGAGCTGGTCGTTGAGCGACGAGGACTGGTTCTGCAGGGCGGAGATGGCGACCTCGGCCGCGTCGAGCTGCTGGCGGACGGTGGTGGTGTCGCCCATCACCGCCTCGCGCTTCTCGCGCTCCTCCTCGAGCTGGCGTTGCAGCACGAGGTACTGGTCACGCAGGCCGGCCACGGCCGCGTACTGGGTCTGCAGCTCGGCGAGCTGGCGCGACACGGCCCGGCTGCGACCACTGGCCGACTGGGCCGCCTCGCGGGCCGCGGCCAACTGGAGCTGCAGCTCGTCGTGCTCCTCCTTGAGCTCGGCGACCTGGTGCAGCAGCGCCTCGCTCTCGGAGAGCCCCTGCTCCCGGGCCACCTCGCGCACGGACTCCCAGCGCAGCTGCTCCTGCAGGTCGGCCATGCGCTCGGCCTCGGCCGACCCGATCGAACGCAGCAGCTCCTCGCCGTTCTGCACGACCGACGAGCGCGGCGTCGAGGTCGAGGGGATGGTCCTGGTCGGGGTGGGCCCAATGGTTGCGGGAGGTGCGCAGCTCGCCGATGCGAGCCCGGTCACCGTCGGACAGGCCGCTGGAGAACGCCGGCCCCCACCACCGGTTCATCACCTCGAGCTGGAAGTGCGGGTCCGACAGCGACACCAGGACGTCGCGGCGCTTGCCGAGCTTGCCCGCCGCCATGAGGATCCAGTCGTCGCCCGGGAACGTCGCGCTCATGCGGGCGTCGACGAAGGGGGCCAGACCCTCGGCGAGGATCTCGAACGCGACGGCGACCTGCGCCCGGTAGCTGGTTCCCATGCACCCACGATCTTGCCCGACCGGGCGGTCAGAGTCAGGCCAGGTGGTCCTCGACGAGGCTTCTGCTACAACCATCGGGATGGCCGAACCCACCCTCACCGCCCCTGGCCCGCTGCCCCACTGGGACGTCAGCTCCGTCTTCCCCTCGCTCGAATCGAGGGAGCTGGCGGTGGCCCACGAGGGCGTCGTCGCCGACCTGGCCCGCCTCGTCGCCCTCTACGACCGCCACGACGTGCGGGCCGGTGAGCCCCGCGAGGGTGGCCCGACCGAGGCCGACGTCGCCGCCTTCGACGAGGTGCTCGCCGAGACGAACCGGCTGCTCGACGAGGTGCGCCTCGTGTCGGCCTACCTCTACACGTTCATCAGCACCGACTCGTCCAACGACGCCGCCGCCGGCCTGCGCTCGCGGCTTCAGGCCGAGCTGACCGACCTCACCCGGCTCACCAAGCGCTTCGAGGGGTGGATCGCCCGCCTCGGCGTGGCCGACCTGGTGGCCGCCAGCCAGGCCGCGGCCGAGCACTCCTACCCGCTCGAGCGGGCGGCCGCCGCGGCCCGGCACCAGATGACCGAGCCCGAGGAGGGGCTGGCCGCCGACCTGCGGCTCACCGGCAGCATGGCCTGGGCCCGGCTGCACGGCGAGATCACGTCGCGGCTCACGGCCCGGGTGGCCGACGGGCGCGGCGGGGTCGAGAGGCTGCCGATGAGCGTGGTGCGAGGACTGGCCCACGACCCCGACCCCGATCGCCGGCGGGCGGCCTACGAGGCCGAGCTGGCCGCGTGGGACACCGTCACGGTGCCGCTCGCGGCCGCCCTCAACGGGGCCAAGGGCGAGACCGTCGTGCTCAACCGCCGCCGGGGCTGGGACGACGCCCTCGAACCGGCGCTGTTCATGAACGGGGTCGACCGGGCCACCCTCGACGCCATGCACGAGGCCGTCGTCGACTCGCTGCCCGACTTCCACCGCTACCTCCGGGCCAAGGCATCGGTGCTCGGGCACTCGCCGCCCGACCGGCCCGACGTCGGCCTGCCGTGGTTCGACCTGTTCGCTCCGGTCGGTGACGCGGCCGCCAGCCGGGTCAGCTGGACCGACGCCATCAGCCGGGTGTCCGACGCGTTCGGTGGCTACTCGCCGGCCCTGGCCGCGCTGGTCGACCGGGCCGGCCGCGACGAGTGGATCGACGCCGAGCCCCGCGCCGGGAAGCAGGGCGGCGCGTTCTGCCTGCCGATCCGGGACGGTGAGTCGCGGGTGATGCTCAACTTCGACGGCTCGGCCGACAGCGTGCAGACCCTCGCCCACGAGCTCGGCCACGCGTACCACAACACCAACCTGGGCGAGCGCACGCCGATGCAGCGCCAGACGCCGATGGCCCTGGCCGAGACGGCCAGCATCTTCTGCGAGACGATCATGGTCGAGGCCGGCCTGGCCGCCACCCCGCCGGAGCAGCGCCTCGGCCTGCTCGACACCGATCTGCAGGGCTCGTGCCAGGTGGTGGTCGACATCCACTCGCGGTTCCTGTTCGAGCGGGAGCTGTGCGAGCGGCGGGCGCAGCAGGACCTGTCGGTCGCCGAGCTCGACGACCTCATGCTGTCGTCGCAGCGCGCCGCCTACGGTGACGGCCTCGACCCCGCCGTCCTGCACCCGCGCATGTGGGCGGTCAAGGGCCACTACTTCACGTCGTTCTACAACTGGCCCTACACCTACGGCCTGCTGTTCGGCATCGGCCTCTACGCCCGCTACCTCGACGATCCGGACCGGTTCCGCTCGGGCTACGACGACCTGCTCTCGTCGACCGGTCTGGCCGACGCCGCCGGGCTGGCCGGGCGGTTCGGCATCGACGTGCGGTCCACCGGCTTCTGGGTGTCGAGCCTCGACGTGCTGCGCGCCCGCATCGACGCCTTCGAGCACCTCGCCCTGGCCCCCGGTGCGGGATCGCCCTCGTCGTGAGCCTCACACCCCTCACCGTCCCGTTCGACGTGCTGGTGGTCGACCCCGATCTGCTCTGGCGCGTCGACGCCATGAACGCGTTCGAGCACGTCATGGTGAAGGACATGGTCACCGTGCTCGGGGCCACCGACGAGCTCACCCCCGGACATCCGGCGGTGGTGCTGCTCGGGCCGGCGGCGTCGGTCGAATCCGACGACCAGCTGCCGGTGCTGCGGTCGATGTTCCCCGAGGTGCGGGTGGTGTCGGTGGCCGACGCCCGCCCGACCGATCCCGGCCCCGCCCCCGATCCGACCACCCTCCCGGCGGCCCGGCTCAGCCTCGTGCCCGATCCAGCTGAACACCCCGCCGAGGAACCAGCCGACGAGCCGGCGGGCCCGAGCCCCTCGCTCCGCGCCCCGGCGCCGTGGTTCGACCGGATGCTCCCGGCGGGCACGCCGATGGACACCATCGTGGCCGTCACCCTCGAGGAGCTGGCCATCGCCCGCGACGAGGTCGAGGCCGCCTCCGGTCGCGCCGCGACCCGACCCCGACTGGTGCTGGTCACCGGGGCCAAGGGCGGCGAGGGCGCCAGCACCGTGGCGGTCAACCTGGCGGCGGCGGCCACCAGGGGCGGCGCCAAGGTGGTGATGGTCGAGGCCGATCCCATCCTCGGGGACCTCGCGCTGATGCTGGGCCTGCCGGCGTCTCCCGACGCCATGGTCACCCATCCGCCCACCGGCATCCGGGTGCAGGTGCTGCCCCCGGCCGACGACCCGTTCGAGCTGGTCGACGCGCGCGTGCTCACCGAGGCCTTGGCCGCGCTGCAGACCGGCCGCACCCGCGGCGGCCCGGTCGACCTGATCGTCCTCGACGCCCCGGGTCCGGTCGTGCGCCGCACGGGCATCGCAGGGCTGGCCGACCGGGTGCTCATCACCTGCACGGCCCGGCTGGCCAACGTGAAGAACGCCCGGGTGCTGGTCGACGAGCTGGGCGTCATCGCGTCCGAGGTCGTGCTCAACCGCACGGGGCGCCACGGGCTGACCGAGTCCACCATCGAGAGCCTCATCGGCGCGCCCGTCGTGGCCGAGCTGCCCGACACCGGCGACCTCGAGCCGGCCCGGTTCGACACCGTGCCCGGCATCCTCGGCGAGCGCTCCGACTACGTCCGCGCCCTCGGCACCCCTGGTCACCGGCATCCTCGCCGGCCGGCCCTCGAGCGGCGGCCGGCCACCTCCACCGTCTCCCCGCTACATCCCGTCCGCGCCGCTCCCCGAGGTCGAGCTGCCCCGACCGCCCGGAGCGCCCCAGGGCTGATCACACCCCACGTCAGCCGATGCGGGGGTCGACGCGGGAGACGGGACCCTCGTGGGTGAGCAGGGTGCCGGCGAGGGTGCGATCGGCGTGGCGCTGGTGCCACGACAGAGCTTCTGGGCGTACTCGGCCACGACCGGCGCGCACGTCGGGTCGGTCGACCGGTCGACGAACTGGTGGGGGTCGGCCTCGAGATCGAACAGCAGCGGAGCCATGCCCGCCATGTGCACGTACTTCCAGCGGTGGTCGCGGATGACGTCGAGCGTGCACTCGTCCATGGTCAGCCCGAGCAGGTCCTCGGCGAGGTGCGTGGTCGGGCTGCGGAAGTCCCACTGCCAGTGCACCTCCGACCGCCACCTCGGCGGCTCGCCGTCGCCGGCCACGAACGGCAGCAGCGACCGGCCGTCGCACTGCGACGGGACGTCGAGGCCGAGCCAGTCGAGGATCGTCGGCATCACGTCGACGTGCTCGGTGAAGGCGTCGATGCGACGCCCCGCGGGCGCCCTCGGGTCGCGCACGATCATCGGCACGTGGTAGCTCTCGTCCCAGTAGCCGAGCTTCTCCATGAGCCAGTGGTCGCCGAGCTGGTCGCCGTGGTCGGAGGTCAGCACCACGAGGGTGTCGGCGGCCCGGCCCGAGGCGTCGAGCCAGTCGAGCACCCGGCCGAGGTGGTGGTCGACCTCGCTCATGAGCCCGTAGTAGGTGGCCCGGATCTGGCGCATGTCGGCGTCGTCGTCGGGCGCGCCGACGACACCCACCGCCAGTTCGGCCAACCGGTGCTGGGCCCCCTCCTGCTCGCGGGTCGGCGCCCGCACCGGGAACGGCACCTCGGCCGGGTCGTAGAGGTCGTGGTAGGGCGCGGCCACCCGGTAGGGCGGGTGCGGCCGCAGGTAGCTGAGGTGGGCGAACCACGGACCGGACGGGTCGCGCCGCTCGGAGCCCCGGCTGGTGGTCGTGCCGCTGCCGTCGAGCCACGCCAGCAGCTCGTCGGTGAGGAACGCCGTCTCGCTGTGCTCGGCCGAGTAGATCGGCGGAGCCCACGTGGGCGGGTGGTCGGCCGCGCCGGGGAACGACCGATCGGCCCGGAAGATGTCGTGGGCCCGCTTCTGCTGCGGGTAGCCGAGGGCGTAGAGGTGGTCGATCCACGGCGTGAGCGGCTCGAAGGGGAAGTCGAGCACCGCCCGCATCCCCGGCAGCACGCCCTCGTAGGTGAGCAGGCGGGGATCGTCCGGCTCGACCGTGCGCGGATCGACGCTCGAGTCGGTGTAGCCGAACAGCACGGGGTCGAGGCCGGCCGCCCGTGCCTCGAGGGCCACGTTGGTCAGCCGGGCGTCGAGCGGGGTGCCGTTGAGCACCGAGCGGTTCTGGCTCAGGTAGGTGCCGGTGTAGAGGCAGGCCCGGCTCGGTCCGCACGGAGCGGCCTGGGCCCAGTGGTTGGTGAACAGCGCGCCGGAAGCGGCGAGGCGGTCGAGGTTGGGGGTGCGGACCACCGGGTGCCCGACGGCCGAGAGGCAGTCGCCCCGCCACTGGTCGACCGTGATGAAGAGCACGTTCCCGGCCGCTGGCATCGCCCGAGGCTACCGACTCGGCCAACCCGAGCCGGGAGCCGTGCCGGCTCCCGCTCGGGTCACCGCTTCGCCACGGCGGCCAGGGCCGCGGCGACCTCGACCTCCGTGGTCGCCTTGTCGACACCCAGCCCGGCCAGCACCCCGGCGCCCTCCTCGAGCTCGAGCAGCGCGAGCAGGACGTGCTCGGTGCCGATGTAGTTGTGGCCCATGCGCAGCGCCTCGCGGAAGGTGAGCTCGAGCGCCTTGCGGGCCGGCGCGTCGTACGGGATCAACTCGGGCACCACATCGGCCCGCGGCGGCAGGGCCGCGACGGCGGCGGCGCGGACGTCGTCGAGGGCCACCCCCTGGGCCACGATCGTCCTCGCCGCGATGGCTTCGGGTTCGCTCAGCAGGCCGAGCAGGAGGTGGTCGGGCCCGATCTCGTCGTTGCCCGCGGCCCGGGCCTCCTCCTGGGCCGCGACGACGACGTTGCGGGCCCGTGGGGTGAACCGGGTGAAGCCCTGCTTCGGCTCCAGGTCGAGCGGCTCCCCGCTCGACTTCGGCACGAAGCGCTTCTGCACCGCCTGCTTGGTGACGCCCATGCTCCGACCGATGTCGGTCCACGAGGCCCCCGAGCGTCGGGCCTGATCGACGAAGTGGCCGATCAGGTGGTCGGCCACCTCCCCGAGGTGATCGGCGGCCAGCACCGCGTCGGTGAGCTGGTCGAGCGGCTCGTGGTGCACCCTGGTGATGGCGTCGATGAGGTCGTCGAGCCGCACGGTCGCGGAGCCGGGGGTCGGTGCCGGGGGCGCACCCAGGTCGGTGCCGGGATCGGTCTCAGCCATGCGTCAACCTTAGGTTGACGCCCACGGATCGTCAACCTCGTGTTGACGATCGAGTTCGAGCCCGACCCGACGTTCCTGACGTATCGCTCCTATGATTTAGCACTAATCAACTGCCGGGAGATGGCCATGGCCCAGTACCAGGCGACGATCGTCGCTCCGATCGAGATCTCCGAAGCCTTCGACTACCTCGCCCGCTTCAGCTCCACCAGCGAGTGGGACCCGGGCGTGGAGGAGGCCGAGATGGTGACCCCCGAGCCCGTCGGTCTCGGGTCGGCGTTCCGGGTGGTGGCGTCGTTCGCCGGCCGCAAGGTGCCGCTGCGCTACGAGATCACCGAGTTCGACCGTCCGTACAAGGTCACCGTGCGGGCCGAGAACAGCTCGACCATCTCCGAGGACACCATCACCTTCACCCCCGGAGACCGCCGCGCCGCCGACGAGACCGGCGACGGCGGCCACCTCACCCAGGTGCGCTACGACGCCGACCTGCGGCTCAAGGGCGCCTTCCGGGTGTTCGGCCCCGTGCTCGGCCTGATGCTCGACCGCATCGGCGACCGGGCCGCCGGTGGGCTGCGGGCCGCGCTGCTCGATCGTGCGAACACGCACCCGACCTGAGCCTCCGTGGTCGACGGCGCCCGGCGCAACCGTCCCGCCGACGGTCCGATCACCCTGTACGAAGCCGCCGAGCAGCTCGGCGTGCACTACATGACGGTGTACCGGTACGTCCGCACGGGCCGCCTGCCCGGTCGCAAGGTGGGCGCCGAGTGGCGCGTCGAGCCCGACGACCTGGCCGCGTTCAGGGCCGATGCCGAGGCCGATGCCGGCGCCGTGGTTGGTGCCGCGGCCGCTGAACCGCGGCGGCGCATCGACTATGGGCGCCGCCTGGTCGATCGGCTCGTGGCCGGCGACGAACGGGGCGCGTGGAACATCGTGCAGTCGGCCCTCTCCGCCGGGCTCGACCCCGACGACGTCTACCTGCAGGTGCTGGCGCCAGCCCTCACCACCATCGGCGAGCGGTGGGCCGAGGGCCTGGTCACGGTCGGCCAGGAGCACCAGGCGTCGGTGGTGGCGCTGCGGCTGATCGGCCGGCTGGGCCCGCTGTTCACTCGTCGTGGCCGCACTCGTGGCACCGTCGTCCTGGGCGCGCCGCCCGGCGACCACCACAGCCTGCCCGGCGCGCTGTTCGCCGACCTGCTGCGCGGCCTCGGCATGGGGGTGGTCGACCTCGGGGCCGACACCCCGACCGAGTCGTTCGTCGACGCGGCGCGCCGCGCCGAGCGGCTGGTCGCGGTGGCCCTGAGCGTCACCACGCCCGACAACGACGCCGCCGTCGTCCGGACGGTCCGGGCGGTCAAGCGCTCGGTCGACGTGCCCGTCGTGGTCGGCGGGGGTGACGTGCGGACGGCCGAGCACGCCACCGCCCTCGGCAGCGACGCCTTCGCGCCCGACGATCACGCCGCGCTGGCGATGTTCGCGCGACTGGCCGACGATGCGGGCCGGGCCCGCAACCGCGCCGGCCGCGCCATCCCGCCTCCGGACCCGTCCCCGAACCCGAGAGCGCAGGCCTGATGGACGATCTCCCCCCTCCCCTGTCCGCCCCCAGGCTGGTGCTCGCCCAGGCCGTCGACGCCGTGCTCGAGGGCACCGTCGCCCTGAGCTTCTCGCGGCTCGGCTACGAGTGGCGCGACCGCCTCTTCCGCTGGAGCGACCTCACCGAGCGGCCCATGCACGGCAAGGTCGCCGTGGTCACCGGGGCCACCTCGGGTCTCGGCCTGGCCGCCGCCACCCGTCTGGCCTCGCTGGGCGCCTCGGTGCGCGTGGTCGGCCGCGACCTCGGTCGCACCGAGCAGGCCCGTGACCGGATCGTGGCCGAGACCGGCAACGACGACGTCGAGATCGGCGTGGCCGACCTGGCCCGGCTCGACGACGTCCGCCGCCTGGCCCGTCAGATCACCGCCAACCACGACCGGCTCGACGTGCTGATCAACAACGCCGGCGCCCTCGTCCACCAGCACGAGTTGACCGTCGACGGCATCGAGCTCACGGCCCAGACCCACGTGGTGGCGCCGTTCCTGCTGATCCACGAGCTGCTGGGGCGGCTGGCCCGCACGCCGGGGTCGCGGGTCGTCACCGTGTCGTCCGGCGGCATGTACACACAGCGCCTCGACCTCGAGCGGCTCGACCGCGAGTCGACCAGCGGGCGCCACGACGACTTCGACGGCGTCAAGGCCTACGCCCTGGCCAAGCGGGCCCAGGTGGTGCTCAACGGCGAGTGGGCCGAGCGGGCCGCCACCACCGGCGTCACGTTCCACGCCATGCATCCGGGCTGGGTCGACACGCCCGGCGTCCAGACCGCCCTGCCCGACTTCGCCCGTCTGGTGGGCCCGTGGCTGCGGACGCCGTTCCAGGGCGCCGACACCATGGTCTGGCTGGCCGCGGCCCGCCCTCCGCTCGAGCACAACGGCCGGTTCTGGCTCGATCGCCATCAGCGGTGGACCTCGAAGCTGCCGTGGACCCGCACCTCGCCCGAACAGGGCGGGCACCTCTGGAGCTGGGTCGCCGAGCGGGCTGGGATCGGGGCCGCCGCGGGGGCGACGCCCGTGTCCACGACCTGATCGGGAGCCCGGGACCCGGGACATCCAGGGTCGGGCGCGGCCTCGAACGGAGCCCGACGGGAATGCCTGCCGCACGAGCCGGGTTGGTTCGGTTCTAGACTTTAGTGCTAATTAATCTCGAAGAGAGGACGGACATGAAGATCGGCATCGTCGGCACCGGGATCTCGGGCCTCGTCTGCGCCCACCTGCTGCACCCCCGTCACGACATCACGGTCTTCGAGGCCAACGGGTACGTCGGCGGGCACACGAACACCCAGCGGGTCGAGCTGCCGACGGCGGCCGGCGGCACCGAGATCCAGCACGTCGACACCGGGTTCATCGTCTTCAACGAGCGCAACTACCCGAACTTCGTCCGGCTGCTCGACCAGCTCGGCGTGGCCAGCCAGCCCGGGGAGATGAGCTTCAGCGTGAGCGATCCCCGCATCGGCCTCGAGTACCGCGGGACGAACCTCAACACCCTCTACGCCCAGCGCGCCAACCTGGCCAAGCCGTGGTTCCACCGCATGCTCGTCGACATCCTGCGGTTCAACCGGTCGGCCCGCCGCCTGGTCGCCGGGGGCGACACGACCGACGGGCCGGGCGGCGACGAGCTCTCGCTCGAGGAGTTCGTCCGGCGGGGTCGCTACTCCGAGGCTTTCGTCGACCGGTTCCTCGTGCCCCTCGGGGCGTCGATCTGGTCGGCCGACCCCGAGTCGTTCATGCGCTTCCCGGCCGCGGCCTACGCCCGGTTCATGGACAACCACGGCCTGCTCGAGCTGGCCGGCATGCCGCAGTGGCGCACCGTCTCGGGCGGCTCGCAGCGCTACGTCGAGGCGTTGATCGCGCCGTTCGCCGATCGCATCCGTCGCAACTCCCCCGTGCGCAAGGTCGTGCGCCACCACGACGGTGAGGACGGGATCGAGGTCGAGCTGATGAGCCCCACCTACGGGCTCGAGACCTTCGACCGGGTGATCATCGCCGGCCACAGCGATCAGGCCCTGCAGGTGCTGAGCGACCCGAGCCCGGCCGAGCACGAGATCCTCGGGGCCATCGGCTACCAGCCCAACGTGGCCACGCTGCACACCGACGAGCGCTTCCTGCCCCGCAACCCGCGGGCCCGGGCGAGCTGGAACTACCACCTGGGTGCCGGCTCCGGGCGCGAGAGCACGCTGACCTACTGGATGAACAACCTGCAGGACCTCGAATCGGAGCACCAGCTGCTCGTGACCCTCAACCGCCACGACGACATCGACCCCGCCACCGTGCTCGGCCGATTCGAGTACGAGCACCCGGTGTTCGACGCCGCGGCCATGTCGGCCCAGGCCCGACGCCACGAGATCCAGGGGGTCAACGGCACCTTCTTCGCCGGTGCCTACTGGGGCTACGGCTTCCACGAGGACGGCGTGCGTTCGGCCCTCGACGTCTGCCGGCACTTCGGAGTGACCCTGTGACGACCACGATCGCCTCCCCCACTGCCGAACCTGTTCCGTCCGCGACGCCGATCGGGCGCTCCAACGGGACAGGTTCGAGCGATCGCCCCGCGGTCGGGTGGCGGAGCGCGTTGTACGAGGGGGTCGTGCGGCACCGGCGGTTCGCACCGACCCCGCACGAGTTCCACTACGGCGTGGCCATGACGCTGCTCGACGTCGACGAGATCGACGGGCCCGACTCCCTGATCGACTCGCTGCCCCTGTGGTCGACCCGCCGGTGGGCCCCGGTGCGCTACCGCCGGACCGACTACCTCGACGGCAGCGACCGCCCGCTTCGCGACGCCCTCGGCGACATCGTCGAGCGCGAGATCCATCGCCGGCCGGCGGGTCGCATCCGCATGCTGACCCACCTGCGCACGTGGGGGTGGCTGTTCAACCCGATCACCGTGTACTGGTGCGACGCGGCCGACGGCTCGCCCGACATCGTCGTGCTCGAGGTCACCAACACGCCATGGGGCGAACGGGCCTGGTACGTGGTCGAGGCCGAGTACGTCTCCGGTCGCGGCGCGGTGTTCCCGAAGGCGCTGCACGTCTCGCCGTTCCTGGCCATGGACCTCGACTACCGGTTCTCGTTCACCACCCCGACGGCGGCGACGCACTCGCCGCTGACCGTCCGGCTCGAGGTGCTCGAGCGCGGCCACAAGGTGTTCGACGCCGACCTGTCGTTGCGGCGCACCGAGCTGACGTCCCGGTCGGCCGTCGGCGTGCTGCTGCGCCACCCGGCCCAGACGATGCGGATCTCGGCCGGCATCCACTGGCAGGCCCTGCGTTTGTGGGCCAAGCGGGTGCCGGTGGTGCCGCACCCGGGATCGCATCGACAAGTCCGAGGAGGACCATCGTGACCGATCTGCTCGTGCCACCCGTCGACCAGATCGACCAGATCGACACCGTCGTGCCCGTGGCCGGGGACGCCGCGCTGCGGATCTCGGTCGCCGACCGGGTCGCCCGCTCGGTGCTCTGGGCGCTGCTCGGGAGGATGGGCAGCGGACGCGTCACCATCGACGAGGACGGCGGGGGCCGGTCGTCGTTCGGCAACGACCGGCCCGACGCCTACGGCCGGCCGGCCATCTCGGTGCACGCCCGGGTGCACGATGCCCGCACCTACCGGGCCGTGCTGCGCGGCGGCAGCGCGTCGCTGGGCGAGGCCTACCTCCGCGGGTGGTGGGACGTCGACGACCTGACCGGGTTCCTCCGCCTGCTCAGCCGGGAGGTCCACCGCTACGACCCGGCCCGCAACGGCCTGGCCCGCACCGCCGGGCGGGGCCTCGACCGGTTGCGCTCGCTGCGACCGCAGGACAAGCACCGCGATCGGGCGAACATCCGGGCCCACTACGACCTGGGCAACGACTTCTTCTCGCAGATGCTGGACGAGACGATGATGTACAGCTCGGCCTGGTTCGCCGACGCCGACACGCCCCTGGCCGAGGCCTCGACGGCCAAGCTCGACCGCCTCTGCCGACGCCTCGATCTCGGCCCCGACGACCACGTGGTCGAGATCGGCACCGGGTGGGGTGGGTTCGCCGTCCACGCCGCGTCCACCTACGGCTGTCGAGTGACCACGACGACCATCAGCCGGGCCCAGTTCGACTACGCCACCGAACGCGTCGCCGCAGCGGGGCTGGCCGCGCTCGTCGAGGTGCGCCACGACGACTACCGCGACCTCACCGGCACCTACGACAAGCTCGTGTCCATCGAGATGATCGAAGCGGTCGACTGGCGCGAGCTCGACACGTTCTTCGAGGTCTGCCAGCGGCGGTTGAAGCCCGACGGGCTCATGGGCCTGCAGGCCATCGTGATCCCCGGCCACCGCTACGAGCGGGCCAAGAACACCGAGGACTTCATCAAGGCGTTCATCTTCCCCGGGGGCTGCCTGCCGTCGATCGAGGCCATCGCCCGCGTCAGCGGACGCGCCACCGACCTCACCCTCACCGACGTCGACGACTTCGGCCTGCACTACGCCGAGACGCTGCGGCGGTGGAAGGCCAACCTCGACGCCCACGCCGACGAGGTGGCGGCGCTCGGCCTCGACGACGCCTTCCGGCGGATGTGGGACTTCTACCTGGCGTACTGCGAGGCCGCGTTCGACGAGCGCGAGATCTCGGTGGTGCAGTGCCTGCTGAGCCGACCGGGGGCCCGGGTGACGGCACCCCGTTGACAGCATGACTGACGAGGTCATTGACCTTGGGCCGGACGGCCCATAGGGTGACCCTGCTGTGTGACGTTGGTCACGGCGGCGTGGCGGCGTCCGGCCGCTGCTCGAACAGCTGAACCACACATGTTTGGGGGACCACCATGAGGACACGCCTGACTCGCGCGCTCGTCGCGCTGCTCGCGGTCGCAGTGCTGGGAGCGATCACATCGCTGCCGGCCGACGCCGCGACCAACCTGCGGATCGGCACCTTCGCCGACGGCATCGCCACCGAGCTCTTCGCGCCCACGTCGATGCCACCCGGCTCGAACAACTGGTCGTGCCGGCCGACCAGCAGCCACCCCGACCCGGTGGTGCTGGTGCACGGCACGCTCGCCAACGAGGCGTTCAGCTGGCAGGCGCTGTCACCGATGCTGTCCAACGCCGGCTACTGCGTCTACGCCTTCAACTACGGCCAGAACGGCTCGACGCTGGGCCACTTCTTCGGCCTCACCGACATCGCCGCCTCGGCCGGTGAGCTCTCGGCGTTCGTCGACCGGGTCCGGACGTCGACCGGCGCGGCCAAGGTCGACCTGGTCGGGCACTCGCAGGGCGGCATGATGCCCCGCTACTACCTGAAGTACCTCGGCGGCGCGGCCAAGGTCGCCAAGCTCGTCGGCCTGGCCCCGTCGAACCACGGCACCACCGTGCTCGGCATCAACGCCCTGCTCAACAACCTGAAGCTCGCCGGCGTGCCCGTGACGTCGCTCATCGGCTGCGTGTCGTGCACCCAGCAGATCGTGCCGTCGACCTTCCTCGATGGGCTCAACGCCGGTGGCGACACCGTGGCGGGCGTGCAGTACACGGTGATCGAGTCGAAGTACGACGAGGTCGTCACGCCCTACACGTCGGCCTTCCTCAACGGGTCGAACGTGCGCAACATCCTGGTGCAGGACCACTGCGTCATCGACTTCACCGAGCACATCGGCATCATCTATGACCCCGTCGCCCTGCAGTACGTGATGAACGCGCTGGGCGCCAACGACCCCAACTTCCAGGCCCGCTGCAGCCTGGTGCTACCGGTCGTCAGCGGCTGACCCCTGTAAGCCGCTGACGACTCGACCGCGACCCGCCTCCAGCCCGGAGGCGGGTCGCGCCGCGTCCGGGATCAGGCGGCCGGATCGAGCGTGAGCACGGCGACGCGCAGGTCGCTGACCTCGGCGATGCTCGACGTCGCCGCGTGCTGCTGGCCGAACAGGCTCACCCGGGCCGCCGGGTCGGCCTCGAGGTTGGCCATCCAGTGCGAGCGGCTGCGCACGGTCGACACCAGCACCGAGTTGCCGAAGCGCACCGACATCAGGGGGACGGCACGGGGCTCGCCGCTCGATCGACCCGTGGTCTCGACCATCACCGGTCCCACCCCGATCGGCAGCGGGTTGCCGAGTCCGGCCCCGACGAGCGGCGCCACGAGGCGGTTGAGCGAGCGGAAGCCGGAGCGGGTGACGTTCGAGCGCAGGGAGGTCATCTCCGAGGGTGAACCGCTGGAACCGTGTGCTTCTTCCCTCCCGCCCTTCCCTCCCGTCGATCGGCGGTCGTCAGGACGTTGTCAGCGGTTGTCACGCGCGCTGACAGCCTCTGACAACGGCTCGAGGGACTCGAGTTCCGATGCCACCTCCGGTCGGGGCGCCGGGGACGGGTCAGCCGCGGTCGAGGGCCTCGGGGTTGCGGGGGGTGAGCGGTGGGCGCCCCGAGAGCACGGCGACGATGTTGTCGCAGCACAGGCGGACCATGGCCGCCCGGGTGTCGCGGGTGGCCGAGCCGATGTGGGGCAGCAGCACGGTGTTGGGCAGGTCGGCCAGGCCCGGCGCCAGGGCCGGCTCGTGCTCGAACACGTCGAGCCCGGCCCCGGCGATGGTGCCGTCGCGCAACGCGGCCACGAGGGCAGGCTCGTCGACCAGCGGCCCGCGTGCGGTGTTGACGAGGATGGCGGTCGGCTTCATGCGGGCCAGCGCCGCCGCGTCGATGAGGTGGCGGCTCTCGTCGTTGAGCGGGGCGTGCAACGACACGATGTCGGCGCGGGCCAGCAGCTCGTCGAGCGGCACCAGCTCGGGCGCCGGGCCACCGGCCGCCAGCAACGACTGCTCGGCCTCGAGGTTGCGGTGCCGGTTCGTGTAGAGCACCGGCATGTCGAAGCCGCGGGCCCGACGGGCGACCGCGGTGCCGATGGCGCCCAGGCCGACGATGCCGAGCGTCTGGCCCGCGACGGGCGAGCCGAGCAGGGCGAGGCCGCTCCACGCCTTCCACTCGCCGCCGCGCGCGAACCGGTCGGCCTCGGCGACCCGCCGGGCGGTGGCGAGGATCAGGGCCCAGGCCAGGTCCGCCGTGGCATCGGTGAGCACGTCGGGCGTGGTCGTGACCAGCACCCCCCGCTCGGTTGCGGCGGCCACGTCGATGTTGTCGAACCCGACGGCGAGGTTGGCCACGATGCGCAGCTTCGGCGCGGCATCGAGCAACTCGGCGTCGACCCGCTCGGTGAGCATGCAGAGCAGCGCGTCGGCCCCGGCCACCCCGTCGAGCAGCTCGGCCCGATCAGGCGCCGAGTCGACCCGGCGGTAGGTGACGTCGAGCCCGGCGTCGGTCAGCGGCACGATGCCGGGCTCGGGCAGCGCGCGGGTGACGAAGACGGATGACGGGGACGACGCGGCTGGCGGATCGGGCACCGAAGCATCCTCGCAGGCGACGGGCGTAAGGTCGGGCCGCCCGACGCCCCAGGGAGAACCACATGTCGCCTCGGCCCCACCTCTCGCCGTCCGCTGCTCGTCGCGGCCCGGTGGCGCTGATCGTCGCCACCGCCTGCACCCTGCTGCTCACCAGCTGCGTGACCCCGTGGCTGCAGTTCGGGGGCGATGCCCAGCACCGCAGCAACAACACCCTCGAGACCACGCTGACGCTGGCCAACGTCAACCAGCTCAAGCAGAAGTGGCAGATCACGCTGCCGGCCACGGCCGACGGCGCGCCGGTCATCGCCAGCGGGGTGGCCACGTCGAGCGGCACCAAGGACCTGGTGATCGTCACCACCAAGGCCGGCGGCCTCGTCGCCCGCGACCTGAGCAACGGCAGCGCGGTGTGGTCGATCACGTTCGGCCCCGGCTCGTGCCACATCAACAACGGCAGCGACGTCTGCTACACGACCTCGTCGCCGGTGATCGTCGGCGACGCCGTCTACACCTACGGCCTCGACGGCAAGGTCCACAAGGTCACGCTGGCCACCGGCGCGCAGGTCACCACCGGGGGCTGGCCGGTGACCACCACGCTCAAGCCGTGGGACGAGAAGGGCTCGTCCGCCCTGAGCTCCGCCACCGCCGCCAACGGGCACACCTACCTCTACGCCGTCCACTCGGGCTACCCGGGCGACCGGGGTGACTACCAGGGCCATCTCGTGGCCATCGACCTGGCCAACGCCCATGCCAACGTCTTCAACGCGCTGTGCAGCAACCAGACCGTGCTGTTCCAGCCCGCGCCGGCCACCCCGGACTGCCCCAAGACCATCGCCGGCGTGTGGGCCCGGCCCGGCACGGTCTACGACCCGGCCAACGACCGCCTCTACTTCACCACCGGCAACGCCGACTTCGACCCGACCAACCACCACTGGGGCGACACCGTGCTGGCCGTGCACCCCGACGGCACCGGCGCCAACGGCAACCCCATCGACACCTTCACACCCACCAACTTCCAGTTCCTCGACGACGCCGACCTCGACCTCGGCAGCGTGCTGCCCGCCATCGTCCCGGCGCCGGCCGGCAGCACCGTGGCCAACATCGGCGTGCAGGGCGGCAAGGAGGGCCACCTCTACGTGCTGAACCTCGACGACCTCAGCGGCCAGGGCGGCCCGGGCCACACCGGCGGCGAGCTGCAGAACCTGGCCGTGCCGAACGGCGGGGTGATCCTGCCGGCCCCGGCGGTGTGGACCAACCCGGCCGACGGCGTCACGTGGATCTTCGTCTGCACGCCCGGCCACACGTCGGCGTTCACCCTCGGCCTCGACGCCGCCCACAAGCCGAAGCTGACGTTCCGCTGGCAGAACAGCTCACCGTTGTCGTCGCCGTTCGTGGCCAACAACGTGCTCTACGGCACCGGGGGCGGCGCCATCGCGGCCTTCAACCCCACCACCGGGTCGGCCGCGTGGATCGCCGTCACCGGGGGCACCCACTGGCAGAGCCCCGTGGTCGTGTCGGGCCAGGTGATCACGGCCGACAACAACGGCCACCTCACGGTGTATCAGCGGCCCTGAACGTCACCGGGGCACCGAACGCGGCCTTGCGGGCCACCCGTCGCAGCGCGGCCAGCACCGGCCGACCCACGAGCAGCACGAGCACCGCGTTGGTGACGGCGCGGGGCAGGTCCCAGCCGAGGGCGGTGGCGACGTGGAAGGCCCAGAACCGCTGCAGGTTCTCGACCACCGACCCGCCGGGCAGGTACGAGAGCTGCGTGCCCGCGCTCGACCCGAACGGCCAGAACCAGAAGTCGAGCAGTAACCCGTAGGCCAGCCCGGCGGCGAAGCCGTAGGCCGCCAGCAGCACCAGCTCGCGACGTCCCCTGGCCGGCGGCAGGCACCCGGCGAAGTAGCCGACCCAGGCCGCGCCGAACATCTGGAACGGCAGCCAGGGGCCGACCCCGCCGGTGATGAGCGCGGAGGCGAAGATCGTGAGCGCGCCGAGCACGAAGCCGAAGCCCCGGCCGAGCACCCGGCCCGACGGGATGAGCAGGAAGAACACCGGCTCGAAGCCCGACACGCCACCGGGCAGCCGCAGGGCGCACCCGCACGCGGCCAGCACGCCGAGCAGGGCCACCGCCTTGGCGTCGAGGGCGCCGTCGGCGATCTCGGCCACGACGATGGCGAAGAGCAGCGGCAGCAGGGCGACGAAGATCCAGGGCGCGTCGGCGCTGTGCGCCAGGTTCTCGCTGCCCGTGCGGCTGGGCCAGCAGCGGCCACCCGAACGCGACCAGCCCCAGGACAGACGCCGCGGCGAGCAGCACCCAGGCCCGGGGCCGCAGCCGCAGGGCGCGCTCGTCGCCGAGCGGCGGAGCGCGATCGACGGCACCGCGGTCACGGCGTCGCTCCGCTGGTCACGGCGTCGCTCCGGCGAGCGCCTTCTCGACCTCGGCGACGGTCAGCCACGGCTCGGGCGCCAGCACCTTGGCGACCTGCGGGGCGAACACGGGCGAGTGCACGACCACGTCGCGGGCCGGCCCGTCGGCCACGACCTCGCCGTCGGCCAGCACGACGACCCGATCGGCGACGCGGGCCACGACCTCGACGTCGTGGGTGGCGATCACCACCGCGTGGCCACCGGCGGCGAGCCGCTCGAGCACGCCGATCAGCCGATCCTTGGCCTCGTAGTCGAGGCCTCGTGTCGGCTCGTCGAGCACGACGACCGGCGGCTCGGGTGCCAGCACGACGGCCAGCGCCAGGCCGAGGCGCTGGCCCTCGGACAGGTCACGGGGGTGGGCGTCGGCGTCGATGCCGGGGACGATGGCGTCGAGCATCGCCCGCCGTCGTCCCGGCCTCGAGGCCGGCGTCGTGGTCGTTGGCCCGGCACTCGGCCCCGACCGAGTCGGCGTTGAGCAGCAGCCCGGCGTCCTGCGGGCACCATGCCGATCAGGCGGATGGCGTCGGCCGGGCGCAGTCGGTGGGGCTCCTTGCCGTCGAGCTCGACCCGTCCCGACTGCGGCGCCCGGAGCCCGACGAGGTGGGCGAGCAGGGTGGACTTGCCGGCGCCGTTGCGGCCCATCAGGGCGAGCACCTCGCCGGCCCGCACCTGCAGGTCGACGCCGCGCAGGGCGACCACCGGGCCGTACGCCGCGTGCAGGGTTCGGGTCGAGGCCAGCACCGCGCCGGCGGTGCTCGACCGACCACTCGACCGACCAGGGGCCGGTGCGTCGGCCTCCGGCGCGATCGAGGCGAGCTGCGCCCGCAGCGGGGCGGCGGCCCGGCGGGCGTCGCGGATCGACAGCGGCAGCGGGGCCCATCCGGCCAGCCGGCCGAGCTCGACCACAGGAGGCGCGACCGGCGACGTGGCCATGATCTCGGCCGGGCTGCCCGACTCGAGCGGGGCGCCCCCGCCGGGCAGGTGCAGGATGCGGTCGGCGTACTGCACGACCCGCTCGAGGCGGTGCTCGGCGACGATCACGGTGATGCCGAGGTCGTGCACGAGGCGGGTCAGCGCGGCGAGCACCTCCTCGGCGGCGGCGGGGTCGAGCGCGGACGTCGGCTCGTCGAGCACGAGCACCCGTGGCGACGCGGTGAGCACCGACCCGATGGCCACCCGCTGCTGCTGGCCGCCCGACAGGGTGACGAGCGGACGGGACCGCAGCTCGTGCAGGCCGAGCAGGTCGAGCGTGTCCTCGACCCGGCGGCGCATGACGTCGGCGGCCACGCCGAGGTTCTCCATGGCGTAGGCCAGCTCGTCCTCGACCGTGTCGGTCACGAAGCCGGCCACCGGGTCCTGGCCCACGACCCCGACGAGGTCGGCCAGGTCGCGGGGCGGGTGGTCCTCGGTGCGGCGACCGGCCACGGTCACCGAACCGGTCAGCAGGCCGCCGGTGAAGCGGGGCACCAGGCCGTTGACGGCCTGCAGCAACGTCGACTTGCCCGAGCCGGTGCGCCCCACCACCAGGCAGAGCTCGCCCTCGTCGACGGCCAGGTCGACGCCGCTGAGCGTCGGCCGGCTCGCGCCGGGATAGCTGAACCTCACCTGGTCGAAGCGGACGATGGCGTCGGCGCTCACACGGCCACCTCGACCGGCGTCGGCTCGACCAGCTCGACCGGCCCGGTCGGAGCCGGCGCGGCGGGGCGACGAAGGCCGGCGGGCGGGGCGCGGCCACCGAGGGCAGCAGGGCGACGAGGATCCCGGCCACCGCGACGCAGCGGCAGCGTCGGCCACGTCAGCGGGTAGGCCGGCGGGTCGAGCGCCAGGCCACCACCGGGCAGGCGGGCCGCCACGATCATGCCGGCCAGCGCGGCCAGCCCCGACAGGCCGACGACCGACTCGGCCAGCCGCCACGGATCGGGCCGGTAGCGGGTGCGCACCGCCCGCCGTCCTCCGGCGAACAGGCTCGCCGCCAGCGCCACCGACCCGACGCCGAGCAGGGGCAGGCCGAGGGCCTGGGGTGCCCCGCCGTCGAGCACGCCGTAGAGCCCGACCGCGACGGCCAGCAGCCCGACCCCGGTGGCGATCGAGGTGGTGCGACGGACGGCCGGGGCGCACCGTGGCCCGCCGACCGTAGCCCCGCGTGTCCATCGACGCGGCCAGCGCCACCGACCGGTCGAGCGCCCCTTCGAGCACGGGCAGGGCCATGCCCCGCAGCGCGGCGACCCCCCGCACCGGGCGGCCCCGAAGCCGGCGGGCCTCACGGATGCGACCGGCCTGCATCACCGCCTGCGGGGCGAACGACAGCGCCACGGTGACGGCGACGCCGGCCTCGTAGAGCGCGGCCGGCAGGGCCCGCAGCATGCGGTAGGGGCTGCACAGCGAGTTCACCGCTCCGAAGCAGATCAGCACCGCCGCCAGCCGCAGGCCCTGGTTGAACGCCATCACCAGCGCCTCGACGGTCACCGGTCCGCCGAGGCTGACCCCGGCCATCCACGCCGGCAGCGGCACCGACGGCAGCGTGAACAGCGTGGTGCCGGGCATCCGCTCGCCGACCAGCACCTGGATGGCCATGCGGAACACCACCACGAACACCGCGAGCCGGGCGAACGAGCCGAACGACCGGGCCCACGGGGCCGACGTGCGGCGGGCCGCCACCACGTAGGCGACCACACCGATGATCAGCCCGAGCAGGAACGGGTTGGTGGTGCGCATGGCCGCGGCGGCCAGCCCGCCCGCCCACAGCCACCACGCGCCGGGGTGCAGGGCGCGCCGCGTGGCGGGGTGGCGGCGCCACCGGCGGCTCACTCGTCGGTCCTCGAGCGGAACCGCATGACCGCGCCGCCGCCCAGCGCCAGGGCCGCCACGGCCACGCCGATCGCCAGCAGCGGCGCCCCCGCGCCGCCGCGGCCCGAGCTCACGTCGGACGCTCGCTCGGTACGACCCAACTCGTCAGCGGCACTGCCGGTCGTTCCGGTGTCGTCCCCCGTGGACGAGGCACCGGATCCGTCGGCCGATGCCGCCTCGTCGACGCCCACGGTCGCCGTCCGTCGCGGGATCGGAGCCGTCCGTCGATGCGCCCACCGAACCCTCCGGGAGCGACGTCGGCGCGGCCTGGCTCCCCGGCTTCCCGGACGCGCCCGATCCCCCGACCGACGACGGCGGCGCGGTGACGGTGGGCGTGGTGGGAGGGGCCGAGGCACAGGGGCCCGATGGCGGCGAGTTCCCCGGCGCGCCGTCGGAGGGGCCGGCCGAGCCGTCGACGAAGTGCCACCCGTCGACGCTCCCGTCGGAGATCGCCCGACCGGCCGGACCCACCTGCGAGTACGTCCACGACGACCCGCCCTTCCAGTAGCTCCAGTAGCGGTACTTGCCGTTCGGCAGGTGATCGCCGCAGCCCTCGGCCGGGTAGCCGTCGATGGCACAGATCAGGCCGGTGCTGCTGATGCGGATGCGGTCCTTGCCGAAGCGCCGGGCCAGCAGGGTCGCGCCGTTCGCCCCCGGATCGGCGACGCAGTCGGCGGTGTCGGCCGGTCGGGGCGAGCCGGCGTCGACGTCCCCGAAGTCGACCACCAGGCCGGCGTGCACGCCGTCGGCGGCGGCGCACGACCCCGGCAGCGCCGTCGTCGCCCGCCCGGCCAGCGCCGCCGGACCAGCGAGCACGACCAGCACGACCAGCACCACCATCACCACGACCGGCACGAGCCGGGCACGGGGCCGGCCGGGCAGCGAGGCGATGGGACTGGTGGTCACGTGGCTCCTGGGCGGACGGCGAACCCGAGGAGCGAACCGCCGGCCGGAAGTCGGTCGAGCTGCGTGATCCCGAGCTCCACGGTCCGTAGTCCGACGACGGGTGATGGAGCAGTTGACGCCCGGACGGGTGGTCCGGCTCACGGGATCGAATCTCGTCCCGTCCACGGTTGCGGGTCAGCGCCGGCTTCGCACCGGCTTTCCCCGTCAGGGCGCATCTGTTGTCGTCAGAGGACATCACAACGCCCGGTCGGGCGTCAACCGCCGGGTCGGCGGCGGCGCGACCCGACCGTCAGGTGCCGAAGTCCCACCCCGTGCCGTGGCTGTAGTGCCCGAGCACGTTCTTGGCGATGAGGATGCGGTGCACCTCGTCGGGGCCGTCGGCCAGCCGGAGCGTGCGAGCGCCCTGGTACATGGCGTAGAGCGGCAGGTCGCCGGACACGCCCGCCGCGCCCCACACCTGGATGGCCCGGTCGACCACCCGCTCGTAGGCCGCCGGCACGAACACCTTGATCGCCGAGATGTCGGTGCGGGGGTCCATGTCGTTCGCCATCTTCGACGCGCAGTGGATCGTCATGAGCCGAGCGGCCTGGATGTCCATGTAGGAGTCGGCGATGAAGCCCTGGATGAACTGCTTGGTCTGCAGCAGCCCACCGTGCACCTCGCGCACCCGGGCCCGCTCGACCATGAGGTCGAAGGCCCGCCACATCTGCCCGATCGAGTTCATGCAGTGGTACACCCGCCCGGCGCCGAGGCGGTCCTGGGCGGCCTGGTGCCCGCTGCCCCGGCTGCCGAGCTGGTTCTCCACCGGCACCCGCACGTCCTCGTAGACGATCTCGCAGTGGTCGCTGTCGACGCCCCACACGTTGATGCCCCGCAGGATGTGGACACCCGGCGTGTCGCGCGGAACGATGATCTGCGTCATGCGGGCGTTGCCGTCCGCGCCGGTCCCGACCGGCGTCGGGATCCTCGGTGCGGCACATGACGATGAAGAAGTCGGCGCGCTTGCCGTTCGAGGTGAACCACTTGTGCCCGTTGATCACCCACTCGTCACCGTCGCGGCGGGCGGTGGTGCGCAGCGCGCGCGGATCCGACCCGGCCACGTCGGGCTCGGTCATCGAGAAGCCCGGACTCGAGCTTCCCCTCGATCAGCGGGATCAGCCACTTCTGCTTCTGCTCCTCGGTGCCGTACTTCACCAGCAGGGTCTGGTTGCCCGAGTTCGGCGCCACCACGCCGAACAGCGAGGCCGCACCGATGGCGTAGGCCAGCACCTCGTTCATGTAGGCCAGCTCGAGGAAGTCGAGCCCGGCACCGCCGTACTCGGTCGGCAGGTGCGGCGCCCAGAGCCCGGCCTGGCGGACCTTGGTCTTGATGCCCTCGCGCAGCTCGCGTGCCGTGGCCAGGTCGCTCTCGGTGACGCTGGGGTTCGTCCGGGCCGCCCACAGCATGTTCTCGTTGGGCAGGATCTCCTTGTTCACGATCGCCGCGGTGAGCCCACGGATCTCGTTCACCCGCTCGGAGACATCGGGTATCGGCTGCACGTTCATGGCCATCGGGCACGCTCCTGCGGATCGTCGTCTGCCGCAGTCTCCCGCCGACCACCCATCGGCCAACAGGGTCCAAGGACCAGGGCGCTACCCTCCTGCCGCTGATCATGGTCCCGCACCTGCACACCCGCGCCGAGGGCGGCCTCGACCTCCCGTACCTCGTGTGGCGCCTCCCGACCCCGTGCCGGGTGGTGTCGTCGGCGGTGCTCGGCGGCGGCATCGGGAGCCGGCGGTGGATCCTCAACGCCCAGGTGGCGGCGGGCTACCACCGGATGGACCCCGACGCGCACCTGCTCGAGCTGGCCGGCCGGCGTCGGCCTCGACGGGCCCGGCGTGGGCCTGCTCACCGCGGCCGACGTCGACGCCTGGCAGTCGGCGACCGATGGCGGGGCGCGGGTCGACGCCACGGTCGGCGTGCACGTGCCGACCTGGGCCGCGTCACCCGAGGGCGCCGCGGACCCGACCCATCCACCCGGCGTCACCGCGAGCTCGACGCCGGGGACCATCAACATCGTCGCCTTCGTGCCCGAGCCGCTGGCCGACGGGGCGCTCGTGAACCTGGTGGCGACGGTCACCGAGGCCAAGAGCCAGGCGCTGCTCGACGCCGGCATCCCCGGCACCGGCACCGCCACCGACGCCGTGTGCATCGTGAGCCCGCGACCCGAGCCCGGTGGCCGCGAGGGGGAGCTCGAGCCGTTCGGCGGTCCGCGGTCGCGGTGGGGCGCGCGGGTGGCGCGGGCGGTGCACGCGTCGGTCTCGGCCGGCACGGCCCTGAGCATCGAGCGCATCGAGCCCGGCGGCGAACGCCTCGGGGCCGGCGAGCCGTGATCACGCTCGTGCTCGGCGGCGCCCGGTCCGGCAAGTCCGCCCTGGCCGAGCGGATGGTCCTCGCCCATCCCGGCGCGCTGCTCTACCTCGCCACCGGCCGGGCCGCCGGCGACCCCGACATGGCCGATCGCATCGAGCGCCACCGCCGGCGCCGCGACCCGCGCTTCACCACCATCGAGACCGACGACCTGACGGCCGCGCTCGACGACGCGGCCGCCCACCCGATGCTCGTCGACGCCCTCGGGACCTGGGTGGCCAGCCGGCCGGAGTTCGCCCCGGTCGACGAGCGCGCCGACGACACCGACTGGTCGTCGTGGTGGGACCGCCAGATCGGCGACCTCTGCCGGGCCCTCACCGACCGGGCCGGCCGGGGCGCGGCGACGGTGCTCGTCTCCGACGAGGTCGGCCTCGGCGTGCACCCGGAGTCGTCGGCCGGGCGCCGCTTCCGTGACGTGCTCGGCACCGTGAACCAGCGCGTCGCGGCGGTGGCCGACGACGCGGTGCTCGTGGTCGCCGGGCGAGTGCTGCGCCTCGATCGCCCGACCGGCCTGGGCATCCTCGACGAGCCCCTCGCGTGAAGCAGGCCATCGCCTTCCTCACCCCGTTCGGCGGAGCACGGACGCCTGCGCCGCGCGCCCTCGACTGGTTCCCGGTCGTCGGCGCCGCCATCGGCCTGGCCCTGGGGGGCGTCTGGTGGGGCGCCGACCGGCTGTGGCCCCCGCTCGTCACGGCCGCCCTGGTCGTGGCCGCCGACCTGGCCGTCACCGGCATGCTGCACATCGACGGCCTCGCCGACGCCGGCGACGGGCTGATCGCCCCCATGGACCGCACCCGCCGGCTGGCCGCCATGGCCGACCCCGCCACCGGGGCCTTCGGGGTGGCCACCGTGGCCGTCGTGCTGGTGCTGCGGGTGACCGCCCTCAGCGCCATCGCGCCGGCTCCCCTGCTGCTCGCCGCCATCTGGTGCGCGTCCCGCACGGCGATGGCCGTCATCGCCCGGACGCTGCCCTACGCCCGCGCCAACGGGCTGGCCTCGGCCTTCTTGGGCGGCGGAGGCGGTCCGCTGCCGGTCGCCCTGTTCGGCACCCTGCTGGCCTCGGTCCTCGCCATCGCCGGTGGCGGCCACCTCGCCAGCCGATCGGTGGCCGTGCTGGCGGTGGGGGCCTGCCTGGCCACCGGCGGCCTCGTCGCGGCCCTCGCCCACCGCCGCGTCGGCGGCTTCACCGGCGACATCCTCGGCGCCGCGGGCGTGCTCGGCGAGACGGTCGCCCTGCTGGTCGTGGCGGCCCGCTGGTGAGCATCCGGCGCCGGCCGCCCGTGCCCCGGGTGCCCGTCTCCCTGGGCGCGGCGCTCGGCGTGCTGCTCGACGCCCGGTTCGGCGAGGTGCCGGTCGAGCCCCACCCGGTGGCGGTGTTCGGCTCGGCCATGCAGGCGTTCGAGCGACGCGCCTACGACGGCACCCGCGCCGGCGGGGATCGTCCACGCCGCCGTCGGCCTCGGGCTCGGCGTCGGCGCCGGGGCCTTCCTCGGTCGAGGGGTCGGGGCCACCACCGCGGCCACGTTCCTGGCCGTGGCCGGACGCGGTCTGGGCGACGCGGCCGCGCTGGTCGGCGACGCGCTCGACCGCGGGCGACCTCGACGGCGCGCGCCTCGCCGTGCAGAGCCTGGTGGGGCGTGACCCGTGGACGCTGGACGAGGCCGACATCGTGCGGGCGGTGGTCGAGTCGGTGGCCGAGAACACGGTCGACGCCGTGGTCGCGCCGGCCTGCTGGGCCGCGCTGGCCGGTGCTCCCGGCGCGCTGGGCTACCGGGCGGTCAACACCCTCGACGCCATGGTCGGCCACCGCTCGACCCGCTACGGCGAGTACGGCTGGGCCAGCGCCCGGCTCGACGACCTCGCCAACTGGGTGCCGGCGCGCCTGACCGCGGCGCTCGTCGTCGGCGTGCGCCCGGCCGCGGCCGCATCGGTCGTGCGAGCGGTGCGTGACGACGCGCCCGACCACCCGTCGCCCAACAGCGGGGTCGCCGAGGCCGCGTTCGCCGCCGCCCTCGGACTGCGCCTCGGCGGCGAGAGTCGCTACGGCTCCCGCGTCGAGGTGCGCCCCATCCTCGGCGATGGCCGGCCGCCGGAGCGGGCCGACATCGCCCGCGCCGTGGCCCTGTCGACCGACGTCGGCCTGGCCCTGGCCACCCTGCTCACGCGCGGTCGGCTCCGCCCTGGCCCTCCGCCGCTGGGCCCGCTGGTCCCGATGACACCGCCGGACCTGCCGTCGGCGGGCGAGCACGGCGGCGACGGCCCGGCCGTGGCGGCGGCGCTCGGCCTGCACCCCGCCGACCTGCTCGACCTGTCGCAGAGCCTCAACCCGTTCGCCCCGGACCCGCGCCCGGTCGTGGCCCGCCACGTCGACGCGGTCGGCGCGCTACCCGGAGCCGCGCCGGGCCACCGACGCGTTGGCCGAGGCCATGGGCGTCGACGCCGATCGACTGCTGCTGACCAACGGCGGGGCCGAGGCCATCGCCCTGGTGGCGGCCGAGCTGCGGGTGGGTCGCGTCGACGAGCCCGACTTCGCGCTCTACCGGCGCCACCTCGACGTCGACCCGACCGGCCCTCGGTTCCGCTCGAACCCGCACAACCCGACCGGCCTGCTCGCCCGGGCCGACGAGCGGGCCGCGGTGTGGGACGAGGCCTTCTACCCGCTCGCCACCGGCTCGTGGACCCGCGGCGATGCCGGGTCACTCGTGGTCGGCTCGCTCACCAAGCTGCTGGCCTGCCCCGGGCTCCGGCTCGGCTACGTGCTGGCTCCCACGGCCGGCCAGCTCGAGCCCTTGCGGGCGCCGCCAACCGGCGTGGTCCGTGAACGGCCTGGCCGCCGCCGCGCTGCCCGAGCTGCTGGCGACGGTCGACCTGACCGCCTGGTCCTCGCAGATCGCCGAGGCCCGCGCCGCCCTGGTCGACCTCCTCGCCGGCCACGGTCTCGCCGCCCGCCCGTCCGACGCACCGTGGGTGCTCGTCGATCTCTCCGATCGGACCGCGGCGTCGCTGCGGGCGGAGCTGGCCGTCCACGGTGTGCTCGTCCGCGACTGCAGCTCGTTCGGGATGCCCGACACCGTCCGCATCGCCGTGCCGGCACCCGCCGACCGGGGGCGGCTGGCCCGGGCCCTCGGCCAGGTCCTACCCTCGACCCGCCCTCGACCGCCCGACGGGCCGTCCGCCGAAAGAGCTCCGTGATCCTCCAACCTCTGCTCGATGCCGTCCTGGTCGATCTCGGCGGCACCGTCGTCGTCGAAGCGCCCCCCGGCACGCCGGTGGCCGACCTCCGGGTCGAGCTCCGACCCGGTGTGCTCGACGACCTGCGGGCCATCGCCGCCGACATCAGGCTCGGCGCGGTCACCAACACGGCCGTCATGGGCGAAGCCGATGTGCGGGCCCTGCTGGTCGACGCCGAGATCGACGGGCTGCTCGAGGTCGTCGTCACGTCGGTCGACGCCGGTGCGGCCAAGCCTGATCCGGCGTCGCTCGAGCTGGCCCTGCACCGGCTCGGAATCGACGATCCCTCCCGCGTGCTCTACGTCGGCGACCAGCCCACCGACGCCGAGGCGGCCGAAGCGGCCGGCATGCCCTACGCCGACGTCGCCGGCGGCACGATCGCGCTGGCGATCAGCACCTGGGTCGAGCGGGTGGCCGGCGAGCGGTTCGAAGCGGCCCGGGGCCGGGTCGCCCCGGTCGACGGCAACGCCGCGGCCGACGGCCGGCGCCCTCCAGGCCCGTCTCACCAAGCCTCCCGGCTCCCTCGGCCGACTCGAGACCGCGAGCATGCAGCTCGCCGCCATCGCCGGCGAGTCGCCGCCTCCGGTGCCCGAGCCGGCCGTGATCGCCGTGTTCGCCGCCGACCACGGGGTGCTGGCCTCGGGCGTGTCGCCGTGGCCGCAGGAGGTCACCGCCCAGATGGTGGCCAACTTCACCACCGGTGGCGCGGCGGTCAACGTGCTGGCCCGCCACGCCGGGGCCGCAGGTCGACGTGATCGACGTCGGCGTGGCCACCCCGCTGCTCACCGACGGCGGCGTCTTCCGGCGGCGGGTCTCGTTCGGCACCGCCGATCTGGCCAACGGCCCGGCCATGAGCCGCATCGAGGTGCTGCTCGCCCTCGACGTCGGCGCCGAGATGGCCGGCCGGGCCGTCGCCGGCGGGGCCCGGTGCCTGATCACCGGCGACATGGGCATCGGCAACACCACGCCGTCGGCCGCGCTGATCGCCGCCATCACCGGGCGCCGGCCGGTCGAGGTGACCGGCCGCGGCGCCGGGCGCCGACGACGCGGTGCTGGCTCGCAAGGTGGCGGTCATCGAGGGCGCGCTCGAGCGGGTGCAGAGCACGGCCGGCGCCCTGACCCTGCTGCAGGAGGTCGGCGGTCTCGAGATCGCCGCCCTCGCCGGCTTCGCGTCGGCGGCGCAGCCGGGCGGGTCCCCGTCATCGTCGACGGCGTGATCGCCGCAGCCGCCGCGCTGGTGGCCGTGTCGCTCTGCCCCGACAGCCGCCACTACCTGTTCGCCGGCCACCGCTCGGTCGAGCCGGGGTCGAGCGCGGCGCTCGACCACCTCGGGCTCGATCCGCTGCTCGACCTCGACCTCCGACTCGGCGAGGGCACCGGCGCCACCCTGTCGCTCGCCGTGCTGCAGGCGTCGGCCAAGCTCCTCCGCGAGATGGCCACGTTCGACAGCGCCGGCGTCACCGAGAAGTAACGCCCCTACCCTGGGGCCGATGGCCTCCCTGCCGTCGATCGACCCGCTGCTCTGGGTGCGGCGCGCCCTGGCCGCACAGGTCCGCCAGCTCGTCGTGGGCGCCGAGCCCCCGATGCTGCAGCTCGAGCTGGCCGATGACTCCGAGCCCGGGCTGTTCGGACCCGGCAGCGTCACGTGGCGCATTCACGCCGACAACTCGATGTTCGTCGGCGGGCTGCGGGCCCTGCTGCTGCAGACCGTGCACCCGCTCGCGATGGCCGGCGTCGCCGAGCACTCGAACTACCGGAGCGATCCGATGGGTCGGCTGTGGCGGACGAGCGCCTACGTCGGCGCCACCACCTACGGCTCGACCGAGGAGGCCCGCTCGGCCATCGCCGTGGTCAAGCGGGTGCACGGCCGGGTGCGGGGCACCGCCCCCGACGGGCGGCCCTACGCGGCCAACGACCCGCACCTGCTCACATGGGTGCACCACACGCTGGTCGACTCGTTCCTGCGGGCCTACCGCCGCTACGGCACGGCGCGGATCGGCCCAGCCGACGCCGACCGCTACGTGGCCGAGATGGCGGTGCTGGCCGACGAGTTCGGCGCCGAGCCGGCCGCCCGCTCCGTCGCCGAGCTCCGTGCCTGGTTCCTCGCCGAGAAGCCCCAGCTGCACGCCGGCCGCCAGGCCCGCGACGCGGTGCGCTTCCTGATGTTCCCGCCCCTGCCGCTGATCAGCCGGCCGGCCTACGGAGTGATCGCCTCGGCGTCGGTCGGCCTGCTCCCCCGCTCGGTGCGCCGCGACCTGTGGCTGCCGTCGGTGCCGGCCGCCGATCCGCTGCTGGTGCGCCCGGCCACCCGCACGCTCATGCGCACTCTCGACTGGGTGATGTCCAGCCTCGAGCGCCCCGACCTGCCGACCCCCGACGAGGCCGACGCGGCCTGACCCGGTGCACGACGGCCGGACCCACCCGCGCGCCACCCCGCGCCACCGAGCGAACCTGTCCCACGACAGCGCCCGAAAGGGCTCCCCGATGGGACAGGTTTGCGGCGTGACTACGCGTGCGCCGGGCTGCGCGGGATCGACAGCTCGAGCGCGTTGTCGCGCATGATCCGCCGGATGTCGTCATCGGCCACCCCGGGCAGGTCGTCCACGAACGACGCCGGCTCGGCCAGGCCCTCGGCGTGCGGCCAGTCCGAGCCGAACAGCACCCGCTCGGCGCCGATCGACCCCAGGAGCGCCGGGATGTCGTCCTCGTAGTAGGGAGCGACCCAGATGTTGTTGCGGAACACCTCGACCGGGTCCTCGCCACCCGGGAACGACCCGGGGATCTGGGCGTGGATCTTGGCCATCTTCTTGAGCAGCGGCCCGACCCACTCGCTGCCGCTCTCGATGGTGGCGACCCGCACGTTCGGGAAGCGGTGGAACACGCCGTGGGCGATGAGCGCGGTCATGGTGTCGGCGATGGCCCGGTCGCTCTGCAGCACGGCCTTGAACGGGCTGTGGCGGAACGCCTCGAACTCGGCGTCCTCGCCCCAGTCCGCGGCGTAGCGGCCGTAGCCGCTCTCGCCCGAGTGGTAGGCCACGGTGATGCCGGCCTCGGCGATGCGGGCCCAGAACGGGTCGTACACCGGGTCGCCGGGTGAGCGGCCGCCGGTCGGCGCCATCACCGGCCCGGCCCGCATGACGATGACCCGGGCCCCGTTGAGCAGCACCCGGTCGAGCTCGGCGACGGCCCGGTCCGGGTCGAGCAGGCTGAGCATCGGCGCGCCGAAGATGCGGTCCTGGTAGGCGTAGCCCCAGTCGTCCTCGATCCACCGGTTGAACGACTCGAACGCGGCGTGGGCCGCCTCGGGATCGTGGATCAGCGCCTCCTCCATGCCCACGCCGAGCGTCGGGAACATGAAGCAGCCGCCGATGCGCTGGCTGTCCATCACCGCGATGCGGGCGTCGCGGTCGCGGTAGGCCGGGCTGATCGGGTCGAGCTCGCCGAACGCCGCCCGGATGTCGTCACCGGCCGTGCGCCCACGGAAGTAGTCGTCGAGCGAGCCTGGCTTGGCCACCGGGTCGAACCGGGGGTTCGGGATGAACCGGTTGACCTTGCCCGCCACCAGCAGGCGGACCTTGCCGTCGATCTCGGCCCACTGCATCGTGCGCTTGCGCATCGACGGCTCGAGGTGGCGGGTGAACGCGTCGGTCGCCTCGTAGTAGTGGTTGTCGGCGTCGAACAGCTCGAAGCCCAGATCGACCGGCTCGGTCATGCGGTCCCCCTCATCAGCGATCATGCGGAATGGAACCAGGTTACAGATCGTGCCGGGATCGTCCGAACCGACCCGGCTCAGTCGGCGGTCGCGCCGCAGGTGATGTTGATGGACGCGGCGGTGATCGGGCCGGCCAGGTCGGAGGCCGCGAAGGCCGCGACGTTGCCGACCTCGGCGAGGGTGGCGGTGCGCTTCAGCATGGTCGGCTCGACGATCAGCTGCGCGATCTCGTCGCGCTCGGGCAGGTCGGCGGGCACCGTCTCGAGCACGCCGCCGGTGTGGAGGGTGACGGTGCGGATGCCGTACTGGCCGAGCTCGGCCGCCAGCTGCCGGCGCAGCGCGTCGACCGCGTTGAGCGCCACCACGAAGCCGCCGATCGAGTAGTCACGGACCGGGTTGCGGCCGCCGTCTCCGCCGAACGTGAGGATGACCCCCGACCGCTGCCGGATCATCTGCCGGGCCGCGGCGCGGGCGGTGAGGAAGGTCGAGCGGAGGGCGGTCGTCACCGGCTGCTCGAAGTCGCTCCACGTCATGTCGACGAGCGGCGTGCCCTGTACGTCACGGACGTCGATCAGGTTGAAGGTGATGTCGATGCGGCCCGACCGCTCGACGACCGCGGCCGCGTGCGCGTCGACCGCCTGCTCGTCGAGCGCGTCGACGCTCGCCGTCTCGGCCCGACCCCCGGCCGCCCGGATCTGGTCGGCGACCGCGTCGAGCGGCTCGAGCCGCCGCCCGACCAGGTGGACGGTGGCCCCTTCCCGGGCGAACGCGGTCGACACCGCGGTGCCGATCGCTCCCGCGCCCCCGTAGACGATCGCGACCTTGTTCTCGAGCATCATGCCGAGGTTCCTACCAGCGCCGGGCTCGTCGCGCCCGCAGCAGCTCGTGCCGTGTCAGGGAACGTTTGCCCCGTCCCCGAACCGGATGTTCTGCGCTCCGCGACAAGCGGCGGCAGGTGAGTCGCGGTTCGCGACACATCTGCCGCCGACGCGGCAGCTAGTGCCCGTTGAGCTGCGCCAGGCAGGCGGCCTGGTCGGGGTCACCGGGGAGCGGGCCGATGTCCCCGAGGGCGGGATCCGACGCCGGCGTGATGGTCACGTAGCACCGGCCATCAGGGAGCGGTGCCACGTAGAACGCAGTCGGGGGACCCTGGTCGATCGACGCCGTCTGCACGGTGAACGGCTCGTCCGGGAGGTCGTGGTACGGGCCGATCGTCACCTCGCTCGTGTCGCGGTCAGCCGGCCCGAAGACGAACACCCGGCCACCGATCCGCATCCACCAGGGGTGGTCGTCGCACTTGTCTCCGCTCGACTCGCCCCGGAAGGTCAGCCGGTAGCAGTCGCGCCGCTGATCCTCCGGGCCGAGCGGGTAGCCGGAGGGGACCAACGCCGTCAGCGTGTAGGTCTCGCCGTCGACCGTCCCTGACGTCACCTCCACCGGGGTCGCGTCGGGATCGGCCTTGCCGACCCTGGTGTCGATCGACAGCGCCCGGCGTAGGCGATCCCACTCGGCGGCGTCGACGGGTTGCAGCGCACGGGCGATCGCCACCACCTGGTCACGACTCAGATCGCTGAGACCCTCGACCCGGAGCCAACGGCCGGTCGCCTGCTGCCAGCCGACCGAGAAGCCGAACTCGCGGCCCTCGTCGGTCAGCGTCAGGACCGTGGCCTCGTGGCCGTCCACGTCGACGGTCTCGGCCCCGCTGTGCGCCAGCGACGCCGACTCGTCCTCGGTCGTGACGGTCACCCGGAGCGGCGAGTCGTACAGGTCGTACCGAGCGTCGGCCGGTGCGTAGTAGATCGTCGAGCCGCCGGCGTCCTCGGTGAGCAGCACCGGGCCGAACGAGTCGGGCAGATCCCCGGCGACCCAGTGCGCGGCCGTCGCCGGATCGACCGTCGTGCCCGACGGGCCACCGGCGTCGGCAGTCGTCCCCGACGATCCGCACCCGGCCGCGACGAACAACAGCCCCACGCTCACGACCGACACGGTCGTCCGCCACCGTCGCCCGACTCGCATGGGGCCAGTCTCGCCTCGACCGGGCGGTCGCGCCGGTCATACTCGGCGAATGAAGATCTGCTTCGTGTGCCTGGGCAACATCTGCCGCTCGCCCACCGCCGAGGGGATCATGCAGGCGAAGCTCGACGCGCTCTCCGACACCGGTGTCGACCACGACATCGAGCTCGACAGCGCGGGCACCGGAGGCTGGCATCGGGGCGAGCCGGCCGACGAGCGGGCCCGGACCGAGGCCACGCGCCACGGCATCGAGCTCACCAGCCGGGCCCGTCAGGTGCACGCCGGCGACTTCGCCTACTTCGACCTGCTCGTCGCCATGGATCGGGCCAACCATCGCGACCTGGTCGACCTCGCGCCCGACGCCGAGGGCCGGGCCAAGGTCCGCCTGCTGCTCGAGTTCCTGCCCGACGCCGACGACGACGACCTCCTCGACGTCCCCGATCCCTACCACGGCGGCCCCACCGGGTTCGCCGACGTGTTCGACGTCATCGACGCGGCCTGCGAGGGCCTGCTTTCCCACGTCCTCGCCCTGGACGTCGCCGACACGCCGTGATGGACCTGGCCGTCGTCGACGCCGTGGGCCACGCGCTCGGCGTGCCGGTCCGGGCCAGCCACCCGATCGGCGGCGGGGACACCAGCGACGCGTGGCGGGTCGAGCTGGCCGACGACACCGTCGTCATGGCCAAGACCGATCCCGACGGCATCCCCGGGCTCTTCGCCTCCGAGGCCGACGGCCTGCGGAGGCTGGCCGCGACCGGGACGGTGCGCGTCCCCGCCGTCCTGGCGGTCAGCGACGTCGACCCGGCCTCGTCCGAGGTGCCGCACGACGGCGCGCCGGATGATCGCGCCGCGCTTCATCGTGCTGGGCTGGATCGAGCCGGGCCGCCCCGACGGCGACCACGACGACGAGCTCGGGCGGGCGCTCGCCGCGCTCCACCACACGACCGCGCCACGCTTCGGGCTCGACCACGACAACCACCTCGGCCGGCGGGTCCAGCGCAACACCTGGTGCGACACCTGGGCCGAGCTCTACGGCCGCCACCGGCTCGAGCCGATCACCCGCATGGCCGCCGATGCCGGTGTGCTGAGCGAGCGACACCGTCGGTCGCATCGACCGCCTGATCGGCCGGCTGCCGGAGCTGCTCGGTCCGCCGGAGCCACCGGCGCTGGTGCACGGCGACCTCTGGGGCGGCAACGCGCTGGTCGACTCCGACGGTCGCCCCTGGCTGATCGACCCGGCGGTCTCGTACAGCCACCGCGAGCTCGACCTGGCCATGATGCGCCTGTTCGGCGGGTTCGGCCCCGACGTGTTCGCCGCCTACGGCGAGTCGTTCTCCCTTGCCGACGGCTGGCCCGATCGGGTCGAGCTGCACCAGCTCTACTACCTGCTCCTGCACACCCTGCACCCGTCCCCGGCCAGCTACCTGGGCGCGGTCGACCACATCCTCCGCCGCTACACCTGACCATCTGAAGGTCCGGGCTGGCGGAAGGCGCCAGGCCCGTCCTTCAGACGCGGTTTCCTCGGGCGATCCCGACCGCCGGATTCGACCCGGAGTCGGTTTCTGACGAGACGTCAGGACGCGCTACCGTCGCTCCCCACGGTCGATCGAGGGGGTCGCGAATGAAGCTGGGCCTGATGTGGGGGTACTGGGGAGCGCTACCGCCCCCCGACGTCATCGAGGTCACGCAGGAGGCCGAGCGGCTCGGGTTCGACTCGGTGTGGAGCGCCGAGGCGTGGGGCTCCGACGCCTTCTCCCCCCTGGCCTGGATCGCCGGCCACACCTCCACCATCAAGCTCGGCACCAGCGTCGTGCAGCTCTCGGCCCGCACCCCCACGGCCACCGCCATGGCCGCCATCACCATCGACCACATCTCGAACGGTCGGTTCATGCTCGGGCTCGGCGTGTCGGGTCCCCAGGTCGTCGAGGGCTGGTACGGCCGTCCGTCGAACAAGCCGTTGGCCCGCACCCGCGAGTACGTCGAGATCGTCCGCCGGGTGCTGCGCCGCGAGGAGCCGCTCGACTTCCAGGGCGAGTTCTACCAGCACCCCTACCACGGCGAGGGCAGCGTCGGGCTGGGCAAGCCGCTGCGCTCGATCACCCATCCGCTGCGCAAGGACCTCCCGATCTTCCTCGGCGCCGAGGGCCCCAAGAACGTGGCCATGGCCGCCGAGATCGCCGACGGCTGGCTCCCGCTCTACTACTCGCCGTTCCACCCCGAGGTCTACGCCGACTCGTTGAAGGACGCCCCCGACGACTTCCAGATCGTCGCCGGGGCCCAGGTCAACATCAACGACGACCTCGAGCAGGCCCTCATGCCGGTGAAGATGATGATCGGCTTCTACATCGGCGGCATGGGGGCCAAGGGCCAGAACTACCACACCAAGCTCATGGAGCGGTTCGGCTTCGAGGCCGAGGCGCTGAAGATCCAGGAGCTGTTCTTCGACGGCAAGCGCGACGAGGCCATCGCCGCGGTGCCCGACGAGTTCGCCGACGCCATCTCGCTCTGCGGCTCGCCCGCGCGCATCCGTGACCGGGTCGCGGCCTGGGACGAGAGCGCCGTGTCCACCCTGCTCGTCTACTCCCCCGGGGGCCCCGAGGCCCTGCGCCACCTCGCCGAGATCCTGCTCTAGGAGACCCGAATGACCCCCCAGCCCGATCA
Organism: uncultured Microthrixaceae bacterium; assembly: GCA_963809335.1. Classification (GTDB taxonomy): domain Bacteria; phylum Actinomycetota; class Acidimicrobiia; order Acidimicrobiales; family Acidimicrobilacustridaceae; genus UBA4742. The sequence continues at coordinate 504,346 of CAWEJD010000004.1, read as the reverse complement.
CCCGACCGACCCGGCCATCAACCTGACCGACGGCCCGTTCTACGGCAACGACCCGCACCCCTACTTCACGTGGATGCGGGCCAACGCGCCCGTCTACTTCGACGAGAACAGCGGCGTGTGGGGCATCACCCGCTACGCCGACCTCAAGGCGATCTCGGCCGACCCGAAGACGTTCTCCAACGCGGGCGGCATCCGTCCCGACAACGACCCGCTGCCGATGATGATCGACATGGACGACCCCGACCACCTGCGGCGCCGCAAGCTGGTCAACAAGGGCTTCACCCCCCGCCGGGTCCGCGACAGCGAGGACCGCATCCGGCTCGTGTGCGACTCGATCATCGACAACGTCTGCGAGCAGGGCTCGGCCGATCTGGTGAGCGACATCGCCGCGCCGCTGCCCATGGTGATGATCGGCGACGCCCTCGGCGTGGCGCCCGAGGACCGCGACGACCTCCTCCGCTGGAGCGACGACATGGTCAGCGCGCTCAGTGGCTCGTCGTCGTCGGAGGAGGCGCTGACCAAGGCCATGAACGCGTTCATCGACTACTCCGCGTACTGCCACGGGGTCATCGCCGATCGGCGGGCCAACCCGGGCACCGACGACCTGATGGGCATCCTGGTCGACGCCGAGGTCGACGGTGACGTGCTCGACGACCTCGAGCTGGTGCACGAGTCGTTGCTGATCCTGATCGGCGGCGACGAGACCACTCGCCACGTCATCAGCGGCGGCATGAAGGAGCTCATCAACCACCCCGACCAGCAGGCGAAACTCGTCGCCGACCCGTCGCTGATGCCCGGCGCGGTCGAGGAGATGCTGCGCTGGGTCTCGCCCCTCCGCAACATGGCCCGCACCGTCACCAGGGACGTCGAGTTCGGCGGTCAGCCCCTGCAGCAGGGCCAGAAGCTGCTGCTGCTCTACCCGTCGGCCAACCGCGACGAGTCGGTGTTCGAGGACCCGTTCCGCTTCGACATCGAGCGCACCCCCAACGACCACGTGGCGTTCGGCTTCGGCACCCACTTCTGCATGGGCGCCAGCCTCGCCCGGCTCGAGATCTCGATCATGGTCGACCGCCTCATCACCCGCCTGCCCGACCTGGCCCTCGCCGGCGACACCCCCCTGCGACCGGCCAACTTCGTCAGCGGCTACGAGGCGATGCCCGTCACCTTCACCCCCACCGAGAAGGTCGGCGCCGGCCCCGTCTGACCCTGACCCTCCCCCTCCCCCGACGAACTTGCGTTGAAAATCCGGCCCCAGGACGGATTATCTACGCAAGTTCGGGTCGGGGGTCGGGTCGGCGGGTCGAACGAGCGGCGTCAGCGCCTTCCGAAGAACACCTCGTAGGTGGTGTTCTCGCCGTGCTGCTGGGTGTAGAAGGCTCGCCAGCCGGCGACGCCGATCGTCGGCAGCTTGGCTCCGAGGATCCCGCCGACACCGGCGTCACCATCGCTCACGTGGATGCCGGTGATCTCGTTGTCGCCCTCGTTCTGGAAGCCCGTCATGCCGACGAACTGCGAGTCGATGGTGGCCGACGCATCGCGCCCGAGGGCGAGCACCCGGGTCGGGTCCGGAGCGCCAGGAGCCCCGTAGTCGGTGGTCAGCTCGATGTCGTAGGCGGAGTCGAACGCGTTGCGCTGCGTGTGCAGGGTGTCGCCCGCGTCCTCGACGGCGATGAGGTCGAGCTTCGTCGAGAAGGACACGTTGTCGAGCCCGGTGTGCGCCTGATCGCCCCGGTAGACCAGCGACAGCGTGCCCGTGTCGGCGGTCGGGTCGTCCTGGCAGAGCTTGAAGACCCCGCCGAAGCCGCCGTAGGTGCTGCCGGCCTCGCTGCGGTTGTCGGTGTCACCGGTGGCGGTGAAGTAGAACTCGCCGAAGTCGGTGCCCGGGCGGAAGACCCCGTTCTCGGGGCGCTTCATGGGGGTGCCACCCGCCGCCTTGGCCAGGGCGTTGGCACTGAAGGGAGCGGTGCCGTCGACGGCGGTGTCGTGGACAGTGACCCACGTCGTCGAGAAGCTCGTTCCGTAGGTGTAGAGGTCCTTCTGGTCCTGGTTGATGATGTCGGCATCGGCCGCGCCGGAGTGGAACGTGATCGGCGTGCCCGGTGTCGCGATCGACTGCACCTGCAGCACCTGCAGGCGACCACCGGCGGTCAGGTCGGCGGGGTCGGTGGGGACGAAGCGGTACACGAAGCTGTTGGGCTGCTTGGCGTTCTTGTTCACCGTGCCCTTGGCGCCACCGACGTCCTCGACGATCCACAGGTTGCCGGCGCGGTCGTTCTGGATGCCCTCGTAGCCACCCTGGCCGATGATCCCGGTCAGGCTGGTCACCGTGGACGGGACGTCGGTCGTCGCCTGCCACACACCGCCACCGAGGGACCCTTCGGCGGTGAAGAGCAGCTTCTGCGCGAACGGGTCCCAGGTGCTGCCGTCGAAGTCCGGCAGGTCGGCGTCGGATGTGTCGCGGCGAGGCGAGCAGCGTCACCCGATGGTCGACGTCGGCATCGAGGTTGATGCGGGTGATGTACCCGGGGGTCCCGGTCTCGTGGCCCTGGAAGAGGAAGTGGGTGCCGTAGTCATAGGACGGATCGGCGCCCTTCTGGTCGTGCAGCACGAGGTAGGTGTTCTTGTCGGGCTCGGTCTTGCTGGCCTCGACCTTGTGCGTGGCGCTGGGGAGGTCGCCCGGGGCCGGCACCAGCGGCCCGTCGCCGAGGTAGCCGTAGTAGGGGATGGCCGAGGTGCCGTTCTCCAGCGGCATGTTGCCGCTGGCGACGATCGACTCGGACAGATCGGTCGACAGCATGTTGGGCCGCGAGACGCCGGCGACCTTGGTGTTGGCCGACGACACCGGGCTGGGATGGCACACGGCCAGGGCCACTGCGGCGATCCCGACCACACCGACGGTCCTGATCGTGCGTCGGCGTCGCATCTGTCCGGGGGCGCGCTGAACTGGGTTCTTCGTCACGGCTGCTCCTCACTCGTGGGTCCGCTGGGGCCGCGGGCTCCGACGCGAGGCACGGTAGAGAGCCGAAGTGAAACGATCCCACCGGGGCCGTGGACCGCGGGCGACGCTTCGGTGAACATTCGGCGCCGCTCGCGGCATCCCCCCCGACGAACTTGCGTTGATAATCCGGCCCCAGGGCGGATTATCTACGCAAGTTCGGGTTGGGCGGGGTGGGGGGATCTCAGGGCTTGACGAGGCTCACGGCGACGGTGATGCCGTCGGGGGACCGCTCGGTGAGCTCGGGAGCGAAGTGGTAGCCGAGGGGGTGGTCGAAGTCGGCCAGCCCGTCGACGCACGTGAGCTGCTCGGCCACGACGTGGGCGACCAGGGCGCCCTTGAGCAGCTTGTTCCAGTGGGCGACGGCCACCCGCTCGGTGCGGCCGGCCCGAACCACCGTGTCGAAGAAGCGCACCGACACCACCGACGTGGGCGAGGACGATCCCCCACCCAGATCGGGCGCCCAGGCGGCGGCGTGCTCGTTGGGCAGCAGGTTCCACACGGTGCGACCGGCGACCTCGTCGGCCAGCGCGGCGGTGACGGCAGGGCGCCACCAGGTGGACAGCTTGCCGAGTCGACCGAGCGACGCGCCCATCTTGAGCTTGTAGTCGGGGATGGGATCGCCCGGCGCCACGATTCCCCACAGCCCCGAGAAGATGCGCACCTGCGCGTCGATGCGGCGGCGGACGGGCGCAGGTCGGGTCCCGTAGGCGAGCGCGTCGTAGAGCACGCCGGTGTAGCGGTCGATGGCCCGGCGGGTCGGCGCCGTCGCCACCTCGCGGTTGGCCTCGGTGGCCGCGTCGAGGGCCACGCCCTTCACCCCGAGCAGCTTGCCCCGGGCCACGCCCGACCCCTTCATGGCGCGGACCAGCGCGGCCATCGCCTTCACGCGTCGCTCGTCGAGCTCGGGGGCCACCATCGACCCCGGCCTCCAGGGAGGCCCCGACCCGCCGTCGGCCTTGCCCTCGGACGGCGGGAGCAGGATCAACGGGGGGCGGGCCATCCGATGGTTCTAGTCCGTGCCCGTCGACCCGACGGACACGCTCCCGGCCGACGATCGAGGGCGCGGCGCTACTCTCGATCGCATGCTCGTGCAGGTGGGACCGGTGAGCTCAGCCAGCGCCCTCGCGTTCATCGAGTTCTCCCGGGCACTGGTCGCCGAGCTCGTCACCCGTCACGGCATGGACTCGCCGAGCGTCGACCCGGCGATGGCCGAGCGGTTCGAGGAGAGGCTCGACGAGTGGGAGGCCATCGCCCGGTCCGGCCCCGAGTTCGTCTGGACCGCCGACCAGGACGTCGAGGACATCGAGTACCACTTCGTGGCCTACGTCCGCCTGGTCACCGAGGGCGATCCGCTCGGCCGCACGAGCGAGCGGGCCCCCAACGCCGAGCTGCGTCGACCCTTCCGCGTGGCACTCGTCAACGGCGTGCTCTCCGCCCTCGAGCGCGAGGGGGGCGCCAGCGCCGCGCTGGCCGCCGAGCTGCGTGCCGACTGGCCCGACGCCGACGTCGAGTGACCGGCAGGAGACCCGGGACGGCGTGACGGTCAGGGCGCGCCGAGGCGGGCGCAGGCGGCCGACACGATCTTGTCGACGAAGGCGTCCGAGAGCGGCTCTCTCGACACCATGCGGCGGTAGAACAGCGGGCCGGCGATGAGCGACGCCTCGACCTGCACGTCGACGTCGGACGGGATCTCGCCACGCGCCATGGCCCGCTCGATGGCCCGACGGGCGGCCTGCCGCCGCTCCTGGGTGAAGGCGCGCTGCAGGTCGGCGATATCGGGGTCGCGCTCGGCGGCGTCGATCATCGACGTCAGCAGTCCGGCGGTGGCCGAGCGGGTGAGCGTGCGGGCCAGACCCGACAACGTGATGGTGAGGTCGCCGCGCAGGGTGCCGGTGTCGGGATCGGCGCACGGGACCATGACCGACTCGAGCGCCTCGGCCAGCAGGTGCTGCAGATCGGGCCAGTGCCGGTAGATCGTGGTGCGGGCCACCCCCGAGCGGGTGGCGACCGCCTCGATGGTGACCCGGCCCCACCCGAGCTCGGCCAGCAGCTCGGCCGCCGCCGCCAGCACGGCCTGGCGCGACCGCACCACTCGCGGATCGACGCGATCGACACGCTCGACACGCTCGGCGTGCGCGGGTGCTGGCGCGGTCACCGGAGAACCCTCATCCCTCACGGGCCAGATCGTCGTCGGCCAGCTCGACCACGTCGATCTCGGCCTCGTCGATGGGGCCGTGCAGGCCCATGGCCTCGGCCGGCTGCCGCGGGAAGAAGGCCAGCACGATGCCGGCGCAGATCAGGGCCACCACGGCCGAGATGATGAGGGCGATGCTCATGGAGTCGGTGAAGGCGGTGGCCGCCACCGAGTTGAGGTGGTCGGCGAGCGGCCCGGCGCCCTTGGCCACCTCGAAGGCCTGACCCACCGAGCTCGACGCGTGGGCGGCCGCCTCGGCCGGCAGCCCGGCGACCTGGTCGGCCATCTTCGACTGGTAGCCCGAGGACACGATGCTGCCGAGCACGGCGATGCCGAGGGCCCCTCCGACCTCCCGGGTGGTGTCGTTGACGGCCGAGCCGACCCCCGACTTCGACAGGGGCACCGAGGAGACGATGGCGTTGGTGGCCGGCGCCGTGGTGCAGGCCATGCCGATGCCCATGACCGCGAGGCCGACGGCGACCAGGGCGTAGCTGCTGTCGGGCGACAGCGACGCGATCACCAGCATGCCGATCGCCACCAGGGTGAGCCCGAACGCCTGCACCCGTGCCTGCCCGAAGCGCACCACGAATCCGGCGCTGCGGGGGGCGAAGATGATGAGCATGACGGCCAGCGGCAGGGTGGCCAGGCCGGCGGCGAGCGGGCTGAACCCGAGCACGAACTGCAGGTACTGGGTCAGCACGAAGAACAGGCCGAACATGCAGAAGAACGTGAGCGTGATGGTGGTGGCACCGACGCTGAAGCGCCGGTTGCGGAAGAAGCTCATGGGCAGCATCGGATGGGTGTTGCGCTGCTCCCACACCACGAAGGCGACCGCGAACACGGCGAAGATGACGAAGCCGGCGATCGTCCTCGCCGACAGCCAGCCCTCGGTCGGGGCCTCGATGATGGCGTAGAGCAGCGAGACCAGGGCCACCACCGACAGCAGGGCACCGATGGGATCGAGGCGGCCGTGGTTCGGGTCCCTCGACGTGGGGACGAGGATGGCGCCGGCCACGAGCGCGCCGATCACGATCGGCACGTTCACGAAGAACACCGAGCTCCACGAGAAGTGCTCCAGCAGGAAGCCGCTGAGGATCGGGCCGATGGCGGCCCCCGCCCCGGCGAACCCGGCCCAGATGGCGATTGCACGAGGCCGCTCCGTCGGCGGGAACACGTTGGCCAGGATCGACAGCGTGGCCGGCATGACGAAGGCGGCGCCGGCGCCCATGAGGGCCCGGGTGGCGATGAGCTGGTTCGGGTTCTGGGCGAACGTCGACAGCAGCGAGGCCACGCCGACGATGAACAGACCCGCCTGGAGGGCTCCCTTGCGACCGAACCGGTCACCGAGGGCGCCGGCCGGGAGCAGCAGGCCGGCGAACACGATCGAGTAGGCGTCGACGATCCACTGGAGCTGGGTGAACGAGGCGCCGAGGTCCTTCTGCATCGTCGGCAGGGCGACGTTGAGCGAGCTGTTGCCCACCACCACCAGCACGAGGCTCAGGCACAGCACCCCGAGGATGGCCCACCGCCGCTCGTAGACCGACGGGTGGATGCCGTGGGTGGCCGCGTGCTCGGGTTGGATCGCCTGCTCCGACGTCATGGCCCAGCTCCTCCTCCGCCACCACCAGGTAGCGCGTCGTCTCCGCTACAACGGTGTAGCGCAATGCCCAACCGCCGGATCGCTCGTTGCATTCCCGATCGGGGGAACGTCGCCCGGATGATTTCGGGACCTTGGTCCCGGGCGCACCGTGGAACGGCCGAATAGCGTGTCGGCGCCAGCCAGTGTCGAAGGAGCGGACCATGGCCAACCCGAAGGTCCACACCCTCGAAGAAGCCGTCGCCCTGGTGCGGCCGGTCGACACGATCGGCGTGCCACTGGGTCCGGGCCAGCCCTCGGCCTTCCTGCACGCGCTGGGCGAGCGCGACGACTACGAGGACGTCACGATCTTCGGTGCCCTGCTGATCGACCTCTTCGCGTTCTTCACCAAGCCGGGCGTGCACTACCTGAGCGGCTTCTACGGGCCGGCCGAGCGGTTCCTGCTCGAAACCGGCGCCGACATCCAGTTCGTGCCATCGGACTTCCGTCGCTTCACCCCGATCGCCGAGCGCCTCAAGCCGCGCGTGATCGCCACCCTCGTCGCGCCGCCGGACGAGGACGGCTGGCTCAGCATGTCGTTGCACGCCGGCGCCACCTACCACGAGACGCTGCGGGCCGCGGCCGACCCGGAACGGGTGCTCATCGTCGAGATCAACCCGCGCGCGCCGCGCACCATGGGGCTGCTCCCCGACTCGCCCCACCGGATACACATCGACGAGGTCGACGTGGTCGTCGAGAGCGACCGGCCCATGTTCGTGCTGGCCGACGACGACCCCACCGACGTCGACCGCCAGATCGCGGCCCACGTGCGGCCCTACATCACCGACGGCTCCACCCTGCAGACCGGCATCGGCGGCATCCCGTCGACCATCGCCACCATGCTCGCCGAGGACGACGGCGGCGACTACGGCGTCCACTCGGAGATGTTCACCACCGGGCTGATGCGCCTGCACAAGGCGGGCAAGATCTCCAACGCCCGCAAGGGCCAGTTCCCCGGCATGTCGATCACCACGTTCTCGGCCGGCACCGAGGAGCTCTACGAGTTCCTCGACGGGTCGGAGGAGGTCCGCTTCCTGCCGGTCGAGATCGTCAACTCACCCGAGGTGGTCTCCCGCAACCACAGGATGGTCACCATCAACGGCGCCCTCACCATCGACCTCTGGGGCCAGGCCGTCGCCGACACCATCGGCAACCGCCAGTTCTCCGGCATCGGCGGTCACGAGGACTTCGTCTCGGTGGCCGGGTTCGAGCTCGAGGACCGGGCGCTGCTGTGCATGCCGTCGACCGCCACCGTCGGCGGCCAGCGCATCAGCCGCATCGCCGCCGAACTGGCCGCCGGCGCGGTCATCACCACCCCACGTCACCAGCTCGACCTCGTCGTCACCGAGTTCGGCGTGGCGTCGCTGCGCGGCCGCACCGTGCACGAGCGGGCCGTGGCCCTGGCCGGCGTGGCCCACCCGGACTTCCGGGACGACCTGCTGGCCCACGCCGACACGCTCAAGTGATCGAGGCCGGGTGATCCGGGTCAGGTGATCCGGGTCAGGCGACCAGGGTGAGGGCGGCCGCGGCGGCCACCAGCTCGTGGGGCCGCAGCTCGCGGCTCAACACGACGGCGTCGAGCATCTCGGCCACCTGCTCGTCGACCACGACCGGTCGGTCGGCCCCGGCCACGGTGCCGAGCAGCGCGTCGAGCACCTCCCGCAGCACCAGCGTCGGGGGCCGGGGCTCGGGCCGATCGGGAGCGAACGGGATGCTCCAGAAGTCGGGTGTCTGCATCGACGCGCTCCCGCCCGGGATCGTCCCGAGCCCGTCGGGCGCCACGATCCGTATCTCGGGCTCCCCCGGTTGCCTCGAGCACAGCAGCGACAGGGCCAGGGAGTTCTGACGGCGGGCCAGCTCGGTGGTGCCCGCCACCTCGGGCGAGCGGCTGATGACCTGCAGGTGCACCGCGGCGAGCAGGGCGTGCAGCACCGTCTCCTCGGCGTCGGACACCGCCGGCTCGTGGTGCAGCAGGTCGTGCATCAGGCTGCCGGCCAGCAGCGGGAACGGCTCGTGGCGGTAGCGCTCGTTGACCACGCGCCACCGGGTGCCGAGCTCCCCGGGGTCCGCGGCCGGGCCGACCACCCGCGTCGTGTCGGCGATGACGCCGTAGGAGAAGCCGACGACCGGCAGCTCTCCGGAGAGGAACGGCTCGATGACCAGGTCGCCGAGGGTGCCGGTGAGGGTGAGGAAGCCGGCCCGCACCGGCGCGTCGGGGAGCCGCTCGATCACCCGGGCGTCGTGGAAGCGCTCGAGCGCGACCTCGATGCGGGTCCGGTTGCCGCTCAGGTGCACGTCGAGGAAGCGCTCCAGGTCCGCGGCCACGGCCCGATCGTCGCAGGGCTCACGGGGACCCGCGGCCGCCACCAGCGGAGGGCCGGACGGATAGCGATCGGGCGTGAACCGCCCCGGGTCGGCCGGTGGTCCGGTCGGGCCGCGCAGCCATTCGGCCGCGCGGTCGTCCCGCCTCGCGCTCCGTCCATCCACGTCAAGCACGCGGGAACGGTACCGGGATCAGAGGTGGTGGATGGTGATCTGGACCGTCTTGGAGTACACGAGCCGGCCCAGGTGGTCGGTGGCCTTCATGACGTAGGCATAGGTGCCGTTGGGCGCCGTGCACTTGCCATTGCTGTCGGGAGTGGTCCCGGGGCACACCGGCACCGGCCCGCCGCTCAGGTCGGTGCTCGAGAACCCGGGCCCGGTGATGGTCACCGTGACCGGCTTGCTCGACACCACGTTCCAGCTCAGGATCGGGGCGTCGCCGCCGCTCGTGAAGGTCGACGGCAGCACCATCGTCGTGCCGGCGAAGTCCGGGTAGGGCTCCTGCGTCGTGGTGGTGACGACCTGGCCGGGGACGGTGATGGTGGCCTGCGGGCCCTTGGTCGTGGACGTGACCGACGAGTCGGTCGGGACGGTCTCGGGCGGGGCGGTCTCGCCGGTGACCGTCGACGCGGTGGTGCTGGGCACGCTCGCCGAGGTCGACGACGCGCTGGTCGTGGACGTGGTGGTCGGGATGTCCGACGCGGTCAGCGAGGACTTGTCCGACTTCTTGCCCCCCATGGTCAGCACGAGGGCGCCGATCAGCAGGATCACCACACCGGCGGCGATGCCGGCGTAGAGCAGCTTGCGGTTGCCACCCGAGCCCGACGAGTCGTCGGTCGAGGCCGGCAACGGCGAGGGCGAGGGCGAGGGCGAGGACGAGGCGAGGGACCGGAGCGTAGGCCGGGGACGGCGACGGCTCCGCGGCCGCGGCGACGGTGCCGGCGGCCATGCCGGAGACCGCCGCGGAGGCCGCGGCGGTGGCCGCGATGGCGGCCTTGGCCCTGGCCTTGTCGCGCTCGGACGAGCTCGTCTCGGTCGGGCGAACCAGCGGGTCCCAGGGGGTGCCGAACTCGTCGGCCTCGCCCTCGGAGCCGGTCCGGGCGACGGTCTCGGCCTCGGCCTCGGAGCCGGTCCGGGCGACGGGCTCGGGCGCAGCGACGGGCTCGGGCGGGGCGACGGATTCGGCCTCGGCGGCACCGGCACGGGCGATGCCGGCCACGGCCGCTACGGCACCACCCGCGGCCGCAGCCGCGGCGAGGTGCGGGCGATCCGACGGCTCGGGTTCGTCCGACGTGACCGGGGCGTCCGGCGTGGCGGTGGCGACGCCGGCGGCGGCACCGGCGCGGTGGGACACGGAGCCCTCGACCGGCAGGCCGCTCTGCTGCAACTCCTCGACGACGGTCTCCTTGAACCCGACCGGCGCCACGGCCAGCGGGATGGCCTTGAAGACGGCCAGCGGATCGACGGACAGCTTGCCTGCTTCGCGGCAGGTCTCGCAGGTGCGCTGATGCTCGGCGATGATGCGGACCGTGGCGGTGTCGAACGTGGTCGAGCCGTCGAGCGCGCTCGCCAGCTCGTCGTGGGCCGGTGCCCCTTGGCGCCACACGACCATCGACCGGACCACCGCGGTGAGGCCCTTGGGCACCTTGCGGAGGACGTCCTCGATGGCGTCGGGCGTGAGGTTCATGACCGCGGCGATCTCCACCGGGGAGAACTCGTGGCGGTGGTGCAGGTCGAGCACGTCGCGGGCCTGATCGCCGAGCACGTCGGCGGCCTGCCAGAGCAGGGCGGCGACCGCCGGATCAGCCGCCAGCCCCGCGGCGTCGGCGCCGCGCACGAGACGATCCTCGGCGTAGGGGCCCACGGGCATGTGGAGGTCGACGCGACGGTCGGCCGCGGCCACGGTCTCCTGCCGGGCTGCCCGGAACAGCACGACCCGGAACGGATCCGCCGTGGTCTGCTCGGTGAGGCGGCGATGGGTGGTGGCGAAGGTGCGGGCCGAGAGGTCGGCCACGTCCGCGGTGGTGAAGCTGCGGTGGCTGATGCGGTCGTAGACCGGATCGATCCACGTGTCGAACAGCAGGCCGAAGGCCGAGGGGTCGCCGGCGCGCAGCAGTGCCACGAAGGCGACGTCACGCTGGTGCCCACCGCTCAACCGTGGGCGGTCGCCCCCGGCATCCTCCGCCGTCGACGGTCCGCCTCCTGCTCCCGCGGTCACGCGTGGTCGGGTCGCCTTGTCATCCGATCGCACGTTCCGGCCGATCTCACCCTCAGTCATGCCTCTCCTGTCGGCCGCGCCCTACCTGCTCTTTAGGTTGCGGAGCAGCGGTTCGCGGACCTCTTCTTGCCCGTAGGCCACCGGTACAGTCTTGCCTTCGGAGCCACCGGTGTCCCCGCGGGCTCATGGGCCGTCGAGAGCGAGCGATGAGATGACCATGCGGTGGACACGAACCGGGTCGGCCCTGCTGTCGGCCGCCCTGGTGCTGGGCGTGATCGGCGCGGCGCCGGCATCGGCGACCACCGGCCGACCGACGTCGACGATCCAGGACCACCGGCCCGTCGTCGGCAGCACCGACGGGAGCCGACCCCGCCGTCCCAGCGTGCTGTCGCCCCGCCTGAGCCGGCTCACCACCCCTTCGATGCAGGCCCGCAGCCAGGCCGACCGGTCCGCCGCGGTCGGCCTTCCGCCGTCCGGCGCCGGCAGCCTCTTGAGCACCGTCGACGGCTACGTGGTCAAGATCGCGGTCGACGACGCGTCCGCGGGCACCCGAGCGGCCCTCGCCGCCGCGGGAGCCACCATCGGTTCGATCGACGGGGCCCGGGGCGTGCTCGAGGCCGCCGTTCCCGCCGAGTCCCTCGCCGCGGTGGGAGGCGTCGCCGGCGTGCGGTCGGTGCACGAGGAGCTCACCCCGCGCGTCGTGGGCCCGGGCCTCACCGATCCCTCCACCGGTTCCTCCACGGCCGGCACCTCCGCCACGCCCGTCACCCAGGCCACCGGCTGCAATCCGATCGTCTCCGAGGGCGACGCCCAGGTGCGGGCGGCCACGGCTCGGGCCAACTACGGCCTCGACGGGGCCGGCGTGATGGTCGGCGTGCTGTCCGACTCGTACAACCGGCTCGGCGGCGCGGCCACCGGCGTGGCCAACGGCGAGCTGCCCGGACCGGGCAACCCCTGCGGGCACAGCACACCGGTGCAGGTGCTGCAGGAGTCATCCGCCGGCGGCGCCGACGAGGGGCGCGGCATGGCCGAGATCGTGCACGACCTGGCCCCCGAGTCGCCCCTGGCCTTCGCCAGCGCGTTCAACGGCGAGATGTCGTTCGCCGACAACATCCGTGCGCTCGCCGCGGCCGGGGCCAAGGTCATCGTCGACGACGTCAGCTACTACGACGAGCCCATGTACCAGGACGGCGACATCGCCCGGGCGGTCGACGACGTCACCGCCCAGGGCGTCACCTACTACTCCTCGGCCGGCAACGAGAACGTGCTCGACAGCGCCGATCACGAAGTCGGCAGCTACGAGGCCGCCGCGTACCGCCCGACGACCTGCCCGACCGTGGCCGACGACGGCCAGACGGGCTACTCGTCGGGCATCTACGCCGACTGCCACGACTTCGACCCGGGCGGTGGCACGTCGAGCAGCGACACCATCCACGTCAACGGCCCGCTCACCATGGCGCTCGGATGGAACGAGCCCGAGTACGGCGTCGACACCGACCTCGACGTGTTCGCGATCGACACGGCGAACAACACCATCGTCGCGGCCAGCCAGGACGGCCAGGACAACTCCTCGCTCAGCCACGTGCCCACCGAGGTGCTCGACTTCCCCTACTCGGGCCAGTTCGAGATCGTCGTGGCCCGCTTCCAGAACGTCGACCACCCCGGGGGCGGGACCCCGAAGTTCAAGCTCATCATGTTCACCGGCAGCCGCTCCATCACGTCGGCCCAGTTCGCCACCAGCAGCGGCGGCGATGTCGTCGGCCCGACCATCTACGGCCACAACGCGACGCTGGCCGGGGCGAGCGTCGCCGCCGTCCCCTTCAACAACTCGTCGACGCCCGAGCAGTTCTCGTCGCGAGGGCCGGCCACCTACTGCTGGGCGCCGGTCACGGGCACCACCACCCCGGCCGCGGCCGTCGGTTGCCAGGCCAAGCCGCTCGACTTCGCCGCCACCGACGGCGGGCAGACCTCGTTCTTCTACGGGTCGGGCCCGCCCTTCCGCTTCTACGGCACGTCGGCCGCGGCACCCCACGCCGCCGCGGTCGGCGCGCTCATGCTCGACGCCCGGCCCTGCGCCACGCCGGCCCAGATCCTCTCCGCGCAGCGCAGCACGGCCCGCTCCGTCGGCACGTCGGGCATCGGCGCGGTCGGCTCGGGCCTCGTCGACGCCAACGCCGCGGTCGGTGCGCTGGCCACCTGTCCCACCACGACCGGCACGAAGTTCCACCCCGTCGACCCGACCCGCGTGCTCGAGAGCCGACCGATCCCCGGCAACACCGGCGGCTACACGACGCCGTGGGGCCCGGGCGTCACCCGCCCGGTCGACGTGACCGCCACCAACGGCTCGGGCGTGCCCGCCACCGGCGTCAGCGCGGTGGTGCTCAACGTCACCGTCACCGACACGACCACCGCCGGGTTCCTCACCGTGTTCCCGACCGGTGAGGCCACCCCCATCGCGTCGAACCTCAACTGGGGACCCGGCACCACCATCGCCAACCTCGTCACCGTCAAGGTCGGCTCCGGCGGCCAGGTCAGCTTCTTCAACGCGGCCGGCTCGACCAATGTCATCGCCGACGTGGTCGGCTGGTACGACGCCGACGCGGCGGCCAACGTGGCCGGGGGCACGCTCTACACGCCGACCAGCCCGACCCGCATCCTCGAGAGCCGGCCCAACTCGGGCAACATCGGCGGCTTCACGACCCCGTGGTCGACCGGGCTCACCCGCACGCTCGACGTCACCGGCTCGACCACCGGCGTGGTGCCGGCCGGCGCCACCGCGGTCGTGCTCAACGTGACGGTCACCGACACCACCACGGGCGGCTTCCTCACCCTGTTCCCGGCCGACGTGACGTCGGTGCCCACGGCGTCGAACCTGAACTGGTCGGCCGGCAAGACCATCCCGAACCTGGTCACGGTGCGGCTCGGCACCGGTGATGCGTCGACGCTCGGCAAGATCAAGGTCTTCAACGCGGTCGGCAACGCCAACGTGATCGCCGACGTGGTCGGCTACTACGGCTCGGCGGGCGCCGCCTTCCACCCGCTCTCCCCCGTCCGCATCCAGGAGTCGCGCTTCGGCACCGGCAACCTGGTCGGCCGCTGGACCGCCGGCCAGACCCGCAGCCTCGACGTCACCGACACCCACGGCTCGGGCGTGCCGGCGTCGGGCGCGCAGGCCGTGATCATGAACGTCACCGTCACCGACACCACCACCGCCGGCTTCCTCACCCTGTTCCCCGCCGAGCGCGTCGAGCGTTCCCAACGCGTCGAACCTCAACTGGGCCGCCGGCGCGACGATCCCCAACCTGACCATCACCAAGGTGCCGACGTCGGGCAACGACAACGTCAAGATCTTCAACCAGGCCGGGCTGACCAACGTGCTGGCCGACGTGGTCGGCTGGTTCGGCTGATCGCCAGTTGACCGGTAACGAAACTGTCATCGTTTCGCGATCTCATGGGCACCACATGCGGCGCTAGTGTCCGGCGCCACTGAGGCGCTATGGGATGCGCCTTCTCACGCGAGGCGGCAGCAGATGACGCACGGTTGGAAGCGGTTCGGGAGCATCGCGGTCCCGGCACTGATGGTGGCGGGCCTGCTGGCGGCCGGTCCGGCGCCGGTCGCCGGCGCGGCGAGCCAGGCCCGGTCGAAGCCGATCGTGGCCCACGCCTCGGCCTCCGGGTTCGGCCACAGCAGCTCGGTGCTGTCGAGCCGGCTCAGCAAGCTGACCACCCCGCAGCTGCAGGCCCAGTCGGCCGCCCAGCGATCGGCGGCCGTGGGCCTGACCGAGAGCGGTCCCGGCAGCCTCATGGTGCGCGACGGCGGGTACGTCGTCGACATCCGGGTCGCCGACCCGTCCGACGCCACCCAGCAGGCGCTGGCCGCGGCCGGCGCCACCATCACCAACATCGACGCGGGCACCCGGGTCATCACGGCCACGGTCGCGCCCGAGTCGCTCGTGGCGGTCGCCTCGGTGGCCGGCGTCGAGGCCGTGCACGAGGAGCTCGAGCCGGCGGTCGGTTCAGCGGCTCGCTCGACCGCCGCGGCGTCCGGGGCCAAGACCAACGTGGTGTGCTCACCGGTCATCAGCGAGGGCGTCGCCCAGCTGAAGGCCGACGTCGCCCGCACGGACTTCAGCGTCGACGGCACCGGCGTGAAGGTCGGCGTGCTGTCCGACTCGTACGACAACCTCGGCGGCGCGGCCACCGGCGTCGCCAACGGCGAGCTGCCCGGCGCGGCCAACCCGTGCGGCCACACCACCCCGGTGCAGGTCATCCAGGACCTCTCGAGCGGTGGCGAGGACGAGGGCCGAGGGATGATGCGAGATCGTCCACGACATGGCGCCGGGTTCGCCGCTGGCGTTCGCCACCGCCAGCCAGAGCGAGGGCCAGTTCGCCAACAACATCCGCAGCCTGGCCACGAACGGCGCCAAGGTCATCGTCGACGACGTCACCTACTTCGACGAGCCGATGTACCAGGACGGCACCGTGGCCAAGGCCGTCAACGACGTCACCGCCCAGGGCGTGAGCTACTTCTCCTCGGCCGGCAACGAGAACGTCATCGACAGACGGTCGGCCACGACGTCGGCAGCTACGAGGCGGCCGGCGGCTACCGGCCCACGACCTGCCCGACCACCATCAACTTCGATCCGTGGCTCGACGGCGGGCTCTCCGACTGCCACGACTTCGACCCGTCGGGTGGCGTCTCCAACGGCGACACCTTCACCGTGGCCAACGGTTCGCAGTTCATCCTCACCCTCGGCTGGAACGAACCGCAGTGGAACGTGCCCACCGACTACGACTTCTACCTCGTCGACGTCGCGGCCAACGCGGTCGTCTCCGCCGGCCAGGATGCCCAGGACGACACGCGCACGGCCAGCGAGGTCCTCGGCATCAACAACAACTCGGGGGTGGCCAAGCAGTACAAGGTGTTCGTCGGCCGGTTCAAGAACCCCTCGCACCCCGGCGGCAACACCCCCCGCTTCAAGATGGTGATGTTCGCCCGCAACTCCGACTCGTCGCAGACGCCGGTGACCGCCGCGCAGTTCAACACCAGCAGCGGCAGCGACGTCATCGGCCCGACCATCTTCGGCCACAACGCCGCCATCAACGCCGGCACCGCCGCCGCCGTCCCCTACAACAACTCGGCCACGGTCGAGAAGTTCTCGTCGCGGGGCCCGGCCACCTACTGCTACGCCCCGGTCACCGGCACGCTGGTCGCCTCCGGCCCGCTGCCGTCGTGCCAGACCAAGCCGCTCGACATCGCGGCCACCGACGGCGGGCAGACGTCGTTCTTCTTCGGCTCGGGCCCGCCGTTCCGCTTCTTCGGCACCTCGGCCGCCGCCCCGCACGCCGCGGGCGTGGCCGCGCTGCAGTTCCAGGCCAAGCCCTGCGCCAACCAGGCCGACGTGCTCGCCGCGCAGAAGGCCACCGGTCGGGCCGTCGGCTCGTTCGGGGTCGGGGCCATGGGCTCGGGCCTCATCGACGCCGACGCGGCCATCGGCGCCATGACCACGTGCTCGGCCACCAAGTTCCACTCGGTGAACCCGACCCGCGTGCTCGAGAGCCGCAACATCCCGGGCAACATCGGCGGGTACACCACCCGCTGGGGCCCGGGCGTGACCCGCTCCGTGCCGGTGATCAACAACGCCGGCGGCTCGGGCATCCCCGCCACCGGCGTCAGCGCCGTGGTGCTCAACGTCACCGTCACCGACACCGACGCACCCAGCTACCTCAGCCTCTTCCCCAACGGCAACACCCGCCCGCAGACCGGGTCGAACCTCAACTGGGGTCCGGGCAAGACCATCGCCAACCTGGTGACGGTCAAGGTCGGCACCGGCGGCAAGGTCGCGATCTACAACGAGGCCGGCAACACCAACGTCATCGCCGACGTCGTCGGCTGGTACGACGACGGCACCATCTCGGGCCAGGGCTACACCTCGACCCCGCCCACCCGCATCCTCGAGAGCCGGCCCATCTCCGGCAACATCGGTGGCTACACCACGCCGTGGCCGGCCAACACCACCCGCGTCGCTCGACGTGGTCGGCTCGACCACCGGCATCGTGCCCTCCGGCTCGACGGCCGTGGTGCTCAACCTCACCGTCACCGACACCACCGCCGGCAGCTTCGCCACCGTGTTCCCCGCGGACGTCACCACGGTGCCGACCGCGTCGAACCTCAACTGGTCGCCGGGCAACACCATCCCCAACCTCGTGACGGTGCGGCTCGGCACCGGTGATGCGTCGACGCTCGGCAAGATCAAGATCTACAACGCCGTGGGCACCGCCAACGTCATCGCCGACGTCGTCGGCTACTACGGGGCCGGAGGCGTCGGCTTCCACGCGCTGTCACCCACCCGCGTGCTCGACTCGCGGACCAGCACCGGCAACCTGCCCGGCACCTGGGGGCCGAGCACCACCCGCAGCCTCGACGTCACCAACACCTACGGCTCCGGCGTCCCGGCCAGCGGCGCCCAGGCCGTCATCATGAACGTGACGGTCACCGACACGAGCACCGTCGGGTTCCTCACCCTGTTCCCGGCCAACCTCGTCTCGGTGCCCAACGCGTCGAACCTCAACTGGGCGGCGCACGACACCATCCCCAACCTGACCATCACCAAGGTGCCCACCTCGGGCAGCGACAACGTGAAGATCTACAACGCGGTGGGCACGACCAACGTCATCGCCGACATCGTGGGCTGGTTCGGGTAGTCCTGCACGTAACTCACGAGCGGATCCCGGGTTCGGGGCGCGACCATCGGGGATGCCCGATCAGTCCGAGCGCCCCGAGCCCGAGCTCCGCGTCGACCGCACCGATGACCCGACCGAGGCGTTGGCCGTGTGCGGCGAGCTCCTCGGACGGGACCCGGTGCTGCACAACGTGGCGCTCACCGTGCTCCACGAGCGGATCGCCGAGCCGGTGCCCGGCCGCTACTGGTGGGTGACCGACGGGCCCGACGTCACCGCCTACGCCTGGCAGTCACCACCGGGGTTCGCGGCGGGCCTGGTGCCGACCGGCACGGCCGCCGCTCACGCGCTGGCCGACCGGATGCTGCTCGACGTGCCCGACCTCCCCGGCGTCACCGGCGAGGCCGGCACGGCCGCCGCGTTCACCGGCAGGTGGACCGAGCAGGCGGCGACCGGGGCGGCACCACGCGAGGGCGAGCGCATCTACCGGCTCGATCGGCTCGAACCGGTTCCGCCGGCCCCCGGCCAGCCGCGCGCCGCGACCCTCGACGAGGTCGGGCTCATCATCGGCTGGCTCGAGGCGTTCCACGTCGAGACCGACCACGACCTCGCCCTCGACCTCGACACGGTCGTGCGCCTGCGGGTGGCCCAAGGACTGATGTGGCTGTGGGACGACGGCGGTCCGGTCGCGCTCACCCGCGTCACCTCCCCGATCGGTGGCGTCGTGCGGGTCGGTCCCGTCTACACGCCGCCCGAGCAGCGCGGCCACGGCTACGCCACCTCGCTCGTCGCCTTCCTCAGCGGGCGGGCGCTCGACGACGGAGCCACCGCGCTCGTGCTCTACACCCAGCTGTCGAACCCCACCTCGAACGCGATCTACCGCCGCATCGGCTACCGCTCGGTCGGTGAGGTGCTGGCCTACACCTTCGACTCCTGAGTGCCCCCGGCCGGAATCGAACCAGCGCATCCTCTTTAGGAGAGAGGTGCTCTATCCACTGAGCTACGAGGGCCGGGGATGGCGAAAAGGTGGCGCGAAACCCCCTTCTCGTCGATCGGGGGGACAGCGTAGTGGGGCGCGCGGCGATGTTCGGCCGTCTGGTGTCGGGTTCTCGTCGTCGGGCGTAGCGGTGGTTGCGATGCCGTTGACGACGAGGGCGTGGCCGATCAGCTCGAGGTCACCGCTGCGAGCCTGACCAGCGACGTCATCCACCTCGACCACGGCACGCCGTCCGGTACCGTGCATCGCAGGCGTCGTCGGCTGGTCGACGACCAGGAACGCCCGACAGAAGGGCAATGAGCGTGGGACTTCCTGAAGTCATCGCCCTGGTGGCAGCGGCCGTCGTGATCGCGGCCGGGGTGTCGGCGCTGGTGGTCTCGATCGCGGTGCGCCGGGTCCGTCGCGAGAAAGGCGAGCAGGGGAAGCCATCGGTTGGTGTCTGACGACACGGTGAGCGGGATCGGCCTCACTGCCGGCGAGGCAGCGGCTCGCCTCGCGCGCCGAAGGGTCCAACCAACTCCCCGTCCCACCGGTGACCCCGGCCTGGCGACGGCTCCTCGCGGAGATGGTTCATTTCTTCGCCCTGCTCTTCTGGGTGGCCGGAGCGCTCGCCTTCATCGCCGGCCTGCCCCAACTCGGTGTCGCCGTCTTCGTGGTGATCGTCCTCAACGGGGTGTTCGCCTTCATCCAGGAGGAACGAGCCGCACACGCCGCCGAGCGACTCCGAGATCTGCTTCCACGCCGGGCCACGGTCATCCGTGACGGACAGCCGACCGAGATCGCTGCGGAGGAGCTGGTGCGCGACGACCTGGCGCTGCTGGGCGAGGGCGATCGGGTCTCGGCCGACGTGCGGCTCGACGTCGTCCACGCCCTCGCCATCGACAGCTCGGCGCTCACTGGTGAGAGCGTGCCGGAGCACCCATCGCCGGGAGGAGTCGTTTTCGCCGGTTGCTTCGTCGTGGAAGGAGAGGCCCACGCCACTGTGGTGGCGACCGGCTCGGGTACCCGGCTCGCTGGTATCGCCGGTCTGAGCCAGTTGCAGCGGCCGCCGCCGAGTCCGCTGCGGCTGGAGCTCGACCGGGTCTCGCGGATCATCGCCGCCGTGGCCGTGGCCGTGGGGGTCGTGTTCTTCGCAGCCGCGCTGATGACGGGGACGGCCGCCTCGGATGGGTTCCTCTTCGCCGTCGGGGTGACGGTTGCGGTCGTGCCCTGCGGGCTGCTCCCCACGGTGACGCTGTCGCTCGCGGTCGGAGCGCAGCGCATGGCGGCACGCAAAGCCCTGGTGCGGCACCTCGAGGCGGTCGAGACGCTGGGCTCGACCACCTTCATCTGCACCGACAAGACCGGCACCTTGACCCAGAACCAGATGACGGTGGTCGAGGTTTGGATGCCCGAGGGCCGCGCCGTCATCGACGGGCGAGGATACGAGCCGGTTGCCGACGTGCACTGTACGCCGCCCGAGGTGGCCGAAGCGCTACGGGACACAGCACAGGTCGCGAAGCAGTGCTCGACGGGGCGAGTGACCGAACGAGATGGGCGATGGGTGGCCCGAGGCGATCCGATGGAGGCCGCCCTCGACGCACTCGCCCGGAGGGTCGGGGCGGATAGCGACATCGATGCGGGCATGGTGGCGGGAAGCACCCGCTTCCCGTTCGACGCCCGCCGGCGACGGATGTCGGTCGTCGTCGACGGACAGGTGCTCGTGAAGGGGGCGCCCGATGCGATCTTCCCGCTGTGCACGCATTCCGAAGGCGCTCTCGAAGCGCTCCAGGAGCTTGCGGCGCGGGGTCTGCGGGTCCTGGCGGTTGCCCGCCGGCCGATCGAGTCCGACCATCCGCCACGCACTAGCGACGAGGCCGAGTCCGGCCTGACCCTCCTCGGCCTTGTCGCACTGGAGGACCCGCCCCGGCGGGAGGCGGCCGCGGCCATCGCCGCCTGCCGTCGGGCTGGGATCCGGGTCGGGATGATCACTGGCGACCATCCGGCGACGGCGCTGGCCATCGCCCGCGAGGTGGAGCTCGCCACTGGCGCAGAGCTCGTCCTCCTGGGTCGTGACCTCCCGGCCGACGAGGCCGAACTCGGGGTGCTGGTCGATCGCGACGGGGTGGTTCTGGCGCGTGTCGCTCCCGAGGACAAGCTGCGGATCGCCCGGGCGCTCCACCGGCGCGGACACGTGGTGGCAATGACCGGTGACGGGGTCAACGACGCGCCAGCCCTGCGGGAAGCAGCAATCGGCGTGGCCATGGGCCACTCGGGAACCGACGTCGCCCGCGAAGCGGCCGATGTCGTGCTGCTCGACGACGACTTTGCCACCATCGTCGCCGCCGTGGAGCAGGGCCGCTCCACCTTCGCCAACATCCGTCGGTTCCTGACGTATCACCTCACCGACAACGTGGCCGAGTTGGCGCCGTTCGTGGCGTGGGCGCTGTCAGGCGGCCGGTTTCCACTTGCCATCGGGGTATTGCAGATCCTCGCCCTCGACATCGGCACCGACATCCTCCCCGCGCTGGCCCTCGGAACAGAGGTGCCGGGAGCCCACCTCCTGACCAACCCACCGACCCACCGGCATCTCACCGACCGGCGACTCTTCGCCCGGGCCTTCGGCGTGCTGGGCCCCGTCGAGGCGGTCGTCGAACTGGCTGCCTTCGTTGCGGTCTTCTGGGCATCGGGCTGGCGACCCGGTGACGCCTTCACCACCGGTGCGACGCTGCGGTCGGCCTCGGGTGCAGCCTTCACCGCCGTGGTTCTCGGCCAGATGGCGAACGCCTTCGCCTGCAGGAGCACCGTTCGCCCGGTTTGGCGAGTCGGATGGGGGAGCAACCGGTTCCTCCTCGCGGCCCTCGCCGCTGAGCTGGGGATGCTGTTGGTGTTCCTGTACTTCCCGCCCATAGCGCACATCCTGGGCCAGGCCGGCCCGACGTGGGCCGGGTTCGGGGTAGCCCTCATGGCCATTCCCGCGGTCATCGCCGCTGACACGGCACAAAAAGCGTTCGCTCGCCGGCGACAGGCGAACCGCCGCTGACGACAGACCCCACAAACCACCGGTGGGACCCTGGAGAATTGGCCAGAAGCGGCCAAGACCTGTCAGCAGGAGTCAAAGCGGGGCCGACGGGACACGTTCCCAAGCCCGTCGGATCCGTTCCCGTCGCACCCGCTCCACCGCTGCTCAGGTGGGTTTCGCGCACCCCCCACGAGGGCACGAGGGCGGGGCGCGCTTCGCGGCGCGGAATGCACACGCGACGCCTCCGACGGCCAAGTTATACGAATGCACCTTCTGCGCCGGCTCGACGAAGTCGCCGCACCGACCATCGAGATTCGACAGACTCCACTCGCAGCTCGGTAGGGCATGTGAATCGAGAGGCGGTGCCTGCATGCTGATCGACATCATCGTGTACGACGGTCTCGACGAGATGGACGCGTTCGGTCCGCTCGAGGTGCTTCGCAGCGCGGCGGACCTGGGCGCCGATCTGACGGTGCAGCTGGTGACCCGTGAGCACCAGGTCGAGGTCCGCGGCGCGTACGGTCTGCGGTTCGTTCCGGACGCGCGCTACGAACCGGGTGCCGCGGAGATCGTGGTGGTCACAGGAGGCGGGTGGGCCGCCCGCGCCGACGTCGGCGCATGGGGCGAGTACCGCCGCGGTGATTGGCTGCCGCTTCTCGCGCTCGCCGCGACGACTTCACGAATCATGGCAGGCGTATGTACGGGCACCATGCTCCTCGCTCATGCTGGTGCCATAGGGACCCGACGAGCAGCAACGCACCACGCGGCCTGGTCCGACCTGACCGCGACGGGCGCCCACCTCGTGAGGGAACGTGTTGTCGACGACGGAGACCTCATCACGAGCGGCGGTGTCACGAGCGGCATCGACCTTGCTCTGTGGCTCGTCGAGCGCGAGTGCTCTGCTGAGATCGCCGCGCGGGTCGGCACGCGCATGGAGTACGAGTGGCAGCGCCCGACGATCAACTGAGCCCGTTTGTGTGGAACGTCGAGCCGATCACCCGCCGGGCCGGAACGCGCGGCGATACGCCTGGGGGGCGACACCGACCATCCGGCGGAAATGCGGACGCAGCGCAATGCCGCTGCTGAACCCGACCTTGCCGGCCACCACGTCGATGCCGAGGTCGGTCGTCTCGAGCAATTGCTGGGCGCGCAGCACCCGCTGATGCAGGAGCCACTGCAGCGGTGACGTCCCGCAGACGTCGCGGAAGCGCCGGTCGAACGAGCGGCGGCTCATGAACACGCGTTCGGCGAGATCTTCTACGGTGACGTCCTCGTCGAGGTGCGCGATGGCGTAGGCCATGACGTCGTCGAAAGGGCCGGCCCGCTCGGAAGAGACCACGGGCGCCTCCACATACTGCGCCTGGCCACCGGCGCGGTGAGGAGGGACAACCATGCGCCGTGCGATCGCTGCCGCCGCCTCGGCCCCGAACTCGCGCCGGACCAGATGAAGGCACGCGTCGATGCCGGCGGCCGTACCGGCTGAGGTGAGGATGTCGCCGTCATCGACGTAGAGCACTGACGCGTCGACATCGATGGCGGGGTAGCGGCGCGCCAGCGCGGGCGCATAGCGCCAGTGCGTCGTCGCCGGCCGTCCATCGAGCAGGCCGGCGGCGGCCAGCACGAACGCGCCCAGACACAAGCCGACGATCGTGGCGCCGCCTGTGTGGGCTTCACGCAGCCGGTCGAGGGCCTCGCCGGGCGGGTTCTCGTCGACATCGCGCCAGGTCGGCACCACGACAACACCGGCGTCGTCGAGAGCGTCGAGGCCATGCGGTGGCCGGATCACGAGCCCGCCGGTGGTCGTCATCGGGCCGGGGTCGCCGGCAACGACGCGGAGCGCGAATGGCGGCGCCCCGGTATCGGTGCGATCGATGCCGAACACGCTGATCGGCACCGCCGTCTCGAACGCGGGGCGCGGTCGAACACCAACACAGCGACCGTGTGCGGGTCCCGGGACACTCCCCAACCTATGTGGCTGAAAACCATCGTGCAATGGCTTTCGGGCCACTTCCATGATCGTCTCCGTCACAGGAGTGTCATCGCATGCACTCCACCCCAACTGACCAGGAAGAGCCCATGAACACCTACAAACGCCACGCGCTCTGCGTCCACACGATCGGCGGCCCCTCAGCCGTCCTCGAGCTCGGCGGGCACCGCCTGCTCACCGATCCGACCTTCGACCGCCCGGGCAGCTATCCGATCGGCGGCAGAGCGCTCAACAAGACACGCGCTGCCGCGATGCAACCCGACCAGATCGGTGACGTGGACGCCGTGCTCCTGTCGCACGACCAGCACCCCGACAATCTCGACCACAGCGGTCGCGTGTATCTCGACCGAGCGCCCATGGTGCTCACGACTGCCTCCGCGGTGGCGCGCCTCGGCGGACACGCGATCGAGCTCGCGCCGTGGAAACGCATCGAACTCCACGCACCCGGCCATCGGGCACTACGCGTAACGGGCCTACCCGCCCAACATGGTCCCGCCGGCACCGAGCACCTCACCGGCGAGGTACGCGGCTTCCTTCTCTCCGGCGATGGGCTGCCCACGACCTACGTCAGCGGCGACAACGCTTCGCTCGATGTCGTTCGCCAAATCGCTGACCGGGTCGGCCCGGTCGACGTGGCAGTGCTCTTCGCGGGCGCGGCCCGCACCCCGCTGCTCGGCGACGCCTACCTCACTCTCACGAGCGCCCAAGCCGTGGAGGCAAGCCGGATCCTCGGCGCCGCCCACGTCGTGCCACTCCATTGCGAAGGCTGGTCACACTTCACCGAAGGCCCCGACGACCTCCGCGCCGCATTTGATCGCAGCGAGCTCGCCGACCGACTTGTGCTCCTCGAGCCAGGTGGCCGAGCCGTTCTCATGCCGCGACAACGGACTGACCGGCGGCCCGGCCCTGCAGCTGGTGTAGCTCACTCGTCGCGCTAGCATGTCCACTTACAGTGGTTAGCCGGGGACGAAGAACGGCCGAGTGTCCGGCCTCCGTCCAGCGAACCCCCTGTGTTCGGGATCGCTTCGGAGGAGGTCACGCGGGTGAAGAGACTTCGCATGTTGGCGCTTCTTGCCGCGCTTGTATTGGTGGCCGTGGGGTGCGACTGGACCCAGTTCCGGGCTGACCTGAAGCACGGCGGAGTCCAGACCCAGGAGTCCACCATCGGGACGAACAACGTCGCATCGCTGACCTCCAAGTGGACCGCGAGCACCGGCGGCCTCATCGACTCGTCGCCTGCCGTGGCAAGCGGCGTCGCCTACATCGGCTCCTTTGACGGCAAGGTGTACGCGTTCGACGTCTCGACCGGGGCGGTCAAGTGGGCGACCGCGACCGGCGGCACCATCGCATCGTCGCCCGCGGTGGCGAACGGGGTCGTCTACATCGGCTCCTACGACCAGAAGGTGTACGCGCTCGACGCGGTGACCGGCGCGATCAAGTGGACGACCACCACCGGGAACACCATCTTCTCGTCGCCTTCGGTGGCGAACGGGGTCGTCTACATCGGCTCCAACGACCAGAAGGTGTACGCGCTCGACGCGGTGACCGGCGCGATCAAGTGGACGACCAGCACCGGTGACGTCGTCGTGTCGTCGCCCGCGGTGGTCAACGGGGTCGTCTACATCGGCTCCGATGATGCCAAGATGTATGCGCTCGACGCGGCGACCGGAGCGGTCAAGTGGACGACCAGCACCGGCAGCTCCGTCGTTTCGTCGCCCGCGGTGATCAACGGGATCGTCTACATCGGCTCGACCGATGCCAAGGTGTACGCCCTCGACGCATCGACCGGGGCGATCACGTGGACCACCACCACCGGCGGCTCCATCGAATCATCGCCTGCGGTGGCGAACGGGGTCCTCTACATCGGCTCCCATGACGCCAAGGTGTACGCCCTCGACGCATCGACCGGGGCGATCAGGTGGACGACCACCACCGGCGGCACCATCGCATCATCGCCTGCGGTGGCGAACGGGGTCGTCTACATCGGCTCCTACGACGACAAGGTGTACGGGCTCGACGCATCGACGGGGGCGGTCAAGTGGACCACCATCACGGGGAACACCGTCTTCTCGTCGCCT
Source organism: uncultured Microthrixaceae bacterium (assembly GCA_963809335.1). Classification (GTDB taxonomy): domain Bacteria; phylum Actinomycetota; class Acidimicrobiia; order Acidimicrobiales; family Acidimicrobilacustridaceae; genus UBA4742. Next base: position 478,234 of record CAWEJD010000004.1, on the reverse strand, counting down.
GCGGTGGTGAACGGGGTCGTCTACATCGGCTCGACCGATGCGAAGATGTATGCCTACCAGCCATGGGTGTTCACCCGGCCGACCTGCCCGGCCAACCCCTATGCCGGTCTCAGCCCGTGCCAGCTCCAGGACGCGTACCGGTTGCCGTCCCAGGTGGCCGGCTCGGGGCGCACCGTGGCCATCGTCGATGCCTACGACGACCCCCACGCCGAATCCGACCTGGCCATCTACCGCGCCCAGTACGGACTGCCGCCGTGCACGACCGCCAATGGCTGCTTCAGCAAGCTCAACCAGTCCGGTGTGGCCGGCAGCTACCCGGCGCCCGACGCGGGTTGGAGCACGGAGATCTCGCTCGACCTCGACACGGTCTCGGCCATCTGCCCCCTCTGCCACATCACGCTCGTCGAGGCCAACAACAACTCCCTCGCCAATCTGGGCACCGCCGAGGACACCGCCGCAGCCCGGAACCCCACCGCCATCTCCAACAGCTTCGGTGGCAGTGAGTTCTCCGGCGAGCAGACCTTGGACAGCCACTTCACCCACGCCGGGATCATGACCACGGCCTCCACGGGAGACAACGGCTACGGCACGAGCTACCCGGCCAGCGCAGCGGGCGTCGTTGCCGTCGGCGGCACCCAGTTGACCGCCGACACCAGCGCCCGAGGCTGGTCCGAAACCGTCTGGAGCGGCGCGGGCAGCGGATGCTCCAGCCAGGTGCTCAAACCGGCATGGCAGCACGACGCATCCTGCGCCAACCGCACGATCGCCGATGTGTCGGCCCTCGCCGGTTCTCCCGGGGAGACCATCTATGACAGCTACGGGGTCACTCCAGGGTTCTACGACTACGGCGGCACCAGCCTGGCGTCACCGATCATCGCCAGCGTCTACGCGCTGGCCTACCCGGACTCCTCGATCGCCTCCACGTACGCGAACACCTCGTCGCTCTTCGACATCACCGCCGGAGCGAACGGATCGTGTGGTGGCAGCTACCTGTGCACCGGTGCAGCCGGATACGACGGGCCGACCGGACTGGGCACGCCATGCGGCACGGCGGCGTTCGGCACTGGACCGTTCGTCACGAGCACCTGTCCCGCCGGGTCCGCCGCCGCCAGCCCCCAGGTCGCCGGCAACCCGCCGCCCGAAGTGCTCACGCCGGCGTGCGGGCCGGTGGCGCCCGGTCGCGTCCGCTGTTTCGCTGAAAGGATCGGCTAGCGCGAAGGAAGGGACTGATCCCGGGACACCTCTGCCAGGGGTGACGGGCTTTCTCGGAGGCCCTCATCATTGGGGGCGGGTGCGCGGGTGAATCGCGGTTCGCGACTCCGACGTCAGCGGTCGCCCGTAGGTTCTGGGACAGAGCAGAGCAGACTGAGGCCAGTCGTCGAGGGGAGCGCATGCTCCTGACCGGAGGTGCGACATGGCATTCACGGGGTTCTCACCCGACGAGCGGGCCTGGCTGGCCGGCCAGCGACTCGGACGGTTGGCGACGGTGTCGCCCGACGGGGTCGTCGGAAACGCCCCGGTGACCTACTTCGTTCGGGCCGACGACACCATCGACATCGGCGGCATGCACATGGGCGACACCAAGAAGTTCCGCAACGTGAGTGCAGGATCGCGGGTCGCGTTCGTCGTCGACACGGTCGACACGTCCTCTGGATGGGACCCGCACTACCTCGAGATCCGCGGCACTGCTGAGGCGCTGGCAGATGTCGAACCGCCGGGTGACGGGTTCTCGCGGGAGATCATCAAGATCCACCCAGACTGGGTCAAGTCGTTCAATCTCCCGTCGGCGCCGACCTGAATCCGCGACCGGGGCGAGTCGAAGCTTGGCTCGTGGCTTCGATGGATCGCGTAGAGGGCGGGGGCAGCCACAGCTCCTTCGTCGGGGGAGGGGCCTTGTCGGCTGGCTCGAACTGACTAGCCCACCGCCAGCGTTACGGGACGATCTGGCCCAGGCCATGTCTGTCCATGCAGCTACGTCTAGAGGTCCCGCGGGACCGCTCGAGGTCGCTGCTTGTCCCGGCAGAGTTCCTGCGGGAACGTCCCGCGGACCCGGCGTTCTGTGACGGTCCACTCTTGAGGCGAGCCTTCTCGTCGGCCTACACTTGGTGCACTGTCGTTTCCACCAAGTGAGAGCTGGTCGCCGATGAAAACCGAAACCTTCCGAGTTTCGTCCTCGGGTCAGATGAGCCTGCCAGCGGATGTCCGGCACCGGTGGCACCTCGACGACGGTGGTCCGGTCGACGTCATCGATCTCGGGTTCGGTGTTCTCACCGTGCCCGCCGGTGGCGCCGCGCGGTTGCTCGACGAGGTGCTGCCAGCGGAGGCGCACTACGCCGCGGTCGCTACAGAGGACGATCCAGACCTCGCCACGACGTGACCGTCGTTCTCGATGACCATCTGCTGCGCGACTGGATGGCGAGACGCGACACCGCCCTGGTGGAGGCGATCAATGGAGACCAGGTGGCAACCACCAACCTCTGGTACGCGAGGCTCTGCAAGAGCGCAGCGCGAGCAAGCAGTGGGGCTCTCCTACAGGGATGGGCAGTGGAGGAGCGACGCGCGCTGATTGCAGGACTGGTCGCTCTTCCTGACGAGGTGGTGGTCGTCCCCATGAGGCAGCTGGCGTGGCGGATGGGTGAGCTAAGCAGTGACCATCACGGGTTGTCGACCCTCGGCGCCGAGGCGGTCGCAGCGGCGATCGACACCCAGGGGCGTCTTCTGGTGTCCGCTCGCGACGATGGCCCTGGCATTCGTCAGTGCTGCGAGACCCTCGGCATCGGATACGACGCCGTCTCGCGTTGATCACTGTCACCGACCCGGCGTTCGGGGATGCGGTTTCGCCGCGGATCAGGGGCGCAGCGGGGCGGTGTTCTGGGACACCTGGACCCGACTGGTCCGTGAAGCTCGACTCCGGGCTCCCCCCGGCGTTCCTCGGGGCCTCTGACAAGCCCTCTGCACACGAGGCCCGCCGCCCGCGGCCCAACGATCAGGTGCCCGGGTCAACGAACAGCTCGAGCTGGATGTTGTCCGGGTCGCGGAAGACCAGCACCACCGCGCCCGGGATGGAGTTCGCTGGCGCGATCGGCGCATGCGGGACGGCGGCCGCCGTCAACCGCGCCTCCCAGGCGTCGAGCTCGTCCCGCTCGGCGACCTCGAACGCGAGGTGGTCCAGGCCCACCCTCGTCTCGTCGAAGGCGCCCAGGTCCCCACCTCGATGCTCCGTGAGCCCGAGCCGCGTTCGGAGCCCGTCGTGGCGGAGGAAGACCTTGCGTCGGGCGCCATCCGGCGATGCGTAGGAATCGACGCGGCGGAAGTTGAGCACGTCCCCGTACCACGCTGCGCTCGCCTCCACGTCCCTGACCGTCAGGCCAAGGTGGTGGATCCCCTGGAGCATCCGCTCGTCCGGCATGCCCTGAGCCTACGACCCGACGTCGGCCGTCGAGCCCGACGAACTGCGGGGCGGGGGGCTACTGGGTGGCGCGAAGCCAGCGATCTGGGGCACAAGCCACGACCCGAGTGTCCCCCCGGTGCGGTTGCCCAGGTCGACGCCGCCTACCCCTGAGGCCCGTTGCCAACAAGGACGCGGCCCTTCGCCGTCAGCTGCCATCGATCCCACGTCACCGGCGAGTCCGGATCTGGCGACGGTTCACCCTCGGGAACCACGGTCAGGTAGCCACCGTCGACAGCCCAATCGATCAGGCCCCACAGCCAAGCCAGGTCGCTCCTGCCCGGGTAGCGGCCGACGAAGCGCCGCCAAGTCATGTATTCTCCACCGCCCTTCGTACTGTCGACCCATTCCTTCAAAAGCCATGCCACGTCATCCGGGCGGTACTCCATCCGTCAGAGCGTAAGCCCAGCGTGTGCGAGCCGCGTGAGACGCTCGAACCAAATCTGTCGCCCGCCCACCAAGACCTGATCCAGGGGCGGAGGGCCGGGTGCGGGCGCTCAGGTGAGGTGGACGGCGACGAAGGTGCCGGTGAGTCGGCTCAGCACGGTCACCGCGTTCGCGATCGCGAAGTGCGGTATCAGTTCTCGTTCCCCCGCCGAGCGAAGGACGGATGCGAGGCTCACTCGGGCGCCCCGGATGGGCAGATCTGCCCAGCGGCGAGAGTGTCACGGTGCCGGCGTTCGGGGACACCTTCCAGCAGGCTCGGGCCCGACGCGTTCTGGGGCACTCCGCAGGAGCGGGTCGGTGCACTACTTCGGCACGATGTACTCGCCTCGGTTGAAACGTCGAGCTGAGCATTATCTGCCGTCTCGGTGGTGGCTCAGTTCGATCCTGGTGGAGGGTCGAACAAGGCCAGCTCGGCAGCATCGGGCGCCTCGAAGAGTGGTAGCCACCCGTCGAGGTCGGCGCGGCGGATCGGGTAGCTGTCCCAGGGTGGCTGCGAGTTCCGTGCATCGATGCGCCGCCAGAGTTCGTCGGCAGGCACGTCGAGGTAGTGCAATTCGACGCCGACACCAAGGCCATGAGCCACGGATCGCATCTCGTCACGTTCGATCCGCGCCCAGAGCCCAAAATCGAGGACGACGCTCAGGCCAAGGCGCAAAATCTCTTGGGCGAGCTGCCAGAGTTCATGTTCCACCTTCTCCTGGGTCGGCGCGTCCCAGGGGGTGGAGCCGAGCGCCCAGACGCCATTCATCCTTCGTGAGGCGCACGGCGCCCCGGTCCGCGGCTAGCTGCCTCGCTAGTGCGGTCTTACCCGCCGCCGGCAACCCGCAGGTGAGAATGAGTCGAGCGTCGCGCACAGTGTCCTAGTCCAGCAGTTCTGCGAGCTGGGTGAGCGACCACGGGTACGTCGTAATCCCCGTCGTGGACCTGTGCGGCGTACTTTGCACACTTCTCCCCAGGACGACCTCGCCGACGAGGCGATGACATCTGCCGCTTCTCGGCCTGCTACCGATTCGGGCGCGCCTTCTTCTACCGCCGAGTCCAGCGCCTTTCGCTCACGGGCGAGACGGCTGTCGGCAGGCACAGTGGCGTTGGGCGTGCTAGCCAGGTCAGGCGGTGACGAGATTGGCGACTTCCGCGGTGCGTTCTTGCGGAGGGCCAGCGAACCCGCCCTGCACATCGTGCAGCTTTGGCAGGAGGGTCTCCGTGAGGAACTTGTCGAAGGAGTCCTTCGAGTCCCACACTGCGGCGATGAGCCATCCACCGTCGGTAGGTCCGGCCGCGTGGTACACCTGGCCCGCTGGTAGGCCGCCGCCTGCTGGGTGCGCAGCGTCGAGGACCACCTGGTATTGCCCCGCCGTGCCACCCTCGTAGAAGTGCGTGATTAGAAATGCCACTCGTCCCCCTCGGGTTCGATGAGGCCTTGACCCTAGTGGCGCACGTAGACCGCCGCGCTGGGCCCACGCGAGCAACTTCGCTCAGTTCTCCCCAGGCCGACCTCCTCGCCGTCGTCGGCGTCCTTTGCCGGTTGCTGCATGCTCGTCGAGCGTGTGCATCTTCGGCAGTGTTCCGGAGCGGTTCTAACCTGAGGGCCTCATGTCCAGTCAGGTCACCCGGCTCGTCGTCGGCCAGATCACCCGGGTTCCGGATTGGCACCCAGAGCACGACGCGTTCGAGGCCTTCCCGATCCACGTCTGGCTCGTACGGCACCCGGCGGGGACGGTCCTCGTCGACACTGGCGTCGGGCTGCACAACGATCTGATCGACGAGTGGTACGGCCCGGACACGGTTCCCATCGGCGAGTTGTTGGCCCGGGAGGACCTCAGGACGGACGACATCGACGCCGTAGTACTCACCCACCTCCACTTCGACCACTGCGGCCAAGCGTCAGCCTTCCAGGCACCCGTCTACGTGCAGGCCGCCGAACTCGAAGCCGCCGAAGCCCCCGGCTACACGGTCCCCGATTGGGCGGCGATTCCGGCCTCTCGTCTGCGTGTCATCGAAGGCGACGCCGAAATCGCTGCCGGTGTTCGTCTTCTCTTCACCCCGGGACACACGCCCGGGCACCAGTCCGTGGTGGTCGAGGACGAGCGAGGCACGCTCGTCATTGGCGGACAATGTGCCTTCCACGCCGAGGAGCTGCGGTCTGGTGAGCCGGCCGACTCGAACCTCCACGACGAAACGTGGCGAGAATCGGCAAGGGCATCCCTCGCTCGGATCGCTGCACTCGATCCATGGATGGTCGAACTCAGTCACGCCGACCCGTCCCGACAGTGACGGCGTACTTCACGCAGTTCTCCCCAGCTCCGACTCGCCGCGGAGGCGGCGTAGTCTGCCGGGAGTACGCCGCATCGTGCCGGAAGCAGCGGACGGATCGGTGCCCCCAGATCAGGTGCCCCAGAACGCGCTCCTCGCGGTCGACCGCGTGCATCCCGAATGGGCCTGCTTGAGAATGTGAGGTAGGGGCTACGGCTGTTTCGTAGCGTTCAGGGGTCCCGGTCCGGGTTGCTCGCGAAGGGCCTGCCGGCTGCTTCGGTGGTGTGGCTTTCGAACGAAGAGCATCCGGGTCGGGGTCTCGCCGCGGGGTGGCTCACGAGAGGAGTAGGCCCGAACGATTGGAAGCAGGAGTGCCCCCTGCGGTCCCCACCCACGCTGGACGTTCGGAGGTAGTGATGCAGGCAATCATCGGAGTCGACCCGCACAAGGCGACTCACACCGCGGTGGTCGTGAACGACCGATATGGGACGGTCTCATAACTGCGGTGGATGCGCTTCGGTTGTTCGCGGACGGCGCTGGACGTCCGAGCACGGAGAGACGGGCGTTCGCCGTGTGGAGGATCATGATGGTTCGGTCACCCGACGGTGGGTGAACTGCCAATGGGAATCGCGCCACGTTGTAGCTGAGCGCCGTCTCTCCTGACGAAATCTGTGCACCGATCGACACATGCTGTGGATCAGTGCACAGGTTTCAGATGGGGAGCAGGTTCGCGTTTGGCGTCAGACGTCCGGCGCGATCGTGGGGAGGAGCGCCCGCACCGGCGCCACGATGTCTGGCCGGGCAGTGCCGAGTGCGGCTTCGTCCTTGGCGTCGTAGGGCAGGAGGCTGAGCACGTGCTGGATGACGCTGAGCCGTCCCACCCGCTTGTTGTTGTTGTTCACGAACCACCACGGAGTGTCGGGCGTGTCGGTCCGACGGAACAGCTCGAGCGCGGCAAGGGTGTAGTCCTCCCAGAGCGACGGAGCTCGCTCGTCGAGCGGGCTGAGCTTCCACCGCTTGAGCGGGTCGCGGCGTCGTGCGCTCAGTCGGCGCGCCTGTTCCTCGCGTCCGACCGACAGCCAGATCTTGATGAGATGAATGCCGTCGTCGACGAGGAACCGCTCGAAGGGCACGACCTGCTCGAAGAATCGCGTCACCTGCACGTCGGTGGCGAACTGCATGACGCGCTCGACGCCGGCCCGGTTGTACCAGGAGCGATCGAAGAACGTGATCTCACCGCGCGTGGGGAGCTGCTCGACGTACCGCTGGAAGTACCACTGTCCGCCCTCCGTCTCATTGGGGACGGGAAGGGCAACGTGGCGAGCGGAGCGCGGGTTCATGTGCTCGCGCATGCGCTGGATCGTGCCGCCCTTCCCGGCCGTGTCGCGTCCCTCGAAGAGCAGGAGCACACGCTCGTTGCTCGACGTGGCCCATTGCTGCATCTTCACCAGCTCGATCTGGAGCGTGAGCAAGCGGGCCGCGTAGTCGCGGCGACTGATCCTCTCGGGCGTCGGAAGGACGGGGTGACCCCACTCGTCACGAGGAAGTCTCCGCAAGAAGGTCGTGTAGAAGTCATCCATCAGCTCACCTCCGCGAATTGCATCGTCGACCGCTTCGGTCCAGGCGGCCAGGGTCCGAGGTCCCCGGACTCCGCCGTCGGGAACACGGCGGCACAATGGGACCCGGCCCGATGCTCGAGGCCACCAGGGAGGATCGCCATGCACCGAGATCCGCTGGCCACGCACGAGGTGACCAATCAGGCGCCGCCGCTCACCGGCCATGACGTGTTCGGCACCGATCGCACGCTCCGGGAGTCCGTCGAGCGCGAGGGAGCGACGTGGGCCACCGACGAGCTGCACGAGCTGGGCCGCCTGGCCGGGTCGGCTCCGGCCCAGAGGTGGGGCGAGCAGGCCAACGCCAACCCGCCGGTGCTCCACACCCACGACCGCTACGGCCACCGCATCGACCAGGTCGAGTACCACCCCGCCTACCACGACCTGATGCGGGTGGCGATCGGCCACGGGCTCCATGCCGCCCCCTGGGCCGAGGACCGTCCGGGGGCCCATGTGGCTCGTGCGGCCAAGATGATCACCTGGTACCAGGTCGACGGCGGCCACATCTGCCCGATCTCCATGACCTACTCGGTGCTGCCGGCCCTCCGGCATCAACCCGACGTGGCGGCCGAGTGGGAGCCGGGCATCGTCAGCCGCACCTACGACGGCACCTTCGCCCCTGCGCCGACCAAGGCCGGCCTCACCTGCGGCATGGCGATGACCGAGAAGCAGGGCGGCTCCGACGTGCGGGCCAACACGACGACCGCCGTGGCGGTGAACGGCGGCGGGCCGGGCGGCGAGCACCTGCTGACCGGGCACAAGTGGTTCTGCTCGGCACCGATGAGCGACGCCTTCCTCATGCTGGCCCAGGCGCCCGGCGGGCTCAGCTGCTTCCTCGTCCCCCGCTGGACCCCTGATGGCACCCCGAACGTGTTCCGCATCCAGCGGCTGAAGGACAAGCTCGGCGACCGCTCGAACGCGTCGAGCGAGATCGAGCTGGCCGACACGTGGGGCCGCATGATCGGCGACGAAGGCGCGGGCGTGCGCACGATCATCGAGATGGTCAACCACACCCGGCTCGATTGCTCGCTGGGCTCGGCCGCGATCATGCGCAGAGCCACGGCCGAAGCCATCCACCACACCTCCCACCGCGACGCGTTCGGCGGTCGGTTGGTCGACAAGCCGCTGATGGCCAACGTGCTCGCCGACCTGGCCATCGAGTCCGAGGCGGCGACGGTGAGCGCCATCTGGCTGGCCGGCCTGTTCGACCGGGCCCGCGCCGGCGACGACGAGGCACTGGCGCTGCGGCGGCTGGCCACCCCGGTGCTCAAGTACTGGCTCTGCAAGCGGGCGCCGGCGCAGACCGCCGAGGCCATGGAGTGCCTGGGCGGCGCCGGCTTCGTCGAGGAGTCGGGTCTGCCTCGCGTCTACCGCCAGGCGCCGGTCAACGGCATCTGGGAGGGCTCGGGCAACGTCATGTGCCTCGACGTCCTGCGAGCCATCGGGCGAAACCCAGACTCCCTCGACGTGCTGTTCGACCGCCTGCGCTCGGTGGGTGGCGCCGACCACCGTCTCGACAACGCGGTCGAAGTGCTGGCCAAGGAGCTCACCGACTTCGACGACCTCGAGATGCGGGCTCGCCGGATCGTCGAGGGGCTGGCCCTGGCCCTGCAGGCCGCGCTCCTCGTCGACACGGGCCACGCCGAGACGCTCGAGGCGTTCTGCGCCACCCGACTCGGCGGCGAGGGCGGCCGGGCCTTCGGCACGCTCCCCCGCCACGTCGACACCGATGCCATCGTCGCCTGGCACACCCCGGACGGTCCCCATGCCTGACCGTGTCGTCATCGGCACCGTCGACGAACTGCAGGCCGCGGGCTGCCTCACGGGCAAGGCGGGCGAGCGACCGGTGTGCGTGTTCTGGAACGACGGCGAGGCGCTGGCCATCGACGACCGCTGCCCGCACATGGGGTTCCCGCTGCACCGGGGCACCGTCGAGAGCGGCCTGGTCACCTGCCACTGGCACAACGCCCGGTTCGACCTGACCACCGGCGGCACCCTCGATCCCTGGGCCGACGACGTGCGGCCCTACCCGGTCGAGATCGCCGACGGCAAGGTGTCCGTCGTCGTCGAACCCGAGCGCGACCGGCGAGACCACCTGCGCGTCCGCCTCGAGGAGGGACTCGAGCAGGGCATCACCCTGGTGATCGCCAAAGCGGTGCTCGGGCTGCTCGACGCGGGCGTGGCGAGCCGCGAGATCGTCGAGATCGGCATCGACTTCGGCAGCCGCAACCGCCGCGCCGGGTGGGGCGCCGGCTTGACCGTTCTGACGGCCATGGCCAACGTGCTCCCCGATCTCGACCCTGGCGACCGAGCTCTCGCCCTCGTCCACGGCCTGGCCTTCGTGGCCCGGGACACGAGCGGCCATCCGCCCCGCTTCCCGCTGCTGCCGTTGGGCGACGGGCTGACCGGCGAGCGCCTGACCGACTGGTACCGGCGCTTCATCGAGACGCGGTCGAGCGACGCAGCCGAGCGCACGTTGGCCACCGCCACCGATGCCGCGTCCGGGCTCGACCAGGCCGCGGTGGAGAACCTGATGTTCGCCGCGGTCACCGACCACGTCTTCATCGACGGTGGCCACACCATCGACTTCACCAACAAGGCGTTCGAGGCCTCGGGCCACCTCGGATGGGATCGCTCCTCGTCGCTGCTCACCAGCCTGGCGGCCCAGACCGCCGGCGCCAGTCGCAGCGAGGAGCAAGGGGCCTGGCGCTACCCCCACGACCTGACCGCCCTGCTCGCCGATCGCAGCGCCACCCTCCCCGACCGACTGGCCGCCGGCGCGGCCGACCGTGAGGCCGACCTCGACGTGGGCGCGCTCGCCTGGCAGCTCCTGGCGGAGGACCCCTACGACGTGGTCGACGCGATCGATGCCGCCATCGATGCCGGCGCCCGCCCCGACGAGCTGGGACGGGCCGTCGCCTATGCCGCCTCATTGCGGATCACCCGGTTCCACATCCAGAACGACCACGGCGACTGGGACCAGGTGCACCATGCCTTCACCGCGGCCAACGCGCTGCACCAGGCGCTGGTGCGGGCCCCGAGCCCCGAGCTGGTTCGGGGCGTCTACCACAACGCGCTGCGGATCTACCTCGACCGGTTCCTCAACATCCCGGCGGCGCGCCTGCCGGCCCCGGCCGAGGCGGGCCAACCGACCGACCTCGAGGCCCTGGCGTCGTGCTGGGACGCCGAGGGCCATGTCGACGAGGCCGGCGCCATCGTCTACCGCCACCTCCACGCCGGCGGCGACCGGGCCGCCGTCATCGCCGCCCTCGGTCACGCCCTGCTTGCCGAAGACGCCGAGTTCCACTGGTACCAGACCTTCGAGGCATCGGTGCGTCAGTTCCACGCCTGGCCGGCGGGCTCCGAGGAAGGCGCGCTCATCCTCACCGGCGCGGCGCGGTTCCTCGCGGCGCACACCCCCACCCGGCGCGAGCTGCCCCAGGTCGTCCGGATCGCCACCCGCCTCGGGCGGGGCGAGGAGCTCTACGCCGACGACGAGACCTGACCCCGCTCTGGCCGGAGCTCCATTGCGCACCCGAACGGGGCGCTCGTCAGACGGCCTCAGGATGTTCGACCATCGCCTGGAAGTCGGCAATGGCACCCGCGGCGTACAGGCCGTCCTCGACACGCTCGTCGTAGGTGAACTTCATCGACGCCGTCCGAGCGACGACGGGGCGGCTGTCCTCGACCTCGACCGTCTCGTGCACCTTTCCCAGCGCTCCGAAGACCGGGATCGTGCCGTACTCGTAGAGATGATGGAAGGCCGCGTCGAGCCCGACGCTGCCCAGGTTGGTCACGAAGGCGCTGGCGAAGAACGGATCGCCTTCGATGAAGGCTCCCGGGAGGAGGTTCAAGGCATTGGCCCCGGAGGCGAGTCGGACGACCCCTCGCCGCAAGGGGGGAGGGAGTCGTAGGAACAGCCCGAGCTCCCGGTCGGCCAGGCCCTGGGCCCCACCGCGAGTGGACGCAACCGCACCCTGGAGATCGCGCACGAGATCGACGAAGGGCTGCTCCGGATCGAACCGGTGCTTCACCTCGAGCAGCGTGCCCTCGTCGGTGAGCTCGGACTTCACGGTGAACGCGATCGTGATCGTGTCGCGCTGATACAGGCGGCCTCCGGCCACGAACCGGTTGATGCGGGGATGCCGATCGAACATCCGGGCCAGGGCCCACAGCACGACGTGGAACAGGGTCGGGTGGAGATCGGGTTCGGCTTCGCGGATCGCGGCGATGAACCGCTCCGTCTCCTCGACTCGGAGGCGTTGGTCGAAGTACACCACGGACCCGTTGCGGCTCGGCATCAGGGCCGGCATGAACCGCCGATAGCCCGGAGCATCTTCCACGGCCGTTCCGTCAGGACGTCGTCGACGTGCCATGGGTCGAGTATCCAGCCCCACGCGCGCCCCGTCCAGGAGTCACGGTGACCCCTCCGGTGGCGGGGCGCCGAGGCGTTCGGTGAGGAAGCGCTCCACCCGGGTGGCCAGCTCGTCAGGGAACTCGACCGGGAGATAGTGCGTCGCGCGGGGCAGCAGGCACAGCTCGGCATCGGGAATGGCCGCGGCGATCGCCTCGATCGTTGGGACCGGGAGGAACAGGTCGGCCGTGCCACCGACGACGAGCACCGGCAGCCGCAGCGTGCCGAGCCGGGGCCAGGCATCGTGGCGAGCCATCGCTCGGGTCGCGCGCGCGTAGACGCGCCAGTCGAGCCGGCCGAACTCCTGGGCCAGCGCACCGAACGCGTCGAGATCGACGTTGGGAGCGAGGACGTGGATCGTCCGCAGCACCGCGGGAGCGACGCTCGGTGCGGTGAGGGCGCGCATCACCACGCCGAACGGCAGGGCGCCGGCTTGCACGACGCGTGTGAGCGGCGGCACCAGCCACCGGCTGGCGGCGGTGTGCAGCACACCGGCGAGAGGGTCTCCGGGCGCGCCGCTCACGAGGACGAGGCCACTGGCGTCAGCCGGGTGATCGAGCGCGTACGCCACGACCACCTGCACTCCCATGCTCCACCCGACCAGCAGGGCCGGTCCGCCGCCCAGCCAGTCGAGGACGGCGCCCAGGTCTCTGACGTGGTCCTCGATCGCGACGGAGTCGGGCCGCGCCGGCGGCCCCGACCGGTACAGGCCCCGGTAGTCCCACGAGGCGATGCGATGACCGGGACCCAGCCGGCGCAGCAGCGGTCCCCAGGCCGGCCACGAGCCGCCGAGGCCGTTGGCGAGCACGATCAGCGGGCCATCGCCGACGACGTACACGGCCAGGTCGGTGCCGTCAGGGCTCCTGACCCGTGCCTCGGTGGGTTCGATCATCACCACCCAGCCGAGCACACCCGAGCGCTCGGCGGCAGGGTCTGTTGGCCCAGCAGTGGTCGCCAGCATCGGTTCAGACGTTCGACCCTGGTCGGCGCGCCCTCCTCGGCGCATGCTCGAACGCAACGAGGAGGTCCTCCATGGCGCATGCCCGGCGGGCGATCCGCCCGGTGCTGCTCGGAGCGGGCGCAACGTTGCTCCTCGCCGCCGCGCTCTGGCGGCCGGTGGCCGTGCCGCTGCTCGTGAAGTTCCCGACGGATCTCGACCAGACGGCGCGGTACGAGGGGACCTTCACCCTCTACGTCGAGCCGGGCACGGAGGCGACCATCCAGTCGCCGATCGACCTGCCGTTGGAGCTGGAGCGTCGCATCCGGACCGTGCCCGAGGAGAGCGGCGCCCGGACCGTGGTGGTCCAGGAACTCGTCACGTTCCGCATCGGCGGGACCGAGCAGCGAGAGACCCATCAGTACGTCATGGATCGCCGCTCCATGGCGAACCGCGACGACCCCCGCAGCTTCGCCTACGATCCCGCGAACGTCGTGGACCGCAGCGGCACGTACCGGGTGAACCTGCCGCTCGGCACGACGCAGGACGGGCGCTATGAGATCTGGGAGAACGAGCCCGGGCAGGCGTTCCCGATGGAGGGCCTCGACCGGCGGGTCGAGCAGGATGGCCTGTCGCTCGTCGAGATGGAGGAGGTGTTCGATGACGTTCCGGTCGCCCCCTACTACGAGGACGAGCTCCGCAAGCAGGGCTTCGCCCTCGAGATCACCTTCGGCGAGCTCACGAGGCGGCTGGAGGCGGCCGGGGTGGACGTCGACGGCGCCCTCGCCGCCCTTCCGGAATCGGACACGGCCACCGTCGCCGACGTGAGGACGCACTCCCTTCCGCTGCGGTTCTTCCGGTACAACGACGGACGCGCCCTCGTCGAGCCCCGGACCGGGACGATCGTCGACCTGCTCGTCTCCGACGAGGGCATCGCCGCCAGCGTCGACGTCGAACCGCTCGCCCCCCTTCGCCAGGCGCTGGCCCGCAACACCGCCAATCCAGCCATCGCCGCCCTGGCCCACGCCCTCGATGACGTCGAGTCGGCGTCACCAACTCGCGTCTACCACCTGCACTACGGCCAGACGGCAGCGTCGGTGCGCGAGGTGGCCGACCTCACCGCGGATCAGGTGAGCATGCTCGACTGGATCACGAGCCGGGTCCCGCTGATCCTCGCCGCCGCCGGGCTGGCCGTGCTCATGGTGAGCGCCGTCCTCACCTGGCGGCGCCGGGTCGAGTCCTTCGCCTCTAGCGATGCCGTGTCGAGCGCACCACGATCTGACGGAGACGAGAGGGGGCAGGATGCAAGGGGTTCGGTCGCTGTTGTCGACGAGCAACGTGAGGGACAAGGCGGTGGACGTGCTGCAGCACCTCGTCGACCGCGAAGTCGGTGAAGAGGTGTTCCAGCGTGACCCGGAGTTCATGCGGGAGCGCCTGCCGATGATCGGCCAGGTGATCGGGAAGTACTTCGCGCCTGAAGTGCGTGGGCTCGAGCGGCTCCCGAGCGACGGACCGTTCCTGTTGGTGTCGAACCACTCCGGAGGCTGGCTGATGCCCGACGCATGGGCCCTGTTCAGCGCGCTGCTGGACCGGTACGGAACTGAACGCCAGTTCTACGGCTTGATGCTCGACTTCGCCTTCGTGATCCCCGGCTTCGGTGACGCGCTCCGCAAGATCGGGGCGATCCCGGCGAGCATGGCGAACGCCGAACAGGCCCTCGCTCTCGGTGCGGGTGTCCTGGTGTATCCGGGCGGGGCCTGGGAGGTCTATCGCCCGTGGACCGAACGCAACCGGATCGACTTCCACGACCACACCGGCTTCGTGCGACTGGCGCTGCGCCACGGCGTGCCGGTCTTCCCCGCCGTGTCTCACGGGAGCCAGAACTCGCTGATCGTCGTCAGCCGCGGCGACCGCCTCGCGGGCGTCGTGGGCATCGACCGCCTGCGTGTCGATGTGTTCCCGATCGGCGTGGGCATTCCGTTCGGGCTCACCTCCGCCTTCGTGCCCTCCGTGCCCATCCCGGCCAAGATCATCGTCGAGGTGCTCGACCCCCTTGATTGGACGGCGCACGGCCCCGACGCCGCCGACGATCCCGACGTGGTGCGGGCGTGCTACGAGGAGACCACCGACCGGATGCAGAGCGCCCTGGATCGCCTCGCCCGCGAGATGCCCCACCCGCTGTGGACCCGGCTGCTCGGCGCGGCCGGCCTGGCCCGTGGGGGCGTGGAGCAGGATGCGCCGAGCGGCGGCAGGTGAGTCGCGTCTGACGCGCCGACCTGCGAGGCTCAGACCCCGGCCACGAGGGAAGAAGGATCAGTCATGGATGTGCCACGCAACCCGAGTGAGATCAGGGCCCACGCCCTCGCCAAGGCGTGGGAGTACGCCGAGCTGGCGGAGGCCGCGCTCACCCCCGTCGGGATGCCTGGGCCTGATCCGACCCGCCCCCAGAACCTCGCGACGATCTCCGAGGCGTGGGCGACGATCGCCCTGGTTGGAGTCGAGTGGGGTCACCTCAGTACCACGTGACCGGCGCGCTCCTGCTCCTGGTGAAATCTGTGCACCAATCGACATCGGCCGTTGATCAGTGCACAGATTCCGGCTGGGGGCCCGTCTGGTCGGCGGTGTCGAGGTCGTCGAGCCGGCGCTGCAGGTCGATCCGGCGTTGATCGAGCGCATCCTGGGCCGCCTGCTTGCTCTCGGCTGCCGAGCGCTGGGCCGGGATGATCCGCTCCAGGTAGTCCCGATTCGCCTCGGCGATCAGCGAATCGATCCAGCGGGCGGCCGCTTCGAGGTCGTCGTCCTCGATGGCCAGGCTCACGTGTGTTCCTGCCGTGTCGACCTGGGGCTTGGCCGCGGTGAAGGTGGGGGAGCCCTCCTTCGGCAGACCGGTGGAGTCGAAGTGCTGCAGCCACTCGGGCTCGGGTCGACGGGAGAGGGTCACGACGAGCGTGGCCCGTGAGCCGTGCCCGAGTTGGGGCTTGCGGTCGATGCGGCTGACCGGCTCCCATTGCTTGGGATCATCGGTCATGGCGGTTCCGTTCAGTTATCGGTGTGGCATGGTCATCCTACGCCCGCAACCCGCGGACGGGACGGGGCTCACGGCTGGCGCGGATCCCTCTCGAAGGTCTTGCCGAGCTCGTACGCCTGGTCGAGGTAACGGGTGATCGTCTCCGGCGGGGCCGAGGTTGCGGCATAGAAGTAGACGTGTTCGACGTCCTCGATGCCGGGGAAACGGAAGGCCCAGTCGTCGACGACCTTGCCGATGGCGTCGCGGACCCCAGCGTCATACGAGTTCTCGTCGAAGATGGTCGACGTCATGATGAGGGCCCGCTTGTGGTGCAACAGCGGGATCCGCCCGTTCACGTCGCCACGCCAGCCGGCAGACGTCAGCCCGAACGCGAAGTCCAACGTCCAGACGCGGTCGATCCAGCCCTTCAGGATCGACGGGAAGCTGCAGAAGTGGATCGGGGCGACGAAGGCGAGCGCGTCCGCGGCGGCGACCTTGGCCTGCTGGGCGAGGACGTCCTTGGGCATGCGGCTGCGGATGAGCGCGGCGATCTCAGCCTGCGACTTGCCCCGCAACGCCCGGTCGGCGAGCCAGCGCTGGCCCGGCCAGCGACAGGACTGCATCACCCGGGCCCGCAGGTCCATCATCTCCAGGATGTCGTCGGGGATGGTGCCACTGATGTAGCTCGGTGCATCCCGGTTCCGGAACACCGGGTCGAACTTGATCGCGTGGAGGTCGACGACCTCGCTGGTGTGGCCGGCGTCGTGGAGCCCCTCGGTGAACCGTTCGAGCACGCCGTGGCAGAACGAGTGCGGATTCTCGTGCGCGTAGACCGTCAGGACCTTCATGGGGACTCCTCGCGTGTTGCGTCGTTCGCCAGAGACACCGCGCAGGTGACGAGCCGGTCTCGAACTCAGGTGTCGGCAGAGTCCTGCCTGGTCGAGGGGACACGGTCCCGGTCGAGCAGCTCGAGGATCTGATCGGTGTTCTCTCGGATCGCGGTGATGTTGCGGAACATCCACTTCGGGGGAGCGTTCTCCGGCATCCGTTCGAGCCGCTTCTCCCAGTCCACGCCCTGCATCTTCGGGCCGAAGCGCTTGGCGACGACCGCAACGACGGCGACGACCAACGCCACGACCAACAGCCCCTTCTTCATGAGCCGATGGTGTCCCCATCATGCTGGCCCGCACCAGAGCCGAAGGTCCTCGACTCAGCCCTTCGGCCCAGAGCCGAGGTGCGATGCGGAGCGCCACGCGCTCGTCCGAAGGCGGTTGGAGCTGTGCTGGCGCCGCCTGCTCGACGGGAGGCCGTGCGGTCCTCATATCGGAGGGGCCCGAGTCGGTTCGGGGTCGCCCCGAGCTCTCCTGCCTCCCACCATCGTGCGAATGAGCAGTCCGATCGCGGTCGCACCGCAAGCGCCACCGATGACGACGAGCGCGATCGCTTGGCGGTCGATGGCTCGAGCGGCGTCCTCAGCGCCGCGTCGATACGCCGCGGGGCATTCAGCGGGGTCGTAGTTGTAGTTCGTGCCGAGGGGAGCGGAGAGCGTTTCGCAGGAGTTGAAGACGATGTCGGGGTGCAAGCAGGCTGCGCAACTGACGACGACGGGCTGACGCAGGATGCTGAGCCCACCCCCGACCGCCACGGCCGACAACACCAGGAGCCCGACACACGCGAGGCGTGATCGGGCCTTTCCCCAGTTCGCTCCTACGGCGAAGACGGCCATCCCCAGACACAGCACCCCCACGACCATCAGAGCCTCGGAACCTGCTGTTGCATGGAAGGCCAGCGGCGACCCTTTCGCGTCCGTGATCCGGTACCGGTACGACGCCTTGTCCCCACGAAACCCGTTGATGATGACCAGCGAAATCAGCACGACGAGCGCCAGAACCATCACCAGGAACGCCGTGAAACAACCCGTCCGCTCGGTTCCTGCATATGCCGCCGCAGGCATCGGTGCGGGCGGCAGCACTCCTGGTGACTTGTCCCCAGCGGCACCCTCGATCTCACCCATGTGATCAGCCTCGTGCACCGGTGAGAGCTTGATCAGGGTCGAAGGACCCCTCCGACACGATCCAACCGAGCAGCGAGGTCGATCCGTTCGACGTGATCGAACGGGCGAAGCTGCCAGCGTGGGGTCGACTACCGAAGACCTGCACACCGATGTGGACGGCGGCCGCGGGCAGCATCGCCGGCTCGCCGACGGTGGCGAACGGGGTCGTCTACGTCACGACGGAGGCGGGCAGCCTCCAGGCCTACGACGAAGCCGGTGTGACGAACTGCTCGGGGGTCCCGAAGGTCTGCGCGCCGCTGTGGAGCTGGACGTCACCGCCAGGCGAGGCGGTTACCACCACACCGGCGGTCGCGAACGGGAGGATCTACCTCACGACCAACAATCCGAAGAACCTGCTCGTGTTCGACGCCACCGGCCAGGTCAGCTGCTCGGGCAGCCCGAAGACCTGTGTTCCGCTGTGGTCGGCCGACCTCGGGCCCGGGCCGTGGATCGCACAAGCACCGTCACCTGCGGTCGCGAACGGCGTCGTCTACATCACGGGCTCGACGGGGTTGAACTCGGTCTTCCTCTTCGCCTTCGATGCGAACGGCCAGACGAACTGCAGCGGCAGCCCCAAGGTCTGCGCCCCGCTGTGGCTCGGTGGCAACCCGGCGAGCACCACCGGTGGCCTCACCGTCTACCCGATCACCTCGTCGCCGGCTGTCGCGAACGGCGTCGTGTACCTCGGAGCGGACGGCATCTACGCCTGGGACGCCGCCGGCGTCCAGAACTGCTCGGGCACCCCGAAGGTGTGTGCGCCGTTGCTGCACGCAGCCACTGCCACCTCCGTGTTCAATTCGCCCTCCATCAGCGATGGCCGGGTCATCTACTCCTCCAGCGACATCTTCACCTCCGACGGCACGCTCCACGTCCTGGGACCACCCTGATCGATCCCTCGAGCCGGCCGCTCGGGATCGTGCCGACGAGTGGCGGCACATGCATCGCTGTACGCGACGCTGCTGCCGCCACGAGCATGTCGAGGCTGCCACGGATCGTCGATCACGCGAGTGCGAAGAAGACCGCTCGAGGGCGGCGCAGCACCTCGACGGCGACGAGCTGCTCGAGCACCAGGTCGATCCCGTCGGCTGACTCGTCCCAGCTCAGGGAGAGGTCGGTCCCCCGGTGGAGCACCGCGTCGAGCACCTCGAGCGCGGTCACGACGACGATGCCGGCGGGCACCAGCGACTCCGGGACCGAGGACACCACACCCCCGCCGAGGGCGGACGTGGCCGCGGCGTCGAGCGCAGGCGCGGGACCGGACACGATGACCCAGAGCCGCTGGCCGGCCGGGGCGTCGAGTGCGCTTCGGCACTCCGCCAGCGTGGCCCTGTCGAGGGGTCGCTGCACCACGTGGGGCGCGGCCACGCGAAGGATCTCCGCCCACCGACGCTCGTCGACGGAGACCTCGGCGGTCAGCGCCAGGGGGTCGGCATGCAACCGCAGGCCGTGCCAGGCGAAGCCGTTCTCCACCGCGACGACCGAGTCGACCCATCGCTCGACTCTCCGTTGGTGCCGCTCGCTCCCCCAGGCGATCTGGTGGAGCACGTCGATCTCGGGCTCGCCCCCGGCGATCGGGAGCGTGCACCGGATGCGGGAGAACTCCGGAGACGAGTTGTAGGTCGTCGCGTGGATGTCCCCCAGCAGCGCGGGGAGGACCCTGTCGGCGTGGCTCGCCGCGTCGCGCAGGAGACCCTCGGCCAGCCTCGACGCCGAACGAACGGTGATCACGCCACCGAGACCCGCGTCCTGCCGCGCGGACTTCAGCCTGGCGTCGACCCATCTCGTGAGCGTCGGCAACGCCTGCGTCATCAACTCGTGTCGCTGCGACCCCGTCGGGACCTCGCTGCCCAGGGCCTGCAACAGCTCCTGATATCGCGGATCGCCCCTCAGCGACTTCAGGTCGGGGTCCTTCTCGACCCAACCCCTGACCAGCTTGGCGCTGCCCGGTCGCTCGAGCGCCCGCGAGAGGAACTCGAACGCGCGGTCGACGCAGGCGTCGCTGCGCTCCTGCTCGTCGGGGAGCTCGGCCCGCACCGCGAAGAGACAGGCGACGTTGTAGGCGAGCTGCCATCCGGACTCTCGCTTCTCGGCCCGCGCCACGAGCTTGCCCTCGTTCTTCTTGTCTCCGGGCGAAGCCTCGGCGGGCTGCTGACCCGCGCCGACGAAGCGACGCTCGCGGACGGACGCCATGACCACGACGCTGCTGGCCAGATCCCTCAGACGCTTCCGCAGGCTCAGACCCAGGTCGGAGCTCTGGAACATGGCGAACGTCGCCTTGCGCTCCGTCCGCCGCAGCAATCCGGGGATCAACCGCACGACCGCCAGGTCGTGGTGCAACGACTCCGCCCGGTCGCGACCCATCTTCACCAGCGCGCGCTGCGCACTGACCTTGGCGTCCTCGTCCAGTGGTTCGTCCGGCGGGCAGGACCACACCTTGTGCAGCGCCTCGGCTGCCGCTGCTGACTCGCTGGGGACCGAGCCCCGTCCGGCCGGCTCGCTCAGGAGCTGGCAGATCTCCTGGCGCACCCTTTCGTCCACGGTGTCCCAGCTCTCCGTATCGACCGCCATCGACGACGCCTGGATGGCCAGGCGATACCGGCCCAGCAGGTAGTTCGGATGGCTGGTGGCGGCCCGCAGGGCGAGCAGGAACGAATCGATGGTCTTGCCCCCGAGGTCGTACTTGCCGGCAGCGTGCATGAGGAGCAGGGCGTTGTCCGGAGCGTCGCGCAGCGCCTTGTTCAGCTGCTCCTGTCGCTCGTCGGACCCCATGTCTTCGTTCGCGTAGTAGACGCTCAGCGCCGGGCTCGCGCTCGTCCGCCAGGTGGCCCACGGCGGCACCTCGATGCACCGTTCCTGCACCACGGCCGCGGCCCAGTAGGCCGCGGTGCGCCAGGGGTTCTCGTCGCTGCTCCCGAAGAAGGTGCGCAGGGCGAGCTGGCGTCTCGTGCGGGTGTCGGACACGAGCGCGCTCACGCCGTGCTTGACGGAGAGCCACTCGGCGTCGGCGGCGGCGTCGGCCTGCCCGGCACGGTCACCACCGACCACGGCGAACTTCACGTCGTAGCCGGCCGGGACGTTGAACGCGTTGGAGATGGCCCTGCCGATCCGGTCGATCCACGTGGCCGCCGGTCCGCTCTCGGCCGCGAGCAGATCGGTCACCGTCGAGATCGCCTCGGACCCCGGCACCGTCCCCGGCTCCGGGATGTTGCGAGCGAGATAGACCCCCAACTCGGCCTTCTTGCTGTCGTCCGCGTCGATCCGGACCGGCCCCAGGCCCCCGCGGGACGCGTAGATCGACAGGAGGCGGAAGATGATCAGACCCACCCCGGCGAGTACCAGCCACCCGGCGGCGGTCAGCTCGATCGGAACGTCGACGTGGCCGAAGACCGGCAGGCTCTGGACCACCCGCCCGGCCCCCGTCGAGAGGAGGTCGAACACGCTCGACGGCGAGGGCACGAGTCCCGATTGCGCCACTGCCTCGTCCAAGGCGGCATGGGCGGACTCGACTTCGGCGGTCGCCGTCGCCGTGTCAGGGTCGGCGAGGGCGAGGTGGGCCTCGGCCATGGCCAGCTCGGCCCGGGCCACGTTCGCCGCCAGACCCCGCGTCGAGGTCGCGTTCGGCTCGAACAGCCCACCGGCCTCGGTCGGCGGCGTCGAGGCGACCTCTCCGGGCTTCCCGAAGAGCGCGCAGGTCGGCGCCGTCTTCGGGTCCGGGTCGGGCCATGCCCGGCGGATCCACCCGTCGGCCGCCGCGAGCGTCGGGTCCTCCCCGGTGGCCGCACAGCGCTCCGCCATCAGCTGCGTGAGCTCGGTGCGAGCCTTCACCAGTCGCTCGGCATCGGTCACCTGCTGGCCCACCCGGATCGTCTCGCCCAGCACCAGCAGGAGCAGCCCCAGCATGACCACCAGCAGCACGGGGCGCGAGAAGAAGTGCGCCACGCCGATGAGCACGAGCAGCGAGGCGACCACGAGCCACGTCACACTCGACGCGCCGCGGCTCGTGGCCAGGAGGTACCCGAGCGTGGCGACGACGCCGAGCGCGACCGCCATGGACAGGACGGACCACACCTTCCACGGGTGGTTGGCGACGGCGCTCACCGCGCCGATGAGCACCACCTCGCCGACCACGATCGCCAGCACCATCGTGCCGACGGACGGGCGCGTCCACCCGTGGCGCAGGAGCAGACCAGCGGCGACGGTGACGGCGAGCGCGGCGAGGACGAGGGCGCTGCCCCACGATCCGCTGACGGAGAAGTCCTTGCGAAGGGTCTCCGCTGACTGGGTCATCCCCACCTCCCGCCTTGCTCTGTCCGAGGGTCTCAAGGTCCGCGGCCGGTGTCAACGAGCAGACCGCCGGCGCCCGCGACACCGGGCTCCCTCTGTGTCCACGAGCGGTGAGACACCTTCATCCCTGATCTGTGTGTTGAGGGCGAGAAGGCTGATTCATCATGAAGAAGAACAATGGGCCGCAGAGCCCACCGCGAACTGATTCGCGGGGTCGAGTCCGCAAGGAAGAGCGAGCCGCGATCTACAAGGCCGATACTTGGCACGTGGACGATGGCGTCGCGAGCGACGGAACGGGACGGCCGTTACGGCCCGGCGCGGTCCGGCGATCGTTCTCACCGGAGTACAAGCTGGCGATCCTCGCCGAGTACGACGCCTGTTCCGAGACCGGGGAGCGGGGCGCGATCCTGCGCCGCGAGGGCCTCTACACAAGCCTGATCACCGACTGGCGACGCCAACACCGCCAGGGCCTCCTCAGAGCCGCGGTCGGTCGGTCCGACGGCGGACGCGGCGGCCCCAGCCTCAGCGAGGTCGCCAAGCTCAAAGCGGAGAACGAACGGCTGCGCCACAAGCTGGCCCAAGCCGAGGTGGTGATCGAGGTCCAGGGAAAAGTGCACGCGCTCTTGGAAGAGATCTCCAAGAGCGCGGCCACCGACGAGTAGTCGCGGCCGTGCTCGACACCGCGGTCGACGAGATGGTCGACCGCGGTGTCACGCGCCGCTCCGCATGCGATGCCGTGGGCCGGCCCCGCGCCAGCCACTACCGGACCCGACAAGACCCGGTTCACGGACCACCCTCGCCACGACCCCGATCGCACCGAGCACTCGAGCCAGTCGAGGTCGACGAGATCATCGAGGTGTTGACCTCCGAACGGTTCTGCGACCAGGCCCCCGCCCAGGTGTGGGCCACCCTGCTCGACGAAGGCACCTACCTCGCGTCGGTGTCGACGATGTACCGCGAGCTCCGCAAACGAGCACTCGTCCGCGAACGGCGCGCCCAGGCACGGCGCCCGGCCCATGTGAAACCCGAGCTCGTCGCCATCGCACCGAACGAGGTGTGGTCCTGGGACATCACCAAGCTGGCCGGCCCGCACAAGTGGACCTGGTATCAGCTCTACGTGATCCTCGACGTCTACTCCCGCTACGTCGTGAACTGGCTCGTCGCCCCACGCGAATCAGACCGCCTCGCCGAAGAGCTCATCGCCGATGCGATCCACCACCACCACGTCCCCGACGGGCAACTCTCGCTGCACGCCGACCGGGGCAGCTCCATGACCTCCAAGACCGTGTCGCAACTCCTCGCCGATCTCGGCGTCCTGCAATCACACAGCCGACCCCACGTCTCCAACGACAACCCCTACAGCGAAGCCCAGTTCAAGACCCTCAAGTACTCGCCCCGATTCCCCAAGAAGTTCACCTCGATCAACGAGGCCCGGGCATTCCTCGACGAGTTCTTCGAGCACTACAACCACCAGCACCGCCACTCCGGCATCGGGCTCCACACCCCAGCCGACGTCCACTACGGCCGAGCCGCCAAGATCCAACAACAACGCCAAGCCGTCCTCGACGCCGCCTACACCGCCCGCCCCGCCCGCTTCCGACAACCACCCTGCGCCCCACGCATCCCTGAAGCAGCATGGATCAACGAACCACCGGAGACGCCCCTGGCCACCACCCCCATCTGAGCACCCGGTGTCTCACCACCGTTGACACGTACCGGCTCCGGGCTCGCTGTCACACCCCCTTCGTAGGGTGGAGATCCTGATGTTCCGAGTCCTCCTGGCGGAGGAGAAGCGGGGTCGTGATGAGCGTGATCGATGCTCCGATCGGTTCGGGAGCGCCCGGTGATCTGGGTGACCTGGGTGACCTGGGTGACCTGTCGTCCGATCGGTTGGAGGCGCAGATCTGCGCCATGGCCGGTCGTCGAGCGGCCGACGACTGCGCCTGGTTGTTGTTGATCGGTGAGTTCGATCGGCGGCAGGGCTACGACGAGTGGGAGTGCCAGTCGACGTCGTACTGGTTGAACTGGCACTGCGGGCTGTCGATGGGGGCGGGCCGTGAGCGGGTGCGGGTGGCCCGGGCGCTCGAGGGGTTGGCGCGCGTGCGGGCCGAGTTCGCCGCCGGCCGGTTGACCTACTCGAAGGTTCGGGCCATCACCCGGGTCGCAACCGTGCACACCGAGGAGATGCTCGTCGAGCTGGCCCTGGCCGGCACCGCGGCGCAGGTCGAACGGATCTGCTCGTCGTATCGGCGGGTCGACCGCGGTGACCAAGACGGCGAGCAGGCCCACGCCGCAGCCCGCGCCGCGCTGGTCGGGCTGGTGGTGTGGCACGACGACGATGGCATGACCCGCCTGCGCGCCGCGGTCGTGCCCGAGGACGGGGCGCTCATCCAGGCCGCGATCGCCTCGGCGTTGACGCAGCTCAGCGATGCTGCGTGTAGCGACAGCGTTTCCGCGGAGACGTCAGATCCCGACCCCGGCGCCGAGCCTCGATCCGCGCCGACCACCGCCGACGCGCTGGTCGAGCTGGCCCGGGCGTACCTGTCGAACACGCCACCGACCCCGACGGTCGAGCGCCGGCACCTGCTGATGGTGCTCGATGTCGGCGCGCTCACCGCGGACGGGTCGCTGACCATCGACGGTGACGGACGGTGCTGCCTCAACGGGCAGCGCCTCACCCCCGAGACCGCCCTGCGCATCGGGCTCGACAGCGACATCACGACGCTGCTGGTCGACCATCGGGGGCTGCCGTTGTCGGTCGGGCGGCGATCACGCGAGGCCACCCTGGCCCAACAGCTCGCACTGCTCATCCGCGACGGTGGCTGCCGCTGGCCGGGATGCCCCAACCGGGTGACCCACGCCCACCACATCATCGAGTGGGACGACGGCGGCCTCACCGATCTCATCAACCTGCTGCTGCTGTGCCGCTACCACCACCGGCGCGTCCACCAGGGCGGCTACCTCATCGATCTCGACGCCGACACCGCCGATGTCGAGATCCGCCGACCCGACGGCACCGTGGTCACCGCCCGTGACATCGACCCCGGCGACGCGCCACCCCGACCCGACATCGCCGACGACACCCTCACCCCGGGCGAGGCCGGCGTCCCCCTCGAGCTCGACGACATCGTCGAAGGCCTCTGCTGGCGCGAGGAACGTGGCGATCCCGAGCCCGACCCGGGCTGACGATCCTGCCTCAGGGCGTGGTGGTCACCGCGTAGCTCCGGTCGGGGAGCTCGACCCAGGTGGTGCCGGGGGTGAGCAGGATCGGCTGGTGGTCGGGGCCGAGGAGCTGCGCCGGCCTCGCCAGGTCCGCTCGGGACCAGGTGCCCTCGATCACCCTGCCGTCGGTGAAGACCTGTGCCCTGCCCGTGCCGATCAGCGTGGCTTCGGACCCTTCGATGCCGACGCCTCCGGCATAGGAGACGAACATGACCACGACGTTGGTGGCCGAGATGGGTGCACCGGACGCGCTGATCTCGGGGGTGCCGAACAGCGTTCGTTGCCAGGCCCCCGACGCGCCGTCCCATGTCCAGGTCACGTCGTATCCGCTCCGGAAGCCGACGTGCACCTCCGACACCGGGTCACCACTGGCAGCCACGCCGGCGGGCCGGTAGGCGAACAGCGCGGGTGGAGGCGGGTCGGCGCAGCGGGAGTACATCTGACCGACGTCCGCGAACAGGTTGTGCGGGGCGGGGCGGGCGGGATCGCGGAACATCATGTCGCCGGCACGCGTCTCGTCGAGCAGCGTGACCGGCGTGCCCCTGAGTGCGGCGATCTCCTCCTGGTTGCCACCCGAGTAGGCGAACACTCCCCGGAGCGGCCACAGGATGGCCGGATCGGTGTGCCGTACCGAGCGCACCGGACCCACCCGATCAGGCGCCTGGGAGTGGTAGACGGCCAGCAGCCGGGTGATGCCCCCCTCGACCACCTCCTCGTAGACGACGTCCGCCTGCTCGAGCCCCTCGTGCGGCTGGGCCTCGACGGTGTTGCCGACCTTGACCGTGACCGCGCACCGTTGCGCCGTGGCGCCCGAGGGGTCGACCAGGCCCGTCAGCGGCGCCAGGGGTCCCGTCGGCGGCTCCGTTCCGGTCGGCGCCGTCACGTCGTCGGGGCCCGCGTCGCCCGAACGAGACGACGAGGTGAGCCACCGGCCCGCCACGATCGCCGCGGCGACGAGCACCACGATGAGCGCGCCGAGCGCGACCGCTCGGCGGCGACTGAGCGCGGGTTCGACCACGACGACGACCTCCCTCCAGGACACCAGCCTCGCGGCCACAGGCGCTCGGCACCGGGCACCGTTGGCAAAATCCCGGACAATCCGTGCGCAATTCACCGACAGGTGACGGCAATCGAGGCTCCGA
The DNA here is from genome assembly GCA_963809335.1 of uncultured Microthrixaceae bacterium. Taxonomy (GTDB): domain Bacteria; phylum Actinomycetota; class Acidimicrobiia; order Acidimicrobiales; family Acidimicrobilacustridaceae; genus UBA4742. The sequence continues at coordinate 451,414 of CAWEJD010000004.1, read as the reverse complement.
GCGCGCCTACCGTGCCCCGGTGCTCGCCACCCCGGTCGCTCCTCTCGCCGAGCGAGACCTGTCGGTCGAGGACGGCGACGGGACGCCGCTCGACCGCACGCGACTCGCGTGGATCTCCACCGCGGCCAAGGTCGCCGTGGGGGTGCTGGCCGCCGTCTTCCTCCTGACCCACCTGTCCGAGATCACGTCGGCGGCGGGTGCCGTCGCCCGATCGAACCCCTTCTGGATCGCGGTGGCGGTCGCCATGGCCGGGTTCAGCTACGTGCTGGCCGCCTGGACGCTGGGCGCCGCCACCCCGCTCCGGCTGCCCTTCGGGCGCACCGTGGCCGCCCAGTTGGCGGCGGCCAGCGCCAACCGCCTGAGCCCCGCCGGCCTCGGCGGCATGGGCCTCAACATGCGCTACCTCGAGGCCAGCGGGAGCAGCCGCAGCGCAGCCCTCGGCGCGGTCGGCCTCGGACAGGTCAGCAGCTTCGCGGCCCGACTGCTCCTCATCGTCGGGATGGCGGCGATGACCCGCCGGACGCTCCCCCTGCACGTCCCGCTCCAGCCGGGATGGATCCTCGTCGCGACCGTGATCGCCGCGCTCGTCGTCGGCGCCGCGATGCTCGTGCGCCGGCGGATGCTCCTCCGCCTGCTGGCCCTCCTGGTCGGGTCGGTCGCCTCCGTCCTCGCCCACGTCCGCGAGGTGGCCTCGGAACCCCGGCGCCTGATGGTCCTGCTGGTCGGGTCGGCCGGCATCGGCCTCGCCCACGCCGCCGCGCTCACGGCATGTGTCGCCGCCGTCGGTGGTCACCTCGGCCCGACCGACGCGATCTTCGTCTACCTCACCGGATCGGCCATGAGCGCGGCGGTGCCGAGCCCGGGCGGCGTCGGCGCGGTCGAGGCCGCCCTCGTGGCCGGCCTCGGCCACCTGAGCGTCCCGGGCGCCGTCGCCGTCGCCGGCGTGATCAGCTTCCGACTCGTGACCTACTGGCTCCCGATCGTCCCCGGGCTCGTGTGCGCAGCCGCCCTGCGGCGCCGCCACGCGATCTAGGATCGCCCGTTCTGGGGGATGACCGGGACCGCCCCGGCCCTACGGTGACCGATCGACCGCAATGCTGGGCCCGGGAGAGCTCGTCGATGCCTTCGACCCGACAACTCGTCGTGTGGCTGCTGCTCACGGTCACCGACATCGCCGAAGCTCCGGGCTGAGTCCCGTGGCACCTGAGCGTGGGCCCGTTCGCCGGGCCGTCGCCGCGGCGACGGAGCTGGTGAGCTCAGTCCAGGCATGGGCTCAGCAGCGCCTCGTCTGGCGGGTATGGGAGCGCATGCTCGAGACGGAGTTCGTCGATCGCAGCGTCGCCCTCGCGGGCAAGGCGTTCGTGTCGTTCTTCCCCCTGGTCATCGTCGTGGCCGCGTTCATGCCGACCACCATCCGGACCTCGATCCTGACGACCCTGACCAGCCGCCTCGGAGTCCGGGGACACGCGCTGGACCTGGCGAGGGAGGCCTTCGCCTCCAGCGATGACATCCGCAGGGCGACCGGATTCCTGGGCCTGGTCCTGACCTTCTTCTACGCCACGTCGTTCACGACCGCGCTGCAGCGCGTCTACCTGCGGGCGTGGCGACGGCCACCGGGCACCAAGGCCGGCGCCTACACCCGGGGCCCGGCCTGGCTGGTCGCACTCCTGCTCTACATGGCCGTGACGGGTGGTCTCCGCGGGGTGCTCGGCGACGGTCCCGGCCTCGCCCTGTTCGTGGTGGCGGCGTTGATCATCTCGATGGCGTGGTGGTGGTTCACCGCGGCCTTCCTGCTGCTCGGTCAGGTGCGCTGGCGGGTGCTGATCCCCACCGGGGTGATCACCGGTGCGGCCATCTCCGGCTACGCGGTGTCGGCGATCGTCTGGATGCCCAACGTGGTCACCCAGAACCAGACGCAGTTCGGGTTCATCGGTGTGGCCCTCGCCCTGGTCACGTGGTTCTCGGGCGCCGCGATCTGCCTGTTCGTCGGGGCCTGCGCCGGGCCGGTGCTGGCCGAGGACCCCGGCCCGCTCGGTCGGTTCATCCGCGGCCCGAACCCCGACCTGCTGGTCGAAGGTGCACCGGCGTCACGGCCGGCCCCGACGCGCGATCTCCGCGTGCGGGACGCCTTCCGCTCCACCGACGAGGCCGACGAGGCCGCCACCGGCAGCGACGACGACACCTGAGCAGAGGACCTGAGCAGAGGACCTGAGCAGAGGAGACGACCCCCATGGCCGGACAGACCCGACTCCACCAGTTCATCGAGCCCCTGCGCGTCGAGCCGGGATCGAAGGTGAAGCTGAGCCGGGACTTCGACCCGGCGTACAAGGGGAACATGGTGAAGCGCAAGGAGGCTCAGCCGCTGCTCGAGGCCGAGATCTCGGTGCTGGCCGACTACCAGGCCCGCCTGGCCGCGCAGGACACCTACGGGGTGCTGGTCTGCCTCCAGTCGCTCGACGCCGGGGGCAAGGACGGGACGATCCGCCACGTCATGAGCGGGGTCAACCCCCAGGGCGTCCACGTCAGCAGCTTCAAGGTGCCGTCGACGGAAGAGCTCGACCACGACTACCTCTGGCGCTACGCCCGCCGCCTTCCCGCTCGCGGCGACATCGGGATCTTCAACCGCTCGTACTACGAGGAGGTGCTCGTGGCCCGGGTGCACTCCGAGGTCATCGAGCGTCAGCGGCTGCCCGACGTGCCCCCCGGCGAGGACCTCTGGAAGCGGCGCTACCGCGAGATCAACGCCTGGGAGCGCTACCTCACCGAGAACGGCTTCAAGATCGTGAAGCTGTTCCTGAACCTCTCGAAGGAGGAGCAGCGCATCCGCTTCCTGAAGCGGGCGCCGCGTCGGTGCTGGCCGTCACCCTGATGGACATCGATCCGCAGTACCCCACCGTCACGCCAGCGACGTTCGAGGAGCTCCGGGCCGAGCGGCTGCGGCTCGAGGCGGAGGCACCCGAGGGCGCGGCCGCCGATCCCTTCGAGGCGAAGCAGCGCAAGGAGCAGAAGGAGCAGAAGGAGCAGAAGGAGCAGAAGAAGCTGAAGAACCTGGAGAAGCGGAAGGAGCAGAAGAAGGTGGAGAACCTGGAGAAGAGGCAGAAGCGGTAGATCGGCCATTTCATCCCATGTGGGTGATGACCGCCACGCAGGAAAGTCGTACCGTCACACCAGGAGCCCATCACGGGCACGACCAGGAGGAACGGCCATGGCCATGACCGAGGGACAAGAGGTCACCACCCAAGCACGGTCCTACGACGAACGCACCGGCTGGGTCGGTTGGATCGCCTTCGCGGCCACCATGATGATCATCGGTGGCTCGCTCAACATCCTCTACGGCCTCGTCGCCGTGGTGAACGACACCTGGGTCGGGTGGAACACCGCCACCAGCAACGCGGTGGTCGTCGATCTGACCGCGTGGGGCTGGGTCCACATGGGGGTCGGGCTCCTTCTGCTGCTCGCCGGCTTGGGCGTGCTCAGCGGGAACGTGCTGGCCCGCACCATCGGTGTCATCGTCGCCGGCCTCAGCATGGTCGCCAACTTCTTCTTCATCCCGGTGTACCCGTGGTGGGCGATCACCATCATCGTGATCGATGCGCTGGTGATCTGGGCCCTCACCGCCCATGGCCGGGAGATGAGGGCGAACGACTGAGCCCTCAGGGACAACCCGGGCACCGGGCCCCGAACTGACTACGCTCTGAACGTTGTCAACCACGTGAACGAGCGGCAGGGAGGGGCTCGCCATGGCACGCCGTGCTGTCGGGGCGGCGACGCCGCTCGACGACGACCCACAGCGGGCAGCCGTCTATGCCGAGGTCGATCCGGCGCGGCTCCGACCACACCACGCCCGGGCCACCGACGTCACCCGGACCGAGGTCCTGGAACGTCTGGAGTCGCGCCGCGACGCCCGCGTCGCCGTCGTCGCCGCCCCCGCCGGCTACGGCAAGTCCACCGCGGTGCGCCAGTGGAGCGAGCGTGACCACCGCGACCTCGTCTGGCTCACGTGCGAGCGGAGCGACGCCGACCCGGTCAGCCTCCTGCGGGCGCTGGCGGTCGCCTTCGACCGCGTCTCGGCCCTCCCCGCGGAGGTGTTCGTCGCCCTCGGCCGGTCGCTCGAGGTCACGGACAAGGCGCAGAAGGCCCTGAGGCGGTCGCTGGCCGAACGGGCCGAGCCCTTCCTGCTCGTGCTCGACGACTGCCACCATCTGACCGGGTTCGACGTGACCAGGTGCCTCGGGCACCTCATCGCGTCGGTGCCCGAGGGCTCGCTCGTGGTGATGTCGGGCCGGGCGGTGCCGCACGTGCCCCTGGGCAAGCTGCGCCTGCAGGGCGCGCTCGTCGAGCTCGAACCGGCCGACCTGGCCCTCAGCCCGACCGAGGCCGAGCAGATGCTCGACGCCGCGGGCGTCCGGCTCGAACCGGCCGAGCTGGCCGAGCTCTGCGACTACGCGGAAGGGTGGGCCGCCGGCCTGCACCTGGCCGTGATGGGCGCGAGCTCGCCGTCGGTCGCCCGGCACGCCGAGATCGACCTGCGCGCCCCGCTCGCCCGCATCCGCCCGACGGACCGCTCGCTCGCCGAGTACCTCGCCGAGGAGGTGCTGACCAACATCGAGCCGGACGTCCTGTCGTTCCTCGAACGCTCGTCGGTGCTCGAGCGCCTGTCGGGCGCGGCGTGCGACCACGTGCTCGAACGCACCGGAAGTGCCGACCTGCTCGAGCACCTCGCCCACACCCGGAGCTACTTCCTCGCGCCGCTCGACGCCGAACGCCAGAGCTACGCGTGCAACCACCTGTTCGCCGACGTGTTGCGGGACGAGCTGGCTCGCGGGGATGCCGAGCAGTACCGCCACCTGCACCGGCGGGCCAGCGAGTGGTACGAGCAGGCCGGTGACGTGGGCCGGGCCGTGCACCATGCGGTGGCCGCCGGCGACCGTGACCGGGTCGGCGACCTGATCCTCTCCAACGCCATGCGCTTCGCGGCCCGGGGTCGCAACCGAACCGTCGGGGTCTGGCTCGACCAGGTCGACGAGCGCTGGCAGACGGAGGTCCCGGCCATCGCCCTGGCGGGCGCCCTGCAGGCCCTCGGCGCCGGCGACGTTTCGCGACTCGAGCGCTACCTCGAGGCCGCCCGGCAGCTCCCCGACACGGGCCCCCTCGTCGACGGATCGCCGTCGCTCCCGGTGGCGACCGCCATGGTGTCGGCCATGGCCGGCCGCTATCCCGTGCACGAGACGCGCGACCACACCGAGATCGTGCTGGCCGCCGGCCGCGACGGCAACCCCTGGTGGGTCTTGGCCACCGGCCTGCAAGGGCATGTCCGACATCCTCATGGGCGCGCTCGAGACGGGCCGGGCCCAGGCCCGGGAGTCCCTCCGCGAGCCCGGGCTGGCTCCCCAGTGGTACGCCCAGCTCCTGAGCGTCTCGGCCCTGGCCGATCTCGAGGTCGACGACCTCGCCGCCGCGTCGGCCCACGCCCGCGAGGCGGTGCAGGTGCTCGAGTTGCACGGGCTCGAGTCGCTCCCCTCGGTCGCCCTCAGCTGGTCGATCGCCGCACTCGTCGAGGCCGTCTCCGGTGACCCGGCCCGGTCACGGCTCCATGCCGACCGGGCGCGGGCCCTGCTGGGCGAGATCGGGGACTTCCGTGGCTTCGCCACCCGCCTGCAGCTCGCCGCCCCCGTCTGCCTGGCCGAGGCCTTCCTGCTGATCGGCGACTCCGACGCGGCCCGGGACATGGTCGACCGAGCCGTGGTGGCTCGGGTCCACGAGCCCCGCGCCGCCCTGCTGCTCCGGCGCCTCGACGCGGTGGTGGCCGAGCTCGAGCAGGCCGCCGAGGCGCTGCCGTTCGGCGAGTCGCTGACCGCGGCCGAGCACCGGGTGCTCGACCTGCTCCCGACCCATGCCTCGCTGCAGGAGATCGCCGACCAGCTCTTCGTCTCGCGCAACACGGTCAAGACCCACGCGCTGACCGTGTACCGCAAGCTGGGCGTGTCGTCGCGGAGCGACGCCGTCCAGCAGGCGCGCAAGCTGCACCTCATCCGCGACTGAGATCACCCCATGTGGGTGAGGCCGGCGTCGGCCGCTCGTGTCAGCGTGGGATCAGAGCCTCGAGCGAGCGAAAGGAGCGCCGGTGACCGCGAACCCGATCGACGAACTCGGTCCGGTCGACTACCTGGTCGTCGAGTTCCCTGCGGGATCGAAGCACTTCTCCGGTGAGGTGGCAGCCGAGCTGGCGGCGCTGGCCGACACCGAGCTGATCAGGGTGCTGGACATCCTCATCATCGACAAGGACGAGAACGGCGACATCGAGGCCTTCGAGCTCGACGACCTCGACATGGTCGACGAGCTCCGGGTGCTCGAGACCCAGATCGCCGAGATCCTGGCCGAAGAGGACGTGGAGCACCTTGCGGCCGCCATGGAGCCGGGCAGCACGGCCGGCGTGGTGATCTGGGAGAACACCTGGGCCGCCCCGTTCGCTTCGGCGGTGCGCCACTCGGGCGGGCAGCTGATCGCCAACGGCCGCATCCCCGTGCAGGCCATCGTCGCGTCGCTCGAGGCCGACGAGGCCGCCGCGACGGGAGGAGCCTGACCATGCCCCTGAGACCAGCACGAGCAGCCCGTCGAGGGGTCATCGGACGACCGGTCGGTCGCACCGCCGCCGCCGTGGGCACCGCCGCCGTCGTCCACCGCGGCATCGACCGGCGTGGCGACCGGCGCGAGGATCGCCGTGACCACCGCGGTGACCGCCGCGACGACCGCGGTCCCGGTCGCGGTTGACCCGAGGGCGGATCTCCCGGATCTGCGAACCGGGCCCCGCCCGGGCCAACATGGGGCATGGACGACGCGCTCGACATCGTGGTGGAGATCCCTCGGGGCAGCCGCAACAAGTACGAGTTCGATCACGAGCGCGGCGTCATGCGGCTCGACCGGCGCCTCTTCTCGGCCACCGTCTATCCGGCGGACTACGGCTTCGTGCCCGAGACCCTGGCCGAGGACGGCGATCCGCTCGATGCCCTCGTGCTGCTGGAGGAACCGACGTTCCCGGGTTGCTGGATCACCGCCCGCCCGGTCGGCGTGCTCTGGATGACCGACGACGCCGGACCTGACGCCAAGCTCATCTGCGTCGAGGCCCACGACCCGCGCTACGCCGACGTCACCGACCTCGACGGCATCCAGCCCGAGATGCTGGCCGAGATCCGCCACTTCTTCGAGGTGTACAAGACCCTCGAGCCGGACAAGTACTCCAACCCGGGCGACTACCAGGGCCGCGACGCGGCGTGGGCCGAGGTCGAGGCCTGCCGCAGCCGTTACGTCCCGCACACCACCTGACCGGTGTCGCTCCTCTCCCCCCTGCCCGAGCGGGCCGACGCGGTCGTCGTCGGGGCCGGCATCGTCGGCCTGGCCACCGCGCGCGCCATCCAGCTGTCGGAACCCGGGCTCTCGGTGGTCGTGATCGACAAGGAGCCGACCGTGGCCGGCCACCAGAGCGGCCACAACTCCGGGGTGATCCACGCCGGCCTCTACTACGTGCCCGGCTCGCAGAAGGCCGAGCTGTGCCGGGCCGGGCGCGACGAGCTCATGGCCTGGTGCGATCGCCACGACGTCCCGTGGCGGCGGTGCGGCAAGGTGGTCGTGGCCACCGAGCCCGACGAGCTGGCCCAGCTCGAGGTGCTGGCCCAGCGCGCCGCGGCCAACGGCATCGAGACGGTCCGGCTCGATCCGGCGGGCCTGGCCGAGATCGAGCCGCACGCCGCCGGCCTGGCCGCCCTGCACGTGCCGTCGACGGCCATCGTCGACTACCGGGCCGTCTGCGCCGTCCTCGCCGAGGGCATCACGGCCCGCGGTGGCCACGTCGTGCTCGGGACCCGGGTCGACCGCATCGATCGGGCGCCGGTCGCGCCGGCTGGCCAGGTGGTCGTGCACACCTCGGCGGGCAGCATCATGGCTCCCCGGCTGGCGAACTGCGCCGGGCTCGCCGCCGACCGGGTCACCGAGGCGGCCGGCGACCAGCCGGGCGCGGCGATCATGCCGTTCCGCGGCGAGTACCACGAGCTGATCCCCTCTCGGCGCCACCTCGTGCGCACGCTCATCTACCCGGTGCCCGATCCCCGGTTCCCGTTCCTCGGCGTGCACCTCACCTCGATGATCGACGGCACCGTCCACGCCGGGCCCAACGCGGTGCTCGCCCTGTCGCGAGAGGGCTACCGCTGGCGCGACGTCGACCGGCACGACCTCACCGCCATGGCCGCTGATGCCGCGTCCTGGCGGCTGGCCCGCCGCTACTGGCGGACGGGGCTCGGCGAGGTCGGCCGCTCCCTCAGCCGCGCCCGGTTCGTACGGGCCCTGCAACGGCTCGTGCCGGAGCTGACCCTCGAGGACCTCGTCCCGGCCGGCAGCGGCGTGCGGGCCCAGGCCGTGCGCAGGGACGGCACCCTGCTCGACGACTTCGCCTTCGCCGGCACCGACCTCGGCTCGGCGGAGGAGCCGCGCGTCGTGCACGTGGTGAACGCCCCGTCGCCGGCGGCCACCGCCTCCCTGGCCATCGGCCGCGTCATCGCCGGCCGGCTCCTCGACCGCTGACCGCCCGACCGCTGACCGCCCGACCGCTGCGGTTCGACTAAAACCCCTGCATGTCGACCGGAGGCAGCAGACGTGCCGTCTTCGCGGCCCTGCTGGCCAACCTCGGCATCGCGGTCGCCAAGTTCGTCGGGTTCGCGTTCACCCGCTCGTCGTCGATGCTGGCCGAGGGCGTCCACTCCCTCGCCGACACCGGCAACCAGCTCCTGCTGCTGCTCGGCGGGCACCGGGCCAAGAAGGAGCCCACGACGATCCACCCGTTCGGCTACGGGCGCGAGCGCTACTTCTGGGCCTTCGTCGTGTCGATCGTGCTGTTCGCGCTGGGCTCCATGTTCGCCATCTTCGAGGGCGTCGAGAAGCTCCTCCACCCGCACGAGCTCGAGTCGCCGCAGTGGGCCGTCGCCATCCTCCTGGTCGCGATCGTGCTCGAGGCGTCGTCGTTCCGCACCGCGGTGCGCGAATCGAACCCGCTCCGCCGGGGGGCGTCGTGGCCCGAGTTCATCCGGCGCTCGAAGGCGCCGGAGCTGCCGGTGCTGCTGCTCGAGGACTCGGGCGCGCTCGTCGGCCTGGTGATCGCCCTCGTCGCGGTGGTCCTGTCGGTGGTCACCGGCTCAGGCGTCTGGGACGGCATCGGCTCGACGTTGATCGGCCTGCTGCTCGGCGTGATCGCGATCGGTGCTGGCCACCGAGATGAAGAGCCTGCTGATCGGCGAATCGGCGTCCGACGCCGACGAGCGCGCCATCGCCGGCGCCATCGACGGCGACCCCCAGGTGCGCACGCTGATCCACCTCCGCACCGAGCACCTCGGCCCCGAGGAGCTGCTGGTCGGGGCCAAGATCGACTTCGACCCTGCTCTGACGATGGGCGAGCTGGCCGTGGCCATCGACACGGTCGAGTCCGCCATCCGCGCCGCGGTGCCGTCGGCCCGGGTGATCTACATCGAGCCGGACATCGCCCGGTCGACGGGGGGCGAGCGGACCGACTGAGCAGGGCGCGAGCGCGCTGCTTGGTACAGTTCGCACCCATGGCCGTCGACGAGGGAGTGCGCGAGCATCTGCAGAGCCTGGGTGCGTTCATCCGGGCCCAGCGCCAGCAGGCCCAGATGTCGTTGCGCGACCTGGCCGACCTCACCAACGTCTCGAACCCCTACCTCAGCCAGATCGAGCGCGGCCTGCACGAGCCGTCGATGCGCGTGCTCAAGTCGATCTCCGATGCCCTCGAGGTGTCGATCGACACGCTGCTCGCCCGAGCCGGGCTGATCACCGACGCGTCCTCGGCCACCGCGGACGGCGACTCCGACGCACCTGCGCCCCGCGACACCAGCGGTGACACCGTGGCCGCCATCCTGGCCGATCCGGCGCTCGACGACGGCCAACGCGAGACGCTGCTGCTCGTCTACCGCAGCTTCGTCACCACCTGACCCGCGAGCAGGGTGGCCGATGTCACGCTTGCAATTGCAAGCAAACTGTTGACGTTTCATGCAGCGCTTGGCATAGTTAGCAACACACCGCCGCCCCCTCCCCGCGGCGGGCCCGATCGAGAGGAAGCCCACCATGGCTGCTACCGCCACCACCGTCATGAACACGATCACCGACACCGAGGAGAAGGCCCTCGAGGCGCTCGTGAACGTGCACACCCCGGTCGTCGAGTACGTCGGCAAGGCCGTCGACTACATCGAGACCTCGGTGCCGGCGCTGCCGACCCAGCGCTTCGGGGAGAACCTCCCCACCATCAAGCAGTTCGTCGACAACCAGTTCGCCTTCGCCGGCAAGGTCCTCGACGTCCAGCACAAGTTCGTGCTCGACCTGCTCGAGGTCACCAAGCCCGTCACCGAGAAGGTCGTGGCCCAGAAGACGGCCCCCGGCGTCCGCAAGGTCACCAAGGCCCCGGTCCGCAAGCGCACCACCGCCGCCGCCGCCTGACCCACCCGCCTCAACAGTCTGGGCCGGTACCCCCCTTCCGGCCCAGCCCCAGACCCAGCCCCGACTGTCCCCCCGGTCGGCGGGTCTCCCAAGAGAGCCCCCTCTGCGGGCTCTCTTGGTCGTTTTCGGCCCGTGCGCCGAATCCCGACGGTGTTTGTCGGGATTCGGCGTGGGGGCGCGTAGAGTGGCGCCCGCAACCGGAACACGACGAGGAGGCCCACCATGGCCGTACGACTGGGCGACGATGCCCCCAACTTCACCGCCACCACCACCGAGGGCGAGCTGAACTTCTACGACTGGAAGGGCGACAGCTGGGCCGTGCTCTTCTCCCACCCCAAGGACTTCACCCCGGTCTGCACCACCGAGCTGGGCACGGTGGCCCGCCTGAAGCCGGAGTTCGACAAGCGCAACACCAAGGTCATCGGCCTCAGCGTCGACCCCCTCGACTCGCACGACGAGTGGAGCAAGGACATCGAGGAGACGCAGGGCGCGGCGGTGAACTTCCCGCTGATCGCCGATCCCGACCGGAAGGTCGCCGACCTCTACGACATGATCCAGCCCAACGCCAGCGACACCATGACCGTGCGCTCGGTGTTCATCGTCGGCGGCGACAACAAGGTCAAGCTCACCCTCACCTACCCGGCCAGCACGGGCCGCAACTTCGACGAGATCCTCCGGGTCATCGACTCGCTGCAGCTCACGGCCAACCACAAGGTCGCCACGCCGGCCGACTGGCAGCAGGGCGAGGACGTCATCATCACAACGGCCGTCTCCGACGAGGAGGCGAAGGAGAAGTTCGGCGACTTCACCACGATCAAGCCCTACCTCCGCACGGTTCCCCAGCCGAAGTAGCCCTCAGTCCGGGTCGGGCGCGCCGCGTCCGGCCCGGACCGACCGCTTGCGGCTGTACATGGCTGCGTCGGCCGCGGACAACAGCGAGTCGACCTCAGCCGTGTCGGCCGGCTCGCGGCTCACGCCGATCGACACCCCGACGCGCGTGGTGACGGCGCCGACGACCACCGGCGTGGTGAGGGCGCCGTCGAGCCGGGCCACCAGGGCCGACACGGCGGCCGGTGGCTCGTCGTCGCCGAGCAGCACGGTGAACTCGTCGCCGCCGTAGCGGGCGATGATGTCGCTCTCGCGGACGGTGCGCTCGAGCCGAGCCGCGATCTCCTGCAACACCCGATCGCCCACCAGGTGGCCGTGGCTGTCGTTGACGTCCTTGAACCCGTCGAGGTCGCAGAACAGCACCACCACGTCGGCCGGTGGGCCGGAGTCGGCACCGGCGCGCTCCCGACGCAGCGCGATGACGTCGCCCACCGCGTCGACGAACGCCCGGCGGCTGTAGAGGCCGGTGAGCTGGTCGTGGGTGACGGCGTGGGAGAGCCGCTCGTTGCGCTGCTCGAGCATCCGGTGCATGGCGACCAGCTCCTCGACGTCGCGGGCCGAGACGATGACGCCGTCGATCAGCGGGTCGGCGATCTGGTTGGTGCCGTGCAACTCGACGTGCACCGATCGGCCGTCGGGCCCGGCCAGGCGCACCTGCACCCGGCTGGCGGCACCGTCACCGCCGGCGATCAGCTGCTCGAACCAGGTGGTGGCCGCCTCCGCGTCCTCGGGGTGCACGATCTCGGTCCACGGCGCGCCGATGATGCGATCGGAATCGTGACCCGACAGCACCGTCAGCCGTCGGTTGGCGAAGGAGAACCGGCCGTCGGCATCGAGCAGCAGGACGATGTCGGTGGTGCGATCGACCATCGACCGCAACCGGGCCGGGCTGTCGGCCAGCGCCGACTGCCGGCTGAGGTCGCGGGCGGTCACCACCATGCCGCCGACCAGCTCGTCGTCGAGCAGGCTCAGGCCGATGATCTCGTAGGCCCGCCACGAGCCGTCACGGTTGAGCGCCCGGCCCTGCACGATCAGGCCGGGCTCGTCGGGATGGCCCATCCGCTTCTCCCACGACGACAGCATGTAGCCGACGTCGTCGGGGTGCACGAAGTCGAACACGCTGGTGCCGACGATGTCCTCGAGGCGATAGCCCATCAGGCTGCACGCGGTCTGGTTCATCCACCGGATGCGGGCCTGGTCGTCGAACACCATCACCAGCTCGGGCACCCGATCGAGCAACCGGATGCGCGCCTGGTCGCCGAATGGCGGAGGGAGCTCGGGCGGATCCATTCCCAAGAACCTAGGCCGACATGACGGCGCCGTCAGACGCTGGCGGTGCGCGGGTCGAGGACCAGGTCGATGGCGGTGCGCCACCCGGTGGCGCTGACGCCGAGCGCCCGGAGCCGGGCGTCGACGGCATGGCCGGCCTCCCCGGCCGACGGCAGGTCGAACGCGGCGAGCGCGGCCGCCTCCGCCATGCGGGCCACGACCTTGGCCACCTCGTCGTCGGTGCCGTCGACCATGAGCACGAGCGAGCTGAGGCGGGCCAGGCCCTCCTCGTCGCCGTCTCGGGTGAGCACCAGGCCGGCGGCGATGCCGGCGGTGAGCCGGTCGAGGTAGGTGGCTCGGCCGCCGCACTCGACCTCGTCGGCCAGGGCCAGCACCTCGTCACGGTCGCCGAGGGTGGCCAGCGCGAGGGCCAGGGCGCTCTGGGCGTAGGCCGCGGGTGGCACGTCGGCCGTGCCCTCGGCCGCGGGCCGCAGGCCGGCCACCGCCTCGGCCGGCCGGGCGACCTGCACCAGCGCCAGCGCCTGGGCCACCCCCCGCTCGAGGGCACCGGTGCCGGTGGCGTCGGTGACCTCGCTCAGGATGCGGTCGATCGCGACCAGCGCCACGTCGGGCTCACCCACCGCCACGGCCGCGCCGGCCAGCGCGCCGGCGAGCATGAAGCGATCGTCGTTTCCGCGCTCGGTGGTCATGCCGCGGTCGTAGGCGTCGCTCAGCATGGCCAGGCCGTCGTCGATGCGACCTGTGGTGACCAGGCACCGCCCGAGGGAGGCCAGGGACTGCGTCTCGCCGAAGCGGTCGCCGATGGCCTTGAAGACGGTGTGGGCCTCGCGGGCCGACGACACCGCGTCGTTGGCGTGACCCGACCACAGGGACACGCCGGCATCGAGCAGCAGCATCATGCCCTCGCCCCACCGATCGCCCCGCTGACGCGCCTCGACCAGCACCTGGCCACCGAGGGCCCGCGCCTCGTCGAGGTTGCCCTGGTTGAAGCGGACGAAGGCGAGCAGGCCGGTGGCCCAGCCGAGCCCACCGAGATCGCCGAGCTCGGAGAACGTCTGGGCCGAGCGGGCGATGCGGCTCTCGGCCTCGTCGACCCGGCCCTCGACGAAGGAGATCCAGGCCAGGTGCTGCAGGGCCCATGCCTCACCCCGGCGGTCGCCGGCCTCGCGGGACGCAGCCAGCGCGGCCCGCACCGACTGCTCGGCCTCGTCGTTGTCGCCGAGGAAGATCTGGGCCATGCCGATCTCGCGGATGGCGTCGGCCGCGCCCTGGTCGTCGCCCAGCTTCCGGAAGTGCTCGACGGCCTCGGCCAGCGTGCCGATGGCCATGGCGAGGTCGCCGTTGTCGCGCTCGACCTCGCCCCGCACGAGCAGCGAGCGGGCGATGCCGGACTCGTCTCCCAGCTCGACGGCCAGTTGGTGAGCCTCGTCGACATCGTCCCGGGCGGCGTCGATCTCGCGCATGTCGGCCAGCGCGCCGGCCCGCCCCAGCAGGAGCTGCACCCGTCGGCTCGACCGCTCGGGACCGAGCAGCCGCAGGGCCTGGCTGTGCAGGCGCTCGGCCACCGGGAGGGCCTGGGCCACGTCGGCCCGCCGGGCTGCCTCCTCGAGCCAGTCGAGGGCGTGGTCGCGCACCGACGCCGGCACACCGTCGACCGGGCCCAGCTCGGCGGCCAACTCGGCGGCGGCGCCGTAGTGGAAGGCGACCACGTCGACCAGCCGCTCGTCGGCGTCGATCTTCTCGCTCACCACATGGGACATGTAGCTGGCGATGCCGTGGTGGCGACGGGCCCGATCGGCCTTGGTCAGGGTGCTGTAGGCGACCTCGCGGATGAGGTCGGACCGGAACGACCAGTGCCCGCCGTCGATGCGGAGGATCTCCTTGTCGGCCAGGCCGGACAGGACCGGGTCGATGCTGGCCTCGTCGACGCGGCGCAGCGCCTCAGCCATCTTGGCCAGCGCCATCACCGGACCGCTGCGCCCCCAGACCGCGGCGTCCTCGAGCGTGCCCCGCTCGGCGAGGGTGAGGCCGTCGATGCGGGCCGCCACCAGGCCGCGGAGCGTGTCGGGCAACTCGCCGAGCGCTCCGCTCCCGCTGCGTGCCACCAGTGCGGCACCGGCGAGGTCGCTGTCGCCGATGAGCGCGACGAGCTCCTCGAGGAAGAACGGGTTGCCGCCGCTGCGGTCGAGCAGGGCGGCACGGATCGCGGGCTCGACATCGCCGGGGATCAGCGCGTCGAGCAGCTCACCGGTGGCGGCCCGCTCGAGCGGGTCGAGGTTGACGACCACCGTGTTGTGCCGGCCGGTGGGCACCGACCAGCGCTCGGTGAGCGATTGGCGGGCGGTGGCGACAAGGGCGACCCGGTGCCGGCTGAGTCGGTCGGTGATGGCCGCGATCATGTCGAGGACGAGTGCGTCGGCCCAGTGCAGGTCGCTCAGCACCACGACCACCGGGTTGGTGCGCGCCACCCCCTCGATGAAGGTCAGCACCGCCCGGGTGGCCTCCTCGCGGGCCCGCTGGGGATCGATCTCGCGCAGCGGCACCTCGAAGCCCATGAGGTAGAGCAGCCCGTCGGCGACCCGGCGAACGTCCTGGGAGGTGGCGGGCTGGTCGAGGGCGGCCGCCACCGCGTCGGCGCAGAGCCCGGAGGCGACCGGCAGGGCATCGTCCGGCGCGATCTCGCAGGCCTGGCGCAGGGCTTCGGCGATGGGCCACCACACGTTGGCCTCGCCGTAGGGGACGCAGCGGCCCTCGAACACCACCGCGCCGTGGCGGCTGCGGGCGACGGACGCCGTCTCCTCGGCCAGGCGGGACTTGCCGACCCCGGCCTCGCCGATCAGCAGCACGAAGTGCGAGCGCTGCCGCTCGACGGTGGCATCGATGGCGTGGCCCAACACGCCGAGCTCGGTGACGCGACCGACGAAGGGGGTCTGCGAGCGGCGTGGTCGGTGGCCGGGCGGGAGCAGCGTCTCGATGGCGACCCACGCATCGACCGGCTCGTCCCGACCCTTCACCCCGACCGGCCCGAGGGCGCGGTACGCGATGACCTCGCGGGTGGCCGCATAGGTGGCCGGGCCGACGACGACGCCGCCGGGAAGGGCCGCCACCTGCAGGCGCTGGGCGGTGTTCACCACGTCGCCCATGGCGGTGTAGTCGCCGCCGGCACGCAGCGCGCCGACCAGCACCTCGCCCGTGTTCACGCCGATGCGCACCTGCACCGGCACCTCGGCCTGCATCTCGGCGCGGTAGGCGGCCAAGCGTCTCCTGCATGCGCAACGCGGCCCGCACCGCCCGCTCGGCGTCGTCCTCGTGGGCCACCGGGGCGCCGAACAGGGCGATGATGGCATCGCCGACGATCTTGTCGACCTTGCCTCCGAACGAGGTCACGTCGCGCACGAGCAGCTCGAAGCAGGTGTCGACCAGGTTCTTGATCTGCTCGGGATCGGCCGACTCGCTGAGCGACGTGAAGCCGACGAGATCGGCGAAGACCACCGTGGCGACCCGCCGCTCGTCGGACCGCGAGACCAGGGGCTGGCCGCAGGTCGAGCAGAAGCGCGCGCCCTCGACGGAGACGGCTCCACAGCTCGGGCAGGACATCCGGTCAGCATACGGGCGGACCGGCCGCGCGCTCCCGGGTCATCCTCACGCGGGGTCATCCTCACGGAGGACCCCGGATCGTCGTTCGGGAGGACGACCGCGTCGGGGACCCCCGGTACCGTGGCCAGGTGATCGCCGCCACCTCCGACGCCGACCTCGTAGGCCTCGCGGCGGCCGACACGGTGCCCGCGCCGGGGCCGTCCCGTTGGCGCGTCGGCCGGTGGATGCAGCGCCACCCCCTCGTCGTCGACGCGGTCGTGACCGCCCTGCTGAGCTTCGTGGCATTCGGCTCGTACGTGGCCACGAGCCACCACGAGCAGTCCGGCCGCGTCCCTCCCCGCCCGGTCGACGCCCTCGGCTTCGTGCTGGTGGCGCTGGCCTCGCTCCCCCTCGTCGCGCGCCGCCGACGCCCGCTCCTGGCCTTCGGGCTGATCCTGGTCGGCACCGCCGGCTACGCGGTGCGGGGCTACGGCGACAGCGCGGTGGTGCTGCCGCTCCTCATCATGATGGGCACGATCGGGGCCCGGTTCCCGCGCCGACGGTCGCTCCAGGCCCTCGCGGTGGCCGAGGCGGTCATGGTGCCGGCCTACTTCGTGGCGGCCACCCGGTCGCACGACTCGCCGACCGCCCTCACCGCGCTGGTCAACGGGGCGGTGCTGATCGTGCCGTGGGTCTTCGGCGAGAACGTCCGCCACCGGCGCCAGACCTTCGCCGACGCCCAGGAACGGGCCGTCCGGGCCGAGCAGGACCGGGCGACCGAGGCCCAGCGGGCGGTCACCGAGGAGCGCACCCGCATCGCGCGCGAGCTGCACGACGTGGTGGCCCACGCCATGACGGTGATGGTCGTGCAGGCGAGCGCGGCCCGCCGGGTGCTCGAGACCTCGCCCGACCAGCGGCTCCAGGCGATCGAGGCCCTGACCCACGTGGAGAGCACCGGGCCGCGAGGGCCTGGCCGAGATGCGCCGGCTGCTCGGTGTGCTGCGCCAGGCTCCGGAGCAGGTCCCCGGCGATCGCGCCGGCCCCGAGCTCGCCCCCCAACCCGGCGCCCACGACCTCACCGCCCTGATCCGCTCCTGGACCGATGCCGGCCTCGACGTCGAGCTCTCGCTGCAGGGCGACCTCGACCAGCTGCCGCCAGGCGTCGACCTCACCGCCTACCGCGTCGTGCAGGAGGCGCTGACCAACACCTTCAAGCACGCGGGGCCGGCCCGGGCCCGGGTGTCGATCGTGCTCGGGCCCTCCGAGCTGGAGATCGAGGTCACCGACGACGGACGGGGCGCGGCCGCCCCACCGCCCGCGACCCCCGGCCACGGGCTGGTCGGCATGCACGAGCGGGTGGCGCTCTACGGCGGCACGGTCGACACCGGACCTCGCGCCGGAGGCGGCTACGTCGTCCGGGCCAGGGTGCCGCTGACCCCGCCTGCGATGGCCGCGCGGTGACCACCCGCATCGTCGTCGTCGACGACCAGGCGCTCGTCCGCACCGGCTTCGCCATGATCATCGGCGCCGAGCCCGATCTCGAGGTGGTGGGCGAGGCCGGGGACGGGCTCGAGGCGCTGACCGTGGTCGCCTCGACGCGCCCCGACGTGGTGCTGATGGACATCCGCATGCCCACCCTCGATGGCGTCGAGGCGACCCGTCGGTTGACCGCACCAGAGGTGGCGCACCGGACCCGGGTGCTCATCCTCACCACCTTCGACCTCGACGACTACGTGTTCACCGCCCTGCGAGCCGGGGCCAGCGGCTTCCTGCTGAAGGACACGCCACCCGAGGAGCTCATCCGCGCGGTGCGCGTCGTGGCCGGCGGGGACGCGCTGATCGACCCGGGGGTGACCCGCCGGCTGATCGAGGAGTTCTCCCAGCTCGCCGGGGAGGCCACGCCCACCGAGGCCCCGCCCGCGCTCGACTCGCTGACCGACCGTGAGCTGGAGGTGCTGCGGGCGATGGCCCGGGGCCTGTCGAACGCGGAGATCGCCGAGGAGCTGTTCGTCTCGGAGACCACGGTGAAGACCCATGTCGGGCGGGTCCTCATGAAGCTGCACCTGCGCGACCGCGTGCAGGCCGTGGTGCTGGCCTACGAGGTCGGCCTGGTCCGCCCCGGCGGCTGACGTCATCCCTGAGCCTGACGTCATCCCTGAGCCTGACGTCATCCCTGAGGATGACCGGCTGGCCACCCCCTCTCCGCCCTGCGGAGGAGCGCGATATCGGCGGTGCGCCCGATGACCGATCGGGGCTCGATCCGTAGGTTCGAGGTCATCACCACGACCCCGATCAAGGAACCTCCGATGAGCCCCTCCGTTTCCACCCTGCTCGACCCCCGACCCGACGTCACCACCGACATCGCGGCCCGTGCCGTCGATGCCACCAAGACCTACGGTCGCGGCGACACCACCGTCCGTGCCCTCGACCACGTGACCGCCGAGTTCCCCGCGGTCGCTTCACCGCCATCATGGGCCCGTCCGGCTCGGGCAAGTCGACCCTGATGCACTGCGTCGCCGGACTCGACACCCTGACCTCCGGCCAGGTGTTCATCGGCGACGTCGACCTCAGCGGCCTCTCCGAGAAGCAGCTGACCCGGCTGCGCCGCGACCGCATCGGCTTCATCTTCCAGGCCTTCAACCTGGTGCCGACGCTGACCGCGGCCGAGAACATCACCCTGCCGATGGACCTGGCCGGCACGCAAGCCCGACCAGGCCTGGTTCGACTCGGTCATCAGCACGGTCGGCCTCGGCAACCGCCTCAGCCACCGTCCGAGCGAGCTCTCCGGCGGGCAGCAGCAGCGGGTGGCCGTCGCCCGGGCCCTGGCCAGCCGACCGCAGATCATCTTCGCCGACGAGCCCACCGGCAACCTCGACTCGCGGGCCGGCGCCGAGATCCTCTCGTTCATGCGCAGCGCCGTGCGGGAGATGGGCCAGACCATCGTGATGGTCACCCACGACCCCGTCGCCGCGGCCTACGCCGACCGGGTGCTCTTCCTGGCCGACGGCCACATCGTCGACGACCTGACCGAACCGACCGCCGACCGGGTGCTCGACCGCATGAAGCGGTTCGGCGACCCGCGCTGACGCGCATCCACGCAGAGAGTCTGGGAGACCTCCAATGTTCAAGACCACCATCCGCGGCCTGATGGCCCACAAGCTGCGATTGCTGACCAGCGCGATCGCCATCGTGATCGGCGTCGCCTTCATCTCCGGCACGCTCGTGCTCACCAGCACCATCACCACCACGTTCAACGACCTGTTCGCCAACGTCTACGCCGGGACCGAGTCGGTGGCCCGCTCGTCGTCGGTCGTCGACAGTGGCGAGCAGGGCAAGCAGCGGGCCAACATCGACGCCGGCCTGCTGAGCGCCGTCCGCGGCGCTCCGGGTGTCGCCACCGCCGAAGGCACGGTGCAGAGCTACGCCCAGTTCGTCGACCACGACGGCAAGGCCATCGGCAACCCCAACCAGGGCGCGCCGACGCTGGCCGTCGAACTACACCGGCGACCCGAAGCTCGACCCGTTCCAGGTCGCCGAGGGCACGCCGCCGCAGGGGCCCGACCAGGTCGTCATGGACACCGCCACGGCCAAGCGCTACCACTTCGCCGTCGGTGACGGCGTCGAGGTGGTCACGGCCACCGGCACCCACAAGATGACGATCGTCGGCCTGAGCCGGTTCGGCAGCGCCGACGGCCCGCTGGGCGCGACCGTGGCCCTGTTCGACACCGCCACGGCCCAGCAGCTCACCGACCTGGGCAACACCTTCACGACCATCGCGGCGACGGCCCAGCCGGGCGTGTCGCAGGAGCAGCTCACCCAGAGCATCCAGAGCGTGCTGCCCGCCGGCAACGAAGCCGTCACCGGCGCCACCGTCGTGCAGGAGGCCCAGACCGGCGTGCAGCAGGGACTGTCCTTCTTCAGCACCTTCATGCTGGTGTTCGCAGTCGTCGCCGTCTTCGTCGGCGCCTTCGTGATCTACAACACCTTCTCGATCATCGTGGCGCAGCGGGCCAAGGAGATGGCTCTGCTGCGGGCCATCGGAGCAACCCGCCGCCAGGTGCTGACCTCGGTGCTCGGCGAGGCCGCCGTCATCGGCTTCGTCTTCTCCGTCGTCGGCATCGTCGCCGGGATCGGCCTGGCCTCGGCGCTGAAGGCGCTCCTCGGGGCCATCGGCTTCGGGGTGCCCGCCAACGGCATCGTCGTGCCGGCCTCCGCCGTGATCGTCGGGGTTCCTGACCGGGCTCGGCGTCACCATGCTGGTGGCCTTCGCCCCCGCCCGACGGGCCTCGAAGGTGCCGCCGGTGGCCGCCATGCGAGACGTCAGCCTCGACACCTCGGCCAGCTCGAAGGTGCGCATCGGCGCCGGGCTGCTGGTGCTGGCCGGCGGCATCGGCCTGCTGTTCCTGGGCCTGTCCGGCCAGGTCGGCAACGCGTTGCTCGCCGTCGGCGGTGGCGCCGCCATCACCTTCCTCGGCGTGGCCGTGCTCGGGCCGATCATCGCCGGACCCGCCGCCCGGGTCATCGGGGCACCCGCCTCGCGGTTCAAGGGCGTCACCGGCCACCTGGCCCGCGAGAACGCCATGCGCAACCCCAAGCGCACGTCGTCGACGGCGGCCGCGCTGATGGTCGGGGTCGGCCTGGTGGCGTTCTTCACCATCTTCTTCGCCTCGGCCACCGCGTCGCTCAACCACACGATCGACCAGGAGTTCCATGGTGACTTCCTCGTGTCGTCGGGGCAGGAAGGCCAGGGCAAGGCCGGTCTCCCCCACGAGCTGGACCAGCAGCTGAGCGCCGTGCCCGGCGTGAAGGCCGTGCTGGCCGTGCAGGTCGGCCCGGCCGAGATCAACGGGTCCGGTGGCGTGCTGCCCGGCATCGAGACCGGCCCGATCGACCAGATCGCCGACATCGCCGTGAGCGAGGGATCCACCTCCGCCCTCGGCGCCGACAGCATCGCCGTCAGCCGCAGCTACGCCGACGACCACCACCTGAGCATCGGGAGCACCGTTCCGGCGAAGTTCACCGACACGGCGCCGACCGAGCTCACCGTGGCCGCGATCTACGACAAGAGCGACATGGTCGGCAACTACTTCGTGAGCCGGGAAGGGTTCCAGGCCCACTTCGACCAGCCCAACGACACCCAGCTGTTCGTCAGCGCCGACAAGAGCGAGCTGGCGTCGGTGCGCACGGCGATCGACGAGGCCACCGCCGCCTACCCGACCGCCGACGTGCAGGACATCAGCGAGTTCAAGGCCCAGCAGGCCGCACAGGTCAACACCGTGCTCACGCTGGTCTACGTGCTGCTCGCCCTGGCCATCGTCATCGCCGTCCTCGGCATCATCAACACCCTGGCCCTCTCGATCTTCGAGCGGACCCGGGAGCTGGGGCTGATGCGGGCGGTCGGCATGGCCCGGGCCCAGGTGCGCTCGTCGGTGCGCTGGGAGTCGGTCATCATCGCCCTGCTGGGCACCGGCCTGGGCCTGGTCATCGGCCTGTTCTTCGGATGGGCCGCGGTGCAGGCGCTGAGCTCGGAGGGCATCAACACCCTCGCCGTCCCCGGCGGCACCCTGCTGGTCGTCGTGCTGCTGGCCATCGTGGCCGGCGCCGGGGCGGCGGTCCTGCCGGCCCGCCGGGCCTCACGGCTCGACATCCTGTCGGCCATCTCGTCGGACTGACTCGGATCAGGCCGACACCGCAGCACCCGTCCCATCCGCCCTCACCCGGTGCCCGGCCCTGCGGCCGGGCACCGGCGCGTCCGCGGCAGTCCGCGAGGAGCCGTGGCCCCACCTGCCTAGGCTGTGGCGTTCGCGCACCGACGCGGAACCGACGGACACAGCCTTCGAGAGGATCCACGATGACGGCGACCGAGACTCCTCCCCCTCCCCCTCCCCCGCCCCCCGTGGCGGGCGACGTGGCGGCCCGAGCGGTACACGCCTCGAAGATCTACGGCGCCGGCGACACCGAGGTGCGGGCCCTCGACGACATCAGCGTCGAGTTCCAGCGCAGCCGCTTCACCGCCATCATGGGCCCGTCCGGCTCGGGCAAGTCCACCCTGATGCACTGCGTGGCCGGGCTCGACACCCTCACCGCCGGCCAGGTGTTCATCGGCGACACCGACCTCAGCGCGCTGTCCGAGAAGCAGCTCACCCTCCTTCGCCGTGACCAGATCGGCTTCATCTTCCAGGCCTTCAACCTGGTGCCCACGCTCACGGCCGCCGAGAACATCACGCTGCCGATGGACCTCGCCGGCACCAAGCCCGACCAGCAGTGGCTCGACCAGGTCATCGACACGGTCAACCTCCGCGACCGGCTCCGCCATCGACCGAGCGAGCTGTCCGGCGGGCAGCAGCAGCGCGTGGCGGTGGCCCGGGCCCTGGCCAGCCGGCCGCAGATCATCTTCGCCGACGAGCCCACCGGCAACCTCGACTCGAAGTCCGGGAACGAGGTCCTCGACTTCATGCGCAGGGCGGTCGACGAGTTCGGCCAGACCATCGTGATGGTCACCCACGACCCGAACGCCGCGGGGCACGCCGATCGCAGCGTGTTCCTGGCCGACGGCCGCATCGTCGACGAGATGCACGACCCGACGGCCGAGAAGGTGCTCGACCGCATGAAGCGCTTCGGCGAGTAGCTGATGGATCCGGCGAGCGACACCACCATGCCCAGGCCACCCCATCCCGTGACGGTGGTGGTGGCCCACGCCGACGCGGGTCGGCGCGACCAGCTCGCGCGCTGGCTCGAGTCGGACGGTCGGTTCGGTGTGCTGGGCCAGGCCGCCGACGCGAGCGAGGCCATGACCCTGATCACCGGCGTCGTCCCCGATCTGGCCTTCATCGACATCGACCTCCCGCCGGGTTCCGACCCGGCCGCCGCGGTTCCCGACGGCATCGCCGTGCTGGCGGAGCTGACGGCCCGGCGCCCGGGTGTCCGGCTGGTGGCGTTGACCGACGGCGACGACGACCGGGCCTACGCCGCCCTCGTGGCCGGGGCCATCGGCTGCTACCAGTGGGACGACCCGGTCAGCTCCGCGGCCGAGCTGGCCGCCGGCGTCGCCCGGGGCGAAGGCGCGCTCACACCCGGGTGGGCCGGGCGCATCATCGACGAGATCCGGTGGCTGTCCCGCGAGCCCGGCCCGGTGCCGGCCCCCGAGCTCAGCCCCACCGAGCTCGAGGTGCTGCGCCGCACCAGCAAGGGCATGCGGTCGCCGGCCATCGCCGAGCTGCACGGGGTGACCGCCCACCTGGTCAACGTGCACGCCGCCATCGCCATCACCAAGGTCTGGCGCCACCACGACGACCTACGTCAGCTGCAACGGCTCAGCGGCGGCTGACCGTGGCCGGCACCGGCCCGGCGGGTTACTCCGGCACCCCGCTGGTGCAGAAGCTCGGCATCAAGGCGGGCATGGCGGTGGCGCTGCTCGGTGCGCCGGACGGGTTCGACGAGCTGCTGGTCGGCCTGCCCGACGACGTCACGTTCCGGCGTCGGGCCCAGGGCCACCTCGATCTGGCCATGACGTTCCAGACCGAGCGGGCCGTGCTCGAGCAGCGGCTGCCCGCGATCCTGAAGGCGCTCGACCGGGCGGGCTCGCTGTGGGTGGCGTGGCCCAAGAAGGCGTCGAAGGTGCCCACCGACATCACCGAGGACACGGTGCGCGACGTCGTGCTGCCCATCGGCCTGGTCGACGTGAAGGTGTGCGCCATCGACTCGACCTGGTCCGGCCTCAAGGTGATGTGGCGCCGCGAGAACCGCTGACGGTCAGCCCTCGTAGGGCGCCAGCTCGGCGAAGTCGAAGAAGGCCCGCAGGCTGGTGATGCGCCCGTCGTCGGCGAAGGTCATCACGTCGATGATCTCGACGGCCATCTTGGCGTCGCCCAGGACGGTGACGGCTCGCATCGGGAACGCGGCCTGCCCGGCCGCGATCCGGGGGGCGCCGGTGAGCTGCAGCTCGATCTCGGGCGACATGGCCCGCACCCCGTCCCAGAACGCGGCGATGCCGTCGGGCCCGTGGACCACGTCGGAGCCGACGGGATCCTCGACCGTGGCGTCGTCGGTGAACAGGGCGAGGTAGCCCGCCCGGTCACCGGCGCTGAACACCTCGACGTAGCGGTCGATGGTGCTGCGGATCTGGTCGTTGGTGGCGGCCACGGTGCTTCCCCCTGGGTGTCGAGCCCGAGCGTCCCGCTCGAACGATCGGCACGGTAGCCGCGGTCGAGCGCGGACCCGGGTGTCAACGACCCGAGGGCACGCCGTCCGAGAGGGGATGCGGGGTGTGGGGAAGCACCTCGGGGCGCAGGATCAGGCGGGGGCCGCGATCCCAGGTGAGGTAGTTCCAGGCCCAGTTGATGAACACCGACACCCGGTTGCGCACGCCCAGCAGATAGACGAGGTGCAGGCCGAGCCACGCCAACCAGGCGACGGTGCCGGTCAGATCGACCCCGACGGGCAGCTCGGCCACCGCCGCCCGGCGACCGATGGTGGCCATCGTGCCCTTGTCGACGTAGTGGAACGGCCGGCGGGGCTGGCGACCGATGGTGGCCAGCACCTGCTCGGCGGCGTGGTGGCCACCCTGGATGGCGACCTGGGCGAGCTGGGGCAGGCGGCCGCCCCTGCCGTCGTCGATGTCGGCGATGTCGCCCACGGCGAAGGCCGCCGGATGGCCCGGGATCGACAGGTCGGACGCCACGGTGATGCGACCACCGCGACCCTGGGTGGCCTCGAGGTCGTCGGCCAGCATCCCGGCGCGCACCCCGGCGGCCCACACCACCAGCCGGGTCGCGCATCTCGGTGCCGTCGGCGAACACCAGGCGGTCGGGGCCGACCTCGGTGACCGCGGTGTCGAGCCGGACGTCGACCCCCCGGGCCTCGAGCGCCTTGCGGGCATAGCGCTGGCTCTTGGCGCTGAACGGGGCCAGCAGCTGCGAGGCCTGCTCGACCAGCACCACCCGCGAGCGGTGCACGTCGAGGTCGTGGAAGTCCTGGCGCAGCACCTTCTCGACCAGCTCGGCCATGGCGCCGGCCACCTCGACACCAGTCGGGCCGCCGCCCACGATCACCATGTTGAGCGCGCCCTCCTCGACGAGCTCGGGCCGGGCCTCGGCCGCCTCGAACAGGCTCAGGAGGTGGTTGCGCACCCGCACCGCGTCCTCGAGGCCGTAGAGCGGGAAGGCGTACTCGGCCGCGCCCGGCACGCCGAAGTAGTTGGTCGACGAGCCGGCCGCGACGATGAGGTAGTCCCAGCTCACCGGCGGCTCGTCGCGCAGGAGCACCTGCTGGGCGTCCCAATCGACCCCTACCACCTGCGCCTTGCGGAACAGCACCCGCTGCTGGCGGCGGAACAACCCCCGCACCGCGTAACCCACGTCGGCCGCGTTCAGCCCGGCGGTGGCCACCTGGTAGAGCAGTGGCTGGAACGAGTGGTAGTTGTGCCGGTCGATCAGGGTGACGTCGACCGCCTCGTCCTCGAGTCGCTTGGCCGCCGCCAAGCCGCCGAACCCCGCTCCGATCACCACCACATGCGGACGCGCTCCCATGCCTCCAGTCTGCCTCGCCCTCCCCCGTCCCCGAACTTGCGTTGATTTCCCGGGCCACACACGGCATATCTACGCAAGAACGCCGGAGGGGGCCGGCTGGCAGGTGGGGCACCAGTACGTGGTGCGGCTGTGGGGTCCGGTCCGGGCGACTCGGATCGGGGTGCCGCAGCGGCGGCAGGGCCGGCCCGCCCGGCCGTAGACGGCGAGCGATCCGGGTGCACCGGACACCGTCTGTCGCGCGCCGGTCCCGAGGTTGGCCTGCAGCTGCCGGGCCGCGGTCTCGACCACGGCGCGTCGGGTGCGGTCGTCGACCTCGGCCAGCGGCGTGCGGGGCGACACCCGGCAGGCCCAGCACGCCTCGGACTTGTAGACGTTCCCGACGCCGCAGGCGATCCGCTGGTCGAGCAGCACGTCGGCCAACTCGGTCGACGGATCGACCAGGGTCGTCATGCGACGCACGCACTCGTCGAGGTCGGCGTCGGGTCGGCACAGGTCCGGGCCGAGGTGGCCGACGGCCGGGGACCGCTCGAGCTCGACCACCGGCGCCGAGAAGCACACCGCCACCCATCCCTCGACCTCCACCAGGGCCCGTACGAGGTGGGCCGGCCGCTGCCAGCGCTCGCCGGCGCGATAGAGGTGCCAGCTGCCCGACATGCGCAGGTGGGTGCGCAGCACGATGCCGTCGGCGAAGGTGATGAGCAGGTGCTTGCCCACGGCCTCGACCGACTCGATCGTCGTGCCGACGGGCGGGCGGGGACCGGTCGCCCGGGGCGCGTCCAGTCGCACGAGCGCGTGGCCGACGAGCACGGGACGCAGGCGGGCCGCGACCCGGAAGATGGTGTCGCCCTCGGGCATTTCGTCAGGCTACGAGCATGACGGTCGGGCAGACTCCCGGCATGGCGCTGGCGTTGTTCGATCTCGACAACACGCTGGTCGACCGGACCGTGGCGTTCGGGAAAGCGGTGCCCTGGCTGGCCGAGCGGTACGGGCTCGACCCGGCCGTGGCGGCACCGTTCATCATCGACGCCGACGGCGACGGCATGGTCGGGTGGGAGACCTGGATGGCGCTGACCATCGACCGGTTCGGCATCGCCACGACCGTCGAGGAGATGCGCACCGCGTTCAAGGCCCGGTACCTCTCCTGCTACCGACTCGAACCCGACGTCGCCGACGGTCTGCGCCGGCTGCGAGCGCGGGGATGGCAGATCGGGGTGGTCACGAACGGTCCGTCGAGCCAGGAGGAGAAGATCACCCGCACCGGACTCGACCACCTGGTCGACGGCTGGGCCGTCTCGGAGGAGGTCGGGGCCCGCAAGCCGGACCGCCGCATCTTCGAGGTGGCGGCCGACCGCTGCGGCTCGGCGCTCGACGGCGGCTGGATGGTCGGCGACTCGGCGCCGGCCGACATGATCGGCGCCCGGAACGCCGGGCTCACCAGCGTGTGGCTGCACCGCGGTCGTCAGTGGACGAGTGCGGCCGCGGGGGCTGACGCCCTCGCTCAGCCGTTCGAGCCGGACCACCGGGCCGACCACCCGGTCGCCGCCATCGAGCTCATCCTGTCGACCTGAGCGACGCGCGCTCGGAGGGCGAGCGGGGGCCGGCCTCCGAACGCGTGCGGAAGACGACCAGGCCGACGACGCCGAGCAGCAGGACGGCCACCGCCTCCAGCTCGAGCGTGTGGCGGCGAGCGGCGCTCTCCGCGATGCACGGGTTCGCTTCGAGGTAGACGGGGGCCCACCCCGCGTACCCGGCCAGTCCGAATCCGGGACGGGTGACCTCGATCCCGTCATTCCCGCGGTCGAGCGGTCCCGCACATCTGACCGTGGCGTCGATCGAGCCGTCCCGAGGCTGCGGATCGGCCGAAGAGCGGTCGGACCCGTCGGACTCCCACGTGAACGAGATCGCTCTCCGAAGCTCGTACGAGCGGTGGCCGAGGAGCCAGCCGAGAAGGAGGAGGCCCACCACGAGGCCGACCACCAGCAGCTGCTTGCGATTCACCGCGCCCTCACCCGTCGCTCGTCCAGCCGCACGTCTCCAGGAGCATCGGCACGTTGGCCCCCCGAGCTGAGCGCGAGCCGATCAGATGCGGAAGAGCAGACCCCGGTAGCCGTCGGTGAAGCCGGAGTGGCGGAGCTGGTCGGCCACGGGGGATTCGGCCGCCGGAGCGCCGTCGATCTTGGCGATCTCGAGCTTGCGCAGGCGACCGTCCTTGACCAGGGCGGTCAGGCCCTCGGCCCAGTGTGGGTGGTGGGCGACCGCGGCGAAGGTCGACAGGCTCTTGCCCCCGCGCTCGAGCTCGGCGACCGGCTCGCCGGCCGACCAGCACCACGAACGCGCCCGCGCTGCGGGAGGGACGGCCGTCGGATGCCGGCCAGGGCAGCGCGGCGCCGTATGGCTGGGCCGGGTCGGTGGCCGACAGGGTGACCGGGGTGAGGTCGGGCTCGAGCGGATCGCGCACCGATCGGAGCCGGTCGACCGCGCCGGGCAGAGCGAACTGCGCCGCGCCCAACCCGGCGACGAAGTAGCCCCGCCGCACCTGGCCGCGCTCCTCGAGCGCCTTGAGCACCGGGTAGACGGCCGCGAAGCCTCCCTCGACGCCCTCGGCCAGCGCGGCCTCGCGGGTGAGCACGCCGTGGCGTTCGAGCAGCTGCATGGCCTGGGCGTGCATGGCCTCGGTCGGGAGGGGGGCGGGCAGCAGCAGCGGCGCCACCGACGACCACCGTCCGGCGGCGGCGGGTGGGCCCAGTGGCGACAGTCCTCGCAGGTTGGGTCGGCCGAGGTTGGGGCGACGGGCACCCGGTCGCAACGGCCGGCCGGGCCGGGTGGCCCCGCCCTTGCGGGGCTTGCCGGCGACCATGGCGCGCAGCGGGGCGAGCGAGTCGTTGGTGACCTCGCCCGCCCAGACGAGGTCCCAGAGGGCGTCGAGCACCGCCGCGTCGTCGTAGGCCTCGCCGGCGGCGGCCGCCGCCGCCACCAGCTCGGGCCAGAACGACGCGCCCCGCTCGGTGAGGTGCGCGCGAAGCGCCTCGTGCAACGGCGTCGCCGTAGGGTCGGGCTCGTCGTCGGACCGCGATCGAGGCGCGACCAGCAGACCGGCCTGGTCGCGGAACAGCAGGCGCACGCGGCCATCGGTGGCACCGAGCGGACCGGCACCGACCCACACGACCTCTCCGGCGGTGCACAGCGCGTCGAGATCGGCCGGGCGGTAGCCGCCGACCCGGGCCGGCAGCAGGTCGGCTTCGAGCACCGACGCCGGCAACGCGGCTCCCTGCAGCGAGCCGATGGCCTCGACCAGGGCATCGACCCCCCGGCGGGCGGCG
This sequence comes from uncultured Microthrixaceae bacterium, assembly GCA_963809335.1. GTDB lineage: Bacteria > Actinomycetota > Acidimicrobiia > Acidimicrobiales > Acidimicrobilacustridaceae > UBA4742. Next base: position 422,319 of record CAWEJD010000004.1, on the reverse strand, counting down.
CCCAGGCCCTGCCACAGCGGGAGGAAGCGGGCCAGGGCGGCGGCATCGACGGGCTCGACCTCGCGGCGCAGCGCGGCCAGCGACCGCCGTCGGAGCTGGCGCAGCACGTCGTCGTCGCACCACTCGCGCTCGATGCCGCCGGGACGGAACTCGCCCCGCACGACGCGACCCTGCTGCTCGAGCGCGTCGAGCACCGGTTGCACCCGGTCGACGCCCAGGGCGTAGCGATGGGCCACCTGGGCCGTGACGAACGGGCCGTGGGTGCGGGCGAAGCGGGCGACCAGGTCGGTGAGCGGCTCGGGCACCGAGTCGGTGAAGGCGGCCGGAAGCCCGGCCGGCAGCGCCACCCCGAGCGCGTCGCGGAGACGCGCCGCGTCGTCGGCCGCGGCGATGCGCTCGTCGCCGGCGATGACCACCCGGATGGCCCGCCGCTCGGCCACCAGCGACTCGACCCACCGCTCGACGAGGCCGGCGTCGGTGCCGGTCTCGGATCGGGCATCGAGCTCCCAGAGCGACAGCGGGCCGAGCAGGCGGAGCAGATCGTGGGCCTCGTCGGCGTCTCGGGCCCGGCGACCGTCGGCCAGGCGCTGCAGCTCGAGCTCGAGGTCGCCCAGCACGACCGGGTCGATCAGCTCGCGCAGCTCCTCGGCTCCGAGGAGGTCGCGCAGCAGGTCACGGTCGAGGGCCAGCGCGGCGGCCCGGCGCTCGGCCAGCGGGGCGTCGCCCTCGTACATGTAGACGGCGATCCACCCGAACAGCAACGACTGGGCGAACGGCGAGGCCCTCGGCGTCTCGACCGGGACGACCCTGATGCGACGGGCCCGCAGGTCGGAGAGCACCTCGCGCAGCGCCGGCAGGTCGAACACGTCGTTGAGGCACTCGCGGGTGGCCTCGAGCAGGATCGGGAACTCGGGGTACTTGGCCGCCACCGTGAGCAGGTCGGCCGCCTTCTGGCGCTGCTGCCACAGCGGGGTGCGCCGATCGGGGCGACGGCGGGGCAGCAGCAGGGCCCGGGCCGCGCACTCGCGGAAGCGCGAGGCGAACATCGCCGTCTGCGGGAGCTGGCCGACGATGATCTCGTCGATCTCGTCGGGGTCGATCATGAGCTCGTCGATGGGCAGGTCGTCGACCGCGTCGGGCAGGCGCAGCACGATGCCGTCGTCGCTCCACATCAGCTCGACGTCGAGCCCCCACCGTTCGGCCAGGCGGGCCTGCAGGGCCATGCCCCAGGGCGCGTGCACCTGGGCGCCGAACGGCGACAGCAGGCACACCCGCCAGTCGCCGATCTCGTCGCGGAAGCGCTCGACCACGATGGTGCGGTCGTCGGGCACCGAGCCGGTGGCCTCGGCCTGCTCGTCGAGGTAGGCAACCAGGTTGGTGGCGGCCAGCGGGTCGAGGCCGTGGTCACGCTGGAGCCGCTCGAGCACCACCGGCGCAGGGTCGGCCCGCGCCTCGCGCACGAAGGCGCCGAGCGCCCGGCCCAGCTCGAGCGGGCGGCCCGGGCCGTCGCCGTGCCAGAACGGCATCTTGCCCGGCTGCCCCGGCGCCGGGGTGACGATGACCCGCTCGTGGGTGATGTCCTCGATGCGCCAGGTGCTGGCTCCGAGCAGGAAGGTCTCGCCCGCCCGGCTCTCGTAGACCATCTCCTCGTCGAGCTCGCCCACCCGCGTGCCGTCGGGCAGGAACACGCCGTAGAGCCCCCGGTCGGGGATGGTGCCGCCGCTCGTGACCGCCAGCCGCTGGGCGCCGGCCCGGCCCCGCACGGTGCCGTTGACGCGGTCCCACACGATGCGGGGCCGCAGCTCGCCGAACTCGTCGGACGGGTAGCGGCCCGACAGCAGGTCGAGCACGTTGGCCAGCACGTCGTCGCTCAGCTCGGCGTAGGGGGCGGCCCGCCGCACCAGGGCGGCGACGTCGTCGACCGACCACTCGTCGAGCGCGCACATGGCGACGATCTGCTGGGCCAGCACGTCGAGCGGGTTGCGGGGGTAGCGCGTGTGCTCGATGAGCCCGTCGTGCATGCGCTGCACCACCACGGCCGACTCGACCAGGTCGTTGCGGTGCTTCGGGAAGAGCTTGCCCCGGCTGGGCTCGCCCACCTGGTGACCGGCCCGACCGATCCGCTGCAGACCCCGTGACACCGCACCGGGCGACTCGACCTGGATGACCAGGTCGACCGCGCCCATGTCGATGCCGAGCTCGAGCGAGCTGGTGGCGACCAGGCCCTTGAGGTCGCCCCGCTTGAGCTCGTCCTCGATCTGCAGGCGGCGCTCGCGCGACAGCGAGCCGTGGTGGGCCTTGACCACCTCGTGTCCCGGCTCCGGAGGACGGCCCTCGGCCTCGGCGGCCCGGTTCTGCCCGTCGAGGGCCAGCTCGTTGAGCCGGGTGGCGAGCCGCTCGGCCAGCCGCCGGGCGTTGACGAAGATGATGGTGGACCGGTGCTGCTCGACCAGCTCGAGCAGCTTGGGGTGGATGGCCGGCCAGATGCTGGTGCGCACCGGCGCGGCGGCGGCCGGGCCGCTGACCGGCTCGTCGACGATCTCGCCCAGCGCGCCCATGTCGTCGACGGGCACGACGACCTCGATCTCGAGCGGCTTGCGCACGCCGGCGTCGACGATGGTCACCGGCCGCGGCCTCGACGGCTCACCGCCCGCGGCCGGACCGAAGCCGCCGAGGTAGCGGGCGATCTCGTCGAGCGGGCGCTGGGTGGCCGACAGCCCGATGCGCTGCGGGGGGCGCTCGCAGATGGCCTCGAGCCGCTCGAGGGTGAGCGACAGGTGCGACCCCCGCTTGGTGGGCGCCAGCGCGTGGATCTCGTCGATGATCACCGCCTCGACGTTGACGAGCGTGTCCCGGGCCGCCGAGGTGAGCATGAGGTAGAGCGACTCGGGCGTGGTGATGAGCAGGTCGGGCGGGGTGCGCACCAGCTTGCGGCGCTCGTCGGCCGGCGTGTCGCCCGTGCGCATGCCGACCGTCGGCGGGTGGAAGGGCAGGCCCAGCCGCTCGGCCGCCAGCCCGATGCCCATGAGGGGCGCCCGCAGGTTCTTCTCGATGTCGACGGCCAGCGCCCGCAGGGGCGACAGGTAGAGCAGCCGGGTGCGGCGAGCCTTGTCGGCCGGAGGTGGCTCGGTGACCAGCCGATCGAGCCCCCACAGGAACGAGGTGAGCGTCTTGCCCGACCCGGTGGGCGCCAGGATGAGCGTGTGCTCGCCCGACGCGATGGCCGGCCAGCCCTTGGACTGGGCGGCCGTGGGCTCCGGGAACGTGGTCGAGAACCAGGCACGCACCGCCGGTGAGAACGGCTCGAGCGACGGATCCATGGACATGTCGCCACCGTACCCACGGGGTACGACAAGTATCCCCGACTGCCCGGTGATCCGGCGGTGAGCGCGGCGTACACTCCTCGGCGATGACGCCGTACAAGACGCCCGAGTACCACCCCGCCTTCGAGGAGTACTGCGAGACCATCTTCGAGCTGCGGGAGGACGACGTCGACGTCATCCAGGCTCGGGTCGCCGAGCGGCTCGACGTGTCCCGCCCGGCGGTCTCGGAGATGATCCGCCGCATGGAGGCCAAGGGTCTGGTCACCATCGACGGCGGGGCCGATCCGCCTCACCGACGACGGGATGGGCCTGGCCGAGAGCGTGGTGCGCCGTCACCGCCTGGCCGAGCGCTTCCTCACCGACATCCTCGACCTGTCCTGGGCCGACGCCCACGCCGAGGCCGGCCGGTGGGAGCACGTCATCTCCGAGCCGGTCGAGGCCGCGCTGATCCGCCTGCTCGGCGACCCGACGACCTGCCCGCACGGCAACCCGATCCCGGGGTCGAACTACCAGGCGCCCGAGACCGTCACCCTCGACGCCCTGGCCGTCGGCGACTCGTTCACCGTGTCGCGGATCCCCGAGGAGCTCGAGTTCGCCCCCGGCCTCCTCGAGTTCCTCGAGGAGTCGCACCTCGTGCCCGGCATGCAGGGCGAGATCACCGCCCTCTCGCCCGACGGCACGACCACCGTCGAGATCGACGGGCACCACGTGGGCATCGGCACCTTCGCCTGCACCCGCATCCTGGTCACCGCCGGCTCCTGACGGCCCCGGGCCGACCGGTCGCGAGCGGCGGTAGGGTTGCCTAACATTTTCTCCCAGGTCGGCTTGCCTTCCGGCTCGGGTTCACGCTATGGTGACTTCGCTGTTAGGTCACCCGAACACGAACCCGCCCGGCCCCCTGCCGGCTCGCTCCCGAGGAGCCACCACCCGATGTCCCGCCGTCTCGTCGCCGCCGCCGCCGTGGCCCTCGCCCTGGCCGGTCCCCTCAGCCTGACCGCGGCGTGCTCGAGCAGCTCCCACACCGGCGGTGGCACCGCACCGGAGGACACCGCCGGCACGACCGGCACGAGCAGCCCCGAGGAGATCATCGTCTCCGACGCCGAGGTCAGCGCCGGCATCGCCCAGGTCGACGACCAGATCGCCCTGGCCCTGACGACCCTCCCGACCGACCAGGCCAAGGCCAAGGCCGTCGTCGAGCAGGTCTACGACTCCTGGTACGGCATCGAGGGGACGATCAAGAAGAACAACAAGGACCTCTACCTCGACATGGAGGACGGGCTGGGCGCGGTCAAGAACGGCGTCGACCAGAACGACGCCACCAAGGCCCAGAAGGGATCCACCGACTTCAGCGCCGCCGCCTCGAAGTACCTCCAGCAGTTCCCCGCCGTGCCCGCGTCCACGACCACCACCAAGGCCCCATGACCTCCGGCCGGCTGCTGCGGCGCCTGCTCGGCGCGCGTCGGCCCTCGTGCTGGCGCTCACCGCGCTGGTCCACGTCGCTCCCGCGGGCGCAGCCCCGGCCCAGCAGTCCGCGGTGTCGAAGCAGGACGCCATCACCCAGCTCGGCAACGTGCGCGAGTCGATCGACGAGACCCTGCGCCTGCTGAAGGCCAGCGACTCGCCCGAGTCGCGCGACGCGGCCTTCGAGCAGGCCCGGTCCGGCTACCTCGACCACTTCGAGCAGGTCGAGATCCCGCTGCGGGTCGTCGACCCGGCGCTCACCGTGAAGGCCGAGGCCAAGTTCGCCGAGATCCGCGAGCTGATCCGCAACGACGGGTCGGTCGACGAGGTCCGCACCCAGATCATCGCCCTCCGCGGCATCGTCGACGACGCCGAGCGCCGCCTCACCGACGTGGGCATCGGCGCCCCCGCCCTGGTGGTCGGCCAGTCGTTCCTCATCATCTTCCGCGAGGGCCTCGAGGTCGTGCTGCTGCTCTCGGTGCTGCTCGGCTACCTCGAGGCGTCGAAGGCCACCGAGTACCGCCGGCCCATCCTCATCGGCGTCGCCCTCGCCGGAGTGATGACCATCGTCACCGTCGTCGCCCTGCAGACCGTGTTCGCCCACATCGGCGCCGGCCGCGAGGTGCTCGAGGCGGTGGTGTCGCTGGTGGCGGTGGCCATGTTGTTCTGGGTGTCGTTCTGGCTGATCTCCCGGCTCGACCACAAGCGATGGCTCGAGTTCGTGAAGGCCCGCGTGTGGAGCGCGGTGGCGGTCGGCTCCACCATGAGCCTCGTGCTCATCGGGTTCACCGCCGTCTACCGCGAGGGCTTCGAGACGGCGCTCTTCTACCAGGCGCTGCTGTCGTTCGGCACCGGGCTCACCGGCTACATCGCGCTCGGGTTCGCCCTCGGCGTCGTCGCCCTCACCGTGGTGGCGTTCCTGATCTTCCGGCTCGGCCGCCGGCTGCCCATGCGCACCTTCCTGAGCGTGGCGGTCGTGCTGGTCATGCTCACCTCGGTGGCCTTCCTCGGCAACGCCGTCCACGAGCTGCAGGCGGCCGACATGATCGGCTACACCGCCCTCGACTGGCCGCACATGCCCATCTTCCTGGCCCAGGCCACCGGCTACTGGCCCACCGTGCAGACCATCACCGCCCAGCTCGTGCTGCTCGCCGTCTACGTGCTCGGCGGGATCTACATGTTCGTGATCAAGCCCCGCCGCGAGCGCGGCCGCGGCGCCTGCCATCCCCACCGCCGGTCGCGTCGCAGCCGCGCCCGGCGCCTGACCAGCCCTGATCTCGAGCTGATCGTGGGCGTGCGCATCGGTGTCGACGTCGGCGGCACCTTCACCAAGGCGGTGGCCTTCGACCTCGACACCCACTCGGTGGTGGCCCAGGCGGTGCTGCCCACGACGCACACCCACGCCGAAGGCGTGGCCCACGGTGTGGTCGAGGCGGTGCACGAGGTGGCCGAGGTCGTCGGCCCCGAGCGGGTCGACCTGGTCGTGCACTCCACCACCCAGGCCGTGAACGCGCTGCTCGAGGGTGACGTCGGCCAGGTCGGGGTCATCGGGCTGGGGCGCCGTCCCGAGATCGGCAAGGTCCGCAAGCGCACCGCCCTCGACCACGTCGAGCTCTCGCCGGGCAAGGTCCTCGACACCCGAGCCGGTCATGTTCGACGTCACCGACGGCCTGCCGCTCGACGAGATCCGCGCCACCCTCGAGCAGTGGAAGGCCGAGGGCATGAGCGCGGTGTGCGTCGCCGAGGCGTTCGCTCCCGACGACTCCACCGCCGAGACCACCGTCGCCGCCCTCGCCACCGCGATCGGGCTCCCGGCCTGCGCGTCGAGCGAGCTCACCGGGCTCTACGGGCTCGAGCTGCGCACGGTCACCGCCGCCATCAACGCCTCGATCGTCCCGATCGCGCTGCGCACCGCCAGCTACGTCGAGCAGGGCGTGGCCGCCGCCGGCATCACCAGCCCGGTGCTCGTCATGCGGGGCGACGGCGGGGCCACCGACCTCGACGGCTTCCGCTCGGCGCCGGCCCGCACGCTCTACTCGGGTCCGGCCGCGTCGGTGGCGGGCGCGCTGCGCTTCGGTGACGTCGGCGAGGGCGTGGTGATCGAGGTCGGCGGCACGTCCACCAACATCGCCGCCATCCACAAGGGCCACCCCCAGCTCTCCTACGTGCAGGTGGCCAGCCACAGCACCGCCCTGCGCGCCGTCGACGTGCGGGTCATCGGCGTGGCCGGGGGGTCGATGCTGCGGGTGCGGCGCCGGCGGTTCGGCGGGCTGGGCGTGCACGGCGTCGGTCCTCGAAGCGCCCACATCGCCGGTCTGGCCTACGCGTGCTTCGAGCCGGCCGAGGCCATCGACGGCGCCACCGCGGTCGAGTTCTCCCCCCGCCCGGGTGACCCGGCCGACTACCTGGCGCTCGACCTCACCGACGGGCGCCGGGTCGCCCTCACCAACACCTGCGCGGCCAACGCGCTCGGCATCACCGAGCCGACCGACTACGCCTACGCCGACGGCGCCGCGGCCCGGGCCGCCTTCGCCGTCGCCGGGCAGGTGCTGGGCCTCGACGGCGACGAGGTCGCCCGCCGCATGCTCGAGGCGTCGGGCACCGCGGTGTGCGAGCTGGTCGCCGCCGTCGCCGAGTCGGCCGGCCTGGTGCGCCCTCCGCTGGTCGCGGTCGGTGGTGGGGCCGGCGGGCTCGGCCGCCATGCCGCGGCCATGCTGCGCCTCGACTGCCGGGTGCCCGACGGGGCCGAGGTGATCTCGTCGCTGGGCGACGCGCTGTCGCTCGTGCGGGCCGAGCGCGAACGCACCGTCGACGCCACCGACGCCTCGGTCGTGAACCAGCTCATGGACGAGGTCGAGGGCGAGCTGCTCGCCGCCGGTGCCGCCGCGTCCACCATCGACATCCGCGTCGAGGAGCGGCCCGAGAAGGGGACGGTGCGCGCCGTGGCGACCGGCGCGATCGGCCTGACGACTGGCGCCCTGCCGGGACGAGCCCCGATCGACGCCGACGAGGCCGCCCGCATCGTCGCCGACCTCGGGCTCGACTCGCGCGCCGGGGCCGTGCACGCCATCGGCGCCTACTGGTTGGCCGGCGGTGGCGAGGGCCCCGGCAGGGCCGTGGTGCTCGACCGGTTCGGCGACGTGCTCGTCGACGTGATCGGCGACGTCGACCGCTCGGGCGACGCGGGCACCATCGGCGCCTCGGTCGAGCGGCTGACCCGCCACCGGGGACCGGTGACCCTGCTGCCGTCGGTGTGGGTGATCCACCGCAGCCGCTTCACCGAGCTCTCGTCGGGCGACCGGGCCGCGGCCGCGGCCCAGCTCGTGGCCGGCTCGACCGATCCCTTCGCCGCCATCGTGGGCCAGACATGAGCCCACCCGCATCCTCGGCCCCACTCGGGAGGAACTGACGTGGCCCTCTACATCCCCGCCGGCCAACGCCGGCGGCGCCTCATCATCGTCGGCGTCGTGGCCGCCGTGGTCGGACTGGCCCTCGGAGCCTTTCTCGGTCGGGCCACCGCCCCGACCGTCGCCGATCGGGTGAGCTCGGTGCGGTCCGACGCCCAGTCGATCGAGGCCCGGCTGCAGGCCCTGCCCCTCGAGTACGCGCAGTCGCTCTCGGGCACCGAGTCGTTCGCCAAGGGCGGCGGCCCGGCCGACTCACTCGTCGCGATCAGCACCGACACCGCCGCCCTGGCGAAGCGGGCCGAGTGGCTGAGCGACCAGCAGCGCGCGTCGGTCGTGGCCGCGGTCGACGCGGCCCAGAAGGCGGCCGCGGCCGAAGCCAGCGCCGCCGGGTTCGAGACCGCCATCGCCGGCGCCACCGCGGCCGTCGTCCAGACCTTCGGCCTTGTCAGGAACCACCTCTTCGACCACGACCCAAGGATCAGGATCATGACCACCGTCCCCGCCCGCACCCGGGTCATCGCACTGCTCGTCGTCGCCGCCTTCGGGCTCGGCGCGGTGGCCACCGCCTGCGGCTCGGACTCGTCGGTCGCCAGCCAGGGCCCGGTCAACGTGACCCTGGTCGAGCACGAGGTCCAGCCCAGCCACACCAAGGCCAGGGCCGGCACGGTGACCTTCGCCATCCGCAACGACGGCACGGAGACCCACGAGTTCGTCGTGTTCAAGACCGACCTCGACCCCAAGGAGTTGCCGCTCGACGAGGACGGCGCCGTCGACGAGAAGGGCGAGGGCGTGGAGTTCATCGACGAGCGCGAGGACATCGCGCCCGGTGGCACCGCCCAGCTCACCGTCGACCTGGCGGCCGGCAGCTATGTGCTGCTCTGCAACCTCGAGGACCACTACAAGATGGGCATGTACCAGGCCTTCACCGTGACCGACTGAGTTGCGGGACCGAGTGGTCGGCGTGGCCGCTCGCCACTACCGGCGCTTAGGCGGCGGGGTGTTCGGCCAGGTGAACGTCCAGCGCCCGACGTGGCTGAAGCCGTCGCGACCGGCCGGGCCGGCCGCTCGCCACGCCATGATCACGTCGGGCTGGACCAGGGTGAACATGCCGTAGGGGTCCACCTGGTAGTCCCAGTCGTACTTGGCGTCGTAGAGCTCCTTGAGCCGGAGGGTCTCGTCGCGGTCGTCGCTGACTGCCAGCCCTTCGACGATGACCACGTCCGTGCCGCTCTCGAGGTGCACGGTCACGTCCGGGTGCTGGCCCATCTGCCGCCGGATGGTCGGGCTGCCGATGCTGAGGTGCAGGCAGCAATCGGCCCACACCCCCCACACGGGCCGGGGGTGAGGCCACTGGTCGAGCTCGGGATCGGGGTGGGCGGTGCTCACGACCCAGTAAGTGCCGGCTGATGCGAGCTGGTCGCTGACCCACGACCACGGCAGCGGTTCGGCGGCCTGCGGGGCGCCGAACATCCGGAGCGATGTCTCGATCGGTTCCATCGGCCCAGCATGGTCCGGCGCCGTCGCTCGTGCAGCACCTCGGGTGAGACGAGCTAGAGGACGGCCGGCGCACGGGCAGGAACCGGCCGGGCCGGGCATCATGGCCTTCGGGCTACGCCGAGGGGGGCGCCGTGACCATCTACCTGCACGAGGTCCATCAGGTCACCGGGACCGCGGAGGACGACTTCGAGGCGGCCTATCGCGACCCGGGAGGCTGGATGCACGCGCTCGGGCAGGGCGACGACGCCCGGCTGCTCTACTACGCGCACCAGGCGCACGGCACCGGCCCGGCCTACCGGGTCGTCACGGTCACCGCCGTGGCCGACGGCGCCGCCTGGGAGCGGTTGGCCACGAGCCTCCAGTTCGGCGAGCTCCACGAGTGGCTGCTGCGCGTCGATGCCTGCCGCCACGAGGTGCACGCCAAGCTGCTCCTCCCGGTGCCCTGGTCGCCCACCCACACCGTCGACCTGGCCGAGGTGCCCACCGAGGTGGTCGAGCACGACCCGACGCTCTTCATGGAGGACACCGGGTGGCCCTACGTCCCGCTCGACGACTACCTCGACTTCTGGGAACGCGACTACCTGCCGATGCTGCACCGGCTGCCGATCGAGCAGCGGCTGCTCGAGATCCAGGCCTGTTGGGTGCCGGCCATCGGCGCCGGCCGGCGACCCGAGGGCATCCTCTGGCAGCGCGTCCACAACATCGACCGGCTCACCTCGCTTCTCAGCACCGAGCTGCCGGCCAGCCAGCGGGCGGCCAACACGTACATGGCCCAGGCGCTGCGCTACCGCGACCAGTGGGAGTCCCGCCTGCTGCGCACCGCTCCCTGGTCACCCCGCTCCTGACGTCACCTCGACCGACATCGACGCACGGCTCGTCGGTCAGGCGAACACCCAGCGGCCGGCCTGGGCGAAGCCGTCGCGGCCGGCCGGCCCGGCGGATCGCCAGGCCATCACCGCCTCGGGCGCGATCCGGGTGAAGGGCCCGTACTGGTCGAGGTCGTAGACCCAGTCGTACTTGGCGTCGTAGGCGGCGACGCTCCGGCGGGTGTCGGAGTCCGACTCGACCGACGCAATCCCCTCGACGACCACCACGTCCACCCCGCTGTCGAGGTGGACGGTCACGTGGGGGTCGGCCGCGACCTGACGCCGGACGACCGGGCTGCCCAGGCTGAGGTGCAGCTGGTGGTCGGCCCAGACCCCCCAGACCGGTCGGGGGTGGGGCCACGGGTGCGGTCCGTCGACGGCGGCCAGCACCCAGTACGTGCCCGCCGCGGCGAGCTGCCCGCTGACCCACGACCACGCAAGGGGTTCGGCGTCGGGCTCTGACCCGAACATGCGGAGCGGTTCGGCGATCGGTTCCATCGGCCCAGCATGGCCCGACGGCGCTACTCCTGCAGGGCCTCGGGCAGGTCACGCGCGTGGACGATGGCCAGGCGCTTGGTGGCGCGGGTCAGGGCGACGTAGAGCGACCGGAGGCCCTGGGCCTCCTCGTCGACGATGGCCGCCGGCTCGACCACCACCGAGGCGTCGAGTTCGAGGCCCTTGACCAGGCCGACCGGCACCACGGTGATCTGGGCGTCGAGGCCGTGGCGGGTGGCCCGCCCGAACTCGATGCCGGACTCGGCGAAGGCGTCGCTCACCGGGTCGACCAGCGAGGCCGGCACGATGACGGCCACGTTGCCGGTGCCGACCGCGTCGAGCTCGTCGAGCGCGGCGGTGATCACATCGGCCAGCAGGCGATCGGGCGCGGCCCGGATGATGCGGGGCTGGTCGCCGTCCTCGCGGATCGAGCGGGGCGGGGCCAGATCCGGGTCGGCCACGGCCAGCACCCGGGCGGCGAGCGCCATGTTGGGCGCCGGCAGCCGGTAGCCGACGGTGAGCTCGGCCCTTCGGGGGTCACGCCGGTCGGGCAGGTGGTCGAGGATCTCCTGCCAGTTGGCGTGGGCCCACTCGCCGGTGGACTGGGCGATGTCGCCGACGATGGTCATGGAGCCGCTGAGCGACCGCCGGTTGAGCACCCGCAGCTGCATCGGGGACAGGTCCTGGGCCTCGTCGACGACGATGTGGCCGTAGGTGCGCACCCCGTCGTCGTCCCCGTCGGACCGGCGGCTGGTGCGGGGCTTGGGACCGACCAGGGCGCGGCCCTCGTCGAGCAGCGGCACGTCGTCGTTGGTCCACACCAGGGTGTCGAGGTCGTCGACCCGGTCGCGGTGCAGCGACCGCCACTCGGGCTCGGACAGCAGCGTGCCCGCGGCGCTGCGCAGCAGGGCCTTGGACCCGTAGAGGTCGTGCAGCAGCTGCGCCGGGGTCAGGACCGGCCACATGCGCTCGAGCGCCTCGCGCACCTCGGGCGTGCGGCGCAGGCGATCTCGCACGGTGGTCGGGGCCAGGTCGTCACGCGAGCTCCGGGCCAGGGCGGCGAAGAGCTCGCCCTCGACGAAGCGGCGGCCGGCGTTGTGCTTGTGGAAGCGGCGACGGGCCTCGGCCACGATGCGCTCGGTCTGCTCGGTCGTGACCCGCAGGTGGGTCAGGCCGTAGCCCACCACCAGGTCGTCGCGCAGCGGGCGCTCGCGGTCGCGCACGGCCCGACGCATGACCCGCGCCATGCGCAGATCGCCCTTGACCCGGGCGGTGAGGCCGACATCGCGACCCTGCACCCGCACCCCGTCGATGAGGTCGGCCAGCACCGCCAACTCGACCCCGGCCTCGCCCAGCGACGGCAGGACCTGCTCGATGTAGCCCAGGAACAGCCGGTTGGGCCCGACCACCAGGACGCCCTGGCCCTCGAGCGGGAAGCGGTGCGTGTAGAGCAGGTAGGCGGCGCGGTGGAGGGCGACGACGGTCTTGCCGGTACCCGGCCCCCCCTGCACCACCAGCACGCCGGGCATCTCGGCCCGGATGATCTCGTCCTGCTCGCCCTGGATGGTGGCCACGATGTCGCCGAGGCGGCCGGAGCGGGAGGTCTCGAGGGCGTTCATGAGGGCCCCGTGGCCCGAGATGCCCGAGCTCGCCGCCGATGAGCCGTTGCCGTCGGGACCGAGACCGAGCGAGGCGGCCGCGTCGCCGAACAGCTCGTCCTCGACGCTGAGCAGCACGCGGCCGCGCGTGGCGAAGTGCCGACGGCGGGCCAGGCCCATCGGCTGACGCCCCGTGGCCCGGTAGAACGGCTCGGCGATGGGCGCCCGCCAGTCGACGACGACGACGTCCTGGTGCTCGTCGCTGACGGCGATGCGCCCGATGTAGTAGGGCGTCGGGTCGTCCTCGGCGTCGATGCGACCGAAGATCAGCGACGCATCGCCCAGCTGCAGCTGCGAGAGCCGCTGCAGCATGGTGTCCCAGATGACGTCGCGCTCGTAGCGGGCCTGTTCGGTGCCACCGCGCCCGACCTCGACCATCGACGTCATCCGTGACGCGGCGACACGCGTGGCTTCGAGGCAGGCATAGGCCCGGTCGATGTACGCCTGCTCGGCCTCGAGATCGGGATGTCCTGCCAATGGGCTCCTCAGCGATGATCTGGCGATCGAGTCCCCCGCGACCTGAGCCGACGTCTGTGAGGGGGATGGATCATGCTACCGGCGCTCCGGCGCGCCCGACCACGCGGCCGGGATTCGCGCCGGGAGCCGGCCCGGCCGGGGCGTGCCAGCATGGGGCATGGTCTCGGTCGGATTGGTGCTCGGAGCCGGTGGTGTGCGGGGCGGCGCGTTCCACGCCGGGGCATTGGCCGCGCTCGCGGAGGTCACGGGCTGGGATCCCCGCTCCGCCGACCTGATCGTGGGCACGTCGGCCGGAGCGCACACCGCAGCCACCCTCCGGGCCGGGCTCTCGGCGGCCGATCACCTGGCCCGGGCCACCGACCAGCCCCTGTCGGCCGAGGGAGCGTCCATCACCGCGGCGGCGCCCGGGCGCCTGCGCCCGTCCGCCCCGGCCGAGGCGGCCGCCGTCCCGCCCTGGGCCTACCTGCCGCAGGCCCCGTGGTTGCTGGGCCCGGCGATGCTGCGGCCCGGTGCCACCCGGTGGGGCGTGGCCGCGGCCGGAATGCTGCCGGCCGGCCGGCTGCCCACGGCGCCGATGGGGCAACGGGTGCGGGTCCTTCAGACCGGGCGGTGGCCCGAGCGGCCGACCTGGGTGGTGGCCTACCGCACCCGCGACGGCCGCCGTGCCGTCTTCGGCCGCGACGACATCGACGTGCCCGACCTGGCCACCGCGGTCGAGGCCTCGTCCGCCGTCCCGGCCCGCTTCCGTCCCGTCCGCATCGGCAAGGACCGCTACATCGACGGCGCGGTCTACTCGCCCAGCAACGCCGACCTGGTCGTCGGACTCGGGTTCGACCTGGTGGTCGTCAGCTCGGCCATGACCGCATCGGCCGACCATCAGGCCGCCCCTGAGCCCGGGGACCCGTTCGGTCTGGCGGCCCGGGCCCGCCGGTGGTTCGCATCGCTCCTCGTCCGGGAGGTCACGGCGATCCAGGCCGCGGGCACCCCGGTGCTCACCCTCGAGCCCGACGCCGCCGTGCTGGCCGCGATCCGCGCCGACGGTGACGACCACGACCTCAGCCCCGCCGTCGCCGCCGCGGCCCACCGCTCGATCCTCGAGCGACTCGACGACGCCGACGTCGCCCCCGCGCTCGCCCTCCTGACCGCCTGACCCGGCCCCTGACCATCGGTGTCGGAGGCAACCGACGAGAAGGTGGGGCTGGGACGGGCGCCAGGTCGCCCGGGTGTCCCTGAAATCCACGATCGCGATTTCCGTTCGTCCGATCGGTCGCGGTCGCTCGTGAGACCGTCCAGACCGGTGTGCTCCAAGCGTTGAAGAACCGGGCGTCGCTTGACAGCCTCGGGTCACGGGCAGACGCTCCTCGTGGCGTCCATGACACCGACACTGCGAGTGAACGCGAAGGGCTGGGAGCTGATTCGCCTTCTCTTGAGCTTGTGCTGAAGGGGCCGCGCCTTCTCTGCCCATCTCACTGCTCAGGAGTCACCACCATGAGGAAATTCAGTCTTCTGTTCGTCGCGACCGCGATCGTTCTCACGCTGGGCATCAGCCCCGCGTTTGGCGCCGCGAACGGCACCGATCGGCCGTACAAGGGCGCGGGATCAGGTACTCAGACCATCACCTCCACCGGCCTGCCGGTCACCGCGATCGTCGACGGGACGTTGCACGGCACCCATGTGGGTCTGGCCACGTTCCATACGACCGTCATCAACCCAACGGGTGGTCCGACCAGCTTCACCGGGACGAACACCGTGACGGCTGCGAACGGCGACATGATCACCGGACCGATCACCGGTGTGTTCACCGGTCCGAACACGGTCGAGTTCACCTCGACGGTCTCGAGTGGCACCGGCCGATTCGCGGGAGCGACAGGCAGCGCCACGGTTACGGCGACGATCACGCCGACGTCGGATCCAGCCGTCTCGACCCTCACGTTCACCTTCACCGGGACGCTCAGCTACTAGGAGCTGGTTGACGAGCCTTCGCCAGCCGGGCAGCCGTGTGCGGACACCCGCACGCGGCTGCCCCCTTCGCCATCTAGGCGCCGGGGTCCTGCCCGACCTCGACGAGAGCGTCGCGGATGGCGAGGCGCAGCCGACGGGCGACCGTGGGGTTGAGGTGGCCGACGAGGCCGTACCCGGCCCGGCCGACCTCCTCGACGGTGAGCACGACCCGGGGCTCGGCGTCGTCGTAGTCGTCGCTGATGGCGATGCCCCACGAGATCGGCGTCAGCTCGTCCTCTTCGTAGTGGTCCGGGTAGTCGGACGGCTGGAAGGGGTAGTCGTCGATCGATCTCCGCATTGCCCCATTCAAGTGCCTGCGTTCTAGTGTCGCGATCGGTGACCCCTCCTCGTGCCGATCTCGCCTCCTCGCCGTTCCTGCGCGCCGCCCGCAACCAGCCCCCGTCGCCGGGTCGCCCCGACGACCGCGTCCCGGTGTGGTTCATGCGCCAGGCGGGTCGTTCGCTGCCCGAGTACCGCGAGATCCGAGGGGTCGGGAGCATCCTCGACGCCATCGCCCAGCCCGAGCTGGCCGCCGAGATCACCCTGCAGCCGGTGCGGCGCTACGGCGTCGACGCCGCCATCCTCTACAGCGACATCGTCGTGCCGGTGTCGGCCATCGGGTTCGGCGTCGACATCGCCCCTGGGGTCGGTCCCGTCGTCGAGCACCCCTTCCGTTCGGCGGCCGACCTCGAACGGCTGCGTCCGCTCGAGCCCGAGCTCGACACGCCCTACGTGGTCGAGACGGTCCGGCTGCTGGCCGCCGAGCTCGACGTGCCGCTGATCGGGTTCGCCGGCGCCCCGTTCACCGTGGCCAGCTACCTGATCGAGGGCCGGCCGTCGCGCACCTACGGGCTGACCAAGGCCATGATGCACGGCGAGCCGGCGCTGTGGCACCAGCTCATGGAGCGGCTGGCCGACCTGGCCATCGCCTCGCTGCGCAGCCAGATCGAAGCCGGGGCCTCGGCCCTCCAGCTCTTCGACAGCTGGGTGGGCACGCTCGAGCGAGCGCGACTACCTGCAGTTCGTGGCCCCCCACACGGCGCGCATCTTCGCCGCCGTCGCCGAACTCGACGTGCCCCGCATCCACTTCGGTGTCGACACCGGCGAGCTGCTCGGGGCGATGGCGGCGGCCGGGCGCCGACGTGATGGGCGTCGACTGGCGGGTGCCGCTCGACGTGGCCGGTCGCCGGATCGGGCCGGGCCGGGCGGTGCAGGGCAACCTCGACCCGGCGATGTGCCTGGCGCCGTGGCCGGTGATCGAGACCGAGGTGCGCCGGATCCTGGCCGACGGCGGCCACCCGGGTGGGCACATCTTCAACCTCGGCCACGGCGTCACCCCCGACCTCGACCCCGCCGTGCTCGGTCGCATCGTCGAGCTGGTCCACGCCGAAGGCCGGGTGCCGGCGGCGCCGGCCACCGCCGAACCGGTTCCATGAGCCGCACCGGGCTCGTCGTCATGGCCTACGGCACGCCGAGGTCACCCGACGACGTCGAGGCGCTACTACACCGACATCCGCCGGGGCCGGCCGCCCACCCCCGAGCAGCTCGCCGACCTGAAGGCGCGCTACGACGCCATCGGCGGCATCTCGCCGCTGGCCGAGCGCACCGAGGCCCAGCGGGCCGCGCTGGCCGCAGCCCTCGAGGCCCTGGCCCCCGGGCGGTTCGAGGTGGTGCTCGGCCAGAAGCACGCCGCGCCGTTCGTCGAGGACGCGGTGCGCACGCTGGCCGACCGGGGCATCGATCGGGCCGTCGGCCTCGTGCTGGCCCCGCACTACTCGGCCTCCAGCGTCGGCCAGTACCACGCCCGGGCCGCGGCGGCCGGAGCCGAGGCCGGGGTCGAGCTGCGACCCATCGACTCGTGGCACCTCGAGCCGGCCTACCTCGACTTCCTCACCGACGCCCTCCGTGAGGCCCGGGCCGAGCTGCCGGCCGGGCACAAGGTGCTGTTCACCGCCCACTCGCTGCCCGAGCGGGTGCTGGTCGACGACCCCTACCCCGAGCAGCTCCGCGAGAGCGCGGCCATCGTGGCCGAGCGGGTGGGCATGCTGCCCTGGCCGGAGTGGGCCATCGCGTGGCAGAGCGCCGGCCGCACGCCCGAGCCGTGGCGGGGGCCCGACATCCTGCAGGTGATCCGCGACCTGGGCGAGACCGGCCGGGGCACCGGCGTCGCGGTGTGCGCGCAGGGGTTCACCTCCGATCACCTCGAGGTGCTGTACGACCTCGACATCGAGGCCCGACGGGTCGCCGAGGACCTCGGCCTGGCCTTCGCCCGCACCCGGTCGCTCAACGACGACCCCACCGTGATGGCGGCCCTGGCCGACCGCGTGCTCCGCCGCGCCGACGAGGGATGACCGGGCCGATGCGCGTCGTCGTCGCCGGGGGCGGCATCACCGGGCTCACCTGCGCGCTCACCCTGCTCGACGACGTGCCCGGCGTCGACGTCACCGTGCTCGAGGCGGCCGATCGCCTCGGCGGGCGCATCCTCACCACGCCGTTCGACGGTCGCCCGGTCGACGCCGCGGCCGACGCCTTCCTCGCCCGGGTGCCCGACGCCATCGCGCTGTGCGAGCGGCTCGGCCTCGGCGAGCACCTGGTCACGCCGGCCGAGCGCACGGCCTACCTCTACGCCCGCGGCGAGCTGCGACGCTTCCCCGAGGGTGGGGTGCTGGGCATCCCCACCGACCTCGACGTGCTCGCCGCCTCGGGCGTGATCAGCGCCGAAGGGCGTCGAGCGGGCCGGCCTCGACCTCACCATGGGCCCCGACCCGGAACGCGACGCGACGGGCCCCGAGGGTGGCGACGAGTCCGTCGGGTCCCTGGTGCGGCGCCGGCTGGGCGACGAGGTCTACGAGGTGCTGGTCGGGCCGCTGCTGTCCGGCGTGAACGCGGGCAACGCCGACGAGCTGAGCGTGGCCGCCGGCGCGCCGCAGTTCGCCGCGGCCATGCGCGACCACGGCAGCCTCATCGCCGGAGCCCGGGCCCAGCGCGCCGCGGCCGCGGCCAACGCCGACGCGCCCGTCTTCTACGGGCTCGACGGCGGCATGGGCACGCTGATCGACGCGCTGGCCGCGGAGATCACCGCGCTCGGGGGCACCGTCGAGCGCGGCACCGCCATCGAAGCGGTGCGACCGGCCGGTTCGGGCGACGGTCGGCTCGAGGTCACGACCACCACCGGAACGTCCGACCTCCGGGCCGTCGACGCGCGTCGTGCTGACGACCCCGCTCCCGGTCACGGCCCACCTGCTGGCACCGATGCTGCCGGCCGTCGCCCGCGACATGGCCGCGGTCGAGTACGCGTCCGCGGTGATGGTGACCCTGGCCGTGGCCAAGGCCCAGATCGACCACCCGCTCGACGCCAGCGGCTTCCTCGTCCCCCACCGCGAGGGGACTGCTGCTCACCGCCTGCTCGTGGGCGTCGTCCAAGTGGGCGCACCTCGACCGGCCCGACGTCGCCCTGCTGCGCGCGTCGGCCGGGCGCCACGGAGACGAGCGGGCCCTCGACCTCGACGACGACGCGCTGGTCGACGCGCTGCTCGACGACCTCGGCCGCACCATGGGGTTGCGCGGCCGCCCGACCGCTGTCCGCGTCAGCCGCTGGCCGAGCGCGCTCCCGCAGTTCCGTCCCGGCCACCTCCGGCGCATCGCCGGGTGGCGAACCGCCATGATCGACGTCTCCCCCGGTCTTCTGGCCACCGGAGCGGGCTTCGAAGGGCTCGGCATCCCGGCCTGTGTCCGGCAGGGTCGGGAGGCGGCGAAAACCCTCTCCCACCAGGTGGTTTAGGGGCTTCAGCCGCACGTCAGGCAGATGACGAACAGGCGTCGAATCGCCACGATTCCCGGGGATTCATGCCGGTTGCGTTGCGCGGCGGGTCGATCACTGCAATGCTTTCGTAATAATGCGACCCGTACGAAGCCCAAGGTCGAGCGATTCCGCTCGTCCCTCCAGCCGCCGCCGCATGGTCTCGAGCCTGTTCGTGCTCGCGCTGTTCATGGTCCCCGTGTTCATGCCGGGGTCCGCCTCAGCCGACGCGGTCAGCGACAAGCGCGCCCAGGCGCAGCAGATCGCGGCCAAGCTCGACCAGCTCGAGATGAAGCTGAGCAGCCTCGACGAGAAGTACAACGAGGCCACCATCGGGCTCGACCAGGCCAACAAGGACGTCGCCGCCGCCCAGAAGCGGGTCGACGAGACCAACGCCCAACTCGACGCCAGCGCGGCCCAGCTGCAGAAGTTCGCGGTGCAGGCCTACATGACCGGCAACGACACCCAGGCCCTCGACGCCATCCTCACCAGCGACGCCCAGGACGCCACCCAGAAGCGCAGCTACCTCGAGGCCGCCTCGGGCAACAAGCGCGACCTGATGGACAAGCTCTCGGCCGACAAGCAGAAGGCCGACGAGGAGATCGCCCAGCTGAACAAGGCCAAGGCCGAGGCCCAGGGCCAGGCCGATGCCATCAAGAGCGCCAAGGACGAAGCCGACGCCGCCGTCGCCGAGCAGGCCAGCCTCAACCAGCAGGCCCAGGGCGAGCTGGCCACCCTGGTGGCCCAGGCTCGCGCCGCCGAGGCCCAGGCCCAGGCCCGGGCCGCCGCCGCCAAGATCGCGGCCGCCCAGGCCGCCGCTCCCGCCCGGCGGGTGTCGACCCCGGCGCCGCCCAAGTCGCCCACCGGTCCCAGTCGGCCCCACCATCACCGCCCCGGTCGACCCGGGTGGCGGCTCGGGCACCCCGGGAGCGTCCATCGCCATCGCGGCCGCCCGTAGCGTGCTCGGCGCCCCCTACGTGTGGGCCGCCGCCGGTCCCAACGCGTTCGACTGCTCCGGCCTCGTGATGTGGGCCTGGGGCAAGGCCGGCCGCAGCCTGCCGCACTCGTCGGCCGCCATGTGGTCGAGCACCCGGCACGTCTCCCTGTCCTCGCTGCAGCCGGGTGACCTCATCTTCTACGGCAGCCCCGTGCACCACGTGGCGCTCTACATCGGTGGCGGGCAGATCATCCACGCCCCTCACGCCGGGAGCTACGTGCAGATCGCCAGCATCAGCTACTGGAGCGACATCGCCGGCGCCGGCCGGCTCTAGACACCAGACGGCAACCGATGAGCGCAGGCGTGTCGGTGGTCGTCGCCCTGCACGGGTTCGAGGACGACCCCGCCGACCTCGCCGCCAGCTTCGCCCCGATCACCGGCCGCGGCCTCGTCGTCGTCACGCCGCGGGCGCCGGTCGCCGCTCCGGCGGGCCCGGCCTGGTTCACCTCCGATGACGCCGGCCCGGTCGAGGCCGAGCTGCACCTGTCGCTGGAGGCGATCGCCGTCGAGGTCGATCGAGCCGCGGCCGAGCACGGCGTCGACCGCTCGGCCGTGGTGCTCGGCGGCTTCTCGCAGGGCGGCGCGGCCGCACTGGCCTTCGCCCTGCACGACGCCGGTGGGGCCCAGCCCCTGGGTGGGCTGTTCTGCATCAGCGGCTACCTGCTGCACGCCGAGTCGGTCCCCTACGACATCGCCGGGTTGGCCGCCGGTGGCACGCCGGTGCTGGTCGTGCACGGCACCGACGACGAGGTCGTGGCCGTCCAGCAGGGCCGCAGCGCGGCCCGCCTGCTCGAGCGGCGCGGCGTGGCCGCCCGGTTCGTCGAGGCCGACGGCGGCCACCACCTCGGTCCCGTCGCCATCGACGCGCTGGGCGACTGGCTCGACCACCTCGGCCAGACGTCGCCGTGAGGTCGTTCGTCGCCGGAGGCGCCTCGCGGCCGCGGCGCTGGCAGACTGTTCGGCGATGAGCAAACGAAAGCGTCGAGGCGGCCGGGTCACCGAGTCGCCCCGCACGGCCCGAACCGCCGGCACGAACGGTTCCGCCGGCTCCGCGGTGGCGCGTCGCAACTCACCCTGCCCCGATCGGCCGACGCCTCCCGCCCGGCCGGCGTGAAGGCCGGGCTGGTCGGCCTGCGTCGCCCGGTGCCGTCGTCGATCGCCAAGCCTCCCTACGCGGTCACCGGCCTGCCCCCCACCACCCGGGGCCCGGCGGTGCAGAACGCCGACGTCATCGCCCGCATGCGGGTGGCGGGAGCCATCGCAGCCGAGGTGCTGCTCGAGGTGGGCGCCGCGGTCGCCGTCGGCGTGACGACCGATGAGCTCGACGCGGTCACCCACGCCGCCACCATCGCCCGTGACTCCTACCCCAGCCCCCTCAACTACAAGGGCTTCCCCAAGTCGGTGTGCACGTCGGTCAACGAGGTCGTGTGCCACGGCATCCCCGACTCCCGGCCGCTCGTCGACGGCGACATCGTCAACATCGACGTGACCGTCTTCCACGACGGCGTCCACGGCGACACCAACGCCACCTTCCTGGTCGGCGACGTCGACGCCGAGTCCCGCCGGCTCGTGCGCGAGACCCGGGCCTCGCTCTACGACGCCCTGGCCGTGGTGCGCCCCGGGGCCAGGGTCAACGACATCGGCCGCGCCATCGAGGACCACGCCACCGAGCAGGGCCTGGGCGTGGTGCGCGAGTTCATCGGCCACGGCATCGGCGAGCAGTTCCACGGCGGCCTGCAGATCCCGCACTACTACGACGCCCGGGCCGCCACCGAGCTCGAGGTCGGCATGACCTTCACCATCGAGCCGATGATCACGCTGGGGTCACCCAGCCTCTGGGTGTGGGACGACGGCTGGACCGCGGTCACCAACGACGGCAGCCGGTGTGCCCAGTTCGAGCACACGCTGGTGGTCACCGAGTCCGGGTGCGACGTGCTCACCGTCACCGCCGACGGCCGCTGCGCCGCCGACCTCGCCCTCGACTTCTGACCGGGCGGCCCAGGCTCATCCGCCTCATCAGGCTGACGGTGCTGCTCGGGCTGCTCGCGGGCGCCACCGCGGCCTGCTCGAGCGGACCGGGCCACGCCGGACCGGCGGACACGACGGCACCGCCGCTGCACGTCGTGGCGACCACGCCGATCGTCGGCGAGGTGGTCGAGGCGGTGGCCGGCGACCGGGCCGACGTGACCGTGCTGATGGACCGCACCGACGACCCGCGGACGTTCGCCCTTCCCACCGGCGACGACGGCGCACTGGCGTCGGCGGACCTCGTCGTCGCCGTCGATCCGGCGACCTACGAGGTCGGCCTGGCCCCGGCGCTCGGCGCGCTGAGCGGGACCGACACCGAGGTGCTGACCGCGGTCGACGTGCTCGACGCCCAGCGGATCGACGGCACACCCGACCCCCGCGTCTGGCTCGATCCCGATCGGTTCACCACCCTGGCCCACGAGGTGGCCCGGGCCCTGGCCGAGCGATCCGGCACCGACGGGTCCCCGTGGTCGACGGCGGCCGATGCCTACGGCGCCCAGCTGGCCCTCGCCGACGAGCAGGTGCAGGCCACGCTCGCCCCGCTGACGCCTGCGCAGCACCGCCTGCTCGTCACCGACGACCGCCTCGGGTACTTCGCCGACCGCTACGGGATCGAGCTGGTCCCGTTGCCGCCGACCGCCGACGCCACCGTGCTCGACATCGACGTCGACCGACTCGGGCCACCGGCGTCGGACACCGGCACGGTCGCCGCGCTGCTGACGTCGATCGCCACCCGCATCGCCGCCTGGCCCTGACGCCGGCGCTACTGCAGGCCGTCGGCCAGGCGCTGCAGCACGTCGAAGGAGGCGGGCTGGTCGGTGAGGGGGCACGACGGGGCGCTTCGCAGCACGTAGGCGTCGGGCCCCACGGTCCACCGGATCATGGTCTCGGTGCCCGAGTTCGGGTCCTGCGCCGGCGTGTACCGGGCCTGCTCGGCCGGGTTGCCGCCGACTGTGGTCGGCCCGACCGTGGCGAACGAGGTGACCCAGCTCTCGTGCAGCAGCAGGTCGGCCCGGCCCACGGTGAGATCGACGGGGCTCACCGCCGCACCGCAGGCGGGCGTCTGGGTCAGGGGCGGGCCCCACCCGAGCTGCCAGGCCGCGAAGGCCTGGCCGGTGCCGGGCTCGCTCGGCACGTCCGAGGTCTGCTCCCAGCCGTCGGGCAGCCAGGTCGGGTGCAGCAGCCGGGAGCCGTCGAACACCAGCTCCGGTTGACCGTCCGCCCCGTTCAGCACCTGGCGATCACCGAGGGGCGCGTCGAGCGCCACGCGGACCGAGCGGCCGTACTGGATCGGGCAGGCCGCGACGTTGGTGCCGTGGATCGTCACCGTGACCGCCTCGTCGGTCTCCGACGTGACGCTCTCGTAGTCGGACTGGCAACCGCCGGGTGGGCCGCCGACCGGCTGGTTGCCCAGAAAGACGATCACCAGCCCGTCACCGTCGGTGCGGACCCCGTTCCAGGCCGTCGTCATCACCGGGCCGATCGTCGGCGGGGTCGATGCGGTGCCCTCGCCCCTCACATCGGGCGCGGTGTCCCCGGTGGCGGTGGAGCCGTCGTCGGAGGAGCCGCGGCGCACGACCAGCACCGCGCCGACGAGCACCACGATCGCCACCAGCACCAGGGCCGCCACCAGGCCCCACCGCGAACCCCGGTCCGCCTCGGGCTCGAGGCTCTCCTCGGTCATCCCCCGCTCCCTTCCTCCCGTTCGCCGGTCGTCCGGCCCACCAGCCTGCTCGCCAGCATGGCTCACCCACCGGTCGGACACCGGTCACTCAAGTCGGGCGGGCGACACGCCGTTCATGTGGCGGGGCCGGACACGACCGGCCCGGCGGAACACCCCCCGATCGGAGCGACGACGATGACCCGCGGCACCAAGGAGGCGACGAGCCTGCCCCGTGTGGTGTGGATCGGCATCGGGCTGCTGGTGGTCACCGGTCTCGCCCTGCAGGCCGACGCCCTCGTCGCGCACCGTCGCGCCGATCGAGCCGACGAGCTCGCCCGCGCCGCCGCACAGCAGGCGGCCGACACCGAGACGGCCACCGACGCGGCGCACCACGACCTCGACCAGGCGGTCACCGAAGCCGTCGCCGCGTCGCAGGCGCTCGAGGCGGTCCGGGCCCGGCTGATCGCGGCCGGCACCTCCGAAGCCTCGATCGTGGGAGACGTGGACGCGGCGCGGGCAGCCATGGCCGCGCTGCAGACCCAGGTCGACGCCTCGGCCGCCGGCGTGCAGGCCGGGGCGGCCCAGCTGGCCGCTCTACGGTCGTGCCTCGACGTCGGCCAGCGGGCGGTCGACGCGGCCGCCCTGCGCCCGGGTGCCGACATCGACGCCCAACTGGCCGCGGCCAGCACGGCCTGCGCCGCCACCGCAGGGGTGGGTCCGTGAGGCACCATCGCCGCGCCCTGGCGCTGGCCGTCGTGGGCGCCCTGCTCGTCGGCGCCGGACTGGTCGAGCGGTCGTCCACCAACGCCGACCTGCGCGCCGCCCGGGGCCGTCAGGCCGCCGCCGAGCAGCGGCTGGCCGACTCGACCGATCGCCTGGGCGACGTCCTCCACGCGGTCGACGTCATCCGCGGCAACCGCGACCGCGACCAGGCTGCGACCGACACGGCATCGAGCGCGGCGGCCGACCTGGCGTCGCTGCGCGACCAGATCGCGGCCGGCCAGGCCACGCTCGCCGCGTCGGACGCCCAGCTCGGTCAGCAGGCGGGCCAGCTCGCCGCGCTGACCACCTGCGTGCAGACCCTCGATCGAGCCCGCGACCAGCTGATCGGCAACCGGCCCGGGGCCGCGACCGACGAGTTGCGGGCCGGCACCGCGTCGTGCCAGTTCGCCGAGGCCATCGTCAAGGGCCCGGCCACGGCCAACTTCCCCTACGACTTCGCCGACCCCTACGTCATGCCCGTCACCGACGGCTACCTGGCGTTCGCCACCAACGGCGCCGGCGGCGCCATCCAGATGCTCAGCTCGAAGGACTCCGTGGGCTGGACGCTCGAAGGCCCCGCCCTCGCGTCGCTGCCGTCCTGGGCCGATCCCGGCTTCACGTGGTCGCCCGCGGTGATCGCGACCCTCGACGGCTACCTGCTCTTCTACACGGTGCGCGACCGGGCCACGCGGAAGCAGTGCATCACCACCGCCCGCTCGGCCCAGCCGACCGGTCCCTACGTCGACACGTCGGCGGGGCCGTTCATCTGCCAGCGGCCGTTGGGCGGGTCGATCGACGCCAGCCCGACCATCGTCTACGGCGGCGGCGCCTACCTGCTGTGGAAGAGCGAAGGCGAGACCGTCAGCCGCGTGAGCCGCATCTGGGCGCAACAGTTCGATCCCGCGACGCTCACGCTCATCGGCGATCCCGTCGTGCTGCTCTCGGCGGACCGACCGTGGGAGAACCGCGTCATCGAGGGCCCGTCGATGACCTACGTCGACGGTGGATGGGTGCTGCTGTACTCCGGCAACCACTGGGGTGCACCCGACTACGCCGTCGGCTACGCGACCTGCGACTCGCCCATGGGACCCTGCCGCAAGCCGGCCGACAACATCGTGCTGTCGTCGGGGGCCTTCGCCAGCGGTCCGGGTGGGGCCGAGTTCTTCCACGCCCTCGATGGCTCGATCGGCGTGGCCTTCGCCGGCTGGAGCCCCGACTCGGTCGGGTGGCCCAGTCCCCGTCGGCTGTTCGTCCGCCGCGTGCTGTCCGCCCCGCCCGGGCGCATCGCGATCGGCTGACCGGCCGTGAGCCGTGGGTGCCCGGACGGGCCGGGGACGGGCGCGCCACAATGGGCGGCCGTGGACGACGCCGACCATCCCGCCGACGCGGACCATCCCGACGAACCGGGCCAGTCTGACGCGGGCCAGCCAGACGACGCGGGCCTGACCGGGAACCGGCGGGCCTTCCTCGGCCTGCTCGCCGGTGGCGCGGCGGTGGCGGCCGGCGGCGTCGTGGTGTGGCGGGTCCTCGGCCAGGACCCGGCGCCGGTGGCGGCCACACCCACGAGCACGACCGCCCCGCCCCAGCTGCGCGTCACGACCAGCACGCTGCCGCCGTTGCCCGTCCCCGATCCGCTGCCCGAGAACCCCCACGCCGACACCCCGCAGATCGTGATCGGCACCATCGAGCTCCCCCGCATCGGCGTGACCGCCGACATCCAGGAGGGCATCACCCTCACCGCCATCAACCGCGGCCCGGGGCACTGGCCCAACACCGCGATGCCCGGGCGCGCTGGGCAACGTCGTCATCGCCGGCCACCGCACCACCTACAGCAAGCCGTTCAACCGGCTCAACGAGCTGCAGCCCGGCGACCGGGTGACCATGACGACGGCCGACGGACGGTTCGTCTACGAGGTGCGCGGCATCGTGATCGTGCCGGGCGAGGCGGTCGACATCGCCACCCAGTCGTACGCCCACACCGCCACGCTGTTCGCCTGCCACCCACCCGGGTCGGCCCGCCAGCGCATCGTGGCCAAGCTCCGCCTGCTCGATGCCGCCGGACGACCGGTCGATCCCGACGTCGGCGCTCCCCCCGATCGACGCCGGCTCCCAGGAGACCGACCACAGCCTGGTCGTGCGGGCCGGCCCCGACCCCCTCACCGGCTCCGGCACCTGACCCCGCGCGGGATCAGCGGAGCAGGATCAGAGGTCGCCGCGGTCGAAGAACCGCGGCCAGTTCGACTGCGACTCGCTGCCGTCGGCCACCAGCGCGGCGCCGTTGACGAAGCGGGCCGCCGGCGAGCACAGGAACAGGATGATGGCGGCCATCTCGTCGGCCTCGGCCATGCGGCGCATCGGGCCGATGGCCTCGGCCTGCACGGCCCACTCGTCCTCGCTGTAGCCGAGCTGGCCGACCTCGTTCTCGTGCATGCCGGGCGTGGCCACGGTCCCCGGGGCGAGGGCGTTGATGGTGACGCCGTGGTAGCCGAGGTAGGGGGCCATCGACCGGGTCATGCTCACCACGCCGGCCCGGGCCGCGCCCGAGTGCACGAACCAGGGCGAGCCGCGGTCGAACGAGAAGATGTGCACGACGTTGACGATGGCGCCGAAGCCGGCCTCGGCCATCGGTCCCATGAACCGGTTGACCATGTTCCAGGTGCCGTTGAGGTTGAGGTCGACCACCGAGCGCCAGCCGTTGTCCGAGATCTGCGACGGCAGCGCCGGGAACTGCCCGCCCGCGTTGTTCACCAGGAAGTCGACCCGCCCGAACTCGTCGTAGGCCCGCGAGCGCAGGGCGTCGACCTGGTCGACCTCGCGGATGTTGGTCGGCACGACCAGGCAGCGCCGACCCTGCGCCCGGACCTCGCCGGCCGTGGCCTCGAGCGTCTCCTCGGTGCGACCCGCCACGACCACGTCGGCGCCGAACCGGGCGAAGGCGAGCGCGGTGGTGCGGCCGATGCCGGTGCCGCCCCCCGTGATCAGCGCCACCCGGCCGGTGAACAGCCCGTCGGCGAACGTGTCGAGCGGGCCCGGTCCGCTCGGCCCGAAGCCGGCACGCGGTGGTGGTCCCGCGGTGGCCGCCGACACCCCCGGCGTGGGCGGCGACTCGTCTGGGATGGATGGGTTGCTCGGCTCCGTCATCGGCGCGCACCCTAGTCACCGCCCGGTCGCCCGACGCCCTGGTGCCACCTGCGTCCCAGCGTGGGCAAGGATGACGGCCGATGTCGTGGACCCGCCGCCTGATCCTGCCCGGACGATGCGTGCTCGCCGGGCTCTGCATCGCCGCGTCGGTGCCGCCGTGGGGATGGTGGCCGCTGGCCTTCGTCGGCATCGCCCTGCTCGATCGCCTGATCGCCGGACCAGCCGTGGAAGCGCCGGTTCCGCCGCACGTGGCTGGTGGCCGCGGCGTGGCTGTACCCGGCCCTGTTCTGGATCTGGGACCTCACGGCCCCCGGCTACGTCGTCGCCGGCGCGTTCTACGCCGCCTACTTCGCGCGTGGCCGCCGCGCTCTGCCCGCCGGGCCGCTGGCCCGCTGGCTGGCCCTGCCCGGCCTGTTCCTGCTGGCCGAGGTGGCCCGGTGGACGTTCCCGTTCGGCGGCGTGCCGCTCGGGACGCTGGCCATGAGCCAGGCCGACGCCCCGCTCGGCCAGACCGCCCGGCTGCTCGGCGCGTACCTCGTGGTCGTGCTCGTGGTCGCCGGCGGCGTCGCCCTGTCGGCCGCGTGGGAGCGCGACTGGAAGGTGGCCGGCGGCATCCTCGCCCTCGCTCGTCGTGCTCTACGGCCTGGCCGTCGTCGCCCCGAAGGGTCACGACATCGGGCCGCTGCGCGTCGCCATCGTGCAGGGCGGTGGGCCGCAGCACACCCGGGCCGCCGACACCGACCCGCGCGACGTGTTCGAGCGCCACCTCCAGGCCAGCAAGCTGGTGACCCAGCCGGTCGACCTGGTGCTGTGGCCCGAGAACGTGGTGGCCGTCGAGGGCCACCTGTCGGACAACAAGGAGAACGGCGAGCTCTCCCGGCTGGCCCAGCGGCTCGACAGCACGCTCGTCATCGGGGCGACCGAGGGGATCACCGACAAGCACTTCCTCAACGCGGCGATCGTCTACAACCCCGACGGCACGGTCGGCGCCCGCTACGACAAGGTGCGGATCGTGCCCTTCGGCGAGTACGTGCCGTTCCGCGGGCTGATCGAGAGGCTGGCCGGCGCCAACTCCGGGCTGCCCGAGCGCGACGCCCTGGCCGGCACCGGTCCGGCCATCCTGCCCACCCCGGTCGGCACCATGGGCGTGGTCATCTCGTGGGAGGTCTTCTTCCCGACCCGGGCCCGCGACGCCATCGGCAACGGCGGCGAGGTGCTGCTCAACCCGACCAACGGCTCGTCGTACTGGCTCACCATCGTGCAGAGCCAGCAGATCGCCTCGTCGCGGCTGCGGGCCATCGAGACCGGCCGCTGGACCCTGCAGGCCGCGCCCACCGGCTTCTCGGCCATCGTCACCCCCGACGGCGAGGTCACCCAGCGCACCGGCGTCAGCGAGCAGGCCGTGCTCGAGCAGACCATCCAGAAGCGCGAGGGCCAGACCATCTCCACCATCGTCGGGCCGTGGCCGATGCTCGCCTGGGCCGTCCTCTCCATCGCCGCGGCCTGGTTCCTGCAGCGCCGGTCGTCCCGGTCACGTCTCGCGACCGAACCCACCGACGAACTTGCGTAGATTTCCCGTGCCAGGCGCTGGAAATCTACGCAAGTTCGAGGGTGCGGGTGACGTGGACGGCGTCGAGGAAGCGACGGTCGTGCGACACCAGCAGGAGCGTCCCCTCGAAGGCGGCCAGGGCCTGCTCGAGCTGCTCGATGGCCTCGATGTCGAGGTGGTTCGTCGGCTCGTCGAGCACCAGGCAGTTGACGCCCTCGGCCATGAGCATGGCGAGCAGGGCCCGGGTGCGCTCGCCGGGTGAGAGGTCGCGACCGGCCCGTCCGATGTGGTCGGCGCCGAGGCCGAACTTGGCCAGCAGCGACCGCGACTCGCTCATGGCCATGCCGGTCTGCTCCTGGAACGTGGCCAGCACGCCGGTGTCCCCCGAGAACAGCCCGCGCTGCTGGTCGAGCTGCCCCACCTGCACACCGGGGCCGAGCCACCGGCGCCCGTCCGCCAGGGGCAGCTCGCCGAGCAGGGCCCGCAGCAGCGTCGACTTGCCGCTGCCGTTGGGCCCGAGGATGGCGAGCCGGTCCTGCCAGGCGACCTCGAGGTCGATCGGGCCGAGCCGGAAGTCCCCGACCTCGACGACCGCGCCCTCGAGGCGGGCCACGACGTCGCCGCTGCGGGCCGTCGGCGCGAGGGTCATCTGCAGCCGCCACCCCTCCCACGGCTTGTCGACCACCTCGAGCTGGGCGATCTGGCGCTCGGTGATCTTCACCTTCGACGCCTGCTTCTCGCTGCGGGCGATCTTGGCGCTGACGCACGTTCTTGTCCGGCTCGCCCGACGTCTTGGCCCGGCGGACACCGGTCTCGCTCCACTGGGTCTGGGTGCGCTGTCGCTGGCGCAGGCGGTCTCGCTCGGTGACGTACTTGCCGTGGGCCTCGGTCTGCTGGGCCCGGGCCAGGTCGCGCCCGGCGATGTAGTCGCTCCAGCCACCGGCGAACTCGCGGGCCTGGTGGCTGTGCTCGTCGATCTCGACGATGCGCGTCACGCAGCGGTCGAGGAAGGCCCGGTCGTGCGACACCACCAGCACCGCTCCCGCGAAACCGTCGACGAACGCCTCGAGCAGGTCGATCCCGGCGAAGTCGAGGTTGTTGGTGGGCTCGTCGAGCAGCAGCACGTCGACCCGCGACAGCAGGATCGCGGCCAGCGCGGCCCGGGCCGCCTCCCCGCCCGACAGCGTGGACACCTCCTGCCCGAAGCGGCCACCGTCGCCCACCTCGAGCCCGACGGTCGCGCACACCTCGGCGGCCCGGGCCTCGAGGTCGTCGCCCCCGAGGGCGAGGAACCGGTCGAGCGCGGCCGAGTAGGCGTCGACCGTCTCGGGCTCGGCCGACAGCGCCTCGGTGCACCGATCGAGCTCGTCGGACGCCTCGGCCACGCCGGTGCGCCGGGCCAGGTAGCCGAGCAGCGACTCGCCCGGCGCGGGCATCGGGCTCCTGGGGCAGGAACCCGACGGTGAGCGACGCCGGCGCCCGCTCGACCCGGCCCGTCGTCGGGGTGGTCGTCGCCGCCGAGCACGCGCAGCAGGGTCGACTTGCCGACGCCGTTGGGGCCGACCACGCCGACCCGGTCCCGCCCGTCGATCGACAGCGAGACGTCGTCGAGCACGGTCTGGCCCCCGAACGAACGACACACGCCCACGGCCCGCAACATGGGGACCGACCCTACGCCCCGCCCGGCTGCATCCGATCCCCGTTTCCCGACCCGACCTCCCTCCCCCGCGAACTGAAGGCTCGGGCACCCGAGATCCGTCAGCCGGAGCCTTCAGAACGGCGGGGTGGGCGGCTCGGCCAGCTTCTGAAGGCTCGGGCACCCGGAATCGGTCAGCTCGAGCCTTCAGAACGGCGGGGCGGGCGGTGCGGGCGGTCAGGTCTCGAGGAGGATGGTGACGGGGCCGTCGTTGACCAGCTCGACGGCCATGTCGGCCCGGAAGCGACCGGTGGCGACCGTCGCGCCGAGGGCGAGGAGCTCGGCCGCGACGAGCTCGATCAGGGGCTCGGCGTGCTCGGGAGGGGCGGCGTGGACGTAGGACGGGCGGCGGCCCTTGCGCGTGTCGGCATAGAGCGTGAACTGGCTCACCAGCAGCACCTCGGCCGCCCCGGGGCCACCGTCGGCGGCCAGCTCCGAGAGCGAACGGTTCATGCGGCCCTCGTCGTCCTCGAACACGCGCAGGCCCCAGATCTTGTCGGCCAGCTTGCGGGCCGAGGCCTCGTCGTCGGGGTGGGTCACGCCCACCAACACGCACAGGCCCGGGCCGATGGCCCCGACCTCGATGCCGTCCACCGAGACGCCTGCCCTCGTCACCCGCTGCACCAGTCCTCGCATCCCGAGATCCTGCCCCACACCAGGGGGTGTCGACCCGAGCAGTAGCCTCCGGGACCATGCGCGCCGTGGTCTGTCGTGAGCTGGGTCCGCCGTCGTCGCTCGAGATCGCGGAGGTCGACCCGCCGCAGATCCGCCCGGGCGGCGTGATCGTCGACGTCGAGGCGGCCGGCGTCAACTACGTCGATGCGCTGTTCGTGCAGGGGAAGTACCAGATCAAGCCGCCGCTGCCCTTCACCCCCGGCAGCGAGATCGCCGGCACCGTGTCGGCCGTCGGCGACGGCGTCGAGCACGTCTCGGTCGGCGACCGTGTGCTGGTGAGCTGCGGCCTGGGCGGGTTCGCCGAGCAGGTCGGCGTGGCGGCCGCCTCGGTGTCGCCCGTTCCGCCCGCCCTCGATTCGGCCCGGGCCGCGGCGTTCGGCCAGAGCTACTGCACCGCCCTGTTCGCCCTGCGCGACCGGGCCCAGCTGCAGCCGGGCGAGACGGTGCTGGTGCTCGGCGCCGGAGGCGGGGTCGGGCTGGCCACCATCGACGTGGCCCGGGCCCTCGGCGCCCACCCCATCGGGGCCGCGTCCACCGAGGAGAAGCGGGCCGCCGCCCTCGCCGCCGGGGCGGAGGCGGTGATCGACACCACCACGGAGTCGATCAAGGACCGCGCCCGCGACCTCGCCCGCGAGCTCACCGTGGCCGACGCGACCGGTGTCGACGTGGTGCTCGACCCGGTGGGCGGCGATCTGGCCGAGCCCGCGCTGCGAGCCCTGGGCGAGGGCGGGCGCTTCGTGGTGATCGGGTTCGCCGTCGGGCACGATCCCGGCGCTCCCGGCCAACCAGGTGCTGCTGCGAAACCGTTCGGTGGTCGGGGTCGACTGGGGCGCCTGGGCCATGAGCCACGGCGACGAGCAGCGGGCGCTGCTCACCACCCTGCTCGACCTGGTCGGCGCCGGCTCGCTGCACCCGCCCGCCCCCACCGCCTACCCCCTCGAGCGGGTCGGCGACGCCCTCGACGACCTGCTCGGCCGCCGGGTGGTCGGCAAGGTCGTCCTCACCACCTGACCACCGCCCCGCTGGCCGTGACCGGCGTCACAGCAACGATCGCGGCCGGTCGCGCCCACGGGGGGCGCACTTGACCGCACGGTCAGGGGCTATGAGACTTACGCACTTATGCTCCCTTCAGAATCCCGTGCCCCATCGACCTCTGGGCCCCGGGAGGACGAGCCGCTGAGCATCGCCTACCTGACCTACCGGGGAAAGCCCCACGTCGGTGGCCAGGGCGTGTACACCCGTCACCTGACCAAGGCGCTGGCCGACCTGGGCCACCACGTCGAGGTGCTCGGAGGCCAGCCCTACCCCGTCCTCGACCCCCGCGTGCCCCTGCACGAGCTGCCCAGCCTCGACATCTACAACGACCACTTCCCGATGCGGATGCCGGCCGTGTGGGAGCTCAAGACGATCGGCGACTGGGTCGAGGTCACCTCGTTCTCCACGGGCACCTTCCCCGAGCCGCTGGCCTTCAGCGTGCGGGCCGCCCAGTTCCTGAAGCGTCGGGTCAACGACTTCGACCTGGTGCAGGACAACCAGTCGCTCGGCTACGGCCTGCTCGCCATGCAGCGCATGGGCCTGCCGGTGCTCGCCACCATCCACCACCCGATCACCGTCGACCGCCGGCTCGAGATGGAGCACGCCGAGACGGCTTGGGGGCGCCACTCCAAGGCCCGCTGGTACGCGTTCACCAAGATGCAGACCCGGGTCGCGTCCCGCATGCCCCGGGTGATCACGGTGTCGCAGAACTCGCTCGACGACATCTCCACCGACCACAAGGTCTCCAAGGATCGCCTGCACGTCGTGCCGGTCGGCGTCGACCAGGACCTCTTCCGCCCGCTGCCCGGCGTCGAGCGCATCCCGGGCCGGCTCATCACCACCGCCAGCGCCGACGTCACCATGAAGGGCCTGCGCTACCTGCTCGAGGCGCTGGCCAAGCTGCGCACCGAGCGCGAGGTGTCGCTGGTCGTCATCGGTCGCGAGAAGGAGGGCGGGCCGTCGTCGCGCCTGCTCGACGAGCTGGGCCTGCGCGACATCGTCACCTTCGTCACCGGCGTCCCCGAGCAGCGCATCATCGAGCTCTACAGCGAGTCCGAGGTCGCGGTCGTGCCGTCGCTCTACGAGGGCTTCTCGCTGCCGGCCATCGAGGCCATGTCCTGCGGCGTGCCGCTGGTGGCCACGTCGGGCGGGGCCCTCCCGGAGGTCGTCGGCGCCGACAACGACACCGCCCTCGTGGTGCCGCCCGGCGACTCGCAGGCCCTCGCGGCCAAGATCGCCCTGGCCCTCGACGATCCCGCCATGCGGGCCCGCATCGGCGCCGCCGGCCGCCAGCGCGTCATCGACCGCTGGACCTGGCGCCACACGGCGGTCGGTACCGTCGAGCACTACCGGGCCCTCCTGGCCGAGACCGACGCCATCCAGGCCCGCCGCCCGGGCGGAGCCAAGGCCGCTCCCCGCTTCCACCCCGACCGCGCCGCTCGCATCGCCGCGACCCAGGCCCGCCTCTCCGGCTCCGACGCCGGCCTCGTCGGCGCCGCCAACCGGGGAGCCCGCTGACCGATGCTCACGGTCGACTACGACACCCTGGGCCTGCGACCGGGCGACCTCCTGCTCGATCTCGGCTGCGGCTTCGGTCGTCATGCCTTCGAGGGGTTCCGCCGCGGTGCCCGCGTCGTCGCCTGCGACATGGCCCTCGACGAGCTGCGCGAGGTGCAGGGCCTGTTCGACGCCATGGTCGCGGCCGGCGAGGCCTCCCCCGACGGGCTCGGCACCTGCGTCAACGGCGACGCCACCCGCCTGCCGTTCCAGGACGACACGTTCGACCGCATCATCGCCAGCGAGGTCATGGAGCACATCCCCGACGACGTCGCCGCGCTCGACGAGCTCACCCGGGTGCTGAAGCCGGGCGGCACCATCGCCGTCACCATCCCGGCCTGGCTCCCCGAGAAGATCTGCTGGGCCCTGAGCGACGAGTACCACGCCCCGTTCGTCGAGGGTGGCCACGTGCGCATCTACACCGAGAACGAGCTGCGCGAGAAGATGCGCGGGGCCGGGCTCGACGACGGCGCCGCCCACCACGCCCACGCCCTGCACGCGCCCTACTGGTGGCTGAAGTGCGCGGTCGGTCCCACCAACGACGACTTCCCCCTCGTGAAGCTCTACAACAAGCTGCTCGTGTGGGACATCACGAAGAGGCCGGCCGTCACCCGGCTCACCGAGCGGCTGCTCAACCCGGTGCTGGGCAAGAGCCTCGTGGTCTATGCCACCAAGCCACTGGTGCGGGGCGGGTCCTGGTCGGTCGAGACCGCCGAGACCGTGCCGACCGCCACCGAGACCGAGCCGACCGCCACCGGGACCGAGCCGGTCGCCATCGAGAGGGAGACCGTCGATGCCTCTGCCTGAGGTCCCCGGCATCCTGACCGCCGAGCAGGTGAGCGCCACGGTCGATGCCATCGCGTCGTGGCAGCTGCCCAACGGCATGATCCCGTGGTTCCCCGGCGGCCACGCCGACCCGTGGAACCACGTCGAGGCGGCCATGGCCCTGGCCATCGGTGGCCGTCGGGCCGAGGCCGAGCGGGCCTACCGCTGGCTGGCCGAGCTGCAGCGCCCCGACGGCTCGTGGCACCAGTACTACCTCGAGCAGTCGATCGAGCAGGACAAGCTCGATGCCAACGTCATCGCCTACGTCGCCACCGGCGTGTGGCACCACCACCTGCTGTTCGGTGACCAGGGGTTCGTCGAGGCCATGTGGCCGACCGTCGAGGCCGCCATCGACTTCGTGCTCGACCTGCAGACGCCGCGGGGCGAGATCCTCTGGGCCCGCCACGCCGACGGCACGCCGTGGTCGTTCGCCCTGCTCACCGGCTCGTCGAGCATCTGCCAC
This sequence comes from uncultured Microthrixaceae bacterium, assembly GCA_963809335.1. Taxonomy (GTDB): domain Bacteria; phylum Actinomycetota; class Acidimicrobiia; order Acidimicrobiales; family Acidimicrobilacustridaceae; genus UBA4742. The sequence goes on along the minus strand of CAWEJD010000004.1, from coordinate 386,944 downwards.
AGCCTGCGCTGCGCCATCGCCATCGCCGAGCACCTCGGCCACGACCGGCCCGACTGGGAGCTCAGCGCGGCCCGTCTGGCCCACGTCATCTCGGCCCACGCGGCCGGCGAGATGCCCGACGCCTTCGCCCCCAAGCACCGGTGGGCCATGGACTGGTACTACCCGGTCATGGCCGGGGTGCTCGGCGGCGACCGGGGCCTCGAGCGGCTCGACGCCCGCAGCGAGACCTTCATCGTCGACGGCATGGGCGTGCGCTGCGTGAGCGACCGCCCCTGGATCACCGCGGCCGAGACCTGCGAGTGCCTGCTCGCCTACCTCAGCCTGGGTGAGCGCGACCGGGCCCTCGAGCTGTTCGGCTGGGCCCAGCAGCTGCGGGCCGACGACGGCCACTACTTCACCGGCATCGTGTTCCCCGAGATGGTGCACTTCCCGGGCAACGAGCGCTCGACCTACACCGCGGCCTCGATCGTGCTGGCCGCCGACGCGCTGGCCGGCGAGACCGCCGCCTCCCGGCTGTTCGTCGACCACGGCGCCCTGCCCGCGCTGATCGACGCCGACGCCGGCGACGTGGCCGTCGATCCCAGTCGCGACTAGCGCGGCCGGTCGATCAGGCCCGGGGATCAGGCATCGCCCTCGTAAGCCAGGGCCTCGGGCTCCTCGCCCTCGCCTTCCCTCGACTCGCCGGCCATCAGCTGGTAGACGAACGCCCCGATCAGCCCGCCCACGATCGGGGCCACCCAGAACAGCCAGAGCTGGTTGAGGGAGTCGCCCCGGACGAAGAGGGCCGGGCCGGTCGAGCGGGCCGGGTTCACCGACGTGTTGGTCACCGGGATCGAGATGAGGTGGATCAGCGTGAGGGCCAGGCCGATGGCGATGCCGGCGAAGCCTTTGGGGGCCCGCTTGTCGGTGGCCCCCATGATGACGATCAGGAAGACGGCGGTGAGCACGACCTCGATGAGCAGACAGGCGGCCAGGTTGTAGTGGCCGGGCGAGAACTTGTCGTAGCCGTTGGTGGCGAAGGCACCCGGGCCCGACTTGAGCTGGGTCGAGGTCATGCCCTTCTGGCCCAGGGCGATGGCCCACAGCGTCGCCGAGGCCAGCGCGGCCCCGACCAGCTGCACCCCGACGTAGGGGGCCACGTCCTTCCACTCGAACCGCTTCACCGCGGCCAGGGCGACGCTGATGGCCGGGTTGAAGTGCCCGCCGGAGATGTGGCCCACCCCGTAGACCATCACCAGCACGGTGAGACCGAAGGCCAGCGACGACGCCGAGGAACCCGATGCCCAGCTGGGTGTTCTGCTCTCCGCTGAGGAACTTGGCCGCCAGCACGGCGGAGCCGCACCCGCCGAACACCAGCACGTAGGTCCCGAGGAACTCCGCTACAAGACGTCGTCCGAGTGGCATGGAAACCCCCATCGCTTGCCGGCCCGGCCTGTCCCCGGGACACGCACAACCTTGGTCTAGCACTCTTGGCCCCGCAGCGACTCAGCCGGGACAAGAATCAAGCTGGTTGATCAGGCTGGACGGCGCAGCACTCGCAGCGACCCGACGGCGCGCTCTTCGACGAACCGGCCCGACTCGAGCGCCCGCAGGTAGATCTCGTAGGGCGGGCGGCCACCGTCAGCCGGATCGGGGAACACGTCGTGGATGCACAGCAGGCCCCCGGGCTCGACGTGGGGGGTCCACAGCTCGAAGTCCCGATGAGCCGGCTCGGACCCGTGGCCGCCGTCGATGAACAACAGCGACAGCGGCGTGGTCCAGTGCCGGCCCACCGTGGGCGAGTCGCCGACCAGCGCGACGACCGACGACTCGAGGCCCGCGTCGAAGATCGTGCGCCGGAACCGGGGCAGGGTGTCGATGCGCCCGACGTCGGGATCGACCAGGTCGGGCTCGTGCCACTCCCACCCGGGCTGGTTCTCCTCGCTGCCCCGATGGTGGTCGAGGGCGAAGAGCACGGTGTGGCGCTCACGGGCCCCGGTGCCGAGGTAGATCGCCGACTTGCCGCAGTAGCTGCCGATCTCGAGCAGGGGCGAGCCGCCGTCGGGCACGTCCAGGGCGGCCACGTAGAGCGCGTAGCCCTCGTCGGGCGGCATGAAGCCGCGGGCCGCCTCGGCGCGGGCGAGCTGATCAGCGTCCACGGAGGAGCAGGGTCAGGTCGGGGCCGGCGGGTCGACCACCGCCGCCCGCCGAGCCGCCGCCGCCTCGGCTGCCGCGAGCTTCTCGTGGCCCTCGACCGCGATGATGAAGTCCTCGCCGACGAGCTCCTCGGCCAGCTCCGGGTGCTGCTCGAACAGCTTCTCCATGAGGAAGAAGCGGACGATCCAGAGGATGAAGAACGACAGGGCGTTCAGCAGGTTGGGGAGGAGCTTCTCCCACAGCGCCACGCTGTTGCCGGCCGTGTCGGTCACGTGGGCGCCGAGGGCGACCATGGCGGTGGAGAACACCAGGCCGATGAAGACGAAGATCCAGAAGGGGAGCACTTCCTTCTTGAAGTGGCTCCGGCCCGACTTGCCCCACACCCACTTGCGGCTGAGGTAGTAGGCGGGGAAGGCGCTGATCATCACGGCCAGGGCGTTGGCCGCGGCCTGGGGCCAGCCGAGGATGGCGTGGAACGTGAGCAGCAGCGTCTGGCCGACGACCACGTTGATCACCGACACGCCCAGGTACTTGAGCCCCTTCTCCTTCACGCTGGCGAGGGGCCCGGAGGGCTTGACGGTGCTGATCGACATCGGCGGGAACGTTAGTGCCCCCCGCTCCCAGCCGACAGTCACGGACCGGCGGAGCATCTGCCCGGTTCTACGGACGGACCGGATGGGTAGGTCAGGAGCAACGCAGTCCCCCCCCAAGAACGAGGAAGAGCACAACCATGCCTGACAACGGAGCACAAGCCGGGTTCAAGGGCGTCGTCGAGGACGTCAAGGGCAAGGCCAAGGAGGTGGCCGGTCGGGTCACCGACAACGAGAGCCTCGAGAAGGAAGGCCAGGCCCAGCAGGACAAGGCCACCGCCGATCGCGACGTCGCCGAGCACGAGGCCAAGGCCGAAGCGGCTCGGGCGCGGGCCGAGGCCGAAGAGGCCAAGCAGAAGGCCGCTCAGAAGAGCTGAGCGCCACGTCGTTCTCGGCCGGACGCCCAACGTCCGGTCGAGACGATCCAGTGTCGACGCCACGCCCTCCCGGCGCCGGCACATCCAGGCTGTGGGCCGATCGGATCTCGCCCCCGATCGGCCCACGGTCGCGTCCGGGCCCGGGTTCGTCCGGGCCCGGACGAGGCGAGCGGGGCCGCGCCGGGCCGTCAGTCGACGGGGAGCTGGACGACCAGGCGGAGGTCGGGCTCGCCGGCCACCACGAACTGCTGGTACTCGAAGATGAGCAGGCCGTCGTCGGGGTGGCGGAAGCGGCGCATGCGGGTGTGGAAGCCGGCGACGTCGTGGCGACCCCACCACTCGTCGAACTCGGCACTGGTGGCACGCAACCGGGACACCAGCGACACGACGGCCGGGTCGTCGCGGATCGACGTGGTCTCGGCCCGGAACTGCGAGAGCACCTGGCGGGCCTCGTCCTCCCACCCGATGATCAGGTCGCGGGTCTCGGGCAGGGCGAACATGACCCAGACCAGGTTGCGGTCCTCGGGAGCGAGGGTGGTGAGGGGTGGGAAGAGGTGCGCCATCGCGTCGTTCCACGCCAGGTAGTCCCAGGTCGGGCCCATCAGGTACGCGGGCGCAGGGTCGAGGGCGGCGAGCATGCGGCGGCCCCAGTCCGGCAGCTTCACGTGGCGCGTGTCGACCACGTGGTCGACGTGGCCGGCCAGCTCGGCCAGGTAGCGGCACTCGACCGAGTCGAGCTGCAGCACCCGGGCCAGCGCGTCGAGCACGTCGTCGGACACGTTGATCGGACGACCCTGCTCGAGCCACGTGTACCAGCTCACCGACACCCCGGCGAGCATGGCGACCTCCTCACGCCGCAGGCCCGGCGTGCGGCGGCGGGGACCGGGCACCAGCCCCACCTGTTCGGGCGTGAGCGCGGCCCGGCGGGCTCGCAGGAACTCGGCCAGGTCAACTCGTCGCTCCACAGCCGGCATCTGACCACACGCCCGCCCGTCCCGCCTCGGGAACTCCGAATGGTCGGGAGCCTGGTGGTGGCGGTCCCCGGATGGACGCGCCCTTCCACGGTCGCGGCAGGCCATGGTCCTGTGGCGGCATGGGGAACGCGCCTGCCTTCGCGGCGGCGTCGCACCGGGGGCCGCGACACGGCGACGCGCTGCTGTCGAACCGGGCCCGAGGCGCGACGTCGTCGGTCATCCGAGACCTGCTGCAGCTGGTCGACCGTCCGGGGATGCTGTCCCTCGCCGGTGGGCTGCCGGCACCCGAGCTGCTGCCCGTGGGGCGGGTGGCGACCGCGGCCGAGCGGGTGCTCACCAGCCACGGGCCCCGCGCCCTGCAGTACGCCCCGACCGAGGGCATGGCCGACCTCCGGGCGATCGTCGCCACCCGAACGGGCAGCGGGTCGGCCGACGACGTGCTGGTCACCACCGGCTCGCAGCAGGGGCTCGACCTGCTGGCCCGTGCCCTGTGCGATCCCGGCGACGTCGTCGTGGTCGAGTCGCCCGGCTACCTCGGTGCGCTCCAGGCCTTCCAGGCCTCGGGGGCCCGGCTCGTCGGCGTGCCGACCGATGCCGACGGCATCCGCGTCGACGCCCTCGAAGAGCGACTGGCGCTGCTCGAGCTCGAGGGAGCGGCACCCAAGATCGTGTACGTCGTCGCCAACTTCCAGAACCCGTCGGGCGCCACCCTCTCCCTCGACCGTCGCCACCGGCTCATCGAGCTGGCCGATCGGTTCGGGTTCGTGCTGGTCGAGGACGACCCCTACGGTGCGCTCCGCTTCCGGGGCGAGGCGCTGCCCGGCTTGCGGTCCCTGGCCGGCGCCGGCGGACGAGCTGATCGGGTCGTCTCGCTGGGCACGGTGTCGAAGATCATCTCCCCCGGCCTACGGGTGGGTTGGGCCATCGCCCCTGACTGGCTGCGACCGGCGCTGGTGCGGGCCAAGCAGGCCACGGACCTGCACACCAGCCCGCTGACCCAGCTGATCGCCGCCGACGTGCTGGCCGATGAGCCCTTCATGGCCGCGCACGTGGAGCAGATCCGCTCCACCTATCGCGAGCGGGCCGATGCCCTCGCCGATGCGCTGGCCGCCGAGCTCGGCGATCGCACCGAGGTCAGCCGGGTCGACGGTGGCATGTTCTGCTGGGCCCGCCTGACCGGCGACGTCGTTGCCACCGATCTGTTCGCGTCGGCGATCGATGCCGACGTGGCCTTCGTCCCCGGAGACGCCTTCTGCCTCGACGACTCGGGTCGGTCCCACCTGCGCCTCTGCTTCACGACCCTCACCCCCGACGAGCTGGCCCTCGCGGCCTCCCGCCTCGCCACCGCCCTGGGCCCGCTCGCTCGACGCAGCACCTGAGAACCCCTCGCCGCTGAACCTCTGGACGGCACTCGAGGGTGTTCGTGTCGTCACGAACATACGCTGACCAGCTAGGATTCCGTTCGTGACGACACGGACACCGCCGAACCCTCATCTCGACAGTGAGATCGAAGCGGCCATGGCCGCCGCCGGCGTCGAGCACGAGATCGACTCCGGGCACCTCGTCGTCGATGGGCGCACCTGGCAGATCGTCACCCTGGCCCACCCGACGTTGGCCGAGATCTCGTCGCGCTCGTCGGCGTCGACGTTCGTGGTCGCCGACCGTCTGTCAGCACCCGTCCGAGCTGCCCTCGACGCAGCCGGCGCCGGATGGCTCGACCGACGGGGAGCGCTCCACCTCCCCCGACGCCCCGACATCACCGTGCCTCCGCTGATCGCCACGCCCGACCGGGTGCCCGAACCGCTGACGAGCGCCGGCCTCGACATCGCACTCGCGCTGCTCGCCGATCCCGCGCGGCCATCAGGGGTCCGTCACGTCGCTCGGTCCACGGGTCGGACGCCGGGCCGAGTGTCGGAGATCCTCGCCGCCCTCCGCAACGAGGGTCTCGTCCTGCCCGACGGTCGACCCCTCGTGCCGGAGCTGTTCTGGGAGGTGGCGTCGCGCTGGCGACCGCGATGGAAGCCGCTGGCGCGGATCCCCGATCCCGCACCGCATCTCCGGGTTTCGGGCTCACTCGTGGCTGCTGCCTACGGGGCGCCGATGATCGCCACCGCGGATCAGCCGATCGAGATCTTCGTCGAGAGCGAGCGAGCCCTCCGGGCCGTCATCGGCCGACAACTCGACGAACAGGGCCGCTCCGATCAAGCCGGTCCGGCCCCGGCCTACGTGGCGCGGTGTCCCTCCCCCGGTGCGGTGACCACCGATCTGCTGCGCGGCCCGCTCGTGGTACGGGGGTTCGCCACGGTCCACCCGGTCGTCGCAGCGCTCGATCTGTCCACGGATCGCGCACGAGGCCGCGAGATCCTCGATGGCTGGCACCCGCAGGAGATCACCCGTGTCTGGTAGCCCGCCAGCGCCTCCGACGCATCGCCGCCGCGTCGCTCGCGGCCGGCTGAGACGCCGGGTGGCGGCAGGCATATATCCGGCGCGATCGGGAAGAGGGGTCGTATGGACGCCATCACCCTCCTCAAGGACGATCACCAGACCGTCTCGCAGCTCTTCACCCGGTACGAACGGACCGGCGACGAGGCCTACGAGACGAAGCGGCAGATCGTCGACCGAATCATCCACGAGCTGTCGGTGCACGCCGCCATCGAGGAGCTCGCCTTCTACCCGGCCGTGCGGCGCGAGGTCGACGGGGCCCTGGACATGGCGCTCGAGAGCCTCGAGGAGCACCACATCGTCAAGTGGCAGCTGTCCGAGCTCGAGGGCATGGATCCCCGGGCCGAGCGGTTCGACGCCAAGGTCACCGTGCTCATCGAGAACGTGCGCCACCACGTCGAGGAGGAAGAGGGCGACCTGTTCCCGAAGGTGCGCGACCAGCTGAGCCGGGCCCGCCTGGCCGAGCTCGGCGACCGCCTCGCGGCGGCCAAGAAGACGGTGCCCACCAGGCCCCACCCGCGCTCGCCCGACACACCCCCGGCCAACCTCATCGCCGGGGCCGCGGCCGGTCTGGTCGACAAGGCCACCGATGTGGTGAAGAGCGCGGTGAGCGACACCATCTCGAAGGTCACCCGCTCGGGCGACGACGTGGCCGCCAAGGTCTCCGACACCGCGTCCGACGCTGAAGACGCGGCCGAGAGGACGGTCCGCAAGGCCACCGACACCGCCAGGCGAACGGCCGGCAAGGCCACCGCCACGACGAAGCGGACGACGAAGAAGGCCAACACCACCGCCAAGCGCACGGCCCGCAAGGCCACCGCCACGACGAAGCGGACGACGAAGAAGGCCAACACCACCGCCAAGCGAACCGCCAAGAAGGCGACGACGACGGCACGAGCGTCCACGAAACGAGCCGGTGCCACCGCCAAGCGCACGGCCAAGAAGGGTCCCGCTACGGCCAAGAAGGCGACCGCGACGGCCAAGCGGACCACGACGCGATCGACCAGGAAGGCCGCTTCCGCCACTCGCTGAGGACCGGCGACCGGTCGGGTCACAGGCCCCGCTCGCACGGAACTCGTTCGCAGGAACCCACCCTGCCAGCCAGGCTCATCGGTGGCGTTCGATCGGCTCCGAACCGATCGGACGCCACCGGTCAGCTCGCAGAAACTGCGGTCAGCGGATGTCGAACGAGCCAACGGTCGGGATGGCCGAGTGCACCTGCAGCTCCGGCGGCACCCGGGCGTGCAGCGCGGCCGAGAGCTCCGGCCCGCCGACCAACGTCTTCTGGTCGACCACGATGACCTCGCCGTTGCGGCCCACCACCATCGACAGGCCACCGTCGAGGTCGATCAGTCCCTCGCAGTCGCGGAAGGGCACGACGGTGCCCGTGCTCGGCGTGGTCACGTCGGCGATGACGAACTCACCGAGCACGACGGCGGTCGGGTCGGCCGGGTCGAGCGCGTCGAAGCGCGTGCCCTTCTTCGGCATCGGTACCAGCTCGTCGCTCGCGGGGCCCGTCCCCTCCGGGACGTCCTCCCCGACGGGGACGATCCACACCGCCGTCGCCAGGGCCTCGATCCACGCCAGGCGCACGGCCTCGGGGTGGAGGTCGGCCACCAGGTCGGGCTGGCGGTGATCGGGCGGCTGGCGGTTGTCGAGCAGGTCGCTCACCGCGGCGTGGAGAGCCCGGTGCTCGATGCGGTTGCCATCGGCCAGCTCGGCTCGGAGGTCGGCGGCCACGCCGCGCAGCTCGTGACGGCTGGTGCCGTCGTCGGCCAACTGCCATGCCAGGTCGAAGAGCAGCCGGGCGCTCGCCTGCTCGCTCGGTCGTCCGTCGCAGGAGATGTGCCACACCTCGGTACGCCCGTCGAGCACCGGGTGCTCGGCCGCGACCAGCCTGGGGGTCAGGCCGGTGCGTCGCTGCCGGGGCATCACGCCGGTGGCCTCTCGGAGGCGGCGCACGGTCATGCGGGCCGCCACCGATCCGGCCAGGTCCTCACCCACCCGCACCACGAGACCGGCCCACTCGCCGTCCCGGGTGAACCGGGGGGTCGGCATCGCCGCCGGGATCGGTCCCGGCGTCGGGACCCGCGGTCCCCACGGCAGCGCGATCGACCAGCGCTCCGGCGGCCGGCAGCTCCACGCCATGGCCGCGTTGCCACCGACGAGGTGACGCTGGGTCCAGCTGCGCACCGCATCGGCGTCGACCGAGCTCAAGCCGTAGTCGTCGAAGCCGAGCAACCCGTACCCGGTGGCTCCGTACTGCAGCGAGGCACCGAACCCTCCGTCGAGCGACCCCACCAACGGCGAGCCGATGATCAGGTCGTGGCGGGCCTGGTCGAGCTGGTCGGCCGCGTCGATCGACGGAGCCACGAGGGCGCCCGCCAGGTCGGTGACCACGGGGACCACGTCGTCGGGATCGCCGGTCAGGTGGTAGCCGGAGTAGGCGCCTGCGACCACGAGGTCGACGTCGACGCCGTGATGGCGCACGCCCACGCTCGCCGCCTGCAGGGCGAGCCGGGTGATGCCGCGCGTGAGCAGCGTCTCGTCGGCGATCCCGACCCGGAACAGCAGCCAGGCCTCGCACGGGTCATCGTCGCCGTCGACCCACCAGGCCGGCACCCCGACGTCCACCCGCTCCACCGCCCTGATCTTCATGCCGTCGCAGTCTTGCCGACGGTGCGGGGTACGCAGGACGTCGCCGTCGGCCTCGAGTACCGCGCCACCGCCCGGGGATCCCTGTACCGTCCACGTCGTGGCGATGCTCAAGAAGCTCATAGCGGCAATCGCCGTGGGTTTCGGCGTCGTCTTCGCCTCGAAAGCACGGCATCAGCACTGGAGCGAAACGCCGTCGGTGCTCGTCGACGAGGCCGGAGCTGAGGGTGAGTCCTCGGATGACTGAGGCACATCGGCGTCATGATGAGGACGTGAGGTGGCCCTACGTGCGGGGAGTCTTCCTGGCTGACGGGTGGATACGTCCTGCGGGCTGAACCGCGCGGCGTGTCGATGCAGAGCCGACTCACCCACGTCTCGCTCGTGTCGTGGTTGCAGCGCTGGAGCCACCGGAACAAGGCGTGGGAGGTGTGCATCGTTCGGCGGGAGGAGGATCCGTTCGGACCGGCCGCACACCAAGAGACGGTCGACGGCAGGGGCAGCGTCGAGAAGGCGTTCGATCGCCTGGAAGCCCGCCTACGCGCCGACGGCGGTCTCTGGAACCCACGGCGACGTGAACCGACCGACCGGCGGCGGACGTGCGCGCCGGCAACGGGAGCCAAGGCGCGGGCGAAGCTCGCCTAGTCTCACCCCGGGCCGCTAGCTCATCGGGTTAGAGCAGGGGACTTTTAATCCCAAGGTGCCGGGTTCGAGCCCCGGGCGGCCTACGACAATCGACTCGTCGGACGGACCGCCTTCGTCACCGCGGGTGCGATGAACGTCAGCCGCTCGCCTGCGAGCCGGCCGCGTCATCGCCGGTCGCGTGTGGCACGACGATGACGGCGGCGCCGGCGTGGTCGACGAGTTGGAGCGGCACCCGCCCGACCCGGAGGCCGCTGAAGCCACCCTGCCCGCGGGTGCCGACCACGGCGACGGAGCCCGGGTGGGTCTCGAGCGCGCGCGGTGATGGCGGCGACGGGGTGAACGTCCCGGTCGACGTCGACGTCGAGCGGCACACCGGCCCGCTCGATGGTCGCCGTCCAGGTTCGGGCCTCGGTCTCGGCCCGGCTGTGCCAGCTGCGGGGGTCGTTCGCTGGGACCCATTCGGCCATCGGCTCGAAGGCGTACACCGCGGTGACGGCCACCGAGAGGCGGGCGGCGAGCTCACCACCGACCTCGGTGGCGGCGAGGCTCTCGGGCGAGCCGTCGACGCCGATGACGACATGCTCGACCGGCGCGGAGCCGCTGCCGGGCACGATCGCCAGCGGGCCGGGCAGCGTGGTGGATGAGGTGATGGGCGACGCTGCCGAGGTGCAGGTGCAGGAACCCTCCGGCACCACGTGCGCCGACGACGAGCAGGTCGGCCTGATGTTCCCGGTGCGCCGCGAGCAGCGCGTCGGCCGGGTCGCCGTCGACCAGGAAGGTGCGCGGGCTCGTGGCGAGCGGGAGCGACGCACACCACTCGTCGAGCTCCTGCCTCTGCTCGTCGTGGCGGAGCGCGTCCTGGTCGGGTGAGGTCCCGCCGTGCGCGGGCGCGAAGACGCGCACGGCCAGAAGCTCGAGGTTGGCGCGCCGGGCCAGGTCAGCTGACCATTCGAGCGCAGCGTGAGCGGCCGGGGAGCAGTCGACTCCGACGAGAATCCGGTCCATCTCGACCTCCTGATGCATCTGCGTTCAGACATCGAGGCTACGGCCCGGTCGGATCGGGGCCTAGAGCCGGAAGTCCCGCCGGGGACCGAGCCCAGGGACGTAGTGCCCTAGCGCACGGCCGACTTGCCGTATAGGCATGACTCCGAACCTCATCAGTGCGAGGAGTCGGCTGATCTCGTGGTAGCTACGCCCCGACTGAGTCAGTACCTCCGGCGATTTCGACCGACGGCCGCGCCCGGTGCCGCGGCTCCGGCAGGGGTTCCCGCGGACTTCGCCTCTGGGCTGGAAGCAGAGCTGGCTCCGGTCTTCGCCGCCCTCGGCGACGCGAGCGCCGAGGCCGAGCGGATCCGCGCCGCCGCCAAGCACGAGGCCCAACGTCGTCGGGCCGCGGTGACGACCGACGTCGAGCAGATCCTGGCCGGCTCCCGCCGGGAGGGGGCGGCCCGACGCGCCGAGGTGGCGAGCCGGGAGATCGCACAGCAGGCGCAGGAGCACGAGCAGTTGCTGGCCGCCGCGGCAGCCGAGGTCGAACGGGTCCGTGACGGGGCGCAGCAGCGGTTGCCCGAGGTGGTTGCCCGGGTGGTCGGGCTCGTCCGTTCGGGCGTGGAGGGCGTCGCGACCGGCGCCGGCGCACCGGAGGCGGGTCGATGAGCGCCGGATGGGTGGCCGGCAGCGTCCGTGCCCGACTGCTGACCCGCCGGCGGCTCGGGCGTGACGGGATCCGATCCCTCGCCGAGGCCGCCTCGCCGGCGGAGGTCGTGCGGCTGCTCGCCGCAACGCCCTACGGCCACGACGTCGACGAGACCATGAGCCCTTCGACGGCGCGGCATGCGATCGCCGAGACCTCGCTCTGGCACCTGCGTGTGCTCGCCGGCTGGCTGACGCCGCAGGGCGCCGAGACGGTGCGGCTCGTCGCTGGGTGGTACGAGATCGCCGACATCGAGGCGCTCCTCGCCGACCTGAGTGGTCCGCCCTCGGGGTCCCACCCGTCGGCGTCCTACTTCGAGCTGGGAGCGCTGGGCGTCGCCTGGCCGCGGCTGCGGGGCGCGATGAGCCCGAGCCAGGTCCGAGCGATCCTCACGTCCTCGCCGTGGGGCGACCCGGGCGGGGCGACGCCGACCGAGATCGCCGTCGGCCTGCGACTGAGCTGGGCTCGCCGCCTGCACGAGGGTGTGCACGCGGCCGAGGTGTGGGCGGCCGGCGACGCCGCCCTCACGCTCGCCCGGGAGGCGCTCGTCTTCGGCCGGTCGCTCACCGCCTCCGCAACGGTCGAGGCGGTGCGGGTGCTCGGCCGGGCCTGGCAGCAAGAGTCGTGGGCCACGCCGGACGAGTTGGCGAGCCTGTTGCCCCGCGAGGCCCGCTGGGTCCTGGAAGGGGTAGATGACCCCACGCAGCTCTGGTTGGCCGAGGTCGCCTGGCAGCGGCGGATCGAGGACGACGCCCTCCGACTGGTCGCCTCGGGTCGACCGGGCCCCGATGTCGTCGCCGCCGCGTCCGTGCTGATGCTCGTCGACGCGTGGAGGGTGCGGGCCGCGCTCGAAGCGGTCGCCTGGGGTGACGTCGGCCGGGAGGTGCTCCGTGACGCCGGCTGAGCGGGGCCGGCCGGTGCGCATGAGCCGGATCGCGCTCGTCGCGCCCACGACGCGCTGGCGCGAGGTCCTGGCGACCGTCGCCGACGTCGGTGTCGTCGAGCTCGACACCGACCCGGCGAGGAGCGAGAGCCCGGCGGCCCGTCGTCTCGCGGTGGCCCGCCGGGCCCGGCCCGACCTCGCGGAGCTCCCTCCCCGCGTGGCCCGTCGCAGACCCGAGCTCGAGCACCCCGACGGGCAGGAACGCCTCGACCTGTTGGCCGGCGAGGCGGAGCTCGAGCGGGTCAGCGCCTCGGCGCTGCAGCGCGGCGGGGTGACCGCCTCACTGGGCTGGGCGCCGAGCGCCGTGTTGCCGGCCGTCGTCGAGCGCCTCGAACCTCTCGGAGCCACCGTGGTGGAGCTGGCGAGACCCCGGCACATCGACCCACCGACCGTGCTGCCCGACTCCGCCATGGACGCGTTCCGCCCCCTCGTCGAGACCTACGCGACCGTGCCCTACCGCAACGTCGATCCGACGCCATTCGCCGCCCTGGCCTACGTCGTGATGTTCGGCATGATGTTCGGTGACGTCGGGGACGGGCTCCTGCTGGTCGTGGGCGCCCTGGGGCTGCGCTTCAGCCGCTCCCCGCGCGTCGAGCGGCTGCGGTCGGTCTGGCCGATGGTCGCCGCCCTCGGCGTCAGCTCCTGCGTGTTCGGGCTCCTCTACGGCGAGTTCTTCGGTCCGACCGGCGTGATACCCGTCCTCTGGCTGGCCCCGCTGGACGAGCCCGTGAAGCTGCTCGTGGCCGCCATCGGGGTCGGCGCGTTGCTGCTCGCCGTCAGCTACGTCATCGGCACCATCAACCGCTGGCGGGAGGGTGGCGTCGGGCGGGCGCTGTACGCGCCGACGGGGATCGTGGGCGCGTCGCTCTTCCTCGCGCTCGGACTCGTCGCGGCGGGTGCCTACGAGTCGCAGTCGGGCCTGCTGGCCGCCGGGGTCGTGGTCGGCATCGTCGGTCTCGGCCTGGCCTTCGTCGGGTTGCGAGCCGAGTCGGGGCCTGGCGCATCCGGTGTCACGCAGGCGGTCGTCGAGCTCTTCGACACGGTCATCCGTTTGTTCTCGAACCTCGTGTCGTTCGCTCGGCTGGCCGCCTTCGGCCTCACCCACGCCGCCCTCGGCCTCGTCATCTGGGATGCCACCACCGCGCTCTGGACGGGCGCCTGGGCCGTCGCGGCCGTGGTGGTGTTCGTCGTCGGCAACGCCCTGGCCTTCGCGCTCGAGGCGCTGGTGGCCGGTGTCCAGGCGCTTCGACTCGAGTACTACGAGATGTTCTCACGCATCTACGTGGCGGAAGGCAGGCCGTTCCGTCCGTGGCGCGTGCCGTTCGACCCCGACGAGGAGGTGCCATGTTGACCTGGCTCCTGGCCCTACCCGTGCTGGCCGGCGTGTCTGCCGCCACGATCGCCGCCCTGCGCCGGCGTCCCCGAACCGGGCTCCGCTGGCTGTGGGTGCTGAACGCGGTGCTGCTCGTCGTGGGCGGCGCCCTCCTGCTGGTCGCGCTCAACGCCCATCCCGGCGCGGCGCAGGAGACGAGCAGCAGTAGCACCAGCGACGCCGCCGGATCGGCGTTCATCGGTGCGTCCATCGCGGTGGCCGGGTCCTCGATCGGCGCCGCCATCGCGGTGGCCTACACGGGTTCCGCCGCGCTGGCCGCGATCAGCGAGCGCCCGGAGATCTTCGGGCGGGCCATGGTCATCGTCGGCTTGGCCGAGGGCATCGCCATCTACGGGCTGATCGTGGCCGTGATCCTGATCGGCAAGGCATGAGCTCGATCGTCGTGCTCGGGGAGCATCCGCGCATCGACGGGTTCGCGCTGAGCGGCGTCGAGCTGGTGGCGGCCGAGGGGCCCGACGCCGTCCGGCGGGCCTGGAGGGCCCTGGCCGACGACGGGATCGTGATCCTGACGCCGGCCGCGGCGTCCGCGCTCGAAGGGGTGGAGGCGCCACTTCGCCGGCTGCGGGTGGTGATGCCGTCGTGAGGCTCGACGTGGTGCGCGACGCGTTGCTGGCCGAGGCCCGGGCCGACGGGGACGCCGAGCTGGTCGAGGCCGAGGTGTGGATCGAGCGGCAGCGCTCCGACGCTCACCGCCGCGCCGAGGACCGACTGGCCGAGTCCGATGCGGCCGGTCGAGCCGACGCCGAGGCCGAGCTCGCCACGGCCCGGGCCGTCGCCCGGCGGGAGGCGCGCGCCGCCTGGTGCTCCAGGCAAGGTCCGACGCCCGGAGCACGCTGGTGAGCCGGGCCCTGCACGAGCTGCAATCGTTGCCCGACGATTCGGGATCTCAGCTCATCGAGCGGTTGGGCGCGCTGGCCCGATCCCAGCTCGGTCCCGACGCGGAGGTGGTGGTCGATCCCGTGCGGGGCGGGGTCGTCGCCTCCGCTCCCGGCCGTCGGGTCGACTACACGCTGCCGGTGCTCGTGGAGCGCTGCGTCGACCGGATGGGCGCCGAGGTCGACCGGTTGTGGCGCTGACCGAGCGACGCGGGGCCCGAGCCGCGAGCGGATCGACGGGCGTGGTGCGACGGGTCAACGGCCCACTCGTCGACGTCGACGGGCTGTCGAGCGACGCCGCGCTCTTCGACCTGGTCGAGGTCGGGGAGGCCGGGTTCCTCGGCGAGATCGTCGACGTCCGCGCCGGCGGGGTCCGCGTGCAGGTCTACGAGTACACCGGCGGGTTGCGCCCCGGCGAGCCGGCCGGTTGGCTCGCCGCGCCGCTGTCGGCTCCGCTCGGGCCGGGCCTGCTCGGCGGCGTGTTCGACGGGCTCCTGCGACCACTCGCCGGCGGTCCCCGGTGGCTGCACCCCGGTTCGCTCGACGGGCGGACGGACGACCGGGTGTGGGCCTGGGTCCCGAGCGATCGGCCCGGCGCAGACGTGTCCGCCGGCACCGTGCTCGGGGTGGTGGAGGAGACGCCGGCCATCACCCACCCGATCCTCGTCCCGCCCGGCGTCGCCGGTCGACTCGACTGGCTTCGTGACGGCGGCCCGGTGCGGGCCAGCGACCCCGTCGCCACGGTCGCCGGTGTCACGGTCCCCCTGGTCGGCGCGTGGCCGGTGCGTCGGCCGCGTCCCTTCGAGGAGCGGCTGGAGGCGGGGCCGCCGTTGGTCACCGGTCAACGGGCGCTCGACCTGCTGCATCCGCTCGCGAAGGGCAGCACCAGCGCGGTGATCGGCGGCTTCGGCACCGGCAAGACCCTGTTGCTGCAGCAGGTGGCCAAGTGGTGCGACGCCGATGTCATCGTCTACGTCGGCTGCGGCGAGCGGGGCAACGAGCTCTCCGACACGATCGACGACCTCGAGCGGCTGGAGGATCCCCGCTCCGGGCACAAGCTCTCCCAGCGCACCGTCATCATCGGCAACACCTCGAACATGCCGGTCATGGCCCGCGAGGCGTCGATCCACACGGGCATGACCGTCGCCGAGTACTACCGCGACCTGGGCTACGACGTGGTCGTCGTCGCCGATTCGACGTCCCGGTGGGCGGAGGCCCTGCGTGAGTTCTCGTCCCGCTCGGGCGAGCTGCCGGCGGAGGAGGGCTATCCCGCGGGGCTGGCCTCGGCGCTGGCGTCCTTCTACGAGCGGGCGGCACGGGTCCGGACGCTGGGCGGCAGCGAGGCCTCGGTCACCCTCGTGGCCGCGGTGTCACCACCGGGCGGTGACCTGACCGAGCCGGTCAGCTCCCACACCCAACGGTTCGCCCGGTCCCTGTGGGTGCTCGACCGCGACCTCGCGTACGCACGTCACTACCCGGCGGTTGCGTGGCGCTCGTCGTTCTCGCGCGATGCCCGGGTGCTCGGGGCCTGGTACTCGGCTCACGGCGACCCGGCGTGGGCCCGGCGCCGGGCCCGTCTCGAAGCGCTGCTGGCCGAAGCCGACCGGCTGCAGTCGGTCGCCGAGCTGGTCGGCGTCGGCGCCCTGCCCGGACGGGAGCGGGCCGTGCTCCTGTCCGGTCGGTTGATACGCGAGGCCCTCCTGCAGCAGAGCGCCCTCAGCCCCAACGACGCCTACTGCACGCCGGTGAAGCAGGCGGCCCTCGCCGACGCGGTGCTCGCCGTCCACGACTACTGCCAGGAGCTCGTCGAGGCGGGCACCCCGGCCACGTTGCTGGAGGAAGCGAACTTCGGTCAGCTGATCCGGGCCCGGGACGTGCTGGCCCCCGACGACACGGCGGGCGTCGACGCGGTGCTCGACCGGGTGCTCGCCGAGCTGGAGCGGTTGCGGTGACCGACCGGGAGCCGAGCGACGTGTCGATCGTCGCGCCGGTCGAGTACTGCGACATCGAGCGGATCCAGGGACCGCTGCTCGTCGTGCGCCACGTCGACGGGGTGGGGTGGGACGAGTTCGCCGAGATCACCGTCGACGGCGGCTCGTCCCGGCACGGGGCGGTGCTCGACGTCGACGGCGACCTCGCGGTCGTCGAGGTGCTCGAGGGCACCGACGGGCTCTCGCTGGCCTCGACCCGCGTGGCGTTCTCGGGGCGCCCGATGCGCATACCCGTGGGGCCGGGCTGGCTCGGGCGGGTGTGCAACGGCCGGGGCGAGCCGATCGACGGTGGCCCTCCGGTGACCGGCGACGAGTGGGCGGACGTGAGCGGTGCCCCCCTCAACCCCGCGGAGCGGGCCACCCCGCAGGAGCCGATCATGACCGGCGTCGGCGTGATCGACGCGCTGACGACCCTCGTGCGTGGTCAGAAGCTCCCGGTGTTCTCGCTGGGCGGCCTTCCCCATCTCGAGCTCGCCGCCCAGATCGCCGCGCAGGCCCACGCGGGCGACGAGCCGTTCGCCGTCGTGTTCGCGGGCATGGGGGTCACCCACGCCGACGCCTCGGCGGTCCGCGATCTGCTGGAGGTCAGGTCGGCTCAGAACGAGCTGACGCTCTTCCTCAACACCGCCGACGACCCCGTCATCGAACGGATCCTCACGCCGCGGCTGGCGCTGACCGTCGCGGAGCACCTCGCGTTCACGATGGGGCGCCACGTCCTCGTGGTGATGGCCGACATGACGAGCTACTGCGATGCCGTGCGCCAGGTGGCGTCGGCGCGCGGGGAGGTCCCCGGGCGTCGGGCCTACCCCGGCTACCTCTACAGCGACCTGGCATCGATCTACGAACGATGCGGCCGCATCCGGGGGCGGAGCGGCTCGATCACGGAGATGCCCGTCCTCACCATGCCCGGTGGTGACATCACCCATCCCGTCCCGGATCTCACCGGCTACATCACCGAGGGCCAGATCGTGCTGTCGGCGGACATCGAGGCCAGAGGGGTGTACCCGCCGGTCGATCCGCTCTCGTCGCTGTCGCGGCTCATGCGACGCGGCGCGGGCCCGGGTCGGACCCGCGACGACCACCTCGACCTCGCGGTCCAGCTGCTGGCCCTGCTGGCCCGGGCGCGCGAGGTGCAGGAGCTGACCGAGCTGCTCGGCGCGGACGCGCTCTCCGAGACCGAGCGGCACTACCTCGACTTCGTCGACGAGTTCTACGGCACGTTCGTGAGCCAACGCCGCGACGAGTCCCTCCCGCTCGACGAGACGCTCGAACGGGCGTGGAAGGTGGCGTCGATCCTTCCCCGCCGTGAGCTGACGATGCTCGACGAGGGCCAGCTCGACCGCCACCACCACCCCGCCGACCCTCCGACGCCGGACCCCGGGAGCGGGTGACATGGCCGTACGGCACCCACCCGGCCGAGCCGGTCGGACCTGGCTCGAGGCGCGACTCGACCGAGCCCGTCACGGCGTGACGCTGCTCCAGCGCAAGCGCGACGTGCTGCGCCGCGAGGAGCTTCGCCTCGCGACCCTGCACGACCGCACCGCCGCCGACTGGGAGCGGCGCTTCCACGAGGCGGAGCGGTGGATGGTGCGGGCCCTGGTCCTCGGCGGCCGTCAGGCCCTGAGCCAGGCGTCCCTCGAGGACGGGGGCACCCGGGCGACCGTCCGCTGGGAGTCCTCGATGGGGGTGACCTACCCGGGAGAGGTGGTCCTGTCGCTGGGGCCACGACCGTCCGTGGTCGGTCCGGCGGCGCTGGGGCCGGCCACCGACGCCTATCGCCGGGCCACCGAGGCCGCCGTGCAGCACGCGGCGTCGATCGCGGCCCTGACCCGGGTGCGCGGGGAGCTGGACGCCACGAACCGGCGCCTCCGTGGCATCCGGGACCGGCTCGTGCCCCGGCTCGAGGAGACGCTGCGATCGCTCGACCTCCAACTCGAGGAGATCGAGCGGGAAGAGATCATGCGCATCCGATGGGTGCCGTCGGGAAGGTCGGGGCGACCCGGTCAGGCGATGGAGGAGTCCTCTGATGGTTGAACGTGTGCTCGTCGCGGTCGATGACTCGCCGGCCGCCCTCGGGGCGGCCCGGCTCGCCGTCGACCTGGCTCGGGGATGGGGAGCTTCGTTGCGAGCGATCACGGTGCTGGTCGACGGCGCCGTGATCGAGTCCATCCAGTCGATCCGGCCGGACCCCGACGTCGAGGCCCGCATCGGGGAGGCGGGGGCCACCGTGCTCGCCTACACCGAGCGCATGGCCGACGAGGCGGGGATCCCGATCGAACCGGTGATGCGCTCCGGTGAAGCACACCGCTGCATCCTGGACGAGGCCAGCGAGTGGCGGGCGGACGTGATCGTCATGGGGCGCTCCGACCGCAAGGGCCCCGCATCTCCCTACATCGGCAGCCAGGTCGCCCGCGTCCTGGAGTTCGCCGACTGTCCCGTCCTGGTGGTCCCCCAGTGAGCGCGGCTGCGGAGTGTCGAGGTCCCGGCGTCATGTGACGCCCGTTGGTGGTTCAGGTGACGTGGGCGGTGATGAACGTGCCGATGAGTCGGCTCAACGCGATGACCGCGATCGCGATCGCGAAGTGCCGCATGAGCTCCCGGCGCACGGACGCGTGCCGTTGATGCGCCAGCAAGACGGTGAGGCCGCCGAGAACCGCGAGGCCCCAGACGGTCGCGACGATGATCAGCCACCCGCCGGTCAGGGTCACCGCCAACAGGAGGAACGCAGCCGTGATGAGGAGCCGGGTGAGGAAGTTGCTGACAGTCGATACGAATGCCTCATGTCGCTCGAGCTCTTCGGCTTCTTGGTAGAGGTGGACGCTGAGCGAGTCAGACAGGTTGTCGGCGATGCCGATGATCAACAAGCTGGTGATCAAGGCGGCCTGCGACGTGCCGGTCGACGCGAAGCCGGCCACCAGTCCGAGACTGGTCACGACGGCAGCGGTGCTCCCGAAGCTCACACGCTGCAGACGAACGCGACGGCTGGTCGACGTTCCTGCACGCGCACCGTTCACGGGACAAGGATCCCATGCGGAACCGGATCGGGCATCGGGAGCCACCGCAACGGGGCACAGCTCGCCCGCCGGGACCAGCGGCGCGACCTCGCCTGCCGAGAGAGCGGGAGGATGCAGATGAAGCGCGCACTCGTGGCGCTGCTCATGACCCTTGCCCTGTCCCTGGGCATCGCGAGCGTCGGGGCCGGCACGGCTTCGGCGACCCCGAACCCCGGGTCGACGTGGACGACCCCGTGCAGCGGGACGGTGATCGGTTACCTCTACGGGAACACCGGCGCACCTCGGGCCTTCACCCGGGGCAATTGGTACAACTACACCTGGAACCAGGGCTGGCTGGTCGTCTGGGACCAGGGCTGGCCGTACTGGGTCTACTACCCGCAGTGGTGCTGACCGGCGCCGGCTGACCTCGAACGACTGCAGCCGGGTCCGGCGGGTGGAGATCCGCTCGTCGGGCCCGGCTGCCGTCGCGTTCGTCCGGGGATTCTCGGGCGCGGCTGTCGATCGCGGGGCGGCCCGCACGACGTGGGGGTGCGAGTCGCACACGCGGCCCGCATCCACCGTGGCCGGTGCGCCGGCCCGACCGAAGGAGAAGGCAGATGGGGAACTACGTGTTCGCGTACACCGGGGGCTCGATGGCGGAGACGCCCGAGGCCCAGGAGGCCACCATGAAGGCCTGGATGTCCTGGTTCGAGACGCTCGGGTCCGCCGTGGTCGAGGGCGGCGCGCCGTTCGGCCCGTCGACCGCGGTGCACGCCGATGGCAGCACCGGGGGGACCGCGGCCGGGCTCACCGGCTATTCGGTCATCCAGGCGGACACCCTGGAGCTGGCGGCCAAGCTGGCCGGCGACTGCCCGGTGCTCGCCGCCGGCGGCACCGTGGAGGTCTACGAGTCGCTCCCGATGTAGACGCGAAACGACCCGAACCGGTGATGCTCCGAAGGTCTCCAGACCGTCCGGCCATCACCAGTTCGGGTCCCCGGGGGGATCAGCAGGCTCAGCGCGACAGGTCCGCCCCGTACGCCGGATGGGCGAAGGCGGCCAAGTCGAACGGCCCGTCGTCGTACTCCACGAACGGTGCCCCCATCTGCCAGCCGAGCCGGTAGTGGGACGTCATGCCTTCGAGCTGGCGGAGCAGCGCTCCGGCCGCGTCGAGGGCCTCGCACAGGTCGCGGACCTGGGCCTCGGCGTGCAGGGCCTCTCGAACGGCGCGGTCGCGGGCGTCCTTCATGCGCGCCAGGTCGTCCACGTCGTCGACGATGAACCACGACGTCAGGCGCCGAATCGTGTGCACGGTTGCCGTCTCCTTGCTCGGACCGGGGGATCGGTCACGTGTGCGGACAGCATCCGCGACGGCACATGAGATGACGCCTCGATTCGCGTGAGGACACGATGAGAACGCCGCGATGGCCGTCGGGCCGCGGCGGCTACCGCTTGACGAGCTCGATCACCTGCTGGAACGTCGGGCGGTTCGTGGCCCGCATCGTGTCCGGGATCAGGCCGGGGACGAACCCGGTGCGGGCCGCGTTGCTGCGCCACACGGTGGGATCGGCCCCCTGGGCCGCCACCAGCGGCGCGAGGGCCTGGTCGATGGCCGCCCACAGTGACGCTCGGCAGGCGTCGAGCGAGCCGTTGCCGCAGTACTTCAGCGCGAAGCGACCCCTGACCGGCTTCTTGAGCAGGGTGCGGAGGTCCTTGTCGACGTAGGACTCGCCGGCCAGGCCACCGAGGCCGCGCGCCCGGTCGAGCGAGGGGAGCAGACCGCCGTAGACCGGCCGCATGACCGCCTCCGCGATCGGCCGCCACACCGCGTCCATGAGGGTGGGCCCGGGTTCGTCGTACTTCCCGCTGTTGTCGGCGTCGAGGCGCGGCGCGTCCTCCGCGACCCAGGCGTCGAGCATGGAGACGACCTGCGCGTCGAGCGCGTTCGGCGCCGGGCCGGTGGCCAGTACGGCGCTCACGGTCGGCCACACCGGCGATCGCACGTCCTCGGTGGCGGCGCGGTTCATCACGCTCACGTCACCGGCCAGGGTCACCTTCGACGCGAACTGGTCGAACAGCTCGACGCGATGGACCGAGCCGTAGGCCTCGTCGTCGCCGTGCATGAAGCCGGGCGCCGATTTGTTGTTCCAGTTCAGCAGCAGGCCTCCCGGACCGGCCGAGTCGTGGGGGTGCTCGTCACGGGTCAGGTAGCGCTGCCACTCGTAGTCCCCGGTGCCGAGGGTCGGCAGCCGACGGTCGAGCCCCGAGTGGCGGACGGGCAGGTAGCCCGACGAGAAGTACGCCGTCTCCTTGTGCGACACGTAGGCCCAGTTGAACGTGAAGCCGAACTCGTTGGCCGTGTCGAAGAAGGCCTGGCTCGTCGAGGCCGCTCCGTCGGTCATGTCGTGCAGCGCGGCCAGGTTGAGCCCGTCGCGCCCGAAGGTCGAGCGCTGCCGGGTGAGGGCATAGGGCACGCCGCCCACGGTGGCGGTCCCGATCTTCGGGCCGTGCACCGACGTCGGGTAGGTGATCGGCTGGCCCTGCAGGGTGCCGGCGTTGAACGTGTCGAACGCACGACACTGCCCGTCGAACACGTAGTGGGTCGAGTCGCGGGTGGGGGCCGAGCCGTCCGGTTCGCAGAGCTGTTCGGCGAAGACGTCACGCACGTCGTGGTCGGCCGACGTGAGGCTCCAGGCGTAGTCCTGGGTGCGACCGATGAGGATGTACATGGCCATGCCGGGCACCGCGGCGCCCTGGGCCTCGATGCCCGGGCCGCTGAGGTGGATCTGCTGCACGATCTCCGGGTAGTAGTAGCCGAGCTGAGGACCCATCACGGCCAGCGGGTTGCCGGTGGCCGAGCGGCGGGGCGCGACCACCAGGAAGTTGGATGCCTGGCGATGGGGTGGTGCCGCCGAGGCATCGACGAGCACCGGGTCGGACGTCGTGCCCGGGGCGGAGGCCAGCGTGGCGGGGTCGGAGGCTGGCGGGGCGGTCTGGTGCGGCATTGGGCGCCGCGCCCTGTCGGGGGTCGAGGGCGACGATCGAGCCGGCGTCGATGGTGACCGAGCCGGTGACGTCGCCGCCGGTCAGCGGGCCGTAGTCGAAGTGCCGCTTGGTCGTGGTCGGCGCCTCGGGGTCGTCGGAGAGCATGGCGTCGTTCCATGCCTGGTGACCTCGGACCGGGCCGAGCTGGTTCTGCAGCTGGGCCAGCAGATCGGAGTTCGTCGCCTCGCCCCCACCGCCGGCACCGAAGATCGAGCCGATGAACGCGGCCGTGGCGATCACGTCGTTGACCGTGGCCGGTGGCTGGTTGACCCCGGTGGCGGCCCAGTAGGCGTTGATGCCGTCGGCCTCGGCCTGGGCGTCGGCGAGGATCTCGCGGCCCTTGTCGCCGTAGGTCTGCACGATCAGGTCCTGCTGTGCGGTCACCAGGGCCTCGGCCTGCGGACTCGGCACGAACGACTGGCCGCTGGTCACCAGGGAGAAGGCGTCGATGCCGGGCACATCGGCCACCGCCATCCGGGCCGGGCCGCGCCCGAGTTGGATCAGCAGGCTGCGGTCGCGAGCCGTGACCCATCCCGCGCCGAAGGCCACGTCAGCCCGGGTGTCGCCCTTCACGTGGGCCACGCCGTAGCTGTCGTAGATGATCTTCACGCCGGCGTGGCCAGTGACCTCCTCGTGGGTCGCGCCGACCGGCTGGAAGTCCTCCGGGAGGAACTGGCTGTTGATGTCAGCGTCGGTGACGTTTCCCCGCAACGGCGTGAGGCCGTCGTAGAGCGGGAGCTGGTCGCGCGAGTTGGCGTTGGTGGGTAGCCCGCCGTAGTTGCCGGCCGGAAGGATGTACCTCGCCACGTCGGTGCCTCGGCTCGTGGTGGCCGGAGCCGGAGCCGCCACCAGCGCGGCCAGGGCCATGCCACCCGCTGCGACCAGCGCGACGACCTTGCGAACGCTGAGCCCCATGGTTCCCCCCCAGGAAGCTGGCTACGTGGCGGTCGAGGGCCGCCACGGACGAGCACCAGCGAACGTACCCATGCGCCCGCGGCCGGTCAACCGGTCAGCCGGTCGACCGCTGCCGATCAACCGGTGAGGGCGTCGCTGAACTTGATCACGTTGAAGGCTGCGCCGTAGGGATCGGCCACCACGGCGAAGCGGCCAGGCTCGATGTCCATCGGCGGGCGGTACACGGCGCCACCGAGCTCGGCGACCTTGGCCGCTGCGGCATCGGCGTCGTCGACCGCGAAGTAGACACCCCACATCGGCGGCATCTCGGCGGGCATCTCGTCGGTCATCGCCATCATGCCGCCGATCGACCGACCGTCGAGCTTCCACTCCGTGTAGGACCCGTCCGCCACCGTGTCGGCGCCCCAGCCGAACAGCGCGCCGTAGAACGCGGTGGCCCCGGGCACGTCACGGGTCATGAGCTCGTTCCAGGAGAACGCTCCGGACTCGTTGGCCAGGCCCGCGCCGGCCATGTCACCGGGCTGCCACAGCGAGAACGCCGCCCCGGACGGGTCGGCGCAGACCGCCATGCGGCCCGCAGTCATCACGTCCATCGGCTCGACGAACACCGCGCCGCCGAGCTCCTTCACCTTGGCCGCGGTCGCGTCGACGTCGGCGACCGACACGTAGGTCGCCCAGAACGGCGGGATCTCGGTGTTCATCTGCGGGCCCATCCCGGCGACGGGTTGCCCCTTCAGCATGCACATCCGATAGCCACCTGCCTCCGGCGGTCCCTCCTGGACGTCCCACCCGAACAGCCCGCCGTAGAAGGCGGCGGCCCCGTCGGCGTCGGGCGTCCCGAGGTCGATCCAGCATGGCGTTCCCGGCGCGTACGCGGTCATCTCCATGGCGCTACTCCCCCTGTCGCAGGTTCGTCCAAACGTACCCCCATTCCCCCGGTGCCGACCCGGAGCGTAGGTTGCGAGGATGGACCGCACCGACCCCGACCTCCGAGCCGACGAGCGCACGTCGCTCACGCAGTTCCTCGACTTCCATCGGGCCACGCTGATCAGCCGGATCGAGGGGCTGACCATCGAGCAGCTCGCCGTCACCCGACCCCCGTCCGCGCTGACCCTCGCGGGGCTCATCAAGCACCTCGCCCTCGTCGAGGACTCCTGGTTCGTCGATCGGATGGCCGGCCGCCCCCTGCCCGAGCCGTGGCGCAGCGCCCCGTTCGACGACGACGAGGACTGGGACTTCCACTCGGCCACCGACGACTCACCCGAGGAGCTGCTCGCCCTCTACCGCGCCGCGTGCGACCGCAGCCGGGCCGTGGTCGCCGAGTACGACGACCTCGATGCCCTGTCGGTGGTGCCGTCCCGCGGCGATGAGGGCCTGTTCTCGCTGCGCTGGATCCTGCTGCACATGATCGAGGAGACGGCCCGCCACAACGGCCACGCCGACCTGCTCCGCGAGTCGATCGACGGGCTCACCGGCGAGTGACCGTCTGAACCACCGAGGCTCCGTGCTCGCGACCCCGCTGACCGGGTCAGCCGACGCCGGCGCCGACCGGCTCGGGGCTCGGTGGAGCGGGCGTGCCGGGTGGGCCGGCAGGGCCGGGCGGGGGTGGCAGGGGTGCCGGCGGCTCGGTGCGGGCCGCCGTCCGGCGACGCCACCAGCGCACGACCAGCGCGACGAAGGCGAGCACGGCGAGGAACGGGGCCAGCGCGAGCACCACGGCGAGGGCCCAGGTCAGGGTCAGCCGGAAGGCGTTCCAGCCCGCGGCCAGCGCCTTGGTCGGGGCCGGGGCGTGAGCGGTGGCGATCGACTGCTGGGTGCGCACCGCGACGTTCAGCGTCGCCAGATCGGTCTTGGCCGTGAGCACGCGCAGCTGGCCCTGAAGCGCCTCGAGGTCGGTCTCGCGCCGCGTGAGCTCGCCCTCGATGGACGCGATCTGGTTGGCGTCGGTGGCCGCGCCCAGGAAGCCACGTAGCCGCTCGGTGCTGGTCTGCAGGGCGGCGATGCGGCCCTCGAGGTCGGTGTACTGGCTGGTGACGTCATCGGTCTGCACGGAGCGGTCGGTCACCGTGGCCAGCGCCGCGACCTGCTCGACGGTGGCGTCGAGGGCGTCGGGCGGAACCCGCAACACGAGGTCGGCCGTGGGCGACGAGCCGCCGGTGCGCTTGTCCCCGTCGACCTGCCCGCCTGCATCGGTGGCGACGGCGGCGGCCCGATCGGCCACCACCGACACGTCGTCGGCCGACGATGCCGCGAGGGCGATCTGGCCGGTGCGCACCTGCTTGCGGGCCACCGTGTCGACCGACGCGAGCTGGGTCGGCGCCTGGGCCGCGTCGGCGCCGGAGCCCGACACCGCCGCGCCCGACGCCGGCTGGGCGCGATCGGCCGACGTCGAGCTCGACTTCGACGTGTCGCTGCACCCGAGGGCGACGACCCCCAGCGCCGTCGCCACCAGAACCCCCGCTCCCCAGCCCCGCAGCCTCATGCCGGTGACTGTGCCCCCCGTCACGAAGAATGTCCGCGCGCTCCGTGAGATACGCGGAATCGCTCGACGAGCGGCACCGTTGCCGATCGGATCAGCGGCCAGACGGCGCGGAGACCACCGAAACGGTGGGCCGATCGCCCCCACTCGGGCAGGGACTCAGGGCTGGCGACCGGTCCAGGCGACGAGCTGGTCGATGGCCGGCGCCCCGGCCGGCACCTCGACGGCTTCGGCGAAGGGCGGCGACGTCGGCCGCAGCTCGGCCGGCATCTTGGACGCATAGGCCTCGAACATGGCGAGCCGATCGACGGCCGGCAGGCCGCGGGAGATGGCGCCGAAGGCGACGCCGACGACCTGGTCGTCCCACGCGGGGTGCTGGCCGGTGGCGCGGGCCAGGTCCCAGGTGTGCACCGTGAGCTCGCTGGTGTAGCTGGCGAGGGCCCCGGCGCCGGTCATGGTCGCCCACGGCAGCACCACCGTGCGGTCGAGGGCGGCGGCGTCGGTCCAGGCGGCCTGCACCTCGTGGGCCCGAGCGCGGAAGAGGTCGAACCAGCCGTCGTCGGCCACGGTCGTGACGTCGATCCGGCCGTTGGCCATCGGGTCGCTGCCCTCGCCGACCAGGCGCACGCGGGCCATGACGTCGGCCACGTGGCCGAGCAGGCCCCGCACGTCGAAGTCGTGGCAGGGTGTCGGGAGGCCGAGCTGGTCGGGCCCGATCGAGTCGATCACCCAGCCGGCCAGGGCGACGGCCTTGGCGAACACGGTGCGGGGATCGTCCGGACCGAGCGGGTCGACCGCGTCGGTCTCGGCACCCGTTGCCTGGAGGTCGGTGGTCTGGGTCTGTGTCGTGTTGGTCATGGTCCCCACCTTCCGCCGCTGAACCGGACACCTTCTGGCCGGTTTGTGTGGTTTCCTGCAGGCATGCGCGCCGACCGGTTGGTGGCCATCCTGCTGATGCTGCAGTCCCGCGGCCAGGTCACCGCGGCCGAGGTCGCCGCCGAGCTCGAGGTGTCCGAGCGCACCGCCCGCCGCGACCTCGAGGCGCTCGGCACAGCCGGCCTCCCCATCTACTCGCAGCAGGGCCGCAACGGCGGCTGGCGGCTTCTCGGTGGCGGCCGCACCGATCTCAGCGGCCTCAACGCGGCCGAAGCGCGGGCCCTGTTCCTCGTGGCCGGGCCCTCGTCGGCGGCCACGCCCGAGGTCAAGGCCGCGCTGCGCAAGCTGGTGCGGGCCCTGCCGGAGTCGTTCCGCTCCGATGCCGAAGCCGCGTCGGAGGCCATCGTCGTCGACCCGACGGCGTGGGGTCGCTCGCCGAGCCCCAGACCGACCCCGCCCCACCTCGAGGAGCTGCAGCGAGCCGTCATCGAGGGCGAGCAGCTGCGCCTCGGCTACGTCGCCCGCGACCGCTCCACGAGCAGCCGCACCATCCACCCGCTCGGGCTCGCGGCCAAGGGCCAGGTCTGGTACCTCGTGGCCGACACCGAGGCCGGGCTGCGGACGTTCCGCGTCGATCGCGTGACCGACCTCGAGCCGCTGGGCCGGCCGGTGGTGCGACCCCAGGGCTTCGACCTGGCCGAGGCGTGGCGCATGATCACGTCCGAGGTCGACGAGCGTCGGGCCTCCACGTGGGCCCGGGGCACCGCCGCGCCCGACGTCGTCCCGCTCATGCGGATGATGTTCGGCAACCTCGTGCGCATCGGGCCCACCGGCGACGACGGCCGGGTCGAGGTCGAGGTGGGCGGGCCCACCATCGGCGCGCTGGCCCGTGAGCTGGCCGGGCTCGGCAACCGGGTCGAGCTGTCGGAGCCGCCCGAGGTGATCGACCGGCTGGCCGGGATCGCCCTCGAGCTGGCCGGCCTCTACGGCAGCAGGGCCCAGCCGGGCGCCGGCAGCGCGTAGGGGCGGAACTTCACCAGCCGACCGCGACCCTCGTCGTAGAGCAGGGCCTGGTGCGGCTTCAGGCGGGCCGCGTCGGGCGTGTCGAGCAGCGTGACCGACGACTCGTCGTCCATCGCCGCGCCGACGCGGACCCCGAACTCCCGCAGGGGGTCGGCGCCGAGACGTCGGTGCAGCTGCTCGACCGACTCGCACCACACGAGCGTGTGGACGCCGACCTCGGGGCCGTCGCGGAGGATCGCCGCCAGCACCTCGACCGGGTCGAGGCCGTCGACGTGGGCGGCGTTGGGTCGTGGATCGAAGTCGCGGGCCCGGCCGAGACCGTTCACCACGAGCAGCCGGCTCGGCGCATCGACCTCGAGGTTGACCAGGCGGTCCTGCACGAGCCGGTGCACCTGGTCGAGGTACTTGGCCAGGTAGCGGCGCCGGCCCACGTGCAGCTCGGCCTGCCCCGCCAGCGCCAACGACGCGCCGCCGAACCCGGCGCCCATCGACCGGTCGCCGGCGACATCGGGCCCCGAGCCGCCACCCGAGTCGAGACCCGAGTCGAAGGGCATGAAGTCGAGCACCCACGCTTCGAGGGCCCGCCCGTGGCCGACCGCGGCCGCCGCCAGCGCGGCGAACAGCGCGCCCTGACCCAGGGTGGCGTCTTCGCCGACGACCAGCAGGTTGGCACCCTCCTGGCGGCGCAGCAGCACCTCGACCGGCGTGCCCAGACCGACCGGCTCGCCGAGCAGAAGCCGCGGTGTGCGCCGCTGGGCCTGGTGGTCCCCGTCGCCGGCCAGCTGCACCAACCGGGCCGGGCTGAGCTCGGCGCCCTGGTCGCCCCGGTACACCTGGGGCGTGGCGGTGAAGCCCCGCTCGGCTGCTTGGAGGGCGAGCTCGTGGGCGGTCACCGCCCGTTCGTGCGGGAGGCTCGACGCGACCCGGAAGCACGAGACGGCGAAGCCCGCGCGGTCGACGACGGCGGCGTCACCGGGCGAGGCGGGGAGGTCGAGGTCGGCCGACACGCCGACCTGCACCACGGTGCCGATGTCCTGGGGCAGGCGCGACCGCAGCGCGACGTGCTGCTCGTCACCGACCACCCGATCGGCCAGAAGGAGGTGCACCCCATGGGCCGGGCCCTCGGTGGCGAGGCGGGTGATCAGCTCGGCCGCGGCCGCGCCGATCGCATCGCTGGACGCGAAGGCCGCCGACCCTGGCGCCGCCGGGGTCGCACCGTCGGGCGCCCATCCCCCCGGAGCCAGCAGCTCGCCCACCCCGTCGATGGCCAGCAGCAGCCGGGGCACCCGCTCGCCCGTCTGCGCCCGATGCCCGGCCAGGCCGAGCCGGGCGGTCCCCGCGACCTGGAGGCGCTCGCGGCGGCGGTCGACGATGGCGACGGCCGCCTCGAGCACCGACAGGGCGAGCTCGCGGTCGGCCTCGCTGGTCACCAGCCGGGCGTGGGGCAGGCGGTCGACGCCGTAGCCGGTGAACGGCTTGCGCGACCCCACCCCGACCAGCAGCGTCTGGCACTCCTCGGGCGGGTAGATCACCGCGAGCCCGTCGACGATGGTGCGCAGCAGGGTGCTCACGCCGCTCCCCGACGCTCCGGTGACGACCATCCCGCCCTGCACCTGGTCGAACCAGATCGGCGCGACCTGCCGGTTGTCGGTGCGGCCGATCGGTACGCCGAGCCCATCGGTGGCGTCACCCGTCCACCAGGTCGACCGGTCCTCGGGGTCGACGGGGGCCGACATCCGCGGCAGGTCGTCGCGGAGCCGGCGGCGCCGGGCGTCGCCGAGCAGGGTGAACACCGCGGCCGGGGTCACCGGCACCCGGCGGATCTCCCGGGCCCGCACGCCCGTCGAGATCAGCACCCGTTCGTAGATCGAGCTCGTCAGGATGCGCAGCGCGGCACCGTCGTCGGGCCGAGCACCGGCCGGGCCGCCGTCGCCGGCATCGTCCGGGTTGCCCGAGCCGCCGGGGTCGGTGCCGTCGCCCGGGCCCGTCACCGGCTCCGAGCCACCGATGGCGAGCAGCGGCGGGACGTCGGGCACGAGGGTCCACGAGCCGAGCTCCTTCGACCTGATCACCAGGCCGTCGGCCGTGCTCTTGACCGTCGGCATGTCAGCGGGCAGACCCTGACCGGCACGGGTGAACCCACCGGACT
This sequence comes from uncultured Microthrixaceae bacterium, assembly GCA_963809335.1. Taxonomy (GTDB): domain Bacteria; phylum Actinomycetota; class Acidimicrobiia; order Acidimicrobiales; family Acidimicrobilacustridaceae; genus UBA4742. Next base: position 356,754 of record CAWEJD010000004.1, on the reverse strand, counting down.
TCGGGCCACGCAGCACGATGGTCGTGACGCCGCAGCGGGGCCCGGACTCGGCGATGCCCCGCAGCAGCACGGCCGAGCGCTCGGTGAGCCCGCTCGGGTGGTCGAGCACGATCACGAACCGGTACGGCTCGACCGTGCCGCCGACCGCGTCGTGGAAGTCGTCGAGCGTGGGGTGGCGGCCCTGGAGGCACTGGCTGATGACCCGCTCGATGTGCCGGGTCACCGCCTCGAGGTGGGCCTCGATCTCGGAGTCGATCACCAGCGCGCCCCGACCGACCAGCGCCTGGTCGTAGTCGCCGAGGGCCAGGAACGGCGCCATCGACTCGCCGAGGCCTTTGGGGTCGATGAAGGAGAACTCGGCCATCCCCGGAGGCAGGGCCGCGATCAGGCGGAGGATCACCGACCGGATCCCGTCGAGGGCCTGGTCCCGGTGGGCCCCGCCCTCGAGGATGAGCCCCGGCCCGCACGTGGTGGGAAGGAGGTACGGGATGGGCGCGCTCGGGAACCGGGTGTTGGTGAGGGCGCCGAAGCGCACCCACCCGGCCGGGGCCTCAGGGGGCTCCCAGGTGATCCAGGGCGGGGAGGTCCACGAGCGGGCGGTGACGGGGAGCGACCGATCGAGCAGGGCGAGGTCGCGCTCGAGGATGCCGGTGCCGATCTCGAAGCTGGCCATCGCCTCCTTGCCCTCGGCGTTCAGCTCGGTCTCGGTGCGCTCGAGCAGCTGCTGCCGGGTCAGGTCGGCCAGCTCGGCCAGGCGCTTCATCGACGCGCGGGCCTCGTTGAGCAGCCTCGCGATCTCGGGCAGCCGGATCGCACCGGTGATGCCCTGGGCGGCCCGCAGCTCGACGTCGATCTTCTCCATGAGCGCCATGAAGGAGTCGACGGTGACCTCGTCGGGCGGGCGGGGGGGCACGATCGGCTTGGCCGCCACCTCGAACTCGGCCAGGCGGGCCTTGTTGGCCGCCAATTGCCGGGCGTGGGACTCCATGCGGGCCAGCCGGTTCTCGGCCAGGTCGACGGCCTCCTGCTGCCGGTGCCAGTCGGCCTCGATGCGCTTGCGCTCGTCGTCCTGGTCGGCCTCGAGACCCGAGACGTCGTGATCGAGGGTGGCCAGCAGCTGGGTCGCCCGGGCCAGCAGCTCGCGGGTGAACCCGAGCGGATCGGCGATGCTCGACTCGACGCTCGAGGGATCGTCCGCGACCCGCTTGGGCAGTGGCGCGAGCGGGGCCGAGGACGTCACCGGGGCGGGATCCGACCCATCATCGGACGCGAACGAGGCATGGCTCTCGGTCACCCCGAGGTCAATCACCGGTGGACCGCTCGACACTGCACTCCCGTCGTATCGGCACGCGGCGGCCGGATCCGAAGGAAAGTTTGAGCCGAACGGACTAGTCCACCTGCTCGAAATGCCCAGTCCCGGTTGACCGGTCGGGGACACCGTTCGGCCTCCGCTCGCCCCGATCGCGGGTCAGTCGGGCGGTGATCCGGTGTAGAGGGCACGGGCACGGAACCGCAGCGGGGCCTCGCCGTACTCCTCGATGGCGTGAGCGATCCATCCGGCGATCCGGGCGATGTCGAACATGGCCTCGGTGGCGTCGGCCGACATGTGCATGGCGAAGGCCAGCGCGGCGGTGGCCATGTCGATGTTGGGCCGGGCCCTCGACGTGGTCGCGGCCGACTCGATGACCGCATCGATGAGGGCGCGGTCACGCCGACCCAGCAGCGGATCGAGGAGCTCGAGCAGGCAGGCGGCACGCGGATCGGCGGCCTCGTAGAGGGGATGACCCATGCCGGGCACGCTGCCGTGCGTGGCCAGCGCATCGGCCACGGCCTGGTCGGCGGAACCGAGCGACCGGGCCGCCTGCAGCATCTGGAACGGGGCGTGGCCCGCGGCCCCTTGCAGCCGCCCGCTGACCGCTCCCAGTCCCGACAGCACCACCGCGTAGGGGTCGCCCCGGGTCGAGGCCGCGACCCTGGCCGCGAACGTCGAGGTCGACAGCTCGTGGTCGGCCAGCAGGATCAGGGCGGCGTCGAGCACCCGCTCCCGGCGGGGGTTGGCGGGCAGGGCCGACAGCCGTGGCCACATGCGCGCTGCCAAGGTGGGCGCGGCCACCGGCCGGCTCCGGTCTCCGGTCGACGGGCGCGTTCGGGTGCCGGCCAGCTCGGGGAGCACCGCGACCAGCGTGGTCATGAGGGAGGCCGCGTGGGCCTGCACGGCGTGGGGTTGCAGGTCGATGCGCAGCGGGTTGGCGCACGCCAGCGCGGCGGTGATGACGGCCAGCCGCTCGGTCAGCGGGCTCGCCTCGGGCAGTCCGGAATCGGCGGCGCGGGCGACCTGCACGGCGGAGGGGTCCGTCGGCCACACCGCCGTCTCGGGCAGGGTGCCCGTCCACAGCAGCTCGGCCACCGCCTCGAGGGTCGAGCTGCGAGCCAGCTCGGCCGCGTCGTGACCTCGGTAGATCAGTCGGTCGTCGAGGATGCCGGTGAGCGAGGTGGCCATCACCACGTCGACGGTGCCGGCCCGGCGAGCATCCGTGCGGGGCCGACCCCGTCGGGCCAGCTGGTCGACCTCGGCCGCGTCGAACCGGCTCGACTTGCCGTCGCTGGCGACGGTGCGGTTGAGGACCCCTCGGCTGACGTAGGCGTAGACCGTCGACAGCTTGACCCCGAGCCGGGCCGCGACCTGGTCCGCGGTGAGCATGTTGCGTGACATCAACGTTGAGCGTAATCAACGTTGACGATGGGATCCAGCGACGGCATGGTGGGGCCATGACCACGAAGTCACGACCTGCTCCCGTGGACGGAGCCGTCCACCCCCTCGCCTCCTCCCCCCTGGCCGACCCGCTCGTTGATGCCCTGGCCGACCCGCTGGCCGGGGTCCGACCGGCCCCGGCTCGCACCGCCCCCGCCACCGCTGTCCCCACCGTCGAGGTGCCCCGCGGCCTCAAGGGCGTCGTCGTCGCCGACACCGAGATCGGCGACGTCCGGGGCGAGCAGGGCTTCTACCACTACCGCCAGTACTCGGCCGTCGACCTGGCCACCCAGCGGTCGCTCGAGGACGTCTGGTTCCTCATGGTCGAGGGCCACCTCCCAACGGTCGACGAGCGCGCCGCCTTCCTCGCCGAGATCGAGCCCCTGCGGGTGATCCCCCCGGGCGTCGCCGCCGTGCTGCCGACCATCGCCGCGGCCGGCGGCGGGCCGCTCGACGGGCTGCGCACGGCCCTCTCGCTGTTCGGCGCCGAGCGCGGCATGCAGCCGGTGATCGACATCGACGCGGCTCAGCGCCGCCTCGACGGGCTGGCGCTGTGCGCGGTCACCCCCACGCTGCTGACCGCGCTGCACCGGCTGAGCGAGGGCCTCGAGCCCATCGAGCCCCGGGCCGACCTCGCCTACGCGGCCAACTACCTGTTCATGCTCACCGGCGAGGTCCCCGAGCCGCACGTGGCCCGGGCCATCGAGCAGTACCTCATCTCCACCGTCGACCACGGCTTCAACGCCTCGACCTTCGCCGCCCGGGTGATCGCCTCGACCGGGGCCGACATGGGCGCCGCCATCGTCGGGGGCGTCGGTGCGCTGTCAGGGCCGCTGCACGGCGGGGCGCCGAGCCGGGCGCTCGACCTGCTCGACGAGATCGGCACGCCCGAGCGCACGGCCGAGGTCGTCAACGGCCACCTCGACCGGGGCGAGGTGATCATGGGCTTCGGGCACGCCGTCTACCGGGGTGACGATCCCCGCTCGCTGATGCTGCGGGACGTGGCCCGCAGCCTCGGGGGCGACCAGGTCGACCTGGCCGTCGAGATCGAGGCTCGGGTGATCGAGGCGCTCGACGCCCGCAAGCCCGATCGCCGGCTGCGCACCAACGTCGAGTACTACGCCGGCGTCGTCATGAACCGCTGCGGTGTGCCCCGCTCGATGTTCACGCCGACGTTCGCGTCGAGCCGGGTCATCGGCTGGTGCGCCAACGTGTGCGAGCAGGCCGCCGACAACAAGATCATCCGCCCGAGCGCCCACTACGTCGGCCCCGCGGCCCCCGAGCCCCTCCCGCCGGCCTGATCCTCCCCCGTTTCTCCCCCGTTTCGGCGCCGATTTCGCTCGCTCAGCGACCGGAATCGGGGGTCAGAACGCGGCGAGCCAGCGGATGGCACCGGTGGCGGCCGCCACCGCGGTGCTGAACGTGGCCTGGAGCAGGTAGCCGCCGGTCGGCGCCTCCCAGTCGAGCATCTCGCCGGCCACGAACGTGCCGGGACGACGGCGCAGCATGAACGACTCGTCGACCTCGCCGAGGGCGATGCCACCGGCGGTCGAGATGGCCCGGGCGATCGGCCGCCGTCCGGTCACGACGACGGGCACGGCCTTGACGAGGGCCGCCAGGTCACCGGCCGACCCGGGGATGTCGTTGCCGGTCGCCTCGCGCAGCAGGCCGACGGCGACCGGTGGCAGCCCGAGCGCACGGCGCAGCGCGGTGGAGGCCGAGTCCTTCGGCCGCCGCCGGCCGAGTCGCGCACCGACATCGTCCGCGGTCAGGTCCGGGAGCAGGTCGACGTGGACCACGACACCGGCCGCGCCGCCTGACTCGAGCGCCGCGCCCAGTTCGCGGCCGACGGCGTAGATAACCCCGCCCTCCAGCCCCGTCGTCGTGACCATGGCATCGCCCCGAGCCCGGCCCGGGCCATCCACGACGCCACCGACCGAGACGGCCACGTTCTTGAGGGGAGTGCCGGCGAAGCGCTCCGCGAAGGTCGGCGTCCACCCGACCTCGACGCCGACGTTGGCCGGGCGCAGGGGGACGACCTCGATGCCCTCGGCCCGCACGACGTCGACCCAGCCACCGTCCGAACCGGTGCGGGGCCAGCTCGCCCCGCCCAGCGCGAGCACGACCGCATCGGCCGGCTCGATCCGCTCGACGCCCTCGCCGTCGGTGACCCGGACTCCGTCCGCGGCCCAGCCCAGCCAGGTGTGGCGCACCTGCAGCTCGACCCCGAGCCCGTCGAGCCGCCGCAGCCAGGCCCGCAGCAGAGGTGTGGCCCGGAACCCGGACGGGAACACCCGGCCACTGGTGCCCACGAACGGCGACTGCCCGAGCTCCTCGCACCAGGCCCGGAGCTCGGCCGGCCCGAACTCGGCGATCGGCGGAGCCAGGGCCGATCGGGCCGGGCCGTACCGGTCGAGGAGCTGGTCGACCGGCTCGCTGTGGGTCAGGTTGAGCCCGCCCCGTCCCGCCACCAGGAGCTTGCGACCGACCGAGGGCATCCGCTCGAACACGATGACCCGGGCGCCGGATCGGGCCAGCACCTCGGCCGCCATCAGCCCGGCCGGTCCCCCGCCGATGACCGCCACCCGGGCCGAACGGGTCGACAGCGGCGCATCGGGCATCCCCCGAGACTACGGAGCCTGGGGGACCCCCCATTCGACAGTGGGGGATTGCCCCGACAGACCGGGAACCGCATCTGGGCGACGGTCGACCCATGCCTTCTTCCGCCATGCCTCACACCACGTCCCCGCCCGTCTCAGGCCAGACCGCTGACCAGGCCACCGAACCCAGACGGGATCTGCTGATCGATCTGGCCCGGGCCGGTGCGCTCGGCATCGTCGTGCTGTGGCACTGGGTGTTCACGACCATCCGGTTCGGCGCCGACGGGCCCCACGTCGGCAACCCGGTCGGCGTGACCCCGGGGATGTGGCTGGCCACCTGGGTGCTGCAGCCCATGCCCATCTTCTTCGCCATCGGCGGTGTGCTCCACGCCCGCAGCCTGCGCCACGGCACCCAGGGGTTCCGCCGCCGCCGGATCCGCCGCCTGCTCGTGCCGGCCCTGCCGCTCGTGGTGCCCGCCGCGCTGCTCATGGCCGGCGCCGCCCTGCTGGGCCGGGGCGACGTGGTGGCGTCGATCATCCTGATCATCTCGCCCATGTGGTTCCTCGCGGTCTACATGGCGCTCGTGGCGCTCGCTCCCCTGGCCTGGCGGGGTCACGTCGCCGCTCCCGGGCGGACCCTGGCCGGGATGGTCGGCCTGGCTGCCCTGCTCGACATCGCCCGGTTCGGCCTCGGCTGGGGTGGCCCCCTCATGACCGTGGCGTGCTTCACCACGGTGTGGGCCGTCGTCCACCAGCTCGGGTTCCACGTCGATGCGCTCCGGGCGTCGATGTTCGGGCGTCGACTGGCGGTGGCGTTGGGTGGTCTGGTCGCCCTGGCCCTCGCCGTGTCCGTCGGCCCGTACCCCGCCGCCATGGTCGGGGTGCCGGGCGAGCGGGTGTCGAACATGGCGCCCCCGACGTTCGCGGTGATCCTGCTGGCCGTGTTCCAGCTCGGGCTGCTGGCCTCGGCGGCCGGTCCGGTCGAGCGGTTCGCCGCCCGTCACCGGGAGGGTCTGGCCTGGGCCGGTCGCTGGTCGATGACCGTGTTCGTCTGGCACCTGATGGCCTGGGTCGGCTTCTACGTCCTCCTGCGGGCCGGCGGCGGCCACGTCAGCGGCGACGTCACCGGCGCCTGGTGGCTGGCCCGCCCCGTGTGGCTCATCGGCCCCGCCGTCATCGCCGTCCCCCTGTGCGCCATCACCGCCCGCTTCGATCCCACCAACCGCCGCTGAACGGCGATGAACCTGTCCCCTCAGCGGAGCGAGCGAGGTCGCTGGTGAGACAGGTTCCACGCCTCGTCAGTCGGTCAGGCAGCGGGGCGAGCGACAGGGGTGATCTCGTAGGAGCAGTGGGGGGCGCCCGACACGATGTGGGACGTGCGCTCGACGGTGGCGTCGGGCAGCACCGCTCGCAGGAACTCGATCTCGCTCGAGCAGGCCTGCGGGTGCTTGCCGGCCACCACGCGGATGGCGCAGTTGTGCTCGGTGATGCGGAAGCGGCGGCCGGGCAGCTTCTCCCAGTCGGCGAGGTAGCCGTCCTCGCTGAGGATCTCGGCCAGCTCGGCCACCCGCTTGGCCAGGCTCTTGCCCTCGAGCCGGGACCGGGCCCGCCCGATGCGACTGTCGCGCCGCTTGTGGAAGAGGACCTCGACGAGCGCGCCGTCCTCGTCGGACAGGTAGTCGAGCAGCTCGTTGGTGAGCTCGCCGTAGGCCTTCGGGAACAGCGGCTCGGCGGCCGGGGCCAGGCGGTAGAGCCGGGACGATCGGCCCCGGGCGCCCTGCTCTCGGGGCTTCTCGGTGACGATGACCAGGCCCTCGTCGGCCAGGGCGGTCAGGTGCTGGCGGGCGCCGCTGACGGTGATGCCGAGCGCCCCGGCGATGGTCTCGACCGTCGCCTCGCCGCAGCGCTTGAGGGCGTAGAGGACGCTGCGCTGGTGCTCGCTGACCGTCGGCGGCTCCGCCGGCGAGGACGGCGACGACGAGGTCGACGTGGTCGACGTGGTCGACGGGGCCGGTGCGGTCGAAGGAGGAGTGGTCACGGCGAGGTCGAGTCCCGGAGGATGAGGTGCACGTCGCCGAACTCGTGCCACAGGTACCGGTCGGCGATGGCGGCATCGTAGGCCGCGGCCAAGGCCGGCCGGCCGGCCACGGCCTCGAGCATCAGCAGGTGCGACGCCTCGGGCTCGTGCCAGCCGGTGATGAGCCCGTCGACCGCCCGCACGCCCCGCTCGGGCGTCACCACGACGTCGGTCCACCCCGACGCCGGGTGCACGATGCCCCGGTCGTCGACCGCCGACTCGAGCGCCCGCACCACGGTGGTGCCGACGGCGACGACCCGCCCCCCGGCGGCACGGGTGGCGTTCACCCGGTCGGCCGTGACCCGGGGCACCGAGAACCGCTCGGGGAAGGGCGGCTCGTGCGCCTCGGCCGACGACACGCCGGTGTGCAGGAGCACCGGCGTGACGCCGATGCCGGCCACGACCAGGTCGGTGACCAGATCGGTGGTGAACGGACGGCTGGCGCTGGGCATCTCGGCGCTGCCGGGCACGGTGGCGAAGACGGTGTCGTAGGCGTCGATCGGCCAGTCGCGGGGCACGTAGTGGTAGCGGATCGGCCGACCGTGGGCCATCAGGTGCTCGGCCACCGTGGCGCCGCCGGGCAGGTGAGGGATGCTGACCCAGAGCCGGTTCGATCCGGTGAAGCGGGCCAGCAGGTCGACCGACCCACCTCCGTCGAGCTCGACCCGGCGGCCGGTGACGTCGTCGATCATGGGCCGGCTGGCCGGCTCGCCCGGCGTGCGCACCTCGACCAGCCAGAGCCCGGTGGGCAGCTCGGTCGAGAAGTGCACGACCACCGGGCGGCCCACCCGCTCCTCGAAATCTGTGCACGGATCCACGTCATGCGTCGATCCGTGCACAGATTTCGGGGAAGGTCGGTCGAGGAGGACACCGGACACGGCGGCAGGGAGGGTGCGGGAGGTGTTCACGACCAGCAGGTCACCCGGCTCGAGCAGGGCGGGCAGGTCGGTGAACCGCTCGTGGGTCGGCGGCTGATCGCCCCGGCTGACCAGCAGGCGCACCGAGTCCCGGCGCCCGGTTCGGACCTCGACCGGCTCGGTGGCCTCGAGCTCGGGTGGCAGCACGAAGTCGAGTGGCCGAGGCAGGACCGGGGGCAGGCTCCCGGCCAGATCAGAGGCCAGGGTCGGGGGCAGGGTCAGCGCCGCCATCACGCCACCTCCCGGGCCTGATAGCGACCGCTGGGGTGCGGCTCGGTGACCAGCGCCACGAACCCGGGCACGCTCTCCTCGGGCAGCGGGCGGTCGGAGATGTCCTCGCCCGGGAACGCGTCCTGGTGCATCTGGGTGCGCATGTCACCCGGGTCCACCCAGAGCACCCGCACCGCCGGGTTCTCGACCGCCAGCACCCGGCTGAGCTGCTCGAGCGCGGCCTTCGACGCGCCGTAGCCGCCCCAGCCCTCGTAGCCCTCGACCGCGGCATCGGACGACACGTTGACGATCGTCCCCTTCGACCGCTCGAGCAGCGGCAGCGCCAGCTGGATGAGGGCCAGCGGCGCCAGGACGTTGACGGTGAAGATCTCCCCGAGGTCGGCGGGCGCCAGTTCGACGATCCGCGGCAGCGGCGTCGGCCCGAGGGTGCTGGCGTTGTTGACCAGCAGGTCGAGGCCGCCGAGCCGACCGGCCGCCTCGACCAGCGCGGCCCGGTGGCGGGCGTCGGTGACGTCACCGACGATGGCCTCCACCGGCCCGGGCCCGAGCCCGGCGGCCGCGTCGTGCAACGCCTCGGCGTCGCGCCCGTCGACGACGACACCCCACCCGTCGGCGCTGAGCCGTCGGGCCAGCGCCAGGCCCAGTCCTCGAGATCCACCGGTGATGATCGCGTTGGCCATGGTCAGCCTCCTGAGAGTTGTGGTGCGACCCCTCGCACCCACCACTCTAAACAAGCGACTACTGTTTTAATTCCCTCCTGCTCGAGCCGCGTCGATCAGCGCGTAGAACTCGGCCTGCGTCAGCTCGCCGCTGGCCCGCTTCACCACCGTGCCGTCGGCCCCGACGGCCACGAAGTACGGGTAGCTCCTCAGCCCCCACGACGCCGCCGCCGTGCCCGCGGCGTCGTCGACGAGCACGGGCACCGTCCAGTTCTCGCCGAGCAGCCACTTCGACGGCGGATAGTTGTCGCGCCCCTCGGTCGTGGCCGTGGGCACGGCGTAGAACGCCACGTCGGCCGGCATGCCGTTGGCGTCGAGCCACGACTGCACCTCGGGCACCTCACGCCGGCAGTGCGGGCACCAGTGGGCGAGGAACATCACGACCTTGGGCTTGCCGTCCTCGACGATCGACACCGGCCGGCCGGCGAAGTCCTGGCCGGTGAGCGTCGGGGGCACGAGGCCGGTGGCGGGATCGGGGGCACCGCCGTCGTAGCCGGGCAACGACGTCCCATCGACGGTGACCGTACCCAGCTCGGTGTCTCCCGGGGCGATGATCGTGCCGGTGGGCCCCTTGTCGTGATCGCTGACCACGAAGGCCTCGTCGTGGGTGCTGCGGCCCAGCACGATCGCGGCGAAGAGCGCCAAGCCGATCAGCACCACGACCGCCGCCATGATCAGGAGCACTCGGTTGCTGGGCCCCTGACCAGGAGCAGGCCCGGGAGCAGGCGCAGCGGCAGGAGCGCCGCCGGGACCCGGGGCCGGGTCGGGCGGGGGTGGGGAGCTCACGGCCGGGTCACGACACCTTGGTCTGGGCCAGGATCTGCGCCTCGAGCGCGCTGACCGCCGGGTTGGCGCACACGTTGGACGGCTGGTCGCCGGTGAGGATGCAGATGGTGGCGGTGATCACGTTGGCCGCCCCGATGATGCCCTTGGCCACCGCGCTGTTCGGGTCGGAGAGGGCGGCGGACACCTGGTCGGCGGTCATGCCCTGCAGCGACTGGGGCGAGTAGCTCGCGCCGGAGAGGAGGTAGCTGCCGCCGAAGTCGATGAACGGGATCGAGCCCTTGGACGACGACGGGACGTAGGGCGGGGCGTCGTAGGTGGTGATGAGGGCTTCCTGGTCCGGGGTCAGCGTGTCGAGCGGCTTGTGATCGACCGTCTGGGTCTCGACCCCCTCGAACGCCACCACCGAGCTGGTGTAGGTCGACCCGTGGAACGTGAACGTGGGCGTGTTGGGGTAGACGTCGTCGCCGGCCGAGTGGGTGAGGCTCAGGTCGGAGAAGGTGCCGAACCGCGGACAGCGCCTGCACCATGGCCCACCGCTGCGCCGCGCAGAAGGGGCAGTACTCGGCGCCGATGTAGACGACGAGTGGCTTGCCGTCCTTGGTGAGCGGCGGCGCGGTGATGGCGACGGGGAGCGCGGTCGCGCTCCCCTGGCCCACCGTGGCCATGGTGGCGTCGTCGACCGCCACCACCTGCGCCACCACCGTGGCCGGGTCGGCCGCCACCGTGCCCGCCTTGTTCGAGGAGCCCGACTGGGCGACGACGATCGCCACGATCAGCGCCACCAGCACGACCGCGGCGACGCCGACCACGATCCACGTCGTGCGCCGCCCGGACGCGGCACGCCGCTGGGCCGCGACGGTGCGGCCGTGGGCCGTGGTCACCCGCTTCTGGGCCTTGGTCGGGCCCTTGGCCTTCGGTCGGTTGCTCAACGGACACCTACTTCGTCGGACGGTTGATCGGAGTCTTCATCGGAGGCTCCAGCGGACGGGACCTCGTCGTCGGCCGGCCCGTTGCCGGCCTCATCGGCCCAGCGCGCCGGGTCGGTGGCCCGGGCCAGCAGCACCATGGTGATGACGAAGGCGAAGGCCGTGAGCGCCATGAACGGGAGCGACACGAAGCCGAACTCCCACACGACGCGCGTGGTGCAGGGCGTCTCGGTGGTGCAGAACGTGGCCTGCTCCGGGAAGGCCTGCAGCTGCGTGTGGTAGATGGCGATGCCCGCGCCGACCACGGCCTGGGGCAGCACGTAGACCCAGACCCCCCGGTCGCGGCGCCACGTGGCGACCCCCAGGATCAGCACCAGGGGGTACATGCAGATGCGTTGGAACCAGCAGAGCTCGCAGGGCACGAAGTCGGCGATCTCGGAGAAGTAGAGGCTCCCCAGGGTGGTGACCGTGGCGACGAGCCACGCCAGCCACAGCGCCATGCGGCCGAGGTCGTCGACGAAGTCGGCGGTGGCCGAGTCGGGGCGGGCCCGGCGCACGAGGACCAGCACGACCACACCGAGCGTGGCGACAACGCACAGCAGGCTCAGCAGGGCGAAGAAGATCGACGCCGTCTCGGTGCTGGAGGACATGGGGTGCGGCTCGTCTCCGGATCAGGTGACCAGCCGGCGAGCGTACTTGCGGGCCGCCGGTCGGGCGCCGCGGCACCGGCACCGCCCGTCGCGGCCATGACCGGCCCCGAACCGCCCGCTCACACCTTGCTCACACCTGACCGGCATCGTCACACCCACGACAAGACGTCGCCCAACCCCCCCCTCAAGGAGTTCCCGTGAAGATCACCAGCAACAAGATCGTGGCCGGCGCCCTCGCCGGCCTGGCCCTGACCGGCGGCACGCTGGCCTTCGCCATCGGTTCGACCGGTGTCGCCAGCGCCCAGACCACCGCCCAGTCGGCCCTCACCCAGGACGCCCCCGCTCACGGCATCCGCGGCTGGCTCCGCCAGCACCGTCAGGAGATCCGCAAGGAGATCGCCCAGACCGCGGCCGACAAGATCGGCATCCCGGTCGACGAGCTCAAGGCCGACTACAAGAACGGCCAGTCGATCAGCGAGATCGCCACGGCCCACGGCGTCGACCCGCAGTCGGTCGCCGATGCGCTGGTCGCCAAGGCCACCGACACCATCGACCAGGCCGTGGCCGACGGCAAGATCACCCAGGAGCAGGCCGACAAGGCCGAGGCCCGGCTCCCCGACCTGGCCACCCGGGTGATCGACCACCACAAGGGCGACCACCCCTCGAAGCCGGCCAACTGATCACCGGTCCCCTCGCGGAGAGGCCCGCCGTCCGGAGCACCCGGGCGGTGGGCCTCGCCGCGTAGGATCGGCCGATGACGTCCGTCATCGTCGGGGTCGACCTGTCCGACACGACCACCAAGACGCTCGCCGCCGTCGGCCGGCTGGCGGCCACGGCCGACGTCAGGGTGCGGCTGGTGCACGTGGCCGCCGCGCAGCCCGAGCTGGCCGGCTACGACTCCGAGGAGTTCGAGGCCAACACGCCCGACAAGCGGGCCGGTGCCCTGCGCGAGGAGCACGGCCGGTTGGCCGAGCTGACCGCCGAGCTGGTCGCCGCGGGGATCGCCGCCGACGAGCCAGTGCTGGTGATGGGCCACACGGCCGACGAGCTCATCCGCATGGCCGACGAGTTCGGCGCCGGGCTGATCGTGGTCGGCTCGCACGGCCACGGCGGGCTTCGCCACCTGCTCGTCGGCAGCGTCACCGAGGCCCTGCTGCGCCGGGCGACGATCCCCGTGGTCGTCGTGCCCGTCGGGTTCGTGTGACCCTCGTTCCCCCGATCACGCGGCCGCGCGGGGCCGAACCCCGAAACCGCGCCGCGAGCCCCGCATGACCGATCAGGTCGCGACCGCCAGCGGGCTGAGCGGGGCCGAGGTCGAGCAGCGGCGAGCCGCGGGGCGGTCGAACGACGTCCCCAACCCGACGAGCCGCACCGTCAGGCAGATCGTGCGGGCCAACGTCCTCACGCCCTTCAACTTCCTGCTCGGCACCTTGCTCGTGGTCATCATCGCCGTCGGCGAGTACCGCGACGGGCTGTTCGGCATCGTCCTGGTCGCCAACACCCTGATCGGCATCGTGCAGGAGGTCCGCTCGAAGCGCGCGCTCGATCGGCTCGCCGTGCTCAACGCGCCCCGGGCCATGGTGGTGCGCGACGGCGCCGAGCACGAGGTCGCGGTCAAGGAGCTGGTGCTCGACGACCTCATCGTGCTGCGCCCCGGCGACCAGATCAGCGTCGACGGCCGGGTGCTGTCCGGTGCCGGGCTCGAGGTCGACGAGTCGCTGCTCACGGGCGAGGCCGATCCGGTGGGCAAGGACACCGATGACGAGGTGCTGTCGGGCAGCTTCGTCGCCGCCGGCAGCGGACGGATGCTGGCCACCGCCGTCGGCGCCGACTCCTACGCCTTCAAGCTGAGCGCCGACGCCCGCCGCTTCACCCTGGTGAAGTCCGAGCTGCGCGACGGCATCAACAAGCTGATCACGTGGATCGGTTGGCTGATGATCCCGACCGCGGTGCTGCTCATCACCGCCCAGATCCGCTCGGACCTCGGGCTCATCGACGCGGTGCAGGCCTCGGTCGCCGGCCTGGTGGCCATGGTGCCCGAAGGCCTGGTGCTGCTCACCAGCATCGCCTTCACCGTCAGCGCCACCCGCCTGGCCCGTCAGAAGGTGCTGACCCAGGAGCTGGCCGCCATCGAGGGCCTGGCCCGGGTGGACGTCATCTGCCTCGACAAGACGGGCACGCTGACCGAGGGCAACCTCGTGCTGGGCAACGTCGAGCACCTCGACGAGGCCCACGCCGGTGACACCGCACCGACCCTCGCCGCCATGGCCGCCTCGGACGACCACCCCAACCCGAGCCTGCTGGCGATCCGCGACGAGTACGACCGGCCCCCGGGCTGGACCGTCGCCGGGACCGTGCCGTTCTCGTCGGCCCGCAAGTGGAGCGCGGCGGCCTGGGTCGACCACGGCGCCTGGTTGCTCGGCGCGCCCGACATCCTGCTCACCCGCGCCGGCGATCAGGCCCGGGTCGACGACGCCACCCGCCGGATGCAGCACTACGCCGAGCGGGGCCGGCGCGTGCTCATGCTGGCCCGGGCGCCAGGCGGCCTCACCGGTGAGGAGCTCCCTCCCGACCTCGTGCCGGTCGCCCTGGTCGTGCTCGACGAGAAGCTGCGCCGCTCGATCGCCGACACGATGGCCTACTTCGGGCGGCAGGGCCTGATCGTCAAGATCATCTCGGGCGACAACCCGACCACGGTCGGGGCGGTCGCCGAGCGGTGCGGCGTCCCCCGGGCCAACCGCACCTTCGACGCCCGGGAGCTGCCCGACGATCAAGAGGCCATGGCCGACGTCCTCGAGCAGCACGCGGTGTTCGGCCGGGTGACGCCCCACCAGAAGCGGGCCATGGTGCACGCGCTGCAGTCGCGGGGCCACGAGGTGGCCATGACCGGCGACGGCGTCAACGACACCCTCGCCCTCAAGGACGCCGACATCGGCGTGGCGATGGGCTCGGGCAGCGCCGCGGCCCGGGCCGTCGCCCGCTTCGTGCTGCTCGACAACGACTTCGGGGTGTTCCCGTCGGTGGTGTCCGAGGGGCGCCGGGTGATCGCCAACGTCGAGCGGGTGGCCAACCTGTTCCTCACCAAGACGTTCTACGCCCTGTTCCTGGCCCTGGTCGTCGGTGTGGCCAGCCTGCCCTTCCCGTTCATCCCCCGGCACTTCACGATCATCAGCGCCCTCACCATCGGCATCCCCGGCTTCTTCCTGGCCCTGGCCCCCAACGAGCGACGGGCCGAGCACGGGTTCCTGGCCCGGGTGCTGCGGTTCGCCATCCCGGCCGGGTTGGTGGCGGGCGTCGCCACCATGTCGGGCTACCTCGTGGCTCGCCGACACGACGAGCTCACCCTCGACCAGCAGCGCACGGTGTCGGTGATCGTGCTGTTCATCGTGGCTCTGTGGGTGCTGGCGATCCTGGCCCGGCCGATCAACGCGTGGCGGCTCGGGCTGGTGCTGACCATGGCCGGCGCGTTCGTCGGCGTGCTGCTGATCCCGCCGTTGCGGCGCTACTTCGACCTGCCCATCCCCACCGATTCGATGACCCTCGCGGCCATCGGCATCGGTCTCCTCGCGGCCGGGCTGCTCGAGCTCGGCTGGCGCCTGGCCGGCTGGAGCCGCACCCTCGGCGACCACCCGACGGCGGGCCCCTCCGCCTCCTGACCCCCACCCCAACGCCGAACTTGCGTGGATATCCCGGGCCACAGCCCGCTTATCTACGCACGTTCGGGATGGACCGTACGATCGGGCGTCATGGCCCCGACGCCCGAACCGGCGATGCCCACGGCGATCGAGCCGATGCGGGCCACCACCGGGTCGATGCCGACCGACGACACCGGGTGGGCCTACGAGATCAAGTGGGACGGCATGCGGGCCATCGCCTTCTGCGACCGGGGCACGCTGCGGCTGACGTCGTCGAACGGCATCGACGCCACCGTGCGCTTCCCCGAACTGGCGCCGCTCGCCACCTCGCTGGCCGCCAACCGGGTGATCCTCGACGGCGAGATCATCACCTTCGCACCGGACGGGCGCCCCGACTTCGGCCTGCTGCAGCGACGCATGCACCTGAGCAACGCGGTCGCCGCCGCCGAGGGCGCCGCCACCCAGCCCGTGGCCTACGTGGTGTTCGACATCCTGTGGCTCGACGGCCACGACGTCACCTCACTGACCTACCTCGATCGCAAGCAGCTGCTGCGGCGGCTGGTCGAGCCGGGTCCCACGTGGTCGGTGCCCGAGCCCGAGCTGGGATCAGGGGCCGAGCTGCTGGCCGCGGTGGCCGACCGCGGCCTCGAGGGGCTCATCGCCAAGCGCACGGACAGCACCTACGAGATCGGCCGGCGGTCGACCGCGTGGCGCAAGCTCAAGGTGCGTCGACGTCAGGAGCTCGTCGTCGGAGGTTGGCTCCCGGGCGAGGGCGCCCGTTCGTCGACGCTCGGCGCCCTGCTCGTCGGCTACCACGACGACGACGGCACGTTGCGCTACGCGGGCCGGGTCGGCACCGGCTTCAGCGATCGCGAGCTGGCCGAGCTGCTCGCCGCCTTCGAGCCGCTCGCCCGCGACACCACGCCCTTCGAGCCTCCGCCTCCGGCCGCGGTGGCGCGCGCCGCCCGGTGGCTCGAACCGCGGATCGTGGTCGAGGTCGCCTTCGGGGAGTGGACCGCGGACGGCGTGCTGCGCCATCCCTCGTATGTCGGCCGCCGGATCGACAAGGACCCGGCCCGGGTCGTGCGCGAGCCCACTCCCTGACGACTCCCCGCGCCCGAGCGACTCCGCGCGCCGTCGGTGCGTGCGAAGCTGTCGGCGATGCCCAGCGACGAGGCGACCCGCGAACAGATTCGCCTCGCGCTCCCGGCCGAGCCGGAGTACGGGCGACTGGCCCGGATCACCACCTCGAACCTGGCGCTGCGCCTCGGGTTCACGTTCCCCGAGATCGACGACCTCCGCCTGGCCGTCGACGAGACGGTGATCCTGCTGCTGCGGCCCGAGGGCGTGTCCGGCGAGATCACCCTCACCTACACCGTCGAGCCGAACCGCCTGGTCATCGACGCGGTCTCGACCGCCGGCAGCGACCAGCCCTGGGTCGACCAGGGAGCGCTGGGCCGGTTCGAGGCCATCGTCGGCGACACCGTCGACGCCTACGAGGTCGACGAGTCGGGCCACCACGTGCACCTCCTCAAGCTCCACCGCTGATCCGCGGCTCGGCCTCACCCGCCCGGGAGGGCGAGTGGCGCGGGCAGCATCCCCGAGTCGAGGACCGCCGCGAGTCGGGTGGCCGAGTCCTTCGTGTAGGTGCCGGAGATGGCGATCTGGTCGCGCTCGAAGCTCGGAACCTGCACGCTCGGGGCGGTGAGCACCCGGCCGTCGAGCACGACGGCGATCCGGCCCGGTCCGGCCGGTGGCCCAGACGGCGGTCCTCGATGGCCGAAGCCCTCCGTGCTCGGGCAGGAACCGGTCGCATCCGTGCACTGGGCGGCGAGTGCGTTGAAGGCGTCGATGCCGTCGGGCCCGGCCCGCAGCACCGGGAGCAGGTCCCATCCCCCGTTCATCGAGAGGGCGCTGACGGATTCGACTCCCGAGTTGTCCACGGCCACGTCACCCAGTCCGTATTGCACGACCGCTCCGGTGCCCGAGGGGTCGGGCCCGAGCGCCACGAGGTACCCCGCGACCGTGGTGGGCTCGTCGGGAGAGTCCGGTAAGGCGGCGATCGACATGACCGGCCGGAACTCCAGCCGACCGGGACGGGCCAGGTCGACGACCGCGTCGGTCGACACCTGCTGGCCGGCGGGGGCGGTGACGACCACCTGATCGGCCACGAGCCAGGCGGTGGCGGGCACCTCGGCCGTGGCGAAGCGCTGGTTCAGTCGATCGACGGTGCCCTGCTCGTCCTCGGGCGACGGCTGCCCCTCGAACGCCCAGGTGGCGATCATGTCTCCGGAGGGTGCGACCGGCTCGGACCCCTTCGATCCATCGGATCGCCCGACGAACACGGCCGCGCCGATCACGGCGGCGAAGGCCACCACGGCCACGAGCAGGCCCGCCCGGGTCAGCCGACGGTTCCGCCGATCTCGGGCCTCGACCTCGAGGGCACGCTGGTCGACGCGCCGCCGGATGGCGTCGTCGGCCTGCGGAGGGGTGCGATCGTCCAGATCAGCGAACATCGTCGGCCTCCTCGAACGGCCCGGGACCCGCAGCAGGATCCGTGCCTGCGTCGTCGCCTGTGTCGTCGCCAGGTCGATAGCCGGCGAGGTCGCCGCGCAACGCGACCAGCCCCCGCGACGCGTGCTGCTTCACCGACCCCGCAGAGATCCCCAGCACCTCGGCCACCTCCTTCTCGGACCGGTCGCCGACGTAGCGCAGCAGCACCACCTCCCGCTGCCGGCGGGGCAGCCGGCGCAGCGCCCGCACCAGGTCGACGCGGTGCTCAGCGGTGAGATCGTCCCCCGCCGAACGCGGATCCGGCACGGGCGCCGGGCCCCGCCGCAGCTGGTCCAGCGCCAGGTTCGTGGCCGTGCGGACGACCCACGGTTCGCCGTACCGGCCGACGTCGTCCCACCGGGCTTCGGCCCGGGCGACGGCTTCGATGGCCACGTCCTCGGCGTCGGGTCGGCTCCCGAGCAGCCGGTAGGCCGCCCGGTACCCGCACGAGAACAGCGACGGGAAGCTCGTGTCGAAATCCCGATCCGCACCGCCCATCGCTGACCTCTCCCTCTCCCACCCTGTCAACGAGCACCGGGCCCGTCCGGTTGACACGGGTCGAGAGCTCGCTCGCCCGGACCCCGCAGAGGGCAGGCGTCAGCGGCCGGTGTGGCCGAAGCCGCCGTCGCCCCGCTCGCTGTCGGCCGGCAGCTCGTCGACCACCTCGAGCGCGACGTGCTCGACCTGCTGCACGACCAGCTGGGCGATCCGCTCCCCCCGTTCGATCTGGTGACCGGCGTGGGGATCGGTGTTGACGAGCAGCACCTTCAGCTCGCCGCGGTACCCGCTGTCGATGAGCCCCGGGGTGTTGAGGCAGGTGATGCCGTGCTTCAGGGCCAGGCCGCTGCGCGGCTGGATGAACCCGGCGTAGCCCGGGGGGATGGCCACCGCGACGCCCGTGGGCACGAGCACGCGGCCGCCGGCCCTGGGGATGATGACGCTCTCCCGGGCCAGCAGATCGATGCCCGCGTCGCCCGGCTTGGCGTAGCCCGGCAGGGGCAGGTCGGGGTCGAGACGGACGATCGGCACGGCCAGCATGAGCGCCGAGCCTACGTGCCGGCCCCGTGCCGAACCGCCCACGAGGCGCGCCCCAGGCGATGTTGCGTAGATCGGAGTCGGGTTCCGGGCCGGATCTACGCAAGGTCGAGCGATGGTACGCGGAGGTCGAGCGACCACCCGCCGCCTCGAGCGAGCGTGGCACGCTGGCCCGATGGCCGACCCGATCTTCCACGTCACCACCGCCGGCGAGTGGCGCGCCGCCGTTGCCGCCGGCGCCTACACCGCGCCGAGCCTGGCCGACGAGGGCTTCATCCACACCTCCACCGTCGAGCAGGTGCCGGGGACGGCGCAGCGCTACTACACCGACGTGCCCGATCTCGTGCTGCTCGTGATCGATCCCGATGCGGTGGTGGCCGAGATCAAGTGGGAGGAGTCGCGGCCGGGCGAGGTCTACCCCCACATCTACGGCCAGCTCGAGCCTTCGGCCGTGATCCGGGTCGTTCCGTTCGGTCCGCAGGCCGACGGGTCCTACGTCGTGCCCCCCGAAGCCACCGAGTCGTAGCGCTTCCTACCGATCCGTGCGTGGTCCCCAGCACTAGCATCGCCGGGATGTTGGCCTGGATGGACCTCGAGATGACGGGCCTCGACCCGTCCCGCCACGTCATCGTCGAGATCGCCACACTGCTCACCGACGACAACCTCGAGCTGATCGCCGAGGGTCCCGACCTCGTGGTGCGCGCCACCGAGGCCGAGCTGAGCGAGATGGCCGACGTGGTCGTGCAGATGCACACCAAGAGCGGGCTGATCGACCAGATCCGCTCGTCGACCATCAGCCTGGCCGAGGCCGGGGCCGAGACGCTCGCGTTCCTGCGGTCGCACATCCCCACCGAGCGCACCGTGCCGTTGTGCGGCAACTCCATCGGCACCGACCGGCGCTTCCTCTCCGTGCACCTGCCCGAGATCGAGGACTTCCTGCACTACCGATCGGTTGACGTCTCCACGCTGAAGGAGCTGGCCAAGCGCTGGAACCCCGCCATCCTCGGCGGCGCGCCCCGCAAGGCCGAGGGTCACCGAGCGCTCGACGACATCCGCGAGAGCGTCGAGGAGCTCCGCTACTACCGCGAGTCGTTCCTCGTGCCCGCGCCACCCAAGCCTGGTGCCACCGCGCAGCCCGCCTGAGCGGAGACGCCCACCATGGTCGACCGGTCGGGTTCCGTCGATCTGCGCCGGCGGATGGAAGCCACCCTCGCCCGCTACCACGGGATCGGTCAGGATCTGCTGGTCGAGCCGCTGGCCACGTTCGGTGTCGACCGCGATCGCCCGCAGGTGTGGGACGCCAACTTCGTCCGAGCGGCCCGCGCCTCGACCCCCGACGAGGTCGACCTGCTGCTCGAGCGGATCGACGAGGTCTACGCCGGCCTCACCCACCGCCAACTGCGCATCGACCTCGACACGCCCGACGCGGTCGAGGCCCGCCTCGCCCTCGACGGCTGGGCGCTTCACACCACCCTGCAGCACCTGCTGGTCGACGACCTCCCCGACCACGGTCCCCGTGCCGACGGGCTGACCCTCGACCCGGCGCTCGACGACCACGACTGGGACGACCTCTACGTGCTCACGCGCCTCGATCACCTCGAGGAGGCCACGAAGGCGGGCCGCGAACCGTGGCCCGAGAGCCTGAGCAGGGACATGGTGGGTCACCGGCGGCGCAAGGCTCCCGAGATGCAGCCGTGGCTGGCGCGGATCGGCGGTCGGGCCGTGGGCATGTTCTCGTCGATGCCCGGGGTCGACGGCGTCGGCCTGGTCGAGGACCTCTTCGTCGAGCCCGGGGCGCGCGGGAACGGCATCGCCCAGGCACTGATCGTCCACGCCACCGCCGATGCCCGCGCCCGTGGCGCCGGGCCGGTGATCATCGGCTCGCTCACCGACGACTGGCCCAAGGGGCTCTACGCCCGCATGGGATTCCGGCCCGTGTTCGTCGAGCGGGCCTGGAACCTCGAGCTGGGCCGCGGGCCCGAGCCGCCCGCCGCCGACCCGGCGTGAACATGTGTAACTGACCGCGCGGTCAAGTTATGGTGACCGGAACTGAACGGGCGCACCGAGCCTGACCCGGACCCCGGGCAGGCATCGCCCCGGGAGATCCTCATGACACCAGACCACGCGCCCGGCCATCCCCACGACCACGGTCGCGGCGACGACCTCGTCGAGGGCGCCGCCCGGCCCCGCAAGCAGGAGCAGGAGGAGGCGACGCTCGAGATCCAGGAGGTGGCTCCTGGCATCCTGCGCCTGCAGCTCCCGATCTCGCTGCCCGGCCTCGGCCACGTGAACACCTACGCCCTCGAGGACGGCGACGGCTTCACCCTCGTCGACCCCGGCCTGCCCGGCGAGGAATCGTGGAAGGCCCTCATGTCGCGCATGGAGGCGGCGGGCATCCCCATGCACCGGGTGCACCACGTGATCGTCACCCACTCCCACCCCGACCACTTCGGCGGAGCCGGCATGCTGGCCGAGGAGAGCGGGGCCCGGGTCGTGGCCTCCAGCCACTTCCGCCTGGGGTTCGACCCTCGCGACGACGGCGGCGAGCCCGAGCTCGAGGTCCGCGACCTCAACGATCCCGACCTCGACGACGAGGAGTTCGCCAACCGGTTCCGGATGCCCTCACCCTGGGGCGGCGACGGCGGTCGCCTGGTCGGCGAGGAGCGCCGGATCGTGATCGAGCGCCAGCGCGAGCTGTTCAGCTGGTTCCGCCACCCGAACCCGTCGGTCCACGTCGACGACTCGGACCGCCTCACCCTCGGCAACCGCGAGTGGATGGGCGTCTACACCCCGGGCCACACCAACGACCACCTCTGCCTGTTCGACCCCGAGGGCGGCGTGCTGCTGTCGGGCGACCACGTGCTGCCCACGATCACGCCCCACATCTCCGGGCTCATCGAGGGGGACCCCCTGCGGGCCTACCTCGACTCGCTCGATCGCGTGGCCGCCTTCGAGGGCGTCACGCTCGTGCTGCCGGCGCACGGCCACCCCTTCACCGACCTCCCGGGTCGGGTCGACGCCATCAAGGAGCACCACGCCGAGCGGCTCGAGGCCCTGCGCGTGGCCTCGCACGACCGGGGCTGGGCCTCGGTCAACGAGCTCATCGCGCGACCTGTTCAAGGAGCGCTCGTGGAGCCACATGGCCGAGAGCGAGACCTACGCCCACCTCGAGCACCTGCGCCTGCTCGGCGAGGCCGAGCGCCGCGAGGATACCGGCCTCGCCCTCTACCTCGTCCCCTGACGGGCGCGCTTCCTGTCACCGGGTTCGACGCAAACGTGTCGAACGGGGTGACAAGAAGCGCCGGTGCGGGTGACAGGAAGCCGCCCGGAGATCAGGAGCCGGAGCTCAGATGTTGGAGCTGAGCACGGCGTAGTGGAAGTGGTTGTCGCGGCCGGACGTCTCGGGGTTGATGTGGACGTGCTTGGTCTGGCGATAGATGTCGTAGCCCGCGGTGCCGAGCTCACGACCGATGCCAGACTGCTTGTAGCCACCGAACGGCCGCTGCGGATCGATGAGGTGGTAGTCGTTGATCCAGACGGTGCCGGTGCGCATGCGGGCGGCCACGCCCTCGGCCCGCTCGAGGTTGCCCGACTGCACGCCGCCGGCGAGGCCGTAGATCGAGTCGTTGGCGATGGCCACGGCCTCGTCGTCGGAGTCGAACGGGATGACGCACAGGACGGGGCCGAAGATCTCCTCCTGGGCGATCTTGGCCGAGTTGTCGACGTCGGTGAAGATCGTCGGCTCGAAGAAGGCGTTGCGATCGAGGCCCTCGGGGAGCCCGGCCGGCTTGCCGCCACCGGTGATCGGGGCGCCGACCTCCTCGCGCCCGAGGGCCACGTAGCGCTCGACCGTCTCGACCTGGCTGGGCCCGACCAGCGGGCCGAGGTCGGAGCCCATGTCGAGCTGGTCACCGATCACGATCTTGCCGGCCCGGTCGGCCAGCAGGCTCACGAACTCGTCGTAGATGCCCCGCTGCACGAGGGCGCGGGTGCCCGATTCGCACACCTGGCCACCGTGCATGAACGTGCCCCACAGCACCGCCGCCGCGGCCTGGTCGAGGTCGGCGTCGTCGAGGACGATGTTGGCCGACTTGCCACCCAGCTCGAGGGTCACCGGCTTCACGTTGCCGGAGGCCAGCTGCATGATGCGGCGACCGACCTCGGTCGATCCGGTGAACGCGGTCTTGTCGACGAGCGGGCTGCCGGCGAGCTCCTCGCCCACGGTGCCACCGGGCCCGGCGAGGATGTTGACGACGCCCGGGGGCAGGTCGGCCTCGGCGATGAGCTGGGCCAGGCGCAGCGCGGTGATCGACGTGAACGACGCCGGCTTGATGACGGTGCAGTTGCCGGCGGCCAGCGACGGGGCGATCTTCCACGCGGCCATGATCAGGGGGAAGTTCCACGGGATGATGCCGGTGGTCACGCCGATCGGCTCGTAGCGGACGTAGTTGCGCGACTCGGGGAACGGCGAGCCGTCGAGGTCGACCCGGTCGGGCTGGGTCTCGGCGCAGGTGGCGAACCACTCGAACGCGCTCTGGGCGCCGGGCACGTCGGCCAGCATCGCCTTGCGGATGGTGCCGCCGCCGTCCTTGGCCTCGAGCTCGGCCAACTCGGCCGCGTTGTCGGCGATGAGCTGGGCGATCTGGCGCAGCTTGGCGCCCCGCTCGGCTCCGCTCATGCGGGGCCAGGGACCCTCGTCGAACGCCTTGCGGGCGGCCTCGATGGCCCGGGTGGCGTCGCCCCGGTCGGCCTTGGGCAGGTCGGCGATCTTCTCGCCGGTGCCGGGGTTGTAGGTGGCGAAGGTCTCTCCCGAGGCCGCGTCGCTGAACTCGCCGTTGATGAAGAGCTGATAGTCGGCCATGGCCGGATCCCCCTGATGCGTGCGGCGCTGCCGGCGGCAGGCCTCCGTACCGCGGACCGTACCCCTCCCGGCGTTCCCCGGCCACCGCCACGCCATCCACGTCATCCCCCCACCCGAACCCGTCCCACACCGACGCCCGATCGGGCGCTCAACCGGGACAGGTTCGGGACGTGATCGCCGCCGCTCGGGTCGGATCCGGTCAGGGGTGCCAGTAGGCCAGTCCGGACCCGCCGGGGTAGTCGTCGGCCGGTGGAGCGAAGCGCGCTCCGGCCACGACCAGGCGAGGCGCGGCGGACCCCGCCGCGTCCAGGTACTCGATGCGACCCTCGTCGACCCGCACCAGGAACCCGGCGCCGGCGGGGATCTGCGCCTCGGGCACGACGCCGAAGCCGCCGCTGCCGATGACGACGGTGCCTCGAAGCGTCGCGTCGACCTCGCCGATCGGCACTCGCTGACGGTTGGCCGCGTCGGGTGCGAGCGTCATGGTCACGAGCTCGGCCCCGCCCTGCTGGTCGGTGGAGATGAAGCTCATGGCGTCCGAGCCGGGCACCGGGCGCGGCGACGAGAGGCCCAGGCCCGGCGCACCGAGTGCGACGCATCCGGCGTCGACACCCCGGTCGAGCGGGCACGACCACAGCTCGGCGTCGGTGACGACCACCATCCGCTGCCCGGCGAGGTCGACCCCGAGGTCGTCGTCCGCGGTGAACCAGTGCTCGGGCGTGACGAGCACCGACCAGTGGCCCGACGTCGGGTTGGAAGGCGAGCAGCGGGCCGTCGTCGCCCTGTTCCTGCACCACCAGGTAGTCGTCGCGGGGCCACGCGGCCACGCTCTTCACGGGCGGCGTCACCCCGGCGTTCCAGCCGGCGTCCGGTCGTCCCGCCAGCGTGGCGATCTCGAGGTTGCCGGCCACGCCGACGAAGGCGACACGGTTGCCGTCGGGCGACCAGACCACGTTCGTGAACGCGGCCGGCGGGAGGTTCCCCTCGAGCGCCCGCCACGTGCCGTCGGCCTGGCCCACCCGGACCTCGTCCTGCACGGCGTAGACCAGCTCGTCGTTCGTCGGCGACCAGGTGTAGGAGCCGGGCCGTCCCGGGAGCCGATGGCGTTCGCTGCCGTCGCGACGAACGACCCAGATGCCCTCCTGGTCGTGCACGGTGAAGGCCACCCACTCGCCGTCGTGCGACCAGCTCACATGGGACACTTCGTTGCCCCGGCCGACGTCGGTGATCCGCCGGGTCACGCCCTCGGCAGCATCGGCGACGAACAGGTCGTTGTCCATGACGAACGCCAGGCGCCCACCGGCGAGCGGTCCCAGGTCGACCGACGGCACATCCGACGGGTCGGCCGTGAACGGATCGGCAGCATCACCGGCGCGGAGAACGATCCCGAGCAGCACCATCACCAGCACCGCGGCCACCGCGGTGAGCACCCACGGCAGGCGGCTCGTGCGGGACGGGCGCTCCGGGTCGGCCGTGGTGTCGGGCCGGCTGCGCACGTCGGCGGCGCCGAGTCGTCGGGCCTCGAGCTCGTCGACCGGCTCGGTCGGGCGCGCCATCGGCTCGGCGCGGACGGGGGTCGAGTCGGCCAGCTCGATCAGCATCGTTCGAAGTCGCTGCTCGGTCTGCGTGGGTTCGGTCACCGGTCGATCACCTCTCTCAGTCCTGCCATCCCCCGGGCGACGAGCGTTCGCACCGTGCTCGGTCGGCATCCGAGCAGCTCGGCGATCTCGGCTTCGGGCAGGTCGGCGTAGTAGCGCAGCACGATGGCCGCGCGTTGGCGTTCCGGGAGGGCGGCCAGCGCATCGGCCAGGTCGACCAGGTGGGTGGGCACCGACGGCTCGGACTGCTCGGCCTCCTGCGTCGATGCGACCCGGGCCCGCACGGCCTCGTGACGGTGGTGGGACCGGCAGGCGTTGACCACCATCGTCCGCAGGTAGGCCGCCGGCCGGTCGAGCGAGGTCAGCCTCGGCGCGATGCGCACGAACGCGTCCTGGGTGAGGTCCTCGGCCACCGCCACCGATCCGGTCAGCAGGCGGGCAAGACGCACCATCGGTGCGTGCTGCTCCCGGTAGAAGGCCTCGAAGCCCGGTTGCGCCATGACGGCCCGCATCTCCACACCCGTACGACGCCCCAGCTCGTCGAACCGTTGCAGCCCGCAGATCGGACCCGTCAGGTCAGAGGGCGGTCCACTTGCCGTCGATGCCGCGACCCTTGACCTTGCCCTCCTTGCCCAGCTTGATCAGGTGGGCGTGCACCGTGCGGCGGGCGACCGGGTGCAGGTCGGGGTTGATGTCGGCGTAGATGACCTCGACCAGGTCGTCGATCTTGGTGGTGCCCGACTCGGTGACGAGGTCGAGGATCTGCTGCTCGCGGGCCAGCCGATGCTCGACGTACTCGTCGATGGCGGCCTTCGGGTCCTCGATGAGGCGACCGTGGCCGGGGGCGATGGCCTTCAGCCGGATGGCCCGCACCTTGGCCAGCGAGTCGAGGTACTGGGCCATGTTGCCGTCGGGCGGGCTGATGACGACGGTGGACCCCTGCATGATGTGGTCGCCCGAGAAGAGGACGTGCTCCTCCTCGAGCACGAAGCAGAGGTGGTTGGAGGCGTGGCCCGGGGTGTGGACGGCCCGCAGGCGGAACTCGGTGGCCTCGATGCGACCGCCGTCCTTCATCCTGGTGTCGACCTCGAGCCCGTCACGCGAGTCGAAGGCCAGCACCTCGGCCCCGGTGCGGGCCTTGAGCCCGGCTGCGCCGGGCGAGTGGTCCGGATGCGTGTGGGTGCACACGATCCAGCGGATGCGGTCACCGCCGCAGCCGGCGATGGCGTCGAGGTGGGTCGCGTCGTCGGGTCCCGGGTCGATCACCGCGATCTCGTCGATGCCCACGAGGTAGGTGTTGGTGCCGGGACCGGTCATGATCCCCGGGTTGGGAGCGATGATGCGCCGGACGAGGGGGCTGAGCGCGCGTGCCACACCGGGCACCAGCGGCTCGGGTGGTGGCGGCGGGGCGTCGGGGTCGACGACTTCCGGGGCCTTACGACGAGGCATCGGAACCTCCGGCCGCGGACCTGGCGGACAGCGCGGTGAGCGCCACGCCGGCCGGCACCTCGGCGGTGACCAGGTCGTCGTAGCCGGGGTCCCCCGGCAGCACGATGCGCATGCCGCCCTGGTCGGCGACGACGCGGGGCAGGATCGTGGGCACGTCGCCGATGGCCGCGGCGGCCGCCAGCAGGTCGTCGGCCGAGGCGAACCGCTCGAGCGCCTCGAGCGTGCGGATCGTGGGGAAGATCATCTCGAACTCGCCGGCGCGGTGGCGGGCCAGGGCGTCGGACGGACGGACCCACAGGTTGGCGATGACCTCGCGGTCATCGTGCAGGGGCACCTGGGCATCCGGCGCCCGGGCCACGAAGAAGCGGGTGTCGTAGCGGCGGTGATTGCCCTCGGGCGTGATCCAGTGGGAGAAGTAGTGCATGGACTCGACGGCGAGCATGAGGCCCTCGTCGGCGCAGATCTCGATGAGGCGACGCTCGCCGCTGTCGACCGCACGGCGATGCTCGGCGAAGCGGTCGACGATCTCGGGGGAGTCGAATCGGATGAACCCGGCCTCGGGTCCCTCGGGCGGATAGGCCAGCAGCACGCCGGCCTCCTCGAACGACTCACGGATGGCAGCCACCCAGAAAGCCAGCCCACCGCCGTCGATGCCGAGCTGGGCCGACGCCTCGGCATCGGTGCGGCCACGGCAGATCGGACCGAGGTCGGCGTGGCGGTCGTGGTCGTCGACGCCGCCGCCGGGGAAGACGTAGGCACCGCCGACGAAGTCGGACTGCAGGTTGCGGCGCAGCATGAAGACCTCGAGGACGCGGTCGTCCCCGGGGCCGCGTGCACCCCCCGGTGCGTCGCGCACCAGCATCACCGTGGCCGCGTCACGCACCGGCACGTCGGTCATGGGTCCAGCTCGGGCGGCGGGCCGAACGGATCGGGCCGGTCGGGCCGGCCGGAACCGCCGGACCGGTCGAGATGGGACTCGGCGTCGTAGACGCGGCCACCGAACGAGCCTGGCGCCCGGCCACCCACCGGGGAGCCGGAGGAGAACACCACGAACCGGGCGTTGCCACGATCGATGCGACGCTGCACCCGGGCCACGACCACGGGCCGCAGCAAGGCGCGCACCGGCGGCAGCAGGAGCAGCAGCCCGAGGAGGCCGGTGACGAAACCCGGCACCAGCATGAGCAGGCCGCCGACCACGATCAGCACCCCGTTGACCGCTTCGGTGGTGGGCATCTCGCCGTCCGCGAGCTGCCGTTGCATCCGCCGGAGCACACCCAGGCCCTCGACCTTCATCAGCCATGCCCCGGCCAGGCACAGGGCCACGACCAGCATGACGGTGGGCAGCACGCCGATGGCCCCGGCCACCTGCACCATGACGTAGAGCTCCACGATCGGCACCAGGATCAGGACCATCAGCAGCGCGAGCACCAGCCCAGCCTACCGGCGAAGCCTCCCAGAGGTCCGTGCGACCGGTCCGAGCGCGCCGACGCGCGCCCCGGAGGGCGCGCGTCGTGGCGCTCGCGCCGTGGTCACCCCCCCGGTGTGACCACGGCCAAGCGAGACCTCAGCCGGCGCGCTGCCCCATGAGCAGCTTGCGCTCGGCCTCGTTCAGACCGCCCCAGATGCCGTGCGGCTCCCGGATGCTGATGGCGTAGTCGAGACAGTCGGCCTTGACGGCGCACGAGGCGCAGATGTCCTTGGCCCTGGCTTCGCGTTCGAGCTTCTCGTCCTTGCGTTCGAACGCGGGTGGCGGGAAGAACACCGCGGCCTGAGGCCCACGGCACGCTGCCTTCACCTGCCAGGAATCGTCACTCCGCTGAGCACTCAACGTCGTCCCCCTTTCCAGAGGCCGACCCTACAACCGCCTATTTCGCCGCCACAAGGGGTGAACTTTTGTTAGCGCGGTGCTCTACATCGCGACCGCTGGGCGTCACTCAGCCGACGCGTCCGCGGAGCCGGGCTCGGTATCGGTATCGGTATCGGGCTCGGGATCGGGCTCGGGCTCGGGCCCGGCCTTCGGACCGCGCTCGCGATAGTCGCGCGCCCCGCCCTCCTCTGGCTCGACCTCGAGCACCAGGCCCTCGATGCCGACGACCCGCACCCGGTCGAGCTCGTCGATGGGCGTGGCCCGGTTGGTGTAGGCCCGCCACAGCGCGTCGCGCACCTGCACGGTGCCGTCGGGCGAGATGTCGGTGACGGCGCGACCCATCTCGCCGATCATCCACTCGCGGCCGATGGTGGGCGTCGAGAAGCGGGTGCGCACCATGGCCGGCATGGCGGTGAAGAACGTGAGGCCGACGCCGACGACGCCGACCAGCAGCGTCACCCACGACATCGACACCCCGTCGTAGAGCGTGAGCGAGCCGAACACGAACAGCACCATGCCGACACCGGTCCAGAAGCGGGGCACGCCGGTCTGCACGTCGATGGCGAACGCGGCCATCGACAGCACGATGGCGAGGATGCCCCACCAGTGCGTCGGCAGCACGGCCAGGCCGTAGCACGAAAGGATGAACGCCCCGGCGCCGACCACACCGGCCACGCCGACGCCGGCGGTGAACAGCTCGAAGATCAGCAGCGCCAGGCCGATGGTGAGCAACAGGTAGGCGACCGCCGGGCTGGCCACCGTGTGGAACAGCTGCGACACCAGCGAGAGCTGGCTGAACTGCACCTGGGTGATCGGTTGCAGGCGCTTCTCGCCGTCCTGGTCGATCTCCTTGGTCTCGACCCCCGGCAGCTTGATGATGAAGTCGCCGATGGTGGGGGCCTCGAACGAGGTGACCTGCAGGTCCGCGGCCTCCGAGGAGCTCACCGTGTCGTTGATCAGCGGCGCCATGCGGGCCTCGTCCATCGGGATGCCCTCGGGAAGTGGGCCCGAGTCACCGAGCGTGGTGCCCGGGGCCATGCCGACCTCGTGGGCCACGCCGACGAGCAGGGCCGAGGGCCCGGTGAGCCGCGAGCCGCTCGGGCCGACCCACACGTCGACCGGCACCGACGAGTGGCCGATCTGGTCGAGCAGGGCGTGGTAGGTGGCGTCGGACACGACCACGCCGCTCGAGTTCGTCTGCAGGATCAGGGCCCGCGCCCCGAGCCGCTCGGAGGACGACACCGCGGTCGAGACGGCATCGACCAGCACCGGGTCGAGCAGCCCGCTGACCTTGAGCACGGCCACGAACCCGCCCTCCGGGGTGGAGGCGTCGCCGACGGTGTCGGTGGTGTCACCCGTGTCCGCGGCGCCGCCCAGCGAGGCCGGGGCGATCGTGGTGTCGGCCGACTGGGCGGACCGGTTCGGCGCAGCCGACTCGGCCGCGACGGGCGTCGCCGTCCCCCCTGCGATGAGCCCGACCAGCAGCCCGAGGGCCATGAGCAGCGACGCGGCGATGACCAGCCCACGGCGCCGGGTCGGTAGTGTTCGGCTCACGTTCCTCCGAAGGGAAAAGGGTGGATCCTGCGCAGTTCTTCGCAGCATCTCGCGTGGTCATCGTGGCCGGGAAGGGCGGCGTGGGCAAAACCACCGTCAGCGCGGCCCTGGCCCGGGCGGCCGCCCTGGCCGGCCTGTCCACGCTGATCATCGAGGTCGAGGGCAAGAGCGGCCTGGCCACCCTGTTCGGGCAGCCGGCGTTCGACTACGAGGAGGTCACGCTGTCTCCCGGCGGCGGTCCGGACGGGGCGGCCGACGTGTCCGCTCGCACCCTCACGCCCGACGACGCCCTCGTCGAGTACCTCGAGGACCACGGCTTGAGCCGCATCTCGCGCCGGCTGGTGTCGACGGGCGCGGTCGACATGGTCGCCACCGCCGCACCGGGCATCAAGGACATCCTCATCCTCGGGAAGGTGAAGCAGCTCGAGCAGAAGCGCCGGGCCGACCTGATCGTGCTCGACGCCCCGGCGTCGGGCCACGCCATCAGCTTCCTGCGGTCGGCCCGGGGCCTGCTCGACGCGGTGCGGGTCGGCCCGATCAACGCCCAGGCCCGTGACGTGCTCGACCTGCTCACCGACCCCGAACGGTGCCAGGTCGTGCTGGTCACGCTGCCGGAGGAGACCCCGGTCAACGAGCTGGTCGAGACCGCCTACAGCCTCGAGGACGAGGTCGGGGTGAGCCTCGGCCCGGTCGTGGTCAACGGCACCTACCCGGAGATCGTCGGGCTCGATGCCGACCCGACCCTCGCCGCGGCCGAGGCCGGGGCCTCGCTGCGCAAGGGCGAGGCCCAGACGCTGGCCGACGCGGCCGGGTTCCGCCGCCACCGCATGGCCCTGCAGGCCGAGCAGATCGATCGCCTGGCCGAGCTGCTGCCGCTGCCCCAGCTGTCGCTGCCCTACCTGTTCGACGCCGACCTGGGACCGGCCGAGGTCGACGTGCTGGCCCACCGGCTGCTCGCCGGCATCGGCGGCCTGACCGAGCTGGCCAGCCCGGCGTGACCCCCAAGGCCGACAAGGTCCCGACGAGGGTCGAATCGCGGGCCAAGGTCGCCTCGCGGGACGAGCTGGCCCGACTCGTGGTCGAGCAGGAGGTCATCGTGTGCACCGGCTCGGGCGGGGTCGGCAAGACGACCACCGCCGCGGTCATCGCCCTCGAGGGGGCTCGACAGGGCCGTCGCACCTGCGTGGTGACCATCGATCCGGCCAAGCGCCTGGCCGACGCGCTCGGGCTCGAGTCGCTGTCGAACACGCCCAGCCGCATCGACGGGCCGTGGGCCGGTGAGCTCTGGGCCCTCATGCTCGACACCAAGACCACCTTCGACGACCTCGTCCTCAAGAACGCCGAGACCCCGGAGCAGGCCGAGGGCATCCTCTCCAACCGCTTCTACCGCAACATCTCCGGTGCGCTGTCGGGCACGCAGGAGTACATGGCCATGGAGAAGCTCTACGAGCTGCACGACGAGCGCAACTTCGACCTCGTCGTCGTCGACACCCCTCCGACCCGCAACGCGCTCGACTTCCTCGAGGCGCCCCGGCGGCTCACCCGCTTCCTCGACCACCGCCTCTACAAGGTGCTCATGACGCCGACCCGCGGCATCGTCAAGGCGGTCAACGTGGCCGCCCAGGCCTTCCTGCGCACGGTGTCGAAGGTGGTCGGCGGCGACGTGGTGTCCGACGCCATCGCCTTCTTCACCGCGTTCGACGGCATGGAGCAGGGGTTCCGCGACCGGGCCGAGGCCACCCTCGAGCTGCTGTCCGACCACGTCACCGCCTTCGTGCTGGTGGCCGCACCCCGGCGCGAGGTCGTCACGGAGGCGTCGTTCTTCGCGACCAAGCTGTCCGAGGCCGGCATCCCGGTGCGGGCGCTGATCGTCAACCGCATGCACCCCAAGTTCGGCGACGCCGATCCCGGAGCCACAGCCGAGCGGGCCCGGCACTTCGCCGGCACCGACCTCGGCGGCCTCTACGAGAACCTGGCCGATTTCCAGCAGGTCGCGGCCAACGAGGAGGAGCACCTGGCCGGCCTGGCCGGCAAGGTGGCGCCGGCACCGGTGCTCCGCGTGCCGTTCCTGCAGACCGACGTGCACGACCTCGACGGCCTGGCCGAGATCGGCCGCCACCTGTTCCCCCGTTGAGCCGCGGTCAGCGGCCCCGGACGGCCCCGGTCAGTCGCGGTCGATCTCGGGTGGGTTGAGCAGCGCGTCGACGGCGGCGTCGAGGGTCTCGGTCACCGGCACGATGCGGTCGAAGCCGGTGGTGTGCAGCAGGCGGGTGAGCGTCGGACGGCTGCAGGCCACCGACACGTCCCCCTCGGCCTCTCGGGCGCGTCGGATGCCGCCGATGAGCGCGCCGAGCCCGGCCGAGTCCATGAACGGGACGTCGGAGAGGTCGATCAGGAGTCGGGGCTTGGCCGCCAGCTCGACCAGCGCCTCGCGGAACTGGCCCACCGTGTACGCATCGAGCTCGCCCATGGGGCGGCACAGCGTGTACGTGGTGGTCTCCTCGATGTGGATCTCGAGCACGAAACCTCCAGGGCCGGGGGCGCTCTCGGGGCACTGTAGCCATACCGCCGAGCCTGACCGGACCCTGAACGCGGAGAGCGTTGGCAGCTCTCTTGGCTCTCGGTCGCAGGCTCCCTCGAGCGGCTTCGCCCATCTGGCGCATTTCGGTGGTGCTGCTCCGCTCCGCTGCGCACGCGGGGGCCGGACCGCCGTCTTTCGAGTCGTAACCGGCGGCGACTAGCGTTCCCGCTGTGACTGCTGTGCTGCTCGCCACCGACTCGGACCGGATCTTCGACGAGGTCGAGGCTGCGCTCGGAGGTGACGGCCTCACCGTCTACCGGGTGCACGCCGGCGTCGACGTGCTGCCGGCGCTGGCCGAGGTCGAGCCCGACCTGGTGATCCTCGACCTGCAGATCGGCAACATGGGCGG
This sequence comes from uncultured Microthrixaceae bacterium, assembly GCA_963809335.1. GTDB lineage: Bacteria > Actinomycetota > Acidimicrobiia > Acidimicrobiales > Acidimicrobilacustridaceae > UBA4742. The sequence continues at coordinate 323,614 of CAWEJD010000004.1, read as the reverse complement.
CATGGCCACCTGCATGTCGATCCGCCACGAGGAGGGCATGGGCCGCATCCCCATCACCGCGGTCATGATGCTGCTCGACCGGGCGGCCGACACGTTCCTCGCCCACCGGGCCGACGCCGACGGCTGGGTCATCAAGCCGCTCGACGCGTTCCGCCTGCGCCGGGCCACCCAGACCCTGCTCGACGGCGCCTCGTTCTTCGAGGGCGTCGACCCCGACACCGACCTGGCCGCCGGCGAGATCATCGAGGCCTGATCAACCACATTGCAGGGCACCCTGGTGCGTCGGGTACGCTCGGCGCCCTTACGGGCTGTAGCGCAGCTTGGTAGCGCGCTTCGTTCGGGACGAAGAGGTCGTGGGTTCGAATCCCGCCAGCCCGACCACCCATCTCCCACCTCCACCACGAACTGGTGATGATCGAAGGGCCCCTGGGCCCGCAGATCATCACCAGAACGGGTTTTGGGAAGGTTCTTGGCGTCAGGTCAGCGAGGCGAAGACGGCGTCGAGCAACGCCCGGTTGCGAGGGTTCTGCCAGCGGGCGCCGAGCTGGTTCATGACGTAACCCATGGCCACGCCCGAGTCCGGGTCGCAGAAGCCGAGCGATCCCCCGGCGCCGAAGTGGCCGAAGCCGTGGGGACCCGGACCGAGCTGGCGTTCCGGCTGGGTGAGCTGGAACCCCAGCCCGAAGCGGCTCTCGCGCTCGAGCACCAGGTCATGGCCGAAGGCCTGCTCGGTGGTGGCCTCGGCCAGCGCGACCGGGTCGACCACGGTCACGTCGTCGAGCCGGCCCCCGGCGGCCAGCGCGGCGTAGACCCGGGCCACCCCGCGAGCCGAGGCATGGGTGTTGGTGGAGGGGATCTCGGCCTCGCGCCACGCAGCGGTGTTCACGACGCCCGCGCCCGACAGCCCGGAGGGGTTCCAGTAGGTGTTGTACCGCATGAGCTCGAGGCCCTCGAGGTCGGGCGCCACCTCGTCGGGGGCGTCGAACGGGAAGAGGAACTCGGCGATCCGGTGGTGCTCGGCCGGCGCGACGCCGAGGAGCAGGTCGGCGCCCAGGGGACCGGCCACCCGGTCGTGCAGCAGCCGGCCGGGGCTCAGGCCCGTGACCCGACGGACGATCTCGCCGACGACGAAGCCGTACGTGTTCACGTGGTAGCCGTGGGCCGTGCCGGGCATCCACCAGGGTTCCTCGGCGGCGAGGGCGTCGGTCATGGTCCGCCAGTCGAGCATGGCGCCCGGGGCCATCCGGTCCCGCAATGCGGGCAGCCCGGCCTGGTGGCACAGCACCTGGCGGATGGTGACGTCCCCCTTGCCGGCCGCCCCGAACTCGGGCCACACCGCGGCGACCGGCGCGTCGACGTCGAGCAGCCCCGCGCCGACGAGCTGGGCGACCAGCAGGGCGGCGAAGCCCTTGCCGACCGAGAAGACGTCGACCAGCGTGTCCGCCTGCCAGGCCCGCCGGGCCCCGGCGTCGGCCCAGCCGCCCCACAGGTCGACGACGGTGCGCCCACCCACGACGACGCACACCGCGGCCCCGACCTCGTCACGCTCGGCGAAGTTGTCCCGGAACGCGTCGCCAACTGCGGCGAACGCCGGGTCACACGTCCCGCCGACGACCACCCCCTCGGCGGTCACCAGATGCGCACCCGTTCGTCGGGGTCGAGCCAGAGGCCGTCGTCGGGCGCGGTCGCGAACTCCTCGTGGAACTCGTCGAGGTTGCGCACCACGTTGGCCCGGAACTCGGCCGGCGAGTGGGGATCGACCGACAGCATCTGCTGGGCCAGCTCGGGTCGCAGCTTCATGCGCCAGATCAGTCCCCAGTTCCGGAACAGGCGCTGACGGCCGGTCGACCCGTCGAGCACCGGAGCCTCGTGGCCGCCCAGGCTCAGCTCGTAGGCCAGCAGGGCGATGGTCAGGCCGCCGAGGTCACCGATGTTCTCGCCGACGGTGAGCGCGCCGTTCACGTGTCGACCCGCCTGGTCCCGGGGCTCGAAGCAGTCGTACTGCGCGATCAGCATCTCGGCCCGCTCGGTGAAGCGAGCCCGGTCGTCGTCGGTCCACCAGTTCACGAGGTTGCCCGCGCCGTCGTACTGCGACCCCTGATCGTCGAAGCCGTGGCCGATCTCGTGGCCGATCACCGCACCGATCCCGCCGTAGTTCAGCGCCGCGTCGGCACCGGCCTGGAAGAACGGCGGCTGCAGGATCGCGGCCGGGAAGCAGATCTCGTTGGTGCCGGGGTTGTAGTAGGCGTTGACCGTCTGGGGCGTCATCAGCCACTCGTCGTGATCGACCGGGCCGCCGAGCTTGCCGAGCTGGCGGGCGGTCTCGAACGCGGCGGCGCGGCGCACGTTGCCGAGCAGGTCGCCGGCGACGATGTCGAGCGCGGTGTAGTCCCTCCACTTCGGCGGGTAGCCGACCTTGGGCCGGAACTGGTCGAGCTTGGCCAGGGCCCGCTCGCGGGTCTCCGCGCCCATCCACTCGAGCCGGCCGATGCTGATCCGGTAGGCCTCGACCAGGTTGGCCACCAGGTCGTCCATCTGGGCCTTGGCGTCGGGCGGGAAGTGGCGGGCGACGTACTCGGCGCCCACCGCCTCGCCGAGGGCACCGTTGCAGATCGCCACCCCGCGCTTCCACCGATCGCGCATCTCCTCGGCGCCGGTGAGGGTGCGGGAGTAGAACGCGAAGTTCTCCTCGACGAAGGCCGAGCTGAGGTAGGGCGCGGCCGACCTGACGAGGTGGAACGTGAGCCACGTCTTCCAGTCGTCGAGCGCGACCTCGCCGAGGGCCTCGGACAGCACGGGCAGGTAGCTGGGTTGGCGCACCAGCACCTCGGCGAACTGCTCCTCGGTGGCGCCGAGCGCGCCGATCCACGCCGACCAGTCGAACACCGGGGCGGCGGCCTGCAGCTCGTCGAGGGTCGTGAGGTTGTAGCCGGCGATGACGTCGCGGCAGCGGACGTTGTCCCAGTGACCGGCCGCCAGCCGGGTCTCGAGGGCCATGACCCGATCGGCACCGTCGGCCGCCGCGTCGTCCGGCCAGCCGAGCAGTCGCAGCATGGCCGCCACGTGGGCGACGTAGGCGGCGCGCACGTCGGCGAAGCCGTCCTCGCGGTAGTAGGCCTCGTCGGGGAGGCCGAGGCCGCCCTGCACCACGTTCACGATGTAGCGGTCGGACCGGCGGTCGTCGGTGTTGACGTAGCTCTCGAACGCGCCGGCCGCGCCCTGGCCCTGCAACCGGCCGAGCAACGTCGCCAACCCGCCCGGGTCGGTGACCGCCGCGACGGCGGCCAGGTCGGCCGCGAGCGGATCGGCCCCGAGCGCTTCGACCGCGTCCTCGTCCATGAAGCTGGCGAACAGGTCGCCCATCTTCTGGATGTCGGAGCCCGGCGCGGCGGTGCCGTCGGCCGCGGCCGCGGCGGCCTCGCGCAGGATGGCCCCGACGTCGGCCTCCGCCTCGAGCACGAGGTCGATGAAGCCGCCGATCCTCGAGAGGTCCGCCGGGATCTCGGCCGTCGCCAGCCACGAGCCGTTCACATGGCCGAACAGGTCGTCCTGCGGTCGCACGCCGTCGGCCGATCCGAGGTCGGCGCCGCCGGCGAGGTCGCCGACGGCCGACGCGGTGTGACTGGACTGCTCCATGATTCCCCTCCGGGACGATGCGTGGCGGCACGGACGATGCGTGGCCCCCGACGCTAACGGCCTCCGGGCCAGGGGCGGGTCAGCGGCGGCTCGTCGAGCGGCCGATCATCGTCGCCGGCGCTGCCACCTCCGTACCATCGGGGTGGCCGTCACGCCCGGCGATCACGCCCGGCCGTCGAACGCGGTCCGGAGCGCCCATGAGCGACACCTACGCCCTCGTCCTCACCACCGCCGGCTCGCGCGACGAGGCCGACGCCATCGCCGACGCCCTGGTCGACCGGCGGCTGGCCGCCTGCGTGCAGCTCATCGACATCGACAGCACCTACCGGTGGCAGGGAGCCGTCGTCCGCGAACCCGAGGTGCTGCTGATCATCAAGACCCGAGCCGACCGCTACCACGAGATCGAGTCGACCATCGTCGAGCTGCACTCCTACGACACCCCCGAGGTGGTGCTCGTCCCGATCGGGTCCGGCCTGCCCGCATACCTCGGTTGGATCACCGAGAGCACGTCGGGGTCCGCTCGCCCGGCGGCGCCCGACTGAGCGCTGGGCTGACGCGATGTCCACAACAGTCGGCGTCCTCGGGTTCCACGGCGCTCGGCGGCCCCCCACACCTCGGACGAGACGCCCAGATCCGGCACACTGACCACATGACCTTCCCGCCGGCGGCGATCGGCGAACTGCGCTTCCTCTACGTCGGCGTCGACGACACGAGCGCCGCTCTCCGCGAGTGGGTCACGGGGCTGGGAGCCACGCTGACCTGGCGTTTCCGGCACTTCGGTGCCGACGTGGCCGCCGTCGAGGTCGGTTCCGGACCGCGGGTGCTGCTGGCGGATCACCGCCCCACCGGGTCGGTGCTCCCGATCTGGGCGGTCGATGATCTGTCGGCGTCACGGGCTGCGCTCGATGCCGCGGGCTGGCGGATCGTCGGACCGCTGGGAACTCCGGAGGGTGACGCGATCGTCGCTACGAGCGACGACGGAGCCGAGCTGGCGCTCCTCGAGGTCGTCCGACCGGGCGCCATGGACGGCGCCTACGTCGACCCGGCGAACACCCACCGCGTCACCTGACCCCCGCCCCGACACGCCCCGCCACCCGAACTGGTGATGATCGAAGGGCCCCTCGGCCTTCAGATCATCACCAGAACCGGAGAGGCATCGGTCAGTCGACGAGGGCCTGGTAGACGAGCTGCTTCAGCTGGGGGCGGATGTTGTAGGTGCTCGAGGGCAGCAGCTGGGTGAAGAAGAGGGCGGTCAGGTCCTCGCGGGGGTCGACCCAGAACGCGGTGCTGGCCGCGCCACCCCAGGCGAACTCGCCGGGCGACGACAGCACCTTGTTCTCGGCCGGGCTCTCGACCACCGAGAAGCCCAGGCCGAAGCCCATGCCGCTGAACGACGTCTCCGAGAACGTGGGGCGGGCGATCTGCTCGAGCTCGATGCCGCCGGGGAGATGGTTCCGGGTCATGAACTCGACCGTGGCCCGGCCCAGCAGCCGCACGCCGTCGAGCTCGCCCCCGCGCAGGAGCATCTGGGTGAAGCGGTGGTAGTCGCCGGCGGACGACACCAGCCCGCCGCCACCCGACAGCATCGCCGGCTGATGCTTGGCGGCGGCACCCATGTTGTCGACCCGGGCGATGCCGCTCTCGCGGGTCGGGATGTAGAGCGCCGCCAGCCGGTGGTGGTCGGGCTCGGCCGCGAAGAAGGCGGTGTCGTCCATGCCCAGGGGGCCGAAGATGCGCTCGGCGAAGAAGTCGTCGAGCGACTGGCCCGACGCCACCTCGACCACTCGACCGAGCACGTCGGTGGCAACCGAGTAGTTCCACTCGGTGCCCGGCTCGAACAGCAGCGGGAGGCCGGCCCAGATGTCGCACACGTCAGCCAGCGACCGGTCCTTGGGGCTGCCCCACTCGAACCCGGCATGGCGGTACATGGCGTCGACGGGGGTGGCGTAGTGGAACCCGTAGGTGAGCCCGGCGGTGTGGGTGAGCAGGTGCCAGATCCGCACCGGTTCGGTGGCCGGCCGGGTCACGGGATTGGTCGGCGGGCCGCTCACGTAGACCCGTTGATCGGCGAACGACGGGATGAACCGGCTGACCGGGTCCTTGAGCTCGAACGCGCCCTCCTCGTAGAGCATCATCGCCGCGACCGACGTGATCGGCTTCGACATCGAGTAGATGCGGAACAGCGTGTCGGCCTCGACCGGCAGGCCCGCTTCGACGTCACGCGAGCCGTAGGTCGACAGGTGGGCGAGCTGCCCCGCTCGGGTCACCGCGATCAGCCATCCCGGGAGCCGACCGTCGTCGACGTAGCGGGCGAAGTGGCGGTCGATCCGGGCCAGGCGGTCCGGGTCGAAGCCGACCTTGGCCGCATCCACCTCGACGCTCAACTCGCTCATCGTTTCCCCCTGAGCGGCCCGACGGGCCTCGGGCGGCACCGTAGCCGCGTCCATCCGCGGGCTCTTCGGGGTAGGTGGAGGAACGACTCCCCCGGGGCAGAGTATGGAGAACCCCAGTGTTACGGTGGCCCTGTCCACCTGAGGGGCTCGCGGGGGTCCACCTTCACGGAGAGACCGCGTCATGCCCGATCGATCGCCTTCGTTGCGCTCGAAGCTCCTGCTCACACGTGTACGCCCCGGCTCGGCGCCGGCGCGCGTCGTCGTGCTGGGAGCCGTGCTGTTCGCCACCCTCGTCGGCGTGGCCGACTGGCTGACCGGGCCGGACGTGTCGCTGGTGATCTTCTACGTGCTGCCCGTCGTGGCCGTGACGTGGCTCACCCGGGTGAGCCTCGGCGTGGCGATGGCCGCCGCGGTCAGCCTGGGCAGCCTGGTCATCGCCGAGCTGGACCCCGACGCCAACAGCGGCGGCGTGTGGCTCTGGAACGCCATCGTGCCGTTCGCCTTCTACCTGCTGGTGGTCTGGCTCGTGGCCGGCCAGCGTCAGATGCTCGAGGACCACGAGCGCCTCGCCGACATCGACATGCTCACCGGCGTGCTCAGCCGCCGGGCCTTCTACACCCGCGTCGAGATCGAGCTGGCCCGGGCCCGCCGCGAGGACGGACCGGTCGCGTTCGTCTACCTCGACGTCGACCGCCTCAAGGAGGTCAACGACTCGATCAGCCACGCCGCCGGCGACGAGCTGCTCCAGCGGTTCGTCGAGCTCACCGCCCGCACCCTGCGCCCGACGGACCTGTTCGGCCGGATCGGCGGCGACGAGTTCGCGCTCCTGCTCCCCGGGGCGACCGCGTCCGAGGCCGAGGCCGTCGCCGACCGGGTGCTCGACCAGCTCCGCAACGGGCCCGGCGTGTCCTCCACCGCCAGCATCGGCGTGGTCTCGTGCACCCACGCACCCCGGCAACTCGACGGCGTGGTCCGCCTGGCCGACCAGCTCATGTACATGGCCAAGCGCGACGGCGGCGGCGTGGTCCGCGCCACCGAGTTCGATCCGCACCCCACCATCGACCTGCGCCCCCCGGCCCGGGCGGCGCGGGAGGATGCGGCCGAAGCCTCCATGGCCGACTCCGCCGACCACGACCAGAGCCCGTTCCAGCACTGACCGGACGCGGTCGGGCCTACGCTCCCCGGCCATGCAGATCGGCGACTTCCAGGCCCTGATGGTCGACCTCTACGGCGAGCAGGACGCCGAACGGGGCATCCCCGCGACCGTCGCCTGGCTGTGCGAGGAGGTCGGCGAGCTGGCCCAGGCGGTGCGCAAGGGCACCCCCGAGCAGCAGCTGCACGAGCTCGGCGACGTCATCGCCTGGGTGGCATCGCTGGCCAACCAGCTCGGCCTCTCCCTCGAGGACGCCGCCGCCCGCTACCGCGACGACCCACCTCGCTGATCGGTCTGAAGGACGGGCCTGCCTCCTCGCGCCAGCCCGAGCCTTCAGAACCCACCCCTTCACCTTCTGAAGGACGGGCCTGCCCTCCCGCGCCAGCCCGAGCCTTCAGTCAGATCGAGCTGTCACCGATGTGGCGGCCGAGCGCCGACGGTCAGCTGCGGAAGCGGCGCTCGATGAGGGCTTCGGCGATCTGCACCGCGTTGAGGGCGGCGCCCTTGCGCAGGTTGTCGCCCGAGAGGAACAGCGACAGGCCGTTGGGCCGGGTCGGGTCGACCCGGATGCGGCCCACGAAGGTGGGATCGACGCCCGCGGCCATCAGCGGCGTCGGCACGTCGACCAGCTCGACCCCGGGCGCCTTGATGAGGGCCCGGCGGGCCTGCTCGGGGGAGATCTCCTCGGCGAAGCCGGCGCTGATCGACAGCGAGTGGCCCGTGTAGACCGGCACCCGGACGCAGGTGACGCTCACGGCCAGGTCGGGCAACTCGAGGATCTTGCGGGTCTCGTTGCGGAGCTTCTGCTCCTCGTCGGTCTCGTTGAGGCCGTCGTCGACGAGCGATCCGGCGAACGGGATGACGTTGTAGGCGATGGTGGTGGGGAACTTGTGGGCCGGCGGGAAGTCGACCGCGGTGCCGGACATGGCCAGCGCGGGCGCGCTGTCGCCGACCTTGCGGATCTGCTCGTCGAGCTCGGCCGTGCCGGCCAGCCCGCCGCCGGAGACGGCCTGGTAGGTGCTCACGGTGAGGGTGCGCAGCCCGGCCTCGAGGTCGAGCGGCTTCAGCACCGGCATGGCCACCATGGTCGTGCAGTTGGGGTTGGCCACGATGTTCAGCGGGATGTCGTCGAGGGCGTGGGCGTTGACCTCGGGCACCACGAGCGGGACCTGCGGGTTCATCCGCCAGGCCGACGAGTTGTCGATCACCACTGCACCGGCCTCGGCCACCCTCGGCGCCAGCGCCTTCGAGGTGGCGCCGCCGGCCGAGAACAGCGCGATGTCGAGCCCGGTGTAGTCGGCGGTCTCGGCGTCCTCGACCTCGACCTCGCCGTCACCCCACTTGAGCCGGCGACCGGCCGACCGGCTGGACGCGAACAGGCGCAGCTCGCCCACGGGGAACTGGCGCTCGGCCAGCACGGTGCGCATGACACCGCCGACCTGTCCGGTGGCACCGATGATTCCGATCCTCATGGGCGTCGAGGGTAGCGGTGCGGCTGTCGCGGGAGGAAGCGCGTATGCCGGTCGTCAGGAATCGGAGGCGATGGCCAGCTCGAAGGCGTCGTGCAGCACCTGCACGGCCTCCTCGATCTGGTCCTGGCGCACCACGCAGCTGACGCGGATGGCCGACGTCGAGATCATCTCGATGTTGATGCCGGCTGCGGCCAGCGTCTCGAACACGGTGGCGGCCACGCCCGGGTTCGACTTCATGCCGGCGCCCACCACGCTGACCCGGGCGATCTCGGTGTCGGTGGCCACGTGGGTGGCGCCGATCTCGGCGGCCAGGGCCTCGCACACGACCTGCGACGTCTCGGCGTCGCCCCGGGGCACGGTGAAGGAGATGTCCGTGTGACCCTGCTCGGACGTGTTCTGCACGATGAGGTCGACGTTGATGTCACGGTCGGCGAGGGCGCGGAACAGCCGCGCCGCCACTCCGGGGTGGTCGGGCACGCCGGCGACGGTGACCTTGGCCTCGTCGGTGTCGTGCACGACGGCCGAGATGATGGCGTGCTCCATGTCGTTGTCCTCCTTGTGGACGAGCGTGCCGCGTTCCCACGTGAACGCCGATCGGACCTCGAGGTCGACCCCGTGGGTGCGGGCGTACTCGACCGAGCGCATGGCCGGCTTGGGGCAGCCGTTGGCCGTCATCTCGAGCAGCTCGTCGAAGCTGATGCGGTCGATCTTGCGGGCGTCGGACACGACCCGGGGGTCGGTCGTGAACACCCCGGACACGTCGGTGTAGAGCTCGCAGATGTCGGCCCCCAGGGCGTGGGCCAAGGCCACCGCCGTCGTGTCCGAGCCGCCGCGGCCGAGGAAGGTGACGTCCCGATCGGTGGACACGCCCTGGGACCCGGCCACCACCGGCACGTGGCCCCGGGAGATGGCGTCGCGGATGCGGTCGGCGCGCACCTCGAGGATCTTGGCGTTGGTGTGGGTGGTGTCGGTGATGAAGCCGGCCTGGCTGCCGGTGAACGACTCGGCGTCGACCCCCATGTCGTGCAGGGCCATGCACAGCAGCGCGGTGGCCTTGCGCTCGCCCGCGGTGATCAGCATGTCCATCTCCCGGCCGGGGCGAGTGTCACTGACCTCGGTGGCCAGGCGCAGCAGGTCGTCGGTCTCCTTGCCCATGGCGCTGATCACCACGACGACGTCGTTGCCCCGGCGCCGGGTGCGCGCGATGTGGTCGGCCACCGCCCGCATGCGATCGGGGTCGGCGACGGACGTACCTCCGAACTTCTGGACGACGAGAGCCACGGGCGAGGAGGCTACCCGAGCACCCGCGCGCTCCAGATCAGCGGCGACGGGTAGCGTGCGCCGTCATGGCGAACACGAAGAGCCAACGCGAGCGCGAGCGCCGCGCCCAGCGCGACCAGGCCGCACGGCGGGCCGCCGAGAAGGCCGATCGGCGCCGTCGCACCATCGCCATCGCGGCCTGCGCCGTGGTGCTGCTGGCCGTGGCCGGCACCGTGATCGCGGCCACGAAGAGCAGCACCGATCCCAAGGTCTCGACCGGCTCCACCACGACCACCCTCGCCACCGACAAGCCCGCCACCACCACCATCCCCGGTCCCACGGTCAGCACCCCGGCGGCCGCTCCCGGCGCCACCCTGACCGGCGCCACGCCCTGCCCGGCCGAGGACGGCTCGTCGCCCCGCACCACCCAGTTCGCCGGGCCGCCGCCCCAGTGCAGCGATCCGAAGGTCGTCTACGACGCGGTCATCCACACCAGCGTGGGCGACATCAAGGTCTTCCTCAACAGCGAGCTCGCCCCGGGAGCGGTCAACAACTTCATCGTGCTGGCCCGGTACCACTACTACGACGGCGCCCCGCTCACCCAGATCACCTCCCGCACGACGATGGTCGTCGGGGCCGACTCCACCACCGGCAACCCGCCGGCCATGCCGGGCTACACGCTGCCCGGCGAGCACACCGCCCAGGGGACGATCTTCCCGGTGGGCACGCTGCTCATGCAGAAGGTGTCCGGCACCGGCGACCGCTTCGCCGGCAACTTCATGATCGCCCTCGGCGAGAAGGCCGCCGACCTGCCGCCCGACGTCACCAACTTCGGGCTCACCCTCGACGGCACCGACACCCTGAACACCATCGACAAGGCGGGCACCGACGCCGGTGGCCCGACCAAGCTGATCACGATCACGTCGGTGACCATCGAGCTCGCCCCCGTCACGACCACCACGGCGGCCGGCTGACCGACCGACCCGGCGTGGGGCGATCCGACCGGGCCGGGTGGGGTTGCTAGGTTGCCGCCCCATGGGTACCGAGAAGCGCCAACGTCAGAAGGAAGGCCGCCAGGCCCGCATCGCCGCGGCCGAGGCCGCGCAGCGCAAGGCCGGCCACCCGCCAGCGGATCATCTCGTTCGCCGGCCTCGCCGCGCTGATCGTGCTGCTGATCGCCGGCATCGCCTACTTCACCAAGGACGACAAGAAGTCCACCGACCTGGCCAGCACCGGCACCAGCGTCTCGTCGCTCGACCTCTCGTCGACCACCACCGTCGCCGCGCTCGAGTCGGCGGCCGGCAAGCCGTGCGTCGCGGTCAGCCAGGATCTGCCCGACCGGAGCGCCCAACGTCCCGGTGGTCGTCGGGCCGCCCCCGACCGAGCTGGTCAAGCAGGACCTCGTGGTCGGCACCGGCGACGAGGTCAACGGCGGGTGCCACCGTGACGGTCAACTACATCGGCGTGTCGTGCTCGACCGGCGCGATCTTCGACTCGTCCTACCAGGCCAGCCCACCGGGGCCGATCACCCTGTCGCTCGACCGGGTGATCCCCGGCTGGACCCAGGGCATCCCCGGCATGAAGGTGGGCGGCCAGCGCCTGCTCGGCATCCCGAGCGAGATGGCCTACGGCGCGACGGGCTCGCCCGGGAAGCATCGCTCCTGACGAGGCGCTCTGGTTCGTCGTCGAGGTCACCAAGACCGTGCCGGCCGGCGCCACCACGACGACCGCCGCGGCGGGCGGATCGACCACCACCTCGGCCGCGACGCCGTAGTCGCCCGAGCGGCCCGACACCGGGGAGCCCACGTGAGCACGAGCAAGTACAAGCAACGCCTGGCCAAGGAGCGCAAGGCGGCGGCGATCCAGGCGGCCCAGGAGGCGGCCGAGCGCCGCCGCCGGCTCACCATCGCCGGCGCCGTGCTCGGTGCGGTCGTGCTGATCGCCGTGATCGCGGGGGTGGTCGTGCTGTCCGGCGACGACTCCACATCGGTCTCGACCAACGCCGCCGATGCCAGCACCACCACGACCGCGGCCTCCGACTTCACCTACGGAACCGCCGGAGTGCGCGCCGTTCGACGGCACCCCCAGCCCCGGCAAGCTCGACTTCTCCGGCACGGGCGGCTTCAAGCAGTGCGTCGACCCGACCAAGGTCTACCGGGCCACCATCGAGACCTCGGCCGGCACGGTTGTCGCGCAACTCGACGCGGCCAACCAACCGGGCACGGTCAACAACTTCGTGCAGCTGGCCGGGTGGGGCTACTACAACGGCAGCCTGCTGTTCCGCACCGACACGTCGATCGGCATCATCCAGGGCGGTGCGCCGCACACCAACAGCGCCAGCGATCCCGGGCCCGGCTTCACCATCGACGACGAGGGCTCGGGCTTCACCTACAAGCCCGGCCAGCTCGTCATGGCCCGCACCCAGCAGCCCAACAGCGCCGGGTCGCAGTTCTTCCTCACCGTGACCGACGCGGCGTCGTCGCTCGACGCCCAGGGCACCTACGTGGTGTTCGGCAACATCACCACCGGTCTCGACGTCCTCCAGAAGATCCTGGCCTCCAACGTCGAAGGATCCGGCGGGCTCGGCGGCAGCCCGAACCCGCCCGTGACGGTGATCTCCGTCAGCATCGAAGAAGCCTCCGTCGTCCCCGGCAGCTCCACACCGGGCACGCCGACGAGCTCCGGCGCGGCGTCGAGCAGCGTGCCGGACACGGCCACCGTGCCGTCGTCGACCTCGACGTCGTCCGGCGCGGCGTCGTCGACGGTCGATCCGTCCGTGTCGACCCCGCAGTCGACGTCCAGCACCAAGGTCCCGGCCTGAGCGACGACCCTCGACGGTCGACCTCCGGTCAGGCCACCAGGTCGGCGGGGGTGGCCGGGTGGCCGTCGATGAAGACGCTCACGTCGGCCACCGCGGCGCCCTCGGCCCGCCAGCGGCCGTCGGGGTCGCGCACCAGCGCGGTGGCGCTCGGGATGCCCACCAGCGACAGGCCGCTCGGGGCCAGCTCGACCGTGCGGTGCACCTTGTCGCGGGACCACTGCTCGACGCGGGGGATGATCGACATCTGGCTCACGACGCCGAGCCCCACCGTGAAGGCGCCGCCGCGCGAGTCGACCATCGGATCGCAGAGCACGTCGGCGCCCGCGTTGGTGCCCGCCAGCGCGGCGCCACCGGCCCACGCCTCGAGCATCGCCGCGAACACCGGGGTGTCCTTGAGCACCGACCGGACGTGCATGGCCGAGGTGCCGGCCAGGTAGATCATGCGGGCCGAGCGGAGGGCCTCGACGTGCTCGGCCACGGCCGCATCGCGGCGGGTGAGCACCGGCACCTCGAGCACGCCGACGCCGAGGGCGCCGAACCAGGCCCGGGCCTGCTCGATCAGCCGACCCGGGTTCTCGTAGGCCGATCCGGTGGGCAGCACCGCCACCTCGGTGGCCCCGCTCGCGTCGATCAGCACCTGGTCGAAGGTGCACCCGGGCGACCACTCGCCCCCGCCCACCAAGGCCAACATGCCGGACGCGGTCACGCCGCGACCTCCGTGGTCACGAAGCAGGCCCGGCCCTGGACGAACCGGCGTAGCGGCCACACCGGGGTGGGGATGGTGAAGCGATCGAGGTCGACCATGGTGAGCCCTGCGGCCCGCACCGCCGCCGGCACGTCGCGCGCCAGATGGAGGCCCGCCACCGCGGGCAGCAGCGCGCCGGCGGACGAGGTGATCAGCCCGACCGGCCCGGGCCGGTTGACCGGTTCGATCAGGTGGAGATCGCCACCGGCGGCCAGCAGCCGGGCCAGGCCGGTCGTGGCCCGCAGCAGGTCGGGCACCGTGATCAGGCGGCAGGTGGAGATGATCGTGTCGTAGCGCTCGTCGTCGGCGACACCGTCGCCGCCCGCGGCGGCCTCGACCAGGGTCAGCGCCCCCGGCGTGTCGAGGTCGAGCACCCGTCCGGCGGCCATGGCCAGGACGGCGCTGCGCCGCCGGCGCACCTCGGTGACCACCCTCGGAGGGAGCTGCCGCAGCCAGGGTGACCGTTCGCTGGTCGAGATGTCCACGCCGACAAGGTAGTGGGACGGTCGGGCCGGTCCCGGCGACAGGGTTGACGGGGGCGCTCGGCGTGAGGATGATCGAGCCGAACCCGGGCGCAGCCGGGCGACACGGGCGACGCTGGTTCCTTGCCGGCCTCACGAGGGAAGGGGCACACGCGCCATGTCACGCGTGAGGCAGTGGTCTCGTTCACATCGGGCGCGCTGGATGGCGTTGCTCGCGATCGGCGGGCTCGTCACCGGAGTGCTCGTCGTCCCGGCCGAACCGGTTCCCGCCGCCGGCTCCGCGGCCCGCCCGAACGTGGTGCTCGTGCTCCTCGACGACCTCGACGCGACCGTCATGCCCTACTGGGACGCCATGCCGAAGACGCGGGAACGGGTACGCGACCGGGGCATGGTCTTCGATCAGGCCTTCTCGACCACACCGTCGTGCTGCCCCGCCCGAGCGAGCATCCTCACGGGGAAGTACGCGCACGACACCGGTGTGTTCGCCAACTCCGGGCAGAACGGCGGGCTCACGGGATTCCAGAGCCACGGCAACGAGTCGTCGACCGTCGCGGTCCGACTCCGCGACGACGGCTACCGCACCGGCCTGTTCGGCAAGTACCTGAACGGCTACTCGAGCCAGCCCACCTACATCCCGCCCGGGTGGAGCGACTGGTTCGCCTTCGCCGACGACAGCTTCTACGACGGCTACAGCTACACGGTGAACGATGGGGGCACGCTCGTCCGTCACGGCAACGCCCCCGCCGACTACTCCACCGATGTGGTCGCCGACCGCACCGAGACCTTCATCGATTCGACCGAGGCCCAGGACGACACGCCGTTCTTCGCGTACGTGGCTCCCACGGCGCCGCACGCTCCGCTGGGGCCCGCGCCTCGCCACCTCGCCAACCCGTGGGTGGGAGCCGCGGCGCCGATCCAGCCGAACACCTACGAGGCCGACCTCACGGACAAGCCGTGGTGGCTCAGAGCGGCTGCTCCCTTCCGGGACGTGTATCGACCGACCATGCAGGCCGACTACGACAATCGCATGGGCTCGCTCATGGCTGCAGACGATCTCGTCGCCGGCATCCTCGACCGCCTCGAGGCCGACGGCGAGCTCGACCACACCTATGTGATCGTCACCTCGGACAACGGCTACAACCTCGGCGCCCATCACCTCAACGACAAGCTGGCTCCCTACGAGGAGTCCGTCCACGTCCCGCTGATGATGATCGGACCCGGCGTCCCGGTCGGCGTCGACCGCGACCTCGTGGGCCTGTTCGACCTGACCCCGACGGTGCTCGACCTCGCCGGCACCCCCGTCCCGGCCGATGTCGACGGGCGCTCCCTCCGAGACCTCTGGAACGGCTCGACGGCGATCGACCCCTGGCGGACCGAGCTCGAGCTCGAATACCGGCCCCCGTCGGTCGTCGGCGCTCCCGCCGACCGCGTGTGGCTGTGGGCGCTGCTGTTCGACATGCCCTCGTACGACGCGGTCCGGACGAAGGACCACGTCCTGATCCGCTGGTGGTCGGGCGGCGAGCTGGGCTCGGCCCGCGACTGGGAGCTCTACGACCTGAAGGCCGATCCGTACCAACTCGACAACCTGCTGTCGCACCCGAACGGACTGACCCAGAACGCGGCCACGTTCGTGGATCTGCTGAGCCGCCTGAACCGGCTCGCGGCCTGCTCCGGCGCGAGCTGCCCCTGACCGCATCGAGCGCCGCCCCTGATGGGGCAGCCGGTCATCACGGCCCAGGCGCTGATGCGGCCAACACGTCCGAGGAGGTGGTCGCGAGGCACGAGCCAGCCGTCGAGCTCGCGCAGAGGTAGCCGACACCGGTGGCGAGCACCGACGTGCGCGGCGGATCGGTGGTGGTGACGAGGAGCAGCCGTCCCTCGGAGTCCTGCGCCAGCACCCAGGACCCGTCCGGTGACCAGACCGGCGGCGGCAACAGGGCGTAGAAGTCGGGACCGGCCGCCGACAGCAGCACCCGGTCTCCCGTCCGACCCGCTGACCGTGAGCTTGCTCCTTCCGCCTTCCGACGAGATGTACGCCCGCTCGCCCGTCGGCAACATGTCGAGCCGCCCGTAGGGGCTCGCCAGCGGATCGGTCGGGGCGGCCGGCACCACCTCGGTCGCCCCGGACACGACGTCGACCGCCGTCGCCCGAGCGGGCGGCGGATAGGTCTCGGTCATGATCAGACGGCCGTCCTCGCCCCACGCCAGGGTCGGCGAGGCGTAGTCCGAGCTGCACATGACCTCGTGGGATGCGCCGCCGGAGGCCGCTACCACCTCCACGCACCACGTCTGGTTCTGGTCACGAGCGCTCACATAGGCCACCGTCCCGTGGAGGGTGGGGTCGGGATCATCAGCGAGCGACGGGAAGCTGGGCACCCGCTTGACCCCGAGCACCAGGATCACGGCGACGACGCCGGCGGCGACCACCACCGTGCCGCCGACGGCGAGAGCGATCTGCTTAGTCCGAGACATCGCCGGCACCGTCGGGAGCCGCCTCGGCCGGAGGTCCCTTGCGGCTCCGAGCCGCCACCAGCACCCCCGCCAGCAGCATCAGGCCCAGGACCAGGATGACCAGGGTGACGGCCAGGTTGCCCTCCCCCGTCCCGCCGGTCGCGCCGACGTAGTAGGCGATCGTCCAGCCGACGAAGACCAGGAGGCCGGGGATCCCGAGCCCCAGCAGCACGCCGGAACGGACCCGGACGGCCGCGGTGAGCAGCAGGCCACTCGTCAGGAGCCCCAACCAGATGCCGGGTACCTGGGTGTCGCCGGCGACCGCGATCGATCCGCCCAGCGCGGCCACCGAGCCCAGCGCGTACCCGGCCCGCGGATGAGGCAGCAGCTCGCCCCAGGAGAGCAGACCCCACCCGACCCCCAGGCCCCAGATCGCCAGGCCGTACACCCACGGGTCGGCATGGTGATCGAACGAGATCGCGCTGATCGTCACGGCAACGAGCGCCCCGAACAGGGCCAGCACCTGGAGCGTCGCCCGCCGCCACCACAGCAGAACCGCGGCCACCGCCGCCGTGCCCAGACCGGCGACGAACACGGGCGCCGCTTCCTCGAGGTCGAGCACGGCCACGCCGAAGATGACGATCCAGGTGGCCACGCCGCCGGTGACGACCAACCACAGGAAGTTCGCCAACCGGGTGATGGCCGCGTCCGTGCTCGAGGAGATGAAGGCCGCGCCGAGCCCGACCAATCCGGTCACCACGCCCACCAGCATGAGCTGGGCCCACGTGTCGAGATCCGGCCAGAACTGGCTGATCGCCAACCCCCCGGCCGCGGCCACGACCACGATGCCGACGTACCCGAGCACCTCGACCACCACCGGCACCACCGATGGTGCCCCGGCCGCCGGCTCGATCGGCCGCTGTTCGGCCCGCTCGAAGCGAACGATCGCATCGCGCTGCTCCGGTCGGATCAGCCCGGCCTCGACCCAGTGCTGCAGCGCGGTCCCGAGGCCCTCCACCCCCGTGGGTGGCAACGACGCGCTCTTGCTCATGCTCCGAGTGTCCGAATCGGAGCGGCCGACGAACAGGGTCCTTCGGACGTTCTGGACGGTTTGCGTGCGGGTACCAGGGTTACGCCGCCGACCGACGTCAGAGCCGATCGGGGGCACCCAGGACCGAGGCCAGGTCCTCGAGGAACGCCGCCGCCGGTGCGCCGTCGATCACGCGGTGGTCGACGGTGAGGCTGAGCGTGAGCGTCGTCCCGACCACCACCACGCCGTCGCGCACCATCGGCACCTGTCGCGCCCGGCCGACGCCGAGGATCGCGGTCTGGGGGAACTGCAGCAGCGGCGTGAAGGCATCCACGGGATACCGCCCGAGGCTGGTGACGGAGAAGACAGCCCCTGACACCTCGGACCGCTCGAGGCGGCCCTCGCGGGCCCGGCCCGAGAGGTCGGCGACCTCGGCGGCCACCGTCGCCATCGCCTTCCCGTCCGCCCCCCGCACGACGGGGACGACCAATCCGTCGTCGAGCGCGACCGCCACCCCCACGTCGATCGAGGCGGCCGGGACGAGCAGGTCACCGTCCCAGCGACGGGTCAGCAGGGGATGTCGGGGGAGCACCAGAGCGCTGGCTCGCACCAGGGCGGCGGCCCACGGCGGGTCGAGGGCCGCGAGGTCGGTGACGTCGACCTCGGTCGTGAGCGTGATCTGGGCCGTCGCCTCCTTCCACGAGTGCATGCCCTCGGCCAGCAACCTCCGGGGGCCCGGGAGCGGGACGCCACCGGCCGCGGCCGGTCCGGCGGGCACGCCGCGGGTCGCGGCCGGGGCCGCCGACGCACGTCGCACATCGTCCTCCACGACCCTCCCTCCGGGGCCGGTGCCCTGGACGGTGGTGAGGTCCACGCCGAGCTCACGGGCGACCCGCTTGGCCGAGGGGGAGGCGGTCACCAGGGCGGGTGCGGAGGCGGTGGAGCGAGCCGACGTCTCGCCTGCCGTCGCCCCGGTGTCCGGCGCCGCGGCGGGTGCTTCGTCAGGACCGACGAGCTCGGCGATCGTCGCCCCCTGGGCCACCACGTCCCCCGGACCCGCGAGGAGGTGCAGCACCCGTCCCGCGACCGGCGCGTACAAGTCCTCCTCGACCTTCTCCACCTGGACCGAGGCGAGGAGGTCGCCCTCGGCCATCTCGTCTCCCTCCTCCACGAACCACGTCACGAGCACACCTTCGGTGCTCTCGTCGGACAGGTGCGGGAACGGGATCTGCGTGGCCACGGCGACCTCCTCGACGGCTCAGCCGTTCACGAGCTGACGGACCGCGCCGGCGATGGTGTCGGCGTTCGGCAGGCAGAACTGCTCCATCGGGCGGCTGTACGGCACGGGCACGTCGGGATACGCGAGCCGGGCCGGCGGGGCGTCCAGGTAGTCGAACGCGCCCTCCACGGCCGTGGTGATGATCTCGCCGGTCACGCCGAAGCTGCGGTAGTCCTCGTCGACCACCAGGAGCCGATGGGTCTTGCGGACCGACTCCACGACCGCCTCCCGGTCGAGGGGCACGAGGCTGCGCAGGTCGAGCACCTCGGCCTCGATGCCCTCGGCGGCCAACGCCTCGGCGGCGTCGAGCGCCCGGTGCACCATCAGCGAGAGGGTCACGATGGTGACGTCGCGGCCCGGGCGCTTCACGTCGGCCTTGCCGATCGGCACGGTGTAGGGCTCCGCGGGCACGTGGCCCGTCGCCCGCGGGTTCGGGGTCATCCATCCCAGCCCCTGCACACCCTTGTGGAACATGTAGATCACGGGGTTGTCGTCGCGGATCGCGGAGATCATCAGGCCCTTGGCGTCGTAGGGCGTCGAGGGCGCGACGATCTTCATGCCCGGCAGGTGGGCGAAGGTGCCGAACAGCGTCTGGGAGTGCTGGGCGCCGTCGCCGTATCCTCCGCCGACCGCCGTGGTGAGCACCACCGGCACCTTCAGGTTGCCGCCGGACTCGTAGTGGATCTTGGCCATGTGGTTCGAGATCTGGTCCATGCAGACCCCGTAGAAGTCGACGAACATCAGCTCCACGATCGGGCGCATGCCCTGGAGCGCGGCGCCCACGGCGGCACCGATGAACGCCGTCTCCGAGATGGGGGTGTCCATCACCCGGTCCCCACCGAAGCGGGCGAGCAACCCGTCGGTGGCACTGAAGATGCCTCCGTAGGTGCCCACGTCCTCGCCCATGACGAAGACGTCGGGATCGCGCTCCATCTCCTGCGCGATGGCCTCGCTCATGGCCTTGGCGGTCGTGAGGAGGCGCTTGGTCTCGGTTTCGGTCACTGCGGTCATCGGAATCTCCTCTCGCCTCAGGCGAAGACGTCAGCCAGCGCGTCGGCAGGCTCTGGGTACGGGCTGGTGCGGGCGAACTCGATGGCCTCGTCGACCTCGGCCCGGGCCGCAGCCCAGACGGACTCGAGGTCACCCGGGGTGAGCGTCCCGGCTTCCAACAGGCGCGCCTCGAAACGATGGATGGCGTCCCGATCGCGCAGGCCCTCGATCTCCTCGGGAGCGCGGTACACCTGGGCGTCGCCCTCGAAGTGCCCGAGAAGCCGGTCGGTCTTCACCTCGATGAGGGACGGCCCACCACCCCGACGGGCCCGGTCGACCGCCGCGCCGGCGGCCTCGTAGACCCCGACGACATCGTTGTCGACCACCTGGACGCCGGGGATGCCGTAGCTCGCGGCGCGGTCGGCGTTGTTGGCGATCGCCGTCGAGTGCTCCTTGGAGACACTGATCGCCCATTCGTTGTCCTCGCAGACGAAGACCACGGGCAGGTTCCACAACGCCGCCAGGTTCAACGACTCGTGGAAGGCCCCCTGGTTGGCGGCACCATCACCGAAGAAGGCCACGGCCACCGAGTCGGTCCCCCGCTTGGAGAAGGCGAGCGCCGCCCCGACCGCGGTGGGGATGCCCTCGCCGATGATCCCGCTGCACCCGAAGTTGGTCTCCGCGTCGAACAGGTGCATGTGGCCGCCCTTGCCGCGGCCCAGCCCCGTCGACTTGCCGAAGATCTCGGCGGCCATCCGCCTCATGTCCATCCCGTGGGCGAGGGCGATGTGGTGCGGTCGGTGCGTGGCCGTCACCGCGTCGCTCGGTCGCAGGTGGGCGCACACGCCCGCGGCGACCGGCTCCTGGCCGGCGGCGAGGTGCATCTCCCCCGGCACCGGTCCGGCGGCGATGTCGAACGCCGGGACCTTTCCCTCCATGTACGCCTGTTGAATCGTCTCCTCGAAGATCCTCGCCCTCACCATCTGGTGATGGAGCTCGGTCAGTACCTCATCAGTCGGCATCGCTGCCTCCTTCCGGTGGTGGGGCACGGAGGGCCCGACCGTCGGGTCCGCCCCTCCGCCCCCTGGTGAACACACCTGCATCCGCCGCCGCGCCGACGAGGCGACCGGCGTCGAGACGCCGTGGCCCCCGAGGCTCGACCCGCACCCGGGCTCGTCGGCCCGCCCGCAGCACGACCTCACGCTCACCGTCGAACGCGAGCGTGACGCCCGCTCGTCCCACCTCCACGACGGAACCGGGCCCGAGCAGCTCCGCCGACGCCAGACCGACCTCCGCCAACTGACCGGGTCCGAGCGGGGCCAGGACCGTGCCGCCCTCGCCGAAGCGGAGGTGAACCGGCCCGTGGCCACCGCCGACGGCCATCCCGGCCACACCCGCCAAGCCCAGGGCCGTCGGATCGGGCTCCGCCACCACCGCCTCGAGCAGCAGGCTCGGGTCCCACACGGCTCGGGCGCCGACCCACGAGCCCCGGACCACGACCAGGTCGACCAGGGCGTCGAGGGCCAGCTCGACACGATCGTCGTGGCCGACGACCTCCACCTGGAGGTGCGGCACCGTGGGGGCGAAGTCGATCCAGCGCTCGGGATCGGCGCTGTGGAGCCCGGCGGCGAGGCCGACCACCGTGGGGTCAGCACCCCGCGAAAGGCATTGTTGGTGCCGGCGGCGACGCTCGCCAGCACGACGTCGGGCCAGCCGGCGGCGACCGCTCGATGGGTGCCGTCGCCCCCGACGGTCAGGACGTTCCCGACCCCCTCGGCGCGCAGGGCCCGGGCGCCGACGGTCGTCGCCGCCGCGTCACCAGCCACCCCGGGGAGGAGCCGGAGCCGGGGCGTCGGGCCGGTCGACGAGTCCGAGCGGGCCAGCAGGTCCCAGGCCCGCTCCGCCCCGTGCGTCGGATCGTCGAGCGCCACGACCTCCTCGACGCCGGTGGCCGCCAGCCCCCGGACGGCTCGGGCCACCAGGTTGCAGCGCTCGTGCACGTCCACCGAGCGGGCCAGCGAGGTCAGCCGTCGCACATCCGCCCCGGACTGTGGGTTGGCCACCAGCCCGACGCGTGCGCAACCCCTCGACCTCGCGCGCTCGCTCGGTTCCACCTCCGGATCGAACACCCCGACGACGCTGGTGCCCAGGGCCGAACGACCCTGACATCAGGCGTCTGGTCAGAGCCGGTCCTGCAGGAGATCGAGGACCTCGAGGTCGATGATGGCCTGGGTCGTGCGTTCGGTGGCCCGGTAGCCGACCTCGGCCGGCTGCCATCTCGAGCCCATCGCCGCGGTGGTCGTCGCCGAGATCCACGAGTAGATGGAGAACAGCCGGTACTGCTCGTGGGCGACGGACGCGTCGAGATCGACGCCGTGCTCGGCGAGGCGGGCGCGGTAGCGGCCGAGCAGCGCCCCCTCCTCCGAGCGACGGACCTCGGTGGGCAACGAGTTGCAGAGGAAGTAGGCGACGTCGCGCATGCCCGGGAAGCGGCTGGCGACGGCCCAGTCGTAGAAGCCGGTTCGGCCTGCTTCGACGAAGAGGTTGCCGATGTGGTTGTCGCCGTGGATGAGGGTCCGTTCCCCCTCGTTCCACAGCGCGCCGATCTCGCGGTTGCACGCGATGTACCGCTCGCCCATCTGGCTGAACTCGGGAGGGAGCCCGCCGGCGAACTGGTCGAGCGCGGACTGCACGATCATCGCGCCCATCGCCATGCGTTCCTGGGCCTCCGGGCTGTCGCCCGGGCTCAGCGCGTGGTCCCCGAGCCACGGGAGCTCCTGGCCCCAGTACGCGGCGTGGAGCGTCGCGAGCTCGTCCATGAGCGACACCGCCACGTCGAGCACGTCGTCGTCCTCGGCGGTCGCGAACCGGCAACCGGCCGCTTCGAGATCCTCCAGCACCATGACGAACGATCCGTTGCCCGCGTCGAAGGAGGAGTGCCAGACCCGGGGCACGCGAACCGGCAGTTCGTTGCCGACGGCCGCGTAGAGCTTCGCCTCCGAGACCCCCAGGCCGATCATCTCGAGGAACGAGCGCTGCTCCGCGTCGAACGGTTGGAGCTTCACGAACAGCGTCTCGGGAACGTCACCGGTGCTCCGGAGCCGGATCCTCGCTCGCCCGGTCGTGCCGGAGTGGGCATCGATGACCTCGACGGAGGTCACATCGGCGTCGAGCACCTCGCTCAACCAGAGCGGCGTGATCTCGTCGACGGAGTTGGGGATGTTCATGGCGTGCTCGCTCCTACGGCGCGGGTGGCTCGGCCGCGGCTGGTTTGTCTGCGACCTCGAAGCTGGTCCTGTCCATCCTCCGCGCCCCCTTGTTCCCAAAGCTGACACCGACGTCGAAATCATCACCAACCTAACACGGCGTCACCGGGGCATCGCCCTACCGCCCCGACGTCCGAGCCCCGAAGACCGCTGACGACGAGCGCAAGGTACCCGATCGGCAGTTGCACCCCACCGGCTGCAGGCGGGCCTCGTAGACTGTCGGTCCTTCCACACCGGAGGGCTGCCATGAACGGTGGAGCAGGTGTTGGCGCGGACCTTCGGGCCCAACTGCGCCTGGGGGTCGTGATGACCGGCGGGGTCAGCCTCGCCGTGTGGATGGGTGGCGTCGCCCTCGAGCTCGATCGATTGCGTCGCGAGATCCCCGGGAGCGCGTACGACGAGCTGTGTCGGCTCGCGCAGGTGCGGCCGGTGATCGACATCGTCGCGGGCACCAGCGCCGGAGGCCTGAACGGGACGCTGCTCGCCGCGGCCACGGCGTGGGAGTCCGACCTGGAGGACCTCAGGGGCGTGTGGCTGAGCGCCGCCGACCTCGGCTCGTTGCTGCGCAAGCCGGGCGCACCGTCACCGCCGTCGCTGCTCGACGGCGACGGCTACTTCCTGGCTCAGACCGACCAGGCGATCACGAACCTGCGCGTCAAGGGCGCGACACCCATCGGGACCGACGCCGCCCGCCGGCGACGCGGCCTCCCTCCCGTCCACCTCACCGTCACGAGCACGCTGATGGACGGCAACAGCGTGCGGTTCACCGATGCGCTCGGCTCGCCGGTGACCAGCACGAGCTACCTCGGCCTCTACGCCTTCTCGACCGACGGCCCGGCCGCGTTCGACCAGCCAGGCGTGGTCGCCCAGCTCGCCCGAGCCGCGCGATCGAGCGCGTCCTTTCCCATGGCGTTCGAGGCCAGTCGCATCGATGCGGGCGCCGGCCCCGTCGACATGGGTCCGGTCGCCGAGTTCGTGCGTCCCGGCGATCCCACGTCGACCCGGTACGTCCTCGACGGCGGGCTGGTGGCCAACGAGCCGATCGACCAGGTCTACGACCAGATCCGCGACCAGCCCAGCCAGGGGCCCGTCCGACGCGTCATCTGCTACGTCAGCCCGCTCTCGGGCTCCGACGGGATGGCGCCGCCGCCACCGTTCGGTCTCCCGGCACCCGACCTGCTCGGCGTCATGACCGGCACGCTGCTCATCCCCCGCGAGCAGAACATCGTGCGCCAGCTGCGCGCCATCCTCGGACGGTCGGACGACCAGCGTGCCCTCAGCCGGGCCCGACGGGCCCTGACGATCGACGACGGGACCGCGCCGGATCTGCTGCGCGCCGCCGAGGCCCTCCAACCTGTGATCAGCGACCAGCGCGGATGGCTCTCGCTGGCCGCTCTGGTCGACTCAGCTGATGCGTCCGCCGTTCCGACCCCGACGACCGCCGACGCCGCCGCCGAGGGCCGACGGGTGTCCCGGCGCCAAGCGTTGCTGCTCGTGCAGGACCTGCTTCGTCGCAGCATCACGCGAGCGGTCGGCGACGACCTCACCGCGCTCGCCGAGCAACGCGACGCGGTGTCAGCCGTGCTGGCGTCGAGCCTCGATGCGGACGACCCGGTGCGCGACGCCGTGGTCGCGGCGTACGACGTGCTCACCGATCGGGTGCCCGCGATCAGGGCCCAGGTGGACGCGTCACCTGCACCCTCCGCTCCCGCCGAGCTGCTGTCGAACGACCTGGCGGACATCCAGACGCTGGTGCGCGCCGCCGTGGGCGTCGGGGCGGTCGGAGCCGACGCCGTCTGGCGGGCCGTCCAGGCGCTCGACGTGCTCCTCACGGCCAGCTCCTCGTCGGTCTCCCCCAACCCGCAACGCATCGATCTCGTGCAGCTCAGCGCCAACGCCCCCAACTGCTTCGACGGTCGCAGCACGCCCGACGCCAAGCTCACCGGCGTCCAGTTCAATCACTTCGGCGCCTTCTACCGAGGAGGCTGGCGCGCCAACGACTGGATGTGGGGCCGTCTCGACGGCGCCATGCGCATCATCGAGATGCTGGTCGACCCCGATGCGCTCCTCGCGACCGCCAAACCGATCCCCGAGCTGGCCGATGACCTGTTCCGCATCGCCACCGGCCCACCGGCGGGGCCCGACTACGACTGGCTCGTCCAGCAGCCGGGCCTGGCAGGGGGCCCGGCGAGGATCGCCGAGCTGCTCGAGGCCGTCGCCGACCCCACGCAAGATCGCCGCACGGCGGTCACCCTGGCCCGGCGTCAGCTCGGCCGCATGGTCGCGACGCGCGTGCAGCTGCAGATCGCCCGTGACGAGCTGCGCCAGGTCCGTACCTACGTCGCAGCCGATCGCGACGCCGGCGCCGCCCGGACCACCGGCGATTCGGTGTTCCTCGAGGCGGCCGCGCAGCTCGACGACCGAGCGTCGGCCGCCACTGTCGTGGAGGTCTTCACCAACTGCCTCGTCGGCCAGGATCGTCTGGAGGGCGAGCTCGGATCTGACCGCATGACCGCCCTGGCCACCCAGGCGATGTCGGTCGCCACCGGTGCGATCGACGAGGTCGCGGCCGAGAAGGGGCTCTCGGTGCTCCGACCCCTGCTGGGCGCGCTGCGCTGGACGTTCCGGCTGGCCCACGGTCTGACCTCACCCGGCTTCGGTGGTTCCCAACTGGCCAAGATCCTCGTGCCGATGACCTCGGTCGTCGCCGCCGCGTTGATGGCGCTGGCCGTCTGGGACGATCGCAGCACGGCGTTGAAGCTCGTCCTCGGGCTGGTCCTGGCCGGTCTCTCCGTGGCTGCGCTGCTGACCAGCCTGCGGAGCTGGTGGACCGTGGCGCTCGCCATCGGGGCCGTCGTGCTTCTCGGCGCCGGCCTGGTGATCGCGTCGACGAGCTGGAGCGCCGGCCCGTTCGTCGGTGCCTCCGTCGCGGTCGTCGCCGCGGCGGGCCTGGCCGGCCTGCTGCTGCGGCGCCGCGAGGGATCGCCGCTCTGAGCCGCGTGCGAGCGGCTTTCCGCGAGCCGATTCCCGCTCCCTGAGCGGTCGGCCTCGGCCGCGACGGCGGTCGGCCTCGGCCACGACGGCGGTCGGCCTCGACCCCCTTGACCCCGCACCGCCCCGGGTTCACGCTCGCAGTGAGGACCCGAGAGCGAGGGGGACAGCGATGTTCATCCAGGTGATCGAAGGCAAGGCGAACGACCCCGAGGCCGTACACCGCCAACTCGAGAAGTGGGAGCGAGACCTGATGCCCGGTGCGATCGGGTACCTGGGCTCCACCGGCGGTTGCACCTCGACCGGCGACTGCATCCTGGTCGCTCGGTTCGAGAGCGCCGAGGCGGCCCAGCGCAACAGCGATCGGCCGGAACAGGACCGCTGGTGGAAGGAGACCGAGCAGTGCTTCGACGGACCCGTGCGATTCCACGACACGGACGACGTCGAGCTGATGACCCACGGTGACCTCGACGAGGCCCACTTCGTCCAGGTGATGGAAGGCCATGTCACCAGCCGGGATCGTGCCGTCCAGCTCGAGCACGAGTCGGATCCGATCCTGAGCGACGTACGACCGGACCTCCTTGGCGCGGTCACCGCGTACTTCGGCGATGACGAGTTCACCCAGGTCGCCTACTTCACCTCCGAGGCGGAAGCCCGGGAGGGCGAAGGCCGGGAGCCGTCCGGTGAGGCCGCGGAGATGCTCGCGGAGTGGGAGCAGGTGATGAAGGTCGAGCGGTACCTCGACATCACCGACCCCTGGCTGACCGCGGTCCACTGAGGTCGTCGGTCGAGCCCGACCGGATCCTGACCTGCGACATCACCGCCGGGAGCCGCTGATCCGCGTCCTCTTGGCAGCGCAAGCTACCGATCGGTAACCTCTTCCGCCATGACGATCAAGAGCGTTGGCATCGTGGGGTCGGGGATCATGGGGGCGGGCATCGCCGAGGTGGCGGCCAAGACCGGTCACCAGGTCGTGCTGCGGTCCCGCAAGCAGGAGACGGCCGATGCCATGGTCACCTCGCTGGAGAAGTCCCTGGCCAAGCAGGTCGAGCGGGGCAAGCTCACCGAGGAGGAGCGGGACTCGACCCTCGCCCTGGTGACCGCCACGTCGCGCCTGCACGACCTGGCCGAGTGCGACCTGGTCATCGAGTCCGTCGTCGAGGACCTCGAGATCAAGAAGGAGCTCTTCCGCGAGCTCAACGAGGTCTGCAAGGACGACACGATCCTCGCCACCAACACCTCCACCCTCCCGGTCATCGAGATGGCCATGGAGACGACCCGTGCCGACAGGGTCTGCGGCGTCCACTTCTTCAACCCGGCGCCGATGATGAGCCTGGTCGAGATCGTCCGGCCGCTCACCGCCAGCGACGACACCATCGCCGACGTCCGGGCCTTCGCCGAGGCCTGTGGCAAGAGCCCGGTCGAGGTCAGCGACCGCGCCGGCTTCATCGTCAACGCCCTGCTGTTCCCCTACCTCAACAACGCGGTGCGCATGCTCGAGAACGGCACCGCCAGCCGTGACGACATCGACACGGCCATGAAGGGCGGCTGCAACTTCCCGATGGGTCCGCTGGCGCTGCTCGACCTGGTCGGGCTCGACACCTCGCTGGCCATCCTCGACGCCCTCTACACCGAGTTCCGAGACCCGAACTACGCGGCCATGCCGCTGCTGCGCCGCATGGTGACCGCCGGCCAGCTCGGCCGGAAGTCCGGCGCCGGCTTCTACGACTACAGCCGCTAGGCGGCATCGCGTTCCGCCCACGAGGGCGGTTCGTGTAGAAACGCGGGCGTGCCGATCGAGCCACCCCCGACTCCCTGGGGGTTCCCGTCGCCCACCGTCGCCGACGAGGCGGGTGTGGTCGGCGTGGGCGCGGACCTCGAACCGGGGACGCTGCTGGCCGCCTATCGCTCCGGCCTGTTCCCCATGCCGATCGGGCGCGGACCCCGCATCGCGTGGTGGTCGCCCGATCCGCGAGGGGTGCTCCCGCTCGACGGCCTGCGCATCACCCGGTCGCTGCGCCAGTCGGACCGACGCTACGAGGTGCGGGTCGACACCGCCTTCGAGGCCGTCATCCAACGCTGCGCCGACCCCGCACGCGACGGCGGCTGGATCTCGCCCGACATCATCCGGGCCTACTCGACCCTGCACGACCTGGGCTGGGCCCACAGCGTCGAGACGTTCGAGGACGGCCGCCTGGTCGGCGGCCTCTACGGCGTGAGCATCGGCGGGTTCTTCGCCGGCGAGTCGATGTTCCACGACGCGCGGGACGCGTCCAAGGTGGCGCTGCTCGGCCTGGTCGACCGGCTGCGCCACGGCGGTGCGGTCCTGCTCGACGTGCAGTGGACGACGCCGCACCTCACGTCGCTCGGCGCCGTCGACATCCCCCGCCCGCTGTACCTCGACCTGCTGGCCGACGCCGTCGTCATGCCCGTCGACCCGTTCTCCCCCTTCGACCCACCCCACCGCAGCGCCGGGTCGACCCACCCGCTCCGCTCCTGACGCCCACGGCCCTCCCGTGCTCGTCCGAGCTCGGACGCGACGGGTGCACGACTCGGACAGGATCGCCCCGGACCCGCGAACGACCTGCGAACATCGCCGCCATGAGCTCGACCATCGTGCTGGTGCACGGCGCGTGGCACGGGGCGTGGTGCTGGGATCGGGTGGTCGAGCCGCTCCGAGAGGCCGGCCACGACGTGCTCGCCCTCGACCTGCCGGGCCACGGGGCCGACCCCGGTCCGCTCGGTGACCTCCACGGCGACGCGGCCGCGGTGCGGGCCGCGCTCGACGGCATCGACGGCGATGTCCTGCTCGTCGGCCACTCCTACGGCGGGGCGGTGATCACCGAGGCCGGGGCCCACCCCGCGGTGCGGCGACTCGTGTACCTCGCCGCGTTCTGCATCGACGAGCACGAGTCGTGTGCCACCGCCGGTGGCGACGACCCGCGGCTCGCCGCGATCTCCCACGAGGGTCGGCCCAGCCTCGCCGACGCGTTCGACATCCACGACGACGGGAGCATCACCCTGTCGGCCGGCGGCGCGGCCGAGTGCCTCTACAACGACTGCGACCAGGCCAGCATCGACTGGGCCCTCGCCCACCTCGACGCCCAGCCGATGGCGACCTTCACCCAGTCCCCGACCGTCGCGTCGTGGCGCACGCGGCCGTCGACCTACGTCGTGTGCGATCACGACCAGGGCGTGCACCCCGACCTGCAGCGCCTGATGGCCGCCCGGTGCAGCGAAGTCGTGACCTGGCCGCTCGACCACTCCCCCTTCCTGTGCGACCCGGCGCGGGTCGTCGACCTGCTCGCCCGCCTGGCCGAGGCCTGACCGGATCGCATCTGCCTGATCACGGCCCGCCGAACTCGAACCTGTCCCTCTGGCGCGCCCGATCGGGCACCGGGTCGGGACAGGTTCGGTGGGGTCAGGCGGAGATCGTGGCCCGGGCGGCCTCGGCCTCGGCGCGGAGCAGGGTGTCGAAGGCCGTGGCCCGCTCGGTGTCCTCGTAGTCCTCCTGGCGGACGATCTTGCCCCAGCGGGTCTGCACCGCCAGCACCGCCCGGTTGCTGTAGCGGTCGCCGCCGTCGGGGCCCGGCGACCAGACGTGCACCCGAACCATGGCGCGAGCCTTCCAGGGAGCACCGTTCACGAGGATGTCCTCGACGACCATCTGGATGCCGGCCGCCGTGTAGCGCTGCAGGAAGCGCTCGATCTCGTCGCGGCCGCGGTGGGTCGCGTAGGCGGCCCGCCCGGGCCTCGGGTCGCGGAACTCGGTCGAGAACGTGCTCGATCCCGGGAAGGTGAGCGTGGCGTCGGAGGCGAACATGGCCAGCACGGGGCCGTGGTCGCCGCCGTTCAGCGCCTCGATGTTGCGGGTGATCATCCATCGCACGGTGGCCTTGTACACGGGGGCTCCTTCGCGTCGCGATCGAAAGTAGATCGATCGATCTAGTGAGTATGCTCGCAGCCATGAGCGAGAACAAGTCCGGCGGCACCCGCGAGCGCATCCTCGAGGCCAGCGGTGAGCTGTTCCGCCGCCAGGGCTACGCCGGCACCGGCATCAAGGCCATCCTCACCGCCAGCGACGCGCCCTACGGCTCGCTCTACCACTTCTTCCCCGGCGGCAAGGAGGAGCTGGGCGCGGCGGCGCTGCGCGAGGGAGGCCTCACCTACCTGCGGCTCGTCGAGGCCTACTTCGGCGAGGGCGTCGACGTCGTCGAGGCCACCAGCGCGTTCTTCGACGGCGCCGCGACCGTGGTGCAGATGACCGACTACGCCGACGCCTGCCCGATCGCCACCGTCGCCCTCGAGGTCGCCAGCACGAGCGAGCCCATGCGCCTCGCCGCGTCCGACGCCTTCGAGTCGTGGCTCCGGGTGCTCGAGCTTCGCCTCACCGAGGCCGGCATCGCGCCGGCCCGCGCCAGGGAGCTGACGGTCGAGCTGTTCTGCCTCATCGAGGGCGCCTTCCTGCTGAGCCGCACCACCCGCAGCCCCGAGGCCCTCCACGTCGCCGGCCAGGCCGCCACCGCCGCGGTGCAGGCCGCCCTCCGCTCAGGGTGACAGGGGCGCGGCACGGGTGGGAGCATGGAGGACATGGCACCAGGAGATGGACCGGCCGCCACGCGCGACAAGCCGTGGCTGATGCGCACCTACTCGGGGCACTCCACGGCCAAGGCCTCGAACGAGCTCTACCGCACCAACCTGGCCAAGGGCCAGACCGGCCTGTCGATCGCCTTCGACCTGCCGACCCAGACGGGCTACGACCCCGATGACCCCCACGCCCGGGGCGAGGTCGGCAAGGTGGGCGTGCCGGTGTCCCACCTCGGCCACATGGCCCAGTTGCTCGACGGCATCCCGCAGGGCGAGATGAACACGTCGATGACCATCAACGCGCCGGCCGCGTGGCTGCTCGGCCTCTACGTCGCCAACGCCGAGGACCACGGTGTCGCCTCGCGTGAGCTGCGGGGCACCACCCAGAACGACATCATCAAGGAGTACCTCAGCCGCGGCACCTACATCTTCCCGCCGCAGCCGAGCCGCCGGCTGATCGTCGACATGATCGCGTTCTGCGCCGAATGGATCCCCCGGTGGAACCCCATGAACGTCTGCAGCTACCACCTGCAGGAGGCCGGCGCGACCCCGGTGCAGGAGATCGCCTACAGCCTGGCCACGGCCATCGACGTGCTCGACGCCGTGCGCGACTCGGGCCAGGTCGAGCCCGAGAAGTTCGCCGCCGTCGTGGCGTCGATCTCGTTCTTCGTGAACGCCGGCATCCGCTTCGTCGAGGAGACCTGCAAGATGCGGGCCTTCACCCGGATGTGGGACCGCCTCACCGAGGAGCGCTACGGCGTGACCGACCCCAAGGCCCGCCGGTTCCGCTACGGCGTGCAGGTCAACTCGCTCGGGCTCACCGAGGCGCAGCCCGAGAACAACGTGCAGCGCATCGTGCTCGAGGCGCTCGGGGTGACGCTGTCGAAGGACGCCCGGGCCCGCTCGCTGCAGCTGCCGGCGTGGAACGAGGCCCTCGGGCTGCCCCGCCCGTGGGACCAGCAGTGGTCGCTGCGCATCCAGCAGGTGCTCGCGTTCGAGACCGACCTGCTCGAGTACGACGACATCTTCGCCGGCAGCCACGTGATCGAGGCCAAGACGGCCGAGCTGATCGACGCGGCCCAGGCCGAGCTCGACGACGTGCTGGCGCTGGGCGGGGCGTTCGAGGCCATCGACGAGCTCAAGGGTCGCCTCGTGTCGTCCAACACCGAGCGCACCCGCCGCATCGAGTCCGGCGAGCAGGTCGTCGTCGGCGTCAACGCCTTCACCGAGACGGCCGAGTCCCCGCTCGGCGGCGAAGAGAACATCATGAAGGTCGACCCGGCCGTGCAGGACGAGCTCATCGCCGACATCCAGGCCTGGCGGTCCAACCGCGACAGCGACGCGGTCAAGCGCTCGCTCGACGAGCTGCGCCGGGTCGCGCCAGAGCCGCGAGAACATCATGCCGGCCACCATCGACCTGGCCCATGCGGGCGGCACCACCGGCGAGTGGGCCGGGGTGCTGCGCGAGGAGTTCGGCGAGTACCGGGCGCCCACCGGCGTGGCCGCGGCCGCCGGACTCGGTGGAATGTCCACCACGCTGCGTGACACCGCCGACCGGGTGAAGGCCCTGCCCGGCGGTCCGCCGCGCTTCCTCGTGGCCAAGCCGGGCCTCGACGGCCACTCCAACGGTGCCGAGCAGATCGCGGTGGCCGCCCGGGACGCCGGCATGGAGGTCATCTACCAGGGCATCCGCCTCACACCGGAGCAGATCGCGGCCGTGGCCCGTGACGAGGACGTCGACGTGATCGGCCTGTCGATCCTGTCCGGCAGCCACCTCGAGCTGGTGCCCGACGTGCTGCGCCTGGTGCGCGAGGCGGGCAGCGACGCCCCGATCATCGTCGGGGGCATCATCCCCACCGACGACCGGCCCCGCCTCGAGCAGCTCGGGATCGCCGCCGTCTACACGCCCAAGGACTTCGAGCTGGGCCGGATCATGGCCGACATCGTCGACATCGTCGTCGCCCACCGCGCCGAGTAGCGGACTTCTCCGGGATTCGAAGGGCGAGCCGCTTGAATCGGGGCGAGTCGGGCCGATGGATGGGCGTGGATCGCCGAGCTGTGATTGGCCTCACCGTGGGGCTCCTGGGTCTCGCGCTCGGGGCTGCCTCTGCTGTCTGGCACCAGGTGGCCCTGGCCGTCGTCGCCGGTGCCATCGCGCTCGTGACCGGCGTGGCCGTCGTCCGCCTGGTCGGCCGCCTGCGCAACGCCAACGCCCGGGTGGACGAGCTCGAGGACAAGGTCGACGAGCTGGCCGAGCAGGTCGAGAAGGAGTCCGAGGCCCGCACCGAGCTCGAGACCAAGCTGGCCAGCCGCATCCAGCTCACCTCCGTGCGCCGCAACTCCAGCGGTGACGCCCTCACCGACGGGGCCACCGGGCTGTTCAGCGAGGGCTACTTCACCGTGGCCCTCGACGCCCGCATCGCCGCCGCTCGCCGCCAGCTCGAGCCGGTCGCCGTGGTGCTGCTGGAGGTCATCGAAGGGCTCGAATCCGGCCTCCCCCGCCCGGCCAACCCGAAGTCCGTCGCCGAGTGCATCACCTCCACCATCCGCGAGGCCGACACCGCCTGCCGCCTGCTCGACGGCGGCTACGCCCTGGTGCTCGAGGACACCGCCGAGAACGGCGCGATCTGGACGGTCGAGCGCATCCGCCGGCGCATCACCACCGAGGCCCCCGGGCTGACGCTCTGGGCCGGCGTCGCCTGCTACCCGGCTCACGGGTTCAACACCGACGAGATCCTCGATCGGGCCGACAACGCCCTCGACATCGCCCGCGAGTGGCGGCAGGACCGCATCGAGGTCGCCACCAGTGAGTGACCCGGCCTCGGCCGGGAGAGGGCCGAAGGTCGGGCGGGACAAGACCTTCGACGCCGCCATGGCGGGCGCGGCCGCGATCGTGGGCCTCCTCGCGCTGGTGCTCGGGCTCGGCGTCGGCCGGCCCGGACCTGTCCCGCAACATCGGCAACATCGCCCAGGTCATCGCCCCCCTCCTCGCCGACCTGGTCGTGCCTGCGGGCGGCGCCGGTCATCGCAGGGGAACGCATGGCACACCGGGTGGCTGCTGGTGGCCGCCTCCTGCGCGACCTGGGCCGTCGGCCAGATGATCTGGACGTGGTTCGAGACCATCCAGGGCATCGTCACGCCCTTCCCCTCGGCCGCCGACGTCTTCTTCCTGCTGGCCGTCCCGCTCGCGGTGGCCGGCATGCTCTACTTCCCGTCGTCCCCCGGCACCCAGACGGGCCGGGCCCGCGCCCTGCTCGACGGCCTGATCGTGGCCACGTCGGTGCTGTGGATCAGCTGGGTCACCGTGCTCGGCCCCACCCTCCACGACGGCGGCGGCACGCGGCTCGAGCGGGCCATCGGCCTCGCCTACCCGGCCGGCGACGCCGTGCTGATCACCATCCTCATCATCGCCTTCGTGCGGTGCGACCCGGCCGGGCGGGTGGCGACCGGCGTTCGTCGCCGTCGGCTTCGGCTGCCTTCGCCATCGCCGACAGCCTGTTCGCCTACACGTCCCTGCGGGACAACCCCGTCTCGGAGATCTCGAACACGGCCTGGGTCGCCGGCTACCTGCTCATCGCCCTCGGGGCCCTGCACGCCACCCGCCACCCTCCCGTGCACGCCAGCTCGCTCGACGTCGATCGCGATCGCAGCCGCCTGGCCCTGCTGATGCCGTACGGGCCGGTGGCGATCGTCCTCGGCATGAGCGCGATCGGCGCGACCATGCAGGACCCGATCATCGTGGGCGACGTGGTGTTCTGGCTCGGCGTCGCGCTCGATCACGCTGCTGCTGATCCGACAGGGCGTCGTGATCTTCGAGAACCTCCGGCTCGCCCGCTCGCTCGAGTCGACCAACGAGCAGCTGCAGTACCAGGTGATGCACGACGTGCTCACCGGGCTGCCCAACCGGCCGCTGTTCCTCGACCGGCTGAGGGTCGTGCTCAGCCGCATGCAACGGGTCGACGAGGTGGTGGCGGTGATGTTCCTCGACCTCGACCGGTTCAAGCCGGTCAACGACACCTACGGCCACGACGCCGGCGACGTCGTGCTGGTCGAGACCGCCGGCCGACTGTCGGCCACGGTTCGGTCGGGTGACACCGTCGCCCGGTTCGGCGGCGACGAGTTCCTGGTGCTGTGCGAGGACGTCGGCGATCTCGACGCCGTGGTCGACCTGGCCGATCGCATCCGCACGGCGGTCAGCGAGCCGATCTCGCCTGTCCGACCCCGTCGGACGAGCTGTCGGTGTCGGTCGAGGTCGGCCTGAGCATCGGGCTGGTGCTGGTCGACCGGCCGGGGGTCGACGCCGAGGCGCTGGTGAGCGAGGCCGACGCCGCCATGTACCAGGCCAAGCGCAACGGCGGCGGCTGCACCGAGGTGATCGACGACCGGAACCCCAGGTCGGCCCCCGTCTTCTCGAGCGACTGACCTCCTCGGGCTGACCGAGCACCGCGAACCTGTCCCACCAACGACCTCGCTCACGTCGCTCAGGGGACAGGTTCCGACGAGTGCAGGTTCTGAAGGTCCGGGCTGGCGTTGGCGATCAGGCCGGTCCTTCAGAACGTCTCGTCGTCGTCGGGGTCGTCGGGCGGTCGGGGTCGCCGTCGAGCTCGGCCAGGACCTCGTCGGTGTCGGCGCCCATGGGACGGCCGGCCCAGCGGATGTGGCCGGGCGTCTCGGACAGGCGGGCGATCAGCCCCTGCATGGGCGTGCCGTCGACCTCGACGATCGGCCTCGCGGGCCACCATGTGCGGATCGACGGCCAGGTCGGCCATGGTCATCACCGGGGCGGCCGCGGCATGGGCCGCGTCGAACTCGGCGAGCACGGTGTCGAGGTCGCGGGCGGCGATCCAGGCCGGCCATGGCCGCGTCGAGCTCGTCGCGGTGGGCCACCCGTCCGGCGAAGGAGTGGAAGCGCTCGTCGTCGCCCACGCCCACCAGGTCGAGCACCCGCCGGGCCACCGACTCGGCCGACGTGCTGACGGCCACCCAGCGATCGTCGGCGGTGCGGTAGGTGCTGCGGGGCACCGAGTAGGGGA
Organism: uncultured Microthrixaceae bacterium; assembly: GCA_963809335.1. Taxonomy (GTDB): domain Bacteria; phylum Actinomycetota; class Acidimicrobiia; order Acidimicrobiales; family Acidimicrobilacustridaceae; genus UBA4742. The sequence goes on along the minus strand of CAWEJD010000004.1, from coordinate 288,025 downwards.
TGCCCGAGCCCAGCCGGGGCTGCTCGTAGCCGAGCAGGGCGTAGGCCGAGGGCAGCGGTCCCATCAGCTGGAAGAGCGACTCGAGCAGGTTGACGTCGACGACCTGGCCCACGCCGCTGTGCACCGCGACCATGGTGGCGAAGGCGGCCACCAGCGCGGTGACCTCGTCGGTGAGGGCGATCGGGGGCAGCAGCGGCGGGCCGTCGGGCTCGCCGTTGATGGCCGCGAAGCCCGACATGGCCTCGGCCAGCGTGGCGAAGCCGGGGCGCGACGGCGTAGGGCCCGTCCTGGCCGAACCCGCTGACCCGGGTGACGACCAGCCGGGGGTTGCGGGCGATCAGGTCGTCGGGCGCGAGCCCCAGGGCCTCGAGCTTGCCGGGCCGCAGGTTCTCGACCAGCACGTCGGCCGAGTCGCACAGGCGACGCATGGCGTCGAGCCCCTCCGGCGGTCTTGAGGTCGAGCACGATCGTCCGCTTGCCCCGGCCGACGATCTTCGAGAAGAACGTGACGTCGTCGCGGGGATCGCGCCAGCCCATCTCGCGGACCGAGTCGCCGGCGCCGGGTCGCTCGACCTTGATCACGTCGGCGCCGAAGTCGGCCAGGTAGCGGGCGCACCCGGGCCCGGCCAGCACCGTCGACAGGTCGATCGACCCGCAGGTCCCCCAGCGCCTGCCGGCCGGCCTCGGTCACGGGTCGGTCGCGGCGGATGGCGAAGCAGCGGTCGCCGAGGCCGCCGAAGGAGTAGTCGAAGAAGGTGTCGGCGTAGAGGTGGCGGGTCTTCTCGCGTCCACACCAGGGCCTCGGGCGACGAGATGCGCCGGTGGATCTGCAGGACGCCGCCCTCGTACACGCGGTACTCGGCCCACGAGCCGGGGAACTCCTTCACCGAGGCGACCTCGACCCACGGCACGTCACGCGTCAGCCCGAACCGGCGCACCCGGTTGCGATGGGTGTGGCCGGCGAAGTAGCCGCGGATCGCGGGGCCGCCGGGCCACCAGCTCGACCAGCCGTTCGCTGTCGTCGGGGTTGATGCCGAAGTAGTTGTCGGGCCGGTTCGACGACTCGGGGCTCCACACGTGGTGGTGGCCGAACAGCAGGATCGGCGGGCCGTCGGTCGGCGGCCAGGTCGTCGAGCCACGCCAGCGTGTCGGCCGTGACCCCGCCCGACGCCTTGCCGTCGAGCGAGGTGTCGATCACCGCGAGCCGGGCGCCGGGGACGTCGACCACGAACGGGCGCGTCGGTGGCGAAGGTGGCGTGGTTGTAGCTCTCGTGGTTGCCCCGGATGTGGTGCAGCCGATCGCCGAAGACCGAGTAGACGTCGAGGAAGTCCTGGTACTCCTCGACCGTGCCCCGCGACGTCAGGTCGCCCTTCACCACCACCACGGTCGGGTCGATGGCCTCGATCTCGGCCACCGCGGCCCGGTTCATCATCTGCGGGTAGGGCTGCTCGCCCTCGGCCACCGCGAACGTCGGCCCGATGTCGAGGCCCTCGATGATGCCGCACTCGACCTCGCCGAAGTGCACGTCGTTGACCGTGGCGAAGGTGCAGAGGTGCTCGCCGGCCGGTCGGGCCAGGGTGCGGAACGCGAAGCCGTCGAGCTCGTAGACGTGGTCGGGCTCGAGGTCGGGGTAGCGACGGACGTCGAAGCCGTCGTGCACCACCGCCTCGTCGTCGGCCACCGTCGTCAGCTCCACGGCCCCCGTTGTAGTCGACCGGCCCGGAGGAGTCGGCCGGGAGCACGCTGGGAGGACATCGGGCCCGTCAGGGGAAGACGTTGAAGCCCTGGGGCAGCGTGGCCCGCCCGGTGAGCGCCCGCAGCAGCACCGACGACGACGGCTGGGCCGCCATGGCCGTCAGCACGATCAGCGACACGTACGCGGCCGACTCGGGCGGCTCGGCGGTCGTGTGCCCGACCGGCGGCGGCCAGGTCGAGGGTGTGCACGGTGAGCTCGACCACCCGGGTGCCGAGGTAGTCGCCGAGCGAGAGCGTGCCGACCGCGGTGACGCACACCGCTCCGGCAGGTGCGGTCTCGACCGCGGCGAGGGCCGATGCGGCCCGCTCGCGCACCGCGCTGACCGGGTCCTCGCCCAGCGCGGCGACCTCGTCGCGGCCCCGGGCCGCGATGGCCAGGTTGGCATCCGGACGCGTGCATGGCCCGTCGGAAGTACTCGGCCCCCGACGTGCAGTCGATCTGGCCGCTCGGGCTGGAGGTAGCGCTCGATGGTGAGGTAGGCCCGGCTGGCGTGGGCGGCCAGCTCGAGCACCGACCACTCGCCCAGGCCCGGCTCGCCCCACCGGGCCCGCTCCACGGCCTCGAACGTGGACAGGAACCACGCCGACGAGTCGCGGAACGCCGGGAGCACCTCGTCGAGCGTGAACCCTCGGTCGCCGCGCATCACGGCGAGGGTACGGGGACACGACCCCGATCGGTTCACGACTCATCGAATTCTCATCGCCCGCGTTCGCGCGGTCACCCGGCGTTCTCACCCCGGATATCTCGCGCTCACCGCGACCTATCGGCGCCAGAACAGGAGGGACAGGAGGGGGCGAGCGGGGAGCTACGGGCGGTCGCGGCGGGTTGGGCAGGGGGCGCGACCACCAGCGACCCGAGAACCGCCAGCGCGACGGCCCGTCGTCGTCGACCGGGGCCACGACCGGGCGGGGCCAGGCGACCTCGACCGCGGCCATGATGGCGGCCAGCTCCTCGTCGGTCGGCGTGGGCCGCACCTCAGCCACGACCACCGTCGGCACCGGGCTGCGGCTCGGCCATCAGAGCGGGATGTTCCCGTGCTTGCGGTGCGGCAGCTCCTCGCGCTTCGAGCGCAGCATCTCGAGCCCGGCGATCAGCTTGACACGGGTCTCGGCTCGGGTCGATCACGTCGTCGACGAAGCCCGCGCTCGGCCGCCACGTAGGGGTTGGCGAACCGCTCGGTGTACTCGTCGACCAGCTCGGCCCGGCGGGCGATCGGGTCGGCCACGTTCTGCAGCTCCCGCCGGTAGAGGATCTCGACCGCGCCCTGCGGGCCCATGACGGCCAGCTCGGCCGACGGCCAGGCGAAGGCCAGGTCGGCGCCGATCGACTTGGAGTTCATCACCACGTAGGCGCCGCCGTAGGCCTTGCGGGTGATGACCTGGATGCGGGGCACGGTGGACTCGCAGTAGGCGTAGAGCAGCTTGGCGCCGTGGCGGATGATGCCGCCGTACTCCTGGTCGACGCCGGGCAGGAAGCCGGGCACGTCGACGAAGGTGACGAGCGGGATGTTGAAGGCGTCGCAGGTGCGCACGAAGCGGGCCGCCTTCTCGGACGACTCGATGTCGAGCACGCCGGCCAGCATCATCGGCTGGTTGCCGACGATGCCGACCGGGTGGCCGTCGAGCCGGGCGAACCCGCACACGATCGAGCCGGCCCACTTGGGGAAGTACTCGAAGAACTCGCCGTCGTCGACGACCTCGCGGATGACCGCCTTCATGTCGTAGGGCAGGTTCGAGCTCGCCGGCATGATGTCGACGAGCGCCGGGCAGAGCCGGTCGGGAGCGTCGCTCGGCGGGAAGTAGGGCGGCGCCTCGAGGTTGTTCGACGGCAGGAACGAGAACAGGAAGCGGACGTCCTCGAGGCAGGCCTGCTCGTCGGGCGACACGAACGTGGCCACGCCCGACTTGGAGGCGTGGCTCTTGGCGCCGCCGAGCTCCTCGAGGGTGACCTCCTCGCCGGTCACCGTCTTCACCACGTCGGGGCCGGTGATGAACATGTGCGAGCTCTCGTCGACCATGAAGATGAAGTCGGTCATGGCCGGGCTGTAGACGGCGCCGCCGGCGCACGGGCCGAGGATGACGCTGATCTGCGGGGTCACGCCCGACGCCAGCACGTTGCGGTGGAAGATGCCGCCGTAGCTGGCCAGCGAGACGACGCCCTCCTGGATGCGGGCGCCGGCGCCGTCGTTGAGGCCGATGAGCGGCGCGCCGACCGACAGGGCGAGGTCCATCACCTTGTGGATCTTCTCGGCGAACACCTCGCCCAGCGCGCCGCCGAACACGGTGAAGTCCTGGGAGAACACGAACACCTTGCGGCCGTCGATCGTGCCCCACCCGGTGATCACGCCGTCGGTGTAGGGGCGCTCCTCGATGCAGGTCGGCCGGCACCCGGTGACGGGCGAGCATGTCGAGCTCGTGGAACGAGCCCGGGTCGAGCAGGAACTCGATGCGCTCGCGGGCGAGCAGCTTGCCCTTGGCGTGCTGGCGCTCGACCGAGCGCTCCGACCCGGCGTGGAGCGCCTCTTCCTTGCGCTTCTGCAGCTGCTCGATGCGCTCGCTCATGGAGTGTTCCGACATGGCGGCCACAGTATCGGCCGACCCCACGGGGGACCGAATGCGCCCGTCGGCCGCGACGGCGCGGCGAATCGGCGTCGGCCGGAGTGGGGCGCACCGGTAGGGTCCCGGCCATGTCGAAGCTTCGCCGGGTGTGCGTCTACTGCGGATCGACCTCCGGCAACCGCCCGGCCTTCGCGGTGGCCGCCGCCGGATTCGGCCAGCTGCTCGCCCGCGAGGGCATCGGCGTCGTCTACGGCGGCGCATCGGTCGGGCTCATGGGCATCGTCGCCGACGCCGCGCTGGCCGGCCGGCGGCGAGGTCATCGGCGTGCTCCCCGAGAAGCTCTTCGAGCGCGAGGTCGCCCACAGCGGGCTGACCGAGCTGCACAGCGTCGTCGTCGATGCACGAGCGCAAGGCCCTGATGTCCGAGCTGTCCGACGCCTTCGTCGCCCTGCCCGGCGGCTACGGCACCATCGAGGAGGTCGTCGAAGCGGTCACCTGGACCCAGCTCGGCATCCACGCCAAGCCGGTCGGCCTGCTCGACGTCGACGGCTACTTCGACCACCTCGTCGCCTTCCTCGATCGGGGGGTCGCCGACGGGCTGCTCCGCGCCGAGAGCCGATCGCTGCTGCTGTGCGACGACGACCCGGTGCGCCTGCTCGATCGGCTGCGCACCGGCGCGCCGCCCGCTCCCGAGTGGACCGATCCACCCATCCCCTGAGCACGACCACCACCCCTCCTGACCCGGCTCCGGTTTCGGCGCCGATTCCTCCCGCTCAGCGAACCGATCCGGGGGTCAGAACCGCCGATCCGCTGACCGCTCCCTGACCGTGGTGGCACGCCCGCAGAACGTCGGCCTCAACTGTGCGTAAGGTTCCCGCCGTGGATCTCCCTGTCATGCCGCCCGTCGCGCCGATGCTGGCCAAGTCGATCGACGTCGATCCCCGAGGGGGAGGGCATGGTGTTCGAGCCCAAGTGGGACGGGTTCCGCTGCATCGTGTTCCGCGACGGCGACGAGATCGTCCTCGGCAGCCGCAACGAGCGACCGCTCACCCGCTACTTCCCCGAGCTGGTCGAGCGCCTGCTCCAGGTGCTCCCGCCCCGCTGCGTCGTCGACGGCGAGATCGTCGTCGCCGGCCCCGACGGCCTCGACTTCGACGCGCTGCAGCAGCGCATCCACCCGGCCGAGTCGCGGGTGAAGCGGCTTGAGCGAAGAGACGCCGGCCTCGTTCGTGGCCTTCGACCTGCTCGCCCTCGACGACCGCGACCTGATGGACGAGCCCCTCACCGAGCGGCGGGCGCTCCTGGCCGGGGCCCTTCCCGCCGGCGACCCGATGGTGCACCTCACCCCGGCGACCACCGACCGCGCCGTCGCCGCCGACTGGTTCGTCCGGTTCGAGGGGGCCGGGCTCGACGGCGTGATGGCCAAGCCGCCGGGCGGGCGGCTACGAGCCCAACAAGCGGGTGCAGTTCAAGGTGAAGCACAAGCGCACGGCCGACTGCGTGGTGGCCGGGTTCCGCATGCACAAGGACGGCGACGGCGTCGGCTCGCTGCTGCTCGGGCTCTACGACGACGAGGGCCACCTGCACCACGTCGGCGTGGCGTCGAGCTTCACCGCCCGTCGCCGCAAGGAGCTGCTGGCCGAGCTGGCCCCTCATCTCGAGGACGCGCTCGACGACCACCCGTGGCGCGAGTGGGCCGAGGCCGAGGCCCGGGCCGCCGATCCCGGTGGCACCAAGCGCATGCCCGGCGCCGTCAGCCGCTGGAACGCCAAGAAGGACCTCAGCTGGACCCCGCTGCGCATCGAGCTGGTGGCCGAGGTCGCCTACGAGCAGGTGCAGAACGGCCGGTTCCGCCACTCGGCCCGCCTGCTGCACTGGCGCCCCGACCGCGACCCGGCGTCGTGCACCTACGCCCAGCTCGAAGTGGTCCCCGCCTTCGAGCTGGCCGAGATCTTCTCGACCTGATCCTCCCCGGACCGACGACGCCGACTCCCTGGCTCCCCCGGACTTGGGGGTGGTCAGGCGGACGCGGTGGTGGGACGGTGGACGGGTGATCGACAGCTCCGTCGACCCGAAGGAGGCCGTCATGGCAGAGAGCGTCTACAAGGTCATCCAACTGGTGGGGACGAGCGACACGCAGCTGGGAGCAGGCGGCGGCCGCCGCGGTGTCCAAGGCATCGTCGAGCCTCCGCGATCTACGCGTGGCCGAGGTCGCCGAGCTCGACGTGGTCATCGGCGAGGACGGCGGGGTGTCGGCCTTCCGGACCAAGCTCAACGTGTCGTTCAAGTACGAGGACTGAGCGCCTCGACTCAGACGAAGTCGACAGCACCGGACGGCAGCTCGTCGAACACCTCGACGAGGACGACCTCCGCCTGGTCCGGGCCGTGACCGCACCACTCGACCAGACGGGCCACGGCGTCCGGCGGTCCCTCGAAGCAGGCTTCGACGCGCCCGTCGGGCAGGTTGCGCACCCAACCGGCGAGCCCCTCGGCGCGGGCCAGGCGCCGGCAGGTCGCCGCGGAAGAACACGCCCTGCACGAGCCCGGAGACCAGCACCCGACGCCGGATCATCGAGGCGGGATCATCGAGGCCGGGTCATGGCGCGCCTCGGGCTACGGGGTCTGGTCGCGCTGGCCGGGACCGCTGGGCGGGGCGACGCACGGGCTGCCGTCGGTCGGGCAGTCGTCGGCCCGGGAGGAGCTGTAGGCCGCCAGCCCGAGGGTGGCGCACAGCACGGCCACGACCGCGCCGAGCAGGGCGAGCCGGCGCAGGTTGCGCACCGCCGCCGACCGGGGCAGGCGCACCAGGGCGACGATCCCGCAGACGCCGGCGGCCAGCGTGAGCGCGACCCACAGGGCGAAGGCCCAGAAGGCGTGGTTCCTGGTGGCCGTGGCCCACGCGATGGTGGCCACGGCGGCGACGGCGCTGACCACCGACGCGACCACGAGCCGGCGTTCGACGGTCCTGCGTCGCCGTGCCCGACCGGGCGATCGACCGTCTCCACGACGGTCAGTGGAGCACAGCGCCGGCCCGGTCGTCAGGTCGGGCGGTCGAGGACCCGACCCTCCGGTCCGGTCCCAGCCGGCTCAGCCCCAGATCGACCGAGCCGTGGGAGCACCGGGCCTGGATCTCCACGCTCGGCGTCGGTCTGCTGGTTGACGAACTGCACCTTCACCTCTTGGGGTCCGCTGCTGTCGATCTCCTTCGAGAACCCTGACGCCGCGGTCGCCGACACCAGGGCGATGGTGTCGCCGGTGCAGCGGACGGTCACCGTGTTGCCCGACACCGTCCTGCTCACCGGGTTCGACGGCGCGACCGTGGTCGTGGTGACGTCGCCGTGCTCGTGCTCGGTCGTGGTCGTCGATCCCCCGGAGCCGCCCCCGCCACCGGAGCCGCCGCTCGAACCACCGTCGTCGCCCGATCCACCTCCGCCCGATCCACCGCTGGAACCGTCGTCGCCGGACGAACCCGACCCCGACGACGAGCGGTCCGATCCCGAGCCGCTCGCCCGACCCTGACCCGGACGAGTCGTCGCTCCCCGACCCGGACCCGCCGTGGTCGTCGGCGGCCGACGGTGTCGGACGCGGACTCCGAGCCCTCGGCCCGCAGCGAGCACGGTGGCGTCGCCGGCCAGCGCCTGCTCGACCCCCGACCTCGACACGGTGGTGATCGGCCGCGTCGTCACCTTCGATCCGGCCAGGTTGACGGCCACGACCGAGATCACGACCGCGGTCACGGTGCCGGCCACCCACGCGACGGCCAGCCAGGGACCGGTGTGGCGGCGGACGGCGGGGCATGCACCCAAGTATCGACGTCCGACCACCGATCGATGCCTAAGCGAGCCCTAAGTCTCGGCCAACCGTCGACCAACGTCCGGCTCCGCGCCCGTCGGGCGTTCTACGGTGCTGAGGTGGCCATCGTGGCGATCATCGAGGACGAGGCACGCATCCGTGAGGCGCTGGCCCGAACCCTCGTCGACCGGGGCCACGCGGTGCGCTCGGCGTCGACCGGCATGGCCGGGCTCCAGCAGGTGGTGGACGATCCGCCCGACGTCGTGGTGCTCGACCTCGGCCTGCCCGACATCGACGGCACCGAGCTGCTGAAGATGCTGCGCGCCGTCAGCGAGGTACCGGTCATCGTGGCGACCGCCCGCGACGACGAAGGCGACATCGTGGCCACCCTCGATGCGGGCGCCGACGACTACATCGTGAAGCCGTACTCGGCCGAGCAGCTCGACGCCCGCATCCGGGCGGTGCTGCGACGGGCGGGCGGCATCGCCGGCAGCGTGGTCGTCGAGGTCGGCGAGCTGCGGGTCGACGTCCCCCGCCACGAGGCGACCCTCGCCGGCGAGCCCCTCGACCTGACCCGCAAGGAGTTCGAGCTCCTGGCCCACCTGGCGACCAACGCCGGTCACGTGGTGACCAAGCGCCAGCTGATGGCCGACATCTGGCAGCAGCCCTACGGCGGCGCCGACAAGACCGTCGACGTGCACCTGTCGTGGCTGCGCCGCAAGCTCGGCGAGACGGCCGCCGACCCGCGCTACCTGCGCACGATCCGCGGCGTGGGCGTCAAGCTGGTCGATCCGGAGGCCTGAGCCGGTGCGCCGCCGGCTCGTGCTCGGCGCCGCCGCCATCACCACCACGATCGTGCTGGCCTTCGCCATCCCGCTCGGGCTCCTGATCCGCTCGGTGGCCAACGACCGGGCCCTCACCACCGGCGAGCGGGCCGCCCAGGCGCTCGCCCCGGTGCTGGCCAGCGACGACCGACCTGCCCACCGTCGAGCAGGTCGTGCGCGAGCGTGATCGACCCGTCGGCGGGCACCGTGTCGGTGGTGCGGGCCGACGGCACCGTGCTCGGCGCGGCGGTCGTCGACGAGGACGCGGTCGGCCCTGGCCCGCAAGGAGCGGCGGCCGTTCTCGACGCCGGTCGACGGCGGGCGGCTCGTGCTGGTGCCGGTGCCGGTCAAGGACGGCACCGACGTCATCACGGTGCTCGTGCCCGACCACGTGCTCGACAAGGGCGTGCGCCAGGCGTGGCTGCTGCTCGGGATCCTCAGCGTCGCCCTCGTGCTGGCCGCGGTCGTGGTGGCCGATCGGCTGGCCCGCACGATCGTGCTGCCGGTCCGCGACCTGGCCGCGACGGCCGAGCGGCTGGGTCAGGGCGACCTCGAGGCCCGGGTCGAGCCCTCGGGTCCGCCCGAGATCGTCGAGGTCGGCCACGTGCTGAACCGGCTGGCCGGACGCATCGGCGAGCTGCTGGCCGCCGAGCGGGAGCTGGTGGCCGACCTCTCCCACCGCCTCCGCACGCCGATCACCGCCCTGCGCCTCGACGCCGACGGGCTGCACGACCCGGCCGAACGCGAACGGGTGACGGTCGACGTCGACGAGCTCGTCCGGGCCGTCGACCGGCTCATCGACGAGGCCCGCCGCCCGGTGCGCGAGGGCGTCGGGCAGCTCGTGCGACCTGGCCGAGGTCACCGCGCGATCGCGTGCGCTTCTGGGAGGTGCTGGCCGAGGAGCAGGGGCGGACGTTCACCACCGACATCGCCGCCGGGACCCTGTCCGGTGGCCGCCACCAGCGACGACGTCGAGGCCGCCCTCGACGCCCTGCTCGGCAACGTGCTGTCCCACACCCCCGAGGGCACCGACTTCCGGGTGTCGCTCGGTCCGGCGCCCGTGCAAGCGGGCCGGCGACGTCCCGGCGTGGCTGCTCGTGCTCGACGACGACGGGCCCGGGTTCCCCGCCGAGGGCGTGATCACCCGTGGGTCGAGCGGCGCGGGCTCGACCGGTCTGGGCCTCGACATCGTCCGGCGGACCGCCGAGCACACCGGCGGGTGGGTGCGGCTGGCGTCGAGCTCGCAGCGGTGGCGCCCGCATCGAGGTCACGTTCGGCGCACCGAGCACCTGAGCCGGGAGCGCCGGTCGACATCGGTCGAACGACCTCTCCCCGGGGCCCGACGCGCACGAGCCCCGACCTGCGGGGTTGGTCGGGGCTCGTACGTCCTGGGCGGCCGGGGGCCGGGGCTGCGGGTGTCGGCCGAGAGGGGACGGCCGTGGGAGTGGTGCTACCGGGAGACGCTGTCGTCGTGCCCGCCGCCGCTGTCGTCACCGACGTCGTGGCCCGGGCCGTCGTCACCGTGGTCGTCTCCGACGTCGTCGGACTCGTCGTCACCGTGGTCGTCGCCGACGTCGTGGCCGGGCTGTCGTCGTCGGCGTGGTGGTGGGCGGGGTCGACGGTGGTGCGTGGGACCGTCGTCGTGCGAGGGACCGGCCGTCGGCGAGGGGCCGCTCGTGGCCGAGGGACCGCTCGAGGGGGACGGGCCGTTCGAGTCATCCGTGGCCGAGGGGCCCGAGTGGTCGTCGGTGCTGTCGTACTCGTCGACGTAGGTGACGATCGGATCGGGAGCGACGGTCGAGTCGGGGCTGTCGTCGGCGGCCGGCGAGTTGTCGTCGATCGAGACGATCGGCTTGGTCGAGGCCGACGAGTTGGTGGCCGCGACGGCGACAGCGGCGATGCTCCCGCTGGCGAGCACGGCCGCAACGGCTGCTGCGGTGAGGGCGGGGAATCGACGCATGGGAACTGCCTCCTGGATGGGTGCCGGATCGACGGGGTGCTGACTGGACACCCGTCACGATGCGGCAACCGGGGTTGTGGTGAACCCGCGGGAACCTCAAACGATCGCTAAACGTCCCCGGCCCGCCGGCGCCGCCCATCGGCAACGAATCGGTACCGAATCGGTGCCGAAGGGCCGAATTCGAGGGCTTCCCGCTCGTCGAATCATCCGGGTCGGGGCCGCGCGTCGGATCTGGGGCAGCTTCGGCTTAGGCTGTCACGGCACGTCCGGGGCGGTGTGCACCCACAGTTCGCTGGAATACAGGCCCACATCGGGTCGAAGGAGCTCCCATGGACATCGGTGGACCCGAGATCCTCATCGTCCTGCTCGTCGTCGTCCTGCTGTTCGGCGGCTCCAAGCTGCCCAAGCTGGCCCGTTCGCTCGGCTCGGCCAAGGGCGAGTTCGAGAAGGGCGTCCGCGAGGGCGAGTCGCAAGAACGCCGAAGAAGCCGCCGCGGCCAAGCAGGCCGAGATCAAGGCGGTCGAAGCCCCCCCGAGCCGGTCATCGACACCACCGCCACCGTCACCGAGGACAAGCCCACCAACTGACCGCCCGCCCCCACCGAACTGGTGATGAGCGGCGGGTCCGGAGACCCTCGGATCATCACCACGACGGTCGGCGTCAGGAACGGGCCTCGGCCAGGCGCACCGCCCGCTCCACCAGGCCGCGGCGCGTCGATGCGCTCGCACACCTCGACGAACTCGGGGTGCGGGCCCTTCCACTCCAGCTCGTCGACGTCGGTGATCGTCGGGGCGTCGAGCTCGATGGTGGCGATGCGGCGGAACAGCAGCGCCAGGTCGAACTGGTCGCGCAGGGTGACCGCCAGCTTGCCGCCGCCGCGCACGTTGACGTCCCAGTCGGCGCCGGCGTGGGGGATGTCCTCGAGGTGGCCGTAGCGGGCCAGCACCGCGGCGGCGGACTTGGCCCCCCACCCCGGGAGGCCCGGGAACCCATCGGCCGTGTCGCCGACCAGCCCGAGGTAGTCGGGGATCGACTCGGGGTTCACGCCGAACTTCTCCCGCACCGCGTCGGCATCGAGGACGAGATCCTTGCGCCGGTCGAACTGGACGATGCGATCGCCGACCACGCACTGCCCGAGGTCCTTGTCGGGCGTGCAGATCAGCACCTGCTCGACCCGCTCGTCGGCCGCGGCGATCACCGCGGCCGCTCCCATGGCATCGTCGGCCTCGTACTCGACCATGGGGAACACCTTGACGCCGAGGGCGACGAGAGCCTCCTCGAGCCAGGGGAACTGGGGCAACAGGTCGGCGGGCATGCCCTCGCTGGTCTTGTAGCCGGGCCAGAGGTCGTTGCGGAACGACTCGATCACGTGGTCGGTGGCCACGCCGACGTGGGTGCCGCCCTCCTCGAGGATCTGCAGCACCGTGCCGACCGCACCCCGGGTGGCCGCCACCTCCCGCCCATCAGCGGTGACGTGCGACGGCAGGGCGAAGTGGTAGCGGAACAGCTCGTAGGTGCCGTCGACCAGGTGCACGAACATGCGAGATCCCTCACGAGCGTCGGCTTCCCGGCAACCCGGGCCGCCCCCCACCCTATTTGACCCGACTCCGCCGACGACGGTTGCCAGTGAACGTTCGGTACTTGTAACGCTAAAAGAGTTAATGTTCGATAGATCGAACCTTGTGGTAGAGTGTGGTTCCGAGGTGAGACCATGCGCAGGCCCGTCCCGTTCCGCACCCAACAGGCAGCGACCAACATCGGCGAGAACCTGACCGCGTGGCGCAAGCTGCTCGGCCTGACCGCGCAGCAGGTCGCGGAGCGCAGCGGGACGACTCGACAAACCGTCGCGCGCCTCGAGCGGGGCGACGTCTCGGTCGGGTTGGACATCTTCCTCAACGTCAGCCGGGCCCTCGGGGTCCTCGACGACGTCGTGAAGGCCACCGACCCCTACGAGACGCCGTTCGGGCGCGCTCGGGCCGACCAGACACTGCCGCAGCGGGTACGCAGATGACCGCAATCCGGGTTCACGTCGACTCGTCGACGGGGACCGTGCCCGTCGGCACCGCGCGCATCAACCGCGTGCGCGGCGTCGAGACGACCGAGTTCACCTACGACGACAGCTTCCTCTCCGGACCGGGCTGGGAGGTCAGCCCGGACCTCCCCCTCCGCACCAGAGGCCCGGTCGTCGAAGGGCTGCCGGGGGCACTGGACGACAGCGCACCCGACGCCTGGGGCCGGAACCTGATCACCCGGCGACCGGCATCACAGGCTCGCGACGCTGGTCACCCCGCCCCGACCCCGACCGAGGTCGACTACCTCCTCGATGTCAACGACCTCACTCGGCAGGGCGCACTCAGGTTCTGCCTCGACGACGATCAGCCGTTCCTCGCCGAGAGCACCGATGTTCCCCGACTCCTCGAACTCGAGACGCTGCTCGAAGCCACCAGGCAGGTCGCGGAAGGCGGCGACGCCGATGACGCCGTCGCGACGCTGCTCGCGGCCGGCTCGGGCTCGCTCGGCGGCGCACGTCCGAAGGCATCGGTCACCGACGGGACGACGCTGTACATCGCGAAGTTCCCGCACCGCGACGACACGTGGGACGTGACGCGCTGGGAGGCCGTCGCCCTCGACCTGGCAGCCGAATGCGGACTGCGAACGCCGGCGCACCAGCTGATCGACGTCGGGCGCGATCCGGTGCTGCTCGTCGAGCGATTCGACCGCGACGGGAACCATCGGATCCCGTACCTCAGCGCCAGGTCGCTGATCGGTGCACGCGACGGCGGCAGCAGCGACTACCTCGAGCTCGTCGACGGCCTCACGGAGCACGGAAGCGACGTGAGCGCCGACCTGGTCGAGCTGTGGCGGCGCATCGCGTTCTCCATCGCGATCAACAACACCGACGATCACATGCGGAACCACGCGGTCCTGCGCGCACGCGGCGGCTGGACGCTCTCCCCGATCTTCGACGTGAACCCCGATCCCCGCCCGGCGGCACGGCGGGTGACCAGCGTCGTCGGTGCAACCGCAGCCGAGGAGTGCCGCCACGCACTGTTCGCCGCGGCCGCCAACTTCGGCCTCGGGCCTCCGGCTGCCGAGCAGCTGTGGCGGGATCTGCTCGACGGAATCGCACCGTGGCGCAACGCCGCGTCCCGCAACGGGATCACCGACGCGGCCCAGGACACGTTCGCCCCCGCGCTCGACCGCTGGTCGGAGTGATCTCAGGCCCGGCGCATGAGATCCCACCGAACCCAGGTGCCGTCGACGTGCTGCACCTCATGCGGGTCCCCTTGCGACCCGATGCCGGCGGCCGCAGCACGACCGCCGGCACGGGACACCATCAGCTCGTCGGGAGCGGCGTGTGGGTGCGCACCGACTGCACGACGTCGGTGATGGCTCGACTGGAGATGGCGGCGTTGGTCTCGTCCTCGGTGAGCGAGGCGTGCGTCGCGTCGGCCAGCACCCAGTGGACGCTGTTGGACGAGAGTCCGGCCATCTGGTCCTGCAGGGGGAGCCAGCCCTTCTGCGCGTCCTTCTCGGCGGTCACCACCACGAGGGGCTTGGCGCCCAGCGTCGTGAGCGACCGGGCCCGCTCCATGGCCGCGGGCAGGGCGAGGAACTCGTCGCGCAGGCTGCGGTTGTGGCTGGCCGTCGACAGGAAGGCCCGCTCTTCGGCCCGTTCGTGGTCGGGGAGCGATCCGGCGACCGCGGTGGTGGAGATGAGCCGCATGAGCCCGAATCGAGCGACCGAAGGCATCAGGCCGGTCGCCTTGCGGAACCCGGCGTAGAAGGCGGGATAGTCCGGGAGGTCGGTCAGGGCGGTGCCCGGCTGGGAGTCGAGCAGCACCAGTCCGGCGACCTCATCGGGGTAGGTCGCGGCGTAGGCCTGGGCGTACACGCCGCCGCTGGAGTGGCCGGCGATCACGAACGGTCCGTGCTCGCCGTGGCGCTCGAGCAGGGTGTGGAGGTCGGAGACGACGGCCAAACCGTCCTGAGGGGCAGTGGCGGCCTCGCTCCAGCCCTTGCCGGCGCGGTCGTAGACGCACACCCGGGTGGTCGTGGCGACGGCGGGAGCGATCCAGCCGGCTCCCGTGACCACCGACCCTCCCTCCATCCTGAAGGCCCGAGCTGGCACCTCGCGCCAGGCCCAGCCTTCAGATCCGCGCCCCCTCCAATCTGAAGGCTCGAGCTGGCGCCTCGCGTCAGGCCGAGCCTTCAGACCCGCAGCCGGTCACGTTCGTCGAGCTTGACCCGCAGGCCCTCGCCCGCCCGTCGGCGGTCGGGTTGGCTACCTCGTCGAGGAGATGGCGGCGGCGATGGCCTCGATGGTGCGGGCGACGTCGGCGGGACCGGTCTGCCAGTTGACCACCGAGATGCGCATGGCCGCCCGGTCCTTCCAGCGGGTTCCGCTCATCCAGGCCACGCCGCCGGCCTGGACCGCCTCGACCACGGCGGCCGTTCGCTCGTCGTCACCGAAGGCGAGGAGCACCTGGTCGAGCCCGGACTCGAGCACCTCGACGCCGTCGACCTCGGCCAGGCCCGCGGCGTAGGCCGCGGCCGCGTCGCAGCACCGGTCGACGAGCGCCTCGAGCCCGTCGCGACCGAGGGCGCGCAGGGCGGCGTAAACCACGGTGCCGCGGGCCCGGCGCGAGAACTCGGGGGTCCAGTCGATGGCGTCACGGCGACCGTCGTCGCTCTGCTCGAGGTAGGCCGCGCTGGTGCCCATGGCCCGGCGATGGCTGACCGGATCGGCGCAGATGGCCAGGCCGCAGTCGTAGGGGACGTTGAGCCACTTGTGCGCGTCGGTGGCCCACGAGTCGGCCCGCTCCGCGCCCGCCGCGAGCGGAGCACGGGTGCGGCTGGCCCGGGCCCACAGCCCGAACGCCCCGTCGACGTGCAGCCACGCGCCGGCCGGCTCGGTCACGTCGGCGATGGCGTCGAGCGGATCCATGGCGCCGGTGTTGATCTCGCCGAGCTGGGCGCAGACGATCGTCGGCCGGTCGTCGGCGGCGAGCGCCGTCGGCCAGGGCGTCCGGCCGCATCAGGTGGTGCTCGTCGAGCGGGACGGTCTCGAGGGCGGCCTGGCCGAGCCCGAGGAGTCGCATGGCGCGGGGCAGGGTCACGTGGTGCAGCTCGCCGGTCAGCACCCGGATGGGTGGCGCGCCGACGAGGCCGTCGCGCTCGACGTCCCAGCCCCGATCGGCGAGGACGCGGTGGCGGGCCGCGGCCAGGCACGTGACGTGGGCCATCTGGCAGCCGGTGACCATGGCGACCGACGCGGTCGAGGGCAGGTGCAGGGCTTCGAGCACCCAGGCCGCGGCGACCTGCTCGAGCACCGATGCGGCCGGCCCGCCGACGTAGAGCCCGGCGTTCTGGTCCCAGGCCGACGTGAGCCAGTCGGCCGCGACCGTGGCCGGCAGCGCGCCGCCGATGACGAAGCCGTGGTAGCGGGGCGAGCCGGTGGCGACGATCCCGCCCTCGGTCGCGGCGAGGAGCTCGGCGACGACTTCGGTGGCGGACAGGCCTTCCTTCGGAAGTGAACCCGGCACCCGCGCGATGAGCTCGGCGTGGGACGCGGTGGCGCCGACCGGCCGGTCGGGCAGCGTGGTCAGGTACGCCAGCGCGGCCTCGGCCGCCTGCTGCACGGCCTCCGCCGCTTCGGGTGCCGACCAGTCGGCCTGTGCCATCGACGTCTCCTCGATCGGAGGTCGACCGTAGTCCGATGACCCTCGACGGACCCTCGTCATTCCGGGCGGTCCCACGGGCGAGCCGCTCTCCTTTCCCATGTGTCAGGTCGATCCGATCAGCCCTCAGCCATCGCCGGATTCTCCCGGGAGGGGAAGGCCGAACGTCCTCCTCCGAGCCGGGCCCGTCAGTGCGTCGGTCTAGTCTCGCCTGATGGATCCACAGGAGAAGAAGGTCGCCCTGAGGGCAATCACCTACGGGCTCTACGTCATGACCGCCTCGAACGACGGCGAGTTCGCCGCTGGCGGGGTCAACTGGTTGACGCAGACCTCGTTCGAACCGCCGCTGGTGGCGGCCGGGGTCAAGGCCGACAGCGGGCTGCACGCCATGATCGAGAAGACCGGGCTGTTCGCGGTCAACGTCCTGGCCGACGATCAGCTCGACATCGGCAAGGCGTTCTTCCGGTCGACCAGCGTCGAGGGCGACCGCATCAACGACCACAAGTTCGAGCGTGGCGTGGCCACCGACGCGCCGATCCTCGACGAGGTCCCCTACTGGTTCGAGTGCCGGGTCACCGACACCGTGCTCGGGGGTGACCACTCCGTGTTCGTCGCCGAGGTGATCGGCGCAGGCGTGCGTGACGCGGCGCGCGTGCCGCTCAACCTCCGCACGACCGGCATGAACTACGGCGGCTGACACCCGACGCGGCCGGGCCGCTGAAGCTCGGCAGCAGGCGTCGACACTGTCACCCACCGAAGGGCTGGCGACGAGGCGCCACCCACTCGCGGCACCTCCTGGCCGAGCGACGAGGCGAACGTGCCGAGCTGACCGCTCCGCTGCAGCGCCACGGCCCTTGCGTCGAAGATGCGGGGGCGGGTCATGGCTCGACAGAGCTCCACCATCGCGTCGCGGTCGCCGGCCCAGTGCGGCATCGTCCCGGTGGGTGTGCCGTCGGCACTCACGGAGCGAGTCGAGAGGAACTCAAGGCTCGCGATCACACGATCGGACCCCACCTGGCGGTGATAGGTCCCTCATGTCGACGACCAGCCGTCCGTCCGCCTCGATCACGTCGGTGCCGAGGGTGGCGCAGGCGCGACGGAAGCGCTCGGCGATCCAGGCGGCCTCGCCGGCGTCGGCGAGGCGCGTCCAGCAGTAGTCGAGCGCGAGCGGGATCGCCTCCAGCCTGGTCGGCATGGTCCCGTCGAAGGTCACGAGGAAGAGGAGGCCGAGGTCGTTGCGCAGCTCGGGATCGGTCGCGTAGTCGTCGATGAAGTCGCCCAGGTCATAGAGGATGCGGTCCGCGACGCCGTGGAACACGTGGGCGGAGTGGCCGGCGACCAGGGTCGCTCCCGCCGCCCGGAGGGTCGAGGCCGCCGCCCGGACGTGCGCAACGGGCTCCGTGGTCATGTTCGGGCCCCAGTGGGGTGACACGACGACGATGTCAGCCTCGACATCTCCGACGGTGTCGAGGAGCCAACCGGCTGCGCCACGCTTGAGATCGGCGAACGCCACGCCCGGCTGAACGGGTCCGGCCGCGTAGCTCTGAGGATGGTCGGTGGCACCGATGATCCCGACCCGCAAGCCGCCGCACTCGATGGTCACCGGCGTCCTGGCCGAACGTTCGTCGATGCCCGCGCCGACCCAGGCGATGCCGGCCGCGTCGAGGTGGTGGAACGTGTCGATGAGCGCGTCGGTGCCGAAGTCCAGTGCGTGGTTGTTGGCGAGGGTCACGCAGCTGACGCCGAGATGCTGCAGCACCTCGACCGCGGCCGGCGGCGCCCGGAAGAAGAACGGCTTGTGCGGATCGGGCCACCGCTCGCCGCGGTCGGAGATCGCGCACTCGAGGTTCAACACGAACAGGTCAGCCTCGCGTGCGGCGGCCACGACCTCATCGGCGAACAGCTCGGTCGGCGGGAGCGCCGCGAGGCGTTCCGCCACCCCGCGGCCGAGCATGGTGTCGCCGGCCAGTGCGAGCTTCATCTCGACCATCGTCACCGCGCAGCCGGCCCGGCGACCAGGGCAGAAGGTCACCGTCGGCGATCGAAGCCGGTCCCCAGACATCCCCTCCGCCCTGGTCGAGCGGTTCCCGGCGGGATCCTCCATCGTCCTCGATGCCCGACGCGGGCACCCACTCCGTGACCTTCGCCCCTGCCCGAGGAGTGGGGACCGCACGACCATGGACAGGGTGGCGAACAGGAACGACGACGTAGCCGGCTTGCTGACTCCCGATCGGGTCATCAACACCTGGCCGGTCGACGAGCTCCGGGCGTCCCGGGCCACGGTCGATCGAGCGAGCGATGACTGACGACTCGGTTGCCCGGGAGGCGACCCGTGGCGAGGGCGGCGAGTGGGCGTTCCTCCAACGACTGCGCGACCGCCTGCCGAGAGCCCCGGAAGGCCAGGAGTGGATCGGCGACGACGCCGCAGTGCTCGAAGCAGGCCTCTTGTTGGCGACCGACGCCCTCGTCGAGGACGTGCACTTCGACCTGGCTTGGTGCGATGCCACCGATGTCGGCTGGAAGGCGCTGGCCGTCAACCTGTCGGACATCGCGGCGATGGGTGGCACACCTCGGGCCGCGGTGACCGCGCTGGTCGTCCCTCCGGGCCGTCCGGGCCTCGCTGATGGGATCATCGACGGTGTCGCGGCGGCCGCGAACGCCTTCGGCTGCCCGCTCGTCGGAGGTGACACCACCGGCGGCCCCGTGGTGATGGTGTCGATCACCGTGCTCGGCGCGTGTGGCCCGGTCGGTCCGGTGTTGCGTCGCGGCGCCCGGGTGGGAGATGCGGTCTTCGTGACCGGCCCGCTCGGGGCGGCCGCGGCTGCGCTCGGGGCGCTGCGCCTCGGGCACGACCCGGCCCCTGAGCTCGCGCGTCGGCTGCACCGCCCGACACCTCGCCTCGATGAGGGGCGGGCGGCAGCGGGCGCCGGCGCGACCGCCATGATCGATCTCTCCGATGGCCTGGCCACGGACCTGGGTCGTCTCTGCGGAGCGTCCGGCGTGGGGGTGAGAGTCGACTCGCACGCGGTGCCCCTGGCCGCGGGCGCGACCTGGAACGACGCACTCGCAGGCGACGACTACGAGTTGTGCTTCACCGCGCCCGACCCGGCGGCTGTCGCCAGCTGCTTCGCGGCGGCGGGATGCGAACCGCCGACCCGCATCGCCACGATCACCGACGACGACCTGGTCGTCGTCGGTACTGACGGCCGGGAACGTCGACTACCGCCGGTCGGATGGGAGCACACCGTCGCGTGACACCTCCCGGCGAGAGGGTCTCACGGTCTCAGGGGCACCGCTCCGCGAGCAGGCATCACGACGGGCGTGTCGAACCGGCGGACCGGCGGACGAGGGCCTGGCCTAACCTGACCGACCGTGCCCGGCCCCGCCCGTACCGACGAGATCTCGGCGGCGGTCGAAGCGTTCTGGTCCGATGGCGCCTGCGTGGTGCGCGGTGCCCTCTCCCCCGCCGACGTCGACCGGGCGCGCTCCGCGGTGGACAGCATCGCCGGCAGCGACGATCTGGCCGACCTCTCGGCCCTGGCCGGCGCGTCCGAACCATCGCGGTTCAGGGCCGGCGTCGACCACTGGCGCACGCACGACGCGTTCCGGGCGCTCGCCAGCAGTGGCGCGCTCCCCGCGGTGGCCGCGGCGATCCTGCGCACCGAGCGGCTGTGGCTCTACGAGGACAGCGTGCTCGTGAAGGAGCCGGGCTCGACCGTGGCCACCCGGTGGCACACCGACGACGGCTACTTCCACGTCGACGGCGAGCAGCTCGCGACGCTGTGGGTGCCGCTCGACCCGGCGCCCCGCGAAGCGGGCTCGTTGCGCTTCCTGCGCGGCTCGCACCTGGCCGGCCGCCGCTACCGGCCCACGCTGTTCGTCGTCGACGACGCCATTCCCGGCTCCGAGGGCGAGCCACCGCCGCAGCCCGACCTCGATGACGACGACGTCTTCGGCTTCGACCTGCTCCCCGGCGACCTCACCGTCCACCACGCCCGCACGCTCCACGCGTCCGAGGGCAACAGCACCGACCACGCCCGCCGCGCCCTGTCCGTCCGCTACTGCGGTGACGACGCGGTCGTGCGGATCAAGCCCGGGGTGCCGGGCAAGCCGGGCCTGGACCGCGTCGCGGCGGGCACGCCACTGGTCGAGGTCGCCGAGCTGCTCGGCCTCCTGGAAGCGACACCCGACCGGTGATCGCGACCACCGGCGAGATGCGGCTCCTGGCCTCGTCGCCGGCGTACGAGCTCACCGACCACACGCTGGCCGTCGCCAGGAGGCACCTGCTGCCATGACCCGACTCACGAGCCACTACCACGTCGGCATCATCGTGCCCGATGTCGCCGCGGCCCAGGCCGAGCTGAGCGAGCAGCTCGGGCTCACGTGGGGTCCGGTCATGCACCTCGACGGCACCGACCTCCGCGACGGGGACGGGCGGGATCTGACCCTGCCCACCACCATCTGCTTCTCCCTCGAGGCGCCGCATCTCGAGCTCATCGAGGAGGTGCCCGGCTCGGTGTGGGCCTGCAACCCGCATTCCAACCTGCACCACATCGGGTTCTGGAGCGACGACCTTCCGGGCGACAGCGCCCACCTCTCCGGCTCGGGCTGCCCGCTCCAGCTCTGCGGGCGGCAGGGGGACATCGCACCGAGCCAGTTCGCCTATCACGCCGGCGCGCTCGGCGTACGCGTCGAGGTCGTCGATGCCGGCCTGCGCGAGGCCATGTCCTTCCTCTTCACGCCGCCGACGACCTGACGCCCTGACGCAGGTGCGGGCCAAGCTTCGAGCGGTCTGGTCGACGCAGTGGGTCGATCCGGCCCGGATGCGGCAAGCTGAACCCATGGACTGCGACGATCGGCCCACGCGATGAGTCCCGGACCACGGACCCGATCCGACCAACGCGACCGGAGGGTGGGCCAGGCCTTCCTGGCGGCCAGTGCTTTCGGAGCGGCCCAGACCCTCAACGCCTGGCACCCCCTGAGCCGCACCGGGCGGAGTTCGGTCCTGGCGTTCCCGGGTGGCCTGACCGTGTCGGAGATGCCCCTGCACTCGCTCACCTGGCAGGCCCTCGCCACCGCCGGCTTCGTCGCCGCGGGGGGCCTCCGGTCGCGCGCGGGCCGAGCCGGGCTGGCGCTCACGGCCGCGTCGTGGGCCGGACTCGTCGGTCTGGACCGGATCGCGGCCCGGGCCGACGAGGTGCTCGAGGCCGCCCTCGTCGAGGGCCTCGGCCCGGACTACCGGAGCCGGATGGCCGCCTCCTTCGCGCCGCCCGAGGACGCTCCGATCACGCGCCGAGCGGTCGCCAACCCCCTGCCCCCGCTGCGCCGCCGCTACGCCACCACCCGTGACGTCGCCTACGGCGAGTTCGGGCGGCGGAACCAGCTCGATGTCTGGCGCCGGTCCGACCTCCCCGACGACGCCGGCGCGCCGGTGCTCATCCAGGTGCACGGCGGGGCGTGGATCATGGGCAGCAAGGAGCAGCAGGGCGCCCCGCTCATGGGGCACCTCGCCGAGCGCGGCTGGGTGAGCGTCGCGCTCAACTACCGCCTGTCCCCGCGGAGCACCTGGCCCGACCAGATCGTCGACGTCAAGCGGGCGATCGTCTGGACGAAGGAGCACATCGCCGAGTACGGCGGTGATCCGGAGTTCGTCGTCATCACCGGCGGCTCGGCCGGTGGGCACCTGTCGGCGCTCGCCGCGCTCACGGCGAACGTGGAGGCGTTCCAACCGGGGTTCGAGGACGCCGACACCAGTGTGCAGGCCGCGGTGCCCATGTACGGGGTCTACGACTTCACCAACCGTGACCGCACCGGCCGCGCCGACATGGAGGACATGTTGTCCCGGCTCGTCTTCAAGTCGAGCCTCTCCGACGCCCGCGACGTCTGGGAGCAGGCGAGCCCCATGAGCTGGGTCGGTCCCGATGCGCCGCCGTTCTTCATCGCCCACGGGGCGAACGACAGCCTGGTGCCCGTCGAGCAGGCCCGGTCGTTCGCCCACATGCTGCGAGCGGCCTCCGGCCAACCCGTGGTCTACGCCGAACTGCCTCGCGCCCAGCACGCCTTCGACCTGTTCTCCTCGATGCGGACCGTCCACACCCTGCGGGCGATCGACCGGTTCCTCGCAGTCGTCCGCACCGCCCACGGCGCCCGCGCCGTCCCCACCGATGCCGCCGAACCGGCATCGCCGATCTCCTCGTAGAAGACCCGTCCACCATGCCCCTGCTCGCTCAGCTCGACGTGCCGCTCATCGACACCGTCGGGGACGCCACGCCTGAACGCTTCGCCGACCGGGTGCGCGACCTCATGGCCGACGGCACCTGGCTCGTGCGCACACCACTGTTCTTCTCGGTGCTCGACCACGACGGTGCCCGTGCCCTGCAGAAGGACCCGCGACTGCACACGCTCGGCGTGCGCCTCGTCGAGATGCAGGGCATCACCGAGGGCCTGCTCCACGACCGAGCGTCGGACAACATCCTCGCCCTCGAGGGCGAGCCACACACCCGCCTGCGTGGCCTCGTCTCCCGGGCGTTCACCCCCAGGGCCGTCGAACGCCTCCGCCCACTCATGGTCGAGTGGCTCACCGACCGCCTCGACCGCATCGACCTCGCCCAGCCCTTCGACGTCATGGACGAGCTCGCCGAGGAGTACCCGATCGCCATGATCTGCGCGCTCGTCGGCGCACCGGGCGAGGACTGGCCCCGCTTCAGCGCATGGGCCACCTCGGTCTTCAAGCAGTTCCAGTTCAACCTGGCCCAGGACCTCGACGAGGTCGAGCAGGCCCTCCGTGAGATCGGCGCCTACACCGACGCCCTCATCGACCGGCGGTCGGACGACCCGGGCGACGACCTGATCTCCGCCCTCCTCGAGGTGGAGGAGGACGGCGACCGCGTCACCCGCGACGAGGTCCGCAGCCTCGTCACGTCGTTGCTGCTGGCCGGCACCGACACCACCCGCAACCAGCTCGGACTCGGCGTGCTGCTCTTCGCCCACCATCCCGACCAGTGGGCCCAGCTCGTCGCCGACCCCGCGCTCGTCCCCGCCGCGGTCGAGGAGGTCCTCCGCTTCGACCCCGCGGCCGGCGCCACCCCGCGGGTCGTGGTCGAGGAGCTCACGTTCCGCGACGTCACCTTCCCCGCCGGCACCCCGCTCGCCCTCATGTCGATCAGCGCCAACCGCGACCCGGCCCACGTCGACCAGCCCCAGCGCTTCGACATCACCGCCGAGCGCGGGTCGTTCCAGCACCTCACCTTCGGCAGCGGTCCGCACTACTGCCTGGGCGCCAGCCTGGCCCGGGCCGAGCTGCAGGAGGCGTTCGCCCTGCTCGCCCGACGCTGGGCCGCCATCGAGCTGGCCGGCGAACCCGAGATGCGGCCGCCGCTGGGCATCTACGGGCCCGCCCACCTGCCCATCCGGGTCACGCCCAGCGCGGCCCCAGGCTGACGACCGAGCACTTCGCGTCGTCGGGTTCCGCCGGCGCGGACCGGTGGTGACCACCGCGGAAGAGCCGGTTGCGGCCCAGGGGGCACGGCCTTACGTTCGGAATGCCGGTGTTCACCCGGTTGCTTCGACGACAGAGGGGGACTGACCATGAGGAAACTCGTCGTGCTGGGGGCCGTGCTCGCCTTGACCCTCACCATCACCGTCCAAGCGGGCGCGTCGACCCCGGGCGCCCTCAGCCCGTCGCAGGCGTCGGCGAGCTGCGCCGCGTACTTCGGGGTCGCCGCCGGACCGGAGCCGCTGTCGGCCTGCCAGTGGGACATGCGCGAGATCGAGGCCGGCGCGGCCTCCAACGCCCTCGCCACCGGAGCCGGCGTGAAGGTGGGCGTCATCGACGGTGGCGTCGACTTCACCCACCCCGATCTGGCGGGCAGCCTCGATGTGGCCCGCTCGTGCTCGTTCATCTTCACCGACACTCCGACCGCTGATCCTTCCGAGATCGCCAACGGGGACTGCACCAACAAGGCCGCCGTCCAGGACCTCGAGGGTCACGGCACCCATGTGGCGACGACCATCGCCGGTCGGGTCAACGGGATCGGCATCGCCGGCGTCGCCCCGCAGGCCACCATCGTGGCCCTCAAGGCGTGCACCATCGACGGCTTCTGCTTCGCCGACTCGGTGGCGGCTGCCCTGCGCTACGCCGGGGATCAGCGCCTCGACGTGGTCAACCTGAGTCTGTTCGCCGACCCGTTCCTGTACTTCTGCCGCAGCGACGCCGAACAGCGCGCGATCCTCGCCGACCTGCAGTCCGCCGCCCGCTACGCCCAGCAGCGCGGCGTGGTGATCGTGGCGGCCGCGGGCAACGAAGCCCAGGACCTCGGCCATCCCACGACCGATGACATCAGCCCCGACTGGCCGCCGGACACCGCCGTCGTGCGGGAGGTGCGCAACAACTGTCGCGTGGCCCCCGCTGAGCTCCCGGGTGTGATCACCGTGTCGGCCAGCGGCGTCTCGGAACTGGCCGGCTACTCGAACACGGGCGGGCCGGTCGTCGACGTGACCGCACCCGGCGGTGACGCCGCGCAGACGCCGGGGACGACCTTCGGTCGCATCCTGGCCGGGTGGTCCAGCACCGACGCCACCGGGGAGTGGGAGGCCTTTGCCGCAGCCGGCCGGGGGGTCGAGGACGCCAGCGGCGCCCGATGGGTCTGGATCAGCGGGACGTCGATGGCATCACCCCATGCGGCCGGCGTGGCCGCGCTGATCCGGCAGCGGCACCCGGGCTGGAGCCCGGGTGCCGTCGCCGCCGCCCTCCGCCGCAGCGCCACACCGACCCCGTGCCCGACCGACTGGCCGGTTGATGACCTGCGGCAGTGCACGGGAGGCCCGTCCAGCACCAGCTTCTACGGGAGCGGGATGGTCGACGCGTTGGCAGCGGCCCGGCGGTAGCCCAGGCCGACTTCGGCGTCAGACGACTTCGGCGTCAGACCACGAGGGGCCGGCCACTTCGGCGACCGGCCCCTCGGCTGACATCGGCTCACGCGGAACGACGGTCAGGTCTCAGAGCGCCGCGCACTGACCGGACTTGGCGCCGGTCACGACGTTCTCGTCGCCCTGGGAGTCACCGACCTGCGGAGCCGGGTCGTTGCCCGAGCACTGCAGGCTGCCCCTGATGGTGTTGGTCACGTACTCGTTGCCGTCGGGATCGGCCACGGTGTTGTCGGTCAGGGACACCGAACCGCTCACCGTGTTGCGGATGAACCCGAGCCAGAACCCGTCGTAGCCGTCGATGGACACGCCGCCCTTGATGACGTTGTCCTCGATGGCGTTGAAGGTGAGGCAGACGATCTCGCTGTTCGGGTCCGACTCGTCGCTCGGGAAGCAGAACGGGGTGTTCGGGTAGAAGGGCCCCGAACCTCCTTCGATGTCGACGCCGCCCAGGATCGTGGCGAAGTGGATCTGCACGTTCGCCGCGTCGTGGGCATGGACGCCGCCCCGGATGGTGCCCTGGGAGGTCGGATCCTCCTCGCTGCCGAGGACGAAGGTGGCGCCGGCGCCGATGTACAGCCCGCCCCTGACGTCGATCGGACCCGTGGCGAAGCAGATGCCGTCCGGCGGCACGACGACCGTCTGGTATCGACCCGGGTCGAGGCCGTTGTCGCAGACGGTCTGCGACGCGGCCGAGGCCACCCTTGGGAAGAACAGCATGGACGTCCCGATGAGCAGCAGTGCGGCAACGACACGAACTCGCGTCATGGCGATACCCCTTTCATCGCCCCGTGGTGACCAGACCGGGGGCGCGCCCGTGGGGCTCATAGACGCGCTCTCCCTCGCAAGCGGTCTCGACATCCCAGTGTCCGCCTCCGCCGGCGCGTTGACAAGGCTCAACCGCCGGCCGGACTTCCGCCCGTGTGCCGGCCCTCTGCAATCCGAGACACTCAGCCGCGGCGCTCCACCCAGGTGCTCAGCGCGTCGTCGAACGAGGTGTTCCAGGTGTCGAGGTGCGGCCATCGCTTCGCCACCTCGACCGTGGCCTCGGCGACGGTGAGCTCGGGTCGCTTCCGCAGGAGCCAGGCCTTCAGGACGAGTCCGGTGCGGGAACGACCGCCGTGGCAGTGAAGGATGACCGGCCGGTGCTCGATGGCAGCCACGTCGATGGTTTCGATGACGTCGTCGAGGACGTCCTGGATGGCGAGGTTGCGCCCGGGGGCGGTCTGATCGATCAGCCACACCTGACGGCGCGACGGGTGATCGTCCAGCCGTCCGAAGGTGCGTGACAAGGAGATGACGACTGCGTCGTCGGGAAGTCGACCGCGGCCGAGCGCGGCGACCACCCCGGGGAGGTTCGCGGCGTAGACGATGTCGTCGTACCACACCCGGGTCGGCTCGATCGGGGCCTCGATCGGCGGCTCACCAGGAGTCGAGGAGCGGCCGGCCAGCAGCGATCCGGCCATGGTCTCCAGGGTGTCGAGCCGGATGCCGGAGTCGCCACGGCCGATGAGGTTGCCGTGGAGGTCGGTGGTCCATCGCGACGGTATGGCGCCGATGCTGTAGTGGGCCCCGGCGAGCCCTCCGGTGATGCAGCCGACGGTGTCGGTGTCGTCGCCCAGATCGATCGCCGCTCGCAGCGCGTCGGCGAAGGACCCGGTCGTGCGAAGGGCCCACACGGCCGCGCCGAGTGCGGGCCAGACGGCGCCGTTGCGGGTCGGGTCGCGTCGTGGGTCGTAGGAGGGGTCGAGGCGTCGGGCCCAGTGCGTCGCGGTGCTCGGCGGGGATCAGCGCCACGACCTCGTCGAGATGGTCGAGGGGGTCTGCACCGGTCGAGCGCCAGGCGGATGAGCTCGTGGTAGATGGCGCATCCTTCGCCGGCGGCCGGGTCGCCGTGGGTGAGGGCGGAGATGCGTCGGGCCGCGTCCATGGTGGCGGCGCGGCCGGCGCTCGAGAAGAAGATGGCGGCCGGAGTGGTGCGCATGAGTGAGCCGTTGCCGGCGGCATGTCCGGTGGCGGCGAAGTGGTCGGCGGCGGCGTGACGCCACCCGCGCGCCGACGACAACACGTGCATGGTCTGGATGCCGATGTCCTTCGGGTGGCCATACGCCCACGTGGCGAACCGCTCGTAGATGTCGGCCTCGTCCAGCCCGCCCCGCTCGAGCAACGACTGCGCGACCAGCAGGCCCATCTGCGTGTCGTCGGTCCACTCCGCCGGTTCCCAGGGCCCTCCACCGGTCATCTCGGTCGGCTCGAGCACCACCGGCGCCGGGAACCGTCGGGAGAACTCGTCGGGCGGACCGAACTCGAAGGGCGCGCCCAGGGCGTCGCCGACGACGGCCCCCACGAGGGCGCCGGTGGCGCGTTCGAGTGCCGCGTGATCGCTCATCGGATCTCCTGTCGGGGTAGCGCGTCGATGGCGGCGACCGCGGCAGCCAGTCGCTCCTGTCTGGATCCGGTCACCTCCACGACGGGTTCGCTCCGTGTTGCGAGGGCGGCTCGGAAGCGTCCGGTCATCCATCCTCGGAGGTGCTCACCGTCTCGGGTTCCGTCCTGCACGAAGGGGATGTCGTCGCTGGTGAGCAGGTAGAGGTCGTAGCTGCGGGAAGCGGCGATGGCCTCCACCGCGGCCGACCGTGCTCCGAGGTACCGCTCGTGCCAGATCGAGGTGGCCAGCGCGTCGGTGTCACAGATCAGCAGCGGGCCAGAGCAGCGGGCCGCGGCGTCTTCGGCTGCCTGTTGCCGTCGGGCGATGGTCACGAAGTCGTCCTCGTCCCACGGGGTGCCATCCGCCTGCTTGGCGGCGGCGTGGTCGCGGCCGTACTCGGGAACCCACGTCGTGTCGTAGTGGGCCGCGAGCGCCTGGGCCAGCGTGGTGGTGCCGGTGGACTCGGCTCCCACCACGCAGATGCGACGGGCGAGATGGGCGCGAACGGCGGGGCTCAGGAAGTTCCAGTTGGCGGCCGGGTCGCCTCGCACCGCGGTTCCCGAGACGGGGAACGCTCGGCGCTCATGGTCGACGAGCACATGGCGGCATCCGAGGTACCGGGCCCAGCGCTCGCCGTAGTCCTCCGAGGTGAAGACCACATCGGGGGCGTGGCCGAGCAGCTCGATGGTGCGAGCTGCCCACGCCGCCGAGGTGACATCGCCCTGGTCGTCGTCGATGTCGTCGACGATGACCCGCACCGTCACCTCGGGGTGGGCCTCGGCCAACCAGGACGCCCGCAGTCTGGCGTCGATGGGGTCGTCCGGTCGCTCGCAGACCCAGATCTGGAGACGAGCGACCTGACCGGCTGCGGTCGAGATGAGGTGGTGGTGACCAGCGTGGGGAGGTAGGAACTTGCCGACGACGAGGCCGAGCGTCATGCCGTCGCCTCCCCCAGCACGACGTCCGCCATGGGGGCCGTTTCCTCGAGGGTGCGACGCCAACCGATCACGCCGGAGATGCACATGGCGATGAACAGCGGCTGGAGCGCGGCCGTCAGATAGAGGTGCTGGGCCGAGTACATCCCGACGTAAGCGACGTCGACGACGATCCAGAGCCACCAGGTGCTGATCACCTTGCGACAGAGGAGGTAGGTCGCGAGCAGCGAGACCACTGTCGTGCTCGCGTCCCAGAACGGCATGGCCGAGTCGGCGATTCCGGCGTCGATCCACCACAGGGTGGCGGTGCCGGCGACACCGACGACCGCGAGCATCAGGGCGAGGCGGACCGTGGGTCGGCTCACCGGCAGCTCGTCGCGTTCGGTCCCACCGTGGAGCCACCAGTACCAGCCGGCCAGGGCGAGCGCGATGTAGACGAGCTGCAGCCCCGAGTCGAAGAACAAGCGGGACGTCCAGAACAGCACCAGCCAGCAGGCGCTGTTGACGATGCCGATCGGCCAGGTCCACACGTGGTTCCGGGCGGCGAGCCACACCGACAGCGCCCCGGTGACGAAGCCGACGATCTCGATCGCGCTCATCGGGTCGCCCCCTTGCGTCGAGCCGACTTCGGTTGCGGCGACTTCGGTCGCGGCGACGGGGTGGGACGCAGGATCGGAGTGGTCAGGCTCGCGGCCGGGCCGCGGGTGTAGAGCTCGGCCGGCGCACGCCCCGTCGGGCGATCGTGTCCGGTGGCCACGACGAAGCCCGGCACCGAGAGCACCTTGCGCCGGAAGTTGGCCGCGTGCAGCTGGACCCCCCACACCGCCTCGTACACCCGGCGCAGGTCCGCGATGGTGAACGGCTCCTCGACGAACGCTGCCGCCAGGGTCGAGTACTCCAACTTGGCCCGGGCCCGCTCGACCCCGTCGCCGAGGATGAGCGCGTGATCGAAGGCCAACTCGGGACCTTCCGCCGTGCCGAGGTCATCGACCGGCCAGAACCGGGCCGACGCCGCGTCGCTGCCGGCCACCGGGCTCGGGAGGTCGGCCGTCAGGCCGAGGTACGCCACCGACACCACCCGCATCCGGGGATCGCGATCAGGTGAGCCGTAGGTGCGGAGCTGCTCGAGATAGACGTCCGGTGCCGCGATCCCGGTCTCCTCGACCAGCTCGCGACGAGCCGCCGCGTCGAGATCCTCGTCCGGCTGCACGAACCCGCCGGGCAGCGCCCACTCCCCCTCGTAGGGAGCCGAGCCCCGCTTCACCAGGAGCACCGAGAGCCGCCCCGAGCGCACGGTCAGCAACACCACGTCGACGGTGACCGCCACCGGCGGGTACGCCGAAGGGTCGTAACCCTCGAGGCCGGCCGCTGCCTTGTCGTCCGATGGGGGTCGGTTCGTCATGGTCGGTATACTACTCACTTTGAGTGGTTTTGCAACTCCAGATGAGTTGAACAGATCGATGAGGTGGCCAATGCCTTGTCGTTCTCTGCCGGCCAGGCCGCGATCTGGGTGAGGCACATCGAGCCCAGGCCTGCCCGGCTCCCGGCGGTTGCCGTGGGTTGGAGGGCAGTGGCCTATTCGACTTCGGAGTGGTGACCTGACGCAGCCGACCCCCGGCTTGGACCTCTGAACACCTGCTCCGTGTGCCAGGTGATGTGGGCGGCCTCGGGCGGCGGTTCACCGGGCTGCGGCTGAGCGAGCGGGCGGTCGACCAGATCGAGCACCAGCCGACTCGCTGCCTGTGATCGACCGACAAACTGCCTCGAGACGGTGACCGTGTGCCCCACCGAGACTCCGATCACCCCCCGGTCGAGCAGCTTGTGATGGAGGCTGCACAAGCACAGCCCGTTGTCGACGGTGTCGGGTCCCTCGTGGGCCCACCAGCGCACATGCGCCGCGTCGAGGCCGACGGATTCGCCGTCGATCCAGCCGTCGTAGCCGCACATCGCACACCGGAATTCGTAGGCGACGAGCACGGACTGACGAAAGGCCGGGTCACGCCTCCGCCGCTCGTTCGCCAGCGCTGCGGCCCGAGTCCGAGCCGCGCCGACCTCCAGACCCTCGATGTCGAGACCGACCGCCTCACAGATGTCGGAGTGCAACGATTCCTCCCACTCCCGGTCGAGGAGGAACCGGGCGACGAGCGCACCGAGCCCTGGGGCGCCGGTCAGGGCTGCTTCGAACTCGGGATTGAAATGACCGGTCGCGCCGCTGGATCGCAGCTCACCGACGTTCTCGGATGGAGTGCCGTCTTCATCGGTCGCCACCTCCCAGAGACCATCGTTGACCAGACGGACGAACGGGTACTGGGGCGTCGGTCGGGTCCCCGGTGGGCCGTACTCGACCAGCAGCTGCTTCAACGACCCCTCAGCGTCGACGAACCGCACCCTGCTCGATCCGGTGCGCTGGAGCTGAGCAAGGGCATAGAGGATCAGGAGCGGCTTGTGCGGCGCGTGGGTACCGCGGGTCTGCCACTGGCGCATCGCCCCGACGCGCTCCAGCCACGCCACCGAGTCCACGGCCGGACTCTAGGGGTCCCAGGTCGACTGCGCTGGTCGTTCCCTCCGAGCGCCAGTCGAGTCAAATCGCGTCGGGTCTTAGGGCCGTTGGTCCGCCGGTAGGGCGTCGTCGCGCAGCACCAACTGACGCAGTAGCTTCGGACGATCGACGGGGGCACGGGGGAATCTGGTGACGGACGACGCAACCGATCAGGCGGTTCGGAATGCGGCGTTCGAGTTCCTCGACCAACAGGTGCAGCGGCACGGTGAGGTGCTCCCCTGGAGGACGCTGACCCAGGACTTCCTGTTCAACGGCATTCGGGTCCCGCTACTCGGCGCAGCCGGGATCTGGAAGCCGGCGATCCTCGACCTGCCCATCAGCATCACGACGGCACCACCCAAGTCGTCGAAGGAGGCTCCCTACGACGACGGGGTGCGCTCTGACGGGCTGCTGACCTACCGCTACCGGGGTGACTCACCCTCGCACCCCGACAACGTCCGACTGCGCGAGGCGTTTCGACGAGGGGTCCCGGTCGTCTACTTCCTCGGCATCGACAAGGGGCTGTATCGACCGTTCTGGCCGACGGTGATCGTCGAGGACCACCCGGCGGATCTGCACATCGCAGTCGCGCTCTACGAAGGGGCGGTGGGCGTCACGGGACTCGGTGGACTCCCTGACGATCAGCTCCCGGAGAAGTCGTATGCCCGTCGGCTCACGCTGCAGCGGCTCCATCAGCCGGCCTTCCGTGAGCGAGTGCTTCGCGCCTACCAGCGGTGCTGCGCAGTGTGCCGACTGAAGCATGCGGAGCTACTCGATGCGGCCCACATCCTCCCGGACTCGCATGCGCGGGGTCTACCGGTGGTCACGAATGGACTGGCTCTCTGCAAGATCCACCACGCCGCGTTCGACGCGCAGATCCTTGGGGTGCGACCTGACCATGTGATCGAGGTGCGAGCCGACATCCTCGAGGAGGTCGACGGGCCAATGCTCCGCTACGGCCTCCAGGAGATGCACGGTGGCGTACTCCATCTCCCGAAGCGGCTCGAGGATCGGCCGGATCCCACGGGACTCGAGGAACGCTACGAGCTCTTCAGGGCAGCCGGTTGAGGCAGGGCCACGACGTAGGGATGTACACGCTGATCTCCCCCAGGACGTTCGCTCTGCCGGACTCACCCCGACGCGTTCCGTGAGTCCGCCACTCCGGTCGGACCCAGTCGATCCTCGAACGCCTTGGCATCATCAGCCGGCTTCGACTCTCCCAGCTTCTCCGAGAACTCAAGGACGTGCTGTCCGTGTACCGGGAGGCGCTCGGGGCGGTACGTCCTGTACGGCTCGCCCTGCCGGCCGCCCCCTGCCTCACTCGCGCTGACCAGTGGAGTCGACGATGACGAGATCCGCTGGCGCCTGCCGTTGGATCAGCTCAACCCGGTCCCGCGTGTTGCCGAAACGGTTGCGAGGACTGCGAACGAGCTCCCAGGCCGACTCACGGGACAGAGTGACGACCGATGACGCAGCCAACCGACGAATGGTCCGGGCCGACAGACACTCATCGGGTGTCCGCGATCACGGCGAATCTCGGCTGCGGCGGACCCCACCCCTTAGCCCGACGCGACGCGGCCGACCGCTGGCTCAAGGACGTGGGCGCTGGCGGCGTCGATCTCCTCTTCCTCCAGGAAGTGCCGGACAACGGTTGTCTCGAGCGACTCGAACCGACCTACACGGTCCACTTGTCTGGACCTGACGCTCCTACCTATCGGTGCCGGTCGGCCATCGCTGTTCGCCGTGACCGGGGCTGGGGATCGCGCACCCTGGCCGTCGAGACGAGTGGCTACCACGGGTCCTACGTGGCCTCCGCGACGATCGCGATACCAGGGCTCGCGCCCTGGACGCTTGTCAGCGTGCATGCCAGTCCGACACCGGTCGAGAAGCGCTACGCGCAGCTCTGGCCGTGGGGGCTGCCCGAACCGAGGAGAGGTGTCGGGCGGCACCAGCTCTGGGACAGCGACATGTGTCTGGCCACCGTCGGCCACCTCGCGTGCTCGGGACCCACCCTCGCCGCCGGCGACTGGAACGAGGCGAGGGCATGGGACGAGCACTACCGAGGACACTGGGGGCAGGAGTTCTTCGAGCGAGCTGCGGGCTACGGACTCGACGACCCGCTCAAGCGCCTCTGGCGAGAGGAGCGGCCGACGACGGTGGGCTACCAGGACGACCACATCCTGGCGACGCCCGTGGTTGCGGCGATGGTCTCCAATGCCGACGTCGTGCCCTCCCTGGATCCCGATTGTTCGGACCACCATCCCGTCCGCTTCGAGATCGCACTCGAAGCGTCCGCGGTCTCGCCCACCGCTGCGACGTAGGGTCGGCGCCCGTGCGAATCGCAACGTGGAACGTTGCCTACGGACGCGGTGCCCCTGCGAACTGTCGAAGAGTCGAAGAGTCGAACAGTCGAACAGTCGAACAGTCGAACAGTCGAACAGTCGAACAGTCGAACAGATGCTGGCGGTCGACACCAACATCTGGGTGCTCACCGATAGTCACCCACCGTTTGCCGCTTTTGGTGAGAAGGACCAGCTCGATCTGAGATGCCGCGCAGCTCGCAGAACCTGACAGAGCTCTCGACAATCAGGCGGGCACGAGCCGCTCCGCGAGTCGGGCCGCGATGTGCTCGACCATCTGGGGGCTGATGGGTCCCTGTCGGCCCACTTCCTTCGCCACGCGCTTCGACCAGAACACCCTGACACCCTGCACCTCGAACGGACTCGGGAGGAGCGGCCACACCCCATCGACGAAGCACAGTGCCGGGTGGATCGGCAGGTCCGGCCATCCGCCGGCAAGAGCGGTCCGGACGACCTCGGCTTGCTCGTGCAAGCCGGTCACGAGGTTGGTCTCATCCCTTCCTCGGACGTAGAGACGGATGTCCTTGCGAAACAGGCCCCCGACATCCTTTCGTGCGATCTCCGCGTTCTCGTAGTACTTGGTGTCGATCACCCAGATGCCACTGGGCGCGACGGCGATGTGATCGATGTTCGTCCGCTTCCCCGAAACCCGGCGATCATGAAGCGTGACGACACCCGCCGATCGCAGCTCGTCGAGCTTGGCCCCGACCCGCCGCTCGCCCTCCGCTCCCGTGGCCCACGCCTTGGTCGACTGCTTCTCCTCGGACACGGCGAGGAGGAACCCACCGATCCGAGGATGCCGCTTTCGGACGTCCTTCTCGTGATTGCCGCGAAGGCGCTCGTACTTCTGCTGAGCCGACCGGCCGGCCACTCCTGAGCTCACGGGGCCGCCGGCCACCTCATGACGTTCGGCCGT
Source organism: uncultured Microthrixaceae bacterium (assembly GCA_963809335.1). GTDB lineage: Bacteria > Actinomycetota > Acidimicrobiia > Acidimicrobiales > Acidimicrobilacustridaceae > UBA4742. The sequence goes on along the minus strand of CAWEJD010000004.1, from coordinate 253,350 downwards.
GTCGACCGGGATCAGCGGCGCTGGCCATTCGTCGGCTCCGCACGTTGGGCACCACATGGTCTTGGTCGTCTCGTCCCACCATGCCTGGCTCGTCGCCACCACTGCCCTGCCGCACACCACGCACGCGCCGTCGTCGGGAACTCGCATCATTCCGCGCTGATGTCATCGGCACGAGTTCGGCACAGGACCAGGTCCGGTTGAGACGATCCGTCCGAACGGCCTAGCCGCGTGTTGCTCGAGCACCGAAGTGCCGGGCGAACCAGCAGATCAGCAGCGGAAGCTGCAGTGCACGCTCGACGGGTCGTGCGAGTTGCGGGCCACGATCTGCTGGAGCGTCTTCGTCGTCTCGATCACCTGCAGGCCCACCTCCGAGAACGTCGCCTCGCCGTAGACCTGCCGACCGAACAGCGGGTTGGTCAGCGCCTGGGTGAAGGCGTCGCAGGCCACCATCGTCGTCATCAGCTCGCCCATCATCAGGTAGTCCGGGTAGTCCTCGGCGAAGATGCCGACGTACCACTCGAGCTGGTCGATGTCGCCGTAGAGCTGGTGCAGGCGATGACGCAGCTCGACATCGCCGGTGAGCTGCTCGAAGCTGGTCAGCCGCTTCAGCCCGAAGGCCTCGCGGTAGTCGTTGAACGAGCGGAGCCGGGCGTCACGGCTGAGCTTCACCGTCCGCTCCTCGACCGACGGCCGGTCCGGCGCGGACCGATCGACCAGGAACCACGGCGTGTTGCCCAGGCCGATCCGCCCGGCCCGGGCCTTCGAGCACCGGGTGATGAGCGCTTCGATGCCCTCGGTGATGACCAGCGCGTTGTTGTTGCGCATGCCGGTGGCGTCGATCTGATCGGGACCGTCGCCGATGGCATCGGGCACCAGCGGATGCCACCGGTAGAGCAGGTCGAACTCGACCGCGATCCAGTTCGACCGGTTCCACCGCTCGCCGTCGGCGATGAACGGCACCGCCTCGAGCGGCATCTCGAAGGGTGCGATGTGCCTGATGTACTCCTCGACCACCAGCTTCACCAGCACGACGATGAGCACGTTGCGGGCGGTCTCGAAGAGCCGGTCGTCGTCCCACTCGGGATGCTCGGCTGCGAGCAGGCCGGCCACCCGGTTGTGCTCGCGGAGGAACACCGTGTTCATGAGCGTGTTGCCGATCGTGGCGTTGCCGTGCTCGAGCCCGACGGCGAAGACCTTCTCCCTCCGGTCGTCGGGCACGTCCGCGAGGATCACGCCCAGCAGGAAGTCGGGGTCGTGGAGATCCGCGAACTCCTGCTTGATCACCAGCGGTCCGCCGGCCGCGGTGCGCTCGAACAGGAACACCGGGAACTCCGCGCCGTCGATGACCTGGCTCTTCAGCCGGCCACCCTCCCCGGCCCGCAGCATGTCGGTCTTGGGCTCGCTCAGCCCGTAGATCTGGCACAGGTCGATCTCGTGGTTCGACGTGTTCTTCCGATAGTCGGTGTGGTGCGTCCGCAGGAAGCTGTCGGTGAACCACTGGGCGAAGAACGAGAACATGACGCTCGTGTCGGTGGACGGCACCATCTCGTCCCGCCGATAGAGATCGACCACGTCGGCCTCCGACGGCAGCTCGTCGATGAACCACGGGTCGGCCGGCGGCAGGTGACGGCCGGTGTAGGTGCGATCGGTCAGGCTCTTCCACGAGGTGTAGTCGGCCGCGAGGGTGAGCGGACGGGGACGCAGGGCGGTGGCATAGGCGTAGGAGTTGATGCCGAACCTGCTGAACGCTCGTCTCAGCACCGGGATGCGGCCCACCACCCACATCATCAGCTCCGGCACTGCGGAAGGGATCTTGTCGACCCAGGCCGGGGAGACAGGCAGGGGGCGGGAGAAGAACGGCCGCCGTTTGGACATCGGTGGTCTCCGATTCGTGCATCGCCGGTGGGACGGGCGCCGACCACGATCCAGGACCGAACCGCCGAAGCCGCCCCGATAGATGTACGCCCCCGCCGTCACCCTGTCGAGGATCTCGCGACGGCGGACGACCCGTTCGGCGGTGGGCTGGCTCAGGGCGGCCCACCCGCTGACCGATACTGACCGGATGCCATCGAACGAACCCCAGCATGACGCGCCCGCCCACCGCCGCTCGACTCGTCCGGTCGGGCGCACCCGCACGTCGGTCATGGTCGCGGTCGCGGTCGTGGCCGCCCTGGCCCTCGGCGCCTGCAGCAGCTCGAAGTCCAACGACGATGCCGGACCGGTGGGCACGGGGAACGAGAAGGCGGCCGAGGGCAGCGGCACGAGCACCACGACCGCAGCCGCTTCGGCGATGACACCGGAGTTCTCGACGGGCCTCGCCGCGCTGTGGGCGAACTCCAACGGCTCCGAGAACGCGGTGCTGCCGTCGGGGCTCGACGCTTGCGTGTTCGCCAAGCTCCCGGCCGGCGACATCACCGTGATCTCGGCCATGAAGGTGCCGGCCGACAGCAAGTCGATCCAGGACGCGGTCGGCATCCGGGTCTTCAAGGCGTCGAACACCTGCGACCGGCCGGGCGTGGCCGCCATGTTCGCCGGCCAGTTGGGCCTCGACCAGCTCGGCTTCACGCCGACCGACACCCAGAACCGGTGCGTCGCCGACGGGATCCTCGACGGCGTGGTGGCCCTCGATCCGGATGCCGCCACCGGATCGAGTGGCGAAGCCCTCAAGGGGCCGTTCGCCGCGGCCATGCAGGACTGCGTCCCCATCCGCGACTTCCTCCTCACCGCGCTCAACCAGCAGGGCAGCGTCCCGCCGGACATGGCCGCGTGCGTGGCCGACAAGGCGGCCGAGACCGTCACGTGGGCCGAGGTGCTCAACGACGACCCGTCGCTCAAGGCCGAAGGCGAAGCGGCCGGGCAGGCCTGCACCGGCACCACCGGCACCTGATCCAGAACGCACGAAATCCGTGCACCGATCCACGACATGTGTCGATCAGTGCACGGATTTCGGGTTGGACCAGGAGGGATCCGGGGGATCAGCTGTTGAGGACAGCCTCGATCTCGAGCTGGATGGTGACCTTGTCACCGACCACGACGCCGCCGGTCTCCATGGCGGCGTTGAAGTCGACGCCGAAGTCGGCCCGGCTGACGGTGCCGGTGGCGGTGAAGCCGTTGCGGACCCCGCCGAAGGCATCGGGGCCGAAGCCGTTGACCTCGAGCTTGAACGGCACGCTCTTGGTGATGCCCTTGAGCGTGATCTCGCCGTCGAGCACGTAGTCGTCGCCGTCGACGTGGATGCCGGTCGAGCGGTAGGTCATGGTCGTGTGCTTGTCGGTCTCGAAGAAGTCGGCCGAGCGGATGTGGGCGTCACGGTCGGCGTTGCCGGTGTCGATCGAGGCCAGGTCGACCGTGGCGGTGACGGTGGACTCGAGCGGGTTCTCGCCGGTGACGATCGAGCCCTCGAACGACGTGAACTTGCCGCGGACCTTGCTGACCATCATGTGGCGGACCGAGAAGCCGACCTCGGAGTGGACCGGGTCGATGGTCCAGGTGCCGGCGACGTAGCCCGGGATGATGGTGGTGGTATCGGTGCTCATGGGGTGGATCTCCTTGTGCTGGTGCACGGGGGTGGGGTGGGTGGTGGGGTGGTGCTGGGGGAGAACTGGGGAGGACAGGGGCACGCCGGTCGGGCCGGGTCAGACGGGGATCGAGACGCCCACGCCGCCGCGGGTGTCGGCCCCGTAGCGGGCGATCTCGGCCGCCAGGTCGAGCGGGCGGGGCCGGATGTCCTTCGCGGCCGCACGGATCTCGTCGTCGATGCGGTCGGCCGGGAGCAGCCAGCACACCTCGAACTCGATGCCGTCGGGATCGTGGGCGTAGAGCGCCTTGGTGGTGACGTGGTCGCTGGCGCCGACCAGGGCGCCCCGCTCGACGAGCAGGCCGCGGATCCGGTCGAGCTCGGCGAGGGTGTCGACCTCCCACGCCAGGTGGTAGAGGCCGACGGTCGAGCGGCCGGCCGAGGAGGGCCCGGCGCCCGAGCCGATCTGGAAGGTGCCGAGGTCGTGGTCGTTGGTCGAACCGGGCGCCTGGAAGAAGGCGGCCTGGCCCGGCACCCAGATGAGGGTCTCGAAGCCGAGCACCGACTCGTAGAACTCGCGGGTCGTGGCGACGTCGCGGACGTAGAGGACGGCGTGGTTCAGGCGGGTGACCGGCATCGGCGTGCTCCTCGGGAACGATCGGGCAGATACTTGAATGTTCAACTGTCATCCACTGTAACCACTTGAGAGCTGAAGTATTCCGATACGGTCGGATTTCATGGACGAACCCCGGTGGCTCGACGACGACGAGCAGGCGACCTGGCAGGCCTACCTCGCCTCGACCCGTCTGCTCGAGGAGACCCTCGACCGCCAGCTGCAGAACGAGGCCGGCATGCCGCACACCTACTACGGCATCCTCGCCGCCCTGTCCGACGCGCCCGAGGAGCGCATGCGGATGAGCGACCTGGCCCGGCTGGTGCGGGCCTCCCCCAGCCGCATGACCCACGCCATCGGGAGCATGGAGGACAAGGGCTGGGTGCGCCGCGAGCAGTGCCCGACCGACAAGCGGGGCCAGCTCGCGGTGCTCGAACCGGCCGGCCGCAAGATCCTCGAGGACAAGGCACCGGGCCACGTCGCCGAGGTGCGGGCCCGCCTGTTCGACCGGCTCACACCCGAGCAGGTGGTCCAGCTCCGGCAGATCTGCGAGACCATCCTCGAGGGCCTCGACACCTCGGAGTGCCCGACCACCATGACCGGGCGGGGCGCCCCCCGCTGACCACGGGCCGCATTCTGAAGGCCGGGCCTGGCGCGACGCGACAGCCCGAGCCTTCAGACCTCCCCGCGCGGCACCCGCACCCGCATCTGAAGGACCGGCCTGGCGCCACACGACCGCCCGAGCCTTCAGAATGTCCTGCGGTCGGGGATGAGCGGTCGGCCTACATTCGGGCGATGCCGACCCGACTGGTTTCCGTCGTCATCGATGCCCTCGACCCCGCGGCCCAGGCCCGATGGTGGTCCGCGGCGCTGGGCTGGCCGATCACCTACGAGGCCGACGACGAGGTGGTCGTCGAGCCCGAGGGCAACGACGACCCGGGCGCGGTCCCGGCCCTCACCTTCGTGCTGGTGCCCGAGGCCAAGTCGGTGAAGAACCGGATCCACCTCGACCTCGGATGCGATTCGCCCGAGCATCAGACCGAGATCGTCGACCGGCTGCTGTCGGTGGGCGCGACCCGCGTCGACGTCGGGCAGGGCGAAACACCGTGGGTCGTCCTCGCCGATCCGGAGGGCAACGAATTCTGCGTGCTCGAGGACCGTGACCACTACCGGGGCCGCGGCCCGCTCGCTTCGATCGTCGTCGACGCGGCCGACCCGGCCACCGTCGCCCGGTTCTGGTCCGAGGCCGCCGGCTGGCCCATCGGCTACGACGCGCACGGCGTGGTCAGCCTGCACCACCCTGACGGCAGGCTCCCCGATATGGACTTCGTGCCCGTCGCCGACGAGCGCACGGTGAAGAACCGGCTGCACCTCGACGTCGCCCCCTTCGTCGACGACCCCCAGGACGCGGAGGTCGAACGCCTCGTCGCCCTCGGCGCGTCACCCGCCGACGTGGGCCAGGGCCCCGACGTCACCTGGGTCGTGCTCACCGACCCCGAAGGCAACGAGTTCTGCGTCCTCAGCTCTCGCTGAGCTCGACGCAGGGAGTCAGAGGCTGAGCAGGCCGCCGTCGACGTGCAGGATCTGACCGGTGATGTAGGACGCGGCGTCGGACAGCAGGAAGACCACGGGGAGCGCCACCTCGAGGGCCGTCCCCTGTCGCCCGAGGGGCACCGGTGACCTGGCCCGGCCGGGACGGGCCTCGGTGGCGAGCCGACCCAACGGCGTGTCGATCAGGCCGGGGGCGATGACGTTGGCCCGCACACCCTGGCGGGCCGCCTCGCGGGCGACCGACCGGCAGAGCCCGCCGATGGCGGCCTTCGACGCGTCGTAGGCCGGGAGCCGGCTGCCCGGCTTGTACCCGGCGAGCGAGCTCACGTAGACGATCGAGGACCCCTCCCCGAGATGAGGAAGGGCGGCCTGGGTCACGAGGAAGTGGCTGCGGACGTTGACGCTGAAGACGTCGTCCCACTGCTCGACCGAGGTCCCGAGCATCCCGGCACCCAGGCCGATGCCCACGTTGAGCACCAGACCGTCGAGCGCCCCGAGCTGCTCGACGGTGTCCTCCACCAGTTCGGCGCAGACGGAGGCGTCGGTGACGTCGGCGACCAGGGCGATGGCTCGGCCGCCGATCTCCTCGATCAGGGCGACCGTGTCGGCCGCGGCCTGCGGGTCGATGTCGGCGCAGGCCACCACCGCTCCGGCCCGGGCCGCCTCGAGGGCGATGGCTCGGCCGTTGCCCAGCGGCGCGTCGGGATCGTCGGAGTGCCGGGTGCCGGCCCCGACCACCAGGACATGTCGATCGTGAAGTTGCTCTGGTGCCGCCACGTCGACTCCCCCTGGAGATGTGTCGTCCCTCGTGCCCGCAACCTACCGCCCGCCCCGGTCGAGCGGCCGCTGAGTCGTGGCGTCAGCCCGACAGGCCGGCGGCGCGCTCGGCCAGGCCGTCGGCGTCGCCGAAGCCGACCGCCGTGGTCGTCGCCAGGTCGGGGCGGATGGCCTCGATGGGGTCGCGCAGGTCGTCGATGTAGCCGAGGGCGTAGGCGCCGCGGTCGTAACCCATCACCCGCAGCAGCTCGATGGGCAGGGTGGCGGCCAGGTCCTGGGGCACGGCCAGGTACTGGTTCTCCTCCTGGCGGAGCCAGGCCAGGTTGTAGGTGATGTTGAGGCCGACGCGAGTCTCGTCGGTCGTGTTGGCCCCACCGCCGTGGTACACGCTGCCGGAGTAGAACAGCACCGAGCCGCGATCCATCTCCGCCGGGATGGTGTCGTCGTTCGTGAAGCTGAGGCCGTCGGGCCGGCGATGGCTCCCGGGGACCACGCGGGTGGCGCCGTTGGCCTCGGTGAAGTCGGTCAGCGCCCAGATCGAGTTGCACTGCACCTCGTAGCCGGCGGGGAACGGGAAGAAGTCGAAGGCCCACTGATCGCGGTGCACCGGTTGGGCCGGGCTGTCGGGACCGATGGCGATGGCCTGGGTCAGGTGCAGCTGGAAGTTGGTGGCGTGGGCCAGCCAGGCGCCCGCGGTGGCGAGGGCCAACGGGTGCATCACCAGGTCACGGCAGCTGACGGATCGGGCGATGAGCGCGCCGGTGCGACGGGTGTTGCGGCCGCTGAAGTCGTCGGGCCCGCCGGCCGTGGCCGCCAGGCTCGGTGCCAGCTCGTCGGCCAGGCGGTCGCACGTGTCCCGGTCGAGCAGGGTGTCGACGATGACCGCGCCGTCCCGCTCGAGCGCCGCGGTCACCGCGTCGGCATCGGTCGTGGCAGGGAGGTGTTCGAGCGGCATGCGGGCTCCGATCGTGGTCCGTCGTCCGACGCCCGGCACCTTACGCGCCGACCGTCCCGCCCTCCCGACGGATCAGGCCGGGTTCGAGAGGCGGTGGTCGGTACCGAGGACGAGGTGCCGGGCCGGCACGCGGTCGATGGTGAGCTGGTCGTGGGTCGCCACGACGATGGTCTTGCCCGCGGTGTGGAGCTCGACCATCAGGTCGAGGAACCACGACTGGGTCTCGGGGTCGAGGGCGGCGGTGGGCTCGTCGAACAGCACGACCTGCGGGTTCATCACCAGCACCGACGCGATGGCGACCCGCTTCTTCTGCCCGCCGGACAGCAGATACGGCGCCCGGTCGATCACCTCGGCCAGGCCGAACAGCTCGCACAGGTCGTCGGTGCGCCGGACCACCTCGTCCTGGTCGAGGCCCATGTTCAGCGGACCGAAGGCGATCTCGTCGCGCACGGTCGCCGAGAACAGCTGGGCCTCGGTGTTCTGAAAGACGAACCCGAGGCGCGAGCGGAAGCCCTCGTTGAACTGCTCGTCCTCGAGCGCGTCCTCGGTGACCGGCTGGCCGAACGCCCGGAAGATCCCGGCATCGGGGAACACCAGGCCGGCCAGCACCTTGAGCAGCGTCGACTTCCCGCCGCCGTTCGGCCCGAGCAGCAGCACCGCCTCGCCGGCGTCGATCGACAGGCTCACGTCGTCGAGGGCCGGGTACTTCTCGAGGTACGCGTAGTGCACACCCTGCAGCGAGAGGACGACTCCGGTCTGCGTGCCGGCGTCGTGCGCGTGGTCGTCGCCGTGCAGCACGCCGGCGTGCTCGTGGGCCACCGTCAGGCCGCCATGGCCCGGCCGGCGAGCAGCACGGAGCCGGCCACGACGAGCAGGCCGGCGAACGCTCCCAGATCGACCCCTCCGAACGCCGGCGGGTCGAGCGTGCGGGTGTCGCCGACGTAGCCCCTGGCGATCATGGCGTCGTGCACCTCGCCCGACAGCTGGTGCGCCCGGCCGAACAGCGCCCCCGCCGACGCGGCGACGAACGACCGGCCGGCCCGGGCCCGCTCGCGGCGGACGGTGCGGGCGACCCGTGCCGTGTAGCGGTCGGTGATGACCTCGACGAGCACGAACACGTAGCGGTAGGCCATGGCGCCGACGGTGACGAACATGCGGGGGATCCCGAGCGCCCTGAGCGCCTCGAGCATGCGGGGCCACGACGTGGTGATGGTCACCAGGACCGCCAGCGAAACGCTGACCGCCACCCGCGACACCAGCAGCAGGGCCCCACCGAGGCCCTGGGCGGTGAGTCCGACCGGGTGGCCGAACCAGGTGCCGAGCGGGACGACGACCTCGCCCGGCGTGATGAGGTTGGTGGTCGCCGGGAGCACCACGAACGCGGTGAACAGCGGGATGGTGAGCCAGACCCGTCGCAGGAAGCCGCCCAGCGGGACCGACGAGGCGACCGCCAGCACGAGGCTGATCCCGTAGATCGCCGCGAGCAACACGACCTCGTGGGTGAGCGAGGCGGTGATCAGCAGCACCAGCAGGCCGACGACCTTCGTGCGGGGGTCGAGGCGCTGGAGCAGCCCCGGGCGCGCCGCGATCTCGTCGGCGAACACCGCCTGGCGGGTGAGGTCGGCCAGTCCTCCGATGGTGCGGGCGAGGAACCCGGCCCGGCTGCGCCGGCCGATGCAGCCGCACGGGCACAGCCCCGCCTGCGGGCGCACGAGCCACTCGGGCGCCGACCGCGGATCGGCGCCCGGCAGGCCGTCGACCGTGGTCATGATGTCCCGCCGATCACGGCGGGATCCGGCCCGTGCTCCTGACCGTCCTTCGAGCGGTTGACGGTGCGGGCGACCAGCCAGACGAGCAGCACCGAGAGGCTGATGACGACGATCCCCACCGCGGCGGACAGCAGGTAGCCGAGCGTCGCGTTCTCACCGCTGCTGAACCCGTAGCCACCGAGCAGGGTGTGGCTCCAGAAGCCGTTGTAGCGGTTGAGCCCCGACGGCACCGCGTTCAGCCCGTAGCGCCCGAGGTCGAGGTTCGCCGGCGCGTCCTCCCCGAACGCCCCGCCCGACGCGAGCAGGCCCAGCGGGGTGATCAGCGCCAGGGCGACGATGCCGGCCGCGGCCCATCGCCACGGCGACCGCGACCGGCCCACCGGCTCGAGCCCGGCGCCATCGTCCACCGGTTCGCCGACCGAGCTCCCACCGGCACCGACCACCCCGATCGGCGGCAGGGCGCCGCGGTTGATCCGCAGCACGGGCAGGTTGTTGCGCTGCAGGTAGGCGACGACGCCGGCGGTCAGCGCCGCCTCGACCCCGCCGGCCACGGTCAGGTGCGCGAGCGCCATGGTCGGGATGGTCTGGGCCAGGTGGAACGGCGCGTAGAGGGGCGTGCCGTCGGCCGAGGTGAACAGGTCGGGCTGGATGCCGAACTCGATCGCCGCGGCGAGGGCCGCCGCGTTGATCCCCACATAGCCGCCGATCCCCGCCGCCAGCACCCGCCGCCCGCTCGTGAGCGGGACCCGGCCGCCGATCAGCTTGTACACGCCGTAGCCGACGAAGGGCATGACGAAGCGCCATGTTGAAGGCGTTGGCCCCGAAGGCGAGCACGCCACCGTCGCCGAAGAAGAGCGCCTGGATGAGCAGGGCCACGCTCACCGCGATCACCGCGGCCCATGGCCCGAGCAGGATGGCGATGAGCACGGCCCCCACCGCGTGAGCGGTCGTGCCGTCGGGGATGGGCACGTTCAGCATCATCACGAGGAAGCTGTACGACGCGGCCAGCGCCAGGAGCGGGACCTCGCGGCGCTTGATCGTCTCGCGCACCTTGCGGGCGGCGTTGCCCCACACCGGCACCATCACCACCGTGGCCACCGCGCAGGTCTGGGGGCTCAGGTAGCCGTCGGGGATGTGCATGTCGACCTCGTCCTCGCTCGATCCCGGAACGTAACGCAACCCGCTCCTTCCTGCGAACGGTTCGCATCAGGCCCTCCGATGCCATCGAGCGATCTGGATCACGGCTCCCGCGAAAATGTCGACCGGTAGCGTGTGGCCATGGCCGACGCCCCGACCACCGCTGGCCTCGACGGGGAGCTCGAGGGACAGCTCGACGAGCTGCTCGATCGGCTCCGGGCCGAGGGCGAGCGCGTCACGGTGGCCCGGCGGGCGGTGCTCGAGACCCTGCTGGCCGAGCCCGACTCGCACCTGTCGGCCGACGAGCTGGCCGACCGCATCCACCGCGACCATCCGTCGATCCACCTGTCGACCGTCTACCGCACGGTCGAGTTCCTCACCGACACCGGCATCCTCACCGAGGTCCGGGTGGGCCACGGCCCGAGCTCGTACCACTTCGCCACCGACGCGCACCACCACGCGGTCTGCGACGTCTGCGGCTCCGAGGTCGAGCTGCCCGCCGACCTGTTCGAGGCGGTCACCACCCGCCTGCGCGACGAGCACGGCTTCGAGTCCGACCCCCACCACCTCACCATCACCGGCACCTGCGCCGCCTGCGCCGCCGCGTCCCGCACCCCCTGACCCGGAACCCAACCCCCCCCCACGAACTTGCGTGGAAAAGCCGTGTCTGGCCCGGCAAATCCACGCAAGTTCGGGAGAAGTCAGGGACTCGGGCGGAGGAGGCTGGGGCCGATGTCGGCCAGGCGGGGGACGCCGGCCTGGCGCAGCGTGTCGGTGACCTCGTCGCGCAGGAGGGACAGCACGCGCTCCACTCCGGCCTGACCGCCGGCGGCCAGGCCCCACAGCACGGGCCGGCCGATGAGGACGGCCCGGGCGCCGAGCGCCACCGCCTTGACCACGTCGGGGCCGATGCGGACCCCGCCGTCGAGGTATATCTCGGTCTCGCCGCCGACCGCGTCGACCACCTCGGGCAGCGCGTCGAGCGTGCCGGGGTCGCCGTCGAGCTGGCGGCCCCCGTGGTTCGACACCAGCACCGCGCCGACGCCGGCATCGACGCAGCGCCGGGCATCGGTGCCGGTGAGGATCCCCTTGGCCACCACCGGCACGCTCGAGGATCCGGCGGAATCGCACAGGTCGCAGAGCCACTCGAGGTCGCGCCAGTCGAGGGTCTGGTCGAACTGCTCGCTGAACGCCCGCAGCCCCGATGCACTGTCACGGCCCGCGCCCGACCCGCCGGCCCGCAGCGAGCCGCCGACGTTGCCGAGGGTGAGCCCGTCCGGGAGCTCGAAGCGGTTGCGCAGCTCGGTGTAGCGGATGCCGACGAACGGGGTGTCGACGGTCAGGACGATGGCCGTGTAACCGGCCGCCACCGCCCGCTCGACGAGCTCACGGGTCAGGCCGCGGTCCTTCTGCACGTAGAGCTGGAACCAGCGCGCCACCCCGGTGGCGGCGACGTCCTCGAGCGAGGTGGTGGCGAGCGTCGACACCACCATCACCGACCCGGCGGCGCGCGACCGCCCGGGCGGTGGCGAGCTCGCCCTCGGGATCGGCCAGCTTGTGGAACGCGGTCGGGGCGACCAGCACCGGGAACGGCACGTCGGTGCCCAGCACCGTCGTGGCGGTGTCGACGGTCGACACGTCCACCAGCACCCGCTTGTGGAATCGCCATCGGCCGAACGCCGCGATGTTCTGCGCGACGGTCCACTCGGTGAGGGCACCGCTCGCGTAGTAGTCGTAGGCCTGCGGCGACAGCCGGTCGCGCGCCGCGGCCTCGAAGTCGGACGCGGTCACCAGCGACTCGAGCGCGGGGCCGTCGACGCCCCGGGGGTCATGGGGGCCATCGGCCGGAGCGAGCGGATCGGGCACGACCGTCGACCGTAGCAAGCCGCCCGGGGGCGGCCCCGGAGCCGAGGTGAACAGTGTTAGGTTCAGCCGGCCAGAACAGGCCTTCCGGGGGGATCGATGAACGCTGGTGGTCGGCGCCGACGGGGCGCGGGGAACGTGGTCGTGGCCTGCGCCGCGCTGCTGAGCCTGCTGGCGCTGACCGCGTGCGTCGAGAAGACCGAGGTCGTCGCGTCGCCGTCGGCCACCACCGCCGGGCCCACTCAGGCGGGCAGCGCACCCGACGGACCGACGGTCGTGAGCCAGTTCCCCGGCGCCGCGACCTCGGCCGGCACCTTCCCCGACGCGCCCGTCGCCGCCGGTGCCGGCGACCCGATCGTCGTCGGCATGATCAACCAGGAGAACACGCCGCTCGGCTCGTTCCCCGAGCTCCGGCTGGCCGCCGAGGCCGCGGTGAAGTTCATCAACGCCGAGCTGGGCGGCGTCGACGGGCGGCCCATCCAGTTCGAGCCGTGCATCACCACGTTCTCGGTCGAGAAGTCGCAGGCCTGCGCCCAGGACCTGGTGCAGCAGGGCGCGGTCGCCGTCACCAACGGCATCGACATCAGCAGCAACGGCTCGATCCCCATCCTCGAGCAGAACCAGGTGCCGATGATCGGCGGGGTGCCGGTGAACGACGACGAGATGCAGAGCCCGATCTCGTTCCAGTTCAGCGGCGGGTCACCTGGCGCCATGGTCGCCTTCGCCAACTACGCGGCCACGACCCAGCACGCGAAGAAGGTGGCGATGATCTACGGCGACTACGCCTCGATCAAGGAGGCTGCCCTCGACTACGGCGTGGCCGAGTTGAAGCGGCAGGGCGTCACCGACATCACCGAGGTGCCCTACCCGATCACCAGCACCGACTTCCTGCCGGTGCTCACCAAGGCCAACGAGAACCACCCCGACGCCATCATCCTCGTTGCCGCCGACACCGCCTGCGCCCCGGCCATGAAGACGGCCAAGGACCTCGGCATCACCGCCACCATGTACCTCGTCGGCTCGTGCGCCGCGCCGACCATCGCCGAGGAGATCGGGGAGGACGCCGTCGCCGGGCGCATCTTCAACGTCGAGGGCCCGGTCACGGGCGCCGACCTCGACACCAAGGTCTACGCCGCCGCCCTGGCCAGGTACGGCGACCCCGACCTGCCGCTGGCCAGCGCCGGCACCGTGAGCTTCCGCAACATCATGAACCTGTGGAGCCTGATGAAGCAGGTCGGCGGTGAGCACGTGTCGAAGGAGACCCTGCTCGCTGCGGTGCGATCGGCGCGCGACCACCCGAGCTTCGGCGGGCCACGCCTACACCTGCGACGGGAAGCAGGTGCCCGAGCTCCCGGCCCTGTGCGCGCCCCAGCAGATCCTCGTCGTGCACGAGAACGGCGGGCTGCGCCAGCTCACCGACTGGATCGACGTCCCCGCGCTCCTCGCCCAGTAGCTCGTGACCGAGCTCCAGTACCTGCTGCTGGGGTTGGGCGCCGGCGCGGTCATCGCCGCGCTCGCCCTCGGCGTGCTGCTCACCTACCGGGCGTCCGGGGTCGTCAACTTCGCCCACGCCGCGCTCGGCATGTACCTCGCCTACACCTACATCTCGCTGCGCCAGCGGGGCGAGCTGCTCATCCCGATCGTGGGTCTGCCCGGCCGCGTGCAGATCTTCCCCAGCGACGTGAAGCCCACGTGGGCCACCGCGTTCGCCATGACGATGGCGGTGGGCGCACTGATCGGGCTCGTCGTCTACTGGCTCGTGTTCCGCCCGCTGCGCCAGGCCCCGGCCCTGGCCAAGGTGGTGGCGAGCCTCGGCCTGTTCCTCTACCTGCTCGGCATCACCAACCAGCGGCTCGGCAGCCAGGGCGGGGCGCTGGCCAAGCCGAAGCCGATCCTGCCGGCCAAGGTCGTCGACCTCCTGGGCGTGCAGATCCCGGCCGACCGGATCTGGCTGCTCGGGCTGGTGATCGTCGCGACCGCGGTGCTCGCCGGCGTCTTCCACTACACCCGGTTCGGGCTCGCCACCCGGGCCGCGGCCGAGAGCGAGAAGGGCGCGGTGCTGCTCGGCCACTCGCCCGACCGGCTGGCCGCCGTCAACTGGATGATCGCGGCGATGCTCGCCGGCGCGGCCGTGATCCTCATCGCCCCGATCTCCGGCCTCGACCCGGGCACGACCAGCCTGCTGATCACCCCGGCGCTGGCCGCCGCCCTGCTCGGCGGGTTCCGCTCGTTCACCCTCACCACGCTGGCCGGGCTGGGCATCGGGATGCTGCAGAGCGAGATCCTCAACCTGCGTGGCGAGCTGAGCTGGATCCCCGACCTCGACTGGCAGGCCGCGCTTCCGCTCATCATCATCGTCGTGATCATGGCGATCAGGGGCGAACGGATCCCGTCGCGTGGTGCCCTGCGCGAGGGGCGCTTCCCGGTGTCGCCGACGCCGACGCACATCACGTGGTGGGCCGTCGGTGGGTCCGTGGTCGTGCTCGTGGGGCTGTTCACGCTCGACAGCTCGTGGCGCCAGGGGTTGATCGTCTCCATGGTCACCGCCCTCATCGCCCTGTCGATCGTGCTGCTGACCGGCTACGTCGGGCAGATCTCGCTGATGCCCCTCGCCCTCGCCGGCATCAGCGCGTTCACCATGATCAAGCTGACGGTCTCGTTCCACGTGCCGTTCCCGCTGGCCCCCTTGCTGGCCGCGCTCGTCGCCACCGCGTTCGGGCTGGCGATCGGCCTGCCGGCCGTGCGGGTCCGCGGCATCAACCTCGCCATCGCCACCCTCGCGGCGGCCACCGCGGTCGAGGAGCTGGTGTTCAAGTGGAGCTGGTTCAGCGGCGGGCTCGCCGGCACGTCGGTGCCGCGGCCCCGGCTGTTCGGCGTCGACCTGGGCATCGGCGCCAGCGGCTCGGCCTTCCCGCGCCCGGCGTTCGGCGTGCTCTGCCTGGTGGTGCTCGTCGCCATGGCGGTGGCGGTGGCCAACCTGCGGCGGGGGGCCACGGGACTCCGGTGGCTGGCGGTGCGGGCCAACGAGCGATCGGCGTCGAGCACCGGCATCGACGTGCGGCGCACCAAGCTCGTCGCCTTCGCCCTGTCGAGCTTCGCCGCCGGACTCGGCGGGACCCTGCTCGCCTACGAGTACGACACCCTCTCGGTGAACTCGTTCACGGTGTTCGCCTCGCTGGCCTGGTCGCCACCACCTACCTCGGCGGCATCGCCTCGATCGCCGGCGCCATGGTCGCCGGCATCGTGGCCGACGGCGGGGTGCTCACCGCGCTCATCGGAGCCAAGAGCAGCGCCGCCACCTACGCGGTCAACGGGCTCATGCTCATGGTGATCGCCGTCGTCTACCCCGACGGCCTCATCGCCGGCGCCCGCTCGGCGCTCCGCTGGCTGGGTCGCCGCCTCCCCGGGACGCGGCGATCGACCGCCCCCTCGCCGCCGGCACCGGCACCCGCGTCCGCGACCACCTCCTGACCACCGGGCGCCGGCGCGCCGATCCGTCGAGCGGTGGCGCGTCGCCCGCGACGGTCCTATGTTCCGAGAACTGCAGCATCCGCGGTCCGCCTCCATGGCGGAGGCCGGGGCCAAGAGAAGGGGGATCGCCATGAACGGTCGTCGACGGTCGGCAACGCTGACCCGAGTAACACGGGCGGCGTGCTCGTCGCTCCTCGCCGGTGCGTTGGTGGTGGTGCTGGCGTGGCCGGCAGCGGGCGCCACCTTCGTCGATGTGCAGGCGAACCGGCCCCAGGTCGCCGGGGATCCCACCTCGGACCTGACCGCGACGTTCCCCACCAACAAGCAGAACGAGCCCACGATCGCCGTGAGCCCGACGTCGTCCCACCTCATCGCCGGATCCAACGACGAGCAGGAGCAGCCGGTGTGCGGCGCCCCGGTTCGTGAGAGCGATCCCAGCGACTGCTCGTTCTTCCCCGGTGTGGGCACCGACGGCGTCTACACGTCGGCCGACGGCGGCGCCTCCTGGGTCAACCGGGGACTGCTCGACGACCAACCGGGATGGCAGGCCTCGTCCTACGTCAGCGATGGTGACCCCGTCATCGTGTACGGACCGAAGTACGACCCGGCCACGAAGTCGTTCAGCACGACGACGTTCGACGCCTATTACCAGAGCCTCGCGTCGTACAAGCCCGGCGCGCAGCCGGGCAACCAGGCCCCGGAGTTCATCGTCGTGTCGCGCAGCGCCGACGACGGCCTGACGTGGGCCGGTCCCTCGGTCATCGCCGATGGGCACGGGTACACGTTCAACGACAAGAACGCGATCTGGGCCGACCGGAACCCCACTTCGCCCTACTTCGGTCGGCTGTACTCGTCCTGGACGCAGTTCCGAGGCATCCCGGGTCTGGCCGAGCCGGTGCTGACGTCCTATTCGGCCGACGGCGGCCGGACCTGGTCGATCCCTCGTCAGCTGTCGGGAGCGTCGAACAACGCCGTGACCGGAGGCCGTCAGGGCTCAGCGGTCCGCACCGACGGCAAGGGCAACGTGTACGTGGCCTGGGAGGACGGCGGTCAGCAGGTCTACGCCGTCAGCTCCAACGGCGGCTTCTCCTACTCCCGCCCGAAGGCGATCGGGCCCGTCGCCGATCTCGTCGACCCGATCCCGGGTTCGAACTTCCGCAACGACAGCTTCATGAGCCTGGCGGCCTCGCCGCAGCCGGGGAGCACGACCCTCTACGCCTCCTGGGTCAACCGGACGGCCGCTGACGGGTCCTCCGCCGAGGTCGTCGTCTACCGCACGACGGGCACGGGCTGGTCGAAGGTCGCCACCCCCTACAGCGGCTCGGTGAGCAGCACCGGCGTGCCGTTCTTCCAGGGGCTCGACGTGGCCGACGACGGTCGGGTCGATCTCGGGTGGCAGGCCATGACGGCGATCGATCCGTCCACGTTCGGGACGGGCAACGCCGCCATCGACTCCTACTACTCGTCCTCGCCCGCCGGAGGGACGGCGTTCACCGCGCCCACGAAGGTCACGAGCGAGTCCTCCGATCCGGCCGCCTCGGCCCAGAACAACCTCGAGCGTCAGTTCTGGGGCGACTACAACACCCTGGTGTCGAAGGGCGGTTCCGCCTGGTTCATCTACACCGACAGCCGCAACGGAGTCGGCTGCCCAGCCGTGGATGCGTTCCAGCGGTTCCTCGTCGACTCCGGCGCCGTGGTCGAGAACGAGGAGCGCGAGAGCGACCGCAAGGTCGACCCGGGTGCTCCCGAGGACGGCGACAAGCCGGCGCCGCCGATCGACTGCGCGCCTCAGTTCGGCAACACCGACGTGTTCGTCAGCGTCCTCACGCCCTGATCAGCGCCCGGCCGCCCGCGCTCACGGGCAGCGGGCGGTCGGGCCAGAGGGGGCTCGCGGTCAAGGAAATTGACGGCACCCGGACCCGGTGGTTCGATCGCTGCGGGGGTTCGCCGGACGGCGTGACCAGCAGCACCGGAGCAGGAGGATCACCGCATGGGGGATGCCGACTCGAACGGCCAGGTCGATCAGGTCGACGTGGCGATCGTGGGAGCCGGGTTCGCCGGCATGTTCATGCTGCACCGGCTCCGCGAGATGGGGCTGTCGGCGCGGGTGTTCGAGCGGGGCAGCGGTGTAGGCGGCACCTGGTACTGGAACCGCTACCCGGGCGCCCGATGCGACATCGAGAGCATGGAGTACAGCTACCAGTTCGACGACGACCTCCAGCAGGAATGGAAGTGGACGGAGCGGTTCGCCCCTCAGCCGGAGATCCTCGAGTACGCCAACCACGTCGCCGACCGCTACTCGCTGCGCGACGGCATCGAGTTCGACACCACGGTGCAGTCCGCGACGTTCGACGAGGGTGCCGACCGGTGGAAGGTCACGGTCGCCGGCCCGAGGGGCGAGCGCGAGGTGACGTCGCAGTTCGTGGTGATGGCCACCGGCTGCCTGTCGTCGGCCAACACGCCGGACTTCCCCGGCATCGACTCGTTCGAGGGCGAGACCTACCACACCGGTCGCTGGCCGACCGAGGGGGTCGACTTCACCGGCAAGCGGGTCGCGGTGATCGGCACGGGGTCCTCTGGTGTGCAGTCGATCCCGATCATCGCCGAGCAGGCCGACCACCTCACCGTCTTCCAGCGCACCGCGGCGTTCGTCGTGCCGGCCGCGAACGCGCCGCTCGACCCGGCCGAGGAGCAGGAGGTCAAGGCGCACTACGCCGAGTTCCGTGAAGCGAACAGCCAGCAGGTCCCGGCGTTCGGCTCGCGCACGCCGGCCAGCGAGCAGCTGGCGGCCGAGGCCACCCCCGAGGAACGGCAGGCGGAGTTCGAGCGCCGTTGGCACCAGGGCGGCCTCACGTTCCTCGGCGCCTACGGGGACCTCCTGATCGACGCGGCGGCGAACGATCTCGCGGCGGAGTTCGTGAGATCCAAGATCCACGAGATCGTCGACGACCCGGCGGTCGCTGAGCTGCTCAGCCCCCACACGCTCATCGGGTGCAAGCGGCTCTGCCTCGGCACCAACTACTACGAGACGTACAACCGACCCAACGTCTCGCTGGTCGACGTGAGCTAGACGCCCATCAGCTCCATCACCCCCACCGGTGTCCAGGTCGGCGACCGGACCTACGACGTGGACGTGATCGTGTTCGCCACCGGCTTCGACGCAATGACCGGCTCGCTGCTCGCCGTCGACATCCAGGGCCGCGACGGCCTGAAGCTGCGCGACGCGTGGCACGCCGGGCCGTGTACCTACCTCGGGCTCGAGATCCCCGGCTTCCCGAACCTGTTCACCGTGTCGGGCCCCGGCAGCCCCTCGGTGCTCACCAACATGATGGTCTCGATCGAGCACCACGTGAACTGGATCGCCGACTGCATCGGCTACCTGCGCGACAACGGCAAGCAGACCATCGAGGCCCTGCCCGAGTCCGCCGACCAGTGGGTCGAGTACGTGAACGCGGTCGCCGCGTTCACGCTCTACCCGATCGCCAACTCGTGGTACCTCGGCGCCAACATCCCCGACAAGCCCCGCATCTTCATGCCGCTGATCGGCTTCCCGCCCTACGTCGAGCAGTGCGCCGACATCGCCGAGAAGGGCTACGAAGGCTTCGCCCTCACCTGACCGCTGCCGACCCTCGGACTACTCCTGGACGAGCTCGATGAGGGTGCCGAAGGCGGTCTTGGGGTGGATGAAGGCCACGGTGGTGCCGCGGGAACCGGGGCGGGGAGCCTCGTCGATGACGCGGCCGCCCTGGTCCTTGACCGCCTGCAGGGCGACCCCGCAGTCGGCCACCCGGTAGCCGATGTGGTGGAGGCCCTCGCCCTTCTTCTCGAGGTACTTGGCCACCGGGGAGTCGTCGCGGGTCGGGGTGAGCAGCTGGATGTAGGAGTCGGCCACCTTGAGCAGGGCCTCCTCGACGCCGTCGCTCTCGACGACCTCGCGGTGGTCGACAACCGCGCCGAACGTCTCGCGGTAGTAGTCGATGGCCTCGCCGAGGTCGTTGACGGCGATGGCGACGTGGTCGATCTCGGTGAGCAACGGGTCGACCTGGGCCGAGCCCGAGACCTCCTGGGTGGCGTCCTCACCGGGCATGCGTGCGCTGAGCGGGCTCATGCGAATGGGATCTCCTGGCTAGGCGCCGTGGCGGCGGAAGAGGGTGATCTTGTCCTCGCCGACCTCGGCGCGGAACTCGGGATCGTCGATGCCGAGCCCCTCCTCGGGGGCCAGGCAGAGCACGCCGATCTTGCCCTCGTGCAGGTTGTGGTGCACCTGGTAGGCGGCTTCGCCGACGTTGTCGAGGGTGTGCACGGCCGACAGGATCGGCTGGATCTTGCCCTCGCAGATGAGCTGGTTGGCGGCCCACGCCTCGCTGTAGTTGGCGAAGTGCGAGCTGATGATGCGCTTGAGCTTCATCCAGAGGTGGCGGTTGTCGTACTCGATCATGTAGCCGCTGGTGGCCGCGCAGGTGACGATCTTGCCGCCGCGGGCGGCCACGAACACCGAGGCGCCGAACGTCTGGCGGCCGGGGTGCTCGAACACGATGTCGACGTCTCGGCCGATCTGTGAGCGGATGTCCTTGCCGAGCCGGCGCCACTCGCTCTCGTCCTGGTGGAACTCGTCGGACCAGAACTTGTAGCCGGCGGCCTTGCGGTCGATGACCGCCTCGCAGCCCATGGCCTTGAGGATCTCGCCCTTCTCCGGCGACGAGACCACGCCGACCGGAGTGCCGCCGCCGTTGAGCACGTACTGCACGGCGTAGCCGCCGAGGCCGCCGGTGGCGCCCCAGATCAGCACCGCGTCGCCCTGGGTCATGTCGGCGGCGTGCTTGCTGACCAGCATGCGGTAGCTGGTGGAGTTGCACAGCGCGTTGACCGAGGCCTCCTCCCACGTGAGGTGGGCCGGCTTGGGCATCAGCTGGTTGGCCTTGACCACCGACAGGTCGGCCAGGCCGCCGTAGTTGGTCTCGAAGCCCCAGATGCGCTGGTTGGCGGCCAGCATCGAGTCGTCGTGAGCGGACGGGTCCTGGTCGTCGACGTGGTTGCAGTGCACGACGACCCGGTCGCCCGGCTTCCAGTTGCGCACCGCCGAGCCGACCCGGAGCACCACGCCCGAGGCGTCGGAGCCGACCACGTGGAACGGCTGGTCGTGGCGGGCGCCCCAGGTGCTCTCCTTGCCGAGCCGCTTGAGGAAGCCGAAGGTCGGCAGCGGCTCGAAGATCGAGGTCCACACCGTGTTGAAGTTGATCGAGCTGGCCATGACGGCGATGACCGCCTCGTCGGGCGCCAGCTCGGGCACGGCGACGTCCTGCACGTGCAGGCTCTTGCGCGGGTCCTTCTCGGAGGACTCGAGACCGGCGAACATCTCCTGCTCGTCGGCCAGCACGAGGGCGGCGCGGTAGGAGTCGGGCAGAGGCAGGGCCGCGAGCTCGTCGCCCGACACCCCCGCCAGGATGGCTTCCTGGATCTGCTGCATGGGCGACAACGTAGTCGCCGCCCGCGCCGGCCAACCACCCGACGATCACCCCGGCGACGACCCGGCGACGATGCTCCGAACAGGCCCACGGGCGCCGGATGAATCGCCACCGAGAGCGGTTTCGCTTCAGCAAAACATCAGCATTTCGGACGTTACCGTCCGTTGAGTGGCGGGAGAACTTGTTCTACACTTCGAGACTCAAGGCCACGCTCACCCAGGCTGATGTACGCGGATGGCTGACGCCACCGCGAGGAGGTACACCTGCCGTGCGACTCACTCCCGAGGAGATCGAAGCGCGCCGCTTCCGCCTGGCTCCGAACGGCTACGACTGCGAGGCCGTCGACCGATTCCTCGCCGAGATCACCGCGGCACTGCGCGAACAACCGGTCACCAGCGCCGGAAGCGACGAATTCAGTCGTGTCGGCCAGGAGATCGCCGCCGTGCTCCGCGCCGCTCGTGACAGCGCCGGCGCGGTGCGAGCCGAGGCCGAGGGACAGGCCGCGGCCGTCCGGTCACGGGCCGAGGCCGAGGCCAACGACCTCCGCAAGGAGGCCAAGGCCCAGCTCCACGACGCCCAGCTGGCCCTGGCCGAGGCCCACGAGCAGAGTCGAGCTGCTGGTGCGCGAGGCCGAGCACCAGGCCGAGGAGATCCGCCACGCCGAGCGCGTGGCCCGCCAGCGCCTGCTGGCCACCCGCACCGATCTGCAGAACCTGATCGACCGCCTCGGCGGCCCCACCAACAAGGGCGTGCTCGACCTCACCGGCGAGACCGAGGAGGGCGAGACCGCGGCGGCCACCGCCAGCGACCCGCTGGCCACCGGCGGCCCGGGCACCGAGATCGGGGCGCCGGCCACCACGCCGGCCGAGCTCGGCGATCCGCTGCTGCGCATGGTCCGCGCCGCCGTCGGCCGAGCGGCCGAGCACTCCGAGGCCGAAGCCGCCCGCGCCGACGCCGTCGAAGCCGTCTGACCGACGCGGGCCGGGTGCTTCGGCGCCACATCTGCGCTCGCTCGCTGCGCCGGCTGCGCTGATCGCGCCCTTCGGCACCGAATCGGTACCGATTCGGTGCGGGTTGACAGAACGCGCGTCGAACGCTGGATCGCCTTCGCCGCACCCCTTCCGGCGAGCGCGAGGCGGAGCAGCGATCCGGTCGGCCGGCTCTTCTGGCCGAACCGGCTCGAGGCTCCCTACACTCTCCCGTCTCACCGCAGGTCTCTCGGGAGGAGCCCATCGCATGGCTGGTTCTGTCATTCTCACTGGTGCCCGCACGCCGATCGGCAAGCTCTCCGGGGCGCTGGCCTCGTTCAGCGCCACCGACCTCGGCGGGTTCGCCATCAAGGCCGCCCTCGCCCGGGCCGGCATCACGCCCGAACAGGTCGACTACGTCTTCATGGGCCAGGTCATCCAGGCCGGCGCCGGCCAGATGACGGCCCGCCAGGCCGCGGTCAACGCCGGCATCCCCATGACGGTGCCGTCCACCACCGTCAACAAGGTGTGCCTGTCGGGCGTCAACTCGATCTACCTGGCCGACCTCATGATCCAGGCCGGCGAGGCCGACATCGTCGTCGCCGGTGGCATGGAGTCGATGACCAACGCTCCCTACCTGCTGCCGGGTGCCCGAGCCGGCTACCGCATCGGTGACCAGACCGTCGTCGACTCCATGATGTACGACGGCCTGTTCTGCGCCTTCGACCAGTGCGCCATGGGCGCCGGCACCGAGAAGTACGCGGCGTCGGCCGGCCTCGACCGCGAGTCGCAGGACCAGTTGGCCGCCAACTCCCACGAGCGGGCCGCCCGGGCCATCAAGGACGGCCTGTTCGACAACGAGATCGTCGACGTCGAGGTGCCCCAGCGCAAGGGCGACCCGGTCGTCGTGAGCGTCGACGAGGGCGTCCGCGGCGAGACCACCCTCGACTCGCTGGCCAAGCTCCGCCCCGCGTTCGACAAGGCCGGCAACATCACCGCCGGCAACGCGTCGCAGATCAGCGACGGCGGTGCGGCCGTGGTGGTCGTCTCCCGGGCCGTGGCCGACAAGCTCGGCGTCGAGCCCCTCGGCGAGATCCTCGGCTACGGCCAGGTGGCCGGGCCCGACCCGTCGCTGCTCACCCAGCCGGCCCGGGCCATCAAGCAGGCCCTGGGCAAGGCCGGCCTGTCGGTCGGCGACGTCGACCTGTTCGAGATGAACGAGGCCTTCGCCGCCGTCGGCGTCGCCTCGATGGCCGACCTGGGCATCAGCGACGAGATCGTGAACGTGAACGGCGGCGCCATCGCCCTCGGCCACCCGGTCGGCATGTCCGGCACCCGCATCACGATGCACATCCTCAACGAGCTCAAGCGTCGCGGCGGCGGCATCGGTGCGGCCGCCCTGTGCGGCGGCGGCGGCCAGGGCGACGGCATCCTGGTGCGCTCGCTGTAGGAGCCCACGGGGTCGGCTCGTCCGACCACCGACACCACCGACACCACCGACATCCAGAACTGCGACCGAGGTGCCCTTCCACACCGGGGGCACCTCGGTCGCGTTCGAGGCCGGACGGCCCCGGCGAGATCAGCCCGAGACGTCGCCCAGGCAGGTCCACAGCTGCTCGTCGGCCAGGTCGAGCTCGTTGGACCCGCTGGCGGCGAGACCCTCGAGCCGGTCGATCTGCGGGAGGCAGGCCGAGTACCCGGGAACGAGACCGGAGGCGCAGTCGTACACCGCGCCGAGCGCCCGATAGTACGGCGCGTCGAGGTCACCCACGGCCTCGGTGCGCATGTAGTCGGCGATCTCGGAGCGGCAGGCGACCTGCACCCGAGCGGCCGTGGTCGGCGACAGGGAGGAGAAGAGACCGGAGTCGTCGAGGGACGGCGTCGTGGTCGATGTCGTGAAGCCGCCCACGCCGGAGCTCGGCGAGCTGATGCCCGGGTCGATGGAGGTGGGATCGTCCTGGACGGCCGACCCGACCGACGAGAACTCCTCGCTCGAGCCGAACGAGCCGAACAGGTCGCCCCACTTCTGCACGTCGTCGGGCTGGAGAGCCCGCAGGCCGTCGACGAGGTTGTCGAGGATGGTGCGCACCGGGCTCACGTACCAGCGGCCGTCGACCTGGGTCACGGTGATGGCGGGCGGCTTGGCCCACGCCGAGCCGAACAGGCCGAGCGTGCCGAGCGGCGAGCTGCCGCCGGACTCGTCCGACGAGGTGTCCCCGGCGCACACGTGCTCGTGGTCGACCTGGGGCTCCCCCGCCGACGGCGTCGTCGTCCACTCGCCCGTCTGAGGGTCATAGGAGCCGAGGTCGTCGTAGGAGTACGTGTAGGTCGACGTGGTGTCGTAGCAGGTGCCGTCGAACACCACGTGCACCGTGTCGGAGGCGCTGCCGATCGTTGCGTCGAAACCGGTGATGCGCACCTGGCGAACCGACCCGTCACCCTCGACCGACGTGTCCAGCCGATCGACCTTGACCACCGAATCGCCGTCGGCCTTGGCCTCCCGGGCCGAGCGGGCCAGGTCGGGCAGGAACAGCGGGGCGTAGTCGTAGAGCGCCCGCATCTCCTGCGGGTCGGTCATGGTGACGGCCTTCTCCGCGTCGAGGTCGACCGCGGCGTCGACCAGGCCCTGCACGGCTCCTTCGGGGCTGTCGGCTCCGACCGGCGCGGGACCGGCGCCGAAGTCGGGCACCGGCGGCGGGTGGCCGTTGTCGTCCTCGATGGTGCTGCGGATCGCCTCGGCGACGCTGTAGGCGAGGCTCACGTGCCAGCCGCCGTCCTCCTCGATGGCGACGAGGTGGAGGTCGGCGTCGGCCAGGTCCTGGCTGAACGAGTCGGCCTGCAGGTCGACGGTCCCGCCGTTGTCCTCGATGGCCTTGCGCAGGTTGTCGCCGAGCGGAACGTCGGCCGGGATCGAGGTGCCGCTGATGGTGCCGCCGGTGACGGTGACCAGCACGACCCCATCGCCCAGCTTGGTGGTCTCGGTGGTGACGCCGGTGACCTTCAGGTCGGCGCCGGGGACGTCGCTCAGCGAGAACGACTTCAGGATGCCGAGCCGCTGCAGCTCCTTGGTGGAGTCGACCAGCGGGTCGTGCAGCACCTTGCGCTCGCTCGGCGGCAGCGACTCGACCACGCCCAGGGCGTCCTCGTGATCGATGGCGTCGAACATCTGGTGCACGGCGCCCTCGGGCGAGTCGGCCCCGTCGGGCCGGGTCAGGGCGAAGGCGGCGAAGGCGGTGCCACCGACCAGTGCCACGACGGCGACGGCCAGCGCCGCCAATCGGGCCGGCGAGCGGCGACGGCTCGGCGGCCCGTCGGCCGCGGGATACAAGGGAAGCGCGCCCGGGGGCGGCACGTCGCCGGGAGGGAACCCGGCCGGCGGGATGCCGCCGCCCGACCCGTCGTCGGCCGGTGCGATCGGAGGGCCGGGAGGCAGGGACGACGACGGGAGCCACGGCGGCGGCTGGACCGCCGGCTCCGGCCTCATGAACATGGGCCCGTCGGTGTAGCCCGGCAGGTCGGGCTCGGTCATGAGGGTCTCCCTGAAGGCCGGAGGGTGAGCACGACGCCGATGACGACCACGGCCGCGCCGAGCAGGGCGAGTCGAGGGCCGACACCGGTTGGCACGCCGCTGCGCAGCACCACGAACGAGACCGCGCCGGTCGCCGCGGCCAGCACCAGACCGACCACGGCGGTGATGCGGTGCCGGTCGAGGGCGGCCGCGAACCACACGACGCCCACCAGCAGCGGCACGAGGTACCAGGCCCGCAAGGCGACGGTCGCCACGCCGGTGACGACGTCGAGCAACTCGGCGGTGCGCATCATCTGGAAGCTGTTGCGGGTGACGTGGCCGTTCCGGAGCCAGGGGAGGAAGGCCGCCAACCCGACCACCGCGGCCCCGGCCGCGGTGACGACGGGTCCTACCAGCTGGGCGCGCGCGTTCACGCCCGCCGCCGTCGCCATCGAGGTGCCCGCCTCGGCCTCCACCCGCACGACCGTAGCCCGCCAATGATCCCACGTACAGTGGTGGGCTGAATTCTTTGCGAGGTCACCCGGCGTTCCGGGCGCGGCGCTCGGGGGTCAGTCGCCGTCGACCTCGCGGCGGCCTTCGAGGGCCCGACCGAGCGTGAGCTCGTCGGCGTACTCGAGGTCGCCGCCGACCGGCAGACCGCTGGCGATGCGGGTGACCCGGATGCCGAGCGGCTTGATCAGCCGGCTGAGGTACATGGCGGTGGCCTCGCCCTCGAGGTTGGGGTTGGTGCAGAGGATGATCTCGGCGATGCCCTCGTCGTCGAGCCGGGCCAGCAGCTCGCGGACGCGCAGCTGGTCGGGACCGATGCCGTCGATCGGGCTGATGGCGCCCTGCAGCACGTGGTAGCGACCCTTGAACTCGCCGGTGCGCTCGACCGACACGATGTCGCGAGGCTCCTCGACCACGCAGATCACGGTGGTGTCGCGGCGGGCGTCGGAGCAGATGTTGCACTCGGCCCCCTCGGCGATGTTGAAGCAGCGGGGGCAGAACGTGACCTTGTCCTTGACCTCGACGATCGACCCGGCCAGCCGCAGGGCGTCGGCCTTGGGCAGCTTCAGCAGGTGGAACGCGATGCGCTGCGCCGACTTGGGCCCCACGCCCGGCAGCCGCCCCAGCTCGTCGATCAGGTCCTGCACCGGACCGGCGTAGGTGCTCACCGCGTGCCGTCGTCTCCGGGTTCATCGACGTCGTCGAGCTCGGTCGGCACCGGCGTCGGGCGGGCCGCCGAGGCCGAGCATGCCGCCCATGGCCCCGAGGTCGAGGCCGCCCATCGAGGCCTGCTGCAGGCGGGCGATGCCGTCCATGGCGTCGTTGAGCGCGGCCAGCACGAGGTCCTGCAGCAGCTCGACGTCGGTGGGGTCGACGGCCTCGGGGGCGATGGTGATCGAACGGAACTGCATGCCGCCGGTGACCTCGATCCTCACGACGCCACCACCGGCCTGGCCTTCGACGAGCGCCTCGGCCGCCTCGGCCTGGGCCTCCATCAGCTGCTGCTGCATCCCCATGGCCTGCTCGAGCAGCGCGCCCATGTCGAAGTCCGCCGAGGTCGGCGCCGGCGGCTCGTCGGCGTCGCTCGGGTCGGGCAGGGTGAGATCGGTCATGGGTGCTCCTGGGGCGAGGGTTCGAGAGGCAGGTTCGGACGGTGCCGGGTCACGGCGGCCGGTTCACGACTGGCCGGGTCACGAGGGTCGACGAGCTCGGCGCCGGGGAACAGCTCCTTGACCCGGTCGACCGAGGTGGCGGCCACGTCGGTGGCGTCGACCAGCTCGGACGGGTCGATCTCGTGGTCCTCGGGCACGGGCAGTGGTACGGACGGGATCCGCGCTCGTGGCCGGCCCTCCGCTCGGCGCCGCGGGAGGCGGCGAGTCGTCGTCGACCGCCAGGCGCAGCGGCACCGGTCGGCCGAAGTGCCGGGCCAGGGCGGCCTCGACGTCGGCCCGGCCGCTCTCGCAGCGCTGCATGTGCGGGGCGTTGGGCAGGCCGAACACGGCGGCCTTGCCGGACACCTCGAGGAAGCGGCCGGCCGCGTAGAACGCCTTGGCCCGGGGCGGGAGCGACGCCAGGATCGAGTCGCCCCAGGCCAGGGTGAGCTCGTCACGGGTGGGCAGGCCCGAGTCGTCCGCCGACGCCGGCGGCCGCAGCCGCCGGGGCGGCGTCGGCGGCGACGGGGGCCGGGCTGGGCGCCGGCGCGGCCTCGGTCGGGGCCGGTCGGGGCTCGGGCGGGGCCGGCGGGCGGCAGGAGCAGTGGGCGGCGTCGGAGCCGAGGCACTGGCCACGGTGGACGGCGCGGGCGGGGGCGCCGCCGGCTGCCGGACGACGAGTCGGAGCGACCCGCCCACCGGCGCCCGACCGCTCCTTCTTCTTGGCCTGGAGCACCTCGCGGGCGCCGGCCGAAGGCCGACCTCCCGGCGCGACCGGTGGCCCGTCGGGCACGTCCTCGACGTCGCGGCGCGGCGCCGGGGCCGCAGCATCGTTCGGCGTGGCCGGGGTGGGCG
Source organism: uncultured Microthrixaceae bacterium (assembly GCA_963809335.1). Lineage (GTDB taxonomy): Bacteria > Actinomycetota > Acidimicrobiia > Acidimicrobiales > Acidimicrobilacustridaceae > UBA4742. The sequence continues at coordinate 225,240 of CAWEJD010000004.1, read as the reverse complement.
GCGCCGCGCGGCCGGGGCAGCCGCGTCGCCGCGGCGGGCGCGGCCGGAGCCACGCCGGCAGGGGCGCCCCGCTCGAGTCGCGACACACGGTCGGCCAGGGCGGCGAGGGAGGTGTCGGCCTCGGGGCGGGTGAGGCGCACCAGGGCGACCTCGAGCGGGATGCGCTGATCGGGCGCGTCCTGGATGCCGACGAAGGCCTCGCCCAGCACCTCGAGGGCGCGGGTGGCGCCGGCGGGCCCGAGGCGCGCCGCCTGGTCGGTGATCCGGGCCTGGTCGCGGTCGGGCAGCCGGGACAGGTCGGCCTTCATCGACGCGAGGAACACGTCGCGCAGCCGGCCGATGAGCAGCTCGCCCAGCACGCGAGGCCCCCGCCCGGCGGAGATGGCGGCGTCGACGGCGATCAGGGCCCGGCCGGTGTCGCTCTCGCACAGGGCCTCGACCAGCTCGTCGAGCGCCTCGGTGTCATCGGGCAGCGCGCCGGCGGCCACGACCTGGTCGAGCGCGGACTCCATGTCGCGGGCCGAACCGGCGCCGGCCCGCACCACGTAGTCGACCGTGCCGGGGGGAACGTCGAGCTGGGCGTCGGCGATGATGAACTCGGCCAGCCCGGCCAGCTCCTCGCTCGACAGCAGCCGCACCGAGAGGTGCTGGGTGCGGCTGCGGATGGTGGGCAGCACCTTCTGCGGGTCGGTCGTGGCCAGCACGAACACCACGTGCGGCGGCGGCTCCTCGAGCGTCTTCAGCAGCGCGTTCGACGCCGGGGTCGACAGCATGTGCACCTCGTCGAGGATGTACACCTTGGTGCGACCGGGCGTGCCCATGGCCGCCTTGGCGATCAGCTCGCGGATGGCGTCGACGCCGTTGTTCGAGGCCGCGTCGAGCTCGTGGACGTCGAACGACGTGCCCTGCTCGACCGACACGCACGACTCGCAGACGCCGCACGGCTCGCCGTCGATCGGGTTCTCGCAGTTGAGGACCTTGGCCAGGATGCGCGCCGACGAGGTCTTGCCGGTGCCGCGCGGACCGCTGAACAGGTAGGCGTGGCCGACGCGATCCTCCCGGACGGCGTTCTGCAGCGCGGCCACGAGGTGCTCCTGGCCGCGGAGCTCGGAGAAGCGCTGAGGGCGGTAGCGGCGGTAGAGCGACTGGTAGGCCATCGGCGGCCGAGCCTACCGGGGCGGCCGGGGCCGCGAAGCCGCCGCCAACGCCGGGATCGGAGTCGGCCACGGGCGCGACGGAACCCGCTCCCCCATGTGGTGGTCAGGCGATCTGCGGCACACGAGAGGTCCCGCTGAGAGCTGCTGCCTTCCGGCCCTGACCCGGTTCACAGGCTCTCGTTGCACAGGACCCGACCACCACATGCGAGAGCGGGTTCGGGGAGAGGATAGCCTGAGCGACCGCACTCCCCAAGGGCGCCGTCTCCGGACGGGGTCCGGCGGTGGTGCCAGTGCCCGGGAGGGGTGCGAGAGCGGCCGAATCGGCACGCTTGGAAAGCGTGTGTGGGGCAACCCACCGTGGGTTCGAATCCCACCCCCTCCGCCAGCGTCACGGCAAGTGCCGCCTAGGTGACGGCGAGCGACACGAGAGGACCGGACCTGCACTCGGGTTCGGTCCTCGATCATTCCCCGGGGAGCTGGTCGAGGTTCCAGGTGGTGAGGTGGGCGCCGATGGGGGCGGTCTGCGGTGGGGTGGAGTCGGGATCGGTGCCGGCGGGCCAGTGCTGCCAATGCGATTCGGTGCGGCGGAAGGTGGCGCCTCGGTAGGTCTTGTCGTCGTGGTCGCGGTTGCACATGCCGTGGATCGCGTCGACCGAGGTCTCGTGGACCTCGGCGTAGTCGACGATGTGGTCGAGCTCGCTCATCTCGTGGTGGCAGTGCGGGACGGTGCAGCAGCGGTCGCGGACGCGCACGGCGAGGTCGACCGGTCGGGTGCGGTGCCGGGTGGTGGTGGCGTAGGCCCGGATGTCGACCGAGTCGTGGATGAGCAGCTCCGCGTGGAGCTGGGGTAACAATCGACGGATCCAGGTGACGGGGATCGGTCCGATGCCGGGGATCTCACACGTCTCCCCCGGTGCCGCCCATCCCCGTTTCAAGGCGATGCCGTCGACGAGCACCACCAGGTTCCAGTTCACCTTCGGATCCAACCCGTCGGCCGACGCGAGATCCTCGCCCGGCACGAAGAGGCGATCCTGCCCCTCCGCCGTCGCATCGGCGTCGGCGTTGGCCGGGTCGGCGTTGGCCGGTTCGGCGGTGCGCCCGGCATTCGGGGCGCCAGCGGCGCCAGGGGCGGCGGCGCCGCGGCTGATCGCGGCGAGGAAGGCGTCGGCCCGGTAGGCGTCCCAGCCGTCGTGCTCGCCGGCCTGGCGGGCCCGCTCGTGACGGACCTTCAGCTCAGCGTCGATGATCGGCTTCACCGTGGCGAACGCGGCCGGGGTGAACTGCCCGTGGATCTCCACGTGACCGTCTCGGCTGGTGCCGATTCGCAACGCCCGGCTGCGATGCAACCGGGCATGACGGGCTGCCTCGTCTTCGGCCGAGCGGGCCGCATGCCGGACCTTGTCCGCGGCCTGGCGGGTCTCCCGCAGATCGTGGTGGGTGCGGGCGCCGGCCAGCAGCCGCAGCTCCGACCCCGGATCGACCGTGGCCGCCTCGGACACCAGGTCGGCTTCGTCGGTGGAGATCTCCCCCGACACGAACGCCGCCCGAGTCTCGGGACACCCCTCGATCCGCCGCCCCGTCTCGAGCGCCCGCTTGGCCTGACCCGCGGTGGTGCCGTTCAGGCGGGCGAACCACTCCGCCGCCGACCGAGCCCGCGCCGCATACGCGTTGCACGCCTCGGCCCGACCCGCCAGCACCACCTGCGCGGCCTGACAACGACGGATCACCACCGCCAATCGCTCGGCCCCGGCCGCCGCGTCGGCACCGGTCAGCACCGAGGCGTCGAGCCGGCTGCACCACGTGCCGACGATCCGCTCCACCGCGGCCAGATCGACCTCGTCGACCAGCTCGACGGCCGAGCCGTGCGGGGAGGAGGTGGAAGGGATGGACATGGCACCAGAGTAGCGAACTGTCGTACGGTAATCAAGGGTTGATCAATCAGAATCCGCGAGAACACGGGCCGACGTGACCGATGACCGGGGCCTCGTCCGGAACCAGACGGTCCGCTCGGTCGTTTTCTCTTCTCGACGGAGATCCGAGGAGGAACGGTGGGCGAGAGCAGGTGGCAAAGGTTCAAGCAGTGGTGGGTCGCCAGCGACCCCGACGATCTCGCCCGGGAAGAGTTCCGCCTGGCCGCCCAGCGTCGTGAGGTGGTGACCGCGTCCGATCGCCTGGCGTCGACCGCCGTCGACGAGCAGCGAGAGGCGAGCATCCGCTCCCTCGGCCATACGAACCCACCCCGCTAGCGAACGAGCCGCCCGGGTCGGCGGCGGGGACGGGGGCTCATGCGTCGGAACCGGGTCCCGCGCCCTCGACGATGGCCTTGATGCCGGCCAGGTTGGCGGCCATGTTCGTGCGCCACTCGTCCATGCGGCGGGCGATGATGCGCCCCTCCTTGTCGGGCATGGCGTCGATGGCGATGTTCAGGCCGGACGGATCGGGGCCCATGCGGGCCCACTGGCGGACGGTGACCGCATCGCGTCCGGGATCGACCTCGAAGCCCCACGTGGCCATCGACTGGTCACCCGACCGGACCTCCCAGACCCAGCGAGCACCCGGCTCGACCTCGACGACGGTGCACTCGGTCGTCCACTCCCCCAGCGCCGGGTTCCGGTTGCGACCCTGGAAGCGATTCCCGAGCTCGACGCCGGTCGCGCCGTCGATCCACTCGGCCGACTGCAGCTCACCCGAGAAGCGCGGGGGCAGCCCGATGTCGGTGACGAGGTCCCAGATCAGGGCCGGGTCGCCCGCGATCCGTTCCTCGACCTCGACCGTGGGTTGGTCCCGATAGCGCATCCCGTCCCCCTCGACCCTCGGTGCGCGTGTCGAGACAGACGCTAGCGTCACGATCCCGACGGCCGGCCCGGCCCGGCTCGGGACCGGATCCAGGGGGAGCCCGTGCACGTCGCCGCGCTGATCGATCCTCACCATCCCGAGGCCGGCGCCTTCGCCCGCGAGGCCGAGCGCATCGGCGTGTCGTCGCTCTGGGTGCCCGAGGTGTGGGGCTACGACGCGCTGACCGGGCTCGCCCACCTGGCCGCCCAGACGACGACCATCGGGCTGGGCACCTTCGTGGTGCAGCTCGGATCGCGCAGCCCCGCGCTGCTGGCCACGTCCGCACTCAGCCTGCAGTCGCTGTCGCACGGGCGGTTCCACCTCGGGGTCGGGGTGTCGGGACCGCAGGTCATGGAGGGCTGGCACGGCGTGCGCTTCCGCCGGCCGGTGCAGGCCACCCGCGAGACGATCGAGATCATCCGCACGGTGAGTCGGGGCGAGGTGCTCGAGCACGACGGCGAGATCTACCCGCTGCCCCTGCCCGACAGCCAGGGCCGTGCCCTGCGGCCGCTCGTGCGACCCGAGCACGTCCCGATCTACATCGCGGCCATGGGCCCGGCCAACCTGCGGCTCACCGGCGAGGTCGCCGACGGTTGGCTGGCCAACGCCTTCATCCCCGAGTCGGCCGAGACCCTCCTCGGCCCGCTGCGCGACGGCGCCGCCGTTGCCGGTCGATCGCTCGCCGAGCTCGACCTCGTCGCGCCGGTGGCGCTCGAGATCACGGCCGACGACGCGGCGGGCGACGAGGCGGCCCGCCGCCACGCCCAGGGCTACGCCTTCACGATCGGAGCCATGGGCTCGGGTCGCACCAACTTCTACAACGACGCCTTCGCCCGGCTCGGCTTCGCCGACGAGGTGGCCGAGGTCGAGCGACTCTGGCGGGCGGGGCGGCGCGACGAGGCCGCCGATGCCGTGCCCCTCGAGCTCGGCTCGCGCACCAACCTGGTGGGCACCACCACCGCGATCGCGGCCCGGTTGCCGCTCTACCGCGAGGCCGGGATCACCACGCTGCTCGCCAAGCTCGACGCGTCGAAGGCCGATCAGCTCGACCAGCTCGCCACCCTGGTCGACCTCGTCGCCGCCGACGACCAGGAGGGACCGGCATGACCGTCGAGGGGCCGACGATGCGACGTGAGCTGGTGGCGGTCAACACGGCGCCGGACTCCGAGAACCGCATGCACGGTGACGAGGCCCGGCGCTACGGCTTCTCCTCCGGGCTCGTGCCCGGCGTCGAGGTGCTCGCGTACCTCGCCCACGACGGGGTCGCGACGTGGGGACCGGGGTGGCTGGCCGCCGGTCGGCTGACGGGACGGCTGGTCGCCCCGGTCTACGACGGTGAGACCGTCGAGGTGATCTCGACGGTCACCGATCACGCCCTCCGGACCTCGGTGCGCGGCATCGACGACGCCGACGGCGTGGTGCGGGCCTCGGCCGAGCTGTCCTGGCTGACCGACGACGACCGGGCCGAGCTGCTGGGTCGAGCCGACCCGGCGGGCTTCGCGGTGAAGGTCCCACCCGAGCCCGACGAACGGCCCCCGGCCGCGGCCCACCTCCTCGAACCGGGCACCGCGCTGGCCACGCAGTGGGCGACGTTCCACGCCGACCGGGCCCGGTCCTACCTCGACGAGATCTCCGAGACCGATCCCGCGTTCCGCACCCAGGGCCTCGCTCATCCGGGCTGGCTGCTGCGCTTCGCCAACTGGGCGCTGTCGACCACGGTGCGGCTCGGGCCGTGGATCCACGTCAGCAGCGATGCCCGCCTGCTCGACGCCGTGCGCGACGGCGACCACCTCGAGGTGAGGGCCCGGGTCGTCGACCGCTTCGATCGCAAGGGCCATCAGTTCGTCGACCTCACCGCGCTCTACCTCGTCGGCGAGCGCACGGTGGCGGTGGTCGACCATCGGGCGATCTGGGAGCCGAGGCTCGCCACCTGACCGCAGTCGCCCCCGGCGCGAACCGGTCTCCTGTGCTATCCGTAGGAGACCTCCGTCGGCACGGGCCGACGGAGAGGACAAGGGGGTGGGGCTCGTGCTCGCACTCGACGCCGGACCGATCGACACACCGATCCTCGACGAGACCATCGGGGCCAACCTGGCCCGCACCGTCGAACGCCACGCCGACGGCGAGGCGCTCGTGTCGGTGCACCAGGACATCCGGTGGACCTACCGCGAGCTCGCCGAGCGGGTCGACGTCCTCGCCCGCGGGTCTGCTCGGGCTCGGCCTCGAGGTCGGCGACCGTCTCGGGCTCTGGAGCCCCAACTACGCGGAGTGGACGCTGCTGCAGTACGCCACCGCCGAGATCGGCGTCATCCTCGTCAACGTCAACCCGGCCTATCGATCCCACGAGCTGGCCTACGTGCTCGACCAGTCCGGGTGCCGGGTGCTGGTGGCCGCGCCGAGCTTCAAGACCAGCGACTACGTCGCCATGGTCGACGAGGTCCGGGCCGAGCGAACCGCGCTCGAACAGGTCATCTTCCTGTGGTCCCGCGAGTGGGAGGCGCTGGTCACCAACGCGACCGGCGTGCCGGCCGAGGCCCTCGACGAGCGACGGGCCGGGCTCTCCCCCGACGACCCCATCAACATCCAGTACACGTCGGGCACGACCGGGTTCCCCAAGGGGGCCACGCTGACCCACCGCAACATCCTCAACAACGGCTACTTCACCGCGGAGCTGCAGGGCTTCACTGCCGCCGACCGGCTCTGCATCCCCGTGCCCTTCTACCACTGCTTCGGCATGGTCATGGGCAACCTGGGCTGCACCACGCACGGCGCCACCATGGTGATCCCGGCCGAGGCGTTCGAGCCCGGTGCCACCCTCGCCGCGGTCGAGGCCGAGCGCTGCACCGCCCTGTACGGGGTGCCCACCATGTTCGTGGCCGAGCTCAGCCACGCCGACTTCGACTCGTTCGACCTGTCGTCGTTGCGCACCGGGGTGATGGCCGGCTCGCCGTGCCCGGTCGAGGTGATGAAGTCGTGCATCGACCGCATGCATCTCGGCGAGGTGACCATCTGCTACGGCATGACCGAGACCTCACCGGTGTCGACCCAGACGCTGCCCGACGACTCGCTCCACCATCGCACCGCCACGGTCGGTCGGACCCACCCCCACGTCGAGGTGCGCATCGCCGCGGCCGACGACCCGTCGGCCACCGTCGAGCGGGGCGAGACCGGCGAGCTGTGCACCCGCGGCTACTCGGTGATGGTCGGCTACTGGAACGACCCCGACCGCACCGCCGAGGCCATCGACGCCGACGGGTGGATGCACACCGGCGACCTCGGCGGTGATGGACGGCGACGGCTACGTGAACATCGTCGGGCGGTCGAAGGACATGGTGATCCGCGGCGGCGAGAACGTCTATCCGCGCGAGGTCGAGGAGTTCCTCTTCACCCACCCGGCCGTGCTCGACGCCCAGGTCGTCGGCGTGCCCGACGCCCGCTTCGGCGAGCAGCTCCTGGCCGCGATCCGCCTGCAGCCTGGGCGCGACGTCACCGAGGACGAGATCCGCGCCTTCTGCGACGGGAAGATCGCCCACTACAAGGTGCCGCGCTACGTGCAGTTCGTCGACGAGTTCCCCATGACCGTCACCGGCAAGGTGCAGAAGTTCAAGCTCCGCGAGCAGGCCATCGAGATGCTCGGCCTGCAGGCGGAAGCCGCCATCGAGACGGCCTGAACCCGGTTCGGCCCCCGACCACTCCCCCTTTCGGCGCTCCACCTCTCCCCTTTTGGCGCTCCTTTCGTGCGCTGAGCGAACGAAGTCGGGGGTGGGAACGGCGTGGTCAGCTCGCCGATCGGGTGAGCTGCCAGCGGTGAGGACCGGCGGCGGTGCGTTCGATCTCGCGGGTGATCTCGAAGTCGAAGCGCTCGAGGAACCTCACCGCCCTGAGGACGGTGGTGCCGGTGCGCACCGGCGCCCGGAGCCGGTCGGCGTCGGCGACGAGCGCTTCCATCAGCGCGGTGCCCCGCCCCTCGCCCTGCAGCGCGGGCATGACGGCGACGTAGGGGAAGAAGAGCCCCGGTGGGCCGGCGTAGCCCGGAGCGTCCTGCTCGCCGACCAAGCGGCTGCGGATGTCGACGTCGGGTGACCGGAACGGTGGTGAGATGCCGGTGCCGAGGGCTCGTCGGGGAGCCCAGACGATCACCGAGCCGAGGTCCTGGGTGAGCGCCGTGACGCTCGACCCGGGGTCGGCGCCGTCGGTGAGCAGCCAGGCGAAGTACGCCGGCAGGTCGTCCCGGCGGTGCATCGGATCAGGGAAGAGGTAGACGAACAGCGGGTCGTCGAAGAACGCCCGCGTCAGCACCAGGGCGAGGGCCGGGATCTCCTCGAGGCGGGGGCGCCGTGGTGCACGCATGCGGCATTGTGACGCACGTGTCAGCGGCGGGTCGTCTCGTCCGCCCGCGGACTCGCATACCCCCAGCTGGGTCGGTCGGCGGTGTCGGGCCAGAGCACGTGGTCACCACAGGTGATCGACACGGCCCGGGTGGCGAGGTCACCCCGCACCTCGACGGGGATCCGATCGGCGTGCACGAGATCGGCCGTGACGTTCACGACGGGCACCGAGACCGGCGACTCTCCCTCCTCCGCTTCACCCGGCGCGAAGAGGTTCGCGATGGCAACCGGCCCATCGCCATGACCGGCCACCCAGGTGAGGCTCATCGTCATGGGCCGTCCTGGTTGATCCGACACCTCGCGGGCCTGCTCCAAGGCGATGCGCGCCGCGTGGGCGCGGCGCCAGAGGTGCACCGTTCCCGCCGCCGACCCCCCGGCACCGACGGCGATCGGGATGACGATGCCGCTGCCGTGGAAGACCGAGATGAGGAGCAGTACGACGATGACCAGGTCGCTCGCGACGAGCACCCATCCGTCGCGGGTGTTCCGCCGGAGCCGCTGCTCCCAGTGGGCGACGTCGTCGAAGCTGACCGACCGGGCATAGCGCCAGCCGGGTTCCCAGCCCACCACTGCGGGATGGCCGATCACGTTCCCGCGTTCCCCGAAGATCCTCATCCCGTCGCCGCCCGCGGCGGGCACCAGCCCCCGGAGCGGCCGGATCTCGACGTCGCCGGCGCGGATGAGCGGCCTGGCTCCCCGCTCGAGCGGTCCCTCCACGCTGACGATGCCGCCGGGGGCCTGCCGTGGGAGCGGCTGGTCCGTCGCCATCGTGAAGCTGAAGAGGGGTGTGCTGTACGGCGTGGCGTCGACCGGATACAACGACCCGGTCGGTCGTCCGGCCAACGAGTAGATGACCAGTCGACACGACTCCGGCACCGGATGAGCCTGGCACATCGGGGCTTCTGTGAGACTCGACGGCATGCCGTCAGATGCACCCGTCGAACTGGTCATCTTCGATTGCGACGGGGTGCTGGTCGACAGCGAGCGCATCGCCATCCAGGTCGACATCGAGGTGCTGGCCGAGCTGGGGTGGACGCTCACCGAGGACGAGGTGATCGAGCGGTTCGTCGGTCGCAGCGACGAGGACATGACCAGGGCGATCGAGCAGCACCTCGGCATCACCCTGCCCGGGCCGTGGGATGCGCAGTTCGCCCCCCGCTGCCACGAGGCCATGGCTGCGCTGACGGTCGTCGACGGGGTGCCCGACGTGCTGGCCGCCGTCCACGCGGCCGGGCTCGTCACCTGCGTCGCGTCGAACGGCAGCCACGCCAAGATCGAGCGCAGCCTCAGGATCACCGGTCTCCGCGACCACTTCGCCGACCGGATCTTCAGCGTCGACGACGTGACCCGGGCCAAGCCCGAGCCCGACCTGTTCCTGCACGCGGCATCGACCCTGGGCGTGGCGCCCGCGGCCTGCGCGGTGGTGGAGGACAGCCGCTACGGCGTCGCCGCGGCCCGGGCCGCCGGCATGCAGGTGTTCGGCTTCGGCGGTGGCGTGACCCCGGCCGCCTGGCTCGAGGGGCCCGGCACCACCATCTTCCACCGCATGCCCGAGCTCCCTGATCTCCTCGGCGTCGCGGACACGTAGCCTCGACCGCCATGGACGACCTCGAGGCCATGTCGGTCGCGCTCGACGAAGCACGGGCGGCGCTCGCTCACGGCGATGTGCCGATCGGCGCGGTCGTGGTGATCGACGGCGAGATCGTGGCCCGCCGGCACAACGAGCGGGAGCTGACCCACGACCCGTCGGCCCACGCGGAGATCCTCGCCCTGCGAGACGCCTCCGAAGCCATCGGCTCGTGGCGCCTCGACGCCGCGACGCTGGTCGTCACGCTCGAGCCGTGCACGATGTGCGCCGGCGCGGCGGTCAACGGACGGGTGGGCCGGGTGGTGTTCGGCGCCCGCGATCTCAAGGCCGGGGCCGTCGTGTCGCTCTACGGCATCGGCTCGGACCCGCGCCTCAACCACGAGTTCGCGGTCACAGCCGACATCGCCGCCGACGAGTGCGGCGAGCTGCTCACCTCGTTCTTCGCCGACCGCCGCTGAGCTCCCCAATCCCTTTCGGCGCTCGTTTCGCCCGCTCAGCGGGCGAAACCGGGGGTCAGAATCCGGCTGTGGCGCGGGAACCGGCTTCGCTCGGGGTCTCGGGCCGCGGCTATCGTCGTCGGCGGAAGGTTGCCAGAGCGGACGAATGGGATGGCCTCGAAAGTCATTGAGGGTTACGGCTCTCCAAGGGTTCGAATCCCTTACCTTCCGCTGTAAGTCGTCCGAGCCGGTCCGGATCCGTCCGGACCGGTGCGGATGGTCTGGGGTTTCGAATCGTTGACCTGTGCTACGTGCCAAGGGAATCGCTGGCGGCAACGCCCCCGGACGAGCGGGAGGCCGAGGCATCACCATCGCATTCCAGCAGGTCGAAAGTTCTCGTCCAGCTAGGAAGCAGCGAGCGGGCGGACGTCCCGGACGACCGATCTGCTTGGCTCCAGAAGTCGACCAGTTGCTCGAGTGATCGACTCTTGACCACCTCCAATCGTCGTCCTACCGTCGGCAGGGATTGCGGAGCAGGAGGTTGGCGTGAGGCCCCTAGACGCAACTGGCCCATCGGGTCACGTGGATGCCGTCCGGTCCGAGGGGCGGCATCACCCCGAGCTCCGCATGATCGGCGCCTTCGACGTGCGGATCGATGGTCGATCGGTACCGCTCTCTCCGACATCGCAGCGCCTCGTCGCATTGCTCGGGCTTCGGGCGACGACCAGCCGCCCTGCTCTTGCCGGGACGCTCTGGCCCGAGAGGTCAGACCACCGCGCCACGGCCAACCTGCGCTCGACCGTCTGGCGGCTTCCGGCGGCGCTGCGATCCCATGTCGTCAGCACCTCCGAGCGACTCGCGCTTGGTGATGGCTGGATCCTCGACACGCGTGAGGCGTCCGACGTTGCCCAACGCTTGTGGGATGGCCTGCTGCCGTCGCGGGCCGTCTCGAGCATGTTCTGTGCCGACCTGCTCCCGTCCTGGGACGAGGGCTGGCTCGAGGCCGAGCGAGAGCGCTACCACCAGCTACGCCTGCATGCCCTCGAGCAGCTGTCCCGCAACCACCTGGCCGCCGGCCGGCCCGACCTGGCCTTGGACTTCGGCCTCCAGGCGGTCGAGGCAGAGCCGCTTCGCGAGACCGCCCGCTACCTCGTACTCGAGGCCTATCTGGGCGAGGGGAATCGGGCCGAGGCGATCGACCACTTCCACCGTTTCGAGACCCTGTTGCTCGACGAGCTCGGGGTCGCGCCGGGACCGACCCTGGCGGGTCTCATGGGCGAGTTGATTGCCACGGGCCAGGTGGGCGTAACGCACAGGTGACGGCAAGGTGACACCCGGGAGCGAACGATGATCGGGTGTCCGAACCCGTCTCCATGGGCGATGCCGAGGTCATCCTCCGCATCTGGGTCGAAGAGCACGATCCGATCCTGCGAGGTCGGCTTGTTCATCCTTCGGTGACCGGACCGAGCGTTGCCCGCGGGATCGATCAGCTGTCCCACCTGGTCCGCCGTGCCCTGGACCAGATCCAGGACGAGCTCGTGCCCCGGGGCTGAGACCGGCGCGCGACACGACCGCGACGCGGCGACGACGCCCGCACGACGCCCACGGTGGGATCCTCGATCGGGGGTCGGGAGAAGGGACGGGTGTCGACCATGGCCACGGCAATCACCACTGCCACCGACGGCGCTCCGCCGCGACTGCGGCTGCTGAACGGGTTCGACCTCTGCCAGGACGGCGAAACCCTGCAGCTGCGCCCCGCGTCCCAACGGCTGCTCGCCTTCTTGGCCCTGGCCGACAAGGCGATCGAGCGGGCGGCGGCGGCCTATCAGCTCTGGCCGGACAAGTGCGAGCGACGGGCCAGCGCAAACCTCCGGTCCGCGCTCTGGCGCATCCGCCAGGTGCCCACCAGCCTCGTCGAGATCAGCCCGACGCACATCCGCATCCACCCCCGCGTCTGGGTCGACGCGCGAGACGGTCTGCTGGAGCTCGCAAGTCGGAGCCCCGATGCCCCCGCCGACGGCGAAGCGCTCACCGCTCTCAGCGGTGACCTGCTGCCGGACTGGTACGACGACTGGCTGCTCACGGAGCGGGAGCGGCTACGGCAGGTGCGACTCCATGCGCTCGAGGCCGCTGGGCATCGGTTGATCGAGGCGGGGCGGCTCCCTGAGGCGATCGACCTCGGGCTGCGGGCGATCGCCATGGAGCCGCTGCGCGAGAGCTCCCACCGGCTGGTCATCCAGGCCCACCTGCAGGAGGGCAACGTGGCCGAGGCCATCCGGCAGTACGACTCGTGCCGGCGGCTGCTCGACGACGAGCTCGGCGTGCCGCCGTCGCCTCACCTCCGCGTCCTGCTGGCCGATGTCGGCCGGATCGAAGGCTCGGAATCGTCGTGGCGGGCTGCGGTGGTCGACCCGGTCGGTCAGTCGCTGTCGCCGTCGCAGTCGTACGGCACGTGCCACACGGGCACCGGCATCGGGACGAGCTCGTAGTCCGGATAGGGCGCGTTCTCGGCGCCGAACGCGCTGGCTGCGTACGGGTCGTTGAAGTACCAGCTCAACTCGTGACCGCAGCGCTCAGCCACGATCATCTGGTTGGCGGCCTGGACGTAGAAGCGGGCGGCCACGCCCTGGGTCTGGATCGCGCGCGGGGTGAAAGCCACCCATCGGTACCCGGTCTTCACCTCGTACAGTGCGAGGCCGGCATCCATCGCGTCGAAGTCGGCGGAGTCGCCTTCGGGGGTGATGATCCGCACCTCCCGGCGCACGCCGCTGATCGACGTGGCGTAGTCGGCGTGGCACGGGTACTGGCCGAACTGCTGGGCCACCGGGAGGTAGATGCAGCCGCGGCGACGCCGCAGCTCGTCGACGTCGAGGTCGACGTCGGGCCGCGTCGTCGTGCGACGTTGCGGCTGCGTGCTGGTCTTCGGCTCGGTCTCGGGTCGTGATACCAGCTCGCCCTCGGGCCGCGTCGGCGGGGCCTCGACGGTCGGGAGCCGGCGGGCAACGACCTCGGTGATCAACCGGATGACCTCGATGACCTTGTCGGCCGCGGTCTGGAGCGCGGCCGAGATGTCGCCCCGGTAGTAGTAGGCGATCCCTGCCCCGATACCCAGGCCGACGAGCCCGGCGACGAGCGTGAAGGGAATGGCCACGTCGTCGACGACCCCGATGCCGGTCACGTCGTCAGCCGCCAGCCCTGCAGTAGCGACCAGCGCCGTCTCGCCCACGACGGTCGCCGTGGTGCCCGCCGCGGCCAGCTCCGCGGCCGCGGCGACGGCCACCTCGGCCTCGGCCACCGCGGTGGTGACGACGGCGACCTCCTCGGCCGCGACCGCCCCCGCCTCGACCAAACCGCCGTACTGCTCGAGCAGCAGGCTGATCCGAGGAGCGTTGGCCACCGCGATCTCGAGCGCGGCCTCCGACAGCACGGCCAGGCGCTGCACGACCGGTCCGTCCGAGACCGCCCCGACGCCGGTCCCCGCGTCGGGACCCGATCGCTGCTGGACGGTGTGGACGAGCTCGTGGGCGAGCAGCCTGCGGTCGTCGGTCGCGGACGACTCGTGCTCGCCGGTGCCGAGGACGATGTGGTTGCGATAGGTGAACGCACGGGCACCCATCGATCGAGCCATCTCCGCCGCCGACGTGTCGGCGTGGATGCGGACGTGACCGAGGTCGCGACCGAAGCGCGGCTCGAAGAACTCACGCGACGACCGGTCGAGCGGGCGTCCACCACCCTGCAGCGCCCCGATCGAAGGCGGGGCCGGCAAAGCCGCACCGTGAGCCGGCGACGAGGTGCGCTTGGTCTGGACCGCTGGTAGGTCGGCAGCACTCGACCGCATCAGGTCGCCAGCCTCGGCCGCGCCATGGCACGAGCACGACCGCTGCACCTGGGTGTCGGGCACGCGCATCACCTGGTCGGCGACGCGATCGGCCTCGTGCTCGAAGGCATCCCCGGGCGCGCTGATGCGCAAGGTCGGCTGCGGTCCGGACGCGGCCAGACGGCGCACGCCCTCGCCGCCGGCTCTTCTTGCGCCCGGGCCGCACATCCGTTGGATCTGCTGGTTGCCGGCCGCTCGGATGTCGGGCGCCGCGTGCGACGCGGCGCCTCGGCTGTCGGCGCGATGTCGGCGGGGCGCGCTGGCGGTGGTCTCCGAGCGTTCCCGAACGAGCTCACGAGTGGTCTGCTTCACGCCCACGTCGACTCCTCTTCGTGACCGCGCCGTCGCGCCGAACCCATGCCCATTGTGCTCCTGCCGGGCCGTTCGCACCACCACCAGCGGTCAACGCCTACCCACCGCGGCGTACAACTACCTGGGCAGTGATGTCTTGTCGTGGGCCAGGTTGATGTCACAGCCCACGTAGCCACCGCCACAGAGGCGAGCGCTGTCGGAGGTGATGCCGAACAGGCCGGCGCCCGGAACGCTTCGACACAGGTGCACATCGCCACTGAAGTCGAGCCCGATGCCGCAGCTGACGGTGACGCCCAGCTTCGGTGCCCAGGTGTTGATCCAGTTCTGGGCCTGCTTGACCGCGGCACCGACCGGGCCGAGGAACTGGGTGATGTCGACCAGGACGATCACTTCCACGGTGGCGTCGCACGCGTGCGGTGTGAGCAGAGCGCCGATCTCGACACCGAATGACTTGACCTGGGCCCGCTGCTTGGGCTTGATGATGACCGGGAACCCGGCGAACCCGGCTCCCCATTCGACGGACCCCTCGTCGGGACGACCGCATCCCTGCGCACACGTGCCGCAGTCCAGCTTCGGGGCCCAGCTCAGCGGCCAGGGTCCGAAGGTCTTCTCCGCGAAGACGTAGGCGCCGTAGAAGCCGCCGAACGGAGGTTCAACCCCGGCGCCCGCCCATACCCAACCGACCACACTGAGCTCCTGCCGGCAGAAGTCGTAGCAGAGCTGGAGCGAGCCGATGAAGCCGCCCTCCGGCTTCCACCCTCCACCGCCGCTGCGCTGCACGCTGGCCGTGCGCTGGATGGCATGGGAGTCGGACAGGGCCTGGACAGGCGCCGGCGATGACGGGGCGGCTGCCGCGATGAGATCCGGTAAGGGCCGAATCACCGCGCCCGTGCCCGACATCGCGGCGATGGCGTCGGCGACGAGCGAGCGCGCCGTGGCGTCCTCCACTCCGTCGGACCTCAACGACGTCGAACGCTCGGCGACCCGACTCTGGTTGCCGCTCCCGGTAGCAGGCACCACCGCTGCGTCGGCGCCTGACGCGATTGGCGCTTCGTCACCGATGCGCTGCAGAGGCTGCCGCAACGCCGGCCGTGCGCCAGAGCTCGACGGGGAACTCACCGGTCGCTCTTCGATGCTTCCGGGGGAACCCGAGACGTTGCCCGGTCGAGCCATGGCCCGTGTGGCATTGGCTTCGGCCTCGCGCTCGAAGCTGTCGTCCGGTCTGCTGATCGAAAGGCCGGAAGTCAGCGGCGACCCGGCGACGGGCCCCTGTCGCTGCTGGATCACGTGGGTCAGCTCGTGGGCGATGGTGTGCTTCCCACTCGTCGTGTCCGGCCGGTACTCGCCGCTCGCGAACACGATGTCGCGGCCGGACGTGTACGCGCGAGCCTGAAGCGAACGGGCCGACTGCGCCGCATCGGAGTCCGTGTGCACACGCACATCGCCGAAGTCGGCGCCCAATCGGTGTTCCATCTCGCGGCGGACGGCGGGACGCAGGGGCGCGCCCGGGCCCGGTGTGGTCGTTCGCACGCCCTCGGCGAGCTCGCCAGGGGATGGGCCCGTAGACGCCGATCGCTGGACGGCGCAACCGCACGCACGTGGGAGCACCGTCCGAGCGAGGTGCTCGGAGGACCCCGATCCCACCACGCGTCGGAGGTCCTCGCCTCTGAGGTCGGCCGCACAGGGGCCACACATGCGTTGGATCCGCTGGTTGCCGATAACTCGGACGTCGCGCAGGACAGTCGGCGCGGCAAGCCGCGAGTCGGAGGCTCGCTGGCTTCGTGCGCTCGTGCTCTGGGACCGTTCCCGGACCATCTCATGCGTGGTCTGCTTCACGCCCACCTCGGCTCCGTTTCCGTGATCGCGCCATCGCGCTGGACCGCGTCCATGGTGCCGCCGGCTCGGCGCTTCGAAGCACCACCCGACGCACCATCGGCCCGAACGAGCTTCAGGTACTCCTTGAACTCGGCCGCGGCGGGCAACTTGCCCTGACGTCGGCGTTGGCGAGCCACCGATCGCACCAGCTGGCTCATGCCGATCGGGGTTTCCTCGTAGGCAGCCAGGAAGGCGGCGCTGAGGGCCACGTTGTGGATCTCGCCGCCGGTCAGCGGGAACTGGCGGGCGAGGAAGTGATGGTCGACGTCGGCCGCAGCAGGCGCTTCGGGAGGGATCGCCTGGCGCCACAGCCGTTCGCCGCGCCGCGTCGTCGGGCAACGGGAACTCGATCTCGATGTGAATCCTGCGGCTGAACGCGTCGTCCATGTTGCGCGCCAGGTTCGACGCCAGGATCAGCACGCCGTCGTAGGTCTCCATGCGCTGCAGGAGGTAGGCGACCTCGACGTTGGCATAGCGGTCGTGCGCGTCCTTCACCTCGGATCGCTTGCCGAACAGGGCGTCGGCCTCGTCGAAGAAGAGGACCGCGGCGCTGCCCTCGGCGGCGGTGAAGATCCGCTCGAGGTTCTTCTCGGTCTCTCCGACGTACTTGCTCACGACCGCCGACAGATCGATGCGATAGAGCTCGAGACCCAGCTCGCGAGCCACGACCCCCGCCGACATCGTCTTGCCGGTGCCCGAGCCGCCCGAGAACAGCGCCCGCAGCGAGCCGCGGCGCGCGCTGCCGTGGCCGAACGACCATTCGCCGAACACCCGCTCGCGGTGGCGGATCGCTCCGCCGAACTCGTGCAGCAGCTGCAGGGTCGGCTCCGGCAGCACGAGGTCGTCCCATGCGTGCACCTGCTCGACCAGCTCGCCGAGCGATCCGAGGGTGGTCCGGCACTGCCGGCGAGCCCCCGCGGTGAGCCGCTCACGGTCGACGGGGCCCGCCCCGGCCCGGCCGACGGCCGCGGCCGCCCGCTGGATCTGCGCCGGTGAGAGGACGAAGATCTCGCTGACCGCGTCGAGGTCGTCGGCCGCGGCCGAGATTCCTGCATCGTCGAGCGTCCGACTCCAGAGCGCGCGCCGCTCCGCCGCGGGCGGAGGGCGCACCACGATCACCTCGTGGTCGACATCGTCGAGGCCGGTTCGCCAGTCCGACCCGGGCGCGGCCCCGATGATCGTGACCACCGGGGGGCGCAATGCCTCGCGCAGCAGACGTCGAGCGTCGGCGGGAGGTGGGTCGAGGGAGTCGAGGCCCACCACGTCGGCCGCGACGAACACGCAACCACCCTCGAGCTGGGCCGCGAGCCGCGCATCGCTCAGCGCGAGAGACATCGACCCGAAGCCGTCAGCACCTGCGAAGCCATCGGACCCCCAGGACGCGACCAACGGGACCAGCCGCCGGTCGCAGCGGCGCGCGATCGCACGCGCCCGCGATTCGACCTCGCCGGCCGACGCGCCCTCGACCACGACCACGCGCAGCCGACCGGAGCGAACCATCGCCCCGAAGCGGTCCGCGTCCGCGTCGGCATCGGCCTCACCGTGCTCATCGATCGGGGGCCCATCGGGGAGGAGATGGGCGGGAGGGACGTCGAGCAGGAACTGGCGCAGGGGCGGCCGCAGGACGAGGCCCGACGCACGCCACGGGGCCGATCCGGCAGGTCCGGCCACGTCGATCAGGCCCTCGGCGAAGACCGGCGACGAGCTCTCGAACCGGTCGCTCCCTCCGCCGACGAGCCGCCGGCACAGATCGATGGTCGGCCACCGACGGGTCACGTCGTCGTTGAGATACGCGTACAGCGTCTGGTAGGTCAGGTCGAGCTCTGGGGCCAGGGCGATCACGACGGCCGCGACCTCGTCGTCGGCCAGGCCGAAGGCAGCGGCAACGGTGTCGAGGGGCGAGGGGGTCGAGCGGGCCCGGCCCAGCCGCGCATCGGCGCGAGCCGCGAGGTCGGAGTTGTCGACGCGACCGTCCTCTCCACCCGAGCCGGGCTCCAACAGCCGATCGACCTGCTCGTCGCTCACGTAGAGACCCCGCAACTCGTCGGTGCTCAGCTCGTAGCGGGCGCGTAGCCGCAGGATCTCGCGGTGGATCGCGACGTCGAGCCAGGTCAGCCACGCGTCCACCCAACCAGGGGCGTCGCGGGACGCCGCGTGCCTCAGCCGTCCTGGGTCAGGATCCATTCGCGCTCCCTGGTCGCCGGCAGCCGGAAGCTCCGGCGGTTGGCTCCGCTCAACGACAGCAGCAGGTGCAGCGGCGGGTTGCTGAGTCGCACGACGAACCGCTCGACGTCGAGGTCGACCTCGACCGTGGCCCGACAGTCGAGGACGTTCTCCCAGAGGTAGTCGAAGCTGGCCCGCGCCATGCCGGGCAGTCGGCCCGACAGCTCGCCCAGCAGGGCGCGAGATGCGATGGCGATCGCCCCTCCGATGCGGTCGTCGAGGCCGAACGCCGCGCCGGGCGCGACATAGGCGGCATCGGCCGCCAACCGCGACGCGCTCAGCCCCTGTGGCCGAGGTCGGAGGTGGAAGCCGGGGTGGGCGGCGAAGCCCCGAACCGACTCGTCGATCTGAGCAGCTGCCCAGGAGCGGAGCGACGGCCCGTCGACCTCGGTGGGGATCCCGGTGGCCCGGCGTAACACGAGGTCGACGGCGGCGATCGCGTTCCGAGGCGCGCCGAGGGCGGCGGCCACGGCGAGGTACCGGGCGAGGTCGGCAGCGCCGACCAGTGCTTCGGCCTCGGTGCCGACGAGCGGCGCCCAGCCGGTCGTCGCCTCGACGAAGGGCAGCTCGTCGAGCAACGGCAGCAGCAGGAACATGCCGCCGAGCGGCGTCGTCGACCGGTCGCGGTCCCGCGTCTGCGGCGGAGAGGATGCGCTCGGCGGGGCGCCGGTGACCAATCGGACCGCCTCGCGTCGCGCCGCCGGCGGCCACGACGTCATCTCCGCCAACGCCCCCACCGCGGTCGCACCGGCCACGTCGGCCGCGCCGGCCCAGTCGCCGGTCGTCACGGCCCGACCGAGCCGATCGGCATCGTCGGCTGCCAACGAGCGCAGCGCCACGCCGAGATGGGCCAGGGCGCGAGAGGTCGATGCGGCCGCTCGCGACGGGGCCGCGCCGTCGCGATCGGCCAGGTGCAGGAAGATCGCCAGCGCCCCGACCCTCGCGTCGTCCGGGAACGCACGCGCCAGCGCGAGCTCGAAGGCCGCCAACGCGGGCCCCAGGGCTTCGCTCGTCCTGACGTCGGGCCCCGTGGCGATGATCAGGTCGAGCACCTCGCCCGCGTCGCTGGGGGTCAGGGTGCCGAGCATCCGATGGCGGTCGGCCGGCGCGAGCAGCCGGATGGCGGCGAGCGCGTCGGCTCGCTCGACTGCCGTCACCTCGCGCAGCGCAGCCGAGGGTGGCCTACCGAGCCGCCCGTCGTGCTCGGCGTACTCCCACCGACCGGCGGCGCGCCCATCGACGATGTCGACCAGCAGGCCGGCGAGCCATGCCGCCCGACTCGGGAACCACAGCACCGCATCGCCGTCCGGACCGCTTCGCAACGTTCGATCGAGCTCGTGGGTGACGGCGGCGGCGATCGCCTCGGCCGTCCGTCGGGCGTTCCACCCGACGCCGACGCACGCGCCCACCTCGAGCCGGCGGATCAGCACCAGACCGTCCGGAGCGATGCCCGGCCGCGACGACGCGGCGAGGCAGTCCCCGAGGTGCTCGGCAAGAGCGGCATGCAGATCCAGTTCGACGCGCCGCGACGGGGCCCGGTCGTGCACGCGACACACCGCGACATGGCGCCGCACCCGCAACGAACCCGGGGCCAGGCGCATCGGGCCGGTCAGCCGGCGACGGGATCGGCCCGACCCGGCTGGGGCCCGGGCGAGCTGGCCGCGAAGGCGCCGGATGCCTCGATCTGCTCCTCGAGCACGCGGATGGCGCCCTCGATGCGCAGCAACGAGTCCCGCACCTGGGTGCGGTGACGATCGATCTGCACCAGTTGGCCCTCGCCGTCGGCGAACTCGTCGCGCAGCTCACGGAGCCGCTCCACCATCCACTCCATCGGTCGCTCCTCTCTCCGGTCATCCACGGCCGGTCACCTCGGACCGATCGCAAGCAGGCAGAAGTTGCTGTCGGCCAGGGCCCCGTCCGTGTCGGCCGTGGCGACGATGACCCACGCCGGGTCGATCTGGTCGACGATCGCGTTCTCGCGCGGCTCCACGCTCGTCGAGGCGTCGAACTCGATCGTCTGGAAGACCTTGGTGACCACGACGGTCGGCCGCGAGAGGAACGGCAGGTCGAAGGTGACCCGGTACCGGCCGGTGCCGAGTCGCGCCACCGTGTAGCCGTCACCGCTCACCTTCGTGCCGGTCCCGCCGACGTTGCCCCACACCACCCGGACGCCGGTCGACGCGCCCACCGGCTTCAGCGACGACGGGCCGAAACGGATCTCCCCGGAGACCCGCAGGTCGCCCTGGACGTCGAGGCGCGAAGTCGGCACGACGGTGCCGATCCCGACGTTGCCGCCGTTGTGGCCCATCGCGATGTCGCCGGAGTGGCCGGCCACACGGAACCGCGACACCCACGACTGGTTGGCTCCGGCGAGCGTCGAGTACACCTCGAACCGCGGTGTGCCCCCGGCGCTGTCCATCTCGATCGTGACGGCCGGCTTCGTCGGGTCCGGGAACACCCAGGCGTTGTTGGCCTCGTTGTGGTGGGCGTTGTAGGTGAGGCTGCTCCACGCCGGATCGCCGCTGACGTAGAGCGCGTTCTGGCGGATGCCGAGCGAGCCGGCGACGTGCAGCACGTTGCTGGGCTCGGTCACCCCCAACCCGACCCGGCCGGTGGCGGTGAACGACGCCAGGTGGGCTCCGGCACCGACATCCTTGTTGTAGAGCCGCAACGCCCGCGGTCCGTCGGTGTTGGACTGCAGGTAGAAGTTGTCCTCGGGCACCGCGCTCGTGCCGATCTGCAACCCGTCTTCGGTGAGGTGCAGCAACGCCTTCGGCTCCGAGGTGCCGATCCCCACGTGACCCTCGTCGGTCACGACCATGTGCTCGAGATAGGTGTCGGCGCCAGACTCGGGCCCGACCGCCAATCGATTGGCGCCGGTGGTGCCGTCACCGATCACGAGCTGCAGTTTGGCCCGGCCGCCACCAACGTCATCGCTGCGCAGCACTTGGAAGGGTTGGATCGGGTCCTCGGTGTGCGACTCGACGAACTCGACGCGCCGGCCGTAGAGCCGCACGTGGCCATCGGCACGCAGATCGCCCTCGACCCACAACAGCTCGTCGGTCGAGAACGACGAATAGGGCTGGCCACGATCGTGCACCCGGACGTGACCGTTCGACGTCTCGATCGAGCTTGCGACGACGCCCGCGTACTGACGGCTCCGCTGGTGGCGGGTGAGCTCGGCCGCACCGCGCGCCGCGAAGTGGCCCGGATCACCCGGCTGCCACGACACGACGCCGAGCGGGACCAGCCACCGCGCGGTGTCGCCTTCTGCCGGAAACGTCTGATGCGGGACTGTTGCATCCACGAGGACCGGAGCGCCGGCATCGAAGGCCACGAGCGCCTGAGCCGCGTCGATGAGGCGCCCCGCGATCTCGATCGGGTCGCGCTGCTGCGCGACCACGTTGCGGGGCCCGACCTCGAGCTGGAAGGACTCCAGCACCCGGGCGAACGCCGACTGCGCCCCGCAGCTCTCGAAGCCCGGGCGGGGTCCGCCCGTCATGGTCTCCTGGAACCGAATCCACACCTCGACCACCCGCGGCGGGGGTGGCGGGTTGCCGGGCACGAAGTCGGCGTCGAACGGGGCGAGCAGCGACGTCGGGATCTTGGTGGGCTCCGCAACGAGGATCGGGCGACCGAAGCCGTCCCACGCGTACCCTGGCTGCGCGAAGACATCGACCGTGCCGTTCGGGCCCAGTACCTCGGTCAGGTCAAGACCGAGGGCGATGCCCCAGCGGTGGCCGCCGAGCACCGTCCGCGCCAGCTGCGATCGGCCGTAGTCGACGGCCGCCATGAGGTCGGCGGCTTCGAGGTATTGCCCCTCGTAGAAGCGCGGGCGCTGCTCGACGTCGGTCATGTCGCCTTCCTCGGTCGCCGCATCCTGGTGATGGCCGCCGCCTGGGTCTCGACGAGCTCGCGCAGGCTGGCCAGCTCGTCCTCGAGGCGAGCGATCCGGTCTGGGTCGACCGGGACGGCTCGAGGCTGGTCGTCCCCCTGGCGAAGGATCGAGCCGAGGACCGCGGTGATGCGCTCCGGCACGACCGCGGCGCCCGCGGGTGCACCGAACCGCGACAGCGACAGCGCGGCCAATGGGTCGGCCAGCTCGACGTCGCTGGCCAACGGCGCGTCTTCGAGATCGAGCGCGCCCAGCGCGCCGAGGAACGTGGCCTCGAGCCCGGTGAGCGGCGTCGTGTGGCGCGCGTACTGCTCGGCGAGCGTCGAGACGGTGCTGCCGCGCCCCGTCGGCAGGTCCTTCGGCGGCACCGCGGCCGCGTCCGCCGCCGCCTTCTTGGCCGCGGCCGCCCCCGCCTTCTTCGCTGCGGCCGCCCCCGCCTTCTTCGCCGCGGCTGCGCCGGGCTGCTGGTCCGACACCGCTGCGGCAACGGCCCGGACCCGGAGCTTCTGATCGAGATCGAAGGCCGGTCGCTCCTTGGCGGGCGGGCAGCACAGCTTCGTGACGGCGGCCCGGATGGTGTCGAACATGGGCAACCATCCGAGCCAATAGCCGAGCATCGGCATCGTGACCGCGAACCGCCGCGAGCTCCAGTTGCAGATGTCGAGCACCCTCAGGTCGGCGGTGCGGACCGTGAGCGTGGCGAGAGGAACGCAGTCGTCGGGCGAATCGGTCGGGCACGGCGGCAGCAGCGCCGAGCACAGGCAATCCCGGAACAGGTCGATCGCCACCTGCAGCAGGGCCGTGATCGCGGCGACGGCCTTGACCTGGACGGCGGGATCGCTCGTGTCGGGGCACACGATGTCACTCAGGCGGGCGCCGATCAGGCAGTCGTGCACGTTGCCCGTGTCGATGATGTCCCGCAGGTCGGCCTTGAGCTCGCAGCAGAAGACCACGAGTGCCTCCGGCTCCGGGTCCTTCGGCAGTGCCGTGATCCGGGCGACCAGGTTGAGCATGCAGCTGTTGACCCGATCGCCCAGCTCGCTCCCGGCCAGCCCGGCGGCCGCGCTGAGCCCTCCAGAGGCGCTCGAGAGCACGTCCCGACCCGTCCCCATCGACACCCGCGGCGCCAGCTTCCGCACGACGAACCGGTAACCCTCACAGGTGAGGGTCGGCTCGCACTGCGCCGGCTGCGGGCGGGTCCGGGTCGTCCCGCACGAGCACGCGCTGCTCGAGCTCGCGCCCATCGATCCCGAAGATCCCGACCCGCACGAGCACCCGCTGCCGGCCCCTCCGCCGCCTCCGCACGTGCACACGCCGATGCACCCGGAGCTGCAGGTCGAGGGTGGCCGCAGGCTCGTGACCCCGCGTGAGGGTCGCTCGTCGTAGCAGATGGCCAGCACCCAGGGCTGCCGCGCCTCCTCGCAGTCGTCGGTGGGCCGATCTCCGAAGGGCCGGCAGTCATCGACCTTCGCCTGCGCCTGGCGCTGCTGGCGGATCAGGTCGCCCACGTCGACACGCGTGTCCTGGCACACCACGATGTCCTCACCACACGGACCGAGGGCATACCCGGCCCGAACGGTGACGGTGTCGTCGCACGGGTTGCACACGACCTCGAGGCCGCACACCACGCCCGTCCCGTGCAGGTGGCGGTTGTGCAGGCGGTCCTTGGCCACGATGTACTGGTCGAGGCGCTGCAGGTCCTGCTCGGTCAACAGCTGGCCGGCGAAGAACCGGGGCCGGCAGAGGCACTGGAGGGTGTCGCACGAGCCCGGACCGCAGCAGCAGCACCCACCCTGCTCGGTGGATGTGCCTCGAGTCCCGATCGTCGCTTGTCTCGACATGGGTCACCTCACCCGTGGTCTCGCGTCGGCATGAACCAGCTCTCGAACAGCCCGCCCTGAACCCCGACCTTGGCCGCGCTCGGGCGGTCACCGGTCGGTAGCTCGGCCCGGGCGAACTCGGCGTCGACGGCCCGGCCGTTGACATCGATGACGAAGTCGCCCCGCAGCCGGACCCAGAGATCGTCGATGGGCTGCTCCTGCAGCACGACACCGACGAAGGACTGGTCGAACAGGAACGCGAGAGCATCGGCATCAGGCACGGCCCCGATGAAGTCGGCCTCGGTGATGCGCCCCGTGACGTTGTCGACGGCACCGATCTTGACCGCCACCACCTCGCCGCGGAGCGGGCAGTGGCAGTCGTAGCCGACCTTCCGGGGAAGCTCGTCCGCGTTCAACACGTCCGGCGCGCTCACCTCGAACACGCGGTGGTCGACCGGTTTCGTCAGCACGGGAGCCGTGAACGCGATCACCACGCCATAGCGAACCTGCTCCTCGGGTGTGCCCCGGTCGAAGAACACGCACTGCAGGTCGGCGACCGCGACCGGCTCGGCGTGGATCCAGCTGAGCGCCGAGATCTGGGTCAGGTCCGCCTCGAGGCCTGGGCCCTCGGGACCGCGTGGCCCTCGCGCCCCCCGCTCCCCCTTGGGGCCGGCCGGTCCGGCGGGGCCCTGGCTGCCCGGTCGGTCCTCGATCACGCAATCGACATAGGCCGCGAGCGCGGCCACGCTCGGCAGGATCGTCCGCCCGGCGTGGTTGTCGATGCGAGCGATCCCGGCGGCGAGGTCGTCTGCGGACGATGTCGGCGGGTCGGCCTCGTCGCGGAGGGCGAAGCCGGGGCGATAGCCGTGCACCGTGGCGACCACGATGCACCCGGCCTCGTCGCAGTCGGGACACGGCCCGGTCAGCAGGTCTCGACAATCCCGGTGGTCAGCGTGGAACACGGCGACCCCACCGGGTCCGTCGGAGCCGTCGAGCTCATAGGCGACGTAGACCGAGCCTCCGTCGGGGGTCACGAGCAGGTCCCTCGCGATCCCTACGAAACCGGTCACAGGACCTACCGCCGATGGCTGCGACGCGATGACGCGGGGCAGCGAGACCGGTTGGAGCCGGCTCATCCCGCCCGACGACTCGACGGCGAAGACCCACGGGGATCCATCGAGGTCGACGGCCGCGCCCGCGAGGGCGACCGGCTCCGACGCCGACGGCGCGTCGACCTCGACGACGGTGAACCCGCCGCTCGCATCGCCGACGACCAGCAGGCGAGCGGAACCCGAAGTGGTGGCGTGCAGGACGGTCGGCTCCGTGCCGGCCGGCAGCACGGTGATGGGCGTCCCCACGGTGCCCGCGGCCAGATCGACTTGGTCGATGCGCCCGAGGTCGCCGGCACCCGAACCGGCCTTGGCGGCCAGATGGGCGGTGGCGCCGTCGACCGAGACCGCGAGCAGCTCGCGTTGGGCGGGCACTGCGATCGTGATGGGCGCCGCCGGCGTCGCCGTCTCGAGATCGAGGTCGTAAACCGCCAGTGATCCCGACGCGCTCGACAGCACGACGAACTTCCCGCCCGGCAGGGCGGTCACGGCCGTGGCCACCGGTGCGGCACCCGACGGCACCGCTTCTTCGTGCCAGAGGCTCAGGTTGGTGGCGTCCAGCACCGTCAGCGTGATCCCTCCCGCACCGTCGTCACGGGTGACGTAGAGGTGCGTTTGGTTCGGCGAGACGTCCAGGCTGTGCACGGCCGAGGTCACGTCGTGGGAGGCCAGCGTCACCCTCGACCCGGCATCGATGGCGTGCACGACCGTGCCGGCGACGACGTAGAGCAGACCGCTGCCAGAGTTTCGCGCCACCAACGATGCCTCGGCGAACCCGAGGTCGAGGTCGCGGACCAACCGGGGCCCCTGCCAGGTGTCGGGACCGGCCGGTGGATCGACCAGCACATCGAGGTCGAACGACTCGAGGACCCGGTTCGGGAGGCACCTCGAGTCATCGCACCCGCACTCGTCGTAGAGCACCGGTACGGGCTCCGTTCCGCACTCTCGGTATCGCAGGCAGATCTGCAGCTCGTGCACGGCGCCAGCGTTGGCGTCGATGGCCTGCACCGCCGGGAGGGTCGTGATGTCGAAGCACTCCTGGTCGCGCACGATGATGTCGTGGCCGCAGCAGTCGAGCGCGCTGCCGGGTTCGATGCACACGAACCGGTCGCGACAACCGGCGGTGGGGTGCTGGGTGACCTTCAGACCGCACACGACCCCCCAGCCGTGCAGCCGCTGGTTGTGGTGGCGGAGCTTGTCGACGAGGTAGCGCTGCTCGTCGACGAAGTCGCGCTCGAGCAGCAACTTGCCGGTGAAGTAGTTGTTCCGCGCGAACGGCTCGATGTCGCAGGCGGGACCACAGATCGTCTCGTGCTCGTGGACCGTGTTCGCCATGTGCGTGCTCTCCTCGCTCTCAGCCCAGGACCGCGGTCGTGCCGATGCGGCTTTCGTCGAACGACGGGGACGGGTCCCCCGTCAGCACCGAGGCCACGCCCAGTGCCGTCTCTCCCAGCGTCACGCCCTCGGGCACGCGGGCCACCACCGTGTCCAGTCCGACCGTCGACTGGAACCCGATCCGCATGCGAGCCTCGACGTACTCGATGCGCGCCTCGGTGTGCGCAGGGGTCTCCCGATCGATCAGTCGCTGCAAGGCTCGCCGGCGAGCTGGTGTCCGACCTACCGACGCCGGCGCGAAGACGGTGAAGCGGTGGGCGTAGACGTGGAAGGGGTCCCGCAACGGGTCCTGGCTCGCCTTCAGCTGCGTGCCGCCGACCTGAGCCCCCTCGCCGAGTTGGCTGCGGTTGACGATGCGCTGGCCCCAGAGCACGGCTTGGTCGCCGAGGCGGCCGGCACCCAGCTCGAGCCACCGGCGCACCTTGAAGTGCTCGAGGATGAGCGGGGGTGGTTGCCACGTCCATCGATGGGGCGGGGTCGGCGGGCAGGTGGACCGCGGCGAGCGGCACGAGCCGGGCTCGACGACGCATTGGCATGTGTCCAGCAACTGGTCGAGCCCGAAGAAGGTGACGAGCAGCCGCCACAGCCCGGTCGGGGTGCCGCGCAGGTCGTTCGATGCGATCGCCTGCACGAGCATCTCGCGGCGCATCCCCTCCGGCAGCTGGTGATCGAGGCTCACGCCCACCCACGACGCCAGCCAGTCGAGCCACTGGGTTGCCCGCGGATCGAAGACCGCAGCCAGCTGATCGACCTGCTGCTCGAGGTCGCGGAGGGGCCGATCGAAGAGCGCGAGGAACCGATCGGTGAAGTCGGCGCTGACCGGCTCGGCGCCGTACACGGCGGGTAGGTACCGGCGCAGGCTGATCCGCGGGAACTCGATCTCGGCGCTCTCCAACCGGGGCGTCGTGCCACCGTTGCCCCACAGGTGGAACCGCACCCACAGGTACCGACCCTTCGGGCTGGTGACGAGCCCGTCCCACTGCGAGCCTTCGAGCGCGAGGCACTGCCGCCGGCCCTCCCATGCCGCCTCGCGGAGCCCCGCGATCTCCGACTCCGGCAGCGCCACCTCGGAGGTGAAGCAGTCCAACTCGACTCGGCTGCCGGTCGGCAGCTCGCCGCGGAGGATGATCCGATGCCAGGCACACCCGTCGATCTGGCTGTCGAGCGGACCGACCACGGCGACACCCGATCGCTGGTACCGCGCCACCTCGGGGGCGGGCGGGGCGGTGCTCGGCTCGCCGTCGAGGTCGAACGTCAGCGTCGACGGGGACAGGCACAGGGGCCCGAGGTGCATCCGCCCGTCGGCGTCGACCTCGAACGGTGGACATGGGAAGTCAGCGACCAGATCGTCGGCCGGATCGGTGACGGTCTCGACCACGCCGTCGGTCCGGATGCGGACGGCCCCGCCTTCGCCGGCCGCGTAGACGCTGCTGTCGCAGGCGATGGCAAGGTGACGGCTGGCGCCCACGCCGAGCACGTGACCCTGGTAGCGACCCCGCCACGAGAACCGGTGCACAGCCCCGTTCTGGGGGTCGACGACGTGGACCCGACCCGCGGGGTCGACGGCGACACCGGTTGGCAGCCAGGGCATCGGGGCAACGAGGGTGGCGCGCAGGGCCATGCTCGGCAACGCGAACACGCTGACTCGGCCGTTGCCGGCATCACTCACGTAGAGGCGGTCGCGGGCCACCGCGATGCCACCGGCGTCGAGCAGCTGTCGAGGACCGCCGCCCTCACCGCCGAAGCAGGGCACCAGGTCGAACCGACAGCCGCACGGATCGAACCGCTTCAGCTCGAAGGTCGTGCGATCGAGCAGCCAGATGGAACCGTCGGGCCCGACGGCGACGTTGGCCGGCGTCCGCAGCCCTCCGAAGCTGCCGCTCGGCTCGACCAGCCACCGCAACGAGCCAGGGAAGCGCTCCAGGGACAATGCCCCGCCGGCGATCGTCACCGCGGTCGCATCGAGCACCGACCACCCGAGCCGACGGTCGAGCAGCAGCGAGGTCGGATCGTCCGGCGGCGCCGGCACGGCGGGCAACAGGGTCATGCTCATCGCCCCACTCCCGTGGCCACGGCGTAGCCGACCGCTATCTCGTGAGAGACCGAGTACAGCAGCGCGCCTTCGCGGATCGTGAGGTCACGGCACTCGGGCGCCTGCTCGCCGTCGAGCGTGATGAGCAGGCTCGTGACCGAATCGACGCCACCGACCGAGAACACGCGTTGGAAGACCCGCGAGAAGGAGATCGTCCCGCCGAACGGCCAGCCCAGCCCGTCCTCGCCGCCCCGCAAGGGATGGAAGTAGTCGAGCAGGGCGGCGTCGATGCGCTTCTGGACGTCGGCCAGGTCGGCGGTCTCGGAGGCCACGACCTCGGCGGCGACGCTGACGCGCTGGTAGGTCGGGCCGACGATGTAGAGCTCGCACGTGAGCAGGCGGCGCTGGTCGAGGTAGGCGCAGACCGTGCGCAGCGTGCCGTCGCTCGGCACCGGGTTCGGTCCGTCACCGTCGGGCACCACGACCACGGTGACCACTCCGGGCACGGCCACGCCCGGGAACTCCGGGTGGTGCAGCGGTAGGGCGCGGGCGCGGGCGATGTTGGCGGACTGCAGGGCGAGGAACTCGAAGTCGTCGACCGTCACAGCCCGGCACCGCGAGCGGATGGATGCCGGCGCCCGCTGCTTGGCCGCGTCGAGCGACTCCTCGTCGCGGCCTCCATAGCTCGCCATCACGTTGGTGATGGCGTTGTCGTCGATGCCCTCGACCGCGCTGCGCAGCGCCTTCAGCGTGCCGGCCGCGACGTTGCCCTTCGTGCCGCCGCCGAAGCGGTATTCGTCGGCGACGATGTTCGCACCCGGGTTGGAGACGTTGGCGATGGGGATCGCGCCGTGGAAGCCGTCGCCGAAGCGGATCTCGCCGGTCGTGCGGTTGAGCGCGTAGTGGGGGTCGTTCGGACCCGAGGCGAAGAAGTCACCCACCTCCACCCAGATCTCCGGCCCCGAGCCCTGGTCGACCTCGAGGCGTAAGCTCCCCGCCAGCACAGGGGTGTTCCCGAGGCGGAAGACCTGATCGCGGCGCCCGGTGCTGCCGCCGAGGACCTCGCGGCGCACGGTCTCCATCTGGGTGAGCCGCATGGTGTCGGTTCGGATCGCGAGCAGCGACGGGGGGCGCTCGTACTGGCTCACCTCGACGCGGGCCCGGATCCAGTACCGGGCCATCGGCTCGGGCAGGACGACCGTCGTTGCCAGGCTTCCGGGCGGGACCTTCAGCATGATCTCACCCGTTCGGGTGAAGGCGAGGGTGTCGTCCTTCAGCAGCGTGAGGCCGGCCCACTCGAACCCGGTCCAGTACTCCCACCGAAGGGTCGCGGACGCGAACGCGGCGCTCGGCGCCAACCCGCACGCGAGGGCGGCATCCCGCCGCTCGGGCTCGGCCGCCCACGCGAAGAGCGTCAGCTCGGTGCCCGGGAAGGTCTCGCTCGCGTCGAACCCCAGTAGGAGGGCGGACTCGGCGTTGGCCGTCGGACCGAGCGGCTGGAACGCGACGGCGGTCGAGTTGGCCCCGGTGACATCGCTGTAGCTGTAGCCGTCATACGAGAGCACGGTGGCGAGCGGCGCCTTGAGGCAGATCAGCGCCCGGGTGGCCTCGAAGACCAGCGGCGGCCCACCCCCCTCCGATTCGGCGATGACCTGGGTGCCCAGGGGGACGATCGCGGTCGGGGCGCCGTGGGTGGGCAGCACCGGGAAGGTGATCTCGGCGACGGCGGGCTCGGCCGCCTGCAGCTCGATGCCGAGCAGCTGCAGGAACTTGAGGTAGTTCAGCTCCGGCACCCGGTTCATCCGATAGGTCAGCATCTCGCCGAGCCAGGCGAACACCTGGAGCATCGTCACGCCCGGGTCGCTGTCGTTCACATCGGTCCAGACCGGCTTCCACTCGGGGGTGTACCGCGCGATGCGCGAGCGCATCTCCGCGTAGATCGAGTCGTAGCTGTGGTCGTCCAGGTTGGGGATCGAAGCTTCGAGCGGCATGGCTACAGCCCCTCGGTGATGAAGAAGGGATAGACGAGGTTCGCTCGGGCGTTGTTCTCGCGGATCCGGTAGTCGATGCGGATCAGCAGGAGGTTGTCCTGGCCGGGCGCGGCGGTGGCGTCGACCGCGAGGACGTCGATGCGCGCCTCGTGGTTCACGAGGGCCTCCCGCACGGTCGTGGCCACCTCGGCGATGGTCGAGGCGTTGTCGGGCGCGAACACCAGGTCGTGGATGACCACATCCGAAGCTCGGGAGCATCGGACGCTCCTGCAGCGACGTGCTGAGGATGAGGAAGATCGATTCCTCGATCTTCTGCTCGTGGCGCGATTGCGCGATGGCGCCGTTCGGCGCGACCTGGACGGGGAACCTCCAACCGACGCCGAGGAAGCTGCGGTCCACGTCGAGCCCGGACATCAGAGCGTCTGCTTGGCGCCGCCGGCGCCCGGTCGGAAGGTGATGCGCTCGGTCTCGAGGTCGCCGCTGACCAGCACCCGCGCCCCCGCCGCCGGCGTGATCTCGATGAGGCCGTCGGGGTGCAGCACCACCGAGGCCCCCGCCCCGTTCGCGAGGGTGATCGTGGCGCCCGGCGAGGCGCGATCCATCGTGAGCTGGCCGATGGTCTGCAGGGAAGAGTTCTTCAGCAGGACCCTCGTCTGGGTTGCCTCCGGTGGCTTCTCGTCCTCGCCCGGGCCGACGACCATGAGGTCGCGATCGGACGCACCGGCGAACGTCAGGTTGTCGCTCGGCGGGCCGAGCGCCCGAGCGGCGCCGTCCTTCGTGACGAACCACGCCTGGAAGCCGTACGTGGGGTAGCCCCCATGGGCCTTGGCGTACTGCGGCGCCCCGGCCTGGTCGCGACCGCCCGCTCCCACGACGACCGCCTGCCAGGGTGCGGGGTCGGCCGGAAGGTGCGCGAGCGCGGTCGGCCTCAGCGCATCGAGCGCCGAGCCGGGATCAGGCTTCCACACCTTCGCAGCATCGTCCCAGATCTCCCGTCCGGCCCCCGAAGCCGACCGCCGGTAGACGAAGAGGCCGAACGTGGCCAGCCCATCGGGCGCGAGCGGAGAGGTGCCGTCGGTGACGGCTCCCATGACCACGGTGACGGGCTTCTCGAGGGCCGCCGCACCACCCCCGGCGTCGTCGAACCGCAGCGCCGGCTTCGGCACGAGCAGCGTCGGCGCGCTCATATCATGTTCCCCACGCCGGGCGTGTACGACGCGCTGACGACCGAGCTGGCGATGAGGGTCGAGCACATCACGACACCGCTGAAGGTCGTGATCCCGGCGTTGACGGTGACCGCGGCGCCGGTGAGGGTGAGCGCCGACGCGTTCACCGTGCACGACGCGTTGGCGTTCACGGTGACCGTCGGGCTGGTGACGCTCACGGGTCCGGTCGCGGCCATCACGGTGACGCCGCCGGTGTCGGACGCGGCGATGCTCACACCACCGACCGTCTCCAGCTTCACCTCGCTGGGCGCGTCGGTGAGGGTCACCTTCGTCCCCGTCGTGGTCGACAACTCGATCTGGGCCGGCTGGTCCTCGAGCTCGATCGTCTGACCACCGTTGGTCGTGATCTCGATCGTGCCGGCGTCGTCCTTCATCTCGAGAAGGTGGCCACCCTGGGTCTTCAGCAGGATGCGCTCCTGGCCCGAGCGATCGTCGAACTCGAGCACGTGACCGCTGACGGTGCGAAGCCGCCGGACGTCGTGGTCGATGCTCGTCATCGGGAGGCACGTCGACCCCGTTGTGTAGGAACCCGATGACGAACGGGTGGTCGAACGTCGCCGAGCTCGAAGGCCACGAGGGCCTCGTCGTCGATCTCGGGCATGAACCAGTAGCCGCGCTTCTTCCCGGCCATGGTCCGGGCGATCGGCGCCCACCCGCTCAGCTCCTCTTCGGACATCCACGGGAACTGCAGCCGGATCCGGCCCTCGCCGACCGGGTCGTCCAGATCCTTCACGACGCCGATCACGACGCCTTCCATGAGGGTCATGGCAGTCCACCGCCTTCGTACTGCTCACGGCGGCACGAGAACTCGGTGACGTAGCCACCTTCGCCGATGGTGTGCTTGGTCTTGGTCACGAAGTACTTGCCGCTCAGCCGCGAGCCCAGCTTGCCGAGCACCACCACCTGACCCGAGCGCAGGTCGGGCAGCCCGACGACCTTGACCTCGGCCTTCACCATCTGCTTCGTCTGGTCGAGAAGGATCGCGATGGCGCGCTCGCGGGCCTCGCAGTTCGTGAAGACCGGCTCGTCGACCACGATCTCCTCCCGAGCGTCGCAGGCGTTCAGGATCCGATGGAGATCGCGGTTGACGCTGATGCGCTCGTCGTCGAGCGTCACCGTGCGGGTGATGAGGGTCTTGCGCGTGCGGTGCCATCCCCGCACCGTCACCGAGCCGACCTGGTTCGCGGTCGTGATCGTGGGCTTGAACTCCATGAGCGACTTGCCCCAGTCGAGCTCGAACACCACGTCGCGCAGCCCCGGGATCATCCCCGGCTGCGAGGGGCCGAAGTAGAGCTGCCGGGGCCGCCCGGTCGTCGTGTCCTCCTCCTGGATGAACAGGACGTAGCCGCGCATCCGGGCACGCTGGAAGAGGAAGTCGATGTCGTACTGGTTGCGCTGCGTGACGAGCGGGATCGGCTTCTCGACGTTCATGGCGTTCTGGTCGATGACGATCGGCAGCGGGAACCGCTTGTG
This sequence comes from uncultured Microthrixaceae bacterium, assembly GCA_963809335.1. Taxonomy (GTDB): domain Bacteria; phylum Actinomycetota; class Acidimicrobiia; order Acidimicrobiales; family Acidimicrobilacustridaceae; genus UBA4742. Next base: position 191,607 of record CAWEJD010000004.1, on the reverse strand, counting down.
CCCGTGGTCGGTCCGCTGGGCGATGTCCTTGGCGATCTCGCTGTCGCGCTTGTCGGTCCAGGTCGTCGTGTACTGCTTCCGCCGCAGCTGGTGCAGCACGTTCAACCCGGAGACCGTGAGCTCGGCCTGGCCGTCGTCGAACGCCGGCGCCATGGTCGTGAAGTGGCCACGCAGCATGGTCACCAGGCGGTTGGCGTAGCCCATCTGCACGACGAGCTCCTTGCCGCACGGCTCGAACAGGGTCAGCCGCGGCTGGTCCCGGTGGCCGGACTGCAGCTGGGCGTCGGTCTCCGATCCGATGTACTTGTACTCGCGAAGGACGTCGTCCCAGTTGTTGACCGTCATGCGGAAGCTGTCGATCGAGTCGACGCTGTCCTCGTAGGTGAGGCTGCTGACGTCGAACAACACGTCCCGGGGCAGGTTGGCGCCCTCGATCTTGATCTCGTAGCGCGGGACGTAGAAGCCGCCCTGCTGCTGGGACTCCTCGAGGAGCGTGGTCACGGTCATGGCCTTGCCTCAGCGCCTCGGCGGGACCAGCAGGGGCCGTCCCACCTCGAGCCGTCGGGGGTCGTCGATGTCGTTGGCCTCGGCGATGAGCCGCCAGTCGGCCGGGTTCCGGAGCTGTCGCCAGGCCACCAGGGCCAACGTGTCGCCCTCGGCGAGGACGTAGGCCCGGGTGTGGTCGGGAGATTGCAGGTTGAGCTGGTTGAGCTGCTCGTGCAGCGGCTTGTACTCCGCCAGCTTGAGCGTGAGGACGGCCCGCACCGGAGTGCCCTCGGGGCTGAAGAGCTTGAACTCCTGCCTCACGTCGGTGACGACGCCCTTGAACTCGGTGCGCCGTTGGTTCTGGTAGAGCTCGGGCAGGCTGTCACCCGGGAACTTGGCGCCCCAGAGGAACGAGCAGATGGGCGGCGCATGGGTCGTCGGGTCGATCTTGACCAGGCCGTAGAACGGATCGGTGAGGGTCGTGACGCTCGTCGCGCCTTCGCCTGTGCCGCTCTCGGTGGAGTCGAAGAACAGCTCGACATCGAGGATCTCCGTCTCACCTCGGACGAACTGCTTGAGCGGCGAGTCGAGCCCCGGGATGTTGATGTCGGCGAGCCGGGGCTTCTTGGCGAGCGTCAACGTGTTGGGGTTGTAGGCCACGTCCATCGAGTCGGACGAGCCGTCCTGTTTGAAGACCTTGAACTTCGCCTTGCGGAGGTTCGCCATGGCCTAGCTCCGTCCGCGCGCGCTGCTGGTCGACGATCGAGCGGGTGTCGATGTCGGTCGCGTGGGTTCGGCCGTCGCCAGCCCGCGCGTCGATGGCCTTGATGACGGCATCGACGATGTGCTGCAGCACCTCGGGTGCCAGAACCGAGGTGCCGCCGACCGCGTCGATGGTGGTGTGGAGCTCGTCGATCTGTACGGACATCTCAGAGCCTCAGTCCCACAGCTTCGGCCCCCAGCTTGAGGATCGACAGCTGCCACAGCCCTTCGTGGGCGATCTCGAGCTGCTCGATGGCGACCTCGTTGGCGCCGCCCTTGAGTGGAGGTCCCTCGAACTTCACCGGTATGCCTCGCTTGAACGTCCACACGTTGTGAGGGATGTGGAGGTCGTCCATCAACATGATCAGACCGTCCATCCGCTTGACCCGGCCCTCGCCGAAGTCGTAGAGCCAGTCCCATCCGCTCTGGGTGATGCGCGAGACGCCCCGCTTCAGGGTGAGGTTCGGCCAGGTGAGCCGCGTCGGGAACCGGTGCTCGGTGTTGTTGAGCCCTCCCTCGTGGCGCTTCTCCGCCTCTTGGACCATGTCGAGTCCCCCGACCTCGGAGAAGCCACCGAACAGCACATCACCGACGAGCGAGAACGCGGCCGACTTCAAGAAGGCGCCCGGGCTCGTGGTCTCGACCAGCATCACCACGAAGTTGTGGTTGAGCGGAGGATCGAGACGGATCCCGGTCAGGCTCTCGAACGGTCCGAGCAGCGCCATCTAGGCCCCCTCACCTGACGGGTCCGTGGCGCCGAGCTGCTCAGTGACCTCGAGCGCCTCGTGCACCCTGCCGACGCGCAGCACGATGAACTCGAACGGCGTCGACGGGGCAACCCCGATCTCGACCACGAGCCGACCGAGATCGCGCTCGCTCGCCGGGTTGTTGTCGAGGTCGCACTTGACGTAGAAGGACTCCTCGGGCCGGGCGCCAGCGAGCATGCCCGCTTCGTGCAGCCCGAGCAGGAACATGGTGACGGCCATGGTGGCCCGCGCCCGGGTCAGCACGTCGTTGGGGTCGAACACCGCCCACTGCAGACCCACATCGAGGGCCTCCTCGACCATGGACATGAAGCGCCGCACGTTGAGGAACCGCCAGTCGGTGTCGCTCGTGACGGTGCGAGCGCCGAGGATGCGCAATCCCCGACCCCCGACCGATCTGATGGCGTTCACCCCGGCGGCGTTCAGGACGCCGTGGTGCTCGTCGCCGAGTCCGGTGCTCGCGGCCAGGGCCCACGCCAATCGGCGATTCGCCGGCGCCCGGTGCACTCCCGACTCGAGGTCGGTCGCGGCGGTCACGCCGGCCAGGTGCCCGCTCGGCGGCACCAGCCGGGCGCGGCGACGGGCATCGCCGAGGGGATCGAGCACCTGCAGCCATGGGAACGCCAACGCGCCGAACATCGAGTCGAACCGGGCGCGCCAGTCGAGCACGTCGCGGATGCCCACCTGGGAGCCGAGCGAGGCGTCGAAGGGCGGGTCGAGCAGAGCGAAGCGATCGCGCGTGCGCTCGCATTGCAGCAACATCTCCGTCTGGATCCAGAACAGCTCATCGGGCCCGAACGAACGGCGGCTGCTCGATGGCCCCGACCGGCGAGGGCAGGGGCGGCGCCGCTGGCTCGTCCCAGCAGGGGTCAGGCTCACACGGCGGCTGCGGGTCGGTCGGGTTGCGGTCGATGGGTCGGGGTTGGGCGTCGGGCACGGCCAGCAGCGCCACCTCGTCGACCTCCTCGAGGGCGCGCAGGCCCCGGCGCTTGTACGCGACCGCCACCGGGCGGTCGTCGGGCCCGACCGGCTCGCCCACCAGATCGCGGACCGACAGCGCCATCAGCCCGTCGCGTCCCCCCGCGAGCCGAAGGATGGTCGCGGGGTCGACGTCGAGGCCGCGAAGGTCGGTGAGGTCGGCGCGCAGCTCCTCGACCACGATCGGCTCGGGTGGGCTCATGGTGGCGGTCCCGGTGACGGGATCGACCGGGGCATCGACCGCGGGCGAGCACGGTCGGCCCGTAGCGGTCGGCTTCCGGTACGAGGCTCAGCTCTTCGTAGAAGCGGACCAGCCGGCCCGACTCGCTCACCATGACGGCGTACTCGACGCTCTGGATCACGATCGGCGAGGCCAGATCGAAGCCCCGCAGCGGCGCGTCGTAGGGGAGGCGGGCGTCGGCGTCGGGATGCACCCACAGGACGCGACCGGTGGTGGGATCGACGTCGGACACGACCTTCCACGCGACGGTCGGCGACCCCGCCTGGCTCACGCGTACGTGCCCGGCGCGCGCGAAGCCGCTCACGTTGGCCAGCTGCGAGAAGGTCCCGTCGGGGCTCGACACAGCCGCGACCGCCTGGGATCGGTTGCGCTCGCGAATCGTGAACGTCACCCGGTCGCCCCAGGCCCCCTCGGTCGACGCACGCACCCGCCAGGCCGGACCGGCCGTGGTCGGGACCAGGACCGACGCCGCCTCGGCGCCGACCGCCTCGTCCCGCGACGCCACGCGGACGACCCAGCAACGGACCCCGCCGTTCTCGAAGAACCCCCGCACCGCGTAGGCGAGTAGGCCCGACGGTGAGAAACCTCCGAACCAGGACGAGAACTGCCGCCACGACTGGACCGGGATCGGCAGATCGATCGGTCCCCGCTCGGCGATGCCGACGAACCCCGCGATGTCGGTGCGCAGGGGTGTGACCGCGGGCCCGCCGGCATCGACGTTCTGGTAGGTGACGCCGGGGGCCTGGTCGAGGGTGAGCACGTTCAGGCCGCCTCGAGGGTGATGTCCTCGACGATGAGCTCGATGCTCTCGATGGCGATCTCGTTGCCGGCCGCCTTGAGCGTGGGCCCTTCGATCTTGTTGGGCCAGGCGCTCTCGAAGTTCCACCGCAGCACGTCGTTGCGCTCCTCGTCCATCAGGATCACGCTGCCGTTGCGGCGGTCGGCGATGCCCACTGCGATGTTGCGGTACCAGTCCCACAACGTCGTGTCGTGCACCATGCCCCGCTTGAGGGTGATCGGGCCGAACTTGCGCAGCCCGGGCAGCTTCCGCGCCGTCAGCGGGATGTCCATCCCCGTGCGGTAGTCGGCTACCTCCCCGTCGGAGCTCAAGCCGGTGACGTCGCTGAACGCGGCGACCGTCGTGTCGTCGATCTCGAGCCGGAAGTTGAAGGTCCGGAACGGATCCAGCCGTTGGTTGGACATCGGGGCCTCCTAGGTGTCCGACCGGGCAGTCCAGAGCCCGATCCTGACGATGACGAACTCAGCCGGCTTCACGGGCGCCACCCCGACCACCACGATCAACCTGCCGTTGTCGACATCCGTCTGGGTCATGGTCGTGCGATCGCACTTGACGAAGAACGCCTCCTCGGCCTTGGTCCCCTCCGAGCGCGCCGTTGCGCCACACGACGGTGAGGAAGTTGGAGATCACCCGACGCACGAGTGCCCAGAGCGGCTCGGAGTTGGGCTCGAAGACGACCCACTGCAGACCGCGCTCGATCGATGCCTCGAGGAAGATCACGAGGCGACGGACGTTGACGTACTTCCAGTCCGGGTCGCTCGTGATGACCCGTCCGCCGTACACCCGGATGCCCCGGTTGTTGTGACGGAAGTCGCGGATCACGTTCACGTTGACCGGATACGGGTTCAGGATGTCCTGCTGCTCCTTGTTGACCCGTCGCTCGATGCCGGTGATGCCCCGCACGATCTCGTTGGCCGGTGCCTTGTGCACACCTCGGTCGATGTCGGTGCGGGCGTACACACCGAGGACGTGACCCGTCGGTGGTATGGCGTAGGCGCGCACATCGTCGAGGTTGTCGGGGAACGGGTCGGGGATCGACAGCCACGGGTAGTAGAGAGCGGCGTACTTGGTGTCGAACTGCTGACGCTGGTTCTGAGCATCGGACACGGTGTCGGCCGGCCCCGGTCGGGTGTCGAGCACGGCGAAGCGGTACCGGAGCAGCTCGCAGTGATCGACGACTCCCTGTTGGACCTGCGGCCCGACCTGGCCAGGGATCGCGACGATGCTGATGTCCTCGACGTTCCGCAGGCACTGCAGGCCGGTGCGCAGATCCGGGTCGACGTTGTCGTCGCCGACGTAGCGCGCCTCGCTGAGCCCGCCGATCGAGTCCGCCCCCAGCACCTGCTCGAGCCGGAGCCGAGCCCATTCGCGACGACCATCGGGCCGGACGTCGATCAGCGTCTCCGGTCCGAGACGGACCGACTGCTCGACGCCCTGGCTCGTGGCCCTGTCCTGCACCCTGATGTAGAGCGACGATCCCTCCGGCCGGCGATCCCACCGGCGCAGCGGCCCGCCGATCTCGCCGATGATCTTCTCGACGTAGTTGCTGTGGCGGGGATCGAGCGACAGGTGTCGGAAGTCCTCGCGGTCGATCTCCTGGTCGTTGCGCGACGGTGTGCTCGGGTCGGGTTGGCGCAGCAGCCGGACGGTGATCCGGAACTCGCGAGACCGGACGCCGAGGCCGACCACCTGCTGGGCGGGCGCCAGGCCGGTCCCGGCCAGCGAGATGGTGAACCCGGCCAGCCGGTCGACGTTGCTGACCTTGACCGGGTCGCCGACCGCATCGCCTGTCGCCGGATCGAACAGCTCGAGCACCGTGCCGGGCTGCACGCCGTTGGCCGACGCCAGCCTGATGGTCGTGGCGTTCACGATGGTGGCGAGGGTCGTCGGGCTGACCAGACCGGGACTCTCGTCCTGGACGCTGATCCGCAGCCGGTTGCCCCAGATGCCGGCATCGAGAGCCTCGACGTCGATGACCGGGTCGCGACCGACGACTGGCGAGCCGGGTGAATGAGCCCGCTGGAGTGATGTCTGCAGCGTCAACATCTCGGGCACCACGGCGCTCGCGTTCTGGGTGAGCACGTGGAACTGCACGTCGTCGCCAGGAGTCGTCACCCGGATGATGTCGCCTGTCACGAAGGAGTCGCCGTCGGTGACGTAGAGGTTGACGGAGCCGGCCGCCGCGGGGAGCGCCAGCGCGCAGGGCTGACGGGTCGAGTCGGGCTCGACGCTCCCCACGATCTCGACGACGGTGGCCAGCGGGAACGCGATCGACACGCCGGGCGCCACGACCACGTTGCCGGGATCGGGGGCCACGAAGCTCAAGGCGGGCAGGGCGGTGACGGTCACGAGCTCGGCCGTCGATCCCGTTCCCACCCGCAGGACCGTGCCCTCGACGATCCCCATGCGATCGTCGAGCGCGAGCACGCGCCCGCCGGCGCTCACCGCCGCGGTCGTCGCCTTGGCCACGGGCACGACCGCATCACCCGACGAATGGGCGTTGGCCAGCGCAGGGGCGACCGTCAAGGTGTCGGTAGAGGCGTCGATCCCCTGGACAACCACCGGCTCGCGGGTGCCGGTCGGATCGATCTCGATGCGCTGGCCCACGACCAGCCCGTCGGTCTCCCCCGGCTGCAGCACGAGCTCGGTGTCACCAGGGGCCGGTGCGACCGAAAGCGTGCGGTCGGGACGCAGGAGGACCTCCTCGACCAGCGTGCCGTCCGGGTAGCCGTCGTACGCGCCGGGAGCGATGTCGAACTGGCTCAGCTCGCCGATTCGGCGCAGCTCTTCGCCGACGCCGGTGCTCAGGCGCACGAGGTCGGCGCGGACGTCGAAGTCACCCAGGCGATCGTCGACGTAGAACAGGCCCGAACCGCATGTGGCCGTCTCGATCGTGATGGTCGTGGCGTTGACCGTCCCCCCGGTGAGGTCGACCCGCAGAACCGGGATGGCAACGGGTCCGACGACGTACCCGAGGAACAACGGCGAGTCGAGACGAAGGCGAGCCGTGGAGTCGGTCGGGCTGACCACGGTCACGCGTGTCACCTCGAGCACGAATCGGTACTCGGCGCCGACCGGGTCGCCGAGCTCGATCGCATCGCCCGGGACCAGGTTGGCGATGTCGGCACTGGTGCCGCGGACGATGATCGAGGTCGATCCCTTCTCGGCGTCCTCCTCGAGGGTGAACGACTCGGGGAACACCGCGCGGACGAACTGGTCGGTCGGGTCGCCTGCGGCATGCGAGCGGCTGAGCGGCAGGTGCACGGGAACCATGACCGTCTGGGGCACCGGAGCCATGGCCGCCTGGCGGTACTCGGCGGTGCTGCCGTCGCCGATGCGCACCCAGTCGTTGGTGCCGAGCCCCGTCACCGGCAGGAGCAGCACAGGCGGCGGGCCGGCAGCCGAACCGGTCCCCTCGCTCGCCGGTCGCACCAGCGTCGACGCGACGGAGGTCGCATCGCCGCGACCGAACAGCGGTGAAGCCGCCTTGGTCGCGCCCGAGTCGAGCACGCGAACGACGTAGACGCGCTTGCCCCCGTTGGTGAAGAAGCCTTCGATGGCGTGCGGCAGGAAACGGTGCTCGCCGTAGTCGGCCGGGCGCAGGTAACCGCCGAACCATCGCGAGAACTCCCCCACGCTCGTGACCAGCACCGGCACGTCGAGCGGACCTCGTTCGGTCACGCCGACCATGCCGGCAGTGCTGGTGCTCACACCCTCGATCGGCTTGGATCCGGTCGGGACCTCTTCGATGTAGACACCGGGGGCGAGGTACTCAGGCATCGGCTCCTCCGTCGATCATCCGTGCGCTCACACGAGCGTGATGTGCAGCCTGTTGGTGGGCAGGCGGTAGTTGGGACTGAACCTCGTGTCGCCGGTCAGCGCACCGCTCGAGGCGGTGAGCTCGACGGCCGCGACCCGCGAGAGGGGAGCCAGCCGGGCGTAGCCGCCCCCATCGGTCGTCGTGAGATATCGACAGCAGGTCGCGTACTCGGGCGCCGCCGATCCCCCGGCGATGCGCACCCAAGCCGGTGGTCCGAAGGGCGCGATCGTGTCGACGAACACCGTCACGTCACCCGGCTCGGCGGTTGCGGCGAGGGTGGCGTCGGCCGGCGCGGCGGCGGGCGCAGGGACCCGCTCGACGAGCGCGTCGCGCCGGTGCCAGGCCTTGACCGGGAACCGCAGCCGGATCTGCGTGGGCGAGGCCGGATCGCTCGGCCCGACGATGCTCTCGACCTCGATGTGCTCGGCCCGGTCCGCGTCGGCGCGGTTGATCCCCACGAGGTCGCCGGGGACGAGCGTGCCCGTGTTCGACACGAACAGCGTGCGATCGCCGATCGCCGCATCGGCCCGCAGGCGGCGATCGGGGTCGGGCAGGGCGTTCAGGTTCACGAGGTCGATCGACGTCCCCACCGGGCGGCTGGCCGCGACGGCCCCGCCGATCGAGACGATGTCGGCAGCGTCCGGCGCCGCCGTGGGCGAGACGTCGGCGACGAGACGCCACAGCCCGGTGATCTCGACCTGGCCCCCGGCGACCGGCACCGGATCGTCTTGGGCATCGAGCTCGAGGCTGCGGACCTCGAGCTCGACCGGCAGCCGCCGCAGGGCCGGCCGGCCCAGATCGGCCGCGGTGAACGTGGCGGGAAAGCCCGGTTGCGGTCCGAGGTCGGTGCGCACAGTCAGTGGGACGAAGCCGCCGACCGTGAACCGCAGCTCGATCGGGTAGGGCTGCGTCGCCAGCTTGGGCACAAGTCGGGAGGGCACCCCCACGAGACCGGCGACCCCATCGATCGCCGTCTGGGTCGCGGACTCGGCCAGGTCGGTGGTGACGCCTACGTCGGCCCGCACGGGGGCGCCTGTCAGCTCGTCGATGAGCTGGCCGATCGCGATCGCCTGCCGCAGATCGCCCCGGACCCGCGGATCGTCGACGTTCACGACGTCGACGACCGACCCGTGCAGCACCGTCGTCCGGGCCATGGTTCAGCCCCGTCCCACGACGACGGCGGCGTCGACGAGCGGCACGCGCACCGGCGGAGCCGACTCGGGTTGGATCGCCGCCTCGATGTCGACCACGGTCGCCTCGTAGGACACCGAGGTTCGATACGGCGTCTCAAGCGAGTCCCAGATGCGCGTCAGCTCGTCGACCGTCAGCACTTCGAACCGGAACGTCACTGCGGCGTCGGTGCCCTCGAAGTCGTCGCGCAGGTCGACGCCCCGCAGCTGAGGGTGGTCGTGCAGCACCTGGAGCACCTTGCCGAGGATCGCCTGCTCGGTCTCCGGGGCATCGGCCTCTTCCGAGTTCGTGACCGGGGTGATGAGGTAGTGAAGGCGCACCGGCAGGGGCACCCGCCGGGTCAGGGTCGCGGTGATGCGCTCCGGCGGACGGTTGAGCGTGGCGTCGTCGCGAACGACTCGGTACAGCCAGACCGAGAGCCCGGCGCGATTGCCGGTCATCTCTGACGGGGTGTTCAGGTAGACCCGCATCGTCCCGGGCGCGGCAAACAAGCTCGACAGATGGCTGTCGGACTCGAATTCCGCCTGCAGGTAGTCGGCCACCGAGCGGCTCGTCGCGCGCAGTGCTGTGATCACCGGTGCAACCCCAACGCTCGCCTCGGGCTCGACACGTCCACGCGCTCAAGAATGCGCGAAGCCCGTCTCCCAGGCATCACCGTCACGTCACCGCACGACCCTGCCTGCGCGCAACCTCGCCAATCGCCTAGGCCTCGTCCTGCTCTCGATGCAGGTGAGGAGCACTCCTCGCGCATCTGCGCAGGTAGGGGAATCGCGCTCGACGTATCTTGTCTCGCATGGCCCAGCTCTGACCCATGGAACCTCAGCGAACCCGCGGGCAGATCGTTCGAGTTGATTCGAGCCGGTTGCTACCGCCGTTGCTTCCATTTCGACTAACTCAGGCGTCCGCAGCGCTCTGACCAGCACGTTCGCGACCGGCGATGCGGATTCGGCGAAGCCCTTACCTTCCGCTGTAAGTCAGTTCGGGCCGGTCCGGATTCGTCCGGGCCGGTCCGGGTGGCCCAGGGTTCGAAGCGATGTCTTGCGCTTCCCGCTCGGAGACCGTCTACCTGCATCCCGGTCGGTCCGAGCTCACTCGAGACCGTTGCTACCAAGGTTGCTACCAACGGTCGACGGTCGCTCGGGGGATCGCCGCACCAATTGCAGAGACGTGGACGATCGAGGCCCCGGATCCCTGATCAGTAGACGAATCGGTCTACTCGACAGTAGACTCTCGTCGTGAGCACAACGATCAGAGTCAGCGAGACAACAAGGGACCGGTTCTCCCGCCTGGCGGATGCGACCGGCCGGCCGATGACCCAATTGCTCGACGAGGCGGCCGACGCCCTCGAGCGGCGCCTCTTCTTCGACCGGTTCACAGCCCGCTACGACGAGCTTCGCGCCGACCCCGCGGGATGGGCCGATCTCGAAGCTGAGCGCATGATCGAATCGGGTGCCACCGCCGACCGTTCTCGATGATGCGGCCTCGCCGCGGTGAGATCTGGCTCGTCGACTTCGGCGTCCCGGTGGGGCGTGAGCAAGCCGGTCGCCGTCCGGCCGTGATCGTCTCGGCCGATCCTCTCAACGAAAGTCGAGCCGGGATCGTGATCGTCGTGCCCTGCACAACGACCCGGCGGGGGTTGCCTTCCCATGTCGAACTCGACCCAGCCTCGTCGGGGCTGGACGAGACCACCTACGCGAAGTGCGAGGACATCAAGTTCATCTCCGACGAGCGACTGATAGCTCGACTCGGAGACGCACCTCTCGACGCGCTCTTCGACATCACGAGATCGCTCCGGTACCTCCTTGACGCCTGAACGTCAACAGGCGGCCCGGACATTGCGACCCAACCCACGACAGCTTGAGAAGTGGGGATCGCTCCCAGGCACCGAGCTGCTCCTGAAGCTCTTGCCTTTGGACCCCAACCAGAGGGTGTCGGCCAGATGACAGCGGTGGACCTCGACGAGTTCGGCATGGCCCAGCCATCGACATCGAGCCCGGCGGGCTGACGCTGGCTTGTGACGAACTCCAGGTCTTCACTGACGCCCAGCTCAACCTCGACGGCGAGCCCCTCCATCTGCAGTCCGGGCCGCGTCCGTGAACGCCTCAGAGTGGCAGTGTAGTGTCACTTTCTCTAACCCGGCGAGAGCAACGACCGGGCGACTGACGCGGAAGGACCCGATGTGACCAAGCATCTCGAAGGAAAGTCAGTGGTCGTGACCGGCGGCGGCCGAGGGATCGGCCGAGCCATCGCACTGGCGGCGGCCGAGGCGGGCGCGGCCGTCGTGGTCGCTGACTACGGGGGCGCGGTCGACCGCAACGAAGCCGGGTCATCGGAGGCTGCTGATGGCGTCGCGACCGAGATCACCGCTGCAGGCGGCCGAGCCGTAGCTGCAGCTGTCGACATCTCGACCATGGAGGGCGGCCGAGCGGCCGTCGATGCCGCCCTCGACTCCTTCGGACACTTGGATGGCATGGTCTGCTGCGCCGGGATCACCGCGCTGAAGTACCTGTGGGACCTCGAAGAGCGGGAATGGGACGACGTCATCGCGGTCCACCTCAAGGGCCACTTCAGCTGTGCCAAAGCCGCCGCTCGGGTGATGGTGCCGCAGGGTTCCGGGAGCCTCATCTTCATGTCGAGCGGAGCGCTCAACGGGATGCCCAACACGATCGCCTACTCGACTGCGAAGGCAGGGATCCTCGGGTTCACCTGGAGCACCGCGAACGCCGTGGGCCGCTTCGGCGTCCGGGCCAACTGCATGGTCCCGAGCGCTGCCACTCGGATGTCCGATGACATCTACGGCAACGCAGGGAAGCTCACCGAGCGCTTCGGTGACGCGATGCGCAGCGACCTCGCCCCGGGGACCTACCGCGATCCGGCCAACGTCGCGCCTTTCGCCGTCTACCTGCTCAGCGACAAGTCGCTCGAGGTCAACGGACAGATCTTCCGCGTGCAGGGCTACGAGGTCGGCCGGCTCGGCATGCTCCGCTACGCGCCGACCATGACCAACCTCGGACAATGGGACGTCGATCAGCTAGCGGAACGTGTCCCGAACGAGTTGGGCCCCGACCTCCAGCCGCTCCCGATGCCGTGGCCCGAGCCCGAGTGGACCGGTGTGGCCAACTTCGTCGACTGAGGTCGACGACCCACCAACACCCAGATCAGCGATCCAGATCGAGAGGACACAGCATGGGACACGACGTCAGCGTGCCGGTCGGCAAGGCAACGATGGGAATCTACCTGGCCGAGCCCGAGGGTCAGTCCAAAGGCGCGGTGATCGTGCTGCAGGAAGCGTTCGGGGTGAACGGGCACATCCGCGATATCTGCCACCGCTTCGCCAGTGCCGGCTACCTCGCTGCCGCCCCCCACCTCTACCACCGCAGCGGGGACCCCGAGCTGGGCTATGAGGACATGCAGGAGGTGATGCCGTTCATCATGCAATTGCAGGCCGATCAGATCGAGGCGGACCTCGACGCGACGTTCGCCCACCTCAGCGGCCTCGGCTACCAGGGCAGGCAGATCGGCGTGATCGGGTTCTGCATGGGCGGGAGCATCTCGTTCGTCGCGGGCGCCTACTGGGAGCTCGGCGCAGCCATCTCCTTCTACGGAGGTGGCATCGCACAGAGCCGCTTCGGTCTGCCACCGCTCTTCGATCTGGCACCCACGCTGAAGACCCCGTGGTTGGGATTCTTCGGCGACCTGGATGCCTCGATCCCGACCAACGAGGTCGAAGGTCTGCGAGAGGCAGCGGCCAAGGCTGGCCCGCCCACCGAGGTCGTCCGCTACCCCGAGGCCAACCACGGCTTCCACTGCGACGCCCGCGACTCGTACCACGAGGCATCGGCCAAGGACAGTTGGACACGCTCGTTGGCCTGGCTCGACGAGCACCTCAGCTAGCCCACAGCTAGCCCCGGGGAAGGCCGAGCACGCGCTCGGCGATGATGTTCCGCTGGATCTCTGAGGAGCCGGCGGAGATCGTGGACCCGAAGCTGAGGAGGTAGAGCTCGGCCCAGGAGCACTCCTGGCCGAGCGCATGATCCTCTCGAGACAGATCGATGCCTCGATCCGCGCTCGAGGTCGATGCCGACCTGGCTGGCCTTCCGGCGCGCTTCGCTGCAGAAGACCTTCATGAGCGCCTGCTCCGGGGCGCTCCCACCTCGGACCAGCTTGGCGAAACCCCGGTACCCGAGGGCCCGGCCAGCCATCGCATCCACGTAGCACTCTGCTATCCGGTCGGTGACGACGGAGCGCTCCGACGAGGGCATGCGGGCGAGCAGGGCTGGCGCCTCGACGACCAGGCGCTCGACCTCGTCTTCGAGCTCCTGGACGTTGCGGAGCCAGACCATCCCTCGTTCGTGAGCCAGCGAGCCGTTGGCCATGGCCCAGCCGTTGTTCAGCTCACCGACAAGGGCGCTCGACGGAACCGCGACATCGTCGAAGAACACCTCGTTCAGATCGGCTCGGTCCGGATGGACGATCTCCGGCAGCGGGCGCACCGTGATCCCCGGCGTCGCAAGATCGACCAACAGAACGCTGATGCCCTTGTGCTTCGGCGCGGCCGGGTCGGTCCGGCAGAAGAGGAAGCAGAAGTCGGCGTAGCCCGCGCCAGAGGTCCATACCTTCTGGCCGTTGATCACGAACTGGTCGCCGTCGAGCACGGCGCGGGTGCTGAGCGAGGCGAGGTCGCTCCCCGCTCCTGGCTCGCTCATCCCGAGGCACGCCGACTTCTCGCCCCGAAGGATCGGCATCGCGTAGTCGCGCACCTGAGCTTCGTCGCCGAAGTCGAGCAACGACGGGGCGACGATCCCCAGGCCCTGTGGGTTGGTGGTTCTCGGGACGTTCGCTCTCGCCAGCTCCTCGAGGTAGACGAGGGTCTCGATCGGCCCGGCGTTGCGTCCGCCACGCTCAGGTGGCCACCCGGGTACGAGCCATCCGGTATCGAACATCCGACGCGTCCAGGCCCGCGCCCACTCGGGCAGGTGGGCGGAGCCCTTGGCCGGATCGGCGGCGCGCTCCTCCGCTGAGGGGGCGTTGCCCGCAAGCCACACCCGGAACTCGTCTCGGAAGGCCTCGACCTCCGCGTCGAATCGAAGTCTCACGCCACCGTCTCCGCATCGAGACCGAGGAGCGTCGCCATGTGAGCCCGGTGGGCCATGCGGCTGCCGAGGAGGGAGTCGCCCGTCTTCGCCCGCTTCAGGAGGAAGTGAAGGTCGTACTCCCACGTGTACCCGATGCCTCCGTGCAGCTGAAGCCCGTCCTCCACGACCAGCCGCTGGCAGTCCCCGGCCGCCACCTTCGCCGCCGCCGCCGCGAGCGATCGTTCCGGAGAGTCCTCGGAGATGGTCAGGGCCGCGAAGTACACCAGTGCGGCGGCGCGCTCGACCGAGAGGTACATGTCGGCCATCCGGTGCTTCAGCGCCTGGAACGACCCGATCGGCCGGTCGAACTGCTCACGCGACTTCGAGTACTCGACGGTCACCTCGAAGATGCGCCGGCAGACACCGACGGTCATGGCGGCCATCGCCACGACAGCCTCCTCCGTCGACCGACGCAGCGCCCTCGCGACGCCTGCATCGCCAGGACGACCGACGACGCGCTCCTCTTCCACGACCACGCCATCCAGGTGGAGATCGGCGATGGGAAGCGTGGGGTCGAGGACCGTGCGGGGCACGGCCCTCGCAGCCCCACGCTCCACGAGGAAGGCTCCGAGGCCCTCGGCCCCGCGGGCGACAACCAGGATCTCGTCTGCGGTGGCCCCGTCGACGATCGCGTGCTTCGTGCCGTCGAGGATCCAGCGATGACCATCGTGGCGGGCACTTGCCTTCACCCCCGCCACGTCCCAACCTCCATCCTCGGCGAGTGCCAGCGCGCCAGTGCACTCTCCAGCTGCCACGGCCTCGAGAAGCGCAGCAGCGGCAGATCCTCCGAGTTCTCTTATGGCGGGCGTGAACTGTGTCCCTGTCGCCAGCAGCGGACTCGGGACAACCGCGCGCCCGAGCTCTTCGGCCACGAGGACCTGCTCGACGACTCCGAGTCCCAGTCCGCCGTGCTCCTCGGGGATGGTGAGCGCTGGCCACCCGAGATCCACCATCTGTCGCCAGATCGTCGAGCGGGTGTCGTCGCCCTCGAAGGCAGAACGCACGACGGACGCGGGGCAGATGCCTTGCAACACCGATCGGACGTTGTCCCTCAGTCCGGCCTCGTCGTCCGAGAGCTCGAGATCCATGGCTCAGACCGCCTCGGCTCGAATCGTCGTGTCCATCTGCGGAGGTTCCTCGCGGGGAAGTGCGGCATCGTTCGCCAAAGTGACAGTGAAGTGTCAGGATATCCTGGACCGCTCGGCCGTCAAGACGTCCGGCACACGATCGGACGGCAATCCCGCACGAGGAGCCCCAGTGAGCGACTACCAGTTCCTGACCCACGAGCCGATCGACATCCTGGGCCGAGTCCTGACCTTCGAGTCATGACCGAGTCCATCGACTTCGCAGGGCAGACCGTCATCGTCACCGGCGCAGGGCGCGGCCTCGGCCGGCTCTACGCCGTCGACCTCGCGAGCCGTGGAGCTCAGGTCATTGTGAATGACATCGGCACGTCAATGGGTGGCGAAGGTTCCGACGCATCGGTTGCTGACGCGGTCGTGGCCGAGATCGAGGCGGTCGGCGGGGCGGCCGTGGCATCCCACGCCTCGGTCGGTAGCTCAGATGGCGCCGCATCGATCGTCGAAGCAGCTCTGGATGCCTTCGGACGGCTGGACGCCGTGGTGAGCAACGCGGGCATCTACGAGATGGCCCCGTTCGACGAGCTCTCCCCCGAGCAGTGGCGGCGCATGATCCAGGTCCACCTCGACGGAGCCTTCTACCTCTGCCAACCCGCCTTTCGCGTGATGAAGGCGCAGGGCTATGGCCGGATGGTGCTCGTGGCCTCCAACATCGGCGCGTTCGGCCAGGAACAAGCCGTGCACTACGGCGCGGCGAAGGGCGGGATCATGGGACTCACCAACGGCCTGGCCAACGAGGGAGCGCCGCACGGCATCAACGTCAACGCAGTGCTCCCTGTGGGACGCACCCGGATGATGACCGACTCGATCAGCGACCAGCGCGATCAGGCCGCCGAATTCGGCATGGACCACGTCATCGACGCCTTCTTCGCCGAGACCACCCCGGAACGGGTCGTTCCGCTGGTCACGTTCCTGGCCAGCCGCCAGTGCGAGCTCTCACACCAGCTCATCTCGGCAGTAGCCGGGCGATACGCCCGAGTCTTCACCGGGCTCGGAGCAGGGTGGATCGCTGACCGCTCGTCCAATGTGACGGCCGAGGACATCCGGGACCACCTCACCGACGTGACCGGGACGGACGGGTTCACCGTTCCGCTGTCGGTCGCGGACGAGATCGTCGCCGTGTTGCAGCAGCTCGGACTCATCTGACACCACTGGGAAGCCAGGTACATCGTGGAGCAGCTCCTACAAGGTCGGGTGGCACTCGTGACAGGTGCTGCGTCCGGCATCGGGCGGGCCACGGTCCAGGCACTCTCCGATGTCGGCGCATCGATCGCCGCCGTCGACCGGGATCTCGAGGGACTTGGGCATACCGCGGCCGAGGTCGACAGCGGCCGGCCGGCAGTGATGCCGTTCTGCGCCGACCTCCAGGATCGCGATGCCATCACGTCACTCGTCGACGATGTCCTGCGGAGGCTCGGACGAATCGATGTGCTCGTGAACAGCGCCGGCGTGTCCGGCGTCCCGGGCGAGTCCCAGCACGTCGCCGAGATGGCCGACGCCACGTTCGACATCGTGATGTCGATCAACCTCCGGGCCCCCTTCACCCTGACGCGAGAGGTGTCGCGCCACATGATCGAGCGCGGAGGGGGTGGGCGCATCGTGAACGTCAGCTCGAGCGCAGCGTTCCAAGCGCTGCTCTCCCCCGCCGTGTATTCAGCCTCGAAGGCAGGGATCAACGCCCTGACGAGAGTGGCGGCTGCCGAGCTGGCGCCTCACGGCATCAACGTCAACGCCGTCGCGCCCGGAGTGACCCGCACCCCGATGGTGGGCCTGGGCCCCGATCCCGGCGACTACGACGCCTTGGTGAGCGCAGGCCCACTGGAGAACTTCAGCCATCGGGCGGCCGACCCCGGGGAAGTTGCGGCCGTGATCCGGTTCCTGTGCCTGCCCGACAGCTCACAGATCAACGGCCAGGTGATCCACACCAGCGCCGGTACGGTCGTCTGACCTGCAATCGCTGCCTCCGCAGCAAGCCCCGCGCAGGCTCAGTCGCCGTCGCGTGGGCGGAACGTCAATGGTCCTGCGCGGTTCACGTAGCCGAGCACACCGAGGTCCAGATCGAGCTCGGCGGCAACCTCGTTCACGACGGAGACGTCCTTGTAGAGGAAGTGCCCGGCACGGGCGACGACCGCGGCCAGCGATCCGTTGCGACCGGCGACCTCCATCGCGTAGCTCCTGCCGCTCGAAGCCAAGATCGCGGGAGCGACCGCATCGAGGCCCACTCCGAAGCCGGCAGCGATCCGTTCGACGTCGGCGGCCAGCTGCACCTGTGCTGCGAACAGTGCGTTGTTGAGCAGCTTCACCGCCATGGCGCTCCCGAGCGGACCGATCGTGAGGATCGGATCGCCGTACGCGCCAACGATGGATCGAGCGTCCTCCAGATCGTCAGGCGCGCCGCCGAGCAGCACCGTCACGTGCCCTTCCGCGATGTCGACGGCCGATCCGCTGACCGGAGCCTCGACCACGCGGATCCCACGATCGGCCCCGTGGTCGGCCAGCGCCCGAGATGTCGCCGGGCTTCCGGTCGTGTGGGTGATCAGCAGTGCACCAGCACGCATCGCTTCGAGGAACCCGTCCGGACCGAGGGCAAGGTCCCACAGCTGGGCGTCGGCGAAGAGGCAGATCACCACGGCGTCGGCGGCTGCTACCGCCTCTGACGCCGATGCCACCGCCGTCGCGCCACCTGCCACGAGCTCGTCTCGCACCTCGGGCCGGCGTGCATACGCCGTGACGGAGCGGCCCGCCGCGATCAGCCTCTGGACCATCGGCATGCCCATCTGCCCCGCACCGAGGAACGCGACCGTGCCCGAGGTGTCGGTCACGGGGTCTCTCCGGGCGGCGGGCTGTCGACCCGGAGCCGGACGTTGCGCTTGGAACTGATGCGCCACGCGCCATCCTCGCCCTTCCGATAGGTCTCGTGGTAGTGGCCGTAGCCCTGCATCCGCAGCGGCGGCCCGTCGGAGCGGTCGATGTCGAGGTAGTCGAACATGGCCCAGATGCCCGAGGCTTCATTCGGCCCGAGGAGCGTGATCTCCGGCATGTGGCCGTGGTGCACCGTCATGCCGTCTCCGAGGGCCGACCGCAACCCGGCCAGGTACTCATCGTTCGAACGGGGTGGCTGGGGCTCGGCTGAGGGGACCATGTGCTGGCAGTCATCGGTGAAGAGCTCCGCGAACGCATCCCAGTCCTTCGTGTCGAGCAGGCGGAAGTACCGCGCTTTGAGTTGCTTGATCTGCTCGACATCCCACAGGTCCCGCACCGTCGGCTCGCCGGTCTGATCCACTTCAGTCTCCATCCTCAAGCCCAAAGTCGCAGGTTCGCCACCGTCAGCTCTGCTTGTGACTTGGTCGCTTCGGCCGGATCCGCCCCGCAATCCGGGACGGGCATGCGCCGCCCTTCCTTCAGCACTACGTCGTAGCCGCCTCGCTCGCCGTCAGGTGCAGCAAAGCACAGCTCCACCCGCGTCGGCGATCGCTCCTCACCGAATCTGGCGCTCTCGAGCCACGCCCACCCGCGAGACGCCAACACGGCTCCGTCCGCGACCTGGACCGCTGGGGAGAACGCAGCGCACCCCCGGAGGTGCTCGGCGGCAACGACGGGATCGAGCGTCCGCCGCACCAGGCCGCGAGCGATCGCTCCGTCGAGGTGGGACCAGTAGTTCCCGTCCGGGAAGGTGATCGCCGTCGGAGCGAACCGGTGACCGCCAGTGTGAGAGGTGCGCCACAGGCGCACACCGGGCAGCGTCTCCTCGAGCTCCTTCCAGAGCCGGGTTCCCATTGAGCCGCAGCACGTGTCCCGGGCCCCGTGCGTGCACACGAGTACGTCGGTCACACCTGCGGAGACTCGACGCCTGGGAGGGATGCTCATCAAGCCCGCCACCAGACCCGGTAGATCCTCGGTCGATCCAAGTCCCGCGGCTCGCTCGTAGCCGGTGAACGGCGACGATGTGGCACGGAAGACGATCACCTTGCGCAGGGTCTGCGCCGTGTCGACCGCGACGGCCTGGATCCGGACGGAGCAGCCCGGGCCCGCATGTTCCTCCGCCACGTGCTCGAGTTGGCGTAGGACTGGATCCGACCTGATGTCGCTCAACCACGGAAGCGGATGCTCGACCAGCACGAACACGTCGGTCGTCGGCGCGGTGCCAGCGGCCATCAAACCGACCTCCCGGGCCCAGGCGGCGCACCGGGTGGGATGGGCTAAGTCGGTCATGAGCTCGCCTCAGAAGACGTCGCTCCGGTGTCCACGAAGACCGACCCATCCTCGACCTTCAGGGCGTACTGGTCGAGTCGACAGCTCGGCGGACGGATGCCCTTGCCCGTGGCGACGTCGAACATCCACTGGTGGTTGGCGCAGGTCAGCACCGCGCCATCGAAGCTGCCGTGGACGAGCGGGAAGTCTTCGTGGGGACAGATCCCGTCCAGCGCTCGAAGCGTTCCGTGGCGATCCCTGATGATCAGGACCTCCCAGTCGTCGACGAAGAACGCCTCCATCTCGCCGGCTGCGATGTCTTCTTCCGCACACACACGGGCAAACCCCATTTAGACAGTCTACTGTCACTTCGTGTGAGGACGTCCACCCCGATCTGGTGTGGAGCCGTTGCCACGATGGCCAGGGAGTGACGACGATGACGAACGTGGTGATAGGCGCCGGATCGGGGATGGGTGTCGCCGTGGCGCGGTCCCTCGCCCCGCGTGGCCCGCTGATCGTGGCCGATCGAAGCGTCGAAGCGGTCCAGGATCTGGCCGCCGAGCTCGGCGGTCATGCAGTTGCCGCCGCATGCGATGTGACCGACCAGGCGCAGGTGGATGAGCTCGCCGCGCGCATCGATGTGCTCGACGCGCTGGTGATCACCGCTGGCATCTCGGGTTCGATGGGCACCGGGCGACAGATCTTCGAGGTCAACCTGATCGGCATGGCTCGGGTGCTCCGCGCCGTCGAACCGCTTCTCGGTCCCGGGTCGGTCGCGGTGTGCTTCGCATCGATGTCCGGTCACCGGGTCCCCGAGTCACCTGAGCTCGGTCAGGTGCTCGACGATCCGCTCTCCGAGCAGTTCTTCGATGATCTGATCGGCCTCGGCTTCGATCCGGATGCACCGCAGTTCGCGTACCCGGTCTCGAAGCGCGGGGTGCAGCGCATCGCACGGAGCCGATGCTCGACATGGGGAGCTCGCGGCGCTCGGATCTTGTCGGTGTCCCCGGGGATCAACGACACCCCGATGAACCACCTCGACGAGTCGAGGCACCCGATCATGGCCGACATCATCCGGACGAGCCCGCTCGGTCGACGAGGCCGCCCCGAAGAGGTCGCTGCGGTCGTCGACTTCCTCACGGGCGATGGTGCATCGTTCATGACCGGAAGCGACGTCCTCATCGATGGCGGGATGGTTGCCACCATCCCGACCGACTCCACTGGCGGTCGAGCGGTTCTCAGCACTTCATCTCCCACCGACAGGAAGTAGGCACTCATGGCCAACGAGCTGAACGGCAAGGTCGCCATCGTCACGGGCGGTTCGTCCGGCATCGGCCTCGGCACCGCGCAGCGCTTCATCGACGAGGGCGCACGAGTGATGATTGCCGACCTCGACGAAGTGCAGGGCGAGGCAGTCGCCGCGAGCCTCGGCGAGCGAGCCGTCTTCCACCGTACCGATGTGGCCGATCCGGACCAGGTCACAGACCTCGTCAGGTCTGCCGTAGAGCACTACGGCGGCCTCCACGTGATGTTCAACAACGCCGGTGTTGCCGGCACCCGCCATTCCCACATCTTCGACGACGACTTCTCGGACTTCCACCGGGTGATGGAGGTGAACCTGCTGGGCGTGATGGTCGGGACCCGCGAGGCGGCCCGGCACATGGCCAACGCCGGGGGCGGCTCGGTGATCAACATCTCGTCGATCGGCGGCATGCAGGCCGCGCCGAGCCAGTGGGCGTATCACCTGTCGAAGTGCTCGGTCATCATGTTCACCAAAGCTGCCGCCATCGGACTCGGGCAGCACGGCGTCCGGGTGAACTGCATCGCCCCAGGGAACATCGAGACCCCGATCCTCGAGCACACGATGGTCGCTCACCTCCCAGAGGAGGAACGGGCGGAGACGATGAAGCGCATCCGCGACTACATCCTCTCCCAGCAACCACTGAAGCGTCAGGGGACCACCGACGACATCGCCGAAGCGGCGCTGTACTTCGCCGGCGACCGTTCCTCGTACGTCACCGGAACCATCCTGCCGGTCGATGGCGGTCTGGTGGCCGGCCCTCCACCTCGCACCGGAGGCATCGAACAGCTGCGCTCCGGAAAGGCCAAGGGCTGACCGCGATGGACGATCTCGCTCGGCTTGTAGCGCTGGACGCGATCCGGGACCTGCCCCTCCGGTACGCGGTGGCGGTCGACGGCAAGGACATCGACGCCGTCGCCGCCCTGTTCGTGCCGGACGTGGAAAACGGCCGGTTCGGCCCCGGCCGGGAGGGCGTCCGCCGCTTCTACGACCAATCCCTCCGGAAGTTCCATTGCTCCATGCACCAGGTGGCGAATCACATCATCGAGATCGACGACGAGGACCATGCGACCGGCATCGTGTACTGCGTCGCGTACCACCACGTGCTTGAACCCGAGCATTGGTTCGACGAGGCCCTCGCCTACTTCGACTCGTACGAGCGGGTGGACGGCACGTGGCTGTTCCGGCGACGGCGCCTGCGTTCGTGGTTCCGACGGCACACCGACCATCCCGAGTTGGGCAGCGCTCGGGTGGCATCACCCCTCGAGACGTCGGGACCGAAGCGCGGCGCTCGGATGCCGGAAGCGTTCTCGACGTTCGAGGCGTTCTGGGCCCGGCCTCCACTCGACCAGCCTGCGCCCGGGCGCTGACTGCGACAGGAGGCAGGCATGGAGATCGGAGTTCGCATCCCACACACCGGCGCACGCGCCACCCCGGTGTTCGTGCGCAGCTGGTCCTCGACGGCCGATCGCCTGGGATTCGACTCTCTGTGGGGCGTGGACCACGTCGTGATGCCGCAGAAGGTCGACTCGAAGTACGTGCTCCCTCGCCGTCCTGCGTCGATCGCTGACGACGCCGTGTCGGACCTACTGGCGCCGAACTTCGAGCTCGTCACCACCCTCGCCTTCGTCGCGGCGATCACGGAGCGGATCCGCCTCGGCACCGCCGTGGCCGTCCTCCCGATCCGCAATGCCATTCTCAACGCCCGCCAGCTCGCCACCGTCGACCGCTACTCGGGCGGGCGCCTCGTATACGGGATCGGCGCGGGTTGGCTGAAGGAGGAGGCGGATGCCATGGGCATGCCGTGGGACCGGCGGGGTGCCAGGACCGACGAGCACATCGCCCTGCTCCGCCGGATCTGGGGAGCGGGGGGCGAGCACGTCGAGTTCCACGGCGAGTTCTGGGACATTCCGCCGATGGACCCCGAGCCCCGCCCCGCGCAGGCCACCATCCCGATCCTCGTCGGCGGTCACAGCGAGGCGGCGATCGACCGGGCGGCGCGGATCGGCGACGGGTGGATCACCGCGAACATGTCGAGCGACCGACTCGCCGCGCTCCTCCCGATCCTGACCGCTGCGCTCGAACGCCACGGCCGACACCCCGACGAGGTGCCTGTGTACTGCGGCGCCGAGCCGGCAGCTGGCACCGTTGATGGCCTGCGCCGCTACGAGGAGCTGGGCGTTCGGTCCGTTCAGGTCCCACTGCAGACTCTGGACGAACTCGAGCGGTTCGCCGACGAGGCACTTCCGGCGTTCCACTGAGCTCGTGTGGTCTCAGGCGGCCAAGCGAAGGATCTCGGCCAAGTTCCCGCCCATCACCCGCGCGATCTCCTCCTGGGACAGGCCCGCGAGCCGGTCGATGTACGACGTGGGCTCGGCCAGACCCTCTGGATGCGGATAGTCCGAGCCGAACACGACTCGGTCTGCGCCGATGAGGCGGATGATGTCCAGC
Organism: uncultured Microthrixaceae bacterium; assembly: GCA_963809335.1. Taxonomy (GTDB): domain Bacteria; phylum Actinomycetota; class Acidimicrobiia; order Acidimicrobiales; family Acidimicrobilacustridaceae; genus UBA4742. Next base: position 168,350 of record CAWEJD010000004.1, on the reverse strand, counting down.
GGGTCATCCTCGTGGAACGGATGGACCCAGATGTTCCGCTTGAAGGCCTGCACCGGGTCCTGCGCGAAGAGGTGCGGGTTCATCTCATGGACGTGAGCGAGCGTCTCCAGGAGTGGCGCGACCCAGCGCGACCCGTTCTCCACCGGCAGGAAGCGCAGCGAGGGGAACCGATCGAAGAGACCGTGGCAGATGGCAGAAGCCATCGCGTCCATGATCGCGCGGTGGTAGCTGTGGAACACCTCCTCGAAGGCGTTCTGCTGCTTGAACGGGAGGTACTCACCCCGGGCCCCCTCCCATTGGCTGACGTACTTGGCGGATCCGACGTCAGACGCATGCATCCCCACCGCGATGTCCGCCTCGACCACCTTCTCCCAGAACGGGTCGAACTCGGGAAGGGCGAACGAGCGAGTGCCATCGGTCCCGGGGACAGGAGCCGGCCGGATCAGGATGATGCGCGCGCCACGCTCGATGACCCACTCCAGCTCTTCGATCGCCTGCTCGACGATCGGGAGCGTGATGACCGGCGTCGCGAAGATCCGGTCCTGGTAGTTGAAGGTCCACTGCTCGTGCATCCACTGGTTCAGCGCATGGATGACCACGTGCGTCGCCTGCGGGTCGTCGACGAGCCGCTCCTCGAGGAGGCTGGCCAGGGTGGGCCACATGACGGCGCGATCGATGCCGAGCTCGTCCATCCGCGTGAGGCGAGGCTCCGGAGCGAAGAACGCTTCCTCGGCCTTCATCGCTTCGCCGAGGATCTCTCTTCGAGACTTGCCGTCCTTGTTGCCGTTGAGGAAGTAGTCCTGCTGAGCCCCTGGGCGGGCCACCACCTCGAAGGTGGGATTCGGGATGTAGTCGGAGATCACGTTCCGCACAGCGATCTTGGTGCGTCCGTTGACCTGCACGTACTTGATGAGCCCCGTGTATTCCTTCGGGAGGTACTTGGTGAACGCATCGGTCGTCTCGTACATGTGGTTGTCGGCATCGTTGATCGGGAAGTCGAACCGGTCACTCATGGCTGCTCCTGTGAGGTTGTGCGGAGGTACGAAGGGGTCATTGCGAGAACGTGTAGCCACCGTTCATGGCGTAGGTCTGTCCCGTCATCCACTCGGCGAGCGGGCTGGCGAGATAGGTGACGAGTCCGGCGACGTCATCGGGTTGCCCTCGGCGGCGGATCACGTACGGGCGGAGGAAGGCCTTCTCCCGGGCGTGCTCCTCCGGCGTCTCAGGTGGAGGCGGGGCCGTCGTCGGCGTATCGATGTTGCTGAGGCTGACGCAGTTGACGGTGATCCCGTGACGCCCGACCTCACGTGCGATCGAGCGGGAGAAGCCGGCAGCGCCCGCCTTGGCCGCCGCATAGGGAGAGACCTTGACGTCTCCGTTACCGCGCCCGCGTCCGAGACGATCGTGACGATCCGACCCGAGCCGGACTCGATCATCGACGGCAGTGCCGCCTTGGTGCAGTGCATGACACCGAACAGGTTCACCGCGAAGAACCGCTGCCAGTCGGCGGGGTCGGAATCGACGATGCTCGACCAGCCCGGTGAAGCCCTCGACGCCCGCGTTGCCGGCGTTGTTGACGAGGATGTCGACGCCGCCGCAGCCGTCGATCGCTCTCGGAGACCTGCTCCCAGTTCGTGACGTCGAAAGGCAGCGCGAGCGCTCGACCGCCGGCGGCCTCCAGCTCGGTCACCGCGGCCTCGGCCTGCTCCGGTCGGATGTCGTTCACGAGGACCTCGGCACCGGCCTGTGCGAGCGCATGTGCGATGGCGAGCCCGACGCCCTGACCGGCGCCGGTGATCAGCGCGCGCTTGCCCTCGAGGTCGATGGTGAAAGCTCATGACGGGGCCGCAGATCTCGTACGGGGGTTCGCCTCGTAGCGTGCCCGCCATTCGCTCCGGGACACGATCGAGGTGTCGACGTCGGGCGCCTGCGCGCGAAGCGCCCCGACCGTGGCCTGCTCCTGCGGGATGTGCTGCGAACGGGTCGTAGTCGCAGAACCGCGCGACGTTCTTCCAGCTGATCTTGTCGATCGTCGTCGTCGGAGAGACCGGCGCCGTTGCACTGCTCCAGCAGCACCTCGGGTGCGTCGGGCCAGAGCGAGTCCGAGTGCGGGTAGTCGGTCTCGAAGGCGATGATGTCGATCCCGATGTCGTCGTAGAGCTTGAGCGCCGTCGGGTCGTAGATGAAGCACGCCAGCGCATGCTCGCGGAACACCTCGCTCGGCGTCTTGTCGCCGAAGTCCTGGCCCGTCCACTTCTGGTTCTCGTAGTGGCGGTCGACCCGATCCATGAGGAACGGGATCCAGCCGATGCCGCCTTCGGAGAACGCGATCTTCAGATCCGGGTACTTCCGCATCGCTGGTCCCCACAGGAGGTCCTGCACGGCGAGCACCGTGACCTGGGTCGACAGGACCATGAAGTTGTCGAGCGAGAAGTCGGGCCCCATGTTGATCGCGTCGAGGCCCATGCCGATGTGCAGGCACATGACGATCCCCTCGTCGCAGACGACCCGGAAGAACGGGTCCCAGTAGTCGTCTGCGTAGCGACGGGAGGCCCTGGATGTGCGGCAGTTCCGGCATGCTGATCGCCCGGCAGCCCTTGGCGGCGACGCGCTTGATCTCGGCCACCATGCGCGTCCATGTCCCAGGCCGGTCCGATCGACAGCGGGATGAAGCGGCCGGGGTATGAGGCGCACCACTCGTCGATGTGCCAGTCGTTGTAGGCCTGCAGCATGACGAGGGCGAGGTCCTTGTCGTCGGCCTCCTGGAACCGGCGCCCGCTGAAGCCCGGGCAGGCTCGGGAAGCACATCGACGCGAGCACGCCGTTGCGGTTCATGTCCTGCATCCGTTCGTCGATCGAGGTACGACGGCCGGCCGCATCTCGGCCAGCGCGCTCGGGTTCAGCCCCCACTCCTCCTTGGGCCACGAGACGGTGGCGTTCAGGCCGAAGATCCCGAACTCCTTGCCTTCGAACTCCCAGTGCTCCTTGCCGTGCTCGTCCCGCAGCACGAGCCGCGGCGCACGGTCCTTGTACGACGCGGGCAGGTGGTGCTCGAACAGGTCGGGTGGCTCGACGGAGTGGTCGTCGATGCTGAGGATGATCATGTCGTCGACGTTCATCGTCGACCTCCTTGGGCGGTTTCATCGGTCTCGTCGCAGGAGGAGGACGCCCCCCGGGGTCAGGCCTCCCGCTGGTCACCATGGCGGTGGCGGCGTCGGCGACCTGACGATCGCCAGCGTCGCCGCGCAGCTGCGTCACCGCCTCGTGCACGAGACCCATGCCGTGCGTCCGGCCGTGCGACAGCTGGCCGCCGTGGGTGTTCAACGGCAGGATGCCGTCCCGCGAGATGTTCTTGCCGCCGTCGAGGAAGTCCTTCGCCTCGCCGATCTCGCAGAAGCCGAGCGCCTCGATCCACGACAGGCAGTTGAACGTGAAGCCGTCGTAGAGCTCCGCGACGTCGACATCGTCCGGCCGCAGCGTCGTGCGGGTCCAGAGGTGCGCGGCGGGGCCGAGGACGTGCGGTTCGTGGCTCAGCACGCCCTGGTCCCACTCCATGCGCTCGGTGATCTGCATGCCGACTGCCTCGACCGCGATCGGGCGCGGTGTGACCGCGGCCGCGTCAGCTGCCGACACGACACGGCGACCGCGCCGTCACAGAGCGCATCGCAGTCGAACAGCCCGAACGGTGTGCTGATCGGACGAGCACCCAGGTAGTCGTCCATCGTGAGCGGATCTCGGTAGACGGCCGTCGGATCGAGCGCTGCGTTCGATCGGGCGTTGAGGGCGATCCATCCAAGCGTCTCCCTGGTGGTGCCGTAGCGCGCCATGTGCTGCGACGCGGCCATCGCGACGGTGCTGACCGCCTGCACGCCGTACGGCGCGAGATGCTCGTCGGGGCCTGACACCCGACGAACTCCGGGCGGCGGGCGGGTCACCTCGCCGCGCCAGCTCGGCGTAGCTCGACTGCCAGACCGTGCGGAAGCACACGACGTGGCGGCAGAGCCCGGACGCGACGGCGAGCATCGCCGCGATCAGCGAACCGTGCCGCGCCGGGTGTCTCGTGCCCGCCGTTGTGCCAGGTCGGCCGGAGGCCGAGGATCGACTCGACGGCGGTCATGCCGCCCTTCCGCGTACCCGCCCTCGGCCGGCGTGGCCGGATAGGTGGACAGGCCGTCGATGTCGTCCATCGCCAGCCCGGCGTCATCGACGGCACGGCGGATCGCATCGACGGTCAACGACAGCGGCGGGACCATGAGCTTCCGACCGACGGACGACATGCCGATGCCGGTGAGCGCCACCCGATCCTCGAACTTCTCGGTCCGCGCCATCGGGCGGACCGACCGGATCCGCTCGAGCTCGTCGCCGCTCGTCCGGGAGGGTGACATCCGGTTCGCCGGTCGGTTCGAACAGTGGGAGCCAGACGTCGTCGACCTGTTCGAACGTCACCCGGACCGGACATGCCGATCTGGACGGCCTCGGGGTGCGCAGCCCACGATGTTCGTCGTCAGCCGGACGCGCGGGTCCTCGTCGATGCGCGACGACCGCGACGACGAACGGCGGTCGGATCAGTCCGGCAGACCAGCTGCTGCTGGGTCGTGGTGTGGCTCTGCACCACACCGCGCCCGGACACCGGACGCATCTCGAGCGCCTCCGCTCCACACGCCCGGCACGTGGGCGTGATCGGGTGCTGCGACCCGACCGCACGCTGCGCAGTGCTGGAACCGCAGCCGGCCGTCTTCACCCGACGTCCAGTAGACACGGTTCCAGTCCCGGAGGATCGGGAGGGGGCGGGGCACGGGCCGTGCTCAGCCTCGCCGCAGCACGGCGCCGGGGACCGAAGCCGTGGACTCGCCGTCCTCGATGACGGGTTCGCCGTTCACGAGCACCCACGGGATGCCCTGCGCAGCCTTCGTCATGCGGGTCCCGCCGCCGGGGATGTCGTCGAGCGTCTGCAGCGCCATGGGCTCCACGGTGTCGGCGATCGAAGACGACGACATCAGCGGCCTTGCCCGACCTCGAGCGTGCCTCGATCCGTGAGGCCGAGGAACTCGCGCGACCCGCGAGGTCAGAGCGGCCACCCCCTCCTCCAGCGTGAACGCGCCCTTCTCGCGCACCCAGTGGGCGAGGAAGTAGCTCGTGTAGTCGCCGCCCGCGAAGGTCTGGAGATGGGCGCCGCCGTCGGAGATGCCGACGAGGGTGGCCGGGCTCTTCAGGATGCGTTCGAGGCGCGATTCGTCGACGTTGACCGGTCCCGTGATCCGGAAGAACGTCTCGAGGTTGATCGGCGATGGCGATGTCGAACATGACGTCCGCGGCGGCTGACGCCCCGTTCTGCCGCGATGTCGTCGAGGAGCCGACCTTCCAGAGCGATCGTCTCGGGCGTCGAGCCCTTCTCGACCGAGGTGTTGGCCATGAACTTGGCCGTGGCCCAGAACTCCGAGAGACGTGCCCGCCAGTCCGGATCGGAGAGCGCGGCGATCTTGTCCGCGGGATCGAGCTTCGACAGATCCACCCAGTGCTCCGAGCTGGCGAAGACGGCGGACAGCTTCTTGAGCGTGAAGCGCGTCTCGGCGCGCTGGCACCGCGCCACTGCATAGATCTCGTTGCCCTTGGCGACCTCCGCCTCCATGAACGCGAGGGTCTCGTCGCCGTTCGGCGTGCCCATCCCGAAGTCGTTCCACGACACCGACCGCACCGGAGAGCTCGGCGAGCTCAACGAGGAGCGCCTGGTCCTCCGGCGCTGATGCCCTCGCGCTTGGTCGCGGGGTTGATGCGACAGCAGGCGGCCGTTCTTGCGCCGGACCGCCTCGGCCAGCGCTCGGGTCTCCGTTCGGTCGGCGTGGTAGCGAGGGGATGTGCTCTCCGATCTCGCCTCGCTGGTGCGGCGCCTGGCTGCTGCTGAGCCCCGCAGCGCCGGCTTCGAGGGCGGCCTCGACGATGGCGACCATCTCCGCTACCTCTTCTTCGGTCGCCGCGCGTTCGAGGGCGGCCTCCCCCATCACGTAGCGCCGGACGGCGCTGTGGCCGACCTGCGTGACGATGTTGACCCCGAGGCGCCCCTCCATGGCGTCGAGGTACTCCGGGAAGCTGTCCCAGCTGAAGGGGGCGAAGAGCTGGAGGGCCTGCTTCGGGATCTCCTCGGCAGCCGAGAACAGGCCCATGAGGTAGTCCTGGTCGTCGGCCCGGACGGGCGCGAGCGTGTAGCCGCAGTTGCCGGTCAGCAGAGTGGTGATGCCGTGGGCGGTCGACGGGTTCGCCGTCGGGTCCCAGAGCAGCTGAGCGTCGTAGTGCGTGTGGGCATCGATGAACCCAGGGGCCACGACGTGGCCGGTCGCGTCGATGGTGCGATCCGCAGGGCCGTCGACTTCGCCGATGGCCGTGATCAGGCCACCTTCGATGGCCACGTCGCCGTCGAAAGCCGGATTGCCAGTGCCGTCGACGATTCGGCCACCCTTGATCACCACGTCATAAGCCACGAGAGTCCTCCGGTTCAGGGTCGTCAGGAACCGTCGGCCCGGAGGGCGGCGGCCAGCTCACCGACATCGGCGAGCGAATCGAGTCGGCTGGTCAGATCGATGATTCGGTCGCGTTGCTCGACCGGCGCCAGGGTCCCGGCGCATTCGTGGAACTTGCCGAGTCGCTCCGGTTCGGTGAGGGGATCAGCCGGGTTGCCGTGCGAGCGGTTGGCGGTCCCCTCCAGCACCTCACCGCTCTGCAGCGTGACGACGACCCTGCTCTGGAATGGCCCGTCCGTCGGCACCGTCCGAACCCGTTCCATGAGCGCTCGAGCCGCCGGCCGCTGGACCGCTTCGTCGGTGTACTGGTGGATCCCGGCACGCCCATCGAGGACGATCGCCGCGACGGAGTACTCCAGGCTGTACTTCGCGTCGAGCCCGAGCGTGGGCTCGTGGTTCGGCACCATGTCGGTGAGGAACGCCGGTATCTCGACGTCGATGTCCTTGATCTCCTCTGGTGCGATCGGTCGGTTACGGACGATCTGCTGGAGCGCGTCCATGCTCCAGTGGGATGCGCCGCAGCAGGCGTGCAGTCGGATGGTCGATCCTCGGTTCGCGAGATCCCAGGTGCCGAGACCGTCGAGCATCTTGGCGGGGTCACCCTGCTCGAGGCCGAGTAGGCGAGCCACGCCGAGCTCGCCATCGAGGATGTCTCGGTTGGCGGTGAAGCCGAGCGCAGCCAGCTCAGCGGCCATCACCCCGTGCATCGCCGCCGACCCGGCGGTGAAGCCCTTCGTATCTGTCCCCCGGTTCTTCATCAGCCCCGACATGGCGGACGCCGCGTGACCGAGAGCCATGCGGGTCTGCTCGATGTCGAGTCGAAGTAGACGGGCGGCAAGGGCCGCGACTCCGAGGGTCTCCTGGAAGCCCTGGTTGAACCAGCCTCGGTTGATGAGCTCGTTGCCGCGCGGTCCGAGGCAGACCTTCATCGTCTGCGCCGTGACCTCCCAACCGATGGCCCATGCCGCGATGAGGTCACTACCGGTGCAGGCGTGCTGCTCGCCGAGCGCGATCGCGGCGGCGGTCAGCGGGCTGTTGGGATGGCTGCTGAACGTGGCGATGTCGTCGTTCTCGAGGGCGTGCGATGTCGCTCCGTTGAGGAGCGTGGCGAGGGCAGCTGTGGTGCGGAAGTCCTGTCCGGTGACGGTGCACGCTTGGGTCCCACCCTGAGCGCGCACCCAGGTGGCGAGGCGTTGTCCGGTCGGTCCGGCCATGCCCGCGAACTGGTTGCCGATGGAGTCGAGGACGAGGTGCCGCACGCGTTCGGTGGCCGCCGGCGGCACGTCGCCGCCGTCGACGTCGACGACCCAGGTGGCGACCTGCTCGGTCACGGAGCGCTCGAAGGCTTCAGGCATCGTTCGACCTCAGCTCGCTTTGGGCGCGAGGTAGCCCTCGCTGCGAAGCACGTCTTCGACGCCGCCCTCCTGGATGATGAACTGCAGCTGCACGGGGATCGGGCTGCCCTGCAGGGTTGCTCCCGTGGTCGTGTTGCGGACGGCGCCCGTGGTCCAGTCGACCTCAGCGATGTGGCCCTCCTCGAAGATGTCGAGCACCCCGGCGCAGGGCAGCGAGGGCATGCCTGCGTTGATGCAGTTGCGCAGCCCGAGGCCGTTGAAGGATTCGGCGACGATGCCACTGATGCCGAACCCGTGGAAGATCGCTCCGATGTTGCGGGCTGAGCCGACACCGAAGTTGCGGCCGGCCACCAGCACGTCACCCGGTTGCACCTCGTCCACCCAGCCGGGTCGGTTCGCGGTGAAGCAGTACTGGAGCTGCTCCTCGACGGGAAGGAGGACCGCGAAGTTCGGGATCACGAGGTCCGTGTTGATGTCGTGCTCGAACTTCCAGACCTTGCCGGTGAACGTGTTCGCCATTGCCTGTTCCTCCTAGAGATCCCGCGGATCGGTGATCACGCCGGTCACCGCAGATGCGGCGACCGTCGCGGGAGATCCCATGTAGACCCTCGCTTCTGCGCTTCCCATGCGGCCCTTGAAGTTGCGGGTCGATGCGGTGATGCACACCTCGCCATCGGCGAGCAGGCCCATGTGGCCCCCGAAGCACGCCCCACAGGTCGAGTTGGTGACGACTGCTCCGGCCTCCATGAGCGTCTCGACGTAGCCGAGCCGGATCGCCTCCTTGAAGATGGCCTGGCTACCAGGCGTGACGATCATCCGGGTGCCCGGTGCGATCGTGCGGCCCTCCAGGATCTCTGCTGCGATCGCGAAGTCGCTGATCCGACCGTTCGCGCACGAACCGATGAACGCCTGGTCGACCTTGATCTTCTCCTCCGCCACCTCTCGAGCGCCCTTGGTGTTCCACGCGACCCGATCGGGAAGGACGATCTGTGGATCGAGCTCGGAGAGGTCGATGGTGATGACGCGGTCGTACTCGGCGTCGTCATCGGGGAACACGGGCTCGAAGGGCCACTTCGCTCGAGGAGTGACGTACTCGGCGAGCACCTCGTCGTAGGGGAAGAGGGAGAACTCGGCGGACAGCTCCGCGGAGATCGTGGCCATCGTGAGTCGACCGTCGATGCCGATCCCGGCCAGGCCGTCGCCGTACCACTCGAGGTTCCGGCCGGCGAAGTCGCCGTAGGTGCCGGGGAGGTAGTGGATGATGTCCCGGGGGTAGACGCGCTCGGGGAGCGTTCCTTCGAGGACGATCTTGGTCGTGGGTCCGACCAGGTACCAGGTCTGGCCCTTGCAGAGGATGTAGAGCATCTCCGGACCGCCCATCCCCCTGGCGAGGCAGTTCAGCGCACCCGACGAGCACGTGTGGGAGTCGGCGTTGACGAGGATCTGACCCGGCAGCGCGTATCCCTCTTCCGCGACGAGGACGTGCGAGATCCCGTGCTTGCCGACCGGGTAGTAGTTGTCGATCTGGAACCGCTCTGCGAAGTCGCGCAGGCGCTTGGCGGCGTTGGCTGCCATGACGGTCGGAGCGGGGACCACGTGGTCATGGAGAAGCACCACCCGGTCGGGGTTGGCGATCTTCAGGACGTCTGCTCGCGCTGAGTCGAATTGGACGGTCACGTCGACGTCGACCATCACGACCTCGCCGGGACGGACCACTGCCTGTTCGGAGTGATTCGCCAGGATCTTCTCGATGGCGTTCATGCCCATGGAGCGGGCCCCTTCGCGTGGTCGGTCACTTCGGGCTGAGGAGTGGTGCAAGGTCGGCGACGTCACGCACCGATCGGAGGTCGCGGGCACGCCGGTACAGCTCGTCCGCTTGGTCGTGACCGAGGACCCGCTCGGCCATGTCCATGTACTTGGCCTTGAACTCGTCCTCGGACAGCGGGTTGTTCGGATTCCCTCGCGGGTAGAGCACCTCTGCCGTCAGGTCCCGCCCGTCCTTGGTCCGGACGGTGACGCGGCCCGGCATGGTGCCGGTCACCTTCTGGAACAGGTCCCTGTCCTGGTGAACGACGGTCTTGGTGATGAGGTCCTGCACCACGGGGTCGGCGACTGTCTCGTCGGTGAACTCGTCGACGCCCACCTTTCCGTGCACCGCGGCGACCGCCAACGCGAACGGCAGGCTGGCTTGCGCGCTGACCACCGTGGACACCTTGTGCTTGGCCAGGAACGGCTCCACCTTCTGCCAGGCCGCGTCGATCTCGACGATGTCTGAGTGGTGAAGGCTGTTGGCCTGCATCACCTCCAGGAGCGCCTCGACGGGAGCGTGCAGCGTGGTGTTCATCGGGTACGGCTTCACCCAGCGGTTCGAGATGAACCAGGTTTCGCCGAGCCCGTCGAGCAGCGCCGACGGATCGAGCCGCCCGCCCGTGTACATCTTGGCGAACCCTTGTACACCCTCGAGTCCGAGCTCCGTGCCTCGGAACCCGGCCTGAGCGAGTCGGACAGCGGTCACGGCCCGCTCTCCGGCCATCCCGCCGTTGAGCGACCGCTGCCAGGCACCCTCCTCGTGGCCCTGGAAGGTGCCGCCCGTGAACGCGCACCCCAGTCCGATGGCCACGTTCGTCTCGTGGCCCGACAAACCCAGCAGTCGAGCGCACCCGGCCGTGCCGGCGATGGTGCCGTAGACAGACGGCACGTAGAACGGGATCGGATGGCCGTGGGTGAACGTCGACTGGAACACGCGGCCCATGACCTCGTACCCGATCACGATGGCCAGCGCGAGGTCCGCCCCTGAGCAGTGGCTGAACTCGGCGATCGCAAGTGGAGCAGTGACGGCGAAGGGGTAGGGACGGCTGCCGGAGCCGAAGTCGGCGTACTCGAACCCCAGAGCCATCGTGCCGTTGGCCAACGCGGCACGGGAGGCGAGGGTGCGCTCCCCGGTGGCGATGATCGTGGCCTCAGGCTGACCACCCCCGTCGGAGGCGCAGAAGGCGGCGATGCTCTGCCCCCAAGGCGTCAGCCCGCCCACGAACAGGCACTCGCCGAGGAAGTCGGCGAAGGCGCGGCCGGCTTCCTCCAGCACGGCATCCGGAACATCACTCATCTGCAGGCCCGCAACCCAATCGGCGAGCTCGCGGGTGACCATCCGGCCGTCCGTGATCGTTTCGCCTGTTTGGTCCATGCCTGTGGTTCCTGCCTTGTTGCGTAGATCGGGCCGTGCTACCCGGGGGAAGGGGCACGGCCCGAGACCGGGCTCAGCGAGCTCGCAGGGGACGAGCTTCGAGTGCCTGGGCGAACTGGAGCCAGAGGTCCGCCCGGCGGCGAGCCTCTTCAGCGAGCACGTACACCCGGCTCAACGGCACCGAGTTCGCCCACTCGAGATCGGATGGATCGAGCCTCGTCTGCGCCATCCACGCAAGGAGGTCATCGCCTCCTGCGGCAGAGGCGAGGGCGGCGTCGGACGCCCAATCGGTGGTGTCTTCACCACCGACAGGGCCGTTCGGCCCGCTGGGCTCACCCCTTGGGGCGACCCGGCTCTCGTCAGGGGCAGCGGCAAGGTTCAGCCGGACGAGACGCACCGTCTCCGGCGATGCACCCGCAACCGCAGCGATCGTGCGCAGCGAAGCATCGGGTTGCTCCCGGAGCGCCTCGACGACACGGCCGCGGACCGAGCCGGGTCGAGCTGGACGGAGGCGACGGTCTCGGCCCTCTCGAACCTCGTCCGCCCGCTGTTCGCCTGGTGCACTCTCGACCACGTTGAGCCGGAGACGGCCCACGGTCTTCGGGGAGAGCGCGCACAGCTCAGCGATGCGGCGGTCCGACCAGTCGGGGTGGAGGTCGAGGACGCGGGCGGCCGCCTGCTTCCGCTCGGCGAGTGTCAGCATCAGCCCGTGCGCGACGTTGCGCCGGACGAACTCGACGAACGCCTCCTCCGGACCGCCGTCGAAGTACTCGGCGGCGATGCGTGCCATGCCCAGCCGACGAGCAGCGGCGACACGGTGGCACCCGTCGATCACCACTCCGTCGCGGTCCACCAGGATGGGCGGCCACGTGCCTCTCAGCTCAGCGAGGCGCTCGACCTGCTCCGCACAGGTGCCTCCCAAACGGAAGGCTGACCCGCTGGACAGACCGACAACAGGAATCAAGACCACGCCGTCCGGCCCCATCCCCTCGTCCACGACTTGTACCTGCGACACCGGTTCCCCCTAAGTGGCACTCGACTGTCAGATTAGGAGTGACGATTCTGAGTGTCAAGGCAGTCGACTGTCAGAGGTATCGTCTTGTCGTGGTAGATCTTGCAGCCGAGGCCGAGCCAACCTCGCGACGCGCAGCGCACAAGCTCCGCACACAGCGAGCGTTGCAATGGGCCGCCCTCGAACTGTTCGGGGAGCAAGGGTACGACGACACCACCACCGACGAGATCGCGGTGCGGGCTGGCGTGTCACCCCGCACCTTCTTCCGGTACTTCCCCACCAAGGAATCGGTCCTGTTCGTGGGGGAGTACGGCTGGTTCCAGTCGTTCACCAAGCAGTTCCTGGCCCAACCCGACGATCTGAGCGACCTCGACGCGATGCGCGCCACGCTCCACGCCCTCGCCCCAGGGCTGACCAAGCGCAGGTCGTCACTCGTGCTCTACGAGAAGGCCGTCGCCTCCTCCCCCACGTTGCGCGGCGGGGTGTTCGATCATCAGCAACAGGACATCGCGACAATCGCGGACGCCATCGCGACGCGTCGGGGGATCGCGAAGCCGGACCTGGCCTGCACCACCCTCGCCACCTTCGTTCTCGTCACCTATCGGGGCGCCGTGATGAGGTGGCTGGCAGGCCCCGCTTCCGCGAACCCTCGGGACCGGATCAAGGAAGCCTTCGACACGCTCCTGACCGAGCTCACCCCAGCCAAGCCGGCAACGCGACGACGGACGGCGGCTCGCGCCAACGGGCGCTAGCCCTCGTCGTACGCTCCGTCGGCGTTCACGTGCAGGCGCCGTCGAGCTTCAGCTGCAGGATCTCCTCCTGTGACTTGCCGAGCTCTCGCAGGATGTCGTCGGTGTGCTCGGCGAACAGCGGCCCTCGGGTGACCTCGGGGGGTCGCTCGTCGAACTGCACCGGATTGGCGACGACGTGGCGCTCGACCCCGTCGGCATCGACGACGGGGAGGAAGACGCCATTTGCCTCGAGCTGCGCGTCAGCGACGACCTCGATCGGGTTCTGGGCCGGCGCCCACGGGCCTTCGAGGGTGCGGAGCTGCTCCACCCACTCCGCGTAGGTGCGCTCGGCGAAGCGTGCCTTGAGATGTTCGCCGACCTCCGCCGCGTTGGACATCAGACCTTCGGCTGTCTGGAACCGCTCGTCGTCGAGCAGGTGCTCGAGGCCGAGGTGGCGGCACAGGTCGGCGAAGTAGCGGCCCGGTTGCACCATCATCAGCGTGATGAAGCGGTCGTCCGAGGTGCGATAGCTGCCGATGACGGGATTGACCGCGAGGTGCTGTGGCGCAGTGGTCGGCGCAGGCGGCGTCGACTGCCCCGTGACCATGGCGGTGCCGAGCCACAGGGCCATGGCCCACGCACCAACACCCATCAACGAGACATCGACGATCGAGCCTTCGCCCGTGCGCTCCCGGGAGTAGAGGGCGGCCGCCACGCCACCCGCCATCATGGCGCCACCCATCGAGTCGCCGAACGCCCCCGACGGCTGACCGAGCAGACGACCGCTGTCCGGCGGCGTGACGCCCCATGCGCAACCCATCCGCGACCAGAAGGTCGATCCGTCATAGCCGGGACGCTCCGCCTCGGGCCCCCGCTGACCGTGGCCGCTGCCGCGTACGTAGATGATGCGCGGGTTGACCGCCCGGATGTCCTCGGCCTCGATCCGCAGTCGCTGGCGAGCCGATGGCAGGAAGTTCGTCAGGAACACATCTGACTCACGCACCATCTCCAGCAGCACGTCGCGAGCGCTCGGCACCTCGAGGGCGAGACCGATGCTCCGCTTCCCCCGGTTCGGGTGCTCCATGAGCGGCTGGAAGGATCCCGCGGCGGCTCCTCCGGCGCCCACGGTGAGTCCCCGCTGGGCATCGCCGTGCTCGGCATGCTCGACCTTGATGACGTCGGCACCCCAGTCGGCCAGGACAGCGCCAGCGGACGGCGTGAAGGTGAACTGCGCCACCTCGAGGACCTTGACGCCCTCCATCGGTCGCCACGTCACGACGGTGCTCCGTTCGGTCGAATCTTCAAGTGGAGCTCCTGTCAGGACCGCCGAGCGCCTCCAGGGCGAGCTCGGCTGCGAATGTCCGGTCGACCTTGTCTCGCGGGGTGAGGGGAACAGCAGGGAGTGAAAAGGTCTGCCGGGGGATCTTGTAGGCAGCAAGGACGCCCCGCAGCTCCTCGAGGAGGGCCGGTTCATCAGGGTCGTCGGCCCAGACGATGCCGGCCACCGGCCGCTCGCCCAGCCGCTCGTCGGGAAGGCCTACGAGCACCGCGTCCTCGACCAGGCGCGAGCGGCGGGCTGCGTCCTCGACCTCGGCCGGATAGACGTTGAAGCCGCCGACGATGATCTTCTCCTGCACGCGACCGGTGATGTACAAGATCCCGTCGTCCAGGCGGCCGACATCGCCGGTGGCGAACCATCCGTCATCATCGACTGGAGGCGCGGCGCCTCCGAGGAACTCGGCCGAGGCCTCGTCCGTCCGCACGAGGATCTCGCCCTCTCCCGGCGGCCGGTCATCATCGAGCGGGCGGATGCGGACCTCTACACCGGATGCGAGGCGGCCGACCGAGCCCGGACCCCGCCGACCGGCGAGGACGTCGTCGTACCGCTCCTGGGCGACGGCACCGACCTCGGTCATCCCGTAGGCCTGCATCACCGGAACTCCGAACCGCTGCTCGAACCGCTCCCTCGTATCCACGGTCAGTGGAGCTGTTCCGGAGGTCACGTACTTCACCGCTCCGAGATCGAGATCCTCGTCAGCTGTGGCGAGCATGTGGATCATGGTGGGCGTGAGCTGCAGCGTGTCCATCGGGTAGCGGGCGAGCAGCGCCTTGGCCGCCGGCACGGTGAAGCGCGGGAGGATCACGGTCGGGCGACCGATCCACATGCGGAACGCAAGGCGGCTGTACCCCGCCATGTGTCCGAACGGGTTGAAGATGACACCGGGAGGAAGGTGTGCCGGGGCTGGTTCGGGCCGATAGTCGCTGGTGCGGGCGTAGCCCGCCGCAACGCGCCGGGCTGCGGCGACGATGTCTCCGTGGGTGTGGGTGATGCCCTTCGGCTTGCCCGTCGTCCCCGAGGTGAAGATCACCAGGGCAAGCGCCCCTGGCGATGGCAGCGAAACATCGTTGCAGTCGAAGGAGTCGACCTCCTCTGCGGCACCGACGACGACGCCGTCCTCATCGACCTGGATGAGTGTGAACCCGGCTTCGAGGTCAGGAGCACCTTCGAGCGCCACGACCACCTCGGCATCGGCGAGCTCGAACAGCGCCGACGCCTCGGGCCCGGGCAGCAGGGTGCCGACGGCACCCACTGTGGCTCCGCGAAGCCAGACTGCGAGCGAGGCCACCACCCAGCTCGGCGAGTTCGAGAGGTAGCAGCCCACCCGATCGCCCGGGCCGACTCCGGCGGCGGCAAGGTCACCGGCCAGGTGGGCCGCCCGCTCGACGACCTCCCCGTAGGAGATGACCACCTCGCGGTCGCCGTCCGCATCGGTGGTGAGCAGCAACGGCGTAGAGAGGTCGATGGCGCTTCTCCGGAGCACGATGTCCAGGAGGCTGGTGGGCTCGTCGGCGCTCACGAACGCAACACCTGCGACCACGGGACATCGCGGTCGACCTCTGGTTCCCGGGGCAAGCCGAGGATCCGCTCGCCGAGGATGTTGCGCTGCACCTCGGAGGTCCCGCCGGCGATCGTCTTCGCCCGCACCCGCAGCAGCGAGTATGCCGTGCCCTGCATCCACCGGTCGTCCTCGAGCCACGCCTGCGCCGCGGCACCCTCGAGATCGACCGCCAGGTTCTGCAAGCGCTGGGTGTGCTCGCTGAAGAACAGCTTGGAGATGGAGCCCTCGGCTCCGGCCGGCTGCCCGGAGCGACGGCGGGCCGCCGCCCGCTGGTTGGTCATCGTGATCAGGCGATCCTCGATGTACGCCTGGGCCAGGCGTTGGCGGAGGACCGGATCCGCCACCGGCGAGTGGCGCTGGATCAGGGCGCTGATCGAGCGGCCCGAGACCGTGCCCGGCAGGGCCGCACCGCTCCCGGAGACCGCCCGCCGCTCGTTCATCAGGACCGAGATGGCGACCCGCCAGCCCTCATGGACGGGACCAAGCCGCAACGAATCGTCGAGGACGACATCATCGAGGAACACCTCAGAGAACTCGGCGTCGCCGGTGATCTGCCGGACCGGTCGCACCGTGATGCCGTCCAGGTCCATGGGGAGGAGATAGGCGGTGATCCCACGGTGCTTCGGCAGCTCGGGCGCCGTCCGGGCCAGGAGGAGGCCGAGACTCGCGACGTCCCCGAGGCTCGTCCAGAGCTTCTGCCCGTTGACCACCCAGCTGTCACCGTCGCGGACTGCTCGGGTAGCGAGGCCGGCGAGGTCGGAACCTGCTCCGGGCTCGGAGAAGAGCTGGCACCAGATCTCCTCGTAGCGGGCGATCGGAGCCAGGTAGCGCGCCTGCTGCGCCTCGGTGCCCCATCTCAGGAGGGCAGGTCCGACCATGTCGACGCCGACCGGGTTGTGGAAGCTCGGCATCTTGTAGCGGCTGAGCACCCGGGAGACCGCGGTGGCGGCCTTCGATGATGCCCCGAGGCCGCCGTGCTCCTTGGCCCACGTCGGCACCACGAACCCGCCCGATGCCACCCGCGCCCAGATCTCGTCGCCGTCGCACTCGCGACGAGCGGCCAGCAGGCCGTCGATGTCGCCCCGGTCGACCGCGTCGACCCAAGCGGTCGGCAGCTGGGAACGGACGTGGCGCTCGGCCGCGGCGACGATCGCCTCCACGTCCTCGTCCGGTGTCGATTCTGTCACTGCCACCTCGCGTCTCGCTTCTCGACGAAGGCACGCGGGCCCTCGGTGCTGTCGGGGTGATCCCGATGGGCGAGCAGGCGGTCCCACCCGGCCTGCATGGCCTCGCCCATCGGGAGCTCCAAGGCACCTCGGATCGCCCGCTTGGAGGCCTCGATGGCCGACGGCGAACCGCTGGCGGCCTGCTCGGCGAGCTCGAGCGAACGGACTTCCAGCGCATCAGGCTCGACGACCTCGTCGACGAGACCGATGCGCAGCGCTTCGTCAGCACTGATTCGCCCGTGCCGACCGAGCACGGTGAAGCGCAGCGCGTTGCCCAATCCGATCCGCGGGAGCAGCGTGATGGGCTCGATGGCTGCCACCTGCCCGACGCTCACGTGGGTGTCGAGGAACGTTGCCGTCGATGACGCCACGACCACATCGGCATCTGCGATGAAGTGCAGCCCCGCGCCGGTGCAGGTGCCGTTCACGGCGATGATGGTCGGCAGCCAGACATCACAGTGCAACGGGGTCACCCGGAGCTCCTCGTGCACGTCGGGCTTGATGGGCCGGGGACCACCCCGTTCGGCGAACGCCTTGAGATCCATGCCGGTGCAGAACGCTCGGTCGCCGGCTCCGGTCACGACGATGGCACGGACCTCGTGGTCGTCGGCCAGCGACGTCCACGTCTCGAGCAGCCCGTCGTACACCTCTTGGCTGAACGCGTTCATCCGTTCCGGACGATCGATGGTGACCATCAGGACGCTCCCGCGCCGCTCGACCTTCAGACCATCGGCCATCGGGAGCTCGGGTGCCTGGCCGGGGGGCCTAGGCCCAATACCCGAAGGTGCGGAACGCCAGGTGCCCGGACTTGGGCGGCCGCTCGGAGACGGACTCGCTGTTGAGGTCATCGTGGGTCGGTGCGTTGATCCGCGCCGCCACCTTCGTGAGCGCCGCAAGGTCGAGGTCGTACGCGGCCATCGCATTTCCCCCCAGGAACGCCCGGACCTTCTCGTCCGGCAGGCCGGCGTAGTGGAAGCGCCACGACGCCCACGTCATCGGCTCGCCGTTCGGGCCGAGGGCGTCGTACTGATAGGTGCCCTCGAAGTGCGGGTAGTCCGACCCCCAGATGACGCGGTCCTCGTACCCGTTCGCGATCGCATCCTCCGCTTCGAACCGAGAGTGGAAGCTCGCGCCGATGTACACCTGCTCCGCGGCGTACTCACTCGGGAGCCGCGGCACACGTTCGCGCTCGGTCGGGCCGTAGCTGTGGGTGTCGGTGAGGTAGATGCTGTCCATCTCCTTGAGGACGGTGTTCCACCACGTCCCCGGCGACTCCGTGAGAACGAGCTTCAGGCCAGGGTGGCGCTCGAACACGCCGCCGAACACCAGCTGATCCATCGGGCAGATCCGAGCCATCATCGAGATCTCGAACTTGGCGATCGACATCGCCCCGGGGAACGCCCCGCCGCTCGCACCGGCACCGCCGTGGTTGCAGAGGGTGACCCCGAGGTCCTCGCAAGCCGAGAAGAACGGGTCCCACGACGGCGAGTTGTAGGGCTCGAGGAACGGCTTCGGAGTCGGGAAGTTGATGCCCTTCAGACCGACAGACCGGGCCCACTCGAGCTCCTCGATGGCGGCATCGATGTCCCACATCGGCAGGTGCATCAGGCCGACGTGCCGCTCGGGCTCGATCGAGCATGCGTCCGCCAACCACTGGTTGTAGATCCGTTGGCCCACCCGCAGCAGATCGAAGTCCTGGCCGAGGTTGGCGCCGCGCATGAGGAGCGTGTCGCTCTGGAACGGGATCGGCTCGCCGTTCTGGCTGTCGTGGAACATGACCTCGGCGGCGACGCCATCGCCGTCGAGATCGGCGATCCGGGCGTGCATGTTGAAATGGCCCGGCGTCTGGAGGTTGTCGACCCGGACGCCCCAGTCAGCGCCCATCTCCTTGCCGCCGAAGGACATCCGGGCCTTCGCAGCCGCAGCAGCCTCCCGGCGTTCCTGGATCTCGCCGGCATACGCGTCGAAGGCCTCGATCTGGGCCTTCGGGCAGTAGGACCGCAAGTCCTCCACGAGTCGCGGGCCGATGTGCGTGTCACACGACACGACCACGTACGGCGCCAAGGTCATGCCCGACGTGGAGTCGTTTTCAGTCGAGATCACGGTCATGCGTGCTTCCCCCTCGGGAACTCCACACGGAGTTCGAAAACCGGCAGTTGACTGTCAACTTTACGTCCGCTCCCCGCCACGTGCAACCAACGGCCCGGACAACCGCGGTCCGCTGTCACGGGCTCGACTTCGTGGCCCCGAGCATCGGCGGTGAGCTCAAAGGCACTGGCCGCTCGCCATAAGGGCGCCACGGAAGACCGACCAGGCGGCGCTCCCCCCACTCGGGGTGGTGCACCGGGGAGAAGAAGCCCCGGTCCACCAGCTGGGGATCATGGACCAGGTCGGCGGCCACCGCGATCGGCTCCGCCAGGACGCCGCAGTCGCGCAGCCTGGTCGCCAGTTCGGTCGAGCTGTGCCGCCGGGTCAGCGCGTCCAGCTCGGCGTCGAGCTCCAACCTCCGCTCGAGCCGGCGCTCAGGCGCGCCGAGCGATGGGGCGAGAAGGGGCGGGTGATCGAGCGTCGTTGCGAGACGGGCGTAGCCGTCGTCGTCCTCGACTGCGATGGCGATCCATCCATCGGCGGTCGGGTAGACGCCGTGAGGCGCGTAGGGGACGAGGTCGTTGGCCCGATCGCCGGCGTCATCGGCGTCGGGAGCAAGGCTCGCTGCTGCGAGGTACTCGTTGAAGTGCGATACGACCAGGTCGGTCATCGAGAAGTCGATCCCGGTCCCTGCATTGCCGCTCGGACCGATCGCCCAGGCCGCGATCAACGTCGCCAAGGCGTAGGCCGCGATCAGATCCGCCCACGCGATGTCGATCTCGGCGCTCTCACCCTCGCGGTTCCTGGTGAGGTAGCCGAGGGCGCCTGATGCCTGGAGGTTGTAGGCGTAGGCCCGGTAGTCGGCGTGCGGTCCGTCCTGCCCGAATCCCGATGAGCTCACGGCCAGGATCGCCGGATGGTCGAGCGGGGCGATCGACGCCGCCATCCTGAGGGCGGTGGCACGCTTGGGTCCGAGGTTCTCCAGGACGACGTCGGCGGAGGCCATCAGCGCATCCAGCCGTGGTCGGTCAGCGTCGACATCGAACGCTGCGCTCGACTTCGAGTGATTCATCAGCGCGAAGTACGCGGACCGCTCCGAGCCCGACTTTCCCTCGATGTATGGGCCGCGTCGGCGGTACATGTCGAGCCGGGGCAGGTCCTCGAGCTTGGTGACATCGGCTCCGAGAGCCCCGAGGAGCGCACCGGCGAGGGGCACGGCGAGGACCCGGCTGGCCTCAAGGATCCGAAGCCCACGGAGCGATCGTCGACGACGCAGCTCGGGTCGACGATCGTTGCCACCCGCCACGATGCCGAACGGAAGTCCCACGACAGTCGCGTCGGGGCCGCTGGGCAGTGGCAGCTGCTCGAACGCCTGACGGTGGGCAAGCTGCGGCGACTCGAGGATCTCGGCCGGCGAGTACACGGCCGTCGCCGGAACTCCGTTTGCCTGCAGCTCGATCTCGACGTCCCGCTTGTTCTGGGTGCTGGTCCACTCCGCCACGTGCTCGTCGACCTCGTCGGGGGCCTCGATCCGTGCCTCCACGGTGGCGAACCGCTCCGCCCACGGCGGCTCTCCCAACGCCTTGACGACGCCCTGCCACTGGTGGTCTTCCATCGCCGAGATCCGCACCAAGCCGTCCGCGCAGGGGTAGAAGCTCGCCGGTGCCCCGTATCGCTTCGCACCCCCGACGCTGGCGGTCTCGAGCAGCAGGCCGCCCACCTCGAGCACCGGGCCCATGGCCAGCGTCGCCTCCACGGCCGACAGGTCGAGGTGCACCGGCGAACCGGCCCCTGCGAGGTCGACAGCGTGGCAGCTGGCGAGCGCGGCTGCCTGCCCGGTGTTGAGGAGCGATTGCTGACCACCGAGTTTGAGTGGGCGGCCGGTGCGCTCATCGCGCACCGACGCCAACATCCCGCTGCTGGCCGCCACCGTCAGCTCCGTGGCGATGTCGCTGGCGCGAGGACCCGTCAGACCGAACGCGCTGATCGTCAGCCACGCAGACGGATTCGACATCGCCACGAACGCGAGGTAGTCGTCGAGCTCGCTGAGGAACGCCATATCGCCGCGCGCTCCCCGACCCGGTCGACGATGACGAGGTCCACCGAACCGTCGAGCAGCTCGAGGACGGTGGCACCTTCGCCGGACGTGACCACCCGCTTGCCGCGGTCCAGAACGGCGCCCAGCAGGGACCCGCGGGAGCCGGCGATGGCTGGTCGCCCTCGACGGTGCGGGCTCGCCGGGTCGACGAGTGCCGTGACCTCTGCCCCGAGTGCAGCGAGCAGGCCAGCCGCCGAGGCGCCCGCAACCCCATCGCCGAGCTCGAGGACCCGAAGCCCCTTCAGGAAGTCGACGTTCACGGTGCCGAGGCCTCGGGGACCTGGGTCGGCTCGTACGCAGGAATTCGCGCATGTCCGCCGGACGCAGGTGGGAGGATCACCACGATCCGCCCGTCGCAGGTCACCTCGCCACGCTGGTTCGTCCCCGAAGCGACGATCGTCACCGTCCCAGCATCGGGATCGACCTCCCTGACCACGCCCGAGATGATGTGGGCATCGCCGAGGTAGTTGAACTTCCTCACGCTGGCGGACACCTTCCAGATCCACGCGTCGTCGCCCATCCAATCGGTGACGAGGTGCACCATCCAGTTGGTGCGCATCACCCCGTAGTCGTACGCCGCGGGATGACCCATGCGCTGCGCCCATTCGTCGTCCCAATGGCAGCGCTGCGCAGAGTCGTAGAAGCCGAGCTCGTGCTTGACGTAGAACTTGGGGACGCGCCGGCGGTTGCGGAACGCGATCCGGGATGTCCCGCCGCCGTACATGCCCCAGCCCACCCCGACGTGCCAGGCGATCACGTCGGTCACGCTGAGCGGACCCTTGGCCATCGGTCCTAGCTCCTGGCCCACGGCGACATCGGCCATCCTGCGAGGCACGGGCCCCCGGACCGTCTCCGCCTCGTACACCTCGTCGTAGCGAGCGAGCTGCTCATCGGTGTAGCGGGTCTTCTCGATCTGGCGGTTCTTGCCCGCCCGCTTCGACTTCTCCCGGTCGGCGTGCCAGAAGTCCAGGAAGCGCAGCGCGTACGGAGCTCCCGTCGCGTCCTCCCAGGAGTGTCGATGGGATACGAGGGCGCCGCGACCGCCACCGAACTCGCTGGTCCGGAGCTCAGCCGAGTGCAGGGTCTCGGAGTGCAAGAGCACATCACCGGCCCGAATGGGCTTGGGGAAGATCCACCGCTCGCCACACATGTACTGGCCGATACCAGCCAGCGGGTCACCCGCCTTCAGGATCGCCTGCTCGGCCTCAGAGTGGTCGACCGGTCGAGAGATGCCGGAGACGAACGGATAGAGAGGCGGAGCAATGGGGGAACCCCAGGAGGATCCCGCGGCGTGCGCCGGTTCGCTGTACATCGGGTTGTCGTCGCCGTAGGCCCGGGCGAAGTGGCGGAACGAGTCGGTGGACGACACCTCGTTGTGGTTGCGGGGCGAGAAGCGCACGGGGATGCCGATGCGCTTCCGGACCTCGACCATCGTCTCCTCGTTCAGCTCCCGGGGCTTGCGGCCCGTCCAGGTGGTGCTCATCCGGCTCTCCTCGCCACGTTCTCGTTCACGTCGTGATCAAGTGGGGGAACACTGCGTCAGCCAGCCGTCGCCGGTGCCAGGAAGGGCTCCCGAACAGCATCTCGTCGAGCTTCACCCGCTTCATCCAAAGGTGGGTGTCGTGCTCCCAGGTGAAGCCGATCCCTCCGTGCACCCGCATGGCGAGCCCGCACACCTCGGAGCACGCCGGGCCGACGTAGGAGGCGGTGATGCTCGCCGTCGTCGCCCACCCCGACGGGTCCTGGTCGAGCTCCGCCGCCGCCGCCCGGGTGGCTGCCCTGCTCGCCTCGACGTTCACCGCCATGTTCGCGCAGTGGTGCTTCACCCCCTGGAAGGCGCCGATCGGCTTGCCGAACTGCGTCCGCTCCCGGGCATACGCGGCGGTCGATTCGAGGGCTTGCTCCGCGGCGCCGACGGCGTCCGCGGCCGCCGCGACCACGCCAACCGCGAGGATGCGGTCCAGCAGGATGGCGGAACGCCCGCCCGGCTCCGCCAGCAACCGGTCGGACCCGACGCGGACACCCTCGAACGACACCGTGAAGAGGCGGCGGGTCAGGTCGAGCGTCGGGCTGCGTTCGATGCGCACGCCTGCCATGCCAGCGTCGACGAGCACCACCGCCGGCGTCCCGTCGGATGCGCTGGCCGCCACCACGATGACGTCGGCCAGGTCAGCGTCGAGCACGAATCCGGCGGTGCCATCGATGCGCACCAGGGACCCTTCCGCCGTCCAGCCCACGCCGAGCTGCTCCGGTTCGTAGCTGCCCTCGACGGACGCGAAGGCCACGGTGCCGATCGACGCGCCGGCGACGAGCGAGGCAAGGGGCGCGGCAGCCGCGTCGACGTGCTCGGCGTTGAGCAAGGCCCCAGTCGCCAAGACCGCACTGGCGAGGAACGGCGACGGGGTGAGTGCCCGGCCGAGCTCGTGGACGACGACCG
The DNA here is from genome assembly GCA_963809335.1 of uncultured Microthrixaceae bacterium. Classification (GTDB taxonomy): domain Bacteria; phylum Actinomycetota; class Acidimicrobiia; order Acidimicrobiales; family Acidimicrobilacustridaceae; genus UBA4742. The sequence goes on along the minus strand of CAWEJD010000004.1, from coordinate 144,804 downwards.
CCAGGTCGGCGTAGCCGCAGCCTGCCCCGCCCTGAGCCTCCGGCACATGGATGGTGGTCCAACCGAGGTCGACCACCTGCGCCCAGAGCGCTGCGTCGAACCCCGCCTCGGTGGCCACGGAGTGACGCACCTGAGCAGACGTCGAGGAGCGGCCCAGCAGGGCTCGGGCGGCGGACCGGAGCTCTTCACGCTCCTCCGGGGACAGGCTCATGTCGGTGCTCCTACCTCGGAAGGCCGAGCATGCGCTCGCCGATCACGTTCCGCTGGATCTCGTTGGTCCCACCGCCGATGATCCACCCGAAGGCGTGGATGTAATCGTTCATCCAGAACCCTGTCTCCCACCCCGCACACGCGAGAACGCCATCGTCGAGCTGCCCGGCGGGGCCCTGCAGGTCGGTCACGCACTGCATCAACTTCAGTAGCACCTCGGAGTAGAGGACCTTGATGACCGATGAGGTGCCGCTGACGTCGATCCCTCGGATGATGTCGTCGATCATCTGATTGAGGACATGGCGCACCACGTTGACCTCGGCGTAGCTCTCGGCCAGGAGCTCGCGCACCGCACCGTCTTCGATGGCCACCCCACCGCACTCGGTCCGCCACGTCGAAGCGTCCCGGATCGCAGCCTCGATGCCGTGGCTCCGCAGCCGCTCGGTCATCTCCAGGATCGAGATCGCCCGCTCCGCGGCGAGGGTGCCCTGGGCGACGCCCCACCCTCCGTTCTCCGCTCCGAGGCGGTTCTCCACCGGGACGACGACCTCATCGAAGAAGACCTCGTTGAAGTCCGCCGGCCCCCAGGCCTGACGGATCGGCCGCACTTCGATGCCCGGCGAGTGCATGTCGACGACCAGGCAGCTGATGCCCTTGTGCTTCGCCTCTGTGGGGTCGGTGCGAACCAGGAGCATGCACCAGTCGGCCTCTCGCGCCCAGCTGGTCCAGACCTTCTGGCCGGTGACGATGTAGCGGTCACCGTCTCGCACCGCCCGGGTCTGGAGGCTGGCGAGGTCAGATCCGGCATCGGGCTCCGAGTAGCCCTGGCACCAGACCTCTCCGTCGCGGATCCCTGGCAGGAAGCGCTCCTTCTGCTCGGGGTTGGCGTGGTGGAAGAGCGTCGGCGCCACGTTGAACACTGCGACGTGGAACAGGGCGTTGCGCGGCACGTCGCCGCGGGCGAGCTCCTCCGCGATCACGACCTGCTCCTCCACGGAGAACCCGCCACCCCACTCGCGGGGCCAGTGCGGCGCAAGGAGTCCCGAGCCCCGTAGCTCGTCGCCCCACGCGCGGAGGAAGGCGACGAGATCGGTGTGGCTGGCGCCTCGCTGCGCGTCGCGCCAACCTTTCGGGACATGGGCCGCGCACCACTCGCGGACGCCGGCACGAAGTTCCTCGATGGTGCCCCCGGGCTCGAGCATGGGTGAGACACTACTGTCAGACCACTGCCAGTTTGCGATCGAGAGGAGCGGTCATGCCGGGAGTATGCGCAGGCATCCGGGTGCTGGACTGCAGCCAGGGAGACGCCGGGAGCCTCGCTGGGTTGGTCTTCGCGGACTTCGGTGGGGACGTCATCAGGCTCGAGCCACTTCCGGCCGGCGACGCGGAGCTTCGTCCCGCTGATCTCCTGTTGCACCGCGGGAAGCGCAGCGTCCGCTTCGACCTCGACGACCCGTCCGATCGAGCGATGCTTCTCCAACTCGTTCCCTCAGCGGACGTCCTGATCGAAGACTGGGGTCCCGGTGTCGCCGAGGACCTCGGTCTCGATGACTCCGTCCTCGCCGCTTCCAACCCTCGTCTCATCCACTGCGCGGTGACTGGGTTCGGCACGACGGGCCCGCACGCGTCGACGCCGGCGGACGACGACCTGGTGATGGCCAAGGCCGGGATCCTGCGCGACCAGCCCGGGTGGGAACGTGACGGCAAGCGGCCGATCTACCGCTCGTGCCCGGACGGCTCCTACTTCGCGGGGATGTTGGCCGCCCAGGGCGCGCTCGCGGCGCTCCGAGCACGAGACCTGACCGGCCGAGGTCAGCGGATCGACGCGAGCATGTTGTTGGCGATCACCTGCCGCCAGAACCCCCAGGTCCGCTGGCTGCTTCGCGACGGCGAGGAGCTGCCTGTCGACCGGGCGGCGTCGACCGAGGTCGTACCGGACGCGATCAACCCGCTTGCCCACCACCGCGATCCCCGTGAGGTCACGCTCACCGGGATGCTCGTGGAGTGCGCCGACGGTCGCTGGATCATGCACTCGCTGTCCGAGCCACATTTCTTCCCGGCGTGGATCGAGGCGATCGGTTTCGGATGGATCTGGGAGGACGAGCGGTTCCAGGGTGCGCCCTGGCGCTTCCCCGACGATGACGCCAAGGTCGAGCTCGTCACGCGCCTCCAGGCCCGCATGAAGGAGCACACATCCGCAGAGTGGATCGAGCGGTACCTGGCCAACGGAAACGTCTGCGCTGACGTCATCCAGACGACCCAGGAAGCGCTCCGGCACCCCCAACTCGAAGCAACGGGAAACGTCGTCGAGTTCGACGATCCCCGCGTCGGCCGCACCAGGCAGATCGGCCCCATTGCGAAGATCCCGGGGGCGCCCGGGAAGGTCCACGGCCCGGCGCCGGTGCCAGGCCAGCACACCGCTGAGGTTCTCGACGAGAAGTCGCGGTCGGTGGACCTGCCGCCATCCACACGGAGCGACCTGCGTGGCCCTCTCGACGGCATCACCATCGTCGAGTGCGGCTACTACTACGCGACGCCATTCGCCACGGCACTGCTCGCCGAGCTCGGGGCGCGCGTGATCAAGGTCGAACCGGTGGCAGGAGATCCGTACCGGTTGCTCGCCAGAGGGGCAGGCGACCCCGTCGCCGCTCTCGGGCACAACAACATGGTGCGAGCGATGCAGGGCAAGGAGTCGATCGCGCTCAACCTCAAGGACGCCCGGGGTCGAGAGGTCATGCACCGGCTGGTCTCTCAGGCCGATCTGTTCGTCCACAGCTTCCGGGGCAAGGTCCCCGAAGCGCTCGGGATCGACGCCAAGACGCTGCGGGCGCTGAATCCACGTCTCGTGTACCAGTACGCGGCGTCCTACGGCTCGACCGGTCCTCACGCCGGCCAGCCCGCGATCGATCCCGTCATCGCCGCCTTCGCCGGCCAGACGGCCCACCAGACCGGTGAAGGCAACCCGCCGCTGCGCGAGAGCGGGGCCGATCCCGTCGCTGCTGCTGGCCACGCGGTTGCGATGGTGCTCGGTCTCCTGGCCGCACACCGCACGGGCGAGGGTCAGACCGTCGAGTCCTCCATGATCGTCTCGAACATCTACCTCAACTACGAGGACGCTCTGTCGTATGACGGCAAGCCGGAGCGCCCGGTCGTCGACTCGAGGCAGTTCGGGACCAGCGCGACCCACCGCCTCTACGAATGCTCTGGCGGGAGTGCACCGATGAGCCCGCACGGGAACCCCGAGCCGCGCTGGGTGATGGTCGTGGCGGACGACGACGAGGCAGTCGCCCAGCTCTTCGCCACCGTGGGTCGGGCGGACCTCGCGAGTGACGATCGGTTCGCGACTGCAGCACGTCGCCTCGAGCACCGCACCGACCTCGAGGACGAGCTCGTGCCTGCCTTCCTCGCCGCTACTGCCCCGCAGTGGGAGGAGCGCCTTCTCGCGGCCGGCGTCGGGTGCACGGTTGCCGATGCCGCATCCCACTTCGCGTTCCTCTACGAGGACCCGCAGGCGATCGCCACCGGGATGATGGTGACCACGTCGCACCCCACCCTCGGCGGGGCCTATTACCGGTATGCCCCGGTTCTGGCCCTGTCCGATACCCCGAGCCAGGCCCCGCCCTTCTGTGATCTCGGAGAGCACACGGTGGCGCTGCTGCGCGAACACGGCTTCAGTGACGACGAGATGGCAACGCTGGTGGCTGATGGCGTGGTCGGCACCCATGAGGCCGCGGCCCCAGCCAAGGCCGGCTCGATCTGACACTGGACTGCCATCTTGGCGCTGTCTGCACTACGATCGCCGGACAAGAGCACGCAGGCAGATGGAGGCAGCGATGGCCGAGATGCAGCTTCGAGACCTCACGCCGGACTTCGGCACGGAGATCACCGGGCTCGATCCCGAGGCCGCCCTCACGGACGCAGCGTTGACGCAACAGCTGCGGCGGCTCTTCGACACCCGCGCGGTCCTGGTGTTCCGCGACCTCGACATCGAGATGGTTCAGCAGGCCAACCTCATCCGCATGCTGATCGGGCTCGGGCCTTTGGCTGAAGGCGAATCGGTCACGGGCCGAGAGGGCGACAAGGTGTTCTTCGTCTCCAACAAGGAGGACGGCGGAGGCGCCCCGTTCGGTCGTTTGCTGTTCCACTCGGACATGATGTGGTCTGAGCACACCTTCCAGATCCTGTCGCTCTACGGCACCAAGGTGGAGCAGCCGGCCATTCCCACGATCTTCGTGAGCGCAGCGGACGCCTGGAGAACCCTGCCGACAGACCTGCGCAAGAAGGTTGAGAGCCTCTCAGCGATCCAGGGCCACGACGAGGCGGGTCGAGCGAACGATCCCGACGTGCTCGTCTCCAAGTTCGAGGACCTGCCGAACCGGATCACCCCGGTCGCGCTCCCCCACCCACGGACTGGCGAGAACGTCCTGTACGTGTCAGAGCAGATGACCCACGCCATCGACGGGATGTCGAAGGCTGAGAGCGAAGAGCTCCTCCACGAGCTGTTCGCTCATCTCTACCGGCCCGAGGCCGTCTACTCCCACGACTGGCGAGAGCATGACTTGGTCGCCTGGGACAACATCGCCGCCCAGCACGGTCGACCGAACGTGAAGCTGGAGGGCCCGACCCGGACGCTTCGCAAGGTTTACGCACCCGTGCCGCCCCGCAGCGCCAATCCCAAGCGCCCCACGTTCGCTTCGGCGAAGGGCTGACCCGACTCGGGACTAGCGGCGGAACTTCGTGGTCATGAACAGGATCTGCTCGCGCTCGTAGGTGAGGTCGGGGTGCCGCTCGCCGAGATGGGCGAGGGAGACCTCCACGATGTCATCCTCGGAGTTGCCGCGCAGGCGCTCGCCGCAGGGGCAGTCCAGCACCCAGAGGTAGCCCGGGTGGTCGGGGTTCGGTGCGTCAGGCATCGACGTCCCAGGTGAGTAGGCCGACGTCGTCGGATGCCGGCTCCGGGAGCGCCCGGACCCGCAGACCCTGACCGATCTCGACGGCGCCGACGTAGCGGCCGGGGATCAGGATGTCGTCCTGCTCGTCGAGCCGGACGAGCGCAACGGTGTAGGGCACGAGCGCAGCGAGATCGTTCCCGTACGCCTGGTGGGTGACCACCCAGCTGTACACCTCCCCGCTGCCGGTCGACTCCACCGACTCGAGGTCGCTGCCGTGGCAGTTCGAGCAGATCGGGCGGGCCGGCCAGGTCCAATGCGAGCAGTCTCGGCACTGCTGAAGCAGGAAGCGACCGTCAGCGAGCGCCTGCCAGTACTCAGCGGTGTCCCGATCTGGGATGGGGAGCGGCATCAGGCCCCCACCAGCAACGCGGCCGACGAGTAGCCGCTCACATATCCGAGCTGGCCGGTGACCAGGGCGACGTCATGGCGGGCGACCTGGCGCTGCGCCGCGTCTCCGCGGATCTGCTGCACCGCCTCGTACACATGGTTCATCCCATGGATGTAGCCCTCGGAGAGAAGCCCACCATGGGTGTTGAGCGGGAGCCGGCCCGTGGCACGGTCGAAGGTGCCGTCGGCAAGGAGCTGCGGAACCCCGCCGGGCTCGGCGAACCCGTAGCCCTCGATCTGGGAGAGCACGTTGTAGGTGAAGCAGTCGTACAGCTCAACCAGCTCGATGTCGCTCGGGCCGAGGCCAGCCGCCGCATAGAGGCGGGAGGCGATCGGTCTGGCCGGCGAGTCCGTGATGTCCGCGTAGCCGTTGTTGACGATCGTGATGCCACCTCCCCAGGCGACGCCTTGGACGAGCACTGGGCGGTGCGGGAGATCGCCGGCGCGATCAGCCCGGGTGAGCACGACCGCGACAGCACCGTCGGTCTCGAGGCAGCAGTCGAACATGCGGAACGGCTCGACGATCCAGCGGCTCGCCAGGTAGTCGTCGAGCGACATCGGTTTGCGCATCATCGCCCGTTCGTTGTCGAGCGCGTTCGAGCGACTGAGCACGGCGATGCGGCCGAGGTCTTCGTTGGTCGTGCCGTACTTGAGCATGTGCGCCCGGGCGGCCATCGCGATCTCCTGCGAGGGCGCGACGTACGCCGCTCCCGCCTTGAACTGCATGTCCCAGGGCAGGCGCGCCGAGCTTCCAGCGGACGAACCGTTCAGCCGAGCACCGGAGCGGCCGTTGAGCGCTCGGTACACGACGACGCAGTCGGCCACACCGGCAGCGAGCGCCAGCGTCGCTTGGCCGAGCATCGTCATCGACGTGCTCCCGCCGTAGAACTGGTCGACGTAGAAGCTGAGGCTCTGCAGCCCGAGAGCCTGACCCAAGATGTTCGGGGCCACCGAGTCGTTCGTGCCGTAGGTGCCGAGCCCATCGACGTCATCGACGGTCAATCCGGCATCGGCGACGGCCGCCTTGATCGCTTCGGTGGCCAACGAGAACACGCTCACCCCGGAGTCTCTGGAGAACGCCGTGCAGCCGATGCCGACGATGGCCACCTCGCCACGTGGGAATCGGGCCGGATCAGCCACGTCAGACCGGATCGGTGCCGTGGCCGATGCGAGCGATGAAGCGGCCGTCCTTGGCGGCTACGTGGAACTCTGCGGTGTGGAACGTGAGGGGGATGCCGCCGGCCGCCGGAGCGACGGTGATCCGAAGCTCCGCGAACACGTACCAGTCGGTCGTCACGAGCTGGATCGTCCGCGCTCCACGAACCTCGAAGGTGGAGAAGAGCCTGGAGTACCAGTCTCGGTGCGCGTCCTTCGTGCTGAGCTCGACCAGCGTGCCGGTCGCGCCCACGTAGTCGCGCACGGCCGAGGCAACACCGTCGTGCAGGCAGGCCAGCACCGCGTCGACGTCGCCCGCACGCAAACCGGCCAGGTAGGCCTGGTAGCGGCCGTGGATCCGGTGTCGGGCGTGGAGCTCGTCATCGCCGGCGAAGACATCGATGTCGTCCGGCGATCCCAGCTGGTCGCGAGGAGTGCGCAGCCAGACGAGCTCGCCGGTGATGCCAGCCTCGGCACCGGATGGGAAGAGCCCGAGCGTCTGACGGTGGTTTCGCGTGTCGGTGTCCTTGGGACCGCCGATCGTCATGGCGTCCTGGAACAGGTACCACGCCCCCGCGATCTCCGTCAGCCCGATGACCTCGTGGAGATCAGTGAGGCCGCGGATGAACTCGTACGCGCCGTGGATCTCTTCGCGCGTCGTCAGGATCGGAAGGTGCACCGACCCGTCAGCCTCGATCGTCGGCATGATCGTGTAGGCGTACGGCCCGTCGGGTGCCAAGGAGTCCATCAACGCCGTGAGGTTGCTCGGGTCGCGGGCCTTGATCTCCTCACCGACGTGGATCAGCGCCTGGTCGTAGGCGTGCACCGACGCAGCGGTAGCCACCTCGAGGGTCTGGGGATCAACGTCGACGCCCATGGCGAGCCTAGAGGTGGACGAGCTGGTCGAAGGCGGTGATCTCGCCGGCCGTGAAGCCCTGCTCGGACCCGGGCAGCCGGTAGAGCCGGGCGGCGTTGCCAGCCAGCATCGCGTGGCGGTGGTCGGTTGGGGCTTCGTCGGTGACGAGCATCGCTTGTTGCCGGCTGTCGGGGTAGTTGCAGTCCTCGTACGGGAAGTGGCTCGCCCACAAGAGGTGGGCGCCGCCGAGACGGTGGCGGTTCTTCACGGCCGGACGGTCCTGGTGGAAGGTGAACCAGGTGTGCTTTCGGATGTACTCGGATGGCACCGTGTCGGGGTTCGCCATCGAGTACTCGGGGAGATGCTTCATCCGGGCGTAGTTGATGTCGAAGAACTCCATCCAGTGCATCGCCCACCCCGCATCGCCGTGGGCGAGCACGATCTTGAGGTCCGGATACCGGTCGAAGACGCCGGCGGCAACCATCGGGAGCAGCGTGTCGGCCATCGGCGGGCGCATACCCGGGGCGATGCCTGTCGGCGGCGCGGTGCTCGCCGTCGGCCCGAAGCCGAAGTGGAAGCTGATCGGGACGTGCAGCTCGGCGACCGTGGCCCAGAACGGATCGTCGGCCTCGTTTCCACCGGCCGGCGCGCCACTCGGCCAGGCATCGAGGATCGCGCCATGGAGTCCGAGCTCCCCGACGCAACGCTCCAGCTCGACCTGAGCATCGGCGACGCTGGTCGTTGGCAGCTTGGCAAGACCGAAGAACCGCTCGGGAGCCTGGCGGGAGAAGTGGGCGATCCAGTCGTTGTAGGTCCGGATCAGGCCGAGCTTGAGGTCTGCGTCGTCGAGCATGCGGATGGCATCCCACAGCTCGGGAGTCGGGTACAGGATCTCCGCGTCGATGCTGTCGGTCCACTGCGAGCGCAGCCGCTCTGCAGGGTCGTAGAGGGCGGGTAGGACTTCGTCCCAGGCCACTGCTACGTCAGAAGCCGTTCCGTCGGCGGCGCGGTGCCAGCCGCTGCCGGTGGTAGTGGAGGGGGCCAGCGGTATGGGTTCGGAGCCCTCGACCACCCAGGCGGTTCCCCCGCCGACGGTCTCGAGCTTCGGCGCTCGATCGCGCAGTCTCCTGGGCAACTCAGCGAACACGTCCGGAGGCTCGACGATGTGGGCCTCGGAAGAGACGAGGTCGTACGGGGAGCTGTCTGACATCGACGTGTCGCTCACGCGGCCGCGCCGATGGTGTCTGCGACGTCGTAGGGAAGCTTGTAGAGATCTGCGCAGTTCTTCCACATGATCCGCTCCATCTCGCTCTCGGAGCAGCCGGCCCGCTCCAGCACCTCGCGGCCGAGCTCGTAATCGACCGGCCAGGCGGACGAGGAGTGCGGGAAGTCAGGGCCCCACATGATGTTGGCGACGCCGATGTCGTACCGGTTGGCCGCACCCATCTCGTCGACGATGTACACCACCGAGACGTTGCGCCGGAAGTACTCGCTGGGAAGCAACGGGAGCTTCCACTGCAGCCTGTTGCGCAGCACCGAGTCGTCGAACCGCTCGAGGTAGTACGGGATCCATCCGGTCTGGACCTCGGTTCCCACGAGGGCGAGGTCCGGGAACCGCTCGAACACGCCGGACTGGATCATGCGCCAGAGGATCACCGGGAAGCTGCCGGCTTGGACGTCGATGCCGAGCTTCTTGGCCCGGACGGCCTTGTCGGCGACGCCCTCAGCGTCCACCTTCGACCCGAGGTCGCCAGCTGGGAAGAAGAACTGGGTGTGGATGTTGATGGGCATGCCGAGCTCGATGGCGGCCGCCCAGAACCGGTCGTCTTCGGCGGACGGATCGGTGAACGATCCGCTCGGGTACGACTCGAGCTGCGCGGTCTTCAGGCCGAGATCCGCGCAGCGCTGCAGCTCATCGAGAGCGTCGGACACCCCTGTCGTGGGGACGGTGCCGTTGCAGATGAACCGCTCTGGGGCGTAGGCCTGGAAGCTGGCGATCCAATCGTTGTAGACCTTGAAGCAGGCCAGAGCGAGGTCCTTGTCCTTGCACAGCTTGATGCCGTTCCACACCGTCGAGACGCCGTTGAAGATCACTTCGGCGTCTGTCTTGTCCTCGATGATCTCCTCGACGCGTGCCTTCGGGTCGTAGGAACCGGGGAAGAGGTCTTCGTAGCGGACGCCGCGTGACTTGATCTGCTTGAACCCCTCCACGATCGAGGCCCGGTCGAACCGCTTCGACGACCGGGAGTACATCGAGGAGAACCCCATGGGAGACGGGCGCGTCTGGCCCTCCATGATCCAAGCGTGGCCCTTGGTCTTTGGGGTCTCGATGATGCGTGGACCGCGCTCGCGCAGCTTCGCCGGCAGGTTGTCCACCCACAGCGTCGGCGGCTCGTTCACATGGCCGTCGGCAGAGATCGCCTTGTACTGCATGGACGTGCTCCTCACACCTGGTCAACCGCTCTCACGGCACCGCTCGGAGTCCGAGCAGGTAGTTACACGAACATATTCTGACAGTCGCCTGCCACCTTTTGCAAGGGCCACACGTCGAGGCCTCCGTGACACCCTACTGTCATGTTGGGAGCGCCTGCCGAAGAGCGTTCCACGACCGGAAAGGCGGTTCGCCGTGGGACGAGACCTCACCCGCTTCGAGATCGAGCTGGCTGACGACGGGGTCGCGGTGGTGACGATGGCCAATCCACCCGTGAACGCCGTCGACCTGTTGATGTACAGGGAGATGCGCGATCTCTTCGCCGATATCGATCAGATCGGCCCGGGCGTCCGGGCTGTCGTACTGACGGGGGCGGGCAAGCACTTCTGTGCCGGGAACGACCTTGGCGACTTCGCCACGATGGACAGCGAGAACGTGCGAGAGCGCATGTTCCACGTGCGCGAGGCGTTCTTCGCGATCCAGGAGTGCGCTGTACCGGTGATCGGCGGGGTGGCCGGCGCCGCCCTCGGCACCGGGTTGTGCCTTGCCGCGGCGTGCGACTTCGTGATCGCCAGCGATGACGCCTCGTTCGGCCTACCCGAGCTCAGCGTGGGTCTCCACGGTGGGGCCCGGCACCTGGGACGGATGGTCGGACAGCCGATGGTCCGATGGATGTTCTTCACCGGCCAGCGATTGTCAGGTGCTCAGATGCTCGCCCTCGGGGCCGTCGTCGCCGTAGTGCCGCGCGACGAGCTGGTCGAGGCCGCACAACATGAGGCACGCCGAATCGCCGCGTACAGTCCGGCTGCCGTTCGTCTCGGCAAGGGGGGTCTCAACGCCATCGAGCACGTCGACATCCGCCGCGGTTACGAGATCGAGCAGGGCCTCACCGCTCAGATGATGAGCCACCCCGACTCGAAGCTGGCGCTGGAGTCGAGCCGCACCGGCGAGACGCCCGCCTACGAGGACATCGTTCCTCGATGAGGTGGCTCAGCCCACCTGGATGGGCAGACGGTCCCATCCACGGGTGTCGATCCCCCCGGTCAGCACCGCCTCGCTGTGGTCCACCGACCAGTCCGGCATCCGCTTCAGCAGCGCCTCGATGGCCACTCGGGCCTCCAGCTTCGCCAGTGAGGCGCCCAGGCAGAAGTGCGGACCGAAGGAGAACGTGTAGTACTGACCAGGCGTGCGCGTGATGTCGAAGCGATCTGGGTCGACGTGGTGGCGCTCGTCCCGGTTGGCCGAACCCGGAAGCGTCACGATCAGGCTCCCCTCCGGAAGCACTTCGCCGTGGAGCTCGACGTCCCCGGTTGTGGTTCGGCAGATGTGGTACGAGATCGACTCGTAGCGGAGGATCTCCTCGACCGCGTTCGGGATGAGGGAGGGGTCGTCGACCAGCATCTGTCGCTGATCGGGATGATCGCCCAGGAGCTGACCCGCCCAGCCGATCAGGTTCACCGTGGTGTCGCTCCCAGCCCCGGTGATCAGGATCAGGAAGTTCAGCAGCTCGTCGCGCTCCAGCAGGCGCTTGGTGCCGGTCGAGTCCTCGAACTCGACGTTCAGCAGCTGGCTCATCAAGTCGTCGGTCGGGTTGGCGACACGCGCATCGAGGTACTCGCTGAACCACACGGCGGCCTCAGCGATGCCGCGCAGGGCGTTGCCTCCCTCCTCGGCCGTGCCTTCGTTCTGCGCCCGGTAGAAGGTGTCGCGCAGCGATGCCAGATCCCCCTCGGGGAGGCCGAACAGCATCCCGATCACCTGGATCGGGAGCATATGAGCGAAGTCCTTGACGAAGTCGAAGCGGTCACGGCCGACGAGGTCCTCGGCAGCCTGTTCGAACAGCGTCCGCACGCGGTCCTCGATCCGCCCGATGGCGCGGGGAGTGAACAGGCGCGATACGAGGCTCCGGTGGATGGTGTGCCCGGGCGGGTCCTCGAAGATGAAGAGCCCCGGCGGGAGCTCGATGCCCGCGACGGCGATGTTGTACACACCACCCTTGGCCGAGCTGAACGTGTCGCGCTCGCTGAGCACGCGGGCGACGTCGTCCATCCGGGTCACCGCCCAGAAGCCGTACTTCTCGTTGCGGTAGAGCGGTGCCTCGTCGCGCATTCGTCGGAAGGTCGGGTACGGATCGGCGTAGAGGGCGCGGTCGTACATGTCGAAGTACACATCAGCCGACGTCATCGTCATGACCAACCCCTTGTCCGACCCGAGCGAATTCCCACCGCTCCCGCTTGACGATTGTTCGCCAAATGTGGCAGCCGGGTGCCAGAGTAGCAAACGGCAGAACCGAAGGCCGGTCGCCGGGAAGGGTTCGACGTGGGACGACTCGAGGGCAAGGTGGCGATCGTGACCGGAGCCGGTTCCGGTGATGCAGGCGCGGGGTCCGGGATCGGCCAGCAGATCGCCACCACGTTCGCGCGCGAAGGTGCGGCCATCGTCGTCGTGGACCGGGACGGGGAACGAGCGGCGAACACCGTGCGGGGGCTCGACGGTCTCGCGGGTCGAAGTGTCGCCTGCGTCGGCGACGTCACCAGCGCCGCGGACTGCGCGCGGATGGTCGAGGCGGCGACCGAGACCTTCGGAGGACTCGACATCCTGGTCAACAACGCGGCGATCGCGAGGCACGCTCCCCTGTTGGAGACCTCTGAGGAGCTGTACGACGAGACCCTTGCGATCAACCTGAAGGGCACCTTTCTCGCCTGCAAGCACGCCGTCCCCGCCCTGGTCGCACGAGGGGGCGGGTCGATCGTCAACATCGGTTCCATCGTCGGGATCCGAGATGCTGGCACCGGCGAGACGGCCTACGCGGCCTCGAAGGCTGGGCAGCTCGGCATCACGATCGACCTCGCAGGGGCGTATGGCCGCGACAACGTCCGCGTCAACGCGGTCCTGCCGGGCTTGATCGCGTCGCCAATGATGCAGCAGTCCTCCGGCGGCAGGAACCTCGACGAGATCCGATCGAAGCTCAACCTGCTCGGCCGGTTCGGCGAGCCGGCAGATGTCGCCGGCGCCGTGTTGTTCCTCTGCAGCGCTGAGGGGTCGTACCTCACCGGTGTGGTCCTGCCCGTCGATGGTGGCGCCACCGTGGCCACGCCGGCCTCAACCTTCCGGCGGCGTTCCTCCGACGACGCCTGACGGCACCGAAGCGCTACAGCTGGTCCAGCGAGGTGAGCACACCGACGGACATCACGTGCGCTCCGTCCATGTCGAGGATCTCCCCGATGCGCTCCGCCACGACCTCGGGCGTGAGGTTGTCGACCGTGATCCCGGTGGTCTCCGAGAGCGCCAGCCGCATCACCTGGCCGCCACCGGCGATGAGGAGCTCGCCTGCGAGGGTGCACGACTCGTGTCCGAGGTACACGGCCGCAGGTGAGACTGCGTCCGGCGGGAATGGGATCTCGGCTCCAGATCCGAAGGCGTCCGCCGGCGTGTCGTAGACGTGCGCGAGGACGTCTGCCGTCGACATCCGGGTCGAAGCTCTCGGCACGACGGCGTTGACGTGGATCCCGTGTCGCAGGCCGTCGAGCGCGACGGCGCGCGTGAAGCCGAGGACGGCTCCCTTGGCCGAGGCGTAGCTGGAGTTCTTCGGCACCATCCCGAGGACGCCCTCGGACGTGGTGTTGACCACGCGTCCGTAGCCGGCCGCCGACATGTGCGGCCATGCGGCCTTCGTCACGTAGACCGTCCCGAGATGGTGGATCTCGACCATCCGGCGGTAGTCGGCCAGCGTGAGGTTCTCGATCCAGTCGAGCGGAGCGGCGATGCCGGCGTTGTTCACCACGACGTCGATCTGACCGAAGCTGTCCATCGCCGCCTCGATGATGGTTGCGGCACCCGTCTCTTCCGCCACGGAAGCGAAGACCGCGACGGCCTCGCCGCCAGCCGCCTTGATCTCCTCGACCACCTCATCGGCGGGACCCGACGACGAACCCGCGCCGTCGAGCTCGCTGCCGATGTCGGCTACGACCACGCGAGCACCGCGCTGGGCGAACAGGAGGGCGTGGCTGCGGCCCACGCCCCGTCCCGAACCGGTGATGATGGCAGTCCGGCCGTCGAATCGAAGCTCGCTCATGTGCAGTGCCTGTGCTTTCTCTGGGTTCACCAGGTGATGGGAAGCGCAGCGGCGCTGCGCAGCAACGTGTCGCGAGACCACTCGACGTCCTCGGACGGGACGGTCAGCTCGAGCCCGGGGAAGCGGGCCAGGAGGGCGCGCAGGGTCGACTCGACCTCGAGGTGCGCCAGTCGGGCGCCCATGCAGCGGTGGGGACCCCACGCCAACGACAGGTGCGCAGCGGGGTCCTTGCGGTGGAAATCGAGCTCCCAGCCGTTGTCGAACACCGTCTCGTCGCGGTTGGCGACCTGGATCTCCGGGAGGACCGGGTCCCCTGCCGGGATCACGATGCCGTCGCTCAGCTCGACGTCCTCGGCCGCCCAACGGATCATTGGACGTCCGTGCCGGAAGCTCGGGATCCACCGCCACAGCTCCTCGAGCGCGTTCGGGATCAGCTCCGGTTCATCGACGAGCTCCTGCCACAGGTTGCGGTAGGTCATCAGCGTCCAGACGGTGGAGCCCAGCTGAGCGGCCGTTGTCTCGAACCCGCCCAGGAACAACGTCGTGCAGAGGCTGACCAGCTCATCCTCGCTCAGACGATCATCGTCGTCCCGGGCCTGCACCAGCAGGTGGAGGAGGTCGTTGCTCTCGTGCTCGCGCTTCACGGCGATGAGCTCGCGCACGAAGCCCTGGATGCTCATGTACGCCTCGTACCGCTCCTCGAAGGGGCGGTGCTCCGCCGTCAGGGTGTCGACCCAGCCCTTGAGGGTTCCGATGGACTCCTCAGGGGCACCGAGGATCCCGGCGATCACCTGGAGCGGGAGCTTCCACGCGAAGAGCTCCATGTAGTCGGCGCCCTTGCCCTTGGCGACGATGTCGTCGAGCAGGTCGGAGGTCATCTGCTCGATCCAGCCGGTCATGCTCCGGATCTGCTGCGGAGCGAAAGCCGCCGAGGCGAGCTTGCGCACGCGGGTGTGGTCCGGAGGGTCCATGTTGTCGAGCCGGGTGGTGTCATGACCGTGGCTCGCGCCGCTGGTGCGCGGCGTATCACGGCCATGACCGACGGCCTTCCCCATCCGGCGATCGCCGTACACCGTCTTCACGTCCTCGTACCGCGTGGCGATCCAGATCGGCTCACCGAACGGCATCTGGGCCTTGAACGCCGGCCGCCGCTGAAGCTCCCGGTAGACGGGATCGAGCATGAGGTCGTCGTTGGTGACGATTGGGTAGGACGGCAGGTCGCTCTCGGTCGCAGTCACGATCAGCCAGGCTTCGGGCCGACGATGTTGCTCAGACCCAGGTAGGTCTCCACGATGAACCCGAAGTTGGGGTCGTCTGGCAGCTCGTCGCTGCGCAGAGGCTCGTTGACCTCGTCCACCGACGGACCCACCCGATCGGCCTCCCTCTGCAGCAGACCCATGTCAGCCTCGTAGAGAGCCGCTGCGTTCCCGCTGAGCAGCTGCCGGATGTCCTCCGCTGGATACCCGGCCATCGTTCCGCGCAAGGCGAGCCTCGAGTACGGCGAGGAACCCTCGTGGTGAGGGAAGTCTGCTCCCCACATCATGCGGTCGAGGCCGATCTCCCGACGTCGCTCCATCGACGACGGCGTGACGGTCACACCGAGGTACACGTTCTCTCGGCAGTACTCGCTCGGCATCTTCGTGAGCTTCGAGGTCGCCTTCTCGGCGAACATCGCGATGACCGAGCCCGGCAACTTCGAGCCCATCACAAAGCCGTCCATGCTTCCGATGACGTCGGAGATCCAGGTTCCCGTACCGAGCTCGGTGAAGACGAACTTGAGGTTCGGGTGGCGCTCGAAGACCCCGGACAGGATCAGCTGCGGCAGGGTGCGCTGACCGAAGTACAGCGTCTCGTACACCCCTATCGCATGGGCCGCGTCAACCGTCGCTTCGTCGATCGCCGAGCCCACCACCGCACCGTGCCGGCCGATCGGCATGTCGAGTTCCTCGCACAATGACCAGATCGGTTCGAGCTCCGCGTAGTACAGGTTGTGCAGCTTGAGGTGATGGTCCGATGGTAGGAGCACCTGGCGGAGACCTGCCTCCTTCGCCCACCGGATCTCCGCAAGGGCGTCTTCGACATTGTCGATGAACAGCTGAGCCACCCCGAAGCGTCGACCGGGGGCATCGTCACAGAAGTCCTTCAGCCAGCGGTTGTGGGCCCGGATGCCGGCCCAGCGTCGGTCGTACTCCTCGGCGGTCCGGGGTCCTGGCGCCGCGAGGAGCCCGTTGGGGAAGAACGGCGGTGTGGTGTTCGGGAAGATCACCTCCGCGACGACCCCATCGGTCTCGAGCGCCTCGAGACGCTTGGCGCTGTCCCAGTTGAGGGGAGACATGAACGACGAAACGCCTGCCTTCCACTCCGACTCCGGGTCGATGTCCGCCCACGGGTCGAAGTAGGACTCCGCCCACTTCTCGAAGTCGTCGTGCCAGCGCTTCTCCAGGTATGGCTTGTAGTCACGCAAGTCGGCACCGGCGTGACAGTCCGACGAGATGACGACGTATCGGTCCGAACCGGACTTCTGAGCCTGCAATGCGCTCCCCTTGGATCCGTTGGACGAGATCGGCCGGCGGCCCCCTGCCGGTGGTCGTACCGTACCTCGCCAGGCGAGTTCTGTCAGTCGGGTGTCACTCGACGGGAGTGACGTCCTGGTCCGGAATCGTGACGCTTTGCTGCCACGTCGCCGGCGGTCGCCAGGCCTATTCGCCGAGGACTCCCGCCCCTTCACCACGCTCGTCCAGTGCGGAACTTCCTCACTTGGACGGCGATCCCCTGTGCAACAATGTGACGGTCGACTGTCAGATTATGGTGTCACTCGTCACCGCTGTCCACTACCAAATGAAGGCAACGAGGCCGCCGATGCACAACGACCAGCTCCTGACATCGACTCGGTCCGCCCGCCGCACACTCGACCTTGAGGCGGAGGTCGACCTCGCCGAGGTGAGCCGATGCCTGGAGATCGGCCTCCATGCCGCAAACGGCACCAACCAGCAGTCGTGGCGATGGCTGATCATTCGGGACCCTGATCGACGGGCCGTCATCGCCGATCTCTACCGCGACTCGTACCTCGCGATGACGGGAGGTCGCGTGGCTGACCTGATCGGCACCGACACCGGTTTCGGCCGGGTCATGGCGTCGACGGAGTGGCTCGTCGACCACCTCGGGGAGGTCCCGCTTCTCGTACTCCCCTGCTACCAGCCCTACATCGCACGGAACGAGACGAACGAGCACTTCGCCACGGCGACCCTGTATGGGTCGGTGTTTCCCGCGGTGTGGAACTTCCAGCTGGCGCTCAGGTCGCGCGGCTATGGATCGTGCATCACGACCCTCCACCTCGAGCGAGCGGCCGAGACCGCCGAGCTCCTCGGCATCCCGGACGGCTACGTGCAGACCTGCTTGCTACCGGTCGGGCGGTTGCGCCCGCAGGAGCTGAGACCATCCCCGCGCAAGAGCCTGTCCGAGGTCACCGCCCTCGACGCCTGGGACGGTCCACCACTGGAAGGAACCGACCATGGATGAAGCCGCAGCACTGGACTGGGTCCGCGAACAAGCCGATCGGATCGCGATCCACGACTGCCTCGTGCGCTACTGCCGAGGCATGGACCGGCAGGACCGCGCGCTGGCCCGGTCGGCGTACCACGACGACGCCATCGACGATCACGTCGGGTTCGTCGGCGGGGTCGATGACTTCTTGGACTGGGCGTTCGCCTACCACCGCACGCAGGTCCGACACCAGCACTACATCACCAACCACCACGCCGACCTCGACGGCGATGTCGCTCACACGGAGACCTACTACCTCTTCGTCGGCACGTTGCCTGACGAGTCATCCCCGCTGACCGTGACCGGTGGGCGATATCTCGACCGGTTCGAGAGACGTGATGACCGGTGGGCGATCGCCGCCCGCGCCTGCCTCCCGGAGTGGCAGGCCGACCTGCCGTCGCTGTTGTCGAGCGCGGCGATGGACTTCATCGCGCTCACGGGGACCATCGCCCGGGACCGATCCGATTGTTCCTACGCACGACCGCTGGTCGTGCGTACGGCGCCACCCGATCAGCCGTAGGCCTCGGTCACCTGGGCGGTCCAGCTCAGGTCATCGGTCGCAGACGCGACAACGAGCTCGTCGAGGTCAACGCCGTAGACCCGAGCCGCGTTGCCGGCGAGGATCTTCCGCCTCGACTCGGGGGTCAGCTTCGGGTAGCCGTAGCGCTCGCACATCTCATCGGGGATCTGGAAGGCGCGGAACGCATCGAGCACGGGCCTCGTCGGTCCGTACCAGATCGAGTCGGTGCCCCACACGATGTTGTCCTCGCCCAGATGGAGCAGAAGCTTGCCGATCGTGTGGGCGGCCTGCTCGGGCTGGCTCAGGAGGAGGAACCAGGTCGATCCCAGCTCTGCGTACACGTTGCCGCCGGGGCCGAGGCCGGCTTCCTGCACGCTCTTGATCAGGCGGTTGACCCCGAGATCCGCGGTCGCCTCGCTGTAGTCGACCTCGGGCGAACCAGGCTCGAAGCCCGAGTGGTAGATCAGGAAGTCGAGGTCCGGGTACGCCGCGGCGGCCGGGCCGACGTCATCCGGCGAGCCGGCGTCGACCATCCCGCTCAGGCCCTTGTGGGCGCAGATGACCGTCACGCCGCTGGCCCTCGCCTGGTCGAGGAGCGGCTTGCCGGCGGCTTCGTCGTCGAGCCGCCAGCCGGTGCCGGGTATGGGGTGCCCACAGGACTCGTCCATCAGCCCCATCGTGTAGACCTTCCAGCCGACCGGCTTGTAGGTCTCGGCCCACTCGGTCATTCGCTCGGCCTCGCCGATGTTCGGCCGGACCACCGTGTGGTTCAGGAGCCGCCCGGTGCCGGCGGTGCGGTCGAAGAGCTCACGCATCCCCGCCATCTCGTCGTTCCGCAAGAACATCTCGCCGGACTCGTTGCCAGGCGCTGCGCTGATGACAGCGAGGGAGGTCTCGCCCTCCACGAAGACACACCGGAGGTACTCGGCGATGTCGTAGGCCATCATCCCGTCGATGCCGTCCCACCAGTCCGGCTTCATCAGCTTGTACACGTACGAGACGCTCGACCGGAACTCGTCGAGGGTCGGGCGTTGGGCGATCCAGTGGGTCTGGACGTCGATGACCGGGCCGTCGGACGCGAACGCTGCGTCCGCCGCCTCGTCGTCGAGCGACGCCTCCGGCGGCAGCTCGAAGAACCGAATGCCCGTGGCTTCATTGAGGGACTCCAGGCCGGCCGCGGTACCCCGCCGACTCGACGCGTAGGCCGGAACCGAGCTACCAACCCGGCGCGACGACTCCGCGCTCGTCTCCGCGGTGGCGTCGATGGCCTGCTGCTGGACCTCGGTCCGGGGCAGCGGCTCGTACTCGTCGGTCGACAGGGGCTGCAGGATCGACGGGATCGCGCGGGACACCTCGTCAGGCATGACGGAACCTCTTTTCGGTCTGGGGTTCGCGATCGGTAGCGAAAGTTCGCTCGGGCGGAAGGACCGTCGACTCGAATGAGCTGTGGGACAACGGCGGCGGCATCCGCGAGGGCTCTGCGTCGCTCATCGTCGAGCAGCAGGCGGGCCACGCCCTCGAGCTCGCGGATCGAGTCGCTGCGCTGGGCCACGGCTTGGTCGAGTGGACCGGCCCCAGCGCCGAGTCCAACCCGCGCTCCTGTCTCGACGTCGATGTCGACGCCGTCGAGGGCGTGGCTCCCGTTGAACCGCTTCGTGATACCGCGCGACGCGGGGCATGGCCCGGACAGTAGCTCCTCTGACAGTGGACTGCCACATCTGTCAGCTAGGCAAGCTGGCCATATTTCTAGGCGGCCAAGACGATCCGTGTGGCCGTCGACGCATCAGGCTCCACGGTCACCGAGCTGTGGGTCGGCTCGATCGTGGCGGCCACGTTGATCGGCTACTTCGGCGCAGACTCCGTCTCGTGACATCGCACTGACAGCTCTCGCGGTCCCACGGCAGACTGGCCGCATGAACAGTTCCTTGTTCAATGGCGAGCCGACGATGTCGGCGCTTGTTCGTCACGCGTCCGCGCGGCACGGCGATCGCGACTGGGTGGTCACGCCCGACCAAAGATTGACCTTTCGCGACGCCGATGCCTCGTCGCAGCATCTGGCCAGGCATCTGATCGCCGCCGGGATCAGCAAGGGCAGTCGCGTCGGGCTCCTGTTCCCGCAAGGCGCCGACTTCGCGATCGCCTTCCTTGCCGCCACTCGCATCGGAGCAGTCGCGGTTCCCCTGAGCTCGTTCTACCGCGGCAACGAGCTACGGGTTGCTGTCCGGCACGCAGACGTCGACACGTTGCTGAGCGGCGCCATGACCGCCGGGCGCCGAACGGCTGAGGTCCTGGAGGAGACCTGGCCGGAGCTCAGCGCGTCAGCCGGCGAGCCGCTCCAGCTGACCGACGCTCCGAACCTGCGTCGGGTGTGGATCGCAGGTGAGAACCAGCGGGCGTGGGCCACACCGATGGCACCGTTCCACGAGTCTCCACGAGCGGGGGTGAGCGAGGAGTTCCTGCATGCGGTCGAGGCCGAGGTGACGCCCGCAGATCCGCTGCTCGTGATCTCGACCTCTGGCTCGACGGGCGAGCCCAAGGCGGTCGTGCACTCTCACGGGGCCCAGCTCCGCCAGGCATGGAACATCGCTCAGCGCTCGGAGCTCGACGAGAACACCCGGACGTTCACCAACATGCCGTTCTTCTGGGTCGGTGGCCTGACCGTCTGCCTGCTCGCTCACCTGCACGTCGGGGCCGCCGTGCTCACCGTCGAGCGCATGGACAGCGGCGTCATGCTCGACCTCGCGGAGGCAGAGTGCCCTACTCGTGTGCTCGGGTGGACGTTGATCGAACGTCTGCGGGCCGACCCGACCTTTGCGACGAGAGATCTCCCCCGCCGTCATCTCTACGAGCCGCCCGGGCGCCGACACGGATCGCTAGGCATGACCGAGACCGGCGGACCGCACACGGCAGCCCAGGCCTCGCAGAACCTCGACGATCTCCCCGAAGGGCGATCCGGTTCGTTCGGCCCTCCGATGCCCCAGATGGAGCACCAGATCGTCGACCCCGACACCGGTCAGGCCCTCGTGGACGGGGCCGAGGGTGAGATATGTGTCCGGGGCCCCAACCTGATGCTGGGCCTTCACCGTCGCGAGCGGCACGAGACCTTCGACAGGGACGGCTGGTACCACACCGGTGACCGTGGCTACTTCCGCGACGGCCTCCTGTTCTACACCGGGCGGCTCACCGAGATGATCAAGACCGGCGGCGCCAACGTTGCGCCGCGGGAGGTCGAGGCCGTCGTCCAGGCTCTCCCTGGCGTGCAAGCCGCCTTCGTCGTCGGCCTCCCAGATGACGACAGAGGTGAGATCGTAGGCTGCCTCGTCGGAGCGCAGGCCGGACAACGTCCCGACCCGGCACACCTGCTTTCCGAGCTCCGGACCCAGCTGTCCAGCTTCAAGGTGCCTCGCCGGCTCGTGGTCGTTCCCTACGACGAGCTCCCGTTCCAGTCGTCCGGAAAGATCAGCCGAACGGCGGTAACCCAACTCCTCGTGCGCTGAGGGAGTGGCGTGAGCCATCGATCGAAGTGACAGTTGGCGCCCATCTGCCGCGATGAGCTTTCGGGCCGGTCGGCGCCATCATCCCGTTCGACACTGCGCCTGGCGTCGGTAACGAGATTCTGGCAGTCTACTGACATGTCTCGCGGGGGCGGGTTGGCAAAGGGGGTTGGCTTGCGAGATGCGGAGAAGGCCGTGCGCCGTGATGCGCGAAGAGCGAACCGAGCTGTCTTGCGCTCGTTGCTCATGTACGCGTGCGTGCTCGAGTCGTTCTCAGTGGGCGAATGCCTGGTGGACTCCCGCGATCTGCTGTGCGAGCTCGAGTTCGACATCGGAGTCCGGCGGCTGATCGCCAGCGAGCTGCGAAGGGACGCAGAGGTGGCAAGGCGCGTCGCCGCTGAAGCCGAGCCGAACCGCTGGAGTCAGCGTCCGCCCCGATGAAGCCCTCCCGGTTCGACTACTCCGCGCCCACCACCCTCGACGACGCGCTGGCGCTGATCGCCGATCACGGCGAGAGCGCCAAGGTGCTCGCCGGAGGTCAGAGCTTGATTCCCTTGCTCTCTCTGCGCCTCGCGTACTTCGACCACCTCGTCGACATTGGACGCATCGACGAGCTCCGCGGCATCCGCCACGAGTCGGACACCGTTGTCATCGGGGCCACCACGGTCGACGCCACAGTCGAGCACGACATGAAGATCGCGGAACGAGTGCCCCTGCTGGCGATGGCGTCCCCTTTCATCGGTCACTTCCAGATCCGCAACCGTGGGACGGTCGGCGGCTCGATCGCCCACGCGGACCCCGCTGCCGAGTACCCGGCTGTGGCGCTCGCACTGGACGCGGAAATGGAGGTGGCGTCACCCCGAGGCCGTCGCCGGATCCCCGCGTCAGACTTCTTCGAGGGATTCTGGTCGACCGCGCTCGAGGATGATGAACTCCTCGTCGGCGTGCGCTTCCCGGTTTGGACGGGACGTTGCGGGTTCGCAGTGCACGAGTTCGCGAGACGTCACGGCGACTTCGCCATCGCCGGGGCGGTGGTCGGTGTTCAGCTCGATCCGGCAGACCGGATCGAACGTTGCTCGATCGGGATGCTCGGGCTGGGACCCACACCGTTGCGTGCGGCGTCGGCGGAGCGGGCGGCCCTGGGTCAGAGCGCAGACGCCGCGGTCGAGGAGTTGGGCCAGTTGGCCGTCTCGGACCTCACTGAGATCCCTTCTGACCTCCACGGCGACGCCGCTTACCGCCGACGCGTCGGCGCCGCGATGGTCCGGCGAGCGTTGACAGAAGCGATCGAGGAGGCACGGGATGGATGACATCGCGGTGAGGATGACGGTCAACGGAGAGGACCGGGCCGCCGCGCTCGAGCCGAGGCTCACACTCGCAGACTTCCTCCGCGAGGAGTGCGACCTGACCGGCACCCACCTCGGGTGTGAGCACGGGGTCTGCGGCGCCTGCACCGTGC
Source organism: uncultured Microthrixaceae bacterium (assembly GCA_963809335.1). Lineage (GTDB taxonomy): Bacteria > Actinomycetota > Acidimicrobiia > Acidimicrobiales > Acidimicrobilacustridaceae > UBA4742. The sequence goes on along the minus strand of CAWEJD010000004.1, from coordinate 121,722 downwards.
TCGTCGACGGTGCAGCCGTGCGGTCGTGCCTCATGCTCGCTGTGCAGGCCAACGACACCGAAGTGACGACGATCGAGGCGATCGGTGGAGCCGACGGAGGCCTGAGCACCGTTCAGCAGGCTTTTCAGGAAGCGCACGGGTTGCAGTGTGGGTTCTGCACGCCCGGGTTCGTCATCTCGGTCACCGCGCTGCTGCGGGACAACCCCGACCCGACCGATGAGCAGATCCGACAAGGTCTCTCCGGGAACCTCTGCCGCTGCACCGGGTACCAGGGCATCCTGCAGGCGGTTCGGATCGCGGCCCGTGCGGGGCGTCAGTGACGGCCGCGGCGAGGTTCGTCGGCCAGCGGGTCGCACGCCACGAGGACCCTCGCTTCCTCACCGGTCGAGCTCAGTATGTCGACGACATCAAGCTGCCGACGATGCTCCACGCCGCTTTCGCACGGAGCCACGTCGCCAAGGGTCGCATCGTGACGCTGGACCTCGACGAGGCGCGCGCCACCCCGGGCGTGATCGCCGTCTTCGGTCGCGCCGACCTCGAGGCGTTCCTGCACGATCACCGTGTCGACGACGAGCCGCCCGGCCAGGAGCGGCCGTACCGCCTCCTGGCCGACGACGTGGTCTCGTTCGTCGGTGAGGCGGTCGCGATGGTCATCGCCGAGTCGCGCTACCTGGCCGAGGACGGCGTCGACGCGATCCTCCTCGAAATCGAACCTGACGAGCCGATCATCGACCCGTTGTCCGCCCGGGATCCGGACGCGCCGCGCGTTCACGCCGAGCTGGAGTCCAACCTCTACTCGTCGATCCCGGCCGGCAACGCGCCCGACGTGGACGCGGTGATCGCCGCCGCTCCGTTCCAGCTCACCGAGACATTTCGCCAGCACCGATACCTGACGGTCCCGATGGAGACGCGCGGGATCATCGCCGCCTGGGATCCCCGACGTGAGGAGCTCGAGGTCTGGATCTCCACCCAGGGCCCCCATGGCGTACGCGCCCAGATGGCGCGGGCGCTCGGAGTCGACGATGCGCAGGTGCGAGTCAGGATGCCCGATGTCGGCGGGTCGTTCGGCTTGAAGATGCACCCCAGCGAGGAGGAGCTCGCCGTCGTGCTGGCGACCCGCTGCCTGGGTCGGCCGATCAAGTGGATCCAGGACCGGCGCGAGAACCTCATGGCGGACGAGCACCCCCGCGAGGACCAGGCGACCGTCACGATGGCGACCGAGGCAGACGGCACATTGGTCGCGGCGAAGTACGACTTCGTCGAGAGCGCGGGGTCCTTTCCCAGCCCTGGCGGGTCGGCCGCCGTCTTCACGACGATGCTCGCCCCCGGGCCCTACCGGTTGTCGCACTGCGCGGCATCTGCGGAGAGCGTGTTCACCAATACCTCGGGACGGGGTGCCTATCGCGGGCCGTGGATGATCGAGACCGTCGTCCGAGAGCTCATGATCGATCGGGTCGCCGCCAACCTCGGCATCGACCCACTCGAGATGCGCCGCCGCAACGTCATCCACGAGAACGAGCTGCCGTACCTCATGGCGTCCGGCCTGCCGTACGACCACATCAGCCTCGAGGCGACGCTCGAGCAGGCCGCCGAGCAGATCGGCTATGCGGAGCTGCGGGAGCAGCAGAGAGCCTGGCGAGCAGAGGGGCGACTGGTCGGCATCGGCATGAGCCTCTTCGCTGAACCGACCTCGATGGCCTTCGGTTGGATGTCGACCGATGGTGCGAACGTGCGCATCGGTACCAACGGCAAGGTCGACGTTGCTCACAGCGGGGCGAGCCATGGACAGAGCCTGGAGACGACGGTCGGTCAGCTGGTCGCCGACGAGCTCGGCGTCGACTTCTCCCAAGTGCGCGTCATTCAGGGCGACACGGACGCCACCCCGCTCGGACCCGGCACGGGCGGTAGCAGAAGTGCCGTGATCCTCGGCGGGGCGGTCCGGCTCGCCACGCGCGAGCTGCGGTCCCGTGTGGTCGACATCGTCGCCCACGCCCTCGAGGCGGCGCCGGATGACATCGAGATCGTCGACGGATGGGCACACGTGGTCGGCTCACCGAGCGAGGGGATGACGATGCGTGAGGTCGCGACGCTCGCCTACACCTCACCGGGGAGCTTGCCCCCGGGCGCACCTCTCGGACTCGAGGCGCAGGCGCGCTACACACCCGAGAGCTTCTGTACGTGGTCCAACGCCTGCCACATGTGTCTGGTCGAGGTCGACCCCGATACCGGTGCCGTCGAGATCCTTCGCTACGTCGTCAGCGAGGACTGCGGGGTCATGATCAACCCGAACGTGGTCGAGGGACAGATCGCCGGCGGAGTCGTGCAGGGCATCGGTGGAGTGCTGTACGAGCACCTGCCCTACGACGCGGACGGGAACCCGCTCGCGACCACGTTCGTCGACTACCTGCTGCCGACCACGACCGAGGTTCCCCAGATCGAGTACGGACACATCGAGACGCCAGAGCCCACCAACCCAGGTGGCCACAAAGGGATGGGCGAAGGCGGGGCCATCGGCTCGCCACCGGCGCTGGTAAACGCCGTGGCCGACGCTCTCGGGCACCTCGGCGTCGTCATCCGGTCACAGCCGCTCGGGCCGGCCGACGTGATCGCCCTCATCGAAACGGCGAAGTGAGTCAAACCCGCCTTCGGCCCGGCGTGGGAGCCTGGCATCGCCGAGTGGGAACGATTGCAGTCCTGGTGGTCTGCCTCGGCTCTCGGGGAGCTCGTGCGCCCTTCCACTGGCTGGTATCCGGTTGCACTGCTGGCTCAATTGGATGGCACGTGGCCATCCCGCGCGGACGACTCACCTGACGTGGGCGCTTCTGAAAAGGAGCCGAGATAGGCGTCCGCGAGCAGGTCTGCCTGGGACGCCACCTCGTTGGCTGGTCCGGCGAGCACGACCTTGCCGCGGTTGAGCACGGTCGCCACGTCGGCCACCTCCAGCGCGAGGTTGACGTGTTGTTCGACGAGCACGATCGCGCATCCGTGCTCGACGGCAACCCGGCGGATCGTCGTGAACAGCGCCTCGGTCATCAGCGGAGCGAGGCCCATGCTCATCTCGTCGACCAACAGCACCTTCGGTTGCTGGATGAGGGCACGCGCCATCGCCAGCATCTGCTGCTCGCCGCCTGACAGTGCGCCGGCTGCGACATCCCACCGCCGTTCGAGAGGTGGGAAGAGATCGAGCAGCGACCTCGGGTCGGATCGGCGTCCTCCTGCGGCGGCGAGGTGCTCTTTGGTCGACAGCGACGGGAAGAGGCAGCGATCGTCCGGGACGAGCACGATGCCGGCTCGGTTCGCCGCGGCGGCCCGTCCACCTCGGATACCGGCGCCGTCGACCTCGATGGAGCCCCCGTGCGGGGGCAAGAGGCCGGCGATCGTCATCAGGAGCGTCGTCTTCCCCGCGCCGTTCGGTCCGAGAACGGCCATGACCTCGCCCTTCGCCACTTGCAGGTCGACATCGCGGAACACCGTCGTCGGACCGCGGCCTCCCGAAAGGTGCGAGCAGACGAGTTGCGCCGTCATCCCGCGTCCAGCGCGTTGGACTCCATGCCCAGGTAGGCCTCGGCCACGCCCCGATCGGCTCGGATGGCGGCTGGATCGCCGGAGGCGATGACGCGGCCGAAATCGAGCACGTAGATCCGATCGCAGACCGAGAGGACCAGCCCCACGTCGTGGTCGACGAGGAGGATGCCGACGTCCCCCGAGGCGATCTCCCGTATCCGTCGTGCGAGCCACAGGGTCTCGGTGGTGTCGAGTCCGGCCGCCGGCTCGTCGAGCAGGAGCACCTTCGGGTCCGACGCGCAGGCACGGGCGATCGAGACGAGCTGACGCTCGCCCTGGCTGAGGTCTCTCGCGAAGCGATCGCGCAATGCCCAGATCCCTACCTTGTCGAGGGCGCGCTCGACGCCCGAGCGGTCCCGCTCCAGGGGCGTGCGAGTGGAGGCGGCGCTCACGTTCTCCTCCACCGTGAGGTCGTCGTACAGCTCGAGCGACTGGAACGTGCGAGCCAACCCTCTCCGGACTCGCCGGTGCGAAGGGGATCCCTCCAGGCTGTCGCCGCACAGCTCCACGACTCCGGTTGCAGCGGCAAACCCGGTGACGGCGTCGATGACGGACGTCTTCCCGGCTCCATTCGGCCCGATCAGGCCGACCACCTCACCCGGCCCGACCTGGAACGAGACGCCCATGACCGCGGTGACACCGCCGTAGCGCACCGTGAGGTCGTGCACGTCGAGCACTGGGGCCTGTTCCGCCGACGGCGCCGAGTCGACAGGCAGCCGGATCACCGCCGCATCACCATCTGGCGCGGTGTCGTCGCGCTCGATCGTCGCCGTCCGGCGGGCACGCTTGGCGAACCGGTGGCCGATCGAGGCAATCCCCTCGGGATGGGCGATGACGGTGACGATGACTGCGGCACCGGTGATGACCGGGAACCAGTCGCCGACGTCGATCCACTGGTCGGCGGCATAGAAGACGATGCCGCCGGCCACCAGCACCCCGGCGAGCAGTCCGCCGAAGACCGAGGTGGCGCCGGCCAGGTACACGGTCGTGAGCAGCGTCAGGTTGAGCATCGTCGAGTAGGCATTGAAGGACACCGTCCCGTCCCGGTACGCCAGGAGGCTTCCGCCGATCCCAGCGATGAACGAGGCGATGGCGAAGCTCGCGAGCTTCACTGCGGTGACGTTCACCCCGATGCCCGCTGCGGACCGCTCGTTCGCTCGCACGGCGAGCATGGATGATCCCAGCCGGCTCCTTCGAAGCACTGCGACGCCCCCCGCGACGAGCACGAGCGTCACCAGGCACACCAGTCCGAACGTGAGCCGGGGGTAGTCATGTCCCGTGCCGATGCCAAGATCGAGGCCGAACAGCGACGGGCTCGAGACCCGCGCGCCTGCCACTGGAACGATCTCGGTGTTGCGGAACCACACGGCCTCGATGGCGAACGCGAACGCAAGGGTCACGACACCCAAGGTCATCCCTCGGAGCCGGAGCGCAGGGAGCCCGATCATCACCCCGACAACTGTCGACACACCTGCCGCGAGCAGCGGAGCGATGGGGAACGGGACCCCCCAGCTCTCCGTCAACCCGCTCAACGTGAACGCCGCGACCCCGGCCAGTGCGAGCTGAGCGAGTGAGACCTGCCCGGCATAGCCCGTCACCACGACCAGCGACAACGCGATGATCGCCGCGATGAAGGTCGTGATGACCGCCGCCCGCCAGTTGCCACTGGTCGCGACAAGCGCGACGAGTCCCAGGGCGAACCCGACTGCGGCTGGGACGAAGACGCCCCGAGGTCGTGGTGCGATGCCGAGCGGGTGACGCAGCAGAACTCCACGCGTCGGGATCCCCCGTCGCGTCAAGAGGAGCGCACCCAGGATGACCACGAGCGGCACGAGCTCGGCCGAACCGGTCTGAGGCAGCCATGAGTCCTTGCTCGCCAGGGCCACGGCCTCGGACTGGACCATTCCGATGACGATCCCGGCGATGACGGTCGGGATGAGGTTCTGGAACCCCCCGACGACTGCGGCGGCCAGCGCTGGTACGACGAAGAGCGTGTAGGTGATCGGGGTGAGCGGCGTGAGGGGGGCGATCAGGATCCCCGCTGCACCCGCCACCGCGCAGCTGATCATCCAGTTCGCCAGCGCGGTTCGGTCGGTCGAGATCCCGGTCACCAGTGCGCCGGTCTCGGACTCGGCCGCGGCACGGGTCAGAAGGCCGAAGCGCGTGAAGCGGTAGAGCGCAGCGAGCCCGATCGTGATCGCGATCACCGTCAACACCAGGTAGAAGCGATCGGACAGCAGGGTCGCGGACCCCAGCGACCACCGGTGGACGCGGAAGATCGGAGCGACGGTCACCGGTGCAGTACCGACACGATTGGCCATCAGTCCCTGGATCACGATCAGGACGCCCAACGATGCGACGGCCCGAGCGAGGGGCGGGGCATTGCGCAGCGGACGGAAGACCACGAGGTAGAGGAGCGCACCGAGCAGAGCCGTGAGCAGGATCGCCAGCGCGGCAGCCGGACCGAACTGCATGGGTCCGCCGATGTCGACCGTGGTGGGGAGCCCGGGTACGAGCACCAGGAGTTGACCGGCGCGGAGCCCCGCATACGTGTACGCGCCGTAGAGGGCGATCCCCCCGGTCGCGAAGTTGATCACGCCCGAACTTCGATAGGTCAGCACCAGCGCGAGGCCGAGCGCGGCGTAGACCGCACCGTTGCCGACACCGAGCAGGAGAGACGCGACGTGACTCACGAACGCCGATCCCGATCAGTCCGGGATGGGTGAGGAGTTGACCAACTGGTACTCCTTCGGGTTGCCCTGAGCGTCGAGAGTCGAGACCAGTGCGCCACGAGTGCACACGGCCGGAAACTCCGGTACCGCCTTGCCGTTGCACCGGAACTCGCGATTTCCACCGGCGCGCAACGGCGTCGAGGGCATCGACTTGAGCGCCTGGTTGACCGAGGCGGGCGTCACGTCGCCGGTGAGCCCCGCGAGGCCATCGTGGAGCGCGGTCAACGTCGCGAAGGTCGCGAACGCTGCTGAGTCAGTGGTGCTGATGCCGGGTCCGTACTTGTTCATGACCGCCGCGAACAGCTGTGTGTCGGGATCGCTGGTGTCCCCGATCGCTGTCGGCGACCAGAGGGTGATCCCTTCCAGCTCGTCCGGAGTCAGCGCCGTGCGGGTCGCGTCGCTGAAGCACTGCTCGATCGACGCGACGGAACCCGTGTACCCGACCTGCGAGAGCCCCTTGAACGCGGCGATGCAGAAGGCGTCATAGCCGACGACGAACGCAACGTCCGTACCGTCGGATGCGAGCGACGAGAGTTGCGAGGTCATGTCGGCGGTTCCTGGCGCGATGCGCACGAACTCGAGGTCGATGCCGGCCTCCTCGAACGCCGGACCGGCCTGGGACTTGACGGTGTCAGCCGCCCCGGGCACATCGATGATCACCACGGTGACCTTGTCGGCACCGACCTGCTTCGCCACGCCGAGCGGGATCTGCACCCCTGCCGTCGTGGAGTCGTTGAGGATGTACGTCGACTGCGCATCAGCCGAGAGCGGTAACTGGGACGTGAACCCCATGACCGGGATCCCGGCGTCGTGCAGCGGGGTCCACATGGCTTCGACCCCGGTGACCTCCTTGAACGCAACCGCGGCCACGTTGTCCTGCACCATCTGTCGGCCGCAGTCGGCTGCAGTCGCCGGTTCGCCCTTCGTCTCACAGGTGTCGAGTTGGATCGGCCGGCCCGCAATGCCGCCTCCTCGCTCGTTCAACCACTTCGTGGTGGCCTCGGCGGCTCTGATCTCGATCGTGTTGTCGAGGAACGAGGACTTACCGTCGCTGATGAAGCCGATCTTCACGGGCTCGCCCGACGCGGCGTTCACCGGTCCGAGCAGGTCCTCGCCACCGGCTGGTGCAGCCGTGGATGTCGAGGACTCGGCGCGCAAGCCGCTTCCGCTGCTGCTGCTGGCGCAGGCGCTCAGCACCAGCATCCACACGATCACCAGGCCCAGACCCAGGTATCTCAGCGCACCTCGTCGACGAATCACCATCTGCTCCCCCTCCAAACCGACTACGACCGATCCACCCGCTCAGCGTCGACCGGCCCAAGGCTGCCGACAGCCGCTAGCGGCTCACGAGGTGACAGTAGACTGTCAAACGACTGCGTGCACTCATCGAGCTAGACGGCGCCTCGGTGACGCCCGCGCACTGCACGGCATTCCTCGACGCGTCGACATCGACTCGGTCGAACTGCTGCAGACGCAACGGCTCCGACAACTTGTCGCGCGTCACCGACCACGGCCGTCGAGACTTCATGCGGTGTCGGTAGCCGGGGACGACTGGCACGACGAGCAGCTCGATGATCTGTCAGTCGACCGCCACGACAGCGGCGGCGCACTGGGTGTGGCCCGCCAGAAGTCGCGGCGGTAGGCGGTTCTCATCCATCGGCTCCTTCGTTGATGCCTCCCAGAAGAGACAAGCGAATGGAGTCCGCAGGACCCAACAAATGGGCCGTGAGACCCAAATGGCGGTGTCCACTTCACTGCGCGAGGTCGCTACGTCGATTGACCTAGACAGGCAGAGGATTGGCCCGTGTCGTAGGAGGTTGGGGAATGGTGGCTCCGAGCATGCAGGGCAGATCGCAGGCCAGACGCTGGCGGGTGAGTCTGTTGGCGCTGGCGCTTGCCATGGCGGTGACCGCGGTGGCATGTGGATCGACGAAGTCGCCGAGCGATGGCGGCGCATCGGCATCGCCGGTAGGCGAGGGTCCTCCCGTCAACGGTGGCGCCATCTCGGTTGGTGTTCCAGTAGAGACGGTCGGGTGGAATACCCACTACAGCGAGGCGGGCCAGACCGGAACGTTCGTTATATCGAGCGTGCTCGAGCCGCTCGCAGAGATCGGTGAGGACAGCAGCGCCAAGCCCTGGCTCGCCACCCAGTGGTATCCCAATGAGACGTTCGACAAGTGGCAGGTCACCCTCCGCGACGACGTCACGTTCCAGAACGGCGAGAAGTTCGACGCGGAGGCCGTCAAGAAGAACACCGAAGATGCCATGACGGCGCCACTGTCGGGGCAAGCCATCAGCGGTCTGTTCAAGTCGGTGTCCGTGGTCGACGAACACAACGTGCTCTTCGAGATGACCCAACCGTGGGCGGCTTTTCCCAGCAGCTACCTCAGCGGCGGCACCTTCATGATGGCCCCCGCTTCGCTCGCGTCGGCCGATCACGGCAACTCGCATCCGGTCGGCACGGGCCCCTTCACCTTCGACAGCTGGACGCCCGGCGATTCGTTCAAGGTCAAGAAGAACCCGACGTATTGGCAGCAGGGTCTGCCGCATCTCGACGAGGTCACGTTCAAGGTCGTCACCGACAACGCCAGCCGTGCCCTCGGCCTGCGGTCGGGCGACCTCAACATGATGCTCACGACCGCCGCTGAGGACGCCAACAATCTCGACGGCGACTACACGGTCATAAGGGACTGGGACACCGAAGCCAGTTCGCTGATCACGAACACCATTCCGGCGATCGGAGACAAGCCCAACCCCCTTGCCAACGCCCACGCCCGCAAAGCCCTGGCCTACGCGACCGACCGTGGGGCGATTGCCGAGAACGTCGGTGCCGGTGTGATCTCGACGAGCTCACCTTTCGCCCCGTCCAACCCGTGGGGCATGCCCGAGGACCAGAACAACTACCCCAACTACGACGTCGACAGGGCCAAGGCCGAGGTCGCGGCGTACGAACAGGAGACTGGCGCTTCGTCGCTCACCTTCACGCTCTCGTCGATCGCCGACGTCGACACCAACAAGGTCGTGCAGCTCGTCCAGAGCCAATGGCGGGACGCCGGCATCGACGTCGAGCTCGAGTCTCTGGAGAGCACGTCGTTCTTGACCAAGGTTGTGAAAGGTGACTATGAGCTCGCCTTCTTTCAGATCTACAGCGCGCCCGACCCCGACCAGAGCCACTATTTCTGGTCGGCCGACACCATTCATGGTTACGGCGGAGTGAACATCAACTTCTACCAGTACACGACGCCAGAGATCGAGCACGACCTCGACATCGGTCGCGAGAACGGATACCCCGATCAGCGCAAAGTCGCCTACGACGACCTGGTGAAGCGCCGCAACGAGGCTGCCGTCGACATCTGGATGTACTTCACTCCGTGGACGATCGTGGCCGACAAGAGCGTCCGCGGCCTGGCGAAGCCCGAGAAGATCGCCTTTGCCAACTACGAGCCCAAGACCTGGTGGGGCGACGTCTGGCACGAGTAGGTCCCACGAGGCGCGACCGGCGACATTCGCTCGCGTGGGGAGTGGTTCAGGCGCGGCGCTCGAAGGACCCGATCACTCCCTGTCCGAGTGCCGAAGGTCCTCAGTTGGACACCTGCGCTTCGACTTCGGGCCGAGCTGCACTGATGTGACAGTCTACTGTCGTTTCAGTTCCTGTCCAGGCTGACCGGACTGGGGGTCCAGATGAGAGGGAGCGATACGGTCGTCGTCTCGTCCGAGCGCGGTGCGAGCGTGGAGCTGACTGCGCCCGTGCTATCCACACTCGCCCTCGACGGGCTCTCCGCAGGGGTCAGCTTCGGCAGCTCGAAGGGAAACCGGGTACGCATTGTCGAACGCCGAGGTCACTGCCTGGGTGCGCCTCAAGCGAATCACGCCGGACAGCCGCACCCCGGTCGAGGAGATCCGCCGGTTCGACGCCGACAAACAGGAGCACCTACGCCGCCAGAGCATCGAGGACGTGTCGTTGGACGATCTGGTCCCGCCCAAGCCGGAGTGACCCGACGCCATCACGCGCCTTCCGAGCGCGCTCTTGACCTTCGATTCAAGGAGGCGGACGCAATGCAGCCCCGTTGCATGGAAGAGCCACATCAGTGTGGATCGCTTGAGCGGCGGGTGCTTCGAGCAAGGGCGCCCCTCCATTGCCTCGAGTCCGGCAGACGCCGATCAACGGTTCACAGCGTCCGAGTCGATCCAGCTTGGTTGCTACCGCCGTTGCTTCCATCTCGACGATCTCGGGACCCGCTCCAACCTCTCGATGCTCGTGAAGCTCTTGCCTTGGACCTCCCGTCGATGGCGGTCGTCGATGCCGGTGGGGACCTCCTCGGCTCCGCCCAAGACAATCGAGCGAGCTGCTACGGCCATTCCCGCTGCCTCCAACACAGCGCTGATCTGCACCTTCGCCTCCGCAGGGATCAGGCGGGGGAGGTCGCCCGTGAGGCCAGTCGCCGACGGAAAGTCGATCCGCTTCTGGCGTACTTGAACGCCTCACCCCAGTGGGTGAAGTACGCCGACCGACCGCGGTACTGAACGAGCCACGAGCCCATGGCCGCGCTGCGCTCGTCGAGCCCCGACTCCTATGCGACGGGAGCGGCGTCTGCCAGCCGACTGTCCCAGATCATCTCCCAGCAACGCGTGTAGGACAGTCAACGCGAGGGTTGTCGGTCACAGCGAGCTGAGCCGGAACACCGGGTGCTGAGCGGCTTCGGCTACAAAGGCTTCGACCGGGTCGCCGCGTCGGGCGTCGAAGAACGGTGCGGTCACCCGTGCATGGGACAGGTAGAGGCGCAAGACTGGCCCGGCCTCGTCCGCGTCGACCGGTTCCGCGTGGAACGTCTCGGTGTGCTTGCCGCGGCTGAGACTGAGTTGGCCAGACGACCGCGCGTTGTGCACCCAGGCGACGTTGCCGTAGGGCGACACCACATACCGGTGACCGTCGGATTCGACTGGGATCACCGGGGTCGTGCGCGGTTGTCCGCTGCGGCATCCCGTCGTCGTCAACAGGTATGCCGATTTCGACCCGAGGCCATGACGGGTCATCGCAGCGACCACCGCGTTGACCGCTCGCCGCGTCGCCCCGAGCTTGTAAGCGCGAGCCATCGGTCAGTCCGTACCCGCTACCGGTGCCCGGACCGACGCCGCAAGCTCAGCGCACCACGCGTCGATGGCGTCCCAGTCCCGGACGTCACGGCGAGGATGCTTCTTGGGTGGGTCAACGCCCCCGAACACGGTGACTGCTATGGGCTGGAGCCAACGGAGCTTGGCGAGGGCGCGGTCCAGTTGAGCACGCGAACGTTCGAAGGCCTCCTCGGTCGCTTCGCGGGGTCCCATGCCGAACACTGCCACCGGCACCGAAGCGATCCTCGAGCGATGTCGCTTGAGGAACACGCGTGCCCGTCGGTCCCAACGCCCGTTGTAGATCGGGGCGCCAACCACGACCAACGAACGGCCGGCCACATCGGGCCGGTCAGTGATCGGCACCAACTCGACGGCCCAGCCCTGCGACCGAAGCGTACGCGCGACCACATCCGCCACCTCGGCGGTCGAACCGTTCTTCGTGGTGAACGCGACCAACACCGGATCCATCGGCTGCTCCTCGACGGTGAACACCTCCATCGTCGAAGCCATCTGCCCTGCCGGCCAGGGCCCAAGGTCCCACAGGCCTGCTCGGGACCTTCGCCTCTGCCTTTCGTCAATCTCGCTGGATACGTTCGAGCGGTGATCGAGCACTCGATGCGGGAGGTTGACGTCTAAGACCACCACGACCTCAAAGCGCGGCCGGCACCGCCGCCCGCGGGTGGAGCTGTCTACGGGCTCGGACTGATCGGTGCCTTGGTTTGGTTCTGGCGGCAAGCCGACGGCGTCACCGGCCACGCCGTAGCCGTGCTCAAAGCGATCGTGTGGCCCGCGTTCTTGGTGTACGCCGCGTTCCGAGCACTTCGCCGCTGACCAGTAGGTCCCGCACCCGAGCGCCCTCAGATCACTCTGCCTGTTCGTTCAGTCCCGTCGGTCGCTCCAGGCGCGTGTGCGTTCGATCAAGTCGGTGGGCCGCTCTGTCGTCACAGCGAGCTCGCCTTTGTAGACGAGGCCTTGGTTGGCGTCGATGGTGATGAGCTCGCCCTCGTTCACGTCGTGGTCGGGAAAGCGGACCCGCTCGTGATCAGCTTCGATCACCATGTCGGCACAGCCGACCACGGTCTCGACGCCGAGCTGGCGGGCGACCACCGCCGCGTGCGATGTCCGGGCACCGAAGGTGGTGACGAGGCCGGCGCAGACCGCAAGTCCGGCGATGTCGTCGGTCGTCGCGGCGCTACGCATGAGGATCACCGGCGCACCGTTGCGCGCGAGCCGCCGTGCGCTGTCAACGCTGAAGGCGGCCTGGCCCGACACCACACCGCGGCCGGCTCCGATGCCCCGTCCGATCGGGGGAGCGTCCACCTCGAGCCGTGCGGTCGTGATCTGGTCGAGGTCGTAGTGCTGCAGTCGCAGCAACGCGGTGTCCGGATCGATGAGACCCTCATCGACGAGGTCGCAGGCGATGCGCAACGCGGCGAACGGTGTCCGTTTGGCGCTCCGCGTCTGCAGCATCCAGAGCGTGCCGTCCTCGACGGTGAACTCGAAGTCCTGGGCGTCGAGGAAGAGAGCTTCGAGTCGCTTGGCCACCCGTTGGAGCTGGTGGGCGAGGGTGGGAACTGCGGCGATGAGCTGATCGGAATCGCGGGCGGCGTTCCGGCCGGCCACGATGTCCTCGCCTTGCGCGTTGAGGAGGAAGTCGACGTAGAGGTGACCTTCGCCGGTGGCCGGATCCCGGGTGAAGCCCACACCGGAACCCGAGCGCATGCCCATGTTGCCGAACACCATCGCCTGGACCGTCACCGCGGTGCCGACCCGGTCATCGAGGTGCTCCATTCGGCGGTAGTCGACGGCTCGTGGTGCGGACCACGAGCGCAGCACCGATTCGACGGCCCGCGTGAGTTGGTCCATCGGGTCCTGTGGGAAGGGATGACCGGTGTGCGATCGATAGACCTCTTGTAGGTGGCCGACAACGGTTTGCAGAGCGGCGACGTCGAGCTCGTCGACCGCGGGGACGCCCTCGTGCTCGAGCGCGTCGGCGATCACCGCGCCGAAGGGCTCTGACGGGCAACCATCGACGACCTCGGCATAGGCCTGGATGAACCGGCGGTAGGAGTCCCACACGAAGGTCGGGTCACCGGTCGAGCGCAACAATCCGCGAACGGTGACGTCATCGAGGCCGATGTTCAGGACGGTCTCGAGCATGCCGGGCATCGAGATCGGAGCACCGGACCGCACGGACACGAGCAGCGGCCGACGACTCCCGCCGAACGTGCGGCTGGTCGCCTGTTCGAGGGTGGCGATGCCTCGACGCACCAACTCTCCCGTTTCCGCGGGGAGCCGCCGGCCGCTGTCCTCGAATGATCGACACAGGTCGGTCGTGAGCACGAAGGCGGGCGGGACGGGAAGGCCGGCATCGCTCATGGCCATGAGGTTGTACGCCTTGTTGCCGACCTCCTCGACGCCGACCTCGCGGATGCTCGTCTGGCCGATGACCGGCACCGGCATCGTGATGGCCGTCGATTGCTCGCTCATCGGGTGATCACCTCGGCGAGGACCTGGTCCCGGAGTTGGAGGGCCGAGCGCATGAGCGCGTCGGTTGCGTCTTCGATCGCCCGCGAGACCTCATTGGCGACGTGCAGCATGCGGAAGTCGGCCGCGGCAACGGTGATGGCGGCGCGAGCCGTTCGGTCCGCCCGATCCGCATCGTGTTCGAGATCGACGATCCGGTCGACCGCGAGCAGGAAGTCCTCGGTGTCGTCCGGTCGGGCATCATCGAGGACGAGCCGAGCGATCTCGAGCGCCTTGAGATGCTCCTGCGCGGCGGCCACGGCCAACGAAGCCAACGGTTCCAAGACCGGCCGGAGGACGGGCGCGGCCTCGGGGGCGAGGAGGGTCAGCTGGAACACGGCCTCTTCGAGCGCGTCGATGGCATCGTCCTGCGTGGTGATCTGGCTGGCGAGCACCTCGCCTCCCGCGGCGCGGCCGGCCGCCGTCCGGATTGCGATCACGATCTGGTCGGCGCGGTGCTCCCACGCGCCGGCTCGAGCAGAAGCTCGCTGCACGAACTCGCGTCCCTCGTCATCAGGCAGGCGCACGATGGCCATGCGCAGCACCTGGCTCGCCTCGACGACGAGGCTGCCGTGGTCAGAGGCCGCCTCGAGCATCTGGCCCTGAGCGCCATGGAGGTGGCTGAGGAGCTCGACGCGTATCTCGTCACGGATCAAGCGGTGCGACTTGCGGTCCATGAGGCCTCGGGCGGTGGCCTGCAGCGCGAACCGCAGGACCCCCATTGTTTCCTCCGCGCCGAGCACCTCGACGAGTGGCGTCCCATACGGCGGTGGCACCTTCATCGCCCCCTCGACCGCGGCATAGATGAGGCGATCGCCGCCGAGCTCGAGGAACCCCCGGTGCCCACACTCGGCCTCGGCGGCCCACCGCAGGAGCGCGACCGCTGGCTTCTTGCCGACCAAAGGCACGAGCCGCTTGCGGGCCCGGTTCCAGTCGATGAGGAACACGAGCCGCGAGCCGAGGTGGTCGAGGTACCGCACGAGCGCATCCGGGTCAGGTGCCTCGTAGCGGGCGATCGTCAGGTGGTGCTCGCCGAGGGCCGCATCGTCGGATCGGTGCGAGGTGCCCGACCACGTGACGTCGAACCCATCGAGCATGTCGCGGAAGAACCCAAGTCGCTGGCGGTGGACGTCGGTGTAGGTCACGGTCACGACGGGACCCTGGACGGCCACGACGAGCACGTGCGCCTCGGTCGTCCCGATGTCGTTCTGGATGAGCAGGCGCCCCGCGACCTGTGTCGCCGTCGTCCCGAGCCCAGGATGGTCGAACTTCAGCGGGGCGGTTCGATGTAGTCCCGTCATGAACGCGGCGATGAACCGGCGGTCTTCATCGCGGATGCCGTAGACAGCAGCACCTTCGAGGGTTTCGGTGGCGATGTCCGCTTGGAGCCGATTGAGCGCGCGATGCGCGTCCATGACCAGCAGGTGCAGCGAGTCGCCCGCCGAGCGATCGCCCGAGGTGATGGAACGGAGGTAGTCGTAGGGCACACGGTCGCCGGCGAAGTCCGGTGCTCCCTTCCGAAGTTGGTCCAGTCGATCAGGGTCGGGCGACTCCTCGACCTCGGCTGCCGCAAACGGGGTCAGCATGTCGGCGATCGCTCCGAACAGTTGGCCGTGGATCTCCTCGACGCGGGGCAGGACGAAGGCATCGTCGTCATCGCTCGCTACCGATGACGTCACGACCTGATCGAGCCATTGTTCGTTGACCCCGGCGGCCAGGCGTTCGCTGTGCAGCGACGGGGCCGTGCGGTCGGGCCGCTCAGCGTTGGCGGCGGCTGCCTGCAGCAGGGTCAGGTAGTACTTGGCCCGGTCGTTGGCCTCGAGTGCCTTGTTCACCAACGCAGGCAGCACGAGGGCGGGTTCCCCGAGCTCCCGTACGATGTCGTGCTTCGAGGCTTTCTGGTCCAGGGTCGCAGCAACGGTCCGTGGTTCGGTGTCTACAGCCATGCTCGGTGCTTTCGCTTCGATGCCTGATGCCAGGCCGCCGGCCATGCTCCCCGCAGGCGGTCCCGCTCCCGTCGCTCGACCGCGATGAGGCCGCCGATGGCCACGCGGTTGTCGGCGAGGTCGCTCGCGGCATCCCGCAACCAGGCCTCGGCGACGACCGTGTCGTGGAGGTCGCCCAAGACCGTCTGCACCTCCTCGATGCCCGCCGCGAAGCGCAGTGCTGGCCGTCCGATGACAGGCGCGACCGCTTCGGCCGCGTAGCGGCAGCGCTTCGCGGCGATGCGGATCTGGTGCAGCTGGAGGTCCGACGGCTCGTCGCCGGCCTCGAGGACCGCGGCGGCGAGCTGCTTCCAACGGTGCGAGACGAGGCGGCGGGCGAGGTCGACGGCAGGCTCGGACGCCACATGGGTCGAATCGGCCGCGACAGGTGGCGCCGATGCGAACTCGATGAGCGCGACCAGCGCACCGTCGTAGCGCTCGGAACGAAGCACCTCGAGGAGCTGCCGGCGGGCGTCGGCTCGCGTCGCGGCCACCCGAGCCTGCAGCGCAGACGCCGCGGGCTGGTCCCGGTCAGACAGCTCGCGGGCGTTGGCCTCGAGGCGGGCCCCGAGCACGTCGAGGTCGCGCACCGGACCCACGGCAGCACCCAGCCAGCGCAGCTCATCGCGCACCGCGGCCGTTCGGGTGTGGTCGAGCACGCGCGAGAAGGTTTGGAGGTCAGAGCGGAGACGTCGGGTTGCCACCCGGTAGCGATGCACGGATTCGGGATCGCGACCGAGGCGAACGCCGGGATCGCGCATGAGCAGCTCAGTGACCGACACCGCCGCCAGGTGGCGTGTCAGATCGACCGCGGTGGAGTCCGATCCCACCGAATCCACCACGACCGATGGCGGTTCCTGCGCTCGTCGACCGAGGGCACGGACAAGCTTTGGGAGCGGCCGTTGGGCGTCGCAGCCGGCGTCGAGAAGGGCGGCCACGGCGGCATCGAACGCCTGACGGCTACGAGGCCGATCCGTCCGGGCCTCGACCTCGACCTCGTGGAACTCGTCGAGCTCGCTCGCCCCTTCGATGACCGAAACCGAGTCGTCGACGATCTCGATCAATGCGTCGCCGTCGGCGTCCCGGACCTCCAAAGGGGTTCGGCTCGTGTGCAGTCGCGCCACGGTGGTGAGCTCCTTGCCCCGTGTGAAGGCTCGGACCAGGTCACGGGCCTCGCCCGGGACGGCATCGGGCGGTGCCACGAAGCCCAGCTCGTCGCGGGCGATCAGCCCGCTCGGCGAGACCAACGGGAGCTTGAGGGTCCACGATGGCCCGGGCTCACCTTGACGGCAGCGCAGCGTGATGCCCCAGCGCCGCCAGCTCCAGATCGACGGTGTCGTAGTAGGTGGCAGAGAGCTCCACCACCGATTGCGGCACGGCCACGGCCCCGTCCACCAGCTGTTCGAGGGCCGGCATCCGGAACCCTTTGCCGGGTATCAGCTTCGCTTCGAGCTCGATGGTCATGACATGGACCGGACAATTCCCGGCGTCTCGGCTGCCCGCGAGCCAGCGCACGTCGCCAACGGATCGGAGGCGTCGGTCAACGGACCGAATCCTGTGGGTCGCGCAGGTCGATCACGCAATCGGTGCCTCCGGATGCGTTCGGTCTCACGTCGTCGGCCGCGGGATCGTCGTGCCAGCGACCGAGCGTGTCGAGGTACCTGAAGGCGTACACCCGTCCTGGCTCGAGCGCGACCGACACCATGCGAACCGAACCCCTCTTGCGCAGCGGCGTGGCCGTCGGATCCCAGTCGTTGAAATCACCCACGACCGACGCGCCTCGATCCATCCACTCGATCGGGATGCTGAAGGTCACCTTCACGACACGTTTCCGGGGCTGGCGGTGCTTCTCGATCATTCGATCCTCCGGGGCTGGACCACGGCTCAAGCACCTCAAGCGTCGCTGCTCGCAGCCGACGCCCGTAGGGCCTTCCGTCCCTGCCCACATGAACAGTTGGCAGCCATGAAACGAACCTCGGGTGACGACGCCGCGATACGCACAACGCGAGCAGCCATCAGCACACACCGTTTTCCGAGCAGCCACCCTCCGGCCGCACCACGGCCAACTGGCCGTCAGATGCCCGACATAGGTTCCGCCGCAGTCAATCGGGTCTCCCAGGAGGAACCTTCCCATGCACTGGAAAGCTCTCATCGTTGCGGCGGTAGGCGCCGCGTCGCTCGGGGTGACCGCAATCGCTCCCGCGTCGGCGACCACGGCCACGACGGCCAGCCCGAGGCCGTTCACGTTCGCGGCCTACGGCGATTCCCCCTATGGCACCAGCCCAACCGACACGGCCCAGATGAGCGCCATGCCCGCCTTCATCGACTCGGTGAACGCGGACCCCGATGTCTCACTGGTCATGCACATCGGCGACATCCACTCGGGCAAGCAGTACTGCACCCAGGCCTACGACCAGCAGGTCTTCGACCTCTGGAAGAACTTCGCCGACCCGCTCGTGTACACCCCCGGCGACAACGAGACCACGGACTGCAACAAGAAGGCCGAGGGCGGTGGGGCGTACAACTCGACGACCGGTCAGATCGACTACGTCCTCGACAGCAACGGGAACCCCGTCGACTACGCCAACGGTGATCCCGTGGCCAACCTCGACCTGATTCGCTCGACGTTCTTCCCGCACCCGAACGTGACGCTGGGCGCCCGCAGGCAACTCGTCCTCTCGCAGGCCACCGCGTACGACCGCCGCTACCCCAGCGACGCCAAGTTCGTCGAGAACGTCCTGTGGTACCAGGCGGGCATCCTCTTCGCGACCATCGACCTCCCGGGCGGCTCGAACAACGACGCCGACGTCTGGTACGGCGCACCCGTCGAGACGGCCGCGCAGACCCAGGCTCGGAGGGAACGGACCCAGGCCGACCTCCACTGGCTCGACACCGCGTTCGCAGCCGCCAAGCTCACCCACGCGAAGGGCGTCGTGATCGGAGCCCAGGCCGACATGTGGGACCCCGAGAAGGGTGCGAGCCACCAGACCGGCTATGAGCCGTTCGTGCAGAGCATCGCTTCGCACACCACCGACTACGCCAAGCCGGTGCTCATGATCAACGGCGATTCGCACACCTACCGCTCGGACAACCCGCTCTCGCCGACAGCCGCATGCACCTGGGAACTGTCGACACCGTGCGTCTCGGACTACAGCATCCACCCCGGCTACGACGTGGCGAACTTCCACCGGGTGGTCGTCCACGGCAGCACCACGCCGCTCGAGTGGCTGAAGATCACCGTCGATCCGACCGCGAACGGCGACAGCGCCACCGCGTTCGGGCCGTTCAGCTGGGCCCGCCAAACCCAGCCCTGACCCCGGGTACACGGAGGCCGGGGTACACCGAAAAGTGCCCCGGCCTCGCACCGGCCTATCGATTCAATCGCCCCTGGGTTCGTCAGAGGCTCCCGACGACTCCGGAGCCGAAAGTTCACGACGCCGTAACGACGTCGGACACGACAATCGGGCCGGTCTTCCCCTACCGTTCGCACTCCCGATGGTCAGTGCTCACCTGAGGAGGCAGCGCATGCCGGAGTCTGACGTTCCCCCCGAGGACATCGACCCGTTCGAGTCGGAACGACCGCAGTTGGTCAATCGCCTCACCCAGAAGTTCCCAGACGTGGACTCGGCGGTCGTCGCGGAGGTCGTCGACCGGACGGCCAAGGCCACCGAGGATGCCAAGGTGCGGTCGTTCCGGGCGCTGCTGGTCGAACATGCGGCACGGGACGAACTCGCCCGGCTGAGCGCCTGATCTCGTTACGGCTCGTCGCGCAGGTCGATCGTGATCTCGGCCAGTCGGCCGAGTGAATGCTGGCGGAGCAGGTCGAGTCGCCTGGCGATGTCGCCTTCGGGGCAGAGCACGACGAATCCATCGGGACGAAGCGTCGCCTGTGGGGCGTCGCTCGGCTTGTCGGCGTTGTAGACGCTCGCACACGTCCGGCGGCGGCTTGGGATCGAGGCGGATGCGGTACTCGGCTACGCCCGGTCCCCGGCGCGACCGGGTCACGCGACGCGGCGCCGCCATCACGTACTCGCCCTCCCTCACGCCCGAGAACATACCTGGATCGGGGGCCAGCCTTCTAGGGGCGGCCACGCTCGCTCCGCCGACGGTGGGTCGAGATGGTGGCGACAAGTCAGAGCTGCGGCGAGCCGCGACCCCGAGCGGCCCCGACCAGATATCCGCTCTCGGTCAGGATGACCCAGATCAGCAGAACCATGCCGAGTGCGTACAGCCGGGCCCACAGCATCCACGTGTCGCGGCGACCATTGGTGATGCCGAGCCACCGAGCGACGGGCGGTCAGACGACATGCACTCCACTCCTCCAGCGGTGAGCAGCTTGGAGGTCCCCCGCAGTCCAGCCCGATCGGGTCGAGGGAGGGCTGGGCTACGGGGGACCACGCCGGTACGAGCCGACGCTTCCCTCACGACTATCCCGATCGCCGGTTGTCGCCTCGCCGTCCCAGGATGGTTCGCGAGATGTTCACCGCCTGGTGAATGTCGGATGAACCAACCGACGCGCACCCGGCCACCACGTGAACCGCGCCTCAAGACTGGCCGGGGTGGGTTGTGGATCCGGCCGCGCCGAGGTCCACTTGGCACCATGCGTCGCGCATCGGTGAACCTGCCACATCACCGGGCCGCGGCCGGTCGGGTCCGCGAGCACCCCAGCGGTCGATGACCAAGCGTGCCGAGTCGATGCGGAGCTTGCGGGACGCGTCCCGCGACGGCCGCCTGGTTCAGTTGGCGACCCGGCCCAAGCGCCTGGAGCCGATCAACGGCTCCGTCGCGGCGGTGGGCATCAAGTGGGCGGTCCTCGCCCGTCTGACCCCCGACCTGCACTACGACGGCTTCGTGGCCACGAGGCTGGCCGACATACGGCGGTGCGATCCAGCGTCCGGCTCGTGGCTCCGCGAATGGCTCGCGGCAGTCGGGGACCATCCGGAGCTCCCGGGATCCGTTGACCCCACGTGCACCTCGAGCCTGCTGAGCACCGTCAGCAAGGGCTTCGGAATCATCGAGGTTCGCCCCGATCGCGGGCGCGCCGCACCGAGTGTCATCGGCCGGATGGTGGACCTGGACCGTGGCAGGTTGCGCTTGGAGCCTCTCGACGATCGCTCGGCCAGGCCAGCGCCGATCGTCACGATCGAGTTCACCTCGATCTCGCTTCTGGCCTTCGGGGGTCGGCGCGCCGGCGCGCTCCGCTGGGCATCGGACCGTGGCCACATCGGGCGCCTTCCACAAGTCAGACATGCGTAGCATCGGCGGTGACATCGCGGCCAAACAGTCGCCCGCCGACGCGGCGGTCGATCTGGTCGAGGCGGGCGCCGACATCCTGGTCCCGCTGGCCAACGGTGAGCCACCCCGGGTGGTGGACGCCCTCGACCAGGCGGCGGCCGACGGGCGCCTCGACGGCGTGCGGGTGCACCAGATGCACGCCGGGTACGACCACCCGTACCTTCACGGTGTCTACGGCGATCGACTCCGCCACATCTCGTACTTCCTCGGGATCATCGAGCGCGAGGCCTACGCCGCCGGTGGCTGCCAACTGGTGCCCTCGCACTTCTCGGACATGCCCCGACTGCTCCGGCGCACCACCAAGTGCTCGTTGCTGGTGGCCCGTGCCGCCCCTCCCGACCGCCACGGCTTCTTCTCCCTGGGCACCAACGCCGACTACAGCGCCCGGTTCCTCGGGGTGATCCCCACCTTCCTCGAGGTCAACCCGAACATGCCGCGGACCTTCGGCGAGAACAACATCCACGTCAGCCAGATCTCCGGCTGGTGCGAATCCTCGGACCCGCTGCTGGAGGTTCCCCCCGCCGAGGTCACCGACCTCGACTGGCGCATCGCCGAGCTGGTCGCCGACCGCGTACCGGATCACGCCACCATCCAGGTCGGCATCGGCGGCGTGCCGAACGCGCTGCTCGGCATGCTGACCGAGCACCGGGATCTGGGGATCCACACCGAGCTGCTGACCGACGGGGTCGTCGATCTGATCGAGTCAGGCGCCGCCACCGGACTCAGCAAGGCCACCCGGCCCGGCAAGGTCGTGACCACGTTCGCGCTGGGCACCTCGAGGACCTACGACTACATCGCCGACAACCCGGTGGTCGAGATGCTGCCGG
Organism: uncultured Microthrixaceae bacterium; assembly: GCA_963809335.1. GTDB lineage: Bacteria > Actinomycetota > Acidimicrobiia > Acidimicrobiales > Acidimicrobilacustridaceae > UBA4742. Next base: position 99,681 of record CAWEJD010000004.1, on the reverse strand, counting down.
TGGACTGGGTGAACGACCCACGCGTGATCGGCCGGGAGCCGTGCTTCGTCTCGATCAACTCCACCCTCGAAGTCGACTTCCTCGGCCAGTGCAACTCGGAGGTTCTCGACGGGCGCTACTGGTCGGGCAGCGGCGGGCAAGCCGACTTCGCACGCGGGGCCATGCATTCACCGGCGGGCCAGGGATTCGTGGTGCTGCACTCCACCACCCGGGACACCTCGAGGTCGCGCATCGTCGCCCGCCTCTCGCCCGGCGCCGCGGTCACCACAGACAAGAACACCGTCGACAAGGTGGTGACCGAGTACGGAGTGGCCGAACTCAGAGGCCGCACCATCGGCGAACGCGCCCGCGCCCTGATCGCCATCGCCCACCCCGACCATCGCGACGCACTGTCCCGAGCCGCCTACGAGCTCGGGACCTGGCGCGACTGACGAGGGCGGCCCTTGTGCGTCTGCTCCGTCGTCCGACCGAGCTCGTAGGACTGAAGCCGCAGGGCGTCAGGCGTCCTGGTTGAGTTCGAGCAGCAGGTCCGGGTCGGACTGGCTGGCACCGTGGGAGCGCATCCAGATGACGATGTCGAGGATCCGCAGCTGGGATAGTCCTTTGAGTCGTCCCTCGCCGGGGTGGTTGGCCTGGAGCTCGAACTGGAGCTCGGCGAGGCGCTGAGCGTGAGTTCGGACAACCTGTTGGATGATCAACCAGTCGTTGTCGTGCTTGGTCAACCTGAGAGCTTCGGCGAGATGGCGATCGAAGATCGGAATGAGGTGTGGCCGCTTTCGGGCCATCAGCTTCGACGCGCGGGCCCGTCCCACCTGGGGGACACTGCGCAGCACCTTCCACAGCTGGGTTGCGGGCACCCACGGGCCTTCGCTCTCGTCCCGCGGGTCGGGGGCATCGGCAAGGCTGAGCGAGGGGTCGATACGACCGAGCAGGGATGCGATCTCGGTGTCGCGATCGAGAAGCCCGATCATGGTCTTGGGCTCGAGGCCGACATCCAGCAAGGCGAGGGACATGAGATCCTCGATGCTGAACCGACTCGGTGCCGGGTCGACCGGAACCCCGGTGGCCGGGTCGCTCGGTCGACCGGCGCTCTCGAACCACGCGCCGGTGTACTGACCGGATGATGAGTAGGACTCGAGGGCACGCAAGGCCAGTGGCCCCTCCAGGAACGATCCAGCGCGACGTATCGCTCTCGCGGGGGACTTCGTCACGGCACGGCCCGTTCCGGATCAGACGAGGGGGCGTGAGCGTCTAGGGCAACTGTGGCCAGGTACTCCACTCGATCGACCCTAGCGACAGGCTCATGGCCGGCAGTCGAACACGAGTTGAACATCTGGGGACAGCCATCGGGTCAGCGTTCCAGACGGGTCACGATTGCCGCGGCCACAATCGTCGCGAGTAGTGCCACGCGTGCGACGGCTGCGTGGGCGCCGCCAAGCGCATCGAGCACATCAAGGTCGCCACCTCTGGAACCCCGGCATGCACATGGCCACCCTCGTCGGTGGCCTCCCTGGCATGTCGGCCATCGCGACCCACATGATGGAGAAGAAGATGACCGCGCTGGACATCCCCCCGATCCACGAGTTCATCGAGATGATCAGCGACACCGGCGCCGGTCTTTACGCCTGCAAGGCCTCGGTCGACATGTTCGGCTTCACCAAGGACGACTTCGTCGAGCAGACCGACGACATCATCACCGTGGGCGAGTTCTACGAGAACGCAGCTGGGGGCCAGATCATCTTCACCTGAGTCGCTCGGCTGGCTGCAGGCCGAGCGCGGCGGCTGATGGGGATGGGGCGTGGGTCCCGCAGCGCCGGCGTCGGGACCCAGCTGATCAGGGGCAGCCCAACCGGATCGAAGCTGCCCGCGAACCACCCCAACCGGTATACCCTTGGGGGTATGTGTAGCCGAGCGCAGTGTCCCACCTGCAACCGTCCGACCTACAAGGGCTGTGGCAACCACGTCGAGCAGGTGCTCGGCGACGTGCCTCCCTCCGAGCGATGCCAGTGCGCCGAGGAACGCCGACAGGCCAAAGCAGCCCGCCCCAAACGCTCCTGGTTCGGTTCCCGCTCCGACGCCTACCGGTAGCCGGTGGGGTCCAACCCGTCACGACTTCGAACGACGGTCGAGCCACCGACGGAGCCTCGAGAGAGATCAGCGACGATCTTCACGTACGCCCGGTAGCGCAACGGCGGCACAAGGTGCGAAGGCCGTTCCGCGTCGCTCGACGGACGTGCGACCGCTGGCGAGTCACGGCTTGTCGTCGGTACCGGCTGTCGGCGACGGGACGAGCCCCTCGTCGAGGTCGCCACCGGCGACACGCCGGTCGCGGCCTCCTTCGGTCAGCTCCGCGTGAGGATGACCTTGAGGGCGCCGGTGTCGGCGGCCCGGGCGAACACGTCGTAGGCCTCGTCGAACTGGTCCATCGTGAAGTGGTGGGTGATGAACCGGTTGGTGTCGACCTGATGGCCCTGGGCCAGGCGCAGCAGGGTGGGGGTCGAGTAGGTGTCGACCAGGCCAGTGGTGATGGTGACGTTGCGGATCCACAGGTCCTCGAGGTGCAGCGAGACGGGTTGGCCGTGGACCCCGATGTTGGCGATGTGCCCGCCGGGTCGGGCCAGTTCCGCGGCGAGCTCGAAGGTGGCGGGCACGCCGACGGCTTCGATGGCGACGTCAGCGCCCAGGCCCCCGGTGAGGTCGCGCACGATCTGGAGCGCGTCTTCGCGGCTGTTGTTGATCACGATGTCGGCCCCGAACGTCTTGGCCGCCTCGAGCCGGCTGTCGGCCATGTCGATCGCGATCACATGCGCCGGGCTGAACAGGCGGGCGCCCATCATGGCGGAGAGGCCGATCGGGCCGGACCCGACGACGGCGACGACGTCGCCGGGCCGGACCTGACCGTTGAGCACGCCGACCTCGTACCCGGTGGGGAGGATGTCGGCCAGCATCAGCAGCTGCTCGTCGGACACGCCCGCCGGCACGGGGTAGGTGGAGGTGTCGGCGAAGGGCACCCGGACCTTCTCGGCCTGGGTGCCGTCGATCTTGTGGCCGAGGATCCAGCCACCGCCGCCGAGGCACTGTCCATAGCTGCCGTCACGGCAGTAGCGGCAGGCCCCGCAGGCGGTGATGCACGAGACGAGGACCCGGTCGCCGACCTTGACGTTCTTGACACCTGAGCCGACGGATTCGACCGTCCCGACCGCTTCGTGGCCGAGGATGCGGCCATCGGTCACCGCCGCCACGTCCCCTTTCAGGATGTGCAGGTCGGTCCCGCAGATCGTGACGACATCGACGCGCACGATGGCGTCGGTGTCATCGACGATGACGGGATCGGGAACCTCTTCCCAGGCCTTCTGCCCGGGACCGTGATAGACGACAGCACGCATGGCTTCCCCCTACATGGAGCGATGATGTTCGTATCTCCACGGTAAGAACGCCGCCCTCAGGTCAACAGAGCAGAACGTCCCGACGATCTCGGAGCGGCGACGAATGACGCGGGACCGGTTCGCGGGATCTGGCATGCGTCGAGAAAGACGCCGCACGTGGTCGGGCTGTCAGGGACTGGCGACCTTGGCCAGGTCATCGACGATGGCGCGCAGCTGAGCGACGCCGCCGTTGCGGTACGCGACCCAGGCGGCGCCGCGAGCTTCCGATGCCTGTCGCTCGGCTTCCCAGCTCGCCAACAGGTCCTCGGCAAGGGTCAAGGCGTCGCCACTTGGGACACCCCGGAGCTTTCGCTGAAGCTCGCTGACCGCGGCCAGCCCTCCCTCGGCGTACTTCGGGCGGCTGACGTCGGGGCCGTCACCGATGCGGCACAGCGGGCGACCGCAGGTGGCGGCGTCGAGTGCCGACTCGGCCACCGCACGATGATGCTCCAGTACCTCGACCGGCTGCGGAAGCGCAGCATCTGCGGGCGATTCGCGGTCGGAAGCCTTCCATCCACAACATCCCATTTCGGACTCCGGATCTGGTTGGTGACGGTCCCGCCTGGGCCGGTATCAGGTGCCGACGGCTTGGAGAGCGGCGGTGAGCTTCGCCGCGGCGCTGTTGGCGAGCTCAGCGAACGCGGGGTCGGGCATGAGCTCGCGTGGGTCGACGGCGCTGATGCGGGTTCCGCCGTCGGCACCCGGTTCGAGCACGACGTTGCAGGGCAGGACCAGCGATGAGCTGGGGTCGAGCTCGAGGGCCTGGTTGGCGAAGGTCGGGTTGCAGGCGCCGAGGATCTTGAGGGCGGGTCGGTCGACGCCGAGCTTGGCTTTGAGGGTGGCGGCCACGTCGATCTCGGTGAGGACACCGAAGCCGTTGTCGGCGAGCGTGGCCCGCACGGCGGCTTCGGCTTCGTCGAGGGGAAGGGGGACGGTGGTTTCGATGGCGTGCATGGGGGCCTTCAGTCGGGTTGGGGCGGGTGGGTCGAGGGAGTCGGGTCAGGCGAGGCGCATGAACATCTTCTCGACCTCGCCGAGCGGGTAGCCGTCGGCTTCGGCCTGCTCGGGGTTCGAGATGCAGTAGGTGAGGCCGGCGCTGACGAGGCGGAATCCCGCCTGTTCCAGGGCGTGGTTGGCGGCTGAGATCTGGGTGACGATGTCGCGGCACTCTCGGCCCTCGTCCAGCATCCTCTCGATGCCTTGCACCTGGCCGGCGATCCGTCGCAGGCGCTTGCGTAGATCGTCGGTGACGTCCTCTGGCAGTTCCACGTCGGCCTCCTCGGGCTCGTCTCGCAGGTCCTGGAACGGATACCCCCAGGGGTTTGTTCCTTCCCTGGAATTGGGTACCCCCATCGGTATGTTCCCAGCGAGCATCCACTGACTCGAGAGGCTGACCGTGGGCGTGCTGTCGAAGCTGTCACCACCTGCACTGTGGTTGGGCGACGCGGCGCAGCACCAGGGAGGCGGGGCAGTTGTGCACGGTGACGTAGAGCCACTGGTTGATGCCGACGAACGCGGTGAGCAGGAGGAACCAGGGGGACACCAACGCGGCGAGCACCGCGCTGACCAAGGTCATGGTCCCGGCCATGGCGAACAGGATCCGTTCGAGTGGCCAGCGGGTCGTAGGGGAGGCCGCCGGCGCAGGGGCGGGCGTGGATCGGGTGGTGCTCGTCATAGTCGGGTCCTCTGCTCGTGGGCGGTAGTCGACGGGGAAGCGGTCGGCGGAGGTGTTCCGCGACTCGTGGGGTCAGTGGGAGAAGTGGATCTTGGGCAGGATCCGGCCGAGCCACTTCGGGAGCCACCAGTTGCGGTCCCCGAGCAGGCCCATGACCGAGGGCACGAGCATCATCCGCACCACGGTGGCGTCGAGCAGCACGGCCACGGCCAGGGTCACGCCGAGCTCGGTCGGGGGGATCGGGCCGGTGACGCCGAAGGCGATGAACACCACGATCATGATGAGCGCGGCGTTGGTGATGGGTCGGCCGGTGCGGGCGATGCCCTCGCGGATGGCGAGCTTGGTGTCGCCGGTGGCCTCGTAGCGCTCGCGGATCGCGGCGAGCAGGAACAACTGGTAGTCCATCGAGAGGCCGAACAGCAGGGCGAAGAAGAACAGCGGAGCCCAGGCGTCGACGAACCCTTGGGGGTGGATGCCGATCAGCCCGGCACCGAAGCCGTGCTGGAACACCAGGCTGGCGAACCCGAACGCGGCCCCGACGCTGATGAGGTTCAGCGCGATGGACGACACGGCGATGGCCAGGCTGCGGAACACCACCAGGAGCAGCAGGAAGGCGACGGCCATGATGATGGCGATGGCCAGTGGCGCCTTTCCGGTGAGCGCGGCGGTCAGGTCGTGGTTCTGGGCGGCGGGGCCCCCGACGAGGGCCTCCGGCACCTGAGCGCCGATGGTGGAACGGAGCCGGCCGACCATGTCGGAGGTGGCCGACGCGTCCACGGCGGTGGCCCCGACGACGCGGACGACGGTGCGCCCGCTGGCGGCCGGCTGAGCGACGATCTGGGCGTCGACGACGTTGGGGTCGGCCTTGGCCAGGTCGACGACCTGCTGGGCGCGCTCGGCGGGGACGGTCACGTACAGCGGGGCGGCCGCGCCGGGCCCGAAGGACTCGGTGACCATGTCGTAGCCGTCGCGACTCGAACGGCCCTGGTCGACCACCCCGGCGCCGGGCATGCCGAGGCGCATGGTCAGCGCCGGCGCGGCGAGGAGCAAGAGCAGGGCGAGACCGGCGATGAGCGTCCGGCCGGGATGGCGCAGCGCGAGTCCGGTCCAGCGCGCCCACCGGCCTTCGGCGGCGCGGTCGGGGTCGTCGTGGCCCTTGGTGACCAGCACCCGATCGCCGAGGGCGACCAGCACGGCGGGCAGCAAGGTGAGGGCGGCCAGGGCGACGGCGATGACCGCCAGGATCATGCCCAGCGCCATCGAGCGGAACACCATGACCGGCACGACGAACACCGCGGCGAGTGACGCCACGACCGTGAAGGCCGACAGGAACACGGCCTTGCCGGCGGTCGAGAGGGTGTTGGCGATGGCGTCGAGCGCGTCGTAGCCGTCCTCACGCTCCTCCCGGTAGCGCGAGACGATGAAGAGGCTGTAGTCGATGCCGACGGCGAGGCCGATCATCATCGAGAAGTTCATGGACCACACCGACAGCGGCGTGGTGGTGCCCCACAGGTGCAGGGCCGCGAAGCCCACCGCGATGCCGGCCAGGGCCAGCAGCAGGGGGATGCCGGCGGCGATGGCCGAGCCGAAGGCGATGAGCAGCAGGATCATCGTCGGGATGGCCGACAGCAGCTCGGCCTTGTGGAGGGCTTCCTCGTTGCTCTTGTTGAAGTCGTGCCACACCGCCCACTCGCCGGTCACCTTCGCCGAGGCGCCGTCGGGCAGCGGCTGCGCGGCGACGTGGTCGATCACCTTGCCGGCGGAAATCGGCAGATCCGAGTCCTGTGTGGCCGCGAGGCGCACGGGGATGAGCGCGGTCTTCCCGTCGGGTGAGACCAGCCCGGCGGCGGCTGGCTGGGCCAGCGGGTCGACGACGTCGGCCGTGCCGGGAGCACCGTGGAGCGACGCGACCAGCTGCTGCAGACCAGCCGGATCCTGGGCGATCGGGTCGGTCTGGCGGTAGACGACGACGGCCGCCTCGGCCCCGAGCGCCGGGAAGTCCCGGCGCAGCTCGTCGCGGACCTTCACCGCCGTCGAGCCCTGTGCCTCCCAACCAGCGCCAGAGAGCGCTCCGGTCAGGCTGAGCGCCAGCGGGGCAGCCAACAGGGTGGCCACCAACCAGATGATCATCACCCAACGTCGATGGGTGGCGGAGAACCGCCCCAGCCGGGCGAACCACGGCTGGGACCTGCGCTCGGCCGCCTCGGCGGACTGGTCGGGACGGTCGAGCGAGGAACTCAAGGACATGGCTCTGCCTTCGGCGTCGGGGTCATATACCCAGGGGGGTACCAGCACTATATACCCCTGGGGGTACCAATTCAACCCCATGCGAGACCGCTCAGGGGACGAACACCGCCGCCCGGACCGGTTCCGTTGGGCGACGGGCTCACCTGGATTCGAACCCTCGCGGCGGCACGCCGACGGGTTGACAGGCAAGTCGTTACTTGCCTATTGTGTCGCCTGGTGAGCGACATGTTCAAGGCGCTCGCCGACCCCACCCGCCGGGCGATACTCGACGAGTTGGTCGAGCGCGACGACCAGACCCTCTTCGAGATCTGCGCGCGGCTCGCGAACAAGCACGACCTCACACCGACTCGCCAGGCCGTGTCTCAACACCTCGACGTGCTGGAAGCCGCGGGCCTGGTCATCACCCGGCGGAAGGGTCGGTACAAGTTCCACGAGGTCGACACGTCGCCGCTGCGCGCCATCACGGAGCGCTGGCCCATCCCCGATTGACAAAGACCAACACACGACTCGACGCCGATGCCAGCTGTCGAACCCAAAGGAGGATCCGTGCCCCACATCACCGTGTTCAGCATCTTGGTCGACGATCAGCGGAAGGCGCTCGCGTTCTACACCGAGGTGCTCGGCTTCCAGAAGAAGATGGACATCCCCATCGGTCAGCACGCGTGGCTCACCGTCGTCGATCCCACCGACCCCGACGGCACCGAGGTGAGCCTCGAACCCAACGAGCACCCCGCGGTGCGACCGTTCCAGGCCGCGCTGGTCGCGGACGGCATCCCGTGGACGTCGTTCGGGGTCGACGACATCGACGCCGAACACCGACGACTCACGGCCGCTGGCGTGACCTTCACCCAGCCACCCACCGACATGGGCCCGGTCCGCGCCGCGGTCCTCGACGACACCTGCGGCAACCTGATCCAGCTCGCCCAACGCACCGACTGAGCCGTCGTCCGCGACAATTCGAGCGCGGACGACCACCCCGCGCAGGAGTACGCCACGGCCGCGGTGAACGAGGGTGCGGTTCCAGGGCTAGGTCGACGAACGAGGTAGCGTCGAGCGCCGGGCGAACAGCGCGCGCTTGCGACGATTGAACCCGTCGTCGTCCAGTTCCCCCTCGACTCTCAGGCGATTGAGCTCTCGGAGCTGGTCTCCGATCGATGCGGCGTTGTGCGCCCGCTCGTCCGTCGAGGTCCTGACGACTCGCGACCCGTCGAAGTACCGGGCAACTCGATCGCGGCGCTCCTGCATGGGATCCGGACCGCGTCCGACCGAGGACTGATCACCTGCGAGCCCCGAACCGCTGGCGCCGCGAACACCCCGCGAGGCCGTCCGGGGCGAACCGACGGCGGCGCGGGACTGACGGAGCAGCGCCTCGACTTCTGCCCGATCCCATGCTGCATCCGATGTCGGTGACTGGGTGGTGGCTGGGGCGACGTCGGCTGGAGCCACGTCGACTGGAGCCACGTCGACTGGAGCCATGTCGACTGGAGCCACGTCGACTGGGGCCGCCGATCCGCCATCCGTCTTGAACAGCGCCTCCGGCGACCATTCAGAGCTCACCGTGGGTTCCGTGTCGTGCTCGCCGAAGTTGCGGAAGTCTTCTTGCCTTTCCGCGAGGCGCTGTCGCCACCGCAGGTAGTCCTCCCTACGTGCACCTGGCTCCGTCTGCCGTGTGTCCGACGTGTACTCGAGCTGGGACATGGGGTTGACCTCCCGAAGGGTCCAAGACTGGCGACATAGAGCGATCGACCTACGTCTCGAATCCGCTATGGGCCAAATGGCCTATTTTTGACCCGTTCTCCAGCGATCACGGCGAGGCCGACCCACCTCCGCCGGGGTCGTCGCCGCGAGGACCTGCTCGCGAGCCGGCCAGGCCCGCCGTCCGTCGCGGCCGACACGCTCGGGCCGTGCCGACGGGGACGGTCGCCCGGGCTGACGTGCAGTCAGATACTCTCGGCGGCGTCGTCGGAGGGCGCCGATGACGGGCGATCGGAGGGGCACTGATGGCGTGCTCGGCAGAGGGAACACACACGACTCGACCGCGCGGCCGGACCGCACGCGCAACCGCAACCGTGGCGGCGCTGGCCGCCGCGCTGCTGCTGGCCGGGTGCAGCTCGTCGTCGAAGGCGGTGGCCACCGCGGGCGAGCCGGCGGACAGCCTGGCCTCGCTCAAGATCATCTCGACCGACGTGACCGTGCAGAGCGGCCCGGACGGCGCGGCCGCGGCCGGTACCACGGGCGAGGGCCTGGCCGTGGGCGACACCGTCGCCACCGACGACGCCGGGTTCGCCGAGGTCGGGTTCTTCGACGGGTCCTTCACCCGCGTCGACCACGCGGCGCGCTTCACCATCGTCGACCTGCAGAACCCCCAGGCGTCCCAGGTCGTCCACACCGATCTCGCGGCGGGCCGCTCGTGGAACCGCATCGAGAAGCTCTCGGAGTCCCAGACCTGGGAGACCGACACGCCGGTCGCGTCGGCCACCGTGCGCGGGACCGCGTTCGTGTCCGACTGCGCGCTGTCGACACCGGACGCCTGCCGGTTCCAGGTGGTCGCGGGGACCGTCGAGCTCGGTTTGACGAGCGGCTCGAGCGTGTCCCTGACGGCCGGGCAGGAGATCACCATCGTCAAGGACGAGCCGCCCCCCGCACCGACGACGGTCGGCGTCGCCACGCTGCTCGAGGACGGCTGGATCGCCCACAACGTGCAGCTCGACACCGACGCGGGGCAGCCGTCGCTCGAGCAGGCGTCGTCGCCAATCGACGGCCAGTATCGGCTGTCGGCGGCCGAGGACATGTGCAACGACAACGTCGGCTCGGTGGACGGCGAGACGCTCACCATCGACGGCGGGGTGGCCGGCATCACCAACCCGTACGGACCGTGGTCGGCGACCGTGACCGGCACCGGACCGACGCTGACCCTGTCGTTCGACGAGCAGATCCCCGGACCGCCGGCCACCAGCGAGTCCGGCACTCCCCTGCCCCCGCCGCACATGGACATGACCATCACGTTCAACGGGGACCGGGTCTACGGCAGCGACACCGTGTCGGGTGTGCTCGGGAGCGGGTCGATCGGCTACGACTGCGAACGCAGCTTCACCGGGACGAAGACGCTCGACGGTTCGAGCTTCGGGTCGACGACCACGACCGCCCCGACCGGCACCACGGTCAGCTCCTCCGGGGCCCACTGCGACCAGGTCGACGCTGACCTCGCCGCCATGTCGCCCCAGCAAGGGTGGCAGAACGCCGGCGCGGACCCGCAGTGGTGCACCGACGAGTGGGCGGTGGGCAGCGCCCAGGACGCCGCAGGCGACGAGAGCACCGTCGTACTCCACTGGGACGGCGCGCACTGGCAACCCGTGGGCCGCACCGGCCCGTGCGCCGATGGCAGCATCCCGCCGTCGATCTACCCCGCGGCCTGCCAGACCAACTAGCGCCGTGTCAGGGAACCCTTTGCCTCGTCCCCGAACCCGGGCGTTCTGGGATCCGCGGCAACACGGTGGACGCAGGCTTCGATGGGTGGCTCCCAGACTTGGCCGCCCCCTTTGAGGAAGAGGTTCATGACATGTCCCGTGACGACTGGGTGATGCCTGTCCGCCGGGTTGACAAGCCATGGGGACACGAGGAGCACTTCGCGTTGGTGGACGGCAAGTACTGCGGAAAGGCACTGCACCTGAAGGCAGGACACGCGCTCTCGCTGCAGTATCACGAGGAGAAGGACGAGACCATCTCCGTGCAATCGGGACGGTTGTCATTCGAGGTCGGGCGGGAGGTCGGCGCGCTGGAGGAGTTCGAGCTGCACCCTGGGGAGTCAGTCCGACTGCAGCCACGGACCATTCATAGGATGACCGCACTCGTCGACACGGTGGTGCTCGAAGCGAGTACCACCGAGTTGGACGATGTCGTCCGTCTGGATGACCGGTATGGGCGCGGCTGAGCCGAGTTGTCGGGTGCCTTGATCGGGGACACGGGCTAGGTCTTCCCGCCGCTGACGCCTCCTGGCGAAACCTGTGCACCAATCGACACATGCCGTTGATCAGTGCACAGATTTCAGATGGGGGGAGTGTCTCAGGGAAGCAGCTGGAGCTGGATCAGGGTGCCCGCGGCCGGCGTCGCGTCGATCGTGTCGTCACCGGCGAGGCCGTTGACGGTCAGCAGATCGAGCGCCGGTTCGGCACCGGTGATGTGGACGAGGGCGGGGAGACCCGACACGTCGACGGCGCTGCCGGCATCGGTCACGTGGACCTGATCGGGACCGGGCGTGCCGTTGACGACCACCTGATCGCTCGCCCCGTCACCCGTTCCGGTCGTGGCGGTGAGATCGGTGTTGACGGTGGTCAGATCGGTGCCGGTGGTGTCGTCGACGGTGACGACGTCGTTGCCCCCGAGCGTGCGGAGGTCGATGACCTCGATGCCGTAGAGGTCCATGGTGATGGCGGCCACGTTGCGGGTGAGCACCACGTGGTCGCCGACCGCGGCGATGTCGATGATCTCGCCGATGTTGCTGCCGTTGAACGCCAGGTGGTCGACCCCGGTGCCACCGTCCACGACGTCGTTGCCGTCACCCGGATCCCACCCGACGGTGTCGGCCCCGTCGCCACCGATGATGGTGTCGTTGCCCCGGTTGCCGTCGATGAAGTCGTCACCGGTCCCGCCGTCGAGGGTGTCGGCCCCGTCGCCGCCGAGGATGGTGTCGGCGTCGGCGCCGCCCTTGACGCTGATGGAGGTCAGCGTGGCGAGTCCGTTGCCGGCGTTGAAGGTGTCCGCCCCTGCTCCGAGGCCGACACCGAGCAACTCGACCGTCGTCAGCTGCACGAACACGCCCGGGGTGGCGCCGACCACGTCGACGTTGGTCCCGTCGGGCACGACGCTGATGGCGTCCGCGCCGGCGGTGCCGGCCACGGAGACCGAGTCGGCCGCGGTCGCCCCGACGACGTGGATGCGGTCGCCGGCGCCACCGTTGACGACCCGCGCCTGGGCGCCGAAGTTGTTGGCGATGGCGGCGGCACCGTCCCGACCGATGTTCGAACCGGCCGGCACGAGCACCTCGTCGATCGCCGCGTCGTCGGTCCCGTCGATCGCGGAGAGATCGGTCGTGACCGTCGTGAGGTCGGTGCCGGTGGTGTTGCCGACCGTGACGACGTCCGCGCCACCCAGCGCCCTGACGTCGATGGCCTCGATGGCGTCGAGGTCCATCGTGATGGCGGCCACGTCACGGGTGAGGCTGACCCGGTCGCCGACGGCCTCGACGTCGATCTTCTCGCCGACGTTGCTGCCGTTGAACGCCAACCGGTCGACGCCGGTCCCGCCGTCGACGACGTCGCTGGCGTCACCCGGATCCCACTGGACGGTGTCGGTCCCGTCGCCGCCGAGGATGGTGTCGTTGCCCCGGTTGCCGTCGATGAAGTCGTCACCGGTCCCGCCATCGATGACGTCGGCGCCGTCGCCACCAGCGATGGTGTCGGCATCGGCGCCGCCGTTCACGCGCAGGGCGGTGAGCGTGGCGAGGCCGTTGCCGGCGTTGAAGGTGTCGGCTCCCGCTCCGAGGTCGACTCCGAGCAACTCGACCGTCGTCAGCTGCAGGAACACGCCGGGGGTGGCCCCGACCACGTCCACGTTCGTCCCGTCGGGCACGACGCTCACGGCGTCGGGGCCATCGGTACCCATGACGCCGACCGCGTCGTTCGCCGTCGCCCCGGTGACGTGGATCCGGTCGGTCGGGGAGCCGTTGACGACGCGCACCTGGGCGCCGAAGCCGCTGGCGACGGCGGCGCTCCCGTCGCGACCGATGGTCGAACCCGTCGGCACCGACACCTCGTCGACCGCGGCATCGTCGACCCCGCCCGTCGCCGACAGGTCAGTCGTGACCGTGCCGAGATCGGTTCCGGTCGTGTCGTTGACGTTCACCACGTCCGTCCCACCCAACATCTTCAGGTCGACCGCCTCGATCCCATCGAGGTCCATGGTGATCGCGCCGACATCCCGAGTGAGCCGGACGTGGTCCGCGGCCGGCGCGATGTCGATCTTCTCCGACGCGTTGCTCGCGTTGAACGCCAGCCGGTCGGCATCGGCCCCGCCGTCCACGGTGTCGCTGCCGTCACCCGGGTCCCACGCGATCGTGTCGGCGCCCTGGTCGCCGTGGATGATGTCGGCACCCTGGTTGCCGTCGATGAAGTCGTCGCCCGGCCCGCCCAGGAGCGTCTCGTTCCCGACGTCGCCCATCAAGGTGTCGTTGCCGAAGTTGCCGAACAACGTGGTCGCTTCGGTGTCGGTGAAGACGCCGTTCGAGTGATCGATCCGGAGCACGTCGTCGGATTCGGCGCCGTCCACGCTGATCGCGGCGAAGGTCTGCCGGTCGAACGAGAAGTCAGCCGTGCCGTCGCCACCCACGTCGACCTCGACCGTGTTGGGATCACCGGCGCGGAGCCGCAGCACGATCGTGTCCGGATGGATCGACCCGTCGACCCTCAGGACCGAGTCCTTCACCGCGGCCGTCACCGTCGGCTGGTTGCAGGCCGACGCCAAGATCGCGACGAAGCCGGCGATACCGAGCGGCACCAGCGCCCGCAGCGCGGACCTCGTCTTGCTCCGGCGGACGCGGGGAGGGTCGTACGGGTCCACGGAGGGATCCGGGTGCCCGCCGGTCGACGGCTGGGGCCGTCTGCTTCGGGTCAGGGGAGAGGTCATCGGGGTCGTCCTTTACTCGGTGTCGGGGATGGCTTCGTCGGGAAGGCTGGAACGGTTCACACCGTTGCGGCGGGTGGTCGTCGTCGAGGGTTCGTCGGCGGATGGACGCGGGCTCGGGCGTGGGTGGCCGATGAACGGGGACAGGGCTTCGGTCGCCAGCACGTCGGAGAGCAGGAACCACGCCTCCTTCCACGCCGCGCCGGTCTGGTCGGACCAGTCGGGGAGGCACTCGGCCGCCGCGGCCAGCCATGCCCGTCCGTCCACGGCGAAGCTCGGGGCGGTCAGCGGATCGGGCCAGCTCGCGCCGATCGACCGGGCCTGCGACGCGAGCCGACTCGGAGCGGCGAGCAGCCCGACGAGCCCGTCGACGGCGCCGTACAGCCACGCGGCGCGGGTCGACGGTGGGATCGGCGGCGTGTCGACGGCGGCGAACAGGCACGTGAGCGCGGCGACGAGGCGCGTCCGGCGCAGGCGGAGCTGTGCCCACGAGCGCTGCACGGTCAGGAGATCGTCGGGTGTCATCTCGTCGATGGTGCGACGGCGTGGCCCGGCGCACATCCGGAGTCGTTACGTAGGCCCGGCGATCGTCGGGGGCAACGACGACTACGTAGTGCCCGATGTCACCGGTCGAGGGCGGCCGTCAGCTCCGAGCGACTGGCGATCCCGAGCTTGCGGTAGACCCGGGTGAGGTGGGTGTCGACCGTCCGCGGGGACAGACCCAGATGGGCGCCGATCTCGCGGCTCGTGCGACCGTTGGCGGCGAGTAGGGCGACCTCTCGTTCCCGAGCGGTCAGCGGCTCGACCCCGGCACCACGGGCGAGGACGAAGGTGCGGACCCCGCCGGCCCGCTCGGCGAGCTCCGCCGATCGCTGCGACGCCGCCGCCGCGAGGCGCGCCTCCGCCCGCCCGCGGTGCAGCTCGGCCAGCTCCGCGGCGGCCTCGGAGGCCGAGGCGAGCGCGTCGATCGCCTCGAACCCGTCGACCGCCGTCGACAGGATGCCGACGTCCTGGTGGGCGAGGCCACGTGCGTGCGCCAGCGCGTGGGCCACCAACGGGCCATCGACGAAGTCGGCCAGGGCCTCCAGCCGCTCGACCGCCTCCTCCGGCACCCCCAGGCGGACCAGGTCGTGCAGGAGCGTCACCTCCATCACGTGGACCTCGTCGCGTCGGATCGGCGCGATGGTCGCCCGGATCCGCTGCCGTGCGGACGCGAGGTCCCCCCGGCACGCGTCGAGCCACGCCCGGGTCCGCTCGAGGGTCGCGACCGACGTCGCCACCGGGCTGTCACCGGCCCGATCGGCGTCGTCCAGCGCGGCCGCCGCCTCGGCGCACTGCCCGAGCAGCAGGTGCCCCTGGGCGACGCCGACGTGCGCCCAGACGAGCGCGGCGTGCTGGCCGACGGACGGCGCGGTCCGGGCCACCTCGCCGAAGCGATGGATGGCCTCGTGGCCCCGACCCGTGTCGCGCGCGACCTCGGCGAGGCTCATCTCGAACCAGACCCAGGCGCCGATCGCGCTCGTGGCCCGGGCCCGTTCGGCCGCGGGTTCGAGGAGCTCACGGGCCTCGCGGTAGCGGCCGGCGTAGGCCAGCGCGTGCGCCTCGTTGACCACGTGCCGGGCGATGCCTCGACGGTCGAGGGCGTTCGACAGCTGCGAGTGCTCCTGCATGGCCTGGCGCGCCACCCTGCCGGCTTCGTCGAAGCGCCCGACGTTGACCAGCGCGACCGCTCGTGCGCCACCCATCTCCACGCGCGTGCGCACCGATCGGACCTCGCCCATCGCCTCGGTGATCCGCAGTGCGTCGCGGGGATGCCCGGCACCGGCCAGCAGGCTCGCCCGACGGGCGTCGATCGCGGCGACGACGTCCGGACTGGTGATCCGGGCGCGGGCACCCTCGTGCGCGGCCAACGCGCCCGGCAGGTCCCGTCCCCGGTAGAAGCGGGTCTCGGCCAGGCGGTTGGCCAGGTGGGCGCGCCGGGTGTCGGTGAGGTCGGCCTCCCACACGGAAGCCACGAGCGCTTCGACCTCGTCCTGCTCGCCCATCATCGCCAGGGCCTCGACGAGCACCTCGACGCGATCCGGTGGCGCGAGGTCGTCGGCGTCGCGAGCGTTCATCAGCCGGATCGCCAGCGCCGCGTCGTGCCCGGCGAGCGCCAACCGCGCCGCGTTGAGCAGCCGGTCGCCCGAGATCGTGCCGCCCGACACGACTCGCCACAGGGCGACCAGCAGCACGTCTTCCCGACGACGGGCGCCACGGGCCTCGATCATGTCGGCCAGCTCGCTCTGCACACGGCGAAGACGGAGGCGGGGGAGCCTGGTTCGCAGGACCTCGCCGTAGAACGGGTGGGCCAGGCGGACAGCGGTCCGGTCCCCGGAGGTGACGACCACGACGAGACCCGATGCCTCGAGCGCCTCGATGGTCGCAGCCCCGCAGATCTGCTCGACATCGTCGAGGCCGAAGCGCTCGCAGACCGACAGCAGCTCGAGCGCGGCGATGCCGTCGGGATCGATCCCCGCCAGGTGCTCGGCCACCAGGTCCTCGAGCGCGGCCGTGGTGGGCAGCGGCCCGGTGAGCTCCCATCCCCCTTCGGTCGGGGTCAGCACGCCCCGCTCGCAGGCACCTCGAACCAGTTCGGTCAGCACCTGCAGGTTGCCACCCGACAGGCGGGCGAGCTCGGCACGCGCGGTGTCGGACACCGGGCCGTCGAGCGCTCGATGCAGCAGCGCGCCCACCTCGTCGGGGTCGAGCGCCCCGATCTCCATGCGCACGAGGTGCCCGTCGCGGTGGAGCGCTGCCAGCCCGTCGGACGCGCTCCGGCCGGTGCGCACCGTTCCGACGAGGAACACCGTCCGTCCCATGATCATCGGGACGAGGACGGCCAGGGACGTGTCGTCCAGCAGGTCGAGGTCGTCGACGAGCACCACGAGGCGATCGTCGCCGGCCAGTCGATGGAGCTCGGCGCGGGCACCGTGGAACAGCGCGGTGCGCTCGTCCTCACCCACGCCGATCCCGGTCGTCAGCTCCGCCGGCAACAGGTGGGCGAGGGCGCCCAGCGGGATCTCCTGCGTGGCCGGATGCCCGATGACCCGTTGCACGCGGCGCCCACCGCGCTCGGCCAGCCGCAGCGCCTCCTCGGCGAACCTGGTCTTCCCCACGCCCGCCGGCCCGTGCAGCACCACGCCCGCGCAGTTCGGGTCGCGGTAGTGCTGCCCCAGCTCCTCCAGCTGCGCCGTTCGTCCGGCGAACGGCCACGGTGTGATCATCGACCTCCGCCTCCCTTGCCCGGGGCAGAGTCTAAGGAGCAGTCGTGGCATCGCCGGTGGTAGGCGAATGGACCCGATCCGGCACGGCGCAGGATCGCGCCGGATGACCGGCGGTCGAGCGGCTCGGGGGCGGTGGGACCGCGCTCAGGTGCCCAGGGCCGGGGAGCCGGAGGGGACGCGCCGGCCGCCGCGAAGGAGCGGGAAGCGGCGCTCGGGGTGGTCGACGGCTTCGTGGTCGACGGTGCCGTCCTCGCCCTCGCGCAGGATGGTCGAGGGGTCGACGGCGTACTGGAGGATGAAGGACTTGCGCACCTCGTCGGTGAGGTTGGGCCCGGTGCAGTGGGGCGTGAGCGACGAGAACACCACGATGCTGCCGGCGGGGGCCGGCACCGCCACCGCGCCCTCGGGATCGTCGAGGCAGACGAAGCCGTCGTCGGTGAGGCGATGGGCCAGGGTGCCGCGCCGGTGCAGGCCGGGCACGACCATCGGGCAGCCGTTCTGCTCGGTGGCGTCCGTGAGCGGGATCCAGCACGTGAGGTACTGCTGGGGCTCGATGAAGGCGTAGCCGTTGTCCTGGTGCCAGGGGAAGGTGGCGTCGCGGGCGGGCTTCTTGTAGACGGCCTGGTCCCAGTAGAAGCGCACGTCGGGCCCGATGAGGTCGGCGCACAGGTCGGCGAACAGCTGGGACCCGGCGAAGTCGCGCAGCAGCGCCGACCGCTGGGTGAGGTGCACGGTGAACGTGAGCTTGTCGGCTCTGGCGATGAAGATGCGGCCGCCCTCGGCCCGGCGGACCACGTCCTCGAGCTCGGCCTCGAACGGGTCGATCTCGGCGACGAGCCGGTCGACGAGGTCGAGCGGGACGGCGTCGTCGAGCACGAAGAACCCGTCGTCGTCGTAGGCCCGGGCCTGCTCGTCGGTGATCCGTCGGAACGGCCCGGCGTGGGCCTGCCACTCGAAGGAGCGGTTCAGCTCGTGGGGCTCGGCGACGACGGACATGGCGACCTCCGGACGGCGGTGGTGAGCGTCGTTGTAGCACCTCGCCCGCCCCGAGGATCGGCCGTGGATCGGCCGAGGAGCAGCCCCGCGCACCCCGTAGCCTGTCGGGGCCATGCACAACAGCCCACACATGCTCCTCGCCTCCGACCCCGAGAAGATCAAGGGGGCCACGCTGTCCAAGGGGCTGGTCCGCCGCGTGCTCGAGTTCGCCCGGCCCTACCGCATGATGCTCATCGGGTACCTGCTGATCATCGTGCTCGAGGCCCTCATCGCCCTCGTGCCGGTGCTGCTCTTCCGGGAGATCGTCAACCTCATCTCGGTGCCCGACATCCCCGACGGCACGAGCACCAAGGTCACGCAGCTGGCCCTGCTGATCGTGGCGGCCGCCGTGGCGACCGCCGGATTGTCGTTCCTCGACCGGTGGTGGTCGTCACGCATCGGCGAGGGCGTCATCTACGACCTGCGGGTCAAGCTCTTCGACCACGTGCAGCGGCTCCCGCTGGCGTTCTTCACCCGCACCCAGACCGGCTCGCTGATCAGCCGGATGAACAACGACGTCATCGGAGCCCAGCGCGCCGTCACCGGCACCCTCGGCACGGTCGTGTCGAACATCGTGGTGCTCACCACCACGCTCATCGCCATGTTCGTGCTGCAGTGGCAGATCACCCTGGTGGCGCTGATCCTGCTGCCCATCTTCATCATCCCGGCCAAGCGGGTCGGGAGGAAGATGCAGTCGATCACCCGCGAGAGCTTCGTCCTCAACGCCGACATGAACACCCAGATGACCGAGCGGCTCAACGTCTCGGGCGCCCAGCTGGTCAAGTTGTTCGGCAGCTACGAGGGCGAGGCCGAGGCCTTCGGTGACCGGGCCGGGCAGGTGCGCGACATCGGCGTGCGGGGCGCCATGTACGGCCGCACCTTCTTCATCGCCCTCGGCCTGGTCGGCGCCGTCGGCACGGCGGCTGTCTACGGCATCGGCGGCCACCTGGTCATCGACGGCACCATCGCCCTCGGCACCCTCGTGGCCATGGCCGCGTTCGTCACCCAGATCTACAACCCGCTCACGTCGCTCACCAACGCGCGAGTCGACATCATGACGGCGTTCGTCTCGTTCGACCGGGTCTTCGAGATCCTCGACCTGTCCAACGCCATCGTCGACCGGCCCGGCGCCGTCGACCTGATCGACCCGGCCGGTCGCATCGAGATCGACGACGTGCACTTCAGCTACCCGGCGGCCAGCCTCGTGTCACTGGCATCGCTCGAGGCCGACGGCGGCCGCCCGCTGTCCGACCGGGCCGGCGAGCCGGTGCTGAAGGGCATCTCGGCCACCGTCGAGCCGGGTCAGCTCGTGGCGCTCGTCGGCCCCTCGGGGGCGGGCAAGACCACCGTGAGCTCACTGATCCCGCGGCTCTACGACGTCACCGGCGGCGCCATCCGGGTCGACGGCACCGACGTCCGCGACCTCACCCAGCAGTCGCTGCGCGACGCCATCGGCGTGGTCAGCCAGGACCCGCACCTCTTCCACGAGTCGATCGGGGCCAACCTCCGCTACGCCCGCCCCGACGCCACCGATGACGAGCTCGTCGCCGCATGTCGGGCCGCCCAGATCCACGACGTCATCGCCGCGCTGCCCGACGGCTACGACACCCTCGTGGGTGAGCGGGGCCACCGCCTCTCGGGCGGCGAGAAGCAGCGCCTGGCCATCGCCCGCATGCTGTTGAAGGACCCCGCGGTCGTGATCCTCGACGAGGCCACCAGCCACCTCGACTCCGAGAACGAGCACCTGGTGCAGGAGGCGCTCACCACCGCGCTCAGGGGCCGCACCTCCATCGTCATCGCCCATCGGCTCTCGACCATCACCGCGGCCGACCAGATCCTCGTGCTCGACCGGGGCGAGATCGTCGAGCGGGGCACCCACACCGACCTGCTTGCGCTCGACGGCCTCTACGCCGACCTCTACCGCACGCTGGTGCGGGGCGAGGGCGGCTCGCCCTCTCCGGGCGCGGTGCCGGCTGCCCCCGACCACCTCGACGGTTCGTCCGACAGCCTCGGTGGCAATGGCCGCAACGGTGGCCACGCCCACGAGCCACCGTCGATCCCGAGCGCCGAACCGGTCACGTAGTCCACGACGACGCTCGTCGCTCCGACGACGCACCTCCCGATCGCCTGACTTACTGTGTCAGTGGCACGGCCACCAGGGGGAGATCCGATGCACCTGTCCACGCGTCCGCGTCGCGGGATCACGGCTGGGGTCGCCGCGATCGTGCTCACCCTGTCGGTGCTCGCCGCCGCCTGCGGCTCGAGCGGCTCCAGCGGCTCGAACGGCGCGAGCGGGACGACCGCGGCCCCGGGTTCGGGCGGCGACGCGGCCTCGGGCGAGCCGGCCTACGAGAACGCCGGGCCCTACGTGCCGGGGGTGACCACCCTCGACATGGCCGGACGGAAGGTCGAGGTCTGGTACCCGGCCGACAAGGGCGCCGAGGCGGGCCACACCAAAGACGTGTTCCGCATCTCGACCCTGCTGCCCGACAGCCTCAAGAGCGTGATCCCCGACGCCATCGACCCGAGGTACGAGACCGATGCCTACCGGGACATCACCGCCAGCACCGGCGGGCCCTTCCCCGTGGTGCTGTTCAGCCACGGCTACGCCGCGTACCCGACCCTGTACGCGTTCCTCCTGACGCACCTGGCCTCGTGGGGCTTCGTGGTGGTGGCCCCCGACCACGTCGAGCGGGGCCTGCTGGCCGCGGTCACCCAGTGCGCCAAGGTCGCCGACGACGCCTCGGTGCTGCTCGCCGCCCGCGACCTCGCGGTGCAGAAGAGCAACGACCCGGCCTCGGTGCTGAAGGGCACGATCGACCCGACGAAGGTCGCCACGGTCGGCCACTCGGCCGGTGCCGCGGCGGCGGTCCGCACGGCCAAGGACCCGTCGGTGGCCACGTTCGTGGCGCTCGACGGCGGCGGCTCCGGCACCAGCACCACCGGCACCACGCCGACGACCGACGCGAACGGCTGCATCCAGCAGCCGACCACCACCGCCGCCCCCGACAGTTCGACGACCACCACCGCCTTCGACGGCACCTCGTTGCCGGACAAGCCCGGCATGCTCATCACCGGCGGCAACGACCAGGTGATCCCGCTGGCGCGACTGCAGCCGTTCTACGACGCGATGAGCGCTCCGAAGCGACTGGTCGTCATCGAGGGCGCCGGCCACAACAGCGTCACCGACATCTGCCTCATCGGCACCGATCAGGGCGGTCTGCTCGCCATCGCGGCCAAGGTCGGCATCACGGTGCCCGCCACCGTCGGCCGCCTGTTCAACGACGGGTGCGACCAGGCCGGCGGCTATCCCGCGGTGAAGCAGGTGTGGGAGGTCCCCCGCCACTTCGTCGTGGCCCAGCTCCGCTCCGTGTTCGGCATCGACCCCGAGCCCGTGGGCCTCGGCCCGTCCATCGCCGACGCCTTCCCGCCGCTCACCCTCGACTACCAGTCCACCGACTGACCGAGCGGAGCCCCGAGGTCAGGGCTCCGGTGGTGGCGGACCGTGAGGTCGCGGCGCAGGACACTGGTGGCACGCGCGGGGTCGCCGTCGAGCAGGCGGCCCGCGGCGCGCAGGTCACGGGGGAGGGCGTGCCGCATGAGGTCGGGGCAGCGGGCCGGCGAACCGGCGGCCGCCTCGTCGTCGGCGGCTCGTCCGATGGCGATCACCTCGTCGAGCAGGGCGCGGGCGTCGTCGTCGAGCAGGGCCAGGTCGTCGGACACCAGCGCCATGCCGCCCGACACGGCCACCGCATGGGCCCAGGCCCGCACCGCCGCCGGCGCCATCTGCGTCTCGCTCTGGCGGAGCATCAGGCAGTCGGGGTCGTTCAGCCACAGCTTGCGGTGCATGAAGCTGCGGGAGAGCGTGTTCTGCCACGAGTGCACCGTGGCGGGGAGGGACCGCTCGTAGCCGGGCACCGCCGTCTCGAAGTTCACCGCGCTCCACGACGGCGCCACGTCAGCCCCGATGCGGTTGCCGTCGACCACGCCGACCACGTTCGAGAGCGGCACCCCGCACCCGAGGAGGAACGTGTCCTCGCCCGCTCCCCGACGGATCGCGTCGAACCCGGCCCGCACCCGCTGGGCCGGCGCCAGAGACGGGTCGGCGTACACGCCGTCGAAGCTCGGGGCGAAGGTGAAGTCGAGCTTGAGGTAGGTGAAGCCGGCGTCGACCAGCGTCGACGCCACCGATTCGAGGTGAGCCAGCACGTCGGGGTTGGTGGTGTCCAGGGCGTACATGAACCCGTCGAGCCCTCCGCCCCACGGCGGGTTGTACATGCCGAACAGCGGCTCGCCCTTGGCGTCGCGGGTGAGCCAGTCCGGATGGTCGGCCACGACCTGCGAATCGGGCGCGGCGATGAAGGGCGCGATCCACAGACCCGGCTGGCGACCGGCGGAGGCGATGGCCGCGGCGATGGCGTCGACGTCGGACGGGAACCGCTCGTTGGTCGTGAGCCAGTCGCCGATGGCGGACTGGAAGCCGTCGTCGAGCTGGAAGACGTCGAAGGGCCAATCGCCGGCGAGGGCCAGGTTCGACCGCAGATCGGCCTCGGACACGAGGTGGAAGTAGTGGTACCAGGAGCACCAGCCCACCTGGTAGGGCGCGGTGACCCGAGCCCGGCCGACGCGACCGACCTCGCCCGCCCAGTGCTCGAGCAGCATCGAGGCGTCGGCACCGTCGGCCGCCCCGTCGGCCACCATCACCCCGTGGAGCACCCGCTGCTCACCCGGCGCGATCGCCGCGCCGCCGAGGAATGCCTCGACCCACAGCTCGAGCCCGGATGCTCCCTCGCGCAGGCGCAGGGTGCCGTCATGGCGGTCACCGCCATCGAAGCCGACGAGCAGCGGAGCCGACCCAGCGGCCTGCAGCACCGTGACCCACTCGGAGCGCAGCTCGTCGGGCCGGGCGACCGACTGGTCGGCGTGGTGCACGCCCCGGGCCAGCTCGATCGAGCCGGGGGCGAGCGACGGGTCCCGGTCGATGCCGAACACGGCCACCCCGGTCGGGGTCCACGACTGGTAGCCGTTGCGGAAGATGCGCAGCGGCGCCGGCGCGTCGCGCAACGCGAACACCAGCGCCACCGACCTGACCGACACCGGCCGGTCGCCGCGGTTGGCCAGCGACCAGCTCAGGGCGGCTCGGCTCGAGCCGTCCCCCTCGCCGACGGTGACCTCGAGCGGGCCGACGGTGACCGCTCCCGTCGTGAAGGGGGCCGAGCCGTCGATGTCGCCGGCCAGTTCGATGCGATCAGGTTCGAGGTGCACGGCCGGATCGTACGCAACCGACCACCTCTCCGGTCCTGCCCCCATGAGGAAGCGTCAGTTGACCAGGCCCTCGCGGGCGCTGAGCAGCAGCACGGCGTCGTCGAGCGGAACGGGCCGGCTGAACAGGAAGCCCTGGGCCAACTCGCAGCCGAGCTCGCGCAGCGCGTCCATCTGCAGCAGCGTCTCGACCCCTTCGGCGACCACCGTGAACCCGAGTGACTTGGCCAGGGCGATGGCGGCCGAGACGATGGCCGCCTCCTGGGACCCGACCCGGTCGACCCCGTCGACGAAGGCCCGATCGATCTTGAGGTAGTCGGCCATGGAGAAGTGCCGGACGTAGTCGAGCGTGGCGTAGCCCGTGCCGAAGTCGTCGATGGCGATCCGCACGCCGAGTCCCTTCAACCGGTTGAGCGACGCGACCGCGTGGTCGACGTCGTGCACCAGTGCGCTCTCGGTGACCTCGAAGCAGAGCCGAGCGGGATCGAGCCCGGTGTGCTCGAGGGCGTCCGACACGACCTCGACCAGCTCGGCGTCGGCCAGCTGGCGGGCCGAGAGGTTGACCGCCATCTCGATCTGGTGACCTCCCGGCAGGGTCGGCCAGGCCGCCGCGTGGGTGACGGCCTCGCCCAGCACCCACCAGCCGATCGGCACGATGAGCCCGGTCTCCTCGGCGATCGGGATGAAGGTCGCCGGCAGCACGATGCCGTGGCCCGGCCGGTTCCAGCGCACGAGCGCCTCGACCTGGGTCATGGCCCCGTCGGCGAGCTGCACGACCGGTTGGTAGTGCAGCTCGAACTGGCGGCCCTCGATGGCGGCCCGCAGGGCCCGCTCGAGCGTGAGCTGCTCGACGGCGCGATGGTCCCGGTTCTCCTCGAACGCGACCCGTTGGTTGCGACCCTGGTCCTTGGCCCGGTACATGGCGACGTCGGCATTGCGGATGAGCGACTCGGCCGGCACCGACGCGTCGGCCGAGTAGGCGATGCCGATGCTCGCGGTCACGAACAGCTCGCTGCCGTCGGCCAGCACGAGGGGCTCGAGCAGCTCGGCCGCGAACCGGTCGGCCGCGGCGGACGCCTCGCGCTCGCTGTGGAGCCGGCTGCACACCACCATGAACTCGTCGCCCCCGAACCGCCCCAGGGTCTCGCCGGCGCGCAGCTGGCGCCGCAACCGCTCGGCCACCTGCTGCAGCACGATGTCACCGATGGCGTGGCCCTCGGAGTCGTTGACCACCTTGAACCGGTCGAGGTCGATGAACAGCACGGCCACGCCCTGGGCCTCACCGGCGGTCATCACCAGCGCCTCGTGGATGCGGCGCGACAGCAGGGCCCGGTTGGGCAGGTCGGTCAGCGGGTCGTAGAGGGCCTGGTACTCCAGGGCGGCGGCGAACTGATGGCGCTCGATGGCGATGGCCGCCAGGTTGGTGGCGCGCTGCACCGGCTGGAGGTCGGCCGGGGCCAGGTCGCCGGCCACCCGGTGGAAGATGGTGAGCGTTCCGACCAGCTCACCCGAGCCCGGCGCACGCAGGCGGCAGGTCCGGGCCTGGGTGAAGCCGTGCCGGGCGAACAGCTCCGCGGCCGAGCCCAGGTTGGGTCCGTCGACCAGGTCGAACACGAACATGTCGCCCACACCGGACCGGATCGTGACGCCGCCCGGCGCCGTCGGCGGCAGATCGTCGTAGAAGCGGACGATCTCCTCGGGCAGCTCGGACGTCGACCGGAGGCGGATCACCCCGTCGTCCTCGAGCATGCCGATGACCGCGGTGACGCTCTCGACGTGACGCTCGATCATGGCCGTGATCTTGCCGAGGGTGATGTCGAGCGGCGCGCCCCGGGCGATGGCCTCGAGCAGGTCCGCCTGCTCGGCCAGCAGGTCCTCGGCCCGCTGGCGATCGCTGACGTCCCGGAGGTTGACGACGAAGCCTCGCACCGCGGGATCGTCGAGCCGGTCGGCCACCCGCAGGCTGACCGTGCGCCAGCTGCCGTCGCAGTGGATCACCCGGAACTCGTAGGACTTCCCACTGGTGCGGCCCCGCCGGGCCCGGACGGCGTCGAAGAGGCCGGAGCTCCGGTGCAGGTCGTCGGGATGGATGACGTCGGCGAACACGCGGGCCACGAAGTCGTCGGCGTCGTAGCCGAGCACCTCGGTGATGGCCGGGCTCACGTAGCGGACGACACCTTCGGCGTCGGCCACCATCACCAGGTCGCTGCTGCCCTGCACCATGGCCTCGGCCCAGGCCTCGCTGCGCCGCAGCGCCGCCGCCGCCTCGACCCGGTCGGACAGGTCGCGGTAGCTGGCGAGGTACCAGGTGGCGCCCGACCCGGTGGCGACGACCCGATAGGTGGCCTCCACCCGCACGGGCGTGGCGTCGGCATCGTGCAGGACCAGCTCGGCGGTCACCGTCTCGTCCTGGCGCAACGCGGCCTCGACCCGGCGCAGCGTCTGGAGATCGGTCTCGGGCCCGACCAGCACTCCGGGTGACTGGCCCGCGATGTCGGCGAGCCCGAACCCGAGGAGGCGGGTGAAGGCCTGGTTGACGAACCGGATGCGGATGACCGGGTCGTCGTCGTCCTTGGCGCTGAGCACGAGGGCGTCGGAGGCCTGGCTCACCACCGCCTCGAGCACCCGCACGCGCTCGCCGACGGAGTGGCGATCGAGACCGGGAGAGGTCTCGTCCACGAGGTCGGGTTCGGGCAACTCGTTGATCGGAGGGCTCCGGGGCGAAGGGATCGGCGCTGAGGTGCGCTCGATCGTGGGCGTGGGCGAGACCGGAAGTCGGGTAAGCGTGCCACGTTCGGTGAGCCTGGCCGGGCTCCGTGGTGGTCCAGCTCGCTCCACGGGGTCACAGCCATCAGCACCGAGCCCGAGGGCTCTCGTGCCGGTTCGACTGGAATCGGGTCGGTCGAGCGGCCCCCACGCATGGGGCAACGCACCGCATTCTTGCGCCACGCGGCGCGCGATTCGGCGATGGGCGGCGGCCGGAGTGCACGGGGGACGGCCGACGAATCGAGCATCCCCGGGCCGGGACCGGCGGGAGGGCGCGAGCGGACCGCTACGGTCGGCGTCCGTGGATGCGCCCACCTTCCGGGTCAGCGAGCTGACCGACGCCGTGCAACTCGCGCTCGACGTCTGCTTCCCCGACGAGGTGTGGGTGCAGGGTGAGATCAGCTCGCTCAAGCGATCTGCTGCCGGGCATGTCTACTTCCAGCTGATCGAGCCGGGCGAGGCGGGGGCGCCGCCGGTGGCCCAGATCGCGGTCACCCTCTTCGCCAAGGCCCGGGCCGAGGTCAACGCCACGCTCCGCGGTGGCGGTGGCGTTCGCATGACCGACGGGGTCGAGATCCGCATCCGAGGCCGCCTCGGGCTCTACGGGCCGCAGGGCCGCCTGCAGCTGCGGATGTCGGCGATCGACCCCGACTACACCCTGGGGCGCCTGGCCGGTGATCGGGAGCGGCTGCTCCAGGCCCTGCAGGCCGAGGGCCTGCTCGCCCGCAACGGTCGGCTCGCCGTCGCGCCCCGCCCCGTGGTCGTCGGGCTGGCCACCAGCGCCGGCAGTGCGGCCGAGGCCGACTTCCTGCACGAGCTCGACGCCGAGCGGGCTGGCGTGGGAGGTCGTGGCCGTCGACTGTCGGGTGCAGGGAGCCGACGCCGAGCGGTCCATCGTCGCCGGCCTGCGCGCCCTGGTCGCCCACCGCGTCGACGTCATCGCCCTCGTGCGCGGCGGAGGGGCCCGCACCGACCTGGCCACCTTCGACGGCGCGCTCGTCGCTCGCGAGATCGCGGCCACCGCCGTGCCCGTGATCACCGGCATCGGGCACGAGGTCGACACCAGCGTCGCCGACCAGGTGGCCCACACCGCGTGCAAGACACCCACGGCCTGCGCCGCCCACCTCGTCGCCCGCGCCCGCAGCTTCCACGATCGGGCCGACGAGCTGTGGGCCGAGATCGGCCAGCAGGCGGCGCACCGCCTCGAGGTCGAGTCACGCCTCCTCGCCACCCAGGGCGGCGCGGCCGCCCGCGTCGGGCACGCCGCAGTCGTTGCGGCCGACCAGCTCGTCGCCGAGTGCGGCAGGCGGTTGGCCCTCGGCGCGGGGCGGGCCACCGAGCTGGCGACGTTGCGCCTGGCCAGCGTCGATGCCCGCGTCAGCGCCCTCGACCCGCGGCGGGCCCTCGAGCGGGGCTGGTCCATCACCCGGCGGGAGGATGGCACGCTGGTGCGCAGCTCGGTCGCGCTCGACCCCGGCACCGAGCTGGTCACCCAGTTCGCCGACGGCTCGGTGCACAGCGTCGTGACCGGCCCCCCTCCCTCCACCGCCTCCGCTCCCCCGCCGAACCGCCCATCCGACCCGAACGACGCCAGCAGAGGACCTCGGCCATGACCGACGCCGACACCACAGGCCCCGGAGAGCTCGGGTACGCCGACGCCATGGCCGAGCTCGAGACGATCCTGCACGAGCTCGAGCGGGGCGATGTCGACCTCGACCGCCTCGCCGAGCAGGTGCGCCGGGCGGCCGAACTGGTCCGCTTCTGTCGAGGCCGACTCGACGACACGCGCACCGAGGTCACGCGGATCGTCGCCGACCTCGACGGCGAGGCCGAGACCCGGGCCGACGACCGCGCCGCACCGTGACCCGTCACGGGGCGCTGCCACCAGAGATCCGGGTCGTCGCCGACGCGGTCGAGGCCCGGCTCCGGGAGGTGCTCGACGACGAGCTCGGCGCGGTGGGCCGCCGTCGACGCCGATCTGGACGCTCCGCTGAACGCCCTCGGCCGGCTCGTGCTCGGAGGCGGCAAGCGCCTCCGGCCGGCGTTCTGCCACTGGGCCTACGTCGGGGCGGGCGGCGACCCGGGCACCGGCGTCACGGTCGATGCCGGCGCGGCCTTCGAGCTGCTGCACGCCTTCGCCCTGATGCACGACGACGTCATGGACGGCTCGGACACCCGCCGGGGCACGCCCACGATCCACATCGAGTTCACCGACACGCACGCCCGGGGCGGGTGGCGGGGCGAGGGCCGCCGGTTCGGCGAGGGCGTCGCCATCCTCGTGGGCGACCTGGCGGGTGTCTACGCCGATCGCATGCTCGACGGCACGCCCGCCGATGCCCGCCGGGTGTGGGACGAGCTCAAGATCGAGCTCAACATCGGTCAGTACCTCGACGTGCTCGGCACCGCTCGGGGCGGAACCGACCTGGCGACGGCGCGCCGCATCGCCCGCTACAAGTCGGGCAAGTACACGATCGAGCGCCCGCTGCACCTCGGCGCGGCGCTGGCCGGCCGGCTCGACGACCTGCATGCACCACTGTCGGCCTACGGCGATCCGCTCGGTGAGGCCTTCCAGCTCCGCGACGACGTGCTCGGCTCGTTCGGCGATCCAGCGGTGACCGGGAAGCCGGTGGGTGACGACCTCCGCGAGGGGAAGCCGACGCCGATGCTGGCCATCGCGGTCGCCGAGGTCGCATCCGACCCCGACGCCCGCTCGCTGCTCGACCGCGTCGGTGCACCCGACCTGTCCGACGACGAGGTCGAGGCCCTGCAGGCCCTGCTCGAGCGCAGCGGGGCGCGCCGGGCCGTCGAGGCCACGATCCAAGAGCTCACGGACCGGGCCGTCGAAGCCATCGCCGCCGCGCCGGTCGAGGACGACGCCCGTGCCGCGCTCGTCGCCCTCGCGCGCTACGTGGCGGCCCGTGAACGCTGACGGGGAGGGTTCCGGGCCACCGAAACGCCACCCGGGCCATCCGGCCCAATTTCGCCACGCCGCCCCACATCCCACCGCCGACCGGGGTCATCACACCTAGCATCGGTCCGTGACCCTGAGTCCCGAGCGAGAGGCTGCGCTGCTGGCCGTGGTGCCGAGCGACGCGGTGAGCCTGCTCGACGAGGACGGGCTGGTGCGGGAGGTGACGTCCACCGTCGAGCAGGTCCTCGGCTACACGCCGGAGCAGTACCGGGCTCACGAGCCGCTCGACCTGATCCACCCGTCCGACCAGGCCATGCTCGTGCGCAACTGGCGCGACCTGATGCTGGAGCCCGGCCGGCGGTCGATCGTCGAGGCCCGGTCGCGGCACCTCGACGGCACCTATCGCTGGGTCGAGCTCGTCCAGGTCAACCGGTTCGACGATCCCGAGTTCGGCGGCATGGTCAGCGGGTTCACCGACATCACCGCGCGACGAGGCACGGTCCCCCAGCCCACGTTCGAGCACCTGATCGAGGCCAGCCCCGACGTCATGGGGACGATCGGCCTCGACGGCACCATCACGTGGATCTCCACCGCCATCCACGAGATGCTGGGCCGCGAGGCCGAGGACATGATCGGGCGCCCGGCGTGGGACTTCATCCACCCCGACGACGTCGACGCCGCCACCGAGCGTCTGAGCCAGGCCCTCGACCGCATCGACTCGGTGAACCCGATCGCGGTGCGCGTCTCCGACGTCGACGGCTCGTGGGTGCCCGTGGAGATCGCCGGCGGTTCGATGCGCGACGCCAACGGTGGGGTCGCCGGTCTCATCGTCAACATCCGCGACATCCGCTGGCGCACCGATGCCGTCGACGCGCTGCGCGCCAGCGAGCTGCTGTTCCGCACCCTGGCCCAGTCGTCACCGATCGGCATCTACCACGCCACCGTCGACGAGGGGCTGCGTCTACGTCAACGACCGGTGGTGCGAGATCACCGGCCTGTCGCTCGAGGAAGCCCGTGGCAGCGGGTGGGCCAAGATGGTCCACCCCGACGACATCAGCGTGGTCGGGCTCGACCGAGGGCCCATGCCGATGGGGGGACGAGCCGTCACCATCGAGTTCCGGGTGGTCCGCGCCGACGGCGACCTGCGGTGGGTGCGGGTGCAGAGCGGTCCGCTCCACCAGGCCGACGGCGACCTGGTCGGCACGCGTCGGCACCCTCGACGACATCACCGGGCGACGGGAGACCGAGAGCGAGCGGCAGCGCCTGATCGACATCTTCGAGGCCACCGAGGACCTCGTCGGCATCTGCGACACGAACGGCCGGCTGCTCTACCTCAACGCCGCGGCCAAGCGAACGTTCGCGCATCGAGCTCGACGACAAGGTCGGCGGGCACGTCGTCGGCGACCTGTTCCCACCCTCGGTCGCCGAGCGGCTGGTCGTCGAGATCCGCCCTGAGGTCGAGCGGACCGGCCGGTGGCAGGGCGAGCTGATGACCCTCGTGCCCGGTGACGGGCTCGTCCCCGTCTCCGCCCAGGTGCTGCTGCACCCCGGCAGCGCGGAGGACGGGCCCTACTTCTCGGCCATCCTGCACGACATCCGCGAGCGCAAGGCGTTCGAGCACCGGCTGGCCCACCAGGCCACCCACGACCCGCTCACCGGCCTGCCCAACCGCTCGCTGCTGCATCGACCGGCTCGACGGCGCGCTGGCTCGGGCCCGCCGCCACAACCGTCGCGTTGCCGTGCTCTTCCTCGACCTCGACCACTTCAAGGTCGTGAACGACAGCCTCGGCCACGGGCTTGGGCGACCGGCTGCTCGTCGCCATCGCCGAGCGCCTGGCCATCGCCCTGCGCCCCGGCGACACCGTCGCCCGCTTCGGCGGGCGACGAGTTCGTCGTGCTCTGCGAGGACCTCGTCACCCAGCACGACGCCATCGCCATCGCCGAGCGGGTCGACGAGGCGGTCAGCGGGCCGTTCGTCATCGACGACACCGAGGTGTTCGTCGGGGTCAGCATCGGCATCGCCCTGCCCGACGACACCGAAGCCGACCCGGAGACGCTCATCCGGGACGCGGACGCGGCCATGTACCGGGCCAAGGACCGCGGCCGTGTCGCGGTGGGAGCTGTTCGACAACGCCATGCGGGCCAGCGCGGTCGACCGCCTCGACATCGAGAACGCCCTGCGCCGCGCCCTCGACCGCCGAGAGCTGCGCGTGTTCTACCAGCCGGTGATCGACCTGCTCACCGGGCGGGTCGACGGGGTCGAGGCGCTGCTGCGGTGGGAGCACCCCGAGCGGGGCCTGCTGAACCCGGGCGACTTCATCACCGT
Organism: uncultured Microthrixaceae bacterium; assembly: GCA_963809335.1. Taxonomy (GTDB): domain Bacteria; phylum Actinomycetota; class Acidimicrobiia; order Acidimicrobiales; family Acidimicrobilacustridaceae; genus UBA4742. The sequence continues at coordinate 68,090 of CAWEJD010000004.1, read as the reverse complement.
CGCCGAGGAGACCGGTCTCATCGTGCCGATCGGGTCGTGGGTGCTCGATCAGGCCTGCCGTCAGGTGCAGCGGTGGCACGCGTCGGCCGAGCGCAACACCCCGCTGTCGGTCGCCATCAACATCTCGGGCCGCCAGCTCGGCCACCCCCGCCTCGTCGAGGACCTGGCCGCGGTGCTGGCGGACACCAGCATCGACCCGTCGCTCGTCGAGCTCGAGATCACCGAGAGCGTGCTCATGGACGACGTCGAGATGTCGGCCGACACGCTCGGGCGGCTCCACGCCCTCGGGGTGCACCTCGCCGTCGACGACTTCGGCACCGGCTACTCGTCGCTGAGCTACCTCCGGCGCTTCCCGGTCGACATCCTGAAGGTCGACCGGTCCTTCGTCGACGGGCTCGGCGAGGACTCCGAGCGACTCGGCCATCGTGACCGCCATCATCACGCTGGCGCACACGCTCGGGCTCCGGGCCGTGGCCGAAGGCGTCGAGTCGTCGCTGCAACTGGCCGAGCTGCGTCGCCTCGGCTGCGACCGGGCCCAGGGCTTCCACATGGCCCGACCGGCCAGCGGCCACGACGTCGGCGAGCTGCTCGCCGCCGACCACTCCTGGTAGATCCACCCGCCCCGCGCTCGCCCCCCCGCCCCGCGCTCGCCCCCCATCCCGAACTTGCGTGGATTTCCCGGCCCACAGCCGGATTACCCACGCAAGAACGGTTGGTCTCGCGCTCGCGTGACCGAGCGGGGGACGTGCGATGCTGGTCCGCTATGGCGACCCCGCTCACCCGGCAGACGGTCATCGACGCGGCCCGCGGGTGCATCGTCGCCGACGGCCTCGACGCCATCTCGTTGCGCAAGCTCGCGGCGACCCTCGGGGTGACGGCGCCGGCGCTCTACGCCTACGTCGACGACAAGCGCGATCTCCTCCGAGCGGTGGCCGAGCGGGAGTTCCAGCGCCTGTCCCACGCGTTCGAGCAGATCGACGACCCGGATCCGGTCGAGCGCATGCGCCAGATGAGCCACGCCTACGTCGAGCAGGCCCTGGCCGAGCCGGAGCTGTTCCGCACCATGTTCCAGTTCTCCCCCGACCTGGCCATGGGCGCCACGAGCGGCGCCGAGGATGCGTTGGCCACCGCCGTCTTCGAGCAGGCGCTCGGATCGGTGATCGAGGCCATCGATTCCGGTGCCCTCCGGGCCGCCGACCCGATCACGGTCGCCCTCACCATGTGGAGCGCCACCCACGGCGTCGCCGACATGCTGCTCATGGGCTTCCCGTTCGACGACGACACCCGGCAGATGCTCATCGACTCGGTGATCGACACCGTGCTCGCCGGCCTGGCCGCCCCCTGACCCACCCGGCGACGGGTGCGCGCTCAGTCGATCGCGGCGAAGCGGGCGAGGGCCTTGCCGAGCGGGAGCTCGATGACGCCGTACTCGGCCACCACCCCGGCCAGCCACTCGGGCCGGACGACGGCCGAGACCACGATCGGAGCGTCGAGGTCGGAGCCCTGCAGGGCCATCCGCGCGAACTCCGCCGCGTAGTCGGGCGGCCGGACGTCACGGGACAGCTCGGACAGCGCATGCGGGTCGGGCACCGCCGGCTGGGTGGGATCGATCGTCACGAAGGACGGCGACGACGGGCGGATGCCGCCGCCGACGAGCCCGGGACCGTCGGCGAGGATGGCCCCCCGCACGAGGTCGGGCCGGGCACCGGCGATCAGCAGGGCGACGTAGGCACCCAGGCCCCGGCCGAGCACGGTGACCGGGCCGATCTCGGCCAGCGCGGCGTCGGCGTCGCCCATCAGGGCCTCCGCCGTGTACCCACCGCCGGCGGGGATGGTCGAGCGCCCGTGGCCGGTGAAGTCGAGGCCGACCACCGGACCGGGCCAGTCGCCCAGGTGCTCCGGGACCTCCGCCGGCGTCGATTCGGCCAGCCCGTGGAGCAGCAGGAGCGGTCGGCCGTCACCACGCCGGAGGTGGTGGAGCGCCAACGACGCCTTGCGGCTCCGCACGAACACGATGTCGGCACCGCCCCGTTCGCCGGTGCGATCAGCGGTCATGACAGGAAGTCGAGCACGAGATCGGCGATCAGCCGGGGCTGCTCGATGTGCACGAAGTGCCCAACACCGTCGAGCGGCACGAAGCGCGCGCCCGGCGGGAGATAGGGATGGACGTCCTCCGGCACGGTCCCCCACCCCATCTGCTCGGGCTCGAGACCGAGGACGCCCAGGAACGGCACGCCGATGCCCGGCACCCGGTTCATCGTCCACTCGGGGCGCCACGGCCCGAAGCCGCCGGGTCGCACGACGGGGTCGAGCTTCCAGCGCCAGCCGTCGTCGTCCCGACGGGCGCCGATGGTGACGAGGTACCGCAGCCAGTCGTGCTCGAGCCGCGGGTTCATGCGGCGACGCCGCTCGGCCAGTTCGTCGATCGTGCCGGGTCGCCTCGGCTTGTCGATGACGGCCCGCCGGTGGTCGAGCCACCGCTGCACCTCGCTGTGCACCATGCGGGTGCGCTCCCGGTCGGAGACGTCGGGCCAGTTGTTGTTCGAGGGCAGCCCGTCGAGGTTGATCAGGTGCGACACCCGGTGCGGACAGGCATCGGCCAGCTCGAGCATGAGACCGCCGCCCTTCGAATGGCCGAGGACGGGCAGCGGCCGATCGGTGACCGTGTCGAGCACCACGAGCGCGTCCCGCACGTCGGCGCTCCAGTTGTAGAGCACCGAGTGCTCCGAGTCGCCATGGCCCCGGTGGTCCCAGGAGATGCAGCGGTAGCCGGCGTCGGCGAGCATCGGAGCGAACACGTCGAACGTGCCGGCGAAGTCGAACCCACCGTGCGCCATGAGGATCGGAGGGGCGTCCTCGGGTCCCCACTCGTAGACCGCGAGCCGCAGCCCACTCGACGACACCGTGCGGAAGCGTTCGGGACGGCGGGCTCCCGGGTAGGTCACGATCTCGTCGGCCGTCGTCGTCATCGGGCTGAGCCTACGGGATGCCTCCCGTGACCGACCCGGGCCGTTCTGCAGGGTCAGGCGGGATGGCGACCGGATCCCACCTCGACGGCCACGACCCGGGCGGTGTCGGCCGACGACCGGCCGAGGTGCACCTCGTAGCGGCCGGGCTCGACCACCCACTCGTGCCCGGACGGCGTCCCACGTCGCGAAGGCGCGATGGTCGAAGGCGAGCTCGACGGTGGTGGTCTCGCCCGGGTCGAGGGCGACCTTGGCGAAGGCCCGCAGCTCGCGGGCGGGACGGAAGCGACCACCCGGGGGTGGGGCGACGTAGGCCTGCACGACCTCCGAGCCCCGCCGATCACCCGTGTTGGTGACCGGCACCCGCAGCGTGAGCGAGTCGCCCGAGCTCCAGGTGAGCCCGTCGGCCGACGCCGGCTCGCCGATCTCGAACGACGAGTACGAGAGGCCGTGCCCGAAGGGGAACAGCGTCGGCACCCGTCGTGTCTCGTACCAGCGATAGCCGACCAGCACGCCCTCGCCGTAGCGGACCTCGCCGTCCTCGCCCGGGAAGTTGCCGAACGCGGGCGTGTCCTCGATCCGGCGGGGGAACGTCATCGACAGCCGCCCGCCCGGGTCGGCGCGGCCGGTGAGCACGTCGACCAACGCGCCGGCCATCTCCTGACCACCGAACCACATCTGCAGGACCGCCGGTGCCGAATCGGCCCACGGGAGCGTGACCGGCGCGCCGGTGTTGAGCACCACCGCCGTGCGGGGGTTGGCCTCGATCACCCGGCGGACGAGCTCGTCCTGGTCGCCGGGCAGGGCGAGGGTGGTGCGGTCCTCGCCCTCGGTCTCCCAGTCGAAGTTCGTGCCGACCACGACGACGGCCACGTCGGCCGCGGCGGCCGCCGCCACGGCGCGGTCCATCAGGTCGTCGGGGGCGGGGAGTCGGCACCCGGCCAGCACGCCGCGCAGGAACTCGGCGCCGGCGCTCGAGTACTCGATCATCACGTCGACGGCCGCGCCCGGCCTCGAGGTCGAGCTCGGCCTCGAGGTCACCGCTCACCACCCCGAAGTAGCGCTCGCCGGGCGGCGGGGTGTCGGTGAAGCCGTCGATGACGAGCTCGCCGTCGACGAACAGCCGGGCCTTGCCCGACTGGCCCAGGGTGAAGGTGTGCACGCCCGAGTCGACCGGCGTGAACCGGGCCGTCGCTCGCCACGAGTAGACGCCGGGCGGCAGATCGCGGTGCGGTCGATCGACGAACAGCAGCCGGCTGTCGGGGTAGTGGCGCCCGACCGACGGGCTCACCCGACCAGCCGGGCCCGGCGTAGAACTCCACGCCGAAGCCCGGCGTCCCGTCCGGCCCCACGACCGATCCGCCCTGCAGGGGCGGGACCACCTTGTCGATGTCGCAGCCGCGCTCGTAGCGTGATCGAGACCTCCGGCTCGAGCCGCTCGCGCAGCGCCTCGAGCGGGGTCACGACGTAGTGGGCCCGCAGGGCGGCCGATCCCCCGCCCATGATCTGGGCCCGATCGGCGTTGGGCCCGATGACGGCGATGCTCGACAGGGCCGACGGGTCGAGCGGCAGCAGCCCGTCGTTCGTCAGCAGCACGGTCGCACCGACGGCCGCCTCGCGGGCGAGGGCGCGGTGCTCGGGTCGGTCGATCGACTGCTCCTCGACGCCGGGCGGGTCGTCGAGCGCTCCGATGCGGTCGAACACCGACAGCAGGCGGAGCACGGCCGCGTCGAGCAACGACTCGTCGACCTCCCCGGCCAGCACCGCGGCGGCCAGCGCCGGCCCGTAGAACCGGCCCGACCCCGGCATCTCGAGGTCGACCCCGGCCTCGGCCGCGCCGATGGTCGACCCGGCCCCGAACCAGTCGGTGACCACGAAGCCGTCGAACCCCCACTCGTCGCGCAGGATGCCCTGCAGCAGGTCCGCCCGTTCGGTGCAGTAGGCGCCGTTGAGCCGGTTGTACGCCGTCATGATCCCGAGGCTGCGACCCTCGCGGACGGCCAGCTCGAACGGACGCAGGTAGATCTCGCGCAACGTGCGCTCGTCGATCACCGAGCTGATGGTGTGCCGCTCGAACTCGGCCTCGTTGCCGGCGAAGTGCTTCACCGTGGTGGCGACGTCCTGGGACTGCACGCCGCGGATGAAGGCGGCGGCCACCTTGCCGGTGAGCAACGGGTCCTCCGAGTAGCACTCGAAGTTCCGGCCGGCCAGGGGCGAGCGCATGATGTTGACGGTGGGGGCCAGCAGCACCCGCGCCGCCTTCGTGCGCGACTCCTCGCCGAGCATGACCCCGACCCGCTCGATCAGCTCGACGTCCCACGTGGAGCCGAGCGCCGAGCCGCACGGCGCGCACACCGCGGTGACGGCACCGAACCCCAGCAGGGCCGAGCCCCGGGCGCCGTTCGGCCCGTCGGTGACGGTGACCGACGGGATGTCGAGACGGGGGACGGCGACGGTCGTCCAGAAGTCGGCGCCGGCGGTGAGCGAGGCCTTCTCCTCGACGGTGAGCTGGGAGACGAGCGATTCGAGGTCACGAGGGGCGGGCATGGTGCGCAAGCTACCGATCGGCGCCCGCATCTGCCGGAACCCGTGCGAGCGGTCCGAATCGCGACCCGCCCCGATACGTTGCCGCGCACTTCCGCGACGACAGAACGAGGACATCGGCATGAGCGACATCACCACGGACCAGATGAAGAGCTTCAACCAGACGGTCATCGACGAGTTCCGGGCCAACGGCGGCCAGACGACGGGGCCCGTTCGCCGGAGCTCCCCTGCTGCTGCTCAACAGCACCGGCGCCAAGAGCGGCGAGACCCGCACCTCGCCCGTCGTGCACACCCGCGACGGCGACCGCTACGTGATCATCGCCTCGAAGGCCGGCGCCGACACCAACCCGAACTGGTACCACAACCTGGTCGCCCACCCCCGGGCCACCATCGAGGTCGGCACCGAGACCATCGAGGTCGAGGCCTCGCGTCGCCACCGGCGACGAGCGCACGCGCCTCTACGACGCCCAGGCCGCGCTGATGCCCAACTTCGCCGAGTACGCCGAGAAGACCACCCGCCAGATCCCGGTGTTCATCCTCACCCCGGGCTGACCCGCCCGCTGACCCGGCCCGTCCGGCTCGCCGGGTCGACGCGGCGGATTCTCACCCATTCTCAGTTTCTGCCTAGACTGCCGGACCATGGCCGACCACTCGGGTGCCCCCCATGACCTGCACGCCACCGCGGCCCAGCGGCTGCGGGGCGACGGCCAGCGCTACACGAGCAACCGGCGGGCCCTGATCGACCTGCTCGACGCCACCGATCACCCGGTGACCATCGCCGAGGTGCTGACCCTGCGCACCGACCTGGCCCAGAGCTCGGTCTACCGGAACCTGGCCGTGCTCGAGCAGGCCGGTGTGGTGCACCGGGTGGTCGCCACCGACGAGTTCACCCGCTACGAGCTGGCCCAGGACCTCACCGAGCACCACCACCACCTGATCTGCTCGTCGTGCGGCGCCGTGGCCGACTTCACCATCGGGCCCAAGCTCGAGGACTCGATGGCCGAGGCCTTCGCCCGGGTCGGCGAGGAGACCGGGTTCGAGACCGACCACCACCGCCTCGACCTCGTCGGCCGCTGCACCGACTGCCGCTGACCACTGCCGCTGACCCGACTGCCGCGGAACCGGGGCCGCGCCCGGCCGCGCCCGGCCCGGTGACGCGACCGTCAGCTACCGTGACCCCCCATGACCGAGATCCAGGGGTACACCGCAGCCGGCTTCGAGGGCGTCCGCGACGCGTTCGCCGCCAACTTCGCCAACGGGAGCGAGGTCGGCGCGGCCTTCTCCGCCTACCACCGAGGTCAGAAGGTCGTCGACCTCTGGGGCGGCGTGGCCGATCAGGAGACGGGCGCGGCGTGGCAGGAGGACACCATGATCCTGGTGTTCTCCACGACCAAGGGCGCCACCGCGCTGTGCGCCAACCGGCTGGCCGAACGGGGCGAGCTCGACGTCGAGGCGCCGGTCGCCACCTACTGGCCCGAGTTCGCGGCCGCCGGCAAGGAGGACATGCCGGTCAGCCACCTGCTCTCCCACCAGGCCGGCCTGGCGTGGATCGACGGCACCATGACCTTCGAGGAGGCCCTGGCCTGGGATCCCGTCGTCGAGCGGCTCGCGGCCGAGACCCCCAAGTGGGAGCCCGGCACCGCCACCGGCTACCACGCCGTCACCTACGGCTGGCTGGTGGGTGAGGTCGTCAGGCGCATCAGCGGCAAGAGCCTCGGCACCTTCTTCCGCGACGAGGTCGCCGCCCCGCTCGGCGCCGACTGGTACATCGGCCTGCCCGAGGAGCTCGAGCAGCCGGGTCGCCCCGCTCATCGTGATCGAGGCCCCGACCGACGAGGCCGTCCAGGCCATGATGGAGCAGTTCACCGGCCCCGACACCAAGCTCGGCAAGGCGCTCAGCGCTCCCGGTGGCGCGTTCGCGGACGTCAACGTCTTCAACTCGCGTGCGGTCCGGGCCGCCGAGATCCCGGCCGCCAACGGCGTGGCCGACGCCCGCTCGATCGCCCGGGTCTACGCGTCGATGGTCGGCGAGGTCGACGGCATCCGCACGCTCGGCGCCGACCAGGTCAAGCAGGCCACCACCCAGCGCAGCTCGGGCCCCAACATCGTCCTCATGGACATGGACGTGCAGTTCGGCCTCGGCTTCATGGTGCCGTCCACCATGATCGTGAACCCGGCCGGCAGCTTCGGCCACTACGGCGCCGGCGGCTCGGTCGGCTGGGCCGATCCCGACGCCGAGCTGGCCTTCGGCTACGTCATGAACCGCATGGACATCGGCCTGGCCGGCGACATGCGCAGCACCAACCTCATCAACGCCACCTACGCGTCGATCTGACGAGCCCCCTCCCTCAACTCGCGGGCGCGGGCAGCCGAAGGAGAAGCGAGCCCGCGACTCGACCGGTCGCGGGCGACATCGCATCGGGCGACGAGGAGCTGGGGCATGAAGCGGACCATGGTGACGATCGGCCTGTGCGCGCTCCTGTGCCTCGCCGCCGCGTGCGGCGGGTCGTCCAAGAAGGACCGCGGCCGCGACGGGATCGACCGAGAAGCCGTCGGAGACGGTCGACACCGCCGTGAGCACGACGAGCACCAGCGCGGCGTCCGGCTCCAGCACCACGACGGCGGCCCCGTCGACGACGGCGTCCACCGTCGGGGCAGGTGCCTCGGGCGCCACCGCCGCCGAGTTCGCGGCCCAGGCCAACGCCCTGTGCGCCAAGTTCGACGGTCAGATCGCGGCCGTGGCCCAGCCGACGGAGACCACGCCCGCGGCGCTCGGCGCCTACCTCGACCAGGCCCTGACCCTGCTCGACCAGCAGATCGCCGAGCTCAAGGCGCTGTCCCCGCCAGCGTCGGTCAGCACCGCGTGGGCCAAGATCCTGCAGACGATCGATGCCGAGCAGGTGCAGATCGAGGCCCTGATCCCGAGGCTCAAGTCCGGCGACGCCACCGCCATCACCGCCATGCAGGCGATCTCGTCGGACGACATCAACGCCCAGTTCGACGCCCTCGGCATGACCACGTGCGGATCGGGCAGCGGCGGGTAGGTGCAGGAGGCGGGGCCCGGCCCACCGGTAGCCTTGGCGGGTGAACGCTCCCGCCACCGAGGCCAGCCGACGGCGCACCTTCGCCATCATCAGCCATCCCGACGCGGGCAAGACCACGCTCACCGAGAAGTTCCTGCTCTACGGCGGTGCCCTCACCAGCGAGGCCGGCGCGGTCAAGGCCCGCAGCGGTCGGCGCTCGGCCACCTCCGACTGGATGGCCCTCGAGCAGCAGCGCGGCATCTCGATCACGTCGACCGTGCTGCAGTTCCCCTACCGCGACCACGTGGTGAACCTGCTCGACACCCCCGGTCACCGTGACTTCTCCGAGGACACCTACCGCGTGCTGGCCGCGGCCGACGCCGCGGTCATGGTGCTCGACGCGGCCAAGGGCATCGAGCCCCAGACGCTCAAGCTGTTCGACGTCTGCCGCCAGCGGGGCCTGCCCCTGCTGACCTTCATCAACAAGTGGGACCGGCCCGGCCGCGACGCCGCTCGAGCTGCTCGACGAGATCGAGCAGCAGATCGGCCTCGACCCCGATCCCCGTCACCTGGCCGGTCGGCATCGCCGGCGACTTCCGCGGCGTGGTCGACCGGCGCACCCACGAGTTCACCCGCTTCACCCGCGTCGCCCGCGGCGCCACCGAGGCGCCCGAGGAGCTGGTCGACGCCGAGCGGGCCGCGGCCGAGGAGGGCGCGGCGTGGGACGACGGCCGCGGCCGAGGTCGACCTGCTCGACGGCACGGTCGGCGAGCTCGACGTCAAGGCCTTCCTCGCGGCCGAGGCCACCCCGGTGCTGTTCGGTTCGGCGCTCACCAACTTCGGGGTGCGCAAGCTGCTCGACGCGGTGGTCGACCTGTTCCCGGCCCCGGCGCCCCGCCCCGACGTCGACGGCGTCCCCCGCCCGCTCGACTCGCCGTTCTCCGGGTTCGTGTTCAAGGTGCAGGCCAACATGGACCCGTCCCACCGTGACCGCATCGCCTTCCTGCGGGTCTGCTCGGGCCGGTTCGAGCGGGGCATGGTGGTCACCCACCAGCCCACCGGCAAGCCCTTCGCCACCAAGTACGCCCACCAGGTGTTCGGCCAGGAGCGCGAGACCATCGACGAGGCGTTCCCCGGCGACGTCGTCGGCCTGGTCAACGCCACCGACGTCAAGGTCGGCGACACGCTGTTCATCGACGAGCCGGTGACCTTCCCGGGCATCCCGAGCTTCGCCCCCGAGCACTTCAGCGTCATCCGCGTCCGCGACACCGGCCGGTTCAAGCAGTTCCGGCGCGGGCATCGCCCAGCTCGACGAGGAGGGCGTGGTGCAGGTGCTCCGCGACGCCGAGCTCGGCGACCAGGCGCCGGTGCTGGCCGCCGTCGGCCCGATGCAGTTCGAGGTCGCGGTCCACCGGCTCGAGAACGAGTTCGGCGCGCCGGTCGAGCTGAGCCCCACCTCCTACAAGCTCGCCCGTCGCACCGACGACGCCGGCGCCGAGGCTCTGCGGGGCATGCGGGGCGCCCGGGTGATGAGCCGGGCCGACGGCACCAAGCTGGCCCTGTTCGAGAGCCAGTACTGGGTGCAGCGGCTCGAGCAGGAGCAGCCCGACCTGATGCTCGAGCGGCTCGTGGCGGAAGGAAGCGTTGGTTGAGCGAGGTCCCCGGCGATCCTGACGCCGGCGCGGCGGACCTCCCCGAGGCCCCGCCCTACGACCCGGCCGAGTTCGTGCTGCCTCCAGCCGATCCCGATCGGGCACCGAACCACCGGTCGGGTCGGTCGGGCCATCCCACCTGGGTGCTGCCGGCCATCGCCTGCGCGGTCCTCATACCGATCCTCGTCGTGCTCGTGGTCGCCGGCCGCGACCGACTCCGACAGCAGCGCCTCGTCGACCGACTCGTCGGCGACCGCCAACTCGGCGGACGGCTCCCCCGACACCACCGGGCCGACCGACGTCGACGCCGGCGACACCAGCGACACCAGCCTCGCCCCGCTCGAGCCCTACGACGGCTGGGTCAACCCGGCATCGGTCGGGCGGCCCTACAGCGACGAGGTCGACGGGCTGCTCTCGTTCCGGGGCAACCCGACCCGCACCTACTACGGCAAGGGGCCGGTTCCGACCGCACCCCAGGTGCTGTGGACGTTCCCGTCCGAGAGCAGCGGCGGGCTGTGCTCGCAGTCCTCCGACGAGCAGGGCATGCGCACGTGGTGCGGCAGCGGCTGGACCGGCCAGCCCAACGTCTGGGAGAAGGACGGCAAGACCTGGGTGGCCTTCGGGGCCTACGACCGGGGCGTGCACTTCCTCGACGCCGAGTCCGGCACCCGGCTGCTCCCCGACTTCAAGGTCGGCGACATCATCAAGGGCACCGTCACCGTCGACCCCGACGGGTTCCCGATCCTCTACACCGGCGCCCGCGACAACTACTACCGGGCCCTGGCCCTCGACCAGTCGTCGCCCACCGAGCTCTGGAAGCTCTGGGCCTACGACACCAAGCCGGTGATGTGGAACGACGACTGGGACGGCTCGGGCCTCATCCTCGACGACTACCTGTTCGAGGGCGGCGAGAACGGCTGGATCTACACGGTCAAGCTGAACCGGGCCTACGACGCCGGCGGCAAGGTCACGGTGAACCCGCAGATCGTGTGGAAGGCACCGGGCTGGGACGCCGAGCAGCTGAAGGTCATCACCGACAAGCAGGTGTCCATCGAGAACTCGGTGGCCATCTCGGGCAACACCCTCTACTTCGCCAACTCCGGCGGCCTGGTGCAGGGCTGGGACATCAGCGGCCTGAAGGACGGGCGTCACGCCCACCCGCACCTTCCGCTTCTGGACCGGTGACGACACCGACGCCTCGATCGTGATCGACGAGGACGGCATGCTCTACGTCGGCTCCGAGTGGGAGCGCGACGACGCCCGGTCGAAGGAGGTCGGGCAGATCATGAAGCTCGACCCGACCAAGCCCGACGACCCGCTGGTCTGGTCGATCAAGGACCAGGGCGCGAGCAAGGCCGGTGTGTGGGGCACGACCGCGCTGTGGAAGGACGTCGTCTACACCGACACGAACGGCGGGCGGCTGCTCGGCATCGACCGGGCCACCGGTGCCATCCGCTGGGAGAAGAAGCTGCCCGGCCCGACCTGGCAGTCGCCGGTGGTCGTCGACGACGTGCTCATCGTGGGCGACTGCAGCGGGGTGCTGCACGCCTACGACGTGTCCGACACCACCGTCGACCCGCCCGAGCTCTGGACGGTGAAGCTCAGCGGATGCATCGAGTCGACGCCGGCGGTCTGGAACGGCCGCATCTTCGTCGGGGCCCGCGGCGGCCGCTTCTACGCCATCGGTGATGCCGACAAGGTGCCGGCCACCCCGCCGGACGAGCCGCTGCCCGCCGTGTCCGGTCCCCCGCAGCTGCGCACCGGCGCCAAGGGCTGACGGGTGATGGGGAGGGAGCGGGCCATGGATGACCCAGGGGAGACGGCCGGGCAACCGCACCAGGGACCCGGCGAGGCACCGGGCGAGCAGGCACCGGGCAGGCGGTCGAAGGCGCTCTGGCTCTGGCTCGCCCTCGTGGTCGCGCTCGTGTTGGCCGTGGTGTTCGTGGGCGGGGTGGTCGCCCTGCGCACCAGCTCCGATCCGCTCGTCGGCGACTGGGACGTCACCTACGGCGCCCCGGCGATCGTCACCATCGCGAAGTCGGACGACGGCTACACCGTGACGGCGAAGACCCCGATTCGCGTCGTGCAGGCGACCTGCGACCTGCCGAGCGGGACGTCGCTCGCCACGTTCTCGGCGGCCGGGCCTGAGCACGAGGGTCAGCACGGACTCTGGTGGACGAACAACTGCGCGTTTCGCCGCGATGGGCACCGGCGACCTTCACTCTCGACGGCCGGACGCTCGAGGCCCGGCTCACCAGTGGCGAGGCCGTGACGTTCACCAAGCGGTAGCGGCACCAGAGGCCGATGACGATGGGCGCGTCGAGGTCGACGAACCCGCCGAAACGGCCACGATCCGGCCCGCCGAACGACCGACGCGCCGGTTCGGAGGACGGGTCTCCGGGGACCTTCGGCACTACTCCCTGACCGGGTCGGGTACGAGACTGACCGCCATGGAACGAAGCGAGATCCTGGAACTGGCCCGCGTCTCCGGGGAGCCTGCGGTCACGATCATGATGCCGGTGCTGCAGCCCGTGGCCGCGCATCCGGACCATGCGCTGCGCCTCCGTGCGTTGGTCGACCGTGCGGTGAGCGACGTGGAGTCGTCGTGGGGCACCGCCGCCGCCGCGAACGTGCGGAAGCAGCTGGACGCGGTCGACACCGAGATCACCGCCGACGAGCACAGCCACGGGGTGGCGGTGCTGACGACGCCGGAGGACATCCACCTCCTGCATCTTCCGTACGGCGTCGACGAGCAGGTGGTGGTCGGCCGGAACTTCGCCACCCGCCAGCTCTTCGAAGGTCTGGCGCGCACTCCCCGGTACCGGGTGCTGGTGCTCGCCGGTCACGAAGCCGAGCTGTACGAGGGCCGTGGTACCCAGCTCATCGCCGTCACGGCGCACGGCTTCCCTCTCTCGGTCGAGCCGCCCCACGAATGGGACACGCCGCAACGCGACCTCCCGATCCACGAGGAAGCAGAGAAGGAGGAGCACCGCTTCGTCTACCGGGCCGTCGACGACGCTCTCACCGCCGCCAGCGCGACCGATCCCCTGCCCTTGATGGTGACCGCGGCCCAGCGCGAGCTCTCGCTCTTCGACGAGGTGACGCGGCACACCGATCTCGTCGCTGGTCGGGTCCACGGCAACTTCTCCCGATCGAACCCGAAGGAGCTGGCCGAAGCCGTCCGACCCGCGGTCGAGGCCCACCTGGCCGAGAGGCGCCGAGCTGCGGTGGGCCGACTCGATGAGGCACGCGGTCACGGTCGGGCCGCCGCCGGCCTACCCGACGTCCAGAAGGCTGCGGGGGAAGGGCGCGGCCACGAGCTCGTGGTCGAGGAGGGCTTCGACGCCGATGGCGCGGTCGACGCCGTCATCGAGACCGTGCTGCTCGACGGCGGCGAGGTCGAGTTCGTCGAGAGCGACGCCCTGGACGAGTACGGGCACATCGGGCTCGTGCTCCGGTACGCGTAAGGACGCGACCCGCGCCGAGGTGGACCGGGGTCCGCCCACCTCGTACCAGCTACCGGCCGGCCGATGCGCCGGCCGGGAGATGCCGGGTGAACCAGTCGCGGGCGGCCTCGGCGGCCTCGCGCAGCGTCCCGGGTTCCTCGAAGAGGTGCGTGGCTCCTGGGACGATGGTCAGCTCCTTCTCGCCGCGCAACTCGGCGGCGGCCCCCCGGTTGAGATCGATGACGACCGTGTCGCGGCCGCCGACGATCAGCAGTGTGGGGGCCGTGACCCGCGACAGGCGGGGACCGGCCAGGTCGGGACGACCACCCCGGGACACGACCGCCGCGATCCGGGCGTCGGGCTCCGACGCAGCCCAGAGCGCGGCTCCCGCCCCCGTGCTGGCCCCGAAGTAGCCGATGGGGAGCTGGCCCACCTCGGGCTCGCCCCGCAACCACGTGGTCGCGTCGGCCAACCGGCGGGCGAGCAGCTCGATGTCGAACACGTTGGCCCGGTCGAGCTCCTCGGACGAGGTGAGCAGGTCGAAGAGCAGCGTGCCGATGCGGGCCTCGTTCAGCATCGAGGCGACATACCGGTTCCGGGGACTGTGGCGGCTGCTCCCGCTGCCATGGGCGAACACGACGATCCCGATGGGCTGCTCTGGGATCTCGAGGTGCCCGGCCAGGGTCACCGGGCCGGCGACGACCTCGACGTCCTCGCTGCGCAGCGGTGGATCGTCGCCGGACGCCGGGCGTGCCGCGACCGGAGGCCGAGCGGCCCGGGCCAGGAGCTCGATGACCTCCTCGTCGGAGGTCTGCGAGAAGTTCTCGTAGAACTGCCCGACGGCGTAGAAGGGCTCGGGGGTGGCCAGCACCACGAACTCGTCGGCGTCGTCGACGAAGCGCGACGGTGCGTCGGGTGGTGCGACCGGGACGGCCAGGATCACTCGGGCGGCGCCGTGGGCCCGGGCGACCTGGCACGCGGCGCGGGCGGTCGAGCCGGTCGCGATCCCGTCGTCGACGATGAGCGCGGTGCGGCCCGCCAGGTCGACCCGGGGCCGGACCTCGCGGAAGCGTCGGGCCCGGCGCTCGAGCTCGACCCGCTCGGTGGCCTCGACCGCCTCGAGCTCCTCCCTGGTGACCCGGGCCGCCCGGATCACGCTGTCGTTGACGATCCGGGCGCCGTCCTCACCGATCGCGCCCATGCCCAGCTCCGGCTGGAACGGGACGCCCAGCTTGCGCACGACGATCACGTCAAGGGGCGCTTCGAGCGCCCGGGCGACCTCGAACGCGACAGGAACGCCTCCTCGGGGAAGTCCGAGCACCACGATGTCCTGGTCCGCGTACTCCCGGAGCCGTTCGGCCAGGCGCCTGCCAGCGTCGGCTCGGTCGATGTATCTCACGGCGGCCTCCTCGTCTCGAACGTCGGCGATGCGACCTGGGCTCAGGCGCATCGCGGAGCGCTCGTCGCAGTTGCAGTCAACCGGTGCCAGCCGAACGACGACAGGGGCCAAAGTCACGATTCGTGCCGCGCGCCTGTGGTCGCACGACCTCGGCCCCCCATCTCGAACATCATCTCGAACATCGACGCTACGCTCCGACAGACATCGACCGGGGGGTCTCATGGGGCGATCGAAGAACACCACGCCGAGCCGGTTGCTGCTGCCGCTGCTGGTCATGGTCGTGCTGGCCGGCATCACCGCCTGCCGGCCGCTGTGGCCCGACCGCGGCGGCCCGTTCTCCGGCACCATCGACCTCACCGTGCCCAACGCCGACCGCTGCGAGTTCTTCGACGCGGGCGACTGCCTGCTCCCGTTCCCGAGCAACTGGTTCACCCGGCCCGATCCCACGACGCCGACCCAACGGCGGGTGGCCCTCGACCGGGAGTCGATGCCGGCCAACACGTCCGGGGTGCACATCGACCCGACCGAATGGAACCGCAACGACGGGTTCAGTCCCGGTTCGATGATCCTCGTGCAGGTGCCCGGGCTGAGCACGGCGGTCACCGGCGCCCCGCCCGTCAACGACATCGCGTCCTCGCTGGCGCCCGACTCGCCGATCGTGCTGCTCGACGCCGTCACGTTCGAGCGGTGGCCGTTCTTCGCCGAGCTCGACTCACGGGTGCCGGCCGGCGACCCCCGCCAGGCCCTCCTGATCCACCCCTCGCGCAACCTCACCGAGGGGCATCGCTACATCGTCGCCCTGCGGAACATGAAGCGGGCCGACGGCACGACCATCGATGCCCCTGACGCGTTCCGCGCCTACCGCGACAACCTGCGCTCGAACGTCCTGCAGGTCGAGCAACGCCGCAACGACATGCGTTCGATCCTGCGCTCGCTGTCCCGCAGCGGCGTCCCCTCCGGCGACCTCTACCTGGCGTGGGACTTCACGGTGGCCAGCACCGAGAACCTCACCGGTCGCATCACCGCCATGCGCGACGACGCGTTCGCGTCGCTCGGCGGGCACGCGCCGTCGTTCACCGTGACCTCGGTCGAGGACAGCGCCGATCCGACCACGTCGTGGGCCCGTGACATCAAGGGCACGATCTCGGTACCGAACTACCTCACCGGCAACGGCGGCCCCGGCACCACGCTGAACAACGGCACCCGACCCGACGGCATACCCACGCGCAACGGCTCGCTCGACGTGCCCTACACGTGCGTGCTGCCCCGCACGCCCACCACCGCGGTGCCCACCGTGCTGTACGGCCACGGTCTGCTCGGGTCGCAGGGCGAGGGCGAAGGCGTCGGCAAGCGCATCGGCGCGTCGCTCGGCACCCAGGTCTGCGCGGTCGACTGGTACGGCATGTCCGAGCAGGACGTCGGCGCGGTGCTGAGCATCCTCGGCGACCTCAGCACCTTCCGCGTGCTGCCCGATCGCATCCAGCAGGCGATGCTCGACTTCCTGTTCCTCGGCCGGGCGGCCAAGGCACCCGACGGCTTCGGATCGAACCCCGCCTTCCAGAACCCCGACGGCAGCTCGCGCCTGGCGCCGACGATCTATTACGCCGGCAACAGCCAGGGCGGCATCATCGGCGGCGCCCTGACCGCCGTCGCCCAGGACTGGCAGCGGTCCTTCCTCGGGGTGCCGGGCATGAACTACTCGACCCTGCTGAACCGCAGCGTCGACTTCGACGACTTCAACCCGTTCTTCCTGGCGCCCTACCCGGACCACCTGACCTACCAGCTGAACATGTCGCTCATCCAGATGCTGTGGGACCGCGGGGAGAACGACGGCTACGCCAACCACCTGACGTCGGACCCGCTGCCGGGCACCCAGCCGCACCAGATCCTGATCTTCGCCGCCTTCGGCGACCATCAGGTGGCCAACGTGACCACCGACGTGCTCGCCCGCACCGCCCACATCCCGCTGCGCGAGCCGGCTCTGGCCGACGGCCGCTCCACCGACGTCGACCCGTTCTGGGGCATCCCCCGCATCCGGAGGCTGCCCAAGATGAGTGGCTCGGGCTACGTGATGTGGGACTTCGGCACGCCGGCCCCGCCGCTCGAGAACCAGCCCAACCGGGCCGGCCAGGACCCCCACGGCATGGGTCGCAGCGATCCGAACGTGCTGCTCATGGTGTCGACCTTCCTCCGCACCGGGAAGATCATCGACGTCTGCAACGGCGCCCCCTGCCAGACCCTCCCCGCCCCCTGACCCTCCCCCCGAAATCTGTGCACTGATCCACGCATACCGTCGATCAGTGCACAGATTTGGATGGTGGGGACGGCGAGTTTTGACACCGCGCTGACGCGCGTGTGAACTCTGTCCCGCCCGAACCTTGGTTTCAGGGTCCCAAAACTCATGACCATCGACCTCTCCAAGTCCGAGCGCGAGACGCTCAAGGCGATCTACCGCCACACCAAGGATCAGCCCGACGCGCACACCGGCGTGCTGGCCGAGACCCTCGGCGTCACCCCGGGGACGGTCACGGCCACGCTCAAGAAGCTGGCCGACCGGGGCCTGGTCGACCACCGGCTCTACCACGGCGTGAGCTTCACCCCCACCGGCCGGCGCCTCGCGATCGGTGCCATCCGCCGCCATCGCATCGTCGAGCGCTTCCTGGCGGACATGCTCGGCTACGCGTGGAACGAGGCCGACCGACTCGCCCCCAGCTTCGAGCACGACCTGCCCGACGAGGTGCTCGACCGGCTGTTCGTGGCGCTCAACCGACCTGACACCTGCCCCCACGGCTTCCCCATCCCCGAGCCCGAGCAGGACGAGATCCCCGCGCTGCCCCAGCTCTACGACCTGGTGACCGGCGAGATCGCCGAGGTCGCGGTGCCGGGCTCGACCGACCCCGACGTGGTGAAGTTCCTCGACGAGCTGGGCGTCCGCCCCGGCGTGCAGGTCGAGGTGCGCGAGAAGCACCCGTTCGACGGCCCGCTCGTGCTGCGGGTCGACGGCCGCGACCGAACCCTCGGCGAGCGGGTCGCCCGCCAGATCTTCGTTCGCAAGATCGACAAGATCGATACGCCCGGCGACAGCGTTGTCGCCGACCACAAGGAAGGAACCACCGTATGACCAGCCTGCTGGCCGCCGAAGGCGGCTACCAAGCGTTCACGCTCGGAACCGCTGAGTGGACGTGGCTCTGCATCTCGGCCGGGGTCGCGATCCTGGCCCTGATCCTCGGCTACATCCTCATGCGAGGCGTGCTCGCCCACGACGCCGGCACCCAGGAGATGCAGGACATCGCGGGCGCCATCCAGGAGGGGGCCTCCGCCTACCTCAAGCGGCAGTTCCGCACGATCGGCATGATCGTCGTGCCGCTGGCCGTCGTAGTGTTCGTCACCTCGACCAAGATCAACAAGGAGCTCGAAGGCCGGGTCGGCGACGTTGCCCTCACCTTCGTGCAGTCGGGCGGCTTCCGCACGGTCGCCTTCCTCGTCGGATGCCTGTTCTCGGGTTCCATCGGCTTCATCGGCATGTGGCTGGCGGTGCGCGGCAACGTCCGCACCGCGGCGGCCGCCCGCCAGAGCGATTACCCAGGTGCCCTGAAGGTCGCCTTCCGCACCGGTGGCGTGGCCGGCCTGCTCACCGCCGGCCTCGGCCTGCTGGGCACCACGGTCATCATCATGCTGTTCCAGAACACGGCGACGTCGATCCTGGTCGGCTTCGGCTTCGGTGGCTCGCTGCTGGCCCTGTTCCTCCGTGTCGGCGGCGGCATCTTCACCAAGGCGGCCGACGTCGGCGCCGACCTGGTCGGCAAGGTCGAGGCCGGCATCCCCGAGGACGACCCCCGCAACCCGGCCACCATCGCCGACAACGTCGGCGACAACGTGGGCGACTGCGCCGGCATGGCCGCCGATCTCTTCGAGAGCTTCGCCGTCACCCTGGTGGCGTCGATCATCCTCGGCGTCTCGGCCTTCCGGGGCATCGGCCTCCGCGGCGACGAGGCGGCCAAGGGCCTGATCTTCCCGCTGGCCGTGGTCACCGTCGGCCTGCTGGCCTCGATGGTCGGCATCTTCGTGGTGAAGGGTCGGACCAGCGACAAGAGCGCGCTGGCCGCCATCAACCGGGGCATCTACACCGCCCAGGTCATCGCCATCGTCGGAGCTGCCGCGATCGCCTTCCTCTACGTGGGCAGCCCGGCCGGCGCCACCGTCAGCAATCCTGGCGCCCGCCTCTTCGGCGCCATCGTCGCCGGTGTGGTGCTCGGATTCGCGGCCAGCAAGATCACCCAGTACTACACGTCCACCGAGACCAAGCCGGTGCAGGACATCGCCAAGGCGGCCCGCACCGGCCCTGCCACCACCGTGCTCGAAGGTGTCTCGTCCGGTTTGGAGTCGGCGGTGTGGGCGCTGGTCGCCATCGCCGTGGCCATCGGCATCGCCCTCGGACTGGGGGGCGGCAACGTGGGCTTCTCGCTCTACCTGGTCGCCCTCACCGGCATCGGCATGCTGGCCACCACCGGCATCGTCGTGGCCGAGGACACGTTTGGTCCAGTGGCCGACAACGCGGCCGGCATCGCCGAGATGGCCGGCGAGTTCGAGGGCGAACCGGAGCGCATCATGGTGAGCCTCGACGCCGTGGGCAACACCACCAAGGCCGTCACCAAGGGCTTCGCCATCGGCTCGGCCGTCATCGCGGCGGTGGCGTTGTTCGCCTCCTACGCCGAGACGATCGCGAAGGGAACGGCGACCACGGCGGAAGAGCTCGCCACTGTCGTCAGAGCCGAGCTCGACGGCAGTCTGGCCAGCCTGACCAAGATCAACGTGGCCGACCCCAAGACCTTCATCGGTCTCCTCATCGGTGGGTCGGTGGCGTTCATGTTCAGCTCGCTCGCCATCCGCGCCGTCAGCCGCACCGCCGGCACGGTGGTGCAGGAGGTGCGCCGCCAGTTCCGTGAGAAGCCCGGCATCATGAACCGCACCGAGCGGCCCGACTACGGCGCCGTCATCGACATCTGCACGTCGGCCTCGCTCCGTGAGCTGGCCACCCCGGCCCTGCTCGCCATCCTGACCCCGGTCATCATCGGCTTCGGCGTCGGCTACCTGGCCCTCGGCGCGTTCCTCGCCGCGGCCATCGTCACCGGACAGCTGATGGCCAACTTCCTGTCGAACTCGGGCGGTGCCTGGGACAACGCCAAGAAGTACATCGAGGACGGCAACGAGGGCGGCAAGGGATCCGAGGCCCACAAGGCCGCGGTCATCGGCGACACCGTCGGCGACCCGTTCAAGGACACCGCCGGTCCCGCCCTCAACCCGCTCATCAAGGTGATGAACCTGGTGTCGCTGCTGATGCTGCCGGCGATCCTGACGCTGCGCGACAACAACGTGCGCTACGTCATCGCCGCCGCCGCCCTGGTCGTGGTGCTGGGCGCGCTGGTGTGGTCGAAGCGCCAGGGTGGCTCGGGCATCGAGACCGAGGACGAGGCCAACGACCTCGCCACCGAGGCCGAGCTGGCCAGCAAGGTGATGAGCGGCGATCGCGACGCCATCATCCGCCAGGCCCTCGAGCTCTGGATGGACGACCTGCCCAACAGCGAGTTCGATCTGCGCAGCAAGATCGACGAGGTGCGCAACACCCTTCCGGAGACCGCCTCCTGACGCAGGGCAGCCGACGAGCAACCCATGAGGAGGGCCCGGTCGTCACGACCGGGCCCTCCTCGCGTCAGGGCGCGGGTCGCTCGTCGGAGGCGACCACCCCGATGACATCGCCGGCCAGCCCGAGGCGCGCCGGCCAGCCGACGGTCTGCAGACCGACCGGCCCGAAGCCCTGCGCGTCGAGCTCGGCCTGGAACGCGGCCAGCCCGAAGTCCAGGGGCACCCGCCGGCCGGCCGCGAGCAGCGACAGCGCCTGGCGGCCGGGGTGCACGATCTCCTCGAAGTAGAAGCGACCGCCCGGCTTCAGCACGCGGTGCAACTCGACCACCGCCTCGCGCCACCTCGGCTCGAGGTGGATCGCCCCCATGTCGACCACCGCGTCGTAGCACCCCGACGGTGCGTCGACGTGCAGCATGTCCCCGACGGTCACGTCGACCCTCTCGGCGAGGCGGTGCCCGACCAACCGGCGCGTCGCCAGCCGCACCATCACGGGGTCGATGTCGATGGCATCGACCGATGCCGCGTCGAGCAGGTCGACGATCAGGGTCGAGCCGGCGCCCCGCCCGCAGCCGACCTCGAGCACGCGCGAGCCGGCGTCGAGCGCGCCGCCGAGACGGCACATCGTGGGGACCACGAACCGGCGCTGGGCCGTCGCTCGGACGGGGCTGTTCAGGACGGCACGACCGAGGCGATTCATGCGCACCCGGCCAGTGTCGCCCCCTGCCGGACGGCGCGCCGGGCCAGCACGCCGACCCGGCGCGTCAGGACCCGGTCAGCCGAGCCGACCGGGTCCTGTCATCGCCCTGAGGATGCCCCTCAGCGGGGATCAGCTCTCGTAGGGAACCTTGGCGGGGGTCTCGTCCTCGGCGAAGGTCTCGCCCGTCCCGACGAAGTCGGGGTAGGCGTAGACGCCCATCTCGGGCACGTCGAGACCGGCGATCTCGTCCTCGGCCGTGCTGCGGATGCCCCTTGAAGAGCACGTTCGACAGCTTGAAGAAGCCGTAGGAGAAACCGCCCATCACGACGATGATGGTGACCGCGCCGATCGCCTGGGCCGCGAGCTGGCCCCACCCGGTGCCTCCGTAGAGGATGCCGGTGACGCCCGTCGCCGAGCCGGCCGAGTCGAGGTGGGTCGTCGTGCTGTTCCACCCGAGGCCGGTGCCGAAGGCGTCGACGCCGTACTTGCCGCTGGCGAAGATGCCGACGGCGAGCACGCCCCAGATGCCGTTGACGAAGTGGACGCCGATGGCGCCGACGGGGTCGTCGATGTGCAGCCGGTGATCGACGAAGAACACCGCTTCGACGACCAGAACACCGGCGATGGCACCGATGACCGCGGCCGCCCACGGGTCGACGAACGCGCACGGAGCCGTGATGGCGACCAGCCCGGCCAAGAGGCCGTTCATGATCATGCCGGGGTCGGGCTTGCCGGTGCGCTTCCAGACCCAGAACATCCCACCGATGCAGCCCAACGCAGCCGCGATGGCCGTGTTGGCGGCGACGAGACCGAACTGGCCGTCGGCGACCTGCAGAGTGGAGCCGGCGTTGAAGCCGAACCAGCCGAACATCAGGATCAGCGTGCCCGCGCCCGCGAGGGCAAGGCTGTGACCGGGGAGTCCTCGCGACTTGCCGTCCTTGGTGTACTTCCCGATGCGGGGGCCGAGCACGATGGCCCCGGTGAGCGCAGCCACGCCGCCAACGGCGTGCACGACACCCGATCCGGCGAAGTCGGTGTAGCCGTTGCCGAGTTTCCACGAGTTGCCCAGCTGCGAGAGCCAGCCACCGCCCCAGGTCCACGCTCCGAAGACGGGGTAGTACGAGCGCGCCGCAGAAGAAACCCCACAGGACGAACGACTTGAACTTCCAGCGCTCGGCCATGGCCCCCGTGGGGATGGTCGCGGCGGTGTCCATGAACGCCAGCATGTAGAGGAAGAACCCCATCACCGCGCCCGACGCCGCGAACTTGCCTCCGGTGAGCGCCCAGCCGCCCTTCCAGAGGAACACCCACTTACCGGTGCCGATGAGGGCCGAGCCCAGAGCATGGTCGTAGCCCCAGTCGAAGCCGGGCACCTTGACGTAGTAGCCGCCGAACATCAATGCGTACCCGGTGAGGAAGAACCCGGTGGCCCCGGTGCCGAACACGGCGATGTTCATGGCCATGGTGTGGGCGCCGTTCTTGGCCCGCACGAAGCCGGTCTCGAGCAGGGCGAACCCGGCCTGCATGAACATCACCAGCGCGGCGCCGACGACGATCCAGAGCAGGTTCGTGTTCTGGGTGAACTTGTCGGCCGCCGAGAGCGGCTCGGGGGCGACGTCCTGGGCGAAGGCCGAGTTGGCCAACACGGTCACGAGCACGGCGGCGATGCCGGCACTCACGAGCAGGCGCTTCGGGTCGAGGAGCCTCCGACTGAGACGGCGGGGCGGGCGCGTCGACGCGGAGCGGGACCCGCCTCCGGTCGGCTCCGCTGACGGGGTCGTCGATTCGGTGGGTGTCATCACAAGGCCTCCGCATCGCGCTCGTTCGTCCTGACCCGCACCACACGGTCGACCGACGTGGCCCAGATCTTGCCGTCGCCGATCTTCCCGGTTCGGGCGGCGGTCGCGATCGTGTCGATCACGTGGTCCGCATCGGCCGTGTCGCACAGCACATCGAGGCGAACCTTGGGGAGGAACTCGACCACGTACTCCGATCCCCGATAGGTCTCGGTGTGGCCACCCTGGCGACCGGTTCCCTTGACCTCACTGACCGTGATGCCCTGCACGCCGATCGATTTCAAGGCGTCCTTCACCTCCTCGAGCTTGAACGGTTTGATCACTGCTGTGACCAGGTGGACCATCTGCGCCTCCGTGCTCGTCGCGGGCTTCGGTCTCCACCGCGGTGGCGCGGTCGCGCGACGCATCGGTGGAAGCGCCGGACCGAAGGTCTGACGCGAACATGACATTAGGGACCGTCAGTTTCCACCCCATGTTCCTCAGATGACGCACATCGGGCAGTCTTCTGACAGAAATCTGACGCGGGGCTGACCATCGACATCCCGGCCCGCTCATCCCCCGACGCCGACCGGATCCGCCTCTTCTCCCTGCTCAGAAGGGGTGAACGGCCCTCGACACCCAGCGTCGTACGCCGGTGTGAGGCCGGTCGTGGTCCGAGAGCAGGACTGAATTCAGCGTCAGCGTGAGGTTTCGAGTACCTGACTGAATTCTGACGAAGAATTCCGGGTTTCGCCCGCACCCACCGGTGCCGACTCGAGGCGATAGCCGACACCGGCCTCCGCGATGATCGCGATGACACCATCGACGCAGGCCAACTTCCGGCGCAGGTGGCTGACGTGGGTCCGGAGGGTGTCCATGCCCGCATCGGCACCCCAGACGTGGGTCAGGAGCACCCGGTAGGTCACCACCTTGCCGGGGTTGCGGCCGAGCAGGGCCAGCAACGAGAACTCCTTCACGGTGAGATCCAGAGGACGGTCGACGAGCATGGCCTCGTAGGACGACAGGTCCATGCGGAGAAACCCGACCTGCAGGAGATCCTCGTCGATCACCGCGGCCAGGGCACGACTGTGGCGCACCGCGACCCGGGTGCGGGCGAGGAGCTCGGACACCGAGGCAGATCGGCTGACGAAGTCGTCGGCCCCGAGATCGAGCGTGGCGACCACCAGCTCGTCGGAGGCGTCGGCGCTGATCACGACGATCGGCAGCTTCGTGCGCAGCCGGAGATGACGGCACAGGTCGACATCGCGGCTGTCGAGATCGACGACCAGCACATCGACCTCGTCGAGACCCCCGTCGTCGAGCGGCGCGGCCCCGATCGGACCGGATCGCACGCGGAAGCCTTCGGCACGAAACGTCGACACGAGCGACTCTCGGGTCACGTCGTCGTCCCCCATCACGAGGACCGTCGGCTCGATGGATCGCTTGCAGACATCGGGACCCGTCCCGGCTCGGGTGTCCCGCTGGTCCCGGACGTCACGCTCATCCACCCGCATGGCACGGTTGTAATCGGTGGACCTCGGCGTGGGAACGGCCTTGCCATCGACTTACCACGCTCGCGTCACATCTTGACGAGTTCTTAACGCCGCTCGCCACGTGAGGTCGTCGCGAGCCCGCTCGGTCGGCCGACCACGTCACTGACGACCGAGGGGCTGGGAGGATGACTGATCGAGCCGGCGAGGCGTGCGTGTGTCCTGACGTCGTGTCTTCGGGGCTGACGATCCCGCAGGTCAGGTCTCTCGGAGGCTCGAGACGAGATGATCGGCGAGCACTTCGATCCGCCGATCGAGCAGGACGTCACCTGCGTTCTGGGCGCGGGCCAGCACCTCGAGGGCGCGCACCCGCTCGGCGCTGCCGACACGACCGGCCAGCTCGCTGTCACGGACCTCGTCGAAGGCGGCGACGCTGTGCGCGGTCTGAACGAACGCGGGCAGGTCGTCGAGCAGGGCGAACAGGTCGCTCGACGCCTCATCACCGAGGCCCAAGCGCAGACCGATGCTGCTCGCGATGCGCGAGGCCCGAACGGGATCGTCGTCGGTCGCATCAAGGGCGAGAGCCGCCAGAAGCACGAGATCGGCCGGCTCCGATCGGCGATCCTCGCTGGCGAGGCTGTTGCGCACCGCCGCGAGGGTGGGCCAGTCGAGATGGGCGATCGGGTCGAACTCGTAGGCCTCAGATTGGAGCTCCGCCACGGCCTCAGCCAGCTCGGGCAGGCTCCGGTGGAGCACCGCAGTCATGGTGATGAACCGCCACGCCCTCGGGCCTCCGGTACGCAGCAGCTCGAGGAAGCACTGGCGCGAGGTTGCGTCCCAGGTCAACGGATCCTGCTGTTGCTCGACGAGCCAGACGAACAGGCTCGCCCCGGGAGTGTGCTCGTCGGCGAGGGCGGCCGCCGCCAGCGCGACCTCCAGGGTGTGGGACTCATCGGGTTGCGCCACGAGCTCGAACCGCGACCCGGAGGCGTGGTGCTCGATCGTGAACCAGCCGCCCGGCGGCGGTTCTCCCGACGGGATCGACCGCGCTCTCGTGGCCGGCCCCGACGATGTTGGCGTTCACTCGGAGCAGTCGCAGGCGCAGCAGAGGTGGAGTCATCAACGTCGTGGCCAGCACCACGACAAGCACGGACGCATAGACGTTCTCGCCGAACACCGCTTGCTGCAGACCGATCGTGGCGAAGATCAGACCGACCTCGCCCCGCGGGATCATCGCGATGCCGACCAGGAGCACGATCGGATGGTGAACCGATGAGCCCGACCGCCGAGGCCAACTTGCCGATGACCGCAACGGCGAGCAGCGCAGCGGCAAGGCCGAGCACCGCCGGCTTGGCGAACTGAGTCGACGTCGGCGTCGACGCCGATCTGCAGGAAGAAGACCGGGATCAGCAGCTGGCCCAGCGGGGTGAGCTCGCGGTGCACCCGGTCGGCGACCTTCGAGCGGGAGAGCGAGATACCGGCGACGAAGGCGCCGACGATCGGGGCCAGCTTGGCCAGCTCCGCCAGCTTCGACATGGCCAACGCCAGGGCGAGGCCGAAAACCATGAGGGTGCCGCTCGCCTTGCTGTTGCGGGCCAGCCACTCGAAGAACGGGGGCACGAGACGGACACCGATCAGCGACGCCCCGACGAGGAAGACGAGCGCGACCACCACGACCTGCCCGACGTCGAAGGCCGAGATCGAGCCCTTGGTGACCAGCCGCACGACCACGGTGAGGATGACGAGGCCGATGACGTCGTCGGCCACCGCTGCCCCGAGCACGGTGCGGGCCTCGACGGTGGCGAGGGCCCGAAGGTCCCCGAAGACCCGAGCCGTGATGCCGACCGACGTCGCGGTCAGGGCGGCACCGACGAACAGCGCCTCGTTGCCGGACATGTCGAAGGCGAGCCCGACCCCGAAGCCGAGCACGAACGGCACGATCACGCCGACCACGGCCACGGTCAGCGCGGCCCGACCGACCGACAGCAGCTCGCCCAGGTCGATCTCGAGGCCGACGTCGAACAGCAGCAGGATCACGCCGATCTCGCCGAGGATCATCAGCACGTCGTCGCGGGGCAGGATGCCCAGGGCCGACGGTCCGATGATCAGGCCGGCCACGATCTCGCCGACGACCGCCGGCACCTTCACCCGCTCGGCCGCCTCGGCCGCCAACTTGGCGGCGACGATGGCGATGAGGATGTGCATGATGACGGTCATGGTGCGCTGATCGTATGAGTCATGGATTGCTCGATCGTGTGTTGACGGTGAACGGCATACGACGGCCCCGACGTCCGGTGGAGGACGCAATTGCCTCGGTCGACGGTTGCGGCCACGATGATCTCCCTATGCCATCGACTCCGAGTGACGATCAGGCCGCGTTCATCGAGATCTGGAACGCCACCGCCCGCCGCCGAGCGGCGCCAGATCCGGCGACTGGTGCGCATCGGACGTCCGGTCGAGACGGTCGAACAGGCCCCGCTGGCGGTCGGCTTCGCCGACTACCAGAGCACCCGATCGTGGTGGCGGTTCTTCTGGTTCTGGTTCGTCCCCGCAGTCGTGATCGCGCTCGTCGCCGCGGTCAACATCCATCCGATCGTGATCGGCATCGTCCTGGGTGGGGCCGCCAGCGCCGTTCATGATCCGACGGAACTTCAAGCGGGTACGGATCATCAACAAGCGACCTCCTCGAGTCCTGACGGACCGACCAGGGACCCGAAACGCCGACCGGCCCGGCGGACCGAAGTCCACCGGGCCGATGACGTTCTCGCCCGTCGCTCGCCTACACGGGCTGCTTCGAGGGATCGACGGGAGCGGTCGACCCTTCGCCGTAGCTCTCGTGGGTGCCGACGAAGTCCGGGTAGGCGAGCACGCCCATCTCCGGCAGGTCGAGACCAGCGATCTCGTCCTCGTCGTCGCTCCGGATCCCGCCCTTGGTGAGCATGTTCTGGATCTTGAAGAAGGCGAAGGCGATGCCGCCCATCACGATCATGATGGTCAGGGCCCCGGCGAGCTGGGACATGAACTGCCCGGCGCCGTTGCCACCGTAGAAGAGGCCGGTGACGCCCTCGGCCACACCGTCCTTGACCGAGGTGGTGGTGCCGTTCCAGCCGATGCCGGCGCCGCCGGCGTCGATGCCGTACTTGCCGTTGGCGACCAGGCCGACGGCGAGCACGCCGAGGATGCCGCAGACGCCGTGCACCGAGATGGCGCCCGACCGGGTCGTCGATCTTCAGCTTGCGCTCGATGAAGAACACCGACTCGATCACGACGACCCCGGCGACGATGCCGAGCACCGCGGCGACCCACGGGTCGACGAAGGCGCACGGGCGCCGTGATGATGACCAGGCCGGCGAGCATGCCGTTGGCCATCATCGCCGGGTCCGGCTTGCCGGTGCGGAACCAGATCCAGAGCATCGCGGCGATGGCCGCCGAAGGCAGCGGCGATGCGCGGTGTTGAGCGCCACGACACCGAACTGCGGATCGCTCGACGCGAAGGTCGAGGCGGCGTTGAAGCCGAACCAGCCGAACAGCAGGATGAACGTACCCAGCATGGCCATCGGGATGTGATGGCCGGGCAGGGCCCGGGGCTTGCCGTCCTTGTCGAACTTGCCGATGCGGGGTCCGAGCACGATGGCGCCCGTCGAGGGCGGCGATGCCGCCCATGGCGTGCACCACACCCGAGCCGGCGAAGTCGACGTAGCCGTTGCCCCAGCTCATCGAGTTGCCGAGCTTGGCCAGCCAGCCGCCGCCCCAGGTCCAGGCGCCGAACAGCGGGTAGTAGATCGCGCCGCAGAACAGGCCCCAGATCACGAACGACTTCCACTTCCACCGCTCGGCCATCGACCCGGTCGGGATGGTGGCCGTGGTGTCCATGAAGGCCACCATGTAGAGGAAGAAGGCGCAGATGGCCCCGCTGTAGGCGAGGTTGGCCGCCGTCGAAGAAGGTGCCGAACCAGCCGCCCTTCCACAGGAACACCCAGTTGCCGCTGCCGATCAGCGCGCCACCCCCGCTCAAGGCGTGGTCGTAGCCGTAGTCGTAGCCCGGCAGCGCGTAGCTGTAGCCACCGAACATGAACGAGAAGCCGACGGTGAAGAAGCCGACGAAGCCGAGGCCGAAGATGGCGAAGTTCGTGCTCACCACGTGAGCGGCGTGCTTGGCCCGGCAGAAGCCGGTCTCGACCAGGGCGAACCCGGCCTGCATGAAGATCACCAGGGCGGCGCCGATCACGATCCACAGCAGGTTGCTGCTCTGGATGGCGTGGTCGGCGGTCGCCTGCGGCGGTGGCCACGGGATCGACCTCCTCGGCGTCCTGTGCGAACGCCGGTGCCGGCGGTCAGCAGCACCAGCCCCGCGGCGAGTCCCAGGCCCGCGACGAGTCGCTTGGGTGTCAAGGCGCTTCTCCTTTGCATCCGGCTCTCGTCCGAGAGCTCTCCAGTTCGTGATCGAGGCCCATCACAAGGCCTCGACGTCGCGCTCGCTGGTGCGGACCCGGACGACCCGGTCGACCGCGGTGACCCAGATCTTCCCGTCACCGATCTTCCCGGTGCGGGCCGCGTCGGCGATCGTCGTCGACGACCTTGTCGGCGTCGGCCGGTCGTCGCACAGCACCTCGACGCGGACCTTGGGGAGGAAGTCGATGGTGTACTCCGCGCCCCGATAGGTCTCGGTGTGGCCGCCCTGGCGACCGACCCCCTTGACCTCGTCGACCGTGATCCCCTGGATCCCGATGCCCTGGAGCGCGTCCTTCACCTCCTCGAGCTTGAACGGCTTGATCACCGCTGTGACCAGACTGACCATCTGCTCCTCCTTGCCTTTCCCGACTCGGGGGCGTGACTGACGTCAGCGCCGGTCTGGCGTTCCGGTTCGTGGTGCGATCCAGACCTCGCTGTCTGACGCATTGATGACCGTAAGCAGGTGGAGTTTCCCGGCCGTTTTCCCGGGATTACGCAGTCGGAGCGGTCAGATGACAGATTTCTGACCTCGCTCGCGGAGGGCACACCGATCGAGTGCCGGGTCTGCGCACGACCGGTGGGTGCCGAATCAGCGATGATCAGAGGATGGATCTGACCACGTCTCAGGATCCTCGCCCGCCTCGAGCGGCTCAGCTCATGTGCTCGTCATGAGTCCAACGCGCCGAATTACATGTCGGCTATCCTGACGCGTTTCTGACACGCCGAGTCCCCGGCTGAGTCGAACGGCCCAGTCGGCGTCGGCCGGAACCAGGTCGTCGGCGGATCTCCGGCTCGTCGACGAGGCGGTAGCCGACACCGGCGCCGTCAGCAGCAGCGGCGCCCCCGGCTGCTCGGCGAGCTTGCGCCGGAGCTGGCTGACGTGGGTGCGCAGGGTGTCGAGCGCCTGGCCCGGGCCCCAGACCTGGTCGAGGATCGTCCGATGGGTCAGCACCCGGCCGGCGTTGCGGGCCAGCAGGGTGAGCAGGGCGAACTCCTTGGGGGTCAGGTCGAGCGGCTGGTCGACCGATCATCGCCTCGTGCGACGAGAGGTCGAGGCGGAGCAGGCCGACCTGCAGCGAGCTCGTCGTCGACCAGCGCGCCGAGGAGCCGGCGGTGACGCAGGGCGACGCGGACCCGGGCGAGCATCTCGGGCATCGAGAACGGCTTGGTCAGGTAGTCGTCGGCGCCCATGTCGAGGGCCGCGACCTTGCGGTCCTCCGCGCCGTCGGCGCTCAGCACGATGATCGGCACGAGGGTGCGCAGCCGGATGTGACGGCAGACCTCGAGGCCGTCGATGTCGGGCAGCCCGAGGTCGAGCACGACCACGTCGACGTCGGTCGAGCATCTCGTCCTCGAGCGCGGCGCCGCCGGTGGTGGCGACCCGGACCGACGTAGTCGCGGGCCTCGAACCCCACGACGAGGACACGAGCGAGGCTCAGGTCGTCGTCGACGACGAGGACGTTGGCTTCAGGCACGGACGGGGACCTCCACGGTGAAGCAGGCGCCGCCGCCGGGCGTGTCCGACGCGGCGATGGTGCCGCCATGAGCCTCGACGATGCTGCGACAGATCGCCAAACCGACACCGCTCGAGCTGCTGCCCGGTCGCCGAGGCGAACGGCTCGAACAGCCGGCCCCGCACGTCGGCGGACAGACCCGCTGCCGTGATCGATGACCTGCAGCCGGAGCGACGACCCTCCGCGTACGACGACCTCGATGACGCCACCCGTCGGGCGAATGGCGGGCCGCGTTCTCGAGCAGGTTCGACAGCACCTGGTCCATCTGGCTGTAGTCGAGGTCGACCAGCGGCAGATCGGCGTCGACGTCGACGTGCAGGCGCACCCGGTCGAGCACGCGACCCAGTCGAGCCGTGCACGCCTCGACCAGCTCGGCCGACGTCGACGGCCTGGCGGTCGGGCAGGAACGCTCCGGCCTCGATCCGGCTGAGGCTCAGCAGGTTCGCGACGATCCGATCGAGCCGCTCGACCTCGTCGATCACGAGGCCCGAGCAACTCGTGGGACGACCTCCGGCTCGAGGGCCGGACCGTCGTCGAGGTCGGTCGCCACCGCCCGGATCGTGGCGAGCGGTGTGCGGAGGTCGTGCGAGACCGACCGGAGCAGCGCGCTTCGCTGCCGATCGGCCTGCTCGAGCGCCTCGATGCGAGCCTCGTCCGCCTCGACCTGCAGCCGCTGCGACTGGACGATGGTGGCCAGGAGCATGCCGGTGGCCCCGGCGACCACCACGAAGAGGCAGAGCGCGACGAGGTCGTCGGCAGACCTGGACCTTGGGCGATCCGAGCGGCGGGAGGAACCCGACGGCGAGCACGAAGGTGCCCTCGATCGCCACCACCGCCGCCGCGAGGCGACCCCCCAGCACCCCGGCCGCGATCACCGGCACGAGCAGGAGCAGGGCCGGAGCAGCCTTGTTGACGCTGTCGTTGAAGGGCAGCATCACGACGGTGACGACGACGACGCCGACCGACCCGACCGCCAGCGCCGCAGCGGCGAGAGGGTGGTCGGACGCCTTCGACACGGCGCTCATCATCGCAGCCCGGGCCAGCGACCGGACGGCCGCGCCACGCCCGGGCGATGGCGACGACCGGCCGGGGTCTAGGCGGGGACGCTCACCGGGACCTGGAGCACCCGGACCTGGGGCACCGCCTCGAGCGCCGCCGCGATGCGGGCGCCGGTCTGATCGTGCAGCCACCGGTGCCACCGGCGGGACACCTGCAGGTTGGCCAGCACCACCGTGGTGATCGTGCCCGGTTCGTCGGGCGTGACCGCCTCGACGACGGCCGCGGCCAGGTCAGCGTCACCATGCCCGGCACCCGTCGACGGTGCGGAGCGGGACGGTCGAGCACCTCAGGTCCATCCACCGGCGGGCCAGGTCCTCGAGGTCCTCCCCGGCTCGACGACGTGCAGCGCAGTCAGTCGCTCGCCGCCGAGCAGCCGTCCCACGTCCACCGCGGTGACCGCCCGCCGGTCGACCGCTCCGACCAGGGCCACCACCGAGTGGGGCGCGGCCGAGACGGGGGCCGCCACCCGGCGGTCCTGCCGTGCGTGCGACCGGCGGATGATCGAGGTGCGGATCGGGGGGATCGAGGCGGGATCGGTCGAGGGCACGCATGGCTCGGGTCTACCGACCACCCCACGAGGAAGAGCCTTACACCGTCTTGACGCCTGCGAACGGTTCTTGACGCGGCCTTAGCGGCCGATCAGCCGCGGGTGCTCGATGCGGGGGCAGCGGTCGACCACCACATCGAGACCGGCCCGCCGCGCCCGCTCGGTGGCGGCGTCGTCGAAGACCCCGAGCTGCAGCCACACCGCCCGGGCCCCGATGGCGACCGCCTCGTCGATCACCCGACCCGCCTCCGCCGATCGCCGGAACACGTCGACCACGCTCACCGGCCCGTCGACGGGATCGAGCGCGGGCACGACCTCGACGCCGGGCACCGTCGACGGGTCGACGTTGGGGTTGACCCGCACGACCGGATGACCGGTCTCCTCGAGGAACGCGGCGACGCCGTGGCTCGGCCGGTCGGGGCGGGGCGACCACCCGACCACCGCCCACGTGCCCGGAAGCTCGAGCACCCGGCGGATCGTCGCGTCATCGGTCATGGGCCCCTCCGGTGGGCGGTCGCGCCGTCGGGGCGTCCCGGACGACCCTACCGATGCCCCCATCCCGCTTCACCTACGCCGGGTCCGGTCAGCCGGTGGCGACGACCCGCACGGTGCCGTGCATGCCGTAGGCGAGGTGGCCGGGGAGATGGCAGGCGTACTCCACCGTGCCGGGCGTGTCGAACAGGTAGGTCGTCAGGCCGGTCTCACCGGGGTCGACCGCCACCTCGCCCGGCACCGGGGGGTGCACCAGGTCGTGGCCGGCCTCGTGGGCGGCGTGCACCTCCGGGGGCCCGACGATGAACTCGTGGTGGATGGGGTCCTCGTTGGTCACCACGAACCAGCCGAGTACTGGCGGACCACGATCTCATCGGTCGAGAACCCGCTGTAGCGGGTGGTGAGCTCGACGGTCACCAACCCCGGCCCCAGCGGCTCAGACCCGGCTGCTCAGCTACACAGCCGCGGCGACCAACCCGTAGCCGCAGAGCATGGGCGACGCGGTGGCGAACAGGACGAGCCCGACGACGCTGCGGAGCCTCACGCCTCACCGCCCGCCGACATTCCCGGCATTCCCGGCACCGCAGGCGGGGCGGGGTCGTGGCGGTGGCGTCGGGAGACCAGAACCGCCACCAGCGCCGGCTGCGCCGGTCGCCATCCCCAACCCGATCGGCCACGTCGGCACGCCGCCACCCGAGGGCTCGATCAGCCGAGCCTGGGGAGCGCTGATCCCGGCCCGCTCGATGGACGGAAGCGTCTTGCCGTCGTGCGAGATGGCCAGGTCGTAGCCGAGCTCGCCCGCGGTGGCGTCGACCTTGAAGGTACGAGAACCACATCGAGTCGGGCACCCAGCCCATGCCCTTGTCGGAGCGCAGGTCGCCGAGCAGCTGCGCCGAGGCGCCCTCGCTGCGATCGATCGAAAGGCCCTTGCCCCCGGCCAGGAGCTTGGGCTTGTCGTCAGTGAGCAGAAGGCAGCGTCGGCCTGCACCTCCGCGCTGCGATCGAGACCGAGGGCCAGGATGCGCACCGGCACCCACGGCTCGGATGTAGGGATGGTCAACATGATCGGCGTGCCCTGCCCGGCGGTCTGACCCAGCAGGACCGCCCGCGAGGCGTCGAACTTGGCGGCCATGAAGATCGGGCTCCGCGAGGCGTAGTAGTCGAGCACCTCGGGGGCGTCGGGGGACAGGAAGAAGCCGTTGTCGAGGGCCCACCTCCCGACCTCGTCACCTACAACGCCGTCTCGCAGGAATACGGCCTGTCGGCCTCCGGGCTGAACATGTGGGCCGAGCGGGACGAGTTCCACTTCGCGTGGAAGAAGATGAAGGGGGACTTCATCCTCCAGGCGCAGGGTCGAGCTCCTCGGCAAGGGCGTCGACCCCCACCGCAAGCTGGGCTGGATCGTCCGAACCAGCCTCGACCCCGACTCGCCCTACGTCGACGTCGCGGTCCACGGCGACGGCCTCACGTCCCTCCAGTTCCGTCGGACCGAGGGCGCCATCACCGAGCAGGTGCAGTCCTCGGTCACAGGGGCCGGACGTCGTTCAGCTCGAGAGGAAGGGCAACACCTACATCATGTCGGTCGCCCGCTTCGGCGACCCCTTCACCGCGAGCGAGGTCTCCGACCTGGCCCTCGGCGACGAGGTCTACGTCGGCCTCTTCCTCTGCTCCCACAACCCGGACGTGTCGGAGAGGGCGGTCTTCCGGAACGTGCGGATCACCGTCCCGCCAAGGACGACTTCGTGCCGTACCGGGACTACATCGGCAGCCACCTCGAGATCCTCGACGTCGCCAGCGGCGATCGCAGGTCATCCACAGCGCCGCCAGCCCTTCGAGGCCCCCAACTGGACGCGCGACGGCACGAGCCCTGATCTACAACAGCAGCGGAAGCCGAGGGCCGGGGCGCCTCTATCGCTTCGACCTGGCGACCCGGCAGCCGCCGCTCATCGACACGGGCTTCGCGACCCGGCAACAACAACGACCACGTCCTGTCGTTCGACGGCACGATGATCGGCATCAGCCATCACAGCGCAGGACGACGGACGCAGTCCATCGTCTACACCCTGCCCGCCAGGGAGGTACGCCCAAGCGGATCACGCGCCATCGGGCCGTCCTATCTCCACGGCTGGTCGCCCGACGGCGAAGTTCCTGGTCTACACCGGGGGGCGCGACGACGAGTTCGACATCTACAAGATCGCGGTCGGACGGTAGCGGGACCGAGATCACGCCTGACGAGCTGCCAAGGGCCTGGACGACGGCCCCGAGTACACGCCCGGACGGCAAGCTACATCTACTTCAACTCCACCCGCAGCGGGACCATGCAGATCTGGCGGATGAAGCCGGACGGCAGCGGACCCGGAGCAGGTCACCAACGACGAGTACAACAACTGGTTCCCCCACATCTCCCCCGACGGTAAGTGGATCGTCGTTCATCTCGCTTCCCCAAGGACGTGAGCCCCGCCGATCATCCGTTCTACAAGCAGCGTCTACCATCCGGCTGATGCCGATCACCGGAGGCGCGGCCCAAGGTGATCGCCTACGTCTACGGCGGCCAGGGCACGATCAACGTCCCGTCCTGGTCCCCGGACGGGAAGAGCTGGCCTTCGTCAGCAACTCCGCGATGGAGTAACGGCCCGGGGAAGGAACGCGACTCCGACGGCCCCGAGGGCCGCCAACGCGACGAGGAGGGCGAAGCCGGGAGCGTAGCTCCCCGTGTGGTCGCGCAGGGTGGCGACGGCCATCGGGACCACGGCTTCCGCCACGCCGTCGGCCGTGAGGATGATTCCCATGAGCCGGCCCATGACCCGCAGGCCGAAGAGCTCCGCCGCCATGAGCGGGATGATCATGTAGTCGCCGCCCAGTCCCACTCCGAAGAGGAGCGCCGCAACGTGGAGCAGCGCCGTGCTCGGTGCGTGGGCGAGGAGCGGAATCGTGGCCGCGACGATGGCGTAGACCAGGAGCATCACGCGCTTCCGCGTCCAGGCGTCGGCGAGCCAGCCCATCAGGAGCCGTCCCACGATGCTGCCGGCGAGGACCAACGAGAGGACCGTCGCGGCCTGGCCCTGGGCAAGACCGCGGTCGAGGCTCAGGTAGAGCTTCAGGTTCTGGATGGTTCCGCCCACGGCCCCGATGGAGCAGGCGCTGGCCACCATCAAGAGGTAGAGCGCCGGCTGGCGCAGTACCGGTCCCAGCGCGGGCGGGGCCGCCGCCGACGCGGCCGCAGGCTCGCGGACCCGGTACGCGCCGGGGAGTGCGACGGCGATCATCAGGAGGCCGAGGAGCCTCAGGGCCCACCGCCATCCGACCGCCCCGACGAGGGCATTGGCCAGCAGGGGAACGAGGGCGCCGCCGATGCCGATGCCGAGATAGGCGATGCCCATGGCCCTGCCGCGCCCCGCGTCGAACCAGCGCGACAGCAGCACCTGGTTCGGCAGCGGGCCGCCGCAGACGTAGCCGAGGGCGTTCAGCAGGTAGAAGAAGTAGAAAGCCCCGAGGCCGCCGACGCCTCCGAGCCCGACGAGGGCCAGGCCCGCCACGAGGATCCCGGCGATCATCAACCGGCGCGGCCCGAAACGGTCGATGATGGCGCCGGCGGCGAACCCGAACAGCGGGCCGACGACGAGCTTGCTGAGGGCGTTCCCCGACGTGACCTGCTGCCGGCTCCAGCCGAGGTCTCGCACGAAGAAGTCGTAGAAGAAGGGCAGGCCGTAGAGGGCGAAGCCCACGACCGAAAAGAGGGCGAGGAACGCCGTGACCACCGCCCCCGTTGCACCTCCACGGTCGCCGCTCGTCACGCCCGTAGAGCGTCCTTCGCGAGTCGGAGCCGAGCGGCCTCGGGCCGGCGGCTGTAGAAGGGATCCAGGGGATAGCATCCCGACGGAAGCCCGTTGCGCGGCGCCGTGGTGCAGTCGCTCAGCGTGCGGCACAGCCGATGACGGCGCAGCGGCCGGCCCGCGAGGACGTCGGCGGCGAGGTCGGGGTAGGCGAGGATCACGCGTCCCAGGCCCACGAAGTCGGCCCTCGCCTCCCGGAGGACGCGCTGGCCGACGTGGGGCAGCCATTCCTGCAAGTAGCTGTAGGCGGAGCCCACGAAGACGAGGTGCTTAAACTCCGACTTGAGGCGCGCCGTGGCCTCGATGTGCCGCGCGACTCCGCGCAACGGATCTTCGGGAGGTGCGTATCCGTCCGACGGCGGGAAGAGCGCGGGGCGTTGCACGTGGGGGTTGTAGTATGGGCTGCCCGCCGTCACGCACACCCAGCGGACTCCGAGGCTCTCGATCAGGCGCAGCAGCTCGCGCGCGTCGTCGAGCGCCGAGTCGAGGTCTTCCTCCAGAAGCCCGAACGCCGTCTTGGGGTCCGGCGCGGCTTCGGTCTCGCCGGCTCCGTCCGCCCGGCGGCGCCACGGGACCGTATCGAAGGCCGAGAGGCGGACGCCGATTCCCAACCCCGGAGCCTTGGCCCTGAGGCCCGCGACGACTTCCCGCAGGAAGCGCGTCCGGTTCAGGAAGCTGCCGCCGTAGCGGCCGTCGCGGGCGTGGGCCGAGAGGAGCTCGTGGGCCAGATAGCCGTGGCAGTGCTTGAGGTCGACGAAGTGGAAGCCGGCTTCGAGGGCCAGGCGGCCTGCGGTCACGAAGTCGTCGACGAGGCGATCGAGGTCGTCGTCGGAGAGGAGCCGCACGCCTCCCGGGAAACGCCGGTCGAGGAGGGGATGGCGATAGGCGACGAGGGGCTCGGGCCGGTCGTAGGAATCGGGTCGGGAGAAGCGGCCCGAGTGCAGTGAGCTGCAGGCCGACGAGCAGATCGCTGGACGTGCCGAAGCTGTCGACGTGAGCGGCCACGAGGTCGCGGCGCAGTCGCTCGATGGACGAGGCGGTTCGATCGGTCAGGAGCAGCTGGTTCGGGTTGGCGCGCCCGTCGTGGCGCACGGCGACCGCCTCGCCACCCCAGATCAGCTTCGCACCGCTCCGCCCGAAATGGCGCCAGCGTCGGCGGGTCAGCTCGGTGCGGCTCTCCCTCGACCGCGCCTCCCAGCCCTCCATCGGGAGCACGCAGAATCGGTTGCCGACGCTGGCACGCCGTCCGCCTCCCGGGGCCAGGCGAACGGCCATGGGCGACGCCAGCTGCGCGTCGAACGGCAGCGTGATGCCGGCGCCGCGAGATGGGCGCGGAAGGCCTCGGCCGTGCGGCCCGAGGCTGACAACGGCCGCCTGGCTCACGAGAGCGCTCCATGACAGCTCCGACGTCGAGCCGGTCGCGACGTCGCGAGGAACGCCAGGTCCGCGTCGGGGCGCCGCGGTGCCGGGGATGGGCCGGTCGTGGCGATCCCGCCCCGCGCGGAGGAACTGGGCGGCCGAGTGCTTGTAGGCCGGGCACCGGCGCCCGGAAGGCGAGGAAGCCGAGGTACTGCAGCAGGTCGTTGAGGGCGACAGCGCGCGCACGTCGCAGGCGGCCCAGAGCCGGTCGCGCGCGGCGAACGCCTCGGGCCAGAACGCCGAGAGGCCGAGGAGATAGTCGCTCCCGTAGAAGGCCATGTCGATGGCCAGGTCGTTCCCGGTGTAGACGCTTGAAATCGGGGCGCGTCGAGTCGCGGAGGCGCCAGCCGCTCCCACTCCTGGCCCGCGGTCCAGCGAGGAGTGCTTGAGGCCGACGAAAGCGGGAACGTCGAGGAGCGTGTGAACAAGTCGAGTGAGAAGAGGCGTCCGAAGCGAGCGAACATCGTGCCCGAGCTCGAAGGCGAGGATGGGCGCGCCCGCCGCGCGCGACCTCGCGGAAGACGCCCAGGAGGGCGTCCTCGTCGAGACCGGCGAGGGCCGAGGACGGGAAGAGGATCGGCGTGGCTCCGGCCGCTCGGATGCGCCTCGACCTCGCGCCGGTAGAGCGCCACCGGCGAGCCCGCCTCGCCTTCGATGAACGCGCCCGCGACGAACCCTGCGACCCCGGCGGCCGCCTGCGGCGCGCACCGAGGACCCGGCTTCGCTCCTCGCGGGTCAGGAGGTTGACGAACCCGGTGTCCATGTTGACGGCGGGCGTGAGCCCCGCGGCGAAGGTCTGCTCGACCAGATTCGAATGCGCATCGAGGTCGGGGCGGCCCTCGGACGTGTAGGGCAGGAGGAGGGCCGAGATGCCCTCGATCCGCCTCCCCGGTCGGAGGGCAGGAACCTGCTGCGCCATCTCAGGCCTTCGCGGGGCCCCGGTCGCCGTGGCGCCGGATGAACTCGTCGTAGTCGAGCATCGCTCCCTGGTTGTGCTGGCGCACGACGGTCTCGAGGCGGGCCAGATCCCCCGCCTTCATCGCGGCGAGGATCTCGTGGTGCTCGCGTTGAGCCGTCTCGGCGCGCGGCACGAGGACGCCCTCGAAGTAGTGGCGTCTCATGCGGTCCCAGCGTCTCAGGACCCGCTCGGTCATCTCGAAGAGCAGCGGCATGCCCGTCATCGAGCTGATCGTCGAGATGGAAGTCCGAGTTCATCTCGCTCCAGAGCTCGTAGGCGCCGCCGGTCGAGGTCCGATCCATCGCGAGAAGCGTGGCCTCGAGCTCGGCGACGCCGTCGTCGTCCAGCCGGCCCGCGGCCTCGCGCGTCGCCACGATCTCGAGCCCCTCCATGATCGCGAACACCTCGCGAACCGACTCGGGGACGATCGGGGCCACCGTGGCGCCGACGTGGGGGACGTTGACCACGAGGCCCTCGGAGCGGAGTCGGTTCAGCGCCTCGCGGACGGGGATCGCGCTGACGCCGAGGTGGCGCGCCAGCTCGTCGATCACGATGCGATGGCCGGGGGCAGCTCGCAACGCATGATGGCTCGCGCAACTGGGCGTAGACCGAGCTCCTGCTTCGTGCGGTACGGCAGGGCTCGCCGCGGGGTGTCGGCATGCTCACGTCGCCGAGGTCGGGATGACGACGCGGGTCCGGCTCTGGATCGCCTCGTTCGCCAGTATGCAGGCCTGGGCCGAACGGATCGCGCGATCGGGCCGCTCGAGGGCGCGCCCGTCCGAACCGCCGAGCAGAAGCCCGAGACCTCCAGTTGGTAGGCGCTCACCGCGGTCGCGCCGCCCCCCACTGCCGAGCCGGCGGAGCGGCCGGCCGAATCGGACGCGCGGCTGCCGGTGGCCTCGGCCACAGATCCGACGCTGCGCGCGATCTCGATTCCGGTCGACGCCTTGTGCCCTCCTCGAAGAAGAACGCCTCCCTCTCCGCCCGCAGCAGCAGCGTGCCCTTCGTCCCCATGTGGAGCTCGTAGTAGTCGTCCCACGCATTGGACTCGATGGACGTGAAGACGGCGGTCCGGCCGCCCGGGTACTCGAACGTGACGTACACGTGGTCGTGGACCTCGCGATCCTCCTTGAACCGATACACGCCGCCGCGTCCCCGAGACCGCTTCCGGATGCGAGTCGAAGAACCAGTTGGTGTTGTTCACCACGTGGCTTCCCAGCTCGGCCATGAGCCCCTTGCGAGTAGCGCCAGTAGAGGCGCCAGTTGAGCGAGGTGGTCCCAGGTCGGGATAGCCCCATCGGGAGGCGTCGTAGTCCGGCGACGGCGGCTCGCCCTTGCGTCTCCAGTTGCCGTTGCGATGCCACACGAGGCGGGTGTGGTAGACGTCGCCCAGCGAGGCCCGCCTTCACGACGCCCTCGTACGCCGCCTGATAGAGAGGGTTGTAGAAGCGCTGGTAGCCGATCTCCAGGATGCGCCCGCTCTTCTCGGCGGCGGCTCGCATGCGGCGGCAGGCGTCCATGTCCCAGCCCATCATCTTCTCGCAGAGCACGTGCTTGCCGGCCTCGAGGCAACCGACGGTGACGTCGGCGTGGGCCCAGAGCGGCGTCGCGATCACGACGGCCTCGAGCGCCTCCTTCTGGAGCATCTCCTGTCCACTCCACGTAGTGCTTGGCGGGCGGCACGTCCTCGCTGAGCGAGGGTCTCGTCGGCCTTGGCGAGCTGGGCGGGGTTGATGTCGCAGAGGGCCACGACGTGGGCGTAGGCCGGATCGGCGTGGGCGAGCAGGTTCCTGCCCTGGACGCCGAGGCCGACGAAGCCGACGCGCACCGGTCCGCCGCGCACGGGGCCCTTCAGTGCCGCCGCCGCGCCGAGGGCGGCGAGGGCCGGCACGCCGGCCACCGCCTTCAGGAAATTGCGACGGCCCAGCTCCTGCTGCTCTGGCGTCAGGTTCATGAGGTCGACTCCTCCGAGGTCTCGGCCGCTCGGCGCGGTTGCGCAGCAGCAGGTCGAGGCCGGCGATGCGTCCGGTGCGAAAGGCCAGCAGCGCCGCGACGGCGGCGGCCTCCACCAGGTTCTTGTCGACGAACAGATAGGCGCCCTCGGCACCGGCCATCGGGGCGCCCGTGCGTGGGGACGTTGGAGAGATAGAAGAGCGCGAGCAGGGCGAGGGCGCCGACACCGCCCGCCTGGGTGAAGAGGCCGAGCATCAGGGAGAGGCCGACCAGCACGAGGCTCGAGCGCGATGATCCAGGCCGATCACAGGGAGCCAGGACGATCGCGCGAGGGCGTGGAAGAGACTCGGCGAGAGGGCCGTTCGCGGCCCTCAAGTACCCGGCCGCGCTCCACGGCGCGAGCGGGATTCCATCCCGTCGCCACGCCGGCAGCCAGAGCTTCACGACGCCCTCGTACAGGAAGTGCCAGCCCACGAGCGTCCGGAGCACCACGAGCGCCAGGCCCTGCGACGTGGTCAGCGTCCGATCGAGTCATCGCACCTCCTCCAGCGCGGCCCCGGCGCAGTCACCAAACACGCGCGCGCTCTCTTCGCCTTCGGGAGCGACGAGGGCCAGGACGTTTGGATGGGTCGCGCAGTATCGCTCCGCCACCGTAGGTCCGCCGACGAAGAAAGCTGTCGCGAGCGCATCAGCCAGCGCCGCCTCGGGGGCGATGACGATCGCCGCGCGTACCCCTGCGGCCGGGCACTCCCGTTCGCGGGTCGATGACGTGACCGTACCGACGGCCCTCGGCCTCGAAGTACTGCTCGCCCGCCGTGCTGGCGCCGAGGGCCGCGTTCTCGAGGCGCGCGCGAGCGATCGGGCCGTCGTCGCCGGCACGCACGTCCACCACGAACTCGCCGCGTTCTCCGCCCACGGCCCGGAAGCTGCTGCCCCCGGCCGAGAGCAACGCTCGCCCCACGCCTCCGTTGCGCAGCCGCTCCGCCATCCGGTCGAGCGCCCAGCCCTTGCCGACGCCACCGAAGCTGACCTCGACTCCCGGAGAGCTGAAGCTGACGAGCCCATCGTCGAGCCGGATCTTGTCGCAGCCCACACAGGCCCGCGCCGCCTCGAGGTCCGCCGGCTCCGGCACGTGGCCGCGGCGCTCGAGAAAGCCCCAGGCGCGGCTCAGAGGCGTCGTCGTGACGTCGAAGGCGGCATCGGTGGCCGAATGAAGGTCGAGGCAGAGTCCGAGCAGCGCGAGCATCTGCGGCGTGACGCGGACCGGCGCGTCGGCGGCGCAGCGGTTGAGGCGGGTCAGCTCGCTTTCCTCGCGGAAGACGGAGAGGGTTTCCTCCAGGTCATCGGCGAGGTCGAGGGCCTGACTCGCCGCGCGGACACAGGGCGCGTCCTCGGCCAGGAGCGTGACCTCGAAGCGGCAGGCCATGGCTCGGCGGAACACACGGATCCAGTGGTCGCTGCTCGCGCGCGGCGAGCGGAGCGACAGGAAGTCACGGCGGCTGGCGAGAGTCGGAGGTGGGGATGCGGTCCGCAACGCGCAGAGTCTAACGGCGTCCGTACCGGACAGTCAAGATCAGATATCAAATATACGACAGGCGTTAGGCTCTTTGAAGAAAGAGGGTTACGCACCACCGCTCCCATCACGAGGGTGACCCTGTGCGGGCGGGCGTGCGGTACTTCAGCCTATAATCGCGCGACTCGTTCCACGAGCCCACGCCCGATCCGCGAAGCGTGACGCACCGCAGGAGGTCGCATTGATCGGCCAGACGCTGTCGCACTACCGGATCACCGCCGCTCTCGGCGCGGGCGGCATGGGCGAGGTCTACCGAGCCACCGACACGAACCTCGACCGCGACGTGGCGATCAAGGTGCTGCCGCCCGAGGTGGCTCAGGACCCCGAGCGTCTCGGCGCGCTTCCGGCGCGAGGCCCACCTCCTCGCCGCCTCAACCACCCGAACATCGCCGCCATCTACGGCCTCGAGGAGGCCGACGGGCAAGCCCTTCCTCGCGCTCGAGCTGGTCGAGGGCGAGGACCTCAAGGAGCGGCTCGCCGCGGGGCCGATCCCCGTGGACGAGGCCCTCGAGATCGCGGGCAGATCGCCGAGGCGCTCGAGGAGGCCCACCACAAGGGCA
Source organism: uncultured Microthrixaceae bacterium (assembly GCA_963809335.1). Classification (GTDB taxonomy): domain Bacteria; phylum Actinomycetota; class Acidimicrobiia; order Acidimicrobiales; family Acidimicrobilacustridaceae; genus UBA4742. The sequence goes on along the minus strand of CAWEJD010000004.1, from coordinate 25,095 downwards.
TCGTCCACCGCGACCTCAAGCCCGCCAACGTCAAGCTCACGCCCGACGGCAAGGTCAAGGTCCTCGACTTCGGCCTCGCCAAGGCCTGGGGCGGCGACGCATCGGGCGTCGGCTCGGGCTCGACGGCACTCTCCGTCCCCACCCTCGCCCACACGGGAACGATGGCGGGCGTGATCCTGGGCACCGCCGCCTACATGTCGCCCGAGCAGGCGCGGGGCAAGCCGGTCGACAAGCGGCGCCGACGTGTGGTCGTTCGGCGTGCTGCTGTGGGAGATGCTGACGGGCGAAGCGTTCTCTTCGCCGGCGACACCGTCACCGACGTCATCGCCGCCGTCGTGACGAAGGAGCCGGACCTCGACGCGCTGCCGGCGGCCACGCCTCGGCCGGTTCGGCGCCTGATCGAGCGATGCCTCCGGAAGGACCCGCGGACGCGGCTGCCCGACATCGGCGCGGCGCGGCTCGAGCTGCAGGACGCGCGTGCGGGGACGGCTAGCGAAGGCGAGGCTCCGCCGGACCCGGAGATCGCGCGTGCGGCACTTCGAGGCGCCAGCCGCGAGCGCTGGATCTGGGCCGCCCTGACCCTCGGGGCAGTCAGCGGGGCCGGGGTCCTGGCTTTCGTGCACCTGAGGGAGGTCCCGCCCGCGCCGCCTCCCGCCGCCCACTTCATTGTCGAGCCGCCCGAGGGCGGTTCCTTCTCCAGCGATTGGCTCTGGCCCGCGCCGTCTCCGGATGGGCGACAGGTCGTGATTCGGGTGGTGGCCGGTGGCGTTCCATCACAGCCTCGATCGATGCTCTGGACCCGCGCTCTCGAGTCTCCCGTCCTCCGGCCGCTGGTCGGGACCGAAGGCGCGGGTGACATCGCGTTCTGGTCTCCCGACTCCCGCAGCATCGCCTTCTTCGCCGAGGGCGAGCTCCGGAAGCTCAACTTGACCGACGGATCGGTCCAGCGGATCTGCGCCCTGCCGGCGACCGGGATCGGGGGCGCTGACTGGAACCGTGACGGCACCATACTCTTCTCCACGGGAGCCGAGCACGGACGGATCTACGCGGTTGCGGCGGCCGGAGGAGAGGCCAGGGTCCTCCTGAAGGCGGACGAGCCACGGGGGGAGCTGTCCGCCCACGGGCCTCGTTTCCTCCCCGACGGTCGACAGTTTCTCTTCACCGTGGGGAGCGGCCGTGAGGACGTGCGTGGAGCGTACGTCGCCTCCCTCGACGCTCCGGAAAAGAAGCGACGGATCTTCCCCTCGGTCACGCGCGCCCAGTACACGGCCGGACACCTGCTCTTCGTCCGCGACGGCACGCTCGTCGCGCAGCCGTTCGACCCCTGGCGAGCCGAGGTCACCGGAGATCCGTCTACGGTAGCCTCCTCCGTGGGCTTCTGGCTCCAGAATCCCGGGTGGGGATGGTTCGGCACCTCGCCGAACGGCACTCTCGCCTACTTCTCGGGCGAGACGGTCGCGGGCCAGCTTCAGCTCACATGGCTCGACCGCAAGGGAGTCAAGCTCGGGACCGTCGGGGAGCCCGCTGACTACGGACAGATCGCCCTTTCGCCGGACGGAAGGAACGTGGCCCTCGAGATCCGGGACGACAAGCAGCAATACGACCTCTGGGTGATGGACGTCCAGCGCGGCGTCGCCAGTCGCGTGACGACCCGTCCGGGGAATGACCGCGACCCCGTCTGGGCGTCCGACGGCCTCTCCCTGGCCTTTGCGGCGATGGGCGCCGAGAAGGGAGCGCTCCGACGCAAGGGCTTGCGGGCCGGGGACCCCGAGAGCGTCCTCACGCAGGTCCCCGACGAGGATCATCCGGAGTACTTGTCGCGTGACGGAAAGACACTACTGTTCGTACGGCGGACGCCCGAGGATGCCCAGAGTATCTGGTCGCTGAGTCTCGCGGACGGCAAGGCCGATCCCGTCTTCGACGGGCGATTCCGGGTCGACGAGCCGCAGCCGTCACCCGATGAACGCTGGCTTGCCTACGTTTCCCGGGAGTCGGGGCGCGACGAGGTCTACGTCGAGCCTTTCCGCCGGGAAGGGGAACGAGTACGGGTCTCCGTGGATGGCGGAGGCCAGCCGAAGTGGCGCCACGACGGAAAGGAGCTCTTCTTCACCTCGACCCGCAGCGAGCTCATGGCCGTCGAGGTGCGGCCGGTCGGTAGTCGCCTCGAAGTAGGTCTTCCGGCCAGGCTCTTCGAAGCGCAGGGCATCGAGGGGACGGGCTACGACGACTACGCGCCCGAGCGCCGACGGGCAGCGGTTCCTGGTCAAGATGCCTGTCGGCAAGGGCCAGCATCCACAGCTCCACATCGTGACCCACTGGTTCTCGCTGCTGAAGTGAGCCTCAATCCAAAGTCACGGTCAGCGGCACCTCCGCGTCGGAGGTGTCGCCGCTCACGGTCACGGCGGTCACGTGCAGCCTGTATCGGCCCGGCGCCGCCGTGGGGCGCCCCGCCCCTCCGCCGGCGGTCGTGGCGAGCGTCAGCCTCGTCGTCTGCTCCGCCGTGGTGCTGAAGTCTACGACCGGCGGGTTGAGGGCGCAGGTGGTGTTCTCCGGCGCCCCGGAGCACGAGAGCGCCACGCGCGGCGTGCCGCTGGTCGACGTGAGCCGGACGGTGGCACTGCCTGTCTCGCCAGCCTTCACCGCAAGGGCCGGCACCGACATCTTCGGCCCGGCGACCGGAGCCGCGCGATAGACGCGCACGTAGTCCACGAGGACCCGGGACGGGTTTGGCGTGGTCGCGTCGGGCGGCCCCGGCCACTGGCCGCCGATGGCCAGGCTGATCACGATGAAGAACGGGTGGTCGAAGGCCCAGCGGCCCCCGGTGGGCAGGTCGGTGGCGGTCCGCACGAAGAAGACGTTGTCGGGGTCGTCGACGTAGAACTGGATCATCTGGGGCGACCAGATCGCGCCGTAGACGTGATAGTCGGCGTCGTCCACGCTCCCCCCGCCAGGCAGGGTGTAGTTCTGCCAGATCCCGTTGCCGCCGAAGTAGCCGGGGCCGTGGATCGTGGAGCGCACCATGTGGGGGCCGAGCCCATTGGTGGTCGGCCGCATGGTCACGTTCTCCATCAGGGTCATCGAACCGCAGTCGGGCCAGGTCACCTTGCCGATGTTGGCGCCCAGCATCCAGAAGGACGACCAGAGCCCGGGCCCCTGGGGTAATCGCATGCGGGCCTCGATGCGCCCGTAGCGGAAATCGGCCAGACCCTGGGTCTTGAGCCGAGCGGACGTCCACGTCCCGTTCGCTGAGCGGTTGGCCGCGATGACCAGGTTCCCCTCGCCATCATGGAATGCATTGGGGTGATTCGAGTCGCAGGGCGGAGGATGCGACGAGCCGGGTGCGCAGTACACCTCCAGCTCACCGTTGCCCCAGCCGCTGTTGTTGCCGACATCGAAGGTCCACCTCTGGGGATCGGGGGCCGTCCCGGAGCCGCCGTTGAACTCGTCGCTCCACACCGGGGAACCCCAGATCCCGCAGGAACAGGGGGAGCGATCCTTCGCCCCCGCTCCGTGGGTCCCCGACCAGCGCCCCAGGGCGAAGCTCGCGAGAGAGACGAGCAGTCCGGCCAGCAGCAGCGCCGCGGGGCGTGAGCGGGCCCAGCGCGGGGCGGCGGCCGCGCCCTCGGACGGCGGCGCCCCCGACGGACTGGACGGGGCCGCGAGGGCGAGGACGGGGCTCGGCACTGGCGGCGCGTCGCGTCGGACGAACCGCGGCACGTACTGCCCCGTGGGCAGCTCCAGGTGGACCGTATGAGTGGAGCCCTCGTGGCGGTAGAACTCCTCCAGCCGCTTGCGCAGCGTGCGTGCCGTGACGCGTACGATGGGGTCCAGCTGTGAATCGAAGTCCTCCGCCCGGCGGCCCAGGGCCTGGAGGGCGATCGTGGTCTCGCGAATCTCGTTCGCCTTGTCCCCGAAGTACTTCTCGCAGATGAACGAAAGCAGGCGAACGAGGCTCGTGGAGCGGGCGATCGGGGGGAAGCCGAGAACGGCGGCGAGTTCCTGTTGCTCCTCAGCCCGCGTCGGAGCGGTGGGCGGTGTCGGCGAGGTCACGGCAGCCTGGCGGACATTATGCACCGGGACGGCGGCGCCCGTCAGGGGCCTGGCTCGAACCCCGACCGTTAACGGGACCCCACAAACGTCCGCTACCTGTAAAGTTATCGGCCGCTTACCTTGTGGGCCGGCGCTCCGGGGATCAACCTTCTGGGCATCACGAGTGTCGGAGCCGCCGACGCACAGAGGATCTCCACCGCAGCGTGCCGGAGGAGTCACGACAGCCGGCGGCGATGTCGGGCTTCTTGCACTGCAGAAAGGACGTCACGATGTCTCTTCGCCGCCTTCTCAGCGTCGGCCTCGTCTTGGTTGCGACGACGTTTGCCGCTGCGGCGTCGTTCGACGCCGCCCTGATCGAGGACTTCGAGCAATTCCCCTATCTCTGGAAGTCCACTCGCAACGTCGCGCTGGGTCAGCTCGAGATCGCCGCCGGCGACCCGCTGGCCCTGCCGGGACAGGGCCCCGTCGAGCACGTCCTGAGCGTGACCGCCCCCCTGCGCGTGGGCATCGAGATCTCGAAGAACCTCTGCAAGGGCGACCACGGACTCGCTCAGGTGATTCTCCTCGGCACGCCGACCTTCGACGTGCGGGCCGCTGATCCCGGCAGCATCACCTTCGGGCACGCGCGCGCCCTGCCCTTCGCTCGGGGCCATCTGAAGGACTTCGATCGCGATGGCGATCTCGACCTGAAGCTCTTCTTCCCTTGCCACGATTGCTCGGGGGACGCCTCGTTCAACGGGAGAACCCACGATGGCCGCTGGTTCACCGCCGGCGGCGCTCGTGCGTACGCGATTCGGCCCTTTGCCGCCAGCGCGGACTGGAGCGCTTCGGACGGGCTACGCTTCTGGTACTACGGTCGCGGCTCGGGCGACAAGCTGGACCTGGTGTTGCGCGACAATCGCGCTCCGGATCCGGGCCCGGAGCACTGGCGTTTGGTGTGGCACGACGAGTTCGACGGCCGCGTCGGACGGCCGCCGGATCCCGAGCACTGGACGCCCGAGGTGGGCGACGGTACGGCCCAGGGCATCCCCGGCTGGGGCAATAACGAGCTCGAGTACTACACGAATGCGCCGGCCAACGCCCACACCGACGGCCGCGGGCACCTGGCGGTCAGGGTCGCGAAGGCCGACGGCTCTCTTTCCTGCTACTACGGGCCCTGCGAGTACACCTCCGCGCGTCTGATCTCGCAGCACAAGGTCGAGGTGGGCCCGGGGCGTATCGACGTTCGCGTCAAGGTCCCGGCTGGCGCTGGGTTGTGGCCGGCCTTCTGGGCGCTGGGGTCGAACATCGGCGAGGTCGGCTGGCCGGCGAGCGGCGAGATCGACATCATGGAGCACGTCGGCAAGAACCCGAGCGAGATCTTCGGCTCGATCCACGGCCCCGGCTACAGCGGCGCCAACGGCATCTCGGGCCTCTACGATCTGGGCGAACCTGCCTCCAGTCGGTACCGCGTGTTCTCGATCCAGTGGCGGCGCGACCGAATCGACTGGTACATCGACGGCGTGCTCTACCACAGCGCCTCGCCGGCCGACCTGGCGGGCAAGCAGTGGGTCTTCAACAACCCCTTCTTCCTGATCATGAACGTGGCGGTGGGCGGGTACCTCGGTGGTCCGGTGGGCGGCGACGTGGTCTTTCCCAAGGAGATGCTCGTGGACTACGTGCGCGTCTACCAGGCTCCCGACACGGCCGAGCGCTTCGAGGCCGCCTTCGTCGACGACCTCTCGGGCTGGCGGGAGGTCTCGATTCCCTGGGACGCCTTCGTCCGCAGCGCCCACCAGCCGCCGGGGGCGCCCGACGACGGGCTGACCCTGAGCGAGGTCTGGGGATACGGCCTGCGTCTGCCCGAGGGTGGCGTCGTGGCCAACCCGCTGCTCCTCGACAAGGTTCGGCTGATCCGCCCCAGCTCCGTCGTCGTGGTCAACGGGAACGACAGCGGAGCCGGCTCGTTGCGCAAGGCGGTGGCGGCGGTGGCCGACGGCGGCTCGATCACCTTCAACCCGGCGCTGGCCGGCTCCACCATCGCTCTCAGCTCGGGCCCGATCTGGGTCTCCGGCAAGACCGTCAACATCGACGCAGCGGCGGCCCCGGGTCTGGTCCTGAACGGCGGTGGCGCCGACCGCGTACTCATCGTCGACCCCGGCGCCACGGCCCGCCTGCGTCACCTGGTCCTCACCAACGGCTTCGGCTGGGACCTGGCGGGCGGGATTCTCAACAACGGCTCGCTGCTCCTCGACCATGTCGTCGTCACGGGCAACTCCGTGGGCGCTAGTGCCAATGACTGGTGGAAGGGCGGCGGCGGCATCTACACCGGCGGCGGCAGCAGCCTGCGCCTCGTCGACAGCACGGTCTCGAGCAACCAGACGACGCTCGTGGATGGAGGCGGCATATACGCCTTCCAGAACAGCACGGTCCAGATCGAGAACAGCACCATCAGCGGCAACACCGCCGGCAACGTCGGTGGCGGCCTGCGCATGCTCGGTAGCGGATCGATCATCGACAGCACGATCAGTGGCAACACGGCGGTGGCCTGGTACGGCGGCGCGCTGTTCCACACCGACGGCGTTCTGGGCATCGTCAACTCGACCCTCACCGCCAACGTCTCGCCGCCGTTCGCCGACGCGGCCGTCTTCGTCGGCACCTTCACGGATGCCAGCGCCACGCTGACCCTGGCGAACACCATCGTGGGCGGCAACGTCGGCACCGGCTGCTTCATCGCGCCGTTTGGCCCCGGGACGGTGATCCTGGGCTCGAGCGGCCACAACCTCTTCACCGACGCCACCTGCAACCCGGTGGCGAGCGATCTGGTGGAGGTCGTCGCCGGCCTCGGGCCGCTGGCCGCCAACGGCGGGCCGACGCTGACCCACGCGCCGAGCGTGGGCAGCCCGGCCGTCGACGCCGCCGACTCCGCGACCTGCCCGGCGACGGACCAACGCGGCGTCGCACGCCCGCAGGGCCTCGGCTGCGACGTCGGTTCCGTCGAGCTGGTGCCGTAGTCGATCGTTCGGCCTCGTTCGTACCGACGCACCGTGCCCGGGGTCGGCGTGCCGGCCCCGGGTCCGGACTACCATTGGCGCATGCGGATCGACAGCCATCAGCATCTCTGGCGGTACGACCCTCGCGAGTACGCGTGGATCAGCGACGAGATGAAGGTCCTCGGCGCGACTACCTGCCCGAGGACCTCGAGCGCAACCTGCGCGAGGCGCGTCTCGACGGCTCGATCGCGGTCCAGGCGCGGCAAGACGTCGAGGAGACGGCCTGGCTTCTCGAGATGGCGAGGTCGCATCCCTTCATCCGCGGCGTCGTGGGCTGGGCGCCCCTCGTGGATCCGGCGGTCGAGGGTGTGTTGGAGCGCATGACGACGGATCCGCGCCTCCGCGGCGTGCGCCACGTGCTCCAGGACGAAGCGGACGACGACTACATGCTGCGGGACGACTTCAATCGCGGCGTGGCCGCGCTCCGGCGCTTCGGACTGGTCTACGACGTCCTCATCTATCCACGGCACCTCGAGCGGGCGCTGGAGCTCGTCGACCGCCACCCCGACCAGCCCTTCGTCCTCGACCACGCGGGGAAGCCCGTGATCCGCGGGCAGGCCTTTGACGAGGCCTGGGCCCGAGGAATCCGGGCGCTCGCGGAGCGCCCCCACGTCACGTGCAAGCTGTCGGGTCTCGTCACCGAGGTGCGAGACCCGGAGTGGACCCGGGCTCTTCTCGAGCCGTACGTCGACGTGGTCCTCGAAGCCTTCGGACCCCATCGCGTCATGGTCGGCACCGACTGGCCCGTCTGTCTGCTGCGGTGCTCGTACGCCGAGTGGGTTGCGACTGCCGAAGGCCTCCTGGCCGGGCTCTCCGAGGCCGAGGGGGAGGCGGTGTGGGGCCAGACGGCTCGCCGGGTGTACGGCGTCTGATGCCGGCGCGTCCGCGGTTTCGTGGACCTTCAGTCCGCGAGGCCGACCTGATACACGACGCGATCCTCGAGGCGCACGGCAGTCAGGCAGCCGCCCCACACGCAACCCGTGTCGAGCGCGAGGAGGTTCCCACGGATCCGAAGGCCGAGTCGCGCCCAGTGCCCACAGACGACAGCGATCTCAGACTGTCGCCACGGCTCGTGGTCGAACCACGGCTTGCAGCCGGCGGGGGCGGCTTCCGGCGGTCCGCTGAAGCCGTGGCAGAGCCGACCGTCGGGTCCGCAGGTGCGCATCAGGACGAACGTCTGGAGGGCGATGGCGAGGCGCTCCGCAGGCGGAAGGTCGGTGCCCCACGCCGGGGCCCCGCGATGGCGCAAGGACAGCAGTAGCTCGGCAGCCCGAGAGCCGGCGAGCGTCGCTCCGAGCTCGAGCGCCAGGGACTCGGCGGCCTCCACGTTCCAAGCCGGCTGCAGGCCCGCGTGCACGAGGAGGTGGCTCCCCTCGCGGTACAGCAGAGGGCGGGTCCGCAGCCAGGCGATCAGCTCGCCGGCGTCCGGTGCCGCGAGCACGGGGCCCAGAGTGTCGTCCTCTCTGGCCCCTCGCGATCCGAGAGCGCGTCCCAGCAGATGGAGATCGTGGTTGCCGAGGACCGCAACCAGTCTGTCCCCGAGACCTCGTGCCCACCGCAGGACCTCGAGGGAGCGCGGCCCCCGGTTGACCAGGTCACCGACGAGCCAGATCCGGTCACGTTCGGGATCAAAGGAGCAGGCTTCGAGAAGGCGGCGAAGCGTCAGAAAGCAGCCCTGGACGTCGCCGATGGCGTAGGTGGCCATGGTCCGAGTGAGCTTGCCACGGATCGTGGCCCGGCGCTCGGCGGCGTCGGGTCTCGCCGCTCGGAGGGCTACGGATCGTCGTCCCGGATGACGAGCACCGCCTTCTTCCGAATGCCGAGCTTCCCTCCTCCACTCGGGTTGGAAAGAGAGAGCAGGATCCGCTCGCCGGGCTCGTGGATCGCGTCGTCGAGGATCGGGACGGAAAATGTCAGAGCGGTGATCCCGGCGCCGAAGGTCAACGTCCCCGTCGTTGCGGTGTAGTCGTTTCCAGCGGTGGCGGTGCTGTCGGCCGTCGAGTAGTCGACGGTGACGCCTCCCGCCAGGCCGCCGGTGCGCAGCACGGTGATCGTGGCCGCTCCCGCCGACTCGTCCACGGCCAGCGGAATGGCGCGGAAGGCCAACGCCCCGCCCCGGTCGTCATCCACGATCCGGAGCTGCGACGTGGGGCGTCGCCCCAGCGTCGCGCCGCCCGTGGGGTTCGCGAGAGACAGATCGACCGTTTCGGTGCCCTCTGCGAGATCGTCCTGCAGGATCGTCATCGAGAAGGTGGCGCTCAGGACGCCCGCGCCGAAGCTCAGCGTCCCGCTCGTGGCCGTGTAATCCGCGCCCGCGGTCGCGCTGCCTCCACCCGTGGCGTAGTCGACGGTCACGCCGCTCGCTGCTCCGCCGGTGCGCGTGACGCGGATGACGGCAGAGGGGGCCGATTCGCTTCGGCCGAAGGCGACGGCTGCGAAGGACAGCGTGCCGGGATGATCGTCGTCGACGAGCGTGATTTCGGTGGTCGCGGGAAAGCCGATGAGGGCACCTCCCGTCGGCTGGCTCAGCGCTACGGTGAACGTCTCGTCTCCCTCCACGACCGAATCGTCGAGCAAGGGGATCCTGATCGTGCGGGATATCACGCCGGAGGGGAAGTCGAGCTGGCCGGTGGTGGCGGTGTAGTCCTCGCCGGCGACGGCGGATCCGTCGACGGTCGCGTAGGTGACCGAGACCGGGCCCGACGCGCCGCCCACGCGGCGCACCACGAGGCTCGCGTACCGGGCGTTCTCGAGACGCCTCGCGGTCGGCGTGCCGAACTGAAATGCGCCCGTAGGGTTCTGCACGAAGGTGGCGGTGTACGCCGTGTCGTTGGCCGGCGTCGAGACGGTGTGGGTTGCGTCCCCCGCGTCGGACCACGAGCTGAACACCCACTGGGCTCCCTTGAGGCGCTGCGGCGTCGGCGCGCCGAGGGTCCGAAGCATCCCCTCGACGCCGGCGAAGCTCGAGGGATTGGCGATCGGCTGACCGTCGACCTCCAGCTTGAGCCCTGGAGGGTTGGTGTCCAGGGTGAGTATCGAGGTGCGGGGAAGCACGTCCCGCAGCGACTCCTGGCTGAGCCCCGCCGAGTCCGTGACCCGCAGGTGGATGCGATACCAGACGTTGGCCGAGGTCTCACCGAGCGTCGGGATGGTGAAGCTCCCATTGGTGCCTCCCGTCGTCGGCGGCATGAATGGGTGGGTGTGGGAGCCGTGGTGGAGATCGACGCGCCATGTGAAGGCGTTCCCACCGAGGGTTCCGTCCTCCGCGTCGGTGGCCGTACCGGAGTAGTCGATCGTGTCGCCGGCCGTGTAGAACGTTCCGGGCGCGGGTGCGGTGATGGAGACCACCGGAAGCGTGTCGTTGAGGACCGTCAGGATCGCGTCGCCGCTCGTGGCGCTTCCGAGGGAGTTCGAGACGACCACGCTGAAGGCGGCGCCATCGTCGCTCAGAAGCGCCGCGGGGATGCCGTACGTGCTGGTCGTGGCGCTCGGGATGCCGACGCCGTCACGCCGCCACTGGTACGCGAGGGGCGCCGTGCCCGTGGCCGTGATCGTGAAGGCCGCCGGCTGTCCCAGCGCGACCGTCTGACTCTGAGGCTGCGTGGTGACGTGGGGCGCGCCGCTGCCGGTGTAGCGCACGGCGAACACGGAGCCGCTGCCGGTGGCGAGGTAGTAGAGGGTCCCATCCGGAGACACCTTGAGGTCCACGGGAGACGAGATGCCGGAGGCGAACGAGGAGGCCGTGTCGGTCGTCGCGTTGTAGCGGCGGATCGTACCGGCGCAGTAGTCGGAGAAGAAATAGGTGCCGAGATAGGACGAGGGGAACTGGCCCGTGACGGGATCGTAGAACGCCCCGCCGGTGATCGCGCAGCCGCTGGCGTGGCTGTACGCGTACAGGGGGTCGCGGAACCCTGGTGCGTTGTCGATGCCTTCGTGGGCCGGGCCAGCCGTAGTTGGAGCCGGCGATGCCGTCGTCGATCTCCTCCCAGGTGTTCTGGCCCACGTCGTTGATGAACATCCGGCCGGTGCCCGGCTGGAAGGCGAAGGTGAAGGGGTTGCGCAGGCCGAGGGCCCAGATCGCCCGGTTGTTCCCGCTCGTGGCTCCGAAGAACGGATTGTCCGCCGGGATGCCGCCGTCGGCGTTGATGCGCAGCATCTTCCCGAGGACCGTTGCTCATGGATCTGGGAGTTGGCGCCGTTCGCGTTCTCGCCGACGGCGACGTAGAGCTTGCCGTCGGGGCCGAAGTGGATCGCGCCGCCGTTGTGATTCGTCGCCGAGCTCAACGGTTCGAGGTCGAAGAGGACCTGTTCGCTGCCACGCCGCCGCCACGTTCGCCGGTGGCGGTGAAGCGGCTCACGCGGTTGTGGGTCGACGGCGTCGTGGTCGTGTAGTAGACGTAGACGTAACCGTTGGCGCCGAAGTCAGGATCGAAGGCCACGCCGAGGAGACCGCGCTCACCGGCGGAGTCCACGCTGACCGTCAGGAAGGGCGTGGCGAGGAGCGCCCCGTTCTCGATGACGCGAAGCGCGCCGTCCTTCTCGCAGACGAAGACCCGGCCGTCGGGCGCGATCTCCATCGCCGTGGGAGAGCTGAGCGCGTTCGTCAGCTCCTCCTCGCTGAACCCGGCGGGCAGCGTCGCCGCCAGGCCGGGGGACGCCACGGCGGCAACGATGGCCAGGACGACGAAACGAAGCGCGGTCAGTCTCAACGGCGGCTCCTTGCCTCGGGTCCGGGCGGGTCTCCCGCTCGACTTGGGGACAGAAGTCTGGTGGAGGGACTCTCAGTGTGCAAGGAGTCAAGCCGGGGGGCAGTGATTCGCCTCACTCAGCGCAGGCCCTGGAAGAGATCGTCCTCCGGCTCGCGCCCGCCGTTCACCAGGCTCATCGCGCGATAGAGCTCCTGCTTGCCCCAGAGCTGCCGGTGGTGCGCCTCCGAGAGGTGGGCGAGGGGTCCGTAGATCGTCATCTGGGATTCGTGGCGCTGAACGGCTTGCCAGACGGTGCGCCAGTGCTCGGACGTATCGACGACCGTCGTGATCTCCCAATCGGGCCGGGGCGTGGCCTGACGCTCCACGCCGTCGACGCGCGACACGAGCTTCTTGAAGGCCGCCTGATAGGCGTCCCACGTTCGTCGCGACCAGGAGATGTAGTAGAGCTTCGACACCAGATGAGGTGGCGCGTCGCCGTCCTCGTGCGCCGAGTAGGAGGCGTTGGCGGCTTGGACAACCGCGGCGGTCGTGAGCTGGCTGATCGCGATGTGGTCGGGATGCCCGTAGGCGCCGTCGGGACCGAAGGTCAGGACCACATGGGGCCTTATCCGTCGCAGGTGGGCCACGATCCTCGACACCGCTTCGCGAACGTCCTCGGTATCGAGCCGCCCGTCGTCGTAGTCGAGGAGCTGCACGTCGCGCACGCCCAGGAGCCGCGCGGCGTCGCGAAGCTCCTGCTCGCGAATTCGCCCCAGGGCTTCGGGTCCCGGGTGGTTCGTGTTGTCCTTGTAGCGCCCGGCCTGACCGCGAGTGGCTGTGACGACGTAGGTCTCCACTCCTTCTGCGGAGTAGCGTGCGAGCGCGCCTCCGAGGCCCAGGGTCTCGTCGTCGGGATGCGCCAGAACGCACGCCAACCGTAGTGGAGCCGATGCCATGCGAGGGACCTCCTTGGGGCAGTGTGCGACGATCCCACGCGCCACCGCAAACGGTCCTTCCCAGCGGGGGGCGAGTCGTGTATAGATCGTCGTGCCGTGGCGGGGCTTCGCCCGCCGGCAGAGGAGCCAGGATGAACGGCGTGGACACCCGCTTCCGACGGGCGGTGTGCGGCCGAAGAGTGGGCTGCGGCACCAGGGTGCGCTTGGCGGCGGCTGCGACCTTGGTTGTGCTGGCAGGCATCGACTGCGACTTCAAGCCGGCGCCCTTCTCGGCGAGGACTCGACCGATCCGATCTCTGCGGCCCATTCCCCTCAACGGCCCCCTTGGCCGGGATCGCAAGGACGAGGCGACAGCGCGGATGGCGTGGGGTCGGAAGCACATGCTCCTCGCGTACGACGGGGTTGGCCTTCGCAGTCCGAAGTGGGACGCCGATGCGCGCCAGCTCATCAGCGGCTCGATCCCATGGATCGTCGGCGGCGAAGGCGGGACGAAGGCCGCCGATCGGATATCGATCGGCAGGAAGCTTGTCGCGCGCGGCTGCCGAGACCCCCTCGTGCTCTATCTGGTCGGAAGGGCGATCTTCGAGGACACGTACGACTCGGCGGAACCGGAGTACTTCTCCACCCAGGCGGTGGAAGGGATGAAGACCGTGCCCTATCCTCGCGCCATCGCCCGCTTCGCCGCGTCGGCTCTCTACGGCCGGTACGAATGGAGGAACGAGGGCATCGGGCTTCGGCCGGCGCTTCGGCAGGTCGAGTTGCGCTGGTTCGAGGAGTCGCTGGAGGACGCGAGCTTCGAACCGAGCGACTCTCTCGTTCTCTTCTACCAGCTCGACAACGGCACAGGCCCCGACTTCTTCGACCGTTCGAGCTTTCGCGGAGCGGCGGCGATCCAGAGGGCGACCTGGATCGAACCGTGGGTCCGACTACGGTTCCTGGGACTGCGCCACTACAACGATGCCTGGTTGGCCCGAGGCGGTGGCTGGGCGAAGGACGTCAAACCTGACGGCTGGAAGCAGTGGGCGGTCCTCATGGCGCAGGCGCGCGACGAGCTCGTCGAGTCCTGGCGGCTGCAGCCGGATCGACCCCAGGCCGCCAACACCATCCTGAGGCTAGCGTGGCAGGCCGGCGACCTGGGCGAGGACCCTCGACTGTGGTTCGACCGCGCGGTGATGGCCCAGCTGGACTACTGGCCCGCCTACTGGAGCATGCTCGACAGCCTCCAGCCGCGATGGGGCGGCAGCTACCGAGAGATGCTCGCGTTCGGGCAAGCGGCCCTCGACACGGGCCGCTTCGACACGGATCTGCCCCTCCTCGCGATGGGGGCCGTCACTAGCATACGCAAGGACCAGGGAGACGAGGAAGGAGGAGCGGGAGGAGTCCCGATCTATGAATGGCCAGAGACCTATCCGATGCTCGTTCGAACCTTCGAGGGCTACCTGAAGGAGCCGGCACGTCCCGGAGACAGAGCTCGCTTCGAAGCCCTCTGGGCCATCGCCGCCGACCATGCTCATCGGCCTGCAGAGGCGATGGCTCATCTCCAGGCGGCAGGCTCCCGCCTCACGATCGAGGCGGCGGGGCATCTAGAGGGCGAGAGGAGCTCCGAATTCGTCGCCCGGATCGCCCTGGCGGCGGGTGCCGGCGCCGCTGACGCCAGCCGAGGCGACTCTCTGCGCCAGGCCTTCGACAACGCCGGCGCCCTCGAAGCGTATCGCGCGGCGCTAGCCAAGGATCCGTCGCCACAGGCCGCACCAGCGCTGAAACGTTGGATCGCGGCTCTGGAAGTGGAGCAGCAGCTTGCCGCAGGAGAGTGGGTCTCCGTCCTCCCGACTTCCGATGCGCTCGAGGGCTGGCGCCCCGTTCTCGGCACGTGGGCGCGGGAGGCGAGCGGAGCCCTCACGGCGACCGCCGGTGCGCGGGGCCTCCTGTTGGTATCCGACGCCCGCGTGGGCCCTCGCTTCGAGATGCGCGGGCGTCTCGAGCTCGTCACCTCCACCAACGGTTCCTTCCAGTGCGGGTTCGTATTCGGAGATGTGAAGTGGGGAAAGGACAACTGGTTCAGTTTCCGAGTGAAACGCAACTCGCGTGAAGGCTCCGCCGCGTATTTCGCACGCACCTTCGAAGGACCGGCCGGCTCGGCCGTCGAGATGACGGTACCTGATGTGGATGATCTCCTCGTCCGGGTCGAGGACGGCCGCATGACGGCGTCCGTCAATGGGGCGATCGTCCAACGCGAGTTTATCCCGGCCCAGGGGTGGACGAAGGGGAACAGGGATGTCCGGGTCGGTCTCGGCGGCTACTCCGACGAGAACGTTTGGACGATGCGCTTCCGCGATCTGGAAGTGCGCAGGCTGCGGGGCGAAACGGCGCCACACGACGTGGACTCGGGCGGGACTCGTTCGTCACGGCTCGACCGGTGAATGGGCGCGGCGGCCCGCCGTGCTGAAGAGCGCGATCGATCTTCCCCCTCGAGAAGGGAGGGTGTCTGACCAAGACAGGGGCTCTCACGCGACCCGTGCCCTCGTCGGGCGAGGCGCTTCCGGTGATCGGCCTTGGCACCTGGCGGAGCTTCGACGTCGACTCTGATCCGGCGGCTCGCGCTCCACTGGAACGGGTCTTGCGAACGTTCGTCGCCCTTGGGGGCAAGGTCGTCGATTCCTCCCCCATGTACGGCCGAGCCGAGAAGGTCGTGGGCGATATCGTCTCGGGACTCGACCTTCGCTCGAGCCTGTTCGTCGCCACGAAGGTGTGGACTTCCGGGAAGGCCGAGGGGATTCGGCAGATGGGAGAGTCGGAACGGAAGCTGCGGTCGCGACCCCTCGATCTCATGCAGGTCCACAACCTCCTGGACGTCGAGGCTCACCTCGACACGCTGGAGGGCTGGAAGCACCGAGGTCGCGTGCGATACGTGGGCGTGACGCACTACACGGGGGGCGCCCACGAGGCCGTGGCCCGCGTGATCGCATCGAGGGCGGTCGACTTCGTGCAGATCAACTACTCCGTCGCCGAGCGGGAGGCCGAGGCACGCGTGCTGCCCGTAGCGCTCGATCGAGGCGTCGCGGTCATCGCCAACCGACCCTTCGCGACCGGTGAGCTGCTCCGGCGAGTCGAGACGAGGCCTTTGCCCGACTGGGCCGCGGAGATCGACTGCAAAAGCTGGCCGCAGGTCCTGCTCAAGTTCGTGGTCTCGCATCCCGCGATCACGTGCGCAATTCCCGGCACCTCGAACGTGGACCACCTGAAGGAGAACATGGCCGCAGGTCGCGGGCGCCTTCCCGACGAGCGGCTAAGGGCGCGGATCGTGGCCGAGGTTTGCTAGCGCTCGCCCGAACCCGCGCGTCGAGCCGCGAT
Organism: uncultured Microthrixaceae bacterium; assembly: GCA_963809335.1. Lineage (GTDB taxonomy): Bacteria > Actinomycetota > Acidimicrobiia > Acidimicrobiales > Acidimicrobilacustridaceae > UBA4742. The sequence continues at coordinate 9,018 of CAWEJD010000004.1, read as the reverse complement.
CGCTCCCAATCGCCGCCAGTCGGCTCGGCTCGGCGCGTCCCGACGGACGGCAAACCGCTCGCGGTAGCCGAGGGCCACGCGATTGAAGGCACACGGGAAGTCAGGCACGCGGCGGGGATCCGCGTTTCCTGGAACATGGGTGATTGAGACCGGACAGATCGAACAGGAATGCAGGAAGCGGCACTCTCCGCACCGGCCGTAGGAAGAATACTTGTCGCGCTTGTCGTGGAAGATCCCGGTCTCGCGAGTCGCTTGCGGATACCGCTCGAGGCGCTCGGCCAACCGCGGATCGCGGAAATCCCCCAGCCGGATCGTCTCGACGCAGCGGCGCAGGAATGGAGACGTGAGCTTCTGGTAGGACTCGATGAACGCCGCACAGCCGTGAACCTGCCCATCCACGTCCACGGCGAGCGTGTGTCCCGTCGGCGCTCGGCACATCGCACCCGGAGGCCGTGGGTGGCCGCGTGCGGTCCCGTCCTGCCGGAAGAGGAGGAGCGGAACCTCGCCGCGGCGGCGGTAGTGCCTGAGGCACGCATCGAAACCCTTCGCAAACTGCTCGTCCAGGATGTCGATGCTCTCGTGTCGCCAACCCGGATCGTGGGTGACCACGGGTGAGAGTGCGATCTCCGGCACGCCCTTTCGGAGGAAGTAGGCCAGGGAGTCCGCAAGGTACGGGATGTTCGCCGAGTTGAGTGTCAGGCTCACGCAGAGGCGCTCACGGAAGAGCCGGGGCTGTTCGAGGCGTAGCCGATCGAGCAGGGCGTCCAGGACCTCGAACGTTCCGCGCCCGCGCAGATCCTGAGCCGCCGGGACGCCGTCGAAGCTGAGTTGAACCCGGACGCGATGCCGGGCGAGGAAGCGGGCCTGTTCCCTTCGCAGCAAGGTGCCGTTGGTGACGAGGGTGTAGCGGATGCTCTGGCCCGGTGCTCGTGCGGCGCGGATGTAGTCCACGGCCCGCTCAATCAGCGGGAACTCCAGAAGAGGCTCACCGCCGAGAAACAGGACCTCCAGTCGCCTGCGCCGCGAGCGCAGGAGAAGATCGAGGGCGCCCCGGAGCGTGTCCCAGGACAGGCTCCGGGGCTTCTTGTCGTTCTGGTAGCAGTAGAGACACTTCAGGTTGCAGGCGCCCGTCAGAACGGCTCCGAGGGCCTCAACCTCGGCGGAGACCGTCACGGGATGCCGGTCACTGGTCCAGCGAGACGGCTCTGTCCCTGCGTCTGGGTTGGCCTGCTAGCAGCGGTCACCGATGAGGCCGTTGCTCTTGGTGGAACGTAGCACCGGTGTGCTCTTCAGACTGACGGAGACAGGCAGCCCGTCCGTCAGCTGCTGCCTCAAGTCCAAGACCGCGGCGGCGACTCGGTCCAGATCCCTCTGGATCTGGGTCAGGCGCTGCTGCGTCGCCTCCTCCAGGGTAGTCGCCGTCGCTTTCCGTGTCCTCGTTTTCATAGGCTCTCCCTTCTTCAGTATGCGCCGTGCTGTGCCTCGAGGAGCCAGAGGTCGCCCCGGACCTCCTCGATCGTGAAGGCTACAAGGTGGCCATCGCGCGAAAGATCGAACTCGCCCGGAGGTGCGATCCCCTTGAGCCACTCGGGTTTCACCGCCAGGACAGGTTCCCCCCCTTGGGGTGGGACCTTCCACAGGCTGGGCCTCCCTCCTACCAGGCGGCTGAACCAAAGCCATCCGGTGGAGTTGTCCCAGCGCAGCCGCCCTACGGCCTGAGCGCCGCCCACCAGTCGGCGCGGTGGGTGAGCGGCATCGATGGCCGCCGTCCAGACCCCCTCCTCGTTGGCGTGGCCGCCGCGGTACGCAACCTCTCGACCGTCGGGGGACCAGGCCGGGAGCTGGTCGATGGTGCTTCCCGATGTGAGCTGCCGAGGCGGACCGATGCGCCGGCCCGCCCGGATCGGTGCGATCCATAGATGAGACTGACCGTTCCGCTCGGAAGCGTAGACAAGAGCGGATCCGTCCGGAGCCCACGCAGGCTGGAGATCGATCCCGGCGCCGTCGCTGGCCTTCTCCGGAAGGCCTCCCGCCGCCTGGACGATCCAGGTCTCCCGGCGGCCCTCGTGCTCCCGCTTGAACGCGACCCACTTCCCGTCGGGAGAGAAGGCCGGCGTGTTGACACTCCCGGGCAGATCCGTGAGCAGGCGCGGCTGTGCGGAGAGCCTCCCCTGAGATACGGGTTGGAGCCAGAGGTCGTAGTGCCCCCCGCGGCGCGTGGACGCGAAGACGACGGCGCTGCCGTCCGGGGCGAATGCCGGAGCCGACTCCAGGAGCAGGCTCTGGATCAGCTCGCGGCGGCCGGTGGCCACGTCCATGACGGCGATGTCGAAGTTGTCCAAGTAGGTGGAGTGAGCGAGTCGTGAGCCATCTCGGGAGACGCTCGCGTGGCCCTCCGGACCGGCGCCCAGCGTCAGTCTCTCGGCGACGCCACCACTCGAGGCCACGCGCCAGAGGGCCCGTGTCCCCTCGCGGTAGGACGAGAAGATGACGGACCGGCCGTCGGAGGACCATGTCGGCTCGGAGTCGACCGCACCCTCCTTGGTAAGCTGGTGCGGACGCCCGCCACGAGCGTCCACCAGCCAGAGATCCCGATCGTCGGCGTAGCAGATCGTGCGGCTGTCCGGTGACCAGGCAGGTTGAGTGTGATCCCAATGGCCGTCGTCGTTCGCCGTCACGGCTACCGCCTGAGACGGGTCGGCGACAGGCGCGACGAAGATCCTCAGGTAGCCGCCCGAATTCGGGCGCGCGAACGCGATGCGCGCGCCGTCGGGCGCGAGGGCCGGGTCCACAGCATCGGGTACGAGAAGGATCGCGGATCCGCCGAGGCGTGGCACCTTCCAGATGCCCTCTTTTCCTCCGCGATCGGAGGCGAAGGCAACGGCGCTCCCATCAGGGAACCATGCCGGGCTCTGGTCGGCGGCCGGATCGTCCGTCAGGCGCAGCGCGTGGCTCCCGTTCGCATCTACGATCCAGATGTCAGGGTTGCCCGAGGCATTGGACGCATAAGCGATCTGGCTCCCGTCAGGGGAGATCGCCGGCTCCGACTCCCAACCGGGATCGCTCGTGATCTGTCGCGGCGTCCCGACGGGGAAGGCGTGGGACGGCGAGCGCAAGGGCGGCGCTTTCCAGACGACCACCGCCGATCCGAGGGCCAGCAGGGCAGTCGGATAGACCCAACGGGCGCGGCGCGCGCGACCCGTGGTGGAGCGAGGAGCCGCCCGCTGGCCGGATTCGACCTGGCGTCTCACGACGACGAGATCGGCGTGGAGGTCGCTCGCGCCCTGGTACCGCTCCTCGGGGCGCTTCGACAACGCCTTGCGCGCGATCCGGTCGAGCTCCTCGGGGATCTCGGGGTTGATCGACGGGATCGTGCCCGGCTCGTGGTGCAAGATGGCGTCGTTGGCGGCGCCCGGCTCCGTGGACGGGAACGCCCGCCGCCCCGTGCACATCTCGTAGAGCACCGCGCCGAACGAGAAGATGTCGCTTCGGGCGTCCAGCGTCTTGCCCAGCACCTGCTCGGGGGACATGTAGCAGCGTGTTCCGACGATGTGGCCCGCGCTGCTCAGCGGCCCGCTTGCCGTGCTCTCGGATTCTCCAACCTCTTCGGGAGAGAACACGCGGGCCAGACCGAAGTCGGTCAGGAACGGCCAGGACTCGGTCGTCACGATGACGTTGTTGGGATTCAGGTCGCGATGGAGGATCTTCTTCGCGTGAGCGGCGCGCAGGGCATCGGCGACTCCCTCCGCGCAGCGCAGGATCAGGTCGAGAGGGAGGGCCCCACGTTCGTTCAGCAGAGCGCGCAACGGGCGTCCCTCCACCAGCTCCATCGCGAGCCACGGGATACCGTCACATTCCAGGACTTCGAAGACCGGGACGATGTTCGGGTGGGCGAGTCGGGCGGCGGCGCGAGCCTCGTGGACGAAACGCTGGCGTGCGGTCGGGTCCAGGGCGAGCGCCGGCCACGGGCACTTGAGCGCCACGTCCCGCTCGAGCACGGAGTCTCGGGCGCGGAACACGACACCCATTCCTCCACGGCCGATCTCGCCGAGGATCTCGTAGTGGGCGACGCGCTCGCCGACTTTGACGGGCGGCGTCCTGTCGGAAACTAGCGGTGGTCTCCCGGCCATACCCCGGGAGTGGACGGGTGGCTGTTCCGCCATCGCCCCGCCTTTTGTGGAAACGATCCGACCAGTTTCAGATCCTACCACACGCGACTCTCCCGCGCGCATCGATTGGTTCGCAAGAGCGGCGGTAAGTCCTACGCCTCTGACGGCGAACAGCTTGCGGGGGCGGGAAGGTCCTGCCTCGCTGAGCTCAGCGGGTGTGTCCCACGCGATGCGAATCGAATGCCCGTGGATGGCCCTGATCGTGTGGGCTTTGGCAACACGAAGTGGGGATTCACTGCGTTGCGAGGCCCCCGCGCCGCGGGGGCGCTGCTCTCGGCCCGAGGCTTGCAGCAGCCTCTCCGGTATGGCGCAGGTGGAATCGGCCCCCAGGCCGATGGCCCAGAAGGTCATCCTGCCGCTGGTCGCGGTCGTCGTGATGCGTGACGAGCCCGATCCGCTCGCGGCGCAGCTCGGCACGGCCGGTGGCGTCGAGCTGCGAGAGCTGCCTGCCCATGACGACGACGTCACCTTCGGTCGGGAGGTCGAGGCCCGCCAGCAGGTGAAGCAGCGTCGACTTGCCCGAGCCCGACGGCCCCGTCACCGCCGAGAAGCGGCCGGCCGAGAAGCTGAGCGAGAGGTCGCGGAACACCTCGGTCGCGCGCGCACCGCTGCCGTGCACCTTCGCGAGGCCGACGGTCTCGGCGACCACCGGTCCTCTGCGGCGGGCTCGGGCGCGGCGGCCGGCTCGGGTTGCGCGGGGCGCTCTGCAACGCGCACGAGGACCCCGCCCGGCGTGCGCTCGAGCTGTGCGCGAGCCGCGTCGCCGACGAGCTCCTCCGGCAGCCGGATCCAGCCGCCGCGGTTCACCACCGCCGCGACCTCTCCGCCCGCGCGGCTCTCGCCGCTGACGCGGCCGTCACGGATCTGCACGACGCGGTCCGCCACGCGCGCCGACTGAGGGTCGTGACTGACGATGATCGTGGTCGCGCCCGCCTCGCGCGACAGCTCGCCTACGAGCCTGTAGATCTCGGTCGCATTCGCGGCGTCGAGCTCGCCGGTCGGCTCGTCTGCGATGAAGAAGCGTGGGCGATGTGCGAGCGCCGCGCAAATCGCAACACGTTGCTGCTGCCCGCCGGATAGCTCAGACGGCCGGGCGTTGCGCCGGTCGAGCAAACCGACGCGCTCGAGCAGCGCGTCGGCGGCGCGTTCACTCTGTGCGGCGGGAGCACCGAGGAGAGCGAGCCGGAGTGCGACGAGCCTGCGCGCGGTGAGCTCGGGCGCGAGCGCGCGCGTGTAGTGCTGGTCCGCGTAGCCGAGCGTCCGCGAGCGGTACTCCGCAAGCCTTCGTCCGCGAAGCGTGCGGAGGTCCTCGCCGAGCACGCGCACGGTTCCCGCCGACGGCCGGTCGAGCGCGGCGAGGATCCGCAGCAGGGTGCTCTTGCCGGAGCCGCTGGGCCCGAAGACGACGAGCAGCTCGCCCTCGGCGACGTCGAGGGTGAGACCCTGCAGTGCGACCGACGTCCCTTCGGGGGAGGCGTAGAGACGGAAGAGATCGACGGCCTCGATCGCCGCGCTCACTCGATCCCTCCGAGAAGCGCCAGCGCGACACACGCTCGTACGCGTGCCGCGTCGCGAGCAGGCCCGCGAGCACCGAGACGAGTCGTCAGTGCTGCGAACGCCAGGCCCGCAAGCCGCCAGTCGACGGTGAGCTGCAACGGCGGCAGCGGCACGCCGGCGCCCGCCGTGACCGTCACGACCGAGACGACGAGGGCGCTGACGACCGCGCCCGCCGCCACGCCGCCTGCGAGTCCGAGCGCGGCGACGATGCCCGCCCGCAGGAGCAGGTGTCGCCGCAGGTCGCGCGGCGTCGCCCCTTGCGCCTCGAGGTCGTACAGCTCGCCGCTCTCGTCGCGCAGGTCGCCGACGACCGTGAGGAGCAGGCCGACGGCGGCGAGCAGCGCCGCCACGATCCCGGTCACGAGCAGGAGCGCGAGCGCGCCGCGCGCGAGCGGATCGCTGCGGAGCTCCGCGGCGGTCGCGCGCTGCGAGCCGACGTCGAGCACGGAGAACGGCCGCTGCGCGAGCGGCTGCGCGGCGGCAGGCCGGCGCGTCGAGCCAGAGCTCGCTCGGCACGGTCGTACCCGGCTCGACCGTGTTGGCGACGACGAGCCATGTCGGCAGGTCGGCGACGACGAGCTGCCCGTCGACGCTCGGGAAGTAGCGTGAGACGGCGACGACCTCCGCCAGGACCGTGCGGTTCCCGACGTGCAGCGGCAGCGTTCCGTCGAGCCCGGCGGCCCGGGCGATCGCCGGCGAGGCGATCACGGGGAGCGGTGCTTCCCTCGAGCGGCTCGTGCGGGCGAAGGATCGAATCCGCCGCACGGTTGAGCAGGTAGTGCACGGCGCCGCTGTCGTTGCGCACACCGCCCGACCCGATCCAGCCGGTGAGCGGCGGCAGCACGTGACCGCCCGCGTGCAGGCGTCCGAGGCGCAGCACCCCCGTTGCGGCGTCGGAGACGGAGAGCCCGGTGCCGCTCTCCTTGTGCCCCGCGACGAACGCGGCGATCACGGGAAACGACAGGCGGACCGCGACGAGCGTGCCGCCGCGCGCGGCCGGCGGCACGGCGACCGTGCGGCGCGTGGGCTCCACGTCCGAGCTGGCCGAGCGAGAGCGTCGAGAAGTCGCCGCGCCGGTTCAGGACGACGAGCGCAATGCCGAGCGGGTCGCCGGCGACGTCGAGCGGGACCGTCAGCCGCGTCGCACCGCCCGGCAGAGCGACGCCGCGCAGGTGCGGTGCATGCGCCGGCGCGATCAGCCGCCCGAAGCTCGAGCGGGTGTCTGCGCAGAGAAGTCCGAGCGCCACCCGTCGATCCGCGCGAGCTCGCCGGCCGGCAGCGCGAGGAGGGTGAAGTCCCGGCCCGCACCGCCGGCGACGTAGCCGGAGTCGCGCAGAACGGGCACGACGTCGGCCGAGCGACGCATACCGCGCCGCAGGCGCCGCCTCCTGCACGGTGACGAGCTGCTCGAGGCTCTCCTGCAGCACGAACGGCGCCGGCACCGCGAACCGCGCCTGCTCGCTGCTCGCCGCGCTCGAGCGTCGCACGGTAGGCGATCGCAAAGAGCGCGACACCGACGCTCAGCACGAAGAAGACGACGGAGAGCACGACGCGGCCCGGCGAGCGCGCGAGCGACAGCAACGCGAGCCGCAACCGGGCCGGTGCGCGCCTGCCGGTCCACTCGACGGCGCGCAGCAACGGCGCGAGCAGGCGCGCGACGACGACGGCGAGCACGAACAGCACGAGGCCCGGGAGCAGGAGCAGCACGACGCCGATCCCTCCGCCCGCGAGCGCGTTCGCATCCGCCTTGCCGCGGGCGAGCGCGAGCAGCACCGCGCCGAGCGCACCGAGCGCTGCGACGTCGGCGACGGTGAGCTTCACGCCGCCGAACGCGATCGCGTCGGTCGCGCAGCGCCGCGAGCATGACGAGCACGGTCAGCGCGGCGAGCGCGCAGCCGATCGCAACCGCGCGCCCCAGTGAGCACCGAGTGCTCGACGGCGAGCAGCCCCGGTGCGCCCAGATGCCGGGCGAGCAGCGCGCCCGCACCGGTCCCCGCCGCCCAGCCGGCGAGCGTCGCCGCAACCGTGATCGCCGTCACCTCCGTCGCCGCGACGAGCAGGATCTGCAGAGCGTCGCGCCCCGAACCACGTCAGACGGCGCCGCACGGCGAGGTGGTCGCGGCGCAGCCGCGTCGACGCGAGCACCGCGAAGCCGAGCAGCAGCACCGCGGCGTCGCCGCCGAGGATCAGCAGCCGCTCGCCGGCGACGCGCCCGGTCGCCCGTGTCGCCGCGATCGCGTCGGTGGGCGCCGACACGCTGAAGAGGTCGGTCGCCTGCTCGAGTGTCGACTTGCGCGCGGTCGAGCCGCGCGCCGAACGCCGGGAAGCTCCCACGCGTGCAGCGCGCCGGGCGCGACCGGGACGACCCAGCCGTACGTGCGCGCGATGGTGTCGGCGTCGGGCAGCGGCGTGCGGGCGAAGCCGCGCACGCCGTTCGCGAGCAGGATCGGCGGTCGCCGGCTCGCCGGTCGCGGCGAAGTAGGAGCCGAGTGGCGAGCCCTGCCGGAACGTCCCCCGCCCCACGACGTGCAGGAACGGCAGCTTCGGCTGCGGCGGGCGCGCCGCCGATCTGCACGAGCTCGCAGCGGGACGGCGTGCACGGCGCCGGGAGCGTGCCCGCTGCGAAGCACGACCCAGCGCGCGAGCCCGTCGACGGCGCCGAGGTTCACGAAGACGCCGCCCCACGTCGCCTGCCGGAACACGGCGACGGCGAACGGCTGCCGGCCGAGCACGGGCTCGAGCGCAGAGCGTGCGAGCCGGTCGAGCTGCGGCAGCGAGAGGTCGGACTGCCCCGGCACGCCGCTCCAGACGGCCTGCACGGAGCGGTCGGACGGCTGGAGGGCGCCGAGCGCCTGCTGCGCGGCCCGGTCCTGCACGGCGACGGAGCCGACGGCCGTCATCGCGAGCACGGCGGCGGCGACCGCGATGCCCGCGGCCACGACGAGCGTCCGCTGCGCGTGCGCGCGGATGCGCAGCAGGGCAAACCGCACCGGCGCGAGCAGGCTCACCGACAAGACACTAGTAGAGGTTTGACGTGGATTGGACGGCCAATTCACATCAGCCTCTTGTGCCCTCGGTCAGTTCCGTCGCGCGGAGGAAGTTAGGCTGCGCATGAGACACTGTTGAGACAGTCCGTGGCCCGGTCGAGCTCGCGCAGCTCGGGCCCACACTCATGCACGAGCACGTCTTCGTCATGGATCCCGAGGCGCTCCAGAACTACGGGCACGTCTGGGGCGCGGGCTACTGGGACGAAGACGTGCGCGTCGCGGACGCGGTCGAGAAGCTGCGGGCG
>CAWEJD010000003.1:0-70765 GCA_963809335.1 uncultured Microthrixaceae bacterium | reverse complement strand
AGGGTGGTGTCCTAGGCCGCTAGACGATGGGGGCCGGACAAGCCGGGTCATCATAGCGAGTCGCCCCCCAGCGGCCCAAGACGGGTTTCGAGCCCCCGCCGGCCGCCGTCACGAGCACAGCTCGAACCACACGGTCTTGCCGGGTGGGGTCGGCTCGACCCCCCATCGATCGGCGAGGGCGTCGACGATCATCAGACCTCGGCCGGTGGGGTCGTCGTGACGGGGCTGCTGCGCCCTCGGCTCACCTGCGGCGCGGTCGCGGACCTCGACCCGGAGGCGTTCGGCGGTGAGATCGAGGTGCACGCTCACCTCCGTCTCGGCGTGGGTCACCGCATTGGCGACCAGCTCGCTCACCAGCAGCCGGGCCGTCTCGAACCGCTCGCCGTCGACCGACCATTCCTCCAGCGTCCGCTCCGCGAACCGACGGGCGGCGGTGGTGCTCGCGAGGTCGGCACCGAACGAGACGCTGGCGTTCACCGTCGATCACCGTACCCATGCTGGACGGCCGGGCCGAGACATGGATGGTCCCGGGACGGGGAAGGTGCAGGGCAGCCATCAAGGAGCCGGGTCGTGCCTGTCGAGCAGATGTCCATCACCGTCACCGCCGAGACCGCGAGCATCGCCGTCGTGCGCCGCTTCGTCACGTCGGTGGGCCTGGTCCTGGGCACGGGCGCCGACCTGGACGTGGTGGCTCTGCTGACCAGCGAGCTGACCGCCAACGCGGTCGAGCTGGGCGCGGGCGCGGTCGTCGTCAGCGTCCGGTGCATCGACGATCGCCTCCGGGTCGACGTGCGTGACTTCGGCTACGGCGCTCCGCAGGTGCTGCACCCGGGAGCGATCGACCAGGGCGGCGGGCGCGGTCTGATGGTCGTGGAGCAGCTCGCCGACGACTGGGGGGTCGACCAGTTCCTGCCTGGCAAGATCGTGTGGTTCGAGATGGCCTCGACCGCGCGAAGCGGGGAATCCCTTGACCGACGAGTCCCCTGACAGCTCCAATCGACGGGCGCTGCCCGCCTGGCTGGCCCGGATCGACGCCTGGCAACGGGCCCGCACGATCCCGTCGTTCGTCGTGGGCGTCGCCCGCAAGTCCGGCGACGACCGGGCCCGCCCACTGGCGGCGCTGATCGCCCATTACGCCTTCTTCTCCATCTTCCCGCTGCTGCTGGTGCTGGTGACGGTGCTCGGGTGGGTGCTCGCCGACAACCCGTCGCTGCGCCAGCAGGTGCTCGACTCCACCGTCGCGCAGTTCCCGGTGATCGGCGACGACCTCACCCGCAACATCGGCTCGATCCAGGGCAGCGGCATCGCCCTGGCGATCGGCCTGCTGACCGCGCTGTGGGCCGGCATCGGGATGGGGCTCGGCATGCAGTACGCGTTCGACACGGTGTGGGCGGTGCCGCGGGTCGAGCGCACGACCGCGGTGGCGGCTCGCGTCCGGGCCCTGGGCGCGGTCGCCATCCTTGCCGTGGCGTTGGTGGTGGGATCGGCGGCGACGAGCTTCGTCGCCGGCGTCGGGGCGGTCCCGGTGCTGGGCCGGATCGGGGTCGCCGCCGTCGCCCTCCTGGCGGTGGCCGGAGCCGTCCTCGGCCTGTTCGTGGTGCTGACCCCGAGCGAGCCCTGGTCGCGCCTCTGGCCGGGGGCGCTGGTGTCGACGGCCGGGTGGGCCGCGCTGCAGGTCGTGGGCGCCTGGTTCGTCGGGCGGGTCGTGAGCCGGGCCGGCAACACGTACGGCGTCTTCGCCGTGGTCATCGGGCTGCTCGTGTGGCTCTCGCTCCTGGCCCGGGTGCTGGTGATCGGAGCCGAGGTCAACGCCGTGCTCCGGTTCCGCCTGTGGCCGCGCGCCCTGCTGGGCCCGCCCATGGACGCCGAGCCCACCGCGGCGGACCTTGCGGTCTACTCGTCGAAGGACTCATCGCTGAGCTCGCCTCTGAGGTCGACCAGCGTCCGCCGGATGATGCGCGAGAGGTAGCTCTGGCTGACGCCCATGCGCTCGGCGATCTCGGGCTGGGTGAGGTTCTCGAAGAACCTCAGGCGGATGACCTCCCGCTCGCGGTCCGGCAGCGTGTCGAGCAGCTGGCGCACGACGATCTGCTGCTCGACGTCGTCGTAGCCCCCGTCGCCGACCCCGAGGACGCGATCGCCCACGGGCGCCGCGTCGGGATTCCCGCCCACCGGCTGGTCCGTGCTGGTCGCCTGGCGGGCGACTCCGGCCTCGAGCGCCTCGATGACGTGGTCCTCGCTGGCGTCGACCTCGCGGGCCAGCTCGGCCATGGTCGGGGCCCGTCCGAGCCGATGCGTGAGCTCCTCGTCGGCCCGGCGCAGTCGCAGGTGCAGCTCCTGGGCCCGGCGAGGCGGTCGCACGGACCAGGTGCGGTCGCGGAAGTAGCGCTTGATCTCGCCTTCGATCGTGCGGCTGGCGAACGTCGAGAACGCGACGCCCATGTCGGGGTCGAAGCGGTCGACGGCGTGGACGATGGCGAGCAGTGCCACCTGGCGCAGGTCGTCGTCGGGCACCCCCCGATGGGCGTAGCGCTTCACGAAGTAGTCGGCGGAGCCGCGGTGCTGCTCGACGAGCTCGTTGCGCAACCGACGGTCGCCGGTGCGCCGGTACTCGACGAACTGCTCGAGGGACATGGTCGGTCGGCTCGCAGATCGGGCGATCAGACCGTGAGGTCGGATCGTCGCTTGATCAGGCGGAACCGCCGTCCGTCCTGGTCGCCTTCGATGCTGAACTCGTCCGCCGTCATCGACAGCAGCTCTCGCGCCACCGGGTGCAGCTCCGGAGGCGGGCCCGCCTGGGGGCACCCGCCCTCGATCTCGAGCCGATCGTCGCCGATGCGGTAGGCGAGGTGGAACTCGAGGCCGGGACCGGCGTCCTCGATGAGGGCCGCGCACATCTCGTCGACCGCGACCCGCAGGTCCTCGACGTCCTGCAGGCCGAAGCCGAGGTCACCGGCGATGCCCGCGGCCGTGAGCCGGGCGATGCGCAGGAACCTGAGCTCGGCGGGGATCGACAGCCGGATGACCGACTCGTCGGCGCTCATGCGACGTCGCTCGTCGTGGTCATGATCGACCTCCGGGGCTCATGTGAGGTCGACGTGATCGGTGAGACCGGTGATCTCGAGCAGCCGCCGGGTGTTCTCGGTCGGGGCCCGCAGCACGAGGCGGCCACCGCGGTCGTCCATGACCTTGTGGGCCGAGATGATCACCCGCAGACCCGACGAGTCGATGAACTCGAGGCCGGCCACGTCGAGCACGAGCGACGTGGTGGCGTCGGTGACGGCCCCGTCGATGCCGGATCGCAGGGTGGGGGCGGTGTGGGGATCGAGCTCGCCGACCAGGACGAGGACAACCTGGTCACCGGTGGACGCGACCTCGACGGTCAGGGGTTCTTCGAGTGCAGGCACGGGAGGATGGTAGCGATCGATCAGAGATCGATCTGGCCCTCGCCGGCGATGTCGGCGCCCCGCTTGATCGCCTCTTCGTAGGCCTCGGCCGCGCCGGGAGGCAGATCGGCGTTGCGCTCGGCCGCCTCCTCCTCCTCGGGGGTCGGGGCCCGGTCGGCGCGGTGCGCGGCCTGCGCAGCCTGCTCGTCGGCCTCGATCGTCTCGTCGCTCACACGCCCGGTGGTGTCGTCGTTGGTGCTCATGGAGAGCCTTCTACCCCGGCCGGTCGAGACGTAGACCACGAGCAGCAAGGAATCTGCTCACGGAGCCCCGCGGCCGTGTCCTACCCCGCCGGGAGAACGCCGTAGACCCCGACCCACCTATCCTCCCAGGGGTGGAGGAGCTGGAACACGAGATCTCCAGAGCGAGCGACGCCGAGGAGGTGCTCCGCCTGGTCATCGAAGAGGGCTGCGCCGAGCTCGGTGCCCGCCACGGGCTCATCGTGGTGCTGCGGCCCGACGGGGTGATCCACGTCGCGGCCAACTACGACTACCCCGAGGAGGTGCTGGCCCGGTTCTCGCCGATGTCGGTGACCGACCGGCTGCCCATCGTCGAAGCCGTGCGCTCGGGCTCTCCCGTGTTCGTCGAGTCCCCGGCCAGTCGCGACGAGCGCTTCCCCGAGCTCGCCGGGCAGGGTGCGGTGGCCTCGGCGTCGCTCCCCCTGGTCGTCGACGGCATCGTGGTCGGTGGCCTGGGCCTCACCTTCGATGCGGCCCGGACCTTCTCCGCCGACGACCGCCGCCTGCTCGAAGACCTGGCCCGGTCCTGCTCGGCGTCCGTCGACCGGCTCCGGGTCGACGCCGTCGGCGACGCGCGACGGCGAGCTGCTGGCCAACCTCGTCGACGTGAGCTCCATCGGGGTGATCCACGGCGCGGACGACCGCATCCTGCAGGCCAACGACGCCTTCCTGGCCATGCTCGGCCACCGCCACGTCGACCTCGAGAGCGGCCTCCTGCGGTGGCCCGAGCTGACCCCGGACGAGTGGGGTCCGGTCGACGAGGAGATCATCGCCCAGATGATGTCCACCGGCACCTCCCGCGCCTTCTCCAAGGAGTACTTCCACCGCCTCGGCCACCGCGTGCCGGTGCTGGTGGCCGCCAGCCTGGTCGAGGCGGTGCCCTTCCGCTGGATCGCGCTCGTGGTCGACCTCACCGAGCAGAAGCGGGCCGAGCAGAAGGCGACCGAGGTGTCGAACCAGCTCGACGCCGCGCTCCGCGACGCCGACGCGGCCCGGGCGCTGGCCGCCATGGCCCGCGAGCTCGAGGCGGCGCAGCGGCTCGCCCAGGTGGGGAGCTGGCAGTGGATCTGCGCGACCGACGAGAACACCTGGTCGCGGGAGATGTTCCGCATCCACGGCATCGACGAGCCGACCCAGCCGTTGAGGAGCGACGAGTGGCTCGCCTTCCTGCACCCCGACGACCGGGCCACCCACATCGCGCAGCGCACGGCCGCGGTCGAGCGGGCGGCGCCGATGTCCTACGAGAAGCGCATCGTGCTGGGCGACGGCACCGTGCGCCAGGTGGTGGTCAAGGGCGAGCCGATCCGCGACGAGGACGGCAGCGTCGTCGGCGTGCGCGGCACCAGCCAGGACGTCACCGAGCAGCGCCTGGCCGAGGCCGACCTCACCCGAACCCGAGAAGCCCTGTTCCTCACCGAGCTCCAGCGCCGCCAGGACCACGGCACCGTCGAGGCCCTGCAGCAGGCCGTGCTTCCCGAGCACCTACCCGACGGTCCGGGGTTCGAGGTCGGGGCCTGCTACAACCCGGCCGGGCCCAACGCCGACATCGGCGGCGACTGGTACGACTGCTTCGAGCTGGGCGACGATCTGGCTCGCCCTCGCCGTCGGCGACGTCGCCGGGCACGGGTTGGGGTCGGCCGCCCTCATGGTCCAGCTGCGCAACGCGCTGCGCGCCTACGCGGTGCGGGAGCACTCGCCGTCGGAGGTGGTCCGGCAGCTGAACCAGTTCCTCGTCCACCTCGACACCGACAGCTTCGCCACCCTCGTGTACGCCGTCTACCAGCCCTCGACCGGGTCGCTGTGCTGGACCCACGCCGGGCACCCGCCGGCGCTCCGGTTCTCCACCGACGAGCATGCGTGGCTCGACACGCCCGGCGTCGGGGGGCCGGTGCTCGGGGTGTGGGGCGACGCCGCCTACCCCGAGGCCACGACGATGCTCGATCCGGGCGAGGGGGTCCTGCTGTTCACCGACGGCCTGATCGAGAGGCGGGGATCGATGCTGGACGAGGGCCTCGACCGGCTGGCCGACGCGGTCGCCAAGAGCATCGACCTCTCGTGCCAGGACCTCTGCGACGGCATGGTCGAGGTGCTGTTCGACTCCGAGGACCGGGAGGACGACGTCTGCCAGCTCGTTCTACGCCGGAAGGCTCCGGGGTAGGAACCAGGCTCCGCCCGACGAAGCCCGAGGAGAGACGTCATGTCCCGCAACCCCTGGAGCCCCGACCGCGAGCACCCGCAGCAGCCGATCCGCCCGACCAACGGTCGCACGGCGGACTCCGACGGACCCACCTACGAGGAGCTGTACGAGAAGGCCAAGCAGCACAAGATCAGAGGCCGCTCGAAGATGAGCAAGACCGAGCTGCAGCGGGCGCTCGGAGGTCGCTGACCGGTCCGAGGTCGCTGACGGGGCCGACCGGGCGGGGCCGGCCTGACACGTGCTCGACCGCCTTGGCCACGGCGGCGGGGGCCTCTGACGGGAGCAGGTGGCCGGCGTCGACCAGGTGCACCCGTGCACCGGCGATCCGGTCGGCCAGCGACCGCGCCGCCGACCGGGGGCACGATCCGGTCGCGGGTGCCGCTGACGATCACGGTGGGCGTGTCGATGTCGGCCGCGCCCTCGCGAACGAAGGCCAGCTCGGACACGAGGGATCGCTGTTCGGCGGCGGCGCTGCGGCGGGCACCGCTCGAGCGGGCCGAGCCGGCCATGCGCTTGGCCTCGATCGGGTCGAGGTCGCCGAAACCGGCGGGAAGGAACCGTCGCAGGCGATCACGGTCGAGCAGCCATGCGCCGAGCCGCAGGCTGCCGCGCAGCATGCCCCATCCCAGGATGGGGACGGCGAGCATGTGATCGAGCCGCGTCACCGACTCGGGGGCCCCCACCGGCGCCAGCAGCACCATGCCGTCGAGCCGCTCGGGCGCCATGGCGGCCAGAGCGAGGGCGATGCCCGACGACCAGCTGTGCGTGACGATGGTGGCGCGGTCGATGCCGTGGTGGTCGAGGAAGTGGAGCACCGCGTGGGCGTTCTCCGTGAACCCGGTCGCCGCGCCGGCGGTGTGGCCGTATCCCGGGCGATCGACGGCGAGGGCGTAGTGGCCCCGGCGTGGCGAGCAGGTCGCCGACCTGGCGCCAGACCGAGGCATGGCCCGGCTGGCCGTGCAGGAGCACGACCGGCGACCCGGGAGCGTCCACGTCGCCGAAGTGGAGCGTGTGCATCGGATGGCGGTGTCCCGTCGACGTGCCCCCCGGCTTCGTCCTCGATCCGATCATGTGTCACACCTACCCCATCGGCGGCACGGTGCTGCAACGTATTTCGATGCGAAATCGTTCCCGCCATCCCGGTGTCGTATCGGTCACACCGGGATCTGCTGCGTGATGCAGTGGATGTTGCCGCCTCCCAGCAGGACCTCGCGGGTGGCCACGCCGACGACCTGGCGATCGGGGAACAGGGCGCCGATGGCCTCGACCGCGGCCCCGTCGGTGCGCTCGTCGAGCAGGGGCACCACCACCCGATCGTTGGCGATGTAGAAGTTGACGTAGCTGGCGGCCAGGCGGGACCCGCCGACGCGCGGGCTTGGCATCGGGCCCGGGGGCGATGCCGGCGGCCTCGGCGTCGGACATGAACAGCGGCCCGGGCTGGTGCACGAGATGGACCTCGAGCGATCGGCCACGGGCGTCGGTGGCCGCCTCGAGCCGGCGGCGGGCGTCGACCGAGATGGCGTGCTGAGGATCGGACGGGTCGTCGCACCAGGTGAGGGCCACCACACCGGGACGCACGAAGCAGGCCAGGTTGTCGATGTGCCCGTCGGTCTCGTCCTCGAAGACGCCGGCGCCGAGCCAGATGATCCTCTCGGCGCCGGTGTAGTCGCGCAGGAGGCGCTCGATCTCGCCGCGGTCGAGCGACGGGTTGCGGTTGCGGTTGAGCAGGCACTCCTCGGTGGTGAGCAGCGTGCCCTCGCCGTCGACGTGGATCGAGCCGCCCTCGAGCACGAGCGGGGCTCGGTACCGGTCGATGCCCTCGTCGGCGAGCACCGCCTCGGCGGCGCGGTCGTCGGCGTCCCACGGGGCATAGAGCCCGCCGTCGAGCCCTCCCCAGGCGTTGAAGACCCAGTCGACGCCGCGCCGGTTGCCGTCGCGGTCGACCACGATGGTCGGGCCGATGTCGCGCATCCACGCGTCGTCGGTGGCCAGCTCGACGACGCGCACCTCAGCCGGCAGCAGCTCGCGGGCGCGGGCGAGCTGGCCGGCCGAGGCCCCGACGGTGACCGGCTCCGACCCGGCGATGGCGGCGGCCACTGCGGCGAAGGCCCGCTGCGCCGGCTCGGCCCC
Source organism: uncultured Microthrixaceae bacterium (assembly GCA_963809335.1). Lineage (GTDB taxonomy): Bacteria > Actinomycetota > Acidimicrobiia > Acidimicrobiales > Acidimicrobilacustridaceae > UBA4742. The sequence goes on along the minus strand of CAWEJD010000003.1, from coordinate 62,753 downwards.
GAGGCGCCAGGTGTCGGCGCGCTCCGGCCACGCCATCCAGCAGCCGGCGTGGGGCTCCCACTCGGCCGGCATGGCGAAGCCGTCATCGGCGGGCCGCGAATCGAGCGTTCGACTCATGGCGGCCTCCGTGCACGTGCTGGAGCTCGGGGGGGAGGACTCGAACCCCCAACAAATGGACCAGAACCACTCGTGTTGCCAATTACACCACCCCCGAAGGTGGGCCCCGAGGGGCGAGCGAACTCTACCGACTCCGGCGGCCTCGACGGAAACCGAGATCGGAGAGGCTCAGAGCACGCTCGAGAGGCGGCGGTAGCCGACGATGCGACCGAGGGCGACGGCGCCGGTCTCGCGGACGAGGGATCGCAGGGGAGACGACGTGTTGTCGGGTGAGAGGTGCGGGGTCAGCCCGACCTGTTCGGCGATCTGGGAGATGCGCAGCGAGTGGTAGGGATCCGACACCAGCACGACCTCGGGGTCGAGCTTGGCCTGGCGGACGATCAGGGCGGCGGCCGACAGCTCCTCGTAGCTGTTCGTGCCCTCGACCTCGACCTTGATGTCGTCCTCGGGGATGCCCCGGCCCCGCAGGTAGTCGTAGCCCGTGAGGCCCTGGGTGATGCGGTCGCCGGGCTTCTTGCCTCCGGTGACGATGATCATCGGGGCGACGTCGCGGTCGTAGAGGTCGGCGGCGTGGTCGAGCCGCGCCTTGAGCACGGGCGAGGGCTGGCCGTTGTACTGGGCCGCCCCCATGACGACGATGGCGCTGGCCGAGGTGTCGCGAGCCGGCGACTGGCGCGACGCCCACCACACCTGGGCGAAGGTGACGGCGAGGTAGAGCACCACCAGGGCGAGCACCCCGAGCAGCACCTTCACGCCCAGCTTGAGGAGCCGGATCACGGTCGGACCACCATCGGCTCAGAGTCGGGCGCGAGCGGACCGCAGTCGATCAAGGGTGCGATCACGGCCGAGCGCGGCCAGCGACTCCCAGAGGGGTGGCCCGACGGTTCGGCCGGTGACCGCCACCCGGATCGGGGCCTGGTCCTTGCTGCGGCTGAGCTCGTTGGCATCGATCCACCCGATGACCGCGTCGTTGATGGCCGCCGGGGTCCAGTCGAGGTCGGGGTCGGCGAGCAGGTCGATGGTCGCGTCGAGCACCAGCACGGCGCGGTCGTGGCCCTTGACCATGACCTTCTGCCACGAGTCGTCGTCGACCGGGGGCTCGTCGAGGAACAGGAAGTCGACGTAGCCCGGCACCTCGTCGAGGCGCTTCACCCGCTCCTGCACCAGCGGGGCGAGGGCGGCGAAGACGTCGGCGTCGAACGCGCCGGGTTCGCGGCCCACGGGGCGTCGGGGCCGTGCAGCCACGGCTGGGCCCGCTCGATGAAGTCGTCGACCGGGAGGGCCCGGATGTACTCGCCGTTGAAGTGGGCCAGCTTCTTGAGGTCGAAGAAGGCGCTCGAGGCGTTGACGTCCTCGAGCCGGAACAGCTCGATGATCTCGGCCAGCGGGCGGATCTCGACGCCGTCGGGCGCTCCCCACCCCAGGGTGGCGAGGTAGTTGACCATGGCCTCGGGCAGGTAGCCGCGGTCGATGTAGTCGCCGACGGAGACGTCGTCGCGACGCTTGGACAGCTTCTTGCGCTGCTCGTTGACGATGAGCGGGAGGTGGGCGAACACGGGGACGTCGTCGATGCCGAGGGCCTGGCGGAGCAGCAGCACCTTGGGCGTGACGTTGATGAGATCCTCGCCGCGGACGATGTGGGTGATGCCCATGGCCGCGTCGTCGACCGCGTTGGCCACGAGGAACATGGGCAGCCCGGAGCTGCGGACGATGACGAAGTCCTCGAGGTTGGCGTTCTCGAAGGACACCTCGCCCCGGACCAGGTCGGTGAACGAGGTGGTGCCCTCGTCGGGGGTGCGGAACCGCACGACCACGCCGGGACCGGGCTGGACGTCACGGTCGCGGCAGAAGCCGTCGTAGCCGGGCGGGCCGCCGGCCTGCTCGTGGCGGGCCTTGACCGCGTCCTGGGTGCAGTCGCACCGGTAGGCCTTGCCCTCGGCCAGCAGGCGCTCGGCCGCGGCGATGTGGTCGGCCAGTCGGTCGCTCTGGTGGACGGGCTCGCCGTCGAAGTCGATGCCGAGCCAGTCGAGGGCGGTGAAGATGGCCTCGATCAGCTCGGGCTGGCTGCGCTCGGCGTCGGTGTCCTCGATGCGCAGCAGCATCTGGCCGCCGGTGTGGCGGGCGAAGAGCCAGTTGAAGAGGGCGGTCCGGGCCCCGCCGATGTGGAGGTAGCCCGTTGGCGAGGGGGCGAATCGGACGCGGACGTCGGCGGCAGGCACCCGGCGAGCGTAGTGGGAGGTCCCACCCGTTCCGGGTCGCCTGCCGCCGACGTCAGGGGCGTCCGGTGTGGCGTGCGGTGGTGCGGTGACGCCTAGATGCGGGCGCGGCCTCGGCTGGTGCTGACCAGGGCGAGGATCAGGCCCACCACGCCGATGGCGGCCACGATCAGGCCGATCGTCGGCTGCAGGAACACCGCGATCAGGACACCGACGACGATAACGGCGAGAGCGGCTCCAACGGTCATGATGATCTCCTCTGGTCGGATCCGACGATCGGATCGTGTGACGGTCCTCATCTACCCGGCGGGAGCCGCGCCTAGTCCAGAGGGCGGGCTGACTACGCTCGTCCCCCGTGCGTCGTCGCCTCCCACTCCTGCTGGCCGTCCTCTTCGCGGTGCTGTTGCCGGTCGCCGCGTGCAGCGGCAACAAGTCCGAGGCCGACGGGCCGGCCGCCACCGAGGCGTCGACGGCCACGACCGGTGCCCCCGACCCGTGGCGCACCGTCATCGCCACCGCCACCGTGCCCGAGGTGCACGTGTACGAGGCCCGGCCGGACACCGCGGTCACGCCCGTCACCGCCACCGACGCAGCCTTCGCCACGGGGCGAGCTGCGCGGCGATTCCCCGCAAGGGGCTGAACTCGGCCGGCATGGCCAAGACCGACGACGGGTACACCTACGAGAACCCGACCTACTTCAAGAACCCGCTGGTGTTCGTGGTGACCGAGGACGACGGCGACTGGCTGAAGGTGGCGCTGCAGGCCCGTCCCAACCACACCGAGGGCTGGATCAAGCGGTCCGACGTCACGTTGAGCGAGACCCACACCCACATCGAACTGGTGAAGTCGTCGTTCCACCTCAAGGCGTGGGACGGCGATCGGCTCGTGGCCGAGACCGACGTCGTGATCGGCAAGGACGCCACCTTCACGCCGGTCGGCACCTTCTACCTCGCCGAGAAGATCCAGAAGAGCGCCGGCGGGGCCTACGGACCGTGGATCCTCGCCCTCAACGGCTACTCGGAGTCGCTCGACTCGTTCGACGGGGGCCTGCCCCAGCTCGCGTTCCACGGGACGAACCAGCCCGAGCTGATCGGGACGCAGGCGTCGAACGGGTGCGTGCGCATGCCCGACGCCATCGACCAGATGCTGGCCGACCAGATGCCCGCTGGCACGCCGATCACGATCGCCGCCTGAGCGCGCGGCGGCCGATCGCGATCGGCGCGACGATCCGGCGACCGACGGCGCGACGGATCCGGTGCGACCGACTGGGTGCGACGGATCGTCGACGATTCGACGGATTCGGCGACTGCGGATTCGGCGGGCCGAATCCTGCGCGCCGGGCCGCGTTCCCCTGACCGATCGAGCGACACCTGGATCCCCCGGCTGCCCTTTGGCACCGAATCGGCGCCGATTCGGTGCCGAAGGGCAGCTGGGGGTGGATGAGCCCCGATGGCGGGGGCACGGCCACCCCAGGTGGCCGGCCGGCTACGACCCGCCGAGATGCTCGAGCAGCAGCGCGTTCACCGAATCCGGTGCGTGCTCGGCCACCCAGTGGTCGACGCCGTCGAGCTCCTCGAACCGGTAGGGCCCCTCGACGAATCGAGCGGTCGCCTCCGCCGCCTCCCGGCCGAGAGCCACGTCGTTCGTGCTCCAGATGTAGAGCGTCGGCGCCACGATCGGCCCGAGCCCGTCGACCAACGTGATGTCCGCCGCCCGGTACCAGTTGAGCGCCGCGCCCAGCGCCTCGGGCGTCGACATGGCCTCGAGGTACGGAGCCGCCTCCTGCTCGGTCAACCCGCTGCCCAGGTACACCAGCTTCAGCAGGCCGGCGTCATCGGCCAGCATCACCTGCTCGCTGCCCTCGGTCCGGAAGAACTCCATGTAGCCCGAGCGGTCCGCCTGGTCCGACCCGCCCTCGCCGGCCAGAGCGGCACCGAATGCCGCCGGGTGCGGGGTCGAGATCACCGTCAGCGTGCGCAACCGATCGGGATGGCGCCCGGCCACCTGCCAGGCGACCGCCCCTCCCCAGTCGTGACCGACCAGGTGGAACCGGTCGATACCCGAGCGCATCGGCCATCGCCAACACGTCGGCCACGAGCCGATCTGAGCGGTACGCCGACGGTTGCGCAGGGCGCGCCCCGGGCGAGTAGCCCCGCTGGTCGGGGGCCACCACGCGGTAGCCGGCCTCGACCAGCGCCGGCACCTGGTGGTTCCACGACTGCGACGTCTCGGGGAAGCCGTGCAGCAGCAGCACCGGCTCGCCCGAGGGATCGCCCTCGACCACGGCGTCGAACCGGAGCGGCCCGACCTCGGGGTCGTCGACCGCGACCGTGGTGCGCTGCACGTCAGCCCGCGGCGGGGGCCGGCGCGGGTGGCGCTGCGGCCGGCGTGGCGGCCGAGCGGCGCTTGAAGAACGCCCGCCAGTCCTGCGCCGCGATCTTGGCGATCTCCTGGTGGCGCAGCCGCAGCACCGCCTGCGGCACGAGATCGGCGACCTTGCGGCGCTCCATGTAGTGGTGGACGCTCGACACCTCTTCGAACAGCGGCTTGCGCAGCCGCACCAGCTCGGCGTCGGCCTCGGCGAGGAAGCCCCAGATGGTGAACGCGGCGGTCAGGTCGTGCACCATCGGCGCCCGGCCGAACAGCGACGCCCGCTTGAGCGCCACCGCGGTGCACCCGGCCTTGACGTCCTCGGCGTGCTCCCCCGGGGCCAGCACCAGCCGGTCGTCGAAGCCGTTGGCCAGCTTGATGGCGTAGCCCTGGTCGGGGCCGGGGTAGCCCAGCCGGGGCCCGAGCGGCTGGCGCCCGGACGAGCTCGCCCGGTCGGTCGGCCAGCCACGCCTCGCCGTCCCACGGCGGGGACTCGTAGACGCGGGGCTTGTCGGTCGGGGGATGGGGGACGTACTCCGGAGCAGCCATCGCCACCCAGCCTACGAGGTGTGCAGCAGGCCGTAGACGAACGAGTCGATCAGCGCCCGCCAGGCGGCCTCGATCACGTTGGTGTCGACCCCGACGGTGGTCCACACGTCGTCGCCGTTGGTCGAGTCGATGAGCACCCGCACCACGGCGCCGGTGGCCGCACCCCCGTCGAGCACCCGCACCTTGAAGTCGGTGAGGTGGATGCGCTCGAGCGCCGGGTAGCGCCCGTTCAGCGCGGCCCGCACGGCCACGTCGAGGGCGTTGATGGGGCCGTTGCCCTCCCCCACCGCGGCGATGCGCTGGCCGTCGATCCACAGCTTCACGGTGGCCTCGACGGTGACCTCGACCTCGTCGACGGGCATGACCGGCCCCTCGCGGTGATAGGAGGTCACCCGATAGGCCTCGACGTCGAAGAAGTCGTGCTCCCACCCGGCGGCCCGGCGCATCAGCAGCTCGAGCGACGCGTCGGCCGCCTCGAACAGCCAGCCCCGCGACTCGAGCTGCTTCAGCTCCTCGCTCAGCACCCCGGCGGCCCGGTCGTCGAGGTCGACGCCCAGCTCGCGGGCCTTCATCGACATGCCGGCCCGGCCACCGAGATCGGACACCAGCACCCGGGTGTGGTTGCCGACCGCGGTCGGGTCGATGTGCTCGTAGGTGGCGCCGCCCGCCCGTCCGAGTGCCGAGGTGTGCAGGCCGCCCTTGTGGGCGAACGCGGAGGTGCCGACGAACGGATCGGCGGGGTGGGGCGGCAGGTTCACCAGCTCGGCGACGTGGCGGCTGACCGCGGTCAGCCGCTCGAGCCGACCCTCCGGCAGGGTGGCGATGCCGAGCTTGAGGGTGAGGTCGGGGATGACCGTCATCAGGTTGGCGTTGCCGGTGCGCTCGCCGTAGCCGTTGATCGTGCCCTGCACCTGGCTGGCGCCGCCGAGCACGGCGGCGATCGAGTTGGCGACCGCGCAGCCGGAGTCGTTCTGGGTGTGGATGCCGACCGGCACCGACCCGAGGTAGGCGGTGACCTCGCTCGTGATCCGCTGCACCTCGTGAGGCAGCGATCCGCCGTTGGTGTCGCACAGCACCACGCAGTCGGCCCCGTTGGCCGCGGCGGCCTCGAGCACCCGCAGGGCGTACTCGGGGTTGGCCTTGTAGCCGTCGAAGAAGTGCTCGGCGTCGAAGAACACCCGACGGCCTGCGTCCTTCAGGAACTGCACCGACTCGCCCACCATGGCCACGCCCTCGTCGAGGGTGGTCTGCAGCGCCTCGGTGACGTGGAAGTCCCAGCTCTTGCCCACGATGCACACCGTCGAGGTCTCGGCCTCGCACCAACGCCTCGAGGGTGGGGTCGACGTCGACCTTGCCGGCCGGGCGCCGGGTCGAGCCGAACGCCAGCAGCTCGGCGGTCGACAGCTTCAGCTCCTTCGGGGCCCGGGTGAAGAACTCGGCGTCCTTCGGGTTGGCCTGCGGATAGCCGCCCTCGATCCAGCGGACGCCGAGCCAGTCGAGCTGCTCGGCGACGCGGAGCTTGTCCTCGACCGTGAGCGAGATGCCCTCGAACTGCGCGCCGTCGCGCAGCGTCGTGTCGAAGATCTCGACCGAGGTCGGGACCGCCGGCGTCACTCGACATAGTCGAGCCAGTTCTTGTAGCGGTCGACCTGGCCGCGCACGGCCTTGCCGTACTCCGATGCGATGGCCGCGGTCATGGGCCCGGGGCAGTAGATCGGGCGGTCGTCGACCGAGTTCACCGCGCTGACCTCGGCCGCGGTGCCGCACACGAACATCTCCTCGCAGACGTAGAGGTCGCTGCGGGTGAGGTAGTCGAAGCGGGTCTCGAAGCCGAGGTCACGGGCGATGGTCATGACCGAGTCCTGGGTGATGCCCTCGAGGGCGCCGGCCGCGATCGGCGGGGTGATCAGCACGCCGTCGCGCGCCGCGAAGATGTTCTCGCCGGTGCACTCGCTCACGAACCCCTGCGGGCTGAGCATGATGGCCTCGTCGTAGCCGGCCTTGAGGGCCTCGACCTTGGCCAGCGACGAGTTGACGTAGTTGCCGGTGGTCTTCGACGCCGGCGGCATGGTGTTGTGGTCGTGGCGCACCCACGACGAGATCTTCATGCGCACGCCCTTGGACAGCGCATCGTCGCCCAGGTACGCCCCCCACGGCCAGCAGGCGATGGCCACGTCGACCGAGCACGGGATGGTGTTCAGGCCCATCTCGCCGTAGCCGTAGTAGGCGATCGGCCGGATGTAGCACGACGGCAGCCCGGACGCCCGCACCACCTCCCGGGTGGCGGCGACCAGCTCGTCGACCGTGTAGGGGATGTCCATCATCATGATGCGGGCCGAGTTGAACAGCCGCTCGATGTGCTCGGTGAGGCGGAACACCGCCGGCCCGTCCTCGGTCTCGTAGGCCCGCACCCCCTCGAACACGCCCATGCCGTAGTGCAGGGTGTGGGTGAGGATGTGGATCTGGGCCGCGTCCCAGTCGACGAGCTCGCCGTTCATCCAGATCTTGTCGGTGGGTGTGATGGCCATGGGATGATCCCCTCAGAGACGGTTGACGACGAGGTCGCCGACCTCGGACGTGGAGCCGACGAGCGACGAGGTGTCGGCGCACGCCTTGCGGATGCGGGCGGCGGCATCGGCCTCGCCCAGGTACTCGAGCATCATGGTGGCCGACAGGATGGCGGCGACCGGGTTGGCCTTCTGCTGGCCGGCGATGTCGGGGGCCGAGCCGTGCACCGGCTCGAACATCGACGGGCCCGTGCGGGCCGGGTTGAGGTTGCCCGACGACGCCAGGCCGATGCCGCCGGAGACGGCCCCGCCGAGGTCGGTGAGGATGTCGCCGAACAGGTTGTCGGTGACGATGACGTCGTACTGACCGGGCGACTGCACGAAGTAGATGCAGGCGGCGTCGACGTGGTTGTAGCCGGTGGAGACGTCGGGGAACTCGGCCGCGACCTCGTCGAAGGTCCGCTCCCACAGGTCGCCGGCGAAGGTGAGCACGTTGGTCTTGTGCACCAGCGTGAGGTGGCGGCGGGGGCGGCTGCGGGCCAGTTCGAAGGCGTAGCGGACGCAGCGCTCGACGCCCATGCGGGTGTTGACCGATCCCTGCGTGGCGACCTCGTGGGGCGTGCCCTTGCGCAGGAACCCGCCCTCGCCCGCGTAGGTGCCCTCGGTGTTCTCGCGGATCACGATGAAGTCGTGGCTCCCGTCGGGGGCCACGAAGGGGCGCTGGTTGATGTAGAGGTCGAGGTCGAAGCGCATCTTCAGCAGCAGACCCCGCTCGATCAGCCCCGGGGGCACGTCGGGGGTGCCGACGGCCCCGACCAGCAGCGCGTCGAGACCCCGCCACTCCTCGACGATCTCATCGGTGAGCACCACGCCGTCGCGCAGGTAGCGGGCGCCGCCGAGGTCGTAGTCGACGGTGTCGAGCTCGACCCCGGCCGCGGCGACGACCTTCAGGGCCTCGGCGATGACCTCGGGGCCGATGCCGTCGCCGCCGATGACCCCGACGCGGTGGGGCTGCGAGCTGTTGGACTGGTCAGGCACGGACATGCTCCCTAGAACGAGAAAACCGCCCACCGGAGTGGACGGTCAGGAGCGCACACCACCACGTGGTGCGCGCTAGTCGATGATGATGATGTCGGCAGGTGAGGTGTCGAACACTCCGCACAGTGTGCTGGCGCGGTCTGCGTTCGTCAACCTGGCAGGCATCTAGGATCCCGTCCGTGGCGCGACGACGGCGGATGGTCCTGGGTGTGGTCGTGGCGCTGGCCCTCTGCGCCGCGCTGGTGGCGTGCAGCTCAGGCCGCACGCACGCCTCGTCGGCGCCGACCTCGACTTCGACCACGGCCGACACGCTGCCGCTCGACACCGTGCCGTCGTCGGCCACCGACGTCTACAACGGCTCGGAGCCCCGCCGGCAGCTGCGGTTCCACCCGGCGGTGGGCGCCAGCTTCCAGACCAAGGTGTCCTACGTCGAGCACACCAGCTACGCGTCGAGCTACGCGGGGAGCGGTCCGGTCGCGGTGCCGCCGATCACCGCCGAGGTCACCACCACCGTCGACGCCGTCGATCCCGACGGCACGATCCGGGGCACGTTCCGGTTCGCATCGATCACGATCGACACGAGCGCGACGACCGCGGCCGTGGCGGCCCAGGCCCAGGCCTCGTTCCGGTCGCTCGTCGGCGTCACCGGGTCGCTCGCCATGCGACCGACGGGGACGGTGACATCGTTCCACGCCGACCCGCCGCCGGGGCTCGACGCCGTCGCCACGCTGTGGCTCGCCCGGCTGAGCAACAGCCTCCAGCAGCTGATCCTCAGCTTCCCGACCGAGCCGGTCGGCGAGGGAGCGGTCTGGAAGGTTCCGGTGTCGCTCGACTTCGACGGGCTCAACTCCTCGGCCACCTACTCCGTGTCGCTGACCCACCTGACCACCAACAAGATCGACCTGGAGCTGAAGTACGCCCAGACCGCCCCCCTGGGACCGGTGCCCTTCGCCGGGCTGCCCGCCGGGGTCACCGCCGAGCTGCTGGCCTTCCACATCGACGGGTCCGGCACCCAGCAGACCGACCTCACCCAGATCCTGCCGGCGGCCTCGAGCCTCGAGGCCTCGGGCGACATCCTGTTCCGCCTGCTGCAGGGGCCGATCGACGAGCGGCCGGACCAGAAGATCGCCATCGAGGTCACCGCCGCCGCAGGGTGATCGACGGGTGCTCGCTACCATGGCGCCGTGGCTGACATCCATCACCTCTCCCAAACGGCGTACGACCGGCTGAGGGCCGAGCACGACAACCTCGTGTCGCACGGCCGTACCGACATCGCCCGCAAGATCCAGGCGGCCCGCGAGCTCGGCGACCTCAAGGAGAACGGCGACTACCACGCCGCCAAGGAGGAGCAGGGCAAGATGGAGGCCCGGATCAACCACCTGGCCGCCGTGCTGCTCGACTGCGAGATCGTCGACGTGACCGAGAGCGACCACGTGCAGACGGGCTCGATCGTCACCATCACCTACGAGGGCGACGACGAACCCGAGACCTTCCTCATCGGCTCGATCGAGGAGCGCCACGACGAGCTCGACGTGGTGTCCCCGGGCTCGCCGCTGGGGTCCGCCCTGCTCGGCCGGGCCATCGGTGACGTGGTCGACTTCGAGGCACCGGGCGGCGTGCTCAAGGTCGAGATCATCGACATCGAGGCCTGACGGAGCACGGGTCGTGAGCGGCGATGTGGTGCCCGACCCCACCGGCCTGCCGCCCGGTCGCCCGGTCGAGCTGCCGGGCCGGGGCACGACGTTCGTTCGCGGGATCGACGGGCCGCCCGGGGCGCCGACGGTCGTGCTGCTCCACGGCTGGACGGTCAACGCCGCGCTCAACTGGTTCGCCGCCTTCGAGCCGCTGGCCCGTCACGTCAACGTGGTGGCCCTCGACCACCGGGGCCACGGTCGGGGCATCCGCACCTGGCGACGGTTCCGACTCGAGGACTGCGCCGACGACGTCGTGGCCCTGGCCGACGAGCTGGGGATCGACCGGATCATCCCCGTCGGCTACTCGATGGGCGGGCCGATCGCCCAGCTCGTGTGGCGGCGGCACCCCGAGCGGGTCGACGGCCTGGTCCTGTGCGCGACCAGCCGGAACTTCGGCACGAGCGGCCGAGGCGGACGGGCCATGGCGTCGATGGCGGGCATGGCGTCGCTCATCGTCCGGGCCACCCCCCGTCGGGTGCAGCGCTCCGTCGGCAGCCGGTTGCTCGACGCGCGCTTCGACCGGTCCGAGTTCGGTCGGTGGGCCCGCCAGCAGGTGATCCAGAACGACACCCGGATGGTGGTGGAGGCGGGCCAGGCCCTGGCCGGCTTCTCGTCGCACGAGTGGATCGGCGGCGTCGACCTCCCGGTGGCGGTGGTCGTGACCGAGTACGACTCCGTCGTGCCACCCCATCGCCAGCGACGGCTCGCCGAGGTCACGGGGGCGACGGTGCACCCGGTGCCCGGCGACCACGGCGTGTGCGGCACCGATCCCGAGGTGTTCCTCCCCGCCCTGCTCGAGGCCTGCGACTCGGTCGTGGCGAGGGGACGGGAACGAGGGCGTCAGGCCGGCTGATCGAGCTGCTCGGACGGCGGCTCGGCAGGGGCGCCGGCGGGATCGACGGCGGGATCGAGGGCCTCGATCCGCACCGGTCGGCCGATGACCTCCTCGAGCAGGGCCTTGCGCTCGTTGGCGGTGTAGAGCTCGAGGCCCAGGTCGGCGCCGGGGCGTGACTCGGCCTCGATGACGAGCGCCTTGCCCTCGCCGGGAGCAGCGCACCGCGGTGACCAGCCCGGCGTGGGTCCGGTCGAGCCCGATGGCCACCCGCAGGATGCCGGCGAGGGCCCGGACGGTGTCCTGGTCGGACGGCCGGAGCGCGGCGAACTCGGCGTGCTTGGCCGAGGGCGCGCTCTTGCGGTGGTAGCGGGCGACGAGGGCCACCATCTCGATCTCGTGGTCGGTGAAGCCCGAGAGGTGATCGGAGTTCCGGATCACGTAGTAGGTGTGCTTGTGGTGCTTGCTGTGCGAGACGAACAGGCCCACGTTGGCCAGCAGGGCGGCCGCCTCCAGCAGCTCGCGGGCGTCGTCGCCGAGGCGGTGGTAGCGCTCGGTGCCGTCGAACAGCTCGAGGGCGAGCACGGCCACGTGGGCCGAGTGCTCGGGCTCCTCGTCCATCATCTCGGCCAGGCGGACGACGCTGCGCCGACGCAGGTCGTGCAGGTGGTGCAGGGCCGCGCCGTGCCGTCGCTGGAACGCGTCGAGCAGGGCGCCCTCGCGCAGCGCGTAGTCGGACACGACCAGCTCGTCGATCCGGAACAGGGCCATGGCCTGCTCGAGGATGATGGCGCCGCCGAGGATGATGTCGGCCCGGTCCGGCTCGAGCCCGGGGAGCTCGCGACGCTTGCCGACGGTGGCCGCCCCGGCCAGCCGCTTGACGACCGCCTCGACCTCCTTGCGGGTGACGGTGGCGTTGGTGAGCGAGCGGGGGGTGGGCTCGTGCCGGCGCTGGGCGTGGGCCATGGCCACCACCGACTCGATGGTGCCGGAGCTGCCGACGGCCACCTCGAAGCCGAGCCGCTCGACGTCGCGGGCCATCGGGGCGAGCATCGACCGCACGAACCGGCGGCAGGCGTCGACCGCGCCCGGATGCAGGCGGTCGGTCTTGAAGAACCGCCGGGACAGGCGGATGGCACCGAGCTTGAAGCTGCGGACCGCGAGGGTCTCGCCCCTTCAGCCCGAGCAGGACCTCGGTGCTGCCGCCGCCGATGTCGATCAGCAGCAGGCGACGTTCGAACACGGGGACGGCCTGCAGGACGCCGAGGTGGATGAGCCGGGCCTCCTCGACCCCCGAGATGACCTCGACGTCGACGTCGGCCTCGTCGCGGGCCCGGCGGATGAACTCCTCGGCGTTCTCGGCCTCGCGCACGGCGCTGGTGGCGACCGCGCTCATCGGGGCCGAGGAGATGTCGGCGACCTGGCGGAACCGGGTCAGCGCGGCGATGCCCCGGTCGATGGCGTCAGGGGCCAGCTCCTTCATGTCGCCGCCGCTCGAGCCGAGGCGGACGGCCTCCTTCTCGTCGGCGATCACCTCGAAGTGGCCGTCGTCGTCGAAGCGGGCCACGACCAGGTGGATGGAGTTGGTGCCGATGTCGACGGCCGCCAGGTTCTCACCCATGGGCCAGGCTCTCATCCATGCGTCAGGGAGCCTAGGGCGTCTCCGTCACGACGGCGGTGCGGCGGCCGGGCCGCCGTCGGCCAGACCGGCGGCCTGCTCGATGCTGCGGGCGGCGGCGACGACGGCGTCGCCGTAGCGGGCACCGGGCTGGCGGGTCGTGCGCTCGATCGGCCCCGAGACGCTGACGGCGGCGACCGCGGTGCCGTCGGGGTCGAGCACGCCGGCGCTCACCGAGGCCACCCCCGCCTCCCGCTCCCCCACGCTCTCGGCCCATCGGCGCCGATTCGGTACCGATTCGGTGCTGAAGGGCACCGAGAGGATGGCGCCGGCCGAGCCGACGTCGAGGGGCAACGACGCCCCCATCGGCACGATCGTCCGCAGGCCGTGCGGCGACTCGAGGGCGGCGATGCAGACCCGCCGATCCCCCTCTCGCACGTACAGCTGCACCGATTCGCCGGTTTCGTCGCGCAGGCGCGGTCAGCGCCGGCAGCGCCGCCTCGGCCAGCGGGATCCCCTCCGCGGCGGCCCGACCGAGCGCGATGAGGCGCACCCCCAGCGTGAAGCGTCCGTCCTCGTCGCGCCGCACCAGCCCGTGCACCTCGAGTGCCACCGCCAGCCGGTGCGCGGTCGCCCGCGAGTAGCCGGTCGCCTCCACCAGCTCCCCGAGCGACCTCGGTGACCGCTCGACCGCTCCGAGGATGGCCATCGCCTTGTCGACGACCCCGACCCCGCTTACACTCGATCCCATACGGCAAGATTAGAATCTTGAATAGTGAGATAGCAAGCATCCGGGCCGAGAACCGGCAGAAGGGACCCTCGTGAAGACGCTCAGCGAGAAGATCTGGGACGACCACCTCGTCCGGGCAGCCGAGGGCGAGCCCGACCTGCTCTACATCGACCTCCACCTCGTCCACGAGGTCACCTCGCCGCAGGCCTTCGACGGGCTCCGCCTCGCCGGCCGCACGGTCCGCCGGCCCGACCTCACCGTCGCCACCGAGGACCACAACGTCCCCACCGCCGACATCGACCAGCCCATCGCCGACCCGATCTCGCGCAAGCAGGTCGAGGTCCTGCGGGCCAACTGCGCCGAGTTCGGCATCACCGAGTACCCGATGGGCAACCCCGACCAGGGCATCGTCCACATCATCGGCCCCGAGCAGGGCCTGACCCAGCCGGGCATGACCATCGTCTGCGGCGACAGCCACACCTCCACCCACGGCGCGTTCGGCGCGCTGGCCTTCGGCATCGGCACCAGCGAGGTCGAGCACGTCCTCGCCACCCAGACGCTGCCCCAGAGCCGGCCCGGCACCATGGCCATCACCGTCGAGGGCGAGCTGCCGGCCGGCGTGACGGCCAAGGACCTGATCCTCGCCATCATCGGCACCATCGGCACCGGCGGCGGCATCGGCTCGATCATCGAGTACCGCGGCTCGGCCATCCGGGCGCTGTCGATGGAGGGCCGCATGACCGTCTGCAACATGTCGATCGAGGCCGGGGCCAAGGCCGGGCTGATCGCCCCCGACGACGTCACCTTCGACTACCTGAAGGGCCGCCGCCACGCCCCCACCGGCGACGCGTGGGACCGGGCCGTCGAGGCCTGGCGCCGGCTCGCCACCGACGACGGCGCGACGTTCGACAAGGAGGTCGTGCTCGACGCCTCGACCCTCGAGCCGTTCGTGTCGTGGGGCACCAACCCGGCCCAGGTGATCGAGCTCAGCGGAGCCGTGCCCGACCCGGATTCGTTCGACGACCCCAGCGCCCGCGAGTCGGCCGCCCGGGCGCTCGAGTACATGGGCCTGACCGCCGGCACCCCGCTGCGCGACGTCCCGGTCGACACGGTGTTCATCGGCTCGTGCACCAACGGCCGCATCGAGGACCTGCGCGCCGCGGCCGCGGTGGCCGAGGGCCGGCAGGTCAGCGCGGGCATGCGGGCCATGGTCGTGCCCGGGTCGTTCCGGGTGAAGGCCCAGGCCGAGGCAGGAGGGCCTCGACCGGATCTTCACCGCCGCCGGCTTCGACTGGCGCGAGCCGGGCTGCTCGATGTGCCTGGCCATGAACCCCGACAAGCTGTCGGTCGGCGAGCGGGCCGCGTCCACCAGCAACCGCAACTTCGAGGGCCGCCAGGGCCGCGGCGGGCGCACCCACCTGGTGTCGCCGGCCGTCGCCGCCGCCACCGCCATCGCCGGCACCTTCGCCGCTCCCGCCGACCTGGCCTGAACCCGGCCCGAAGAGAGGACATCCCCCATGGAACCCGTCATCGTCGTCACCGGCACCGCCGTGCCGCTCGACCGCTCCGACGTCGACACCGACCAGATCATCCCCAGCGACTGGCTCAAGCGGGTCGAGCGCACCGGGTTCGGCGCCGGGCTCTTCTCCGAGTGGCGCGACGACCGCGACTTCGTGCTCAACCACGAGCACTACACCGGGGCCAACATCCTCGTGGCCGGGCCGAACTTCGGCACCGGCTCGTCGCGTGAGCACGCCGTGTGGGCGATCATGGACTACGGCTTCCAGGCGGTGATCTCGCCCCGGTTCGCCGACATCTTCCGCAACAACTGCACCAAGAACGGGCTGGTCCCGGTGCAGGTCGACGCCCGAGGTCGGCGCGCAGCTCCTGCGCGCGGTCGAGGCCGACCCCGCCCTCGAGATCACCATCGACGTCGCGCCCGCACCCTGGCCGCGCCGGCCATCGGGCTCGAGGTCGCGCTTCCCCCTCGACGACGCGACCCGCGAGCGCTTCCTGCAGGGCCTCGACGACATCGGCATCACCCTGGCCCACGACCGAGGCCATCGCCGACTACGAGGCCGTCGCCCGGCCTGGAAGCCCAGCGCCCAGGCCTGACCGCCCGGCCTGACCAGCTGGCCCGAGCCGACCCGCCGTCGAGGCGCCTACCGGGGCCCGTCGGCCAGGATGCGGTAGCGGTTGCCGCCGGTGGCCTTGGCCCGGTACATGGCCTGGTCGGCTCACGATCAGCAGGCGATCGCCGTCGACATCGCTTGCCCGTCCGGCCACCGCGATCCCGATCGAGATGCCGACCTTGACCACGGCGTCGCCGGCCTCGATGGGCTGGTCGATCGAGTCGATGATGCGCTCGGCCAGCGCGGCCAGCACCTCGGAGTCGGTGACGCCCTGGCACAGGATCACGAACTCGTCGCCGCCGACCCGCGCCGCCAGGTCGCCCTCCGCGCGTGATCTCCTGCAGGCGGTCGGCGATGGTTCGCAGCACGGCGTCGCCGACCGCGTGGCCGTGGCGGTCGTTGACCTCCTTGAACCGATCGAGGTCGCAGAACAGCAGGGCCAGCGGCCGGCCCGACCGCTGGCTCGCCTCGGCCGCCTCGTCCAGCTGCTCGGTGAACAGCGCCCGGTTGGCCAGACCGGTGAGGTGGTCGATGGTGGCCATGCGGCGCAGGACCTCCTGGGCGTCCTTCTGCGCGGAGATGTCCCGGGCGACCATGGCGATCCAGTCGAGCGCGCCCTCCTCGTCACGACGGACCACCCCAGGGCCGACACGGGGATCGTGCGCCCCCCGCCCACCTGGATCTCCATCTCGCCCTCCCAGTGGTCCCGTCCCTCCAACTCCCCCACCGCTCCGGCGAGGAACCGGTCCCGGCTGGCCTCGCCGAGGAGGTCGACGAGGCGTCCGGAGCCGCCCTCGCGCTCGAGCCGCTCGAGCACCTGTTGCGAGCGCGACGTTGGTGTGGAGGATCTCGCCGGTCGGCTTGAAGACGGCCACGAAGTCCGACGTGGCGTCGAGCATCTGCAGCAGCCGCTCGGACTCGGCCGCGGGCCTCGACCTCGGCGGTGACGTCCTCGAGGGCGGCGATCACGCCGACGCACCTGGCCGCTGGCCCCGAGATGGGGAGCGACGCGGACGCGGAGCCAATGGGCCGAGCCCTCGGGTCGGGTGAACGGCGCGGTGGTCGTGACCGGATCGGCGGCGGCCAGGCCGGCGGTGATCATGGCGTCGATCAGGCCGCGGTGCGACGGGGCCACGCGCTCACGCCAGCGAGTGGCGTCGTCGGTCTCCAGGAGGCCCAGCAGGTCCCGGCTGGCGCGATTGGCGTAGACCACCACCTCGGCGTGGTTCATCAACAGGATGCCGATCGGGGCGGCCTCGGCCAGCGACATGAGCGGCCCGTCGGTGTGGGCCACCGACTCGAGCTCCGCGCCCTCGTCGAGGTTGCGCACCTGCACCACCACGCCACCGAGGTCCGGATGATCGGGCCGGCCCGCACCGATGAGCTCGATCAGCTGCCACACGTCGTCGTCGTCGACGGCCCGCGAACGCACGACCTGGCTGACCCGACCGGTGGGGCGGCGGGCCAGCTCGGCGAAGTTCTCGAGCACCAGCGGGAGGTCCTCGGGATGGAGGCGCTCGACCGGGTGGGTGCCGAGATTGGCCCGGCCGCCCGGCACGCGGGCGGCCAACGCGTCGGACTGCCACAGCAGCCGGCCGTCGGCGTCGAGCAGCAGGGTCGAGTCGGCGACGGCATCGATCACCGCGGCCAGCCGGCGCTCGGTCGACTGGTCGCGGAGGCCCACGAGCTGGGCGTCGTCGGTGTCGGTGATCGAGAGCGTGACCGGCCGGCTCGGCGGACCGATCAGGCGCACGGCGAGATCGCGGGTGACCGATCGAGCTCGTCACCGGAACGCCGGGCCGGGCCCGGGACGAGCACCTCCTCGAGCGCCGGACGGTCGGGCTCCGCGACCAGATCGACGAGGCGCTGCCCCACGGCGACCGCCGGGCGGCCGTCCACCCCGTCCTCGGAGGCCGGGACGAGCATGGCCGTCGGCCATCGCCGAGGCGCGCCGCACGACCCCATCCCGGACCTCGAGAAGGGGGACGGGCACTTCATCGATCTGGATCGGATCCAGAGCCACCGACGATGCTCCTCTCGCAGGCCCCCCACCAGGGACGACGTGCTGCTAGCAGCGTCGGCGTTCGGCGTTCGTCGACTGAGCCACGGCCGGGGAAACGGGCCGGACGACCTACATCAATGAGCCGTTCGGCCGATGAGGCGCGGGCCGGAGCGGGTTGGAACGGGCCGGAGCGGTCAGCTGAGCTCGACCGCGTGCACCGACACGATGCCGTCGGTGGCCGCGAGCCGGTCGACGACCTCGGGTGGCACCGACTGCGAGGTGGCCAGGACCATCAGCGCCGACACGCCGGCGGCGGACTGGCCGACGTCCATGTCGGCGATGTTGATGCCGGCCTCGCCGAGCAACTGGCCGACGGCGCCGATCATGCCGGGGCGGTCGTCGTTGCGGACCACGACCATGTGGCGGGCGGGGGGCAGGTCGACCGTGTGGTCGTCGACCATGACGATGCGGGCCTCGCCCCGCAGGCCCGACGAGGGTGCCGGCCAGGGCGTGGTCGCCGCCGCGGATGGTGACGAGGTTGACGTAGTCCTGGGCGGTGGTCGTGGCCGTCTCGCGGATCTGCATGCCGCTCTCGGCCGCGAGCTTCGGGGCGTTCACGTAGGAGACCGGCTCGTCGCTGATGCGCCCGAAGTAGCCCTTGAGCAGCGAGAGGGTGAGGATGCGGGTGTCGTAGCCGGCGATCTGGCCCTGGTACTCGATGTCGAGGGCGGCGCTGCCGTCGAGGGCCAGCGAGGCGAAGAGCTCGCCGAGTCGCTCGGCCAGCGGCAGGAACGGCCGCACCGTCTCGGACGCCTCGCCCGCGGCCACGTTCACCGCGAACGGTACGAAGTCCCCGGCCAGCGCCAGGCCGACCTGCTCGGCGATGGTGTCGCCGGCCTTGTCCTGGGCCTCGTGGGTGCTGGCACCGAGGTGCGGGGTGACCACGACCGACTCGAGCTCGAACAGGGGCGACTCGGTCGTCGGCTCCTTGGTGAACACGTCGATGGCGGCGCCGCCGACGTGACCCGAGCGGATGGCCTCGGCCAGGGCCGGCTCGTCGATGATGCCGCCGCGCCCGACGTTGATGATGCGGATGCCCGGCTTGGCCTTGGCCAGCAGCTCGGCGTTGATCAGCCCGATGGTCTCGGGGGTCTTGACCACGTGGATCGAGACGAAGTCCGACACCGCCATGAGGGTGTCGAGGTCGACCAGCTCGACGCTCATCTGGCGGGCCCGGTCGGCTGACACGAACGGGTCGTAGGCGACGAGACGCATGCCGAAGGCCAGGGCCCGCTGGGCCACCAGCTTGCCGATGCGGCCGAGCCCGATGATGCCGAGGGTCTTGTCGCTGAGCTCGACGCCGGTCCAGCGGGACCGCTCCCACCGACCGGCCACGAGGGCGGCGTGGGCCTGGGGGATGTTGCGGGCCTGGGCGAGCAGCAGCGCCATGGTGTGCTCGGCCGCCGACAGGATGTTCGACTGCGGCGCGTTGACGACCATGACGCCGCGGGCGGTGGCGGTGGGCACGTCGACGTTGTCGAGCCCGATGCCGGCCCGTCCCACCACGACCAGGTCGGTTCCGGCGGCCAGGACCTCGTCGGTGACGGTGGTGGCGGAGCGGATGATGAGCGCCTGGGCCCCCTTCACCAGGTCGAGCAGCTCCTCCGGGGACGACCCGATCTGGACGTCGACGTCATGTCCGGCGGCGCGGAGCCGATCGAGTCCGCCCTCGGCGATCGGTTCGGTGACAAGGATGCGGGCCATGCCTCATCCTGACCGCTCGGCCGTCCCGCCCGCCAACCCGATGAGCCCACGAGCCGTCCCCGTCGCGGATCAGCCGCCCGAGAGCTTGAAGGCGATCAGGAAGGCCAGGACCGGGATGACGAACAGGGCGACCGCGACCAGCAGCACGGGAACGAGCCACGGGCGGTTGGCCTTGATGAGGTCGACCTCCGAGAGCTCCTGACGCTCGGTCTGGGTGAGGCCGAGCAGCTCGCGGGCCCGTTCGGCGTCATCGTCGAGCACGGCGAGCGAGAAGGCTCCGGTTGCGGTCTCGGGCTCGACGGTGGCGCCGACCCCGCGCTCGACCAGGAGGGAGGCCTGGGCCTGGGCCGCCTCGGGCGTCCCGTAGTGCTCGATGATCGTCATGCCGGCCGGTTCCATGGGTACCTCCTCACCTCAGAGGTTGTCTATCGGCACCGGGTCGATCGGATCCCAGGGTTCGAAGCCGAAAACCCGACTGTAGAAGTACAGCTCGGCCTCGAGCGCACGCCGGATGTTGGCGGCCTGGCGGAACCCGTGCTGCTCTCCCTCGAAGGCGAGGTAGGCGACCGGCACGCCCTTGGCCCGGAGGGCATCGACGATCATCTCGGACTGGGCGGGCGGGACGACCTCGTCCTCGAGCCCCTGGAGCACGATGACCGGGCGGTCGAGTTGGTCGACGTGGTGGATGGGTGACCGCTCGACGTAGCGGTCGCGCTCGGCCGGGTAGGGCCCGACGAGTGAGTCGAGGTAGCGCGCCTCGAACTTGTGGGTGTCGCGGGCCAGGGCCTCGAGGTCGGCGACGCCGTACAGGCTGGCGCCGGCCGCGAACCGATCGTGGAAGGTGAGGGCGCACAGGGCGGTGAAGCCACCGGCGCTGCCGCCGCGGATCGCCAGTCGGTCGGGGTCGACCCGACCCTCGGCCACCAGGTGCTCGGCGACGGCGACGCAGTCGTCGACGTCGGCGATGCCCCACTGCCCGTCGAGCAGGCCCGCGGTAGGCCCGGCCGTAGCCGGAGCTGCCCCGGTAGTTCACGTCGGCGACGGCGAAGCCCCGGGAGGTCCAGAACTGCAGGGCGAGGCTGAGCTGCGGCCGGGCGGCCGACGTGGGACCGCCGTGGATCATCACGACGCAGCGGCGGCGCGGCGTCGCTCGGGCCGTGGGCCTCGGGATGCGTCGGCGGGTAGTAGAGGGCGTGGGTGACGGCTCCGCCGGTGGTGGGCACGTCGAGCGGCTCGGGGACGGAGAACCAGGCCGGGTCGAGGCCGAGGTCGCGGGCCGGTTGCACCGCGGCGATGGTGGCGTGGCCGTGCGGGGGCAGGTCGGCGAGGGCGACGACGGGCTCGGAGGTCGGCGAGCCGGCGATCATGGCGAGGCCGTGGCCGTAGGCCCGCAACGACGAGAGCGTGGTGAACGGCGTGGGGACATCGACGACCGCCGGTGAGGCCGGGTCGGACGGGTCGCGCCCGGGTCGTCGGCGGGTCGCGCCGGGTCGTCGATCACCGCGAGGTGGTCGACGCCGTCGGCGGTGTAGGCGACAGCCACGCGGCCGTCGGGGAGGAAGGCGTAGCGGCTCTGGGCGAACACCCAGGCCGGGACGCCGATGTCGCCCTGGATCGTACCGATCCGGGTGGGCTCGGGCGCCGGGTCGGGGCGGCCACGTCCGGGCCCGCGGTGCGGCCGCGCGACCGTGCGGGCCGCGCCCTTCGGCAACGAATCGGCACCGATTCGGTACAGGTTCCACCAGTCGGTGCGATCGGACACGAACCAGAGGCTGCCGTCGGGGTGCCACTCGGGCTGGGTGATCGATTCGGTGCGACTGCCGGCGATCCGGCGGGCGTCGGTGACCTCGAGGACGTCGGCGTCGTCGAGCTCGGCGACCCACAGCTCGGTGCCGTCCCACGGCATGTCGGGGTGGTTCCACTGCAGCCAGCACAGCCGGCGCCCGTCGGGGCTCACCCGGGGGCGGCGACGAAGTCGGGCCCGGAGACGACGACGACCGGCTCGCCGCCGCGCTGGGCCTCGATGGCCACCAGCTCGTTGCGCACGTCGGGCCCGTCGTGGCGCTCGCGGACGCAGATCACCCAGCGGCCGTCGACGGTGAGCACGCCGTCGGCGTAGCGGTCGGCCATCGGCACGGCCGGTTCCGGCGTCAGGGCGACGGGATCGGCGAACGATCCCGGGCTCGGCGTCGGGATCGACCCGGTAGAGGCGCTGGTCGGCGGCGTTGGTGAAGAAGAGCGTGTCGTCGTGCAGCCACCACGCGCCGCCGCCGTACTCGTGCACCCGGGTGCGGGCCGAGAAGTCCTCGCCGAAAGCCTCGACCGTCCCCCCGCCGGGACGGTGGCGCACCACGGCGATCCGGCCGGCCTGCTCGGGTCGGGACTCGGACCACCAGACGTCGTCGTCGCCCACGCGACAGTCGCCGAGTCCGACGGCGCCGGCGACCACCAGCGTCGGCGGTGATCGGCGACGGCCAGGAGCCGTACGGGGCGTCGTTGGTCACGGTGGCCCCGGCTCAGTCGCGAGCTGAGGCCAGGAGCTGACCGATCCGTTCGATCCCCTCGGCGAGGTCGTCGTCGCCGAGGGCGAACGACAGCCGGGCGTAGCCGGGGGCGTCGAAGGCCTCACCCGGCACGATGGCGACCTTGGCCTCGTCGAGGATGACCTCGGCCAGCTCGGTCGTGCTGGTCGGGCGATGCCCGGCGATCTCGCGTCCGAGCACGTCCTTGAACGACGGGAACGCGTAGAAGGCGCCCTCGGGTTCGAGGCAGCTCACGCCGGGGATCTCGTTGAGCATGCGGTGGATGGTGCGCCGGCGGCGGTCGAAGGCCGATCGCATCATGGCCACGGCGTCGAGGTCGCCGGCGACCGCGGCCAGGGCGGCCCGCTGGCGACACGTTGGCCACGTTGGAGGTGGAGTGCGACTGGAGGTTGGTGGCGGCCTTGATCACGTCGGCCGGACCGATCATCCAGCCGACCCGCCAGCCGGTCATGGCGTAGGTCTTGGCCACGCCGTTGAGCACGACGCAGGTGTCGGCCAGCTCGGGCACCAGCGTCGGCATCGAGTGGAACGTGTGGTCGCCGTAGGTGAGGTGCTCGTAGATCTCGTCGGTGACGACCCAGATGCCGTGCTCGACGGCCCACTCGCCGATGGCCCGCACCTCGGCCTCGGGGTAGACCGCACCGGTCGGGTTCGACGGCGAGACGAACACCAGCGCCTTGGTGGCAGGCGTGCGGGCCGCTTCGAGCTGCTCGACGGTGACCCGGAAGCCGGTGGACTCGTCGGTGGGGAGGACGACCGACGTGCCGCCGGCGAGGGCGATCGGTTCGGGGTAGGTCGTCCAGTACGGCGCCGGCAGCAGGACCTCGTCGCCCGGGTTGAGCAGGGCCTCGAAGGTGTTGTAGACGGCGTGCTTGCCGCCGTTGGTGACCAGCACCTGGCCGGGGAGCACCTCGTAGCCCGAGTCCCGAAGGGTCTTGGCCGACGATGGCGTCCTTGAGCTCGGGAAGGCCGCCGGCGGGTGAGTAGCGGTGGTTCTTCGGGTCGCGGCAGGCGACGACGGCCGCCTCGACGATGTGGTCCGGGGTGGCGAAGTCGGGTTCGCCGGCACCGAAGCCGATGACTGGCTCACCGGCCGCCTTCAGGGCCTTGGCCCGGGCGTCGACCGCGAGCGTGGCGGATTCGGTGATGGCGCCGACTCGGCGGGAGATTCGCTCGGTGGTCATGCGGTGGATGCTCCGGGGTCGGGGGTGGCGAGCCGACGCTAGCGCCCCGCCACCGGCGTGGCGGAGCCCTTCGGCACCGAATCGATACCGATTCGGTGCCGAAGGGGAACCGATTTCGTCACGAGTGGGCTCGGCCGCGATAGTTGCAGCGATGAGCGACCCGCTGCCTGCCATTTCCATCCCCGCCGACCTGCTCCCCGGCGACGGGCGCTTCGGCTGCGGCCCGTCGAAGGTCCGGCCCGAAGCGATGGATGCCCTGAACGCGGTGTCGTCGTCCTACATGGGCACCAGCCACCGCCAGGCGACCGTCCGGTTCACCGTCAGCCAGCTCCGCAACGGGCTCACCGAGATGTTCGCCCTGCCCGACGGCTACGAGATCATGCTCGGCAACGGCGGGTCGACCACCTTCTGGGACATCGCAACCTTCGGCCTCATCGAGCAACGCAGCCAGCACCTGAGCTTCGGCGAGTTCTCGTCGAAGTTCGCGGCAGCGGCCACCGCCGCCCCCCACCTCGACGATCCCGAGATCATCGAGTCGGCCCCCGGCACCCATCCCGAGGCCATCGCGCCACGAGGGCATCGACGTCTACGCGCTCACCCACAACGAGACCTCGACCGGTGTCGCCATGAGCCTGACCCGGCCCGACGGCGCCGACGACGACGCGCTGGTGGTGGTCGACGCGACCTCAGCCGCCGGCGGGCTCCGCTTCGACCCGTCGGCAGACCGACGTCTACTACTTCGCTCCCCAGAAGTGCCTGGCCTCCGACGGCGGCCTCTGGCTGGCCGCGGTCTCGCCACGGGCCGTCGAGCGCATCGAGCGCATCGCCGCCTCGGGCCGCTGGATCCCCGCCTCGCTCGATCTCGCGGTCGCCCTCGACAACTCGCGCAAGGACCAGACCTACAACACCCCGGCCCTGGCCACGGTCTTCCTGGCCGTGCAGCAGGTCGAGTGGGTGAACGAGAACGGTGGCCTCGAGTGGGCCGCTTCCCGGTGCGACCGGTCGGCCGAGATCATGTACGCCTGGGCCGAGGCCGCCAGCTACGCCACGCCGTTCGTGGCCAGGCCCGACGATCGCAGCCACGTCGTCGCCACCATCGACCTCGACGACGCCATCGACGCCACGACGGTGTCGCAGGTGCTGCGGGCCAACGGGATCGTCGACACCGAGTCCTACCGCAAGCTGGGCCGCAACCAGCTCCGGATGGCCATGTTCCCGGCCATCGAGCCGGCCGACGTCGAGGCCCTCACCGCCTGCATCGACCACGTCGTGGCCTCGCTGGGCTGATCGCCCTCCGGACAACGGCTGCTCCAGGCGGAGCGGTCGGCCGGCTCCATCGGGCAGACTGCCCCTGGGCCACACCAGATGGGCGGCTCGACGAGCTGGTCCAGACGAGTTGGTCTACAGGGGGAAGCATGACGACACTGGCCGAAGTTCGGGCGAGCCTGATCGGACCCGGCGGGGCGTTCGAGGTCACGACGGAGATGATCGACGGCCACGAGCTGCGCGTCTACAAGGACCGGCTGCCCCATCTCCGCTCGGTCGGCGAGATCGCGGCCCTACGGGGCGACGAGCAACCGTTCATCGTCTACGGAGACCGTCGCATCGGCTTCTCGGAGTTCTTCCAGCTGGCCAACTCGGTCTCGGCCACGATGCGCGACCGGTTCGGCGTCGGTCACGGCGACCGGGTCGCGGTGCTGTCGGCCAACAATCCCGAATGGTGCCTGAGCTTCTGGGGCACCGTCGACCTGGGAGCGATCCTCGTCGGCCTCAACGGATGGTGGAAGACCGACGAGATCATCTACGGGCTGCAGGACAGCGGGGCGCGGGTGCTCGTGGTCGATCGGGGTCGTTTCGAGCGCATCGCCGACGCGCTCGACCAGCTCCCGGACCTCGAGGTGGTGTTCCTCATCGACGCCGACCCGTCCGAGTTCGGCAGCGACCCTCGCCTCCACCGATTCGACGAGCTCACCACGGCGCCGACGCCCGGTGTTCCCCGACGTGGCGATCGACGAGGCCGACTACGCCGTCATCTTCTACACGAGCGGGACGACGGGCCGGCCCAAGGGCGCGATCTCGTCGCACCGGAACATGATCGCCAACCTGCAGAACACGATCTTCAACACGGTGGCGATCGGGATGATGGCGCCGGACACGGCCGCCGCTCCCGATGCCGGCCAGACGACCGCGCTGCTGACCTCGCCGTTGTTCCACGTGTCGGGCTGCCACTCGAGCCTGGTGGTCGGCACGCTCGGAGGGTTGAAGCTGGTGATCCCCGCCGGGCGCTTCGAGCCGGACAAGGCGCTCAGGCTCATCGAGGACGAGAAGGTGACCATCTGGGCGACCGTGCCGACGATGGTGTGGCGGGTGTGCGAGTTCCCCGACCGCCATGCCTACGACACGTCGAGCGTCACCTCGGTGGCATTCGGCGGGTCGCCCTCGGCTGACGAGATGCAGCGGATGGTCCGGGAGACGTTCCCGAACGTGACGAGCACGAGCAACGCGTACGGGCTGACCGAGTCGAGCTCGGTCGCCACGGTGATCAGCGGGCGCGATGCCCTCGAGAAGCCGACGTCGGTGGGTCCGCCGGTGCCGGTCGTCGAGATCCGCATCGCCGACGCGTCGGGGGCCGAGGTGGCCCAGGGAGCGACCGGCGAGGTGCTCATCCGGGGGCCGATCATCATGCCGGGGTACTGGGGGAAGCCGGAGGCCACCGCCGAGACGGTGATCGACGGCTGGCTGCACACCGGTGACATCGGCCGGGTCGACGAGGACGGTTACCTCTACATCACTGACCGGGCCAAGGACATGATCATCCGGGGCGGGGAGAACATCTACTGCGTCGAGATCGAGCAGCGCCTGGTCGAGCATCCCGAGATCGCCGATGCGGCCGTGATCGGCGTGCCCCACCTCGAGTTGGGCGAGGAGGTCAAGGCCGTCGTGCAACTGGTCGATGGTTCAGGACTGACCGAGGCCGATGTCCGAGCGTGGGTCGCCGAAGCCCTGGCCAACTTCAAGGTTCCGGCCTACGTGGAACTGACCCATGACAAGCTCCCCCGCAACGCGTCGGGCAAGCTGTTGAAGAACGTGCTTCGCGGCGAGGGCGAGGTGAGCTTCGCGGAGACGATGTGACCCGAGCATGACGGCCGAGCAACAGATCACCTCCACGAGCGCTCGCAACGGTCGCGGAGCTGCCGGCGGCCCGACCCGGGTCCTGGTGATGTGCGCTCTCGGTGTCACCGCCGTGTGGCTGGCGATCGTGCTGGTCTGGCGCGATGCGCCGTTCGCGCTGACCTTCGACGACGCGTTCTACTACTTCGGCATCGCCCGCAACGTGGCCCATGGCCATGGCTCGACCTTCGACGGCATCGACCCGACGAACGGCTACCACCCGCTGTGGATGCTCGTCGCGGTGCCGGTCTTCTGGGCCGGTCTGGACGGAACCGGGGCGGTGCGGGTGCTGCTCGCCGTGCAGGTGCTCTGCTACGGCGGCGCGCTCGTGCTGGTGGCGCTGACCGCCGGACGAGCGATCGGGGGTTGGCAACGACTGCGGGCCCGAGGAGGTGGAGACGATGACGGTTCGGGCGACGGCTCGGACGGCGGTGCGGCTCGGTGGTGCACGGCGCTTGGTGGCAAGTGCATTGGTGCTCGTGGGCGGCAACCCCTTCTTCGTCAAGATCTTCGCCAACGGTCTCGAGTCCGGGGTGCTCGTGGTGCTCGATGCCGCCTTGTTGTGGCTGGCGGCACGACGGCGCGGGCGATGGCTGACCGAGGGCTCGAGCGGAACCCGGCTCGCGACGTCGGTCCTGCTCTCGCTGATCATCCTCGGCCGCACCGATTCGGTGCTCCTGGTCGGCGCGCTGGGGCTGTGGGTGCTGACCGAAGTTCGACCGCTCGGACGCCGAGCCGTGCGTCCGATGCTCGAGCTCTTCGCACTGCCTGCGCTGACCCTGGCGGTCTACCTGCTCTCGAACCGGGTGATGTTCGGGATCACGCTGCAGATCAGCGGGATGGTGAAGCGGGCGACGTTCACGCCGGGCCGAGCGATCACGATGGCCGTGGTCGTGGGCCTCGCCCTGGGCGTGGGCCGGCTCGGGTGGACGCGGTGCCGTCGGGGAGTGCCCCGTCGTGGTCGGTTCCGCCGCTCAGGTGCCTTCGCCGCCGCGACCGCGTGGTTCGCCGGCTTCTGCGTCGTGCTGGTTGCCTACTACCAGGTGCTCCAGACCCAGCAGTGGCTCTGGTACTACTGCCCGATCGCGCTGTACGCACTGTTCCTGGTCGTGCTGGGAGTGGCTGACTTCGTCGAGGCTGCGGCTTTGGAGGCCCCGGCGAACGGGTCGACGGTGCGGTCGCTGGCGCCTGTCGTGGCGATCCTCTTCGCCCCGTTGCTGGTCGCACTCGTGATCCAGTCGAAGGCGTTCGCCGATCCCGATCTCCGATCGATCGAGAAGGCCAACCGTGCGGCCGGAGAGTGGATCGACGCGAACCTGCCCGATGACGCCGTCCTGGCATCGTGGGACGCGGGGGTCGTGGGCTACTACGCGCGACGCCCGGTCATCAATCTCGACGGGGTCGCCAACTCGGTGGCGTACTACGACGCCGGCCACGACGGGACGGTGGGAGCGTTCCTCGCCGACCGTGGGCTCACCGGCATCGTGAACCACGGGTCACCCGTCGACGACCGGGATCCGGAGATCGACGCGTTCATTCGGGGGCTGTGGGGTGGAGAGACTGCCGACGCGGCGACGGTGGTCAAGTCCTGGCCGTTCCGCTTCAGCGGGAACACGGTCGGCGGCGTCCGGCCGGGGCTCGCGGATCCGAGCCGCTCGCCGTGTTCCTCTACGAGGTCCACCCCCCGGCCGCTCCCCAGAGCTGACGGCTGGATCGTCGGGCCGTCCCTCAACCGACCGTCCACCCACGTTTCCGGTCGCCCTTCAGCGCCGATTCGGTACCGATTCGGTGCTGAAGGGCAGCAACATCGTCAGTGGTTGGAGCCCCTCAGGCAGCCGGCCTTCGACCGATCGAATCGACCGGACCGTGGGCCTTCACTGTCACACCCCCCGAGCAGACTTGACCCGACGCTCGGCAGCCACGACGGCGCCCTCCAGCACTCGCACCACGAGGGAGCTGCATCCGTGGCCCGCACCGAACACCGATCGCTGCCGTATGACCGGGCGATTCCCCGCCCCCAGGACGGTCTCCTGCTCAACCGCCTCGCCTCCGGGCTCTCCGGCATCGGCTTCGAACGTCTCCACGAGCGTCGCCTCCACCTGCTCGAACGACTTCGCGTGCAGGACCAGGCCCTCCTCGAGCTGCACGCCGCACGAGTGGAGATCGTCGACGAGCTCGAGGACCTGCGCGACGAACTGTGGCCTGTGGTGCCCCACTACCACGGTCGGCGACCGACCGTGCACGGCCAACCACCCCTCCGCCCCCTCCCCGCGGACCACCACTACCTCGGTGGCCGAGCGCTCCGCTCGTCGTGCGTCGCCATCCTCCGCCGCCATGGTGCGCAGCCGCTCACCGAGTTGCACTCGCTGCTGCACCTCTACGGCTACGGCATCGATTCGGCCTCACCGGTCAAGGCTCTCGCCGACGCCATGCGCTACGAGATCACCAAGGGACGGGCGCGGCGCGTCGAGCGCGGCGTCTACGAGGCCGACCCGGGCTTCCGTCCGCGCCGCGGCCGCTTCGGCGATCCCGCCAACATCGGACCATGGCGCGACCCTGCTCCGTCCACCGAGGAGATCGAGGCCGACCTCAGCCGCGATGCGACCGTCGACCCCGTCGAGCGTGAGGATCCTCAGCGGTGGTGGCCTGCACCGGCCAGCTCGTCAACCCTTGGCGGCTCGGAACCCTGCCTCGAGATCGGCGATGATGTCATCGATCGACTCCAGCCCGACCGAGAGCCGCACCAAACCGGGCTCGACGCCCGTGGTCATCTGCTCCTCGTCGCTCAGCTGGGAGTGGGTGGTCGATGCCGGGTGGATCACCAGGCTGCGGACATCGCCGATGTTGGCAACGTGGCTGTGCAACTGGAGTCCCTCGACGAAGCGCTGGCCGGCGTCTCGGCCGCCCTCGATGATGAACGCCGGCACCGATCCCGCTCCCCGCCCGCCGCTGTAGCGCTCGGCCCGATCGAACCAGGGCGAGCCCGGAAGCCCGGCGTACTGCACCCGTTCCACCTGATCGTGCGCCTCGAGGAACGCCGCCACCACGCGGGCGTTGGCGATGTGGCGCTCCATCCGGAGGCTGAGCGTCTCGAGCCCCTGCAGGAACAGGAACGAGTTGAACGGCGTGATCGCTGCACCGATGTCACGCAGCAGTTGCACCCGAGCCTTGATGATGTACGAGCCCGGTCCGAGGGCCGGCCAATAGGCGAGACCGTGGTAGCTGGGATCGGGTTCGGTGAACTGCGGGAACTTGTCGCCGGCGCTGAAGTCGAACGAGCCGCCGTCGACGATGATCCCGCCGATCGACGTGCCGTGCCCACCGATGAACTTGGTGGCCGAGTGCACGACGATGTCGGCTCCCCACTCGAGCGGCCGCATCAGGTAAGGCGACGCCACCGTGTTGTCGACGATAAGCGGCACGCCGTTCTCGTGAGCCACGGCCGACACGCCCTCGATGTCGAGCACGTCGTTGCGGGGGTTGCCGATGGTCTCGCCGTAGAAGGCCTTGGTGTTGGGCCGAACGGCCGCCCTCCACTCGTCGAGGTTGTCGGGATCGGTGATGAAGGTCGTCTCGATACCGATCTTGGGCAGCGTGTAGTGCAAGAGGTTGTAGGTGCCGCCGTAGAGCGCAGCGGATGCCACGATGTGGCTGCCCGCCTCGGCCAGGTTGAGGATCGCCAGCGTCTCCGCCGACTGGCCGCTGGCCGTGGCCAGGGCACCGGGCAGTCCCACCGCCGTCTGGGTCGCGCCTTCCAGGCTGGCGATCCGAGCCTCGAACACACCCTGGGTCGGGTTCATGATTCGGGTGTAGATGTTGCCGATCTCGCCGAGCGCGAACAGGTTGGCGGCATGGGAGGTGTCGCGGAACGTGTACGAGGTCGTCTGGTAGATGGGAACGGCCCGGGCGTTGGTGCTCGAGTCCGGCTCCTGTCCGGCGTGGATCTGACGGGTTTCGAATCCCCAGTCGTTCTCGGGCATGGCTAGCTCCTCCGCGGCGGTGGCGATCAGTGCGCGAAGCGACCTTAGGTCGTTAAAAGTTGACCCGTCTAGTCGGAATTCATGCCGTGGAGGGCCGAGCCGTCAGCCCTGGCCACCCGACGCGTCCTGCACGCTGGTCTTGCCCTGACCGATCCACGGCATCATGGCGCGGAGCTTGCCGCCCACCTGCTCGATCGGGTGCTCCTTGCCCTTGGCCTCGAGGGCGTGGAAGTTCGCCCGCCCGGCCTCGCTCTCGGCGACCCACTCGTCGGCGAACTGCCCTGACTGGATCTCGTCGAGGATCTTGCGCATCTCGGCCTTGGTGGCGTCGTTCACGATGCGGGGGCCGCGGGTCAGGTCGCCGTACTCGGCGGTGTCGGAGATGCTGTAGCGCATCCCGGCGATGCCCTCCTCGTACATGAGGTCGACGATGAGCTTGAGCTCGTGGAGGCACTCGAAGTAGGCGATCTCGGGCTGGTAGCCGGCGTCGACGAGCGTCTGGAATCCGGCCTGCACGAGGGCGGTCGTCCCGCCGCAGAGCACGACCTGCTCACCGAACAGGTCGGTCTCGCACTCCTCGGTGAAGGTCGTCTCGATCACGCCGGCGCGGGCGCCGCCGATGGCGTCGGCGTAGGCGAGTCCCAGGCCGAGGGCGTGGCCGGACGCGTCCTGCTCGACGGCGACGAGGCACGGCACGCCGCCGCCCTCCTCGTAGGTGCGCCGCACGAGGTGGCCCGGGCCCTTGGGGGCGACCATCACCACGTCGACCCCGGCCGGCGGGACGATGCGCCCGAAGCGGATGTTGAAGCCGTGGGCGAAGAACAGGGCGTCGCCCTCGGTCAGGTGGGGCGCGATGTCGGCTTCGTAGATCGCCTTCTGCTCGGTGTCGGGCGCAAGCATCATGATGACGTCGGCGTAGGCCGAGGCGTCGGCGATGGTCATGCACCCGCAGCCCGGCGGCCTCGGCCTTGGCCTTCGAGCCACGAGCCCTCACGCAGGCCGACGACGCACGTCGATGCCGGAGTCCTTGAGGTTCAGCGCATGGGCGTGACCCTGCGAGCCGTAGCCGATGATCGCGACCTTGCGGTCGGCGATGAGCGATCGGTCGGCGTCCTTCTCGTAGTACACGTTGGCCACGGCCTGCTCCTGGGGTTGTCGATCCGCTCTGAGCAGACCGTCGATGGATGTATGGGGTCCAATCGCCCTTCGGCGCCGAATCGGTACCGATTCGGCGCTGAAGGGCAGCGGTCAAGAAGCCTCGGCGTCGACACCGCGCAACTGCGGAGCCTGACGTCGGCCGAGCTTGGGCAGCGCGACCCGCCCGGTGCGCTGCAGCGCCACGATGCCGTAGGGCCTGATCATCTGCTCGAAGTCGTTCACCTTCTCCGGCGATCCATCGAGGGAGATGGTCAGCTCGTCCGGGCCGACGCCGAGAATACGACCCTCGAACACGCCGACCAACTCGATGATCTGCCCCCGGATCTCCGGCGTCGCCGCCACCGTCGCCAGCAGCAGCTCGCGCTGCACCGAATCGCCGGGGGCCAGCTCGGTGATCTTCACCACGTTGACCAGCTTGTCGAGCTGCTTGACCACCTGCTCGAGCGGCGCCGACTCCACGTCGACGACGACCGTGATGCGGCTGAACCGCTCGTCGTCGGTCGGCGCCACCGCCAGCGAGACGATGTTGAAGCCGCGTCGGGCGAACAGACCGGCCACCCGGGTGAGCACGCCGGGCTTGTTCTCGACCAGCACGGTGAGGATGTGGTGCTTGGAGGTCGCCACGGTCATCGACCTCCCTCGCCCTGGGACGGATCGACGACGATCTCGCTGTTCGACTTCCCGGACGGGACCATCGGGTACACCTTCTCCCGGGCATCGGTGCGGAAGTCGATGACGACCGGCCGGTCGTCGATCTCGTTCGCCTTCTCGATGGCGGGCAGGACCTCCTCGGGCGACTCGACCCGCATGCCGATGCAGCCCATGGCCTCGGCCCACATCTTGTAGTCCGGCAGATCGGGCGAGAGGTACACCTCCGAGTAGCGCTCCTCGTAGAACATCTCCTGCCACTGGCGCACCATGCCGAGGTAGGCGTTGTTGAGGATGGCGATCTTGACCGGGATCCGCTCGCTCGCCGCGGTGACCAGCTCCTGGGCCGTCATCTGGAAGCAACCGTCGCCGTCGATGGCCCAGACCATCCGGTCGGGACGACCGACCTTGGCCCCGATGGCCGCCGGCACCGAGAAGCCCATCGTGCCGAGGCCGCCCGAGTTCACCCACGTGTAGGGGTGGTTGAACTTCCAGTGCTGGCTCGTCCACATCTGGTGCTGGCCGACGCCCGACGCCACGATGCAGTCGTCGGGGGTGTTGTCCCGCAGGGTCTCGAGCACGTACTGCGGCTTCAGCAGCTCGCCCGGCTCGCTCATCTCGTAGGTGAGCGGGAACCGCTCCTGCCAACCGCTGATGCGGCGACTTCCACGCCGAGCGGTCGGGTTGGGCGTTCGGCCCGCCGAGGTCACGGATCGCCGTGATCAGCTCCTCGATGACGAGCCGGCAGTCGCCGGCGATGCCGGCGTCGGGTCGGCGGACCTTGCCCAGCTCGGCCGGGTCGATGTCGACGTGGATGATCTTGGCCTCGGGCGCGAACGTCGCCGACCTTGCCGGTGACCCGGTCGTCGAACCGGCTGCCGAGCGCGATCAGCAGGTCGGCCTCCTGCATCGAGGTCACCGCGGTGTAGTTGCCGTGCATGCCGGGCATCCCCAGGCAGAGCGGGTGGTCGTCGGGGAACGCCCCTCGGGCCATGAGCGTCGTGACGACGTGGATGTCGCACAGCTCGGCCAGCGCGCGCAGCGCCTCGGCCGCCCGGGCCTTCAGGATGCCGCCGCCGGCGTAGATCACCGGTCGCTCCGACGCCAGGATCAGCTCGGCCGCCTTGCGGATCATCGCGGGATCGCCCTTGGTGACCGGGTGGTAGCCGGGCAGGTCGACCGAGTCGGGCCAGTACCACTCCATGGCCGAGTTGGGGTTCTGCGGGTCGACGATGTCCTTCGGGATGTCGACCAGCACCGGGCCGGGACGGCCGGTCGTGGCGATGTGGAACGCCTCTCGGATCGCCCGAGGGATGTCCTGGGCCGAGGTGACCAGGAAGTTGTGCTTGGTGATCCCCATGGTGATGCCGGTGATGTCCGCTTCCTGGAAGGCGTCGGTGCCGAGCGCCGACGTCGGGACCTGCCCGGTGATGACCACCATGGGCACCGAGTCCATGTAGGCGTCGGCGAGCGGCGTGACGATGTTCGTCGCGCCCGGTCCGCTCGTCACCATGGCGACACCCGGACGACCGGTGGCGTGGGCGTAGCCCTCGGCCATGTGGCCGGCGCCCTGCTCGTGGCGCACGAGGATGTGGCGGATCGGCGAATCGATGATCGGGTCGTACACCGGCAGGATGGCGCCGCCGGGCAGGCCGAAGATCGTCTCGACCCCCTCCATCTCCAGGCTCTTGATCAGGGCTTGTCCACCATCGAGTTTCATCGTGGGTTCCTCACGGGGTGCGGTTCTGCGGATGCGGCGATTCGGTGCGGATTCGGTGCGGCGGCGATTCGGTGTCGATTCGGTGGACGGGCAGGACCCGATCCCGAAAACGCAATCGACCTCCCGCTGGGGAGGTCGAGGGTGCGCACGCAGGGGAAGAGACGGCGTGCGCTAGGTG
Organism: uncultured Microthrixaceae bacterium; assembly: GCA_963809335.1. Classification (GTDB taxonomy): domain Bacteria; phylum Actinomycetota; class Acidimicrobiia; order Acidimicrobiales; family Acidimicrobilacustridaceae; genus UBA4742. The sequence goes on along the minus strand of CAWEJD010000003.1, from coordinate 28,602 downwards.
AGTACCACGAGAATCGAGACAGTGGGGTTCACGGGGGACAGCGTGCCATGCGCGGCCCAGGTTCGGCAACCCGAAAGCCCCCACCCGTGGACCCGCCGGCCCTTCAGCGCCGATTCGGTACCGAATCGGCGCCGAGGGGCGACGTCACCGACGTGGTCAGGCCTCGGTGATGGCCCCCCGCTCGGCACCCTGGGCCAACGCCGGCGTACTTGGCCAGCACGCCCGTCGTGTAGCGGGGCTCGGGCAGCTTCCACTCGCCTCGACGGCGCTCGAGCTCGGCCTCATCGACGAGCAGGTCGATGGTGTGGGCGACCACGTCGATCACGATGCGATCGCCCTCGGCCACGAACGCGATCGGCCCCCCGTCGACCGCCTCAGGCGCGACGTGGCCGATGCAGAACCCGTGCGTGCCGCCCGAGAACCGGCCGTCGGTGATGAGCGCGGCGTCGCCGCCACGTCCCACGCCCTTCATCGCACCGGTGACGGCCAGCATCTCGCGCATGCCCGGGCCGCCCTTGGGGCCCTCGTAGCGGATGACGACGACGTCACCGGCGTTGATCCGGCCGGCGAGGATGTCCTCCATGGCGGCCGCCTCGCCGTCGAACACCCGGGCAACGCCCTCGAACCGGTCGAAGTCGATGCCGGCGATCTTGACCACCGCTCCCTTGGGCGCCAGCGAGCCGGTGAGCACCGCGATGCCGCCGAGCGCGTGGATCGGGTCCGACAGCCGGTGCACGACCGCGCCGTCCGGCGGTGGCGGGGAGATCTCGGCCAGGTTCTCGGCCACCGTGCGACCGGTCACCGTGAGGCAGTCGCCGTGGATCAGGCCCGCGTCGAGCAGCTCTTTCATCACCACCGGGATGCCCCCGATGCGATCGATGTCGACTCATGTGGTAGCGGCCATGTGGCTTGGTGTCGGCGATGTGGGGCACCCGGGCCGCGACCCGGTTGAAGTCGTCGAGCTGCAGATCGACCCGGGCCTCGTTGGCGATGGCCAGGAGGTGCAGCACCGCGTTGGTGGAACCACCGAGGGCCATCGTGACCGCGATGGCGTTCTCGAAGGCCTCCTTGGTCATGATCTGACGGGGCCGCAGGCCCAGCTCGAGCAGGCGGATCACCGCCTGACCGCTGGCTCGGGCGAAGTCGTCCCGGCGCCGGTCGACGGCCGGGGGCGACGCCGACCCGGGCAGGGACATGCCGAGCGCCTCGCCGATCGACGCCATGGTGTTGGCCGTGAACATGCCGGCGCACGATCCCTCGGTGGGGCAGGCCTGCATCTCGATCTCACCGAGCTCGTTCTCGGTCAGCGTGCCCGCCGCGCACGCACCGACCGCCTCGAACACGCTGGTGATGTCGAGCGCCACGCCGTTGCGGTGGCCCGGCAGGATCGATCCGCCGTAGAGGAACACCGCTGGCAGGTTGAGCCGGGCCGCGGCCATGAGCATGCCCGGGCAGGGACTTGTCGCAGCCGGCGAAGGCGACGAGCCCGTCGAAGCGCTCGGCGTGCATCACCGTCTCGACCGAGTCGGCGATGATCTCCCGGCTCACGAGCGAGGCCCGCATCCCCTCGTGACCCATCGAGATGCCGTCGCTCACCGCGATGGTGTTGAACTCGAACGGGAAGCCGCCGGCCCGCCGCACACCCTCCTTGGCCTGCTTGGCCAGGCGGTCGAGCGGCAGGTTGCAGGGCGTGACCTCGTTCCACGACGAGGCGACGCCGATCTGGGGCTTGTCCCAGTCGTCGTCGGTCATGCCGACGGCGCGCAGCATGGCCCGGGCCGGCGCTCGCTCGAACCCGTCGGTCACCTCCCACGATCGAGGCTTCATGGTGTTGTCGTGTGGGCCGTCGCTCATGGGGTCAGAGGTTACGCTCGTCCCGCGATGGCCGACCACAGCGATCCGAGCGGGGCATCGATCGAACGCTCGCCGCGCGCCGACGAGGTGGTCGTCGGTCAGGGCATCGTCAAGCGCTGGGGCTCGGTCACCGCGCTCTCCGGCGCCACCTTCACCATCCACCGTGGCGTCACCGGCCTGCTCGGCAGCAACGGCGCCGGCAAGACCACCCTGCTCGGCATGATGCTCGGTCTGCACCGCCCCACCGAGGGCACGCTGGCCGTCCTCGGGCTCGACCCGGTGCACGCCGGGGCGGCGGTGCGTGAACGCGTGGGCTACTCCCCCGAGCACCACACCCTGCCGGCCGACACCACCGCCCAGGACCTCGTCCGCCACATCGCCGAGGTCCACGGGCTCCCCCACCGAGAGGCCACCGGCCGGGCGAGCGACGCCCTCTGGCAGGTCGGGCTGGGTGAGGAGCGCTTCCGTCCCATCGGCACCATGTCGACCGGGCAGCGCCAGCGGGTCAAGCTGGCCCAGGCCATCGCCCACGACCCCCAGCTCGTCCTGCTCGACGAGCCGACCGACGGCCTCGACCCCGTGCAGCGCGACGACATGCTGGCGCTCATCAGGCGGGTCGGGACGGAGTTCGGCATCGACATCATCCTGTCCTCGCACCTGCTGGAGGAGGTCGAGCGGGTCTGCGACAACGCGGTCATCCTCGCCGGCGGCGAGGTCGTGGCCTCGGGGCCGATCTCCGAGCTCACGGGGGCCGACCGCGGGCTGCTGGTCGAGGTCGACGAGCAGGCCGAGGCGTTGGCCGACGTCCTGCGGGCCAGAGGGAACCACGTGGCGATCGACGGCTCGCGGCTGGTGGTCACCAGCGCCGGCGGGTCGGCCGATGACGAGCTCTACGACATCGTGCGAGACGCGCTGGCCGACAGCGGCGCCGGGCTCCGTCGCCTGACCAACCGCACGGTCAGCCTCGAGGACGTGTTCCTGGAGGTCGGCACGTGACCTTGGCTGCGGGCGGAGGCGGCGCCCGGATCCTCGAGCGCGGCTACCGCTCCTACGACGGTCCCCGCCGGGGGGCGCGGGGCGCCATGCGCAGCCTCGTGCGCCACACCGTCCAGCGCGTCCTCGGCCTGAAGCGCACGTTCTGGAACAAGATCCTCCCGTTCGGCGCCATCTTCATCGCCTACGTGCCGGCCATCGCCTTCGTGGGCATCGCCGCCCTGCTCAAAGAGCGCTTCCAGCGCAACGGCGTGGACATCAACCAGGTCATCCCGTCCTACGCCGAGTTCTACCTCTACGTGTGGGCCGCCATCCTCATCTTCGCCGCCCTCGCCGTGCCCGAGGCCCTGTGCACCGATCGGCGTTCGGGCCTGCTCGGGCTCTACCTGGCCTCGCCGCTCGACCGCGACACCTATCTGATCGCCAAAGCCGCGGCGGTCGCGTTCCTCCTCTCGCTGGTGACCCTCGGCCCGCCGGTCTTCATGCTGGTCGCTCGCACCATCGCCGGCGCCGGGCCCGCCGATTTCACCGCCTTCGTCGGCGTGCTGTGGAGGGTGATCGTCGGCGGCGTCATCGTCGCGGCCCTCCCCGGATCGCTCTCGCTCGCCATCGCCAGCACCACCACCCGGCGCGCCGCGGCGTCCGCCGCGTTCGTCCTCGTGATGATCGGATCGGCCGTGGTCGGCGAGACGCTCGTCAACACCGGCTCGTCGCCGTCGCTGTTCGTGGTGAACCTCCCCTACCTGCCGATGGAGCTGGTGGGGCGCCTCTACGGTCAACGCCCCGGCTTCATCTCCCCGAGCGCGGCCCACACCTCCACCGCCACCATGGTCGTGGCCTACCTCGTCATCACCGTCGGGTGCGCGATCTTCGTCCGGTTCCGCTACCAGCACATCCGGCGTGAGCCGGTGAGCGCCGTGGCCGAGGCCGAGGCGGGCGCGGGAATCGGGGCGCCGCCCTGGCCGATCGAGGTGACCGGCGCGTCGAAGTGGTTCGGCGACCTGGTGGCCGTCTCCGACGTGTCGTTCCGGGTCGACCGGGGGGTCACTGCGCTGCTCGGGCCCAACGGGGCGGGGAAGTCGACCATGCTCCGGATGCTGTGCGGGCTCACCGCGCCGGCCCGGGGGACGGTGCGGATCCTCGGCGGCGACCCGAGACGCGACCTGGCCCTGACCCGCCGGATCGGGCTCGTCCCCCAGCAGGAGGTCGTGTTCGAGACGTTGACGGCCTTCGAGTTCGTCCGCCTCGCCGGGGTGCTGCAGGGCCTCGACGATCCCGACGGGGCGGCGGTGGCCGCGCTCGATGTAGTGGAGATGCCGGTCGACGACAACCGGCCGACGAGCACCTACTCCAAGGGGATGCGCCAGCGGGTCAAGGTGGCCCAGGCCATCGTCCACGACCCCGACGTGATCGTGCTCGACGAGCCCCTCACCGGGCTCGACCCCCGCCAGCGGCTGCACATGATCGAGTTGTTCCAGCGGCTCGGAGCGGCCGGCAAGTGCGTGATCGTGTCCAGCCACGTGCTCGACGAGGTGGAGCGCTTCGGGTCGCGCGTCCTGGTCATGGTGCAGGGTCGACTGGCCGCCGAGGGCGACTTCCGGGCCATCCGCGAGCTCATGGACGATCGCCCCCACCGCATCCGCGTGCGCAGCGACCGGGCTCGGGCCGTCGCCGGCGGCCTGCTCGACCGGGGCGTCGTCATGGGTCTCGAGCTCGAGGACGAGCACAGCGCCGTGCTCGAGACCGATCAGGTGAGCCAGTTCCGTCGGGCGGTGGCCGAGGTGGCCCGCACGGTCGGTGCCCACCTCTACGAGGTCAGCCCGCTCGACGACGACCTCGAGAGCGTCTTCCGCTACCTGGTCGGCCGATGAGCGCCTCGACGACCCGGACGCCGACGCCTGGAGCGTTCGTCGCCCTGTACCGCCTCATGCTCAGCACCCAGGTGACCAGGGCCCGAGTGCTCAGCCTGAGCGCCATGGGCCTGGTCGCGGTGATCGTCGGGTTCGCCATCGGGCACGCCGACGTCTTCGATCCCATCCGCGACGGCACCTTCTTCATCGACCGCCTGGGCCTGTCGGTGCTGGTGCCGGTGGCGACGCTGGTGTTCGCGTCGGCGTCGCTGGGCGAGCTCAACGAGGACAGCACGCTCGTCTACCTGTGGTTGCGTCCCGTGGCCCGGTGGAAGCTGGCCGGAGCGGCGGCGCTGGCCTCGTTCACCGTCACGTGGCCCCTGGTGACGATCCCGCTGATCATCGCCGCGTCGCTCACCGGGGCCGGCGGCTCGCTGGTCGTCGGCACCGTCGCCGGGGTGACCATCTCGATGGTCGGCTACACGGGGCTCTTCGTGGCGCTCGGGCTCCGGGTCAAGCGGGCCCTGCCCTGGGGGCTGCTCTACATCCTGATCTGGGAGGGGTTCGTCGCCAACGGCAACTCGACCGCGGCCCGCCTGGCGGTGCGGTCCTACGGCCGGTCGACGCTGTCGTCGGTCACCGGCGTCACGCTACGGCTGGCCCAGATCTCGGCCCCGTGGCGCTGGGTGGTGCCCTGCGTGGTGGCCTTCGTCGCCCTCGCCTACACCACGCGGCGGCTGAGCCGACAGGACGTGGCCTGAACCCGGTCGAGCGCTCACCGTTCCGCCGGGATCCCCACGACACCGAGATCCTGCGCCTCGCGCTCCCGGCGTTGGGGGCGCTGGTCGCCGAGCCGCTCTACATCCTGACCGACACCGCGGTCGTCGGGCACCTCGGGACCGATCAGCTCGCCGGCCTGGCCATCGCCAGCAGCGTGCTGCTCATCGGCTACTCGCTGTTCATCTTCCTGGCCTACGGAACCACGGGGGCCGTGGCCCGACTGCTGGGTGCCGGCGACGAGGAGCGGGCGGCGCACCAGGCGGTGCAGGGCGTGTGGCTGGCCTTCGTGGTCGGCGTGCTGCTGGTCGTGCTCGGGCAGATCTTCGCGGTGCCGCTGGTCGAGCTGTTGGGGGCGACCGGAGCCGTGCGGGACAACGCGCTGGTGTACCTGCGGATCAGCCTGTTCGGGGTGCCGGCGACCCTCGTCGTGCTGGCCGGCACCGGGTACCTGCGCGGGCTGCAGGACACCACGACCCCGCTGGTGGTGGCGGTCGTGTCGTCGGTCGGCAACCTCGTGCTCGAGGTGGTGCTCATCTACGGCCTCGGGTTCGGCATCGGGGCGTCGGCGTGGGCCACGGTCGTGGCCCAGATCGGAGCGGCCACCGTCTACGTCATCTGGGTCGGACGGGCCGTGCGGTCCCATTCGGTGCGACTGGGCCCGCACGGGGCGACGCTGCGGCGGCTGGCCGTGGTCGGCGGTGACCTGTTCGTCCGGACCGCCGCGCTCCAGGGTTCGTTCCTCGTCGCCACCGCGGTCGCCGCCCGCCTCGGCACGGTGGCGCTGGCCGCCCATCAGATCGCGTTCCAGATCTGGAGCTTCCTGGCCCTGACGCTCGACGCCATCGCCATCGCCGGCCAGGCGCTGATCGGCCGCTACCTCGGCGCGGGCGACGAGGCCTCGGCCCGGCGGTCGGGGCGGCGGATGCTCGAGTGGGGCGTCGTCGCCGGCGTCGTGCTGGGCGTCGCGACCCTGGCGCTGCGAACCGTGCTGCCCCACGTCTTCACGAGCGACGCCTCGGTGGCGGGTGTCGCCGCGTTCGTGCTGGTGCTCGTCGGTCTGATGCAGCCCGTCTGCGGTGTGGTGTTCGTGCTCGACGGCCTGCTCATCGGCGCCGGCGACCTGCGGTACCTCGCCGGGGCCATGGTCGTGTCGTTCGTCGCGTTCCTGCCGTGCGCGCTCGCCGTCCCTGTGCTCGGTCTCGGGATCGGGTGGCTGTGGGCCGCGCTGTTCGTGTTCATCGCAGCTCGGATGGTGACGCTCGGGATTCGGTGGGCCGGTCACGGATGGGCCATCACCGGCGCCGAGCGCTGACCGCCCCCCTCTTCGCCGCCCTTCGGCACCGAATCGGTACCGATTCGGTGCCGAAAGGACGGGTCAGAACTGGGTGAGGCAGGCCGGGCGGGCCGAGGTCGAGCCGAAGAAGCCGTCGGCGACAGCCAACGCCCCGGGCGAGCGCTCGTCGATCCGACCGGCGGCGCCCAGCACCCGCGCCGACGCCCCGCCGAGGAGCAGCGACCCGAGCTCGGCCACGTCCATCGCCAGGTCCGGCCGCCGCCGAGGTCCTCTCGCACGTGGCGCCACCGGGGCCACCGGCCACCGAGTAGCGACCGGAACCGCCGGGCCGCGTGTCGTCGATCACCTCGACGACCAGCTCGGCCTCCCGTTCGTAGCGCCGAGCGGCGAGGGCGGCCACCGGATCGACCACCCGGGCCCACAGGAAGTCGCGCTCCCCGGTCACCCGCATGGCGCGGAAGTCCGTCAGCCGCCAGCGCAGCGGGTCGTCCACGCCGAGGTCGGCGTCGATGACGGTGACCAGGTCGACCCCGAACAGGTACCGCCACAGCTGCTCGCGCACTCCCTCGTCGGCGGCCACCAGCTCGCGGACCCGGAGCTTGCGGTCGCCAGGACCCGGACCGTCGGTGACCCGGTAGATCGCGTACCCGCCGGGCCGGTCGTCGGTGTCCTCGACGGCCACCACGAACTGCGGCCCGCCGCCCCGCCACGTCTCCTTCTCGCCGAACACGTACGGCCACCACGACGCCGGCCGACTGACCTCGCCCGGCCACGAGCGGCGGTAGGCGTCGAACCACGCGGGCGCCCGCTCGACGGCCTCGTCCGGCGACAGCAGTCGCATCGGCCGGTCGGATCCGACGTCCGGGCGACGGGTCACGAACGACGCACGGGACCGGTCGACCTCGACCGACCGGTACACGCAGGCCACGCCGTAGCCGAAGCGCCGGTAGATCGTGGCCTCCGACGCGGTCAGCAGGGCGACGCACTCCCCTCGCTCGGCCACATCCTCGAGCTGGCGATCCATCAGCGATCGGAGCACGCCTCGGCGACGATGCGTGGGCAGCACGCCCACGGCGGTCACCCCCGATGCCGGCACGACCGCCCCGCCCGGCAACGTCACCTCGAACGCGTAGGCGCCGGCGGTGCCGCACAGCTCGGCACCGTCGAAGGCGCCGAACATCCGCGACCAGTCGATCAGGGCCCGGGCCTGCTCGCGGTGCTCGGGCTTCACCACCTCCGAGAAGGCGGCCTCATCGGTTCGCATGGCGGCGTCGAAGTCGTCGGGCCCGAGCTGTCGTACCGAGAGATCCATGCCTGCCGTTCTAGACCCTCGCCCTGATCCATCGCGACCCGATATCGGTCGGCCGGGCCCAGACCGCTACGGACGCCCCACCCGGAACGGCTCGAGCAGGTCGTTGCGACAGCGGGGGCCGGTGTTCACCGGGTTGCACCGGCTGGGGTCCCCGTCGGGGATCGTCGCGAAGTAGTCCGTCCAGATCGAGCTGCCGGCGACCGGGTAATCGGTGCTGACCCACTGCGCCCCGCTGGCGATGGACGCATCGCGCATCGTCGTGTCACCCGTCCGGGCCTGGACCGTGTCGGCGTCGGCCCGGGTGCGCACCACGTAGCCGTCCCGCACGAGCTCCTGGATCTCGGCGGTGTTGCCGACCGGGTCGTTCATCTCGACGAACGCGGCGTCGGGCGAGCCCGGCGTGGCGTTGGTGAACAGCACCCGCCCCTCGAGTGACGGCCGGCCGGCCCGGTACAGGTCGCGTTTGGACGCGTTGTCCATCAGGAACAGGACCTTGCCCTGCGATTCGGCCAGCGTCGGCCACCCGGTGCCGCTCAGCACGGCCGACTCGAGCGTCGGGTGGCCGCCCCGCACGTCGTCGGGCGTGATCATCTCGTCCTCGGAGAAGACCGAGCGGATCTCCGCATCGACCGCGTCGAGCTGGGGGCCGTCGATCGGGATCGGCGTCACGAAGCCCAGGTTGAACGGGTCCGGGATCGGGTCGTCCTTGAGCTCGACCAGGATGGCGATCGGCACGTGGCGGGGATGGGCGTCGGACCACGCCTTCACCTCGGTGAGGCAGATGACGAAGGTCAGGCAGGTGGAGTTGAAGTCGACGTCCTGGATGTGGAGCACCTTGAAGCCGGGCTGGAGCAGCTCGGGAGGCGTCGGGTTGGGCAGGCCGAGGGCGGTCAGCGCCGGACGCTTCGAGTAGAGGCCGCCGGCCGGGTCGGCGAACACGTCGAGCTCGATCTGGCGGATGCCCTCGTTCTCGAACTGGTCGGGCAGGGGCGGATGCGAGTACTCGAGCGAGTCGGCCGAGGCCGGGTCGAGCCCCCGCAGCACGTCGAGGATCTCGGGCGTCGTCGGGCCGTGGTAGGAGTTGTGCGTCCCGAGGGACTGCACCTGGTTGAGCCGCAGGCACCGGCGCAGCTGCACCGCCCGCATCGGCCGGGCGTCGAGCCCGGTGCCGGTGGCCTCGCTCACCCCGCGGCACGAGGCGGCCGTGGTCGTGGCGCTCGCCGGCGGCGCCAGGAGGCCCCCCAGCACCATCACCACCGCGCCGATGCCGATCGCGAGCCGTCTCGTGTGCATGGTCCCCCCTGGACGTGTGCCCTGCTCCCGTGAGGGCCGAGTGTCGCACATCACGACCTCGGCCACCTCACGGGACGGGTGGCGCCAGGGGCGGGACCGGGCGGGCGGTCAGTTCCCGCAGTTGGTGTCGAAGTAGGCCTGGATCCGGTCCTGGGCCGCCTTCACGTCGGGGTCGTCGAGCTTCTTGCTGGCGTCCTCGACCTTCTGCTGCGTGTCGGGGTTGAGGAGGTCGCTGAAGTCGATGTCCTTGATCGCCTCGCCGTAGGCCTTGTACGCGGTCGCCACGGTCTCGAAGTCGTCCTTCAGCGCATCGGGGATCTTGGCCTCGAGGTCCTTGGTGTCCTGCTCGAACTTGTCGATCTGCTCCTGGGTGGCGCCGCCCATGAACCCGAGCGGCTCGAGCACCAGCGAGGCGTAGGCCAGCGACGCGCTGAGGCAGTCACCCAGCTGGCCGCCGGTGATGTCGTTGAGGCTGTTCAGCCCGTTGGAACCCGACGTGGTCGACGAGGAGTCCTTCGCGGTGCTCGTGGTGCTGGCGTCGGAGTTGCTCTCGGACTGCTTCTCGGCCGAGCCGGCGGCGTCGGTGTTGCTGGCGCTGTCGTCCTTCTTGCTGCCGCAGCCGACCACGGCGAAGGTCAGCAACAGCGCGACGACAACGGCCCCAGACTTCTTCAATGTCATGACATCTCCCAGTCGTGTTCTCACTATCCGTGAGAACGTATCGACACATTTGAGCACAAACCGTATGTGAGATCACACAGCGTGGCCCCAAAGAAGGATTTCAGCAGCTCGTCAGGCTCCGGCCCGTCGCTGGTTGAGCAGCAGGTTGACGGCCTTGCCGTCGGCCTGGCCCTTGGTCGCGGCCATGATCTGCCCGATGAAGAAGCCGCTCAGCTTCTTGATCTTGCCCTTGTCGTCGGCGGCCACGAACTCGGCCCAGTCGTCGGGGTTGGCCGCGATGACGCCGTCGACGACGGCTTCGAGGTCGGCGGTGTCCATGGCCTCGAAGCCGTGGGCCTTGGCGATGACCTCGGGCGCCTGACCGGTCTCGACCATCTCGGCCAGCACCGTCTTGGCCTGCGTGGCGGTGAGCTTGCCGTCGAGCTCGAGGCGGACCAGTTCGGTGAAGTGGGCCACGTCGAGGGTCGTCGGCTCCGTCGACGGCCAGGTTGTGCTCGACGTGGGTCAGCACCCGCCCCGGGTCGGCGCCCGCCTCGATGGCCCCCATCGCCAGGTCGTCGAGGCCGCGGTCGACGTGGATGGCCACATCGGCCGGAGACACGCCCGGCGGCGGCGGCCAGCCGGGCCCGTCGCTCGGCCGGCAGCACCGGCAGGGCGGCCTCGATCTCGGCGATCCACTCGGGCGACGGGTCGATGACCACGAGGTCGGGCTCGAGGAAGTAGCGGTAGTCCTCGGCGCCCTCCTTCGAGCGGCCGGCGCGGGTGCGTCCGGCCTCCTCGTCCCAGTGGCGGGTCTCCTGGCGCACTCGCTCGCCGGCATCGAGGACGTCGACCTGACGACGGGCCTCGAACTCGATGGCCCGCACCAGCGACCGCAGCGAGTTCACGTTCTTGATCTCGCAGCGCAGCCCGAGCTCGTCGGTGCCGAGCGGGTCGGACCGACACGTTGGCGTCGACCCGCATCGAGCCCTCCTCCATCTTCCCGTCGGAGGCGCCGATGGCCACGAGGATGGCCCGCAGCTCGCTCACGTAGGCGCGGGCATCGTCGGCCGAGCGCAGGTCGGGCTCGCCCACGATCTCGATCAGCGGCACGCCGGCCCGGTTGTAGTCGACGAGGGACGACTCGGCGCCGTGGATGCGCCCGTCGCCGCCCTGGTGGCTCGACTTGCCGGTGTCCTCCTCGAGGTGGGCCCGCTCGATGCCGATCCGCGTGCCGTCGGGCAGCTCGAGCCAGCCCTCGACGTTGAGCGGCTCGTCGAACTGGCTGATCTGGTAGTCCTTCGGCATGTCCGGGTAGAAGTAGTTCTTCCGGGCGAAGGTCGAGCGGCGCACGTCGCAGTGCAGGGCCAGTCCCGACGCGGATGCCGAGCTCGACCGCGGCCCGGTTGACCACCGGCAGCGAGCCGGGCAGGCCCAGGGTGACCGGGTCGATGTTGGTGTTGGGCTCGCCGCCGAACTGGTTGGGTGCCCCGCTGAACATCTTGGTGGCGGTGGCCAGCTCGGCGTGCACCTCGAGGCCGATGACGACCTCCCACTCGGCGCCGGTCGAGGGGCTGGTGATGATCAGCGGCGCTCATCGGGCGACCTCCTCGACGGCGCGGGGCGAGGCCGGGGGCGGCGCGGCCGCCTCGAGCACGGCGGCGGCCCGCAGCATGGTGACCTCGCCGAGCGCCGGGGCCAGCAGCTGCACGCCGACCGGCATGCCGTCGTCGCCCGTGCCGAAGGGCACCGACACCGCGGCATCGCCGGACAGGTTGGTGGGGATGGTGCACACGTCGTTGAGGTACATGCTCAGCGGGTCGGCGGTCTTGTCGCCGAACCGGAACGCGGTGGTCGGCGACGTCGGGGACAGCAGCAGGTCGAACTGCTCGTAGGCCGCGGCGAAGTCGCGGATGATCAGCGTGCGGACCTTCAGCGCCTTGCCGTAGTAGGCGTCGTAGTAGCCGGCCGACAGGGCGTAGGTGCCGAGCATGATGCGCCGCTTGACCTCGTCGCCGAACCCGGCGGTGCGGGTGGCGGTCATCATCTCGCCGGTGGTCGGGGCGTCGACCCGCAGGCCGTAGCGCACCCCGTCGTAGCGGGCCAGGTTGCTCGACGCCTCGGCCGGCGCGATCAGGTAGTAGGCCGACAGCCCGTAGGTCGCGGCCGGGATCGAGGCCTCGCCCACGATGGCGCCGGCGGCCTCGAGCGCGGCGGCCGCCTCGCGCACCCGGGCCGCGACGTCGGGGGCGATGCCCTCGCCCATGAGCTCGGTGATCAGGCCGATGCGCAGCCCGGCCACCCCGTCGCCCAGCGCCTCGGTGTAGGAGGGCACCGGCTCGGGGATCGACGTCGAGTCGAGCGGGTCGTGGCCGGCGATCACGTCGAGCAGGAGCGCCGCGTCGGCGACGGTGGTCGAGAACGGGCCGATCTGGTCGAGCGACGACGCGAAGGCGATCAGCCCGTAGCGCGACACCAGGCCGTAGGTGGGCTTGAGCCCGACCACCCCGCAGAGGGCGGCCGGCTGGCGGATCGACCCGCCGGTGTCCGAGCCGAGCGAGACCGGGCACGAACCCGGCGGCGACGGCGGCCGCGCTGCCACCCGACGAGCCGCCGGGGACGCAGCCCGGGTCGTGGGGGTTGCGGGTGGGTCCGAAGGCCGAGTTCTCGGTGGAGCTGCCCATGGCGAACTCGTCGAGGTTGGTCTTGCCGATGGCGACCGCACCGGCCTCGGCGAGCAGGTCGACGACGGTGGCGTCGTAGGGCGGGCGCCAGCCCTCGAGGATGCGCGAGCTGCACGTGGTGGGGATGCCCCGGGTGCACAGGTTGTCCTTCAGGGCGACCGGCACCCCGGCCAGCGGGCCCGGGTCGTCGCCCGCGGCGACGCGGCGGTCGACGGCATCGGCCGCCGCCCGGGCCTCGTCGGCCAGCACCAGGTTGAACGCGTGGATGTCGGGCTCGTGCTGCTCGATGCGGGCGAGGTGCAGCGTCGACGACCTCGCGTGCGCTGCGCTCGCCGGCCCGGACGGCGGCCGCGATCGACGCGGCCGAGCCCAGCGGAGGGGGCCCGGCGGGCGAGGGAGACGACGAGGGCTCCGTGCCGCTCACGGCTCCTCCCCCAGGATGGCGGGGACGGCGAAGCGGCCATCGGCCGCGGCCGGGGCCTGGGCGAGGACCTCGTCACGATCGAGGGTCGGGGTCACCACGTCGGCCCGCAGCACGTTGGCGAGCGGGTAGGGATGGGCGGTGGGGGGGACGTCGTCGACGTCGAGCGCCTCGACATCGGCCGCATGGTCCAGCACGGCGGCGAGCTGGTGGGTGAACTCGTCGAGCTCGGCGTCGGTGAGCGCCAACTTGGCGAGCGTGGCCACGTGCGCGACGTCGTCGCGGGTGATGCGTTCGGACATGGCGGTCATCGTAGATGGCGCCGTCGACCCCTCCCGCAGCCGAATCGACCGGGCCGACCGGGCCGACCGGGACAGGTCCGATTCAGTAGGGTCCGGCGATGCCGTCCGACCGCCGACGCATCCGCCGCGTACGCCACCACGAGGTCCCGGCCTGGTGGCGCGACGCCAAGCTCGGCATCTTCGTCCACTGGACGCCGGCCTCGGTCGCCGCCTTCGCCCCGGTCGACGTCGAGATCGGCGAGCTGATGGCCCGCAACGATCCCCACGCCATGGCCTGGTCGCCCTACGCCGAGTGGTACGAGAACTCGCTGCGGTTCCCGGAGAGCCCGGCGGCGCAGCACCACGCCGAGGTCTGGGGCGACCGGCCCTACCGTGACTTCGCGGCCGACTGGGAGGCCGGGCTCACCACCTGGGACCCCGACGAGTGGGCGGCGCGGTTCGCGGCCACCGGCGCCCGCTACGTCGTGCTGGTGACCAAGCACCACGACGGCTACTGCCTGTGGCCCACCGACGTGCCCAATCCCCACGTGCCCGGCTTCCACAGCTCGCGGGATGTCGTGGGCGAGCTGGCCGATGCGGTGCGTCGGGTCGGCCTGCGCTTCGGCGTCTACTACTCGGGCGGGCTCGACTGGACGTTCAACGACCGGCCGATCGGCACCTTCAGCGACCTGCTGGCCGCCCAGCCCCGCGGGGAGTACGTCGACTATGCCGAGGCCCACGTCGGCGAGCTCGTGGAGCGCTACCGACCCAGCGTGCTGTGGAACGACATCTCGTGGCCGGCGCCGGCCGCCCGACTCGCAACGATGCTCGAGTCGTACTACCGGGCCGTGCCCGACGGCGTGGTCAACGACCGCTTCATGCCGTGGTCACCGGCGTGGGAGCTGGCCCGCACACCACCGGCCCGCCGGATGCTCGACCGGTTGGCGGCCCGGTCCGCGGCGGCGGACAAGGGCATCGTCCCGCCCAAGCCGCCGATGTTCGACGTCCGCACGCCCGAGTACACGGTGTTCGACTCGGTGCAGCCGACCCCCTGGGAGTGCGTCCGTGGCATCGACCGCAGCTTCGGCCACAACGACGCGTCCCGCGAGGAGCTGTTCCTCGGGCGGGCCGAGCTGGTGTGGTCGCTGGCCGACATCGTGGCCAAGGGCGGCAACCTGCTGCTGAACGTCGGGCCGAGGGGTGTCGATGCGACCATCGCCGAGGCCCAGACCCGGCGCCTCGACTGGCTCGCCACCTTCACCGATTCGGTGGGCGGCGCCCTGTTCGCCACCCGGCCGTGGGTGCACCCGAGCGGTGGTGTGGATGGCGGTGGCGGTGCGGGTGGTGCCGAGGTCCGCTACACGGCCCGGGACACGACCGTGTTCGCGTTGATCCGCCGGCCTGAGGGGGCCCCGCCCGGCGACGGCGAGGTCCGGCTGGCCGAGGTCGAGGCCACGCCCACGACGAGGGTCACGGGCCTCGACGGCGAGACCCTGCGCTTCGAAGCCGGTTCGTCGGGTCTCACGGTCTGGCTCCCGACGCCCCTGTCGAGCGAGGAACCGATCGCCGTGGCGCTGCACGACGTGCGGGCCCGGCCGTCCGCCTGATCACCGCTCCCGCGGCGGTTCGGTGCTCAGGTAGATCCCGGCCAGGCCGGTGACGGTCCGGACGCCGTTCTTGCGCTGTTGAGCCAGGGCTTCGTTGCCCAGGTGGCGGGCCCGGGCATCGAGCTCACGGACCGCCAGCAGGTCCGCCCGATCGTCCCCGCCGCGCTCGAATCGGGCGATGTCGGTCGTGAGGGCGTCGACCTCGGCACCGAGCGTGAACCCGATCACGACCTCGTCGGCCCGGTTGCGGGCCACCCTGGCGTGGGTGCGTGCCTCGGCGAGCGTCTCCGCGATCAGGGCGTCGGCATCGGCGCCCGGCGCGGCGAGGTCGTCGATCACCTGGTGCTCGATCGGGCTCACCGAATCGGCGCCGCCCGCTCGCCGGGTCCAGATCGCCATCAGCCCACCCCGAGTTCGCCGGTCGAGCCACCACCCTAAGTGCCCGCGATGCCCCTCGGCGACGATTCGGTACCGATTCGTCGCGATGTTCTGTCAACCTGACCGGCGCTCTCGGGGCGGACCGCGCGTTCTGTCAACCTGCACCGAATCGGCGCCGATTCGGTGCCGAAGGGCGCGCCGGACGAACAGGGTGCGGCGGGGCGAAGGGGGCGCGGGTCGAGGTCGAGGAGTCAGACCGGGAGCGGGGCGGCGGCCGACCCCATCAGTTCGATGAAGTTGTCCCGGTAGAACCGGCTGCGCACCTCCTCGGACGCATCCCCGAGCGACGCCTCGAACCGCTCGATCGGCCGCCGCCCCCCTTCGACGTGCGGGTAGTCGGAGGAGAACAAGCACACCTCCGGCCCGGCCTGGGCCACGATCCACCCCACGTCCTCGGTCGGGTACGGCGTGAACCGCACCTGTCGGCGCACGAATTCGGTGGGCCGCATCGAGAGGCCCTGCAACCGCTCCTCGTGCCGGCCGAACGCGTCGAAGGCCGACTCCATCTGCCGCGTCCACGACGGCACCCAGATCGCCCCCTGCTCGATCACCCCGATCATGAGCCGCGGGAACCGGTCGAGCACGCCGTCGAAGATCATCGTCGCCAGCGTCTGCGCCGGCGGGTTGGGGATGCCCATGTAGTCGACCGAGCGGAAGTTCTCCTCGCCCCCGTGGAAGTCGGGCGGCACCGGCAGGCCGTTGTCGAAGTACCCGGGCTCGATCAGGTCGCCGGTCCCCCCGACGTGGAACACGATCGGGATGCCGGCCTCCTGGGCCCGTGCCCACACCGGGTCGAGAGCGATGTGGCTGGGCGAATGCCCCGGCGGGCACCCCGACGCCACGAGCAGCGCGGCCGCGCCCATACCAATGGCCTCGGCGGCCATGGCGTCGGCCCGCTCGAAATCGACCAGCGGCACGTAGCACGAGGGCAGCAGGCGCGGATCGACCGAGCAGAACTCGACCATCCCCCGGTTGTGGGCCCGGGCCGCCCCGTACGCCAGGTCGAGGTCACCCCCGTGCTCCCAGTCACGGAGTCGACGGTTGTGGAACGTGTTGAACACGAGTTGGCTCGAGAACCCGAGCAGGTCGAGGGCGCGCGGCCGGTCCTCGGCCAGGAACGATCCGGTGGCGGCGAAGTTCTTGCGGGCCATGATCTCGGCTTCCTCGACGGCCCGGTACTCGTCGCTGCGGTGCCGCTCGGCCAGCCTCTCGAACGCCCGCTCGAGGTCGCGGAGCTGCTCGTCGGGATCGCCGGTCTGGCGCAGCTCGTTGCCGCCCGCGTAGCGCAGCGGCTCGATCCGCTCCCGCACCCCGGGGTCGGCGTGGTCGCGGAGCCACGACGGTGGCTCCATGATGTGGGCGTCCGCATCGTGGACGAGCCCGACGGTGCTGTACGGCATGTGCTCTCCCCCTGCGATCGGCCGGCGGGGCCGGCCGGACGGAGTATCCCACGCCATGCTGGTGCGATGGCCTCGATGCTCCAGGTCGCCGTCCTCGCCGACACCCACGTCGCCGCCGGGCGCACGCTGCCCGACGACGTCTGGGCCCGGCTGCGCGACGCGGACGTCATCCTGCACGCCGGCGACGTCACCTCACCGGAGCTGCTCGACGAGCTCCGGGCCCTCGCGCCGCTCCACGTCGTCCTCGGCAACAACGACCACCTGCTGCGCGACGTCGTGCCCGAGCGGCTGACGGTCGACCTCGCCGGCACCGAGATCGCCATGGTCCACGACTCGGGCACTCGAGCGGGTCGCGAGCGGCGCCTGCACCGTTGGTTCCCCACCGCCGACCTCGTCGTGTTCGGCCACAGCCACGAGCCGGTCGACCATCGGAGCGATCAGGGCCAGCGCCTGTTCAACCCCGGCTCGCCGACGCAGCGTCGCCGTCAACCCGATCCGACGATGGGTTGGCTCACGCTGACCGACGGCCGGGTCGTCGGCCACGAGATCATCCCGCTCGAGCGACCACCGCGTCAGCGGTAGGGATCGTCGAGGTCGGGCTCCTCCCACCAGTCGGCCGGCGCCGGCTTCCAGTCGGGGTCGTCATAGATGCAGTCGACCGGGCACGGATCGAGGCACTTGCCACACCCCGAGCACAGCTCCGGGATGATGATCACGTCGATGCCGTGGTTGAAGATCGCGCCGAACTGCGGCGGGCAGTGACGGATGCACGTGTCGCAGTTGATGCAGATCGACATGTCGATGCGCAGCGGCACGTGCTGCCACTTGGGATTGCGTTCCCGGCTCTCGAGCCGGTCGGTGCGGTTGGCCGCGGCGGCCGGGGCATCGGGCACGCCGTCACCATAGCCGTGGCCGTCATTGCTTGACCGCTTGGTCAAGCGACGCGCGATCGTGCGATGTAGGGTGCGCGCACCCCTCGCCACACCTGTAGTTCCCGATCGCCAACCGACCGGGCACCGACTCAAGGAGCTGTGCTGTGCCGTACGAATTCCTGACCGAAGAGTGGATGACCGAGGCCTCCCGCCTCCGTGACGAGGCTGGTTCCCCGGCCACCCCTCCGGCCCACGTGATCCGCATGAACCAGGTCATCACCGGCGCGCCGTTCAAGAACGGCGAGGACATCCTCGCCCACATGGACACCTCCGACGGCGAGCTGAAGATGGACCTCGGCCACATCGAGAACCCCGACCTCACCGTCACCGTCGACTACGACACGGCCAAGGCGATCTTCGTCGAGCAGAACCCGCAGGCCGGCATGCAGGCCTTCATGGCCGGCAAGATCAAGGTCCAGGGCGACATGACCAAGCTGATGGCCATGCAGCAGACCGCTCCCGACCCCGGCGCCGTCGAGCTGGCGCAGAAGATCAAGGACATGACCGCCTGAGCTCGCGGACACCTCGAACTGGTCGACCCGGGCGCCCTGCGGGGCGCTCGGCTCGCGTCCCGGCCCGGTCGCGTCCCCGCCGCGGGGCGTGTTCCGCACGAACAGGGCGCACACCGCGCCGACCATCGCCACCGCCGCGCCGACCAGGTAGGTGGTGTGGTACGACGCGGCGGCGCCGGCCACCGGCTCCCGCGCCTGCTGCACCGTGAGCAGGATCTGGATGCCGGCCACCACGCCGACCTGGGCGACCATCTGCTGGGCCGCGCTCACCACGCCGAGGTCCTTCTCGTCGACCGAGTTGGCGATGGCCGCGGCCAATGCCGGTGAGGCGGTGCCCATGCCGACGCCCGACAGGGCCAGAGCACCGATGATCACCAGATCGGAGGTACCGACCCCGACCGTCGACAGCGCCACCATCGACCCCACGATGAAGAGGGCGCCGGCCACCGCGTTCGTCCGCTCCCCGACCTTCACCGTGAGGTAGCCGGCGATGGGACCCGGCGATCGAGAACGCGAGGGGCCGGGCGATCGACAGCAGGCCGGTGTGGGCCGGGCCGTAGCCGAGCACGTTCTCCAGCAGGAAGGGCGTGACGATGAACCCGCCCATGTAGGCGAAGTTGGTGAAGAACTGGTTCACGATGGGGAAGGCGAAGTTGCGGCGGCGGAAGTACGGCAGCGGGATCAGCGGATGGTCGGTCGAGCGCTCGACCAGGACGAACCACACCAGGAGCACCACCGACAGCACGAACATGGCGACGACGAACGGGCTCGACCAGCCCATGGCCGGGCCTCGGTTGAGCCCCACCAACGCCGCGCCCACACCCGCGCCGAGCAGCACCGAGCCGGCCACGTCGAACGGCGTGCGCTCGTGGCGGTCGGTCTCGGGCAGCACGAAGAACCCGACGACCAGGGCGAGCAGCGCCATCGGCACCTGGCCGATGAAGATCCAGCGCCAGCCGTAGGCCTCGACGATGGGACCACCGATCACCACGCCGATGACCGGGCCACCGGCCGCGACCAGCGACCAGTAGCCGAGGGCCTGGGCCCGTCGCTCGCGCGGGAACAGCTTGTTGATCATGGCCAGCGACGCCGGGCCGGTGGCCGCGCCGACGCCCGCGCCGAGCACCCGGAACAGGATGAGCGACCAGCCGCTCCAGGCCAGCGCGGTGAGCCCGGCGAAGGTCGCCACGCCCGACCAGGCTCAGCAGGTAGACGCGCCGGGAGCCGAAGACGTCGCCGAGCTTGCCGGCCGCCGGCCCCAGCACCGCGTAGGCCAGGATCGGCCCGGTGATCACCCAGGTGAGGGTGCTCTCGGTGGCGTGCAGGTCGTCGGAGATCACGCCGAGGGACGTGCTGAGGATGGTGATGGTGAAGCCCACCGAGAACAGGCCGAAGAGGGCGGCGACCAGCACCATCCACGGGTACTTGTCGTGCCGCTCGGCCCGCCGGCCCACCCGCTCCCGCCAGAGCAGCGGCCAGGGGACGACGGCCACCTCGTCGACGCCGGGCGCCTCGAAGATCAGCTCGGAGTCAGCCCGATCGTGCGTCACCGGGCGAGGGTACCGGTCGCGGCGCCCCACGATCGAACCCGGCCACGACCGGGGCGCGGGCCGATCGGGGCCAGCGGGGCTGGCCGGGCTCGTCGGGCTAGCCGGTGATGATGACGACCGGCGTCCCTCGGCGCACGACCGTGCCGGCCGCCGGGTTGGTGCCCTGCACCCGGCCGAGCGGCGAGCCCTGGGTGCCGCTCACCGTGAGGCCGGCGGCCTGCAGGGCGGCCGCCGCGTCGGTCAGCGACATGCCCTTGACCGATGGGATGGCGACCGTCGGCGGCCCGCTGGACACGACCAGGGCCACGGTCGATCCCCGCGGGACGGTCTGGCCCTCCGACGGGACCCGGATGACCTTGCCGGCCTCGACCGTGTCGCTCGACTCCTGGGTCGTGGAGACCCGTAGGCCGATCGTGTCGAGCGCAGCCGTGGCCTCGGCCACCGTCTTGCCCTCGAGGTTCTGCGGCACCACCCGGGGCTTGGGCCCGTCGGACACGGTGAGCGGGATGGCCGTCGTCTTCGGCACCTGGGCCCCGCCGACGAAGCCACCGTCGACCGACATCACGACGCCCTTGTCGACCTGCTCGTCGAACACGTGGGTGACCTCGCCGAGGGCCAGGCCGGCCGCGGTGAGGTGGTTGGTGGCGTCCTCGAGGGAGAGGCCCACCAGATCGGTGGGGATCGGCACCGGTGGCGGCCCGGTGGAGACGAGGATCTTGAGCTCGCCCCCCTGGGGGATGTGGACACCGGGCTCGGGGTCCTGCAGCAGGATCTGGCCCGGCACCGTGCCGTCCTGAGCGATGGTGCCCTGGGTGACGGTGAAGCCGTCACCGTCATCCCCCACCGCCCTCGCGATCGCCGCGTCGAGGTCGGCGACGTTCGTGCCCACGAGGGCCGGGGCCGCGTAGGTGGGGATGCGGATCTCGCGATACCAGTAGCCGGCACCGCCCACCCCGAGGGCGGCGACCAGCAGGACCACGAGCACGACGATGGTCCAGGTGCGCCGGCGCCGACGCGGGCGGCCGTCGGCGTCGCCGATGGCGCGCTCGCCGGTGTCGTCGTCACCGAGCGTCGGCGGCGCCAACCCGACGAGGGCGCCCGCGGCGGCGGCCTGCTCGGCCTCGCGCTTGCGCCGTCGGCGCTCGCGGCGCGACAGCGGCTCGTCGCCCGATTCGCCGCCGACGTCGGCCGTGTCGTCGAAGACGACGACCGGTGGCGTGTCGGGGATGACCCGGATGCCGTCGGTGGTGGTACCGGGCGGGGCGGCCAGCAGGTCGCTTCCGTCGGGGATCACGCGGATGCCGTCGATGACGGTGCCCGGCGGCGCGTTCATGATGTCGGGCTCGCCGTCGGGGCGGTGCAGCACGGTCGGGTCGCGATCGGGCACGACGTCGTGGTGGTGCACCATCGTGCCGGCCAGCACCAGGGGCTCGGGCCGGTCGAGGAACTCGGCCGCGGCCATGAGCATGCGGGTCATCTCGGCCGCGTCGGGCCGGTCGGCCGGGTCGGGCACGCCCGCGGCCTCGAGCGCCGGGCGCAGCGGACCGAGGGACTCGGGCACGGCGATCGGGCGATCGACGCGCGCCATGAGGGTGCCGATGGTGGTGTCGGTGGCGAACGGCACCGAGCCGGTGACCGCCTCGATCAGCACCAGCGCCAGCGAGTACACGTCGCGAGCGACCGTCGAGCGGCTCACCCCGGGCCTGCTCGGGCGAGGCGTAGCGGGCCGTCCCCAGCACCGCGCCCTGCGGCTCGGTCCAGGCCGCCTCGGCCAGCGCCCGGGCCAGGCCGAAGTCGGCGATGCGCAGCCGGGCCTCCTCGTCGAACAGCAGGTTCGCCGGCTTGATGTCGCGATGCACGAACCCCCGGCGATGGGCGTAGTCGAGCCCGCGCGAGGCCTCGAGCCCGACCATCAGGGCCTGGGCCTGGGTCAGCACCCGCCCGTTGTCGAGCATGGTGCGCAGGCTGCCGCCGCCGAGGTACTCGGTGACGAGGAACGGCACGTCGTCGTGGCCCCAGTCGAACACCGACATGATGTTCGGGTGGTTGAGGGCGGCCGCGGCCTGGGCCTCGGCCCGGAACCGCCGGAGGAACGCCTCGTCGCCCGACAGGGCATCGTGCAGGATCTTCACCGCCACCCGGCGGCGCAGGGTGACGTCGTCGGCCAGGTAGACCGACGCCGACGCGCCGGTGCCGATGGGCGCGAGCAGTCGATAGCGGTCGGACAGGACCTGCCCGACGCGATCGGTCAGCCGGGAGAGCGCCACGGACGACAGGCTAGTAGTTACGCCGGTGTTCTTCGGGGCACCAGTCGGACAAACCCACCCCACCCGGGCACAATGGCGCCGTGAGCGACTCCGGGGACTTCGGCACCTACCGCGACGACGTGGGGCCCGACGGCTTCCTGATCGACGCCGAATCCGACGACGGCTCGCCCCGGCCTCCCACCCGGGCGCCGGGCATGTGGCAGGTCATCCCCCTCCCGGTCAAGATCCTGCTCGGCGTGCTCATCCTCGTGGCGAGCATCGGCGTCTACGTGGTGTCCCAGAGCAGCAGCGAGAGCTCGGGCGGTCTGGCCGGAGGGGTGATCGAGCAGCTGATCCCGGCGAAGAACGCCAAGATCCTGCAGCAGGACCAGATCGGCATCGACCTGCAGACGGGCTACAGCGCCGACCTGGCGGTCAACGGCGTCGCCATCCCCGAGGACCAGCTCACCCGGGTCAGCGGGCTCGACGAGGTGCTGTTCCAGCCGGGCCCGGGCAAGGTGTTCGAGCAGTGGCCGGCCGGGCAGAACTGCGTCGTGGCCACGTTCTGGGCCAACGACGTGGGCCCGAGCCAGTCGCGGACCCAACCCTGGTGCTTCACCGCGTTCTGATCAGCCGATCATCCGAGCAGCCGTTCAGGAGGCGCCGAGGATGGCGTCGAGCCGGCGGATGGCGTCGTCGTAGGCCGCCTCGACCAGCACGCCCCGCATGCCGAGCGCCTCGGCCGCGGTGATGTTGCCCGGGTAGTCGTCGAGGAACACCGATCGCCGGGGGTCGACGCCGCCCATCTGGGTCGAGGGCGAGCTCGAAGATGCGGGGATCGGGCTTGCGCATGCCGACCTCGCTCGAGTCGAGCACCACGTCGAACAGCTCGTCGAGCGGGCAGCATGGGGCGCCAGAAGTCGCGGAACTCGGCCACGTTGTTGGTGATGAGGGCGGTGCGGTAGCCGTCGGCGCGGAGCTGCCGGGTGCGCTCGACCATGGCGGGGCGGATGTCGCTACCGCTACCGGCCATCAGCCCGAACACGTCGAACAGGTCGATGTCGAGCCCTTCGACCCGGGCCGCCTCGAGGATCGCGTCGCGGGTGGCCTGGATGTCGAGCTCGCCCCGCTCGGCCTGGTGCCACGGGTGGTCGGTGTCGCGGTCGTAGGGGCCGAACACGTGGGCCATGGCCTCCGACGGGCTCGATGCCGAGGCGCTCGCCGAGGGTGACCATGGCGTCGAACGGCGACGGGGTGAAGACGCCGCCGAAGTCGAACACGACGGCCTCGACGAGCAGGGTTGCGGTCACGGGGACTCCGGTTCTGGATCGGGTTCGGTGCCGGGGACCCGGCCGGTGGCCAGCAGTTCGACGAAGCCGGCCTCGTCGAGGATCGGGACGCCGAGGTCGTCGGCCTTGGTGAGCTTCGATGCCCCGGGACCCTCGCCCACCACCACCGCGAGGGTCTTCTTCGAGACGCTGCCCGGGGACTTGCCGCCGTGGGCCTTGATGACCGCCTCGGCCTCGTCGCGGGTGAAGCCGGCGAGCGTGCCGGTGACCACCACGGCCTGGCCGGCCAGGGTCTGGGGCGCGTCGGGTGCCTCGGGCCCCTCGAAGTTGACGCCCGCGGCCCGCAGCTTCTCGATGACCTCGCGGTTCTCGGGCTCGGCGAACCAGTCGGCCACGCTCGCCGCGATGATCGGGCCGACGCCGTCGACCGCGGCCAGCTCATCGGCCGTGGCGGCCATGATGCGGTCGAGGTGGCCGAAGGCCCGGGCCAGCGCCTCGCTGCCGGCGCCGCCGAGGTGGCGGATGTTGAGCCCGACGAGCAGCGCGGCGAGCGGGCGCTGCTTCGAGGCCTCGATGCCGGCCTGCAGGTTGGCGATGGACAGCTCGCCGAAGCCCTCGAGGTCGCGGAGGCGGTCCCAGTCGAGCCGGTAGACGTCGGCCACGTCGGCGAGCATGCCCATCTCCTGGAAGAGGCGCACCCGCTGCTCGCCGAAGCCCTCGATGTCCATGGCGCCGCGCGACGCGAAGTGCTCGATGGCGCCGGCCACGCGGGCCGGGCACGAGCAGGTTGGGGCAGCGGTGGTCGGCCTCGCCCTCGGGCCGCACGAGCGGCGTGTCGCACACCGGGCAGTCGGCTGGGGAACACCCACTCGGGCAGGCCCTTCTCCGGGCGGTCGGCCAGCACCGGGCCGACGATCTCGGGGATCACGTCGCCGGCCTTGCGCACGATGACCGTGTCGCCGGGGCGCACGTCCTTGGCCTTGACCTGGTCCTGGTTGTGCAGGGTGGCCACGCCGACGGTGGACCCGCCGACGAACACCGGCTCGAGCATGCCGAACGGCGTGGCCCGACCCGTGCGGCCGATCGACACCTGGATGTCGAGGAGCTTGGTGGTGCGCTCCTCGGGCGGGAACTTGTAGGCGATGGCCCAGCGGGGCGCCTTGGAGGTGAAGCCGAGCTCGGCCCGGGTGGCGAGGTCGTCGACCTTCACGCACCACGCCGTCGATCTCGTAGGCCAGGTCGTGGCGGTGCTCCTGCCAGTGCAGGCAGCGGGCGTAGACCTCGTCGAGCGCGGTGAGGCGCTCCACCTCGGGGTTCACCGGGAAGCCCGAGGTCGCGGAGGAAGTCGAGGGTGTCGTGGTGGGTCGGGAGGTCGGGGCCACCCTCGACCTCGCCGAGCTGGTAGCTCCAGAACGCGAGCTGGCGCGACGCGGTGATCGACGGGTCCTTCTGGCGCAGCGACCCCGCCGCGGTGTTGCGGGGGTTGACGTAGGTGCGCAGGCCGGCCTCGACCTGGGCCCGGTTGAGCTCCTCGAAGGCGGCGATGGGCATGTAGATCTCGCCCCGCACCTCGAGCACGTCGGGCGCGCCCGGCAGCCGAGCTTCTCGGGCAGGCACTGCGATGGTGCGGACGTTGGCGGTGACGTCCTCGCCGATGCGCCCGTCGCCCCGGGTGGCGGCCTGCACCAGGCGGCCCTGCTCGTAGCGGATCGACACGGCCAGGCCGTCGATCTTGAGCTCGCACACCAGGCCGACCGAACCGGCGCTGTCGCCGATGTCGGCCAGCCGGCGGGTCAGCCGGTCGCCCCAGGCCGTCAGCTCGTCGGCGCTGAAGGCGTTGTCGAGCGACATCATCGGCACCGCGTGCACGACCGGGGCGAAGGTGGTCGCCGCCGGCCCGCCGACCACGCGGGTCGGCGAGTCGGGCGTGACCAGGTCGGGGAACTCCTCCTCGAGCGCGAGCAGCTCGCGCATCAGCGCGTCCCACTCGGCGTCGGGGATCTCGGGCTCGTCGAGCTCGTAGTAGCGACGGTTGTGGTAGCGGATCGTGGCGCGCAGCTGCTCGACGCGCTCGGCGGGATCGAACGGCTCGGGCTCGGGCACGGCGGCCAGGTTACCGGGGGGGTGTGACGCCTCCGGAGGGGTCAGCGCCCGACATCTCCTGCGCGGACGCGGTGGACGGCCGAGAGCACGGCCCGCAGCGAGGCGGTGATGATGTTGGGGTGGGTGCCGACGCCCCAGCGGGTGACGCCCTCGCCGTCGATCGATCTCGACGTAGGCCACCGCGGTGGCGTCGGCCCCCGAGCCGAGCGAGTGCTCGTGGTAGTCGACCACGTCGAGCTCGATGCCGGCGCCGTCGCGCAGGCCGGCGACGAACGCGGCGATCGGCCCGTTGCCCGGCCGGTCACCGTGACCGGCTCGCCGTCGACGAGCAGCTGGGCGGTGAGCGTCGACACGTCGTCGTCGTCGGTGGCGACCTCGTGGCTGCGCAGCACGATCGACGGCTCCTCGGGCAGGTAGGTCGCCGGTGAACGCCTCCCACATCTCGACCGGCGTCGATCTCGGTGCCGGTGTCCTCGGTGATGGCCTGGATGCTCTTGGAGAACTCGATCTGGAGCCGGCGGGGCAGGTCGAAGCCGTGCTCGGACTCCATGATGTAGGCGACGCCGCCCTTGCCCGACTGGCTGTTGACGCGGATGACCGCCTCGTAGGTCGCGGCCGACGTGGGTCGGGTCGATGGGCAGGTAGGGCACCTCCCAGACCTCGTAGTCCTTGCCGCGGCCGGCCGCCTCGGCCTCGGCGTAGAGCGCGGCGAAGCCCTTCTTGATGGCGTCCTGGTGCGAGCCGGAGAACGCGGTGTAGACGAGGTCGCCGACGTAGGGATGGCGCTCGTGCACCGGCAGGCGGTTGCAGTACTCGGCCACCCGGCGCAGCGCGTCGATGTCGGTGATGTCGAGCTCGGGGTCGACGCCCTGGCTGAACAGGTTCATGGCCAGCGTGACGACGTCGACGTTGCCGGTGCGCTCGCCGTTGCCGAACAGCGTGCCCTCGACCCGGTCGGCGCCGGCCAGCACGCCGAGCTCGGCCGCGGCCACCGCGCAGCCCCGGTCGTTGTGCGGGTGCAGCGACAGGATGACCGACTCGCGGTTGCGCACGGTGCGCAGGAACCACTCGATGGTGTCGGCGTAGATGTTCGGGCGTGTACATCTCGACCGTGGCCGGCAGGTTCATGATCAGCGGCCGGTCGGGCGTCGGCTCGATGACGTCGGCCACCGCGTCGCAGATCTCGACCGCGTACTCGATCTCGGTGCCGGTGTAGCTCTCGGGCGAGTACTCGTAGCGGACGTCGGTGCCCGGCAGCGTCTCCTCGAGCTTGCGGCACAGCCGGGCCGCGTTGACCGCGATCTCGGTGATGCCGGCCTTGTCGAGCCCGAACACCACGCGGCGCTGCAGCACCGAGGTCGAGTTGTAGAAGTGCACGATCGCCCGCGGCGCGCCCTGGAGGCACTCGTAGGTGCGCTCGATCAGGTCCTGGCGGCACTGGGTCAGCACCTGGATCGTGACGTCGTCGGGGATCAGGTCCTCCTCGATCAGCTGGCGGACGAAGTCGAAGTCGGGCTGGCTGGCCGACGGGAAGCCGACCTCGATCTCCTTGAAGCCCATGGCCACGAGCGCGTCGAACATGCGCCGCTTGCGCTCGGGGTCCATCGGGTCGATCAGGGCCTGGTTGCCGTCGCGCAGGTCGACCGAGCACCACCGCGGCGCCTTGGTGAGCTTGTTGTCCGGCCACGTGCGGTCGGGGAGCTCGAGCGGCACGAACGGCTGGTACCTGTCGAACGGCATCGTCTTCGGCTGCGCAGGCTGGGGTGGCATGGGATTCACGTCCTGATCTGACTTGTTCGTGTGGGTGGTGATGGTGGGTCGACCTGACCCCGAAAACGCAAGAAGCTCCCGAGCCCGGGGGCGCAGGAGCTTCGGCGAGTGCCGCTGTGGGGGCACTCGCCTACATGAGAAGAAGGAGTCCGGTCGGGGTCTGCATCCGGAGCAGTGTCGCCCCCATCGCCGGAATTGTCAACGTCGGGGTCAGGCGCCGACGGACAGGCGGACGCCGATGGCCTGGTCGTGCAGGCGCTCGGCCAGCCGGTTGGCGAACTCGAGCACCTGCTCGGCCTGGGGCACGCCGTGTCGCCAGAGCCCGCAGGCCGGCGTGATCATGGCCTGCGTGCGCAGCCGGACGGGGTCGCAGCCGCCGGAGGTCACCAGCTCGCACCACTGCGTCGACAGCTGGCGCCAGAGCCGTTCGACGGTGGTCCCGACCGGGCCGTCGGTGGGCACCGCGCCCCACGCCACCCATCCGCCGCGCTCGAGGAAGCCGGCCAGCGCGCCGGCCGCCTGCTCGACTCCGGCGTCGGTCGGCATCGACAGGATCTGCGGGCCGGCCTGCATGATCAGCCGCCAGTCGGCCCGGCCGCAGCAGTGGAGCCCGGTGATCGACATCCGCTCGAGCGCGGCGAGCGTGCCCGACACGAGGTCGATGGCGTCGAGCGGGGCGATCGGGAACTCGGGGTGCATGGCCGCGGTGAGGCTGGGCTCGTCGACGAAGGTCACGACCTGGGCCTGGGGCACACGCTGGCCCACGTACTGCACCAGCGCCCGGGCGCGCTGGGCGGTGGCGGCGCCGGCCACCCGGAAGGCCAGGTCGGGCGCGACGCCCACCGAGTGCAGCGCCATGCCGAAGGTGACCGGGCCGGTGAGCGAGATCTTGATGGGGCCCCGACGGTCGGCGACGGTCGTGAGGAACGCCCGCAGGCCCACGAAGCTGTCCGACGCGAACCCCGGATCGGTAAGCGGCGCCTCGGGGTCGAGGGCGCCGTCGTCGATGACGAGCGAGCCGTCGTCGAGCACGGTGACGCCGGCGACGCCGTGGGCGGCCTGGGCGATCATCCCCTCGCGGCGCGAGCGGGCCGGGAGCGAGGGCGCGGCCGGCAGCTTGTGCTGGTGGCGCAGCACGAAGTCGACCGCCTCGGACGGGTCGTAGTGGGGCAGGCTCCCGATGGAGGTCGCGAGCCCGACCGGCAGCGGCACGAGTCGATCGTCGGCCATGCGAGCCTCACCTTCCCCCGTCGTCGTCCTCGCTATGGAATAGCCACGCGCCGCACCGGTACGCAAATCTTCCGCCATGGTCGACACGAACACGCCGCTGCTT
>CAWEJD010000002.1:0-1505158 GCA_963809335.1 uncultured Microthrixaceae bacterium | reverse complement strand
TCGGCGCCGGCGATCATCTTGTCGGGGCCGATGGTCTCGGTGCCCATCTGGGCGAAGGCCGAGTTACACGACACCCGCAGGATCGGGTACAGCGTGCCGCCGCAGGCCTCGCCGCCGAAGTTGCTGATCGACTTGGTGGTGTTCGGTGGCGTGTAGCTCGTGGCCACCGGGTACGACGGCGAGTCGACCGTGACGACGCCGGTGTTCACGCCGATCGAGCCGGTGACCGCCTTGAACGTCGACCCGGGGAAGTAGCGCTCCTGGTACTGGTGGGCCCGCAACGGCTGCCCGTCCGCCTTCAGCAGCGCGTCGTACGCGCCCTGCGCCGGCGTCGAGGTCGTTGGTCGAGATGAGCGTTGGGGTCGTAGGACGGGAAGCTCCAGAAGGCCAGCAGCGACCCGGTCTTGGGGTCGATGGCCACCACCGACCCCTCGCGGTCGCCGAGCGCGTCCCTGGCGACCTGCTGCAGGTCCTTGCGCACGGTGAGGGTGAGGTTGCCGACCTGAGGGCGCGGGTTGAGCAGGTCGGCGAACCCGCTGACCTGCTGGCTGATGGTCTGCCCGGCCAGCTCGTCGTTGTAGGTCTTCTCCAGCCCGCTCGCCCCGAGCCGGAACGAGTAGAAGCCGCTCATCTGGGCGAACAGGTCGGCCTCGGGATAGGTCCGCTGGTACGTGAACTCGCTACCGGTGGGCTGCTCGACGGACTGGGCGATCAGCGCGCCGTCGGCCGAGGTGATGGTGCCCCGCGGCTTGTTGAAGTCCTGCTTCACGCCGATGGTGTTGTTGGCGTTGTTGTCGAGCTCGTCCTTGTGCACGAACTGGATCCAGTTGAGCATCACGAAGAGCGCGACGTAGCAGGCGATGAGGCCGATGCCGAGGCGGCGGATCTGGGTGTTCACGCGGTCGCCACCGCCAGCTTCTCGGCCGCCCGGCGGTGGCTCTCGTCGGAGATCCGCAGCAGCAGCGCCAGGATGATCCAGCTCGACACGAGCGACGATCCGCCGTAGGCGATGAACGGCAGCGTCACGCCGGTGAGCGGGAGCACCCGGACGATGCCGCCGATGATGATGAAGGCCTGCACGCCGATGCAGGGTGCTCAGGCCGACGGCCAGCAGCTTGTCGAAGGCGTGCTCGGACCGGGCCGCGATGCGCAGCCCCGAGCCCACCAGCAGCAGGTAGGCGGCGAGCACGAGCGTGGCGCCGAACAGGCCGAGCTCCTGGGCGACCGCCACGAAGATGAAGTCGCTCTCGATGAAGGGGATGCGCTGCTGGTTGCCCAGGCCCGAGCCCGGTGCCGGTCAGGCCGCCGTTGGCCATGGCGAACCAGCCCTTGCACGATCTGGAAGCTGTCGCCGTTGGGGTCCTTCCACGGATCGAGCCACGTGGTGACCCGGCTCTGCACGTGCCCGAACGACTTCCACGACACCCACGCGGCGACGCTGAACATCGCGGCGCCGGCCACGAGGTAGGACGGCCGGGACGTGGCCACCCAGAGCATCACGATGAACAGGGTGAAGAACAGCAGCGACGAACCGAGGTCGCGCTCGGCGACCATCACCACGATCGAGAGCCCCCACGCCACGAGCACCGGGCCGAGGTGCTTGGGATCGGGCAGGCTGAGGGGGCCGACGCGGAACGACCGCATGGCCAGCAGCTCGCGCTTCTCGACGAGGTACGACGCGAAGAAGATGGCGAGCGAGATCTTGGCCAGCTCGCCGGGCTGGAACCCGATGGGGCCGATGCTGACCCAGATCCGCGAGCCGTGGATCGCCCGGCCGACGCCCGGCACGAGCGGCAGCAGCAGCAGCCCGATGCCGACGACGGCGAAGGTGTAGCGGTAGCGCTCGACCGATCGGGTGCGCCGCACGACCAGGAGCACGCCGGCGAACCCGGCGATGCTGACGAGCGTCCACGTGGCCTGCAGCGCGGCGAGCTTCTCGTTGAGGCTGGTGATGACCACGTAGCCGATGCCGTTGAGCAGCGCGGCCACCGGCAACAGGATGGGGTCGGCGTCGGGGGCGAGGCGCCGCACGACGAGGTGGGCGAACAGCATGAGGCCGAGCACCATCAGCAGGAACGGCCCGATGTTGAGCGGGATCTGGTGCTCGGACCCGAGGCTGGCCAGCACGTAGCGCGGCGCCGACGATGATCACGACCATGACGAGCAGGCCCAGCTCCGTGTTGCGCCGACGCGACCCCACGGTCAGTTCCCGGAGGACGCGGGAGTGGTGGGGACCGGTGTCGTGAAGGTGGTCGACGATCCGGTGACGGCGATCTGGTCACGGATGTTGGTGACGTACGCGGCGGCATCTTCCCGGGTGGGCTCGATCTTGCCCCGCTCGAGCTCGGCCACCACGCCGACCGGCACGTCGGCGCGGGTGTAGGGCGTGCGCTCGACGATCTCGGGCTGCATCCACAGCACGCCACCCGGCCGGCCCTGGTAGATCACCACGGCGTCGGCGTCGAAGCCGACGAAGTAGGTGTGGCGGCCGTAGTAGGTGAGGGCCCCGAACGCGACGCCGATGACCGCCAGCACGGCCACGAGGTAGAGCACCAGGCGCCACGTGACCCGCCGGGGCCGGGGCGCGCGCGACGCCTTCTTCAGGCGACGGCGGTCGGCTCGGCTCATGGCCGCGCCGACCGGCGGGCCCTCCCCCAGGTCGAGGGCGACGCCCTTGGCGATGCGCGACTCGCCCGACACGGCGGCGACGACCCGATCGCCGCCGGCGGTGCCGGTGGCGGCGTCCTCCACGGCGGTCGTGCCCTCGTCGCCGAGGACGTCGACGATGACGACGCTGATGTTGTCGCGGCCTCCGCCCTCGTTGGCCAGCCGCACCAGCTCGCTGGCCGCGTCGTTCGGGTCGGCGAGCTTGCGGAGGGTGGCCGCGATGCGGTTCTCCTCGACCTCGTTGAACAGGCCGTCGCTGCAGAGCACGTAGCGGTCGCCCGGGATCGGGCACGACCTCCCACGAGTCGACCATGACCCGGGCGTCGATGCCGAGGGCCCGGGTGATGATGTTCCGCTGCGGGTGCACGGCGGCCTCGGCCCGAGTCAGCCGGCCCTGGCGCTCGAGCGAGGCCACCAGGCTGTGGTCGTCGGTGACCTGCTCGAGCTGGCCGTCCTTCAGCAGGTAGACGCGGGAGTCGCCGACGTTGACGATGGCCAGGCGCTCGACGCCTTCGTCCGGCACCGTCACGACGGCGATGGCGCACAGCGTGGTGCCCATGCCCGCCAGCTCGGGGTCGTCGGTGGCGGCCGACACCACGGACTCGTTGGCCAGCTGCACCGCCTGCACCAGCGCGTCGGTGGTGAGGGCCTCCATGCCGTCGACGTGCGAGCGCAGCGACGACACCGCCAGCTCCGACGCCACCGCGCCGCCCTGATGGCCACCCATGCCGTCGGCCACGACGTAGAGCCCCTCGGCGGTGAAGAGGAAGTCCTCGTTCTGCTGGCGGGCACGCCCGACGTCGGAGGCCGAGCCCCAGCCGAGTCGGATCACGCCAGCTCCATGACGGTGTTGCCGATCTGCATCTTGTCGCCGGCGCGCATGACCATCGGCCCGGCGACCTTCTGCCGGTTGAGGTAGGTGCCGTTGGTGGAGCCGAGGTCCTCGACCAGGAACTGGCCGTCGCGCTGGAAGACGCGAGCGTGGATCTGCGAGGCGTAGGTGTCGTCGAGCGTGATCTGGCAGCCGGCCGCGCGACCGACGGTCATCTCCGCCCCCAAGGGGAACACCCGCCCGCGCTGGTCGGCCGGCTCGACCACCACGAGTCGGGGCTGGGCCGGGGCCTGGGTGCGCTGCTGCTTGGCCGCCTTGCGCGCCGAGCGACCCCTGGGCGGGCCGGCCGCGGCCGCGACGCGGGGCGAGACCTCGATCAGCTTCGGCGGTCGCAGCTCGGCCCAGACGGCCCGGAGCACGCGGAAGAAGAAGAGGTAGAGCAGCGCCAGCAGGCACAGCTTGAGGATGAAGAGGAGTTGCTCCGACACGGTGCCGTGGAGATTACCGGCCGGTCGACGACGAACGAGGCCAGCCCCGGCTCAGCCGTCAGGCCGACCGGGCCCGACGTCGGTCCAGGGGTCGGCTCGGGGTCAGGAGGCCTGGAACACGATCCGGGTGTTGCCGAAGGTGAGCTCGTCGCCGTCGCGGAGGTCCCGCTGGGTGACCAGCACCCCGTTCACCCGGCAGCCGTTTGTCGATCCGAGGTCGACCAGGGCGAACCCGTCGGGCGTCGGGCGGATCTCGGCGTGGCGGCGACTCACGTTGGTGTCGGTGAGGATCAGGTCGCACTCGGGCATGCGCCCGATGGTCACGGCCCGCTCTCCGAGGGTGACCCTCGTGCCGTTCGACAGCACCAGCGACCCGGCGCCCACGCCGCCCGGGCCCTCCTTCATGCGGCCGACGATGGTGAACGTGCCGGGGTGGTCGGACGCCGAGGGCTCGATGTCGACGGTGACGGGGCCCATGAACACGTAGGCCTCGTCGTGGGCGTGCTCGCGGGCGGCGTCGCACAGCTCGCGGGCCAGCGAGTCGCCGATCTCGGCGAAGCGGTCGTAGTCGTCCTGGCTGACGGTGATGGCGAAGGCGTTGGGCACGATGGTGCGGCCCCGGACGTCGACCGAGCGGTTGTCGTCCATCTCCCGCACCAGCCGGCGGCCGAGCTCGATCGGGCGCAGGCCACTGCGGAACACGCGGGCGAAGGCACCCTCCACCATGTTCTCGAGTGACCGTTCGAAGCCCTTGATCCCCATCAGCGAGACAGGCTACCGGCGCGAGCCTCGGCGCTGGAGGGCAGCCGGTCCGACCGCGAGCACCGATTCCGCGTTGTCGCGCCGCGGGGGCGATGGGATACCCTCATGGCTCGCAACTCGCGCGAGTGGCGGAATTGGCAGACGCGCAGGATTCAGGTTCCTGTGCCCGAAAGGGTGTGAGGGTTCAAGTCCCTCCTCGCGCACCGCAGTGAGCAGTGGGCAATGGGGTGTTCCTACTCTGTGCGCTCGTTCCATGGCAGGCGGAGCTGACGCTGGTGGCGTCTCGAGTCACATCTCGATCCTCATGGATTCCACGCGTGATGCCGGGATGAGGTCCACGGCGAGTGGGTGCGTTGGCACGACGACGTGGGCCGATGGATCCCGATCGACCCAGAACCCGGTCCAATGCCGTGATGCCGGCCAAGGGCGGCTGACGCTGATCAACCGACGGGCGCCGCATGTCCCGGAGCAATCCCCGCGAATGCACGGTCACGGCAGATCGGGCATCCTGTGCCCATGGGGGGAAGCCGGCCCCAGGATTCCGCTTCGCAGCGCACGCTCTATCAGCGCGTCGTCTTACGCGAGATCCGTCGTCGTGCCCGAAAGGGCAAGAGCGAGCCGCTCGGTCCAGAGGATTGGGCCGTTGTGTGGCATCTGACCGATTCGGTTGGTGTCAGAGCGGTCAAGCGGGTATGGCGTGCGCTACCGAGCAGTCCCCGTTGCGGGGTGTGCGGCGCACCGTTTGCTGGGCCCGGCCGGTTCGTGGTCGGGCCGCTCGGATACCGCCCTTCCCGCAAGAACCCGACGCTGTGCGCGACGTGCGTGGAATCTTCGCCACCGGGCGGCATGACGCTCTACACCGGCGTCATGTTCGCCGATCTCCGCGGCTTCACCTCTCGCTCGGAGACCACTGATGCGGCCGCCATCGCCGATCTGCTGCGCAGGTTCTACGGGTGTGCCGAGCGCGTCCTGTTTCCCGAGGCGATCATCGACAAGGTCGTAGGGGACGAGGTGATGGCGTTGTACCTGCCAGACGTGCAGCGTCGCCTCCAGCGGGAACACGTGCCTGAGCTCATGGTCGAGCACGCGCTTGCGCTTCTGCAGGCTGTTGGTTACGGCAGCGACGCCGGCCCGTTCACCGAAGTGGGGATCGGCCTCGACATCGGCGACGCCTACGTCGGCAACATCGGAGAACGCGACGTCTTCGACTTCACGGCCGTCGGCGACGTCGTGAACACCGCGTCTCGGCTCCAGGGCGAGGCCGGCGGCGGTGAGATCCTGTTGTCGGAACGCGTGGCTGCGGGACTTCCCCGCCCTCCCGGCACCCCGCGTGAGCTCCGTCTGAAGGGCAAGCAGCGACCGGAGCGGTGCTACCGAATCTCGGCTGAGCGAGCGACGTCGTGACCGGACGCACGCAACCTGCCGGGTGACAAGATCTGGTTTCCAGAAGGCCTCTTCGATCGGAGGGCACCGATGACCATCAGCGTTCTGAGTGCGCTGACCTGAGCGGCCCCGGCGAAGTCTGTGCACCAATCCACGACATTGTGTCGATCAGTGCCCAGATTTGGGATTGACCCACCACTCAACCGGCCAAGGGTTACCCCGTGGCTGCTCCGTCGGTCGGCTCGAAGCCGACGTCGGCGGTCTCCACCACGCTCGCCGTGCGCTCCGGGCCCGACTGCCAGGTCCAGTACATGTTGGTGTGGGCGATGACTTCGTCGGCTGGGGGGAGGCCGTACTCGGAGAAGTCCTCCGTGGTGTGCGCGTCGCTGACGAGGACGGTGTCGTAGCCACGGACGAAGGCGCCGTGCAGCGTGGCGCGGATGCAGGCATCGGTCTGCGCCCCGATGACGACCACGCGACCGACTCCACGCCGAGCCAGCTCGGACTCCAGCGTGGTGGCCTCGAACGAGTCGCCGTGGCGCTTGTGGACCAGGGGCTCCGAATCCTGACGCTGCAGCTCGGGCACGTACTCCCAGCCATCGCTGCCCTCGGTCAGGTTGTCGTCGGAGTGCTGCACCCAGATCACCGGAACCTGCTCGGCGCGGGCCCGGTCGACCAGGCTCCGGATGTTCGCGATCACCGCGTCGCGGTCGTAGGCGTTGGCCACCACGTCGTTCTGGACGTCCACCACCAGCACCGCGGTGTTCGGACGGTCATCGAAGCTGGTCATGCGACGCTCCCCATCATCTGCTCGTCGTGGTCCGCTGATCATGTTCTCCCGGCCGCGGTCCGCCGACAAGCGCACGGCCGGAAGACCTCTGCCCTGAACGCCAACATTCACCCGTGATGGTCAGATGCGGTCATCTGTCACACGTAGATCTGTTGATCTGAGTGTTCTGCTCGGCTATCATCATATGCATGTTCGATGTGGCGGATCTCTCCCAGCAGTGCCGTTCGGCGGCCGGTGAGGATCTGTCGATGCTGTCCGATGACGAGCTGCTGGCGGCTGTGGTCGAGTGGGAGGCGCTGCGCTCCGCGGTCGAGGTGGCTGATGCCCGGCTGTTGGGTGAGCTGCAGGCCCGGGGGGTGACCGACCAGCGGTTCGGGTTGAAGACGGCCCCGTGGGTGGCGGCCGAGGCCAAGGTCGACCGGGCCGGGGTGAACCGGCGCAAGCGGTCTCGGCATGGGCCTGCGGCGCCTGTCGCTGGTGGCCGAGGCGGTGGCGTCCGGGGCGGTCAGCGTCGATCACGCCGCCGAGCTGGCCCGGGCCGCCGCCAACCCTCGGGTGGGGGATCAGGTCGAGGCCGGGGTGTCGGTGTGGGTCGAGTTGGCTCAGGTCACGTCGTTCGTCGACTGGAAGCATCAGTTGGAGCACACGGTGGCGCTGCTCGACCAGGACGGGGGCTATGACCCCAACCGGGACCTGGCCCGCAACCGGCTCCACCTGACCCCGTTGCCCGACGGGTCAGTGTCGGGGTGGCCGGTGAGCTGGTGGGTGAGCAGGCGCTGGTGTTCCGCCAGTGCGTCGAGGCCCACGCCGATCGGCTGTTCCTGCGGCTGTCACAGGCCGACCACGACCTCTGTCCGGAGCTGCCGCTGCCGACCCGGGCCACGGTGCTGGCCCTGGCACTGGCCGAGCTCGTGCTGCGCGGCTCCACGGTCGACCGCGGCGACACCTCCACCGGCCCGGCCTGCGATGTCACCCTCGTCATCGAAGCCACCACGCCCCACACCCAGGGTTCGACCGGCGCGACCGACTCGACCGGTGCGCGCCAGCTCATCGACCGGCGCGACCGGCGCGAACCAGCTGAGCCGGGCCGCTGGCCCGAGGTGTTCGACCCGTACCACCGGACCGCGCTGGCCGACCGCGCGGATCGGGGCGGCCACAACCCGCTCACCGACCACTGCGGGCCGGCGACCACACCCGACGGGTTCCACGTGCCCCATCACGTGGCCGCCTGTTTGTTGTGCGACCCGGTCATCACCGCGCTGATCGTCGACGCGCTGGGCGTCCCGCTGGACATGGGCCGCCAGATCCGCCTCGCCAACCGCCGGAACAACGCCGGGCCCTCAAGCGCCGC
This sequence comes from uncultured Microthrixaceae bacterium, assembly GCA_963809335.1. GTDB lineage: Bacteria > Actinomycetota > Acidimicrobiia > Acidimicrobiales > Acidimicrobilacustridaceae > UBA4742. The sequence continues at coordinate 1,496,885 of CAWEJD010000002.1, read as the reverse complement.
GACGGCGGCTGCATCTTCCCGGGCTGTGACGCCCCGGTCGGCTGGTGCGACGCCCACCACGTCACCTGGTGGGACGACGACGGACCCACCGACATCAAGAATCTGGCCCTGTTGTGCCGCTACCACCACGGCGTCACCCACCGCTCCGGCTGGACCATGACCGCCACCACCGGTCAGCGCTTCACCTGGACCACCCCGCTGGGACAGACGTTGCACAGCCAACGCCACCGCGGCCGAAGTCCCACCGGCCACCGCCGCCACCTCCAACCCGCCTGACCCACGACACCACCGCGACGCCGACCCGGCCGCGAGCCCCGACCTCGCGGCCGCACCGGCGCGTCCCGGAGCAGACGCCCGGGTCGGTCAGGGCGGGTCCTCGGCTCGCTCGCTCAGCGACCGGCCGGAGCGGGGGTCCCGGAGCCGAGGTTGTCGAGGCTCGAGTTGTATCCGCCGAAGAGCTCGGCGACGGTGGTGAAGCCCTTCGAGCGCAACAACGACGCGGCCGTGGCCGACCGGTAGCCGCCGGCGCAGTAGACGAGGGTCGGGCGGTGCGGGTCGAGGTCGCCGAGCCGATCGAGCAGCGTGGGCAACGGCAGGTTGACCGACCCGTCGATGCTGCCGACGGATCGCTCGGTGGGGTTGCGGACGTCGACGATCTGCAGGCTCGGGTCGTCCCGACGCCACGCCTCGAGCTCCGCCGCGGTGATGCGCTGGCGCCGGAGCGGCCAGGTCGGGCCGCTCCGCGAGCTGCTGGGTGATGCCGCCGAGCGCACCGACGACGTGGTCGAACCCGATGCGGGCGAGGCGCACCCGAGCCTCCCGCTCGAGCCCCGGTTCGGTGATGACGATGACCGACTGCCCGGGGCGCAGGACGTCTCCGGCGTACTCGGCGAAGCGGCCGTCGAGGCCGACGTTGATCGAGCCTCGCAGGTGCCCCGACGCGAACAGGTCGGCGGGCCGGGTGTCGAGCACGACTGCCCCCTCCGCCTGTCGTCGGATCACCTCGTCGAGGTCGAAGACGGGGAGCTCGTCGGTCTCGTCGAGCAGCTCGCGCTCCTTGCGGTTCGCGTTGGCGGCGAAGGCGAAGTAGAGCGGAGCGACGGACTGACCCTGGGTGACAGCTTCGACGAACTGGTCCACGGTCATGGGGGCGAGCGCGTAGTTCGTGGCGCCGCTGCTCGCCGATGGTCGACTCGGTCGCGGTCGAGAGGTTCTTCCCGCATGCCGACCCGGCCCCGTGGGCGGGGTAGACGAGGGTGGCGTCGGGCAGCGTCAGCAGCTGCTCGTGCAGCGAGTGGTAGAGCTGGCGGGCCAGGTCGTCGGCCGACCATCCGATGGAGGTCAGCAGGTCGGGCCGGCCGACGTCGCCGATGAACAGCGCGTCACCGGTGAGCACGGCCCAGGGGTCGGCGCCGCTCGTGCTCGAAGACGACGATCGAGATCGACTCCGGGGTGTGGCCCGGCGTGTGGCGGATCTCGAGGGCGACCTCGCCCAGGGAGAGCCGCTGACCGTGGGCGAGGCCTTCGAAGGCGAAGTCGGGCTGAGCCGTGTCGCCGTAGGAGATGACCGCACCGGTGGCCGCCGCCAGCTCGAGGTGCCCGGACAGGAAGTCGGCGTGGAAGTGCGTCTCGATGACCCGCTCGATGCGCAGACCGCTCGCCTCGGCATCGGCGAGGTACTGGCTGATGTCGCGCTGGGGATCGACGATGACGGCCCGACCGGTGGTCTCGTCGCCGACCAGGTAGGAGTAGAGCGACAGGCATCCGAGCTCGTACTGCTTGAAGATCATGGCGACGAACCTCTGGTCGACGGGCGGGCGGGAGGCCGGCGATGACCCTCCGCTTCGATGCTAGCAATACCCCTGGGGGTATCCAACAGCGAGGTCAGGGGCGGATCTCGTAGAACGCGTTGACCGCGTGATCGACATCGAGCCGGCGGAACCTCGTGAATCCGGCGGCCATGGCCATCTCCTCGGCCTTGCTCGCCGGGAGTCCGAGCGTACCGAGGCCGGCGCCGCCGGGTTCGGACAGCGCCGACGACATGCACGACAGCACGCTGACGCCGTACATCAGTGAGGCCATCGGGTTCTTCGCGGCGTTCAGCGCGAAGGTCTCGTGAGCCTTGATGTCGACGAGGAGCCACGAGCCGTCCGGTGCGATGGCGCGGCGCAGCGCCTCCATCATCTCGGGCGGGTGGGTCATGTCGTGGATGCAGTCGAACGTCGTGACGAAGCCGATCGAGTGGTCCGACGGCAGCGGTTCGTCACGAGCGTTGTGGAACGTGACGTTGTCCACGCCGGCCTCGGCCTTCTTCTCCTCGGCCCGGGCGAGGGCGTGAGCGCTGATGTCGTAGCCGTGGAACGTGCTGTGCGGGAACCGCTCCGCCATCAGCAGCAGCGCACCCCCGGCCCCGCAGCCCACGTCGGCGACCGTGATGCCGGACTCGAGGCGATCGACGACGCCGTCGAGGGCAGGGAGCACCGTCGGTATGAGATACGAGCGGTTCCAGGGCTCGAAGCTGCGCTCGATGCCGATCGCGCCCTCGGGTCCGTGGCTGTCGTAGTCGTGGCCGATCCCCGTGCGGAAGCTCTGGGGCATGGCCCGCAGGCTCTCCATCGTCTGCGGGAGTCGGTGGAACATGCCCATCCCGAACGCGGGGTGGTCCGGCGTCGCCAGCACGGCGGCGGCCTCGTCCGAGAGGCTGAACCGCTCATCGGCGTCACACTCGATGATGTGGGCCGCGGCCTGGTTGTAGGCCCACTCGCGCACCCAACGCTCGTCGAGCCCGGCGAGATCCGCGAGGTCGCTCGAGCTGACCGGCCCCTCGGCGGCCTTCATCGCCGAGTAGAGGCCGAGCGCATCGCCGAGGTGGATCATCCCCGAGGTCAACGCCCCCTCGAGCTTCGAGAACACGAGGAACGAGAAGAGGTTGAGCTTGTCGGCATCCACCGCGGTGTCCTCCAGGGTCCGGGTCCGGTTCGATCTCCATTGGGACCATACCCCTAGGGGTTTGTTCGGGGAGCGGGATAAGGTACCCCTATGGGTATGTTCGGACCGGGTGAGGACGCATGAACGGCCGAGCGCTCCTCGTCTCCCCGTTGGGCTTCCTGATCGGCATCTCCCTCGGAGCGCTCGGTGGCGGTGGCTCGATCCTGGCGGTCCCCGTCCTCGTCTACGCCGCCGGTGAGAGCCCGAAGGCGGCCACCACCACCTCGCTCGTCGTCGTCGGCGCGACGGCGCTGGGCGGCATGTTCGCTCACCTGCGGGCCGGGCGGGTGCGCGTCCTGCCGGGCGTCCTGTTCGGCCTCGCCGGCGTGGGCGGGTCGCTCATCGGCTCCAAGCTGAACCACTCGGTGGACCCCAACGTCCTGTTGCTGGCCTTCTCCGGGCTCATGCTGATCGCGGCGTGGCGGATGTGGGTCAACCAGGACGAGCCCGGCGCCGGTGACGAGGACTTCGAGCTCTACCCCGAACCCGAGCCGGTGGTCGGTTCCGCCGTGATCACCCGGACCAGGGTGACGCCGGCCGTCGTCGCCAAGGTCCTGGGCCTGGGCACGGTGGTCGGCTTCATCACGGGGTTCTTCGGCGTCGGCGGCGGCTTCGTCGTCGTCCCCGCACTGGTGCTGGCCCTCGGGTTCGACATGGCCGAAGCGGTCGGCACCTCGCTGCTCGTCATCGCCATCAACTCGGCCGTCGCCCTCGCCATGCGCGTCAGCACGACCGGCATCGACTGGTCCGTCGCCGTCCCGTTCACCATCGCCGGGCTCCTCGGTGTCTCGGTGGGCAAGACCATCGCCGATCGACTGCCCACCGTCACCCTGGTCCGCTGGTTCGTGGGCCTGCTCGTCGTGCTCGCCGCCTACGTCGCCATCCGTGCCGGCCTCGCCCTGAGGGTCGCGTGACACCCGCGCCCCACCGACCCGTGAGCCGCCGCCAGGTCCTGGTCGGTCTCGGTACCGGTGGGGCACTCGTCGTGGCCGGAGGCCTGGCCGCCTGCAGCGCGGGCTCGTCGCGAGGTGGTGCCACGGCGTCGAATCCCGACCTGTCCTCCGATTTCGCGCAGCCGGAGGAGTTGGCCAGCAAGGACGGACGGCTCGACCTCACCCTCGTCGCGGCCGCGGCGATGGTTCCCTACGGGGGCGGTACCCGCTGGGCGCTCACCTACAACGGCTCCACCCCGGGGCCGACCCTACGGGCCCGGCCCGGCGACGTGCTGACCATCGAGCTCGACAACCAGTTGGACACGGCCACCAACCTGCACACCCACGGCCTGCACGTGTCCCCGGAAGGCGACAGCGACGACCCCTTCGTGATGGTCGGGCCGGGCCAGCGTCACACCTACCGCTACCAGATCCCCACCGACCATCCCTCCGGCACGTTCTGGTACCACCCCCACCACCACGGCGAGGTCGCCCCGCAGGTGTTCGGCGGGATGGCCGGCGCCATCATCATCGAGGACGACCTCGACCTCCTTCCCGAACTGGTCGGCGCGACCTCACGACTGATCGTCCTCGCCGACCCTGGCATCGGCGACTCGTCGTCGGTGCTCGACGTGTCGATGATGCAGCGGATGTCGGGTCGCGAAGGCTCGGCCATCGTCGTCAACGGTCTCCCGAGGCCTCGCATACCGGCTCGCTCCGGGACGCTCGAGCACTGGCGACTCGTCAACGCCAGCCCCTCCCGGTACTACGCGCTGCGCGTCGACGGACAGCAGATCCACCTCATCGGCAGCGACGCCGGCCGCCTCGACCGACCCGAGGCCATCGACGAGCTTCTGCTGGTCCCCGGCGAGCGCGCCGAGATCCTGATCCCCGTGACCTCTCCCGGCAGCCACGGCCTGGTCACCCGCACCGTCGACCGCGGCAGCATGGGCATGGCCGGACAGGGCCCCGGCATGGGGGGCGGCATGGGTGGGGCGATGGGCTCCGGCCAGGGAAGCGGCACGGCCACCAGCGGAACGACCACGATCGCCACCCTCGAGGTGAGCGGCGAGAGCGCGGCGGCACCGGCGCTGCCGGCCCGGCTGCGCGACCTCGGCAGTCCGGCGGACGACCCGGTGACCCGAACGCGGGACATCACCCTGTCGATGACCATGGGCATGGGTGGATCCGGCGGCGATGGCCAGTTCCGCATCGACGGCCGCAGCTTCGATGCCGGCCGGGTCGACATCACCACCGCCCTCGGCACCACCGAGGACTGGGTGATCCACAACACCTCGACCATGGACCACCCCTTCCACCTCCACGTCTGGCCGTTCCGGGTCGTCGAACGCAGCGACGGCGCCGCCCTGCCCGCGGGGTGGAAGGACACCGTCAACATCCCCGCCGGGCAGACCGTCCGCCTCCGCATCCCGTTCCGCGACATCCCGGGCCGGACCGTCTACCACTGCCACATCCTCGACCACGAGGACCTCGGGATGATGGGCGTCATCGACACCCGACCGGCGCAATCGCCCTGAGCTGGTCGGGGGAATATACCCCTAGGGGTACTTGTTCAGTGGACTGCAGCCCCCTGATCCGAGAGGAACCCGCCACCATGGCCACCATCACCCACGCCGACGACCCCGCCACCTTCGAGACCGAGGTCCTCCAGTCCACGGTCCCCGTCGTCGTCGACTTCTGGGCCGCCTGGTGTGGTCCGTGCCGCATGGTCACGCCCGAGCTCGAGAAGCTCGCCGAAGCCCACGGCAGCGCGCTCAAGGTCGTGAAGGTCGACGTCGACGCCAACAGCACGATCGCCGGCCGCTACCGCATCCAGGGCATCCCCACCATCGCGCTGTTCCGTGACGGCCAGCAGGTCGCCGCCAGCGTCGGCGCCAAGCCCCGCGCCGCCATCGAGGCCGACCTCGGCCTCACCCCGGCCTGAACCCCAGGGGCCAACCAGGGGCAGGTGGCCCCTGGTTGGCCACGCCGGGCCGAAGGTGTTCACTGGCGATCGTCGATGAAGACCCTCTACGTCCTCCGCCATGCCAAGTCGAGCTGGGCGAGCCCGGACCTCGCCGATCGTGACCGGCCGTTGGCCGAGCGCGGCGAGCGCGACCTGAAGCGCCTCGCCGGCCACATCGACCGCGCCGGCATCCGGCCAGAGGTGGTGCTGTGCTCCCCCGCCCGTCGGACCCGGGCGACCTTCGACGGAGTCCGCCGGGCGCTCGGCCAGGCCCAGGTGCGTCAGGACGACGCCCTCTACGGCGCCTCGGGGCCCGATGTGCTCGACCTGCTCCGAGGCCTGCCGGCGCGAGTCGACTCGGTCATGGTGATCGGCCACAACCCCGGACTCGAGGACCTCGTCGAGCTCCTCGCCGATGCCGGCGACGACGCGGCGATGCAGCAGCTGCAGTCGAAGTTCCCCACGGGCGCGCTGGCGACGCTCGATCTGGACGTCGCCGACTGGCTCTCGCTCGCCCCGCGACACGGCTACCTGCGACAGCTCGTGATCCCGAAGGAGCTCCCGGGGTGACAGATGATGCTCGTGAAGTTCAGCCACTGATCGCGACCCGGAGGTCGACGTGAACGACACACCCATCGTCGTCGAGGTGTTCGCCGACGTGGCGTGCCCCTTCACCCACCTGGGGCTGCGGCGCTTCGTCGAGCACCGCCACGCCATCGGGCGCAGCGATGTCGGACTGAGGGTACGGGCCTGGCCGCTGGAGGTCGTCAACGGCCAGCCCCTCGACCCTCGCTTCATCGCCGAGGAGATCGAGGAGCTCCGGTCGCAGGTCGCTCCATCGCTCTTCGCCGGCTTCACCGAGTCGTCGTTCCCGTCATCCTCCCTTCCCGCCCTCGCGCTGGCGGCCGCCGGGTACCGCTGCAGTCCCGACGTCGGTGAGCAGGTCAGCCTGGCGTTGCGCGACCTCCTGTTCGAGCACGGCGAGGACATCTCCTCGCCCGACGTGCTCGATCGGGTCGCCGCCGATCTCGGCATCCGGGTCGACGACGAGGACCGGGCCGCCGTTCACGCCGACCACGCCGAGGGCGAGCGACGCGGGGTCATCGGCTCCCCTCACTTCTTCACGCCGGCCGGCGGGTTCTTCTGCCCCGCGCTCGACGTGAGCCGGGACGACCGCGGCCACCTGCGCATCCTCGCCGACCCCGACGGATTCGACGCCTTCATCTCGTCGTGCTTCGCCTGACCCGTCGCCCCGCGGGTTTCGGGTGGCGTGGGCCGCGGTACCGTCGCAGCGATGACTGATGTCGAGCTGCGGTCGGTCCGGGCGACGTGAAGACGAGCTTCGCCAGCCGACCGGACCTGGCCGGATGGCTGGGCCACGAACGCAAGGCCGAGCCGAACCGCTCGCGGATCGCGCTCGAGTGGATGGTGGTGTTCGCCGCGGCCACGTTCCTGGCCCTGACCCTCCAGCTGACCACGGCCCAGGTGTTCGCCATCCCCTCGGCGTCGATGACCCCCAGCCTCGAGGTGGGCGACCGGGTCCTCGTCAACAAGTGGTCGTACCGGTTCGACTCCCCCCACCGCGGTGATCTGGTGGTCTTCACCAAGCCCAAGGACTTCGAGACCGTCGAGGACGACCTCATCAAGCGCGTCATCGCCGTGGGTGGCGAGACGGTCACCATCACCGACGGCCACGTGCTGGTGAACGGCCAACCCATCGACGAGCCCTACCTCGCGCCGGGGACGCCGACCCAGGCCATCGGCGACCATCCGTGCAACCCGGACGCGCCGTGCGTCATCCCCGAGGGCCACGTCTGGGTGATGGGCGACAACCGCACCAACTCCACCGATAGCCGCTACTTCGACTCGATCCCCGTGTCGAGCATCGTCGGGCAGGCCGTCTTCCGGGTGTGGCCGCTCAGCCGCGCCGGCGGGCTCTGAGACCCCGGACGGGGCGGCGGATGAGCGCCATACTCGTCGGCATGGTCCGAACCGGGCGCCTTCACGTCCGAGCCGGTGCGCAGCTGCTCGGGGTCACCCTGGCCCTCGGTCTCATCGCCACGGCGTGCGGAGGAACCGGCGACGCCCGCGCCGGCGCTGGTGACACCGACGTGACCGCGGCGGCATCCGTGGAAGCCACCACCGAGCAATCGAGCACCACCTCGACGACCACCCTGGTGCCGCCCACCGAGACCACCCCGCCGACGACCGGGCCACCGAGCACGACCGTCGCCCCCTCGTCGGCCGCCGCTCCCCCCGCGGCGCCCAAGGCCCCGCCGGCCGTGCCACCTGCAGGAGATCCGCGCGTCGCACGGGTCACCCCAACCGACCTGGGCGCGAGCTGGCACGCGGGCTGCCCGGTCGGGCCGGCCGACCTCCGGCGGGTGACGGTGACCTACGTCGGCTTCGACGGGGCCGAGCACGACGGCGCACTGATCGTGCACGTCGATGCCGTGCGCGCCACCCAGACCGCGTTCGACCGGCTGCGGGCTGCTCGGTTCCCCATCCGCAGGATCGTGACCGTCGATCACTACGGCGCCAGCGACGATGCCTCGATGGCCGACGACAACACCTCCGCCTTCAACTGCCGGCCCTCGACCGGCTCACCGTCCACGTGGTCCCAGCACGCCTACGGGCGCGCGGTCGACGTGAACCCGCTCGAGAACCCCTACGTGTCGGGCTCGTCCGTGCAGCCCCCGGCCGGCGCCGCCTACCTCGATCGGTCAGACGTGCGCACGGGCATGGCCGTGGCCGGCGGTGAGCTGGTGTCGGCGTTCGCCGCCGTCGGGTGGGGCTGGGGCGGAAGCTGGAACACGGCCAAGGACTACCAGCACTTCTCCGCCACCGGTCGCTGAGCTCAGGGGAGCCTCAGGGGAGCATGGCCTGCAGCGCGTCGATGGTGTCGGCGTCGGCGGCGAGCTTGTCCTCCCGGTAGCGCTTCACCCGGGCGAAGCGCAGGGCGACACCGCCCGGGTAGCGGGTCGAGGCCTGCACGCCGTCGATGGCCACCTCGACCACCAGGTCGGGGCGGACGTGCACCGTGTACTCGTCCCGCCCGATCTCGCGCTCGAGGAAGGCGGCGGTCTGCCAGGTGAGCAGCTCGTCGGTGAGGCCCTTGAACGTCTTGCCGACCATCACGAAGCTGCCGTCGGACGGGTCGCGGGCGCCCAGGTGCAGGTTCGACAGCCAGCCCCGCCGCCGGCCGTGGCCCCACTCGGCGCCCAGCACGACGAGGTCGAACGTGTGCACCGGCTTGACCTTCCGCCATGCCTTGCCCCGGCGGCCCGCCGAGTAGGCACTGGCCAGGTCCTTGACCATCACCCCCTCGTGGCCCGCGGCCAGCGTGGCGTCGACGAAGGCGGCGGCCTCGCTGGGGTCGGCCGTGACCAGTCGCGGCATGGCGTGAGGACCGACCACCGTGTCGAGAGCACCGAGCCGATCGACCAGGGGCTCGTCGAGCAGGTCGGAGCCGTCGACCCGCAGCACGTCGAAGAAGAACGGGCGCAGCCGCAGGCCGTGGGTCGCGGGGTCGTCGCGGCCGAAGCGGCTCATCGTCTGCTGGAACGCCTCGGGCCGGGCCCCCTCGAGGCCGAGCACCTCGCCGTCGAGCACGACCTCGTGGGCGGGCAGCGACCGGGCCACCTCGACCACCTCGGGCAGCCGGTCGGTGACCTCGTTCAGGTTGCGGGTGTAGACCCGCACCAACTCGCCCTGACGGTGCACCTGGATGCGGGCGCCGTCGAGCTTCCACTCCACCGAGGCGGCCCGGCCGTCGGCCAGGGCATCGTCGACCTGATCAGCCGTCGACGCCAGCATCGGCTGCACCGGCTGGAACACCGTGAGCCCGATCGCCTCGAGCCCCGGCCGTCCTGCGGTCAGGGCCACCCGCGCGGCCCGGCGCACGTCGCCGCTGAGCATGACCGCCCGACGCACCACCGTGGCCGGCACCGACGCGGCCTCGGCGACGGCATCGGCCATCACGCCCTCGAGCGCGCCCTGCCGCAGCTCGCCCACCAGCAGGCGGCGCATGAACGCGGCCTCCGGCGGCGTCGCCCGGCCGAACAGCGCGCCGAGGACCTCGGCGCGGGCCGCGACCGACCCGGGCCCCGTCGTGCCCGCGAGCCGCGAGATGGCCTCGTCGAGATCGAGGACGTCGAGGGGCGGGGCGCCGTCGCCGGACGCCTCGGGGATGGCCGCCACCGTGGCCCAGCCGACCCCGATGCGGCCCTGGCCCGGCTCGCCCACCAGGAAGCCGACCGCCGGTTCGATCTCGTCGGGGTGCAGGTCGCGGAGCAGCCCGGCGATGGCCGACCGCTTGGCCGTGCGGGAGCTGGTGGCGGCCACCTCGTCGGCGACCGAGACCAGGGCAGCGAGACGCATGCCCCAGTCTCGCCCACTCCCGCATCTGAAGGATCGGGCTGGCGCGAGGCGACCGGCCCAGCCTTCAGATGGTCAGTCGCTGGTGCGGGCCTTGTAGCGACGGAGCGACGCCGGGACGGCGATGGCCAGCAGCACCAGGCAGTAGACGAAGGCGGCCGGCACGGGGTGCTCGAGCGGGAACGAGTGCACGGTCACCGGGAGGCTCGGGTTGCCGAACATCACGCGGATGGCGCCCACCATGACGCTGATCGGGTTCCACGCGGCGACGTACTGCAGCGCCGTCGGCAGGGTGTCGATCGGGACGAACGTGCTGCTCAGGAACGTCAGCGGGAACACCACCACGAAGCCGACACCCATGACCGCGTCGGGCGACCGCACCTTGAGGCCGATCCACGTGCCGATCCAGATCATGGCCGAGGCGAAGAGCAGCAACAGCAGCAACGCGCCGGTGACATGGCCGACGTCGGTGTGGGTGCGCCACCCCACGACGAGGCCGGCCGCGAGCAGCACCACGATCGACAGCACCATGCCGGCCAGCTCGGCCATGTAGTGGCCCAACAGGTACGCGGTGCGCGACGCCGGCAGCGAACGGAAGCGGTCGATCACGCCTTCGGTGAGGTCGGTGGAGATGGCGGTGGCCGGCCCGGTGAGCCCGAACGCCAGCGACTGCATGAGGATGCCGGCGATGACGTACTCGCGGTAGCTGCCCCCGCTGACCGCGATGGCTCCGCCGAAGACGTAGGCGAACAGCAGCACGAACATCAGCGGCTGCAGGGTGACGTCGAGCAGCTTCTCCGGGATCTGGCGGATGTGGGCGATGTTCCGTGAGGCGTAGACCACCGAGTCGCTCCACAGCGTGGCCAGGCTGCTGCGGTGGTCGTCGAGATCGGACCAGTGCGGCTCGGGCTGCTGGACGGTGGGCTCGAGGGTGGTGGTCATGCGGACACCTCTTCGTCGATCAGGAGCTCGCCGGCCGGGTCGCCGGCCGCGGGGCCGCCGGCGCCGCCGGGGCTGGTGAGAGCGAGGAACACGTCGTCGAGCGTGGCCTGCCGTCGGTTGAGGTCGAGGGCATCGACCCCGGCCGAGTCGAGCGCCCGCATCACCTGCATGAGCGACACGCCCTCGACGATGGGGACGGTGACGACCAGCTCGTCGTGGTCGAACGACGGCGGGCCGGAGGTGAAGACCTCGAGGGCCCGGGCCGCGTGGGCGAGCTCGTTGACCGACGGCACGGTGACGTCGACCCGGTCGTTGCCGATCTGCTGCTTGAGCTCGTCGGGGCTGCCGTGGGCCACGGTGCGACCGTGGTCGAGCACGACGATGTCGTCGGCGAGCTGATCGGCCTCGTCGAGGTACTGCGTGGTGAGGATGACCGTCGTGCCGTCGCGCACCAGGCCGCGGAGGATGTCCCACAGGTCGTTGCGGCTGCGGGGGTCGAGGCCGGTGGTGGGCTCGTCGAGGAAGAGCACCTGCGGCACCGCCACGAGGCTGGCGGCGAGGTCGAGCCGGCGCCGCATGCCCCCGGAGAAGTTCTTGACCAGCTGGTCGGCGGCATCGGTGAGGTCGAGCCGCTCGAGCAGCTCGTCGGCGCGGGCCCGGGCCTTGGCCCTGGGCAGGTGGTGGAGCCGGCCGACCATCTCGAGGTTGGCCCGGCCGTTGAGCAGCCCGTCGACCGTGGCCTGCTGGGCGGCCACGCCGATGCGCCGGCGGACCGCGCCCGGGTTGGCCACCACGTCGATGCCCGCGACCTGCGCCGAGCCGGTGGTGGGTGACGACAACGTGGTGAGGATGCGGATGGCCGTGGTCTTGCCCGCCCCGTTGTGGCCGAGCAGGCCGAGCACGGTGCCCGGCGCGACGTCGAGGTCGAGATCGCGCAACGCCCAGTTGTCGCCGAACCGCTTGCCCAGGCCCCGGGTCACGACCCCACCGGCGGCGGTGGTCCCCGAAGAGTTCGTATGGCGTACGTCTTGTTCGTACATAGTACGGCACAGGTTAGCAGTACGCTGTACGACATGGCAACCAAGAAACGGCCGACCCGCGGGGACCAAACCCAAGCGACGGCCCAGGCGACGGCCCAGGCGACGGCCGAGGCGCTGCGCGATCTGGTGGTCGAGAAGGCGGTCGAGAAGGCCGCGGTGAAGATCGAGCAGTCGATCAACGCTCACGCCAGCAAGCTCGACGCCAAGGCCTCCAAGACCGCCCGCCAGCAGGAGAAGCTCTCGAAGAAGGCGGCCCGGGCGGCCGAGCACCTCGACCGCCTCTCGTCGCACCTCGAGATGCTCGAGGTGTGGACCCGCTCCGAGTCGACCGGCCGCCAGCCCCGCTTCACCCGCGACCAGATCGCCGCGGCCGCCATCCGCATCGCCGACGCCGAGGGCGCCGACGCCTTGTCGATGCGACGCATCGCGTCCGAGCTCGATGCCGGGACGATGACGCTCTACCACTACATCCGCACCAAGGACGAGCTGCTCACGCTGGTGGGCGACGCCATCATGGGCGAGATCGTCCTCCCGCCCGACGAGCCGCTGCCGCCGTCGTGGCGCGACGCCCTCACCCTGATCGCCCACCGCACCCGAGCGGTGATGCAGCGCCATCCCTGGGTGCTCGACATCACCGACGACCCCGCGGTCGGCCCCAACGGGGTGCGCCACTTCGACCAGAGCGCTGCAGGCCGTGTCGTCGCTCGACGTCGACCTGGCCACCAAGCTCGCCGTCGTGAGCGCACTCGACGAGTACGTCTTCGGCTACTGCGTCAACCAGCGCAACAACACCAAGGCGGGCGCGGCCCCCGACGACACGATGGTCGCCTACGTCGAGGGTCTGCTCGACACCGGCGAGTACCCGGCGCTCGAGGCGCTGGCGGCCGACCTCGGCCTCGAAGAGGCGTGGGCCCAGGTCGAGGCCCACATGCGCGACGACACCCGGTTCGATCGGTCGCTCGGGTGGTTGCTCGACGGCATCGAGGCGGGCCTCGACCGCCGGTCCTGACCGGCCCTACGCCGCGGCGTAGATGTTCACGTCGGGGTCGAGGCCGATCGTCGCTGCATCGATCCGACCGGTGGCGGCCAGGACGAAGGCGCGGGCTTCCACCCGGTGCGCCGGGCTGCCGGCACCTCCCCCACTCGCCGCGACCGCACCGAAGCCCTCGCCCTGGTCGTGGAAGAGCACGCGGGCCGGGCCCCACCCCCGCCGGCTGAGCTCGCCCTCGAGGTAGGCGACGGCCGCTCGCAGCCCGGGACCGTCGTCGGCGGGACGACCGACCGCGGCGCGGATGTCGTCGGCGTGGACGAACGTGTCGTACCAGAGCGTGAGGATGCCCTCGCCCATCGTCAGGTCGGGTACCCCGCTCGGTGACGCCCAGGCGTCGTCGTCGTCGAGGCCGGGACCGAGCAGGCGGAGCTGCTCGACGGCGGCCCGCAGGCGCTCGGCGACCACGGCCGGCGCCTCGCCGCGCAGCGACGCCGCCTCCTGCGCCGAGTCGCGGCTCCCGGGCACGCCGGCGACGACGTCCTCGCACAACCCGACGACGTGTCCGGCGACGTCGCGCACCTCCCACCCGTCGCAGCGCGACGTGGCGGCCCACTCGGTGGCGTCGAGTCCCCCGATCAGGTCGGCGAAGGCCACGTACTCGGCGAGCATGCCGTCGATGGTCTCGGTGCGGGTCAGGTCCATGGTGGTTCTCCTGGATTCGTCCGGCTGGTTGGTCCAGGGCAGCGTGCGCCTCGGCTCGACCGGTGACGATTCCCTCCGAGGGAATCGTCGTCACCGGATCGCACGGGTACCGTCGCCACGATGACGCTGATCAGCAGTCGGCCCACCGACACGGCACGGCCCGCGGAGGTCCTGTCGATCGGCGGCCTCCTGCGCTTGTGGCGCCAACGCCGCCGTCTGAGCCAGCTCGACCTGGCCAACCTGTCCGGGGTCACCACCCGCCACCTGAGCTTCGTCGAGACCGGACGGTCGCGCCCCAGCCGAGAGATGGTGCTGCACCTCGCCGAGCACCTCGATGTTCCGCTGCGCGAGCGCAACGAGCTGCTCCTCGCCGCCGGCTTCGCCCCGGCCTACCGTCGCACCGAGCTCACCAGCCCGCCGTTCGAGTCGGTGCGGGGCGCCATCGACCAGGTGCTCGCCGCGCACCAGCCCTTCCCCGCGATCGTGGTCGACCGCAGGTGGAACCTGGTCAGCAGCAACGCCGCCGCCCTCGTCCTGGTCGAGGGGATCGACCCGGCCCTGCTCGAGCCGCCGGTCAACGTGCTGCGGATCGCCGTGCACCCCGACGGCCTGGCCCCCCGCATCGGCAACCTCGACCACTGGTCGGAGCACATCCTCACCCGGCTGCACCGCCAGGCGCTGCTCACCGGCGACCCCGAGCTCGACGAGCTGGCCGACGAGCTCCTCGGGCTGCTGGCCATCGCCGGGGTGACCCCCTCGCCCGAGCCGACCGAGTCCGCCAACCTGGTGGCGACGCCGATGCTGCTCGAGTCGCGCCTCGGCCCGCTCGCGCTCATCACCATGATCGCCACGTTCGGCACCGCGATCGACGTCACGCTGTCCGAGCTGGCCCTCGAGACCTTCCTGCCCGCCGACGCCGAGACCCTCGCCACGCTCAACCGCTACGCCTCGGAGACCGCCGGCTGAGCGGTCGTGCCCTCGGTGACGCGGGGTCAGCTGTTGCCGCGGAGGAGGCGGTCGGTGACGTCGTCCGCCGGGTAGAAGAGCTCGACCGCGAGCTCCGAGAGCGTGATGTCCCGTGGCGTACCGAAGGTCGTGAGCGTCGTGAACAGCGAGAGCTCGACACCACCGACATCGAGCCGGCACGGGATGAGCAGCGGCACCTCGTCGAGCTGGTCCCAGCCGGCGCGCTCGATGAGCTCGGCCACGTTCCGGTATGCGGTGACCTCGGCATAGAGCTCGTCGAGCACCGGGTCGGCTGTCGCGACCACCATGCGGCGGAGCTGGGTGACCAGGTAGCCGGCCCACTCGGCGAAGTTCCTGGTGCGGCCGCCCAGCCCCTGAGGGTGCAGGCTCACCCGGAAGATGTTCATCGGCGGGCCGAGCAGATCATCTGGCAGATCAGCTGCCAGCATCGCGGCCGCGGTGTTGGTGGCCAGGACGTTCCAGTGGCGGTCGAGCACCACTCCCGGGTACGGGTCGTGGGCATCGAGCATCCTCTGCACGGCGGCGCGGGCCCGGGCCATGGCCGGCGCGTCGAGCGGTGTCTCGGCGAAGCGCGGGGCGAACCCGGCGGCGAGCAGCAGCGTGTTGCGCTCGCGCAGCGGCACGTCGAGGTGCTGAGCCAGGGCGAGCACGAGCTCCGGGCTCGGCTTCGACCGGCCCGTCTCGACGAAGCTCAGGTGCCGTGGGGACACCCCGACGTCGAGGGCGAGGTCCATCTGGCTGCGACGGCGACGGGTTCGCCACTCACGGAGCAGTACACCGATCGTGGGCGCGGCCATCAGCCGACCATAGACAGCTCCCGGGTCGACGCGGGACATCGCCGTCGCAGCCGAAGGCACCGCCGCGCTCAGGCCAGCTCGGGCAGCGGCCCGAAGAAGCCGGCGACGTGGACGAGCCGGCCACGGTCGTCGAGCAGCCCGACGTCCATGCCGGCCAGAGCGACGTTGCCGTCGGCGTCGAGCAGCTCCCATCCGTAGCGCAGGTGGTCGTGGTGCTCGTCGATGCCGCTCGAGCGCCGGAAGGTGTGGCCGGGGAACTGCTGGTGGACCAGGCCCATCATCTCGCCGATGCCGTCGCGCCCGACACCCATGAGCGGTGGGTCGACGAGGCGGCCGTCGGGAGCGAAGGCCTGCTCGAGCAAGGTCTGGCGGACCGCCGCGTCGGTCTCGTTGTAGGCGGCGAGGTAGGTGTCGACCGTGCTGGTGGCGGTGGTCGTGGTGTCGGTCATCGGTTCGATCCTCCGGTGGTGTCGGAGCCGCACGGCCGGTCGGCCGGCGGCTGCCACCCACTCTGAGGGTCAGCCGTCATCCCGACGATTACCCGTCGGGTAGTGATCGGCCGGAACCCTGATGTGGCAAAGCGACACCGTGTCGATAAGATGTCGACACCATGTCCCCATCTTCCCACCATCGGAGCCCCTGATGTTCCTCGCCTGGCGCGACCTCCGTCGCTCGTGGCGCCGCTTCCTGCTCGTCGGCCTCGTGGTCGCGCTGGTCGCGGTGCTGTCGACCGTGCTGGCCGGCCTGGCCGACGGCCTCGTGCGCGACGGCACCTCCGGCCTGCGGGCCCTGCCGTACTCCCATCTGGCCTTCTCGCCCGGTTCCCAGGCCGTGTTCAGCCGCTCGACGCTCGACCAGGCCGCGCTCGACACCTGGACGCAGGTGGACGGTGCCGAGGCCTCGCCGATCGGCGTGTCGTTCGTCAACGCGGCCTCGACCGCGGGTGGTCCCAGCCTCGACCTCGCCGTGTTCGGCGTGCCGGCCGACAGCTTCCTGGTGCAGCGACCCGAGGCGCGCGCCGCCCTCGCCGGGGAGCCCGGCCTGGTGCTGGCCGCGGAGCTCCAGGACCAGGGCATCCAGGTGGGCGACGAGTACCGCCTGGGCGGGTCCGACGTGGTGCTCCCGGTGCTCGGGTTCACCTTCGCCGGCTCGTACGGCCACGTGCCGATCGCCTACACGTCCCTCGCGACCTGGCAGTCGATCACCTACGGCAACGATGCCCGGGGCCGATACTCCGCCATCGCCCTCGACCTGCCCTCGGGCACCGACATCGCCACCACCTCCGCGGCCGCCAGCACCGAGGTCAAGACCAAGGCCGAGTCCTACGCCGGCTCGCCGGGCTTCACCGCGGAGACCGCGACCATGACCCTCATCCGGGGCTTCCTGCTGGTCATCTCGGCGCTGATCGTGGGCGCGTTCTTCACCGTGCTCACGGTGCAGCGCACCCGCCAGATCGGTCTGCTCAAGGCCATGGGCGCGTCGAGCGGCCAGGTGCTGCGCGACGGCATCGGGCAGATGGCCGTCGTGGTCGTGGCCGCCACGGTGGTGGGGGCGGCGTTCGGCACCGGGATCATCGCCCTGCTGCAAGGTGGCTCGGTGCCGGTGGAGCTCACCGCCTCGAGCGTCCTCGTCAGCGCCGGCCTGCTGATCGCCACCGGCATCATCGGCAGCCTCGTCCCGTTCCGCCGCATCACCTCCGTCGAACCCGCCATCGCCCTGGGAGTCGAGGCCTGATGACCACCACCGGAACCCCGACATCGGGCCTGAGCCTGCAGGGGCTGGCCGCCGCCGTCCCCGATGGCCGGGGCCGCCGGGTGCTGCTCGACGGGGTCGACCTCGATGTCGCCCCCGGGGAGGTGGTCGTGATCACCGGGCCGTCGGGCTCGGGCAAGTCGACCCTGCTCGCACTGGCCGGGTTGCTGCGCCGACCCGCCCAGGGCGAGGTCGTCGTCGACGGCGAGCCGACCGCCCGGCTGTCGGAGCGCCGGCGCACGGCGATCCGCCGCCGGCACATCGGCATCGTCTACCAGTCGGCGAACCTGCTCCCCTCGCTCACGGCCCGCGAGCAGCTCGAGCTGGTCGGCCGCATCGGCCACGAACGGGGCGCGTCGGCGCGGGCCCGGGCCGATCAGCTGCTCGCCGACCTCGCCATCGCCGACCAGGCCGGGCAGCTCCCGAGCCAGATGTCGGGCGGCGAGCGCCAGCGCGTCGGCATCGCCCGCGCCCTCATGGCCCGCCCCAGCGTGCTGCTGGCCGACGAGCCGACCGCATCGCTCGATCCCGAGCTGGGGCTCGAGGTCACCACGCTGCTGGCCGACCAGGCCCGTCGCCGGGGCCTGGCCACGATCATCGTCACGCACGACCAGGCCCCGCTCGGCATCGCCGATCGCCACCTGCACCTCGCCCGGGCCGCGCTGCGCGAGGTGGAGATCGTGGCATCCTGAGCCCGTGCCACGGATCCAGGCCGACAGCGTCGCCGCGCACGTGGCCCACCAGGAGGCGGCGGTGTTCGACGCCGCCATCAGCCTGTTCTGCGAGCGGGGCTACGCGCAGGTGAGCCTGGGCGACATCGCGGCGCAGGTCGGGCTGGCCCGCAACTCGCTCTACCGCTACTTCCCCGACAAGGCCCACATCCTCGTCCGCTGGTTCCGCAACGAGCTCCCGGTCCAGGTCGAGCGCTCGCGCCAGCTCCTCACGGGGGACGATCCCCCGACCGATCGCGTCGTGCGCTGGGCCCGCGACCAGCTCGACTACGCCCGCCAGCCCGAGCACCAGCTGATCGCCGCGTTGAGCGACGTCGCACCCGAGCTCGACACCGAGACGCGCGCCGAGCTGGCCGACAGCCACCGCCAGCTGCTCCTGCCCCTGTCGGACGCGCTGGCCGAGGCCGGCATCCGAGGCGAGGACGACCGCTCCGCCGTCGCCGACCTCATCGGTGGGCTCGTGCTGGCCGCCGCGCAACGCGAGCAACGCTCCGGCGACGACCCGGTGGTGCGCGCCCACCTGGACACCGCGATCCGCGGGCTCATGGCTCCCGCCCACCCCCGCGCCCGCTGACGCCGCGGTCAGGCGTGGGCGGAGACCACGAAGGCGCCGGCGGTGAGGCGCAACACGCCGTCGACGATCCGCTCGGTGAACGCGTCACGGACCGCGCCGACGATGCGGGCACGGGTGTCGTCGTCGGCGTCGCGCAGGGCCAGGCGCACGGGACCGACCGCCTGGCTCATCGTCACCATGGACTCGATCTCGTCATCCACCAGCACGAGGACCTCGTCGTGGGGGACGACCTCGACGTGGGTGAAGCCCGCCTCCCCGAGCACCTCCTCGACGCGACCCGGCTCGGACAGCGAGAACGGGCCGGGCGCTCCCGGTCCCGGCATCGCCGGCAGCTCGCCGGTGACCGTGAGCACCGCCGAACCCGGGAGGAGCATCCATTCGTTCGAGAGGAGCCCCTGCCAGCACACGAAGGCGAGCGGGCCACTGGGATGGATCGATCGGCGGATGTTGGCGAAGGCCGCGATCGGGTCGGCGAAGAACATCACGCCGAACTGCGAGAAGGCGGCGTCGAACAGCCCGGAGCCGAGATCGTCGACCTGCAGGTCGGCCGTGACGAAGCGGAGGTTGCGGGCGCCCGCGTCGCCGGCCCGTTGCCGGGCGGCCGCCAGCATGGCCGGGGAGATGTCCGCTCCGACGACCTCGCCATCGGTGCCGACCCGCCCGGCCAGCGCCAGCGAGGTGGGGCCCGACCCGCACCCGATGTCCAGAACGCGCTGCCCGGCGTCGAGGTCGAGTCGCTCCATCGCCAGCTGACCGAAGCGGCTCGACACCCTGGCGATGTGCTGCTCGGCCTCGAGCCAGGACGGCGCCCGCTCCTCCCAGTACTCCGCCTGCTCGGTGTTCGGTCCGCTCATGGTCAGCCTCCTGTCCCGGCCGGGTGATCGACCCCGACGGCGTCCGCCAGGGCGTAGAGGTCGTCGATGATGGCATCGAGCATGTCCCACAGGTCCGGCACCAGCTCCCGGCAGCTGACCAGCCCGAAGTCGAGCGTGTCGAGGTAGCTCTGCACGGTGATGTTGAGGCCCTGCCCGTCGACGATCGTCGAGACCGGGTAGTAGTGCAGCAGCCGCGAGCCGGCCGCGAACAGCGGCTCACGGGGCCCGGGCACGTTGGAGATCACCAGGTTGACCGGTGACCGGAACCGGCTCGTCAACCGGGTCGCCATGCGCATGGCCTGGGTGAACACCGCCGGGGGCGGGAACTGGGCGAAGTCGGTGAGCGTCTCGGCCGGCACCGCGTCGAACAGCTGCTTGGCATCGACCATCGCCTCGTGCACGCGCTGCACCCGCTCGACGGGATCGGCCACGTCGGTGGGCAGCGACGCGAAGATCGCCGAGACGCGGTTCGTCCATCGCTCGACCTCGTCACCCGTGCGGATCGAGACCGGCACCATGGCCACGACTGGGCCGTCGGGCAGGGCGTCGTGCGCCTCGAGCCAGGTCCGGAGGCCCCCGGCGCAGACGGCCATGACCACGTCGTTGACCGTCGCGCCCAGCTCGTTCTTCACCGCCTTCACCAGGCCGAGCGTCGTCGAGCGGAAGGCGAACCGCCGATGGGGGGTGATCGGCGCGTTGAACGGCGTGCGGGGCGCGCTGAGCGACGGGAGCGGACCGACGGCCTGACCCTCCTCGTCGCGCGGCCGACCGAGGTTGAGCACGCTCCCGAGCGGTCCCCGCAGGCTGCCGCGGACCTGGTTGGCCGCGGCGACGAGCACCGGGTTGCGGGTGGCCTGCCCGAGCTCGCGGGCGGTGCGGGCGCTCAGCAGCACCGCTCGACCCGGCTTGCGGATCAGCGACCCGGCGGCCATCACGACCATCTCGCCGTCCCCGGGCACCCGCTCGGTGCGCCAGCTCTGGGCGGCGCCCTCCCCGTCGCCCTCGACGGTGGTGTCGAGCATCATCGTGAGCAGCTCCGCCCCGGACGCGCCGTCGACCGTCGCGTGGTGGATCTTGGTGAGGATGGCGAAGCGCCCGCCGGCCAGCCCCTCGATGACGTAGGTCTCCCACAGCGGCCGCGAGCGATCGAGGGGGCGGCCGACGAGTCGGGCGACGAGGTCGGCCAGCTGGTGGTCATCGCCCGGCGGCGGGACGGCGGTCTCGCGCACGTGGAAGTCGAGGTCGAACGACGCGTCCTCGACCCAGTAGGGGTGATCGAGGCCGAACGGCACCATCCGCAGCCGCCGACGCAGCGGCTCGAGCAGGTGGAGCCGCCGGGCGATCTGCTCCCGCCACGCGGCCAGGGGCTCGTAGTCGGGATCGTCGGGCGGCTCGAAGACCGACAGGCCCGACACGTGACCGAACTGCGTGGGGGTCTCGAGGTAGAGGAACGAGGCGTCCAGCCCGGTGAGCTGCTTCATGGGTCACTCCTCATCTCGTGAGGCCTGAGCTCGTCGATCTCGTCGGGTAGAGCATCGACCACGGAGGGGCCGGGTGGAACGGCTTCCACTGGTCCTCTGGTTGGGCCAACCGGTCGGCCACTGCCCACAGCACCGCCGGGTGATGGCCGAGCCCGCAGTGGCTGGCCACCACCTCGATGCTCTCGGATCGTGGTCCGTCCGTCCCTCGCGACGCCCGCCACGGGACCACGCCGTCGCTGCGGCTGAAGATGGCGGTGGACGGGACCGGCAGCGGACCCCGCTCGAGCTGGGGCTTCGGCCGATCGCCGAACAGGCGACGCATGACCGCGCCGGGGTGGCTCTCCTCGCCCGGTGCCTCGGCGAACGGGCTACCGAGCGTGATGACCTGGCGGATCGAGCCGGGAACGAGCAGCGCGATCTGACGGGCGTAGATGCCGCCGAGGCTCCACCCGACCACGCTGATGCGGCGGGAGCCGTGGCGATCGACCAGCTGCTCGATGCGGGAGGCGAGACCGGCCCGCACCCGCTCGGACGGCAGGTTGCGGCCGAGGCTCCAGCCGTGCACGTGGTAGCCGAGGCTGCGGAGGAAGTGCCGCAGGGGCACCGTCGAGCGGTCGTCGGCGAGGAGGCCGGGCAGCACCAGCACCGGATGGCCGTCACCCCTCGGTGCCTGCCGCAGCAGCGGCTGGAACCCGGCGAGGAGGCCGAGCTCACCCACGGCCCGCGGACCCTCCAACGCGAGGAGGGCGAGGGAGGGGCGGCGCACCCGATCGTCAGTCACCATCGGCGACCCTTCCACCGTGTTCCCCTCGGCGCAACCGGTTCGGCCCAGGTGCGCGCGCTGCTGACACACTGCGGCGATGACCACACCCGAACGTGTGCTCGTCGTCGGAGGCACCGGCCCGACCGGGGTGCCGCTCGTGCGGGGCCTCGTCGACCGGGGGCACCGGGTCACGATCCTGCACCGCGGCACCCACGAGGACCCGGACACGCCCCCCGAGGTCGAGCACCTCCACGCCGACCCCTACGACGCCGACGCCCTCCGTGCGGCGCTCGGCGACCGCCGGTTCGATCTCTCGCTGGTGATGTACGGACGATTGCGGGCCATCGCCGAGGTGCTGGTCGGTCGCACCGGCCGCTTCCTGTCGGTGGGCGGCGTCCCCGCGTACCGGGGGTACATGAACCCGTTCCTCGCCGATCCTCCCGGCCTCCCGGTCCCGATCGCCGAGACGGCGCCGCTCGTCCGCGTGCCCGACGAGGACGAGAAGGGCTACCGGATCGTCCGCACCGAGGAGGCCGTGTTCGAGGCGCACCCGACGGCCACCCACTTCCGCTACCCCTACGTCTACGGCCCGCGGCAGCTCGCACCCCGCGAGTGGTGCATCGTGCGTCGGGTGCTCGACCGCCGCGAGCAGATCGTCGTGGCCGACGAAGGCCTGACGCTGCACCACCACGCCTTCACCGAGAACTGCGCGCACGCGGTGCTGCTCGCCGTCGACCACCCCGAGGCGGCCGCGGGTCAGATCTTCAACGTCGGCGACGAGGAGGTGCTCACCGTGCGCCAGGTGATCGAGCTGGTGGCCGCCGCGCTGGATCACCGGTTCGAGATCGTGTCGATGCCGTACGGTCTCGCCGTGCCGGCCCGCCCGCTGCTGATGCAGCCGCTCCCGACCCATCGGGTGCTCGACCTCACCGCCATCCGCACCCGGCTGGGCTACCACGACGCCGTCCCGGCCCGGGTGGCGTTGGCCCGGACCGCCCGCTGGCTGGTCGACCACCCGCACGAGCGGGGCGGCACGGAGGAGAAGATCTTGACGGACCCGTTCGACTACCCGGCCGAGGACCGGCTCATCGCGTCATGGCAGGCCGCCGAGCGGTCGGTCGCCGTGCCGAGCTTCGAGATCGAGCCGCGCTACGGCCTGGCCTACAGCGGCCCCGGTGGCCGACCCCGCTCCCAGGAGGTGTTCCAACCGTGACGACCACGTCACCGTCACCCGGCGGTGGTTCCGGCGGAGAGATCGGTGCTCAGGCGGGGCCGCTGGCCGGCATCCGGGTGATCGACCTGTCGATCGCCGCCACCGGTCCCTACGCGGCGGCGCTGCTGGCCGATCAGGGCGCCGAGGTGATCAAGGTCGAGCGACCCGGCATCGGCGACCTGGCCCGGTGGGTCGGCACGTCCCACAACGGCGTGAGCGCGCTCTTCGTCAACTGCAACCGGGGCAAGCGGTCGATCGCCATCGACATCCACACCCCGGACGGGGTCGACATCGTGCGGCGGCTCGCCGCGCAGGCCGACGTGCTGGTGCAGAACTACCGGCCGGGCGTCGTCGATCGCGTCGGGCTCGGCTACGACGACCTGCGGGTCGACAACCCCGATCTGGTCTACGTGTCGCTGTCGGGCTTCGGTGCCACCGGCCCCTACGCCGGGAAGTCGGCCTACGACACGGTGATCCAGGCCTACGCCGGTCTGGCCAACACGCAGGCGGGGCCCGACGGCGCACCGGTCTTCCTCCGCCAGACGGCGGCTGACAAGGTCACCGCCCTGACCGCCGCGCAGGCCATCACCGCCGCCCTGTTCGCCCGCGAGCGCGGAGCCGGCGGCCAGCACGTCGAGCTCTCGATGCTCGACGCGGTCGTGTCGTTCCTGTGGGTGGACGCGGCCGGCAACGAGGTGCTGACCGAGGCCGACGGCAGCATGCCATCGAGCCTGGTCGCCGGATTCGAGCCGATGCCGTTCACCGACGGCTGGGGCATCGCCACCCCGACGTCGGATGCCGACTTCGCCGGCATCTGCCGGGCGTTCGGCGTGGACGGCTACGACGACCCCGAGGTGGCCACCATGGTGGCCCGCATGACCAACCGGGACGCCGTGCGGCGGGTGATGGAGCGCGTCTACGCGGCGGCGGCCCTGCTCCCCACCCGCGAGGCCATGGCCCGGCTCGAAGCCGAGCGGGTGCCATGTGGCGAGCTCGTCGCCCCGGCCGATCTGCCCGACGACCCGCACGCGCTCGCCATCGGGCTGTTCGAGGAGCACGACGACCCGGCCGCCGGTCGGGTGCGGCTCCCCCGTCACCCGACGCGGTTCGGCGCGACGCCCTCGGCGATACGAGGCGCCGCTCCCGCGCTGGGCCAGCACACCGACGAGATCCTGGGCGAGCTCGGCCTGGGCGACCGCATCGACGAGCTCCGCGCCTCCGCTGCCGTCGCCTGACGCGACCCCACCCCGCCAGTCGGGTCGGTTGCGGTCGGTCGGTCGATCGGTTCAGAGGACGTGGGTGGGGGTGCGGCGCTTGGAGGAGCGCTCGCCGTCGAGCAACGTGCGCATCCGATCGGCCACCACCGTCTCGGTGGCGACCCGGTTGGTGCGCTCCTCCGGATCGGCCGTGAGGTTGTGCAGCTCCCACTGCGACTCGACCGGGGTGCCGCCCTCACCCGCGTCGCCGGCATCGGCTCCGTCGGGGGCGAGCTCGTCGTAGTAGCGGTTGAGCTTCCACAGCTCGACGCTCCCGTCGGCGCCCGTGTCGAGGCGGGCGATCACCGACTCGACCTTGGCGGGCGGCCCGACGGCCTCGAACGGCTCGTGGGTGAAGCGGTTGCTGCTGCGGAGGCCGCGGCTGATCTGGTCCTCGGTCATGAAGTAGATCGGCGCATCGGCCGCGTCGAGGGCGACCGAGCCGGCGATGACCCCGCTGAGGTCACGGCCGACCAGCGGATGGGCCTCGACGTGCCCGTCGGCCACCCGGGGCGCCACCTCCTCGACGTCGGCCCCGACCAGCCCGAGCAGGGTGGGCAACAGGTCGAGGTGGCTGGTGGGCAGGTCGATGCCGCCGAGCCGCACGTCGACGCCCGGGCCCCGCACCACGAACGGCACCCGGAGCGCCTCGTCGTAGCCGTTGTGCCACTTCTGCTGCAGGCCGCCGTGGGCACCGAGCAGGTCGCCGTGGTCCGACGTGAACACCACGATGGTCTCGTCGGCCTGGCCCGATGCGTCGAGCGCGTCGAGGATGCGGGCGATGGCCGTGTCGACCAGTTCGTGGAGCCAGTAGTAGAAGCGTCGGTAGGCCACATCGGTCGGCTGCTCGTAGAGCATCTGCGGCCAGGCGTCACGGAACAGCCTCTGCGCCGTCGGCCGGTCGTCGAGCGAGTCGCCCTGGCTGGGGGCGGCGGCGACGTCGGGAACGGCGTCGCCCGTCGGGGGGAAGCCCAGCGCCTCCCAGCCGAAGCCGGAGAAGGCGATGTCGTGGGGGTTGACCAGCGATGCGACGGTCATCCACGGCCCGGCGTCGCGGTCGTCGGCCAGCTCGGCGAACAGCTGCGCCACCTGCTCGGCGAAGATCGGGTCGCGGACGATCCCCGTGTCGGCCGGATCGGCGCCGTGCGGCTCCCGCCCGATCCACCCGCTGAAGCCGAACGGGTCGAGCCGGTCGGCCCGGCGGTAGGCGTCGACCACCTCGTCGACGATGGAGCCGTCCCGGCGGTTGGTCCGGGGGGCGTCGTGGGTCCCCGGCGTCAGCAGGTCGGCGTGGGAGATGTGCCACTTGCCGCGGTAGTGGGTGCGGTAGCCGGCGGCCCGGAACCAGTCACCCATGGTGGGGACCGTGTCCGGGTCGAGCCAGGTCATCATCGGGTCGGCCGCCGACTTGGCCATGCCGTCGGTGTTCGTCACGCCGTGCAACGAGGGGTACTGGCCGGTGAAGAGCGTCGCCCGGCTGGGCAGGCAGGCCGTCGACCCGACGTAGTGGCGGTGCAGCTCGAGCCCCTCGTCGCGGAGGCGCTGCCGGGCGGGGAGGTGCGTTCGGCGGTACTCGGCCAGGGCCGCGTCCTCGTAGGGCGGCGGATACCGCTCCTCGTCGGTCATGATCAGCAGGACGTTCGGCCGGACTTCTGACATGACCACTGACATTAGTCAGCGGTGACGCCTCTGTCCCGGTCCGGCGGCTCAGGGGATGAGCAGTGGCATCCGTGCCCAGCCGCGGACCGTGGACGTGGGCGCCAGCTCGATGTCGTCGTAGTCGACGTCCCACTCGGGGAAGCGGTTGAGGAGCTCGTCGAGCGCCACCCGCCCCTCGAGCCGGGCGAGGTTCGCGCCCAGGCAGTAGTGGAGGCCGTAGCCGAAGGTGAGGTGCTGCGTGTCCTCGCGGTGGATGTCGAACACGTCGGGGCGCTCGTAGCGGCGCGGGTCGCGGTTGGCGGCCGCGACGTTGAGCAGGATCGGGCTGCCGGCGGGCACGGTGGTGCCGTGGCACTCGAAGTCGTGCATGACGTAGCGGGCGGTCGCGTGACCGGTCGGCTCGAACCGGAGCGTCTCGTCGATCACCTGGGGGATCAGCGAGCGGTCCTCGACCACGGCCCGGCGCTGCTCGGGGTGCTCGGCGAGCACCTTGGCCAGCCAGCCGATCAGTCGACCGGTCGTCTCGTTGCCCGCTCCGGCGATCACCGCCGTGTAGGTGAGGACCTCCTGCCGCGTCAGCGTGCGGGTCTCGCCGTGCTCGTCCTCGAACTCGGCGTTGAGCAGCTGCGTCATGAGGTCGTCGGAGGGGTGCCGGGCGCGCCAGTCGATGTAGTCCTCGAACAGGTCGCCGCTGGCCACCCGTTCCTGCTTGACCTCCATCGGCCGGCCCGGCTCGGTTCGCAGGGTCGCGTCGGTGCGCTCGCGCACGGCGACCTGATCCTGCTCGGGGATGCCGAGGAGCATGCCGATCACCCGCATGGGCATCACCACCCCGAGCTCGGCGACGATGTCGAAGCGATCGGCACCGACGAGCGGGTCGAGCGACTTGATGCAGAACTGGCGCACCTGGTCCTCGAGCTCGGCCATCCGCCGCGGCGTGAAGACCCGCGACATGAGCCCCCGGTGCATCGTGTGGAGGGGCGGGTCCTCGAACAGGATCACCCCGGGTGGCAGCTCGATGCCGGCCTTGATGATGTCGAGGATGTCGCTGCGGGTGCTCGAGAAGGTCTGCCAGTCGACGAGCGCCTTCTGCACGTCGTCGTGACGTGTCAGCGTCCAGAAGTCGTAGCGCTCGTTGTAGTAGGCCGGCGCCTCCTCCCGGAGGCGGGCGTAGGTGGGGTACGGGTCGCGGTTGATGTCGACGTCGTAGGGGTCGTAGTACACGGCGGTGTCGTCGACGAGCGCCATCAGTCCTCCCGGGCGATCGGTCATGAGCTCTTGAGTTAGAGCGACCGCTCTAACTTAGGCGGACGCCGTCGTTCGTGCAAACGCCGGGCGCACGTTCCCCGTCCGGGCCGGTGTGAGGTAAGACACGTCCGTGGCAGTGGCCCGACAACCCCGAGCAGCAACCGCCGAGAAGCGTCAGCGACTCCTCGACGCCGCGGAGCGGATCATGATCCGCGAGGGATACGCCGCGGTGACCTCCCGGCGGGTGGAGGCCGAGGCCGGCATCAAGCTGCACTACCACTTCGGCACGCTCGACGATCTGTTCATCGCCGTGGTCCGCCGCCGCGGCGAGTCGAACGTGGAGTTGCTCGCCGCCGCCCTCGCCTCCGAGGAGCCCCTGCGGGCCTGGTGGGAGCTCGCATCGGAGAAGCGGGGCAACACCCTGCTGGTCGAGCTCACGGCAGCCGGCAACCACCGACCCGCCCTCCAGGCCGAGGTGGCGATCTTCGCCCGAGAGGTGCGCCGCATGCAGATCGAGGCCCTCGGGCCCATCCTCGAGGACTACGGGATCGATGGCGAGGAGTTCCCTCCGGCGCTCGTGGCCGCGGCCGTCCAGGGGTTGGCGTTCGTGATGGCGCACGACCAGGCGGCCGGCTTCGACACGGCCCAGGACGAGGCAACCGCCGCGGTGGAGCGCCTGCTCGACCGTCTCGAGGCGCGTCGGGCGTCGTGAGATCCGTGGCGTGTGGTGATGTTCGTCGATCTCGATCATCGGATCAGGCCTCGATCTCGGTGAAGATCGCCGAGTTGACGGGGGCGAACGACGCTTCGCTGACCGCCGTGGGCCGGAAGCCCTTGACGGTCATGTAGACGCCGAAGGCGAACTCCCAGACGGCGATGGGGAGGGTGAGGAGCGCTGACGGAGCGGAGATCTGGTCCCAGGCGCCGAACAGGGTGGCGGTGCTGGAGATGAGGAGGAGGGGCGCTCCGATGAGCCCGAGCGTGGGGATCCAGCGGGGCAGCAGCCGCGAGCGGTACATCACCGAGCCGATGCACAGCGCGTTGAGGGCCGGCATCAGGCCCGGGCCGAGCAGGAACGTCCAGTCGTGCATCGCCACGAGGGCGCGGCCGGTCGTGACGAGGGTGTCGGGGTCGGTGCCGGCCGTGCCGGCCACGTCCTGGCGGAGCGTGTAGACGGACAAGATGCTGAAGACGCCCACGAAGATCACGGCGCACTCGAGGACCCGTGTCGTCACGAAGCCGAGTGCGGCCCGGTGGCTGTAGCGCTTGGCGATCGTGTAGAGGGCGACGGCGGTGACCACGCCCCCGAGACCGGTGAGGACCTCGAAGAGGGCGCCCAGGGGCACTCCGGGGCTGTTGCCGTCGCCGAGGATGAAGTCGGGCTTGGCCAGGACGTCGGCCCAGAGCCCGAACTTGACGGGGATCGAGAAGACGAAGGTGGCGATGTAGGCGACGCCGGCGATCAGGGCCGCCTTCCGCATGGGGGACATCCGCGTGCGTCCGGCGGCGGTCGTCGTCCGCTCCGGGCTGGTGAGGTGGGTCGTGATGGTCATGTCAGTTCTCCTTCTGGGTTGGGTGAGCCAGTGGCTCGGTCGCTTCGTTGGATGGGACCTGGGTGAGCGAGACCAGGGGGATGCCGACGTCGCGCAGCTTCTGGAGGAGGCCGTGCAGCGCCGCCTGGTCGACCACCGGGCCGCGGATGACGGTGGTGCCGTCCGCGTCGGTGGTGACGATCAGTCCGTCGAACCAGGCCGACCAGCGCGGTGCGAGCCGGCCGGCGACGCGGATCTCGTACTCCGGAGCCGTGGTGGGTGTGCGGTCGTCTGTGCTCACGTGACGGACCGTACGAACGGACCTGGTGAGCGGTCATCACCACATGTGGTGAGCGAGGGTGGTGATCGTGACTACAGGTCGAGCTCGGCGGCGCGGCGCACCGCTTCTCGACGGTTGTTCACGCCGAGCTTCGTGTAGATGTTCTTGGTGTGGGTTCGCACCGTGTTCAGCGAGACGACCAGCTCACGGGCCATCTCGGGCCCGCTCAGGTCGCTGCGTAGCAGGCGGAGCACGTCGAGCTCGCGGCTGCTGAGCTCGTCGACGAGGCCATGGCGAGATGTCCCGACCGGCGATCCGGCATCGACCGGGGCGGCCGGGGCGGCCGCGAGTACCTTTCGGGCGTGGTCGCCGGCGGCGCCTGGCGGTGAAGTGGCGCGCAGCAGCGGTGCGAGCGCGGGCAGCTCGTCGGCGAAGATGCGGACGTAGCCCTCGGGCTCGGCGAGGGCCAGCGCCTGCTCGAGCGCGGCGGTCGCGGCCGGGAGGTCGCTGCGGGCCTGGTGGGCGAGAGCCAGCACGACGAGGATCCCGATGGCGCTCCCGGTCCGCTCCCCGGCCTCGGCGGCGGCGAGAAGTCCCTCCAACAGTCGTCTCGCATCATCGGCCGAGCGCGCGTCACGATCGGCGGCGCATGTGGCGACGAGGATGCGGGCGAGGGTGAGGTGCTCGTACTCGCGGAGGTAGCTGAGGTCGTCGTCAGCGGTCAGGCCGCGTTCGGAGGCCCATCGGAGCGGGGCCGCCGTGTCGCCGGCGGCGAGCTGAGCTTGCGCCTTGACGGCGGCGACGGGTCGTACCGACGGAGACATGTCGGTGTTGTAGACGCCCTCGGCCTCGTCGAGGAGCTCGATCGCGGCAGCCAGGTCGCCCTCGGCCCGTCGGAGGCGCGCCATCGCGACGCGCCAGCGGTAGGGGTGCTGTGGGAGGCCGGCCTGTTCGCCGAGCTGGCTGCTGGCTTCGAGGTGTTGGGTTGCGCCGGTGAGGTCGTTGCGTTCCAGCAGCACTTCGCTGAGCCCGACGTGCATGTCGGCGATGCCCCTCACCGCGCCGTGCGCCTCGGCGAGGTCCAGACCGGCCTGGTAGGTGCGGATCGCGTCGCTCAGGCGTCCCCTGGTGATGTGCATGTCGGCGAGCGCGATGGAGCAGCCCAGGACGTCGCTGATGTTGCCCGCCGCGGTGAGGCTCGCCAGCGCCTCGGTGTAGCGGCGGCTCGCGGATTCGAGATCCCCGACCGTCCAGAGCGCGAGCCCGACCAGCGCGGCGGCACTGCCCCGGCGGAGGTGGTCCGACGGGTCGGCGAGGTCGAGCGCGCGGTTGGCGTGCTCGATCGTTCCCTCGATGTCCCCCGCGATGAGCGAGAGCGCGGCGCGGTACACCTCCACCTGGGCGGGGAGGCGGGCGAACTCGACCTGATCGAACACGATCGCCCCCGCGGCTGTCGCGTCGATGGCGGGGTCGAGCCATCGCTCGATGCCCTCCAGGAGCGCTTCGACGCCGGCGATCTCGCCGCTGATCATGTGCGCACCGACGAGCTCGATGCTCAACACCGGTCTGGCCGGGAAGAGCTCGTCCGGGAGGGCCGTGAGCCACCGGCGAGCGGTCGCCTCCTGCCGGGCCCGGAACAGGGCCGGCGCGGCCAGCTCGATGAGCTGTGCGGCGCGCTCCATGTCGTGGCCGGCCATCGCATGGACGATCGCCTCGGGCTGGTCGCCCGACGCCTCGAACCACGCGCTCGCTCGCCGATGCAGCTCGTCGAGCCGCTCGGGCGCCTCGTCCAGCAGCCGCGCCCGCAGCACGTCGGCGAACAGGTGGTGGTAGCGGTACCAGAGGCGACGGTCGTCGAGAGGGACGAGGAAGAGGTTGGCCCGATCGAGCCTCTCGAGCATCGCCTTCCCCCCGCTGCCACCCGTCACGGCATCGCACAGAGCCCCGGTGAACCGGTCCATGATCGCGGTCTCGAGCAGGAAGCTCCGGACCTCATCGGGCTGGCGCTCCAGCACCTCCTCGGCGAGGTAGTCGACCACGAAGCGGTCGTCGCCGGCGAAGCTCGCGATGAACCCGCTGGTGTCGTCGCGGCCCTGCATCGACAGCGCGGCCAGCTGCAGGGCGGCGATCCAGCCCTCGGTCCGAGCCTCGAGGGCGTCGACGTCGCCTGCCGCCAGGTGCAGGCCCATCGCCTCGTTGAAGTAGGCGGCGGCCTCATCCGAGGTGAAGCGCAGGTCGGCGGCACGGACCTCGAGCAGCTCGCCCCGAGCGCGGAGGCGCGCCAGCGGTAGCGGCGGATCGGCCCGACTGCCGATCACCAGGTGGACCTGCGGCGACAGGTGCTCCAGCAGGTAGGCCATGGTCTCGTGCAGCTGCGCCGACTCGATGACGTGGTAGTCGTCGAGCACCAGCACGACATCGTCTTCGAGGCCCGCGAGGTCGTTGAGCAGCGATGCCACGACCGACTCGAGCGGTTGGGACTCCCGCAGGAGGGACGACGCGCTCCTCCCGGCGTCGGGCACCATCGTCTGCACGGCCGCGATGACATAGGACCAGAAGACGGTCGGATCGTTGTCGCCGGCGTCGAGGGACAGCCACGCCGTCGAGCGCGGCTCGCGATCGGCGAACCATTCGGCCAGCAGGGTCGTCTTCCCGAACCCCGCCGGTGCGGCCACGATCGTGAGCGAGGGGAGCGTCGCGTCGATCAGGCGGTCGGTCAGCCTGGGGCGCTCGACCATCCCGCGGCGTCGCCGCGGTGCGTGCAGCTTCGTCTCCAGCAGCGGCGGTGCCGCGTGGCCGGCCTCGTCTGCCGGCGAAGCGAAGTCGGTGTGGGTCACCGGTCCAAGTCCTCCACATCGAACGTGCCGTACACCGCGGACCTCGGTAGCTGATCGGAGCGGGTTGCCGGTGGTTCGGCGGCTCGATCGGGTCCACGCGCACGGCTCACGTAAGGACGGGCCCGACGCGCTGAGCGCTCGTGGCTCGCATCTGATCAGGCCCGTCCAGTGAGGACCAGCAGTCGCTGGGCGATGGGCGCGTCGTCGGTGACCTCGGTGCCCGTGTCGGCGAAGATGCCGAACGTTCGCGCCATCTCGGCCGTGGGCAGGTAGACCGCGTGGATCGCCTCGGCGAGTTGGCCGGGGAGCGATTCGTCGCCGCCGGTCGAGCGGGCGAGGTCCCATCCGTGCAGCAATAGGTCTCCGGCGCGGAAACCGATGAACGCCGCGCCGGGCATGTCGCCGGCGGGATGGTGCACGATTCGATCGAGAGCGCCTTCTGCCTCGAACGCGGCGAGCTGCACGGCAGCGGTCTCGTCGAAGCGCTCGACGGGATCTCCCTCGAAGCTCCCCGTTCGTGCCGCAATCATGGCCTCCTCGGTGCTGGCTCCGTCGAGGAGGGCAACGGCGAAGCGATTGCCGCCCACGATGTGGTCCGCCACCTCCTTCACCGTCCACTCCTCACACACCGACTGATCGCCCCAGCGGTCGGCGGGCACCGCGGCAAGGCGGGTGCGGTACTCGACGGCGGTGCGCTTCAGCAGGTCGAGGGGTTCCATGCCGGCGACGCTACTCCCGGCCCCTCACTGCGTCCCCTCTCGTCATGGGGTTCGGCTCCACCGGGTGGGTGAGCCATGGGCGTGATGCCGCGACACTTGGCATCTCGATCGAGGTGATGAGGAGCAGACTGCATCGAGCCTGTCTGGCCTTGCGCGCGAGGACTCGAACCCCCAACCTTCTGATCCGTCGTCAGATCACGCCGGTGGCGAGCAGGCCGATGGTGAGGGCGGCGACGGCCAGGCGGTACCAGCCGAAGATGGCCAGGCTGTGACGTTGCAGGTAGGTCACCATCCACCGCACGGCCACGACGGCCGAGACGAAGGCGACGGCCACCCCGATGAGCGGGTTGATCACGCCGTAGGCGTCGAGGAGGTCGTTGCCGTGCCGGAGCAGGCCGTAGGCGGTGGCCGCGGTGACGGTGAGCAGACCGAGCAGGAAGCTGAACTCGATGGCCGCCGACAGGCTGAGCCCGACGAGCAGCGCAGCCAGGATCGTGACCATGCTCCGGCTCGTGCCGGGCCACAGGGCGAAGCACTGGGCCGCGCCGATGATCAGGGCCTGCCGCACGGTGATGGCGTCGAGCGACGTGCCCGGGGTGTCGCTCGTGAAGCGCTTGGCGAAGGCGAAGATCACGAACGCACCCACGATCCACGCCGCGATCACCGGCCCCACCTTCAGCAGGTGGTCCTCGATGAACTGGCTGCCGATGAACCCGACGATCGCCGCCGGCACGAACGCGATGGCGATGGCGACGAGCGTGCGCCGGCCGCCGGGGTCCTTGCCGACGGCACCCTCGGCCATGCGCTTGAGCCGGCCGAAGTAGAGGACGACGACGGCCAGGATGGCGCCGATCTGGATGGCGATCGTGTAGGTGTCGGCCGCGCTGCTTGGTGAGCGGGTCCTGGCCGACGTCGAGGATGCGCTCGGCGACGAGCAGGTGCCCGGTCGAGCTGATCGGCAGGAACTCGGTGATGCCCTCGACCAGGCCGAGCACCACGGCCTTGCCCGGGGTGAGCTCGGCCTTGGCCTGGGCCTGCTCCTCGGGGGTGAGCGGCGCCGACGCCGTCTCCGCGGTGGCCGGCGGCGGCTTCGAGGTGGCGGCCACCACGGCCTGCGCGGTGGCGCCCACGATGAACAACCGCGAGAGCAGCACCGCGGCCACCAGCACGAGGAAGCCGGCGACCAGCACGCGTCGGGCGCGGTCGGGGGTGTCGGGGGGCCGGGGGGTAGCCATCAGCCTTCAGGTCTCCTCGGAGTCGGATCCAACGTCGTGACGACCGACGCGACCGTCGGCTCAATGCCCCGCCGACGAGCGTAGGCGCTCCATGACCTCACGGCGGCACGACACCGCGATGAGGTGCCCGCCACCGTCGATCACGGTGAGCGTGGACTCGGGGATCCGCCGGTGCAGCTCCTCGGCCCACGCCACCGGAACCAGAGCGTCGTCCGTCCCCTGGTAGAGGTCCACCGGGACGGCGACGTCCTCGGGTCGGAAACCCCACGGCGCGGCGTAGGCGCGGTAGTCGTCGACGGCACCGTGCACGTCGACTACCCCTTCCGCCATGACCTGGGGGAACCAGTCGCCGAGCGCGGCCAACGATCCCCGGTCGCGCCCTTCGACCTGACCGGCCGACAGCTTCACGAGCCGGCGGGGAGCACGCTCGGCCAACTGGCGCGACGCGTGGAAGTAGGCCCGAGCCACCGCCGGTCGCCTGGTCGACCACGTGACCAGACGGCGATCGAGGGCGTCGAGCTGCTCGAACGTCCCCGGGTCGTCGATGGGCAGGCAGCCGGCGATGACCGCGACGCGGGTCACGCGGTCGGCTCGGCCGACGGCGGTGGCCAACGCGTACTGACCTCCGGCGGACCAACCCATCACCGCGAACCGGTCGACGCCCAGCCGGTCGAGCAGCTCGGTGAGGTCGCCCCTGACCCAGTCGAGCTGGCCGTGGCCCGGGTTGCGGTCGGACAGCCCGACGCCGGGGCGATCGGGGGAGATCACGTAGACCCCGAGATCCCGGGCATCGGCGTCGTTCGGTTGCACGTCGTTGCGGCTGACCAGCCCGCCGTGGCAGTTGACGATCACCCGGCCCTCGGGGTCACCGAACGCGGCGTAGCCCATCCGTCGACCGTCGGCGAGGGTGACCACGTGGTCCGTCGCTTCGTGGTGGCGGAGGCCGGCCATGCCCCGGACGGTAGTGCGGCGCCCGGGGACCGCTCCCGACGCGGGCGGTAGGTTGGCCGACGACCGGGGCCGCAGGAAGGGACGAGGGATCGTGAGCGCGAAGAAGTCCACAGCGACCGGATCGACCAAGGCCACGACCAGGGCCAAGCCCAAGGCCAAGGCCGGGAGGGGCGACAAGCCGGGCAAGGCGGCGAGGCCGCCGGCGCCGGTACCGGCCGAGGTCATGGCGACGGCCGAGAACCTGCACGTCGCGGCGCTGATGGCCGAGCGGCAGATGGCCAAGCCGGGGCCGGTGCAGCGCCCCGAGCGGCTCGAGGCCGGCAAGGCGCTGCGTCAGCAGGTCCCCCGCGCCTGGCACGCGGCGTGGGAGCCGGCCCCCGACCGGCGCGATCCGATCGCCATCCTCGAGGCCCAGGCCGAGACCCGCCTGCCCGACCTCGTCCCGATCCGCCACGGGCGCATGGTCGTCGTCGCCGTTCGCGTTCTTCCGTGGGCGCCGCCGCGGTCATGGCCGCCGACCTGTCGGTCACCCCGAGCACCGGGATCGAGGTGCAGGCCTGCGGCGACGCCCACCTCGTGAACTTCGGCATCTTCGCCACGCCCGAACGGCACCTCGTGTTCGACGTCAACGACTTCGACGAGACGCTGCCCGGTCCGTGGGAGTGGGACCTCAAGCGGCTCGGCGCCAGCATCGCGGTGGCCGGCCGGGAGAACGGCTGCAACCGCACCGACGGCGACACCGCGGTGCAGTCGGCGATGGGTGCCTACCGCGAGCGCATGTACGAGCTGGCCACCATGCGCACGCTCGACCTCTGGTACTCACGGGTCGACGTCGACGAGGTCCTGCGCATGGTCGAGGCCATTGCGGTGGAGCCGATCGGCCGCATGGCCGAGAAGACCGTGGCCAAGGCCCGCACCCACGACACGCTGGCGCGCGGTGGCCAAGCTCACCGAGGTGGTCGACGGCCGGCGGCGCATCGTCGACCATCCCCCGCTCATCGAGCACGTGGCGCTGGCCAACGCGGCCGACCAGATCCGGATGCTCTACGAGGGCTACCTGGCCAGCCTCTCGCCCGAGCTGCAGACGCTGATGAACCGCTTCGAGCTGGTCGACGTGGCCCGCAAGGTCGTCGGCGTCGGCAGCGTCGGCACCCGATGCTGGATCGCCCTGTTCGAGGGTGGGCGCCGACGACGATCCGCTGCTGCTGCAGATCAAGGAGGCGCAGCCGTCGGTGCTCGAGCAGGAGCTGCACATCGACTCGATCTACCGCAACCACGGCGAGCGGGTCGTGCACGGGCAGCGGATGATGCAGGCCACGAGCGACCTGTTCCTCGGCTGGTCGACCAACCCGGCCACCGGCGTCCACTACTACTGGCGCCAGCTGCACGACATGAAGGGCTCGGCCAACGTGCCGGCCATGAGCCCCCTGCAGCTCGCCGGCTACGTCCGCATCTGCGGCTGGGCCCTGGCCCGGGCCCACGCCCGCAGCGGCGACGCGGCCATGATCAGCGGCTACCTCGGGTCGGGCGACACGTTCGACCGGGCCCTGGTGGCCTTCTCCCAGGACTACGCCGACCAGAACGAGCGCGACTACGCGGCCATGGTCGAGGCCGTGCGGGTCGGTCGGCATCGAGGCCGTGGAGGGCGTCTGACCGGCGCGGCTCGACCGGTCAGGCCGGCGAGTCGGGCTCGAGCGACTCGCGGGCCGACCGCGGCGGCCTCGTGGTCGACCGGCGCCGCGGGTCCGGGCGTCGGTGCCGCTGCGCAGCAGGACGAGGGCGGCCACGGCCAGCACCGCGCCGGCCACGAAGGCCCCGCGGTAGCCGGCCAGGGCCGCGACCACGCCGAGGAGCAGCGCGCCGATGCCCTGGGACAGGTCGAAGAAGCTGCTGACCGTGCCGACCGCCGAGCCGCGTTCGGTGTCTGCCGAGGCCGGTGAGGGCGAGCGTCAGCATGGCCGGGTAGAGGAACGACATGCCGACCGAGAACACGACGGTGCCGGCGTAGAGCCCGACCGGCGCTGGCGAAGGCGGCCATGAGCAGCAGCCCGGCGGCGGCGGTCGATCGTGGCGATGGACCCGGCCCGGAGCGGACCGATGCGATCGGGCACCCGGGCGCCGAAGATGCGCACGCCCAGGATGAGGCAGCCGTAGAGCAGGAACACCGAGCTGGAGTTGCTCCATCCCGATCTGCTTGACGTAGAGCGGGCACGAACTCGGTGAAGCCGGCCAGCCCGATGAGCCCGAGGAACAGCACGGTCGCCGGGGGCCAGGGCGGGGCGGCTGAGCAGCGGCGGGCGGGGCTCGCCCGGCCTGGCGGCGGTCCGGTCGGGCGCCACGGTCTCGCGGGTGCACAGTCCGATCAGCGGCGGCGAGCGAACGCCAGCGTCGCCGACACGATCCACACCCGATCGAAGTGGTCGTCGGCCGAGCAGGACGTTGCCGAGCGAGTGGCCCGAACGCGAGGCCGCCGTAGACCGCGACCGACCAGTAGCTGATGGCCTCGCCGCGCCGGGCCTCGGGGGCCAGGTCGGTGATCATCGACGCCGCGCCCACGAAGAACGCGGCCTCGCCGATGCCGGCGAGCAGGCGAACCACGACGAGCGACACCAGCCCGGACGCCAGCAGGTAGAGCACGCCGGCCGCCCCGACGATGATCGCGCCGCCGACGATCAGCACCCGCCGCCCCACCCGGTCGCCGATCCGCCCGGCGAACGGGCGCAGCAGCACGGCGCCGACCGCGAAGGCGCCGACGGCGACACCGACGGCCACGTCGTTGCCGCCCAGCTCGTCCTTGACGAACAGGGGCACCACCGGGCAGCAGCATGCCGAGGGCCAGGAAGTAGGCCAGTCCCGACGTCACCACCAGGGCGAAGCGGAGCGTGAGCAGGCGCGGTGGGGAGTCGGTCACCAAGGGGAGGAGCCTACGGGTCGACCTGGCCAACTCCGCCCGAGTTCCAGGCCGGATCGACGGGGTACGACCGCGTCGTCGGTCAGTCGGCCGAGACGCCGAGGCGAGCCCACCGCAGGCTCAGGTCGTTGCACTCCTCGCAGACCGACTCGGGGACGACGCCGACCTTCATCAGCAGCGCGAACACCTTGCAGCCCATGCAGAAGCCCAGCACCGACTCGAGGGTGGCGAACACCACGAGCACGGCGATGAGGCCGTAGGCGACGCCGGAGAGGCCGAACCCGTAGAACAGCACCGAGGCGGACACCGTGAACGCGGCGCCGATGGCCTGGGCGAAGCGCTTCGGCGGGCCGGGCGTGAGCCGCTCGGCCACCGGCAGGCGGGGCGTGATCACCCGCGTGACCAGCAGCCCCAGCGGATCGAACCGCGGACCGGCCGCCACCCGGAGCAGGAACCCGAGCGCCAGCACCACCATCAGCCACGGCTGGCGGAAGACCAGGCAGGCCAACCCCATGAGCACCACGCCGCCCGCCACCAGGCGTGCGGAGACCTCGTTGACCGGGTTGGGGAAGGAGAAGAGCTCGGACACGTAAACCAGACTAACCAGGTCGGGATTCAGATGCGACCTGGGGTCACGGACGTCGGAGGAGCGGCGATCGGGGTTGACCGGTTAAGTCGCGTGTCTTATCCTGCTCGCGATGCCCACCACGGCGCCCGCCGCGACCACGAGCAGAACCGCGGGGACGACCGGCACCACCGGCTCGGCCCGCAGCCGGGAAGCGATGATCCTCGCCGCCGAGCGCCTGATCGCCGAGCGCGGCGTCGCCGCGGTCTCGCTGCGGGAGATCGGCGCGGCCGCCGGGCAGCGCAACAACTCCGCGGCGCAGTACCACTTCGGGTCGAAGGCCGGCCTGGTCGAAGCGATCTTCGCCTTCCGGATGGCCGCCATCAACGATCGCCGGCTGGCTGCCCTGGCCGAGCTCGACGCCACCGGCCGGTCCCGCGACGTGCGGGGGCTGGTCGAGGCCTACGTACGCCCACTTGCCGATTCGTTCGGCGACTCGCCCGGCGAGCGCTGGTACCTGCGGTTCCTGGCCCGGGTCGCGGGCGATCCCCAGTTCAGCGGGCACGGTCCCGGCAACCGCGAGTTCACGGCCGGCCTCGACGACGTGCTGCACCGGCTCGACCAGGCGCTGGCCGACGTGCCGGAGGTCATCCGGGGCGAGCGCCTCACGGCGATGGGCACGCTGCTCGTGCACACGCTCGCCACGTTCGAGGCCGCCGGGCACGACCGCCCCGTCCTGGCCCTGCTCACCGCCGATCTCGTCGACATGGCGACGGCGCTGCTGACCGCCCCGGTCTCCCCCGCCACCCGCCGCCTGCTGGGCACCGCCCCGCGGCCCTGATCCGACCGTCCCTCGAAAGGCCCACCATGCCCAAGCTGATCGCCGGCCCCGTCCGTCTGCACCGCCTGGCCGACGGCGCGGAGAGCGAGCCCTACCGACGCTTCACCGTGACGCCGCTGAGCCCCACGATCGGTGCCGAGCTCGGCGGCATCGACCTGCGGGGCCCCTTCGACGCCGAGACCCGCGACGAGCTGCGCCGCGCCCTCCTCGAGTGGAAGGTGATCTTCTTCCGCGACCAGCACCTGACGGGCCCCGAACACCGCGACTTCGCCTCGATGTGGGGCGAGCTCGAGGTGCACCCCTTCCTGCCCCAGGGCGAGACCCCCGAGGTCGTCCGCTTCGAGAAGGGCGTCGACGAGAAGGGCTACGAGAACATCTGGCACAGCGACGTGTCGTGGCGCGAGATCCCGTCGCTCGGCTCGGTGCTCCGGGCCATCGAGGTGCCTCCCGTCGGCGGCGACACGCTCTGGTGCGACATGTACGCGGCCTACGAGGGGCTGCCGGCCACGGTCCGCGACCAGATCGACGGTCTCGACGCGGTGCACGACTTCTCCACGTCGTTCGGCGCCCTGATGGAGCCCGACGCCCTCGCCGAGATGCAGCAGCGCTATCCCGCCGTCGCCCATCCCATCGTGCGGACCCACCCCGAGACCGGCCGCAAGCTGCTCTACGTCAACGCCATCTTCACGACCCACGTCCCCGGCCTCGACCCGGCCGAGAGCGACGCCCTGCTCGAGCTGCTGTTCGCCCAGGCACGGGTCCCCGAGTACCAGTGCCGCTTCCGCTGGGAGCCCGGCTCGGTGGCGTTCTGGGACAATCGCTCGACCCAGCACTACGCCTGCTCCGACTACTACCCCTCGGTGCGGGTCATGGAGCGGGCCACCATCATCGGCGACCGCCCGGCCTGACCCCGTCTGCGCTGACCCCCGCCTTCGACCCCTCAGTCGGGGGCGCCGCTGGGGAAGGCCTTGATGCAGATGTCGTCGCCGGTGCTGATCGTGGTCGCGTCGGACGCATGCACCACCCGCACGCAGCCGTCCTGGCCGCCGGCCGAGAACTGGTAGTCGATCACGACCCGCGGCGGGGGCCGGCGTGACCAGGTAGTTGACCGCCTCGGCGCCGTCGATGGTCGGTACCAGGGCCCTTGCCGGACGGGTCTCGTCGCCCGCCCACGTGCCGGTCAGCTCCTCGGCGTCGGCCACTCGGAAGGTCTCGATGTCGATCGAGTCCCCCGCTGCCTTCGCCTCGATCTGCACGCGGGTCTTGGCATGCTCGTAGTCGTCACGACGGCGCTGGCCGACGACCAGCCCGACGACCATCAACCCCCCGAGCACGACGACGAGGATCACGACGCGCGCCCGCTTGCTCAGCCCCTCGCTCGCAGTCGGGGCATCCGGGGGCTCGGCCTGCTCTCCGTTCACCGGCGCCGGCTCGTCCGCATCCCCGAAGCGTAGGGTCAGCGGCCGGTCAGCTGCTCGACCACGGGCGCGAGCGCCCGGTGCGCCGCCTCGAACACCACCACGTAGGACAGGCCGAACCGCTCGCGACGCTCGAGCAGCTGCTCCACCATCTGGTCGTGCGTCCCGATCAGGACGAACGGGCTGTCGAGCAGCTCGTCCACCGTCAGCCCCGGGAAGTGCTCGGCCAGCTTCCGGGCCTCGGCCCGGCGATCGTCGGTGACGACCACGACCTGGACCAGCACGTTGAGCTCGAGGGCGTCGAACCGCGGCCCGGCCGCGGCTCGAACCACGCCGAGCCGGTCGTCGAGCCCGTCGGCGGTGAAGTGGCTGAGCGCGACGTCCCGGGTGCCGTGGACCTGGTGGAACCCCACGAAGCCCACGATGTCGGACGCAGTCGCCGCGAGCCGCAGCAGGCGGGTGCCGTTGCCGCCGACGAGCACCGGCACCGGGGCCGCCGGCACCGGGAAGCAGCGGTGGCCGTCCAGCCGGTAGTGGGTGCCGCGGTGGGTCACGGTCTCGCCGGCCAGCAGGCGCCGCACCAGGCCGACCGACTCGACCAGCC
Source organism: uncultured Microthrixaceae bacterium (assembly GCA_963809335.1). Taxonomy (GTDB): domain Bacteria; phylum Actinomycetota; class Acidimicrobiia; order Acidimicrobiales; family Acidimicrobilacustridaceae; genus UBA4742. The sequence goes on along the minus strand of CAWEJD010000002.1, from coordinate 1,455,718 downwards.
GGTCGACGCGCACACCGTCGGGGTCGAAGGCGAGGCCGACCTCGTCGTACTCCGACTTCATGTGCCCCGCTCCCATCCCGAGCTCGAACCGGCCTCCGGTGAGCGCGTCGAGCGTGGCGACCTCACGGGCCAACCAGGCCGGGTGGTGGAAGTCGTTGTTGAGCACGAACGTGCCGAACCGCAGCCTGGTCGTGATCTCGGCGGCCGACGCCAGAGGGAGGAGCGGCGGGAGGACGTCGGTGAGATGGTCGGCGAGCAGCAACGTCGAGAAGCCGCCGGCCTCGACCGCGAGGGCCAGCCGGCGCCACTCGTCGGGCTCCCAGGAGGAGCGGGCGGTGACCCCGAAGCGGAACGGTCGCGGGCTGCTCATCACGGTGACGGTAGAGCCGTCTCGCCGCCGCCACCGTGGTCGTGTTGTCCTACGATCACCGGCGTTCGCGACGAGGAGAGCCCCCACATGACGATGAGCTTCGACGAGGCCGTGGCGGCGGTCACCGCGCCGGGCCAGATGTTCTCGGTGATCGAGACCGAGGTGTTCGGCCGGCCCACGAAGGTCTACGAGAACGCGCTGCCGTCGCTGCGGACGCTGTTCGACCTGGCCCGGACCCGTGAGGGCACGTTCCTCGTCTACGAGGACGAGCGGCTCGACTTCGCCGAGGTCATGGCCCAGGTCGACGCCATCGCCAGCATGCTCGTCGAGCACTACGGCGTGAAGAAGGGCGACCGGGTCGCCATCGGCATGCGCAACTACCCGGAGTGGATCACGGCGTTCGCCGCGATCACGTCCATCGGCGCCATCGTCGTGTCGCTGAACGCCTGGTGGACCACCGAGGAGATGCACTACGGCCTCGAGGACTCGGGCACCAAGGTGCTCATCGCCGACCAGGAGCGGGCCGAGCGGGCCGAGGGCGCGTTCGACACCCTGGGCATCCGCACCGTCGTGGTGCGATCGAACGGGATCCTCCCGCCCGGCGCCGAGCGGCTCGAGGACGTCCTCGTTCCCGGCGCTCCCATGCCGGCGGTCGAGATCGACCCCGACGACGACGCCACGATCCTCTACACGTCGGGCACCACCGGCAACCCGAAGGGCGCGGTCTCGACCCACCGCGCCGTGGTGCACGCGCTGCTCTCGTTCGGCTGCCGGGCCGCGGTGAACGGCCTCATCGACCCGCCCACGGGCGACCCCCACCCGTTCCCGACCTCGTTCATCCTGGTCGTGCCGCTGTTCCACGTCACCGGCTGCGTGGCCGTCATGCTCAGCTCGTGGCTGGCCGGCGCCAAGCTCGTGCTGATGTACAAGTGGAGCCCGGAGCGGGCCCTCGAGCTGATCGAGCGCGAGCGCATCACCAACTTCGTCGGCGTCCCCACCATGTCGTGGGACCTGCTCGAGTCGCCGGACTTCGCCGAGCGCGACACCTCGAGCCTGCTGGCGGTCGGCGGCGGCGGCGCGCCGGCCCCGCCCGAGCTGGTGCGACGGGTCGAGAGCAACTTCAGCAAGGGTCGCCCGCAGATCGGCTACGGGATGACCGAGACCAACGCCTACGGACCGGGCAACACGGGCGACGACTACGTGCGCAAGCCCAACAGCAGCGGCCGCTTCGTGCCGCCGATGGACGTCAAGATCGCCGGGTCCGACGGCGAGGCGCTGCCGGCCGGCGAGGTCGGCGAGATCTGCTTCTCCGGCCCGATGCTGATCCGCGGCTACTGGAACAAGCCCGAGGCCACGGCCGAGACCATCGTCGACGGCTGGCTCTACAGCGGCGACATCGGCCGGCTCGACGACGAGGGCTTCATCTACGTCGAGGACCGGGCCAAGGACATGGTCATCCGGGCCGGCGAGAACATCTACTGCGCCGAGGTCGAGGCCGCGATCTACGAGCACCCGTCGGTCTACGAGGCCGCCGCGTTCGGCCTCCCCCACGAGCGCCTCGGCGAGGAGCTGGTGGCTTCGGTGCTGCTCAAGCCGGGCACCAGCGCCACCGCCGAGGAGCTGCAGGCGCACGTCGCCGAGAAGCTCGCCCCGTTCAAGGTGCCGTCGAGGATCGTGTTCGCCGACGAGCAGCTGCCCCGCGGCGCCACCGGGAAGATCCTCAAGCGCGAGCTCCGCGACGAGCTGCTGGCCAAGGGCTGAGCACACCGCATCGCAGTACCCTCGGGCGATGACCCCGCGCACGGTGCTGACCACCGGAGCCAACTCGGGCATCGGCTTGGCCACCACCCTCGAGCTGGCCCGCCGGGGCCACCGCTCGGTCGGGTCGGTTCGGTCCGAGGCCAAGGCCGAGGTCGTGCACGCGGCCGCGGCGGAAGCCGGCGTCGAGGTCGACACCGTGCTGCTCGACGTGACCGATGCCGACCAGTGCGAACAGGTCATCGACGAGCTCGGCACCGATCTCTTCGGCCTGGTCAACAACGCCGGCTACGCCCTCACCGGGGCCATCGAGGACATCTCCGACGACGAGGCCCGCCACCTGTTCGAGACGATGGTGTTCGCGCCCATGCGGCTGTCCCGACTCGCCCTGCCGGCGATGCGGGGGAACGGCCGGGGCCGCATCGTGAACCTGTCGTCCATCGCCGGCCTGGTCAGCTCACCCCTGGCCGGTTGGTACACGGGGGCCAAGCACGCGCTCGAGGCCCTGACCGACTCGCTGCGCGTCGAGGTCGCCCGCGACGGCGTGCAGGTGGTGCTGATCGAGCCCGGAGGGTTCAAGACCGGCATCTGGGAGGACATGACCCGCGACATCGAGCGTCATGCCGAGGCCGGCTCGCGCAACACCGCGGCCTACGAGCGCTCACTGCAGGTGCAGCGGCTCATCGAGCCGATCATGGGCAGCCCCGAGCACTGCGGCCGGGTGATCGCCGACGTCATCGAGTCCCGCATGCCCCGCGACCGCTACCTCGTCGGCCTCGACGCCCAGGCCCTGCGCCTCTCCGACCGCCTGACCCCCAACCTGCTGCAGGACCGGTTCCTCCGCCTCGTCCTCGGCCTCTGATCCTCGGGTCACCACCGACGCCGACTCGCTTCCTGTCCCACCACCGACGCCACCCACGTCGCTCACGGGACAGGTTCGTGAAATTGAGAAAGATTCCCTGTTGAGAGCGGTTCTTGATATCGTTCGGGCATGGCCGAGCCCTCGTTGGACCTCGCACTGCAGCTCGACCAGGTCACGGTCGACTACGGGTCGGTCAACGCCCTCACCGACATCACCGGCTCGGTGGCACCCGGCCAGTCCGTGGCGCTCATCGGCCCGAACGGCTCGGGCAAGTCCACCCTGCTCAAGGCCATCCTCGGCCTGGTGCCGCTGCGCAGCGGCCAGATCCGGGTGCTGGGGCGCGACCCCGGCGAAGCCCGGGCCGACGTCGCCTACGTACCCCAGCAGGAGTCGCTCGACCCGGAGTTCCCGGTGTCGGTGCACCAGGTCGTGCTCATGGGCCGCTACCGCAACGTCGGCTGGGTCCGTCGCCCGGGACGGGCCGACCGGGCCGCGGCGCACGCCGCGCTCGACCGCGTCGGGCTCGACGGGCGGGCCCACGACCGCTTCGGCACCCTGTCGGGTGGGCAGCGCCAGCGGGTCCTCATCGCCCGCGCCATCGCCCAGGACGCGCAGCTGCTGCTGCTCGACGAGCCGTTCAACGGGGTCGACGGCACCACCCAGGAGCTGCTGCTCGGCGTGCTGGCGGAGCTGCGCGCCACCGGCGTGGCCATCGTCATGTCGACCCACGACCTCGCCGTCGCCCACGTGGCCTGCGACGAGGCGTGCGTCCTCAACCGCCACCAGGTGGCCTTCGGCCCGGTGCAGCACACCCTGACGCCCGACCACCTGCGCCAGGCCTACGGCCCCAACGCCCTGGCGCTGGTCGGCGACGGCGCCATCGTCGCCCACGACCACTGACGTCGACGCCGTGCGACTGCTGACCGAGCCGTTCCAGTCCGGCTTCATGCAACGAGCCCTCGTCGAGGCCGTGCTGCTCGGCATCGTCGGCGGGGTGATCGGCGTGCACGTCGTGCTGCGCCGGCTGGCGTTCATGGCCGATGCCCTCACCCACACCGTGTTCCCCGGGATGGCCGCCGCCTTCCTCTTGAGCGGGTCGCTCTACGTCGGCGCCCTCGTCACCGGCGTGGCCAGCGCGGTGCTGCTCACGATCCTCACCCGCAACAAGCGGATCACGTCGGACGCGGCGCTGGCCGTGCTGCTCACCGGGTTCTTCTCCGTCGGCGTCATCCTCGTGTCGCGGAGCCACTCGTTCACGGCCGACCTCACGGTGCTGCTGTTCGGCCGGGTGCTGGCGGTCGACACGGCTGAGATCGCGGCCACCGCCGCCACCGGGGCCTTCGTGCTGGTCGTGCTGTGGCTGCTGCACAAGGAGCTGGTGCTGCGGTCGTTCGATCCCGAGGCCGCCGCCGCGCTCGGCTACCCGATCGGCGCGCTCGACCTCGTGCTCAACATCCTCATCACGCTGGTGGTGGTGAGCGCGGTGAAAGCCGTCGGCAGCGTGCTCGTCATCGCCCTGCTGGTCACGCCCGCGGCCACCGCCCGGCTGCTCGTCCGCAACCACGTCGGCGTGATGATGGCGGTGGCCGCGACGGTCGGCGCCGCGGGAGGTTGGCTCGGGCTGGTCATCAGCTACGAGGGCTCGGTGCACCACGGCTGGCGGCTCGCGTCGGGCGCCACGATCGTGCTGACGTCGACCTCGCTCTTCGTCGTGGCCCTGGCCGCCACCGCTGTCGCCGGGTGGCGCCGTCGTCCCGGCCCCGAGGCCGGTCACCCGGTCGGCCACCACCGGCTCGATCCCCACGAGCCCCTGATCGACGACAGCTTCGCCGTCGGGACGGGCTCGTGAGCGCGATGTCGACCCTGGCCACCGCCCCCTCCGGGCTGCTGCACACGTTCGACTCCTCGCTGATGCAGCGAGCCCTGATCGAGGCGCTCATGGCCGGCGCCCTCGCCGGGGTGGTGGGCGTGCACGTGGTCCTGCGCCGGCTGTCGTTCTTCACCATGTCGCTGACCCACGCGACGTTCCCCGGTCTGGTGATCGCCGGGATGATCGGCGTCAGCCTGTTCACCGGCACCGCGGTCTTCGGCCTGCTGGTCGTGGCCCTGATCGCCTCGCTCGCCCGCGTGCGCCGCATCGACTCGTCCACCGCGACGGGCGTCGTGCTGGCCGGCGGCTTCGCGCTCGGCGTCGTGCTGATCTCGTCGCAGCCCGGGTTCAGCAAGGACCTGACCGCGTTCCTGGTCGGATCGATCCTGACCGTGAGCCACGGCGACCTGGTCACCACCGCGGCCGCCGGCCTCGTGGTGCTGGCCGTGCTGGCCGCCTTCCACAAGGAGCTCGTCCTGGGCGCCTTCGACCGCGACGGCCTCGCCGCCATGGGATACCCGGTGCTGGTGCTCGATCTCGTGCTCCTCGTCGCCATCGAGCTCACGGTGGTGACGACGATCCCGGCCGTGGGCACGATCCTGGCGGTCGCCCTCATCGTGGCACCGGCGGCCACGGCACGGCTGTGGACCGACCGGGTGGCCCCGTCCATGGCCATCGCCGCCGGCCTGGGTGCGGTCGGCGGTGCGGTGGGCCTGGCCGTGTCCGACCACTGGAGCATCGCCGCCGGGCCCACGATCTGCGTGACCCTGGCGGTCGCGTTCGCCGTCTCGGCCGTGGTGAGTCCCCGGCAGGGGTGGCTGGCGCGTCGCCGCCATCGACCTGCTTCGACGCCCCCATTGCAGCGCTACGGTCTGGCGCCATGACCTACAGCCTCGTGCTGCTCCGGCACGGCCAGAGCACCTGGAACCTCGAGAACCGCTTCACCGGCTGGTACGACGCCGACCTCACCGAGCAGGGTTGCACCGAGGCGGCCGCCGCGGGCCAGGCGATGGCCGATGCCGGCGTGGCGCCCGACGTGCTGCACACCTCGGTGCAGGTGCGGGCGATCCGCACCGCCCAGCTGGCCCTCGACTCGATGGGGCTGCTCTGGCTGCCCGTGCGCCGCAGCTGGCGGCTCAACGAGCGCCACTACGGCGACCTGCAGGGCAAGGACAAGAAGCAGACCACCGAGGAGCACGGCGCCGAGATGGTGAAGGTGTGGCGACGCAGCTACGACGTGCCGCCCCCGAAGATGAGCCCGGACAACCCCGACAACCCGCGGTTCGACCGCCGCTACGCCCACCTGGCGCCCGACATCATCCCCGACTCCGAGTGCCTGGCCGACGTGGTCGCCCGCATGATGCCCTACTGGTACGACGCCATCGTCCCCGACCTCGGTGCCGGTCGCACCGTGCTGGTGACGGCGCACGGCAACAGCCTCCGGGCGCTGGTCAAGCACCTCGACGACATCTCCGACGACGACATCGCCGAGCTCAACCTGCCCACCGGCGTGCCCATGCGCTACGAGCTGGGCGACGACTTCCTCCCGCTCGAGCGCGACCTGCCGATCGAGCAGCGCTACCTCGGCGACGTCGAGGCGGCCAAGGCCGCGGCCGAGGCGGTGGCCCGCCAGGCCGGCTGACCCGGCCGCGATCCCCACAGCCACCGGCCGGCGCCGACCCGGAGGTCCGACGTGCCCATCGCTCCCCTCCGGCTCACCGACCTGCAGGCCCGCCGGCTCGCGTACCGCGGGCAGCACCTCTCCGGGACGCGCGTCGGCCGGGACCGCGCCTCGCTGTTGCAGCTCGTGCGCGACCTCGGATGCCTGCAGATCGATCCCGTGTCGGTGGTGGCCCGCACGCAACTGCTGGTCACCTGGAGCCGGGTGGGTCGCTTCCGGCCGACGACCCTGCAGCGACTGCACGAGGTGGATCGATCCCTGTTCGAGTACTGGGCCCACGCCGCGTCGTTGGTGCCCAGCTCGGACCTGCCGATCCACCGCTTCACCATGCGCCACGCGCTCTCCGGCACCAGTGCCCGAGCGGTCCGGGTGCGGGAGTGGCTCGCGACCCACGACTCCAGTCGGCGTGAGGTGCTGGCCAAGCTCGAGCAGGACGGGCCGCTGCGCACCCAGGATCTCACCCCCCATGCCGTGCGCCCGTGGGCCGGCGGCGGTTGGTCCGACGAGCAGACGGTGGCGCTCATGCTCGAGCAGCTCACCATCACCGGCGAGGTCCTCGTGTCCCGCCGAACCAACGGCACCCGCTGGTGGGACGTCGGCCATCGCTGCCTCCCTCCCGGCGCCCTCGACGACCCGGCCAACGATCTCACCGAGGCCGAAGTCGTCCGGCGGGCCGCGGTCAAGGCGGTGCGAGCCCTCGGTGTGGCCACGCCGGTGCAGATCAACCGGCACTTCACCCGCAAGCGCTACCCCCAGCTCGCCGATCGGCTGGCCGAGCTGGTCGCCGACGACGTGCTCGTGCCGGCGACGGTCGACGGGTTGCGCGGCACGTGGTTCCTCCACGCGGCCGACGCGGCCACCCTCGACGAGCTGCAGCCGGCCCGGCTCACCCTGCTCTCGCCGTTCGACAACCTGATCTGCGACCGTGACCGCACCGAGGCGCTCTGGAACTTCCGCTACCGGCTCGAGATCTACACGCCGGCCGCGAAACGGCAGTACGGCTACTACGTGCTGCCGATCCTCGACGGCGACCGCCTGGTCGGGCGCATCGACGCCGCCCTCGACGCCCGTACCAACCTGCTGGCCGCCAGGTCGGTGCACCTCGAGCCCGGCGTGCGGCGATCGGCCCGTCGCACGGCGCGCATCCGGCGCCGCTTCGAGGACCTGGCCCGCTTCGTGGGCGCCGACGGCATCGACGACGTCACCTCCGCGCTGTCCTGATCGCCACGCCGCTCCCGCCGATGCCCCGATGACCCGCCGATCACCCGAACCGGTGGCCCGTGGCATCCAGAGACCACGGGCCACCAGTTCGGGATCAGGGGGATGGGGGGCACCCCTGGCTGGCAGGACGAGAGCGCCGTGAGACGTGGAGCGGTCAGGCCTCCTTGGCGTCGGACTCGGCGAAGCCGGCGACGACCGGAGCGCCGACCGCCTCGGCCTCGAGCAGGTAGCCGCGCGACCGGACGGTCTTGATGGCCAGGCCCAGCGACGCGATCCGCCGCCGCAGCCGCAGCACGTGGACATCGAGGGCGTTGCGACCGGGGGCGCCCTTGGGCCACCCGGTGCGGGACAGCTGGTCGCGGCTGACGACGGCGCCGTAGCGCTCGATCAGGGCCGACATGAGCCGGGCCTCGACCGGCGGCAGCGACACCCATCCGCCACCGAAGCGCAGCAGCCCGTCACGGTCGAGCTCGGGGAGGTCGTCACGGTCGGCCCGGTAGCGGGCCGCCAGCCCCTCGACCCGGGTCCGCACATCGGCCTCGTCGGCCGGCACCCGGATCCAGTCCTCGAACGTGTCGGTGCACTGGGGCGCCGCGACCCCTCCCTCCACGAGCAGCAGCCGGGGGCGCCCCTCGTTCTCGAGGCGCTCTCGACGCTCCTGTTCGAGCGGCCACCGCAGGAGCACGACATCCATCGGCGGAAACGTATGAGACAAAGATTTCCTGACTGTTTCGCCCGGGTGAACTGTCACTCAAAGGCTCCAAACGTGACGTCGGACACGTGAGCGGCGCCAGGGACAACTAGGATCGGTCGCCATGGCGAACCGTCGTGAACGACTCGAGGAGCTTGCCTCCGTCCCACTCTTCCGGTCGAGCTCCAAGCGCGAGCTGGAGAAGATCGCCAAAGCGGCCGACGAGGTCGTCGTCGAGGCCGGTCGGGTCCTGGTCACCCAGGGCGAGATCGGACGTGAGTGCTACGTCATCGTCGACGGCGAGGCGGCGGTGAGCCGCGACGGCCACGAGATCGCCCGGTTGGGGCACGGTCAGCCCATCGGCGAGCTGGCAGTGCTCGACGGCGGCCCCCGCACCGCGACCGTCACCGCCCTGACCGAGCTCCATCTGCTGGTGCTCGGCCAGCGCGAGTTCTCGGCGCTGCTCAGCGAGGTGCCGGGCCTGGCCCACAAGATCATGGTCAACCTGGCGCAGCGCGTCCGGGAGCTCGACGAGCGCGTCTACGGCTGACGCCGGATTTCGTTCGCAATTCCGTTCGAGACCTGGGCCGCGACTACCTTCAGGGTCCGTATGAACCGCACGCGTGGCAACGCATCCAAGCTGGTCCTGGGCGTCGGCATCGCCTTCGCCATCGTGACCGCTGCTGTCGGGCATCTCCGGTTGGGTGTTCGAGGACTCGCAGGTCGACCACTCGTCGATCACCCGTGAGGTGTTCGACGGCATCCCGACCGCGCTGGTGACGATCTTCTACATCGTCGTGCCGATCCTCCTCATCTACGGGGCGGTGCTGTTCAGCCAGCGCACCCGCAACTGGGAGCGGGGCAAGCCCGACAACCGGGCCACCACCTCGAAGAACTTCAAGAAGCGCCTCAAGGACTTCCGGGCCGGCGTCTACATGCAGACCCTGCTGCGCGACCCGGCCGCCGGCATCATGCACTCGCTGATCTACTTCAGCTTCCTGGTGCTGCTCGCGGTCACGACCATCCTCGAGATCAACCACCAGCTGCCGACCAGCATGAAGTTCCTGCACGGCGGGGTCTACGAGGGCTACTCGCTGGTCGGCGACGTGGCCGGCACCACGTTCCTCATCGGCATCGTCTGGGCCGGCGTGCGCCGCTACATCCAGAAGCCCTACCGCATCCGCATCAAGACCAAGCCGGAGCATGCGGTGATCCTCGCCGTGTTCCTCAGCTTCGGTGTCACCGGCTTCCTCACCGAGGCCTACCGCATCGCCATCATGGGCCGGCCGTCGTTCGAGAAGTGGTCGGTGATCGGCTACCCGCTGTCCTATGTCATCAAGGACACGTCGCACCTCGAGGGCTGGCACCAGGTGTGGTGGATGGTGCACGTCGCCACGTTCTTCGTGTTCCTCTCGATCCTCTCGGTCACCATGCTGCGCCACATGTTCACGTCGCCGCTGAACATGTACCTGAGGGACCGTGAACGCCCCAAGGGCGCCATGAAGCCGATGCCCAACCTCATGGAGACCGAGCTCGAGAGCTTCGGCGCCTCCACCATCGAGGACTTCACCTGGAAGCAGCTGCTCGACACCGACGCCTGCACCATGTGCGGCCGGTGCACCAGCGTGTGCCCGGCCCATGCCACCGGCAAGCCGCTCGATCCCCGCGAGATCGTGTTGAAGACCGGCGAGGTCATGGCCCGTACCGGCGACCCCAAGGTCTCGACCCCCATCGGGCTCGACCGCGACATCACCATCGCCGCCGACTCGGTGTTCGAGCGCATCACGCCCGAAGAGGTGTGGTCGTGCACGTCGTGCAAGGCGTGCGACGAGATCTGCCCGGTCAACATCGAGATCCTCGACAAGATCCTCGACATGCGGCGCTACCTGTCGCTCATGGAGTCGAACTTCCCCACGGAGCTGGGCAACGCCTACCGCTCGATGGAGAACTCCGGCAACCCGTGGGGCATGAGCCAGGCCGAGCGGGGCGACTGGGCCGACAAGCTCGACGGCATCGACATCATCGACGGCACCGACCCCTTCGAGGCCGACTACCTCTACTGGGTCGGCTGCGCCGGGTCGTTCGACGACAAGAACAAGAAGGTCAGCACGGCCATGGCCAAGCTGATGCAGCGGGCCGGCATCTCCTTCGCCATCCTCGGCCCCTCCGAGATGTGCACCGGCGATCCCGCCCGTCGATCGGGCAACGAGTACATCTTCCAGATGCTCGCCATGCAGAACATCGAGACCCTCAACGGCATGGGCGTGAAGAAGATCGTCACCCAGTGCCCGCACTGCTTCAACACGCTGATGAACGAGTACCCGCAACTCGGCGGCAACTACGAGGTGGTGCACCACAGCCAGTTCCTCGAGTGGCTGATCGACACCGGCAAGCTCGACATGAGCGAGGCCCGGCTCGACGAGCGCATCGTCTACCACGACTCGTGCTACCTGGGCCGCCACAACGACGTCTACCTCTCGCCCCGGAAGGTCATCGGGTCGCTGGCCGGCGTCGAGATCGTCGAGGCCTCCCGCAACGGCACCAAGGGCATGTGCTGCGGCGCCGGTGGGGCTCGCATGTGGATGGAGGAGAGCATCGGCAAGCAGGTCAACGTCGAGCGCTCCCAGGAGCTCATCGCCACCGGCGCCGGGCGAGTCGCGACCGCCTGTCCGTTCTGCTACATCATGATCGACGATGGGGTGAAGAGCCAGGGCCTCGAGGACGAGGACCTGAAGGTCGCCGACATCGCCATGCACCTGCTCGAAGCCATCGAAACCGGCGAACGAAAGGCCGACCTCGTTGTTGAGACGGTCGAAGACTGATCGAGCCAGGCCCGACGCCGACGCCACCGCCATCGGCGTGCTGGTCGTCAACGACGACGAGGACGCGTGCGAGCTGCTGTGCCGGGTGGTCAGCCACCTCGGCGCGGTGGCGTTCCGGGCGCACAGCCCCGAGGGGGCCATCGAGGAGCTGAGCGAGCACCTCTCCTCCGTGCAGGCCGTCGTGCTCGACTTCAGCAAGGGCACCGCGACGAGCTTCACCGTGCTCGAGACCATCCGTCACCGCGACGATCTCGGCGACCCCTCCGTGATGATCATCGCCACCACCAACGCCAACCGCAGCCTGGCGTTCGACTCGGGCGTCGACGAGTTCCTGACCCGCCCGTTCCACGTCGACGAGTTCACCAGCACCCTCGGCCAGATGCTCGGGCGCACCCCCGAGGAACGCGAAGCGCACCGCATCGAGCAAACCGCGGCCACGGGCGGCCTCCAGGACCTCGACCTGGAGTCGTAGCGTGACCGTCGACCCGAGCGGTGACGCAACCGCCGACGAGGTCACCGCCAAGATCCTCGAGGCCGCCAGCGGGATCTTCTCCGCCCAGGGGCCGGACTCGGTGACGATCAAGTGGATCGGCCTCGAGGCCAACGTCACGCCCGAGGTGGTGCTGGCCCGCTGGCCCGACGTGCAGTCGGTGCTCGCCGCGGTGCTCGACGACATCGCCACCCAGTTCGACCGACTCGCGCTGCTGCCGGTCAGCGAGCACAACGCGCTCACCCGGGTCGCCCTCACCGATCGCTACCAACGCATCGTCGCCCGAGCCGTGCTCGACGGTGTGAACACGGCCACGCTCCAGCGCCGGTTCCCGGTGATCGAGCTGCTCGTCGCCCGCGGCATGAGCGAGCGGGGGGTCGACGAGCGCTCGGCGCGCTACCGGGTCAGCCAGATCTACGCGCTCGAATGGGGTTGGCGCCTGTTCGGCTCGCACCTCCTGGCGATGTGCGGGCTCGGCGACGAGTCGGACGAGTCGTCGTCGGCCCACCTGCTGGCGCTCGAGGAGGCCATCAGCTGGCTGCCGCCCCTTGAGCCGCTGGACGATGCGCCCCGCGACGTCGGCCCCGCCTGACACCGACGCCTGGGCCGCGACTCAGTCGTCGGTGAAGTTCTCCCAGTAGCGGCTGGGCCGCGGGCCCCGCTGGCCCTGGTACTTCGAGCCGACCTCGGCCGAGCCGTAGGGCACGTCCGCGGGCGTGGTCATGCGGATGAAGGAGATCTGCCCGATCTTCATGCCCGGGTACAGCGTGATCGGCAGGTTGGCCACGTTCGACAGCTCGAGGGTGAGCTGTCCGTCCCACCCGGCATCGACGAAGCCGGCCGTCGAGTGGATCAGCAGGCCCAGCCGGCCGAGGCTCGACTTGCCCTCGAGTCGAGCCACCAGGTCGGTCGGCAGCGCCACCCGCTCGAGGGTCGAGCCGAGCACGAACTCGCCCGGGTGCAGCATGAACGTGTCCTCCTCGGCGATCTCGACCAGCTCGGTGAGATCTTCGAGGTTCTGCTTCACGTCGATGTGGCCCATCGTGTGGTTGCGGAAGACCCGGAAGTACCGATCGATGTGGAGGTCGACCGAGGACGGCTGGATGCTCTTGGGCAGGAGCGGGTCGATCACGATGCGACCGGCCTCGAGCTCTTCCCGGATGGTGCGGTCGGAGAGGATCACGCCGGGGGACCCTAGTTCGTCGTGCGTTCACCTCGGGCCGGCGTGGTCGGCGGCCCCGCTTCGTAAGGTGAGGCATGGCTCCGACCGGCCTGCTCATCGACATCGACGGTGTGCTCACCGTGTCGTGGCGGGCCCTGCCCGGCGTGCCCGAGGCGGTGCGGCAGCTGCGGACCGCCGGCGTGCCACTGCGGTTCCTCACCAATACGACCAGCCAGACCCGTTCGGCCATCACCGCCCTGCTCGTCGAGGCCGGATTCGACGTCGCCGAGGACGAGATCCTCACCACGACCGCGGTCACCGCCGCGCACCTGCAACGTGATCACCCGGGCGCTCGGTGCCTGTTGCTCAACAGCGGCGACGTGACCGCCGATCTCGCCGGGGTCGAGGTCGTCGATCCGTCGGGGCCGGCCGTCGGGGCCGTCGACGTGGTGGTCGTCGGCGGTGCCGGACCCGAGTTCACCTACGAGCTCATGAACCTCGCGTTCCAGGCGGTGGTCGACGGCGCCGCGCTCGGTGGCCATGCACCGCAACCTCACCTGGCGCACCGACCAGGGGCTGCAGCTCGACGGTGGCGCGTACGTCGTCGCGCTCGAACGGGCCAGCGGGACCGAGGCGACGGTCATCGGGAAGCCGGCCCCGACCATGTTCCGGCTGGGCCTCGACTCGATGGGCGTCGCCGCCCAGGACGCGGCCATGGTCGGCGACGACCTGGTCAACGACGTGCTGGCAGCCCAGGCCGTCGGGGTCACCGGCGTGCTCGTGCGCACCGGGAAGTTCCGCCCCGAGATGCTCGACGCGTCACCTGATCAGCCCGACGTCGTGCTCGACTCGTTCGCCGACGTGCCAGCCTGGCTCGGCGTGGTCTGACCCTCGCAGACCTGCCTAGGATGTGCGCTCCCTCGCGGGTGTAGTTCAGTGGCAGAACATCAGCTTCCCAAGCTGAGAACGCGAGTTCGACTCTCGTCACCCGCTCCAGATGAAGCCCAGGTCAGCCAGCATTTCCCGGCTCTTTGGCCTTTGTCCTTCCGGGGGCCGAAAGGGCGGCGTGACCCTAGCGTGACCTTACGAATCGAAATCGAAGCGCGCCCTGCCCGATCGGCACGCGGTGGAGCACCGCGGCCGATCAGCCGTGCGGGATCTCGTTGTGACGGATCAGGCCACCACAGTCCGACAAACAACGGTCGCACGAGACCTCCATGCCGGGCTCGAACTCGCTTCCGAGGATCTGTTGCAGGTCGACGACAGGGATGGAGACGGCCTGGATTCGCGCCTCGGGGTGAGCCGGCTTCGCCACGATGCTCACTTCATCGAGATCCATCTCCTGAATGATGGAAACAAGCGACACGCGGTAGGTCTCACTCGGGAGGTGGTCACACTCCGTCTTGAGGCACGCGCGGCACCAACCAAGGTCGGTGGGGCCTCCCGGCACGAGGTACGCCGTGCCAGGCAGGTGTTCACACTCGGACACGTCTCGCCCGCAGAGTGAGCAGACGCGCTTAGCCGCACGACCTCCGACGCTCAGGCCGATCCGGTTGTGTCCCAGCGCGACTGGACAAGTCTGCTTGTACTGCTTGCCGTCACGTTCGAGGTAGCAGCCGAACGTGAGTCGAACCTCCACCCCGGCCTCGTCGAGCCGCCGATGGGCATCTTCTTCGTGGTCCGTGTCCTCCGCCCAGTCGAGCGATCCTCGATAGGCCGCGAGTGCTTGGCGTGCGCACTGCTCGGCGTTGTCGCGCTCGGTCGAGAGCAACTCCCTTGCCTGCTGCAGAAGGCGATCGCCCTGCGCGGATCGCGACACGATCTGCTCGAGGTGGTACGCCTCGCGTACGTCGGCGTCCGAACCCGCAGCCTGGAAGCTCGTCCGTGCCGCGTCCTTCTCCCCGCTACTCGCTGGACTCGCCATCATTCGTCTCGCCGGGTGAGAGGGAGCGATCGCGGAGGGAGTCGATGGCTCTGATGACCGAGTCTGCGTCGCCCTCTACCTTCCAGGCAGCCCCACGACGGTCGTGGCCCTCCTCAAGCTCCACAAACGTCACCGAGAGGCGAGCCTCCTTCCACCGACTGATGAGCGACTTCATCAGATCCCAACTGGCGCTACTGGCTATGCCGATCACGAACGCCACCAAAAGGGCCTCAGCGCTCTTCTTCACCTCGAACACGCGCTGCTCAGATGGATGAGCGTACGCAGCGTCGGCTCCCAACGAACGCAGTTCCTTCACGAGCATGACCGACGGTTCCGAGTAGACACCCTGGCCATCGACGACATCGAGCGGCAGCACAGCGATGCCTGCTCCCAGCCCGGTCGTCAGGTTCAGGATCTCCGGTGCTAGTTCGACCGCCTCAACGCTTGCCTCTTCCATGCTCTCAATGCTCGCGCTTCCATCAGCGAGGCTGGGGAACCATGCAAGGAATGTCAGGATGATCAGGTGACTGTGCCTTGCACGAACGAGTCGACGGTCTGCTCGTAGACCTCGTCGCCTAGGACGAAGAGATCGAAAACCTCGAACAGGGGCGCAACGAGACTCCGCACAAGTTGCCACAGATTTCCAGCGACGTCGCCGAGGTCAAACGTCACCTGCGCTTCGACTCGATCGACAATGGATCGGTAGGGCATTGACAGGCTTCGGCCCGGACTCGCGCTCGTGAGGACACGATCTTTGAGCCCGCCGTGAGCGACGCTCATGTTGATGGTCGCATCGGCGGGTACGCCGAGCCTCTCGTAAAGCCGAGCGCAATACAGGAGTGACTCGGCAACCCTCACGATCCTCGTGTTGAAGAAGACCTCCCCGGGGTGGCCGCGCTGATCCTCGAAGAGGCTCTGAATCAGGAAGAAGTCGCCGTCCGTGCGGAGCTCCCAGAGGTCGTAGCTCTGCTCGGCGTCCCAGCGCGGTCCCAAGACCTCTGCCCGAATACCATTGCCAGTGGGGCGCGGCCGGCCATCGTCGTTGTCCACCACGATCCCGATCGGCCATCCGAATGTACGGATCGTCGCCGCTCGTGCGGCATCCATGAGGTCGTGAGCGGTCCGCTGAATCTTCGGTGGGGTGAGACCGAACGCCACCTGCATGTAGCCAGCACCCACGAGATCGACGACCTGCTTCGTACCCAGTTCTGCCAGTTCGGCCGTCCAACTGGCAAGGCTCGGCTGTCCGGCGACGACGATCGAAGCGTCCCTCGTGATCGCCAGGCGCCGCGTGATCCGCTTACCCAGCTCGATCCTCAGTTCTTCGAGATCGTCCGCCGACCAGAGCAGGAGGTCGTACCCAGCCAGGTCGAAGTGGACCTTTGGTCCGTCTGGGACGTAGCCCGGTCCCCCCGGAAGGTGGTCGGCGCGAACCGTGAGAATCAGGTTCCGATGGCGACCGAGGCCCATCGCGTAGCCGACCTCGAGGTAGCAGTTCGGGCGCTCGTTGGTGAGATCGGCGACGATGATGTCGCTGGTCTCCAGGTAGTCAACGATCTCGCCCTTTAGCAGCCCTCCTGCGTTGTCGAGGTCGATGCGCCTTGGCACCAAGCCGGCATCCTCGATCGCCGGTGCAGAGCGCGTTCGAGTAGACGGCGTCCAGGTCAGGGTCACCGATCTGCATGATCACAAAGCCATCGGGCATGCGAACAGTGTCGCCCATTCCCCGAACGCGGCGACGCTCAGTTCCGCTCGCTTGGCGGCCGTGCTTGCTCACGCATCGACGCGGTGGCGCCGATCAGCCCGTCGAGCGCTTCGGCGATAGCGCAGTCCCGCTCCCTCGTCGCGTGCTGGTAGCGGAGCGACGGCTTGGGGGCTGCTGTGGCCGAGGCGGTGCATCAGCTCCTTGGGCGCGGCGCCCTTGCTGGCGGCGAGGGTGCCGGCCAGGTGGCGGAGGTCGTGCAGGTGGAGGTGCGTCCATGCCGACCTGGCGGCGGGCGCTGCCCAGGCCGTCTGCAGGACGTGGGGCATGAGTGGGCCACCCTTCTGCGCCGGTGAAGACGTAGCCGTCGTCGCCCGGCTGCGCGTAGGCGTCGAGGTGCTCGCCGGAGGTCGGCGAGCAGCGCGGAGGGATCGACACGGTGCGGCGGCCGGCGTCGGACTTGGGCGGGCCGACGAGCTCGTTGCCGACCTTGTCGGCTGAGCTGGCGCTGCTGCGACGGTGATCCGCGGCGTCGAGGTCGATGTCGGCGCGGCGGAGGCCGAGGAGCTCGCCCTTGCGGAGGCCGACGAACGCGGCCAGCAGCACCAGGCACGGAGCCGCGGCTCGATGGCGTCGGCGAGCTTGTAGGCCTCGGCGACCGTCGGGATGGGGCGCTCCTCGGCCGGCTCGATGCCGGCGCCCTTGATGGTGCAGGGGTTGGCGACGAGCAGGCCGTCCTCGACCGCCGTTGCGAGGATCGACCGCAGCAGCCGGTAGCACTTCGCCGCTCGTGCAGGCCCCGGGTCCGTCGGGCCGCGCAGCGTGGCGTTCCAGGCCCGGATGCGGTCGGTGGTGAGGCGGTGGAGCGGCGACGTCGCCGAAGGTCGGGAGGATGTGGAGCTCGAGTTGGCTCTCGTACAGCTCCAGCACCCGTGGGCGGAGTGGCTCGCCGCGGGCGGTCAGGCGCGCCTCGAGCCAGTCGGGTGGGTACCGGCGAGGTGTGACGCGGCCCGGCTGAGCGGCTGCTTGCCCTCCGCCTGTTCCGTGAGGAGCGGGCGAAGGCGGCATCGGCGTCGCGCTTGGTGGCGAAGGTGCCGATGCTGACTCGGCGCCCGTCGGGGCGACGACGCACCCGGTAGCGGCCGGAGGGAAGTTGGTCGACTCCGCCTGACTCTGCGCTGGCGCGCCATGGGCTCCTCCAGAGGACAGCAGCGGTGGCTGCGGTGGGAGAGGCCCGGTCTGCCGCGCCGGACGTGGCGTGGAGGCCGCTGGGCGGCGACCAAGTCGTGGCCACGAGCTCAGTACGTGGCGAGCACCTACTCATGCCGTGGGTCCGGGCCGGTCCCGCGCACCGATCCCGCGCCGAGATGTCACAGGCTGAGACCCCTCCCCGGCGACCGCCCCTGGATGGCGTCGAGTCGTTGTTGAGCAGCGCGCACCTTCGCCGCCAGGTCGTCGTCGATCATCGGGGCGGCGGACGGTTCGATCGGCGGCTCCGGGATTCCGGCCTGACGGTGGAGCCTGGCCCGGACTGACAGAGCCGAGTCGTGGCGGGGTGTGCGGGCGATCATCTCGGTGAGCGCCTCGGCCGGGTCGGCCATGCCGGTGGGGTCGGGGATCACGGCGAGGTTGGTGTGCGCGTCCTCGGTCATGCGCGACGTAGGCGTGGTTGCGGTTGGTGCCGGGTTCGAGGACGGCGATGCCGATGTCGACGGTGTCGCCTTGGTTGCCGTAGCCGGTGACGGCCCAGCCCAGCTCGACGTGCTCGGCGGTGTAGCGGGCTGGGAACACGACCTGTCGCCCGGTCGGGATGGGTGACGGTGAGGCGAGCCGTACGTCGTCGACCTCGGTGACGGTCCAAGTGTGGCGGTTGCGGACCTTCTCGCCTCGATCGGTGCGCAGGTTCGGGTCGTTGCGGCGAGTGGCGACCTGGTCGCCCACCCGGCGGTCGTCCCGTCAGCGAGTAGCACGCCGGGTCGCCCGCGCTGGCGCGTTGGATGGCAAGGTTGATCGCTCGTGCCGTCTCGGCGGTGTTGGTGGTGATGGCGACCGTTCGTCCCGCGGCGGCGTAGCGCTGATGGGATGCGAGCGACGTCGAGTGGGAGCATCGCGGGGTGGATGGTGCGGAGGCGGCCGTGCTGCTGCGTACTGCCCGGCGGCGTTCGGGACGCCGGCTCGGAGCGCAGGCTGGCCTCGGCCTCCCATGGTTGGCGGAAGCGGCGAGGGGTATCGAGCTCGATGTGGGGGACGGTGTCGCACCAGTGGGCGAACACGCCGCCGCGGCCGACGGCCGGGAGCTGGGCCGGGTCGCCGACGGCGACGAGCCGCCAGTCCTTGCGTTGGACGAGATCGACGAGCCGGGCGAGGTCGTCGGTGGCGGCCATGCCGGCTTCGTCGAGGATGACTGTTGTGCCCGCCGGCCACGGTGTGGCGCTGTGCTGGTGGCGGGTGAGGAACCCGGCGAGGGTGTCGGTCGGGCAGCCGGCTTCGGTGGCGAGCACGTCGGCGGCCTTGCCCGACGGGGCCAGTCCGACGACCAGTCGACGATGGAAGCCGAGGACCTCGACGGCGCAGGCGGTGGTGTGGGTCTTGCCGGTCCCGGCCGGTCCGACGACGACGACGAGTCGGTCGAAGCCGGTGATGGCCTTGAGCGCCGCTCGTGGCGGGTCGAGCGCTGGATCGGGCGGTGCGGCGGTCGCTTCGGCCCACCGCTGAAGGTTCAGCTCCTGGTCAAGCGCTTCACTGGTGGTGAAGAGCCGGTCGGTGACCGCCTCGGCGATCGGGCGACCATCACGTCGTGTCGGCCCGTCGACGGTCGGGCCAACCTCGATGCAGATGGTGTCGGCGCGGGCGGTGAGCCGGTCGATGTCTTCGACGACCTCGGTTGCGGACGGCCGGCATTCGGTGGTATGAGGGTGGTGAGGTGTCGGGCGATATCGGCGCGCAGCCAGGTCGCCGACTCCTCCGGTACCAAGCGAAGCGCCTCACTGATCGACCGCGTCCTCGTCCATTGCCGAGGGGCGCGGCCGAGTGGCGACGCCATGTCGGTCAGCCGTGAACGATCGAACCCCTCGACTGCGGCCTGCTCGACCCACTCGTCGTGAAGGGTCGCGGCGTCGATGCCATGGGACTTCGGAGGCCGAGATGCCTTGACGGCCCGTCGTTCGAGCTTGGCGACGGTGTAGGGATCGGGCTCGTCGCGGTCGTTCTCGACGCTCCACCGGGCGATCAGGTCGTTGAGCTTGGCTTCGACCTGGGCGCTGCGTTCGGAGAAGACGTTGCAGAGGTCCTGGGGTACGGCGGCGAGGTCGACGAGGCGGCCTTCCTTATTGGGTCGCCAGTCGACGCCGAGGCGGGTAGTCAGCTCGCCTCGGAGGGCGGCGTCGTAGATCCAGCCGATGGTGGTCTGCTGCTGCTTGAGGAAGCGGGCGTCCAACGACAGCCATCGGCCCGTCGGGTCCTGCACCTTTGCCGAGACGACGGCGTGCGTGTGCAGTTGGGGGTCGACCGTACGGGACGTGTGCTGACGGAACAGCGCAGCGGTGACCCCACGGGTGTCGACCTGGTGGATGCCGTCGGTGCCCCGCCGGGTGACCGCCCCGTGGTCCTCGAACCACCCGAGCGCCGCATCGACCGCGGCTTCGTGCGCGGCGAGGACCTCGGCCCGCACCCACGGATCGGGGGCGAGGGCCCACAGGACGGAGATCGACTTCGGCGCCGAGAAGGTGCAGTCGAACCCGCGGGCCGACTTCGCGCCGAAGTTCCGGCCGAGCTTCGACCCGGTCCCCGGATGGCGACCGTCGAGCAGCGCCCGGAGCTGCTCGACGGTGACCTCGCCATCGAGGTCGAGAGCGCCGCGCCCGGAACCCCACCACTGTCCCGGTGGCTCGTCCGGGTCGAGGTAGTAGTCGACCGGACCACGACTCAGACGACCGGGACGCTCCCGATCCTCAGCCAGCCCGGCGTAGTAGTCGAGCAGCTTCCCGAGCTTCTCTTCCGACGCCTTGAGCGTCTTGCAGCGCATCACCGGGACAATCCCGCCCGGGCGAATGCACTCGTCTGTTCCCTCATGCTGGACTAAGCCATCGAGGAGCGGGAATCTCGCGTGGGTTTCTGCGGTCCTGTTCGGCGGTGGTCCTCGCCTGTCGGCGTTCGCCTTTACAGTCGTGGAACTGTCGAGAGGAGGGTGGGGCCCGTGGCGCCGAGCGGACGGCTTGAGCTGACCTGGACGAACAAGCATCTGCGGCTCATCACGAAGGCCGACGGGGACTACGAATGGGTCGAGCCCGACGACCCGCGCGTCGCCGAGGTACGGCTGCTTCACGACGTCGACACGATCGGCGACCTCGACGATGGCCCGGACAATCTCCTGATCGAGGGCGATGCGCTGCACGCGCTCACCGCGCTGAACCGAACTCCTGCCCTGGCCGAGCAATACGCCGGCAAGGTCCGCCTCGTCTACATCGACCCGCCGTTTAACACGGGCCAGGCTTTCGCCCACTACGACAACGCGATCGAACACTCGGTGTGGCTAACGATGCTGCGTGATCGGCTCGTCCAGGTGCGCCGACTGCTTGCTCCCAATGGTTCAGTTTGGGTTCATCTCGACGACAGCGAGCAGCACCGTGCGCGCAGCATCCTCGACGAAGTGCTCGGAGGGTCGAACTACCTGGGAACCGTCATCTGGCAGAAGGCCGACGGGCCCCGCAACGATCTCCCCAACTTCTCGGTGGACCACGACACCATCCACGTCTACGGAAGATCCGAGCAGACGAAGCTCAACCTGAACGATCGGGACAAGGCGCTCAACTCCATCTACAGCGCTATCGATGGAGACGACAAGCCCTGGTACGACGACAACCCGACAGCCCCTTCGGCCCACCGAAACCAGACATGGGTCTATGGGATCCAATCCCCGGTGACCGGTGAACTCCAGTACCCGGCTCGTGGGCGATGCTGGGCAAGCAAGCAGGACACGGTCTTCACCTCGCTGTTGGAGTACGCGGACTACGAACTCAAGGTCATAGATGACGACGATCTGCGCGCCGGCATTCTCGGTGTGAGCGCCGCAGAAGTCCGCAAGGGCATCCCTGCCATCGTGCTCGCCGGTTCACTCGAAGACGCACGCAAGTCCGTCGATAGGCGCAAACAAGCCGGGCCCTGGCCGGAGTTCATCATTCGCTCGAAGGGCACCATCGGGCGCAAGCGCTATCAGCCGACTACGGGAACGAACACGTGGACGCTGTGGTTCAACAGCGACGTCGGACACAACCGAGAGGCAAAAGCGAAGATCAAGGCGCTCTTCCCGGGGGAGACGCCGTTCGCGACGCCGAAGCCAGAACGGTTGCTCCGCCGCGTCATCCAGGTGGCGAGCGGCCCAGGCGACATCGTGCTCGATTGCTTCGCCGGGTCCGGGACCACTGCCGCGGTGGCTTACGCTGGTCGGCGCCGGGTCTCACCGTCGAGAGGGAACGGCGCACCGTGGACACGTTCACGAACCCTCGACTGACCAGGTCGTGAACGGCAAGGACCTTGGGGGGATCACCACCGTCACCAGGCTCATCGGCGAAGGCCTCCCGGATGGACTCAAGCCGGGAGATGCCACGGCGGCGGCCAAGACCCTCAAGGCGATGTTCGACGACGCTCGGCTAGACGAAACCGGAATTGATGGGCCGACGATGAAGGCCGTGGCCAAGGCAATGCGGGACGCTGAGAGGTCGGTTACCGAGACCTTGTGGTCCGGGGGTGGCGGCTTCCGTCACGTACGGGTCGGACCCACGATGTTCGACCTCGATACCGACACAGGCGACGTGTTCCTCGCTCAGTGGGCGACCAACGGTGCCTTCTCGAAGTCGGTCGCCGCGCAAGCTCGGGTTCGAGTTGGTCGAGGCGCCTCCGTTCTGCGGTCTCAAGGGCCGGACCCGTCTCGCCGTGCTCGATGGTGTGGTGGGCGCTGCCGAGATCGATTTCCTCGTGGCGTCGCTCGGCGACCGGGAGCTGCTGATGGTCGTCGGCCAAGCCTTCACCGAGGATGCTGAGCCGACACTTCTCGGCAACTCTCGCCCGGGGTCACGTGTGCGTCACGCACCCCACGACCTGCTTCGCCGAGGAGGCCGACGATGATCGTCCCCTACGACTCCGCAGCGATCGATGACCTCGCGGCCCGCTTGGACCTTCGGGAGCCGAACCGGCGCGGCCGTCGCCGCCGTGGCCGACACCTTGGACTCGGCCGAGCCAGGCGCGGAGATCGTCTGCGACCTGGCCACCGCGACTGGCAAGACCTACATCGCCGCCGGGCTGATCGACTACCTCGCCGCGGCCCGGTGTCCGCAACGCGCTGATCGTCTGCCCCGGTACGACGATCCTCACGAAGACGGTCAACAACTTCACCCCGGGCCATGCCAAGTTCGTCGCCGGCCTCGAGGTTCGGCCCACGGTCATCACGTCAGAGGACTTCGCCCGGGGGTCGGTGAGCGAGTCGCTGCGATCGAGTGAAGACTTCAAACTGTTCGTGTTCAACGTGCAGCAGCTCCTGCGACCGACGGCGAACACGTCACGCCGGGTGCGTGACTACGACGAGAACCTCGGCGCCAGCCTCTACGAACACCTCCGTTCGGTAGAAGACCTCGTCGTCATCGCAGATGAGCACCACAGCTACTTCGGTCCGCAGTTCTCCCGCGCCTGTCCGGGACCTGTCACCGCAGGCGTTGATCGGGCTGACCGTGACCCGCACCCCAAGACCGACCCGGCCCACATCGTGTTCCACTACCCGTTGGCCGAGGCCATCGCCGACGGGTACGTGAAGGTGCCGGTTCTGGTGGCCCGACGTGATGGGTCCACCGACATCCGGCGCCAGCTCGCCGACGGCGTGATCCTCCTCAAGCACAAAGCCGATGCCCTCGCCGCCTACGCCGCCCAGACCGGCGGACCGGCGGTGAACCCCGTGATGTTCCTCGTGTGCTCGACCATCGAGGAGGCCAACGAGGTCGCCGAGATCCTCGTCGGCCCGGATTTCCTCGGCGGTCCCGCCGCGGTGCTCACCATCACGAGCGACTCACCCGATGCCGCCCTCGAGGCATTGGGTCGCGTGGAAGAAACCGACTCGCCCGTGCGGGCAATCGTGTCGGTGCAGATGCTGAAGGAGGGGTGGGACGTCAAGAACATCTACGTGGTGTGCGCGCTGCGGGCCCTGGAGTCCCAGGCGCTCTCCGAGCAGGTCCTCGGCCGTGGCCTGCGCCTGCCCTTCGGACAGCGCACCGGCAGCCAGATGCTCGACACGGTCGAGGTGCTGTCGCACCGCAAGTTCCGTGACCTGCTCACCGATGCGGGAACGCTGCTGGAGGCGTTCTTCACCGAGCGTCACCCGACCGAGCTCGTCGCCCCGGACGACGGGTCACTCCTTGGAGCCGACGACGAGGCGGTGCTCGAGGCAGCGGACGGCTCTGGGCGGCTCGACGTTCTCGTACGATCAACCTCAGGGGTCGACACGACAGGTGAGCCGATCGAAGGCGGAATCTTCGGCGCCGGAGTCGAGGACATCGAGCGACGGATCGCGGAAGGTGAGCAGCAAGCGCTCGCGCTCGCGACCACGATGGACATAGTTTCCGGCGCCCGACGGGTGAAGTTCCCCCGCCTGGTGGCACGGCTCGTCCCCCAACCCTTCTCCCTCTCCACCGTGCCGAACCAGGCGGCGGCCGACCTCGGCTCCCAGTTCGCCAGTGACACGACGCCAACGCTCAACCGCCAAGCACTCGGCGCTGAGCGGGTGTCGAACGAGAGCGGTGAGGGTGTCCAGACCGCGGCCACCGTGGCCGAGGACCCCGTCGAGGCATCCCAGTCGTTGCTCCCGGTCGACGCCCTTCGCGACCGGATCCGTCGCGAGGTCCTGCGGTCGAGGTTCGTCACGAGCACACGCCAGGAGTCGAACGCCATCGACCGGCTGGTCGGCGCGTTCCTCTCTGGCGCTGGGGTGACCGACGACGACTCGACGACTTGGACCGATGCCAAGGTGTCCAATGCCGTGTCGTCCTTCCTGTCGCTGGTGCGCCAGTACCACTCCCAACGCGGCACCTCGCTCCAGAACGGAGTCGAGCTGGTCGAGTACCCGCCGACTGGCATCGTCGCCCCCGACGAGGTGTTCCCTCGCACCGCCGCCTGGGCGCCGCGGCGCTGGTACAGCGGCTGGACCCGATCGATCCTCCCCAACGCCCGGTTCGATGCCCGCAGCACCGAGCTCGCGCTCGCCGAGCTGTTCGAGTCGTCCAACCCCGACGTGGCCTGGTGGCTGCGGGTCGAGACGCATCAGGACGTGTGGATCCCGTGGGGTCACCGTCAGCGCCACTACCCCGACTTCATCGTGGTCACCGCCGACGGCGACCACTGGGTCGTCGAGGGCAAGGCCGACGACCGGGCCAACGACCCGGACGTGCTGGAGAAGAAGGCCGCCGGCTTCGAATGGTCCCGCTTCGCCAACGACTCCGGCGAAGCGCCGTCGACCTGGCACTACCTCTTCGCCACCGAGACCGCCATCAAGCAGGCCGGCGGAACCTGGACCGGCCTCAAGAACTTCGCCGAGTGGGAGTAGCGACGACATGAGAACAGCAACGGCAACCATCGGGAGCCTGATGGAGCAGGTCTCCCAGGGGGCTCTTCGGCTTCCCGAGATCCAGCGCGCCTACGTGTGGAAGCCGGCGCAGGTGGCCGGCCTGATCGACTCGCTCTACCGCCGCTACCCCTCCGGATCGATCCTGCTCTGGGAGACGACCGAGACGGTCACCAATCGAGAGATGGCGACCGACACTGGCGACGCTCCCGTGTTCGTCACCAAGCCCCTCTACCTCCTTGACGGTCAACAGCGCGTCACTTCATTGCATCGGGTGTTCACCGGCCACGAACGAGCGCTCGTCGTGTTCAACGTGGTGTCGGAGAAGTTCCAGATCGAGAACGCCGCAACGAAGAGGGACAGGCGATGGGTGCGGGGTCACGACGTTCTGGTTGGAGCAACAGATCTCTACGCACTGGTCGAGGAGCTCCACGAAGCAGTACCGGAGGTGCCGCGAGCTACCCTCCACGATCGGCTCGATCGCCTTCGTCGTGTCCGGGAGTACGCCTACTACCTAGAGATCCTCGACGACCTGCCGTACCCGGAGGTCACCGAAGTCTTCGTTCGGGTGAACTCACGCGGCCGAGCCCTCAAGACGACCGATCTCGCACTGGCCACCTTGTCTGCCCGGTGGCCGGGGGTCGTGAGCCGCGTGGATGCTCTCGTCGGCAAGGCCGGCGAGCGGCACTACAACGCTCTTGACACAGCATTCGTTGTGAGGGCCCTCGCTGCGCTGGCGACCGATACGACAAGCCCAGGATCCTTCGTCTCGACGCCGGTGGAGAAGCTCGAAGCAGCGTGGACGCAGCTGGAGCGAGGGGTGAACCACTCGATCACCCTGCTCAAGGACGAAGTCGGCCTCGACAACAGCGCTGTGCTTCCCTCCGCAAACGCGGTCGGTTCCGCTCGTCTACTACCTCGGCACGAGACCGGATGCGCCCCTGACCGAGGAAGAGCGCAGGACCTTGATCTACTGGCTGCTCGTCTCCTTTATCCAGTCTCGATACAGCGCCTCCGCCGCCACCGTGATCGCGGAAGACGTCGCCGCGCTTCGCGCAGACGATCCGTTGCAGACGCTTAGTGCCGGGCTGGGGCTCCTCGATAGCCGACCTGAGATCACCGCCGCAACCCTGGCCGGGAAGGGCTCCACCAGCCCGTACTTCCTGCTCAGCTACCTGGCCGCCCGAGCACACGGCGCCCGGGACTGGTGGTACGGATCACCGGTCGCGCTCAGCCACGACGGCACCTACAAGATCGAGTACCACCACATCCATCCGCAGGCTCGGCTGAAGGCCACCTACTCGAAGGCCGAAATCAACGACCTGGCGAACCTCGCCTTCATCTCGGACAAGGCGAACCGGAAGATCTCTGCTCGCCCGCCCGCCGACTACTTCGTCGATCTGTTGGCCGTGGATCCGAGCTACCTCGCGACCCACCTCGTGCCCGAGGAGCCCGCCGTCCGGACCGTCGAGGGCTACCCCGCGTTGATCAGCCAGAGGCGGGAACTCCTCGCGACGGCGATGGACCGAGATCCTCCAGTCCTACCGCCCGGCGTTCCTCGACGAGGCACCCGGAGTCACCGCGACCGACGGCGACGCCAGCCTCGAGATCCAGGCCTTCGGCACATCGACCGCTGCCGGAGACATCGTCGTGAGGTTTCGCACCACCGTGGGCGAAGGCCGATGGGACGAGTCGCTCACCTTTGCCGCGCTCAACGCGCTCGTCAGCGACCTTGAGGACGGACGGGGTGCCGAGTTGGAGATCGGGGACGACTACCTGGCGTTTGATGCTGAGGTCGACCTGGTCACCGTGCCCATCGGCCCGCTCGATGTGAACGGAACAGTCGAGGAGTGGCGTCGGATTCTCGACCGCGAGCTGGATGAGTTGGCCGCGTCGGACGAGATCTCGTTCTTGGAGAGCGAACCGTGGGAAGGACCGAGACAACCGTTCCACCTCCTCGACAGCGAGTAGCTGGCCACACCCTGGGCACCCTCGCAACAACCTGGACGCGGCCCGGCACAAGCCGGCCACGTCACATCCACCGCTTCTAGCTGTCGATGATCTGGAACACCCGGCGGTTCCAGTAGAGGCGGTCGTACCGCGCGTCCCCGTAGGGCTCGAGGATCCCGAGCTCGACGAGCGACCCGATCGCGTTGCGGTTGGCCTGGTTCGAGCGGCCGTAGCGCCGCTGCGCCTCGGACACGGACAGGATCGGGTAGGCGATCAGGTCGTCGGCGATCTCCACCGCCAGCCGAGCACGAGGGAATGCGGCGCGCACCATCTCGCCGAGCTCGTCGCGCAAACCGAGCAGGCGCATAATGCGCTCATGGCCTGAGCTGGCCTCCACGCACACGGCCTGCGCGAAGAACTCGATCCAGGGTGCCCAATCGCCGGTGGTGCTCGACCGCCAGGAGGTGATCGCGGTACTCGTCGGCGCGGTCCTTGAGCCATGGCGAAACGGACAGGACCGGCGACCGCAGCGCACCCTCGCGCATCATCTGCAGGATGGTGACGAGGCGCCCGACACGGCCATTGCCATCGGTGAACGGATGGAGCGTCTCGAACTGGTAGTGCGCCATCGCGACGCGGGCGATGAGCTGGATCTGTTCGACCGGCCCATCGGCGCTCAGCCAGTCGACCCATCGCTCGCACATGGCTCGGAGCTGGTCGCCCGGGGGTGAGGGGATGAAGCGGGCCTCACTCACCCGTCGATTCTTTGCCCCGATGAACACCTGGCTCTGGCGGATCGAGCCGGCCTCCGGACCGTCGCTCTCGGTGCCCCGGACGATCTCGGCTTGCAACGAGGCCAACATCCCGAGCGTGATCGGGCGCTCACCGATCCACCCGTACGCGGCGTCGGCGGCACGGGCGTAGTTCATGACCTCGCGCACGTTGGGCGCGACCTCGGTCTCCTGCTCCTCGAAGGGGAGGACCTCGGCTGCGAAACAGCTCGGTGAGCTCCGCGTAGGTGCCCTCCAGCGCTGAGGTGCCGATCGCCTCACGACGGGTGGCGATGCGCGTGACCAGCTGGGGATTGGGGATGAGACTGGCTGCCGCATCGAGGCGACCGAGCTCCGCGTTCGCCTCGCTGACCACCATCCACACCGACCCAGGCAGGTCCACGCGGTCGGGCAGATCGTCTGGGACGAAGGCCCCGGCCTCGTAGTCCTCGCCGAAGCGCGCGTCGTAGCCAGAGATGGCGACAACCGATCCGATCGGCGAGTCCCGCAACGACGACATGACTTGGATTGTAGGTCTCTGATTCCAAGTCTCGCGGCTGAAACTTGGAATTACGGCGTTGTAATCCAAGTCTCGGCCGGGTCGCCTGACCTGACGCTGAGTACCCGGCCGCGAGGCGGCGTGACCCTAGCGTGACCTTACGGAACGGCAATCGGGGTGACTGGCGGGTACTGGGCGGTACTCGATGTACGGCCTGACCAGCGGATTCGCGCGAACGCCCAGGTCACAAGACCCCCAGATCTCACCTTCCCAAGCTGAGAACGCGAGTTCGACTCTCGTCACCCGCTCCACGTGATTCGGCCAATTACCGCAGGTCAGGCCGGGTGTCATCAGCTTCTCGGCGCCATCGACCCGGGTGCCGATGGCACCTCCATGGCACATGCCGTGCGCCGCCGGCCGCGATCGACAGGTCCGCACCGAACGGCGCGACCTCGAGTCAGGACGCGAACGTGCTGGTCAGCAGCTTGTGCGTCGCAACTCAGGTCCAGCCGTTCTGGGGCCGTCCTGACATCAGCTGGCGCTGACCGTCGAAGCTGAGTGCGCGTTCGAGGCCAGGACGGGCGGCAGTCTGATGTCGTGGGCGGCGCGAGCCAGATACCTGACCCGGACCTCCTGTCACTCAGCAGGCTCCATACGTAAGCCAGTCCATGACCGCAGAATCGTCGAGCCGCTGGCCAAGCCTCGCAACAATCACCGGCTGTGAGCTCCCGGATGGACCTGTGACGGCGAGCTCGAGTTATGAGACCGCCCCAGAACGGCCCGAGTGGGACACTTCGCAGGATGCGCCCGACGGTGACCGATCGACACGGGTCGTGTCATGGGGTCTTTCGACTCTGATCAAGGACTGCCAGATGCATGACGCTGGCTACATGGGCGAGATTGAGGGTGGCGAGGAGGGAAGTCCCAGCGGAGTACTGCCGCCCCCACCCGCGTCCGGAACGCCCGTCGCACGGACCCGTAGAACGACCGGTTGCGTGACGACGTTGTTCGTGACCACGCTGACCGCCTTCTTGGTCCTCATCATCGTCGCCTACCGTGAGGAGAAGACCCACCTAGCCTTCAGCATCACCGATAAACATGGCACGGCCAGGGCTTTCCAGTACTCCTGGTTTGTCCAGCACGTCGGAGTGCTGGTGTTCGTGGGCTTGCTATGCCTGGTGGTTCTGGCCGTGGCCATCGTAAGGGATCGTCGTCGTCAGGAGGCCCGAACGGCGTGCATCGTGCTCCTCATGTTCTCGGCCATCGCCGTCGTCGGTGGCATGGTCGTGCTGCGAAGCCATCCAGGTCCTGTCACCTGCCAAGCGTGCCTACATCCCGACTCGTATGGAAGCTGCCTGGCCGGTAACGGATTGTCCTTGCACACGGAGCTTCAAGACGTGCCATGTCCAGCCTCGTACGAGGCGGGCGCTCACCGTGTGATACGAGCGATCGACCGACAATTCGTCATCTTGATCGTCGTCGGCGGTATCTGCGCCCTAGCCGGGATCGTGTTGCTGTTCCGCTCGTTGAGACGCCGCTCCAAAGCGCTCGCCGCCGGTGTCCCATAACAATCGATGTGTGGGGACCTCCCGTGCTCGGCGAGCGACGCTGGTGATCGCCCGTTGTCAGGGCACGAACATCAAGGAGGTCCCTGATGAGCATGGTATGTGGGCTCGATTTGCATCGTGGCCAGATCACCTTCGACGCCCTCGAGGTCAGCTCGGGCGAGGTTTGGAAGGGGCGGCTTTGGAAGCCGGATCGTCACCGGTTCCGTCGATGGCTCGAGAACGAGGTCGGTCCTCGTGCCGGCGACGGCCAGGTCGCGATCGCGGTCGAGGGTTGCACCGGGTGGCGGTATGTGGTCGAGGAGATCGAGGCCGTCGGGTTCGAAGCGCACGTGGCGGAGCCGGCCGATACCCAGGCGATGCGTGGGCGCAAGAAGCACGCCAAGACCGACCGCACCGACGCTCGCCTGCTCCGAGATCTGCTGGCCGCCGGGGAGCTGCCCGAGTCGTGGATCCCACCCGAACCGGTGCTGGAGTGGCGCGAACGCACCCGGCTCTACAAGAGCCTGGTCGACGAGCGGGCCGAGTGGGTGCAACGCATCCACGCCGAGCTGTACCAGCACGGCGTGGCGCTGCCCGAAGAGCACATCCGCTCGGAGGGCACGCGCCAGCTGTTGATGTCGGACGGCGACGTGGGGTTGTCGACCGCGGCGCGACAGCGGATCCATGTCGGGTATCGGATGATCGATGCCGCTCACTCCGAGGCCGAAGCCATACGGGATCAGGTCAGCCGGTTCGGTCGCAAGCAGAAGGCGTGCCGGACACTGATCGATCAGATCTACGGGTTCGGACCCATCGCCGCGGTGGTGGTGTGGTCCGAGCTCGGCGACTGCCAACGCTTCACCCGGTCCCGCCAGGTCGTGCGCCACACCGGCCTGGACGTGACCGTCGACGCGTCGGACTCCAGACGCGGTGGCGGCTACCTGTCCCGCCAGGGCCCGGCCACGCTGCGGTGGGCGCTGTTCGAAGCCGGCCTGTGCGCGTCGAGGGCGACCAGCCCGGACCGCGACTACTACCGGTCCGTCAAGCAACGCTCCGACGGCAAGCTCGCCGCGATCTGCGTGGCCCGCAAGCTCGCCCGGCGCAGCTACCACATCCTCAGGTCGATGGATCCCGACGACGTGTACACCATCCCCGGCACCTGACACCCCCACCTCACCGGTCGGCTTCGGTGGTCGGCAACGTCCACCTCGAACATCAGGGTCGACGCGGTCAGCTCCCGCCACCCGGCCGCACGCCAGTATCTGTACTGGACGGCCTTATAACACTGACGCGACCGCGGCCCCACCTTCGTCACCGCAGCAGGGGTCACCCCATCCAGATTGTTGTCGCCGACGAGAACATCATCGTCGAGCACCCAAGAAACGCAGGATGCCCCCACGCCACCCCAGCCGGCCCATACCGAGCATGCACCGGTCCTCGGACTGGTCAAGGTCGTTCGTCCTCGCTCCGCTCCGGGCGCTCCACCCTGACCAGCCACTCCGGGCCGGCGCTCGACGCGATCAAGGCCTTGACACGCGCACCCCACACAAGAAACGCCGGGTCGGTGACACTTTCGTCGCCGGTCAGATCGGCCGGTCAGAGCAGCCCCGGGCGGAGGGATCGGCCTGGGAAGCTGCGCGGCTGCCTCTCAGCGATCCGTGCTTCCGGCCGCCTCGACAGCGAGAGCGGTCAGGAGGCCGATCAGGGCATCGCACTCCTGGGCGGTGAGGCCTGCACGTCCTCGACTCGCGTCGATCCGGTTTGGCTGCTTCCGCCAGTAGCCACGAACCCAGGCCTGGGTTCTCCCAGAGCCAGAGATGACGAGTTGCCCCGGCGAACCGCTGTCGGACCGGAACGCAAACTGCGTCCCCGACCACGGAAATCGGTACGTCCGCACCGGGTTGACCACCCGGACACCTTCTCGGCTCACGTAGACACCCGACCGCAGAAGGTTCACGAACCACAGCACGCCAGCGAAGCCGACAAGCGAGAGCACGAAGCCGAGCGGCCGACCCTCGGTGATCGCCAGCACGGCGAACCCGACGCCAAGCACCGCGCATGCTCCGACAACGAGCTCAAAGCTCAGCCGTCCAGTCGGCAGCGCCGGGTTCCCCCTCGGGCCAATCACCAACTGCCAACGGGAGTCAAGTTCCTGGTACGAGCCGGGCTTCCACACGGGCACCCCGTCGTCAGTCGCCACTCCAGGCTTCCATTCTCCGTCAGGACGTTTGCGAGCCTCACGACGCTAGCTGGCTGTTCACCGAGTGCCCCGAAACGCCGGGTCGGTGACACTCTCGCCGGGCGGGCAGATCGGCCCATCGGGGACGAAACAAGCCGAGCCGAAGGTGCTCAGGTTTCGGTGCGGTTCCATCGACCAGGCGTCCATAGATAGAACGCTGGTGCGAGGTACTCGATCGATACGACCTCGCCCGGCTCGACCGTCACCTCGGCTGTCGCGTCGCCTGCCCGTCTGATGAACAGGCTGAAGTGACAACGAAGGGTGTGCGGACCGGGTCTGACAGGCAGGAAGGTGTCGCCCCACGCAACGTCGATGGCCGGACCATCGTCGAGGACCAGCCTCAGGCGAACGACGGCAAGAGCGTTCGGCTTCAACCCTTTGAGTCGGGCAGTCAGCCTGATTCCCGTCTCGCCCCGACCAGGGAGGTTGCGCCTCGTCGAGTCGACAACTTTGGCCAGTCCCTCGTCGGGCATCTCACCAGTATGTTCGGACATACTCGACGAGGTGCCCCAGATCGCCGGGTCCGTGACACGTTCGTTGACGCGCCGACGTGACGGCTCAGCGAGGCGCCCTGGTCGATGCGGGCGTATGGTCGGTGTTGGTCCTCGGGTCATGTCCGACCGAAGAGCCGGCGTTGAGGGTTGTGCCGGCCGCGCTGGTTGGCCTTCGTGCCGTTGAGTCGCCCCTCATTGACAGACCCGAGGGCCGTCACGGCGGGTCAGGCGAGGGCCCACCGAAGGCAACTGGTGAGGTAGCCCGGAACCTCGGTTATACGGGTGATCCGTGTCATCGGGGCCGTCGACCCCGAGGGCATGTCGGTCTGCTCTGTCGGCGCAGGCCATGGCGTCTGGACCCGCGGCCTGCCGACGCGGCTCGAGGGGGTGCCGCTTCGGGTTCAGGGCGGCGTCGGAGTCACGTGCGCCAAGCTGGGCGGGTGACTTCGTTTGGACCTGACCACGGGAGCGATGAACGAACCCGAGTCACGGCGCTGCTGCGATCACCCCCGCCCGCGGCGGCGATCGATTGGGTGTGTCGAGTGATGAACGATGCCGTCATCGACCACTGCGAGGTGCTTCGTGGCGGTTCCTCCTCAGCGATGCACCTGTTGACCGTGCGGCACCGAGACAACCGGATCGAACACGTCGTCTTGCGTCGCTACGTGCTGCCAGCCGAGACCCACGAACCTGACGTCGCTGCTCGAGAGGCCGCCGCACTCCGTGTCGCCGAGCAGATCGACGTTCCGACCCCCACGCTGTTGGGGTCGGATCCGACCGGTGCCGAGGCGGGGGTCCCGGCGGTGCTGATGAGCGAGCTCGACGGCAGACCGGTGTGGGAGCCACGACGTCGCCAGGCGTGGTGCGAGGATCTCGTCGAAGCGCTTGTCAGCATCCACGGTGTGCCGCTGCCGACAGCCAGCGTCGTCCAGGCGTATGCGCCCCACGAGCAGAGCTCCTACGTTCCGCCCGCTTGGGCGTTCGACACCAGGGTCTGGGAGCGCGCCATCGGGATCTCCCAGGACCCCACGATCGATGTCCCGCGCCGCTTCATCCACCGCGACTTCCACCCCGGCAACGTGCTCTGGAGCAAGAGCCGGATCACGGGTGTGGTCGATTGGCAACACGCCAGCATCGGCCCCGCGGCCGTCGACGTCGGCCACAACCGATTGAACCTGTTCTTCTACGACACCGCTCTGGCCGAGTTGTTCACGACCACCTGGGAACATCTGACTGGCGCCAGCTACCACCCCTGGGCCGACATCGTGGCCATCATCGGCGCGCTCGACCAGCTCCGCACCCGGCCGCCGCCTGAGCGAGCGAGACGCGTCATCGACACCGCGTTGGCAACCGCGGTCGCCTCGATCGGCGTCTGAACCTCGCCCGCCGCTCCTGCGATATACGTACGATCCGACGACGTCGGCTCCACGGCAACTCCACCCCACCTCAATCGGGCGAGGCGAACGCGCGCACGGACCCGGCGATCTGGGGCAGCTTCGTTGTTGAGGCGCCGGCCGACTGACAGAGGTGGGACCTTCAGATCGCGATGATCTCCATCGACGCTGTCCAAGGCGACCGCGATCTTGGAGATGTCCTTGCGGTCCGACGTCACCACCACGTCACCTCGGGCGAGTGCGCCAACGACGACGGCCGCGTCGATCACGTCAGATGTGCGAGCTCGGCCGCATGCTTGGCCGGCGGCCCGCCCGCGCACCTCATCGAGCTCTTCGATGCAGCAGCCCTTCAGGAGCCGGGACAACTCCGCCTGTGGCCCACCCCGCCACGCCTGAGCAAGTACGCCTGCGGGAACAGTTGGGCGGATTCCCCGTTCGAGTGCCCGCCGATGCACCGCCCACACGTCGCGCTCGACTTCGTTCCGCTGCTACTAACGCCCCGGTGTCGTAGGTGACCCCACCCATGGCTCAGCTCGCTCGTCGAGCGGCGTCGAGCACGCGGTCCAAGAGGGTGTCCGCGGCGGCCAACTCCTCAGTCGTCAATTGTCCGTGGTCGGCCTCCCACTCGCGAACGGCATCGAGGCCGGCTTCAATCGCGAGTTCGTTTCCGGCGGCGTGGTTGAGCCACGCCGACACACTGACCCCAGCACGTTCGGCTGCGCGGGCGACCTCGTCCGCGATCGTGTCATCGAGTGCGATCGATAGCTTCCGTACGGTCATGACCAAGACGGTAGTACCGTCTTCCTACCATCGCAAGGGTACCGCACAGACCCGGCGTTCTGAGACGCGGGCGATGGAGCGCTACGGCTGCGTCGTCGGCCAGCACTCCGCCAAGGCGCGAGCGATCGCGCTCGTCTCCTCGCCACCGTCAATCTCAACATCGAGCGACGTGCGCCAGGTGTAGACCGGCCCGTCGCGCACGGTGAGCGCAAGCTGGTTGTGACCCTGGTGGGTGCTTCGCGCCGTGATCGAGAGATCGTGCTCGGGAGACTCCCAGACCTTGGCATCGCTCCAACCTCGCCAGTTGTCGGCCATCTCCTGGAAGTACTCGGGGAGCCCCGACGACGCGAAGACGAAACCTCTCGCTCGACGTGAAGCCCGGGAGCTGAGAGCTCGACTCGAAAGCTCCCGCCTGCGTACGGGTCGCGGAGATCGCCGAACGTGGGCGACCCGATGGTCGCGACGGCTGAGCCATGACCGAGTGTCACATCCATGACCCAATAGTGGCTGACCCCAATGCGCGTGGCATAAGGGCCGTTCTGGGGCACGTCTCGGGTTATTGACGAAGCCCCGAGCGCGGCCCCATCCATGGCACACAGATGGCACATCCGCAGTCAGCCGGCGCCGTCTCGATCAGTCTGAAGCGCCCCGGGATTCGTGGAGGCTCCAACCCTTGAGAGGATGGAGCCATGACAGGAACGAAGCGGGGCGGGAGGTATCCGGCTGAGCTGCGGGAGCGGGCGGTGCGGATGGTCTTCGAGCATCAGGACGGCTATTCGTCGCAGTGGGCGGCGATCGTGTCGATCTCTGAGCAGCTGGGCGTGAACCATGAGACGTTGCGGAACTGGGTTCGTCGGGCCGAGGTCGACGGCGGACATCGGCCCGGGATCACGACTGATGAGCGGGCTCGGATCCGTGAGCTCGAGCGGGAGAACAAGGAGCTGCGCCGAGCGAACGAGATCTTGAAGGCGGCGTCGGCTTTCTTCGGGGCGGAGCTCGACCGCCAGTCCAAGAAGTAGTGGCGTTCATCGACGCCCACCGGGACCGTTTCGGGGTCGAGCCGATCTGTCGGGTGCTCAGCGGTCCGATCCAGTCCGGATGCGTCCCGCGCTCTCAGCCTGATTCCGATTCCCAAGCTGAGAACGCGGGTTCGACTCTCGTCACCCGCTCTAGTCAGTCGATTCCGGCACGTTTCCGCTGAGTGCGCGTTCGGGGCCAACAGGGACGGCAGATGTCGTGGGCTGCGCGAGCCAGATGCCGAACCTGGACCTCCCGTCACCTGGCAGGGTCCGTACGTCAGCCAGTCCACGAGCCCAGAATCGTCGAGCCGCTGGCCAAGCCCCGCGACAATCAACATCGGCTGTGCGCTTCTCGGAGGGACCCGCGACGACGAGCTCGACTTATGAGACCGCCCCAGAATGAATCCTCTCTGGGTCAAGAGGCAGTCTCGGTGGGTGTCGGGGCGCGGTCGCTCGACCGGCCGGGGAGGCTCGCGACGCCCCCTTCTTCTTCGAGGCTCTCATCTAGTGCGGAGCGACGATGGCAACAGGCTACGGGGCTGAGGAATTCGCCGTGTGGCGTGCGCGGATCGACGCGGGGATGCGCGAGGGACGTCACCTCTACTACCTCGGCGACCCAGACAGGAAGTGGTCTCGGCGCGAGTGAGGCGACTATCCCTGAACGTCGGGTCGGCGACGCACTGATCTGCGGCTGTTCCGTAGCGTTCGACGATCCGGTCCCGGTTGCCCGCGAGGGGCCTGCTGACTTCTTCGGTGATCTGGCTTTCGAACGAAGAGCATCCGGGCCGGCGTCCCACCGACGGGGTGGCTCACCAGAGGATTGGGCCCGAACGATTGCAAACCGGAGTGCCTCCTTCGGTCCCCATCCGCGGATGACCTATGGAGGTAGTGATGCAGGCAATCATCGGTCGACCGCACAGGGCGACCCGCACCGCGGTCGTGAACGCCCGCGAAGGACGAGCTGGACCGCAAGAAGGTTCGAGCCTGTCGAACCCAGGTGACCCAGCTGCTGCCGCGTCCAAGCTCGAACACTCAGCCAGGTGGGTCCTGCACGGCATCGTGCACGTGAGGCGTCCAGACGCTGCCGTTCCACCACCGGAGCTCGTGGCGCCCGAAGGGGTCCGCTCGCCAGCCAGCCTTCGAGTCATCGCTGCCTTCCACCTTGGTGACGAGATGTTCGTACGCGAGGAGCACGACACCTAGCAGCGTGACGAGCAGCATCACGCCGACGAAGTGCCGCTCGATTGTTCTCACGAGACCCTCAGTGGCGGACCAGACTGGTTCCTCGGTGATCGGTAGTACGCCGCCGGTTGCCGGTCCGCCGGACGAGACCCTGGACTCGTCGGAGTCCGTGACCTCGGTCGTCAATCCCCTCACGCCGACCGACCCCGTCACCTGCGCCAGCTCGGTCACGGTCGAGTTCGAGTACGGACGGGTCGGCTCCGTACAGACGTAGTTGACGGTGGCATCGGGTGACATCGCCCCGATCGTTCGGGTGCAGCCCGGCACCGAATCGCTAGTGGTGACGTTCGTCGCCGGCGCCGAACCGTTCATGACGGTAACCAGGACGTTCGTCGAGCCGTAGTAGCCGTCCTCACCCCACTGTTCACTTCCGGGATAGGTCTCCACCCGCCGATCGATCGACAACGCCTTCGGGGATTCGTCGGGGTCATCGTCGGCGGGGACGGCGGTGATGTCCATCGCCTCGCTGCTGACGGGGACATCCGGCCGAGTGGCCTCGAGCTGCGCCGTGGACGAAGCGTCGAAGTCGACGATACAAGCGAGGGTAGCTTCGTCGCCCGGATCCAGGTCGGCCGTCGTCCCCTCGCAGTTAGGAACCGGTTGCTGCGCATCCAGCGCGGGGCCCAGGTCGACGAGCCGGTAGCCCAGTGAGGCTCGGTGGTCGCCGATGTTCCTGATTCGCCAAGTGAGGGTCCTGTCCTGACCCGCTACCAGGATGACTTCCGAACCGTTTGCGTTTGCCGCCGCGGACCATCGAGGGTCGATGAGAACCCGATGAGGTCGATGTCGACAAGCGCTGCATCGCCGTGGCTGGCGACGAGTCGCTCGTTCGTGGCGTCGCCAGTGGCGAAAAGGAAGGTGTGATCCAGTTCCGAACCGGCGGGCGGTGTGCAACTCCACTGGCGATCCTGACCGGCCGCCACCATGCCAACATCGAAGCCATCGCCATCCAGAGGCAGGCAATCGTGGAGGAACGGGCCCTTCATGACGACATTCGCGTAGTCCTGATGGCTCGTGTTCCGAAGGTGGATGTCGACCGCGACGGGGACGCCCAATGCCACGGTGCCCGTCGACGTGTCCACGCTCAGCCGGAGGCCGCCGAGCGAGGCAAACCGATCGAACGCTGCACTCCCGCATCCGACACCGGCGAGGAAGGCCCCAAGCGCGAAGACCGTCCACAGCCGGGAGCTGATGTCGCCGAGGCGGCTGAGCGCTCGGGCCGCGAGCGCACCAAGTACCACGCCGCCTAGGGCAACGACGATCCAGCCCAGCGCGCCGGCCTCGTGGATCTGCCCCCATCCTCGGAGCTGGAAGATCGTGATCCATCCGGCGACCGCCGGGATCAGCACAAAGAGCACGATCCGCGCCGAGAGCGCGGCTTGGATCACGCCACAGCCCAGACTCAGTCCCGCCGACAGGACTCGCCACGGGTCGGATTCTAACGTCAGCGAGTGGCCACCGACAGCACAAGATTGCCTTCCGCTCGCGTACGTCCTCAACCCCGCTCGTGCGGCCGGCGGGGGGTTCTCACCTTGTGGCGCTTGGCTCGGCGGGGCCGTTCCTTGCTCGAGATCGATGACTTGGCCACAACCGAGGTCGTCCAGACGACGCGAGCGCGATCGGTCGCGGTCATGCCGCGCAGGCTTCTCACGCCTCGTGACCACATCCTCATTCCAAACCACACATGCCAGTGGGTCGACCTCAAATAGCGTGGGAGCGACGGGGAAACTGCAGCTGGTGATCGCCCGGCCAGTCTCTGCCGGGGTCTACTTGGTGGTCGAGGTGGAGTAGAGAACTCGAATCGGGGATCCGGCGAAGGCTGGGCCGTTCCTGAGCACTTGCACTATGTGCGGTGGCTCCACCGCGGTGGGTGGTATCGTGCCCCGGCCCGAACCAGCCACTGGTTCGGCGGCACGGAATGGACCGAACACCTCGGCGGCCTGGGGCAGGAGTGGCGGTCCCGCGGCGACTGACAGGAAATGGAGCGGCCATGCGCATCGACTACGAGCCAAACGGAACTGCGGGCTACACCTGCCAGCTGATCGACGATGCGGGGCTCGTGGTGACAGTCCACCGGTCCGTGGATGGGGCAGAGGCCGAGGTGGCCCCTGAAGGGCTGCCGGCGCAAGCGGCCGTGGCCGCGGTGGAGCGCTACGCCGACCACGAATACGAGCGAAGGCGAACCCGCAACCCACAGAAGCGGGAACACCACGCGAAGGAAGCAGCGAAGTGGCGCGAAGCGGCGGAGGGCATCGCCCCACTCCTCGGTGACCTCACCGAGCACACCGAGAACGGCTGGTGTTCTGACTGCATGACAAAGTCCGATCACTGGCTGGTGCGCTCGAAGACGAAGTTCAGAACTCGGCAGTACGTGTGCACCGCGTGCGGCTCGCCCACTGGCTGGTGCGATGTCCCCAGGTGTCGCAACTTCGCCGACCGGGGTGGCGGCCCGTCCGAGCGATCGCGGTTCTGCGCCGAGCACGATCACGAGATTCCGTCGTTCGAGAAGCTGGAAGCTCAGGTCGCCTCGCTCGACGAGTACCTGCCCTGGCTCGAGTTCGAGCGATTCAACGCGAAGAGGCTCTCCACCATCGCGGCGGCGACGGTCGCCGGTATCGCCGTCGTCGGTCCCCTGGCCTTCGTCGCCGCGCCAGCGATCGGCGGCGCGATCGGCGCGTACGCGGGCCTGTCCGGCGCGGCCGCCACAAGCCATGGACTCGCGCTTCTCGGAGGCGGAGCTCTTGCGGCAGGCGGCTACGGGATGGCGGGTGGAACCGTCGTGGTGGCCGCCGCGGGCGTGGGCCTGGGCGGGGCGTCCGGAGCGAGCGTGGCGAATGCCTACGTTCGCAACGACAAGTCGTTCGGCTTCGAAAAAGTGACTGACGGAGACGCCACGACGGTGATCTTCGCCAACGGCTTTCTTTCTGAGGGCAAGTCCGGTTGGGGTCAATGGGAGCGAGTCGTCAGAGAGCGGTACCCCGACGCGGCCGTCTATCGGCTGACATGGGGCGCCAAGGAGCTCAAGTCCCTGACTTCCCTCGCCGCACCGGCGGCAGCTCCGATCTCGGCGAAGGCCGCTGCAGCTCTCGCAGCTCAAGCCATGGAGAGCTCGGGCATGCTGCTCGGTCCGCTGGGTGCCGTCCTCACCGGTGTGGGTCTCGCCAAGAACCCATGGCATGTGGCCAGGACACGGGCCTCGATGACGGGTGCGGTGCTGGCCGACGCAATCGTGCGCGGAGACCTGCGCTCTGTGGTGCTCGTCGGCTTCAGCTTGGGTGCGAGGGTCATGACTGCGGCGGCGGAGTCACTGGCGACCCGCAACGAGGACGATCCTCGGATCCAGTCGATGCACTTGCTCGGCGCAGCTGTCGGAACTCGGCGGGACTGGCAGTCCATCGAACCAGCCGTCGAGGGGAGCATCCAGAACTACTACTCGACGAACGACAAGATCCTGAGCGCCGTTTACCGCGTTGGCGAAGCAGGCACGAAGGCGATCGGCTGCGAGGGCATTCCGACAACCTCGCCCAAGGTGAAGAACGTCAATGTTTCCAAGGTGGTCCGTGCCCACCAGGACCATCTGAAAGCTGTCTCGCTTCGCTGAGTTTGCGGCTGCCGCATCCATGGCACATCCATGGCACATCCGCAGGCAGCCGACGTCGTCTCAAGCGGTCCGGCCGTTCGCGCAAGAGCAGCTCGGCAGTCCGATCCGGTTCGACTCGGTCCCGCGTTTCTCGGCGTGACTCCGATTCCCAAGCTGAGAACGCGAGTTCGACTCTCGTCACCCGCTCCAGCGCTGTTGAACATCTTCCGTTCGGTCACGCCGCACACCGTGAACACCCACGTGCGGCACGCGTTTGCGAAGCTGGGCGTCTCGAATCGGGTCGCGCTCACCGCCGTGGTGTATCGCTCGATCGAGTGATGTCTTGGCCGGCGTCGGCCCGCATACTCGACCGCATGTGGGCACAGCTGATCCAGATGCGATTGAAGCCGGACCGGGACACGGCGGAGATGGCCAAGCACATCCAGGCGGCCGAGCAGCCCGGCTCGGGATTGGTGCGGTCGCTCATGATGCACGACCAGAAGGACCCCAGCCGGGTGTACACGCTGGTGGTGTTCGAGAGCGAGGAGAAAGCTCGAGCGCGCGAGCAGGACCCCCGTCGTGGGGAGGCGCTGGAAGCCGCCCGGGCGATCATGGCCGACATCTTCGAGGGCCCGCCGGAGTTCACCGACCTGGTCGTCGACGACGAGTGGACCTGACCGAGCACCCGAACGCCGCGGTCGTCCGATCGCGGTACGAGGCGGTGGCGCAGCGCGACCTGGCTCCCGCTGGGCGCTACCGGACGGCTCACCGACGCACCTGTGCACAAACGAGAGGACGGCCATGAACCACTCCGCAACGATGCAACGTGCCTATGAGCTGATCAGCGCCGGCGACATCGACGGCTTCGGCGAGTTGATCGCCGACGGCTTCATCGAGCACGACGAGGTACCCGGTCTCGCTCCGACGAAGGAAGGGGTCCTGGAGCTCTTCCGTGGGTACCGGGCGGCGTTCCCTGATTTCCGCCTGGAGGCCGAGGAGATCCTGGCCAGCGGGGACAAGACGGTCGCGAGGGTGAAGGTCTCGGGAACCCAGGACGGAGAGTTCATGGGCATGCCGCCCTCCGGCACGTTCGTCGAGGTGCAGCTGATCGACATCATGCGATTCGACGAGGCCGGGCTGGTGTGCGAGCACTGGGGCGTGGCGGACATGCTGTCGCTGCTCCAGCAGCTGGGGGCGATCCCGGTCGGCCTGCCGACGTAGACGGGATCTTCGACCGAACATGCCGAGCATCGGATTCGTAGCGCCCCTGTTGCCCGAGATGACCCGAGCTGATCGCCACGCCTTGACCTCGTGCCGGCACGGGGAACGGAAAGCCGAGGGCGCCCTCCGATGAGGCCCCCGGTGTCGGTGAGCCGAGAGATCGCGGCGCCCGCCGATCGGGTGTGGGCGATGGTCGCGGATGTGACGCGCATGCCGGAATGGTCGCCCGAGAACGAGGCCGCCAGGTGGTTGCGTGACGCGACCGGGCCCGTCGCCGGAGCCAAGTTCCAGGGCACGAACCGCCATGAGTCGAAGCGTTGGAAGTCCGTTTGCACGGTCACCGAGTGCGAGCCGGGCCACCGGTTCACCTTCTCGGTGAAGGCCGGACCGCTCGAGATCGCCGAATGGTCCTACACCTTCGAACCGACTGCGAACGGTTGCGAGGTCACCGAGACGTGGACGGATCATCGCAGCGCGTTCACGACGATGGTGTCGAAGCGGGTGACCGGAGTCCACGACCGGCCGACCCACAACCGCCGAACCATGGAACAGACCCTCGCCCGGCTCGCAGCGGCAGCCGAAGCCAACCTCACGGCGTAGCGATCCCGTACCGGACGCGGCGCCCGAACGACTGCACACCGTCTGGATCAGATCCTGTCGATGTCGAAATCGAGCACGAGTTCGGGAGCGGTGAACCCTCGTTCGAGGGCGATGCCGTGGACCTGGCGGACGTGGTCGCGGAACCAGCGATCGAACGGCTCAGTCCGAGGTCCCCAACATGGTGAACGCGACGCCGAGGTCGTCGGCCTCCAGGTAGACCACGGCCACGTCGCCCGCGGGCGCGGGCTGGATCCAGACCGCTTCCCGGACGATGCCCGCACGGCGTCGGGCGTCCTGGTAACGCCTCCTTGCGCGCACCCTCCCAGCACGAGGCCAGCGCGATCCGGCTCGCCTCGGTCTGGCCAGGCAGCAGCGGAACGACGAAGGCAACGGAAGGCATCGGTCGATCCTTTGGGTTGGATCAGCCTGTCGTGCCCTGCGCCCGACGTCGAGCCTGCGAGCTCAGGCCGTCAGCCGGCAGCCTGTGCGGCCGCGGCGAACCTGGCCGCGACCTCGCCGTAGGTCGCCATCGCGGCACTCGCCTCGAGCACCGGCATGATCTCGACGTCCATGTACGGCGTGAACGGGTTCTCGGCCACGATCCGGTGCAGTCGGCCGAATCGTCGAGGTCGGCGATCACCAGACCGCCGCCGATGACGAAGAACTCCAACGTCGAGAACTGCTTCGAGTACGTCTCGACCCACTCACCCAGTGCTCCCATCAGCATCGGCAGCGCCTCGATGGGCGCCGCGTTCCTCGGTCGGTAGATGATTGCGACTCGCACGCCGTCTCCTCCCTTCTCACGAGCCGGAGCGACGCCGCAGACCACATCGGACCCTTTGCGCGGCGACGCACCCGGTTGAACCGACTCGTCGAGTGTGCGGCCGGACGCCGACGAAGACATCACTCGATCGAGTGATGCACCACGGCGGCGAGCGCCACCCGGTTCGACACGCCGAGCTTGGCGAACACGTGCCGGAGGTGGGTGTTCACGGTGTGAGGCGAGATGTACAGCCGCCTGGCCACGGCACCGTTGGTCAGTCCCTCGGCCACGAGCAGCGACACCGCCCGCTCGGTCGCGGTGAGGCTCTCCCAGCCGCTCGTCGGCCGGTTCCTCGAGCCTCGCCGGCCAGGACGGACACCGAGGGCCCGCAACTGCGCCCGGACACGGCCTGCCCAGGCATCGGCGCCGGCGCGCTCGTGGCGCTCCAGTGCCTCGGCGAGCAGAGCCACTGCCTCGTCCCGTCGCCCGGCCCGGGCCAGCAGCATGGCCGCGTCCTCGCAGGCGCCGGTGTGCTCGACCAGGAGCGGTGCCTCGCGAGCGAAGGCGACCGCCTCGATCATCGGTTCGACCTCGCCGTCGACCAATCCCTGGCATCGCAGCGCCACGCTGCGCACCGTCGGCACCTCCGGCGCCAGCGCGACTCCTGCCGCGACGGTGCTGGCGACCTCGGACGCGACGTCACGATGACCGAGCGCCAGGGCCAGGCGCACCAGATCGGGCGCAAGGCAGCGGTGGTAGAAGCGGTCGTCCCGTCGCGGCCTCGAACCGCCAGCACCGCAGCAACACGTCGTACGCGCCCTGCTGGTCGCCCTCGGCCGCCTTCAGCCCCGCCACCGCGAACGCCAGGATCCCCGCGTTGTAGCTCGAGCTGGTCGCCCTCCAGCGAGTCGGCGATCCCCGCCAGCAACTCGCTCGCGGCGCGGTGATCTCCCGTTGCCGTCGCGATGATGGCCCGGTAGGCGAGCGATTGCGACACCAGGAGCGGGTGGTCCTTCTCCTGCGCGGCCTGGCCGCTGGCGATCAGGCCG
Source organism: uncultured Microthrixaceae bacterium (assembly GCA_963809335.1). Taxonomy (GTDB): domain Bacteria; phylum Actinomycetota; class Acidimicrobiia; order Acidimicrobiales; family Acidimicrobilacustridaceae; genus UBA4742. The sequence goes on along the minus strand of CAWEJD010000002.1, from coordinate 1,411,416 downwards.
GGAACCGCGTCGTCCCACTCCCCGATCGCGAACGCACGCCTGCGCGTCGGCCATCAGCGTGTCGGAGAGCCACCACCCCGAGCCGAACTCGTCGTCGAGCGCCTCCCGGTACGCGGCTCGCGCCTCGGCGACGAGGTCGCAGTCGAACAGGGCCAGGCCGAGGAAGAACTTCGGCTGGAGCGGCAGCGATCCTGTGTCGTGCGAGTCAGCAGCCAGCGCGGCGGCCCGCCGAGCGTGGGCCAGCGCCTCGCCGTAGCGGCCCTGCCGCCCGACCGCCACCAGCAGCGCCGTCAGGGCCCACACCGTCATCGCCGCGTCGCCCGCCTCCTCGGCGATGACCAGCGCTCGGCGGGCGGCCGCTTCGCCCCCACGATGGTCGCCCGAGTACGTCAGCGCCCAGCTCTGCTGGGCGAGCATCGGCACCTCTTCGAAGGGCCGGAGCCGGGACGAAGCCGACGAGTCCGGCCTGCGCGACGGCGATGAGCTCGGCGGCGCGGTTCTGGAGCGCCAGCGCGCCGAGGAGCGCAAGGCGCAACGGGGTGTCCACCTCGGCCGCGTGCTGCCGAGCGAGCACCGCCTCCGCTCGGGCCGACGCCTCGGCCACCTTCCCGGCGCGCAACAGTGCCTGGACGACCTCGGCCGACACCAGATCCGCGTCGCGATGACCGCCCGGCAGCAGCGCCTCGGCGCGGCGAACGAGCTCGACCGCGACCAGCGGCGCCTGTGCCGACGCCTCACGGGCGGCGTCTCGCAACCAGCGCGACCGCCTGCTCGTCGCCCCGCTCCGCGCCGAGCATCAGGTGATCGGCCACGTCCAGGAGATCCGCGCCTGCGGCCGTCAGCGCGACCGCCGCCTCGCGGTGCAGGAGGCGACGGGCCGGCGCGGGAACGTGCTGATAGATCGCATCGTGCACGAGCTGATGCCGGAACACGACACGGTCGCCCACCTCGTCGAGCAGCTGAGCGTCGAACGCCTCGCTGAGCTGCCCGACGACCTCGGTCGGCGTCCGGCGGGCGACCGCGGCGACATCGCGAAGCGACACCGCATCGCCGAGCACCGCCGTGACCTGGAGCAGCTCCAGCGTCCCCGTCGGCAGGTGCCGCAGGCGGCGAACCACCAGCTCACTCAGCGAAGCGGGCAGCTCCGAGGTCGTCGCCTCGACGACTGTCCCCCGCACGCGCGCAGCAGGCCTTCGTCGGCCAGCGAGCGCAGCATGGCCACGGCCCACAACGGGTTCCCGCCGGCCTTGGCCAGCAGGCCGGTCAGGGCGGGACCGGGCGGCGCGCCGAGCACCTGACCGGCGAGCGCAGCCACCTCGTCTGATGTCAGCGGCTGGAGCCGCAAGGTGAGCGGCCGCCCGCGGCGACAAGATCATCGAGCAGCCGGACCGCCTCGGCCGACAGAGGCGAGGACCGAGCCGTCACCACGACGAGCAACGCCGACAGCGGCAGCTGACGGGCCAGAGACGAGATCGCCACGAGGCTCGCGCTGTCTGCCCAGTGGACATCCTCGGCCACGAGAAGCATCGGGCGCTCGGCGCACGACGTCTCCACCAGGTCCACGATCTCCTCGACGACCCGGTAGTGGAGGTCACCAGCGGAAAGCGTCGGTGCCTCAGCGCCCTGGCCGGCCAGCAGCATGCCGATCGCGGCCTTGCGAGGATTCGGCGACCGCCGGCTCAGACCCAGCGCGGTGGCAACCACGCCGAACGGCCGGGTGCGCTCGAACGGATGAGCCTCGCCGCAGAGCGCGGTCACACCACGAGAGCGCGCGTGATCGACGAGGCTCTGCACGAGACGGGTCTTGCCGATGCCAGCTTCCCCCTCGATCGCCAGCGCCGACGCTCGCCCCTCGCCGAGCTCGCGGACGGCAGCCATAGCCACGGCGAACTCAGCCTCTCGCCCGATCAGCCCCTCTGCCGATGCCACCCTGAAAGCCTCTCCCACGCCAACGCCAGGATCCAGCTTTTGTCGTTCCCGCCGGGGCCGGACGTGGCACTCCGCCGCACTGCCCTTCTGCGGAGCCCCGATCCGATGGACTGATCCCGACTCCGGCGGCCACCATCTGGCGCAGGGTCTCGAGGCTCGTGGCGTGGCGCGGAAGCCTCGGCGCTCGGAGGTACATGAGAATCCGGGTTGCCGACCCCAACTTCGTGTACGTACAATTGTCCGGGTCCGAGGAGGTTCGAGATGAGCGTCAAGACCGAGCGAGTCGAAGCCAGGCTCTCACCCGATCAACGCAGCCGCATCGAGCAGGCCGCCGAGTTCGCGGGTGAGTCGATGTCGGCGTTCATGGTCAGCGCCGCGGTTGAACGCGCCGACGAGCTGATCGCGGCGCAAACTGCGACCGTCGTGCCGTCCGACTACTTCGACCAGCTGCTCGCTGCACTCGACGAACCGGCCGAGCCGTCGCCGCGCCTGGCCGCGTCAGCGAAGCGCGCCCGACGGCAGCGCCGAATCACCAAGCGGTGACCTACCGGGTCGGCCCGCTCAACGAGGACCACGACCTCGTTGAGTTCCGCTGCGGGAACGCCGACCTCGATAGCTGGCTACGAGATCACGCTCGCACGGCAACGGGCCAGGGGACGCGCACCTACGTGGTGCTGGACGACGACGACCTGGACGACGACCTGGTGGTCGGGTACTTCGCCATCGCACCGCACACCATCGATCGCGACTCCCTGTCGAAGAAGACCGGTCGCGGCGCACCCCGTCACCTCCCCGCGATCCTGCTCGCCAAGCTCGCGCTCGCCGAGGCGCTCCACGGTCAGCGCCTCGGCAGTGAGCTCCTGGTCATCGTGCTCGACACCATCATCGAGGCGGCACGCAGCGCCGGGGGAACGTTCGTCGTCGTCGATGCCATCGACGACGGCGCGGCGCGCTTCTACGCCCACCACGAGTTCGAAGCGATGCCGGCCAACCCGCTCCGACTCGTCCGAAAGCTCAGCACCATCGCCCGCGCCCTCGGCCAGCCGTGGCCGTGAGACCCACGGCCGACCGGCCTTGTACGCCCCTGGACTCGAGTGCACCGGCGGCTCGTACTACTTCCTCGACCTGACCGCGCGTCGGTCGACAGGAGGACTGGGAGGAGCCAAAGGGTCGCAGCGCCGAGGTGCGGGGGAACGTCCCCGACGTCGCGTCCTGACCCACCGAACCTGACCTCGGACGCGCAGCGGTCGGCGAGAACCACGCTGTTCTCACCGACCGCTGCTCGGCTTCGGTTGCGAGGACCCTGGTGTCAGGGCACCAGGTCGGCAGCCGGAAGCGTGAACTGCTTGCCGTCGTGGTCCACGAGCGACTTGCCGTCGACCTCGTGCACGTGATCGCGCATCCAGGCCTGCTCGCTCGATGGCATCCCGGTTGCGATGGTCGGCACGCTGTCGTCCTGGATGATGACGTTGTCGCCCGAGCCTCCGTCGAGGACGTCGGTCCCGGCCCCTCCGAGCAGCACGTCGTCGCCGTCTCCACCGAGCAGCGTGTCGTTGCCCGCACCACCGACGAGGACGTCGTCGTCGGCGCCGCCGTCCAGGGTGAGCAGCGCAGCGCCAGGGGCGACACCGGAGGCGTCGATGACGTCGTCACCTGCGAGGCCATGGACCGTCACGGAGTCGTTGGTGCCCGAAGCCCCGGTCACGGTCACCGAGGTCGTGAGACCGAGGACCTGGAGGTTCGACGGCCCTCCGCTGAGGACCACCGCGTCGTTGGCGTTGGTCGCGTTGATGCTGACCGTGTCGGGCTCGGCGTCGTCCACGCCACCGAGCGCGCTCAGATCGGTCGACACGTTGGTGACGCCGGTTCCGGTGAGGTCGCCGATCGTGAGGTTGTCGGCGCCGCCGAGGGCCCGGAGGTCGACCGACTCGACCTCGTGGGTGTCCATGGTGATGTTGCCGACGTTGCGGAAGAAGCGGGCCCGGTTGCCGTTGGCGGCCAGGTCGAAGTTCTCGGCGACGTCGGAGCCGTTGAACAGCATCGTGTCGAAGCCGTCCTGGCCCTCGACGGTGTCGCTGCCGTCGCCTGGATCCCACTGGAAGGTGTCGTCACCAGCGCCCAGCGCGGCCACGTCGTTGCCCCGGTTGCCGTCGACGAGGTCGTTGCCGTCGCCACCGATGAGGAGGTCGTTGCCGTCGGTGCCCTGGATCGTGTCGTTGCCCGTGCCAGCGTCGACTGCGGTCGAGATGAGCGTGGCCAGCCCGTTCGACCCGGTGAACGAGTCGTCGCCACCGTTCATGTGCAGCACCATCACCTCGCTCGTCCCGATGTCGAGGCTGAACGGTGCGGGCGTGACCCGATCGAAGCGGACGCGGGTGCCGTTGGCCGTCTCCGTGAACTGCTCGGCGCCGTTGCCGCCGTTCACCTCGACGACGTCCGTGCCGTCGCCACCCTCGTTGAGGTCGGTGCCCTCGCCCGGGTTCCAGATCATGCGGTCGTTGCCGGCATCGCCGAGGACCTGATCGTTGCCGGTGCCACCGGTCAGGGTGTCGTTGTCCGCCCCGCCGAACAGCAGGTCGGTGCCGCCCTTGCCGAGGAGCGTGTCGTTGCCGGCCTGCCCCGCGAGCACGTCGCCGCCGGAGCCGCCGGTGATGACATCGTTGCCGTCGCCACCGACGAGGATCGAGCGCGGCAGCGCGCCGTTCGCCTCGTCGAGGGCGATCGTGTCGTTGCCGGCACCACCGACCGCGATCATCACGGTCGTGTTGGCGACGTTCGCCGAGCCGGCGATCGGCACGGATCCGCCGTTGACCAGGATCGCACCGGCCGCGTCGCGGCTGAGGACGATGGTGTTGTCGAGGGCATCGCCGCGCACGGTGAGGACGCCGGTGTTGAACGCGGCGGTGACGCCGGCCGGCGTGTCCGCGTGCGCCACTCCTGTGGTCAGCCCGGGGAGGCCCAACGTCAACGCCCCCGCAGCTGCTGCACCCGCCATGACGACGCCGGTCTTGCGCCGGCGACCCTTCTTCGATCCGGCCATCTCAGTTCTCCTGTTCCCGGTACCGACCGCATCTCGATCGGCGTACGGAGTCCTCCTACGCATCGCGACCGACCAGCGGTTCGGCAATGAGACGGATGGCACTCCACCGCGAGTGAGGGACCGGTCAGGCGGCCTTGGCGGTAAGGACGTGTTCATCTCGCACGACGACATCGACCACACCGGCAACCTCGCCGACGTCATGGCGATGTGCCCGAACGCGACGCTGTTGGCGTCCTGGGCGCTCCACGAGCGGCACAGCAACGCGTTCGCCTTCCCGCTCGAGCGGACCCGTTGGGTCAACGATGGCGATCACCTCGATCTGGCCGACCGGCGTCCCGAGTTCGTGCGCCCACCGGTCTACGACTCGCCGACGACTCGCGGCGTGTTCGACCACGAGACCGGCGTGTACTGGGCGGCCGACAGCTTCGCGACGCCGTGCACCCCTGCGGTCGAGCCGACGGTCGCGGACCTCGATCACGAGTTCTGGGCGAACGGGATGGCCATGTTCGGTTACCACGCGATCTCGCCGTGGCTCGCGACCGTGGACCACGAGCGTTACGCCGCGACGGTCATGCGGGTACGCGATCTGGGCCCGACGACGATCGCGAGCGGTCACGCGCCGGTCATCACCGAGGCGAGCGTCGACGACGCGCTGGAGCTCATCCTGCGATTGCCGTTGGTCGACGCGCCTCCGCTGCCCGACCAGCACGTCCTCGAGGCGATCGTCGGTCAATCCACCGCCGCCTGACCCTGCACAACGATCCCCCGCCTTTCGGCACTGACCACCAACAAGGAGCAACACATCATGAACCAGCACGTCGTTCGGCAACGGGCAACACCGCCGCGGCCGCCCACTCCGGCAACTGGTGGAGCGTCCGGGAGCTGCTCGCCGACCCCGCCGTCGGCAACCTGACCCCTGATCAGATCGAACGGGTGATGGTCGTCGTCGACGCCGATCCCCGCATCCCGGCGAACTTCACGGTCTTCTACAACCGAGCGCACGCCGGTGAGCTGGCGTCGCGGATGAACTCGAAGAACGCCGGGAACGGAACCGGCATCGACCACAGCGATGACCACGCCACGCCGGTCTTCGCCGCAATCTTCCAGGACGTGGCAACCGCCCTTGGGTGATGCCCCGCCGGGGATGGTCCTCAGCTCCGGCCAGGGGCCGTCCCCGGGGCGCCACGAGGGGATGCGCCAACCACGCACGGGGACGATCCACGAGCGCGGCCGGCAAAGTGAGGAGGGTCCTGATATGCCACAGATTTGTGTGATATCAGGAGATTGTGTAGAGTTGTTGGCGTGCCCAGTGACGAAGAGATCACGTTCGCCGACCACACCGGCCGGTTCTATGCCCGGCGCTACGGGATGGCGCCGATGGTGGGCCGCCTCATCGGATACCTGGCGGTCTGCGATCCACGCGAGCAGACCATCAACGAGCTGGCTGAGGCCCTGCTGGCAAGCCGAAGCGCCATCGCCGGCGCGGTCAACACGCTGGAGAGCCTCGGGCTCATCCGACGATCCCGGGCGGCGGGCGAGCGGATGGACCGGGTCTGCCTCGACATGTCGTCGCCCCGAGCGACGGGCTTCGACATCTCCGAGCACCAGGAGCAGGGCGAGCTGGCCCAAGAAGGGCTGCGCCTGCTGGCCGACGCCCCGCCCGAACGGCGAGCGATCTTGTTGGAGTGGGCTGCGTTGTCCGAGTTCCTGGTGGAGCGACTTCCCGTGCTGGAGCAGGAGTGGAAGGAGCGGCGGGCGGCGCTGCAAGCCGCCGCCCAGCTCCCCGAGGCGCCGGGCCCTCGACGAGAGGGCAGAACACGATGACCGGCCAGACGCGGCACGCTGGGGATCGTGGCAACAAGGTGGGCACGGCTCATCAGCGCCATCGACCGCGCTGCTGGAGAAGACACCGGGACTGAAGGAAGTGCCGCCTGATGGCAACACCGCAAGTCCCGGCGATCCATGTGCAGGGTCTGGAGAAGTCGTTCAAGGAGCTGCATGTGCTGCGCGGCGTGGACTTCGACGTGGAGCGGGGCAACATCTTCGCCCTGCTCGGCTCCAACGGGTCGGGTAAGACCACAGCTGTGAGAATCCTCTCCACGCTGCTCAGGGCAGACGCGGGGACGGCCAGCGTCAATGGCTTCGACGTCGCCACGCAACCGGCGAACGTGCGGGAGTCCATAAGCCTCACGGGACAGTTCGCCGCCGTCGACGAGATCCTCAGCGGGCACGAGAACCTCGTGCTCATCGCCCGGCTGCGGCGGCTGAAGGATCCCGGCAAGATCGCCGATGACCTGCTTCAGCGCTTCTCACTCACCGACGCCGCCGAGCGGAAGGTGTCGACATATTCGGGAGGCATGCGACGCCGCCTCGACGTCGCCATGAGCCTCATCGGGAATCCGGCGGTCATCTTCCTCGACGAGCCGACGACCGGGCTCGATCCCCAGGCGCGCATCGAGGTGTGGGAGACCGTCAAGGAGCTCGCCGGACACGGCACGACGGTGCTGCTGACCACGCAGTATCTGGACGAGGCCGAACAACTCGCCGACCGGATCGGGATCCTCCATGAGGGTCGGATCATCGTGAACGGCACGCTCACCGAGCTCAAGCAGCTGCTCCCGCCCGCCAAGGTCGAATACGTCGAGAAGCAGCCGACCCTCGAGGACGTCTTCCTCGCCATCGTCGGTGACCACGACAAGAACGGCGACGCCGGCAACAACCCGACCGCGGCACGCACGGGTGAGGAACAACGATGACGACGCATTTCTTCGGCGCCACGGAGGTCCTCCTGGGCCGATCCCTGCGCCACATCACGCGCAGCGTGGACACCATCATCACGACAACGATCATGCCGATCGCCTTCATGCTGCTGTTCGTCTACGTGTTCGGCGGCGCGATCGACTCAGGGTCGGATTCGTATGTGACCTACCTGCTGCCCGGCATCCTGCTCATCACGATTGCTTCGGCCACCGCCTACACCTCATTCCGGCTCTTCCTGGACATGAGCACCGGCATCTTCGAGCGGTTCCAGTCCATGCCGATCGCCCGGTCGGCCGTGCTGTGGGCACACGTGCTGACCTCACAGGTCGCCAATGTGTTCTCGCTCGTGGTCGTCGTACTCGTCGCCCTCCTCATGGGCTTCCGCTCGGGGGCGGGAGTGCTGGCGTGGCTCGCCGTCGCCGGCATCTTGATCCTGTTCAGTCTGGCGTTGACGTGGCTCGCCGTGATCCCCGGTCTCACCGCGAAGTCCGCGGACGGCGCGAGCGCGTTCGCCTACCCGCTCATCTTCCTGCCCTTCATCAGCTCGGCATTCGTGCCCACCGCCACCATGCCCGGTCCGGTGCGCGCCTTCGCCGAGAACCAGCCGGTCACCTCCATCGTCAACGCGATCCGCGACCTGCTCACAGAGCAGCCGGTCGGCAGCGACATCTGGACCGCCCTCGCCTGGTGCGTCGGCCTTCTCATCGTCGCCTACGCCTTCGCCATTGCCGCCTACCGCCGCAAGATCACCTAGAGATCGGGCTCCCCGGACGGTCCGCCAACGGTGGATCACCCGTAGACCTCGGATTGAGAGGACGCCAATCGCCAGGGACGCGGCGTCCCCGAGTCGATCCGACGTCGTCCTTCAGTTCGAGAAGTACCTGCCCAGACGTCCGTGCCCGTCACACCTCGTCGAGCACCACCCGCACGCCGAGGAGGCGGATCGGCCGGTCGAGAGGGAAGCGACCGAGCACGACGAGGGCCCTGGCCGCCACCAGCTCGGCATCGGTCGACGGCGCGTCGAGCTTGCTGATCTTGGTGCGCGTGAAGAAGCTCGCCGTGCGCACCTTGACGGCGACGTGGGTGACCACACGGCCCTCGGCGACGACGGACGCGGTGACCTCACGGGCCAGGCGGGCCACGTGGCGCTCGATCTCGGGCCGGTCGGCGAGGTCGCGGGTGAAGGTGATCTCGCGGCTGCGACCCTTGGCCACGCGCGGCTCGCCGCGGATGGGCGACACGTGGCCGCCCATGGCGAGCAGCTTGAGGTTGGGACCGATCGTCGGGCCGAACGCGGCAGCCAGCGCGCGGTGGTCGGACGCGGCCAGCTGGGCGACGGTCGTCAGACCCAGATCGGCGAGCCGCCGCTCGGTGCGGCCGCCGATGCCGTTGAGCGCGGTCACCGGCTCGGCGCCCATCGTCGGCAGCCAGGTCTCGAACGTGAGGCGGGCGATGCCACCGGGCTTGGCGAAGCCGGTGGCGGTCTTGGCCTGCACGCGCGTCTGGCCGATGCCGACCGCGCACGTCAGGCCGGTCTCGCCGAGGACGCGGGTCTTGATGCCGGCGGCGAACGCCTCGGGGTCGTCGGTGTTCACACCGAGGTAGGCCTCGTCCCAGCCCAGCACCTCGACCGGGGCGCCGAACGAGCGCAGGACCGCCATGACCTCCTCGGAGGCCTCGTCGTAGGCGGCTCGATCCGACGGCAGGAACACGGCGTCGGGACAGCGGCGCCGCGCCTCGCCGAGCGGCATGCCCGAGTGCACGCCGAACGCCCGGGCCTCGTACGAGGCGGTGGCGACGACCTGGCGGGGCCGACCGGGGTTGCCGTCGCCGCCGACGACCACCGGCCGGCCCGCCAGCTCGGGTCGGCGCCGCACCTCGACCGCCGACAGGAAGTGGTCGAGGTCGACGTGGAGCACCCACTCGTCGGGACGGACCTCGGCCGCGGGCCCGCTCGGCACCATGGCGCGACGATACCGAGCACGATCGCCCGGCCGACCGTCGCCGGATCCAGCGTGGATCCACGCCGGAGGCCGTCGCGCATCTACGCATCCTCGGGACCGGGCGGCGGGCTCGCCGCGCCCGACTGACGCGCTGGCCCCCGGCGATGAGCCCGCCACCTCGGTAGCGTCGAGGGGGCATGAGCCCCAAGGCCCCGGACGAGACCCGCGACGGCGTCGCGCTGACGAACCTCGACGAGCCGCTGTTCGATGACGCCGGCGTGACCAAGCGCGAGCTGGTCCACTACCTCGACGCCGTGAGCGACCGGATCCTGCCCGTGCTGGCCGGCCGGCTGCTGTCGGTCATCCGGGTGCACCGGGGCAGCGAGCCGTTCATGCAGAAGAACGTGCCGAAGTACATCCCCGAGTGGGTGCCGACGGTGAAGGTCTGGGCCGAGGCGTCCAAGCGGGAGGTGTCCTACGCGCTCTGCAACGACCGGCGCACCCTGCTGTGGTTCGCGAACCAACGGGCGGTCGAGTACCACCCCACGCTGTCGCTCGCCGACCACCCCGACCGCATGACCCACCTCGTGCTCGACCTCGACCCGCCCACCAGCGACGGCGGCTTCCGCCAGGCCGTGCGAGCAGCCCACCTCGTGCGCCGGGCACTCGATGACGTCGGCCTCGCCGGCGCGGTGAAGACCAGCGGGGCGAAGGGCGTGCACGTCTTCGTGCCGATCGCGCCCGACGCCGCGCCCGAGGACGCGGCCGCTGCCACTCGGGCCATCGCGGTGCGGGCCGAGAGGCTCGACGCCGACCTCGCGACGACCGCGTTCATGAAGGACGACCGCGGCGGCAAGGTCTTCGTCGACTCGACGCGGGTCGGCGGCGCCACCGTCGTCGCGGCCTACAGTCCGCGGGTGCGACCAGGGGTACCGGTGTCGTTCCCGGTCGGCTGGGACGACCTCGACGAGGTGACCCCGTCCGACTTCACCGTGCGGACCGCTCCCGGGCTGCTCGGCGCGAGCGACCCGTGGGCCGAGCAGATGCCGGAGGCCCAGGAGCTGCCGGACGAGCTCGTCGCCGAGGGCCACACCATCCCGGTCGCTCGGGTGCAGGCCATGCACGAGGGCAAGCGTCGCAAGCGCGCCCGCCAGGCCGACACGGCGAGCTGACCGTCAGCCCTCGACGGTGGCGGGGGCGACGCCGACGCCGCCAGCGAACTCGAGGCTCGGCTGCGGGATGCCCCGCCCTGTGTCGAGCCGCGGATGCCATCACGGCCAGATCGCGATCCTTGAGGTCGGGTAGTCGAATGACTACCCTGACGTTGACGCCAGCGGCACCGCCGGAGCGGTGATCGAGGCGGACGAACGCCCGCAGAGGGAGCTTCGACGATGTATCGCACCCACACCAGTCGACGACGTGGCTCCAGCACACCGACGAGCGTCGTAGGGGTGAACGTTGCCTAGCGAGCCCCGATCGGGGCCGGCCGGTACCACGCTCGGGAGGCGAGCGACGGGCGAGCGGATCATCTTCTGGACACTCCCGGCCGTCGCGGTCATCTGGATCGCAGCGTTCTTCCTCTTTCCCGGCTTCCATCCTCCGATGTCTCCCGAAGCGTCGGCGCAAGAGGTGGCGGCGTTCTACAGCCAGAACCTGTCCCGCGTGCGCTACAGCATGATCCTCTTCAACTGGTTCTGCGTCGCGTTGATCCCGATCCTCATGTTGATCGTGGAACGGATGCGGGGCATGGCCCATCGGACTCCCGTGATGCGGTACTGCGTCATCGGCGTTGCCGGAGCGGCCCCGATCGTGTTCCTGACCTCCACCGTCTTCTGGCTCATCGCCGCCTTTCGCCCGGACCGCTCGCCGGACCTCACGCTGCTCTGCAACGACCTGGCGTGGATCACCTTCACCTGCGGCGTCCCCTTCCTCATCGCCCTGTGCCTGTTCCTCGCCCTCGCGATCGCCTACGACGACCAAGAGAAGCCCGTCTTCCCCCGATGGGTTGCACTGTTCAACGTCGTCATCGCGATCGTCCTCGTGCCCGCCGGCTTCGCCGGACTGACGCTGAGCGGCCCGTTCGCATGGAACGGGTTCGTGTCGTTCTGGGTCCGGAACATCGCCATTGCGCTGTGGATCGTCGTCATGGCCGTGGCGCTCCGACAGGCGATGGAGCGTGACCTCGGAGAGGTCAGGGCCGCACCGTGAGCATCATCTCCAACCTGCGCACCGACCCGAAGCGCGAGCTGTGGTTCACGTGGTACTCGACGGTGTCCTTCTACAGCCTCTACTCCGTCGTCTTCTTCGTGCTCACCCGCACGCAACCACCGGGCAAGCCGTGGGCGGGCCCCGAGCAGACCGTCGAGTGGTTCACCGACCGCCACTGGGGCCTGCTCGTCGGGTTTGCGCTGATCTTCGTCCTGGGCGGCTGGTCGGCGACGGCCATCGCGTTGATCACCTACTCGATCCGACGGATGTCCGTGAGCCGCGCGTTCGCCTACTCGTACCTCGTCCTCTACCTGATCGCCGCCATACCCGGATTCCTGTTCATCTGCGTGGCCATGACGGCCGGAGCGCTGCGGCCCGAGCGCAGCCCGGAAGTGCAGCAGTGGCTCTACGACCTGGGCTTCCTCTCCTTCTCCGGCACGATGGGCGTCTTCCTCGTCGGGTCGTTGATCTGGATGACCGCGATCCTCCTCGACAAGAACCGCGTCTTCCCGAGATGGTTCGGCTACCTGAACCTGTGCAACGCCCTCACCGAGGTCGTGATCGCTCCGTCATGGATCTTCCAACGAGGTGTGCTGGCCTGGAACGGCGTGATCGCATGGTGGATCGACGTCGTCGTGTTCGGCATGTACACCTGCGTCTTCATCTACCTGCTGCGCGACGTGATCATTCGCGACGACCTCGGTGATGGGCCGCTACCCGAGCTACCGCCGGGACAACCGCGCCGCTTGCACCCGCTGGCCAAGGTGGTCCGCTGATGGCCGCCACCGAAGCCACGACGACGGACACACCTGCCGAGGACCTCGACCATGTCCCCGGCGAAGGAGACATGTGGTTCTTCGTCCTGTTCGAGTCACTCGTCTTCACCTCGTACTTCTGCGTGTACCTGTACTTCCGCACACAGGACGAACGCGCCTTCCTCGAAGCCCAGTCAGCACTCGCCCTGCCGCTCGGCATCCTCGACACGATCGTCCTGCTGACCAGCTCATGGGCCATCGCGCGTTGTGTCCAGCACGCGCGCGCCGGTCGGTTTCAGGTGGCGCGCCAGCTCGCGCTCGTCACGGTCGGGCTCGGTGTCATCTTCTCCGCGCTCAAGCTGGTCGAGTGGGTGAGGCTGATCCACGAGGGGCACACCTTCACCAGCAGCGACTTCATGCAGTACTTCTTCTTCCTCACGGGGATGCACGCCATCCACCTGCTGATCGGATTCGTCGCGCTCGGTGTGCTCGTGTACCACCTGTCAGACCCTCAGCGGCGCTCCCAAGAGACCATCGAGACGTGCGCCACCTACTGGCACACCGTGGATCTCTTCTGGGTTCTGATCTTCGCCATGCTCTACATCGTGAGGTGACTCGTGGAGACCTTGGGCAAGAAGCGGCTCGTCGTTGCGTGGCTCGTCCTCGTGGCGATCACCTTGATCTACTTCTGGGTCGACAACTCCGCGGACGACAGCGGCGTTCTGGTGGCGAGCACCACGGTCACCGTGCTGGCGATCTTCCTCGCGCTCGTCAAGTTCCGAGTCATCGTGCGCGAGTTCATGGACGTCCGACATGCGCCACCACTGCTGCGCCGACTGACGGACCTCTTGGTGGCGGTCATCGCGGTGTCACTCCTCGGCACCTACCTGGTGGGACGTGCGGTCGCCTGAGACTGGTCGACGGGGCGGTTGAAGGTGCGATGCCGATGATCTCCTCGGGGCACGTCGATGGTGCGGTTGAGACTCCGCCGGACAGGGGTGAGGGCGTCGGCAGGGTCAGCGCGTGAGTCCCTCGAAGCCGGTGAAGCGCGGGCCGGAACCGACCGAGGCCCAATGGCGCGTGATCAACGCTGCGCTCAAGCTGTTCGCTCAGAACGGTGTCGGCGGCACGTCGTTGCGGATGATCGCCACGGAGCTCGGGGTCACGGTGGCGGCCGTCTACCACCAGTACCACACCAAAGACGAGATCATCTACGCGGCGGTGGAGAGCCAGTTGCGACGGCTCGAGGCCGTCGTCGATGCCGCTGAGGCCGTGCCGACCGCCGACGGCGCTCGCGACGCGCTGGTCGGCGGAATGGTGGATCTGACCGCGGGCGGTGTCGGCCGCCAGGTCAGCGCGGTTCTGAGCGACCCTCTTGTCACCGGATCCTTCGATCGTCACCCGAGGTTCCGAGATCTCATACCCCGGATGCGACGCCTGCTCATGGGCGACGAGGCCTCAGGGGAGCCGCGCATCCGAACCGCGACGCTGATCGCCGCACTCAACGGCGCCGCCACCCATCCGTTCGTCGCCGACTACGACGAAGACACCCTACGTAGCGAGCTCCTCCAGGTCGCCCGGCTCCTCCTGCCACCTCTACCCGACGCAGATGCCACGCCACGTGTCGGCCGACGAGGCACTCCGACTCGCACGACGAAACGCGACCAGAGAGCGTGACCCTCAGGCGGCTGCCTCGCGCGGTTCGAGGACGACGACCGGCGTCTCGATCGACCGCAGACCGGCATAGCCATCGAGCCCCTCGTCGACCTCGGCCCAGAGCTGCCACAGTCGATCGCGGTCCGCCCCCGTGGCCGCAAACGCGTGGACGGGGCGAGCCGGCTGGTGCGCCAGACGAACCGTGGCATCTGGGTGCGCCTCGAGGTTGAGCCACCAGGAGGGATGGCCCTCGTCCCAGCCGTTCATCGCGAGCACCACGAGATTCGGGCCATCTTCGAGGTAGCCGACGATGACGCTTCGCGGTTGCCCGGACTTGCGCCCGATGGTGGTGAGGCGCAGCGCGCCCCAACCGCGCTTGCTCGACGTTGTCCACAAGAAGCGGCCGCCACTGAGCTTGTTGAGCACGCGATGAACACGCCAGAACAGGTGCTTGAACCACGCCGGGGGAAGCTTCGGCGGTCGGGTTTCCGACGTGGTCATGGTGCTACCTCCGTACGCCGTGGCGAACTGCGCCACGCTCTTCTGGCCGGTCCGGGATGGGACCCGACTCACTCCAGCCTCACCGGATGCCCAGCGGCGTGAAAGGGCCGAAGGTCACGATGTCGAGACAGGCCGCGATCATCCCGGCACTGACCGAGTTGCTCGCTCAGGCCAGCGATGCGCTCCGACGCTCTCACCGGGAGGTTTCCTCGGCCAGGCCTGGAGGAACCGATGGATGACACGGCGGCGATCGCCATCAACGCGGACCTGGTGGAGGACGACGTCGAGCACGCGATGGAGACGGCACGCCGGAAGCCTCCGGCGTCGCTATGTTGCGGTGATGCGTTTCGGACTCGATGTCGCCCAGCAACGGATGCCGTGGGACGAGGTCGTCAGCCGCGTCCAGTTCGCCGAGGAGCTCGGCTTCGACGGCGCCTGGGGCTTCGACCACTTCCAGCCCATGTTCGGCGACGGTCCGGGTGAGACGTTCGAGGGCATGACGACCCTCGCCGCGCTCTCGGGCCTGACCTCGCGCATCCGGCTCGGGCTGCTCGTGACGGGGGTGACCTATCGCCACCCGTCGGTGTTCGCGGCCCAGGCCTTGACCATCGATCACGCCTCACACGGCCGGCTCGACCTCTCGCTCGGCGCGGCGTGGTTCGACAAGGAGCACACCGAGCTCGGCATCCCGTTCCCGTCGACACCGGAGCGGTTCGATCTGCTCGAGGACGCGCTCGAGATCGTGACCCGCCTGTTCACCGGCGACGTCGTGTCCTACGACGGGCGGGTCGTGTCGTTGCACGACGCGCAGCTCCGTCCGCCGTCCGTGCAGCAGCCGCACCCTCCCATCTGGATCGGCGGCACGGGTCCGCGCCGGACGCTCCCGCTGGTCGCCCGCTACGCCGACGTCTGGCACGCATGGGGGTCACCGAACTCGTTGCAGGAGACGAACGCGCGCGTCGACGAGCTGGCGACCGAGGCGGGGCGGGACCCGTCGTCGATCATGCGAGCGAGCTCGCTCTCGCTCGACGACCTCGACACCGCGCGCAAGCACGCGGCGAAGTGGCGCGACGCGGGCTACGGCTACCTCGTGTGCGGCTGGCCCGACGCCGGTCGAGCCCAGATCGAGCGGTTCGCCCGCGACGTCCTGCCCGACTTCACCGACTGATGAACGCCGGGGCCGGCGCTCATCTCCTCGCCGTCATTCGGCGGGGGTGAACTCCAGGTGCAGCTGGGTGAGGCCGCGGAGGATGTACGTCGGCACGTGCTGGTAGCGGCGGGAGCCGGCCGGGCCGTGGTGCGCCTCAGAGATGCGGATCTCCGCCATGCGGTCGAGCAGTCGCTCGATGCTCACCCGCGCCTCGAGGCGGGCGAGCGGCCCACCGGGGCAGCTGTGGGGGCCGCGCCCGAACGCGAGGTGCTCGCGTGAGTTGGCCCGGTCGATGCGGAACTCCGTCGCGTCCTCGAAGTGGCGGGCATCGCGGTTCGCCGCCCCGTTGAGCACCATCACCGTCGCGCCGGCGGGGATCTCGACCCCGCCGACGGTCTGCTGCCGCCGAGCCAGCCGGAAGTCGCCCTTCACCGGGGCCTCGATGCGGAGGGTCTCCTCGACGAAGTCCGGGATGAGCTCACGCCGGTCCCGCAGGAGCTGCTGCAGATCCGGGCGCTCGCCGATGAGCTGCATGGCCGTGCCGAGCAGCCGCACGGTCGTCTCCTGGCCGGCGGCGAACAGGTTGGCGGCGACGCGGACGACGTCGATGACCTCGGGCAGCGTGCCGTCCGGGAACGTCGTGGTCGCCAACGCGGTGAGCACGTCGTCGCGCGGCTCGCGCCGACGATCCTCGATGTAGACGCTGAACCGGTCGTAGAGCCACTCGAGCGGGCTGTGCGACATCGTGTCGGTCGTGCTGCCGACCGCGTCGTGGCGGGGCCGGCGGGCCAACGCGTCACGGAACTCCTCGTGTTCCTCCTCCGGGACGCCGAGGAGGTCGGCGACGACGAACAGCGCGAACGGGTTGGCGTAGTCGCCGATGAGCTCGCACTCGCCGCGTCCGATGAACTCGTCGATCTGGCGGTCGGCCAGCCGCCACACGAACTCCTCGTTCTCCTTCAGCCGCTTCGGCGTGAGCTGTCGCATCAGCAGGTGCCGGTGGTCGCGGTGCTTGGGCGGGTCCATCGTCGTGAGCTGGTCGCTGAACGGCAGCTCGTCGCGGTGCTGCTCGATCAACTCGCTCACGTCGTCGCGACCCTCGAGCGGAACGGGGAAGCCCGGGAACGGTCCCGTCACCGAGTTGCACGACGAGAAGGTGTCGGTGTCGGCGTAGACGGCGCAGGCCTCGTCGTAGCCGGTGACCATGAAGACGTCGTGCTGCGGTTCACGATGCACCGGGCACTGCGCGCGCAACCAGTCGAAGTAGGGGTACGGGTCGGCGACCAGCGCGTCGTCGCGGAAGAAGTCGATGGCGTCGTAGTCGGTGGAGGCGTCGGTCATGCGGTTCCCTCGCTCGGCGGGTGCTGGCTAGCTCACGAACTCGGCGGCGCGCCGGTGGAACCGCCACGTGCCCTCGTCGTCGTGGAGGACGTCGTGGTAGCGACCCACGACCTGGATGGCCCACCCGGACTCGCCCTTGAGCAGGAAGATCACGTCGCTGATCGCGGTGGCCTCGTGCTCGTCCCATTCGGCGACGTGGGTGTTCACGACCAGGTGGCGCTGGGGTTGCCTCGGCTTCCACTTGGTGTAGGCCGCGCGGAGGGCGTCGTGGCCCTCGTGGGTGCCCATGCCCGGGATCTCGACGGCGCCGTCGGTGCAGAAGGTGGCCACCACGTCGTCGGTCCGGCCGTCGTCGAGGGCGTGGGTGTACGCGGCGATGGCGGCGCGAACACCCTCGACGACGTCGGCGTAGGTCGTTTCGGTGCTCACGTCGGCAGTCCTCAGATCCCGAGGTCGAGGATCGGTTTGTCGAAGGGATACACGTTGACCAGCTCCAGCGCGCCGAGGAGTTGCTGCTGGGGAAGGCCGGCGAGGAAGCCGTCGATGGTTCGTTCGAAGTTCGAGATGTGCCCCTCGAGCCCGCTGGAGAGGCGCATGTACTCGAAGCCCCTCGCGTGCAGGCCCCGTTGCTGCCGGGGCAGGTTCGAGAAGTCCTGCGTCGGGATCGGCGGCCAGCGGGGATCGTCGACCGCCCACGGCTCCGGCGGCGTGGGCTTGTCCCGCTCCTCGCCTTCGTGCGGCCGGGTGAGCGACCAGATCTCCATCAGGGTCTCCTCCGGCCCGATCGGGCGGAAGCGATAGGACGAGGCGCTGCTGTACATCGGCAACACGAAGAAGTTGGGGAAGCCCTGGAAGAACTCCAGGTTGAGCCCCTGCTCCGTGAGCTCGTTGAGGTCGGGGATGTCCGCACCACGATCCCGGTGCCATCGGGTGACCGCCTCGTTGAGCGTCCGGTTCCAGCTCGCCATGGCGGCCTCGGGCTCGGCGGGGAGCTCGACGTCGCGCAGGGACTCGGCGATGCCCACGTCGTTCGCGTGCACCATGCCGGCCATGCCCTCGCTCATCGCGCGGAGGTAGCGGATGTCCGAGTCGACGAAGGCGCGGGGGTCGAAGGCCTCGCCGTTGCGCAGGCCGTATCGCGTGGGGATGACGAGCTGCGGATGCGTCTCGACGACGTGGTACGCCTCGACGAACGCCTCGATGGCGAGCTTCCAGTTCACGGGGAGGCGGCACGCGTACCACCACTCGGTGCGGAGCGACTCGAACTTCCACTGGTCGAGGCTGGTGGCCATGGGCTCGAGGCACTCCCGCAACGGGGGCGCGTCGGCGTCGAGGTTGATCCACGCGACGCCGCCCCAGGTCTCGCACCGCACCGGCGTGAGGTCGAGGTCGCCGGCCTGCAGGTTGTGCTCGGAGAACGAACGCCGCCGCGTGACGGCCGTGTTGGTGCCGTCGGGGCCGTAGCACCATCCGTGGAACGGGCAGGTGAACCCGCTCTCGCACGTCCCCCGACCGACGGCCACCTTGACGCCGCGGTGGCGACAGGCGTTCTGGAACGCCGCGACCCCCATGTCCTCGGTGCGCACCACGATGATCGACTGATCGAGGAACTCGTACTCGGCGAAGTCGTGGGCCTCGGGTATCTCCTCGAGCCGGCAGGCCATCTGCCAGACACGGGGCCAGAGCTGCTCGGCCTCCATCTGGAAGAAGTCCGGGTCGAAGTAGCGCTCCTTGCGCACGCGGTCCGGGATCTCCATCGCGTAGGGCACCCAGGGTGCCGTCCCCTTCCGATCCACGATCGCCACGCGGCCCCTTTCCCGTCGGAGGTGTGGGGTCGTTATACTAACCGGTCGGTACAAGAATCGCGGCGGAGGCCCATGGAACCCCCCGAAACCGGAGTGGACACGAGCTCGAGCCGCCTCGCGACCGATGTCGAAGTGCTGATCGTCGGTGCCGGCATCACCGGGATCTACCAGCTCTACCGCGCCCGTGAAGCGGGCTTCTCGGTGCAGCTGGTCGAGGCGGGTGGCGGCGTCGGTGGCACCTGGTACTGGAACCGCTATCCCGGGTGCCGCTTCGACTCGGAGAGCTACACCTACGGCTACCTGTTCTCCCGGGAGCTGTTCGACGAATGGGAGTGGACCGAGCACTTCGCGGCCCAGCCCGAGACCGAGCGCTACCTCAACCACGTGGTCGACCGGTTCGACCTCCGGCGTCACATGCGATTCGACGCCGCGGTCGCCGCCGCGGTGTTCGACGAGTCGACCGGGACCTGGTCGGTGACGCTCGCCGACGGCTCCGAGATCCGGGCGCGGTACCTGATCGCCGCGACCGGCGTGCTCTCGGTGCCCTACACCCCCGACGTGCCCGGCCTCGACGACTTCCGGGGCGTGATGCACCACACCGGGCGCTGGCCGGTGGAGCCCGTCGACTTCGCCGGCAAGCGCGTCGCGGTCATCGGCACCTCGTCGAGCGGTGTGCAGGTCGTCTCGACGGTCCACGACGAGGTCGCGAGCCTCACCGTGTACCAGCGCACGGCCAACTGGTGCACGCCGCTGAACAACACGCCGATCGAACCCGAGGAGCAGCGGGAGCTCAGGGCCGACTTCGAGGACCTGTGCGAGGTGCTGAACACGTCGATCAGCGGCTTCGCCCACCCGGTGAACGAGCGTTCCGCGTTCGACGACTCCGCGGAGGAGCGCCACGCGTTCTACGAGCGGATGTGGAACAGCCCCGGCTTCATGAAGCTCATCAGCAACTACGCCGACCTCCTCTTCAACGAGGCGGCGAACGACGAGTGGTGCGCGTTCATCGCGGAGAAGATCCGCGGCATCGTCGACGATCCGGAGACGGCCGAGCGGCTCATCCCCACCGACCATCGCTTCGGCGAGAAGCGGCCGCCGTTCGTCGTCGGCTACTTCGAGGCGTTCAACGATCCGAAGGTGTCGCTCGTCGACCTCCGGGAGACGCCGATCGTGCGGCTGACCGAGACCGGCATCGAGACCACCGACGGCGTGCGGGAGTTCGACATCATCGTCTGGGCGACCGGCTTCGACTTCGGCACCGGTGCGCTGACGCGCATGGGGATCAGGGGTCGCGACGGCCTCGCGCTCAACGAGCACTGGTCGGACGGCCCCACCACGTTCCTCGGTCTGCAGACCCGGGGGTTCCCCAACCTCTTCTTCCCGGGTGGGCCCCACGCGGCGGCCGGCAACAACCCGCGCTACAACGGCGACCAGGTCGACTTCCTCACCGACACCCTCGTCTACGCCCGGGAGCACGGCTACGACGTCATCGAGGTGAGCGCCGAGTCCGAGGAACGGTGGACGCGGATGGTCGACAAGGGTGCCCGGCTGACGACGTTCGGCACCATCGGCCAGTACGTCGGCGGCAACATCCCCGGGAAGCCGAATCGCTACCTGCTGAACACCGGCGGCCGCGTGAAGCTCTTCGAGATCATCGCCGACACCGTGAAGAACGACTACCGGGCGTTCGAGCTGTCCCGATCCTCCGACGCGGCGGCGACCACCGCCTGACCGGTCTCGCGACCGACGTCAGACGGTCGCGATCGGGGTGAGGGGCGAGCCCACGATGCCGGGGAGCCGCAGCGGCGGCGCGGTGAGCAGGAAGCGGCTCCGATCGTGCTCACGCAGCCAGGCCGCGAGCTCGTGCAGGTACCACATCTCGCCGAGCGGGACGCCGAGCTTGAACAGGCAGAGGTGGTGGATCGGCAGGAACGAGTGGCGCTCCGGGTGGCGGTCCTTGCCGAGGAGGCCCTCGACCGCGTAGTTGTCGGCGACGAGCGCCGAGATCTGCGAGTCGGCGATCCACTCGAGCAGCGCGTCGTCGCGCGCGTCGAGCCACGAGCAGGTCTGGAAGATCTCCACCGGGTCGGGGTGGCGGTCCCACTCGAGGACCCTCGTGGCGAAGCCGGTGTGGAGCAGGAGCATGTCGCCCGGCTCCACGACCACGTCGTCGGCCGCCATGATCTCCTGCAGGGTGTCGAGCCGAACCGCACGGAAGTCACGGCCGAGGTGGTGCTCGAGGTCGACGAGGACGCCCCGGCCCTGCACGCCGTGGAACGCCATGTGCTCCAGCCCGAGGTGCTTGGCGAAGCACCGGTGGCCGAGCCCGTCGCCCGCAGCGTCGTCGGAGGGCCCGACCAGGTCGATGCCGGCCCGGTAGCCGTTGTAGTAGACGGCCTCCTCGACGCCGTCCCCGTCGGCGTCGAACTCCGCGCCCACGTGGGCGAGCGAATCCCACTGGGTCGAGTACTGCAGCGAGAGCGTGACCACGTCGTCGGCCCAGACGTCGACGTACTTGGGGTCGCCGAAGTCGGGCATCTCGCTCATGTGGACGTTGTAGAAGACGTCGGGGTTGCCCTCCATGTCCTCGGTCGGAGCCAGCCGGGGAGGCGGCCGCCGCTGGTTGAGGATCGTCCCGCCGGGGAAGTCGAGCGGCAGGCTCAGGCTGAACGTGATGCCGGCCTGCACCTCGCGCACGCCCTGCAGGACCTTCTCGGGGGTGAGAAGGTTGACGCGTCCGAGCTCGTCGTCGTCGCCCCAATCACCCCAGGTCGAGCCGGCCGGTCGCTGCGTCCACCGCTTCGTCATCGTTCCCCCTCACCGTTCCGCCGGCCGTTGCTTGTACCGACCGGTTGGTCTACTCTAACGCTCCGGAAATGGGGTTCGCGTGGTGCGCGAAGATCCATTCCAGTTCGACCGCCGACCACAAAGTCCAGCGCAGGAGGGCCACCCATGACCCAGGCCGACTTCGTCGTTTCCGCCGACGGCCACCTCCTCGAGCCGATCGACCTGTTCAAGACCCGCCTCCCCGAGCACCTCCGCGACATGGCCGTGTGGGAGGAGGAGTTCGAGATCGAGCCCTTCGTCGCCGGGAGGCGCCCGGGTGTTCCGCAAGCTGCACACGCCCGGGTTCGAGGGATGGACGGTGTCGCGGTACCGCCAGACGAGCGGCCGGACGCCCGAGGGCGATCCCGACATCATCCTCGAGGACATGGACGCCGACGGCGTCGACGCCCAGGTGCTGCACCCGAACCTGTCGCAGTTCGGTCTCTACACCGACAACCACGAGCTGTCGATCGCCCACGCCCGCGTCTACAACGACTACGTGATGGAGCGGTTCACGCCGTACTTCCACCGGCTGGCACCGACCGCTCCCATCCCCCTCACCGACATCGACGATGCGGTCGTCGAGATCGAGCGGGTCGCCGCCGGCGGGTTCCGGGCGGTGCTCCTGCCGGCCACCGCACCCAGGCCCTACTACCTGCGCGACTACGACCCGGTGTGGGCCGCGATCCAGGCCAGCGGCATGAGCGTGTTCGTCCACACCCAGACCGGCGGCATCAAGGTCAACGATCCCGAAGCGCTCACGCTGAAGATCATGATGGAGAACGCCCAGCAGGTGAACCAGCCCATGACCGAGAAGGCGGCGGCCAAGCGGATGGTCACCCAGGCGGTCATGCAGCCGATCGTCCCGCAGCAGCTCATCTGCCAGCTGATCGGTGGCGGCGTGCCCGAGCGCTTCCCGGATCTGCACTTCTCGCTCATCGAGTTCAACGCCTACTGGCTGTCGTCGCTCGTCGGTTCGATGGACAAGTGCTGGGTCACCGGCATCGGCCAGGACGCCGACTGGTGGATCGGGGTGTGGGACGACACCCGCCCCGACGACGACCAGCCCGGCATGGCGCAGCTGTTCCGCCTCAACGAGAAGTGGCCGTACCCGCTGATGCCGAGCGAGTACGTGAAGCGCCAGTTCCACGTCTCGTTCCAGGACGACCCGGTGGCCGTCGCCTGCCGGCACATCACCGGCCTGTCCACCATCATGTGGGGCAACGACTACCCCCACGCGGAGGGCACGTTCCGCGGCAGCCAGGAGCTGCTGGCGACGCTGATGGCCGGGGTGCCCGACGACGAGCGCAAGGCCATGGTCGGCGGCACCCTGGGCGGCCTCCTGGGCTTCGAAGCGCCGGTGCCGGCCTGAACGAGCTCCGCTTCGACGAGCGCGTCGCCATCGTCACCGGCGCGGGGCGCGGCATCGGACGCGCCTACGCGCGCCTGCTCGCCGAACGCGGCGCCCGCGTCGTCGTCAACGATCTCGGCAGCTCGATGGGCGGGGTCGGCGCGGACGCGGAGCCGGCGTCGAACGTCGCCGCTGAGATCGTCGCCGCCGGCGGAGCCGCCATCGCCGACCACCAGCGACGTGGCCACGGTCGCCGGAGCACAGGCCCTCGTCGATGCCGCGGTCGGGCAGTTCGGACGGCTCGACATCCTCGTCAACAACGCCGGCATCATGCGGTGGGCGGGCATGCCGGACGTCGACGCGGACAGCCTCGCGAGCCACCTCGCCGTGCACGTCGCCGGCTCGTTCAACACCGCTCGCGCGGCCTGGCCGCACCTGGTCGACCAGGGCTACGGCCGCATCGTCATGACGACCTCGGCGGGGGTCTTCGGACTGCCGAACAACACCTCGTACGCCACCGCCAAGGGGGGCGTCATCGGGCTCACGCGCAGCCTCACGCTCGCCGGCGCCGACCATGGCATCAAGGTCAACCTCATCGCACCGGCGGCGATGACGCGCATGGCCGGCGTGGCCGACGATGCCGACACCGGCTCGTCGCCGATGTCGCCCGATCTCGTCGCACCGATGGTCGCGTTCCTCGCCCACGAGAGCCTGCCCGGTCAGCGGTGAGATCTACGCCGCCGGCGCCGGCCGGTTCGCACGGATCTTCATCGCCTCGACCGAGGGGTACGTCCACGCCGGGCCGGAACCGACGGTGGAGGACGTCGCCGAGCACTGGGCGACGATCAACGACGAGAGCGGCTACTACGTCCCGGCCGACCTCATGGCCTGGTCGAAGGCCTTCATGTCCCACCTGCCCCCGAGCCCGGATCCCGCGCCTGACGTTCTGAAGGCCGGGCCTGGCGCTTCGCGCCAGCCCGAGCCTTCGGAAGTCGTTAGGTCTTGCACTTTCATGCTGTTTCAGTCATTTTCTTTGTTGTGCACGATGTGGATCGACAGGTCTTCGCCCTGGCCCGAGAGCAGGGAGGCGGTTTCGCCCGGTGGCAGGTCCTCGCCTGCGGAGGCGACGACAAGCTCATCGAACGTCGGTGCCGAGCCGGCTCCTGGACCCGGGTCCGCCCCGGCGTCTACCTCGTCGCCGGGCTGCCGTCCTCCGCGGCGACCGCCGTGTGGGTGGCGTGGCTCGAGGTCGGTCCCGACGCGGTCCGCAGCCACGAGTGCGCCGCCGAGGCGCGGAAGCTCCATCCCGTTCCGACCGGCCAGCTCGCGTTCACGACCCACCACGGCGACCACCACAAGATCCCTCAGGTCACCGTCCACCAACTGCGGGACCTGCTCCCCCACCACACGACCATCGTCGACGGGCTGGCGACGACGACGGCGGCACGAACGGTCGTCGATCTCGCTGCCGTGGTCAGCTTCGAACGGCTCAAGCGCATCGTGGAGAACGGCGTCAACGACGGCATCACGACCGACGACGACGTGGCCGCGGTCCTCCACGAGATCGCACGCCGGGGCAAGTGGGGCGTCAAGAATCTGCAGCGGGTGCTCGCGTCTCGGGCACCGGGCGACCCGCTGCCCGACTCGGTTCTCGAGCAGCTGCTCCTCGACGCACTGCGCCTGGTCGGACTCCCCGAGCCGGTCGCCCAGTTCCCGCACCCGGGCCGCCATCCCGGACGCGGCCGCGTCGACTTCGCGTATCCGGGCGCGAAGCTGATCCTCGAGGCGGACGGACGGCGATGGCACCAGCGCGTCGCGGATCTCCAGCGCGACCGCGCCCGTGACAACGAGGCAGCGCGAGCGGGCTGGCTCACGATGCGGTTCATGCACGAGGAGCTGCGCTCCGATCCGGCCGACGTCGGGCTCGCCATCGCCGAAACCCTGGCCCATCGGACCGCCGCCTGAGTTCCGAAGGCCGGGCCTGACGCGGAGCGTCAGCCCGGGCCTTCAAGATGGCCTGCAGATGCCGCCGCTACTCGTCGAGCAGGTGGGGCTGCTCCTCGACGATCCAGTCGTAGAGCGGTTGGAACTGCCGCCAACCGGTGCGGTGCCCGCCGGCCTGACCGGCGGTCTTGCGGGCCACGTCCGGGTCGATGAGCACCGGGGTGCCCGCGGCCTCGGCGAGCAGTTGCGCCTGGCACGTGCGCTCCATCGTGATGAACCACCACGCGGCCTCGTCGACGGTCTGCCCGACGGTGAGCAGGCCGTGGTTCGACAGGATGGCCGCCTTGTTGTCGCCGAGGGCGTGGGCGATGCGCTTGCCCTCCTCGAGGTCGAGCACGGCACCGGTGTAGTCGTCGAACACGACGTGGTCGCCGTAGAACGCGCAGGCGTCCTGCGTGAGCGGATCGATCGGACGGCGCAGCGCCGACCAGGCCTTGCCGTGCAGCGAGTGGGCGTGGGCGGCGGACACGACGTCGGGGCGGGCGGCGTGGATCTGCGAGTGGATCACGAACGCCGCCGTGTTCAGCGGCCAGTTGCCCTCGACGACCTCGCCCCGGTCGTTCACGAGCATGAGGTCCTTCACCCGGATCTGCTTGAAGTTCATACCCAGCGGGTTGACCCAGAAGTGGTCGAGCAGCTCCGGGTCGCGGGCGGTGATGTGCCCGGCCGACCCCTCGTCGAAGCCGAACTGGCCGAAGAGGCGGAACGCCGCCGCGAGCCGCTGCTTGCGGTGCCGGCGCTCCTCCTCGACGCTGCCGAACGTCGGGAACACGGGCGGGGTGCGGTCGGACGCCATGGCGCCGAGTGTACGGCTCTTGTACCGGTCGGTCCATAAGATGGCGCGGATGGACTTCTCGCTCACCGATCCCGAACGCGAGCTGGTCGGGCTGTGCCGCGACTTCGCTCAGAAGGAGATCGCGACCGCGCGCTCCGCTGGCGTGGGAGGAGGCCCGGTGCCCGACCGATCTCCTCCGCGAGATGGGCGAGCTGGGGCTGCTCGGCATGCTGATCCCCGAGGAGTGGGGCGGCATCGGCATGTCGACGGTCGGCTTCGTCGCGGCGATGGAGCAGATCGGCCTGGCCGACCAGTCGGTGGCCGCGGCGTGGCAGGCCCACGTGACGATCGGGTCGTTGCCGCTGTTCCTCTTCGGCGACGACGTGCAGCGGGAGCGGTGGCTGCGACCGCTGGCCGAGGGTCGGGCCCTCGGCGCGTTCGGCCTGACCGAGCCGGACGCCGGTTCCGACGCACGGGGGATCAGCACCCGGGCGGAACGCCGCGACGGCGGCTGGCTGATCAACGGCCGCAAGACGTTCATCTCCAACGCCGGCACCGACATGTCGTTCGGCGTGACCCTGCTCGCCCGTACCGACTCCGGCAGCCAGGGGGCGAAGTTCGCGAGCTTCGTCGTCGAGAAGGACACCCCCGGCTTCACCATGGGGTCGAAGATGCGCGGCATCGGCTGGCGTGGGCTCGACACCCGTGAGCTGTACTTCGACGACGTCTGGGTCCCCGACGACCACCTGGTCGGCGATCCCGACCTCGGGCTCGGCCAGTTCCTGCGCACCCTCGAGGTCGGGCGCATCTCCATCGCGGCCCTCTCGCTCAGCCTGACCCAGGCCGTGCTCGACCTGGCGACCGACTACGCCCGCCAGCGGGTGCAGTTCGGGCAACCGATCTCGAAGTTCCAGGCCGTGCAGTTCAAGCTCGCCGACATCGCCACCGAGCTCGAGGCGGCGCGCTGGCTCACCTACCGAGCCGCGTACCTGCGCGACACCGGGCAGCCCTTCCTCAAGGAGGCGTCGATGGCCAAGCTGAAGGCCAGCCGCCTGGCGGTATCGGCGGCATCGGAGGCCGTCCAGATCCACGGCGGCGTCGGCTACATGCTCGAGACACCGGTGGCCCGCTTCTACTGCGACGCCAAGGTGCTCGAGATCGGTGAGGGCACCAACGAGATCCAGCACGTGGTGATCGCCCGCGAGCTGGGCTGCTAGCTCTGACCTGAAGGACCGGGCTGGCGCGTACGGGCAGGCCCGTCCTTCAGAAGGTGAGAGGGCGGGTTGCTGAAGGACCGGGCTGGCGCTGGAGGGGAGGCCGGACCTTCGGAAGGTCTAGACGGCGGCGAGGTGGCGGATGGCGGCGGCGATGTCGTCGCGGTCGGGGAGCCACGCCCGCTCGAGCTCGGGCGCGTAGGGCGGCGGAGTGGCGGCGGCGCCGACCCGCTCGATCGGCGCGTCGAGGTCCCAGAACGCCTCGCGGGCGACGGTGGCCGCGATCTCGGCGCCGATGCCGAACGGGATGACCGCCTCGTGGGCGATCAGGAGCCGGTTCGTCCGGTGCACCGAGTCGAGGATCGGGGCCATGTCGAGCGGTGCCACGGTTCGCAGGTCGATCACCTCGACCGAGATGCCTTCACCGGCCAGGCGCTCGGCGGCGGCGACGGCCTCGTGCACCATCCGGGAGACCGACACGACGGTGACGTCGGTTCCCGCCCGCACGACCGCCGACCGGCCGATCGGGAGGATGTGATCGGGCGGCGGCTGAGGCCCCTTCATGCCGTAGAGCAACCGGTTCTCGATGAAGACCACGGGGTTGGGGTCCTGGATGGCGGCCCGCAGCAGGCCGTAGGTGTCGGCTGGTGTCGACGGCATGACGACGGTCAGGCCGGGGATGTGCGCGAGCAGCGCCTCGAGGCTCTGGGAGTGCTGGCTCCCCGAGGAGCGCCCGGCGCCGAACTGGGTCCGCACGGTCAGCGCCATCTGCGCGGCCCCGCCGGTCATGAACGGCATCTTGGCCGCCTGGTTGAGCAGCTGGTCGAGGCAGACGCCGACGAAGTCGAGGTACATCAGCTCGACCACCGGGTGCATCCCGGCCATGGCCGCGCCGACGCCGAGGCCCATGATCGCGGTCTCGGAGATCGGGGTGTCGCGGACGCGGTCGCCGAATCGATCGTGCAGCCCCCGCGTGAGGCCGAAGACGTTGCCGCCGGCGCCGACGTCGATGCCGGCGACGAACACCCGGTCGTCGGTGGCGAGCTCGGCTTCGAGGGCGTCGTGGATCGCGTCCATGGTGCGGAACACCGGGGCGTCCTCGGCCAGGGGCGGCGGCTCGGCGTGTGCGGGTCTCGGACGGACGACGAAGTCGTGGAGCGTCTCGGTGGCCGGGCTCGAGAACTGCCGTGCCTTCTCGAGCGGCCCGGTCGAGCTCGTCGGCCACCGACGCCTCCACCGAGCGGATCCCCTCGTCGCCGATGCCCGCCGATCGGAGGGCGGCGGCATGGACGAGCAGCGGGTCCCGCTCCTTCCAGGAGCGGAGCTCGTCGGGCGACCGATAGCGCTCCGGGTCGCCTTCGTAGTGACCGTGCCACCGGTAGGTCGCGGCCTCCACGATGACGGGGCCATGGCCGTCGCGGACGGCGCTGACCACCTCGTTCATCAGCGATGCGGTGGCCACGACGTCGTTGCCCTCGACCGCGACGTACTCGACGCCGTAGCCGGCCGCGAGCGGCTCGAGGGGCGCGGCGCGCTGGGTCGACGCCGGTGAGAACTCGGCGTAGCCGTTGTTCTCGCAGAAGAAGATCGCCGGCAGCTTCCACACGGCGGCGAGGTTCACCGCCTCGTGGAACGCGCCCTGGGCCACCGCGCCGTCGCCGAAGAACGCCACGGCCACGCTGCGGTCGGCACGGAGCTGGGCCGCCGTCGCGGCACCCACCGCGATCGGCAGCCCGGCGGCCACGATCCCGTTGGCGCCGAAGATCCCGATGTTCGGGTCGGCGATGTGCATCGAGCCCCCGCGGCCGCGGTTCGTGCCCTGGTCCTTGCCCATCAGCTCGGCGAACATCCCGAGCGGATCGAGGCCCTTGGCCAGGCAGTGGCCGTGGCCGCGGTGGGTCGACGTGATGACGTCGGCCGCGCCGAGCGGCCAGCACGCGCCCACCGCCGCGGCCTCCTGGCCGATCGACAGGTGGACGAACCCGGGCACCTCGCCGGCGCGGTAGAGCGGCGGCCACGTGCTCCTCGAACTCGCGGATGAGGAGCATCCGCCGGTGCATCTCGAGGAGGTCGGCCTCCGAGAACGCGGACGGGGAGGGTCGGTCGAAGGTCACGAGCGTGTATTGTACTGGTCGGTACAATCAGGAAGGCGCGATGACCGAGCAGATGGAGATCCCCGAGTCGTTCCCCGGCCCCGGCGCGGTCACGGGGAAGCGGGTCGTCATCACCGGCGCCAGCCGGGGGCTCGGATCGCTGCTCGCGCACGCCTTCTCCCACGCCGGCGCCTCGGTGGCGCTGGTGGCCCGCACGGAGAAGGACCTGAAGGCGGTCGCCGAGGTGCTCCCCGGGCCGGCCCTGGTGCTCGGCGGCGACGTGACCGACGAGGACTTCAACGAGGCGGTGGCCGATGCCACGGTGGCCGAATGGGGCGGCGTCGACGTGTGGATCTGCAACGCGGGGATCTCGCCGATCGTGGCTCGGCCCCTCGCCAGGTCGAGGCCTCGGTCTGGCGGCAGGTCCTCGAGGTGAACCTCACGGGCGCGTTCCTCGGCGCCCGCGCCGCGGCCCGGGTGATGGGTGAGGGCGGCCGACTGATCTTCACCGGCTCGGTGCTGGGCGAGCGGCCGAAGAAGGGCCTGACCGCGTACAGCGCCTCGAAGGCCGGGCTGACCGGCCTGGCCAAGGGCCTCGCGCTGGACCTGGCGCCCGCCGGCATCACGGTGAACGTGGTCGCGCCGGGCTGGTTCGATTCGCCGTTGGCCGAGGGCTGGATGAACAACCTCGAGCTGGCGGCCACGATCACCGGGCACACCGCACAACGGCGCTGGGGAGCTCCCACCGACCTCGCCGGCGCCTACCAGTTCCTGGCCTCCGACGCGTCGGCGTTCGTCACCGGCACCGTGCTCAACGTCGACGGCGGGTACCTGCTCGTATGACCGACGCACCTGAGCCACGACGGGTGGTCGCGATCCTGGGCGCGGGCGGCGCGCTGGGGGCGGCGGTGTCGCATCGGCTCGCCGGCGAGCCGGTCACCGATCTCGTGCTGAGCGACGTCAGCGCCCCTTCCCTCGAGGCGACCGTCGCCGGCCTCCCGGAGGGCGGCGGCTCGGTCGAGACGGCGCTCGCGGACGTGAGCGACTTCGACCAGGTCGAATCCGTGATCGAGCTGGCGGTCGAGCGCTTCGGTCGGCTCGACGTGCTCATCAGCAACGCCGGGGTGCTCTCGCCGAACGGTCGCATCCACAACCTGGCCACCGAGGACTGGGAGCGCGCGTTCCGGATCAACGTCCTCGGTGCGGTCAACGGCATCCGGGCGGCGGTGGCCGTCATGCGCCCGCAGGGGTCGGGCTCGATCGTGCTGACCGCGTCGGTCTCCGGGCTGACGGCGTGGTCGCACGCCGCTCCGTACTGCGCGACGAAGGCCGCCGTGATCCAGCTCGCGAAGGTCGCCGCGGTCGAGTACGCACGCGACGGGATCCGCGTGAACTGCGTGTGCCCGGGGACGTTCCGCTCGGCGATCCACGCCGACCTCCCGCCCGGAGGCGCTCGACCCGATCGCGGCGCGGCACCCCCTCGGGCTCGGGTCGGCGAGCGACCTCGTGGGGGCGTACTCCTATCTCGCCGGCGACGATTCCCGGTGGACCACCGGGTCGGCGATGGTCGTCGACGGCGGCTACTCGGCGCCCTGACCCGGCCGCGTGGGCGTCGGGCTCTCGATGCCCCGCATGAAGATCTCGGCGAACGGCTTGGCGATGTCGCGAGCCGAGAGGCGACCACCCGTCTTTCAGCCAGAGATAGGTGTAGTTGTGCATGCCGAGCCACGCCCGGGCCGTCAGCCACGGGTCGACGTCACGGAACTCGCCCGACTCGACGCCGGCCCGGAGCACCTCCTCGACCCGCCGCTCGTACTCGCCGCGCCGCTCGCGGAACTGCGCGGCACGTTCGCCGGTGAGCGCCGGGAACTCGTGGAGGAAGACCCAGACGTGATCCGGGTAGCGGTGGATCACGTCGAGCAGCTCCTCGCCGAGCATGGCCAGCTGGGCCGACGGTGAGCCGCCCGCCTCGCGCGACGCGATCGGCGCCGAGCATCACCTCGTCCATCACCCGGTCGTGGATGGCGGCGAGCAGCTCCTCCTTGGAGCCGATGTAGTGGTAGAGCGCTCCCTTGCCGAGGTCGTTGGCGTCGCAGAGCTCGGTGATGCCCGTGGCGTGGTAGCCGCGCCGGGCGAAGACGCGCGCCGACGTGTCGACGATCGCCTGGCGGCGCGCCTGCCACTTCGGGCTCCGTCGAGAATCGTTGGCTTCGCCTCGGGGCATGCGGCGACGCTACTGCAGCGTCCGGATCTATAGGCTGTACTGGTCGGTACAAACCTGATCGAGGTTTCGAGGAGGACGCAGTCGATGCAGGCGGACATGAACTGGTTCGCCGTCCTCGCCCACCACGCGACCCGCACGCCGGACAAGGCGATCACGGTCTTCGAGGGCGAGACGACCACCTACGGGGAGATGGCCGCCCGAGCGACCGCGCTGGCCGGCGGCCTGTCCGAACGCGGCGTCGGACCCGGCGACGTCGTGGGGCTGCTCTCGTACAACTGCCCCGAGTTCCTCGAGACGATCTTCGCCGCGAACCACCTCGGCGCCATCGCCATGCCGATCAACTGGCGGCTCGCCGCGCCCGAGGTGCGCTACATCCTCGAGCACTCCGAAGCCCGCGCCCTCGTGTGCGACGACGCACTCGTCGACCTGGCCGACGAGGCGACGAAGGGCATGGAAGCCGACGCTCGCTGCGCGCCTGCGTCTCGCACCCGGCTCCCGATGGATGGACGCCGCTCGCCGACCTGCGGGCGACCCCGAACCGGTCGGCGCCCGTGGCCGCGGCGGCCGACGACGTCCACCGCCTGATGTACACGTCGGGCACCACGGGCCGCCCCAAGGGCGTCATGCTCACCCACGCCAACCTGGCGTGGAAGAACCTCGCCCACATCGTCGAGTTCGGCTTCACCAGCGCCGATCTGGGGCTCGCCTGCGGGCCGCTCTACCACGTCGGCGCGCTCGACCTCACGACCACCTCGCTCGTCGCCGCCGGGGCGACGACGATCATCCACCGTTCGTTCGACGCCGCCGCGGTCGTCGACGAGATCGAGCGATCGCGCGTGACCACCGTGTGGCTGGCGCCCGCCATGGTCAACGCGATCATGGCGCTGCCCGACATCGAGCAGCGCGACCTCTCGTCGGTGCGGGTGGTCATCAACGGCGGCGAGAAGATGCCGATCCCGCTCATCGAGCGGATCCAGCGCACGTTCCCGTCGGCGTGGTTCGCCGACGCGTACGGCCTCACCGAGACGGTCTCCGGCGACACCTTCCTCGACCGCGACAGCATCGTGACCAAGCTCGGCAGCGTCGGCCGACCGTGCCTCTACCTCGAGCTCGACATCTGGGACGACCAGGGGAGGTCGGTGCCCGCCGGGGAGCGCGGCGAGATCGTCATGCGTGGCCCGAAGGTCTTCAAGGGCTACTGGCGGGACCCCGAGGCGACGGCCACCGCGTTCGCCGGGGGCTGGTTCCACACCGGCGACGTCGGCGTCCGCGACGACGACGGCTACCTCTTCATCGTCGATCGCCTCAAGGACATGATCGTGTCGGGCGGCGAGAACATCGCCGGCTCCGAGGTCGAGCGCGTGCTCTACGAGCACGACGCGGTGCTCGAGGTGGCCGTGGTGGGCCGTCCCGACGATCGGTGGGGCGAGGTGCCGGTGGCGTTCGTCGTGCTGCGCCCGGATGCGACCGTGACGGCGGACGAGCTCCTCGAGCACTGCCGCGCCCAGCTCGCGCGCTACAAGGTGCCGAAGGAGATCATGTTCCTCGACGCGCTGCCGCGCAACCCGTCCGGCAAGGTGCTCAAGCGCGAGCTCCGGGTCACGTTCTGAAGGCCCGGCCCCCCGGCACGCGACAGCCCGGGCCTTCAGGACCGCGCACCTGGGCCGGGCGGGTCAGGACACGTGGGTGGTGATCACCGGGAGGTCGGCGTAGGTGCGGATGCTGGGCGGGGCAGCGCACACCGCGGGGAGGGCGTTCACCACCGGCACCGCCGTGATGCGCATGGGCTACTCGACGATCTTGATCGCCTGCTTCGGGCAGACGCGCACAGCCTGCTCGACCTTGGCCCGGAGCTCCTCACCGGGAGTCTCGTCGAGCACGTAGAGAAAGTCGTCGTCGCGCACCTCGAACAGCTCGGGCGCGACCCCCATGCACAACGCGTTGCTCTCGCAGAGATCGAAGTCGACGACGATCCGCATCACTCCCCCTCGACCGGCGTGAACTCGATGTGGAGCTTGTTGAGCCCCCGCAGGATCCACGTCGGCTCGTAGCTGAACCGACGGGCGCTCACGGGGCCATGGTGCTCCTCCGACAACCGGATGTCACGGGTCCGGTGGAGGATGCGCTCGAGGCTGATGCGGCCCTCGGTGCGGGCCAGCGGGCCGCCGGGACACGAGTGGACGCCCCGCCCGAACGCGATGTGCTCCTTGCCGTTCGGGCGATCGATCTGAAGCTCGTTCGGGCACTCGAACCGTCGGGGATCCCGGTTGGCGGCGCCGTTGAGCAGCATGACCGGCGTCCCGGCGGCGATGTCGACCCCTCCCACCGTCGTGTTGCGGCGGGCGAGGCGGAAGTCGGCCTTCACCGGGCTCTCGAGGCGCAGCGCCTCCTCGATGAAGTCCGGGATGCGCTCGCCGTGCTCCCGGAGCTCGTCCTGGAGCTCGGGGTACTCGCAGAGGTACCGCATCGCGGTCGCGAGCAGCTTGGCGGTGGTCTCCTGGCCGGCCGCGAACAGGAACGTCGCGCTCCGCACGACCGCGGTGACCTCGGGGATGGAGCCGTCGGGGTAGGTCGCCAGCGCCATCTGGGTCAGGACGTCGTCGCGCGGCTCCCGCCGTCGGTCCTCGACGTAGGTGGCGAACCAGTCGTCCAGCCAGGAGAGGGGGTTGAGCTCCCGCTCCCGCTCGTCGAAGCCGAGCTGGCCGGGCGGCCGGCCGAGGCCGAACCCGGCACGGAACAGCTGGTGCTCCGACTCGGGCACACCGAGGAGGTCGGCCACGACCATCATGGCGAAGGGCTGCGAGTAGGCGCTGATGAACTCGCACTCACCCTTGGCGAGGAACTCGTCGAGCTGTTGGTCGGCGAGGCGCCACACGAACGCCTCGTTCTCCTTGAGGCGCTTGGGCGTGATGAGCCGCATCAGCAGGGCCCGCTCCCGGGTGTGCTCGGGCGGGTCCATGGTGACCATGTGCTCGAACATCGGGAGCTGGTCGCGATAGCGATCGATCAGGTCGCTGACGTCGTCACCTTCGAGTGGCACCGGGAACTGGGCGAACGGGCCCACCACCGCGTTGCACGACGAGAACGTCTCGATGTCGCGGTAGACGTCGGAGGCTTCGTCGTAGCCCGAGACCGCGACGACGCCGTTGGGGATCTCCGTCACCGGGCACTTCGACCGCAGGTGGTCGAAGTAGGGGTACGGATCCTCCAGCAGCGACGGGTCGGAGAAGAAGTCGGCCGTCTCGAAGTCAGTTGTCACGAAGCCTCCTCAGGCGCTCGACCGAGCGCTCAGATGTACATGCCGCCGTTGACGCCGATGACCTGGCCGGTGATGTAGCCGCCGCCCTCGGAGCAGAGGAACGAGCACGCCGCCGCGATGTCGTCGGGGGTGCCGGCCCGCCCGAGCGGCACCATCTTGGCCATGGCGTCGACGCTGACCAGGCCCTTCGCCTCGGCGCCACGAGCCATGGGCGTGTCCACCAGCGACGGGGGGATGGTGTTCACCGTCACGCCGACGCCGGCCAGTTCCCTCGCCAACGACTTCGTGAGCCCGATCACCCCGCCCTTCGACGCCGCGTAGTGCGCCATGCGCGGCGCGCCGGACTGCGCGCTCGACGAGGAGATGGTGACGATGCGACCCCAGCCGGCCTCGACCATGTCGGGGAGGGCCGCCTGGACGCAGGTGAAGGTGCCGGTGAGGTTCACCGCGAGCATGCGGGCCCAGGTGTCCTCGGTGATGTCGAGGACGGCGTCGAAGGACTCGACGCCGGCCGACGTGACGAGGACCCCGATGGGCCCGAGCTCGGCCCGCACCTGATCGAAGGCCGTGCGCACCGCCGCCCAGTCGGCGACGTCCACCGCCAGGGCGATGGCGGTGGCGCCCTGGGTGCGGAGCTCCTCCGCGGCGGCCTCGGCCGCCTCGCCGTCGCGATCGAGCAGGGCGACCGCGTCACCTTCCACCGCGAAGCGCCGGGCCACGCCCAGCCCGATGCCTGACGCAGCCCCGGTCACGACCACCACCCGGCTCATGTCCCCACCCCTTCGACTGGTGCGCGATCGGCCCGCATTGCTGAGCAGATGCTTAGCGCGGGGCCGAGGCCGGTGTCAACGTCGGGCGAAGAGCGAGGGCCGCGGGGCCGGGCGTGCCACGCTGGGCACCGTGCAACCGGCCCGTGAGGAGGCTCCCCGATGAGGATCGTCGCCATCTGGCGCCATCCGGTGAAGTCCCTTCGAGGTGAGCGACTCGAGGTCGGCACCGTCGACCCCGACGGTCTGCGAGGCGACCGATGCTGGGGCATCCGTGACGAGGCGAGCGGCAAGACCCTCACGGCCCGCCGTGAGCCTCGGCTGCTCGGGGCCGCCGCATCGCTCGGGGAGCACGGCCAGCCCAGGATCACACTGCCCGACGGGATGGTGCTCGATGGGCTCGGCCCGGCCACCGACGCGGCGCTGGCCGAGTGGCTCGGCCGGCCGGTGGCGCTCGTGCCCGCCGCCGGGGCCCCGGGTGGTCGGGCCGAGTTCTTCGCCGACGCGCTCGACGACACCAGCACGGCCATCGAATGGACGATGCCACCCGGGCGCTTCGTCGACGCCGCGCCGCTGCTGGTGCTGACGACGGCCAGCATCCGAACCGCGGCCGCCCTCCATCCGGACGGCAACTGGGACGTCCGCCGGTTCCGTCCCAACGTGTTCGTCGACGTGGAGGGCGACGGCTGGGTCGAGGATGCCTGGTGTGGCCGGACGATCCGCGCCGGCGACGTCGAGCTGGTTCCACAACAGCCGTGCGCCCGCTGCACCATGGTCACCCGCCCCCAGCCCGGCACCGACCTCGAGCGAGACCTCGACATCTTCCGGACCGTGGCTCGCCATCACGATGGGAACCTCGGGGTCTGGACGGCGGTGCGAGCACCCGGGACCATCCGCTCCGGCGATGTCGTCCACCTCGACGGCTGATGCCGACGACGACCACCGAGGCGCGGCGCTGACCGGCGCCACCCGTCCGCCGGTCACTCGATGCCGGTGCGGGGCAGTCCCAGGATCGCGGCCGCCTGGTCGGGCGTGGCGACCGGGCGGCCGGCCTCGGCGCAGCGGAGGACGGCCTCGCTGACGAGCTCGACGTTGGAGGGCCGGCGATCACCGCCGTAGAACTCCAGGCCGACGTGGAGGTGACCGCCGCGCTCGAGCGCGAGGGATGCGACCTCGCTGGCGACCAGGTCGCCGCCGACCAGCGAGACGGCCCAGGGCACGTCGCACTCGCCGAGGATCTCGAGGTAGGCGTCGAGCGCCGTCGCGGTCGGTGGCAACCCGAACGGAGCGCCCATGTACCCCGTCTCCGACGAGAAGTAGAGCTTGATCATCGAGCCCCTCGGCAGGCGGCCGGCCCGCCACCACGCCACGACCGTCTGCAGGAACCCGGGCTCGTAGATGGCCATGCTCGGCCCGAGGCGCTGCTCGCGGCAGATCTGGAAGGCGCGGGCGATGGTGTCGTAGGAGTTGCCATAGACGATGCCGCCGGCCGGGACTCCGTCCGCGTCGACGCCGCCGAGGTTCACCGATCCCGGGTCGACGATCCCGACCCGACACCGACCGCTGGCCGCCAGGGGGATCAGGTGCTCGTAGCTCAGCCCGTCGGAGAAGTGGATCGTGGGGTACAGCAATGCGTCGGGTCGCTCGTCGAGCACCGGGCGCCAGCCCTCGAGGTAGCGCTCGGCCGCCTCGGCCTCGGTGAGGCCGTAGCGGTCGATGTGGTTGTGCACCACCGCCGCGCCGGCCGCGATGCAGGCCAGGGCGTCGGCCGCGATCTCGGCCGGCTCGACGGGCACGTTCGGGTTCTGCTGCTTCGACTTCACCCCGTTGACGGCGACCTCGATGATCACCGGACCATGGCTGTCCTGCGCGCTGTTCGTCACGGCCGGATCGTAGGGGGTTGTGCCGGCGCCGTCGCCCCCTTACGCTGCTGGAATCGTAATCTAGTTCTCAGGAGACGGACATGGGCTCGAACACCGCCGATGACCAGGACGCCCGCTACACGGTCATCTCGGCCGACACCCACGCCGGCGGCAAGCCACGCGGCGTACCGCGAGTACCTCGAGAAGAAGTACCTCGACGACTTCGACGCCTGGCGCGGGGAGTACAAGAACCCGTTCAGCGACCTCGGCGACCAGCGCCGGCTGCGCAACTGGGACGACGAGATGCGCAACTCGCAGCAGGACGCGGACGGCGTGGCCGGCGAGGTGATGTTCCCGAACACGGTGCCACCGTTCTTCCCGAGCTTCGTGCTGTTCGCCCGCCCACCCAAGCCCGACGAGTACGAGCACCGGCTGGCCGGCATCCGGGCCCACAACCGCTGGCTCGTCGACTTCTGCGCCCGCTACCCCGAGCGGCGCGCCGGCATCGGCCAGATCTTCGTGAACGACCTCGACGACGCCATCGAGGACGTCCACTGGATCAAGGAGCACGGCCTGCGCGGCGGCATCCTCCTCCCGGCCCTCCCCCCCGACGTCGACTGGATCCACCAGTACAACCACCCCGACTACGACCGGCTGTGGGCGGTGTGCGAGGAGCTCGAGGTGCCCGTCCAGTGCCACGGCGGCACCGGGTCGCCCGCCTACGAGCGGGTGCCCTCGTCGGCGCTGATGATGATCGCCGAGGTGCCGTTCTACGGCCGCCGGCCGCTCCTCTTCCTCCTGCTCTCCGGCGTGTTCGAGCGGTTCCCGAACCTCAAGTTCGTCCTGACCGAGCAGGGCGCGAGCTGGCTGCCCGGGCTGCTCAAGCAGCTCGACGGCCACCTCGCCTCCATCCGCGACGAAGGGCTCCATCGGTGAGCTCCGCTTCAAGCCGGAGCACATCCTCCCGAAGTCGGCCACCGAGTACGTCCAGCAGAACGTGTGGTTCGGGCTCAGCTTCCCGTCGAGGAGCGATGTCGAGGCCGTGCGCGACGTCGTCGGCCTCGACCACATGATGTGGGGCAGCGACTATCCCCACGACGAGGCCACCTATCCCTACTCGACCCTGGCCCTTCGCCAGGTGTTCCACGACTGGTCCGAGGCCGACCTCCGCAAGGTGCTCGCCGAGACGGCGGCGAACCTCTACGACTTCGATCTCGAGGCCCTGGCTCCGCTGGCCGCCCGCATCGGGCCCAAGGTGTCCGAGGTGGCCGAGCCGCTGCTCGAGCTGCCGCCCGAGCCCAACGAGGCGCTCCTCCGCAACACCGCCGCGGCCTGACGGTACGCTCCGGCCGCGCACCGGCGAGCGAGGACCGATGACCAAGCACTCCACCCGAACGACCGACGCCACGCTTCGGACCCTGCCCGAGGTCGAGTCGCTCCGCGTCGACCAGCGGGAGCGACGGCAGCGCATCATCGACGCGGCCGGGCGGCTGATGTTCGACATCGACTACGAGAAGATCCAGGTCAAGGACGTCGCCGACGAAGCCGACGTGGCCCTGGGCACGCTCTACCGGTACTTCAACTCCAAGGACCACCTCTTCGCGTGCGCGCTCAAGTCGTGGTCCGATCGCTTCGCCAGCGGTCAGAACGCCGTCCCGATCGGTCCCACCGAGGAACGGGTGAAGGCGATCTACCGGCGGGCGGCGCGGGCCTTCGAGCGCCAGCCGAAGGTCTACGACGTCGTCATGCAGATCCAGAGCAGCAAGGACCCGAACACGGCGATGGTGTGGCGCGAGTTCGCCCGCCAGCAGAGCGAGGCCTTCGGTCTGGCGCTCGAGAGCTCCCGGCTGTCCGACGAGAAGCGGCGCGACGTGACCGCGGTGATGAGCGCCGTGCTCGACGAGAGCCTGCGCAGCTGGCAGCTCGGGCTGGTGCCCCTGAGCTCGGTCTACGAATCCATCGACCGGGCCGCCGCGCTCATCTTCGCCCGCTGAGCACGGGCCCGAGCCTCAGGCCCCCCGTCAGGCCTTGACCGTGTCCCGCCAGGGGATGTCCTTGTCGAGCTGGGCCTCGCGGGGCAGGCCGAGGGCTCGCTCGGCGATCATGTTGCGGTGCACCTCGTTGGTGCCGCCCCCGATGCGCGAGGCGAACTGCGACACGACGAAGTGCTGCCACAGTCCGTCCTCGGCCGCGTCGCCGCGGGCGAGCATGCCGCCGGCGGACTGCAGCTCGACACCCAGGTCGGCCTTGACCTCGTTGGTGGCGGTGAGGAAGTTCTTCAGCACCGACGGATCGGGCGGGTTCCCCCGGCCGTGCATCACGAACGTCTGCATCCGCATGCCGAGGAACTCGAGCATCCGCTCACGGGCATAGACCTCGGCCAACCGCTGGCGGATCATCGGCTCGCCGGAGCGACCGAGCTCGACCGCCAGGCTTCGCAGCGCCTCGAAGGTGGCCGCCCCCCTGCCACCGCCGATCATCCCGGTCTCGCTGGTGAGCACGGTGCGGGTGACGGCCCACCCGCCGTCGATCTCGCCGACCACGTGGTCGACCGGCACGCGGACATCGGAGAGGAACACCTCGTTGAAGAACGCCTGGCCGGTGGCCTCGCGGAGCGGGCGGACGTCGACCCCGGGGGTGCGCATGTCGAGGATCAGGAACGTGATGCCCCGGTGCTTGGGCGCATCCGGATCGGTGCGGACGATGAGGATGCCGAAGTCGGCGTGCTGGGCCTGGGAGTTCCAGACCTTCTGCCCGTTGACGACGAACTGGTCGCCGTCGCGGACGGCCCTCGTCGCCAGCGCGGCCAGGTCCGATCCGGCGCCGGGTTCGCTGAACAGCTGGCACCACTTCTCGTCACCCCGCAGCAGCGGCGGCAGGTAGCGCTCCTGCTGCGCCGGTGTGCCGTGGCGCATCAGGGCCGGGCCGACCAGGGCCATGGCGGTGCCGAAGAAGCCCTGCGACACGTCGAACTCGGCGGCCTCCTGGCCGAAGATGATCGCCTCGGCCGGCGTGCCGCCCCGGCCCCCGAACTGCTCGGGCCAGGTGAGCCCGGCCCACCCGTTGTCGTAGAGCGTGTGCTGCCACGCCTGGGACTTCTCCATGAAGAGCTGCTCGAGCTCCTCGCTGTTCGCCATGACCGCACGGGACCAGTCGGCCGTCGTTCCGGTCTTCCGGGACGCGTGCTGCTCGAAGAACCGGCGCACTTCGAGGCGGAACGCCTGCTCCTCGGGTGACTCGTCGAAATCCATGGCCCGGGATCCTACTGTGGAACCAGACTCCTATTACAGTTGAAGGCCGGTGCCGCTCACCGGATCGCGTACCCCCCGTCGACGACCACCGGATGGCCCGTGATGTAGCTCGCCTGCTCGGTGCACAGGAACAGCGCCACCGCGGCGACTTCGTCGACGGTGCCGAAGCGACCCATCGGGATGTGGGCGACCTGCTCGTCGAACAGCTCGGGGATGCCCTGCATGGGCGCGGTCATCGGGGTGTCGATGACCCCGGGAGCGATGGCGTTGACCCGGATGCCGTCCCCGGCCCATCGCTCGGCCAGGTTGCGGGTGAGCTGCAACAGGCCGGCCTTGGCCGAGCCGTAACCGGGGACGAGGGGCACCGCCCGGAAGGCCGACATGGAGACGAGGTTGACCACGCTCGCCCCGCCGGGGGCCGAGCTCCGCCGCAGCCCGTCCTCGCAGGCGAGCGTCAGGCGGAGGTGGCTCGACAGGTTGATGGTGAGCGCCTCCTCGAACACGTCGGGGATCCACTCGTCGCGGCCACCGGGGAAGTTGGCGCCGGCGTTGTTCACCAGTACGTCGAGCGACGCGAACGACCGGCCCAGCGCGTCGACCGCGTCGGCGTCGGCCATCTCGAGCTGGTGGTAGTCGACGCCGTCGAGGTCGGTGGCGTACTCGGCGGCCGATCCCCGGGTGCCGGTGACGTGCACCGCGGCGCCGGCATCGCGGAACCCGATCGCGATGGCGTGCCCGATGCCGCTCGTCCCGCCGGTGACCAGCACGTCGGAGCCGGAGAAGTCGAACGAGGCCCGGCTCATCGGGCCAGCTCCGTCAACTGCTTGCGGAGCCATGCCGTCTCCCAGAAGTTCTCGCTGCGCTCCAGCAACCGGGTGTGGGCCTCGGCCATGACCGCGAGGGCCCCGCCGTGGTCGGGCTTGGCGGTCAACACGATCTCGGCGAGGTGGATCGCCGGTAGCGGCTCGTCGGCGGCCAGGCGGGCCGAGGCCCGGGCGACGAGCGCGTCGGCGCCACCGGACGCCTCCACCAGGTCAGCGTGCACCGACGAGGCGGGGACGTCGTACAGCTCGGTGGTCGACCGGTGGTGGAACCACCCGGCGTAGTTCTCCCAGATGGCCCGCACGTCCCACGACACCTTCCCGTACCCCTCACCGACCTCGAGCTCCGGCGGCAGCACGACCTGGCCCATGAGCGTGCGGACGTCGGTGCCGGCGTTCATCCCGGCGACGGTCGCGTCGTGCACGTACGCCACGGCATCGCGGAGGCGGGAGAGCTCGCCGTCGATGAGGTCCGCCCCCACGATCGGGTCGAAGTGCCCGGTGAGGAGGACCTCCGGTTGCAGGGCGCGGACCTTCTCGATCGTGTCGATCACGGTGAGCGCATCGCGGTAGCGGTCGCCGCGCATGGTGACCAGGTTCGGGATGTGGCCGAACAGCGCCCCGAACACGTTGCCGCAGAGGCACACGCCTTCGTCGGGCAGCCACACGACCATCGAGTCGGTGGTCTCACCGCCGGGCGTGGCGATGAGCGTGAACCGCCGTCCTCCGAGCTCGAAGGCGAAGGTCTCGTCGAACGTGATCGTGGGGTCGAGCCGGGACTGGCTGGGCGCGCCGCCGCCGGGCCGGGATCGGGCGTGCTCGAGGGCGGCCGTGATGGCGTCCATCCAGGCGAAGGCCGAGTTGTCCACCCGGAACCGCTCGAGCCGCTCGTTGTCGTTGCGCCACACCGCCCAGTTGCCCTGGGCCACGATCTGCGAGTCGGGGTCGCGGACGCTGTCGATGCCGCCGACGTGGTCGTAGTGCCCCTGGGTGAGCAGCACGTAGCGCACCGGCCCGGTGTCGACGGCGTCGAAGTTGGCCCGATGCACCGGGCCCTCGAAGCCCATGCCGGTGTTGACGACGACCCGTCCCTCGCCGGTGGTCACCAGGTAGCTGTTCGACAGGCCGGCCGACATCCAGATGCCCGGGACGACCTCGACGGCCGGGCCCGACGCCGCCTTGATCTCCGAGGCAGGAGGACGTCGCCGGTGGATCGGATCGCTCATCGATCTGCTCCGTCGGTCTCGGGGATGGTGATCATGACCTTGCCGCAGTCACGCGAACCGGCGAGCAGCGCGAGCGCTTCGTCGAACCGATCGAGATCGAAGCGGTGGGTGATCAGCGACGAGAGGTCCCGCCGCTCGAGCAGGTCGAGCGCCGGAGCGAGGCCCGCGTCCGGGTACTCCATCGCGCCGCGGATCGTGAGCTGCTTCATGAGGACCATCAGGAAGCTCACCGGGATGTCCTCGGTGTGCAGCGCCACCACCGTCAGACGAGCTCCGATCTTGGCGTGGTCGATGACGTCGGCGATCACGGGCGCGGCCCCGGACGCCTCGATGAACACGTCGGTGCCGGCCACCGGTCCGAACATGAACGGATCGGTGCCGTGCCGAGCCTCGATGCGCTCCCACGTCTGGCCATCGGCGGGGTCGATCGCGTCGAGGGCTCCCAGCTCGAGGGCCAACCGGCGACGTCGTTCGGAGAGGTCGACCGCGATCACCTGCT
Source organism: uncultured Microthrixaceae bacterium (assembly GCA_963809335.1). Lineage (GTDB taxonomy): Bacteria > Actinomycetota > Acidimicrobiia > Acidimicrobiales > Acidimicrobilacustridaceae > UBA4742. Next base: position 1,368,156 of record CAWEJD010000002.1, on the reverse strand, counting down.
CGTTCCCCCGGTCGACCAGGGTGGCCAGGGTGGCGAGCCCGATCGGGCCGCAGCCGAAGATGACCACTCGGTCGTCGGGCCCGGCCCCGGCCTGGTCGACGGCGTGCATGCCGACGGCCAACGGCTCGGCCATGGCGGCGATGGTCAGGTCCAGGGCGTCGGGCACCGGATGGAGGCGGCCGCCACCGGCCACCTCGCGCACCAGCAGGCGCGGGGCGAGGCCGCCTTCACCGCTCCCGCTGCCGATGCGCCCCAGGTCGTCGTTGCCGGGGTGCACCACGACCCGGTCACCGACGGCGACGCCGGTGACGGCCGAGCCGACCCACTCGACGGTGCCGGACATCTCGTGGCCCAGCGGCATCGGCGTGCCGCCCGGCCCGGCGAAGCCCATGCTGATGTACTTCAGGTCGCTGCCACAGATGCCGCAGGCCGCGATCCGCACCACCGCGTCGCGTTCGCCGGGTCGGGGCTCGTCGATCTCGTCGACGCGCACATCGTGGGGGCCGTGGACGCGGACCTGCTTCACGAGACCTCCCCCGGGTCGATCGACACGGCGGGCCGAGCCACGTCAGGCCTCGACCCGCACGGGGAAGCGATCGAAGTAGAACCCGAACCGCTCGCGGACCTCGTCCGGTGCGACGCCGAAGTCGCCCTGCAGGTCGTAGACCATCCGACCGTGCTTGCCCCTCGGGTTGGCCGCCAGGTACTCGTCGAGCTGACGGCGGGCGGTCGAGGTCATCTCCACCCCGGCACCGCGGTAGAGCGCCTCGACCGTGGCGATGTCGTCGGCCATGAACTCGTGGAAGAGCACGTCGATGCTGCGATCGGCCGTCACCAGCTCACGGTCGCGCACGCACGCCCGGAGCAGGCGCTCGACCCGGTCGATCCAGTAGTCGGCGAGCTGGTCGGGCTCGATGGCGTGGCGGCGGAGCCGATCGCCGTAGGCCAGCATCGTGATGGCCGACTGGATGACGGCCACCGGGTCGCGATGGGTGAAGGCAACGGTCGCGTCCGGGAACGTGTCGACGAGCGGGCCGAGCTGCTCCAGGTGCTGGGGCGACTTGAGCACCCACTGGCGCGGGCCGCGCAGGAACGTCAGCGCCTGGAGGATCGTCCTCAGGTACGCGTAGTGGGCGCGCTGGTCGAGGCCGAGGTAGAAGTCTCGCCAGGCCGGCACGCGGGCGTGCCATTCGAGCGTGTACGAGGCGAAGTCGATGTCGAGCAGCTCGACCTCCTCCTCGATGGCGGCGGGGAAGCGGTCGTGCATGGCCTTGGTGAGCGGCGCCATCTCCGACTCGACCGCATAATCCTCGGCACAGCGGGCGTAGCGCGGGTCGATGCCGTCGACCCCGGGGCCGTCACCACGCAGCGGGAAGGGCTCCTGGCTCTCCCAGAACGGCAGGGCCCGACGGCGCCGATCGGCGGCCAACAGGTTGACCAGGTGGGTCGTGCCCGAGCGAGGCAGCCCGACCACGATCAGGGGCCGCTCGATCTCGATGTCGAGGATCTCGGGGTGCAGGCGCAGCAGGTCGGTCAGGGCCAGCCGGCTGGACAGCAGCCGCACGATCCGGCGTTGCAGGATCAGGCGGGAGAGGTTGTTGAGGCCGCCGTCGCCCTCGATGGCCGCCAGGTGGGCCCGGAACCGTGGCCAGACGTCGGCCGGGCCGAAGTCGTCGAGACCGCTGGCCGACCGGGCCCGGTCGACGAGGTCGTCCTCGGCCAGCGAGACGTCGAGGCCGGCGGTGAAGGCGATGGCGCTCTGCTGGGCCGGGGTCAGCCGCGGGGCGACCAGGTCGTCGATGCGCAGATCGGTCACCTCACCTTCCCCCCGGACCATCCCCTTCGGCGCCGCGGCGGCATGCCGCGGGCATCATGCCATGGTCACCGGTCGAGCAGGCGCTGCAGGGTGCGGCCGGTCAGCGCACCCACGGTGAGCCCCATCGCGACGGCCGCGCTCACACCGACGACGACGTGGGCCCAGCCCGGCCACCCGTTCGGTGCGGCCGAGAGGGCGACCACCGGGATCATCACGCCGAGCAGCCACGCTCCCGACGTGACCGGCACCCACCGCCCCGACCGCGGCACCACCCGTCGGAGCACCAGCCACTGCGCCCATCCCATCGACAGCGAGCGCGGCGGTCCACGCCGGGACCAGCAGCACCAGCAGCACCCCCGGTGGGGCGACATCCGAGCCCATCAGCGCCCCGCCGCCCATGCCGACGAACCAGGCGAAGGCGGCCGAGGCCACGGTGGCGACGACCCAGTCCCGCCGATCGACGTCGGGGGCGAACCGGGCCAGCACCGACGCCTGGGCCACGCCGATGGCCGCGCCCTCGAGGGCGCCGGCGAGCGTGAGGCCCAGGACCATCACCACGTCGGTCGACCCGACCGCGGCGAGGGTCGCACCGGTCACCGCCGGCGGGACGAACCCGACCAGCTCGCCGACCACGAACGCCAGCGTCCACGACCGCCGGAGCCCGGAGCGTTCGGCCCGCGAGGCGTCACGCTGCCCGCCGCCGAGGTCGCCGGCGAACGATCGGTCGCCACCTCCCGCGGTCGCCGTTCGCTCGAGCCCACGTCCACAGCCTGCGGGCCGCCGTCGCTCCCGGCCAGGGCCGATGGTCCCGGTCGGCAGATCACGCCCCGGAGGTCCTGCCCGTCCCGGGCCACATCTCGGCTTGACATGCAGCCATTTGGCTGCCTATTCTGCTGACGAGCACCGACACCCGAAAGGACCGCTGCCATGGTCGACATCCTCCATCGCGTCGGCATCGACGCCAGCCCGCGCCAGGTCTACGACTCGCTCACCACCATCGACGGCCTGTCGAGCTGGTGGACCCGCGACGTGGTCGGCGATCCCGAGCCGGGGGGCACGATCACCTTCTCCTTCGGCGGGCCGGACCGGAGCACCCGGATGGAGGTCACGTCGGCCACCCCCGATCAGCACGTGGCCTGGCGCTGCGTCCACGGGCCGGACGAGTGGCTCGACACCACGCTCACGTTCGACCTCGACGCCGACGACGGCGAGACGGTCGTGCGCTTCACCCACGCCGGGTGGCGGGAGCCGGTGGAGTTCATGGGCCACTGCAGCACCAAGTGGGCCTACTTCCTGCTCGGCATGAAGTCCGGGCTCGAGGGCGGCCAGGCCACGCCCTTCCCCGGTGAGGTGAAGATCAGCAGTTGGGGCTGAACCCGATCCGGCACGGGCCCGACGTTGCGGGGCCGGAGGCCGGCCGATGATGGACGACGTCTTCAAGGCACTGGCCGATCCCAGTCGCCGCCAACTGCTCGACAAGCTCAACGCCGAGAACGGCCAGACGCTGCGGGAGCTCTGCGCCGGGCTCGACATGGCCCGGCAGTCGGTCAGCAAGCACCTGGCGATCCTCGAGGCGGCCGACCTGGTGGTCACGGTGCGCCACGGCCGGGAGAAGCTCCACTACCTCAACGCCGGCCCCATCAACGACATCTCCGACCGGTGGATCACCCGCTACGACCGAGCGCGCACCGACGCCCTCTCCGACCTGAAACGAGCCCTGGAGGACACCCCCATGACCAGACCCGCCTTCGTCTACAAGACCTACATCACCACCACGCCCGAGCAGCTCTGGCGGGCGCTCACCGAGCCGGCCTTCACCCAGCGCTACTGGCAGGCGACCCTCAGCTCGACGTGGGAGGTCGGGGCCACCATCACCTGGGACCTCTTCGGCGTCACCATCGCCGACCCGGACCAGGTCGTGCTCGAGTACGACCCGTACCGGCGCCTCTCCTACACCTGGCACACCATGACCCCCGAGCTCGCCGAGCGGCTCGGGATCGACGAGGAGCGCGCAACAGAGCTCCGGCGCGAGCAGCGGACCCGGGTGACCTTCGAGCTCGAGCCGGTGGACGACCTGGTCAAGCTGACCGTCGTGCACGACGGGTTCCAGGACGACAGCATCTGGGCCGAGATGGTCAGCGAGGGCTGGCCCCAGGTCGTCTCCGCGCTGAAGACCCTGCTCGAGACGGGCGACGTCCCGAGCCCGGCCTCCCCGTAACTGCGGCGAGGGCCACCTCGGTCACCTCGGTCATCGAGGTGGGGTCCCGTCGGCGGGGACCGTGGCCGGGGGGTCGCCCCGCCGGGTCCGGCGGGCGCCCTCCTGTTCGGGGACGTCGTGGTAGAGGCCGAGGAGGGTCAGGTCGTAGGCGATCTTGGTGACGCCGGCGATGACGAGCGGCCAGCCGAACGTCGTGCGGGTGAGGAGGGCGCCGGCGAGCAGGGGCGTCGTCGCTGACGCCAGGCTGCGGGGCACGTTGGTGACGCTCGACGCGGCCGCCCGCTCGTCGGCCGGGACCACCGCCATGACGAAGGCCTGGCGCGCCGGGACGTCCATCTGGGCGAACAGGGCCCGGGCGAGCAGCAGGGCGACGGCGACCACGCCGTTCGGGGCGAAGGCGGCGAGGATCAGCAGGCAGTTCGCGGGGATGTGGGTGAAGGCCATGGTCCTGATGAGCCCCAGGCGGCGGGCGAGTCGCGGGGCCAGGGCCTGCGAGCACACGCCGAGGAGCCCGGCCGCGAAGAACACCGCACCCGTGGCGGCCGCGGACAGGTCGAAGCGCAGGTGCAGCCACAGCACGAGCAGGGACGTGACCACGAACCCGCTCCCGGCCGAATCGAGGCTGAACAGCGCGGCCAGCTCGAGCACCGTGCGCCGCGACGTGTGCAGCGGCCGCCGCTTGGCCGGTGGGTCGGCCGCGCCGTCGACCACGGCCTCGACCGACGGGGCCGGGTGCGTGTCCCGGTGCAGGTGCCGGTAGATCGCGAAGATGACGACCGCGGCGACGGCGTAGAGCACGAACCCGAAGCGCTGGGAGGTCACGACGTCCCAGCCGTTGCGGTTGGCCAACACCTCGGGGACACCCGACAGCAGCGCCCCGACCGCTCCGGCGAAGATGGCGGCCAGGTTGTAGACGGCGAAGAGATGGGGGCGCTCGGGGGCGTCGACGACACCTGCGACGTAGGCCTGCTCGGTCGGCAGGAAGACGCTGACGTCCCCGGCCGACGGGTTGAGGGTGCCGAGCACGGCGATGACCATCAACGGCCAGAACCAGATGACGGCGGCGAACCCCAGGCCGGTCGCCACCATGATCCCGGTGGCGAGGAGCAGCAGGGCCCGCAGCGACGTGCGATGCGCGGTCAGGCCGAAGGCGAGGGTCATGGCGGCCGAACCGACGAGCGTCCCGGTGACGATGGCGCCCACCTGGACCGGCGTGAACCCGAGCCCGGTCAGGTACTGGGCCAGCAGCACGCTGACGAAGCCGTCGGCGAAGCCGCGGATGGCGCGCCCCCACACGATGCGCGTGACGTCGGGTGGAGCGGATTCGGGAAGGATGCGTCGCATGGCCAGCGCGAGCGTGGCACCGTTCGCCCAGGTCGCGCTGCCGTCGCGCCCAGGTCTCGCCAGTCCCGATCGGGTCGTGCTCAGGACAGCTTGGGCAGCACCTCGGTGCGGAGGAGCTCGAGGCTCGTCCACGCCACCTCGGGTGGGATGCCCCCGCACAACGGATGCATGCCGAGGAACCCGGCCGTGCGGATGTGGTCGACGGCCTCGTCGGGGGTGAACACGCGATAGGGGGTGCCCGCCGACTTCAGCTCCTCGACGGTGTCGGCGGTCGTGATCGACGCCGGCATGATGCGGCCGGGGATCTGGTTCCACTCCCGGTAGCTCCGCACCTCGTGCAGCACATGCTCCCCGATCTGCTCCCAGAACCGGTCGGGGTCGGCGGCGACGAACGCCGACGTGATGGCGTCGTTGGGCGTCTCCATGAACAGCTGCGGCTCGACGCCCGCGGCGGCGCACTCCCGCTCGTAGAGCGCGGCCAGATCGTCGCTGCGCTCGGTGAGCATGCCGATCCCGAGGCGCACGGCCCGGCGCACCGCAGCAGGGGTGCCGCCGCCCATGAACAGCATCGGGCCACCCGGCGTGTGGGGCTTCGGGGTCACCAGGCACGCTCGCCCGTGGTAGTCGAACGGCTCACCCGTCCACGCCTCCCTCATGACCCGGACCGACTCCTCGAGCCGTCGGCCGCGCTCGTCGAACGACTGCCCGAACATGTCGAACTCGCTGGGTCGGTAGCCCGCCCCGCAGATGTAGGACACGCGGCCCTTCGAGATCAGATCGATGACCGCCATGGTCTCGGCCAGCATGACCGGGTCGTGCAGCGGGACGAGGAGCGCCGCCACCTGCAGGGGCACGGTCGTGGTGGCGGCGGCCATGGCCGAGACCAGGGCGAGCGGTGCGGGCAGGTAGCCGTCGTCGACCCCGTGGTGCTCGGACACGACCACCGCGGCCGCCCCGTGCTCCTCCGCCCACCGGGCCATGTCGATGGCCGCCTCGTAGTGCTCGGCGCCCGCGTTGCGCATGTCGAACCTGAGTATGAACACGTCGTCTCCCCGATCGGCCGGTGACCCTCTCACCCCGGCACGGCTGGTCCGTCACCCTGCCACACCGGCCATCTCACCGTCCGCGTCACGGCTCACCGGACGGTCGACGGGCCGGGAGCCAGTGCCGCCGAGCGTGCCCGGCGGCGCGGACCGTCGATGGCGGGTCGTCGCCGCCCGCCCCCGGCAGGCGGGCCGCCTTCGGCGTGCCGATCCGTTGCGAGTGGTAGATCCCCCGGTGCGACGAGAACACGTAGGACACGACGCAGGCCACCGCGAACAGGACGAAGCCGTCCGCGCCGAACAACTCGGCCCCCATCACGGTGCAGGCGATCGGCACGTTGGCCGCGCCCGCGAACACCGCGACCAGGCCCAACGCGGCCATCAGCTGCGGGTCGACCCCCAGCAGCCGCCCGAGCGTGACGCCGAGCGTGGCGCCGATCACGAACAACGGCGTGACCTCGCCGCCCTGGAAGCCCGACCCGAGCGTCACCGCGGTGAACACGAACTTCCAGGCGAAGGCGAAGGCGACGATGCCGATGCCGCCGGCCAGCGACCCGGCGATCAGCGGGAGGGAGAGGCCGTTGTAGTCGCGGTTGCCGACCACGTAGGTCAGGGCGATGACGGCGATGCCGCCGAAGAACGGGCGGAGCGGCGGCCACAGCGAGGCCGCCGCGAACGCACGCTGGATGCCGTGGGTCACCTCCGAGAACAGCAGCGCAACCAGGCCGAACACCAGGCCGGCGACGACGACCTTCGCCACCAGCCCGGTCGACAGGTCGACGTTCACGAGCGGCGGCATCCCCTGGTGCTTCACCCCCAGCCCCCGGACGATCAGGTCGCCGACGAGCGACGCGGTCACCGCCGGAACCAGCGCGTCGTACCGCATGCGCCCGATGCTCTGCACCTCGAGGGCGAAGACGAACCCGGCAACCGGCACGCCGAACACCGCGCCGAAACCGCCGGCGAGGGCGGCGATGAGCATGATCCGCCGGTCCTCGGGCTTCAGCCGGGCCAGCCGGGAGAACCAGTCGGTCAGGCTGCCCGACATCTGCAGGGCGGTGCCCTCCCGCCCGACCGACCCGCCGAACAGCTGGGTCACCTCCGTGCCGAGGTAGATGAGCGGCGCCATCCGTCTCGGGATCCAGGCCTTCGGTGCGTGGATCTCGTCGATGATCAGGTTGTTGCCGGCCGCGGCATCGCCACCGCCGTAGTGGTAGACGAGGCCGATGGCGAGGCCGGCCAGCGGCAGCAGCCACAGCAGCCACGGATGGGTGAGGCGGATGTCGGTGACCCAGTCGAGGGTCACGAGGAAGGCCGCCGACGAGAACCCGGCGAGCACGCCGACGACGGAGCCGAGCCCGATCCACTTGACCAGGTGGGCGATGAGCTGGCCCTGCTCACGCAGGTCGAGGTGGATCAGGTCGCGCACCGCGGCGTAGAGGCGATCGATGCGCCCCGGCTCGCGGGGGTCGGCCGGTGGGGCCTGGTGGTCGGCCTGGTGGTCGGGCTGGCGGTCGGGTGGGAGCTCGGGCTCCGACATCGCTCCTCCAGGGAGGCATCAGGGCCTGACCGCTCACTTCGCCGGGGCGAGGCGAACCTACGCGGTCAGACCACACGGGTGGACGTTCCGGTAGGAGCCATCAGCCAGATCGGCGGTTACGGCGAGCCCCATCGCCTCGGCAGAGGATAACGGACGCATGGTGGCGCGGCGCAAGCCTGCCGCGCGCTCGAGCTACGAGCCGGTCGGGATGATCCGCACGAGCAGATCGCTCTGGCCCTTGTCGCTGTACTCGTCGATGTGCGTGATCGCGCCCCCGACGATGGTCAGGTAGATGCTCACCGGCATGACCACGGGATCGTGGCCCGGCACCGCGACCGTGAGCACGTGGCGCTGGCTGAGCCGGTCGCCCGCCACCAGGCGCTCGACGATCTCGTAGGCGATGCCGACGCCGGGTGCCATGAGCCAGTCGAGGATGGCCAGAGCGGTGGCCCGGTCGACGGTGCGCCCGGTGACGCTGTGCCACACCGTGACGTCGTCGGCGTAGAGCTCGTCGACCACCTGCCGATCTCCGGCCTCGAGCGCAGCGAAGAACCGGTCGGCGACCAGCAGCACCTCGGACTCGCTCATCGGGGACTCCAGTTCAGCTCGGCGGGATCAGGCCGGAATCGGGTCGGGATCAGGCCGGGATCGGGTCGGGATCGCGGTCAGGCCATGTCGGTGGGGCGCAGCCCGAACCCGAGTGTGACCCGTCCGGCCAGCTCGGCGGCGCGATCCCAGTCGAAGACCACGTGGCCCTTGAGCGTCTCGACGTCGCGCTGCAGGCGCTGGAAGGGGTGGTTCGACAGGTAGACGCTGGCCCCCGACCCCGCGCCCACCGACTCGATGATCCGCCGGGACGACCTCACGGTCGCGGCCGCGGCGAGCTTGGTGTCGACCCGCACCTGGTCGCTCGGCGTGCCGTCGGCGCAGGCGGCGACCATGGTGCGGATGGCCGCGTCCCAGCCGGCGCGGGCCTGGGCGAGATCGCTCATGGCCGCGGCCAGGCGGATCTGCGCCGCCGGCTGCTCGGCGGCCCGGTCGCCGAGCGTGTAGGCGAGCACCCGCTCGCTGAGGCGCTGGCGGTAGAGGTCGACCGCCGCTTCGGCCGCGCCGATCGCCGGCGCCGCGGCAACGAGGGCGAGCACGGAGACCAGCGGAAGCCCCGAGAGCCCGTCGCCCGCGACCGGCACCACGCCGTCGAGCAGCGAGCGGGCCGGCAGCGTGCGGTGCTCGGGGACGAACACACCCTCGATGCGGACGGTGTTGCTGCCCGTCGCCCGCATCCCCGACGTGAACCACACGTCGTCGACCACGACCTCGGACCTCGGGACCAGCACGAAGCGGGTGGTCAGCTCGGGGCCGACCTCGAGGGCGTGGGCCATCACCCAGTTGCAGTGCTCGACGCCGGTGGCCCACTCCCACCGGCCGTCGACGGTGAAGCCCCCGTCGACCGCGGTGATCTGCCCGGTCGGCGCCAGCGGCGCGGCCGCCAGCGGCACCTGGCCGTCGGCGTACAGCTCGGCCCGCGCCTCCTCATGGAACTTCGAGAGGAGCCAGGCGTGCTGGATGAAGAACGAGATCGTCCACGCCGACGCCGGGCACCCGTGGGCCAGGATGCGGGTGGCCTGGCAGATCGCGTCGAGCCCGAGCCCGTGACCGCCGAGCGAAGTCGGCATGGCGGCGCGGAACAGGTCGGCGCGGTGCAGGGCCTCGATCGTCTCCTCCGGCATGCGGCGGAGGTCCTCGCCTTCCTGGGCCCGAGCCGCCAGCTCGGGAGCGAGTGCCTCGCAGCGGGCCAGGAACTCGTCTTCCGTCAGCGGGCTCGTCACCGTCGGACCATAACATTTCTTATGGTCGGGGCCAAGGGGCGTCGGGCTCCGTGTCGCGACGCCACTCGAGCGTCAGGTGCGGCGATGGCCCTCGCGTAGGATCGCCGGCGATGACCGCCGAACCGAAGGGGCGAGAGCTCTGGCTCGCCGCCGGCCAGGAGCTCTTGCGGCGGGGCGGCATCGCCGCGGTCAAGCTGCAGGCGCTCACCGATCGACTCGAGCTCACGACCGGCAGCTTCTACCACTACTTCACCGGCATGGCCGACTACCTCGAGCAGCTCGCCCGCCACTTCGGGACCGACCAGACCACCGACAACCTCGCCCTCATCGCCGACGCCGAGCCGCGTGAGCGCCTGCGACGGCTCTATGCCATGTCGCTCGACGAGCGGCTGGGCCCACTCGACGCGGCCATGCGCGACTGGGCCGGGAGCAACGCGCTGGCGGCGCAGGCGGTGAAGGACGCGGACACCAGCCTGCTCCGCTTCATCGAGCGGGCGTTCATCGACCTCGGCTACCCGCGGCGCGACGCCCAGGTGCGGGCCCTGCTCTTCTTCTCCGCCGGGGTGGCGCGGATCGCGCCGCCGTGGCGGCCCCACGCCAACCCGCTCGACGAGGCGCTGAAGATCCTCGCTCCCTGATCCTCGAGCTGGCCACGCCGTTCTGAAGGACCGGGCTGGCGCGACGCGCCAGGCCCGACCTTTAGAACCGTCGCCGACGCCATCAGCTCACCGAGATCGACGGGCTCGTGCTCGGGCCGTAGTTCACGCCGCCGGCGTAGCGGGCATTGAACGAGTGCGCTCCGCTCGAGCGGGTGATCGTGAGGCTGGCCGTCCCGTTCGTCGGGGCCACCGCGCCGAGGAACACCGACCCGTCGTAGAACGAGATCGACGCGCCGGGCACGCCGCCGCCGGGGGCGACGGCGGTGACCGTGGCGGTGAGCGTGACCGACTGGCCGACGAGCGGCGCGGTCGGCGAGAGGCTCAGGGTCGTGGCCGTCGCCGCCCGAGCCACCGTCACCGTCAACGGCGCGCTCGATGCTGCCGTAGAACTTGGCGCCCTCGAGATAGCTGGCCGTGAGCGTGTGCGTCCCCACCGACAGGGCACTCGTGACCAGCGTGGCCCGCCCACCCGAGCTGGCCACGACCGCCAGCTGGGTCGAGCCGTCGGAGAACACGACGGACGATCCCGGAGCCCCGGTGCCCGGAGCGACGACGCTGATCGTCGCCGTCAGCGTGAGGGCCTGCCCGTAGGACGCCGACGTCGCACTGGCCGAGATGGCCATCGCCGTCGAGGCCTTGACCACGTTGACCTGGACGGGGGCGCTCGAGCTGCCCTGGAGGTCGCTGTCCTCGCGGTAGGAGGCGGTGATGGTGTGCGATCCGATGGCGAGGGTCGACATCGTCAGCGTGGCCTGTCCGTTGACGATGGCGGCCGAGCCGAGGAGCGTCGAGCCGTCGAAGAACTGCACCGGCGAGGTGAACGGCGCCCGCCCCGGGGCGACCACGGCGACCGTGGCCTGCAGCGTCACCGCCTGGCCCGACGGTGGCGACGCGACGTTCGTGAACAGCGCCACCGTGGTCTGGGCGCGCTGCACGGTGAGGACGCCGTTCCGGTAGGCGTAGGTGTAGAACGCGTCAGCCGCCGGGCCGGTGCACGAGGTGGCGTAGGTGCCGGCGCCGGTGGGCGGCGGCACGGTGCAGCTCGGCGCCGCGGATGGGGTGCCGGCGACCGTGCCGCTGGTGCCGGCCGAGATGGCCGGGGCCGGTTCGCCGACGGTGATCGTGGGGCTCGACGCGGTGACGGTGACGACCGCCGGCAGCACCGTCAACGTGCCAGGGGTCCGCTGGTAGACGTAGTTCGCGTCGGCGGCGGGACCCGCGCACGAGGTCGGGTAGGACCCGGGGATCGGGAGCCCGGTGGCTTCGGCCACGCACCCCAGCGGCGCCGGATCGAAGCCGGCCACCACGCCGTGCACCGTGGCACCGACCGCGGGGACCGGGTTCCCGAACGTGATCGACGCACTGGCGGCGACGACGGTGACCGTGGCCCGCTGCACCGTCAGGACGCCGGGGACGTAGGTGTAGCGGTAGTGGAAGTCCTCGTCCGGCCCGGTGCAGGTGGTCGCATAGGTGCCGCCGCCGGCCACCGGATCGACCGAGCAGGTGAGCGCGGTGATCGGCACCCCGGCCACCTCTCCGCCGTCGGTGGTGTACCCGATGGCGCCGACCGGCCCACCGAGGGGGACGGACCCGCCGCCGGCCCGGATCTCGACCGGGCGGGGAGCGGCGGTCAGGGTGCCGGGGACGTAGACGTAGGTGTAGCTCGCGTCCGACACGACCCCCTGGCAGGTGGTGGTGGACGAGCCCACGATCTCGGGGGCCGGAGCCGAGCAGTTCGGCGGTGAGATCGGGTGGCCGGGCACGGCGCCGACGACCGTCGAGGTGACCGGGGGGACCGGGTCGCCGAACGTCATCGTCGGGCTCGACGCCTGCACGGTCACCGTCGCCCGACCGACCGTCAGCGTGCCGTCGACGTAGCGGTAGTCGTAGCTCGCGTCGGAGAGCGGTCCGGCGCAGTGCGTGGCCACCGACCCGGCCGTCGGCACGGGGTCCGCGCCGCACGTGGGGTCGACCGTCGGGAACCCGGCGACCGCCCCGCTGATGGTGGCGCTGATCGCCGGCACCGGCTCGCCGAGGGTCATGCTCGGGCTCGAGGCCTGCACGGTCGCGGTCGCCCGACCGACCGTCAGCGTGCCGTCGACGTAGGTGTAGTCGTAGTCCGCGTCCGACGCCGGACCCGAGCAGCGGGTCGGGTAGGTGCCGACGACCGGCTCGGCCGGCGCCACCACCGAGCAGTCGGGCGGCGCGATCGGCGCGGCCGGATCGTCGCCGACGACCGAGAAGCCCACGGCGCCGAGTGGGTCGCCCAGCGTCGACGAACGGTCCGAAGCGGTCACGGTGACCGAGCCGAGGCTCAGCGTGCCGTCGACGTAGGTGTAGTCGTAGACCTCGTCGGCCGTCGGCCCGGTGCAACGGGTCGGGTACACGCCGCGTGCCGCCTGGGGCGGGACGACGGCGGCGCAGGTGGGCGTGGCCGGGGCGGTCCCGTCGACCCGGGCACCGATCACCGTGTAGGAGATCGTCGGGATCGCCGCGGTCGCGGCGATGGTCGAGCTCTCGGCGACCACGGTGAGGTGGGCCCCTCCGACGCTCAGCGAGCCGGCCAGGTACGTGTAGTCGTAGTTCGCGTCGGAGGCCGGACCGGTGCAGTCGGTCGGGTAGACGCCGGGACCGGCGATCGACGGGGCCGAGCAGTCCGGCGGGGTGACCGGTTCACCGGCAACCGCGCCGGCCACGGTGTACCCGATCGCCGGCACGGGGTCGCCGAGGACCATCGTCGGGCTCGACGCCTGCACCGTCACCGCGGCGCGCTCGACGGTCAACGCGCCGTCGACGTACCGGTACAGGTAGTTCGCGTCCGACGCCGGACCGGTGCAGTGCGTCGCCACCGACCCGGCCCCGACCACCGCGTCCGCACCACACGTCGGCACCACCGGCACGAACCCGGCCACCGCACCGCTCACCGTGGACTCGATCGCCGGCACCACATCACCCAACGTCATCGCCGGACTCGACGCCTGCACCGTCACCACCGCCCGACCGACCGTCAGGGTGCCGTCGACGTACCGGTACAGGTAGTTCGGGTCCGACGCCGGACCGGTGCAGTGCGTCGCCACCGACCCGGCCCCGACCACCGCGTCCGCACCACACGTCGGCACCACCGGCACGAACCCGGCCACCGCACCGCTCACCGTGGACTCGATCGCCGGCACCACATCACCCAACGTCATCGCCGGACTCGACGCCTGCACCGTCACCACCGCCCGACCGACCGTCAGGGTGCCGTCGACGTACCGGTACAGGTAGTTCGCGTCCGACGCCGGACCGGTGCACCGGTTGGCGTACGAGCCGACCACCGGGACCGGAGGGGTCACCGCCGCGCAGGACGGCGTGGTCACCGGGAACCCGGCGACTACGCCGCTGACGTCGAACCCGACCGCCGGCGGCTCCTGTCCGAAGGCCGAGACCGTGTCGCGGGCGGTGACCAGTACCGGGGCCCGGTCGACCGTGAGCACCCCGGCGACGTAGGTGTAGTCGTAGTTCGTGTCCGACGCCGCGCCCGTGCAGGTGGTGGCATAGGTCCCCGGACCGCCGACCTCGGGGGCGGGGGCAGGTCGGCGCCGTGACCGCGAAGGCCGCCAGCTGGCCCGCCGCGCTCCACCCGGTCGAGGGCACCGCCGAACCCAGGGTGACCCGGCCGTCGGTGGCCCGGATCGTCACCGGGCGACGGCTGACCCCCACGACCGTCGCCGAACTGGCGCTGGCCGAGAAGTTGGCTCCGCCGCTGTACACCGCGGTGAACGAGTGGTTCCCCCCGGAAAGCGCCGGGGAGGTCAGGGTCGCCTTCCCCGACGTGGGGAACGACGTGCCGAGCTGGGTCGATCCGTCGTAGAAGGTGACCCACGAACCGGGGGTGCCGGTGCCAGGAGCCACCACCGCCAGGGTGGCGGTCAGCGTCACCTGGTTGCCCAGGACCGCGGTGGCGGCGCTCGATGCGAGGCTGACGGAAGTCGCCGCCTTGGCGACCGTCAGCGTCCCGGCGACGTAGGTGTAGCGGTAGTACCGATCGGTGGCGGGCCCGGTGCAGGTGGTGGGATAGATCGCGGGGGTGGAGCCGGCGGTGGCGGTCGTCGAGCACGTCGGCACGGTGATCGGCAGGGACGGCGTGGCCCCGGACGCGGTGGAGCCGATGGTCGGGACCGCCTGGCCGTAGACCTTCGTCGCGCTCGCCGCCGTGATGGTCACCGGCGCCAGCGTGCCCGGGGCGCCCACGGTGACCGTCATGGCGTCGATCCCGTTGCGGCCGGACGAGTCGGTCACGGTGAGGGAGAAGGTCAGCGTGGCGGGTCCGGCGGGGGCGTTGACGTTGGTGGTGGCGGCGGTGGGCGTGGCGATGGTCGCGGCGGGGCCCGACGTCTGCTTCCAGAGGTAGGTGATCGGCGCGCCGGGCGTCTCGGCCGAACCGGTGCCGGTCAGCGTGGCCACCGCGCTCGACGGCACCACCTGATCGGCGCCGGCGTTGGCGATGGGGTGGTGGTAGGGGTAGCCCACGTCGATGGTGACGTCGTCGCTGGCCGACAGGCCGGTCGGGTCGGTGACGGTGAGCCGGAAGATCAGCTTCTGGAACGTCCACGGCGCCAGCGACACCGCGTTGACCTGGTTGGCGCTGAGCAGGCCCACGGGTCCCTGCACCACGGTCCACTTGTAGGTCAGCACGCCACCGTCGGGGTCGAACGAGTCGAGCCCGGTCAGGTAGACCGTCTGGCCGGGCGCGACCGGGTTGTCGACCCCGGCGTCGGCGATGGGTGGCGCAACGCCGGTCGGGATGGCCGGTGGGTCGAGGCAGGTTGCGCCGCGGCAGTTGCGCATGCCGAGCAGGAGGTTGTGCAGCGCCAGTTGGTCGGCCGCCACGGAAGGCTGGTCGGCCAGGTTCTGCAGCTCGTAGGGGTCGGCGACCAGGTCGTAGAGCTCCCGCTCACCGGTCGAGTACTCGAGGTACTTCCAGTGCTTGTTGCGGATGCCCCGGTAGTACCGCCGACCCCAGAGCGGTCCGGTCTCGAGCAGGATCGGCCGGCCCACACCGATGTTCGCGTCGCCGAGCAACGCCTGCAGCGGCCGGCCGTCCGACGGCAGCCCCGCCGTGGCGCCCGTCGCGGTGACGATGGTGGAGTTGAGGTCGACGTTGGCCACGGCCCGGTGCTCGATGGTGCCGGGGGTGAACCCCGGACCGCGCACGACGAGGGGCACCCGCACGGACGGCTCGTACGGCTCTTCCTTGCCGGTGGCGATGCGGTGCTGACCGAAGAACACCCCGTTGTCGGAGGTGAACATGAGGAGGGTGTTGTCGAGCACGCCCGTGGCCTGGAGCTCGTCGATGATCGCGGCGATGTCGTCGTCGAGGGCCATGACCACCTCGGACGACTTGCGATACGCGTTGTCGACGCTAGCCACCTGGGTGCTGGTGAGCGCCGGGATCTGACGGAACCCGGGCTTGTCGGAGACGTCGGCCTCGTTGAAGTCCGGCGTGTGCGGCACCGTGTAGCCGCTGAGAGCGCCATCGGTGGAAGCAGGCGGGTAGTAGCCGATGCCGCCGGTCGTGGCCGATGGGGACAACGTCTCGAGACCCTGCCCGCTGTAGGCCGCCGCGTTCGGAAAGCCGATGTGCGGGGCGGACGGGTTGAAGTCGAGGAAGAACGGCTGGCTGCCACCCGCCAGGCGGTCGATGGTCTGCACGGCCCGGCTGGTCTCGACCGTCTCGCGGTAGTCGGCCTGGGTCGTCCCGTAGTGGCGCAGGATCCCGTTGTCGTTGATGGTGTAGTCCCAGAAGAACTGGGTCGACGGATCGACGGTGGTGAACCAGTCGTTCCATCCAGGGGGAATGTCGGGCGGGGCGTCCTCGCCGTAGCCGTTCATGTACTTGCCGATCTGGGCCGTGTAATAGCCGGCGTTCTGCAGCCACACGGGCAGGGTGTTGGTGTGGTCCAGTTTGGTGTAGCCACCCGTGGGGAGGTTGCCGGACCTGACCCCGTGGTTGTGGGCGTACTGACCGGTCAGGAACGTCGCCCGCGACGGGCAGCACTCGGAGAAGCTCACGACGCTGTCGTCGTAGGTCACGCCCGACGGCTCCAGCCGGGCCCGCGTCTTGGGCATCCAGTGCTGGTACTGCTCCAGGGTCAGGTCGTCGATCATCAACATGACCACGTTCGGCCGGCTCGGCGACCCGGCCGCCGACGATGCAGCCGATGCGGCCGCCGGCGCGGCGAGGCTCAGCAGTGGCGCCACCACCGCGCACACGAGTGTGACCACCGCCACCTGCCGCGCCGAACTCGGGATCGACACGGCCAGCGACTTCTGTCGCCCGTTACCCACTTCGCACTCCACCTGGTCGCCCTCGCACGACGACCGTACCCCTGCATTTCTCCTGAACCTAGTGAAACTTGCTTCAGGTATTGATCAGGAATGAAGCGGTGGTCAACTGGTTCACCACGACCATCTTCAGGACACTCGGGCCCGATCCATTCGGGGAGTATCGAGGGCGCCGAGGAGGCCATTCACGGCCGAAGGCGGGCCGACGGCGACCGTCACGACGGCGCTGGTGCTCCCCGAGAAGTTGGTGCCGCTGACGTACACCGCGCTGAAGGCGTGGGTCCCCGCGGCGAGGTTGGTGAGGGTCAGCTTCGCCGTCCCCGACACGGGCAAGGCCGAGCCCACCTTGGTCGATCCGTCGTAGAACGTGACCCACGAGCCGGGGGTGCCGACCCCGGGCGCCACCGCGACCACGGTGGCGCTGAGGGTGACCGATCCCCCGGGCGCGAGGGTCGTGGCGCTCGAGGTGAGCGTCAACGATGTGGCCGCCTTGGCCTCGGTGAGGGTGCCCGAGACGTAGGTGTAGCGGTAGTTCGCGTCGGTGGCCGGACCGGTGCAGGTGGTCGGATAGGACCCCGGGCTCGACGTGGCCGTCGCGGTGGTCGAGCAGGTCGGTGCAGTGATCGGGAACGAGAGGGCCACGCCGGTGGCGGAGTACCCGATGGCCGGGACGGCCTGGCCGTAGACCTTGGCGACGCGCGCCGCGGTGATCGTCACCGCGAGGAGCACCCCCGGAGTCCCGACGGTGACCGTGATGGCGTCGGCGCCTTTCAGGCCGGTGGGGTCGGTGACGGTGAGGGAGAACGTGAGGGTGGCGGGGCCGGTCGGGGCCGTGATGCCGGTGGTGGCGGCGGTGGGCGTGGCGATGGTCGCGGCGGGGCCCGACGTCTGCTTCCAGAGGTAGGTGACCGGCGCGCCGGGCGTCTCGGCCGAACCGGTGCCGGTCAACGTGGTCGAGGTGCCGGAGGGCATCACCTGATCGGCACCGGCGTTGGCGATGGGGTGGTGGTAGGGGTAGCCCACGTCGACGGTCACGTCATCGCTGGCCGACAGGCCGGTCGGGTCGGTCACGGTGAGCCGGAAGATCAGCTTCTGGAACGTCCACGGCGCCAACGACACCGCGCCGACCTGGTTGGCGCTGAGCAGACCGACGGGTCCCTGCACCACGGTCCACTTGTAGGTCAGCGCCCCACCGTCGGGGTCGAACGAGTCGAGCCCCGGGAGGTAGATCGTCTGTCCCGGGGCCACCGAGGAATCGGCTCCGGCGTCGGCCACGGGCGCCGCGGTGCCGGTCGGCGTGGCCAGTGGGGCGAGGCAGGTCGAGCCCCGGCAGTTGCGCATGCCGAGCAGGAGGTTGCGCAGCACCAGTTGGTCGGCCGCGACCGATGGTTGGTCGGCCAGGTTCTGCAGCTCGTACGGATCGGCCATCAGGTCGTAGAGCTCGCGTTGCCCGGTGGAGTACTCGAGGTACTTCCAGTGCTTGTTGCGGATGCCCCGGTAGTAGCGCCGCCCCTGCAGGGGCCCGGTCTCGAGCAGGATCGGCCGGTCCACACCGATGTTCGGGTCGCCGAGCAACGCCTGCAGCGGCCGGCCGTCGGACACCAGGCCGGCGGTCGCCCCGGTGGCGGTGACGATGGTGGCGTTGAGGTCGACGTTGGCCACCGCCCGGTGCTCGATGGTGCCAGGGGTGAACCCCGGACCGCGCACGACGAGCGGCACCCGGACCGCCGGCTCGAACGGATGCTCCTTGCCGGTGGCGATGCGGTGCTCGCCGAAGAACACCCCGTTGTCGGAGGTGAAGATCACGAGGGTGTTGTCGAGCACGCCGGTGGCCTGGAGCTCGTCGATGATCGCGGCGATGTCGTCGTCGAGGGCCATGACCACCTCCGACGACTTGCGATACGCGTTGTCGACGTTGGCGACCTGGGTGCTGGTGAGCGCCGGGATCTGACGGAACCCGGGCTTGTCGGAGACGTCGGCCTCGTTGAAGTCCGGCGTGTGCGGCACCGTGTAGCCGCTGAGGGCGCCATCGGTGGAAGCAGGCGGGTAGTAGCCGATGCCGCCGGTGGTCGCCGACGGTGACAGGTTCTCGAGGCCCTGCCCGCTGTAGGCCGCCGCGTTCGGGAAGCCGATGTGGGGAGCCGACGGATCGAAGTTCAGGAAGAACGGCTGGCTGCCACCCGCCAGCTGGTCGATGGTCTGGACGGCCCGAGCGGTCTCGACCGTCTCGCGGTAATCGGCCTGGGTCGTCCCGTAGTGGCGCAGCGTGCCGTTGTCGTTGACCGTGTAGTCCCAGAAGAACTGCGTCGACGGGTCGACCAGGGTGAACCAGTCGTTCCACCCGGGCGGGATGTCGGGCGGGGCATCGGTTCCGTACCCGTTGAGGTACTTGCCGATCTGCGTGGTGTGGTAGCCCGCGCTCTGCAGCCACACGGGCAGGGTGTTGGAGTGATCGAGCTTCGTGTAGCCCCCGGTGGGGAGGTTGCCGGATCGGACCCCGTGGTTGTGGGCGTACTGACCGGTCAGGAACGTCGCCCGCGACGGGCAGCACTCGGGGAAGCTCACGACGCTGTCGTCGTAGGTCACGCCCGACGGCTCCATCCGAGCCCGGGTCTTGGGCATCCAGTGCTGGTACTGCTCCAGGGTCAGGTCGTCGATCATCAACATGACCACGTTGGGTCGGCTCGGCGACCCGGCCGCCGAGGTGGCCGAACCGGCCGAGGTGGCGGAGGTGGCCGACCCCGCCGATGGCGCCACGAGGCCGAGCAGCGGTGCCAGCACGACACCCGCCAGGAGTCCTCGTGCCGACCGGCGCGCCGAGCCGGGGGCCAGTGCCGTCAGCGGCTTCCATCGCCCGTTGCCCATGTGTGCTCCCCCGTTGCCCGGGGTCAAGGTAACCCCATCAACACGCTCAGTGCTGGTGAAACGGGCCCCGGCGTCCGAAAGCTCACGCCGGGTGAGGTCGGGACGAAGCGTCGCAAGCGTGTCGATCTGCGCACGGGCTGTTCGGCGCCACCCGGCCGGCGCCTGCAGGCGGCCCCCCGATCTCCGGAGCTGGCTGGTGCAGAGGTGGCCGGCGGGCGTCACCTCTGTCAGTAGCCTTCTGCTGACTTGATGTGTTTTCCAGAACTTTCCGTGGTTTCCCTTGCAGTCGAACGGGTGTTTGTGTAGGTTGGTGGGGTGACCAGCGCAGCCCCCACCACCGCCCCGACGATGTCGCTGGCCGATGTCGGGCGGGTGGTCGGGGGGTGGTGCGATGTCACTGATCCGGCGCTGTACACGGGGGCGGAGGCGGCGGTGGCCGTTGAGGGTCTGGCCAGGGTGATGCGCCGGTTGCAGGCCAAGCAGGCGGGGTTCGCGGCGCGGGTGGAGGAGTGCCACAGCCAGCCGAGGCAGTTCGTGTCGTGCGATGACTACTTGGCTCGGGTGAACGGCAGCTCGCGTGGTGACGCCAAACGGGCCATCGACACCGCCCGCCGGTTGAAGCAGTGCCCGGCGGCGTCGGCGGCGTTCGAGCAGGGCCATCTCTCCGTCGGCGAAGCCGACGAGATCGCCGCGGCCGTCGTGTTGGATCCGTCGGCGGAGGAGGCTCTGGTGGCCACCGCCACCACCACCCACGATCTGGCCGAGACCCGGGACCGGGCCCGCAAGGTGAAAGCGGCGGCCCGTCGGGGGGAGGACCCGGCGGTCCGGCGGGCCCGGGTGCGGGCCAAGCGACGGTGGTCGGAGTTCGACGACGACGACATGAAGGCCATCGCGGCGCGGTTCGCCCCGGAGGACTGGGCCCGCATCAAGCCGGTGGTCGACGCCTACACCCGCGCCGTGTTCGAACGGGCCCGCCGACTCGGCTTGCGCGACCCCCACGACGCCTACCGGGCCGACGGCGTGCTCGCCGCGTTGGCCGCCGCCGGCGAAGCCCTCGGCCTCGACCTGACGACCCGGACCACCAAAGCGACCAAGCCCACCGCGACTGCGGCCACCGCCAAGCTCACCGGGACTGCGGCCACCGCCGCCGAGTCCACTGCGACTGCGGCGAGCGACGCCGAGTCCACCGCGCACTGCGGCCACCGCCGCCGAGTCCACCACGACTGCGGCCACCGCCACCGAGTCCACCACGACTACGGCGAGCGACGCCGAGTCCACCGGCACTGCGGCGACCGACGCCGAGTCCACCGCGACTGCGGCCACCGCCACCGAGTCCACCACGACTACGGCGAGCGACGCCGAGTCCACCGGCACTGCGGCGACCGACACCGAGTCCACCGCGACTGCGGCCACCGCCACCGAGTCCACTACGACTACGGCGAGCGACGCCGAGTCCGCCGGCACTGCGGCGAGCGACGCCGAGTCCACCGCGACTGCGGCCACCGCCACCGAGTCCACCGGCGACGGCGGCGACCGAGTCTCCGCCCGATCCGCCCGATCCGCCCGATCCGCCCGATCCGGCCGAGCTCGATGAGCTGTTGGGGGTGCGGCCGAGCCGGGTCAAGTGGAACGTGACCGTGCTGGTCGACGCCATCGCCCTCCAACGCGGCTATGCCACGGCGAGTGAGACCTGTGAGATCCCCGGGTTCGGGCCCATCAACGTCGACGTGGCCCGCCAGATCCTGCCCGACGCCATGGTCGATGTCCTGGTCCACGATCTGGTCGACATCAAGGCCTACGCCACCCTCACCCGCTACCGCCGCGTCGCCCTCGACAAAGCCCTGCAAGCCCGGGACCGACGCTGCGTGGTCCCCCGCTGCAAACGCCGAGGCCACCTCCAGGCCGATCACCGCCACGACCACGCCAAAGGCGGCCCCACCTCCTATGACAACCTCGCCTTCCTGTGTGAGGTCCACCACCACGAAAAGACCCACCTAGGGGCCCGCCTCGAACGCGTCGACGACGAATGGCACTGGTACCCGCCACCACCGGCCCCCGGCCAACCCCGGCCACCACCCGGATCGATCCCCTGGCGGGCCAAGGTCGGCCAACACCTCACCGCCTTCGACCTCACCCACCCCCCACCACCGACACCACCCGACCCGACGCGGACCCGACACCGACCCCACCCTGCCCTTCGGATGACGCCCGTCCCGCGGGCCGGTTGGACAAGGTCGGGTACCGGGTCGAGTTCGAACGAGCCGCAGCGCTGTCCGACAACGCGCGCGAACGGGAGCACTCGACCGAGCGGGCCCGGGCCGCGGTCCGTCAGGCCGGGGCCGGGGCCGGGGCGTCGCCGGTGCCGTTGCCGGCCGAGAGCCGCTGGTGCACGTGGGTGATGACGGTGGCTCCCTCGCCCACCGCCGCGGCGACCCGCTTCACCGAGCCGCGGCGGACGTCCCCCGCGGCGTAGATGCCGGGAATGCTCGTCTCGAGCTGCTGGGGTCGCGGATCGGGGCCGAACCGGGACCGGTCGGCGAGATCGTCGCCCGTCACGACGAACCCGGCCGGGTCGACCTCGACCTCCGGCGGGAGCCAGTCGGTGTGCGGGAGGCCCCCGATGAGGACGAACAGGGCGTCCGCGGTCACCTGCCCGGTCGAGCCGTCCACCCGGTTGCGCAGGGTCAGGTGCTCGAGCCGGCCGTCACCGAGCGCGTCGACGACCTCGGTCCCGGTGCGCACCGAGATGTTCGGTGCGCCGCGTGATCGACGTGATCAGGTAGTCGGACATCGTGGCCGCCAGGTCGGGGCCCCGAACCAGCATGGTGACGTGCTCGGCGTACTTCGCCAGGTGGATCGCGGCCTGGCCGGCGGAGTTGGCGCCGCCGACGACGAAGACCCGCCGGCCCTGCACCATCGGCGCCTCGGAGACGGCGGCGCCGTAGAACACCCCGGCCCCCACGAGCGCCTCGACGCTCGGCACCCCGAGGCGCCGATAGGTGACCCCCGTCGCGACCACGACCGATCGGGCCTCGATCTCGCGCCCGTCCGACAGGACCACGGTGTGGACGTCCCCTCCCGGGCGGAGCTCGGTCACATCGTGCATGAACCGGAACGAGGCGCCGAACGTCCAGGCCTGCTCGTAGGCGCGCGTCGCCAGCTCGCTGCCGCTGATGCCGGCGGGGAAGCCGAGGAAGTTGCGGATCGACGACGACGTGCCGGCCTGGCCCCCGATGGCCTCGCGCTCGACGATCAGGGTGCGCAACCCCTCGGAGGCGGCGTAGACAGCCGCACCCAGACCGGCCGGCCCGGCTCCCAGGATCGCCACGTCGTAGGTGCCCTCCTCGACCGGCCCGCCCACCCCGAGGGCATCGGCGATGTCCGCGTTCGACGGGTCGACCAGGGGATGGCCGTCGAGCACGAACACGACGGTCCCGTCGACGTCGGTCAGACCGGCGTCGCGGAGCAGCTCGGCGCCGGCGGCATCGCGCGGGGCATGCACCCGGTGGACGAGGCCGTTGCGGGTGAACAGGTCCCGCAGCTCGTGCACCCGGCGACTGCGGCCGTCGCCCACGATCACGACGGGCGCGAACCCGAGGCCGCGGGAACGGGCCCACGCCGCCAGCATCCCCTCGACGATCGAGTGGAACCCCTCGTCGGGGGGATCGCTCGGCTTGGGCAGGTACTGGTCGAACCACCCGAGCGCCATCGCCTGCAGGATCGGCTCGGCCACCCGCCGGTCGCCCCACCGGATCAGCAGGCCGCGCTTCGCCGTCGGGTGCGACAGCCGGACCCGGCTGAGCAGCTCGGTGCCGGGCAGGTCGTCGAGCCACTGGTCGGCCAGCACCAGCGCCACCTCCCGATCGGAGGCCGCCAACTGCGTGAGCAGGCGCGCAGCCGCGGCCCCGGAGGCCTCGGCCAGAACCTCGTAGTCGGCGCCGTAGCGCTGCCCGACCTCGTGACGCAGGCGGGCGAGGTCGCCGGGATCGTCATCGACGACGAGCACGATGGCCCTGCTCCTCGAGTCCATGATCGGTGGCACCTCCGTCGATCGCCCCTCGATGTTCGCCTGAGCCGAGATTCTCCCCAGCGCGTCGACGGCGATCAACCGAGTCGCCCATGGGCCGGCGTCGATGTCCGTAGTGTGGGGTCGTGTGGTTCCTGTGGTTGCTCGTCGTGGTCGCGGTGCTCCTGCTGGGCGTCGCGATCTACGACCTGCTGCAGCACCGCCACGCCCTGCTGCGCAACTTCCCCGTCATCGGCCACCTGCGGTTCATCCTCGAGTCCATCGGACCCGAGCTGCGCCAGTACATCGTCACCGACAACGACCACGAGAAGCCGTTCAGCCGGGACGAGCGTCGCTGGATCTACACGTCGTCGAAGCTGGGGAACTCGACGTTCGGCTTCGGCACCGACAACGACCTCGACGGGGTCAAGAACTACCTCATCATCAAGCACGTCGCCTTCCCGCTGGCGGCTCCGCCCGGCGAGTCGCTGAGCCCCGATCCGGCTCGCCCGCTGCCGTGCGCCAAGATGCTGGGCGGGCCGCGTGGCCGGGCCAAGGCGTTCCGGCCGGCGTCGATCGTGAACATCTCCGGCATGAGCTTCGGCTCCCTCAGCGGAGCCGCCATCCGGGCCCTGAACCTGGGTGCGGCCCGGGCCGGCACGCTGCACACCACGGGTGAGGGCGGCATCTCGCCGTACCACCTGAACGGCGGCGACCTGGTCTGGCAGGTCGGCACGGGCTACTTCGGCTGCCGCGACGAGCACGGGCGCTTCAGCCTCGACCGGCTGGTCGCCCGGGTGGACGAGGCACCGGTGCGAGCCATCGAGCTGAAGCTCAGCCAGGGCGCCAAGCCCGGCCTGGGCGGCATGCTGCCCGGCGCCAAGGTGACCCCCGAAGTCGCCGCCATCCGGGGCATCCCCGTCGGCGTCGACTGCAAGAGCCCGCCGTTCCACACCGCGTTCGACGACGTCGACGGCCTGCTCGAGCTGGTCGAGACCATCGCCGATGCCACCGGCCTGCCAGTCGGCATCAAGTCGGCGGTCGGCGAGCTCGGCTTCTGGGAGTCGCTCGCCGTGCGCTCCGAGGCCACCGGTCGGGGCCTCGACTTCATCACCATCGACGGCGGCGAGGGCGGCACGGGGGCGGCCCCGCTCGTGTTCTCCGACCACGTGGCCCTGCCGTTCCGGTGGGGGTTCAGCCGGGTCTACCGCACGTTCGCCGAGCGGGGCCTCGCCGACGACGTCGTCTTCGTCGGGTCGGCCCGGCTCGGTCTGCCCGAGACGGGGCTGATGGCCATGGCCCTCGGCTGCGACATGCTCAACGTCGGCCGCGAGGCGATGCTGGCCATCGGGTGCATCCAGTCGCAGCGATGCCACACCGGTCGGTGCCCGACCGGTGTGGCGACGCAGTCCGCGTGGCGGCAACGGGGGCTCGACCCCACCGACAAGTCGGTGCGCTGCGCCAACTACCTCGCCGCCCTGCGGTTCGAACTGCTGCGCCTGGCGCGGGTGTGCGGCCAGCCCCACCCGGCACTGGTCACGGTCGACGACATCGAGGTGCTCGAGGATCGGTTCCGGGCCGTGCCACTCGGCTCGCTGTTCGACTACAGCCCCGGATGGGGTCTGCCCGCGCCGGTCGACCAGCAGGAGATCCGCCGCATCATGGCCGAACCCTCCGCTGGCTGACCCGACTCCGGCGAACGAGCACCTGGCCGGGGCGCACCTCGGGGTGGGCCACCTCCCGGAGCTCCGGCTCGTGCTTCCACTGGGTCAGTTGGAGTGCTCGCATCGGGCACCA
Organism: uncultured Microthrixaceae bacterium; assembly: GCA_963809335.1. Lineage (GTDB taxonomy): Bacteria > Actinomycetota > Acidimicrobiia > Acidimicrobiales > Acidimicrobilacustridaceae > UBA4742. The sequence continues at coordinate 1,342,712 of CAWEJD010000002.1, read as the reverse complement.
CCTCCTGGTCGGGCGCTCGGAACGCGGGGGTCGTCGCACTCCAGCACCGATCGGGCCTCGCACCAAGGGAACATTGGCCCTAGTCAGGACGGCGCGGAGTTCCTAGGTTCGAGAGCGTGACGTCGAACCTCAGCGCTACCGACTCGACACCCGCAACCCCGGCTCCTGTGGATCCGATCCGGTGGTTCGCGGACATCGGATTGTCCGACGCAGGGCCCGTGGGTGGCAAAGGCGCCAACCTGGGCGAGCTGACCCGAGCCGGGTTCCCGGTACCGCAGGGGTTCGTCGTCACCGCCGACGCCTTCCTGGAGGCCATGGACGAGGGCGGGGTCCGCCAGCAGTTGGTGAGCGAGACCGCGGCCATCGACCGCAACGACCCCGAAGCACTCGACGCGGTGTCGGCCCGCCTGCGCGAGCTCGTGCACTCGAGCGGCATGCCGGTGGGGCTGCGCCAGGCCATCGAGCAGGCGTACGAGCAACTGGGCCGGGACGAGGGCGAGACCGCCCTCCGGGTCGCGGTCCGCTCGTCGGCCACCGGCGAGGACAGCGCCGATGCCTCCTACGCGGGCATGAACGAGACGTTCACCAACGTGGTGGGCACCGCCGACGTCCTCGCGCGGATCGTCGACTGCTGGGCATCCGCCTACGGCCCGCGGGTGATCGCCTACCGAGGGAGCCTCGGGCAGGCGGCCGAGCCGGCCATCGCCGTGGTCGTGCAGCGGATGGTCACCCCGGCCTTCTCGGGAGTGGCGTTCAGCGTCGACCCCTCCACCGGCGACCGCACCCGGCTCGTGATCGAGGCGGCCCGCGGCCAGGGCGAGGTGGTCGTCGGCGGCCTGGTCGAGCCCGACACCTACGTGGTCGACAAGGGCGCGCACCCCGTGGTGCACGCGCGGGTCGGCCGCCAGGCCTTCCAGATCGTGCGTGGCCCGTCGGGGGCCGATGAGCGGGTCGACCTGTCGCCCGACGTCGGCGCGTCCCGGGTGCTGTCCGACGACACCGTCCTGCAGCTCGCCGAGCTGGTCGAACGGGTCGAGGCCCACTACGGCCGCCCGCAGGACACCGAGTTCGCCATCGAGGACACCGGCGAGATCTTCCTGGTGCAGGCCCGCCCGATCACGACGCTGGGCCACCACGACGCCCCTGCCGTCGAGGCCGGCGCCGGCGCCGCGTCCGGCGAGGAGGAGGACGTCCTCGCCCGGGGTCTGGCTGCGTCGCCCGGCATCGCCGTCGGGCGGGTGCGCCGGCTGGCGTCCCCGGCGCAGGGCAAGCTGCTGCAGCAGGGCGAGGTGCTGGTCGCCACCATGACCACGCCCGACTGGGTGCCCACCATCCGTCGAGCCTCGGCCATCGTCACCGACGGGGGCGGCATGACCTGCCACGCCGCGATCGTGGCCCGCGAGCTCGGCGTCCCCGCCATCGTCGGCACCCGCACGGCCACCACCACCCTCCGCGACGGCGAGCTGGTGACGATCGACGGGGCCCGTGGTGTCGTCCTCGCCGGCCGTCACGGGCCGGCGGCGGCCGAGGCGCACGCGACCACGACCATCGCCGCCGCGCCCGGCGACACCCGGCCGGCGGGCGAGCCCGAGCCGCTCGGCACCCACATCTACGTCAACCTGGCCTTCCCGGAGCGCGCCGCGGCCGCCGCGGCCCTGCCGGTCGACGGCGTGGGCCTGCTGCGGGCCGAGTTCATCCTCACGAGCGCGCTCGACGGCGTGCACCCGAAGAAGCTGATCGCCGACGGTGGGTCGGGCCAGTTCGTCGACCGGCTCACCGCGTCGCTGCTCGAGATCACCCAGCCGTTCGCGCCCCGACCGGTCGTCTACCGGACCACCGACTTCCGCACGAACGAGTTCCGGGCCCTGGTCGGCGGCGACGAGTTCGAACCCGAGGAGGCCAACCCGATGATCGGCTTCCGCGGATGCTATCGCTACCTGCACGATCCGGAGGTCTTCGCCCTCGAGCTCGAAGCGCTCGCCCGGGTCCGCGAGCAGACGCCCAACCTGCACGTGATGATCCCCTTCGTCCGCACGCTGTGGGAGCTCGAGGCCTGCCTCGAGCTCATCGACGCCAGCCCCCTCGGTGCGCAACGCGGTCTCAAGCGGTGGATCATGGCCGAGGTGCCGTCGGTCATCTTCCGGCTCGAGGAGTACGCCCGGCTCGGCATCGACGGCGTGTCGATCGGGTCGAACGACCTCACCCAGCTCATGCTCGGGGTCGACCGCGACTCGGAGACCTGCAGCGAGCTGTTCGACGAGCGCGACGCCGCCGTGCTGGGCGCCATCGACATGGTCGTGCGCACGGCGCGGTCGTGCGGGCTGACCTCGTCGCTGTGCGGCCAGGCGCCGTCGAACCGGCCGGAGTTCGCCGAGCACCTGGTCCGGCTCGGCATCACGTCGATCTCGGTGAACCCCGACGCCGTGGGCCGGGCCCGCTCGGTGGTGGCCGCGGCCGAGCGGCGGATGCTGCTCGACGCGGCCCGGTCCACCAGCGCCGGCGGCGGCGAGTAGCGCTCGACCCCGCGGAGGGCCGGACGACGCCGGGTCCGCGCGTGTGGCGACCCCAGGCGGGATGATCCGGCATGGCGAGATCTCGGGGCGTCGGAGACAGGGGGGGACCCCGGACGCCGGCCGACGCCGCCTACCTCCAGCGCTTCGACACCCACATGGCGCTGCCCCTGGTCGCGGCGGCCGTCCTCCCCATCTTCCTGGTGCCGGGCGGCATCTACCCCACGCTCTCCGCCATCGTCTTCATCGCGTCGTGGCTGGTGTTCGTCCTCGACCTCGTCGTCTACGAGCGCCGCCGCGTCCACTACCTGCAGACGTGGCTGGGCCGGTTCGACCTCACGGTGGTGGTGCTCACCGCGCCGTGGTTCCTGGTGCTCGGACCGGACGAGTCGAAGTTCGTGCTGCTCATCCGCTTCGCCCGCATCTTCCGGCTGGTGATGGCCACACGCGGGGCCCGGCGCCTGTTCGAACGGCTGGGTCGCGTGGCCATCGTCGCCGCGGTCGCCGTGGTGCTCGGCTCCGCCACCGCCTTCCGCGCCGAGCACGCGACCAACCCCGGCTTCGCGACCTTCGGCGACGCCCTCTGGTGGGGCATCGTGACGTTGACCACGGTCGGCTACGGCGACATCGTCCCCCACACCACGACCGGTCGGGTCGCCGGCGTGATGATCATGATCACCGGCATCTCGGTGCTCGGGCTGCTCGCCGGCTCGATGGCCGGCTTCTTCGGCCTCGGCGACGATCCGCCCGCGGAGGCCCCACCCGCCGGCGCCGACCACCCCGACGAACCCGATCGTCCCGGGTCCCGGGACGCCCTGGCCCTCGAAGTGGTCGAGCTGCGGACGCAGGTCGCCCGGCTGGCCGACGAGGTGGCCAGGCTGACCGAACCGACCGACCCGGCCCGAGACACCTCCTGAGCCGCCGCTCGGGTCCCGGTTCAGGTCGCGGGCGGGACGGGCGCGGCGTCGGCGTCGGTCGTGGCCTCGGCCGCATCGCGATCGAGGGCGAACCCCTGGTCGACGAGCCGGTCGACGGCTGAGCGGAAGGCGGAGACGTAGGCCGCGTGATCCGGGTAGAGGGCCTGGAGCTGCGACGCGTCGAACGCCGTGGTGATGCCGAACAGCCGGCAGAAGTTCGGATCGTTGCCCAGGCCCTTCAGCGTGGCGATCGGGGCCTCGACGTCGGGCAGCCGGATGCCGCCGAGCGCGTTGCCGTGGGCATCGGTCGCGTAGGTGCCGTCCGCCGTGATGGTCAGCCGGTCGGCCGACGGCGGCGCGTCGCCACCACCGATCCACGAGACGAGGTGGCGCAGCCCGGCGTTCATCACCAGGTACTGGCGGCCGGTGTTGATCGGCTGGACGCAGCTCCCCCCGATGGGCGACGGCTTCGTCGGGTCGGACCCGTAGAGCACGGAGAGGTCGTAGTTGTCGACGTGGGCCGAACCGGCGATCTCCCATCGTCGGTAGCGATCGCTGTCGTCCTGCTTCGAGCCCTGGTTCCCCAGCACGTCGGTCTCGGTCAGCACGACCAGGGTCGGCGTGCGGAGGTCGGTGCGTATCAGCGGCGCACCCGGCGACGGCTGACCGGCCGCGATCGGGGTCATGCGATCGCCCCGGCTGTGCACGAGGAAGCCGTCGTAGACGTCGGCCAGCGGCTGGACGGCATCGATGTAGGTCGTCATGCGGCCGGCCGACTGGGACTCGCCGTCGGCGATGAGCTGCTCGATCCCGAAGTCGGTGGGGAACAGGGCATGGGCCAGGACCGCCCGACCGGCCTGGGTGAACATGTCGTAGGAGAAGTCGTCGCCGGGGTGGCTGAGCGTCGGGTAGCGGGCCGGGTCCGACCCCTTGGCCGCGTCGAGTCCCACCTTCTGGGCCGTGATGCCGACGTAGATGTAGCCCTGGTCGAGCAACTCGCGGTTGAGGTAGCCGAAGTCGACGGCCACGTCTCCGCCGGCGGAGACGTTGAGCCACTCGACGACCACCACGCCGTTGAACTTCGCCGGCGAGGTCGGCCGCCGCACGAGCGCCCGGGTGACGTACGGGGCGGTCGCCGCGGGCGAGGCCGACCACACGCCGTCGGCGGCCCACGTGCCGGTCGGCTGGTACGAGGTCGCCTGGCCCGACACCAGCCACTCGTCCTCCTGGTAGCCGGCCGCGCTCAGCAGCGCGGCCGGGGCCGCCGAGTTCGGGACGCCCTGGCCGCCGGTCACCGGGCCGGTGACGGTCGGTGTGGGGCCGGTCGGCCCGTCGGCGCGGGGCGTCGACGGAGGGTCGACCGCGTGGGCGGCGTCGGGTGCGGACGCGCCGTCGGGCGAGGCCGAAGGCGACGAGCCCGACGACGAGCCCGACGACGAGCAGGCGGACAGGGCGAGCATCGCCAGCGCCAGCGTCACGGCGCCGATGGCTACGCGGGCTCGTCCCGGTCGCGACGACGATCGCGTTCGTGTCGGCGTGCGCACTCATCCCCCTCGGGCCGGCGGGCCGACTCCCGATGGACCCGGCCTCGAACTCGTCCGGCGCCCACGGTAGTGCGACGGCGACCGGTCCGGCCGGCCCGGACGAGGTCCGCGTTCGTCGGCGGAGGACGCCTCAGCCGGCCGTGGTCTCGGTGACGGAGGTGACGACGACCTCGGTCTCCGATTTGGGGGCGTCGGCCGGATCACGACCGCAGTCGGGCACGGGGAGCCGGCGCCCGGCCGCCACTCCGACGGCCCATGACCGGTGCCGACCGGCGGGGTCGATCGACTCGACCAGCACCCGGCGGGTGCCGTCGTCGGCGACCTCGAGCTCGACCGCCCGACGCCGATGCTGCAACCACGGCCAGCCGACGGCCTCGAACGCGGCCCGTTCGGCCGCCTGGAGCGCGGGTCCGGCCAGCGCGACCGAGCCGCGGTAGCGGCCGAACAGGTCGTCGAGCGGGCCCGCGGCCGACACGACCCGCGCCAGCGCGTCCTCGTCGAGGAAGGCCCATGCCGTGCCGTGCGGGAGCACGAGACCGGTCGGCGCGAAGCGATGGCCGCCGGTGTGGCTCGTGCGGCGGACGGCCAAGCCGTCGGCCAGGGCGGCCATGGCCAGCGCCGTCCCCATCGAGCCGCAGCACCGGTCGCGCGAGCCGTGACCGCACAGGAGCACGTCGATCGCGTCCTGGTCCGCACCGGCGGTGTCGTCCACCGAGGAGTCGGTGACCAGGTCGACGGCGGCGGTGATCACCTCGGCCGGCTCCACCGAGACCGCCCGCCGGCGGTAGCCCGCGAACCAGCCGTCGTCGTCGGCCGGGAGGTCGTGGCACACGATCGACCACCGGTCGGCATCCGGCCGGGGGACCATCAGCTGCAGGCGCAGGCCCGAGCCGGCCATGGCCGCGCGCACGGGCTCGAGCGCACCGACCTCGGCCACGTCACGCGGCCACGGGAGCGGCCAGTCCACCAGCAACCAACCGCTGGCGTGGACGGCGGTACCGACGGGATCGACGCCGACCTCCCGGGCCCAGTCGGCGCACCGCGGGCCGGTGTCGGGTGACCCGATGCTCAACTCGTCGACTTCCACACGTCTCCCCACCACGGCTTGGGCTGGAAGTTGGCGAAGTGCAGCGCGCCGGCCTGTTGCAGTCCGTGCACGTCCTGCACCGCGATCAACGAGTGGGGAACGTAGAACAGCCAGATGTTCACCGCAGCCGCGTTGATCTGCCGCACGAGGTCGTCGTAGGCCGCCTTGCGCTCGTCGACCGACGATGACCGACGGCCCACATCGAGGTCGTGCTCCATCTGCGGCGTCGTGTACTGGGTGAAGTTGATGCTGATGTTGCCCTCGCCGTGCGCCGTGTCGGCCGACCAGAAGTAGTGGTTCTGGTCCGGGTCGGGCGACGTGTAGGGACCGAACACGGCGGCCTGGTAGTGGCCGCCCACCACGTCGGAGATGAGCGCGGCCGCTTCGACCGGCTCGATGTCGATGTCGATGCCGACGTCCTTCCACTGCGCCTGCAGGAGCTGCAGCACCGAGGTCGAGCCTCCGGCGGGGGCCTCGACGGTGAAGTGCAGGCTGCTCTCGCCCGTGTCGGCCTCGTACGCCGCGATCTCGTCCCGTGCCCGGGCCGGGTCGGGATCGGGGTAGCCGTTCTGGTCGGCCGGCATCCCCCACGGGTTGTCCGGGCTGAACGGGCTGGTCGGGACCTGCACCCCGGTGCCCACCGCGGCCGCGATGGCATCCCGATCGGTGGCGTAGGCCAGTGCGGTGCGGGCGTGCTGGTTGCTCAGCGGGTTCGGCTTCCCGCTCACCTCGGCCAACGTGTTGGTCATCACGAACGCCGGGTCGAGCTGCCAGTCCCGGATCACGCGGAAGCTCGACGACAGCGCGTCGGCCGACGCCGGGTCGGCCGACGTGATGAGGTCGACCGCGCCGGTCTGCAGCGCGGCCGACAGCGAGGCCTCGTCGGAGATGACCTTGAAGTCGATCTGGTCGAGGTGGGGCTTGCCCGCCTGCCAGTAGTGCGGGTTCTTCCTCACCCGGAACACGTCGCCCGGCGACCAGCTCACGAACGTGAACGGCCCCGTGCCGATGGGGTGGCTGGAGCCGTGATCGGGCGAGCTCAGCATCTCGGGCGCCATCATCACCGCGCTCTGGCCGGCGAGGAAGCTCGTGGGGAAGGCACCCCAGGGCTGGGAGAGCTGCACCGAGACCGTGTGGTCGTCGACGACGGTCGTGCTCACGATGAGCCCCTTGAGGGCGGCACCCGACACGGGGGCCGAGTCGATGGCGTCGAGGTTCAGCTTCACCGCGGCCGCGTCGAACGGCTCACCGTTCTGGAACTCGACGCCAGGGCGCAGGGTCAGCGTCCAGCGCTCGAGCGTGGCGTCGGGCTCCCAGGCCGTGAGCAGGTTCGGCACGGCCTCGGCCTGCTCGTTCAGGGTGAGCAGCGACTCGAGGACGCTCGAGCCGACGAACGCCCCGGCACCCGACCAGGTGTTGCGGGTGGGGTTCCAGCCGTCCGTCTCGGCCGGCACGGCGACCACGAGCGTGCCGCCGTCCTGCGGAGGGGCATCGTCGGTGGCGGCCAGGTTGTCGTGGACGCCGGCGGCATCGCCCGAGGAGGCGGCGCCGTCGGCGGAGCTCTTGCAGCCCGCGGCGGCGAGGCAGAGCAGGACCCCCACGGCGACGGCGATCGCGGCCGCCGGCCGCCGCCGCCCCACCCGCCTGCTCATCGCCCTGTCACACCTCGACGTCGTCGCTGTAGAACTGCTTCGACCAGTTCCGGTGGGCGATGATGCCGGACTCGCTCTTGGTGAGCACCGGCAGCGGCCGGTAGATCTTGTTCTCCCAGATCGGGATGTCCTGGGTGACGCCGCTGGTGAACTGCTTGGCGAAGAACCGGGCGCTCTTCTCACCCGATTCGACCGGCACGGTGAACATCCAACGCACGTGGACGTTGTCCTCGTCGATCGGGGTCACCGACGACACGAACGTGAGCATGCCGGGCACGCGGACGACTCCGAGACCGAGACCGAACGTCTCGCGCTCGAGGCCCGGGTTCTTCACCGACTTGTAGGTGCCCTCGATGACCTCCTCGCCCTCGGGGATCGACTCGGTGCCGTGGACGTACTGGAAGTGGGCGAAGTCGTGGTTGTTCTCGGCCATCTCCTGGCACGAGGTCGAGATGGTGAACTCCTGCAGCAACGGTGGGGTCCAGGCCGGGTCGTCCATCTCGGGCACCACGGGGAGCTCGAAGAACGGCTCGCCCTCGGTGAGGTGGTGCCAGGCCCAGATCGCGCCACCCCGCTCGACGATGGGGTAGGCCCGGGTGCGGGCCTTGGCCGGGATGCGCTCGGCCCCGCCGTAGGGGATGTCGGTGCACGCGCCGCTCTCGCCGTCGAACGACCAGCCGTGGAACGGGCACCGGATGCAGTCGCCCTCGACCTTGCCGCCGACCCCGAGGTGGGCGCCGAGGTGCGGGCAGTAGGCGTCGACGAGCCGGGGCTCGCCGCTCTCGGTGCGGTACAGCACGAGGTCACGACCGAAGTAGTGCAGTGACTGCACCTTTCCCGCGTCGATGTCGCCGGACATGGCCACGACGAACCAGCCGTTGGGGATCGGGAACGGGAACCGGTCGGTCACCGTGCGCACCCGCAGCCGCGGGGTGGCCGGATCGACGAGCGAGAGGTTGCGGGGCATGGGCAGACCGACGCCGTCCCACTCGCCGTCGATGTCGGGGGCGACCGCCCCGATCGCATCAGCCTGGGTGTCGGTCATCCGTGGACCTCCTGGTGGGTCGGGCCGATGCGCTCGACCGTGCTGGCCAGCTTGTCGACGTCGAAGCGGTAGACCTCGGCCGCGGTGAGCCCGAGCATCTGCGCAGTCTCGTCGCTCGGGACGTCGTGGAACACATCGTGGATCGACTCGCGGGTGTGCGGCCAGGTGCCCTCGGGGTGCGGGAAGTCGTTGCCCCAGAGCAGCGTGCGCACGCCGATCGCGGTCGCGGGTGGCGACCTCGTAGCGGCTCGGCGTCGATGCGCCGAGGAACACGTTGGTGCCGAGGTACTCGCTGGGCTTGCGCTCGACCGACTCGCGGAACAGGTTGCCGAACTTCCGGGTGTTGTGGCCGCCGACCCACTTCTCGTCCATGCGGTCGATGATGTCGGCGAGCCACCAGGCGCCGTCCTCGGTGATGGCCAGCTTGCAGGTCCGGGTGGCGGTCGAACACCCCGCTCCACAGCATCACCCAGAGCGGGCCGGGCCGCCCACCACCACGCCTCGGTGGCGTAGATCGGCACCATGCCGGGACCGGGGAGGATGTCCTTCGACGACGCCGCCCGAGTGCACGTTGACGACCAGGCCGAGCTCCTCGGCCGCCGCCCACACCGGCTCGTAGACCGGGTCGTGGTACGCCGGCTTGTCGCCCCAGAGGGTGGGGATCATCATCGACCGCAGGCCGGCGTCGGCGACCCGGTGCATCTCGGCCACCGCCGCGTCGATGTCGTGCAGGATCGGCACGGTCGCCACCCCGCAGCGGCGCTCCGGGCTGGCCGAGCACAGTTCGGCCAGCCACCGGTTGTGGGCCCGGGCGCCGGCCATGACCAGCTCGCCGTCGAGCTCGCCCGAGCTCTGCAGGCCGGCGCTGAACGGCGCCGAGGCGCCTCCGCCCAGCACGTCGGCGTCGGGGAAGATCACCTCGCCGGCGATGCCCTCCTTGTCGAGCTCGGCGTCGCGGGTGGTGGGGTCGTACGAGGCGAGCTTGCCGCCGTCGCCCGTCTCCTCCTCCCACTCCTCGCGGAACTTCTCCTGCTCCTCCGACGCGGCCTCGAGGATGATCGAGCGCAAGCGCGAGCTTGGTCTCGAGGTCGCGATCGAAGGCCTCGCGGTACTGGGGGTCGACGTAGTCGCGGTAGGCCTCGCTGGGCGGGCCGGCGTGGGTGTCGGACGAGATGACGAGGTAGCGGTCCATGGGATTCGGGGCTCCGATCAGATTCCTGCGACGTGGAGGTAGGGCTTCTTGCGGTCGATGATCGCCTCGGCGCGGGCGCGCACCTCGTCGTCCATCAGGCCGTCGGGCAGCATCCAGAAGCGGTCGGTGAGGATGCCGTCGACGACCCAGGACGGCGACCTCTTCGAGGGGCATCACCGGGATCTCGCGACCCTGCGAGGCCATGAGCTCGCGGAACGACTCGGCCGTCATGCCCGGTCGGGAACGGGGCCGCTCGCGCTCGAGCGACGCCGGCCGGTTGCGGTCGGCGGTCCAGAGGCCGGTGAGCAGGAGGCCGCCCGAGGGCAGCAGCACCGAGGCGCCGATGCGGGAGTCGAGCTCGGCGAGCTGGTGCGCGAGGCACTCGGTGAGCGTGACCACCGCGGCCTTCGACGAGGCGTACACCCCGGCGCTGGGCATGGCGACGATGCCGCCGTCGGGCGACGAGGTGTTGACCACGTGGCCCTCCTCGCCGTGCTCGACCATGTGCGGCATGAACACGTTGAGGCCGTTGACCACCCCGAAGACGTTGACCTCGAAGGTCCAGCGCCAGTCGTTCGGCGTGTTCAGCCAGAGCTGCGGCTCGGCGGGCGGGCCCACCCCGGCGTTGTTGCACAGCACGTGGATGTTGCCGAACCGCTCGCGGGCGGCGTCGCTCAGCGCCTGCACCGAGGCGATGTCGGTGACGTCGGTGCGCACACCGATGGCCTCGGCGCCGCCGGCGACCAGAGCGTCGGTGGCCTCGGCCAGCGCGCCCGGCTCGATGTCGGCCAGCACGACCCGCATGCCCTCGGCCGCGAACCGCTCGACCATGGCCCGGCCGATGCCGCTGGCGGCGCCGGTGACGACGGCCGTGCGGCCGGTGAGTGCTTCCACGTGTTCCCCCTTCGAGACATTCTCATGTTAGTGTATGAGAATTCGAGGGGCAAGCGCGGGTCTCATCCGCGGCACGCACGACAGGGGGAGACCGGCGACGATGACGAGCGACCAGCAGCAGCCACCGGCCAAGCGCCTGGGCCGCCCGCCCCGCATCACGCCGGCCGAGATCGCCGAGGCGGCGCTGGCCATCGGGCTCGACCAGGCCACCATCCGCAACGTGGCCGACCGGCTGGGCATGAGCGTGCCCGGGCTCTACCACCACGTGCGCACCCGTGAGGAGCTGCTGGCCATGGCCGCGGCCCACGGCCTCGGCCAGGTTCCGCTGCCCGAGGACCACGGCCAGCCCTGGACGGAGTGGATGCTCGAGTACGGGCGCTTCGTCTACGACGCGCTGGTCGCCCAGCCCGAGATCGTCGGGCAGATCCTGGCCGGCACCTACAACGCCGTCCGCCTGGCCCAGCACCTCGAGGGCATCTTCACCGTGCTCACCGCTCGCGGGTTCACCGTGGACGAGGCCGACCAGGTCCGCCGCCGGCTGATCGACGCGGTCAACGGTGCGGCGATCTCCGAGATCGGACGACGGGCCTCGGTCGGCGAAGGCCATCCGCGCCTCGACGACCTGCGTCGGGCCGTGCAGGCCCTCGGTCCCTCGACCGTGCCCCTGCTCGCCGAGCTGGTGACCGCCGTCGACGACACCGACGAGCCCGACGCCGATGCCGGGTCCGACCCGTTCGACACCGTCCGCCTCGTGGTCGCGGCCATGGCCGCCGAGCGGGGCGACCCGGGCCCGCACCCAGGACCACTCCCGGGCGACACGAGCTCGACCCACGTGCCGCTCGCCACCCACCCCACCACCGAACGGAGCACCCGATGACCAGCTGGCTCGGGCAGTACTGCATCAACGTCACCGACCTCGACCGCACCGTCGCCTTCTACGAGGCGCTCGGTCTCGAGTGCACCAGCCGCACCGAGATCGACCACGCCTACGAGGCCATCATCGAGCAGCCCGGCAAGGGCTCGAAGATGCAGCTCGCCCAGCAGAAGCACCAGGACGGCCCCATCGACATGGGCTCCGCCATGTGGAAGCTCTACGTCAACACCGACGACATCGCGACCGTCTACCAGGCCGCCCTCGACGCCGGGGCCACGACCATCTCCGCGCCCGAGCGCATGGAGCGCTGGCCGGTCACCATCGCCTTCGTCGCCGACCCCGACGGGTACCAGGTCGAGCTGGTCGAACGCCATCCCTGGCCCGACGCGTAGGCGCCGGCGGCCCCCGGTCGACCCGCGGCCGGACCCTCGCGTCCGGACGAATCCCTCATGTCGGGCCGGATCTTGACGATCTGTTGAGGACCAACCGTCTAGCTGGGGACACAATCATGCGCAAAGTTCTGGCCGCGGTCGCGGTCATCGCCCTCCTGGGGCTCTTCGGTGCGGGTCAGGCCGAAGCCTCCACGTACGACGGCACCGTGGTGCTCACCTGCACCGACCTGACCGCCGCCGGCACGGGGGCCTCGATCCTCGATCGCGACAACACGGGCGTCGGCCAGGAAGCGCTGACCATCGAGGTCACCGACGGCGCCGGCACGGTGCTCTACACGCTCGACTTCCAGAACTCGCTGGGCACCTACTCGGCCGGGCTCATCAACACCACGGCCTACGCCACGGCACCGGCCGTGAACCCCCTCAGGTTCACACTGACGAGCCACGCCGGCAACGGGCTGCCCGAGCAGGTCGACGTCGATGTCACCGGCTCGTGCGACTCCATCCCGTGGGTCGCACCCGACGCCACCGCTCCCGCCACCGCCACCCAGGGCACCACCATCTCGGTGGACGGCTCGGGTTGCCCGGCCGGCACGGTGACCGCCGAGCTCCGCAGCGACATCAGCGACGTGACCCCGCTGGTCAGCGGCACCACCACCGTCACCGGTCCCACCGATCCCTTCTCGATCGACCTGCTCGTTCCCGCCGACGCACCCGTGGGCGACGCGGTGATCTCGGTGTTCTGCGGCCCGGCGGGCGAACCCGCGTCGGAGTCCACCGTGCTGGCGTTGACCATCGCCTCGGTGCCGCCGACGTCAGCTCCGCCGACCACGGCCCCACCGACGACCACCGCTCCTCCGGCGGCGACCACCGTCGTGCAGACCACCGCGGCGTTCACCGGGTAGCCACCCACCCTTCTGCCGGCGGTCGTGACCCGGGCGAGTCACGACCGCCGGCCGAACCGGGCCGGACCGCGGCACCATGTCGTCGTGGCTGACGGCAACGCCGACCCCGGCATCGAGGACCTCCTGCGTCGACTCGCGCCGCAGGTGCTCGCCGCGGTCGTGCGTCGATTCGGTGATTTCGACAGCTCCGAGGACGCGGTGCAGGAAGCGCTGCTGGCGGCGGCCCGCCAGTGGCCCGGGGAGGGGGTGCCGGCCAATCCCGGTGGCTGGCTGTTCCGGGTGGCGTCACGGCGCCGGACCGACCAGCTGCGCAGCGAGGCGGCCCGACGGCAGCGGGAGGATCGTGTCGCGGCCGACACCTCGACCGACCTGCCGGCCGCGTCCGAGGTCGACGACTCGTTGACCCTGCTGTTCATGTGCTGCCACCCGACGCTGACCCCGGCGGCGGCGATCCCGCTGACCCTGCGGGCGGTCGGCGGCCTGACCACCGCCGAGATCGCCCGGGCCTTCCTGGTGCCCGAGCCGACGATGGCCCAGCGGATCAGTCGGGCCAAGCAGCGCATCAAGGCGTCGGACGAGCCGTTCGCCTGGCCGACACCCGACGAGCGGGACGAACGACTTCGTTCGGTGCTCCACGTGCTCTACCTGATGTTCAACGAGGGCTACGTCAGCAGCGCCGGCGCGGACCTGGCCCGGACCGAGCTGTCGGGCGAGGCCATCCGCCTCGCCCGCGACGTGCGAGCCGGGCTGCCCCACGACCCCGAGGTCGCGGGCCTGCTCGCCCTGATGCTGCTGACCGACGCCCGACGCCCGGCTCGCACCGGCCCGGCCGGCGAGCTCGTCCCGCTCGCCGAACAGGACCGCTCCCGGTGGGACCAGCACCTCATCGTCGAGGGGATCACGCTGGTCAGCGAGGCGGTCGCCATGGGCGCGGTCGGCGAGTACCAGGTGCAGGCGCTGATCGCCGGCGCGCACGACCAGGCCGGCCGGGCCGACGACACCGACTGGGCACGCGTCCTGGCCCTCTACGACCTGCTCGAGCGCATGACCGGCAACCCCATGGTGGCCCTGAACCGGGCCATCGCGGCGGCCATGGTCGACGGTCCCCAGCGCGGCCTCGAGCTGCTCGACGCCCTCGACGAGCCGCTCGCCGGCCACTACCGGCTCGACGCCGCCCGGGCCCACCTCCACGAGATGGCGGGGGACGTCGACGTGGCCATCGAGCACTTCCGCGCCGCCGCCGCCCGCACGACGAGCCTCCCCGAACAGCGTTACCTCACCCTCCAGGCCGCCCGCCTCGGCGCGGGCCCCGCGCCGCACCGCTGACCGGGCAGCGACGTTCGGGTCGTCGTAGGCTGCGCGCCACGACGACCCGGGGGGGCCGATGGGTCTGAACATGGCGGACATCTTCGAGACCGTGGTGCGCACCGTTCCCGACGACACGGCGCTGGTGGTGCGGGCCTCCGAGGGCCGGGAGATCCGCCTGACCTTCGCCGAGCTCGACGCCCGCGTGAACCGCCTGGCCCACGCGCTGGCCGAGCTCGGCGTCGGCATGGGCGACCACGTGGGCTGTCACCTCTACGACGGCAACCAGTACGTCGAGACCACCCTGGCCGCCTACAAGCTGCGCGCCGTGCCGGTGAACGTGAACTTCCGCTACGTCGACGAGGAGCTCTCCTACCTGTTCGACAACGCCGACCTGGTGGTCGTGGTCACCGAGCCCGACCTCGAGGACCGGGCCGCGCGCGCCGCGGCCGGGCTGGGGCGACGCTGCGAGGTCCTCGTGGCCGACGAGCGCTACGAGGCGGCGCTGACCGCCCAGCCCGACACCGCGCCCGCCATCGGCGAGCGCTCGGCCGACGACCTCTACGGCCTCTGGACCGGTGGCACCACGGGCATGCCCAAGGGCGTCATGTGGCGCCACGAGGACATCTACCTGTCGGCCATCGGCGGTGGCGGCAACCCGCTGCTCGGCATCGCCCCGGTCCGCGACCTCGACGACGTGGCCGCGCGCGCCGAGAACGGGTCGCCGATCCCCGGGACGCTCAGCCTGTGCCCGCTCATGCACGGTGGCGGCTTCTGGCTGATCTTCTCGGCGTTGCTGTCGGGCACCTTCGGCGTGCTGATCCGCGACCTCCGCTTCGACCCCGCCTTCGCCCTGCAGGTGGCGGCCGACGAGGGCGTGAGCGTGGTGATGACCATCGGCGACGCCTACGCCCGACCCATCGTCGACCACCTCGAGGCCGTCGGGCCCGAGGCCCCTGACCTGTCGAAGCTGCTGGTCTACGGCTCCGGGGGCGCCATCCTCTCCCCGGCCGTGAAGGAGGCGCTGGCCCGCGTGCTGCCGACCACGATCGTGACCGACGGCTTCGGCGCCTCGGAGACCGGCGGGCAGGGTCGCCTCGTGGGCACCGGGGTCGACGGCGCGCCCCGGTTCGAGATGGACGCCGGCAACGTGGTCATCGCCGACGACGGCACGCTCTGCCGACCCGGCGACGGTCGCATGGGGATGCTGGCCACGAGCGGTCACATCCCGCTCGGGTACTACAAGGACCCGGTGAAGACCGCCGCCACCTTCCCCGTCATCGACGGCGTTCGCTACGCGGTGCCCGGCGACATCGCGTCGGTCGACGCCGACGGCATGATCGCCGTGTACGGCCGCGGCTCGGTCTCGATCAACTCGGGCGGCGAGAAGGTCTTCCCGGAGGAGGTCGAGAAGGCCCTGAAGAGCCACCCGGCGGTGTTCGACGCCACGGTGGTCGGCACACCGAGCGAGCGGTGGGGGTCGCAGGTCACCGCCGTCGTCGAGCTCCGCGCCGAGCACGCCGACGACCCGCCGACGCTGACCGAGCTGCAGGACCACTGCCGCGAGCACCTCGCCGGGTACAAGATCCCGCGGGCGGTGGTGTTCGTCGACGAGACGGTGCGGTCGCCGTCCGGCAAGCCCGACTACCGATGGGCCAAGGACACCGCCTTGTCCGGCCTCGTTCCGGCCGCGGAACCGAGCGGGGGCTGACCTCCCTCAGCGGCGGCGGGTCGGCGTGGCGCCCATGCCGCGGAGCAGGATCTCGAGGCCCCCGCGGAACTCGTCCTCGGCGCTGATCGAGCCGGCGTGCCGGGCGGCGTCGACGAGGTGCGGGTACCGGTCGGGCGGCAGCTCGGCGATGGCGAGGGTGCCCGCACCCGACAGCGACCCGAGGTGCTCGGCCTGCACCGCGCCCAGCACGTAGGCGAGCACGGACCGGAAGGCGATCGTGCGCTGTCGACCTCGCAGCCCGCCGTCGGCCAGCGCGGCCAGCACGGCCTCGCCCCAGGCCAGCGAGCCGAAGGTGCGATGGCGGCGGGTCAGCAACAGGGGCACGACGGCGGGATGGTCCGCGATCGCGTCGCGCACCCGCAGGGCCAGCGTGGTGACGCGCGTGCTCCAGGCCGCACGGGCCGGAACGACGGGATCGACGCCCGCGGTCACCAGGTCGACCACCAGGTCCTCGAGCTGCTCGCGGCTGTCGACGTAGCGGTAGAGCGACATCGTGCCCAGGCCGAGCTCGGCCGCCGTGCTGCGCATCGTGAGGGAGCCGAGCCCGTCGCGGTCGATCACGGCCAGTGCGGCCGCGGCGACGTCGTCGAGCTCGAGGGACCGGGGGCGGGGCACGGGTTGGAGCGTACGCCATACGCCTATACGGTCTGACCGTGTAGGAGTACGCCATACGCTAACGGGGAGGACCCATGGACCGGAGAAGGAACGAGCTCCCGGTGGGAGCGACGATCGCCCCTCGCGACCTGACGACCGTGCGGGGTGATCGGGTGTCGATCCCCGATCACGATCGCCTCGTGCACCTGCAACTCCGCCGATTCGCAGGCTGCCCGGTCTGCAGCCTGCACCTGCAGTCGATCGTGCGGCGACACGACGAGATCGAGCGGGCCGGCGTGCGCGAGATCGTCGTCTTCCACTCCGCCGCCGACGATCTGCGCCCGCACGCGGACGATCTGCCGTTCGCGGTCGTCGCCGATCCCGACAAGCGGCTCTACGTCGAGATGGGGGTGGAGTCCTCGGCCCGCGCCCTGCTCGATCCGCGGGCCTGGCCGACCATCGTGCGGGCCATCGTGGCGAGCACCTGGCAGATCGTCCGGCGCGGAGCGACGCCACCGTCCCTGAACCCGGAGGGTGGGCGGTACGGGTTGCCGGCCGACCTGCTGATCGCTCCCGGCGGCACCGTGGTGGCGGCGAAGTACGGGAGCCACGCGGCCGACCAGTGGAGCGTCGACGAGCTGCTCGCCCGGGCCGAGCGCATCACGTCAGCGTCCACCCGGCTCGACCGACCCATCAGCTGATCGCGACACGATCGTCGGTCGCGACTCGATCGCGGCATCCCGCTACCCTCCCGCCATCGCCGCACCAGGGAGATCCCGCCGTCGCGGTCACCACGCCGGGCCGGCCCACGCACCCGACGGGAGCGAGCTCGCCCCACGGCTCGCCGGCGCCACGCTCGACGACCTCCGAGCGCTCCCCGTCGCCGAGCAGGCCCGGCTGAACCGACTGCTCACCTCGCTCACCAAGCCCCTGCCTCTCGGGCCGACCGAGAAGCGGCGGCGGACCCTGGTGCTCAGCGTCTCGACGATCGGCGCCGTCGCCCTCTTCCCGTGGGTCGTGTACCTCGCGGCCACGCTGTCGGAGCGACCTCAGGGCGGCGAGTGGCGCCTCGCGTGGGTGGGGTTCGACATCGCCCTCGCCGTGTCGATCGGCCTCACCGCCCTCTACGGGTGGCTACGGCGCGAGATCGTGCTGGTGCCCCTGCTCGTCACCGGCGTGCTCGGCCGGCCCGATGCGGCGGCGCAGGCGCGAGACGTAGCTCTGCAGGGTGCCGGGCGCCGAGGCCGGCGGTTCCGACCCCCAGATCGCGTCGATGAGCGCCTCGACGCCCACGGGCCGGCCGGCCGCCACCAGCAGGACCGCCAACGTGATGCGCGGTTGGCGCCCACCCAGGTCGACGATCTCGCCCTGGTCGTCGAGCACCTGGAGCGGCCCGAGGACGCTGAATCGCATGTGCCCGGTCTCCGTCCCGACGGGCTGCCCTCCGACCGCTCTTCACCCTGGAGGTCGCCAACGTAGGCGACGCCGGGCACCCCGCCCGCGGCCCGGCCGGGTGCACTCGGCGCCGCCCGGCCACTGGCCGGGCACCGGTGTCAGGCGACCCGGCCGACCGCCCCGAGCCCCACCCCGTCGGCGATGCGGGCGTAGCCGTCGAGCATCTCGTCGAGCCCGACCGGGCCCATGAGGCCCAGGATCACCTCGTCCGCTCCGGCGTCGCGCGTGGCGATCACGTCCTCGATGACCTGGTCGATCGACCCGGCGTAGGACTCCCGTTCGCCCTCGATCGGGCGCTCGGACAGGTGGATGTTGGCCCGGACGACCAGCCGCATGGCGTCGGGATCACGGCCGTGCGAGGCCGTCAGGTCGCGCACCTGGGCCCACATCGGAGCGAGCATCTCGACCGGGAGCCCGGCCGGGTTCCACCCGTCGGCTCGCCGGGCGATCCGGTCGAGGCCGGCCGGGGAGTAGGCGGCGAGCAGCACGGGCGGCCGGGGGTGCTGCACGGGGCGCAGCTCGTTGTGGGACGGCACGATGCGCAGGTGCTCGCCCTCGTAGGCGACGGGGCCGTCGGACCAGTGGGCGTCGAGCACGTCGAGCGCCTCCTCCAGGCGGGCGGCCATGCCTCGCTTGGACACGCCGGCGGCCTCGAACTCGTCGGTCGACCAGCCCATGCCGAGACCGACCGTCAGGCGGCCGGCGCTGATCACGTCGAGCGACGTGAGCAGTCGGGCCAGCACGGCCGGCGGGTACCACGGGGCGACCAGCACGCTGGTGCCGATGCGCACGTGGGTGGTGGCGGCGGCGGTGGCGGCCAGCACGACGAAGGGGTCGAGGGCCCGGCGCTGCTCGGCCGGCAGCTCGACGCCGGGCATGCCGGCGTAGCCCTCGCGGGGCTCGATGGCGGCCGGGAGCCGATCGAGCACCCAGATCGACGAGTAGCCGATCTCCTCGGCGGCGAGGGCCGCGGCCCGGATGGCGTCGGGGCCGGCGAGCGGCCCGATCTGAGCGGTGTGGATGCCGATGTGCATGGAACTGGTCCTCCTGGGCGGGGCCGGGTGGTGCCGACGACGTCGGTCGTGGGCTCTGGTGGCCTCCGTTGTCCCCCGACGTGCTCCACCGCGGCTTGACGCCCGCTTGCAACCCGGGCCCGGTGCGCCGACCCGGTGCCTCCAGCCGCCGTCGAGTCGCGGTCAAGGGGACCGTGGCCCACTGACCACCGTCGCCCGGATCGTCCGGGCCCACGGCCCCGGCCGAGCACGCAAGGAGCACCGCCCGATGGAGATCCCCCGACGCTTCCTCGACACCCAGACCCTCGCCCCCGAGACCTTCCTCGTCCGGCTGCTGGCCGGCGAGGGGCTGCTGCCCGAGATGGTCTCGCTCAACACGCTGGTGATCCGCGGTGCCGAGCCCGTGCTCGTGGACACGGGCGCCGCCCTCGTGCGTCCCGAGTGGCTCGATCGCACCTTCGAGCTGGTCGACCCGGACGACGTGCGATGGGTGTTCCTCTCCCACGACGACGTCGACCACGTCGGCAACCTCGGCGACGTCCTCGACCGCTGCCCGAACGCGACGCTGGTCACGAACTGGTTCACGGTCGAGCGGATGAGCGGGGGCGGCGACCTGGTGCCGCTCGAGCGCGTTCGCATCCTCAACCCCGGCGACTCGTTGGTGACCGCCGACCGCACGTTCACCGCTCTGGTGCCACCGACGTTCGACAGCCCCACCACCCGCGGCCTGCTCGACACCAGCACGGGCGTGTACTGGGCGGCGGACTCGTTCGCCGTCGGCGTGCCGCACGAGGTCGAGCGGGCCGCCGACCTCGAGCTCGAGCCGTTCCGCGAGAGCTTCCTGCAGGCCCAGCGGATGCTGAGCCCCTGGCACCAGTGGCTCGATCCGGGCCGCTACTCGGCCCACGTCGGCGAGCTGCGCCGGGCCGACATCACCGTGGCCGTCGGCGCCCACGGGCCCGCCTTCGACGGCGATCGGATGCGCACCGCGTTCGACCTGTTCGAGCTGCTGGCGACCCTGCCCGCGGCCCCGCTGGTCGGCCAGGCCGACCTCGAGCTGCTGCTCGGCCTGCTCGGCGAGGAGCCGGCTGAGCCGTCGGCCGCCTGACCTCCCCGGCCCCGGACCCCGCTCCCGCACATCGGCGGGGGCGCGGCTCCGGTCAGCCGGTGATCGAGCGGACGGCCATGCCGTCCCAGGCCACCCGATCGGCGGCCCGCGGGTCGAGCTCCACGTGGCAGGCACCCCGGTCGAAGATCATGGTGGCCCGGTCGTCGAGGTCGTAGGCCGGCCAGTCGGGCAGCCCGTCGTGGGTCGGGTCGCCGTCCCGGGCGAAGGCCAGCCACGCCTCGCTCATCTCGGCCGCCAGCTTGGCCCGCCCCGGCGACGGGGCCGAGCACGTCGCCGCCCACGTTGTCGAACACGAACGGCAGCTCGAAGCCGTGGGCCGAGCGCATCGGGCCGGCCGCCCACTCGAACAGGTACATGAACACCGGCGCCTCGCCGCCGGCCAGCTTGAGCTCCGCCATCTTGATCGACGGCACCCGCATCATCTGATCCGAGACGATGGCGATGTAGAGTGTCGAGCAGCGAGTCGTCGGGGTGGCTCTCCCGGTAGGCGGCCAGGACGCGCTCGCGGTTCTCGCCGAGACCGAAGCGGTCGAGGCGCCGCTCGAGGGCGGCCTGGTCGAGCCTCGCGGGATCGGCGAAGGCCGGGTCTCCGGCGAGGAACAGGGTCCCCTCGTCCCGCGTGCAGCCGATCAGCATGGGCACGTCGGGCGCGGTGCCGCGCCGGAGGGCCTTGCCGGGGTGGTCGGTGACCACCGCACCGTCGAGCACCGGCGAGAACCCCATGCCGGACCCGCCGGCCGGCGACACCGCGATCTGGGCGGCCACGATCTGCTCGGCCGGGACCTCACGCAGGTCGGCCGAGCCGTCGACCGACAGCCCGAGCTCGGCCAGCAGCTTCGCCGCCCGGTCGGTGGCCTGCTCGACCGTCTGCACCCGCAGGCTCGGCCCGCTCTGGATCACGGCTCGGTGGAAGAGCCCGGCCGCCGCCGGCATGGCCAGCATCGTGCTGACCTTGGCGCCGCCACCCGACTCGCCGAAGATCGTGACGTTGCCCGGGTCGCCGCCGAAGCGGGAGACGTTGTCGCGCACCCACTCGAGCGCGGCGACCAGGTCGAGCATGCCGACGTTGCCCGACGACGCGTACTCGCCACCCAGCAGCTCGCCGAGGTGCAGGTACCCGAGGGCACCGAGCCGGTGGTTCACGGTGAGCACCACCGCGTCGCCGCGGCGGGCCAGGTTGGCGCCGTCGTAGACGGCCCACGAACCGCTGCCGATGGCGAACTCGCCGCCGTGGAACCACACCATGACCGGGCGGTGGTCGCCTTCGAGACCCGCCGACCAGACGTTGAGCACGAGGCAGTCCTCGGACTCGAACGCCTCAGGGGCCCACCCGTCGGGCCGGGCCGGCGGCTGCGGGCACGACGGACCGAACGAGGTGGCGTCACGCACCTCGGACCAGGGCTCCGGCGGCACCGGCGGGCGCCATCGGCCCAGCCCACCGGTCGGTCCGCCGTAGGGCACGCCCTTGAAGACGTGGACCCCGTCGGTGAGCTCACCTCGGATCGGCCCGGCCGTCGTCTCGACGAACGTCTCGCTCATGTCTGCTCCCCCCGGGTGACCCGGACCCATGTCGGGACTCGAGCCGCTCGACCGACGGCTCCGGATCATGCGACTGCCTTATGGTCGCCCTGCCGGCGAATGTATCGCTCGGTTCCGGCCCGGTCCACCGCCCCACGGATCGGTGGGATCTGCGACGATGGCGACCGATCACCATGCGCGCCTCCTCCGCCGCCGTCCGGTCCGCCGTGGCCGCGACCACCCTCGTGGTGATCGTCGTGTCCTGCGCCGACCGGCCGTCGCCCCCGGCCACAGCGAACGGGTCCGCCCGGCCGCCGCCGGCCGGGGCTCCGCTCGAGGAGGCGATGTCGCCGACCCTGTCGACATCGACCTCGACCTCGACCTCGACCTCGACCTCGGCTTCGACGTCGTCCTCGGCGTCGGTCTCCGTCACGGTCGACGGCGCGGAGGCCACGGACGGCAGAGGTCGCGGACCGACGCCGCTCGGGGGCACGCCGACCACGTCCGGCCCCCTCCACCCGATCGCGGTCGGTGCCCCGCCTTCGCCCAGGACCCAGGGGAGCGGTCCGCCCTTCGCCCTCCGGGGGGTCATCGAGGGGTCCTACTCGGCGCCGTACACCCACGCCCAACGCACCGCCATGCTCACGTGGATGGCCGCGCACCGGATGAACACCTACGTCCACGCGCCGAAGCTCGACACCTACTCCGACACGCTCTGGCGCACCCCGTACCCAGCGGCGACGATGGCCGAGTTCTCCGACGAGGTCGTCGAGGCGCACCGGCTCGGCATCGACTGGGTCCCCGCCCTGCACCCGGGTGTCGACCTCTGCTTCTCGTGCGCCGCCGACCGAAACGCGTTCGTGGCCAAGTTCCAGCCGTTCGTCGATGCCGGGTCGTCGAGGGTGATGGTCGGGTTCGACGACGTGGCCGCTCAGGGCACGGACGCGGACCGGGCCATCTACGGCACCGGGCCTGCCGCTCGAGGCCGGATGACCGCCGACCTGCTGAACGCGCTCCGGGCCCGGCTGCCGGGCATCGACGTGCTGACCGTCCTGTCGGAGTTCACCGGCACGAGCGCCACGCCCTACTCCACCGCCGTCGCCCAACGCCTGGACCCCTCGATCGACGTGTTCTGGACGGGCGTCGGGGTGGTGTCCCCCACGGTCACCACGCAGCAGGCCCAGGCGATCGACACGGTGCTCGGCCGCCGGGTGGTGCTCTGGGACAACTTCCCGGTCAACGACTACACCGGGTTCGCCGGCAGCGAGCGGCGCCTGAACCTCGGGCCGTCCGAGGGGCTCGACGCCACGTTGGGCACCGCCGTGCAGGGCGTGCTGGCCAACGTGCAGTCGCCGTGGCCCACCAACCTGATCACCCTCACCACGCTGGCCGACTACGTCGATCATCCGACCTGGTACGAGCCGGAGTCGTCGTGGCGCGCCGCGCTGGCGGAGGTCGGCGGCGGGGAAGCGGGGGCCCTCACCAAGCTCGCCGAGAACAGCCGGAGCTCCCTCGTCGACCCGACCGAGTCGATCGTCGTCGGCCCCCTGCTCGAGCAGGTGCGCCATGCTCTCGTCGACGGCCGTCGTGACCTGGTGGGCGAGCGCGACCTGCGGGCCGAGCTGCAATCCGAGATCGATGCCACCCACGTGCTCCGCGCCGGCAACACGGCCTTCGACGCAGCCGCGGCCCGCTGGATCGACGTGCTCGAGCAGAACGCCCGGGCCGCCCTCGCCGCGCTCGACCTGGCGGTCGCCGCCATGCCGTCGGTGCGGCTCGAGGTCGTGGCCCGCACCGGGGACAGCCGGTTGATCGCCGGCCACGTGGGGGCGGCCGACGCGGCCGTCACCCAGGCCGCGCTGTCCCGACTGCGGCCGATCGATGCCGCTCGCCGCGCCGCCGTCGCCGTGACCCACGGGGACCGGCCGGGCTTCACCGAGTCGGTCGGGCCCGGCAACCGCATCGACCTGTTCGTCGACGCGGTCCTGGCGCTGCCCCGGCCGACCGTCACCACGCCGCCCACGGTGCTGGTCGACGGCCACCCGGCCGGCCTGGACTTCACCATCGGCGTGGCGGTTGGATCGATCCTCGACGTCGTCGCCACCGACGTGTCCGGCTCACGGACCCACGTCGATCTCTGATCGGGACGGCGCCGTCGACCGACGCCCGCCGCCGACCGAGGTCACCCGGCGGCGGGGATCCAGTCCTGCTCGAGGGGGCCGTCGACCCACGGTGGGTCGACGCGCCGGAGCCGGTCGGTGGCGAGGAAGCGGCGCTGGAGCTCCTCGTCCATCGCGTCGTACGGCGGAACCTGCGAGGCGTGCGCTCGCATCGCCCGCCAACGCTCGTCGATGAGGGTGCCGACGTCGACGACCGTGGTGATGTCGGCGTCGGGGGTGCCGAGGTCGTCGTTGCCGGTGAACGGGCCGAGCAGCGATCGGGGGAGGCACCAGAGGTAGGTGCGACCCGGCCGGTGCCCGGCCTGCTCGACCGCGGCGAGGGTGGCGTCACGGATGACCGCGTGGTCCCGGTGGCCGTCGCTGGCGTCGAGGGTCACCACGACATCGGGGCGCACGTCGTCGATGAGCGCGACGAGGGCGGCGACCACCGAGCGGGGATCGGCGGCCGCGAGCGAGCCCGACGCGGCCGGTCCGTCCATGCCCGAGTCGATCCAGTCGAGGACCTCGACCCGGTCGACGCCGAGCCCGGCACAGGCGAGGCGCAGCTCCGCCTCACGGACCGAGCCGAGATCCCGGTGGTCGACGCCGCGTCCCGGGGCGGGCTCACCGAGCTCACCCCGGGTGGCGCACACCACCGTGGCGCCCACACCGCGGGCCGAGGCATGGGCCAGGACCGACCCGCACCCGAAGGCCTCGTCGTCGGGGTGGGCGACGGTGACCAGCAGCCTCATGACGCGGCAGGGGGGCCGAGCAGCTCGATGCCGCAGAGGGCCGCGGCCGCGGCGACGAGGTCGAGGTCCGGCGGCGACGGCACCGGCAGCACCGGTGCGGCGGCGGGCTCCCCCACCGCTTCGAAGAACTCCTCCACCCCGCCACCCGGCGCGCCGCCCGGGGCCGACGCGAAGACGAGGACGCGAGCGGTGTCGGTGAGCACCCGGAACCGGTGCACGACCCCACGCGGAACGAAGGCGAAGGTGCCGGGGCGGGCATGGACGAAGGCACCGTCGACCTCGAGCTCGAGCTCGCCGTCGAGCACGTAGAAGCTCTCCTCCTCGTCGGTGTGCACGTGCAGCGGCGGGTTCGCCGCCGGGCTGAGCAACTGCTCCATCAACCCGAAGGCTCCACCGGTCTCGTCGACGGTCGCCTTGGTGACGACGAGGCCGTTCAGCATCCAGGTGGCCCGCCCCTCGTCCCGGTGCCGCACGAACGTCGCGGCCGGCCCCGGCTCGCTGGTGGTCGGGTCGCTGGTGGTCAGGTCACTGGTGGTCAGGTCGGTGATCATCTCGTTGCTCCTTCGATCAATACTGCCCTGTGCAGTATGTGATCGAGTAGACACTGCCCAGGGCAGTATGTCAAGGTGTTCGTCATGGCCTCGCCGAGCACGCCGCTGAGCACCACCTCCCACGCCATCCTCGGTCTCCTCGCACTCAAGCCCTGGACCTCCTACGAGCTGGCCAAGCAGGTGCAGCGCAGCCTCGGCTGGTTCTGGCCGCGGGCCGAACGGAAGCTCTACGACGAGCCCAAGCGGCTCGTCGCCGCCGGTCTCGCCACCGCCACGGCCCAACCAACGGGCCGGCGGCCCCGCACCGTGTACACCATCACCGCGGCGGGGCGTGATGAGCTCCGGCGCTGGCTGGGCGAACCGTCCGAGCCGCCGATGCTGGAGCTCGAGGCCATGGTCCGCGTGTTCTTCGCCGACGGCGGGACGCTCGAGCAGCTGCGCGAGACGCTCGAGCAGGTCGAGGCCGTCGCCACCCGCCGAGGCGCCGAGCTGCGCTCGATGATCGACGCCGACGAACCGGTGCCCGACGAGTTCCGCAGCCGCCAGGCCATCAATGCCCTCGCGCTGCGCTTCCAGCTCGACCACGAGCGCCTGCTCGCCGACTGGGCGCGATGGGCCCGGGAGCAGACGGCGACGTGGCACTCCCCGACCGATCCGGCCGGCTGGGACCGACAGGCCGCCCTCGGCGCCTGAGGCCGGACTGGTGCCGACCGGATCGACTAGAACCGCCAGTCGTCGGGGGTGGGGTCGCGGAACGTCTCGTCGGCGTTGAGCGCCTTGTAGGCGTCACGGCCGGCCATGGCGATGAAGGCGTCGACCTGGCTGGCCTGGCGCTCGAGGGCCTGCACCTTGCGCTCGAGGATCGGGTCCTCGGCCACGAACCAGAGCGAGAGGTCGTCGACCGGCGTGGTCGGCGGCTCGACACCGGGCACCATCATCATCTGGTCGAGGTCGACCAGGCGGCCGATGGCCTCGATCCACTCCGGCGTCATGACGGCGTACAGCAGGCGCGGGTCGTGGGCGGCCCGCCGGCACGCCAGCGTGGTCCACCGGGACACCGCGATGTGGTCCTCGTGGTAGGTCTGCCCGTCGGGGCCGAACGTGAGCACGGTGTCGGGACGCACGTCGTCGATGTGCTCGGCCAGCCGGGCGGCCGCCTCGTGATCGGCCACGTCCGCGCAGCCGCCGTCGGGGTAGTCCAGCCAGACGTGCTCCTCGACCCCGAGCACCTCCAGGCACGCCGCCAGCTCCGCCTGCCGCACCGCCTTGCGCTCGTCGATCGACCGCGGATCGTCATCAGGGAACCCGAGCTCGCCGCGGGTGGCGGTGATGCAGACGACCCGTCGGCCGGCGTCGACGGCGGTCGCCATCAGCGCGCCCGCGAGGTAGGCCTCGTCATCGGGGTGGGCGAACACACCGAGGACGGTGCCGAGATCGCCGTCGGATCGAACCTGGACCATCCGGGTGCCTCCTGGGTCGCGGGTCGTCATCGTCTCGCCGTCCGCGCCCGAGATCAACCGGCCGTGAACGGGAGGGACTCGTGCCGCCGGACGAACGCGCCGGGTGCGTAGCGGCCGGCCTCGGCGTCGACGCGGAAGTCGGGAACGAGGCGCAGCAGCTCCTCGAGGGCGACCCGGCCCATGAGCCGAGCGGCCGAGGCCCCGAGGCAGAAGTGCGCGCCCGAGCCGAAGGTGAGCAGGCGGGGGATGGCCCGGCCGACGTCGAGTTGCTCGGCGTCGGGGCCGAACTCGCGAGGGTCGCGGTTGGCCGAGGCGTAGAGCAGGTGCACCTTGCAGCCCTCCGCGATCTCGGTGCCGGCCACGACCACGTCCCTCGTGGTCGTGCGACCGAGGCCCTGCACCGGTGACGTGAGGCGCAGGAGCTCCTCGACCGCCCCGGGAATCATCGACGGGTCGTCGATCAGGCGAGCACGCTGGTCGGGGTGCTCGGTGAGCAGCACGGCCGCCCCGCCGAGCAGCCCGGTGGTGGTGTCGTTGCCACCCGCGATCATCACGAACGCGTACCCGAGGATCGTGATCAGATCGACCGGGTCGCCGTCGATGTCGGCGGCGATGAGGTCGGAGATCATGTCGTCGCCCGGCTCGACCCGGCGACGCTCGACCAGCTCGCTGAAGTAGCCGTAGAGGTCCGCCACCGCACCGGCCGCGTCGCGCAGCACGTCACCGCCGGCATTGGCCGCGACGATGGCGTTGCTCCACGTGTCGAACCGGGGCCGATCCTCCTCCGGCACCCCGAGGTAGGTGGCGACGACGAAGCTCGGCAGGGGTCCGGCGAACGCGGAGACGAAGTCGCCGGAACCGTCGGCCCGCAGGCGCTCGAGCCGCTCGACCACGAACCGGCGCACCGTCGGGCTCGAGGGTGGTCACCTGCCGCGGGGTGAACCCCCGGCCGACCAGGCGCCGCAAGGTGGTGTGCAGCGGCGGGTCGACCATCACCATCGTCGGCACCAGGCCCAACTGGCCGATCTCGTCGCGCTCGTAGGTGAGCCCCTGGGCCGACGAGAACGTCTCGGTGTCGCGGGCGGCCGACCAGACGTCGTCGAACCGGGACACGACGAACACGTCCTTGTCATCGAGGTGCAGCACCGGCGCCTCGTCGCGCAGCCGCTCGTAGACGGCGAACGGGTCGCGCATGGTGGCCGGGTCGGCCGGGTCGTAGTCGATGCCCGGGCCTGCGGTGTCGTCGCTCGTGGTTCCCCTCATCGACCAATCTTCGACCAGATCCGGGATCGGCGCGTGGTTCGGGGATCAGAGCCGCGACCGGTCGGGGGTCGGCTACTGCTCGGGGGTGAGCGCGTCCGTCGTCCAGGTGCCCTGCTCCTCGTAGGTCACGGAGCCGCCGACCGGCGAGGGCGAGTCGACCTTGGTCGACCACACGTTGTGGATCGGCAGCAACGTGTCCATGGCGAACCAGGTGTCATTCTCGCTGTGCCCGGTCTGCCCACCGGTGAAGGTCCGCTCCCAACGCACGTGGTAGGCCCGCACGTCGACGCCCCCCACCGCGATGACCTCCTCCCCGACGTACGTGGCCGGACCCTCCTGGTGGGTCGCGTCGCCCTCGCCCATGCTGCACGCCTGCGTCCACGAGTCGTCGGGCGCCACCGTGGCAGGCAGCACCACCGACGGCGGATCGCACACGGTGGTGTTGTCGCTGTCGTAGCTGAACGCCCCGAAGTCGAAGCGCTGGTGCACCTGACCGCCCAGGTCGAGCAACTGGCCGCCCTGGAAGCAGTAGTGCCAGTCCTGCCAGTGGTCGTCGTGGTACTCGATGCGGAAGCGCCAGCACTCGTCGCCGTCGCGGGTCACGGTGACCGGCATCGTCGGTCCCATCTGGCGCACGGTGGCCTGCAGGCTGAGCTTCTCGGTGCCGGAGCCGCTGAAGCGGTACACGCCCGGCGAGGGGCCGACCTGCGAGGCCCCGTCGGTGGCGTCGGTCGCGCCGGCGCGGTAGCGGTCGACCGCGTCCTGCACCTCGACCTGGTGCACCTTCCCCGCGTGCACGGCGATCCACACCAGCGACCCGAGGGCCACGAGCACCACCGCGGCCACGACCGCGGCGATCAGCCAGCGGCGCCGGTGCCGCGTCGGTTGCGGCTGGTGATCGTTCTCGACTTCGCCCTCAGCCTCCACATCGGCGGCCATGTGCCCCTCCCGTGTCACCTCTCTCGGCGTGCAGCCTTGCAGGAGGTCGATGCCTGCGGCAGGGTCCTCGGTCCCTAGCCTCGGGGATCGAGCGCGAACGGCGACCGGGTCGGACTGGGGGCCAGGGGGTGGGGGCGGGTAGCCTCGGGCCGTCATCGGGCCCGAGCCGTCGAAGGGGACGACCATGGATGCCACCGTTCTCGCCGTCCCCGTCTACTTCGGGACGATGGGCGCCGAGCACCTGTACCTGCGCCGGCGGGCCGAGGAGCGCGGGCCGAGCGCGGCCGACTACGAGCGCCAGGACACGATCACCAGCCTGACCATGGGCGTGGCCAGCCTGCTGGCGCCGATCGTCGTGCCCAAGCTGCTCGGCCCGATCGTCCCGGGCAAGGGGAAGTACGGCAAGGTCCTGGTCGCCGGCGCGCTCGGGGCCGCCGCGGTCACCACCGTCGCCGACGTGCTGGCCCGACGCGGCCCGACACCGGCGCCGACGCCGCGAGCCGATGCCGAGCCGGCACCGCCGACGCACGCCTGGCGGCGCGGGTCGCGGCCGTCGGTGGCGTGGCCGCGGTGGTGGCCGGCGGCATCGCCATCACGTCCACGTGGGCGTCGCGCACCACCGCCGACCGCATGTGGAAGCGGCGCATCGTGCGCGACCTCGGCGCCGGCCCGGCCGCGCTGGCCGCGGCCGTCGTCGGCTGGGACTTCATCTACTACTGGAACCACCGCTTCATGCACGAGAGCCGCTACATGTGGGCGATCCACGTCGTGCACCACTCGAGCGAGCGCTACAACCTGTCGACCGCGCTGCGCCAACCGGTGGCCGACGCCCTCGGGACCTTCGTGCCCTACAGCCTGCTCGCCCTGCTCGGCATCCGGCCCGGCGCTGATCGCCCAGGCCCGCGGCATCAACCTGCTCTACCAGTACTGGATCCACACCGACACGATCCGCTCGCTCGGCCCGCTCGAAGAGGTGGTCAACACGCCGTCGCACCACCGGGTGCACCACGGCAGCAACCGGCAGTACCTCGACCGCAACCACGGCAGCATCCTGATCATCTGGGACCGGCTCTTCGGCACCTTCGAGCGCGAGGACGAGCCCGTGGTCTACGGCCTCACCAAGAACATCGACACGTTCAACCCGGTGCGCGTGATCACCAACGAGCACACCGAGATGCTGCGCGACGTCGGCCGGTCGCGCACCTGGCGCGACCGCCTCTCGCACGTGGTGCGCGGTCCCGGGTGGTCCTACGCTCGCCGCGATCCGTCGCCGGCCTCCGCCTGATCGCCGCAGTCCGGCCCGCCGGTCGGGTCAGGTGGTGGACACGATCAGCACCGAGCAGGGCGCGTGGTGGCTCACCGTGTTGGTGACGCTGCCCAGGATGCGCCCGGGTCCCTGCATGCCCTTGTTGCCCACGACGATGAGGTCGGCGTCGGTGTCGCGGGCCACGTCGAGGATGGCCTCGGCCGGATCGCCCCCCACCGGGTGCACGCTGGTGGTCAGGTCCCCGGCCGAGGCGGCGATCGACTCGAGGAACTCCGTGGCATGGCCCGAGCCGGGGCGCGTCTCGGGCTCGATGCGATCGAGGTAGGGATCGAAGGCCAGCACCAGGTGCAGATCGGCCCCCGTCACCCGCGCCAGGTCGACGGCCGTGTCGATGGCCTTGCGGGCGGCCTCGGTCTCTGCCGCTCCCACCACGATGCGCGTGAACATCGGCCGCCTCCTCGATCAGGGCCCGGAGCGCCCGACGATAGACGGCCTGGTCACGGTCTGTCGCGTACCGGGCAGAACGGCTCGGGTGACGGCGCCATCCCGCGGGCCCGCAGCGCGCGACGATCGTGCATGGCCGCGATCCGCGATCCGGGCACGGCGTCGGCGCCGGCCGCGCCCACCGGCCTGACCAGCGCCGAGGCGAGGGATCGCCTGGCCGCGGACGGACCCAATCTCCTGCCCGCGCCCCGATGCGCTGCACAAGTGGCGACGGAGGGTGCTCCGGGAGCGGCGCATGCCATCAGGATCGGATGCCCGGTCAAGGTGACCATCGACCCTGGTGGCGGCGTCGTCGCTGCGGTGTGATCGACAGGAGACCAGGGAGAGGGGAACCATGTCAGCCGGGTCGAGGTCAAGTGGGACGAGGCACTGGAAGCAGGTGGCGATCGTGGCGGTCGTCGTGGCGGCGGCGCTGACCGTGGGGACGTCACCCGCCCGGGCGGCCGGGCCGACCGTGACCGTCACGCCCAGCACGGGGCTGGTCGACTTCCAGAAGGTGCAGGTGACGGGGAGCGGGTTCGAGCCCAACGCGCTGCTCGAGGTGTACGAGTGCCGAGGCGGAGCCGTGACCGAGGCCGACTGCGACGCCGGCAACGCCGACTTCATCGACATCGACAGCTCGGGCAACGTGATCCCCTACAACATGTGGGTCGACGCCCGGATCTGGTTGCCCGACGGCACGGCGGTCGATTGCCGCACCGACGCGAGTGGCTGCGAGATCGGCGTGGGCTTCCTGATCGACGCCGGGCAGTGGCCCGCCGCCCCGCTCGCGTTCGACCCGTCGGCCCCGCTGCTCCCCCCGGTCGCGGCCACCGTGACGCCGTCGACCGGGCTGGTCGACGGCCAGGTCGTGCAGGTCCACGGCGAGCACCTCTCGTTCCGGGAGGCGGGCTACGCCTTCGTGTGCGCGGTGGGCACCACCGACGTCGGGTACCGCTGCGACCTCGACCACCAGGCCCAGGGCGTTCCTGCGGCCG
Source organism: uncultured Microthrixaceae bacterium (assembly GCA_963809335.1). GTDB lineage: Bacteria > Actinomycetota > Acidimicrobiia > Acidimicrobiales > Acidimicrobilacustridaceae > UBA4742. The sequence continues at coordinate 1,311,082 of CAWEJD010000002.1, read as the reverse complement.
ACGGCTCGATCGACCTGCCGTTGACGGTGCATCCGCGGTTCGATCCGCCGCTGGGCGACCCCCTCGACTGCACCACGGTCACCGGGGGCTGCGTGGTGCTGGTGTCGTGGGGGTTCAGCTTCGTGCCCGATCGCTCGACCACCGTGTCGATCGCCTTCGCCGTCACCACCCCGACGACGCCGTCCACGACACCACCGGCCGCCCCCACGGCACCCGTGGTCGTACCGCCGGTGCTGACCGGCTGATCAGTGCCGGGCCCGGCGCCGCTTCCAGGGGCTGGCGATGGCCGGCGGCACGTAGCCGGCGTCGGCCCAGCTGAAGTTGGAGCCGGGCCGGACGATCTCGTCGATGGCGTCGAGCAGGTCGGTGTCGAGGGTCACCTCGGCCGCGCCGAGCTGGCTCCGGAGGTGCTCACTGGTGCGCGGCCCGATGATGGCGGCCGTCAGCGCCGGGTGGTTCAGCACGAAGGCCAGGGCCAGGTGGATCAGCGACACGTCGTGCTGCTCGGCCAGCTCCGCCAGCGCGTCGGCGGCCTCGAGCTTGGCCTGGTTCTCGGGCTTCGACAGGTCGTAGCGGTCGGGGATGCGGCTGGCCCGCCGGCTGGTGAGCTCACCGGCACCGAGGCGCCACTTGCCCGAGAGCCAACCGCCGGCCAGCGGGCTCCAGGCGATCACGCCCATGCCGTAGCGCTCGCACGTCGGCAGCACCTCGGACTCGATGCCCCGGGCGAGGATCGAGTACGGCGGCTGCTCGCAGACGAACCGCTGGGTGTTGCGCCGCTCGGCCGCCCACTGGGCCTCGACGATGGCGCTGGCCGGGAACGTCGAGCTGCCGAGGTAACGGACCTTGCCCTGGTGGACGAGGTCGTCGAGCGCGCCGAGGGTCTCCTCGATGTCGGTGCCGGGATCGGGACGGTGGATCTGGTACAGGTCGAGGTAGTCGGTGCCGAGCCGTCGAAGGCTGTCCTCGCACGCCCGCATGATCCACCGACGCGAGTTGCCGGCCTGGTTGGGGTCGGCCCCCATCGGCCCGTGCACCTTGGTGGCGATCACGAGCTGGTCCCGCCGGCCGGCGATGGCCTTGGCGACGATCTCCTCGGACTCGCCGGCCGAGTAGACGTCGGCCGTGTCGATGAAGTTGATGCCGGCGTCGATCGCCTCGTTGATGATGGCGACCGACTCGTCGTGATCGGGGTTGCCCCAGGCGCCGAACATCATGGCGCCGAGGCAGAGCGGGCTGACCTTGAGCCCGGTGCGTCCCAGGGTGCGGTACTTCATGGGCCCCTACCTCCGAACTTGCGTGGAAATGTGGCGTCTCGCCCGGGAAACCTACGCAAGTTCGCCGGGCCGGGGCGGCGCGGTGCCGGTCGTGGGTCGGTCAGGCGTTCTTCGGGAGCTCCGAGAACGGCACCACCTTGTCGTTGTTCGGCTCCTTGGGCAGGCCCAGCACCCGCTCACCGATGATGTTGCGCTGGATCTGGTCGGTGCCGCCGTAGATGGGCGGGGCCTGGGCCCACAGCGCCATGCTCGTGACCATGGCCGAGGAACGGGTTGCCGGTGGCCGCGTCGAGCGCGGCCCGGTCCTCGTCCCTGTAGGCGTGGAGCATGCCCGAGGCCCCGACGATGCGCAGGCTGAGGTCGCGCTGCAGGCGGAGCATGTTGCTCATGGCCAGCTTGGAGATGTTGGCCATGCCGGGGATGTCCTTGCCGGCCTTCTTGGCCGCCTTGAGGCGCAGGTTGCCCATGCGGGCGATCTCGCCCTCGGTGTGCAGCCGCATGAGGTCCTGGCGGATGGTCGGGTCGGTGACCGTGCCGTTGCCCTTGGCCAGGTCGATCAGCAACTTGGCGCCTCCGCCGAAGCCACCACCGCCGGCGACGGCACCCCGACCACGCGGGATGCGTGCCGGGAACGACGGCGAAGTCGCCCACCCGGCGGCCGAGCTGGTCGGCGACGGTGCCGGGGACGACCATGCCGCCGCCGGCGGACCCGCCGCCGGCGCCGAGGCCCGAGCGCTCGTGCATGAGGGTGGTGTTGGCCACGGCCCAGCCGTTGTTGAGGCCGCCGATGGTGGCGTCGTCGGGCACCCGGGCGTCGCTGATGAACACCTCGTTGAACATGGCGTGGCCGGTCATCTCGACGAGGGGACGGACCTCGATGCCGGGCTGGTGCATGTCGATGGCGAACCAGGTGATGCCCTGGTGCTTCGGCACGTCGACGTTGGTCCGGGCGATGAGCATGCCCATGTCGGCGATCTGGCCCAGCGAGGTCCACACCTTCTGGCCGTTGACGATCCACTCGTCGCCGTCCTTCACCGCCCGGGTGGTGAGGCCGGCCAGGTCGGAGCCGGCACCCGGCTCGCTGAAGAGCTGGCACCAGGCGCGGGCGCCGGTGACGATGTCGCGGACGTAGAGGTCGATCTGCTCCTGGGTGCCGTGGGTGGCGATGGTCGGCGCCGCCAGCAGCAGTCCCAGGCCGGCGGGAGCCCCGACGGCGCCGAAGCCGGCGATCTCGGTCTGCACCCGCACGGCGTCGTTGCGACCGAGGCCTCGGCCGTAGGCGTTGGTCGGCAGGCCCGGAGCGGCCCATCCCGCCAGGCCCAGGCGCTCCCACCACTCGCCGACCGTGAGGTCCGGGTCCCAGTTCTCCTCGAGCCACGTGCGGAGCTCGTCGACGAGCTCGTCCTGCCGCGCTGGCCGCGGTGGTGTCAGTCATGTCGCATCCCCTGGGTCGTGACGGGCGATGACGACCCGTCTACCTGCTTAGAGACCCTAACCACCCCCCGGGCCTGCCGTCGAAATCAGCCACGGTCGGCGCGCGTCACGACGGCGACCCGCGATCGGGGTCGCTCGCCTTCAGGAGGTGGTGGCCGTGGCCGTCTCGAGCTGGCTGTAGAACGTGGCTGCGTCGAAGTAGTCGCGCCAGAGCACGATCTTGCCGTCGGCCCCGACCTCGAAGACCCCAGCCACCGGGAGGTCGATCCAGTGCTCGCCCAGGCGGAAGCGGTCGGTGCGCTCGTTCATCACCGTGCCGCCGACCGCCGTCTGGCGATGGACGACGAAGACGACCTCGTCGATGCCGGTGACCATCGCGCTCAGGAAGCTCTTGAGGCCGTCGGGCCCCGTGACCTTGCCGATCGGCACGTTGTCGTACTCGAGGTCGTCGCTCACCAGCGCGGCGGCACCGTCGAGATCGACGGCCACCACCCGGCGGATGAACTCGTCCACGGTCTCTTCAGGAGTCATCCCGGGAGTCTGGCACCGGACCCGTCGCCCTGCCGACACGACGTGGTTGGTCTCACCGGGTGGACGACCCGTGTCCTAGGTTGGGTCGCCTCCGGGGAGGTCGCCGTGCCCGTTCGCCTGATCAGAGCCCTCGCCGCCACGCTGCTCGTGGCCTCCCCGCTGGTGCTGAGCTCGTGCACCTCGACCGCACCGCCCACGGCCACACCGTCGACGACGACCGAAGCGACGCCGACGACCGAAGCGACCCCGACGACGGCAACGATCTGCAACAACGGGGCCACCGCCCCGTCCCACTACGCCCACGTCGTGGTGTTCTCGTTCGAGAACCGGACCTGGGCCGACGTGGGCGGCACCCAGTTCCAGAAGATGCCGTACCTCAACTCGCTGGCCGTGCAGTGCTCGACGTTCGCCGACTACACCGAGCCCAACCCGGCGCAGAACTCGGCCAGCCAGTACGTGGGCCAGGCCGCGGGGACGACCGCCCCGCTCGGCACCGAGAACACCGTGAAGGACGACTGCGCCCCGTCGACCACGTGCCAGTCGGTGCAGGACAACATCTTCCGCCAGGTGCGCGCCGCCGGGCTCAGCCCTCGGTCCTACGTCGAGGGCGCGACGGTGGGGTGCTCCACCGCCGGCAACGCGGCCAAGCACGTGCCCGCCCTCTACTTCTGGGGCGGCGACGACCAGGCGAACTGCGCCACCGAGGTCGTGCCCTACTCGACCTTCGACCCGGCCGATCTGCCGGCCTTCTCGTTCATCACCCCGACGCTCTGCGACGACGGGCACGACTGCGCCAACAGCACGGTCGATGCCTGGGCCAGCACCAACATCGGTCGGGTCCTGTCGTCAGCCGAGTACCAGGCCGGCCACGTCGCCGTGTTCGTGTGGTTCGACGAGGACCATCCCGTCCCGAACATGCAGATCGCCCCGACCGCTCGGCCCGGACCCGACGCCACGCCGGTGTCCTATGCGTCGACCCTGCGGGCATGGGAGGACATGCTCGGCCTCCCCCACCTCGGCGACGCCGACGTGGCCACCGATCTGCGGGCCCTCGCCAACCTCTGAGTCACGCGGGCGGCGAACGGCGTCAGCCGACCGACGCGATCAGCCGGCCAGCGTCGTTCCGACGCACCGCACCATCGAGACGTCGCCGGGCGTCCACGGGCCGGCAGGCGGGTTCTCGACCATGGGTCGGTCTTCACGGGCCAGCACCACACCTGTGGGCCGCGACAGGTGGACCCGGGACCGGAGCCAGTCGACCGACGCGACCGGCGCCGGCGCCCAGTCACGATCGCCCGAGCAGGTGGTCCGGTTGATCCGGTTCGCGAGGTCCTGCAGGTCGGGGATCGGATAGCGGTGGATGGCACCGGGCCCGGGGAAGCCGGTGACCGAGGTGGTGGTCAGGAAGCCACCTACGACGATCATGACCACGACGGCGACGAGCACGGCCTGTCGTGCCCGACGATCACGTCGGCGGCGGGCGCGGGTGTTCGGCCCGTCCAGCGGATGGTGGTGCTCGATCATGCGCCGTCCCTCATCGCCCGATCCTCACGGAGTCGACCATCGAGCGGGCCTGGCCGATCACCTGGTCGTGATCGAGACGCGCGAGCACACGGTGAGCTGGAACCAGTGGCCCGGCTCCGGGTCGAGCGTCTCGTCGGGAAGGCCGGTGACCTCCACGCTTCGGGGTGGGTGAAGTGCAAGCCGAAGCGGTCGTCGTCGAACGCCGAGGTTCCTCCCGAGGTCACCGACCCGGTCGAGGTCGATCGGACGCGACCACAGGCTGCGATCCCGGCCCACACGAGCCCCAGGCCGACCACTGCGACGACCGCCCGCCGGCTACTCGGCGACATCGACATCATCGGCGCCGTCGACGAGGGCGATCCAGCGGGCCGGCCAGCCGGGTTGCATGACGCCACGGCCGATGCCGGCGAGGCGCCAGCGGTCCCGCAGCCGCAGGGTCAGGTCCCCCGACGACGCATCCGGACCCATCCGGAGGACGCACAGCTCACGCCCGGCGCCCGGCCGGAGATCCCTCCCGAATTGATCTCTGCCGAACTGGTGATGATCGGAGGGCCGTGAGACCCACCGGCCATCACCAGAACGGGAGGGAGGAAGGTCGAGCTCGCGGACCCAGCGGCCGAAGAGGTGGTCGGCGAAGGGAGCCCACATGCCGACGTGGGGGACCTCGGCCGCCAGCGACCAGGCGCTGACGTTGTCACCACGGCGCCCCAGCCCGTCCAGCCACTGCTGGGCGAGGGCCAGGCGGAGGTTGGCGTCGGTGGTCGACCAGGCCGTCGTCCAGTCGCCCCGGGCCAGGGCCGCCAGCCAGGCCGTGGCCACCGCGGTCGGCGCCATCGGCACCACCCGGGCGTCGGTCCACCGCCGCGACCCGCCCCACGGGCCATCTCCAGATCGGGAGGGAGCCAGGTCGTCGACCTCGACCTCGGGACCGCCGGACCGAGCCGACGCCGTCGGCGCCAGGACCGGCGGTGCGAGCGGGAGAGCCGCAGCGGCCCCCGACCCCGGGGGTGGGTCGGGGACGGCCGCGTCCGCCGCCCGGTCGATGACCTCGTTGGCGAGCTGGTCGACGGACATGTCAACCCTCCAACGTGCAGGTAGGGGCGGCCGGCGCGACGACCGTCGGCGCTCGGACCGCCTGGCTCGCCCGTCGTCCGCACGTCTCGGCGTCGTGGGTGGAGCCGTCGGTGATGAGCGTGCCGTCGGGCACCCGCCGGTCGACCGTGACCGCGTGGGCCGTCCCGCCCACGGCCATGCCCAGGCTGCAGAAGAGGGCGTGGCCGTCCCGCATGGTCTGGGTCCGGGTCTCGAGGGTGGCGGTGAGGTCGCCACCGGCGCTCGGGTCGCTCGAGAAGTCGACGCCGCTGATCCGCGTGCACGAACCGATCCACGTCAGGTGGAAGGTGAGGGTGCGCCCGTCGGGGCTGACGTCGAAGCTCTGCCAGGCCGCGGTGCCCTTCACCCACTCGTCCCGGTGCGCCCGGCGGTACGAGAGGGTGAGCCCGGTGCACAGCACCACGAAGGCGAGGGCCGACACGAGGACGGCACGGGTGCGCCACCGATCGGCGCCGGACGGATGGGGTGGCGCTTCGGTGAGGTCGAGCTCGTCACGTTCCATGGGAGGACCATCGACGCTGCGAGCGCCCGGCAACATCCGTCGGCGGGACGATTCTCATTCCTCCCGTCGGACGAGCGGGCGTCGGTCCCGGCTCGTCGACCGTACGCTCCCGGCGATCGCGATCGCCGGTGCACCAAGGGATCGGGCGTGAGCGGTCGGCTACGCCACCGGGCCCATCACCTCCCGGCGCCGGCGCCGGCCGGGCCGAGATCCTGCTCACGTCAGGGCGGCTGAACCGTCATGATGGCGCTCGATCACCCGATGGAGAACTCCAGCGATCGTCAGACTCGAGGAGGCGGTGTGCCCGACGCAGCACCCCCACCGCTTCGGAAGCGACCCATGCGGATCCGCACGTTCCTCGTGGTGGTGCTCACCCTCAGCGGGCTGACGGCGGCGGCCGTGATGACGTCGGTGGCCATCGCCGCCCAGCACGCCCAGCGCGACAGCCTGGCGACCCAGGCCGGGGAGCTGGCCGCGTCGAAGGCCGGCGACATCACCATCGTCCTGCGCTCGGACGAACGGGCCATCCGCCTGGCCGCGGCCCAGCTCGCGAGCACCGATGCGGCCGCCGACCCGGGCATCTGCGCGGCCCTGCTCGACGACATCGGCGCGATCGGACCCGGGCCCTTCACCGTGGTCGGGCCCGACCTCGCGGTGCGCTGCTCGACCTACCCCGGAGCGGCCATCGACCCGGCCGCGGCGGTGTGGCTCGAGCCGGCGCTGCGGTCGACCGCCGCCACGGTGACCCCGTCACTCGTGCCCGACGCCCTGACCGGCGATCCGGCCGTCTCGCTCGCCGTGCCCGTCACCCTGCCCGGCGGCGCCGCACTGGTCGTCACCCCGCTGGACCCGGCCACGTTCTCGTCGCGCCGGCCGGTGCCGGGGTCACCGTCGGGCAGCGCGGTCGCCGTCACCAGCTCGGACGGCGTCGTCATCGGCGCCTGGCCGGACGGGCTCGTGGGCGTGGGTTCGACCGACGGGCCGTCGACCTGGTCCCGCGGGAGGTGGCAACAGGGCTCGTCGTTCGTGCCCGGCCCCGACTGGGACGTCACCGTCGGCGTGGCCTCGAGCCTGGCCGACCAGCCACTCGTCGTGCTGCGGACCGACCTGCTCGTGCTGCTGCTGGGCTTCGGCGCCATCATCCTGGCGACCCTGTGGCAGGTCGACCGGTGGCTGGCCCGACCGGTGCGGGCCATGGCCTCGCTGGCCGAGCACGCCGTGCAGGGCGGGCGGGTCACCGACGAGCGGGCCGAGCCGGGCGGCGGGCTCGAAGGGGCCGAGCTGGCCCACGGCCTGAACGCGCTGCTCGACGCGACCAGCGAGTCGCTCGACAACGCCCATGCCGTGGTGGGCGAGCTGACGCGGGTGCGTGAGGCCGAGAAGCGGTCGCTGGCCGTCGCCCTGCACGACAACACCATCCAGGCGCTCATCGCCACCGAGTGGACCCTCGACCGGGTCATCGCCGAAGGCGACGCCGATCCGCTGCTGATCGAGGCGCGCGACACGCTCGACCAGGCGGTCGTCAGCCTGCGCCGCCAGACGTTCGACCTGATGCCTCCGGCGATGGCCACCACCGGCCTGGTCGGGGCCCTCGCCCAGAGCCTCGACCACCTGTGGGCCGATCACGGCGTGGCCGGCGAGCTCGACGCCGACCTGCCCGGCCGCCCCGTCCCGACGACCGAGGTGCTGGCCTTCCGCACCGCCCAGGAGGCCCTGCGCAACGTGGCCCGGCACGCCTCGGCCCGGCGGGTGGAGGTGACCGTGCAACTCGATCCGTCGTGCTCGTGCGGTCATGCGCTCGGGTGCCTGGTGGTGCGGGTGCACGACGACGGTCTCGGCGTCGACCCGGCGATCCTCGACGCCCGTGTGGTCGACGGCCACCTCGGCGTGCTGTCGATGCGCGAGACCGTGCAGCTCTCCGGCGGGCGCTTCTCGATCGGGGCCGACCCGGCCGGTGGCACCACCGTCGAGTTCCACCTGCCCTGGGAGCCCGCGCCGGGCACCGAGCACCCGGCCGAGGATGCACCGGGCGGCGAGCCGGACGCCGGCGAGCCACGGGGCGGCGATCCTCAGGCCAACAGGTCTTCCTTGTAGGCCTTGATCACCGCCGCCGCCCGGTCGGCCACCCCGAGCTTGGCCAGGATGTGCGACACGTGCGTCTTCACGGTGAGCGGGGAGACGTGCAGCCGAGCCCCGATGTCGGCGTTGGAGAGCCCGTCGGCCATCTCGGTCAGCACCTCGAGCTCCTTGGGCGACAGCCCGTAGCGCTCGGCCGGCGACGGCCGGAGGGCGGCCACCAGCTTCGGGCCGATCGAGGGGTCGAAGGCGGCCCGGCCGGCGGCGACCTCGGCCACGCACCGGCACAGCGTCTCCTCGTCGGCCTCCTTCGACACGAACCCCAGCGCGCCGGCGGCCATGGCCGCGCCCACGCTCTGCGAGTCGGTGTGGGCGCTCAGCACCAGCACGCGGGCGTCCGGGTCGGCCGCGATGACCGCGGCGATGACCTCGAGCCCGCCCAGGTCGCTTCCCGGCATCGAGAGGTCGCAGATCACCACGTCGGGCCGGTGCTCGGCCACGGCCTCGAGTCCACGGGCGCCGTCGCCCTCGGCCGCCACGACCACCATGTCACCACCGGCCTCGAGCCGGCGCACCAGCGCGTGCAGGATCAGCGGATGGTCGTCGATGGCGACGATCCGGATCGGCTCGGTGTCCGCCATGGGCGCACGGTACCGCTCGGCGGACGTCGGGACGGGCCGCCGAGCGGGCGGGTGGTCAGCCGAAGCTCTTCTGCCGGAGCGCCACGAGGACGTCCGGAGCCGGTGCCATCGAGGCCCATTGCTCCGCCCGGGCCCGGTTCACCGGCCGCGGCCGGCTCCAGGACGCGGTGACGAACTGCCGGAACGTGGTGGCGTCGAGCGCGATCGCGGGGGTCTCCATCGCCCCCACGGACCGGTGGTCGGCCAGGCGGTTCGGGGGATTCGGGTCGGTCAGCATCTCGGTCTCCTGGTGGTGGTGGGCTGCCCATCGCAGCCACCGTCACCGTCGCGTCCCGCCCTTGACCCGCGGTTGGCGCTGACTTGATGCCGCGATCGAGTCCCGCCGACCTCAGGTGGGTCGGGGGGAGCGAGGAGGTCCGGAGGCGGTGAACCGGGTGCCCTCCGGATCGGTCGCCCACGGGGCCGGCTCGTCCCAGCCGTCGTCGAACACCAGCTCACCGAGCGGACGGCGCCGCACCGGGCCGTGGTGCCCCTCGGGCCGACCGAGGGCGATGGTGGCGGCGATCCAGACGTCGTCGGGGATGCCGGTGGCGCGCCGGAGCTCGGGCTCGGCGAGGGCGTGCCACATCGTCATGACCCCGCCGTAGCCGAGCGCCCGGGCGGCCAGCAGCAGGTTCTGGCACGCCGGATAGACGTTGGCCCCGTCGTGGGGGCTGGGGGCCCGATACCGCAGGCTGCACGCCAGCACCACCACCGGGGTCTCCTCGAAGCGGTCGACGAAGCGCTGCATGGTGGCCGCCATGCGGGACTTGGGTGAGCTCGGATCGGCGCCCGAACCCCGCTGGTAGCCGTCGGCGTGCACCTTGGTCGCCCACTCGGCCCGGAACGCGGCGCCGAGGACCGCCTTGGCCCGCAGGGCCCGCGGCCCGTTGCGCAGCACGACGAAGCGGAAGGGCTGGCGGTTCGAGCCGGTGGGCGCACGGCTGGCGTGCCAGAGGATGGTGGCCAGATCGGTCTCGGGGACGGGCTCGGCGCGGTAGCGCCGGATGGCCCGGGTGGTGCTCATGCCCTCGAGCAGGCCGATCGGCGCACCGTCGATCTCGTCGATCTCGTCGATCTCGTCGGTCTCGTCGTGGGGCACGGGCGCAACCTACCCCGGTCGATCAGCGGGGGATCCCGGCGGTCAGCTCCTCGTGCGGACGCAGCGGCTGCCCTTGGCCTTGCTGGGCGTCGAGCCGGGGTACCCGCACGAGAGCGACAGGTCGACCGGCCCGCTGATGCCGGCGACGGTGCCGGTCGCGCTGTACTGCCAGTAGCTCCATGCCGGCCAACCACCCGGCAGCGCCACCGGAGCCGACGCCGTGGTGTGGTTGGCCATCCAGAGCGGGTACGCGTTGAACTTGGCCGTGTCGTTCAGGTAGCTGGTCCAGAACCCACGGCCGGAGTAGATCGCCGGTCGGCGGCCGAGCAGGCGGGTCGCCTCCTTGAGCCAGCTGTCGACCCAGCTGGTGAGGGCGGTGACCGAGAGCCCACCCGTGACCTCGAGGTCGAGGGCCGGGGTGAGCTCGCCGGTGCTGCCGTTGGCCTTCAGCACGGCCACGAAGTTGCGGGCGTCGCTGGCTGCGGTCGACAGCGGGTACCGGGGCCGGGCGAAGTGGTAGGCACCCCGGGCGATCCCGGCGGCCCTGGCCCCGTCCCAGTCCTGCTTGAACCAGGCGTTGGTCGACGCCGCGCTGGCCCGACCGGAGCCTTCGGTGGCCTTCACGAACACGAACCGCACTCCGGCGGCGCGCACCGACTTCCACTTGATGGCCGCCCCGCCGTCGTGGTTGTGGGCCGACACGTCGATGCCGAGGAAGGTGCCCGACGGGGCGGCATCGGCGCCGGGAGCCAGCGCCAGCATGGCCAGCGTCGAGAGCGTGACCGAGATCGACACCACCAGCACCCCGACGGGGCGGCACCGACCGCCGCGCACCCTGCCGGTGCGGGGGAAGGACGGTGGGGTGTGGTCGGCAAATCGGCGCAGCGTCATCGGGCCCCCATGGGGTTCGGATCGGCGCCCGCCGAGCAGTGCCCACCCCGCGGGGTGAGACGACGATCCCCCGCGCACGAGGCGTCAGGGAAGGTCGAGAAGCTCGAGCCAGCCCAAGTGGATAGTTCGATCACCGTCACCCGTCAAGGAAAACGGCCCCGAAACAGCCGAAATCCGACCGATGTCACGACGCTACCACTCGAGAACTCACCGACGGTGGGGCTGTCGACTCGTTCCGTGGAACGCGGGAGGGCCCGCGACGGATGGTCCGGGGCCGGCCGTCGACGCCACCGTAGGCTCCCGTCGGTCGCTGCTCGTCGGGGAGGGAAGCACGCCATGCGGATGACGACGGGCCGACTCGTGGCCCTGGTCGTGGCGACCTGCCTGGCGGCGATCGTCCCCGGCGCCCCGGCCCGTGCGCGGCCCGCCACGCCGGTCGACGTGCCCGCGGCCGTCCAGAGCAACCTCAGCCCCTACCCCGTTCTGCAACGCCTCGGGCGGTGGAACGGCTCGACCTTCGAGCCGGTGTCGGCCCGGTCGATCCCACCCGGACCCACCATCGTCATGAGCCACGGCTGGTCGCCCGGGTACCACGACGCCTACGAGGAACTGCAGGCGAAGACCCCGACACGCTGGTCACCGCGTGGGACCCGGCGCTGGTGAACGGCGCGGGCCAGTCGATGATGTCGGGCTTCGAGCGGCTGGCCGCCGCGCTCCAGGCCGCGTCACCCGGATCCAGCATCCTGATGTTCAGCTGGGTCGACCAGTCGTCGACGGGGACCAGCCCCCTCGACGCCTCGGGACCCGAGCTCGCCACCGAGGTGAACGGGCACCGATTGGCCGTCGCCCTCGACGAGGCCCTGGTCCCGGACTTCGCCGCGGCCGGCGGTCGGATCCACCTCATCGGGCACAGCTTCGGCGCCAACGTGGCCACCACCGCGGCGCTGGCGCTGGCCGAGCGACCCCGCCAGCTCACGCTGCTCGACTCACCCGAGAGCGAGCTGACCCGGATCGGCGGGGCCCAGAACGCCCTGCGCTACAAGCTCCCCCGGCTCGACCCCGGGCGGGGGCCGGGCCGCACCTTCGTCGACAACTACATCTCCGCAGTGGGCGAGCGGTACTCGACCGAGCCCGGACTCGACGCCGTCGTCGACGTGCGCACCGCCCCACCCGAGGGCGACCTGTCCGAGAAGCACTCGTTCGCCATCGACGTGGTACGCCGACTCGGTCGCCGCCACCGACCCGCAGGTCGGGTACGGCTGGTCGCCGCTCACCGGAGCCGACGACGCATCGGTGGGCACGTTCTACGAGCAGCCCGACGTGGGCGAGCCCCTGCAGCTCACCCAGGTGGAGGGTCCGCCCAGCCCACAGGTCGCCGAGCACCTGGCCGTCACGACGACGCCGCTGCTCGTGGCGGGTGCGTCGACCGACGACATCGAGGTCACCGGCGACGCGGCCGGGCCGACCACGTCGAACGTGACGTTCGCGACGTCCGACGACTCGCTGTGGCTCACGTTCGACGAGCAGCTCCGGGGGCGGCCCGGCGACCTGGTCACCCTGTCCGTCGACGGCCGGGAGCGCTGGCAGGCCGGCATCGACGCCGACGGCACGGGCGCGCCCGGGTCGTTCCTGGTCCTGTACGACCTGGCTCCCGGCACCCACGTGCTGTCGGCGACGATCAGCGGGCCGACGCACGTCCCAGGCGGCCGATCCGTCGAGCCGGGCGACCCTGACCCACCTGGCGGTGGCCGCCACGTCGGGCATCACCCGCAACCTCACCCCCACCGAGACCCACCACCTCGCCGTGGCCCTGGTGGTCGGCGTCGGCGCCGCCGTGGTGGCCCTGCTCGGGCTGATCGCCCTGCTGGTGGTGCTGCTCGTCCGCCGCCGACGACGGCGGGCCGACGCGACCGCGACGAAACCGGACGCGGCGGGACCCCACGCCGACGCGACGGTGTGACCCGTCGCGTGGATTCGCGTCGACGACCGCTTAGCCTGCCGCCAACGACGCACGTCGGCCGGAGCAGGGGTGTGGCTCCCGGCACCAGGACAATCGGGGGGTTCCCATGACCGACCAGCAGGACTTCTTCGCGGCCGCTGCCTCGTTGGGCCAGATCGACACGCTCGACGTGGCCGCCATGGAGCTGCTCATCAAGGTCGAGAACAGCGGCGAGGACTTCTACAACCTGCTCGCCGACCGCGTCGGCAACGACGAGGCCGGTGAGCTGCTGCGTCGCAACGGGCGCGAGGAGGTCGGCCACGCCCGGCGCATCAGCCGGGCCATCGCCATCAAGCTGGGCACCGACTACGAACCGTCGTCCGAGGTGCTCGAGCGCTTCACCGTGCCCCTGCCCGACGTCGTCGGGCTCGAGCTCTTCCCGCTCATCATCAAGGCCGAGCTCGACGGGGACGCCGGCTACCAACGGTGGGCCGACAACGAGCCCGACCCCGAGGTCGCCCGCCTCCTCCGCCTCAACGGTCGTGAGGAGACCAAGCACGGGGAACGGGCCGAGGCCGCCCTCGCCATCCTCGAGGCCGCCCAGGTCTGACGCCCCACACCGGCCACCCGGCCATCCGGCGGGGTCCGCCCGCCCAGTCACCGGATCGGCCGGGGTCGACTGCCAGACTTGGCCGTCGATGACGAGTGCAGACGCCGGCGCCGCTCCTGATCCCACACCGGATGCCGGGCGCGAGCGCCATGCCGAGACCGAGCTCGAGCATCTCCGCGAGCCGATCGACTCGAGCGAGGAGATCCCGGGTCGGGCCGGCAGCAACCGGGAGATCCACCTGGTCACCTTCTTCGTGGTCGTCCTCGTCGTCGAGGTCTTCGACCTGCTGCTCGGGACCCGGCTCCGCTTCGCCGACACGCTGAACTCCAGCGCGAGCACCGTGGCCGACTGGCTCGACCAGGCCGGCAACGCCCTGTTCGCCCTCTTCGGCGTGCTGGCGGTGCTGACCCTGGCGGCGGCCCGGCGCCGCACGCCTCGGTTCGCGGTCGGGGTGATGGTGGGGTACCTGGGCGTGGCCACCGTCAACGTGGTCGCCGACGTGGCCACGCTCGTCGGCACGGCCCACCTCGAGCAGGCCACCCAACTGGCCCTGCTGTGGGACGTCGGGCTGGTCTACCTGTCGACCACCCTCGTGTTCTCGCTGTGGTACCAGTTGGCCGACGCCTACCTGCCGGGCGGGGCCATCGACTTCCCACCCAACGGCGCCCACCCCGACAGCCCACCGCGGTGGTTCGACTACCTGTTCCTGTCGTTCAACACCAACGCCACCTTCGGGCCCACCAGCGAGGGCGTGCGCACCCGCCCCACCAAGGCCCTCATGATGCTGCAGGCGATGATCTCGCTCGTCGTGCTGGTCGTGCTGCTCGCCCGCGTGGTCGGCCTCGCGCCCTGACCGGTCCTGGAGGCCGGGAGGGGACCGCGGCGCGGACCTTCGGCCCTGGTCAGGGAACCGATCCTGGAGTCCTGTAGTGAGTGACTAGAGAACTCACCCGCCGCCCCGAACGAGGCGCGGGCACCGAAGGGAGCCGACATGGCAACCCAGGCACGCAACGACCGCCGCTCAGCCTCGATGATGGCCCTCTGCATCTCGGTGGGCGCGTTCCTGGTCGCCGCACTGGGCCTGGTGGCCGCGTCCATGGGCACCAGCACCGCGGTGGACTCGGGTGCGACCGGCCCGATCACGGTCGGGCTCTCGGAGTTCGCGATCACCCCGTCGGCGATGACCGCATCGCCCGGTGACATCGAGCTGCAGATCACCAACACCGGCACCCAGGTGCACAACCTCGAGGTGGCCGCCCTCGCCCAGAAGTCCCCAGACATCGCTCCCGGTGGATCGGCCACGTTCATTCTGACCGACGTGGCTGCCGGCACCTACCCGGTGATCTGCAACATCCCGGGACACGCCGACGCCGGCATGAAGGCCACGCTCACGGTCGGAGGCGGAGGCGCCACCGCGGCGGCCGCGTCGGGCGGGTCGTCGATGGCCGGCATGGGCATGACCGCCACGGGAAGCAGCGACGACGCCACCATCGACTTCGCCGCCGCCGCCGATCCGGCCTTCACCGCCCGGGACCCGAACGCACCGCCGCCGCTCCCGGGCACGGTCCACGACCTGACCATCGAGGCCAGCGAGAACGTCATCGAGGTGGCCCCCGGCGTCACCCAGCAGATGTTCACGTTCAACCTGGCCGGGCAACCACCGACCGTGCCCGGTCCCATCCTGCGCGGGAAGATCGGCGACACCTTCCGGGTCACGCTCGTGAACAAGGGGCAGCTCGACCACTCGATCGACTTCCACGCCAGCAAGGTCGCGTGGGACCAGGAGATGCGCTCGATCCACCCCGGCGAGTCCCTGGTCTACGAGTTCACGGCCAACTACGCCGGGGCCTTCATGTACCACTGCGGCACCCCGCCGGCCCTGCACCACATCGGCAACGGCATGTACGGCGCCATCCTCATCGATCCGCCCCAGCTCGCCCCCGTCGACCACGAGTACGTGCTCGTGCAGAGCGAGATCTACACCGGCCCCGACGGCCAGCCGGGCGACCTCAGCAAGATGACCAACGACGCGTGGGACGCGGTGGTGTTCAACGGCTACGTCAACCAGTACAAGTACCGGCCCATCCGGGTCGAGCCGAACCAGCGGGTCCGCGTGTGGGTCATCGACGACGGCCCGTCCGAGAACTCGGCCTTCCACATCGTGGGCACGGTCTTCGACACCGTCTACAAGGAGGGCGCCTACCTCCTGCAACCCGACCGGCAGCAGGGCGGCTCGCAGGTGCTCGACCTGCAACCGGCTCAGGGAGGGTTCGTCGAGTTCAGCCTGGCCGAGACCGGCTTCTACCCGATCGTGACCCACAAGTTCTCCAACGTCGGCAAGGGCGCCATGGGCCTGTTCCAGGCCGGCGACCCCCCGCCCCTCGCCACCGCCGGCCACTGATCCCGTCCCCGCTCCTCCCGTTCTGGTGATGACCTGAGGGTCCGGAGGCCCTCCGATCATCACCGGTTCGGTCGTGGGGGTTCGGTCGTGAGGGCTGACGTGGGGGTCAGAGGCGGGTGAGCCAGCGGTCGGCGTGGGCCAGCCGGGTCTCGAGCTGCTCGACGGTGGCCTCGGACACCTTGCCCACGCCCGACAGCCGGTTGAGCTCGCCGTTGACCTGGGCGTGGGTCAGGCCCGGACATCCGCACGATGTCGCGCGCCCGGTCGGCGTTCTCGGTCGCGCAGCTGGGCCTTGTGCTCGCGCCGGGTGCAGCGACTGGGTGCGCCAGGGTCGATCCGCCTCCCGGCCGGGGCGGCGGGCACCAGGTCGATGACCAGCGAGTCGTCGAGGTCGTCGGCGTCGTCGACCTCCTCGGCGGTGCCGGCGTCGTAGTCGTCGGCCAGCCACTCCGGCTCGTGCGGACGGCCCAGCGCCACCGCCGAGATCACCGAGAACAGCGACAGCTGCTCCTCCTGCGCCCCGACCGAGCACCTCGTCGAGCGCCCCCGGCTCGGCGCCCGACCGCTCGTCATCGTCGCGGCGCCGCAGGCTGTGACGGCGCTGCTCGGCGATCTGGGCCGCGAAGCGTGCGCAGCCGCGGGTCGTCGGGGATGAAGAAGAACGCCTTCTGGTGGCGCATGCCCCGGGTCCAGCGCACGAGCCGGCCGGCGGCCTGGCGGAAGAACAGCTCGGTGGCGGTGTTGGTGGCGAACACGCCCACCCGCAGGCGGGGGATGTCGACCCCCTCGGAGACCATGCGCACGGCCACGATCCACGGCATCGAGCCCTCGGCGAAGTGCTCGATGCGCGCCGACGCGGTGGGGTCGTCGCTGAGCACCAGCGTGGGCGTGACCCCGTGGCGACGGCGCATGAGGTCGACGATGCCCTTGGCGTGCTCGTGGTCGATGGCGATGATCAGCCCGCCGGCGTGGGGCTGCGACGCCCGGATGGCCGTGAGCTGCTCGTGGGCCTGGTCGAGCACGGCCGGCAGCCACTCGCCGGTGAGCGAGAGCGCGGTGCGCAGCCGCTGGCCGGAGCGGGCCGCGTCGAGCGCGTCGTCGAACGAGCACGAGTACTCGGACCCGTCGGGACCGACCCATTCCATGTGCCCGTCGATGCGGGGGAAGTAGACCGGGCGCACGACCCCGCCGTCGGACAGCGCCTCGCCGTAGCCGTACTCGTAGTCGGACCGGGCCTCGCCGAAGTCGTCGTAGGGCACGAACGGGATCGAGGTCGGTGTCCGACCGGAACGGGCGTGCCCGACAGCGCCAGCCGGCGGGCCGCGCCCTCGAAGGCCAGGCGGATGCCGTCGCCCCACGCCCGGTCGTCACCGGCGTGGTGGAGCTCGTCGAAGATCACGAACGCGTCGGTGGCGACGGGCCGCAGGTTGCCGGGCCTGCATGGCGACCTGCTGGTAGGTGACCACCACGCCGTGCATGTCGGCCGGGCAGGCGGCCGTCGCGGGGGCTCCACTGCGGCTCGAGGTGCAGGTCGAGCCGGGCCGCGGCCCGGGACCACTGCAGCTTGAGGTGCTGGGTCGGCGCCACCACCACGACCCGCTGGTTCGGGTGGCGGCTCAGGTGCTGCACCGCGGCGGTGAGGGCGAACGTCGTCTTGCCGGCGCCGGGGGTGGCCACGGCGAGGAAGTCCGGGCCGCTCGTGGGCGTGGAACCGCTCGAGGGCCGCTTTCTGCCAGGGCCGGAGGCGTACGGATCGGGGCATCACTCCGAGTGTCTGTGGGGATGGGTCGTCGCCGCGAGGACGTTCGGGGGTGCGGAATCCTGGCACCTCGCGGACGGATCGGGGTGCATGCGCGCTGACCTGCGGTGATGCCGCAGGTTCACCGCGGGTTCATCAACTCGCTGCCGGGCGGGCCGATGAAGTGGGTAGCGTCGTCGGCGGCGGATCGATCAGGGAGAGGCAACGTGCAACCGACGGGACCTGAAGGGAACGGCACGGGGATCTCCTCCCCCGTGCCTCCACTGCGGTCGACGAGGACCGGCGCCGGCGATCGCCAGTCCGCCCATCGACCCCCTGCTCGAGCCGCCCCATCCCAACTCGTCGGGCGCCACCCTCACCGTCGACCGCTCGTTCGCCTTCGTCGACATCTGCGGGTTCACCGCCTACTGCGAGCGCCTGGGCGAGCAGCCGGCGCTCGAGCTGCTGATCGAGTTCCGCCAGATCGTGCGCGACGTGGTGGCCCGGCGCGGCGTGCGGGTGTCCAAGTGGCTGGGTGACGGCGTGATGATCGTGAGCCTCGAGCCGGCGATCCTGGCCGCGGCGTGCGTCGAGATCGAGCTGCGCTGCTCGAACCGGGGGCTCGACACCCACGCCGGCATCGCCACCGGCTCGGTGCTGCTCCTCGAGGGCGACGACTACGTCGGTCGCACCGTCAACCTGGCGGCCCGACTCTGCGAGGCGGCCCAGCTCGGCCAGATCCTCGCGGCCAACGCCCTGCCCGAGCTCCCCGCGTGGCTGCGCATCGCCGACACCCGCATGGTCGACGTGGCCGGGATGGGTGAGCCGGTGGCCGCCCACCTGCTGGTCGTCGACGACGCCGTCCGCGACACGTTCGAGGTCGACGGCGACGTCGCCCGACGGACCGCCTGACGGCGGTCAGGCGCCGCGGTCGGTCACGTCCACCAGTCGGGCTGGCCGGTGAGCTCCTCCAGCCGGCGGTTGGCCGCGGCGTAGCTCTCGCGAAGCTCCTGCAGCGTCCGCCGCTCGTGGTCGCCGAGCGTGGCGCCCCGGTCGTCCTCGAGGCTCTGACCGCTCGGGCCGCCGGGACCGCTCCAGTTCACGAACGACGGCGGCACCCACGGCGCGAGGCCGACGAAGCGCTCGACCCGGTCCAATGTCGCCGCCGGATCGCGGAACAGGTCCTCGCTGCGCAGCACGAGCAGCTGCTCGGCCGGGAACACGGCCCGCCAGCGCTCGAGCTGGTCGGCGTAGAGGCCGCGGGCCCGGTACGAGTACCGCAGCAGGGGGCCCTCCACCACCGGGTCCCCCGCCTCGAGGCGGGCCAGGTCGTCGGCGATGCGCTCCGGCTCGGCCGTCAGGGCATCGACGAAGCTCAACTGCTCGAACCCGATGCGGGTCATGTGCTGCCAGTGGGACCGGGCCCGCGCCGCCGGCTCCCGCAACAGCACCACCAGCCGGCAGTCCGGCAGATCGGTCGCCACCCGTGCCGGCGCCAGTGGGTGGAACAGGTAGTCCGGCGTGGCCTCGAACGACACGCCCCGTCGCCGCAGGGTGAAGTGCGATCGGTACCAGGCGGGTCCCTCGCCGTAGCTGCGGGTGAAGTACTCCGTCTCCTTGCGCACGCTCGGGCGACCCTCCGGATGGCCCGCGAGGTAGCGGTAGAGCGAGCTGGTCCCGCTGCGCTGCGCGCCGATCACCATGAAGTCCGGGGTGTCGCGCAGCGCGGCGAGGGGCCGGCGGAAGCGCATGCGGGTGTAGGCGATGCGGCGCTTCTGGTCGACGGTGAGCCGGGACCGGACGAGGTCGGACGACGGCCGGTTCACGAGGTCGCCGGAGGCACGACGTCACCGAACGACACGAACGAGCTGGCCGACACCCGCCAGCGGTGGTCGTCGCCGCGCTGCAGGGTGAGGGTCCACAGCCGGGCCCGACCGTCGTAGGGCTCGCGGGCGATCACCGTGCCGCTCGCGTCGAGCGTGAGCCGATCGGTGTAGGTGTCGGCGTAGCGCAGCTCGACCTGGTCCGCGCTCGGCCGGCCGTCGACGGTGACACCCAGGATCTGGTAGCCGTCGACCCGACCGCTCTGGCCCTTCGACTGCAGGTCCTGGAGCAGCTTGACCAGCTCGTCGTAGGGCGCGGTGCCCGGGACGTAGATGTCGGCGGCCAGCGCGGGTGCGGGGTGCTCGAGCAGCCAGCCCTCGAGCACCTCGATCTGCCGCCACACCTGGTCGAAGTCCTCGCCGCTGGTGTTGATCAGGGGCGGCTTCGGGGCGACCGTCCCCTGGCCCGACCCCGCGGTGGTGCTCGTCGACCCTCCCGGAGCCGCAGCCGGCGACACCGTCCCACCGGATCCGAACCGATCGACACCGGGGGCATCGGAGGTCTCGCCGTCCCCCGTGCCACCGGTCGGGTTCAGCCCGAGCTCGGCCACCCACGCCGGCTGCTCCGAGGACTTGTGGCGGATGGCGACGAGCATCCCGCCCACGGCCACGAGGAACACCGCGACCACGGCGACGGCCACGACGGCCACTCGCCTCGACGTGCGGCCCGACGAGAGGCCCGTCGGCCCGTCCCGTCCATCGCCGCGGCGACCGCGGCCGCCGTCGTCGTCGTCAGAGGCCGAGCCGGCGGCACCACCCGAGGCGGCCCGGGCCCGGGCCTCGGCCTCGCGCTGGAGCCGCACCCGGCTGGCCTGCTCCCACTGGGCCCGCTCGGCGTCGTCGCCCATGCCCCGCGGCTCGCCGTGAGGCGGAGGACCGGCTTCGCTCAACGCCCCTCCCCGCGGGCGGCCACCGTCACGTCACCGCGCCCAGGTAGCTCGACGCGAGCAGGTCACGCTGCCCCGCGAGCTCGCTCGCCGGTCCCGACAGCACGAGCTCGCCGTGGTTCAGCACGTAGGCACGATCGGCCACCGAGAGGGCGAGCTTGACGTGCTGCTCGACCAGCAGCACGCCGACGCCCTGCTGATCGGCGACGTCACGGACGACCGGCAGCAGGCGCTCGACCACGATCGGGGCGAGGCCGAGGCTCATCTCGTCGACGAGCAGCAGCCGGGGTCGGCCGATCAGCGCCCGGCCGAGGGCCAGCATCTGCTGCTCACCACCCGAGAGCAGGCCGGCCTTCCGATCGAGCAGCGGCCCCAGCGCGGGGAAGGACTCGACGACCGCGGCCACGTCCTCGGCCCGGTGCCGACGGCCGAGGCGCAGGTTCTCCCGCACCGTCAGGTCGGCGAAGAGGGCACGGTGCTCGGGCACGTGGGCCAGCCCCCGGCGGGCGACCTCCTGCGGTCGCCTGGTCGAGGGCGGGCCCCCGCCGAGCACGTCGATCGTTCCCGAGATGGGGGCCAGCAGCCCCGAGACGGTGAGCAGCGTGGTGGTCTTGCCGGCACCGTTGGGGCCGAGCAGGGCGACCACCTCGCCCGGGTCGACGTGGAGATCGAGGTCGCGCACGACCGTGACCCCGTCGTAGCCGGCGTGCAGCCCGGCCAGTTCGAGCACGTGACCGGCCAGCTCCGGCACGGGACCATGTGAGTCCGGCACGGGACCAGGTGAGAGAGGCTCGTCGGCCGCCGTCACGCCGATGCTCCGAGGTAGGCCTCGATGACGTGGGGGTCGGATCTGATCTCGGCCGGGGTGCCGTCGGCGATGACGCGGCCGAAGTCGAGCACGTGCACGTGATCGCACACGGTGAGCACGAGACCCATGTCGTGGTCGACCAGCAGCACCGACAGGTCGAGCTCGAGCAGGGACCGCAGCCGCTCGCCGAGCACGAGGCTCTCCGCGGTGTCGAGCCCGGCCGCCGGCTCGTCGAGCAGCAGCACGCGCGGGCGCTGGGCCAGCGCTCGCGCCACCGCCACCATCTTGCGCTGGCCGAGCGACAGCTCGACCGGGTGACGATCGGCCACCGGACCCAGCCCGAGCAGGTCGAGCGCGTCGCCGACCGCGGCCACGTCGGCCGACCGTTGCGGACGCACCAGGTCGCGGACGATCGAGCCGAACCGCTCGGGTACCGCGGCGACCTCGCAGTTCTCGCGCACGGTCAGGTCGTCGAACAGCTCGAGCGACTGCCACGTGCGCACGAGGCCGCGACGGGCCCGCTCGTGCGGGGACAGGTCGTCGATGCGACCGGCTGCTGCCCCATCGCCGGCCAGGTGGATCGAGCCCCCATGGGGGACGAAGCCGGTGAGCGCGTCGATGGTGGTGGTCTTCCCGGCGCCGTTGGGGCCGATGAGCCCGACCAGGCTCCCCGACGGCACCGACAGCGACACGCCGTCGACCGCCACCACCCCGCCGAAGCGGACCACGAGGTCGGTCGCCTCGAGCAGCCCCATGTCGCTCACCGCCGGAGCGTACCGCCTGGCCTCCGAGCCGACGGGTGACGGCCGCCGGACCCGTCGGGTGGCCCGGTCAGCCCTTGATCAGGCTGGCCAGGCCCCACAGCGCGGCGATCGTGCCCAGCGCGATCATGACCACGCTGCGGCCGGTGGGAGGGCGCTCGAGCTCGCCCTCGGTGGGATCGCCCCGCCCCCGGACGAGCGCCAGCGTGGTGCCGACCGCCAGCGCGCCACCGAACGCGAGCACCAGCCAGGGCAGCAGATCGTCACCGAGGAACACCGTGGCCTCCAGGTCGGCAGCGGGCGGACCGACAGCATCGCCCAGCGATCACGTCCCCGGCCACCCGGCGCGGCGGCCCGAAGCCAGGGGTGCCCTCGGCAGGATCAGAAAACGCTCAAGGGAAGCGCCGCGAGGCCCGAAAAGAGGGATGCCGGTGGTTCGCCCCCGCCGGCACGGGGAGTTCGACGAGAGGTTTGCACTCCCTCCAACGCATCGCCACGCGCCTCCGGGTGCTGGGCGCCTCGTGGCCTTTCGTCGCCCCGCCTCCGCCACCCTTCCCGGGGTGGCGGTGCGCGTCCGGCCCTGACCGGTCAGAGGGTGTGAGGCAGCACGGGGTCGGCGCCGCCGGCCGTCTCGGTGGTCCCCATCGACGCCGCCGCCGTGGTGCTGGTCGTCGCCGTGGTGCTGGTCGTCGCCGTGCTGGTCGTCGCCGAGGGGTCGACGGTGCCGTTGGGGTCCGTCGTGCCGGTCGTCGCGGTCGTCGGTGTCGTTCGGGTCGGTCGTGTCGTTCGAGGCCGGGGCCTCGGTGTGCATGGCGAAGTCGTCGTCCTGGGCCAACGAGAAGTCCTCCGGCGCGACCGAGCCCCGGATGTCGGTGGCCTCGAAGGTGTCGACCGCCCCCTCGAGCTTCTCGATCAGCAGCTTGACCGCCCCGGTGCCCTCGTCGAAGCAGAACCGGGCCTGCGAGCCGTAGGGCAGGGTCGCCGACGGCCGGTTCTGGATCAGCTCGAAGCAGTCCGCCCCGTAGCGCACGGCCCGGTAGAGCGGCGGCGTCTGGGAGAAGTAGGAGGCCATCGTCTGCACCGACTGCTGCACCGTCTCCTCGAAGGAGGGCGCCTCGGCGCCCGGGCTGCAGTGGAAGCCGCCGCCGTCCTCGGTGGAGCACATGACGATGTGGCCGTTGACGGTGCCGGAGATGCCCCCGAACTGGCGACGGATCACGTCCGGGGGGCGCTGGGCGACGAGGGCGCTCGAGGTGAGGACGGCGCCGGTGTCGAGGTGGCGGGTGAAGTCGGCCCGCACCACGTAGGTGCCCTCGAGGCTGCGCTGGTAGGCGGCCAGGAACTCCGCCGAGGCGTCCCGCCCGGGCACCTTGGGGACCCGGTGGTCGATGGCGCCGCCCGCCACCAGGGCGACCGCGACCAGCGAGCCGACGACCGCCCCGGCGATGCCGCCGAGCACCGCTGAGCGAGGTCCGAACACGCGTCGACGGTAGCCCCGGCGCGCCCCCACCGGGGAGCACCCGGACGCCCACACGTGGCGCCGACCTGGCAAGATCTCCTGGCCCGAGCGAATCGCGCGGCAGGAATCCTCGGCCCGGCCCCGCCGGCCACGACGCAGGGAGAACCCATGGCCTTCCACCACCTCGCACTGGCGACCAGGGACCTCGAGGCGACCCACGCCTTCTACACCGAGGTCATGGGCTTCACCCTGGCGAAGACCGTGGTCGCGCCCACCGAGCACGACGGCGGCTGGGCCCGGCACGTCTTCTACGACACCGGGGACGGGCTCATGGCCTTCTGGGACCTCCACGACGACGCCATCGGCGACTTCGACCCGGCCATCTCCACCGGCGCCGGTCTGCCCATGTGGGTCAACCACATCGCGTTCCACGCCGACCTCGACGAGATCGAGGCCCGCAAGCAGCAGTGGCTCGACTCGGGCCACGACTGCATGGAGGTCGACCACGGCTTCTGCGTGTCGATCTACACCGTCGACCCCAACGGGATCATGGTCGAGTGGTGCGCCGACACCCGGCCGCTCGACCAGACCGACCGCGACGAGGCCCTGGCCGCCCTGTTCGACCCCCAGCCGCCCCTCGAGTCCGCGCCCACGCCGGTGTTCCACCGGGCGGCCAAACCGGTGAGCGCAGGCTGACCGGCGCGGTGCGCCCACCCTTCCTCGGCTACTGGCCCGACCCGGCCGACGAGCCGTCGGTGGGCATGGGCGCACTCGG
Organism: uncultured Microthrixaceae bacterium; assembly: GCA_963809335.1. Classification (GTDB taxonomy): domain Bacteria; phylum Actinomycetota; class Acidimicrobiia; order Acidimicrobiales; family Acidimicrobilacustridaceae; genus UBA4742. Next base: position 1,286,691 of record CAWEJD010000002.1, on the reverse strand, counting down.
GCGTGAGCCCGTCGCCCTCGTCAGCCCGGACGGCGCCGTCGTGCGCGGCATCCTGTGGACGCCGCCGACCGGCACCCCATGGCGAACGGCCGTCGCCCTGACCCATCCACGGGGCGACTTCAGCGTGCACTACGCCTGCCCCCTGCTCGCCGCGGCGGGGTATGCGGTGCTCGGCTTCTCGACCCGCTACGTCAACAACGACACCGACTGCCTGCACGAGAACTGCGTCACCGACGTGCGCACCGCGGTCGCCGAGCTCCGGTGGCGTGGCGCCGAGCAGGTCGTGCTGCTGGGCAACAGCGGCGGCGGCTCGCTCATGGCGCTCAGCCAGACCACCACCACGTCGGCGGCCACGGGCGACGGCCACGAGCCCGACCACCGCACCACCCCCCTCGGCGATGCCTTCATCGCCCTCGCCGCCCACCCCGGCGAGGGCGTCTTCATGCTGCAGGTGATCGACCCGTCGGTCACCGACGAGACCGACCCGTTCTCGGTCGACCGGTCGCTCGACATGTACGACCCCGACAACGGGTGGCGACCGTGGCCCGAGCCGTCGAGCTACGACCCGGCCTGGGTCGAGCGGTACCGGATCGCCCAACGCGCCCGCGTGGCCCGCATCGACGCCGTGGCCCTGGCCTCGATCGACGACCGGGCCGCGGCTCGGGCCGAGTCGTCCACGTTCCCGCCGGGCTCGAGGGAGTGGAACCACGCCCGGCGGCGAGCCATCCACGCGCGCTACCTCACCATCTATCGCACCCTGGCCGACCCGGCCTACCTCGACCTCTCGATCGACCCCGACGACCGGGCCTTGGGCACGGTGTTCGCCGCCGGGGACCCGCTCGACGGCAACTACGGCTACGCCGGCCTGGCCCGCACGATGACGGCACGGGGCTGGCTGTCGACCTGGTCGGGGCTGTCGTCGGGGGCGAAGCTGGCCGACACCATGCCGGCGGTCACGGTGCCGACGCTGGTGGTGCACCCCACCGGCGACACCGAGATCCGCACGTGGCAGGCCGAGGAGATCCGGGATGCCTCGGGCGCCGAGGACCTCACCTACGTGACCGTCGACGGCGCACCGCACTACCTGCACGGCCACCGGGTCGGCGTGCTCGACACCATCGTCGACTGGCTGCGCGCCCGCGACCTCTGACCCCGCGCCACGCGGGACTACCCTCGCCGTGACGGCCACCCTCGACGGTGACCGAGCGGCCATCGACCCGACAGCACGAGCCGGTGATCCGCATCCATCCTTCGAGGATCGGGGACGCCGTGCGCCGACCGACTTCCATCTTGGGCGTCGCCACCATCGTGGTGCTGTTGGCGCTGCCGGTGCTGGCCGCACCGGCTGGTGCGCAGGCCAGCGCCACGGCGGGCGTGCCGACCAGCATCGACGACTGCAGGCACTCCGGCTGGAGGACGTCGACCGACCCGGTCGGAGGGAGCTGGTCCGTTCGCGCCGCGTGCATCAAGTGGGTCCGGGCCCACCCGGGTGGCGCGCTCGGCCTCGCCGACCTCGCCGGCACCTTCACGGGCACGGAGGCGGTCGTCGGGTCGGGGTGCGACTTCGTGCACCGGACCTTCGACGCGAGCTACGCGACCAGAGGCCGGGTCGGCACCGCCAGCCTGGCCATCGACGGATGCACCGACAGCACGGCCAGCACCTACACCGGGACGTTCACCATCACCACGCCCGTCGGAAGCGTCAGCGGCACGGCCGCGGGGGCGGTGAGCATGCTGTCGAGGCCCCCGCTGTTCAACCTCTACCTCACGCCCACCTCGGGCACGGGTGCGTTCACCACGACCAGCGGGATCCTCGGGGGCTTCGTCCGGTGGATCGGGTACCCGGACGGCGGCGCGATCAACGGCACGGTGGTCTACTTCCCACCGATCTGAGCCGGTCGCGTCGGTCGACCGGGGTCAGTCGACCTCGTCGTCGGGGCCGACCGTCGTCTCGGTGACGACGACCTCGTCGAACGAGCCGTCGCCGTCGATGTCGACGGCCAGCACGTCGACGCGGTCGACGGCGTCGACCGTTCCGTCACCGTCGAAGTCGACCCCGACGGTGTCGGTGACCTCGATGATGTCGGGGCTGCCGTCGCCGTCGAGGTCGATCATCGTGGTGGTGACGACCTCGACCACGTCGGGCACGCCGTCGCCGTCGATGTCGGTGAAGGTGGTCTCGGTGACGGTGATGCCGTCGGCCACGCCGTCGCCGTCGATGTCGATGAGCTCGGTCTCGGTCGCGGTGATCTCGGTGATGCCCAGCTCGTTGGACTGGTCGTCGGTGTCGCTCATCAGGTCGCTCCAGGGTTCGTCGGCCGCCGGGCGGGACCGGGGACCCGATGGTAGTGCCGCGCTGGCGGTCACCACGTCGGGCGCACCGGCGGGAGACGGCCATCGTTGGCCCGGGTCAGCACGGCCACCAGGTCGCGCCGGAGGCGCTCGACCGCCCCCGCCCCGATCGCCTCGGCCCACTCGTCCTCGAGGTCGCGGTAGATGCCCTCGACCACGCCGAGCAGCCTGCGGCCCCGGGCCGCCAGCTCGACGGCCTTCTGCCGACCGTCGACCGTGCTCGCCGTGCGTCGCACGAAGCCGGCCGCCTCCATGGCGTCGACGACCTTCGACGCGGCCTGCTTGCTGGTCCCCATCAGCTCGGCCAGCTCGGTGGCCGTCGTGGGCCGGTCTCGGGCCGCGAGGAGCACGAACCCGAAGGCGGGGCGGACATCGGTCCATCCCGCCGCCCGCAGCCGGTCATGCAGGCCGTCCACCTGCATCCGGTAGGCCATGGCCAGCAGTCGGGCGATGGGGACCTGCTCGTCAGCGGCGTCGGTCATTCGGCCCAGGGTGGCGTGAAGGTGGTGCCGTCGTCGAGCCGGGCCTGGCCCCCGACGGGCAGGCAGCAGAGCAACCGCAGCGGGGTCCCGCCCTCGTTGGCCAGCTCGAAGGCGACGGCGGCGGGCACGACGATGGCATCGCCGGGGCCGGCCGACGCGGCGACACCGTCGAGCCGCACCGACGCCGTCCCGGCGAGCACGACGAACACCTCCTCCCTGGTCAGCGAGTGAGGGGTGGCCGGGGTGCCGGGGTCGATCTCGACCTGCCAAACGGCGGTCTCTGCGCTGCCGCGGCTCGGGGTCGCGAGGGAGGTGAAACGGGCGCCGCCGATGTCGTGGGTGGCGGCGGGGGGTGCGGGAATGATCGACATGGGATCTCCAATGGTCAACTTGGTGGACTACTTCGACGATAGCGAAGAGCCTCGGGATAGTCAACCAGGTTGTCCATATCTGAGCGCCCGGGGTGGGGACCGCGTCGACCGCCGGCGGACCGGCGGCCGGCAACTCCGCACGATCTCGCCCGGACGGGCATCATGGAGCGGTGAGCGTCGATGAATCGCGGCCTGACAGCGAGCCCGACACCGCGGGCGGCCCCGGGCCCGACGAACCCGGCCACAGCCTGGGCCTGACACTCGACCAGCTCGAGCAGGCGAGCGGGGTTCCCGGCCGCACCATCCGCTTCTATCGCCAGACCGGGCTGATCGAATCGCCCCGGCGCTCCGGCCGGCAGGCCTTCTACTCCGAGGACCAGGTCGCGCGGTTGCGCCTGATCGCCGCGCTCCGAGCACGCGGCCTCGGCCTCGACGCCGTGTCGAAGATCCTGGCCGATCCGACCGGCGAGCACCGATCGCTCAGCAACCTCCTGCACATCCGCGACGAGCTGCTCGAGCCGTGGATCGACGACCACTCGGCGGTCATGTCCGAGGCCGAGGTCCTGGCGGTCCTCGGCACCTCGGAGGCCGTGGTGATCGACGAACTGGTCCGCTACGGCGTCGTCGACCTGATCGACGACGACTCGCATCAGCTCGAGGTGCCGAGCGTGGCCACCCTCGACCTCACCGGGCAGCTGATGGCCGCCGGGGCCAGCCCGGAGGTCGTGCAGGCCGCGTGGGGGCTGATGCAGTCCCGCATCGCCGATCTGGCCGACGAGCTGGTCGCCGTCTTCGCGAGCCACGAGCACTACGGCTTCCCGGAGGCCGAGACCGACGCGCAGGTGGCCGTCGCGGTCGGCAAGCTGCGCCCCATCGCCATGCGCGCCGTGCAGGTGGCGTTCGCCCACGAGATCGAGCGCGCCATCGAGGAGCTCTACGTCGCCCAGGGCACCGACGCGCCGGACACGGTCATCGAGCTCGACACGCCGTCGCATCCGTGACCGACTTCCCGAACCTGCTGTCGCCCGGGTCGATCGGGCCGATGCGCCTGCGCAACCGCATCGTCATGGCGCCCATGGGCGATCGGCTGGCCCACGACGACGGCACCGTCAGCGAACGCCAGGCCGCCTACCTCGAGGCCCGCGCCCGCGGTGGGGCCGCGTTGGTGCTCATCGGATCGGCCGCGGTGTCGTACCCGAGCGGGGCCTACGCACCGTGCCAGACCGCCATCTCCGACGACCGCTTCGTGCCCGGCCTGGCGGCGCTCGCCGAGCGGGTGCACGCCCATGGCGCGTGCCTCGGCGCCCAGCTCGTGCACGACGGCGCCAACTCGCTCCACGACATCGCCGAGGGTCGGCCGATGCTCGTGCCGTCGAAGCCGCCCCGCCTCCGACCCGACGCGCTGTCGGCCATGGTCACCCCGTCGGAGATGGAGGCCATGATCCGTCCCTTCACCACCCCGACGACGGCCACCGACTACCGCGTCGCCGACGCCGACGACATCGCCTGGCTCATCGACCAGTTCGCCGCCGCGGCCGTGCGGGCCCGCGCGGCCGGCCTCGACGGTGTCGAGATCCACGGCGGCCACGGCTACCTCATCGACTCGTTCCTGTCGCCCGCGCTCAACCAGCGCACCGACGAGTGGGGTGGCACGGTCGCCAACCGGGCCCGCCTGCTGTGCGAGGTGATCGCCGCGGTGCGGGCCGCGGTCGGTGACGACCTCGCGGTGTGGTGTCGCATCAACGCGGTCGAGCGGTTCCGCGAGCACGGGGAGACGCCCGACGACCTGGTCGAGGTCGCCGCCCTGGCCGAGAAGGCCGGGGCCGACGCCGTCCACGTGAGCGCGGCCACCGACGCGGGCGCCGCCCTCGGCGTCACCGAGGCCCACACGCCCCACGAGCCGGCCCTGCTGCTGCCGTTCGCCCGCCTGGTGTCCCAGCGCGTCGCGATACCGGTCATCACCGTCGGCCGCATCGAACCCGAGGTCGCCGAGCGCGCGCTGGCCGCCGGCGACGCGGACTTCATCGCCATGGGCCGCAAGCTGCTGGCCGAGCCCGACCTGCCCAACCTGCTGGCCGCCGGCCGGCTCGACGACGTGCGGCCGTGCATCTACCAGTACCGCTGCATCGGGAACATCTTCCTGAACGAGCCCGTGGCCTGCGTCGCCAACCCGTCCACCGCCGACGGCGACGAGCCCGAGCTTCCGGTCGCCGGCACGCCCCGGCGCGTGCTCGTGGTCGGAGGAGGCCCGGCCGGGCTCGAGGTGTCCCGCCTGCTGGCCCGGCGCGGCCACCGCGTGGTGCTGGCCGAGGCCGGGCCGACGCTGGGAGGCGCGCTCACCCTGGCCGGCCCCACCGACGAGCCCCTCGACCGGTTCCGCCAGTGGCAGATCCGCCAGGTCGAGAAGACGTCGGTCGAGCTGATGGTCGGCACCCCGATCACGCCGGCGATCGCCGCCGGCCTCGAGGTCGACGAGATCGTCGTCGCCACCGGTGGCCGCTGGGCGGGGGCCGGGGAGGCGGCGAGCCTGCTGTTCGACGGCTCGCCCGACGGCGGGTGCACCGATGCGATCGACGGCGCCCACCCCACCTCGATCGCCGAGCTCGGTGGCTGGCTCGGCGGCGCCTGGTCTCCTCACGCCGACGACGTCGTGGGCCACCACGTGGTCGTGCTGGGCGGCGGCAAGATCGGGCTGTCGTTCGCCGGCCTCTGCGCCCGCCGGGGGCGCACGGTCACCGTCCTCGAACCTGGCGCGGTGCTGGCCCCCGAGCTCGGGCCACCGGGTCGGTTCCGGCTGGTCCACGACACCGGCCAGCTCGGCGTGCACCTCGTCACCGGGGCCACCGCGGCCGATCTCGAGGCGGGGGTCGCGGGCGATGCCGACCTGGTCACCGTCGTCAGCACCGTCTGTGGGCCCGACCGCTCCCTGGCCGACGATCTCGCCGACCTGCTCGCGCCCCTCCACCGGCCGGTGCACGTCATCGGCGACGCCGCCGGAACGGGCCGGCTCGAGGCCGCCCTCGCCGATGCCCGCCGGGTCGCGATGCTCGTGTGATCGATCTGATCGGGTCACGATCCACGTGCCTGACACCAGCAGCATCGCCCAGTACCTGGAGGACCACGCCGACTCACGTGAGCTCCTCGAAGGTCTGCGGCAGGCCATCGCGTCGACCGGCCAGACGACAGAGGAGGTGTCCAAGAGCCAGATCGCAAGCGACATCGATGACGAAGTGCGGGACTGGCTCCGCGCCGCGTACGCGACCGCCTCGTGATCTCAGGTCGACGGTCGAGCGGCTCGCCGACGTGGCCGAGGCCGAGGGATCGGGCTACGGGTGGGCGACGGTCGCCTCGTCCCAGGCCTTGTCGAGCAGCTCGAGCAGCAGGTCGGGGGCTTGGGCGCCCGACACCCCGTAGCGACGGTCGATCACGAAGAACGGCACGCCGGAGACCCCGAGCGCGTGGGCCTCGTCCTCGTCGGCCCGCACCTCGGCCGCGTAGGCGTCGGTGGCGAGCACCTCGTCGACCTCGGCCGCGTCGAGCCCGGCGGCGACCGCCAGGGGTTGCAGCACGTCCGGCTCGCCGATGGCCTGCCCATCCCGGAAGTAGGACGTGAACAGCGCCTGAGCCAGCGCATCCTGGAGTCCGCAGGCGGCGGCCAGGTGCAGCAGACGATGGGCGTCGAAGGTGTTGCCCGGGCGGGCCCGGTCGAAGTGGAACTCGAGGCCCTCGATCTCGGCCAGCTCGGTGAGGCGTGCCTGGCTGGCGACAGCCTGCTCCCGGGACATGCCGTACTTGGCCGCCAGATGACGCGACCAGATCGGTGTCCCGCGCCCGGGGCGCGGTGGGGATCGAGCTCGAAGCTGCGCAGCACGACCTCGACCTCGTCGGCGTGGTCGAACTGCGACAGCGCCCGCTCGAACCGGCGCTTGCCGATCGCGCACCACGGGCACACCACGTCCGACCAGATCTCGACCTTCACCTCGGCAGCTCCATGCCTGCCCCAACACGCGAACGGGCTGATCCCATCCCATAGGGTGCGGCGATGGACGCTGCCGCTGTCGCCGACCGGCTGGCCCTCGAGGACCTGGTCGACGGCTATGCCGACGCCGCAGACCGGCGCGATGCCGTCGCCTTCGCCGCGCTCTTCCTGCCCGATGCCACCCTCACCATCGTCCGCGCCGGCGCCGAGCCATCCGTGCACTCGGGCCACGAGCAGCTGGCGCGGATCCCCGAGATGCTGCGTCGCTACCCCCTGACCCTCCACGTCGTCACCAACCACCACGGCACGATCGACGGCGACGAGGCCCGAGGCGGCGCGATCTGCCAGGCCCACCACCTGGTCGAGGGAGACGACGGCACCACCGACCTCGTGCTCAACATCCGCTACCGCGACACCTACGCCCGCACCGGTGCCGGGTGGCGAATCGCGACGCGTGAGGTACACATCCTCTGGACGTCGACCCTCCCGGTCACCTCCTCCGCCCTCTGAGCCTCGCAACCGCCGAGTCCCACCCGAGTCCCGCCCGCCGAACCCATCTCGATCAGCACCCGAACCCGCCGCCCACCTCACACGGGAGTGCGCCATGGCCGACACCTGCACCCACCTCGACCTCATCGACGTCGACGTCGAACCGTCCGGACCCGGGTGCGTCGAGTGCCTGGCCGAGGGCGGCCGGTGGGTCCACCTGCGGCGGTGCGCGACCTGCGGCCACGTCGGCTGCTGCGACTCGTCACCGGCCCGCCACGGATCGGCGCACGCCCGGGCGACCGGCCACGCCATCGCCCAGTCCTACGAGCCGGGCGAGGACTGGCTCTGGTGCTATGTCGACGAGGTGGCCATCGAGATCCCCGAGCTCACGCCGTCGACCTCGCACCCCGACGGCTGGTCCCCCGGACCTCCGGCCGAGCGCTGACCACCGGCACCGACCGGACCCGTCGAGCCGAGGCCGCCGACCCGTCGAGCCGGCCGCGCTCAGGACGTGGCCGCGAAGAAGCGGGCGGCCACCGGCGCGGCGACCTGACCACCGACGCCACCGCCCTCGACGAGGACGGCCACCGCCAGGTCGCCGCGGAAGCCCACGAACCAGGCGTGCGTCGGCGGGGGGTCGCCCGACCCGAACTCGGCCGTCCCGGTCTTGCCGGCGATCACCTGGTTGCGCACCTGGGCCGCGGTGCCGGTGCCGTTGGTGACCACCCGCTTCATGGCGTCGGTCAGCGCGGCCTGCACGGCGGGGTCGAGCTTCACCTGGGACACGGTCGCCGGCTTCTCGTCCGGCAGCAGCACGGGCTGGTCCCACGATCCGGACATCACCGCGGCTGCCACGCTCGCCATGTGCAGGGGGCTGGCCACCACGTCGCCCTGGCCGATCACGGTGGCGGCCAGGTCGACTGGGGCCTTCGGGTCACCGATGGTGGCGCCGGCCGAGTCGACCCCGAGGTCGTAGGTCGCGCCGAAGCCGAAGCCGTTGGCGGCGGTGCGCACCTGGGCGGCGCTGAGCTGCTTCGACCCGTTGATGAAGGCGGTGTTGCACGACATGGCGAACGCGTCGGTCAGGCTGAGCGGTCCCGCGGACTCGGCCTCGAAGTTCTGGAAGGTCCGTCCGTCGACGGTCACGTCGGGATCGCACGGCAGGGTGTCGGTGGGCTTCATGCCGGCGGTGAGCAGCGCGTCGGCGGTGACGATCTTGAACGTCGACCCGGGCGGGTACTGCCCCGACAACGCCCGGTCGGCCTGGTCGATCGGGGTCGACACCACCGCCCGGATGGCGCCACTGCCGTCCATGGCCACCACCGCGGCCGGCTGGGTCACGCCGGCCAGCGCGGCCTGCGCGGCGGCCTGGGCGACCGGGTCGATCGTCGTGCGCAGCGGCTTGGGCGGCGTGCCCGGAAACGGCTGGAGCACCTCGACCGTCGCGCCCGAGGCATCCACCGTGTGGACGTCGCCGGTGGGCGTGCCGGCCAGCGAGCGCTCGTAGGCCTCCTCGAGGCCGCTGAGCCCGACCCGATCGCCGACCTCGTAGGGCGGGCCCAGCTCGGCCAGCTTCTCGGCCGTGATCTCGCCCGTGCGGCCGAGCAGCTGGCGGGCGAACTCGGTGGTCGGAGCACCCCGCCCGATGCCCTGCTTGAAGACCAGTCCGGGCACGGGGTAGATGATCGGCTTCACCTGGTCGTAGCGGTCGCGGCGGATCTCGATGATCGGCACGAACTGGTCGGGCTTCACCCCCGGCCGGGACAACGCCTTGGCCACGGTGTCCGGGTCGACCTGCAGCGTGTCGACCAGCGTCTGGGTGAGGGCGGCCTGGTCGGTCATGCGGCGGGGCTCGATGCCGACCGTCACCGTGGCGATGGGCCCAACCAGGGTGGCGTCGGACCGACCCAGGATCGGTGCCCGATCGGCCCAGGCCCGGGTCCGGGCCAGGCTGAGGCCCGGCTTCAGCTGCGGGTGGATGACCGCCGGGCTCCACTCGACCCTCGCGTCCCTGCCCGCGCCGACCATGGTGAAGTGGCCCGGGTACGTCCACGGCCCGAGCCCGCCGACGGTCACGGCCGCGGTGAAGTCCACCGTGGTCACGCCGTCGGCGACGGTCACCCGATCGAAGCGGTAGTGCGGGTCGCTCAGCTCGACCGATCCCATGGCCGCATGCAGGTCGTCCGCCACGTGGGCGTTCTGGTCGCTCACCAGCCGCTGCATGGCGTCGGTGTCACCCGAGGTCCAGGCGGCCAGGAACGCCTCGGCCTGGGCCGTCACCGGGTCGACCGGGTGGTCGAGCACACGCGGCACCACGATGGCCGCGGCCGTCGCCACCAGCACCACCACGACGGCCGCGATCACGACGACCCACCGACGGCGCCGTCGCTGGCGGCCGCCATCGACCGGTCGGATCACCTGAGAGCCCCCGATTGCCACGCTTCTCGTCTCCCGGCCTGGAGTCGCCACCCGCCACCACGAGGACCTGAGCATGTTGCCCCAGCCTCGTGGCGCGTTGGTGTCACCCGACCTGACGATCCGATGACGAATTCAGACCGGGTGGAACCGCCAGGCGTCACCGGCGACCACGATGTGGCCGGCGGGGCGGGTCGTGAAGTGCGTGCCGATCACCAGCGCACCGCTGGAGGCCGCCGCCTCGAACATCCGCCGCCGAGTCGCCCGGGCCTGATCGGCGTCGTGGTCGCCGACCTCGGCCCACTCGGGCTCGGCGCACTGGGCCGGGTGGTGCAGGAAGTCCCCCGTGACGAGGGCCCGCTCACCGTCGCGCTCGATCCACAGCGACACGTGTCCGGGGGTGTGGCCGGTGCTGGGCTCGAGCCAGAGGCCGTCGCCCAGGTCGGCATCCTCGGCGACGATGTCGGCCAGGCCGGCCTCCACCACCGGAGCCACCGAGTCGCCGTAGACGTCCTCGGTCCGGCCGTCCGCGGGGTTCCGGCAGAAGTCCAGCTCGCGTTCGGTGTAGAGGTGGCGGGCGTTGGTGAACGTCGGCACCCACTCGCCGTCGACCAGGTGCGTCCCCCAGCCGACGTGATCGGCGTGCAGGTGGGTGTGCACCACCGTGTCGATCGAGTCGGTGGTGAAGCCGGCGGCGGCGAAGCGCTCCATGAACGGCCAGGACATCTCGTTCCAGAACGGGAGCTGACGGATCTTGCCGTTGCCGACGCACGGATCGACGAGCACCCGTCGCCCGGCCACCTCGATCACCAGGGCCTGGACCCGCAGGCCGATGTTGCCGTCGGCGTCGACGTAGTCGGGCACGAGCCACGGCTGACGAGCCAGGTCGGCGGCGGTGACCCCGGGGAAGAAGAGCTCGGGCGGGATGTGGTGGGTCTCGGCCTCGACCACGCTCGTGATGGTGGCGTCACCGACCGACCATCGCTGCACGGTCGTGGTCGCGTCGGCGTGGGCTCCTGCTGGGGACTCGGGCATCCGGCGATGGTCGCACATCCCGTCGGGCCGCGAGCACGTGTCGTCTCGAGCGACGACGACCTCCCACGACGCCGGTGGCTACCCTTCCCCTGGTCATGCGCGCCGTACGCAACACCGACCGTGGCATCGAGGTCGTCGACGTGGCGCCGGTCGAGCCCGGTGACGGTCTGGTCCGCGTGCGGGTGCGGGCCGCGGGCATCTGCGGTTCCGACCTGCACCTCGTGGAGTGGGGGCCGATGCCGGTCACCCTCGGCCACGAGTTCGCCGGCCTGCTCGACGACGGCACCGAGGTGGCCGTGCAACCCCAGACGCCGTGCCTCGAGTGCGACCGGTGCCGAGCCGACGACGACCACCTCTGCCGGACGCTGCTGTCACGCACCCACGGCGTGTCGATCGACGGCGGACTGGCCGACGAGGTGCTGGTCGACCCTCGGGCGGTCATCCCGCTCCCCGCCGGCGTCGCCCTCGACGACGCCGGCCTGGTCGAGCCTCTGGCCGTGGCCGTGCACGGGCTGAACATCGTGGCCGTCGAGACGGGCCAGCGGGTGCTCGTCATCGGCGGCGGCAGCATCGGTCTCTGCGCGGTGGCCGCGCTCGGGCAACGCGGGGTCGCTCCCGACCTGGTCACGCGCCACGCGCACCAGGCCGAGGCCGGCGAGCGGCTGGGCGCGACCGCCGGGCTCGACGCCGACTACGACCTGGTGATCGACGCCGCCGGCTCGCAACCCGCCGTCGACCAGGCCTTCGACCGGGTTCGTCCCGGCGGCACCGTCGTGGCCCTGGCCACCTACTGGGCGCCGGTGCAGGTGGGTCTGGCCATGTCCACCAAGGAGGTGCGCTTCGTGGCCTCGTCGGGCTACGGCCACCACCACGGCGCACGCGAGTTCGCCGAGGCGGCCGGCGTGCTGGCTGCCGTCCCCGAGCTCCCCGCGGCGCTGGTCACGCACCGGTTCGGGCTCGACGACGCCGCCGAGGCCTTCCGGGTGGCCGGCGACCGGGCCTCGGGCGCCATCAAGGTGCAGCTCCACCCCTGATCGGCGGCGACCGGGCCGACGGCCCGACGAGCGACTCCGCCACGATGAACGCCCAGCCACCCCACAGGTGGCTCACCCTGCTCCGTGGGCCGGACGGCCGGGCGCACGGTCGGCGACGCCGCGGTCCAAGCCATCGTCAAGCGGGCGCTGAGCGCGGTGGGAGACAACAGAGGCGACCGAGAGCAGCCCGTCCCCCGCCTCTGGAGGCTTCCCCCCATGCACGTCGGCATCCACGTTCCCCAGCTCGGCCGGCTGGCCGACCCGGCGGCGATCCGCCAGGCGGCGGTCGCGGCTGAGGACGCCGGCTACTCCTCCCTGTGGGTCCTCGATCGCCTGCTGGCACCCGTCGACCCCCGCACGCCCTACCCGGCCCGCGCCGACGGGCAGCTCCCGCTCGAGCAGCGCACCGTGCTCGACCCGATCGGCGTGCTGACCCTGGCCGCCAGCGTGACCACCCGCATCCGCGTGGGCACGAGCGTGCTGGTCGCGCCCTGGTACCCGCCGGTGCTGCTGGCCCGGTCGCTCACCACGCTCGACCACATCAGCGGCGGACGCCTCGACGTCGGCCTCGGGGTGGGGTGGTCGAAGGACGAGTACGAGGCCGCGGGGGTGACCCAGCGCCACGTCGGAGCCCGGCTCGACGAGACCCTCGACGTGCTCGAGGCGGCGTGGGGGCCCGATCCGGTGCACCACACCGGTGCCCACATCCGCATCGCGCCCTCGCACATCGGGCCCAAGCCGGTGCAGAGCGGAGGCCCGCCGGTCCTCCTGGCCGCGTTCACCCCCGCCGGTCTCGATCGCGTGGCTCGGCGGGCCGACGGGTGGAACCCGAGCGGGCTCCCGGTCGCCGCCATCGGTCCCATGTGGCGGGCCGTCCTCGACCTCTCGGCCGGGCACGGGCGTGACCCGGACCGGATGCGGCTCGTCGTGCGGGCCAACATCGACCTGACCGAGCGTCCCGCCGGGCCCGACCGGTCGAGCTACGTCGGCACCCTCGACCAGGTCGCGGCCGACCTCCAGGCCACCGCGGCCGCCGGCGCCGACGAGGTGATCCTCGGCTGCTTCGGCGACCCCGGAGACGTCACCGCCATGCTCGACACCTACGCCGCGCTGGTTGCCGCCGCCGGGCTCACCCTCGGGGCCTGACCGCCGGTCTCACGACCGGCCCAGTGCGTCCGGCGTGGGCAGCAGCTCGGCCACGCCCAGGGTGGCGGCCAGGTCGACGCCCCGTGCGGCCACGCCGATGCGATCCCTGCCGGGTCGCGATCTCGATGGCGCGGCCGATGGTCGCGGCGACCTGCTCGCTGTCGGCCCCGCGAACCTGGTCGAGCTCGGCCCGTCCCAGCAGCACGAACGGCTCGGTCCACAGCTCGCCGGTGGCGTCGAGCACGGCCGCCGCGTCGTCCATGCGGGCCGCCGCCTCGTCGACCCGGCCGGAGCGAAGGAAGGCCAGGCCGTGGTTGGTGAGGTGCATCGGCAGGATGGTGCGCACCCCGGTGCCCCGGTAGCGCGGCTCGTGCTCGGCGAACAGGGCCAGTGCCTCGTCGTACTCCTCGAACTCGGTGAGCGCGGTGGCCAGGTACATGCCCGCCGCGCCGCCGAAGAACGGGAACTCGCCGGCGCGCTCGGCCGCCAGCGCCCGGCGGCCGGCCCGGGCGGCCCGCACGGGGTCGCCGATGACCACGCCGGCGAAGCCCTCGAAGCCCCAGCACACGCACTCGCCGTAGGGGTCGGTCTGGCTCTCGGCGTAGGCCCGGAGCCGCTCCTCGCCGTCGGTGATGTCACCGATGAGCTCGTGCATGATCAGCCGGAAGCCGATGCCCAGCATGATCGGCTCGTGCTGGGCCGAGGCCACCGCGAAGATCGGCCGGCTGTACTCGACGTCCTCACCCGTGATCTCGATGGCCCGGTCGAGGTAGTCGGCCGCCTCGGTGATGCGGCCGAGGTGCCAGCACTGGATGCCCCAGTTGGCGTGGCCGGCGGCCTTGATGAGCGGGTCGCTGCTCTCGATGGCCAGGTCGAGCAGCCGGCGACCCAGGCGCTCGGCGACCACCAGATCGCAGGCGGTCGCGGCGCCGGCCCACTCCGTCCAGAGCAGGTGGTTCAGCACGTCGAGCCGGTCGACCCGCTCGGCCAGCTCCCGGGCCCGGTCGAGCGTCAGGTCGTCGATCGACGCGGTGTACCCCCGGCGCATCCGCCGCACCATGACGAGCCGGCTGATGGCGAGCAGCTCGGCCTCGAGGTCGTCGGGCCCCGACCCGGCGGCCCGTCGCAGCTCGACCGCCTGGCCGAGCAGGTCCTCGGCGGACTCGTAGGCGAAGCGACGGGTCGCCACGTCGGCGGCGCGCTCCATGGCCAGGGCCGCGGTCCGCGGCTCCCCGAGCGGCACCGCGGCCCGAAGGTGGTCGGCGACGATCTCGGCGTTGTCATCGGTGTCGCCGCCGACGTCGGTGATCGCCTGGGCCGCTCGCAGGTGCAGCTGGGCACGGCGCAACGTCCCCACCTCGGAGAGCACGACCTCGCGCACGAGGGCGTGCGAGAACCGGAACATGCCCGGCACGGCACCGACCTCGGCGATGAGTCGACCGGTGATCGCCGGCTCGAGCGCCTCCAGGCAGCCGGCGAGGTCGAGGTCGGCGGTGCGGGCCAGGACGGCCAGCTCGACATCGCGCCCGACCACGGCGGCCGCCTGCAGCAGGTCGACGGTCGGGCCGGTCAGCTGGCTGAGGCGGCGCCCGACGACGTCGCGGACGCCGGCCGGAACGGTCGCCCGCTGCACCATCTCATCGACCGATCCGGTGTCCTCGGAGGCGACCAGCCGGGCCAGCTCGCCCACGAAGAACGGGTTCCCGTCGGACCGGGCGTGGATCGCCCGGGTGACCGCCGACGCCGGCGCCGTGCCGATGGCCCGCTCGACGAGTACCGCCGTCTCCGTCTCGTTCATGCCCCGAAGGTGCATCCGCCGGGTGCCGGGTCGGCGCGTCATGGCCGCCAGGGCGCTGACCACCGCGTCGTTGCGGCCGACCTCGAGCTCTCGCACCGACGCCGCCACCAGCACGCGGGCATCGGCCAGCGAGTTGGCCAGGAACTCGAGCAGCTCGAGCGACGCCAGGTCGGCCCACTGCAGGTCGTCGATGACCACGACGAACGGCACCTCGGCGGTGACCCGCGAGAAGGCTCGACCGACCGCCTCGAACAGGTCGAAGCGGTTGGCGGCCAGCACCTCGGCGATGGTGGTGTCGGCGCCGCCGGATCCCACCAGCCGACCCAGGCCCTGCTCGTCGGCCACGATCTCGGGCGGCAGCCGGTCGACCGTGGCCCGCAGCACCTCGAGCCACGGCCAGAACGCCGGCGTCGAGCCGCCCTCGTGGCAGCGGCCCCACACGACCTCGGCCCCTCGGTCCAGGGCCACCGCGCCCAGCTCCTCGAGCAGGCGGGTCTTGCCGATGCCCGGCTCGCCCTCGATCACCGCGAACCGGGGACGGCCGCCGAGGGCCTCGTCGAGGACGGCGCCCAACTGGCCCAGCTCACCGGCGCGCCCGACCAGGCCGCTCGACCCCGACCCGTCCGGCGACCTCGACGCCGGGGCCGCCGATCCACCGGCCGGCTCGCCCCACTGGGCACCGGTCGGCGCGAGGGGCGCCGGCACGGCGATCGGGTCGAGCGCCGGGTCGTGGTTCAGGATCTGGGTCTCGAGCTCGCGCAGGGGTGGGCTGGGGTCGACCCCGAGCTCCTCGAGCAGCGTCTGGCGCATGTCGTCGAGCACCCGCAGTGCCTCGGACTGGCGACCCGACCGGTACAGCGCCCGGGCCAGCAGGGCCCAGAACCCCTCCCGCAGCGGGTGCTCGCCCACCAGCTCGGTGAGCTCCCCGACCACCGCCGCGTGGCGACCGAGCATCAGGTCGGCCTCGAGCCGCTGCTCGATGCAGGTCAGGCGCTGCTGCTCGAGCCGCGTCGCCAGCCCGCGGGCGAACTCGTGGTCGGCGAACTCCACCAGGGCATCGCCGCGCCAGAGCGACGACGCCTCGACGAGGCGCTCCCGGGCCCCGGCCGCGTCGCCCTCGGCCAGGCGGGCCGTGCCGTCGTCGAGCAGGCGCTCGAAGCGACGGAAGTCGACCGCGTCGGGCTCGACCACCAACCGGTAGCCCGGGGGCTCCCACACCAGCACCCGGGCGTCTCGGCCCCGCGCCCGGCCGGGCTCGAGCTCGCGCCGGAGGCGCGAGACGTAGCTCTGCAGGGTGCCGGCGGCCGAGTCGGGGATGCGGTCGCCCCAGATCCCGCGGAAGAGCACGTCGACGGGGACGATGCGCCCCGACGCCGCCAGCAGCATCGCCAGCGCCGTGCGCGGCTGGGTACCGCCCAGCTCGACGGGGTTGCCGTCGTCGTCGAGGACCTCGAGATTGCCCAGCACTCCGAACTGCACCCGACCTCCTCGGCGGTGCTCACCCGGCCGAAAGTCTCGCGCAGCCCCGGACCGTGCCGATCCAAAGCCGTGGCGTCGCGGGCCCGCAGCACCCGCCGGTTCTCGTCCTCCACGGCGCGGGACATCCGCACCCGTCGACCAGCTACGAGAGCTGCTGCGTCTTGGCCGCGTGGACGAGGTCCTGGTTGGCCTGCCAGCTCGCCCTGACCGCGTCGCCATCGGTTCGCTCGACGTAGGCGCCTCCGTCGACCCGGCGCACGGTCTTGTTGCACATCTCCAGCGTCTCGATCGAGTTGAAGTGGGCGATGACGGCCGGCCGCAGCAGGCCCCGGTCCCGTGGTTTCGACCCCTGGTGGAGCAGCGAGTGGTGCCAGACGAGGACGTCTCCCCGTCGGGGCAGGAACTGACGGACCTCGAGCTGCTCCTCGGCGATGCGCTCGGTGCAGGCCGCCGTGACGAACCGTTCGGAGATCCGCGGCGCGACCGTGGTCGCTCGCTCCTCGGGCGTCAGCCACTCGTCGATGAGCTCCTTGCGCATGGGTGGCAGGCGGTGCGAGCCGGGCACGTACTCGTAGGGCCCCGAGTCCGGATGGACGTCGCCCACCGCGATCCACACGGCGCAGTAGTGGGTGTTCTCGTAACCCGGCTTCAGGTAGAAGTCCTGATGCCACTCGCGCTGGCTCGACTGCACCCCCGACAGGGTCAGGAACAGCGCCAGCGGGGTGCCGACCAGCTTCTCCACGAGCGCGACCAGTGGTGGATGGAGGCACACCGATCGCATGGACGGCAGCGCCATGTAGGAGCCGCCCCAGACCGAGAACTGCCGGTCGTCGATCGCCGTTCGGTCGGCCCAGTAGGCCTCGGTGAGCTCCGGCGGGATCAGGGCCTCCTTGATGAGGAAGCCGTCCCGGCGGTAGGCCCGCTGCTCGTCGTCGAGGGTGGCGTGGTCGAGCTCGCTGCGGTCGAGCAGGGCCCGGCGCTCCTCGGGGATCGGCAGGGACAGGTCGTCGAACCGGGGCCTACCCTCCCGCGCCGGCCGGCGCCGAGCGATCTCCTCCTCCACCGCCCGGTAGCCCTCGATGCGCGCGAGCCGGCGCTCGACCTTCGACCGAACAGGCGCAGTGGTTGACGAATCGCTCACCTGGATCCACCTCGAGCAACCGACCGACGGGCCCGGGACTCACCCCCGGCCGAGCCGCACCGTACCT
Source organism: uncultured Microthrixaceae bacterium (assembly GCA_963809335.1). Classification (GTDB taxonomy): domain Bacteria; phylum Actinomycetota; class Acidimicrobiia; order Acidimicrobiales; family Acidimicrobilacustridaceae; genus UBA4742. The sequence goes on along the minus strand of CAWEJD010000002.1, from coordinate 1,268,903 downwards.
CGGAAGCCGTCGATCCATCCCGGGTTCCCGACGAGCGGGGGGCCGGGGGCCGATCAGCCGGACTCGCTCCGCTACATGCCCTTCGCCATGTTGGCGAACTTGGTGTAGTGGTCGAGGAAGGCCAGTCGCACCATGCCGGTGGGGCCGTTGCGGTGCTTGCTGACCAGGATCTCGGCGGTGCCCCGGTCGGGCGACTCGGGGTTGTAGACCTCGTCGCGGTAGATGAACATCACCACGTCGGCGTCCTGCTCGATGGAGTTGTGCACGATGATGCCGTCGGCCACGAAGTTGTGGGTGCCGAGCACGGTGGCGTCGAAGACCGGCTCGTCGCCCAGCTCGGTGATGCTCACGATGGTGTCCCACCGCACGTCGCTGCGGGCCAGGTCGGCGAGCAGCGGGTCGGGCACGACCTGGGCCAGCCGCAGCAGGTCGGCCCGGCTGAGCGGGTTGGCGTAGAACGACTCGACGAAGTCGTCGATGCCGAGCCGGGACTCGACGTCGGCCATGGTGAGGCCGTGGTGGGGCAGGCACTTGCGGATGTAGGTCCACAGCTCTCGGGGCACGGTGTCGCCGTCGACCTCGTCCCGGCCGACCGACCCGGGCCAGTTGCCGGCGCGGGGGACGGCCACGCAGTCGCCCACGTCGAGCTTCTCGAGCGGGAACCAGCCCTCGAGCGCCAGGAACGGGTGGTTGGCGCTGGCCTTCACGGTGCGACCCGACGAAAGGCGCAGCTCGTAGACGGTCTTGACCCCGCTCGGGAAGACCTTGGTCATCTGGCCCCGCACCAGGCGGTAGTTCTCGTTGAGCGTCCAGATCGGCACGTTCTGCTCGCCCGACGCCAGCAGGTCGCCGAGCGTGACCTCGTTGCCGGTGTCGGCCCGGGTGATGCGGGTGTCGGCGGTGAGGCAGCCGGACTCGCGCAGGTCGGCCAGCATCGGCCGCTTGTCCTGGCGCATCTCGAGGCCGCGGGACAGCTGCGACAGCGCCAGCACCGGGCACTCGAGCTCGCGGGCCAGGATCTTGAGCCCGCGGCTGATCTCGGACACCTCGACCTGGCGGTTCTCGGCCGACGAGCGGCCGGTCATGAGCTGGAGGTAGTCGATGACGACCAGGCCGAGGTCGCCGGTGCGGGCCTTCAGCCGACGGGCCTTGGAGCGGATCTCCATGATGGTGAGGTTGGGGTTGTCGTCGATCCAGATGGGGGCCTCGGCCAGCCGACCGGTGGCATGGGCGATCTTCTGCCAGTCGGCCTCGGCCAGGTTGCCGTTGCGCACCTTCTTGGAGTCGACCCGGGCCTCGGAGCAGAGCATGCGCTGGGTCAGCTCGAGCTTGCTCATCTCGAGCGAGAACAGCAGCACCGGCCGGTTGGCCTCGAGCGCGGCGTGGGTGGCCATGCCCAGGGCCAGCGCCGTCTTGCCGGCCGACGGGCGGGCGCCGAGCACGAGCAGGGCGTTGGGCTGCATGCCCGACAGCAGCTCGTCGAGGTCGGCGTAGCCGGTGGGCACGCCGGTGATGGACTCGCCCCGCTCGTAGAGCTGCTCGAGCCGGTCGAGGTTGGCGTCGAGCAGGTTGTGGATCTCGTCCATGGTGTCGGTGGTTCGCCGCTGGGCGACGTCGAACACCATGGACTCGGCCAGGTCGACGGTCTTGGTCACGTCGTCGGGCAGGTCGTAGCCCATCTCGGCGATCTCACCGGCCACCCGGATCAGCCGGCGGAGCAGGGCGTGCTCCTCGATGATCTTGGCGTAGCGGCCGGCGTTGGACGTGGCCGGGGTGGCGACCTGCAGGTTGACCAGCGTCGCCGGACCGCCGATGGCCTCGAGCAGCCCGGCCCGGCGCAGCTCGTCGGCCACGGTCACCGGGTCGGCCGGTTCGCCGGCCGCGTTGAGGGTGGTGATGGCGTCGTAGATGTGACCGTGGGCCGGCTTGTAGAAGTCGTCCGCGCTCAGCAGTTCGGAGGCGGCGGCGATGGCGTCGCGCGACAGCAGCATGGCGCCCAGCAGCGACTCCTCGGCCTGGAGGTTGCTCGGCAGCACGCGGGCCGACCCGGCGCTCGGGCGGGGGGCGGGCGGGTCGTCGAGGAAGGCGGTCATGGGGAGTCCACCTTGACGGATCGACCCTGTGGATCGGAAGAGGCACAACCCCGATAGTTCTGGGGAGCGCCCTGGGGAAGGCGTGTGGACAACCGCGCCGGCCCTGTGGGGCGCGGCTGGCCCCCGGAACGTGCTAGGAGGCGCATGCTCACCATGCCTCCCGACAGTACGCAGGGGGTGTGACATCACCGGTGGATGGTCGGCGCGAACGGGGTGGGACAGCGGCGTGGACGCGCCGGAGGCGCCGGCCCGAGCCGACGCCTCCGGGGAGATCTGCTGACCTTCGATCAGCCCCGAGGGGCCCGGCTCAGGAAGCCGAGACCTCGACGGTGATCTGGAACTGCACGTCGCTGTGGAGCTTGGCCGGCACGCTGTGGGTGCCGACCGTCTTGATGTGCTCGTCGAGCGAGAGGGCCCGGCGGTCGAGGACCACACCGGTCTGGGCCTCGACGGCCTCGACCACATCGGCGGCGGTGACCGAGCCGAAGAGCTTGCCCTCGCCGCTGGCCTTGGCCGAGATGGTGATCACCGCGGGCACCAGCGTCTTGGCGATCTCCTCGGCCGCACCGCGATCGGTGGCGTCCTTGAGATCACGCGAGCGCCGCATCGAGGCGGCCTGGTCCTCGATGCCCTTGGTCGCCTGGATGGCGAAGCCCTTGGGGACGAGGAAGTTGCGGGCGTAGCCGTCGGCCACGTCGATCAGGTCGCCCTTCTTGCCGACGCCGTCGACGTCGGAGCGCATGAGGACCTTCATCACTCGTCACCTGCCTCGACGGGCCCGGCGTCGAGCAGCACGCCGGTCTCGATCGACTCGACATCGGCCAGCGTGGGCTCGTCGCCGCCGCCGAGGGGCGGCGGCGCGTCGGGACGCGGCGGCGGGCCGTCGGCCCGGCCGCGGTCCCCACGGTCTCCACGGTCGCCGCGCTCGCCCCGGTCGCGGCCACCGCCGCGCTGGGTCGTGACCCGGTTGGCGTAGGGCAGCAGCGCCATCTCACGGGCGTTCTTGATCGCGTTGGCGATCTCCTTCTGCTGCTGCGAGTCGTTGCCGGTGACCCGACGGGCCCGGATCTTGGCCCGGTCGGACATGAACCGGCGGAGCAGGTTGACGTCCTTGTAGTCGACGTAGCCGATGCGCTCGGAGTTGAGGACCGAGATCTTCTTCTTGCTCCGGCGGGCGTTGTCCTTGTTCTTGCCCCGCTTGGGGGCGACCTTCGCCATCAGAAAGGCTCCTCATCGCTGTAGCCGCCGGCCGGTTCGTTGGCCACGGCACGCGGCGCGCTGGACGCTCCGCCACCCCCGCCCTCGAAGTCGCCGCGGCGCTCGTTCCGGGTCACGCCGGCGGTGGCGTACCGCAGGCTGGGGCCGATCTCGTCGGCCACGATCTCGATCTTCGACTTCTTCTCGCCGTTGGACTCCCACGAGCGCTGCTCGAGCCGCCCGGTGACGATCACCCGGGTGCCCTTCTGCACCGACTCGGCCACGTTCTCGGCCATCTGCTGCCAGCACACGATGTCGAAGAACGAGACGCGCTCCTCCCACTCCTGGGTCTGGCGGTTCTGCCACCGGCGATTGACGGCCAGGCCGAAGCTGGCGATGGCCTGCCCGCTCGGGGTGAAGCGCAGCTCGGGGTCGCGCGTGGCGTTGCCCACCACGGTCACGCTGTTGTCGTTTGCCATCTCGAGGCTCCTTCCCTACCCGGCTTCGACCGGGGTGGCGGCCTCGCCGAGCAGCCCGCGACGAGCGGCCTCCTGGTCGGGCAGCCGGATCAGCTTGTGGCGGACGACATCGTCCGCGAGGCGCAGCGACCGCTCGACGTCCTCGAGGCTGCGGGCCTCGGTGGTGATCTCGAGCACCACGTAGATGCCCTCGAACTTGTGGTTGATCTCGTACGCGAAGCGACGACGACCCCACATGTCGGTCTTGGCCACGGTTCCGCCGCCGGCCTCGACCTGTGCGCCGAGCTTCTTCAGGGCGTCCTGGACGCCGTTGTCCTCGACGTCTGCGTCGAAGATGATCATGAGTTCATACGCCCGCATTGAGCGCATCACCTCCCTCTGGACCCGGCGTGGCCGGGGCCCCGACGATCGGAGCAGGGTGTCGCAATGACCGGGCAAGCGTAGTGGATGGTCTCGGCGATCCCCTCATCGCCCCACTATGGCCAGGGGGTGTGACAGGAACCCGACGTCAGGCGGCGTCAGGCGGCGGCCGGCCGACAGGGCGGGCCGAGGGTGGGGTCGAGGCTCGAGCCCGTCGGTCAGGCCGACCTCGGCCAGCGCACCGGACGGCACCTCGACCGCGTACCGGTAGGCCGAGCCGGGCTTCGTGACCGGGCAGTCCTTCGTGGTGCTCGGGCACGGCACCATGTCGGCCACGCCCACCACGGCCCCGGCCTGGTCGGCGAACGCGATCGACAGCGGGATGAGCGTGTCCTTCATCCAGAACCCGCTGTTGGTGTCGGCGTCGAACACGAAGATCATGCCGTCGTAGCCCGACAGGTGCTCGTCGGTGACGCCCATCAACCCCTGCTCGCGCAGCGCCTCGGAGTCGGCGACGAGCAGGCACCGCATCACCGTGCGCCCGTCCGAGGTGTGGATGGTGACCGTCACGGCCCGGAAGCCCTCGGGGGCCGGGCCCTGCACGTCGGCCGAGCCGATCGAGCTGGACGGGCCGGTCGCCGGGGCGACGTCACCGCCGTCCTTCGAGCCCGACGAGCACCCGACCGCGGGCAGCAGCAGGACGAGGGCCGCCACCACGACGGCGGCGAGCCTCGACTGGACGTGACGGTGAGGTCGAGTGGTTACGACGCCGCGCTCCCGTAGACGCTCAGTGCCTCGGCCACGTCGCCGGTGAGGTGGTAGCTCTCGTCGTCGGCCGGGAACGCACCCGAGCGGACGTCGGCGGCGAAGGCCTCGAGCGCACCGACGCCCTCGGCCTTGAGCTCGGCGTACCGCCGCACGAACTTCGGTGCCATGCGGTCCTCGATGCCGAGCACGTCGTGGAACACCAGCACCTGGCCGTCGCAGTGGGGACCGGCGCCGATGCCGATGGTCGGCACGTCGACGGCGTCGGTGACCATGCCGGCCACCTGGTCGGGCACGCCCTCGAGCACGATGGCGAAGCAGCCGGCGTGGGCCAGCGCCTTGGCGTCGGCCACCAGCCGCAGCGCGGCCTCTTGCTCGCGGCCCTGCACCTTGAAGCCGCCCATGGCGTGCACCGACTGCGGCGTCAGGCCGAGGTGGCCCATCACCGGGATCTCGGCGTCGACGATGGCCTCGATCATCGGCAGGCGCTTGCGCCCGCCCTCGAGCTTGACCGCCTGGGCGCCGGCCCGGATCAGCTCGGCCGCGTTGCGCACCGTGTCCTCGACCGACACGTGGTAGCTCATCCACGGCAGGTCGCCGACGATGAGGGCGTTGGGCTTGGCCCGGGCCACTGCCGCGGTGTGGTGCGCCATGTCGGCCACCGTCACCTGCAGCGTGTCGTCGTAGCCGAGCACCACCATCGCGAGGGAGTCCCCCACGAGGATCATGTCGACCCCGGCCTCGTCGGCCATGCGGGCCCCGGGCGCGTCGTACGCGGTCACCATGACGAGCGGGTCCGACCCGAGGCGGACCTTGGACCCACGCACCACGGGAGCCGTGATCTTCTTGCTGCTCATCGCTGAGCCTCCTTGTCCCGTCCAGCGCCCCTCGGCTGCCGGCGGTGCACAGAGCATAGGCACGCACATGGGGAACGCGCCCAACTCCTACCTGCAGTGATCGGGTCCGACCCGCGACGATCGGGCCTACCATCACGCCCATGACCGGCACCTGCGAGAGCTGCGGACGCGACGAGGACGACCTGCTGCTGGTACGCCGGCTCTACGTCACGCCCGAGGCGTGGGACACCCCCGGCAAGGTCGAGGAGGGCGGGCTCGAGGTGTGGTGCTTCGTGTGCCGCACCCACTACTCCCACGAAGAGGTCGAGCAGCCCGCCAGCTGATCCCCTCGATGCCCTGACCCACCCGGACCCACCCGGACCCGGCGGCCCGATCAAGGGGGGACGACGGGTGCCCGGGTGGTGGTGGTCGAGGTCGGCTCGGTCGTGGTGGTGGTCGTCGACTTCACGGTGGTGGTCGTCGAGTCCGGCGTGGTGCTCGACGTGGTGGTCGACCCGTCCGGCGCGGTGGTCGTGGTCGATCCCGAGCGCACGGTCGTGCCGGTGCCGCTGGTGATGTCGCCGACCCGGCCGGACACGTCGTCGGGCCGGTCGTAGGGACAGCTCTCGAGGCCCTGGGTGGCCTTGGCCATGAACTTGCCCCAGATCGGTGCCGCGTAGGTGCCGCCGAACACCACCTTGCCCCGCACGTTGTCCATGGGGCTGTTGTCGACGTACCCGTTCCACACCGACGCGGTGAGCGAGCACGTGTAGCCGACGAACCAGGCGTCCCGATGGTCCTGGGTGGTGCCCGTCTTGCCCGCGGCCGGCTGGCCGAACTGGGCGCCGGTGCCGGTGCCGTTGGCGATGACGCCGCTGAGGTCCCAGCTGACCTGGTCGGTGATGTCCTTGTCGAGCACCCGGGTGCGCTTGGTCGACGCGTCGTAGAGCACCCGACCGCTCGAGTCGGTGACGCGGGTGACGACGACCGGATCGACGTGCTCGCCGTCGTCCATGAACGTCGAGTAGCCGCTGGCCATGTCGAGCGGCGACACCGCACTGGTGCCGAGCACGAGCGACGCGTTCGGGGCCAGCGGGCTCTCGACACCCATGCGGGTGGCCAGCGACGCCAGGTTCTCGGGGTCGATGTCCATCACGAGCTGGGCGAAGTAGGTGTTGATCGAGCTGGCCGTGGCCTTGACCATGTTGACCTGGCCGTAGGCCGCGTCGTCGTCGTTGCGGGGCTTCCAGTCCTTGCCCGCGTTGGCCTTCGGGATCGTGATCTGGGCCGGCGCGTTGTAGGTGGTCTCCAAGCCGATGCCCTGCTTCAGCGCCTCGGCCACCGCGAACGCCTTGAACGTCGATCCAGCGGGCCGGCCCGAGCCGCCGTCACCGGTCGCCAGGTTCACCTGCAGCTGGTTGTAGTCACGACCGCCGTACATGGCACGGACGTGCCCCTGGGTGTCGAGCGCGACCAGGGCCGACTCGGGGTCGGTGGCCCGCCCGAGGGTCGACTGCACGGCATCGACGGCGTCGGCCTGCATGTCGTAGTCGAGCGTGGTGTAGACCCGCAGCCCGCCCCCACGGACCTCGGCCGCGGTGAAGTTGCCCGACGACGTGAGCCACTGGTCGACGTAGTTCACGAAGTACTGCGTGCCGATGTCGGTGTGGGCGATGGTGCCGTAGTTCTCCACCTGCTTGCGGGGCAGCACGTCGGCGAAGTCGTCCTTCACCGCCGCGTCGTGCTGCTCCTGGGTGATGTAGCTCTCGAGCAGCATGGCGTCGAGCACCGACGTGCGCCGCCGGATCGCCGTCTCGAGGTTGGACCTCACCTGTGGATCGGTGTCGGCCCGCTTGGCGTCGGCCACCTCGGGGGCCCGGATCAGCCCCGCCAGGTAGGCGGCGTCGGGCAGCGTGAGGTCGCCCACGTTCTTGCCGAAGTAGGTCTTCGACGCGGCCTGCACGCCGTAGGCGCCCCGCCCGAAGTAGATGGTGTTGAGGTAGCGGTTGAGGATCTCGGTCTTGGGCAGCTCCCGCTCGAGCTTCACCGCCAGCACGGCCTCCTTGATCTTGCGGGTCACCGTGCGCTCGTCGCTGAGGTAGACGTTCTTCACGTACTGCTGGGTGATCGTCGAGCCACCCTGCTGCGACCCGGTGCTGCGCAGGTCGGCCCACAGCGCCCGGGCCACGCCCACCGGGTCGACGCCGCCGTGCTTGAAGTAGGTGCGGTCCTCGGCGCTCAGCACCGCGTCGACCAGCACCGGCGGGATCTGGTCGTAGGTGACGGTGACCCGGTCCTCGCCGCCGCTGAGCTGGGCCAGCGAGTTGTCGGCGTTGCAGCCGCTGGTGACGTCGGACGCGCAGAAGAAGGTGGTCTGCAGCAGGGGCGGGTCCTTGGCCGGCAGGGGCACCTGGGTGAACAGGTAGCCGATGCCGGCGATGCCCAGCACCACGAGCAGCCCGAACAGGAAGAACACCCGGCGCCAGCGCCAGAAGAAGCCGACACGCTTGCCGGCGGCCTTGTCGGCGGCTCGGTGCGCCTTGCGCTGCGCCCGCTTCGAGGCCCTCCGGGCGCGTGGGCTCACCCGCGCTCCTCGACGGTCAGGCCGAGCGTGCCGGGTTCAGGAGGAAGGTGCGGGCGAGATGGTTCCAGGAGCACGAAGGGCAGACTTCGACGACGTAGCAGGCGAACTCGCCGGACCGTTTGGCGAGCTTTCGGAGCTCGGCCTTCGAGGTGATGCACCGCCCGTGAGCCGGGAGGCGAGGTCCGAACACGTACGAGACAAGCACAACATGGTCGTCCTCGCAGATCGGGCAGACCATCGAGGTCGCCTCGCTGCACTCCTGCGCCGCCCTCCGGAGCTCGGGATGGGCGTCGCACACCTCGTGCTGGGCGAGGCGTCCCTTCTTGAACTCCGAGATGAGCGATCGGCGCGCCAACCGGTAGTCGATCTCCCCGGGAGCACCACCGGATGCCCCCCGGATGGCCGAGGGTCGGAACGTCATCGGGCAGAGGCTAGTGATCCCGTGACCGAATCGCGGTCCCATCCGCCCGGCGTCCGCGCTCGTACTGTCTTCGACCTCGGGTTGGGTGGCAGTCGGCCGACGGTCGCCGACGGGCAGGCGGCACCCGTGTCGACGACCTTCGGCCTCGACCGGTCCGGCTTCGCGGACCTCACCATCGACAGCTGGTTCGCCTACCTGCACCGCCTCGATGCCGGCGACATCGACCAGCCCGACGCCATCTCGGTCACGTGGGATGCGGATCGCGACTTCCCCGCCGTCATCCAGCTCGACCCGATCTGCGGCGCCATCGACGACGAATCGGTGTTCACCCTCCACGCCTTCGCGGCTCTCTGACCCAATCCCGCCCGAGGGCGACGCGCGTCACCGGCCGTTCACCTCGCCCTCACCCGGTTCACCTGCCATCGTCGCGCCGCGATAGTTGTCGTGGATATATCGATCCGTTATATTGTGCAGACCCATCATGATCGACCTTGCCATCCTCGGCCTCCTCGACGAGCAGGACCTGCACGGCTACGAGCTGAAGAAGCAGCTCGCCGAGCTGGTCGGCGCGCGCTCGGGCGTCTCGTTCGGGTCGCTCTACCCGGCGCTGGCCCGGCTCGAGAAGGCCGGCGCGGTCAAGGCCGTCGAGGCCCACACGGCCGACGCCACCATCCCGATGACCGGGGCGCTCAGCGGTGAGATCGCCGCCTTCCGGGCCCGCATCGGCCGTCCGGCCAAGGGGCGGCGCACCAAGAAGGTCTACGGCATCACCGAGGTCGGTCGCCGACGCCTCGCCGAGCTGCTCGTCGACGGCACCGCCGACGACCGCACCTTCGCGGTGCAGGTCGCGTTCTGCCACTCGCTGCTGCCCGAGCAGCGGCTCTCGCTGTTCGAGCGGCGCCGCACGGTGCTCGAGCAGCGGCTGGCCGATCGGTCCCGCGTCGAGCGCCGGTCGCACCGACACCTATCGCAGCTCGCTCCGCGAGCACGACACCCGCACCATCACCCACGATCTCGCCTGGATCGACGAGCTCATCGGCGCGGCCCGCGCCGAGCTCGCCGCGTCGGGCGGGCCCGAGACCCACCTCAACGGAGGTTCCCACCCATGAGCAAGATCCGTTTGGCCATCGCCGGTGTCGGCAACTGCTCGAGCTCGCTCGTGCAGGGCCTCGAGTACTACCGGAACGCCGATCCGGCCGACGAGGTCCCGGGCCTCATGCACGTCGAGCTCGGCGGCTACCACATCCGCGACATCGAGGTCGTGGCCGCGTTCGACGTCGACGCCGACAAGGTCGGGCTCGACGTGGGCAAGGCCATCTGGGCCGGCCAGAACAACACCGTGAAGTTCGCCAACGTGGGCGAGCTCGGCGTGCAGGTGCTGCGCGGCCCGACCCTCGACGGGTTCGGCAAGTACTACCGCGAGACCTGCGAGGAGTCACCGGCCCCGGCCGTCGACGTGGCCCAGGCCCTGCGCGACGCCGACGCCGACGTGCTCGTGTCCTACCTGCCGGTGGGCTCCGAAGAGGCGCAGAAGTTCTACGCCCAGGCCTGCCTCGACGCCGGCGTCGGCTTCGTCAACGCCATCCCGGTGTTCATCGCCAGCGATCCCGAGTGGGCGGCCAAGTTCGCCAACGCCGGCGTCCCGATCGTCGGCGACGACATCAAGAGCCAGGTCGGCGCCACCATCGTGCACCGCATCCTCGCCCGCCTCTTCGAGGACCGCGGCATGGTGCTCGACCGCACCTACCAGCTCAACGTCGGCGGCAACATGGACTTCAAGAACATGCTCGAGCGCGAGCGGCTCGAGTCGAAGAAGATCTCGAAGACGCAGGCCGTCACCAGCCAGATCGAGCACGGCATCGACGCCCACGACGTGCACATCGGCCCGTCCGACCACGTCGCCTGGCTCGACGACCGCAAGTGGGCCTACATCCGGCTCGAGGGCCGCAACTTCGGTGACGTCCCGCTGAACATCGAGATGAAGCTCGAGGTGTGGGACTCCCCCAACTCGGCCGGCGTCATCATCGACGCCCTGCGCTGCTGCAAGGTGGCCAAGGACCGCGGCATCGGCGGCCCGCTGCTCGGCCCGTCGGCCTACTTCATGAAGAGCCCGCCCGTGCAGTACCACGACGACGTGGCCCACCAGATCGTGGAGGACTTCGCCAAGGGCTGATGCCCCATCCGAAATCTGTGCACCGATCGACACATGCTGTCGATCGGTGCACATCTTTCGTTTTGGGAGAGCTGGTGCCGACACCGTCCGACGCGCACCGGGCGAAGTGCAGCAGACTGCGGGGGTTCCCCCGACCGAGGTAGTGACATGTCCGATCTGTTCCGCGGCCCGTCCGGTGACATCACCACCGGACACCCCACCACTCGCAACCTGGCGCCCGCGCCCGACGGTCCTCCGCCCGAGCCCACCGGACCCCTCTCGGCCTCCTATCCCGAGAGCGCCGACCAGCCGACCGACGCCATCGCCTACGGCCCCGACATCGCCACCGAGGCCACGTTCCGCCTGCTCGGCAACCTCAGCGACAAGCGGGTGCTGCAGCTCGGCAGCGGGTCGGGGGCCGAGGCCATCGCCATGGCCCGCCAGGGCGCGCGGATCATCGCCGTCGACCCGTCGCTCCACCGCATCGAGACGGCCCGGGCCAACGTCGAGCAGGCCGAGGTCAAGGTCGAGCTGCACCAGAGCGACCTGGCCGAGCTGCCGTTCGTGCGGGCCGACTCCATCGACGTGGCCCTGAGCGTGTTCGCCCTGGCCAACGTCGACGACCTCGACCGCGTCTTCCGCCAGGTGCACCGGGTGCTGCACCCCGAGTGCGCCTTCGTGTTCTCGCTGCCCCACCCCGCCTACGCCATGCTCGACCCCGACAGCGCCTCCGACGAGGGCGCCACCGTGATCCGGTCCTACTTCGACCGGTCGGTGCGGCCGTGGTTCACCGACACCGACCAGGGTGAGGAGCGCATCCGCACCATCAGCGAGCTGCACACCAGCCTGTCGAGGGCCAACTTCCGGGTCGACACGATCCTCGAGCCCGAGCCGGCCGGCGGCAACCACAGCTCCTTCTGGACCGATGCCATGCCGTGGGCCCCGGCCACGCTCGTCATCCGGGCCCGCAAGGAAGGCATCTAACCGTGGGCGACCGGGTCACCGTCGCCGTCGACGGCGGCGTCGCCGACGTCCGCCTCAACCGGCCCGACAAGCTCAACGCGCTCGACCAGCGGCTCATGGCCGCGGTGGTCGAGGCCGGCCAGTCGCTGGCCGACGACCGCTCGGTGCGGGCCGTGGTGCTGTCGGGGGAAGGCCGGGCGTTCTGCGCCGGGCTCGACCTCGCCGCCTTCCAGCAGATGGCCGGCCCGCCCGCCGGAGGACTCCGGCCGCTCGGACGGCGACGTCGCCTCCGGGATCATGTCCACCGACGATCGCGAGACCCATCTCGGCCAGGAGGCCGGCTGGGTGTGGCGCCGGCTCGAGGTGCCGGTCATCGCCGCCATCACCGGCCCGTGCCTCGGCGGTGGCCTGCAGATCGCCCTCGGCGCCGACATCCGCATCGTCGCACCCGACGCCAAGCTCTCGGTGCTCGAGATGCGGTGGGGCCTCATCCCCGACATGACCGGCACGTGGGTGCTGCCCCGCCTGGTCGGCGACGACGTCGCCCGCGAGCTCACCTACACCGGGCGCATGATCTCCGGCGAGGAGGCCGTCGCCATCGGACTGTGCACCCGGGTCGCCGACGACCCGCGCGCCGACGCCCTGGCGCTCGCCGCCGAGATGGCCGGCAAGTCCCCCGTCGCCATCCGCCAGGCCAAGCGCCTGCTCAACGCCTCGACCACGCCGGGCCGCACGGCCGCCGAGCAGTTCCTCGACGAGCGCACGACCATGGCGTCGCTCATCGGCAGCCCCGACAACGTCGAAGCCGTCACCGCCTACTTCGACAAGCGCGACCCCGTCTTCCCCGACCCGACGTCCTGACCCGCCCGGGCTAGTAGCCGGACAGGAAGAACGCCGTCTTCACCTTGGCCGTCGCGATGCGGTAGGCGGCGAGTCGCCACGCGACGTCGGCCTGGGCGGCTTCGTCACAGACCGCTCCCGTGGCCGTCAGGAGTCGGTGGCGGAGTCGTTCGTGCACCGCGTCGAGGTCCCAGGCGACCTGCTGCAGGTTCTGCACCCACTCGAAGTAGCTCACGACGACCCCGCCGGCGTTGGCGAGGATGTCGGGCACGATCGGGATGCCCCGCTCGACCAGCACCGCATCGGCCTGGGCGGTCACGGGACCGTTGGCCGCCTCGACGATCATCCGGGCCCGGATCCCGTCCGCGTTGCCGGAGTGGATCACGCCACCGACCGCCGCCGGCACGAGCAGATCGACATCGAGCGAGAGCAGCTCGTCGTTGGTGATCGCCTCGCCGGTCACGGCCATGACCGGCTCGCGCCGGGCGGCGACGCCCATGAGCTCGTCGACGGGCAGCCCGTCGGCCCGGTGGACGCCGCCGCCACGGTCGCTCACCGCGACGATCCGCATGCCCAGATCGGCGAGCGCCGCGGCGGCGTGGGTGCCGACGTTGCCGAAGCCCTGGATCGCGACGGTCCGGCCGTGCAGGTCCCGGCCCTCGCGGTCGGCGATCGCGGCGACGACGATCGCCACGCCGAGGCCGGTGGCCTCCTCGCGGCCGACCGAACCACCCACCGACACGGGTTTGCCGGTCACCACCGCGGGGCTGTAGCCGTAGATCTTGGCGTACTCGTCGTGGATCCAGGCCATCACCTGCGCGTCGGTGCCCATGTCGGGTGCCGGGACATCGAGGTTCGGCCCGATGAGTCGGTGGAGCTTCCCGACGAACTTGCGGGTCAGCTGCTCCAGCTCACGGGCGCTCAACACCGACGGGTCGCAGTCGATCCCGCCCTTCGCCCCACCGAAGGGCAGGTCGACGAGCGCCGTCTTCAACGTCATCAGGCTGGCCAGGCCCCGCATCTCGTCGAGCTCGACCTCGGCGGCGAAGCGCAACCCGCCCTTGTACGGGCCCCTGGCGTTGTGATGCTGGACCCGGTAGGCGTTGAACACCGACAACGACCCGTCGTCGTGCACCAGCGGCAACTCGGCGCGGATCTCCCGCGACGACAACGACAGCAGCTCGTAGGTCGCGTCGGTGTAGCCGAGCGAACGACACGCGGCCGAGAAGAACTCGTCGTGCGTGGTCCGAGCCGACCTCCCCTCGTTGCCGGCCGACTCGTCCACGTTGGCGGAGCCTAGATCCCGGGTGGCTCAGAGCTCGGCGGCGACGGCACGGGCGTAGACGAGGGTGGTGATGCGGTCGGTGGACGTGTCGATCAGCTCGACCTGGACCGAGGCGTCGGGGCCGGTGCCGAGCAGGCGGCAGCGCGTGCGCACGGGGCCGGCCTGGGTCTGTGCCAGGTAGCGCAGGTCGAGGTCGGTCACGACCACGGGCGACTCGAACCGCGTGGCCACCAGGTCCTCGGCCGCGGCCTCGGCCACCAGGGCGACCATCGCTCCCTGCAGGGTGCCGGCCGGGTTCAGCAGCTCGGGGATCAGCTCGACCTGCACGATGCCCTCGCCTGCGTCGATCACCTCGATGCCGGCCTCGTCCCGCAGGGGTCGGGTGAGCGGCTCCTGCATCGAGAACAGCCGTGGGGCGGCCTCGACCGGGACGACGGGCTTGGGCGGGTCGGTGTCGCGCCGGGGGACGTTGACGAAGCCGATCGCGCCCGTGGCGAGCGGGTCGCCGGCGCCGGTCGTGACCTCGACCATCGACGTGACCGAGCGCTTCCCCCGTCGGAGGATCGTGTTGGACGCCGACAGGGATCGGGGCCCCGGCAGCGGCCGCATCCGCACCGACATGTCCGTCGTGAGTGTCCAGACGGTCTCGTCGCCGTCGACGGTGATGCCCGCCAGGGCGTCGACGACGTAGGAGACGACGCTCGCCCGCACGACCCCGTGGTGCAGCAGCTCGGCCCGCGGCTCGAGGTCGAGCTCCAGCTCGCCGTCCTCGATCCGTGCGGTCACGCCGAGCCGAGCCGGGACCGACGTGAGCCGACTCGGTATGTCCGTCATGCGTCCTCCACGATCGACACGGGCGTCAGAGGCTAACGCCGGTGGGCGACCGCCCCGGACGGGCGCGCGCGCCGACGGCTCAACCGGCGCCCCGATCGTCGTCGAGGATCGTCACCACGCCCGACGGCGCATCGAGGGCCGCCACCGTCTTGATCGCGGCGAGGTCGATCTCGACGCGCGGCGGCTCGGGCGGCGTGGGGTGGTAGGTGCCCTCGCCGTAGAACTGCCCGTAGCGGAGCACCACGCCACCGATGGCGAGCGTCTGCTGCTCGAGGTCGATCACCGCGTCACCGCCGTCCCCCTCGATCGGCCAGGCGACGCTCTGCGCCAGGAACCGGTCGGCCCCCGCGGCCCGAGCAGCCGCGACCAGGTTCCGCGTGCCTTCGCGGCGCACGCGCGCGTTGGCGCCCGGCCGGGCTCGGATCTGGGCTGCGTCGTCGGGCAGGTCGGTGAGCTCGTGCAGCACCATGTCCGGTCGAGCCTCGACCACCGCCGCCGCCAGCGCATCCGCATCGAACACGTCGACCACCACCGGCTCGGCGCCGAGCGCGGCCAGCAGCTCGACCTTGTCCGGCGACCGCGTCATCCCGGTCACCTGGTGCCCGTTCGCCACCAGCAGCGACACCAGTCGCCGCCCGAGCACGCCGGTCGCCCCGGCCAGGAAGATGCGCACGGTGACGGCCTCCGTCCTTCCGCTCAGCCGGCCTCAGGTCGATGTCTCGCGCTCGGCCCACCAGGCGTCGAGGCGCCGGAGCGCCTCCTCCTCACCGAGCGGGCCCTCGTCGAGGCGCAGTCTCGAGCAGGAACGACAGCGCCTGGCCGACCTCGCGACCGGGACCGATGCCGAGGTGGTCCATGACCTGCTGGCCGTCGATGTCGGGGCGGATGGCCTTGAGCTCCTCCTCGGCCTCGAGCTCGGCGATGCGGGCCTCGAGCTCGTCCATGCGGATGCTGAGCATGCGGGCCTTGCGCTCGTTGCGGGTGGTGCAGTCGCAGCGCGTGAGCTCGATGAGATCGGAGCAGCTGATCACCGGCGTCGCGCACGAAGCGGCGCACCGCGCTGTCGGTCCACCCCATCTGATAGGTGTGGAAGCGCAGGTGCAGGTAGACGAGCTTGCTCACCGTCGTCGACGTCGTCGTTCGAGTACTTCAGGGCCCGCATGCGGTCGCGGGCCATCCGGGCGCCGACCACCTCGTGGTGGTGGAAGCTCACGCCGGCGTCGCCGATCGACCGGGTCTTGGGCTTGCCCACGTCGTGCAGCAGCGCGGCCAGGCGCACGATGCGCTCGGGCCGGGTCTTGGCGACGACCGCGATGGTGTGGGCCAGCACGTCCTTGTGCCGGTGGATCGGGTCCTGCTCGAGCCGCATGGCCGGCAGCTCGGGGAGGAACTCGTCGACCAGCCCGGTGTCGACCAGGAACCACAGTCCGGGCGACGGGTCGTCGACGACGACGCAGCTTGTCGAGCTCGTCGCGGATGCGCTCGGCCGACACGATCTCGAGCCGGTCGCGCATCTCGACGACCGCCGCCACCAGCGCCGGGATCGGGCTCGACGCCGTACTTGGCGACGAAGCGGGCGGCGCGCATCATGCGCAGCGGGTCGTCGGAGAAGGACTCGTGCGGGTCGAGCGGCGTGCGCAGCACCTTGGCCGCCAGGTCGGCCGGCCCCTCCGAACGGGTCGATCAGCTCGGGTTCGGGGAGGGCGAGCGCCATGGCGTTGATCGTGAAGTCGCGGCGGGACAGGTCGGACTCGATGGCGTCGGAGTAGACGACGTCGGGCTTGCGCGAGTCGGTGCAGGTAGACCTCGGCCCGGTGCGTGGTGATCTCGAACGTGCGCCCGTCCTTCTGGCAGCCGATGGTGCCGAACCGCTCGCCCTGGGTCCAGACCGCGTCGGCCCAACCCGACACGAGGCGCTTGATGTCGGTCGGGACGCGCGTCGGTGGTGAGATCGATGTCGACCTCGGTCTCGCCGTGGAGGTCGACGTCGCCGAGCAGCAGATCGCGGACGATGCCGCCGACGAGGTAGATCCGCTTGCCGTCGGCCGCGAACCGCTCCGCGAGCGGTCGGGTCTCGTCGAGGATCGGCTGCAGGCGGGCGGGGACCACCGCTGCACGCTACCGGGGGTCCGACCCTCGACACGAAGCCGTTGGGGCGCCACCCGGGCCTGCGGCGCCCGGGAGCGACCTACGGGAGTCCGGCCTCGTGGCGCTTCATCTGCACGGCCTCGACCACGTGCAGGCCGGGCCCGCCGGACGGTGGGCGCCTCGGGGCGGTAGTCCTCGTCGCAGAGCCGCGACAGCGTGGCCCCGGCCGACGCGGCCAGCCCCTCGAGGTCGTAGCCGCCCTCGAGGAACACGACCTGGTGGCCCGGCTCGACGAACGCGCTCGAGGTCGCGGGTGAAGTCGGCGAAGTCGCCGGCCGACAGGCCGAGCCCGGTGATCGGGTCGCGGCGGTGGCCGTCGTAGCCGGCCGACACCAGCAGCCAGGTCGGCTGCCAGTCGGTCACCAGTGGCGCCAGCACGTGCTCGATGGCCGTGCGGTAGACGTCGCCGGTGGCCCCCGCCGGCAAGGGGAAGTTGACGGTGGCGCCGAAGCCGTCGCCGTCGCCCATCTCGGGCACGCCACCGGTGCCCGGGTAGAGGGGGTACTCGTGGAACGACACGTAGACGACGTCGCCGTCGCCGTAGAAGACGTCCTGGGTGCCGTTGCCGTGGTGGGCGTCGTAGTCGACGATCAACACCCGCTCGCCCCGATCGGCCAGGGCCCGGGCGGTCACGGCCACGTTGTTCAGCAGGCAGAAGCCCATCGACCGGGTCGGGGTGGCGTGGTGCCCCGGGGGTCGCACCGCGCAGAACGCCACGTCGCCCTCGCCGGCGTCGAGACGAGCCACCGATTCGAGCCCGGCGCCCGCGGCCAGCAACGCCGCCGCGTAGGACGCAGGGACGGCGACGGTGTCGGGGTCGATGTTGCCGCCGCCCGCGTCGGTGAACTCCGCCAGGCGGAAGAGGAACGGCTCCGGGTGCACCCGGGCGATCTCGATGCCCGTGGCCGGACGGGGCTCGAAGGTGACCAGCGCTTCGTCGAGGCCTGCCGCGGTGATGCCGGCACCCACCGCCCCGAGCCGCGACGCCCGCTCCGGGTGCCCGGGGCCGGTGTCGTGGGCGAGGAACTGGGGGTGGGTGGTGAACAGCACCGTCACGCGCAGCACGCTACTGCCCCGGCCTGGCCCACCCCTCACGGAGCGAGGTCCTATCCTCGACTTGCCCGAGACCGCCCACCGAGGACACCGATGACCAGGCTCGACACGGTGCAGTGGGGAGCAGACCGGCTCCGCGTGGGCCCGTGGCGCGGTGACCACCGGATCGCCTACCTCGCGCCGGCGCCGGGCCGACCTCCCGACGTCACCGCGATCCGCGCAGTGCGTGTCCGCCCTGCGGGGCCAGGGATACGTCTCGGTGCTCACGTCCGCCCTCAGCCCGTCCGAGCAGCGCCCGTTCCTCGCCAGCGGCTTCACGCGTGCACGAGCACCTGCACCTGCTGCGCCACCCGCTCGATCGGTCGGCTCGGGACGAACCACTCGATGCGGCGGCGGCACCGTCCGACGACCGGGGCCGCGGCCACTCACCGGCGACGATCCGCCGCGGCCGCCGGCGCGACCGCGTGGCCGTGCTCGAGGTCGACCACCTGGCCTTCAGCCCGTTCTGGCGGTTCGATCGCGCCGGTCTCGACGACGCCCGCAACGCCACCCCCGTATCACGGTTCCGCGTCGCCACCCAGGGCGGCACGGTGGTCGGCTACGCGGTCACCGGTCGGGCCGGGCCCATCAGCTACCTCCAGCGGCTCGCGGTGCACCCCGATGCCCAACGCCGCGGCATCGCCACCATGCTCGTGAACGACGCCCTGCACTGGGCGGCCCGACGCGGAGCTCGCACGATGCTGGTGAACACCCAGGACCAGAACCACCCCGCCGTCGCGCTCTACGAGCGCCTCGGCTTCCGGCTCGAGCCCGACGGGCTCGACGTGCTCGAGTGCGATCTCCCCCCTGACGAGCTCGCCGAGGAGCTCGCTGGCGACCTCACCGACGGTCGCCCCGGCGACCTCGATCGGGGCCGGCCCAGCCCCGGCGAGTCGTCCCCGTGACCCCGGCGCGCCGTCCGGCGCGCGTTGCGGTGGCGGTGGTCGCCCTGCTCTCGCTGCTCGGCCTCACGATGCTGCCCGCGACGAGCGCGGGCGCGCACCCGGCTGCCTCGACCGACACGACCCTGCAGCTGCAGTCCCAGTCGGCGTGGGTCGCCCCCACCGGCACGTTCCGCATCAGGATCCACGTGCCCGTCGCCATCGGGCCCGGCGCCAAGCTGACCGCCCGCCTCTACACCAAGGTCAGCACCGAGGCCCAGCTCGAGCGCACCGGACGGGGCGAGTCGCTGTCGTCGCTGCAGTCGGCGCCGGTCACCGTGCCGCTCGACACCGCGCCGGTCGTCGGTGGCGACCTCGACCTCAGCTTCCCGGTGGTCGTCGGCGGCACGACGCCTCCCTACGGGTTCCAGATCAGCCGTGAGGGCGTCTACCCCCTCGCCCTGCGGATCCTCGACGCCGACGGTGGCGAGATCGGCTCGCTCTACACCCACCTCGTCCGACTGCCGGCAGCCGACGCCTCTTCCGGCAAGACGCCCCTCACCGTGGCGCTGGTCCTGCCCGTCGGCGCACCGGTCGCCCACCAGCCCGACGGCTCGGTCGACATCGACGCCGACCAGCAGGCGGCCCTCGCGCAGCTCATCAACACCATCGGCCAGACCCCGGGCGTCCCGCTGACCCTCACGCCGACCCCCGAGACCGTGAGCGCGCTGTCCGAGGGCGATCTCAGCAACAACACCAAGGTGGTCACGTCCCTGGCCACGGCCAGCCGCGGTCGGCAGGTCGTCACCGGCCCGTGGGTGGCCCTCGACAGCGGCGCCTGGGTCGGCCAGGGCCTCACCGACGCCTTCGGGCGCGAGCTCGCCCTCGGCACGTCCACCCTGAAGGACCTGCTGGGGTTCGACCCCGACATCAGCACCGCCACCGTCGACGCCACCACCACGGCCGATGTGCTCAGCGCCCTCGCTCCGACCGGCGCCACCCAGGCCGTCGTGCCGAGCGGGCGGCTCGAGCCCACGTCGAAGAGCACCAGCGCAACCAACCCGGCGCTGACCCAGACCTTCGACCTCATGTCCGGTGACGGCGGACGCCTCCGCGCCGTGGCCACCGACGATGCCATGACCGACCGGCTCGCCTCCGACGGCGACCGGGTGCTGGCGGCCCACGAGGTGGTGGCCTCGCTCAGCCTGCTGGCCCTGTCGCCGGCCAGCGGCGGATGCGTCCTGGCGCCCGACGCCGACCAGTGCAGCCGCGGCCTCGCCCTCCAGCTCCCGGGCTCGGCGGCCGACGCCCAGACTCCCCTGTCGGTGCTGCTCGAGGCCTTCGCCGACCGCACCGGCACCGGATCGGCCGGCGTCGGCGACGCCCAACCCATCATCAGCCCGATGACCGTCGACAACCTGGTCAAGGTGGTCGACCCGGCCTCGGAGAGCGGCCGAACCGGTTCCGGGGTGACCGTGCAGCGCCGCACGCTCACGTCGGTCAACTCGCCCTCGCTCGGGAACTACCCCACCGCGCTCCGGGGGACGCAGGGCCGCGTCGACGGGTTCCGCTCGATGGTCGCCATCTCCGACACCGGCGCGCCGACGTCCGCCGCACCCGCCGTCACCGGTGGCCTCGACCTCGCCGCCTCGCTCGACCAGGTCACCGCCTCGTCCGGGCTCGATCGCGTTCGACGAGCAGACGCGCCGTGACTACCTCGACGGCGCCGACGCCCGCATCGACGACCAACTGACCCAGATCACCACCGAGGCGAAGAGCATCGTCACCCTGACCTCCCGCAACGGCGCGATCCCGCTCACGATCACCAACGGTCTCGACTACCCCGTGCAGGTCCGCATCGCGCTCGAGAGCGACAAGCTCGAGTTCCCCGCACGGTGCGGTGATGGATCCACGTGCTGCTGCCGGCGGGTGCCCCGACCCGGGTCGACGTCCCGGTGCAGGCTCGAGCCTCGGGGGCGTTCAAGCTCGAGGCCACGATCACCTCGCCCGACGCACGGCTGCTGCCCGTCGCGAGCAGCCAGTTCAACGTCCGCTCGACCGCGGTGTCGGGCGTCGGGCTCGTGCTCACCATCGCCGCCGGCCTCTTCCTGCTGCTCTGGTGGGGGCGGCACTTCCGACGGACACGCCGCGCCAAGCGGCTCATCGCCTCCGACCACCCGTCGACCCGACCCGTCCCCACGGGCGCGGTGGGTCGAACGCCGGCCGATGCCGCGGCGCCGGCCGAGACGAACGGCGACGGAAGCCCGCCGGAGACCATCAGCTACGCTCCGGCCGACAGCGATTGAGCACCACGACTCACGCCGCCCGCGCCCGATCGGCATCCCCGACGCGCGTCGAGCGGCCGACCACCCCGGGGGGACCATGGCCGGAGTACGGATCGTCAGCGACAGCGCGTGCGATCTCTCGGCAGACGAGGCGGCCGGGCTCGGCATCGAGATCGTGCCCGCTGTCGATCCGCTTCGGCGACCAGGAGTTCACCGACCGCGAGGACCTGAGCGTCGCCGACTTCTACCGGCGCATGGCCGAGACCGACGCCCTCCCCGAGACGTCAGCGCCCGCACCCGGGGCGTTCGAGCAGGTGTTCCGCAAGCTCGCCGGCGAGGGAGCCGACGCGGTGGTCTGCATCAACCTCTCGGGTGAGCTGTCTGCCACCATCGAGTCGGCCCGCAACGCAGCCCGCGCCCTCGAGGGCGAGATCGACGTCCGGGTCATCGACAGCCGGACGCTCACCGCCGGACTGGGAACGATCGTCCTCGAGGCGGCCAAGGCCGCCCGTGACGGCAGCTCCGTCGACGACGTGGTGGCCCTGGTCGACGACCTCGTCACCCGCACGCGCGTCTACGCCGCTCTCGACACGCTCGACAACCTCAAGAAGGGCGGGCGCATCGGCGGGGCCCAGGCCTTCCTCGGCTCGCTCCTCTCGATCAAGCCGCTGATCAACGTCACCGGCGGTCACGTCGAGGAAGCGGGCAAGCCCCGCACCCGCAAGAAGGCGCTGCTGGCCCTGCGCGACCAGCTGTTCGAGGAGCAGGGCGTCGTGCACCTCTCCGTGTTCGACGGCGAAGCGCCCGACGTCGACGCCTTCCTCGACCTGATCGAATCGCGCTTCCCGCGCGACGGCGTGCGCACCGGTCGCATCGGTGCGGTCATCGGCACCCACGGCGGCCCCCGGGTGCTCGGCATCTGCTACGTCGTCGACCGGGCCTGACCGAGCTGGCGCGGTGGCGCGGCCACCGCCTGTGGTGCCGTCCTGCCTCGGCCGCCCACGGTCTGACCGCTACCGTTGGGCCGCTGTGCCCGACTCCCCTCCCGCCCACCGAGCCCCACCGAGCGCGTTCCCCGCGGGCCGCCTGATCTCGGGCCGATACCGGCTCGACCGCCTCATCGCGAGCGGTGGCATGGCCGAGGTGTGGGAAGCCAGCGACGAGGTGCTCGGGCGGCCCGTGGCGGTGAAGATCCTGCACCCGCACCTGGCGGCCGACGACACCTTCGTGCTCCGGTTCCGCAGCGAGGCGGTCGCCGCGGCTCGCCTGCACCATCCCGGCATCGTCGCGATCTACGACACCTGCCACGATCACGATGCCGAGGCCATCGTGATGGAGCTCGTCCACGGCACGACCCTCCGAGCCCTGCTCGACGAGCGGAGCTTCCTCCCGCCCGAACAGGTCGTGTCGATCGGCGCCCAGGTGGCCGATGCCCTCGGTGCCGCGCACCGCGCCGGACTGGTCCACCGCGACATCAAGCCGGCCAACATCCTCGTGTGCGCCGACGGGCGGGCCCTCGTCACCGACTTCGGCATCGCCAAGATCCGCGACGACCCGGACGTCACCCAGACCGGCACCATGCTGGGCACGGTGAAGTACCTCGCCCCCGAGCAGGTCAGAGGGGAGCGCCTCGACGGCCGGGCCGACCTCTACGCCCTCGGCGTCGTGCTCTACGAGGCCCTGTGCGCCCGGGCGCCGTTCTCGGGCGACACCCCGGCCGCCACCGCGCTGGCCCGGCTGCACCAGCTTCCGCCCCGCCCCCGTCAGCTCCGTGCCACCATTCCCCGCGGCCTCGACGCGGTGGTCATGCGCTGCCTCCAACTCGACCGCGACCATCGCTACGCCAACGCCCTCGAGCTGCGGGCCGCGTTGCTCGAATCGTCCACGCTGCAGGAGCCCGACGACCTCACCGTGGCGACCGCGGTCGACCCGACCGCGTCCTGGGCGTCGCAGCCCTCGCCCGGTGCTGCGGCCGCGGCGAACGGGGAGAGCGGCCCCGCCACCAACGGCAGCCGCGGGCGGTCCCGTGCTGGTCGAGCCGCAGGCGCGATGGGTCCGCCCGACGCTGGCGGTGGTCTTCGTGGTGCTCGCCCTCGCGCTGGCCGGCGTCCTGATCGGCGGCACCGACACGGGGCGCAAGCTGTTCTCGTGGGCCGACGCGCCGACCTCGAGCTCGACCATCGACGGCTCGGGCGGCGGCTCCGACCCCAGGGACCTCCGCATCCAGGCAGTCTCGAGCTTCGACCCCGGAGGCGCCGGCACACCCGGCGAGAACGATGCCCAGCTGCCGTTGGCCATCGACGGCGACAAGAGCACGAGCTGGCACACCGAGAGCTACAACCAGCGCCGGTTCGGCACCAAGCCCGGCGTCGGTGTGGTCGTCACCCTCGCGTCGGCCGCCGAGCTCCAGCGGCTGAAGGTCTCGTCCGCCACGCAGGGCTGGTCCGCGTCCGTCTACGTCACCCCGTCGGCCGGCGCCGTGCCGACCACGCTCGAAGGGTGGGGCGACCCGGTCGACCAGCACGCCGGCATCAACGGCGACGCCATCTTCGACCTGCACGCCACCTCCGGTCAGGCGGTGCTGCTCTGGATCACCGATCTCGGCGACGGTCCCCCGCGGGTGCGGGCCGACATCGCCGAGCTCTCGGTCACGGGCTGAGGGGCCGGGACGATCGGCGGCCTGGTCGACGACGGCGACCTCATCGAGGCGGCTCAGGCCGGTGACCGCGACGCCCTCGACGCGCTCCTCAGGCGCCACTACGACCGCGTCTACGCCATCTGCCGGCGCATGACCGGCAACGACCACGACGCCCTCGACGCCACCCAGGACGCGCTCATCGCCATCACCCGCGGCCTCGACCGCTACGACGGGCGCGCCGCGTTCACCACGTGGGCCTACCGCGTCACCACCAACGCCTGCCTCGACGAGCTGCGCCGTCGCAAGCGCCGGCCCGTGCCGGCCAGCAACGACCGCGACGGGGTCGACTCGCCCGGTCCGGGGGCGGGCCCGTCCGGCGCCCCCCATCTCGACCAGACCGTCGCCGACCGGCTCGCCATCGACGGTGCGCTGCAGCAGCTCCCGCCCGAGTTCCGCGCCCCGGTGGTGCTGCGCGACGTCCTCGGGCTCGACTACGCCGAGATCGCCGACGTGCTCGCCATCCCCGCCGGGCACGGTGCGCTCGCGCATCGCCCGCGGCCGCCGCGCCCTGGCCGACCACATGGGGGCCGCAAGAGGCGACGGGAACCAGACCGCCCCCGGTCACGTCGAACGGAACGCACCATGACCGAGCCCACACCTCCGCCTCACGAGCCCGATCCGGTCGAGCCCGTCGACGATCGGTCCGACGGCGCGCCCGGTCCCGGGGCCGCGTCCCCCGCGGACTCCGGTGCAGGCGACATCGGGTGGCCGACGGGCGTCGTCGATGCGACCGCCCCCGTCGATGCGCTCGACGACGCGGCCTCGGCCGTCCTCGACGGACTGCCGGTCGGCGACCCGAGCGTGTTCGACCCGGCCCAGCTCGACGAGCGGGTGCAGGAGCTCGCCGCGGTGACCGAGCGGCTCGCCGAGCCGCTGCCGGCACCCGAGCCATCGATCGTCGATGCCCACATCGCCGCGGCCCTCGAAGCCCTCCCTGCCGCGACCGAGGCGACCGCCGCGATGGCCGCGACGGACGGCGCCCCCGCGGAGATCGACCGGTCCATCGGTCCGGCAGTGGCGTCACTGGCCGATCGGCGGCGCCGTCCGGCCATCGGCCGCTGGGTGGCGGTGGCCGCGGCGATCGCCGTGATCGCCCTGGCCATCCCGGTGCTTCGATCGCTGTCGGACAGCTCCTCGAGCTCCAACGACACCGCCGCATCGGTGACCGCCAGCGGCGACGCCGGCAACGCCGAGGGCGGTAGTGCCGACCGGTCGGCGGTGGCCCCGACCAACGGGGCCGCCGCGTCCACGACGGCGCAATCCGCCCAGCTCGACTCCCCCGTCGCCTCGAGCAGCGGCGGCGACCTGGGCGCGGCCGACAGCGAGCAGGTACTCACCGCCCTCGTGGAGCAGGCCGCCCCCGACGCCACCGGCCATCCGACCACGCAGTCCAGCGCGTCCGTCGACTCCACCACGACCGCGGCTCCCTTCGCCCGCGCCGCCGGGCCGCACTGCGACGCCACCACCAGGGCCAGCTTCCCGGAGCTCGGCGCCCTCCGCTACTCGGCCACCGCGACCTACCAGTCGACGCCGGTCGAGGTCTCGGTCTACGAGGTCCCGAGCCCCACCGCGGTGACCTACCGGCTGATCGCCGTCGCGGTCGACGACTGCCGGGTGCTGGTCGACCGCACCTACCCCTGACGTCACCCTTGCGGTGCTCGACGTTCGAGCACGATCGTCGCCGGGGCCTACTGGACAGTCCGGGCTAGTCTGCCGACCATGACCACTCCGGGGGCCGGTGATCCGGCGACCACACCGCCGGGAAGCCCCGCCGGAACCGGCGGCTCGCCGCCGACCGCCCCGATCCCCCCGGTGCCCCGACGGCCGGGCCCAACCACCGCAGCGCGAGCCCCGGGCCGGCCCACACCGCGGCGTCGGTAGGCAACGTGCTGAGCGGCGACTGGCCGGTGCAGGCCGCCGACGTCATCGTCAACGGCGTCGACACGCTCCGCGACAAGACGACCGGACCGGTCCAGAAGGCCGCCCGGGCCTTGGTCTACGGCCTGCTGGCGGCCGTGCTCGGCACCATGGTCGCCATCTTGTTGATCATCGGGCTGGTCCGCTTCGTAGACTCGATCGTCGGGCTGTTCATGGACCAGCCGCGCATCTGGGTCACCTACCTCATCGTCGGCATCCTGTTCACCATCGTCGGCGCACTGGTGTTCCGCCGTCGGCGAGCCGACATCCTCTGACCTGCTCGCCCCGCCCGCCGGGCCCGTTCCCGTCGGGAATCCCCGATCCTCGAACCCGGTTGGGGCAGGCATCATCTGCGCCCGACGCGGGCGCACCGACCTGGAGCTCTCATGACCGCATCGGACGTCCACGACGTCATCATCATCGGATCGGGCCCGGCCGGGCTCACCGCCGCCGTCTACACGGCCCGGGCCAACCTCGCCCCGCTCGTGATCGAGGGTGAGCCGTCGTCAACCAGCGATCAACCCGGTGGCCAGCTCATGTTGACCACCGACGTGGAGAACTTCCCCGGCTTCCCCGAGGGCATCATGGGCCCCGAGCTCATGATGCGCATGCGCGAGCAGGCCGTGCGCTTCGGTGCTGATATCCGCACCGACAAGGTGACACGAGTAGATCTGTCCCACCGACCGTTCGGGGTCTGGGTCGGCGATCCGGACGCGGCCGATCCCACCTACGAGGCCCGGGCGGTCATCGTCTCCACCGGCGCCCAGTCGCTGATGCTGGGCCTGCCCGAGGAGCAGCACCTCATCGGGCACGGGCTCTCGACCTGCGCCACCTGCGACGGCTTCTTCTTCCGGGACCACGACATCGTGGTGGTCGGCGGGGGCGACTCGGCTGTCGAGGAGGCCATCTTCCTCACCAAGTTCGCCCGGACGGTCACGATCGTGCACCGCCGCGACGAGCTCCGGGCGTCGAAGATCATGGTCGACCGGGCCAGGGCCAACGACAAGATCCGCTTCCACTGGAACGCGGTGGTCGACCAGATCAAGGGTGATGCCAAGGTCGAGGGTGTGGTGCTCCGGGACGTGCTCACCGACGAGCTGACGGAGCTCCCGGTGTCCGGCGTGTTCGTCGCCATCGGCCACCGCCCCAACACCGA
Organism: uncultured Microthrixaceae bacterium; assembly: GCA_963809335.1. Classification (GTDB taxonomy): domain Bacteria; phylum Actinomycetota; class Acidimicrobiia; order Acidimicrobiales; family Acidimicrobilacustridaceae; genus UBA4742. The sequence continues at coordinate 1,241,917 of CAWEJD010000002.1, read as the reverse complement.
CCTGTTCAAGGGGCAACTCGACATGGAGGACAACGGCTACCTCGTCACCCGGCCGGGGTCGAGCTACACCAACGTCGACGGGGTCTTCGCCTGCGGTGACGTCCAGGACCACACCTATCGTCAGGCCATCACCGCGGCCGGCTCCGGCTGCATGGCCGCCATCGACACCGAGCGCTGGCTCGAGGCGCAGGGCGCCCACTGACCCGGAATGGCGAGCCGGTCCGCACGGTTGTAGGGCGTGCATCGTGAGCACGTCCGCTCACCCCGATCCATGTCATCAAGCTGGTCCAACTGGCGCCGTCGCCCGGCGCACGACAGAAAGCGCATTCCATGTCTGAACACGTGACGGCCCTCTCCGACACCACCTTCGACGAGGAGATCGGTGCCGCCGCTGAGCCCGTCCTCGTCGACTTCTGGGCCGAGTGGTGCGGCCCGTGCAAGATGGTCGCCCCCATCCTCGACGAGATCGCCGGCGAGCACGAGGGCAAGCTCCGCATCGCCAAGCTCAACGTCGACGACAACCCCAACATCGCCCGCCGCTTCGAGGTGATGAGCATCCCGACCATGATCCTGTTCAAGGACGGCCAGGCCGAGAAGCGCCTCGTGGGCGCCCGGGGCAAGGGTCAGATCCTGCAGGAGCTCAGCGAGTACCTCTAGGCCGGTGCTGCCGGTCGAACGGTCGACCCCGGCCCGCGACCTAGGCCATCGACCCCACCACCTCCATGGATGACGTGCTCCCACTCAAGCCCGGCGACGCCGGCGACGCCGTACGTGATCTCCAACAACGCCTGACCGCCGTGGGGCTCGACACCTCCGTCGAGCCCCGCGGCGCGTACGGACCCGCCACCGAGGCGGCGGTGCTCACCTTCCAGCAACAGCGAGGTCTCCCCGCCTCGGGCACCTGCGACGCCCCCACCTGGATGGCCCTGGTCGAGGCCGGCTGGCGGGCCGGCGACCGGCTGCTCTACCTCCAGAGCCCGATGCAGCGCGGCGACGACGTGGCCGAACTGCAGCGGGCGCTCGGCATGCTCGGGTTCGACGCCGGTCGGGTCGACGGCATCTTCGGCCCGCAGACCGAGCGGGCCCTCCGCGACTTCCAACGCAACGCCGGGCTCACCACCGATGGCGTGTGCGGGCGCGACGTGCTCACCGGGCTCGATCACCTCGGCCGCCCTCCGGGCCGCTCGACCAACGTGGCCGGGGTCCGCGAGCGTGAGACCCTCCGCTCCCAGCCGCCGGTGCTGTCCTCACGACGCATCGTCGTCGGTGAAGCCGGCGGTCTCGACGTGCTGGCCACCGCCCTCGACCGCCTGCTGCAGGACTCCGGGGCCGTGGTCGCGGTGCTGCACCACCCGCACCCGTCGGTGCAGGCCGTCGAGGCCAACGACTTCGACGCCGACCTCTACATCGGGCTGGCGCTGACCGACGGGCCCTCCGAGGCGGCCTACTACTGCACGACCGGCTTCGAGTCCGCCGGCGGACGCCAGTTGGCGACCCTCATGGTCGATGAGCTCCGGGCCCTCCCCGAGTTGCAGATCGCCCCGCCCGTGGGCCGATGGCTGCCCATCCTCCGCGAGACCCGGATGCCGGCGGTGGTGTGCCAGTTGGGGCCTCCGACCATCATCGTCGAGCAGACGGCGGAGCTGGCCACCGCCATGCACCGCGCCCTCGAGGCCTGGGCCACCACCCCGATCGAGGTCTGAGTCGAGCCCGGTCAGACCGCCGGTCCACCACCCGTCGAGCCTCGAGCCAGCCGCGGCAGCACCGACATCGAGCGTTGGTGAGCCGAGGACGCTCAACCCTCCTGTGACACCGGCCACAACTGTTAACCACAGCTTTGGCCACAGGGTGTGGATTGACTCAGGGGGCAGTCAATCTTCGATCTCGCGGCCTTCGGTCATGGCCCGGTAGATGCGCTCGAGATCCTCGACGGTGGCGAACTCGACCACCACCCGGCCCCGCTTGGCACCCATGGTCACGCTCACCCGCGTGTCCAGGTGGGCCGACAGGAGCTCCTCGAGCTCGAGCAGGCCGGCGGGACGAAGGGCCGGCGTGGGAGTCGGCTTGGCCGGCTCGGCCTCAGCTTCGCTGTCCGCCTCCTCCTTGGCCCGGACGATCTCCTCGACCTCCCGGACCGACAGGTCCTCGGCGACGACCCGGCGGGCCAGGGTCTCCTGGAACAGGCGGTCGGGCGATCCCAGCAACGCGCGGGCGTGACCGGCCGACAGCTTCCGCTCGGCCACCAGCTTCTGCACCGATGGAGGCAACTGGAACAGCCGCAGGGTGTTGGTCACCGCGGAGCGGCTCTTGCCGACCCGCAGCGCCACCTTCTCCTGGGTGAGCCCGAAGTCCTCCATCAGCTGCTGGTAGGCCGCGGCCTCCTCGAGCGCGTTGAGATCCTCCCGGTGCAGGTTCTCGACCAGCGCCTGCTCCAGCGCGGCCGCATCCTGCACGGTGCGGATGAGGGCCGGCACCGTCGGCAGCCCGGCTCGCTTGGCCGCCCGCCACCTCCGCTCGCCGGCGATGAGCTCGAACTCGCCGTCGCCGGTCGGTCGCACGAGGATCGGCTGCAGCACCCCCAGTTCGCGGACGGAAGCGGTGAGCGAGACCAGGGCCTCCTCGTCGAAGTAGGCCCGAGGCTGATGCTGATTCGGAATCACCCGACTGACGGGGATCTCCTGCAGCTCGGTCGATGCCGAGTCGACGGACTCGCCCGTGGGGATGAGTGCCCCGAGACCCTTACCCAAGCCGCTGCGCCGTGCCACCGCTGACCTCCTTTGCCAGTTCCCGATAGGCGATCGCCCCGCGGGAGCTTGCGTCGAACGTGATGATTGGTTGCCCGAACGAGGGGGCTTCGGACAATCGGACCGTGCGAGGTACGACGTTGCGGCACACCTTGCTCCCGAAATGACCACGAACCTCCGAGGCCACCTGATCGGACAACTTGGTGCGGGCGTCGTACATGACGAGCACGATGGCGCTGACCTCGAGCTGTGGGTTCAGGTTCTTCCGCACCAGGTCGACGTTGCGGATCAGCTGACCCAGGCCCTCGAGTGCGTAGTACTCGCACTGGATGGGCACCAGCACCTCGGTGGCTGCAGCCATGGCGTTCACGGTCAGCAGGCCGAGCGACGGCGGGCAGTCGATGAGGATGTAGTCGTAGTCCTCGAGCACCTCGGCGATGGCATTGCGAAGCTTCAGTTCCCGACTGAAGGCCGGCACGAGCTCGATCTCCGCGCCGGCCAGGTCGAGGCTGGCGGGCGCCACGAAGAGGTTGCGGACGGCACTCCCCTCGATGCAGTCCTCGAGAGGCACGTCGTTGAGCAGCACGTCGTACATCGAGGCATCCAAGGCTCGTGGGTTGATGCCGAGTCCGGTGCTGGCGTTGCCCTGAGGATCGAGGTCGACGACCAGCGTGCGATAGCCGAGATCGGCCAGACAGGCTCCGAGGTTGACCGCGGTGGTGGTCTTGCCGACGCCACCCTTCTGGTTGGCGACCGCGATCACCCGGGGAAGATCCCGAACGTGCGATGCCGCCGCACCCGCTTCGATCACGTGCTCGGTGGCCTCGAGGTCGGCCGGCACGTCGAGTGCGGGGCCGTCCGGGGTGAAGGGCTCCGAAGGTGGGGCGGTGAGACCGGGGCCGTCCGAGGGATCGACGTGCACCGTGTCCTCCATCGGAGGTGGTGGTGCCCAGCTCGGGGGTGGGGGAGGAATCGAGGAATCCGGCTCCGACGCAACCGAGGGGTTCGGCGAACCCTCCACAGCAGCGGCGGGTGGGGGCGGTGGAGGCGGAGGAGGCGGTCGGTCCGAAAGCGGAGGCACCGGCTGGTCGTTCCCGTCGTCGAACGCGGAGGTCACCGGGCCATCCTTCACGCTCGGGTGGTGGCGGTCAAGCAGATCGCGTCCCTCAACCCGATGTTTCACGTGAAACATCCAGCGAGGCGCCGGATTCAGTCGAACAGCGGTCGCTTGGCCGGAATCCCGACCCGCCGGGGATAGCGCTCGGGGCAAGGGGAGACAGCACGGAGCACCTGGCACCCCGCCTGCCGGCCCGCCAGCTCGAGTCCGAGCTGGGCCAGCCCGGCCTCCTCCCACCGCAACGACCCGTGCTCATCGACGAGCTCCTCGTCCTGCGCCTCAGCGTGGCCCGTCGGCCCGTCGGCCAGCAGACCCGCAGGGGAGGTCGGGGGCTCGCTCACGATGACCGTGCCTCCGACGATCAGGAACCCCGCAGCACACTCGGCGGTCACCGCCGGCTTGGCGAAGCTCCGGGCCACCACCAGGTCGAACTGGCCCCGGAGCGCGGGGTCGTGGGCCAACTCCTCCGCCCGGCCCCGGACCACCGCCACGCGGTCGGCCACGCCCAGTTCGTCGATCGCATCGAGCAGGAACGCGGTACGCCGTTGGTTGGCGTCGAGCAGCCACCAGGTCGTGGTGGGCCACGCCTGGACCAGCACCAGCCCGGGCAGCCCACCCCCGCTGCCCAGATCGAGCGCTCGAGCCGGCGGGGGGCCGATCCGGGCGGCGGCGAACCGACGAGCGTGCTCGATGTGGGGCTCGACCGGCCCCGGCCCGAGGAAGCCCAGGTCTCGGGAGCGCTCCAGGACCCCGACGAGCGCCTCGTCCGCGACCGTGGGCACCGACGGGATCTGCTCGCGGGGCCCGTCGGGTCCCTGGGCTCGGTGGGCTCGGTGGGCTCCGTCGTGAGGCAGGGGATCAGTCCACGGGGAGGATCACGACGCGGCGACGCTGGTCCTCGCCCTCCGAGACGGTCGACACGCCGTCGATCTCGTTCACGGTGTCGTGCACGACCTTGCGGTCTGCCGCGTTCATCGGCTCGAGGGCCTTCTGCACGCCCGACTGGCGGACGTCGTCGGCCACCGAGCGGGCGAAGCGCTCCAGCGCCTCACGGCGGCGCTGCCGATAGCCGCTGACATCGAGACGCACCCGCCCGTGGTGGGTGCCGCTGGCCCGGCGCTGCACGACGGTGCGGCTGAGCTCCTGGATGGCGGTGAGGGTCTGGCCCTTCGGCCCGATCAGCAGGCCGAGGTCGTCGCCCTCGATCTGCACCTCGATGGTCTCGTCATCGATCGTGGTCTGGGTCACCTCGCCATCGAGGCCGTACGCCTCGACGAGGCCCTCGACGAAGTCGGCGATGATGTCGGCCTGCTGCTCGACGGTGGCGTCGTCGCTGCTCATGGGGGAGCCTTCCTGGTTGGGATCGTTCGGGGCGGAGGACTCCGCCGTCGAGGAGGTGGCCGGGCGCCGGGCGCCGCGGGAACGGCGCGCCGGTCGGTCGTCAGCTGCGCCGGCGGACTCTGGTGCGGCGCCGGCGGTCGAGTCGGCTGCGACGACCGTGGCCGCGGCCGCCTCGTCATCTCCGGCCTCCGCGGCATCCTTGGACCCCTTGCCGGCCGAGGACTTCCGCGGTGCCTTCCCCGACCGACCATCGGCCCGCTTGGCCCCCTCGGACTTCGGGCGACGACGGTCACGGCGCTCGACCTTGGGCCGGGGACTGGTCGGACGGACACGGGCCCGGACCCGCGCCTCCCGCCGGGTCAGGCCGAACAGCCCGCTCTTGGCTTCCTCGAGGATCTCGAACTCGGCATCCTGCTCGTCGACACCCAGCTGGTCGAGGGCCGCGTCCTTGGCCGCTTCGACGGTACTTCCGGTGGTCTCTACCCACTCCACGAGTCGCTCTACCTCTTCTTGTTCTTGCGGGCCCGCGGTTGCAGCGTCGGCGGTGTGCCCGCCGATGCTCCGCCACCCTTGGACGGTGTCTTCTCGTCGCCCACAGCCGGGGCATCGGGCTTGGCCGAACTGGCCTTGGCGCCCCGACCTCCCGACGACGAGGTCGCGGCCGGCTTGGCCGAACTGGACTTGGCCGGGGTGACCCGACCCGAGGTGCGCCCCCCTGACGTCGAGCCGTTGCCGCCGGCCTTCGCGCTCGAGGCTCCGCTCTTCTTGGCCGCGGGCTTGGTGCCGCCCTTGGCCGACGAGGCGCCCCGACCGCCGGACTTCGACGTGGACCCACCGCCCTTGGCCGAGCCCCCGCCGCCGGCCGACTTGGTGGTCGAGGTCTCGTCCGAGCGTGGGTTCGCGCTCTGGAACTGCTCCTTCAGCGAGGCGAAGAAGCCCTGCTGCGGCGCGGCCGGGGTCGACTCGGGAGCGGGCTGGCGCACGTCACCCCGCTTGATGCCGTAGATGCTGCGACTGATGAACCACTGCTGGCCGACCCGGAACAGGTTGGACACCGCGAAGTAGAGGACGAGACCCGCCGGCAGGCCGAACGAGATCACCGGCAGGAACACCGGCATGATCTTCATGATCATCTGCTGCTGGGGGTTGACCTGCTGGTTCGGGTTCCGGCCCTGGATCTGTCGCTGCTGCACGAAGCCGGTGATCGCCACGATGGCGATGAGGATCAGATAGGGGAGGGCGTGCACGAACCCGGTGCTCAGGGCCTTGCTGGCGCTCTCGGCCAGGTCCATGCCGAAGGCCTGCATGGTGTTGGTCTGCGAGAGGCTCTCGTACATCTTCGTGTTGTGGTTCAGGAAGGCCGGATCGAAGACCCGGTCGATCGACGGCGGCTTGGTCGGGCCCGAACCGGTTCCCAACTGGCCGCTGACCCACCCGAAGTCGAAGCCCATCCCGTTGGCTCTGCGAGTCAGACCACGCAGCACCTGGTACAAGACGATGAACACGGGCATCTGCACCAACAAGGGAAGACATCCACCCAGGGGGCTGATGTCGTTCTCCTTGTAGAACTTCAGCAGCTCCTCGTTGAGCTTCTGGCGGTCGTCCTTGTACTGCGTCTGGATCTTCTTCATCTCCGGCTGCAGCTGCTGCATCACCATCATCGAGCGCGTGCCCTTGAGGGTCAGCGGCGTGACGATGATCATGATGATGAGGGTCAGACCGATGATGGTCGAGGGCGTAGTTGTTGGTGAAGGCGTAGATCACCGCCAGCGCCTGGGCGACCAGGTCGAAGAACACGTTCATGAGGTCTGCCTTCCGATGGGAGGGTGCGGGGCCCGCGGGGGGACCGGGTCCCAGCCGTGACCACCCCAGGGATGGCAGCGGGCGATGCGACGAACGGCGAGCCACGTGCCCCGGAGCGCGCCGTGGGCCTCGATGGCCTCGATGGCGTAGGTCGAGCAGGTCGGGGTGTAGCGGCAGGGGGAGGGCTTCCAGGCGAAGAGGTGCTGGTAGCCATGGATCAGCAGGCGGAGGAACCGGGCGGGGAGCCCGAGGCTCGGCCCGTGATCGAGCCCGTCGACCGGCTCGGTGGCCGTCATCGACTCTCGACCCGCGGTCATCGACTCTCGACCCGCGGTCATCGAGTCTCGACCCGCGGTCATCGGGCCGCCCGCGTCGACACGTCGGTCATGGTGGCCAGTCGGTCGAACGCTTGTTCCAGATCTTGCGTCAACTGCACGAATGTCCTGGTCAGGGCCTCAGGACGCACGGAGAGGAGGTACGCGCCCGGGGCAACGGGGGAAGGGGTCCGGCCGGCCAGCTCGCCGAAGGCGGCTCGGAGCCGGCGCCGGATCCGGTTGCGGTCGGTGGCCGACCCGAAACGGCGGGTGATGGCGAAGGCCACCCGGGGCGGGTCGCCCGCAGCGCCGGGCTGCTGGCCTGATCGGTCGGCTCGGGCCGGCAGGAAGGTCACGCCCAGCACTCCGCAGCGGACCCGTCGTCCGGACCGACGAAGCTCGAGGAACGTGCGCCGGTCCCGGATGCGCCAGATCAGGCCGACAGCTTGTGGCGGCCCTTCAGCCGGCGCGACCGCAGCACCGCCCGACCGGCGCGGGTCGACATCCGGTGTCGGAAGCCGTGCTTCTTGGCGCGTCGACGGTTGTTGGGCTGGTACGTGCGCTTCACGATGTTCCTCCTGGACCACGAGGCCTCCTGGCCCCCGGCTGATGATGCTTCCCCGTCGGGGAGCGGGGCCGCGAAGTGCTCGGCGAGCACCTCACACGACCTGCGTGTGCTGCCGCGCGGAACCGGAGCCCTTCGCGGCGTCCCCGCAGGGTAGAGGCTGGCCCGCCCGAGGGGCAACCGGAGGCCGGGCCGACGCCGGCCCGGACCGCCCGGCGGCCAGATCGCCCCTGTGCACAACCCTCGCGCCGGTGCTACGGTCCGTCTCCCCACCGTCAGCCGGGCTGGTCACCACGCCCGACACCGACCGTGAGCGTGGGACATGTGCGGGGCATCCGGCCTCGCCAACGACGGTGTTTTCCACAGGTGTGGACGTTGTTGTGGACTCCTGGACCGGTGGGGAGGCGTTCGAGCAGGTGGATGACGCAGAGCTCCTGTGGACAGCCTGTGCCGACGTGCTGCGCGAGCAGGTGTCCGAAGCGGTCTGGCTCACCTCCTTCAACGGGGCCCGGCCGGTGCGCATCGACGGGCGACACCCTGGTCCTCGGCGTACCCAGCTCCGTGGTGCGCGAACGCATCGAGGGCCGCTACCTGGGTCTGGTGCAGAGCGCACTGGTCGACGTCGGGCGGCACCGAGCCTCGGGCCTGAAGATCGAGGTGCACACCGACGGCGCGGCCGAGCCCGACCCCGGCTCGAACGGCGCCGACGATCCTCCACAGCGCTGCCGTCCTTCCTGTGGACGAGCCTGGGGTTCGAGGCGACCTCGACGTGCTCCCCAGCGGCGATCGGCTCCCAACCGGGTGCCCTGCCCGTCAACCCCCGCTACACCTTCGACGCCTTCGTCACCGGCACCTCCAACCGCTTCGCCCACGCCGCCGCCCTGTCGGTGGCCGAGACGCCGGCCCGGTCCTACAACCCGCTGTTCATCTACGGCGACGCCGGGCTGGGCAAGACCCACCTGCTCCAGGCCATCGCCCACTACGTGAACGAGAACTACCCGGCGTTCACCGTGCGCTACGTCTCGACCGAGACGTTCCTGAACCAGTTCGTCGACGCCATCCGCACCAACTCGCCGGCCGACTTCAAGAAGCGCTACCGCGAGGTCGACGTGCTGCTGCTCGACGACATCCAGTTCATCGAGGGCCGCGAGGGCCTCCAGGAGGAGCTCTTCCACACCTTCAACGCCCTGCACCAGGCCAACCGCCAGATCGTGCTCTCGTCCGATCGGCCGCCCGACGCCATCCCGACCCTCGAGGACCGCCTCCGCAGCCGGTTCAAGATGGGCCTGATCACCGAGATCAACCCGCCCGAACTCGAGACCCGGCTGGCCATCCTGCACAAGAAGGCCGAGACCGAGACCGTCATCCCGCCGGCCGACGTGTTCGAGTTCATCGCCACCCACATCACCAACAACATCCGCGAGCTCGAGGGCGCCCTCATCCGGGTGTGCGCCTACGCCAGCCTCACCAAGGAGGAGATGTCGGTCGACCTGGCCGAGCGGGTGCTCTCCGACATCCTCACCGACAGCCAGCCCCGGCCGATCACCCCGACGGTGATCCTCGAGGCCACCTCCGAGATGTTCGGCTTCTCCATCGAGGAGATCCAGGGCAAGAGCCGGCGCCGCCCGCTCGTCACCGCCCGCCAGATCGGCATGTACGTCTTCCGCAACCTCACCGACCTGAGCTACCCGGCCATCGCCCGCGAGTTCGGCGGCCGCGACCACACCACCGTCATCCACGCGGTCGAGAAGATCGGCGCCCTCATGAAGGAGCGTCGCCAGATCTACGACCAGGTCACCGAGCTGACCCAGACGATCCGGAGCGGCAAGTGACCGCCCCGTCGCCCCGCGCTCTGGACAAGCCGGTGGACCAGCCTGTGGACGATGCCGCGCCGCGCCGTGGACGACCGGGTGGTTATCCCACGACGCCTCGTCGGGCCATGCCAACCTGTGAGCCAGTGGGGATGACCGACCCGAAACAAAACGTCGCCTGACCAGGGAGAACGCGAGGTTCTCCACAATCCACAGGCCTTATCACTACGAGTACGAAGAACACATCAATCACCCAATGGTGAGGGAAAGCGAGCACCGACGTGAAGTTCCGATGCGAACGCGATGAGCTGGTCGAGGCAGTGTCGGCTGCCGGTCGGGCGGTCACGAGCCGGGGGAGCTCGCTGCCGGTGCTGAGCGGCATCCGGTTCGAGCTCACGGGCAACCAGCTGCGCCTCACCGGCAGCGACCTCGACACGACGATCCTCGTGGACAAGACGGTCACCGGTGAGCAGGACGGCGTGGCGGTGCATCCCGGCCAAGCTGATCGGCGACATCGCGCGGGCCCTGCCGGCGGGCAAGGTCGAGATCGCGGTCGAGGGCGAGGACGCCCGCATCGAGGCGCAGCGGGCCCAGTTCACGATGCGCACCATCCCGGCCACCGAGTTCCCCCGCCTGCCCGAGCCGGCCGACGAGGCCGTCGTGCTGCCGGCGGCCGAGTTCGCCGAGGCGCTGCGCCAGGTGACGGTCGCGGCCAGCACCGAGGAGACCCGACCGATCCTGACCGGCGTGCAGATGAGCGCCGAGGGCTCCGGCCTGCGCCTGGTGGCCACCGACTCCTACCGACTCGCCGTGCGCGACCTCCCCGGCACCTCGGTGCTGAGCGAGGGCCAGAGCGTGCTGGTGCCGTCCAGCGCCCTCAAGGAGCTCGGCCGCCTGCTCGGCGGGGCCGACGAGGTCGCGCTCACCCTCGGCGAGCGCGAGGCCACCTTCACCGTCGGCGCCGACCGGCTCACGACCCGGCTCATCGAGGGCGAGTTCCCCAACTACCGCGGCCTGATCCCGGCCAGCCAGCCCAACCGGCTCACCGTGGCCCGCGAGGCGCTGCTCGATGCGGTGCGGCGCATGCGGCTGCTGGCCACCGACGCCACCCCGGTGCGGCTCGTGATGCGGGCCGAGGGTCTCGAGCTGGTGGCCATCGCCCAGGAGGTCGGCCAGGCCCACGAGGAGCTCGACGCCAAGTACGAGGGCGCCGAGCTCACCGTGGCGTTCAACCCCGAGTACCTCATCGCCGGCATCGAGGTGACGCCCGGGCGACGAGGTCACGCTCGAGACCACCGACGCCATGAAGCCGGCGCTGCTGCGCTCGATCGACAGCAACGACTTCCTCTACCTGCTCATGCCGGTGCGGGTGTCCTAGACGCCGCCTCCGGGTGCTGCTCCGACGACCTCTGGCTCACCGACTTCCGCTGCTACACCGAGGCCGAGGTCGCACTTCGCCGCCGGGCTCACGGCGATCGTCGGGCGAGAACGGCCAGGGCAAGACCAACCTGCTCGAGGCGGTCGGCTACCTGGCGACCCTGCAGTCGTTCCGGGGCGCGCCCACCGAGGCGCTGGTGCGCGTCCGGTGCGCCGAGCGCCACGGTGCGGGCCGAGGCCGAGCGCGAGGGCCGCAGCCTGCTGATCGAGGCCGAGCTGGTGCCGGGCGGCCGCAGCCGCATCCAGGTCAACCGCCAGCGCCTGCCCCGGGCCCGCGACCTGCTCGGGGCGCTGCGGGTCTCGGTGTTCGCCCCCGACGACCTCGAGCTGGTGAAGGGCGGCCCGGCCGAGCGGCGGCGCTACCTCGACGACGACCCTGGTGGCCGCGGCGCCCGAAGCGCGACGCGCTGCGCACCGAGCTCGAGCGGGTGCTGCGACAGCGCAACGCCCTGCTGCGCCAGTCCGGCGGACGGCTGTCGCCGGAGGTCGAGGTCACCCTCGACGTGTGGGACGCCAAGCTGATCGAGGTCGGCGAGGCCCTGGCGCGGGAGCGCCTCGCCCTGCTCGACGAGCTGGTGCCGGTGCTGGCCGACGCCTACGACCAGGTCGCCCACGTGCGAGGCCGAGGTGACCGCCGACCTACCGGTCGGCCTGGCTCGACCAGGGCCTGGCCGCGGCGCTGGTCGAGGCGCGCCGGGACGAGCTGCGCCGCGGGCGTCAGCCTGGTCGGGCCCCATCGCGACGACATCGAGCTGGCCATCGGCGGTCTGCCGGCGCGGACCCACGCGTCGCAGGGCGAGCAGCGATCGCTGGCCCTGGCCCTGCGCCTGGCCGCCCATCGGGTGGTCACCGCGGCGGCCGGCAGCCCGCCGGTGCTGCTGCTCGACGACGTGTTCTCCGAGCTCGATCCCGGTCGCAGCGACGCGCTGCTGGCGTCGCTGCCCGACCGGCCAGACCCTGCTCAGCACGGCCAGCGGCCTGCCTCCAGGGGCCGTCGCCCGAAGCGGTGCTGGTGGTCGAGGGCGGCACCGTGAGCGACGGGCTGACTCTGGCAGACTCGGGCTCATGCCCTGGCAGCCGCTCCCGTCCTCGTCGGGTGGCGAGCCGCAGCCGCTGGGCGAGAGCGTCGATCGGCTGGTGCGCAGCCTGGGCGCCCCCTCGGCCAAGCTGACCCGGTCGGTGTTCGCCGACTGGGACGACATCGTGGGGCCGGCCATCGCCGCCGCATGCCCGGCCGCACGCGCTGCGCGAGCGCACCCTGGTGGTGGCCGTGGCCGACCCGGCCTGGGCCACCCAGCTGCGCTTCCTCGAGGGCGAGCTGCTCGAGCGGATCGCCGCGGCGACCGGGTCCGACGAGGTCCGCGCCATCGAGGTGCGGGTTCGCCGGGCCGGGACCGCCCGACCGTCCTGAGGAGCCGCTCGTCTCGCCGTCGCGGACCCCGGGCCGGCGCCCGTCCGAGAGCGGCTCCGCCGGGCGCCACGGCGCCCGAGAAACCCCTCGGGATGGTCTGGGGTGTCTCACCCCTCTGGTAGACTGACCCGATCGTGATTCAGGCTCCTGACCAGCACTTTCTCCGGTCGGTCGACGCCGCGAAGCACCCTCGATCACGCCTCCGCAGCCTGCTCTGAAAGGTCCCGTTTTGGCCCAGACCACCGACTCCTACGATGCCAGCTCGATCACCGCGCTCGAGGGCCTCGAACACGTTCGCAAGCGCCCCGGCATGTACATCGGTTCCACCGGCGTCGGTGGCCTCCACCACCTGGTCTACGAGGTCGTCGACAACTCGGTCGACGAGGCCATGGCCGGCCACGCCACCCACATCCAGGTGACCCTCCTCGCCGACGGCGGGTGCGAGGTCGTCGACGACGGCCGCGGCATCCCGGTCGACGCCATGAAGGACCCCAAGCTCAAGGGCATGTCCGCGGTGCAGGCGGTGCTCAGCCAGCTCAACACCGGCGGCAAGTTCGAGGGCAAGGGCTACAAGGTCTCCGGCGGCCTCCACGGCGTGGGCGTCTCGGTGGTCAACGCCCTGTCCGTCGCGCTTCGAGTGCGAGGTCGACCGCGACGGCAAGCGCCACTACATCGACTTCCAGAACGGCGGGAAGCTCAAGACCAAGCTCGGCCGTGGTCGGCGACTCCCCCAAGGGCCGCACCGGCACCACCATCCGCTTCTGGCCCGATCCGACCATCTTCGAGGTCACCGAGTTCCGCACCCAGGCCCTGCTCGAGCGCTTCCAGATGATGGCGTTCCTCAACCGCAGCCTCGAGATCCGCTTCCGCGACGGCGCCCCGACGGTGATCCCGACCCCGACCGTCTACAAGTACGACGGCGGCATCGTCGACTTCGTCACCCACGTCAACGCCTCCAAGGAGGCCCTGTTCAAGAAGGTCGGCTACTTCGAGCAGGCCGAGGACGATCAGGAGGTCGAGATCGCCTTCCAGTGGAACACCGGCTTCAACACCGACGGCCTCCACTCGTTCGCCAACGGCATCAACACCATCGAGGGCGGCATGCACGAGGAGGGCTTCAAGAAGGCCCTCACCAACGCGGTCAACAAGTACGCCAAGGCCAAGGGCATCCTCAAGGAGAAGGACGAGAACCTCCAGGGCGAGGACATCCGCGAGGGCCTCACCGCCATCATCAGCGTCCGGCTGGCCGAGCCGCAGTTCGAGGGCCAGACCAAGGCCAAGCTGGGCAACGTGTCCATCCGCTCGCTGGTCGAGCGGGCCACCAACGAGCGCCTGGCCGACTGGCTCGAGGAGAACCCGGCCGAGGCCAAGAAGCTGTCCGAGAAGGCCAAGCAGGCGGCCTACGCCCGGATCGCGGCCCGGTCGGCCCGTGACGCCACCCGGCGCAAGTCCGCCCTCGAGGGCGCGGGCATGCCCGAGAAGCTCAAGGACTGCGGCAGCAGCGATCCCGACGAGTGCGAGCTGTTCATCGTCGAGGGCGACTCGGCCGGTGGCTCGGCCACCCAGGCCCGCGATCCACGCGTCCAGGCGATCCTGCCCATCCGCGGCAAGATCCTCAACGTCGAGCGGGCCCGGCTCGACAAGATGCTCAAGAACAACGAGATCCAGACCCTGATCTCGGCCATCGGCGCCGGCGTCGGCGAGGAGTTCGACGTCACCAAGATCCGCTACAACAAGATCATCCTCATGTGCGACGCCGACGTCGACGGCAGCCACATCCGCACCCTGCTGCTCACCTTCTTCTTCCGCCAGATGAAGGACCTCGTCGAGCTCGAGCACGTCTACATCGCCCAGCCGCCGCTGTACTCCACCGTGGTGGGCCGCGAGAAGATCTACCTCAAGGACGACGCGGCCAAGGACGTCTTCCTGGCCGAGAACCCCAACCACAAGCGCGACTTCCAGCGCCTGAAGGGCCTCGGCGAGATGGACTACGACGAGCTCGGCGAGACCACCATGGACGCCACCAAGCGCACCCTGCTGCAGGTCGGCGTCGAGACCGCGGTCGTGGCCGACGAGGTCTTCTCCAAGCTGATGGGCGACGACGTCGAGTCCCGCAAGCACTTCATCCAGACCAACGCCAAGGACGTGCGCTTCCTCGACATCTGAGGCCGCGCACACGAGGGAACCCACACGCATGAGCGACACCACCCCACCACCGCCCGACGACGGCGACGGCGCGGCCGTCGACTTCGGCGGCATCGAGCCCATCGAGATCCAGGAGGAGATGGAGCGGTCCTTCCTCGACTACTCCATGTCGGTCATCGTGTCGCGGGCCCTGCCCGACGCGCGCGACGGCCTGAAGCCGGTGCACCGCCGCATCCTCTGGGGCATGTACGACATGGGGGCCCGGCCCGACCGGCCCACCATGAAGTGCGCCCGGGTCACCGGCGACGTCATGGGCAAGTACCACCCCCACGGCGACAGCGCGATCTACGACGCCCTGGTGCGCATGGGCCAGCCCTTCAGCCTGCGCCACCCGCTCGTGCACCCCAAGGGCAACTTCGGCTCGCTCGACGACCCGCCGGCGGCCGCCCGCTACACCGAGTGCCGCCTGGCCCCCATCGCCATGCGCATGCTCGAGGACATCGACGAGAACACCGTCGACTTCAACGACAACTACTCGGGCGAGGTGCAGGAGCCCGAGGTGCTGCCGGCCCGGTTCCCCAACCTGCTGGTCAACGGCAGCCAGGGCATCGCGGTGGGCATGGCCACCAACATCCCGCCCCACAACCTGGGCGAGATCATCGACGCCACCCAGCACCTGCTGGCCAACCCCGACGCCACCCCCGACGACCTCATGGAGTTCGTCAAGGGCCCCGACTTCCCGACCGGCGGCCTGATCATGGGCCGGGCCGGCATCCTCGACGCCTACCGCACCGGCAAGGGCTCGATCCGGCTCCGTGGGCGTGGCCGAGATCGAGGAGGGCCCGCGCAGCGACCGCATCGTGGTCACCTCGCTGCCCTACCAGGTGAGCCCCAACCAGTTCATCACCAAGCTCAAGGAGCTGGTCAACAACCGCGAGCTCGAGGGCATCGCCGACCTCAACGACGAGTCGTCGGGCAAGACCGGCATGCGCATCATCGTCAAGCTCAAGCGCGACGCGCCGGCCCTGGTGATCCTCAACAACCTCTACAAGCGCACGCCGCTGCAGACCAACTTCGCGGTCAACACGGTGGCGCTGGTCGACGGCGTGCCCCGCACGCTCAACCTGCGCGACGCGCTGGTGGCCTACATCGAGCACCAGGTCGAGGTCATCACCCGCCGCTCGCAGTACCGCCTCGACAAGGCACTGGCCCGGGCCCACATCGTCGAGGGCCTCATCAAGGCGCTCGACCTCATCGACGAGATCATCGCCGCCATCCGGGCGTCGGCCGACAAGCCGGCGGCCCGCGACGCGCTCATGGCCGCGCCGTTCGAGTTCAGCGAGCTGCAGGCCGAGCACATCCTCGACATGCAGCTGTCGTCGCTGACCCGCCTCGGCCGCAGCCGGCTCGAGGAGGAGCTGGCCAAGCTCCGCGAGACCATCGCCGAGCTCGAGGCCATCCTCGGCGACGACGTCAAGCTCCGCGACGGTCATCCGCGAGGAGCTGGGCGAGGTCCGCGACGAGTACGTCCAGCCCCGGGTGTCGCAGATCACCTACGACATCGGCGACCTCGACATCGAGGACCTCATCGACGACGAGGACCTCGTCGTCACCATGACGGCCAAGGGCTACATCAAGACCATCGCGGCCGACGCGTTCCGCACCCAGGGCCGCGGTGGGCGGGGCGTCACCGGCGCCAAGCTCAAGGACGAGGACTACGTCAACCACATCATCCACACGTCGGCCCACGCCTACCTGCTGTTCTTCTCCAACCTCGGCCGCGTCTACCGGCTGAAGGCGCACGAGATCCCGATGAAGGACCGCACCGCGCGGGGCACCGCGGTGGTCAACCTGCTGCCGCTGCAGCCGTCGGAGAAGATCCAGGCCATCATCGACACCCGCGACTACGAGACCAGCCGGTTCCTGTTCTTCGCCACCCGCAACGGCCACGTGAAGAAGACGAAGTTCACCGAGTACGACTCGTCGCTGCGGGCCGGCATCATCGCCATCAACCTGAAGGACGGCGACGAGCTGGTGCGGGTGATCCCCACCAACGGGGGCGACGACATCTTCATGGTCAGCCGCCAGGGCATGACCATCCGCTTCGCCGAGGACGAGGTCCGCTCCATGGGCCGGGCCGCGGCCGGCGTCCGGGGCATGAAGCTCAAGCCCGAGGACCAGGTCGTCTCGGTCGACGTCGCCCGCGACGACGTGGCCATCCTCATGGTCACCGACAACGGCTACGGCAAGCGCACCCAGCTCGACAAGTTCAACCGCCAGGGCCGTGGCGGCCAGGGCGTGCGGGGCATCCGCATCACCGCTCGCAAGGGCGTGGTCGTGGCCGCCTTCATGGTCGGGCTCGACGACGAGATCCTCGGCATCGCCTCCAACGGCGCGGTCATCCGCATGCCGGTGCGCGACATCTCCTCGCAGGGCCGTGACGCCACCGGGGTCAAGGTGATGAACGTCGGCGACGACGTCACCGTCGCGTCGGTCGCCCTCGTGCTGCAGACCGAGGACGAGGACTGACCTCCCCGAGCTGATCCCGCCGGCCGACCGGGCCCCGTCCCGGCCGGCCGGCCGCCCCTCGACCCCTCGGATCCACGACGTCCTTCCCCCTCACGTCAGCGTGTTCGGGAGGTGCCCGAAGTGGGCGGTGCACATGAGTCAGGTCGAAGGTCCGGGGTCAGCTCGGGGAGCGAGGTCAGGTGCTGCCGCTCGTCGCCCTGGTGGTGGTCGTCGGCGGCCGGCGCCGCGCTGCTGATCGCAGGGCTGGGCGGCGTGGTGATCGACCGCACCCGGGCGCGCACCGCGGCCGACGCCGCCGCGCTGGCCGGGGTCGCCGGTGGTCGCGAGAACGGCGGAGCAGGTGGCCCGGGCCAACGGCGGCCGCCTGCGTCGCTACGTCGAGGTCGATGGCGCCGTCGAGGTCACGGTCCGGGTGGGTCGGGCCGAGGCCACCGCCCGGGCCCGTCCCACCCGACGCCTGAGGTCCCGACGCCTGAGGTCCCGAGGCCTGAGGTCCCGACACGGTCTCGTAGACTCACCGGGTGACGATCGAGCATCCGCTCACCGGCGAGCCCGGGACCGACCTCCCCGACCCGCCCACCTCGATCCTCGCATCCACCGCCACCTCGACCCTCGACGGCGGGACCCACGCGCCGGTCGAGCCCCCGACCTCCCCCGACCCGTCTGGTCCGCCTGGTCCGCCTGAGCCGACACGCCGGTCGCGGCGATCGCGCCGAGCCGATCGCCGGCAGGTCGAGGCCCGTCAGGTCACCCGGGTCATCCGCCGGATCGAGCCGTGGTCGGTGTTCCGCGTCGCCGTGGTGTTCTCGCTGGCGCTGTGGCTGATCCTCGTGATCGCGGCCGTGATCATCTGGCAGGTGGCCGTCGCCACCGGGGCCATCGGGCACCTCGAGAGCTTCCTGGGCGAGCTCCTGGCCGACAAGTCGTTCCACCTCGACGGTGGCCAACTGCTGCGGGCGGCCGGCCTGAGCGGCCTGGTCCTGGTCGTGGCCGGCACCGGGTTCGCCGTGTTGCTGGGCCTGCTGTTCAACGTCATCAGCGAGCTCACCGGCGGGCTGCGACTGTCGGTCATCGAGCTCGAGACGGCGCGACGACCGGTCGACTGACCGATGTCGATCACCGGGCCGGGAGCTGCTGGCGACCTGCCGGAGATCAAGTGGCCGGGACGCGGACGCGCACGCTACGGTCCCTGCTCTCGCAGCGGGGCTATAGCTCAGTCGGTTAGAGCGCACCCCTGATAAGGGTGAGGTCGTTGGTTCGATTCCAACTAGCCCCACAAACGCTCGCCGTCGATCCGCGCTCGGGAAGGTCCTCATGAAGATGCTGCGTCGGGCCCTCGTGGCACTGGGCATCGCCGGAGCCATCGCTGCGGTCCTGCGGGTGAGGGGCACCGGTGGGGTGCCGCCGCAGGGAGGCGGCTGGCAGGAGCTCACCGACGAATCCCTGTGATGGGCACGTGACCACCATCGCGGTGATCGGCGTGGGCGCGGTCGGCGCCCGGGTCGCCCGCCAGCTGCTGTCGACCGACGGCTCGATCGACGTCGTGCTCCGCGACGAGCGCGCCGCCCGGCTCGACACGGTCGCCCGGTCGCTGGGCGAAGGGGCCCGCATCGACTCCGCGCCCTACAACCAGCCGCTCGACGTCGACGTGGTCGTGCTGGCCGGCCCGCCCGGCACCCACCTCGAACCGGCCCGACGCTTCGTCGGCGCCGGCATCCCCGTGGTGTCGGTGTCCGACGAGATCGTCGAGGTGCGGGCCCTGCTCGACCTCGACGTCGAGGCCCGAGAGCGCGGCGTCGGCGTGGCGGTGGGCGCCGGCTTCGCCCCGGGTCTGTCGTGCGTGCTGGCGGCCTACGCGGCCACCCGCTTCGACGAGATCGACGAGATCCACGTGGCCAAGGTCGGCACCGGCGGGCCGGCCTGCGCCCGCCAGCACCACCGGGCCCTCCGGGGCCACGCCGCTCGACTGGCGCGACCGCGGGCTGGACCCAACGCCCGGCCGGGAGCGGCCGTGAGCTCTGCTGGTTCCCGGACCCGGTCGGGGCGGAGGACTGCTACCGGGCGGCGCTGGTCGACGGCCTGCTGCTCGTGCCGGCGTTCCCCGGCGTCTCCCGGGTGACGGCCCGCATGGCCGCCACCCGCCGTGACCGCCTCACGGCGCGGTTGCCCATGCTGCGGCCACCCCACCCCGAAGGCGGACCGGGAGCGATCCGGGTCGAGGTCCGGGGCCGGCGCGGCACCGGCCGCGACGTCCGCGTGCTCGGCGTGATGGATCGGCCGGCCGTGGCCGCCGGTGCGGTGGCCGCGCTCACCGCGACGTGGGCGACCCAGGGCCGGCTGGCCCGGACCGGGGCCGCGGGTCTGGCCGAACTGGTCGACCCCGTGCCGTTCCTGTCGGAGTTGCGCCGTCGGGGGGTGCGGGCGGCGGTCTTCCAGCAGGACGCCGGGCCGTCGTCGACGTGATCACCGGTTGATCGAGCCGGCTCGCTCGTGGCCGCCGGGGTGCCCGCGGCCACCGTCTGCGGTGGCGATGTGGGCCGTTCGACCCGGTTTTGCACGGCGCGTGACATCGAATGAATTACATCGGTGTTGTTTCATGAAATCACCCGGCGAACCCTAAAGTTCGCCGACCCCTGGGACGAAGAACCGGTTCGTGGTCCAAGGGAGGGCGATGCCATGAGCACCACCAAAGCTGAGACGCAGGAACTGTCCCGTCTGATCGAGCAGCACCTGCCGCTGGTCAAGCACATCGTGTTCCAGGTGGCGGTGCACTTCCCCCGTCACGTGGACCGCGACGAGCTGGCCCGGGCCGGAGCGCTCGGCCTGGTCGAGGCGGCTCGCCGCTTCGACGAGTCCCGAGGGGTGCCGTTCGACCGCTTCGCGGCCCAGCGGATCCGGGGCGCGATCCTCGATGCGGTACGGGCGGCCGACTGGGCGCCTCGCTCGGTGCGCACGCTGGCCCGCCGGCTCGAAGGGGTCGAGCAGCGCCTCGCCACCGAGCTCGGTCGGGTGCCGTCGAGCGTCGAGATGGCCGAGGCCCTGGGCATGACCCGCGACGAGCTCGCCCGCCTGCAGGACCGCCTGTTCCGGTCCGTCGTGCTGGCGCTCGAGCACGAGGTCAGCGACTCGACCGAAGAGGACCTCACCCTCATCGACGTGCTGTGCGACCGCAGCGCGGTCGAGCCGCTCGAGGAGCTCGAGAGCCGTGAGCTGCACGCCTACCTGCGTGACGCGGTGCACCTGCTGCCCGAACGCCATCGCCTGGTGATCGTCGGCTACTTCCTCGAGGGCCGCACCTCCCAGGAGCTGGCCCGCTTCCTCGGCGTGACCGAGTCCCGTGTCTCGCAGCTGCGCTCCGAGGCCCTGGGCATGCTGAAGGAGGGCATCGAGGCCCAGTACGCCGGCCCGGTGGCGTCGCCCGACCAGAGCATCGGCCGGGTGGCCCGTCGCAAGGCCACCTACGCGGCGGCCATCTCCGAGGCCAGCCCGTGGCAGAACCGCCTCGGCCAGGTCGCTCCCACCGTCATCTGACCGGTCCCCACGCTTCCCGGCGCCCGACGACCCGGGTGGCGGCGACGTGCTCACCGACGGCACCGGCTCCGGCCGGTGCCGTTTCGCGTGCCGGCTCGGTCGACGGTCGCGCCCGGGATCGGGATGGGACATCGGGGCTTGGCAGGTCGAGGTAAGTCTGTAATCATGTAATCCATGACGAGGAAGCGAGTGTGGTCGCTGGACGAGGTGCAGGCGTGGTTCGTGGGCCGGATGCCCGACGGCTGGTTCGTCGAGGTGCCCTCGGTGGCGGCCGACCGCGAGGAGATCGTCGTCGTGGGGAGGTTGGCCGAGCCCGAGCTGGCCGCCGGTGCCGACGACGACACGCCCGAGGGCGACCGCGGCGAGGGGGACCCGGGTACCCGGGCCGAGGAGCTGCTCGAGGTGGCGTGTCGCACGCGGATCGCCGCCTTCCGGGAGGACACCCGCGACCTGCGCATGAGGATCGCCGACGAGGCCGAGATGCTGTGGGATCGCAAGGTCTCGTGGGGGGCGTCCTGCGGCCCGGTCGACGCCCGCTTCACCTCCCAGAGCGTCGCGGCCATGACCCGGCTGCGCTTCGACGAGCGGGCGGTGCTCGACACGCTGATCGACGCCGGCGTCGCCCGCAGCCGCAGCGAGGCGCTGGCCTGGTGCGTCCGCCTCGTCGGGCGCCACCAGAGCGACTGGATCACCCAGCTGCGCGAGGCGATGGCCCATGTCGAACAGGTGCGCTCGGACGGTCCCGACCTCGAGTAGCCGTCCCGTCCGGGGTGCCGGCCCACCGCACCGTCAGCCCGGCCGCGGCCAACGTCACGCCGAGCACCACGGCCAGGGCCACGCGATCGACCGTGGGGGCCAGGTCGCTCACCAGCACCGACCGGGTCAGGATCGACCAGCGGAAGGCGAGCCAGCCCGACAGCAGCGACACCGAGACCAGCAGCGCGACCAGTGCAGGAGTGCGGCGGCGCACCACCAGGCCGACGGCGGCGGCGAGCCCGGCCGCGACCGGGAGCAGGAACACCCCCGCGTTGCGGGCCACCGAGCTCGGCAGGCTCAGCCACTCGACGGTGCCCGTGGTGGCCGCGAGCACCGAGGCCGCCGCCAGTGCGAGGGACGCAACCAGGCGGGTGCGCCGGCGTCCGGCTCGCCACGTGGCCGCGCCGACGACCACGGCCAGAGCGAGGAAGGGCAGCGGCGACGGCGGGTCGATGCGCTCGAGCCGGCCGTCGATGGTCACCGCGACGCCGTCGACGGTGATCGGGACGGACCACGCGACCTCGCCGGAGAACCCGGCCGAGTCCTGGGCGTGGATGCGGTGGTCGTGCCACACGAGCCGCCCGCTGTGGCCCAGGGTTCGCCAGTCGGGCTGGTCGTCGGCTGAGGAAGAGCCCGCGCCGCCTGGGTCGGAGATCGAGGCGTCGCGGGTGCGGTTGAGCGACACCGCCGCCGACCGCCGGTTCTCCTGGGTGGTGCCGTCGGGCTGGATGCGCAGGTAGGGCTCGCCGCCGTAGCCGGCCACGACGACCTCGTGGCCCGGCTCGGCGCGCAGGTCGAGCAGCGTGTCGCCGCCGATCACCCGCACGGTGATCGGGGCGTCGGGCTCGACCGACCTGACGCTCGACCGGAAGTCGGTGGGACGAGGGGTGACCGCGGCCGCCGGCCCGGCGGCCCCGACGAGGGCCAGCAGGGAGAGGGCGACCACGGTGCCGACTCGCGGGAGCAGCGCCAGGAACGTTCCGCCGTGTCGACGTGGGGGTCGTCGAGCCCGGCGGGAGGTCACTGGCCGGAGGGCTTCGGCTTGCGGTGGCGGAGGTAGAGGATCAGGGCCCCGCCCGCGATGATGGCGACCACCACGAGGATCACGATGGTGCCGATCGGGCTGTTGTCGGAGTCCTTCACGATCTGGGCGTCCTTCGCCGCCGCGTCCGTGGTGGTCTCGGTGGCCGCCTGCGTGGTCGAGGTGGCCTCGGCGGTCGACGTCGAGCCCGCGGCCGTCGTCGAGGTGGACGCAGGGGCCACGGTCTGGGTCAGGGTGATGCGCGGGGCGGCGTTCTCGGCCTCCGGGTCGCCGGTCTTCTCGAGCCAGTCCTCCTCACCCTGGACGCAACCCTGGATGGTCGGGAGGAAGATCGTGTCGCCGGCCGTCCCGACGATGCGCATGTCGGCCACGAAGCTGCCCGGGGTGGTCGAGGGGATCGATCCCCCGCTCCACGTGAGCGTCTCGGTCGTGACCGAGGCCGTGAACCCGGCGGTGCTCCTGGCCTGCACCTCGGAGGTGCCGGCCGGCAGCTGGATCTTCAACGACGTGGTCGGCGAGTCGCCGCAGCCGTGCTGGAAGGAGAACGTCACCGTGGTGATGCCCGAGGCCGCGGTCTCGCCCTCGGCCTCGACGTGGGCGAAGGCGGGAACGGCCAGCGCGATCAGCGTGACGGCCACGAGGGCCGGGACGGCGATCAGCTTCGGTCGGGTGGTGCGGGGCATGCAGGACTCCTCGTTCGGGCGCGCCACGTCGTGACTGCCGGGTTGGTGGGGGACTACCGGATCTTCACGGAGAAGGCGGTGCGCTGCTGGTCGAACTCGCTGACCCGGGTGACGACGGTGATGGTCCACACGCCGGGGATGGTGATGTCGGTGGTGTCGAGCAGGTAGTGCCCCGGGCCACCGGGCAGCGCGTCGCGGGGGATCGGTCCGATCTCGTCGGACGGCAGGCTGAACTCGACCGTCACGGGGCCGGCCACCGCGACCGGTCGACCCTGGGGGTCGGAGTAGCTGAGGTGGATGGCGTTCTTCGCACCGGCCTGGGCCGGGGCCACGACCAGGTTGACCGTGCTCCCGGGGGTGCCGGTCGTGATGGGAAGGGTCTGGTTGGCCACTCCCTGGGCCTCGGCCGCGTTGCGACCCGGGGTGGTGTTCACCAGCACCGACGTGAGCGCGAGCACCACGACGATCAGCGCGGCCTCGACGACGACGGTGCGGCTCATGCGCCGCAGACCCGTGCGGGCCTCGTCCCGGGCGTGGACGGCCAGCTCGGGATCCTCCTCGAGGGCCGCCTGCACGATCTCCGACGGCTCGGTGTCCTCGTCGGCCACGGCGGCGGCCAACCCGACCTCGTCGAGGACCTCGGGGACGAGGCGGAACCGGTTGTAGCCGGCGAAGGCGGCGATGACGACCACCACCCCGACCTTGCCGAGGACCAGCTTGCCGTAGGTGGTGCTGGTGAGCGCATCGAACGAACCGACCTCGATCCAGGCGAGGGCACCGCCGGCGACCCACAGGGTGAGCACGGTGACGAACGCCATCGTCGAGAACCGCGACACGATCGCCGCCGTGCCCTGCAACTGCACGAGGTCGTCGACCGCGGCGTCGCGGTCGACGACGACCACGGTCGATCCGGCGGGCGGCGCCGCCGACGTCGCATCGGAATCCGACGGGTCGGCCGTCGGGGGGTCGGCCGTCGGTGGGTCGAGAGGGGCTGCGTCCGAACGGGCGGCCACCGTCCGGCGTCGCAGCACGAAGGCCACGCCCACCAGGCCGCCGGCCCAGAGCGCGGCGGCGACGAGGTGCACCCCGTTCGAGACGAGGGCCAGCCAGCGGTCGGGGGAGTCGAGGGCGTGGCCCCAGAACAGGAACGACAGGCTGGTGGCCAGCCCACCGTAGAAGGCGAGGGTCTGGCGGCTGCCCCGCCGGGGCACCTCGAGCGAGACGAGCAGGATCAGCAACCCGGCGAGCAGCAGGCCGGTGGCGAGGTCGAGGGTCTGGTTGAGCACGTCGTGCAGCACGGCCGGGTCGAACACGGCCGACCAGCCCCGGCCCGTGGCCAGCGCGGCCTGGGTCCCCAGCGTGCCGAGGGCACCCACCACCGCGACCAGCGCGGCGCCCCGCACGACGCGCGCCAGCGGCCGGGCCTCGGGCCCGTCGTCGTGGATGAAGGCCAGGAAGAAGGCGAGCCCGGTGGCGGTGAGCGCGCCGACGTAGCCGAGGAAGCGGGCGATGGCGCCGAGCACCTCGAACGTCCGGTCGCTGCTGCCGCCGTTGACGAACGAGCCGGCATCGACCCCGGCGGTGGAGGCGTCGCCCACGGCGAAGACCAGCGCGCCCTTGACCGGGTGGCCGTCGGCCGAGACCACGCGGTAGGTCGCGACGTAGGTGCCGTCGGGGAGGTCGGGCTGGAGCGCGACGCTGAGCGTGGGCCCGCTGACCGTGTCGGTGCCGGTGTCGACGCGCGAGCCCGAGGAGCTCACCACCCGGAGGCCGCCGAGGTCGGCACTGACCGACTCGCTGAACTGGATGCTCACCGTGGCCGGTGAGGTGGTGAGCCGCTCGCCGTCGGACGGGTTGGACGACACCACCACCGCGTGGGCGGAGGCGGCCGGCGCCCAGGCGATCATCGCCGTCGCGACCAGCGCGAGGGCGGCCAGGCCGAGCCGCAGCCGCGCCCGCCGCGGCGCGGGTCCCGCGGTGCCCGTGGTGGTGGTGCCGGCGGGCGATCATGCGGTGCGG
Source organism: uncultured Microthrixaceae bacterium (assembly GCA_963809335.1). Taxonomy (GTDB): domain Bacteria; phylum Actinomycetota; class Acidimicrobiia; order Acidimicrobiales; family Acidimicrobilacustridaceae; genus UBA4742. Next base: position 1,216,669 of record CAWEJD010000002.1, on the reverse strand, counting down.
AGGAACCGGTGACCGGCGGTCGGTCGGGTCGGGGCCCCGATGCGGCAGAGCAGCCACAGGAACAGCACGCCGACGAGCTCGAGGACGTGGTGCGCCTCGCTCGTGACCAGGGACCGACCCGAGATCACGTCGATCATCGAACCGAGCAGCTGCGCCCCGGCGAGGACCGCGGCCATCGGCAGCAGGCCCCGAGCCCGGGCCGGCTGCCAGGCCGCGAACAGCAGGCCGGCGCCGAAGGCGGCATCCCAGGCGCTGAGCTCCCGGGTCAGGTGGATGGCGTTGCCCGAGTCGTGCAGCACCAGCGACGGCAGGGCCAGGGCGACCATGGTGAGACCGATCACGACGAGCCCGTAGCGGATCCAGCCCCGGGCCGCGCCGGCCGGGGCCGTCGGTTCGGCCACGCCGGCGGTGGCGTCGAGGATCGACCGGGTGAGGTCGGGCACGGGCTCGGCCGCCCGCACGCGGACGAGGCGGTGGACGTCGGTGATGTCCAGCGAGAACCGGCGGCAGTCGGCGCACGACGCGACGTGGCGGTCGAGCTCGTCGCGCGACACCCCGATGGCCTCGCCGTCGAGGCGGGCGGACAGGGCTTCCTGGCAGGTGGAGCAGCGCATGTCGAGTAGTCGTTCCCCACGTGCGTTCGGTTCCCGACCCCCGATCGACCTCTCCGCGCCGAGGACGTGATTTCCGTGGGCCCGCCCCGCGCACCACACTGAGAGGGTGGATGGGCTGACGTGGCTGGCGAGCAAGGCCGCCGCCGGGGACCGTGATGCGCTGGCGTCGTTCGTCGCCCAGTCGCAGGCCGACGTCTGGCGGCTGTGCGCCCACCTCGTCGAGCCGGCCGCGGCCGATGACCTGACCCAGGAGGTCTACCTGCGGGCCATCCCCGCCCTGGCATCGTTCCGGGCCGATGCCTCGGCCCGCTCGTGGCTGCTGGCCATCACCCGCAACACCTGCATGGACGAGCTGCGCCGGCGCACCCGGGGCCGGGCCCTGGTCGACCGCCTCCGCCGGCGGGCCGAGACCGCGCCGATCGCCGAGCCGGACCGCTCGGCGGTGGTGGCCATCGACGACGCGGTGGCATCGCTGGACCACGATCGTCGGGACGCGTTCGTGCTCACCCAGGTGCTCGGGCTGAGCTACGCGGAGACGGCCGAGATCTGCGGCTGCGAGATCGGCACCGTGCGCTCGCGGGTGGCGCGGGCCCGAGGTCAGCTCATCGATCGTCTGGTCGACGACCGCAGCGCCGAGCCGGGTTCCGGGTCCGGTTCGGGGTAGTCGTGGGGGCCGCGTCGGCCGGGCCTCGCCGGGTGCGGCTCATCGATCGCTGGTCGGCAGCCCGGCGAATCGCTCGAGCCACTGGTCGTGCAGCACGCCGTTGGTGGCCAGACCGTGGCCCCGGTCGGGGGAAGGATCGCCGTCGAGGGCGGTGAAGCGTCCCCCGGCCTCGGCGAGGATCACCGGCATCGGGGCGACGTCCCACAGCGCGGCGGACGGGTCGCACATGGCGTCGATGCGGCCGGTGGCGACGAGGGCGTAGCCGAACCCGTCTCCCCAGGTGCGCAGCCGGGCGCCGGTGCGGCGCGCCGCACCCAGCATGGCGTCGCTCCAGTGCTCGAAGGCGGAGCTCGACAGGTAGCTGCCGGCCAGGCGGTCGCGCCTGCTGACCCGGGCCGGCTCGCCGTTGCAGAAGCACCCGAGACCCCGACCCGCGTAGACCGTCTCGCTCAGGCCGGGCATGTGGATCACCCCGACGGCCGGCCCCTCGCCGTCGTCGACGGCCAGCAGGTTCGTGTAGAGCGGCACCCCGTGGGTGAAGGCCTTGGTGCCGTCGATGGGGTCGATGATCCAGCGTCGGCCGCTCGATCCCACGACGTCGTCCTCCTCCTCGCCGACGATGCTGTCGTCGGGGAAGCGGGCCGTGATCTGCTCGCGCAGGTAGCGCTCGGCCGCCTTGTCGGCCTCGGTGACCGGCGTGCCGTCGCCCTTGCGCTCGACGGCCAGCGAGCTCGACCGGAACCAGCCCAGCGTGAGGTCGCCGGCCTCGCGCAGCAGGGCGACGGCGGTCTCGAGCAGGGCGGGGTCGACAGCGGTCATGGCCGCATCATCGCACGACCCGTCCCGTGGCCGGTCCCGGCCGATCGGGGGCGATAGCGTGCTGCCACTCGTCCGAGTATCGATGTCGAATCCCGGGGGACCACTCGACCATGCGTGCCGCGATCCTCGATGCACCTGGTGCATCGCTCACCGTCTACTCCGATGTGGAGGCCGAGGCGCCGCACGCCGGCGAGGTCGCCGTGCGCGTCTCGCACTGCGGGGTGTGCCACAGCGACGTGCACCTGGTCGACGGCGAGATGCCACCGGTGACCCCGCTGCTGCTCGGGCACGAGGCGGCCGGCGTGGTCGAGGCGGTGGGACCCGGGGTCACCCGGCTGGCCGTGGGCGACCACGTCGTGCTCACCCCGTGCCCGCCCTGCGGACACTGCTACTGGTGCCTGCGGGGCGAGCACAGCATCTGCACCAACAGCTGGGCGCTGGGCACGTCGGTGCACCCCGACGGTGGCACCCGCCTGAGCCGGGGTGGCGAGGTCGTCTATCGCGGGCTCGGCGTGGCCGCGTTCGCGGAGACGGTGATCACCCAGGAGACCGGTGCGATCAAGATCCCCGACGACGTCCCGCTCGACGTGGCCTGCGTGGTCGGCTGCGCGGTGCAGACGGGCGTCGGTGCGGTGATCCACACCGCCGGCGTGCAGTCCGGCGACACCGTGCTCGTGCTCGGGCTCGGCGGGGTGGGCCAGTCGGTCGTGCAGGGGGCCCGCCTGGCCGGGGCCACGGCCATCATCGTCTCCGACCCCGTGGAGGAGCGTCGCAAGGCGGCTCTGGCGTTCGGCGCCACCCATGCGCTCGACCCGACCACCGAGAACGTCGTGGCCCGCACCATGGAGATCACCGAGGTCGGCGCCGACTTCGCCTTCGACGCGGTGGGCAAGACCTCGCTCGTGCAGGACGGGCTGGCCGCCACCCGCTCGGGCGGCACCACCGTGATGGTGGGAGTGCCCGGGATCGCCGAGCAGCTGGTCATCGAATCGCCCACGATCTTCGCCTTCTCCGAGAAGAAGCTGCTGGGGTGCCTGCTGGGCGGGGTCAACTCGCCCCGGGACATCCCCCGGCTGATCGACCTGTGGCAGGCGGGGCTGCTCGACCTCGAGGGGTTGATCACGGCCCGCCGCCCGCTGACCGAGATCAACGAGGCCATGGACGACCTGCGGGCCGGCCGAGGCATCCGCACGGTGATCTCGCTGTGAGCCGGCCATGAGCGAGCCGGGCGACGAGGCTGCTCCCGTCGGCGACCGACGTCGAGGGCGAGTCTCCCACCGCCACGCTCGAACCGACCGACGACACCGCCGCCAAGCGGGCCGGTGCCCGCTGGCGTCGGCCCCTGGTCGTCGTGCTGGCCGTGCTCACGTGCCTGTCGATCCTGTTCAGCACGGTGGGCGTCTGGGCGCACCGCACCCTGCTGAACACCGACTCGTGGGTCAACGCGGTGGCCCCGCTGGCCAGCAATCCCGAGATCACCGACGCCGTGTCGGTGAAGCTCACCGACGAGCTCATGCAGCTCATCGACGCACCGAAGTTGGCCGAGACCGCCCTGCCCGAGCAGGCCCAGGTCCTGGCCGCGCCGCTCAGCGAGGCGGTCGGCCAGTTCGTGCAGCGAACGGTGGCCGAGCTGTTGCAGACCGATCAGTTCCAGCAGTTCTGGGTCGAGGCCAACCGCCGGGTGCACGCCCTGGTGGTGAAGGTGCTCCGGGGGGACACCAAGGCGGTGCTCACCGAGAACGGCGTGGTCCAGCTCAACCTGCTGCCGTTGATCGCCAATGCGTTCGCGTTCCTGCAGTCGAAGGCGCCGGGGCTGGTCGGCAACGGCACCACCGTCCCCGACATCACCTTCGACACCCCGATCGACCAGGCCCGGAGCGAGCTGCAGGCCGCCTCGAAGCGAACGCTGCCCGACAACTTCGGCGTGGTCACGGTGTTCCAGAGCGACAAGCTCAAGGCGGCCCAGGACGCGGTCAAGCTGTTCGACCAGGTCGTGGTCGCCCTGCTGGTGGTCACCGTGCTGCTGATCGCGGCCACCGTCGCCCTGGCGATCAACCGGCGGCGCACCATCATCGGCCTGGCCCTCGGGTCGGTGGCGGCCTTCGCCGTCGCCGTCGCGATCCTGAAGACCATCAAGGCCCAGGTGCTCGACCTCATCGGTGATCCCACCACCCGCCGGGCCGCGGGCAAGACCATCTCGACGTTGGTCGTCCGGCTCGACTGGATCGTCGAGGCGCTGGTCGCCGTCGGCCTGGCCGTGGCCCTGATCGCGTTCCTGACCGGATCGAGCCGGCTCGCGGTGCGCATCCGTGGGGGCTCGGCGCACCTCGGCGGCTACCTGATCGGCCGGGGAGACGATCGTGGCGCGCCGAAGCTGGTGGCGTGGGTGCAGCAGCACGCCCGGGGCCTCCGGTGGGCCGGCGTCGTGCTCGGCGGCCTGGTCCTGGCCTTCCTGGTGCACGGGTGGTGGTCGCTGTTCTTCACCGTTCTCGTCGTCGGGCTGTTCGAGGCCGCCGTCACCTTCGCGGTCGCCCGTGCTGCCGCGACGCCCGCCCCCGAGCCGGGCGCCGCGACCTGATCGCTAGGCTCACGCCTTCGTCCGTCGGGACGCCGACCGAAACGGGGAGCCATGACACCGGAAGAGGCCGCCAACGCGACCAGCACGCCCATCAGCCAGGTCGCGAGCCACTTCATTCTCGACCCGGCCACCTACGTCCGCGGCGGCGAGCTCGGCTTCGACGGGATGAACTTCTACGTCGCTGGTCGAGGCGGCGTGCTGGGGCGGGTCGACGCCGACGTGGTGTCGGCCGGGTTCGTGTTCTTCAACCCGACCATCGTCCGCACCGGATGGGAGGCCAGCCTGGCGGTGATGGACCCCGCCGACGCGGCCGCCGCGTTCGCGGCATGCGGCCACGAGTGGGGTCGGGCCAACCTGCCCGACGACCTCGACGCCGAGCGGCTGGCCGAGCTGGCCGGCACCGTCGTCGCCGCGGCCAGCCCGTCCTGCGCCCCCGTGTTCGCCGGCTGGCGGGCCCTGCCCGCGCCCGACGACCCCAAGGCCCGGGCCCTGCACCAGATGAACCTGCTGCGCGAGCTGAAGATGGCCCACCACGGCGCCGCGGTCATCACCGAGGGCCTGGTGCCGGTCGAGGCCATGATGGTGGTGCAGCCCTACATGGCGCCGGTGTTCGGCTGGCCGGAGCCCTACCCCGACCCCGAGCCGTTCCGCGAGCGTTGGGAGAACGCCGAGGCGGCCACGATCAGGGCCATGGCCACCCTCCTGTCGGTGCTCGACGAGGCCGAGCGCGACGAGTTCGCCGCCCTCTGCACCGCGGCCCACGACGCCACCCGCGGCTGATCCCTCGGCCCGGTGGGGCGGTCGGTCGCGACCGCCGGTCAGGCGAGCAGCTCGGCCACGGCGTCGGCGAACACGGTGGTGTGCCGGTCGACGTCGGCCGCCGTCGTCACCGGTGACATCAGCGCCATGTTGTGGAACGGGGTGAGCAGGACGCCGCGGTTCAGCGCGTAGAGGTGCATCAGGGCATCGAGCTCGTGGTCGATGGCCGCCGCCGCCTCGCCCCCGTTGCGGGGCGGCGGGCAGAACCAGTACTCGGCTCGGCACCCGAGCTGTTGCACCGTCCAGGGCAGCCCGTGCTCGCCGATCACGTCGGCCACGCCCTCGGTCCACCGCTCGGCCAGCGGGATCATGGTGGTGTAGGCCTCGTCGGTGAGCACCTCGCCGAGCGTGGCCCGGATGGCCGCCAGGGCCAGGGCGTTGCCCGAGAGCGTGCCGCCGACGCCGCTCACGTCGGCGTCGGCGCTGCGGGTGATGGGATCGGCGATGGCCGCGGCCACCTCGTGGGTGAAGCCGAACGCGGCGGCGGGCACGCCTCCCGCGATGGGCTTGCCGAGCGTGATCATGTCGGGCTCGAGCCCGTGGGCGGCGGTGTAGCCGCCCGGGCCCGACGCAGAGCGTGTGCGTCTCGTCGATGATCGAGCAGGGTGCCGGTGGCACGGGTCAGCCGGCGCAGGGCCTCGTGGTAGCCCGGGTCGGGCAGCACGATGCCGATGTTGGTGAGCGCCGGTTCGGCCAGCACGCAGGCGACCTCACCGGTGGCGAGCACCCGCTCGAGGGCGTCGAGGTCGTTGAACTCCACGACGTCGGTGGTGACCGCCGGGTCGACCTGCGGCCCGACGCTGCCGGGGCGGGCGACGACCGACCCGTCGTCGGCTCAGCACGGCGAAGGTCTCGTCGACCGTGCCGTGGTAGCAGCCGTTGAACACCAGCACCTTGGGCCGGCCGGTGATCTGGCGGGCGAACCGCAGGGCGAACCGGTTGGCATCGGTGGCCGACATGGCGATCTGCCAGAGCGGGAGGCCGAAGCGCCGGCTCAGCTCGCCCCCGACCCAGCCGGCGTCCTCGGTCGGGCAGCATGGTGGTGATGCCGCGCCCCGCCTGCCTGGTGATGGCCGCGACGGTGGGGGCCGGGGAGTGGCCGCACATCGCCCCGGTGTCGCCCAGGCAGAAGTCGACGTAGCGGTGGCCGTCGACGTCGACGACGGTCGCGCCGTGGGCCTCGGCGACGAACACCGGGAACGGGCCGGGCCACCGGTTCATCCAGTTCATCGGGACCCCGCCGAGCAGCGAGCCGCCGGCCTGGTCGTGCAGCGCCTTCGATCGGGGCCGGGCCTGGGCGAAGGCGTCCCGCTCGCGCGCCGTCAGCTCGGCGATGCGTGATCGGTCGACGACGGGCGCGGGAGGGGCCATGGCCCGCATCAGATCAGATCTGAAGGCCCCGCCTGTCGTTTCTCGCCAGGCCGGTCCTTCAGTTGCCGTGTTCGGGCGCTCAGAACTGCGTGGCCCCCGGAGGAGCGGCGGTGGGATCGACCGGCCGCGGCGGCAGGGGCGCAGGCTCGGCGTGGGCCGGTGCCACCGTCGGGCGGGGCGGGGGCCGCCTCGGTGACCGTCGGCCCAGGCGTGTGGAACATGCCGGCCGCGCTGGCCGCTTCGGCCTCGGCCGACCGGAGCTCGCCGGCCCGGGTGAAGTAGATCGCCGCGACCCGGTCGACGCCCTCGTGGTCGAGCACCAGCGGCGCCTGGTTGAACTGGCACACCGCCTTCAGGATCTTGCAGACCTCCTTGGGGAGGTACGGGCGCAGGTCGCCGTCGCCGAGCTCGCGGCTGATGTGGCGCAGGTGCTCGGCCGCACCGGGCGTGATGGTGATGCCCGCGTTGGCCGCGGCGATGGAGAGCACGGCGTCGAACTCGGCGTCGCTGATCGACGACACGAGGATCTTGTTCTGGATCCGCCGGAAGAACGCCTCGTCGCCGAGGGTGGCCGGGTCGAGGTTGGTCGAGAACACGACCTTGACGTCGAAGGGCACCTCGAAGCGCACGCCGTAGGTGAGCGACAGGAAGTCGATGCGGCGGTCGAGCGGGACGATCCACCGGTTGAGCAGGGCCTCCGGGCTGATGCCCTGGCGGCCGAAGTCGTCGATGACGAGCAGGCCGTTGTTGGCCTGCATCTGGATCGGGGCCAGGTACACGCCGCTGTTCGGCTCGAAGGTGAGGTCCATCATCGAAGCGGTGAGCTCGCCGCCGGCCACGATGCTCGGGCGCTTGCACAGCACCCAGCGGGGGTCGAGCTCCGGGGCTGCTCGGCTCGACCGGCTCGTGGATGAGCGGGTCGAACACGGTGATGATCTGGCTGTCGATCTCGACGCAGCGGGGCACGAGGACCGGCTCGGTGTGGGTGCGGATGAGGCGCTCGGCGACGCTGGTCTTGCCGGTGCCGGGAGGGCCGTAGAGGAACATGGCGCCCTCGGTGAGCAGCGCCGGGCCCAGCTCGTCGATCATGCGGTTGCTCACGACCAGGTCGGAGAACGCCCGGCGCATCGACTCGCGGGTCACGCCGGGGGGCGCCGCCTGGCGCAGCACCATGGCGTTGTACTCGCCGATCGAGACCGGCGCGTGGCCGGCGTAGCGGCACAGCGAGGCCCGCTCGCGGGCGTGGTCGCGGCCCTGCTCGGTCAGGTCGAAGATGTAGTCGCGACCCTCCATGCCGAGCAGGTCGAGCAGGCGCAGGTCGCGCAGCTCCTCGACGACCTTCGACATGATCGCCATGCTGATGCCGAGGCCCTCGCTCAGCCGGACGGTCGAGGTGCGGCCCTCGTAGAGCGCGCGCCGCATGGCCAGGTCGTGCACCACCCCGACCGGGATCCCCAGCTCCTCGATGCTTCGTGGCGTGCGCGGTAGGTCGTGGCGTTCCACGTTCGACAGCCTCCTGGGTCCCAGTGTCGGTCTTCCCCATCGGCGTCGCCCCGAGCGGTCTTGAGGCCGCCTGGGCCGAACGGCCGATTCCGGCCGCGCAGCGTGGTGGACCCGAAGCGCGCGTCGGAGGTCGACGCTGATCGGTGCCAGAGAGCGCGGGATCAGAGGTCGGGGAGGCCCATCTCGAGGTTGGCCTCCTCGAGGCCGCCGTCGACCTCGAGGATCTTGCCGGTGATCCAGGACGCGGCCGGCGAGGACAGGTAGAGCGCGGCCAGGGCGATGTCCTCGGGCTCGCCCGAGGCGCTGCAGCGGGGTGCGCCGCACCATCTCGTCGTGGATCTCGTCGTTGTCGAGCACCATCTCGAGCGCCGAGGTGGCGGTGGAGCCGACGGCGATGGCGTTCACCCGCACCTTGGGCGCCAGGTCGGCGGCCAGCAGGCGGGTCATGTGGGTGAGCGCGGCCTTGGCCGTGCCGTAGGCGACGAAGCCCCGGTCGCGGAGCCGGCCGATGGCCGACGAGATGTTCACCACCGAGCCGCCCCGCTCGAGCAGCTGGGGCGTGGCCGCCTTGGTGAGGGCGAAGGCGGTGGTGACGTTGAAGTGGAACGCCCGCTCGAGGTAGCCGGGCGACGTGTCGAGGAACGGTCGGGGCATGGTGCCGCCGGCGTTGTTGACGACGATGTCGATGCCGCCGAGCTCGGCGACGGTGGCCGCGGCGAAGGCGTCGATCTGGTCGAGCTCGTTGACGTCGGCGGGGAACACGAAGGCCCGGCGTCCGAGGGCCCGGACCTCGTCGGCCACCAGCTCGAGCTGCTCGGCGGTGCGGGACGAGATGGCGACGTCGGCCCCGGCCGCGGCGAACGTGCGGGCGCAGGCCGCGCCGATGCCCCGTCCTCCGCCGGTGATGACCGCGACCTTGCCGTCGAGGGAGAAGGCGTCGAGCACGGCGGCTCAGCTCGACGCCGAGCAGGTCGACGACGAAGACCAGCGTCTCGCCGCCCTTGATGACCCCGCCGGCGCCGGCCTTGCCGTAGCCGAGGTGCGGCGGGATGGTGATCTTGCGGCGGCCGCCGACCTTCATGCCGGCGACGCCCTCGTCCCAGCCCTTGATGACCTGGCCGGCGCCGAGGGCGAAGGCGAAGGTGTCGTTGCGGTCCCACGAGGCGTCGAACTGCTGGCGGGTGCTCCAGGCCACGCCGACGTAGTGGACGTCGACGCTGTGGCCCGGAGTGGCCTCGGCGCCGTCGCCGACGACCAGGTCCTCGATGACGAGGTCGGCGGGAGGGGCCTCGCCGGGCGGGACGTAGACGGACGGCTTCTCGGGTTCGGTCATGGGGCGAGACGCTAACCGAGTCCGTCAGCCGGCGGTGAGGCCCGCGTCGGTCGACAGGACGGCGCCGTGGATGTTGCCGCCGTCGTCGGAGGCCACGAAGGCGAACAGCCCGGCGACGTCGTCGGGACGGGCCATGGGCCGCAGCCCGGTGTAGCGGCCCATGAGCTCGAAGTCGACGTCGGCGGGGATCTGGAAGCCCCGGGCCAGGCTGGTGTCGACGCCGCCGGGGGCGATGGCGTTCACCCGCAGCGGGCGTCTTGATGTACTCCATGGCCAGGGCGCGGGTGAACTGGATGATGGCGCCCTTGGTCATGCAGTAGACGACGGTGTAGGCCTGCCCCATGAGCCCGGCGTTCGAGGCGATGTTGACGATGTTGCCGCCCGACTCGAGCAGGTGCGGGATGGCGGCCTGGGCCAGGAAGAAGGCGCCGTCGACGTTGACCGCCATCATCTGGCGGTAGGCGGCCTCGTCGACGTCGACCACGTGCTCGGCCCGAGCCATGCCGGCGATGTTGCCCAGCACGTCGAGCCGGCCGAGGTCGTCGAGGCACGCGGCCACCGTCGCCCGGCACTCGTCGCGGCTGGTGATGTCGGCCGGGCGCACGACCATGGTGCCGCCCGGCCTCGGCCACCGACGCGGCCGTCTCGTCGAGCCCGGCGGCGTTGATGTCGACGCCGAACACGGTGGCACCCTCGGCTGCCAGGCGCAGGGCCACGCTGCGCCCGATGCCCGATGCGGCCCCGGTGAGCAGGGCGACCCGTCCGTCGAAGCGGCGCGTCGGGTCTGGCGTGGTCATGGTTCCCCCTGGTGGTGTGCGCGAGGACGGCGACCCTAGTGCCGCCCGTCCGTCAGCCGATCCACTGGCCGGCGTTGACGTCGAGTTGCACGCCGGTGATGCACCGGGCCGCCGGGCGAGGCCAGGAAGAGCACGGCCGCGGCGATGTCGTCGGGCTCGGGGAGGGTGCCCAGCGCGCTCTCGCCGGGTGAGACCGGCCTCGACGGTCGCCCGGTCGGTGCCTCGGCGGGCCGCCACCCGATCGAGGTAGTCGTCGAGGTCGGCGCCCGCGGACGAACCCCGGCACCACCACGTTGACCCGGACGCCGTCACGCCCGACCTCCCGCGCCATGGTCTGGGCCGCCGTGACCATGGCCTGCTTGGTGGAGGTGTAGGCGCCGAGGCGGGCCAGCAGCGTGCGGGTCGAGAGCGTCGACGTGAAGGTGATCGAGCCGCCGCCGCCCGCTCGCAGCAGGGGGAGCGCGGCGCGGGCCAACTCGAGCGGGCCGAGCACGTTCACCTCGAAGGTGGCCCGGTGCGTGTCGGGGTCGAGCGCCTCGACGGTGGCGGGATCGCCGGCCAGCGCCGCCACGTTGACCACCGAGTCGAGCCGACCGAACGCCTCGGACGCGGCGCCGACCAGGCGAGCGACCTGCGTCGCGTCGGTGATGTCGGTGGGCACGGCGACCGCCCGGCGGCCGAGCGCCTCGACCTCGGCCGCGACCGCCTCGAGTCGCGACGGCGGTGCGGGCGCCCAGCACCACGTGGGCCCCGGCTCGGGCGAAGGCCAGGGCGCACGAACGACCGATGCCGTCGCCGACGCCGGCGACGAGCGCGACCGACCCGTCGAGGGCGGAGACCGGGCGGACTGCCGGGGCGGTCACCGGGACCTGCCAGCGGTCGAGTGGCCGTCGTGGGTGGGGCGCCGGAAGTCGTCGACCATGCGCTCGAGCAGGCCGGCGAGCCGGGTGCGATCGGCCGCGTCCCACCCGGCGAGGGCGCGTCGGACCTCGCGGCGGATCACCGTGCGGAACCGACGTTGGACCGGCCGCCCGGCCGGTGTGCAGGCGTAGGTCACGACCCGGCCGTCGGTCGCGTCGTGGCCCCGGGCGACGAGACCGAGTCGCTCGAGCTGCTGCAGCTGCCGGCTGGCGGTCGGCAGGGTGAGCTGCAGGGCCTCGGCCAGCTGGCCGACACCGAGCCCGGACCGTGCTCGGTGAGCTGGTCGAGCAGGCGATGGCCGGTGGCCGAGACCGCCACGCCGGTCTCGGCCTGCCGGCGCTCGTGCAGTCGGGGGTTGGCCGGCGAGCCGGAACAGCACGGCCAGCGCGTCGTCGATTCGCTCCTCGTCAGCTGCAGGCAACCGTCGTCCTCCGAGCGCTACTCTCACGGCGCAATCATCTCCTTGCACGATGAGAGTACCTGAGGAGGAACGCCTGATGGGTCGGCTCGAGGGGCAGGTCGCGCTGGTCACCGGTGCAGGGGAGGGCATCGGGCTCGGGATCGCCCGTCGGCTGGCGGGCGAGGGCGCGGCCGATCGTGGTGGCCGAGCACAACGAGCAGACCGGTCGAGGCGGCCGCTCGCGAGCTGCAGGAGCAGTTCGGCGTCGGCGGCGTCGTTCGTCGCCACCGACGTGACCGACAAGGCGCAGGTCGAGGCGGCGGTGCGCCACACGCTCGACGAGCACGGGCCGGGTCGACACGCTGGTGAACAACGCGTGGGGCGGCGGGACCATGTCGCGCCTCGAGCACAAGACCGACGAGCAGATGGACCACGGCCTCCGCATGGCGTTCTGGCCGGCGCACTGGTCGATGCAGGCGGTGTTCCCGACCATGCGCGAGCAGGGCCGCGGGCCGCATCATCAACCTCTGCTCCCTCAACGGGGTCAACGCCCATCCGTTCACGGCCGAGTACAACACCGGCAAGGAGGCGGTGCGGGCACTGACCCGCACCGCGGCGCGCGAGTGGGCCCGCCACGGCATCACCGCCAACGTGATCTGCCCGGCCGCGGCCACCGCGGCCTACCGGGCCGTGGCCGAGGCCGACCCGGCGCTGATCGCCGAGACGCTGCGCAACAACCCGATGGGGCGCATGGGCGACCCCGAGGCCGACATCGGCGGGGTGGCGGTCTTCCTGGCCAGCGACGACGCCGGCTACCTGACCGGCAACACCCTGATGGTCGACGGCGGGTCCCACATCAACGGGGTCACCTGGGCCCCGGACCTGCCCGACTGATGCCGCGACGCCGGATGGTCGACCGAGCGACTCGCGCGACCTCGATCGGCTGATCGCCCACGAGGAGATCCGCCAGCTCGCCGCGCACTACGCGGTGGCGATGGACTCCCGCGACCTCGACCGGCTGGTCGCCCTGTTCGTCCCCGACGTCCAGGTCGGGCGATCGACGTTCGGTCGCGCCGCGCTCCGGCGCGACTTCGAGCGCTCGCTCGCCCAGGTCGGGGTGACGATCCTGACCGTCGGCACCCATGCCATCGACCTGCGTCGACGCCGATCGCGCCACCGGGGTCGTCTACTGCCACGGCGAGATCCAGGTCGGCGACGACTGGGTCCACCAGGCGATCCTCTACCGCGACACCTACGCCCGGGTGCCCGGAGAGGGCTGGCGGTTCGTCCGGCGGGTCCACGAGCTCTGGTACGGCGCCGTCGTCACCCCGAACCCCCTCGACCAGCCCCCGGCCGACTGGCCGGCGCCGAGCGGTGGGCCGCGGCACCGTCCCCGAGAGCTGGCCCACGTGGGGTGCCGTTCTGGGGCCGGGCCCGCTGACGGGAGAGCTCCAGGCGTCGTACCGGTGACCGGCACCGCGCCTCGACGGTCGAGGTCGGGGCGAGCGCGAGCCGCATCGCGGCTAGACCGACCGGATGACCACGACCATGCCGCCGGACACCACGCCGGTCGCCCCGGTGCCGGCCCTCGGCTCCGAGCTGCTCCGATCCCGCCAGCTGCGGGTGATGAAGCGTCGCGCCACCGCGCTGCTCGGCGCCGTGACCCTCGCCTTCCTCGCGCTCACCCGCTTCGGGGGGTCGGCCACCTGGGTCGGCTACGCCCAGGCCGCGGCCGAGGCCGCCATGGTGGGCGGGCTGGCCGACTGGTTCGCGGTGACGGCGCTGTTCCGCCACCCGCTCGGGCTCCCCATCCCCCACACGGCCATCGTCGTCGAGCGCAAGGAGCAGTTCGCCGCGACGCTCGGCGAGTTCGTGCAGGAGAGCTTCCTCACCCCGGACGTGATCGTCGAGCGGTTCCGCTCGGCCGCGGTCGTCCCGCGCGTGGCGGCGTGGTTGACCGACCCGGACAACGCCACGGTCGTCGCCGGCGAGATCGCCCGCAACCTGGTGTCGCTCGTCGACTTCGCGCCGGACGAGGACGTCCACCGGGGCCTCGAGAGCCTGCTGGTGGAGGGGATCGAGGCGGTGCCGCTGGCCCCGCTGGCCGGTCGGGCCCTGCGATTCGTCACCCTCGACGGCCGCCACGACGCGGTGCTCGACGCCTCCCTCATCGGGCTCGACCACTACCTCGGCCGACCACGGCGCCGAGCTGCGCGTCCGGCTCGGGGCGGAGGCGCCCTGGTGGCTGCCGGGCGCGGTCGAGGACCGGATCTTCGAGCGGCTGCTCGACGGCGCCCGGGCGGTGCTGCGTGACGCCGGCGACCGACCCCGACCATCACCTGCGCCGGGCCTTCGACCAACGCCTCGTGCAGCTGGCCAACGATCTCGAGCACTCGGCCGAGCTGCGGGCCCGGGGCGAGCAGCTCAAGCACGAGCTGCTGACCCGGGCCGAGGTCCGGGGCTGGGTCGCCGACCCTCTGGGCTCGACGCCAAGGCCCGGCTCCGGGTCGAGGCGGCCGACGAGTCCTCGGCGCTGCGCACCCGCCTGGCCGCCGCCCTGGTGGTCACGGGCCATCGGCTGCAGGACGACGCGGCGGTGCGGTCGACGGTGGAGGCGGCCCTCGAGGACGCGGTGCGCTACGCGGCCGAGCACTTCCACGGCGAGATCGCCGAGCTGATCACCGGCACCATCGAGCGCTGGGACGCGGACGAGACCTCGCGCCGACTCGAGCTGCTGCTCGGTCCCGACCTGCAGTACATCCGCATCAACGGCACCGTCGTGGGCGCCGCGGCCGGCGTGGCCCTGCACGGCGTCGCGCAGCTGATCACCTGATCAGCAGCTGGTGGGTCAGGCGATGCCGGAGCTGGGGTCGAGCACGTAGCCGACGCTGCGGACGGTCTGGATGACCCGGGGACCGCACTCCTCGAGCTTGGCCCGGAGGTGGCTGACGTGGACCTCGACCAGGTTGACGTCGGAGAGGGCGAAGCCCCACACCGCGTCGAGCAGCTGGGCCTTCGACAGCACCTGTCCGCTGTGACGGCAGAAGGTGAGCGAGCAGCTTGTACTCGAGGTTGCGCAGGGGCAGGACCTTGCCGGCCCGGGTGGCCACGTGGGCCCGGTCGTCGATGCGGATGTCACCGACCTCGATCACCGAGCTGGTGCCGTGGTTGGCCCGACGGAGCAGGGCCTCGACCCGCATGAGCATCTCGGCCATCGAGAACGGCTTGACCATGAAGTCGTCGCCACCGACGCTGAAGCCCGAGAGCCGGTCCTCGACGCTGGTCGACGCGCTCACGAGGATCACCGGGAGGTCGCTCATGGCCCGCAGCCGGCGGGTCACGCTGAAGCCGTCGGGCCCGTCTCCCAGGTTGACGTCGACCACCGCGACCGCCGGCCGGAACTCGCTGAAGCTCTGGTTGATCGTGGTGCCGTCGGTCTCGGTGCGGACGTTGTAGCCCTCCGATCCCAGTGCGATGGCCAACGCCTCGCACATGAACGGATCGTCGTCCAACACGAGCACTCGTGTATCTGCCGTCTTCATGTCGCCCGTGCTCCTCTCGTCCGGCCACCCTCCGCGGCCGTCTCCAAGGAGCAGTCTGCCTCATGGAGGGAGGTTCCTGGAAGGGTCCTGAATCTGATTTCAGGAAAAAGCTGGGTTTCCGCCTACTGTTCGCAGTATCTTTACCACGGAAAGTGTGATTTTGCCCCTCAGACCGCGGGCGGTGCTGAGATCCCCGCCTCGATCGACCGCCGAGCGCGCGCGAGGTGCAGGACGAAGCGGGCCCCGGCGTCGTCATCGGGCTCGTAGGCGATGTCGCCACCAAGAGTGATAGTCATCTGGCGGACCAGCGCCAGGCCCGAGGCCGGCGTGCTCGACGGTGGCCAGCGAGCTGCGCATCGGCGCGAAGAGGTGGGGGACCAGGTTCGGCGGCACCCCGGGCCCGTCGTCGGAGACCTCGACCGCGGACCCGGTCGCCGTCGACGGCCGCCGCGATGCGGATGTGCGGCCCGCCGTAGCGCCGGGCGTTGGCCAGCAGGTTGCTGAAGATCTGGCTGAGCAGCAGCGAGTCGGCGTGCACCGAGATCGACGGGTCGACCTCGACGTCGATCGGGCGGCTGGCCCTCGGGGGCCGGGCCGACCGCGGCGACGGCGTCGTCGATCGACCTGGACCAGCGTCAGGTCCTGCAGATCGACCTCGAAGCGATCGTCCTCGAGCTGGCTGAGCTCGAGCAGGCGGCTGGCCATGAGCTGGAGCCGGTCGGCCTGGGTGGCGAGCCGCGACAGGCGGGCCGAGAGGGTCGGGGCGTCGCTGCGCTCGGCCTCGAGGGCCAGGGCCGACGCCATCAGCGAGATCGAGCCGACCGGTCCGCGCAGCTCGTGGGCGGCGCGGGACACGAAGTCGGTGCGGGCCTTGTCGGTGCGCCGCAGCGACGACAGCAGATGGCTGCGCCGCAGCGCGTGGCCGACCTCGATGGCGGTGTCCTTGAGCGCGGTCAGCAGGCTCTGCGGGGGCGGGGTGGCGTCCTCGGTGAGGAACTCGAGGGCGGCCGCCACGCTGCCGTCGACCGCCACCGGCACGGCGACGGCGATGCGCAGCCCGTAGGCCGCGGCCAGCTTGGACCGCTCGGTGTCGTGGCGATCAGGGAGCACGGTCCACATCGGCTCGGCCAGCAGCGCGGCGTCGTCGGTGAGACCCGGCTCCTGGTGCCAGCGACCCTGGTCGGTGGCGATCTGCAGGGGGCGGAGCCGCTCGTCGGCGAGGTACCACTGGGCCAGGTCCGGGAGGTCGCTGCGGGTCGGCATCGACCAGCACGGCATGGCCGACCGACCAACCGGTGTGGGCGCAGATCGCGGCGAGGGCGGCCTGGAGCACGTCGGCGGGCTGCACCGACTCGAGGTCGTCGGTGCCGAGGTGGGCGTCGAACAGCTGCCGGAGCCGGACGATGGCCGACAGCTCGGCGGCCGCCTCCTCGCGCTCGGTGACGTCACGCCCGATGGCCTCGATGGCGAGGATGCGCCGTTCGCCGTCGAGGATCGGGCTGGTTCGCTGCTCGAACGACCGGATGCGACCGTCGCGGTGGCGCAGCCGCAGCGTGGTGAGCTCGTGGGGGTCGAAGCGGTTCTCGTAGAGGTGGAACAGCTGCTCGCGATCCTCGGGGGTGGCGGCCAGCAGGTGCATGAGGTCGGCATCGAGATAGAACGCGCTGGGCGGATAGCCGAGCAGGGTGGAGGTCGACGGGCTCACGTACTCGAAGCCCCGCTCGGGCCAGAGGCGGTAGCGCCAGATGAGGTCCGGCGCCCGGTCGGGGAGCGACGCCGGGTTGCGTCCGGCGGCGGCCGGGTCGGCCTCGCTCGGGCTGAGCATCACCACGAACTCCCCGGCGTGGGCCGGGCCGGGCCGGGACTCGTGGGCCGGGTCGGGCGCCTGGTGGTCACCCTCCGGGCCGACGGCCGGAGCCGGGGGGCCGGGCGCGGTGTCGCTGCGCGGCAGCCAGGTGAAGGTCAGCGTGACCACCCGCACGTCGCCGCTGCGGCCGGTGCACCGGACGTCGATGGTGTCGACCTTGACCCCGCGGGTGATCAGGCGGTTCCGGATGCGCTCGACCTCGGACGCGTCATCATCGTCGAGGTGGTGGCACAGCGAGTGACCGACGATCTCCTCGCGGCGGCGGGACAGCACCTGGCCGGCGGCCGGGTTCATGTCGGTGACGCGGAGGTCGGCGTCGCAGCGCAGCACGGCGGGTGCTGCGCCGGGCGGAGGGCGGCAGAGCGGTCTGGGGAGGCGTGGAGGGGCGCACGAGATCGCCAGCGTCGTGTGCAGTTCCACCGGCCAGGTCGACCGGAGCAGCCTCGGGACCCAACGTCGCCCTTCCCTTCCGATGCTCAGCCGGCGAGAGCCCGCACATCGCCCGGCGCCGAATCCAGACCGTACCAAACGACGAGCACGGAGAGTGCTGGAAACTGAAGTGCGCTTGAAGCGCGGGCCGGCCCGACCGCCTGTTCAACGGAACTATCGTCTCGCCGTGGCTCTCGATCCTTCCGTACAGGTCCATCCGGCAGCACTCTGCGAGACCGACCGGGTCGGCCCCCGCACGCGGATCTGGGCCTTCGCCCACCTGCTGCCCGGCGCGGCGGTGGGCGCGGACTGCAACATCTGCGACCACGTGTTCATCGAGGGCGGCGCCCGCCTGGGTGATCGGGTGACGGTGAAGAACGCCTGCCTCATCTGGGACGGCGTCGAGATCGGCGACGAGGTCTTCGTCGGCCCACGGGTCACGTTCACCAACGACCTGCGGCCCCGCATCGGGTTCGCCGTGCCCGCCGGCGAGTACGTCCGCACAAGGGTGTGCCACGGGGCCAGCCTCGGCGCCAACGTCACCGTGGTCTGCGGGGTCACGGTCGGTCGCTACGCCATGGCCGGCGCGGGCGCCGTGATCAGCCGGGACGTGCCCGATCACGTGATGGTGCTGGGGGTCCCGGCCCGACCGGTCGGGTGGGTGTGCGTGTGCGGCCGCTCCCTGGGAGATGACCTCACGTGCGAGTGCGGCCGCCGGTTCGAACCGCTGCCCGACGGTGGTCTGCGCCCGATCTCCGGGTCCTGACCTCCGGCGGCGCGGCGGCCACCGCCCTTCAGGGGGTCGAATCCGAGGGTTGACCCTGCGGCTCGATGCCGAGGTCGGTCTGCACCACCTCGATCGCCGCGGCGCGCGCCGTCAGGTGCTTCTGCAGGTCGAGGCGGGCCTTGTTCAGCGTGGCGGTGTCGGTGTCGCCGGCGTGCTCCTGCAGCTGCGCGATGTCGGCCTGCAGCAGTCGGTTGGCGTCGATGACCGCCTGCACGTGCTCGGCGACGTCCGCGTTCGTGGCCAGGATCAGGTCGTTCAGCAGACGCTCCTGCTCCTGCAGCGGGGGCAGCAGGGCCTGGGCATCGTGGGCGAACGTCTGCGGGTCCTGCTCGCCCGCCGGGCACGAGCAGGCCGCGCTGGCTGCGGCCTGGGCTTTCACGAAGGCGTCCTCGGACGCCCCGGTGATCGCCACGGCGGCGTTGAACTTCACCGCCAGCGCCTCGTTGCCGAGCAGCGGGGTGGTGTTGACCGGCGGCGCCAGCAGTTCCTGCTTGTTGTCTCGCAGCACGACCCAGAGCACCAGGGTCACGGCCGCGATGGCCACGACCACCACGACGATCAGCCCGCCGAGCCGGCGTCGAGGTCGGTTGGCTCGAATCGCTCCCATGTCGCCCGGGATCGTAGTGGCCGACCGGGACCGGTCGGGGGCATCGGAACGCGGTCAGGACGGCGACCGAGAGGTCAGGGCGAGGCCGTCGTGGTGGGGGTCGTCGAGCCGGGGTCGGCCGGCGTGCGGCTGACGCCGGGTGACCAGGCACCGGAGAGGTACACCTCGGGAGCGCCGCTGCCGTCGGCCTTGACCGCCCAGACGTCGGTGGTCGGGGTGGCCGCATCGCCCCGGGGCAACCCGTAGAGCACGGTGCCGTCGTCGAGCCATTCGGGCTGGTCGTCGACGCTCGTGGTCTCGGCCAACTCGTGGACCGCCAGCGTGTCGAGGTCGAGCACGGCGATGCGCCACTGGATCTGGCCGAGCGGGCCGGTGCTGCGCTTCTTGAACGCGATCCGGGTGCCGTCGGGCGAGAGGGACGGGCACTCGACGTCGGTCGTCACGACCTCCACCGACTTGGACGACAGGTCGCCCTTGACCAGGTAGCGCTGGCCGCCGGTGGCCAAGGTCGCGTAGAAGAGGTCGCCCGCACCGAAGGTGACGCCCCAGTAGTTGCGGTCGACGGCGTCGATGGTCCTGCCGTCCTTGGTGGCGGTGAACTGCTCGAGGTCGCCGAGCGACGCACCGGTCGAGAGGTCGAGCAGTTGGGTGCGGGTCGAGAACGTGCTGGCCGCGTAGGAGTCACCGAACACGAAGGTGGTCATGGTCCCGTGGCGACCGTCGGCCGACACGCGGGTGCGGCTGGGCAGGCCGGGGAGGTCGAGGGTGGCGACGGTCTTCAGGTCCTGGTCGAAGATCGTGGCGCCGTAGGTGGTGACCGCGCCCCGGTCGGCCGTGAGGCAGATGCCCCGCCCGGCCGAGTAGTCGACCCGTTCGCAGGCCAGGTCGGTGATCGCCGGCGCATCGAGGTGGTCGAGCGGCGCCACGGCCATCCGCCCGAAGCCCGATCCGAGATCGGTGTCGCGGTAGACGACGTGAGGCGCGGCCAGGAGCCGGCTGACCTGCTCGGCGGTGGCGGTCGACGAGGTCGTCTCCCCGTCGGTCGAGACCCGGGCGTGGTCGGTGGTCGGGTTGTCGGCCGCCAGCACGTAGGCGATCGCCCCGGTGACGCAGACCACGCACAGGACGACGAAGCCGATGATCCGCCCGCGCGTCATCGGTCCGTCCCGGTCAGGGCCGTCACGGCGCCGGGACCGGCGTGGCCGGACCGGTCGGGTTCCGGGTCGGGCGCAGCAGCGCCACCCCGAGCAGGATCGACGCGACCAGGCCGGCCATGAACACGTGGCTGGCCGTGCCCGCGCCCCAACGCTCCCAGATGGCGCCCCAGCCCACGGCCGACAGCAGGTGGGCCACCGCGATCGACGTGCCCAGGATGGCCAGGCCGGTGGTGCGCAGGTGCCGGGGCAGGACGGCGCTGGCCATGGCGATGATGATGCCGTCGGTGGCCGCGTAGAAGCCGCCGTAGAGCAGCAGCATGAGCAGGAGGGGGGCGAGCCCGGCGAGGCCGGCGCCGAGCAGGGCGAACACGCCGAACAGCATGGCCTCGCCGGCGAGGAAGACGCGCGCGCGGCCGATCCGGTCGGCCAGCCGACCCAAGGGGACGGCCAGCAGCAGGAACCCGACGGAGGCGCCGGCGTAGAGCAGGGGGAAGAAGCCGGCGGCGAGGTGGGCCTGGCGCGAGTAGGTGAGGTAGATGAGCGCGTCGCCGGGGACGACGAGGGCCAGCGCCACGGCCACGGCCAGCACCGCCGCGTACCGCCGATCGCGGAGCAGCGCCACCGCGGTGCGCAGCGACGCATGCGGTGGTGGGTCGTCGGACGGTCCGACCTCGGCGCTGTCCGGCGGAGTCGTCTCGTGCTCGGGCCCGTCGTTGCGGTTGCGGACGAAGAACACCAGCACGCCGAGCCCGATGCAGGAGGCGAAGAAGCTGCACACGAACACCGACCGGTAGCCCGACGGGTTCCGGCTGAGGATCAGCGACGCCACGATCGGGCCGGCCACCGCTCCGGCCGTGTCGAGGGCTCGGTGCACGCCGAAGGACTCCGCCAGCCGGGCCTTCGTGCTGCTGAGCGAGATGAGGGCGTCCCGCGGCGCGGTGCGGATGCCCTTGCCCAGCCGGTCGACGTAGAGGAAGCCCACGAGGGGGGCCCAGGCGTGCGCCATCAGCAGGCCGAGGCGCGACACCGTCGACAGCGAGTAGCCGACGACGGCGACCTCCTTGTGGCGCCGCCGGCGATCGGCGATCAGGGCGGCCCACAGGCTCGTGACCGCGGCCATGCCCTGGTAGAGCCCGTCGAAGGTGCCGAACTGCACCAGCGAGAAGCCGAAGGTCAAGGTGAGGTACAGCGGGATGACCGAGGTCACCATCTCCGACGCGAGGTCGGTGAACATGCTGGTGAGCCCCAGCAGGGTGACGTTGGGATCGATGCCCCGCCAGCCCGACAGCTCGATCGGCTGGTCGCCGAGGTCATCAGGCCGGCTGCGGACCGGCGTGTACATCGAGCGATCATCCGTCGGGTTCCTGAAGCGGGGCTGAACCGGCCCTGAAAACTGCCCGAAGGTTGACGCCAGGTGGATGTTCAGCAACACCTCAGCCCGGCTTCAGCGCTACTTCAGCTCTCCCTCACAGGGTGGAATTCACCTTCCTCGGCAGGCAGTGGAGTGCAGTCGGCACCTGTCGCCGGGGTGAGCGGAGCCCTCCATCATGACCGTCAATCTGTCCCGTCGCAGCGCGGCGCTCGTCGCCACCATGGCCCTGTGCGCCGTGATGCTCGTCACCGGTGTGGCGGCCCCACCGGCCGGCGCGGCCACCGACCCGTGCGGGCTCCTCGGCAACGCCGTGGCGTGCGAGAACACCAAGCCGGGCACGCCGGAGTCCACCTGGGACACCCCGAACCCGAGCTCGACCATCGAGGGCTTCGCCACCGACACCAGCGTGAACCTGGGCAGCACCATCAACTTCAAGATCAAGACGCCGTCGACGGCCTACCGGCTCGACATCTACCGCATCGGCTACTACGGCGGCAACGGCGCCCGTCTGATCGCCAGCGTGAACCCGTCGGCGTCGCTGCCGCAGACCCAGCCGGCCTGCCTGACCAACTCGACCACCGGGCTGATCGACTGCGGCAACTGGGGCGTGTCCGCCTCGTGGACGGTCCCCTCGACCGCAGTGTCGGGCGTCTACGAGGCCAAGTTGGTGCGCACCGACAACCCGGGCCTGAACAACCAGATCATGTTCGTGGTGCGCAACGACCTCAGCCACTCCGACCTCATCTACCAGACCTCGGACACGAGCTGGCAGGCGTACAACTCCTGGGGCGGCAACAGCCTCTACACGGGCAACCCCGCCGGTCGGGCCTACAAGGTGAGCTTCAACCGGCCCTACAACACCCGCCAGTCGACACCGATGGGCGAGGACTTCTTCTTCTCCACCGAGTACCCGATGGTGCGGTTCCTCGAGGCCAACGGCTACGACCTCAGCTACCAATCGGGCGTCGACACCGACCGCTCCGGCGCCCGCCTGCTCAACCACAAGACCTTCCTCTCGGTCGGGCACGACGAGTACTGGTCCGGCACCCAGCGGGCCAACGTCGAGGCCGCCCGCGACGCCGGCGTGAACCTGGCCTTCTTCTCGGGGAACATCGCCCTCTGGAAGACGCGCTACGAGGCGTCGATCGACGGCACCGGCACGGCCAACCGCACCCTGGTCAGCTACAAGGAGACCAAGGCCAACGCCAAGATCGACCCGAACTCCGCGTGGACGGGCACGTGGCGCGACCCGCGCTTCAGCCCGCCGTCCGACGGCGGACGTCCCGAGAACGCGATGATCGGCACGTTGTGGATGGTGCAGGGCACCAACCAGGCGATGAACGTCCCGGCCGAGGCCGGCAAGCTCCGGCTGTGGCGGAACACGTCGATGGCGAACCTCGCCGCGGGCACCAACGGCACCCTGCCCAAGGGCGTGCTCGGCTACGAGTACGACGTCGACGTCGACAACGGCTTCCGCCCGGCGGGGCTCTTCGACGCCTCCTCCACCACCAACGCCGAGAACGAGATCGCCCAGAACTTCGGGGCGACCGTCGCGCCCGGAACGGCGACGCACAGCATCACGGAGTACCGCGCCCCGAGCGGCGCGCTCGTGTTCTCCGCGGCCACGGTGCAGTGGACGATGGGTCTCGACTCCCACCACGACAAGAACTGGCTCGGCGTGGTCGACGGCTCGGGTGACCCGGCGGTGTCGGCCGACATGCAGCAGGCGACGGTCAACGTGCTCGCCGACATGAGCGCCCAGCCCCTCACCCTGATGTCCACGCTGACGGCGGCGACGACGTCGACCGACGCCACGGCGCCGACGTCGACCATCACGTCGCCGACCTCGGGGGCGGCGTTCACCAACGGCAACGTGGTCACCATCACCGGCACCGCCTCCGACGTCGGCGGCCGGGTGGCCGGCGTCGAGGTCTCGGTCGACGGCGGCTCGACCTGGCACCCGGCGACCGGCCGCGACTCCTGGACGTACACGGGCTCGTTCCCGGGTTCGGGGGCCGGTTCGGTGAAGGTCCGGGCCACCGATGACAGCGGCAACATCCAGTCGACGCCGACGTCGGTCGGCGTCACCGTCTCGTGCCCGTGCTCGATCTTCGGTCTGGCCCAGGCCCCGACCCAGTCGGCTGACAGCGACACGAACGCGGTGTCCCTGGGCGTGAAGTTCCAGTCCGACGTGTCCGGCTTCGTCACCGGCATCCGCTTCTACAAGCCGTCCGGGGACACCGGCACCCACACCGGCAGCCTGTGGAACGCCGCGGGCACGACCCGGCTCGCGACGGTGACCTTCTCCGGCGAGACGGCGAGCGGGTGGCAGCAGGCCAACTTCACCGCGCCGGTGGCGGTCACCGCCGGGACCACCTACGTGGCGTCGTACTACGCCCCCAACGGCCACTACGCCGCCGACCCGGCCGCGTTCGTCAACGCCGGCAGCCTCTACGGGCCCGTCCGGGCCCTGTCGTCGGCCGCGGGCGGCGGCAACGGCGTCTACAGCTACGGCGGTGACGTCTTCCCGTCGAACACCTACAGCGCCACGAACTACTGGGTCGACGCCATCGTCAGCACGAGCTCGGCCCCGGCCGGCCCGTCGGTGCTGTCACGGACGCCCGCCGCGGGGGCGACGAACGTCTCCACCTCCACCACGGTGACGGCCACCTTCGACCAGTCGGTGCAGCCCGCGTCGGCTCTCGTGACGGTGACCGGGCCCGGCAACGTGGCCGTGCCCGGTTCCACCGTCTACACCGACGCCACCAAGACGGTCACCTTCACCCCGTCGAGCGCGCTCGCCGGGAACACCAGCTATTCGGTGTCGGTGACCGCCACCGGCCTCGGCGGTCAGGCCATGACCAGTCCGGCCCAGTGGTCGTTCACGACCGCGGCGACGCCGGGCGTTTGCCCGTGCAACCTGTTCGCCGCCACCGCCACGCCGGCCATCGCGTCGGTGAACGACCCGAGCTCGGTCGAGGTCGGCATGCGGTTCAGCGCCGATCGCAGCGGCCAGATCACCGGCCTGCGCTTCTACAAGGGCGCCTCGAACGTCGGCACCCACGTCGGCACGCTGTGGAGCAACACCGGCACCCAGCTGGCCCGCGCCACCTTCAGCGGTGAGTCGGCCAGCGGCTGGCAGCAGGTGACCTTCACCTCCCCGGTGTCGATCACCGCCGGCACCACCTATGTCGCCTCGTACCACACGGCCGGGTACTACTCGGCCACCCAGGGCCAGTTCAGCGGGGCCGGCATCGACAACGCGCCGCTGCACGCGCCGGCCGACGCGCCCGGCGCGCCCAACGGCGTCTACGCCTACGGGTCGACCCCGGCCTTCCCGACGTCGACCTACGCCTCGACCAACTACTTCGTCGACGTCGTGTTCAGCGACACGGTCGACACCACCAAGCCCACCGTCGTGAGCACGACGCCGGCGTCGGGCGCCACCGGGGTGGCCACCTCGTCGACGGTCAAGGCCGTGATGAGCGAGCGGTTGCAGCCGTCGAGCTCGACGCTCACGCTCACGGGCCCGAGCGGCTCGGTCGCTGGCACCACCACGTATGACGACGCCACGACCACGGTGACGTTCACCCCGTCGGCTGCGCTGGCGACCAGCGCCACCTACACGGCGACGTTGAGCGGCTCGACCGACCTGGCCGGCAACGTCATCGCGGCGCCGGTGTCGTGGAGCTTCACCACCGTCGCGGCGGACACCACCAAGCCCACCGTCGTGAGCACGTCGCCGGCGTCGGGCGCCACCGGGGTGGCCACCTCGTCGACGGTCAAGGCCGTGATGAGCGAGCGGTTGCAGCCGTCGAGCTCGACGCTCACGCTCACGGGCCCGAGTGGCTCGGTCGCCGGCACCACGACCTATGACGACCCGACGACGACGGTGACGTTCACCCCGTCGGCTGCGCTGGCGACGAGTGCCACCTACACAGCGACGTTGAGCGGCTCGACCGACCTGGCCGGCAACGTCATCGCGGCGCCGGTGTCGTGGAGCTTCACCACCGCGGCCGCGCCGACGTCGGTGACCCTGTTCAACTCGGGCGATGTTCCCGCGGTGGCGTCGTCCGGCGACACCGGGAACGTCGAGCTCGGCGTGCGGTTCACCCCGGACGTCAACGGCACCGTCACCGGTGTCCGCTTCTACAAGGGCTCCGCCAACACCGGCACGCACACCGGCACGCTGTGGAGCTCGACCGGCACCCAGCTGGCCACCGGCACCTTCACCGGCGAGACCGCCACCGGCTGGCAGACGCTGACGTTCACCACGCCGGTGTCGGTGACGGCCGGTCAGGTCTACACCGCGAGCTACCACGCGCCGGTCGGCGGCTACGCCTACACCTCGGCCTACTTCGGCAGCCAGCTCGACCGGGCCCCGCTGCACGCGCTCGCCGCGTCCAACGGTGGCAACGGCGTCTACCTGTACGGCGCCCGTGCCTTCCCGTCCTCGACCTACAACGCCACCAACTACTGGGTCGACACGGTGTTCGTGCCGGCGCCGTCCGGTGCCGTGGTGAGCGGGCTCGCCTCGACCACCTCGGTGCTGTCGGCCTACGGCGTGAGCCTCGTCGCCGACGTCCCCAAGGTCACCCGGCCGGTCGGGGCCAACTTCCTGGATTCGATCGCATGAGAGAGGAACACACGATGAGCACCATGGGCGTCGCCGTGATCGGCGCCGGGTACTGGGGCCCCAACCTGATCAGGAACTTCCTGGCCGGTCCCGACTGGGACCTTCGCTGGGTATGCGATCTCGACGAGGAACGCGCCCGGCGGGCCCTGCGCCACGCCGGTGGCGTCGAGGTCACCGACGATCTCGGCCGGGTGCTCGACGATCCCGAGGTCGTGGCCGTGGCCGTGGCCACGCCGGCCGCCACCCACACCGAGGTCGTGCTGGCTGCGCTCGAAGCGGGCAAGCACGTGCTGGTCGAGAAGCCGCTGGCGCCCTCGCTGGCCGAGGGCCAGAAGCTCGTGGCCGCGGCCGACGAGCGGGGCCTGGTGCTGATGTGCGACCACACCTACTGCTACACGCCGGCGGTGCTCAAGATCCGCGAGCTGGTGCTGAGCGGCGAGCTCGGCGACGTCCAGTACGTCGACTCGGTGCGGGTCAACCTCGGGCTGGTGCAGCCCGACATCGACGTGCTGTGGGACCTCGGCCCGCACGACCTGTCGATCCTCGACTTCATCCTCCCGGAGGAGATGCGCCCCAGCCGGGTCGCCGCGTTCGGCGCCGACCCCGTCGGGCGCCGGCCACACCTGCGTCGGCTACCTGACCATGCCGCTCGCCGGCAACGCCGTCGCCCACGTCCACCTCAACTGGCTGAGCCCGACCAAGATGCGCACGACCCTCATCGGTGGCTCCAAGAAGATGATCGTGTGGGACGACCTCAACCCGACCCAGCGCATCAGCGTCTACGACCGTGGCGTCGAGCTCGAGCAGCCGGCCGAGGGCGAAGCCCGCCAGCGGGCCCAGGTGGCCTACCGGTTGGGCGACATGGTGGCGCCGACCCTCGCCGAGGGTGAGGCGCTGCAGGGCGTGGTGGCCGAGCTGGCCGCCAGCATCCGCGAGGGCCGGGCTCCGCTGACCGACGGTCGGGCCGGGCTCCGGGTCCTGGAGCTCCTCGAGGCGGCGAGCCGCAGCCTCGAGACCGGTGGCGGTTTCGTCGAACTGGAAGAGGTGCAGTGATGGGTTCCCCCGAAGCGCACGAGGGCGTGCGCGCCGCGATCGAGGGCGGCGGGTGCTCGTCACCGGCGGGGCCGGGCTGATCGGGTCGACGATCATCGACCAGCTGCTGCCCCACGAGCCGGCCGAGATCGTCGTGTTCGACGACTTCTCCCGTGGCCGGATGGGCAACATCGCCGACGCCCTGGCGTCGGACCGGCTGACCGTGGTCGAGGGCGACATCCGCGACACCGCCGCGGTGGCCGAGGTCATGGACGGCATCGACCTGCTCTACCACCAGGCCGCCATCCGCATCACCCGCTGCGCCGAGGAGCCCCGCGTGGCCCTCGACGTGCTGGCCGTCGGCACCTTCAACGTGCTCGAGGCCGCGGTGGCCGCCGGCGTCGGTCGGGTCGTCGCCGCCTCGTCGGCCTCGGTGTACGGCCAGGCCGACGTGCTGCCCACCGACGAGACCCACCACCCGTACCACAACGACACGATCTACGGCGCGGCCAAGGTGTTCAACGAGGGCCTGCTCCAGTCGTTCCGCCAGATGTACGGCCTCGACTACGTGGCCCTGCGCTACTTCAACGTGTACGGCCCGCGGATGGACATCTACGGCGTCTACACCGAGGTGCTGGTGCGCTGGATGGAGCGCATCGAGGCCGGCGAGCCGCCGCTGATCCTCGGCGACGGCTCCCAGACCATGGACCTCGTGCAGGTGAACGACGTGGCCCGGGCCAACGTGCTCGCCGCGGCGACCCCCCACGTCGGCGAGGTCTTCAACGTGGCCAGCGGCACCTCGACCAGCCTGGCCGAGCTGGCCGCCGCCCTGTCGCAAGGTCATGGGCCGTCCCGACCTGGTGCCGGTGCACGGTCCCGAGCGGGCCACCAACGGCGTGCGCTCGCGCCTGGCCGACATCACCAAGGCCCGCGACCTGCTCGGGTTCACCACCGTCGCTCGACCTCGAGGCCGGGCTGCAGGGCCTGGTCGACTGGTGGCGGGCCGAGCGGGCGCGACCGAGCGACGGCGACTGCCCGGGCTGGCCGGCGTCAGCAGCACGAGCGCGGTCGGCTGATGACGATCCCGGTGATGCGTCCCTGGCTGGGCCCGGAGGAGGCCGACGCGGTCGCGGCCGTCGTCGCGTCCGGGCTGGGTGGCGCAGGGCCCGAAGGTGCGCGAGTTCGAGCAGGGCGTCGCCGCCGCCATCGGTGCGGCCGAGGGCGTCGCCGTCTCGAGCTGCACGACCGGGCTGCACCTCGCGCTGCACCTGCTCGGCGTCGGGCCCGGCGACGAGGTCGTCGTCCCGTCGCTCTCGTTCATCGCCACCGCCAGCTCGGTCGTGCAGACCGGTGCCCGGCCGGTGTTCGCCGACGTCGACGAGGCCACCCAGAACCTCACGGTGAAGACCATCGACGCCTGCCTCACGCCCCGACACCAAGGCCGTGATGGTCGTGCACCAGGCCGGCGTCCCGGCCGACATGCGGGCCATCCACGAGCACTGCGACCCGCTCGGCGTGGCCGTCATCGAGGACGCCGCGTGCGCGCTGGGCAGCACCTACGAGGGCGCGCCGGTCGGGGCCGCCGCCGAGCTGGCGGTGTTCTCGTTCCACCCCCGCAAGATCATCACCACCGGCGAGGGCGGCATGGTCGTCACCAGTCGCGAGGACTGGGCCGCGCGCATGCGCCGGCTCCGCGAGCACGGCATGAACCACAGCGCCTTCGATCGCCACGCCTCCTCGGGGCCCGTGCTCGAGAGCTACCTCGAGCCGGCGTTCAACTACCGGATGACCGACATGCAGGCCGCCCTCGGCCTGGCCCAGCTCGACCGGCTCGACGAGATCGTCGCCGAGCGCCGCCGCCGGGCCGCCCGCTACCAGGAGGCCCTGCTCGAGCATCCCGGGCCTCCAGGTCGTCGCCGATCCCGCCTACGGCACCACCAACTTCCAGTCGTTCTGGATCGTGCTGCCCGACGACTTCCCGTGCACCCGCGACGAGCTGCTGGCCCGATCTCGACGAGGCCGGCATCTCGGCTCGACGGGGCATCATGGCCAGCCACCTCGAGCCGGCCTACGCCGGGCACCGCGACCGAGCCGCTGCCGGTCACCGAGCGCCTCACCGCGCCGCTCGCTGATCCTGCCGCTGTTCCACCAGATGACCGACGCCGAGCAGGACCACGTCGTGGCCACCCTGCTGGGCATCGCCGGGTCCGCGGCCATGAGCCCGACGGTCCGCGACCTCGCGCTCGTCGGCGCCGGAGGGCTCGGCCGGGAGACGGCCGAGCTCGTGCCGCTCGATCAACGCGGACCGTCCGACCTGGCGCCTCGTCGGCTTCTACGACGACGACCCGGCCCTGCAGGGCACGTCGATCGCCGGCCTTCCGGTGCTCGGCCCGGTGGCCGAGGCGGCACGCGCCGACCTGGCCGTCGCCATCTGCACCGCCCGCCCGGCCGACGGATGCTCGCGGGCCCGCATCGCGCCGAGCTCGACCTCGACGACGACCGACTGCCGGCGCTCGTGCACCCGTCGGCCGCCCTGGCTCCGTCGACCGACGATCGGGCCGGGATCGATCCTGCTGGCCGGCGTGGTCGCCACCGCCGACGTCACCGTCGGGGCGCCACGTCGTGGTGATGCCCCAGACGGTGCTCACCCACGACGACCAGATCGACGACTTCGTCACCATCGCCTCGGGCGTGCGCCTCGGCGGCGGCGTGCACGTCGAGCGGGAGGCCTACCTCGGGGCCGGAGCCAACGTCCGCGAGGGCGTGCGCATCGGCGAGGCCGCCCTCGTCGGCATGGGCTCGGTCGTGCTCGACGACGTCCCCGCCCGCCGAGACCTGGGTCGGCGTTCCGGCCCGCCCACTGGTCGACCCGTCGGCTCGCTCCGATCCCCTCGGGGCCGTCGAGGCCGTGCGGTCGGGAGCGTCCACGCATGATCCCGCACCAACCCCTCAACTCACGACCCTGCGATCATCAGGAGAATCATGACCGCCTCAGCCGTTTCCAGCGCCGAGATCCCCCTCGTCGACCTCGCCGCGCAGCACGCCGAGGTGGCCGACGAGGTCGAGGCCGGCTTCCGCGAGGTCATGGCGACCACCGGGTTCATCGGTGGCGCCCGGGTCGAGGCGTTCGAGCAGCGACTTCGGCGCCTGGTGGGGCCGGCGGTCGGCCATCGGCGTCGCCAACGGCACCGACGCCCTCGAGCTGATGCTGCGTGCCGCGGACATCGGTCCCGGCGACGAGGTGATCGTCCCGGCCAACTCGTTCATCGCCACCGCGTCGGCCGTGATCCGGGCCGGGGCCCGGCCGGTGTTCGCCGATGTCGACCCGACCTACCTGCTGATCGATCCCGAGAGCGTGGCGGCCCGCATCACCAGCCGCACCCGTGGCGTGATCGCGGTGCACCTCTACGGCCAGATCGCCCCGATGGAGCGGCTGCGCAGCATCGTCGCCGGCACCCAGATCCTGCTGTTCGAGGACGCGGCCCAGGCCCACGGCGCCCGCCGCTTCGACGAGCCGGCCGGCACCGTCGGGCTGGCCGCGGCCACGAGCTTCTACCCGGGCAAGAACCTCGGCGCCTACGGTGACGGCGGCGCGGTGCTCACCGACAGCGCCGAGCTGGCCCACCGGGTCCGGCTGCTCGCCAACCACGGCACGGGCGGCAAGTACGACCACGAGACGCTGGGCTTCAACTCGCGGCTCGACGCGCTCCAGGCCGTCGTGCTGCACGCCAAGCTCCGCCGCATCGACGAGTGGAACGCAGGCCCGGCGTGCCGCCGCGGCCCGCTACGACGAGCTGCTGCGGGACGAGCCGTCGCTGTGGCTGCCCCAGACCATGGCCGGCAACGAGCACGTGTGGCACCTCTACGTCGTGCGGCTCTCCGAGCGCGACCGGGTGCTCGAGGCGCTGCGCTCGCGTGGCATCGGCGCCGGCATGCACTACCCGATCCCGATCCACCTGCAGGGGGCGTTCGCCCGGTACGGCCACCGTCGGGGCGAGTTCCCCCACGTGGAGGAGGCCGCTGGTCGTATCCTGTCCCTGCCGCTGCATCCCCACCTCACCGCAGATCAGCAGCAGCGCATCGCCGAGGTGTTGATCGAGGAGCTGAACTGATGGAGTTCTGGACCGCGGTGGCCGTCCTGCGACGCCGCTGGTACGTCGTGCGTGCCGGGCGTCATGCTCACACTGGTCATGGCCGTGGGCCTCGCGAGCCAGGTGAAGCCGACGTACCAGGCCACCGGCAAGATGTTGCTGCTCCAGCGCCAGCCGAGCGGCTCGGACCAGCCGTCGCCGGGCCCGCAGTCGACCACCACGATCGACCCGTCCAAGCTGAACGCCACCGGCCAGCTCGGCCTCCAGAAGTTCGCCAGCATCGTCGCCGAGGCCGCCGCCGATTCGAGCTTCAGGGAGATGCTCGTGTCGATGGGCGGAAGCCCCGCCTACGAGGTGAAGCCCCCGTTCGCGGACATCCCGACCCTGACCCTGACCTCGTCGGCGGCGTCGTCCGAGGCGGCGATGGACAGCTACCGACATCTCGTCGACGCGGTCAACGAGCTGATCGTCCAGCAGCAGGAGATCGCCGGCGACCTGGGCCCGACGCCGTTCGTGGGCTACGAGTCGATCGTTCCCGCCACGGCCACGCCGCAAGGGGGAGCGCGCACGAAGGCGCTGCTCCTGGTGGGCACGGTCGGCATGATCATCACGCTGGGTGCCGCCTTCGCCTTCGACTCCGTCGCCGCCGCCCGCCGGCGCAAGGAACCGCCGCAGGGCCAGGTGACGCTCCTCCCGAACCCGCGCACGCCCCTCGACGAGCTCTCGGACATCGAGCTTCCCGACCCACCCGACGACCCTGACGTCAGAGGGTCAGCAGGTGGCCCGATGCGGTGGTGATGACGCAGGAGCCCCGCACCGGGTCGTCGGACGGTGCCGGGTCCGGGCAGACCCGCGACCGCCGCTGGCGCGGTCGACGCGGTGGACGTGCTCACCGTCTACCTGGTCGTCTCGTTCCTGATCCCCTCCCCCCTGATCTTCAAGCCGCTGGGGAGCGCCGGCACGCCGGCGAACATCGTGGGGCTGGGGTTGCTGTTCTGGTGGTTCGTGGCCAAGATCGGCTCGGGTCTCGGGGTCGACCGCACCCACCAACCGGCTCGCGTCGCGCTGCTGATCTACCTCCTCGCCGTGCTCACCAGCATGGTGGCCCTGTTCCTCCGGCCCTACACCGGTGAGGAGTCCCTGGGGGCCTACCGCGGGTTGATCTTCCTCGGGGCCATGTTCGGCGTCGCCCTCGTGGCCGCCGATGGCATCTCCTCGCTCGAGCGTGTCCACGTCCTCATGCGCCGGCTGGTGCTCGGCGTCTCCCTGGTCGCCCTCGGCGGCATGGTCGAGTTCGTGACGGGCTACGCCCCTGCCCGGACGATGGCCATCCCCGGCCTGACTCGGAACCAGGAGCTGTTCGTCCAGGGCCGATCGATCTTCGTGAGGGTCCAGTCGACGACCCTCCACCCGATCGAGCTGGGCTCGCTGCTCGGGTTCGTCCTGCCGGTCGCGGTGCACTACGTGTTCGTCGCTCGTGGTCGACGGGCCCGCATCGTGGCGTGGTCCGAGGTGGCGATCATCGCGGCGGTGTTGCCCATGGCCCTGACGCGCACCGGGGTGGTGGCCTGCGTGGTCGGACTGTTCGTCCTGTCCCTCGACTGGACCTGGCGGCAGCGGGGCCGGGCCCTCGTGGTGGCGGCCGCCGGGCTGGTCGTGCTGCGGGTCTCCATCCCCGGCCTCGTCGGGAGCCTCACCGCGCTGTTCACCAAGTTCGGCGAGGACACCAGCACCCAGGATCGCCAGAAGCGCTACGCGATCTTCGGGAAGTACTTCCTGCAGCACCCCGTGTTCGGCCGAGGGAACAACACGCTCTACCCGGTCACCCATCAGGTGTTCGACAACCAGTACCTCTACGTCGCCACCGAGATGGGCACCGTCGGGATCGTCGCCACGCTGCTCTTCCTCACCATGCCGATCTTCATCGCCCGGGGTGCGCGGCGTCGCAGCACCGACCCGGAGACCCGCGGCTTGGCGCAGGCGCTGGCCGGGAGCTTCACCGCCATGGTCATCATGTTCGCGACGGCCGACATGCTGTCGTTCCTGATGCTGATGGGCGTCTACTTCGTGTTCTTCGGCGTCGCCGGGGCCATGTGGCGCCTCACGGGCGGGGCGGCCTCGGCCCGCGCGGTGGTCAACGAGGTTCGGGTCGTGCTGCCGCGAGCTTGAGGCCGTGCCGGATCCCCGCTTCGAGCTGGTCGGCCACGAGGTCCCACGACTGGGCCCTGATGCTGGCGGCGGCGGCCAGAGCGAGGGCCGCGGGGTCGCCGTGGTCGAAGATGCGACCGATCGCGTCCGCCAGGGCATGGGGCTCGGGCCGAGCGAAGACCGCCTGAGGGCTGTCGCAGGAGGTGCGCGTGTTCTCGCCGTCGTTCATCACCGGGATGCACCCCGTGGCCAGCAGCTCGGCCGGTAGCAGCGAGAGGTTCGTCAACGAGAGCACGAGGCCGGCGCGGCACCGGTTGTAGAGCGCGGCGAGCTCATCGGCCGGGAGGTGCCCGTGGTCGCTGAACGCGAACGGCACACCGCGGGACTGCAGGTGCTGACCGATCACGTGGATCTCGACCTCGGGGTGCTCGGTGGCGAACAGCTCGAGCGCGAGCACGCCCAGCTCGAAGCCCCGGCGCGGCGTGTCGGGGCGGGCGAAGAAGACGACGCCCGGCCGCTCGGCGCGGCTCTCGAGCCGGTAGACGTCGAGGTCGACGCCGAGGTCGAAGCTGTCGCTGGCCATGCCGTGCTCGTCCTCGAGCTTGCCGACCAGCCAGGGACCGGCGGTGATGCCGTGGAACCCGAACCGGTAGGTCTCCTCGGCCAGCGCCGCGTTGCTGCCGGCCGGGTAGAACATCGGCTCGTAGTCCTGGACCAGGTAGAACCGGGCCCCTGCAGTCGGGGTCGAGCGCACCACATAGGCGGTGGGCCACGAGGTGGCGAAGATGGCGTGGGCCGGTCGCATGCCGCCGGCCACGTCGTGGACCTCGGCCCGAACCGGAGGGCGGCGCTCGCGGACGGCCTGGCGATCACGGTCGAGGTCGCGTTGCAGGCCCTGGTAGCGGGGGTAGATCCGGCAGTCGTGGCCCCGCTGCTCGAGCAGGCTGACCACGCGCATGGCCGTGGTCATGCCGCCGGAGCGCTCGGCCGGAGGGTTGGTCACGAAGTTGATGACCAGCACCTCGTCGTCCGCCGGGCCGATGGCCGGGGTCGGGGCCACCGGCTCGGCGAAGACGTCCTCACGGCGGATGTCGATGGCGAAGGGCTGGGCGCCGGCCAGCACCCGCTCGGCGCCCATGGCGAGCGAGCGGCCGAGCACCAGTCGAGCGCCGTCGCGGCGCACCACCTGTGAGGCGACGCGCGCCTTGGTCGCCAGGTTGCGCAGGTCCGAGGTCATGTGGGGCCGGTCACGCTCTCGACCGGCAGGCCCGGGGTGAGCGAGCCGACGGCCATGGCCTCGGCTTCGTCGAGCCGGTCGGCGAGCTCGTTCGAGGCAGGGTCGGTCCCCGGGGTCGGGCCGCCGGTCGGCGCCGGCGGTTCGCCCGACGGCCCGGGGGGTTGCCCGTCGCCTCGTTGGCGGCGCAGCGCAGCCAAGACCTCGCGGAGCGCTCTGGTGTGGGCGGCCAGGTAGCAGGCCAGGCCGGCGAAGCCCCCCGCGGCCGTCGCGACGAACGGGTTCGACAGCGCGTGGGCCACCAGGGCCGCGACCCCGGCGGCCAGCAGGGCCCACAGCAGCGGCGGCAGCACGGCGTGGGTGACGGCGGCGGGTGACACGCCGACCCGGTGCAGCAGCACCAGGTAGATCGGCACCATGAGGCCCACCGCGATGCCCGCTTGGGCCGCCCCGGCCCCGCCGATCCCGTGGCCGTGGACCAGCAGGAGCAGGGCGGCGACCAGGCCGACGAGCCAGGGGATCTGGGCCAGGAACACCCCTCGAGTACGGCCGAGCGTGACCAGGAAGTCGGCCGTCAGCTCGATCAGGATGCGCGCCGCGCCGAGCACGCACAGCCCGATGAGCGCGGCCGCCGCCGCCGACCACTTGCTGCCGTACACCGCGTTCACGAGCGGCACGGCCAGCGCCCCGAGGATGGTGCACACGGGGAGGGTGAGGGTGGCGACCGTGCCGAGCGCCTTGGCGTACTGGTCCGGCATGGCGGCGCCATCGCGCTGGAGGTGGGCGAAGCCGGGCAGCGACACGCTCCGAACGACCGCGCCGAACACGTTCATCGGCCAGCCGGAGATGTTGAACGCCAGCACGTAGAGCCCGAGCGCCTCCGCCCCGAGCACGCGCCCGACGACGACGTAGTCGACGTTGAGCACGGCGAAGGCGAGGATGTTGGCGCCGGCGAGCGGCAGCCCGAAGCGCAGGAGGCGACCGGCCTCGGCCCGGTCCCATCCCGGCCGGCACCGTCCGGGCTTGTACGTCAGCAGGATCAACGAGGTGAGCAGCTGACCGGCGACCCATGACCAGGCCAGGGCCATGGGCCCCCACCCGGCGAGGGCGAGCAGGATCACCACGATGGCCGTCGCCACCATGTTGGCGGCGCTGGCGATGAACAGCCGGTCCATGCGGAAGTGGCGGCGCAGGAAGGCCGAGGGCACCGCGGCGACGCCGGCCAGCGGGATGGTCAGGGCCATGACCGCCACGGCACCCGACGCCGACGGGGAGCCGAGCAGGCTGGCCAGCAGCGACGCCGACAGCGCCATGAGGACACCGAGCCCGATGCCGCTGGCGATGGCGATGGTCGCCACCGTGGGCGCGCCCCGCCGGGCCTGGTCGTCGTCGTCCCGGATGAGCGCGGCGCTGACGCCGAGCTCGCTGATGTTCACGACGATGGCGTGCACGACCAGGGCCACCGCGAAGACCCCGAAGTCGGCGGGGGCCAGCAGCCGGGCGATGACCACGCCCTGGGCGAACTGGCCGAAGCGGGCCACGGCCACCTCGGCCGTGCTCCACGCCGCACCACGACGAACCTTGCGCCCGAGGGTCTCCGGCGCCCCGGCCGTAGGATCGGTGATGGTCACACGCCGCTCCGCCGCCAGCGGCGCCAGCGGACGCGGCTCTCGATGTCGCGGACCATGCGGCGGCCCGACCCCTGCAGGCTCCGGTGGCGGCGCTCCGGGCCGGCATCCTGCCGCCGGTTCAGCGCCCGCCAGGCGCGGAGGTCCTTCGCCTGCGGATAGAGCTCGAGGGCGAACGCCACGTATTCGTCGACCGGCTCGACGTCGGTGTTCCCGTCGTCGTAGGCGCGGGCGGCCTGCTCCAGTGCTGTCGTGGCGATGGCCCGGCGGGCCAGGGCGTAGAGCCGGTCGGCTTCGTCAGGGGCGAAGGCGCTGTCCGGGGCGTTGAGCACGGCGTCGAACGCGTCGCGGCGGCCCTCGAAGTCGGCCATGAAGCTCGAGTACACCGTTCGTTGCATGCTGGCCGGGTGGATCCTGTAGAAGCCCTGCGTGGCCCCGTTGACCCGACCGATGTCGGAGACCGCCGCGGCGCGGAGCCACATCTCGAGGTCACCCGAGTGGGGCAGACCGGGGTCGTAGCCACCGATCGCCCGCTGCACCGATCCCCGCAGGACGACCTCGGGGTTGAAGATGCAGTTGTTGCCTCGTCGGCAGCGGCGCTCGATCCACTCGTGGCCACCCCACACCGACCAGTTGCGCACGGCGGTCGTGGCGGGCGGCGGCGTGTCGACGAAGTCCATCGGGTGGCCGTAGACCATGCCGACCGAGGGGTTCGCCTCCATGAGCGCGGTGGCCCGCCCGAGCGAGCCGGGCGGCAACATGTCGTCGGCCGAGAGCAGCACGACGTACTCGCCGTCGACGGCCTCGAGGCCGTCGTTGTAGGTGGCGATGTGCCCCTTGTTCTCGGTGTGGCGCAGCACCCGGACCCGAGGGTCGGCCGCCGCCATGGCCTCGGCCACGTCGCCGCTGTCATCCGGCGAGGCGTCGTCGACGATCAGCACCTCGGCGTCGACATCGGTCTGGTCGAGGACGCTCGCCACCGCTCCCGGGAGGTAGTGCCCGTACCGGTAGCACGGGACGACCACCGACACGGTCGGCCGTCGTGCGAGGGGCCGGGAGGGCATGGTGGTGGGCACGGACTTCCTCTCTGTGGTCACTCCTCGCAGTTGGGGCAAGTGTTCCGGTGGAGCCTGAAGTTCTCCTGAATCGCCCCTGAGGTGTTGCTGAAGGCTGGTCTTCAGCAAGGAAACAGAGCCGTTTCAGGCTGGTTTCAGCTCGGCTGGACACACTGCCTGCACCATGACGTCCGAGGTCATCGCCGGCGAGGGAGCCAAGGCCCCGATGAAGGGGAGGCTCGACTACCTCGACGGCATCCGCGCCCTGGCCGCCCTGTTCGTGGTCGCCCACCACGTCTACCTGCAGGTGTACCCAGGGTTCCCGGAGAACACCGGGCCCTGGTTCCTTGGGTGGCTGCTCTACGGCAACTTCGCGGTCGCGGTGTTCATCGTCGTGTCGGGCTACTCGCTGACCCTCGCCCCGGCCCGCCGGCAGTTCCACCTCGGCACCGGCTACTGGCCCTACATCAAGCGCCGGGCCTGGCGCATCCTGCCGGCGTACTGGGCGGCCGTCCTGTTGTCGTCGCTGGTGTTCGTCGTGCTGATCGAGCCCCGCACCCACATCTCCGTCGGCGTGCGCGACGTCCTCGTGCACCTCGGCCTGGTGCAGGACATGATCCGCAACACGCCGCCCAACGGCGCCCTGTGGTCGATCGCGGTGGAGTGGCAGCTCTACTTCGTCTTCCCGCTGTTCCTCCTCGCCCGCCGGGTCGTCGGACCCACCGCTACCGCTGCGCTCGGCGTGGTCGGCGTGTGGGCGATCAACGTGCTGGCCCGCAACTCGGCCCCGTTCCATCGCCTGTTGAACCTGACGCCGCAGTTCGCGGCCCTCTTCATCTTCGGGATGATCGCCGCCGGGGCCACCCGCCGGGACGAGGCTCGACGAGCGCGCGGCGCGCCAGTGCCGTGGGGGTGGATCACGCTCGCGCTGGTGGTAGCCGGCGTCGCGGCCTGCGCGGTCCTCGGCAGCGAGCGGGTGCTGGGCGTCGACCTCTACTGGTCCGACCTGGCGATCGGCACCGCGGCCGCGTGCCTGCTCGCCGCCCTGTCGGCGCCGGGCACCACCGCGGTCAAGCGCTTCCTGCAGCACGGCCCCATCGTCGGGGCCGGCCACTTCTCGTACTCGATCTACCTCGTGCACGCCCCGATCCTTGCGGTCGGCTGGCTCTACGTGGTCGAACCCCTGCACTGGTCGCGCAACGCGTCGTTCGTGATGATGCTGGTCACCGTGGTGCCGGTGGCCATCGCCGCCGCCTACGGCTTCTACCTGCTGATCGAGCGGCCCTTCATGAACCGCCGGGCCGCGGTCACCGCGGCCGCCCGCACCCCGGGCTGACAGCCTCGACCCGGCGTCAGCGCAGACCGGTACGTTCCCAGCGACGGTCGGCGATCTCCTCGGACGCCCGGCGCAACACGGCCCGGCCCACGAACGGGGGCGCGTACCTGGCGTACCGGGCCCCCACCAGGCGGCGACGGTTGAGCGCGCTCCACTGCGGGAGCCTGGTGGCATCGGGAGACGTCTCGAGGGCGAACCGCACCAGCTCGTCGACGTCGAGCTCCGCCGTCCGGCCCCGGTCGTAGGCCCGGCAGGCCTGGTCGAGGGCCTGACCGGCGATCGTCCTCCGCGCGGTGACGAGCAGCGCCTCGGCAGCCGGCAGGACCGGTGGGTCGAGGGTCTGGGCCCAGGCGAGCGTGTAGTCGAAGGCGTCACGGCGGCCCTGCAGGTCGAACAGGTGCCCGGCGTTGGTCGTGCGCTGCATGCTGTTCTCGTGCACGCGGTAGTAGCCCTGCGGGGGGCCGTTGATGCGGCCCACATCGGCCAGCATCGCCATCTGCAGCCACAGGGCCAGGTCGGACGTGTGTGGCAGGGACTCGGGGCGGGGCCCGGCTGCCCGCA
The DNA here is from genome assembly GCA_963809335.1 of uncultured Microthrixaceae bacterium. GTDB lineage: Bacteria > Actinomycetota > Acidimicrobiia > Acidimicrobiales > Acidimicrobilacustridaceae > UBA4742. The sequence goes on along the minus strand of CAWEJD010000002.1, from coordinate 1,177,368 downwards.
GCACGGACGCGCGCATGACGACCTCGGGCTGGCTGATCGTGTTGTATCCGCTCGCGCACCGTCGGGCGACCCACTCGGCGCCCGGCCACACCGTCCAACTGCGGGCGGCAGCCGAAGCCATGGGTGGTGGCTCCGAGGTGAAGTGAACCGGCCGGCCGCTCACGAACCCGACGTCGGGTCGGGCCTCGAGCAGGTCGACCGCACGGGCGAGTGCTCCCGGCGCCACGAGATCGTCGGCGTCGAGCTTGACCACGTAGTCGCCCTCGAGGGCCGCGAGGCCCTCGTTGACCGAGGAGATGTGCCCCCGGTTCTGCTCGTGGCGCACGACCCGGACCCGAGGGTCGAGGGCGACCCGCGCGCTGACCGCCTCGGTGTCGTCGGAGGACGCGTCGTCGATCACCAGCACGTCGACGTCGACGCCGTCCTGGCCGAGCACGCTCGCGACCGCGCTCGGGAGGAACCGGGCGTAGTTGTACGACGTGATCAGCACCGACACGCGCGGGCGTCCTGATCCGGGAGGCCGCGTGGAGGGCCGGATGCGTCGAGGGGTCACCGAGCGTCGTCGATCGGGCGCCGAGGGGTCGATCGGTCCATGGCCCGCAGTGTCGGGCGCGTTCCTGAAGGTGAGCTGAAGCACCCCTGAGGTGTTGCTGAACAGCCCTCAGCAGCCTCGTTCGAACAGGAGGGCCTTGGCCATGGCGCCCCACTCGTAGAGGACGTCGCGGACGAGGCGCACCTTGCCGACATCGACGGTCGCGACATCGATGTCGCCGGAGAAGCAGCGCTGGAGGCGCAGCACGGCCCGGGTCGACTGCGGCGCCGAGGTCACGACGATGAGGTGGTGCCATCCCCGCTCCCGAGCGAGGTCGGCGATGTATCGCGCTTCGCCCCGGGTGCTGTAGGGGTCGGGCACGAAGCACATGACCGGAACCGCCGTCAGGGTGCCAGGGCACCCCACCGAGTCCGAGTCGGTCGACATCACGACCACCGGAGCGGTGCCGTTCTGGGCCAGCCAGGCACCCATGTTGTAGCGCTCCCCGTCGCCGCCGAGGATCACGATGGCGTCCGCGGGGGTGGCTGGCCTGGTCGACGGCCACACGAACAGCCGCGCGCTGACCGCCGCGAAGAGCAGCGCGAGCACACCCAGAGTGACGGCGGTCCTGGTCACGAGCCGGCGTCGCGTCACGGCCGGGGACTGTAGCGATGGGCCCCCGGCCGTGGGGGCCTTTCAGGAACTCCTCAGTGCCGCTTCAGTCCCACTTCAGAACCGATGAGCACACTGCGTGAGGAAGCGGAGGGTCCGTTTGGACGCAACGGAGGGCGAGGGCGATGGCGATCACCACGTCGCACTGGGTGGATGGCGAGCGCCGCGGGTCGAACGACGGGGTCCGATCCACGGAGGAACGAGGATCGCGGCGCGGGCCTGATCCGAAGCGGCTCCGCGCCCGGCTGATGTGGGCCGAGGGGGCGGCCATGACCGCGGCCTGGATCGTCGCCCTCAGCATCGGCGTGCTCGACGGCGACTTCGACGTCGCTCCCTACGTCGTGGTGCTCGGGTCGCTGGTGCTGGGCGCGGCCGCCGTCGCGCTGTCCTGGGCCTGCCGGCTCTACCAGTCCCGGGTGGCCGCCGTGCGGTCGATCACCGCCGAGCGCCAGGCCCTCATCGCCATCGCCCTGGCCTTCGCGGCCTACTTGGGCGAGCGGGTGTCCGGCCCCCCCTACCACGTCGGCCCCATGGTCGCCGGAGCGGTCCTGGGGTTCGTGGGCCTGGTCGTCACTCGGAGCCTCTTCGAGGCGTGGCTGACCTTCCACCGCGCCAACGGGGCGCTCAGCCGCCCGGTCGTGCTGGTGGGTCGGTCCCACGAGGTGATCCACCTCAACCACCTGCTCGAGAACCATCCCGAGATCGGCTACCACCCGGTCGGCTACCTCAGCGACGAGGTCGAGCCGGTGCCGGTAGGTGTGCGTCATCTGGGCGGGCTCGGCTCCACGGTGGCGGCCCTCGACCAGACCGGCGCCACCGGCGTGCTCATCGCGGCCAACGGCGTGCCGTCGGTCGAGCTGAACTCGCTGGTGCGGACCCTCCATGCCATGGGCGTGCACGTGCACCTGTCCAGCGGCCTCACCCGCATCGGTCACCGGCGCGTGCGCCAGCTGCCGATGGCCCACGAGCCCTTCTTCTACCTCGAGCCGGCCAGCCCGCGGCGGCTGGCCCTCACCGTGAAGCGGGCGATCGACGTGGTGGTCGCCTCGCTGGTGCTGGTGGCGACCAGCCCGATCCTGCTGGTGTCGGCGCTGGCCGTGAAGCTCTCCGACGGCGGGCCGGTGTTCTTCCACCAGGAGCGGATCGGCCAGGACGGCCGGCGCATCATCATCCGCAAGATCCGGTCGATGACCGTCGACGCCGAGGATCAGCTCGACGAGCTCCGCGACCGCAACGAGCGCAGCGGCCCGCTGTTCAAGGTGAACGACGACCCCCGTGTCACCCGGGTCGGGCACTGGCTCCGGGTCTCGAGCATCGACGAGCTGCCCCAGCTGCTCAACGTGCTCGACGGCAGCCTCAGCCTGATCGGCCCGCGACCGGCGCTGCCCGACGAGGTGGCCCAGTTCGACGACGAGATGCTCGGGCGGCTCCGCATGCGCCCCGGTGTCACCGGGCTGTGGCAGGTCGAGGCCCGTCACAACCCCTCGTACTTCGCCTACCGCCACCTCGACCTCTTCTACGTCGAGAACTGGAGCCTGGGCCTCGACGTCACGATCCTGGTGGCCACCGCCCGAACGGTGCTGGGCGACGCCCTGCGCTCGCTCCGGCGTTCGCCATCGAGCTCCGAGGTCGTCGTGGTCAGCTCCGATGTCGTCGTCGAGGCGGCGGCGTCGACCGCGACGGTCGGCTGATCGAACCGTGATCGACGCGGCCGGACGGCTGGTGCTGGTCGCCAACGCCGGCGGCCACCTGACCCAGCTCTTCCGGCTGGCGCCGAGATTGCCGTCGTTCGGGGCCCCGCCGGTGTGGGTGACGAGCGAGACGGCGCAGAGCCGTTCGATCCTGGACGGGCACGACGTCGTGTGGGTGCCCGAGGTCGCGCCCCGAGACGTGGCCAACGTGCTGCGCTGCCTGCCGCAGGCGACCTCGCTGGCCAGGCAGCGACCGGCCATGGCGGTGAGCACGGGCTCCGGGGTGGCGCTGGGCTTCTTGCCGGTGCTGGCCGCGGCCGGCATCCCCTGTCACTACGTCGAGAGCGCGACCCGGGTCGAGGGCCCCTCGTTGACCGGCCGGCTGCTGCGGTGGAGCCCCCGCGTGCGCACCTACTCGCAGCACCGGCACTGGTCCGACGAGCGGTGGCGCTATCCGGGTTCGGTCTTCGAGGGCTTCGAGTCGGCCAGCCGTGAGCCCGCACCCGCCGCCATCCGCCGGGCGGTGGTCACGGTGGGCACGCTCGAGTACCCGTTCGAGCGGATGGTGCGCAAGGTGGCGGCGGTCCTGCCGCCCGACGCCGAGGTCGTGTGGCAGGTCGGTCCGGCCGAGGTCGGCGACCTCCACATCGACGCCCGGCGAGCCGTGCCGGCGGCCGAGCTGGCCGACGCCATCGCCGAGGCCGACCTGGTGATCGCCCACGCCGGCACGGGGAGCGCCCTGGCGGCGTTCGAGGCGGGTCACTGCCCCGTGCTGATCCCCCGGGAGCGGGCCCACGGTGAGCACGTCGACGATCACCAGCGTCAGACGGCGGCCTACCTCGACGAGCTCGACCTGGCGGTCGTCCGATCGGTGGACGACCTGACCCTCGCCGACCTGCTCGACGCGGCGGGTCGACGGGTGGTCTCCGCCGGCCGACCCCGGGCTTTGACGCTGGTCTGACCACTCTCAGTGTGTAATTCAGCACTTTCTGCTGGCATTGCGGTTCTGTTACGCCCGATCGACCGATGGGCCGATCCCTCAGCGGCCGGTGAGGGCGGCGCGGCGCGGCTCCTCGGCCGCGATCGTTGCCGAGCGGGACGAGCTCGACCATCGACATCGCGCCGGGCGCGGGTCGTCGCGAGGCGACGGCGAGGACGCCGGGAGATGAACCCAGGCGCATCCGGCCGGGCCCGACGAGAAAATCGAAGAAAATTCCTGCTCACGTAGGGTGAGCTGCCGATGTACTGCGTCGTGATCCAGCGACCTGCATGTGCCAGGCAACTCTGCTGGTCGGGCATCGTGAACTCCGAGGGGCCGCGTTCCGCGTTCGCGCGAAGCGCGACCGTCAGCGTCCCCAGCGGCACGAGCAGCCCCCCGCGACGCGCCCCTTGATCCTTCGCCTTTCGTCATGGAACTGTTACATTCCGCTCGTGGCCGAACCTCCTCCAGTCCGCCTATGAGCCATACGACCCACCCGGCGCTCAAGTTTCGCCGCGGGGTGTGTCGATAGACCGCACGAGCAAGAACACCGACCCGAGCTTTCGCCAGGAGGCCGGGTCCCAGCACCGCTCCCCACCATTGCGAGGAAAGTAATGACCCGTCGAACCCTGTTCAGACGCGCCCAAAATGCGCCCCGAGGCCGCAGGATCGCCGCCGGCGCACTCATGTTGGCGCTGCTGACGGCCGCCATCTCGATCATCGGGGTGGCCCAGGCGAGCGTGTCGGCCGTGTCGATCTTCGGCTCCAGCACCCCCAAGAACGTGAGCGACACCGACACCAACGCGGTCGAGGTCGGCACCAAGTTCATCGTGCAGCGGTCCGGCACCATCTCCGCCATCCGCTTCTACAAGAGCAGCGGCCAACACCGGCCAGCACATCGGCAACCTCTGGAACGGCTCGGGTCAGAAGCTGGCCAGCGTGACCTTCACCAACGAGAGCGCCTCGGGGTGGCAGACGGCCAACCTCTCCTCACCCGTTCGGGTCGATCCCGGCACTACCTACGTCGTCTCGTACCACACCAACGTGGGGCACTACTCCGGTGACCAGTACTACTTCGCCGGCAAGGGAGCCGGGAAGTACGCGGTGCGGGCGCTGGCCGACGGCGTCGACGGTGGGTCCGGCGTCTACAAGTACGGCACCGGCAGCGCCTTCCCCACGTCGACGTACCGCGCGACCAACTACTGGGTCGACGTCGCCTTCCGCCGGCTGACCGACGCGCAGTTGGCCACCAGCAGCACGACCGCGGCCCCGACCACCACGGCGGCCCTGGCCACGACCACCACGACGGCCCAGGCCACCACCACCACGACCGCGGCCCCGACCACCACCACGACCGCCCCGGTCACGCCTCCGCCGTCCGGGTCGGTGCCCTGCGCCCTGAACATCGCGGCCAAGTCGTGCTGGGCCGCCAACACCGGGGTGCCCGGCTGGACCGAGGCCCAGATCGTCGCCGGCCAGTCTCCCCTGCACCACGTCGTCGGCAACCTGACCGTCACCCAGGACAACGCGGTGATCGACAGCCAGTGGATCGACGGGTGCATCGCCGTCAAGGCCAACAACGTCACCATCAAGAACAGCTTCGTCCGATCGCTGAACGGCTGCATCGGCGGTGACGGGACAGCGTCGCCGTCAACCATCAACTCCGGTGGCTGCCACACCACGTCCGGCACCATCACCGGCCTGAAGATCCAGGACAGCGAGATCGACGCCGGCAACAGCGGCTCGGGGTCGGGCCACGTGGGCGTCGGAGCCTGCAACTACTCGTTGCTCCGGGTCAACGCCCACGGCGGCAACCAGACCCTCTGGACGGGCTCGAACATCTCGGTCACCGACTCGTTCATCCACGACCCGACGACCAACGCGGCGCCGGACCACACCGAGGCGATCGACGGCGACTCCGGTAACCACGTGACCCTGAACCACAACTGGATCAGCGCCGCCAACTCACCGCAGTCGGGCTACCAGACCGGTGGGCTCGCGTTGAACAACACGTGGGACGCGGCGAGCTACTTCACGATCACCAACAACTTCATCGAAGGCGCCAACGGCACCGACGTGAACTTCGGTTGCGCCGACACCTGCCGGTCGTGGGGTACGGCCAACCACACCGTGTTCACCGGCAACCGGCTGTCACCGAACACGGCCTACGGCTCCAGCTACTACTACGGATGGAACGCGAGCAACCCGGGCAACACCTGGAGCGACAACCGTCAGAGCGAGACGCTCGCCGCCCTTTGATCCGGTAGGTCCCGCTCGTCGCCAGATCGGGAACGTCTGATCCGCCACCGCCCGTCGACCCCTTGAATTCCAGGGGTCGGCGGGCGGTTAGGATTTCCGACTTGGCCGCGAGTGAACAACACGGGTGGTGGAGGAGGCGGCGGGCATCACTCGTCGCTTCGGCGCCGGCGTACGTGTGCATGGGCGGGATCGACTGGTGGTACGGCAGCCACGCGCACTCCGAGCTGCAGTTGCTGCGTCGGGTCGCTCGGACCCGCCGGGTGCTGTACGTCAACAGCATCGGGCTCCGCATGCCGATGCCCGGCAAGAGCACCCAGCCGTGGCGGCGGGTCACCCGAAAGGTCGCCAGCGTGCTGCGCTTCCTCAGCCGGCCGATCCCCGACCGACCCGACTTCATCGTGCTCAGCCCGATCGTGCTCCCCCTCTACGGCTCCCCGGCCGGTCGGGTGGTGGCGAGCACGCTGGTTCGGACCCAGCTGCGACTGACCCTGCTGGCCCTCGGGATCCGCCGCCCGATCTTCGTGGTCACGCTGCCCACGGGGTACGAGGTGATCGAGCCCCTGGCCCGCCGGGCCCTGGTGGTCAACAAGGCCGACAAGTTCTCCGCGCTGCACGACGTCGATCAGGAGTACATCGCCGAACTCGAGCGCACGCTGCTCCGTGAGGCCGACCGGGTGATCTACGTGAGCCGGGCCCTGATGGACGACGACGGGGACGCGGTGGGCGACCGAGGGGTCTTCCTCGACCACGGCGTCGACCTCGAGCACTTCACCAGATGCGACGAGTGTGACCAGCCCGCTGATCTGGTCGAGATCCCGCACCCGCGGATCGGGTACTTCGGCAGCCTCGACGACTACCGGGTCGACTTCGACCTGCTCGAGCGGGTGGCGCGGGAGTTTCCCGACGCCCAGCTGGTGCTGGTCGGCGACGCCACCTGCTCGCTCGAGCGCTTCGACGCGCTGGCCAACGTCCACTGGCTGGGCGAGCGACCGTACCAGGAGATCCCGGGGTACGGCTCGGGCTTCGACGTCGGGTTGATGCCGTACCTGCGCAACGAGTTCATCCGCAACAGCAACCCGATCAAGGTGCGCGAGTACCTCGCCCTCGGCCTTCCCGTGGTGTCCACCGAGGTTCCCGAGATGCATCGCTACGACGAGTGGGTCCAGATCGCCGACGACTACGACGAGTTCGTCGCCGCGGTGGGTCGGTGCCTCCGCGGCGAGGCGCCGTCCGACCCGGCCGGTCGACGGGCGGCGGTGGCCGCGCAGTCGTGGGACGTGCGGGCCGACGAGTTCGTCGCCATCGCCGAGTCCGGACAGGGTTAGCCGTGTGCGGGATCGTGGGTGTGCGGCGCTTCGACGGCGAGCCGGTGCAGGAAGAGCTCCTGCGGGCCATGACGGCGCGGCTCACGCACCGGGGCCCCGACGGCGAGGGCTACTGGGTCGACGGCTCGACCGGGTTCGGCCACCGTCGCCTCTCGATCATCGACGTGGCCGGTTCACCGCAGCCGATGGCCACCGCGGACGAACGGCTCCGCGTGACGTTCAACGGCGAGATCTTCAATTTCCGCGAGCTGCGCGAGGACTGCGACTACCCGTTCCGCACCAACGGCGACACCGAGGTGCTGCTCGCGCTGTTCCAGCGCGAGGGGCCGCGATCGGTCGAGCGGCTGCGGGGCCAGTTCGCCTACGCGATCCACGAGGGCGACGACCTGTGGCTGTTCCGCGACCGCCTCGGGATCCTCCCGCTGTTCACCTACACCGACGAGCACATGTTCGCGTTCGCCTCCGAGCTCAAGGCGCTCCTGCCGGCGCTGCCGACGGCCCCCGCGGTCGACCTGGCCAGCCTCGACTCCTACCTCTCACGGCGGGCCGTCGACGCCCCGCACACCCTCTTCGAGCACGTGAAGAAGCTGATGCCGGGGCACCGCCTGCGTGTCGGGCCCGACCGGGTGTACGAGTCCGAGCCCTACTGGTCCGTGCCGAGCGGTGCGCCCCGTCAGGTCTCCGACGACGAAGCCGTGCGGCTCGTCTCGGACGGGCTCGAGGACGCGGTCCGCAGCGCCCTCGTCGCCGACGTCCCGGTGGGAGCGCTGCTGAGCGGCGGCGTCGACAGCAGCCTCATCGTGGCCCTTGCCACCAAGCTGCGGGGCGGCGAGCCGGTCGACACGTTCTCGGCGGGCTTCGGCGACCCCCGCTACGACGAGCTGCCCCACGCCCGCGAGGTGAGCAAGGTCTTCGGCACCAACCACCACGAGGTGGTGGTCGAGCCGGAGGACTTCGCCGATCTGTGGTCGAAGCTCACCTGGCACCGCGACGCCCCGATCTCCGAACCGGGCGACGTCGCCGTGTTCGAGCTGGCCTCCCTGGCGCGCCGGTCGGTCAAGGTGCTGCTGTCGGGCGAGGGCAGCGACGAGCTGTTCGCCGGCTACCCCAAGTACAAGATGGCCCGCTTCACCAACCTGGCCGACCTCCTGCCGGCCGGGTTCCGGGCGTCGGCCTTCGGCGAGCTCGAGCGCCGGCTCCCCGCCTCGGCCGGTCGGGCTCGCATCGCGTTGCGGACGCTGGCCGCCCCGACCGAGGTCGACCGGCTCGCCTCGTGGTTCGCCCCGTTCACGGCCACCGAACGACAGGGCCTGCTGGGCGGCATCGCCTCGCGGGCGCCGTCCACGGAACGCCCCGTGGGCGTCGACGCCATCGAGCGGATGCTGGTCTTCGACTGCCAGGGGTGGCTCGCCGACAACCTGCTCGAGCGGGGTGACCGCATGTCCATGGCGGCCTCGGTCGAGCTGCGGCCCCCGATCCTCGACCACCGGATGGTCGAGCTGGCGTTCTCCCTGCCCTCTCGGGTGAAGCTCCACCGGGGCCAGACGAAGTGGGTGCTCAAGCAGGTCGCTCGCCAGCACCTGCCCGAGAGCATCGTCGATCGTCGCAAGGTCGGCTTTCGGGCGCCGCTCGACTCGTGGTTCCGCGGAGGCCTGCGCGAGATGGCATGGGACATGCTCCTCGGCCCCAGCTCGTTCGTGGGCACCACCCTCGACCCGGTGGCGGTGCGCTCGATCCTCGACACCCACGACTCCGGCCGTCGCGACGAGTCCGGCCGCATCTGGACGCTCCTCTCGCTCGAGGTCTGGCACGACACGTTCTTCCGCCGCGGCGACGGCTCCGCGCCCCCGGTCTCGGTGGGAGGCCAGGGCGGTGGCTGACGAGCCGCGGGTGACCGTTGTCATCGTCACCTACAACAGCTCGGAGCACATCGGGGCGTGCGTCGACAGCGCCCTCGGCGAGCTCCCCGACGACGGCTCCGAGGTCGTCGTCCTCGACAACGCCTCGGGCGACGGCACCGCCGACCTGGTCGAGCAGCGCTGGCCGCAGGTCCGGCTGATCCGCTCGCCGGACAACCTCGGGTTCGCCCGGGCCTGCAACCGGGCGGCCGCCACCAGCACCAGTCGGTACGTGCTGCTCCTCAACCCCGATGCCGTCATGCTCCCCGGGTGCCTGGCCGCGCTGCTCGACCTGGCTCGGCGCCGGCCCGCAGGTGGCCTCTACGGCGGTCGTGTGTTCACCTCCGACGGCGAGGTCGACCCGATGTCGTGCTGGGGGCGGCCGACGATCTGGAGCACGTTCTGCTTCGCCACCGGCCTCTCGACCGCGTTCGCCTCGAGCGAGCGCTTCAACCCCGAAGGCATCGGGGCGTGGCGGCGCGATGTCGAGCGCTCCGTCGACATCGTGTCGGGATGCCTGCTCTTCGCCGATCGTGCCGCGTGGGAGCGCCTCGGCGGCTTCGACGAACGGTTCTTCATGTACGGCGAGGACTTCGACCTGGGCATCCGTGCTGTCGCGGCCGGCTACGAGCCGGTGATCACCCCCGACGCGGGCATCACCCACGTCGGCGGAGCGTCGTCTGCGGCCGTGCAGATGGAGGTCCTGCTCTACCGCGGCAAGGTGAGCCTGGTGCGCAAGCTCTGGTCCGGACGTGAGCGCAAGCTCGCCGAGGGCCTGTTGCTGGGCGGCGTCGCGCTGCGCGCCCGCCTCGCCGGCCTCGTCGCTCGCGTGCGCGGCAGCGGACGTACCACGCCGAGCACGTGGACCGCGCTGTGGCAGCGTCGGGCCGAGTGGCGGGACGGGTGGCCGCCCGCGGACCCGACCACCTAGTGCCGTGACCGGGAACGGCCGAGCGGCCTCGGGTACTCTGCACCGACCGGTCGGGCGGCCCGGACGCCGCGGACGGTGATGATGGGTCCACGAACGACGAATGCGGAGACCGATCTGTGATGCAGGAAGCCCGATCCGGCGATGCCGCCCCGTTCAGGTGGGCCATCCTCGGCACCGGCGCGGTCGCCCGCAAGTTCGTGTTGGGGCTCGGGCAGTCGTCAGTCGCCGGTCAGGCCGCGATCGTGGCGTCCCGCAATCGAGCCAACGCGGCGCGAACGGCGGCTGAGCTCGGCATCCCCGCCGTGGCCGATTCCTACGAGGAGGCGATCGGCTCGGGCGGGATCGATGCGGTGTACGTCGCCACACCACCGTCGCTCCACCGCAACCACGCGCTGGCCGCCATCGCCGCCGGCCGGCCGGTGCTGGTGGAGAAGCCCTTCGCCGTGACCGGGAGCGAAGCCGAGGAGATCGCCCGCGCTGCCCGCGCCGCCGGGGTCTTCTGCATGGAAGGCATGTGGACCCGGTTCCTCCCGCTGCTCGGCCGTGCTGCGAGCTCGACTGGCCGCCGGCGCGATCGGTGAGGCCAGCTGCTTCGAGGCGAGCTTCTGCTCCCCGGTGGCGGTGGATGCCAGCCAGAGCATGTTCGACCCCGCTCGCGGCGGCGGCGCCCTCCTGCACCGGGGGGTGTACCCGCTGTCGCTCGCTCGCGACCTGCTCGGCCCGGTGGCGGAGATCACGTCCACCGCGCGCCGCGGGGCGAGCGGCGTGGACGAGGAGGTGCTCATCCAGCTGCGCCACGACAGCGGGGCGCTCTCGACCCTGCGGGCCAGCATCGCGGCCGCGGGGCGCAACGACATCGCGATCTTCGGCACGAACGGCTCGATCGAGGTCCGGGCGCCGATCTACCGGCCGTGGGCGATGACCGAGTCGCGGTCGACTCCGGGCAACGGGGCTCCCCGCACCGACGCCCGCCGGGAGGCGCTCAGGGAGAGTGCGCTCGCCCAGGCGTCCCAACAGCGGCTCAGCGGGGTGATGGGCATGCTGCGAGGAGCGCGGGCCACCCGCACCATCGCCCACTACCACGGCAACGGCTATGCCGCGGAGGCGGAGGCGGTCGTGCACGATGTCACGGCCGGAAGGACCGAGAACGCGGTCATGTCGCTCGACCAGAGCGTCGAGGTCATGCACCTCATCGACCAGGCCCGCGCCGCGCAGCGCTGGTCGAGCTGACACGGCCACAACCCCGAACGATCGGAGAGCTCACTGTGAACGTCGGCATCATCGGGTGCGGCTACGTCTTCGATCACTACATGGCGACCTGGGCGAAGCATCCCAAGCTCGTGCTGCGAGGCGTGACCGACATCGATCGGTCGCGGGCCGAGGCCGTCGGCCGCTTCTACGGGCTGCGGGTGTACTCGTCGACCAGCGAGATGCTGGCCGACCCGGAGATCGACATCGTCGCCAACCTCACCTCGATCGAGAGCCACCACGAGGTGACCATGGCGGCGTTGTCCGCGGGCAAGCACGTCTACTCGGAGAAGCCGTTCGACACCGATCTGGGCCGGGCCCGCGAGCTGGCCGATCTGGCCGAGGCCAATGGTGTGCGCCTCAGCTGCGCACCCTCCAACGCCCTGTCCGACACCACCCAGACCATGTGGAAGGTGGTGCGCGACGGGGCCGTCGGGGACGTGCGGATCGTCTACGCCGAGTTCGACGACAACCTCATCTACCTCATGCGTCCCGAGGAGTGGCGGAGCCGCTCGGGCGCGCCCTGGCCGTACCTCCACGAGTACGAGATGGGGTGCACGTGGGAGCACGTCGGCTACCACCTGACCTGGCTCTGCGCCATCTTCGGCCCAGTGCGCTCGGTCACCTCGTTCTCCAAGCAGACCCTGCCGGACAAGACTGACCAGCCGCTGCATCCCGCCACGACACCGGACTTCTCGGTGGCCTGCCTCGACTTCGTCTCCGGCGTCACCGCCCGGGTGACCTGCTCGATCGGCGCCCCGTACGACCACCGGATGCGCATCATCGGGAACGAGGGGATGGTGTGGGCCGACACCTACCGGCACTACCGGTCGCCGGTCTTCCTCGAGCGGTTCAGCCCGCTGACGCTCAACGCCCGCAAGGCCGTCTCCGTGCGCCGGTGGACCGCGCTGCAGAAGCTCCTCGGCGTGAACGGACGGCGCGTGCGGCTCACCCGCAACGTTCCGCCCGGTGCCGAGGCCCTCGTCGATCTGGGGGGCTCACGATGGTCGCCCAAGGCGGCCCTCGGGCGGCTCAAGCAGCGCGAGCTCGGACAGCAGGACAAGGCGATCGGGCTGGCCGAGCTGGCTGACGCCATCGAGACCGGTCGTCCTCACTTCCCCGCCCCGGACTTCACCCTCCATCTCACCGAGCTGACGCTGGCCATCCAGGCGGCCGGGACCGATGGTGGCGCGTACCGCCTCACGACCACCTTCGAGCCGGTGGAGCCCCGTGAGGAGACCATGCGCACGACCCCCGACTACCACGCCCAGGCCCGGCCCGGCATCGTCAGTCGACTGGTCGAGCCGATGTTGGAACGGGCCCATCGCCACTGAGGGGACACCGGCCCGGTCCGGGGACGGAAGTCGGTCGTGCGCGACCGGCTGAGCCGGTCAGGCGCTCGCGCGGAGCGCCCGAGCGCCATCGCATCCGCGCCGACGGGGATACCAGGAGTCGCTGGAGCGTTTCGAAACACCGTCGCCCTCGCGGAGAGGGTGCACCGTTCGAAGCGCGACCCTTCTTCCGATGCGGGACACCGAACTAAGGTCAGCACATGGGCGTCGACGAATCATGCCGTCGGTGCTGGCCGAGCCGGCACCGCGTCCGGGTGCGGGAGGAGTGAGATGAAGGCATCCGGTCGGCTCGGCGGTCGAGTTCGGAGCTCGCTGGTCGACGCCGATTCGGCCACGTCGCTCGCGGCCTCCCTCCGGGCCCGACGCTGGCACATGTTCCTCGAGCGCTTCCCGGACTTCTCGGACATGCGAGTGATCGACCTCGGGGGAACCTCGGCCTACTGGTCTGCCGCTCCGGTACGACCGGCTGAGCTCCTCATCGTGAACCTCAGCCCCCAGGCTGCCGATGAGGCGGGGATTCGATCGATCGTAGGTGACGTGTGCGTCCTGCCCCCGCAGGTCACACGCGAGCGATTCGACATCGCGTACTCGAACTCCGTGATCGAGCACGTCGGAGGCCACGCCAAGCGGACGCAGATGGCGGACGTGGTGGCGCAACTGAGCGACCATCATTGGGTGCAGACCCCTTACCGCTACTTCCCGATCGAGCCCCACTGGGTCTTTCCGGGATTCCAGTTCCTTCCGACCAACCTGAAGGCCCGGGCCTCTGAGGTCTGGCCGTTCGCATGGAGCCGACCCGACGACTGGCGCGGCGCGGTCCAGAACGCCCTGGATGTCGAACTCCTCGACCGCACCCAGCTCGAGTACTACTTCCCCGACTCGACGATCCTCACTGAGCGGGTGGTCGGGCTCCCGAAGTCGCTCGTGGCAGTCCGCTGACCGGCCCGGTCCGGCGCCCGTCCGGCGAGGGCGCTCCTAGTGCTTGAGCGACCGGACGCGGTCGCGAGCCTTCTTGGCCAGCGGGACGAGCGCGGGCGGGATCCACTCGGTCAGGGCTGACGGCTTGCCGCTCTGCCGCCGCCACTCCTCACCCGGGCGGGGACGGAAGTCGGTCGTGCGCGACTGGCTGAGCTCGTCGACCGGGCGACCGTTGCTGTAGTAGTAGAGCGCCAGCGACCGGCGGGCGCGGTCGGGCGGGCACGCCAGCGGCTCGGGGTGGCCGTGCAGGCTGAAGTCGGTGGTGTTGAAGATCACGCACCGGTTCGCCACCGGGACGCACCGATTCCTGGCAGGCGGTCATGTCGCGATCCCACAGCTCGAGGGCGCCGCCCCACTCCGGCTCCCAGTCGCGGTTCAGGTAGAGGATGAGGTTGAGTCGGCGGTCGAGCAGCAGCTCCTCGTGCCAGTTGAAGTCGGAGTGGACGCTCAGGTGCCCGCCCCGCTCGATCTGGTGGAGCCCGCCGCCCCAGAGGTGCGGGTCGGGGATGAGGCCCTTGATGCCGGTGAGCTGCTCGAGGAAGTCGACCATGGTCTCGGAGTTGAACTGGTCGAGCACCTGCCGGGTGAACGGTGGGATCACCCGCGTGTGGTCGGTCGCGAGCTTGACCTCGGTGTCGGCCTCGAAGCGCTGCCACTCGACCTCTTGCGGGCCCGGGAACTCGTCGATGATCCGGTCGAGCGCCTCGTCGGGCAGGAAGTCGTCGATGACGATGTGGGGGAAGGGCTCGGCCGACCGGTACGCGGTGGCGTTGGCGGCGGCCAGCGCCGTCAGGCGCTCCTCGTCGAAGAAGAACATGTCCAAGGTCTCGGGCTCCGTCACACGGTGGGGGATGCTCGGGCTACAGCCTCGCCGATGGAGACCCTCCGGTGCCAGGGGAGCGGCTCGCGACTACAGCGCGGGGTGATCCGAGTTCCAGGCCGAGACCTTGGCGTTCCACGTCGATGTGGTGGCGAGCGTCAGGTTGGTGCACTGGCTCGTCCACGACGCCAGCTCGTCGACGGGCCACGCCTGCGTGTTGATCAGCGTCACGTTGTTGCAGGCGGTGCCCGGGGGCAGGCCGAGGAACCCGTTGGCGTTGCCGCCGTAGGCGGCGGGATCGTCGGCCCGGAAGGTCGAGTCGTGCACGCTCAGCTTGGGCGCCACCCCGTCCTTGCTGGGGGTCGCGGCCCACTTGAAGAACCCGCCGTGGCGGTTGAAGCCGTACTTGGACGTGTTGTAGCTGTTGTAGAACGGGCGGACCCAGACCAGGCTGTTCTTCACCTCGACGCGGTTGCTCCCGCCGTCGGTGTAGGGCGACGTGTTGTCCATCGACGACATGAACACGGTGCACCCGTCGAACTTGCCGTCGTCGACCACGCCGCTGTTCATGCCGTCGTTCTGGATGCAGTCGTCGTGGATGTAGCCGGAGCTGCCGTTCGGGCCGTCCATCCGCACCCCGATCACCCTCCAGTTGGTCGCGGTGGGGTCGAACTCGATGCCGTCACCCTGGTTGTAGATCCGGGTGCCGACCACCTGGAAGTTGGTCGTGAGGACGGTCAGACCGGCAACGCGGTGCCAGGTCTCCCACGGGGTGTTCTCGGGATCGATGCTGCTGGTGATCGTGCCACCCAACATGCAGAGGTCGTCCCGCGAGCCGACCGGGTTGTGGAACTTCACCCCGACGCCGAAGCCCTGGGCGTCGAGCACGGAGTCGTCGAAGGTGCGACCTCGGGCATCGACGGTGGTGTCGTTCTCGAGCAGCAGCGTGCTGCTGGGCCAGTGGCTGCCCGGGTTCGCCGGAACCCGGTACACGGGGCGCGAGCCGTCGGTGCAGGCGCTCGCCGCGGTGTCGCGAGCCGTGCAGGCCGCGGCCACCGCCAGGAGAGCGACGACGAGCGGGATCGCGAGGTACGAGCGTTTCATCGTGGCGTTCCCATGACTGGCGGACGGGGACGGAGAACTGGTCGACGACTGGCGGATCGACCAGTCTCCCATCGACCGTCGCCGGCGCGTCCTTGAGCCCTCGACCGGCGCCGGACCGGGCTGGGCCGGGGATGGGCGCCGGGACCTGACTGGTAGGATCGCCCGAAATCCCGCCACCACCACGGAGCTCGAGGAGAGGCATGCGGATCGCCGACGAGACGTCCAGGACCCTGAACGAGTACCTGCTGCTGCCCAACCTCACCACCGAGGACTGCATCCCCGACAACGTCGACTTCAGCGCTCCGATCGTCCGCCACCGCGTCGGGGACGAGTCGGCCATCCGCATCGCCGTGCCGCTCACCAGCGCCATCATGCAGGCGGTGTCGTCGCCCGAGCTGGCGGTGGCCCTGGCCCAGTGCGGTGGCATCAGCTTCATCCACCACGACCAGAGCGTCGCGGCCCAGGCCGAGATGGTCAGCAGCGTCAAGCGCCACAAGGCCGGCTTCCGCTACAGCGAGATCAACGTCAAGCCCACGGCCACCCTGGGTGAGCTGACCCACCTGCTCAGCTCGGCCGATCGCGACATCGCGGTGGTCACCGACGACGGGAGCTCCCACGGGCTGTTCCTCGGTCTGATCTCCACCCATGACTTCCATCCCAAGCGCCATCGGCTCGACAACACCGTCGACACCCGCATGCGCTCGGCGGCTGACCTGGTCACGGCCCCGCCGTCGATCTCGCTGTCCGACGCCAACACGTTGATCTGGGAGAACCGCCTCGACGTGCTGCCCATCGTGGGCCCGGAGGGTCGGCTCGAGTCCATCGTGCTGCGGCGCGACTACGAGCTGCACAAGCGCTTCCAGAACGAGACCATCGACGGCGACAAGCGGTTCATGGTCGGCGCGGGCGTCAACACCCACGACTACCGCGAGCGCATCCCGGCCCTGGTCGATGCGGGCGTCGACGTGCTCTGCATCGACTCGTCCGACGGCTACTCGGTGTGGCAGAAGCACACGCTCGACTTCGTGCGCGAGACCTACGGCGGCGACGTGCCGCATCGGTGCCGGCAACGTGGTCGACGCCCGCGCCTTCCGCTACCTGGCCGAGGCCGGCGCCGACTTCGTGAAGGTCGGCATCGGCGGCGGGTCGATCTGCATCACCCGCGACCAGAAGGGCATCGGCCGCGGCCAGGCCTCGGCGCTCATGGACGTCGTGGCCGAGCGTGACCGCTTCGCCGACGAGACCGGCGAGTACGTCCCGATCTGCTGCGACGGCGGCCTGCTCAGCGAGTACCACATGGCCATCGCCTTCGCCCTCGGCGCCGACTTCGTCATGCTGGGCCGCTACTTCGCCCGCTTCGACGAGAGCCCGTCGCGGCTCGTCAACGTCGACGGCCAGTTCCTCAAGGAGTACTGGGGCGAGGGGTCGCAGCGGGCCCGCAACTGGTCGCGCTACGACCAGCACGACGAGCACGGCGAGTCGGCCCTCGTGTTCGAGGAGGGCGTCGACGGCTACGTGCCCTACGCCGGCAGCCTCTACGACAACGTGTCGCTCACGATCGCCAAGCTCCGCGCCACCATGATCAGCTGCGGCTCCACCACCCTGCGGTCGTTCCACGAGAGCGCGGTGCTGGTGCCGGTCTCGCACCAGACCTACCTGCAGAACACCCACGAGGTGCGCCTGCGCGAGCGTCCGAGCGACACCAGCCAGTAGCTCCCGGTCGCCCCGAACCCTCTCGAAACCACTCGAACTGGTGATGATCGGAGGGTCCCTGCGCCCTCAGATCATCACCAGAACGGAAGGCGACGGTCGTCAGCCGAGCAGGCGGCGGCTGTCGGACTGGCGCCGGCGGGACTTCGACAGCAGCAGTTCGATGAGCGACAGCACCGCGCCCTTGACCGACTCCCGGTAGCGCGGCGTCGCACAGCACGATCGGGTGCTCGGGGTCGAGGTCGAGGGCCTCGCGGACCTCACCGATGTCGGGCGAGTCGCTGCCCTCGAACCGGTTGATGGCGACGACGAACGGGATGTTGCGCGACTCGAAGTAGTCGATGGCCGGGAAGCAGTCGTCGATGCGGCGCAGGTCGACGAGCACGACGGCACCGAGGGCGCCGACGATCAGGTCGTCCCACATGAACCCGAAGCGGTCCTGCCCCGGGGTGCCGAAGAGGAAGAGCACCATGTCCTCGTCGATGGCGATGCGACCGAAGTCCATGGCCACCGTCGTGGTGGTCTTGGTCGACACCTTGCTCGTGTCATCGATGCCGAGGCTGGCCGTCGTCATGGCCGCCTCGGTGGTCAGCGGCGGGATGTCGGAGAGGGTGCCGACCATGGTGGTCTTGCCCACGCCGAAGCCTCCGGCGATGACGATCTTCACCGACATCGGCGGGGACTTCACGGTGCCCGGTCGGGTCTCGGTCTTGGCGGCCACGGCCACGTTCCTTCGTTCGGAGTCGGACATCAGAGCGTTCGGATCTTGTTGGCGATGCGGTTGAGCATGTCGTACTCGGCGTCGTCGTCGACGAGGTCCGCGGAGTCGTCGTGCATGACCAGCAGCTGGGAATCGAGCAGGTCGTCGATCAGCACGGTGACGACACCGATGACGAGGTGCAGCTCGGCGGCCAGCTCGGCCACCGAGATGGGACCGGTGGCCAGGTTGAGGATCGAGACCTGCTCGGAGGGGACGGCGGCGGGGATGGGCCCGTCATCGGCCCGCTGCACGAGCGTCTCGAACCGCAGGTGCGGGCGGGTCGTCTTGGTGCGGCCGCGCGTCATGATGAACGGGCGGACGAAGTCGTGGCCCGAGCCCTGCGCGGGCGGCTCGCTCACCCCGCCATCACCAGGTTCTTGAGCTCGTTCACGAGCTCGGGGGTCAGCATCTGGCCAGCTCGCTCGACGAGCAGCGACATCTGGTAGCCGACGTTGCCCATGTCGCTGCCGGGGGACGTCACGACACCCAGGCAGCCGGCGGTGCCCATCGCGGTCACGAAGAGGAAGCCCTTCTTCATGGCGACGATGATCTGGTCGAGGTCACCGAAGCCGAAGCACCGCGTGGTGCCCTGGCCCAGGCTCACGAAGCCCGAGATGATGGCCGCGACCTGATCGGCCCCGGCCGGGTCGAGCGTGTTCGACATGGCCATCAGCAGCCCGTCGGACGACACGGCCACGGCGTCGGTGACGCCGCTGGTGTCCTTGACGAAGTTGTTCAGCATCCAGTTGAACTGGGTGGCGTCCTCGGTGATGCTCATCGCCCCTCCTCGATGTCGTCGTTGGTGTCGTTGTCGGTGGCGGCCTCGGCCCGGCCGCGCTGCATGCCGGCCTGCAGGCCCGAGAGGGCGCTGCGGGTCGTCTGCTCGCCGGCGTCGGCCTGTCGATCGACTGCCGGAAGGGTGCCATGACCTTTCCGCTCACGTGATCGGGCCGTCCGGCACGCCCGTCAGCCGGTCGCTGTCATACCCCCCGAGCAGACTGGCGCGATGCGAAAGCTCACCTATCTCGACCTGCTGCCCCGCACCCGCGACTTCTGCGAGGAGCTGAGCACCATCTCCAGGTTGACCACCGAGGTCGACCCCGTGCTGGCGGTGCTGGCGAGCGGCACGGTCACACGCGTCGAGGCGTGGCCGTCAAAGCCGGGTCCGGGAGGTCTGGTCCAGTTCGACAACGGCCGCCGGGCGCACGGGGCCTACGCGGTCGAGTCGGGTGACCACGTCGAGCTGATCGTGGCCAACGGGGGTTGGCCGCTCGAGCGCTACCGGTGCCCTGGTCCGATCCCTCCCCGCTCGACCGTGCTGAGCGCGGTCAACTACTGGGTCAGCCAGCAGCCCAGCCTGTGGGTCGCCGATGAGATGCTCCAATGCATCGATCCGGGTACGGCGGGCATGCTCCGGGTCGTCGCCGGCTGCAAGCCGTTCGCCCTCGCCGACACCGCTGACGAGTCGGCGGCCCACCAGTGGCAGATCGTGGCCGAGCGGGCCGGCCTGCCGGTCCGGGTCGTCGAGGAGCGCCATGACCACCTCGCCGGGGGCCGAGCGGTGTGGTTCGTGTCGGTCGCCCGCCCTGAGCGGTTCGACGAGCTGATCGACCTCGACCGACTGACCCGGTGGTACCGCCTCGCGCTCGACGCTGCGGGAGCATCGGCGGTGTTCCCTCGTGTCTCCCAGTCGCTCGCCGAGCTGGCTCGCCAGTCGCCGACCGACTTCCTCGGTCGCGCCGACGACCTGGTCATGGCCCCGTTCGGCGACCTCATCGGCGAGGGGTGTTTCACCGAGGTCACCGGGACCGTGCTCGGCTACTGGCCACCGACGACCGCGGCGCTCATCGCCACCACGGCCGCCGACGAGCTCGGCTGTTCCCGGTACCGATCCGAGCGCTTCCCCGGCTGGGACGAGCTCCGCCATCGCACCGCGCTGCGCCTGATGGCCCTGGTGCAGCCCGATGATCTCGCGAGCTGATGCCGGTCGATCGGCTGAGCCGCCGGCCGGCCGAATCCTCTCCGTGCGGTCGCAGGCGGCGTGCGAGGCTGAGGCATGGCCGACACCAAGGACTGGACCTGGGTCCTCGAGCAGCGCTGCCCCGAGTGCGGGTTCGACGCCCGAGCGCTCGCCCCCGACCAGATCGGGTCGACCACGCGCCGCGTGGTCGACCGGTTCGAAGGCTTCCTCGCCGACGGCGGTGCCCGCGACCGACCTGCGCCGGAGGTGTGGTCGCCGCTCGAGTACGGCTGCCACCTCCGCGACGTGGGTCGCGTCTTCGGCGGGCGGTTGCAGCTGATGCTCGACGAGGACGGGCCCCAGTTCCCCAACTGGGACCAGGACGAGACCGCCCTGGTCGATCGCTACGACCGGCAGGACCCGGCCGTCGTCGCGGCCGAGCTGGCCGCGTCCCTTCGCTCGCTGGCCGATGCCTACGACGCGGTGCTGCCCGACCAGTGGAGCCGCAAGGGCTACCGCTCGAACGGCTCGATCTTCACGGTGGAGTCCCTGGGCCGCTACATGGTCCACGACCTCGTGCACCACGTCTGGGACATCGAGCAGGCCGGCGGGCGACGGCTCGAGGTGTGAGACTGGCGCCTCGGGCCGAGCCCGGAGCCGGCCACGAGGGGGATGCACACCATGATCGATGACGCCGCGGCGTCCGCCGACGCCCGCCGCCTGGCCGCGACGCTCGAGCCCTTTGCCGCGCAGGTCTACTTCTCGCCGGAGTGCCACGCCGAGTACCAGGACCTCGGCTTCGGCCCGAGCCCGGCCGCGCTCGGCGACGTGCACATGCCGGACGGCCCGGCCTACTTCTGCAGCCGGGGCTCGGTGATGGGACAGGTGCCGGGCGAGGTCATCGCGTCGGCGTTCGGCGTGTTCAACCCGGCCGTCGTGGTGCCCGCCGTCGACGCTGGCTGGGCCCTCACCGACGCGGCGACCATCTGCGAGGCCCGCACGCGCGGCGCGACCGCCCAGCTGGTGCGCGTCCTCGGGCCCGAGCCCGATGGGCTGGGACGGGTCATCGAGCTGCTGGCCCGCGCGGTCGAGCCGTTGCGGCCCGAGGGTCGCCCGCTGTACGCCGGACTGGTCTCGCTCGGCCTGCCGGGCAACCCGATGGGCGACGCCTGGCGGCTCGCCGACCAGCTCCGTGAGTTCCGGGGGGACGCCCACATCGCGGCGTGGACCTCGGCCGGGTTCGACGCCACCGAGATCGGCCTGCTCACCGAGCTCTACTGGGGCCTGCCCATGCGCACCTATGTGCGGAGCCGGGCCTGGTCGAGGGACGATCTCGATGCGGCCGAGGCCGGTCTGCGCGACCGGGGCCTGCTCGACGGCGACGGCCTCTCCGACGAGGGCCGGGCCCGGCGCGAGGCGGTCGAGGTGGCCACCGACGCCCAGTGCCGCCCGATCCTCGACGCCCTCGCCGGCGACCTCCACGAACTGGTCGCCATCATGGATCCGTGGGGTGCGGCGGTCCGCGCCGCCGGCGGCTACCTGCCCGGTGGTCCCCACACCATGGCCACGGCCGCCGCCCGCTGAGCCGACGGCGTGATCAGTGCGGCGCGCTGGTGAGGTTCAGCGTCCAGAAGAGGAAGTTCGTCGTCTGGTCGAGGATCTCGTTGCGGTGCTGGGCGTAGGGGACGTGTCCGTCGCCGGCGTAGCTGGTCAGCTCGGACACCAGCCCGGCGCTGGTGGCGTGGGTCTGCGTGTCGACGGCCCACTGGTAGGGCACCACGAGGTCGGCGGTGCCGTGGAAGAGCAGGCTGGGGGCGTCTCCACTGCTCGGAGTGGTGAGGATGGCCGCGCCCGACAGCGAGACGGCGGCCTGCACCGCGGACGAGTAGCCGGGGTTGCCGCTGGTGCCCGGGTCGGTGGGATCGAAGCCGACGTTCAGGGCGGTGATGGCACCGGCCGACGTGCCACCCACCGCGATGCGGGTGGGGTCGACGCCGTAGCCGGCGGCGTTGGCCCGCAGGAAGCGGACCGCGGCCTGGGCGTCGTGCTTGGCGTCGACGATGGAGGTCACGCAGGCCGCGGTCGGCGAGCTGGCCGAGCAGCCGCTGCCCAGCCGGTAGTTGATCGAGACGTTGACGTAGCCCTTCTTGGCGAAGGTCGTGGCCTCGTCGACCAGCTCCGGCGAGGTCTTGTCCCCCGAGCTGAACGAGCCGCCGTGCACCCACACGATGGCCGGCCGGCTCGTCACCGTGTCGCCCACCGGCACGTAGGAGTCGAGGGTGAGCGAGAGGGTCCGGCCCTGCTGGTCGACCGCGCTCCCGTAGACGATGTTGCTGGTGGTCATCACCGAGGTGAACACGGCGTCGCGGTAGCGGACCGGAGCCGCGCCCGGCGGCACGGTGGTGCGCAGGTCGCAGCCGATGGCGACGAACGAGAGCACGGCCAGCACGGCCAACAGGGCACGGCGACGCATCAGGACCCCCCGGGTTGCAGTTGGTCGATGCTCACGCGGCCCGGTGCCGCCGTCAAGGCGGCACCCTCCGTCGTTACGATCGGTCCATGGAGGATCGGGGCAGGGCGTTGGCCGCGATCGCCCTGTGCTGCTCGCTCGTGGGCATCGGGGCCGGGTGCTCCGGTTCGACCCCGGCCGCGGCGCCGTCGGGCGATGTCGCCGGCGCCGCGCAGCGCGTCGAGGTCACCCTGACCGACAGCGGGTGCTCGCCCGATCGCATCGCGGTGCAGCCGGGGCTGGTCGCCTTCGTCGCGTCGAACCAGAGCGCGGGCGTGGCCTCGTTCGCGGTGGTCAGCGGCGATCGGGCGGTCGGCGAGCTCGAGCGAGTGCCGACGGGAGGAACGTCCGCCCTCACCCTCGACCTCGTCGCCGGGAGCTATCGCTCGGTGTGCCGCTTCGGGTCGTCCACGGGGGGCGGCAGCGTCGAGGTGGGCGATGGCTCCGGAGGCCCCGAGGTGGGTCCGGCAGCCGACGTGACCGCGGCCACCGCGGCCTATCGGGCCGCACTCGTGGCGACGGCCGACCAGACCGTGGCCGCCGCCGGGCAGCTCGCGCAGGCGTGCGACGCCGGCGACGTCGCCGGAGCTCGGCGGGCCGACGGCACGCTGCGGCGGCTGTACGGCCGGTTGGCCTCGGCCGCTCGTGACTTCCACGGCGTGCCGGTGGTGGGGCGCGACGACCTCGACGCACGCATCGATCCGAGTCCAGACGCGAGCGCGGCCTCATCGGACCCGTCCACCTCGCCCACCGGTGGCCTGCCGCGCATCGAAGCCGCCATCTGGGACGGCGCCACGACGGCGGGTGTGGCCGCCACCGCGGCGCAGGTGGCCACGGATCTGTCGACCCTCCGTGACCGCATCGCCGCGGTCTCGATCGACGCCACCCTGGTGGCCGCGGACCTCGCGGGCCAGCTGGGCCGTGGCCTCACCACCGATCTGGCCGCGACGCGCGACCTGCTCCCCACCGCGGGGGCCATCGACGCGGCGGGCGCGTTCGCCCAGGCGTACGGCGATGCCGTCGCGCGCCGCGACCCGGGCTCCGCAGCCCGACTCGCCGACGGGTCGGCTCGGGCTCAGGCGGCGGTGGCCAGGGCCATCGCCTCGGATCTGCAGCCTCCGGTGCCCCCGTCCGTCCGGCGGGACGTGGCCGTCGCGGTCGATGCCCTGGCCGACGCGGTCGCCGACGCCGGAGCGGCGCTCACCCGTCCGGTGGCGCCGTGACCGGCCGTGGCATCGACCGCCGGGCCTTCCTCACCGGTGCCGGGGGCGCGGGGATCGGGCTGGGAGTCGGCGCGGTGCTCGGCGAGAGCCGATCGGGAGCGGCGGCCTCGGCGCCCGGCACGGCCGCCGATGCGTCGGCGGTGGTGCCGTTCTGGGGTCCTCATCAGGCGGGCATCGCCACGCCGGCACAGGACCACCTGCACTTCGCCGCCTTCGACCTCGTCACGCCGCGTCGGCAGGACGTCATCGACCTGCTGGCCACGTGGACCACGACGGCGGCGGCCCTGAGTACGGGTGACCCGGCCGGCACCCTCGACGACGACCTCCTGCGACCACCCGTCGACACCGGGGAGGCACTCGGGGCGGGTCCGGCGAACCTGACGGTCACGTTCGGCTTCGGACCCGGGCTGTTCGTGAGTGGTGGCACCGATCGATACGGGCTGCAGGGCTCGCGACCCGCGGCGCTGACCGAGCTCCCCGCCTTCGCGGGCGACCGCCTCGACCCGGCCCGCGGCGGCGGGGACCTGGCCGTGCAGGTCTGCGCCGACGACCCCGTGGTCGCCTTCCACGCGGTGCACATGTTCGCCCGGCAGGCCCGGGGCGTGGCCGCGCTCCGGTGGTCGCAGCTGGGCTTCGGGCGCACCTCGTCGACCACCAGCACGCAGGAGACACCCCGCAACCTCATGGGGCACAAGGACGGCACCAACAACATCCACGCCGACGACGCCGACCAACTCGACCAGCACGTGTGGGTGGGTCAGGAGGGTCCGGCCTGGTTGCAGGGCGGCTCCTACGTGGTCGTGCGGCGCATCCGCATGCACCTCGAGGCGTGGGACCGGGCGACCCTGGGCGAGCAGGAGCAGACCATCGGCCGTCACAAGTCCAGTGGCGCGCCCATCGGCGGCACCGAGGAGTCGAGCCCGGTCGACCTCGATGCCACCGATCAGGCCGGGCGACCGTTGATCCCGGCCCGGGCGCACATCCGACTGGCGGCCCCGAGCACGAACAGCGGGGCCCGCTTGTTGCGGCGTGGCTACTCCTTCGCCGATGGCGTCGACGCCCTGGGTGAGCAGGACGTCGGCCTGTTCTTCATCTGCTACCAGCGCGACCCGACCCAGCAGTTCGTCCCCATCCAGCAGCGACTGGCGGGGGCGGACGCGCTCGACGAGTACACCGTGCACACCTCCAGCGCGGTGTTCGCCTGCCCGCCGGGCGCGGAGCAGGGCGGCTCGATCGGCGCGGCGCTGTGGTCGTCGTGACCCGAGCGGCGCCCCGGGTCTTCGAGTCGCGCACGCCAGTTCGGCTGCTCGCTCTGACCTGAAGGACCGGGCTGGCGCGCACCGTCAGGCCCGTCCTTCAGAATGCGAGACCGCGGCGAGCTGACGGTTGGCGCCACGATCCGGAGACGCGCCCGGCCCGAGCGCGGTCAGGGCAGGTAGGCGCCGGTGCTGGCCGCCATGACCTCGACCGCGACCAGGTTCCACTGATCGTTGGTGGGCGAGGTGTCGTTCATCGTGACCAGCGATCCGGCCGGCCCCGTCTGGCCCGAGGTGCTCTGGGTCCAGAACGTGTCACCCGTGCCCCTGTCGACCCACTGCCCGGCCAACGTCTGACCCGCGCCGACCACCCGACCGACGGCGCGGTCCCAGTCGTTGCCGATGGC
This sequence comes from uncultured Microthrixaceae bacterium, assembly GCA_963809335.1. GTDB lineage: Bacteria > Actinomycetota > Acidimicrobiia > Acidimicrobiales > Acidimicrobilacustridaceae > UBA4742. Next base: position 1,151,754 of record CAWEJD010000002.1, on the reverse strand, counting down.
GAACACGAGGGACTGCGGCTGGATCGTGGTGAGGCTCACCGACGGGGCTCCGGTCTTGGCCGAGCCGGCCACCGATGCGCCGACGCCGGCGGTGCCCTGGAACGCGATCACCTGGAGGTAGCCGTCGAAGCCGGTCTTGCCCGGCCTGGCCGTGACCTGGGCCGACGTGAGCACGGCGGTCGAGGTGGCCTTCCAGACCTCGGAGACGCCGAGCGCCCCGTTGGCCCGCTTCACCAGGGTCCAGGTGAGCCCCGCTCCGGTGACGGTGGTCGTCTGCCCGCCGGTGGTCGGGCCGTCGTAGGCGACGAAGGCGAGGAGCAGCTCGGAGGCCGCGCCGGTGTGGAAGGTGGGAGTAGTGAGGTTGCCCCGCCCGTGGACGCTGACGTTGACGTCCTTGACGATGCACACCGACAGGTTCGCCACGGTGACGGCGATCGGGCTGGAGGTGACGGTGCGGCCGCCGCTGTCGGTGGCGGTGGCGGTCAGCGTGTGGGTGCCGTTGAGCGAGGTGACCGTGTTCCACAGCGTGGTGTAAGGAGCGGAGGTCACCACCACGCCGAGGGGCAGGCCATCGAGGGCGAACTGCACCGAGGTGACCGGCAGGGGGTCGGTCGTGCTCGCGGCCACGGTGATCGTGCCGGAGACCTGCTGCCCCGCGGTCGGCGAGGTGATGTTCACCGTCAGCGGGGCGATGGTGTTGCTGACCGTGACCGAGATCGGCGGAGCCGTGCCGATCGCTCCGTCGACGTCGGTCGCGGTGGCGCTCAGGGTATGGGTGCCGTTGGCGATCAGGCTGGTGTCCCAGGACAGGGTGTAGGGAGCCGTGGTCATCACCGCACCCAACGGCTGGCCGTCGAGCAGGGCGCGCACGCTCGCGACCGTGCCTCCGGCCGGCGGGGTGGCGGCGACGGCCACCGGCACGGTGCCCGACACGGTCTGGCCGGCGGCCGGCGCGGTGATCGACACGGTGGGCGGCACCGGGGGTGGACCGGTCGGCTGCAGCTCGACCGCGGCGAGGTTCCAGCGGTCTCGGGTGGGAGCGGTGTCGTTGAGGGTGATGGTCTGGCCGACGCTGGTGGCCGGCGCCGTCGTGTACTGGCTCCAGTAGCTGTCACCCGTGGCCGTGTCGAGCCACTGGGACGCGAACGCCTGCCCGGTGCCGAGGGTGCGGGCGATGGCGTGGTCCCAGTCGTCACCGACGGCGAGGCCGACCGAGCCGACCGCGCTGCTCTTGAAGCTCACCGAGGGCGCGCCGGTGCCGGCGCTGGCCCCGGCCGAGGTCCCGAGCGTGGCGTTGCGCACCGCGAGCACGGTGAGCGAGAGGTTCATGCCCCCCTGGGCGAGGGCGGCGGTGACCGAGATGTTCGAGGTCGCGTTGGGCACCTGGGCGGCCCAGATCTCGGCGTCGCCGAGCTGCCCGTTGGCGCGGCGCACGAGCGACCACGACAGCCCACCACCGGACACGGTCGCGGTCTGGCCCAGCGACGAGCCGTCGGCACCCACGAGGGCGAGCAGCACGCCTGCGGGAGCGGTGGTGGAGATGGCCGCGGCGGTCACCGGTGTCCTCCCGGTGGCGGTCACGGTCCGGTCGAACACGATCGAGCCGACGCTGGTCGCCACGGTGACGGGAACCGCCGGCGCGGTGCCGAGGTAGCCGTTCGCGTCCGTGGCCTGGGCGCTCAGCAGGTGGCTGCCCGGGGACAGGCCCGGCACGGTGACCGTCCAGGGCGCGGCGGTGACGACGGCACCGACCGGGGCGCCGTCGACGAGGAACTGCAGTTGGCTGACCGGCACGGTGTCGGTGACCGTGGCCTGCAGGGTGACCGACCCGGTGAGCGATGCGTCGGCGACGGGGCTGGTCAGGGTGACGACGGGTCGGGTCGGCGTCGGGGTCACCTGCTGCACCACGGTCACGCTGGTGCCGCTGATGCGGAGCTGGGTGTCGGTGACCGACAGGTTCGGTCCGGACTGGGCCCAGTAGTTGCCCGGGTCGGCCTGGCCCCGCAGCCAGTAGGTGCCGTCGGGCAGGTTGGAGATGTCGATGTTGTTGCCGGCGTCCTCGTGGTCGTAGAGGTCACCCCATCCGACCGAGAGGCCCAGCACCCCGTTGGGGTCGGTGCAGTTGGCGGGGCTCGGCGTGGCCGTCGGGGTGGTGTTGGGGACGCCTCCGACGAAGGCATCGGGGGTCATGCAGTAGTCGACCTTCGGGCTCGTGGCCACGAGCGCCCCGACACCGCCGCTGGCCGTGTTGGTGTAGAGGCCGAAGCCGGTCATCGGGAAGCGGTAGTCGCTCGGCGGCTCCCACTGCATCGGGTGCACGATCGGCACGCTGCGCACGAAGGACCAGGTCGCCGGACCGGTGAGCGTGTACAGCGCCTGGGTCGAGGTGGCCATGCCGGTGGCCGGGTCGAACCGGGGATGGATCTCGAGGGGCCCGTCACCGGCGTTCCAGGTGATGTGGGTGAAGTCGAGGGTGCGTTGGGTCGACGTCGGCTTCGAGATCCCGATCAGGTCGGTCGGCACCTGGACGCGCAGGTTCGGATAGGCGATCACCGGGTCGGCCTGGACGCTCGGGGTCCGCACCCCCGCCGACACGAGGGTGGCCGCCAGCAGGGCCAGCACCACGGACACGGCCCTCCGGGTCCGACGGCGGCGACGCTCGCGCTCCTGGGCGCGGCGACGGCTGGCCTGCCAGCGGGAGAAGTCCTCCACGACGCTCGTCGGCGCCAGTAGTGGCGCGAGGGGAGAAGGCTCGTCGTTGGAGGGCTCGGTCGCATCCGGCATAGGAGCCATCAGACCCCAGCGCGCATGAGAGGTCCATGACTTCATGCTGAAGATGCATTCAGCAACGAGGGCTCATCCCCGGAACCTCACGGTGCGGACTGCCAACCCCGCGGGGAGAGACCGTCAGGTGCCGGAGGAGGCGGCCCGGTCATCGACCGAGGCTCTGCAGGCTGGGAGGATCACCGTGCGTGGGACATCCGCCGGGGTCGTCGGCCTCGCGACGGGAGCCTCACCATCCGAACCCGTTCACCGCCCGCTTGCGACCTACTGGAGCGTCCTGCCATGACCACCGACCCCGCCCCCTCGGCTGCCTACGGCGTGCACTCCGAGGTCGGCAGGCTCCGCAAGGTGCTGGTCTGCTCACCAGGGCTCGGCCACGAGCGGCTCACCCCCACCAACTGCGACGAGCTGCTCTTCGACGACGTGCTGTGGGTCCAGAACGCCCGGCGCGACCACTTCGACTTCATGGACAAGATGCACAGCCGGGGCGTCGAGGTGGTCGAGCTCCACGAGCTGCTCGCCGAGACGATGGCCGACCCGGCCGCGAAGGCCTGGCTGCTCGACCGCAAGATCGTCACCAACGAGGTCGGCCTCCTCTTGGTGGAGGACACCAGTGCCTTCCTCGACGAGCTGGACCCGGAGGAGCTGGCCCGATACCTGATCGGCGGGATGTCGACCGCTGACCTGCCCGCCGGCCTGCGACCCGCCTCGTTGAGCCTGGCGCGGGAATCGTCCGGCATCACCGAGTACCTGATGCCGCCGCTGCCCAACACCCTCTACACCCGTGACCCTCTACACCCGTGACACGACCTGCTGGATCTACGGCGGGCTCACCCTCAACCCGCTCTACTGGCCCGCCCGCCACGACGAGACCCTGCTGATGAAGGCCGTCTACGAGTTCCACCCCGACTTCGTCGGCTCCAACGTGTGGTGGGGTGACCCCGAGCAGCACTGGGCCGCCGCCACCATCGAGGGCGGCGACGTGCTCGTGCCCGGCAACGGGGTGGTCATCGTCGGGATGAGCGAGCGCACATCACGCCAGGCCATCACCCAGGTCGCCGCCGCGCTGTTCGAAGCCGACGCTGCCGAGCGGGTGATCGTCGTCGGCATGCCCAAGCTCCGCTCGGCCATGCACCTCGACTCGGTGTTCACCTTCGCCGACCGGGATCTGGCCACCGCGTATCCCGGGATCGTCGACGGGATCCACGCGTTCACGCTGCGGCCGTCCGATGCCGCCCCGGGAGTGGAGGTCACCGACGAGTCGCGCCCGTTCCTCGACGTGGTCGAGCGCGCGCTGGGCCTCGACCCGGTGTGGTCGTCGCCTACGACCGCAACACCCACACCAACTCGGCGCTGCGCAAGGCCGGCGTCGAGGTCATCACCATCGTCGGCGCCGAGCTCGGCCGGGGACGGGGCGGCGGCCACTGCATGACCTGCCCCATCATCCGCGACGCCATCGACGGCTGACCGTGCTCCGTCTCAGTGGCGGCTCGGCGGGTGTTGCACCTTGACCTTGAGGTTCGCCGATCGAAGGGCTTGTTCGAGTCGGGGTGACGATGCGCTCAGGTAGACGTGGGCCTGGAGGCGGGTTGCCGCCGCGAGGGCCTCGATGCCGAGGATGTTGAGCTGATTGTCTCGGCGGAGCTGAGCGATGGTCGGACCGAGCTCGCGGAGGCTCAGGAGCCCGACGTCGCCGGGGAGCTCCAGCACGGCGGCGAGCGCTCGTTCTCGTGTCTCGTCGGGAAGACCGAGGAACGGTCCGGACAGCACGCCGGTTCGCTCTTGCGCTCCGAGGACCGCCTGGCAGAGCCGGACATACCAGTAGCCCGTGGTGTACACCTCCTTCGACCCAAGGATCCGCGGCGGCCGACCTCGCAACACGGCGCCGAGAAGTTGGTCGTCGATCAGGGCGACGGTCACTCGTTCGCCAGTTCGTCGTCTCCGAACCCCTGACGTGCCAGGTCCCAGTCATCGGCGGTGACGGCGTCGAGCAGCTCGCGCCGGAGCTCGGCGGTCCCGCCGGGGACGATGACCACGGCATCACCAAGGTCGAGGTAGCCGACATCGCCGCCTTGATCGAGGCCCCAGCGATGGCGGGCCGACGACGGAAGGCTCATCTGTCCCCGGGACGAAACTCGCAGATCACCTGTTGCGGTCATAGCGGGAGCGTACAAGGTATGTAACCCGACCACCTTGTAGCGGTCAAACGTTGGCCAGGAAACGCCGAAGAGGGTGTTCGAGGGGGCCCCTGCGTCGTTGGGCGCCGCTTGCCGCTCCCCGCCTGTTCTCGTGTGGAACTGCTCAGCGCGCTCGGAGGGACTCGAACCCCCGACCTTCTCGTCCGTAGCGAGATGCTCTATCCAATTGAGCTACGAGCGCTGGGTGAAGCGAACGGCGAGTCTAGGCGATTCGGCTCGGAGCGCCAAAGGCCGTTCGCGGTCCGGGCCGAGGGCCGGCGATCGTCAGTGGTAGGTCGGCCAGAGCTCGGCGATCAGGAACCAACCGGCCATCAGCAGGGTGGCCAGCGCCGGCAGGTAGGCCGCGGCCCGTTGGCGGACGCCGACCCAGCCGACCGTGGCCATGGCGATGACCACGGGATACGACGGCAGCAGCAGCCGGGCCGAGGCGGTGTTGAGGCCGGTGGCCGACGAGCCGACCATGATCGCCAGCTGCAGCACCAACATGACCGCCGCGGTGATGGCCTCGACCCGCTGGCCGGCGCGGGCGGCGAGCACCAGCCCGCTCACCAGCATGCCGAAGACGAGCAGGGTGACCGCGGCGGGGAGGCCCCAGTTGCCATAGGGCAGGTACCCGCGCGACAGCAGCCCGCGGATGACGTCGCCGAGGCCGAGCGTGGGGAACTGCCGCCCGTGCCGGTCGATGAAGGCACCGGCGCCGTTGAACCGTCCGAGCGAGACCTGCAGGTACAGCTCCCACACGCCGAGCGCGACCGCGGGTGGCACCAGCATCCGGGCAAGGGCCCCGAGGCGGAGCTCTCCCCGGCGGGCCATGACGATGGCGGCGACCACCAGCGGCACGACCACGACCACCGTGGTCTCGCGGGTGAGCGCGGCCAGGGCGAGTGCGGTCCCGACCTGCCAGGCTCGGGTCGTGGTCGGCTGCTCGGTCCAGCGCAGCAGCGCGAGCACGACCACGAGGACGGCCAGGGCGGCGAAGACATCGGTGTTGAACCGGCCTCCGGACTCGGCGATGGCGGGCAGCAGCGCGACCGCGAGCCCGGCGCCGAGTGCGGCCCGCACCGCCCGGCCCCCGCGGAAGCCGCGGGACGCGAGGTGCGCGGCCAGCGTGCACACCGTCGCCGCGACCACCGCGGCCACGAGGCGGAGGCCGTAGAGCGAGAGCAGGGCGTGGTGCTGGGTGACCAGCAGCACCGGCGCGCCCAGCAGGTAGGGCACGGGCGGGTGGTAGGCCTCGTAGGAGTACCCACCGAGCACCATCGACTCCGCGGTCGGCTCGTTGGGGATGTCGACGCCGTAGGCCTGCCAGTCGCGATCGTCGAACTCCGACTCGACGATCGACGGGTCGAGGTGGTCGTCGAGGCCGGGGAAGCGATGGTCGAGCACCAGCTTCGACACGTAGTCGACGTGCTGGGGCTCGTCCTCGATGTGCCACGGCGGGAACACCGCCGCGTAGGTGAGGGCGTGCAGCGCGCCCACACAGAACACGATGATCAGGGCGGCCACGCGGGGGTCGCGCCAGGCCGGCGTCGGACCGAGCGGTCGGCCGCGGGGCGCACCGGCATCGCCGCTGCGTTCGCCGCCGATGGGCTCGGCGTGCGCCGGCGCGCTCATCGGTCCCCGGCCCGGCTCCGGAGGTGGTCGGCCAACCGGTGGGCGAGGGCCACGATCGTGAGCGTCGGGTTGGCCATGCCCGACGTCGGGAACACCGCGCTGCCGGCGATGTAGAGGTTGTCGACCTCGTGCATCAGGCAGTCGGCGTCGACCACGCCGCTCGCCGGGTCGTCGGACATGCGCGCCGTGCCCATGTGGTGGTTGCCGACCTCGACGGGCCAGTCCTCGATGGGCCGTCCACTGGGGTCGACCTCGACGCGGGCCAGCCCGAGGGCCCCGAGCCGGCGGCCGACCAGCTCGACGGTGCGGCGCAACGTGTCCCGGTCCTCGTCGCCGACCTTCCAGTCGACGTCGACCCGGCGCATCCCGAGATCGTCCCGGTCGTCGTTCAGCGTGACCCGGCTGTCGGGGTCCGGGTGCTGCTCGGTGCGCACCGACATCACCGCGGTCGTCGGAGCCGGCGGCGATGCGTGCAGCAGCCGCCCGACGGCTTCGGCGCCGACAGTGTCGACGTCGCGGTCGTCGCGGGACAGCCCCTCCGCGTCGGCCGACCAGAGCTGCACGCTGGCGTTGGCCAGGCCGAGCCGGGCCTGCTCGTCGGGCGATGCGCTGAGGCCGGCCCATGCCAACTCGGTCGTGCCGCCCGGCAGGTTCCGGGCCCCGATCGTGTAGAACGCCCACGCCTCGGCCGGGGTGGCGAACTGCACCCGGCCGGCGATCGCATGGGGATGGTCCATGAAGTAGCGGCCGACCAGGTCGTTGCCGTTGCCGACTCCTGCCGGGTGCACGCCGTCGCTGGCCAGCAGCAGGCGCGGCACCTCGATGCCCCCGGTGGCCAGCACGAACCGCGGCGCCCGCACCGTCCAGCGCCGGCCCGCGAGCGTGGCGACCTGCACCTGCTCGACGTGGCCGCCGTCGGCGGTCGTGTCGATCGACGTGACGTTGGCCCACAGGTAGACGTCGACGTTGCTCGAGGAGGCCAGCCTCGGTCGGAGGCTGGGACCGAAGCGGGTGGGCGGGCTGAACTGGAACACGACCGTGCGCAGCGGGTCGCCGTCGGCGAGGAGGGGCATGCCGGCGTTCGTCGACCACCACGCGGGGTCCCACTGGTCGGTGGCCAGGTCGCACGACGCCACCGCCCGCCGGTAGAAGGGCGCCAGGTCGTCGAGTGCGATGGGCCAGCCGGAGTGGGCGACCGCCTCGCGGACGGTGAAGTCGTGGGCGTCGAGCGGGCGGCACTGGCCCGTCCAGTGGTTGCTCGTGCCGCCGAGCTGGCGTAGCCGACCGGTGTCGGGGGTGACGTCGCCGCCGTTGAAGCGGAACGGCTCGCCGGTGAGGGTGCCCCGGGCGAGCGACTGGGTGTGTTCGTCCCAGGCGTCGCCGCCGCTCTCGAGCACGACCACGTCGAGGTCCGAGCCGCGAAGGCGGTCCGCCACCGTGAGCCCGGCCGGACCGCCGCCGATGATGCAGAGATCGGCCTGGACGACCCGACCCTCGTCGACGTCGTTGGCGTCGTGGATCATGCTGTCGCGACCTCGAGAACCTCAGCCACGGGCGTAGGCCACCAGCGCGGCCGCCTCGGTGTCCGACAGCAGCCAGCCGTCGGCCAGCACGGTGCGCCCCTCGGCGAAGTCGGCCCGGATGGTGGTGTCGAGCGCGGCCACCCCGGCGAGCAGCGTCGTCTGGTCGGCGATGGGGGCGCGCAGCCCTTCCGGCGGCACCGCCTTCAGCCGTGCGCCGTCGGGTCCCTTGGCCAGCTGCCGGCCGAGCGCGGCGAGCGGATCATCATGGGTGCTCCGCCCCGAGCTGCCGCACGCCGAGGCACCGACGACGGCCAGGAGCCCGACCGTCGCCGCCGTGCCGCCGAGCACGGCGCGCCGCGAGAGGGTCGGGACAGCACGAGGCGAGGCCATGACCGAGCCATGATCGCAGGCCACCTGAGCGTGGGGGCTCACCCGTTGGGGCGTGCGGCGAAAAACGCCAGGTGCCGCCGGCATGACCGGCGGCACCGACAACTCCGCCCGCTTGGGCGGCCTGAGCCTAGATGGGCCGATGCCTCCCGCACCAGGGTCTCTTCGATTCCGGTTGGAAGCCCATCCGGGGCTGCGCTGGCGCCCCGGTGACCACTGCCGATGCACGACGCGGAGAGCCGGGACTGGGAGGGAGGGAGGGCACGCAGCACCGGATGGGCGAACGGGCTGCCGAGGCGGGGGCTCTTCGACAGTCGATCTCGCCGCTGGCTGGGAGAGCCGGGCGGTTCGTACCGTGTCAGTCTGGTTGCGGTCGTCATCGAATTGCAACGCGACGCGCGGAGGAATCCTCCATGACTTCGGTCACGCCGCGGCCGGGAACAGGATCGGGGCCCCGCCGGCGGCAGGGCCCCGATTCGGGCGGAGAGGGTGGGATTCGAACCCACGGACAGGGGGTTGCCCCGTCACCTCCTTAGCAGGGAGGCCCGATCGACCGGACTCCGGCACCTCTCCAGCGAGAGGCGATGCTACACACCGACGGCGCCCCACCCATCACGAGCTCGCCGAAAGGCGGGGATCGGACTTCGCCCGGCCCGGCATCCCCTGCGAGCCCCCGGAACTACGCTGCGGCCCCTGCCACGGACCCGGCCACCAAGGATCTGCCACGTGACCGAGCGCTACGAGTCCTTCCCCGGTCTCACCATCGATCGTCCGTCCGACGGCGTGCTCCGCATCACCATGGACGCCCCAGGCCTCAACTCGGTGAGCCCCGCCGTGCACCGCGAGCTGGCCGACATCTGGCTCACCGTCGACCGCGACCCCGACACCCGCGTCGCCCTGCTGCGGGGGGCGGGCAAGGCCTTCTCGGCCGGCGGCAGCTTCGAGCTGCTCGACTCGATCATCTCGGACTACGCGGTGCGCACCCGCGTCATGCGCGAGGCGCGCGATCTGGTCTTCAACGTCATCAACTGCTCGAAGCCGATCGTGTCGGCCATGCACGGCCCGGCGGTCGGCGCCGGACTGGTCGCCGGCATCCTCGCCGACGTGTCCGTGGTGGCGAGGACCGCTCGCATCATCGACGGCCACACGCGCCTCGGCGTCACCGCCGGAGACCACGCCGCCATCTGCTGGCCCCTGATGTGCGGCATGGCCAAGGCCAAGTACTACCTGCTGACCTGCGACACCCTCACCGGTGAGGAGGCCGAGCGCATCGGGCTGGTGTCGATCTGCGTCGACGACGACCAGGTGCACGACCGGGCCATGGAGGTGGCGGTGCAGCTCGCCGGGGGTGCCCAGTCGGCGATCCGCTGGACCAAGCACACGCTCAACCACTGGTACCGCGCCCAGGCGGCGATCCTCGACGCGTCGCTGGCCTACGAGTTCTACGGCTTCGGCGGTCCCGACCCCGTCGAGGGCCTGGCCAGCCACACCGACAAGCGCGACCCCGACTTCACCGGCCCGACCAGCGAATAGGCCAACGAATAGGCCGACGATTAGGCTTCGCCTTCGTCCGGTGGACCAGGAGGCACCCGTGCCGTCCGACGAGCAGTACCTGTTCGACAACCGTGCGGCCCAGGCCGGAGACCGGTTCGGCGCGCTGTCGGAGCTGTTCGATCCGATCACCTTCGAGCACCTCCGCAACCTCGGCGTCGGGTCGGGAGCTCGTTGCTGGGAGGTCGGCGCCGGCGGAGGGTCGGTGGCGCGCTGGATGGCCGATCAGGTCGGCCCGTCGGGGCGGGTGGTCGCGACCGACCTCGACGTTCGATGGCTCGAGCAGGACCTGCGGTCGTCGAGGATCGAGGTCCGGCGACACGACCTGGTCGAGGACGACCCGCCCGACGGGGAGTTCGACGTCGTCCACGAGCGTCTGGTGCTGGTGCACGTCCGTGAGAGGGAGCAGGGTGTCGAGCGGATGGTGTCGGCGCTCCGGCCCGGCGGTTGGTTGCTGGCGGAGGACTTCGACGCGACCGCCGGGGACGGTGGCTACATCGACGCGGCGTCGGACGTGGCCGAGCTCGGGGCGATGATCGCGGCGGGGATCCGTCGGCTGCTCGTCGATCGAGGGGCCGAGCCCTCGCTCGGCGCCCGGCTCCCCGCCCTGCTCGAACGCGCGGGTCTGGTCCGTGGCGGCTCGGTCGTCACCCAGCCGACGGGGCGGCCGCAGGCGGTCTGCGAGCTGCACCGGGCGAACATCGACCAGGTCGCCGACCAACTGGTCGACCGCGGGCTCGTGAGCCGGGCCGATCTCGATCGGTACGTCGCTCGCCTCGCGGACGGCTCGCTCCGGCCCAGCGCGCCCACGCTGGTCTCGGCGTGGGCCCAGCGACCCGCGTCCTGACGGGCTGGCAACCGAACGCGACGGTCGGGCTGTTCGGCGTTGTGTCGGCTGCTTTACAGAGCATGTGGCGAGCGCGGCACGGTGACGACGACCGGTTTCCCGGACGATGACCTCGACAACAACGACACCGGTACCCGGGCTCGTGACCACACGAACCGAGGACCGGGAGGCCCTGGGAGGTCAGAAGATGATCGAGAGCACGAACGTTCACGACGAGCAGGCACGAGGTGTGAGCGATCACCAGGTCGCCGAAGGCTGGTGGCTGGCCTCCGACGGGAAGTGGTACGCACCGCATCTGGTCAGCGCCTCGGTCACCGGGCCGACGGCGGCCCCCACCGACCGCCCGGCTGCCGCTTCGGCCGAGCCGTCGTTCGACACCACCACCAACAGCGAGGCCGCCGGTCCCGACGTCGCTCCTGCCGAGGCGCCCAAGACTCCCAACCGGTCCGTGGTCATCGTCGGGGCTTTGATCGCGGTCTTCCTGATCGGGTTCGGCTCGCTGTTCGCCCTCACGTCGGTGACCGGCACGAACCCGCTGGCCTCGAGCGGTCCCAAGGCCCAGAAGTGGTCGATCGGCACCAAGGTGCAGCTGGCCACCGGGTGCGAGATGCAGGGCCCTGACGGCGGCGGCGGCAACGCCAGCGTCACGTCCTCGTCGTGCAAGTGCTGGGTCGACGCCATGGCCAAGGGCGGCCTGAAGGAATCGGTCGTGCAGGACGTGATCGCGGGGAACGAGCCCTACTCGAAGATCGAAGGGCCGGCCTCCAAGGCCGCCACCAAGTGCGGCCTGTCCGACCAGTAGGACCGCGATGCCGCCAGGCGCAGGAGCAGCACGAAGGGCGGGAGCCGACCGGGAGGGTGGCGGCCCATCCCAGGGCAGGAGGTGGGGGTCGAGCGATCGACCCCCACCTCCTCGCGTCCGCGCGTCGGACATGACGCCGCCCCGCGCGGACACCTCGTAGTCATGGCGGTGTCTGGTGGGTCAGCCGTACCAGCCGACGACGTCGGCGATGACGTTGGCCGATGAGTTGTTGACGTAGAGCTTCACGGCGCCGTTGGTGCCGAGTGGGACGGTGACCAGGTTGGGGATGGTCACGCCTGGGGCCCAGTTCAGGTTGGAGCCCTGGGTCGGTCTGGTGGTGAGGTCGGGGTAGGCGGTGAGGTAGCCGGCGGTCGAGGTGTCGGTGACCGTCACGTTCATGACCACGGCCGTGGCGCCGGTGGCCGGGACCCCACCGTGGCCGGCGACGGGCACCACGCGGGTCTCGCCCGGCGCCCACGGCGACGAGAACGGACCGACCTGCGTGGCTGCACGCGAGTCCAGCACCCGTTGGGACGATTGGGCGTGGAACGCGGCACCGGTCGCCGCGTACCAGCCGACGACGTCCGCGATGACGTTGGCCGATGAGTTGTTGACGTAGAGGCTCACGGCGCCGTTGGTGCCGAGTGGGACGGTGACCAGGTTGGGGATGGTCACGCCTGGGGCCCAGTTCAGGTTGGAGCCCTGGGTCGGTCTGGTGGTGAGGTCGGGGTAGGCGGTGAGGTACCCAGCGGTCGAGGTGTCGGTGACCGTCACGTTCATGACCACGGCCGTGGCGCCGGTGGCCGGGACCCCGCCGTGGCCGGCGACGGGTAGCACCCGTGTCTCGCCCGACGCCCACGGCGACGAGAACGGACCGACCTGCGTGCTCGGCCGCGAATCGAGGATTCGCTGGGGCGACTGGGCGTTGAAGAGCGATCCGGTCGTGTCGGCGTCGAAGTAGCCGACGACGTCGACGATGACGTTGGCCGATGAGTTGTTGACATAGAGGCTCACGGCGCCGTTGGTGCCGAGTGGGACGGTGACCAGGTTGGGGATGGTCACGCCTGGGGCCCAGTTCAGGTTGGAGCCCTGGGTCGGTCTGGTGGTGAGGTCGGGGTAGGCGGTGAGGTACCCAGCGGTCGAGGTGTCGGTGACCGTCACGTTCATGACCACGGCCGCCACGCCGGTGGCCGGGACCCCGCCGTGGCCCGCGACGGGCAGCACGCGTGTCTCGCCCGGCGCCCACGGCGACGAGAACGGACCGACCTGCGTGCTCGGCCGCGAATCGAGGATTCGCTGGGGCGACTGGGCGTGGAACCGAGAGGGTGACGTGGGGGTCGCCGGCGACGATCGACCCGAGATGGGGCCATAGCCGACCGCGTTGTGGGCCTCCACCGCGAACGTGTAGGCCGTGCCGTTCACCAGACCGGTCACGTCGTAGGTCAGCGCGGCCGTCGGCGTCACCACCGGCGTTTGTGCCACTCCCGCGACGTAGGGCGTGATCCGGTAGGAATCGATCGGCGAGCCGCCGTCGCTCGCCGGTGCCGACCACGACACGGTCGCCTGCGCGTTGCCGGCTGTCGCGGCCACGCCCGTCGGAGCGTCCGGCACCGTCGCGAGGTCGTTGAAGCTCTGCAGCGTGCTCCACAGATCGTCGCCGGTCGTGAGGTAGTCGTAGAGGCTGCCGCCGATCGCGTGGCGCTCCGTCGCGGCCCGGACCATGTCCGCGACCGCACCGGCGGTCACCTGGTTGGCGATCCCCCCGATCGGATGCACGGGCGCGGCGGGATCCCCCAGGTGAGCCCGCACCCGGTCGATGTTCTCCGCGGTGTAGCGGTAGCCGTCGTTCCACCCTGATGCCGGGGTGCGGTTGCTCCAGTAGCACATCGGCATCCACGCGTCGTAGAGAGCGCTGATCGTCGTCCAGGGAAACTGCGGCCAGTAGCTCGGGTTCAACAGATCCGTCACCACCGGCGGCAGGACGATCGCGGCGATGGGCTTGCTGGTCGCGACCCGCAGGTCCTGGCTCAACTGCACGAGGTTCGCGTTTCGGGTCGCGATGTCGGCCTGCGCGGTGCTCTCGATGTCGACGCCGATGGCATCGAACGGCAGGTTCGACGCGGCGACGAGACGGCGCAGGTCCGTGGCGGGATCGGTGAAGGTGGGCAGGTACCACCCCACCACCCTCATGTCGTCCGTGTGGGCGCGGGCGATGATCTGGGCGAGCAGGACCGGGTCGAGCACATCTTCGGGCCGGTTGAACCGCGAGGTCTGGATGTACATCGTCCGGACGCCGTGGGCCGCCATCGCGTCGACCCCGCCGGGATACGTGAACCCGTTGGTGCCACCCGTGTAGGTGGGCGACCAGTCGAGAACGTCGAGCCAGCTCCCGAGTCCCCGGAACGATGCGATCCGGTCGCCGGCTGACGGCGCCGTGGTCGCGCCGGCGGCACTCGCGGTGGTGGCCGCCACGGTGAGCGCCCCACCCACGACGACCATGACGCACAACGACCCGAGCGCGCGGCGGGCACCGCTGCTCCGACGAGTGCGTCGACGGGACTTCGATCGAGTCATGACCTGCCTCTACCCCTGGATCGGCGGGAGCACCCTTCGCACCCTGGCAGCTACGTCTCAGGCTCTGCAGAGGCGAAGGTCCCCTCGGGTCTGTCGTCCAGCGTTTGCACCTCTTAGGCGGCGCGTTCCGGGCGCGCGTTCTGCTCGGATGAGCGGGTTCTCGGCGAGTGCCGAACGGAAGTTGTGGCGCGGCTTCGGCCGACGGCTGGGTCGGTCAGCCCTCGTTGGAGGACTTCGCGTCGTCGCGTGGGCGCGTGCCGCTCGCGTCCTGTTTGGTACCCACGATGCAGCGCGCCACGCCCGGAACCCGGACCTTGCCGTTCTTCTCGAACGTGCTCACCTTCGCAATGGCGTTTGCACGGATCCGCTCTCGCGCCAGTTCGTCGACCTGCTGAAGCGCCGCAACTGCCAGCGAGACGTGCTCGCTGATCATCTCCCAGTACTGCGCGGGCGAGCGCGTCACGAGTTCGACGTCGACGTCCCACTCGGCAACGTCACCCAGCCCCGCGCCCTCGTACAGGGCACTGACATATCCCGGGGCAGCGCACCGATACATGTTCGGCCCGTCCGGGTCGGGTGGCGCCACCACCGCCTCGGTCGCGATCGCCTGCATGGCGATCGTCGTCCACGGGTTCTCATCGGGCTTGACCCACACCGACGAGCAGAGACGTCCGCCCGGCTTGAGCACGCGCGCGAACTCGGCCGTCGCCTTGCCCATGTCGGGGAAGAACATGTAGCCGAAACGCACCGAGACGCTGTCGAAGGTGGCGTCGTCGAACGGCAGGTCATCGGCGCTGCACACCGTCGTCTCGACGTTGGCGACCCCTTGCGCCCTGGCTCGTCGTGCGGCCACGTCCAGCATCTCCGGCGCGAGGTCGGTCAGCACGACGCGTCCCTTGGGCGACAGTCTCGCGATGCTCAAACCCGGCTCACCCGTGCCCGCGGCGATGTCGAGATGCTGTTGGTCTTCGGCGAGGTCGAGACGCTCGATGATCGCTGCGCCGACCGGGCCCAGCTGCTCCATGATGACCGAGTCCCACTTCTCCCAACCCGCGGAGAGCCCGGCCCACGTCGCTCGCTGGCCGTCTCGGATCTCATCGGCGCTCGGCATCGGCCCTCCCGCTCTCGACGCATCCACCCAACACGAAGGCACTCCTCGGTGGCAGTGCATGATGCCCGGTCAGGGCGCATTGCGCCACCGGCCGGCAACGCCGTTGAACAGTCGGCCGCGAACGCCGAAATCTGTGCAGAAATCCACGCTCCGGGTGGATCAGTGCACAGATTTCGGATCGGGGCCTTCAGACCCAATCGGTTCGTACCAGAGCGGAGGGAGGGGGATTCGAACCCCCGGAGGGTTTCCCCTCAACGGTTTTCAAGACCGTCGCATTCGTCCGCTCTGCCATCCCTCCGAGCGACCCGGCGCCGAGGTGCCAGGTGCGACGAGGTTACGTCAGCGCTCGACCTGCGACCGCAGCTCGGTGAGCCAGGTGTCGGCCTGGCGCCAGGCGACGTCGGCCTCGCGGCGCACGGCCGGGCCGTGGGCGCCGGCCGCGGGATAGGACCCGAGGAACTTCACATCGTGCTTGCTCTTGAGGTCGCGCAGGCAGTCGGCCACCAGCTCGTCGTCGATGTGGCCCTCGAGGTCGATGAGGAAGCAGTAGTCGCCGAGGCCGCGCTTGGTGGGCCGGGACTCGAGCTTCACCAGGTTGATGGCCCGCGCCGCGAACTCCTGCAGGATGGCGAGCAGGGAGCCCGGCGCGTCGGCTCTCTGGAACACGACGATCGTGGTCTTGTCGTGGCCGGTCGACGCCGGGATGCCGGACGGGGCGACCGCGACGAAGCGGGTCTCGTTCTCGGGATGGTCCTCGATGCCCTCGGCCAGCACCTTCAGCCCGTAGACCTCGGCGGCTCGGGCCGGGCCGAGCGCGGCGGTATGGCGGTCGCCCGTCTCGGCCAGCTCGCGGACGGCGTCGGCGGTGGAGTTGGCGGCCACCGTGACCACGCCCTCGGGCAGGTTCTTGGCCATGAACCCGTAGCACTGGGCGATGGCGTGGGGGAACGAGACGATGGTGGTGAGGTCGTCGAGCGTGACGCCGGGCTGGGCGATCAGGCACATGCTGATGGGGATCACGACCTCGCGCTCGATGAGCAGGTCGGTGTCGAACACCAGCGTGTCGAGGGTGACGTTGACCGAACCCTCGATGGCGTTCTCGATCGGGATGAACCCATAGTCGACGTCGCCGGCCTCGGTGGCGACGATGACGTCGCGGATCGACGGGTAGGCCACGACCTCGCCGGTGACCAGCTCGTGCTGGGTGCGCAGCGCCTGCTCGGTGAACGTCCCCTGCGGCCCGAAGAACCCGACCCGGGGAGCGGCACCGTGGTGCGCAGCGGGGTCGGGGGTGGTGGACGCGTCGGGGGATGCGGCGGAGTCGGTCACGACGGGTCAGGATAGTGACGTGGACGAAGCCACCCTTCGGGAGTTGTTGGACGGCGTGCGCGAGGGTCAGGTCGACCCCGACGACGCGGTGGCCCGCCTGCGCCGTCTCCCGTACGCCGACCTCGGCTATGCCCGGGTCGACCACCACCGGGCCCTGCGCCAGGGACTGGCCGAGGCGGTGTTCGCCCCCGGCAAGGAACCGCATCAGGTGGCGGCGATCGTGGGCGAGCTGCTGGCCTCGTCGGGGCGGTCGACGGTGCTGGTGTCGCGGGTCGACGACGAGCAGGCCGACGCGGCGCTCGGTGCCAACCCCGGCGGTCGGCGCCACGGCGACACGCTGGTGTGGCGGCCCGCGGCCGCTCGGTCCGAGCGCATCGCCGTGGTCACGGCCGGCACGGCCGACCTGCCGGTGGCCGACGAGTGCGCGGCGGTGCTGGGTGCGCACGGGTTCCGGCCCCTGCGCATCACCGACGTCGGCGTCGCCGGTCTGCACCGCGTGCTCGACGCGGCCGACGAGCTGGCCGCGGCCGACGCCGTCGTCGTGGTGGCCGGCATGGAGGGCGCGCTGGTCAGCGTGGTGGGCGGTCTCACCGGCGCCCCGGTGATCGCGGTGCCCACCAGCACCGGCTACGGCGCCTCGCTCGAAGGCGTCACCGCCCTGCTGGCCATGCTGGCGTCGTGCGCGTCGGGCGTCACGGTCGTCGGCATCGACAACGGGTTCGGCGCGGCGTGCGCCATCGCCCGGGCCTTCCCGGCGCTGATCCAGTCGCCCGCCGGCGTCTCGGTGACCGAGCATGCCTGACCCCGCCGACGCCACCGCCCGCTCGCGTCGCCTGGTTCCACTGCTTCTCCGGCATCGCCGGGGACATGGCCATGGGGGCGCTCATCGACGCCGGCGCCGACGTCGACGAGGTGCGGGCGCTGTGCGAGCGGCTGCCCGTGGGTGGGTGGGCGCTCGAGGCCGAGGCCACCATGCGGTCCGGCATCGGCGGGGTCAAGGTGCACGTCCACGCCGAGCCCAGCACCGTCGTGCGCACCGCGGCCCACATCAGCGGCATGGTCGAGGAGGCCCGCCTGCCCGACCGGGTCCGGCGCCGGGCCCTGGCCACCTTCGACGCCCTCGCCCAGGCCGAGGGCCACCTGCACCGCCGACCGCCCGAGAGCGTCCACTTCCACGAGGTCGGGGGCATCGACGCCATCGTCGACGTGGTCGGCACCTGCGCCGCGCTCGAGGTGCTCGACATCGACGAGGTCGACGCCAGCCCCGTGGCCCAGGGCATCGGCATGGTGCGCAGCGCCCACGGTCTGCTGCCCATCCCGGCCCCAGCCGTGGTCGAGCTGCTGCGCGGCGCCCCGACCTACCAACTCGACGTGGCCATGGAGCTCACCACGCCGACCGGTGCAGCCCTGCTGGCCGCCCTCGTGACCGAGTGGGGGCCCATGCCCGCGCTCACCATCGACCGCACCGGCTTCGGGGCCGGTACCGCCGATCTCGGCGAGCGCCCGAACCTGGTGCAGGTCATCGTCGGTGACCGCTCGGCCGAGCTCACCGAAGGCCAGCCGGTGGTGCTGCTCGAGGCCAACGTCGACGACGCCACCGGCGAGACGCTCGCCCACGCCGTCGCCGAGCTCCTGTCGGCCGGCGCCCACGATGCCTGGCTGACACCCATCCTCATGAAGAAGGGGCGCCCGGCCTACACCGTCGAGCGCGCTGGCCGACGAGGCCCTGGCCGGGCAGGTCGCCCGGGTGCTGACCCACGAGACCGGCTCGCTCGGCGTGCGGGGCCAGACCCTGCACCGGTGGCCCCAGGCCCGCTCGACCGGTCACGTCGAGGTCGAGGGTCGGGCCGTGCGGGTGAAGGTCAGCGCCGGCCGGGTCAAGGTCGAGCACGACGACGCGGCCCGGGTGGCGCGACAGGTCGGGCTCCCGCTGCGAGAGGTCGTGTCCCTGGCCGAGGAGGCCTGGCGGTCGAGCCAGGCAGAGGGGCCGACCGGTGAGGCGCCGACGCTCAGCGCCATCGACGGCCCGCTCGACTCGGCCGACTCGGATGATGCAGGTGAGCAGGCGACCCTCGCCCCCATCGGTCACCTCCACGACGGCCACGACCACCGCCACGCCGACCACCCGTCGCACGACCACCGCCACGACGATTGACCGCGGCAGCTCTCAGGTTCTGAAGGACGGGCCTGTTCGCCCGCGCCAGCCCGGTCCTTCAGTTGGATCAGGCAGTCAGCAGCGTCGCGGCCGGGTGCAGCTAGTCGGTCGGGATCGGCGAGCGTGCGGGTCGGTTCGCCCCGTCGGTGCGGGCCGGCTCGCTGGGAGCGGAGGACAGGGCCCGCCACAGGGCGCGGTAGCTGGGGTACTCGACCTCGGGGGTGACCCAGCCGGCGTCGACCAGTTCGGCGTGCAGGGCCGGCAGGTTGCGGAACGGCACGCCCATGTCGACGTGGTGGGCGAGGTGCCAGCCGGTGTTGAACGGCACCATCCAGAAGCGAGCCATCAGGCTCTGGTGCACGACGTGGGTGGTCAGGCGGCGGTCGCCCGACCGGGTCATCCCACCGTGCTCGGCGATGGCACGCAGCCGGTTGATGACTCGCCACACGGTCATCCACGGCGCCAGCCAGAGCACCGGGTAGGCCCACCAGCGGCCGGTCTCGAGCGTGAGCAGCACGGCCACGACGATCTGGGCGGCGAGGATCCGCAGGGCGATCGGGCGTCCCTGCTCGCTGGTGAAGGCGCGGGCGAGGCCCTTGAGGTTCTTCCAGCCCGACGACCCGAACGCGTCGCGGCGCAGCTTGCGACGGAGCGACGCCCGGGTGACCGGGTAGCCCAGGTAGAGGTTGAGATCGGGCTCGTTCGGGCCCATCTCGTCCTTGTGATGGGCGAAGTGGCTGCGGCGGTAGAGGTCGAAGGGCACGAAGGCGGGGTAGGCCAGGCCCCAGCGACCGATCAGGTCGTTGGCCCGCCGGTTGGAGAACAGCAGCCGGTGCGCGGCCTCGTGGCCGAGGATGGCGTAGAGGGCGAAGGCCCGGCCCATCAGCAGGAAGGCGACGACCCAGGCGACGGGGTGGTCGATCCAGGTGGCGAGGGCGATGACGCCGAACGACTGCACCCACACCGAGGCCACGTTGAGCACGTTGCGCCCGTTCGGGATGCGGCGCAGCTGGTCGCGGACGGCCGGCTTGGGCATGCCCGAGGCCTGCAGGCGGTCGGTGGGCAGCACGTCGGGCAGGATGGACGGGTCCGGCAGCACGGTGCCGACCTGGGTGAGGACAGCGGACGAGCTCGTGGTCACCTGCCTAGTATTACACTTCTCCGACACATGACACAACCTCGTAAGAACACGCAACGACGCAGGGTCGCCGGAGCCGATGATCGTCGCCCGCTGACGGCTCGTTCCGTGGTGGCCAGCACCCTGCTCGGCATCGACCCGCCCCGTCTCAACACCGCGCTGCTGGTGCGGTCGGGCGAGTTGTTCGGCATCAGTGGGCCCACCACCCGGGTCGCGCTGTCGCGGATGGTGGCCGCCGGCGAGCTCGAGCCCGATCCGCCGGGCAACGGCTCCGGCGGTGGTGCGAACGGCGCCACCGGCCAACCCGGTGGGTATCGCCTGGCCGGCTCGCTGCTCGCCCGCCAGGCCCGCCAGGCGGCCAGTCGTACGGCCGAGCGGCGCCGGTGGAAGGGCGACTGGGAGATGGCGGTGGTCGCCGACGGGCGTCGGTCCGCCCCCGACCGGGCCGATCTCCGGGCCGCCATGAGCCGACTGCGGCTGGCCGAGGTGCGCGAGAGCGTGTGGTTGCGACCCGACAACCTCGACCCCGTCCGGGTGCCGGAGGCCGCAGCCGTGGTGGCCGAGCAGTGCACCCGCTACATCGCCCGTCCGGACGACGAGCACCCGGCCGAGCTGGCGGCGCGGCTCTGGGACCTCGACGGCTGGTCGCGGGCCGCGTCCGGCCTGCGGGCCGAGATGGACGAGCTGGTCGACCAGCTCGAGGCCGGTGACACCGCCGCCCTCGCCCCCGGCTTCGTGCTCTCGGCCGCGGTGCTGCGCCACCTGCTCGCCGACCCGCTGCTCCCCACGGAGCTGCTCCCACCGTCCTGGCCCGGCGACCCCCTCCGCGCCGAGTACGACCGCTACGACCGCGCCTTCAAGTCCGTGTGGCGCGACTGGTTCAGCCGCCAGGAGCCTTGAGTCGAACCGCTCCCGACTTCATCCGAACCGGTGACCCGAGCCGGGTCGCGCTGGTTCCCGGGTGTCAGGGTTCGATGCGCTCGACGGTCGTGACCTGGTCGATGGCCCTGTCGAACGAGGCGATCCGATCGACCCCTGTGCTCTCTGCGTTGGCCACCAGGTAGGCCTCGGCGAAGTCGAGGCGGGCAGTCTCGTAGACCTCGACCGTCCGGAGCAGGAGGGCGGGGTCGACCGTGACGATCGAGCGAAACGCGAGCAGGGACCGGACGGCGTGCGCGACTCGATCTCTTGGTGCCTCGTAGACCGACTCCAAGACGTACACCGTCTCGGCGACGACGAGGTCGGTGAGCAGGAGCTCGTCGGCCGACGCGAGGTACGCGGTCGCTCTGGAGGCCGTCGTCGGCGGGTCACCGGTGAAGTGGCGGACGAGGACGTTCGTGTCGACGAAGGCGCTCACCTGTGACGGGCGGCCCGACTCGCCCTCGAAGTGCGGAGGACATCGTCCCAACTCGCGTTTCGTCTGGCGGCCGGTACGGAGAACGAGCCCGCGAGCGACAGGAGGTCAGCGGTCTTCGCCATCACGGCTCGATCGCCTTCGACGCGGAAGACGACTTCGTCCCCGGTCTCGATGCCGAGGGCATCCCGAACAGCTTTGGGCACGGTGATCTGTCCTTTCGACGTGATCCTGGCAGCCGCGTCCATAACTGCACTCCTTACTTCGTCCTCACAGTAAGGATGTCAGGGTGACCCCGACGGGTCAAGGGCGCGCAGCTCGGCGAGCAGGGCGGCCGACGCGGGCATGTCGACGCCGGCGACTCGGGCCGCGGCGATGGGGGCGGCGTAGATGGCGTCGAGCTCGAGGGCCCGACCGGCCTCGTAGTCGAGCTTCATGCTCGGCTTGTACGGGGTCATGGCCTCGGTCGTCGCCACCATCCGATCGACGAACGCCGGGTCGAAGCCGTGGCCGACGGCCGCGGCGGCGGCGACCACCTCACCCATGATCTCGATGGCCCGGGCCCGCAGCTCGGGATCGGTCGACCAGGCGGTCGGTCTGGGCGTCGGCGGTGACGGACAGGCCGTTGAAGGCCATGTTCCACACCAGCTTCTTCCAGCGACCGGTCTCGAGGTCGTCGAGCGCGGTGGCCGTGACCCCGGCTGCCTCGAGGTCGCCGACGGCGGCGTCGACCGCGGGCGTCACGCCGGCGGGCGAGCCGTCGGCCCGGTGCTCGCCCAGGGCGACCGCGCCCTGGTCGAGGTGGTGGATGTGGCCGGGGCCGACCTTGTTGCAGCACATGAAGCACATGACGCCCAGGACGGCGACGTCGTCGGGCACGGCCGCCGCGACCGGCGCGTCGACGCCGAGGCCGTTCTGCATGACGAGCACCGAGCCGCCTGGGGCCACGAGGGGCGCCAGCAGGTCGAGGACGCCGGCCGTGGCGGTGGTCTTCACCGCGACGATGAGCGCGTCGCTGGGGGGCACGAGCGCAGCGTCGGCGTAGACGTCGACGTCGAGCACCGCGTCGCCGTCGATCGAGTCGACCCGCAGGCCGTGTTCGCAGACGTGGGCGGCGTCGCTGCGGGCGAGGAAGCGCACGGGGTGGCCGGCCTGGTGCAGGCGGGCCCCGTAGTAGCCGCCGATGGCGCCCAGTCCGACGACGGTGTAGCTCCGCATCGGCGTCACGGTACTGCTGCTCCCCGATGGTCGTCACCGCGTCTCGGGCGGCCGAGGGTCGCGTTTCGGGACGCGTCGCCACCAGTCGTGGGCCGGTCCCTACCATGGGGCGCCATGACGTCCGACTCGACCGATCGCCTCTACTTCCGCCAGCTCCTCGCCGGGCGCGACATCGCCCGCACCGACCCGATCGCCCGGCAGATGGTCAACTTCGTCTACCTCGTCGGCGACCGCGAGACGGGCGAGGCCGTCGTCATCGACGCGGCCTACGACGTGCCGGGGATCCTCGAGGTGGTCGCGGCCGACGGCATGCACCTCACCGGCGCGCTGGCCACGCACTACCACCCCGATCACGTGGGCGGGGACATGATGGGCCACAGCATCCAGGGGGTGCACGAGCTGCTCGAGCTGGTCCCGGTGCCGGTGCACGTCCAGGCCGACGAGGCGCCGTGGGTGCTGCGGGTCACCGACACGTCGGTCACCGATCTGGTGCAGCACGAGGGTGGCGACGTCGTGATGGTCGGCGACATCCCGATCGAGCTGCTGCACACCCCCGGGCACACCCCGGGCAGCCAGTGCTTCCTCGTCGACAACCGGCTCGTGGCCGGCGACACGCTGTTCCTCGAGGGGTGCGGTCGCACCGACCTGCCCGGTGGCGACCCGGCCCAGCTCTACCGCAGCATCACCACCACCCTGGCCAGGGTGCCGGACGACGCGGTGCTGTTCCCGGGCCACCTCTACTCGGTCGAGCCGTCGGCCACCATGGGCGAGACCCGCAAGTGGAACTACGTGTTCAAGCCCGCGCTCCGAGCAGGAGTGGCTGGCCATGTTCGGCCGGTAGCGACCGCCGGCGGGCGGGCGGGGCGGGCTCCACCTCGGGAACGATCTCACGACGGGCCGCGCGGCCTATGGAGCCGGGCGTCGAATCGGCCGATGCCTCTGTGCAACGGGCGCGGTGGCGCCTCCTGTCAGTGGAGCTTCTCCATTGGTGCCACCCGCCCAGAGAGGCATGCATGGACCGTGACGAAGACCGTGACGACGCTGTGCAGACCGGGAGCTCCGACGAGGTTCAGCGTGCACTGCTCCGCTACTCGTCCGAGTTCCTGCTGTTCGTGTCCGCCGACTCCGTGATCACCGCGGGGTCCCAGGACGTGATGCTGGGCTACTCCGTCGAGAAGCTCGGCACCCACATCGCCGAGTACCTCCACCCCGACGACCTGCCGGAGATCTTCGCCCTCATCGAGCGGGCTCGCCACACGGTCGACTACCACGATCGCATCCGGGTGCGGGCCCGCCACGCCGACGGCTCGTGGCGGCGTGCTCGAAGCGGCCATCTTCAACGCGTCGGCCGGCGACGAGGTGCTCCACGGGGGCACGGTCGTGCGGGTGCGCGACGTCAGCGACGAGGCGGCGTGGACCGAGACGCCGCCCGATCAGGACACCGAGCGGTTCCACTCGCTGGCCGAGGCGGTGCCGCTCGGCATCCTCTCCGCCGACTCGAGCAGCTGGGTGGTGTTCTGCAACGAGGCGGCGGTCCACATCTTCAACCTGTCGTCGAGCCAGCTGCTGGGCCACGGGTGGGAGCGCCTGATCGACCCCGAGGACCGGCCCGACGTGATCTCGGCCATGGAGGCCGTGCTCTCCAGGGGCCTGCCCCAACAGGTGATGTTCCGCATCCACACCGGCCTGTTCATCCGCTGGGCGACGGCGCGGTTCGTGCCGCTCGGGACCCCGGGGCGACGGGTCGGCTGGATCGCCACGGTCGACGACGTCACCGACCGCCGCCGGGCCGAGTCGGAGCTCACGCACCAGGCCACCCACGACCCGTTGACCGGCCTGCCCAACCGGGTGCTGCTCGAGGACCGGCTGCAGCAGGCCTGCGCCCGCCTCAACCCGGATCGGGGCGCGGTGTCGGTGCTGTTCATCGATCTCGACGGCTTCAAGGCGATCAACGACACCTACGGGCACACCATCGGCGACCAGGTGCTGGCCGAGATCGCCAGCCGGTTGCGCCAGATCGTCCGCAGCGTCGACACCGTGGCGCGCCTGGGCGGCGACGAGTTCGTCGCCTTCTGCGAGTCGCTGCCCGAGCACGAGGTGCGGGAGGTCGTCGACCGCATCCAGGCCGCCATCGCCGTGCCGCTGATGCTGGGCGGTTCGACCGTCCGCATCGGGGCCAGCATCGGCGTCGAGTCCACCCGTGACCCCTCGGTGACCTTCGACGAGCTGCTGGCCCGCGCCGACCACGCCATGTACCGCGAGAAGCGCCTGCGCTGATCGCCCGTCGGTCAGGCGCCGAGCAGGGTTGCGATCAGACCTGCACCCGGAACATGTGGAAGCAGGTCAGGCAGCTCAGGCTGGTGGTCTGGTGCACCTGGTCGAACAGATCGACCTGGGTGACACCGCCGCACTTGGGGCAGGTGATGTCGGTCGTGCGATCGGCCATGAGGGGCGAGACCTCGCCGAAGGCGCTGGTGGCGTCGCCGTCGCGGACCGGGTTGTAGCTGATGCCCTCGGCGCCGGCGGACCACACGGGCTCGTCGGGCGACCGGTCGAAGCGGTAGGGCTGGAGCGTGTCGCCCGCCCGGCCCCGGCCGGGATCGGCTCCGGACGCCCGCTGGCGACGAGCGGTGAGGTCGATGACCGCCGCGCCCGAGGTGAGGTCGATCGTGTCGTCGTCGTCAGTTGCGATGCCTCGCCGTTGCTGCTCGGCGGCCCGGAGGCGATCGGAGAGGGTCATGGGCCCATCCTCCTGACAGTGGTGGTCCGTGCGGTGCTACCCACCCACCGTACCCGGACATAGGCCGAAAGGCCTACGCGCGGCGGGCCTATGCTGCGCCGGCCGACGATCACCACCGCGAACGGTGGCTCGCACCCGGGGGACACCATGGCCGACCTGCTCGAACTCTCGCGGCGCTTCATCGACGAGGGGGTTCCCGCCGACGGCACCGGCCTGGGCCCGGTCAACCGGGTGACCCTCGAGCTGTCCGAGGTGGCCGACGGAGTGGCCATGGTCGAGGCCTTCTCGCACGTGGTGGCGTTCGACTCGGGCGACGGGCTGGTGCTGTTCGACGCCAGCCTCGGCGCGTTCGGACCAGGTGTCGTGAAGAGCCTGCGGGGGTGGCGCACCGACCCGGTGCACACGCTCGTCTACACCCACGGTCACGTCGATCACGTGGGCGGGGCCGGCGCGGTGATGGCCGATGCCGACGAGCGGGGCGCCCGCCGGCCCGCGGTCGTGGGCCACGAGCAGGTGCCGGAGCGCTTCGATCGCTACGACCTGACCAACGGCTACAACGCGGTGATCAACCATCGGCAGTTCGGCGGCACCGGGTTGACCGGAACGCACGACGGGGCCGCGTTCCCCCGCGACTGGGTACGCCCGACGGTGACCTACCGCGATCGGATGCAGCTGCACGTCGGCGGTCTCGACCTCGAGCTGCGCCACGCCGAGGGGGAGACCGACGACCACACCTGGTCGTGGATCCCGTCGCGCCGCACGGTCTGCACCGGCGACCTGCTGATCTGGGTCTTCCCCAACGCCGGGAACCCACAGAAGGTGCAGCGGTTCCCCCTCGAGTGGGCCCGGGCGCTGCGCGAGATCGCCGCGCTCGAGCCCGAGCTCCTGCTGCCGGCCCACGGCCTGCCCATCGCCGGGGCCGAGCGCATCCACACCGTGCTCGACGACGTCGCCACCGCGCTCGAGGGGTTGGTCGGGCAGACCCTCGACCTGATGAACGCGGGCGCGCCGCTCGACGAGATCGTGCACACCGTGCGGGTGCCCGATCACCTGCTGGCCAAGCCCTACCTGCAGCCGACCTACGACGAGCCCGAGTTCGTGGTGCGCAACGTGTGGCGCATGTACGGCGGCTGGTACGACGGCAACCCGTCGCGGCTCAAGCCACCCCGGGACGCGGCCGTGGCCATCGAGACCGCGGCCCTGGCCGGCGGGGTCGACGTGCTCGTGCGGAGAGCCCTCGAGCTGGCCGACGCCGGGGACTTCCGCATGGCCTGTCACCTCGTCGAGCTGGCCGCCCGGGCGGACCCCGACGACCTCGACGCGCAGCGGGCTCGGGCCGACGTCTACGCCCGCCGCCGCGCCGACGAGCGGTCGCTCATGGCCAAGGGCATCTACGGCTGGGCGTCACGCGAGTCGCAGGCCGCGGTCGACGCGGTCGACGTGGCCGACGGCTGAACGCCCGGAACCGGCGTTGGCGGTCAGCCGGTGGTGGTGCCGGCGTCGATCGAGAGGATGGCGCCGTTGACGTAGTACGCCTCGGGTGAGCACACGTAGGCCACCATGGCCGCGACCGACTCGGGCTCCTGCATCTCGCGCAGCAGGAAGGCCCGGCTGATCAGCGACATGCTGGCGCCCTCGGGCGGCATGAAGTCGCCCATGATGTTGGTGTTCACGCCACCGGGGCAGACCGCGTTGACGCGGATGCCCTGGCGTCCGAGCTCGATGGCCATGGCGCGGGTGAGCCCGACGAGCGCGTGCTTCGAGGCGCAGTAGGCGGCCACGTACGCCTGGCCGATCACGCCGGCCGTCGAGGCCAGGTTCATGATGTTGCCCTTGGTCTCGATCAGGTGGGGGAGGGCCGCCTGGCTGAGGTGGAACGGGCCGGCCGCGTTGACCTGGAAGATGCGGTCGAAGCGCTCGGGGGTCTCGTCGGCGAAGTGGGCCATGCCCCCGATGCCGGCGATGTTGCACAGCACGTCGAGCCCCCCGAAGGCCTCGACCGCGGCGGCCACGAGGGCCGCGCACTCGGCCGGTGAGGTGACGTCGACTCGGCTCGACCGGGCCTCGCCGCCCTTGCCGGTGATCTCGGCCGCCGTCGCGGCGGCGCCCTCGCCGTTGATGTCGGCGCACCAGACCTGGGCTCCCTCGGCGGCCAGGCGGATGGCCGACGAGCGCCCGATGCCCGACGCCGCGCCGGTGACGATCACCCGCTTGCCTCGGTAGCGGTGCGGCAGGTCCGGGTCGTCGAACGGCTGGTCGAGCTGGTCCATCGGGGCTCCTGAGGGTCGCGGCCGAGGGCGGCGGCCGTCGGGCCGTGTCCCCCATTTCTGAAACAGGTTCTAGTCGCGGTGGCCGCCCCGCTGCCACTGCCGCGACCACGACCGCCCGGCCATGGTGCTGGCGCTCAGCACCGGGGGCGACGACGTCGCCCGAGGGCGGGCCCGGCGGTCGAGCTCTCAGGCCGCGAGCGCGTAGGTCACGATCAGCACCCGGTGCTCGGACCCGAAGTTCGGGCCCCGTTGGCGACGCACCGCGGTGAGGTTGCCCGTGTAGATCGACTGGTCGATGCCGATGCCGGCCGGGCGGAACTGCACCGGCCAGGTGGCCTGGATGCCGAACCCGAGCTGCGACGACCGGGCCCCGGTGTCGTCGAGCACGTCCTTCAGCACCGGGGAGTAGTACGTCACGTTGAAGTCGCCGAAGGCCACGGCCGGTTGCGGGGTGTCGCGCAGCCAGCGCGTCGACGGCACCGAGCTGGGTGTCGCGCAGGGCGTGCCGCTCCGGGGTGGTGGGCGACTGCGTGTGCAGCCCGAGCAGGCTCACGTGCTGCTCACCGATCGACGCGTCGATCGCGACCGATGACGCGGGTAGGTCGGGCGTGCTCGGCTCGTCCGCGGTGACGCCGTCGATGTCGGTGAGCACGACCACCTCGGCGCTCCGGGGCGAGAAGGTCACCGAGGTCCGCTTGTTCCGCTTGTTCGTGGTGGTGCCGGTCACGGCCGGGTAGATCATCGAGTAGCCGCTGACTCCCTGGTACACGGTGGTGGCCAGGTCGCGTTGCGTGTCGAGCACCACCACGATGTCGGCCGGGTGACCGGCGAGCCACCGGGTCATGGCCGGGATGTCGCCCTTGCTGCTCTGCAGGTTGATGTGGGCGATGGTGAGGTGGGCCGACCCGGCGGCGGCCGGTGGCTGATGGTCGCGATACACGGGGGCCACCTGCCAGACGTTGAGGGCGAGAGCGACGATCGCGATCGGCAGGGTCTTCCAGCAGCGCAGCGACATCGCCATGATCACCGCGACGGCGAGGGCGATGGCCTCCTGGGGCCGGTAGCTCGTGACCAGGTCGAACACCCACCAGCGCCCGGCGAGGAAGCCGGCGAGGGTGGTCACCGCCGCGACCAGCGTGACGGCGATGGTGACGATCACCGCGGCGATCACGAGAGGATGGCGGGCCCCCAGGCGGGCGAGCGGTGCGGGGAGCGGTCGGGCCCCGCCTTCGCCGGGTGTCGGCGGTGGAGCCGTCGGTGGGGGTGGCGGAGGTGGGGGCGCGGGCGTCGCGGCGGGGGGAGGAGGCGCGCCGGTCACGGTCGCTCAGCGTAGGACGGCCTCGCGCCCCGGCCCGGTCGCCGCTGGTCGCTCAGGTGGTGCCTCAGGCGGTGGCTCAGGCGACGGCCGTGCGGCGCGACTCAGGCGACGGCCGTGCGGAACCGGCGGCGGTACTCGGCCGGGCCGACGCCCACGGTGCGCAGGAAGGTGCGGCGCATCGTCTCGGCCGTCCCGAACCCGCAGGTGGCGGCCACCGATGCGATCGGCTCGGCCGACTCCTCCAACCGGCGGCGGGCGGTCTCGACCCGCACCTGCTCGACGTAGCGCGCCACCGTGGTGCCGACCTGCTCGCTGAACAGTCGGGCCAGGTGGCGGGGGCTCATCGCGGCCCGTTCGGCCAGGCGATCGACCGAGCAGTCCTCGGCGACGTGGTCGGCGATCCACTCCTGCAGGGCACGGAGCTCGTCGCGGTCGGCGAGCTGCGTGCTGAGGTGCGCGCTGAACTGGGCCTGGTTGGCCGGTCGGTGGAGGAACAGCACCAGGTGGCGGGCCACGGTGAGGGCGGCCTCGCGGCCGAGGTCCTCCTCGACGAGGGCGAGGGCCAGGTCCATGCCCGCGGTGACGCCGGCCGAGGTGTAGACGTTGCCGTCGCGGGTGAAGATCGGGTCGGGTTCGACGGTGACGGCGGGGTAGCGCTC
Source organism: uncultured Microthrixaceae bacterium (assembly GCA_963809335.1). GTDB lineage: Bacteria > Actinomycetota > Acidimicrobiia > Acidimicrobiales > Acidimicrobilacustridaceae > UBA4742. Next base: position 1,122,182 of record CAWEJD010000002.1, on the reverse strand, counting down.
GGCGAGCTCGCGGCAGCGGGCCCAGTGGGTGGTGGCCCGACGCCCGTCGAGCAGGCCCGCCTCGGCCAGCAGGAACGCGCCGGAGCAGACCGAAGTGACCCGTCTCGAGCGGGCGGCGATGCGGCGGATCAGCTCGATGGTGGCTCCCTGGTGCAGGACCTCGGCGACGCCCGCCCCGCCGGCGACGACGAGCGTGTCGATCGGCCCGTCGATCTCGTCGCGTCCGGCGACCTCGGCGAGCGTGGAGTCGGCTGCGATCGTCAACCCGCTCGACGTCCGCATCGCACCTGGCGTCGGGGCCGCGGTGACCACGTCGTAGCCGACCAGGGCGGCGCTGCCGCCCTCGCGCCGGGCGAGGCGGGCCTGGACGTACTGGTCGGCGCCGGTGAACACCTCGAGCGGTCCGGTGAGGTCGAGGCTCTGCACCCCGTCGAAGACGACGATGACGACGCGGCGGCGGGACGGGCCCGAGGCCGTGAGCGACGACGATGTCGAGGTCATGACCCGATGATCGCCGCTGGGGTCGTCTGTCTGCAATGACGTATTCCCCACGTTTCCTGCCATCAGGGTGGGACCGGGCGACGATTCGGGGTGGTTCGACGCCTCCGACTGCGAGTCGGCCGCGGAACGCCACCACGCTGGGCTGGTGACCACCACCGACGCCACCGACGACGGACCGGCCGTGCGGCCCGGCAGCCTCGTGCAGGTGACCGGGGCCTCCGGCTACATCGGGGGCCGGCTGGTGGGGGAGCTGCTCGACTCCGGCTATCGCGTCCGTTGCCTGGTACGGAGCCCGGCCAAGCTCGGTGCAGCGCCGTGGATCGATCGGGTCGAGGTGGTGCAGGGCGACGTGCACGGCGACCTCACCGGCGCGCTCGACGGCGTCGATGCGTTGCACTACCTGGTGCACACGATCGGCCGCTCGGCCGACTTGGTCGAGCAGGATCGCCTGGCGGCCGAGAACGTGCGGGACCACGCCACCGCGGCAGGTGTCCGGCGCATCGTCTACCTCGGTGGCCTCGGCGACGGCAGCGAGCAGCTGTCCCCGCACCTGGCCAGTCGACACGAGGTGGGGCGGGTGCTCGCCGACGGGCCGGTGCCCGTGACCGAGCTGCGGGCTGCCGTGATCATCGGGTCGGGCAGCGCGTCGTTCGAGATGTTGCGCTACCTGGTCGAGGTGCTCCCCGTGATGGTGACGCCGAAGTGGGTCGAGACGCGGTGCCAGCCGATCGCCGTGCCGGTGCTTTCGCCCGGGCTGTCGTCGCGCGGGGTCGGTCTGGTCACGCCGTTGCCGCTGGGCCTGGCCCGACCCCTGGTCGAGGGCCTGGTGAACGAGGTCGTCGTGCACGACGACGCCATCGAGACGCTGCTGCCCGGCCGGCTGCTCACCTACCGCGAGGCGGTGCGGGCCGCCCTCGGCCGCATCCGGTCGGGGATGGTGGTCACGAGCTGGGCCGGCGCCGAGCTCGGTGGCCGGCGCCCGGCCGATCCGATGCCGACCGACCCGGCGTGGGCCGGCGGCACGGTGCTTCGCGACGAGCGCACCCGCCGGGTCGAGGCGCCCGCGGCCGTCGTCTACCGGAGCGTCGAGGCGATCGGCGGCGACACCGGCTGGTACAGCGGCGAATGGCTGTGGACCGTGCGGGGCCTGATGGACAAGGTCATCGGCGGGGTCGGCATGCGTCGCGGTCGACGGAGCCCGACCGAGCTGCGCGTGGGCGACCCGCTCGACTTCTGGCGGGTCGAGGATCTCGTGCCCGGCCGCCTGGTGCGCCGGGCTGCACGCTGCGCCAACTGGCCCGCTATCACCCGAGGGGCCTGATGGGTCGGGCCTACTGGTTGGCGGTGGCGCCGTTCCACCGGTTCGTGTTCCCGGACATGATCGAGGGCATCGCCCGGGACGCCGAGCGCGGCCAGCTCGAGGCCGAGGCCGCGGAATCCATCGACTCACCGACCTCTCACCACTGATCGAACCGCATCTACCTGCGCCTGCGAGCGGACCGCTCGCCGGTGCCGGCGCACCGCTCGTCAGCGTCCTGGCCGGTGAGGCACACTGAGCGGGCCCTGATCGTGCGTCTCCCGGAGGTCGGCCCTGTGGCCCTGAGCCCGTTCCTGCACCCGTTCGCCCGGCCGGCGGCCGACGACTTCATCACGATCGTCCGGGGCGAGGGCGCGGCCGTCTTCGACGCCGACGGCCGCCGCTACGTCGATGGCCTGGCCAGCCTCTGGTACTGCAACGTGGGCCACGGGCGAGCCGACATCGCCGACGCCGTCGACGCCCAGATGCGCACGCTCGAGAACTACAACACCTTCGACATCTTCACCAACGAGCCCGCCGAGCGGGTGTGCGCCGAGATCTCGGCGCTGAGCCCCATCCCCGACGCGCGGGTGTTCCTGACCAGCTCGGGCTCCGAGGCGGTCGACACCGCCTTGAAGCTGGCCCGCATGACCTTCACCCGCCTGGGCCATCCCGGACGCCACGTGCTGGTGGGGCGTCAGCACGCCTACCACGGCGTGAACTTCGGGGGGCTCTCCGTGCAGGGACTGCCCCTCAACCAGGAGGGGTGGGGCCCGCTGCTCGGACCGACCGCCCAGATCGCCCACGACGACCTGTCGAGCGCCGAGCAGTTCTTCGACGAGCGGGGCGACGAGATCGCCGCGGTCATCGCCGAGCCGGTCATCGGGGCCGGTGGCGTCTACCCGGCCACGGTCGAGTACCTGCGCGGCCTCCGCAAGCTCTGCGACGAGGCCGGCGCGCTGTTGATCTTCGACGAGGTCATCACCGGCTTCGGTCGGCTCGGCACGTGGTTCGCCTCGCAGTTCTACGGGGTCACGCCGGACATGATCACGTTCGCCAAGGGCGTGACCTCGGGGTACCTCCCGCTCGGTGGCGTCATCGTCGGGCCGCGCGTGCGCGAGGCGCTCGAGTCCGACGCCGACTTCCTGCTGCGCCACGGCTACACCTACAGCGGCCATCCGGCCTGCTGCGTGGCCGGGCTGGCCAACATCGCCATCATCCGCGACGAGCACCTGCTCGACCGGGTGCCCCACATCGGCGAGCGGCTCGGCGGGGGCTTCTCCGAGTTGGTCGAGGAGGGTCTGGTGGCCGAGGTGCGGGGCGAAGGTGCGATCTGGTCGCTCGCCATGCACCCGTCGGTGAGCGCGCTCGACGTGCGGGCCGGCCTGCTCGAGCGGGGGGTCATCGCCCGCCCGATCGGCACCGCGGTCCTGGCGTTCTGCCCGCCCCTCGTCATCGAGGACGACGACCTCGACCTCTGCGTGTCGGCCACGGCCGAGTCGCTGCGCTCGATCGGGGCCCGCCCGTGACCCATGGCCCGTGCGCCGGTCGCCGAGCGTCGAGGTGAGCCGGGCGTGACCTCGGCCCTGACCCCCGGCGTCGAGGCGGCGCTCCGCGATGCCTCACCCGCACCGTTCTGGCTCGACCAGCCCGACCGGCCCGACCCGAGCCCGCCGCTCGTGGGCGCGACCGCCGCGGACCTGGTCGTCGTCGGCGGCGGCTTCACCGGCCTGTGGGCCGCGGTGCAGGCCAAGGAGGAGCAGCCCGACCTCGACGTGGTCGTGCTCGAGGCCGGCGAGGTCGGCGTCGGCGCCTCGGGCCGCAACGGCGGGTTCCTGTCGGCATCGCTCACCCATGGTCTCGCCAATGGCCTGAGCCACTTCCCCGACGAGATCGACCAGCTGCACCGCCTCGGCCTCGAGAACTTCGACGCGCTGCTCACGAGCCTCGACCGCCATGGCATCGACGCCCGGGTCGAGCGCACCGGCGAGCTGACCTTCGCCACCGCGCCCTGGCAGGTGCCCGACCTGGCCGAGGCGGTCGACCTGCACGAGCGGTTCGGCGAGCGGGTCGAGCTGCTCTCCGACGACGAGGCGCGGGCGCAGGTGCACTCGCCGACCTACCTCGGCGCGATGTGGGCGCACGACGGCGTGGCCCTGGTCGACCCGGCTCGTCTCGCCTGGGGGCTCCGCGACGCGGCCGTGCGCCTCGGCGTGCGGGTGCACGACCACACGCCCGTCACCGGTCTCGAACACGATCGGGTGCCGGGCCCGGCGATGCTCGACCAGCGCGAGATGGTCGTCCGCAGCGTGCACGCGTCGGTGCGGGCCCATCGGGTGCTGCTCGCCACCAACGCGTATCGCGGGCTCGTCCCGGCCATCCGGGCGCGGGTGGTGCCGGTGTGGGACTACGTGCTGATGACCGAGCCACTGCGACCGGACCAGCTCGAGGCCATCGGGTGGTCCGGGCGCCAGGGCCTCGCCGACGCGTCGAACCAGTTCCACTACTACCGCCGCACCGTCGACGACCGCATCCTCTGGGGCGGCTACGACGCGGTCTACCACCGCGGCAACGGCGTCGGCCCCGAGCTCGAGCAGCGGGACGAGACCCAGCAGCTGCTGGCCCGGCAGTTCTTCGAGACCTTCCCCCAACTCGAGGGCCTGCGCTTCACCCACCGGTGGGGCGGCCCGATCGCCACCACCACCCGCTTCACCCTCACCGCCGGCACCGCCCACGGCGGGCGGGTCGCCTACGCCGTCGGCTACACCGGCCTGGGCGTGGGGGCGAGCCGCTTCGGCGCCCGCGTGGCGCTCGACCTGCTCGCCGGCGAGCCCACCGAGCTGACCCGCCTGCGGTTCGTCCGCCGCAAGCCGCTCCCGTTCCCACCCGAGCCGCTTCGCTCGTTCGGTATCGACCGCACCCGCCGGGCCATTGCCGCGGCCGATCGCCATGAAGGCCGTCGCGGCCCCTGGCTGCGCACCCTCGACCGCTTCGGCGTCGGCTTCGACAGCTGATCCGGCCGGGCCGGTGCCGTTGATGTGGTCACATCATCGTCCTAAGATGACCACATGGATGTGGGCGTGCGGGAACTCAAGAAGCACCTGTCGGCCTATCTCGATCGTGCCGCCTCGGGCGAGTCGATCCGGGTGACCGATCGAGGCGTGCCGAAGGCCCTCCTCACGCCGCTCCCCGACGTCGACCGCGTCGAGCAGGGGATCGCCGAGGGGTGGATCACCCCGCCGGCTCGCCATGGCTTCGAACGCTTCCAGCCGAGGCCCGCACAGCGGACGGTCGCCGATGTCCTCGGCGAGGACCGCGACGAGTGAACCTCTACGTCGACTCGAGCGCGCTCCTCAGGCGGTATGTCCTCGAAGCGGGTTCCGATGTCGTCACCTCGCTTCTCGATGAGGCCGAGATCGCGGTGACCGCGGCCCACACCACTGTGGAGGTGCGGCGGAACCTGAGCCGGCTTCTCGAGGGTCGTGACCTGACTGCGGCACGGGATCAGTTCGAACGTGACCTCAGCGGGTTGGGGGTGCTCGCCCTCGATGCCGACACTTGTGAGGCCGCGGCACTGGTCGCCGAGTCCACCGGCGTGCGCACGCTCGACGCGCTCCACCTCGGCGCCGCCCAGCGTGCGGGAGGTGCGGCTCTGAGGTTCCTCACGTTCGACGTCCGTCAGGCTCAGGCCGCCCGATCGCTCGGCTTCACGGTCGTCGGCACCTGAAGGCGTCGAACCTGTCCCATCAGCGGAGCGAGCGACGTCGCTCGAGGGACAGGAAGCGCAACTGAGGCGTGGGTCAGGGTGGTCAGACGATGATGGCGCGGGCGGAGCGGAACGGGTGGGCGAGGTGGAGCTCGCCGCGGAGCTCGACGGCCTCGTCGGGCACCGTCCCCCCGGTGAGCACCCGCCAGGCCGCGTCCGACGAGAGGGCGACCTCGGCGTCGCGGCGATCGGGCTCGCCCTCGCTCAGGTCCCAGGCGGCCTCGCCCACGCGGACCAGACCCCACGCTCCTCCGCCGGGTCCGGTGATCCAGATCGCCACGGTCGACCCCTCCGCCGCGGTCACCCCGCGGTAGTGATGCGGGAGGGCCCAGAGGAACGTCCGCAGCACGGCCCCGGTATGGGTCTCGTCGAGCCGGGGCCGGCCGACCGCGTCGCGGATCTGCTGCTGGTGCACCCACCGCTCGGTGAAGTCACGGGCGAGGTCGAACCACCGCGGCGTCGGCTCGGGCCCGGACCAGATCACCGAGCTGGGCTCGTCGAGGTCGATGCGCTCGATGTAGCGATCCAGCTCGTCGCCCGACCACCGCAGCAGGTCGATCACGACTCGGGGGCTCAGGCCACCGGCCCCGTCGACCCATCGCTGGTTCTTGTCGTCCAGCAACTGCACGAACTCGCGGTACCCGATCGAGTCGTCGAGCAGGCCGCTCGTGTCGCCGTCCCGACCCCGTGACAGCCAGCCGAGCTCCTCGCCGAGGACGTGCAGGGCGATGTCCTTCACCGTCCACCCCGGGCACGCGGTGTCAGCCGCCCACTCCTCGGGCGTCAGGTCGGTCAGCAGCTCGAGCAGATCGCGGCGCTCACCGGGCAGCAGCGGCCGCACGTCGAGCACCGGCCCATCGGCGATCGCCATGATGTCCTCCTAGCGCGTGCCCCAGCTGTAGGTCTGCTTCTGGAGGTGCAGGTAGGTGAAGGCGTCGGCGGTGGTGACGCCGGGGGTCGAGCGGATCACGTCGTTGAGCAGGGCGAGAAGCTCCTCGGTGCCCTCGCACACGACCTCGGCCAGCAGGTCGAACCCGCCGGAGGTGATCACCACGTAGGCGACCTCGGGCACCGCGCTCAGCTTCTCGGCCACCAGGCGGAGGTCGCCCTCGGCCCGCACGCCGATCATGGCCTGCAGGCTGAAGCCCACCATGATGGGGTCGGTCACGGCCACGACCTGCATGACCCCGCTCTCGATCAGTCGCTGCACCCGCTGGCGAACCGCGGCCTGGGACAGCCCGACGGCCGGCCCGAGCTTGGCGTAGGGCATGCGACCGTCGACCTGCAGCTCCCGGATGATGGCCTTGTCGATGTCGTCGAGCGCCACGGAGGGTGGTGATCCTCGTCCTCTGGCCATTGGTGTCATCTGCCTCCCGCGCCGGCGTGCTGTCGAGGTCATTGTGGCCCACGGGCGCGAAGCGGCGACGGCAGCACCGGCCCGAGGCGGATCAGCTGCCACCGAGCGCGTCGGCCACCGTGGTGTGGGGCGAACCCAGGGCCTCGGCCACGGCCTCGTTGGTCACGTGGCCGCCGGCGGTGTTGAAGCCCAGGGCCAGGGCCGGGTCTCGGCGGGCGGCCTCGGCCGGTCCGAGCCGGGCCAGTTCGGCGAGGTAGGGGACGGTCACGTTGGTCAGCGCGTAGGTGGACGTGAACGGCACCGCACCGGGCATGTTGCCCACCGCGTAGTGGACGACCCCGTGCTTCTCGAACACCGGGTCGGCGTGGCTGGTCTCGTGCGAGGTCTCGATGCACCCGCCCTGGTCGATGGCGATGTCGACCACGACCGCGCCGGCCTTCATCGACCGGATCATCTCCTCGGTGACCACGACCGGGGCCCGACCGCCGGGCACGAGCACGGCCCCGATGACCAGGTCGGCCTCGGCGATCACCCGCTCGACCTGGCCGCGGTTCGACGTGAGGGTCGTGATGCGACCCATCTGGATCTGGTCGATGAAGCGGAGCCGGTCGACGTTCTTGTCGAGCAGGTCGACCTCGGCCTCCATGCCGGCGCACATCCACGCGGCGTTCCAGCCGACGTTGCCGGCGCCGAGCACTGCCACGCGAGCGGGACGGACGCCGGGGGCGCCGCCCATGAGCACACCCCGACCGCCGTTGTGACGCTCGAGGTAGTGGGCCCCGATCTGAGCCGACATGCGCCCGGCGACCTCGCTCATCGGGGCGAGCAGCGGCAGCGACCCGTTGGCCGCCTCGACCGTCTCGTAGGCCACGCCGGTGACCTTGTTGGCGAGGAGCGCCTCGGCGACCTTGGGGTAGGCCGCCAGGTGCAGGTAGGTGAACAGGGTGAGACCGGGACGGAAGTAGCCGAACTCGGACGCCAGCGGCTCCTTGACCTTGCAGACCAGGTCGGCCCGCTCCCAGACCTCGTCGGCGTCGGTGACGATCTCGGCGCCGGCCCGGCGGTAGTCGTCGTCGGGGAAGCTGGAGTCGGCGCCGGCCCCGGCCTCGATGAGCACGGTGACGCCGTACTGGCCGACCTCACGGACGCCGTCGGGGGTGATGGCGACGCGGTGCTCGTCGGGCTTGATCTCGCGGGGGACACCCACCGTGGTGGAGGAGGAGGCCGTCGTGGTGTCGGGCATGTCAGAGGGCCTCCATCGATTCGATCAGTGCTCTGCGGATGATCGTGGCGATCTCGTCGAACTGCTCGGGCCCGGCGATGAGCGGTGGCGACAGCTGGATCACGGGGTCGCCGCGGTCGTCGGCCCGACAGATCAGGCCGAGCTCGAAGAGGCGCGGCGACAGCAGGGTGCGCAGCAGGCGATCGGCCTCGTCGCCCTCGAACTCGGCCTTGGTGGCCTTGTCCTTCACCAGCTCGATCGCGTAGAAGTAGCCCATCCCGCGGATCTCGCCGACCCACGGCAGGTCCTCCAGGGTGGCGAGCGCGTCCCGGAAGGCGCCCTCGTTGGCCAGCACGTTGCCGAGGATGTCGTCGCGCTCGAACACCTCGAGGTTGGCGAGGGCGACGGCGCAGCTCACCGGGTGGCCGGCGAACGTGATGCCGTGCATGAAGGTGTTGCCCGGCTCGAGGAACGGCGCGGCGATCTTGTCGCTCACCATCACGCCGCCGAGCGGGGCGTACCCGGACGTCAGGCCCTTGGCCATGGTGACCATGTCGGGCTGGTAGCCGATGCGCTCGCAGCCGAACCAGGTGCCGAGCCGGCCGAACGCGCAGATGACCTCGTCGGAGATGAGCAGCACGCCGTAGCGATCGCAGATCTCGCGCACCCGGGCGAAGTAGCCCTCGGGCGGGGTGAAGCAGCCGCCCGCGTTCTGCACCGGCTCGAGGAACACCGCGGCCACCGACTCGGGCCCCTCCTGCAGGATCGTGCGCTCGATGTCGTCGGCGCAGCTCAGGGTGCAGGCCGGGGCGTGCGCGCAGAGGTCGCAGCGGTAGCGGTTGGTGTTGGCCACGTGGAACGCACCGGGCACGAGCGGCTCGAACGGTGCCCGCAGGGCCGGGATGCCGGTGATGGCCAGCGCACCCATCGAGGTGCCGTGGTAGGCGATGTCCCGGCTGATGACCTTGTAGCGGCCGGGCTGGCCGATGGCCCTGAAGTACTGGCGGGCCAGCTTCCACGCCGACTCGACGGCCTCGGAACCACCGGTGGTGAAGAACGCCCGGTTGAGGTCGCCCGGCGCCAGCTCGGCCAGCTTGGCGGCCAGCTCGATGGCCGAGGGATGGGCGTAGGTCCAGATCGGGAAGTACGCCAGCTCGGCCGCCTGCTTGCCGGCCGCTTCGGCCAGCTCGGCCCGGCCGTGGCCGACCTGCACGGTGAACAGGCCCGAGAGCCCGTCGAGGTAGCGCTTGCCGTGCTGGTCCCAGACGTAGCAGCCCTCGCCCCGCTCGATGATCTCGATCTGATCGCCGTCGTCGAGGACGAGCGGGGAGAAGTGGCCCCACAGGTGGCTGGCGGCGAGGTGCTGGAGGTCAGCGGCGTTGCGCATGACGGTGGTCCGTTTCACGAAGACGAATGAATCGCGCCCACTATCCCACAGATCACAACGAAATCAATTGCCAATCTGCCGATTCGCTATGGATTCAGTTGTCCGAGCTTCTTCGATCGCCGGAACCCGAGGTAGACCCCGAGCAGGGCCAGCACGATGCTCACCACCAGGATGGTGGTGGCGAACACGTTGATCTGCGGTGGGATGCGGCTCTTCTTGAGCGTCCAGATCTCGATGGGGAAGGTCTGCTCGATGCCCGAGTTGAGGTAGGTGATGATGAAGTCGTCGAGCGACAGGGCGAAGGTCAGCAGGGCGGCGGCCAGGATCCCCGGCAGGATCAGCGGGAAGGTCACCTTGGCGAAGACCCGGAACGGCTTGGCGCCGAGGTCGAGGGCGGCCTCCTCGAGCCGCCACTCGAAGCCGCGGATGCGGGCCCGCACGGTGGTGGCCACGTAGCTGATCGAGAACATCACCTGGGCGATCACGACGGTCGTGAATCCGCGTTGCCAGTTGAGGGCGACGAACCAGGTCAGCAGCGAGAAGCCCATCACGACCTCGGGCATGGTCAGCGGCAGCACCAGCACGGTGCCCACCGCGCCCTTGGCCTTGAACCGGTACTTCACCATCGCCATTGCGATCAGCGTGCCGAGGACCACCGAGATGAGGGTGACGACGAGGGCGACCTTGAGGCTGAGCATCAGCGCGTCGCGCAGCTCGGGATAGCGGAACGGATCGGTCCAGGCGTCGAGCGAGAACTGGTGCCAGACGTAGTTGTACTTCCCGAGGGGCTTGTTGAAGGAGTAGGCCACCACCACGACGATGGGGACGAACAGGTAGACGAGCGCCCCGATGGCGACCACGCCGAGGGCGATGCGGCCGAGCTTGCGCAACCACGGTGGCGGTCCGCCGTGGCCGAGGATCGCCGGTTCCTCGGCGCTCCGCTCGCGAATCTCGCGGCCGGCGGCGGACGGGGAGCCGGTGGCGACGGCCATCAGGCGATCTCCTCCGTGCCGAGTGCCCGCGAGTAGATCAGCACGCCGATCAGGATGAGCGCCATCAGCATGAACGACAGCGCCGAGAGCTGGGGTCGGAAGAACTCCTTGCCGAAGTTCCGCTCGATGATGTTGCCGATCATGACCTGCCTGTCGCTCCCGAGCAGCTCGGCGTTGACGAAGTCACCGGTGGCCGGGATGAACGTCAGCAGCGTGCCGGCGAAGATGCCCGGCAACGACAGCCGCAGGGTGATCTTGCGGAAGGCCCGCTGCGGGCTGCCGTAGAGATCGCTGGCCGCCTCGAGCAGCCGGCGGTCGAGCTTCTCGAGGCTGACGTAGATCGGCAGCACCATGAACGGCAGGAAGTTGTAGATCAGGGCGAAGATCACCGCGAAGTCGGTGCCGAGCAGGCCCTGGTCCTTCGGCAGCACGTGCAGCGTGTGCATGATCGACACCACGGGGCCGCCGTCGTAGAGCAGGATCTTCCACGCCAGCGTGCGTACGAGGTAGGTCACGAAGAACGGCAGCACCACCAGAGCCAGCAGGAAGCTTTTGAACCGCCCGCCCTTCATGGCGATGAAGTAGGCGAGCGGGTACCCGATGAGCAGGGCTCCCAAGGTGGCCAGAGCCGAGTAGATGAAGGTCCGGATGATGACGGTCTGGTTGTCGCGGAGCACGGTCGAGTAGTTGCCGAGCCCTCCGTCCTGCAACGACAGCTTGGCGATGCTGAAGAGCGGGATGATGAAGAACAGGATCAGCGCCACGATGCCGGGCAACAGCAGCAGGTACGGCGTGTGCCACCGGTTGGCCTTGGTGCCCGACTCGTCGGTGTCGGCCATGCCCCGTCGCTCCGCTACTGCTGCGTCGCCGCGGTGAAGGCCCGGCTGAGCTCCTCGTTCTCGGCCGGCGGCAGGATGCGGAACTCGTAGAGCTTCGAGTCCTCGGCGGGGTTGATGTAGATGCTCTGCTTGGCGTCGGCGCTCATGAAGTCGATGGCGCCCTTGACCGGCGAGACGTAGTTGATCGCCTCGTAGAGGGGCCCCGCGATGTCCGGCTGGTACACGTAGTTCATGAAGGCCGCCGCGCCCGGGGCGTTCTTGGCGCCGATGGGGATCATGGCGTTGTCGACGAAGGTCATGCCGCCCTCGGTCGGGATGTAGAACTCGATCTTGTCGGCCAGATCGGGGTTGCCGGCCTTGAGGCTGGCGATGTCGCCCGACCACGCCATGCACAGCCAGGTGTCGCCGAGCGAGAGGTCCTCGGTGTAGTCGTTGCCGGTGACCTTGCGGAACTGCCCCGCGTCACGGGCGGCACCGATCTTGGCGACCGCGGCGTTCTCCTGATCGATCCCACCGGTGGTGGGGTCGTTGCCCATGCCGAGCATGGTGAGGCCCACCGAGTCGCGCATCTCGGCGAGGATCGTGACCTTGCCCTTGTACTTGGTGTCGTAGATGGCGTTGACGCTGTCGAGCGTGCCGCCCACCTTGTCGGGCCAGTAGGCGATGCCGGTCTGGCCCATCGCCCACGGGATGCTGTGCATCCGGTCCGGGTCCCACTCGGGGTTGGCCTGCGCCTCGATGACGTTCGACTTGTTGGGGAAGTACCCGTCGGGCCACTGCTCGACCCAGCCGTTCGCGACGTACTCCGACGCCATCCAGGACGTGAGGACGATGAGGTCGGCGCCGATGCCCCGGCCGGCCTCGAGGTCGGGCTGGTACTTGGTGGTGAAGCTGTCGTTGTCGTCGATGATGGACTGGTAGGTGACCTTGACGCCGGTCGAGTCGGTGAAGCCCTTGATCGTCGGCGACGTGGTGGCGTCGTCGTCCTCGATGTAGAGCGGCCAGTTGAACATCGTCATGGACGTGCCCTTCAGGGCCTCCATGTCGGGTGACCCGGACGCGACGGTGGTGCCGGTGTCGCCGCCGCTGCTGGTGTCGGACTTCTTGCTCGACCCGCACGCGGCGAGGATCGTCGGACTGACGGCCAGGCCACCGAGCAGCACCGCGCCCCTGCTCATGAACCGGCGGCGTGACGTGCGGAGGTCCGCGAGCTGGGACAGGAGCTGGGGGTCGATCTCGTTCGGTCGGTTCATGTCGTCGTCATCCTTGGGTTCGTCGGGCAGGCGGTCGGGTTCAACACGGTGCGGGTGCCGAGGTGGCGGGTGGTGCGGCGGGTACGGCTGGTCAGCTCTCGACGACGAGATCGTCGTCGGTGAGCGGGATGTGGTCGGCAGGGGGAAGGACGAGGGCGGCGTCGGAGGGCCAGGTCGCCCAGACGTTGTCGCCCGGCCGCAGGAGCGGGAGGTCAGAGTCGGGCCCCACGTGGGCCAGCACCTGCGCGCCGTCGGCCGCGGTCACCACGAGCCGGACGACCGGTCCCTGGAACGTCAGGTCGCTGACCGTGCCGGCCACGTGGGTTCCACCGGCGGCCGGCTCGGTGCTGGTGATCTGGAGACGCTCGGGCCGCACCATCAGGGTGGCGCGCTGGCCGGCGCTGATGCCGTCGATGTTGCATCCGGCCGCGAGCTTGGTGCCGAGCGCGGTGACGGTGGCCAGCGAGCCCGATCGGGTGTCGACGGTGCACGGCCAGAGGTTCGTCTGGCCGATGAAGCCGGCGACGAACACGGTGGCCGGGCTGTCGTAGATCTCGGTCGGGGTGCCGATCTGCTCGACGTTGCCGTTGCTCATGACCGCGATCCGGTCGCTCATGGTGAGCGCCTCTTCCTGATCGTGGGTGACGTAGATGAACGTGATGCCGACCTCGCGCTGGATGCGCTTGAGCTCGAACTGCATGGCGTGGCGCAGCTTGAGGTCGAGCGCGCCGAGCGGCTCGTCGAGCAGCAGGGCCTTGGGGAAGTTGACCAGGGCGCGGGCGAGCGCCACCCGCTGCTGCTGGCCGCCGGACAGCTGCCCGGGCTTCCGGTTGGCGAAGTCGGACAGGCGCACGACCTCGAGCAACTCGTTGACCCGGCGCGTGACCTCGGCCTTGTCGACCTTCTGGCTGCGGGGGCCGAAGGCCACGTTGTCGAAGACAGTCATGTGGGGGAACAGCGCGTACTGCTGGAAGACGGTGTTCACGTTGCGCTTGTACGGGGGGATCTTCGACACGTCGAGGCCGTCGAGTCGGATGGCGCCCTCGGTCGGGGTCTCGAAGCCGGCGATCATCCGCAAGGTGGTGGTCTTGCCGCAGCCGGACGGGCCGAGCATCGAGAAGAACTCACCCGACGCGATCGAGAAGTGGGCATCGTCGACCGCGACGTAATCGTCGAACCGCTTGGTGACGTGGTCGATCTCGATCACCGTCTCGGCCACCGGCGCAGCGGTGGCCTCGACCGGCTCGGTCCCGGCGGCGGTGGTGATTCCGGTGTCGGTCAGCGTCGATCCCCCATCATCGAGCGGCTCGGGCGACATCATCGCCCAAGAAGGACCTGGGCGGCGGTGTCGGGCCCGGGGCACGCACAGCGGGTCGAGCCACGGATCGATGGCTCGCGGTGGCGAGGGGAACCCCGACACCAGGTAACGGCGGCAGATTCGCGGACTTTGGTCACATTCGCAAGAGATTCCTTCTCGAATTAACAGATTGGCAATGGAATCCCTTGCATCGCTCGGCTCATCACGCGAGATTCTGCGGAGCACCCCCATCGCGAGCCCAGGAGATCCGAGCCGTGCACCACGAGAACTTCATCGGCGGTGAGTGGGTCGCCGCCAAGGACGGCGCCACCGACACCGTGCTGAACCCGGCCACCGGCGAGGTGATCGCCGAGGTGGCATCGAGCGGGGTCGCCGATGCCGAAGCGGCGGTCACCGCGGCCAACGACGCCTTCCAGGCCTGGGGCAAGACCACCCCCCGCGAGCGGTCCGAGAAGCTGCTGGCCCTCGCCGATGCGGTGGAGGCGAACCTCGACGAGCTGAAGGCCCTCGAGATGGCCAACGTGGGCAAGCCCGTCTCCATCATCGACTTCGAGTTCGACCTCACGGTCGACAACCTGCGCTTCTTCGCCGGCGCCGCCCGCACCCTGCAGACCCAGGCCGGCGGCGACTACCTCGAGGACCACACCTCGTTCCTACGGCGTGACCCGCTCGGCGTGGCCGTCGGCATCGCCCCGTGGAACTACCCGCTGAACATGGCCACCTGGAAGCTGGGCCCCGCGCTCGCCGCCGGCAACACGTTCATCCTCAAGCCGTCGGAGCTCACGCCGCTGACCGCGCTCAAGCTCGCCGAGATCGCGGCGGAGATCTTCCCTCCGGGCGTCTTCAACGTGGTCACCGGCCAGGGCGAGTCGGCCGGCGACGCGCTGGTGCGCAACCCCAAGGTGGCCATCGTCTCGGTCACCGGCGACGTGGCCACCGGCAAGCTCATCGCCAAGAACGCAGCCGAGACGCTCAAGCGGGTGCACCTCGAGCTCGGGGGCAAGGCCCCGGTGGTGGTGTTCGACGACGCCGACATCGACGCCGTCGTCGAGTGCCTGGCCGAGATGTCCTATTACAACTCGGGCCAGGACTGCACCGCTCCGTGCCGGGTGATCGCCGGTCCGACCGTCTACGACGCCGTCGTGTCCGGGCTCGGCGACGCGGTGGGCGCTCTGGCGTTCGGCGACCCGACCGATGCCGACACCGCGGTCGGGCCGGTCATCTCGGCCGCCCAGCAGGAGCGGGTCGCCGGCATGGTGGCCCGGGCCGTCGAGGGAGGCGCCGAGATCGTCACCGGCGGATCGATCCCCGATCGCCCAGGCTTCTTCTACGAGCCCACGGTGGTGGCCGGACCGGCCCAGGACGCCGAGATCGTGCAGCGCGAGGTGTTCGGCCCGGTCGTCAGCGTGCAGCGCTTCGCCGACGAGGAGCAGGCCGTCGCCTGGGCCAACGGCGTCGACTACGGCCTGTCGGCCAGCGTGTGGACCACCGATGTGGGCCGGGCCATGCGGATGGCCCGCGACCTGCAGTTCGGCGCGGTGTGGGTCAACGACCACATCCCGATCGTGTCGGAGATGCCCCACGGCGGCTTCAAGCACAGCGGCTACGGCAAGGACATGTCGCTCTACTCCATCGAGGCCTACACCGAGCTCAAGCACGTGATGGTGAAGCACTGATGGCCACCACCGCCTCCTCCGACCCCACCGGACTGGTGACGCACAGCGACCGGCTCAGCGCCCGCGCCGCCGAGCTGGCCTACAGCGAGATGGCTCGCCTGCTCGACCGCACCACCGGCAGCAAGGCCCTCTACGAGCGGGCCGTCGAGCACCTCCCGCTCGGCGTGCCGTCGTCGTTCCAGGCCGGCGACCCCTACCCGATCTACGTCGATCGGGGTCACGGCAGCCACGTGTGGGACGTCGACGGCAACGAGTACCTCGACTTCCACGGCGGGTTCGGTGTCGGCATCGCCGGCCACGCGCACCCCGAGATCGTCGAGGCGGTGACCCATGCCGTCAACCACGGCACCCACTTCGCGGCGCCGACGCCCACCACCGTCGAGCTGGCCGAGGAGATCTGCCGGCGCTTCGAGCTCGACAAGGTGCGGTTCGCCAACTCGGGCACCGAGGCCACCATGGATGCCATCCGGGTGGCCCGGGCCGCCACCGGGCGCGATGTCATCGTCAAGATCGAGGGCTCCTACCACGGGCACCACGACGCGGTGATGTTCTCGGTGCTGCCCAACGCCGAGGCGGTGGGCAGTCGGGACATGGCCTCCACCACCCCCATGTCGGCCGGCATTCCCGCCGACACGGCCAAGTACACGCTGGTCGTGCCGTTCAACGACGCCGACGCGTTCGAGCAGCTGCTGGCCGAGCGGGGCGACGAGATCGCCTGCCTGATCCTCGAACCGGTGATGATGAACATCGGCATCGTCGAGCCCGAGCCCGGCTACCTGCAGGCGCTCAAGGGCCTGTGCGAGCTCCACGGCGTGGTGCTGATCTTCGACGAGGTGAAGTCCGGGGCCACGGTGGCCGAGGGCGGGGCCGGCCAGCGCTACGGCGTGCGCCCCCATCTCGCGTGCTTCGCCAAGGCGCTGTTCGGTGGCACCCCGGGCGCGGCGTTCGGTGGTGACGACGCGATCATGGACGTCATCGCCCACGGCGCCGCCCAGATGGGCACGTTCAACGGCAACCCGCTGGTGGCCGCGGCCGGCCTGGCCTCGCTGACCAAGGTCATGACGCCGGACGCCTACGAGCGGCTCGCCGCGCTGGGCAAGCGGCTGGCCGGCGGGTGCCAGAAGGCCATCGACGCCCACGGCATCCCGGCCCACACCGTCGACCTCGGCGCCAAGGGCTGCGTGTCGTTCCGCAAGGAGCGCTCGCGCAACTACCGCGACTTCCTCGCCACCAAGCCCGAGCTGTTCGGCGCCGCGTTCCCGTGGGCCGTCAACCGGGGCGTGTTCATGACGCCGGGCGACGAGGAGCAGTGGACGTTGTCGGTGCAGCACACCGAGGCCGACATCGACGCCTACGTCGAGCAGTTCTCGACCTTCTGCGAAGCCCTCGCCAACTGACCGCGTACGCCCCCTCCGCCGCCCCCCACCACGAACTTGCGTGGATAATCCGGCTCTGGCTCGGGTTATGCACGCAAGAACGGATCGGGACGGGCGGGTGAGGGGGTGAGCGGGGTGGAGTTCGTCGAGATCACCGACATCGGGTCGGTCAGGGAGTCACCGGCGCGCACCCGGCCGGCCGAGCGGGACCCGTTCCGGGTCGGGGCCGTGCAGCTGGCCTGGTCGGCCGACGTCGACGAGCACCGGGCCAACCTCATCCACGGCGTCGGCCTCGCCGCAGCCAAGGGCGCGCAGCTCGTGTGCCTGCAGGAGCTGACCCTCAGCCCCTACTTCGCGGTGTCCGATCGTGGCCCCGGGCCGGGGTGGGCCGAGCCGGAACCGCTCGAGGGCGGCCCCACGCTCGAGCTGGCCACCGCCATGGCCATCGACCACGACGTCCACGTCCACGCCTCGCTCTACGAGCGGGTCCCCGAGTCGGAGGGCGGTCCGCCACCCGACGGACGCGGGTTCAACACCGCCGTGCTCGTCGCGCCCGACGGCGCCCTGGTCTCGGCCACCCGCAAGGTGCACATCCCGGTGACCGCCGGCTACCACGAGGACCGCTACTTCATCGGCAGCGACGGCGGCTTCCCGGTGGTGCCGGTGGGCGCCGCCCGTTTCGGGTTCCCGACGTGCTGGGACCAGTGGTTCCCCGAGCTCAGTCGGGCCTACTCCCTGGCCGGGGCCGAGGTGCTCGTCTACCCGACGGCGATCGGCTCCGAGCCCGACCATCCCGGCTTCGACACCGAGCCGCTGTGGCACGCGGTGATCGTCGGCCAGGGCATCGCCAACGGCACCTTCATGGTGGCGGTCAACCGCATCGGCACCGAGGACCTAGGCGCCGGCACGCCCATCACGTTCTACGGCTCGTCGTTCATCAGCGATCCCTACGGCCGGGTGCTGGTGCAGGCGCCGCGAGACCAGGCCGCGGTGCTGGTGGCCGACCTCGATCTCGACGCCCGGCGCGACTGGCTCGAGCTGTTCCCCTTCCTGTCGACCCGCCGCCCCGACCAGTACGGCCCCCTCACCACCTGATCGCGATCGCCAACCCATTCTGAAGGTCCGGCCTGGCGCTGCGCGCCAGCCCGAGCCTTCGGAACGAAGTCCCGTTCGGTCAGGGGTGGGTGAGGTGGAGGACGGGGCCCTCGCCCTCGCTGATGGTGGCGTAGCTCGCGCCGTCGGCCGAGAACCCGACGGCCTCACCCTGCTTCTCGAGCGGCGGTGGGCCGGCGCAGGGCTGCCGGCCGAACGCGCTCCACAGCTCCTGGCCCTCGCCACGCGGGTAGAGGGCGACGCCCGTGTAGGAGCGCAGGGCGACCGACTGCCCCGTCCGCGCTGACGTCGGCGCCGGTGACGAGCGTCCCGGCGGGGAGGTCGACGGTGGCCACCTGCTCGAGCACCGTGGTCGAGCCGGCCGGCCGGTCGCCCGGCGCGCGGAAGACCTGCGAGTGGCCGCCGAGGCTCCAGTCCTTGGTGACGATGACGAGGTCGCCGCTCCGCGGGTCGACCATCAGGGCCTCGGCGTCGTGGGGACCGTCGGGATAGGTGAAGCTCAGCGCGTCGGCGGTCACGTGGGCCGTGGTGCCGGCCGAGGACGGGTCGACCGCCGGCTCGGGCGTGCGGTACACGGTGATGCTCCGGCGTGATCGCCCGTTGTCGCCGATGTCGGCCAGGTAGAGCGTCTGGCCGGTCGAGCTCGATCGATCGGCGGCGACGGTGGAGGAGGGAGGGCCGACGGCGATGTCCTCCCAGTCGACGGCGGTGGCCCCGTCGACATCGATCGTCGCCAGCAGCTGACCGGAGCCCGACAGGGCGAAGAACGCGGGCCGTGTCACCGCTGTCGTTGTGCACCCACCAGACGCCGGGGTTGCGGCGACTGGCCGCGATGCCCGATGCCTCGGTCAGCTCCGGCGCCGCCACCGTTCCCGCGTCCGACACCGTGCGCTCCCGGCGCAGACGGCGGCGAGCAACTCGGCCGCGCCGGGCGCCGGGTCGGACGTGGTGCCGGTGGCGTCACCGATCGCCGAGGTCGAGGTCGAGGTCGGCCGAGGTCGAGCTGTCACCGGCGCCGGTCGAGCACGCGGGGAGCATCGCCAGCACCACCACCAGCACCACCATCGCCGCGACGATGCCGCCCGTCCGTCCTCTCGTCACGCCGTCAGCCTCGCAGACTCGCTGGTGGCGGAAGGCGGGAGGGGTCGTCAGCCGAGGGTCGTGAGGAAGCCGAGCATCGAGAAGCCGAGCACGAACGCCAGGCCCACCGGCTCGCGGCCGTCGGCGTAGGCGGTGGGCATCATCACCGAGGCGAGCATGGTGAGGATGGTGCCGGCGGCGAACGCCTGCACCGCGGCCAGCACGTCCGGCGAGGCCGAGCCCAGCACCTGGTAGCCGACCGCGGCGGCCAGGGCTCCGATGGCGGCGATGGCGATCCACATGCCGAGCACCCGGGCCCGCGACCACCCGCCCCGGACGAATCCCGGTGTCGATGCCATGCCCTCGGGCAGGTTGGAGATGAGGACGGCCACGAGCATCGCCGCGCTCACGGTCGACCCGGCGATGATGGAGATGGCGATGGCCACCGACTCGGGGATCCCGTCGAGCAGCGCCCCCAAAGCGATCCCGGTGGACGCGTGCTCGCCGGCGGGTGCCCGTCGGGCGACCAGCCGGTCGAGCCCGTAGAACGTGAGCGATCCGACCGCGATGAACGCCCCGGTGACCGGACCGCCGGCCTCGCGGAACGCCGGCACGCTCAGCTCGAACGCGGCGGCGGCCACCAGGGTGCCGGCGCCGAACCCGGTGATCAGCCCGAGCAGTCGGGGCTCGATGGCGAAGCGGAGGGCGAGCCCGGCCCCGAGCACGAGCGTGGCCTGTCCGAGGAAGGCCCACAGGCCGGCTTCGAGCACGGCGGGACCCTACGTGCTTGGAAGGATCAGGGCCGGCGGTCCTGGTGGCCGAACCACTGGCCGACGAGGGGCAGGTACGCCGAGCGCAGGGCGTGGGCCGGCACGGCCGGGAAGGAGATGTCGGCGAACGCCGGCGGTTCGGCGCCTTCGGCGATGACCGCCGCGGCCCGGGCGCCGAGCCAGGTGTTGAGCGCGACGCCCGAGCCGTTGCACCCGGTGGCGAACCAGGCGTCGGCGGCCGGGCCCCGCGGCACCTGCCCGAAGTGCGGCATGCGGTCGAGGGTGATGGCCACGTTGCCACCCCACGCGAACTCGACGCGGCTGTCGCGCGAGCTGGGGGTGCACCCGGACCATGGCCGCGTGGAGGAAGTCGCGGGCCTCGACGACGGTGGCGGGCGCGAGCGACCGGCGACCACCGAACAGCATCCGGCCGTCGGGAGAGAGCCGCCAGTAGAAGAGGAAGTTCTTGGTGTCGACGAGCATGCGGTTGCGGGGGCTCACCGAACGGGCCACCTCGGGATCGAGCACGTCGGTGGCGATGATGTACGAGCCGACCGGCACCACCCGGCGGCGCAGCCAAGGCACCAGGCCGTCGGCGTAGGCGTTGGTGGCGACGACCACATCTCTGGCCACCAGCCGGCCCCGGTTCGTCG
The DNA here is from genome assembly GCA_963809335.1 of uncultured Microthrixaceae bacterium. Taxonomy (GTDB): domain Bacteria; phylum Actinomycetota; class Acidimicrobiia; order Acidimicrobiales; family Acidimicrobilacustridaceae; genus UBA4742. Next base: position 1,101,582 of record CAWEJD010000002.1, on the reverse strand, counting down.
TGAGCTCGAAGCCGTCGGCACCCGTCCCCGACCTGCGCTCGAGGGCGATGGCGGTCGTCCGATCGTGGACGTCGGCCCCGGCGGCGAGGGCCAGCCGGGCCAGCCCGGCGTGGAAGCGGGCCGGGTGCAGGCCGCCGGTGCGCTCGAGGACGACGCCGCCGAAGAACGCGGTCGACCCGATCTCGTCGGCCAGCTCGTCGCGGGGGACCCAGTGCACCGGTTCGCCGAGCCCGCTCCCGTGCTCGCTCGGCCATCGCCTGCAGCCCGGCCACGTGGGCTGCGGTTGTGGGCGAGGTAGAGCTGGCCGGCGCGCGAGTAGTCGCAGTCGATCTGCTCATCGGCGATGAGCGCCTCGACGTGGTCGAACGCCTCGTTCACGTCGTCGTACAGCCGGCGACCGACCGGGCCGTACTTCTCCTCCAGCGCGCCCGGCCCGGCCTTGAGCTCGGGGATGACCATGCCGCCGTTGCGGGTGCTGGCGCCGACGCCGATCGGGTCGCGGTCGACGACCACGACCGATCGGCCGGCCCGGGCCAGCTCGCGGCCCGGCGGCGAGCCCGCAGTAGCCGGCGCCGATGACGGCCACGTCGACGTCGGCCGGCAGGGCGTGGGGCTCGATGGCCGGCGGGTCGGCCTGGGTCTGCCAGAACACCCGCTCCTGGTAGGTGGCAGCCAGCGGAGCCGGGACGTTCGAGCGGCGGGACACGGCGAGAGCGTAAACGATTCACGCAAACATCTCTGTTCTCACCGCCGAATCAATGGCAAGATGGCCGCTCGACGACGGATTGCGTCGTCTCTCTGCCGCTCCCGAACCGCTCTCCCTTGAGAGCAGGAGACTGATACCCGTGGCCGAACACGCCGACCTCCTCGCCCGGCACCGAGGGGTGATGCCCGACTGGCTCGCCCTCTACTACGACCAGCCCATCGAGCTGGTCGACGGCGAGGGCCGCCACGTCACCGACGGCGAGGGCAACCGCTACCTCGACTTCTTCGGCGGCATCCTCACCACCATGACGGGCTACAACGTGCCCGAGGTCGTCGAGGCGATCCGCGAGCAGGCCGGCCGCATGATCCACACGTCGACCCTCTACCTCATCCGCCCGATGATCGAGCTGGCCGAGGAGATCTCGCGCGCTGTCGGGCCTCGACGACGCCAAGGTGTTCTTCACCACGTCCGGCTCGGAGGCCAACGAGGCGGCGCTCCTGCTGGCGTCGACCGTGCGCCGCAGCAACCAGGTGCTGGCCCTGCGCAACAGCTACCACGGCCGGTCGTTCGCCACGATGGGCATCACCGGCAACCGGGGCTGGTCGGCCTCGAGCCTGAGCCCGTTCAACGTCAGCTACGTGCACAACGGCTACCGGTTCCGCAGCCCGTTCCGCGACCTCGACGACCCCGCGTTCATCCAGGCCTGCGCCGACGACCTGCGCGACATCATCACGACCACCACCGCGGGCGACGTGGCCTGCATGATCGCCGAGCCGATCCAGGGCGTCGGCGGGTTCACCGTTCCGCCCGACGGGTTCTTCGCGGCCATGAAGGAGGTGCTCGACGAGTACGGCATCCTCTTCATCTCCGACGAGGTGCAGACCGGGTGGGGCCGCACCGGCGAGCACTTCTGGGGCTACGAGGCCCACGGCGTCCGGCCCGACATGCTCACCTTCGCCAAGGGCCTGGGCAACGGCCTGTCGATCGCCGGCGTGGTCGCGCCGGCCGCGCTGATGGACTCGGTGAACGCCAACTCGATCTCGACCTTCGGCGGCACCCCGCTCGTCACCGCCGGCGCGCTGGCCAACCTGCGCTACGCCCTCGACCACGACCTGCAGGGCAACGCCCTCACCGTCGGCCGCCGCCTGATGGAGCAGCTCGCGCCCGGTCACCGACAAGTTCGGCGTGGTCGGCGAGGTGCGGGGCAAGGGCCTGATGATCGGCATCGAGCTGGTCGGCGCCGACGGCCGCACCCCGAACCCCGATGCGGCCACGCGGGCCATCGAGCACGCCCGGGCCGCCGGCCTGCTGATCGGCAAGGGCGGCCTCTACGGCAACTGCCTGCGCCTGGCCCCGCCGCTGAGCCTCACCGCGGAGGAGGCCGACGAGGGCGCCGCCATCCTGCTCGACGTGCTGGCCACGGTCGACCGCGAGGAAGGTGCCGCGTGACCGACACGTCGACGCCCACCATCGTCCACTGGCTCGACGGCAAGCCGTGGGCCGGCACGTCCGAGCGGCACGAGCCCCGTCTTCAACCCGGCCACCGGTGAGGTCGCCACGCGAGGTGGCGCTCGCCTCGGCGGCCGACGTCGACACCGTCGTCGCTTCGGCCCGGCCGCGGCCGCCGAGTGGCGCCGGGTGTCGCTGACCCGGCGGGTGCAGGTGCTGTTCGCGTTCCGCGAGCTGGTCGCCCAGCACCGGGAGGACCTGGCCCGGCTGATCACCGCCGAGCACGGCAAGGTGTTCTCCGACGCCCTCGGCGAGGTCGGCCGCGGGCTCGAGGTCGCCGACTTCGCCTGCGGCATCCCGCACCTGCTCAAGGGCGGCTACAGCGAGGGCGTGTCGACCGGCGTCGACGTCTACTCGATCCGCCAGCCGGTCGGCGTGGTCGCCGGCATCACGCCGTTCAACTTCCCGGCCATGGTCCCCATGTGGATGTTCCCCGTGGCCATCGCCTGCGGCAACGCCTTCATCCTCAAGCCCAGCGAGCGAGACCCGTCGGCGTCGATGCTGCTGGCCGAGCTGTGGCAGCGGGCCGGCCTGCCCGACGGCGTGTTCAGCGTGGTGCACGGCGACAAGGAGGCGGTCGACGCCATCCTCCACCACCCCGGCGTCGCCGGGGTGAGCTTCGTCGGCTCGACGCCCATCGCCCGCTACGTCTACGAGACGGCGGCCGAGGCCGGCAAGCGGGTGCAGGCGCTGGGCGGAGCCAAGAACCACATGATCGTGCTGCCCGACGCCGACCTCGACGCCGCCGCCGACGCCGCGGTCAGCGCCGGGCTACGGCTCGGCCGGCGAGCGCTGCATGGCCATCTCGGTCGTCGTCGCCGTCGACCCGATCGGCGACGACCTGGTCGAGCGCATCGCCGATCGCATCGCCGGCCTGAAGATCGCCGACGGGTCCGAACCCGACACCGACATGGGCCCGGTCATCACCGCCGCGCACCGCGACAAGATCGCCGGCTACGTCGGCGCCGGCGCCGAGGCCGGAGCCACGGTCGTGGTCGACGGGCGCGACCTCAGCGGTCGACGACCGGCCCGACGGCTTCTTCATCGGCCCGACCCTGATCGACCACGTCACCACCGACATGACCGTCTACACCGACGAGATCTTCGGCCCGGTGCTCACGGTGGTGCGGGCGCGGTCCTACGACGAGGCCGTCCGGCTGGTCAACGAGAACGCTCTACGGCAACGGCGTCGCGCTGTTCACCCGCGACGGCGGCGCGGCCCGGCGGTTCCAGTTCGAGGTCGAGGCCGGCATGGTGGGCATCAACGTGCCCATCCCCGTGCCCATGGCCTACTACTCGTTCGGTGGCTGGAACCAGAGCCTGTTCGGCGACACCCACATGCACGGCGCCGAGGGCGTGCACTTCTACACGCGGGGCAAGGTGGTCACGTCCCGATGGCCCGACCCGAGCGAGACGGCCGCCGGCCCCGACCTCGGCTTCCCCACCCACGCCTGATGCCCCACCCGAGACTCGAACCTGTCCCACACCCGAGCCCGAAAGGGCGTCGAGACGGGACAGGTTCGGTGTTCGGGGGTAGGGGATGACGACGGGCATGACGAACGGAACGAGGAGAACCCATGGATGACGTGACCCCCATGCGCATCGGCGCCGAGTCGGTGACTGACCGACGACGTGTCCGAGGTGCGCTCGCCCGTTCGACGGCCACGTGGTCGGGCAGGTGCCGGTGGGCACCGAGGCGCACCTCGACACCGCCGTCGCCGTCGCCCTGGCTCGTCACCGGGACGGGCGCGCTGCCCGCCCACCAGCGGGCCGAGATGCTCGACCGGGCCGCCGTGCTGCTGACCGAGCGCCGGGAGGAGTTCGCCCGGCAGCATCTCCGACGAGTCGGCCAAGCCGATCAAGACCGCCCGGGTCGAGGCCGAGCGGGCCGTCGACACCTTCCGCTTCGCGGCCGCCGTCGCCCGCACGCTGGCCGGCGAGATGATGCCCGATCGACGCCAGCTCGGCCGGCGTCGGCAAGCTCGGCTTCGTGCAGCGCGTGCCGATCGGCGTGGTCGCGGCCATCTCGCCGTTCAACTTCCCGCTCAACCTGGTCGCCCACAAGCTGGCGCCGGCCATCGCCGCCGGCTGCCCGGTGGTGCTCAAGCCGGCCTCGGCCACCCCGCTCACCGCGCTGAAGCTGGCCGCGCTGCTGCTCGACGAGTGCGGGCTGCCCGACGGCTGGCTCAACGTCGTCACCTGCGGGGGCAAGACGGCGAACCACCTCGTCACCCACGACGACGTGGCCATGATCACCTTCACCGGGTCGCCGCCGGTCGGCTGGGGCATCCGCGCCGCCGCGCCCCGCAAGCGGGTCGGGCTCGAGCTCGGCAACAACGCGCCGGTGGTCATCGAGCCCGACGGCGACTGGCGCGGCGCCGCGGCCAAGATCAGCGTCGCCGGCTACTCCTTCGCCGGGCAGTCGTGCATCTCGGTGCAGCGGGTCTTCGTGCACTCGTCGATCCACGACGGGTTCGTCGCCGAGCTGGTCGCCGAGGTCGAGGCGCTGAAGGTCGGCGATCCCGTCCGACGACGGCACCGACGTCAGCGCGCTCATCAACCAGGGCGAGACCGAGCGGGTGCACGAGTGGGTCGACGAGGCCGTGAGCCAGGGGGCGACGGTCGCGGCCGGCGGGCGGCTCGACGGCGACGGCGTGCTGGTGCCGACCGTGCTCACCGGCGTCGCTGCCCGACATGGAGGTCTGCCGCGACGAGGTGTTCGGCCCGGTCGTCGGCGTGGCCGCCTACGACGACTTCGACGAGGCGCTCCGCCTGGCCAACGACAGCCGCTACGGCCTGCAGGCCGCGGTGTTCACCAGCGACATCGGCAAGGCCCTGGCCGCGGCCCGCACGCTCGAATTCGGTGGGGTGATGGTCAACGAGGTGCCAACCTGGCGGGCCGACCAGATGCCCTACGGCGGTCTGCGCGACTCGGGCAACACCCGCGAAGGCCCGCCCTACGCGGTGCAGGAGATGACCGAGGAGCGCCTGGTCGTCATCCAGCCCTGAGTCCGGCGCCCTGAGCCCGAGAACCGAGACGAGACCCGTGACGACGCTCCGCACCGCCTGCCCGCTCGACTGCCCCGACGGGTGCACGCTCGAGGTGGTGGTCGAGGACGGTCGGCTGGTGAAGGTCGACGCCGCGCCGGCCGACGTCGAGGACCCGACGGTCAACCCGTTCACCCAGGGCTTCATCTGCAAGAAGGTGAAGGGCCACCACCGACCGCGTCTACAGCCCCGACCGGGTGATGACCCCGCTGATCCGCACCGGGGCCAAGGGCGACCGGCGAGTTCCGGTCGGCGTCGTGGGACGAGGCCCTCGACCTGGTGGCCGGCCGCATCGGTGAGGCCCTGGCCGACGACCCGGCCACCGTCGTGCCCTACCTCTACAACTCCTCGGCCGGCGAGCTCGGGGGCGGGCTGCTCGGACCGCTGCTCTGGGACGCGCTCGGGGCCAGCAAGGTCGAGCACACCATCTGCGCGGCCACCACCGGCATGGCGTGGGCCATGACCTTCGGTGGGATGCCCGGGGCCGATCCGCTCGACGTCGTGCACGCACAGCTCGTCGTGGTGTGGGGCGCCAACCCCTCGATCTCGAACACGCACTTCCCTCCGCTCGTGCAGCACGCCCGCGGCCACGGCGCCGCACTGGTCGTCGTCGACCCTCGGCGCACCGGCATGGCCAAGCGGGCCGATCTGCACCTGGCCGTGCGACCGGGCACCGACGTGGTGCTGGCCATGGCCGTGGCCCGCGAGCTGCAGCAGCGCAAGGCGATCGACCTCGCGCTTCACCGACGCCCACGCCGACGGCGTCGACGAGTACCTCGAGGCCTGCGCACCCTGGACCCTCGGCCGCGGCCGCCGACGAGTGCGGTCTCGACCAGGCGGACATCGCGGCCTTCGTCGACCTGCTGGTCGACCGCCGCCCGGCGTTCTGGCGCACCGGGCTGGGGCATGGAGCGCAACCGCAACGGCGGTTCGGGCGTGCGGGCCGTGTTCGCCCTGCCCGTGCTCACCGGCGCGTTCGGTCGGCTCGGCTCCGGCGTGCACCTGCACACCGACCACGACCTGCCGTGGGACCACGCCGCGCTCTGCGACGCCGTGCTCGGCGCCGAGGGCGCAGCCGGGTCGGCGCCACGGGGCCAGGCCGCGGCGTCACGTGAACCAGAACCTGCTCGGGCAGCTGCTCACCGACCCGGGTGACGAGCCGCCGGTGCGCGTGCTGGTGGTGCAGGGGGCCAACCCCGCGGTGATGAACCCGGCCCAGGCCAAGGTGCTGGCCGGCCTCGCCCGCGAGGACCTGTTCACCGTGGTGCACGACCAGGTGCTCACCGACACGGCGCGCTACGCCGACGTCGTGCTGCCCGGCCACCACCCACTTCGAGTCGCCCGACATCGGCGTGCCCTACGGCTCGTTCGCGGTCAGCTCGATGCCCGCGGTGATCGAGCGGGTCGGCGAGAGCCGCACCAACGACGAGCTCAGCGCCGGGCTGGCGGCGCGGCTGGGCTTCGCCGCGGGACCGGGCGAGGCGTTCGACCCCGACCCCGATCGGCTGCGGTCGATCGTGCTGCCCGGCGGCGTGCCGACGGCGGTCTCGACCCAGGCGCCGGGCTCGGCCGGTGCAGTTCCGCGACGTCTGGCCCGACACCCGCGAGGGGCGGGCCCGGCTCGTGGCCGGCGCACGGGCCCAGGCGAAGGGCGCGGCGCGGGTGCCCGCAGTACGAGCGACTCGACGCCGACCTGCCGCTCACCCTGGTGTCACCGGCCAACGCCCGCACGATCAACTCGATCTTCGGCGACGTCGAGGGCCCGTCGCCGGCGGTGCACGTGCACCCCGTCGACGCTGCCGCCCGCGGCCTGGTCGACGGCCAGGACGTCACGGTCGTCGGCATCTCGGGCGTCGGTCGACACGGTCGTCGCCGTCGACGCCGACCTGCGTCCCGGGGTGGCGTCGATGCCCAAGGGCCTCTGGCGGCGAGCGGTCGGTGGTGGCCTCACGGCCAACGCGTTCGCCCCCGACACCCTGAGCGACCTGGCCGGTGGCGCCTGCTTCAACGACGCTCGGGTCGACGTCCGCGCCCGCTGACGCCGAACGGGTCACCGCCCCGGAGCCGGGCCGAGGGGCGTCCTGACGGGCACTAACCTGGCGACCGGATCGGCCGCCACCGTCCGGGAGAACACCCGCGCCGCGCCGCCGACCGACCGTCGAGAGGACCCACGCTGCGGTGACTGAGTTGCGCCGATTCGTCGTCGAGGACGGCAGCGACATGGCCATGCTCGTGTCCGGGCTCGAGCAGCGGGCGCCCTTCGACCGCGAGCCGGACCGCCTCGTCGAGCGCACGGTCTACGACACCTTCGACTGGCGGCTGCACGACGAGGGGACGGTGCTCGAGCACGAGCGCGAGGTGCCCATCCCGCCGGCGCGCGGCGGGCGACTGCCCCACGTGGGCCCGCTGGTGCTGGTCTGGCGGGCGAGCGAGACCGGGGAGGTGCTCGGCCGCATCGTCACCGACGAGGTGCCGCGGCTTCGCCTCCGAACTGCCCCCGGGACCCATCGCCGAGCGGCTCGGGGCCATCCTCGAGATGCGGGCGCTGCTCCCACTCGTGACCATCCGCGACCACCAGACCGCCCTGCGCCTGCTCGACGACGAGGGCAAGACCCAGGCGCGGGTGGTCATCGACCAGGCCACCCTGCTCGCGGCCGGCACCGAGATCCACGTCGAAGCCGGGGGTGGTCCCGGCATCCGGACCGACGCCTACGCGCCGGCCCATGCGTCCGAGCCCCAGGAGCCCCGATCCTCCGCGCTCGATCCCCGGGTCGAGGTGCTCCCCGTTCGGGGCTATCCGCGTGCGGCCGACGACGTGGCCGACCTGCTCGCGGCCCAGGTGGTGCTGCGACCGACCGAACGCGACGTCGTCACCGAGTCGTTGTTCCAGGTCGGCCTCACCCCCGGCGGCTACTCGTCGAAGCTCAAGGTGCGGCTCGACCCCGCGTCCACCGCCCTCGACGTCGTAGTCGCGGTGCTGGGCGCGCTGCTGACGACGATGCTCGTCAACGAGCCGGGGACGCGCGCACGACACCGACTCCGAGTTCCTGCACGACTTCCGGGTGGCCGTGCGCCGCAGCCGGTCGGTGCTCGGCTTCGCCAAGGGCGTCGTCCCGCCCGAGCTCCTCGAGCACCTCCGCGCCGAGTTCAAGTGGCTCGGGGACATCACCACGCCCACCCGCGACCTCGACGTCTACCTGCTCACCTACGACGACTTCGAGGGCTCGCTGCCCGAGCCGATCCGGCCCGATCTCCACCCGCTGCAGTCGTTCCTCGTCGAGCACCAGCGCCTCGCCCAGGCCGAGCTGGTCGCCAACCTCGACTCCGACCGCTACGCCGACCTGCTCACCCGCTACCGGGCGTGGCTCGCCGACCCGTCCCGTGAGGCCGGCGGCGCCACCCCGGACGCGTCGATGCCGGCCACCGAGTACGCCGCCTCACGGATCTGGAAGGCCTACCGGAGCCTGGTCAAGGACGGCCGCCGCATCACCGACGACACGCCGCCGCCGCAGGTGCACGAGCTGCGCAAGGACGGCAAGAAGCTGCGCTACGCCCTCGAGTGCTTCGCCGGCCTGTTCCCGGCCGACGAGGTGGCCCCGCTCGTCAAGGAGCTGAAGGGCGTGCAGGACGTGCTCGGCGACTTCCAGGACGCCGAGGTGCAGAAGGCCTCGCTCCGCCACTTCGGCGAGGCCCTCGTCGTCGAGCGCGGCCCCGACGCGGCCACCACCCTGCTGGCCATGGGCTACCTCATCGAGCAGCTCGACGAGCGCGAGCAGCAGGCCCGGTCGATGTTCGACGAGCGGTTCGCCCGTTTCGACGCCCACCACAACCGCGTGCGCTTCCGCCGACTGTTCGCCCCGGCCGACGCGCCGGAACGCGAACCATCCCACGGATCAGGCGACCGGGCCGACCATGCTGAGGGGCCCGACGGAGCGCACGACACGAGGACATCCGGATGAAGGTCCTGGCCACCTACAACATCAAGGGCGGGGTCGGGAAGACGGCCACCGCGGTGAACCTCGCCTACCTCGCGGCGGCGAGCGGCGCCCGCACCCTCGTGTGGGACCTCGACCCGCAGGGCGCGGCGAGCTTCTACTTCCGGGTGAAGCCCAAGGTGAAGGGTGGCAGCGAAGCCCTGATCACCGGCCGCCGGGCGCTCGACCGGGCCATCAAGGGCACCGACTACGACAACCTCGACCTCATCCCGGCGGACTTCTCCTATCGCAACATGGACCTCGAGCTGGGTGGGGCCAAGAAGCGCACCCGCCGCATCGACCTGTTGATCAGGCCGCTGGCCAAGTCTTACGACTACGTGTTCCTCGACTGCCCGCCGAGCATCTCGCTGGTCAGCGAGAACGTCTTCCGGGCGGCCAACGTGCTGCTGGTCCCGCTCATCCCGACCACGCTCTCGCTGCGCACGTTCGACCAGCTCGATGCCTTCCTCGAAGAACATCCGGGCCGCAAGAAGCAGAAGGTGATCGCCTTCTTCTCGATGGTCGACCACCGCAAGACGCTGCACCGCGAGCTCGTCGAGAAGGTGACGGCCGACCACCCGGACGTGCTCACCACCCAGATCCCGGCCACCAGCGACATCGAGCGCATGGGCGTGCACCGCAAGCCGCTCCCGGCCTTCGCGCCAAGGTCGCGGTCGGGCCAGGCCTACGCTGAGCTCTGGGCCGAGATCGTCGACCGGCTCTGACCGACGGTCGGTGGGGACGGCTCAGTCGTCGTTCTGGACGCCCGCGAACCCGAGGCCCCAATAGCCGCCCATCGCCGCGTTCGTGGGGTGGTCGAAGGACACGACGATGTACTCGTCCGGCTCGACCTGGGTGTCGCCGAGGATGGTGATGTCGGCCCATCCGGTCGTCTGTCCGGGGGCCGGGGTGACCGTTCCCGAGGTGGCGACGTAGTCGCTGTCCGGGTCGGACTGGCCGGCCGGTGCGCCGATCACGTGCAGGGTCGACCAGGGAACGGTGATCTCGGCCGCCGACGGCCCGGAGAGGGTGATCGGCACGTGGATCACCTGCGTCCCCGAGTCCGACTCGACGAGCGAAGCGACGCCGGGGACCACGGTCGGCGTCGGCTCGTCGTCGCGGATGATGCCCTGGGCGCCGAACAGGTTGGTGCTGAGCGGCGCGCCGACGGGGTTGCTCAGGGTGAAGTGGATCGCCTCGTCGTTCTCGGCCAGCGAGATCGCCCGCACCCCGGAGCCGAGGCCAGGGACGGCGATCGGGGCGAGGTGGTCGGTCGTGGTGCCGTCACCGAGCTGCCCCGAGTTGTTCCGCCCCCAGCAGTACGCGGCCCCGGCGGTCGACACGGCACAAGCGCTCTGGAAGCCGAGCGCGACCGAGGCCATGCCCGAGCCGAGCGTCGGGACGGTGGTCGGCGTCGGTGACCCGTTGCCCCAGCACTTCACGGCGCCGGCCGTCGTGATCGCGCAGGCCTGGTATCCGCCGGCGTCGATCTGGACGACGCCCGACCCGAGGCCCACGACATCGACGGGGACGTCCCGGTCGGTCGTGGTCCCGTCGCTGAGGCCGCCGGAGCGGTTGTCGCCCCAGCACCTCACCCCGCCGCCGGTGGTGAGGGCACAGGCGGAGAGGAGCCCGGCCGCCACGCTGGTCGCGCCGGACTCCAGGCGGGTCACCGGCCCACGGCTCTCCCGGTAGTGGGTGCCGTCGCCGAGCGGACCGGTGCCCCAGCACTGGACGCTTCCGCTGTAGAGGCCGCACGAGAAGCCGTTGCCCACCGACACCGTGGACGGCGGAATCGGGGAGCGGGTCCGGAGCGAGAACCCGTTCTCGCGACCGTCGTATGGTGGGGCGATGAGCCGGCAGGTCGACATCGATGACGTCGAGCTGCCCGGCGCCTCGGCGGAGCGATCGGGCATCCGGCCCGATGGGTGAGCACCACCCGACCACCGACGCAGGGGGAGAGCACCACCGATGACCGATTCGACGCCGACCGAGCCCATCGGACCGAACCGCCAACTGCGGCTGGTCGAGCGGCCGACCGGGCTGGTGACCGAGGCCGACTTCGAACTGGTGGAGGAGCCGGCCCCGGTGCCGTCCGAGGGCGAGGCGCTGATGCGCACCATCTACCTCGGGATGGACGCCACCGTGCGCACGTGGCTCAACCGCGGCGAGGGCTACCTGCCGGCCGTGGAGATCGGCGAGGTCGTCCGCTGCAGCGGGATCGGGCGCATCGTGGCCACCAACTCGCCGGCGTTCGAGATCGGCGATGTCGCCTACTCCCTGCCCGGCTGGCAGGACTACGCCATCGTCCGTGACGACGCCTTCACCACCAAGCTCCAAGGGGTCGACGATCTCCGGTCGATGATGAGCGTCTTCGGTGCCACGGGAGCGGCGGCGTACTTCGGCCTGCTCGAGATCGGCCGACCCAAGGAGGGCGAGACCGTCGTGGTGTCGGCCGCCGCCGGGGCCACCGGCTCGATCGCCGGCCAGATCGCCAAGATCCTGGGCTGCCGGGTCATCGGCATCGCCGGCACCGACGAGAAGTGCGCCTGGGTGGTCGACGAGCTCGGGTTCGACGGGTGCATCAACCACCGGACGGCCGATCTCCCGCGCGAGCTGGCCGAGCTCTGCCCGGACCGCGTGGACGTGTTCTTCGACAACGTGGGCGGCGCGGTGCTCGACGCGGTGCTGGGCCGGCTCAACATGCGCGGCCGGGTGGTGCTGTGCGGCGCGATCTCGGTCTACAACGACCAGGGTCGCCCCCCGGGCCCGGCCAACTACCTCAACCTCATCGCCCGACGCGGCCGCATGGAGGGCTTCATCACCCTCGACTACTGGGACCGCTTCGACGAGTGCTTCACCCAGCTGCGGGCCTGGGCCGACGACGGTCGCCTGGTGTGGCGCGAGCAGATCTTCGACGGGCTCGAGCTGGCGCCCGAGGCGCTCAACGCGCTGTTCACCGGCGCCAACACCGGCAAGGTCATCGTCCAGGTGGTCCCTGACTCCTGACGCGGGGCGGCGGGCGGCCCCCCGGCGTTCCTGCGCTCCTGACCCGCGCTCAGCGAACGAAGCAGGTGGTCAGAAGCGAAGTGACACCACCCGTTCGAGGGCGAGGGTCGCCGGCTGCGCGAGGTCATCTGACGCAGACGGCCGGGTACGCTCGCCACGCCTTGCGCCACGATCGGATGCTCAGCCTGACCTTCCAACTCCCGCGGTTCCGAACACTGGCCCGCCGAGCCGCACCCCACCTCGTCGAGGGCACCCTCGTGCCCGTGGTGCTCTTCTACGCCACCATGCAGATGTTCGGCATCTGGGGGGCCCTCGGTGCCTCCGTGGTCTGGTCCTACGCCGCTGTCGCCCGCCGCCTGCTCACCCGTCGACCGGTCCCGGGGATCCTGGTCCTCGGCGTCGTCACGCTCACGGCCCGGACCGTCATCTCGGTGGCCAGCGGCAGCGTCTTCCTCTACTTCCTGCAACCGACCCTCGGCACCGCCCTCGTCGCGGCCGTCTTCCTGCTCTCCGTTCCCGCCGGGCGTCCCCTCGCGGCTCGGCTGGCCGGCGACTTCTGCCCGCTGCCCGAGTCGTTCGCCGCTCACGACGGAGTCCGACGCTTCTTCGCCCGCATCTCGATCCTGTGGTCGTTCGTCTACCTGACCAACGCGTCGATCACGCTCTGGCTGCTCACCCACCAGCCGGTCGCCACCTACGTGCTGGCCAAGCCGATCGTGTCCCTGGGCTCGACCGCATGCGGGATCGCCGCGTCGGTGATCTGGTTCCACCGTTCGATGCACCGGCACGGCATCAAGGTGCTTCGGGCATCGGCCACCGTGCCCGCCGCCTGAGTCGGCGGATGCCGCTGGTGGCAGGGGCCCGAACGTCGCCGGGCGGACCAGCGGATGGGGAGATCGCCCCGTCAGGCCCGTTCGGTCGTGGGGATGCCCTTGGCCACGGCCCGGGCGAAGCGCGATCCGGGCACCAGCGCGGCGAGCTCGAGGGCGGCCTCGGCGTGGTCGAAGTCGCGCAGCGGCTCGATCAGGCCGACCGTGTAGCCGCACTCCTCGAGCCGCCGGCGCTGCGCCTCGCCGGTGTCGTCGGTGCTCATCGGCACACCCGAGAACGCCCCCGGGTGCAGGTGGCTCAGGCCGAGCAGCCAGTAGCCGCCCTCGGGGGCCATCCCCATGACCGCGTCGGCCCGGCCGCCGAGGGCGATGCTGGCCGAGAGCAGGAGGTCGGGCCGGACCTGCGGGGTGTCCATCCCGATGAGCACCACGGGCTCGGGTGAGACGCTGAAGCAGTCCTCGAAGGCGCCGAACAGCCGGTTGGCCAGCGACCCGTTCCGCTGGGCGAGCACGTCGAAGCCCCGGGGCAGCCAGTCTCCGGCGCGACCGTCGAGAGCCACGACCCGCCTGCTCGCGGGGGTGGCGGCGACGGCGTCGAGCGTGTCGGCCAGGGCCGCCTCGGCGATGGTCGCAGCCTGCCCGAGCGTGCACGGCGGGCACAGGCCGGTCTTGACGTCGCCGGGGAGCGGCTCCTTGGCGATCACCACCAGCTGCATGCGGCCTCGTGCTCCTGTTCGGGATGCGGGTTCGTCGACATCGATCGCACCCTCACCATCGGCCTGGACGGGCCGACGTTGAGCCCTCGGCAGGTGGAGCTCGCCAGCCGAGCGGTGCGGGTCACCCGGACGCGTGATCTGTATATGTGATACGAACCACAGGCTCGGTCCCGGCTGCCGTCGTCTCGGCTCCGGGAAACCCCGAGCAGCGGTGGGCCACGACGGGTGCTAGAACGTGTTCCACCTTGGTCCGGTCAGCAACGCCCACAGGGCATCGGGGGGAACACCAAGTGCGTTCTGCACGCATCCGCTACATCGCAGTCGCCACGACCGTCGGCCTGCTCGCCCTCACCGCGGCCTGCTCGCGCTCGGGCGACACCTCTACCGAGAGCGGCTCCGGTGGCACCAGCACGACGGTCGCGGCCAGCGGCGCGCCGGGCAACGGACAGTTCGGCACCATCACCGATCCCGTGTGCGGGCCGGCCCCGACCGGTGGCAGTGCCGCGGCCTCCGGCGGCTCGCAGATCGGTCTCACCTCCGACACCATCACGCTCGGCGTCATCTCCGACGTCGGGTACTCCGGAGCTCCCGGCCTCAACCAGGAGCTGTTCGACGCCAGCGACGTGTTCGCCAGCTGGTGCAACTCGTTCGGCGGGCTCAACGGCCACCAGATCAAGATCGACAAGCTCGACGCCAAGATCACCGAGTACAAGCAGCGCATCCAGGAAGCGTGCGAGAAGGACTTCGCCCTCGTCGGCGGCGGCGGCGTGTTCGACGACGCCGGCCAGACCGACCGGCTGAGCTGCCTGCTGCCGGACTTCCCCGGCTACGTCGTGAGCAACGGTGCCCGGGGCGCCGGCCTGCAGGTGCAGGCCACGCCCGGGTCGAACACCCAGGTCCAGGCCGGCCTGTTCCGCTACCTGAAGGCCACCTTCCCCGATTCGATCGCGAACACCGGGTTCCTCACCGGCAACATCGCCACCACCATCAACAACAAGGACCAGTACAAGGAGGCGGCGCAGAGCTACGGCTTCCAGACCGTCTACGACGACCGCTACAACCCGGTCGGCGAGCCGACCTGGGCCCCGTTCGCCCAGGGGATCAAGGACAAGGGCGTCAGGGGCCTCTACTGGGTCGGTGAGCCGGTCAACCTGGGCAAGCTCCTCGATGCGCTCGCGCAGATCGACTACAAGCTCGACTGGGTGGCGGCCGCCGGCAACGAGTACGACCAGAAGCTGCTCGACTCGGCCGGATCGGCGCTCGACACCAACACCGTCTTCATCCAGATGGGCGTGACGCCGTTCCTCGCCACCGACGTGCCGGCCATCCCGCAGTACGAGCAGCTGTTCAAGCAGTACCTGCCCAACGGCAAGAGCGAGGCGTCGCTCGGGCTCAACTCCTTCGCGGCCTGGCTGCTCTTCGCCCAGTCGCTCAAGTCGTGCGGGGCCAACATCACCCGGAAGTGCGTCTACGAGGCCGGCATCAAGACCAACTCGTGGTCCGGGGGCGGGCTCTCGTCGGAGGCCGACCCGTCGAGCCAGCAACCGGGGGACTGCTTCGCCATCGTCAAGACGGCCGGGGCCAAGTTCGCCCTGGAGGTCTGGGAGTCGAAGGACGACCTGTGGAACTGCGACCCGGCCAACGTCGTCCCGACCACCGGCGACTTCGGCCAGCCCCCGTCGCTCGAGTCGGTCGGCAAGTCGCTCAACGATGTTCCATGAGCCGATCCGCCCCACCAGCCCGTAGCCACCTGATCTGAACTTCCCGGGGGCGCATCGGCGACCACCCGGGACACCTGCCCAAGGAGCCACTCCGGTGGACAAGTTCCTGATCTTCACCATCGTCGGGCTGAGCACCGCCGCGATCTACGCCGTGATCGCCAGCGGCCTCGTGCTCACCTACACGACCACCGGGGTCTTCAACTTCGCCCACGGCGCCGCCGGCATGCTCGCCGCCTTCGCGTACTGGCAGCTCCGGGTGAAGTGGGGGTGGCCGACGCCGGTCGCCCTGATCATGGTGCTGCTCATCCTGGCGCCGGCGTTCGGGCTGTTGCTCGAGCGGGTGATCATGCGCGGGCTCGAAGGCACGAGCGAGGCCACCAAGCTCGTGGTCTCGATCTCGTTGCTCGTGGCCATGATCGGCGTGGCCCAGTGGGTGTGGCCGCCGGGCGTCAGCCGCACGGTCAAGCCCTTCTTCGGGCCGGACAAGATCTCGCTCGGGCCGACGGTCATCACCTACCACCAGCTCATCACCATCGGCGTCGCCATCGCGGTGGCCATCGGGCTCCGACTCCTGCTCTACCGCACGCGCATCGGCGTGGCCATGCGGGCCGTCCGCGACGATCGGTCGCTCGCCCAGCTCAACGGGGCCCGCACCGCGCTCGTCGCCCGCACGAGCTGGGCCGTCGGCACCTCGCTGGCCGCGGTCGGCGGCGTCCTCATCGTGTCGTCGGCCGGTCTGAGCGCGACGGCGCTGTCGCTGCTCATCGTGAACGCCTACGCCGCCGCGGTGTTCGGCCGACTGCGCTCGATCCCGATGACGTTCGTCGGGGCGATCGTGCTCGGCCTCATGGAGGGGTACCTGATCGGGTACCTCCCCCAGAACCAGTACCTCCCCGGTCTCCGGCTGGCGGCGCCGGTCATCCTGCTGTTCATCGTGCTGCTGCTGATCCCCAACCCCAGCCTTCGCAGCGGCGTCCGCACCCGTGAGTACTTCCCGGCGCCCACCCGCAAGGGTGCGGTCATGTTCGTGGTGTTCACCCTCGCCTTCGGCGCGGTGCTGGCCACCACGCTGAGCCGCTCCGATCTCACGACCTACGCCAAGATGTTCTCCATCGGGATCGTGGCGCTGTCGCTGGTGCCGCTCGTCGGCTTCGCCGGACAGATCTCGTTGTGCCAGCTGAGCTTCGCCGGCATCGGTGCGGTGATGATGGCGCACTACGGGGCGGGGGGCAGCCCGATGGGGGTGCTCGTCGCGGTGGTCGTGTGCGCGCTGATCGGCGCGCTGGTGGCGCTGCCGGCCCTGCGCCTGTCGGGCATCTACATGGCGCTGGCCACGGCCGCCTTCGCCGTGTTCCTCGACCGGTGGGTGTTCAACCTGCCCAACTTCAGCATCGGGCCGATCGACGTCAAGATGTTCGGGAGCGGCTCGGTGCCGGTGAAGCCGCTGACGCTCTTCGGCGTGTCGATGGGCGATGCGCGATCGCAGCTCGTGCTGGCAGTCGTCGTGTTCGTGCTCGTGGCCGCGCTGATCATGGCCATCCGCACGAGCCGCTTCGGTCGACGCCTGCTGGCCGTGCGCGACAGCGAGGCGGCCTGCGCCACGTTCGGCCTCGACCTGCTGGGGACCCGCCTCGCGGTGTTCATGCTGTCGGCCGCCATCGCGGGGCTCGGCGGCGCGATCTATGCCACCGAGCTGTCGGCGGTCACGCCCAACAACTTCGACTTCTTCACCGGGTTGCCGATCTTCATGATGGTCGTCGTCGGCGGCGCCGGGTTCGTCGGTGGGGCGCTGTTCGCCGGCATCGGCCTCTACGGCTTCCTCCCCGTCCTCACCGCCATCTGGTCCGGGCTGGCCAAGATCCAGACCGTCACGCCCGGTCTCATCGGCATCAGCCTCGGCAAGCAGCCCAGCGGCGCGGCCCCGCAGTTCAGCATCGGCTTCGCCGAGCTCCGCGACGACCCGCCCGTCCTCGGGGGCATGGTCATCGGCCTCGCCGTGGCGTGGGGCCTGCGGCTGGCCGGCGTCTACGAGGGCTGGGGCATGGTGGTGGCCATGGTTGCCGTCGGTCTCGCGGCCCTGGGCGTGGCTCGCCGCCGGGCCGATCGCCGCATGGGAGCGGCGCTCGAGGCCGGGGCCGTGCCGGTCGACGAGGTGCCGCTCGAGTGGATGGGCGTCACCGTGCCGTGGACCGCGGAGCGGCTGGCCGAGATCGACCAGCACCTCTGCCTCCAGGAGTTCAACCTGGGCAACCGGGCCGGCGCGGGCTCGTCGGTCCCGCAGGCGTCCGGTCCGGTCGCAGGCCCGCGGGAGGTGGCTCGTGCCACGTCTTGAGGTGCGTGACGTCAACGTCCGCTTCGGTGGCAGCCTCGCGCTCAGCGACGTGTCGATCTCGGCCGAGGCCGGCTGCGTCACCGGGCTGATCGGCCCCAACGGCGCCGGCAAGACCACGATGTTCAACGTGATCAGCGGCTTGCAGTCGGTAAGCGCGGGACGGATCCGGCTCGACGATCGCGACATCACCAAGCTGAGCCCCACCAAGCGGGCCCGTCAGGGTCTCGGGCGCACGTTCCAGCGGCTCGAGCTGTTCACCATGCTCTCGGTGCGCGACAACATCCGGGTGGCCGCGGACATCCACCGGGGGTGGTCGCGTTCGAAGGTCGACGTCGCGGCCCAGGTCGACGAGCTCATCGAGCGCGTCGGGCTCACCGAGGTCGCCGACCTGCGGGTCACCGCCGTCCCGACCGGGCAGGCCCGCCTGGTCGAGCTGGCCCGGGCGCTGGCCTGCGACCCGTCGGTGCTGCTGCTCGACGAGCCGGCGGCCGGGCAGAACGCGGCCGAGACCGAGCGCTTCGCCGAGCTGCTCCGCGAGCTGGCGGCCGGTGGCATGGCGGTGGTGCTCGTCGAACACGACGTGCAGCTCGTCGTCGACGTGTGCGACACGATCCACGTGCTCGACTTCGGGCGGCTGCTCGCGGTCGGCAGCCCGGCCGAGATCCAGGCCAACGAGGCCGTGCGCGAGGCCTACCTCGGCCGCCTGTCGGAGTCGGCATGAGCGCGGCAACGGTTGCCGGCGACGGCGGGCCTGGACCGGCGCCCGGGTCCGAGCCCCTGCTCGAGGTGCGCGGCCTGCAGGCCGGCTACGGCGGCATCGACGTGCTCCACGGCGTCGACCTGCGGGTCCCGGCCGGCACCGTCGTCGCCCTGCTCGGCCCGAACGGTGCCGGCAAGACCACGACGCTGCGGGTCATCGCCGGGCAGCTCGAGGCGACCGGCGGCGACGTGATCATCGCCGGCCGCCGGGTCAACGGCGCCACGCCCGACGAGCTGGCCCGGTGCGGGCTGTGCCTGATCCCCGAGGGTCGCGGCATCTTCCCCAACCTCACGGTCCGCGAGAACCTCTGGATGATGACGTTCGGTGGTCGCTCGATGAAGGAGGTCGAGGAGCTCGCCTACCAGCGGTTCCCACGGCTGCGCGAGCGCCGGACCCAGACCGCCGGGACCCTTTCGGGCGGCGAGCAGCAGATGCTGGCCCTGGCCCGCGGGCTGGCGACCGACCCGGCGCTGCTCATCCTCGACGAGCTGTCCATCGGGCTCGCCCCGCTGATCGTCGAAGAGCTCTACGGTCGGGTCGCCCAGGTGGCCGACGAGGGTGTCGCCATCCTCGTGGTCGAGCAGTTCGCGAACATCGCGCTCGGCGTCGCCAGCCGGGCGGCCGTGATGATGCACGGTCGAGTCGTGCACGAAGGAACCCCCGACGAGGTGGAGTCCATCTTGTCGCAGACGTATCTAGGGAGCGGAGCATGAGCGCACAGGACCCCCAGCAGCCCGACCGAGATCGACTCGAGCGGTTCAAGCAGGAGATCGCCGACATGGGCCTGCGCGACCCGGCCACGAGCCGCGACCGCACGCTGCTCCGCATGGGGGCGGCCGGCCTCATGCTGGGCCCGGCCATCGCCATCGCGGCCTACTTCATGAGCCACGGGACGACCAACCCGCTCTCCCAGCGCGACGCCATCATCGTGGCGCTCATCGGGGTGAGCATCACCGTGGCCGGCGGCGCCCTCTTCGTGCGCTACTCGATGGCCACGTTCCTGCGCTTCTGGCTGGCGCGGCTGTCGTTCGAGCAGCAGGCCCAGACCGATCGGGTGGTCGCCGCGCTCGGCGGCCCGATCGATGCGGTCGGCGCCCCCATCCCGGCCCACGCCGAGACCCCCTGACCCCCTGACCCCGCCCCCCAGCCGTTCTTGCGTAGATAATCCGGATCTGGGCCGGGTTCTCCACGCAAGAACGGAGGGTGGAGGCGGAGGGAGCGGAATTGTCGCGCTCGCGAGTTGATAATCTCGCACTCAACTTTTATCCTTGCTGACAACGCAAGTCGTTTCAGTCCCGGTGCTCAGCACCATCCAGCAACAGGAGAACCACCATGCCCAAGGCCGTCGGCATCGACCTCGGCACCACCAACTCGGTCGTCTCGGTCCTCGAGGGCGGTGACCCCGTCGTCATCCCCAACGCCGAGGGCTCCCGCACGACCCCCTCCGTCGTCGCCTTCTCCAAGGGCGGCGAGGTCCTCGTCGGCGAGGTCGCCAAGCGCCAGGCGATCACCAACCCCGACCGCACCATCCGGTCGGTCAAGCGCCACATGGGCACCAACTGGAAGATCGACATCGACGGCAAGGACTACACCGCCCAGGAGATCTCGGCCCGCACGCTGATGAAGCTCAAGCGCGACGCCGAGTCCTACCTCGGCGACACGGTCACTCAGGCCGTCATCACCGTCCCCGCGTACTTCGACGACGCCCAGCGCACCGCCACCAAGGAGGCGGGCACCATCGCCGGCCTCGAGGTGCTGCGCATCATCAACGAGCCCACCGCGGCCGCGCTGGCCTACGGCCTCGACAAGGAGGACACCGAGCAGACGATCCTCGTGTTCGACCTCGGCGGCGGCACGTTCGACGTGTCGGTGCTCGAGATCGGCGACGGCGTCTTCGAGGTGAAGTCCACCCACGGCGACACCAACCTCGGTGGCGACGACTGGGACCAGAAGGTCATCGACTGGCTGGTCGACTCGTTCAAGGGCGACCACGGCGTCGACCTCTCCAAGGACAACATGGCCCTGCAGCGGCTCAAGGAAGCGGCCGAGAAGGCCAAGATCGAGCTCTCGGCCGTGCAGTCCACCCAGATCAACCTGCCGTTCATCACCGCCACCAACGAGGGCCCGCTCCACCTCGACTACCAGCTCACCCGGGCCAAGTTCGAGGAGCTCGGCTCCGATCTGCTCGAGCGCTGCAAGGGCCCCTTCGAGCAGGCCATCAAGGACGCCGGCCTGGCCAAGGGCGACATCGACCACGTGATCCTGGTCGGTGGCTCCACCCGCATGCCGGCGGTGGCCGAGATGGTCAACGAGTTCACCGGCAAGGAGCCCAACAAGTCGGTCAACCCCGACGAGGTCGTGGCCATCGGCGCCGCGGTCCAGGCCGGCGTGCTCAAGGGCGAGGTCAAGGACATCCTGCTCCTCGACGTCACCCCGCTGTCGCTCGGCATCGAGACCAAGGGCGGGGTCATGACCCGGCTCATCGAGCGCAACACCACCATCCCCACCCGTCGCACCGAGGTGTTCACCACCGCCGACGACCACCAGCCGTCGGTCGAGATCCACGTGCTGCAGGGCGAGCGTGAGATGGCGCAGTACAACAAGACCCTCGGCAAGTTCCAGCTCGTCGACCTGCCGCCCGCCCCCCGTGGCGTGCCCCAGATCGAGGTCACGTTCGACATCGACGCCAACGGCATCGTGCACGTGTCGGCCAAGGACCGGGCCACCGAGAAGGAGCAGTCGATGACCATCACCGGTCAGAGCTCGCTCGACAAGGACGCCATCGACCAGATGGTGAAGGACGCCGAGGCCCACGCCGAGGAGGACCGCCAGCGCAAGGAAGAGGCCGAGGTCCGCAACAACGCCGACACCCTCGTCTACCAGACCGAGAAGCTGCTGCGTGAGCAGGGCGACAAGATCTCCGGTGACGAGCGCAAGGCCGTCGAGGACCGCCTCTCCGACCTCAAGTCGGCCATCTCCGGCAGCGACATCGACGCCGTCCGGTCCAACACCGAGCTGCTGATGAACGCCAGCCAGGAGTTCACCCAGAAGCTCTACCAGCAGGCCGCCGAGGCCGACGCGGCCGGAGGCTCCGCCGGTGCCACCGGTGGCCCCGGGTCCACGCCCAACGACGACGAGGTCGTCGACGCCGAGATCGTCGACGAGGACGAGGCCGGCTGACCATGTCCGATCCCACCGACCGCGGCGCGGCGGGGGGTCCCGACGAGGGGCTCCCCGTCGACGCCACCGAGGCGAGCATCGAGGACGCCTTCGCCACCGTCGAGGAGGCCAGGCTGGTCGACGGGCTCGATGACGAGCTTGCCGACCTGGTCGACGGCGTCACACCGTCGGTCACCCCGGCCGAGCTCGAGCGCGACGAGTACCGCGACACGCTCCAGCGGGTGAAGGCCGAGTTCGACAACTTCCGCAAGCGCACGGCCAAGGAGGCGGGGGAGACCCGCGAGCGGGCCGCGGCGGCGCTGGTCACCCAGCTCCTCCCGGTGCTCGACGCCTGCGACGCCGCCGTCCTGCACGACGCCACCGACGTCGGGCCCATCTCGAAGATGCTGCTCGAGACCCTCGCCAAGGAGGGCCTCGAGCCGATGATCCCCGAGGGCCAGCCGTTCGATCCCGAGCTGCACGAGGCCGTCATGCACGAACCGGGTGACGGGGCGGAGAGCGTCGTCATCGAGAGCCTCCGCACGGGCTACCTGTGGAAGGGCCGCGTGCTGCGGCCGGCCATGGTGAAGGTCCGGGGCTAGCCGCGCACGCCGCGACGCCGGCAGAGAGGAACTTCGTTGGCGCCACAGCGCGAATGGTTCGAGAAGGACTACTACAAGCTGCTCGGGGTCTCCGAGAAGGCCACGGCCAAGGAGATCACGCGCGCGTACCGCAAGCTCGCCCGCGAGCTGCATCCCGACGCCAACCCGGACAACCCGGCGGCCGAGGAGAAGTTCAAGGAGGTCGCCGCCGCCTACGACGTCATCGGCGACGAGGACAAGCGCAAGGAGTACGACGAGGTCCGGGCCATGGGCCCCATGGCCGGTGCCGGCGTCGGCGGTTTCGGCCCCGGGCCCGGCGGCTTCGGCACCGGTGGCGCGGGCGGGCCCGGTGACTACTCCTACACCTCCACCGACATCAACGACCTCCTCGGCGGCCTCTTCGGTGGCCGGCGCGGCCGCGGCGGTGGCGGAGCTCCCCGCGGATCGGGGCCCCAGCGTGGCGCCGATCTCGAGACCGAGCTGCACCTCGCCTTCGGCGACGCGGTCAAGGGCGTCGAGACCAGCGTCAACCTCACGTCCGAGGTCACCTGCTCGTCCTGTCACGGCAACGGGGCCAAGCCCGGCACCGCGCCGACCACATGCCCCCGCTGCAACGGGCGCGGCGTGCTCGACGACAACCAGGGCTTCTTCTCGTTCAGCACGCCCTGCCCCCAGTGCGCCGGACGGGGAACCCTGATCACCGATCCGTGCCCGACCTGTCGAGGTTCGGGCCAGGAGCACAAGCGCCGCCAGGTCAAGGTCCGCATCCCCGCCGGGGTCAAGGACGGCCAGCGCATCCGGCTCAAGGGCCGCGGTGGGGCCGGCCGCAACGGTGGCCCAGCGGGCGACCTCTACGTCGTCGCCCACGTGGCCGCCGACCCGCTGTTCGGTCGCGACGGCAACAACCTCACCCTCACCGTGCCGGTCACGTTCCCCGAAGCGGCGCTCGGCACCAAGCTCAAGGTGCCCACGCTCGACGGCGACCCCGTCACGCTCAAGCTGCCGGCCGGCACCAGCTCCGGCAAGGTGTTCCGGGTCAAGGGCAAGGGCGTCGGCGCGACCAAGGGCAAGGCCCACGGCGACCTGCTCGTCACCGTCGAGGTCGCGGTGCCCCGCAAGCTGTCCTCCGAGCAGCGCCAGGCGGTCGAGGCGCTGGCCGAGGTCACCGACGAGTCTCCCCGCGCTCACCTGGGGGTCTGAGCGATGATGGACGAAGCCACCAGGAGGACATCGACATGAGCGACAAGACCAGCGCCCGCGCCGTCTACGTCATCTCGGTCGCGGCCGAACTGGCCGGCGTCCACCCGCAGACCCTGCGCATCTACGAGCGCAAGGGCCTGCTCGAGCCGGCCCGCACCGGCGGCGGCAGCCGCCGCTACAGCGACGCCGACCTCGACCTGCTCCGCCGCATCCAGCACCTCACCGACGCCGGGCTCAACCTGGCCGGGGTCAAGCGGGTGCTCGAGCTCGAGCAGGAGATCGAGCGGCTCCGCGCCGAACTGGCCGAGGCCCGGGCCGAGGCGGAGGCCGAGGTCGACCGCACCCATCGCACCTACCGCCGCGACCTGGTCCCGCTCAGCCAGGCCGTCACCCTGTTCGGCCGCAACGCCAGCATCTTCGGCGACCGCTGACCCATCGCTTCCCGCGTCGACCCCCCCACATCTCGAACCTGTCCCTGATCAGTGCCCGTTCGGGCGTCGAGGTGGGACAGGTTGCAGCACGATCTCGAACCCGTCCCTGTTCGGCGCCGGTTCGGGCGTCGAGGTGGGACAGGTTCGGGTCGGGGGTCAGGTGAAGGGCACCGGGGTCCAGGTGGCGCCGGCGTCGTGGGTCATCAGCAGATGGCTGCCCGAGGCGGTGTCGTCGGTCGAGTGGGTCGAGCCGGTCGAGGTGTCGGCTGGCGCCCCGGAGATCATCACACCCTGGGTCGACGTGGTGAAGCCGAGGTCGCGGAACCCGGCCCCCGCGTCGGGCAGATCGTCGATCGTGTCCCACGAGGCCGCGCCGTCGTCGGACCGGTAGAGGAAGCTGGCCCCGGACTGCGCCGTCACCGCGAGCGTGGACGAGTCGGCCGCCGCGACCTCGGACGCGATGCCGCTGCGGGGAGGCGACCCTTCGGCGGTGCTGGTGGCGCCGCCGTCGGACGACACCCGCACGGTCTTGCCCTGCGATCCGGCACCGGCGTCGTTCACGCAGAGCAGGAACAGGTGGTCGGTGTCGACCGGAGCGACACCGTCGAGGATCGCGTCGTCGGCGAGGCAGGGGTCGTCCTGGGCCGTCCAGGTGGTGCCGTCGGGGCTGGAGAGGAACGTGGCGCCACCGCCGTCCGCGCTGGCGGGGCCGACGAACCACGCCGCCCGCCCGTGCAGCTCGATCTGGCCTCCCTCGGCCGGGAGGGTGGCCCCGTCGACCACCTTCCAGTCGTCGGAGCCGGCATCGGTGCGGTAGAGCGACGCGCCCTGCTCGCAGGCGCCGCTCGGGCAGGTCGTCACCACCGCGTAGGTCACGCCGTCGGCGCTGGCCAGGTCGGTCACCGAGCCGTCGAGGTGCTGCTCGGTCCAGTGCGCGCCGCCGTCGTGGGTCGACCACAGGGCGGGGCCGAACGCCCAGCCGTCGAGGTGGCTGCCGAAGCGGACCTCGCTCACCGCGTCGGGAGCACTATCGGTGGACGGGTCCCCGAGGGAGGTGGCCAGCGGCGCGGCCGGTGCCGGAAGGCGCTGCCAGGTCGCACCGCCGTCGTCGGTGGTCGCCATCGAGGTGCAGGGAGGCGCCGAGCACGGAGCGGTCCCCAGCACGAACCCCTGGTCGGCCGACACGAAGGTGACCGAGGCCGGCTCGAAGCCCGCGGGTACGGCCGTGTCGGCGGACGAGTCCGACGGGGCGGAGCCGTCGGCGGCCGGTGCGCCGCTGTCGGAGGAGGAGGTCGGCTTCGACGAACTGCAGGCGGCGACGGTGGACGCGAGCAGCGCGACCAGCAGGACCGCGAGCACGAGCCGGGTCGCCGGCGGGTCAACAGGGCGAGGCATGCGACGTTCCTACTCCACGCCGCGACCGACGGTCGCGGATGCCCTCAGGGGTGGATCACCCGCCGGCCACGACCGAGAGGCTCAGGGCGAAGTCGCCGGCCGGGTCGGTCATCCAGCGCACGACCTGCAGGCCGGCCTGGGCCAGCTCGGCCTCGACCCCGGCGCGGCGGAACTTGGCGCTGATCTCGGTGCGCACCTCCTCGCCTCGGGCGAAGTCGACCTCGAGGTCGAGGGCCGCGATGCGCACGCTCTGGTCGGCCAGCGACCGGAGGCGCATCTCGATCCACTCCTCGTCGCGGTCGTAGCGCGCCAGGTGGGCGAACTGGTCGAGGTCGAAGTCGGCCTGCAGCTCGCGGTTCATCACCCGCAGCACGTTGAGGTTGAACTCGGCGGTGACACCCGCCGCGTCGTCGTAGGCGGCTTCGAGCCGGTCGATGTCCTTCACCAGGTCGGTGCCGAGCAGCAGGCTGTCGCCCGGGCGCAGCCCGCCCGACGAGGTCGGCGAAGAAGCGGGCCCGCTCGCCGGGGGTGAAGTTGCCGATGGTGCTCCCGAGGAACGCCACCATGCGGCGCCCGCCCTGCGGGAGCTGGCCCAGGTGGCGCTCGAAGTCGCCGACGACCGCGTGCACGTCGATGCCCGGGTACTCCCCGCGGATCGACGTGGCGGCGGAACGCAGCGTGCTCTCGCTGATCTCGAAGGGGCAGAAGCGGTGCAGCTGCCCGGCGCGGGCGAACGCGTCGAGCAGCACGCGGGTCTTGTCCGACGTGCCCGAGCCCAGCTCGACCAGGGTGTCGGCGCCCGATGCCTCGACGATGGCGTCGGCCTCCGCCCGCAGGATCGTGCGCTCGGCCTCGGTGGGGTAGTACTCCGGCAGCCGGGTGATCTGGTCGAACAGCTCGCAGCCCCGGTCGTCGTAGAACCACTTGGGCGGCAGCTCCTTGGGGCTGGCGACCAGGCCCTTGGCCACGTCGGTGCGCAGCGCGTCGTCGAGGTCGGTGGGCCCCATCAGCACGTCGACGGTGATGCCCGTCTCGGCGGTGGTCGCATCGGCGGTCGGTTCGGTCATCGTCTGGCTCCTTCGAAGAGCTCGCTGGTCTCGCTGCCGTTCTCGTCGTCGAGCTCGACGAGCGTGCCGTCGGTCAGCTGCTGCCATTCGCCCCGGTCGGTGTCGTGCCCCATGGGCACCACCGGAGCGTCGTCGTACGGCTCGGAGGCGATGACGTTGCCGATCCGGTGGCCGGGGAGGAAGCGCAGGAACAGCGAGTTGCCGAGGCAGGTGGCCAGGAGCTGTTCGCCGTCGGTGAGCACGACGTTGTACCTGCCGCCGTCGCCGACGAGCGGTTCGAGCACCTCGGCCAGCGCGACGGCGGCATCCTCGCCGGCGTCGAGGCGGTCGAGGATCAGACCGAAGAGCACCTCGCTGTCGGCGTCGCCCTCGAGCGCCTCCTGTCGGGCCGGGCGAGAGCTGGGCGAACAGCTCGTCGCGCACGCCGTCGCGGAAGCCCTCGACGAAGCCGTTGTGGGCGAACAGCCACCGGCCCGACACGAACGGCGCGTTGCCGGCGACCTCGGTCGGCGAGCCGGGCGACTTGTGGCGGACGTGGGCGACGAACCGGGCGGGACTCGAGCCCGTCGAGCGCGGCGACGCCGTCGTGGTCGAGCGGCATCGGCGTGGCCGTCCGGTAGCGGTAGGGGTCGGCCTGGCCCGGGACGTACCAGCCGATGCCCCAGCCGTCGGGGTTCTCGCAGCCGCTCGACTGCTCCCGGGCGTCGGTGCACTGGTCGAGCAGCGAGTGCGGCGACCGCACGACCAGGTCGGCGACGGGCACGGGGGTACCCCAGTAGGCGAGGAGGCGGCACATGCCTCAGGCGTCCTCGGCGCAGCGGAAGCCGGAGAAGATCTGCCGGCGGATCGGGTAGTCCCAGTTGCGGAACGTGCCCCGCACGGCGACGGGGTCGGCGGCCCACGACCCGCCGCGCAGCACCTGGTAGTCGTCGCCCCAGAACACCTCGGAGTACTCGCGGTAGGGCCAGGCCTCGAAGCCGGGGTAGGGCCGGAACGTCGACGAGGTCCACTCCCACACGTCGCCGACCATGCCGAGGCACCCCCACGGGCTGGCGCCGAGCGGGTCGGGCGTCCGACCGGGTCGGGGCCGATGCGCGCGCTGGCCGAGGTTGGCCCGGGCGGCGGTGGCGGGCGCGTCGCCCCACGGCCACGGCTGGCTGCCCTGCGGTCGGATGCCAGGTGGCGGCCTTCTCCCACTCGGCCTCGGTGGGCAGTCGCTTGCCGGCCCAGCGGGCGAAGGCCTCGGCCTCGTGCCAACGACACGTGCTGCACCGGCTCGTCGAGGTGGTCGTCGAGGTCGAGCGGGGTGCCGAAGCGCAGGATGCTCCACGCCGCCGCCGCCCTCGCGCCGCCAGAACAGCGGGTGCTCGGCGCCTGCTCGCCCGCCCTCCACTCGGCCCCCGCCGACGACCACAGGCGCGGGTCGTCGTAGCCGCCGTCGTCGACGAACCGGCGGTAGGTCCGGTTGGTCACCGCGGTGGTGTCGATGCGGAACGGGGCCAGCTCGACCTCGTGGGCGCGCCGCTCGTTGTCGTAGGCCCACGGGTGATCGGACGTGCCCATGGTCGACCGCCCCCCGTCGACGAGCACCATCTCGGCCAGGGTCGAGGGGTCGACCGGCGTCGGCTGGTGGGGCTGCGTCTCGGGGGAGGCACCGGCGGTGAGGTCGATGACCTCGGCCGGCGACTCCGGAACCGGGCGGGGCGCCAGCGCCGAGGTCGCCCCGCAGCTGGTGGGTGGCGAGCATGGTCTCGTCGTGCTGGTGCTCGTGCTGCAGCACCATGCCGTAGACGAACCCGTGGTCGAGCAGGCGGCCGACCGGCGAGCCGTCGCCGGTGGTCGAGGTCGACCCGGTCGAGCAGGTCGAGCACCTGGTCGCGCACCCGCTGCGAGGTAGTCGCGCGCCTCGGTCGGGCCGAGGATCGGCAGCGACGGGCGCTCCCAGCGGGGGTGCTCGAACGCGTTGTAGAGGTCGTCGAGGTCGGCGTCGATCGGGGCCCGGCCGTCGAGCTCGCGCAGCAGCCACAGCTCCTCGTAGTTGCCGATGTGGGCCAGGTCCCACACGAACGGCGACATGAGCGGCGACACCTGGGCCCGCTGCTCGTCGTCGGTGAGGCGGTCGACCAGGTCGAGGGTGCGGGCCCGGGCCCGCTCGAGCTCGGCCGCGATGCGACCTCGGCCGGAGGGGCCCGTGGTCGACGGGGTCGTGGAAGCCGACCGGGTCGTGGAAGTTGCGCTCATGGTCGGCGCCTGGGCCCGAACGCGGTGCCGGTGGCGGCCGCCCGCGGGGAGCGAGCCGTCGAGGCGCCAGGTGTCGAGGTGATCGTCGGCCGGGCTGCGCCCGCGGGACACCCACCGCTCGTCGTAGTCGCCGACCAGGTCGAGCAGGTCGGGATCGACACCGGTGGAGCGCAGGATCTGCAGGGCCAGGCCGAACACCTCGCGGGCCGAGCGGGCCAGGTCGGGGTGGCCGAGGCCGAGTTGGGCGGCGTCGACCCAGAGGTCGGCGGTGTCGGCGATGGCCCGGTCGACCTCGTCGGCCGCGTCGACGGTGGTGAGCAGCGCGCAGGTCACCGCCACCGCGACCTTCCAGAACGGGTCGGGGCAGCGCGTCGAACATGCGCAGCTCGAGCCAGCCCTTGGGCCGCACCGGCGGGAACAGGGTGGTGAGGTGGTAGGCGAGGTCGTCGACGGTGGGCCATCCGAGCTCGTGGCCCTCGGTGAGCCACTCGCCGAACGGCAGCGGCTCGAAGATCGGGACGCAGCGGTCGGCATCGACGCGGATGAGCATCACCCGGGCGTCGAGGGCGTAGGCCGACCACGCGTCGACCGGTGGGAGATCGCAGCGCACGGGCGCCGATCGGGTGGGGTCGAGCGACCACCACGCCCGCAGTCGGCTCGACTGCCAACCGCTCGGCAGGCCGCCGCCGAACGGCGAGTTGGCGAAGCAGGCGATCAGGGTGGGCCCGAGTCGGTTGGCCAGCGCCCACCGACGCTCGAGCTGGTCGGGCCGGCCGAGCCCGACGTTCACCTGGATCGCCGCGGTGTTGCACATCATGGTGCGCCCTGCCGGGCCGAGCTGGTCGAAGTAGCGCTCCATGGCCTGGTAGCGGGGAGCCACCGTCACCCGCTCGGGCACCCGCAGCGGGTCGGCGCCGAGGGCGATGAGCTCGACCCGGTTGGCGACGCACGCCTGGTCGAGCAGCGCCAGCTCGGCGGAGGCGGCCCGGCACAGCTCGTCGACGGTGCGGAACGGTGCCGTGCTCAGCTCGAGCTGTCCGCCCGGCTCGACCGTGAGCCGGCCGCCGTGGGGAAGGGGGGTGAGATCGTCGATCAGCGCGGCGGCCCGGGACTCGGCGAGCCGGTGCTCGCGCCCTCCCTGGCTGGTGAGCCACTCGAGCTCGACGCCGAGCCCGAACGGATCGGCGAACGATCCGAAGACGTGCTCGGCGACGTGATCGCAGACGTCGGCCACCGAGAGGGTGGGGCGCGGGGTGGGCATCGCTACTCGTGCCCGAAGCTCGACTCGACCCACTCGGGGTCGCGCACGGCGGGATAGCGGGTGCAGTCGTGACCCGTTCGGCTCGTCAGCTCTGCCATGGTGCTCCGTTCGTACCCGATGGTCGTGTCGGATGACAGTCCCGTCGCGGCACGGTATCGATCGATCGCATGTACGACACCCCCTCCCGTCGAGAAATCACTCCGGCGGCATCTACCCGGTGCAGTGTCGTCGCAGTCGCGGCCGATCCGTTACACCTGTGGACAACTTCGGCGTAAGTTGATACACTGACCATCAAGTTTATTGACCGCAGGAGACGCAGGAGACGCCGCAGTGGCCCTTGATCCCAACCGTTGGACCCTGAAGACCCAGGAGGCGTTCAACCGGGCGCTCGAACTGGCCCGCTCGAACAACAACCCCGAGGTCACGCCGGACCACCTCGTGTTGGCGCTGCTGGGCCAGGAGGAGGGCGTGGTCCTGCCGGTCCTGGCCAAGGTCGGCGCGGCGGCGCTTCCGCTGCGCAACGAGGCCGACGGCGCGGTCGCCAAGCTCCCGAAGGCCTACGGCAGCGAGGCCCGCATCAGCCGCGACCTGACCGCCGTGCTCGAGCAGGCCGACGAGGCCCGGGTCGAGCTCCACGACGAGTACCTCTCCACCGAGCACCTGCTGCTCGCCCTGGCCGACCGCCTGCACCTCGAGCGCGAGGACCTGCTCGCCGCCCTGGCCCAGGTGCGCGGCAGCCACCGGGTCACCAGCCAGAACCCCGAGGACCAGTACCAGTCGCTCGAGAAGTACGGGCGGGACCTCACCGAGGCGGCGCGTGCCGGGAAGATCGACCCGGTCATCGGGCGCGACGACGAGATCCGCCGGGTCATCCAGGTGCTGTCGCGGCGCACCAAGAACAACCCGGTGCTCATCGGCGAGCCCGGCGTCGGCAAGACCGCCATCGTCGAGG
This sequence comes from uncultured Microthrixaceae bacterium, assembly GCA_963809335.1. Lineage (GTDB taxonomy): Bacteria > Actinomycetota > Acidimicrobiia > Acidimicrobiales > Acidimicrobilacustridaceae > UBA4742. The sequence goes on along the minus strand of CAWEJD010000002.1, from coordinate 1,070,669 downwards.
GCCTGGCCCGGCGGGTCGTCGAGGGCGACGTGCCCGACAGCCTGCGCAACAAGCGGGTCATCTCGCTCGACCTGGCGAGCATGGTCGCCGGGGCCAAGTACCGCGGCGAGTTCGAGGAGCGGCTCAAGGCGGTGCTGAAGGAGATCACCGACAGCGAGGGCGAGATCATCACCTTCATCGACGAGATGCACACCGTCGTGGGCGCCGGGGCGGGCGGCGAAGGCGCCATGGACGCCGGCAACATGCTCAAGCCCATGCTCGCCCGCGGCGAGCTCCACATGATCGGGGCGACCACCCTCGACGAGTACCGCAAGTACATCGAGAAGGACGCGGCCCTCGAGCGCCGCTTCCAGCAGGTCTTCGTCGACCAGCCCTCGGTCGAGGACACCATCGCCATCCTCCGTGGGCTCAAGGAGCGCTACGAGGTGCACCACGGCGTGCGCATCCAGGACGCCGCCCTGGTGGCCGCAGCCGTCCTGTCCGACCGCTACCTGACCGGCCGGTTCCTGCCCGACAAGGCCATCGACCTGGTCGACGAGTCGGCGAGCAAGCTGCGCATCGAGATCGACTCGATGCCCACCGAGATCGACGTGGTCGAGCGCCGCATCCGCCAGATCGAGATCGAGCGGGTCGCCCTGGCCAAGGAGACCGACACCGCCTCGCTCGAGCGGCTCGACGCGCTCGACGAGGAGCTGGCCAACCTGCAGGAGCAGTCGGCCGGCATGAAGCTGCACTGGGAGGCCGAGAAGGAGGCCATCGGCCTGATCCGCGACCTCAAGGAGCAGATCGAGGCCAAGCGCACGGAGCTCGAGCGCGAGTCCGACCTCGAGAAGGCGGCCGAGATCCGCTACGGCCAGCTGCCCGAGCTCGAGCGGCGCATGGGCGACGCCACCAAGGCGCTCGACGAGCTCCAGATCAGCGAGAAGATGCTGAAGGAGGAGGTCGACGAGGAGGACATCGCCGAGGTCGTCAGCAAGTGGACCGGTGTGCCGGTCTCGCGGCTGATGCAGGGCGAGATGCAGAAGCTCGTCCGCCTCGAGGAGGTCCTGCACGAGCGGGTGGTCGGCCAGGACGAGGCCGTCACCGCGGTGGCCAACGCCATCCGCCGCAGCCGGGTCGGCCTCTCCGACCCCCACCGCCCGATCGGCAGCTTCCTGTTCCTCGGCCCCACCGGCGTGGGCAAGACCGAGCTGGCCCGGTCGCTGGCCGACTTCCTCTTCGACGACGAGCGGGCCATGGTCCGCATCGACATGAGCGAGTACATGGAGAAGCACTCGGTGAGCCGGCTCATCGGTGCGCCTCCGGGCTACGTCGGCTACGACGAGGGCGGCCAGCTCACCGAGGCGGTCCGGCGCCGGCCCTACGCCGTGGTGCTGCTCGACGAGATCGAGAAGGCCAACCCCGACGTGTTCAACGTGCTGCTGCAGCTGCTCGACGACGGTCGCCTCACCGACGGTCAGGGTCGCACGGTCGACTTCACCAACGTGGTGCTCATCATGACGTCGAACTACCCGGGCGATCCGCTCGAGCTGTTCAAGCCCGAGTTCATCAACCGGGTCGACGACATCGTGCGCTTCCGTGAGCTCAGCCGGGACGACCTGCGGCGCATCGTCGAGATCCAGCTCGGCACGCTGAAGGCCCGTCTGGCCGAGCGGCGCATCACGCTCGAGGTCACCCCCGCAGGCCGAGGACGTGCTGGCCCGCGACGGGTTCGATCCCGCCTTCGGCGCCCGGCCGCTGAAGCGCCTCATCCAGCGTGAGATCGGTGACCGCCTGGCGGTGGCCATCCTCGATGGCCGGGTGGCCGACGGTGACGACGTCGTGGTCGACGTCGGCCCCGAGGGCGATCTCACCCTCGCCTGACCCACCCCCGACCACCAACCCCCACGAACCCGTTCTGGTGATGGTCCGAGGGCCCATGGGCCCGCCGATCATCACCAGTTCGGCGTGGTGGGCTGGGGGTCGAAGGTGGGCTCCGACAGCCGCCCGGCCGGCTCGAAGCGCTTCTTGAGGCGCAGGAACGGCTGCTCGATGGCGAAGAACGAGGCGACGGCCACCGCGAACGTCACGGCCAACCTGACCAGCGTCAGGGGCACGCCGGACCAGTGCGTGCGCGTCTCGTTGAGCACCAGGAACACGGGCCAGTGCCACAGGTACAGGCCGTAGGAGATCCGCCCGATGGCCACGAGCGGAGCGGGTCGGAGCATCCGGTCGAGCGCGCCGCCGGCCCAGACGTCGGCGATGACGATCGCCGTGAGCAGGCCGATGATCGGGTATCCCCATGCGGGGAGGCCCTTGGAGAACAGGGCGGTCTGGCTGGCGGCCAGGCCGAGCAGCACGAGGGCGATCGGGCCGGCCACCGGGCCCGGCGAGCGACGGATCGCGTCGCGGACCGGCTGCGGTCGGTAGAGCGTCCCCACCGCGAGGGCGCACCCGAGCAGCAGGCCGTCGGCGTGGGTGTCGAGGCCGTAGTACACGCGGTGGACGGGCTGCCCGGCGTGCCAGAGCAGGGCCCGCAGCCCGGCCGACAGCACGGCCCCGCCGACGGCGGCGACGAACACGCCCCGACCCCGACCGAGGCGGTAGGCCAGCAGCAGGCCGAGCGGCCACAGCACGTAGAACTGCTCCTCGATGCTGAGCGACCAGGTGTGGTCGAGCAGGCCGAAGGGCGGCTGCCGGTTCAGGGCCTCGACCCAGTTCATGCGGTAGGTCGCGGCGGCGAAGAGGTCGTGGGCGGCGCGCACCGCCTGGCCGTGGTCGAGCCAGACCGTCGCGTAGATCAGAGATGCCACCGAGACGGCGACCAGGGCGGGGAACAGCCGCAGGATCCGGCGGAGGTAGAAGCGCAGCAGCGCGATGCGGCCGGTGAGCTCGCGCTCCTCGAGCAAGCAGCCGGGTGATCAGGAAGCCGGACAGCACGAAGAAGACGTCGACGCCGAGGAAGCCGCCCCGCGCCCACGACACGCTGGCGTGGAACAGCATCACCGGGATGACGGCCACCGCTCGCAGCCCGTCGAACGCCGGCCGGTAGCCGAGCCGCTCGACCGGACGGCCGCCGGACCGATCGCGTGCACCGGCTCCGGGGCCTGCAGCAAGGCCCCCTCCGGGGGCGGGTGGGGCCGGCACCGCCCTTGTGTACCGCCCCGCGCCCGCGCCGTCCAGCACCCTCGGATCGCGGCGCGGCCCGCGCGCGGTCAACGCTCCGTCAGACCGGGCCGGCGCGACACCGCATCACCGGCTGCTGGTGACGGTCGCCACAGGGAGGACCCGGCTAACCTCGCCCCGTGTCCGTGGCCGCCCCGACGATCCTGCGCGCCAGCGCGCCCGATCGCGCGACCCGCCCCGAACCGGTGGAGAAGCGCACCACCATCCCGCCCCTCCCGGGCCTCGACGGCCTGCGCGGGGTGGCCGTCGCCGCGGTGCTTGCTCTTCCACGCCGGGTTCGGCTGGGCCAGGGGCGGTTTCCTCGGCGTGTCGACCTTCTTCACCGTGTCCGGGTTCCTGATCACCATGCTGCTGATCTGGGAGTTCAGCGCCAACGGGCGCATCGACCTCCGGCGGTTCTGGGCCCGGCGCTACCGGCGGCTGATGCCGGCCTCGCTGCTGTGCCTCGCGGGTGTGCTCGTCTTCGGGTGGCTCGTCGCCTCTCCCTCGCAGCTCGACCATCTCCGCGGCGACGTCTTCGCCGCCCTGGCTCTACGTGGCCAACTGGCGCTTCATCGTCTCCGGCCAGTCCTACGCCCGGCTGTTCGCCGCGCCGTCGCCGGTGCTGCACTTCTGGTCGCTGGCCATCGAGGAGCAGTTCTACCTGGTCTTCCCCGTGGTGGTGGCCGTTGCCCTGACGGTGAGTCGGGGTTCGCGCAAGGTCCTCGGTGCCGTCCTGGCCGTGGCCGCGCTGGGCTCGCTGTCGCTGATGTGGGTGCTCTACACCCCGGGCGAGGATCCCTCACGCGTCTACTACGGCACCGGCACCCGGGCCTTCGAGCTGCTGCTCGGCGCCATCCTCGCTCTCGTGCTGTCGCACCCGGCCGGCTTCGTCCTCCGCATCCCGAAGTGGGCCTGGGCCACGGTCGGCGGCATCGGTGCCGCGGTCACGTTGGTGCTGTGGGTCTGCGCCCGGCAGCCCTCGCCCTGGCTCTACCGGGGTGGCCTGGCCGGCTACGCGGTGATGTCGTGCCTCGTCATCGTGGCCACCATCCGCAGCGGCCTGATCCGCACGGTGCTCTCGTGGCGCATCCTGCGTTGGCTCGGTGGCATCTCCTACGGCGTCTACCTGTTCCACTGGCCCATCTACCTGTGGCTCACCTCCGCCCGCACCCACCTCTCGATCTGGCCGCTCTTCGCCCTGCGCCTCGCCGTCACCCTCGTGCTGGCGGTGCTGTCGGCCAAGCTGCTCGAGCTCCCGATCCGCGAGCGGCGACGGCCGGTGCGGTTCAACCCGGTCGCTGCTCAGTGCGGTCGCCGTCGGCCTGATCGTGCTCGGCACGGTCACCGTCACCCGCACCGACCCGGGCGCCGGCTTCTCGTTCACCGCGTCGTCGTTGCCGGACCTGCCGACCGCCACGAGCGGGCCGTCGACCACGGTCACCAGCGTGGCGCCGGAAGGCGCCTCGACCCCTCCGATCACCTTGCCGCCCCGGGTCGCGCTGGCACCGGGTGAGGCACCCCGAGTGCTCATCCTCGGCGACTCGGCCGCCCTCACCCTCGGCTACGGACTCGAGAAGTGGGGTCCCGCGACCGGTCGGATCAACGTGTGGAACGAGGGCAAGCTCGGCTGCGGCGTCACCCGGGGCGGCCTGATGCGTTACGTCGACCAGACCCTCGCCACCTACAACTACTGCGACTGGACCGATTCGTTCACCGAGGCCATCAACGGGACCCAGCCCCACATCGTGCTGGCGCTGTTCGGCACCTGGGACGTCGTCGACCGCCAGCTCCCGGGCGACCCGGAGTGGCGGTCCCTCGGTGACCCGATCTACGACGCCTACCTGCGCAGCGAGCTGTCGTCGGCCATGGACACGATGGCCGCGAGCGGCGCCGAGGTCGTCTGGTTGACCCACCCCTACATCCGGGTCGGCATCACCGAGGGATTGCCGGGACCGTTCCCCGAAGAGGACCATGACCGGATGGATCGCCTCAACGCGATGATCAGGGAGGTCGCGGCCACCAAGCAGCGGGTCACCGTCGTCGATCTCGAGGAGCACATGCGGTCGCTGCCCGAAGGGGATCTCGACCTGACCGACCGTCCCGACGGCATCCACTGGAGCCGTGACGCGTCGACCGCGCTGGGTCCGTGGCTGGGCGAGACGATCGACGCCATCGCCCACGGCCAGACCCCGCCGCCCGTCGATGCCGGTGGGTGACGCCATCGCGTCGGGAACCGCCTCCGCCGACGCACCAGACGCACCCGATGCCGAGCCCGCCACGCCCCGTCAGGGGGGACCGCGCCCGAGGTGGTTCGTCGTCGGGCTGCTGCTGGTGGTGCTGGTCGGGTGGGCGATCCGCCTGTTCTACGTGTGGCACTGGCGGCAGCACACGGTGTTCGGGGGCGACCCGCTCTACTACCACCTGGGCGCCAAGCTCCTCGCCAACGGGCACGGCTTCCTGAACCCCTACGCCTACGCCCGGCACATGCACGTGCAGGCGGCCGACCATCCGCCCCTCTACCTGATGTACCTGTCGGTGTTCTCCGCGCTGGGCATGGGCACGATCACCTGGCACCTGCTGGCATCGACGCTGCTCGGTGCCGCGTCGATCGTGGTGGCCGGCCTGGCCGGGCGGGAGATCGTGGGCCCGCGAGCCGGGCTCATCGCCGCCGCGCTCGTGGCGATCTACCCGAACGCCTGGCGCTACGACGGCATGATGCTGTCCGAGACGCTGGTCATCCTGATGGTGCTGCTGTCCGTCTGGCTGGCCTACCGGTTCTGGCACGATCCGACCGCGTGGCGGCTGGTGGCCGTCGGCGTCGTCGTGGGGTTGGGCACGTTGGCCCGGTCCGAGCTCGTGCTCATGGCACCGTTCCTGGTGCTGCCGCTCGCGCTGCTCACCCCGGGTCGGGCCGGTCGCGGGCCAGTCGTCGCGAGGGGCGACGACCCCGGTCGCGGCCGAGCTCCGTGGCGCCGCCGCCTGGCGCTCCTGGGGATCGGCGCCCTCGCGTTCTCCGCCGTCGTCGGGCCGTGGGTCGTGTTCAACCTGATCCGCTTCGACCACCCGGTGATCCTCTCGGAGAACCTGGGCGGCACGCTTGCCACGTCGAACTGCGATGCGGTCTACTACGGCGATCAGGTCGGCTACTGGAACTACTTCTGCGGTCAGCAGATCCTCGAGGACCACGGCATCGGCCCCTACGAGTTCAAGGGCGCGTCCGACCGGATCCTGCGCGAGGAGGCCGTCCGCTACATCCTCGCCCACAAGAGCCGAGTGCCGGTCGTGGTCGCGGCCCGGGTGGGGCGCATCATCGGGGTCTACGAGCCGCGCCAGGAGGCGCAGCTCGACGTGTACCTCGAGAACACGGAGCAATGGGTCTCCGACAGCGGGCTCGTGGCCTACTACCTGATGGCCGGCTTCGCGGTGGCCGGCGCCGTCGTGCTGCGCCGTCGGCGTGAAGCGGTGCTCCCGCTGCTCGCGCCCATCGTCACGGTGATCGCCACGGTTGCCCTGTTCTACGCGGCCACCCGGTTCCGGGCGACGGCCGAGGGTGCGCTGTGCGTGCTGGCGGCCGTCGCCATCGACGCGGCCATCGGCGCGGTGCAACGGCGCCGCGTGCCGACCGATGCCGTCACCGACACGCCCGACGAGCCGGCTGAGCCCGGGTCGCTGGGCACGGTGGGGGCATCGACGTGACCGCCACGGTCGACTCCACCGACGCCGCTCCCCAGGGTGACGCGGCGCCGACCCGCGCCGGCCGCCACGACCGGTCGGCGGCGGCCCGCCTCTACGCCACGGTGTGGGGGAGCTGGCCCCGCCGCCTCATCGCCATCGCGGTCGTGGTCGGCTTCCTGCTGCGCCTGTGGTGGGTCACCTACGCGGCCCGCACGCCGGTGTCGCTGCACGACCCGTTCTTCTACCTCGACTACGGCCGTCGGATGGCCGAGGGCGGCGGCTACCGGCTCATGGACGGCGAGCCCACCGCGTACTACCCGATCGGCTACCCGGCGATCCTCGCGGCCTGGTTCAAGGTGATGCAGTACACGCCGCTGCGCGACCACTGGATCGCCAACGCCATGATCCTCAACCTGATCTTCAGCACCAGCACCATCGCCATGGTGGGCGTGCTGGGGCGTCGCCTGGCCGGGGCGTGGGTGGGCGCGCTGAGCGCCGTGATCGTGGCGCTGTTCCCGAGCCTCATCTTCCACACGGGCACGATCCTCACCGAGACGACGTTCAACTTCGTGTTCGTGCTGGCCCTGCTCGTGCTCTGCTGGCGACCCTGGTCGGACGGCTTCCCGTCGTGGAAGCGGCTGGTGGTCTTCGGGGTGCTGTTCGGCCTCTCCATCGAGGTCCGCCCCATCGCCCTGCTGGTGGTGCCCATGCTGCTCATCGCCTTCTGGCGGGTCGCCGGTCGTCGGCGCGCCCTCGAGCGGTTGGGCGTGGTCGTGCTCACCCTCGTGGCGGTGATGCTCCCGTGGACCGTGCGCAACGCCGTCGTGATGCACGCCTTCCTCCCGATCGGGACGACCACCGGCGACAACCTGTGCATCGGCAACTACCCCGACGCCCAGGGCCACTTCTCGTTCCCGGTCGAGTGCTTCGGTGACGACCAGATCGTGCCGCGCCCGGCGTTCGAGACCCTGCGCAACGACAAGCTCACCCGCCGTGCGCTCAGCTGGATGCTGCACGACCCGCTCGCCCAGCTGCACCTGATCCCCCAGCGCACCTACTACACGTTCGCCACCGACCACGACGGCGTCGCCGCGGTGCAGTCCTACGGCGACGACCCGTTCATCCCGCCGGTCAACGCCACCGTGCTGTCGAACATCGCGGACGCGTACTTCTACGCGGTGCTGGCGCTGGCGCTGCTGGGCTCGCCCCTGCTCGTGCGGGGCGGCGACCGGCGACGGCTCCTCCTGCTGCTGTGCATCGTGGCCGTGGCCATCGCGCCGTGGCCGTTCTTCGGCGATTCCCGCTTCCACGTGCCGCTCAACGTGCTGGTGCCGATCCCGGCGGCCCTCGCGGTGCTGGCGGTCGTGCGGTCGTGGCGGCCGCGGCGACCGGCGCCGGCCGGCTGACGCGGAGTTCGGCCGGGCCGCGGGCGCCGACTAGAGTCGCGCTGTAAGACGACGACTCCGAAGGAGAACAACGCGTGCCAGCGACCGTCGTCGTGGGTACCCAGTGGGGTGACGAGGGCAAGGGGAAGTTCACCGACCTCGTCGCCAAGGAGATGCACCTCGTGGTCCGCTACCAGGGCGGCCACAACGCCGGACACACCCTCGTGGTGAACGGCGAGCGCTTCGCCCTCCAGCTGGTTCCGAGCGGCATCCTCTACGACCACATCACCCCGGTGATCGGCAACGGGGTGGTCGTCGACCCCCGCGTGCTGCTCGCCGAGATCGACGTCCTCGAAGCGCGCGGCGTCGACACCAGCCGGTTGAAGGTGAGCGGCAACGCCCACCTGATCCTCCCCTACCACCAGGAGCTCGACAAGGTCACCGAGCGCCGGCTGGGCAAGAACAAGATCGGCACCACCAAGCGCGGCATCGGCCCGGCCTACGCCGACAAGTCGGCCCGGGTGGGGCTGCGGGTGCAGGACCTGCTCGATCCCAAGATCTTCCGCGAGAAGCTCGACATCGTGCTGAAGGAGAAGAACGCGGTGCTGAGCCGCGTCTTCAACCAGCTGCCGCTGTCGGCCGACGACATCGCGGCCGAGTACCTCGACGTCTGCGCGCCGCGGCTCGCGCCGATGATCGGCGACACCGTCAACCTGCTGCACGACTCGCTCGAGGCCGGCCAGAACGTGCTGCTCGAGGGCGCCCAGGCCACCTTCCTCGACCTCGACCACGGCACCTACCCGTTCGTGACCTCGTCGAACCCGGTGGCCGGTGGCGCGTGCACCGGCGCCGGCATCGGGCCGCTCTACATCGACCGGGTCATCGGCATCGCCAAGGCCTACCTCACCCGGGTCGGCGCCGGCCCGTTCCCCACCGAGCTCACCGACGAGACCGGCGACCTGCTCATCGACCGGGGCGGCGAGTACGGCACCAACACCGGTCGCCGCCGGCGGGTCGGCTGGTTCGACGCGGTGATGATGCGCCACGCGGTGCGGCTCAACTCGCTGTCCGAGGTGGCCCTCACCAAGCTCGACGTGCTCGACACCTTCGACACGGTCAAGGTCTGCGTGGCCTACGAGCTCGACGGCGAGCGCTTCGAGCACCTGCCCTACCACCAGTCGGTGCTGCACAAGGCCACGCCGATCTACGCCGAGCTGCCGGGATGGAACACCGACCTGACCGAGGCCACCGAGCGGCACCACCTGCCGCCGGCCGCCCTCGACTACGTCGCCTTCCTCGAGCAGCAGGTCGGCGTGCCGATCACCCTCGTGGGCGTCGGTCCCGGCCGCGAGCAGTTCCTGCACTTCGCGGCATGAGCGGGACCGGCGCCCGATGAGGGTCTGCGTCGTCGGCTCCGGCGGCGCGTGAGCACGCGCTGGCCCACGTGCTGGGGCGGCACGCCGAGGTCGTGGTCACGCCCGGCAACCCGGGCATCCCCGGCTCGGTCCCCACGCCGCCCGTCGAGCTCGACGCCGACCTGTTCGTGATCGGGCCCGAGGTGCCGCTGGTCGACGGGCTGGCCGACCGGCTGCGCGCCCAGGGCAAGCTCGTGTTCGGGCCCGGCGCCGACGGGGCCCGCCTCGAGGGCTCCAAGGCGTGGATGAAGCAGGTGCTGGTCGATGCCGGGCGTGCCGACCGCGCGCTACGGCGCCTTCACCGAGGTCGAGCCGGCCCTGGCGTTCCTCGAGACGCTTCCCGGCCTCTACGTGGTGAAGACCGACGGCCTGGCGGCCGGCAAGGGCGTGGTGGTCACCGAGTCGCTGGCCGAGGCGCGCGACGTCGTGGCCGAGTTCCTGTCCGGTGCGGCGTTCGGCGACGCCGGTCGCACGGTCGTGATCGAGGAGGGCCTCACCGGGCCCGAGCTGTCGGTGCTGGCCGTGTGCGACGGGCAGCGGGCCCTGGCCCTCGCCCCGGCCCAGGACTTCAAGCGGGTCGGCGACGGCGACGCAGGGTCCGAACACCGGTGGCATGGGCGCCTACTCGCCGGTGCCCGTCGCGGGCGACGACGTCATGGCCATGGTCATGGAGCAGGCCGTCGACCCGACCCTCGCCGCCTTGCGCCGCCAGGGCATCGACTACCGGGGCGTGCTCTACGCCGGGCTGATGCTCACCCCCGACGGGCCCAAGGTGCTCGAGTACAACGTGCGCTTCGGCGATCCCGAGACCCAGGTCGTGCTGCCCCGCGCTGAGCAGCGACCTGGCCGACCTGCTGGCCGCAGGCCGCCGTCGGGCGTGCTCGGTGACGAGGCCCCGACCTTCGTCGACGACGCCGCGGTCACGGTGGTGTGCGCCGACCGAGGGCTACCCGCAGGCGCCCCGCGCCGGCGACCCGATCGAGGGCCTCGACTGGCGGCCGCGGGTCGAGGGCGTGTCGGTGTTCTGCGCCGGCGTGGCCGACCCGACGACGCCGGCGACGGCCGTTGGTCACCGCCGGCGGCCGGGTGCTCGCCGTCACCGGCATGGGCCCCGACCTGGCCACCGCGCGCAGCCGGGCCTACCAGGCCGTCGCCTGCGTGAGCTGGCCCGGCATGCACGTCCGCAGCGACATCGCCGCGGCCGCGGCACACGATCAGACGGAACACCGACGGACAGGAGAAGCTCGATGACGGCCGGCATGAAGGTCGGCGTGTTGATGGGGTCGGCGAACGACGGCGACAAGATGCGGGCCGCGTCCGAGACGCTCGAGTCGTTCGGCATCGAGGCCGACGTGCGGGTGCTGTCGGCGCACCGCAACCCGGCCGAGGTGGTCGAGCTGGTGAGCTCTGCTCGCGAGAACGGGCTACGTGGCCTTCATCTGCGGCGCCGGCATGGCCGCGCACCTCGCCGGCGTGGTCGCGGCCCACACGACCCTGCCGGTGGTCGGGCGTGCCGCTGTCGGGCGGCGCGCTCAACGGGGTCGACGCGCTCTACGCCACCGTGCAGATGCCGAAGGGCATCCCGGTGGCCACGGTGGCCATCGACGGGTCGCTGAACGCCGCGCTGCTCGTGGTCGAGATGCTGGCCATCAGCGACGCCGACCTGGCGGCCAAGCTGGCCGACGACCGACGTGCCCGGGCCGGTGCGCTGAGGCGAGGCGGCCGAGCGAGCCGGGCGCCTGGCGGTCAGCGGTCAGAACGGGACGCGCTCGCCGGTGCCGCCGAGGTGCTCGTCGAGCCAGCTCAGCGGGTTCTCCTCGCCGACCCGACGGCGCGCCGGCGGTGACGAAGTCGTCGAACGGGGAGATCTCGATCTGGGGGGCCGAGCGCTGCGCCGGAGGCCCGGGCCGCATGCCACTGCTTGTGGCGGGCCTTGATCTCCTTCTTCGACCGCAGCGGCGGGTTGCCGGCACCGGAACGCACGCCCGAGGCGGCCAGCGCGCACGAGAGGCAGTACGGCGGCTTGTTGGGACCGAAGGCGTACACGAGGCACTCGCCGCAGAAGTCCCACCCGCAGGTCCGGCAGACGTCCTCGGCCGGTTCGAACTGGTGCTTGGCGCATTGCTCGTTCATCAGTGCGGTCCCTCGTCCCTCGGCATGTCGCCGAGCCGGTAGACCGGCCTCGGCGATCCTCTGTTGCCAGCTTCGGCCCGTTCGGGTCGGCCCTTTACGCATCGTGGTCGCCCGGCGCCGATTTGAGCCGTCCGACCCACCCAGATGGCGCCATCACGGCCGAGAACGGCCGCGACGCCCACGAACCACGCTCCGTGGCAACCGGTCCGGCCTGCCGGACGCAGGTGTCCCGGCCACCCGATGAACAGGATCCCGTCGTGAAACCCGACATCCCCAACGTGCTCGCCGCCCGCTACGCCAGCGAGGCGATGGCCGAGCTGTGGTCCCCGACCACCAAGATCGTGCTCGAGCGCCGGCTGTGGATCGCCGTGCTCGAGGCCCAGCGCGAGCTCGGCATCGACGTGCCCGCCGAGGCCATCGACGCCTACGCGCAAGGTCGTCGACCAGGTCGACCTGGCGTCGATCGACGCCCGCGAGCGGGTCACCCGCCACGACGTCAAGGCCCGCATCGAGGAGTTCTCGGCCCTCGCCGGCCACGAGCACATCCACAAGGGCATGACCTCGCGCGACCTCACCGAGAACGTCGAGCAGCTCCAGATCCGCTCGGCGCTCGATGCTGGTGCGGGCGCGCATGGTCACGGCCCTGGCCCGCCTGGCCGAGCTGGCCGCCGAGCACGCCGAGCTCGTCATCACCGGACGCAGCCACAACGTGGCGGCCCAGGCCACCACGCTGGGCAAGCGCTTCGCCAACGCCGGCGAGGAGCTGCTGCAGGCCTACCACCGCGTCAACGAGCTGATCGCCCGCTACCCGCTCCGGGGCATCAAGGGCCCGGTCGGCACCCAGCAGGACCAGCTCGACCTGCTCGACGGCGACCTCGAGCGGCTCGACCAGCTCGAGGCCGCGGTGGCCCGCCACCTCGGCTTCGACCACGTGCTCACCAACGTCGGGCAGGTCTACCCCCGCTCGCTCGACCTCGACGTGGTCAGCGCGCTGGTGCAGGCGGCCGCCGGCCCGTCGAGCCTGGCCCTCACCATCCGGCTGATGGCCGGCCAGGAGCTGGCCACCGAGGGCTTCCAGCCCGGCCAGGTCGGCTCGTCGGCCATGCCCCACAAGATGAACACCCGCTCGTGCGAGCGCATCAACGGCTTCGAGGTGATCCTGCGGGGCTACCTCACGATGGTGGCCGGGCTGGCCGGCGACCAGTGGAACGAGGGCGACGTCAGCTGCTCGGTCGTGCGGCGCGTCGCGCTGCCCGACGCCTTCTTCGCCATCGACGGGCTGTTCGAGACCCTGCTGGCCGTGCTGGCCGAGTTCGGTGCCTACCCCGCGGTGATCGAGCGCGAGCTGCACCGCTACCTGCCGTTCCTCGCCACCACCAAGGTGCTCATGGCCGCGGTGCGTGCCGGCGTGGGTCGCGAGCAGGCCCACGAGGCCATCAAGGAGCACGCCGTGGCCGTCGCCCTCGCCCTGCGCGAGCAGGGAGCCGAGGGCAACGACCTGATCGAGCGGCTGGCCGCCGACCCTCGCCTCGGCCTCGACGCCGCCGCCCTGGCCGACCTGCTGGCCGACCCCATCGACTTCGTCGGCGCCGCGCCCGCACCAGGTGGCCGCGTTCGTCGCCCAGGTCGAGCCGATCGTGGCCAGCCATCCGGAGGCCGCCGCCTACCGACCGCCCCATCCTCTGACCCGATCCTGTCAAGGAGCGACCGTGAGCATCGAGGTCGAGCTGCCCCACATCTACTCGGGCAAGGTCCGTGACATCTACGACGCCGGCGACGACCGTCTGCTGCTGGTCACGTCCGACCGGCTGTCGGCCTTCGACGTGGTGCTGGCCGAGCCGATCACCGACAAGGGCCGGGTGCTCACCGCCATGTCGGCGTTCTGGTTCGAGCAGCTTGGCCGACGTGGTGTCGAGCCACCTGATCTCGACCGATCTCGCCGACCTCCCCCACGGTGCCCAGAACCCCGAGCTGGCCGGCCGGGTCATGCTCTGCCGTCGAGCCGAGATGCTGCCGGTCGAGTGCATCGTCCGCGGCTACATCACCGGCTCGGCCTGGAAGGAGTACCGCACGAGCGGCACGATGCACGGCACGGTGCTCCCCGAGGGGCTGCTCGAGTCGGCCGAGCTCCCCGAGCCGGTCTTCACCCCCTCGACCAAGGCCGAGGTGGGCGACCACGACGAGAACATCTCGTTCGAGCAGGCGGTCGAGATCCTCGGACCGGACCTCGCCGAGCAGGCCCGCGACGTGTCGCTCGAGCTCTATCGCCGGGGCGCGGCCTGGGCCCGCGAGCGGGGCATCATCATCGCCGACACCAAGTTCGAGCTGGGGCTGGTCGACGGCGAGCTGGTGGTGGCCGACGAGGTGCTCACCCCCGACTCGTCCCGGTTCTGGCCGGTCGATCAGTGGGTGCCGGGCACGACGCCGCCGTCGTTCGACAAGCAGCCGGTCCGCGACTACCTCGACGCCCTCGACTGGGACAAGCAGCCGCCGCCGCCACCCCTGCCGGCCGAGGTCGTGCTCGCCACCCGCGACCGCTACGTCGAGGCCTACGAGCGCATCACCGGCCTCGACTTCTCCGACTGGCCCGGCGTCACCTCCTGACCCACCCTCCAGAAGAACAGTCCGCGGGTTCTGAAGGCTCGACCTGGCGCGGACGACCAGCCCAGCCTTCAGAACGTCAGCGGCCGGGTTCGGGCTCGACCTGCGCACGACCAGGCCCAGCCTTCAGCGTCAGCGGCCCGTTCCGCAGGTGGGACAGGTTCGACCATGCTGGTGAACGTGTCCCGTGAGCGACGTCTCTCGGGTCGGTGGTGGGACAGGTTCGGGGTGGGTGGTGATCGTGGGGCGTGACGAGATCGGGGGTGAGCTGCCGGAGCGGGCGCGGGCGTGGGTCGAGGTTGCGGTCGGACCGGGGAGCCGGGTGGTAGTGGCCGAGACGCTGGCCGGAGCGGCGTCCTCGGCGGTGCACGGGCTGACCGTCGTGGACCGACGAAGCCGGGTCCACGAGCTCGTCCTGCGCCGCTACGTGCTGCAGGCGTGGCTCGAACGCGAGCCCGACCTGGCCGAGCGGGAGGCCGAGGCGCTCGTGATCCTCGAGCCCTCGGCGGTGCCGACCCCGGTGCTGGTGGCGGCCGACGTCGACGGCGCGGAGCTCGGAGCGCCCGGCGTGCTGATGACGCGCCTCCCCGGCCGTCCGCCCGCCGATCCGGGACCGTCGCCGGAGCAGGTCGACCGCATGGCCGCGCTGCTGCCGGTGCTGCACGCCACCGTGGTGCCGCCGGGGTCGAGGGTCCGCTCCTACCGGCCCTACGACCAGGGGCTCGACCTCGCCCCGCCGCCCTGGTCGACCGACGACGCCATGTGGCAGCGTGCGATCGAGGTGCACCACGCCTTCGTGACCGGTGGCGCGACCGGTGCTCGTACATCGTGACTACCACTCGGGGAACGTGCTGTTCGATCCGTCGACCGGCGGGGTGTCGGGTCTGGTCGACTGGGCCAACGCCAGCCTCGGTGCACCCGACGTCGATGTAGGGCACTGCCGCTTCAACCTGGTCGGCCAGCGGGGGCGGGCCGAGGCCGACCGCTTCCGCGACCGCTGGCTGACCGAGTCCGGGCGCGATCGCTACGACCCGACCTACGACCTCCTGGCGGTGGTGGGCGGGCTCAGCGGGTGGCCGGCCACGTTGTTCGGCGCCGAATCCTCGGTCGAGTCGTTCGTCGCCGCGGCCGTGGCCGAGGTCACCGCGTGAGCGGGTCGGGATCGGCGCTGCCATGTGCGACCATGGCCCCATGATCTTCTCGGTTCACGTCGACGTGCAGTTGCGTCCGGGCATCGCCGATCCGCAGGGTTCGACCATCGAGCGGTCGCTGCCCACCCTGGGCTTCGACGGCGTCGAGGGCGTCCGGGTGGGCAAGAGCATCCGCTTCACCATCGAGGCCGCCGACGAGGCTCACCGCCCGCCAGCGGGTCGACGACCTGTGCGATCGCTTCCTGACCAACCCGGTCATCGAGGACGCCTCCGTCGAGCTCACCGCCGTCGAGGGAGCGCCGGCGTGACCGCCCGCATCGGCGTCGTGCTGTTCCCGGGCTCCAACTGCGAGCAGGACGCGCTCGAGGCCTTCTCCGGGCTCGGGGCGTCGGCCGAGGTGCTCTGGCACGGCGATGCCACCGTCAACGGCGTCGACGCGGTCGTCGTGCCGGGAGGGTTCGCCCACGGCGACTACCTGCGTCCGGGGGCCATCGCCCGCTTCTCGCCGGTGATGTCCGCCGTGCAGGAGTTCGCGGCCGAGGGCGGTCCGGTCGTGGGCATCTGCAACGGCTTCCAGGTCCTGACCGAAGCCGGACTCCTGCCGGGTGCCCTGCAGAAGAACCGCGGGCTGAAGTTCATCTGCGCAATGGTCGAGGTGCGGGTCGAGTCGAGTCGGTCGATACTCACGTCGGAGGCGTCGGTCGGATCCGTCCTGCGCATCCCGATCAACCACTTCGAAGGAAACTACACCTGTTCGGCCGAGACGTTGGCCGAACTGCAGGGCGACGATCGCGTCGTGTTGCGCTATGTCGACAACCCCAATGGGTCGGTCGACGACATCGCCGGGATCTGCTCGGCTGAGCGCAATGTGGTCGGCCTGATGCCCCATCCTGAGCGCGCGTCCGACGCGCTGCTCGGCAGCGCGGACGGGCTCGGGCTGCTGTCGTCGCTGCTGCAGGCCGCCTCGGTCGGGGTCTGAGGAGACGCGTCAGCGGCGTGGGCTGATCCCGGCCGCTTTCAGCACCGCGCTGGGCACGCCGGCCTCGCGCCATGCCGCGTAGGAGATGCCCCGCCGCTCGCTGTAGCCCGGGGCCGCGGCGATGAAGCCCTTCTCGAGCGCGGCCAGGTCGTCGGCGCGATCGGCCGAGTCGAGTGCGGTGCGGAGATCGAGGCGTTCCTGTACCAGTTGCAGCTGCCGGACCGGGTCGGCCTCGGTCATCTCGACGTCGATGGCGGCCAGCCGATCAGCCATCAGTTTCGCGGTCCGTTTTCGACCCCGCTTCGGCCGGTGCGCCTCGAGTGCTTCGAGGTATGACCGGATCGCCCGACCCTGAACCCGCCCTTCCGCCAATGCTGCTTTGTGGCTTTCGGACATCGGCGCTCGCCTACGCGTGTCGTCTTCCATGGCCCGATCGGACCACACATACAGCACCTGGGCAAGGAGGTCATTCTGGGGATTCGGTCCATCCATCGGCGGGGATTTGGGCCTCGTGTGCGAGGGACGGGCGCCGGGGCGGCCTCGGGTAGCGTCAGGGGCATGGCTGAACCGATCCACCGCTCGCTCGGATTGACCGACGACGAGGCCGCCGACATCGAACGGATCCTGGGTCGAGAGCCCAACCACCTCGAGCTGGCCATGTTCGCCGTGATGTGGTCCGAGCACTGCTCCTACAAGTCGTCGCGGGTGCACCTCAAGCGCCTGCCGACCGAGGGCGAGTGGGTGCTGGTCGGCCCGGGCGAGAACGCCGGCGTGGTCGACGTCGGTGACGGCATCGCCGCCGCCATCCGCATCGAGAGCCACAACCATCCCTCGGCCATCGAGCCCTACCAGGGAGCGGCCACCGGCGTCGGCGGCATCCTGCGCGACATCTTCACCATGGGCGCCCGCCCCATCGCGGTGATGGACCCGCTCCGCTTCGGCCCGCTCGACGATCCCCGCAGCCGGTGGATCGCCGAAGGCGTGATCAGCGGCGTGTCGGGCTACGGCAACTCCGTCGGCGTGCCGACGGTCGGCGGCGAGACCGTGTTCGACGAGACCTACGCCGAGAACCCGCTGGTCAACGTGCTCTGCCTGGGGGTGCTCCCGACCGACCGGCTCGTGCTGGGGCAGGCCACGGGCGTGGGCAACCTGGCCGTGCTGCTGGGGTCGAGCACCGGGCGCGACGGCATCGGCGGGGTGAGCGTGCTGGCGTCGGCCGGCTTCTCCGACGACGAGGCCGACGCCTCCAAGCGGCCGAGCGTGCAGGTCGGCGACCCCTACGAGGAGAAGCGGCTGATCGAGGCGTGCCTGGCCCTGCTCGACGCCGGCCTGGTCGTCGGCATCCAGGACCTCGGCGGCGCCGGCCTCACCTGCGCCACCAGCGAGACCGCGTCGCGTGGCGGCATGGGCATGGACGTCGACGTCACCGCCATCCCGCTGCGCGAGCAGGGCATGGAGCCGTTCGAGACGATGACGAGCGAGTCCCAGGAGCGCATGCTCGCCATCGTCGAGCCCGACGGCCTCGACGAGGTGCTGGCCATCTGCGAGAAGTGGGACGTGCGGGCCAGCGTCATCGGTCGGGTCACCCCGGGCCCCGCCACCGGCGACGCCGCGGGTGGCCGGTTGCGGATGCTCGACGGCTGGGACGGTGAGGTGCTGGCCGACGTGCCGGCCGCGTCGCTGCACGAGGACGCCCCGCTCTACGACCGCCCGCGCCAGGCCCCGGCCGGCTGGGACGAGGCGACCCGGACCCTCGCCGGGCCGGCCATGCCCACCACCGACGACCCGACCGCCGACCTGCTCGACATGCTCACCGACACCTCGTGGGTCTGGTCGCAGTACGACCACCAGCTGTTCCTCAACACGGTCGAGGGCCCAGGCGGCGACGCGGCCGTCCTGCGGCTGAAGCACCCGCTCACCGGCGTCGACACCGGCCGGGCCATGGCCCTGACCACCGACGGCAACCATCGCTGGTGCGCGGTCGACCCGCGGCAGGGCACCGCCCTCACCGTCGCCGAGGCCGTGCTCAACCTGGCGTGCGTCGGCGCCCGGCCGCTGGCCGTCGTCAACTGCCTGAACTTCGGCAACCCCGAGCATCCCGAGGTGATGTGGCAGCTGTCCGAGGCCATCGACGGCATGGGCGAGGCCTGCCGGGCCCTCGGCACGCCGGTCGTCGGCGGCAACGTCAGCCTCTACAACGAGTCGAAGGGAGCGGACATCGACCCGACGCCGGTGATCGGCATGCTCGGTGTCGTCGACCGGCTCGAGCGTCGGCCCCCGAGCGTCGGCCTGGTCGAGGGCAGCCGGCTCGTGCTCGTGGGCGTCACCCAGCCAGAGCTGTCGGGCTCGGTGTGGGCCCGGGCCAAGGGCCATCTCGGTGGCACGCTTCCCGCTCTCGACCTCGCCTTCCACACGCAGGTGGCCGACGTGGTGCGCACCCTGGTGGCCGGCGGCCTGGTCGACGGCATCCACGACGTGGGCACCGGTGGCCTCGGCCTGACCCTCGCCGAGATGGCGGTGCGCTCCGGCGTCGGCTTCAACGTGGCCCGCATCCACGACGCGGCCGAGCTGTTCAGCGAGTCGCCGTCGCGGGTCGTGCTGTCGGTCACCCCGGAGCTGCTGCAGGCGGTGCTCAACGTGTGCGACGAGGCCGGCGTGCCCACCGCCCGCATCGGCGTGGCGGGAGGCGACCGGCTCACGATCAAGGACCTGCTCGACATCCCGCTGGCCGAGGCCACCACCGCCTGGCGCGACCGGCTGCCGTCCGCGCTCGGCGCCGGCACCACCCAGGGCTGAAGCAGCGAACTTGCGTGCAGAATCCGGCTGTGGGGCGGATTATCCACGCAAGTTCGGAGGGGGACGGGTTGCTGGGACCTCGGCGGTCGGCGGGGTGGTTCAGGCCAGTTCGTGGTCGAGGAAGGTCACGACCTCGCTGACCGTGCGCCGCGCCTCGGGGACGAACGGCACCAGCGCCGGCCAGATGTGGAAGAGCCCGGTCTCCTCGTGGAGCTCGCACCGGGTGCCCGCGGCTTCCGCCCGTTCGACGAGCTGCCGGGCATCGTCGTGCAGCGTCTCGGAGGCATCGACCGTGACGAGGAGTGGAGGCAGGCCCGAGAGGTCGCCGAACAGCGGTGAGATCCCCGGGTCGGCGAGATCGGCGTCGCCGGCGTAGCACGCGGCCGCCTCACGGAGCGCTCCGGCCGAGAGCACGTCGTCGGCCGCATCGTTTCGATCGACGCTGTCGCTGCTGCAGGTGAGATCGGTCCACGGCGAGAAGACCACGGCCGCGGCGGGCAGCGGCGTGCCCTCGGCCCGGGCCCGCAGCAGCACGGCGAGGGTCAGACCCCCACCGGCCGAGTCACCCAGGATGGCTACCGTCGCCGGGTCGACATCCCTGTCCAGCAGCGCCCGGTAGGCGGCGATGGCATCGTCGACCGCAGCGGGATACGGGTGCTCGGGCGCCAGTCGGTAGCGGACGAGCAGGACCTCCGCGTCGAGCCCGGTCGCCAACCGTGCGGCCAGGTTGCGGTACAGGTGTGTCCGTCCGGCGATGTAGTAGCCGCCGTGCAGGTAGACGAGGTGGCGCCGCGCCGCCGGCACTCCGACCCATTCGCCCTCCGTCGCTCCGAGCTCACCGGGCGCGACGGTGCGGAGCCCCACGTGGCGACCGAGGAACGTGGGCGTGGGCGCGCCGTCGATGCGCCGACGGGATTCGGAGACGAAGCGGTCGTCGAGCGGTGTCGGCTTGACCATGGCTCGCAGGGAGCGGCGGACGAGCCGGGCGGTGACGGACGACATGGGCGGTCGCTCCCGGTGATCGGACGGGGGTGACCGCCGGGCGGTGACTCGACCGGGGCCGGTCGCCGTGACGTCGATCACGAACTGCTGCCATTGCTACCAGTCGGCGGTCGATCGACGCCACGGTCGGGCCTGCCGAGCCCTCTCCCACCGGAGAAGCGGAGGGGAAGGATGGGGACGGATTGCCGCTCGCACGTGGCTGGAGACCGGCGGCGCCGGGCCTAGACTCGAACCGTGACCCCGCCGCAGATGCAGCCGTCGTCGCGCCCTCGAACCCGTGCGGGAGGTCCCGCTCCGGTCGGGAGCCCACCGCTCGACAGCCCGGGGCCCGAGACCACGGTCGACGTCATCGACCCGATCGACGCCGACGACGACACCCCGAAGGAAGCGTGCGGCGTCTTCGGGGTCTACGCCCCCGGGCAGCCGGTCTCCCACCTCACCTACCTCGGCCTCTACGCCCTGCAGCACCGCGGGCAGGAGTCGGCGGGCATGGCGGTCAGCGACGGCGAGACGATCACCGTCGTCAAGGACATGGGCCTCGTGTCCAACGTCTTCGACGACCGCACCCTCGCCACCCTCACCGGCCACCTGGCCATCGGGCACACCCGCTACTCCACCACCGGGGCGAGCACCTGGCGCAACGCCCAGCCCGTCTACCGCGACGTGGCCGCCCACACCTTCGCCCTCGGCCACAACGGCAACCTCACCAACACCGAGGAGCTGGCCACCGAGGCCGGCATGCTGCCCGGCACGGTCAGCAGCGACAGCGACCTGGTGGCCGAGCTGGTCGCCCGCGAGCTCGGCCGGTTCCCCGAGACCAGCTCCGACGGCCGGGCGCTCGAGCGGGCGCTCCTCGAGGTGCTGCCGACGCTGCGGGGTGCCTTCTCGTTCGTGCTCATGGACGAGGGCCATGTCGTCGGCGTGCGCGATCCGCACGGCTTCCGGCCGCTCTGCCTGGGCAAGCTCGACAACGGCTGGGTGCTCGCCTCGGAGAACCCGGCGCTCGACGTCGTCGGTGCCCACTTCGTCCGCGAGGTCGACCCGGGCGAGATGATCATCATCGACGCCAGCGGCTACCGCTCGGTGCGGGTGTTCCCCGAGGAGCAGGTCGACCCCAAGCTCTGCCTGTTCGAGTTCGTCTACTTCGCCCGCCCCGACACCAAGCTCTACGGCCAGAGCGTCCACGCGGCCCGGGTGCGCATGGGCGAGCAGCTCGCCGAGCAGGCCCCGGTCGAGGCCGACCTGGTGATGGGCGTGCCGGAGTCGGGCATGCCGGCGGCCGAGGGCTACGCCCGACGCAGCGGCATCCCCTACGGCCAGGGCCTGGTGAAGAACCGCTACATCGGGCGCACGTTCATCGCCCCCAACCAGGAGATGCGGGCGCTGGGCGTGCGCATGAAGCTCAACCCGCTCCGCGACAACATCGACGGCAAGCGGCTCATCGTGGTCGACGACTCCATCGTGCGGGGCACCACCAGCCGGGCCCTCGTCAGCATGCTCCGCGAGGCGGGTGCGGCCGAGGTGCACCTCCGGGTGTCGTCGCCGCCCTACCGCTGGCCCTGCTTCTACGGCATGGACACGGGCGCCCGGGGCGAGCTCATCGCGGCCAACATGACCGTCGAGGAGATCCGCGACTACCTCAACGTCGACACGCTCGCCTACCTCTCCCTCGAGCGGCTGATCGAGGCCACCGGCGCGGTCGGTGCCGGCTTCTGCGACGCCTGCCTCACCGGCGACTACCCGGTGTCGGTCCCGGTCGGGCTGACCAAGGGCGTGCTCGAGGTGGGCGAGCCCACCGCGGTGCCGGTGTCGTTGCCGGGGCTGGCCCTGCTGTCCGACGACGAGGCGATGCTGCCCACGGCCGACGCGGCCCGGGCGCGGGGTCTCGACGCCTGATGGGGGAGACCTACGAGGACGCCGGCGTCAGCATCACCGCCGGCGAAGAGGCGGTCGAGCGGATCAAGGCCAAGGTCCGCTCGACGTTCCGGCCCGAGGTCATCGGCGACATCGGCGGCTTCGGTGGCCTCTTCGGCTTCGACTCCGCGCGCTACCGCCAGCCGGTGCTCGTGTCGTCCACCGACGGCGTCGGCACCAAGGCGCTGGTCGCCCAGGCCGCCGGCCGGTTCGACACCATCGGCGTCGACCTCGTCGCCATGTGCGTCGACGACATCGTGTGCCAGGGCGCCGAGCCGCTGTTCTTCCTCGACTACATCGCGGTCGGTCGCCTCGACCCCGATCACATCGAGCAGCTCGTCGAGGGCGTGGCCGAGGGCTGTCGCCAGGCCGGCTGCGCCCTGATCGGCGGCGAGATGGCCGAGCACCCCGGCGCCATGGAGCCGGGCGAGTTCGACCTGGTCGGCTTCGCCGTCGGCGTGGCCGAGCGCGACCAGATGATCACCGGGGAGCACATCGCTGCCGGGGACGTGCTCATCGGCCTGCCCTCGCCCGGCCTGCGCTCCAACGGCTACTCGCTGGCCCGTCGCATCCTGTTCGAGCGGGCCGGCCTCGGCCTCGACGATCCCGCCTTCCCCGGCGCCCACCACTCCCTGGCCGACGAGCTGCTCAAGCCGTCGGTCGTCTACGCACCGGCCATCGCCGCGCTCACCCGGGCGGTCGACGTGCGGGGCATCGCCCACATCACCGGTGGTGGCATCCCCGGCAACCTGAACCGGGTGCTGCCCCCCAAGGTCGACGCCGTCGTCGAGCGGGGCTCGTGGGAGTCGCCACGCATCTTCGGCGAGCTGCAGCGGCTCGGCGAGGTCAGCGACGCCGAGATGGCCAAGGTGTTCAACCTCGGCGTCGGCATGATCGTCGTGGTGCCCGAGCCCGACGTCTACAAGGCGCTCGACGTGCTGCGGTCCAACGACCAGCGCGCCACTGTCATCGGCTC
Organism: uncultured Microthrixaceae bacterium; assembly: GCA_963809335.1. GTDB lineage: Bacteria > Actinomycetota > Acidimicrobiia > Acidimicrobiales > Acidimicrobilacustridaceae > UBA4742. The sequence continues at coordinate 1,047,495 of CAWEJD010000002.1, read as the reverse complement.
GGTCACCACCGGCCACGGCGACGTCCAACTCGTCTGACGGCCAACCCTCCGACGAGATGCGTGCGCCAACCCACCGGGCCGGCCGGTCGGCGCGCCGACTCCGAACCTCGAGCGTGGTCGTGGCGACGATCGGCCTGATGGGGGTGTTGGCGGCGCTGACCGCCTCGTGCAGCTCGTCGAAGGAGCACGCGGCTCCGGCGTCGTGCGACCTCTCCAAGGCGACGATCACGACCGCGGTCCCGTCGGTCGGCTCCGCCCCAGGAGTCATCGCCAGCGTGACGCGCGTCGGGGGCATGAACGAGTCCGGTGCGGTCACCACGGTCACCGTCACCGCGGACGGGCAGGTCGACGCGCTGGCCGACGGCCCCACGAGGCCGCACCGCCGGGGGACCCTCGACGCCGCCGCGCTCGACGGCCTCCGCCGGTGCATCGACGAGAGCCGTTTCCTCGACATCGACGAGGGCTACCAGGGCGCCCGCCAGGGCAAGTCGGGCGACAAGTTCTGCACCGTCACCGATGCGCCGGAGGTCACCGTGGTGGCCACCGGATCGTCGGGGGAGACCCGAACCGCCACGGGGTACGCCCTCGGCGTCCGGGGCGAGGGCTGCGACTACGGCGATCCGCCGGCGCTCGACGAGGTCCACGCCGCGCTCGAGCAGGTCCGCCAGGTGGTGTCCGACACCGGCTCCGGCTGACGTCAGCGCTCGTGGAGATCGTCTCGTGGAGGGAGCCGTCCGCCACCGAGGTGAATCGCTCTTTGCAGATCGCGCTCGGCCTGCTGGCGGATGACCTCGAAGTCGGCCTCGGCGTCGTGAGCGTCGACGTGGCTGTTGACAGCTTCCGCGCTCGGCAGCTCCATGAGACAACACCAGTAGGTGACTGGCGGGTGGGCAGAACGACGATCGTGGGACTGTGGTGCATCAGAGGTCGAGGGCGAACCAGGTGTTGCTGCTCCACCGGCCCTGTTCCACATGGGTCGTGGTGAAGCCGCAGCTCTCGTAGAACGCGACGACGTCGTCCCAGTCGGTGGTCGTCTCGAGGACGAGCCGGCGAAGGCCGAGCCCGCGAGCCTCGTGGGTGAGGGCCCGCAGCACCTGCCGGCCGATCCCTCGTCGGCGCACGTCGGGGGCCACCGCCATGCGGACCACCTCGCCCGCCTCGCCTCGGGTGTGCAGCGCGCCGGTCGCCACGACGCGCCGGTCGAGGCGGCCGACCAGGAACACCGCGTTCGGCGTAGGAGGTGGCGATGTCGTCGAGGTCGGGGTTGAGCGTGGGGTCGAGATCGCCCCAGTGCTCGACCATGCCGTCGAGGATCAGCGACCGTGCACCGGTCTGGTCGGCCGGCGAGAACCAGTCGATCACCACCTGCCCGAGATCCGCCGGGCGAGCGTGGTCAGGCGGCATGCCAGACCGTGTGCACGGGAGCCGGGTCACCGTGACCGGTCGTGCGCGTGAGCATGCACGTGCCGACGAGGAACTCGACCAGCGTCTGCTCGTCGAAGCCCGGAGGAGCCTCGGGCATCGAGCGCTCGGCCAGGAACTGGTCGTCGATGCGGGCCTGGAGCTCGGCGTCGGCCGGCCGATCGCGCACGACCACCTCGCCCGTGAGGTAGATCGCGTCCTCGTCGTGCTCCGGGGGAAACGCGTGCAGGGCGTATCGGGGATCGCGGCGCAGGTCTCGTGCCTTGGGCGAGGGCACCAGCAGCGCGTAGAGCCCGTCGCCGTGGACGATCGGGCACATCGGGTGGAGCCGGGGGCCGCCGTCGGGGCGGACGGTGCCGAGGAAGCCGAGCCCGACCCCGAACTGGTACAGCAGCGCCTGACCGGCCTCGGCCAGGTCGGGTCGGTCCCGCCGCAGCTCCCCCCACGTGTGCATGGCCCCACGCTGGCCGATCGGAATTCCCGATGCAACGACGATCTTTCCGGTTCGGCGAGGTCCGGTAGGTTCGGCGAGGTGAGCCACGCCGAACTCGTCCAGCACCTGCTCGACCACTCCGTCCGCACCGGGGACTTCACGCTGAAGTCGGGCCGCAAGAGCACCTGGTTCATCGACTCGAAGCAGACGATGTGCCGGCCCGAGGGCGCGTTGCTGGTGGCCGACCTGGCGCTCGAGGCCATCGGGCCCGACATCGATGCCATCGGTGGCCTCACCCTCGGCGCCGACCCGGTCGCCTACGGGGTGGCCGCCATCGGCGCCACCCGCGGCCGCCGGCTGCGCTCGTTCGCCATCCGCAAGGAGGCCAAGGACCACGGTGTCGCCGGTCGCCTGGCCGGCGCGCTCCAGCCGGGTGACAAGGTCGTGATCACCGAGGACACGGTCACCCGCGGCGCCTCCCCGCTCGAGGCGGCCCGCGTGGTGCGCGAGCTGGGCGCCGAACCGGTGATGATCCTCGTCATCGTCGACCGGGGCGGCACCTGCCGGGCGCTGGCCGAGGCCGAGGGCATCGGCTTCCACGCCCTCGTCACCGCCCCCGACCTCGGCTTCGCCTACGAGGGCGCCTGAGTCCCGCCACCCTCTCCACGCGGTCCCCCATTCTGAAGGCCCCGCCTCCCGCCTCGCGCCAGGCCCGGCCTTCGGCATTCCGTTTGGGGGCTATCGGAGCACGAGGGGTAGCGTCGTACCCCTATGGCAGACACACCCACCGCCGCGTTCTCCCTCCGCATCCGGGTCCGGATGGCCAACAAGCCCGGGGACCTCGGGCGGCTGGCGGTAGCGATCGGCGAGGTGGGTGGCAACATCGCGGGGCTCGACGGCTTCCTCGCCAAGCAGGCCTTCCTCGAGGAGGACATCATCGTCGACTGCCGCAGCGAGGCCCATCAGGCCGAGGTGCTGGCGGCCATCGAGGTGCTCGACGGCATCGACGTGCTGGCCCACGAGGACCGCACCTTCAAGATGCACGAGGGCGGCAAGATCGAGGTGCTGCCGCTGGCGCCCGTCGGTGACCGCGACGACCTCTCGATGGCCTACACGCCGGGTGTCGCCCGCGTCTGCAACGCCATCGCGGCCGATCCCAAGCTGGCCCACGAGCTCACCATCAAGAAGAACACGGTGGCCATCGTCAGCGACGGCACCGCTGTGCTCGGGCTCGGCGACATCGGCCCAGCCGCGGCCATGCCGGTGATGGAGGGCAAGGCGCTGCTGTTCAAGGAGTTCGCCGGCGTCGACGCCTTCCCGATCTGCCTCGACGTCACGCGACGCCGACGAGATCGTCGAGACGGTCGTGCGCCTGGCCCCGACCTTCGGCGGCATCAACCTCGAGGACATCGCCGCGCCCGCAGTGCTTCGAGGTCGAGGAGCGGCTCAAGGAGCTGCTCGACATCCCGGTGTTCCACGACGACCAGCACGGCACCGCCGTCGTGGTGCTGGCCGCCCTCGAGAACGCGCTGAAGATCGTCGACAAGAAGATGATCGACCTCAACGTGGTCATCGCCGGTGTCGGCGCCGCCGGCGTCGCCATCTCGCAAGATCATCATGGAGGCCGGCGTCCCCCACGTGATCGGCACCGACCGGCAGGGCGCCATCTTCGACGGCCGGGGCGAGCTCAACCCGGCCAAGCAGTGGTTCGCCGAGAACACCAACGCCGACCGGCGCCAGGGCTCGCTGGCCACGGTGCTGGCGCGGCGCCGACGTGTTCATCGGCGTCAGCGGCCCCGGCCTGCTCACCGCCGACGACCTGCGCACCATGGGCACCAAGCCCGATCGTGTTCGCCATGGCCAACCCCGATCCGGAGATCCGCCCGGAGGAGGCGGCCGGCATCGCCTCGGTCATCGCCACCGGGCGCAGCGACTTCCCGAACCAGATCAACAACGTGCTGTGCTTCCCGGGCATCTTCCGCGGTGCGCTCGACGCCGGTGCCACCACCATCACCGAGGGCATGAAGCTGGCCGCGGCCAACGCCATCGCATCGGCGGTCGACGAGAACGATCTCTCACCCGACTTCATCATCCCGTCGGTGTTCGACAAGCGCGTGGTCTCGCTCGTGGCCCAGGCCTCGGCCGATGCCGCGGTGCGCGAGGGCGTCGTCCGTTGAGGCGGCCGGGGCCCGACGGCTTCGACCATCACTGACCCGACGATGGCCGTGCCGCTCGACGCCGTCACCTTCGACTACTGGGACACGCTCGTGCGCACGTCGTACGGCGCCACGAGGGACGCCCGGCGCGCCTCGCTGCTGTCGAAGCTGGCCGAACTGGGACACGAGGTCGAGCCCGAGCGGCTCGACGAGATCTTCGAGCAGACCTTCGCCCTCTACACCGAGCACTGGCAGGCCAACCGGGCGTTCACCGCGCATCAGGGCGGCCAGGCCGTGGTCGAGCTGCTGGCGTTGGGCCTGACCACCGAGCAGGACGACGCGGTGATCGAGGCCTTCGTCACCGGCGCTGCCGGCCAGGAGCTGGACCTCACCGACAACATCGAGGAGACGCTCGTCGCCCTCAAGGAGCGCGGCCTGAGGCTCGGGATCATCTGCGACGTGGGCCTGACCCCGTCGAACGTGCTGCGCGACTACCTCGCGGCCCACGGCGTGCTCGACCTGTTCGACCACTGGTCGTTCTCCGACGAGGTCGGCTGCTACAAGCCGGCCCGGCCGATCTTCGACCACGCCCTCGCCGGGCTCGGCGGCGTCGACCCGACCAGAGCCGCCCATGTCGGAGACCTGCGTCGCACCGACATCGCCGGGGCCCGGGCCATGGGCATGACCGCGGTGCGCTACCGCGGGGCCAACGACGACCCGGCCCAGGCCGGGCCGGACGGCGAGCCGCTCCCCGAGGGACACCACGTCATCGACGATCACACCGAGCTCATCGCCGCCCTCGGGCTCTGACGCTTACCGGCCGCTCCCGCCGAGGCCTTCATCGATCCCTAACCGGTTGCGCATCGAATGCGCCACGTCGCGACCGATGATCCTGGCATGAACAACGATCTCGTCTCCGCCACTACCGCGACGGTCGACCACCGCCCGGTCCGCCGCCGTCGGGCCGGGATGGCGGCCATCGCCGCCGTCACCGTTGCCCTCGCCCTGACCGGGTGCGGCGCCCGGGCCGCCCGTCGCGACGCGACGGCGACCACCTCGACCACCGCGCCGGCCGCGGCGACGGCGACGTCGACCACGGCCGCCACAACCGGAACGGTGTCGACCGACGACATCGTGAAGGACCTCGACTCGGTGCAGGCCGACCTCAACGGTGCCGCCCAGGACCTGCAAGCCGGCCCGACCGAGGCCACCACCGACACCCGCGGCTGAACGTCGACCCGACATCGGCCGCCGTCGCCCTCACGAGCGACGAGTTCACCCCACTCCCATTCGCCTCTGTCCCCAGGAGCCCCCGATGAACCTTTCCTTCACCTCCTCCCTCACCCGCGGTGCGGCCGTCGTGGCCCTCACCGCCGGCCTCACCGCGGGTCTCGCCGTCCCGGCCTCGGCCTCCCCGGCGGTGACCAAGCCGACGGTCACGAACGGAGCCGCCGCCGGCCGCACGCTCGACCAGATCAAGGCCGCCGGGGCCGCGGCCATCGGCCAGCGCCAGGCGCAGCTGACCAAGCTCTCCGACCGGCTCAGCGCCGCCCCCGCCTGTGACGCCGACGGCAAGATCGCCGGGGTCATCGCCGCCGACGGACCCGCCCTCACCGCCCTCGGGACGAAGCTGGCCGCGGACACGACCCTGGCCGACGCCGGCAAGGACTTCCAGTCGATCTTCGACGACTACCGCATCTACCTCGTGGTCACACCCCAGGCCTACGCTGCCGCCGCCTGCGGGCGCATCGAGCGGGCGACGGCCACGCTCACCGATGATCAGGCCAAGCTGACCACGCTCGTCGACGCGGCGGCCGCCAACGGGGCCGACATGACCGCGGCCGAGGCCGCGCTGGCCGACATGAGCACCAAGATCGCCGATGCCAAGACCAACGGCGACCAGGCTGCAGCCGCCCTCGCCGCGCTGGCTCCCGACCACGGCGACACGTCGGTCATCGCCTCGAACGCCGCCGCGGTCGACGCCGCCCATGTCCAACTCGAGACGGCCCACACCGACCTCACTGCGGCGGCCAACGATGCCCGCACGGTCGTCGCCGCCCTCAAGGCCCTCCACTGATCGGGAGCGACGGGCCGGAAGTTCGGAATAGGTTGTCGGCCATGATCCGACTGAGCGTGTTCTACCCGGCCACCGAAGGCGCCACCTTCGACCACGACTACTACCGCGACAAGCACGTGCCGCTCGCCTGTCGGGCGTGGGGTCTCGACAAGGCCGAGATCGACAAGGGTGTCGACGGCCCCTACGTCGCCGCCGTGCACTTCACCTTCGACTCGCTCGAGGCCATGGGTGCCGCGATGGCCTCGGAGGCCACCGGCGAGGTGATGGCCGACGTCGCCAACTACACGACCATCACGCCCGTCCTGCAGACCAGCGAGATCGTCTGAGCCGACCGTCCGAGGCGCCGTCGCGGCGCGTCCCGCCGGCAGCCTGGCCGCGCGTCGCGATGCAGGTGCAACCGCTCCCCGGCACGATCCCGACCGGCGGCAGATGTGTGTCGAACTGCTACTCATCTGCCGCCGGGCTCCGTGACGCCCCGCTAGCGTTCTCCTCCGTGGCCGGCTTCGTCGTCAAGTCGTTGGACGGGGAGACGTGGCCCGACTTCGCCCGTCTCGTGGAGCGGCACAACGGGGTCTGGGGCGGGTGCTGGTGCATGGGGTTCCATCCGGAAGGGTCGGAACGAGGACCACAGCGGAGGGCGCAGAAGGAACACCGCGTCCGCAACGGTGAGGCGCACGCGGCGCTGGTCTTTGACGGCGACGAGTGCGTCGGATGGTGCCAGTTCGGTTCCCCCGACGAGTTGCCACGGATCAAGTTCGGCCGCGCCTACCACGAGGCCGCCACCGTCCCACCGGATTGGCGGATCACCTGCTTCTTCGTCGACAAGGCCTACCGGCACAAGGGGGTCGCCGCCGCCGCGCTGAAGGGGGCGCTGCAGGAGATCGCACGACTCGGTGGTGGGACGGTCGAGAGCTCCCCGGAGGACGTCGAAGGGCGCAAGGTCTCCAACTCGTTCCTGAACAACGCCACCGTGGCCATGTTCGAGCAGCAGGGATTCGTGCGCACCCGTCAACTCGGCAAGAACAGCTGGCTGGTCACCAAGCAGGTCCGTCCCCGCCGCACCCCCAGGTGACCTCGGCCGCCGCCTCGTCAGCGAGGCTGGGCACGATCACCTGAAGGAAGCACCTCCTCGGCGCAACCGAATCGCCCTCGCGCGGGAGCCCGACGACGATTCGACATCAGTGCCCAGACCTTCGCTAGGGGCAGTACTGGGCACTGTCGACCACCCAGGTCATGCCGTCGAGACTCACCACGTGGAGCTCGGCGTCGGCCTGCTGGCCTGCAGGGTGGAGGTAGATGATGGTCGGCACCTGCGTGGTGCCGGTGGCGGTCCCGGTTGCCGGTGCGTAGCCGTCGGCCGGCATCTGCGTCTCGAACGACGTGAACTTGGCGACGGCCTCCTCGGGGGTGGGCTCACCGGTTGACGATGCCAGGGCGATGCTGAGCCCCCGGACCTCGCCGCCGGCACACGACAACTCCCGAGTGGGAGCAGCCGACACGTCCGTGTTGCCCGCCGACACCTCGTCGCTGCCACTCGAGCAGCCCGCCAGGGAGCACATGGCCACTGCCGCCATCCCAACGCTGACCAGGCCCACCTTCGAACGATCCATGATCCCACCTTCCCCACATCAGCCAGTCGAGCGATTGGACGCCGGTTCCACCGCCTCGGTTCCCGCCTCCCGCTCTCGGAGGTTCAGTGGCCCCACGTGGGCGGTCTGACCACCGAATCGGTGGTCCATCCGCCCCGCTGCAACCGCAGGTCCTGCGACGGCGAGCAGGTGAAACGGCCCGTCTCGCTGTGGCACCGGGTGAGCACAGCCGCTCGTCGACCGGAACGGGAGGAACCCCCGCCTGAGCGGGGGTTCCTCCAGCTTCGAGTGGTGGTCGGGACCGGCGTCGATCCGGTGACCTACCGCTTTTCAGGCGGTCGCTCTGCCAACTGAGCTACCCGACCACGTCCGGGGCCTGCACGCCTGGCGACGTGAGGGTGTAGCGGTCCCGACGAGATTTGAACTCGCGACCTCCGCCTTGACAGGGCGGCGTGCACTCCAAACTGCACCACGGGACCTCGGTGAAACCTTGTAGCACCCCCAACGGGATTCGAACCCGTGTCGCCTGCGTGAAAGGCAGGTGTCCTAGGCCACTGGACGATGGGGGCTCTTCCCCGTTGGGGCGGCTCACGATAGCAGAGCCCACGAACCACTCAATTCCGTTGCCGGCCGCGCCGCTGACCGGGACCTCCTCGCCGATCACGCACCGCGCGGACGCGCCGCCGGAGGGGGAACCTACACTCACGCCCGCCATGGCTGATCTCCCGCCGGCGGGCGGTACCCCTCCGAACGATCCACCGGCGGTTGCGGACGATCCGGGCTCCCACGCGGCCCCGCCACCTCCGCCGCCCCCACCGGCACCGCCGGCTCCGCCTTCGTGGCAGCCGCCCCCTCCGCCGCCTCCGCCGGCTCCCGGTCCTCCGACCGGCCCACCGGTCGCTCCGGTTGCCCCCGCCTGGACCCCTCCTCCGGCACCACCGACGCCGACCGCGACCCCGCCGGCATGGGGACCTCCCGGAGGGTCGCCGCCGCGCAGCGCCTGGCCACCCCAGACCCCGGCAGGCACCTGGCCGCCCCAGACCCCGGGCGGCACCTGGCCGCCGCAGCCTCCGGGCGGCGCATGGCCGCCGCCGAGCGCCCCCGGGGGCTCGTGGCCCCCTCCCGGGTTCGTCCCGCCCGCCCCGCCCCAGCGCAAGAAGGCGCCGCTGCTGCTCAGCCTGGGCGCGCTCGCCGTCGTGCTGCTGCTGCTCGGTGGTGCGGCGATCTACGTGGCGACTCGCCACGACGGGCCGCACTACCCGAAGGAGTGGGACGCTCGCGTCCTCGACCTCGTGTCTTTCGACGAGAAGGAGCGAGGGCTCACGTTCAAGCACCCGGTCGAGATCGAGTTCATGACCGAGGACGACTTCAAGGCCAAGGTCACCACCTCGAGCGACGACCTGTCGACCGACGACAAGCTGCAGATCACCCAGACCGAGGCGAGCTTCAGGGCGCTCGGGTTGATCGGTGGCGATGTGGACCTGCTCCAGTCCGAGAACGACATCCAGAGTGGTGGGACGCTGGCCTACTACTCCCCAGAGGACAAGAAGGTCCGCGTCCGCGGCACCGAGCTCGACGTGGCGACCCGTGTCACGCTCGCCCACGAGCTCACCCATGCGCTGCAGGACCAGTACTTCGACCTCTCCCGGCTCCAGCAGATGAAGACCGATGGCGAGGCCACCGCGTTCCGGGCGCTGGTCGAAGGAGACGCCACCGTGGTCGAGAACGCCTACATCGACCAGCTCTCGGCCAGCGACAAGGCCGCCTACGACGATCAGAACAAGAAGCAGGCCGACACCGCCGACTACGGCAACGATCCCCAGGTGCTGGTCGCCACCTTCACCTCGCCCTACATCCTCGGTCCGCCGTTCGTCGAGGCGCTGAAGGCCAAGGGAGGCAACGACGCCATCAACGACGCGCTGCAGAACCCACCGGCCAGCGAGGCCGCCCTGCTCGACATCTTCACGTACCTCGACAAGCAGGGTCCCACCAGCGTGGACACGCCGACGATCCCCGATGGCGACACCCACATCGACGACGGAGACTTCGGTGCCACGACCTGGTTCCTGATGCTGGCCCAGCGCATCGACGTGCACCGGGCCATCGACGCGGTCGACGGCTGGGGCGGCGACTCCTACGTCACCTACTCCGAGCCGAGCTCCCGCGTCTGTGTGAAGGCGCGCTACCAGGGCAAGACCCAGGCCGACACCGACGCCGTGTACGACGACCTGAAGGACTGGGTGGTCGCGGAGCAGGGGCGGGGCTCGACGGTCGACACCGCCGGCTCCTACGTCGAGCTCACGTCCTGCGACCCGGGTCAGACGGCCGAGCTCAAGGGCGAGGACCACTCGATGGAGGCCATCGAGATGCTCGGCCTTCGGCTCCAGGTCGTCAGCGAGGCGTTCAAGGCGAAGGCCACCTCCTCGGTCGCCGAGTGCTCGTCGAACGGCCTCCTCGACCAGCTCGAGCTGTCCGACCTCGACCAGAACGCCGATCAGGAGGCCGTCGGGGCCAAGGTGCAGGCCGCGCTGACCAAGGCCATCCAGGCCTGCTGACCGGGTGCTCGAACGTCAGCCCGGTGGTGCCTCCGGTGGGGGCGTCGACTGCAGCGCGTCGACGATCCACGCCAGCAGGTTGCTGAGGAAGTCGTAGACGACGTAGCGGGGGTAGTCGGGGTCCGACTTGTCGACGTCGTGCGGCACCTCGTCCACGTCGAGCTGGGTGCCGATCACCAGGCGCACCGCGTTCACCGATCGCATCCACGACTCGAGCTCGTCGCGGGTCACCGTCGAGCCACCGATCGACCGCTCGACCACGTCGAACGCGGCCAGCTGGGAGGCCCGGAGGTCGTCGCCCACCATCTTCCGGTACTCCTCGTCGAGGGCGGGGTCGTCGACATAGGCGGTCGGGGTGAGGCGTCGGGTCGCCGGGTCGTCGTTGACGATCATCACCCGCAGGTCGTCGAACGCCTGCTGCAGCACGCGCTGCTCGATGCGGCTGAGGTTCACCCGATAGCCGTCGTCGACCGCCTCGACGAGGGGTCGCGGGCCCCATCCGGCTGGCCACGGGATGCGGCGGGGCACGGGCTGATCAGTCCTGCTGCATGGTGGCCCAGAGGCCGTGCTCGTGGAGGCGGAAGACGTCGAGCTCCGCCTTCTCCCGTGATCCGTTGGACACGGTGGCGCGACCCTTCTCGTGCACGTCCAGCATCAGGCGCTGCGCCTTCTCGAGCGAATAGCCGAACAGCTTCTGCAGCACGAACGTCACGTAGTCCATGAGGTTGATCGGGTCGTTCCAGACGATGACCACCCACGGGCGGTCGGGATCGATCGACGTGTCGTCGACCGGCTCTTCGATCTCGATCGGAGCCTCGAGCGGGGTCGTGGTCGCTGCGGGGGACAGCATGGCGAGATTGTCCCTCATCGGCCCGGCGCGGTCACGTGTTGCGGCTCGGCGAACTCGACACGGGCGACGCCGGGCTCGGGATGGGCGAACAGCCCGAGGTGGAACGACAGCGCCGCGATCCAGACCACGACCGAACCGGCGATGTGGACGATCACCAGGCCCGGAGGCACGCCGGTGAAGTACTGCGTGTAGCCGATGGCACCCTGCACGAGGATCGCCCCGACGAGCAGCAGCGAACGCCGGTGGGCGGAACGACTGGCCCCGCTCCGGTGCAGGAACCAGATGGCCGCGAGGCTCACGGCGAGGAACGCCCACGCGGTGAGGCTGTGGATGCGGGCGACCTGCTCGATCTCGAACGGCAGGCGCGCCACCTTCTCGTCGCCGCCGTGCGGCCCGGTGCCCGTGACGACCGTGCCCGTCACCAGGACGGCCGCGGCCGCAGCGACCATGAGGCGGCTGAGCGTCACGGTTCGGTGGTCGACGGTCGGGACCCCCGGCGTGTCCGGGTGCCCGGCCCGATGGAGCAGTACGACTGCGTTCCAGACCAGGACCACCGACAGCACGAAGTGGCCCATCACGAACGGCGGCCACAGGTGGGACAGCACGGTGATGCCGCCGAGGACGATCTGGGCCACGATCCCGGCCACGAGCCCGAGCGACCACCAGACCAGGTCGCGTCGGCGCGGGTCCCGACCGAGCGAGCCGAGCACCGCCAGCATCACCGCCACCGAGACCACACCGGTGAACATCCGGTTCACCTGCTCGATCTGCTGGTTGTAGTTCGACACGCCGACGAACGTGTTCTGGGTGCACTTGGGCCAGTCGTCGCACCCGAGCCCCGACCCGGTCAGCCGCACCGCGGCACCGGTGACGATGATGATGGCCACCGCGGCGACCGTGACGACGCAGATCCACTGGTAGGCGCGAGGGCTGATGCGGGGGACTCGCACGGGCTCGATGGTACGGGTGGCGTCGGCCGTCTCCCCAATCGCCGGTGGCCCTGGTGAGCGCCGCTGGTCGTCGCTCACCACCGTTCCACGTTGCATGCTGAGGCACGTGTGAGGTGCTCAGACGTTCATCGTGGGTGTGTGTGCCGGGGTTGGGGTGCACGTTGAACGGTCAGGCACACGTGGGGTGCTCAGGCGTTCACGGTGGTCATGATCGCCTCGAAGACGTCGGGGTCGGCCCGGTAGGGCGGCTCGGGGCGGGGCCAGTGCAGGGCCAGGTCGGTGAAGCCGAGCTCCCCGTAGCGGCCGGCAGAGGTCGGCGAACGCCTCGACCGACTCGAGCCACGGCTCGCGGGTGGCGCCCTGCATGAAGAGTCGGCGCAGCGTGGCCGGGTCCCGGCCGACCTGCTCGCACGCCCGGTCGAGCGCCGCCGACTGCGATCGGACCACGTCGAGGCAGCCGGCGTCGTCGAGCTCGTCCGGCTCGCAGCGGATCGCCGAGGGTCACCCAGGTCTGGGCGTGCCGGGCCACCACCTCCAGGGCCCGGTCGCCTCCGCCCGCCACCGCGAACGGCACCCGCGGCTGCTGGACGCAGCCGGGCAGGTTGCGGGCCTCGACGGCCTGGTACCAGCGCCCGTCGAGGCGATCGATCGGCCGGAGCGCTCAGCAGGCGGTCGAGGTGGTCGACGAACTCGGCGAAGCGGCCGGTGCGCTCGGCGCGGGTCCACGGCTGCTGGCCGAGGGCCTCGGCGTCCCACCCGGTGCCGCCGGCGCCGACGCCCAGCGTCAGCCGCCCGCCCGAGATGTCGTCGAGCGTCATGACCTCCTTGGCCAGGGTCACGGGGTGGCGGAAGTTGGGCGAGGTCACGAGCGTGCCGAGCCGCATGGTGGTGGTGACCCCCGCCGCCGCGGTGAGCAGGGGCAGGGCCGAGAGCCACGGGCCGTCGCGGAGATCCCGCCAGGTGAGGTGGTCGTAGGTCCAGGCGGTGTGGGCGCCGAGCGTCTCGGCCCGCTGCCAGATCGGGCGGGCGTCGGCCCATGGGTGGTTGGGCAGGATCACCACGCCGACGTGCACGGGGGCCGAGTCGTACGGGCGCCCGACCCCGGCATCGGGCCTCCCGCCCGACGATCGACCGACGATTGTTCACGCCGCTCCCGGCCCGCATACGATCGCCCCCGATGGCCACCACCATGGATCCCTCTCTGCGTTCCCGGGTGGGGGGATACGTGGCGCTCACCAAGCCGCGGATCATCGAGCTCCTGCTGGTCACCACGGTGCCGACCATGGTCGTGGCCGACAAGGGCATCCCGTCGCTCTGGCTGATCGCCGCCACCGTCATCGGTGGCACGCTGGCGGCCGGCGGGGCCAACGCCATCAACATGTACGTCGACCGCGACATCGACGCGCTGATGAAGCGCACCCAGAACCGGCCGCTCGTCACCGGGCTCATCGAGCCGACCCACGCCCTGGTGTTCGCCGTGGCGCTCGAGGTCGTGGCGTTCGTGTGGCTGTGGGCCCTGGTCAACCTGCTCAGCGCGGTGCTGGCCGTGGCCGCCTGCCTGTTCTACGTCTTCGTCTACACGCTGTGGCTCAAGCGCAGCTCGAGCAGCAACATCGTCATCGGCGGCGCCGCCGGCGCGGCCCCGGTGCTCATCGGCTGGGCCGCGGTCACCGGCGACCTCTCGCCTGGGCGCCGATCGTGCTGTTCGCCGTCATCTTCTTCTGGACCCCGCCCCACTTCTGGGCCCTGGCCATCCGCTACAAGGACGACTACGCGGCGGCCGACGTGCCGATGCTGCCGGCCGTCGCCTCGTTCCGCACCACGGCCCGCCAGATGCTCGGCTACACCCTCGTCGTGTGGGCCCTGTCGCTGGTGTTCGCCCCGGTGGCCGGCCTCGGGCTCCTCTACATCGCCGCCGCCGTCGTGCTCGGCGCCGTGTTCACCTACCTCGCGGTCGAGGTGCTGCGCACCGAGTCGCCCAAGGTGGCCATGCGCATGTTCACCTTCTCGATCACCTACCTGACCGTGCTGTTCGCGGTCATGGCGCTCGACGTCGTCGTGCGCTACGGGGTGTGACGCGTGCGCGCTCCCACGTGTCGCATCCCAGCCCCCGGTCCCCACGCGACGAGCACCACCGTCCCGGGTTTTCAGCCGACCGTCACGTGGTGTGTAGAGTCCCTGTCCGTCCCCTTTTCAGGCGTCGCCAGCCTGATCGCCACCCGGTGTGATCCCACACCTGGCGCCGATCGCGCCCGCTGGTGACGGCGAGGTCACCCCTTCACTGACATGGCGATCACCGAGACCAGACCAGCCGCAGCTGCCCCGGAGGTGACGGCCGACCCCGAGGTGTTCGTCGGGCTCGCCGACCACGAACCGGGCGGCCTCGCCGGCCTCATCGGCACCGGCGACCACAAGGCGCTCGGCCGGGCGTGGATCGTCCTCTCGCTCGTGTTCGGCGTGGCCGGGCTCGTGCTGGTGGCGCTCTACCACGCCCACCTGGCCAGCTCGTTCCTGCCCGACGACACCGTCGACCAGATCGCCACCCTCGGGCAGACCATGCTCGTGCTGCTGTTCGCCATCCCGCTGTTCATCGGGCATCGCCACCTACGTCGCGCCGCTGCAGGTCGGTGCCCGCACCGTGGCCTTCCCCCGGGCCGCGGCCATGGCGTTCTGGGGCTGGGCCCTCGGCTCGGGCCTGCTGATCGCCGGCTACGCCATCAACGGCGGCCCCGGCGGCGGGCGCCCCAAGGCCGTCGACCTCAGCTTCATGGGCCTGGCCTTCGTCCTCGCGGCGATCTGCGTCGCGTCGATCTGCCTGGTCACGACCATCATCGCCATGCGCACCGCCGGCCTCTGGATGAGCCGGCTGCCGCTGTTCTCGTGGTCGATGGTGGTGGCCGTGCAGCCTGTGGCTCCTCACGCTGCCGGTGCTGCTCGGCAACGTCCTGCTCGTCTACATCGACCACCACTACGGCAACCGGCACCGTGCTCGGCGGGTCCGAGTGGATGCAGCTCTCGTGGCTGTTCTGCCAGCCGGCGATCTACATCGTCGCCATCCCGGCCCTCGGCGCCATCAGCGACGTGCTCGCCACCCTGTCGGGCAACCGGCTCCCGCTCCGCGGCGTGATGATGTTCGCCATCGGGGCCTTCGGCGTGCTCAGCTTCGGTGCCTGGGCCCAGATGGCGTTCTCCCCGGACATCATGAACGAGGCGCTCTACACCGCCATGGGCGTGCTGGCCATCCTGCCGGTGCTGTTCCTCGTCGGCGGCTGGGCCACCACCCTGCGCGGGCGGCAAGCCGGTGCTCAAGAGCCCGCTGCTGTTCGCCCTGTCCGCGGCCGTCGTCGTGCTGCTCGCCGCCTTCGGCGGGGCCGTCTACGTCATCAAGCAGGCGGCGCTGCACGACAAGTCCTGGTTCGAGAACAGCCTGAGCGCCCCGCCCTACGCCACCGGCATGGCCCTGCTCGTGGTCGGCGCCGCCGTGATCGCCGGGCTCGGGGCGCTCGTCTACTGGTCGCCCAAGCTCTTCGGTCGCTTCGCCAACGACGGCCTGGCCAAGCTGGCCGCGCTGGTCGCACTGGTCGGGGTGCTCGTCGCCGGCCTCCCGCTGATGGTCTACGGCTTCGCGCCTCAAGGCCAGCGCCCTCAAGGACGCCGCCGAGTTCCTCAACGGGCTGTCGGCCTTCGGTGCCGCCGTGCTGGTGCTCGCCGTGCTCCTGGTCGTCGTCGCGCTGTTCATGGGCGGCGGGGACGACTCGCCCGCCGACGACGCCTGGGGCATCGGCCAGTCGCTCGAATGGGCCACCGGGTCGCCGCCGCCTCCGGGCAACTTCGGCCAGCTCGGCCGGGTGGGCTCGCCCGAGCCGCTGCTCGACATCGCCGAACCGGAGGGTGCTGCCTGATGACCGCCACGGTCGCCACCACCGAATCCACCGCCGAGGTCGCGCCCTACGAGGGCGTTCCCGGCTCGGCCCCGCCGCCGCCGCTCGAGCGCCCCCGCGTGCTGCTCGTCGGCACGATCTTCGCCATCGCCGGCATCGCCATGATGTTCATCGGGCTCATCGGCGTCTACCTCTCGAGGCGGGCCAACAACCTGGCCACGGTCGGCGAGCTGGTTGCCGACCGATCTGATCATCCCGCTCACCCAGCCCAACATGGGCTTCGCCACGCTGGTGATCTCGGTGGTCACCATGCAGTGGGCCGTCGTGTCCATCAAGAACGACGACCGCACCAACACCTACCTCGCCCTCGGGGTCACCCTGCTGCTGGGCTTCTCCTACATCGTCGAGATGGGCTACCTCTACGCCCTCATCCACGCCGACGTGTCCACCATTCCCGGCGTGCTCATCTACGCCATCACCGGAGCGCACATCGCCATGGTCATCAGCGCCATGGTGTTCGTGATCCTGATGGGCTTCCGGGCCCTCGCCGGCGACTTCACCAGCCGGCAACACGACGGCATCACCGCCGCCGCCTTCTACTGGCACTCGATGGTCGCGATCTACGCGTTCATCTGGATCTCGATCTTCGTGACGAAGTAGGCCCGACCATGTTGCGCTCACGAGCCATCCCCGTCAGCTTCCGCTTCTACGTCGGCTTCGCCGTAGCCGCCGTCATCGGCGCTCTCGTCGCCGCCCTCGGCAGCAACGACACGAACCCGATCGTCGACCGTGTCCTCGGCCCGGTCTCCGTCGGCTGGAAGGGCGCCATCGGCGACCACCTCGCCTACACCGTGCTGCTGGGCGTGGCCGTGGTCGGCCATCTTCCTCGGCGTCGTGCTCACCGCCTTCCGCGAGGCCGATGCCTCGGCCGTGGCCCAGGTGGTCGATCTCGAGGCGGCGCCGCTCACCCGGGCGCCGCTCGGCGCGAACTACTGGCCGATCGTGTCGGTCTTCGCCGTCGCCATCCTGCTGATCGGGCTGTCGATCAGCTCGCAGAACCTGGCCATCGCCGGGGGCATCGTCCTCGGTGCCGCCGCGTTGATGTGGACCCTGCGGGCCTGGGCCGAGCGGGCCACCGGCGACGAGCGGGCCAACGTCGAGCTCTACCGGCAGTTCGTCGAGCCGATCCGCCTGCCCGTGCTGTCGATCGTGCTCATCGCCATCCTGGCCATCGGGTTCTCCCGCGTGCTGCTCGCCCTGCCCAACACCAAGTCCTCGGCCGCCGTGTTCGGCGTCATCGCCCTGGCGTTCCTGCTCGGCTCCGTCGCGCGTGGCGCTGCGACCCCGCATCAGCCGCTCGACTGCCATCCTGCTGCTCTTCGTGGTCGGCCTGGTCATCATCACGGCCGGCATCGTCGGGGCGGCCAAGGGCCACCGTGAGTTCGAGAAGCACGAGATCCCGTCTGCCGGCGAACAGGCTCCCGCCGGCGAGGGCGGCTGATCGATGGCGTCCCAAGGAGAATCGATGTCGTCGTCCCCCGTGCGCAAGTGGACCGCCCGAGTGCTCGTCGCACTCGTGATCTTCATCATCGCACTCATGTTCGCGCTGATGACCAAGGAGTTCATCTGGGGCGGCAGCACCGGCCACCAGCTGACCACGCTCGACCCCAAGGGCACCTTCTCCCAGTCGATCCAGACCCTGGTGAACCCGGTGTTCGCCATCGCCGGGGTGGTGTTCATCGGGGTCATCGGCGGCGTCGGCTTCATCGCCTGGAAGTTCCGCGACAAGGGCGACGACGACGATCACTTCCCCGTGCAGCTGCACGGCAAGACCTCGTTCGAGATCGGCTGGACGCTGCTGCCCGCCCTCGTGCTGGCCGGCCGTCGGCGTGTTCACCGTGCTCACCCTGATCGACCTCAACAAGCCGGCTCCCCAGGCCCTCCAGGTCGAGGTCTACGGCCAGCAGTGGTGGTGGGGCTTCCACTACGACATCAACGCGCGACGGCAACTTCACCGGCGACGGCGACGTCACCACGGCCACCGAGCTGATCATCCCGGTCGGCCGCGTGGTCGAGCTGCCACGTCACGTCCAACGACGTGATCCACAGCTTCTGGATCCCGGCGCTGAACGGCAAGCGCGACGCCGTGCCCGGTCAGAACCACCCGTGGAAGCTCCAGGCCAACGAGGCCGGGGTCTACCGCGGCCAGTGCACCGAGTTCTGCGGCCTCTCCCACGCCAACATGCGCATGCTGGTGCGGGCGGTCCCGCCCGGACGAGTACGACGCCTGGCTGGCCAACCAGCAGAAGGCGGCGGTCGAGCCGGCCAAGGGATCCGCAGGCCGAGCTGGGCAAGGCGGTGTTCGAGGGCCAGCTGTGCTCGTCGTGCCACCTGATCAACGGCGTCAACAACGACAAGGTCAACGGGCCCAAGGGCGTCAAGACCCAGCTGGTGTCGGGCATCGCCCCCGACCTCACCCACTTCGCGACCCGGGGCACGTTCGTCGGCTCGATCTTCAACCTCTACAGCCCCGACCCGGCCACCCCCGACGATCCCAGCGGCAACGCGGCCGACGTCTCGCTTCCCGGGAACCCCGGCGGTGCCCTCACGGGCGGCGACAACGATCCCTACGCGTTCAACCAGCCGGCGCTCGAGGCGTGGTTGCGCAACCCGCCGGCCATGAAGCCGGCCTACGCCACCAGCCCCACCGTGGTGAATGGCGTGCCGCTGCTGCGGGGCATGCCCAACCTCGGCCTCAGCGAGACCCAGATCGATCAGCTCGTCGCCTACCTCCGGACGCTCAAGTGATCCTTCTCCGCCCCCGCACCCCCACGCGATCCTTCGCGGTTGTCACGGAGCACGCCCATGGCCCTCGTTGAGCCCACTCCTTCCGGCCCGCTCGCGCTGCCCTCGGGTGGCACGACCGACTTCGAACCGCTCGGCGTGTCTTCGCCCGGCCGGTCGAGCCCAAGCGTGCGTGGCGCAAGTGGCTGTTCACCGTCGACCACAAGAAGATCGGCATCATGTACGGCGCCGCCGCCATGTTCTTCTTCATCATCGGCGGGTCCGAGGCCCTGCTGATCCGGGCCCAGCTCTGGGCCCCCCGCGGCAAGCTGCTGTCGGCCGAGCTCTACAACCAGGTCTTCACCATGCACGGCACCACCATGGTGTTCCTGGTGGTCATGCCCATCGGCGCGGCGTTCGCCAACTACCTGATGCCGCTGCAGATCGGCGCCCGAGACGTCGCCTTCCCCCGCATCAACGCCTTCAGCTTCTGGTGCTTCCTCGGCGGCGGCCTCTTCCTCAACTCGAGCTGGCTCTTCGGCGGCGGCGCCGACGGCGGCTGGTTCATGTACGCCCCGAACTCCGGCGTGATCTTCTCGCCGGGCCACGGCATCGACTTCTGGAACCTCGGCCTCATCATCACCGGCATCGCCTCGCTGACCGGTGCGATCAACCTGATCGTCACCGTGCTCAACCTGCGGTGCCCGGGCATGACGCTCATGCGCATGCCGGTGTTCACCTGGATGACCCTGGTGACCCAGTTCCTGCTGCTGTTCGCCATCCCGGTGCTCACCGCCGCGCAGTTCCTGCTGATGTTC
The DNA here is from genome assembly GCA_963809335.1 of uncultured Microthrixaceae bacterium. GTDB lineage: Bacteria > Actinomycetota > Acidimicrobiia > Acidimicrobiales > Acidimicrobilacustridaceae > UBA4742. The sequence goes on along the minus strand of CAWEJD010000002.1, from coordinate 1,027,980 downwards.
GACCGGCTCTTCGGCGCCAACTTCTTCAACGTGAGACATGGTGGCAACCCGCTGCTGTGGGAGCACCTCTTCTGGATCTTCGGTCACCCCGAGGTGTACCTGATGATCCTGCCGGCCTTCGGCCTCGTGTCGGAGATGCTGCCGGTGTTCTCCCGCAAGCCGATCTTCGGCTACCCGTTCATCGTGTTCTCGGGCGTGGCCATCGGCTTCATGGGCTGGGGCGTGTGGGCCCACCACATGTTCGTGTCCGGCATCGGCCCGATCTCGGTCACGACCTTCTCGCTCACCACGATGTTCATCGCCGTGCCCACCGGCGTGAAGATCCTCAACTGGACCGCCACCATGTGGGGCGGCAAGTTGAAGTTCAGCACGCCGATGCTGTTCTCCATCGGCCTGGTCACGATGTTCACCATCGGCGGCCTGTCGGGCGTCACCCACGCCGTCGCCCCGGCCGACACCCAGCAGACCGACACCTACTACATCGTCGCCCACTTCCACTACGTGCTCTTCGGTGGCGCGTTCCTGGGCTTCATGGGTGGCATGTACTTCTACTGGCCGAAGCTGTTCGGCACATGCTCAACGAGACGCTGGGCAAGGTGAACTTCTGGCTGATGCTGCTCGGCTTCAACCTCACGTTCGGCCCGATGCACATCCTCGGCCTGCAGGGCATGTCGCGGCGCATCTACACCTACGACGCCGGCTACGGCTTCGAGATCTGGAACAAGGTCGCCACCATCGGCGCCTTCACCCTGGCCGCCAGCGTCGCCTTCTTCCTGTTCAACATCTTCTACAGTCGGGCCAAGGCCAAGCACCTGCCCAACCCCGGCCCCGATCCGTGGGATGCCCGCACCATCGAGTGGATGATCCCGTCGCCGGTGCCGGAGTACAACTTCGACCCGATCCCCACCGTCACCCGGGTCGACGACTTCTGGTACCGCAAGTACGCCGAGACCCCGGATCACCGGCTCGAGCGCATCCACACCATCGAGGAGGTCGCCCAGACGGGCGACTCGACGGACGTGCACCTGCCGTCGCCGTCCTACTGGCCGATCGTGATGGCCTTCGGCCTGCCGATCATCGCCTACGGCCTCATCTACAGCCTGTGGCTGTGCGCCGTCGGCGGCGCCATCGTGGTCGACCGCGGTCTACGGCTGGGCCCTCGAGCCGCCGGACGCCCCGGGTGGCGACCACGGTGACCACCACGAGCCCGACGCGGGTGGCGAGCTGGCGGCCGACGCCGCGGCCGGCGACGGCGCCGCTGCTGACGACAAGGAGGTCGAGACCGTTGGCTGACAGCGCAGTCGTCGACCACGATGTGGTGGCGCCACACGCCCACATCGAGCACGACACCAACACCGGCATCTCCAACACCAAGTTGGCCATGTGGGTCTTCCTGGCCTCGGAGTGCCTGCTGTTCGGTGGCCTCATCACCACCTACCTGCTCTACAAGACGCCGATCTCGGTCGAGCAGGGCCCGGCCCCCCACCAGGTCTACGACATCCCGTTCACCTCGGTGAGCTCGTTCGTGCTGCTCATGAGCTCGCTCACCATGGTGCTGGCCGTCGCCGCCATCGAGCGAGGCGACCATCATCGGGTTCGCACCTGGCTCATCGGCACCGCCCTGCTCGGCTCCACCTTCATCGCCGGGCAGATCTACGAGTTCACCGTGTTCGTCGGCGAGGGCATGGGCTACACCACCAGCCGCTCGTCATCGGCCTTCTACACGCTCACCGGCTTCCACGGCGTGCACGTCACCGTCGGCATCATCATGTTGGTGTCGCTGCGTTCTGCTCTCGCTCCGCGGCAAGCTGCCCGAGCACCGCTCCGAGACCGTCGAGACCGTCGGCCTCTACTGGCACTTCGTCGACGTGGTGTGGATCGTCATCTTCGCCGTCGTCTATCTGATCCCCTAGGAGCACGTGACCATGGAGACCCAGGCCGCGGCCGACCGCTCGAAGACGATCTCGACCAGCTTCCTCGACGGAGCCCGCAAGAACTACCCCCGCGAGGTCGAGTACGTCCTCGTGGCCATCTTCCTCGGCGGTCGTCACCGCCCTCGAGGTCGCCACCTACGCCTCGCCCGACTTCATCCTCTGGGACCACCGCACCGGTCGGCTCCTCGCCTTCCTGATGTTGCTGATGGCCGTCAAGTTCTGGACCGTCGCCTACTTCTTCATGCACCTGCGGTTCGACAAGAAGCTGCTCACCCGGGTCTTCTACTCGGGAGTCGTCCTGGCCGTCGCGGTCTACGTGGCCGTCATCGCGATGATGCACGGCTTCCGGGCTGGTCAGCACTGACGCCATGAGCATCATCGCCGCCGCCGATCCTATCTGGCGGTGGCAGCCGCACCCGGAGGTGTGGCTCCTGGTGGCCGGCGCCATCGGCCTGCGGGTCTACGCGGGGCGGGTGGTCGGCCCCAAGGTCGTCCCGGCCGGCACCAGGCCCTTCCGCACGCGCCAGACGGTGGCGTTCGTGGGCGCCGTCGTCGTGCTGTGGCTGTCGTCGGACTGGCCGCTGCACGACATCGCCGAGCAGCGCCTCTACTCGGCCCACATGCTGCAGCACCTGCTGCTCACCATGGTCATGCCCCCGCTGTTCTGGCTGGCGACGCCCGAGTGGCTCGCCCGGCTGGTCGTCCGCGACGGCGGACAGGGCCACCAGGTGCTCTCGTGGCTGGCCAAGCCGGTGCCGGCTCTGCTGATCTTCAACTTCCTCAACCTGCTCACGCACTGGCAGTGGATGGTCACCACCGCGGTGCAGAACGGGCCGTTCCACTTCTCGGTGCACCTGGTGATGGTGGTCGCCGGGTTCATCATGTGGATCCCGGTGTGCGGCCCGTGGCCCGAGTACCGGCTGTCGATGCCGGGGCAGATGGTCTACCTGTTCCTGATGTCGGTGTTCCCGACGCTGCCGGCGGCGTGGCTGGCCAACTCGGACACGGTCGTCTACCGGGTCTACGACCACGATCCCCGGCTGTGGGGCATCAGCGCGATCGATGACCAGATCATCGCCGGCATGGTCATGAAGCTCGTCGAGGTGGTCTACCTGTGGGTGATCATCACGGTCATGTTCTTCACGTGGGCGGCCCGCCACCTCGAGGCCGACCGCCTCGGCATCATCGACGTCGACGAGCACGCCCTCATGATCGGTGGCCCCGGATCCACCGCCCAACCCGCCGGGCGACCCGACTGACACCGAGCGACCCCAAGGATCGCGGCGAACCGGTCCCGTCCGGGTGCCCGATCGGTCGCCGAGCCGGGACAGGTTCGGGGATCACTCCCAGCGGAAGAGGCGGGCGGCGGCGAGGGGGGCGGCGACGGCCCAGGCCGCCAGCACGATCCAGTCGTGGGGCCGGGCCTGCACCTGGGCGTCGAAGGCGGCCTGCATGACGCGGGCGAGCGGGGCTGCGGGCAGCAGTTCGGCCACCAGGCGGATCGCGGCCGGGAGCTGGGTCAGCGGGATGATCATGCCGCCGAGCAGCAGCAGCACGAGGTAGAGGCCGTTGGCGGCGGCGAGCGTCACCGTCCCCTTGAGCGTGCCGGCCATGAGCAGGCCGATGCCGGCGAACGCCGCGGTGCCGAGCAGGTAGGCGGGGACCACCAGGGCGATCCGCCCGTCGGGATCCCACCCGAGGGCCAGCGCGGTCGGCACCAGCACGACCACCTGCACCAGTTCGATGGCCAGCACCATGGTGACCTTGGCCATGATCAGCCGCGGGCGGCCGAGGGGCGTGGTGCCGAGGCGCTTGAGCACCTTGTACTGCCGCTCGAACCCGGTGCCGATGCCCAGGCTGACCATGGCGGTCGACATCACGGCCAGCGCCAGCACCCCCGGAGCGAGGAACGTGACCGGGTCGTCGACCCCGTCGGGCTTGGGCAGCACGTCGACCAGCGAGAAGAACACGAGCAGCAGCAGCGGGATGCCGATGCTCACCAGCAGCTGCTCACCCTGGCGCAGGCTGAGCGAGAGCTCCATGCGGGTCTGGGCTGCGAACGCCTTCACGTGCGTGACCCGTTCGCCTCATCGGCCTCGGTGGACTCCGTCAGGCGCAGGAACACGTCCTCCAGCCGCTGGCGGCCGGCTCGCAGGTCGCCGAGGCCGAGGTCGCGCTCGGCCAGCCAGCCGGTGAGGGCCGCGATGGTGGCCGGCGCCGGCTCGGCGTCGACCCGGTACTCGCCCGGCGCGACCTCCACCACCGGCGCCCCGATCGGCCGTGGCCAGCGAGGCCACGTCGAGCCCGGGCGCGGCCCCGAAGCGGATCTCCTCCTGCTGCCCGGAGGCCATCAGATCGGCCGGCGTCCCCGCGGCCAGCACCCGTCCGTGGTCGACGATGATCACGTGGTCGGCCAGGCGCTCGGCCTCGTCGAGGTCGTGGGTGGTCAACAGCACCGTCACCCCGTCCGATCGCAGCTCGGCGATGACCCGGCGGATCAGCTGGCGGCCGCTCGGGTCGATGCCCGAGGTGGGCTCGTCGAGGAACGCGACCTCGGGCCGACCGACCAGCGCCAGGGCCAGGGACAACCGCTGTTGCTCGCCCCCCGACATGCTCTTCCAGGTGGAGCGCCGATGGTCGGCCAGCCCCACCCGCTCGAGCAGCTCCTCCGGGTCGGCCGGGTGGTCGTAGTAGGAAGCGAACAGCCGCAGCACCTCGGCCGGCCGGGCCGCGGTGTAGACCCCGCCCTGCTGGAGCATGACCCCGATGCGGGGCATGAGCCGGCGGTGGTCGGCGATCGGGTCGAGGCCCAGCACCCGGACCCGGCCCGAGGTCGGGCGCCGGTAGCCCTCGAGCGTCTCGACCGTCGATGTCTTGCCGGCTCCGTTGGGGCCGAGCAGGGCCACCACCGTGCCGGCCTCGGCCGAGAACGAGAGCTTGTCGACCGCGGTCTGGTCGCCGTAGCGGATCGTGAGCCCGTCGACCTCGATCGCAGGGTCAGTGGGGCTCGACGACACGCCCGGACGCTACCGCCGCGCCGTCGTTCGATCCCAACCGCCCTCCACCCGTCGCCGGGTCCGGCCCAACCCTGTCGGGTCGCGGGGGAGCGACTTGCTACGTTGCTGCCATGCTCGACGTCCGCCGCTTCCGCACCGAGTTCGACGTGGTCCGCGACGGCCTGGCCCGGCGGGGTGAGGACCTCTCGTCGCTCGAGAGGGTGCGCACCCTCGACGAGCGCCAACGCGAGCTGGCCGCCGAGCGCGACGACATCCGGGCCCGGGTGAACAAGATCTCCAAGGAGGTCGGTGGCCTCCGCCGCGACGGCAAGGTCGACGAGGCCGAGGCGCTGCAGGCCGAGAGCCGCAGCCTCGGCGACCGCGAGCGGGACCTCGACGAGGAGACGGGCGCGATCACCGCTGAGCTGCGCGACCTGCTGCTCCGCATCCCCAACATCCCCGCCGCCGACGCGCCCGACGGAGCCGGCGAGCAGGACAACGTGGTCGTCCGCAGCGACGACGTCGACGCCGAGAGCTACCTGCCCCACCAGCGGGTGCCCCACTGGGACATCGGCGCCGAGCTCGGCATCCTCGACCTCGAGCGGGGGGCCAAGGTGTCGGGATCGATGTTCGTGATGTTCCGGGGGCCCGGGGCGACCCTGCAGCGGGCCCTGTGCCAGCTCGCGCTCGACCGCAACGCGGACCTCTACGAGGAGATCCGCCCCCCGAGCCTCGTGCTCACGGCCACGCTCACCGCCACCGGTCAGCTCCCCAAGTTCGCCGACGACGCGTACCACCTCGAGCGCGACGACCTGTGGGCCATCCCCACCGCCGAGGTGCCGCTGACGTCGATCGCCATGGACGAGATCCTCGACGAGGACGAGCTCCCCAAGCGGGTCATGGCCTACTCGCCGTGCTTCCGGCGCGAAGCGGGCTCGGCCGGGCGCGACACACGGGGGCTGCTGCGGGTGCACGAGTTCGACAAGGTCGAGCTGCTCGCCTACACGACGCCCGAGCAGGCGCCGGACATGCTCGACGAGATCCTCGAGCGGGCCGTGGCCCTGATCCGCGACCTGGGCCTGGCCCACCGCATCCTCGACATCTGCACCGGCGACATGGGCCAGTCCCACCACCGATCGTTCGACGTCGAGGTGTTCTCCCCCGGTGTGGGCCAGTGGCTCGAGGTCTCGTCGGTGTCGTGGTTCGGCGACTACCAGGCGCGGCGGGCCAACATCCGCTACCGCCCACGCCCCCCGGAGGGTGACGACAAGGGCCGGGCCCGCGGCACCGAGATGGTGCACACCCTCAACGGATCGGCCCTCGCGGTACCTCGCGTCTGGGCCGCGCTGGTCGAGACCCACCGTCAGGCCGACGGGTCGGTGCGGCTGCCCGAGGTGCTGTGGCCCTACATGCGGGGCGCCACGACCATCGGGCCGAAGGCGGTCTGAGCAGGTGGCCGTGCCGGGGACGGAGCCGCCGCCCGTCGTCCGACGCCGGGTGCGCTGGGGTGCCCTCGCCGGCGTGGTCGTGTTCGCGTACGTCCTCGTGCTCTCGGTGGCGCTCGTCGGCATCGGCGACCGCAACCGCTTCAACCGGTGGGGCCACCTGATGCACAGCATCGGGGCCCGCCTCGTGCTCTGCGTCGTGGTGCTGGCCGCGCTGTTCCACACGCTCGACGGACTGCGTCGCCTGCTGCTCGAGGTGGCGCCGTCGACGGCTCGCCACGAGGTGCGCCTCCGGGCCGGCGTGCTGTTCCTCACCTGGGCCCTGGCCGTCCCGGCCGGCGTGATGATCGTGGGCCCGTGGGTGTCGGAGACGTTCCGGTGACCACGACGACGTCGACCACCGGGTCGGGGCCCGGCGGCGGTCAGCCCGACGAGGGTGGTGGGGTATCGCCGCCCACCGAGGTCCGCAGCTGGGGTTGGCACGTCATGCAGGTCAGCGCCTGGCTGCTGGTGGGCGCCCTGCCGATCCACGTCTGGTCGATCTGGCTGGCCCACGATGCCGGCCAGTTCGGGGTGGCGACGTTCGTCGACCGGTGGCACTCGGCCGGGTGGCGGGTGTTCGACTGGGCCTTCCTCATGCTGGCCCTCGCCCACGGAGGCATCGGCCTGTCCGGGGTGCTGTCCTCGCTGACCCGCAACGACGCTGTTCGCACCGTGATCGCGGCGGTGACGGCGGTCGTGCTCACGCTGCTGGCCGTGCTCGTGTCGGCCACGATCTTCTCGTTCGACATCTCGTGACCGCTCGCGCCGCTCGGTGGCGCCGGGCTTGGCGCGAACGCGCAGCGGGCGGTTGACTCTGGCCATGGATCTCGACACGCTCCGGGCCCAGTTCCAGTCCCACGGCCTGGCCGAGCACGAGGTCGACGCCGATCCCGGCGTGCAGTTCGGCCGGTGGTTCGACGAGGCCCGGGCGGCCGGGGTGCACGAGCCCGAGGCCATGGTCGTGTCGACCGCCACCGCGGCCGGGGTGCCGTCCTCGCGGCTCGTGCTGATGCGCGACTGGTCCGGCGGCGAGCTGTCGTTCTTCACCAACTACGAGAGCCAGAAGGGCGGCGAGATCGCCGAGAACACCGCCGTCGCCGTCTGCTTCCCCTGGAACATCCTCAGCCGGCAGGTCCGCGTGGCGGGACGGGCCGAGCGCACGTCGACCCAGGTCTCCGACGACTACTTCGCCACCCGCCCCCGGGACAGCCAGATCGGGGCCTGGGCCTCGGCTCAGAGCACGGTGCTGGTCGACCGGGCTCAGCTCGAGGCCAGGGTGGCCGAGGCCGAAGCTCGCTTCGAGGACGTCGCCGTGCCGAGGCCACCGCACTGGGGCGGCTACCGGATCGTGGCCGACGTGTGGGAGTTCTGGCAGGGTCGCCCCTCCCGGTTGCACGACCGCATCCGCTACCGTCGTGACCCGGGCGCCGCCGACCGCTGGATCGTCGAGCGGCTCTCGCCCTGACGGCGGCTAGGGCAGCAGGCGTAGCACCTGCTCGCCCACCAGGTCGAGGTGCTCGAGATCGTTCAGGTCGAGCACCTGCAGGTACATCCGCTGGGCTCCGGCCTCGGCGAAGCCGGCGATGGTGTCGAGCACCTCGGCCGGCGAGCCGGCGGCGCCGTTGACCCTGAGGTCGTCGTCGAGGGCCCGCCCGATGGCCCCGGCCCGGCGTTCCTGCTCCTCGTGGGACTCGCCGCAGCAGAGCACCTGGGCCGACGAGAACAGCAGGTCGTCGGGATCGCGACCGATGGCGTCGCAGGCCTCCCTGACCCGGCCAACCTGTGCCGCGAAGTCCTTCACCGGGGCGAACGGCACGTTGAACTCGCTGGCGTAGCGGGCCGCCAGCCTGGGGGTGCGCTTGGCGCCGAAGCCCCCGATGATGATCGGCGGCCCGCCGGCCTGCACCGGCTTGGGCAGGGCCGGCGAGCCGACCACGGTGTAGTGCTGGCCCTCGAACGAGTACTGCGAGTCCACCGGGGCCCGCCACAGGCCGGTGATGACCTCGAGCTGCTCCTCGAGCCGGTCGAAGCGCTCGCCCAGCGGGGGGAAGGGGATGCCGTAGGCCGTGTGCTCGTCGTCGTACCACCCGGCGCCGAGACCGAGCTCGACCCGGCCGTCGCTCATGTCGTCGACCTGGGCCACGGCCACCGCGAGCGGCCCCGGCAGCCGGAACGTGGCCGAGCAGACCAGCGTGCCCAGCCGGATGGTGGTGGTCTCCCGGGCGATCGCACCCAACGTGACCCACGTGTCGCTGGGCCCGGGCAGGCCGGTCACGTCACCCATCTTCAGGTAGTGGTCGGACCGGAAGAACGCATCGAACCCGTTGGCCTCGGCCCGCTGGGCGACGGCGAGCTGGCTGGCGTAGGAGGCACCCTGCTGGGGCTCGATGAAGACGCGGAGTTCCATGGCCGACGAGGCTATCGGTGCCCGATCGTCCCGTCCCTGGTCCTCGGCCCGATCACGGTGTGCCGGTCGGATCGCCCAGGGTGAGTCGAACCGCGTGATCTGAAGGCCCGGCCTCCTCGCCGGCGCCAGCCCGGTCCTTCAGATCGCCCAGGGTGAGTCGAACCGCGTGATCTGAAGGCCCCGCCTCCTCGCCGGCGCCAGCCCGGTCCTTCAGAACCAGCGCTCTCATCATCCGAAGTGGACGTCCCTGCTGGTCGGGTGACGGTCAGAGCGACCAGGTCTCGGCGGCGTGGGCCAGCGCGGCGATCAGGGCCTCGGTGTGCGGCGGGTGGATGTCGTCGCCGTGCTCGGCGCGGAAGTCGGCCCAGAAGGGCCCGAGGCCGCGCACGCGTGGGGGCAGCTCGAGCTGGACCCCTCCGTGGCGAGGCCGGTTGACCGGGTTCTCGGGGTGCAGGCCGCGGAGCTCTCTGGGGATGCGGTCGAGGGCGTCGACGATGTCGTACTCGGGGAGCCCCGCTTGCAGGTGCCAGCCCACGTGGCGGCCGAGATCGCGGTTCTGGCCACCGAGCAGCAGGGTGGTGAACATGTCCTGGCGACCGAACCCGTGCACGGCCACGGCCACGTCGACGTGGTCGAGGAAGGCGGCCAGCCGCGGCGAGTGGGCCGGGTCGATCTGGGTCGACGGCAGGTGCCAGCGGAACCCGGGGGGTTGCACCACCGCGTAGACCGAGGCGCCGGCCCGCTCGGCCGCGGCCAGCGCGATGGCGTCGGTCCGCTGCTCGAGCGACCCGCCGTGGAACGCCATGAAGCCGAACGTCGAGCGCAGGGCGCTGATCTCCTCCACGCCGGGATGGGCGAGCAGCTCGTCGAACACGGCGGTCAGGGCTCGCGGTGCTCAGCGGCCGCTTCGGCCTGTCCCGCCGGGTCGGCCCCGTCGGTCGGCCGCGGGCGATCGCTCCTGACGCCACGATCGACCCGTGCCGGCCCGCTCCGGACCCCCATGGTCAGGGCGACGACCACCCCCACGGCCGCGGCCAGCACGATGCCGAGGCGCACCGGGCCGACGTCCTGCACCCAGCTGCTGATCGAGGCGTTCCAGTCGAACACCACCTGGGCCGCGCCGCCGCCCGAGGTCTCGCCGGTGCGCACCCGCAGCTCGTACCAGCCGTAGTAGGCGACGTAGGCGCCCGCCACCACCAGCAGCACGCCCGACACCTTGTAGATGTACGGGAGCACCCGCCGCAGGTTCCGCACCAACGAGTGCTTGGCCAGGGCGAGGGCGACGGTGAGCGCGATGAGCACCACACCCATGCCCAGCCCGTAGGCCAGGAAGGCCGCGACCCCAGAGGCGAAGTTGGCGTCGGTGAAGCTGGGGGCCACGGCCGCGATGAACAGCGGGATCGTGCACGACAGCGACACCAGCGCGTAGGAGACGCCGAAGACGAACACCGAGAGCAGCTGGCTGTCGCCGCGCTGGCGGGGCGTGGGGATCCGCAGGGTCACGGAGCGGCCGGTCAGCAGGGCGATGCCGAGGACGACCAGCAGCCCGCCGAGCACGATGGTGACCCACGGCAGCCAGTCCTGCAGGGAGCTGAGCACGCCGTCGAGCAGGATGCCGAGCAGCCCGAACACCACGAGGAACCCGGCCGTCACCGTGGCGCCGATCACGAGGGCGTGCAGCACGCTGCCCCGGGTGTCGTCGTCGGCCTCCTCCAGCCCGAGGAAGAACGACAGGTAGGCCGGCAGCATGGCGAACCCGCACGGGTTGACCGTGGCCACCATGCCCACCCCGAAGGCATAGGCGAGCGGGGCGTCGATCACGACAGCAGGTCCTGCTCGATCCACCCCTGGAGCTCGTCGGCGGTGACGGCTCCGCGGTGGATCCTGGCGATGGTCCCGTCGGCGCGTATCAGCACGGTCGTCGGCAGCAGGGTCGACCGGAAGTCGCTGATCATCCGGCCCTGCGGATCGCTGGCCAGGTCGTAGGTGACGCCGGTCTGCTCCGCGAAGGGGCGGCCCAGCTCGACGCTCTCGGAGGTGTCCACCCCGAGGAAGGCGACCCGATTCCCGAACTGCTGGTGGATCTGTTCGAACGTCGGGCATCTCGGAGCGACAGGGCGTGCAGTTGGTGGCCCAGAAGTTCACGACCATGGGCGTGCCCGCGTAGTCGGCCAGCGCCACGGGGGAGCCGTCGAACCGGACGATCTCGGTGTCCGGAGCGGGTGACCCGACCGGGTTCGGCCCGCTCCCCAGCAGCGGGTTCGACGTGTCGGTGGGCTCGCTGAGGCTCGGGTCGAGGACGGCGACGTCGTCCTTGGGGCCGGTCGACGAGGTCGAGCTCCCCGTGGCCTGGAAGGCGGCGATGGCCAGCACGACGATGGCCAGGGCGATGGCGAACCACACGCCTCGGGGCAGACGGCGGCGTCCGGAGGCGGGTTCGGGGGCGCGGTCGTCGGTGGGGTGGTTCTCCATAGGGCGCCGGAACGGCCCCCCGACGGTACCGCCGGGCCCCGCGTCAGCGACAGCGGGCGACGGGCCGCCGATGAGCGGTCGCCCTGCGGTCTGAAGGCTGGAGCTGTCGTCTTCCGCCAGGCCGGGCCTTCAGAAGGGGACGCGACACGGGGGACCTGCGGCCCGGCGGTCGGTCAGCGGGTCAGGGCGTGGGTTGCAGCAGCTCGAGCCGGTTGCCGAAGGGGTCGTCGACGTAGCGCTGGTCGTAGCCGTCGAGCCCGCCCTCGACCCGCACCTCGTGCCCGGCCGCCTCGAGTCGCTCGGCCAACGCCGGCAGGTCGTCGACCAGCAGGGCGGGGTGGGCCTTGCGGGCGGGCCGGAAGTCGGCCTCGACCCCGAGGTGCAGCTTCACCCCGTCGGCCTCGAACCAGCACCCGCCGCGCACGGCGAGGTGGGGCGGCTTGGGCACGTTCACCAGGCCCAGCAACGCTTCGTAGAAGGCGATGGCGTCGTCCTCGCGGCCCGGGGGCATGGCCAGCTGCACGTGGTCGATGGCGACGATGGTCACGCCCGGATTCTAGAGGTCGAGGCCCCGGCGCCGGGCCGCCCCGGGGGACGGGCGACCCGGCGTGCTCCGGGGCAGATGGGCCTCACCCCAGCGCCGGCCCGGCCATGGTGCTGCGGGCGGACGTCGGGGGAGGAGGGGAGGTTGCGCTCCCGCTCGATCGCCGAGGCGATCAGGCGGTGCGCAACCGGACCTGGGACTGCAGGTGCTCGGGGATCGGGATCTCCGGCAGGAAGTCCTCGGGACGGGGGTTCTTGGGCGGCCGGCCCCGACGCCGCTTGGTCGCCAGGATCCGTCCGTTGAGGAACAGTTGCCCACCCCAGACACCCCACGGCTCGCGCCGCACGATGGCGCCCTCGAGGCACTCGTGCATGACCGGGCACCCGGCGCAGATCGACTTGGCCCGAGCGATGTCCTGGAGCTCCTCCGAGAAGAACACACCGGACAGCGACGCCTCGCCGTCACGGCACTGCGCCTCGTCCCACCAGTCCTGGTTCAACTGCTCACTGCTCAGCGGCGCCAGCATGTGGCTAGCCCTTCCTGTGCGGCCGACCTCTCCGAAAGGCGGCCTCTGGATGTGTCTGTCGGTCGTGGGTGGTCTGGTCGGGTGCTGCTGTGCTGCAGGTGCTTCGGTGCTCCCGGCGAGACGGTGGCCCCAGAAAGCAGAAAGGCCGCCGGGAGAATCCCGGCGGCCTTTCGGAGTGCTTCTCTTCGTGTGAGCGGGGGCTCAGGGCGAAGACTCCTTGGGGCGCCGGGAGGGCTTGGAGGCGTCGAACACGTCGGTCGAGGTCTGGTTGACCGGTCGAATCGACGCACCGACGTGCCACGGGTAGGCGGCCATGGCGCAACCCGCGTGAAGGCGCGGCGCTGCGGCAGTGGCCTGGAGGCCTGCCGTGGCGAGCGTGCGCTTCATCAGAGGGTTCCCCTTGCGAGTGGTCGGATCGTGCTGGTGGTGCTTCCCCCTGCACGCCCACCGAAGGTGGCGCGTGCAGCGGGCTCCATCGCACCATGAGCCTCCGCAACTCGTCAACTGATTTACGAGAGAAAAGGTCAAGATGCCCCGCGCCTGTCGGTTTTCGGCGCTCGGATGGCCGGTTCGGAGCGGTTCAGTAGGGTCCTGCCCATGGCCGAAGCTGCTGCGGACCTCCTGCTCGACCGTCCGGCCTCCGGACGGACCTTCAGCACGCAGCGACCGGCCCGGTTCGGGGATCTCAGCCCGGGTGGGCGCCTGCGGCTCGACGCCATCGCCCGCTACGTCCAGGATGTCGCCAGCGACGACACGTCCGACGCCGGCCTCGAGAACGACATGGCGTGGGTGGCGCGGCGGACGGCGGTCGAGTTGCGCACGACGCCCGGGTTCCGGGAACCGCTCACCCTGACCACGTTCTGCTCCGGGTACGGCAGCCGTTGGGCCGAGCGGCGGGTGTCGATCGTCGGCGAGTGGGGTGCGTCCATCGAGACGGTGTCGCTCTGGGTGCACCTCGATGCCGAGTCGGGGCGACCGGTCCCGCTGCCCGCCGACTTCCACGAGATCTACGGCGAGGCCGCCGGCGGACGGGTGGTCTCGGCCCGCCTGCAGCTCCCGGGGGAGGTCCCGACCGAGGCCGACCGCCAGCCGTGGGCCCTGCGCTTCACCGACTTCGACCTGCTCGGCCACGTCAACAACGCCGCGACCTGGGCCATGGTCGAGGAGGCGCTGGTGAGCCGACGGCAGCTGCGTCCGCCGTTCCGTGCCGAGCTCGAGTACCGGCTGCCCATCGAGCGGGGCGATCAGGTCGAGCTGGCCACCCTCGAGCCGGACGACGGCACGCTCGCCCTCTGGATGGCCGAACCCGAGTCGGCCGCCGCCGACGCCCCCCGCCTCTACGCTGCCGCGACCGTCGCCCCGCTCCTCCCGACCTCCTCGTCGGCCGGCTCAGTAGGTCGGATCAGTCGGTCGGATTCATGACCCGGCCGAGGAAGAGCGGCTCGCTCGTGGCGCGATCGACCACCATGACGATGAAGGGTCGGTCGACCCGCAGGGTGGTGGTGGTCACCGGCCGGGGTGGTGCCTTCGAGGGGATGACGGTGGTGGCCGAGGCCTCGGTGCCCTCCTCGTCGACCGAGAGGTACGCCTGGTGGGGGAACTCGGAGATGTCGAGCGCCTCGTCGGTGGTGATCCCCGAGAAGTCCGCCTGACCGGCGACGAAGGCGGAGGGAGCACCGATCTCCGACACCGGCTCGTCGAGGTCGCCCTGGGTGGTGAAGGCGAAGCGGGGGAGCTCCAGGTCGAGCGACGTCGGCCGCATCAGGCCGATGACCCGCTGCAGCTCGGCTCCGTCGAACCGGGACTCGACATCGGCGAACCGACCGGTGTCGGGCACCAGCGCGATCATCTCGAGCTGGCGACCGAGGTAGGGCATCGCCGCGGCCTGCCAGCCGTCGCTCTTGGCGTAGAGCAGGCCGGTGGGCGCGGCGACGCCCATCATGGTGACGTTGCTGGTGCCGCCGTCGAGCAGGTTGAACGTCGCCGACGTGGTGCGGCTCGCGTCGAAGGGGATGTCCCACGGTGCCTGCATGGCCGCGGCCATCGAGGCCACCAACCGCGTCGTGTCGGTGACCGACCCGCGGGGGACGAGCTCCTCGATCGTCCCCTTCGTCTGGTCCCGGATCCAGCTGTTGATGGCCTGGCGTGACGCGTTGGGATCGGACCGGAAGTCGACCACCCGCATGCCGGCGCCGAACGAGCGGGCCAGGGTGTCGAGGAACGGGTCCTCGAAGCGCGTGTCCTTCTGACCCCACAGGGCGACCGGGATCTCGAGCGCCACACGACCCTTGCGCACGTCGCTCGACTGCTCCCCGGTGCGCTCGTCGAGCATCTGGTCGAGGGTGTTGAGACCGGCGTCGAGGTCGAGGCCGGGGGTGACGTGCTGCACCGTGACCAGTTGCTCGGCCGTCGTGCCGGCGGCGCCCGCTCCGGCCATGGCCAGCGCGACCGACGCGCCGTAGGGCGAGAAGGCGAAGTTCTGGTTCCGTCCGGCGAGGGCGTGGTAGAGGTCGGTGCCGAGGGACGAGTTCGCCAGCACCGTCGGCTCGATCGCCGCCTGGTCGACCGGGTCCCGCGGTTCGTGGGAGCGGACCTCGGACCCGGTCGAGGTGCCGCCGCAGGCCGCGACGAGCCACGCCAGCGCGAGCAGGGTCGAGGCGATGACCCGTGTGCGGCGCATCCCTCTAGCATGACCCTCATGCGGGTCAGCGCGACAGATGCCGCCGCTGAGGTGGTCCGGCGGGCTCGGGCCAGCCGGCGCGGCGTCCTCACCATCACCCTCGGCACCGGGTGCTGCGAGTCCACCGCGCCCTTCCTCTACGAGGACTTCTGGCCGGGACCCGATCAGGAACGCATCGGTGAGGTGGCCGGGGTCGAGGTGTTCGCCCCCGAGTACCTGCGGGCCGGCTATCCCGGTGACGACGGCGTGGTCATCGACGTCTACGAGGGTCCCGCCGAATCGATGTCGATCGAGACCGAGTGGGGATGCCGACTGATCCTCCGCGGCCTCGGCCTTGATATCGGTGGGTCGCCGACCGATGAGTCCTGCATGGTCCCCCCGACACCCGCGACGCAACGACGCAGCGCGGCCGATCTCGATGTCGGTCAGCGAGTCAAGGGCGAACTGCCCGAGGCGTTGCGCGGGTTTCGCGTTCGTTGACCTTCCGCGCCCGGTCGCCCCGCCCCCGATCCTCCGCCCCGCCTCCCCGGCCCGCTCCGCTCGTGCGACCGATCGGGCTCGTACGGCTCGCGCCCGTGGTGATCGTCGCCGCGCTGCTGGCGGGCCTGCTGTCGGGCTGCTCCGACTCGTCGTCGGCCACCCCCACCCCCACCACCAACGGTCTGCCCAGCTTGGTGCTCATCGGCGACTCCATCACCCACCGCTCGGAGGACGTGCTGATCGCCACGTTGAGCGACCGGTACAACGTCACCGTCGTGGCCGAGGACGGGCGCACCATCGCCGAGCAGCAGGACGCCGCCAGCCAGGCCGCCGAGTCGTCGCCCGAGTACGTCTTCATCAACCTCGGTACCAACGACGCGGTCAAGGGCGTGTCGCTGGAGGAGGCCGAGAAGGGCCTGGTCGACATGGCGGCCAAGTTCCCGAACTCGTGCATCGTGTTCGCCACCATCAACAAGAACACGACCATCCCCGTCTACAACGCCAAGGCCTCGGCGCTCAACGACTGGCTGTTCGCCAACGCCCCGCGCATTGCCGACTGGAACGCCATCGTCACGGCCGGGTACATGAAGCAGGAGCCGATCGTGGCCGACGGGTTGCACCCCAACGACGAGGGCAAGGCCCAGTACGCCCAGATCATCTCCGATGCGCTCGACACCTGCCCGAGCCGGGCGACGGCGCCCTGAGCGAGCGGCTCCCGTAGTCTCGGGCCATGCGCTACGTGGAGGTCAACGGAGCCCGGGTCTCGGCCATCGGCGTCGGCACCTGGCAGTTCGGCTCGAAGGAATGGGGGTACGGGCCCGACTACGCCCGCACCACCGCGGCGGCCATCGTCAACCGGGCGCTCGACCTCGGCGTCAACCTGGTGGACACGGCCGAGATCTACGGCATGGGCGCGTCCGAACGGATCGTCGGCGAGGCCATCGCCTCACGTCGCGACCAGGTCTTCGTCGCCTCGAAGGTGTTCCCGATCATGCCGATCGCCCCGGTGGTCGAGTGGCGAGCGGTCGAGTCGGCGGCCCGTCTCGGCGTCTCGAAGATGGACCTCTACCAGGTGCACTGGCCCAACCCGCTGTTCCCCAGCCGTCCGGCCATGCACGCCATGCGCCGGTTGCAGCAGATCGGTCTGGTCGAGCACGTCGGGGTGAGCAACTTCAACCTCGTGCAGTGGCGCTTGGCCGAGCGGCTGCTGGGCGACCGGGTGCTGACCAACCAGGTGCAATACAGCCTCGCGGCGCGCAAGCCCGATGCCGAGCTGGTGCCGTGGGCCCAGGCCAACGACCACATCGTCATCGCCTACAGCCCGCTGGCCCAGGGCCTGCTCGGTGGCCGCTACGACATCGACAACCCGCCGCCCCCTGGCGTGCGGGCCAACAACGCGCTGTTCCTGCCCGACAACCTCGAGCGGGCCCAGCCCCTGCTCACCGCGCTCCGGGAGATCGCGGCGGCCCACGGCGCCACCCCCGCCCAGGTGGCGCTGGCCTGGGTGATCCGCCGTCCCAACGTGGTCGCCATCCCCGGAGCCAGCTCGGTCGAGCAACTCGAGGCCAACGTGGCGGCGGCCGATCTCGAGCTCACCGACGACGATGACGCCCGGCTCACCGCCGAGAGCGACGCCTTCCGGCCGACGCGGGGTATCGCCGCGCTCCCCGGCCTCATCGCGGCCCGCCGCGCCGCGGCGACTGACGCCGAGCCCGAGCCCGAGTCGCCCCCGGCCTAGACGTCCCCAACCCGGGGGTTCAGGAGCTGGTCGTGGTGGCCTCAGTGGTCGCGGCGTCCTTGGCGTCCTTGGCGTCGAGGGCGGCGACGGCCGCGTCGAGCATGCGGGCCGAGCAGCCGGCCATGGCCACCGGCGGCACCGCCTCGTCGACGATGCGCTGGGCGATGGCCCGGAAGGCCTCGGCGGCCGGACCGTCGCCGAGGGCGATCGGCTCGCCGGCGTCGCCACCGGCGGCCACCGTGGCCTCGATCGGGATCCGGCCGAGCAGCGGCACGCCGGCATCGCGGGCGAGGGTCTCGCCGCCGCCCGAGCCGAACAGGGCGTACTCGGTGCCGTGCTCGCACTGGAACGAGCTCATGTTCTCGATGACGCCGGCGATGCGCAGGTAGCTCTTGCGGGCCATGTTGGCGGCCCGGATGGCGACCTTCTGGGCGCTCACGGCCGGCGTGGTCACGATGATCATCTCGGCCCGCGGCAGCATGCGGGCCAGGCCCATCTGCACGTCGCCGGTGCCGGGAGGCATGTCGATGAGCAGGTAGTCGAGGTCACCCCAGGCGACGTCCTCGAGGAAGTGCTGCACGGCCCGGTTGAGCATGAGCCCGCGCCACATGAGGGCCGATTCCTCGTCCTCGACGAGCAGTCCCATCGACACGACCTCGAGCCGACCCTTCCCGATCGGCTTGATGTTGGGGACGATCTTCTTCTCGCCCGTCTTGGCGCCCTCGAGCCGTCCCTCGACACCCAGCATGCGGGGGATGGAGAAGCCCCAGATGTCGGCGTCGAGCACCCCGATGGTGAACCCGCTGGCGGCCAGCGCGGCGGCCAGGTTGACGGTGACCGACGACTTGCCGACGCCCCCCTTGCCCGAGGCGATGGTGATGACCCGGGTGGTGGCCGGGATCATGGTGTCGGGTGCGTTCTCCTTGACGTTCCAGCGGGCCTTGGCCATGGCCGTGGCCTTCTCGTCGGCCGTGAGCTCGGTCCAGTCGAGGGCCACGTGGGTGACGCCGGGAAGCGACTCGACCCGGGCCCGGATGTCGCGCTGGATCTGGGCCCGCAACGGGCACCCGGCCGTGGTGAGGGCGATGGTGACGACGACCTCGCCGGCCTCGGACACGGTGGCCCGCTTGGCCATGCCGAGCTCGACGATGTTGCTGCCGAGCTCGGGATCGATGACGCCGCGGAGCAGCTCGATGATGTCGTCGGGGGAGGGGACCGGTCCGCGCCGGTCCGCTCGATCGGGAGCGGCGGGGAGGGGCGGTGTGGGCACGGGACGCATTTTACCGGGATCGGCCGTGTAATCTTTCCGGGTGCCGTCCGCCACACCACGCCTCGACATCCTGAAGGCGCTCGGGGACAACACGCGCTACGCGATCTACCTCGAGCTGGCCCGGTCGCCGATCCCGCTGTCGACGGCCGAGGTGGCCGAGGTGCTCGATCTGCACGTCAACACCGTACGGCCGCACCTCGAGCGCATGCGTGACGTCGGCCTGCTCGACGTGCGCAGCGAGTCCAGCGGTGGCGTGGGCCGGCCCCAGCACCTCTACTCCCTCGCCGCCGACGCGCCCGCCCTCGGCCTCGAGCCGTCGCCGTTCCCCATGCTCGCCCGCGTGCTGCTGGCCGCGGCCGGCGATGCGGGCGTCGACCCCGACGTGCTGGCCGACGCCGGGCGTGATCAGGGCCGGGCCGACGCCCACGGTTGGCCCGAGGGCTCCGAGCCGATCGAGGCGCTCATCGTCGAGCAGGCCCGCCTGGGCTTCGACCCCGAGGTGATCGACCTCGACGACGGCGCGGTCATGGCCTTCGCCCACTGCCCCTTCCGCCAGCTGGCCGAGGCGCATCCCGACCTGGTGTGCCGCCTGCACTGCGGGCTGGTCGAGGGGCTGGTCGACGAGATCGGCGGGGTCGAGGTCGTCGATTTCCACCCCCTGATCGACCGAACCCCGTGCCAGGTCGAGCTGGCCCGATCTGCTCCTTGAGATACCCGGATTCGCCGGATCCCGATACCCTGCCCCTGTCGCACCGCACCCAGGAGGACCATCCGTGATCGCACTGACCGACAACGCCGCCGTCAAGGTGAAGGACCTCATCGCCCAGGAGGGCAACGACGAGCTCATGCTGCGCGTCGCGGTCCGTCCCGGTGGGTGCTCGGGCTTCAGCTACGAGATGTTCTTCGACACCGACAAGGACGGCGACGATCTCATCGCCGACTACGCCGGGGTCAAGGTCGTGGTCGATCCCTCCAGCGCCCAGCTGCTCAATGGCGCCACCCTCGACTACAGCGACGGTCTGCAGGGTGCCGGGTTCGCCATCGACAACCCCAACGCCCAGAAGACCTGCGGCTGCGGCAACTCCTTCAGCTGACCCAGCCCGCTCCGCAGCACCCACGCGATCCGCACCTGATGCCGCCTTCGGGCGGCATCGGTCGTTCTCGGGCCCGGCCTGGTGTTTCGGCCCGGCCTGGGTGTTCGACCCGGCCTCTCTTGCCCGGCTCGGCTCAGGCGGCCTTCGACAGGGCGGCGTCGAGGTCGGTGGCGTCGAAGATGTAGTCGAGGCGGTCGACGACGGTGCCGGTGGCGTCGGCGACGAAGAGGGAGGGCTCGTAGGTGAGGCCGTAGGCGTCGACCACGGGGGTCAGCGTCGCCGCCTGCAGGTCCTTGACCGCTTCGGCGTTGGTGTAGACCTCGGCGTGCACGAACTGCATCTCCGGGTGCTTGGCCGCGGCTGCCACCACGAGGTCGAGCACCGGGCCGCACACGCCGATCTGGCAGAACTCGGGGGTCGACACCAGCAGCGCGACCGGCTTGCCGGTGGCCAGGGCCTGGGTGAGCGTCTGGGTGTGGAACGGGCAGGTGCCGGCCGGCCGGGTGCAGATGGGCTCGACGCCGCGGTGGTCGTCGACCGTCGGGGTCTCGATCCGCACCATCTGGGCGCCGATCGGGATGAGCTTGCTGGCACTGGGATCGAACACCGAGAAGGCCTGGGTCGAGGGCTTGCCGTCGATGGTGGTGACGGCCTGGTAGTTGCCCGGAGCGTCGAACGTGGTGATCACGGGGAAGTAGCCGATCGGCACGCCGTCGGTGTGGCTCGACACGGTCATCACCGGAGTGGTGGCGGTGCCGTCCTTGGTGATCTGGAAGCTCAGCGTGTCGGGCACGGTCGAGGTGTAGCTGCCGTCGGGGCCGAGGACGCCGAAGGTCAGGCGCTGGGGCCCGCCGGTGACGAGGTACGGGTTCTGGAAGTCGAAGATCGCCTGCAGCTGCGAGGCCTTCTCGCTGGTGTCGGTGGGCTCGAGCGACATGACGGGCGTCTTGTCGGCCGAGTTGCTCTTGCTGCCGCAGGCGGCCAGCAGCGCGGTGCCGGCCAGGCCGGCGCCGGCGAGCAGCACGGAGCGTCGGCCCACGATCGGATCGTCGGGACGTCGGCTGGGAGCGGGCCCGGGTGTCGGCTGCATGGGGGCTGAACCTATCCTCCGACCGTGCTCCGCCACCATCGCCCCTGCTCACCGTGCCGTCCCCCGCTGCCGCCGGTGGCGGGATCGTGAGCGCAACCGAGATCACGCTGGTCGTCGACGGGCGCGAGGTCGTCGTCGCCGACGAGGGCGGGTCGCTGCTCGACGTGCTGCGAGACCGGCTCGGCCTGACCAGCGCCAAGGACGGTTGCAGCCCCCAGGGCCAGTGCGGGTGCTGCACGGTGCTGGTCGACGGCGCGCCCCGGGTGGCCTGCGTGACCCCGGCCCGCCGGGTGGCCGGCCGAGCCGTCACCACCCTCGAGGGGCTCGACGCCGAGGTCGTGGCGGGCTGGGCCGAGGCCTTCGTCGCCACTGGTGCCAGCCAGTGCGGGTTCTGCACGCCGGGGATCATCATGCGCTACGAGGGCCTGCGGAGGAAGGGCGTCGGGGCGGACGACACCGCGGCGATCGAGCGGGCCCTGCAGGCGCACCTGTGCCGCTGCACCGGGTGGCGCAGCGTCGTGGAGGCCTACGGCGAGGGGATCACCCTGACCGCGTCGGCGCCCGGGTCGGACGTGGCGGTCGACATCGCCGGCCGGCCGGCGGGCCGGAGGGACCTCGACGCCGCCGCCCGGAGGGCGACCATCGAAGGGCGCTCGTCGCAGCTCGTCGGGCCCGAGGTCGTGCTCGGTCGGGCCGGCTTCGCGGCCGACACCGCTCCGCCCGACGCCCTGGTGGCGGTCCCCGACGGCGACGGCGGCTGGGCGGTCGGCGAGACCCTCGCCGAGGCTCGGGTGGCGGCAGGCAAGGTGCAGGGTCGCCGCACGACCGCCGAGACCGCACCACCCCTCGAGCTGCCGCAGGGCGACTGGGCCGTGACCCTGCGCACGTCGTGGGTCGAGCCGGCCTACCTCGAGACCGACGCGTCGTGGTGCGAGCCCGGCGGCGAGCCGTTCACCGCCCTGGCCAACGGCGGCGCGTTCGGCGGCAAGGTCGACTCGCCGGTGGCCGCCGCGGCCCGGGAGCTGGCCGATTGGCATGGACGGCCGGTGCAGGTGCTGTTCTCCCGTGAGGATGCGGTACGCCGGGGGCCGAAACGGCCGCCCGTCGCCGCCGGCCTGCGGGCCGACGGCACCGGCGTGGTGCGGGTCGCACGCACCGACGGCATCGCCGAGCTGATCCGGGCGGTGGCGCCCGGACTGGAGGTGGAGGAGGTCGACCTCCCGGGTCCGTCGACGTCGGTGTCGGCTCGTGCGGCTGGGTGGGCCGAGGGTGCGATCCTGCTGGCCGCCCTCGGCGCGGCCGGCGAGCCGGTGCGGGTCGAGAGCCCCGACGGCGGCGTGGCCGTCGCCCGGGTCGAGCCGGTCGGCGACGACGACGTCGTCGTGCGGGTGCAGGTGTCGTGCGGCGATCCGCTCGACGAGACCGTGCTGCGCTCCTACGCCGTCGGTGCCGCCCACATGGCCATCGGCTGGGTCACGTCCGAGGGGCTGGCCGTCGACGAGGCCGGCGAGGTGCACGACCTCACCATTCGCTCGTTCGGTGTCCCGCGCGCCGTCGACACGCCCCGCATCGAGATCGAGATCGACCCGGGTTCCGGCGGGACCGGCCCGGCCACGCCGGTCAATGGATCCGACGCGGTGTTCGCCGCCGTCGCCGCCGCCGTCTGGCGCCACCAGGGTCTGCCCCCCGACTGGCCCACCCGCATCCCCCTCCGCCGCTGACCCTCCTCACGAACCTCACGAACTGGTGATGATCTGCGGGTCCAGAGGCCCGCCGATCATCACAAGAAACGAGGATGGGCCCGACCTGCGAAGATCAGGCGTCACTCGATCAGCGAGCACCAGGAGATCTGCCATGGCCCCGCCGTACACCCCGATCGTGCGAGCCGGCGACTGGCTCATCGTCTCCGGCCAGATCGGCCTCGACGAGGGCGAGATGGTCTCGGGCGGCGTGCAATCCGAGTTCCGCCGGGCCGTGGCCAACATGACCGCGCTGCTCGAGAGCGAGGGCGCGACGCTGGCCGACGTCCGCAAGACCACCGTGTTCCTGCGCCACATGCGTGATTACCCGCTGATGAACGAGGTCTATGCCGAGGTCTTCGCCGAGCCCTACCCGGCCCGGTCGGCGTTCGCCGTCTCCGAGCTGCCGTTCGTGGCGCTGGTCGAGATCGAGGCGTGGGCCTACGTCGGAGCCTGATCGTCCCAGTGCGTGATGGGCCGGTGGTTGGCCCGGCCCGTTCCGGCGTGATTGGATGACGGCATGGTCACCGGCGCCGTCATCATCGTGATCGTCCTGCTGATCCTGCCGGTCATCATCATCATGAGCATGGCCGTGCTGGCTGCCGGGCTCGGGTGGCTGCTCAAGGACGACGTCGACGGCGAGTTCGTCGACAGCGAGTTCCTCGAGCTCGGCAAGTAGCGCACGCGCTCGCGCGCCCAGGAATTGCGCGCGCCCGTTGTCTGTGCATGTACCCTTTCCGCCGTTACAGCAAACCAGCAGGGACCCGGTATCACCGACCCCGCAGTCAGGAAAGGGGATCGGATTGGCTTCCGGTACCGTCAAGTGGTTCAACGCCGAGAAGGGCTACGGCTTCATCTCCCGTGAGGGGGGCCCCGACGTGTTCGTGCACTACAGCGCGATCCAGTCGACCGGCTACCGCTCACTCGAAGAGGGACAGGCCGTCGAGTTCGAGGTGACCGCAGGTCCCAAGGGCGAGCAGGCGCAGGACGTCAAGCTCGTTTGAGTTGCTCACATCTCGTGCAGTGAGGGCCTCCCTTCGGGGAGGCCCTCGCCGTTTTCCCCTGCCCTCTCCGAACGTGCGTGGAAGAGCAGCGTCTGGGCCGGGAAATCCACGCAAGTACGCGGATGGGGCCCAACATCTCGGGGCGCTGGTGACTTGAGGGGCGTATGGACGACGGGGGCGGGATCGACTTCGAGGGCTGGTACCGGCGTGAGCACCCGCGCCTGATCGGGTCGCTGGCCGCGCTGTCGGGCCGGGAGGACGTGGCCGCCGAGTCCGCCGACGAGGCGTTCGCCCGGGCGCTGGCCCGCTGGCCGCGAGTGTCGAAGATGGCATCGCCCGGCGGGTGGACCTACCGGGTCGCGCTCAACGAGCTGCGCCGGCGGTTGCGCCGGAGCGCGACCGAGCGACGTGCCGTCGAGCGGATGGCCCGGCCGGGCCAGGTCGACGACCACTCCCTCGACGACGACGTGTGGCAGGCCGTGCGCGCGCTCCCCGACCGGCAGCGCACGGCGATCGTGCTGCGCTACGTGGCCGACCTGCCCGAGGCCGACATCGCGGCAGCGATGCACGTGAGCCGGGGCACCGTCGCGTCCAACCTGTCCGACGCCCGCGATGCTCTCGCCCGCTTCCTGGGCGACCCGGCCGAGGAGAACGAACCGGCCGACCCGACGGAGGTCTCGCCATGAACCAGCTCGAACGTGCCGCGACCGCGCTGGTCGACCGCCCACCCGCGCCGCCGGCACCCTTGGAGCAGATCGAGCGACGCGCAGCGGCCCTGCGCCGCCGCCGTCGCCTGCTCGAGGCCGGCGCCATCGGGCTGGTCGTGCTGCTGCTCGGCACCGCCGGTCTGGTGGTGAGCTCGGTCCGCGGTGGCGACGACCAGGGCGTGTTCGTCGGGGAAGGCCCGTCGACGTCGTCGGTCCCGACGACCGCCGTCTACCAACTCGCCGCTCCGGTCGACGACGCGACGGCCGAGGCGCTGAAGCAGGCCGTCGAGGCCCGGTTCCGGTGGTTCGGCGCAGGTGACGCCGACGTGCATGTCGACGGGACCCGACTCATGGTCACGACGGCCGCTCCGGCCGATCGGATCGACGGTCTCGTCACGACCCCCGGAGGCTTCGAGCTCCGGGTGATCGTGGGTGAGGCCGATCCCGCCGCATGCGACTCGAACGGTGGTGGTCGTCCGGGAACGTTCATGACGTCGGCGCTCGCCGGACCGCCCCGGTGCCTCGAGACGACTCCCGGTCCGACGCTCCCGAGTCCACCTGCGTTCGAGTCCGGGTCGATGTGGATCAACGCCGACCGCTACGAGGTCACCCTGGGACTGACGGCGGCTGCGTCGCAAGCGGTGATCGACCATTGGCCGACCTGCGTGAAGCCCTGCCTCCCGGACTCGGTGGCAGTCGTGAGCGGCGAGGCGATCCTGCACCCCGCGGCGAGGCTCACGTCGACGGAGCAGGACGGTCACGCGCGGCTTCAGGTCGACATCCCCGGCTTCGCCGACCCGGCTGACGCCCAGATGTGGGCCTCCGTGCTGGTTCACCCGCTCCCGCCCGGCATGGTCTTCAACTAGACGAACTTGCGTAGAAAAGCGGTGTGTGGGCCGGAGAATCTACGCACGTTCGCCGATGGATACCGGGAGCTACAGGCTCCAGCGGGACTGGCCGAAGCGGTAGCCGACGGAGCGCACGGTCTGGATGAGGTTGGCGTGCTCCTCGCCGAGCTTGGCCCGCAGGCGTCGGACGTGGACGTCGACCGTGCGGGCCCCGCCGTAGTACTCGTAGCCCCACACCCGCGAGAGCAGCGTCTCCCGCGTGAAGACCTTGCCGGGGTGCGAGGCCAGGAACTTCAGCAGCTCGTACTCCATGTAGGTGAGGTCGAGCGGCTCACCCGAGATGGCGGCCTGATAGGTCTCGAGGTTGAGCACGAGGTCGCCGTACTCGATGAGCTCGGGGCGGGTGCCCCGACCGGTGCGCCAGAACAGGTGCTTGAGCCGGGCCTCGAGCTCGCGGGGGTGGAACGGGGCCAGGCAGAAGTCGTCGAACAGGTCGTCACGCAGCTCGAGGTCACCCAGCTGGGTTCCCGAGATCAGGAGCAGCACCGGCTCGAGCGGCAGGTCACGCTTGCGGATGGCCCGACACAGGGCGAAGGCGCCCTCGGGGTCGACATCGGCGCAGATGACCGCCCCGGCCCACCCGTCGTCGGGCTCGTTGCGCTCGACCGCGGCCTCGTCGGCAACCGACTTCCACGGGAAGCCGCCCAGGTCGAGGGCCTGGGCCAGCTCCGGCGGGGCCGGATCGGGGTACAGGAGCAGGGGTTCCATCGGAGGCGGGCTCTCGGCTCGGGCTCGGAAGCGCTGGCGGGAAGGGACTAGCAGATCAGACGAACGGTCAGAAGGGAAACTTGGCCGTGCGCAGGCCGGGTTCGGTGGCTACCAGTTGGGCAGGTAGCGGTCGAGCTCGAACTGGGTGACCTGGGACTTGTAGTCGGCCCATTCGGAGCGCTTGTTACGGAGGAACCACTCGAAGATGTGCTCGCCCAGGCATTCGGCGACGAGCTCGGACTGCTCCATGACGTCGAGCGCCTCGCTCAAGGACTGGGGCAGGGGGCGGATGCCCTCGGCGGCGCGCTCCTCGGCGGTGAGCTCGAAGACGTTGGTGGCCGCCTCGGGCGGCAGCTCGTAGCCCTCGCGGATGCCCTTGAGGCCGGCGGCCAGCAGCACCGAGTAGGCGAGGTAGGGGTTGCAGGCGGGATCGGGCGAGCGGTACTCGACTCGGGTCGACGACTGCTTGCCCGACTTGGTGACCGGCACCCGCACGAGAGCCGAGCGGTTGTTCCGGGCCCAGGTGACGTAGACGGGCGCCTCGTAGCCGGCGATGAGCCGCTTGTAGGAGTTCACCAGCTGGTTGGTGACGGCGGTGATCTCCGGCGCGTGCGCCAGCAGGCCGGCGATGAAGCCCCGGGCCACCTTGGAGAGGCCGTAGGGGTCGCCCGGCTCGTGGAAGGCGTTGGTGTCGCCCTCGAACAGCGACATGTGGGTGTGCATGCCCGAGCCCTGGACGCCGCCCAGCGGCTTGGGCATGAACGTGGCGTAGACGCCCTGCTCGAGGGCGATCTCGCGCACGACCAGCCGGAAGGTCATCACGTTGTCGGCCATCGACAGGGCGTCGGTGTAGCGCAGGTCGATCTCGTGCTGGCTCGGCGCATCCTCGTGGAACGAGTACTCGACCGGGATGCCCATGGCCTCGAGCATGTGGATCGTCCGCTTGCGCAGGTCGCTGGCGACATCGGCGGTGGTGAGGTCGAAGTACGAGCCGGTGTCGAGCGGCTGCGGGGGCGAGGTGGGGTCACCGTCGGCGAAGTAGAAGAACTCCATCTCGGGCGCGACGTAGAACGAGAAGCCCTGCTCGCGCGCCTTGTCGAGGTTGCGCTTGAGCACCTGGCGGGGATCGCCCTCGAACGGCGTGTCGTCGTGGTTGAGGATGTCGCAGAACATGCGGGCCGACGGGTCGTCGCCTTTCGCCCAGGGCAGCAGCTCGAAGCTGTTGGGGTCGGGCTTGGCCAGCACGTCGCTCTCCTGCACCCGGCTGAAGCCGTCGATGGCGGAGCCGTCGAAGTGCATGCCCTCCTCGAAGGCGTTCTCGAGCTCGGCCGGGGAGATGGCGACGGACTTGAGCTGGCCGAGCACGTCGGTGAACCAGAGGCGGATGAGCCGCACTCCGCGCTCTTCGACCGTGCGCAACACGTAGTCCTGCTGGCGTTCCATGGGCCCCATGTTGGCATGGCCCCGGCACCCCCAAATCTGGGGGCCTCCCAGTTCACCAAGCGTTCACAAATGGGCAACAGGTCAGAAACTGCCCACTGGAAGCCTGAGCTGCGGCTGCACACCCCCCGGTGCGGCCGTCATCCTCGAACGACATGTTCGCCGCACAACTCCGGCGGCCGCCGCGCCGCCCCGATCAGGGAGCCTTCGTTGGTATACCGCGCTGAGTACATCTGGATCGACGGTTGGGAGCCCACGCCCCTGATCCGCAGCAAGACGAAGATCATCGCCGACGGCAGCGAGCCGGGGATCTGGGGGTTCGACGGCTCGAGCACCAACCAGGCTCCGGGCAAGGCGTCGGACTGCGTGCTGCGGCCCGTGTTCGTCTGCCCCGATCCGCTTCGCGGTGGTGACGACAAGCTCGTCATGTGCGAGGTGCTGCTCACCGACATGACCCCGCACCCCACCAACACCCGCGCCGCGTGCGCGGCGGCCGCCGAGAAGTACGCCGACCAGGAGCCCCTGTTCGGCATCGAGCAGGAGTACACGTTCCTCAAGGACGGCTACCCGCTCGGCTGGCCCAAGGGTGGCTACCCCGGCCCCCAGGGCCCCTATTACTGCGGCGTCGGTTCCGACGAGATCTGGGGCCGTGAGATCGTCGAGGCCCACACCACCGCCTGCATCGAGGCCGGCCTGCACATCTCGGGCACCAACGCCGAGGTGATGATGGGCCAGTGGGAGTTCCAGATCGGCCCGATCGGTCCGCCCCTCATCGGCGACGAGATGTACATCGCCCGCTACCTGCTGTACCGGGTGGCCGAGGACTTCGACGTGGCCGTCACCATCGACCCCAAGCCGATCCCCGGTGACTGGAACGGCGCCGGCGCCCACACCAACTTCTCGACCAACGCCATGCGCGAGAGCTACGCCCCGATCATCACCGCCTGCGAGGCGCTCGGGAAGAACGCCGAGGAGCACATCACCAACTACGGCCCGGGCGTCGAGCGTCGCCTGACCGGCCTGCACGAGACCGCCCCCTGGACCGAGTTCAGCTACGGCGTGTCGAACCGGGGCGCCTCGGTGCGCATCCCGTGGCAGGTCGAGGTCGAGCAGAAGGGCTACCTCGAGGACCGTCGCCCCAACTCGAACTGCGATCCGTACACGGTGACCCGGCTCGTCGTCGAGACCTGCTGCGGCGCACTGGCCGAGGCCGAGTAGCCGAGCCTCGAACCGCACCATCCGTCCCGAGGGGGAGTCGCCGCTGGTGGCTCCCCCTCGTGCGTTCCCGGCCCGTGGTCGAGGTGCCCGTGGCTGGGCAACCTCCGCGGTTCGGTGACTAGTCTCCAACCCCGCTGGGATCTGCCGTCGTCCGACATCTTGCCCACCACAACTTGGAGGAAACCGTGCCCGAGAGCACTCCAGAAGAAGTACTGGCCATGGTCGAGAGCGAGGGGTGCGAGTTCGTCGACTTCCGCTTCATCGACCTGCCCGGCGTCATGCAGCACGTGACCATCCCGGCGTCGGTGCTCGACGAAGGCCAGTTCACCGACGGCCACGGCTTCGACGGCTCGTCGGTGCGGGGGTTCCAGGAGATCCAGGAATCCGACATGGTGCTCATCGCCGACCCGGACACCGCCTACATCGACCCGTTCATGAAGCGGAAGACCGCGGTGATCCACTGCTTCGTGGCCGACCCCGTGACCGGCGAGAGCTACAGCCGCGACCCGCGCTACGTGGCCACCAAGGCCGAGGCCTACATGCGCTCGACGGGCCTGGCCGACACCGCCTACTTCGGTCCCGAGCCCGAGTTCTTCATCTTCGACGACGTCCGCTTCGACACCACCGGCAACTCCTCGTACTACTTCGTCGACTCGGTCGAGGGCATCTGGAACACCGGCGCCGACGAGGGCCCGAACCTCAGCTACAAGCCCCGCACCAAGCAGGGCTACTTCCCGGTGCCCCCGATGGACCACTACCAGGACATGCGCTCGGACATGGCGGCCGCGCTGCACGACGTGGGCATCGAGACCGAGCTGCACCACCACGAGGTGGCCAGCGGTGGCCAGGGCGAGATCGGCATGAAGTTCAACACGCTGCTGCGCATGGCCGATCAGCTGATGACGTTCAAGTACATCCTCAAGGGCGTCGCCTGGCAGGCCGGCAAGTCCCTCACGTTCATGCCGAAGCCGATCTTCGAGGACAACGGCTCGGGCATGCACACCCACCAGTCGCTCTGGAAGGGCGGCGAGCCGCTGTTCTTCGACGAGTCGGGGTACGCCGGCCTGTCCGACATCGCCCGTTGGTACATCGGCGGCATCCTGCACCACGCCCATTCGGTCATCGCCTTCACCAACCCGACCACCAACAGCTTCAAGCGGCTGGTGCCGGGCTACGAGGCGCCGGTCAACCTGGTCTACAGCCAGCGCAACCGGTCGGCGTCGTGCCGCATCCCGCTGGCGTCGAAGAGCCCGAAGGCCAAGCGCATCGAGTTCCGTTGCCCCGACAGCACGTCGAACCCGTACCTCGCGTTCTCGGCCATGCTCATGGCCGGCCTCGACGGCATCGCCAACCGCATCGAGCCCCCCGCGCCGGTCGACAAGGACCTCTACGACCTCCCGCCCGAGGAGCTGGCCCAGGTGCCCCAGGTGCCGGCGTCGCTCGACGAGGCCCTGCTCGCCCTCGAGGCCGACAACGACTACCTCAAGGCCGGTGGCGTCTTCACCGACGACCTCATCGACACCTGGATCGAGTACAAGCGCGTGAACGAGATCGATGCGATCCGCCTGCGGCCGCATCCCTACGAGTTCGCCATGTACTACGACATCTGATGGGAAGCAACGACAAGTAACCGCAAAGAACTCGAACCTGTCCCGTCACCGACGTCTCCGGCGTCGCTGGCGGGACAGGTCGCGTTTTCGGGCAGGGTGTTGTGAACGACTGGTCCCCTCGGTGATCGTCGCTCCGGTCCACAGCTACTGCTCGGGGGGCAGGTCATAGAACTGCTGGCTCCACTTTCTGAGGGCGGCGTAGCCCTTGGCATCGATCTTGGAGTAGGCGGGGTTGTCGATCCACTTCTGGTGACGCCAGATGTTGAGGTCGTCCTCGACCGTCGTGAGGAACTCCTTCGCGACCCGCTCGACCACGTGGGCGGGGGCGTCACCGTTCACATCGCCCGGTTCTCGGCTCCACCAGATCGTGTAGGACATCTCGCTCGTGCCGACATCGGTGGGCGTGGTGGAGAACACCATTCGATGTGACTGCACCCCCTCGAAGATGCTGATCGCGCCACCGAGGCCGAAGAGCTTCGAGTGCAGCTTCAGGACCATGTCGGCGGGATCATCGCTGCGGGTGTTGGGGTATCCGGCGATGAAGTACCACAGGTGCTCGTCGTAGGACCAGTGAAGCACCTGTGGGGTCACCGTGGCCCGGTGAACGAACTCGAAGTGAGCGCTGTCGGCCGAGTTCTCGAGCACGATCTGGGGGTGTACCGGCTCGTCGTGGTCGCGCCGGATGAAGCTCGGGACCGGGGGGTAGTAGGCCTCGGCTGGGGTGCTGAACTCGGGGTAGCAGCCGAAGATGTCGAGCATCTCCCACGATGGAGCCTGGCCGTCGGGGTGATGCCAGAGGAAGACGAGCCCATGTTGTTCCATGACCGGCCAGACGCGCATCTGCTTGGATCGGTTGGGCTTGTCCTGATCGGGGATCGCTGCGTTGAAGCCATCGGCGTCCCACTGCCAGCCGTGGAACGGGCACTGGACGCAGTCGCCGACCACCTGGCCGCCGTAGCCGATGTGGGCGCCGAGGTGCTTGCAGTGGGCGTCGAGGACGTGGAGGACACCAGCCTGGTCACGAAACGCGACCATGTCCTCGCCGAAGTAGTGGATGGGCGTGGTCGCGTCGGCTGGGTAGTCGACAGACCAGCCGATCTGATACCAGCCCGTCGGACGCCAGGTGAAGGGGACCTTCATCGCGGGACACTCCATTCGATCATCGTGGGCTGACGATCGCGATGGTTCGACCGAGCCCGCTGGATGCGCCGACGATGACGATTCGGCGGTCGGCGGTCATCCCTTGACCCGAGCGACCATGTCGCCGAGGTCCATGCCGATGGTGCGCTCGAAGCGGCCCTGGTCGTAGCTGCGGATCGACACGTCGTGCCCGGCCGCTTCGGCTCGGAGGGCGCCGACAGTGCACGCCTCGCGAGCTCGGTGGGCGAAGGGATCGAAGCCGTACCAGCGACAGGCGTTCTCGAAGGTGATCTTGTTCACCTCGTCGTCGGGTACGCCGGCGACGACCTTCTCGAGCTCCTCCGCCGCGTCGGGCCACGACGAGTCCGAGTGGGGGTAGTCGCACTCCCACGCGATGTTGTCGATGCCGATGTCGTGGCGGAGCTTGACCCCGACAGGGTCGGCGATGAAGCAGGTGAGGAAGCGTTCGCGGAACACGTCGCTGGGGAGCTTGTCGCCGAAGTCCTGACCCGTCCACAGGTGGTGCATGTCGTAGGTGCGGTCGAGCCGGTCGAGGAAGTAGGGGATCCAACCCGTGCCGCCCTCGGACAACGCGATGCGGACGTCGGGGTACTCCTTGATGACGCGAGACCAGAGCAGGTCGGCGGCCGCCGCGCAGATGTTCATCGGTTGCAGGGTGATCAACACGTCCATCGGCGCGTCCGGCGAGGTCATGGTGAGACGGCCGGACGAGCCGAGGTGCACGGACAGCACGGTTCCGGTGTCGGAGAGCGCTCGCCAGAGCGGGTCCCAGAAGTCGCTGTGGAAGCTCGGCGAGCCGAGCGTCTTGGGGTTCTCGGTGAACGTGATCGACCGACATCCCTTCGCGGCGACCCGTCGGACCTCTTGGGCGCACAGCTCGGCGTCCCAGATGATCGGGAGTGCCATCGGGATGAACCGGCCGGGGTAGGTGCCACACCACTCGTCGATGTGCCAGTCGTTGTACGCCTGGGTGACCGCGAGTGCGAGGTCCTTGTCGTCGTGGGTCGCGAACAGCCGGCCGGCGAACCCGGGGAACGAGGGGAAGCACATCGATCCCAGCACGCCACCGGCGTTCATGTCCTTGATGCGCTCGTGGATGTCGTAACAACCAGGGCGCATCTCGTCGAAGGCGGTGGGGTCGACGCCGTATTCCTCCTTCGGCCGTCCGGCGACCGCGTTCAACCCGATGTTGGGGATGACCGCCCCGTTGAAGGTCCAGACGTCGTCACCGGACTCGGTCGTGATGACCTTGGGCGCATCCCCGGCGTACTTCGCGGGCAGGCGACCCTCGAAAAGGTGTGGTGGCTCGACCAGGTGGTCGTCGACGCTCACCAGGATCATGTCTTCGGCCTTCATAGCTCTCCTGTCTTCGTGACGGCTCGGCGGTGTCGCGATCCGCGCTGCGCTGATGGTGGTGGAGTGAGGATTCGCACGATCATCTCGACGAGCGTGTCGAGGTCCTGTGCGTGGTCAGCGGCGAGGGGCACGAAGATTCGGGCGAGAACGGTTCCGTGCAACACGTCGAAGACTTCGTCGATGTCGAGCCCGGGGTCGCATCCTGCGGCCTCGACGATCGCGTAGAACTGCGGACGCACCGAGAACTTGAGCCACTGCGTCGGCGGCCGAGGCTCGTGCTGGTAGGCGGCGATGAGCCCGGGG
Organism: uncultured Microthrixaceae bacterium; assembly: GCA_963809335.1. Classification (GTDB taxonomy): domain Bacteria; phylum Actinomycetota; class Acidimicrobiia; order Acidimicrobiales; family Acidimicrobilacustridaceae; genus UBA4742. The sequence continues at coordinate 995,108 of CAWEJD010000002.1, read as the reverse complement.
ATCGCCGCCCGGGCTGCGGGTGTGTTCAGGCTGCGGTGGAAGCCAGCGATCATCTGACGGAGGTCGGCGCGCAGATCCCCACTGGGCTCGATCGCGATCTCGGTGAGCGTGGAGAACGCGGCGTCCTCGATCAGGGCGAGGCGGGTCGGCCACCGCCGATAGATGGCAGGCGCGCTGACCCCACTGCGGCGGGCGATCCCCTGGACCGTCGTGCCGACGAAGCCGGCCTCGCCGAGCAGCGATCTCGTCGCTTCGAGGACGGCAGGTTCGATGTTGGGATCACGGCGTCGGCCTCGAGGGGCTCTGCGGCTGGAGGTCAATCGATCATCCTGGCTTGACGGACTACACGTTACTGAGTCTAACGTAACAGTCGTTAACGACAAGAAGCTACGAGAGGGGAATCGTGGATCGAGCCGAGTGCCCGGTGTCGAAGCTGGATTTCGTGAACCTGGTCGCCTCGTTCTCCGGAGCCGGGTCGAGCGACAAGTCGCAGCCGGCGAACTGCGCCCTGGTCGCGCAGGAGACGTTGAGGCTGGGTGACTCGGTGATGGTGAACACCCGGATGCTGGTCGACGAGACCTTGCGCAACCCGGGCCTCTTCTCGTCCGAGGATCTCGTCGAGCAGGGCAACTCGTTGCCGTTGATCCCGCTGAACATCGATCCGCCGGCTCACGTGGCCTACCGCAAGGTCCTCGACCCACTGTTCGCCCCCCGACGGATCGATGCGCTCGAAGCGGACATCACCGATCGGGTCAACCGCTTCATCGACGCCTTCATCGATCGGGGCTCGTGCGACTTCACCGCCGAGCTGGCCGAGCTTTTCCCGTCGTCGGTGTTCCTCGGGATGATGGGCCTTCCGTGGGAGGAGCTCGACACGCTCGTCTCGATGCGTGACGGGCTGCTGCGGCCCGGCGATCCCACGATGACGCCCGAGGAGCGTTCAGCGATCCAGCGGGCAACCGCGCAAGGCGTCTACGCGTACTTCGCAGCGATCCTCGAGGAGCGCCAAGCGTCGCCCCGTGACGACATCCTGTCGCTGTTCGTCAGCCTCGAGGGTGAGGACGGGCGCCTTCGGCGTGACGAGGTCCTCGCGATCTGCTTCGTCCTGCTCACCGCGGGGCTCGACACGGTCACCGATTCGCTCACCTGCTTCTTCGCGTTCCTCGCCGAGAACCCCGAGCACCGCCGTCGCATCGTCGAGGACCCCGATGTCATCCCGAGCGCAGTGGAAGAGCTCCTCCGCTGGGAGACCCCAGTGCCACAGGTCGTGCGCTGGGCGCGCGAGGACGCGACGCTGGGCGGCGAGCATGTCGGTGCCGGGAACCACGTGATGGTCAACCTCGGGGCCGCCAACCTCGATCCTGCCGAGTTCGACGAACCGATGGAAGTGAGGTTCGACCGCGAGGTCAACCGCCACCTCGCGTTCGGCGGCGGTGTGCATCGGTGCCTGGGATCGCATCTCGCCCGCCGCGAGCTGCGCATCGCGCTCCGGGAGTGGCACCGCCGCATCCCGGAATACACCCTGAGCCCGGGCTACCAGGTCCGCTACCTCCCACCGCTCCGGTACGTGCCGGACCTCCAGCTGAGCTGGCCGACATGACCCGCGTCGTCCAGTGGGCTACCGGAACAACCGGCCGCCTCGCGCTGCGAGCGGTCATCGACGCGCCTGACCTCGACCTGGTCGGCGTGCGTGTCTACGACCCCGCGAAGGTTGGCCTCGATGCCGGCGAACTGGTCGACCGACCGCCGACCAACGTGGTCACCACCGATTCCAAGGACGCGATCCTCGACCTCTCGCCCGACATCGTCTTGTACATGGGGCGGGTCGAGCACGACCCCAAGGGATGCTTCGCCGACGTGGTCGACCTGCTCGCCGCTGGGATCGACGTCATAACCACCGGGAGCTCCTTCGTCGACACCAAGGCGTTCGATCCCCGCCGGCACGACGCGTTGGCCGAGGCCTGCGCTCGCGGAGGTGGCACGTTCCTCGGCGTCGGGCTCTTCCCCGGCTTCTGGGGGGAAGCGGTCGCGCCCGTCCTCAGTCGACTGTCGTACCAGTGTGATCGCATCGCCGTCCGAGAGACGCTCTCCTACGCCGGGTACCCCAGTACACAGCTGCTCTTCGACATCATGGGGTACGGCCACGCTGCCGACTCGACCGATCCGCTGATGAGCGACCCGACCAGGGCCGGCGGGGCGTTCAGCGGCACCGCGACGGTGCTCGCCAAAGCCCTCGGTCTCGGGCCGCGGAGCCTCGAACCGTACCGGGAGGTTGCGGTCACCGAGCGGGAGCTCGAGGTCGCGGCCGGGACGATCCGGGCGGGAACGGTAGGTGCCATGAAGCTTGGGGTCCGCGCGGATTGCGGCGACGTCGTACTCGAGGTCGAGCACGTGACCTGGATGGCACCGGATGTCGCGCCGACGTGGTCCGCGAGCGGTGAGGGATACCACATCGAGTTCGGTGGCGCACCGACGTTGCGTTGCAGCCTCGTGCTCGGCATCGAGGGTGAGGAGCACACCGAGATGGGCTGCCTCGCCACCGCCATGCACGCCATCCACGCCATCCCATCGGTCAGGGCCGCAGCACCAGGGGTGCTCGACCTGGCCGACATCAACTGCTTCGTGGGGGACCTGACATGAGCGACGTGAGCCCAGCCAAGATCGGCGTGCTGATCGACTACCTCGATCCCAAAGGCGGCTACGACGAGAACATCATGAAGTCGCTCGAGCTCGTAGCCGACGAGTTCGTCGCGCAGAAGCTCGTCGAACGGCCGATCGAGTTCGTCATTCGAGCCGTGCAGGGCCTCCCCAACGGCACCTTCCGCGACGTCCGCGACGCCTTCTACGAGCTTGTCGACGAGGGCGTCCTGGTCATCTTCGGCCCCTGGGTCTCCGAGAACGCGGTCGCCCTCGCCCCCGCCATCGAGCAGACCGCCGAGGTTGCGTGCATCACCATGGCCGCGTCGGAGACGCTGCTCGGGGAGTGGTTCTTCGGGCTCCCGGCCGGATCGATGGAAGAAGAGCCCATCATCATGACCACCGTCGCTGCACTCGACGGACACCACAGCGTCGGCATCGCGTTCGAGGACTCGCTCATCGGAGCCGAGTACCTGCGGACCACCAGGTCGGCGTGCAAGCAGGCAGGGCTCCGAATCACGGCGGAAGTGCCGATCCCCCAGGTCCAGGCCGACAAAGAGGCAGCCATGCAGGTCCTCGCGGTCGACCGACCCGATGCCATCCTTCACGTCGGCTTCGGCCTCGGCATCCCCGGCATGAACGACGCGTTGGCGGCGATCGGCTGGGTCCCGCCCCGCTACACGACGACGGCGTTCGAGTTCGCCGCGACGAACAGCTGGTGGCGTACGCAGCTCGCCGGGTGGGTTGGCCTCGACCAGTTCGACGAACGCAACGAGGTCGCCCGGGCGTTCCTCGATCGGTTCGAAGCCCGCTACGGCGACCGCCCCGAGTACTTCTTCCCGCCCTACTGCTACGACATCGGTCGCCTGATGCTCCTCGCCATCGGCGCGGCGAAGCCGCTCACCGGCGCCGGGGTGAAGGACGCGCTCGAGAAGATCAAGATGCTGCCGGCGGCGTCGGGCGCTCCCGGGACGCGAATGCGCTTCGGTCGCTACATCCGTCACGGCTGGATCGGCAGCGAGTACCTCGTCGCCCGCCGCGTGCTGCCGGACGGGAGCAAGAGCGTGCTCCACGCGACCATCAACGGCCTCGTCGATCCGAGCACCGACCTGTGACCGTCAGGGTCGTGCAGTGGGCGACTGGTGCCGTCGGTTCAGCACAGCTCCAGCAGGTCATCGACAGCCCCGACCTCGAGCTCGTGGGCCTCTTCGTCTACAGCGCCGACAAGGTCGGGAGCGACGCCGGTTCCCTGGTCGCCCGACCGGACACCGGAGTGCTTGCCACCGACGACAAGGCCGCCATGATCGACCTCGACGCTGAACTGGTGCTCCATGCGGCCAGCAAGGCGTATCCGAAGAACACCAACAGCGACGACATCGTCGCCCTCCTCGAGTCCGGCAAGGACGTCATCACGACGACGTCCTACAGCCACCTGCCGACCTTCGACCCGGCCGTCGCCGAACGGGTCGAGGCTGCGTGCCGGCGGAGCGGGGCGAGGTTCCATGCGGCAGGTGAACATCCCGGCTTCATGATGGAGCGCCTGGCGACGACCCTCACCGCGCTCAGCGCAAGAGTGGACCGGATCACCGTGCAGGAGCTCGTCGATTGCCGGGGCGTGTCGGCCAAGGCGATGCTCGTCGACCTCATGGGGATGGGGAAGCAGCCCGACGAGATCAGCACGGACTCAGCGATGTTCCGCGCCGTCTCGGTCCAATACGAGCAGGCCATCGCCGCCACCGCCGAGGTCCTCGGCCTGCAGTACGACGAGATCGAACGCTCCGTCCAGGTCGCCACGGCGCCCCGCGATCTCCAGCTCCGAGCCGGCACCATCGCCGCCGGTAGCGTCGCTGGGCAGATCCTCCGCTGGACCGCCTCCCTCCACGGCGAGCCGGTGCTCGTCGCCGAGGAGCTCTGGACCGTCACCGACATCCCTGAGTGGGACCTCATCCTCGATGGTGAGTTCCTCATCCGCATCGCCATCGACGGCGCGCCCCCGCTCCGCCTCGAGCTCCGCATCGGCAACGAGGGCCTCGTCGACCTCCCAGCCGTGGCCGGCGGCCAGCTCGCCGTCGCCGCCACCGCCATCCGCGCGATCCCCGAGGTGCGAGCTGCGCCCGCGGGCGTGGTCGCCACCCCGGTGTTCGGCGCCTACCGATGGCCATCGCGATGAAGCTCACCCTCGACCTCGAGCGTTGCGCAGGTCACGGCCGCTGCTACGAGCTCGCCCACGAGCTCGTAGCTGCTGACGAGGACGGCAGGGCGGTGCTGGTGGGCGCCGGCGAGGTGGAGCCCACCGAGGCACACATGGCAGCCCTCGCCGTCCGCAACTGCCCTGAACGAGCGCTCGCGCTCACCGACGAACTCGCACCCTGAGAGGAACCCATGGCCCTGAACCAGGACTCCTGGCACGAGGAGCGCCTCCTCATCGACGGAGAGCTCGTCGCTGCGGAAGGCGGCGCGACCTACGACAACGTCAACCCCGCGAACGAAGGGGTCATCGGTGTGGCGGCCGACGCCAGCCCGGACGACGTCCGCCGGGCAATTGCTGCGGCCCGTCGTGCCTTCGACGAGACCGAGTGGTCCCGAGACGTCGATCTCCGCGTGCGCTGCCTTCGCCAACTGCACGAGGCGCTCCTCGAGCACAAGGACGACCTCGCCGACATCACCGTCGCCGAGGTCGGCGCACCGCGCGGCCTCATCGAAGGACCCCAACTGGGCGCGCCACTGAAGTTCGTTCCCTTCTACGCCGACCTCGCAGAACGCTACGCATGGCAGGAGCAGCTCGGCGTCGCCGACACCATGGCAGGGCCCAGCTCCCGCTGGGTGGAACGCGAGGCGGTCGGTGTGGTCGCGGCGATCACGCCGTGGAACTACCCGAACCAGATCAACCTCGCGAAGGTGGCGCCGGCGCTTGCCGCCGGCTGCACGGTCGTCCTCAAGCCTGCGCCCGACACCCCGTGGACAGGCCTTGCATTGGGACGCCTCGTGGCCGAGCACACCGACGTTCCTCGCGGTGTCTTCAACGTCGTGACCTCGTCCGACAAAGCAATCGGCGAGGTGCTCACCGCGAGTCTCGAAGTGGACGCCGTGAGCTTCACCGGCTCGACGGCGGTCGGCCGACGGATCATGGAGGCGGGTGCGGCGACGGTCAAGCGGATCTTCCTCGAGCTCGGGGGGAAGTCGGCCCAGATCGTCCTCGACGACGTGGAAGACATCGGTGCCGCTTCGATCGCGGCCGTCTTCGGCGTGTCCACCCACGGAGGGCAAGGGTGCGCGACGAGCACTCGCCTGCTCCTGCCGCGCAGCCGCTACGACGAAGGGGTCGAAGCGGCCGCAGCGATGCTTTCGACTGTCGCCTACGGGGACCCCGAGGACACGGCCAACTTGACTGCCGCCATCGTCAATCGGACCCAGCTCGAGCGCATCGACCGCCTGGTGTCCACCGCGATCGAACAAGGCGCTCGCGCCGTCGTGGGTGGCTCGATCGCGGCCCAGTTCGACAAGGGCTTCTACTTCCAGCCGACGCTGCTGGCCGACGTGACCAACGACATGGAGATCGCCCAGGAAGAGATCTTCGGCCCCGTCCTGGTCGTCATCCCCTACGACGACGACGACGGACGCCATCCGCATCGCCAACGACTCGATCTACGGGCTCTCTGGCGGCGTGTCGAGCGCCGATCGTGACCGTGCCTTGTACGTCGCCCGACGCATTCGCACCGGCACGATGTCGATCAACGGAGGCCTCTGGTACGGCGCCGACGTCCCCTTCGGCGGCTACAAGCAATCAGGCATCGGGCGCGAGATGGGCGTCGCCGGGTTCGAGGAGTACCTCGAGACCAAGGCGATGGCCGAACCCGCGCCCCGACGGGCGATCTGAGCTGTCGTGCTCACGCTTCGGTTCGACATGCGCGCTCCCACGTTCGGCGCGCCCACCGTCGAGCTCTACGGCGCCGCCATCGAGATGAGTCGTTGGGCCGACGGCCACGGGGCGCTCGCGGTCGTGCTGTCCGAGCACCACGGCACCGACGACGGCCACCTTCCAGCGCCGCTGATGCTCGGCGCCGCCATCGCCGCCTGCACCGTCAACGTGAGCGTCGTGCTCGCCGCGGTGGTGGTTCCGTTCTGGGATCCGGTGCGCCTCGCCGAGGAGATCGCCGTCCTCGACATCATCAGCGGCGGCCGGGCGATGTTCGTGCTCGGGGTCGGTCATCGGGTCGAGGAGTACGAGCACTTCGGACTCGATCACCACCAGCGAGGAACGCTCGCCGACACCAAGGTGCAGCTCCTCCTCGACTTGTTGAGCCACGAGGTCGTCGAGCACGACGGCCGCCAGATCCGGGTCACGCCGAGACCGCTGCGTCCGGGTGGGCCCCCGATCCTCATCGGCGGCGGGAGCGTCGCCGCCGCCGAGCGGGCCGGACGGTTCGGGCTGGGCATCCTTGGACAGGCTGACGCCCCAGGCCTGCGGGCGACCTATGAGGCGGCATGCGCCCGTCACGGCCACCGACCCGGGCACCTACAGCTCCCGAACCCCGACGAGCCGACCACGGTCTTCGTCGCGGAGGACCCGGAGCGAGCGTGGGCCGAGCTGGGCCCCCACCTCCTCCACGATGCCGTCACCGCCGCGTCCTACCGGCACGACGACACCGGTGTCGCCAGCATCTCGCGGGCCGAGACGGTAGAGCAGCTGCGGATGACCGGAAGCCCCTATCGGGTCTACAGCGTGTCGGAGGCAACCGCGGTCATCCGACGGGGTGGCCGGCTGCCCCTCCTGCCCCTCTGCGGTGGCCTCCCGCCCGATCTCGCGTGGCCCTACCTCGAGGATGCCGCACGAGCGGTCGCGGCCGCAGACGAACCCACCGAGCAGGCCGACCACCCGTGACGATGCGAGAGGCCGAAGACCGATGAGCGACACCACGATCTCCGCGTTCGTCGCTGAGCTCCGCGGTCGACTCACCGCCCCTGGCACCGTGTTCGAGGTCGTCGAGGAGGATGTACGGGGCGTCCGACTGCCCGTCTTCCGCCACCGCCACCACTCGGTGCCATCGCTGCTCGACTGGTCGACGCGCTTCGGCGATCGCACCTACCTCGCCGACGGCCACGTGCGGCTCACCTTCACCGACCATCACCGAGCCGTCCATGCCGTCGGCTCGTACCTCCAGCGCGACCACGGGGTCGCCGCCGGCGACCGTGTCGCGATCCACGCCGCCAACCGGTGGGAGTGGATCGTCGCCCACTGGGCGGTCATCAACGTCGGTGCGATCCCCGCCGCGTTCAACGGATGGTGGACGGCCGAGGAACTGCGAGGGGCCGCCGAACTGGTCGAGCCCAAGGTGCTCATATCCGACGACAAACGGGCGGCGGTCGCCGACCACGCGGGGCTCACGGTGCCGCGCGTCGACCTCGACGAGCTCGCCGGGCTGATCGCCGCATGGGACGGAGTTCCGCCCGCGTCGTCGCCGGTCAGCGAGGACGACCCGGCTGAGTTGATCTTCACCAGCGGCACCACTGGAGCGGCCAAGGCCGTGGTGGTCCCGCACCGGTCGGTCATCGGCTTCGCTCAGGTGAACCTGTTCTCCGAGACGCTGAGCCGGGTCGTCGGCGGGGCACCGGTCCCGCTCTCCGACGACGAGCTCCCGCCAACGGACGACGTCGTCCTCGTCACGTCACCTCTCTTCCACGTGTCCATGCTCCACGGCGTCGCCCTCCAGGCGCTCATCAACGGGTCGTCGTTCGTGCTGCTGCCTGGGCGGTTCGATCCAGAACAGGTGCTCGCTGCCATCGAGCGCGAGCACGTCACCCGGTGGTTGGCCCTCGGGAGCGCCGGACCACGCGTAGCGACCTCGCCGGCGGCCGGTCGGCACGACACGACGTCGGTTCGCCAACTCGGCATCGGCGGGGCGCCGGTCAGCCCTGCCGTGCAGTCGAGCCTCCGGGACGCCTTCCCGTCGGCGAGAGAGTCGCTCGGGATGGGGTACACGAGCACCGAGGCCGGAGCCGTGGTCGCCGGTATCGGTGGACCGGAGCTGCTGGCGCACCCGACCTCGACGGGGAGGGCCAACATCACCACGTCGGTCGAGCTTCGCGACCCCGACGACCACGCCGTCGACGAGGGAACGTTCGGCGAAGTCCACGTCCGCAGCCCTTACGTCATGCTCGGCTACTGGAACAACCCCGACGCCACCGCAGCCGCTCTCCCCGGGGATGGCTGGCTCGCGATGGGCGACATCGCACGGTTCGACGGCGACCTGCTCCACATCGACTCGAGAGCCCGAGACCTCATCCTCGTCAGCGCGGAGAACGTCTCGCCCAGCGAGGTCGAGTTCCGGCTCGAAGCCCACCCGACCGTGCTCGAGGCGGCCGTGTTCGCCGTGGACGACCCGGTCACCGGCGACGCGGTATGCGCGGTCGTGACGACAACTCCGGGCGACACGACCTCGCCGGACGACCTCGACCGCTGGTGTCGCACCGATCTCGCGCCCTACAAGGTGCCGACTCGATGGTTCGTGCGCGACCAGCCTCTCCCGCGCACTGCGAGCGGCAAGCTCCTCAAGTCCTCGCTCCGCGTGCAGGCCGACGAGTGGTTCGAATCCGAACGCACCCCTGCCCGGGCCGTGCCAGCACCCACCCCGAGACCTGCTCCAGATCACGACAACTCGCTCGGCTGGGCCGAGCCGAACCTTGGAGACACCACATGGGGGAACTGAAGACTCGGCGCGCCGCTCGACGGGGCGTCGTCGGGGCGCTGCTCATCCTTTCGCTGCTCGCCGCCGCGTGCACGGGCTCCTCCGGTGGGGCGCCAGAGGGGGGCAATGGTGTGTCAGCGTCAGCGGACACGTCGCCGCCCGTCGACGGCGGCTCGTTGGTCGTTGGTGTGCAGGGTGACGCCGCCGGGTGGAACACCCACATCAGCGCGCCGTCCCAGGCGCCGGCGTTCATGGTCTCGTCGATGTTGGAGACCTTGGCGGTCCTCGGGGCCGACGGCACCGCGCAACCATGGCTGGCACAGTCGTGGACGCCCAACGCCACCCACACCGAATGGGACGTGACGTTGCGCGAAGGCGTCGTCTTCCAGAACGGCGAACCGTTCGATGCGGCCGCGGTCGTCGCCAACACCAACGACGCGATCCAAGGCCTCGTCTCCGGCCAAGTCGTCAAGGGCCTCATCACCGATGTCGCGGCGGTGAACCCCACCACGGTGCACTTCACCCTCTCCGAGCCCTGGGCTGCGTTCCCGATCAGCTACCTGACCAACGCCCTCTCATTTCAGATGGCGCCAGCAGCGCTTCTCACCGCTGACAAGGGGGACTCGAAGCCGATCGGGACCGGCCCGTTCGAATTCGCCGACTGGGTCGCAAGCGATCACCTCAGGGTGACGAAGAATCCGCACTACTGGCAGAGCGGGCAGCCGCATCTCGACGAGATCACGTTCAAGGTGCTCATCGACAGCACGAGTAGGGCGGCCGCCCTGCGGTCGGGCGACGTCGACATGATGCTCACGACGAACGCCCAGGACGCCGCAGATCTGGAATCCAACGGCTACCCGGTCATCCGTGATTGGGACACCCAGGTCGAGATGGTCGTCCTCAACACGGGTGAGACCGCGCTCGGTGGGCCCAACCCGCTCAGCAACATCCACGCACGACGCGCTGTCGCGGCGGCGACAGATCAAGATGCCGTCGCAGCGCTCGTCGGCGATGGCATCGGGACACCTACCTCGCCCTTCTCACCCGACAGCCCGTGGGGCCTGCCGAAAGACCAGAACGGGTACCCGGGTTTCGATCTCGGGAGAGCCAAGGACGAGCTGCAGCAGTACAAGGAGGACACGGGCTCCACCTCGCTCTCCTTCTCGCTGTTGAGCACCACCGACCCGGACGACCTCAAGGTGGCGCAGCTCCTCCAAGGGCAGTGGGCCGAGGCCGGGATCGACGTCAAGATCGACACCATCGAACCCGCAGCAGCCATCGGCAAGGTGGTCACCGGCGGGTTCAACTCGGTGCTGATCGCCGTCTACAACTCGCCCGACCCCGACATGTTCCACATCTTCTGGTCAGCGAAGTCCATCGGCGGCCCCGGCAACGTCAACATCAACCTGGCGCAGTACTCCACGTCGGAGATCGAAGCCGACCTGAAGACTGGCCGCGAGAGCTCCGATACGGCCGAGCGCAAGGCTGCCTACGACGACCTGGTGCACCAGATCAACGATGGCGCGATCAACGTCTGGCTCTATTGGACCCCCTACAGCCTCGTCGCCGATCGACGGGTACACGGCCTCGAGACGGCCAAACAGTTGGCGCTCGCCAACTTCCAGTTCAAACCGATCTTCGGCCAACTCTGGCGCGACTCGTGAGGCGGCGCTGGCTCCAAGGCCGGGGGGCGCTGCGTGTCGCGTGGCTGGGACTGAGGACTGCAGGACTCTGAGCTCCGTGGCATATCTGTGGCATGGACCCTCTCAGTAGCCGTATAAGTGCAGGTCACAGGCCGGGCTCGCCATGTACTACGACATCTGATGGAAGTGTCGGGAAGTAACCGCAACGATCTCGAACCTGTCCTGTCCCGTCATCGTGCGCTCCGGCGTCGCTGGCGGGACAGGTCCCGTTTGGCAGCAGCGATGCTCCGATCGTCGGTGTGAGCCGTCGTGCGCGGTCGAGCGGATCCAGGCTCCGCCGAACGAGAGCTGGTCGGTCCCGGTCCGCATGGTCAGTTGACGTGCCGTTCGCTGCCGGACCAGTAGCTGGCGCGGAGGGCCTTCTTGTCGGGCTTGCCGAGGGCCGTCAGCGGGATCGCGTCGACGACGTCGACCGATTTCGGGGCCTGGACCGAGCCCTTGTGCTCCTTGACCAGCGCAATGAGGTCGTCGGGGTCGAGCGTGGCACCCGGGCGGAGGACGACCACGGCCTTGACCGACTCGCCCCACCGCTCGTCGGGCACGCCGATGACGGCGACCGCGGACACCGCCGGATGGGTGGAGATGACGTCCTCGACCTCGCGGGGGTACACGTTGAAGCCGCCGGTGACGATCATGTCCTTCTTGCGGTCGACGATGGAGAGGAAGCCCTCGTCGTCGGCGCGAGCGACGTCGCCGGTGTGGAGCCAACCGCCGCCGAACGCCTCCAGCGGTCTCCTCCGGCTTGTTCCAGTAGCCCTTCATCACCAGCGGGCCCTGCACGCAGATCTCGCCTGGTTCGCCGTCGGGACCTCGTTGCCGTCGTCGTCGAGCAGGGCGACGTGCACCCACGGCACGGGCCGCCCGCAGCGGGCGAGACGGTCGAGGTCCTCGGGGTCGTGGTCCTCCTTGCGCAGCGACGTGATCGCCTCGGGCGCTTCGGCCTGGCCGTAGAACTGGAAGAAGATCGGGCCGAGCTTGCCGCACGGCCTCGGCCAGGCGGGTGGGAGTTCACGGGCGAGGCGCCGTAGAACACGGTCTGCAGGCTCGACAGGTCGTACTGGTCGAACTTCGGGTGGTCGAGCAGCACGTAGAGCATCGTCGGCACCAGCATCGTCGCCGTGATGCGGTGGTGTCTCGATGGTCTCCATGAACGTCTCGGGATCGAACCCCGGCAGCACCGTCATCGACCCCCCTGCAGCAGGGTCGGCGTGAAGAAGGCCGCGCCGGCGTGGGAGAGCGGCGTGCAGATGAGGAAGCGGACCTCGTCGGGCCACTGCCACTCGGCCACTGGATCGCGGTCATCGCGGCGCCGCCGCGATAGGTGCTCATGACCCCCTTGGGCTTGCCGGTGGTTCCGCCGGAGTAGGCGAGCGCCGGCGAGGTCCTCGGCGTCGACGTCGGGAGCGACGAGCGGCTGCGGCTCGAACGTCGACGCGAGCGCGTCGAGGTCCTCACCGACGTCGGATGGGCCCGAGGACAGCACGCCGCTTCAGCGTCGGGCACCATGCTCCTGCGAGCTGCCGGGCCCGCTCCGTGAAGTGTCGGGATCGAAGATCAGGGTCTCGATGCCGGCGTCGGCGATCACGTAGGCCTGGTCCTCGAGCGAGCCCATCGGGTGCAGCGCCGATCGCGCGGCTGGCCGTTGAGCATGGTTGGCCGCCGATCGTGAAGAGCACCTCGGGCCGGTTCTTCGACAGGGTCGCGACGCCGTCGCCCTGCTTCATCCCCTGCGCTTCATAGGCCTGGACGTAGCGGCTGATCTCCTCGGCTACCTCGTCGGCCGTCAGCGCTCGGTCGTCGATGAAGACGCACGGTCGGCGGCCGTTGCGCCGCAACGCCGCCACCAGCAGGTCGGGGAGGAACTGGGGTCGGTAGAGGTCGGTCATGGCGTCGGGGTGAACCGGATGCGGATCTGGTCGTAGGCGCGGGCGAAGGTCGACGCCATGATCTGGGGTTCGTCATCGTCGACGAGCTCCCAGTCGGGCATTCGGCGGAGAAGTTCTTCGAACATGACGCGGATCTCCAGGCGGGCGAGGTGAGCACCGAGGCAGAAGTGGGTTCCGAAGCCGAACGCGACGTGGCGGTTGTGGGCCCGGGTGACGTCGAGGGTCTCCGGGTTCTCGAAGACCCGCGGGTCCTGGTTCGCGGCCCCATAGAGGAGGAGGAGCTCGTCGTCCTGCTCGATCTGCTGACCGCCCAGGTCGTGGGTCTCGGTCGCGGTGCGCCGCATGTTGAGCACCGGCGACACCCACCGGATGAACTCCTCGACCGCGGTCGTCGACAGCAGCTCGGGGCGGTCGAGGAGCAGTTGGCGTTGATCGGGCCGGAGCGCGAGCTCGCGGACCATCGATCCGATGACGGTGCGGGTCGTTTCGGCGCCTCCGTCGAGCACGAGGACCGTTTCGTCGAGGATCTTCTTGGTGGACCACCCTTCGGTGTTGGCCCACCGCGAGATGAGATCGTCCTTGGGCTCGGTGCGCCGCGTTCTCGATCAGATCGAGGGTGACCCCAGCCCAGTCCTGCATGACCGGGATCAGGTCCGGATGAGACACGTGGGGAGGGCCGGTGGGCGATGTTTGACCGGCCAGGAGCATGACCCGCTCGGACCACCATCGCACGCGCTCCCACATGTCGCGCGGGTAGCCGAGCAGGTCGCAGGTCATCATCGCGGGAAGGCGAGAGGCGATGGCCTCGATCGCTTCGCATTCGCCGACCGTCGTCACCTCGTCGAGGATCTCGGTGACGATCTGACGGACGGTGTCCTCGTGGTCGCGCACGCCGCGGGGCGTGAACTGCCGGGCGATGACGTTGCGCTGCGCCTGGTGCTCCGGGTCGTCCAGGTTGATCATCGACTCGTCGGCGCTCTGGTCGATGTGTGGCCGCGATCCTTTGGCCGACGAGTAGCGGGCGCCGTCGCGCTCGACCGCCACGACGTCCTCGTAGCGCGAGATGACCCAGACCCGCTGCACCGGGTCCCAGAACACCGGGGCCTCCTCCCGGAGCCACCGGTACGCGTCCCACGGATCGACGTAGAACTGGGGATCGAGGACGTTGATCTCAGATGACCCGCTGATCACGATGACGTCCTCGATCGCAGGAACCGGCGGAAGTCGTGGATCCCCCAGTTGTCCTCGTCCTCGCCGGCCAACGCGATGCCGTCCATCGTCCACCGGGTCTGGCACTCCCAGACGAGGAGGCTCGGGTAGAGGTTGACGACGAACCGGTTGATGTTCGTGCCCTCGATGTGAGCGGTGCGGCCCTTCTCGTCGACGACATCGATGCACGTGCCCACCGGACATCCGTCAGCGTCTCGCTCGGTGATGGTGCGGGTCGCCTCGGTCAGCTTGGCGACATCGCCGTCGCGGAAGAGGATGCCGTCGAGGCGCGAGTACTCCATGTAGCTGTCGTCGACGTTGGCCGAAAGGAGGAAGAACCCGTCGTCGGAGGTCAGCGACGTACCCCAGGTGTATCCGATCGAGCCGAACGGGCCCACGCCTTGGCCGAACTGCGAGCGGGGCGACCACGTTCGGTCCCGGAAGCCGACGCCGTCGACGTCGATCGTCTCGCCGTCGAGCACGAGCGTCCCCCGGATCCGTCCCGGTTGATCCATGTGGATGCCCGACGGAGCACGGTTCGCGGGAACGACGCCTTCCCAGGTGACATCCAGGTGGACGTCCTCACCGTCAGGACAGTCGAAGCCGAGTCGGTAGGCCTGGAGCGACTCGAGCGTCTTGTAGGACAGGCCGTTCGGCAGATGCAGGTCCGACAGAGGCTGCTTCGGGAACGGCAGGTGCCAGAAGTTCTTGGCATACCGGCAGTTCCACCACTGATCGCCGGAGTCGTCCCAGATGTAGACGCCCGCGGAGTACACGTCGAGGTTCGGTTGGAAGAATGGGTAGAGCTGGATGGTGATCTTGCGCTCGGGGATGACGAGGGCGAACCAGTTCGTCTCGGTCCAGAAGTAGTCGAGTGTCGTGGGGACGTGGAACCCGTCGTCCGCGGTCAGTCGAGTCCCGTACTTCTTCAGGCGGTCTGCGGTGGTCTGATCGGGCACGAAGCCTCCTGGGTCGTCGTTCGGTGGGCGGGCTAGAGCGTGTCGAGCTCGCGGACGAGCCGGGGGAGCGCGCTGTTCACCGATTCGAGGTCGATGCCGTCGGGCATCCCGCCGAGCGTTCGCATCTGCCGCAGGATCCGGTGGATCTCCGCGGTCATCTTCGCCAGGGCGAACACGTACCACCAGTTCGTCCCGAGCATCTCCCGCTGCAGCTGATCCTCGTACAGGCTCACCGTCTCTGCCCGAGACGGGAGCCCCTCGATGCGCGGGACACCGACGATGTCGGCCAGCACCGCGTCGACGGCCAGCTGGTTCATGAGGTCCTCCTCCGCGACGGACACGCCACAGAGCTCCCAGTCCAACAGGGCGACCACGTCGAACCCGCTGAACATGATGTTGCCGAGCTTGGCGTCGCCCCAACCGATCGACAGCCGCGTGGTCTGGGGAGGCAGTGCTGCACCCAACGCGTCCCACGCCACCATCAACGTCGCCGGAGGCTCGTCGTCGTCGGACGCCCAGATCGTGTAATCGCGCCACTGACGAACGCGTTCGGCCCCGGCATCGGCGTCGAGGGGCATCCCCCACCTGGTCTCGGTCAGGTAGTCGAACGTGGGCGTCACGTCGACCCGGTGGAGTCGAGCCATGGCGTCCAGCATCGACAGCCACAGCTGCCGGCGCTCCTGCGGACCGGCCTCGAACACCCAACCCGCGGCGTGGTACGCCTTCGGGGACTCGTCGGGAACGCGACCCTCGGTTCGGTCCATCACGTAGAACGGTGCGCCGAGCGGCGATCGGTCCTCCTCCAGCCAGCGCACACCTGCCACCGGTACGTCGGAGTGGTCCCGAAGGTCCTGTTGGATCCGGGCCATGCGGGCGATCGGGTACTCGGGGAACAGACCTTCGCTGATCGGTGCCGCCTGCACGACCAGGGGCATCGTCGAGCCATCGACGACGGCGTCGACCATGAACGTGTCGTTCGAGAAGCCGTGCCCAGCCGGCGCCTCGACCTGCAGGGCGGTGAGCTCTCTGCCATCGAGCCGAGGCTCCATCCACGAGGCGAGGGCACGTCGCACGTCGTCGGGGTCTCGTCGCTTCGTCGTCTGGGTCATGGCGCTCCTGTGCCCGTCGCCGGCAATGAGGCGGCCGGATCTGCATCGAGATCGCCGGCGGCGGCGCGTAGCTCGCGGAGGAGCTCGAACAGTTGCTCGCCTGCTGCCCCGCTGGGCTCGAAAGGCTCCAGCACCATCGTGTTCAGATCGTCGATGGCCTTGAGTGCGGTCCTGCGCCCGCGAGGCGTGATCTTCGCCAGGGTGCCTCGGCCGTCGGTGGGGTGGGGTACGCGCTGGGCGAGGCCGTCGGCCTCGAGTCGATCCATCGCGCTCGGTGACGGCCCCCGGGTAGACCTGCAGCTGCAGACCGAGACTCCCGAGCGGCACGCCGCGAGGCGGTCCTGCTCGCAGCACCATGAGCACCTCGAGTCGGGCATGGGTGAGCCCGTAGGGGCGCAGCACGGCGTTGATCCGGGCCAGCAGGATCTGCTGCACCCGCATGATCGTCGTGATGTTGGCCATCGCCAACGCGGTCGACCCCCAACCGTCGGCGGTCCAGTGCGCTCGAGCCTGATCGATGGGATCCACCGTCACGATTGCGCTTCCTCCCAGGGTCTTGGCCGATGGTCCTGGCCTCTCAAGGTTCGACTGGACGATGAGCCTAGTTGATTTCTTTCACCATTGAAGTATTATTTCCTTTACCATTGAAGTACGCAAGGGGAGTGATCGAGATGCAAGACGCACTGGCGCCTTGGGAGCAGCTACCGATGTACGCCATCTCTGACGAGCTGGCGCCGACGGTTCAGGAGCTCGGGCTCGAACGCAACCTCGACGAGCTCCGCGACAACGGCTACACGATCATCGAGGTGGGCACTGAGCTGACCGACCGGATCCGT
Organism: uncultured Microthrixaceae bacterium; assembly: GCA_963809335.1. GTDB lineage: Bacteria > Actinomycetota > Acidimicrobiia > Acidimicrobiales > Acidimicrobilacustridaceae > UBA4742. The sequence continues at coordinate 978,083 of CAWEJD010000002.1, read as the reverse complement.
CTCGCGACGCTCGACGCGGTCGCAGGCGCGGTCGGAACCGAACTCGAGCTTCGACCTTGCCTGCGCGACGCCGCTCGGTCTGGACCCGGTCTTCGAAGAGGCAACCATCTATCCCGCCGTGCTGGCCTTGGCCGAGTACATCTGCGGCCGCGGTTGCGTGCTGAGCTCCGTGCTCGCCACCGTCCGCACCGCGGGCAGTGCGCTCGGGTTGCACTGCGACCAGTCACACGTTCCTGCCCCGTTCCCCGAGCACATGGTCAACCTGACGGCGTGCTGGGTGACCGACGAGTTCACCAAGGCGAACGGCGCCTTCATGATCATCCCTGGAACGCAGCACCACCGGCGTCAACCCACCCCCGATGAGCGTCGGGACCTCGAAGGAGCCATTCCCATCGAGTGCCCGCCCGGCTCGGTGGTGATGTGGGACGGCGCCGTGTGGCACGGCAACTACCCACGAACCGAACCGGGTCAACGGGTCGTGCTGCACGTGACCTACACGCGCCTCGCCTACCGGTCGGTGCACGACTTCAGCTACCTGAGCGACGACTTCCGCGCCAACGCGTCACCGCAGATGCGAGCGCTGCTCGGCGAGAACCTCGGCTTCGGCGCGAACTCGCAGTACGTGCACATCGACGGGCAGCGCTACATGACCATGGCCATGGACGTCCTCCGCTAGACGGCGGCGGGCCTGATTCAGATTGGCCGCGTGCTGAGGACCGAGTGCGAGCGCGGTGGGTCTGGGCCGGTTGCAACACGCGCTCATCGGGATGATGCCAGCCGGACCGGTAGGACCTTGAGCGCGTTGTTCAGGTTCGATCGGACGCGTAGCGGGCTCACCGGTCAGCTCGATCGTCGGGAAGGCGGCCAGCAGCTCCTCGAAGAACACGCGGCCCTCGAGCCGGGCGACGTGCACGCCGAGGCAGTAGTGCTCGCCGATGCCGAACGAGAGATGCGGGTTCGGGTTGCGGGTGGATGTCGAACTGCCTGGCTGTCGTCGAACACCGCCTCGTCGCGGTTGGCCGACGTGTAGTACATCGCCACCTTGTCACCGGCCGCGATCGGCGACGCCGCTCAGCTCGGTGTCCTCGGTGGCGGTGCGGCGGAAGTAGTGCAGCGGGTTGGCCCAGCGCAGGATCTCCTCGACGGCGCCCGGGATCAGCGCCGGGTCGGCCCGGAGCTCGGCGAGCTGGTCGGGGTGCTGCAGCAGCGCCGCAGACCGGCCGACGATCATCGTCTCCGTGGTGTCGTTGCCGGCCGTGACCAGCTGCACGAGCATGATGCCGAAGTCGACGTCGGTCGATGTAGCTGGCCGCCGAACTCGCTGCCGAGGATGATGTCCATGCGAGGTCGCCCGGGGCGGTATCCTCCCGGCGGCGACGGCCGGCGAACTGCAATCGCGTACATCGCCATCTGCCATCGACCGAGTCGACGACTTCCCGCCTCGACGTTGGCCTCCCGGGTTGATGTCGGGGTCCTGGCTCGCCGTGTTGCGTCTCGGCCAGCGCGTGGAGCATGTCCCAGTCCGCCTCGGGCATCCCGAACAGCTCGCCGATCACCTGGTCGGCAGCGAGTCCCGACGTGACGTCGTGCACCATCTCCACGTCGCCCTGCCCGGCCGTCGGCGAAGATCTCCCGGCTGATGGTCCGGATCGTGGTCCTCCATGCCGGCGATGACCCTGCGGCCTTGAAGCTCCGGCGCCAGCGGCTCGCGGTAGTCGACGTGCCGGGGCGGGTCCATCGCCAGGATCATGTCCCGCATGCGCTCGAGCCGGTCGGGGTCCATGTCCTCGATCACCATCCCGCCGGTCGCGGCCGAGAACAGCAGTCGGGTTGCGCGGCGACGTGCACGACGTCGGCGTGCGTGAGCACCGCCCAGTAGCCGGGCTGATCCGGCATGTCCTGCCAGTACACCGGGGTCGTGCGCCGCAGCTCCGTCAGCGGCGTGGGGCGGCCCGTCGACGTAGGCGGCGGGGGAGTAGAGGTCGAGGGTGGCCGCGGTCAAGGGACGAAGCCCTCGTGCGCGAGGTCGGCGAGGACCTGGCCGTGGGCGAACTGGCAGGCCACCTCGTTGCGGCCGAGGATCACGTCGGTGTGGCCGGCGGCCAGGCCGATCCCGGAGCTCTCGATGACCGGGGCGTCTTCGTCGCGGACCACCGCTTGGATGAGCGGGGTGTACGCCTCGAAGAACGCGGCGACCTCGCCGGCGACCGGTTCTCGGGACAGCACCGTGTGGTGCACCACGCTGCGCTGGGGCGTCGGCCCAGGCATGAACTGCAGCATCTCGCCCCCGAGCGGTGACGAGGCGATGACGGTGCACGGGTAGATGTAGTAGATCGCCACGACGTGCTCGCCCGGGTGGCTGGCCACCGCATGGTCGGTGAGGCGATCGTCGGATGCAAGTGCGTCCTGTGCATCCTGGTCGTCGAGGATCGTGGCGATGGGAACGCCGAGGCGGTGGTGGCGTCCGAACTGGTCGAACGAGGTGATGTTCGAGATCGTGCCCTGCCCGACGAGCGAGCTCGCGTGGACGTAGGGGAAGTGGTAGGTCTCCTGGAACGCCTCGAGCGCGCACTTCCAGTTCGATGCCAGCTCGAGCTCGAGCATCCCGGCGACGTGGTAGTTCATCCCCCACGAATCCAGTTCGGGGCCGAGCGGGCCGAGGTGGTCGTCGAGATCGAGTGTGGCCGCCGGGTCCCGCATGGCCCAGATGAAGCCGTGGCGTTCTTCGCTCGGGAGCTCGACGAGGCCGAGCGTGACCGGGTCCTGATCGTCGAAGCCGTCTCGACCGGGCATGCCGACGAGCGCTCCCCCGGTGTCGTAGACCCAGTTGTGGTACGGGCAGGTGAGGCGTCGCGAGCAGCCGTCGCCCTGAACCACCTGTGCGCCGCGATGGCGACAAGCGTTCACGAAGACGTGCGCCTTCTGATCCCCGTCACGGGTGACGATCACGGGGGTGTCGACCAGCGTGGTCGTGAAGTAGTTGCCCGGTTGGGCCGCCCGAAGGCTGGGAGCCACCAGCAGCGGAGCGGCGAACGTCGTCCTCAGCTCGGCGGCGGCGATCGCAGGGTCGGTGTAGAAGCGGTTCGGGATGCGCATCGTCGCCGGGGCGAGGTGCCCCTGCCCGGCCCGCACCATCTCGCGCACCACGGGGGTGAGTGCCGGAATCGGTCCCGGCGCGGTCACGGTCTCCATTGCATCCACCTTCGGTCATCCGGGGCCAGACGTCAGTGCGTTCGAGGTGCCTTGACGCCGTAACCGATCATACATAGGTTTATGCCTATGGGTAATAGGAACCTGGTCGGCGCGTGGCCCGGACGCTGAACGCCGAGCAGGTGATCGCGGCGGCCGAGCGGATCGTCGACGACGGTGGTCCGCAGGCGTTGACCATGGCGGCGATCGCCCAGGCGGTGGGCGTCAAAGGGCCGTCGCTCTACAGCCACGTGGCCGGGCTCGACGCCATCCGAGCGCAGGTGCAGGCCCGTTCGATGGCGGCGCTGTCGAGCGAGCTGCAGGACGCGGCGATGGGTCGCAGCGGCGGGGACGCCCTGCGGGCCATGTGCCGGTCGTTCCGAGTGTTCGCGCTGTCGCAGCCGAACCGGTATCTGGCCATGATCCAGGCGCCTGTCGACCGCCAGCTGCTGCAGGAGGCGGCGATCGGCGCCGACCGCGCCGTGCGGGCCGCGCTCCGATCCTTCGACCTCACCGAGGACGAGACGTTCGGTGCCGAGGTGACGCTGTTCGCGACGGCCCACGGCTTCGTCAGCCTCGAAGTGGGTGGAGTCTTCGTCGGCGGGCTGGCCGCTGCCGACGCCGATCGCCTCTACGACGAGGCCATCGAGCGGTTCGTCGCAGCACTCGAGCACCAGCCGCAGCCAGCCGTGCCGTAGGTGTCGCCGATGCGACGAGGCGACCAACGAAGGAGCACGCAGTGACCGATCTGGAGATCCGGCGGATCCCCTTCCGCTTCGACGAGACGGTGCAATTCCAGTGGCATCCGACCAACCCCGAGTTCGGGGTCACCATGAACGCCGTCGGCATCATCGCGATCGTGTTCGAGAAGTACGTCGTGGCTGCCACTCGGCAGGCATCACCGAGTTCTACCTCGCTGCTGTGTCCACCGCCGGCTCGGGCGAACGAATGCAACCCGCTGAGATCTCACGCGCCGGCGTCCACCGAGCTGTCGAGGGAGTTGCGGCGAACGACAGCTTCGAGACGCTCGCCGCCCTCATCAGCGGGTCGTAGCGAGGGCCGGCTCGAGCGAGATGATGGGTCTTCCGGCTGTGGCATGGATGTGGCATGGACCATCTCGGAAGGCACATAACTGCAGGTCAGACGTCGTGTTCGCCATGTACTACGACATCTAGTCAGCTCGCATCGGCACCACGCACGGGTCGCCACCGAACCCGAACCTGTCCCTTTTGCGTGCCCGATCGGGCCCGCGGGAGGGACGGGTTCCGTTTTGGCTCAGGCGGTCACGCAGTTCAGCGAGGGTAGTCGTGATCGACGGAGCGGCAGTGAGCAGGACACGTCGCCCCGAACTCGGTTCCGTGCACGCTCGATCCCATCGACCGCTCGGCTTGGCCGCGGACTCCGAACCGAGACGTCGCCCCATTCGAAGTGGCGGTTCGGGCCGGAACGCGAGTCAGGCGGCAGTGGTGACCATGCGGTCGATCGCGCGGCGGGCCCGTTGAGCGGTGGCGACCGGTACGTGCACGGGATAGTCGAGGTCACGGAGCGATCGGTACAGCTTCGGGAGCGTGATCGTCTTCATGTACTCGCATATTGCGTCTTCGCGCAGTGGGACGAACGTCTTGTTCGGGTTGTCCTGACGGAGTCGGTGGAGCATCCCGACCTCAGTTCCGACGAGATCGACGGGTGTTTCGCAGTGGCGGGCGTGCTCGGCCATGCCCCCGGTGCTGAGCACGAAGGTCCGGTCGGCGGGCAGGTCGCCTCGGGCCACGGCGCCCAGGCACTGGCTGACGCACCCACACTCGGGGTGCAGGAGCAGGTCCGCCTGGGGATATCGGGCAACGAGCTCGTTGACGTCCTCGGACCGGATGCCGGCGTGGACATGACACTCTCCGAGCCACAGGTGCATCTGCCGGCCAGCCATCTTCTCAACGTAGAGCCCGAGGTACATGTCGGGGAGGAACAGCACCTCGCGGTCGGCGGGAATCGAACGTACGACGTTGACGGCATTGCTCGACGTGCAGCAGTAGTCGGCTTCCGCTTTGACTTCGGCGTCCGTGTTCACATACGCGACGATGACTGCGAGGGGATGCTCGCGCTTCCAGGCACGCACCTCGTCTGCGGTGACCGACGACGCCAACGAGCAGCCCGCCGCAGGATCGGGTATCAACACGGTCTTGTCGGGGCAGAGGATGGCGGCGGTCTCAGCCATGAAATGAACGCCGCACAACACGATGATCCCCGCATCGCACTCGGCTGCCTACCGGGCAAGCTGCAGCGAGTCTCCGACGAAGTCGGCCAGATCCTGGATCGGGCCGATCTGGTAGTTGTGGGCCAGGATCACGGCATGGCGTTCGGCGCGCAGGCGAATGATGCCCGCCCGCAGCTCCGCCTCGGACATGGCGCTGATCGCCGGATCTCGAGCGACGGCTCGTCCAGCCTCGGTGTCGAGCACGCTGGGGCGCTCTCGCGGACGGGGCCGCACATCCTCAGAGGAACCAGGTGCACGCGTGATCGGTTCGGACATGACGACTCCTCCGACTGCCCAGTTCACACTAGAACCCGAGCCGGTTCGGCAGAAGGGCCGTTGGTCCTGACGCCGACAACGGCCAAGCACCGGCGCGCCGGGTCGATCTGTGCGAACGTGGGTACGCGCAGGAAGTGCCGGCGACGGTCGGGAGTCCGACGATGAAGGCCTCAGACGGGCGACGCCAGGTTGGCGTCATCGGCCATGGCGCGGTCGGGTCGGTCGTCGCCGAGGCGATCGAACAACGATGGGGCAACGTCGAGCTCGCGGGCGTCTATGCCCTCTCGGCCGTTCCGGACCGCTACCGGGTCGCGTCGTTTGACGAGCTGCTCCGGCGATCTGACCTCGTGGTCGAAGCGGCGAGCCAACAGGCCGTCGCGTCCTATGGGCCAGCGGTGGTCGACGCGTCCGTGGACCTGCTGGTCGTCAGTGTCGGAGCGCTGCGTGACGAGGCCTTGCTGGCGAGGCTCCGGTCGGGGACCGGCCGGCTCCTGGTGACCTCGGGTGCCATCGGTGGCGTCGATCAGCTCCGGGCTGCGTCGCTTCTCGGTGGTCTCGACCACGTCTTCCTGACCACCCGCAAGCCACCGCATGCGCTCGTGCAGCCATGGATGGCGACCGATTTGGTCGAGACGTTGAGAACCACCGCCGAGCCGATCGTCGTGTTCGACGGGTTCGCTCGCGATGCCGTCGAGCGATTCCCGGCCTCGATCAACGTCGCAGCCACCCTCGCTCTCGTGACCGTCGGGTTCGATCGGGTGCACGTCCGTCTGATCGCCGAGCCCGGTGCAACGCATGTCGAGCATCTCGTCGAAGCGGCTGGTGCGGCCGGCTCGTACGAGTTCCGATTCCGCAACACGCCATCGTCGACGAACGCGAGGACGTCGGCCATCACCCCGTACGCCGTGCTACGGGGTCTCGCCGATCTCGACGCCGATACCGTCATCGGGTTCTGACACGCCGAGGGTGCTCGGGGGACTCCCCGTGCTGGCATGGCCCGGTCGAGGCGGGCGGCGAAAGCGTCGCTCGTCATGACATCATCCGCGGCATGCCGGAATCGGCGGGAGACGCGCACTCCAGTCCGTGTCCTTGGAACGTGTCGACGGGTGGCGGTCCGGGCTGACATCGTCGATGGCTGCGCTCGTGAGAGCACAGAGCACACGGATCATCGCAGAGGCGGACGTGATCCGATCGGGCGTCCGCCGCCAGGAGGGCGGCTTCAGACGGCCGGTGGGTCCGCGGCACCTGAGGTGGGCGGCGGTGGGTTCTTCGCGGCGTCAGTTTCGCGGGCGAGAAACGAGCCAAGCTCGGCGATCGTGCTCATCAGGGGTGCGGGGAACACGACCGTGGAGTTCTTGTCGACGGCGATGTCGATCAGCGTCTGGAGGTTGCGGAGCTGCAGCGCGAGGGGGTGGTCCATCATGATGTCCGACGCGTCGCCGAGCGCGGTCGCTGCCATCGCCTCACCCTCGGCGGCGATGATCTTCGCCCGCTTCTCGCGTTCGGCCTCGGCTTCTTTGGCCATGGCCCGCTTCATCCCCTCCGGCAACTGGATGTCTTTGAGCTCGACCAGGGTGACCTGGACGCCCCACTCGGCCGCGGTGAGCTCGAGGATCTGACGGATGTCGGCGTTGAGCCGGTCGGTCTCGGCCAGGGTCTCGTCGAGGGTGTGTTTGCCGACCACCTTGCGCAGTGTCGTCTGTGCGATCTGGTTGATCGCGGCGCTCACGTCCTCGATGGCCACGATCGACTTCACGGGGTCGATCACCTTGTAGTAGGCGACGGCAGCGATGTCGACGCTGACGTTGTCCCTGGTGATGATCCCCTGGGACTGGATGGGCATCGTCACGATGCGCAGTGAGACGCATCGCGAGCCGGTCGGCCACCGGCATGATCACGCGAAGACCCGGGTTCTTGGTCCCGATGATCTTGCCGAACCGGAAGTGGACGCCCCGCTCGTACTCGGCCACCACCCTGAGCGCCAGAGCCAGGAGGATGAGGCCAACGAAGGCGACCCCGACGACCACACCGATGGTGATGTTCACGGGTGCAGTCTTGCTCCGCATCGGACGGAGCGTCGACAGGCGGCTCGCCGTGGGACCGTGCGTGCAGCCGTGCGGGTAGTGGCATGGCCGTGGTATGGAGCCACTATCCAGCCGTGAAAGTGCAGGTCAGAAGCCCTCTTCTCTGTGTACTAGGACATTTGATGGCAAGCAACGACAAGTAACCACAAGAACCTCGAACCTGTCCCGTCTGCGAACCCGATCGGGTTCGCGGGCGGGACAGGTTCGATTCGGGTCGTGCACGTCGATCGGGTGCCAGCCGGGTGCATGAAGACCTGTTCCGTCACGCGGGCCACTGAGCCTGTGGCTCGCGTGATCGATGAAACCGAGTGGTTCAGCTCCTCGGCTCCGGACGGGCGCCAGGGCCGTAGATGATGTCGGCGCGATCGGGGTCCCAGCCGTTGTGGAACACGACGTCGCTCACAGGCCGCCGCCGCACCGGGCCGTGGTGCCCTCGAGGCCAGCCGACGACGACGTGGCCCGCGAGCACCCATCCGTCGGGGATCCCGATCGCCTCGCGCATCAGCTGCTCGCCGGCGTAGGCCGCCCAACTGGTCGGGCAGGCACCCAGACCTTGAGCTCTGGCGGCGAGATAGAAGTTCTGCACCGCGGGGAAGATGGATGCACCCTGCAGGAAGTCGGAGGAGAACTCGTTGTGGAACGCGACGAACAGCACCGACGTCCGCTGTCCGGCGAGATCATGCAGCTCATAGGTGGCACGGTCTCGACGTGCGTTGCGGGAGGTGTCGTCCGCAGCTGGTCGGCTCATGCCGTAGATGGGCTCGATGACCTTCAGCGCCGCGTCGGCGGCCTGCTGTACCACGGCCCGCATCTCGGGCGAGTCGAGGACGATGAAGCGCCAGTGCTGCACGTTCCCGCCGCTCGGCGCCCACGTCGCTGCCTCGAGACACCGACGGAGCGTCACCTCGTCGACTGGCTCATCGGTGAAGCGGCGGATGGCACGCGCGGTGGAGAGCACCTCCCAGACATCGTCTGTTGCCTGATTCATGTCGTCACCTGGCCCGGGCGCTTCACGACCTTGCCGTCCTTCATGACGAAGGGCACCCTCTGGAAGGTGGTGATGTCGGTGAGGGGGTCGCCGATGACGCCAACGAGGTCGGCAAGCATCTCGGGGGCGATGCGACCGAGGTCGGGGGTGTCGATGAGCTCGGCGGCGACCGTCGTCGCGGAGCGGATGGCCTGGATCGGGCTCATGCCACGCTTGACGAGCACGTCGAGCTCCTCGGCGTTGCGGCCGTGGAAGATGGCAGGGGCGTCGGTGCCCAGTGCGACCTTGACGCCGGCCTCGATCGCCTTCGACAGGGACTCCTTGGCCTTGGGAAAGACCTCGGCCGCCTTGGCCTGGAGGGACTTCGGCTGGTTGGAGATGTCCCAGTTCTCGGTGAGGGCGCACGTCGAGACGAGGAAGGTGCCGGTGTCGACCAGCCGTTGGATCGTGTCGTCGCCGATCATCATGCCGTGCTCGATGCAGTCGATGCCGGCGTCGATCGCCGCGTTGACGGCCACGTCGCCGTGGCAGTGCGTCGCCACCCGGAGGCCCCGGCGGTGTGCTTCGTCGGCGATGGCGGCGAGCTCCTCGGTGGAGTACTGCTGCGCGCCCGGTGGGCCGGTGGGTGTCATCACGCCGCCCGAAGCGCAGCACTTGATGAGCTTGGCGCCGTGGGTGATCTGGTAGCGGACCGCCTTGCGGACCTCGTCGACCCCGTCGGCGATGCCCTCCTCGACGGTCATCCGCATGATGCCCGGAGCCAGGCCGCTCTGCGCGCTCGGATCGAGGTGGCCTCCCGTCGGGCAGATGGCGTGGCCGGCGGGGATGACCCGCGGTCCTTCGACCCAGCCGGCGGCGATCGCATCGGCGAGCGCGACGTCGACGAGATAGCCACCGGTCTTGATGAACAGGCCGAGGTTGCGCACCGTCGTGAACCCGGCCCGCAGCGTCCGCTGCCCGTTGGCGACCGCTCGCAGGCCCATCTTCACCGGATCCATCCGCACCGGATCCGACAAGTCGGCGCCGCGACCGCCGAGCACGAGGTCGACCTCCATGTCCATGAGGCCCGGCACCAGCGTCAGGTCGGGCAGGTCGATCACCTCGTCGACGTCGGATGCCGAAGGCGGCACGTCGGTGACCGAGATGATGTGGTTCCCCTCGATCACGATGCTGGCGCCCTCGAGAACCTCGCCGAGATCGACGTCGAGGACGCCCTTGGCGCGCACGACGGTGACGGTCTGATCGGGCATGTCAGCTTCCTTCCTTGACCGGCTGGCGGTCGTGGTCACGATTGGGGTGAGAGGTGCTTCAGGACACGGGCGGCGAGAACCCGTTCTCCTGCTCCCAACGCTCGATGTCGTCGAAGCAAGCCTCCACGATGTCGGAGTACATCTCGCGGAAGCTCTGCCGTTGCTCCGAGTGATCGAAGACGAACGGCCGGTTGTTCTGGACGGCCCGCAGCACGATCGGGGCGACGTCCTCAGGGGTGAGGAACCGCAGCCGGTTGTCCTTGAACGATGCCTTCGGGATCTGCATCTGCTCGTCACTGGGACCGCCGAACCGCTCCGGCCGATACTTCGCGTTGTTGTCCCGCATGCCGTTGAGCACGCCACCCGGGCAGTAGATCGTGCAGAACACGTCGTGCTCCTCGACCTCGAGTTGCATGCTGCGCACGAATCCGATCACGCCCATCTTGGCCCCGGCGTATGCGGTGTGGACGGGAACGAGTGTCGGGATGAGCCCGGCCATCGACGCGGTGGCCATGACGTGGCCGCCGCCCGCCTCGATCATGTCGGGCAGGAAGGTGAGCGCAGTCCAGACGACGCCTTTGAGGTTCACCTCGGTCATCCAGTCGAGCTCGCTCTCGGTGAGCTCGGTCACCGGCATGAACGATGTTGCCCCGGCGTTGGCGAACACGAGTTGGATGGTGCCGAGTGCTGCGTTGGCTTCGGCCTTCATCTGCTCGATCGACGATCGGTCGGAGACGTCACAGTGGATCGCGACGGCTTTGCCGCCCGCGTCGTGTATCTCCCCGGCGACCTTGCGGGCGTTCTCCGGCAGGATGTCCGCGACGGCGACGGAGGCACCCTGGCGCGCCAGTTCCTTGGCCAGGCCCATGCCGATGCCGCTGCCGCCGCCGGTGACGACGGCCGCTTTGCCGGTGAGCTCGGTCATGAGGTCTCTGCCGACGTGTGCGTGCCGAGGATCGTGAAGGTGCGATGCGCGAACTTCCAGCCATCGGAGGTGCGCTTCAATTCGTCGCTGAACTGCCCGACGACGTCCATCAGCGCGGCCACTTGCGGAACTTGGCGCACTCGCGGATGAGCGAGCGGGCCGAGGCCGTGTCGCCGTCGACCACGACGATGGCGGGTGCATTGATCTGCACCAGGTACTCGATCGGCGCCACCATGGCCTCCATCGTGGAACGGATCTCGGCGTGCCCCTGGCAGCGGATCTCGAAGGCCGGAACCTCCCAGGTGCCGTCGGGTAGGAAGGTCTCCAGCACCTGGTCGAAGTCACCCAGGCTGCCACCCTCGTGGTAGAGGCTGATCGTCTCTTGGATCTCAACCTTGTCGATCATCGTGTTCCTTGCGGGTGTCGAACGGCTCGTCGCCGAGGAGCGTCGTGCGATGGAGCCTGCGTCCGTAGTCCGGGTCGTACTCCCTGACACGATGCATGGCGCCGGTGTTGTTCCAGATGACGAGGTCGTTGATCGCCCACTCGTGCACGTAGACGAACTGCGGTTGGGTCGCCCACGCCAGCAACCGGCTGAGGAGCGCCTGACCCTCGTCCTCGTCCATGTCGACGACGGCCCTGGCGCTGTTGCTCAGTACCAGTGAGTTGCGGCCCGAACGGTGGTGCCAGACGAGTGGGTGGGTCTTCACCGGCATGTGCTTCCAGGCGGCCAGCTGCTTCTCGGTCGGGTGCGGGAACGCGTCGAGGAAGGCGGTCTCCATGCAGTGGACCACCCGTAGGTCGTCCAGCTGCTCCTTCTCGTCGTCGGGCAGATCGTCGTAGGCGGCGTAGGTGTTGACGAACTCGGTCTGTCCCCCGGTCGGGGTGAGGACCTTGGCGCTGAGCATGGAGGCGAACGGTGGAACGTCGAGGTCGGTCCGGTCGATGTGCCAGAAGAACGTTGCTCGGTTGATCGACGCGCCGACCGGGTTGTCCTTCTTGTCGAAGGTGACCTTGTAGATGTCGCCGACGACGCTGGACTCGACGCTTCCCAGCGTGCGTGCGATGGCGACTTGCTGTGCGTCGTCGACCTCGATCCCGCGAATGGCAACCACGCTGCGTTCCTCGAGGAGCTCGCGTAGCGCGGCTGCACGCGTGCCACTGAGGAGCGTCGGTAGGTCGGTCTCGACGAGCGAACCGACGCGAGGCGTGAGGTCCGTGTGGGTCAGGCCTGCCGTCATGTCCGTGCGAGGAGCGCGCTCGGGCACCCGACGTCGACGACACCGATGCCGCCGTGGGTCTCGTAGCCGAGGAGCTGCTGCACCCGCTTGGGCATCTCGCGGACCGCGTCGATCGGGGTGCTGAGGAAGAAGTTCTCCTTGGTGCGGAGCCACCCCAGGGAGAAGCCGAGGAACAACGCACGCCGCATCTGGTCTTGCGTCTGGTTCGGACCGCCGCCGTGGAGGGTCTTGCCGACGTAGAAGATCGCCGAACCCGCCTTCATCTCCGCCGCCACGACCTCGTGCTCCTGTGGCTTGCGGCGCGCCGGCCACAGGTGGCTGCCGGGGACGACCCGCGTCGCGCCGTTCTCGGCAGTGAAGTCGCACAGGGAGTACAGCACGATGACCTCGAGTTGCGGCTCGTCCGGGGCCGGCGCGGCGTCTCGATCCGTCGGGATCGGGGGATGGATCCAAGCCGTGTCGTCACGATGGAGGTGCTGCACGGTCTCTTCGGGCAGGATCTCGATCAGCTGTGCCGTGCTGAGGAGGTAGTGGAGGCACGAGGGCAGGAGGTAGTGGTCGGCGACGTCGAGCGGACGCTCGTGCTGCAGGAGCTCGACGAACGCCTTCGACTTGCCGGGCAGCCCGTCGATCCGATGCGTCTTCGCTCCCATGAAGTCGATCAGCATCGGGATGTGGTTCGGCGTGCCGGGCTCCGAAGCCGCGAGCAGCTCGTCGAAGTCTGCGTTGAGCCTCGACAGCTCGTCGGGGTTGATGGCATCTTCGACGATCGCGCAGCCGTCCCGATCCATGGCCTCGATCAGCGATTCGATCGGGACGTCGGGTCCGAAGCGTTCGATGTGTGGCTCAGTCATGTTGGCTCCGTTCACAGAGTTGCTAGAAGTGGTCGTCACGTGGAGACCTCCAGGAGTCCCTTGCCCATCTCGTCGTGGCATCGCGGATCGACGTAGATGTGCTGGGCCCCGACGCACATGTCGCGGAAGCAACGCTGCAGGACGCTCGGGTTCCGGAGACCGGAGCTGCCCGACGTCATGTAGGCCCAGCGCACGACGTCCATGCAGACGTTGGTCTGGTAGGTCACGGCGCTCACGAGCTCGTCCTGCATCGCCTTGGTCATGGGGTCACCGCGGTCGAGGCGCTCGACGATGTTCCCGATCGTGTCATGCACGAGCAGGCGGGCCGAGCGCAGCGCGAGCGTGTTCTGGCTGAAGGCGCGCTGGATGGCCTGCTCGTCCCGCATCTGCCCGCCACCGATGCGGGCGCGTCCGGATGTCAGGATGCCCTGGATCTCGTCGAGCGCTCGACGGCCGACCCCGAGGGCCCAGCCGGCGTGGCCGATCCCGGCGAAGCCCACGACACCGAGGCGGTAGACCCCCCCGCCGCAACGCGGCTCGTCGTCGAAGAGCCAGAAGCTACGGCCTTCTTCGACGAACTGCTCTGGGATGGAGTAGTCGAAGCTGCCCGTCCCCCGGAGCCCCATCACATCCCAGTTGCCCGTGATCTCGACGCTGTCGCTGGGCACGACGAAGGCCAACACCTTGGGCATCCCGGCGTCGTTGACCTCCGGGGTGCCGTCGGCGTCCCGCACGAGTGCGCCGCCTCCGATCCAGGTCGCGCGGGCGATCCCGCTGCCGAATTGGAACCGTCCGTGGACCTGGAAGCCCCCCTCAGCTCGTTGCGCTTTTCCGCGTGACACGAACTGGCCGGCGCAGACGACATCGGGACGGCCTTCGAGCATCTGGCGAGCCACGTCGGGATCGAACATCGAGCACATCGCGGTTGCGTTGGCGTTCGCCATGTAGACCCAGCCGGTGGACCCGTCCTGGTGCGCGAACTCCTCGAGCACGTCGAGCGTGGTGTCGACGTCAGCTTCGAGCCCGCCGAGCTCCTTGGGGACCTGGAGGTGGTTGAGCCCCGACTCGGCGAGCGCCTCGTTGACCGATGTCGTCATGGTGAGCTCGCGGTCGGTGGCGTCAGCCTCCGCCTCGACCAGAGGGCGGAGGGACCGGGCAGTCGACAGCAGATCGTTCATGGAGCTCCTACAGGGGGATGGTCGTTCACGACGTCTCGTCTTGGCTTGGTCATCGTGTGGCGCCGAGGCGTTGGTCGACGTAGGTACCGATCCGGGCGATGGCGTCCCGGGCCTCCGGCAGCAGGTCGGCGAACGCGTGCCACACGTGGAACACGTCCTCCCAGATCTCCAGCGTCACGTCGACGCCCGCCGCCTGCGCACGCTCGGCGAACCGCGTCGAGTCGTCGAGCAGCAGCTCTCCCGCACCGACCTGCACCAGCAGGGGCGGCAACCCCGCCAGATCCGCGAACAGCGGGGACGCGGTTGGCGATCGCCGGTCGACCTCGCCCAGGTAGGCATCGGCCATGAGATCGAGCGTTGCCGCGCTCACCATCGGATCCGACTCGCGGTTCAGCTGCAGGCTCGAGCCCGACAGGGTCAGGTCGGTCCAGGGGCTCATGCAGATCGCCGTTCCGGGCATCGGGTCGCCCAGCTCGCGGAGCGCGATGAGGGTGGCCAGCGCCAGGCCGCCCCCTGACGAATCGCCGCAGAGCGCGATGGCTTCGGGTGCGTGGCCTTCGGAGATGGCGAAGCGATACGCCGTGACCGCGTCGTCCACGGCAGCGGGGAAGGGATGCTCGGGCGCCAGCCGGTAGTCCACCGCGAGCAGACGGGCGCGGGTCGCCCGGGCGATGTGGGAGCACAGGGCCCGAGTGGACTCGAGCGTGCCGGTCGCGTAGCCGCCGCCGTGGAAGTGCACGAGGGCTCGGCCCGGCGTCGCAGTCGTCGGGGATCACCCACTCTGCGGGGACCCCCGCCGCGTCGAGCGGCTCCCAGGCGATGTCGTCAGGCTGGGGATAGGCCGGCGCTCGGCTCATCATCTTCCGCATCGTCATCAGGTCGCCGTCGAACGAGCCCGCGGCGCGGATGTTCTCGAGCAGTCCCTGCAGCTCACTGCTGGCCACGTGTCGCCCCACCTCCCCTGGGTTGGTTCGCCGGCGTGTGCTCGGCACCCACGAAGCCGCGCTCGATCAGCATCAGGCAGGCGTCGAGCTCGGCCTTCGTCCGAGTCCTGGAGCCGAAGACCTCGACGATGGCCATCAGGATCTCGGCTTCGATCTCGACGTCGCCGAACGCGCGATTCCGGAGCATCGTTGCCATCCGTCGGCGACCCCAGTCGGTCACCGCGGCACGATCCTGACGCAGCGGTCCCTCGATGGCTTCGATCCACACCCGCACCAGTGGTCCGCTCGTGAGGTTCACCTCGACGTAGCGCCCCAGCCAGCGCCGCAGCGCGAATCGCGTCGGCACCTCAGGGAGGTCGCGCACGATCTCGGAGACGTCCTGGATCGCTCGTACGCCGATCACTCGTACGAAGTCATCGATGTCGTCGAAGTACGTGTAGAACGAGCCGCGCGAAACCCCGGCGGTGCGAACGACATCGTCGATCCGAAGCCCTCGATAGCCCCGATCGGCGATCAGGTCGTTTGCAACCCCGAGGATGGATCGGAGCGCCCGCTTGCCCGGACCGGCCGCGTCGGCTTCGAGGTCGCGGGCTCGGTCGAAGATCGCCCGAGCCTCGGGGCTGAGACGCAGGATCGGCGCCTCTGGACCCGTTCGGCGGGGGTGGATGTTCACTCCGGGAAGTGGGCCGAAGAGCGCTCGGTGGACGACGTCAGCCAGAGCGACATCGACCCGTTCGCGGCCGTAGGACTCGGGCGCCGCGGCGCGGAGGATCGACATGCGGCTCAACGCGCCGACGACACCCGTGTTGAGGAGCTCGACGGTCGGGTCGAGCAGCCGGAGGGGAACATCGGTGGCAACGACCCGGGCTTCGAGGACGCCCACGGCTCGGCGGGTGATCGAGGCCGCTCCGCCCGCCAGGGACAGGTCTGACTCCGCCGCCGCCTCGAACGCTCGGATGATCGGCTCGTAGCGCGCCTCGATGTCCGCGAGGCGTGTGATGCAGGCCTGCAAGGTGGCGTGGCCGCTCGCGTCGGGAGTCACATCCTCGAGGGCCTCGAAGGCCGCCCACATCTGGGCTGCCGCCTGCGTTGCGAGCCGGCGGAACAGATCGTCCTTGCCCGAGACGTACTGGTAGACGGTGACCCGCGAGCAGCCGGCCAGCTCGGCGATGCGATCGAGCGTCGTGCGGTCGTAGCCCGACTCGGCAAACGCCTCGATGGCCGCGTCGAGGACGCGTTGATGGGTTCGAAGCCCTCTTGGGCCGATCGCCGGGCTGTCTGCGTACGGCGCCCGGCGAGCGGGGACTGGGATGGCCTCGCTCGCCGACGATGTGGGCACGGGCTGATGCTGCGACTTTCTAACGAAAATGTCAATAGAGGCTGGTCGATCTCAATGAACGAGCGGGCCACGGTCATGTGGGGCCTGGTACCGCAAGGCCGAACCCTTGACGTCATGTGCATTCGTGCCCATCATCCAGGCATGCCTACCGCTGTGGAGCTCCGGTATGACCCGTACGACGTGGCGATCAACGCCGACCCATACCCGTACTGGAGGCGGCTCCGCGACGAGGCGCCGCTCTACTACAACGAGCAACACGACTTCTACGCGCTGAGCCGCTACGAGGACGTCGAGCGCGCGCTCGTGAACTGGGAGACCTTCTCTTCCGCGCGCAGCGTGATCCTCGAGCTCATCCAGGCCGGCATCGAGTTCCCGCCAGGCATCGTCCTCTTCGAGGACCCGCCCATCCACGACCTGCACCGCGGACTCCTCTCGCGCGTGTTCACCCCGAGGCGCATGAACGCGCTCGAGCCCCAGATCCGGGATCTGTGCGCGCAGGCCTTGGATCCACACGTCGGCGCCGGCGAGTTCGACTTCATCACCCACCTCGGCAAGATCATGCCGATGCGCGTCATCGGCATGCTCCTCGGGATCCCCGAGGAGGACCAGACGGCCATCCGCGACCGTGCCGACGCCAACATCCGGGTTCGCGAGGGCGAGAAGATGCACGTGGGCGAGGAGCAGCTCGACATCGGCATCGAGATGTTCACCGAGTACATCGAATGGCGGGCCGAGCACCCCTCCGACGACCTCATGACCGCGTTGCTCACGGCGGAGTTCGAGGACGAGACCGGCGAGACGCGCCGTCTCACTCGGGAAGAGGTGCTCACCTACGTGACCGTGGTGGCCGGTGCGGGCAACGAGACCACCACCCGTCTCATCGGCTGGGCCGGCAAGGTCCTGGCTGACTTCCCCGACCAGCGCCGTCGGCTCGCAGAGGACCCGAGCCTCGTCCCGAACGCCATCGAGGAGCTCCTCCGCTTCGAGGCGCCAGCGCCCCACGCGGCCCGCTACGTCACAAGGGACGTCGAGTACTACGGCCGCACCGTGCCCGCGGGCAGCGCGATGCTCCTCCTGATGGGCTCGGCCAACCGCGACGAGCGCAGTTCGCGAACCCCGACCAGTTCGTCGCAGATCGCGAGGCACGCAGCCACATCGCCTTCGGCTTCGGCCTGCACTACTGCCTCGGCGCCGCGCTGGCCCGACTCGAAGGACGCATCGCGCTCGAAGAGGTGCTCAAGCGGTTCCCGGAGTGGACCGTCGACATGAGTCGGGCCCGGCTGTCGCCCACGTCCACGGTGCGCGGCTGGGACACGCTCCCCGTCACCATCCCCTAGCGAGCGGCTCAGGGATCCTGTCGAACGACCAGGTCGTCTGCGACCGGGCCGGCCTTGATGTCGTCCCACTTGATCGGTGGCGGCCCGGCAGTCGTGCCCCCGTCGACAGGAATCAGGATCCCGGTGACCTGAGCCGCCCGTTCGCTCGCGAGGTAGACGGCAGCGTTGGCGATGTCGCGGGTGTCGCCGATGCGCTGCAGCGGCTGCAGTCGTCGAGCCACCGCCGCGGTGTCGTACGACGCGTTGATCTCGGTGGAGATGTTCCCGGGAGCGATGACGTTGACCCGGATGCCGAGCTCGCCCACCTCGATCGCGGCCGAACGGCTGAAGTGGATCACCGCGGCCTTGGCGGCGCGGTAGGTGCTGAAGCCTGGGCCGGGGCTGATGCCGCCGATCGAGGTGATGTTGACGATGGACCCGCCTTGGCCCATCGCCCGGGCGGCGCGCTGGGTCCCGACCATGACGCCGTACAGGTCGACCGCGATGACGCGGTCGAAGTCACGGAGGTCGTCCTGCATCAGTCGGCGAGACGAACCGGAGATCCCGGCGTTGTTCACCATCACGTGCAGCGCGCCGAACTGCTGCTGAGCATGATCGATCGCGGCCTGCACGCTGTCCGCGTCGGAGACGTCGGTGTGCACGAACGACGTGGCCCGGCCGAGCACGTCCACCAGTTCGACCGCGGCCTCATCGTCGATGTCGGCGATCACGACTCGAGCACCCTCCTCGACGAACACCTCGGCGATCGCCCGTCCGATCCCGTTCGCGCCACCGGTGACGATCGCGACCTTCCCCTCGAGCTCGTTGCCCATGCTCATCTTCCCCCGATGTTCATCGAGTGATTAAACCAACGGAGCACCTGCGCAGCAAGCGCTCGCGTTCGCAAGCGACCGGCGACCTGCCCCTCGAGTGACACCAGGTCGGCGATGGCACGGTCGGTCAGGTCGGGGACGGGCAACGTTCTCCTTCGAGCCGGCGGATGAAGCCCTCGATCTTCGCCTCGGTCTCCTTGTGGCCGACGTCCACGCCGAATGCTTCCTCGATCAGCATGAACCTCGAGAGGCTCGACAGCCCGAGGATGACGACCGAAGCGGGCCACTCATCCGGGTCGACCCCATAGCGCTGGAGGACCTGTGTCAACGAGTCGAGCTGGGCCCGGCGGAACCTTCGCGAGTAGTCCGCGATCTCGTCCCGGATCGCGCTGCGATGGTTGGCCAGCGCGATGAACTCCATCGTCGACGACGAGTTCGACCTGTCGTGGATCAGATCCCAGAAGCCCCACAGCGGCTGCGTCGACCCGAGCACCTGGCCGAGACGTTCGAAGCTGCGTTCGGCGCCGCGCCGGAACAGGGCGATGAACATCCCGTCGAGGGACCCGAAGTAGTACGAGACCAGCGCGCTGTTGACTCCGGCCTCCTTGGCCACCCGGCGGGTCGTCGCTCCCGCGTAGCCCTCGGTGAGCATGACGTGTTGGGTTGCATCGAGCAGCGCGTTGCGCGTCGTCGGGTCGCCGGCGTTCCCTTTCCGAGCGGGCATGGGTTCATTCTGGCCCGACGGGCACCTCCGGGCGTCGCTCGTGAGGGTTGCCGGGTCCAGATCCAGTGTGTTACTCACTTGATTGACATGCGGCCGTGGGGCGCGCAGAGGGAGCCCGTCCGAGATGAGCCAGACCTCCTTGTCCGTCGCTCCGCTCACCGGCACGGTGGGCGCCGAGGTGCTGGATGCAGACGCCGACCGGCTCGCGGGAGACGCCCAGTTCGCGGGTGTCGTCCTCGACGCGCTGGGGCGCCATGGCGTCTTGGTGTTCCGGAACCTGCACCTCGAGCCCTGAGGCGCAGGTCGAGTTCTGCAAGAAGCTGGGCGAGATCGACTACGCCGCGGCCGACGACCCGATCCCCGGCGTGATGCGGGTGACGCTCGACCGCTCGAAGAACGCCAGCGCTCCGTACCTCAAGGGGACCTTCTTCTGGCACATCGACGGCTGCACGCCCGCCGGCGACGAGTGCCCGCAGATGGCGACGGTGCTGTCGGCGAAGGCGGTGGCGGAGACCGGCGGGGAGACGGAGTTCGTCAGCACCTACGCGGCCTACGACGACCTCTCCGACGCGGAGAAGGAGCGCTTCGCCGGCCTTCGGGTCGTGCACTCCCTCGAAGCATCGCAACGCCTGGCCTTCCCCGACCCGAACGCGAAGCTCGTCGATGCGTGGCGGATGCGCAAGACCTCGGAGCATCCCCTCGTGTGGACGCACCGAGACGGACGACGAAGCCTGGTGCTCGGCGCCTCCACCGACCATGTCGTGGGCATGGAGCTCGAGGAGGGCCGGGACCTTCTTGCCGACCTGCTCGATCGGTCGACCGCTCCGGAGCGCGTCTACCGCCACCAGTGGACGGTCGGCGACACCGTGATCTGGGACAACCGGGGCGTTCTCCACCGCGCTGCTGCGTACGACGCCGACTCACCGCGTGAGATGTTCCGGACGACGGTGCTGGGCGACGAGCCGATCGAGTGACGATCCGCGTCCAGCCGGCGCGCTGGGTCGGCACCGAGAGGGTGTCCTAGACGTATCGGCTGGGTACGTCAGGTGGTGGGGAGGCGGACGGGGAGTGCCTCCCAGCCGCGTACCTGACGAGTACATGGAGTGCCTCACCGACGAACCGGTGATGGTGATCGACGGTGGTGTCGTCACGCGCTCGGGTGTCGATGAGATCCGCTCTTCGATGGAACAGAGCCGAGCCGCTGGCCTCTTCGGACCGGAGTCAGGGACTGCCCACATGCTTGGCGCGATCCACGTCGCCATCGACGGCGAGGCCGCCAGAGCGCGTACGACGTTCCAGTTCCTCCAGACCTCGAGCGGACGTGCCGAGCTCGTGTCGGTGGGCCGCTACACGGGCACGTGCGTCCGCACCCGAAGTGGCTGGCGGCTCTCTCGACGGGAGATCACCCTCGGATAGCTCCGACCACTGAGACGCGACGACCCCCACGATTCGCGTCAGGAAGGCGCGCACTTCAGGCACGACGTCCTCGATGAGGCGGCGGACGATGTCGTTGGTGTCGCCGGCAGGCCCCGGCGCGGGCAGGAAGATGAAGTGGCGAGCGCCTGCATCGACGAAGTCGAGGAGCTTGTCGCGGACCTCTGCAGGTGTGCCGGCCACGGCGACGCGGTCGATGATTGCGCGGAAGTCCGTGTCGTAGACACCGCCCATCGTGCGAGCGACGCCGTCACGGGCCCGGTCGCCGTCGTGGTCGACGTTGACGAAGACGAAGACGAACCAGCGGAAGCCGTCGAGGCTGCGTCCGGCCTCGGCGGCGAGCTCGCGGATCCGTGTGGCGGACACGGCGTACCGGCGCGGCGAGTAGAGGTACGGCATCCAGCCGTCGCCGAGGCGAGCGGCCCGTCGCATGGCCGCGTCCTTCCGGCCGGCGACGACGATCGGGGGCCCGCCGGATTGCGCTGGCGCGGGTGCACTCGCACGTCGTCCATGGCGTAGAAGCGTCCCTCGTGGCTGACCGGCTCTGCGGTCCAGAGCTCGCGGATCAAACCGATCGCCTCGTCGGCTCGCGGCCCTCGCTCGTCGAGCGGGACGTGGCAGGCGCGGAACTCGGCCGGGTACTCACCGCCGACGCCCACGCCGAGGACGACCCGTCCACCGGTGCCCCGGTCGAGGTCGGCGATCTGTTTGGCCACGATGGCCGGCTCGTACAGGGGAGGAGGAGGATGGACGTCCCGATGGTGACGCGGTGGTGACCGCTGAGAGCCGGGCCAACCCGACCATGGCTTCGGGCGACGGGTTCGGTGAGGCCACGTGGCCACCGACCCACAGCGAGTCGATCGGGAGCTGCTCCATCGCCGCCGCCTCGTCGAGGTCGTCGCCGACCACGAAGCCGAGCCCGATCGCTTCCATCGCGTCCTACGCCAGACCTCGGAAGGCGTCGTGGTCGTCCATCGCGGTGCCGAGTCGCTCGAGCAGGGCCGTGGTGATCGGTGGGTCGACCTTGAGCGTGATGGCCCAGAGGTAGAAGCCGTGGACGAGGCCACGGCGCAGGTCCTGCCACGCGGCGTCTTCGCCGGGAGGCTGCACGCCGGCCGCGGCCAGTCGGTCGAGGTAGTGCCGCACCAGCTCCCGTTCGTTCCGGCGGCGGTCCTCGACGGTGAGAGCGGAGGCGAGGTGGTAGCCCACGTCGATGTACCACGGGCCTCGCTGCACCAGCTGCCAGTCGACGAACGACGGCCGACCCTCACCATCGAGGAACACGTTGGCGATGTGCGGGTCGGCGTGGATCAACGACCACGGCGACGCGGTCGTTGCGTCAGCGGCCAGCACCGCGTAGGCGTCGAGGAGTCGTTGGCCGTCTCGCCGCGCGGTGGGGATGCCGGCACCGATCGGCCCGTCGAAGTTGGTGCTGATCTCGGCGAGCCCGCGGCTCGTGCCCAGTGCCGGCAGCCAGGGGGTGAGCCACGGGGTCTGCTCGATCGACGGCGACATCCAGGTCGAGGCGTGCAGCGCGGCCAGCTCCGCGAGGCTCTGGGCCGCCTGGTCAGGCGTGTACTCGCTCAGCGAGTCCAGGAACGTGCCACCGCGAGCGACCGCGTCCTCGGTGATCACGACGTTCGCGGACGTGGACTCATCGAGGTCGGCGTAGAGGCACTTCAGCGTGCGGATCTCCGTCGAGTCGGCGACGTCCCGGTAGAAGAGCGTCTCGGTCACTCCGGCGCGTCGCGCCGGCAGACCCGCCTCCCCGAAGTAGCCCTTGAGGCACAACTCGGTGGGGAGATCGGTGGGGGCATCTCCGGCGGTGCGGATCGTGAACCGGGCGTTGGTCGACAGCCGGCTGACGACAGGCCCCGGCGTGACCTCGTGCACTTCGATGCCCGGGAAGCGGCTGCCCAGTGCTGCGCTCAGCCACGACGGCGTGAGCGCCTCCGCGAGCGTCTCGGGGATGGTGGGTCGAGCGGGCCGGTCGCCAGGTGTCGTCATGAGATGCGGTGCTCGAGCTCACCGTCACGGAGCTGCTTGCGGAGGACGAACTTCTGCACCTTGCCCGACGGGGTGCGGGGCAGATCGGAGACGGCGCAGATGGACTCGGGCCACTTCTGCGGGCCAGGCCGGCGGCGGCGAGGTGGGCCCGGACCTCGGCCAGGGTGGGCGCCGTCGGCCGCCGTCGAGCCAGGCGCACGATGGCGACGGCGTCGCTCGCCGAGGCGGTCGTCGGGCGCGGCCACCACGCTCACCTCGGCCACGGCGGGCAGGCCCAGCAGCACGCTCTCGACCTCTCGGGCCGAGATGTTCTCGCCGCCGCGGATGATGACGTCCTTCATGCGGTCGGTGATGGTGAGGTAGCCGTCGTCGTCGAGCACGCCGATGTCGCCGGTGTGGTACCAGCCGTCGTCGTCGACACGTGCGCGGTGAGCTCGGGGTCGGTGTAGCCGACGAACAGGTCGGGGCCACGGCTGACGATCTGGCCGTCGTCGTCGAGGCGCAGCTCCACGCCCGGCGAGCGTGTCGGCCATCGGTAGCGCAGCGCTTGGCCTCGGGCTCGTCGACGCTCGATCCGGTGATGGACGGGTGCTCGGTGCTGCCGTAGGAGCGGTAGACCGTGATGCCGAGCTTCGTGAGCCGCTCGGTGACCGCCACCGGAACCGGCGAGCCGCCGAGGCCCGGCGTAGGGCATGTAGCCGCGGTGCTCGTCGGAGAAGTCGGGGTGGTCGAGGAGGCTGGTGAGGAAGAAGGTGGCGCCGCCGACCATGCCGACCTGCTCCTCGAGCATGATGCGCAGCACCTCGCCCGGGTTCCACACGTCGATGAGGTGGACGGGTCCCGGCGGAGCAACGGCAGAGGAACGCGCCGAGCATGCCGATGAAGTGGCCGACGGGCGCGCCGGTGAGCCGCGGCGGGCCGCCGCAGGGCGTTCATCTGCGCGAGCTGGCGGGTCTCGCACCCGATCGTCTGGTGCGAGTGCACGACCCCCTTCGGGTCGCGCGTGGTGCCCGACGTGAACCCGATGAGCGCGGGTGCGTCGGGGTCGACCGCGGACGCGTGCGTGACCGGTGCGTGGTCGAAGGTCGTGTCGAGTGCGATCGCCCGGGGCGGGAGCTCGGTCGCCGGTTCGGCCGCAACCAGCCACTGTGTGTCGGGAGGGCGCCGAGGAGCTCGGCGTACATGGCGACGTGGTCGGTGTGCCCGAAGCGGTCGGGGGTGACGACGACCGCCGGTTCGGTGGCCTCCACGATGTAACCCACCTCCTTCGCCCCGTAGAAGTGCACGACCGGCACCACGACCGCGCCGGGTAGGTGGCGGCGAAGAAGGCGACGCCCGCCTCCATCCAGTTGGGCAGCTGCAGCACGACGACGTCGCCGGCGCCCGACCCCGCGGGCGGCGAGCCAGCCGGCCAATGCTCGGGCGGCGGGCTCGACCTCGCCGAAGGTGCCGCCACGGCCGCACCTGGGAGTGCACGACGAAGTCCTCGTCGGGCAGGGCGGCGAGGCCCGACTCGGCGACCGGACCCCCAGTGAGTGTCGGTCCACCAGCCCGTGGCGCGGTAGCGCGGTCGGCGAGCTCCGGTGCCACGGTGCGCAGGCCAGCGGCTGTCGACTCCTCGGTCGTTCCCCCAGTTCCGGTGGCGGGGGCGGTGCTGGCCGACTGGGGGGCCGATGTCGTGCGCATCGAGCGCATCGAGGGCGATCCGTACCGCGCTCTGGCGACGCAGGGCATCGGCACCGACAGGGGAGGGGTCAACCTCTCGGTCGCTCTCGCCAACCGCGGCAAGCGCTCGCTCACCCTGGACCTGCAGAAGGAGGACGGCCTGCGGGTGCTGCACCAGCTGCTCGAGACCGCCGACGTGTTCCTCACCAACCTGCGGCCCGGGGCTCTGTCCCGGCTGGGCCTCGACGCGGACGCGGTGGTCGAGCGCTACCCGTCGTTGATCTACGCACGCGGTCACGGCTACGGCGTGCGCGGGCCCGATGCCGATCAGCCGGGCTACGACTCCTCCGCCTTCTTCGCCCGCGGTGGACTGGCACACGTCCTGACCCCGCCCGAGCGCGACTACCCGATCGCCCAGCGCGGTGCCATGGGCGATCGCAACGGGGCCATGGCGCTGGCCTTCGGCATCTCCGCCGCGCTGCTCGAAGCGAGGCCGCACCGGCAAGGGGTCTGTCGTCGACGTGTCGCTCCTGGCCACTGCGATGTGGACGCTGTCGTCGGACCTCCTGGCTGCGCTCAACGGCGGCCAGGTGACACGCGTGCCCGGCAGGGGGCCGCAGCCCAATCCGGTCGTGGGCGTGTACCGCACGAAGGACGGGCGCCACATCCAGCTGGTGTTCCTCGAATCCGACCGGTATTGGCCGGACTTCTGTCGTGTCATCGGGCGCGCCGCATCTCGTCGACGATCCCCGCTTCCTCGACCTCGCCGCCCGCCGCGAGCACAGCGACGCCTGCGTGGCCGAGCTCGACGCCGAGTTCGCCGACGCGGACGCTCGAGGAGTGGAAGCAGGTGCTGGCCACACTCGACGCGCCGTGGGCCCCGGTGCAGGCCGTCGAGGAGCTGATCGACGATCCCCAGGTGCTGGCCAACGGTTACATCGGCGACGTGCGCCTCGAGGACGGCACCTCGTACCGGCTGCCGGCCGTGCCCGTGCAGTTCGACGGTGAGGGCCCGCCCCTGCGTCGCGGCGCCGGAGCACGGCCAGCACACGGAGGAGCTCCTGCTCGACCTCGGCTACGACTGGGACCGCATCATCGAGCTCAAGGACGCGAGGGGTGATCGGTTGACGACGGAACGACTCCTGCCCGAACCGGACGAGCAGTCCGCCCCGTTCTGGGCGGCCGCGGCCGACCACGTCCTCACCCTGGCCCGCTGCGCCCGCTGCGGCGCGATGACCCTGCCCCCCGATGTCGTCTGCCCGCACTGCGGGTCGACGGAGCCCGGTTTCGAGTTCGTGCCGGTCAGCGGTCGCGGCACGGTGCGGTCGTGGACGGTGGTCCGGCAGGCGTTCCTGCCCGGCTTCGACAACGACCTGCCCTTCGTCCTCGTCGACGTGGAACTGACCGAGCACCCCGCGGTCCGGCTCATCGGCCGCCTCCTCGACGGGGTCGACGCGCCGGTGCGGCTCGGAGCCGCCGTCGAGGTGGCCTTCGAGGATCTCGTCCCGGGTGTCGCCCTTCCTGCCTTCGAGCTGGTGCCGTGAGCGGGCGGTTCGCGGCCAGCGGCCAGGTCGCCATCGCCGGCTACGACCAGACGCCCATCGAGCGCCACTCGGATCAGACCCTGGGCGTGCTCGCCATCGAGTCCGCCCGTCGCGCCATCACCGACGCCGGCCTCCGGGTCGAGGACGTCGACGGCTTCGTCGGTTCGTCGCTGCTCCCCACGGCCGGCAGCCACCGCATCCAGGACGGCGTCAGCATCGTGTCGCCGACCTGGCTGGCGCAGCACCTGGGCATCGACCCTCGCTACGCCGTCGGCTTCACCGGCATCGGCCAGATCCCCGGGTCGGTGGCCCTGGCCGTCAACGCCGTCGCCAGCGGAGCCGCCGACGTGGTGGTGTTCCAACGGGCGCTCCACAACCCGCCCCGGGGCCGCTACCACGGCAACACCATGAAGACGGCGGTGGGTCCGCAGCAGTGGACCGCGCCCCAGGGCTACTTCGGCCCACTGGCCATGATCGCCCTGCCCTACAACGAGTACCTCCAACGGTTCGGCGCCCGTCGCGAGGACATGGCCGCCGTCGTCGTCGAAGCCCGCAAGAACGGCGCTCGCATCCCATGGAGCTACTGGCACGACCAACCGCTGACCGAGGAGCAGTACGTCGACTCGCGCCACGCTGTTCGATCCGGTCTGTCGTTTCGACTGCGACATCCCCGTCGACGGTGTGGCCACCTTCGTGTTCACGTCGGCCGAACGGGCGCGAGACCTTCCTCACCCTCCGGTGTACGTAGCCGGCTATGGGATGAGCGCTCTGTCTCGTCCCCGCCTCCCTCTGCACTGGCCCCTCGACGACATCCTCGACGGCGGCGCCGAGATGGCGCGTCGGCTGTGGTCGCACGCCGGCCTCGGGCCCGAGGACGTGGACCTGCCCCAGGTGTACGACGGGTTCTCGCCGTTCGTGTGGTTCTGGCTGGAGGTCGCTCGGCTTCTGTCCACCGGGCGAAGCGCACCGCTTCGTCGCCGACGGTGGCATCGACAGCGACCGTTCCGGGGCCCTGCCGGCGCTGTCGGGTGGGGGGCGCTCGGCAACGGGCGCATGCACGGCATCCCCCAGATGCTCGAGTGCTACCTCCAGCTGTCGGGCCGGGCCGGCGACCGCCAGCGGAAGGCCGCAGTCGGCGTGGCGTGCCACTCCTCGCCGCACTACGGCGGGGCCGTCGTCACGCGGCTCCGATCTAGACATTGATGCAATCCCGTTCTAACCTTAGGTAGAACGTCCACTCACGTTCGAACAGATGGCGCTTTTGAGCGAGGCCCGGACCTACGTCGCGGGACGTTGGGTCACCGGCGAGGAAACGCTCGCGGTCGAGAATCCCGCCGACGAAACCCACGTCGCCGACGTCACCGTCACCCCGCTGGCCGAGGTTGGAGCGGGCGATCCTCGAACAGGTCGCGGCGGAGCTTCGACGAGTGGGGTCTGGCCGACCTTCCCCCAGCGGAGCGGGCGCGGGTGCTGCACGCTTTCATCGCGGAGGTCGAGGCCCAGAAGGACGCCCTCGTCGCCACGATGATGGCCGAGGCCGGTCAGGTCCGGATGTACGCCGACTTCGCCCAGTTCACCAGCGGCGTGGCCCAGGGCCGTGGGTACATCGACCTCTACCAGTCGATGAACCACGAAGAGGCGAGCCCGGTCGCCGGTCGCCGAGCTCGTCCAGCGGACGGGTGGCGCTGAGCATCCGCCGCTACGAGCCGGTCGGCGTGGTCGTCCGCGATCACGCCGTACAACGGCGCGATCATCATGGCGTTCCAGAAGCTCGATGCCCGCGTTGATGCGCGGGAACATCCGGTCATCGCTGCGTCCGAGCCCGTTGACCGCCGATCGTCGTCGCTCGATCTTCGGCGCCGCCGACCGACGCCGCCGGCCTGCCGGCCGGACGTGCTGAGCGTCGTGGTCGAAGGAGGGGCGCGATGCTGCGGCCGAGATGCTCACCACCGACCCGCGCCGTCGACATGGTGCTCGTTCACCGGTTCGACCGCCAGTCGGGCGAGCAGATCCTCGCCCAGGCCGCGCCGACGGTGAAGCGCGTGGCGCTCGAGCTCGGCGGCAAGTCCGGCGCAGATCTATCTCGCCGACGCCATCGCCAGACGCCCATCGAAGGCGCATGCATGGCTCGTAGCCATGACCGCGCGGCCAGGCTTGTGTCGCCGCCGACGCCGGATGCTCGTGCCGAACGAGCGCCAAGGCCGACGTGCTCGTGGCGGTCAGTGAGGCATATCACGGAATCCACGTCGGCGCCTACCGACGCGAGCGTGCTCATGGGCCCGGTGATCAGCGCCGCCCAGCGCGAGCGATGCGAGCGCTACGTCGCGCTCGCCGAGGAGCACGGCGGCGACGGTGGCGTTCGACGGCGGTCGACCGGCCGGCGCTCGAACGGGGCTACTACTTCGAGCCGACCGTCCTCGATCTGCCCGACAACGCCGATCCCGCCGCGCGCGACAGATCTTCGGTCCCGTCGCTCGGCGTCATCGGCGTACTGCGACGTCGACGAGGCCGTACGCGATCGCCAACGACAGTCCGTACGGCCTGTCGGCGACAGGTGTACGGCCGCCGACGTCGCAGCCGCGACCGCGGTGGCCCGCCGGCTGCGCACCGGCGCCGTGAACGTCAACACCTCGGTGTTCAGCGCCTACGCGCCGAGCGGCGGCTACAAGCAGAGCGGCCTCGGCCTCGAACGGGCCCGACGGGATCCGCGCCTTCCAGAGGTCAAGCACATGGCGATCGGAGAGCTGCGATGAATGACGCCCTGCAACCTCGACTGGCTGATCTCGGTCGACGACCACATTCTCGAACCGCCGAACCTCTGGACCGACCGGGTCGCCGCGAAGGACCGCGACCGGGCGCCGCACATGGAGACCATCGACGGGCTCGAGTGCTGGGTCTACGACGGCAAGCGGTTCCCGCACTCGGGTCTGAGTGCGGTGGTCGGTAAGACGAAGGAGGAGTTCAGCCCCGATCCGCTTCCGTACTCGCGAGATGCGACCCGGCTGCTACGACCCGAAGGCCCGGCTCGACGACATGGACCGCGCCGGCATCCTCGCCTCGCTGTGCTTCCCCTCGATCCCCCGGTTCTGCGGCCAGCTGTTCATGGAGGCGAGCGACCGTGAGTTCGGGTTCGAGCTGCCTGCAGGCACTACAACGACTGGCTGGTCGAGGAGTGGTGCGCCAGCGCGCCGGGTCGGTACATCCCGCTGGTGCTCATCCCGATGTGGGACCCGGCCATCGCGGCCAAGGAGATGGAGCGGATGGCGGCCAAGGGTGTCACCGCCTTCGCCGTTCTCCGAGAACCCGGCGCCGCTCGGGCTGCCGACCATCCACGACGTCGGATCGCTACTGGGATCCGGTGATGGCCGCGGCCAACGAGCTCGAGATGGTCGTGTCCATGCACGTCGGCTCGTCGTCGCAGCTGCCGCAGATCGCGCCCGACTCCCCGTTCATGGCCAACCTCACGTGGGGCGCCATCGCGCACCTCCGGCACCATGCTGGCCTGGCTGTTCAGCGGCATGTTCCAGCGCTTCCCCAAGCTGAAGATCGCTCTGTCCGAGGGTGAGATCGGCTGGATCCCCTACTTCCTCGAGCGGGCCGAGCAGGTCCTCGACAAGCAGCGCCACTGGGTGAAGCAGCGGCAGGACGTTCGACGGCCACGCTGGCACCGACGTCGACCTCGACCAGCTCGAACATCCGTCAGCGACTTCCGGGAGCACGTCTTCGGGTGCTTCATCCACGACGAGCACGGCGATCGCGAGCCTCGACGAGGTCGGCGAGGACAACGTCATGTGCGAGACCGACTATCCGCACTCCGACTCGACGTGGCCCAACTGCATCGAGGTCGTCCAGAAGCAGATCGCCCACCTCACGTCGGAGCACGCAGTACAAGATCCTGCGCGGCAACGCCGAGCGGCTCTACCGGTTCACCCCGGCCGAGCCCCCCGTGCTCGCGACCGCCTGACCCCCGACACGAGGAGCACGACCATGTTGCTCGAGCAGACAAGGTCGCGATCATCACCGGTGCCGGGTCCGGCGTCGGCCGCGCCTCGGCGCTGCGGTTCGCCGAGGAAGGCGCGCGTGTCGTGTGCGCCGACGTCGACGACGACGGCGCCAAGGAGACGGTGCGCCTCGTCGAGGCAGCGGGCGGCACCGCGATCGCGGTCGGCGTGCGACGTCACCGAGGAGGCCGATGTCGCGGCGATGGTCGCCGCGGCCGTCGAGCAGTGCGGGCGGCTCGACATCATGTTCAACAACGTCGGCATCCCCACGCCGCGCCTCGGCATGGCGTTCGAGGAACACACCCTCGACGACTTCGAGCGGCTGATCGCCGTCAACTTCCGCGGCGTGTTCCTCGGCTGCAAGCACGCGGTCGTCCAGTTCAAGGCGCCAGGGCGACGGTGGTGTGATCCTCAACACCGGTTCGGTCGCGGGACTCGTCGGCTGGGGCGGCAACGGTCTACGGCGCGACCAAGGGCGCGGTGCACCAGCTCACCACGTGCGTCGCGGTCGAGTGCGCGCGCCGACGGCATCCGAGTCAACGCGATCTGCCCGGCGCGCATGCCCTACACCGGCTTCATGGCGGCCGGCGGTCTCGGACCTCCGCCCGACGCGCTCGAGCAGGTCGCGCAGGCCGCGGGTGCGGGCCACCCGCTCGGCAAGCCGATCACGGCCGAGGACTGCGCCGCGGCCGCGGTGTATCCTGTGCTCCGACGGCCACGGCCAACGTCACGGGCGTGCTGCTTCCCGTCGACGGCGGGTACGTCGCCCGAGTGAGCGACAGACCCCACCTGCTCGATCGCGGACCGTGTGCGCGAGCTGTTCGATCTGCGCGGTCGCGTTCTCGTCGTTCCTCGGCGGCGACTACCGCGGCGATCCGTACCCGGCGTGGCATCGGCTGCGCGCCGAGGCGCCGGTGCATCCCGGCATCGTGCACGAGCTCACCGGCGTGGACGGCGACATGTTCTTCCACGGGCTGCCGTATCCCGACCGTCCACATTTCTCGGCGTTCAGCTTCGAGGCGTGCGACGCGGTAACCGCGATCCCGACGTGTTCGCGTCGTCACCCGAGCCGAGTCGACATCGAATCGGCTGAGCTTGGCGCGCTCAACAGCATGCTGTCGATGGGCGGCGCGCAGCACCGTCGCTACCGCA
Source organism: uncultured Microthrixaceae bacterium (assembly GCA_963809335.1). GTDB lineage: Bacteria > Actinomycetota > Acidimicrobiia > Acidimicrobiales > Acidimicrobilacustridaceae > UBA4742. The sequence continues at coordinate 946,888 of CAWEJD010000002.1, read as the reverse complement.
CGCTCGTCCAGCCGTCGTTCGTGCCCGCGAAAGCGCAGTGGTGGATCCGCAACTGGATCGAGCGAGACGGTCCACCGCTCATCGACGGCTTCGTCAACGACGGCCACGCCGAGCTCAACGTCGACTTCTACGCGGCGATCCCGGTGCTCACGATCACCGGGAGCTTCGGCCTGCCGGACGTCGACACGGGCGCTCGACATCCGGGCCCGCTTGTTCGCCCCGGACGAGGTCGACGAGATCCTGCCCGATCGTCGACGCCCGCGGCGCGACCCGAGGACGACCTCATCAGTGTGCTCGTCGAAGCCGAGATGACCGACGACGACGGCACGAAACACCGGCTGACCGACCGCGAGATCTACTGCGTTCGCGCTGCTGCTGCTCGCGGCCGGCTCGGGCACGACGTGGAAGCAGATGGGCATCACGCTCGCCGCGTTGCTGCAGCGCCCCGACGTGCTCGAGGAATAGCAGCGACCGCACGCTGGTGAAGGCCGCCATCGAGGAGTCGGTCCGCTGGGACGCGACGGATCCGATGTTCTCGCGGTCACCGCGGACGTCGACTTCCACGGCGTCGACCTCCGAAGGGACCGGTCGTGCACATCTGTCTCGGCGCCGCGAACCGCGACCCGCGCGCTGGGATCGGCCCGACGACTACGACATCCACCGGCCGATGAAGCCGACGCTCGCGTTCGGTGGCGGGCCGCACGTCTGTCTCGGAATGCACGTGGCACGTGTGCCTCGGCATGCACGTGGCCCGGGCGGAGATGGCCACCGGCGTCGGGGCTCTGCTCGACCGGCTGCCGAACCTGCGGCTCGATCCCGACGCCGACCCACCGGTCCCGGTGGGCATGTACGAGCGGGGAGCCATGGAGATCCCGGTGGTGTTCGACCCGTCATGACCGACCCCAACTACACCCCGCCCGACATCACCCTCCTCGGCGAGGAGCACGTCGCCGCCTACCGTGAGTCCGACGGCGAGGTCGGCTACCTGTGGAACGGGGCGCCGACGCTGCTCCTCACCACGATCGGTCGCAAGACGGGTCTCGAGCGCACCACGCCGTTGATCTTCGGTCGAGACGGTGACGCCTACCTGGTCGTGGCGTCGATGGGGGGAGCACCACAGCACCCGCTCTGGTACCTCAACCTGCAGGACGAGCCACGGGCCGAGATCCAGGTGAAGGCCGACCACGTGACGGTCGTGGGCCGCACCGCCGACGACGCCGAGAAGCCACGGCTCTGGCAGATCGTGACCGAGGTCTGGCCCAACTACGACGTGTACCAGGCGCGCGCACCGAGCGGAAGATCCCCGTGGTCGTGCTGGAGCCGACATGACGGCGTGGAAGGTCCTGCCTGACCGAGCGGTCACCGATCGTGCAGCGGTCCCACGACCGCAGCGTCCAGCAGGCCCGGGTCCTGATCGACGCGGCCCGCCGGCTCGGCCGAGAAGGGCGACAACTTCACCACCAACGACCTGGTCAAGGAGGCCGGGGTCGCGCTCCAGACCTTCTACCGCTACTTCTCGAGCAAGGACGAGCTCCTGCTGGCGGTCCTCGAGGACCTGGTGTCCGAAGAGCCGCGACCCATTCGCAGCCCAGGCCGCCGACATCGTCGACCCGCTCGAACGGCTCCGCAGCCACATCGTCTCGGTCGTCGAGCGCATCCCCGGGAGCACCGACCCACAGGTGCAGTTCGTCGCCACGCAGCACTGGCGCCTGGCCGGGCTCTTCCCTACGGAGATCGACGAGGTCACGAGGCCCTACAAGGAGCTGCTGCAGGCCGACATCGAGGAGGCCCCAACCGCGCCGGTCTCCTGCACTCGGCCGACCCCGACGGCACGGCCGCGTGGCTGACCGGTCAGTTCGTGATGGCGATCTTCCACCACCACTCGGTGGCGCCCCAGGCCGACCCGAACCTGGCCGACGACCTGTGGCGCTACTTCCTACGGGCCCTCGGCGGGACCACCGGGGACTGGGGGCCCGGGGGCCGGGGGGCGCATGGATCATCTCGCATCGTCCTTCCTGGGACTCGGCAACGGCGGCACCTACGCGGCGCTCACGCTCGCGCTCGTGCTCACCTACCGGGCCTCCGGGGTCATCAACTTCGCCACCGGTGCGCAGGCGCTGTACGCCGCGTACACGTACGCGTTCCTGCGCGCCGGGAAGCTCCTGGTGATCATCCCGGGGCTCCCTACCACCGTCGATCTCGGCAGCCCCGTGCCGATGGTGCCGGCGCTGGGGATCACGCTCCTGATCTCGGCCGTCTTCGGTGCCCTGCTTTACCTGGTGGTGTTCCGACCGCTGCGCAACGCGCCGCCGTTGGCGCGTGCCGTCGCCTCGCTCGGCGTGTTGGTGGTCATGCAGTCGCTGATGTCGAACAAGCTCAGCACCAGCCCCGTCAGCGTCGCGGCGATCTTCCCGCGGGCCCGCTGGCGGTGGCAGGACATGACCCTGCTGTCGGACCGCTTCTACCTGGCGCTGACCGTGGTGGTCGTCACCCTGCTGATCACCGCCGCCTACCGGTGGACAGCGCTTCGGGCTGCTCACCCGCGCCACGGCCGAGTCCCAGAGGGCGCGTACGTCACCGGGATCTCACCCAACCGCATCGCGCTGCTCAACTGGACGATCAGCGGCGCGGTCGCCGGACTGGCCGGCATCCTCATCGCGCCGCCGCGCCGGTCACCCCCTCGGCCTACGCGCTGTTCGTCGTGCCCGCCCTCGCCGCCGCCATCGTCGGCGGGTTCCAGTCCCCGCTCATCGCGGTGATCGCCGGCATCGCGATCGGCATGGTGCAGGCGTGGCTCGTGTTCCTGTCGGGTCGGTACTCCTGGATGCCCAAGTCGGGTCTGGCCGAGATCGTGCCGCTCGTGGTCATGCTCGTCGCGCTGCTGGTCACGGGGAGGGCGGTGCCCGTCCGGGGCACCGTGGTCCGGACACCGCTGGGTCGGGCGCCGCGACCCCGTTCGCTCCTCGTGCCCACCGTCGTCGGGCTCGCCGTCGGTGCCGGCGCGCTCATCCTCACCCACGGCAGCGCCCGCGTGGCGATCATCACGACCCTCATCTTCGCCATCATCGCCCTGTCCCTCGTGGTCGTCACCGGCTACGCCGGTCAGGTCTCGCTCGCCCAGCTCGCCATCGCCGGTGTCGCTGCGTTCACGCTGAGCGGACTCACGATCAGCTGGGGCGTCCCGTTCCCGCTCGCTCCGCTGGTCGCGGCGTTGGTGGCCACCGTCGTCGGCGTGCTGGTCGGTCTCCCCACGCTGCGGCTTCGCGGACTGACCCTCGGCGTGGTCACCCTTGCCCTCGCTTTCGGGCTGGAGGCGATCTGGTTCCGCAACGCCGGCATCGTCGACGCCGCGGGCGCGAAGGTCGTGTCGCCCAAGCTGTTCGGGCTCGACCTGGGCATCGGTGGGGGCCGGGACTTCCCACGGCTGCCGTTCGGGTTCATGTGCCTGATCGTGTGCGCCTTCGTGGCGGTCGGCGTCGGCCGCCTCCCGTACCTCCTCCCTCGGCTCGGCCATGCTCGCCGTGCGGGCCAACGAGCAGTCGGCCGCCGGCATCGGCATCAACGTGACCTACGTGAAGGTGGTCAGCTACACAATCCGCCTCGTTCATCGCCGGCCTCGGAGGGGCATTGCTGGCCTACCGGCAGGGCACCACCACCTGGGAGAGCTTCTCGGCCCTGGGAGGCCTGGCTCTCCTCGCCACCGCCTACCTCGCAGGCGTCACGTCGGTGAAGGGCGGCCTGGTGGCCCGCACGATCGCCGCCGGCGGCATCGTCTACTTCGCCGTGAACAACCTGGTCGACATCGACGAATGGCCACGATCATCAGCGGCGTGGCGGTGATCGTCACGCTCATGCGCCACCCCGACGGCATCGCGAATGCGGGGAGCCTGGGGGACCGATTCCGTGCGTGGCGGGCCCGTCGCCGTTCTCCGGTCGAGGCGGAGGCACCGGCTGAGCGACCGGAGCTGGCGGTCGTGCCGAGTGTCCGACGCCCGCCGATCCAGGTCGACGACGAGGTGCCCGCCCTCTTCGTCGAGGACCTCTCGGTCCACTACGGCGGCATCGTCGCGGTGGCCGGTCTCTCCCTTCGCATCCCGGCCGGCCGGGTCATCGGCCTCATCGGGCCGAACGGGGCGGGAAAGACCAGCGCCATCGATGCCGTCAGCGGCTTCGCCGAAGCACGCGGCGCCGTCACGCTCGACGGTGACCGCATCGATGACCTGCCGACGCACCGCCGGGTTCGACGTGGCCTTGGTCGCACCTTCCAGTCGTTGGAGCTGTACGACGACCTCAGTGTCGAGGAGAACGTCCGCGCCGCGGCCTTCGGGGCCAAGGCCGACGACAGCCACGAGGCAGTGGCGTGGGCGCTCGACATCGTCGGGATCGCCGACCTCCGCGACCGCGAGGCCGGCGACCTGAGCCAGGGCCAGCGCCAGCTGGTGTCGATCGCCCGTTCCTGCGCCACCGACCCCCGGGTGCTCCTCCTCGACGAACCGGCGGCCGGACTCGACACGACCGAGAGCCGGTGGCTCGGCGATCGCATCCTGCAGATCAGCGCCACCGGCGTCGGCGTGATGCTGGTCGACCACGACGTCGCCCTGGTGCTGGGCATCTGCGACTACGTCTACGTGCTCGACTTCGGCTTGCTGATCGCCGAAGGAACGCCGACGGAGATCCGGGCCAACCGGGCGGTCACCAGCGCGTACCTCGGCAACGCCCACGCCAACGTGGCGGTGACGGCGTCGATCGTCTGGTGTGCTGCGGGCTGTCCGGCGGCTACGGCACCACGACCGTGCCCGCGACCTCGACTTCGTCGTCCGGGCCGGATCCGTTACGGCCCTGCTCGGGCCCAACGGCGCAGGCAAGACGACGCTGCTCCGCACCCTGACCGGGCTGCTGCCCGCGCACGGCGGGACCGTGGCGATCGACGGGACCCCGCTCAAAGGAGGACACCCGGCGCGGGCCAACCGGGCCGGAGTCGTGCTCGTCCCTGACAACCGCTGCCTGTTCACCACCCTCACCGTCGAGGACAACCTGAAGGCGGCCCAGCACAAGGGTGGACCGACGCCCCGAGACATGCTCGAGGCCTTCCCGGCGCTGGACCGGCGTTGGACCCTCAAGGCCGGCGCCCTGTCGGGCGGGGAGCAGCAGATGCTCGCCATGGCCCGGGCGCTGATCCAACAGCCCAAGGTGCTGCTGATCGACGAGATGAGCATGGGCTTGGCGCCGCTGGTCGTCGAGGGGTTGTTCGAGCTGGTGCGTGCGATCGCCACCGACCACGCGTGCGCAGTGCTGCTGGTCGAGCAGCACGTGAGCCTCGCGCTCGAGGTCGCTGATGTCGCTGCCGTCCTCAACCGCGGTTCGATCGTGCTGGAGGGGCCGGCCAAGCAGCTGCTCGTCGACCCTGAACGGCTCGAAGCGGCTTACCTCGGAGCGGCCGAACCGGTCGCCTGACCAACCGGCGATTGCATCGCCGTCCACGATCACCATCAACAAGGTCACCATCAACAGGGGGAGCGACATGAGAGTTCGAAGCAAGGGTTGGATCGCGGTCGTGACGGCCGCGGCGTTGCTGCTGGCGGCGTGCGGGAGCTCGAAAGACAGCAGCTCGGCGACGCCCTCGACGGGATCGGGGGGCACTGCGGCCCCGTGTGCCGACGAGCTCCTCGGTGCGATGAACCCGGCCTCGGGCGAGCCCGTCCCGGTCGGGATGATCTCCACCGGCAAGACCGACGCCATCGACAACCAGATCGAGCTCGATGTCGCCCAGGCCACGGTGAAGTGGTGGAACGAGCGGAAGGGCGGTATAGGGGGCCGGCCGATCGAGCTGGTCACCTGCGTCGATGGCGGGGAGCCGGGTAAGGCGGCCGATTGCGCCAACGAGCTCATCCAGAAGGACGTCACCACGGTCGTCATCGGGTCGTCCGCCGTGATCGCCAACGAGTGGCAGCCGCTCCACGACGCCCACATCCCGGTCGTCACCTTCAGCGCCTCGGGTGACCTGCTCACCGACACCGAGTCCACGTTCGCGTGGGCTCACCCACGTCGGGCCTGATCTCGGTGCCGGTCGCGGCCGCCAAGGACAAGCAGGTCGACAAGATCACCGCGGTGGTCATCGACGTGCCGGCCGCAACCGACATCTACAAGTCGGCGGCGCCGCAGATCCAGGCCGATGACGGCATCGCGGCTCGACGTGGTCCCGGTCCCGTTGGGGACGCCCGACATGACACCGCAGATGCAGCAGATCGTCAGCAGCGACCCCGACGGCGTGGTCAACGTGCTCGGCAACGACAGCTTCTGCATCGCCGCGTTCAACGGGCTGGAAGCTGCCGGCTACACCGGGCCGTCACGACGGCCTCGCCGTGCATCTCCGACGCCACCCGCAAGGCCGTGTCCGGTGACTTCCTCAAGGGCATCCAGCTCTCCTACAGCGCCCCCATCGGCGATGAGTCGAACCCTTCCACTCGAGCTCTACGAGGCCGTGATGACCACCTACGGCAACGGCTCGATCGACCTGTCCCGGGTCACCGGAGCCAACATGTTCCTCACCGTCAACGGGCTCGGTGCGGGAGTGGAAGGGATGGGCGCGGAGGTCACGCCGGCCACCGTCATCGCGGCCATGAAGGCGATGCAGTGGAAGGAGCTCCCAGGTGCGGGAGGCACCCACTTCCGTTGCAACGGCAAGGCTGAGCCCAAGAACCCGGCGGTCTGCACCGCCGCGGTGCTCGTGTCGAGCCTCGACGCCAAGGGCTTCCCGACGACCTTCACGCCGGCGAACGACGACCCGATCCCCGATTGATGGCTGATGCAGGCCGCCGGTTGCGGCGAGCGACGGTGGCGATCGCCATCGTTGTCCTCGTCGCGGCCGCCGGGTGCTCGGGCGACGTCGGCAGCGCCGCCCCGGGAGCGCCCGACGGCCCGCCGACCACGACAGCGACGTCGGCGCACCCCGCCGTCGACGTTGCGGGCGTGGTCCTCCGTCCCCCTCCCGCGGGCAAGGGCGTACCTCAGGCCAGCGTGTCCGTCCATCCCGACTACACCGAGACCGAGCTCCTCCTGTCGGGATCAGCGAGCACCTACACCGGTCCCGCCACGGGCCCGGTCGAAGAGGGCAGCACCCGCACTCCCTACGTCACGCGGATCCTCGTCCGCTACCCGACCGACCCCGGGCACTTCAGCGGCCGGACGGTCGTCGAGCCCTTCAACACGTCGGGCGGCGCGGACCTGGACGTGATCTGGGGCTCAGGCTTCCGACCTGCTGCAGGCCGACGGGGACGCATGGATCGGGGTGACCGAGCGCTCGTCATCGGTCGAGCAGCTGCAGACGTTCGACGCAGTGCGCTACGCCGGTCTGCTCCTGCCGTCGAACGACCTGGCGTGGGACATCCTCCGGCAGGTCGGCAGGCGCTGGTGAAGGGGCCGGAGGACACGAGCCCGCTGCCAGGGCTGTCGGTGCAGCACGTCTACCTGGCCGGGTTCTCGCAGAGCGGCATCGACTCCGCCACGTTCGCGCTCGCATTCAACGGGCGCACCCGCATGGACGATGGCAGACGCGCTGTACGACGGCTACCTACCAGCGGGACGCTCCGGGAGCCTCACGCCGGTGCAGCCGGGCACCGGCGCGCTCCCGACCTTCGAGCACCTGCCGATGAGCACGGTGGACGTGCCGGTGATCGACCTCGAGACGCAGACCGACGTCGAAGGGTTCGAGGCGCCGATCACGCCGACGCAGAACTACCAGAGCCCCGGCCAGGGCGCCCTCCGGCGTGAGGACAGCGACAGCCCCGACGACCTCTACCGCCTCTACGAGATCGCGGGTGCGCCCCACGTCGCCTCCGTGCCCGGCTGCGACGGAGGCGGCTCGAGCTTCCCGACCCCCGCGTTCGTCCGGGCCGCTCTCGTGCGTCTGTTCGGTTGGGCCGAGGACGGCACCGCGCCACCGAAGGCCCCGCGCATCGACCTGGCCACGACCGACGTCGTCTCCCAGGCGAAGGTCGATCAGGACGGCAACGCCGTCGGCGGCGTGCGCTCCCCGTTCCTCGACGTCCCCCTTGCCCACTACGAGGCCCACTCGACACCGGGCGCCCTGTGCAAGCTGAGCGGGAGGGAGACCGAACTGCCCGCGGCAACCCTCGCGCAGCGCTACGGCGACGCGAACTCCTACCAGCAGCGGTTCGATGCGAGCCTCGACGTTTCCATCCGAGACGGGTACCTCCTCCAGCAGGATCGGGAAACCCTCGTCACGGCCGCCACTGCCCAGGCTCGCGGCCGCGTTCGCAGCGCAGGGCTGAAGGGCACCATCGGGTACCAGGAGGCTTCCATGCCAGTCAGCAAACCGTCCGAGCTCCCGAAGGGAGGCGGAGGCCGGTGGCCGCTCAGCGGTGTCGGGTTCCGATCAGCGCACTGGGGAGACCTGGAGATCGGGTTCACCACCGTCGACGGGCCAGCCGACATCTCGTCGATGTACCAGGGGCTGCCGGGCGGGGTGTGCCCCTGCCCCCACTACGGCTACGTGTTCCGGGGCCGGGTGCGGTGCGTCTACCCGGGGTCCGAGCAGCCCGACGAGGTCGCCTCGGCGGGCGAGGCGTACTTCTTCCGCGCTGGCCACCACCTCATCTACGAGGAGCCGAGCGAGGTGCTCGAGATGAACCCCGCCGCCGCGCTCCAGGACGTGATGGATCACATCGAGGGCTTCGCCGAAGCGCAGGTCCGCGCCGCCGCGGATGCCGCCGAGGGCGCTTGATCTCGACAGCGTCGCAGCGTTCGACCAGCTCGCGAGGTCATGCGATCCGTCCGAGCATCGCGACGGCGGCTGGAGAGCTGGCTCCGATAGGCCGGTGCCGATGCGGCATCAGACCCAGGAGCTGCCGTCCTCAGGAGGTTTCGGCCTGTTCGACCGGGGTCGAAGGCTGCAAGCCCGTCGCCCGCGATCTGCAAGGCGGCGAGTTGATGGGTGGCGAGGTCGCCACCGTGCATCGACCACTGGTGTTGGCCGACGAGCAATGCGTTGGCCGCCATGGTGCCGGCCATCGCGGGCCAGAGGTCCTGCGGAGTGAGACCGGCTCGTTCGGCGAGGGCTTCGGTGAGCGCTTCGGTGCTGACGAGGAACGCCATGCGGGTGAGGCGGCCGTTCGGTTCGTTCCTCCCGAGGGCGGTGAACCAGCGTTCGAGCTCGGCGTTGTCGACGGTGGGGGCCATGGCCTCGATCGCGTTGCGAAGGGCTTCGAACGGCGCCTCGGAGGTCGGTCGGGACCGGATGGCGGCGGACATGGCCTCGCCTCCCCGGAGAGGTACGGCGAGGAGTATCTGGTCCTTGGTGGGGAAGTACCGGTAGACCGTGCGGACGGCCACGCCGGCGGCGGCGGCGATCTCGTCCATGGTGACGTCGTCCATGCGACGAGCCGCGAAGAGCCCGAGGGCCGCGTCCTCGATGGCGGCGGCGACGGCCGTGCGACGTTGCGCGGCGAGCGCGTCGAAGAGGCGAGGGCGCGGCGCGTCGACAGCCCCGGCGGCGGGGGAGTCGGCCTGCACGTGCGCTCGGGGTGGGTCGCTCGGGGGCACGGTTGATCCTCTCTGCGTGTCGTGGCATAGTCTGCCAGACGCCGCAGTGCATGACCACCGCCCGGCGGCTCTGTAGAAGCCTCGTCCCCCGAAGGGTCCGTGCCGGATGTCGTCGTCGTCGTTGACCGCAGCCCGAGCTGTCGGCCTCGCGGCCAAGGAGGCCGCGGCGAACGGCATATGACCGGGTGATCCCCGGGGGGTCGATCCCGCTGCGCATCGATGGGGTCACCCCGAGCTGGCTGGCCGCGGCGCTCGCGGTGCCGGCGGGTTCGATCCGCTCGGTGCGCGTCGTGGACGAGCATTCGGGCACTGCGGCGCGGGCGCGCATCGAGGTGGATGCCGATCTTGACGTGGGGCTTCCCGAGCGTCTCTTCGTGAAGTTCATGCCGCACGACTTCGCCCAGCACACGATGATGAACCTCTTCCAGTTGGGACGGCGCGAGGTGCACCTCTACCAGACAATGGGAGACGCACCCCCGATACGCGTTCCCCGCTGCTATGCCGCGGAGGTCGACGGTGTCCGGGGGCGGAACATCATGATCTTCGAGGACCTCACCGGAACTGCGACGTTTCGCACGGTTTGCGACTCGCTCGGTGCCGACGAGGCCCAAGCGGTCGTCGACGCCATGACCGACCTGCACATCGCGTACTGGGAGGACACCTCGGTCCTGGCCGGCTTCCGGCCCATCAGCGCGCGTTCGCCGGGCGTGAGCGCGTTGGGCGACCTCATCCGCAGGCGGTTCCTCGGGAACATGAAGGGGCCGACCGCCGATCTCGTCCCGGCCGACATGAAGCGGAAGTGCCGGATCCTCTTCGAGCGATCCGCCGACATCGATGCGTTCTGGGCGTCGCAGCCGCAGACCCTGCTGCACGGCGACCCCCATCTGGGCAACCTCTTCTTCGAGGGAGCGTCGCCGGGCTTCCTCGACTGGCAGGTCGCGATGTCGGGCGCCGGCATGCGAGATGTCGCCTACTTCGCCACCGTCTCGGTCGAGCCGACGCTGCTCCGCAGGATCGAACGGGACCTCGTCGAGCGTTACGCCGCCCGGCTCGAGGCGGTGGGCATCGTGGTCGATGCCGATCACCTGTGGGATCTGTACCGGGCGGGCGTGACGGAGATGTTCATGTCGGCCGTCTGCGCCGCCGAAGCGGGAGATCGGGCCCAGCCCGCCGACGTCGCCCGCTCAGGCGTCGAGCGTTCCGTGGCCGGTGTCGAAGCGCACGACTCGTTCGACGTGCTGGCCGCGCTCATCGACGGGAAGCGGCCATGACGGCCTTCGCGGGCACGCCGTCGGATGACATCGAGGGGGTGCTCGCGACCGGAAGAGGCGACGTGACGACGGTGTTCGTGTCGTTGTCCGCTCGCGATCCCGACGGGCGAGACGCGGAGTACATCCGCTGGCACTCGCTCGACCACCGGCCGGAACAGCATCGCCTCGCCGGGATGCGGGGTTCCCTGCGCCTGGTGTCCACGCCCGGGTGTCGGGCGGCGCGTGCGTCGAGCACGGATCGCTACGACGCCACTGACCACCTCATGACGTACCTGTTCGCGGACCGGTCGGCGATCGAGCCGTTCATGGCGCTCGGTGGTGCGCTGGCGGCGGCGGGGCGCATGCCGCACCGGCTGCCGAGCATCGAGATGGACGCGTTCTCGCTCGCCGGGACGGTCGCGGCCCCCCGGGTGGTGGCCGGCGCGGATGTCATCCCGTGGCGCCCGTCGATCGGTGCCTACGTGCTGCTCGAACAGGGGAGCGCCCCGGCCGATGAGCTGTGCGACGTGGACGGCGTCGCGGGCGTGTGGTGGGCGACGACCTCCCCAGCCGATGGCGTGGTGAAGCAGGTGACCTTCTGCTTCCTCGATGACGACCCCGTGGCCGTCGCCGAGCGGATCCGACCGGTCGTCGAACCTCGTTGGGGCGACGGCGCGGTGGTGCCGCTGTTGGCGGCGCCGTTCTTCTCGGTCGTGCCCTACGAGTGGGACCGGCACCTCCCGTGACCCGCCGCCTGGAGCTCTCGGTGGCGACGCCGGTGGTGACGTTGCTCCCGGGCGCGCATGCGGCGTGGGAGGAGGACGCCTCCATCGAGGAGGTCGCCCGGATCGCCGAGGTGGCCGATCGGCTCGGTTATCACCACCTGACGTGCAGCGAGCACATCGGCGTCCCCGCCGCCGACGCCATTCGTCGTGGTGCGACGTACTGGGACCCGCTGGCCACCTTCGGCTACCTCGCGGCCCGCACCGAGCGCATCCGTCTGACCACCAGCGTGCTGGTGCTCGGCTACCACCACCCGCTCGAGATCGCCAAGCGCTACGGCACGCTCGACCGGGTGAGCGGCGGGCGTCTCATCCTCGGCGTCGGGGTCGGCACGCTCCAGGAGGAGTTCGACCTCCTCGGTGCACCGTTCGAGGATCGGGGAGCCCGCGCCGACGACGCCCTGCGAGCTCTGCGGGCATCGCTTTCGACAAAGGAGCCGGCCTACGACGGGGAGCACTACTCCTTCGGCGGGCTGATCGTGGATCCGTGCGCCGTGCAGGAGCGGGTGCCGATCTGGGTCGGCGGTCGCACCCTGCGCTCACTGCGCCGAGCGGTGGCGCTGGCCGACGGGTGGTGCCCCTTCGGCGTGCCGGCCGCCACAGCGGCCGAGTGGCTGCGCAAGGTCGACGTCCCACCGGGCTTCGACGTCGTGCTCGGTCCGGGTCGCCCGCTCGATCCCGCCGGGGAACCCGCGGCAGCCGCGGATCGGCTCGGATCGCTCGCCGAGGCCGGTGCGACGGTCGTGTCGGCCCACGTCGTGCACCGCTCGCTCGAGCACTACCTCGAACAGCTCGCGGCGCTCGTCGACACCCGCGACAAGGCCGCCTGACCCAAGGAGCGCGCTGTGGGAACTGGCCAGTTGGACGACATCGAGTCCCGCCTCAGACGAGTGGAGGACGAGCTGGCGATCCGCAACCTGGTCCTTCGCTACGGCCCAGCGGCCGATGCCGGGCTGGCATCGGAGGCTGCGTCGATCTGGGCCGAGGACGGGGTCTACGACTGGGACGCCGAGGGGGCGCCGCACCAGGGTCGAGCGGCGATCGAGCGGATGCTCCAGTCCGACGCCCATCAGGGGCTGGTCGGCGCGGGGGTGGCCCACTTCGCCGGCCCGCTCCTGGTCGAGATCGACGACGACCAGGCCACTGCCACGAACTACTCGATGGTGATGCGACGAGACCGAGACGGGGGGCGCTTCTACCTCTGGCGGGTCGAGCGCGGTGCGCTGGGACCTCGAGCGAGTCGGTTCGTCGTGGCAGGTCCGGTGCCGCACCAACCGGCTGCTCGACGACTCGGGGCACGGAGCGGCACTGTTCGCCGATGTGGCGCGCCACGTGCATGGGATCGAGCGGTCATGGCCGAGTCTGAGGGGCGCCTGGCCGGCAAGGTCGCCGTGATCACCGGAGCCAGCACCGGCCTCGGACCTGACGATGGCCGCGTTGTTCGTGCGAGAAGGAGCTCAGGTGCTGCTCGCCGCCCGTCGCGAGGAGCTCGTCCAGCAGGCGGCCGAAGCCGCAGGGCCACAGGCCATCGCCATGCGAGCCGACGTCACCGAGGAGGCCGACGTCGTCGCCATGATCGAGCGCGCCGTGGACGCGTTCGGCCACGTCGACATCATGTGCAACAACGCGGCGGCTCCCGGCCAGGACGTCGACATCTGGGAGCAGACGCTCGAGAACTGGAACGCGACGATCGCCATCGACGTCACCGCCGCCATGCTCTGCACCCGAGAGGTGCTCGCCCAGTCGATGCTCGAACGTCGCAGTGGCGTGATCTTGAACTTCTCGTCGACCGCCGCCTTCAGCGGCATGCCCCGCAAGACGCACTACGTCACCGCCAAGGCCGCCCTCCGCGCCTTCACGAAGTCGGTGGCCAACGAGGTCGGCCCCTACGGCATCCGCTGCAACTGCCTCGTGCCGGGCAGCATCGACACCGAGCTGTGGCGGAACTGGGTGCGACGCAGCGCCGACGAACGTGGCGTCGACTACGAAACCCAACGGGCCCAGGCGCTGCCGCGGCACCGCCCTGCCGCGACATCTCCACCACCGACGACGTCGCCAACCTCGCCCTGTTCCTGGCGAGCGACGAGAGCCGCACCATCACCGGGCAGTCGATCGTGGTCGACGCCGGCGGACACATGCTCGGCTGAGCCCCGACCCGGAGGACGGACATGACTGACGAAGCAGACGCGACGAGTGACGCGGGGATCGAGGTGACGCGCTTCGTCCCGATCCCGACATCGGTGAGCCCGCAGGCGCAACAGTTCCTGACGCTCGGCCTCGGCATGCTCTCCAGCGGCGCCCCCGAGGAGCCGGCACCCGATGATCGTGAGGGCTGGCGTGCGCTCGCAGCTTCGTCCAACGAGATGATCGGAGCTGTCCTGGGAGCGACGACCGAGAACCTGCCGCTGACGGTCGAGGCGACGGCGGTCGGCGATGTGCCGGTGTTCGTCGTGACGCCTGACGGCCTTCCCGAGGGTTCCGATCAGCCGGTCTTCCTCGACATCCACGGCGGTGCGTTCTTCGTGGGCTTCGGCGACACCTGCCGGGTGATGGCGAAGCACATGGCCCATCAGGTGCAGATGCGGACCTGGTCGGTTGACTACCGCACGCCTCCCGACCACCCCTACCCGGCGGCCCTCAACGACTGCATGACGGTCTATCGACGGTTGCTCGATGACCACCCTGCCGAGCGTGTGGTCGTCGGTGGGGGCTCCGCCGGTGGCAACCTCGCGTGCGCGCTCGGTGCTGCGCGCCCGAGACGAAGGCCTGGCCTTGCCCGGTGCACTCGTGCTGTTGACCCCAGAGGCCGATCTCACCGAGTCCGGTGACACCTTCGCGACGAACCTGGGCATCGACTCGGTCCTCACCGCCAGCCTCGCCGGATCGATCGCCCTGTATGCCGACGGTCACGACCTGACCGACCCGTACTTGTCGCCGCTCTTCGGTGACTTCTCCGCGCCGTTCCCTCCAACGCTGTTGCAGTCCGGCACACGCGACCTGTTCCTCTCCAACACGGTGCGCCTGCACCGCAAGCTTCGGGCCGCGGGCATCGCCGCAGAGCTGCACGTCTTCGAAGCGATGCCGCACGGAGGCTTCTTCGGTGCGCCCGAGGATGTCGACCTTGCCGACGAGATCCGTCGGTTCCTCGCTGACAACATCAGTCAGGGGTGACCAGCTGACGTCGCGGTGAGCTCCCGGGGCGACCGTCAGGAGGAGGTCGTCTTGGAGGTCAGTTCGACGGGGACGTAGGCGGGGTCGTCGGGGGTGCGCATGCTCAGCTGCCACCGGCAGCACACGTGGTCGGCGTCGACCCGGGGCGGGATGGCGAGGACGTCCATCTTCATGTTCGGGTTGTAGAGCTTCGCGGTCTCCTCGATGGAGGCCGGGCAGGTCATGTGGCAGCCCTTCTCGAGGATGTCCTCCCGACCCAGGGATTCCCACATCGTGGGCGAGGCGCACCGGTTGAAGGTCATGACCCCGACGTCGGGCTCGGGCATCTCGAAGGTGAGGTCGAACTTCTTACCCGGAAAGGCCGAGGCGTCGATCTGCAGGTCCTTCATGAACGCGGCCACGTCGTTCCCGCTCATGCGCATGTGCCGGGCCTTGAGGTCCATCACCGCGGGGAGCACCTTCGCGCTCCAGATGTCCCAGGAGATGCTGAACATCTCGTCGAGGCTGTGGCGGATGACGACCTGCATCGCCACCGCCTGGTTGCACGCCAGGATGTACTCGTGGCTCCCGAGGAGCATCGTGACGAGCTCCTCCTTCGGCCAGTCGACGAACTCGGATCGAGCAGCGAACGGAACGGAGTAGTCGATCCCGAGGTCCTCGTCACCGGCCGGTCGGTCACCGACGAACCGTCCGAGATCGGCCGCAACGGTTCGCTCGTCGACGAGCCGTTCCGGGAGGAACTCCTGCAGCATCGGTCCCAGGCTCGGCGCCAACACGTCACGCCACGCGATCCACTCGATGTCGAGGCGCTCCTGGCGGCCGAAGTAGTTCTCGACCTCGTCGAGCCAGGCGCCGACCCAGACGTGCCGGTACTCGTCGCACATCTCCAACATCCGGACGAGCTGCTCGCGCAGAAGTCGGTGAAGCGGAGGTCGGGCCGGAACGGGCCGCTGTAGTCGGGGAGGTCGATCGCCGGATCGACCCTCAGCTCCTGGCGGACGTCGAGTTGCCCGCGCTCGAATCGGGCGTCGGGGTCGAGCACCGGCCACTTCTTGTAGTTCGGGTCGATCTGGAAGTCGAGCAGTGCCTCCGCCACCGCCGCCGCCTTCTCGGCGGGCACGTGCGTCAACTCCTCCGCCCCCGACGCGTCACCCTCGCCACCCGCGTCCTCGTTCGTCATGTCATGAGCTCCCCTGGATCCACGGACTCGATCGGAGGTCGCACCGGCCGACACCAGCGGTTGCCCCCAGGGCGACAGGCTAGCCGATCGACAAGGTCGTGACTAGCCGTCCGGCAAGGTCTTGGACGAGCCATCGGCTAGGTTGCGAGGATGGAGCGCGCAGCCACGAGCCTGGGAGAGCGGGCCCGGCAGTACAGCCCGGCGAAGCGGCGGACGATCGACGCGGCCTTGGCCCTCTTCGTCGAACACGGGGGTGGGGGAGACCTCGCTGCAGATGATCGCGACGGCGGCGGGTGTGTCGAAGGCCGCGATCTACTCCCAGTTCAAGACCAAGGAGGCGATCGTGCTCGCGGTGGCCGAGGTCGAGCTGCGCGGGCTCGAGGAGGCGGTCGACGCCGCGCTGGGCGAGGGCGGCGGCCCCGACGCCCGTCGACGGCTCCTCTCGCGGGTCATCGACATGGCCGTGGCCCGGCGCAAGGCGGTCGGCACGCTCCTCAGCGACCCGGTGCTCGTCCGGTACCTCAACGAGCAGGAGCTGTACCAGCGACTGATGGCCCGACTGCTCGCTGCGCTGTTCGGCCATGAGGTCGATGACCGCTCACGGGTCCGGGCGGCCGTGCTGGCGGCGTCGGTCAGCGCGGTCACCAACCACTTCGTCGTCGACGTCGACGACGACACGCTACGGCGGGAACTGTTCGAGGTCATGTTGCCTCTGCTGCCTGACGCGCCCTGACCGCGGCAACATCGAGCTCGAACCAGAGCGCACCACCCGCGCCTCTTCCCCGGTCGGTTTCGCACGCATGCGCCGTATCTACAAGCCGTGCGATTTCTAACACGTCGTAGCAAATGCGGAGTACGTTGTCGGACGTGAGCTCCGTCCCCGTGGCAACTCCGACCCAGCTGTCGCACGCTGCAGGCGCGGAGTCGACGGCGGATCATCGATGCGGCTCGTCGCCTGATCGAGGCCGGTGGCCTCGATGGCCTGTCGATGCCGCGAGCTCGCCTCCGAAGCAGACGTCAGCGTTCGGACCATCTACAACGTGGTCGGCCACAAGGACGACGTGATCGCCGCCCTGGTCCAAGAGTCGTTCGATGCCATCGACGAGCGCCTCGAGACCAGCGACATCACGGACCCGATCGAACGGATCTGGGAGGCGGTCACGACGTCGGTCGACGCGTACTGCCAGAACGTACCCCGGGCGATCATCGCCGCTGTCATCACCGACCTTCGCCTGAACACGACCATCGCCCCCCGGTGGCACGGCCGCCAGATCGTGCTCGAGGCCATCGATGCAGCAGCAAGGGCCGGGGCCCTTCGCGATGACATCGCGCCGGCCCGGCTCCTCGACCAGGCTGGCCCGTCCACGCGCACCGCCTCCACCAATGGGCGGTCGGCGCCGTAGATAGCGCTTCGTTGCATGCGAGCGTCCTCTACGCCTACGACGTCAGCCTTCTTGCCGTGGCCCGGCCGCGGATCCGCACCCGGCTGCTCGAACACATGGCAAACCTCGAGCCGCTGCTGCCCGCCCTGATCGTCGAAGACACCGCGTACGCAGCGGCCCAGTGACCCACGCCCAGCTCGCGACCGCCCGACCGGACCCGACAGCGGTACCCCGATGAGGAGCACCACGTGACTGACTTGACCATCCCTACCAGCTGGGACGACGTGACGAGCGACTGGATGACCGCCACGCTCGCGGATTCACATCCCGGGGTCGAGGTGGACGGCGTCGAGCTCACGTTCCGCGATGACGGCACCAACCGCCGGGCCCGGTTCGCGCTCAGCTACGGCCAGGGCGCCGGTCCGGAGACCGTCTTCCTCAAGGCCGCCGATCCTGACCACGCCGAGCTCAACGCCGCAACCGGTGGCCTCTTCAACGAGTCGCGGATGTTCCGCACCGACATCGACCTCCCGATCGAACACCCCGCCGTGCACTTGGCGCTGATCGACGAACCCGGTCTCGACTTCCTGCTCGTGATGGAAGACGTCGTCGCCCGCGGCGGCGATCCTCGCGACTCCACCCGGCCGCTGACGATCGACGAGGCCGCTGATGGGGTCAGGGGCCTCGCCCGGCTCCACAGCAAGTTCTGGGGGGACCGCCCGCGTCGTACGGAGACGACCTCGCTTGGCTCGAACCGCTCGTCGCGTGGCGTGGGATGGAGTCCGGCATCGTCGTCGGCCTCGAACGCACCGCCGATTCCGTACCGCAACAGGTGCGGGACCTGTCGGCACGGGAGATCGAGGACTGCTGGATCCAGTACATCGCCACCATGGAGGACGAACCCCACACGCTGCTGCACGGCGATCCGCATGTCGGCAACACCTACGTGCTTCCCGACGGACGAGTCGGCTTCCTCGACTGGCAGGTCCTGCATCGCGGCCACCACGCCCTCGACCTCGGCTACTTCCTCCAGGGCGCACTCACCCCCGAGAACCGGCGCAGTGGCGAGGTCGAGCTCGTCAGGATCTACCACGACACCCTCGAGCTCCCCGACGAAGAGCGCCCGACGCTCGAGGACACCTGGCTCCACTACCGGGCGTCGGCTTCCCACGGGCTCGCGCTCTGGATGGCGACCGCATCGTCGGACACTTGGCAGCGTCCCGAGGTCTCTTTGCCACTCGCCCGCCGTTACGCCGAGGCATTCGTCGATCTGGAAACGGCCTTCGCCGTCGCCGATCTCGCAGGCCGCTGAACTGTCGACTCGCCGCCGACGCGAACGTTGTGCGTCACCGTCCTTCGAGTGGCAGGTGAAGACCGCCCGCCCTTGACCGGTCGACGACATAGCACATCCAAGGGGTCTGCTGCAGGGTTGGTTGACATCCCTTGTGTGGGCGTGGCCGGGACGGAGAGGATGTCGCCATGCCGAAGAAGTACCCGCCGGAGTTCAAGCGTGATGTGGCCCGGGTCGCGCGTCGGGGTGATCTGACCGTCGCCGAGGTGGCCGCCGATTTCGACATCTCGATCGAGTCGGTGCGGCGCTGGAAGCGCCAGGCCGACATCGACGACGGCGTCCAGACGGGCTGACGACGGCGGAGCAGGCCGAGATCGTGCGGTTGCGTCGCGACAAGCGTCGCCTCGAGATGGAGAACGAGATCCTGCGGCGCGCGGCCGCGTACTTCGCGAAGGACGCGCTCCCAAAATGATGTTCCCGCTGGTCCGTGACCTGGCCGCCGACGGGATTCCCGGTGCGGTTGACCTGCGGGGTGCTCGGCTTCTCGACCCAGGCGTTCTACAAGTGGCGCGCCGACCGGTGCTCGGACCGCGACTTGGACGACGCGCACCTCACGAACGCGATCGTCGACGTGCACGCCGACGACCCCGAGTTCGGGTATCGGTTCATCGCCGATGAGCTCGAGGCCGCCGGCCATCGAGCGTGGCGAACGGCGGGTGTGGCGGCTGTGCTCGCGAGCAGCGGGTCTGGTCGACGACCACGAAGCAAGGGCCGCAAGGCACGCGGCAAGACGCCGGGCCCGGCGGTGCACGACGACCTCGTGCAGCGGAGCTTCACCGCGCCGGCACCGGACGCGGTGTGGCTGACCGACATCACCGAGCACCCGACCGTCGAGGGCAAGCTCTACTGCCTGCTCGATCAAGGACGTGTTCTCGAACCGGATCGTCGGCTACGCGATCGGCGATCGCATGACCGCCAAGCTCGCCGTCGCCGCGTTGCGCTCCGCGATCGCTCGCCGCCAACCGGCACGGCACCGTCGTGGTCCACTCCGACCGCGGCGGCCAATTTCGATCCCGAGCCTTCCGGGCCGCGCTCGACAGCGGCCGGGCTCACGGCTCGATGGGCCGAGTCGCCGCGGCCGGCGACAACGCCGCGATGGAATCGTTCTACTCGCTGCTGCAGAAGAACGTGCTCAACCGCCGACGCTGGCGCGACCCGCGACGAGCTCGCCTACGAGATCGTCGTACTGGATCGAACACACCTACAACCGTCGCCGCCGACAACGCGCCCTCGGCAAGCTCACCCCCGTCGAGTACGAACTCGCCTTCACCCCGACCACCGACGTCGCAGCATGATCACTCACAACCACCGTCAACCAAACCTGCAGCAGACCCAAGCGAGCATTGAGCAGTGAGGCTGTCGCTGTGTGTTGCGACCACTGGGGACTGGTGTCACGGATTCTCGCTCTGTGGCATGGCTGTGGCATGGACCCCGATTGGAACCGCATAAGTGCGGGTCAGCGGGCCTGTTGGCCATGTACTACGACATCTGATGGGAAGCAACGACAAGTAACGGCAGAACCCTCGAAACCTGTTCCGTCTGCGGGCCCGATCGGGCCCGCAGGCGGGACAGGTTCCGTTTTGGGACGGTTGTTGACGTGAAGAGCCGGACCGGGAGCTGATCGTGCAGGCGAGCGAAGTGACGTCTCGGGGTGCCTGACGAGAGACCGGAAGGTGAACGACGCTCAGGCCGAGTCGCGGACGACGACCTGCGGTGCCGGTACGACGTCCGACGTCTCGCCGGTGCACAGGATCTCGTGCAGCGTGTCCGCGATCTCCGTTCCCAGCGCGCTCATGTCGACGTCGACCGTCGTGAGTCGCGGGGTGAACAGCTCGGACACCGGCAGGTTGTCGCAGCCAATGACCGCGACGTCCTCGGGGACCCGCACGCCGGCGTCGACGAGTGAGCGGATGGCGAGGAGGGCGTAGTCGTCGTTGTAGGCCAGGATGGCGTCGGGACGCGCATCGCCAGAGAGGGCGCCGGCGACGACATCGGCGACCTGTCCATGATCGAGCTCGCTCTCGACGACCGTGAGCTCCATGCCGTGCTGTTCGGCCGCCTGGATCGCCCCTGCCTGCCTGCCGGACCGGAACCACTGGAACGCGGGATCGGCGGGCATGAGGGCGAGCACGGATCGATGGCCGCGGTCGGCGAGGTGGTCCATGGCCACCCGGGTGACGGCGCTCTGATCGAACACCACGGCGGGTACGAACCCGAGCGGACGGTCGCCGAAGCCGAGGACCGCCCGCGTGCCCGCGGACCGGAGCCGGCCGACGAACGGCGCCGAGAGGTGCTCCGCGCTGGTGACCAGGGCGGCCGGCTGCAGGCGGGCGAGCGTCTGCTCGAGGCTGGCCAGCTCCTCGGTGGCCGGGTCGACCAGCGCCGTGTACCCGAGCTCGCTCAACCGTTGGGTGAACGCGGACACGCAGAGGGTGAAGGCATGGCTGAGCGGCCATGGCGGGAGAGCGAGCAGGATGAGGTCGCTCACCCCGGTGCGGAGTCGGCGAGCCGCGGCGTCCGGCGTGTAGCCGAGCTCGGCCACGGCGGCAAGGACGCGGGCGCGGGTGTCGGCTGAGATCGTCTGCCCGGCGGCGTCGTTGAGGACGTAGCTGACGGTCGCTCTCGAGACCCCCGCTCGTTCGGCCACGTCCTGGCCTGTCACTCGCCGCGCGCGTGGCATCTGGTCCTCATGGTGTCGGGTGCTCGGGTCGGAACCTATCTGACCGGGCGCGTGGGCCCTTCGTGGATCCGAGAATACCTCATCTGACCTGCATTGACACGATTAAGTGACCGGACGTATGGTGCGCAGGCTCCGCAACGACGGAGCAGGCGAGCCAGGGGGAACGCATGCGCCGAGGAACACACGTGACGAAGGTGACGGGTGCGCTGTGCGCCGTCGCACTGATGATGCTGGGTGCCTGCACCAACAGCACCTCGTCCGGTAGCGGATCCACGAGTCAGTCAGCCGCGGGCGACAGCACGGGCGTCACCGACGACACGATCAAGATCGGTTGGCCGACCATCGACCAGTCGGCCCTGGTGCAGGCGGGCCTGGCCACCGACATGGGCAGCATCGACGACGTGGCGAACGCGATCGTCGCCGACTGGAACGCCAACGGCGGCGTGAACGGAAGGAAGGTGGAGCTGGTCCACAAGACCTTCGGCACGGACATCGCCAACGTGCTGCCCGACATGCAACGCGTCTGCCTCGAGCTCACCGAGGACGAGCAGGTCTTCGCCACCGCGGCGATCAGCTGGTTCGGTGACGCGGTCACGTGCGTGGCGGGCGACCACGACACGCCGCTGGTCGTCCAGAGCTCGCTGTCGCGCTCGGTGCTCGACACGGGCGACGACAACATCTTCCTGGCCAACTTCATGTGGGAGGACGCGTTGGGCAGCTCGGTGCGGGTGGTCGACGAGGCCGGCCAGCTCGACGGCCTCCAGAAGATCGGGGTGTTCGGGCCACTCGAGCCCGGCATGCGGGAGGCCATCGACAACGGGCTCGCTCCGGCGCTCGAGGCGGCGGGCACCAAGCTCGCCGCCGACGGCACCATTCCGTTCGGGGTTCCCATCGACAGCGCCGCGGTGGCCGCGGTGGTCAGCCGGTTCAAGGCCGAACAGGTCGACGCGGTGTTCGCCACGGGCAACTTCTACTTCAACGGCGCTTTCATGACCGAGGCGCAGAAGCAGGACTACCACCCCACCTACGTCATGTCCGACCTCTCCGAGGGCACCGACGACCTCATCCTCACGTTCGCCCCCGTCGAGCAGCTCGCCCACACGATCGGGGCGAGCTGGAAGGGCAAGCCTCCCGAGCCGGTGCCCACGCCGGAGGACCAGCACTGCATCGACAGCTACGCGCCCGGTGCCCGTGGGTCGGTGACGCAGGAGATCGGTGCGGCGCAGATCTGCGAGCTCCTGGATCTCGTCCGGCGCGGTCTGGAGGGGGCCGGCGAGAAGCCCACCCGGGCCAGCTTCATCACGGCGATGGAGGGCCTGGGCGCGTTCACCACGAGCGCCGGTGGGAAGGGCAGCTTCGGGCCCGACGATCACACGATGCCCGACCAGGTGCGCCTCGTGCGGTTCGACCCCGCCGGCTGCAAGTGCTGGACCGCCGAGGGCGACTGGATCGATGTCGACGGCTGACCGCGGGTCGTCCGCGTCCGACCCCGCCGCGCTGGCGGCGCTCGTGCTGGACGAGGAGGCACGGCGCCACGCCGCCCATGGCGCACCCGGGCGTGACTATGCCGACGATGACCTGATGGTGGTCGGCGACGAGGTGAGCCTGGCCGCCGCGTTCCGCCAGGGCGGGGTCAGCCTGCTGGTCGCGCTCATGGCCGTGGCCGTCGTCCAGAGCCTCGACAACGCCGCCCTCGGCGTCCTGGCACCGGACATCCAGGACGCGCTCGGGGTGTCGAGTGCGGTGCTCGGTGCCATCGGCGGGGCCGCGGGCGTGCTGTTCGTCATGGGCGCCATCCCCATCGCGGCCCTGGCCGACCGTCGGCGGCGCACCACCATCGCGGGGGTGTGCACCCTGGCCTATGGCCTGTTGTCGATCGTCACGGCCGCGGTCGGGAGCGCCTTCTGGCTGTTCGTCGCCCGCATGGGCTCGGGCCTGGCGGCCTCGCACATCGTGCCGGTGCACAACTCGCTGCTCGCCGATGCCTACCCGATCAGGACCAGGGGGCGCATCTACTCCATCTACGGTCTGGGCACCCCCATCGGGCAGTTGCTCGGCCCGGCGGCGGTCGGTGCCATCGCCGGCCTCGCAGGCGGGATCGAGGGCTGGCGCTGGGCCTTCGTCGCCGTCGGCGTGCCCGCCGTGGGACTTTCGGTCTTCGTGGCCACGAGACGAGAGCCGCCACGGGGGATGAACGAGCAGATCGCCGTGCTGGGCGAGACCATCGAGGCGGAGCGCAGTCCCGTGCCGATCTCGACATCGATGGCGTTCGCTCGCCTCCGGCAGATCAGCACCTTCCGGTACCTGCTCATCGGCATCGGGGCACTCGGGTTCGGCCTCTTCAGCGTGCCCATCTTCCTGAACATCTTCATGCAGGACACGTTCGGGCTCTCCGCCTTTCAGCGCGGGATGGTCGGCTCGATCGTCGTTGTGCCCTCGCTGCTCACGCTGCCGTTGGTGGGTGGGCTCAACGACCGGATGTTCCGTCACTCGCCACCCAGGTCCCTGGTGCTGTGCGCCGGGCTGATCTCGATGTACGGCGTGTTCGTGACCGTGGCGCTGTTCATGCCGAACCGGGTGTCGTTCGTGGCGGCGCTCGCCCTGGCCACGCTGTGCGCCAACGGTGGGTTCATGCTGATCGGGCCGATCGTTGCTGCCGTAGTGCCCTACCGGTTGCGCACGCAGGGCTACGCCATGGTCGGGGTCTACGTGTTCCTTTCGGGTGCGTTCCTCGGCGCGGTCCTGGCCGGGCTCATGAGCGACGCATGGGGGGTCCGCACCGCCCTGGCGCTGCTCTGCATCCCCTCAGCGCTGATCGGTGGCGCGCTGCTGGCCAGCGGCGCCGTCCACATCCGCGGCGACATCGGGCTGGTGATGGAAGAGCTCGAACACGAGCGGGTCGAGGCCGACCGCGTGCGCCAGCCCGACGCCGAGGATCTCGTGCTGCAGGTGCGCGATCTCGACTTCTCCTACGGCACCGTGCAGGTCCTGTTCGGCATCGACCTCGACGTGCGGCGGGGCGAGGTGCTCGCACTGCTCGGCACGAACGGCGCCGGCAAGTCCACCCTGCTTCGGTGCGTGTGCGGCCTGGGCGTGCCCAGCCGTGGGACCGTGCGGTTGCACGGGCACACGATCACCTACACCGAGCCGGAGGCCCGGGTGCGGTTGGGCGTCGTGATGATGCCGGGGGGCAACGCCCTGTGGGACACGCTCACCGTCGAGGAGAACCTGCGACTCGGCGCGTTCCTGCTGCGCAACGACGACGACGAGCGGCAGCGCCGGCTCGACCGGGTGCTGGCGCTGTTCCCTGAGCTCCGGGACCGCCTGGGTCAGGTGGCCGGCTCGCTGTCGGGTGGCCAGAAGCAGATGGTGGCGCTGGCCAAGGCGATGTTGCTCGAGCCCGAGGTGCTGCTGATCGACGAGCTGTCGCTGGGCCTGTCGCCGATGGCGGCGCAGCAGGTGCTGGCCAAGGTCGAGCGCCTCCGGGACGAGGGCCTGACGATCGTGATCGTCGAGCAGAGCGTCAACGTCGCCCTGTCGATCGCTGACCGGGCGGTGTTCATGGAGAAGGGCCAGGTGCGGTTCGACGGCCCGGCCGATGAGCTCCTCGAGCGGGGTGACCTGCTGCGGGCCGTGTTCCTGGGCGGCGACCAGGGCGGCGGCGGTCGCGGGCCCGGTGGCGACGCATGACGCTGGTCGGCGTCGTCACCGCGCTCGGGATCGACCTGAACGCGCAGGACCTGTTCGACGGTGCCGTCACCGGACTCGTCTACGGGTTCCTGGCCATCGGCGTCATCCTGCTGTACCGGGCCAGCGGCATCGTCAACTTCGCCTACGGAGCCATCGGGTCGCTCGCCGCGGTGCTGGTCGCGAAGATGTGCATCGACTGGAACTGGCCGTACGTTCCCGCCCTGCTCGTGGGCGTGGCTGCCTCCTCCGCGGTCTCCTGTGCGATCGAGATGACGGTCGTGCGCAGGCTGTTCGACGCGGCCCGGATCACGCTGTTCGTAGCCACGATCGGCGCGGCCCAGTTGGTGACGGTGCTGGTGATCAACGTGCCGCGGGTCGACGGCGTCACCGCGACGTTCCCGACGCTCTTCCGCGGTACCTGGCAGATGGGCGGGGTCGCGGTGCACGCGCCGCAGGTCCTGGCACTCGTGACGATCCCGTTGATCGCGATCGGCCTGGGCTGGTTCCTCACCCGCACCATCTGGGGGATCGCGATCACCGCCGCCGCGTCGAATCCCGACGCGACGCGGCTGGCCGGGTTGAGCACGCGGCGGGTGTCGACGGTCGTATGGGTGCTGGCCGGCGCGCTCGCCGGCGTCACAACGGTGCTGGCTGCGCCGTTGCGAGCCACGCCCGTGGCCAACCTCGCCCAGACCGGCGGCATCCAGCTGCTGGTGATCGCGTTAGCCGTGGCCCTTCTCGCTCGGATGCGGTCGATGCTCGTGGCGGTCGTTGCCGGTGTGCTCTTCGGGATGCTCGAGCGGGTCGTCTTCTACAACTGGGCGAACCAGTCCGGGCTCATCGAGTTCGTGCTCTTCGGCATCGTGCTGGGCGGAGTGCTGCTCGCCCGCCGGAGCTCCTCGGGAGGCGACGGTGGCGCCTGGTCGTTCTCGGGGCGGGTGGCGCCGCTGCCGGACCGGCTGCGGTCGCACGTCCTGGTGCGCCGGTTGCCCTGGGCCCCGGCTCTCATCGCCCTCGTCGTGGCCGTGGTGGTCCCCCTGGCGATCGACACCAACGCCAAGTACTTCCTGTACTCGCGCATGGCGTTGATCGCGATCGTCGTCGTCTCCGTCACCATCCTCACCGGGTGGGCCGGCCAGCTGTCGCTGGCCCAGTTCGCGCTGGCCGGTCTGGGGGCCATGACGATGGCCGGTGCTGACATCCACCTGAACCTCCAGTTCCTGCCGGCGCTGGCACTGGCCACGGGCGTGTGCATCGTGGCCGCGATCGTCATGGGCATCCCGTCCTTCCGAGTCCGGGGCATGTATCTCGCAATCGTCACGCTGGCGTTCGCCAACGCCGCATACGCGTGGCTCTTCCACCAACGCATCTTCAACGCCGGCCGCGACGCGTCCCGCTACGAACCCGATCACCTTCGCATCGGCTCGCTCGATCTCAGCGATCGCCGGACGTACTACCTGGTCTGCCTGGCCGCCCTCGTCGTGATCGTGCTCATGGCCAACCGGCTGCGGCGTTCGGGCGTGGGACGGGCGCTCCTCGCCGTGCGAGACAACGAACAGTCGGCGGCCGCGTACACGATCGCCCCCCGGGCGACCAGACTGTCGGCCTTCGCCATCGCTGGGGGACTCGCCGGCTTCGCGGGTGCGTTGCTGATGGCGCTCCTGACCAACGCCAGGGCCGACCAGTTCCCGGTCGACATGTCGCTGTCGGCCGTGTCCATGGCCGTCATCGGCGGTCTGGCGTCGGTCTCCGGAGCGATCATCGGCACCTTGTGGGTCGTCGGGCTTCCTGCCTTCTTCGGCGCCAGCCAGACCGTCGTCCTGCTCACCTCGGGCGTCGGGTTGCTCGTGTTGATCATGTACTTCCCCGGGGGCCTGGTGCAGGTGGCCTACACCATGCGCGGGTGGATCGTCCGCTGGGTCGATCGGCGCCTGCCGCCGGCGCCCGCCCGGTCGGCCCCAGTCCGGCTCGCGGCCTCGCCCAGCCGCGAACGACGCTCCGGCCCGGACGCGCCGCCCGAGGGCGTCCCCGACCTCGCCGTGCGCGGGTTGGGCGTGGCGTTCGGCGAGAGGCGAGTCGTCGATGGCGTCGACCTGCACGTCGACCAGCACGAGGTGGTCGGCCTCATCGGCGCCAACGGCGCCGGCAAGACCACGATCATGAACGCAGTCGGCGGCTTCGTTCCCGCCCAAGGCCACGTGGCGTTGCTCGGCCAGGACATCAGCTCGCTGTCCCCGGCCCGACGGGCGGCACTCGGCCTCGGACGCTCGTTCCAGGACGCCCGCCTGTTCGGGGACCTGACCGTCCTCGAAACCGTGGCACTGGCCCATGAACGGGTCCTGCCGACCCGGAAGCTCGCGGTGCTCACCGCCTTCCCCACCTGGCGCCGCCGCGACCGCGAGCAGCTCGCCCGGGCGCGCGACCTGGTCGACTACCTGGGCCTCGGCGGTTTCGCCGACCACTTCGTCGGCACGTTGTCGACGGGTACCCGGCGGATCTGCGAGCTCGCCTGCATCCTCGCCCTCGAGCCCAAGGTCATCTGCCTCGACGAGCCGACCGCAGGAGTCGCCCAGCGCGAGACCGAGGCCTTCGCCCCGCTCATCACGCGTGTCCAGGCCGAGCTGGGGGCATCCATCCTGGTCATCGAGCACGACATGCCGTTCGTGATGGCGATCAGCCACCGGGTCTACTGCCTCGAGACCGGCACGATCATCGCCGAAGGCCCGCCCGACCAGGTGCGCCACGACGCCCGGGTCATCGCGTCGTACCTCGGCACCGACGAGCGGACGATCCAGCGCTCCGGCGCCACGGCCGTCACCAGGCAGTCGTCACGATCGACCGCCGCCGATCCAGCCACGACCACGACAGGGAGATCCTGATGCCCACGACCACCACGATCAGGACGGTGCGAGCCGGCGACGTCACCCTCGAGATCGCCGAGGCCGGCATCGGCGGGCGACCCCTGTTGATGGTCCACGGGTTCACCGGCGCGAAGGAGGACTTCGCCGACTACTGGGACCGGCTCGCCGAGCGAGGCTGGCACGTCGTCGCACCGGACCTCCGGGGTCACGGCGCCAGCGACCACCCGCCCCACGCTCAGGACTACAGCCTCGATCTCCTCGAAGCCGACCTGATGGCCCTCGTCGACGAGCTCGGCTGGGACCGCTTCGTGCTTCTCGGCCACTCGATGGGCGGCATGGCCAGCCAGGTCATCGCCGTCGACCACCCCGAACGGCTCGACGGGCTCGTGCTCATGGACACCATCCCCGGCACGGTCGGAGGGGGCGGGATCACCCTGCTCATGTTCCGCGCCGCGGGCCGGGTGTTCGGCATGAAGGCCATGGCCCGATTCGTGCGCAAGCCACCCCCGCGGTCGCCCGAGTCGGTGCGACGCCTCTACGCCGAGCGGCCCGGCTACGGCGACGCCATGCAGGCCAAGGTGCTCGCCACCTCGCCGGTGATGGCCCGGGCCATGATGTCCGAGCTGCACCGACGGGCCGACCAGCTCCCCGCCCTCCGCTCCCTCGATCTCCCCGTGCTGGTGATCGCCGGCGAGCACGACATGCCCGGCTTCGTCGCCGGGTCCCAGGCCATGGCCGACGCCATCCCGGGCGCCGAGCTGGCCGTCCTCGACGGCGCCGCCCACTCCCCCCAGTTCGAGACCCCGGACGCCTGGTGGGCGACGCTCACCAACTTCCTCGACGCGCTGCCGAGCTCGCCGCCGACGGCCCACCGCCCGACCGCACCTGATCACGAGACGGAAGGCACCGCCTGACATGACGACGACCGCCCCGAGGCCCGAGTCGGCGGGCTCCGTTCCGTCGGCCTCCGACCTCACCTTCGACGAGCAGGCGGCGCTCACCGCGGGCTCGGACATGTGGCACACCGCCGGCGTCGACCGCCTCGGCCTCACCGGCGTCGGCCTCACCGACGGGCCGAGCGGAGCGCGGGGCACGAGCTTCACGGGAACGACCTCCACCTCGCTGCCCTGCGGCAGCGCCCTCGCCTCGACGTGGAACCGTGAGCTGATCGTCCGGGTCGGCCGCCTGCTCGGCGACGAGGCCAGAGCCAGGGGTGCCAGCGTCCTGCTGGCGCCGACGGTCAACATCCACCGCCACCCGCTCGGCGGGCGGAACTTCGAGTGCTACTCCGAGGACCCGTACCTCACCGCCGAGATCGCGGTCGCGTTCATCGAGGGGGTGCAGAGCCGGGGTGTGGGTTGCGCGGTCAAGCACTTCGCGTGCAACGACCAGGAGACCGACCGCATGGAGATCGACGTCGTGGTCGACGAGCGGACCCGACGCGAGATCTACCTGCCACCGTTCGAGGCCGCCGTGCGCCGGGCGGGTGTGTGGGCGGTCATGGCCGCGTACAACCGAGTCGACGGCAGCTACTGCAGCGAACACCCCGGCCTGCTCAACGATCTGTTGCGGCGCGAATGGGGTTTCGACGGTCTCGTGATGTCCGACTGGTTCGGCACCCACTCCACCGCAGCGCTGATGGCCGGACTCGACCTCGAGATGCCCGGGCCGGCTGCCGTGCTGGGTCACCACCTCGGCGCCGCGGTCGAGGCAGGCGACGTGACCCTCGAGGCGGTCGAACGGGCCGCCCAGCGGGTGCTCGACCTCATCGAACGAACCACCTCCGGGCCGCGACGGCTCGACGAGCCGGCGGACGCGGCCGCTGGTGCCGCCACCGCCCGCGAGGCCGCCACCGAGGCCATCGTGCTGCTCGCCAACGATGGCGTGCTCCCGCTGGACGCGACCGCCGGCCCGACCATCGCGATCGTCGGGTGGCGGGCCGACCAGCCCGAGATCCAGGGGGGCGGCAGCGCCCAGGTGAACCCGCCCTACGTCATCACCCCGTTGCAGGGCATCACCGACCGCTCCCCTGGCGGCGCGGTCACCTTCGAGTCCGGGCGAGCCATCCCCCGGTCGTCGCCGATCGGCGGCCGACTGCTGGCACCGAGCAGCGACGGGGACCGGGCGGTGCGCCTCGACTACTTCGCCAGGGGCGACCTGTCGGGGTCGCCCCTTCACTCCGAGACCCAGCAGGAGACGACGGCGGTGTGGCTCGGCGAACCGGCTCCGAACGCACCAGCGGGAGACTTCTCGGTTCGCCTCAGCGCGGCACTCGCCCCCGACGTGTCGGGGCCATGGACCCTCTCGGTTTCGGGAATCGGCGCTGCCCGCCTGCACCTCGACGGCACGCTGCTGGCGGATACGACCGGCGTCGCGTCCGGCGCCGGGCTCCTCGGCCTCTTCACCACGCCGGTCGAGTCCGAAGTCGTGCTCTCCGCCGGCACCACCTATGAGGTGGTCGCCGAGCTCGATGCCCAGGATGCCGAAGGCCCGATCGCGCTCGCCGGCCTGACGGTCGAGGCCCGCCCGCCCGCGCAACCCGATGCGGTCCAGAGGGCCGTGCGGGCGGCAGCCACCGCCGACATCGCCGTCGTCGTGGTCGGCCAGGACGACCGTGAGACCGAAGGCACGGACGCCACCTCCATGGATCTGCCCTCCGATCAGGTCTCGCTCATCGGGGAGGTCTCGGCCGTCAATCCCCGAACCGTCGTGGTCGTCAACGCCGCCTCGCCGGTGACCATGGACTGGGCCGACGACGTCGCGGCGATCGTCCAGATGTCGTACCTGGGCCAGGAGACGGGAGCCGCGCTCGCCGCCGTGCTGTTCGGCGACGCCGACGCGTCCGGCCGCCTGACGACCACCTATCCCGAGCAGCTCGAAGACGCTCCCGCCCATCCCAACTTCCCCGGTCACGACGGGTCCGTCGACTATGCGGAGGGCGTCCTCGTCGGGTACCGGCACTACGACACCAACGGCATCGAGCCGCGCTGGTGCTTCGGTCACGGCCTGTCGTACACGACGTTCGCCTACTCCAGCCTCGCTGTCGTCGCCGACGAGGCGGTGGACGGCGAGGACGCGCCGGGCGTACTGGTGTCGGTCGATGTCGAGAACACCGGCACCCGACCGGGCCGCGAGGTCGTCCAGATGTACGTGCGGCCGGTGGACACGCCGGGTCTCAGGCCCGACCGCGAGCTCAAGGCGTTCCACAAGATCTCGCTCGATCCCGGCGAGACCACCACTGTCACCGTCGCCCTCGACGAGCGGGCGTTCGCGTACTGGGACACGCGACGCCAGCGCTGGCACGCCCCGCCCGGCGTCTACGAGATCCTGATCGGTTCGTCGTCACGGGCGATCCGCCAGTCGGCCCCATGGGCTCGGCCGTGATCACCATCCCGGCCACCTGACCGACATGGCCGATCGCTGTCGGCGGATCACAGAGCAGCCCATGTGACGGGCCAAGGCTCAGACCAGGCTCATGCCTTCAGCTCTCGACCATGGACGACGAGCGCCCACAGGACCACGACCTCCAAGGCGAGGACGACCAGGGACCACACCGGGTAGATCGGGATCGCGACGAAGTTCACGATCATGCTGATTCCCACCACGATGACCGCGACGATCCGGGCCACCATGACGCCGCTCATGATGCCGATGCCCGCCGCGATCAGGACCAGCCCGAGGACCAGGTGCACCCAGCCCCACGCGGTCATGTCGAAGAAGACCGCTCCCCGGTTGCCCCAGACCAGGACTACCTGATCGAGGCCGGCGACCTCGGGGCGGTTCCGCCACAGGTCCTCCACGACGAGCTGACGGCCATGCATCGGCGCATCGGCGCGACGCCGTGGCCGTCACCGCCTGATCCTCCGTCCGAGGACGACCCGCCGACTGACGGGCCGCCCCAAGTGGACGCCTCAGTCAGGCGCGGGCTCCAGCCGTCAGCGATGGTTCCGGCTGTCCGCCCGCTCAGCTGGCCGGCGGCGTACCGAGGTTGACGGTCGTGTCAGCGGAGGCTCCCGCTCGTTCGTAGGTGATCGTCACCGACTCGCCGGGCTTCTTCACGAGCGTGACTGCGGCGAGTTGGTCAGCGTCGGTCACGGCCTGGCCGTCGATGGCGGTGATGATGTCGCCTGGCAGCAGACCGGCGATCGCAGCCGGGCCGCCAGGGTCGACGGCGCTCACGTACAGCCCGCCGGGCTGGGTCGACTCCTCGCCTGTCGAGGGTGGCATCTCGATGACCTGCACGCCGAGGTAGGAGTGGGTGACGGTGCCGGTGGTGACGAGCTCGTCCGAGACCGCCTTGGCCACGTCCACCGGGATGGCGAAGCCCAGTCCGACGCTTCCAACGCTCGACTGGCCTGCTTCGTTGGTGACGGCGGCGTTCGCGGTCGGTACGCCGATCAGGGCGCCTGAGCAGTCGGTGAGAGCTCCTCCGCTGTTGCCGGGGTTGATCGCTGCGTCGGTCTGCAGGGCGGACAGCAGGACGGCGGTCTTCCCGTTGTCCGCGGGGACCTGGATCGTGCGACCGAGCGCGCTCACGATGCCGCTTGTCACTGAGCCCGCGAGGCCGAGGGGTGCACCGACGACCACGACCGGCTCGCCGATCTGGACGGTGCTCGACGTACCCAGCGCGATCACCGGCAAGGTCCTACCGGTGTCCACCTTGATCACGGCGAGGTCCGTCTGTGGATCGCGACCGGTGATGGTGGCGGGCGCTGTGGTGCCATCGCTGAACAGCACGTTGATCGGCCCACCGTTCGCGGCCGGGGAGATGACGTGGTTGTTGGTCATGATCTCGCCGCTCTCGCGGATGACCTCACCGGAACCTGTGGCCGTGATCGTCTCGTTCGAGGCTGAGATGGTCACCACCGACGGCAAGACCTTGCCGGCTACCGCGGTCGCGTCGCACGAACCGACGACCGATGTGGGGGCGGGGGTCGACGTCGGCGTGCTCGTCGAGCACCCACCGACGATGACTGCTCCGACCACCAGCGCAACCACGGATCGTTGCTCCCAGACGCGGCCGAGTCCTCCCCCCTCCGTCCTCATGGTGGAACAGTACGACGTGGCCCGGCCGGGCGAGAGGCTCAGCGCAGCGCGTCGCCATCCGGACCGATCGCGGCCTCGCAGCGGTGACCGTCTCGTCGCGAACTCCGGGCGGACATCCCCCGACCGAGGCGGGTCAGGTAGGTCGCGAGTGCTCACGACTCAGGTGAAGCACCCGCCGAGGAAGTCCATGAGCGCAGGGGTGACCACGGTGTCCGAGGGCGAGCCGAGAGCGGTGGTGAGGTCGGCGTGCTCGAGCAATGTGGCATCCAGCACGGTGGTGGGTATGTCGGCCGCACGGAGGGCGTCGATGAAGGCGAGGTGCTGCTGGAAGCGCCAGTCGGCGCCTCTCGCGGCGATGAAGTAGCGGGGGATGCCGATCCCCGTCGCCACATGCCGGATGGGTGAAGCGTCCTCCCACACAGCGGGATCGGTCCCGAAGGCGTCGCGGTAGATCGTTTGCACCCCTGCCGGCGACGTGCTCGCTCCCGCCACCACGTCATAGCCCTCGCCGTCCATGGAACCAGCGCAACTGACCGAGTCGAGGGTTGCGCCATGAGCCTGGAGGTAGCGGGCGTCGGTCGTGACCGCGGCGACGATGCCACCGCCTGCGCTGTGGCCGAGCACCGCGACCTTGTGCGGGTCGCCGCCGTAGTCGGACGCATGGTCGATGAGCCAGGCGATCGCCGTGGCGACGTCGTCGTCGTGGACCGGGTACTGAGGCGCAGGCGTGGCCAGGGTCGGATCGGTGAGTCGGTAGTTGACGCTCGCGAACAGGTACCCGGCCCCGTTGAACAGGGCAACCTTGTCGGGCATGTACTCGCCCTTGTCGCCGCTGGTCCAGCCGCCGCCGTGGACCCACACGACGATCGGACGGTTGGTGCATCCTGCCCGATCGGCAGGCGGAACGTAGAAGTCGAGGCTCGTCAGATCGGCGTCGGCTCCGGCGTGCGATGCGTACTGCACAGTGCCGCTTGTCCCACAAGGTGACGAGGCCACGGGTTCTGGTCCGGTGCAGGAACACGCGACGAGACCGACCGAGGCGATGAGGGTAGCCACTCGTCGCGACTCCCGGAGTTGAGATGCGATGGCGTGTCCTCGAGTTCGTGTCCAGTCGGCACTTGCACGCTATGAGACCACGGCTGTTCGCCGAAGAGCTGCTCGAGGCGGGAGATCAAGGCGCGCGCTCCGGCGTCGCTGACGGGACAGGTTCTGGTCCTTGGGACCGACGCTCGATGGTTACCTGAGATATGGTCGCGCGTGGTTGGAGTAGTACTTGTAGGATTCCAACCATGCGAGTGACGGAGAAGGGCCAGGTCACGATCCCCAAGGAGCTGCGTGACGAGCTCGGGATCGGGGCGGGGAGCGAGGTCGACTTCGAGCGGGCGGACGACACCATCGTGATCCGCAAGGTCAAGGGCGGTGCGAGCCGGGGAGCAAGGCTGGTCGAGCACCTTCGTGGTCGCGGCGACGTGGCCATGAGCACCGACGAGATCATGGCCCTCACCCGGGGGGACTGAGTGTCCGCGGCAACCCTGGTCGACACCAACGTCCTGCTGGACGTGCTCACGGAGGATCCCGTGTGGCTCGAGTGGTCGGCGGCGGCGCTCGTCGATGCCGCCGAGGCCGGGCCGCTGTGGATCAACCCGCTCATCTACGCCGAGGTGTCGGTGCGGTTCTCGCGGATCGAGGATCTGGAGATGGCCCTGCCGACCCAGGACTACCGCCGGGCCCAGCTTCCGTGGGAAGCGGCCTTCCTCGCCGGGAAGGCGTTCGTCCGATACCGGCGCAGCGGCGGGAGGAAGACGTCGACCCTTCCGGACTTCTACATCGGCGCCCACGCTGCCGTCGCCGACGTCGCCCTGCTGACACGCGACGCTGGTCGCTACCAGACCTACTTCCCCACGGTGGAGCTCATCACGCCCAGCTCCTGACGGGACCCGGACGGTCCCGGTGCCGCCGATGAGGCAGAGCGGCAACTCCGAATCTGACCCCATCAGCCGTGGGAATAGACGGCGCTCGACACGGCCGAGCACCCGCTGCCCACCGAGAACCGGGTCCTCGCCGCGCTCGGCCCGAAGATGCTCGAGCAGGTCCGCACCCGAGCCGGCGGGACCCATCCCTATCTATGGCTGCAGGAGCGACCGCCTGCCGACGCGTCGCCCATCGGTCAGGTCGGGACGTAGCCCTTGGGTGACGGGAGCGGGAGGTCCTCGTAGGTGACGATCCCGGCCGGTGCGGCCACGACGCCGGGGATGGCGTTGATGACGGGCAGCGCGGTGAGGATGTGGCCGAGGACCATGAACTCCTCCATGGTCGTCGCCTCGAAGTAGGGCGGCGGCAAGATGTCGATCTTCGTGGTGATCGTCGGGCGACCCTGGATCTCGATCGTCCAGCCCATGCCGACGTCCCAGTCGGGCTCGAGCGATTCGCCCTTGCGCCAGCGCACCCGCATCTCGACGATGCTCTCGCCGCCGATCTTGCCGAGCCAGTGGATCGTGACGCCGGCAACGGTGTCCTTGGGCAGCGTCCACGAACCGAGGTCGAGCTCCTTGGTCGTCTTGGCGTACTCGGCCTCGCACACGATCTCGTCGAACACGACCCCCAGGGCATCGCCCACCAGGGCGACCGCTTCGCTGAAGACCACCGTCGCCGCCGCGGTCATGCCCGGGAGCTCAGGGTCGTCGAGCGGACGTCCGAAGCCGACGGGGATCTCGGTGGGGGGCGAGTCGTACGCGGTGGTGTCGGCCTCCTCGCTGATCAGCACGTGATCGATGCGGTCCGAGGCGTTGGCCAGCGCGATGGCGATGAGCTCGATGTAGCCCGGGCTGACGCCGCTGCCGAACATCGAGCTGCCACCCTTCGCGCACGCGTCGAGGATCCGTTGGCGGCCGTCGTCCGGATACGACTGGCCGTTGATGAAGGCCGCCGTGGCGACGATGTTGACGCCGGCTTCGAGGATGCGGACCATCTCGTCCACGTTGAACCACATCGGGTTGTAGATGACGCAGTCCGGCTCGAGAGCCAACAGCGCATCGACGTCGTTCGTGGCCTCGAGCCCGATCGGCGGCAGGCCGCACAGTTCACCGATGTCCTTGCCGGACTTGTCTTCCGACCAGGCGTAGCAACCGACCAGCTCGAGGTCCGGGCGCTTCAACACCGCCTCGACCGACTGCTTGCCGACGTTGCCCGTCGTCCACTGCACGACACGAATCGTCACTGCTCCCCCTCCATTACTGCGTTCGTCGATCGAGGGGACACCCTATCGTGCAGGTTTGAGCGATCGCTCAGCACGGCCGGTCGAGCTCAGGTTGGTCATCGGGCCCGACTGAGCCGGATCGGCAGCGTCTTGCGGGCGCTGTTCAGGTTCGACCGGACGCGCACCGGTTCGCCAATGGAAACCGAACCTGTCCCTTCAGCGTGCCCGATCGGGCCCGCAGGAGGGACAGGTTCCGTTTGGGACGCCTTGCCACGAGGTCCCGCATAGGGACGCGGTCGGCTGAGCACGTCAGATCCCAGCTGCGGTTAAGATAGTGCTCACCATCTTCAGGGGGGTGCGCATGGGACAGGTCGTGATGCTCGGCACGTTGTTGGGATTGGTCGTCCTGATCTTCGGGCTGGTGCTCCGCTTCGACCCCGAGGCGCGTCGTGCGCCTGACAGCGAGGCTGACGTGTGAAGCAGGAGCTGACTCCGCTTCTCGCCGCATCCATCGCATTCGCGTACGTCGGTGGGATCGGGTTCCTCGTCGCCGGCGGGTATCTCAGCTGGCGCCGTCGCCGCGTGCACCCGCTCCTGTTGGTGTGCATCTCGGCCGCCGCGATCTCGTGGATCGAGGCACCGTACGACTGGGCGATGTATGCGCAATTCCCGCCGGCGATCCCACGGATGCCCTCGTGGTGGCCGATCAACATGACCTGGGGAGGGCTGCCGTCCTCTGTGCCGATCGGCTACATCTCATACTTCGTGCTGCCCGCGGTGATCGGCGCGGCACTCGGCCGACGGGCCAGCGTGAGGTTCGGCTGGCGGCGGCCGATCGCGTTGCTGACCGTGGGGTTCTGCGTCGGGTTCGTGTGGGCGTTTCTGTTCAACGCCATGCTCGGAGCGCGGCTCGGCGTCTTCTACTACGGCCGGGTCATCCCAGGGCTGGCGATCTTCGAGGGCACGAAGCACCAGTACCCGCTGTACGACGCGTTGGCGATGGCGCTGCAGATGATGGTCTTCGCGTACCTGCTCGGCCGGACCGATTCGGAAGGCCGCAACCTCATCGAGGTGTGGGCTGACTCCAAGACGAACAGCCGCCTGCGGGCGTCGCTGCTCTCGGTCCTCGCCGTCGTCGTCGTCGGGCACGCCCTCTACCTGGCTGTGTTCGCACCTCACCTCGCCACGAAGCTCATGGGTGAGGTGACCGCTGGTCCGGCCGAGCAGCTGTTCCCGGGGACGGAGAACCAGCCGCTGCACGGCGGCAACTGAACGTTCACGTCGCACCGATCGAAGGACACCGATGAGCACGAGCACTCCCGCACCTGCGCTCCGCTATGACCCCTATGACCTCGAGATCGACAACGACCCCTATCCGACGTGGACGCGCCTCAGGGGTGAGGCGCCCCTGTACCGGAACGACGACCATGGCTTCTGGGCCTTGAGCCGCTGGGACGACGTGAAGCCGGCACTCGCCAACTGGGACACCTACCGGTCCGGCCGTGGAACGGTGCTCGAGATCGTCAAGGCCGGAGTCGAGATCCCACCCGGGATCGTCCTCTTCGAGGATCCGCCGATCCACGATGCCCACCGGGCTCTGCTGTCTCGCGTCTTCACGCCGAGGCGGATGCTGGACCTGGAACCGCTGGTGCGTGGATACGCCGTCAAGGCGCTCGACGCTCTGCTCGGGCGGGACGAGTTCGACATCATCGCGGAGTTCGGTGTCGAACTGCCCCTGCGCACGATCGGGTTCCTCTTCGGCATCCCCGAGGCCGACCAGGACGAGTACCGCAAGGCTACGGACGAGGCCATCATCACCGACGGCACCCCGATCGCCTTCGACCAGTCCTCGTTCGACGCGGTGCTCTCCGTGCTCGCTGACTACGTCGAATGGCGTTCCACACACCCGGGCGACGACCTGATGACCGAGCTGCTGAACGCCGAAGTCGACGAGCCCGACGGGTCACGGCGGCCGCTCACGAGAGACGAGGTGGTCACGTACGCCAGCATGGTCGCTGGCGCCGGGAACGAGACGGCCACGCGACTCATCGGCTTCACGATGCAACTGCTCGCCCAACACCCGGACCAGCGTCGCCTGCTCGTCGCTGACCGGTCGCTGGTCCCGAACGCGATCGAGGAGATCCTTCGCCTCGAGTCTCCCTCGCCCGTGCAGGCGAGGTGGGTGCAGCGCGACGTCGAGGTGCACGACACGACTGTTCCGGAGGGGTCGATCATGTTGCTCCTGAACGGAGCGGCCAACAGGGACGGACGCCACTGGACCAACCCGGACCAGTTCGATCTCGCCCGCAACGAAGGCCCCCATCTGGCGTTCGGCTACGGGCTGCACTTCTGTCTCGGTGCAGCGTTGGCGCGGCTCGAGGGGCGTGTCGCGCTCGAGGAGATCCTCCGGCGCTGGCGGGAATGGGACGTCGACATCGACCGAGGGCAGATGGCCCACACAGGCAGCGTGCGCGGGTGGGGCTACCTCCCCGTCCGCCCGAACCACAGGAGCAGCCATGGCTGAGGGAAGGTCACTCGATGCGAAGCGCGTCGTCGTCTGGTCCACCGGGGGGATCGGCTCGCTCTCGATCGTCGCCGTGAACGAGCGTCCGGACCTGGAGCTGGTCGGGGTCTGGGTCCACTCCGAGCAGAAGGTCGGACTCGACGCCGGCGAGCTCGCCAACAACAAGCCGATCGGCGTGGAGGCGACCAACGATGTCGATGCGCTGCTCGCCCTCGAACCGGACTGCGTCATCTACGCAGCGAGCGGCCCGGACCGCGACGCGGGCGCCATCTCGGACTACGAACGCATCCTCTCCGCGGGGGTCAACGTCGTCACGACCACATCGACGACGCTGGTCAACCCGCTCGCCTACGTCCCTGCCCACCGCGAGCGACTCGAGGCGGCAACGCGTGCGGGCGGGACGTCGATCTATGCGTCGGGCATCGAGCCCGGCTTCCTGTGCGACCAACTGCCGGTGATCCTCTCGAGCGCATCTCGCTCGATCAGCAAGGTCCACTGCTACGAGATCGCGCTCTACGACGACTACGGCGTCGAGGAGATCATGGTCGACGCGCTGGGCTTCGGTCAGCCACTGGACTACGAGCCGTGGATCATGCTCCCGGGCGCCATCGCCGGCGAGTTCGAGGGACAGGTCCGCTACATCGCAGACGGGCTCGGCGCCGAGGTCTCCGAGGTGCGCGAGACCTACGACCGGCGCGCAACGGAACAGCCGATCGAGACGGCCTTCGGCACCGTAGAGCCCGGAACCTGCGGCGCGATCCGCTTCCAAGCCGTCGGTGTCGTCGATGGGAGCGAGGCGATCATCATCGACCACATCACCCGCCTCGCGCGCCACGTCGGCACCGACTGGCCGATCGGCGAACAGGACCTGTCGTATCGGATCATGCTCGAGGGCAAGCCGAACTTCGACGTGTGGATCACCCCTACCCTCGACGACCCCGCCGAGGCGGGCATCCCGACCATGGGGAGCGGCGCTGGCGCGATGCTCGCCACCGCGATGCGGGTCGTGAATGCGGTCCCGTATGTGGTCGATGCCGAGCCCGGACTGCTTCGCTCACTGGAGATGCCGATCACCGTCCCCAGCA
Organism: uncultured Microthrixaceae bacterium; assembly: GCA_963809335.1. Classification (GTDB taxonomy): domain Bacteria; phylum Actinomycetota; class Acidimicrobiia; order Acidimicrobiales; family Acidimicrobilacustridaceae; genus UBA4742. The sequence goes on along the minus strand of CAWEJD010000002.1, from coordinate 907,129 downwards.
ACGCCTTCCGCGCCTGACTGGCGATGTTCACCCTTCGGTTCGACATGCGAGCGCCCCACTGGGGTGCCCCCATCGAGGATCTGTACGCGGCCGCCATCGAGATGGCCGCGTGGTCCGAGGGCCGTGGTGCCGTGATCACCGTCCTGTCCGAACACCACGCGACGGAGGACCGCCACCTGCCCTCCCCGCTCGTCCTGGCCTCGGCGATCGCCGCCAGGACCGACGCGCTGCCGATCATGATCGCGGCGGCCGTGCTCCCGTTCTACGAGCCCGTTCGACTCGCCGAGGACATGGCCGTGCTCGACATCATCAGCCACGGGCGAGTCGCCTACGTGCTCGGCATCGGTCACCGACAGGAGGAGTTCGCGCACTTCGGTCTCGAGGCGCAGGGTCGCGGAATGCGTGCCGATGAAGAGCTGGCGATGCTGATCGAGCTCCTTCGGGGCGGACAGGTCATCGGGCCAAGCCGGTCCACGCGCATCGCACCCGCGCCGACGAGCGGCGGGCCGCAACTCTTCATCGGCGGCGGAAGCCTCAACGCGGCGCGTCGTGCTGGTCACTTCGGACTGGGCTTGATCGCGCAGGCAGCGGTACCCGGTTTGGCGGCCGCCTACGAAGCGGCATGCCGCGAGGCCGGTCACGAGCCCGGGTTCCTCCAGATTCCGGAACCGGGTCTGGTGACGGTGATGTTCGTCGCCGACGACGTCGACCGCGGGTGGGACGAGCTCGGTCGTCATCTGCTGCACGATGCGATGACGGCCGCGTCGTACCGGCGCGGCGAGACCTCCGTCGCCAGCATCAGCACGGCCACCACCATCGACGAGCTCCGCGACGACCCGTCCTATCGGATCGTCACGGTGGAGGAGGCCACCGACCTCATCCGGGCCGGCACGATGCTGCCGTTGCTGCCGCTGTGCGGCGGGCTGGACCCGGAGCTCGCCTGGGCCTACCTGGCCCGGGCCGCCGAGGCATCCGAACGAGCTCGGACCGAAGTGAACCTCGAAGGAGCACCGTGACAGCACCCCGCGGACCGGACGTCCCGGACCAGCGGAGGCGGGTTGTCAGGTCTCGGTGATCATGTCGGCCCAGGCGGCTTGGTGCTTGCCGGTGAACCTGGCGCCTTGGAAGCCGCCATCGACGGCGAGGACCTCGCCGGCGACGTAGCTCATCCGTGGGCTGCCGACCATCACGAGCGGCCAGGCCTGCTCCTCGGCCCGGGCGTAGCGGCCGATGGGGCCGACGGCCTGGTCCACGACCTCCTTGGTGGCGAAGTCCTGGAACGCCGGCATCATCGCGGTGTCGGTGGGGCCGGGGTTGATGCAGTTGATGCGGATGCCGAGGTCGGCGAGGTCGGGGTACCAGAAGCCGACCCACGCATCGACGACCCACTTGGAGAACAGGTAGCCGCTCCAGGACCACTTCTCCTCGTTGGCGGTCAGCCATTCGACGGCTTCGTCGAAGCCGTTGGTGGCGAGGACCGGCCCGATGGTCTCCATCTGGTCCCACCAGCCGACGGCGGCGGATGAGGAGATGGCGGTGATCGACGATCCGGGCGGCATCTTCGGGACGAGGGCTTCGGCGAGGTGGCGGGCTCCGATGAAATTGACCTTCATGGTGTCGAGCTCGGAGAAAGGTGGGCCGGGCAGCCCGGCGCAGCTGAAGAGGGCGTTGACCGGTTCGTCGATCGACGCGACCGCGGCGTCGATCGCCGCGGGGTCGCGGAGGTCGACCTCGATGAACCGGCTGACCGGAACCTCCGTCGGCTTGATGTCGAGCGCCGTGACCTGCGCCCCGAGGTCGACCAGCACCTGGGCGGCGGCCGCTCCCATCCCCGAGGCCGCTCCGGTGACCACGACCGAGGCATCCCGGTAGCCGAGTACGTCTTCCATCTGTCCTTCTCCTCGCATTGGGTTTCTCGCGCCGCCGGCGGCGGCCGGCGTCAGTTCGACCAGACGAGCTGGAGACTAGGTACGAATCGGAGGGGTGGCCTGCACGCGGGCTCGCAGTTGTCGGGTGGTCCCGTGGAGCCGCTGGGCGACCTTCTCCCATTTTAAGATGGTGAGCGCTATCTTAGCCAGCGTGGGACGATGGCGGTGCTGACGGACTAGGAACGGACCCGATGCCACGCGCGACAGCGAGAACCCCAGCCCCGGTCGAGAAGAGCAAGGCCACGCGACGACCGCGAGGAGAACCGCGGCGACTCCTGCTCGACGCGGCTCGTGACCTGTTCGCCCGGCAGGACTACCGCAGCACCACGACTCGGGAGATCGCCGAGGCCGCCGGTGTCGCCGAGCACCTGCTGTTCCGGAACTTCGGCTCGAAGGCGGCGCTGTTCCACGAGGCGCTCGTCGTCCCGTTCACGAGCTTCGTGGACGAGTTCAGCGAGTCGTGGCGGTCGATGGACCGCGAGGAGGCGAACGAGGAGGAGCTGGCGGGCCAGTTCCTCGGGCAGCTCTACGACGTGTTCGTCGAGAACCGGGGCCTGGTGATGACGCTCTGGGCGTCGGACTCCTTGAGCGAGGAGGAGCTGGCCGAAGCCGGCATCGCCGACGTCGAGCGAGCGCTGGCGGTCCTCGGGCAGATCAGCAGCGAGGGCATGGACATCCGGGGGATGCGAACGAGTCACCCCGACCTGGCGGCTCACTCGACGGTGGCGATGGTCGCGGGCATGGCGGCGTTCCGGTCGACCTTCTTCGGCGGCAAGCCGCCGGCGAGGGAGACGATCGTCGCCGAGCTCACCCAGGCCGTGCTCCACGGTTTCCTGCACCGCGAGCACTGATGTTGTCGAACGTCCCCGCCTCGCCCTCGACGAGCCGCCCGTCGATGAGCATCCGGGATTCGAACTTCAGGTCAGGTCGATCAGACATCAGCTTCCTCCGAAGCGGGCGATGTGATGGGCGGTGATGCCGTCGGGATCGAGCTGTCTGGCCACGAGATAGCCGGTGCCGACCCAACCGCGGTGCATCCAGTTCCCGAACGAGACGAAGGTGCCCGGTGACCCCGACGCGGCTGGGATCATCTTCACCCGTTCGAGCGCCTCACGGACCCCGTCGGGCGTCAGCGGATGGGCGTCGGCGAAGGCCTGCAGGAGCGCCCTCGCGATGTCGAAGTTCACGACCGGGACGCAGTAGGTGGGGCGGCGACCGTACTTCTCGTCGAACTCGTCGAGCAGCCGTTGGCCGACCGTGTTCGCCTCGTCGTACTGGTCGACGCCGGTCCAGCCGACCATGGCCTGCCAGAGCAGGTCGTTGATCCACGCGTTCTCGAACGCCGTGCTCATGTAGCGAGGCGGATCCCATCCGAGGGACGCCAGCACCATGTTGACCATCGCCATGCCGAACCCGAAACCGCAGTGGACGATGGCGTCGGGCTCGGCCTCGTGCAGCGCGGTCACCTCGGCGGTGACGTCCTGCGCGGTCTGGGCGATGGACTGCTCGTCCACGATCCGGATCCCGGCTCGGTCGCACGCGGCCCGGAGGTTCGTGATGTAGGTGTGCCCGACGAGCGAACGCTCGACCAGTGCTCCCACGGTCTGGTGGCCGGCGTCGACCATCTGCTCGACCCAGAAGACCGGCTCGTCGGCGAGCGAGCCCATGGGCAGCGAGAACGTCCACGGTCCCAACCACGCCTCGGAGCCGGTGACGCTGATGGCCGGCACTTCGAACCGGCGCTCGATCTGCACTCGTGTCGGTTCGGCGTTGTCGGTGATGAACGGGCCGAACACGGCCAGGCAGCCTTCGTCGACGAGCTCGCCGTAGGCATCGATGACCGCCTTCGCCGACCCCTTCGGCAGGCCCTCGACCTCGCGGTAGACGATCTCGACGGGACGATCGATCACCCCGTCTCGGTACCCGCGCTCGAAGATCAGCTCGAGCGACTGGGTGAGATCGAGTCGTCGATCCTCCGGATACTCGTCGGGCAGGACGAAGTCCATGAGGTACCCGAGCTTGATCGGCTGAGCGGTGCTCTCGTACGACACGCGAAACCCCCTGCGGTCGGGGCCTCGACCTGCCGGCCCTCCTAAGATAGTGTGTGCTATCATAGCGAAGCGGGCGAGGTGCTGCCCATCGAGGCCAGGGGGGCCGCAGATGAACCTGGACGACTCGATCCCGGTGAGCGTCGACGACCACGTCGTCGAGCCACCGGACGTCGTCACCGGCCGTTGACGTGCCCACCTCCTCGCGCATCGTCGTCATCACCGGAGCATCACGCGGCCTCGGCCTGGCCACAGCCGCGCATCTCTACCGCCGCGAGTGGACGGTCGTGGCCGCCATGCGCACCCTCGATGCCGGGCTGAAGGAGCTCGGCGATCAGGTCGGCCACTCGTTCGACGCACGGCGCCTCATCGGTGTTCCCCTGGACCTGGAGGATCCGTCGTCGATCGAGGAGGCCGCTGCGACGATCCTCGACACGGTCGGCGTGCCCCATGCTGTCGTGCACAACGCCGGCCTGGCCGGCGCCGGCGCAGTCGAGGAGATGCCGGTCGAGGTCGTCGAGCGCATGTTCGCGACCAACCTGTTCGGCGCCATCCGCCTCACCCGAGCGTTGCTCCCGGCGATGCGGTCCGCCGGCCGCGGCCGGATCGTCGTCGTGTCGAGTGAAGCCGCCATCCGTGGTGTGGCGGTGACCAGCGCCTACGCCGCCAGCAAGGCCGCCCTCGAACGCTGGGCCGAGTCGCTATCGATGGAGATCGCACCCTTCGGTCTCGGGATCACCGTGCTCGTCACCGGCACGTTCAAGACCGACATCCTCGAGCTCACCCCGAGCTGGAAGGACGAGCACGGTCCGTACCTCCCGGTGCACACGGCCCTGGAAGCCGTCGGGGAGAGGATGCGCGTGTTGGCCCGGCCACCGGCCCGCTTTGCCCCCGCCGTCGAGCGCGCCCTCGACGAGTCCGCCCCGTTTGCCCGCCACCCGGTCGGCATCGACGCGGCCCTGATGCTCTACGGCAGCCGACTCTTGCCGGAGCGAACCGTTCGGTCGCTGATCACCGCGTGCGCTTCGACTCCCTCGAAGATGACGGAAGCGCCGTCATCCGGGGCACACCTGACCGCATCGAAAGGAAGCAGGATCGTGCAGCAAGATCCACATCGAGTCGTCGTCTTCTCGACCGGCGGCATCGGCTCGAATGCGATACGGGCCATCGCCGGCCGACCCGACCTCGAGCTGGTCGGCGTCTGGGTGCACACGCCGGAGAAGGTCGGGAAGGATGCCGGCGAGCTGGCCGGCATGGCGCCGCTCGGGGTCGCGGCCACGAGTGACCTCGACGCGCTCATCGGGCTCGAGCCCGACTGCGTCGTGTACGCGGCGAGCGGGCCCGAGCGAGGCGCGGGTGCCGTGCCGCACTACGAACGGCTGCTCGAGTCGGGCATCAACGTGGTCACCACGACGTCGACGGATCTGGTGTTCCCCCCGGTGGCCGAGCCCGATCTCCGCGATCGTCTGACCAGGGCGGCGATGGCCGGTGGTGCGTCGCTGTACGCCTCGGGGATCTTCCCCGGGTTCGCGTCCGATGAGCTGGCGCTGCTGCTCACCACCCAGTCGCGGAGCATCCGGACGCTGCGGCTCATCGAGATCTCGTTGAACGACCACTATCCGGTCGCCGACGTGATGATGGACGGGCTGGGCTTCGCCCGCCCGCTGGACTTCGAGCCGTTCATCGGGATGGAAGGCGTCATCCCGATGGTGTGGAAGGGGCCGATCGAGCTCATCGCCCGAGGTCTCGGGGTCGAGCTCGACGAGATCCGCGGTCGGCTCGATCGCGAGCTCACCGACCGGGCCCTCGAGGTCGCGTTCGGCACCGTTCCGGCGGGAACCGTCGGTGCGGTGAGGACCATCGCCAGCGGGGTCGTCGATGGTCGGGAGGCGATCGTCGTCGATCACGTGATCCGCATGGCGAGAGATGTGGCGCCCGAATGGCCGTCGTCGGACGACGACGCCACCTACCTCGTCAGCATCGAGGGCGATCCCGACATCGACTGCCGGCTGATCCTCGGCCCGCCCGAGGGCCACGACGCCGGCGCAGCGGCCATGACCGCGACCGCGATGCGGGTGGTCAATGCGGTCCCGTACGTGGTCGGCGCCGTGCCCGGATTGCTCAGCTCGCTCGACCTGCCCGTCACGCTCCCGACCCACGTCTTCTGAAGGGGATCGACATGCTCAGCCATCAGTCGTCTTGTCTGCGTCGAGCCGTTCCCGCTGTGTTGGTGGTGTTGGTCTTCATCGCGGCGGCATGTGGGAACGCGGCTGACACGTCCTCCAGCGACGCCGCGCCGAACACCTCACAAGCGGGCGGTGCGCGCACGACCGCCGGCGTGCCGGGGGTCACCGACGACGAGATCCGCTTCGCCGCCATCGGGACCGGCGAGAACAACCCGCTCGGATCGTGCGTGCTCGCGTGCTTCGTCGACGGGGTCAAGGCGTACTTCGCCTATCGGAACAGCGAGGGCGGCATCGATGGCCGCAAGCTCGTGATCAGCAAGGAACTCGACGATCAGGTCGCGCAGAACCAGGTGCGTTCCCTGGAGGTGATCTCCGCGAACGACGTGTTCGGGGTGTTCGACGCTCCACTGCTCGCGAGCGGGTACGCCGACCTGGACAAGGCCGGGATCCCCACCTACACGTGGGCGATCAACTTCACCGAGATGGCGGGTCGGAGCTCGATCTTCGGAAACACCGGCGTCATCTGTGCGTCCTGCGTCGAGCGGAGCCCGGTCTACGCCGCGAAGCTGGCCGGCGCGACCAAGATCGCCGTTCTGGGGTACGGCGCAGCCCAGGTGTCGAAGGACTGCGTCGCCGGACAGGTCCACGCCATCGAGAAGTTCGGCGACGAGACCGGCCAGACGGTGGCCTACGTCAACGACAACCTCGCGTTCGGGCTTCCCAACGGCATCGCACCGGAGGTTGCCTCGATGAAGAACGCCGGGGTCGACTTCATCATCAGCTGCTGGGAGCTCAACGGCGCCAAGACCCTCGAACAGGAGCTCGAGCGCCAGGAGATGGGAGACGTGCCGCAGTTCAGCTCGAACCTGTACAACCAGAGCTTCGTGGCAGACAGCGGTGACCTCTTCGAGGGCGACATCGTCCGCGTTCCGTTCCGTCCGTTCGAATCGGAGACCGTCGGTGCGCTCGCCGACTACCAGAAGTGGATGACCGACACCGGGGCCGAGCCCTCCGAGCTGTCGATGTACGGGTGGATCAACGCCGACCTCGCCTACCGCGGCATCGAGGCCGCCGGCCCCGACTTCGATCGTGCCAGCGTCATCGCCGCGACGAACCAGATGACCGCCTACGACGCCGGTGGCCTCGTCAACCCGGTCGACTGGTCGCGACAGCATGACGCCCCCACCGACGACGACCCGGTCACCCACGGCTTCGCTCGGGAGTGCTACTCGTTCGTGCGAGTGAAGAACGGCGCGTTCGAGCTGATCGGCGACCCCAAGAAGCCCTTCATGTGCTGGCCCGTCCAGCCGGAGCTCCAGTGGAGCGATCCCGAGGCGACCGACCTCAGCTCGTGACCAACGCCAGAGCATGCAGCGAACTCGAACCTGTCCCGTCAGCGTGCGCTCCGGCGTCGCTGACGGGACAGGTTTCGTCTTGGAGGACGGTGAGTGCTCATCGCCGTGGGCAAGCGCATGTTCCAGGTCCACACCGCCGGTTCGGTGGGCGGGACCACCGGGACGGTCGCGGCCTCGGTTACACGGGGAACTCGACGCCGGTCAGCTCCTCGGAGATCTGCCACAAGCGCGCCTGGTCTTGCTCGTCGAGTGCCCGGCGGGCCGGTCGGGTGGGCACGGGGGGACCGGCGACGCCGCAGCGACCGCCAGGTCCGTAGAACTGCCCGCCGTAGGCATCGGGGTCGGTTGCGGCGCGCAGTGAGGGCAGTGCCGCCTCGTTCGGCGACTGCACGAGGTTGCTACCGAGCTCGGCCAACCTCGGGAACCGCTCGACCCAGCTCGCAGCGATGTCGGTGGCCGCCAGACCTGGGTGCACCGCGAGCGAACTGGTGGTGGTGCCGGCCCGCGCGAGGCGTCGTTGGAGCTCGAGGGCGAACAGGAGGTTCGCCAGCTTCGACTGGGCGTAGGCGCCTGGTCTGGAGTAGCGCCGCTCTCCCGTGAGGTCGCTCCAGCGGATGGTGCCGAATCGGTGCGAGAGGCTCGAGACCGTGACGACCCGGGATCCCGGTGACCCCAGCATCGAGGGCAGGATGCGTCCGGTGAACGCGAAGTGGCCGAGGTGGTTGACGCCGAACACCGTCTCGAAGCCGTCGACGGTCAGCGACCGTGGCGTCCCGAGCACGCCGGCGTTGTTGATGAGGACGTCGATCCGACGAAATCGCTCGGTCGCCTCTGCGGCAGCGTCGACGATCTGGCCCTGGACGGCGAGGTCGAGCTGGAGCAGCTCGACCTGCCCGACTGGGTGCCGTTCGCGGATCGTGGCGCGGGCCGCTTCGGCCTTGGTGAGGTTGCGGCATGCGAGGACCACGGTCGCGCCTGCCCCGGCGAGGTGTGCGGCGGTCTCGAGGCCGATGCCCGTGTTCGCTCCGGTGACGACGATCGTCCGCCCCTCGAGCTCGGGGATGTCCTCGCTCGTCCAGCGCACCACCGATTCGGCCGAGTCGCGTCGACGCCGCCGTGGACGAGCTCGATCGAGGTCTCGTGTCCTTCGGCGTCTTCTGGTCACACGGCGTTCCGGAACTGGGGGAGGATCTCCTCCGCCACCCAGTGGAGGCCTTCGAGGTGCTCGGCGAGCGACCGCGCCTCAGGGATCGGTGCGGTGGTCCAGGTGACGCCGCAGTCGGCCAGGTGAGCGATGGCGTCGATGATCGCAGCCTGGCCACGCGGTCCGCTCATGCGGCCGCCGTGCTCTCCAACCGGGCGGTGCTCCTCGTCCACCCCGAGGGTGCCGAGGGGGAGCGCGACGTCGAACGACGACGACCGGTGCTCGAACTCGGGCTGGGAGCGGATGAAGTCGAGGCACGCCGGCACCTGATCCGCTTCGATCAGCCACGGGTACCACCCGTCGTGCCGAGCGGCGCGGCGCATCGCCGCCTCCGAGTTGCCGCCGATCCAGATGGGCGGATGCGGTGATTGAACGGGCTTCGGCTCGAAGGCGATCGCATCGAAGGCGAGGTGGGCACCCCTGAACGCCGGCGAACCGCTCGTCCACAGCTCGATCATCGCGGCGAGGTACTCGTCGGTGAGCCGCCCGCGCTCGTGAAACGGGACGCCGAGGATCTCGAACTCGCGCTCGGCGTGACCAACACCGATCGAGAGCCGCACCCGTCCGCCGGAGAGCACGTCGAGGGTGGCGACGGCCTTGGCGAGGATCACGGGGTGGTGGTACGGCAGGACGATGACGCTCGAATCGACGATGATCCTCGACGTCGCCCCGGCGACGAAGGCCATCACGGTCATGGCATGGGACCAGAACGGACCCATCAGCTCGACCATCTCCTCGGGCACCACGATGTGCTCGGGCACGGCGATGGCGTCGAAGCCGAGATCGTCCGCGGTGCGAGCGACCAACTGATAGTCGGCAGGCTGCATCTGCCGCTCCCAATCCTGGGTCACCGGCGGATACTGCATGACGCCCGGCAACGTCGTGGAGAACCTCACCGTCAGCCCGGACCGGCGAGGGAATCGAGGAACCAGTGGTTCTCCTCGACCAGCCGGCAGCATCGCCACCCGTCGGCCAACCGGACCATGTCGTGGTGGTAGGAGCCGCCACAAGAGCTCGACTCATCCACACCGGGGAGCTGCATCGGGTTGAAGAACATCGCCCGCACCTTGCCATGTACGACGACATCTGACGACACGTAACGGCAGCGAACTCGAACCTGTCCCGTCAGCGTGCGCTCCGGCGTCGCTGACGGGACGGGATCCGCCTTGGTTCAGCTCGCCAGTCCGAGGGCGAGCAATGCCGGTGGATTGCTCATGCCGATGGGGATGATGAGTCGATCGCCGGCCACCGACAGCCAGCCGTTGACCCCACCACCGAGGTCGCGGGTTCCGACCATCTGGCCGTCGCTGCGGCGCAGGGCGACCAGTGTCCCGTCGAACAGCACGGTGACGACGAGGTCGCCGACGACCGCGGCGCCGCCGAGGGGGTCGCCCGAGACGGGGGTCGACCAGAGGATCGATCCGTCGGTGGCGTCGACGGCGACGACCGCGCCGTCCTGCTGTCCGAATGTGGCTCCGAAGTAGGCCGTCTGGTCGGGCTGGAGGGTCACCGGTGCGTTCACCACGGCGGCGTAGACGACACCGTCGGCGGTCGCCGGAGGGGTGAGGATGCCGCCGTAGGTGCCCGGAGCCACCTCGGTCGGGCCGCTCAGCTCGGTGAGGTCGTCGTTGTGGTGCTCGCCGACCGCTGTGGTCCACCGCTCGGAGCCGTCGTCGGGATCGAGCCCGACGATCACGCCGGACTTGCCGGCGCTCACCACGATGTCGTTCCCGTCGGCGTCCTTGGCGATCAGCGCGTGGACCTGGTCGCGGTCGAAGATGTCGTGCGGGGTCACCTGGTGGAACCACCGCAGCGCCCCGGTCTTCAGGTCGAGGGCGACGAGGGAGTCGGTGTAGAGGTTCGGCCCGGGTCGGCTCGTTCCGTTGGGCCATTCCGCGGTTCCGGGGAACGGGGCCGGGTTCGCCACGCCGAAGTAGACGAGGCCCCGGCCGGGGTCGACGGCCGGCGGGTACCAGGCGCCGCCGCCGGAGTTGACCTCGGGGTGGCCCCAGAGGTCGCCCTGGACGGTGTCGAAGGTCCACTGCGTCTGCCCGGTCGAGGCGTCCAGCGCGTAGATGACCCCTCGGTCGCCGGGGGTGTAGATGCCGCCGATGCTCACCGGCACGGTGCTGACCAGCACGATGCCGTCGACCACGATCGGTTGGATGTCGATGCCGACCGACGGGCTGGTCGTGATGTCGGTGGTCCAGAGCTTGGTGCCGCTGTTGCGGTCGAGGGCGATGACCCCCTCGGAGCCATCGAGGGCGTACACCCGCTGGTCGTCGATCGCCACGCCGAACGGCCCGATGTTCACGCCCGTCGGTTCGCTGGCCCACTCGGTCGCGCCGTCATCGAGGTTCGTGGCCACGACCTGCCCGGACCCGCCCTGCACGTAGACCGTCCCGTCCACCACGATCGGAACCGTGCTCAGCGAACCCGCCGTGGGGAGGTCGGTGCGCCACAGCTGGCGGAAGCCGCCGATCGAGGCGGCGCTGATCGACGAGTCCATGGCCGCTCGGGTGTTGGCCAGGTCGTGTCCGGCGGTGGGCCAGTCGTGGGACACGACCTGCGGCGTCGTCGGAACGGCTCCGGCTCCTCGACTCGCCTGTTGGTCCGCCCCACAGGCGGCCAGCAGGGCGACGGCGAGCAACACGCCCGTCGCTCGGATGCCCGTTGCTCTACGAACCATGGCGATTCCCCTTGTCACGCCCGCCCCTCGCCGGGATGCGGGCGGACGCTAGCAGCGCGGTCATCGGCGGAGCCCCTCGAGAGCACCCGAACCCGAACCTGTCCCTGCTACGTGCCCGATCGGGCACGCGGGAGGGACAGGTTCCGTTTGGCGCCGCGGCTCAGCTGAGCGGCGGAGTCCAATCGTGTTGGACGATGACTCGTTCCCCCGCGACCTTGCTCGCGTGATCACGCACGTAGGTCTGGTGCAGGGGGTGTTGCACGTAGACACGGGCCGAGTCGAAGTCGGCGAAGTCCATGACCGCCACCAGGTCGAAGTTCCCTTCGAAGTGGCCGGCGTCGTCGCCCCACGTCAGGGTGAGCAGCTCCGGGATCATGCGCAGCGCGTCGAGCGCGTCGCGGAACCCCTGCTTGTCCTCGGGCGACACGCCCTCGGCCCATCGGATTGCGACGACTTGTCGGAACATGGCACGACCTCTCGGGTTACTGGCTCGGCGAGGGGCAACTCACGCAGGTGGTCTCGGCGGTCAGCCGCTGCTGCATCATGGCTGACGCGTCCGCTGGCCACGGGGCGATCCCGGGAAAAGGCGATTCCCCCGAATCCGTCCCCGTTTCCAGGATCTCGCGGACTCCTCGCGGACCGGGGATACCGAGTAGCTGTCCACGGTTTGAGCGAGTTTGGCGAATATGTGTGCTGGCAGGATCCGCCAAACTCCGCCAACTGTCGGAGTGCCCCTCTCCGCCACAGGCTTGCGGAAGAGACGGGGCGGGGCGTCGACCGGATGGTTCGGGAGATGATCCGGATCGGGCACGACCCGCCCGTGATCGAGGAGGGAGTCGACTTCGTCCGGGTGGTCCTCTCCGGAGGCGCACCCCGAAACTCGATCGTGAGGTACGTCGCCGAGCTGGGACCTGAAGAGCGAGACGACACCGATGCGATGTTGATCCTCTTCACCCTCTGTCAACAGCGGACGATCACCGCGGAACAGATCGCCCCGGTTCTGCAGAAGGGCGAGCCCGAGGCCGAGAACATCCTGCGGCGGTTGTCCGAGGAACGCTCCGGGATGATCGAGGCGACTCGTGAGTCAGGTTCGCGTCGCAAGGGCCAGTACCGACTCCGGGCGGACGCCCTGAGGGCTCTTGGCGCCGCGGTCCGTTACCACCGCCGTACTGTCGACGAGATCGACCGCAAGGTGATCGCGCACCTGCACGAGTACGGGAAGATCACCAACCGGACCGTTCAGAACCTGTTCGACATCGACGTCTATCGGGCCCGGGACATCCTCGCCGACCTGCAACAGCGCGAGATGATCGTCCGGGTGTCGGAGGCGAAGCGAGGGCCCAGCGTCGAGTACGGGCCGGGACCCAAGCTTCCACGCCCACGCCGCCGCAAGTCGGGCTACGAGACTTCGAGGTCGGAAGGTCCAGACGACCAGCGACTCTTCTAGCGCGCTGCGCCGGGCCAAGAGATGCTCGGGCGCGCGGGCCGCCTGCAACTGCGTTGGGAGCAGAGGAACTTCGAAGGTGCGCGAACCTCAGCGGTAGCTCGAGTCGTACGTGTCGTGCCGACGGAACCACGACATGTCGCCTTCGTTCCTGCCCAAGGGAGCGCGGTCGAGCCAGTGCCACATGTTCCACACCGCGTCCACCCCGCGGGAGTACGCGGAGTAGGTGTGGAAGACGACATCGCCCTCGATGGAGAACGAGCTCATGCCGTGCAGTTCGGACGGAACCTGCGCCGAATCGGTGAGCGTCTCGCGCAGCGGCCGGAAGTTGTAGGTCTGGCCTGCTGCGACGCGGTCGGGGGTGAACGACACGTCGAAGTCGAAGTTGAAGTCGCTCGACGCCGAGGAAGCCCAGGGGAAGCTCCACCCCATCCGGTAGCGGTACGCGAGGAGCTTGTCGAGAGGCGCGCGGGAGACCGCGGTGAAGGCGACATCATGGTTCTGCAGGTGCAGGTGGGTCTGGTTGAACCCGTCTGCGACAGAGGAACAGCTCGGACACCCTTCTTCCCAGTCGGGGCCGAACATGAAGTGGTACACGATCAGCTGGCTGCGTCCTTGGAACAGGTCGGCGAGCGTCGCCTCGCCATCGGCCGTGTCGAACACGTAGTCCTGCTCGATCGGGACCCATGGGAGGGCCTGGCGAGCACGTGCGACTTCGTCGCCCTGGCGCGACAAGGCCTTCTCGGCATCGAGGAGCGCAAGACGGGCCTCGAGCCACTGCTCCCGGGTGCCGGTCTCATGACTGATCATCGACTCGTCCTCACCTGTTCTCTGGCGGGTCACCTCGGGTGCATCTTCCACCTTCGACGAGGCGATGAGAAGCGTCACATGTCGCCTCCCCAAAGGTGTCTGTCTGGTTCTCAGCCAGTCGACGTTGGACCGACGATGGCCTCGGGCTGCGTTCGGTCCGGTGGACAGATCCCGGTCCCTGCCCCGTAGTACGCGATCGCATGGTGAGGGTCGTTGTCGACCACGATGACGGCATAGAGCCCCGAGGACCACGATGGGTCGGCCGGGAAGGTTGGGGGTTCGGCGGGGCAACTGCCCACCAGCCCCACGTAGGTGATGATCCACGCCGGGGTCGCGGTGGGTGTATCGGTCCCGAGCTGCGGTGCCAGCGTGACGAGGCCCTGCAACATCTCGTGCACCGGTGACGACGAGTCGCGTTGGTGGCCGTCGGACAGTCCGGGCAGCACTGTCGCAAAGATGGCTAGCAGCAGGCGAGGAGTGCCGATGCCGCGAGCAGCGCCGCCACCGAGACGGACCGTCGCATGAGAACTCCGATGCTGGCGATGACTCCTTCGACGTACGTCAGGCGTAGCAGGTTCCGGGGCTTCCCGTCACGAGCCCCCATGGGCCTTCGGTGACCGTCTCGGATGGAACGACCCCTCCGGGCCCAGGCCGACAGCAGGTCGATGGCAACGTCTCCCGAGGACGCGGCGGGGTAGACGATCCACACGTCGCTGATTCGGACAGCGCAGTGCCGAAGCTCCTCGCTTCCTCGGTCAACCTCGCAGGTCGAGTCGAGCTGGGGGGCTTCGGCGCGGATCGGAGGAACACAGCAGAGCCGGCGTCAGGGCCATCAGCCCTTCTCGACGGGGCTTCGCGCCGCGAGCCATCATGCTTCTCGGCCCAACGTGAGGTGACCATGGACGTGCAGCAGTTGCAGGACAAGTTGGAGATCCACGAGCTCCTCGCGCGATACGCCCGCGGCGTGGACACGAAGGACTGGGAGCTCTGGAAGGCGGTCTTCACCCCCGACGCCACCCTCGACTACTCCTCTGCCGGCATCCCGATCGGATCCCGTGACGAGATCGCTGCGCTATTCGAGGGGGCGTTCGTGGCGGTGCCGATGACCCAGCACTTCATCTCCAACATCGAGGTCGACCTCGACGGCGACCGAGCCACCGCCCGGGCCATGTTCTTCAACCCCATGCAGCTGCCGGGGATGGATGACCAGAGCTACTGCGGCGGCTACTACACCCACGAGCTCGTCCGCACGCCGACCGGCTGGAAGAGCGAGCACCTGGTCGAAGAGAACGTGTGGTTCGTGAACCGCCCGACCGGGACGGGCGTCGAGTGAGCGCCGGTCGGTTCGACGGCAAGGTGGCGCTGCTCACCGGTGCTGCCTCCGGCATCGGCCGCGCGGTGACCAACCGTCTCGCGGCGGAGGGGGCGGCGGTGCTCGCCGTCGACCTCGACGGCACGGGCCTGGAGGAGACCTCGCAGTCGTCCGGCGAACGCGTCGTCACCATGCCGGCGGATCTCGGCGATCCCGACGCGTGCGAGGCGCCGTGGCCACCGCGATCGCCCGGTTCGGCCGGCTCGACGTCCTGGGCAACATCGCCGGCATCTACCTCGCCGCCCACACCCCGGACGTCACGCGATCGGAGTACCGCCGGGTCATGGCGGTCAACCTCGATGCGCCGTTCTTCCTCGCCCAGGCGGCCATCCCGCACCTGTTGGAGACGGACGGCAACATCGTCAACATCGCGTCCAACGCCGGGCTCCAAGGCGTGCCCTACTCGGCGGTCTACTCCATGAGCAAGGGCGGTGTGGTCCAGCTCACCCGATCGCTCGCGGTCGAGTACCTCAAGACCAGTTTGCGGGTCAACGCCATCGCGCCCGCCGGCACGAACACGAACATCGCCCGCTCCGTCTCGTTCCCCCCGGACATGGATCCGCAGCTCGCCGGGCGGATGGCCGGGCTGCGCGGCATGGCGGAACCCGAGGGGGTCGCGGCGCTCTTCGCGTTCCTCGCCTCGGACGAGGCGCGTTCGATCACCGGCTCGATCTACACGCTGGACAACGGCCTCACGGCGAGCTGAGCCTCCCGAGACGGGATCCGCTCCGCGGTGAGTAGCGGACCGCTTCGGCCATGTAGGCCTCGCGGTAGCCGGCGGCCATCCTCTTGTGCAGCTCGATTCGCTGTTCGAGCGAGAGCGTCATGGTGGCCTCCTCAGCCTGGGGTGCCGTTGCGGCCCCGGTCCTTGTTCCGTGCCTGGGTGGGTGCGTCAAGCAGGGTGCGAAGCAGATCGGCCGCCTCGGGAGCCGTCAGCTCGCGACGTGGGGCCAGGCCATCTGCAGGTAGACGTCGAGGTGGCGGATCAGGCCGTCGTCGGCGACCTCGTAGACCGAGAGCGAGTTCACCGCGTTGACCGTGTCGCCAGGAGCCATCCGTTCTTCGAGCTCGAGGAAGACCAGGTTGCCGGTCTCGGTGACGCGCTTGAACGTGCACTCCCAGTGGCTCGTGGTGGCCCAGGCGGTGAGGAACTCGACGTACACGGTCCAGTCCATGGCGTCCTTGAACGGCCCCACGCGCTCGAACCGCTCGGCGTCGACCAGCGTCGCGAGCGAGCCCCAGTCGTCGCTGGTGAACCCTGGCTGCTTGGCCCGGTCGACGATGTCCTTGAGCGTGCGCGTGTACTCGAGGACGGTCCGCGAGATGCCCTCGTGGGCGGCCACGACGGCATCCAGCTCGGCGAGCGTGCTCATCGGGTCGCCGGTCCGTCGGCGAGCCAGCGGTCGAGGACGGTGTGGAAGCGGGCGACGCTGATCTCCTCACGGACGAGGACCAGGTGGTCGAGCCGGGTGTTGCGCAGCCCGATCTGCTGCCGGGGCATCTGCTCGTAGTCCTGCTGGAGCGCCCGGAAGTAGGGATAGGTGTTCGGCTCCTCGACGACGACGGGCTCGGCTCGGAAGTCGTCGCGGTACTCCTCGGGCAGCCACATGAAGCTGCGGATGTGCCAGATGCACCGGTTGGGATCGCCATCGGGATGGGGCATCGCGGTGATCACGGTGGCCTCGGCCGCCCGGATGGTCATGAAGAAGTTGGGGAACAGCAGCCAGCCGTGGTTGTCGGTGAGTTGGGCATCCGTGAGCCCGGCGACGTCGAAGCCCATTTCGGTGAGGGTCTCGCGGGTCGCTTGCTGCAGGAGGGTGCGGCCGTTGACGCCTTCCGGGTAGCAGATGAGGCCGTTGTCGTCGCGGTAGCCGTCGACGAGCTCCTCCAGCCGGGGGAGGTAGCCGGTCACCGTGGGGAAGGTGTCGGGCAGGCTCTTGAGCCCGTCGAGCTCCTCCTCGGGACTGGCGCTCGGGACGGTGAAGGGGGCACATGCGACTTCGTGGTCGGCCCAGAACCGGAACCGGTTCGTGCTGGGGTCGATCACGATCACCTTGAGCAGCTCGGGGTGGATGCCCTGGATGTGGTAGCCCTCCTGGAAGGCGTCGACGACGACCTTCCAGTTGCAGTCGATGGCTTCGCGGACGTCGAGGACGGTCACCATCTGGTCGAGGTGGTAGGGCTCGATCAGCTCGTACGCGTCCGAGCCGAGGAACTCGGCCAGGGAGCTCGCGTCGGGGTCGGGGTTGAGGAAGACGAACCCGGCGAAGGTGTCGACGCTCACGGGCAGAAGGCCGAGCGAGTCCTTGTCGATGTCGCCGACGAGGTCGGGGCGGGCAACGCCGCGCAAGTCGCCCTCGAGATCGTAGGACCACAGGTGGTACGGGCACAGGAACCGTGATCCGGTGTTGCCGCTCCCCCCTCGGCACAGGACGTTGCCGCGGTGGCGACAGGCGTTCACGAAGCCTCGCAGCTCGCCGTCGCGGCCCCGCACGACGAGGAAGGACTGGTCGTAGACCCGATACTCCTTCCAGTCCCCCGCCTCCGGGAGCTCGTCGACGCGACCGACGACCTGCCACACCTTCATCCAGATCCGCTCGACCTCGCGATCGGCGAACTCGCGCGAGATGTAGCGGTCGGTCGGGATCTCCATCAGATACCGAGCAGGATCCAGGTCGGCCAGGCCGGGCGCGGAGTCGACCCAGTCGCCTGGCCTGGTGCGGTGCTCGGGAACGGTGGTGGCCATGGTGGTCTCCCGTGGGTCGATTGGTCAGTGGCGCGGCGGTGTGCCGAGGGACATCCCGCCGTCGAGCGCGAGCACCAGGCCGGTGACGTGCGCGGCGCGTTCGCTCGCGAGGTACAGGACGGCCTCGGCGACGTCGTCGGGTCGACCCTGGTGGGGCAGCGGTTGGAGCCGGGTGACCGCGGATTTGTCGAACGCGGCGTTGATGTCGGTCGCGATGTTGGCCGGGGCGATGCAGTTGGCCCGGATGTTGTGCTCGCCCAACTCGACCGCGAGGCACTTGGTGAGGTGCACGACGCCCGCCTTGGCCGCCCGATACGGCAGCATGCCCACGCCGGCGGTGATGCCGGCACTGGACGCCACGTTGACGATCGAGCCGCCGCCGTGATCGACCATGTGTCGAGCAGCGCGGTGGCTGCACGTCATGACGCCGAAGAGGTCGACGGCGACCACCCGCTCGAAGTCGCGCAGGTCGTCGTCGAGGAAGCGTCGCAGGCTCCCGGACACGCCGGCGATGTTGCACAGGATCTGCAGGCCCCCGAAGCGCTCGACGGTGACGTCGACCAGCTCCTGGACCTGCGTCGCATCGGTGACGTCGGTCGGCTGGAACACGACGCGGTCCCCGAGCTCCTTCGCCGTTGTCTCACCCCGCTCCGCGTCGACGTCAGCGATCACCACCGACGCGCCGGCGGCGACGAGGCGTTCGGTGGTGGCGCGGCCGATGCCGTTCGCGCCACCGGTCACGATGGCCGTCTTGCCCAGGAGGTCTCCGGTTCCGGTCACCTGATCACGCCCCGTCGAGCTCGATGTGCAACTCACGCAACCCGCGAAGGATGTAGGTCGGGTGGTAGCGGTAGCGCCGGTTCTCGCGCGGCCCATGATGCGCCTCGGAGATGCGGATGCCCGACGTCCGGTCCAGCAGGCGCTCGAGGGTGATCCGGCCCTCCGCTCGGGCGAGTGGCGCCCCGGGGCAGAAGTGGGCCCCGTGTCCGAAGGCCAGGTGCTCTCTCGCGTTGTCCCGCTGGGGCTGGAGCTCGTTCGGCTGATCGAAGTGGCGGGGATCGCGGTTGGCGGCTCCGTTGAGGACCATGAGCGTCGTGCCCGCCGGCAGGTCGATGCCCCCCACGGTCACCGGCACCCGGGTCAATCGGAAGTCGCCCTTGATGGGGCTCTCGAACCGGAGAACCTCTTCGATGAAGCCGGGGATCAGGTCGCGTTGCCGGCGGAGCTGCGATTGGAGCTCGTCGTCCTCGGCGAGCACCTGGACCGCGGTGCCGAGCATGCGCACCGTCGTCTCCTGCCCCGCGGCGAACAGGTTGGAGGCGAGACGGACGACGTCGATGAGCTCGGGGGTCGACCCGTCCTTGTAGGTCGCCTGCGCCAACCGGGTGAGCACGTCGTCGCGGGGAGCCCGGCGACGCTCCTCGAGGTACGTCGTGAACGCGCCGTAGAGGAACTCGAGCGGGGTGTGGGCCATGGTCTCGCCGCTCGTGCTGCCGAACCCTCCCTGGACCTGGCCGGTACCCCGACGGAAGAGGTCGTGGTCCTCTTCGGGAACGCCGAGCAGGTCCGCGATGACGAGCATCGCGAACGGCCCGGCGTAGGCCCCGAGGAACTCACATCGACCGTCGCCGATCAGCTCATCGAGCTGCCGATCGGCGAGCCGCCACATCGCGTCCTCGTTCTCCGCCAACCGCCGCGGGGTCAAGAGACGCATCAGGAGCCCGCGATGCTGCGTGTGCTTCGGGGGATCGAACGTCGGAAGCTGGTCGCTGTAGGGAAGGTCGTCGCGGTGGCGCTCGATGAGCTCGGAGATGTCCTCGCCCTCGAGCGGCACTGGGAACCCTGGGAACGGCCCCGTCACGGCGGTGCAGGACGAGAAGTTCTCGCTGTCGCGGTACACCGCCAGCGCCTCCTCGTACCCCGTCACCATGACGACGCCGTGGTGCGACTCGCGCGCCGCCGGGCACCGCGCCCGGAGCGCCTCGTAGTAGGGGTACGGGTCGGCGACGAGCTCGCGGCTCGTGAAGAAGTCCGGCTCGTCGGCGGGGTCCAGCATTGCCTTAACTTACTTAAATTAAGTGGGTGCTGTCCAGGGGAATGCAGCATCACTAGGGTGGACCCGTGGCTTCCCCGACCTCTGTCGATGGACAGGCCCTCGGACAGCGGGGGATCCGGACCAGGCGCCGCATCCTCGAGGCGATCGGCGCGGCGATCGAGCAGGAGGGTCTGCGCGGGATCCGCTTGTCGGCCATCGCCGACGAGGTCGGATTCAAGCCGCCGGCCTTCTACCAGTATTTCAACGACCTGGATGACGCCATCCTGGCGTTGTGCGAGGAGGTCGGAGATCTCATCCCCCGGTTCGAGCTCGATGACCCGGCCTGGGGTTCCGGTCATCCCGACGGAACTCGCCCGTTCGTCGAGCAGTTCTTCCAGTACTGGGATCAGCACCGCTCCTTGTTGACCGCCCGACACGTGGCGATCATGTCGGGCGACCGGCGGTTCCAGAAGGCGGCCGACGAGTCCTTCCGACCCATCGCCGAAGCCCTGCAGGCCGAGATCGAGAACGCGCAGCGCGATGGTCGCGTCGACGACGACATCGAACCGGTCGCCCTGGCCGCGGTGCTCAACATCATGATCGACATGGCGGGCATGTCCGCTCCGAGCCTCAACCGCTACTGGGGCGCTGATGACTCGACGGACCTCATCGGCGCCGTGTCGTTCGTCTTCGACCAGGTGCTCGGGGTCGACCCCGACCGCGCGGATAGCGGGTCCCCAACGGCACGTTGATCGGCCTGGCGAAATCTGTGCACGGATCCACGTCATGTGTCGATCAGTGCACAGATTTCAGACGAGGGCCCAGCGATTGCTACTTGAGCACGGTGCCGATGAGTGGACAGTCGGATGTGAAGACCGGGCTGGGATCATCGCCGTACGACACGCCCGGAGTTGTCGGCGCGGTCCCCGACACCACGGCTGATGGCGAGGCGATCGTCTGGACGCCGGGCTGGTCTTGGTAGCGCTCCTGCACCGCGCCGGCTCCAGCGGCACCGTTGGCGAGGTCGATTCGGAAGCTGCTGGGCAGGATCTGCGAGGTGACGTTGGCCACGAGTTCCGGTTCATCGGAGAAGAGACACCGGAAGTCCTTCATCGAATCGGCCTGCGACGCATAGAGCACGCCGGTGACGCTGGGATCGGCGACCAGCTGCTCACGGACCGCATCGACCTCCGATGCCGTTGCATCAGGCCTCATGAAGATGACCAGGTCACCTCGTTGATGGGCGGGCAGCGTCGGCGCAGTCTGCGTGTCGAGATTGGCATCGGGGGTCCCGGCCCGTACAAGGGCTCCCACGGCGATCAGCAACACGACGATGGCCAGGGCCGCGATCGAGATGCGACGTCGCCCGACTCGACGCGAGGCTCGCCGCTCGAGCTCTGCCAGGGGGGTCCGGGCAATCGGCGGGTCCTCGACGGCGATCGTGGCGATGCGGCGGAGCTCATCCATGGCTTCCTCCCGTGGGGTCGGGCGCCTCTTGGAGCGAGGTGGCAAGGCGGCGCTGGGCGTCTGCAAGCGTGGAGGAGACCGTGCTGCGAGAGATGCCCATCGCGCTGGCGACCTGGGCCTCGGTGAGGTCGGCGACGTACCGCAGGACCACTGCGGTGCGCTGTCGTCGTGGCAGGTCGGCGACGAGCGCCCAGGCTTCGCCGGCGGGCGCCGGAACGTCCGGGTCAGGCGCCTTGCGGGCCAGGAGCCGCCGCTCGAGCGACCTTCGTCGCTCGCGCCGTCGCACGACGTTCAGCGCCACGCGAAACGTCCACCCCGCGGGTGACTCCATCTGTTGCACTCGGGGCCAGGCCATGAGCGCCCGCAGGAACGCCTCGTCGGTCGCGTCCCGAGCGCCGTCGACCTGACCCGTCGCCAGCAGCAATGAGGTCACGACCCGACCGTGCTCAGCCTCATAGAACTCCGCAAATCCCAGATGCTCCACCATGCGCGACTCGCTCACATCTCTCTAAGTCACGAGCACCCCAGATTGCCGGGTCGCTCACCACGGTTCCTGAGACGGCCACGCACCCGGCGGTCGGGGACGGTCTGCTGGGGTCAGGTTTCCGAGCCCCAGTGTTCGACAGCGCGGCCTTCGGCGACTCGTACGATGTCGATCGTCTCTCGGTCGACCTCGACGCCATCGAGGCGACGGCCTCGCCACCTGATCCTTGCGACAGCCCGGTCGCTGGTTCCGAACACGTCCTCGATCGAGACCTGCTGGTGCTCGTGGGCTGCGCAGTTCGTCCGAACGACGAGAACGAACCCGTCGACACCGCGGACGGGCTCTCCGTCGAGTCCTTGGTGGTCGAGGTAGTCAGCGGCGACGATGGCGGCGGCGTCGGACGGGTCGCCAGATGCGAACATCCTCACCATCTCCCGGAGGACCTCACAGGCGGTTCGCTGGGTCACGCCCAGCATTGTCGCCGAGACCGGACCTTCCCGGTACGCCGCGTTCGACCTCGGCGAGTCGTCGATGGGCCACGACGATCGCCGCACTGTCAACCGTCGAACACCGACCAGCAGATCTCGTTGCGCAACCGCTGATCGTCCAGCACCAGTTCGCGAATCGCATCCGGGAGCTGGTCGCGCTGCCAACGGCACTCGAGCCGTCCGGCGCTCTCGGTCTCGCCTGCGGGGGCGGCCGCACGGGTGGCTTTGATCGCGTAGGCCGCGGCACCGAGCTCGTGCGCGGCGACGTGGGCCACCACCGCGGCCTGGCCGGCCGCGAATGCGGCGTGACGAGCTGCGCCGCTCGACACCCTGGCCGCGGCCATGGCGTGGCCGCCCGCCGAGCGGGACTGGGACATCGTGATCTCGCCTCGCGCCCATGCCCGGATCTGTGCGATCGCCTGGCGCGGCCGCGGATCAGACGGCTGCACCGACTCGAACAGGTGCAGAACCTGCTCTGCGCAGGCGGCGGCCCACAGAGCCAGGAGCCGATGGTCGGAGTCCGTGAGCGTTCCCCCGCGGCGGATGGTGATGAACCGGGAGTCCCGGTGCTCGGGGAGGATCACGGTTCCACGGTACGGAGGGTCAGGCTGCTCGAGGTCGACGAAATCTGTGCAGAGATCGACGCCATAGGTGGATCCCTGCACAGATTTCGGATCGGGGCTCGGATCCGAAACGGGCCGCCCTGGCCGTGGTCACCCGCGCGTCGCGATCACCCTTGCGTAGCGATCGAGGAGCGGCAGGATCTCGCCGCGGGTGGCGGTGGGGATGTCGAGCACGACCTGGTCGACGCCCAGCTCGTCGAAGCGGTCGAGCTGGGCGCGCAGCTGGTCGTCGTCGACCACCTCCTGCATGGGCCACACGATGGGGCCGGACTCGCAACGCCCGGCGTCGATCCACCGACGTCGGAGCTCGCCGAGCCGGGCGGCGAGCCACTTCGCGTTGCTCCCGCCGGGGATCCAACCATCGCCCCACTCGACGATCGCTTCCATCCCGAGCTCTCCGGCCTGGACGCCGAGGAGCACCGGGATCGATGGTTGCACCGGCTTGGGCCAGGACCAGCTGCGCTCGAGGTTGGCATGCTGACCGTGGTACCCGGCCTCGGTCTCGGTCCACAGCGTCTTCATCAACTCGACGTATTCACGGACGATCGCTCGGCGATCCTTGAAGGCCTTCCCGTGGTTGGCGAGCTCCTCGCGGTTCCAGCCGAACCCGACCCCCAGGGTGAACCGTCCGTCCGACAGGTGGTCGAGCGTGGCGATGGTCTTGGCCAGTGCGATCGGGTCGTGTTGGGCG
Source organism: uncultured Microthrixaceae bacterium (assembly GCA_963809335.1). Taxonomy (GTDB): domain Bacteria; phylum Actinomycetota; class Acidimicrobiia; order Acidimicrobiales; family Acidimicrobilacustridaceae; genus UBA4742. The sequence goes on along the minus strand of CAWEJD010000002.1, from coordinate 883,559 downwards.
ACGAGGGCGACACCGACCGCGATGTTCAACGAGGTCTGCGCGGCGATGAACGCGAGCGCGACGTACGGGTCGGGGAACTCCGGGTAGGCGTCAGGCAGGTCGCCGTCGATGGTGCCGGGGAACGGAGACTCCCGAGACACGGGGATGTGGGTGTGCTCACCGACGATGATGCAGTCGAAGTCGCGCTCCTCGGCGGCGCGCGCGAGCTCGAGGAGCGGCATCGCCGCGTCGGTCTGACGGTAGAGAAGGCCGACGGGCAGCGCCGGGCCGGAGCTGGTCACGAGGTGCTGGTCGTCGGGTCGAGCTCGAGCGTGCGGCCGGCGTGATCGGCGAGATCGGCGTGATCGGCGTTGCCGGTGGGTGGCGCGATGGCGAGATGTTGTCGCAGGTACTCGCCGATGCGGGCGACGGCGTCGTCGGCTTCGGGCATGTTGCCGGCCCAGATCTGGTGCGCGTGCAGCATCTCCGGGAAGACGTCGAGGCGGACGTCGACACCGGAGCGACGGGCCTTGTCGGCCAGGCGGTGCGAGTCGTCGACGAGCGTGTCCCAGTCGCCCGCTTGGATGTACAGGGGAGGCAGGCCCGCGAGGTCGCCGTAGAGCGGTGAGGCGTAGGGGTCGCGCGGATCTCGGTCGCCGAGGAACAGGTCAGCGCACCACTTCGTGCCGATGGGCTCTTGCCGCACGTCGACCTCGGCTCGGGTGATCAGGCTGTCGCCGGTCATGGCGAGGTCGACCCAGGGCGACATGAGCACTCCAGCGGCCGGCAGCGGGATGCCCTCATCCCTCGCCTTCAGGAGGAGTGCGACGGCGAGTCCGCCGCCGGCCGAGTCGCCGGCGACGGCGATGCGGGCGGATTCGACGCCTTGGTCGAGCAGCCAGCGATAGGCGGCCAGCGCGTCGGTGACCGCAGCGGGATGCGGGTCCTCGGGCGCCAGTCGGTAGGCCACGTTCAGGGCGCGGCAGCCCGCGGCCTTGGCCAGGTGTCCGACGAGCTTGCGGTGGGAGTGCATCGAGCAGAAGCAGTAGCCGCCGCCGTGGAAGTAGAGGAGCACCCTGCTCGGCGCGGCGCCGTCGGGTGATACCCATTGGGCGGGCACCCCGCCCGCGTCGACGTCCTCGAACCTCACCCCGTTCGGCTCTGACGTGCTGTCGCCGACCTGTTCGGCCGCCGCGCGCTGCTCGGCGCGAGACATCGGGATCGGTGCGCCTGCGCGGGCGTCGCTGCGCTGGTCGCGAAGCCACCGGTGGACCGCCTGCGCCTGCTCGCTTGCCATCGTCCTCGTCCTCTCCGGCCTCAGTCGGCGCTCGGGGTCGCCCGCGCGGGGCGCCCGGCGACGCCGGGCATGTGCGCCAACAGGCCGCCGTTGACGTCGATGGTCGCCGCCTGCACGTACTTGGCTTCGTCGGACGCAAGGAACGCGACGACGGGCGCGATGTCATCAGGCACGGCGAGGCGCGGCATGCACACGTCCGCCAGCGCTCGGTCGAACAGCTTCAGCTGGGCCTCGGTGAAGTCCTCCGCGCTGCTCGTCCATCCGGTCTCGATGGTCCAACCGGGCACGATCGTGTTGCACCGGATCCCCTGCTTGCCGTACTGGGTCGCGATGTACTTGGTCAGCACGATCGTGCCGGCCTTGGCGGCCCCGTAGGCCGCGGACGTCGTCGATCCGGCGAGGCCGTTGCCGGAGGAGACGTTGATGATCGACCCGGTGCCGTTCCGGAGCATGTGCGGGAGCACGGCTCGGCAACACAGGAACTGGCTCGTCAGGCACGTCCGCATCGTCCAGTCCCAGGCCTCCAGGCTCGTGTTGACGAGGTCGGTCGCTGCTCCCGGATGGACGGCGTAGGCGTTGTTGTAGAGCGCGTGCACCGTGCCGAAGCGCTCGACGGTCGCATCGACGAGCGCGTCCACGTCGTCCTCGACGGTCAGGTCGACGGTGTGAGCCATCGCCGTGCCGCCGGACGACCCGATCTCCTCGGCGACGGCGGCCGCGCCATCCGCGTTCAGATCGGCGGCCACCACCTCCGCGCCCAGGGCCGCGCACCGCAATGCGCTCGCCCTCCCCATCCCCGACGCCGCGCCGGTGATGATGATGACCCTGCCGTTCAATGAACCGATTACCTGCTCAGACATCGACACCAAAGCTCCCCTGCATTCGTTGACCCGACCGAGCGCGGCGGTCCGGACGGGTCAGTCGTCGACGAGGGAGATGGCTCGCTCGGGACAGGCCAACATCCCACGTCGAGCCCGCTCCTCCATGCCGGCCGGCACGTCGAGCTCGTCGACGTTCGAGTAGCCGTCGTCATCGAGCGTGTAGAGCTCCGGCGCAGCCCCGAAGCACAGCGCGTGACCCGAGCACATCGAGCGGTCGACGGTGATCCTCATCGTGCGGTCGTTCCCATCGGTTCGGGCCCCCGTTCGCCGACCTTCGGCCCCGGCGTGAACCGGGCGGGGAGCTTCACCCAACCCTGAGCGAAGCCGCGGTCGGTGTAGGAGGCGATGTCCGTCTCATCGATCTCGTAGTCCGGCATGCGCCGGAGGATCTGGGTGAGCATCTCCCGGAACTGCAGGCGGGCGAGGTGCGAGCCCACGCAGCGATGCGGGCCGAGGCCGAAGCTCACGTGCCGGTTCGGGAACCGGTCGGGGAGGAACTCCTCGGGGCTCTCGAACTGGGTGGCGTCGTAGTTCGCGGAGTGGCGGGACACCAGGACCCGGTCACCGGGCTGGACCGGGCACCCGCGCAGCTCGGTCTGCACGCGCGTCGTCCGGGCGATCGTGGCGAGCGGTGGATACATCCGCAGGAACTCCTCGGTGGCCGGGACCATCAGCTCGGGCTCGTCGATGAGGCGCTGGCGCAGCTCACGATCTCGGTTGAGGTGGACGAGCGCGCTCGAGGTCAGCGCCGTGGTGGTGTCGACGCCGCCCCCGACGAGGACGATGCAGATGTTGACGATCGTGTTGTCGTCCAGGGGCTCGCCGTCGAGCTCGTTGGCGAGCAGGTAGCTGATGACGTCGTCGCGCGGCTCGACACGGCGAGCCGCGACCGTCTCACCCAGCAGTTCGACGGTGCGGATGACGCCTTCGAAGGCCCGGCCCCACTCCTCCGTGTCGCTCGCGTACCCCAACATGTCGTGGAAGGCGTAGGACGTCGCCGCGGCGTGCTCCAACGGGAAGCCGAGCCACTCCAGGGTGACCTGCGCCGGGATGGGGCTCGTCAGGTCGTAGACGAGGTCGCACTCGCCCCGCTCGATCACGGCGTCGATGTGGTGCGTGATCCAGTGGACCACTCTCGGCCGCATCGCCTCGACCGCGCCGGGCGACAGCAAGGGGTTCAGCAGCTGACGCGGCCCGATGTGGTTGGGCGGATCGACCTCCAGCGGCAGGGTCACCTCGCCCACTCCCGCCTTGGGGATGAACGCGGTCCCCTGGCCGTCGTCCTCCGGCCACCGTTCGGAGGTGAACACGTCGGTGTTCTTGAGCACCTCATGGTTCCCGTCGTAGTCGGACACCACCCAGAAGCCACCGTGGTGCTCCGACCAGGCGACCGGGCAGGTCTCTCGCAGCTCCTTCCACGCGGCGTCGGCGTCGGCGTTGAACTCCGCGGAGTGGTGGTCGAAATCGACCAGCGGCGTTCGACCCCCCTCTCTCACGGTCAGGCCGGGCCGTTCGGGAACTTCAGGAGCGAGGCGGCGTCGATGCGGATCTGCTGGCCCGTGATGTAGCGCGACTCGTCCGAGGCGAGGAACACGGCGAGGTTGGCGGTGTCCTCGGGCTCGATGTACGGGATCGGCATGCCCTGGAAGTAGACGAACCGGGGCTCGGCGTCCTCGCGGGTCGGGTTCTCGATGTCCGGACAGAACATCTTGTACACCTGCTCGTTCTGGACGAGGTGGGTGTTGCAGTTCGTCGGGTGGATGCAGTTGACCCTGGTCATCCGCGTGGCGAGGTGCAGCGCCATCTGCTCCGTGTACCCCATGAGCACGTTCTTGGCCCAGGCGTACCCCGCCCCGCCGGGGGCGCCCTGCACGGTGCCCGACATCATGGCGGCGGTCGAGCCCGTGATGATGATCGATGAGCCGTTGGGCATGTGGGGCAGGGTCACGGCGACGGCGTTCATGACGCCGAGGAGGTCGACGTCGCTGGCGTCGACGAAGTCCATCGGGTCATCGGTCTGCCCCATCGGCAGGATGCCGGCCTGCGCGACGAGGATGTCGATCTTCCCGAACTGCTGGACGCCTTCCTCGACGGTGGCTCGCAGGTCGCCGCGCTCCCGGACATCGCCCACTCGGGCCACGACCTGCCGGCCGAGCGCCTTGACCGCTCGCTCGGTCTCCTGCAGGTCCTCGAGCGTGGCCAACGGGTACAGGTTCGACTCGATCTGGGCGCAGATGTCGACGGCGATGATGTCGGCGCCCTCCTCCGCCATGCGGACGGCGTGGGCTCGACCCTGGCCCCGCGCTGCTCCCGTGATGAAGGCGACCTTGCCCTCGAGACGACCCGGCATTCGACATCCTCCTCGTCCTCCGCCGCCCCCCTGGACGACGGATCGGACCATAACCCCGTTGGCGGTCTCTGCCAAGGAAATAGTTGACCCGGTCGCAGGTTGGCGCGTACCGGGTCTCCGGCAGGCGCCCGGTACCGGCGGCCGGCGGACCTTCGAGAGGGCGTGCCGGCGCGGCCAGCCATCGGGCGTCGACCAGGGCGAGCGCCATTATGCTCATCAGCCCATGACCAGCGACGTCGGAGGCCGGACCGCGAGCCTCGGCGTCGAGGGCTCATCGGACGGGCGATCGGCCGACGTCGCGTGGCGTGGGGTGCCGGGTCGCACGACCAAGATCTCGCACCTCCTCGCCGCAGATCTCCGACGGCAGATCCTCAGCGGTGAGCTCGTCGCAAACCAGCGGCTGCCGTCCGAGCCCGAGCTCACGACCCAGTTGCAGGTGTCCAGGGACACGCTCCGCGAAGCGCTGCGCATCCTCGAGTCGCAGTCGCTCCTCGAGATCCGGCGTGGCCGCGGTGGTGGCGCCGTGGTCCGCAAGCCGGGGCTCGACGCGGTGGGCCGCTACGTGGCGCTGTTGCTGCAGCTGCGCAAGGCCACGCTCGCCCACCTCGAGGAGGCCCGGTTCGTGATCGAGCCGCCGGCGGCCGAGCAGCTCGCGTCGCGAGCGGGGCCCGACGACATCGAGCGACTGGTCGAGCTGCACGACGCGGAGCGGGCGGTCGAGGACGACCCGCTTCCCTTCGTCACCGCGGTCGCCGCGTTCGACCAGGCGGTGACCGACCTGTCCGGCAACCGCACCCTCGGCGTGCTCGCCGGCGTCTTCCGTGACATCTACGCCGGGCAGACCTACACGGCCATCGGGAGCATGGACCGGGCGGCGTCCGAGCAGATCGCCCGCCGGGTGGTGGTCAGCCACGGCGCGTTCCTCGATGCCGCGCGGCGACAGGACGGCGCGCTCGCGAAGCGGACGTGGAGCGACTACCTGTTCACGACGAGCCGGATGCTCGTCTCCCGCAGCCGGAGCCGCCGGCCCATCGACATGACCCCGCTCTGGAGGGCCCGCGCGGCCCAGGCGGGTCCGGATCCCGCGCCTCGGCGTGCGATCTCCGTCGCGACCGAGGTGCGAGCTCGGATCGCGGAGGGTCAGCTGCGCGAGGGCGACCGGCTCCCGTCGTTGGCCGACCTCGCCACCGAGTTCGGGATCTCCCGTCCGACCCTGCGCGAGGCGTTGCGGATCCTGGAGATGGAGTTCCTGCTCGATCTGCGCGGTGGTGATCGGGCCGGCGCCACCATCAGGACCCCGTCCACCCAGGTCGCGGCGCAGCTGGCCAGCATCGTCCTCGAGGCCCGTCAGACCACGCTCGCCGACTTCTACCGCGCCCTGCAACTGGTCGAGCCCGCCATGATCGAGCTCGTGGCCGCTCGGATCGGCAAGCGGGCCCTCAGGCAGCTCGAGGAGCTCGATGCCGAGCTCGGCGCCTCCGTCGAGGACACCGGCCGGTTCGTCCGCGTCTGGGACACCACGTCGGCGTTGTGCTTCGCCGCCATGCAGAACCCCGCCCTGACGGTCACCGCCGAGATCCTCAGTTGGGTGCGCGTCGGCGTGCTGCCGGCGATCGCCGCGGACGCGAAGGGCCTGCCCGGCGTGGCCAAGTCGAACCGCAGGGCCCGCGCCCTCGTGTCGGAGCTCATCGCAGCCATGGGCAGCGCCGACACCGCCCGAGCTCGAGACATCTGGGCCGCCCTCCAGGACATCAACATGCAGTACCTCGAGGCATCGACGTTGGCCGAGCGGTTGGTGGTCGACCTGCTGGATTGATCTCGTCGGGGAGCGGCGGCTTCCTCCTGACGGACTCGGTCGCGACGCTGCACCCGGCGAAGGCGACGTTCGATGATCCGTCAAATAGTTGACCAGGTCCGATGTTCTGCGGTACGCAGTAGTCGTGGTCGTGACATGAGCGGGGGCAACGCCGGCGGTTCGTCTGGGTTCCCAGGCGTTGGCGTGCTCTATCGCGCCACGGACCAGATGCCGTTCCTCGAGCTCGCGCGCGCGGCCGCCGACCGCGGCTTCACCTCACTCGTCCTCGGGGAGCACACGCACATCCCGGTCTCCTCCGATCCCGCCTGCTTTCCCGGTGGCGGCGACACCATCCCGGAGACCTACCCCCGTCTGCTGGACCCGTACGTGGCGCTCTCGTTCGTGGCCGCCCAGACCTCCCTCGCGATCGCAACCTGCACGTCCCTCCCCGCCCAGCACGATCCCATCGCCCTGGCCAAGGCCCTCGCCACGCTCGACTCGTTGTCCGGAGGGCGTCTCACGCTCGGTGTGGGCTACGGCTGGAACCCCGACGAGCTCGTCAACCACGGGCACGAGTACAAGGACCGGCGGGCCGTCGTGCAGGAGCACGTCGAGCTGATGCGAGCCCTCTGGACCGAGACCGAGGCGGAGTACCACGGTGAGCACGCGAACCTCGAGCGGAGCTGGGCCTGGCCGAAGCCGGCGCAGCCGTCGATCCCGGTGCTCCTCGGCGCGGCCGGACGGGAGCGGGCGATCGAGGCGATCGTCGACTGGGCGGACGGATGGATGCCCGGAGGCAGCATCCGCTGGGTCGAAGACCGGCTCACGGAGCTCCGACGCCGGTGGAGCGAAGCCGGACGCGCCGACTCCGGACCGATCATCTGGTTCGTCCAGGACGCCGTCGACGACGAGAGGTTCAGAGCCAGGCTCGAACGCCTCGCCGCACTGGGTGTCGCCGAGGTGGTCGTCGCGTTCGACACCGTCGACAAGGACGAGATCCTGCCGGTGCTGGATGCCTACGAGAAGGTGATCGCGGCCAATGTCGGCTGATCGACGAATGCACGAAGAAGGGGAGCAACCCATGACCGATCTCATCGTCTCCGCCGACGGCCACTTCGTCGAACCCACCGACCTCTTCACCTCTCGCCTGCCGAAGCACCTCCGGGAGCTCGCGGTGTGGGAAGAGGACTTCGAGATCGAGCCGCTCGGTGACGACGACTACACCCAGTTCCGCAAGCTCCACACGCCCGGTTTCGAGGGCTGGACCTACGGGCAGTACCGCCATCACGACGGGTCGCCGCAGAGCAGCGATCCTGCCCGGATCATCGAGGACCTGGACGCGGACGGGATCTGGGGGCAGTTGATGCACCCCAACCACGCCCTGTTCGGGCTGTTCACCCACGATCATCACGAGCTGTCGATCGCCCACGCCCGGGTGTACAGCGACTACGTCACGGAGGCCTTCGCGCCCTACCGCAACCGCGTGGTCACCACCTCGCCCATCCCGCTGAGCGACATCGACGATGCCGTGGCCGAGATCGAGCGTGTGGCTGCACTCGGCGCGCGGGCGATCATCCTGCCGGCGGTCTCGCCGGTCCCGTACACCTCGCGTGAGCTCGACCGGGTGTGGGCCGCGGCACAGGCCAACGGCATGCTCGTGGCCTTCCACGTGGCGACCGGCGGCGTGAAGGTGAACCAGCAGGCCTCGCCGACCCTCCAGGGCATGATCGCCGGCGTCCGCGCCCAGAACCACGACGTGCTGGACGACGAGTTGATCGTCGACCGGATGATGGGAGCCGCCCTGATGGGGGCCATGGCTGCGCAGCGGATCGTCGTGTCGCTGGTGGGCAGCGGCGTCCTCGAGCGGTTCCCGGAGCTCCACTTCCTGCTGGTGGAGTTCAACGCGCACTGGCTCGTCTCGACCGTCGCGGCGATGGACAAGGCGTGGACGCTCGGCATCGGGCAGCTGCGCGACTGGTGGGTCGGCACGTGGGACGACGATCGTCCCGCCGACGACCAGCCGGGCATGGCACAGCTGTTCCGACTCAACGAGCGCTGGCCCTTCCCGCTCATGCCGAGCGAGTACGTCAAGCGTCAGATCCACGTCTCGTTCCAGGACGATCCCGTGGCGATCGCCTGTCGGCATGTCACCGGGATCTCGACGCTCTGTTGGGGAGCCGACTATCCCCACGCCGAGGGCACCTTCATGCACAGCCAGGAGGCGATCGAGCACCAGTTCAGAGGCGTCGACCCCGAGGATCGCAAGGCGATCCTCGGCGGCACGCTCGGAGGGTTGCTCGGGCTCGAGGTGCCGACTCCGGCATGAGCAACCGCCGTCGGCCCACCGAGGGAGATCGAACGTGTCCGTGACGAGTCCGAGCGATCTGTACTACGACCCGTACGACCTGGAGATCGACGCCGATCCCTACCCGGTCTACAAGCGGCTCCGGGACGAGGCACCGCTCTACTACAACGAGCGCCACGACTTCTTCGCCGTCAGCCGGGCCGATGACGTCGAGCGGGTCCTCGCCGACCACGAGACGTTCATCTCCGGTCGCGGCGCGATCCTGGACTTCATCCGCGCCGACCTCGAGATGCCACCGGGCATGCTCATCTTCGAGGACCCGCCGGTCCACACGATCCACAGGAAGCTGGTGGCCCGCCTGTTCACCCCGCGACGGGTCGCCGAGCTGGAGCCGCAGATCCGCGCGTTCGCAGCCCGGAGCCTCGACCCCATCGTGGGCTCGGGGCGGTTCGACTTCATCGCCGACCTCGGCGCGCAGCTGCCGATGCGGACGATCGGCATGCTGCTCGGCATCCCCGAATCGGACCAGGTGGCCATCCGTGAGCAGTCGGACAAGGGCGTCCGCAGCAAGCCGGGCGAGCCGATCGAGCCGGAGGAGGGCTTCGGCAGCGGTGCGATGTTCGCCGAGTACATCGAATGGCGCGCCGAGCATCCCTCCGACGACCTCATGACCGACCTGCTCAACTTCGAGTTCGAAGACGAAACCGGCACCCTCCGCCGACTCACTCGCGAGGAGGTGCTCACCTACACGTCGCTCATCGCCGCGGCCGGCAGCGAGACGACCGGTCACCTCATCGCCTGGACCGGCAAGGTCCTGGCCGACCACCCCGACCAGCGACGGGAGATCGTCGAGGATCCCTCAGTGGTGCAGGGTGCCGTCGAGGAGGTGGTGCGCTTCGAGTCCCCGGCCCAGCAGTTCTGCCGCTGCGTCGCCAAGGACGTGGAGCTGCACGGCACGACGGTGCCGGAAGGCAGCGTGATGATGGCCATCATGGCGTCCGCCAACCGGGACGATCGGCGAGTCCCCGACGGCGATCGCTTCGACATCCATCGAACCGGCGTCCATGCCTTCAGCTTCGGCCACGGCATCCACTACTGCCTCGGTGCCGCGCTGGCGCGGCTCGAGGGCAGGATCGCCCTCGAGGAGATCCTGAAACGGTTCCCCGAGTGGACGATCGACGCCGACAACGCCCGCATGGCGTCGTCCTCCACCCTTCGCGGCTGGGACGCGCTGCCGGCGCTCATTCCCTGAAACCGCCTGTACAGACGGACATCCCGAGCGAGTGGGTTCAGCGCCGGCGCCGGCCGACCGCCAGGTAGGCGATGGGTCCGACCGGTTGCACGAAGCACCCGAGGACCCAGAGGACCTTCGGTCCTCGCACCAGGGTCTTGGATCGTCGGGCCAGGTCGGCGAGCGCCACGGCGGTCAGGGCGACTTCGACCGCCCCGGCGGTGACGATCGCCGCGCGCTGGGCCGTGGTGAGGTCGGCCCATCGCTTCGTCGTGGTCATGGAGTCCCTCCGAGCTCGACCGATCGGATCAACTCCGGCGGGTCGATGCGGCAGCTCGCTCCTGGACCGTAGGACGCGTGGATCCCCGCCTCCAGAGGCCAAGGTCCCTGGCGCGCCTGGCCGGCGAAGACGACACGGCACCGTCCTCGATGCCGTCGTGGCCCTCGTTCGCTGACGAGTCCGCCGAAACGATGCTCTCGAAAAGCGGAAACCTGGTTCTTGACCTGAGTGGCCCCCGGGAATCACCATGGGCGTCATGCAGATGAACGACATGATCCTGGTGAGCATCGACGACCACTTCATCGAACCGCCGGACATGTTCGAGAACCACGTCCCGGAGAAGTGGCGCGACCAGGTTCCCAAGGTGGTCCGCAACGCGGAGGGCGTCGACGAATGGGTCTTCCAGGGCACGAAGACCTCCACGCCCTTCGGCATGGCCGCCACCGTCGGGTGGCCGAAGCAGGAGTGGGGCTTCAACCCCGGGTCGTACTCCGAGCTGCGCCCGGGCTGCTTCGATGTCCACGAGCGGGTGCGCGACATGAACGCCAACGGCGTCCTGGCGTCGATGAACTTCCCCACGATGGCCGGTTGGAACGCCCGCACGTTCGCCGAGGGTGACAACAAGGAGCTCGGTCTCGTCATGCTGCGGGGCTACAACGACTGGGTCCTCGATGAGTGGTGCGCCGCCTATCCCGGCCGGTTCATCCCGCTCGGGCTGGTCCCGATGTGGGACATCGACCTCGCCGTGCAGGAGATCCACCGCATCGCCAAGAAGGGGTGCCGGTCGGTCAGCTTCCTCGAGACCCCGCACGTGCAGGGCTACCCGAGCTTCCTCTCCGGGTACTGGGACCCGATGTTCCAGGCGTTGTCCGAGACCGGCATGGTCCTGTCGCTCCACATCGGCGCCGGCTTCGACGTCATCAAGCGGCCGGCGGAGGCGCCCGTCGACCACCTCATGGTGCTCGCCTGCCAGATCAGCGCCATCACCGCGCAGGACCTGCTGTTCGGTCCGACCCTGCGCAGGTTCCCCGACCTGAAGGTGGCCCTGTCCGAAGGGGGCATCGGCTGGATCCCCTTCTACTTCGATCGCATCGATCGCCACGTCACGAACCAGGAATGGCTCGAGCACGCCGACTCATGGGGCGGCAAGAAGCCCTCCGAGGTGTTCCGCGACCACATCCTCGCCTGCTACATCACCGACCCGTCGGGTCTGCTGCTGCGGGATCGGATCGGCTTGGACAACATCGCCTGGGAGTGCGACTACCCCCACACCGACACGACGTGGCCGAACTCACCCGAGCACGCCTGGGGCGAGCTGCAGGAGGCGGGCTGCACCGACGACGAGATCCACAAGATCACCTGGCAGAACGCGTGCCGCTTCTTCGACTGGGACCCGTTCGAGCACACGGCCAAGGACCAGGCCACCGTCGGTGCTCTCCGGGCCATGGCCACCGACGTCGACACCACCCGCATGTCCCGAGCGGTGTGGAAGGAACGCAACGAGGCGGCCGGCATCGGCATGTTCTGACCAGAGGTCGTCCCGGGCCACGCTCGTCGCCGGACCGGCGGTGATTTCGGCGATCGCACATGGTCGAACGGTGGATCAAACCCGACGCCGGCCGCTGCTGGCATAGCGTGCTCATCGAATCGATTGTTGGAGGGGGTCGTGTGACCGCAGTGATGCAAGGTGTCCGGATCTTGGAGGTGGCCGAGCACACGTTCGTGCCGGCTGCCTCGGCGTTGCTCGCCGAATGGGGCGCCGAGGTCATCAAGATCGAGCACGTCGAGCGGGGTGACGCCATGCGCGGCCTCGCGTCGAGCGGCACCGTGTCCTTCGGCGGTGGGGTGCACGTGCTCCTCGAGCACTCGAACCGGGGCAAGAAGTCCCTCGCGCTCGACCTGACGTCCGATGCCGGCCTCGAGGTGCTCTACAAGATCGCCGAGACGTGCGACGTGTTCCTCACCAACAAGTTGCCGAGCGTGCGGACCAAGCTGAGGATCGACGTCGACGACATCCGGGCCCACAACCCCGACATCATCTATGTCCGGGGCACCGGCCAGGGTGAGCACGGCCCCGATCGGGACCGCGGCTCGTACGACGCGCTGGCGTACTGGAACCGGGCCGGCATCGCGTACGGCCTCAAGGATCCGGAGAGCCCGCGGGTGCCGGCGCCGCCGGCCCCCGCGTTCGGCGACTCGATCGGCGGCATGACCATCGCCGGCGGGATCATGGGCGCCCTGTTCCATCGGGCGCAGACCGGCGAGGCGACCACGGTCGACGTGTCGCTGCTCGGTGTCGGCATCTGGTCGATGGGTGCCGCGATGGCCCTGTCGCTCCAGATGCAGGTCCCCTGGGGACCGCCGCCGGGTGGGTTCCCGACGGGCAACCCGCTCGTCAGCAACTACCAGACCAGCGACGGCGGCTTCGTCGCGCTCGTCTGCCTCCAGCCGGGGAAGTACTGGGCCGAGATGTGCCAGATCATCGATCGCCCCGACCTCGTCGACGACGAACGATTCGTCGACGCCGACGCGATCATGGCCAACGCGGAGGCCGGGACCGAGGAGCTGGCGAAGGCCTTCGCCGAGCACACAGCCGACGAGTGGCGCCAGAAGCTCGAGCCGTTCTCGGGGCAGTGGACGATGGTGCAGAACACGCTCGAGGTCGCGGCCGATCCGCAGAGCACGGCCAACGCGTACATCCAGGACTACACGACCTCCGAGGGCGTGGCGTTCCAGCTCGTGGCCCCGCCCATTCGGTTCGGCGACGAGTCCCCTGCCCCGAAGCGTGCGCCCGAGTTCAACGAGCACGGCGACGAGATCCTCGAGTCGATCGGCCTCGATTGGGACACCATCGTCGACCTGAAGGTTCGAGGCGTGGTCGCCTAGCGCCGATCCACGGCGACCCGGCGCCGAGGAACCCTTGACGGACCGGTCGTCGCCAATTAGAACGAGCGCTCCGACTTCGTGGGGGGTTGCGGTGCTCGAGTGCCTTGGGGTCGGACGTCGAAGCTGGCGGATGCCGCCCACCTCGGTCCTCTGACCGCCGCGGACGATCCGGCGGTCCGAACACACGGGAGAACACATGGGAAAGCTCGACGGTCAGGTGGCGTTCATCACCGGCGCGGCGCGGGGCCAAGGCCGTGCACACGCCGTCCGCATGGCGCAGGAGGGGGCCGACATCATCGGAATCGACATCTGCCAGCAGATCGGGTCTGTCGGCTATGAGATGTCGAAGCCCGACGACCTCGACGAGACGGTGCGCCAGGTGGAGGCCCTTGGGAGGCGGATGGCTGCCTACGAGGCTGACGTCCGCGAAGTCCAGGCGTTGCAGGAGGCGTTCGACGCCGGGGTTGCCGAGCTCGGCCCCGTCACGGTCGTGGTGGCCAACGCCGGCATCGGGCCGGGCGGCTTCGCATCGGCCGAGCAGCAGTGGGACGAGGTCATCGGTGTGAACCTCACCGGCGTCTGGAACACCGGACGCGTCTCCATCCCATCGATGATCGAGAACGGCCAAGGCGGCTCCATCATCCTCACCAGCTCGACCGGCGGACTGACCGGTTCACCCTCCGATGTCCCTGGCATGCTCGGCTACACCGCGGCCAAGCACGGCGTGATCGGCCTGATGCGCTCGTGGGCCAACTTCCTGGCGCCGCACAGCATCCGCGTCAACAGCGTCGCTCCCACCACCGTCCGCACGCCGATGGCGAACGACGGCAACGTGTCGGTGATCATCCAGCACGTCCCCGAGCTCGCGAACTCCCTCACCAACGCCATGCCGGTGGAGGCGGTCGAGGCGATCGACGTCGCCAACACCGTCGCCTGGCTCGCGTCCGACGAGGCCCGCTACATCACCGGAACCGTCATCCCGGTGGACGCGGGCAACGTGAACCGCCGCTGAGCTCCAGCGCGGCGGGCCGATCGAGCCTCGCGACGAGCGATCACGCGCGCGAGCCGGCGCGGCGAGTCAGACGTGTGATGACGGTGGGTCGAAGGTGATGGTGGCCCGCACCACCACACCCTTGCCGTTGCTCACGACCACCACTCTCCACGCCAGCCGCTTCACGAGCTGCTCGCCGAGGGCGTCCACCGACCAGAGCGTCTCGTCGTCCTCGACGGCTCGTATCTACCGTGGGCCCAGCTCGTCGATCCGCGCGGACTGAGCGAGACCGGCACCGTCACGTTCTCCGGTGACCGCTCGACGCCACCGCCTCGAACGCGGTGCTGGTCTCCAGGACCTTCCCACCCCGGATGACGATGCTGTTCACCGCCGACGACCCTGCCGGTCGCCGGTGTCCCCTGCGAGACGGGCCGGTTCCGAGTCGCGCGCTACGAAGAGCACGACCTCGAGCTCGGTGGCGGCCGTACGGCCGCGGCGACGTAGGGGACCGCCTCGACAGCAGCCGTGGGACGGGTCAGCTCTGGCTGCGCCAGAGGTCACCCAGCCAGGTCTTGGGCTGGTAGTTGCCGAAGCCGACCTCACGGACCTTCGCGAGGCCCTGCACCTTCGGGTCGGCGATCAAGGAGTACGGGGTGCGGTAGAGCCAGAGGTTGGCGAAGCCGGCGTTGAGGTCCCTCGCCAGATCGTTGTAGGCCTTGCGCCGGACGTCGAGGTACCCGCTCTCGCGTCCCGTGTCGAGGTCGGCCTGCAGCTTGTCGCTGGTGTACTGGGCGAAGTTGATGCTGAGGGTGCCGACGCCCTTGGCCGTGGTCGCCGACCAGAAGATGTAGTTCGTGTCGGGATCGGCGTAGCCGTAGTTGCGGCTGAAGAGCGCCTGGAAGTCGCTCACGACGGCCCGCGAGATGTAGGCGGTCTGCTCGAGCGTCTCGATGCTCATGTTGATGCCGACCTCCTTCCACTGGCTCTGAAGGAGCTGGAGCACCTTGATGTCGTCCTCGCCCGGGGTGCCGAGCACGGTGAAGTCGAGCGACGATGCTCCGGTGTCCTGTGTGTACAGGGCGAGCTCGGCCTTGGCCTGGTCGACGTCGTGGTCGACGTAGCCGTTCTGGTCGTCGGGCATGCCCCAGGGGTTGCTGGCCGCCCACGGCGAGGTCGGCGTGTCGACGCCCTCGCCGATGAGGTCGGCGACGGCCTGCCGGTCGGTGGCGTAGGCGAGGGCCTTGCGAGCGTGGATGTCGCCGAGCGGGTTGGGCTTGCCCCCCACCGTCGGCGCGGTGTTGGCCAGGACGATGACGTTCTCGGTCGACCAGTCCTTGATGACCGTATGGTTGTCGGCCAGGTCGGCGGCCTGCGCCGCGCTGGTGGTCATGATCATGTTGACGTCGCCGCTGGCGAGCGCGGCGGATCGCGACGTGTCGTCGGGGATCACCCGGAACTCGATCGAGTCGAGGTGGGGCAGCCCCGGCTGCCAGTAGTTCGGGTTCTTCTTCGCCTTGAACGAGCCGCCGGGCTGCCAGGAGTCGAACGTGAACGGCCCGGTCCCGATCGGATGGGTCGATCCGTGGTCAGCCGAGTCGAGCATCTCGGGCGCCATCATGTAGGTCGCTCCCGCCAGGAACGAGCTCGGGAAGGCGCCCCACGGCTGGGTCAGGTTGACCTTCACCGAGAGCGGGTCGACCACCTCGGTGTCCTTGATCAGGGAACCGAGCGCGATCCCGCCGAACGGGCCCGTGGCGAAGAAGTCGATGTTCTTCTTGACGGCGGCAGCGTCGAACTTCTCGCCGTTCTGGAAGGTGATGTTCGGCTTGAGCTTGATCAACCACGAGTCGAACGTGTCGTTGGCGATCCAGGAGTCGGCCAGCCACGGCTTCGCACCCTTGTCCGCCCCGATCTCGGCGAGCGGCTCGAGCACCGAGGACCCGACGAGGTTGCCGGCGTCGGCCCACTGGTCGACGTCGGGGTTCCACCCGCTGGTCTCGGCACCGATGCCGATCACCAGGCTGCCGCCGTCCACCGGGGTCCCCTCGGCGCTGCCGTCCACAGGCTGACTGGTCGAGCCGGTCTTGGCCTGACCCGAGGAGCCGGAGCTGCAGGCGCCGGCCACCACGGCCAGGGCCGCGAGCACCGCGACCACGGTCAGGTACGCAGTGCGTGATCCCATGCGAGACGTGCGGGTCGTGGACATCGTGTCCCCCCTCCATGGACGTGGCTCGTGCCGCCACAGCCAGTACGTGTGTCTGTCGTCACGTCTCGGAGCGTCTTGAGCCTGTCGCCGAGATCTGGTCCGTTCGACCCATGGGCCGTCGGGGCCTCTCCTCCTCACCGGCCCGAGGGCGCGGGCGCCCGCAGGCAGCGTGACCCAGAGACATGTAGATGTTTAGGAGTTAGCATGCGGTCATGCAGAAGCCGATCGCGGACCTGTTCACCTGGCCCTCCGAGGAGCCCCGACTCCTGGGCAGCCGGTGCAGCGACTGTGGCGCCGTCACCTTTCCGGTGCAGTCGCGCTGCCCGCGCTGCAGTGCGGCGACGATGGCGCAGCTCGAGTTGCCGAGACGCGGCACGCTCGTCTCCTGGACGACGCAGGGGTTCCCTCCGGCGATCGACTACATGAACGACCCCACCGGCGCGTCGTTCGTTCCCTTCGGCGTGGGTCTCGTGCAGCTGGACGATGTCGTGCGCGTCGAGTCCCGGCTCACCGTGAACGACCCGGCCGAGCTCGCCTTCGGCATGGAGGTCGAGCTCGAGATCATCCCGTTCTACACGGACGCGAACGGCGACGAGATCATCACGTTCGCCTTCGCTCCCACGAGCAACTGAGGAGTAGGCATGGACGAGGTTGCGATCATCGGGGTCGGTCTCCACCCCTTCGGCCGTCACGGCGACAAGTCCGCGTTCGAGATGGGCGCCGAGGCCGTGGAGCTCGCGCTCCGCGATGCCGGCATCGCCTGGAGCGACGTCGACGCCGCGTTCGGCGGCAGCTGGGAGGTCGCGCAGGCCGACCCGCTCACCGGCCTTCTCGGCCTCACGGGCATCCCGTTCATCAACGTCTTCAACGCCTGCGCGACCGGCGCCGCGATCACCCAGCAGGCGGCCAACGCCATCGTTGCCGGCAATGGCGACATCGTCGTGGCCGTCGGGATGGACAAGCACCCCCGCGGCGCCTTCAAGGTCGATCCCACCCTGACCAACGTGCCGGCCTGGTACGGCGAGAACGGCCAGTTCACCACCACCAAGTTCTTCGGCATGAAGATCAACAGGTACATGCACGACCATGGGATCTCCCATGAGACGCTCGCCCGGGTCGCGGCGAAGAACTACCGCAACGGGGCCCTCAACCCGAACGCCTTCCGGCAGTCGGCGATCAGCGAGGAGGAGATCCTTGCCTCGCCGATGCTCAACTACCCCCTGACGGCGAAGATGTTCTGTGCCCCTGACGAGGGCGCCGCCTCGCTCGTGCTCTGCCGGGCCGACATCGCCCACCGCTACACCGACAAGCCGGTGTACGTGAAGGCCACCGCCCTGCGCAGCCGCAACTACGGCGCCTACGAGGTCTCCACGACCTCGGCCCCGGTGATCGAGGACGTCTCTCCCACCGTCTACGCGTCGAAGGCCGCCTTCGAACAAGCCGGGATCGGCCCCGACGACGTCGACGTCATCCAACTGCAGGACACCGACGCCGGCGCGGAGGTGATCCACATGGCGGAGAACGGCTTCTGCGCCGACGGCGATCAGGAGAAGCTCGTTGCCGACGGCGCCACGGAGATCACCGGCTCACTGCCGATCAACACCGACGGCGGGCTGATCGCCAACGGCGAGCCCATCGGTGCATCGGGGCTCCGCCAGGTCTACGAGCTGGTGCACCAGCTGCGCGGCACCGCCGGCGATCGCCAGGTGCCCGGCGATCCGCAGGTCGGCTACGCCCAGGTGTACGGCGCCCCCGGCACTGCCGCCGTCACCATCCTCTCGCGCTGAGCCGAGACCTCGCCGGCATGGACAGGTAGCCCTAGGGCAGGATCTCGACGTACCCGTCCGTTCCGTGCACGCGGATCCGCTGCCCATCTCGGATCAGCCGGGTGGCCTGCTCCACGCCCACGACGGCCGGCAAGCCGTACTCCCGTGCGATCACCGCGCCGTGCGTCATCAGGCCCCCCACCTCCGTCACCAGGCCGGCTATCGCGACGAACAGGGGCGACCAGCTGGGGTCCGTGTAGGTCGTGACCAGGATGTCGCCCGCTTCGAGATCGGCCTCCGCCATGTCATGGATGACGCGGGCCCGCCCCTCGATGGTGCCGGCGGAAACCGGTAGGCCGACCAGGGCACCGGCCGGCGCGTCATCGCGTCGGTACGCGCCGGCGATGACCTCGCCATCCGACGTGAGCACCCTGGGCGGTGTGAGCGCTTCATACGACCTGAACGCGTCCCGGCGGTCGCGGATGAGCTGGTCATCCACCTGGTTCGAGCACACGACGTCGTGGAGCTCCTGGAACGTGAGGTAGTAGATGTCTTCCCTCTCGCGCAGCACGTGGGCCTGCACGAGGCGCTCGGCCTCTTCCAGCAAGGCCTGCTTGTAGACGAAGTAGCGGCTGACCATGCCGTACTTCGGATACTCCCGGTACCCGATGAAGGTCCGGACCCGGTCGATCATCCGCTTGGTCTCATCGGCCTTCCGTTCCCCGTCCGGCAGGGCCCGCAACCGCTCCAGCACCTCCTGTTCCTTCGCCCACGCCTCCTGTCGCCCCTGCTCGAAGCGCCGCTCGCCAGCACCGGGCTCGAAGTTCTTGACGTTGCCGAGGATCACCGGCACGAGCGTGGTGGGGCGTTCGCTCCAACGCGGCCTCGTGATGTCGATCTCGCCGACGCAGCGCATGCCGTAGGTGTCGAGGAAGGCTCGGAAGGCGTCTCGCGCGTCCCGCTCGCCCTCGAGCTCGGCCAGCTCGTCGAGGAAGCCCTCGTCCCGCAAGCCCTCGTCCTCGACGTGTTGCAGATGGGCCACCACCTCCGGATGCGGGCGGATCACGTCCGCGACGGCCAGGAGCGCCAGACCCATCTCCGACGTGACGTTGTGGGGGACGGACTGCGTGAGCGTGTCGGCCACGTTCTTCTCGCCCAGCCACGCCTCCAGCCGCTCGTTCAGCCACCACGAGGCCTCCATCGCCCCCATGAACACCTGATGGCTCCGCGGATCGAACAGGATCCGCTTCAGCGCTTCGATGTCGGCCAGGATGAAGTCGAGCAGCGCCGGTCCGGACTTCGTCCTGATGTCGCGCTTCAATGCGGCGATGGAAGCCTGGTTGCGCCCGATCAGCTCGGTGACGATGGTCGGATCGTTCTCGATCGGTGCCGGCGCGGTCGCCGGCGGCGCCCCGCCGAGCCCCTCGTCCGGGAGCAACGGGATGAAGTCGTCGCGTTCGACGATGCTCCGCAGCGCGTCCCCGATCAGCGGATCGGACTTCCCCAGGCCCTCCACGAGGCCGGCGCGGCTCGATGGCGACGCCAGGCCCTGGGTGACGTCGACGAACAGCCTCCCGCCGGCCTCGTACATCGGCCGGAAGGCCGTCAGCTGCCAGAAGGAGATGCCCAGGGGCTTCATGGGGTCGGTCATCATCTGCTGATGACCGACGGAGACGTAGACGTGGTTCTCTCGGTCGCCGGCCGCGGGGATGGGGAACAGCGTCGTGATCGGCCGGCTCTGGACGATCTGGAAGCCACCATCGACCAGGCACCATTCGATGTCCTGCGGGTGGCCGAAGTGCGCTTCGATCCGCCGGCCCAGGTGCGCGAGTTGCACGGCCTGCGCATCCGTCAGCGCCGGCTGCTCCTGCCGCGCCGCGTCGATCGCCTCCTCCTGCGTCCCGCCGGCCGGCAGGGCGTGGACGGCGAGCAGCTTGGTGGCGACGGCCTTGGCGACGATCTCACCGTCGCGCACCTTGTAGGCGTCGGCGTTCACCAGGCCTGAGACCAGGGCCTCGCCGAGGCCGAAGCTGGCCTCCACGCAGGCGACCCTCCGGTTCGACGTGACGGGGTCGGCCGTGAAGAGGACGCCGGCAGCCTCCGGGAAGACCATCTGCTGCACGACCACGGCCATGTGGACCTTCCGGTGGTCGAAGCCGTTCCGCAGGCGGTAGGCCACGGCCCGCTCGGTGAAGAGCGAGGCCCAGCACCGGCTGACCTGCTGGAGGATCGCCGCCGGCCCCACGACGTTCAGGTACGAGTCCTGCTGTCCAGCGAAGGAGGCCGTCGGCAGGTCCTCGGCCGTCGCGCTGGAGCGGACGGCACAGGCGGCTTGCTCGCCGAGCCGGGCGAGCTCGCGGGTGATCGCCGCGGCCAGATCGTCGGGGATGGCGACCCCTTCGAGGGTCCGGCGGATCTCCGCGCTGAGCGAGCGGATCGCCTCCCGGTCGTCGGGGTTCAGGCGCGACAGCCGATCGAGCCGTTCGTCGATCGACGGCGCTGCCGCCATGATCCGCCGGAAGGCGTCCGTGGTCACGCAGAAGCCGGCCGGCACGCGGATGCCTTCGATCCGCGAGAGCTCCCCCAGGTGCGCGCCCTTGCCGCCGACGATCGCGAGCTGCGTCCGGTCGATCTCCTGGAAGCCCAGTACGTCGCTGCCCATCCGGCCACCTTCCCCCTGAGGCCCGTCGGGCCGTGCTCATCCGTGGTGTCGGTCGCCGACCGCCTGCGGGCCGGCTCGTGGGGTGCAGTGTCAGCACACCAGGGGTCCTTGCAGCAAGACCCCCACCCGCGTGTACCTTTGGCATGGCGGGGAGGATTCGAGGAGATCCTCCTCGGCTTCGTCGAGGCTGCCCGGCGTCTGCTTCCGGCGAAATCTGTGCACCAATCGACACATGCTGTTGATCGGTGCACAGATTTCAGATGAGGGGAGTGCCCGTGGAGCGGCGGGTTCCGTCTCGAGAGTCCTCATCCTCGGCCACCTCGGGTTCCGTCCTCGGATTCATGTTCGGCACCGTGCAGCCCGCTTCAGGCATCGGGACGTGTCCCCCGAGCGTCGAACGCCCAGATGTGCCGTGGTCAGGCCCAGCTGCGGTGGTGGGTACCGGACGGGAGGTGGTCGGTCGTGCCGTCGGGCAGCAGCAGCTCGGCTTCGGTGCCGTCGGGGACGGTCACCTCGAGCTGGCCGGTGCCGCCATCGAGGCTCCAGGCGATGTCGATCCGCCCGTGGGGGGAGTGGTGGTGGGTACGGGCGTTGGTGATGGTGCCGCCTGGCATCGGGGTGATGCGGAAGCGTCGGTAGCCGGGCTCGAGGATCTGCAGTCCGGCGACGTAGCGGTGCAGGAACGAGATGACCGCGCCCTTGCTGTAGTGGTTGAGCGAATGGGTGACCGTTCCGTCCGGCCGGACACCGTCCCAGTCCTCCCAGATGGTCGTTGTGGTATCGCTCATGTGCAGCCACGACGGCTCGGTGTCCTGGAACAGCAGCTCGTAGGCGACATCGAGGTGACCGGTGTCGGCGAGGACGGGGAGCAGGAATGGCGTGGCGAGGAAGCCGGTGCCGAGGTGGGTGTCGGCGGCTCGGATGAGGTCGACGAGATCGGCGGCGGCGAGCGCACGGAGGTGGTCGGGGACGAGGCCGAAGGCGAGGGCCCGCACGAGGTTGGCCTGAGTGGCCGGGCGGAGGTGGCCGTCGTCGTCGATGAACTCGGTGCGCCAGGCGTCGAGCGCGCCAGCCTCCAGCTCGGCGTAGCGGTCGTGGGCGTCCTCGCAGCCGAGGACGTCGGCGATGCGGGCCAGCTGGCCGGCTGACCGGAAGAGGTAGGCGGTGGCGACCGGGCCGTGGTCTTCGGTGAAGAGCCGGGCGAAGATCGTCTCCATCTCGTCGCCCGGTTCGAGCCACTCCCCGAAGTGCCAGCCGCTGTCCCAGAGGTAGCGCTCGTGGGGGAGCGGGTCGGGATGGGTCTCGACGCGCGACGGGTGCCGTCCCGTGGCGGCGACCTCGGCGGCAAAGTCGACCCAGCGCTGCATCGACGTGAACTGGTCGGCCAGCACGTCGGTCCGGCCGGTGGCCAGGTAGAGCTCCCAGGGGACGTGGACGGCGGCGTCGCCCCACCCGGAGGCGCCGTGGCCGTCCTTCCACATCGGAGCGCCGGGGCTGGGGTCGGGGACGATGTTGGTGACCGCGCCGTTGGGCAGCTGGTCGGCCGCGAGGTCCCGCAGCCACTTGGCCGTCCAGTCGGTGACGTCGTAGAGATACGCGGCGGTGCCGATGTAGAGCTGCCAGTCGCCGACCCACCCGGAGCGCTCGCGGGTGGGGCAGTCCGTCGGGATCTCGCAGGCGTTGCCGCGGAAGCTCCACTCGGCGACGCGGTGCAGCCGGTTGATGCGCTCGTCGGAGCACTCGAAACCACCGATGCGGTCGAGGTCGCTGTGCACCACGACGCTCGTGATCGCCGTCGGGTCGAGCGGGCCCGGATGGCCTTCGATCCGCACGTACTGGAAGCCCTTGGTCGAGTGGCGGGGCTCGAACGTGGACCCGTCGCCGACCGAGACGACCCGGTCGGTCTGGAACGGCAGCGGCGCATCGCGTGGGATGGCGAACGACGCGTGCTCGATGTTGGCCTGGGTGAGGTCGCCGTCGGGGTCGAGCCACTCGCCGTAGGCGATGGTCAGCTCGGTGCCCCCGGGGCCGAGATCGGCGAGGCGGATCCACCCGTTGCTGTTCTGGCCGAAGCCGACGATGTGGCGACCGGGAGCCAGCTCGGTCACCGAGAGGGCCGGGAGCTCCTCGATCCTGCGTACCGGCGGACCGATGGTCGGGCACAGCTCGGCGTAGCCGTGGTCGGTGACGCGGACAGCGTCCCATCCCGACCGGTCGGTGCCGGCCGCGGACCAGCCCTCGACGCGCCGGCGATGGTCGTGGAACTCGCCGCAGATGAGCTCGGCGGCGACGATGTGGCCGGGCGTGGATCGCCAGGAGCCGTCGGTCGCGAGCACGATGACCTCGCCGGTCTGCAACGTGACGTGCAGCTCGGCGAGGAACGCGGTGGTCGGACCGTACGCGTCGATGGCCCGCACGATGCCGTGCTGGCCGCGCCACCACCCGTCGCTCAGCAGCGCACCGAGAGCGTTCCGCCCTTCGACGACCAGATCGGTCACGTCGAAGGTCTGGACCTGCAAGCGTGCCTGGTAGGCGGTGAACCCGGGGGTGAGCTCGTGGTCGCCCACGCGAGTGCCGTTGACGAAGGCCTCGTAGACGCCGTGCGCGGTGGCGTGCAGGAACGCGGAAGCGACCGGCCCGTCGATCGTGACGTCGCTGGCGAGGTGGTAGGCGGGGCGGTGCGCGTCCGGGGAGTCGGGCGGCTCCATCGGCTCGATCCAACGGGCGACCCAGCCGTCGACGGCCGGGAACGCGGGCAATGGCGTGGTCAAGGTCGGACTCGGGATCGTTGCGCCGCGTCGCCGCGGTTCGGCGGTGGCTCGGGAGGGCCAGGTGATCGGACGGTCACCCTGCGGCGGTCTTCACGAGCTGGGCCAGCTTCTTCTCGACGGCGGGGGTCCACTCGACGAGAGCGAACGCCGTCGGCCACATCGGGCCGTCGTCGAGCGTCGCGGGGTCGTTGAAGCCGAGCGTCGAGTACCTGGCCTTGAACTTGTGCGAGCCTTGGAAGCTCGCTGGCGCGCTCTTTGATGGCGGCGCGCTCCTCCTCGGTGAAGCCGTCTGCCGCCCTGCCGGTCGATGTGCTGCGATCGCCGGACTTCTTCGTGGCGGCCATCGTGCGGTCTCCTGTCGGCGTCGGGTCCCGGGACGGAGCAGCGGCCCCGTTCGCTGCTGCCAGGCTACGGGCGACGCCGGCTGCATCGCTGCTCCGGCGGATTGCCCTCCCGCCGCGGCCACCAAGCAGCGCTCGTCGTCGGGGACGCCTCGATCACGAATCGGTCCACTTCGACTCCGCCGCACCTCGTCGGTCGGTGGCATGACGGTGGCCTGTGGGAATAGCGCTGGCGGTCGAGCCGGTTGACACCCGCTGTCCAACGACGAGGGGCAGCGGCCCCTCGCAGGGGCGCCGGTCCCGCTCGACGGCATCTGTGGCGGCCGATTCGGCCCTGATCGACAGGAGCTGACCTGCATGACGTTTCCGCTGTCCGGTACCGGGATCTGGAGTTCGGCGCTGCGTTACGGCGACCCGGACGCCTCGGCGAAGGCTGCGCCCGAGCTCGAGCAGCTCGGCTTCACTGCGCTGTGGGTGCCCGACGTCGGCGGCAACCTGTTCGAGGTGCTCGAGAACCTCCTGGCGGCCACGTCGTCGATCGTCGTCGCGACCGGGATCCTCAACCTCTGGATGCACGACCCGGAGGTCACCGCGGAGCGCTTCCATGCGTTTGTCGAGCAGTTCGGGCCGCGGGTGCTTTTCGGCATCGGCGTGAGCCACGCACCGCTGATCAACTCGGTCGAACCCGACTCGTACCGCCAACCGTTGGCGAAGACCCGGGACTACCTGGATGCGCTCGACGCGGCCGAGCACCCGCTGCCCACCGAGGACCGGGTCCTCGCCGCGCTCGGCCCGAAGATGCTCGAGCTGGCCCGCACCCGAGCCGGCGGGACCCATCCCTATCTGGTGACCCCCGAACACACGAGGGTGGCCCGCGAAGCGCTCGGACCCGACCGACTCGTCGCGCCCGAGCAAGCCGTCGTCCTCGAGACCGACCCGACCCGGGCACGCGAGCTCGCTCGTGCCCACCTGTCGACCTACCTCGGCCTGCCCAACTACACGAACAACTGGCTGCGCATCGGCTTCACCGAGGAGGACCTCCTCGACGGTGGGACCGACCGGCTGGTCGATGCGCTCGTCGCCTGGGGCGACGATGAGCGGATCCTCGCCCGCATCCAGGAACACCACGCCGCCGGTGCCGACCACGTCTGCGTCCAGGTGTTGACCGACGACCCCATCACCCACCCGATCGACGAGTGGCGCCGCCTCGCAACCATCGTCAACACCTGACGGCCGGGGGCTCGGCGCGGCGCTCAGATGCCCCCAACGGCCGGGACCCTCCCGGCGTCGATGGCCTCGATCAGGCAGGCGTGGTCGGCTTCGTTGACGTCGGCGTAGGTGGCGGCGAACGTGGCGATGGCCCGATCGAAGCCGTCGTCGTCGCCGAGGAAGGCGGCCATGGCGACCCGATCCCCGGAGCGGGCATGGCCCCGCGCCAGGGTCCATCCGCAGCTGTCGCCGTAGGCCCGCAGACCGGCCGCGGTGAGCCTGGTCACGTCGATCGAGGACTTCCCGTCCCACATCTGGCGCACGTAGAAGTCGTGCATGCGGCCGTCGAGGGCGTTGAGCCGGTACCAGCCGAGCAGGCTGTCGCTCGCCATCTGCATGAAGCGCTGACCCTCCACGACCCGGCGACCCTGAGACTCGAACACCGACTTGCCGGCATAGGGCTCGAGCACCGAGGGCTGCGCCTCCTTCAACTGGAGCAGCAAGGGGTCCCCGGCGTCGCGACCTTCGAACAGCACGACCCAGGCCCTGGTGCCGACGCTGCCGACCCCGACGACCTTGCGGGCCATGTGCACGAACCGGTACGACTCGACCAGGGCGCGCAGGTGGGGGCTCAGGCTCTCGCGGTACTGCTCGAGGAACCCGGTGATCACCTCGACGTAGCGACCGCGCTGGTCGCCGTCGAGCAGTTCCTCGACCGGTACGAGCAGGGGCGGGTTGCTGGTGAAGCGGACATCGCCGTCCTCGCATTCGATCAGCTTGTCGAAGGCGGTCAGGTGGTCGTGACGGAGCGCTTTGTCGATTGACTTCTTCACTGCGTGGTGCGACCGGCGGTCGGCCATCCCGGCCAACCGGAGCCGGAGCTCATCTGCCTGGAGGCGGGCGTGCCACACCTCGATGTTGCGCTGGTCGGCAAAGGCCAGCATCGCCTCGCGGTAGGCCCTCACCGTGGCCAGCACGGCACTCTCCCGGTCGGCGGGCTCGAAGCCGAGGTCACGGCCGGCGATCTCGACGCTGGCGGCGAGCCGCTTCACGTCCCACTCGATCGGACCGGGGAGCGTCTCGTCGAAGTCGTTGAGCCCGAACACGAGCGACCGCTCCGGAGTTTCGAACATCCCGAAGTTCAACAGGTGGGCGTCGCCGCACAACTGGGCCCTCAGGCCACCGGTCGCGGTCCCGGAGAGGTCGGCGGCCATGATGGCCGCCCCGCCCCGGAAGAACGCGAACGCGGAGGCCGCCATCCGCCCGTAGCGGATCGGAAGGAGCTCCTCGATGCGGGTCTCCCCCTGACGCTGGAGGATGGTGATCGGGTCCATGCGCGACGTAGGTGGGGCCCACGTGGCGTGACGCAGGTGCGGCACCCGCGCCCGGAGGTCGAGCCCGTGGGCCCGGCGCTCGCCCAGACTGGGGTGGGTGAGGTACTCGGGGTTGGGCAGCGGGTCGACGATCGGCGCGCTCTTCATCTGCGGTGCTCCTGAGGATCCGAGAGGGTGGGGGTTGCGGCTGGGCGGGCTACGCCACCCCGGCGAGCTCGGCCTGCTCGGCAGACCCGGCGAGCTGGTCGCCGCCCGGATCGACCACGTCGCCGGTCTTGAGGATCTTCACCAGGGCGAAGACACCGACGATGACGGCGGCGTAGAGGAAGAAGCCGCCGTACGCGGCGGGCTTCGGATCCAGGTACTTCACGGAACGGCCCTGGATGAAGATCGAGAAGTCCCAGACCGCGTGCAGCGCCATGGTCACGATCAGGGTTCCCGAGAGCCGACGGGTGACGTAGTAGGTCATGCCCACGGCGAAGGCGAACACCATCTGGCTCGCGGTGCTGCCCACGCTCTGGCCGAACAACGCGTTGGGCAGGTGCAGCAGACCGAAGATGATGCCGGAGAACACCCACACCCACTTCTCGTGCATGGAGCCCCGGCCGCCGACGATGGCGAGACCCCTGGTGAGCAGCTCCTCGGAGAAGCCCACGAAGGCGCAGCCCAGAGCCAGCCAGAACACGTACGTGCCGACCCCGTCGATCTCGCTCCACTCGGTGGCGACCAGGTTCATGCCGGCGCCGGCCAGCAAGAGCACGGGGACGGCCCACATCCACCAGCTGCCGACCCGGCGGGGTTCGCGGATGGCCGGCTTCCACCAACCGAACAGGGAAGTCACCACGACCAGGTACACGGCCCCGAGGCCGATGGCCAGGGTGACGCCCTTGCGGACGTTCTCCACGGTGTCGCCGACCTCGTCGTACTTCACGCCGGTGAGGCCCCAGACGGTGAAGACCACCACCATGTAGCCGAGGATCGCCAGGATCGCTGTGAGGGCTGAGGGCTTGACTCGCATGTCGGTTCCCGTCTGATCGAGGGCCCAGCGAACCGCAGGCCGGACGCCGATTCCGATCGAATCGGGGACCCAGGGGATTCGGTGGCAGGGGTGTTGTGGCGAACGGTACGGACGACATCCCCGACCAGAAAGGGTCGTTGGTCCCGTCGTGTCGACGCCGTTGGACCCCTTCCCGGGATGCGCAGCGCAAGTTTAGGGCTAAATGCATGCACATGGGTCGGAACGCACCGTTCGGCTCGGCTCAGCCGAAGGTCATGCCTTCCACCGGAGAGCGCGGCGCCTCAGTCGTGTGCGGGGCGGATGTCGGCCAGCGCCTGCTCGAGGCTGGGGTAGAAGTGCTCGCGGTCGAGGGTGGTGTGCAGGCCGTAGCGGACGACGAGATCCTGCAGGCGGTCGCGCAGCTCGGCGAAGGCGAGGTGCACGCCCTGGGCGTTGAGCTCCTCGTCGAGGTCGCGAAGCATGTCGGCGGCGGTCACGTCGATGTCGGTGACCGCCTCGCACTGAAGGACCACCCAGCCGGGTCGGCGCTCCCGGACGAGAGCTCGGACCTGGTCGCGGAACTGGCCGCTGTTGGCGAAGAACAGCGGGGCTTCCCACCGGAACACCACGATGCCGGGCAGCTCCCGGGCCTCGGGGTAGACCCTGGTGCTGTGCCAGCCCCCCATCGTCGGGCACCTCGCCGAGCACGGCGCCGTGGGGCCACCAGTTGCGCCGGAAGAACAGCAGCACGGCCAGACACGATGGCGATGACGATGCCTTGGAGCACCCCGAAGAAGATGACGCCGCCGGCGGCCGACCAGGCTGATGGCCAGGGCGGAGGGCCGGATCGTGGCGTAGCGGCGCAGCACCCCGAGGTCCATGAGCGACAGGGCGGCGGAGATCACCACCGCGGCGAGCGCCGTCTGGGGCAGGTCGGCGAGCAGGCCGCTGAAGGCGAGCAGCAGCAGCGTGACCAGTCCGGCGCCGACCAGTCCGGTGGCCTGGGTCTTGGCGCCCGCCTGGTCGGCCACCGCGGTGCGGGACCCGCTCACCGAGACGGCGAAGCCCTGGAAGAACCCGGCGGCGACGTTGGCGAGACCGACGCCGACCATCTCCTGGTCGGGCTTCACCTCGTCGCCGTGGCGCGCCGCGAAGCTGCTGGCGGTGGCGATGGTGTCGGTGAGCGACACCATGGTGATGCCGACCGCGCCCACGAGGAGGGCGCCGACGTCCTGCCAGTTCGTGAACGGCAGCGCCGGCGTGGGTACGCCCTGGGGCAGGACGCCGACGGTGGCCACGCCGTGGGAGGTCAGGTCGAACACGGCTGACGCGACGGTGGCGCCGACCACGGCGACCAGCACGGCGGGGATCCGTCCGGTGATGCGAGGCAGGACGAGGAGCACGGCCAGCACGGCGACACCCGTGACGACGGTTGCCGTGTTGCGGCCGTCGAGCCCGTCGAAGAAGGCCTTCACCTCGTTGACGAAGCCGTTCGCGTCGGTCGAGAACCCGAAGAGCTTGGGGAGCTGACCGACGATGATGGTGACGGCCAGGCCGTTGAGGTAGCCGACCCGGATCTCGCTGGAGAGCAGGTCGGCGACGAAGCCCAGACGGGCGACGCCGAGGCCGACCTCGATGAGCCCGACGAGGATGGCGAGCATGCCGGCGAGCGTGATCGCGCTCGCCGGGTCGCTGGTGACCACCAAGGGCACGATGGCGGCGAGGATCAGCGGTGAGACCGACGAGTCCGGCCCCAGCACCAGCACCTTCGAGGGGCCGAAGACGGCGTAGGCCACGAGGCACGCGATCGTCGTGTAGAGACCGGTGACCGGGGGCAGGCCGGCGAGCTCGGCATACGCCATGCCCTGCGGCACGAGGATCGCGGCCAGGACGACCCCGGCCACCACGTCCGGACGCAGCCAGGCCCGGTGGTACCCGCGCAGCGTCACGAGACCGGGGGCCCAACGGGACAACACGCCCTCCGCCCCTTCGGTCACTGGTCTCGGGACTCGAGCGGATCGATGCCGCGAGCGATGGTGAGCAGGTCACCGATCGACACGTCACGGGCCGACCGGCGCTCGGCGGCGGTCAGGTTGCCGTCGGGAACGAGGAGCCGCAGCCCGCGGGGATGGATCTCGAACTCGAGCGGGGTGTCGAGCTCCAGCGCTTCGCCGTCGACGCCCACGTAGGCACGGCCCGAACGGGACCGCACCTCGAACCGCTCCGTGGTGAACTCGTGCCAGTGCCGGCTCCGGCGACGTTGGCCCAGCGCGGACATGGCGACCACGCCGGCCGCCTCGGCCCCGGTGCTCGCGGTGATGGCGACGACACCGAGCGTTCCGGTGTCGAGGCGGCGGCGCTGGGACGCGTCGAAGGTCGCGCCGAGCACGTAGGGGTTGTTCGACACCTGGATCAGGTAGGCGCCGTCGACCTCGGCACCGTCGGGTTCGGTGAACTGCAGATCGAACGGCTCCTGGGCCCGGCCCAACATCTCGGGCAGCGCGGCCTTGGTCGTTTCGACCTTGGCGTCGCGGTAGCCCTCCTGCTGGACGATCGTGGCGTAGATCCCGAGCGACACGTTGTTGACGAACAGCCGGTCGCCCACCGTCGCGTAGTCGATGCGGCGCTCGACGGCGTCGCGGAACGCGTGGAGGCTGGCCGGGGGTCATCGCGGTCGATGCCCAGGTCGAGGGCGAAGTGGTTCCGGGTCCCGGCCGACACGCACACGAACGGCAGGCCGTGCTCGACCGCGATCGAGGCCACCAGCGCCTGGGAGCCGTCACCGCCGGCCATGCCCAGGCAGTCAGCGCCACGGGCGACGGCGTCGCGAGCGAGCTCCTCGAGGTCGAGGCCGTGATCGAGCATGACCACCTCCACCCCCAGTTCCTCGGCGAGCCCCACCAGTCCGAACTTCTCGACCTTGCCGCCACCCGACCACGGGTTGCACAGCAGCACCGGATGTCGGGGCGGCGCGACGTCCGACGGCCTGCGGGCGTCGCGCTCGTGCAGGTCGCTCACCAACGCGGCGCGGCTGCACACCACCATGATCAGGAAGAGCGCGGCCACCAGCACGAGGCGCAGCACGGGCCGATCGGCTTCGGGCGTGGCGTTGAGGACGGCGACGACGATCAGCACCGCACCGACCGCCGCCCCCGCGATGCCGATGGCCCGGCGCGGCAGCTGCTCGGTGATCACCCACCAGGCACCCGCGGCGACCAGGGCCAGACCCACCAGACCGATGAGCAGGGCACCGACGTGACGGGCCGCGAAGACCAACGTCGCCACCACGAGCACCGCGCCGGCCACCAGCGACGCCACGGCCAGCACGCGCCGGCCGACCCCAACTCGTTCGTGGCGTTCCATGGTCTTCACCCGCTCCCGTTCCGTTCGTCCGATCGAGGCCGACCGGGCCGCAGCTGGTGCCCCGGGTAGGGGCATCGGCGTGACCGCGGCCCCTGCGTACGCCCCTGCACATTGTGGCCGCGTCGACGGCGGAGACGAGAGCAGAAGGTCCCTTGCTCGCCGCCGTCGGTCGCCCCCGGCTCGAGTCCGTGCCGGTCCTCGCGGAGCGGGGGAGACCCGTGTCCGGCTCGGCCACGAGCAGCGCAGGTAGCGCGTACGCTCCCGAACGGAGGACGACCCATGAGCAAGAAGTCCAAGAAGAAGGACAAGAAGGCGAAGAAGGGCACGGCGTCCGCGACGCCGATGACGTCGCGTGCGCCCCTGCCGCCGTCGGGCATCGAGGAGTTCGATGCCGCCAGCGCGGCTCGGCCACGGATGAAGAAGAAGGAGTACGAGGCCGAGATGCGGCGGCTCCAGGGTGAGCTGGTGGCCCTGCAGCAGTGGGTCACGGCCTCCGGGGCCAAGATCATGGTGGTGTTCGAGGGGCGCGACACCGCCGGCAAGGGCGGCACGATCCGGCGGATCACCGAACGGACGAACCCGCGGGTGTTTCGCCACGTGGCCCTCCCTGCGCCGACCGAGCGCGAGAAGTCGCAGATGTACATCCAGCGCTACATGAACCACTTCCCGGCCGCCGGCGAGGTCGTCATCTTCGATCGCAGTTGGTACAACCGCGCCGGTGTGGAGCCGGTCATGGGGTTCTGCACCCCCGAGCAGACCGAGCGGTTCCTCGGCCTGGTACCCGAGACCGAGAGGGCGATCGTCGACTCCGGCATCATCCTGATCAAGTACTGGCTCGAGGTCAGCCCCGACGAGCAGACCCGTCGGCTCGAGAGCCGGATCGATGACCCGCGCAAGATCTGGAAGCTCTCCGACATGGACCTGAAGTCCTACAGCCGCTGGTACGACTACTCGCGTGCCCGCGACGCCATGCTCGCCGCCACCGACACCTCGTGGGCACCATGGTTCGTCGCCAACAACGAGGACAAGAAGCGCGGCCGGCTCAACATCATCTCCCACCTGCTCAGCCGCATCCCCTACGAGCCGCTCGAACTGCCGGAGGTGAAGCTGCCGAAGCGGCAGGAGGCCGGCGACTACGTCGAGCCCAACCTGCCGCTGCACTACATCCCGGACAGGTTCTGAGCACTCGACCGGCAAGCATCGCCGCGAACGGGAGTGACCCATGGCAGACACGGAACAGTCGCCGGCGGGAACCACGGTCGGGCCCGAGCGGTGGTACGCGCTCTCACCCGACGAGGTCACCGAACGGCTGGACGTCGACCCTGCCGGTGGCCTGACCGCGGCGACGGCCGCCCAGCGACTGCAGACGGGCGGACCCAACGCCCTCCCCGCCGAGCAGACCGTCCCCGGGTGGCGGCGGTTCCTCGGCCAGTACGCCGGCTACATGCAGATCATCCTGCTCATCGCCGGCGGCCTGTCGCTCGCCATCGGCGAGTGGAGCACGGGCGCCGTGCTGTTGTTGCTGACGGTGTTCAACGCCGTCGTCGGCCTCCGGCAGGAGGGCAAGGCCGAGAGCGCGATGAACGCCCTCAAGTCCCTCACCAAGCAGACCGCAGCTCGGCATCACGCTCGGGATGGACCACGAGGCGGCCGGCCTCATGAACCGCAAGCCGCGACCACGCAACGCCTCGATCATGACCACGGGCCTCCTGACCACGGCCGGTCTGGTCGGCCTCTTCATGGCGGTGTGCACGCTCGCCCTCATCAGCTACGGCACGCACCACTACGACAGCGTGGACGTCGGCACCTCGATGGGCGTCACCGCGTTCTCGCTGCTCCTCATCACCGCCGCCTTCCAGGCCCGAAGCGTGACCGCCACGACCTTCACCACCGAGACCTTCGACAACCGGCACCTGAACTGGACCGCCCTCGCCGAGTTCGTCCTCGCCGTGCTCATCACCCAGATGGACGTCCTCCGCAGGGTCTTCGGCACCGTGGAGCTCTCGTTCCGGCAGTGGTCCCTCGCCCTCGTGCCCGCCGTGGCGCTGCTGTTCCTCTGGGAGCTCGGGAAGCTCGTCGCACGTCGCGAGACCGCGGGCACCGACGAGGCCACCAGCCGCGGGGTGACGGACGATCTGCTCCGCACCTTCGTGTCGTCCGGCGACGGTCACAGCTCCCGTGTCACCGAGCCTCATCCGACGACCGTCTCGCCCGGAAGCAGGATCGGATGAACAGCATCAATCGCTTCCTCGTGGGTTGCGAGTGCAACCGCTCGACCCTCGACACGATCGCCACCGCGGGGTTCGACGTCATCAGCGTGGAGCACGACAGCCTGGCCGAGGCGCCCGCCCTCGTGCGTCCCCTCGTCGTCGGAAGCACCACGGCCACCCCCGGGTGGCGGTTCGGCGAGACCCGGTCCACCCTGGGACGACCGGCCTCGCCTCCTACCTGAGCGGCAGTCCGTGGTGAAGCAGGGACGGGCCCGGGCTCGATGCCGTTGGTCGCCGACCGTTCGATGGATCGCGAGAAACGGCGTGAGGACGACGACGGTCAGCCGACGCTCACCGGTGCCGGGCAGAGCTGGACGTCGAGCTCGATGTCGACCCGATCGCTGATCACGAACCCGCCGGAGGCGAGCGGCACGTTGAAGTCCACACCGAAGGCCTTTCGGGACAGCGAACCGGCGGCGGCGAACCCGGCGTGGGTCGATCCGTCGCCCGGGAAGGTCTCGAGGCCGAAGAACTCGAGGGTGAGCGACTGCGGTCGGGTTCGGTCGTTCAGCGAGAGGGAGCCGTCGAGCCGGTAGGTGCCATCGCCGAGATCGGCGAGCGATGAGGACTCGAACACCATGAGCGGATGGGTGTCGACGCTGAAGAAGTCCGAGCCGCGCAGGTGAGCGTCGCGGTCGGCGTTGTTGGTGTCGACCGATGACAGGTCGACCTCGGCTCGGATCGTCGCCGATGCCTGGTCGTCGGCCACGAGGATTGATGCGTCGAACCGG
Organism: uncultured Microthrixaceae bacterium; assembly: GCA_963809335.1. Lineage (GTDB taxonomy): Bacteria > Actinomycetota > Acidimicrobiia > Acidimicrobiales > Acidimicrobilacustridaceae > UBA4742. Next base: position 849,914 of record CAWEJD010000002.1, on the reverse strand, counting down.
GTGAAGCGCCCGCGGACCTTCGAGATGCCGAGGTGGCGGACGGTGAACTCGACAGTGGTGTGCGTCTGGTCGAGCACCCAGGCGCCCGAGGGGAGAGGGAGGGTCATGGTCGTTGCTCCAGTCGTGATCCGGTCAGTCCCGGTCGGAACCGACTAAAACGAGACTATAGGTCTTGGTTATGAAAACCAACACCGAGAGTCTCGCTGGAGCTAGGTTTCGGTGATGCCACGTGGACGGACGCGCGACACCGGCGCTCAGCAACGGATCCTCGATGCGACGATCGAGCTGTTGGGAACCCATGGGGCCGGTCAGCTCCGCATGGATGACATCGCGGCAGCGGCGGGAGTCGGCAAGCAGACGATCTACCGTTGGTGGCCCTCGAAGCACGCGGTGGTCATCGACGCGCTGCTGCAGCGATCGACCAGGGACACCCCGTTCGCCGACAGCGGCGACGCTCGGCGTGATCTGCGCAACCACATGCGAGGTGTCGTTCGGGTGTTCGCCTCGCCGACGGGGGCCCTCATCCGCGAGCTCGTCGCCGAGTCACAGGTCGACCCGAGCATCGCCCGGGAGTTCGTCGAGCGGTTCTGGCAACCTCGCCGCGACCTCTCGACTGCGTTCCTCCGCCAGGCGATCGAGCGGGGCCAGGTCCGCGGGGACATCGACGTCGAGGCCGCGCTCGACGCCATCTACTCACCGCTGTGGACCCGACTGCTCATCGGCCACGGACCGGTCAACCTCCGACTCGTGGACGACGTCCTCGCAATCGTCTGGCCCGGCCTGTCCCCCTGAGGTCACCGCCCGGCCGTCTGCTTCCCGGCGTGAGCGCATCGAGCCCGCCTACGTGGACACCCATTCCTCGTACCGCCCGGACGCCTCGAAGCCGATGACCTCGTAGAGCGGCTGTCCCATCGCGGTGGACTGGAGGGACGCGGTTTGCGCCCCCTGCTCCCTGGCGTCGTGGAGCACGTGCTCGACGAGGGCTCGTGCCAGTCCCCGTCGACGCCAACGGGACAGCGTCTCGACGGCATAGATCCCACAGTCGGTCCCGTGGATGAACGACCAGGTCGTCGCCACTGCGACGCCGTCCTGCACCATGACCCATGCGGAGAGCCCGGGTTGTCCGTCCGGGGTCCCGAGATCGAGGGCGCGGAGGGGTTCGTCCTCGGAGACCTTCTCGAGGCTTGCGATCGAGGTCTGGACGACGTCGTCGTGAGGTCGGAGCGTCGCGGGCAGCGCGGCGTGCATCACGAGCGTGGTGGTGTCTCGCGCCAGCGAGCCGACCGCGGGTACCGCATCGGGTCCGTCCAGGTCGGTCACGCGGCTCGGCACCCACAACGCCCATTCGTCGATGCCGGCCTCGTGGTAGCGGGAGGCCATCGTGGTGGCCGCGGATCCCACGGCGCGCTCGCTCGCATCGAGGACGATGGCGTTGTTCAGCGGCGCCCATGACGGGAACACGGCGGCCACGGTCCCTGGAGCATGGACCACCCTCGCCCCCGGTGACAGCTGCGCCAGCGCCCGCCAGCACTCGACGAGCGTTGCCTGTCCGGGCAGCGAGGTCGTCGCACCCGCCGAGCCGGCGAGGTCGAAGCGCATCACCACGCGGAGGTCCGCTGGCAGCCCCTGGGCTTCTTCGAGCGAACGCCGTCGACGCAACCCAGGGGTGAGCTCGTGGTCAGGGAGGACCCGGAAGCCGCGACGGGAGTACCACGGCGCGTTCCACGGCACGTCCTGGAAGGTCGTGAGCGTCACTCCTGCGAGGCCTGCCGAGCGGGCCCACTCGGTCACGGTCTCGATCAATCGCACGCCGTGGCCGCGTCCCCCGGCGGAGGGGAGGACATCGACTTCCTCGATGTGGGCGCACCCGTCGACGATGTCCACGATGAGGTAGCCGACCACGGTGTGGCCCTCGACCGCGACCCACGCCTGGCCGGCCTCGACGTAGGTCTCGAGCTCGTCCGGAGAGAACGGCGCGTCATCCGCGCACGCGGCGATGCGCGGCTCGTCGATGGTTCGGAACCACTCGCCGGCCTGCGCGCTCACGAGGGACGCCGCCGGCGTGTCTGCTCTGGTCATCGATCGGATGCCAACCGCCGGGCCGTCGATCGACGATGCCATCGGTCGACTGGTCGGCCGGTCACCGTGAGGGGCTGAGGTGGTGGGCACCTCGTGAACCTAGAAGCTCGAGCTTCCCCGAGGTCAAGCGCTTTCGCCCCGGCACCCACCCGCCTTTGCGCCGTTGGAGGCGCGGGCATGGTGGGCGGCGGCCTTGGCCCGGTTGCCACAGGTGCTCATGTCGCACCAGCGTCGGCGACCGCTCTTGCTCACGTCGAGGAACAGCAGCACGCAGGCCGGATTCGCGCATCGGCGGACCCGTGCTCGCTCGTGGCGGAAGATGTCGAGCACCGCCGCGGCGATGTCGAGACGGATCTGGGTGCCGGCATCCGCCGCGGTGAGGGAGATGGGATCCTCGGCGCCGGGCCGGACGTGGAGCGCACCCCACTCCGCGCCCAGCAGCTCGTTGAGCGCGTCGAGAGGACGGCGGTCGGTGATGGGGGACTCGAGCGCTGCCCGGGTGACGGTTCGGAGTCGACGAACGAACTCCAGCGTCGTGGTGGCCTCGGCGGACGAGACCGTCGCCGGCTCGACTCCGGTCTGGACCTGTGCGCCCGCCGTCCAGGCCATGACCGCCTCGAAGTCGGGCAGCAGTTCGACCCGCTCGCCGTGGATGACCGGTTCGGTGTTGCAGAGGTCGGTTGCCGGGTGGTTGCCGACCCACAGGAAGGGAATGACCGCTCCATCGGTAACCATGAAAAAGAGTATTACCGGTTGACAGATGCATCGCCAGTGCATAACCTTCAATCACTTGAATACCGGTTACAACATGGAGATGACGATGTCCGATGAGAAGACTGCCGTGGTGGTCCTGTCCGATCCGGACGGGGGCGACGAGGCCCTCGGTCGAGTGTTCAACGCTCTCGCCGCCGCCAAGGACTTCGCCGGCCTCGGCGGATCGGTGACGGTGCTGTTCCAGGGAGCCGGTACGCGTTGGGCTGGCGTGCTGGCAGAACCCGACCACGCCCTTCACGGTCTCTACGCCGCGGTGCGCCCTCACATCGCCGGCGCTTCGCATGCGTGCACGACCTTCTTCGGTGCCCACGAAGGAGTCGCAGCCGCCGGCCTCGACCTCGTGGCAGAGAACGACATCGATGGCGTCGGCGGGCTCCCGAGCCTCGCCTCGTTGGCGGGTCGTGGGTTCTCGATCCTGACCTTCTGAGATGCCCGACCCAGCGACCAAGACCGGCGAACCGGCCATCTCGAGCGTCAACGTCGGTCGGCCGCATTCCGTCGAGTGGCGAGGGCGCCTCGTCACCACCGCCCTCTGGAAGGAACAGGTGTCGGGCGGGGTGTGGCTCCGCGGCGTCAACTTCGTCGGCGATGACCAGGCCGATCGTCGTGTGCACGGTGGCGTCGACAAGGCTGTCTACGCGTACGCCGCCGAGGACTACGACTGGTGGTCGACCACCACCGGTGTGCTCGCCCCCGGCACCTTTGGCGAGAACCTCACGACGACGGGGATCGACCTCAACGGCTGCCTCATCGGCGAGCGTTGGCACGTCGGCTCCGCGATCCTCGAGGTGGCCCAGCCTCGCCAGCCGTGCTTCAAGCTCGGCATCCGCATGGGCGACGACGCCTTCCCTGGTCAGTTCGCGGCCGCCGGTCGGCCTGGCCTCTATCTACGGGTGGTCGCCGAAGGTGTGGTCGCAATGGGTGATGTCGTCACGATCGAGGAGGCCACGCTGCCGGCGGTCAGCATCGGTTCGTTGGTCGGTGAGGCCATCGACGGGGACGTGGTCCGACAGGTCGCCGCCGACCCCAGGGTGCCCGACGGCTGGCGACGTTCAGCCGAGCGGGTCTTGGAGAACCAGGCGAGCCGACCGGCGACACCCTGATCCGTCTCACCGGCGGCGCGCTACCCGTGGGGTTCTTCGTCGGTGGCACGCAGGATCTCGTCCAGTCGAAGGAGGTCGGGCGTGGTGACGATCCCGATGAACCGTCCATCGGCGCCGATGACGGGGAGGAGGTCGAACCCTCCCGCGTCCATCGCCCGAACCGCCTGAGCGATGGACCAATCTGGCTGGGCGTGGGGCGCGTCGTCTCGGGCGACGACGGCGATGGCGGTGCTGGCCCACTGCTCGTGCGGCACGGCCCCGAGATCATCGAGCGTGACGAGACCCACGTAGGTGTCGCGGTCGACCACCGGAACGGTCGTGCGGCGGGTCACGAGGAGATGGTCATCGACGAACTGGTCGAGGGTCGTCGCCGGGGGCGCCGTGAGCACGTCGCCCTGGATGGCGGCGGTCAACGGCAAGCTGAACCGTCGTTCCAGGTGGCCGGAGCGATCGCTCGACTGGTAGGTGGACACCGACGACGAGCCCATCATGAGCTGCGAGACGACCGTGGCGATGAGGCCGGGCACGATGAAACCCGGCCGTCCGGTGGATTCCGCCACGAACATGACCGCCGCGAGCGGCGTCCGGTAGCCCGCCCCCAGGAAGGCGGCGACGCCGATGACCGGGAACAGGGTCTGGGTGGGCTCTGCCAGCCCGCCTCCGCACAGCCTTCCGACGAGGGCGCCCCCCACCACCAGCGGGATGAACAGCCCGCCGGCACCGCCGCCCCCCACCGTTGCCGAGGTGGCCGCCGTTCGCAGCGCGAGCAGCAAGGCGACGGCCCACCAGGCTCGGGTGTCCGAAGCCAGCCAGGCGATCACGTTGTAGCCCGCGCCCAGCGTCAGGCTCTCGCCGTAGACGAGCCGGCTCGTCACGGCCAGCCCGGCGAGGATCGTGGCGGCGCCGCCGACACGCGCCGCCGGGTGGAGCGAGCTGCCGACGCGCTTGGCCGCTTTGACCAGCCAGGCGAAACCGCGGGCGCCGAGGCCGGCCAGGACCCCGACGAGCGCGGCGCCGGCCAGCTCGCGAAGGCCGAAAGGCGGTGAGCCGTCGATGGGGAACAGCGGTGTGGTGCCGTAGATGGCGACGTAGACCAGGTAGCCGGTGATCGAGCCGACGAGTGCCGGCAGCAGCATGCGCTTGGCGGTGTCGTCGCGGAAGGGGACCTCCAGGGCGAAGATGGCGCCGGTGGCGGGGGTCTTGAAGATGGCCGCCACGCCCGCGGCCGCCCCGGCGACCATGAGCACCTTGGCGTCGGTCAGCAGGAACATCCTCCGGAACCGGCTCTGCAGGCCGGTGCCGATCACCGAGCCGATGTAGATCGACGGTCCTTCGAAGCCGAGGGCGCCGCCCGCGCCGAGCGTGGCGATCGACGCAAGGATCCTGCCGATCGCCGGGCGCAGGTCGAGGGGATGCGCCTTGTCGTGGAAGTTCCTGATGTACTCGTCGGAGGTGGACGGACTGGCGCCGCCGGCCACCCACCGCAGGACCAGGGCTGCGATGACCAACCCCGTGCCGGGAGCGATGACCTGCAGGACGATCGGGAGCTCGTAGAGGTGATCGAGCGCCCCTCGCCCGGTGACCCACTCGAAGCCGGCGACGGCCAGTCCGGTCGCGATGCCGGTGACCGCCGACAAGACGAGGACCTCTCGTGAACGTCGGGCGAAGCCCGTGAGGCTCGTGCGTAGGACGGACGTCATCGCGGGACATCTGCTCGGGTGCGGTTCCGCGACATGGTTGCAGTATGCAATGCTTAGTGCATGCAAGCAAAGAGGGAAGCGCTGGCCCAACCTCTCGTCGAGTCGGTCCTCACCGCTTCGCGGGTCCTGGTCGGGATCGCAGCTCGCTCGCTCAGCGAGGCGCAGGACGAGGTGACGCTCCCTCAATACCGGACCCTCGTCGTGCTGCAGGCCAAAGGCCCGCAGTCGCTGCTGCAGTTGGCCGAGGAGCTGCAGGTCGCGCCATCGACCGCGACGCGGATGTGCGATCGGCTGGTTCGAAAGCGGCTGATCCGTCGGGACGCCGTTGCGACGAACCGACGCGAGGTGGAGCTCGCGGTGACGGACCGAGGTGCGACGCTGGTGAACCAGGTGACACGGCGGCGCAAGGCCGAGATCTCTCGGATCGTCGGGCGGATGGATGACGCGCGCCGAGCCGACCTGGTGGAGGCTCTGCAGGAGTTCGCCCGCGCCGCCGACGAGCCGCCAGATCAGGAGTGGTTCCTCGGATGGTCCTGATCCCGCCCCGACATGACCTCGAGACGAAGGTCGGGAGGATCAGGCAGCGGGTAGTTCGAAGGCGACATGGCCGCCGGGGGGTGACTCGATCCAGATGCGGCCCCCGTGGGCCTCGATCACGCCGCGGGCGATGGCCAGGCCCAGGCCGGCACCCCCGGTATCGCGATTGCGGCTGGAGTCGGCCCTGGTGAAGTGCTCGAAGGCGTGGCCGGCGAAGGCGTCGGGGAACCCGGGTCCGGCATCCGAGACCCGGATGCGCGGCGCATCGGCCTGGACGGCGACCTCGACCGTCGAGCCGGTGGGGGCATGCCTGATCGCGTTGTCGAGCAGGTTGCGGATCACCCGGCCCAGGGCGGCGGCGTTGCCGGTGACCCACACGCCGCCGGGCGCATCGAGCGCGACGTGGATGGCGCGCTCGTCGGCCATGGGCGTGAGGGCCTCGATCGCCTCGTCGGCGATCTCGGCCAGGTCGATGGAGGTGGCCGGCATCTCGTAGCGGCCGCTGTCGAGCCGGACGAGCAGGAACAGGTCGTCGACGAGCGAGGCCAGCGCGTCGATGTCGCGCTGCATCGAGGCGAGGTAGCGCTGGGGGTCTGGCGCGATGCCGTCGGCCAGCGCCTCGACCGCAGCCTGGAGCGCGGCGATCGGCGTGCGCAGGTCGTGGCTGACGCTCGAGAGCATGGCGGCGCGGTCGTCCTCGAAGCGGGCTCGCTCACGCTCGAGGCCGTCCAGGCGCTCGGTGAGCTCGTCGAGCGCGTGGGCCACGTGGCCGAGCTCGTCGACGCGGTTGACTTCGGTGCGAACGTCACGGTCGCCCTGCTCGATGCGACGGACGGTGTCCTCGATGCGGCGCACGTCACGTCCCAGCGGCGCGGTGGCGAAGAACGTGAGACCGATCGCCAGGAGCGCGGCGATGAGCAGCACCCAGAGCACCGGACCCAGCTGGGAGCGGTCGAGCACCATGAGGTAGGCGAGGGCGCCGGCCGCGGCGGCACCGAGCAGGAGCGCCGTCAGGGTGATGGCGAGCACCTGCTGCCGCAGGGACCGGATCCCTCGGTTCACCCGGTGCAGCACCGCGGCCGCGCCGACCGTGAGCACGACGACGGAGGCCACGGCCAGGGCGTCGCCGGACGTCATGGCTCGAACCGGTAGCCGACGCCCCACACCGTGGTCAGCCACCGTGGCTCCTCCGGGCTCTCTTCGAGCTTCTGGCGGAGCCGCCCGATGTGGACGGTGACCGTGGCCGGGTCCTGGTAGTCGGGCGACGAGTCCCAGACCTGGCTGAGCAGCTGGCGGCGGGAGAACACCTGGCGGGGGGAGGTGGCCAGGAAGGCCAGGAGGTCGAACTCCTTGGGGGTGAGCGCGACCGCCGTGCCGTCGACCGCGACCTCCCGCGTCAGCGGCTCGATGCGGAGTGGTCCGAACGTGAGGACGCTGCTCTCGAGCACAGGGGAGGGGGCTTTGGTGCGCCGCAGCACGGTGCGCACCCGCACCGCGAGCTCGCGAGGCGAGAAGGGCTTGACCACGTAGTCGTCGGCGCCGAGCTCGAGGCCCACGATGCGGTCGACCTCCTCGGCTCGTGCCGTGAGCAGGATCACCGGCACGTCCCCGATGCTGCGGATGTGACGGAGCACGGTGAGCCCGTCGGCGCCGGGCAGCATGATGTCGAGCACCACGAGGTCCGGTTGGTGCTCGCCGAGCCAGCGCATCGCCTCGTCGCCATCGGCCGCTTCGTGCACCTCGAAGCCGTCGACCTGGAGGTACTTGGCCACCACCTCACGCACCATCGGTTCGTCGTCGACGACGAGGACGCCACCCGAGGGGGAACTGGAGCTCACGGCGACAGGGTACGGGTGGGGGCCGCCGACGCCCAGGGCATCGCCGGAGAGTTTCGGGATCGTTGAGGGTTCCGTGCGACCCGATTCACCGACCCACGGCAGGTTCATCGTCATGTCCTGCGATGACGTCGACCTGGTGGCGCGGCTGCACTCGTTCCTGTTGTCGGACCGCGGGTTCACCCTCGACCTCGTGACCGGCCAGCCGGTGCTGCAGGGCGTGGCCGTGTGCGCCGCGCCCTCCCGCTCCCTGCTGCTCCGGTTGTCCGAGTGGAGCGATCAGGCCGTGGGCGCGTGGGTCGCCGCCGCCCGGGCCTTCGTCCACGCGAGCGGGCGCGACGACCTGTTCGTCGGGGGTTGGCACCCGGCGGGAACCGATGAGGTGCACCTCGACATCGTTCGGGTGGTGCCGGCCGAGCGAAGCCGACTCGCGGAGGCCGTGGGACGCATGCATCGCCAGCACGCTGCCTTCGATCTGGCCCGGCGCGCGGTTGTCGTGCTGGAGGTGGCGTGATGCAGGCTCGGCTGGCGACGGACCCTCGCCGGGGTGAGCGCGTGGCCTCGTGGCTCGGTCTGGCTCTGGGCGTGTCGTTCACGGTGTGCTTCGTCACCGGGCTGTACTCCCACTTCGCCCAGCATCCGCCGAGCTGGTTGACCCTGACCGCTCGGCCTGCCGGCCTCTACCGGGTGACCCAGGGGCTGCACGTGGCGACCGGCATCGCCGCGGTGCCGCTGCTGCTCGCCAAGCTCTGGTCGGTCTACCCCAAGTTGTTCGTCTGGCCGCCGATTCGTTCGGCCGCGCACGCCCTCGAGCGGCTGAGCCTCCTGCCGCTGGTCGGCGGCAGCATCTTCATGCTCTTCAGCGGGGTGGCCAACATCGACCTCTGGTACCCGTTGCCGCTGTTCTTCCCGGCCGGGCACTACTGGGTCGCGTGGTTGACGATCGGCGCGCTGGTCGTGCACATCGGGGCCAAGGCGACGACGGTGCGTCACGCCCTGGCCCGTGACCGGCACTCGGCCGAACCCGGATCGACGGCGGCCATCGAGTCGGCCCAACTGCGTCGTGACCGCCGCCGCTTCCTGGCCTCCGTGGGTGCCGCGAGCGGCCTGCTGACCCTCGTCACCGTCGGCGAGACGGTCCGCCCGTTGCGCGGATTGGCCCTGCTCGCGCCCCGTGATCCCGACGTCGGCACCCAGGGCTTCCCCGTCAACCGGACGGCCGATGAAGCCGGGATCGTCGACGCGGCGTCATCCGGGGCCTGGCAGCTGATGGTCACCGGCGCGGTCGAGCGACCCCTGGCCCTCTCGCTGGAGCAGATCACGCGCCTCCCGCAGCATGAAGCGACCCTGCCCATCGCCTGCGTCGAGGGCTGGAGCGCAAGCCGGCGATGGCGGGGGGTCCCGCTGTCGGCGGTGCTGGAAGCGGCCGGGGCTCCGGCCGGCGCGTCGGTCACCGTCCGGTCGCTCGAGAGCGGCCTGTACGCCCAGTCCGACGTCGACGCCGACCAGGCCGCCGACCCCGACACCCTGCTCGCCCTCGAGGTCGACGGGGAGACGTTGGCGCTCGATCACGGCTACCCCCTCCGCCTCATCGGCCCGAACCGTCCGGGGGTGCTGCAGACGAAGTGGCTGCGCGAGATCGAGGTGCACCCGTGACCGCGCCGGAGCGGACCACCGACGACGTCGAGCCGGGCCCTGGAGGCTGGTTCTTCTGGGTCGGCCTGACGCTGGGGTGGGGAGTGATGGCGTACGCGGTGCGTGGAGCGCTCATGGACTCCGGTGGGACCAACCCCTCCCAGCTCGTCAGGTGGGTCATCGGAGGCGCGCTTCTCCACGACCTGGTCGTCGCGCCGATCGTGACCGGGATCGCCGTGCTCCTCGCGTGGCGAGCTCCGGCCTGGTGGGGGAAGCCGCTCGCGGCCGCGTCGGCCCTTGCCGCGATCGTCGTGTTGTTCTCCTGGCCCGTCGTGCGCGGGTACGGCCGCCACCCCGGGAACTCGTCGACCCTGCCGCGCGACTACGCCGCCGGCCTGGCCTTGGTGCTCGGGGCGGTGTGGGTCGTCACGCTGGCGGTCATCGGGTTCCGGGCGGTGCGTCGTCGCCACGGCGACGCCGGAGGCCCGTCGTGAGCCGATCCGCGTCGACCTCCGTCTCCCGGTCCTCGCGGGCATCCGTCTCCGTGGGGTCCGTGGCTGACCGCCGGCTGCTCGTCGGCCTGGCCATCGCCGTGTGGGCCCTGATCGTCGGCGTCGGGCGGGCGTGGGGGCTGGTGCTCGAGGGCCAGGGACGCCAGATCATCCTGTTCACCCCTCCGGTGCTCGGGGGCTACCGGCACGGGCTGCCTGACCGGTACGCACTTGCCGTCCTGGTGGCCGTCGGGCTGATCGGCGTCCTGCCGGTGCTGGCCGCCCGAGCTTCGTGGAGATGGCTCCTCGGCGGCACGGTCGCGGGGGCCGCGGCCTGGTGGGCCGCGTTGGCCCAGCTCGACCGACACGGCTTCACCAAGGGTCTCGAGTGGAGCGAGCAATGGGCCCCGCAGCTCTCGACGGCCTCGAGCGACCCCGGTGGGTTTCTGCGGACCTTCGTCCAGGAGCTGCCGACCTACGCGACCCAGGTCCGCGGCCATCCGCCGGGACTCCTGCTCGGCCTGGCGGCGCTCGACCGGGTCGGCCTGGCTCGGCCGGCGGTCGTCGCCGGGGATCGTCCTGGTGGCCGGGCTCTCGGCCGTCGTCGCCGTGCTCGGCTCGGTCCGACTCGTCGTCGACGAGACCGCGGCGCGACGCGTCGCACCGTTCCTCGCGCTCGCCCCCGCCGCGGTCTGGCTGGTGATGTCGTTCGACACGCTCTATGCCGCGGTCACCGCCTGGGTCGTGTTCCTGCTGGTCGCCGCCATGACCTCGGCCGGGCGGCGATCGACCGTCCTGTCGATCGGGGCCGGCGTGCTGGCGTCGTCGGCCGCCCTGCTGTCGTACGGCACCGTGCTGATCGCCTTCGTGCCACTGCTCGCCGGCCGCCCACTTCCGACGATGGCGACCCGTGCTCGTGTCGGCCGGTGCCGCGGCGCTGCTCGTGCTCGCTCTGGTGCCGTTCGGGTTCTCGTGGTTCGCCGGACTGGCGGCCACTCGCCATGCCTACGACACCCTGGGCCTCGACCGACCCTACGACTACTTCTTCGTGAACAACCTGTCCGCCTGGGCCCTCGCCATCGGACCCGCGGTGACCGTGGCGATCGTGCTGCTCCGCGACCGGCGGGCGTGGGTGCTCGTCGGGGGTGGCCTGGCCGCCGTCGTCGTGGCCAACCTCTCGGGGCTGTCCGAGGGCGAGGTCGAGCGGATCTGGCTGCCCTTCACCCTCTGGGTCTACGTGGCCGCCGTCGCCCTCGACGAGCGCCCGTGGGTGCAGCGGGCCTTCCTCGCTCTCCAGGCCGGCTCCGCGCTGGCCCTCGTCGCGCTGATCGAGACCTACTGGTGACCGGGGCATCGATGCGCGTCCTCGTGACCGGTGGCGCCGGCTTCATCGGCTCGCACATCGTCGACGCGCTCGTCGGCGGCGGGCACGACGTCGTCGTGGTCGACCGCCTGCACCCCGCCGCCCACCGTGGCACACCGGACTACCTGCATCCCGCCGCTGAGTACCACTGGGTCGACCTGCGGGACCTGGACGCGCTCCGACCGCTCATCAGCGGGGTCGAGGCGGTCTGCCACCAGGCCTCGATGGTCGGGCTCGGTGTCGACTTCGCCGACGCCCCGCAGTACTCGGCCGACAACGACCTGGGCACCGCCACGCTGCTCGCGGCCCTGCACGGGCGGGGCTTCGCCGGCCGAGTCGTGCTGGCCAGCAGCATGGTCGTGTACGGCGAGGGCGCCTACACCTGCGTCGAGCACGGTGCGACTCGGCCGGCGCCACGCCTTCGCGCCGACCTCGATGACGGACGATTCGATCCCGCATGCACCCGATGTCGTCGTCGGCTCGACCCGGTCGCGGTCACCGAGGACGCGGCGCTCGACCCGCGCAACGTCTATGCCGCCACCAAGCTCCACCAGGAGCATCTCTGCGCGGCGTACGGGCGTGAGCACGCCAGTCCCGTGATCGCCCTCCGCTACCACAACGTCTACGGACCGCGGATGCCCCGCGACACCCCTTACGCCGGGGTGGCGTCGATCTTCCGCTCGGCTGCGGCGCGAGGCGAGGCGCCCCGGGTGTTCGAGGACGGTGCCCAGCGCCGCGACTTCGTTCACGTGCACGACGTGGCCCGGGCCAACCTCTGCGCCCTCACCGCGCCGGCCGAGGTCGACGGCGCGTTCAACGTGGCCTCGGGCGAGCCCCGCACGATCCTCGACGTCGCGCGAGCCCTGACCGTCGACTCGCCCGAGCCCGAGGTGGTCGGCGGCTACCGCCTCGGCGACGTCCGCCACGTGTTCGCTTCCCCCGAGCGGGCCCGCCGCGAGCTCTCGTTCGAGGCCGCCGTCCCGTTCACGGCCGGCATGCGCGACTTCACCACCGCGCCGCTCCGATCATGAGAGGACATCCGCCGATGCAGATCGCTGTCATCGCCAAGGAACCGCTTCCCGGCCGGGTCAAGACCCGGCTCTGCCCGCCGTTCACACCCGCTCAGGCCGCCGAGTTGGCCGAGGCGTCGCTTCGCGACACGCTGCAGGCCGTGCGGGACACGCCCGCGGCCCGCCATGTGCTCGTCCTCGACGGCCGGCCCGGCCCGTGGATCCCGGCGGGGTTCGAGGTCCTCGCCCAGCGGGGCGACGGGCTCGGGGCCCGCCTTGCGGCCGCGTTCACCGACTGCACCTCGACCTGCTCGGAACCGGTGGTGCTCGTCGGGATGGACACGCCCCAGCTGACGAGCGCCATGCTGGTCGACGCGGCCGATCGGCTGGTCGCAGATGCGGCCGACCCGACGTCCAGGAGGGCGGTGATCGGCCCGGCCGACGATGGCGGCTACTGGCTCATCGCGCTGTCCCACGTCGACCCGCTCGTGTTCGAGGGGGTGAGCATGAGCACCTCTACTACCGGCGCCGAGCAGGTCGCCCAGCTGCATCGGCGAGGCTTCGACGTCCGCCTCACCCGATCGCTCCGTGACGTCGACACCGCCGGTGATGCCGCCTCCGCCGCCGCCGCGGCACCGAGGTCGGCGTTCGCCCGATGCCTCGCCGGCCTGACCAGGTCAGCCGAGCGTGCGGAGCTGGGCGCGCATGTCTGAGACCGCGCGCGCCGTTCCTTTCACCGTGCCCGTCACCTTCGAGCGGCCCGACCGGACCAGGTAGGGAACCGGCACCTCCGCCACCTGCCATCCGGCCTGGCCGGCCCGGACGACCATCTCCAGGGGCCACCCCGAACGGCGATCGGTCAGCCGGAGCCCCAGCAACGATTCCCGCCGGGCCGAGCGCATCGGCCCGAGGTCCGTGACCGCCCAGCCGAACCGGCGCCGAAGCCTCCAGGCGAGGTAGCGGTTGGCCACCCGGGCATGGGCCGGCCAGGCGCCGCGCTCGGCAACCCGGGCCCCGAGCACGAGGTCGGCAGCACCCTCCTGCACCATCGACGTCAGCACCGTGAGGTGGCGGGGATCGAGCGATCCATCGCAGTCCATGAAGCAGACGACATCCGACGTCGCGGCCTGCAGCCCGGCGAAGCACGCGGCACCGAACCCGCGCACCGGTTCGCGGACGACTCGCGCCCCGAGCCGCCGAGCCACCTCGGCCGAGCCGTCGGATGACCCGTTGTCGACCACGATCGGCTCGATCGCAGGCGGAAGACGCCCCAGGACCCAGGGGATCGCCTCGCGCTCGTCGAGCACCGGAAGGACCACCTCGATCGTCGACACGTCTGGATGTTCCCGGTGCCGCATGACGTGGTGCTCTCGGAACTCGAAACGCTCGCGAAACTCCCTGGCACCCAGCCCGGGCATGCGGTGCGATGCGGTCACCAGTCGAGCACGACGATGAGGGGGTAACGCTCTGCCGGCTCGCGAGACGGAGTTGGCATGACGATCATCGACGACACCGCCACGCGCATCACGACCCGCCATTCGCTGCAGGCGCTGGCCGAGCATGTGCTCTCCGCCTCGCTGCATGCCGCCAACGGCCACATCGGCCTGCGGCGCACGCCCGGCGGATTCGGGACACCGGAGTACGACCATGCCGGTGACCTTCGACGGATCCTGGTCGTCGGCACCGACCTCGAGGTGCGGGACGGCGGGCACGCACGCCGAGCGCCCATCACGACCCTGCGCGCCGCGGGCGAGCTCGTCGGGATCGAGCCCGGTGCACCTCGTGACGTCTACACACCCACGACGGCGCTCGACGTGGACCTGCCGCTCGCGGTGGATCCCGGCCAGGCCCGCATCCTCGCCGACTGGTACGCGCTCGTCGACGAGGCGCTCGAGCTCCTGCGCAACGAGGACGCCGACCGAGGGCCATCCCCTGCTCAGCTGTGGCCCGAGCACTTCGACCTCGCGACCACGATCGACGAGGTGAACTACGGCGGTTCGCCCGGAGACGACGCGCACGAGCTCCCGTACCTCTACGTCGGCCCGTGGAACCCGCCCTCGAGAGACGAGTACTGGAACGAGGCCTTCGGTGCCAGCCGGTCGGTCGAGAAGATCGACTCCGTCGACGATGCCATGGCGTTCTTCTGCGAAGGTCGGGCGCGCCGGCGACGCCACGCCTGACGCGGTCAGGTCGAGAGGATCGACACGCCGGCGGTGCCGGGCGCGCCGTAGAGCTGCGCGTAGCCGACACGAGGGGTGCCCCCGACCTGGCGATCGCCGGCGGTGCCCCGCAGCTGGAGGACGAGCTCGTGCACCTGTCGCAGGCCGGAGGCGCCGATGGGCTCGCCGTTGGCGATGAGGCCGCCGTCGGTGTTCACGGGCATCGGTCCGGTGATCTCGGTGGCCCCGTCGGCGATCAGCTGCTCCTGGTCGCCGTCGGCGCAGAAGCCGTTCTCGGCCATGTGGATCACCTCGGCGCCGGCGTCGGTGTCCTGCAACTGGATGACGTCGACGTCCTCCGGTCCGATGCCGGCCATCTCGTAGGCCGCCCGGGAGGCGTAGACGGTCGGGGCTGCGTCCTGCTCGACCGCGGCCCATGACGCGTGCACCTCGAACGCGCCGTAGCGGCGGGTCCGCAACGTCGTCGCCCGGAGGAAGATCGGGTTCGAGGTGTACTTCGAGGCGAGGTCCGCCCGGCACAGCACGACCGCGGCGGCGCCTTCGTCCGGCGAGCAGAACATGTACTGCGTCAGCGGGTAGTTGAGCATCCGTGACGAGAGGATGTCCTCCTCGCTGATCGGCTTGCGGCGGAAGGCGTTCGGGTTGAGGACGCCGTTGCGATACGCCTTGGCGGCGACCTTGCCGAGGGTCTCGTGCGAGATCCCGTAGTCGTGCATGTACCGGTTGATCTTCATGGCGAAGAACTTGGTGGTGAGGAAGTGGCCGATGTCGCCGTACCAGGGCGGGGCGCCGTAGTCGACCGGGTCGGAGGTGAACGCGCCGGCCGCGTGCTTGTCCATGCCGACCGCGACGCCGAGCTCGTACTGACCGGACCGGATCGAGTCGGCGGTGAGCTGCAGAGCGGTGGCCGCGGTCGCACAGCCGTTGTAGACGTCCATGAACGGGATGCCGGTCAGACCGAGGCGACCGGTGACCGCGTCAGGGTTGTCGACCTCGAAGCTCCCCCCGAACGCGACCTGGACGTCGCGCCACTCGGCGCCGGCGTCGGTCAGGGCGGCGCGAATCGCGTCCGCGCCCATGTCGATGGCCGACTTCGAGCCGAACCGGCCGAACGGGTGAAGGCCCACCCCGATGATCGCGACGTCATCCATGTGTGCAGCTCCTGTGCTTCAGGCCGGCTCGAAGGCGAAGGTCATGATCTCGGTGCCGTCGGGGTCACGACGGAAGGGCACGATCACGAGCTGCACCTTCATCCCGATGTGCAGCTTCGTCGGGTCGCTCTCGGTGAGGCGGGCCTCGACCCGCACCTCGTCGCCGAGCTGCACGAGGCCGACTCCGAAGGGCTTGAAGGTCTCGACCGTCTCACCACCGGCGTACGGCTCCTTCGGGAGGAACTCCTGGGTGGTGAACGTCCAGAGCGTGCCCTGGGTGGGCAGGAGGTGCTCCTCGACCTCGACCGACCCGCATCGCGCGCAGGAGGGTTGGGTCGGGAACGTGAGGGCTCCGCACGCCGTGCACCTGCCGCCGATGAGCTGTGGCTCGTCGGCGGGCCACGTGAAGACGCCCGGAGCGAAGGCGACCTGGCTCATGGGGGCGAATGCTAGCTACTCCTGGGTTTGGTGTCGACATCGATGTCGAAGTCAGTCCAGGGAAGTACAGTGGCTCCGCGAGCGGTGTCGCCGGCTCACGCCACCTGGCCGCGAGGTCGATGGTCGCCCCGGCCTGGGCGAATACTGTGACGCCCGAGCAGCGCACCTAGACGAGAAAGCGAGCCTTCGTGCCTCGAAAGCAGCCCGCCAACGATCCGCCGCCAGGTGCGCCGCGGTCTGCCAAGGGCGCGAAGACCCGCGCCCGGTTGGTCGATGCGGCGAAGCTCGTGTTCGAGGAGACCGGGTTCCTCGACGCTCGGATCTCCGACATCGCCGAGCGAGCAGGGATCTCGCACGGCAGCTTCTACCACTACTTCGAATCGAAGGAGCAGATCTTCCGTGAGGTCGCGGCGGCCCAGGAGGCGCTGCTGACCACGCCGCGTTCCGACGTCGTCGGCGGCACCGGCGAGGCCCCCGGACCCGTCGACGGGGCCGAGGATGTCGATGGCAGCCACGTCCTGTCGGAGTTCGAGCGCCTTCACCGTGCCAACCGTCGGTACCTCGAGCGCTATCGGGAGAACGCGCGGATCATGGGGGTCATCGAGGAGGTCTCCCGTTACGACGACCCGGTGAACGAGGCTCGCATGGGCCGCCAGAAGCACTTCGCCAGACAGGCCGAGAAGTCCATCCGTGACCTGCAGAAGCGCGGTGCGGCCGATCCCGACGTCGATCCCAAGATCGCGGCGGTCGCGTTGGGCTCGATGGTCGGACGCTTCGCTGAGCTCTGGCTCGTCGAGGGCTGGGAGAAGTTCAGCTTCGACCGGGCGGTCGACCAGATCACGCTGCTCTGGGCCAATGCCATCGGTCTCCGCGAGCCGACGAGCGACGGGCGCTCCAAGACCTGACGCCGGTCGCACCGCAGGGCCCATCGTCGTGGATTCGATCGTTCGAGCCAGGAGCGGAACATGAGCACGAAGTTCGCCGTCATCACCGGGGGCGCCTCGGGGTTCGGACGGGCCGTGGCGGCGTGCTGCGCGGCGCAGGGTTGGGCGGTCGCCCTCCTCGACCGTGATGGTGAACGGGCCTCCTCGGAGGCGGCGGCCATCTCGGACGAGCACGGCGTCGAGGCGATCGCCCAGCAGGTCGACGTCGGTCAGCGATCGGAAGTCGAGGCGGCGGCCTCACTGGTTCGGGAGCGGTTCGGCCGGTGCGATCTGCTGTGGGTGAACGTGGGGGTCCAGCACTTCGGGAGCGTCGAGTCGACGCCAGAGGACGTCTGGAGCTGGGTGCTCGACGTGAACGTCGTTGGTGCCGTCCGCACGGTGCAGGCGTTCCTGCCGTTGCTGCGGTCGAGCGATCATGCGCACCTGGCCTTCACGACCTCGGCGAACGTGCTGGCGCCGGCGGCTCGCCTGGGCGTCTACCAGGCGAGCAAGTTCGCGCTTCTGGGCGTGGCCGAGACCCTGTGCATGGAGCTCGCTCCGGAGGGGATCGAGGTCTCCGTCGTGTTCCCGTCGGGCATGATGACCCGACACCTGGAGAGCAGCTCCGAGGCCCGGCCGGTCGGACTCGGCTCCGGTGAGGTCTCCGACGATGATCTGGTGGCGATGATGGCGAGCCGGCCGATGACCGAGGCCGATCTGACGACCGCGGAGGCGGCCGCCGCTGTAGCCGTCGACGGCGTGCTCGCCGGCGAGCGCTACGTCATCACGCACGGCGATCTGGTCGAGGCCGTCGCGGCCCACCATGCCGCGATCGATCAAGCCCTGGCCCGGCTGGCCGAGCGCAACGAAGGATGACCGCAGGCCGTCGACGGCCGAGCCATTCTCACGTTTTCGATTTCGGTGTCAGTTTCGATAGTGTCCTGTCGAGTAGCTGGCCCGTCAACCACGCGGAGGCCGACGATGACCGACAGCACCTGGATATTCGACTTCGACAACCACTACTACGAGTCGGATGACGCCTTCACCCGGTACCTGGACAAGGGCATGCGCGGCCGGGCGGTTCGATGGGCGGAGATCGACGGCCGACGTCGCCTCCTCGTCGGCGGCAAGGTGAACTCGTACGTCGCCAACCCCACCTTCGACCCGGTGGCCCGGCCCGGGTCGCTCTTCGACTGGTACCGCGGCAACCCGGCGCGCCAGTCCATCATCGAGGCCTTCGGCGAGCTCGAGCCGATCCGACCCGAGTACCGCGACCGTGACGTCCGCCTGAAGGTCATGGACGACCAGCACGTCGCCGCGACGTTGCTGTTCCCCACGCTCGGCGTCGGGATCGAGGAAGCACTTCGCGACGACCCCGAAGCCTGCGTTGCCGCGTTCCGTGCGTTCAACCGCTGGCTCGAGGACGACTGGGGCTACCGGTACGAGGGCCGCATCTTCGCCGTGCCCTACATCTCGATGCTCGATCCCGGTGCTGCCGCCGATGAGCTGCAGACCCTCCTCGATCGAGGCGCCCTCGTCGTGAACGTCCGCAACGCGCCGGTGCCGGTCCCGGGGGGCTACCGGTCGCCGTTCGACGCGGCCTACGACCGCTTCTGGGGGCTGGCCGCCGAGTCGCGCGTCGTCGTGGCGACCCACGCGGGCAACGACGGCTATGACGCGCTCATCCAGATGTGGGAGCCGTCCATCTCCGAGAGCTCGCTCTTCCGCACGCCGCTCAGAGGCGTGGTGACCAAGAACCGCGCGGTCAGCGACTTCTACGCCACCGCGATCTGCCACAAGGTCTTCGAGCGCTTCCCCGACCTGCGACTCGCGAGCGTCGAGAACGGAGCGTCGTGGATCCCCGACCTGCTCCATCGGCTCGACGACGCCGCCAACCGCAACCCCGGGTACTTCGCCGAGGATCCGAGGGCCGTGTTCGGCGAGCACGTGTGGGTCACGCCGTTCTGGGAGGACGACGTCCCCTCGGTGGCGTCCGACTTCCGGGTCGACCGCCTGCTGCTCGGCTCCGACTGGCCCCACGCCGAGGGCACGCGCGAGCCCTACGACTTCGTCACCGATTCGCTGGCCGGCCTCCCCGAGCCGGATGTCCGGCGCGTTGCCCGCGACAACGCCGTCGAGCTCCTCGGCATCAGCCTCTGACCTCCGTCCGTCCGCCGTCGGACCCGCCCGGCGGAGCCGAACCTCAAAACCAGCCGAACACGAGGAGCACGACGTCGTGACGATCCCCGAGCTGCAGGTCGAGGTGCCCGACATCTCCACCCTCGCCTTCTGGTCCTCCTCGCCGGAGGAGCGGGCCGCCGCGTTCGCCGAGCTGCGTTCGACGTGCCCCGTCTCGCTCCAACCGGCACCCCAAGCGACCCTCATCCCCGGACGGCCGTTCTGGGCGGTCACGCGCCACGCCGACGTGCAGCACGTCAGCCGCCATCCCGAACTGTTCTGCTCCGGTGAGGGCGTGGGCCTCGCCGACATCCCGGTCGAGTTCCTCGAGATGAACAGCTCCTTCCTCGTGATGGACGACCCGAGGCACACGAGGCTCCGCCGGATCGTCAGCGGCGCGTTCACCCGCGCCGAGTCGCCAAGCTCGAGGCGGAGATCTCGGCCGCGGCCGTCGGCTTCGTCGACGACTTCGTGGCCCAGGGCGGCGGCGAGGTCGTCGAGGGCCTCTCGCGGCACCTCCCTCTGTGGACCATCTCGACGATGATGGGCATCCCCGAGGAGCTCCGTCCCGACCTCTACCGCGCCGCCGAGGGCATGGTCAGCATCCAGGACCCGGAGTTCGTCGCCAGCGCCGACCACGCCTACACGGTGGCGATGGAGTCGGTCGGAGAGCTGCACCGGATCGCCGGCGAGCTGGTCGAGGCCCGCCGGTCCGAGCCCACCGATGACATCCTCTCCGCCCTGGTCCACGCCGAGATCGACGGAGAGCGGCTGCAGGAGCAGGAGCTCGGCAGCATCCTCGTCCTGTTCGCGGTGGCCGGCAACGACACCACGCGCAACTCGACCAGCCACGGGATCAAGCTCTTCGCCGAGCATCCCGAGCAGTGGGAACGGCTGCGGGACGATCGGTCCCTGGTGGACCCGGCCGTGGAGGAGATCGTGCGCTATGCCTCTCCCGTCGTCCACTTCCGGCGGACGGCGACCGCCGACACGGAGCTGGGTGGAGCCAGGATCGCCAAGGGTGACCCCGTCGTGATGTTCTACGGGTCGGCCAACCAGGACGAGGAGGCCTTCGACCGGCCGGAGCGCTTCGACATCGCCCGGAGCCCGAACCCGCACGTCGCCTTCGGTGGCGGCGGCCCGCACTTCTGCCTCGGTGCGAACCTGGCGCGAGTGGAGCTGCGGGCGGTCTTCTCCAGACTGGCGGACCGGGTCGGCGCGTTCGAGGCCGGGGAGCCCGACCACCTCACGAGCAACTTCGTCAACGGGATCAAGCGCATGTCCGTCGAGGTCGCACCGGCGTGACCACCAGCCCGCGAACGACGGTTCACGATCCCCTCGATCTCGACGTCCTCGCGGACGACCTCGGGTTCCCCGAGGGGCCGTGCGTCCGAGCGGACGGCTCGGTGCTCGCCGTCGACATCGATCGGGGGACGGTCGTCGAGGTCGCCGATGGGGCGACGAGGGTGGTGGCGACACCGGGCGGCGGTCCCAACGGGATGGCCTTGTGCACCGACGGGTCCGCGCTGGTGGCGAACAACGGTGGCTTCCTGTGGACCGATGTCGGCGGCGTCCGCATCCCCATCGACCGGGAGACCCACACGAACGAGCCTCCCGGGTTCGTGACGGGCTGGATCGAGCGCGTCGACCTGGCGTCGGGTGAGGTGACCGTCCTGCACGACTCGTGCGATGGACGGCACCTGCGCGGCCCCAACGACCTGGTGATCGACGAGGTCGGCGGGGTCTGGTTCACCGACCACGGCAAGGGGCGTCGGGCCAGCGTCGATCGCGGCGGGCTCTACTACGTGCCGCCCGGCGGTGACGCCGTGCAGGAGATCGCCTTCCCGTTGCTCGGGCCGAACGGTGTGGGGCTCGCGCCCGGCAACCGGCGGGTCTACGTGACCGAGACGTTCACCGGGCGACTCTGGGCGTGGGACCTCGACGCTCCCGGCGTCGTCCGTCCCGACCCCGGATCCCTCGCCGTCCGCCACGGTGGTGTCTGCGTCGCCGCGACGCCGTTCTCGTTCGACTCGCTGGCCGTCGAGGAGGACGGGCGGGTCGCCATCGGAGCGATCGGCGACGGCATCGTCGTCATCACTCCGGACGGGAGCGAGATCGACGTGCACCCGGTTCCCGGCGACGTCACGACCAACATCGCGTTCGGAGGCGCCGACCGCCGTCGGGCTGTGCTGTCGCTGTCGAGGTCCGGTCGCCTGGCCGAGACGCATCTGGCCCCGACCCGGCCTCGCGCTCAACCAACCATGAGCGACCGCGCCGAGCGGGACGCCTTCCGTCGCGAGGTGCGGGCGTGGCTCGACGCCCACGCGCCGGCCAAGGGCAGCGCCGAGGACTTCTCGGCGGCCCACGTGGTGTCGGCGATGACCATCGAGGAGTTCGAGGCCCGTGAGACCGCGGCGCTCGAGGTGACGCAGCGGTGGCAGCGCTCGCTCTTCGATGCCGGGTGGGCCGCCCGTTCCTGGCCCGAGGAGTACGGCGGCCACGGCGGTCCCGGATGGCAGTCGGACGTGGTGGCCGAGGAGCAGGCCCGGTACGGGGTATCGACCAAGATGCTCGCCATCGCGCTGGAGATGGTGCCGCCGGTGCTCCTCCGGTTCGGGACCCACGAGCAGCGACGCCGGCACCTGCCGGAGATCGTTCGTGGGGACGAGGCCTGGTGCCAGCTGCTGTCGGAGCCCGACGCCGGCTCGGACCTCACCAACGTCCAGACCCTTGCCACCCGCACCGAGGGAGGCTGGTCGGTGTCCGGCCAGAAGGTGTGGACCTCCGGCGCCGTGAGCGCCGACTTCGCGCTGCTGCTGGCCCGCACCGACCGCTCACGGCCCGGACGAGCCGGCGTGAGCTGCTTCGCCCTCGCCATGCGCCAGGACGGCGTGACCGTGCGCCCACTCCGGCAGATGTCGGGCGGGTACCACTTCAACGAGGTCTTCCTCGATGAGGCCTTCGTCCCGGACACCGCACTCATCGGCGAGCTCGGCGGCGGGTTCGCGGTGCTCCGCGTCATGCTGGCCAGCGAGCGCGCCGCGATCGGAGGTGGGACGAGCGCCCGCTCGGCGACTCAGCTGCGTGCCCTCGCCGTGGAGGTCGGTCGCCGCCACGACCCCGTGGTGCGCCAGGCGTTGGCCGAGGCCCACATCCGCGAGACGCTGCTGGACCTGGTGCAGGCCCGGGCGGCGACGGTGCCGACGGCAGGGTCGATCACGAAGCTGATGTACTCCGAGCACGGTCGGCTGTCCGCCGACGCCGCCCTCGAGATCCTCGGGGCGCGATCGCTGGTCAAGGACGATCCGGTCGCGTCACCATGGCTCGACCGCTTTCTCTTCGCTCCGGGCCTCCGACTCGGAGGGGGCACGGACGAGATCCAGCGGAACACGATCGCCGAGCGAGGTCTCGGCCTGCCCCGCGAGCCGGTTCCCGGGCCGACCGCGTAGTCGCGGCGGCAGATGGATCGCGGATCGCCACGGCATTGCCGCCGCTGCGCCAGCTGAGGGACGAGCAGGCCCGGGTCAGGTCAGCAGCGGGTCCAGCTCCTTGCGGTCGTCCTCGGTCAGCGGGCGGAGGTCGTCGTGCTTCGTCGGTCGCCACACCACGCCGTCGACGCGCCAGGCGTCCCTGCGCAGCACCTTCTTGTCGAGCTTCATGCTCGACAGCTTCGGCATCTCGTCGTCGACCCGCACGAAGGCGGGCATCCACTTCGGACCGAGGTCGGGTTGGCTGCGCAGGAACTCGTCGAACGCCCCGGGGTCGAGGGTCGCGCCGTGGCGAAGCTCCAGTGCGGCCATGACCCGGTCGCCGACCGGGTCGTCGGGTACCGCGTAGACGGCCACCGACCGGATGTCGGGGTGACGGGCGATGATCGCTTCGACCGGCCCGGCCGCGAAGTTCTCTCCGTCGACGCGCAGCCACTCGTTCGAGCGCCCGGCGAAGTAGAGCCAACCATCGGCGTCCCGGTAGGCGAGGTCACCTGACCAGTAGGCGCCGTCCCGGAAGCGCTCCTGCGTGGCCGCCTCGTTCCGGTAGTAGCCCTCGAAGCCCGACGCCGGTTGGGTCTCGACGATCTCGCCCACGGCGGCCTCGAGGTTCGCGACCCGCCCGCTCTCGTCGAAGATGGCCCGCGGGCACTCCTCGCCGGTGTCGGGGTCGAGGACCTTCACCGACTCGTTCGCGGTGCCGAGCGCGCCGGCGGGCATGGTGGCGTCCCGGCGGATGATGATCACGCCCTCGGTCGAGCCGTAGCTGTCACGGACCTGGCAGTCGAAGCGACGGGCGAACTCCCGGAGGTCGTGCTCGGATGCCTCGTTGCCGATCGCCAGCCGGAGCGGCACGTCGGCGTCGTCGGGTGCCTCGGGGACCGAGAGCATGTAGTTGAGGACCTTGCCCGTGTAGGTGAGGAAGGTGGCACCGAAGGCGCGGATGTCGGGAACCGTCCCGGACGCGGAGAACCGGTTCCGTGTCGAGATCGGGATCCCCGCGTGCACCGCCGACGCCCATCCGGTGAAGAGCGACGCGGCGTGGAAGAAGGGAAGGGGGGCGTAGACGACGTCGCGTTCGGTGAGCTCGGCGATTCCGGCGACGTGGGCGCCGGTGCGGCCGATCCGTCCCTGGGTGCACCGCACCGCCTTCGGCATGCCGGTCGACCCCGAGGTGAAGATGAGCAGGTAGAGGTCGTCGTCGGACGGGAGGGCCTGGTGGCCCTCGATGGGCGGAGCGGCATCCAGCGCGGCCTCGTAGCCGGCCTCGTCGACCACCAGGAGGTGCTCGGGCGGCACGTGGTGCGGCGCGTCGGCGAGCAGACCCGACAACTCGCTCGACGTGACCAGCACCTGGCAATCGGTGTGGTCGATCAGCTGGGCGAGCTGCTCACCGCGGTAGGTCGAGTTGATGCCGACGACGACCGTTCCCGACAGCGCGCCGGCGGTGAGCCAGAACAGGTAGTCCGGCACGTTGTCGAGCAGCACGCCGACGTGCGGAGGACGGCTCGGATCGCGGAGCTCGGCGAAGCGCGCCGCCCGACGCCAGCCCTCGTGGACCAGCTCGCGGTAGCTCCACCTCCGGTCCTCGTAGAGGAAGGCGGACCGATCGTCGTCGGCTCGTTCGAGGAGGAGCCTGCCGAGCGCGGTCATGGGTTCCCCTCTGATAACATTGACGTCAATGTAGAAAATCTGGAGGGCTCACCGCAAGGGGAACCTCTGGAGGCGAAGCGTCATCGAGGGCCCCGGACGAGGGCCGCGGCGGCGAACCCCGGATCGGCGCCGCTGGTCCGCAGCCAGGTCCCGAGATCGCGGGTCAGCTCCGCCGACGAGCCGAGCAGGCCGTCGAGCACCAGCACGCGACTGTGGAGGTGGTGGTGCGGGTGCTCGGCGGTGAAGCCGATGCCGCCCAGCACCTGGAGCGACCGCTCGCAGGCCCGTCGGCCGTTGCGGCCAGCCAGGGCCTTCGCGACCTCGCCGGAGCGGGGTGGCGGGTCGTCGAGCAGGGCGATCGCCTGGTCGACGACGCCGTCCAGGGCGACGCAGTCGGTCTTGGCCCAGGCGAGCAGGTGGCGCACGGCCTGGAAGGTGCCGATCGGTCTGCCGAACTGCTCGCGGTCGATGGCGTGCTGCACGGCCAGGCCCACGGCCCGCTCGGCTGCGCCCAGGATCTCCGCGGCGGCCGCCACCCGGCCGAGCTGGAGGCTTCGGATGCGGGCCGCTCCGGCGGTTCCCTCGGGGAGGAACGGCGGGTGGGCGTCGAGGTCGACGGCGATCTCGTGCAGGACGGCACCCCCAGGGACGTCGATGGGGTGCAGCACGACGGCGTCGGCGTCGACGATGCTGACGCCCTCACGCGGCACGTCGAACAGCAGCCGGCGTCCGTCGGGGTCGCCGACGAGGACCCACACGGGACCCCGACCCGGCGAGTGGCGCAAGATCGCCGCCTGGACCGTTCCCGGGGCGATGGCGGTGCCGGCGATGAAGGGCTGGGCGAGCAGCCCGCCGAGCGCGGCGGAGTCGGCGAGCTCGCGTCCCTGCGCCCGGAACGCGGCGAACACGCCGGCCCTGGCGTCGGCATCGGCGAGCTCGGACAGGAGCTCCCACCATCCCAGGGACTCGAGCGCGGCGGAGCCGGGCGAGGCCCGCATCACCTGGCACGCGGTGTGGAGGAACTCGTCGTCGCGGTCGTCGTGGGCGATGGTCACGGGAGCCGGAGGATCTGCTTGGCGATGGTGTCGAGCTGCATCTGCTGGGACCCGCCGTACACCGTCACGATGCGCGAGAACAGGTACTCCTGGCGGCGGAGGGCCACCGCCGCGCTCTGCACGCCCACGGCGATGTCCGGGTCGCGGGCCAGCACGCAGTCCTGCACCGCCTGCTCTCCGTTGCACAGCAGCAGCTTCGTGAACGCCGCCCTCGGGCCGAGCGGCTCGCCGGCTGCGTGCGCCAGCACGCCGGCGTGACCGGTGGCCGTGACGGCGGCGAGATCGAGCAGTGCGTCGCCGATGGCGCGGTCGTCGTGGCCCGGGTCGTCGTCGGTGCAGGCACCGAGCTGCTGGTACAGGAAGCAGTGTCGGAACCAGGCGAACGTGCCGCGCTCGTGGCTGAGGATGTGCATGGCCACCGCCCACCCCCCGTCGAGCTGCCCGACGATGCGATCGGCGCCGACGCGCACGTCGTCGAACGTGACCTCGGCGAGCTCGTCCGTGCCGTTCGCCTGCTCGATCGGCGAGACCTCGACGCCGGGCGAGCGGAGGTCGACGATGAACGCGGTGAGGCCTCGATGCCGGGACTCCGGTGTGCCGGTCCGGGCCAGCACCAGGCACCATGTCGCGTACCTGGCCCAGCTGGTCCAGATCTTGCGTCCGGTGATCACGAACGAGTCGCCGTCGGCAACCGCGGTGGTTCGGAGGCCGGCGAGGTCCGAGCCAGCGTCAGGCTCCGAGAAGCCCTGCGACCACAGCTCCCGCCCGCGCAGGAAGGCCGGGAGCGCGTGGGCGACGAACGCGGTCGGGCCGTGTGCGACCAGCGCAGGAGCGAGGATCTCGAGGTGCTCGAACAGGGCCATGCCGGCAACACCGTGCCGGGCGAGGGCCTCCCACATCGCCGCCCGGTGCGCGATGGTCCCGTCGAGCCCACCGACCTCGACCGGCCAGCCGTAGCGCGACCACCCGGCATCGAAGAGCGCGGACATCAGGCCGCACATCGTGGCGACCCGGCTCTCGTAGTCCGGGTTCGGCTCCCTGATGACCCGCAGGCGATCGGGCACTGCGTCGAGCCAGCGCTCGAGCTCCGCCGCGTAGACCCCGAGATCGAGCAGCGGATCGCCGGAAGCCAGGAGCTCTCCTGATGATGACATCGACGTCAATATAGAAACTTGGCCAGATGGGCGCAATGGCGGCAGCCGGCGGCTGATGCATGCCACGTCGGGATCCGGCTGCCGCCGGGCCGCGGGAACGTCACATGGCCGTCCGGGGGTCGGCGGTCGCCGGGTTCGCCATGCGGCGGACCATGGCGACGACGGTGAACGACGCCAGTGGTGCTCCGTCCTCGTCGTGGACCCGGCACTCGGTGTGGGTCATGCCGTCACCGGCGAACGTGGATAGGTGGCTGTAGAGCATCCACTGGTCGGCACGGACGTCGGCGTGGATCGACAGCGAGATGGCGTTGATGGCCGTGGAGAGCGTTCGGTGCGCCTGGTCCTGGCCGATGCCGGCGTGGGGGCGGAGGGCCGCGGCGATGGAGAGGTGCCCGGTGAACTGGGCGAGCAACCCGGCGTGGATCGCCTGGTCGTCGGGGACGGTGCGGAAGCGGACCCACGCGTAGAGCTCGGGCGGCCCGACCGGGGCGTCGGGGTCGCCCGTGTAGGCGTCGTCCACGATCCGGAGGTCGCGCCCGGTGACCGACATGTCATAGGGCGTCGACTCGTACGGCCCGGGGACATCGGGCGCAGGAGCCGCGTGCCGGATGACGTCGGTCGACGTGACATCGAGCAGCAGGGTGCCGGCGGCGCAGGTTCGTCCGCCCTGGGTGGCGCGCGCTCCGAGGGTGGAGAAGGTGCGCCCGGCGGAGATCTCGTCGAGCTCGATGGCGTAGGGAGATCGAGCGTCGGCGGCACGGGTGAAGACCATCGAGGCCGAGGCGACCCGACGACCCGGGGCGTGGCGGCCTGCGGCCACGATGGCCTGGCCGAGCATCTGGCTGCCCTCGACGACCGGTCGCCGCCAGTCGCCGCGGGCTTCGCTCCGGTAGAGGGTCTCGCCTTCGGGCCGCACGTCGAGGACGTCGATCAGGTCGGAGGCATCGCCCCAGGTGGGGAAGCGCTTGATCGTGACGTCGCGCTCGTCGTCGCCGTCGCAGGCATCGACCAACGCCAGCGAGATCGACTCGTGGTCGAACGCGATGTGGTCGGGATGGCCGGGAGCGCCCGTCTGCCACAGGTCGACGTCGAGCTGGTCGAGCGCCTCGGCGTCGACGTCAGCCCGCGGGAAGAGGAGGAGCGGAGCCTCATCCGGGCGGTCGAGACGGACCGCGGCGGTCGACTCGGCGATCACGGCACCGTTGCTCGAGGCCCGAGCGCGGTAGGGGAGCGTGGGAAGGGTCTCGGCTGGCATCGGTCGGGACGATACTCCTCCCTAGTTCAGATTTCGACGTCGATGTCATATAGCCTCGGGCCGATCCCGTCCCGAGAGGTGAGCTGTGACCGAGGAATCGCCCGTGGGCCGTCGACCGGTGCTCTCCGCCTTCGGCACCGCCCGCACGCCCGCACAGATGCAGGACATGAGCCGGCTCGTCGAAGCTGCCGGCTTCCACACCTTCTGGATGCCCGAGGGCAGCCAGCCCGTCTTCTCCATGTGCACCGCCGCCGCGCTCGCGACCTCGGAGCTCACGCTGGGCACGAGCGTCGCGGTCGCCTTCGCGCGGAGCCCGATGCTCACCGCTCAGTCGGCGTGGATGCTCGCCGAGGCGACCGGGGGTCGCTTCGTCGCCGGACTCGGCACGCAGGTGCGGGCCCACGTCGAGCGGCGGTTCTCGGCTCCCTTCGCCAGCCCCGGGCCGCGCCTGCGTGAGTACATCGAGGCGATGCGGGCGATCTTCGCCGCCTTCCGCGGGGACACGAAGCTCAGCTTCGACGGCGACTTCTACTCGTTCTCCCTGCTGCCTCCGATGTTCTCTCCGGGGCCGATCGACCAACCCGATCCTCCGATCTACGCCGCCGGGGTTCGCGAGTGGATGTGCCGGATGGTCGGCGAGGTCGGCGACGGCATGCTCGTGCACCCCCTCAGCTCGGTGGCCTACATCGACGAGGTCGTGATGCCGGCGGTGAGGGACGGCGAGGCCTCCCGCGGACGACGCCAGGGAGAGGTGGCGATGGTGTGCCCGGTGATGACGGCCGTCTCGGATGACGAGGCCGTCCTGGAGCGCCAACGGAACGGCATCCGGGCGCGCCTCGCGTTCTACGGGTCGACGCCAGGGTACGGCGTGGTGTTCGACACCTCGGGTTGGCCCGGCGTGGGCGAGCGCCTGACGGCCCTGCAGCGTGAAGGGGACTTCGCGGCGATGACCGAGGCCATCACGGACGACATGCTCGACGCACTGGCCGTGACCTCGTCCTGGGACGACCTGCCCCGCAAGCTGCTGGACCGATACGGCGGTCGAGCGGACGACATCGTGTGCTATTCCGTCCTCGAGCAGTGGGGCGACGACCCCGATTCGCTCGAACGCTGGCAGGACGTCAACCGGCGATTCCTCGAACTGCGCGACGCCGACCGATAGCGCGTCGCCGGGTCGACCTGAGGTCAGGTCGCTCGGCGCGGCTCGACCACGAGGACTGCCGCGGATCGGCCGAGTCGGCCGTGGGCGTCGTACAGGTCGCCGGCGTTGAAGCCGGTGCCCACGGGCTGCACCAGGCTCTCGCTGCGCAGGCCGACCCACGATCCCACCGGCTCCCGGGACAGGTGGATCGTGAGCTCCGCGTTGCGGAACGACCAGTCGGCCAGCGGGAGCTGCCGGTTGACCGCCGACTGGGCGTAGTCCGCGGCGACCGCGGCGACCTCGATGCCCGTGAGCTCGGTGCCCTCGACGACCGGCACGGCCAGCGTGATCCACTGGTGCGTCCTCCGGTCATCGGGAACGCGCAGGTAGTCGATGATCATGCTCTGGCTGTCGAAGCACTCCCAGCCCACCTGGTCCGCGGCGGCGCGGTTCGGCTCGTCGAGGACCGGCAGGGCTGCGGGATCGAACGGGCTGTGGTGGTCGAGGGCCTTCGGGGGGAGCACGATCTCGCCCCGGCTCACGACCACGGACCTGGCCACGGCCACCACCCGGGCATCACAGGAGAGCGTGGCCTCCTGTCGTCGCACCCGCTTGCCGCCGCTGGGCTCGTTGCGCTCCAGCGTCAGTGGGGCCAGGGGGACCGGAGCCAGGATCTCGAGGGTGAGCCGGGCCAAGGTCCCGTCCGGGGGCGTGAGCTGGCCGGCGAGCAGCGCGGCGATGGCGGCTCCGTGGACGATGCGCCGATCCCAGGGCCCGACTGCGGCCGCGGTCGGCTCGAAGGTGGAAGCAGCACGCGGTCGGAACAGGGCGGCGTCGGCCATGGACCGACCCTATCGGACCTAGATTTCGACGTCGACGTCATGTTAGGTTTTGCGGTCTGCCCGGAGATCGACCACGGCCATCTCGACCCCTACGCTCTCGGCCGACGCGCGGCGTGCCGGATCGCCGCGCGCCGACGCGGTGTCACCCGTCCCTTTCGCCGCTAGACCCATCGGGGGAACCGACCTCCAAGGAGACGTCATGAGCCTCACCGCCGCCCGAGGACCGCTCGGAGCCGATCCCGCCGGGTTCTTCTCCGTGCCGGTGCCGCGCGACATCGTCTACGTCGAGCCGCACCGTCGGCGGGTGCAGGCCGTCGTCGATGGGCGAACGATGATCGACACCGAGCGCGCCCTGCTCGTGCATCGCGTCAACCGGCCACTGACCTACGCGTTTCCGGCCGACGAGGTCGGCACCCTCCCCGCCGAGCCCCTGCGGGAGGCACCCGGCTTCGTCGTCGTGCCGTGGGACGCCGTCGATTCGTGGTTCGAGGAGGGCAGGAAGCTCGTGCACTACCCGCCGAACCCGTATCACCGGGTCGACTGCCGGCCGACCCGGCGCCGTCTCCGGGTCGAGGCTGCCGGCACCGTGCTGGTCGACACCGACGACACCATCATCCTGTTCGAGACGGCGCTGGGCCCGAAGCTCTACGTCGATCCGGCCCTGGTCCGCACCGACCTGCTGCGTCGCACCGAGACGATCAGCTACTGCAACTACAAGGGCGAAGCCACCTGGTGGGCCGCGGTGGTCGGCGACTCGATCGTCGAAGACGTCGCGTGGAGCTACGAGGATCCGCTGCCGGAGAGCCTGCCCATCAAGGGGATGCTCAGCTTCGACCCCGCCCGTGTCGAGGTGCTCGCCGAGCTGCCCGAGGACTGGGCCTCGCAGGTGGGGCTGTGCGCCGATGGCCAGTGCACCCTCGACCTCGCCGCCCTCGGTGCCGACCAGCACCGTCAGTCGTGAGCGGCCGGCTGGAGGGCAAGGTCGCGCTCGTCACGGGCGGTGCGTCCGGGATCGGCCGCGCCATCGTCGAGCGATTCGTCGCCGAGGGGGCGTGCGTCGTCGCCGGCGACGTCGATGAGGACGGGCTGGCCTCCCTCGCCGGCGACCGGGTGGCGGTGGCTCGATGCGACGTCACCGACGAGGACGACCAGGCGGCGCTCGTCGCGCTGGCGACCGAGCGCTTCGGTGGGCTCGACATCGGCATCGCCAACGCCGGTACGGGATGGGCCACCAGGATCGTCGACCATCGGCTGTCGGACTGGCAGCGGATCATCGACGTCTGCCTCACCGGCGTCTTCCTGACCTACAAGCACGCGGGTGGCGCCATCGCGGCGCGTGGCGGCGGTGCCATGACGGCCACCGCCAGCCTCAACGCCGTCCAGGCCGGGCACGGCATGGCCGCCTACTGCGCGGCCAAGGGCGGGGTGAAGATGCTGACCGAGTGCGCCGCGCTGGAGCTCGGCGAGCTCGGGATCCGGGTCAACGCGGTGGCGCCCGGGCTGGTGAGGACCGGGCTCACCGAAGGGGTGTTCGCGCTTCCCGGCGTGGTGGGCCAGTTCCTCGAGAACGCGCCGCTCGGTCGCTGGGCCGAGCCCGCCGAGATCGCGTCCGTCGTGGCGTTCCTCGTCTCCGAGGAGGCCTCGTTCATCACGGGGACGCTTCAGCTGGTCGATGGCGGCGGGCACCTCAACCGCTACCCGAACATCTTCGCTCCGGTGGTCACCTGATGGACGACATCGAAGCGATCAAGCAGTTGAAGGCCCGGTACTGCCGCACCATGGACACCAAGGACTGGGCGGCCATGCGCCAGGTGTTCACCGACGACGTCACCATGGACACGACCGACTCCGGAGGGGGCGTCATCACCGGTGCCGACGACTTCCTCGCGTTCCTCGTCGAGGCCATCGGCGAGGTCATGACCGTCCACCACTGCCACACGCCCGAGATCGAGGTCACCTCGCCGACGGCGGCGTCCGGCATCTGGGCGATGGAGGACATGCTGCGGTGGCCCGACGGCTCCGAGCTCCACGGCTATGGCCACTACCACGAGACCTACGAGTTGCTCGACGGCCAGTGGCGAATCAGCTCCTCGACCCTGACGCGGCTGCGGATGGACTTCACCGCGCCCCCAGCTCCCGTCCCGTGAGGCCGACGCGAGCGATCGAACGATGACCCGAACCGCATGACGGCCGGCCGGCCTGTCAGGCGGTGCGGCGGTGGTGCGGGTCCGAGTGGTCCCAGTCCGCGAGGAGCGATCGCAGCGCGGTGAGCAGGATCAGGGGCTGGTCGAGCATGGCGTGGTGGCCTGCTTCGGGGATCTCGATGACGGGGGTGACCCGCCCGAGCCGGTCGAACATGGAGGCGCCGATGTCCTCGGTGACGAGGCCGTGCTCGGACCGCAGGAGCGCCAGGCGACAGGTGATCTGGGGCAGGTAGGGGAGCGCGACCGAGCGCATGCCCTGGGCGAACTGGCTGAAGACGCGGCGATCGAACTTCCACTGCCAGCCGCCGTCCACGGGCTTCAGCGAGTGCCGGGCGACGTGGTCGATGACGTAGTCGAGGTAGTGGTCCTGGGGCGGGACGGTGCGGAAGCGGGCGAGGGCGTCGTCGACCGTCGGGTAGGTCCGCGGTTGGCCGAACGCCTCCTTCAGTTGGTAGGCGCCGATCTCCGGGTCGGGTTCGGTGACCGGTGAGTCGCAGATGATGGCGCCGCCGACCCGCTCGGCGTGCCGGGCCGCGGTCGCCATGGTGACGAAACCCCCCATGCTGTGGCCGATGATCACCGGGGGACCGGAGATGCCGCCGTCGCCGGCGACCGCCATGACCTCGTCCGTCCACTGCTCGAGCCCGTACCCGTCTCGATGGCCGCTGTCGCCGTGCCCCGAGAGATCGATCGCCAGGACGCGGAAGTCGTCCTCGAACGTGGCGGCGAGGAAGCTCCACCAGTGCGCGTGCGCGCCGCCGCCGTGCACGAACACCAGACCGCGACGACCGCGCTCGCCCCAGGCCAGGTAGTGCACCGCACAGCCACCCACGTCGACCACTTCCTCGGAGAACGGCACGGCGAGCGCTCTCGCGAACCACGCGGGAGTCGGCGGCGCAGCAGGCACGGCGGCAAACCTACCGTGGCGGATCCACGGCGATCGAGGTGGGTCGGTCGAACTGCGGTCGGCCCGTCGTCGATCGGTATCGCGGACGCGGCGTGGGAAGAGCCACGGGTCCGAGGGCCCGTCGTGGGATACGTTCGGCCGGGCCGGAGTGGCGGTGCATCGATCGAGGAGGGTGGACGGTGGGCGACGAAGGCGTGATCGATCCGTGGGTGGCCGAGTGGATCGCGGCCGATCCGGCGCGGGCCGTGCCGTTCGACGACTTCTCGCCCGAGATGCTCGAGCTGGCCCGAGGTCCCGTCGGCGCACCTCCGACGCGGGAGATCGCCGACGTGAGCGACGACGAGGTCGACGGCGTGCCCGTGCGCGTCTACCGCGACCACGGGCCGCACCACGGGCTCGTCGTCTACTTCCACGGCGGCGGCTTCGTCATCGGGAGCATCGGGCTGATGGACAACGTCGCCCGGGAGTTGGCGCACCACGCGGGGGTCGTCGTGGTGTCGGTGGGGTACCGGCTGGCTCCGGAGCATCCCTATCCCGAGGGACTCGACGACTGCGAGGCGGTGACGCGGTGGGCCATCGCCAACGCGGATCGGTTCGACGTGGCACCGCAGTCGGTGGTGGTGGCCGGTGAGAGCGCCGGAGGGAACCTCGCGGCCGCCGTCGCCCTCCGGCTGCGTGATGCGGGCGACGTGTCGTTGGCCGGCCAGGTGCTGATCTACCCGGGCCTGGCCGGGTCGGTGGAGTACCCGTCCCACGCCGAGTTCGACGGGCTCATCCTGAGCGCCGAATCCAGGGCGCACTACTGGGCGGCCTACAGCGGCGGCCGAGACCTCGACGGCGACCCCTACGCGGTGCCGCTGAGCGCGGCGGACCTCGGCGGGCTGCCACCCGCCCTGGTGCTGCTCGGGGGCTGCGACCTGCTGCGGGACGAGGGACGGGCCTACGCGACACGCCTACGGGAGGACGGTGTCGAGGTCGAGGAGGTCTGCTACGAGGGGCAGCCGCACGGGTTCGTCAACTTCGCCTTCCCCGCCGCCGCCCGAGCCTTCGAGGACGTCGGCGCGTGGATCGCCCGCACCCTGGTGCCGGACGGGCACGAGGCCCCGACCTGACCCGGTGCTCGACGACAAACCCATGGCCGTGACCATGGGCCGGGTCCGTCACCGGTCAGTTGGACGGGCGGCGAGAGCGGTCGAGGAAGGCGGCCACCGCCTCGCGGTGCTCGGGGGTGGCGTAGGCCTGCTTCAGCAGCCTCACCTCGCGTCGCTGAGCCGCCAGGGTGTCGGTCTCGTTGGCGTTCTGGGTCAGCAGCTCCTTGATCCACCGCAGCGAGGGTGCGGGGTTCTCCCCGTAGGACCGGGCCCGCTCGATCGCCACGTCGACGACGGCCTCGGGCGCGACCACCTCGTCGGCCAGGCCCAGGGCCAGCGCCTCCGCGGACTCGATGGTGCGCCCGGACAACATCAGGTCGGACGCCGCGCCCCAGCCGCAGCGCAGAGGGAGGAACATGCTGCTGGCCAACTCGGGCACCACGCCCATCTTGACGAACCGCATGCTGAGCTTGGCCCCCTCGGCCACCACGATGCGGTCGAACGGCAGGATCATCGAGAGGCCGATGCCGACCACGGGTCCGTTCACCGCCGCGACGATGGGCTTGCACGACCGGACCAGCTCCACCCAGTCGCGCCCCGGCGCTGGCACCGCGGCCGCGGTGTCGCCCTGGATCTGGGCGTCGAACACCGCCGAGATGTCGGCGCCGGCGCAGAACCCGCGACCCGCGCCGGTCACGACGACCGCGCCGATGCCGGAGTCGGCGTCGGCCGCCTCGATGGCGTCGACCAGCTCGAGGGTCATGCGCGGCGTCCACACGTTGAGCCGCTCAGGTCGGTCGAGGGTCAGGAGCAGCACGTCGTCGCGCCGCTCGCAGAGGATCTGCTCGTAGTCCACCTCGACACCCTAGCGAGGTTCTGAACGGCCGTTAAGTTCGAGGGCTACGCTGCCGCCATGCGCATGCGACTCGAACCGCAGGACGACGAGCTCCACCCACCGGAGGACGCCGTCAACTTCAACGAGAGCCGGTACTACAACTGGTTCGATGCCGGCATCGGGATGGGGGGATGGGTGCGGATGGGCAACCGGCCCAACGAGGGCTACGCCGAGATGACGGTGTGCCTCTACCTGCCGGACGGCCGGGTGGCGTTCATGTACAAGCGCCCGAAGATCGAGGGCCACCACGCGCACGACGCCGGCGGGCTCCGCTTCGAGGTGAAGGTCCCCTACGAGGAGCACCGCATCACCTACGACGGCAAGGTGTGCGTCCTCGCCCACCCGCGGGACATGGCCGATCCCAAGACGGCGTTCCTGGAGAACCCGCACGAGCCCTGCTCCATCGAGCTCACCCTCCGGGCCGTCGGCTCGCCGTGGGGTGGCGAGCCCGTCTGGGAGGAGGGCGACGACCCGCCGGAGCTCGACCCCGAGAAGATGTTCGCCCGCGGTCACACCGAGCAGCACATGGCGATCACCGGCACCGTCACGGTCGGTGTCGAGCGGTTCGACATCGGTGACGGGCTCGGCCTCCGGGACCACTCGTGGGGCCCGCGGTTCTGGCAGAACATCTGGTGGTACCGATGGCTGACCGTGAACCTGGGGCCCGACCTCGGCTTCGCCCTCACCCTCTCCGGATCGGAGGAGGACCCCGATGCCCGCCGGGTGCACGGGTTCCTCTACGACGTCGAGCGGAACGGGGACAACCGGTGGGTGGCCATCCGCGAGGGCGCGCTCACCTCCACCTACGACGACGACTTCTTCCCCACGGCCAACCACATCACCGTCTCCACCGACGACCACGTCTACGAGGTCGACGGTGACGTGTGGTCGAACATCCCCCTGCGCAACCGGCGCGAGGGCATGGTCACCCGCATCACCGAGGGCATGACCAGGTGGCGGTGCGGCGACCGCACCGGCGCCGGCCTGTCGGAGTACCTCGACCAGATCATCGATGACACACCCGTTGGCACCGCCGTCGGTATCTGACGGGCTGCGCGCCGCCCTCGAACCGGTGCTCGGGCCGGTGGGCGTCGAGGGGCTGCGCCGCCTCAGCGGCGGCGCGTCACGCGAGACGTGGGCGTTCGCGGTCGACGGTCGCGATCTCATCCTGCGTCGCGACCCGCCCGGACGGCCCGGAGCGCCGGGTTCGATGCGGCTCGAAGCCGATGCCATGCGGGCGTGCCACCGCGTCGGGCTGCCCGTGCCCGAGGTGCTGCTCGACGACGACGGCACCCACCTCGGCACCGCCGGCCTCGTGATGACCGCGGTTCCCGGGGAGACGCTGGCCCGCAGGATCCTGCGCGACGACGAGTACGCGGCGGCGCGCGCCGGTCTGGTCGACGACCTCGGGCGGTTCCTCGCCGGCCTGCACGCGCTCGACCCCCTGGACGTGCCGGGCGCGGCCGACATCGACTCCCTGGCCGAGTACTGGGCGAGCTATCGGTCGGTCGACGACGTGAGCCCGACGTTCGAGAAGGCGTACGCCTGGTTGCAGGCCAACCGGCCCCCGCGGGTCGCCACGACGGTGGTGCACGGCGACCTGCGCATGGGGAACGTGATCGTGGGTGCCGACGGCCTGCGCGCCGTCATCGACTGGGAGCTGGTGCACGTCGGCGATCCCCTCGAGGACCTCGGGTGGTTGTGCGTCAAGGCGTGGCGGTTCGGCGAGCCGCTGGAGGTCGGTGGGGTCGGCACGATCGACCAGCTGGTCGACGCCTACGAGCGGGCCGGTGGTCGACCCGTCGATCGGGACGCGCTCCACTGGTGGCTGGTGGAGAAGACGTTGCAGTGGGGCATCGGGTGCATGGGCCAGGCCTTCGTGCACCTCTCGGGCGCGGTGCGGTCCCACGAGCTGGCGGCCATCGGGCGGCGCGTGGCCGAGCAGGAGTGGGACCTGATCGAGCTCCTGGCGCCGGACGAGTGGGCCGCCGTGCGAGCCGAGCCGGTGCCCGAGCCGATGCCCGACTCGGCCGGTCTCCACGGTCGGCCGACCGCGCGTGAGCTGCTCGAGGCGGTGCGCGGGTACCTCACCGACGATGTCATGCCCAACACCTCGGGCCGGCTCTCGTACCACGCCCGGGTCGCGGCCAACATGCTGGCGATCGTCGAGCGCGAGCTGGCCCAGCCGGTGCGCGTCCACGACGGCGACGACTGGGCGTCTCTGGCGTCGGCCGTGCGGGACAAGCTCGCCGTGGCCAACCCGAAGCACCTCGCCCGGTGAGCCGGCGCCCCGGGTCAGCCCCGCGCGAGTGCGGCGGCGAAGCCCTGGTAGAGCGCGATCACCTCGTCGAGCGTGCGGCCCATCTCGTCGTAGACACCGACCAGCGACGTGGCCAGGGTGACGATGGCCCGCGCCGCCTCGCGCGGCTCGGTGGTGGCGAACTCGCCGGACCCGACACCTTCGAGCACCACCCCCTCGACCACGTCGAGCAGCGCCTTGCGCTTGATCTCGATGGCGGCGAGGTCGGGTGGGTCGAGGCGCGTGTACTCGCGGATCGCCACGTTCGAGGCTCGCTGCGCGAACTCGTCGTGCAGGTGCGTCCAGATCAGCGTGGCGACCACCGAGTCGAGTCGGGCGGCCGCTCCCTCGACCCCGTCGAGTCGGCGTTCGATGCGCGCCAGGGTCACGTCGTAGGCGTCGTCGAGGAACTCCCGCAGCAGGCCGACCTTCGAGGGGAAGTGGTAGTACAGCGCGGCCACCGACACGTCGGCGCGCGCGGCCATGTCGCGCATCGAGGCGCCCTCGAAGCCGTCCTCCCCCATGACCTCGACCGCGGCGCGCAGCAGGGCCGCTTTGCCCGGACGTCGGGCCGGAACGTGCGAGGCCGTCACGGACATCGACTGTACCCAGCCCGACATCGCCGACCGGGCGAGCACTACGTTCCTCGCGGCGGGGTGCTCCCGGCTGCGTCCGCCCACCCCAGGGGAGAGCCATGACCGTGTTCACCGAGATCACCTACGAGGCCGTGGGTCACGTCGGCATCGTCACCATCGACCGGCCCGAGGCCCGCAACGCGCTCACGCACACCACCTACGCCGAGCTGGCCGAGGCGGTCGACACGACCGATGCCAGGTGCCTGATCGTCACCGGCTCCGACCCCGCGTTCTGCTCCGGCGACGACGTGAAGCAGATCATGGTCAACGCCGGGGCGCAGGTCTCGTCGGGTCTGCGGGCCGAGCCCCGGCTCACCCCGACGGCCGGGTCGCTGCTGCGCACGCGGGTTCCGGTGATCGCCGCGGTGAACGGCGCGGCCGTCGGATGGGGCATGGAGCTGGCGGTCATGGCCGACATCCGGATCGCCTCCGAGCGGGCCCGGTTCGGCGAGCTGTTCGTGAAGCGCGGGTTGAACTGCGACGTGGCCGGCCTCGGGCGCCTGGCCCAGCTCGTCGGGCGCGAGACCGCGGCCGAGCTGCTGTTCACCGGCCGGATCATCGACGCGGCCACGGCAAGGGAGCTGGGCCTGGTGTCGCGTGTCGTGCCGCACGACGATCTGATGCCGGCGGCGTTGGCCCTCGCCGGGGAGATCGCGGCCAACCCGCCCCTCGCGGTGCAGCGCATCAAGGAGGGACTGGCCCTGGCCCTCGACCCCGACTGGGACGAGGTCGGCCGCTGGGTGTCGGCATCGCTGGCCGAGCTGTTCCTGACCGAGGACCACCGCGAGGGGGTGGCCGCGTTCCTCGAGAAGCGCGAGCCGACCTACCTCGGTCGCTGATGGCCGGTTCCACCGACGTCGCCCCGGTCTCCGCCCCGCAGGTCACGGCCCTGCGCGCCTGGCTGCTCGACCACGTCGACGGGCTCCCCGACGCGCCCGTCGAGCTCGACCTCATCAGCGGCGGTGCCTCGAACGTCACCATCGGCGTGCGCCTCGGCGACCGCGAGGTGGTCGTGCGCCGGCCGCCCGTCACCGCGTTCCTGCCGACCGCCAACGACATGGGTCGGGAGTACCGCTTCTACGCCGCCCTCGACGGCTCCGCGATCCCCACGCCCCGGGCCTTCGCCTTCTGTGACGACGTCTCGGTGCTCGGTGCCCCCTTCTACGTGATGGAGCGGTTGCACGGCGACGTCCCCCACGAGCCCTCCGCCCTCGCCGGCATCACCGCCGAGGCGGGGCGAGCCCTCAGCGACCGGTTCGTCGACGTCCTGGCCGAGATCCACGCGGTCGACATCGACGCGGTCGGGCTCGGCGACGTCGCTCGTCGCGAGGGGTACCTCGAGCGCCAGGTGCGGCGCTGGACCGACCAGTGGCATCGGGCCAAGGAGGCCGACGACGCCGCCATCGACGAGTTGGCCCGGGTGCTGGGTGCCTCGTTGCCGGCCTCACCCCCGACGACGATCGTCCACGGCGACTACCGCCTCGGCAACGTGATGGTCGACCGGCACGACCGGTCGCGCATCATCGGCGTCTTCGACTGGGAGATGGCCACGCTCGGCGATCCGCTGGCCGACGTCGGGTACACGCTCCTCTACTGGGGCACCGCCGATCGCCCGGTGATCCATCCGAGCCAGGCGTGCGCGGACCTGCCGGGCTTCCTGTCCGCGGCCGAGTTGACCGAGCGCTACGCCTCGGTGTCGGGCCGGGCGGTCGATCACGTCACGTTCTACGTCGTGCTGGCCGCGTTCAAGCTCACGATCATCGCTGCGGGGAACCTGGCCCGTGCCCGGCGGGCCGGTCTGCCCACCGAGCCGTCCCATGGTCAGCCGCTCGCGGAGTGGGCGCTCGATCTCTGGAACCGTCGCGGGGCCTGAGCCCCCTCACCCCTAGGAGCTGTCGTGGACTTCGCCATCCCCGCCGACCTGCAGGACTACCTCGCCGAGCTCGACGAGTTCATCGAGCGCGAGATCCTGCCGCTGCAGATGGCCGACGACAACAACCGGTTCTTCGACCATCGGCGCGAGGACGCGCGCACCGACTGGGACCGGGGCGGCCTGCCCAACGAGGAGTGGGAGCAGTTGCTCGCCGAGATGCGACGGCGCGCCGATGCTGCCGGCCACTACCGCTACGCCTTCCCGAAGGAGTACGGCGGCCGTGACGGCTCGAACCTCGGCATGGCGATCATCCGCGAGCACCTGGCGCGGCGGGGACTGGGCCTGCACAACGACCTGCAGAACGAGTCGTCGATCGTGGGCAACAACGTCGGGCTGCTGCTGATGCTCAACCACGGCACCGAGGAGCAGAAGGCGGAGTGGGTTCCCAAGCTGCTCGACGGGACCAGCGGCTTCGCGTTCGGCATCACCGAGCCGCAGCACGGCTCCGATGCCACGCACATGGAGACCACCGCGCGGCGCGACGGCGACGAGTGGGTGATCAACGGCGAGAAGACGTGGAACACGGGCATCCACAAGGCGCCCTACGACCTCATCTTCGCCCGCACGAGCGGCTCGGCCGGCGACGGCAGCGGGATCACCGCGTTCCTGACGCCGACCGACAGCCCCGGCTTCGAGATCGTCGAGTACCTGTGGACGTTCAACATGCCCACCGACCACGCCCACGTGCGGTTCACCGACGTGCGCGTGCCGGACTCGGCCATCTTCGGGGGCGAGGGCCGCGGCCTCGGCGTGGTGCAGATGTTCTTCAACGAGAACCGCATCCGCCAGGCCGCGTCGTCGCTCGGCGCGGCCGAGTACTGCCTCGACCAGGCTGTCGCCTACGCCAACGAGCGCAAGCCGTTCGGCAAGCCGCTGTCGCACAACCAGGGCATCCAGTTCCCGCTCGTCGAGCTGGTCACGCAGTGCGAGATGCTCCGCGCCCTGATCCACAAGACGGCGTGGGAGATGGACACCTACGGCGCGTTCGCGGTGTCGGACAAGGTCTCGATGTGCAACTACCAGGCCAACCGCCTGTGCTGCGACGCGGCCGACCGGGCCATGCAGGTGCACGGTGGCCTCGGGTACTCACGGCACATGCCGTTCGAGCACATCTACCGGCACCACCGCCGCTACCGCATCACCGAGGGCGCCGAGGAGATCCAGATGCGGCGGGTGGCGGGCTACCTGTTCGGCTTCATGAAGCAGCAGGCGCCCAAGGGGGTCGCCACCCTCGACGGTTGAGCCACGCGGACCGACGGATCCACGGCCGCACGACGACTGTTAAGGGTCTGCTCACAGGTTCCTAACATCTTCCGGTCAGGGTGGACCTCGTCGTTCGGACGGCGGCGGTGTTCGTCGTCCCTGAGGTTCCCAGCCCTGCGTTTGCGGAGGTCCCCCATGCGAAAGCTCCTCGTCGGATCGGTGCTCGTCGCCTCCATCGGCATCGCCGCGCTCGGCGTGGCGGCCATCGACCCTGTCGGTGCCGTCACCGCGGCCGTCACCGGCCACGGCAAGTCCGCCGACAAGGCGGGGCCGCTGAGCGATGCGCTCGACGAGCTGGTCGCGAACGGCACGATCTCGCAGGACCAGGCCAACGCGGTCGAGGGCACCGTCCAGGCCAAGCGCCAGGCCGCGTGGGCCAAGCGCCCGCACCTGGGCAAGAAGCTGGTCGAGGGGATCGCCAACGACCTCGGCATGGCGCCCAAGGACCTCATGACCGAACTGCGCACCGGCAAGTCGATCGCCAACGTGGCCACCGAGAAGGGCATCGACCCGCAGAAGATCATCAACGACGTGGTCGGCGCCATCGACGGCAAGATCGACCAGCGGGTGGCGGACCACAAGATGGAGCAGGCCAAGGCCGACACGATCAAGCAGAACCTGCCGCAGCGCGTGACCGACTTCGTCAACCACGTCTGGGGTCAGGGCCGGGCCCACGCCAAGGCCGGCGGCACCGACCAGGCTCCGCCCTCGACCGAGGCGCCGTCCACCACCGAGGCTCCGGCCACGACCGACACCACGTCGGCCCCGGCCACCACCGACACCACGTCGGCTCCGGCCTCGACCGACACCACGGGGGGCTCGACCGCCTCGTCACCCGGCACCACCGCCGGCTGATCGCGGCCGTCTCGCACCGCCCCGCCGGCTCTCCGCCTGGCGGGGCGGTGCCGCGCCCGGGACCGGTCGATCCGACGTCCCGACATCGACGACCCGACGTCCCGACATCGAGTCGGGCGTCAGGGTTGGCCGTAGAAGACCCGCTCGACCACGGTGCGGGCCCGGCGGGTGACCCGGCGGTACCGCTCGCGGAGCCCGGCCGGGGTCAGGTCGAGTGACCGGGCCAGCCACAGCAGCTCCTCGGGCCGGCTGGGCAGGGCGTCACCGGGAGCGCTGTTGACGAGGTACCAGCGGTTCCTCGTCTGCTCGCAGAACCGGTAGGCCTCGAGCAGCAACTCGGCGTCGTCGGCATCGAGCACATCGGCCGCGACGAGCTTCATGATCGCCTGGCCCGTGCCGGTGGCGGCCACGCCGTGCTGCAGCTGCAGCAGCTGGGCGGTGAACTCGATGTCGGAGAGCGAGCCGCGGCCGAGCTTGAGGTGGAACGCCGGATCCTCCCCGGCGGGCATGCGCTCCCGCTCGATGCGGGCCTTCATCCGGCGGATCTCCCGGGCCTCCTCGGCCGACAGGCCACCCCAGATGCGAGGCGCCAGCTCGTCGAGCAGCCGCTGTCCCAGATGGAGGTCGCCGGCGATGGGGCGCGCCCGGATCATGGCCTGCCGCTCCCACACCAGCGCGTACGTCTGCCAGTACGAGCGATACGCCTCGAGGCTCCGGGCCATCGGTCCCTGCTTGCCCTCGGGCCGGAGCGAGGCGTCGATGTCGTAGATCCGCCCGGCGGGGGTCGACCCCCCGACGAAGCGCACCAGGGACGTGGCGACCCGGTCGGCCTCCTCGAACGCGGAGGCGCCCGACCCGTCGAACACGAAGACGACGTCGAGATCGCTCGCGTAGCTGAGCTCCGCCCCACCGAGCCGACCGGCGGCCAGCACCCCGAAGGGCACCTGGGGGTCGATGATGTCGAGCGCGGCCTGCACGGTCGCCTCCGCCAGCGTGCTGAGGTCGCGCCCGACCGTGTGCACGTCGGCCGCGCCCAGCAGGTCGCGCGCGGCGATGCCGAACTGGTTCCGGTCCTTCCAGCGTTGCAGGGCCTCCTGCTGCTCGGCCCGGGTCGGCCGCCACGAGATGGCCTGCGCGGCCGAGGTCACGAGGTCGTCGATCGGGCGGGTGGCCAATCGCTCGGGGTCCGGCAGGCGCACCACGAGGTCGGGGTTGCGGGTCAGGGTGGAGCCGAGCAGCCGGCTCGTCCCGAGGATCAGGCTGAGGCGCTGGGCCGACTCGGGCGACTCGCGGAACGCCTCGATCAGGGTGGTCTGGCGCTGGGGCCCGGTGAGCAGGTTGCGCAGCTGCAGCAGGCCCAGATCGGGGTCGGGTGAGGCCGACAGCCAGTCGAGCATCAGCGGCAGCATCTGCTGCATGAGCCGGCTCGAGCGGTTGAGGCCCCGCGTCAGCTCGCGCACCGCGGCCTGGGTGCGCTTGGCATCGGTGAAGCCGAACGCCTTCATGCGGGCCACGGCGGCCTCCGGGCTCAGCAGGCCCTCTCCGGTGGCGAACGCCTCGAGCAACGGTCGGAAGTAGACGCGCTGCTGGATCGAGCGCACGCCGAGACGGCGGCGGCGGAGCTCGGCATCGAGCTGCTCGGCCGC
This sequence comes from uncultured Microthrixaceae bacterium, assembly GCA_963809335.1. Lineage (GTDB taxonomy): Bacteria > Actinomycetota > Acidimicrobiia > Acidimicrobiales > Acidimicrobilacustridaceae > UBA4742. The sequence continues at coordinate 806,201 of CAWEJD010000002.1, read as the reverse complement.
GGTGCCCGACGTGGTGTCGCGGTGGCCGAGCACCCGGGCCAGGTGGTCGAGCGCGGCCGGATCGGTCGGCAGCGCGTGCACCTGCTGCTCGTCGACCAACTGCAGGCGGTGCTCGACCGTGCGCAGCAGCCGGTAGGCGTCCGCCAGCCGCTCGGCGTCCTCGGGGTCGATGTAGCCGGCGTCGCCCATCTCGTCGAGGGTGACGAGCGTGGTGGGTGAGCGCAGGCCGACGTCGGCGTGACCGTGCACGAGCTGGAGCAGCTGCACGGTGAACTCGATGTCGCGGATGCCGCCGGGGCCGAGCTTGATCTCGCGGTCGGCGAGGCCCTGGCGGGCTACGAGCTCCTCGGCCCGTGCCTTCATCGCCCGCAGCGATCGGAGGTCCTCGGTCTGGAAGGGGTGGTTCCACAGCCAACGCGACGCGGTGGCCTCGAAGCGCCGGCCGAGCACCGGGTCGCCGGCCACGGGACGCGCCTTCAGCAGCGCCTGGAACTCCCACGGCTCGGCCCACCGGTCCCAGTAGGCCTCGTAGCTCTCGATGGTGCGGACGAGCCGGCCGTCGCGCCCCTCGGGCCGCAGGTTGGCGTCGACCCGGAAGGACTGCCCGGCCATGGCCATGACGGCGCGGGCAGTGGTCTCGAGCGCTTGCGGTGGGCCGTCGCCCACGAAGATGAGGTCGATGTCGCTCGAGTAGTTGAGCTCGGCGCCACCCAGCTTGCCCATGCCCACGACGGCCAGGCCCTCCGCTCCGCAGAGCTCGCAGCACGAGGACACGACGTCTCGCGCCAGCCGAGCCAGCGCGGCCCCGACTTCGGGCAGCTCGTCGACGCCGGTCAGGTCGCGCGCGGCGATGCGCAGGTACTCGAGGTGCTTCCACCGCACCAGTCGCTCGGGGGTGGCGTCGTCGACGGGCGGCCGGTGGTCGAGGTCGGCGAGCACTTCGAGGGGATCGCCGCGGACATCGCCGGCCGCCGGGGCCACCCCGGACAGCAGACGGGCGAGCGACCGACTGGCTGCGATCACGACGACCAGTCGCTCTGCGAGCTCGGGGTCGTCCTCGAGCCGACCGGCCAGCTGGGGCCGGCGCTCGAGCAACTGATCGATGGTCGCCCGGACCCGCGCCGGAGCCGCGCCGCGCTCGATGGCAGCCCCGAGAGCATCGCCCTGCGCTCCAGCTCGCGGCCCGTTCACGTCGGTAGCGTAGGAGCCGCCCGGGGCTTCGTCTTCGCCGACGTCGGCCCGTAGGCTCTGGGCATGGCCCGCCTGCGCGTCGCCCTGGCACAGCTCAACCTGGTGGTCGGCGATCTCGACGGCAACGCGGATCACATCATCGAGGCGGTGAAGGCGGCCGAGGCCGACGGGTGCGACCTCGTGGCCTTCCCCGAGCTGTCGATCACCGGATACCCGCCCGAGGACCTGCTCCTGAAGCCAGGCTTCGTCACCGACAACCTCGAGGTGCTCCAGCGGGTCGCCGCAGCCACGGGACGTTGCGCCGCCATGGTCGGTTTCGTCGACCGCGACGGCGACCGCCTCTACAACGCGGCGGCCGTGTGCGCCGACGGACGGGTCCTCGGCACCTACCACAAGCGGGAGCTGCCCAACTACGAGGTGTTCGACGAACGCCGCTACTTCGACGAGGGCTCCCAGGTCGGTGACCTCTACCGCATCGGCGGCGTGCGGGTCGGTCTCACGATCTGCGAGGACGCGTGGGTCGCCGACGGGCCGGTCGCCGACGTCGGTCGCCGGGGGGCCGAGGTCATCGTCAACCTCAACGCCTCGCCGTACCACTCGGGCAAGGTCGCCGACCGCGAGCAGATGCTGGCGGACCGCGCCGCGGAGGCGGGGTGCCCCATCGTCTACGTGAACCTCGTCGGCGGCCAGGACGAGCTGGTCTTCGACGGCGCCTCGCTCGTGGTCGACGAGCAGGGGAGCGTGGTCACCCGCGCCCCGCAGTTCGTCGAGACCCTGTTCGTCTCCGACGTCGAGGTACCCGATCGGGACGAGCCGCTCGCCCCGGCGGCCCAGGCCGCGGAGGTCGATCGCGCTGCGACGGTCATCGAGGTCTCGGGCCCGCAGGCGACCAGCGTCCCGCTCCGGGTCGCTCCCCCCACGCCGGCATTCGCCGCCGACCGCGAGGTCTACGAGGCCCTCGTGCTCGGCACCCGCGACTACGTGACCAAGAACGGCTTCGACGACGTCGTCATCGGGCTCTCGGGTGGCGTCGACTCGTCGATCGTCGCCACCATCGCGGTCGACGCCCTCGGCCCCGATCGCGTGCACGGCGTGCTCATGCCCTCGCGCTACTCGAGCGAGCACTCCATCACCGACGCCGAGCGGCTCGCGGACAACCTCGGCATCGATCGTCGGGTCATCGCCATCGAGCCCGCCTTCACCGCCTTCACCGAGATGCTCGCCCCCAGCTTCGAGGGTCGTGAGCCCGACCTCACCGAGGAGAACCTCCAGTCACGCATCCGCGGCGTCACCCTCATGGCGCTCTCCAACAAGTTCGGCTGGCTCGTGCTCACCACCGGCAACAAGAGCGAGAGCGCCGTCGGCTACAGCACGCTCTACGGCGACACGGCGGGTGGCTTCGCGGTCATCAAGGACGTGCCGAAGCTGCTCGTCTACCGGCTCTGCCGTGAGCGGAACCAGCGGGCCGGTCGTGAGCTGATCCCGGAGGCGGTGCTGACCAAGCCGCCGTCCGCCGAGCTCCGACCCGACCAGCGCGACGACCAGAGCCTTCCTCCCTACGAGGACCTCGATCCGATCATCGAGGCCTACGTCGAGCACGACCGCACCGCGGGCGAGCTCATCGAGGCCGGCTTCGACCCCGCGCTCGTGCAGCGGATCGTGCGGCTCATCGACCTGTCGGAGTACAAGCGCCGCCAGACCCCACCCGGCGTGCGGGTGACCACCAAGGCGTTCGGCAAGGACCGCCGCCTCCCCATCACCAACCGCTACCGCGCCTGACCGACCCGGCCGAGGCACCGGATCGGAAGGGCGCGCGCCGGTCAGTCGGCGTCTGTCACGCTTCGTCTCGATGCATTGATGTCAGACGCTGATGCTAAGATGCAGCCATGCGGACGACCATCACCATCGACGAGGATCTCTACCGTCGCCTGAAGGCGTCGGCGGCGCGTCGCGGCCGTACGGTGAGCGAGCTGATCGAGGATGCCGTGCGTGACGCCCTACGCCCTCGTCGGCGATCAGGGTCCGAGCCCAGCCCGTTGCCCACGTTCGGAGGTTCGGGGGTCCTGCCCGGCGTCGACCTGTCCGATCTTCGGTCGCTCGTCGATGCGATGGATGAGGACACCCCCGTCGATGCGCTGCGTTGACGTCAACGTCCTGGTCTACGCGCATCGACCAGAGTCACCGGACCACGAACGGCACCGGGCGTGGCTCGACCAGGCTCGCTCCGATCCTGAGCCGCTCGGCCTGCCCGATGCCAGCGCGACTGGCTTCATCCGGGTGGTCACCCATCCCAAGGTCTTCCGTGAACCGACGCCGTTGGCCGTCGCGCTGCAGTTCCTCGAGGCCCTCCGCAGCTCTCCGGCCACGGCTCCGCTCCAACCCGGTGATCGCCATTGGGGGATCTTCACCGATCTCTGCCGCCATGTCGGGGCGACGGGCAACATCGTTCCCGATGCGTACCTCGCGGCCTTCGCCGTCGAGAACGGTGCGACCTTCGTGACCGCAGACCGGGGGTTCACGCGGTTCCCGGGTTTGAAGGTCGGCCACCCGCTCGAGGACTGACGATCGCCCTCGGCCCCACTGCCCCGGTTCTGGTGATGATCCGAGGGCTCAGGGGCCCTCCGACCATCACCAGAAGGGTGGGTACGCTGCCGGCGATGCCCGAGCCGAGAGTGTTCCGCCAGAGCCGATTCACCACCCCACCGGGGGCCTGCGAGCTGGTGCTGGTGCGCCACGGCGAATCCGAACCGCTGGTCGAGGGCAACCCGTTCCCACTGGTCGACGGCCACGGCGACCCGGCGCTGGCACCCGAAGGCGAGATCCAGGCCGAGCGGGTCGGCGAGCGCCTGAGCGCCGAGCCCATCGCCGCGATCTACGTCACCACCCTGCGTCGCACGCACCAGACGGCCGCGCCCCTGGCGGCCCGGCTCGGGTTGACGCCCGTCGTCGAGCCCGACCTCCGCGAGGTCCACCTCGGCGACTGGGAGGGCGAGCTGTTCCGCCAGAAGGTCGCCGACGGCGATCCGATCGTCGTGCAGATGTTCACCGAGCAGCGCTGGGACGCCATCCCCGGGGCCGAGCGGGCCGAGGCGTTCTCGGCGCGGGTCAGAGCCGGGATCTCCAGGATCGCCGCCGCCCACCCCGATCAGCGAGTGGCCGTGGTCGCCCACGGCGGGGTGATCGGCGAGGCGCTGGCCCAGACCACCGGGTCGCGCCCGTGGGCCTTCGTCGGCGCCGACAACGGCTCGATCTCCCGGCTGGTCGTCGCCCCCGACCGGTGGGTCCTGCGCGGCTTCAACGACACCGTGCACCTCGCCGGTCTCTGACCGCGACCTGCGACCGCCGACCTCCGGGTCCCGCCGGACCGGCCCGGCGCCAGCGCTCGCCCTCACCGACGGATGCAGGTGTAGCTGCCGTAGACCCGGCGGCGGAACTCGACCTCGACGATCTCGAAGCCGGCGCGCTCGAGCATCGGCTCGAGCAGCCATCGGAAGGTCGAGTGCTCCGTGCGGGCGTGCTCGGCGAGCTCGTCGCTCGTCCAGCCCACCGCCGGATCGGTGGTGCCGCCTTCGAGCCATGCGGCGATCGCCGCGTCGGTGTCGGCCGGCTCGAAGTCGTAGATCAGATCGCGCAGGCGGAGGATGCCGCCCGGCCGGATGAGCTGCGCCAGCCGGTCGAGGGCCACCGCCTTCCAGAAGTCGGGCAGGTGGTGCAGCGCGTTGCGGGTGTGGACGAGGTCGACCTTCGGGCCTTCGTGCCGGTAGGAGAGGAATCCGGCACGGACGATCTCGACGTTGTCGTGGCCGGCGGCCCGGGCTGCGTCCCGCAAGGCGCCGAGCATCGGTGCCGAAACGTCGACCGCCACGACCCGCCGGCAGAGCGGAGCGACCGCGAGCGTGAACCGGCCGGTGCCGGCACCGAGATCGACCACGGTCCATGCCGGTCCCAGACCTCGGGTCCGCAGCTCCGCGACGTCGTCCACGGGATCGATGCCCGACTTGCGGTCGTAGCCCGCGACGTAGTCCGGGTCGAGGTGCTCCGGTCCGGCATGGGCCAGCTCGTCGAAGGTCCAGCTGGCCGTCGGGTCGGGGATCGCGCTCGATGGCATGGCCCACGATGCCATCGGATCGAGGTGACGGCGCCCTCATTACGGGGCCGCGGGGGAGAGGGTCTACCGATACAGTCCCGTGTCGGAACCCGGGCCACCGGGGCGACCGGAACCAGGGGGAAGCACATGTCCGATCCGAAGAGAGCCCGACCCGCGTTCGCGCCGTGGGACCGTCGCGAGCTGCCGGGCTCGTTCACCGTCGAGGAGTCGGCCCGGCGGGTGGGCAACTACAAGTGGATCGAGACCCGCCTGTTCGAGGTGCTCGGGGGATGGGTGGCGACCGTGCCCGAGCTCGACGTCAAGATGCGGCTCGGCACGCACTGCTACCACCACGCGTGGCACGCCGAGCTGTGGCACAAGCGCCTGCCCGAGCTCCGGGAGATCAACCCCGATCGGCTGACGCAGCCGGCCAACGACGGGATCGTCGCCTTCATGGACGCCATGACCGAGCCCGAGGCCCCCGAGCTCACCATCGAGAAGCTCGTCGGCGTCTACCGGGTGCTCATCCCCCACAAGATCGCGGCGTACACCTACCACCTCAACAACACGAGCACGATCACCGATGCGCCGACCATCCGGTCGCTCACCTTCGCCCTGCAGGACGAGTTCGAGGACTGGCGTGACGGCGAGATGCTGATCCAGTCGCTGATCGACACCCCGGCCGAGGTCGAGCGGGCGGCGGCCCACCAGGCGTCGCTCGAGAAGCTGATGGTGGCGGCCGGAGGCATCACCGGCCCCGGTTCCATCGGTGGCGAGGCCGCGCCGGCCGATCAGGAGGTCTCGGCATGAGGCACGCTCTCCCGCCCGAGGAGCTCGCCCGAGACGAGCGCTTCGTCCGCAACTCGTTCATGGCCCGCGCCGCCGATCCCCGGGTGGCGGCCATGCCGGCCGAGAAGCGCGCCCGGCGCGTGCCGCTCAGCCCCGAGCGGGCCGAGGGCCCCGACGCCGCCCGGGCCCTGATGCACGGCATCTTCACCGGTGAGATCCAGGCCCTCGAGGGCGCGGGGCGCACGTGCTGGGACTTCCCCACCGGCACCGGCCCCGACGAGGCACCCTTCGAGCTCAAGCTCGACATGGCCCGGCAGTGCTGGGACGAGGCCCGTCATTGCGAGATCTCGGTGAAGCTCGGGGACTGGATGGGCACCGACATCGGTGAGTTCGCCGAATCGGTGTTCCTCTATGAGGCCGCCTGCAACCCCGATCCGGTGCTGCGGCTCACCGGGGTCAACCGGGCCCTCGAGGGCCTGGCCATCGACGTGTTCAACACGATGCGCGAGTTCGGCATGAAGTCGGGCGACCCGGTGCTCGAGTTCTGTGAGGACTGGATGCTGGCCGACGAGGTCACCCACGTGAAGATGGGGTCGGACTGGTTGCGCCGGCTGACCGCCGACGATCCCGACCGCCGGTCCCGCGCCCTCGAGTTCCAGCGGGTGGTCGACAAGCTGTTCTCGATCGGCGGGGCGCGTGGCGAGGAGGAGGACAGCCCCATCCGGCTGGCCCGCCGCTTCCGGGAGCTGGCCGGCTTCAACACCGAGGAGATCGACGAGATCGCGGCCCTCTCGAGCGAGTCGCGCCGCGAGCTCGACGCCTTCCAGGAACGGGCCGCGTCGTCGGCTGCGAGCGAGGTCTGACATGGGTGTCACGGTCACCCCGGAAGCCTTCACGATGGTGCTCTTCGAGCAGCCGGCCATCGTGGCGGCCGTCGAGCGGATCGCCTCCCAGGTCGGCCTGGGTGACGCCGAGATCATCGTCGAGGTCAACGAGGCCGTCCCGCTGGCCCGGACCCGCACCGAATCGCTCGACCCGATCCGCCTGTCGATCGACGGCGGCGCGTTCGAGGATCCCCGCCACCCGCGCCAGCTGAGCGAGCACGGGGTGATCGACACGGTCGGTCGCCTGCTGCTGCAGGCCCAGGACCGGCTCAGCCCGTCCTTCGGCGACCCGCCCGGCGACGATGACATATCCCTGCCCCACCGGGTGGCCTGGGACGTCTACGCGGTCGGGCGGCTGCAGCAACTCGGCTACGACAGCCAGCGCCAGCGGCGCCTCTACGGGTTCCGCAACCGCCACGGGTTCACCGACGCGGCCGACGCCGCGTTCGAGCAGCTGTGGACCGGCTCGGGCCTCACGTGGGCCGAGATCACCCGCCTGTCCGACGACGCGGCCTCGGTGCGGGCCTGATCCCGCATCGGGTGACGTCCGTCGGATCGGGCCCCGAGCCCCGACTCGCGGCTTCAGTTGAGGTCGTGGGCGCTGATCGAGTCGAGGAGATCGATCTGCGGAGGGCTGGTCAGCAGCCCCTCGCACGACCGCGCCATGTCGACCATGGCGGGCGAGTCGAAGTGGGTGCGCTGGGCCTCCGGGCTGTCCCACTTCTCGATCACCACGAACCGCCCCGCCTTGGTTGCCGACGCGGCGAGATCAATGTTGCGGCAACCAGGCTGACCTCGACTGATGACCACATACCGAGCCAGAACGGCGACCAGGCGTTCGGCGTCGGAGGCGTCGAAGGTCATGGTCACGAGGGTCAGGTCGACATCGTCGGGCACGGTGACCTCGGGCTCGGGAATCGCGCGGAGCGTGAGATTATTCCTGCAGATCGTCGAGCTGCAGCCGATGAGAGAGGGTGATCCTAGTGGACCGATCTGCAGCGATCGGGGAACAGGAGGTGGTTGCACTTGACCGCCTCGGTATCGTGAGAGTCGACTTCGAGCCTCCCCATGGGACTCGAGTTCCGCTTGCTGCACCCGTCGACCGGCCCACGGCCCGGCTGCAGCCACCCGCCCGCCAGTCCGGCCCCCCGGCTGTTTCCCTGTGAACGAAGAGGTGCATGTTGCCCAAGGAGCGCGTTGAACGGGACGAGGAAGACCTCGTCCGGCTCTACCTCACCGACATCGGGCAGTACCCCCTACTGACCAAGGACGACGAGGTTCGGCTGGCCCAGGCCATCGAGGCCGGCGCGGCGGCGCGGGCCGAGATGGAGGCCGGTGGCGCCATCACGCCCGCTCGCAAGCGCGAGCTGCGCCGTGAGCTGCGGGCCGGTGAGGATGCCGAGCGCACGTTCGTGCAGTCGAACCTGCGCCTCGTGGTGTCCATCGCCAAGAAGTACCAGGCCTCGGGCCTGCCCCTGCTCGACCTGATCCAGGAGGGCAACCTCGGCCTGATGCACGCCGTCGAGAAGTTCGACTGGCGCAAGGGCTTCAAGTTCTCGACCTACGCCACCTGGTGGATCCGTCAGGCCATCACCCGGGGCATCGCCAACACCGGTCGTACCATCCGGCTGCCCGTCCACGCCGGCGACACGCTGGCCCGCCTGCAGAAGGCCCGGGCCCGCCTCGAGCTCAAGTACGGGCGACCGGCCACGCTGGCCGAGCTCTCGCTCGAGGTCGAGATGCCGGAGGACAAGGTCACCGAGGCCCTGCGCTTCGCGGCCGAACCCCTCTCGCTCAGCGAGCCTCTTCGCGAGGACGGTGACGCCGAACTGGGCGACGTGGTCGAGGATCGGTCGGCCGAGTCCCCGTTCGAGGTCGCGGCCACCGCGCTGCTGCCCGAGGAGATCGCCCGCCTGCTCGGCCCGCTCGACGAGCGCGAGCGCGAGATCCTGAAGCTCCGCTTCGGGCTCGACCGGGGTGAGCCGCGCACGCTCGAAGAGGTCGGTGAGCACTTCAACCTCACCCGTGAGCGCATCCGTCAGATCGAGGCGCGGGCCATGTCCAAGCTGCGCCACCCGTCGAGCGACACCGGCGCTCGCGACCTGCTGGCGGTCTGAGCCGAACCGCCCGCCCCTCGCCGGGCCCGTCCGGCGATCCCCGAGCTGCCGCACACGCCGGGCCTACGATGGCTCGTTCGCGAGCGAGGGGAGGTCGGCCATGAGCGACACGTCGCAGGGTCCCGGATGGTGGATCGCATCCGACGGCAAGTGGTATTCGCCCGAGCAGAAGCCGGGTCCGGTGACACCTGCACCGCCCGCGCCTGCGGAACCAGCCGAGGCCGAGCCCGCTGCGACTGAGGCGGCCCCGGCCGAGGCGACCCCGGTGACGCCGGCGCCGGTCACGCCTCCACCCGTCGCCCCGGAGACCCCGCCGGTCGCCGTCGAGCCCCCGACCGAACCCATCCCGGTGACCCCGCCCGCGGCCGCCCCGCCCATGGGCGCCCCGCCGATGGTGCCACCCGGTACGCCGCCGCCGATGGTGACGCCGCCCGCGGGCGGCTACGCGGCCCCACCCCCCATGGCGGCACCGGCGGCCGCGCCACCGGAGAAGAAGAGCAACGGCTGCCTGAAGGCCGCCATCATCGTGAGCGCCATCATCGTGGTTCTCGGCATCGGCACGTTCGTCGCGCTGGCCTTCCTCGTGAACAAGGGCGTCGACACGGTCAACGACAAGCTCAAGGCCCAGCAGAAGGTCGAGCAGCGCACCGGCATCAAGACGAGCAGCTTCAACACCGAGCATCCGCCCCAGGACGACCTCGGCGACTGGAAGTGCAGCACGACCCCGAGCGGGTTCCCCCAGGTCACCGGATCGGTCAAGAACAACAGCTCCCACACCAGCTCGTACGCCATCGTGGTGGAGTTCAAGCAGAACGGCACGGAGTTCAGCACCGGGTCGGGCCTGGTGGTGTCGGTCGATCCCGGCCAGACCACCGACTTCTCCGCCACCGGCAGCGTCAAGCCCGACGGCCAGTTCACCTGCCGGATCGACTCGATCGACCGCACCGACATCGGCGACCAGTCGGGCAACTGATCTCCGGCTGATGGCCGGGCAGCAGGTCCGGCTGGGGACAGACCTGCTGCCGACGACCATCGAAACCGCTCGCAGTCGGGTCGGGCGTCAACCGTCCTTCCCGGGGGCGGGCACGAGCGGCCCTTCGAGGAGCACTGTGGCACCCCGTCGATGAGACGATCATGAGAGGCGGGAGGGCTCCTCTCATCTCCGCCTCATGAGAGCGGCGTTACCCTGCGCACCGTGCGCGTGCTGGTGGTCGAGGACGAGGTGAAGATGGCAGCCCTCGTGCGCCGGGGCCTCGAGCGCGAGGGGTACGCGGTCGACGTCGCCGGCGACGGGGACGAAGCGCTGTGGGCGGCCCGCGAGCAGGAGTACGACGCCATCGTGCTCGATGCCATGATCCCCGAGCCCGACGGGTTCGCCGTCTGCCACACCCTGCGGGCCGAGAGCCGCTGGGCCCCCGTGCTGATGCTCACCGCCCGCGACTCGGTCGAGGACCGCGTCCGCGGACTCGATGCCGGGGCCGACGACTACCTCACCAAGCCGTTCGCCTTCGAGGAGCTGTTCGCCCGACTTCGCGCCCTCACCCGCCGGGGACCGATCGAGCGGCCGACCGTGATCGAGGTCGGCGACCTCCGCCTCGATCCCGGCTCCCACGCCGTGCACCGGGGGAGCAAGCGGATCGATCTCTCGGCCAAGGAGTTCGGCCTGCTCGAGTTCCTCATGCGCCACCCCGACGAGGTGCTGTCGAGGTCACGGATCCTCGAACACGTGTGGGACTTCGCCTACGAGGGCGGCTCGAACGTGGTGGACGTCTACGTCCGCTACCTGCGCGAGAAGGTCGACCGACCGTTCGGCCGGGCCGACATCCAGACCGTGCGGGGCGTGGGCTACCGCCTCGCGGTCCACGAGGACGACCAGCTCGACGGCCCGGTGGCGTCGGTCGGCTCGAGCGATCCGGGCACGGTGGGTGCCGCGGGCGGAGCCGGCGCCGAGGCCGGTGGCACCTGACGCCCTCACGGTCGCGTCCCTACGCTGTGTCGGTGGCGATCCTGCCGACGTCGTTGCGCAGCCGACTGGCGGTGCTGTTCGCCTTCGGGTCGACGGTGATGATGGTCGTGCTGGTCGTGGCGCTCTACGTCGTGCTCGACCGGGCCCTGCTCGGCTCGGTCGACCGGGGCCTGCGCACCCGGGCTGACGATCTGACCCAGGTGGCGAGCGACGAGGGCGGCGAGGTGCCGAGCAGCGACCGGTTCGTGCAGGTCGTGTCGCTCGACGGCGTGGTCACGTCGCCGGCCACCGGCCCCGCGCACGACGCATCGGTCCTGACCGTCGAGCAGCTCCGCCACATCGGTGCCGGCCAGGTGTTCCAGGTCGCGGTGGCATCGCCCGGTGGGCCGAGCCGGGTGCTGGCCCGCCCCATCACGGTGAACGACGAGGCCAGGGTGCTGGTGGTCTGGTCGTCGCTCGACAGCTACGAGCACACGCGCGAGAAGCTGGCCCTCGTCCTGCTGGTGGCCAGTCCCCTGATGATCGCGGTGCTCGCCGGCAGCGGCTGGGTGCTGGCCGGCGCCGCCCTCCGACCGGTGAAGCGCATGACCGAGGAGACCGAGGAGATCTCGGTGAACGAGCTCGACCGCCGCCTCGAGGTGCCGTCCAGCCACGACGAGATCGAGCACCTGGCCGCGACGATCAACGGGCTGCTCCAACGGGTCGAGCAGTCGGTGCGCCACGAACGACGCTTCGTCGACGATGCGAGCCACGAGCTGCGCACGCCGATCTCGATCCTCCGGGGCGAGCTCGAGCTGGCCCTGGCCCGACCGGGCGACCACGACGAGGTCGTGGCCGCGCTCGAGAGCGCGCTGGACGAGACGCTGCGGCTGGGCCGTCTGGCCGACGACCTGCTGGTGCTGGCCCGCTCACGCAGCGGGGAGCTGGCGCTGCATCCCCGAGCGGTCGACCTCGGCGCCGCCGCCACCCGGGTGGGGCGCCTGCTCGGCGAGGGCGTGCCGGTCGACGTCGAGGGGTCGGCGCGAGCCTGGGCCGACCCTGATCGGGTCGAGCAGATCCTGCTCAACCTGGTCACCAACGCCAAGCGCTACGCCTCGGCCCGGGTGGTGGTCACCGTGCGCGAGCTCGACGACGGCGCGGAGCTGACCGTGGCGGACGACGGCCCGGGCTTCCCCGCGTCGATGCTGCCGGTCACCTTCGAGCGGTTCGTGCGTCCCGACACCGCTCGCGGTCGGGTCACCGGCGGGACGGGCCTCGGGCTCTCGATCGCCGCGACCCTCGCCCGGTCGCAGGGCGCGACCATCGAGGCCGGCAACGACTCAGGGCTCGGCGGCGCGTGGGTCCGCCTGGTGTTCCCGGGCGACCGTGACGAGAGCCCCTCCGGCTTCACCGCGGAGCCCGACCCGGGGCTGGCGACGCCCGCCGGCTGAGCGGAGCGTCTCGAGCGTGCTCGGTCCCCGGGCGCGCTCCCGCCGGTGTCAGCCCGAGCCGGGGTCGGGCGTGAGCAGATCGAGGCGGCACACGCGAGCCAGGGTGGCGAGGCCGCTCCGCGTCCCGGGCCAGTGGCGGACGACCGCGTCGGCGCCGGCGCGGCGCACCACGCTGCGGAGCACCAGCGCGGTGACGATGACGTCGTCGGCGTAGCCGAGCACCGGGATGAAGTCCGGCATCAGGTCGATGGGCAGGGCGAGGTAGCCGACCAGCGCCCAGAGGCGGAAGCGGATGCCTCGGCTGAGGGAGGGGTCCCGGGCCAGTCGGCCGACGAGGCGGACGACATCGGGGATCAGTCGCACGGCCTCGTCGAGGGTGGCCGAGTCGGGCGACGCCGCGAACAGCACGCTCGCCAACACCACCCAGATGACGACGAGCGTCACCAGCAGACCGAGGAGCAGTTGGACGACCACCGAGGCGATGGTAGGGCCACGCGTCGGCACGGCCTCCGCCGGCCGCCGACCGCCGTCGGGGATCAGCCGGGATCGAGCCGAGGATCAGCTCGGGAGCGGACGACCGAGCTCGCGCACGTGGCGGTAGTGCGAGCGGAGGGCGAGGCGGAGGCTCGGCTGCACGTGGTAGGGGATCGAATGGGCGGCGCAGGCCTCGGCCACGACGGGGGCGATCACCGGGTACACGGTGTGGGGCAGTCGGGGGAAGAGGTGGTGCTCGGTCTGGTAGTTGAGGCCGCCGATGTACCAGGTGAGCAGACGGTCGGCGACGCCGCCGCCGTGGCAGAAGTCGACGCTCGTCCGCACCTGCCACTCGTGCCAGCCACCCTCGGGCCGATCGGCCGCCTCGCAGAACGCCGCCTCGGTCACCGCGTGGGCCAGCTGGAACACGACACCGAGGATCACACCGGTGATGGCGAGGACGGTGGTGGCGCCGACGGCGACGACCCAGAACGGGTGCATGAGCAGCGGCACGCCGAGCATGGCGACCAGGAAGATCGCCTTGGTCGCCATGAGCACCGTGTAGTCGCCGGCCGTGGGTCGGCGGCCGCGACGGTCGCCGGTGAACGACTCGGTCACGGTGCTCACCACGTCGGCGACGATGATCGACACGGCGGTGAACCCGTAGAGGGGCCACAGGTAGAGGTGCTGCAGTCGGTGCCACGGGTGCCGCGTCTGGGCGGGGGCGAGGCGCGCGAACACCGACAGCTCGATGTCGGCGTCCTTGCCGACGACGTTGGGGGAGCCATGGTGGGCGAAGACGTGCCCGTCGATCCACCGTTGCGAGCTGGCGCCGATCGCGTGGATCGACCAGCCGGCCGCCCGGTTGGCGCCGGTGAGCCGCTTCGAGCCTCGGGTCGGGAAGAACGCGTTGTGGTTGGCGTCGTGCTGGATGTTGAAGCCGACCGCAGCCATCGACAGGGCCAGCGACACGCAGGCGATGGTGCCGGCCACCCAGCCCGAGGCGGTCACGATCAGCACGTAGGAGGCCAGGTACCACGCCGCCACGAGGGCGGCCTTGTGGTGCAGGCGTCGGAACGCGAGCCCCATGGTCCGCTCGTCGAGGCGGGCGTCGACGCGATCGGAGAGCGCGCTGGCGAAGCTGGTGCCCGGCGGTGCGATCGTCGTGGCCGTGAGGCTGGAGGCGCCGGTGGGGACGCTGGGGGTGCTGCCCGGCACCCGTTCGGGGTGCAGGCGGGCGGGGAGCAGGGGTGCGGTGGTGCGCTGGGCGGTGATGATCGGCTCTCTGAGCGGTCTGCCGCCGGCGCCGGGTGGCGGCGATGACGGGTGCAGGGGGGAGGGCATCGTAGATGCGGCGGCGAGGCGGCGGGGTTCGGGCCGGCGATGCTGCTGCGTTCTTCGTCGGCCTGTTGGCGTCCGGTCTTGACACGTGACTAAAAGGTCACGTATATAGACGAGGCGCCCGGAAGCGGCGCGGACCGCCCTCTCGACCCGACCTGACGATCGTTGGAGACGCCATGACCTCGACCACGCAGACCAGTACCACCACCCAGGTCTTCCGGGTGTACATCAAGGCCACCCCCGAGGCGCATCTGGGAGGCCATCACCACGCCGGAGTGGACCGGCCGATACGGCTACCGCGGCCCGAGCGAATACGACCTGCGGCCGGGCGGGTCCTTCCGGGTGAACGCCACCGCGGAGATGCTGGCCGTGGGGTGCCCCGACGTGGTGGTCGACGGCGAGGTCGTCGAGGTCGACCCCCCGCGCCGGCTCGTGCACACCTACCGGTTCAAGTTCGATGCCGATCAGGTGGCCGAAGGGTTCAGGACGGTGACCTGGGACCTCCACGAGGAGAGCGGCGGGATCACCCGGCTGACGGTCAGCCATGACGTCGAGGACGCACCGATCGCGGCCGCGAACATCGCCGGCGACGGCGACCTGGGTGAGGGAGGCGGCGGCTGGAGCTGGATCCTCAGCGACCTCAAGACGTTGCTGGAGACGGGCGCGACGCTCGACGGCGGCACCTGAGCGCCGGTCGTCGCCCGAGACGCGCCCTCGACACAGCCCCCGGCACCCGGCCTATGCTGCCGCCATGAAGAAGCTCCTCGTCCTCATCGTCGTCGTCGCGCTGGCCGCCTTTGCCGTGAAGAAGCTGCAGGACGCCTGATCGCGGAACCAGCTGAGCGCACCGAACCGCTGAGGTCGCGCGCGGCCTGACGCAGCTGCTCGGATCGGGTGGGGATGTCGGCCGGCACCGATCCCCGTCGGCGCCACAGCCACCACGCGCCGGCCGCACCGGCCACGACCAGCGCCACCGTGGCGACGCCCGCCGCGGTGCGTCCCGGCGGTGGCATGTTGACCCGCTCGCGCAGCGGCACGCCGTGGCGGAACTGGCGGACCTCCCACGAACGGGCGCGGGCGATGCGGGCCAGCTCGCGGTCCGGGTTCACCACGACGGGGTGGCCGACGGCCTCGAGCATCGGCAGGTCGGTGGCCGAGTCGGAGTAGGCGTACGACGCGTCGAGGTCGATGTCGTGCAGGCGGGCCGCCTCGACGATGGCGTCGGCCTTGAACGGCCCGTAGCTGTAGAACTCGACCTCACCGGTGTAGCGGCCCTCGTCGTCGAGCTTGGCTCGGCTGGCGATGGCCTCGTCGACGCCGAGGTACAGGGCGAGCGGGGCGACGATCTCCTCGGGTGAGGCCGAGATGATGTAGACCCGACGGCCGGCCGCCTGGTGCTCACGGATCAGTTCGAGCGCCTCGTCGTAGACGATCGGGTCGATGACCTCGGTGAGGGTGTCGCGCACGATGGCGCTGATGCGGGCCTGGTCCCAGCCGCGAGTGATGCGCAGGGCCGATTCGCGGAACTTCCGCATGCGGTCCTCGTCCGCGCCCACGCGCTGGAAGATGAACTGGCTCCAGAGGGCCCGGGCCACGAGCCACCGCGAAATCATCCCGGCCCGGTAGAGCGGCGGGCCGAAGGCGACCATGGAGGCCTTGGCGATCACCGTCTTGTCGAGGTCGAAGAAGGCGGCCTCCATGCAAGGGGAGCATACGGGCGGCCCGTGAACGCGGTGGGGCATCGGGCTGCGGCATCGGCCACACCGACACCGGGTCGGTCGGTCGAGATTGCCCCTTGAGCGCCGGCGCGGCCCACGCTACGTTCGGCCGGCGGCCGCTCCGGCTCGCCGGACCTCGTCGCTGACCTCGCCCCTCGCGGCCGCCCGTCCCCACCTTCCCCCTGCGTCGTCGTCTCGCCCGGGGAGGGTGTCGTGTTCGCTGTCTGCTGGTCCGTCAAGGGTGGGTCGGGCACCACCGTCGTGGCCGCCGCGCTCGCCGTGCTGCTCGGCCGCCGGACCGAGCCCGGCGCGTTGCTGGTCGACCTGGCGGGCGACGCGCCGGCCGCCCTCGGCCTGAGCGAGCCCGAAGGCCCGGGCCTGGCCGGCTGGTTCGCGGCGGGGCGCTCGGTCCCGGCCGACGGGCTCAATCGGCTCGAGGTGGCGGTCGGCCCCGGGTTGCACCTGGTGCCGCGTGGCCGGGGCGACCTCGGCCCCACGGAGCGGGCCGAGGTGCTGGCCGGGGTGTTGGCGGCCGAGGGCCGGTCGGTGGTCGTCGACGCGGGCGTGCCCGGTTGGGGCGACGATCGCGCCGACCCGGCCCGGGCCACGGTTGCCGCGGCCGCGACCACCAGCCTGTTGGTCACCCGCCCCTGCTACCTCTCGCTGCGCCGGGTCGTCGCGGCTCCGTTGCGGCCCACCGGTGTGGTGCTCGTCGTCGAGCCGGGTCGGGCGCTCGACCGGAGCGATGTCGAGCAGGTGGTCGGCGTGCCGGTCGTGGCCGAGGTCCTGGTCGAGTCGGCCGTGGCCCGGGCGGTCGACGCCGGGTTGCTGGTGGCCCGGTTGCCCCGCTCGCTCGAGCGGGCACTGGGGCGGGCTGCCTGATGGATGCGGTGCTGTCCTCGCTGGTCGCTCGAGTGCACGAGCAGGTCGTGCAGGGCGTCGAGCCGTCCGAGCTGGCAGACCGGGCGGGGGCGGCGCGGCTGGTCGCCGATCTCGTGAGGCTCGACTCGCCCCTGCTCGACGAGTCGGCCGTCCAGGCGGTCATCGATGCCGTGCTGGCGCGTGCCCTCGGGCTCGGTCCGCTCGAACCGCTGCTCGCCGATCCGCTCGTCACCGACGTCATGGTCAACGGGGGAGGCCGGGTGTGGATCGACCGTGACGGCGAACTGACGGCCACCGACGTGGAGCTCGCCGAGGCCGCGGTCCTCCTCGTCATCGAGCGCATCGTCGCTCCCCTCGGGCTGCACGTCGATCGGTCGTCTCCCGTGGTCGACGCCCGGCTGGCCGACGGCTCACGGGTGCACGCAGTCGTCCGGCCCCTCGCCGTCGACGGGCCCTGCCTCACCATCCGCCGCTTCGCGGCCCGTCCGGTGCCGCTCGACGAGATCGCGTCGCACGGGGTGGCGTCGCTGCTGGCCTGGGCCGTGCGGGCGCGGAGCAACATCGTGGTGAGCGGCGGCGCCGGCGCCGGCAAGACCACCCTGCTCAACGCGCTGGCCGCCGGCATCCCCGACCACGAGCGGGTGATCACCATCGAGGACGCGGCCGAGCTGCGACTTCCCGGCCGGCACGTGGTGCGCCTCGAGGCGCGGGCGGCCAACGCCGAGGGCGGCGGCGAGGTGCGCATCCGAGACCTCGTGCGGGCGTCGCTGCGCATGCGGCCCGATCGCATCGTGGTGGGGGAGGTGCGGTCGGGCGAGGCGCTCGACATGTTGCAGGCGATGAACACGGGGCACGAGGGGTCGCTCTCGACCTGCCACGCCAACGGCGCGGTCGAGGCCCTGCGTCGGCTCGAGACGATGGTCCTGATGGGCGACGTCGACCTGCCCCATGCCGTCGTCCGCGAGCAGGTCGCCACCGCGGTCGACCTCGTGGTGCACATGGCCCGCACCCGAACCGGCCGGCGGGTCACCGACGTGGCCGAGGTGGGTCGGGTGGCGTCCGGCGCGCTCGAGGTGCGCTCGCTGGTCGCTCACGATCGGCTCGTCGGGCTGCCCGACCGGGCCACACGTTCGATGGCGGCCGGAGATCCCGACCCCGGGTGGCTCGAGCGATGACGCGGCTCCTGCCCGTCATGGTGATGGCGGCGGTGGCCCTGGCCGCCGGTCCTCGCTCGACGTGGGCCACCGCCACGCGGGCCCGTCGCCGAGTCCGGGCGTTCCGCGCTCCGGCTGCTCCCGGCTCCCATTGGCCCGGCTCGTCCCGTGCGCCCGGCTCGTGGGTCTCGCCCCGGCGGCCCGATGCTCGCCCCGGTCCGGCCGCGCGCTCGGTCGACCTCGACCATGCCGTCGTGCTCGAGACCGTGGCCCGCTCGCTTCGGTCCGGGTCGTCGTTCACCGGCGCGCTGGGCGAGGCCGTCGCCGAGCTGTCGGGGAACCAGGCCGCCGACGACCTCGACCGGGCGCTGTCCGCAGTCCGTGCGGGGGCACCGGTGGTCGAGGCCCTCGAGCGGTGGGCCGGTCCCGATGCCGGTCGGGGGCGCGCTCGCGTGCTGGCGGGCACCTCGCTCGTGTTGGGGGCCGAGTTGGGTGGCATGCCGGCGCGGTCGCTCGATGCCGCGGCCGCCGGGCTCCGCGACCGGGCGGCGCTGGCGCTCGAGGTGCGGGCGCTGTCGTCG
The DNA here is from genome assembly GCA_963809335.1 of uncultured Microthrixaceae bacterium. GTDB lineage: Bacteria > Actinomycetota > Acidimicrobiia > Acidimicrobiales > Acidimicrobilacustridaceae > UBA4742. The sequence goes on along the minus strand of CAWEJD010000002.1, from coordinate 787,587 downwards.
CAGGCACGGGCCAGCGCGGCGGTCATGGTGCTCGGCCCGCCGGTGTTCCTGGTGCTGGCGTCGGGTGCCGACCACCGCCTCCTGCACGTGCTGCTCGGCACGCCGCTCGGGCTCGGCTGTGTGGCTGCAGGCGTCGTCCTCGACGCGTCGGGTGCGTGGTGGATGGCCTGGTTGGTCAGGAGGGTCTCGTGACCGGGTGGGGCGGCACCATGACGCTGGCCGGGTTGCTCCTCGGCTCGGCGGTGCTGCTCGCGGCCGCGCCCGGCCCTGCTGCTCCCCGACGCGTCCGCCGGCTCGCGTCTCCGCGCCTCGACGGCGATGCGTCGGGGGCGCTCGACCGCCGCCCCCGGCGCCGGCGCCCGATCGAGTCACGCGTCGAGCATCGTCTCCAGCCCCTCGCTCGTGGAGCGGTGACGGCGGCGCGTGGAGCGCGCCGCCGGTTCGGTCGCCCGCCGGACGAGGCCTTCGATCGGCGTCTGGCTGCGGCCGGCGCCGCGGGGGTCGTGGCCGGGTCGTGGCACCCGGTCCTCGGCCTCGCCGTCGGGCTGGCGGTGTGGGGCTCGTCGTGGGCCCGCGCCCGCTCGGCGGCGCGGCGACGGCTCGACGAGCTCGTCGACGAGGTCCCCGACCTGGTCGAGCTGTTCCGGCTCGCCGTCGCGGCCGGGCTCACGGTGCACCTCGCCGTGGGAGCGGTGTCGTCGCGATTCGGCGGCGTGCTGGGCGAGGGCCTGGCCCTCGTCTCCTCCCGCGTGGGCGTGGGCGAGCGGCTGGCCGATGCCCTCGACGCCTTCGCCGACTGCGGCGAGCCGGTTCGACCGCTGGCCACCGCCCTGGCCGCGGCCGAGCGCTACGGAGATCCGCTCGCCCCGGTGCTCGAGCGGCTCTCGATCGAGGCTCGCACGGTGCGTCGCCGCCATGCCGAGGAAGCCGCCCGCCGGCTCCCGGTGCAGCTCCTCTTCCCCCTGGTGCTCTGCGTGTTGCCGGCCTTCGTCCTGCTCGCCGTGGCCCCGCTCCTGCTCGCCACCGTCCCCCAGCTGCCGCGGTGAACGCGCGCCCTGGGGGGCGGCGGCCCCACGACGCCCGCCGTCCTCGACCATCCGGAGAAAGGGGAGCTCGATGCTCCGACTGCTCGTCCACCTGCACACCCTCGCCGTCGTCACGACCCACCGCACCACCGCGCGTCGGCCCGACCATCCCACCCACCGTGCGTGCTACCAGCGCCCGCCGACCGGCCGGGCCGGGCACGGTGATGCCGGCCAGACCACCGCCGAATACGCCCTCGTGCTGCTCGGTGCGGCGGCCATTGCCGCCCTGCTGATCACCTGGGCGTCCAAGTCGGGGGCCGTGGGCAAGCTGTTCGACGCGGTCATGAGCAGCGTGCTCGGTTCGGTGAGGTGACGGCGCGGGGGAACGGCTCGATCGGTCGGCCGGCCGGAGTCCGTGGTGGCGACCACGGGCAGTCCACCGTCGAGCTGGCGCTCGCGCTGCCCCTCGTCGCGCTCGCGCTGCTGCTCGTGGTGCAGGTCGGCCTCGTCGTTCGCGACCAGGTGCTGGTCACCGGGGCGGCTCGCGAGGCGGCCCGCACCGCGGCGGTGGTCGGCGCCGACGACCGGTCGGCGATCGAGCGGGCCGCGGCCCGGGCCGGACCGCTCGATCCGTCGAGGATCGCGCTCGAGGTGACGACGGGTCCCGACGGCATGGTCCAGGTGCGGGTGCGCTACGCCGCCCGCACCGACCTGCCGCTGATCGGTGCGCTCGTCCCCGATGTCGGCCTGACCGCGGTGGCGGTCATGCGCCGCGAGTGATCAGTGGCTCTCGACGGCGGGTCGGGCCGGGCCCAGCAGCGCGTGCAACAGGGCGATCGCCCCGTGCTTGTCGAGCGGCTCGTTGCCGTTGCCGCACTTGGGCGACTGCACGCACGAGGGGCACCCGTCGGCGCACCGGCACGCCTCGATGACCTCGAGGGTGGCCTGCAGGTGGCGGTCGGCGCTGGCGTAGCCGAGCTCGGCGATGCCCGCGCCGCCGGGGTAGCCGTCGTAGATCACGATGGCGGGCAGTCCGGTCTCGGCCTGCATCGGCGTGGACACACCCCCGACGTCCCACCGGTCGCAGATGGTGAACAGGGGCAGCAGGCCGATGGCCGCGTGCTCGACCGCGTGCAGGGTGCCCGGCACGGCGGCCGGATCGATGCCGGCGTCGTCGAGGAGGTCCCAGTCGATCGTGTACCAGAACGCCCGAGTGGTGAGCTCGCCCGGAGGCAGGTGCAGCTCTTCGGTGCCGAGGAGCTCACCGGTGTAGGAGTCGAAGCGCTTGTAGCCCACGACCCGGGAGACCACGCGCACCGAGCCGACCGACAGCGTGCTGCGGCCGACCTCCCGGGTGGCCTCGGCACCCAGGATGGTGATGTCGGTCTCTGATCGGGGTTGGGTCCACTGCCCGCCGTCGAACGGCTCGACGATGGCCGCGCCGTCGTCGAGGTCGAGCTCGCCGACCCGGTAGGACTGGCCCTGGTGCAGGTAGACCGCGCCGGGGTGGACGAGCGAGCAGGCCCGACCGCGGTCGACGGTGCCGACGAGGGTGCCGTCGGGCGTGGCGATGCGAACCTCGTCGTTCGAGCCGCTGCGCAGCCCGACGCCGTGGGTGGGCCAGCCCCGGCCGGCCCACACGGCGAGCGGCACCCGCACCGAGCCGCGACCGCGGTCGCGGATCTTCAACTGGTCGTCGAGGGCGAGCGCCCGGACGCCCTCGTCGAGGGTGCCCGGCCACCAGCGCTCGTCGATGTGCCCGAGCGGCTGCTCGTGGGCGGCGCAGGCGAGGTGGGCGTGCAGCACGTAGGGGTTGGCCGGGTTGATCACCGCCGGCTCGGGCGGGCGGGTGAAGACCTGGTCGGGATGGGCCATGTACCACTGGTCGAGCTGGTCGTCGCCGGCCACGAGCACGACGATGGACTCCTGGGCCTCGCGCCCGGCCCGCCCGGCCTGCTGCCACATCGACGAGATCGTGCCCGGGAAGCCGTTGAGCACGCACGCGTCGAGGCCCCCGACGTCGATGCCGAGCTCGAGGGCGGTGGTGGCGATGACGCCCCGGAGATGCCCTCCGAACAGCTCGCCCTCGATCTCGCGCCGCTCGGAAGCGAGGTAGCCGCCCCGGTAGGGCCGCACCTTCCGGGCCAGCTCGGTCGGGAGCCGGCGCCGCACCTCGGCGGCGATCAGCTCGGTGCCCTTCCGGCTGCGGCAGAACGCGATGGTGCGGTGCCCCCGCCGGATCAGCTCGGCCACCAGCGCGGCGGTCTCACGGTTGGCCGAGGGCGCCCGCTCGGGCTCGGTGACGGCCGCGTGCTCGATCGCTCGGCCTCGACCTCGTCCCTCCTGGGGCCCGAGCGCCGGCTCCGACGTCGGTCCCGGTGCCGCGGGCGGCGCGGGTGCGGCGGGCTCGCCGGCAGCGCCGTCCCGGCCCGGGAGCACCCGGAGGGCGGGGCCGGGGTCGAGCACCGCACCCGGGTTCCAGAGCACGAAGCGGCGCTCGCCTCGGGGCGAGCCGTCGTCGGTGACCTCGGCCACGTCGAGTCCGCACAGCTCGGAGGCCAGCCGGCCGGGCTCGCCGATGGTGGCCGACGAGAAGATGAACGTGGGGTCGGATCCGTAGCGGGCGCACAGTCGGCGCAGGCGGCGCAGCAGGTGCGCCACGTGCGTGCCGAACACCCCGCGCAGCATGTGGAGCTCGTCGATCACGACGTAGCGCAGCCGCATGAGGAAGGTCGCCCATCGGCCGTGGTGCGGCAGGATGCCGTGGTGCAGCATCTCGGGGTTGGTCAGCAGCACGTTGGCGTTGCCCCGCACCCAGGTGCGCTCCTCGGGGCCGGAGTCGCCGTCGTAGGTGGCGGCCACCAGACGGGGGACGTCGAGTCGGGTGAGGGCGCGGAGCTGATCCTGGGCCAGCGCCTTGGTGGGGAACACGAGCAGCGAGGTGGCCGGGCGCACCGGGCTGCCGACCGCCTCGGCGATGGGCACCTGGTAGCAGAGCGACTTGCCCGATGCCGTTCCCGTGGCCACCGCGACGGACCGGCCGCTCCGGGCCAGGTCGATGGCCGTGGCCTGGTGGCTCCAGAAGCGGTCGAACGGCAGGCGGGCCTGGAGGTCCGGCGAGAGCGGAGTGGCCAGGTCGCCGTAGCGGGCGGCTCGGGCAGGGAGGTGCTCGAGGTGCACGAGCCGCGGGTCGTGGGCCAGCGACGTGAGGAGGTCATCGAGCTGGGAGGAGGCGATGATCGCCATGGAGGTCCTCACGCGATCGCGGGCTCGGTGGTCAGGACTGCTCGCCGGTCGGATCCGGTCGGCGCGGCACCAGTGTAGGAGTTGCGGCCGCGTAACTACAGGGGTGGAAGTCGGAGCGTCCCTGACCGTCCGGCCCCGGGGCCGATCGACGCCTGCGGTAGCGTCGGGCTCGAATCGCTCCGGCTCCCCGGGAGGCCCGCCGCTGTGCTGTTCGCTCTCGACGTGACCCAATCCGACGGATGGTCCGTCGTCGCGGTCACCGGCGAGCTCGAAATGGCCACCGCCCCGCGTCTGCGCCAGCAGGTCGTGAGCCTCATCGGTGGGGGCCGCTCGCACCTCGTCATCGACCTCAGCGGGGTCGACTTCATCGACTCCGTCGGCCTCGGGGTGATCGTGGGCGCGCTCAAGCGCTGCCGCACGCACGGAGGCGATCTGATGGTGGCGGGGGCGGTGCCCCGGGTGCGGCTGCTGTTCGAGATCACCCGCCTCGACGAGATCATCGACATGCATCCCGACCTCGATCGGGCCCTCTCGTCCCTCGGGCCGGACCCATCGGACCCGTCGGCCCCGGAGACACAGGCCCCAGCGACGCCGGCCCCGGTGACGAGCGAGGTGCCGGCCGATGGGTGAGGTCAGGCTCGAGATCCCGGCTCGGGCGGCGTATCTCGGCCTGGCCCGTCAGGTCGTCGCCGCCGCGGCCGCGGTCGAGCCGAGGTTCCGCGACGAGCGCATCGACGCGCTGCGCATCGCCGTCTCGGAGGCCACGACCAATGCCATCGAGGCGCACGCCGATCTCGACCAGGACGAGCGGATCGTGATCCGGTGCAACCTCGACGACGACCAGATCGAGGTCGAGGTCGTCGACCAGGGTGGGGGCTTCACCCCCGACGTCCTGGCCCCCATGCCCGAACCCGATGATCCCGACCGGCTGCAGCAGGAGCACGGCCTCGGCCTGCCGCTCATGCGGGTGCTGGCCGACGAGGCCGAGATCCGCTCGGGTGAGCGTGGCACCGCCGTTCGCCTCGTCGTCTACCGCACGCCGAAATAGCTGTGCCCTCGCTCGCGAGCTCGCTGCGGGCGGGCTTCGCCCATGCGGGTTGCGTCGGTGGTGCTGCTCCGCCTGCTCCGCACGCGCTGGGTCTGCCCGGCTGTGCCCTCGCTCGCCCAGTCGGGAGCTAGGACACTCGGCCGTAGTCGTCGGAGTAGCGGACGATGTCGTCCTCGCCGAAGTAGTCGCCCAGCTGCACCTCGACGAACACGAGCTCGTCGGTGCCCTGGTTGGCCACCCGGTGGGCGGCCTGCAGGGGGATGTCGATCGCCTGACCCGGGCCCACGACGATCTCGGTGCCGTCGAGGGTGACGGTGGCGGTGCCTCGGACCACGACCCAGTGCTCGGCCCGCCGGGCGTGGCTCTGGTAGCTGAGGCGCTGGCCGGGATCGACCGTGATGCGCTTCACCTTGCAGTCGTCGCCGTCGTCGAGCACCGCGTAGGTGCCCCACGGGCGGCGTTCGAAGGTGGCGTCGGCGGTGCGGGACTCGAAGTCGGCTGAGGTCATCGGCGTCGCCGGATCAGCTGTGGATCTGCGTGGCGAGGTAGTTCTCGATGCCGACCTGGCGGATGAGCGCGATCTGGGTCTCGAGCCAGTCGGCGTGGTGCTCCTCGCCGACGAGCCGTCGCTCGAAGAGCTCGCGGGTGCCGTTGTCGCCGTGCTCGGCCGCCAGCGCGATGCCCCGGTTGTAGCGCTCGACTGCGGCGACCTCGACGGCCAGGTCGAGCTCGAACTGCTCGGGCACCGTCTCGCCGACCATGACCGACCCCAGGCGCTGGAGGTTGGGCACGCCCTCGAGGTAGAGGATGCGATCGATCACCGCCTCGGCGTCCTTCATCTCGTCGATGGACTCCTCGCGGATCTTCTCGGCCAGCCGATCGAATCCCCAGCTCTCGCACATCTTGGCGTGGATGAAGTACTGGTTGATGGCCGTCAGCTCAGCCGTCAGGACCTCGTTGAGGACTTCGATGATCGTGGGGTGCCCCTGCATGGGGTGAGGCTAACCCTGTGCGAACGGTCAGGCGGCGACAGCGTCGCCCGACGGGCCGAACTGGGCCAGCAGGTTTTCGACCACCGTCAGGCACCCGCCACAGCGCGAGCCCGCGCCGCAGCGGGATGCGAGGGACTCGGGATCGAGGGCCCCATCGGCGATCTCGGCTCGGATCGCGGTGTCGTTGACTGCCTCGCAGTGGCACACCATCACAGTGGTAAGTCTGCCTAACAGCAGAGGGAATGTCAACCCGCCAGCAGTCGAGAGGGGCGCGAGCCACCGGGGTGCGGCCGCAGGGGGCCGTTCGGCCCTTCCGGACGAAGGGCGCGACGAAAGGTTTGACAGGACGCCACGCGTGCTCTCAACCTTTCGGCAATGCCCACCACCCTTGTCATCGTCGAGTCGCCCGCCAAGGCGAAGACCATCCAGCGGTTCCTCGACGACTCCGACGCGCTCACCGGCGACGTCGTGGTCGAGGCATCGGTGGGCCACATTCGCGACCTGCCGGCCCGGGCCGCCGACGTGCCCGAGTCGGCCAAGCGGCCGAAGTGGGAGATCCTCGGCGTCGAGGTCGACAACGACTTCAAGCCGCTCTACATCGTGAGCCCGGAGAAGCGCGACCGCATCCGCGACCTGAAGAAGCTGATGAAGGACGCCTCCGAGCTCTACCTCGCGACAGATGAGGATCGAGAGGGCGAGGCCATCTCGTGGCACCTGCTCGAGGTGCTCAACCCGCCGGCGTCGATGCCGGTCAAGCGGATGGTGTTCCACGAGATCACCCCGACCGCCATCCGTCACGCCATGGACAACCCGCGCGAGATCGACCGCCGCCTCGTCGATGCCCAGGAGGCGCGCCGGTTGCTCGACCGCATCTACGGCTACGGCCCGCTGGCCAGCGCGGCCCGCCAGAAGGTCGGGCCCGGCACCACGGTCGGCCGCGTGCAGAGCGTCGCCACCCGCCTGGTCGTCGACCGTGAGCGCGAGCGCATGGCGTTCGTGTCCGCCGGCTACTGGGACCTCGACGGCGAGTTCGCGTCGCTGGCCGGGGACACGGGAGCCGCCGGTCGCACGTTCTCGGCCTCGCTCGTGCAACTCGACGGCACCAGGCTGGCCAGTGGCAAGGACTTCGGTGACGACGGCGTGCTGCGCGGCGACGTGGTCGCCCTCGACCAGCCCCGCGCCACGGCGTTGGCCACCGCGCTCGGCGCCGGCGACGTGTCCTTCGGGGTGCGCAGCGTCGAACGTCGGCCCTACCGCCGCCGCCCGGCGGCGCCGTTCATCACGTCGACCTTCCAGCAGGAGGCCGGCCGCAAGCTGCGCCTGTCGGCATCGATGGCCATGCGCTCGGCCCAGAGCCTCTACGAGGCCGGCTACATCACCTACATGCGCACCGACTCCACCACGCTGTCGGACACCGCGCTGGCGGCCGCCCGCCGCGAGATCACCGAGCGCTACGGCGCGCAGTACGTGCCCGACGCGCCCCGCACCTACGCCAAGAAGGTCAAGAACGCCCAGGAGGCCCACGAGGCCATCCGCCCCGCAGGTGACTCGTTCCGCTCGCCCGAGGACGTGGCCCGCGAGGTCAACGCCAACGACGGCAAGGTCTACGAGCTGATCTGGAAGCGCACCATCGCCTCCCAGATGACCGACGCCACGGGCGAGACGGTCACCGTCCGCCTCGGAGCCTCGAACCCGACGCCCTCGGCCGCCCTGGCCCTCGTCGGCTCGACCGACACGTTCAGCTGGGGTGACGTCGAGTTCGCCACCAGCGGCACGATCATCACCCACCAGGGCTTCCGGCTGGCCTACGTCGTCGACCGCGACGAGGGCGACGACGCCGACGAGCAGGAACGGCAGCTGCCCCCGCTGACCGAGGGCGACGCGCTCTCGGCGCGGGAGATCGAGGCCCACGGCCACGAGACCCAGCCTCCGGCCCGCTTCACCGAGGCGTCGCTCGTGAAGCGCCTCGAGGAGCTCGGCGTCGGCCGCCCCTCGACCTATGCCTCCACCATCAAGGTGATCCAGGACCGCGAGTACGTCTGGAAGAAGGGCACCGCGCTGGTGCCGTCGTTCAAGGCGTTCGCGGTGGTCAACCTGCTCGAACAGCACTTCCCCGATCTCATCGACTACGCCTTCACCGCCCGCATGGAGGACGACCTCGACGAGATCGCCGGCGGCGACGAGGAGCTCGTGCCCTGGCTGTCGGACTTCTACTTCGGCCCGGCCGACGCCAACGGCCAGCGGGCGGGCGGCCTGAAGGAGAAGGTGTCGGCGCGCCTCGATGACATCGACGCGGCCGCGGTCAACGCCATCCCGATCGGGCTCGACCCCGACGGCGTGCTCATCGTGGCCAAGCCGGGCCGCGACAACAGCCCCTACCTGCTGCGCGGCGACGACACGGCCAGCATCCCGACCTCGCTGGCGCCCGACGAGCTCACCGTCGAGAAGGCGCTCGAGCTGCTCGCCGCGCCCAAGGGCGGCCTGGTGCTGGGCGACGACCCGGCCACCGGCCTGCCCATCTACGCCAAGAGCGGGCGGTTCGGCCCCTACGTGCAACTCGGCGACTACGACGACGACAGCGACGTCAAGCCGCGCATGGCGTCGTTGTTCAAGACCATGACCCTCGAGCGGGTCACGCTCGACGATGCGCTCGAGCTGCTCTCGCTGCCGCGGGTGGTCGGCATCGACCCGGCCGACGGCATCGAGATCACCGCGCAGAACGGCAAGTTCGGGCCCTACCTCCAGAAGCTGACCCCCGACGGCAAGAAGGACAGCCGGAGCCTCTCCACCGAGGAGCAGCTGCTCACGGTCACCCTCGACGAAGCCCGGGCGATCTTCGCCCAGCCCAAGATGCGGCGCGGGCAGGTGGCCAAGCCGCCGCTGCGCGAGCTCGGGGTCGACCCGGTGAGCGGCAAGCCGATGGTGCTCAAGGACGGCCGGTTCGGTCCCTATGTCACCGACGGCGAGACCAACGCCTCGTTGCGCAAGGCCGACGACGTCGAGACCATCACCGACGAGCGGGCCTCGGAGCTGCTCCAGGATCGTCGCGACCGGGGTCCGGCACCGAAGAAGGCGGCCAAGAAGGCGGCCAAGAAGTCCACCAAGAAGGCGACCAAGACCACGGCCAAGAAGTCGGCGGCCAAGAAGGCGCCGGCCAAGAAGGCGGCAGCCAAGCCGTCCGCCGACGTCGCGGCGTCGGTCGCGGCGGCCGACGAGCCCTTCTGAGGGGCCCCGGCACCCGGCCTCGCGGGCCAGCGCGGGTCGGTGTTGACCGGGAGAAGCTCAGCAGCACCGCCTGATCGCTCTATCGTCTCGCACCGTGGCCGTGCTGCGCCCTGAGCGATCCTGGGACGACGATCCCGAGCGGCGCGGGCCGGCGGGCGAGGTCTTCGACGTGATCCTCGCCTTCGAGCGTGATCGTGAGGCCGAGCTCGGTGACGGCACGGTCGACCTCCGTGACGGCTCGCGACCGGCCGGCGACGCCCGGCGGGCGACGGCGACGGCGACGCACCGGCGCCGGTCGACGCGGTCGACGGCTCCGCCGCCCCGGCCGGTGAGCAGGTGGGCGAGCAGACCGAGGAGATGTATCCCGCATGGCGTGCCCGGCGGTGCCGTCATCCCGGGCGCTCCGCGAGCGGCCCGGCGCCGACGGAGGAGCGGGCGGGCTGGCACGTGCGCCTGTTCGGCTCGCACGAGTTCTTCCGTCTGTGGTTGGTGCAGGTGGTGTCGGCCACCGGCGACTGGCTGGGCTTCTCGGCCATCATCCTGCTGGCGGCCGGCATCGGCGGGCACGAGGCGGGCGCCGGCGCCGGGGCCATCAGCCTGGTGATGGCGGCCCGCATCGTCCCCGGGTTCTTCTTCGGGCCCCTCGCCGGCGTGCTCGTCGACCGGTGGGATCGCAAGAGGGTGATGATCGGCTGCGACCTCGGACGGGCCGCGGTCGATCGTGTGCCTCCCGTTCGTCCACAACCTGGTCGGCCTGGTCGCTCGCCTCGCTGGTGCTCGAGGTGCTCACCCTGCTGTGGTCGCCGGCGAAGGAGGCGATCGTCCCCAACCTGGTGCCGCCCGACCACCTCACCACGGCCAACTCGCTCTCGCTGGCCGCGGCCTACGGCACCTTCCCGTTCGCCTCGCTGCTGTTCGCCCTGCTCGCCGGCGTCTCGGCGTGGCTCGGCCACGATCGACGCCCTCGACTTCCTCGGCCTCGACCAGATGGCGCTCGCGTTCTACGTCGACGCCGTCACCTTCGTGGTCGTCGGCGCTGCTGGTGCGGACCCTGGTGATCGGCCGTCGGCGTCGGGCGCGTCGCCGCCGATCCCGAGGCCGAGGCGCGGCCGACGGTTGGGGCAGATGTTCGACGAGCTCAAGCAGGGCTGGCACGAGATCTTCCTCAACCACACCGTGCGGGCCGTCAACATCGGCCTGGCCTGCGGGCTCATCGGCGGCGGCATGCTCATCCCGCTCGGGGCGGTGTTCTCCACCGAGGTGCTCGGCGCCGGCGCGGCCGGCTACGGCCTGTTCACCACGGCCCTCGGCTTCGGCGTGGCCATCGGCGCGGTCGGGGTGTCGGCCATGCAGAGGCGGCTGCCCAAGGCCCGGGTGTTCACCGGCTCGCTGCTGCTGGCCGGGGCGTTCCTCTTCCTGGCGGCCTGCACGTCGAGCCTCGGACCGGCGACGCTGTTCGTCGGGCTGATGGGCGTCACCGTCGGGCCCGGTCTACGTGATGGGGTTCGTGCTGCTGCAGCAGGAGGTCGACGACGAGCTGCGGGGCCGGGTCTTCAGCTCGCTCAACACGCTGGTGCGGCTGTGCGTGCTGGTGTCGATGGTGGCCGGCCCGCTGCTGGCCGCCCTGCTCAACGGGCTCTCCGAGCAGTGGTTCGGCGGGGCGATCGACGTCGGCCGGTTCACCATCGCCATCCCCGGCGTGCGCCTCACGCTGTGGCTGGCGGCGCTCATCATCATGGGCGCGGCGGTGCTGGCGCTGCACTCGGTGCGGTCGGGCCAGCGGTCGAAGGCGGCGACGGCCGGCCAGCACCCGTCGCGCCGGAGCGATACGTGACCGCGTTCGTCGTCGGGCCGGTGGATCGTCTTCGAGGGCGGCGAGGGCGGCGGCAAGTCGACCCAGTCGGCGCGCCTCGCGGCCGCGCTCGACGCGGTGCTGACCCGTGAGCCGGGGGGCACCGAGATCGGAGCCCGGCTGCGCGACGCTGCTGCTCGACCCCGGCACCGTCGAGCTCGACCACCGGGCCGAGGCGCTGCTGATGGCGGCCGACCGGGCCCAGCACCTCGGCGCAGGTCGTGGTGCCGGCGCTCGAGTCGGGCCGCCACGTGGTGAGCGACCGGTCGGCGTACAGCTCGATCGCCTACCAGGGCTACGGCCGCGGCCTGCCGGTCGACGAGGTGCGCGGCCTCTCCGACTGGGCCATGCAGGGTCGTGGCCCGACCTGGTGGTGCTGCTCGAGGTGGCCGACCGACGTCGCCGCCGGGCGGCTCGGCGCCAAGCTCGACCGCATCGAGCAGCTCGGCCCCGAGTTCCACCGGCGGGTGGCCGACGGCTTCCGCGAGATGGCGGCGGCCGACGCCGAGCGCTGGGTGGTGGTCGACGGCAGGCGGCTCGCTCGACGAGGTCGAGGCCGCCGTCCGCGAGGCGGTTCGGCGAGCGGCTACAACTCCCGGTGTGATCGATCCCTGGGCCGGAAATCGTCGGGCAGGACCGGGCGGTGGCCGAGCTGCGGGCCGCGGCGCGAGGCGCCCGTCCACGCCTACCTGCTGGTCGGGCCCGCGGGGCAGCGGCAAGCGGGCGCTGGCCGCCGCCTTCGCCGCCGAGCTGCTGAGCCACGACGCCACCGGTGAGGACGCCGACCGCCACCGCCGGCTGGCCCTGGCCGAGCAGCACCCCGACCTGGTGGTGTTCGAGCGGGAGGGCGCGGCCATCAGCTCGGCCCAGACCGACGCCATCATCAAGCGGGCCAGCCTGGCGCCGATCGAGGGCAGCCGGAAGGTGCTCGTGCTCGACGAGTTCCACCTCGATCCAGCCGGGCAACCCGGCCAAGCTGCTCAAGGTCATCGAGGAGCCGCCGGCCGGCACGTTCTTCGTGGTCCTGGTCGAGCACATCCCGGCCGAGCTGGTCACCATCGCCTCGCGGTGCGTGCGCATCGACCTCGGCCCGGTTCCCGACGCGGCCATCGTCGAGCGGCTCGTGGCCGAGGGCGTCGACCCCGAGATCGCGGCCGAGGTCGCGTCGGCCGCGTCGGGCGACCTCGGTCGGGCCCGGCTGCTCGCCACCGACCCCCGGCTGGCGCTGCGCCGGGCCGCGTGGGCCGCGGTGCCCGAGCAGCTCGACGGCACCGGGGCGCGGGCCACCCGCCTGGTCGACGAGCTGTTCGCCATGATCGACGACGCCGCGGCGCCGCTGCGCGACCGCCAGGCCACCGAGGTCGAGGTGCTCGAGGAGCGCGTCGCCCAGCTCGGCGAGCGCGGGTCGGGCCGCAAGGCGCTCGAGGAGGTGCACAAGCGCGAGCTCCGCCGCCAGCGCGTCGACGAGCTGCGCTTCGGCCTGCTCGTGCTGGCCCGCCACTACCGCGACGAGCTGGCCGTCAGCAGCCGGCCGGCCCCGCTGGTCGAGGCGCTCGACGCCATCCAGGCCACGTCCGAGGCGCTCGTCCGCAACCCCAACGAGCCCCTGCAGTTCCAGGCGCTCTTCCTGCGCCTCGGCCAGGCCGCCTGACCCGCCGCCTCGGGCGGACGCGAGCTGCTCGACACGTCGATGGACCTGACTTACCGTCAGGAACCATGACCCTGCGCATCGAACTCCCGGCCGACCGCGAACCCGTGACGTGGGTCTGGGGAGAGGTCGTCCCGAAGATCGGCCCCGCCGCAGCGAACTTCTCGGCGGCGGTCTACGAGCACAGCACGCTGTCCCTTCGCGAGTTCGAGGCCGCCCGAGCCCGCATCGCCCAGGTCAACCACTGTCTGTTCTGCCTCGACTGGCGCACTGAGCGCGACGGCGAGACCGTCGACGAGGCCCTCTACGGCCAGGTCGCGAACTGGCGTGACCCTGCGGCCGCGGTCGCGCTGTCCGACCGTGAGCGGCTCGCCGCCGAGTACGCCGAGCGCTTCGCGGCCGACCACATCTCGCTCGACACCGACGAGGAGTTCTGGGCCCGCATGCACGCGGCCTACACCGACGCCGAGATCGTCGAGCTGTCGATGTGCATCGGATCGTGGATCGCCTTCGGCCGGCTCAACCACGTGCTCGGCATCGACGCGGCCTGCGTGCTCCCGGCCCACTGAGCCGAGCGCGCCGAGGTCTTTCCCCCGGCGCGGGCGGGTAGACGTTCCTCCACACACGGATCGACGGGTCGCCCTCAGCGGTCGCGGTCCCCGGATGGAGGAGAACGACGATGGCTCGACACGTGGTGCACGACGATCGGAGACCGGTGGTCGAGGACGGCCGCGATGTGGGTCTGGTCGACCAGGTCACGACCTCGGACGCGTCGGGTGTCAACGTGCTGGCCCGCGTGCTCGGGCTGGTCGCGACGGCCGTGCCCACGATCGTGGGGCTGATCGCCGTCGCCGACATCGACTGGTCCGGCAACGGCTTCGATGCGCCGCCCGTCACGGTCGCCGGCATCCGGCTGAGCCCTGCCGTCGCGGTGGCGCTGCTCGCCGCCGGTGTCGTCGGGCTGCTCGCAGCCGCCATGCGCGACCGGGGCAGCAAGCTCGCCGTGGGCGCCATCTACGTCATCGCCGGCATCGTGATCGTGCTGGCCAACCCGATCGTGCAGAACGTGCACCTGTCCGACCGACTCGGGTGGATGGCGATCCTCGTGGGCGCCGTGATGCTCGTCGCCGGGTTGCTGGCCGTCCAGCGCACGACGGTCCGCCGCGAGGTCCGCACCTCGAGCGTCTGACCACGTCCGGCCCGGTGACGTCGTCATCGGGTCGCCGAGACGGGCCGGGTCCTCCCTCTGCGGGACCCGGTCCGTCACGCGTCCGCACCCCAGCGAGTTGCGCCGGTTCCGGGTTCTGAGCACCAGGAGCGCGCTGCTAACCTCCGTGCGCCCGCCCGGGTAGCTCAGTCGGCAGAGCAGCTCACTCGTAATGAGCAGGTCAAGGGTTCGATTCCCTTCTCGGGCTCTCGGTGCTGTGACCAGCGCATCGACACCCTCGGTTCAGACGAACCTGGTCAACCGCGGGCCACGGGGATGCTCTTGGCCTCTGCTTCGTGCGTGTCGATGGGGAAGCGGATCTCGAGCACCCCATCGTGGTAGTTCGCCTTGACGTCGGCCTCGCTGGCGCCGGCCGGCAGCCGCACCGAGCGGGTGAACGACCCGTAGGAGAACTCCGAGCGGTAGCCGTCGCGTTCCTCGCTCTTCTTCTCCTCGCGGCGTTCGGCCCGGATCGTCAGCACACCGTGCTCGACGGTGAGCTTCACGTCCTTGTCGGGGTCGATGCCCGGCATCTCGGCCCGCACGACGTGGGTGCCGTCCTCGTCGAACTCCTCGAGCTTGATGAACTGGTCGGACAGGCGGTTCATCCACTCCGAGGGTCGGAAGAGCGCGGGGAAGTCGCTCCACCACGGCTCGAGCGGCGTGGTCTTCGCTACATCGGTCTTGGCCATGACGTACCTCCGTCTCTGGGTACGGGGTCCCGACGGGACCTCCCACCCTTGGATGAGACCGCGTGGCCACCCGATCTGCCAGGGCCCTAAGACCACCTCACTGATCGTGTTGGCGGCGAAGCTCTCCGTCGGATCGGGTCCGAGGAACGGGGCTCTGCCCAGGTGTCGAAACTCCCCGGAACGGCGGGGAGGACGTGACCTAGAGTCCGCGGTCATGGCTGAGCCTGTCCTTCTCGTGGTGGACGATGACGCCGGCGCGTTGGGTGACGTCGAGCGGGAGCTCGACGACCGGTACGCCCGGCACTACCGCGTGGTGTGCCTCCGCTCACCCGAGGAGGCGCTCTCGTGCCTCGACGACTTCGCGACGTCGGGCACCGACGTCGCGGTGGTGCTCGCCAGCGAGTCCCTCGACGGCATGACCGGCAGCGACCTCCTCGGCGAGGTCGGTCATCGTCACCCGCACGCGCGGCGGGGCCTGCTGGTGGAGTGGGCCGACTGGGGTCAGCGGGCGACCGGCGACGCCATCTTCGACGGGATCGCCCATGGTCGCGTCGACCACTATGTGATGCGGCCATTGCAGTCGCCCGACGAGCAGTTCCACCAGGCGATCTCGTCCATGCTGCTCGAGTGGGCCGAAGCGAACCGGGCCGCGCCGTACACGATCCACGTCGTCGGCGAGTCCTGGTCGGGGCGGGCCTACGAGCTGCGCGAGGCCCTTCAGCAGTGCGCGGTCCCGCACAGCTTCTGCCTCGCCGACTCCACGGAGGGCCGCGCCCTCGTCGCCACCGCGCGCGACGGGGCGGAGCTCCCGCTCATGGTGCTCCCCGACGGTCAGGTCCTGGAGAACCCCGACAACGCCGAGATCGCCCTGGCCTCCGGGGGCCCGGTCAGCCCGGAGCGCATGAACTTCGATGTCGTCGTCGTGGGCGCCGGACCCTCCGGCCTGTCCGCGGCGGTGTACGGCGCGTCGGAGGGGTTCGGCACGATCGTGGTCGACAGCGGGGGCATCGGCGGCCAGGCCACGTCCAGCTCCCTGATCCGGAACTACCTCGGCTTCCCCCGCGGCATCAGCGGCCGCCAGCTCGCCGCGGCGGCGTATGACCAGGCCTGGGTCTTCGGAGCCGACTTCGTCTTCATGCAGACGGTCACCGGCATCGAGCGCGACGGCGACCAGCTCCTCGTGAGGCTCTCCGACGGCGGTCCGATCAGGACCACCGCCGTGCTCCTGGCGATGGGTGCCAGCTACCGCCGGATCGGGATCCCCTCGCTCGAGGCGTTGAACGGGGCCGGCGTGTTCTACGGCGGCTCCACGTCGGAGGCACCGGGAGTGGCGGGCTGCTCGGTCTTCGTCGTGGGGGGCGCCAACTCGGCCGGGCAGGCCGCGCTCGCACCTCGCTCGATACGCGCGGACCGTCACGCTCGTGGTGCGAGCGCAGTCCCTCCGTGCCGGGATGTCGGACTACCTGGTTCGTCAGGTGGAGGCGACGCCGAACATCGAGGTGCGTCTCGGCACCCAGGTGATCGGCGGTGGCGGCGACGGACGGCTCGAGCACCTGGTCCTCCGCGATCTCGCGTCACGCACGGAGACCACCGTCGAGGCCCAGGGCCTCTTCCTCCTGATCGGAGCCCAGCCGCACACCGAGTGGCTCCCGACGGGGGTCGAACGGGACGAGCAGGGGTTCATCCTCACCGGAGCAGACGTCCCCCGAGCCGCGTGGCCGCTCGATCGCAGCCCGTTCACCCTCGAGACGAGCATGCCGGGCGTGTTCGCTGCCGGGGACGTGCGCCATGGTTCGGTCAAGCGTGTGGCGTCGGCCGTCGGTGAAGGCTCCATCGCGGTTCAGCAGCTCCACCAGTACTTCGCGGCCGAGCAGCGCGAGCCGCGCGGCCGACGCACCGAGCTTCCCGACACCGTCGGCTGAAGCGGTACCCGCGCGGCCTGCCGGGGCGCGAGAACCTCTTCCTCGGCGGCGGTCTCTCGACCTCGCAGGGGTAGGCTTGGCCCCCTCATGGCAGACCAGGCCCACTTCGCCGAACAGGCGATGGAGTACATGAGCCCGCTCTACTCCGCGGCACTGCGCATGACCCGCAATCCGGCCGATGCCGAGGACCTCGTCCAGGAGACCTACCTCAAGGCCTACCGCGGCTTCGGTGGGTTCACCGAGGGGACGAACCTCAAGGCCTGGCTCTACCGCATCCTCACCAACACCTACATCAACTCGTACCGCTCGAAGAAGCGTCGGCCCGACGAGACCGAGCTCGACGAGTCCGAGGACCTCTACCTCTACCGTCGCCTCGGCGGGCTCGAGGCGGTGGCCGCCGGCCGCAGCGCCGAGGACGAGCTGATGGACTACTTCACGGACGAAGAGGTGAAAGAGGCGATCGAGTCGCTGCCCGAGCAGTTCCGCATCGCCGTCCTGCTCGCCGACGTCGAGGGGTTTTCCTACAAGGAGATCGCCGACATCGTCGACGTCCCGATCGGTACCGTGATGAGCCGACTGCATCGGGGAAGAAAGGCCCTGCAGAAGCGGTTGTTCGACTTCGCCAGCCAGAGGGGACTCGTCCCCGAGGGCATGGTCGACCCGAATCCTTCGCCGGACGCACCCGCGCCGGCGCTCGCCGAGTGAGACACGCTGAGCTGACATGACCGACGACGGCACCAACGCAGCGCACGACCACAGCGGTCATGACCACGACCATTCGGCGACCCCGTGCGAGGAAGCGCTCAAGGAGCTCTACGTCTACCTCGACGGTGAGCTCACCGAGGAGAAGCGCACGATCATCACGGGCCACCTCGACGACTGCAACCCGTGTCTCGAGGCGTTCGACTTCGAGGCCGAGCTGCGCATCGTGGTCTCGAAGCGCTGCCACGACGACGTGCCCGAGTCGCTCAGGATGCGCATCGCCCAGGAGCTCGAGCTCCAGGCCGACCAGACCGAGGACGCCTGACCTTCTGGCGCTGAGCGCCTTGGGCCGCGCTGGATTTCAGCGACCCGGGTGCTGACCCGCATCGGAGTCGAGCAGGTCGGCGACATCAGGATCGAGCGAGCGACCGGCCCGCTCGACCGAGCCCCTCTAGGGCGGTATAGCCCATATATGGCGGTATAGCGGCCGCCGATCCCACGCCGGCCAGAATTCACACTTTTCTCATCTGTTCACTTGCAATTGCCCTCTCGAGGGGATACAAACCCCACCTACTTGGTCGGCAATACAGGAATTGCAGACCGAACGGACATCGAGGAGAGGGCTGCAGCATGCGGATCGGAACCAGACGACGCCTGACCATCGGGGTGGTGGCGGTGGCCATGGCCGTCGTGGCCGTGGCCTGCGGCTCGTCGAAGACCACGTCGGCGGGCAGCACCGACGGCACGAGCGGGGCCGGTGGCGACCTCAACCTCGTCGCCTACTCCACCCCGCAGGCCGCCTACGAGAGCATCGAGGCGGCGTTCAACAAGACCCCCGCCGGCAAGGGCGTGAAGTTCAACCAGTCCTACGGCGCATCCGGCGATCAGAGCCGGGCCGTCGACGGGGGCCAGCCGGCCGACTACGTGGCCTTCTCGCTCGAGACCGACATGACCCGGCTGGTCAAGAGCGGCAAGGTCGCGGCGGACTGGAACCAGAACCAGTACAAGGGCTTCGTCACCGACTCGGTGGTGGTGTTCGTGGTGCGCAAGGGCAACCCCAAGAACATCAAGACCTGGGACGACCTCACCAAGCCGGGCATCGAGGTGGTCACCCCGAACCCCTTCTCGTCGGGGGCGGCGCGCTGGAACATCATGGCGGGCTACGGCGCGCAGATCGAGCAGGGCAAGACGCCGGCCGAGGGTGAGCAGTACCTGCGCGACCTGTTCGAGAACGTGGTGGTGCAGGACGACTCGGGTCGCAAGGCCCTCGGCACCTTCACCGGTGGCAAGGGCGACGTGCTGCTCTCCTATGAGAACGAGGCGATCTTCGCCCAGCAGAACGGCCAGGACATCGACTACGTCGTGCCCGACCAGACGATCCTGATCGAGAACCCGGCCGCCGTCACCACCGACTCGCAGAACCCGACGGCGGCCAAGGCCTGGCTCGACTACGTCTACACCCCCGAGGCGCAGAAGATCTTCGCCGACAACGGCTACCGGCCGGTCGTGGCCGGGGTGGTGCCCGACGACCAGTTCCCGACGCCGACGGGGCTGTTCACCATCACCGACCTGGGCGGCTGGCCCGACGTGGCGACGAAGTTCTTCGACACCAAGACCGGCATCATCGCCGTCATCGAGCAGGAGAACGGCGTAGCCGTTGCCTCGAAGTGACGCCTCCGTCCTGACGGTGCCGCCGGAGCCTGCTCCGGCGGCACTGCCGCGTCCGGCCGCCCGCCGACGGCGTCGCATGAGCACCGGCATCGAGCTGGGCATCGCGACCATGTACCTGAGCTTCCTGGTGGTGATCCCGCTCGCCGCGCTGGTGTGGCGGGGCGTCGGCGGGGGCTGGGCCGAGTTCTGGGACAACGTCACCACGCCGGAGGCGATGTCGGCGTTGAAGCTGACGATCGTGCTCTCGTTGCTCGTGGCCCTGGTGAACGCGGGGATGGGCACGCTCATCGCGTGGGTCATGGTGCGCGACTCGTTCCCGGGTCAGCGCATCGTCGACGCGCTGATCGACCTGCCGTTCGCGCTGCCCACCATCGTCGCCGGCCTCGTGCTGCTGGCCCTCTACGGCGCCAAGAGCCCCATCCACCTCAGCCTGGCCTACACGCGGGTGGGGGTGGCGGTGGCCCTGCTGTTCGTCACCCTGCCGTTCGTCGTGCGCACGGTGCAGCCGGTGCTGCTCGAGATCGACCGGGACATGGAGCAGGCCGCAGCCTCGCTCGGCGCCGGTCGGTTCACCACGTTCCGGCGCATCATCCTGCCCAACCTGGTGCCCGCCATCTTCGCCGGGACCGCGCTCTCGTTCGCCCGGGCGATCAGCGAGTACGGCTCGACGGTGCTCATCTCGGGCAACCTGCCGTTCAAGACCCAGGTCGCCCCGGTGCAGATCTTCAACCAGATCCAGAGCGACAACGAGGCCGGCGCCGCCGCGGTGTCGACCGTGCTGCTGATCGTCTCGCTGCTGGTGCTGGTCGGCCTGAGCGGGATCCAGCGATGGGCGGTGCGGCGTGGCTGACCCGTCGGTCGTCGTGCCCGAGATCCGTCCCGGCAGCGTCGCTGTCGAGGTGGCCGTCGATGCCGACGCCACCCTCCCGACCGACGGCTCCACTCGATCAGCGGGCCGCAGCCCGGGTCGGGGTCGGCGCTCGTCGCGTGCAGCTGGGCAGGGTCGGGGGCCGGGTCGCTGGATCATGCGCATCGTGGCCCTGACCTACCTGGCGTTCCTGCTGGTGATCCCGGTGGGCCTGGTGTTCTACCGGACTTTCGCCAAGGGCGTCGGCCCGGTGTGGAAGGCGCTCACCACCGACGGCGCGCTGCACGCGTTCCAGGTGACGTTCATCGTCGCCGGCTGCGCCGTCGTGCTGAACACCGTGTTCGGCCTGGTGGCGTCCTTCCTGCTCGTGCGCCACGACTTCCGCGGCAAGGGCGTCATCAACAAGCTGATCGACCTGCCCCTGGCGGTGTCTCCCGTCGTGGTGGGCCTGTCGCTGATCCTGGTCTACGGGCGCGAGACCACCATCGGCAGCTGGTTCGGCGGCCAGGGGATCGACATCATCTTCGCCCTGCCCGGCATGGTGATGGCCACCGCGTTCGTCTCGCTGCCGTTGATGGTGCGCGAGGTCGTGCCCATCCTCGAGGAGATCGGCACCGAGCAGGAGCAGGCCGCGGCCACGCTCGGCGCCACGCCGACCCAGACGTTCCGGCGGGTCACGTTGCCGGCCATCAAGTGGGGCGTGGCCTACGGCATCATCCTCACCCTCGCCCGGTGCCTCGGCGAGTTCGGGGCGGTGGCCGTGGTGTCGGGCCGCGTCGTCGGCCAGACCCAGACGGCCACGCTCTACGTCGAGCAGAGCTTCGAGAACTTCAAGCAGGCCGACGCCTACGCGGTGGCGTTCGCCCTCGCCGCCCTCGCCATCCTCGCCCTGCTCATCATGAACATCTTCCGGCCCAAGGAGCCCTGACGTGGGAATCGAAGCGCGCCACATCACCAAGAGGTTCGGCGAGTTCGTCGCGCTCGACGACGTCTCGGTCGACGTCCCGTCCGGGTCGCTGACCGCCCTGCTGGGACCGAGCGGCGGCGGGAAGTCGACGCTCCTGCGGGTGATGGCCGGCCTCGAGGTGCCGGACTCCGGCGTGGTGGAGATCAACGGCAGCGATGCGACCAACCAGCCGCCGCAGCAGCGCAACGTCGGGTTCGTCTTCCAGCACTACGCCGCGTTCAAGCACATGAGCGTGTTCCGCAACGTGGCCTTCGGGCTCGAGATCCGCAAGCGATCCAAGGCCGAGATCAGAGCGCGGGTCACCGAGCTGCTCGAGCTCGTCCACCTCGAGGCGTTCGCCGACCGGCTGCCCTCCCAGCTCTCGGGCGGTCAGCGCCAGCGCATGGCCCTGGCCCGGGCCCTGGCCGTCGAGCCCCAGCTGCTGCTGCTCGACGAGCCGTTCGGCGCCCTCGACGCCCAGGTGCGCAAGGAGCTGCGCACCTGGTTGCGCCGCCTCCACGACGAGATCCACGTGACCACCGTCTTCGTCACCCACGACCAGGAGGAGGCCATGGACGTGGCCGACCGCATCGTGGTGATGGCCAACGCCCGGGTCGAGCAGGTGGGCACGCCCGACGAGCTCTACGACCGGCCCGCCAACGCGTTCGTGATGAGCTTCCTCGGGCCGGTCACGCGGTTGGGCGACACGCTGGTGCGCCCCCACGACCTCGAGCTGCTGCACGATCCGGCTCCGGGCACGACCGCGGCGACGGTGGTCAGGGTGGCCCGCCTCGGCTTCGAGGTGCGGGTCGAGATCCTGGTCGACGGGAGCGAGGCGTTCGTGCAGGTCACGCGGGACACCGCCGAGCGGCTCGGGGTCGAGGCCGGCGCCACGGTGCACGTGCGCCCGTTCGAGGGCTCGCGCACCATGGCGGCGGACGACGATGCGCTGGCGGCACGGGTGCCGGCGGTGGCCGTCGGCGCGCCCTGAGCGTGGCCCGAGCGTGCCTGAGTGTGGCCTGACCCCTGGGTGGTCCTAAGATCGCCGCCATGGTCGTTCTCTCAGTGGTCTGGACCTTCTGGATCTCGGCACTCCTCGTCGCCTCGGCGATCGGGCTGCTGGCCGGCATCGGCGTCATGTACGTCGTGAAGGTCGTCGCTCCCCGGTACCCCAAGGACTGACCGGTGTCCGGGGCCGTCGACTGGGAGCTGGCGCAACGGGTCGCCATCCGGGTCGCCGGCCGCGAGCCGTTCAGCGAGTCCTACCACTACGACTCGCTCGAGCCTGACTTCGTCGAGCTCACGGCCCAGGCCGAGGAGCTCGTCACCGCCGAGACCGGCCTGGTGTCGCTGGCCGGCCCGGCCCGGGCGCGGGTCACCGACCGGGCCGGGTGGGTCGGCGCCAACGTCGCGTCGTTCCAGCGGCTGCTCCGGCCCATCATCGACAAGCTCGGGCCGCGCCTGGCGGCCAACCCGCTCTCGCCGCTGGCCCAGAAGTTCGCCGGCGCCGAGGTCGGCATGATGCTCGGCTGGATGTCGACGCGGGTGCTCGGCCAGTACGACCTGCTCATCATCGAGGAGGAGAGCCCGCTCGACCAGGACCTCGTCTACTACGTCGGGCCCGAACGTGCTGTCCCTCGAGAAGCAGTTCGCCTTCCCGCCCCGCGAGTTCCGGTTGTGGCTGGCGCTGCACGAGGTCACCCACCGGGCCCAGTTCACCGGCGTCGAGTGGATGCGCCCGCACTTCCTGGGGCTGGTCGAGCAGACCCTCGACTCGGTCGATCCCGACCCGAAGCGGTTCCTCGAGGCGCTCAGCCGGGTCACCGAAGCGGTCCGCGGTGGCGAGAACCCGCTGGCCGACGGTGGGCTCATGGCGCTGGTGGCGTCGTCTGACCAGCGAGCCGTGCTCGACCAGGTCAGCGGGCTGATGAGCCTGCTCGAGGGTCACGGCGACATCACCATGGACCGTGCCGGCCACGGCCTCATCCCGAGCGCCGACCGGTTCGCCCGGGTGCTGCGCCAGCGCCGCCAGAACGCGAGCGGGCCGGCCAAGCTGCTCCAGCAGCTCATCGGGCTCGAGGCCAAGCTCAACCAGTACGCCCAGGGCGAGGCCTTCATCGAGGCGGTCGAGAAGGTCGGCGGCCCCGAGCTGCTGGCCCGGGCCTGGGAGCGTCCCGAGATGCTGCCGACGCTCGTCGAGATCCGCGAGCCGGCCCGTTGGGTCGAACGCGTCGCTCCCGCCCTGGCGGTCTGACCGCCACGGAGCCGAGCGGCATGGCCCGGCCTCGTGCCCTCGACGCGCTGGCCGACCTGGCCGCGCCGCTGCTGGCCCGCTGCCGGTTCCCGCGATGCCGGCGTCCCCGTCACCTGTGCGGTGTCGGGTGGGCCCGACTCGCTGGCCCTGCTGGCGCTGGCGGTGGCGGCCGGGTGCGAGGTCACCGCGGTGCACGTCGACCACCAGCTCCGTCCGGGCTCGGCGGCCGAGGCCGAGGTCGTCGCGAGCGGTCGCGGCCTGGCTGGGTGCGGCGATGCGGACCGAGCGGGTCGAGGTCGGCGCCGGGCCGAACCTCGAGGCCCGGGCCCGGGCGGCCCGGCACGCGGTGCTGCCACCGGGCACGCTGCTCGGCCACACCGCCGACGACCAGGCCGAGACCATGCTGCTCAACCTGCTGCGCGGCGCCGGTCTCGACGGGCTGGCCGCCATGGCCCCCGACGCCCGCAGGCCGATCCTCGCCCTGCGGCGGTGGGAGACCGTGAGCCTGTGCGCCGACCTCGGTCTCGAGCCGGTGCACGACCCGTCGAACGACGACCTGTCGATGCGCCGCAACCGCGTGCGCCACGAGGTGCTGCCGATGCTCGCCGAGGTCGCCGGTCGCGACGTCGTGCCCGGTGCTCGCCCGCCAGGCGGGCTGCTGCGCGAGGCGGTCGATCTGCTGGCGTCGCAGGCAGCCGATCTCGACGTCACCGATGCGGCCGCCGCTGGCGGCCGCCCCCGCGGCGCTGGCCCGGATCGCGGTGCGCGGGTTGGCTGCGCGGCTGCTCGGCCGAGGGCCACCCGCCCGACGCGGCCACCGTCGAGCGGGTGCTGGCCGTGGCCCGGCTCGAGCGGCGGGCCACCGACGTGGGATCGGGGTGGCGGGTCGCCCGCACCGAGGGCCGGCTGCGCCTGGTGCCGCCCTTGCCTCCTGGCCGGGTCCCGCCGTCCGGCCCGGTTCGGTAGGGTCTGCCCCGCATGGACCCCCTCGTGTCGAGCTTCATCGACGACCATCCCGCCGTCGGACGGGTGATCGTGTCGCGTGACGACCTGCAGGATCGCATCGCCGAGCTCGGCCGGGAGATCACCGCCGACTACGCCGGCTCGCGCCCGCTGCTCGTCGGGGTGCTCAAGGGCGCCTTCATGTTCATGAGCGACCTGGCCCGGGCCATCGACCTCCCGGTCGAGTTCGACTTCATGGCCGTGTCGTCCTACGGCAGCGCCACCAAGACCAGCGGGGTCGTGCGCATCGTCAAGGACCTCGACCTCGACCTGACCGGTCGCCGGGTGATCCTGGTCGAGGACATCGTCGACAGCGGCCTCACGCTCAACTACCTGCTGAAGAACCTGCGGGCCCGGGACCCGGCCAGCCTCGACGTGTGCGCGCTCGTCCTCAAGGAGGGCGCCCAGAAGGTCGAGCCCGAGCTGCGCTACGTGGGGTTCCGCATCCCCGACGAGTTCGTCGTCGGCTACGGCCTCGACGTGGCCGAGAGCTACCGCAACCTCTCCGTCGATCCACGCCTACGACGCCGACCTGGCCTGACCGGCCGGCCGTCCTCGCCCGCGTGGGGTGACCGGCGGGGTGGCCCGATAGCCTCGCCGGGTACCCCAGTCGGGGCCTCATCCGGTGCCGCCGTGGCCCGGGACGGGAGCAGTCGATGAGCGACGACACCATCAGCGAGACGTTCGACGTTCCGCCCTTCGACGAGCCCGAGCTGGTCCGGGCGCGGCGCGCGGTGACCCCTCGTCCCGACGGGCCCGAGCTGGGCCCGGTCGACCTCCGACGCATCGAGGACGCGGTGCGCGAGATCCTCATCGCCATCGGCGAGGACCCCGACCGCGACGGCCTGCTCGACACCCCCGCCCGGGTCGCCCGCATGTACGCCGAGATCTTCTCCGGGCTCCGGGAGTCCCCGCACCACCACCTCGAGGTGCAGTTCGAGGCCCACCACGACGAGATGGTGATGGTCCGCGACATCGCCCTGACCTCGATGTGCGAGCACCACCTGGTGCCGTTCATGGGCAAGGCGCACGTGGCCTACATCCCCAACAACGACGGGCGGGTCACCGGCCTGTCGAAGCTGGCCCGGCTGGTCGACGCCTACGCCAAGCGCCCCCAGGTGCAGGAGCGGCTCACCAGCCAGATCGCCGACGAGATCGAGCGCACCCTGCAGCCCAAGGGGCGTGCTCGTGGTGATCGAGGCCGAGCACCTGTGCATGTCGATGCGGGGCGTCAAGAAGCCGGGCTCGTCCACCATCACCTCCGCGGTGCGGGGCCTGTTCCGGGACAACACCGCCACCCGGTTCGAGGCCATGCAGTTCATCAGCACCGGCCTGTAGCGGCCCCGTCGGCGCCCGTCGGGTCGGGTCCTCGATTTGACGAGCGGTTGTACCCTCCCGCCTCGTGATCCCTCTCGTGATGGGCGTGCTCAACGTGACGCCCGACTCCTTCTCCGACGGTGGCCGGTTCCTCGACGCCGACGTCGCCATCGATCACGGTCGGGCGCTGATCGCCGAGGGCGCGGACATCGTCGACGTCGGTGGGGAGTCGAGCCGGCCGGGAGCCGACCCGGTCGACGAGGCCGAGGAGCTGCGCCGGGTGGTCCCCGTCATCGAGGCGCTGGCCGGCGAGGTGCGCCTGTCGATCGACACGGTGAAGCCGGCCGTGGCCCGGGCCGCGGTCGCGGCCGGTGCCACCCTCGTCAACGACGTGTCGGCCACGCTCGCGCCGGTCGCGGGCGAGCTCGGCGTCGGGTACGTCGCGATGCACCGGCGGGGCACGCCCCACACCATGCAGATCGACCCCCGCTACGACGACGTCGTCGTCGAGGTCAAGGCCTTCCTGGCGGAGCACGCCGAGCGGGCCGCGGCCGCCGGGGTCGACCGAGATCTGGGTCGACCCGGGCATCGGCTTCGGCAAGACCACCGAGCACAACCTCAGCCTGCTGCGCCACCTCGACGAGATCGTGGCCCTGGGCTACCCGGTGCTGGTCGGCACCAGTCGCAAGGGCTTCCTCGGGCGGCTGCTGGCCGCGTCCGACGGGGTGGCCGAACCGGTACCCACCGATGATCGACTCGAGGCCTCCCTGGCGACGGCGACGTGGGCCATGGCCCAGGGCGCGGCCATGATCCGGGTCCACGACGTTCGAGCATCCCTCCAGGCAGCGAAAGTCGTGGCAGCATGAGCCCCGTGGCAATGAAGGGCAAGTGGGCGCAGGGCATCAAGCCCCGCAACTTCCACTGGATCATCAAGGATCAGCTCGCGGTGTGCGAGCGACCGGGCGGCTACGGCGCCAACCATCGCCGCGTCCGCCGCCAGGAAGAGATCATCTGGATCCGTGAGCAGGGCTTCGGCTGCGTGATCTCGCTGATCCCCTCGCCCCACAACCTGCACAACTACGACGATCTGGGCGTCACCTGGCGCCACCGCCCGTTCAGCGGCGACGACGACGCGCCGCTGCTGCTGGCGTCCCTGCTGCCCGAGATCAAGTCGTTGCTGACCCAGGGCACCAAGGTGCTCATGCACGGCGAGGAGCTGGGCGACCGCATCTGCGGCACCGTCGCCGGCTACCTGCTGTGGGACGGCCTCATCGACACCGGACCCCGGGCCATCTCGGTGGTCGAGCAGATCACCCAGCGCCAGTTGGGCCCCGCCGGCCGCGAGCTCGTCTCCGTGGCCGCGCAGCTCTAGGCCGCCCGGATCGTCGTATGAGCGACACGTCACCCGAGCCCGGCGGTGTCCCAGCCGTCGTCCTCGGATGTGATCGAGCTGCGCGGCCTGCGGGCGGTGGGCTTCTGCGGGGCGCTGCCCGAGGAGCAGGTGCGGGCCCAGCCCTTCGAGGTCGACCTCGACGTCGAGGTCGATCTGTCGCGGCCGGGGCGCACCGACGAGCTCGACGACACCCTCGACTACGGCGTCATCGCCGCAGGCGGTCGAGCGGGTGGTCACCACCGAGCGGTTCGCGCTGCTCGAACGGCTCGCCGCCCGCATCGCCGAGGTGGTCCTGGTCGACCCCCGGGCCCTCGCCGTCACGGTGAGGGTGCGCAAGCTGCGGCCGCCGGTGCCCCAGCACCTCGAGACGTCGGGTGTCCGCATCCGGCGAACGCGGTAGTGCGCGGCCTACCTGGGGTTGGGGTCCAACCTCGGGGATCGTGAGGCGTTCCTGCGGGAGGCGGTCGGCTCGCTGTCGGGGGTGATCGGCGGTGTCCCCCGTCTACGAGACCGACCCGGTCGGCGGCCCCGGCGGCCAGGAGGCCTACCTCAACATCGTCGTCGAGCTCGACACCGAGCTCAGCCCCCACGCCCTGCTCGGCGTCTGCCACCGACTCGAGTCGGCGGCGGGACGGGTGCGCGAGGAGCGGTGGGGCCCGCGCACGCTCGATGTCGACGTGCTGTGGGTCGAGTCGGGGCCGGTCGACGATCCCGACCTGGTGATCCCGCATCCCCGCATGGCCGAGCGACGGTTCGTGATGGCGCCCCTGGCCGACCTCGCGCCCGATCTGGTGCCCGACGACTGGAACGACCGGGCCGAGGGCCGCGTGCGGCGGGTCGGCCCGCTCGGAGACTGAAGCGGTGCCCAGTCTCCGGGTGATCGGAGCTGGGCGCGCCGGTCGGTCGCTCGCGCTCGCCCTGGCCCAGGCCGGCTGGCGGGTCGGGCCGATCCTCGGCCGAGGGGACGAGGTGGCCGCCGCCGCCACCGGCGTCGACCTGCTGGTGATCGCCACTCCCGACGCGGCCATCGCCGAGGTGGCGGCCGCGGTCGAGCCGCATGCCGACGGCGCCGTGGTGGCCCACCTCGCCGGGTCGCTCGGCCTCGACGTGCTGGCTCCCCACCCGCGACGGGGTGCCCTGCACCCGCTGGTGGCGCTGCCCACGGCCGAGGTCGGCGCCGAGCGCCTGATCGGCGGCGCCTGGTTCGCGGTGGCCGGCGACGACCTGGTGCGCCGGGCGGTGCACGACCTGGGCGGGCGGCCGCTCGAGATCGCCGACGCCGACCGGGCGGCGTACCACGCCGCCGCGGTGATCGCCTCGAACCACCTGGTCGCCCTGCTCGGCCAGGCCCAGCGGGTGGCCGCCGCCGCGGGCGTGCCGCTCGACGCCTACCTCGACCTGGTCCGCGACACGGTCGAGAACGTGGCCGACCTCGGCCCCGCTGCCGCCCTCACCGGACCGGCGGCCCGGGGCGACTGGGCCACCATCGAGCGCCATCTCGCCGCCCTCGACGCCATCGATCCCCGCGAGCGGCCGGCCTACGAGGCCATGGTGGCCCTCGCCCGCCGACTCGTCGACCACCCCGACGACCACCCCGACCTCGACCCGCTGGCGCATCCATCTGAAGGCTCGGGCTGGCGTTTCCCGCCAGGCCCGTCCTTCAGAATCTCGCAGCGTGCGCGGTGCATCCATCTGAAGGCTCGGGGTGGCGTTTCCCGCCAGGCCCGTCCTTCAGTTCGCTGGCTGGCGCGGGAGAGACGTCGCGGGCTGGGTGTGCGCCCGGGGGCGGGAGCGGGCAGGATGCGCGGATGCGGGTGACGACGACGATCGGCGAGACGAGGGACGTGCTCGACGCGGTTCGACGTGAGGGCGCGACGGTGGGGTTCGTGCCGACGATGGGATACCTGCACGACGGGCACGTCTCGCTCATGGCGCGGGCCCGGGCCGAGTGCGACGTGGTGGCGGCGTCGATCTTCGTGAACCCGCTGCAGTTCGCCGCCGGCGAGGACCTCAGCACCTACCCGCGGGACCTGCCGGCCGACTCGGCCCGCTCCGAGGCGGCGGGGGTCGACCTGCTGTTCACCCCCTCGGTCGGGGAGATGTACCCCCGTCCGGCCGCGACGTCGGTGGTCGTCCCGGAACTGGCCGCCACCATGGAGGGGGCGTCGAGGCCGACCCACTTCGCCGGCGTGTCGACGGTGGTGGCCAAGCTGTTCAACATCGCCGGGCCGTGCCGGGCCTACTTCGGCGAGAAGGACTTCCAGCAGCTCGCCATCGTCCGGCGGATGGCCGGCGACCTGTCCTTCGCCGTCGAGGTGGTCGGCTGCCCGATCGTGCGCGAGCCCGACGGCCTCGCCCTGTCGAGTCGCAACGTCTACCTGTCGCCCGACGAACGGGCGGCGGCTCCCGTGCTGCACCGGGCCCTGCAGGCCGGGGTCGCCTCGATCGTGGCAGGGGAGCGCGACCCCGCTGCCGTGCGCGACTTGATCGCCGCGATCGTCTCGGCGGAGCCGCTGGCCGAGCTCGACTACGCCGAGGTCGTCGACGCCGCCACGCTGGCGCGCCCCGACGTCCTGACCGGCGAGATCCGCCTGCTGACCGCAGCCCGCTTTGGTCGCCCCCGACTCTTGGATAACCTCGGCCTGCTCGTTCCCGAGCACCGGTGATCCGCACCGGCGGACACCCCCCGGCACGGCGACCCCCACGGGCGCCAAGCACCCAGGAGAATCCCCCCATGCACCGACGCATGATGAAGTCGAAGATCCACCGAGCGACGGTGACCGACGCCAACCTGCACTACATCGGCTCGATCACCCTCGACACCGAGCTCATGGCCCTGGCCGACATCCGTGAGCACGAGCAGGTGCACATCCTCGACATCGACAACGGCGCCCGCTTCGAGACCTACGCCATCCCCGGTGGTCCCGGCGACGTCTGCCTGAACGGCGCCGCGGCCCGGCTCGTGCAGCCCGGTGACAAGGTGATCATCATCACCTACGGCGACTACGCCGACGCCGAGCTCGACGACTACGCGCCAGCCGTGGTGCACGTCGATGCCGCCAACCGCCCGGTCGAGCTCGACCAGGTCGCCGCGCTCGATCAGGGCGTGCCGCAGTGGGCCTGACCGCGTGACCGGTCCGGCCGAGCCTGCGCCGGTCGAGGCCCCACCGGGGGACCTGCTCGACCTGCTCGTGCTGGGCAGCGGCGTGGCCGGGCTGTCTGCGGCCGTGCGGGCCGCCGACATGCACGGGCTGCGGGTCGGCGTGCTCACCAAGGGAGAGCTGCACCAGGCCACCACCCGGTGGGCCCAGGGCGGCGTCGCCGCCGTGCTGGCCGCCGATCCCGACTCGACCGACCTCCACTTGGCGGACACGCTCGCGGCCGGGGCCGGCCTCTGCGATTCCGACGCCGTGCGCGTGCTGGTCGACGAGGGGCCGGGCCGGGTCAACGAGCTGATCGCGCTCGGAGCCATGTTCGACCGCGACGAGCAGGGCGAGCTCGAGCTCGCACGTGAGGGCGGCCACAGCCTGGCGCGCGTCGTGCACGCGGGCGGTGCGGCCACCGGCGTCGAGGTCGAGCGGGCGCTGGTCGAAGCGGTTCGGCGCACCGCGGCCTCGCTGCACGAGCGCGCCTTCGCCCTCGACCTGCTCGTCGAGCACGGTCGTTGTGCGGGGGTGGTGGCCCGCGACGCCGACGGCGCGCTGCGCACCGTGCGGGCCGCCAACGTGCTGCTGGCCACCGGCGGCGCCGGCCAGCTGTTCGCGGTCACGACCAACCCGGTCGAGAGCACGGGTGACGGCATCGCCATGGCCCTGCGGGCCGGCGCGGCGGTGGCCGACGTCGAGTTCGTGCAGTTCCACCCGACCGCGCTGCACCACCCGCAGATGCCCCGCCCCCTGCTCTCCGAGGCCCTCCGCGGCCACGGCGCCCTGTTGCGCGACGCCAAGGGCGAGCGCTTCGTCGACGAGCTGCTGCCCCGCGACGAGGTCTCCCGGGCCATGACCCGGCGGATGCTCGAGCAGGATGTCGACCACCTCTGGCTCGACGCCACCGGCCTCGAGTCGTTCGACGAGCGGTTCCCGACGATCAGCGCGGCCCTCCGCCCGGCCGGGCTCGATCCGGCGGTCGACTGGCTGCCGATCGCTCCGGCGGCGCACTACTTCGGCGGCGGCGTGGTCACCGACCTCGACGGAGCGGCGTCACTGCCGGGCCTCTGGGCGGCGGGGGAGGTCGCCTGCTCCGGCGTGCACGGCGCCAACCGGCTGGCCTCGAACTCGTTGCTCGAGGGCATGGTGTTCGGCACCCGCGTGGTCGAGGCCATCGAGTCGGGTCGCACCGCGGCCCGGTCGACCGGCGCCATGCGGGCGGTGATCGACGGTCACGAGGTCGACCGCTCCACCATCGGGGGCGATCGGGCCGAGGGGTGGCGCCGCGGCCACCTGCTGCTCGACGACTCGGGACCCCACCGCTCCGGCCCGGCCCTGCTCGACGGCCGCGCTGAGCCCGCGTCGGTGACCGACGCCATGGCCTCTGCCCGGGACCGGCTCCAGCGGGCCATGACGACCGGCGCCGGTGTGCTGCGCAGCGCCGAGTCGCTGGCCACCACCGGCTCCGTCCTGGCCGGCATCGAGGCGAGCCTCCCCGCCGCCGTCGGTCGCCCGGAGCCGACCCGGCCCGACGACCGGGTCGGCCTCACCACCGTGGCCGAGCTGGCCAACCTGGTGGAGGTCGGCCGCGCCCTGCTGACCGCGGCCACGCTGCGCCACGAGAGCCGGGGCGCCCACACCCGATCCGACTTCCCGGACACCGACCCGGCCTTCCGGCACCGCATCGTCCTGGGTGGGAGCTGACAATGAGCGTGCTCGAGCCGCCCCGATCGGCCGTCGTCGAGGCCGTCACCCGTGCCATCGCCGAGGACCTCACGCCACTCGGTGACCTGACTTCGGGCCTGCTGCCGCCCGACCTGCGGGCCGATGCCGCCTTCGTGGTGCGGTCGCCCGGCGTGCTGGCCGGCCGGGCGTGCGCCATCGAGACCTTCCACCAGATCGACGACGACGTCGACCTGGTCTGGTCGGCCGAGGACGGCGATGCGGTGGCGGCCGGGCAGTGCATCGCCACCGTGGCCGGGCCACTTCCCTCGATCCTCACCGCCGAGCGCACCGCCCTCAACTTCCTCGGCCACCTCTCGGGCATCGCCACCCTCACCCGCCGCTTCGTCGACGCCGCCCGGCTGGCCGACGGCGAGAGGGTGACGGCGCAGATCTGGGACACCCGCAAGACCACGCCCGGCCTGCGCTCCCTCGAGAAGGCGGCCGTGCGCGCCGGGGGCGGTGCCAACCACCGGGGCAACCTGTCGGACTGGATCCTGCTGAAGGACAACCACCTGGCCCACATGGGCATCGAGGGCGCGGTGGCCGTCGCCCGTGAGCGTTGGCCGGCCCGCACCGTGCACCTCGAGTGCGACCGCCTCGACCAGGTCGAGCAGGCCCTGGCCGCCGGGGTCGACGCCATCCTGCTCGACAACATGACCACCGACGAGGTCTCGGCCTGCGTCGCCCTGGCCGACGACCATGCCGCCACCACCGGCCGTCGTCGGCCGCTGCTCGAGGTCTCGGGCGGCATCTCGCTCGAGACCGTCGGCCGCTACGCCGGACTCGGCGTCGACATGATCTCGGTCGGCGGCCTGACCAACTCGGCGCCGGTGCTCGACATCGGCCTCGACATCGAACCCACCTGACCCGGAGTCGACCCGACCGGTCCCGGGGGCCGGCCGGTTCCACTCGTTCCCTTCTCACCCACCCTGGAGATCCCCGTGCTGCTCGCCATCGACGCAGGCAACACCGACACCGTCGTCGGGCTCTACGACCTCGACATCGTTCCCGCCGATTCGTTGACCGACGAGATCCACACCCGGCCCGAGGACGGCCTCATCGACCACTGGCGCATCGCCACCGAGGCGGAGCGCACCGGCGACGAGCTGGCGGTGCTGCTGCAGGGGTTCCTCGCCCTCCGGGGGTTCACCCTCGACGACATCGACGGCATGGCGGTGTCGTCCGGCGTGCCCCGGGTGAAGGAGAGCCTGCGCCTGCTGGCCGATCGCTACCTCGAGTTCGACCCCGTGATGATCGAGCCCGGTGTGCGAACCGGCATCGCCATCCTGGCCGAGAACCCCAAGGAGGTCGGCGCCGACCGCATCGCCAACGCCGTGGCGGCCTACGACCTGTTCGGTGGGCCGACGATCATCGCCGACTTCGGCACCGCCACCACCTGCGACGCGGTCTCGGCCAACGGCGAGTACCTCGGTGGGGCCATCGCCCCGGGCATCGGCATCAGCATGGACGCGCTGGTCGGTCGGGCCGCCGCGCTGCGCGCGGTCGAGCTGGTCGAGCCCCGCAGCGTGCTGGGCAAGAGCACGGTCGAGTGCATCCAGTCCGGCGCGGTCTACGGCTTCGCGGCCCAGGTCGACGGCCTGTGCGAGCGCATCCAGGACGAGCTGGGGGAGTGCACCATCGTGTCGACCGGCGGCCTGGCCGGGCTCATCACCCCCCTGTCGAAGTACATCGAGCGCTGCGAGCCCTGGCTGACCCTCTACGGCCTCCGCCTGGTCTACGAGAAGAACGTCTGACGCCACGACCCTTCCGGCGGCGGTTCCGGCCCGAATCGCGGCTCAGGTGCCGCCCGCGGCCCGGCCGGGCGACGGGTGCGACGGGTGCCGTCCGCCAGCCGCTACGGTCGGGATCGATGAGGGTCCTGATCACGGGTATGGGTGGAGAGCTGGGCACACGCTTGGCCAACCAGCTGGGTGCTGACACGAAGGTCGAGGCCGTCATGGGCCTCGACATCGACCCGCCCCGGCGGCGTCACCCGGCTGAGTTCCACCGCGTCGACCCCCGCAACCGCGAGCGGGCCGAGCAGTTGATCCGCGACTTCGCGCCCACCGCCCTGGTGCACCTCGGCGTGTACGAGCCCTACGCCCGCAGCAGCCCCAAGTCGGCGATCGAGCGGACGGCAGCGGGCACGCTCACGGCGATCAGCGCGTCGGTCGACGCCGGGTCGCTCGACCGCATCGTCGTGCAGTCCGGCATCGAGGTCTACGGCCGCCGGCGGAAGGCCCCGGTGCGCCCCGACGAGGATGTTCGCCCCGATCCCACCAGCGCCTTCGGCCATCAGCTGCTGCACGTCGAGCGGGTCTGCGTCGAGGGCGGGCTGCACGCCGCCATCCCGGTGACCCGACTGCGCTTCGCGCCGCTGGTGGGCCCGTCGTTCCCGAGTCCGCTCGGCCGCTATCTGCGCATGCCGGCCGTGCCGTTCCAGATGCCCGGGGATCCGCCGTTCTCGATGCTGCACCAGGACGACGCCGCCTCGGCCCTGCTCGCCGCGCTGCGCCGCCCCCACGACGGACCGGTCAACGTGGTCGGCGGGGGAGCGGTCACCGCATCGCAGGCCGCCCGGCTCGGTCGCCGGGTCCCGGTGCCGACGTGCCTGCTCGGGTGGCAGTCCGCCCGGCTGTTCAGCGAGCTGGCCGGGGCGCCCATCCCCGCGCACCTGCTCGAGCTGCTCACCCGCGGGCGGGTGGCCGACGGGAGCCGGTGCGGCGAGCTCCTCGGCGTGCGTCCGCAGCGAACGACGCCCGAGGTGTGCGAGGAGCTCTACGCCTGGTCCGAGATCGTGCGCATCCCCGCCACCGGCCAGGCCGGTCTCGAGGCGGCATGACGGTCATCGACGCCGACCTGGCGGCACTCGACCCCGACCTGCAGTTCGACGATCTCGGCTCGATCATCGCCCGGCGGGTGTCGGGTCGCTACGTCGTCGACGAGTGGGGTCTCGACGCCGATCTGCGGCGGGCCGTCTCGCGCCTGGCGCGGATCCGGTGGTCGCTGCGGCTCGAGGGTGAGACGGTGGTGCCCGAGCACGGGGCCGCGCTGTTCGTGCACAACCGGCGGGTCGGCCTGTCCGAGTCGGCCGTGCTGGCTGCCGCGGTGGGTCATGCCACCGACCGCCCGCTCCGGGTCACCGGGCTGCCGCCGGCCCTCGGGCCCATCGCGCCGCTGGCGCCGCTGGCCCGTCGGTTGGGAGCGGTGCCCGGCCACCCGGCCGACCTCCGCAGCCTGCTGCGCGCCGGCGAGGTGGTCGGCGTGCCGCTGGGGCGGGAGATCCGGCACCCCTTCCACGTCGGGCCGGTCCCGCAGGCGCCCATCGCCGCAGCCCTCGCCGCGGGTGCCCCGATCATCCCCGTCGCCGTGCTCGGGGTGGAGCTGGGTCGTTGGTGGACCGTTCGCTTCGGTCGCCCCCTGGTGACCCGCCGTCGCCGGTCGTCGGGCGATCCGGCCGAGCTGGCCGAGGCCACGCGCCTCGAGCTCCAGCACCTGGTCACCGACAGCCGCAGGCGGAATCACTGACCGTGACCACCGTTCAGCCCCTCACGTTCGGTGCGCGGGGAACCCGCTACGGTGACGCCCATGGCCTTCGCGATCGCTGCTGACGGCACTCGGCTGCACTACGAGGTGTTCGGCGCCCGCCACGGCGAGCCGCTGCTGCTGATCCAGGGGCTCGGCGCCGACAGCCGGGGCTGGCTGCGCCAGCGCCGCGCCCTGGCCGGTCGCTTCCGCTGCGTCGTGTTCGACAACCGCGGGGCCGGGCGATCCGACCACCCCGACGGACCGTACGACCTCGAGGTGATGGCCGAGGACGCCCTGGCCGTGCTCGACGCGGCCGGTGTGGCCCGGGCCCACGTGATGGGGGCGTCGATGGGCGGGATCCTCGCTCAGGTCATCGCCGTGCGCCACCCCCAGCGGGTCCGCTCGCTGGTGCTGGCCTGCACCGCGTGTCGTCACCACGAGTGGCGCCGCGAGCTGCTGGAGGAGTGGGCCGACGTGGCCGAGGCCGGCGGCATGGGGTCGTTCGCCCGTGACGCCGTCCGCTGGCTGATCGGCCCCCGGTCGTTGCGGCGCTTCTGGCCGGCGGTGGGACTGGTCGGGCCGCTGGCCATGACCGGCTCGCCCCACGCCTTCGTCGCCCAGGTGCGGGCCATCCTCGACATGGACGACAGCCTGCGCGCCGAGCTGGGCTCGATCGACGTGCCGGTGCTCGTGATGGTCGGCAGCCAGGACATCCTCACCCCGATGGGTGACAGCGAGGAGCTGGCCGAGGAGATCCCCGGTGCCGAGTTGGTGGTGATCCGAGGAGCGGCCCACGGGTTCATGCTCGAGCACGGCGCCGCCTTCAACCGCACCGTGGTCGAGTTCCTCGACCGGGTGAGCGGAGCCTCGGTCACGGTCTGACGGCGCCCGGGCTCCGTCACGAGAAGCGCTTGCAGACGGCGGTTGGCCCCAGGCCGGGGGCGCCCCGACCGCATCCCGACCACACTGTCCCGATGAAGACCATCGGGAACATCCTCTGGTTCGTCCTGGCCGGCGTGTGGCTGGCCATCGGCTACGCGGTGGCCGGCCTGATCTTCTGCATCACGATCATCGGCATCCCGTTCGGGATCCAGGCCTTCAAGCTGGCCGGCTTCGTGCTGTGGCCGTTCGGGCGCACGGTCGTTCGCACGCCCGACGGTGGAGGGGTGCTCGAGCTGGTCTTCAACGTCCTCTGGCTCGTGCTGGCCGGGTGGGGCATCTTCGTCGCGACGCTCGTGGCCGGCCTGCTGCTGTGCATCACGATCATCGGGATCCCGTTCGGGATCCAGGCCTTCAAGCTCAGCACCCTCGCGCTGTGGCCCTTCGGGCGCACCGTGGTGGACGACTGATCCGGAGCCGCTCCTCGTGGGGCCGGAGGCCGGTCCCGAGTCCGGGTCCGAGGTCTGGTCCGACCGGCCCGGTCGGCTCAAGCTGGGCGGCCGTATGGCCGATCCCTCGTGACGATCGCCGGCGCCGTAGGCCGGGATCGAGGAGATCGACCCATGACCACTGCCCCGGCCCGCGTGACCAGATCGAGGGTCGCGACCAACGGCCGCACGCGGAGCGGTACCGTCGGCGGCATCAACCCCAGGACCCTCCGCCTCGTCAGCGGCTGTCTCGCTGCTGGCGCCGCGGTCGCGGCCGCCGTGCCCGCCATCCAGGGGGCCATGCTGTGGGCCACCGCCCGACCCGAGGTCCCGGGCCCGCACGGCCTCGACGGCGTCCATCCGGCGACCGATGACGCCGAGCCGCCCCTCGACCTGGTCTGGCTCGGCGACTCGCTGGCGTCCGGGGTCGGAGCCGACACGGCCGATCAGGCCTTCCCGGCCCGCGCCGCGTCGCTCTACGGCGCGTTGCTCGGGCGGTCGGTCGCGCTGACCTGCCTGGCCCTGCCCGGGGCCTGCACCGCCGACGTGGCCGAGCACCAGCTGCCGAAGGCCGTCGATCGCCTGGCCCCGGGGTCGGTGGCCGTGCTCACCGTGGGGTCGAACGACGTGGCCGGCCTCACCAACCCACGACGGTTCCGCGCCGGCTACGCCGCCATGCTGCAGGCGCTCGTCGCCACCGGCGCGGTGGTCGTGGCCGTGGGCCTGCCCGACATCGGCGCCGTCACCGCCATGGGCCAGCCGTTGCGGGGGATCGCCGGTTGGGCCGGGCGCCGGGCCTCGCGCCAGGTGAGCGACCTGGCCCGCGCCCACGGCGCCCACTACCTGGCCATCGACACCCGTCCCCCGCGCGGCACACCGTGGTCGGTGTTCCTGGCCGCGGACCGTTGGCACCCCAACGCCGACACCTACGCCATGTGGGCCGACGGCTTCGTGAGGCTGATGGAGCGCGTGTCGCTCACCCGCTCGTCGAGCGAGCTGAGCCCCGTCTAGCGGGACCCGACGCCCGCGCTCGATCCCGTCAGAGGTCGTGGCTCAGAGGTAGTAGCCCTGGACGTCGATGATCACGTTCGTGTTGCTGGCCACCGGGAAAGCCTTCACCTGTCGGGACGAGTTGAGGGTGACGACCCCACCGTTGGCGATGGTCTGGCCCGGCGCCCAGTTGATCGACGAGCCGGTCACCGACGAGGCCGATCCCGGCGCGAGCTGCAGGAAGCCGGCCGCCGACGTATCGGTGACGGTCAGGTTGTAGGCGATGGCCTGCGCACCTGCCGGAACCACGTCGAGGGCCGACACCACGTTGGTCCCGGGGTTGTACGCGTTGGCCACCGAGATCAGGCGGCTCCCGCCGGCCGGCACGATGCCGGTGGGGCTGTTGAACCGCGAGTCGTAGACCCGCACCGGGGCGATGGGATGGAAGCCCGGCGTGTCCGGGATGTACTGGTACGACACCGCGATGGCGTAGTAGTTCGCGCTGGTGCCGGCCAGGTCGGCGAGGAGTTGGATGCCGGGCCCGACGGTGACGTTGAGACCGGAGAAGGTCTTCTGCACCAGTCCTGGCCCCGCGGTCGCCGGTGTCTGCACCACGGTGGTGCTGTTGCCGCCGTTGTCGTTGCTGAGCACGAACCAGTTGCCGGCCGTGGCGGAGCCCACCCCGAAGGCGTAGCAGTCGACCTGCTTGAGGGTGGCGCCGGTCGGCACGTCGAGCGGGGCGAAGAGCGCACTACCGGCCGAGTTGTAGGCACCTGCCGGGGCGAGGACGCCCACCAGCGACGAGCCGCTGCCCAGCGCGGCCGGGACGAAGCTGTCGGCGTGGATCGTGCGGATCGTCGCACCGACCACCGGCGTCGGCGTGACGATGTTCGTGATCGGCGCGCCGGCCGAAGCGGGGAGGTCCGGGGTGCCGAACGGGCCGGGCCCGGAGGGCCTTGCCCCCACCGGCGAGGACGAGGCCCCGGCCGGCGCCGCGCCCATGATCCCGGTCGCCAGGCCGGCGGCGCCGATCCCGGTGCCGGCCGCGAGGAGCTTCCTCCTCGACACCACCTGCTGGGCCAACCGATGCTGCTCGTGCTCGTCTTCGCTCATCCGAAGACCCCCTTCGGTCGTGACGGTCGCCTGCCGTGCGTGGTCGATCACCGATCGCCGAGCCGAACCTTAGGTCACTCGATGCCGTGGTCGAGGGCGTAGCGGATCAGTTCCTGCTTGCGGTTGAGGTGGAGCTTGCCGAGGATGTTGCGCACGTGGTTCTCGACGGTCTTGGTCGAGATGAACAGCTCCTCGCCGATCTCGCGGTAGGTGTGGCCTCGGGCGACGTACTGCAGCACCTCGCGCTCGCGGGGTGAGAGGGGGTCGGTCGAGCCCTCGGTCCGCGACATCCGGCGGAACTCGCCGAGCACCAACGCGGCCAGCGCCGGGGAGAACACCGGCTCGCCGTTGGCGGCGCGCCACAGCGCGGTGCGCAGCTCGTCCGGCGGCGTCGACTTCACCAGATACCCCTGGGCTCCCGCGGCCACCGCGTCGAGCAGGTCGCGCTCGGCCTCCGACACCGTGAGCATCACGATGCGGGTCTGCTCGCCACAGGTCCGGGCCACCTTGATGCCGCCCCCGTTGGGCATGTGCAGGTCGCACACCACCAGGTCGGGCCTGGTGCGGTTGATGACGGCCACGGCTTCGTCGGCGTCGCCGGCCTCACCGACCACGTGGAAGAGCTCGCCCAGGTCGGACCGGACGCCGGACCGCCAGATGGGGTGATCGTCGGCCAGCACGACGCGGACCTGGCGGGCGATGTCGGTGGACGGCGCCGGCACCTCCGCTTCGGCCCCGCCATCGGGCTGGTCGTCGCTCACGGCACCCACAGTCGCACCTCGGTCCCGCGGCTGGGGCGACCGTCGACCTCGACCCGGCCGCCGACCTCGTCGAGACGGCCCCGGATCGATCGACTGATGCCGATGCCCTCCGGTGTGGTGGCGTCGTCGAACCCCCGCCCGTCGTCCTTGATCGAGCAGAACAGGCCTCCCTCCTCGGCGCGATCGACGTAGACGGTGGCGTGGGTGGCGCCCCCGTGCTTGGTGGCGTTGGTCAGCGCCTCGCTGACCGCACCGGCCACGGCCCGCACCACCACGTCGTCCACCCTGGGCTCGTCGGCCAGGATCACCGAGACCCGCAGGTCGTGATGGCGTTCGGCCTTCGATGCCGCCTGGCGCAGGGCCGGCCCCAGCTCCGACCGCCCGGGCTCGAGCCCGAACAGGAACTCCCGCAACTCGAGCTCCTGCTCGCGGGCCAGGCCCACCAGGTCGGGATCGTCCGACCGGCGTTGCACGACCGCCAGCGTCTGCAGCACGCCGTCGTGCAGGGTTCGGGCGACCTCCTCCCGGGCCCGGGCCGTGGTCACCCGGCGCTCGGCCTCGCGCAACCGGGTGGCGACGAACCCGGCGATGCCGCCGGTCAGGGTGAACAGCACCACCGAGCCCCACGCGCTCAGGGCCCGGTCGCCCGTCCACCGCCCGGCGACGAAGGCCAGGTCGCCGAGCCAGTGCACCGTCCCGAGCGCGAAGCCGGCGGCCGCGCCGGCTCCGGCGCCACCCACGATGGCCAGGCTGAGCACCGACGCCAGCGGCCACGCCGAGCCCAGCGACTGCGCGTGGCTGCCCCCGTAGACCCACTGGTCGCCGAAGACCAGCGCGCCGGCCAGGGTCAGCTCGGCGGCCAGGACGATCGGTCGCAACAGCACGGCCGGGCGGCTCCGCACCACCACGCTGGCCCACGCGGTGAACGCGAGGGCCAGACCGATCAGGACGACGGCGGCCCACCCGTGGGTCAACGAGTCGTTCGACGCGTCGATGGCCGCGACCAGCGCCATCCACACCCAGGTGGCCCACCGGAACGCGGCCACGCCGGTGAGCAGGCCCCGATCGAGCTCCGCCTCCGCCTGGTGGACGCGCCGTGCCTCCATGGCCGCCGAGCCTATGGGGCGCGACCTCGGACGGCCGGGTTCGGGTGGGAACCCGGCCGTCCGAGCTGATCACGTCGGCTGACCGATCCGGCCGCTCGAACCAGCCGTCGATCTGTCCTGGTGATCAGACCGTGAGATCTGTGGAGGCGCCTCCTGACCTGCCGCGGATCAGTTGCTCTCCGGTGCCCGCCAGAGGTCGGCCAGCCACGTCTTCGGCTCGTAGTTGCCGAAGGCGATCTCCCGGGGCTGGGCGAGGCCTCGCACCTGGTTCTCCGCGATGAGCGAGTACGGAGTGCGGTACAGCCAGATGTTGGTGAGCCCTTTGTTGAGCTCACGGGTCAGGTCGTCGTAGGCCTGCTTGCGGACGTCGGGGTACCCGTTCTGGCGCCCGGTCGTCAGCGCCGCGTCGAGGGCGGGCGTGGTGAACTGGGTGAAGTTGATGCTGATGTTGCCCACGCCCTTGGCCGTCGAGCTCGACCAGAAGTAGTAGTCCATGTCCGGGTCGGAGTAGCCGTAGTTGCGGAAGAACGCCGCCTGGTAGTCGCCGGTGGCGACCTTGGTGATGTAGGCGGTCTGCTCGAGCGTCTCGATCTTGGTCTCGATGCCGACCTCCTTCCACTCGCTCTGCAGCAGCTGCAGCACCCGGGTGCCGTCGACGTCGGGAAGCCCCTCGAGCTGGAAGCTCAACGACGTGGCACCGGTGTCCGTCTTGTAGGCATCGACCTCGGCCCGGGCCTTGTCGAGATCGAGGTCGACGTAGCCGTTCTGGTCGTCGGGCATGCCCCAGGGGTTCTCGGGGGACCACGGCGAGGTCGGGATGCTCACGCCCTGCCCCACGAGGTCAGCGACGGCCTGGCGGTCGGTCGCGTAGGCGAGGGCCTTGCGGGCGTGGATGTTGTTGAGCGGGTTCGGCTTGCCGCCGATCTGAGGGCCGGTGTTGGTCATGATGAAGACGTTCTCGGAGGTCCAGTCCTTGACGACCGTGAACGTCGACGCCAGGTCGTTGGCCGGCGCAGCGGTCGAGGTGAGGATCATGTTGACGTCACCGCTCTGCAGGGCGGCGGCGCGGGCGCTGTCTTCTGGGATCACCTTGAACTCGATCGAGTCGAGGTGGGGGAGCCCGGCACGCCAGTAGTTCGGGTTCTTCTTGGCCTTGAACGAGCCGCCGGGGGTCCAGGTGTCGAAGACGAACGGGCCGGTGCCGATCGGGGCCTTGGCGCCGTCGGACCCGGCCTTGATCATGGCCGGCGCCATCATGAACGCCGATCCGCCGACCAGGAAGCTGCTGGGGAAGGCGGCCCAGGGCTGCTTGAGGTTGATCTGGACCGTCAGCGGGTCGACGACCACGGAGGTGTCGAACATGGGCCCGAGGGCGAGGCTCGAGAGCGTGCCCTTCTTGTAGGCCTCGATGTTGTCGACCACGGCCTGGGCGTCGAAGGGCTCACCGTTGTGGAACGTGATGCCCGGGTGCAGCTTGAGCACCCAGCTGGTGAAGTCGGTGTTCGGGTACCACGAGTCGGCCAACCAGGGCTTGGCCCCCTTGTCGGCGCCGACGGTGGCCAGCGGTTCGAGCACCGACGAGCCGACCAGGCTGCCGGTGTCGGCCCACTGGTTGTTGGCCGGGTTCCAGCCGTTGGTCTCGGCCGCGATGCCGATCACCAGGCTGCCCCCGTCGACGGGGGTGCCCTCGTCGGTGGCGGCGCTGTTGCCGTCGGAGGTGGTGGAGGCGGTCTGGCCGCCCTTCTTCGAGCTGCCGCAGGCGGCGGCCAGCGAGCGCGACGGCGACCAGCACCGCGAGCAGCAGGCGAGCTCGACGAACGGGCACCGATCGAGGCTGGTGCTGATCGTGGTCCGAGAGATGTCCCATGGTGGTCCCCCCACCGGTCGACGCTTGC
Source organism: uncultured Microthrixaceae bacterium (assembly GCA_963809335.1). Lineage (GTDB taxonomy): Bacteria > Actinomycetota > Acidimicrobiia > Acidimicrobiales > Acidimicrobilacustridaceae > UBA4742. The sequence continues at coordinate 744,946 of CAWEJD010000002.1, read as the reverse complement.
GTCCTAGGTGCCCACCATCGGCAGGGAATCGAACGGATTGAGCCAAATGGTCTAGATGGCCCACCGCGTCGACCGGCGGGGAGCCGGGTTCGTTCGGGTTCGTTCAGGCCGGTCAGGCCGATCGGGTCAGCTCGACGTCCGCCACAGGTCGGCCCACCAGGTCTTGGGCTGGAAGTTGCCGAAGCCGACGGCCTTGGCCTTGGCGAAGCCCTTCACGCTCGGGTCGGCGATGATCGAGTAGGGCGTGCGGTAGAGCCAGATGTTGGTCGCGGCCGCGTTGAGCTGGTGGACGAGGTCGTCGTAGGCGGCCTTGCGCACGTTGGCGTAGCCGCTCTGGCGCCCGGTGTTGACGTCCTCGTCCAGCTTCGGCGTCGTGTACTGGGTGAAGTTGATGCTGAGGTTGCCGGCACCCTTGGCCGTGGTGGACGACCAGAAGCTGAAGTTGCTGTCCGGATCGGCGTAGCCGTAGTTGCGGAAGAACGCCGCCTGGTAGTCGCCGGTCGCGATCTTGGTGATGTAGGCGGTCTGCTCGAGGGTCTCGATGTTCACGTCGATGCCCGCGTCCTTCCACTGGCTCTGCACGAGCTGCAGCACCTTGATGTCATCGATGCCGGGCAGGCCGGAGAGGGTGAACGAGAGCGTCGTGGCTCCGGTGTCCTTCTTGTACGCCTCGACCTCGGCCTTGGCCTGGTCGAGGTCGAAGTCGACATAGCCGTTCTGGTCGTCGGGCATGCCCCACGGGCTGCTCGGCGACCAGGGCGAGGTCGGGATCTCGACGCCCTCCCCGATCAGGGCCGCGACCGCGTTGCGGTCGGTGGCGTAGGCGAGGGCCTTGCGGGCGTGCGGGTCGGAGAGCGGGTTGTCCTTGCCCTTGAGCTGGGGCGAGGTGTTGGTCATCACGAAGGCGTTCTCCGTGCTCCAGTCCTTGACCACCGTGTCCGTGTCCTCGAGGTCCTTGGCGTCGGCGGCCCGGGTGGTGAGGATCATGTTGACGTCGCCGCTCGTGAGCGCCGCGACGCGGGAGGCCTCGTCGGGGATGACCCGGAACTCGATCGACTCGAGGTGGGGCAGCCCGGCCTGCCAGTAGTCCGGGTTCCTCTTCACCTTGAACGACGTGCCGGTCTGCCAGCTGTCGAACGTGAACGGCCCGGTGCCGATGGGGTGGGCCCGCCCGTTGTCGGCCGAGTCGAGCATGGCCGGGGCCATCATGTAGGAGCTGCCCATCATCCAGGCGCTGGGGAACGCCCCCCACGGCTGCTTCAGGTTGACCTGGACGGTCAGGGGGTCGACCACCTCGACGTCGCGGATCATCGGCTCGAGGGCGATCTTCGACAGCGTGCCGGTCAGGTAGAAGTCGATGCTCTTCTTGGCCGCGTCGGCGTTGAAGTCCTCACCGTCCTGGAACTTCACGTTCGGGTGCAGGTGGATCACCCACGAGTCGAACGTGTCGTTGGCGATCCACGAGTCGGCCAGCCACGGCTTGGCCCCCTTGTCCGGCCCGATGGCGGCGAGGGGCTCGAGCACCGACGATCCGACCAGGCTGCCGGCGTCGGCCCACTGGCCCAGCGCCGGGTTCCAGCCGTTGGTCTCGGCGGCCACGCCGACCACCAGGCTGCCGCCGTCGACGGCCGTCCCGTCGCTCTTCGCCGACTGGCCGCCGGTGCCGTCGGTCGCCTGGTCGTTGCCAGAGGACTTGCCGCACGATGCGCCGAGCAGCACGACGGCGGCGACGATGGCCACGACGAGCATCCAGGTACGACCGGATCGATGCGTTCTCATTGCTATCCCACCTCGCACGAGCGCTCTGACCGCCAGAGCTGGGGATCACGTCGTCATCAAACCGATCAAACTTGAGTCACTGATCCGAGTCGCCGTGCTTATCCCGCACCCTGGCCTCAGTGGCCGGCGGCCACCCGGACGGTCTCGAGCAGGTGGTCGGAGGCCGCGACGAGCGCGGCGCCGGCCTCGGTGTCGGCGACCTCGGCCAGGGCGCCGGCGGCCTGGTGGGCGTGGTCGCGGGCCGAGGCCAGCGCCGTGTCCACCTGCCCGCTGGCGCGCACGATGGCGCGGGCTTCGTCGAGCTCGGCGCCGTCGAGCGGGCCGCCCAGCAGCTCGCCGAGCCGGTCGCTGTCGGGACCACCGGCCGCCAGCACCCGGAGGACGGGCAACGTGTAGACGCCCTCGACCAGGTCGTGGCCCGAAGGCTTGCCGAGCTGCTCGTCGGTGGCGACGACGTCGAGGATGTCGTCGACGATCTGGAAGGCCATGCCGTAGCTGTGGCCGAAGTGGGTGAGCTGCTCGATCACCGGGCGGGGCAGCTCGGCGACGATGCCGCCGATGCGACATGCGGTGGCCAGCAGCGACGCCGTCTTGCCGTCGATGGACGCGAGGTAGGCCTCCTCGGTGCGCCCGACGTCGAAGGTGTGCTGCAGCTCGAGCACCTGGCCCTCGCAGAGCCGGGCGATGGTGGCGGCGAGCAGACCGGCCACCTCGGTGCCCAGCGACGCGGCGATCTCCGACGCCCTGGCCAGCAGGTAGTCGCCGGCGAGGATGGCCTTGAGGTTGCCCCACCGGGCGTTCACGCTCTCGACCGTGCGGCGGGTCGTGGCGTCGTCCATGACGTCGTCGTGGTAGAGCGAGCCGAGGTGCACGAGCTCGACCGACACCCCGCCGCTGATGACCTCGGGGGTGGCCGGTCCCATGCCGATGTCGCGGGTGGCGGCGGAGGTCACGGCGAACGCGGGGCGGACCCGCTTGCCCCCGGCGAGGATCAGGTGGCTGGCGACCTCGGTGAGGAACGGGTCCTCGGCCTGCACCGACTGGCGGAGCTGGCTCTCGACCCGGCCGAGGTCGTCGGCGAGGGTGGGGAGCAGCAGGAGCGGGTTGGGCGAGGCCACGGGAGCCACGTTAGGCGGGGTGGCGAGGAACCGGGAAACCGTGGGATCTCCGATCTCCACCGGAGTTCACCTCACCTGGCCCCACGACGGTGCCGATGGGAGGGTTCCCCCGGCGCATGTGTTCGCGAACCGGGTGGCTACACTCGGAACACCTTTCCCACCCCGTGGGAGCCCTCTCCGGGAGGAACTCCTTGTTCGAACGATTCACCGACCGGGCCCGTCGTGTCGTCGTGCTTGCGCAGGAAGAAGCTCGCCTGCTCAACCACAACTACATCGGCACCGAGCACATCCTCCTCGGTCTCATCCACGAGGGCGAGGGTGTGGCGGCCAAGGCCCTCGAGTCCCTCGGCATCTCGCTCGAGGCCGTCCGCAGCCAGGTCGAGGAGATCATCGGCCAGGGCGGCTCGTCGCCGTCGGGCCACATCCCCTTCACCCCGCGGGCCAAGAAGGTGCTCGAGCTGTCGCTGCGCGAGGCGCTCCAGCTCGGCCACAACTACATCGGCACCGAGCACATCCTCCTCGGCCTCATCCGCGAGGGCGAGGGCGTGGCCGCCCAGGTGCTCGTGAAGCTGGGCGCCGACCTGAGCCGGGTGCGCCAGCAGGTCATCCAGCTGCTGTCGGGCTACTCCGGCCCCGGCAGCCAGGAGAAGCCCGGCGCCACCACCGGCGGCCCTGGCGAGCAGACCCCCTCGGGGTCGCTCGTGCTCGACCAGTTCGGCCGCAACCTCACCCAGCTCGCCCGGGACAAGAAGCTCGACCCGGTCATCGGTCGGGCCCGCGAGACCGAGCGGGTCATGCAGGTGCTGAGCCGCCGCACCAAGAACAACCCGGTGCTGATCGGCGAGCCCGGCGTCGGCAAGACGGCCATCGTCGAGGGCCTGGCCCAGGCCATCGCCGCCGACGCGGTGCCCGAGACCCTGCACGGCAAGCAGCTCTACACCCTCGACCTCGGCGCGCTGGTGGCCGGCAGCCGCTACCGCGGCGACTTCGAGGAGCGCCTCAAGAAGGTGCTCAAGGAGATCAAGACCCGCGGCGACATCATCCTCTTCATCGACGAGCTGCACACCCTCGTCGGGGCCGGTGCCGCCGAGGGCGCCATCGACGCGGCCAGCATCCTCAAGCCGATGCTGGCACGCGGCGAGCTCCAGACCATCGGCGCCACCACGCTCGACGAGTACCGCAAGCACCTCGAGAAGGACGCGGCCCTCGAGCGCCGGTTCCAGCCGATCAAGGTCGAGGAGCCGTCGGTCGCCCACACCATCGAGATCCTCAAGGGCCTGCGCGACCGCTACGAGTCGCACCACCGGGTCACCATCACCGACCAGGCCCTGGTCGCCGCGGCCAACCTGGCCGACCGCTACATCTCCGACCGCCACCTCCCCGACAAGGCCATCGACCTCATCGACGAGGCCGGCTCGCGGCTGCGCATCAAGCGCATGGAGACCCCGCCCGACTACAAGGAGCTGGAGAACCAGCTCGCCCAGGTCGTGCAGGAGAAGAAGGAAGCGGTCGAGGGCCAGCACTTCGAGGAAGCGGGCAAGCTCCGCGACCGCGAGAAGGAGCTGCTGGCCGAGAAGGAGCTCAAGGAGCGCGAGATCAAGGACTCGGGCATCGACCTGTTCGACGAGGTCGACGAGGAGTCCATCGCCGAGGTGCTCTCCATCTGGACCGGCATCCCCGTCTACAAGCTCACCGAGGCCGAGACGGCCAAGCTCCTCCGCATGGAGGAAGAGCTCCACAAGCGGGTCATCGGCCAGGAGGACGCCATCAAGGCCGTCAGCCAGGCCATCCGCCGCACCCGCGCCGGCCTGAAGGACCCGAAGCGCCCGAGCGGCTCGTTCATCTTCCTGGGCCCGTCGGGCGTGGGCAAGACCGAGCTGGCCAAGACGCTGACCGAGTTCCTCTTCGGTGACGAGCAGTCGCTGATCCAGCTCGACATGTCCGAGTACATGGAGAAGCACACCGTCAGCCGCCTGGTGGGCTCGCCCCCCGGCTACGTCGGCTACGAGGAGGGCGGCCAGCTCACCGAGGCCGTGCGGCGCAAGCCGTTCTCGGTGGTCCTGTTCGACGAGATCGAGAAGGCCCACCCCGACGTGTTCAACACGCTGCTGCAGATCCTCGAAGAGGGCCGGCTCACCGACTCGCAGGGTCGGTCGGTCGACTTCCGCAACACCGTGCTGATCATGACCTCCAACCTCGGCACCGCCGATCTGCGCAAGGCCAACCTGGGCTTCTCGAAGGCCGACGAGGCCATCTCCTACGAGCGCATGAAGGAGAAGGTCAACGACGCCCTCAAGCAGCACTTCCGCCCGGAGTTCCTGAACCGCATCGACGACACCATCGTCTTCCACGAGCTGAGCAAGCCCGAGGTCACCGAGATCGTCGATCTCATGATCAAGCGGGTCACCAAGCAGCTCGAGAGCCAGGGCCTCGGCCTCGAGCTCACCCCTGCGGCCAAGACCCTCCTCGGCGACAAGGGCTACGACCCGACGCTGGGGGCACGGCCGCTGCGCCGGGCCATCCAGCGGATGATCGAGGACGCCCTCTCCGAGCGCCTCCTCTGGAAGGAGTTCCGCGCCGGCGAGAACATCATCGTCGACGCCGAGCCCGATCCCGAGACGGGCGAGATGGTCATCACGTTCAAAGCGGTCGAGGGCTTCCAGCCCCCGCCCATGGAGCTGGCCGAGGCCGGACCGCCCACCGAGTAGCGGTCCGGGGTCGGCCGGCCCCGAGACGGCGGAAGCCCGGGGCATGGTCCCCAGGCATCCTGTCCGACGGAACCCTCACCTGAGCGATCGGGTGGGGGTTCTGCCGTTTTCCGGGGGCCGACCGTCGAGGCAGTACCTTGCCCGGCGTGCGCCTGCCCCTGCGATCCGTGCTCCGCGCTCCGCTGCGCCTGCTGGCCGCCGTTGCCCTGGTGGGGGTGCTGGCGGGGTGCCAGGCCAAGCTGGCGGTGCACACCACGGTGAACGCCGACGGCTCGGGCACCGTCGAGGTGGCGGTCGGCCTCGACGCCGAGGCGGTCGCCAAGGCCGGTGACCTCCGGGCCCAGTTGCGGGTCGACGACCTCAAGGCCGCCGGCTGGACGGTCACCGGTCCGACCGGGGAGGCCGACGGCTACACCTGGGTGCGGGCCACCAAGCCCTTCGCCGACGCCGCGGGAGCCGCGGCGGTGCTCGACGAGGTCAACGGCCCCGACGGCGCCTTCGGCGGGTGGACCGTGAAGAAGACCTCGTCACCCCTGTCGACGAGCTACTCGGTGACGGGGGCGGTCGACCTGACCAAGGGCCTCGAGACGTTCAGCGACGCCAAGCTCGACCAGTCGCTCGGCGCCGAGGGCCTCGGCGGCACCATCGCCCAGATCGAGGCCGACCAGGGCCGACCGGTGTCGGACATGGTCGACGTCGAGATCACGGTCACGGTGCCCGGGGCCAGCCACACCTACACGCCGTCGCTGGCCGACACCGAGCCCACGCCCGTCAAGGTGACCTCGTCGCGCGTCACGCTCATGGCCGATGTGCTGCTGCTGGTGCTGGGCATGCTCATCGCGGTGCCGCTGCTGCTGTGGCTGCGCCTGCGGATGTCGCGCGGTCGCGCCTCTTCCCGGGTCTAGCGCCCGGGATCTCCGCTCGAGGTCGAGGACTCGAGGTCTACGACTCGAGGGAGCGGCGCAGGGCGTCGAGGTGCATGGCCCACTGGAAGCTGCAGCGGGGCAGGGCACCGTCCTCGTACTCCCAGCCGCCGTGCCAGAAGCGTACGGTCGTGCCGCGGTCGGGTTCGGCCTCGATGCGGAAGGCCACCTGGGTGCCCGGCCACTCCTCGGGGCCGGCGATGCAGGTGAGGTGGGCCATCGCCGGGCCCTCGTCCTCGGGGCCGTTCAGCGTGTCGATGCGCAGGCGGATCACCACGGCCCGTTCGTCGAACCCCACGCTGAGCACGTCACCCTCGACGGGCCCGTCGGCGCGTGACGAGCCGTGGTCCTCGAGGGATACGTCGCTGCTCCACCATCGGGCCAGGCCCGTCCCGGTGGAGACCGCGGCGTAGACCGCTTCGAGGGGTGCGTCGATGGTGAGCTCGTGGACGATGTCGTGCATGGCCCGAGCCTACGGTGCCGGATGGCCCTGCCGGGGAGCACGGGCGCCGCGGCCTCGAGGCCACTGTCACACCCCCTGAGTAGGGTCGTGTCCATGTCGAAAGTCCGTTCGATCTTCCGGTGCGCCGAGTGCGGTGGGGCCAGCCCCAAGTGGGCCGGTCGGTGCCCGGCCTGCAGCGAGTGGAACACCCTGGTCGAGGAGCTCGACGTGCCCACGCCGGTGGCGTCGCGGCTCGGTGCCGCCATCGACCGGGCCGTGCCCATCGCCGAGGTCGACACCGACGAGTGGCAGCCCCGCTCCACGGGCCTCAGCGAGGTCGACCGGGTGCTGAGCGGCGGCCTGGTGCCCGGCTCGGTCACGCTGGTCGGGCGGCGAGCCGGGCATCGGCAAGTCCACCCTGCTGCTGCAGGTGGCCTCGGCGGTGGCGTCGTCCGGGGCGACCGTCCTCTACGTGTCGGCCGAGGAGTCCAAGCAGCAGGTGCGCCTGCGGGCCCAGCGGCTGGGCACGCTCGCTCCACGCCTCTACCTGGCCAGCGAGACGTCGCTGCCCCACCTCGTCGCCCACCTCGACGAGATCCATCCCGACCTGCTCATCGTCGACTCCATCCAGACGGTCTACGAGCCCGAGCTGTCCTCGGCCCCCGGCTCGGTCGCCCAGGTGCGCGAGTGCGCGGCCCGGCTGGTGCGCCAGGCCAAGGCCCGATCGGTCAGCACGGTGCTGGTCGGCCACGTCACCAAGGACGGCGGGCTGGCCGGCCCCCGTGTGCTCGAGCACGTGGTCGACACGGTGCTCGCCTTCGAGGGCGAGCGCCACCACGCCCTGCGCCTGCTGCGGGCGTCCAAGCACCGGTTCGGCTCCACCGACGAGCTCGGCCTGTTCGAGATGACCGACACCGGCCTGGCCGCCGTGCCCGACGCCAGCGGCCTGTTCCTGGCCGATCGGCGGCCCGGGCGTGTCGGGATCGGTCGTCGTGCCCACCATCGAGGGCCACCGGCCGCTCCTGGTCGAGATCCAGGCGCTGGTCGTCGGGTCCAACCTGCCCTCGCCGCGGCGGTCGGCCCAGGGGGTCGACTCGGGTCGGCTGTCGCTGCTGCTGGCCGTGCTCGGCCGGCGGGCGGGGCTCCAGGTCGACAAGGCCGACGTCTACGCGCTGGCCGTGGGCGGTGTCGTCGTGCGCGAGCCCGGCGCCGACCTGGGTGTGGCCCTCGCGGTGGCGTCGGCGGCCATCGGTCGGTCGCTGCCGCCCGACGTGGTCGTCTGCGGCGAGGTGGGGCTGGGCGGCGAGCTGCGCCAGGTGGCCCAGAGCCAGCGCCGCCTGGCCGAGGCGGCCCGCCTGGGCTTCACCTCGGCCATCGTGCCCCGGCTGGCCCCCGAACCCCCGCCCGGCATCACCGCCCTCCGGGCCGACGACCTGCTCGATGCCATCGGCCTCGCCGGGCTGGCCGCCGTCGAACCCGTGCCCAGCAGGCTCGCCGCGGTGCCGAACCCCGCCCGTTGAGCCGGCACCGAGTCTTGGTCCCGGCCCCCCGGCCGCGCAGGACCGACGACTACACTCCGACCGTGGCTCGCCGGAGAAGTGACGCGCTGCTCGATGCGCTCGGCACCGTGGCGCCGGGTAAGCCCCTGCGAGAGGGCCTCGACCGCATCCTGCAGTCGAAGATGGGCGCGCTGATCGTCATCGGTGACGGGCCCGAGGTCCTGAACATCTGCTCCGGCGGGTTCCTGCTCGACGCCGCGTTCAGCCCGCAGCGCCTGTCGGAGCTGGCCAAGATGGACGGCGCCATCATCCTGGCCCCCGACGCCAGCCGCATCGCCCGGGCCAACGTGCACCTGGTGCCCAACCCCAACGTCCCGACGTCGGAGACCGGCACCCGGCACCGCACCGCCGAGCGGGTGGCCCGCTCCATCGAGGTGCCGGTGATCTCGGTGTCGGAGGACATGGCCATCATCGCCTGCTACGTCGGCGACCAGAAGCACCCGCTCGAGCCCATCCCCCGCCTGCTCGACCGGGCCAACCAGGCCCTGCAGACCCTCGAGCGCTACAAGAACCGGCTCGACGAGGTCTCGTCGGCCCTGTCCGAGCTCGAGGTCGAGGACATCGTCTCGTTGCGCGACGTGGTCGTCCTGCTGCAGCGCACCGAGATGCTCATGCGCATCGCCGAGGAGATCGACGAGTACATCGTCGAGCTCGGCACCGACGGTCGGCTCGTGCGGCTCCAGCTCGAAGAGGTGCTCGGCGGCATCGGCGACGAGCGGCGCATGGTCGTGCGCGACTACTTCCACGAGGGCGATGACTGGCCCCTCGCCGAGGCCATGGCCACCCTCGCCGGAGCTCGACACCGAGGAGCTGCTCGACCTCAAGGCGGTCGCCGCGGTGCTGCACCTGCCCGCAGGGCGCCACCGATCTCGACCTGAGCCTCCAGCCACGCGGCTACCGGCTGCTGTCGCGCATCCCCCGCATCCCCGAGCCGCGTCATCGACCACATCGTCGACCACTTCGGCACGCTGTCGAAGATCATGCGGGCCACCATCGACGATCTCGACGACGTCGAGGGCGTGGGCGACACCCGGGCCAAGACCATCAAGGAAGGGCTGTCGAAGCTGGCCGAGTCGAGCATCCTCGACCGCTACAGCTGATCGCGGTCCCTCGGTGGGGGCGTCGCCGGTCGTGGCTCGGCTAGAACGGCGCCATGCGCATCGAACTGCCCAACGGCACCCCGGCCGAGCTGGCCCGTCCCGCCCTCGGCGACCCGGTGCAGGGCCTCGTCCTCTGCCCCGACATCATGGGGCTTGCGCCCGCTCTTCGACACCATGGCCGAGCGCCTGGCCGAGGAGAACGGCTGGGTCGTCGTGGCCCCCGAGCCCTACCCGGGGCGTGAGGATCTGCCGCTCGAGGAGCGCCTCGGGACCGTCGGCGAGTTCGACGACCTGGCCGAGATGGCCACCATGGTGCAGGCCGCCGACGCCACCGGCATGCACACCGTCGGGATCCTCGGGTTCTGCATGGGTGGCATGTGGGCGCTCAAGGCCTCGGCCACCGGCCGCTTCCACCGGGCCGTGTCGTTCTACGGGATGATCCGCATGCCCGAGCAGTGGCGCAGCGACACCCAGGCCGACGCCATCGAGTTCGCCACCGCCCCCGGCGCGTGCCCGGTGCTCGAGCTGGTGGGCACGGTCGATCCCTTCGTTCCGCTCGACGACATCGCGGACCTGCAGGCCGCCGACGCCGAGGTGGTCATCTACGAGGGCGCCGACCACGGCTTCGTCCACGACCCCAGCCGCCCGACGCACCGGCCCGAGGACGCGGCCGACGCCTGGGCCCGCGCCATCGCCTTCCTCAACCAACCCTGACGTCGTCAGTCGGGTTGGAGGGCGAGCAGGGCCCCGGCCTCGTGGCGCATGGCCCGATAGGCGTTGGTCTGGAGCGCGCCACCGGTGGACACCCGGCGCGCGCCGAGCTCGGCGAGCTGGTCGATCGGTGGAGCGCCCGGGAAGTTCAGCACGTTCACCGGCGCCCCGACCTCCGTGACGACCCGGGTGATGTCGGCCGCCTCGACCAGGCCGGGCGGGTAGACGACCTCGGCGCCGGCCTCGCGGTAGGCGACGAGCCGGGCGATCGTGTCGTCGAGGTCGCCCGCGCCGTAGAGCAGGTTCTCGCAGCGGGCCGTGAGCACGATCCCGTGCTCGGCGCACGCCGCGGCCGCCTCGCGCACCGCCTCGGCGGCCTCGGCGACGGGGAGGATCGAGCTGGTCGACGGGCGGTAGTCCTCGATCGAGCACCCCGATGCCCCGGCGGCCGCCAGCAGCCGGACCGTCTCGGTGATGCCCCCGGCGTCGTCGGGGAACAGGCGCTCGCTGTCGACGTTCAGCGGGATCTCGAGGACCGAGGTGAGCTCGGCGACGTGGGAGACCAGCTCGTCGCGGGTGACCTGCTGATCGTTCTTGCCGATGGAGCGGGCGAACCCGGCGCTGGTCGTGGCCAGCGCCTTGAAGCCGAGGTCCTGCAGGATGCGGGCCGAGCCGCGGTCCCACGGGTTCGGCATCACGAAGCAGCCCTGCTCGTGCAGCGTGCGGAACGTGTCGGTAAGCGTCATCGGATCCTCCGTCGGGCGCCGGGCGGTGCGCCGATCTTGCTCGCCGGACCACCGCCGTGCTGGCGGATATCCGACGGGCACCTCCGGGAGCTCGGCGCGACCCCGACCGCTCGTCCGGCGCGAGCATGGGCTCATGCCGCGACGCCCGCTACCACCCACCGCCGCGGTGATCGGCTTCGTCGACTGCGTCAACCGGGCCGACATCGAGGGGTTGGCCGCGCTGATGACCGAGGACCACCAGCTCGTCGTCCGGGACGAGCCACCCCTTAAGGGCCGGCAGGCCAACATCGAGGCGTGGATCGGCTACTTCACCTCGTTCCCGAGCTACGTGATCCATCCGCGGCACCTGGCTGCCGACGGCGACCGGGTGGCCATGGTCGGCACCACGTCGGGCTCGCACCTCGACCTCCCCGACGACGAGGAGCAGCTGCTCGAAGTGGTGTGGGTGGCCGAGGTCGTCGACGGGCGGCTCGCGAGCTGGCAGATCGTGGAGGACGGCGCCGAGCTGCGGCGCGGCCTCGGCCTCCCGCCGTGGGCCCCTCCCGATCGCTGGGTGTCCGGCTGACCCGTCTCGCGGGCGCTGGAGGCCTCAGCGGGCGCGGCGCTCGAGCTGTTCGCGGTTGGTGATGCGGTAGCGGCGGTCGACCTGGTCGATCCACCCGAGGCGGATGAACGAGGCGATGGCCTTGTTGACCCGCTCGCGGGAGGCGCCGACCATGCCGGCCAGCTCCTCCTGGGTGATGGGCAGCGAGAACTCGTCGGCGTCGCCGGCCAGCTCGAGCAGGCGCTTGGCGGTGCGGCCGGTGACGTCGAGGAAGACCGAGTCGGCCAGGGCCTCGTCGGTGTTGCGGATGCGGCCGGCCAGCAGGGCCACGACCTTCCACAGCAGCGAGGGCTGCGACTCGTAGAGCCGGCGCAGCGGCTCGTAGGGGATGGCCATGACCTCGCTGGGCTCGAGGGCCCGGGCCTCGGCCGACCGCGAGAGGTCGTCGAACAAGGGCATCTCGCCGAACAGGTCGCCCCGCTCCATCAGGGCGAGCACGGACTCGCGCCCGTCGATCGACTTGTTGGCGATGGCGATGCGGCCCGACACCACCACGAACAGCTCGGTCGGTTCGTCGCCCTCGGTGAAGAGCACGTCGCCGCGACTGAGGGAGCGCTCGCTGGCCGCGTCGGCGATGGTGTCGATCTGTGACGGCTCGAGCCCATCGAACAACTCGACCGCGCGGAGAAGTCCTCGATCCGGCATCGCCGAGATGCTAGTGCCGTGTGACACATGGCCCCACACCACAGGCGGTGGGCAGGGTCACCCTCGGGGTGCGGGGGCCGTCCTGTCGCCGCCATTTGTGACACGCTCTGGACCTGCCCGTCGTTCCATCTGGGAGCACCATGGCGTTCGATGTCGGTGACAAGGTCGTGTACCCGCACCACGGGGCCGCCACGGTCGAGGCCCGGGAGACCATCGTGTTCAACGGCGAGAAGCGCGACTACCTCGTGCTGCGCCTCACCTACGGCGAGCTCACGCTGAAGGTGCCGGCCGACAACACCGATGAGGTCGGCCTGCGCGAGGTCATCAACGACGAGGAGGTCGAGGAGGTCTTCGTCGTGCTGCGCAAGAAGGAGGTCCGGATGCCGACCAACTGGTCGAGGCGGTTCAAGAACCACCAGGAGAAGCTCAAGTCCGGCGATCCGTACCAGGTGGCCGAGGTCGTGCGGAACCTGTCGATCCGGGAGAAGGAGAACGGCCTCTCGGCCGGCGAGAAGCGGATGCTGGCCGAGGCCCGCAAGATCCTGGTGTCGGAGCTCACGTTCGCCATCGACGTGGACGAGGAAGCGGCCGAAGCCAAGCTCGACGAAGCGCTGGCCTGAGTGACCGCGGGCGCGACCGCCGTTCCCCGAGGAGTGGGCCGGTGAGCACCTGGTCGATCGTGCTCGCCGCCGGATCGGGCCGCCGCTACGACCCCGACGTGCTCAAGCAGTACGAGGAGATCGGGTCGTGGCGGGTCATCGACCTCTCGCTCGCACGGGCCCGCGCGGTGTCCGACGGGGTCGTGCTGGTGGTGGGCGCCGATCACGCCGACGATCCCGAGCCGCTCGCCGACCGGGTGGTGGTCGGCGGTGAGCGCCGATCGGACTCGGTCCGGCGTGGCCTCGACGCCGTTCCCGCCGACTGCGACATCGTGGTGGTGCACGACGGGGCCCGCCCGCTCGCCTCGTCGGAGTTGTTCGAGTCGGTCATCGAGGCGGTGCTGGCCGGCGCCGACGCGGCCATCCCCGGCCTTCCGGTCACCGACACCATCAAGCGGATCGAGGACGGCTGCGTGGTGGGCACGCTCGACCGCGACGACCTGGTGGCGGTGCAGACGCCCCAGGCCTTCCGGGCCGAGGTGCTGCGGCGAGCCCACGAGGGCGACCCCGACGCCACCGACGACGCCGCCCTGGTCGAGTCGGTCGGCGGCACGGTCATGGTGGTCGAGGGCGATCCCGACCAACCTGAAGATCACGACCCGTCACGACCTCGGCGTGGCCCGGCTGCACTTCGGTTGACCGGCCGGGCCCGGAGTCATCTCGTCCGGGAAGCTCGCTCCGGCGGGTGGGCCTGCCCCGGAAACGCCCAAGGCAGGCACTAGCTTTCCGGGGTGTCCATCCGAGTAGGCCTGGGGTTCGACGTGCATGCCAAGACTGCTGATCCGATGCGCGTCCTCACCCTGGGCGGGGTCGTGTTCCCCGGGGCGCAGGGGCTGGTGGGCCACAGCGATGCCGACGTCGTCGCCCATGCCTGCGCCGACGCCCTGCTCGGCGCGGCCGGCCTCGGTGACATCGGCGAGCACTTCCCCGACACCGATCCCCGGTGGGCCGATGCCGACAGCCTGATGCTGCTCACCGAGGTCTCGACCCGCGTGCGCTCCGAGGGCTGGGAGCCGGTCAACGTCGACTGCGCCGTCGTGCTCGAGACGCCCGAAGGTGGCGCCGTATCGGGCCGAGATGCAGCACCGGCTGAGCGTGGCCGTGGGCGCGCCGGTGGCGGTGAAGGCCAACCGGGCCGAGGGGCTCGGCGCCATCGGCCGCGACGAGGGCATCGCCTGCTACGCGGTGGCCCTGGTGGAGGCCCGGTGAGCCCCGCTCGCTCGTCACGCCGATCACCCGGCAAGACCGGCGGCCGTGCCGCCGGTGCCAAGTCCGGGTCCCGATCGGGTTCCCGGTCGACGTCGGGATCGAAGGATTCGACCCGGGGCGGGGCCAAGAGCCGTTCGGACGCGCCGGGGTCGAAGGCCAAGCCACGGTCCGCGGCCGCCGAGAAGGCCATCGCCGCCCGGGCCGCTGAGCACGCGGCCAAGTCGGTGCGCAAGGCCGACCGCCCCGGTGCAGCCAAGCGGGCGGCGGCGGCCCGGGCCTCGGGCCGGGCATCGGCGCCGCGCCGCCAGAACGGGCCGCGCGGCCTGGGAGGCGAGCAGGTCGAGGGCCGCCAGGCGGTGCGTGAGCTGCTGCTGGCCGGCACCCGTCGGGTGCGTGAGGTCTGGGTGGCCGTCCGACATGGACGACGCCGTCGTGCTCGACGACATCGCCGAGCTGGCCATGAGCGTCGGCGTGCCCGTGCGCGACGTCACCAAGGCCAAGCTGCTGGCCGAGGCCCGCACCGAGGCCCCTCAGGGCGTGCTGGCCAAGGCGGCCGAGCTGCCCGAGGCCGAGCTGGAGGACCTCGTCACGCCGCGGGGCGGGGGCAAGCCGTTCCTGCTGCTCGTCGACGGCGTCACCGACCCCGGCAACCTGGGCGCCCTGCTGCGCTCGGCCGAGTGCGCGGGCGTCACCGGCGTCGTGCTGCCCCGCCACCGGGCCGTGCACGTCACCCCGACGGTGACCAAGGCCGCGGCCGGCGCGGTCGAGTACCTGCCCATGGCCCTGGTCGGTGGCCTGCCCACCGCCATCCGCCAGCTGCAGCAGGCCGGCATCTGGGTGGTGGGCCTCGACGCCGCCGGTGAGCAACCCCTCTTCGACCTCCGACTGGCGGCCGATCCGGTCGCCCTGGTGCTGGGCGCCGAGGGCTCGGGCCTGTCGCGGCTCGTGCGCGAGCGGTGCGACGCGGTGGCCAACATCCCGCTGAAGGGCCGGATCGACTCGCTCAACGTGGCCGCCGCGGGTGCCCTGGCCTGCTTCGAGGTGGCCCGAGGAAGGTTGGTCCGATGACCCGTCGATTGCTGTCCGCCGTGCTGGGCGTGGTGCTGCTCGGCGGGGTGGCCGTCGCCTGCAGCTCGAGCGGACCGAGCGCCGAAGATGTGCCGAGCACGCTCGGCCCCAAGAGCACCGTGCCGGAGTCGAACGGCTTCACCTGCGACGACCCGAAGGGCGACGTCGTCGACTCGGCCAAGCAGACCGAGAAACTCACCGAGCCTGCCGGGATCGACCTGATCAAGGCCGAGGCCCACGTCGACGGCGACGTGCTGGCGGTGACGTACACGACGGCGGGGCCGATCTCGCTGGTCCCCTCCCCGTTCTTCGTGATGCTCCAGGGCGACATGAGCGCGCCGGCCTACTCCTTCGAGATCCGGGCCAAGCAGGGCACCGACGGCACGTGGCACCTCGAGCTCACGAGCTTCGCTCCGCTCGCCAGCGCCGGTGGCCAGGCCGTCCCCACCGGCCTGTCGGCGCCGGTGACCGTGACCGGCAACCAGTTGAGCTACCGGGTCCCGCTCGCCAACATCCCCGCCATCGCCACCCTGCAGTGGAACTTCGGGTCCGGCTCGACCGCGGCCGACGGGTCCGAGCGCATCGACGACTGCACCAGCCTCACCGAGCGCGACCACCACGACCGCGGCCGACGCGACGACGGCCACCACCGGCTGACCCCGCCGTCCGGGTCAGGCCGGGCTCACGACGACAGGGCCCGCCAGACCTTCTCGGGCGTGACGGGCATGTCGATGTGGCGCACGCCGAGGTGGCTGAGGGCGTCGATCACCGCGTTGTGCACCGCGGGCGTCGAACCGATCGTGCCCGACTCGCCGATGCCCTTGGCGCCGAGCTCGTTGAGCGGCGTGAGGGTCTCCATCGGGACCCGTTCGAACATCGGCATCTCGGTGGCCGACACGATGGCGTAGTCGGCGAAGTTCGACGTCAGCGGGTTGCCGTCGTCGTCGAAGCGGACCTCCTCGAACAGCGCCTGCGCGACGCCCTGGGCCAGGCCGCCGTGCACCTGGCCCTCGGCCAGCAGCGGGTTGAGGATGCGGCCGGCGTCGTCGACGGCCACGAGGCGGGTGAGCCGGGTCTGGCCGGTCTCGGTGTCGACCTCGACCACCGCCAGGTGGGCCCCGAACGGGAACGTGGGCTTCGAGGTGGCGAGGTCGCTGAGCCCGCCGAGCGGATCGAGCCCCTCGACGGCCAGCTCCTCCCAGCCGAGGCCGATGGTGGGGGTGCCGGCCACGTGGAACCGGCCCTCGTCGCGGTCGAGGACGACGTCGTCGGGCGCCGCCTCGAGCAGGTCGGCGGCGCGCTGGCGGGCCACGTCGAGCAGCTTGCCGGCCGCGTCGTGCACGGCCGCCCCGGCGAGCTGCACCGACCGCGAGCCGCCGGTGACGGCGCCGGTGGGGATGAGGTCGGTGTCGCCGTGGACGACGTCGATCTTCTCCATGGGGATGCCGAGCCGGTCGCTGACGAGCATGGCCCAGGCGGTGTGGTGGCCCTGGCCGTAGGGGTTCGACCCGGTCTTGACCAGCACCGTGCCGTCGGGTCGCAGCTCGACCTCGCCGTACTCGGAGCCACCCCCGGTGACCTCGACGTAGACCGACAGCCCGATGCCCATCACCACCGGGTCGGCCGCATCGCGCCGGCGCTGCTGCTCGGCCCGGAGCTCGGCGTAGCCGGCGGCCTCGAGCACCAGGTCGAGCGCCCGGGCGTAGTCGCCGCTGTCGTACTCGGTGCCGGTGCTGGTCGTGTAGGGGAAGGCGTCGGGGGCCAGCAGGTTCGCCCGCCGCACGTCGGCCGGATCCATGCCGATCTCGGCCGCGAACAGGTCGACGGCCCGCTCGAGCGCGGCGGCGGCCTCGGGGCGGCCCGCGCCCCGGTAGGCGACCAGCGGGGTGGTGGTCGTG
Organism: uncultured Microthrixaceae bacterium; assembly: GCA_963809335.1. Lineage (GTDB taxonomy): Bacteria > Actinomycetota > Acidimicrobiia > Acidimicrobiales > Acidimicrobilacustridaceae > UBA4742. The sequence continues at coordinate 727,777 of CAWEJD010000002.1, read as the reverse complement.
ACGACCGACGTCGACGAGAAGCCGACGTTCTGCAGGTCGTAGACGCCGCTCGTCATCATGCGGGTCATCCACGGCAGCAGCGCGCCCATGCCCGGGTAGGCGCCCGCGTCCTGCAGCACGTCGAGCGCGTAGGCCGTGATGCGACCGTCGCGCGTGCCGCCGATGGTGACGTCCTGCACCTGGCCCCGACCGTGGCCCATGGCGGTCATGTTCTCGGTAGCGGGTCTCGAACCAGCGGACCGGGCGACCGACCCGCCGGGCCAGATCGCCGAGCAGCAGCAGCTCGGGGGTCGCTCCGGCCTTGGCGCCGAAGCTGCCGCCGACGTCGGGGCAGACCACCCGCACGTCGGCCGGGTCGAGGCCGTAGAGGTCGGCGATCGCGGTGCGCACCGGGTGGGCGCCCTGGCAGCTCTGGTACTGCGTGAGGCGCCCGTCGTCGCCCCACCACGCGGTGGCGGTGCGGCCCTCGATGGGGCACGGCGGCGACGCGCTGGTTGACCATGCGCTGGGACACGACGACGTCGCAGTCGGAGAAGTCGGCCACCCGGTGGCGGGCCTCGATCGACCAGATCACGTTCGAGTCGGCGTCGTCGAAGAGCTTGGGGCCGCCGTCGCGTGACATCTCGGGATCGACGACGGCCGGCAGCGGGTCGTAGTCGACGAACACGGCCTCGGCCGCGTCGGGCCCCTGCTCGCGCTGCTCGGTGACGATGGCCACGATCGGCTCGCCGACGAACCGGACGACGTCGCGGGCGAGCAGCGGGCGGGCCATGGCCTGGTCCATGGCCGGGGTGGCCGGGGGGAGGTCGGGCAGGTCGATGTCGGCCGCGGTGACGACGGCGAGCACGCCGGGCATGGCCGCGGCCTCGGGGTGTCGATCTCGGTCAGCCGGGCGTGGGCCATGGTGGAGCGGACGTAGGTGACGAAGGCGGCGCCGGGGACGTCGATGTCGTCGACGTAGGTGCCGCCGGAGGTCAGCAGCGCCGGGTCCTCCCGGCGCAGCACGCGGTTGCCGAGGATGCTCATTCGGGGGAAGCTATCGGCCGATCTCCTCGACCGTCTCCCTGGCCTTCGTGTCGGGGGTGTTCATCACCGTCGCCATGCTCCCGGCCTGGCTGCGCGACGTCGGGCGGCTGTTCCCGCTGGCCCACCTGGCTCTCGGCCTCCAGACGGCCTTCATCATCCCGCACGCCACCGGCCTCACGGTCGACAACGTCGGTGTGCTCGCGCTGTGGGGTGTCGTGGCCGCCGTCGTCGCGGTGCGCACCTTCCGCTGGGAGCCCCAGGGCCGCTGACCGACGAGAAGGGCGGCCGCGGGGCCGATCTAGGCTGGGGCGTTCCCGCCCGGGTAGCTCAGTTGGCCAGAGCGCCGCTCTTGTAAAGCGGATGTCGTGGGTTCGAATCCCACCTCGGGCTCTCGGCTCTCGCCCAGCCCCTGGCGAAATCTGTGCACCGATCGACACATGCTGTTGATCAGTGCACAGATTACGGATCACGCCTGCGGCTCAGGCGCCGGCCGCGACGAGGATCATGTCGGTGGCGAGCCCGGCGAAGAGCCCGGCGAGGATCCCCCACATGAGGATCTCGGTGGTGCCGAGCTTGAACGCCACCTTCAGGAGCTGGACGACGACGTAGAGGATCGATCCGGCGGCCAGGGCGAGGAACGCCACGAAGAGATAGTCGTTGACGAAGAACTGGCCTGCGAGGGTGCCGACGAGGGTCGGGCCGCCGCCGATGAGCCCGAGCAGCCCGAGCATGGCCCACGAGGGCCGCTGCACGTCCCCGGCCAGGGGAGCCACGATGCCGAAGCCTTCGGTGGCGTTGTGGAGGCCGAACCCGATGATCAGCAGCAGGGCCAGACCGATCTCGTCCTGGGCCGCGGACTGACCGATGGCGAGGCCCTCGGAGAAGTTGTGGAGGCCGATGCCGACGGCGATGAGCAGGGCGAGCCGCTCGGCCGGGGTCCGGAACATCCCGCGTGCCGGGCCGGCCAGGTCATCTCCGAGCTGATCGGCCGGGTCCGAGGCTCCGACGGACGCCTGCTTCCGGCCCATCCACGCCTCGTAGTAGGTGAGGCTCATCAGCGATGCGGTGACGCCGCCCACGACGATCAGGGCGTACCAGACGAACGTGCTCCACGGGCCGTCGTGGTCGATCGCCGCCGCGGTCAGGGCGGCCTCGATCGGCTCGATCCCCTGGGACAGCACGTCCCAGAGGAGGAAGAGGAGGATCCCGATGGCCACCGCGTTCAGGAACGCCTTCAGGCGCGGTGCCGGTCGCCGCAGCCGGCCGACGGGCAGTCCCAGGAAGATCGTGAAGCCAGCGATGGCACCGAGCACGGCGATGTCAAGGTGGCTCACCGGCGAGATCGTAGGGATGCCTTCCACCGGTGACCAAAGCGGGCAGGGCGGCGACGCGACGCGACGAGTCGGCCGGGCGCCGCGCCGGTCGGTGGCTGATACTGGAACGGTGTTCGAACGGTTCACCGATCGCTCCGTCCAGGTCGTCGTGCTGGCCCAGGAGGAAGCGCGCCGGCTCGACCACAACTACATCGGCACCGAGCACCTCCTCCTCGGGCTCATCCGCGAGCCCCACGGTGTGGCGGCCCAGGCCCTCGGGTCGCTCGGCGTGACGCTCGAGGTGGTCCGCGGCCGGGTCGAGGAGCTCGTCGGCCCGGGCGGCTCCTCGCCGTCGGGCCACATGCCGTTCTCCCCTCGTGCCAAGCACGTGCTCGAGCTGTCGCTGCGCGAGGCGGTGCAGCTCGGCCACAACTTCATCGGCACCGAGCACATCCTGCTCGGACTCATCCGCGAGGGAGATTGTGTGGCCGCCCAGGTGCTGGTCACGTTGGGCGTCGATCCCAGCGAGGTTCGCCAGGAGGTCATCCAGCTGCTGCAGAACCAGGCGTCGCCCGGGGATCAGGCGAGCGGCACCGCCACCGCCACCGCCACCCTCACAGAGGCGGCATCCGCCGGACCGCCGCGGGGGCGGGCGCCGAAGCCGCGGGAGGACCTGTTCCTCGACCTGCTTCAGGCGGGCGAGGACATGCGGGCTCTCACGCTCGAGGCCCTCGTGGCGCTGTGGGACGGCGATCTCGAGCGGCTGCGCGAGCACCTCGGTGGGCTGGTCCGACTGGCCTCGCTCGCCGGGGATTCCGACCAGCTCGCCCGGCTCGGCCACCTCGTCGAGATCGACGACGCCTCGACGGCTGCCGTTCGTCTGAGGCCGAAGCCGTGAACGACGATCCGGCGCGGCTGACCGACGGCGTCGTCGGGCTTCGACCGTGGGAGGTGACGGACCTCGACTGCGTGCGGGCTGCGAGCCGGGACCGGCGCATCACGGAGGCCACGACCGTCCCGGCCGAGTTCTCGATCCCGGCCGGGCAGGCCTTCGTCGAGCGACAGCACGGTCGGGCGGCATCCGGAGAGGGATGGTCGTTCGTCATCGCCGATGAGGTTTCGGACGAGGCCGTCGGGTGCCTCACGCTGATGCTGCGGCCCGAACCTGGGGTCGTCGGTGTCGGGTACTGGCTCACGCGCGAGAACCGAGGTCGGGGTCGGGCGAGGCGTGCGGTCGAGCTCGGGACGCGGTGGGCGCTCGACGGACAGGGGTTCGCCCGGGTCGAGGCCTGGGTCGAGCCGGGCAACGATGCGTCGGTCCAGGTGCTCCGGAGTTGCGGGTTCACCGGGGAGGGAGTGCTCCGGTCGCACCTCGTCCTGGGTGACCGGCGAGCCGATGCCTTGGTCTTCGCCCGACTCGGATCCGGATGAACGTACCGACAGCTCGCCGTGCGATCATCGCCGTGGCCGACCGGGCATGACCCGACCCCTCTGCGCATGACCCGACCCCTCTGGAGGACCCGATGACGTCCCTGCCGCTCTCGTTGGTCGGCGACGGGCTCGAGGTGCCGTGCGTCGACGGCGTGGCCCGGCCCTACCTGTCGCTCGACTCGGCGGCCTCGACGTCGGCGCTGCCGGAGGTCGCCGACCGGGTCGTCGAGTTCGTGCCCTGGTACTCCAGCGTGCACCGCGGCGCCGGGTACAAGTCGCAGACGGCCACCGCGGCCTACGAGGCGGCGCGAGCTGCGGCCATGCGGTTCGCCGGTCGCAACGGTCGGGACGACGTGGCCATCATCGTGCGCAACACCACCGAGGCCATCAACCACCTGGCCTACCGGCTGCGCCTCACCACCGAGGACGTGATCGTCTCCACCGTCACCGAGCACCATGCCAACCTGCTGCCCTGGGCCCGCACCGGCGCCGGTCGACGGTTCGTCGAGTGCGGTCCCGACGGCACGTTCACCACCGACGATGTCGTGGCCGCGCTCGACGCCGGGGCCCGCCCGTCGTTGCTGGCCATCACCGGCGCCACCAACGTCACCGGCTGGTTGCCGCCGATCGACGAGATCGTCGTCGCCGCCCACGAGCGGGGCGTGCCGGTGCTCGTCGACGCCGCCCAGCTCGCGGCCCACCGGCCCATGCCGGCCGAGGCCGACTTCATCGCGTGGAGCGGCCACAAGATGTACGCGCCGTTCGGGGCCGGCGTGCTGATCGGGCCCCGGACGGCGTTCACCGACGGCGACCCGTTCCTGGCCGGCGGCGGGGCGGTCGACCTGGTCGACCTCGACGAGGTCGTGTGGACCGACCCGCCCGAGCGGGAGGAGGCCGGCTCGCCCAACGTCATCGGGGCCGTCGCCCTCGACGCGGCCATCGCCGCGCTCGAGAGCATCGGGTGGGACGCCATCGTCGCCCACGAGGACGAGATCGCCGGCCACCTACGTCGGGGGCTGGCCGCGATCGACGGCGTCCGGCTGCTCGGCCCCGGCCTCGACGTGCCCACCCTCGCGGTGGCGACCTTCGAGGTGGCCGACCAGCCTCACGCCCTGGTGGCGGCCCGCCTGTCGGCCGAGTTCGGCATCGGCGTCCGCCACGGCTGCTTCTGCGCCCACCCCTACCTCATCCGCCTGCTCGACCTGCCTCAGGACCTGATCGAGCGCTACCGCCACGACGTGCTGGCCGGCGACCGCCGCCGCATCCCCGGAGCGGTGCGGGCCAGCGCCGGCCTCTCGGTGACCTCGGCCGAGATCGACCGCCTGCTCGACGCGGTCAGGGTCATCGCCCGTGGGGGGCCGGCCCCGGTGGCCTACGTGCAGGACCCGGCCACCGGCGACTTCTGGCCCGAGGGCGAGGCGGCCCCCTGGTCGAGCGGCGACCGGTCGCTGGGCGCTCCGTGCTCCCGGGGCTGAGACCCCACGCGGGGCGCCCAACCACCTCGAACTGGTGATGATCTGAGGGCCTCTGGACCCGCAGGTCATCACCAGAACGGGGTGTGCTCGGGTGGTCAGGTGGTGGCGCGGGTGAGGTCCTTCACCGAGGAGCGGCGGAAGGGGTAGGCGTGGTCGCGGGTGACGAGGTGCAGCGCCGAGTCGAGCTCGAGCGCCTCCTTCACCGAGCAGTCGTGGTCGAACACGAGGAAGCGGTCGAAGGCGCGCATGAACCAGCGGTCGTGGGTCACGCACATGACCGTGCCGTCGAACCCGGCGAGGGCCCGCTCCAGCGCCTCGGCCGAGAGCAGGTCGAGGTTGTCGGTGGGCTCGTCGAGCAGCAGCAGGTTGACGCCCCGCAGCTCGAGCCCGAGCACCTGCAGGCGCGCCTTCTGACCTCCCGAGAGCGTGTCGAAGTCGCGGTCGGCGCCGTCCTCCAGCCCGTAGCGGGCCAGGGCCGCCATCGCCGCCTGCGGGGCCAGGTCGAGGTCGGCCAGGCTCTCGATGGGGGTGCGCCCCCGCAGCCACTCGACGTCGTCGGTCTGGTGGAACAGCCCGACGTGCACCCGCGCGCCGAGCCGCCAGGTGCCGGAGGTCTCGACGGTGACGTCGCCGCCGAGCATCCGCAGGAAGTGCGACTTGCCGCTGCCGTTCGGGCCGAGCACCGCCACCCGGTCGCCGGCGTGGACCTCGACGTCGAACGGCTCGGTGAGCCCGGCGAGCTCGAGGCCCTCGACCTGCAGCACGCGGCGGCCCGAGCCGGCGCCGGCCAGCTTCATGCGCACGGCCCTCGGAGCCGGTGGCGCCTGGGGCGGTCCGTCCGCGACGAAGCGCTCCCAGCGCGACTCGGCCGCATTCGCCCGGGCCGCGTTGCCGTCGTTGACCGAGGCCCGCTGCTTCATCAGCTTGTAGTGCTGGAACAGGCGGCGCTCCTCCTCCTCCCAACGTCGGAGCGACGCGGCCAGGTCGGCGTTGCGGGCGGCGCGGGCATCGTCGAACCCGGCGAACCCTCCGGGGTGCACCCAGGTGCTCGACCCCTCCAGCATGACGATGAGGTCGGCCGCGGCGGCGAGCAGCTCACGATCGTGGCTGATGAGCAGGATGGTCTTGGGCGACGACGCGATCTGCTCCTCGAGCCAGCGCTTGGCCGACAGGTCGAGGAAGTTGTCGGGCTCGTCGAGCAGGAGGATGTCGAGGTCGGACGCGAACAGCGACTCGAGCACGAGGCGCTTGCGCTCGCCCCCCGACAGCTCCGCCACCGGCCGGTCGCGGGCCTCGTCGAAGGTCTGGCGGAGCACCCGTTGGCAGACCGAGTCCCACCGGGCCTCCTCGTGGTAGCCGCCCACCTCGCCCCACACCCCGATCGCCTCGGCCAGGGCGATGCCGGTGGCCTCGGACGGCTCGGCGTCGTTGGCCCGCTCGGCCGCCACCAGCGCGGCGGCGGCCGCGGCCATCCGAGCGGCTCCGAACCGGCCGAGCAGCTCACGGATCGTGTCGTCGCCGTCGCCGGTACCGATGGCCTGGGGCATCAGTTGTACCGAGGCGTCGACGGCGATCGACCCCTCGATCGGGCGCTCGGACCCCGCGATGAGCTGCAGGAGCGTCGTCTTGCCGGCCCCGTTGGGGCCGATCAGGGCCGCATGGCGACCGCTCGCGACCCGGAAGCTGACGTCGTGGAACAGCTCGCTGCCCCCCGGATGGGCATAGGCGACCCCGTTGACGTCGATCACGGCCATCGGGTGATCATCGTCGCTGGCCGCCGGTCAGGGAACCGATTAGCCGAACCGCCCCTGCCTGGCAGGGCTCCCGGTGCAGGTGGGGGAGGGTCCTTGCAATGGAGGGGCTGGTGCAGCACAGTTCCCGCCATGGAGCTCACCGAACGCGACCGGGCGATCCTCGACTTCGAACGCTCGTGGTGGACCGAGTCGGGCCCCAAGGAGGCGGCGATCCGTGAGCGGTTCGAGCTGTCCGCCACCCGCTACTACGAGATCCTGAACGAGCTGCTCGAGTCGGACGAGGCCTACGCCTACGACCCGCTCGTCGTCCGCCGTCTCCGTCGCCTGCGTGATCGTCGTCGCCGGGCCCGCCACGAGGGCTTCCAGGCCACCGAGAACCCGGGCCGGTGACCGAACCGACCACGCCGGAGCCCTCGGGAGCCACGCCCTCCGAACCCATCGATGAGCGGCACGCCACCATCATCGGCGCCGTCCTCGTGGTCGCCGCCCTGCTCATCGGCGGGGTGCTCCTGGCCAAGGGCTTCAGCGACGACGGCGGGTTGGTCACCGCCACCGGGTCGTCCGACCAGATCAACGCCAACAACAAGCCGACCGAGGACGTCCCGACCACCGACACGACGGCCGTCCCCGTCACGGCCGCCACGGTCAAGGTGTTCGTGGCCAACGCCAGCGGCAAGAAGGGCGCCGCCGGTACGGTCGCGCAGGTGCTCACCGACCAGGGCTTCCCCGCGCCGAACACGGGCAACGCGGCCCAGGCCACCAACACGGCCGTCTACGTGCTGCCCGGCGATACCGGCCAGGGTGCCCTCGTCGCCACCGACCTCGGCCTCGACCCGTCGATCGTGCAGCCGATGCCGAACCCGTCCCCGGTCACCGACCTGAAGGGCGCCTCGGTGCTGGTGGTCATCGGCACCGACGGCAAGCTCGACAACCCGACTGCTCCCACGACCACGGCCACGAGCGCCGACTCGGGAAGCACCGACACCACCGGCTGACGCCGTGCCCGCCGCGCCGTCCCCTCGATCGCCCGAGGGCCAGCCGCCGGGTCTGCTCGAGCTGCGCCGGCACCCGGAGGGCAGCGGCATCTTCGTCGACTTCGACGGGACCCTGTCGGAGATCGTCGACGAGCCGGCCGACGCCGTCGCCGTCCCCGGCGCGCTGCAGGTGCTCGACACCCTGGCCGCGCGCTACGGCCGGGTCGGTGTGCTCTCGGGTCGACCGGTGGCCTTTCTCGAGTCGCGAGTGTCGGGGCCGACCGGCATCCCCGGGCTGTCGTCGCGCCTGGCCCTCGCCGGGCTCTACGGCCTCGAGACCATCATCGACGGCCAGCGCCGCGACCACCCGCTCGGCGGCGTCTGGCGCGAGGCGGTCGACGACATCGCGGCCCGCTCCGAGGCCCGTGGCCCCGACGGCATGCGGGTCGAGTCGAAGGGCCTGTCCCTCACGCTCCACTACCGCGGCCGGCCCGAGCGCGAGCCGGACGTGCGGGCCTGGGCCGAGCAGCAGGCCGACCGATCGGGCCTGACCCTGCGGCCGGCTCGCATGTCCTTCGAGCTGCATCCGCCGATCGACGTCGACAAGGGCACCGCCCTGCTCGACCTGGTCGCCCCCGTGCTCGACGGCCGCCGCGAGCCGACACTCCGAGCGGTGTGCTTCCTCGGCGACGATGTCGGCGACCTGGCGGCCTTCGACGGGCTCGATCAGCTGGCCGCCATGGGCCTCACCACGGTGCGGGTGGCCGTGCGCAGCTCCGAGGGCTCCCCCGAGCTGATCGCCCGGGCCGACGTCGTGGTCGACGGACCGGTCGGGGCCGTCGCCCTGCTGGAGTCCCTCGCCGCGGCCTGACACCGGCCGTGCGTCCGGGGTCCTGGGTCTTCGTCCACGGTCGGTGACCCTTCGGGTACTCTGGGAGATTTCATGATCTTTCCATGGTTTCCCTTGCCGTCGAACGTGTCGTTTGTGTAGGTTGGTGGGGTGAGCACGCAAGCCCCCACCTCCGCCCCGACGATGTCGCTCGTCGATGTCGAGCGGGTGGTCGGGGGGTGGTGCGATCGGACCGATCCGGCCTTGTGTTCGGGTGCTGATGCGGCGGTGGTGGTGGAGCGGTTGGCTCGGGTGGTGCGCCGGTTGCAGGCCAAGCAGGCGTCGTTCGCGGCCCGCGTCGAGCAGTGTCACAGTCAGCCCAGGCAGTTCTCGTCGTCTGACGACTATCTGGCCCGGGTCAACGGCAGCTCGCGGGGTGAGGCCAAGAAGGCGATCGACACGGCCCGCCGCCTGCAGCTGGCCCCGGGTGCGGCGTCGGTGGCGTTCGAGCAGGGCGATCTGTCGGTCGGTGAGGCCCATGAGATCGCCGGTGCCGTCGCCTTGGACCCTTCCGCGGAGGAGGCTCTGGTGGCCACCGCCACCACCACCCACGATCTGGCCGAGACCCGGGACCGGGTCCGCAAGGTGAAAGCGGCGGCCCGTCGGGGTGAGGATCCGGCGGTGCGGCGGGCCCGGGTGCGGGCCAAGCGGCGGTGGTCGGAGTTCGACGACGACGACATGAAGGCCATCGCGGCGCGGTTCGCGCCGGAGGACTGGGCCCGGATCGAGCCGGTGGTCGACGCCTACACCCGGGCCGTGTTCGAACGGGCCCGCCGCCTGGGGTTACGTGACCCTCATGAGGCGTATCGGGCCGACGGGGTGCTGGCCGCGTTGGCCGCCGCCGGCGAAGCCCTCGGCCTCGACCTGTCGACCCGGACCACCAAGGCGACCAAGCCCACCGCGACTGCGGCCACCGACGCCGAGTCCACCGCCGCGCCGCGGAGTCACCGGCGGATCCGGCCGGTGCGATCCGAGTCGAGACCGTCGAGGAGCTGTTGGGGGTGCGGCCGAGCCGGGTCAAGTGGAACGTGACCGTGTTGGTCGACGCCATCGCCCTCCAACGCGGGTATGCCACGGCGAGTGAGACCTGTGAGATCCCCGGGTTCGGGCCCATCAACGTCGACGTGGCCCGCCAGATCCTCCCCGACGCCCTCGTCGATGTCCTGGTCCACGATCTGGTCGACATCAAGGCCTACGCCACCCTCACCCGCTACCGGCGCGTCGCCCTCGACAAAGCCCTGCAAGCCCGCGACCGACGCTGCGTCGTCCCCCGCTGCAAACGCCGAGGCCACCTCCAAGTCGATCACCGCCACGACCACGCCAAAGGCGGCCCCACCTCCTATGACAACCTCGCCTTCCTGTGTGAGGTCCACCACCACGAAAAGACCCACCTCGGGGCCCGCCTCGAACGCGTCGACGACGAATGGCACTGGTACCCGCCACCACCCGGCCCCCGGCCAACCCCGCCCGCCACCCGGATCGATTCCCTGGCGGGCCAAGGTCGGCGAGCACCTGACCGCCTTCGACCTCACCCAACCCCCACCACCGAACGACCCCCGACCCGACACCGGCCCCGGAGCCGACCCCACCCTGCCGTTCGGCTCCCCCGATGCGCACGCGAGTGGCGACGGGACCGAGGCGGCGTGAGCAGCGTCCGGAACCCCGATGACGACGACGCACCCGTCTGGGCCCGACGGGTCGGGGACGGCTGGCTGCTCGCGCTGCGCGTCCAGCCCGGGGCCCGACGCTCGCAGGTGGTCGGTCCGCTCGGCGAGGTCCTGAAGATCAAGGTCGCGGCCCCGGCGGACGAGGGCAAGGCCAACGCCGAGCTGGTGCGCTTCCTCAGCGCCACGCTCGACCTGCCGAGCCGTTCGGTGCGGATCGTCCGCGGCCCGGCGAGCCGCACCAAGACGGTGGCCATCGACGCCCCGTTGTCGCCGTCGGCTCTGCGGGGCTCGCTCGCCGCCGGCTGAGCTGCTCGGCCTCGGCGATCTACTCGCCCTCGGCCTACTCGCCCTCGGCGATGGGCTCGGCGCCGACGATCGAGCTGGCTTGGCCGATGTGCTCGGCTCCGGCGACCTACTCGGCCGCGGCCAGCTGGTCGGCCAGCCAGTCCCGGGGCGTGCGGGCCTCGGCGCGCCGTCGCAGCTCGGCCGCCTCGACGGCGCGCTGGTCGATCGGCGTCGCCAGGGCATCGGCCAGCGCATCGGCGGTGCCGGCGATGTCGTAGGGGTGCACCCGACGGGCGGCGCCGCCCAGCTCGTCCCAGACCCCGGCCTCGGGGCTGAGCGCCACCAGGCCGTCACGCCGGTTGACCAGCGGACCCTCCTTGGCCACCAGGTTCAGACCGTCCCGGATGGGGTTCACCAGCAGCACGTCGTAGCGGCAGAGGGCGGCCACCGAGCGGGGGAAGTCGTCGGAGAGGTCGGCGAGGATCGGCTCCCACGTCGGGGTGCGCCAGCGGCGGTTGACCGACTCGATCACGGACTCGACCTCCTGGCGATAGGCCAGGTACTCGGGGAGCCCCTCGCGGGACGGGTACACGAAGGCCCCGAACACCACCCGCTCACGCCACTCCGGATGGCGGCGCAACAGGTCGTCGTAGGCGTGGAAGCCGCGGACGAGGTTCTTCGACAGCTCGATGCGGTCGACCCGGGCGAGCAGCAAGCGGTCGCCCAACAAGTCGTCGAGCTCGTCGAACGCGGTGTGGCAGGCGGCCGATGCGGCGACGGCGCGGATGTCGTCGGGATCCGAGGCCAGCGGCGACACGAAGGTCGTGGGGGACCGTCCGATGATCTCGTCGCAGCTCGCGGTGAAGGCGTCGGCCCAGCGGCTCGAGTGGAACCCGCAGGCGTGGTGGCCGGCCATGCCCTCGAGGAGCTCCTCGGCGAAGCGGTCGGGGAGCACGCGCATGAGGTCCGGTCCGGCGAACGGCGTGTGGCTGAAGTGCACGGCACGCAGGTCGGGGCGGGCCGTGGTCAGCATCGGTCCGACGAGGCTGAGGTGGTAGTCCTGCACCAGCACCGCCGCGCCGTCCGGGGCGGTCTCGACGATGGCCCTCGCGAACACCTCGTTGACCGAGCGGAACGCATCCCAGGCCTCGGTGAACCGGTGGTCGAACCGTGGTCGCCGGGCCAGGTCGAACAGCCCGTGGTAGAGGAACCAGAGGGTGGCGTTGCAGACCACGTCGTAGGCCATGGCGAACTGGCCCGGGTCGATGTCGAGCAGGCGGGACCGGAACCCCTCGGCCTCGACCAGCGGCTGGCGGGCCATGACCCGGTCGCCGTCGGTCATCGCCGCAGCCAGCCAGGTGGTGTCGGTGCCGGCGACCAGCGGAGCGAGCCCCGAGACCAGGCCACCGGCGCCGCGGCGGGCCACGGGCGCGCCGCTCTCGTCGAGGCGGAACGACAGCGGCCCCCGGTTCGACACCAGCACGATCGGCCGACCGCCGAGATCGTCGGGTGGCGCGTTGTCGGGCGTGGGGGAGCTCACCCAGGGATCATGCCCCAGCCGCGGTCCACCGGCACCAGGCAGCACGTACCAGGCACGGCCGGTGCCACCGCACGATCGACGCTCGGTCAAGATGGCGGGGTGCATGTCGTCGCCGCGCCTGACAAGTTCCGGGGCACCGCCACCGCGGCCGCGGTCGCCGATGCCATCGGCCGCGCCGTCGAGGCCGCGGGTCACACCTGCGACCGCGCGCCGATGGCCGACGGTGGCGAGGGCACGCTCGACGCGCTCGGGGGAGCCAACCGCCGCAGCGTCGTCACCGGACCGCTGGGCGAACCGGTCGAGGCGAGCTGGCGACTCGATCGTCGGCGAGCGGTGATCGAGATGGCCGAGGCGTCCGGGCTCGAGCTGGCCGGCGGGCCCGAGGGCAACGATCCGGTGGGGGCCACCACCACCGGCACCGGGGAGCTCATCGCCGAGGCGATCGAGGCCGGGGCGCGTCGGGTGCTCGTCGGCGTCGGCGGGTCGGCCACCACCGACGGAGGGCTGGGCGCCCTGCGTGGCCTCTACCCGCTGCAGCGGCTGCGGGGCATCGAGCTGGTCGTCGCCTGCGACGTGCGCACCCGCTTCGTCGATGCCGCCGAGCGGTTCGCTCCGCAGAAGGGGGCGACCGAAGCCCAGGTCCGCCTGTTGCGGGGGCGGCTCGAGCGCCTGGCCGACGTCTACCTCGCCGAGCACGGAGTGGACGTGCGGGAGATCGAGGGCGGCGGCGCGGCGGGTGGTCTGGCGGGGGGCCTCGCCGCGGTCGGCGCCCGGCTCGACTCGGGCTTCGAGGTGGTGGCCGACGAGATCGAGCTGTTCGACCGGATGGAGCCGGCCGACCTGGTGATCACCGGCGAGGGGTTCATCGACGCCGAGTCGTTCGACGGCAAGGTCGTGGGCGGGGTGGTCGGCCTGGCCGCGGAGCTCGGCATCCCGGTGCTGGCCATCGCCGGGCGCTGCTTCGACGGCGTCGACGAGCGGGTCGATGCCGTCGCCCTCGCCGACCGCTTCGGTGAGGAGCGGTCGATGACCGACGTGCTCGGCTGCATCGGGCAGGTCGTGGCCGAGCGCCTCGGCCGCCCGGACTGAACCGAACGGGGACGGGCTCGACCGATAGCGTGAGCCGCCCGGCGATCAGTCGGGAACAGGAGACCCACGATCAGGGGAGTGCGCGTGTCCGAAGATCTGTCCGGCATCGACGCCGTCGGCCAGGCCGCCCTGGTGCGGTCCGGCGAGGCGTCGCCGCTCGAGCTGGTCGACGCGGCCATCGCGGCCATCGAGAAGCTGAACCCGGACCTCAACGCGGTGATCCACGAGCGGTTCGACCAGGCCCGGGCCGAGGCCGCCGGTTCGCTGCCCGACGGACCGTTCCGCGGCGTGCCCATGGTGTTGAAGGACCTCGACGGCTACCAGGCGGGTGCGCCGTACCACGGGGGCATGCGCCACCTGCGCGACGTGGGGTTCGTGCCGACCACCGACAGCCACCTCACCGCCAAGTTCCGCCAGGCGGGCTTCGTGTTCGTGGGCCGTACCAACACACCCGAGCTCGGGCTGCAGCCGACGACCGAGCCGGAGTTGTACGGTCCGACCCGCAACCCGTGGGACCTGACCCGCTCGCCCGGCGGATCGAGCGGTGGCTCGGCCGCGGCGGTGGCGTCGGGCATGGTGCCGGTCGGTCACGCCGGCGACGGTGGCGGGTCGATCCGCATCCCGGCGAGCGAGTGCGGGCTGGTCGGCCTCAAGCCGTCGCGCGGGCGTGTCTCGTTGGGCCCGGAGCTGGGCGAGGCGTGGGCCGGCAACGTGGCGCGCCTCGTCGTGAGCCGCACGGTGCGCGACACCGCGGCGGTGCTCGATGCCGTGCACGGCCCGATGCCCGGCGACCCCTATGTCGCGCCGCCTCCGGCCCGTCCCTACGTCGACGAGCTCGGGGCCGATCCGGGTCGGCTGCGCATCGGCTTCACGTCGACCGCCGCCGATCCGACGATCGAGACCCACCCCGAGTGCGTCGCCGCCGTGCGGGTGGCCGCCGAGCTGCTCTCGTCACTCGGCCACGACGTGACCGAGAGCCGGCCCGAGGTCTGGGACGACGAGGCCGCCGGGGCGGAGTTCTCGGCCGCCTTCGTGAACGCCTTCGCCACCTGGACCGCCAACGACCTCGAGGCCATCGGCGCCATGACGGGCGTGCCGGTCACCCGGGAGGGCGTCGAGCCCGGCACCTGGGCCGCGGCGGAGCTGGGTCGGACGATCACCGGGGTGCAGTACGTCGCGGCGACGACGGTGTTCCATCGCTTCAGCCGCCGCATGGCCGCGTTCTGGGCCGGAGGTCACGACCTGCTGGTGACCCCTACCCTCCCCGAGCCGCCCCTGCTGCTCGGCCAGATGGCGGCCACCGAGGACAACCCGCTGGCCGGCCTGTTCCGCTCGGCGTCGGTGGTCCCGTTCGTGGCGCCGTTCAACACCACCGGTCAGCCGGCGATCTCGCTGCCGTTGCACTGGAGCGCCGACGGGCTGCCGATCGGCGTGCAACTGGTGGCCGCCGCTGGTCGCGAGGACCTGCTGCTGCGGGTCGCGTCACAGCTCGAGCTGGCCGCCCCCTGGGCCGACCGGGTCCCCCCGATCCACGCCTGAACGCGGGGTCAGCCGGCGCGGAGGTAGCCCGTGGCCCGCAGGGGGCTGGGCTGGAGCGTCGTGACGATGGCCCGGGCCACGTCGGCGAGGGGATCGTGGTCGCGGAGGTCGATCTCGTCGATGGCGTGGCGGGCACCGGACGGGGTGCAGCCGGTGAGCTGCGGCGACGAGTTCGGCCATGCGGGCGTCACGGCGGGCGGCCGCCTCGGCCCGGCGGCGGTTGGTGTGGGCGTCCAGGAGGTCGATGGTGTCTTGCACGATCAGCTCCGAGGTTCGACGACAGGTGGGAGGCGTGGGAGACAGCTCACGCCCATGGGTCAATCGGCCCACGAACCTGGGTCATTAGGCCTACACCGACATTTTCTCCGGGGAGCGGTCAGGTTCTCCGGGGAGCGGTCAGGCCGAGGAGCGGCGATAGCCCGGCACGTCGACGAGCGGCGGTCGTTCGGTGACGTCGACCTCGAGCGGGTCGAGCCCGGGACGCACCAGCACCGCCGACGGTCCGATCAGGCTGGGTGCGGCCCGTCGCAGCGCCGTCTGGAGCACCTCGGTGGCCTGGGGCGACAGCTCGTCGAGCGGGCGGTTGCGATGCACCCGGGTGCCGAGGTCGACCTGGGCCATGCCGTCGAGCCCGTAGCGGTCGGCCATGTCGATGAGCAGGCCGAGGTCGACGCCGTAGCCCTCGACGAACGGCAGCTGCTCGAGCGCCTCGCGTCGCCCGGCGTACTCACCGGCGAGTGGCTGGACGATGGCCGCGAGGTGGGGGAACAGCAGCGACACGATCGGGCGGGCGACCAGCTCGGTGACCCGCCCGCCCCGGCCGTCGCCGGGCTGCGACGGTCGCTCGTAGAAGCCCTTGACGAAGACCACGTCGGATCGGGCCAGCAGCGGGCCGACCAGCCCCACGACGAACGTCGGGTCGAAGTCACGGACGTCGGCGTCGCACCAGGCGATGATGTCGCCCCGAGAGGCGTAGAGCGACTTCCACAGCGTCTCGCCCTTGCCGTGGCCGGCGCCGTACTCGGGGAGGATGTCCTCGGCCTGCAGCACCGTCGCCCCGGCTGCCGCCGCCACCCGGGCGGTGTCGTCCCCGGAGTGGTCGTCGACGACGAGGATCTCGTCGACGAGGGGCACCCGCTCGACCAGGGCGAGCCGGATGCTCTCGACGATGGCGCCGACCGTCTGGGCCTCGTCGCGCGCCGGCAGGCACACGGAGATGACCTGGCCGCCCTTCTCGGCGGCGAGACGAGCAGCGTCGAACTCGCCGGCGCGGAAGGTCCGCATGATGGTCGGAGGCACGGCCATCATGGTCACCCGCGATCGGCGGCCGAGGCAAGGTGGATGTCGGAGCGGCCGAGCGCCGTCGACCCCGCGGCGAACCGGGACGGAGGGTTCGGCCGGTACGCTCTCCGGCGTCCTTGTCGACCGGTCTCCACCGGCCGCACCCCCGTGATCATCCGTCACCTGGCCTCCACCGAGGAGCAACTCAGATGAGCGTCACCATCCGCGTCCCCCCCGTCTTCCGCACCATGACCTCGGGGTCGGCGCAGGTCGATGTCGAAGGCTCCACCATCGGCGAGGTGCTCACCGCCCTCGAGAGCCGGCACCCCGGGTTCTCCGAGAAGCTGTTCGACGACAGCGGCGCCCTCGTTCGCTACGTGAACGTGTTCGTCGACGACGACGACGTGCGCTTCATGGAGGGGCTCGAGACGCCCGTGCCCGACGGCGCCACCGTGTCGATCATGCAGGCCGTCGCCGGCGGCTGACCGAGCCGGTCAGGCCTTCGTGCGGTAGTGCAGGTGCACGACGCCACCGGCGAAGCGGCGCTCGTCGAGCAGCTCGAGCTCCCAGCGCACGTCGTCGGGCAGCCAGGGGTTGCCGCCCCCGATCACGATCGGGTTGACGAACAGGTGGCACTCGTCGACCAGGCCGGCCCGGATGGCGTGGGCCGCGAGCTCGGGCCCGCCCACCGAGAGGTCGCGGGACGTGCCGGCCTTGAGCCGGCGGATCACGTCGGGCTCGAAGGCGCGCTCCAGGCGGGTCCGAGACGTCGAGGGCTCGGACAGCGTCGTCGAGTAGACGATCTTGTCGGCCGCCTGCCAGAGCCCGGCGAAGTCCCGGACGACGGGCGAGGGGTCGGTGCGCGCCTCGTCGGTGTCCCAGAAGCGCATGACCTCGTAGAGCCGGCGTCCGTAGAGGTAGGTGCCGATCGGCCGCTCGAGGTCGTTGACGAAGGCGTGCACCTCCTCATCGGGGGCGGACCAGTCGAACGCGCCGTCGCGGTCGGCCACGTAGCCGTCGAGCGAGGTGATGGCGGCGTAGATCAGCTTCGACATGCCGACCTCAGGCCACCGTGAGCTCGGCCACCAGCTCGTCGCGGCGGCGGGCCGAGGGGCGGCTCGGGCGGCCGCTGGTCGCGCTCCTGGTAGGCGGTCATCACCCGGCCCACCACCTCCGGGTCGGTGATCAGCGCGTCGGGCGGGTCGAGCAGGTTGAACGACCGCACGAAGGCCCGGAAGACGGTGGCGTCGGTGCGCACGGCCGGCATCAGCCCGTCCTTCATGAGGTCGCGCATGAACGCCTTCTCGATGGCCGCGGCATCGGTGTCGGAACGGCGCCCGTCGCGCTCGTCGCCGCCGTCGCCGCCGTCGCCGGTTCCCGAGTCGGCGACCTGCGTCTCGGCCTCGGCCCGGTTGAGGCGGTCCTGGTTGACCGCGGCCTTGTACCAGGGCCGGATCTCGCGGTCGCTGGCCTGCTCGTAGGCGATCGACCGGGCGACCGGGTCGTCGGGGTGAGCGGTCGAGCGCGTCGGCCAGCAGGGTCGCCTGCACCATGGCCAGCGAGCAGCCCCGGCCGTAGAGGGGGTTCGTGCAGGTGTGCGCGTCGCCCGCGGCGTGGAAGCCGAGCACCACGGGGTGGCCGTCGTCATCGAGGAAGTCGACCCGCCGGTTGAGCAGGCCACCCATCACGTGGACCTCGGTGATCGGCTCGGCCCGGTCGGTCTGCACCCACGGCAGCGTGGTCGGCAGCGTGGCCGCGGCCAGCTCGAACCCCTCTGGCCCGATCAGCAGGGAGCGCAGCTCGTCGTCGTGGGTGGCGACGGCGAAGGTCACGGAGAACGTGCGGTTGTCGCCCTGGAACACCGCGTACTTGAGGTAGCCGAGGTCGCCGCCGATGGGGCCGTCGCTGTCGGGCAGCTCGGCCCCGTCGAGCAGGCGGTAGAAGCGGGAGAGGTAGACGATCCCGGTCTCCTCCGACGTGGCGGCCAGGTCGACCCCGATGTTCGACAGCAGGCGGGGCACGGCCGACCGGCGCCCGACCGTGGCAACAACCATGTCGGCCTCGAGCGTTCGCGCGGGCTGGCCCTTGGCCGTGATCACGACGCCCGTCACCGTCGGCGCCGCTCCCTCGACGCCGGGGGTGGCGACGAGGCTCTCGGCGACGGTGCCGTCGAGCAGCTGCACGCCCGAGGCGGCCAGCACGGCCCGGCGCAGGACCCACTCGAAGGTCGTGCGCCGACAGGCGAGGGCCACCAGGTCCTCGTCCCCGGGCTGGGGCTCGCGGTCGGTGATCTCGACGGGGAGGTTGTCGGCGAAGCGCATCTCGGTGGCGCCGGCCTCGATGAGCGCGTCGAGCACGTCGGGGAAGCGGTCGCGCAGCAGGTTGCGCAGGCGGGCCAGCAGCGCGTGCGAGTGCCTGACCTGCGGCGCCCCGCGGCGGTCCCAGAGGAAGGCCGCGTCGGGGTCGGCGGGCAGCGGCGTGGCGTCGCGCTCGAGCAGCGTGACTCGGTGGCCGGCCCTCGAGAGGGCCAGGGCGCTCCCGAGCCCCGCCACCCCTGCGCCGATGACGATGACGTGCGATCCCCGCGTGGTCATCGCGAGGAGGCTATCCGCAGCGACGGGGCGGGTTCGGGTCGCACCACGAGCCGCAGGAATCGCCGCGGTCGGGTTGCGGTCCGGTGATCGATCTGGTTCCCTGTTAGCAGTCTCCACGTGAGAGTGCTAATACCGCGTCATCTGACGCAGCGACGACACCGGCGGCCGACGGCTGCCACCCAACGGAGGAATCTGCCGGAATGCCAAAGATCATCGAATTCGACGAGGAAGCTCGCCGCGGCCTCGAGCGAGGCATGAACCAGCTCGCCGACGCCGTGCGCGTCACGCTCGGCCCGAAGGGTCGCAACGTCGTGCTCGACAAGAAGTGGGGCGCTCCCACGATCACCAACGACGGCGTCTCCATCGCCAAGGAGATCGAGCTCGAGGACCCGTTCGAGCGGATCGGTGCCGAGCTGGTCAAGGAGGTCGCCAAGAAGACCGACGACGTCGCCGGTGACGGCACCACCACCGCCACCGTCCTCGCCTGGTCGATGGTCCGCGAGGGCCTGCGCAACGTGGCCGCCGGGGCCAACCCGATGTCGCTCAAGAAGGGCATCGAGGCCGCCGTCGAGGCCGCCGTCGAGTCCATCCGATCCAGCGCCGTCGAGGTCGAGGACAAGAGCCAGATCGCCCAGGTCGCCGGCATCTCCTCGGCCGACAGCGAGATCGGCGAGATGATCGCCGAGGCCATCGACAAGGTCGGCAAGGACGGCGTCATCACCGTCGAGGAGTCGCAGACCTTCGGCATGGAGATGGACCTCGTCGAGGGCATGCGCTTCGACAAGGGCTACATCTCGCCCTACATGGTCACCGACCCCGAGCGCATGGAAGCGTCGCTCGACAACCCCTACGTGCTGCTCGTCGGCTCGAAGATCAGCGCCGTGCGCGACCTGCTGCCGGTGCTCGAGAAGGTCATGCAGGCCGGCAAGCCGCTGCTGATCATCGCCGAGGACATCGAGGGCGAGGCCCTCGCCACGCTCGTGGTCAACAAGATCCGCGGCACGTTCAACTCGGTCAGCGTCAAGGCGCCGGGCTTCGGCGACCGCCGCAAGGCCATGCTGCAGGACATCGCGATGCTCACCGGCGGCCAGGTCATCACCGAGGAGGTCGGGCTCAAGCTCGACAACACCACCCTCGACCTGCTCGGCCAGGCCCGCAAGATCGTCGTCACCAAGGACGAGACCACCATCATCGAGGGCGCCGGCTCCAACGACGACGTCAACGGTCGGGTGGCCCAGATCAAGGCCGAGATCGAGAACACCGACTCCGACTACGACCGCGAGAAGCTCCAGGAGCGCCTGGCCAAGCTCTCCGGCGGTGTCGCCGTGCTCAAGGTCGGCGCCGCCACCGAGGTCGAGCTCAAGGAGAAGAAGCACCGCATCGAGGACGCGGTGAGCACCACCAAGGCCGCCATCGAGGAGGGCGTGGTCGCCGGCGGCGGCACCACCCTGCTGCGGGCCCAGGCCAAGGTGCTCGACGTGGCCAAGGACCTCCCGCACGACGAGGCCACCGGTGCCCGCATCGTGGCCCACGCCCTCGAGGAGCCGCTGAAGCAGATCGCCACCAACGGCGGTCTCGAGGGTGGCGTGGTCGTCGAGCGGGTCCGTCACCTCGACGCCGCCACCGAGGGCTTCAACGCCGCCACCGGCGAGTACGAGGACCTGGTCAAGGCCGGCATCATCGACGCCGCCAAGGTCACCCGCTCGGCGCTGCAGAACGCGGCGTCGATCGCGGCCCTGTTCCTCACCACCGAGGCCGTCATCGCCGACAAGCCCGAGGAGTCCGGCGGCGGCATGCCCGGAGGCATGGACGACTTCTGATCCGTAGCGTCACGGGGCGGGAGGCACTCGTTGCCTCCCGCCCCTTTCGCGTTTCGGCGCCGAAGATGTGCGCTGAGCGCGAGTTCCCGGGGGTCGAAACTCGGGAAAACGAGCGATGGGTAGCCTGGCCGGGTGCCCAGGGGCCGCACCGAGACGGTGCTCACCACCAGCTTCGACCACGGCCGGCGCAGCCGCGGGCCCGACGAGCTGATCGTCGAGGAGCCCATGTCGATCCACCTCGACGACGTGCTCGTCGCCACCACCATGCGCACGCCCGGCCACGACTTCGAGCTCGCCGTGGGCTTCTGCTTCACCGACGGGCTGCTGGCCTCGGCGCCGGTGGTCGGCTGCCGCTACTGCGGCACCGGGTCGGCGGTCGACACCGAGTTCAACGTGGTCTCGGTCGACACCGGTGGGCGGGCACCCACGCCGACCCCGCGGCTCGGCACGATGACGTCGTCGTGCGGGCTCTGCGGCTCGACCTCGCTCGACGAGCTGGCCGACCGGCTCGAACCGCTCACGGCCACGACGCCGATCGCGCTCGAGGTGCTGGCCGCGGTCCCCGATCGCGTCCGCGCCGAGCAGGACCTCTTCGACCTCACCGGGGCCGTGCACGCCGCGGCCGCGTTCGACGCCTCCGGGCAACCGGTCGTGGTGCGCGAGGACGTCGGCCGGCACAACGCCGTCGACAAGGTGGTCGGCCGCCTGCTGCTCGACGACGCCCTACCGGCCGGCGAGCTCGGGCTCTACGTCAGCGGCCGGGCCTCGTTCGAGATCGTGCAGAAGGCGTGGGCGGCCGGGTTCTCGGCGCTGGTCGCGGTGAGCGCGCCCACCTCGCTGGCGGTGGCCACCGCCCGCCGGGCCGGGCCTGACCCTGGCCGGGTTCGTCCGCGGCGAGCGGGTGAACGTCTACGCCCCCGAACGGATGCCCGTGGTGGATCAGGCCGACGATCAGACCGGCGTCGCGCCGGTGGCCGGCTCGTGAGGTCGGGCCATCGACGGCTCCGGCCCGACCTCTGGGTCGAGCGCGGCACCCAACGGCATCGGTCACCAGAAGCCCAACCACTACGGCGACATGGCCAGGGTGGCGTGGGACAACCGCCGCCACCCGAAGTACGCCTGGGACGTGCTCACCAAGGGCGTGTGCGACGGCTGCGCGCTCGGCGTCGCCGGGCTGCACGACTGGACGATCGACGGCGTGCACCTCTGCACGACCCGGCTGCGGCTGCTCGAGGTCAACACCGCCGACGCGTTCGACCCCGGGCTGCTCGCCGACGTCGACTCGCTCCGGTCGAGGTCGGGCGCCGAGCTGCGGGCCCTCGGTCGGCTCGGCCACCCGATGCGTCGCCGCCGCGGCGAACGCGGCTTCCGCCGGATCTCGTGGGACGAGGCGCTGGCCGCGCTGGCCGACGCCATCGCGGTAGCGGGGCCCGACCGGACGGCGCTCTACCTGACCAGCCGCGGCATCACCAACGAGGTCTACTACACGGCCGGCAAGGCGGCCCGGGCCATGGGCATCGCCGGGGTCGACTCGGCCGCCCGCGTCTGCCACGCGCCGTCGACCCTCGGGCTCAAGCAGACCATCGGGGTGGCCGCCACGACCTGCTCGCTGCAGGACGTCATCGAGAGCGACCTGATCGTCATCTGGGGGGCCAACCCGGCCAACAACCAGCCGGTGTTCATGAAGTACCTCTACCTGGCCCGCTTGCGCGGCTGCCGGGTGGTGGTGGTCAACCCCTACCTCGAGCCTGGCCTCGACCGCTACTGGGTGCCGTCGAACGCCGAGTCGGCGCTGCTCGGCACGAAGATGTGCGATCTGCACGTGCCGGTGCGGCCGGGGGGCGACGTGGCCTTCGCCTGCGCCGCGCTGAAGCTGCTGATCGAGCGGGGCGCGGTCGACCAGGCCTTCGTGGCCGCCCACACCCACGGGTGGGACGAGCTCGTCGCCGACCTCGACGATCGCCCGCTCGACGACCTGCTCGACGAGGCCGGGCTCACCCGGGCCCAGGTCGAGGAGTTCGTCGACGAGTACGCGGCCGCCGATGCCGCCATCTTGCTGTGGTCGATGGGCATCACCCAGCACCGCAGCTCCGTCGACGGCGTGCGGGCCATCGTCAACCTGGGCCTGGCGCGCGGCAACGTCGGGTCGCGACGGGGCCGGCCTCATGCCGCTGCGGGGCCACTCGGGCGTGCAGGGCGGCGCCGAGATGGGCGCCTACGCCACCGCGTTCCCGGGTGGCGTCGAGATCACCGAGCGCACCGCGCGCGAGCTGGCCGACGCGTGGGGCTTCCCGGTGCCCGACCACCCGGGGCTCGACCGCGCCGGAGATGCTCGAAGCCGCGGCCGCCGGCCGGCTCGACGTGCTGTGGAGCTCGGGCGGCAACTTCCTCGACGTGCTGCCCGACCCGCCGGCCGTCGAGGCCGCCCTCGACCGGGTGCCGCTGCGGGTGCACCAGGACATCCTGCTCAGCTCGCAGATGCTCGTGCCGGGCGACGACGTGATCCTGCTGCCCGTGGCCACGCGCTACGAGCAGGAGGGCGGTGGCACCGAGACCACCACCGAGCGCCGCATCGTGTTCAGCCCCGAGATCCCCCGGCAGGTCGGTGAGGCACGCAGCGAGTGGCGCCTGTTCGCCGACGTGGCCACCCGCGTGCGGCCCGAGCTGCGGGCCGCGTTCGACTGGCCCGACAACCAGGCGCTGCGCGAGGAGATCGCCGACGTCGTGCCGCTCTACGCCGGCATCGAACGGCTCTCGGCCACGGGTGACGGCGTGCAGTGGGGCGGTCGGCACCTGTGCGCCGGCGGGATCTTCCCCACCGCGGACGGGCGGGCCCGTTTCACCCCGACGGTCCCGCCCCGCTCCGACCTGCCCGATGGCATGTTCACGGTGGCCACCCGGCGGGGCAAGCAGTTCAACTCGATGGTGCTGGCCGAGACCGATCCGCTCACCGGCGCCGGGCGTGACGCCGTCTACATCGACCGGGACGAGGCGGCGGCCATGGGCCTGGCCGACGGCGACGCGGTGGTGCTCCGCTCGGAGTTCGGCTCGATGGGCGGGCACCTCAAGGCCGTGCGCCTCCCTCGCCGCAGCCTGCAGGTGCACTGGCCCGAGGGCAACGTCCTGCTGCCGACGGGACCCGAGCACCGCGAGCCCGGGTCGCAGGTGCCGGACTACAACGTGGTCGCGTCGCTCGAGCCGGCGTCGACCGCGGGTGCCCGTTCCGAGCGAGCGGTCGAGCGCGGTGAGCGGCCCGGGCGGGAACCTGCTCGCCTACCGGGCCGCCCGGCTGGGCCGCCGCGCCACGGCGTCGGCGCGGGCCCTGCCGGACTTCGTCATCGTGGGCGCGGCCAAGTGCGGCACCACCTCGCTCTACCGCTACCTCGTCGAGCATCCGCTCGTGATGCCGGCCCAGATCAAGGAGATCCACTTCGTCGATCGCCAGCACAACCTCGACAAGGGGGTGAGCTGGTACCGCTCGTGGTTCCCCACCCGCGCGTCGCTGCGCCGGTCCGCCAAGGGTCTCGGTGCCGAGCGGGCCATCTGCGGCGAGTCGACGCCGAACTACCTGGCCCACCCCAGCGCCGCGTCCCGCCTGCGCGCCGTCGTCCCCGATGCCCGCCTCATCGTGCTGCTCCGCGAGCCCATCGACCGGGTGTGGAGCCAGTACCGGTGGCAGCAGCGGTGGGGTGGCGAGACGCTCGAGCTGGCCGACGCCCTGCACGCCGAGGCCGAGCGGGCCGGCGGCGGCTTCGAGATGATGGGGGCCGACCGCCAGACCCGCAACCGGTTCATCGCCCACGGCTACCTCGCCCGCAGCCGCTACGCCGACCAGCTCGAGTGGTGGTTCGAGGCGTTTCCCCGCGAGCAGCTGCTCCTGCTCCGCAGCGAGGACCTCTTCGCCGATCCGTCTGCGGTCATGGCCCGCACCTGTGCCTTCCTCGGCCTGCCGCCATTCGACCTGGCCGCCTACGACGTGCAGAACGAGGGCACCGGTGAGCGCGCCTCCCACGATGCCATCGACGCGGAGCTGCAGGCCTGGCTCGACGACTACTTCGCCGAGCCCAACCGCCGCCTGTCCGATCTGACCGCCGACCTCCCGGGCGGCGCCATCACCTGGCCCTGACCGGTCGCCGCCGCTTCCCTGATCTCCTCTTTCGTTCTTGCGTGGATGATCCGGCTCCTGGCCGGATTCCCCACGCAAGTTCGAGGAGAGGAATCGGGATGGGGTGGGCCTGGCCGGCGAGGGTCAGGTGGTGATGAGCTTGAAGCGGGCGCCGGTCGGGTCGGCGAGGGTGGCGACGCGGCCGTAGGGCGAGTCCTGCGGTGGCTCGACGATCGCCCCACCGAGCTCGACGGCCCGGGCGGTCGACGCGTCGGTGTCGGTGCAGCCGAGGTAGACCTCCCAGTGGGACGGCACGCCGTCGGGCATGAAGCCGGAGCCGTCGATGACGCCACCGATCCGCAGATCGCCGTCGGCGAAGGTGGTGTAGCGGAACTCGGGGGTGTCGCTGACGACCTCGGTGCGCCAGCCGAAGATCGTGCCGTAGAACTCGAGCGCGGCGGCGTAGCTCACGCGTGTGCAGCTCGAACCACACCGGTGCGCCGGGTTCGCCGACCACCCGGAAGCCGGGGTGCTGCCCGGGCTGCCAGATGCCGATGGCGGCACCGCCCGAGTCGATCAGCATCGACATGCGGCCGAGCTCCGTGACGTCCATCGGGGGGAACATGACCTGCCCACCGAGAGCCCCGACCGCAGCCGCGGTCGCATCGGCGTCGGCGGTGGCGAGGTACACCGACCAGGTGTCGGGGATCGGCGAGTCGGGCTCCTTCTGCATGCAGCCGGCGATCCACTCGCCGTCGCGGGAGAAGTTGACATAGCCGCCGTACTCGTCGCCCGCGCTCTCGGACGTCCATCCGAGCAGCTCGCCGTAGAAGGCGCGGCTGGCCCCCTCATCCGACGTCATCAGGTCGATCCAGCAGGGTGTGCCCATCGCGGGGGCGTCACGTCGTGGCATGGGGATGCCTCCCGTACGTCGCTGGTAGGTGCCGCCCACTATGGCCGAACCGGCCGGGCGAATCCCGTGGCGAATCCCGTGGGCCGATCCCGTGGCGAATCTCGTCGTCGGGGGCTGCCCCCGTAGACTTCGGGCGTGACCGAACCTGCCTCCTCCGCTGTCTCCCCGGCCGTCGGCTGGGGCGTGCTCCACCTCTTCTGCAAGCCGACCCCGCTGGTCGACGCCGAGGCCATCGTCTCGGCGGTGAAGCGGGCCGAGGCCGACGGCGACCAGGTCGTTCCGGTCGCCATCCTGGGCCACAAGGCCGACCTCGCCTTCATGGCCCTCGGCACCGACCTGTGGCAGCTCCGGCGCCTCCAGGCCGACCTCACCGCCGCCGGCCTCGAAGTGGTCGACTCCTACGTGTCGCTCACCGAGATCAGCGAGTACGCCCAAGGGCGTCCCCGACGCAGATGCGCGAGGCCCGGCTGCACCCGCAGCTGCCGCCCGAGGGCAAGCCGGCCTGGTGCTTCTACCCGATGTCGAAGCGGCGCGACGCCCGAGCAGAACTGGTTCACCCTGCCCTACGACGAGCGCAAGGAGCTGATGCACGAGCACGGCGCCTCGGGTCGGAACTTCGCCGGCCGCATCCTGCAGGTCATCACCGGCTCGACCGGCCTCGACGACTACGAGTGGGGCGTCACGCTGTTCGGCCAGCACCCCGACGACCTCAAGGAGGTCGTCTACACCATGCGCTTCGACCGGGCCTCGGCCACCTACGCCGAGTTCGGGCCGTTCTACACCGGCATGGTCGCGCCGGTCGACGAGCTGCTCGTCCGCATCGGCATCACCGCGGGCTGAGCACGCCATCGCTGCCGTGGCCGACCTCGCTGCCCTCCGCGACCACCTCGGTGGGTTCGACCGGGTCGTCGTCGCCTTCAGCGGCGGGGCCGACTCGGCCTTCCTCGCCTGGGTCGCCCACGACACGCTCGGCGCCGACCGGGTCACCGCGGTCACCGCGGTCTCACCCTCGCTCGCCGGGTTCGAGCACGACGACTGCGCCGCCCTCGCCCGTGAGTGGGGCCTCCGCTGGGTCGAGGTCGCACACCGACGAGATGACCGACGCGGCCTACCGGCGCAACGATGCCGACCGCTGCTTCCACTGCAAGGACGCGCTGATGGACGCGGTCGGACCCCTGGCCGACGCCGACGGCGCGGTCGTGGCGCTGGGCGTCAACGTCGACGACCTCGGCGACCACCGGCCGGGTCAGCGTGCCGCCGCCGGCCGGGGCGCGGTGTTCCCGCTGGTCGAGGCCGGCTTCACCAAGGCCGACGTGCGAGAGGTGTCCCGCGAGCTGGGCCTGCGCACGTGGGACAAGCCGGCGGCCGCCTGCCTGGCGTCGCGGGTGCCCTACGGCACCCCGGTCACCATGGGCGTGCTCGGCGCGGTCGAGCGGGCCGAGACGGGGCTGCGGGCCCTGGGCTTCGTCGACCTGCGGGTTCGCCACTACGGCGACCTGGCCCGGCTCGAGGTGCCGGTCGACGTGCTCGACCGGGTGCTCGTCCTGCGCACCGAGGTGATCGACGCGGTGCGGGCCGCCGGCTACCGCTACGTCACCCTCGACCTCGAGGGGCTGCGGTCCGGGAACCTCAACCAGGCGCTTGGCTGACCTCGGGCCCGGCGTCATCGTCGAGGCCCAGGTCGACAGCATCCGGCGAGCGGGAGGCGAGGGCCCGTGGGGCCCGACCGGCCGGCGGGGTGTCGGCCCGGTGCTCGTCTACCTCGCCAGCTTCCTGGCCCTCGGCCTGAGCTTCAGCCTGATCGGGCCGGCGCTGTCCCGTCTGCAGGAGCAGACCGGCTCGTCGCTCGGCGCCATCGGCGTGCTGTTCACGGTGCAGGCGTTCGGCTATCTGGTGGGGTCGATCCTCGGCGGCAACCTCTACGACCGCGGCTTCGGCCACCGGGTGCTGGGCTCGTCGCTGCTGCTGGTCGCCGCTGCGCTGCTGGCCATCCCCCACGCCCGCGACCTGGTGCCGCTCTGCGGGCTGTTCGGGCTGGTCGGCCTGGGCGCCGGGTCGGCCGACGTCGGGGGCAACACCCTGCTCGTGTGGCGTCGCGGGGGATCCGACGGCGCCGCCCTCAACGCGCTGCACCTCTGCTTCGGCGTCGGCGCGCTGGCCAGCCCCGTGCTGGTCGCGTGGTCGCTCTCGGCGCGGGGCGACCTGGTGGCTGCGTCGTTCGCCATGGCCGTCCCCACCGCGGCGGTCGGGGTGTGGGCCCTGGTGCGACCGAGCCCCGCTCGGCTGCTCGACGAGGACCACCCGAGCGGCGAGCCGGCGTCGCGCCCCACCCTGCTGATCGTCAGCGTCTTCTTCTTCCTGTACGTCGGGGTCGAGATCGGGTTCGCCGGCTGGGTGCACACCTACGCCGAGGCCATCCACCTCGGCGGAGTGGGCACCGCGGCCGCGCTGAACGCCACGTTCTGGGGCGCGTTCCTGCTCGGTCGGTTGGTGGCCGTCGGGGTCGCCACGCGGGTCGGGTCCGGTCCGATGCTCGCCGTCGCCGGAGCCGCCTCGATCGTCGGCGCCGGCGTGCTCGCCGTGTCGGACGGCCGGGCGGCACCGGTGTGGGCCGGCACCGTGCTGTTCGGGCTGGCCATCGCCCCGCTCTACCCGACGATGCTCGCCTACGTCGGCGACCACTTCCCGCTCACCGGCGCGGCGACGTCGTGGTTCGTGGCCGGGTCGGCGGTCGGCGGCCTCACCTTGCCGTGGATGATCGGCCAGCTCTTCGACCACCTCGGCCCCGACGCCATGCCGGTGACCGTGCTGATCGCCACCGTCCTGTGCATGAGCTGGATCCTCGTGATCCGGGCCGCCCTCGCCCGCCTGCGGCCCCTCGCCGTCAGGGGGAGTCGGGGTCGACGCGCGTCCACATGGGGAAGCTGATGTGCTGGGCGCCGAGGTGCTCGACGATGCGGCCCTGGGCGTCGAGCTCGCGCAGGCACGGGCGGGCCGCCTCGAGCCCGCCGGCCATGATCACGTAGTCGGGCACCGGCAGCAGCAGGGGGCCGCTGGTCGCGTCGGCATCGCCGTCGCGGAGGATGGCCTCGACCTCGAGCACCGGCCGGCACGGGTTGCTCGGATCGATCGGCCAGCAGTGGTAGACCACGCCCTCGAACACCGAGAGCACGCGGATCCTCACCGCCGCATCATCGCGCCGGGTCGGCTGACCGGGTCGGGCTCACCAGTGCCGGGTGCCGGGAGCGCCCTTGAACGGGCCGACGACCTTCGACGTGATCCACCCGCCGTAGAACGAGCCGGCGTTGGCCGCCACGACCTCGTCGTCCACCAGGCACCGGTCCATGAGCTGGGCGTAGAAGGCGACATGGCCGCGGATGGCCTCGAACCCCGGGGCCGGGTCGACGTAGGTCCAGGCCGCGTCGACGGCCTGACGATCGCCGACCTCGACGGTGAAGTAGGACGCCTCGCCCTTCCACTCGCACCAGGTGTGGGTGCGGGTGGGCACGAGGTGCCGGATCTCGATGTCGTCGCGAGGCAGGTAGTAGGCGGGGGGCTGGCTGGTCTCGAGCACCCGGACGGCCGACCGGGTGTCGGCGATGACGACGCCACCCAGCTCGACGACGATGTGGTCGGTCACGGCCTCGACGCGCGGCGGCCGGGGGTAGTCCCACACCGACTCCTGACCGGGACCGGGCTCGATGCGTTCGGGTCGGCTCACATCGGCCAGCATGGGGGGCGATGGCCGACGATGCCAAGCCCAGCGACGCGGCGAGGCCCGCCGACGCGGGGCCCGACGACCCTGGGGACGCGGCGGCGCTGGCCCGCTACGCCGCCGCCCTGGCCGATGGCGTCGAGGCCGCCCTCGCCGACCTGGGTCGTGGGGTGCGTCGAGCGGATCCTGGTGGCCTACCGGGGCGGGGTCGATCCCGACGAGCGCCTCGCGGCCGAGTCGGCCGGTGCCGCGGCGGTCGCCGAGGTCGCGCCGGCGGTGCGAGCCCTGCTGTCGACCGACATCGACGAGCAGCGCACCAGTCCGCTGGCCCTCGTGCGGGGGGCCGTGCGGTACCCGACCGAGGTGCTCCGGCTCGCCGGCGTGCCGTCGGTGGAGCGCGACCCGTTCGCCGTGCGGCAGTTCCCCGACGATCCCTACGACCTCACCCCGGCCACCTTCGCCGACCTCGATCCGGCGCTGCACGAGCCCGGCCTCACCTGGGGAGCGGCCAAGGCCCACGTGCACCTGGCTCGTCGTCGCCGCGAGGGCCGACGGTGAGCGCGTCGTCCACCGGCCCGACGATCGTCGCGTTGGTTCCCGACCTGATGGACCGGTCGAAGGTCGCGACGGCCGCGGCCGGACGGGTCACCTTCGTCGGCCGGGCCGTCCGAGCTGGCGTCGGCGAGCACCGCGGCCGGGGCCGACCTGGTGGTCGTCGACCTGGCCCGGCCGGGCGTCCTCGACGCGCTGGCTGCGGTCGCCGCGCTCGAGCCCCGACCGGCCATCGTCGGGTTCGGCAGCCACGTCGACCGCGAGCTGCTCGCGAGGGCCAGGGCGGCCGGCGCCGACCGTGTGCTGGCCCGGTCGGCCTTCTTCGGCGACGTGACCGCCATCCTGGCCGGACCACCCGCTGCGGACTGATCGGCGCCGGCGGGCCGAGCCGATAGCCTCGCCCCCCATGGCCGAGCGACTCGTGGTGATCGGTGGCGACGCCGGGGGGATGACGGCGGCCACCAACGCCCGGCGTCAGCGATCCGATCTCGAGATCGTGGCCTTCGAGCGTGGCCTCCGCACGAGCTTCAGCGCCTGCGGCATCCCCTACCTCGTCGCGGGCGACGTCGCCCACGTCGACGCGCTGGTCGCCCGCACGCCACGCGAGCTGCGCGACACGAACCGCATCGACGTGCGGGTGGGCCACGAGGTGATGGGGATCGATCTCGACCGCCGCCAGGTCGAGGTGCACGACCAGGGCCACGACCGCACGTTCCGCATCGGCTTCGACCACCTGCTGATCGGCACCGGGAGCCGGCCCACCCTGCCCGACCTGCCCGGCGCCGACGGCGAGCAGGTGCGCGGCGTGCAGACCCTCGACGACGCCGAGGAGCTGCTGGCCTTCGCCGAGAAGAGCCGGTGCCAGCGGGTGGTCGTGGTGGGTGGTGGCTACATCGGGCTCGAGATGGCCGAGGCCTTCGTCATGTGGGGCGCCGATGTCACCATCGTCGACTCGAACCCGCACGTGATGCGGACGCTCGACCCCGACATGGCCGTGCTGGTCGAGGCCGCCCTCGAGCGCCACTCGATCGAGCTGCGCACCGGGCTGCGGGTCACCGGCTTCGAGCCCGGCACCGTGCACACCGCCGACGGCCCGATCCCGGCCGACCTGGTCGTGCTCGGCCTCGGGGTGCGGCCCAACACCGAGCTGGCCGAGGCCGCCGGCATCGACCTCGGCGCCCGCGGATCGATCAAGGTCGACCGCCGCCAGCGCACCAGCGTCGAGGGCGTGTGGGCCGCGGGCGACTGCGCCGAGTCGTTCCACCTGGTCAGCCAGCGGCCCGTGCACGTGGCGCTGGGCAACGTGGCCAACCGCCAGGGTCGGGTGGCCGGCATCAACATCGGCGGCGGCTACGCCACCTTCCCCGGTGTCGTCGGCAGCGCCATCACCAAGGTCTGCAGCACCGAGGTCGGCCCGCACCGGGCTCACCGAGGTCGAGGCGGCCCGAGACGGCTTCCGCGCCGTCGCCGCCACCATCGAGAGCACCACCCGGGCCGGGTACTTCCCGGGCGCCCAGCCGATCACGGTGAAGCTCGTGGTCGAGGTGGGCACCGGCCGACTGCTCGGCGGGCAGATCGTCGGGGGCGAGGGCTCGGCCAAGCGCATCGACACCCTGGCCGTGGCCGTCACCGCGGGCATGACGGCCGAGGACCTGCTCGTGGCCGACCTCGTCGTACGCCCCGCCGTTCTCGCCGGTGTGGGATCCGCTGGCCACCGCGGCCCGAGTGGCGGCCTCGCTCGCCTGAGCCGGTTGGTCGAGCCGGTCATGCTGCACCTGAGCTGTCGCTAGTCTTTCCCCGGTCTGACCGGCGCTCCCTGGCCCGGTCGCGGGAGAGGAAGACCGATGGACACCGGCAACACCGCGTGGATGCTGATCTCGACCGGCCTGGTGCTGTTCATGACACCGGGCCTGGCGTTCTTCTACGGCGGCATGGTCCGGGCCCGCAACGTGCTCGGCATGCTCATGCAGAACTTCTTCGCCATGGGCCTGCTCGCGGTGATCTGGGTCGTGATCGCCTTCTCCCTGGCGTTCGGCAACTTCGGCGACGGCGGGCTGATCGGCAACCTCGACTTCGTCGGCCTGCCGTGACGTGGGCGCAGAGCGTCGGGCCCGTCGGCGATGGGCCTCACCATCCCGTTCGTGCTGTTCTGCGCCTACCAGATGACCTTCGCGGTGATCACCCCGGCGCTGATCACCGGGGCCACCGCCGACCGCCTCAAGTTCGGGGCCTACGCCACCTTCATCGGCGTCTGGCTCGTGGTCGTCTACGCCCCGGTCGCCCACTGGGTGTTCGGCGGCGGCTGGCTGGCCGAGCTGGGCGCGCTCGACTTCGCCGGCGGCGCGGTCGTGCACATCAACGCCGGTGCCGCCGCCCTGGCCCTGGTGCTCGTGCTCGGTCGCCGGCTCGGTTGGCCCCGCGAGGGGATGCACCCGCACTCCCTGCCCTTCACCATGCTCGGCACCGGCATCCTCTGGTTCGGGTGGTTCGGGTTCAACGCCGGATCGGCGCTGGCCGCCGACGGCGTGGCCGCCACGGCGGTGATGAACACGTTCCTGGCCGCGTCGGCCGGCATGCTCGGCTGGCTGGTCATCGAGCGGATCAAGGACGGCCAGCCCACCACCCTCGGCGCGGCGTCGGGCGCGGTCGCCGGGCTGGTGGCCATCACCCCCTGCGCCGGCTTCGTGAGCGGGCTGTCGCCGCTCGCCATCGGCTTCGTGACCGGCGTCCTCTGCTTCCTCGCCATCCAGCTGAAGTACCGGTTCCGCTACGACGACTCGCTCGACGTGATCGGCGTGCACCTCGTCGGCGGGCTCGTCGGGCTCGTTGCTGCTCGGCCTGTTCGCGGACGGCGCGGTGAACAAGGTGGTGACCGACGAGGGGCTGTTCTTCGGCGGCGGTCTCACCCTGCTCGGCTACCAGGCCGTAGCCTCGATCAGCGTGCTCGCGTTCTCGTTGGTGGTGTCGCTGGTGCTGGCCAAGGTCATCGACCTGACCATGGGCCTGCGGGTCACCGAGGAGCAGGAGCTCGTCGGCCTCGACCTCAGCCAGCACGCCGAGACCGCCTACGCCTTCGACGACCTGGCCACCATGGACCGGATCGGCTGATCCCGAACCCCAGAGAACGGACCCCTGATGAAGCTCATCACCGCGATCATCAAGCCCCACAAGCTCGACGACGTGAGGGAGGCCCTCAAGGCCGCCGGCCTGGCGGGGCTCACCATCGACGAGGTCCGCGGGCTTCGGTCGCCAGGGCGGCCACACCGAGAGCTACCGGGGCTCGGAGTACACGATCGACTTCCTGCCCAAGGTCCGCATCGAGATGGTGGTCGACGACGCGGACGTCGAGCGGGTCGTCGACCTGATCTGCGACGCCGCCCGCACCGGCAAGATCGGCGACGGCAAGGTCTGGGTCACCGACGTGCTCACGTTCATCCGCATCCGCACCGGCGAGAAGGGCGCGGACGCGATCTGACCCGCTCCGATCGGTGCCGGACCAGCGGGCCGGTGTGCGAAACCGCCGCGCTCCGGCACGCGGACGGCCCGCAGGCTGCTAGGAACTCCTGATGGCCCCCCGCCTCGAACGCGCCGAGCTCTTCGCCGACACGTCGATCACCGGCATGGCGATGTCGCACGCCTACTGCGACGCTGGTCGACGAGTGGCTCAGCGGGCTCTTCCGCGAGGGGTCGTCGGGAGCCGAGGGCGTGGCGCTGGTGGCCGTCGGGGGCTACGGGCGGGGCGAGCTCGCCCCGTCGAGCGACCTCGACGTGGTGCTGCTGCACGACGGGCTCAAGGGCATCGGTGCCATCGCCGAGCGCATCTGGTACCCGATCTGGGACGAGGGCATCAAGCTCGGTCACTCGGTGCGCACCATCAAGGAGGCGATGGCGCTGGCCGCCGACGACCTCGACACGGCCACGTCGCTGGTCACGATCCGCCACCTCGCCGGCGACCCAGGCGCTCACCGACGACCTGGGCGCCCGGTCACTCGCCCTGTGGCGCAAGCGGTCGAAGCGATGGCTGGGCGAGCTGAGCACGCGGGTGAGGCTCCGCCACGAGGGGGCCGGCGAGGTCGCCTTCCTGCTCGAGCCCGACCTCAAGGAGGGCCGGGGCGGGCTGCGCGACGTGCACGCGATCCGTTGGGCCGAGCAGGCCCAGGCCGTGATGCTGCAGGGTGACGACGAGTCCCTGGCCCGCAACCACGACGTGCTCTTCGCGGCACGGGTCGAGCTGCACCGGCGCACCGGGCGGCTCGGCGACCGGCTGCTGCTCGAGGAGCAGGACGCCATCGCCGACGCCCTCGGCTACGCCAGTGCCGACGACATGATGGCGGCGGTCAGCGCGTGCGGCCCGGTCCATCGCCTGGACGAGCGACGAGGTCTGGGAGCGGGTCGACTCGTCGCTCAAGGGCCCGCTCGGGTGGCGGATGTCGCGTGACCGCGACCTCGCCCCGGGCGTCGTGCTGCGCGACGGGCGGGTGTGCATCACCGCGGCGGCCGATCCGGCGGCCGATCCGCCTGCTCGTGCTGCGAGTCGCGGTGGCGGCGGCCCAGGCCGACGCCCGCATCGACCGCACCACGCTCGACCGCCTGGCCACCGAGTCGCCCGACCTGGCCATCCCGTGGGGCCAGGAGACCCGTGACCTCTTCGCCGACCTGCTGCTCGCCGGCCGGCCGGCCATCGACGTGATCGAGACGCTCGACCAGCGGGGCCTGTGGGTGCGCATCCTGCCGGAGTGGGAGCCGGTGCGCAGCAAGCCGCAGCGCAACGCCTACCACCGCTTCACCGTCGACCGTCACCTGTGCGAGACGGCGGCCAACGCCGCGGCCCTCGTCGACCGGGTCGACCGCCCCGACCTGCTCGTGGTGGGCGCGCTGCTGCACGACATCGGCAAGGGCTACCCGGGCGACCACATCGACGTCGGCATCGAGGTCGTCGCCCGCATCGGCCAGCGCATGGGCTACGACGCCGACGACATCGCCCAGCTCACCGAGATGGTCCGCCACCACCTGCTGCTGCCCGACGTCGCGACCCGGCGCGACCTCTCCGACGAGGGCACCATCCGCTGGGTCGCCAAGCGGGTCGGCGAGCCTGCGCTCGCTGCAGCTGCTCGACGCGCTCACCGAGGCCGACTCCATCGCCACCGGCCCGGCGGCCTGGAGCGACTGGAAGGCCGAGCTGGTCGGCATCCTCGTGGCCCGCACCGCCCACCTGCTCAAGGGCGGCGCGGTCGAGGAGATCGCCATGTCGATCTTCCCGACCGCCGAGCAGCTCGCGGTGATGGCCGAGGGCCGCCGCGTGCTCGAGGGCGTCGACGACCGGCTCACCGTCATCACGCCCGACCGCCCGGGCCTGTTCAGCCGGACGGCGGCCGTGCTGGCGCTCAACGGGCTCGACGTGCTGTCGGCCGCGGCCTACTCCAACGACGAGGGCATGGCCCTGCAGGTCTTCCGGGTCGAGAGCAACCTCGGGCCCGACCATCCCCTGGGACCGGGTCATCCGCGACCTCGAGAAGGCGCTCGACGGCCGGCTCGCGCTCGAGGCCCGGCTGCGCGAGCGGGCCCGCGACCTACGCCCGCTCGTCCGCTCGCCCGAGCCGCCCCACGAGCCCGAGGTCACGTTCGACAACGAGCTGTCGACGGTGGCCACCGTGGTCGAGGTGCGCGCGCCCGATCGGGTCGGCGTGCTGTACCGCATCACCCGGGCCATCGCCGAGCTCGACCTCGACATCCGGTCGGCCAAGGTGCAGACCATGGGCAAGGACGTCGTCGACTCGTTCTACCTGCGCGGCTCCGACGGCGGCAAGGTCACCGATCCCGAGTACCTGGTCGAGATCGAGCGCTCGATCCTCGGGGCGCTCTCGTGACCCGGCCCGGCGATCCGGCTGCGTCGGCGGCCGATCCGCCGGCGACGCCGCAGGACCTGATCCGGTGGAGCGAGGCGCTGGCCGGCATCGCCCGCACCGGTCTCGGCGTTCACCGAGAACCTCTACGAGCGGGAGCGCTTCGAGGAGGTGCTGGCGGTGGCCGCCGACATGCGGGTCGCCGCCGGCAGCCACTTCTCGGTCGACGAGCTGGTGCACGAGTGGATGCGCTCGGTCGGCGTCGGCGTGGCCGGCTACCAGACGCCGAAGGTGGCGGTCGGGGCCGTGGTGGGCAACGACCAGGGCGAGATCCTGCTGATCAAGCGGGCCGACTCCGGCGTCTGGCTCTACCCGACCGGCTGGGCCGACATCGGCTACTCGGCCAGCGAGGTCGCGGTGAAGGAGGTGCACGAGGAGACCGGCATCGAGTGCGAGGTCGTGCAGCTCATCGCCGTGTTCGACGGCCTGCGCATGGGCTTCACCCGCATCCCGCTCTACTCGCTGGTGTTCCACTGCCGAGCCGTCGGTGGTTCGCTGGCGCCCCATCCGCTCGAGACCGACGGTGCGGGCTGGTTCGCCCAGGACGCCCTGCCCGAGCCGATCGCCGGGGCCGACCTGTGGGGTGAGCTCGCCTTCGCGGCCATCAGGGGCGAGCCGTTCGACGTGGTCTACGACCGCCCCCGCAACCCCACCTGGCGCACCGAGAAGCCCTGATCAGGACACCTGCCCGAGCACGCTGACGAGAGACCGAACAGACAAGGGAGGCGACATGGGGGAGCAGCGACCGATCGGCGAGATGCCGTCGATGCTCGAAGCCGCGGCCGCGATCCAGCTCGGCGCCTACACCGCGTCGGAGCTGCTCGAGCGGTGCATCGCCGAGATCGAGGCACACAACGACGAGCTCAACGCGTTCGTGCACCTCGACCTCGACGGCGCCCGCGCCGCGGCCCGGGCGGTCGACGCGGCCATCGCCGCGGGCGAGTCGGTCGGCCCGCTGGCCGGTGTCCCGTTCGGGGTCAAGGACCTCGAGGACTGCGCGGGGATGCCCACCTCCCACGGCTCGCTGCTCTACCTCGATCGGGGTCCGGTCGAGCACGACTCGATCCACGTGGCCCGGCTGCGGGCCGCCGGCGCCATCCCCATCGGCAAGACCGCGGCGCCGGAGTTCGGCACGATCCAGTACACCCGCAGCAAGGCGCTGGGTGTCACGCGCAACCCCTGGGACCTCACCACCACGCCGGGCGGGTCGAGCGGCGGGTCCGCCGCCGCGGTGGCCGCGGGCCTGGTGCCGTTCGCCACGGCGAGCGACGGCGGCGGATCCATCCGGATCCCTGCCGCGTTCAGCGGGCTGGTGGGGATGAAGCCGAGCCACGGTCGCGTCCCCGAGCCCAGCGCCGATCCGTCGCAGACCGCGGTGGTCGGCCTGGTCGCCACCACCGTGCGGGACGCGGCCCGGCACCTCGACATCACCGCGGGACCCGACGACGCCGACCGCACCTCGCTGCCCGCACCCGCCGGTTCCTACGAGCACGCCATCGACACGCTCGACGTCCACGGGCTCCGCATCGGCTGGTCGCCCGACCTCGGCTTCGCGGTCGTCGACCCGGAGGTCGAGCACCTGACCCGTCATGCCGCCGGGCTGCTGGCGGCCGAGGTCGGGGTCGAGCTGGTCGAGCTCGAGGTGCACCTCACCGATCCGGTCGCCACCTGGCTGAGCGCCGGCGCCCTGTCCCTCTGGCTCGGGGTGGCGGGCACCGACGCCTACCCCGGGCGGCTCGGTGACCTCACGCCGACCGTCTCACGCGGGCTCGAGGCCACCGCCGACCGCCCGGTCCCGACCCTCGTGCGCCCGGCGTTGCGCCGCAAGCACCTCGAGGCCGAGGTCGCGGCCATCTTCGGCGGGGTCGACGTGCTGCTCACCCCGACCACGGCCGTGCCCGCGTTCGCCGCGGCCGGCCCGCCGCCCACCGAGATCGCCGGGGTCGACATGCGCGAGCGCTTCGGCGACGCCTGGGGGGCCATGAACGTGCCGTTCACCATGCTCGCCAACCTCTGTTGGAACCCGGCCTGCTCGGTCCCCGCCGGGCTCAGCGCCTCCGGCCTCCCCATCGGCCTGCAGATCATGGGCCGCCGCCACGCCGACGACGTCGTCCTGCGCCTCGCCCGCCTCTTCGAGCTGGCTCACCCCTGGCCCCGCCACGCCCCCATGGCCCGCGCCTGACCGTCCTGCTCCGGTCGGCCCCGAGTCACCGGGTCTGAAGGCCCGGCCTGGCGCCACGCGCCGGCCCGAGCCTTCAGAACGAGGAGTGGGGACCGGGTTTCGGGGTCAGGGGTGGCCGTCGGCGAGGGAGTGGCGCTGGAAGAAGGCCACCACCAGGGCGGGCACGGCGTCGGGGACCTCGTGGCCGTCGGGGTGGACGTAGGTGGCCAGCTCGAGGTTGCCGGGCCCGGTCTCGACGCGGAGGTACCCGTCGACGGTGGCGGTCGTCGGGTCGACGCCGAGCTTGGCCTCCGCCAGGGGGATCGACAGCTTCTGGTTGGCGTAGGGCACGATCGGGTCCTGCTCACCCATGCTCATGAACATCGAGCGCACCGGGTCGGTGTCGAGGAACCGTCCGGCCTGGGCCGACATGTTGGCCGTCGCCGCGATCTGGTCGCCCCGGGTGTTGAGCAGCAGCGACGTGAACGCCGAGCCGTTCGAGTGGCCCACCACGAAGATCCGTTGGGGGTCGATCGGGAGCCGGCTGCGCAGATCGGCCATCATCACGTCGTAGAAGCGGAGGTCGCGCCCGCCCTCGTCGTCGGGCAGCTGCTGCCAGCCCGTCTCGACCCCTTCGGGATCGGTCTTGCCCTTGTGGCCGACGAGACCGTCGGGGTAGACGACCACCGCCTGAGGCCACTTCCCCTCGATGTCCATCTTCCTCTGGAACGACGAGCCCTTCCCTCCGTGGCCGTGGTAGGCGACCACCAGGGGCACCGGGCCGGCGAGGTCGGCCGGCACCACGAGCTCGGCGGTGCGGGTGACGCCGTCGACGTCCCAGCTGACCGTCTGGCTGCCGGTCGGGTACGCGTCGCCGGTCGTGGCCGACGCCGGCGTGGCCGATGACGTGGATGACGCGGAGGCACCGGGCGCGGTGGATGTCGACCCGCTCCCATCCGACGAGGTGCTCCCACACGCGGTGACGAGCATCAGGAGGGCGAGGGCCACGACGGCCGATCGCACGACCGGGCTGGCTTCTCGGACTCGAACCATGGGCTCAACGTAGGACCCGGGGGTGAGCGATCGGCGACGAGAACATGAGCATTCGATGAGCTCTGCCGCCATCGGCACGAATCACTCCAGTTCCCGGCACCACCGGCCGATGGCTCCCCTTGTCATGCCCCGCCGTTCCCTGATCGTCCCGCTCCTGCTCGTCTTCGTCCTCTGCGCCACGGGCGCGCTGGCCGCGCCGCTCGCCGGCTCCGCGTCAGCGGCGACGGCCGGTGCGACCACGGCGCGGGCCACGGTTCCGGCGACCGTCGGGCCCACGACCTCGGCGTTCGACGCCGGCAGCCCGACCGGGCCCGACGTGTCGAACTGGCAGCACACCAACGGCGTGACCATCGACTGGCGGGCCGTGCGGAGCTCGGGCCAGCAGTTCGCCATGGTCAAGGCCACGCAGGGAGCGACCTCGGTGAACCCGTGGTTCCGGCGCGACTTCGACGGCGCCGCGTCGGCGGGGCTGTTCCGGGGCGCCTACGCCTTCGCCAAGCCCCAGCTCCCGATCAGCACCGCCGCCGACCAGGCCCGGGCCTACGCCGCCACCGTCGTCTCGCTCCGCGGCCCGCTCGACCTGCCTCCGGCCCTCGACCTCGAGTCCACCGGTGGCCTCTCGCCGACGGACCTCATCGCCTGGACCCGCACGTGGCTGACGACCGCCGAGCAGCTCACCGGGCGCCGCCCGATGATCTACAGCGCGCCGTCGTTCTGGGGATCGGCCATGGGCGGGACGACCGCGTTCCGGACCTACTACCTGTGGCAGGCGCAGTGGACCCCGCCGCTCTCGCCGATGGGGGGTTGGCCGGCGGCCACCTTCTGGCAGTACACGTCCACCGGATCGATCCCCGGCATCGGCGGCAACGTCGACATCTCCCGGTTCAACGGCTCTCGCGACCAACTGGCCCAGCTCGCCGCCACCGTGACCGGGCCGGACATCGCAGCCGACGGCACGTTCATCGTGTCGGCCCAGAACCACACCGTCTTCCGCATGGCCGGGGGTGCCCCGATCTACGTGTCGACCTGGGACCCCTTCCCCAACCAGACCCCGATCCAGGTCGACCAGTCGTACATCGACTCGCTCCCGGCCACCCCGGCCGACGGCACGATCCTGGTCGGCGCCCAGCGTGGTGAGGTGTACATCGTGGCCGGCGGGGCCCCGATCTACACCTCGACGACCAGCCCGATCCCGGCCGGGAAGCCCTGGACGTGGGTCGATTCCAAGGCGATCGACCAGGCCGGCGGCAACGGCGTGTGGGCCCACCTGCGGGCGACCCCCCGGGACGGCACCGTGGTGGTCGGCGCCCAGCGTGGTGAGGTCTACATCGTGGCCGGCGGGGCTCCGATCTACACCTCGACGACCGCCCCGATCGCGGCGGGCAGGCCGTGGACGTGGATCGACGTCCAGGCCATCGACTCGGCCGGTCAGTCCCGGGTGTGGAAGCACCTCAGTCGACCTGCCCGCCGACGGGACGGTGCTGGTGAGCAAGCAGCGCGGCGAGGTGTACATCGTCGCCGGCGGCGCCCCGATCTACACGTCGACCACCGCGCCGATCCCCGGCGGCGTGCCGTGGACCGACGTCGACTCGAACGCCATCGACTCGGCCGGGACCGGCCTGTTCGACCACGTGCTCGCCCGCCCGGCGGACGGCACGGTGCTGGTCGGCAAGCAGCGCGGCGAGGTGTACATCGTGGCCGGCGGCGCCCCGATCTACACGTCGACCACCGCGCCGATCCCCCGCGGTGCGAATTGGACCAACGTCGACGTGACCGCGCTGGACCGGGCCGGAAGCGGGCGGATCTGGAGCCACCTCCTGATGTTCCCGGTGTCCGGCACAGTGCTGAAGACCGCTCCCACGGCGGGCACCTACGTCGTCAACGGCCAGGGCCAGGCCCGGTCGCAGACCACGGCGCTGCCCGGCTCGCCGCCGGCGACCACCATCGACTCGGCCGCGGTGGTCAACGCCGGCGGACCGTCGCCGTGGTGGCACCTCGCCGCGTAGCGCGTCGGGCGTCGACTATTCGGGCTGCTCGCGGAGGAAGCGCTCGACCTCGTCGACGAGGCTCTCCTCGTCGCTGAACGGGTCGGCCCCTCCCCGGTCGAAGCGCTCCTCGAGCTGAGAGACGTACTCGTGGGTCTCCTCGTCGTCGGCCACCAGCTCGTCGACCTGGTGCTCGTAGGACGCGGCCGCGATGGCGATCTCGGTGGGCTCGAACGGCAGCTGGGTGAGCTCGCTGACCTTGCGCATCAGCGCGAGCGCGGCCTTCGGTGACGGCGCCGCCGGGACGTAGGTCGGCACCGCGGCCCACAGGGCGGCCGAACGCAGGCCGGCATCGCGGCAGGCGGTCTGCAGGACACCGGTGATGCCGGTGGGACCCTCGTAGCGGGACGGCTGCAGGCCGTGACCCTTGGCCACGTGGTCGTCGTAGGACGTGGCGAACACCGACACCTGGCGGCTGTGGGGCACCTCGGCCAGCAGGGCCCCCAGGGTGAGGACGAGGTCGACCTCGAGGGCACGGGCCACCGAGATGACCTGCTCGGTGAAGGTGCGCCAGCGCAGCTGCGGCTCGGCCCCGACGAGGCTGGCCGCCGGCCCGACCGCGGGATCGGAGCCGACCGGTCCGGCCGAGAACGTGAGCTCGGGCCACACGATCTGGCGCTGGAGGTCGTCGTCGAGCTCGACCCGCGGCCGGGTCACCGAGAAGTCGTAGAAGATCTCGGGGTCGATGTCGGCGAAGGGCTCGAGCTCCCACTGGTCGGTGAGGTAGCGCACCGCGGTCGAGGCGGCGTCGCCGGCA
Source organism: uncultured Microthrixaceae bacterium (assembly GCA_963809335.1). Lineage (GTDB taxonomy): Bacteria > Actinomycetota > Acidimicrobiia > Acidimicrobiales > Acidimicrobilacustridaceae > UBA4742. Next base: position 685,896 of record CAWEJD010000002.1, on the reverse strand, counting down.
TCGCTCCACCCCTCGAAGGCGATCAGGAGGACCCCACCGGTCTGGTTCGGGCGCTCGCTCCAGCGCACGTGCTCGCCGCCCGACATCGGGTCGCTGGGGCGGGGGTGGTCACCGGCCATCTGTGGAGGCTACCGGCATGGCGCCCCTGACGGAGGTCTGACCCGGGCGAGTGATCGACGCTCGCGCGAGACTCCGTGCAGCTCACGACGAGCGGGACCGGACGGGACCCACCGTCCTCGGTCGAAAGGGGGGCCCATGGGCCGCATCGCAGAGGATCCACGCATCGATCCACGGATCAAGGCGTTGATGGACGCCTTTCCCGAGATGGGCCAGGCGGACGTGGCCAGCCGGGACGAGATCCTCGAAGAGGTGTCACGACCCGAGGCCCTGGCGCAGGCGGAGCAGGTGCGGGCCATGCTGGAGATCCTCGACGACGAGACCGTCGCCCCGTCGGCCGGACTCGACACGAGCACGCTCGAGCTCACCTCCGAGCCCGACGGCAACACCATCAAGATCCAGTTCATCCGGCCGCAGGGCGACGATCGGCTGCCGTGCGTCTACTACATCCACGGCGGCGGGATGCAGACGATGTCGTGCTTCGACGGGATGTACCGATCGTGGGGCCGCATCATCGCGGCCCAGGGCGTCGCGGTCGCCATGGTCGACTTCCGCAACTGCGTGAGCCCGTCGTCGGCGCCGGAGGTCGAGCCGTTCCCGGCCGGGTTGCACGACTGCGTCTCGGGCCTGAAGTGGGCGCACGCCCACGCCGACGAGCTCGGCATCGACCCCGACCACATCATCGTCGCCGGCGAGAGCGGCGGCGGGAACCTGACCCTGGCCACCGGGCTGAAGCTCAGGCAGGACGGCGATCTCGGCCTGGTCCGAGGCCTCTACGCCATGTGCCCCTACATCGCCGGGGCGTGGCCGCAGGAGCGGTTCCCGTCGTCGAGCGAGAACAACGGCCTGCTGCTCGACCTGCACAACAACCGGGGCGCCATGGCCTACGGCATCGAGGAGTTCAAGAACGGGAACCCGCTGGCGTGGCCGTCGTTCGCCACCGAGGACGACGTCCGCGGCCTCGTGCCCACCGTCGTCAGCGTGAACGAGTGCGACCCCCTCCGTGACGAGGGCATCGAGTTCTACCGCACGCTGTTGCGGGCCGGCGTCGCGGCCCGATGCCGTCAGGTGATGGGCACCATCCACGGTACCGAGGTCTTCGCGCTGGCCTGCCCCGACATCAGCGGCGAGACGGCGGCGAGCATCGCCCAGTTCTGCCGCGACGCCTGACCTGGTCCACTCGATCCGGCGTCTACGGTGGCGGCCATGTCGCCCCCATCGAGTGAGGTCGCGGTCGAGGTCAGCGAGGTGGCGGGGGCCGACGAGGTCACTCCTGAGGTGGTCGACGCCTTCGCCCGCCTGATCCCGCAGCTGTCGAAGTCGAACCCGCCGCCGTCGGCCGACGAGCTGTCGGCCATCGCCGCGTCCGAGGCGTCGGTGCTGCTGATCGCCCGCGACCCCGAGCGCGACGGCGAGATCGTCGGCAGCCTCACGCTCGCCATGTTCCGCATCCCGACCGGGCTGCGGGCCTGGATCGAGGACGTCGTGGTCGACGAGTCGGCGCGCGGCCGCGGCGTCGGCGACGCTCTCAACCGGGCTGCGCTCGACCGGGCCCGCGCCGCCGGCTGCCGCACGGTCGACCTCACATCGCGCCCGTCCCGCGAAGCCGCCAACCGCCTCTACCGGCGCATCGGCTTCACCCCTCGCGAGACCAACGTGTACCGCTTCGACCTGTAATCGTCACCACGGTCAACGGACGGATTCGTCTGTCATGCGACATGATGGTCTTCGAGTTGCTGATGTCGAGTCACAGGAGGTCAGCATGGGTGAGATCATGAGCCGACTGCTGTCGGCAATGAACGCACATGACCTCGACGCCTTCGTCGCCTGCTTCGCGGAGGAGTACGAGAGCGAGCAGCCAGCTCACCCGAGCCGGGCCTTCCGAGGGAGCGACCAGGTCCGGAAGAACTGGGAGAGCGTCTTCGCTGGAGTTCCGGACTTCACCGCGGAGCTCGTCCTGTCCGCAGTGACGGACGAAGGCGTGGAGGTCGGCGAGTGGCGCTGGCGGGGTACACACACGGACGGCTCACCGTTCGGCATGGAGGGTGTGATCGTGGTCGGGGTTCAGCGCAACCAGATCGCTTGGGGACGTCTGTACATGGAGCCGGTCGAGCGGGACGGGGCCGGCATCGACGAGATGGTGCAGGAGACGTACCGTCCGAGCGAATGAGCGCCAACAGCTGACACGGCCTCTGGTCGCGGGTCGGAGCACGTTCACGCTTTCGGCGCGAGACCAACGTGTACCGCTTCGACCTGTAGCCCGTTGTCCCCTGGGGTTTCGGCGCCGATTCCTCGCGCTGAGCGAACGAAGCCGGGGGTCAGAACCGAGGGGTCCGGCTCGGTTCAGGCGGGCTGGACCGTGTAGACGACCGTCTGGACGCGGATCATGCCGTCCTGGAAGACGAACGTGTCGATGCCGTCCTCGACCTTGCGACCACCTCCGGTGGCCTTCCACTCGAGGTAGAGGACGTCGTCGGCGAACACGGTGACGAGGTCCCACGCCGCTTGAGGGACGTCGCTCAGCAGCTGAGTGAAGACCTGTCGGGCGCCGTCCTTGCCGCGGTAGACCTTCTTCTGCACGATGAGGATCGCGTCGTCGGCGTAGTCGGCCAGGATGCCTTCGAGGTCTTCGCCACCGAGCGCCTGGCCGTGGTGGGCGAAGACCTCTTCGGGGGTGCGAGTCGCCATGATGATGCCCTCCATTTGTCGTCGACCAGTCGATATTCCGCCGATCTGGTGGTGCGGGGAAGGGCACAAAGGCTCTTGGCGTGGATCACGCCCGGTGCTTGCATGAGATGCGAGGCGGGGAGGGCCATCGGGGTCGTCCACGACCGTCAGGAGGGGCGATGAAGGCTGTTCGTCTGCATCGATACGAGGAACGGCCGACCGTTGAGGGCGTCCCTGATCCAGAGGTCACCGGGCCGTTCGATGTGGTGGTGGCGATCGGCGGGGCGGGGCTGTGCCGCACGGATCTCCACATCGTCGAGGGCCAGTGGGCGGCCAAGAGCAACGTGGGGCTGCCGTACACGCTGGGCCATGAGAACGCGGGCTGGGTTGACGCGGTCGGCTCTGCGGTGGAGCACGTGCAGCCGGGGGACGCCGTGATCATGCACCCGTTGGTGACCTGCGGCTTCTGCCGAGCGTGCCGCGCCGGCGATGACGTGCACTGCGAGGCCAGCCGTTTCCCCGGCATCGATGCCGACGGTGGCATGGCCGACTACCTGCGGACATCGGCTCGCTCGGTGGTCAAGCTCGCCCCCGGAACCGAGCCCGCTGCGGTGGCGGCGTTGGCCGACGCCGGGCTCACGGCCTACCACGCGGTCAAGAAGGCGGTGCCGCTGCTCTATCCCGGCAGCACGTGCGTGGTCATGGGAGCCGGGGGCCTCGGCCACATCGGCATCCAATGTCTGCGGGCGATGACCGCCACCCGCATCGTCGTCCTGGATCGGAACGAGGAGGCCCTCGCGCTCACCGCCGAATGGGGTGCCGACGAGACGATCCTTGTGAACGATCGGCATGTCGAGCAGGTTCTCGAGCTCACCGACGGCAAGGGGGCCGAGGTCGTCCTGGACTTCGTCGGCGAGAAGGGGGCCGAACACGACAGCTGGGCCATGACCCGTCGGGCCGGGAGCGACTTCGTCATCGGCTACGGCGGAACGGTCGACATCCCCACGATCGATGTCATCTCGACCGAGCGGAACATCGTCGGCAATCTTGTCGGCACCTACAACGACCTCGTCGAGCTCATGGCCCTGAACGCCACCGGACAGGTCGTGATGCACACCGAGACCTATCCCCTCGATGCGGTGAACGACGCGATGGACGACCTGGAGGCCGGGCGGCTCCGCGGACGCGGCATCCTCGTCCCGAGCCCCTGATGCTCTTGCCCCCGGCTCGTCCGATCACCGGCCAGCGCGCTTCTCCGATTCCCCGCGAGATCAACGTGCACCGCTTCGACCTGTAGTCGGCCGGACAGGTCTGCGGCCACGCTCCCGTCGACATCGATGCTCGGTCGGGGTTTCGGAGCCCCCGAGCCGACCGCAGCCCGAGCCGACCGTGGCCGACCTCATCCGACGAGCGTGAAGGGCAGGGGCTCGGCCGACAGGTTCGATGCCGGGCCGCTCTCCACCGCGTTGATCGTGCAGCCCGCGGTGCAGTCGAGCTGCTGGGTCGTCACGCCGTTGCCCGGGTTGGCGGGCACGACGAAGGTGCGATGCAGCGTCAGCGGCTGGTGGAAGCCGCCGGTCGCGTCGGTGTGGGCGGTGACCCCGAACGGCTCGTAGCCGCAATCGGTGCTCGGTGGGCACTCGGTCACGGTCACGTCGACGTTCGGTGCGAAGTTGGCCCCGGTGACGGTCACCGTCTGGCCGTCGCGCAGGCCGGTGCTGGGCGACATCGAGATCGTCGGCAACGGGGCGGCCGGGCCTGGTGCGAAGGCGATCGCCATCGCGTCGCCGACCCCGCCGCCTGGGGGCTGCACGTCCGGGCCGACCGCGATGCGACAGCCACGCGGCTCGGTGCCGCAGTCGTAGGCGCCGTCGACCCTGATGAGACGACGAACCCGGTAAGTGGCATCCAGGACCCCGTCCGCGCCGGCCGGCACCTGCGACAGGGTCTCGAGGTCACAGTCAGCTGACCCGTGACCGGGATCGGCGAGGGCGCCGGTGCACATCACGATCGCGGCCATCTGCCCGGGAGCGAACCCGGTGGCGTGCACCGCCACGGCGTCGCCGTCCAGCAGCCCGGTCGTGGGGTCGACGCTGAGGTCGATCGTGCCCGTGGCCCCTGGAGGGGCGCTCGTCGTCGGCCCGCTCACGTCCAGCGGAGTGTCGGATGACCGCCGAGCCGCCACGACCCCACCCGAGACGGCCAGCACCAGGGCCAGGCCCATCAGCAGCGGCATCAGCACCGACGGCCGACGCGTCGAGCGGCGCGGTTCGGGCACGAGCTCCGAGACGTCCGCCGGCGCGTGCTCGAGCGACCGCTCCAGCCTTCCGGCCAGTTCGTCGAAGTAGCTCCGCAGGTCCTCGGACAGATCAGGCATCGTCGTACACCCCTATAGCTCGGCGCAGGCGATCGAGCCCGCGTTCAACGTGGTTCTGGACCGACGATCGGGACAGACCCAACAAGTCGGCCGTCTCCTGGTGCGTCCAGCCGTACCCGTGGACCAAGGCGACGCACACCCGCTGTCGGTCGGGCAACGAGGCGAGCGCCCCCGCGAGCTTCGGCTCGACCGTCGGGAGGCCCAGCTCCTCGGGCGTCGGGAATCCGACCGGCGAGCGCCGCCGCCAGCGGGACCGGCTCGTCCCCACCCGGTAGAGGTAGCCGGCCGGGTTGGCCATCTGCTCGAGCTCGGCGAAGTGCTCCCAGGCGTAGGCCATCGCCTCGGCCAGCGCCTCCTGGCCTCGATCGGGTCCGTAGGCCGCGGCGAAGGCCCGAGCCAGCCGTGGTCGAACCTGATCCACGAACATCTCGAACCGGTCACCGGTCATACGATCAGTAGAGCCACCGGACCGAGAGCTGCACCACCCGCTCCCGACGAAATCTGTGCACTGATCCACGACATGTGTCGATCAGTGCACAGATTTCGAGAGGGGTTCCGGATGGGTCAGCGGGCGACGACGCTGGTCGGCAGGGTGGCGAAGCCTCGGACGTTGACGCTGTGCACACGCACGGTGCCCGCCTCGTCGATGTCGTAGTCCGCGACGGCGGCGACGAGCTCCTCGAGGCAGACGCGCGCCTCGAGCCGGGCCAGCGAGGCGCCGAGGCAGAAGTGCCGGCCGAACCCGAAGCTCGCGATGTTCTGCAGCTCCTGCTGGCCACGATCGAGGTCGTAGGTCGTGGGCGAGGTGAAGACCCGTTCGTCGCGGTTGGCCGACCCGAGCAGCAGGACGACTCGGTCGCCCGCCGGGATCGTCTCCCCGTGGAGCGTCACGTCGGTCGTCGTCGTGCGGGCGAGGATCTGGCTCGAGGTGTCGAAGCGGAGCGTCTCCTCGACCCAGTCCGGAACCCGGGCGAGATCGGCGAACGGCTTCGCCCGCTGATCGGGGTTCCGCCACGCCCAGTACCAGGCGTTGCCGAGGAGCTTGGTCGTGGTCTCGTTGCCGGCGACCACCATGAGGAAGAGGAACCCGATGATCTCCGTGTCGGTCAGGCGATCACCCTCGACATCGGCGAGGAGCAGCGCCGACGTCAGGTCATCGGTCGGGTTCGCCCGCCGGAGGGCGAGCATGTCGGCGTAGTACCCCGCCAGGACCAGCGCCGCCTCGATGCCGGCCGGAGGCACGTCGTCGATGCCCTCCTCCCGGTGGAGCAGCAGGTCGGACAGCCGTCGGAGCTCGGCCCGGTCGGCCTCCGGAACCCCGACGAGCTCGGAGACGACGTCCATCGGCAGCCGTCCGGCGAAGTCGTCGATGAAGTCGAAGCTGCCCTTTTCGAGGGCGAGGCGGATGTAGCCGCGGCTGAGGTCACGGATGTGCGGCTCGAGCTCGGCGACCCGGCGCGGGGTGAAGCCGCGGGAGACGAGTCCCCGCATGCGGCCGTGCATTGGTGGGTCCATGGCCAGGAACGACTGCACCTGATGCGCGTTCGGTCCGGACGCCGCGGGATCGAGCGACACCCCGAAGGCCGACGAGAACCGGGTGTGGTCCCTGAACGCCTCGATCACATCGGCGTGGCGCGACAGCACCCAGAACCCGCCGTCGGCGTTGTGGTACACGGGTGCCTCGTCGCGGAGGCGCGCGTAGGTCGGGTAGGGGTCCTCGTGCATCTCGTAGGCGTAGGGATCGAACACCAGGGTCTCAGCAGCCACGACTTCTTTCACACCCATCACCCGAGACTTGGACACGTGTCCGGACACTAGTCCGCGCACGAAGGGCCATCTAGTGTCTAGACACATGTCCGACCAGATGGAGGCGCCACCGCGACCGAGCCGTGCCGCCAGGAAGAGCGACCGGGTCGACGGGCTGGTGGACGCCGCGCTGGAGGAGATCCGCGAGAAGGGCTACCCCGGCCTCACGGTGAGGAACGTCGCACGCCGGGCGGGCGTCGCTCCGGCGACGGCCTACACCTACTTCGCCTCCAGGGACCACCTCGTCGCCGAGGTCTTCTGGCGTCGCCTGCGGACCCTCGAGGCGCCCCGCTCGAGGAGCACCTCCGCGTCGGTTCGGCTCGCGGCCGCGATTCGCGACCTGACACACGTGATCGCCGAGGAGCCGGAACTCGCCGCCGCCTCGACCAGCGCCATGCTCGCCGCCGACCCGGACGTCGAGCAGCTGCGGCTCGAGGTCGGCGCCTTCTTCAGCGGGTACTTCGCGGCGGCGCTGCAGGATGCGGCGGACCCCGCGTGCCTGACCACGCTGAACCTCGCCTTCGTCGGTGCGTTGCTCAACGCCGGCATGGGGTTCGTGCCGTACGACGACCTCGCCGACCTCCTCGCCGATGTGATCGACGTGACGGTGGGCCGGCGCCGGGCCTGAGCTGGTCAGAGTCAGCCAGAGTCGGTCAGAGTCGGTCGAGCTGTTCGGCGACCGCGGCCGCGGCGGAGGCAGCCTCGTCGGCGGCCTGGCGCGCGGTGGCGGCGCGGTCCTCGGCGGCGGCGGCCTGCTCGTCGAGCCGGCGGGCCTTCTTCTGCAGCCGGTCGAGCTCGCGCCCCAGCTCGGCTCGCTGCCGGGTGACCCGCCTGCGGGCCAGTTCGTCCTCGGTCTGCCGGGTCCGGGCGGTCGCCTGCTCGGGGGCGGCCGCGGCTGCGGCTTCCTCCTTGCGATCGTCTGCCGCAGGCGAGCCCTGGGCACCGGTCGATCGGGGCTTGATCCGGGCGGACCTCCTGGACGCGGGGGAGGTGGTGGACGTGGTCGACCCGGTGGGACGGTCGGCCCGTGGAGGGATGGGGCCGATGGTCGGCGTGCCACCGAAGCCGGGCGCGTCCTGGTCGTCGGGCAGGGTCCCGTTCTGCAGCTGGAGGGCCAGGTCGTCGTCGACCCCGGCCGCCAGCAGGTTCGTGCGGATGCGGGTGCGCATGTCCTCGGCGGTGACGTCGGCCAGCGCGGCCGCGGCCGCCACCGCGGCGTCGATCGCGTCGCGGTAGTCGGTCTGCGCGGCGCGACGGTCGGCGTCCGGGTCCACCAGCGAGTCACGCAGCGCCGTCGCGGCGCGCAGCACGGCGTCGATGCGATCGGGGTCGGTGCGGGCCAGCAGGTTGAGGGCCCAGGTCGATTGCGGTGGCCGGCGCAGCTTGGCCACCCGGGCCGCCTCGTCGCGCCGGCCGTCGGCGCGGAGGCTACGGGCCAGGCGGTCGCGGGCCGCGACGAAGTCCGCGGGATCGAGGCCGTAGAGGTCGTCGGGTCCAGAGGGCTCGGCCATGTCGCTCCGAAGTCTGGCTCAAACGTCGCGCTCGGCGAGCGGTCGTAGGATCGCTCGATGACGTCGCTGTCGACCCGGGCGCGGAGGGCTGCCTCGAAGCTGCTGGCCCGTCTGGGAGCACACGTGGCCGAGCCGACCGTGCGCGAGCTCCGACGGGGGGAGGGTCGGGTCGACTCCCGCCTGGTCTACGACGGCATCGCCGAGCTCGACCGCCGCCACGGCTTCCGCGACCGCTCGCTCTCCGCGGCCGAGCTGCGCGTGTTCTCGCAGAACGGCGAGGACGGCGTGCTGGCCGAGATCTTCGACCGCATCGGCGATGGCGATCGCTTCTTCGTCGAGTTCGGGGCCGAGGACGGGCTGGAGGGCAACACCCGCTTCCTGCGTGAGGTCCTCGGCTGGCGAGGCGTCTACATCGAGGCTGATCCCGAGCGGCACCAGCGGCTCGAGGCCAGGGTCGATCCCGGGGCCTGCACGGTCGTGCGGTCGATGGTCACGCCACAGAACATCGAGTCGCTGCTCGAGCAGGCCGGAGTGCCCGGCGCGTTCGACCTGCTCTCGATCGACATCGACGGGCAGGACTACTACGTGTGGGAGGCGATCACGCGCTACCGGCCCCGCGTCGTGGTGGTCGAGTACAACGCGGGTCTCGCTCCGGGCCGCAGCCTCGTCGAGCCGCCGGGCACCGGCCCCTGGGACCGAACCGAGTTCTTCGGCGCCTCGATCGAGGCGCTGACCACCCTGGGCCGGTCGAAGGGCTACCTCCTGGTGCACACCGAGCTGGCCGGGGTCAACGCCTTCTTCGTCGCCGACGAGTGCGCCGCTCCCTTCGCGGGGCTCACGCCGCCGCGGCGTGCGCCCAACTACGAGCTGCGGGGCCTGCGCCATCCGCCGGACCCCTCGGGCCGCGCCTTCGTCACGCCCGACCTGCCGTCGTGATGCGCCTTCCAGGCGCGGTACTCGTCCGGTAGGCACCTCGCGCACGGGCGGTAGCCGGCGGCGACGGCGGCGGTCTCGTCGGCGAAGAACACCCGGTTCCCGACGTACCCGCCCGCGGCGATGGCGCGAAGGGCCGTCGGGCAATCGAGCCGACCGTAGACCTTGGTCTTGCGATGGCCGCCGAGGGTGCCCGGCCGGGGGCTGGCGACCGGCCGGCCGTCGGCGCCGACGAGCCACCACGTGCGCTCCACGGGACCGTCGGGTGAGCTCATGCCGCGTCGTGGAACAGCAGGCCGAGCGTGCGGCGCTGTCCGGTTCGCACGACGCTGACGCCGTGGCGGACGGGGGCGGCGGACCAGCCGCGGGCCGTGGACAATGGTCGCTCGCTGGTGGTGATGACCACCGCGTGGCCCTGCTCGACGACCAGCGCCGTGCCCCGCGATTGGGCCCGGGGGCGTTGCTCCACCAGCAGCAGCTCGCCGCCGGTGTGGTCGACGCCGGGCCGGTCGAGACCGATCACGATTTGCAGCGGGAACACGAGGTCGCCGTAGAGGTCGCGATGCAGGGCGTTCCAGTCGCCGGGCCCGTAGCGCAGGAGCAACGGCGTCGGTCGGGTCTGGCCGGCGTCGTGGCAACGGTCGAGCCAGTCGTCCAACGAGTCCGGCCAGGGCGCCTCGCGACCGAGACGTTCGGCCCACACGCGGGCCACGGGGAGCAGGTGCGGCCAGAACGCGGCGCGCAGGCGGTCGACGACCTCGGGGAGGGGCCGGTCGAAGTAGCGGTACTGACCCCGGCCGTATCGGTGGCGGGCCATGTCGACCGTCGAGCGAAACCGGGAGTCGTCGTCGTAGAGCGAGGCGATCGCGCGGCACTCCGCCGGAGCGAGGAGCGGGCCCGTGGAAGCGCACCCGAGCTCGTCGAGCTGGTCGACCAGCTGGGGCCAGGCCAGACCCCCGACCCGATCGGCGATGTCCGTGATCGTCGCCACGTCCGGACTCACGCCGCCTCGAGGGCCAGCAGGGCCCGCTTGGCCTCGGCACCGCCGAGGTACTGGCCGATCGTCCCGTCGCTGCGCACGACCCGGTGGCAGGGCACCACCACCGGCACCGGGTTGTGGGCGCAGGCCGAGCCGACGGCCCTCACCGCGGCGGGGCTGCCCGACGCGGCGGCCACCGCCGAGTAGCTGGCCGTGGTCCCGTAGGCGATGTAGCGCAGGTGGTCGAGCACCGTGCGGCGGAACCCGTGGGCGAGCTGCAGGTCGATCGGCACGTCGAACGTGCGGCGCTCGCCGGCGAAGTACTCGTCGAGCTGCCGGGCGATGTCGTCGAGCCGAGCGGGGGATCGCAGGATGCGCGGGCTGACCTGGGCGGCCAACCGGGCCAGCACCGAGTCGTGGCCCTCGAGGTCGAAGGCCACCCGCACCAGACCGGTCGGGGTGGCGGCGAGCAGCAGGGGACCGAGCGGGCTGTCGACGGTGCGGTAGGAGACGTCGAGCAGGTCGGCCTGCGCGGCTCGGGCAACCAGGTCGTCGTGCTGGCGATCGAGGCCCGGGAGGGAGGTCGGGTCGAAGGTGAGCAGGTCGTCGACGATCTGGGCGTCGGTGCGGGAGCGGGTGGTCATCATCGGGAGCGTCCTCTCGCGTGTGATCGGGTGGAGGTCGTGGAGGTGGTGGAGGTCGTCGGGGTCGTGGAGGTCGTCGAGGTCGGGTAGGCCCGGCGGAGGCCGGCCAGCCCGTCGGCCGCGGCTCGTCGGGCCGCGGTCTCGCTGCTGCCGAGCAACGGGCCGACCTCGGCGTAGGGCAGCCCGGCGAGGTGGTGGTAGGCCACCGCTCCTCGCTGCTTGAACGGCAGCGCGGCGAGGGCGTCCCACAGGTCGGTGTCGCGGTCGACCGCGAGGTCGACGGTCGGATCGTCGGTCGCGGGTCGTTCGGGGAGGTCACCGGTCGGGACGGGCGTGCGGGCCCGGGCCCGGAGCTGATCGATCGCCTTGCGATGGGCGATGGTGACGAGCCAACCCCGCACGTTGCTGTCGGGCCGCAGCCGCGGGTAGGCCTCGAGCGCCGAGAGGAACGTCTCGGACCATGCGTCGTCGGCGTCGTCCGGACCCACGAGAGCCCGGCAGACACGCATCACCACCGGGCCGTGCTCGGCGAGGAGCTCTTCGAACGGTTGCGCCATCACATCGGGGTAAACGTTGCCAGACGACGAAACGTGAGGTCCGATCCGGAGGAACCATCCCGGCGTCGGTCCGGAGCGCGTGGGGTCGACCTGCTCGGCTCATCCCCCGACGGTCGGCTCGCGTCCGCCGCTTCTTCGACCTCGAGTGACACCGCCGACCCCTCGACACCGGGCCCCCGAGCCGGGAGACTGCTCGGAGGAGGAGGTGTCCCGATGTTCGACCTGGACGAGTTCATCGCCGATTGCACCGACGCGCTGCGCGAGGCCCAGCCCGCCCTGGCGGTCAAGGAGCTGGTCGAGCGGGCGGTGTCGCGCCCGTCCGAGATCGATGCCGCGCTGGGCGAGGCCGATCGGTGGACCCTGCGCACCCTGTACGCGTCGGACGACCTCACGATCCTGCAGTTCGTCTGGCCGCCGCACGTGGTGCTGTTCCCCCACGACCACCAGATGTGGGCCGCCAACGGCATCTACGGCGGATGCGAGGACAACACCTTCTACCGTCGCACCGACGAGGGCCTCGAGGTGTCGGGCGGCTCCGAGCTGCGAGCGGGCGACGTCGCCCTCCTGGGCAGGGAGGCGGTCCACTCGGTCGAGAACCCGGGGCGGTCCCACGCGGCGGCGATCCACGTCTACGGCGGCGACTTCTTCGGTGCGCCCCGCAGCCAGTGGGACCCGGCGACCGGCGCGAGGAGCCCGTTCGACGTCGAGGACGTCCGCCGCACGCTGGCCGACGCGGAAGCGGAGGCCCGGGCCGAGAAGCTCTCGAAACCGGCCACTGGCTGACCGGTTTCGGGGCGCAGAGTGCTCCTCGTACGCCGTCGACGACGGCACGACACACGAGGAGCACGACATGAACTGGACGCTCGAGGTGGTGGCCATCCCCGTCACCGACGTCGACCGGGCCAAGGCCTTCTACGCCGACCAGGTGGGCTTCGCGGCCGACCACGACCACACGGTGAGCGACGAGATCCGCTTCGTCCAGCTGACCCCGCCGGGGTCCGGCTGCTCGATCGTCCTGGGCAAGGGCCTCACCGCGGCGGCGCCGGGATCGGTCGACGGCGTGCAGCTCTGCGTGAACGACATCGATGTGGCCCGGGCCGAGCTCGTCGGGCGTGGGGTCGAGGTCACCGAGATCGAGGAGCACCCCTGGGGCCGGTTCGTCCACTTCGCCGACCCCGACGGCAACAGGTGGTCGGTGCAGGAGATCACCTCTCGCCCCTAGGCGGAGCCGGGTCCGGCGAAGGCTTGCTGGTCCTGGCCGCCCGAGATGGCGGCCAGGATCGACAGCTCGGCACCCGGACGGAGCACGGTGGCCAGCCCGTCGAGGGCGCGCACGTTGTCGTCGCCGACGAACAGGTTGACGTGGGGGCGCAGCTCGCCCTGCTCGTCGCGGATCCGGCGCTCGAGCGGGGGATGCGCCCGGCCGATGGCGTCGACGAGGTCGGCGACGGTGGCGGGAGCCGGGAGCCCGAACGAGAGCGAGCCCGCGCCACCACAGAGGTTCCGCAGCGCGCCCGGCACCCGCACGACCACGCCGACCTCCGCCGCTGGCGTGGCGCCGTCGGACGGCCCGGTCACGGGATCGGTGCGGCCCGCACCGAGAGCACCGGCGGCAGGTGCGCGGCGAGCTGCCGCCAGGTGTCGCCGTCGTCGACCGAGCCGTAGACCTCGCCGCTGCGGGTGCCGAAGTAGAGGCCGGCGGGGTCGTCGCCGTCGGTCGTGAACCCGTCGCGCAGCACGGTCAGGTGCGCGTCGGTCTGGGGCAGCCCGTCGGTGAGCGCGGTCCACGACGCCCCGGCATCGGTCGTGCGCCAGACGATGCAGCGACCGTCCGGCGTGCAGCGGAACTCGGCCCCCTTCAACGGCAGCAGATAGGCCGTGTCGGGCCGGGTGGGATGGGCCACGACGGGGAAGCCGAAGTCGACGCCGCCGATCGACTGCATGGGGTTCCAGGTGTCGCCGCCGTCGTCGCTGCGGTATATGCCGTCGTGGTGCTGCAGGTAGAGCCGCTCGTGATCGACGGCGTCGCGCGAGACCTTGTGCACGCACTGGCCGAACTCGGGCGTAGGCGCACCGGGCAGGAAGCCGGCGACGATGCCGTGGTTGGCGGCCCGCCAGGTCTCGCCGCGGTCGTCGCTGCGATAGACGCCCGCGGCCGAGACCGCGATGAGCAGCCGGTCCGGGTCGTCAGGGTGCACGAGCACGGTGTGCATGCAGAGCCCGCCTCCACCGGGGTTCCACTCGGCGCGGTGCGGGTGCTCCCAGAGCGCGCGGACGAGGTCGAAGGTGTGGCCGCCGTCGTCGCTCCGGAAGAGGGCGGCCGGCTCGACGCCGGCGTACACGACGTCGGGCTCGCTGGCCCCACCGGGCGCGAGCTGCCAGATGCGGGCCAGGGCGGCGCCGGTGTCGGCCGGGAACGCGAGGGCGGCGTGGTCCTGCTCGGTCCAGGTGGCGCCCAGGTCGTCGGATCGCCGGATGACCGGTCCCCAGTGCATGCTCAGCGACCCGGCGAACAGGCGCGGCTCCGCCGAACGCGTGTCGATGCAGGTCGAGTAGACCTCCTCGCCGGTGAGCTCCGGCCCCGAGAGCTCGAAGCCCGCCCTCCCATCGCTCGATCGCAGTGAGAACAACCCTTTGGCCGTTCCGATCAGCACGAGTGTCTCGGTCATCGGTCCATCCCCTCGAGTGGCTGAGCTACGGCTGTGCGACCATGCAGGGTACGACAGCCGGAGCGACGTGGAGGGCAGAGGGGTGGAGACGAGCGAGATCCTGATCGAGCTGTTCGGCCGGGTGGCCGAGCACGTGAGCAACGCGGTCGACGGCCTCGATGCCGAGCAGCTGGCGACGCCGCCGGTCACCGGTTCGAACCCCATCGGGTGGCTGATCTGGCACCTGACGCGGGTCGAGGACGCCCACGTCGCCGAGTTGCTCGAGGCGGACCAGGTCTGGACGAGCGGCGACTACGCCGCCCGCATCGGCGTCGAGCCGGATCCGGAGAACAGCGGCTGGGGGCACACGCCCGAGCAGGTCGCCACGATCCGACCCGACGGGCCCGAGGTGCTGCTCGAGTACTACGCCGCGGTGTCGGCCCGCACGAGGGACTACCTCGAGACTGTCACCCCCGCCGACCTCGACCGCATCGTCGACGAGCGGTGGGACCCACCGGTCACGCTGGGGGTGCGACTCGTCAGCATCGTCGACGACGAGGTGCAGCACGGCGGTCAGGCCAACTACGCCCGGGGCATCCTGCTCGGCGGGTAGCCGGTCGGTCGGATCAGCCACCGACCCGGGGGACGAGCGGTGGCGGCTCGACGCCGAGCCGCGCCTGGGCGTAGGTGGCCAGCCGGCCCTCGCTGTAGGCCAGGTGCAGGCCGGCGGTGTGGAGGTCCCGGAAGCATCGTCCCGTCGGCGACGACAGGTACGCCGCGCCGGCGCCGCTGAAGTGGAAGGCCACGTCCACCGCATCGAGGCCGGCGCGCATGGCCTGCATCGAGCTGAGCGCCGCCCGTGCGTCCTGGTGCTCGCTCGGGACACCTCCCGCCGCGACCGTGCGCCAGCAGTCGGTGACGGCGTCGACCAGGAAGGCCCGGGCCGCCTCGATCCGGCGGACGTGGCCATGCTCCGTGGGCGTGAGGGTGGGATCGGCCCCGGGGAACGGCGCGCCCAGGGCCCGACCGCTGCCGATCCAGAGCCCGAAGGGCGGTTGCTCGTGCTCGTCGGCCATGAGGACGAGGGTGAGGTTCGACCCCGCGCCGCCGCCTGCTCGGGGCAGGGCGGCGACGAGTCGATCGAGCTCGTTCGTCCGACCGACCAGCGCGTCAGCGGGACCGCTCACCGCACCATGCTGGGCATCCGGCGCATCCCTGGATCGTGGCACACCTGCGGTAGCGGGCCCGGCTGAGCACGCCCGGGGGTGCGGTGCAAGAGTGGTCGGGCTGCCGGGGGCGGCGCAACCGACACGCGCTGAGGAGTCCTGCCGTGATGACCACCGCTGAAACGATCCGTCACTGGGCCGCCGAGCAGCCCGACCACCCGGCGCTGCGCTGGGGCGACGAGGAGATGACCTACCGCGAGCTCGACGAGCGCTCGAGCCGGGTGGCCCAGGCGCTGCGGGCGGCAGGCGTCGGTCCCGGGGACCACGTCGCCTACCTCGACAAGAACAGCCCGGAGCAGATCGAGCTGTTCTACGGCGCGGCCAAGCTCAACGCGGTGCCGACCCCGGTGAACTTCCGCCTGGCGCCGCCCGAGATCGCGGTGATCGTCGCCGATGCCGAGGCCAAGGTGTTCGCCGTCGGCGAGGAGTTCGCGCCCGTCGTCGAGAAGATCGCCGGCGAGCTGCCCGACACCACGATCCTCGTCATCGGCCGCTCGGAGGCCTTCCCGAGCTTCGCCGACTGGCGCGACGCCCATCCGGCCGACGACCCGATGGTGCCGCAGGCGATGGACGACGTCGCCTACCAGCTCTACTCGTCGGGCACGACGGGGCGGCCGAAGGGCGTGCAGCTCACCCAGGCGCAACCTCACGTCGGGCCTCGACATGTACCCCGAGCTCATGGGCTTCGGCCCCGACTCGGTCAACCTGGTGGCCATGCCGCTGTTCCACATCGGCGGAGGCGGCTGGGTGCTGGCCGGGCTCGCCGTCGGGGCCACCAACGTGCTCATCCGCGACATCGATCCCGCCGCCCTGGTCGAGGTCATCGAGCGCGAGCGCATCACCCATGCCTTCCTGGTGCCGGTGGTGCTGCAGTTCATGCTGGCGGTGCCGGGGGTCGAACGAGCGGGACTACTCGGCGCTGAGCACGTTCCTCTACGGTGCCTCGCCCATCTCCGAGCAGGTGCTGTCGGACTCGATCCGCACGTTCGGCTGCCAGTTCATGCAGGCCTACGGCCTCACCGAGACCACCGGCACCGTCGTGCTGCTGCCCGCGGCCGACCACGATCCCGACGGGTCCAACCGCCACCGCCTCCGGGCCGCGGGCCTGCCCACGCCCACCAGCGAGATCCGGGTCGTCGACTCGGCCACCGGCGAGGACGTGCCGGTGGGTGACGTGGGCGAGATCTGGATCCGTGGCACCACGGTCATGAAGGGCTACTGGAACCTACCCGAGGCGACCGCGGAGGCGATCCGCCCCGGCGGCTGGTTCCGCTCGGGAGACGCCGGCTACTTCGACGAGGACGGCTACGTCTACCTCTACGACCGGGTCAAGGACATGATCGTGTCGGGCGGCGAGAACGTCTACCCGGCCGAGGTCGAGAACGTGCTGATGTCGCACCCGGGGGTCGCCGACGTCGCGGTGATCGGCGTGCCCAGCGACAAGTGGGGCGAGACCCCGAAGGCCATGGTCGTGCGTGCGCCCGGCGCCGAGGCCAGCGAGCCCGAGCTCATCGCCTACTGCCGCGAGAGCCTGGCCGGATACAAGTGCCCGACCAGCGTCGAGTGGGTCGACGTGCTGCCCCGGAACCCGAGCGGCAAGGTGCTCAAGAAGGATCTGCGGGCCCCCTACTGGGAGGGCCACGATCGCCAGATCGGCTGAGCCCCGTTGCCCCTGCGGCACGGGCGAGAGCTACGAGCGCTGCTGCGGGAGGCTGCACCGGGGCGAGACCGAGGCGACGACGGCCGAGCAGCTCATGCGCAGCCGCTACAGCGCGTACGCGGTGCTCGACGACGGTTACCTGCGGCACTCGTGGCACCCGTCGACCCGGCCGCGCGTCGTCGCCCTCGACCCCGCCGTCGAGTGGGTGCAGCTCGAGATCGTGGCCACCGACGGGGGCGGCCCGTTCGACGAGGAGGGGACGGTCGAGTTCCTTGCGCACCACCGGCGTGACGGGCGGCCGGGTGTGCTGCACGAGGCCAGTCGGTTCACCCGGGTGGGTCGCCGCTGGCTCTACCTCGACGCCGGATCGGGCTGACCTACGCCAGCCGGGCGAACAGGGCGATCGAGACGGTGAGGCCGAGGGCCACCACGCAGCCGCGCAGCACCTGCTCGTTCATCCGCCGGGCGACGTGGGCGCCCAGGTAGCCGCCGAGCAGCGTGGTCGGCGCGGCGATGGCGACGTAGACCCAGTGCACCGGCCCGAAGAGGCCGAAGATGATGACGCTGACCGTCGCGTCGACCAGGGAGATCAGGGCCTTCGAGGCGGTCAGGTTGCGGATGGTGTCGCGGATCGTGAGGCCGAGCACGGCGAGCACGATCACGCCCAACGCGGCACCGAAGTAGCCGCCGTAGATCGTGGCCGCGAAGATCGAGAGCACCGCGGCGACACCGGGCTGGGGGTGATCGGTGGTCCGCTCCCTGAGCCGGCGCTGCACGTAGGGCTGCACGGCCGTCATGACCGTGGCGAGCAGCACGAGGAAGGGCACGACCACGTCGAACGCGGCCGACGGCGTGACGAGCAGCAGGATGCAGCCGGTGGCGCTCCCCAGGATCGTCGCCACCACCAGCCGGGGCAGGCGGTGGCGCTGCTCGCGGATCTCGGTGCGGAACCCGCCGACCCCGCCGACGTAGCCGGCCCACGTCGACACCGAGTTGGTCACGTTGGCGTCGAGCGGGGCCAGGCCGACGAGCAGCAGCACGGGGAAGAGGATCAGCGATCCGCCGCCGGCGATGGTGTTGACCAGCCCGCAGGCCGCTCCCGCCGCCGCGACGGCCACCAGCGACCAGGCGTTGAGGGCGGCGATCATGGGCGCCCATCATCGCCGACGCGACCGGTGGCCCAGGCCGGAGGACGGGCGTAGGGTCGCGGGATGCCCAGCGACCTGGCGTTGAAGACCATGAACGCGATCCACCGAGCAGTCCTCGCCGTGAGCTTCGGCAAGCTCGGGTGGGACGCCGGCAGCATGCCGGTGGTCGAGCTCACCACCGTCGGGCGCAAGACCGGCCAGCACCGGTCGGTGATGCTCACCTCGCCGGTGCAGGAGGGCGACACCATCGTCGTCGTCGCGTCGCGAGGCGGCGACGACCACCACCCGGCCTGGTTCCTCAACCTGCGCGACCACCCTGAGGTCGAGGTCAGGTTCAAGGGCGGCCCGAAGCAGCCGATGGTCGCCACGGTCGCCGACCCCGACGAGCGGGCCCGCCTGTGGCCGACCGTCACGGCCCAGTACAAGAACTACGCCGGCTACCAGGAGAAGACCGACCGCGAGATCCCCCTGGTGCTACTGAACCCACCGGCCTGACGGGTCGGCTGGTCAGGAAGCGGTGACCTCGTCGGAGTGATCGGTCGATGACGGGACCGACGGGGCGGCCGGCTGGCCGTCGGAGGTGGCCAGGGTGAGGGTCGGCGACACGACCGGCACCGTGGCCGGCGGGCCGGCGTCGATCTGGTGTCGGCTCAGCCAGTCGGCGACAGGGGCGGGGAGCTCGCTCGGTCGGTCCCCCCAGTCGTAGACGACGGTGGTGCCGGCGGCCCAGTCGTGCAGGGCCCGTCGGCGCTTGCCGGTCACGATGGGGATCAGGCCGAGCCAGAGGATGAAGCTGAGCGGGTAGACGAGCGTGCGCACCAGGGCGCGGGTGGGCGAGATCGGGGCATCGCCCGGCCCCACGACGCGCAGCCCCATCAGGCCCTTGCCGATCGAGCGGCCGGTGAGGACGAGGCCGATCAGGTAGTAGAGGAAGCCGAAGCACGCGTACCCGAGCGCCCACCAACCCCCGTGGCCATCGGCCTGGACGTCGTCGCCGGTGAGCAGGTTGAAGAGGAAGAGCGCCGCGGCGATGAGCAGGCCGTAGGAGAAGGAGATGGTGAGGGCGTCGGCCGCCCACGCCGCGAGGCGGGTGACCCCGCCGGCGATGTGGCCGGTGATGGTGCCGGCGGTGATGGTGGCCGCTTCGCGCGGGCGGCGGAACAGCCGGTTGACGAGGCCGATCAGGAAGATGTCGACGCCGGCGAGTTGCCGCCGCAGCGAGTCGAGCATTCGGGTGAACACGCCCCGACTGGCGTTGCTGACGATCTGGTCGATCTGGGCCCGCTCCATGAGCGCCGGCATGTCGACCCGACCGATGATCCCGTCGATGTCGACCTCCTGGATGATCGCGTCGACGTCGACCCGTTGGATGATCCCGCCCACGTCGACCCGTTGGACCACCCCGTCGATGTCGACGCTCTGCACGATCCCGTCGATGTCGACCCGTTGGACCACCCCGTTGATGTCGACCCGCTTGACGACGCCGTCGATGTCGACCCGCTGGATGAGCCCGTCGATGTCGACGCCGGAGATGAGCGTGTTCAGGTCGAGGCGGGAGACCAGCGCGTTCAGGTCGATCCGCTCGAGCAGGGCATCGAGGTCGATCCGCTCCAACAGCGCCTGGAGGTCGACCGACTGCAGCACCTTGTCGAGGTCGACCTCGGCGATCAGCTTGTCGAGGTCGACCTGCTCGACGAGGCTCTCGATGTCGACCGCGTCGACGGCGCGGGGGACGACGGCACCGAAGAGCCGGTCGATGGGGCTGGGAGGGGTCACCGCCCCATTGTCGTCGGTCGACGCGCTGCCGTGCCCGTTCGAGTCGGCCCCGACGACTCGACAGCCCTCAGATGCGTTCGAGGTCGGCGCCGTCGAACAGCGGCTCGACCCCGAGGGCATCGAGGTCGGCCCGCATGTCGGCGTCGCTCGGCCGCGTCGACCCGACCGCGCCGAACGCCTCGGCCGCGTCGAGGGCGAGGCCGAGCAGCCGGGCGTCGCTCGACGTGTTGAGGAACACCTGCGGATTGCCCAGCACCCACTGCACGGCGCGGCTGATGGCTTCCTCGTCCTGCATCGGCTCGTACCAGCTGAAGCGCGGGCCGGGGTGATCGGGGGCCCAGCGCCGCCGGGCGATCGACTTGATGGTCTGCACCGCCACCTGCTGCTCGGCACACACCGCGAGCAGCTCGTCGACGTCGGCCCGGTAGGCGTCGTCCTGCAGGCCGACGAAGCTGTAGGGGAGCAGCACCGAGTCGAACGGGAAGCGTTCGAGGCTGCGCAGGTGCATGCGAGCGATGCGGTTGCCGTGGCCGGTGACGCCGATGAACCGCACGAGGCCCTCGTCTCGGGCCCGGGCCATGGCCTCGACCGCGCCGCCGGGCCCGTGGGCCACGTCCCACTCGTCGGGCTCGACCAGGTTGTGCAGCTGGATGAGGTCGACCTGGTCGACCTGCAGGCGCTCGAGCGAGGCTTCGAGCTGGGCCCGGGCGCCGGCGCCGGTGCGCTCGCCGGTCTTGGTGGCCAGGAAGAACGTCGACCGGTGCTCGGCCATCCACGGCCCGACCCGCAGCTCCGAGTCGCCGTAGCTCGCGGCGGTGTCGATGTGGTTCACGCCGTGCTGCAGCAGCAGGGCCAGCACCTCGTCGGCCCGCTCCTGGCGCATCGACCCCAGGGCCGCGGCCCCGAAGATGGTGCGGGAGCTCTGGTGCCCGGTGCGGCCGAACGGTGCCTGCGCGATCACCGCGCGGACTGTACCCACCTGTCCATTGCGGCGCTCGGGGCCCGGGCGCGAGAGACTGCACGGGTGGATCGACAGGAGCTCGCGACCCGGATCAACGACGTCTGCCGGCTGACCGGTCGGTTCGAGCTGCGGTCGGGCCAGGTCAGCGACCAGTACTTCGACAAGTACCTCTTCGAGGCCGACCCGGTGCTGCTCGCCGCGGTGGCCGATCTGGCCGCCCGGTTGATCCCCGACGGCACCGAGGTGCTGGCCGGGCTCGAGCTCGGCGGCGTGCCGGTCGCCACCGCGCTGTCGCTCGTCACCGGCATCCCGGCCGCCTTCGTGCGCAAGGCGGCCAAGCCCTACGGCACCACCAAGCTGGCCGAGGGCGCATCGGTCGACGGCCGGAGGGTGCTCGTGGTCGAGGACGTCATCACCACCGGCGGCCAGGTCGTGCAGTCGACCGATCAGCTCCGCGAGCAGGGCGCCAAGGTCGATCAGGTGCTCTGCGTGATCGACCGCTCGGGCGGGAACCACACCGCCCTCACCGAGGCCAGCCTCACCCTCCGCAGCCTCTTCACGTCCCAGGAGCTCAACGCCGGGTCGTGACCGACCTCAGAGGGGTGGCGCAGGGTCCTCCCACTGCACCTCGGTGATGTGGAGGTAGGCGTCGATGGCCGTGCCGAGCGTCGGGAAGAAGCGATCGTCGCCGACGCGGTCGTAGAGCTCGTAGCGGCGTAGGCGGTCCTTCACTGGGCCCTTCAGCTCGGCGAAGGCCAGGTCGATGCCCTCCCGCTCGAGGTCGCCCAGCAGGTCGGTGAGCATGTCCGCGCCGGTGGTGTCGATGTCGGTGATGGGCTCGGCGGCCACGATCACCCACGCGACCGGTTCGTCGCGAGCGGCGACGGCAGCCTTGACGCTCTCCTCGAACCAGTCGGCGTTGGCGAAGAAGATCGGCGCGTCGAAGCGGTAGAGGACCAGGCCGGGGATCTGCTGGGCGTCGTCGTGGCGCTCGATGTCGTGGTAGCCGCGCTGGTAGGGCAGACGCCCGAGCACGGCGTCGTAGGGGCGCCAGGCGCGGCGGATGAAGTCGGCGAGGGACAAGACGATGGCGATCACGATGCCCTGGAGCACGCCGACCAGGGCGACGCCGAGCAGGGCGGCCATCGAGAACATCAGCTCGGTCCGGCGCACCCGCCACAGCCAGCGCAGGGTGGGCAGGTCGAACAGGCTCACCGCGGCGGCGATCACGATGGCGGCCAGGGTCGAGGTCGGGAGGTCGGTCATGATCCCGTTGAAGGCCACCAGGATCAGGACGATGGCGGCGGCGCCGACCACCCCGGTGAGCTGGGTGCGGGAGCCGGTGTCCTCGGCCACCGCGGACCGCGACGCCGACGCGCTCACGGGGAATCCCTGGAACAGCCCGGCGGCGAGGTTCGCCGCTCCCAACGCCGCGATCTCCTGGTTCGGGTCGACGTCGTCACCCCGCTTGGCCGCGAGGCTCCTCGACAGCGCGCTGGTGTCGGCCAGGGTGACGAAGGCCACGCCGACCGCGGCGAGGGCGAGCGTGCGGAGCTCGCTGAGGCTGATGTCGGGGATGGCCGGCGTCGGGAATCCCGACGGCACCTCACCGACCACCGTGACGCCGTGGGCGACCAGGTCGAACACCCCGACGGCGATGATGGACCCGACCACCGCCACCAGCACGCCGGGCACCATCGGCAGCCAGCGGTGGCACCCGAGGATGACGGCGAGCGAGGCCAGTCCGATGACCAGCGCCGCCGCCACCGTGTCGCCGTTGCGGACCCCGTCGACGAAGGCGCGCGCCTGATCGATGAGGTTGCCGCTCGAGGCACTGAACCCGCACAGCTTGGGCAGCTGCCCCACCACCACCACCAGGGCGATGCCGTTGAGGTAGCCCACCCGCACCGGCTTCGACAGCAGCTCGGCGATCCGACCGAGCCTGGCCACGCCGGCCAGCACGCACGCCAGGCCCATCATCAGGGCCAGGGCGCTGGCCAGCGCGACGGCCTTGGTCGGGTCGCCGTCGGCGCCGACGAGCGGCAGGAGCGCCGCCGCGATCAGCGGGCCGAGCGCGGAGTCGGGCCCGAGCACGAGGATCCGCGACGGCCCGAACGCGGCGTAGGCCAGCAGGGCCAGGACGGTGGTGTAGAGCCCGGTCACCGCGGGCAGCCCGGCCAGCTCGGCGTAGGCCATCCCCTGGGGCACCAGCAGGGCGGTGAGCACCAGCCCGGCGATCAGGTCGTGGCTCAGCCACGCGCGCTGGTAGTCCCTGACCAGGGCGATGCCCGGGATCCAGCGCGTCACCATGGCCGCACGCTACGCGCTGCCGGTCCGTCGGTCAGCGGGTGAGCAGGCCGATGACGGTGAAGGCGAGCACGCCGGCGCCGAGGAAACGTCGCCAGGGATTGACCCCGCGCCCGATCTCGTCGGCGGCCCACACGATCAGGGAGACGGTGGCGACGACGGCGATGATCGTCCCGACGGCACCGGAGGGGTGGAAGATCCACCGAACGCCCGCAGCCACCAGGAACACGATGAGCGGTGCGTTCGGGAACTGGGCGATGGTGATCACGCCGGTCCGGCGGTTGCGGAACAGCCAGTCGATCATCGCTTCCGCCCCATGGCGGCAGGCTAGGGCGCGCTGCTCACGGGTGGGTCGCGTCGCTACCGCTGCTGGCGATCGTGCGCGTCGAAGCGCGGGGTCAGGCGGCGCGGAGCCAGGCCACGCGCTGGTGCGACGTGAGCCGCTCGCCGTCGGAGGCGACGACGGAGACGAGGTGGCCGCCGAAGGGCGAGAGCACCGGGGTCGCGGTGCCGTTGGCGTGCACGAAGCCGAGCGTCGCGCCGACCTCCACCGTCGCCGGCAGGTCGGTCACCGCGGTGAAGATGCCGGCCGACGGGCTGACCACGACACGCTCGATGGCTCCGAGGAACTCTCCTTGCAGGTCCATGGATCGCACGATCGCGCCGGTGCCGGTCTCCCGGGTTTCGCGGCTGTGAACCGCTTCGGGCTGGCTGGTGTCGCCATTCTTGTGCGCTCGGTGACCGCCGTCACGGGCGCCGCCATCGTGACCCGGCGAGCCGTGTGCCGGTCAGTCGACGAAGGGTGCGGGAAGCAGGGGGTCGTCGCTCGGGAGCTGCCGCCACCAGGCGCCCAGGAACGCCGCGGCCGCCAGGAAGACGTGGGCGGCGTCGGGATCGGCACTGGCCGCGTCGAGGCAGGCGACGGTGTACTTGGCCAGATGGGCGTCGGGGTGGGCGGCGGCGTAGCCGGCGAGCTCGGGCGACGAGCGGCGCCACGATCGGCTCGGCCGCGTGCCAGGTGGCCGCCGCCGCCTCGTCGGGCCGACCCGCGAGGGCGTCGAGCCGATCGGCGTCGTCGCCGATGTCGAGCGGCTCGGGGACCCACCCGGGATCGAGGGTCACCCGGCCCAGGGTGGCGCGGAAGCCGAGGACGTAGGTGGCGGCGACGGCGATGGCATCGGCGGGGTCGGTGGCGGCAGGAGCGACGCCGAGGGCGGCCTGGGGCAGGGTGAGGCAATGGCTCCAGCCGTAGGGCGCCTGGTCCGGGTCGTCCTGCAGCATCGACCACGCCGCCACCCGCAGGAGGGCCCGCCGGGCGGACCGCAGCCCGATCGCCCGGGTCGGCTGGTCGAGCAGCTCGGCCGCCAGCCCCGACTGCTCGACCAGCGACATGGTCGGGAAGATGAAGTTCGTGTCGAGCGGGCCGGGGGACCGGGGTCGCAGCAGCGCATCGACCAGCTCGTCGCCGCGGTCGGCCGGTTCGGCCAGGTCGTCGGCGGTGGCCGTCGACCGGTCGAGGTGCCACGTCAGGTTCCACTCGGGATGGCGGGCGAGCTCGCGGACGAGCCCACGGGCCATCACCCCGGCCCGACCCCGGGGGGCGATGCGCGGCAGCTGGAACAGGAAGATGTTGCCGTGCGCCGCGGCGGACAGGCGGGGGAGCACGAGCTGGGTGAGGGCGGCGCCGAGATCGGCGGCAGGGAGCATGGAGGAGAGCGCCCCGGCCGCGTCGTCGGCGCCGTCGAGGTCACCCCGATCGATCGCGGCGGCCAGATCGTCGAGCCGCGGCGGCCGGTGACCGGGTCGGCCGACGAGGTGCGGTCCGGCCGGTCGTCGTGCTCCGCCGTCGGTCCCGCGTCGGCGTAGGTGGCGCCGAGCCAGAGCATCCGCCGTCGAGCGAGGTCTCGGCGGTCGGGCTCGACGAGCGGCAGCAGGGCGGTCCGGGCCAGCAGCTCGAGCGGGGCGTGCAGGATGAACGAGTCGGCCTCCTCGGCCTTGGGTCGGCTGATGACGCGCGGCGACCGCGTCGGTCAGCTCGGCGTCGGAGAGCGACGCGAACGGCTCGGCGGCGGGTCGGCGAGGTCCTCGGGGCGGAGGTCGGCGATCACGGGTGCGGGAGCGGTGAGGGACATGCTCGCACCGTAAGACCTCACAAGGTCGAGGTCAAGGGGCCGGCTCCTCGAGGTGCCGCTCGATCGCCTCGACCTTGTGGTGCAGGCCGTCGGTCGTGCCCGGGCGGTGGTCGATCTTGACGACGACGCTGACCCGCGGTGCCGACTCGCCGACCTTCATCACGCACGCCTTGATCAGGCCCATCACCTCGTCCCACTCGCCCTCGACGTTGGTGAACATGGCGTTCGTCTCGTTGGGCAGCCCGCTCTCGCGGACCAGGCGCACGGCGTCGGCCACCGAGGCGCTCACCGAGTCGCCGATGCCGAGCGGCGTGATGGAGAAGGCAGCGATCATGCGCTCATGGTGGCACCGGGCTCAGGTCGGCGTCGCCGGGATTGCGGCGCGCGCGTCGCCGCTCGTCTCGGCTGACTGGGGCCGGAGCCATGGCTGAAGCCACGCCGATGCGGCGTAGGCGACCACCACGGAGACGATCACCACGGAGATGATCTCCAGGCCATCGGATTGCAGGAAGAGCAGCGTCAGGAGCACCGAGGTGAGCGGCAGGCCGCCGAGCATGACCACGGTCATGGCCCCGATGCCCATGCCGACACCGGCGACCATCGGGAGGCCCGGAAGGTGGGAGAGGGCCATGCCGCCCGCGGCCCCGATGAGCATGCCGGGGAACGTCGGGCCGCCTCGGAACGCGGCCAGCGATGTGCTGTAGGCCAGCCCCTTGCAGATCACGAGCATGACCAGGGCGCCCACGGACCACGCTCCCGCCTGCTGGATGAGCGGAGCCAGCGACGCCTCGCCGGAGAAGAGCACGTTCGAGGAGGCCTTGCCGGTGACCTCCTCGAAGATGACGGCGAGGCCGCCGACCACCAGGCCGAAGACCGTGGTCATGATCACCTTGCGGGGCACGACCAACGGCTGGAGCTGGAAGGCCAGGCGACGGATGGCGATGCCGACCACCGCCGCGGCCAGGCCGATCCCGATCGCCCACAGGAGCTCGCCGAACGTCGGTGTGCTCACCGGGGGGAGATCGGGCACGGCCAGGGAGACGGAGCTGGAGCTGGTCAGGTCGTCGAGCCCGATGAAGACGAGCGCGCCGATGCCGGCTGCGAGCATCCCGGGCAGCAGGATCACGCTCACCAGGCCGCCGCCGATGCCGGCGGCCTCCAGCAGCAGGAAGGCACCGGCGATCGGCGAGATCAGCACCGTCGATATGGCGGCGAAGCTGCCGGCCGCGCCGATGACCACGACCGCCTGGTTCGGCGCGTCCCGTTTGACGAGCCGGACGATCAGGATCGCGATGCCCGCACCGATGAGCACCAACGGCGCCTCGGGGCCGAGCACGGCACCGAAGACCAGCGTGGCCAGTGCCGCCAGGAAGATGCTCGGCAGCTCAGCGGGGGTGACGACGCCGCCGGACTTGAAGCCCTCGGCCGGGTTCTCGCCTCCCGATCCGGGGAGGAAGTGCAGGGTCAGTCCCACGAGCAGGCCGCCCAACGCCACGATCGGCAGGGGCCACCAGATCGGGGTGCCGTCGAACCCGAGGTCGTCGGGAAGGGTGGTGAAGAGCCACTCCTGACCGTTGGTCACGATCTTCAGGAAGTAGTAGGCGGCGGCCGCGACCGGGACGCCGACGATGGCCCCGA
Organism: uncultured Microthrixaceae bacterium; assembly: GCA_963809335.1. Taxonomy (GTDB): domain Bacteria; phylum Actinomycetota; class Acidimicrobiia; order Acidimicrobiales; family Acidimicrobilacustridaceae; genus UBA4742. Next base: position 658,809 of record CAWEJD010000002.1, on the reverse strand, counting down.
GCACCAGCAGCGCCACGTAGCCCCGGGTCCTGACCAGCTCGAACGGGCTCGGTGAGGCCGCGGCGGCTGGGTCGGGCTGTGCGTCGCTCATGGCATCGGGTCCTTCGGCTCAGAGCCTCGCGTTCGGCCGTGCAGGTTCCGGCCCGGGGAACTGTCGACGTGTCACAGTAGGACACCACGTGTGGCGACGACGGCTGATCCGCCGTGGCGATCAGGCGTCGCCGTGACGCATGACCACCGAACCGGCCGGGCGAGGAGCGACGTAGGCAGTCCCGACACTCCGTCAGCAATCCCTCGACCCAAGGAGCACCATCCCATGGTCGTCTCGACCACGAACCCCAGCATCACCCACGTCGCCGTCACCGTGACCGACCTCGCCGCCAGCGAGGCCTGGTATCGCAAGGTGTTCGGCGTCGCCCCCGTCCTCGACGAGGACACCGGCCCCTTCCGCCACATCGTCTTCCCGCTGGGCGGCACGCTGCTCGGCCTGCACGGCTTCCCGGACCTCGTCACGAGTGAGCCGTTCGACGAGCGCCGACCGGGGCTCGACCACGTCGCCTTCGGCTGCGAGAACCGTGACGAGCTCGTGGCCTGGGCGGCGCGCCTCGACGAGCTCGGGGTCGCCCACGGTGGCGTCGTCGATGCCGGCTACGGATCCGGCCTGTCGTTTCGCGACCCCGACAACATCGCGCTGGAGTTCTTCGCCCCTCCGGCCTGACGCCGCCACACCACGGTCGGCGGGTGCGGCCGCCAGACCGCGGCGACGGCCTCGATCTCGCCGAGGAACGCCGGGCCGAGGAACGTCGGGCTGGTCAGTCCGGTGGCGTTCCGCATGGCAACGGTCCTACCCGTTCACGCTGGCCCGAAAACGACGAAGCCGCCGGCACGGATGCCGGCGGCTCGACGAAGACGGGGGAAAGCTCAGATGACGCGAACGTTCTGGGCTTCCTCGCCCTTGCGGCCGGGGGCGACGTCGAACTCGACGCGCTGGCCCTCATCGAGGGTCTTGTACCCGGTGGACTGGATGTTGGAGTAGTGGACGAACACGTCGTCGCCACTCTCACGTGAGATGAAGCCGAAGCCCTTCTCGGAGTTGAAGAACTTCACAGTGCCTGTAGTCAACGAATCTTCTCTTCTATTTGAGCGCGTGGTCCGAGTGACCGTTGCGCGAGCGGAAGGGTACCGGACTTCGGGGTCGGAAACGCCCCGGGCCCGAGGTCAGGCCCGGCGGTAGGGTCCCGCGGCATGCCCGCCGACCCGCCCCGCACCCCCGTTCCGGCCGACGATCTCGCCCGCGTGGCCGACGCCCACGCCCGCCTCGACGCACAGATCGCGGGGCTCGTCGACGACGAGGCCCGCTCGCCCAGCCGACTGCCCGGCTGGAGCATCGGCCACCTGCTCACCCACATCGCCCGCAACGCCGACAGCCACCTCTGGCGCACCCGCGGCGCCATCGCCGGCGAGGTGGTCGACCAGTACCCGGGTGGCGCGGCCGAGCGATCGGGCGCCATCGACGCCGGCTCGGCCCGGTCGGCGGTCGACTTGGTCGACGACGTGCGGTCGACGTCGGCTGCGGTCGACGCGGCCTGGGTCGACGTCCCGGCGGCGGCGTGGGCCAACCTCACGCGCGACCTGTCGGGGCGCGAGCGGCCGCTGGCCGAGCTGCCCGGTCGACGGTGGCTCGAGGTCGAGATCCACCTCATCGACCTCGGTCGCCCGGGCGGCCCGACGCACCGCGACTGGTCCGACGACTTCGTGGCGGTGTGGCTGCCCCACCAGCGCGCCGGCCTCGACAGCCGGCTGCCCGCGGGAGCGGTGGCGCCGGCGCCCGGCTCGATCGACGAGCGCGACGAGCTGGCCTGGCTCGTCGGGCGGCTCGACCGCCCCGACCTGCCGACGCTCGGTCCCTGGTGAGCGCACGACCGCCGGACGGCGAGCCAGCCCGCGATCCAGCCGACCATCCCAATGGGCCCGGCGACCGGCTCGATGCACAGCTCGCCTTCGTGCTGGAGGCCGACCGGCTCAAGCAGGTCGAGCGCCGGGGCACGCTGGCCGACGGCTCCCGGCGGGAGCGGACGGCCGAGCACTCCTGGCACCTCAGCCTCATGGCCATGGTGCTGGCCGAGCACGCGGCGGAACCCGTCGACCGGTTGCGGGCGCTCGAGCTGGTGATCGTGCACGACATCGTCGAGATCGACGCCGGCGACACCTTCGTCTACGACGAAGCGGGCCACGACGACAAGGCCGAGCGCGAGCAGGCGGCGGCCGACCGCCTGTTCGGCCTGTTGCCGGACGACCAGGCCGAGCGGTTCCGGGCCCTGTGGGACGAGTTCGAGGCTCGGGAGACCGCCGAGGCTCGCTTCGCAGCGTCGCTCGACCGGCTGTCCCCGCTGATGCTCAACCACTCGGCCGAGGGCGCGGTGTGGCAGGAGCACGCCATCACCGCCGACCGGGTACGGGCCCGCAACGAGCAGATCGGGGACGGCGCGCCGGAGCTGTGGCAGGCCGCTCGACGGCTGATCGCCGACGCGGTCGACCGGGGGTACCTGGCCGAGGGGTCCGCGCCGGGGACCGCGGACGTCGATCGTCCACGACCGGGCTGACAGCTCGGCCCGAGTGCGGAAGACTCGCCGCCATGACCGTCGTGCACCGAGTCCTTCCGCCCTCTCCGGTCCGTTCGCTCGACGAGCACATCCAGAGACGAGGTGGCCGCGGCATCGAGGTCGCCTCCGAGGTCGAGCCCGAGGCCATCATCGACGAGCTCGAGGCCGCCGGCCTCCGCGGCCGGGGTGGCGCCGGGTTCCCGACCCATGTCAAGTGGCGCACCGTCCGGGAGAACGCGTCGGGCCTCGAGCCGACGACCGTCGTCGTCAACGGGGCCGAGGGCGAGCCCGGCACCTTCAAGGACCGCACGATCCTGGCCCTCGACCCCTACGAGGTGATCGAGGGCGCGCTCATCGCGGCCCGGGCCGTGGGGGCCGACCGGATCGTGTTCGGGCTCAAGCGGTCGTTCGGGCCGGTCGTCACCCGGGTGCGCGACGCCATCGCCGAGGTGCAGGCCTCGGGCTGGGGCCCCGGTGTCGAGATCGTCGTGTTCGAAGGCCCCGACGAGTACCTCTACGGCGAGGAGACCGCGCTGCTCGAGGCCATCGACGGGCGCTATCCCTTCCCCCGCATCGCCCCGCCCTTCCGTCGGGGCGTCGACGAGGTGGTCGAGGGAGCAGGCGACCTCGGCACCGGGAGCGGGCTGTCGAGCCACGTCGAGATGGCCGGACCGGGGTCCGATGCGGTCGCCCCGCCGGCGCTGGTCGACAACGTGGAGACGCTGGCCAACGTGCCCGGCATCATCGCCCGGGGCGGATCGTGGTTCCGCACCGAGGGCACCGACCAGTCGCCCGGCACCATCGTCTGCACCGTGACCGGTCGGGTGCAGCACAGCGGCGTGGCCGAGTTCCTCATGGGCACCCCGCTGCGCGAGGTCATCGAGGAGATCGGCGGAGGCATGCAGGCCGGTCGGTCCATCACCGCGGTCATGGGCGGGGTGTCGAACGCGCTCATCACCCCCGATCAGCTCGACACGCCGCTGAGCTACGAGGACATGGCCGCGATCGGCAGCGGGCTGGGATCAGCCGGCTTCACGGTCTTCGACGACGAGGACGACATCGTGGCCGTGGTGGCCGGAGCGTCGCGGTTCCTCGCGGTCGAGTCGTGCGGGCAGTGCACGCCGTGCAAGCAGGGTGGGCTCGTCCTGTCCGAACTGCTGGGCAAGCTCAGCCGATCGACTGCCGACGAGCGCGACCTGACGCAGATCCGCGAGCGGGTCGACACGGTGGCCGACGGCGCCCGGTGCTTCCTCGCGTCGCAGCAGGAGGTCGTGGTCCGCAGCCTGCTCGAGCGCTACAGCGACCTGGTCGACGGGCATCTCGACCGCTCCATCCCGGGGGTCGAGCCGGCCCTGGTGGCCGAGCTGATCGCCATCGACGACGGCACACCGATCCTCGACGAGCGGTTCCGCGACAAGCAGCCGGACTGGACCTTCGACGAGGTCTCCTCAGGGCGGTCGCCGGCCGACCGGCTCGACGAGCACCGATCGCCGCAGGCCCTCGACGACTGACGGACAGCCGGCCGCGGCCCCGCGCTACGTTGAGCCCATGAGCGATGCCAACGGTCTCACCCCGGAGAACCCCGAGGCCGAGGGCCTCACGACGCCCGAGCTGACCGGGGAGGAGATCGAGGGCGACCGCCTGCTCGCCAACGAGGCCCGGGGCCGTCTCCGGGCCGACGGGTTCACCGACAGCGAGATCGACCGGTGGGTCAAGGCCTACTACACACAGGCCGAGGGCGGGGTCGACCAGGGCGACGTCGAGGGGCTGATCGCCTTCATCCGCGAACAGCAGGCCGGCTCCTCCGGGGCGTGACCGGGGCGGGTCCGTCCGGTCGCGGGTACGGTGCGGCGCCATGGGTGAGCAGGAGTACGTGCTCGCCAGCCCGCGACGCGTGCAGCGGGCTCGGCGGGGTGAGGGAGTGGTCGAGTTCCAGGTGCGGTTGATCCCGCCACCACCCGCCGAGGTGCGTGAGACGTACAACGCCACGAAGCCGAGCGACGCGCGGCACCCGCGCCTCAAGCCGAGCGGGTTCGTCATCCTCTGCCCCGAGGACGACATCGAACGACGCCTCGACTACATCCGGGAGCACTCGCTGCTGCGCCTGACCGAGATCACCATCGACCTGCGCGACGAGTGACGCGGATCGATCTCCTCCAGCTCACGCCACGGACCCTCGCCGCCCTCGGCGACCGGCGAGGACGAGGATGGCGCCGACGACGATCAGGGTGATCGCCGCCGCGATCACCCAGAGCGCGACGGCCCCGCCGGTGCGGGGGAGCAGGCCGGCTGGACCGACGCCGGTATGCGTCGTCGGCTCCGTGTGCGGGGGGATCTCGACCACGACTCGCTGACCGGTGCCGTCGGCCCCGGCGGGGCCGGCGAGCGCGAGCAGCGTCACCCACGAGCCCGCCGCGACCGCGCCGGCGACGATCGCTCGCGCCCGAAGGGAGACGGGCATCGTGGACGCGTCGCGCCTGGGATCACCGAACACCGACCCTCCTCCTGGTGGACCCTGATCACAAGGTCCGTCGCCCTCGTCCTGCCCGGTCCGATGGACGAGCAGGGTACCGGTGCACGGGCGGCCGGATCCGCGCCGGTCCACGGGAATCGACCCGGATCGAACGCATTTCGTCGCGAGGCCACCCGCTGTTCGGGAGGTGTTCACCGATCAGGCCTGGTTCGTCCGGCGTGGGTCCTGCGACGCTGCGGGCCAGCGGCGCGCGAGGACGCCGACTCCGCTCCACGCGACTGGAGCGCCGATCGACCCGAGGTAGGCCGATGACCACCGACGTGTACGACTTCATCGTTTCCGACGAGACCCTGGCCGAGCACCTCGCCGAGATGCTCGCCCGTCCGGAGTGGCATCGGCACGCGGCGTGCCGCGGCATGGGGCCGACCCTCTTCGTGCCGACCGATCGGGTGAAGTCGAATCTGGCCAAGGCGATCTGCGCCTCCTGCCCGGTTCGCGTGGAGTGCCTGGCCTTCGCCGAGGAGGGCAACGAGGTCGGTACCTGGGGCGGGCAGAGCACGACGGACCGGTCGCGATCGGGCTCGACCGCGGCGTGAGCGATCAGATCGGGAGGTCCCGTTCGTCGGCCGGACGATCGGCGCCCGCGGATCTGACAGGCTGACGGCATGGATCTCTCTTGCGGCTTCGCCCCGTCGACCCAGGCACCCGACCTCGTGGTCGCCGCCGAGCAGCTCGGCTACCGCCGGGCCTGGATGTACGACTCGCCCGCGCTCTACCCGGACGTGTGGGCGACGCTCTCGCGGGCGGCCGATCGCACGTCGACCATCGGCCTCGGCCCGGGCGTGCTGGTGCCCAGCCTGCGCCACGTGATGGTGACGGCGGCGGCGGCCGTGGGCCTGGAGGATCTGGCGCCCGGTCGGGTGGCGATCGGCATCGGCACCGGGTTCACCGGCCGCAACGTGCTCGGCCAGCGCGCGCTTCGTTGGGCCGAAGTCGTCGACTACGTCGAGGCGCTGCGGGGCCTGCTCGCGGGCAAGGCCGTTCCCTGGGAAGGGTCGCAGATCCAGCTGATCCACCCTCAGGGGTTCTCCGCGTCCCGGCCGGCCGACGTGCCGATCGTCGTGTCGGCCATGGGTCCGAAGGGGGTCGACATCGCCCACCGGATCGGCGACGGCGTCTTCTCGGTGGGCCAGCCCCAGTCGGGATTCGACTGGTCGGCGGTGCTGGTCTACGGCACCGTGCTCGATGAGGGGGAGGACGCCGGGGGCGAGCGGGCCGTCGCCGCCGCCGGCCCGGGCGCGGCGGTCATGTACCACGCGCTGTGGGAGATGGGGATGCCCGAGGCGCTGCCCGGGGGCCAGGAGTGGCGCGAGCGCATCGACGCCTTCCCCGAGGACGAGCGCCACCTGCGGGTGCACGAGCAGCACCTCGTCGGCGTCAACGAGTGGGACCGGCTGGTGGTCGACGCCGAGACGATCACCGCGCTCACGCTCACCGGCACCGCGTCGGAGCTCGCACCGCGGATCGATGACCTGGCGGCGCAGGGGGCCACCGAGATCGTGTTCCATCCCGGCGGCGAGGACCCGGCCCGGGAGCTCGAGCGGTTCGCCCAGGTCGTGCGGTCGACGGTCGGCTGAGCGACGGCTCCGAACGCGTCCGTCGGATCCGTCGGATCCGTCGGATCCGTCGAGTCTGTCGGCCGCCGCCTCGCCACCCTCCTCGGCATCCTCGGCCCGGTCGCCTTCCTCACCGCGTGGGTCGGGTGCGGCCTGGCCACCGAGGGCTTCCGCGCGGCCAGCGGCGCGATCTCCGACCTGGCCGCTGTCGGCGCGACGACCCGGTGGGAGATGACCGCGGGCCTCGTGGTGTTCGGCGTGGCGGTGCCGCTCTACGGCGTGCTGCTCCGTGATGCGTTGCCGGGCCGGTCGTGGATCGCGCTGGTGGTCACGGGGCTGGCCACGCTGGGCGTGGCCGCGGTTCCGCTCGGACGGGGCACCGACGGGTTGCACGGCGCCTTCGCCGGCCTCGGCTACGTCAGCCTGGCGGCGGCGCCGGCTCTGGCGGCGTTCGAGCTGCGCCGGCGCGGTCGCCGGGCCGCGGCCACGTGGTCGCTGGCCGCGGCCGGTGTGGCCGGTGTGTGCCTGCTGGCGACGGTGGCCGGTCCGGCCCATGGCCTGTTCCAGCGACTCGGGCTCACCATCGGTGACGCCTGGATCGTCGCCACCGCGGTCGTCCTGCTGCGACGGGGCCGGCTGCTCGACGGGCGGTCACCCGACCCGTCCTCGGACCCCTTGCCCGACGTTGCGTAGATCGGCGTCGGGAGCCGACCTGGGTCCACGCAAGGTGGAGGTGGGCCGGGCCTTCAGCGGTTCCGGCGTAGATCGGGGTCGGGAGCCGACCTGGATCTACGCAAGGTGGAGGTGGGCCGGGCCTTCCCGGGACCCTACGGCGCGAGGTGCGCGTCGAACCAGGCGAGGGTGCGGGCCCACCCGTCGCGGGCGGCGGCCTCGTTGTAGGAGGCGCGGACGTCGCAGTGGAACCCGTGGTCGGCGTCGGCGTAGCGGACGATCTCGGTGTCGACGTCGAGCTGGTCGAGCTCCGTGCGCAGGCGCTCGACGTCGTCGATGGGGATGCCGCCGTCGAGGTCGCCGAACAGGCCGAGCCACGGGACGGTGAGCGCCGGGAGCTCGTCGACGAGCGGGGGGAACTGCGGGAAGCGGCCGGTGATGATGCCGCCGCCGTAGAAGCCGACCCCGGCGCCGAGGGGGCGTCGCAGCGATACCAGCATGCTGATGCGCCCGCCGAGGCAGAACCCGACGATGCCGATCTGCGGGTCGGACCAGCCGTTGGCGTGCAGGTGGTCGAGGGCGGCGTCGACGTCGCGCAGCAGGGCGTCGTCGCCGTCGAGCCCCTCGAACAGCGGCATCACCTTGCTGAAGTCGTCGTAGGGGGCGGTACCGCCGCCGGCCCGGTGGAACAGGTCGGGCGCGACGGCGTGGTAGCCGGCGTCGGCGAACCGGCGGGTGACGTCCTCGATGTGGTCGTTGACGCCGAAGGCCTCCTGGATCACGACCACCGCCCCTCGCGCCGCTCCGCCGGGTCCGGGTTCGCCGTCGGGCCGGGCCTCGTAGAGCCGCATGGCGCCGTCGGGGTGGTCGAGGGTCAGGTCCTGGATCTGCACGTCGGCGAGCCTACGGGGACGGCGTCGAGAAGTCCGGCTGCGACATCGATCCGGGCGGCCGGCGCCAGCTCCGCATCCGCGCCCAGACGACCCACGAGACCCCGCCGACCGGGATCTCGAGCAGGAAGATGAACCCGGTGAACAGCAGCACGCCGGCGGTGCAGATGGCCGGGTCGCCACCGAACGCCACCAGCGAGGCGACCGCGCCGGTGTCGGCGAAGCCCACCCCGCTCGGCGTGATCGGGATGGTCGACAGCAGGCGGCCGAACGCGAACCCGGCGAACACCTCGACGTTGCTGAGCGTGTCCTCGCCGAGGAAGCGCAGGCACAGCAGCTGCAGGGCGAACTGGAGGAGCGAGTAGCTGAGCATCCAGAACGTGATGCGGGGCCAGCGATGGGAGATGAGCCCGCTGCTGCGGTGGCGGAAGTCGAGCACGGCCTGCTCGATGCCGGGGCGGTCGGGCCGACGCGCGGTGCGCATCCCCCACGACGTCGCCGCGCTGGGCGGTGCGACCCACGGCCGACGGCCAGCTGCTCGCTGCGCATGACGAGGCTGAGCACGAGCACCGACGCGGCCAGGGCGACGAAGCCGACCGCGGCCGCGATGACGAGGCCGCTCGTGGCCTCGCCGGCGAAGACGAGCAGCACGAGGGCGACCACCGGCAGCCCGAGCTTGAGGAAGACGTTCCACACGCCCGACACCAGGATGGCGAGGGTGATGGCCGGGGCGCCGAACCCCCACGAGCGGTTGATGCCGTAGGTCGCGCCGACGCCGACCGCGCCGCCGAAGGGCACGACGTTGGACACCGCGCTGGTGGCGGTGTTCAGCACGACGCCCTGCACCCGGCGCAGGCCCGGCAGCACCGCGGTGAGCACGCCGGCGTAGGCGACGAGGCCGATGGCCCAGACCGCCGTCGAGGGCGGTGATCTCGGCGACGGTGAGCCGGTCGAGCTCGTGGACGACGTCGTGGTAGGTCGAGCCGGTGACCTTGGGCAGCACCAGGGCGAACATGACGACCAGCGCCAGCACCGAGACCAGGCCTTCGACGGCGCGCCGGGCCGGCGTCTTGCGGTGCAGCTCGGCGCTGACGTCGGCCAGGGCGTCGTCGTCGAACTCCTCCGTGTCGTCGCTCGGGTCGTCGGTCACGAGCGGCTCAGGAGGGCCGGGGCTCGAAGATGTCGGTGGCGGCGATGCCGGGAGGGCGGTCGCGGTCGACGAAGAACTCGGTGCCGAAGGCCAGCTCGAAGTAGTCCGGCGGCAGCGAGAGGAACGACCCGAAGCTGCGGGTCGCCTCCGGCTCGGCGCTGGTCGCCTGGCTGGCGTGGGCCTCCATCGATGCCCGCTTGGCCGCGAGGTGGGCGCGGACGTCGACGGCGTGGGTCAGCTCGTCCGCCGGCGTGTACCAGTGGTCGAAGGAGTCGGGGTTGAACTCGGGGGGCAGCTCGAACCCGAGCGAGGTGGCCAGGTCGGCGCCCATGCGGATGAGGTCGCGGTTGATGGTGGCCTCGAGCACGATCGGGCGTGTCGGCCAGCTCACCGGCGCGGCGGCCGACGCGGTGCACCTGCACGTGGTCGGGATGGCCGTAGCCGCCGTTGGGGTCGTAGGTGGTGAGCACATCGGCGTGCTCCTCCTTCAGGATCTCGGCCAGGCGCTCGGCGGCGGACTCGACGTCGGCCTGCACGAACGGGACGACCTCGGCCCGGCCGTCGTGATCGGCGTCGGTCCCGGTCTCGGTGCGCGGGGCGGGTAGGGCGACGATCGTGGCGGTGTCACCCGAGTCGCCGTAGCCGAGCCACTCCAGGCGGCGGACGCCGAGCTCGAGGGCCGACCGGGCCAGCTCGCCCCAGCGTCGATCGGCCAGCGACTCGTCCGAGCCGAGGAAGTCGCCGGCCACCTGGCCGACCTCGCCGCGCGTGGCCACCACCAGCACGACGCGGTGCCCGTCGGCGGCGGCCGCCGCCATGACCCCGGCCGTCAGCAGCGACTCGTCGTCGGGGTGCGCGTGGAAGCACACGAGCGTCTTGGCCATGGCCGCAATCTTGCCCCAGCCGCCCGCCCGCCCCGGCCATCGGGTCGTCGTCGGGTCGACCGCACGGCGGAGCGCCGATCCCGACTCATGCCTTGACAGATATATAACTGAGATAGCATACTTGAGCCCATGACCCTGGCGTTCGACGTGCTGGCCGAGCCGAACCGACGGCGCATCCTCGACGTGCTGCGCGACGGTGAGCGTCCGGTCGGGGCGCTCGTCGACGAGCTCGACCTCAGCCAACCGGCCGTGTCGAAGCACCTCCGGGTGCTGCGCGAGGCCGGCTTCGTGGAGTCCCGCTCCGAAGGCCAGCGCCGCCTCTACCGCGTGCGGGCCGAGCCGCTGCGCGAGATCGACGAGTGGCTCGAGCCCTACCGGGTGATCTGGGCCTCGCACCTCGACGCCCTCGAACGCCATCTCGACGCCAGCCCGACTGACCTGACGACCGACCTGCCCGACCGACCTGACGACCGACCTGCCCGACCGACCTGACGACTGGAGCCCTGCCATGACCGATGTCCCCACTCCCGACGAGCTCGGATCGCTCGACCAGCGCGACGGTCGCTGGGAGCTCACCTTCGTGCGCCGCTCGCCCCACCCGGTCGAGAAGGTGTGGCGGGCCATCACCGAGCCCGAGCACCTGGCGGTCTGGTTCCCGACCACCATCGACGGCGATCGGGCAGTGGGTGCGCCGCTCACGTTCTCGTTCCCGTCCCCGGAGGCGCCGCCCATGACGGGCGAGGTCCTGGCGTTCGACCCGTTCGAGCGGTTCGCGTTCCGGTGGGGCGACGAGGTCGTCGCCATCGAACTGGCGCCGACGGACGACGGTGGCTGCGAGCTGCGGCTCGTCAACCGGTTCGAGGAGATCGGCAAGGCCGCCCGCGATGCGGCGGGCTGGCACGCCTGCATCGATCGACTCGGCTGTGACCTCGACGATGCGGAGTGGCCCTGGGGACCAGATGGGCGATGGGTCGTGCTGCACCCCATCTACGTCGAGCACCTCGGTCCCGAGGCGTCGGTGATCGGCCCACCCGACTGGCACCCCGCCTCCACCTGACCCACCGGCCGGGCGGATCCGTTCACCTCGTCGCGGCCACGAGAGACATCGGGGCGGGGGCCTGGTCTGGGTCCGACCAGGGCGAGGGGCTAGCGTTGGCGGCTGGATTCCGGCCGGTCGAGGTCGGTCAGGCACCGGCAACGGACGAGAATCGGGGAGGGCTCGCAGATGGCGTTCAGCGAACCGGCCCATCCCGATCCGGTCGAAGGTCACGACCCCGAGCCGGCCGGCACCACCCGCCCGCTCAAGGTCGGTCTCGTCTCGGACTGCTACGTCCCTCGCCTCGGCGGCATCGAGATGCAGGTGCACGACCTGGCCCGGAACCTGCAGCTCGCCGGCCACGACGTGGCGGTCATCACCCCCACCCCCGGTCCCGACATCGTCGACGGCGTGCGGGTGCACCGCATGGACGTGCCGCTGCTGCCGTTCGACATCCCCTTCACGCCGGCCACCTTCCGTCAGGTGAGCGAGCTGCTGCGTCGTGAGCGCGTCGATGTGGCCCACTTCGCAGGCGGCATCGCCTCGCCCCTCGCGTTCATCGGCGCGGCCAACGCCCAGGCCGACGGCATCCCCTCGGTCATCACCACCCACTGCCTGTGGAGCTACGCCACGCCGGTGTTCAACCTGCTCGACAAGGGCTTCCACTGGTCCGACTGGCCGGTCGTGCTCTCGTCGGTGAGCGACGTCGCCGCCGCGCCGATCCGCAAGATCGCCGGGCCGGGCGTCGCCGTCGAGGTGCTGCCCAACGGCATCGACAACCGGGCCTGGGAGGTCACGCCGGTGCCCCGCGACCTCGACCACGTCACCCTCGTGTCGGTGATGCGGCTGGCGCCTCGCAAGCGCCCCCTGCATCTGCTCAAGATGGTCCGCCGGGTGCGCGAGCAGCTGCCCGCCGGTCGCACCATCGAGCTGGTCATCATCGGCGAGGGCCCCGAACGGGCATCGCTCGAGAAGTACATGGAACGCCATGACCTCGGGGGCGTGGTGCGCCTGGTGGGTCGCCTCACCCGTGACGAGATCCGCGACCAGTTCGCCCAGGCCGACGTGTTCGTGGCCCCCGCCAACCTCGAGTCGTTCGGCATCGCGGCCCTCGAGGCCCGCTGCGCCGGGCTCCCGGTCGTAGCCAAGGCCCGCACCGGCATCCGTGAGTTCGTGGCCAACGGCCAGGAGGGCCTGCTGGCCCAGAGCGACCGCGACATGGTCACGCAGCTGCTGCGGCTGATCCGCGACTCCGAGCTGCGCCAGACCATCTCGGCCCACAACCGGGCCGTCCCGTCACGGGTCGACTGGCACGAGGTGGTCGGCATGAACGTCGCCGCGTACGAGCGGGCCATCACCCTCATGGGCTCCCACCGAGCCGACGCCACCGCCGCGACCCGCTGACCGACCCACTGGTCGCACCGGTCGGACGGCTCAGGCGGGAGCCGGCGCGGGGTCGTCCGGGGCCGGTACCGAGCCGCGCTTCGGCACCCGGCCGGATCGGGTGACCAGGCGGGCGAGGCCGAAGCCGACGAGGAAGATGACGGCGCCGCCGACGGCGTCGAGGAAGTAGTGGTTGGCGGTGATGACCACCACGAGGATCGTCACGATCGGATAGGCGGCGGCCAGGCCCTTGGCCCACCACGACCGCACCCGGGGCAGCAGCACCGAGCAGCCCCAGAGGGCCCAGCCGCAGTGCAGGCTCGGCATGGCCGCGTACTGGTTCGAGATCGACTTCATGGCCGACGAGTCGAACGACCAGAAGGTCGGGAACTTCACCAGGGTGTCGACGTAGTGGAAGCCCCCGTAGCCGGACATGGTGGGCAGCAGCCGGGGCGGCATCAGGGGGAAGGTGGCGAAGCCGATGAGCCCGAGGAGCGTGCCGAAGAGGAGCGTGTTGCGCCAGAGCGGGTAGTCGTCGGGGAACCGCCGGTAGAGGAACACCAGCGTGAACACCGTGGCGCCGATGTACACGGACCCGTAGAAGTAGTTCGCCGCGACGAGGAGCCACTCGTAGTGGATCGCCCATTGCTGCATGGTCTGCTCGTGGTAGATGCCGAGCGACTTCTGCCAGTCGATGATCCTGACGGCGTTGTCGTAGGCCCGCTGGGCCCCTGCCTTGTTGGCGTTGCGCACCGACTCGTAGATGAGGTCGAACACCAGCACGATGCCGACCTCGATCCACCAGTAGATCTCGTGGCCGGTGCTCAGCCGCCGACCGCCGCGCCAGCGCGTGGCCCGGGCCCGCCTGGTCGGGGCAGCCGGCTCGGCCACGGGAGCGACCACGCCATCGGTGGTGGCGATCGGTGGGCTCCCCTCTGCCATCAGGTCATTCTGGCCCATGCGCACTCCCGATCCCCTCTTCGCGGGGTCAGGCCTGCTCGATCCGATAGACGGCGCCGGTGCCGCTGAGCGCGTAGATCTCACCGTCGGCATCCTCGCCGAACGACGTGAGCTGGCCGCCGTCGATCGGGATGCCCAGCGAGCGCTCGTCGAGTCGCACCGAGTTGCGGGCCAGCAGCCCGCGGATGTCGCCGACGCAGTAGTCGGCGAACACGTAGACGCCCTGGAGGTCGGGGATGGCCGCGCCCCGGTAGACGAAGCCACCGGTGACCGAGCAGTTGCCGCCGGTGTGGGAGTAGTCGAACACGGGGGCCACGGCCCCGTCGGGGGCGGTGCCGCCCTGGTAGGGCTGCGAACCCTCCATCTCGTTCCAGCCGAGGTTCGCGCCCTTGCCCGCGTCGCGTCCCAGGAACGACGGCAGCTGGTCGACCTCCTCGATGCGATCCTGGCCGACGTCGCCGACCCAGAGGTCACCGTTGGCCGGGTCGAACGAGAACCGCCACGGGTTGCGAACGCCGTAGAGCCAGACCTCGGGCGCCCCGTCGGTGCCGTCGGCGAACGGGTTGCCCGCGGGGATGGCGTAGGGCTGGTCGGCCGTGGGCGCCTCGGGATCGATGCGCAGGATCTTGCCGAGCAGCGCCTGGGTGTTCTGGCCGTTCCCGTAAGGATCGCCGCTGCTGCCCCCGTCGCCCAACCCGATGTAGAGGTAGCCGTCCGGGCCGAACACCACCCGCCCGCCGTTGTGGTTGGGGAAGGGCTGGTTCACGAACAGCAGCTCGCGCCGGTTGCGCGTGTCGGCCCGGTCGCCGTCCATCGGGAACTCGACCACGTGGGTGTTGCCGTCGGTGTCGGTGTAGTCGGCGTAGAGCTTGCGACCGTTGCTCGAGAACGTGATGCCCAGCAGCCCGCGCTCGCCCCCCGTCGAGACCTCGTCGCTCAGGTCGAGCACCGAACCGCTGTCGACCGAGCCGATGGTCTTGGTGATCACGTTCGTCTTCGGATCGGTGCTGCGCTTGACCTGCAGCCGCCGGACCCTGCCGCCCTGCTCCGCGATGTAGAGGTCGTCGGTGCCCGAGCGGGCGGTGAGGTCCACGGGCGTGTCGACCGACGCGACCTGGTGCAGCTTCAGGCCGACCGCGGCGATGGACGTCGGGCCGGGACCGGGATCGGCCGTGCTGCCCGAGCCGTCGGCGGCCCCGGCCGGCAGCGAGGTCACCGTCGAGCGGCCGGCATCGGGCGACGAGTCGGAGCAGGCCCCGGCGGTGAGCGCGAGGGCGACGGCGAGCGCGACGACGGCCGTGGTCACCCGTACCCGAGGGGTCATCGTGCGAGGGCGCTCATCGGGAGACTCGCAGGAGCCCTTCCTGGACGACGGTGACGGCGAGGTGGCCGTCGTGGGTGAAGATCGAGCCGGTGGCGGTGCCGCGCCCGCCCGAGGCCGACGGCGTCTCCTGGGCGTAGAGCAGCCACTCGTCGGCGCGGAAGGGTCGGTGGAACCACATGGCGTGGTCGAGGCTAGCCATGGCCACGTCCTTCTCGACCGCGCCCACGGCGTGGGGGAGCAGGGTGGTGTCGAGCAGGGTCATGTCCGAGGCGTAGGTGATGATGCAGTTGTGCAGCACCGGGTCGTCGGGCAACCGTCCGTCGGCCCGCAGCCACACCTTCTGGTGCGGCGGCAGGGGTCGGGCACGGTCGCGGGGCTGCCAGTCGATGGTGCGACTGTCGATCGGACGATCGCGCTCGTACCACTCACCCAGCATCTCGGCCCACGGCTCCCACCGCTGCTTGAAGTCGGGGATCGTCTCGGGCGCCGGGACGTCGAGCGGCATCGGCGCCTCGTGCTCGAAGCCGTGCTCGTGGATGTGGAACGAGGCCTGCAGGTTGAAGATGGCCTTGCCGTGCTGGATCGCGACGACCCGACGGGTGGTGAACGACCGACCGTCACGGAGGCGGTCGACCTCGTAGAGGATCGGCACCGTCGGGTCGCCGGGCCGGAGGAAGTAGGCGTGTAGCGAGTGCACCGAGCGGTCGGCGTCGACGGTGCGGGTGGCGGCCACCAGCGCCTGACCGGCCACCTGGCCGCCGAACACGCGCTGGGCCTCGACGTCGGGGCTGATGCCTCGGAAGATGTTGACCTCGATGGCCTCGAGATCGAGCAGGGTGATCAGGTCGTCGACGGCGCGCTGCATGGCGTCATCCTCGCAGACCCCACGCGTGGCTCAGGGCAGCAGGGTGGCGGCCATGGCGTCGCCGACGAAGCGTCCGTAGCTGGGCAGGGTCCACCCCTGGCGCAGGACGAGCAGCTCGTAGAGCTCGGGTGAGCTCAGGGCGAACATGACCTCGGCTGCCTCCTCGGTCGGCAGCCCCGGCCGCAGCAGCTCGCGGTCGGCGAGGTGGCGGGCGTGGTCGAGCATCCGGGCGCGGCGGTCATCGTCGAGCTCGTCCCGCAACTCGACGAGCCCGGGGTCGGCCTCGGCTGCCGAGCGGACGGCGAGCAGGACAGGTGCGACGCGCGGCATCACCTCGATCTGCAGCGAGGCCCAGGCCTCGATGATCTCCCTGGGGTCGCTCTCGTGATCGCGGACCTGGTCGGATCGCTGCTCGGCCGGCGTGGGTCCCGCGCCCAGGAGGGCGCGATCGCGGATCGCCCGCACGAGCCCGGCCTTGCTGGTGAAGACCTTGTACACCGTCTCCACCGACACCCCGGCCGCGGCGGCCACGGCGTCCATGGTCGTGGCGCCGAACCCGCGGCTGACGAAGAGCGCGAGCGCTTGGTCGAGCACCCGCTCCCGGGTGCGACGGGCCTGCTCGGTGCGGCGTTCCGACGTGTAACGACGGGTGCCCTTGACGGGAGCCTCGTTCGGCTCGATAGTGGTCATATCAGTACCGGCCAACTGTACCGAAATGAGCCATCGTGGACCAGCACCAGCAGCACGAGGGTCGGGAGCCAGAGCTCGCCGTGCGCCGGTTGCTCGACGCCACCAATGCCCATGACCTCGACGCGTTGGTCGCCTGCTTCGCCGACGACTACCGGAACGAGACCCCGGCGCACCCGGCACGGGGATTCGTCGGGCGCGACCAGGTGCGCTCGAACTGGCAGCACATCTTCTCGGCGGTTCCCGATCTCGAGGCGGCGGTTGCCAGGCTCGCGGTCGACGGCGACATCGTCTGGTCCGAGTGGGCCATGAGCGGCACCCGCCCCGACGGGTCCGGGCACCGGATGGCCGGCGTGATCATCTTCGGGGTGCGCGACGACGAGATCGCATCCGCCCGCTTCTACCTCGAGCCGGTCGACGAGGGTGTGTCCGGGGTCGACGAGGCCGTCCGCACGGTCACCCGCACATGACTCCGCCGGTGGTCGACCGGCGCGCGCCCGACCCGGTAGTACGCCTGCTCAACCCGGTCATGCGACTGGCCCTCCGGTCGCCTCTGGGGTGGGGCCTCGGCGCGTTGGCCGAGCTCGAGTTCGATGGGAGGCGCTCGGGGCGCCGGCGCCGCATCGTCGTCGGCTGGCACGAGCACGACGGCGCCGCGCTGGTGTTCTCGCCGGCGTCATGGCGATCGAACTTCGCCGGCGGACGAGAGGTCACGGTCTGGCATCGGGGGCGGGCCCGGCCGTGGTTCGGGACGCTCGTGGCCGACCGCGCGGCCGTGGCTGCCCTCATCAACGAGGTGCTGGCGACGGGCGCGTCGGCCGGCTCGATGGGTCTTCGCATCGCTCCCGGGCACGAACTGGGACCGGCCGACGTCGCCGCGGTCGATCGCGCCGCCATCCGGTTCGACCCTCGCTGAGCTCAGGGCTGGCCGTCCCCGAGCGGCTCGAGACCCTGCGCGCCACCCTCCGCCCAGCCTGACGGGTCGCGGGATCCCGACGGTCCCAGGGGCGTGGCGGGCCCGACGTTCACCGGGGGTTCACCGGCGGGCCCCAGCGTTCACCTGCTCTTGGGTCGCCATTGGTTGAACGGCGGGGTCGGGCCTGCGTGAATGGCAACAGATGCCGGCCACGTGGGCCCCCGACCATTCGAGCAACAGGAGCAGGTGGCACCGTTGGCCAGCGTAGGACTGGATGTCAGGCCGGGCGGAGGCGCGGGCGCGCCCCCTCCGCCCCGAACGCCGCGACTCGTCCACGACGACCCGTCCACCGCGGACCGCACCTTCAACGTCGTCACCATGGCTGCCGGCATCTCGGTGCTGGTCCTGCTCGCGCTGATCGGCGTGTTCCTCGTGGCGCAGAGCAACACCGCGATCAGCGAGACCGGCATCTGGCGGTTCCTGACCCGCATCGAGTGGCGCACCGACGTCCACCCGCCGCAGATCGGCGTCCTCGGCCTGCTCACCGGCACCATCCTGGTCGCGTTCACCGCGATCACCTTCGCCATCCCGTTCGGCGTGCTGGCCGCGCTGGCCATCACCGAGTACGCCTCGGCCGGTGCCCGCAAGTGGCTCACCAGCATCGTCGACCTGCTGGCCGCCGTTCCCTCGCTGCTGTTCGGCATCTGGGGCTTCCTCTTCCTGAGCGACTACATCATCCCGATCTCGAAGTGGCTGGCGACCCACCTGTCGTTCATCCCCTTCTTCGAGACCGACGCGGACGCGCGCTACATCGGGTCGATCTTCATCGCCGGCATCGTCGTGGCCCTGATGGTGCTGCCGATCATCACGGCCATCGTCCGAGAGGTGTTCTCGCAGGCGCCGCCGGGCGAGAAGGAGGCCGCGCTGGCGCTCGGCGGCACGCGGTGGGGGATGATCCGCACGGTGGTCCTCCCCTACGGCCGGGGCGGCATCATCGGCGGCTCCATGCTCGGGCTGGGCCGGGCCCTCGGCGAGACCATCGCGGTCGCCCTGCTGCTGCCCCAGGTGCCGGAGGTGTCGATCAAGATCCTGCAGAACGGCGGCGCCACCGTCTCCGGGTTCATCGCCAACCGGGCCGGTTCGGACGCCTTCACCGTCTCCGGGCTCATGGCCGCGGGCCTGGTGCTCTTCGCCATCACGCTGGGGACCAACATGATCGCCTCGGTCGTGGTCAGCCGTAGCCGCTCCGGCGTCGGAGTCGAGCTGTGACCGCCACCCGACACCACCACCATGAGAGCGTCGACATCGACCTGCGCGACGGGTCGTCGGCCGGCCGACGACCGCCGACCCGTCCGCGGCGGGCCGCGCCGGCCGGTCGAGACCACGCCGGAGGATCGATGGACGCTGGTCGGCTCCGCGGTCAGCGCGCTGTGCCTCAACTGGCTGATCCTCTACCGGTTCACCACCGGGGCCAGCCTGTTCGGCTTCCTCCTGTGCTCCTACGTCACCTTCCTGCTGCTGTTCGCGGTCGTCACCACCGACCGCCTGGGCGGGCTGGTGGCCAGGGACCGGGTCATGACCGGTCGTGGTCTACACCGCGGCGATCGTCGTGTTCGTCCCGCTCGTGCTGCTCATCGGCTACATCCTCAAAGAGGGCATCAAGGCCCTCAGGGTCACGTTCTTCATCAAGGACCAGGCCGGCGTCGACCCCACCCAGCCGGCCACGGCCGGCGGCGCGTCCCATGCGCTCGTCGGCACGCTCGAGCAGGTGGGCCTGGCCCTCGTCTGGTCGCTGCCCCTGGCCGTGGCCGCGGCGGTCTTCCTCAACGAGTCGCGGAGCGAGTGGCGTCGTCCGGTGCGCATCTTCGTCGACGCCATGAGCGGACTGCCCTCGGTCATCGCCGGCCTGTTCATCTACGCCGCGCTCATCCTCCGGTTCGGGCACACCGGCGGCCTGTTCGGGTTCAACGGGTTCATGGCCAGCCTCGCCCTGGCCATCACCATGCTCCCGACCATCACCAGGACCTGCGAGGTCGTGCTCCGGCTGGTGCCCGACGGCCTGCGTGAGGCCAGCCTCGCCCTCGGCGCCTCCCGGGCCCGAACCGTCTGGTCGGTCGTGTTCCCCACGGCCAGGAGCGGCATGAGCACCGCCGTGGTGCTCGGGCATCGCCCGCGCCGTGGGTGAGACCGCGCCCGCTGCTCTTCACGTCGTTCGGCTACTCGCTGATGAACGCCAACCCGTTCTCCGGGGCGCAGGACAGCCTGCCGCTGTTCGTGTACAAGAACATCCGCCAGCCCGATGCGGCGTCGATCGCGCGCGGGTTCACCGGCGCCTATGTCCTCATGATGCTCGTGCTGGGCCTGTTCGTCCTGGCCCGCTTCCTCGGGCGCGATCGCTCGAAGCGGTCGTCCGCGCCGCGCCGCTCGTTGCGGCGCGCCCCATCCTCCGCAGGAGAAGTCGCATGACCGACGTCGTCACCCCGCCACCTCCGCTACCCGGTCCGCCACCCCCTCCGGCCGTCTCCCGATCGGCCCACCGGGTCCGGCTGAGCGGTGGGCCGCCACCCGGCGCGGCCACCCTCGAGGCTCGCCGAGCGTGCGCCTGGTTCGGCGACCACCTCGTGCTCGACGGACGTCGACCTCACGATGGAGGCCGGCCACGTGACCGCGCTGATCGGTCCGTCGGGCTGCGGCAAGTCGACCTTCCTGCGGATGCTCAACCGCATGCACGAGCTCATCCCCGGCGCCGCCCTCGACGGGGAGATCCTGCTCGACGGGTCGGACATCTACGCGGCCGGCACCCGGGCCCAGCTCATCCGCCTCCGGGTCGGCATGGTGTTCCAGAAGCCGAACCCGTTCCCGGCCATGTCGATCCGCGAGAACGTGCTGGCCGGCCTCAAGCTGGCCCGGCTCGGGTGCGACGACAAGGACGCGCTGGTCGAGGAGTCGCTGGTGCGGGCCAGCCTCTGGAAGGAGGTGCGCGACCGGCTCGACAAGCCGGGCGGCGCGCTGTCGGGCGGTCAGCAGCAGCGCCTCTGCATCGCCCGCAGCCTGGCGGTGCAGCCCAACGTGCTGCTCATGGACGAGCCCTGCTCGGCCCTCGACCCCACGTCGACCGGGCGGGTCGAGGAGACGATCCACGAGCTGCGCGAGCACGTCACGGTCGTGATCGTCACCCACAACATGCAGCAGGCGCAGCGGGTGTCCGACCACTGCGCGTTCTTCCTCGCCGAGGAGAACCAACCCGGCCAGATCGTCGAGCACGGGCCGACCAGCGAGATCTTCCGCAGCCCGAAGGATCCGCGCACGCTGAGCTACGTCCAGGGACAGTTCGGATGACGCGACCTCGTTCCGCGCATCTCGCTGGCTCGCCGCGGTCGCGGTGACCGGGTCTGCTGTGGGGCGTCACCCCGACGCCGTCGGGCGCCAACCCGGCGGCCATCAACGGGTCCGGCTCGACCTACGTCGGCAACGCCATGCGGCTGTGGACCTCGTCGGCCCAGACCGAATGGCCTCAGCGTCAACTACCAGGAGGTCGGCTCGCCGGCCGGCCTCACGACCTACGGCCAGAACCAGACCGACTTCGCCGGCACCGAGGCCGAGTTCTCGGCACTGCAGGGGACCGATCCCAGCCGCGGCTACCAGTACATCCCCGACGTCGCCGGTGCCGTGGCGATGATGTACAAGGTCAAGGACACCGCCGACCGGCCGGTCGACTACCTGCGCCTGTCGCGGCTGACCGTGGCCAAGATCTTCATGGGCTACATCAGCCGATGGAGCGACCCGGCCATCAGCGCCGACAACAACGGCATCGTGCTGCCGGACCAGGCCATCAACGTCGTGTACCGGGCCGGTCAGTCGGGCACGACCGCGCTGTTCTACGACTTCGTGCAGAAGACCGACCCGACCGAGTTCGCCGCGTGGGCGGCCCGCAACCAGTTGCCGACCAACGTGCGCATCCTGTCGCTCGACCAGTCACCGGGGTTCGCGCCCAAGACCCAGGCCTTCAACGGCTCGGACCAGATCGCGCAGTACATCGCCAGCAACACCGGCATGTGGAGCATCGGCTACGACGAGTTCTCGTTCGCCATCAACTACCACGCCACGACGGCCCGCATCCAGAACGCGTCGGGCGCCTACATCCTCCCGTACGCCCAGAACATCTCGTCGGCCCTCGAGGGCGCCCACCTCAACCCGGACCTGAGCCAGGAGCTCTCCGGCGTCTACAACAGCCCGAACGCCGACGCCTACCCGATCTCGGCCTACAGCTACATCGTCACGCAGTGCGCGCCGGCCGCCGACCGGCCGACGTGCCAGGGGGCCTACAGCAACGCCGGCGTCACCGAGACCCTGTCGAGGTGGCTGCGCTACATCGCGTGCGAGGGTCAGGTGCAGATGGCCAACATCGGGTACTCGCCGCTGCCGCCGAACCTGTCCCAGGAGGTCGCCAACGCCATCGGCCGCATGGACGGGACCGCGCCCGAGCAGCTGACCGCGGACAACTGCGCCAACCCGCGGTTCAGGGGCCCCATCAACGGGCCGACCCAGCCGCCCGACCCGCTGGCCAACGCCGCGGCCGGGCAGGGTGGCACGGCGCAACGGCAACGGCACGACGGCCACCACGGTGGCCGACGCCGGCGGCGCCACTGAGGTCGCGGCCGGCGCGACCGGCGCGGTCAAGGCCGTGGGCGGGGGCAGCACCGATCACCGCGCGCCGGCACCGCTCGCCTACGACCGACCCGGCACGACGCCCGAACGACCTGCTCCCGGTCGTGCTGCTGCTGGCGCTCCTGATCGTCCCGGCCATCCTCCTGCGGCGACCCCGCCGTTCGTCCGGACCGCCGTCCTCCTCGCAGGGGTTCGTCGTGAGCTCCACCCAGAAGGCCGTCGCCGCCGCCGTCGGCCGTGGTCGCTGCTCGTCATCCTCGCCGTCGTCGTGGCCACCCGCGGCTCGGACGGCTCGTCGGCCGCGTCGAGCACGTCGCGTCCCGAGCAGCACGAGCAGCACCGCCGCGTCCGGCGTGACGACATCGACGGCGGCCGTCGACCCGGGCGGGCCGCACCACGACGTGCCGGTCGCGAGCCGACGACGGCGGGGCACGACCGGTGCGACCAACCCCGAGGGCAACCCCGTCATGGTGCCGGTCAAGAACCTGCCGCTCGACGTGACGATCGACAAGAAGAGCGGCCTGTCCGACGGCGACACCGTCACGGTGCACGTCAGCGCCAAGAGCGGCTCGAAGATCTACGGCGCCGACGCTCGGCTGTGCGCTGACGGTGCGGTCATCGAGAACAGCGCCGACTACGCGCCGACCCAGGGAGGCCAGTGCGTCGCCGCGCCGCTGTCGGCGTCAGCTCGGACGCCTTCGTCGAGCAGGCCGGCGCCGACCCCTTCAGCTCGCTCGACCTGGCGTTCCGGGTCGGCACCGGCACGAGCACCTACCAGATGCAGGACGGCTCGCCCGTCTCGATCACGTGCGGTTCGGGACACCCGTGCACGCTCGTCGTCCGGCTGCAGATCCCGAACGGCTTCGGCTTCGAGTCGTTCGACCTCGGCTTCGGCTGACGTCCCGAACTGTTCACCTCGCGTCTGGTCACCGCGGGTCAGGTCGCGGGCCAGATGTGAGCCATCTCGACCCGGGAAGCTGACGCCCGCCCGAGGCCACCCGACCTTCCATCACCTCATGGGGAGCTCACCCTTGTCTGCTTCACCCCGTCGGTTCCGCTCATCCCGGCTGCTCATCGTGCTGGCGCTGATCGCGGCCACGCTCGCCGCGCCTGCTGACCCCCTCCGCGGCCGAGACCCCGCCCGGCGACATCCCGGTCACGGTGACGGCCACCGGTCTCACCAACGTGGTCGACGGGCAGGTCGCCCACATCCACGTCGCGGCTCCGAGCAGCTCGATCTTCGGCATCGAGGCGCGCATCTGCCTCGGCAGCTCCACCATCGACAACAGCGCCGACTTCAGCCCGACCCAGGGACTCAGCTGCACGCCGCAGGCCAACCCCGCTGTCGGTGAACTCCGACGGTTTCGTCCAGGTCGCGACCGCCCCGCCGAACTCGTCGGCCGACCTCGACTTCCGCCTGGGCAAGGGCGTGTCGTCGTTCGACCCGGGTGACGGCTCGACGGTCACCTTGACCTGCGACGAGACCCATCCCTGCAAGCTCGTGCTGAAGCTCCTGGTACCCGTCAGCGCGACCCTGCCGGCCGGCCTGGCCTTCAAGTCCTACCCGATCGCCTACGCCGGGTCGGCCACCGCTCCCGATGCTCCCACCGGCGTGACCGCGACGGCGGGCGACGCCCAGGCCACCGTGTCGTGGACGGCACCGGCCAGCAACGGCGGTTCGCCCATCACCGGCTACACCGCGATCTCGACCCCCGGCTCGAAGACCTGCACCTGGACCACCGGTCCGCTCAGCTGCACCGTCACGGGGCTCACCAACGGCACCCCCTACACGTTCAAGGTCACGGCCACCAACGCCATCGGCGACTCGCCACTCTCGGCCGCGTCGACTCCCGTGACCCCGACCGGCGGCGCCGGCACACTGTTCCACGCGCTGGTGCCGGCCCGCGTGCTCGACTCCCGACCCGGGGCCGGGCAACGTCGGCGGCTTCGCGACACCGTGGGGCCCCGGCGTCACCCGGGACGTCACGATCGGCGGGCACGGCGGCGTGCCGTCCGACGCCGACGCCGTGGTGCTCAACGTGACGGTCACCGACGTCACGGCCGGCTCGTTCCTCCAGCTGTGGCCGACCGGCTCGACCCAGCCACCGCTCGGATCGAGCCTCAACTACTCGGCGGGCCAGACCGTGCCCAACGCGGTGACGGTGAAGCTCGGCACGGACGGCAAGGTGAGCGTCTTCAACAAGCTCGGCAGCACCAACGTGATCGCCGATGTCGCCGGCTACTACAAGGCGGGCGCGGGCGGCGACGGCTTCACCTCGGTGACTCCGGCCAGCGCGTGCTCGACTCCCGACCGGGCGCCGGCAACGTGGGCGGCTTCACCACCAAGTGGGGGGCCGGCACGGTCCGCGACCTGACCATCGGTGGGCATGCCGGCGTGCCGGCCGACGCCGACGCCGTCGTCATGAACGTCACGGTGACCGACGTGACCGCGGCATCGTTCCTGCAGCTCTGGCCGACCGGCGCCACGCAGCCGCAGTTCGGGTCGAACCTCAACTACTCGGCGGGCCAGACCGTGCCCAACGCGGTGACCGTGAAGCTCGGCACCGACGGCAAGGTCAGCATCTTCAACCAGCTCGGCAGCACCAACGTCATCGCCGACGTGGTCGGGTACTTCAAGGCCGGCACCGGGCATGCCTTCCACTCGCTGGTGCCGGGGCGCGTGCTCGACTCGCGGTCCGGTGCCATCAACGTTGGTCCCTACACCACGCCGTGGGGAGCCGGCACCATCCGTCCCCTCACAATCGGCGGCTCGGTCGGCATCCCGTCCGACGCCGATGCCGTCGTGCTCAACGTCACCGTGACCGACGTGACCGCCGGCTCGTTCCTGCAGATCTGGCCGGTTGGCACCACCCAGCCGCAGTTCGGCTCGAGCCTCAACTACTCGGCCGGGCAGACGGTCCCCAACGCGGTGACGGCCAAGCTCGGAACGAGTGGGGCCATCGACATCTTCAACCAGCTCGGCTCGACCAACGTGATCGCCGATGCCTTCGGCTGGTACGGCTGATGCGTCGACCGACGGGATCGCCCGGACGGATCGCCCCCCGGTCCGTCCGGCACCCCGTCCGCATCGCTGCTCGCGCTGGTCGCGCTGCTGGTCGGTGCATCGGCGCTCTCGCCGGTCGCGGTGGCGCCGGCGGGCGCGGACGACCCCCAGCCCTGGAGCGCGACGTTCGCCCCGACGACGGCACTGAGCGACGGGCAGCAGGTCAGGGTCACGCTCAGGACGACACCGGACTACTTCCTGAACAGCGCCGAGCTCCACATCTGTCGGAGCGGGGTCTCCTACACGGGCGGCGCGGCCCAGGACCCGGCCTTCCGCCTGGCCGGGCCGAACTGCCCGCTCAGCCCCGTCTCGTCCTCCGGTCAGTCCGTCGTCGCCGACGGCTCGCCGAACGCGGGAGCGCTCGCGGCCGAGGGCGAGATCATCACCATCCGGGCCGGCGTCGGTATCGCCAACTGGCTCATCGGTGGTGACGCCGGCCAACCGGAAACCCTCCAGTGCGACGTCGACCACCCCTGCGATCTGGTGATGGAGCTGCGGGGCGGACCGGTCGCGGCCTACACCTACCTGAGCCAGCCGCTCACGTTCCGCACCTCCGACCCGGTCGCCGGCTGTGGCGGTCCCGCGACGGGGGCGATCACCTCCGGCGGCTCCGATCGGATGATCGATGCCTGGACCGACTGGACCCTGGCCGCCTGCCACCGACCCGGCTCCCACGGTGCCCTCACCACCGGTGGGTTCGTCGGCGAGGGCTCGGCCGTGCAGCAGTTCAACGCCGGCACCCTCGACCTGGCCTACACCGCGGCAGGCAACATCGACGAGGTCGACCTCAACAGCGACGCGGCCGCGCCGGGTGCGCGACGGCCCTATGTGGCGGTGCCGGTCGCCATCAACGCGGTGACGCTCGGGCTCGGCAACGGACGCCCGAGTGGAACGCGCAAGGTGCCGTTCCACACGGCCAACCTGACCGCGGCCGAGGCCGCGACCTTGTTCGCCGGAGGCAAGGACGGTCTGTCGCCCGACCAGATCAACGCCATCGTCACCCGCCCCGGCAACGAAGACTTCGCGCCGACGAACCCGCAGCGACGCCCCCTTCTTCGCCAACATCGCCGGCTCCCTGCCGGTGCAGGCCGCGGCCGAGGCCGAGACCACCTCGTGGATCGGCACCAACTTCTTCGAGCAGCTCGCGCCCGACGCCTTCAAGGTGCCCGACCTGCCGGGCAAGTACGGAGAGGCGGCCGGCAGGCGGCGCGGAGCCGATGCGTCGCTCGCCTTGGCCGATCCGTCCTACATCCTCGCCATCGACCTCTACTCGAGCTCGGACCTCCTCTCCAGGTCCCTCGTCTCGCTCCCGAGCTCACCGGACGGCACCGGTGGGGTCTGGGTGGTCGCCGACATGGTCACGGCCGACCAGTTGACCCTCACGCCGACGGCCCTCGGGAACAGCGCATGGCACCTTCGTGGCGCCCACGCCTGAAACCATGGCCGCCGCCGTCGCACACATGCAGCCCGACGCCAGCGGGATCCTGCGCCTCGACCCGGCGGTGACGGCGCCGGCCGGCCAGACCCAGCCGTACCCGATGACCTACGTCGAGTACGCCATGGTTCCGGCCGAGCCGCTGGTCGACGCCACCTGCACCGCGCGCACCGACTCGCAGGCGCTGCTCACCTCCTGGCTCGGCTACCTCGTCAGCCCGGAGGGCCAGGCCGAGCTGAGCCCGGGCATGCTGCCCCTGACGAGCGACCTGCAGGCTCAGGCCCGAGCAGCCATTGCCCGGGTCGGTGCCAGCCCCATCACCAGCTGCACGCCGCCCCCGCCGCCGAACCCGACACCCACCACGGCGCCCTCCGGCTACCCGGGCGGCGGTGGTTACGGCGGATCGGGCGGCTACACCGCCACCGACGCCGGCTACAGCTCCTCCAGCTCGTCAGCCGGCGACGGCAACGAGCAGGCCGCCGCCGCTGATGCCGAGCTGGCGTCGTCCGACACCGACATCCCGGGATGGGGCGGCATCGGGGCCCCGAGCGCGCTGGCCGCGGTCGTCGCCCTGATCGGCGTCGCGCTGCTGCTCGGGGCGACCGCGCGGGTGAGCTCGGGGCGGCCCTGGAACCCCTTCCGCCGAACCCCCGGCGGAGCCCCAGGGACGTCATGACCGCTCTGATCGAAAGCGCCGAGGTGCCCGACCTGCCCGAAGACGAACCGGCGGACGCGCCGAGGGCGATGCGACACGACCGGCCGGTCGCGGCGACCGAGTCCGCGCCGACAGCCACGATGAGCCGGCGGCGGCTCGCCCTCTTCGGGGCCGCGTGGCTGGTGATGGTGCTGGTCTGCCTCGCCCTGGTGCTCTACTCGCTCGAGCCGCTGTTCGTCGAGCAGACCCAGGACCAGCTGCTCGCCTCCTACCGCACCAAGATCTCGAACGCGGCCAACGAGGGCAACGGCCTCCCCGGGGTGTCGGTGGCGACCAAGGCCCCGGAGGCCGGCTCACCCGTCGCCATCCTCGAGATCGGTGGCCTGCGGCTGCGCCAGGTGGTGGTCGAGGGCTCGACGCCGTCGCAGACCCAGAAGGGGCCCGGCCACGTCGTGGGCACGGCGGCGCCCGGCCAGCCCGGCAACAGCGCGGTGCTCGCTCGTCGAGCGATGTTCGGCGGGCCGTTCGCCGATCTCTCGCACCTCGCGCCGGGCGACAAGATCCTCGTCACCACGACGCAGGGCCAGAGCGTCTACCTGGTCGACACCGTCGACACCAAGACCGTCGCGGCCCCGGCCGCGTCCTCGACCGGCGGCAGTGGGTCGCTGACGGGGCTCACGGCCAGCGGCGGGGACACCCCGTCCGCGACCGCGACCGACGCGGCGATCGACACCGAGACGCTGTTCGGCCCGTCCGACGACGATCGCCTGACCTTGCTCAGCTCGGCCTCGGTCTCCCCGTGGAACTCGTCGCGCGCCGTGGTCGTCGTGGCCAAGCTCGACGGCAAGCCGTTCCCCCCCACGCCCCAGGGCGGCCGCACCGACAGCCAGACCGGGCTCTCGGGGGACGCCTCGGCCCGGGCCGCGGCCGCGCTGGCGCTGCTGGCGTTGGGCGCCACGGCCGCGGCCGCGGTGTTCCTCTACCGTCGCACGAGCGCCCGTACCGCGTACCTGTTGACCACCCCGCCGTTGATCGTGTGCGTGGTGCTGCTGGCCGAGGCCGGCAGCAAGCTGCTGCCGGCCTGGAGCTGACGCCGAACGCCACCGATCTTGACGTTCTGCTGAAGCCGACGAAGCCCTGCGCACCCTTGCTGAGCAGGGCTTTCGACGCGCCCGGGCGCTCGTCGTCGCCGTTCCGCAACAGTTCGCCTGGGCAACGTGACGACTTCACCCGACGTTTCCTGGCGACGCCTTTCCGGTTCACCTCGGCATGACAGAACTGCACGTGCCTGAGTCGCGTGGACCGTGACAGGGGCGATGTGACGACTCACCCGCAGTCGACCCGATCCGAATCGAAAGGACCATTCAGTGAAGAAATCTCTTCTCGCACGAGGTTTGGCAGCAGGGGTGGCGCTGGCCAGCTCGGCCGCCTTCCTCGTGACCCTGGCGCCGACCGCTCACGCGGCGGCGCCGGTGATCGTGGCCGTCGGCTCCGACACCACCCAGGACGTCATGTCTGCCATCCTGAACGGCACGGGTCAGTACAACGTGCTCGCGCAGCAGCCGACGCCGCTGACTGTCCCGGCCGACGCACCGAGCTGCACCGTCGCGCAGACCTACCACACCCCTGCCGGTGCCGGTGAGGTGCTGCCTCCGAACGGCTCGACTGCCGGGCGCAACGCGCTCGTCGCCGAGGAGACGGCTGCCGGCGGCTCGCCGCGCGGGCTGCATGGACATCGCCCGCTCGTCGGCTGGTCCCCGGGGCGTCGGTGCCGGCAAGGACACGGCGACCATGCAGTACTACGCCTTCGCCATGGACTCGGTGGGCGTCGCCAGCACCAGCCTCGCCGCCCCCGGCAGCATCAGCCAGGCCGACCTGCTCAAGATCTACAACTGCACCATCACCGACTGGAGCCAGCTCCCCGGTGGCGGTTCCGGCCCGATCCAGCGGTACATCCCGCAGGCCGGCTCGGGCACCCGCGCCTTCTTCCTCTCCGACCTGCTCGGCGGGTTCGACCCGACCACGGTCAGCAGCGCCAGCTGCCCGGCCGTGAACCAGAGCTTCGAGGAGAACGAGGCCACCAAGGTGCTGCTCACCGATCACGAGAAGGCGATCCTTCCCTACTCGACCGGTCAGTGGATCTTCCAGGCCAACAACCACCTCAACCCGACGATCGACCTGCGCAACGGCGCCAAGCTGATGGGCCAGGTCACCCCGGCCGCCACCAACGCCAACACGGCGCGCTGGAACACCACCGACGGTCAGTACGAGAACAACACCGGCACCACGGCCGCCACGCCGGTGAACGAGGGCAACGTCCGGCTCAACAACGCCACGCCCGACTTCAACGGCATCCGGTACGTGTTCAACGTGCTCGACACCGTGTCGCCCGACTACACGACCGCCCGCGGTCTGGTCGGCTTCGACAACGTCGCGGCCGGCGTGAAGAGCCCCCTCTGCAGCAACTCGAAGCGCACGACGATCCTGTCGTTCGGCTTCGCCCCGCTCTCCACCACCGGTGGTGGAGCGACGAACCTGGCCGGTTCGTCCTGCCGGTTCTACCCGCCGGCGTAGCACCAGCATCATCCGCACGACCAGCCACACCCGTTGACGTGGGGGTGGGTGGGGACCGGTGCGCGGCCCCCACCCATCTGCACCCGCTCCAACGATCCCACACGAACACCGACGCAGTCGCACTCACACACCCATCTGCACCCAAGCAAGGAGACCACGTTGTCCACCAAAGACCTGGGACGTCGGCGAAAGGCGATGACGATGTTCGCGGCAGCCACCACGCTGCTCGCGTCCGTCGCTCTTCCCCTGCTCGCCACCTCCGCCTCGGCTGACACGCCGACACCGCTCCCCGTCTCGGCCACGGCCACGACCCCGACGACCGGCCTGGTCGACGGCTCCACCGTCCACTTCCACGTGGACGCCACCGGCACGGTCGCCGGGAGCATCTTCGGCGTGGAGGCCCGCATCTGCCAGCAGGGCGCGGACATCCAGAACTCGGCGGACTTCGCGCCGACCACCGGTGGCATCTGCGCCACCGCCCCGCTGTCGGCCACCAGCCAGAACTTCTCGTCGGTCGGGACGGCGCCGCCGAACCTGATCGCCGACCTCGACTTCAAGGTGGGCGTCGGCTCGGCCCCGCTGGCCGACGTCGGCAGCGGGCCGGGCACGCTCACCTGCGGTCCGGGCAGCCCCTGCACCATCTGGCTCAAGCTGCTGGTTCCGGCCGGCGTCGCTCCGGCGGGCCAGGCCTACCAGCACTTCGACATCAGCTTCGCCGCTCCGGCGACCGCCCCCGGCGCCCCCACGGGCCTCGTCGGGCACGCCCGGCAACGGCTCGGCTGCGCTGTCGTGGGCCGCCCCGGCCAGTGACGGTGGCGCCGCCATCGACCACTACACGGTCACGCCGTCGGTGGGCTCGCCCATCGACACCGTGGGCCCGGTCACCAACCTGAACGTCACCGGCCTGGCCAACTTCACGCCGATCACGTTCACGGTCAAGGCGCACAACTCGGTCGGCTTCGGTCCCGATTCGGCGCCCGTGACGGTGACCCCGGCCCCGGCCGCTCCGAGCAACGTGCTGGCCTCGGCCGGCAACGCCTCGGCCGCCGTGACCTGGACGGCGCCTCCCGGCCCGGCCCCGACCACCTACACGGTCACGGCCACCCCGGCTGCCGGTGCCCCCGTCGTCGTGCCCGGCACGTCGACCGCGGCCACGGTGACCGGCCTCACCAACGGGACGTCCTACACGTTCTCGGTGGTGGCCAACTACCCGACCGGCGACAGCAGCCCCGGTGTCTCGCCGGCCGTCACGCCGTCGTCCACCTTCATCACCCAGCAGATCAAGGTCACCCGCCCCCAGGGCGCGCTGATCATCGGTGAGGCATGTTCCGGCGTGCCGCTGGGTACCTACCCCCAGGACTGCACCGTCGACCTCGGCACCGCGGCCCTGAACGCCTCGGGCACCTACTACATCGCCACTGGTGCCTTCGACGAGGTCACCGTGCTCGACACCCGTGACACCAACCCCGGTTGGTCCGTCAACGTCCAGAGCACGCCCTTCACCGGCGTCAACCCGGCGAACACCTTCAGTGCCTGCAACCTCGGCTACGGCGCTCCGACCGCCAACGCCGCGTCGAACATCGCTCCCAACGTGCAGATCGTGACCCCCGGCCCCGCCGTGGCCGCGTCCTGCCCCGCTGGTGGCCTCAGCGTGTCCAACACCTATGCGTCGGCTGCCGCCGGCCAGGGCCAGGGCTACGCCTACCTGAACGCCAGCATCGGCGTGCAGGTCCCGGTGTCGGCCGCCGCCGACGTCTACACCGCCGTGGTGACCTTCACCGCGCTCTAGCTCCACCCGCACCACCCAACAGCAGGACCCAGTAGCAACACAGATAGGCAACGCCCAACACTGCAGGTCCCGGAGGGGTGGGACGGTCCTCGGACCGTCCCACCCGTTCGGCTTCCTGCCCACGGAAACGGAATCGATCGACCATGCCCACGCCCCCGGCCCCGCGCCGTCATGTCCGCCTCGCCCACGCGGTGCTGGCGGGCCTCCTGCTGTTGACGGTGCTCGCGATCGGCAGCGGGGGCGTGGCCCGCGCCCAGACCACGCCCGGCAGCAGCGACGACCCACTGGCGGGGAGTGACAGCCCTGATGCCAAGGGCCCGGCCACGAACGAGTGGGCGCTGACCCCGACGGGCGACAACCCGGCCGAGCCCGGGTCCCGACCCAACCTCAGCTACGAGCTCGCGCCGGGTGGCTCCGTCCACGACTCGGTGACGGTCTGGAACTACAGCGACCAGCAGCTCGCCTTCCGCATCTACGCCCGGGACGCCTTCAACACCCCGTCGGGCGGGTTCGACCTGCTGCGGCGCGATCAGCAGTCCACCGACGCCGGCTCGTGGATCACCCTCGAGCAGAACTCGATGATCGTGCCGCCCCACTCGGGCATCGCATCGGGCCTGACCCTCACGGTCCCGGCCGGGGCCAGCCCCGGTGACCACGCCGCCGGCATCGTCGCCGCCATCGAGTCGCCGTCGACGACCGACGGAGGCGCGGGCAACGACTCGGTGCTGGTCGAGCACCGCGCCGGTTCCCGGGTCTACGTGCGCGTGGCCGGCCCGATCAACCCGTCGCTGGTGGTCGACTCGGTGCACGCCCAGTACCACCGCAGCCTGTTGGCCCCGCTCGGCGGCGACCTCGACATGACCTACACCGTGCGCAACGCCGGCAACGTGCGGCTCTCGGCCCACCAGGTGCTCGAGGCGGCCGGGCCGTTCGGCATCCCGCTGGGCGACGCCCGGCCCGACGACGTGCCCGAGCTCCTTCCCGGCAGCACCATCACCCTCACGGGGAAGGTCGCCGGGGTCCTCCCCCTCGTCCGGGTGACCGGCTCGGTGAAGCTCGAGCCGTTCTCGGCCGACGGCACCGTCGACCCGCCGCCCGAGTCGGTCACCCGCTCGGCGACGTCGTGGGCCGTCCCGTGGATGTGGCTCGCCGCGATCGTCGTCGTCGTCCTGGTGGTCCGTCTCGTGCGGCGTCGCCGTCGGACGGCCGGGCCGGGCCGCGGCTCCGGTGGCCGGTGGCCCGGGCGGTGCGCCGAACGGTCCGGGTGGCGGGTCCACCGAGGCGCTCGTCGACTCGGGCGCGGGAGGTGCTCGGTCGGTCGCAACGTGACGAGGTCGCTCACGGTGGCGGTCGCGCCGATCGCGGCCGGGCTCGTGGTCGCGGCCGTGCTGCTGGCCCCCGTGCCCCGGCCGGCGGCTGGGGCCCTCGATGTCGGCCGGCTCGACCCACCACCTGCGCCGACGGTGGTGGTCTCGGCGTCGAGCGTCCTCGTCGGCACGCCGGTCACCGTCGATCTCGCAGGCTGGCCCGCCGGCGTCGTCACCGTCGCGATCTGCGGGGACGAGGCTCGCCGCGGCTCGGCCGACTGCGATCAGATCGGCTCGCGCGGCGCCGGCATCCCCGCATCGGGAGCGGCGTCGGTCCGGCTGGCGGTCGTGACGCCGCCGGTCGGGTGCCCCTGCGTCGTGCGGGTGAGCACCCCGGCGAGCGACGTGGTGCGCATCGTGCCGATCGACGTCCCCGGTGTCGCCCGGCTGAGCGACGCCGAGCTGGCGCCCGAGCTGCTGAACCGGGCGCCGTCGGTCTCGATGACGGTCGAGGCCCGGCTGGACGACGCATCCGGGGGAGCGACATCGCTCACCGCCCTGTTCGGCGGCCCGGTCGATCGGCTGCTCGTGCTGACCGTGCGCAACGTCGGGCCGGTCCCGCTGGCCGGCGTCACGGTGTCCGGCGCCGTCGGCCGCCACCGAGGAGACGGTGCCCCGATCACCGTGCGGCCGATCGGCACGATCGTCCCCGGCGAGGTGCGCACGGTGGCGGTGCCGGTCACCATCCCCGCCGTTGCGGCCGGCCACTACGTGGTGTCAGGGCGCGTCGACTCGATGAGCGGCGCGGCCCGATTCGAGACCGCGACCGACACGCGACCGTGGGGTCTCGTGATGATCGTCGCGCTGATGCTCACTGCTGTGGTCGGGTTCGCGAGACGGGGTCGGTCGCGCCGAGGCGAGCTGGGACGGCAGAGCGGTGGGGCCGATCGGCCGGTTGAGCAGCAGCCGGCTGCGCTCGTCGTCTGACCGACGGTGACGGGTTCGGTCTGATCAGGCCATCGTCCGAACGATGATCGCGTCGCCCTGGCCACCACCGCCGCACAACGCGGCGGCGCCGGTGCCGCCGCCGCGGCGGGCGAGCTCGAGGGCGAGGTGCAGGGCGATGCGGTTGCCGGACATGCCGAGGGGGTGGCCCATGGCGATGGCGCCGCCGTCGACGTTCACGACGTCCATCGAGATGCCCAGGTCGTCGGCGGACGCGACGCCGACCGCGGCGAAGGCCTCGTTGATCTCGAACAGGTCGACATCGGAGACGGTCAGGCCGGCGCGGTCGAGCGCCGCCTTGATCGCCCGGGACGGCTGGTGCAGCAACGAGGCGTCGGGACCGGCGACCTGCCCGTAGCCGACGATCTCGGCGAGCGGGGTCACGCCGAGCCGGTCGGCGACCTCCGCAGTCGTGATGATCGTGGCGGAAGCCCCGTCGCTGATCTGGCTGGCGTTGCCGGCAGTGATGTGGCCGGCCTTGTCGAACGCCGGGCGCAGCCCGGCGAGCGACTCGATGGTGGTCTCGCCGCGCACCCCTTCGTCGTGCCCGACGATGACCGCGTCGCCACGGCGCTGGGGGACGGTGACCGGCACGATCTCCCCCTCGAACCGGCCCTCCTGCTGGGCGGCGTCGGCGCGGCGATGCGATTCCGCGGCCATGGCGTCCATGTGCTCGCGCTCGAGGCCGTGCGCCTGGGCGTATCTCTCGGTGCCCGCGCCCATGGCCACCTGGTCGAACGCGCAGTACAGCCCGTCGTACATCATCGAGTCGACGATCGTGCCGTCGCCGATGCGGTACCCGGCGCGGGCGCCGGGCAGCAGGTGGGGAGCGTTGGTCATCGACTCCATGCCTCCGGCGACGACGATCTCGGCGTCGCCGGAGCGGATGCGCCGGTCGGCCTGGTAGATGGCGTCCATGCCCGAGAGGCACACCTTGTTCACCGTCGTCGCCGGCACCGTCATGGGGATCCCGCCGTTGACCGCGGCCTGGCGGGCGGTGATCTGCCCGGCGCCGGCCTGGAGGACGTGGCCCATGTAGACGTAGTCGATCTGCTCGCCGGTGAGACCGGCGCGTTCGAGGGCGGCGGTGATGGCGAACCCGCCCAGCTCGACGGCGGAGAACGAGGCGAGCGAGCCGGACAGCTTGCCGATCGGGGTGCGGGCCCCGGCGAGGATGACGATGGGTGAGGACATGGACGGTCTCCTAGGAGTTGGTCGGTGACACGTGGGGTTCGGTGGCGTAGAAGCGGCGCTTCGCCCACAGCGAGACGTAGACGAGGGTGATGAGGGCGGGGACCTCGATGAGGGGGCCGATGGTGCCGGCGAGCGCCTGGCCGGAGGTGACGCCGAAGACGGCGATCGAAACGGCGATGGCCAGCTCGAAGTTGTTGCCCGCCGCGGTGAACGCGACGGCGGCGGCGCGGTCGTAGGGGAAGCGCAGGCGGTACCCGGTCAGGAACGAGCCGGTCCACATCAGGGCGAAGTAGACGAGCAGCGGCACCGCGACGCGGGCGACGTCGAGCGGGTGGGTGGTGATCTGGTGGCCCTGCAGGGCGAAGAGCACGACGATGGTGAAGAGCAGGCCGTAGAGGGCGACGGGTCCGATGCGGGGCAGGAAGGTGTGCTCGTACCAGTCGGTGCCCTTGCGGGCCTCGCCGATGGTGCGGGTCAGGAACCCGGCCAGCAGTGGGATGCCGAGGAAGATCAGCACGGACTTGGCGATGGCCCACACCGACACGTGGAGATCCGCGGTGTCGAAGCCCAGCCAGCCCGGCAGCACCGTCAGGTAGAACCAGCCGAGCACGCTGTACGCGACGATCTGGAACAGCGAGTTGAGGGCCACCAGCACCGCCGCGAGCTCACGGCTGCCGCAGGCCAGGTCGTTCCAGATGAGGACCATGGCGATGCAGCGGGCGAGGCCGACGATGATCAGGCCGGTGCGCAGCTCAGGGAGGTCGGCCAGGAACACCCAGGCGAGGGTGAACATCAGCAACGGTCCGACGATCCAGTTGAGGACCAGGGACAGGCCCATGGTGCGGTGGTCGGCCAGCTCGTCGCCGAGGTGGCGGTACCGGACCTTGGCCAGCACCGGGTACATCATCGCCAGCAGCCCGATGGCGATCGGCAGCGAGACCGTGTCGACCTTGATGCGCTCGAGAGACGTGTTCAGATCCGGGATCAACCGGCCCAACAGCAGGCCGGTGGCCATGGCCAGCCCGATCCACACCGGCAGGAACCGGTCGAGCGTCGAGAGCTTGGCGGTCACCGATCCGGTGTCGGTGGCGGTCACCGTCCCGCTCCAGCGGGGTGGTGCGACAGCAGGGGGGCAACATCCACCTCTGCACCATGACGGCACCCAGGCGCGGGTACCCAGGGCCGAAGGTCCTCACGCGACATCACGCGACAGTGGCGCCCCCCAGGCCATCCCAGGGGGCGCCACCGGGGGTCGTTCAGCAACAGCCGGACTCGGCCGACGCCGCGGACCGGCCGAGCGTGACCGGCTCGGTTGCGCAGCTCATGTCGGTGCCGCCGGGTGCGCAGCACATCGTGGAGGCGTCCTCGCCGACGATCTCGTTGGTGAGCTGGTCGGAATCACCCGTCTTGACGTACCACTCCCACTTGGCTCCATCGGGATCGGTGACCCACGTCTCGACCTTGGTGGCGTAGCAACAGATGGTGTCATCGATCCCGGTCGTCTCGAGGCCGGTGCCCGACAGGCGGGCCTCGGCGGCCTCGACCTCGGCGGCGTTCTCGGTCTCGACGCCCAGGTGGTTCAGGGTGGCGCCCTCGGGGCCTTCGAAGAGGACCAGCTTCAGGGGCGGATCGGCGATGGCGAAGTTGGCGTAGCCGGGCTTGCGCTTGGCCGGCTCGGTGGCGAACAGCTTCGAGTAGAAGTCGACGGCCTTGTCGATGTCGGTGACGTTGATGGCGAGCTGGACACGTGACATGGGATTCCTCCGGCTAGGGTGTATCGAAGTTCGTCGATGTGAGAACACTGTACCAACACATCGACGGATGTCAATACGAGTTCTCCGGATCTTGGAAGTCGAGGCTGCCATGAAGGTCGAGGTGTTCGACGGGTGCTGCGCTCCGGTCACCGCCGGCGTGCTCGGCGAGGACGACGCTGAGGAGCTGGCCGCCGCGTTCAAGGTGCTCGCCGATCCGGCCCGGCTGAGGCTGCTGTCCCTGGTGGCGTCGGCGGCGACGGGCGAGGCGTGCGCCTGCGATCTGGTCGAGCCGATCGGCAAGTCCCAGCCGACGGTGTCGCATCACCTGTCGATCCTGGTCGACGCGGGTCTCCTGGAGCGGGAGAAGCGCGGCAAGTGGGCCTGGTACCGAGTGGTGCCCGGGCGACTCCAGAGGCTGCAGGAAGCGCTGACCCCGTAGAAGGGCCTCAGTTCCGGTCGATGCCCAGCGACGCCATGAGCGCCTCGACTCGTCGGCGGATCTCGTCGCGGATCGGGCGGACCGATGCGACGTCCTGGCCGGCGGGGTCGGCGAGCTCCCAGTCCTCGTAGCGCTTGCCGGGGTAGAGCGGGCACGCGTCGCCGCAGCCCATGGTGATGACGACGTCGGCGGCCCGGACGATCTCGTCGGTCCACGGCTTCGGGAACTCGCCGGTGATGTCGATGCCGACCTCGGCCATGGCGGCCATCGCAGCGGGGTTGATCTCCGACTCCGGCTCGGAGCCTCCGGACCACACCACGGCGGCGTCACCCGCGAGGTGGCGCAACCAACCGGCGGCCATCTGGGAACGGCCGGCGTTGTGCACGCACAGGAACAGCACACCGGGGATGGTCGAGGGCATGGAGCCGTCGACGCGCCCGAGTGCTCGCAATCGTTCCTTGGTGAACTTCTCGGCGAGGACCGGCAGGAAGGTGGTGATCTTGGCGGTGGGGAGGAGCTGTTCGAGGGAGTCGATGACGAAGCGCTGGATCGTCTCGGCGCCGTAGGTGCCGGCGAACTGCGGCTCGAGGTGGGCGACCACCGTGCGGACCAGGTGTTGCTGGTCGAGCGGCAGGTCGCGGAGGCTGAGGTCGTTCATGGCGGCGTCCTCTCTCACGCGTCGCGGTCGGCGGTGGGCAGGAGGTCGGCGACCAGGGCCCGGACCCTGGCGTCGATCTCGTCGCGGATCGGGCGCACGGCGTCGACGCCCTGCCCGGCGGGGTCGTCGAGCTTCCAGTCCTCGTAGCGCTTGCCCGGGAAGATCGGGCAGGCGTCGCCGCAACCCATCGTGATCACCACGTCGGATGCTCGCACGGCGGCCTCGTCGAGCTTCTTGGGGTGGGCACCGGCAGCGCGCAGGTCGATGCCGAGCTCAGCCATCGCTTCGACGACGGCTGGGTTGATGTCGTCGGCCGGGGCGGAGCCCGCGGAGCGGACGACGACACGGTCACCGGCGTGGTGGGCCAACAGGGCGGCGGCCATCTGGGAGCGGCCGGCGTTGTGGACGCAGACGAACAGGACTTCGGGCCGGGAGTCGGTCTCGGGTTCAGGCATCGGGGGTCTCCGAATGGTCGTGGGGGTAGAACAGGCGGACGAGCCCCAAGGCGATCACCATGCCGACGAGCTGCATGACGATGAACATCGGCGCCGACGACGGCGCGATCCCGGCGAAGCTGTCCGACAAGGTGCGGGCGATGGTGACGGCGGGGTTGGCGAAGCTGGTGGAGGACGTGAACCAGTACGCCCCACCGATCCACGCGCCGACGGCAAACGGGATGACGTTGGCCCGACCCGTGCGCACACAGCCCTGGATCAGCAGGAGCAGGGTGACGGTGGCGACGACCTCGGACAGCCACAGCGCCGGTGACGACCGGACGTGGGTGGAGATGTTCACCGCCGGCAGCTCGAACATGACATTGACGAGCATCGCTCCGAGGCATCCGCCGACGACCTGGGCGACGATGTAGAGGCCGGTGTCGCGGTTGCTGGTGGTGCCCAGC
Organism: uncultured Microthrixaceae bacterium; assembly: GCA_963809335.1. Classification (GTDB taxonomy): domain Bacteria; phylum Actinomycetota; class Acidimicrobiia; order Acidimicrobiales; family Acidimicrobilacustridaceae; genus UBA4742. The sequence continues at coordinate 619,907 of CAWEJD010000002.1, read as the reverse complement.
AGTCGATCGAGCAGGCTGACGACCGGGTTGAAGTGGGCACCGGACACCGCCGCGAACATCAGGATCAGCCCGACGAGGGCACCGGCGGTGGCTGCCGCGTTCTCGAGGAGTTGGATGCCGATGTCGCCCGTGGAGAGGCGACTGGCGGCGATGCCCGAGCCGATGACCGCCACGATCAGCATCCCGGTGCCGAACGCTTCGGCGGCCAGGCGGCGGGTCAGGTCGAGGCGGAGCGCGCCGGTGCCGGTCTCGACCTCGAGCCCGAGCTCGCTGTCGCTGGGATGCAGCTCGTCGGTCATGACGCCTCCGCCAACGCGACGACCGTGGCGATGCGGGCGCGCAGCTCGGCCAGCGCAGCGTCGAACGCCGCCTTGGTGCCGACCGCGACCGGGTCCGGGATCGACCAGTGCAGCCAGGTGTCGTCCGGGTCGAGCTCCTCGTGGGCCCGGTCGCACACCGTGATCACCAGCGCCGGCAGCGCCTCGATCTCGGCCAGGTCATGGGGGGTGGCGCCTTCGAGGTCGAGTCCCGCCCGGCGGGCGGCGGCGACGGCGCCCGGATGAACCCGCTGGGCGGGATGCGTTCCCGCCGAGGTGGCTGGTTCGCCGGTCGTCTGGTGCCACAGGGCGGCCGCCAGCTGCGAGCGCGCCGAGTTCGCGCTGCACACGAACATCGCCGCACCAGCCCGGATGTGTCGACCGGGAGCGAGGCCCTCGAGCGCCTCGGGCAGCAGATGCACGTATCGCCGCCGGCCGTCTCCGCTGGAGCGCGACCGTTCGATCAGTCCGACCCGCTCGAGGACATCGAGGTGGTGAGCCAGCAGGTTCGATTCCATCCCGAGCCGCCGGCGCAGCTCGACGGGGGCGCGGTCCGACACCGTCAGCTCGTCGACGAGCTCCAGCCGGGCCGGATCGCCGAGCGCGGCGTGACGGGCGGCTCGCATCTCCAAGGTCATAGACGGGTTCACGGCCGACAACATCTCACTCATGATCAGATGAGTCAAATAGCACTGAGAGAGTTGCTGGATCCGCTGGCCGGCGGGTCCACCGACGCCGCCGGGCCCGGGACGGGGCAACTACGGTCAGTGACCATGACACGAGCATTCCCGGAGGGGTTCAGCTGGGGGACGGCGGCGGCCGCGCACCAGGTCGAGGGCAACAACGTGAACAACGACTGGTGGGAGTGGGAGCACCGCCCGGACACGGTGTGCGTCGAGCCGAGCGGTGACTGCTGCGACCACTACCACCGGTACCCCGAGGACATCGCGCTGATGGCCGCCCTCGGGTTCACCAACTACCGCTTCTCGATCGAGTGGAGCCGCATCGAGCCCGAGGAGGGCCACTTCTCGCAGGCCGCGCTCGACCACTACCGGAGGATGTGCGCCACGTGCCACGAGCACGGCATCGACGCCACGGTCACGTTCCACCACTTCACCACGCCGGTCTGGGCCACGGCCGACGACGGGTGGGCCGGCGACAAGATCGTCGACCGCTTCACCCGCTTCTGCGAGAAGGCCACCGCGCACCTGGGCGACCTGATCACCACCGGGTGCACGATCAACGAGCCCAACGTGGTGTCGTTCGTCGGCTACATGATGGGCGTGTTCCCGCCGGGCGTCATCGACCGCGACCTCTGGTCGGCGTCCACCGACAACTTCATCGCCGCCCATCGCAAGGTCTACGACGTGATCAAGGCCGGTCCCGGTGACTTCCCCCTCGGGCTCACCGTGTCGATGGACGACTACCAGGCGGTGCCGGCCGACGACCCCGACGCCATCGCCCGGCGCGACAGCATCCGCCGTCATTCCGAGGACGTCTACTTCGAAGCCTGCCGGGGCGACGACTTCATCGGTGTGCAGACCTACAGCCGCCAGCGCGTCGGCCCCGACGGCAGCCTGCCGCCGGAGGAGGGCGTCGACGTGCTGCCGATGGGCTACGAGTACTGGCCCGAGGCGCTGGCCCCCACCATCCGCCGGGCCTGGGAGGTCACCGGGCACGTGCCGGTGATCGTCACCGAGAACGGCATCGGCACCGACGACGACGAGCAGCGCATCCGCTACGTGACCACGGCGCTCGAGGGCGTGCTCGACTGCATCGACGAGGGCATCGACGTGCGGGGCTACACCTACTGGAGCTGCCTCGACAACTTCGAGTGGGCCTTCGGGTACGGCCCCCGCTTCGGCATCATCGACGTCGATCGGGCGACCCAGCGTCGCATCGTGAAGCCCAGCGGCGAGTGGCTCGGCCGCGTCGCCCGGGCCAACGCCCTCCCCTGACCCCGGCCCCTCAAATCTGTGCACTGATCGACACATGCTGTGGATCGGTGCACAGATTTCGCAGGAGGGGGGTTGCCAACCGACCGGTCGCCGGGTCACACTGAATGAACATTCATTCTGAGGAGCGGCCCATGAGCTGGAACACGAGCGACATCCCCGACCAGAGCGGCCGCACCGCGGTGGTCACCGGCGCCAACGGCGGGCTCGGGCTCGAGACGGCCAAGGCGCTGGCCGCGGCCGGGGCCCACGTGGTGATGGCGGCCCGCAACCAGGACAAGGCCGCGGCCGCGGCCGAGGCCATTCGCACGGCCACGCCCGACGCGTCGCTCGAGGTGGTGCCGCTCGACCTCGGTTCGCTCGACTCGGTGCGGGCCGCGGCCGGGCAGATCGCCGCCGCTCACCCGTCCATCGACCTGCTGATCAACAACGCCGGGGTGATGGGCATCCCCGAGCGGGCCACGGCCGACGGCTTCGAGATGCAGTTCGGCACCAACCACCTCGGGCACTTCGCCCTGACCGCGCTCCTGCTCCCCGCGGTGCTCCGGGCCGAGGCACCCCGCGTGGTGACGGTCACCAGCACGGCGCGGCACATGGGCTTCCCGGCCAAGGCCGAGAACCCGCACCTGCACGGCAACTACGGCGAGTGGAAGGCCTACGGGCAGTCGAAGCTGGCCAACTACCACTTCGCCATCGGGCTGCAGCAACGGTTCGAGGCGGCGGGGGCGCGGGCGGCCAGCCTGACCGCCCATCCCGGGCTGTCGAACACCGACCTCCAGGCGGTGAGCGTCGAGGAGACGGGTGGCGGCTTCAGCCAGAAGTTCTTCCACTCGATGGCCGGGCTCACCGGCATGAGCCCGGCCCAGGGCGCGCTGCCGCAGCTGCGGGCGGCCACCGACCCGAACGCCAAGGGCGGTGAGCTCTACGCGCCGATGTGGGTGACGAACGGACCGCCCGTGCGGCGCCCGATCCTGCGCCGCATCGGCATGGACGAGGCCATCGCCACCCTGTGGGAGATCTCCGAGGGCGAGACCGGCATCGTGCTCGACGTGCCGGCGGCCCTGGCCGAATCCCGCTCGTGACGCCGCCGGCGACCAGGGGCACGCCGATCGCGGTCGACCGGGCCGCCGCGGTCCGCGCCGCCCTGCGCACCCTCGTCGCCCGCAACGGCTTCCACGGCTCGTCGATGAGCGCGGTCGCGGCCGAGGCGGGCGTCGCCACCGGCACCGCGTACGTGCACTACGCATCGAAGGACGACCTCGTCCTCGCCACCTACCTCGAGGTGAAGCGGGAGCTCGGCGAGGCCGCCGTGGTCGACGTCGACCCGGATGCGCCCGCACGGGAGCGCTTCCACCAGCTGTGGCTCGGCATCCACCGCCACCTGTCCGCCGATCCCGATCGGGCCCGGTTCCTGCTGCAGGTCGACAGCTCCCCGTTCGCCGCGCGTCGCCCACGAGCTGGCCATGGCCGCCGACGATGACCCGATCATGGCGGCCGCGGCCGCGCCCGACCTGGCCGAGCAGCTCGTCGACCTGCCCCTCGAGGTGCTCTACGACCTCGGCCTCGCCCCCGCGGTGCGCCTCGCCGCCGGCGATGCCCGCCTCGACGCCGAAGCCCTCGACCGCGTGGCCGACGCCTGCTGGCGGGCCATCACCCGACCGACCTGAACCCGAGCCTGGGGCGCTCCCGGTCGCTCTGGCGCGCGCGACGCCCCCAGGTCGGCGTCGTGCCGTCGGGCCGGGGAGGCACGATGGGGGCGTGGCCCTCTACGTCGATCGACTCATCGACTACACGGGTCGGGTGCCGTACCGCCACAAGGTCTGGTGCCACCTGGTGGCCGACACCGACGACGAGCTGTTGGCCGCCGCGGCCGAGCTGGGTGCCGCCGACGAGTGGATGCAGGGCCGGCGCGGGTGGGACACGCACTTCGATGTGCCGGCGCCGTGGCGGGCTGAGGCCGTGGCGCTGGGTGCGCACGAGGTCGACTTCCGCTTCATGGCGCTGCGGACCCGCTCGCGCCGCGCCGCCATGGGGATGGCCGCGACGAGGTTGGTCACGACTGGGCCGTCGGTGCGCCGACCGGTTCGGTCATCGAGGTGCCGCTCCCGACCGCCGACGGCTGGCGGGTCGCCGGCGCGCCCGACCGGGTGACCGTCACGTGGCGGGACGATCACCCGCTGCTGGCCGGCCGCCCGATCGCCGTCCTGTCCGCCGGCGAGGACCTCAGCGGGGTCGTGTCCTTCGCTCGCGGATCGGAGGTCGACGCCGGTGTCGACGTGGCGGCCGTCTGGTCGAGCCGGGCCCGCTCGGTGTCGTCGTGGACATCGTGAGTGAAGAACATGGAAAGATCATAGAAGAGAGACTAGATCCCTTGATCTGATGATGTTGAGCCGCTAGAGTCGTACCCATGTTCGATGTTGCCGAGCTCACCCGGGAATGCCGTGAGGCGGCCGCCGATGAGGTGTCGTCGGCGTCCGACGACGAGCTCCTGGCGACGGTGGTGGGGCTGCACGAGGCGCTGGCCGCGGTCGAGACGACGTTGGCGCACGTGTTGGGTGAGCTGCATGTGCGCGGCACGACCGATCGCTGCTTCGGGGTCAAGACCACGCAGTGGGTGGCGGCGGAGGCGAAGGTCGATCGACGCGGGGTGTTCCGTCGGTTGCGTCTCGGGTCGCGGTTGCGGCCCTTGACAATGGTCGACGCGGCTGTGGTCGACGGCACGATCGGCTTCGATCACGCTGCCGCGCTGGTCGAGGCAGCGGCCAACCCACGCATCGGGCAGGAGATCGTGGCGGTGCAGGCGATGTGGGTCGATCTGGCCGCCACCACCTCGTTCGTGGATTGGAAGCAGCAGCTCGATCACACGGTGGCCGAGCTCGATCAGGACGGTGGGTACGACCCGAACCGTGATCTGGCTCGCAACAAGCTGCGGCTGGTTCCCTTTCCCGACGGCAGCGTGAACCTGGCTGGGGAGCTGGTCGGCGAGCAGGCCCTGGTGATCCGCCAGTGCGTCGAGGCCCACGCGGATCGGTTGTTCCTGCGGCTGAAGCACGACCGTGACCTGTGCCCCGAGTTGCCGCTGCCGACGCGGGCCACGGTGCTGGCCATGGCGCTCGCCGAGCTGGTCCTGCGCGGCTCCTCGGTCGACCTGGAGAACTCGACGGGGCCGGCCTGCGACGTCACTCTGGTCGTCGAAGCCACCAAGCCCGACTGCATCGACCGCACCGACCGCGGCGTCGGGTCCGGGGGTGCGATCGCTCGACCCGAGCCGATCGACCTCCGCGTCACCGACGCAGGGCCTCGCTCCGACGACCCCGGCGATCGAGATGACGTGTTCGACCCGTACCGCCTGGCCGATCCCGCCGATCGTGCCCGATGGGGCGATCGCGCGGATGGCGTCGGTCTGGCTCCGCTGATCGATCACTGCGGGCCGGCCACGACTCCCGACGGCTTCCACGTCCATCGCGACGTCGCCGAGTGCCTGTTGTGCGATCCGGTGATCACCGCGCTGATCGTCGACGTGCTGGGCGTCCCGTTGGACATGGGCCGCGAGGTCCGCCTGGCCAACCGCCGGCAACGCCGGGCCCTCGAGCGCCGCGACGGCGGCTGCATCTTCCCGGGCTGCGATGCGCCGGTCGGGTGGTGCGACGCTCACCACGTCACCTGGTGGGACGACGACGGACCCACCGACATCAAGAACTTGGCCCTGTTGTGCCGCTACCACCACGGCGTCACCCACCGCTCCGGCTGGACCATGACCGCCGCCGCCGGTCAGCGCTTCACCTGGACCACCCCGCTCGGTCAGACGTTGCACAGCCAACGCCACCGCGGCCGAAGTCCCACCGGCCAGCGCCGCCAGCTCCAACCGGCCTGAACCGACAACCTCCCCGCCGACCCGACCGCCAGGCCCCGACCTGACGGTCGCACCGGCGCGCCCCGACCAGCTCGTGGGTGTCGGACGCGTCGTCTGACGGCTCGGACCGCTCACACCGCTCCTGCGGTCGTCTGTGGCAGCTCGGGCAGCTCGGGCAGCTCGGTCGGCCCGGTCGGCCCGGTCGGCTCGGTCGGCTCGGTCGGCTCGGTCGGCTCGATCGGCTCGATCAGGGGGTGGCCCAGCTCGTCGTCGAGCCACCACGTGAGGGTCAGCGCCACCGCCAGCAGCACCGGCAGCGGGGTTCTCAGCAGGGTCGCGATCGACAGGTCCACGCCGGAGGAGATCATGGGTCGATCGTCCGCCGCCGCATCGCCGCCGCCCATCCTGTGCCCTGGCGTCTCGGGGGTGGGGACAGCCCCACCCCGGCCCACCCGCCTGCGGGCTGGTCAGCGAGGAAGCATCAGCGCACGAAGAAGGGCGGGTAGGCGCTGAACACGTCGTCGAAGGCGCCGAAGAACCGCGCCAGGTCGGCCCGGTCGCCGGTGAGCACGAGGTCGGGGTGGTCGAGCCCGGCGTCGACGGTGACGGCGCCCAGCAGCAGCGGTCCCGAGCGCGGTGCGGGGGCCGGCCACCGCGGCATCGGCGGCGGACAGCCGCCGGGCGGTGCCGGCGCCGGCGGTGCCGGCACGGGTCTCGGCGATGCCCCGGCGGATCTCCACGGTGAACGTCTCGTCGACGTCGGTGAACTCGAGCTCGACCGTGAGGTGCAGGTCGACGACGTCCTCGGCCCGCAGCCGCACCGGGAGCTGCTCGACCAGCACCGACGGCGGCAGTCCCTCGACCGCGCCCGGGCCTCCCGCGCTGCCTGGCCCATGAACTGGAACGTCTGGTCGAGCGCGTCGGTGATGGTGCCGTCGAGGTAGAGCGCCCCGGTCAGGTAGAAGCCGCGCCACGTCGGGTTGATCTGGGCGTAGCCGAGGTGGCGGAACGCGGCGGCCTTGAGCCGGCGGGCCTCGGAGTCGTCGACGTCGATGCGGATCAGGTAGGTGGTGAGCTCGGCCGTGAACTGCCAGTCCTCCGTCGCCGTACGCAGCGCCGGGCCTCGGCCAGCACCGCGTCGCGTCCGCCCATCAGGCCGCACGAGCCGTTCGGCGTACTCGCGGCGCGGGGTCGGGTCGAGCGCGACCGGGTCGCCGTCGAACCAGCCGAGGTAGCCGTTGTAGATGGCCGGCACGTTGTGCTTCACCGACCCGTAGAACGGACGCATCCAGGGCGACCAGTTCTCGAGGTGCTCGGGCAGGCGCACCCGCTGGGCGATCTCGTCCTTGGCCAGGCCCCGGTTGGCCCACCGCAGGGTCTGGTCGTGCTGGTACTGGATGCCGTCGCGGTAGTTGCGCAGCGTGTCGGCGACCTCGTCACCGCCCGAGACCGGCGGCCCGTGCTGCAGCACCATGTGCTCGGCCTCGCCCCACTGCCGCATGAGGTCGATGCTCTGGTACCACTGCTTCGGGTCGCGGTACTTGGCCCCGCGCAGCGTGTAGAGGTTGGGGCAGGTGTGGTCCTGGATGACCTCGGCCGAGAGCAGCACGCGCTGGTCGGGCAGCCACACGCACAGCTCGGACTCGGCCTCGCTCGGCACGTGCACCATGTGCATGCGGATGCCGGCCACGGTGACCTCGAGGTCGTGGCCGAAGGTGTGGGTGGGCTGCAGGAACCCGGCTCTGGCCCGGCCCGAACATCGGCCCGATGCCGGCGTTCCTGCCCTCGGCGTCCTCGCCCGACAGCGCCAGGTTGTACATGGGGATGGCCCGGGCGTTCATGATCGGGCCGATCAGCACGTTCTCCTGGCTGTACTCGTCCATCAACGACTCGTGGGCGTAGATCGGCACCCCACCGGCACCGGCCCGCTCGGCGTCGACGAAGGAGGTGGTGCCCTGCACGTGGTCGACGTGGTGGTGCGTGAGCACGATCGCGGCGATCGGCTTGTCGGTGATGCGCCGGAACTCGGTCAGCACGTCGACGCCCTGCTGCACGTTCATGCCGGTGTCGACGACGACGATGCCGTCGTCGCCTTCGATCATGGTGATGTTGGCCAGGTTCCACCCGACGGCGCAGTAGACCCGCTCGGCCGATCCGGTGCACCCGGGGCGGGAGGTAGAGGTCCGTGTGCGCGGCGAGCTCGGGATGGATCGAGGCCGGCACGTGCAGATCGGGAGGGGTCTGCGGCTCGGGCGCTCCGTGGTCGTGAGGGCGGTCCACGGGGGGCGGGGCGTCAGCGCTGCGGAGGAGGAGGGGGAGGCGGTGGTGGCGGCGGTGGCGGTGGCGGTGGCGGAGCGGCGGACGTCGGTGGCGGAGCCGGGGAAGGCGGTGGCGGAGCCGCCGAGGGCGGTGGCTGGCTCCCGCTCGCCGGACGCGCCGGTGGAGGCGGCGTTGGGGACGGGTGTGGGGAGGAGGAGCCGGAGGAGCCGGTGGCGGAGCCGCCGAGGGCGGAGGGGGTGACGGCGCGACCGGCGGTGGCCACTCGGCCGGATCGGGCTCGCTCTCCGGTGGCGGGCGCCCACGCCGGCGCCGTCAGCGGGATGTGCTGGTCGATGGGGATGTAGCCGCTGGTGGCCGGCCGGTTGGCATCGGGCGGCAGCGGCTGGTTGACCGGCTGGTGCTCGAGCAGGCCGAGCAGGCCGCCTTCGACCGGGCCGTCGTCGACCCGATCGGCGCCCGGCTGCTGGTCGGCGACGCTCTTGGTCCACTTGCGCCCGTCGAAGAAGCGGAACGGCGCTTCGTTCTTCGGGTCCGGGTACCAGCCTGGTTCTTCCGGCATGGGACGAGCCTACGGCACCTCGGCCGGCCGTGACGGCGGGAGCGGTCAGGCCGTCGACCGCCGCCGGCCGCGCCTCGCCGGTCTCAGGGGTCGCCCGCCTGTCGGCCCACCTGTTGGCCCTGCTGGCATCTGGGTACGCGAGGGGCTACTACCGTGCGTGATGTTCCCGCGACTCCAGCGACGCGATCGGCTCCGGTGACGACGTGACCGAACCCCACTTCGACACGCTCACGATCTTCTACCCCATGTGGAACGAAGCAGGAGACCATCCGTCGCGCCGTCGCCGCCGCCTGCGACGCGGGCGACCGGCTGATCGCCGACGGCGAGCTGGCGAGCTACGACATCCTGATCATCGACGACGCCTCCACCGACGACACCGGCGTCATCGCCGACAAGATGGCCGGCGAGGACCCCCGCATCCGCGTCGTCCACCACCCGGTCAACCGCAAGCTGGGCGGCAGCCTCAAGACCGGCTTCGCCGAGGCCACCGGCGACCTCATCCTCTACACCGACGCCGACCTGCCCTTCGACATGGCCGAGCTGTCGAAGGCGGTTCGCCTGCTGCGCATCTACGACGCCGACATCGTGAGCGCCTACCGGTTCGACCGCACCGGTGAGGGCCCCCGGCGGCTCGTCTACAGCTACGCCTACAACCACCTGATCCAGACGATGTTCGGCCTGCGCCTGCGCGACATGAACTTCTCGTTCAAGCTCTGCCGCCGGTCGGTGTTCGAGCACATCGAGCTCAAGAGCGAGGGGTCGTTCATCGACGTCGAGCTGCTGGCCCGGGCCCACCGGCTGGGCTACGAGATCGTGCAGTTCGGGGTCGACTACTTCCCCCGCAGCCGAGGCGTCTCGACGCTGTCGTCCAACGCGGTGATCGCCCAGCTCGTCGCGCGAGATGCTCGAGCTGCGCAGCGAGCTGGAGTCGCTGACGCCGTTGCCGGTCGAGTTGCGGCGGCCGGGCGCCGAGCCACAGGAGCCGTGAGCCAACCGGGCCGGGCCGCCGCCTCAGGGCGAGCGCCTGCTGATCGTCAACGCCGACGACTACGGCCTCACCGACAAGGTGTCGCGGGGGATCCTGCGGGCGCACCGCAACGGCATCGTCACCAGCACGTCGGTGCTCACCCTGGCGCCCGGCTTCGACACGTCGGTGCGCTGGCTGCTCGACGAGCGCCGGCTCGGCGTCGGCGCGCACCTCGCGGTCGTGGGCGAGGACCCGCCCGCTGCTCAGCTCGGCCGAGATCCCCACGCTCGTCGACGGCAGGGGTCGGCTGCGGCTCGTCGTGGCGGCAGTTCCTGCCCCGGGCCGCGGCCGGCCGCATCGACCCCGACGACCTGCGCCGCGAGTTCAGCGCCCAGATCGAGCGCCATCCTCGCCGCCGGGCTCACCATCGACCACCTCGACACCCACCAGAACGTCCACCTGTGGCCGATGGTCCGCGACGTCGTGCTCGACGTGGGGGAGACCTTCGACGATCAAGGTCATCCGCGTGACCCGATCGAGCGCGCCGACCGCCCGTCGGGCTGACCGTCCGGACGCTCGCCCGGCGGCTCGAGCGCAAGGTGCGCCGGCGCGGCTGGCGCAGCGCCGCAGCGTCGACCGGGCCTCGACGAGGCCGGCCGCCTCGATCTGCCGTCGATGATCAAGGCGCTGCACCGCCTGGCCGCGACCCGGGCGCCGTCGGCCGAGCTGGCGACCCATCCGGGCGAGCCCGCCGATCCGGCCCGTGACCGCTACCGCTGGGGCTACCAGTGGGAGGCGGAGCTGGCCGCCCTGACCTCGGGCACCGTCCGCCACGCGGTCAAGGAGTACGGCTTCCGCCTCGGCACGTTCGCCGATCTGGCCGGCTCCTCGTGACCAGGCCGTGGTGCTCGCATGGCTTCTGAAGGCTCGGCGTGACGTCTGAAGGGGGCCCGGGCCTTCAGGTGGTGGTGGGACGGACCCCGCGACGCTGGGCCTGGCTTCTGAAGGCTCGGCATGGCGCCCCAGGGGGGCCATGACCTCCAGAACGGGGGGATGGTGGAGTCGGTTGCGGCGTCGGCTGCGCCTGGTCGGGCTCACCTCGCGGCGGGGCCGGGACCTGGTCGCGACGAAGGTGCGCTCGGTGCGGGCCGACGACGTCCGGCGGGCCGAGCTCGACGAGGGCTTCGCCATCCGATCGGCCGCCGATGCCGCGCGCGAGCTGGGCCAGATGAAGGGCGCGGTGATGAAGCTCGGCCAGATGGTCTCGTTCGTCAGCGACGCGCTGCCGCCCGAGGCCCAGGCCGCGCTGGCCCAGCTGCAGTCGGACGCGCCGCCGATGGCGCCGTCGCTGGCGGCCGAGGTGGTGCGCAGCGAGCTGGGCGGCGACCCGACCGAGGTGTTCGCCCGGTGGGAGCCGGCGCCCGTGGCGGCTGCGTCGATCGGCCAGGTGCACCGGGCGGAGCTGGCCGACGGCCGAGTGGTGGCGGTCAAGGTGCAGTACCCGGGGATCGAGGCGTCGATCGGGGCCGACCTGGCCGACGGCGAGCGGATCGGCCGCATGCTGTCGGCGGTGACCCTGCGCAGCGTCGACGTGCCGGCCCTGGCCGACGAGCTGCGCCATCGCATGGCCGACGAGCTCGACTACCGCATCGAGGCCGGGCACCAGCACGCGTTCGCCGAGCGGTTCGCCGGTCACCCCATCGATCCGCGTGCCCGACGTGGTGGCCGACCACTCGGGTCGCCGCGTGCTCACCACCGAATGGGCCGAGGGCATGACCTTCGCCGAGTTCGAGCCGGTCGCCGACGAGGCGGCCCGGCAGCGGGCGGCCGAGACGATCTTCCGCTTCGCCCAGTCGTCGGTGATCGCGGCGAGGCTGTTCAACGGTGACCCGCATCCGGGCAACTACCGGTTCGGGGCCGACGGCTCGGTGACCTTCCTGGACTTCGGGCTGGTCAAGCGACTCGACGACGACGATCACCACAGCCTGATGCAGGTGCTCGACGGCGTGCTGGCCCTCGACGCGGTCGCCACCACCACCGCGATGGTCGACGCCGGGTTCCTCGCCGCCGACCACGGGCTCGATCCGCACCACGTCTTCGAGCTGCGTGAGCGCGCCCTACCGCGCCTACTTCGACGAGGAGTTCACCTTCACGCCGGGCTACACCGGCGACGCGCTGCGTTCGCTGCTCGACGTCCGCGGTCCCTACGCCGACGTGCTGGCCGCCCTCGACATGCCGCCGTCGTTCGTGCTGATCGACCGCGTCGTGTGGGGCGTCAGCGCCCTGCTCGGCCGGCTCGGCGCCACCAACCGCTGGCGGGGCATCGTGCTCGAGTACCGCGACGGCGCGCCGCCGGCGACGGCCCTCGGCGAGCAGGAGGCCGCCTGGCGCTCGACCCGCTGACCCGCCGACCCGCTGACCCGCCGCGCCGTCGAGGGTCAGTCGAGGGGGAGCCGGCCCTGCACGCCGCTGTCGGCGATGTCGCGCTGGGCCTGCTCGACCAGGGCGAGGGCACGGTCGATGGCGGCGGTGTCGAGTCCCGGGCCGGCCGCGTCGAAGGGGGTGCCGAGCTGGTCGTGGAGCTCACCGATCTCGTCGGCGTAGAGGTCGACCTCCACGTCGAGGTCGACGTCGATCGGTGGGCTGTCGGGCGACGCCATGCGTTCGCCTCTCGCCAGCAGGTAGCCGCGGGCCCGCTCGGCACGCGGGTAGCGGTCGACCAGCGCGGTGAAAGCTGGGGAGTGGTCGGCGTGGACGAGGTGGGTGAGCTCGTGCACGATCACATAGTCGAGGACCCACGGCGGGCACTCGGCCAGCTGGGCCGAGATCCGGATGCGCTGGCTGCTCGGCTGGCACGACCCCCAACGGCGCCGCTGGTTGTCGGCCCACTCGATCGATGCGGGCATGGGCAGCTGGTAGCGCTTGGCCAGGGTGGAGGCCCGCGCCGTGAGGTCGATGTGGTCCGACCGGCTCCGGCGCTCGAGGCGGGGCACGAGCTCGGCGACGTAGCTGTCGACCTCGTGATCGCTCATGCGGGCCGGCACGTGCACGCGGATCACGCCGTCGGCCAGCACCGCCTGCACGGTCTTGCGCCGGCGGGTGCTGCGGACGATCTCGACCGGGAGCGCCACGTCAGATCTCCTCGACCTGGGCGTCGTTCAGAGGGTCGTCGTCCCGAGGGTCGTAGTCCGCGTTCGGGTCGATGTCGTCGTTGGGATCGATGTCGGCCTCCGGTCCCGCCTGGGCCAGGTGCGTTCCGGCCCGTCGCCAGTCGCGCTCGGCGACGGCGGCGGCCGGGCCGAGCGCCGACCTCGTGCCGGGCCGGCCGGGCCCGGCCTGGGGCTCGTCGGCGTCCTCGTCGGCGACGAGGTCGAGGCGCTCGCCCAGTTCGATGCCGTCGCCCCGGTGCGTGATCTGGCGGGCGCCGAGGTTGGGCAGACGCTCGAACGGCAGCCCGGCCTCCCGTTCGAAGGCGTAGATGACCCCGCCGTGGGTGACGACGAGCACGTCGGCGCCCCCGTATTCGGCGTGCACCCGCACCAGGCCGCCATGGGTGCGCTCGAGGAACGCGTCCTCGGGCTCGAACCCCGGAGGGCGCCTGTGCTCGTCGAGGTAGCCGGGCCAGCCCGCGTCGATCTCCTGGCGGGTGAGCCCGGACCACTCGCCCGCGTCGCGCTCGCGGAGCAGGGGTTCGACGATCACCGGCCCGACGCCGATGGTCTCGCTGATGATGGCGGCGGTGTGGCTGGCCCGCTCGAGGTCGGACGCGACGATCACGTCGACCGCACCGATGACCGTGGCCGCCACCCGCGCCTGGCGACGACCGAGGTCGGACAGCGGCGAATCGGCTTGCCCCTGCCAGCGCCCGAGCGCGTTCCACTCGGACTGGCCATGGCGGACGAGCAGCATGCGGGTCATCCCCCCGCACGGTAGCCAAGCCCGGCCCGGGCCCCGGACCGCATACGGCGTCCCCGGGCCTCCCCGGCTGGGTTGTGGCAGTCGACCGGCAGGTACTCTGCACCCATGGCCACGCTCCGTCTCTTCGCGGCAGCTCGCGAGGCGGCCGGCACCGGCCGCGACGTCGTCCCCGGCCTGACGGTCGGTGACGTCCTCGACCAGGCCCGGGCCCGCTACGGCGAGGGCTTCGCCGCGGTGCTCGACACGGCCAAGGTGTGGTGCAACGGCGAGCCGGCCGAGCGGGACCAACCGGTCGGCGACACGGACGAGGTCGCCGTGCTGCCGCCCGTCTCCGGTGGGATCGGGTGACGAGCGCGACCCGGTCGGGGGTGCCCCGCGAGAGCTTCGCCCGCTCCCTCGCATCGGGGCTGGTCGGGGGCTACGACGTCGAGGGTCCTCGTGTGCGGCTCGGGCTGCTGTGGCTCGTGGCGCTGGTCGGCGCCATCGTCCTCGGCGGATGGGCCCTCGGCCTGCTGATGGGTCTGGTGGCCGGAGCGGCCGGGTCGCAGTCGGCCGCGGCCTGGCGGCGGGCCGGTCGACGCCCGCACCAGATCGCCGCCGGGCTCACCGGGCTGGTCATGCCGCTGGCCGCAGCGGTCGGCACCGGTGCGCTCGGAGCAGTGTCGGTGCTCGCCGTCGCCGCCGCGCTCGGCGGTGCCGCCACCGATCGGCGTCGCCGGGCCACCGTCCTGGCCGACGCCGGCCTCACCCTGCGCTGCGGCTTCGTCGTGGGCCTGGCCGGCGCCTCGCTCGTCGTCATCCACCGACTCGAGATCGGCGCGGCGGTGTGCCTGGTGCTGCTGATGTGCGCCTACGACGTCGGCGACTTCCTGGTGGGCACCGGGGCCAGCACACCGGCCGAGGGCCCGATCGCCGGCATCGCCGCGGTGCTCGTGGTCACGTTCGCCATCGGTGTGTTCGAGTTCCCCCCGTTCGACTGGGCCTCGGCCTGGGTGTTCGGCGGCATGGCGGCCGCGATGTGCCCGTTGGGTCAGGTGCTGGCCACCGCGATGCTCCCCACGGCCGAGTCGCGGGCGCCATCGCTGCGCCGGATGGACTCGCTGCTGCTGGTCGGGCCGTTGTGGGCCTGGGCCCTCTGGGGGTACCTGGCGTGACGCGTGCCGCTACGCTCTCCCTGCTCCATCACCGTCAGCACCGAGGCCACCATGCCTGCCGATAGCGATCCGCTGCTCAGCCCCGACTACCTCGACGACCTCCCGTCGCGCTCGATGGACGACCTGCACGCCATGCGGGACGAGAGCGTCGCCGTCGAGACGGGGCTCTCCTACCTGCGTCGCATGGTGCAGGGCCCGCTCGACATCGTGAGCCGCGAGCTCGTCCGGCGTGAGGTCGGCGGCGGTGCCGCCGATCGGGCCACCCTCATCGAGGAGCTGCCCGGCATCCTGGCCGACGGCCCCCGCACGCCCGGCAACGGTCGCCTGCTCGAGACGCTCGAGCCCACCGAGATCGACCCCGAGCTGTCGGCCGAGCTCGACGCCATCGTGGGGGGCGGCATCGTCGGCGACGTCACCTCGCTCGACGACGCCACCCTGGTCGACCTGCAGGATCGCCTCACCGAGTTCGAGCACCGGGTGTCCGAGCGCCGGCGGGCCTACTTCGACCGCATCGATGCGCTCCAGGCCGAGCTCACCCGTCGCTATCGCACGGGCGAGGCCTCGGTCGACAACCTCCTCCGCTGAGCATGGCCACCGGCTCCGCGGATCGACCCGGCAGCGCGCGCGGCGTCGACCTCGGTGAGTTCATCAGGGAGCAGCGCCGGGCGGGCCAGCTCTCGCTGCGCAAGCTCTCCGAGCTCTCGGGCATCTCCAACCCCTACCTCAGCCAGATCGAGCGGGGCCTGCGCCACCCGTCGGCCGAGATCCTGCAGCAGATCGCCCGGTCCCTGTCGATCTCGGCGGAGACCCTCTACGAGCGAGCCGGCATCCTCGAACCCCGGGCGGCGACGGGGGATCTCGTCGCCGAGATCCGGCGGGATCCCCACCTCGACGAGCACCAGAAGCGGGCGCTGGTGACGATCTACCGGTCGTTCCGGGCCGAGCCGCCACCGTCCGTGGTGGAATCCTCCGGCCGATCCGGGCGTTAGGCCTCGCCGTGCGCTCTCTCGCCGTCCTGTCGCTGCACACCTCGCCCCTGGCCCAGCCGGGTGCCGGTGACAGCGGGGGCATGAACGTCTACGTGCGTGAGCTGGTCTCGGCCCTGGCCCAGGCGGGCGTCCACTCCAACGTCTACGTCCGCCGCTGGAGCGACGACCTCCCCGACACCGTCGACGTCGAGCCCGGGTTCCGGGTGGTGCACGTGCCCGCCGGACCGGCCGACCTCGTCAAGGAGAAGCTGCCGGAGGTCGTCGACGAGTACACCGACTGGGTGGGTCACCATCTGCGTCGCGAGGGGGTCACCGACGCCATCCACGCCAACTACTGGCTCTCGGGGCTGGCCGGACACCGCCTCAAGCACGAGCTGTCGCTGCCGCTGGTGTCGACCTTCCACACGCTGGCCCGGGTCAAGGCCGAGACCGGCGATCCCGAGCCGGACCGGCGGGTCGAGGCCGAGATGGAGGTCATCGGCTGCTCCGACGCCATCCTCGCCAACTGCCCGGCCGAGGCCACCCAGCTCGTCTCGCTCTACGGTGCCCGACCCGAGCGCATCGAGATCGTCGCCCCCGGCGTCGACCACGCCTTCTTCTCGCCCGGCGACCAGCGAGGGGCGCGCCAGGCCCTCGCCCCACTCGGTCTGGGCGATCGTCCGGTGCTCCTGTTCGTCGGCCGCATCCAGCCGCTGAAGGGCGTCGACGTCGCGGTGCGGGCCCTGCACGAGCTGTCGGCCGCCCACCCCGGCGCCATGCTCGTCATCGTCGGCGGGGCCAGCGGGCTCGACGGGCCGGCCGAGCAGGCCCGCGTGGTCCGTCTGGTCGACGAGCTCGACGTGGCCGACCGGGTGCGCTTCGTCGATCCGCAGCCCCACCACCTGCTGTCCACCTACTACCGCGCCGCCGACGTGTGCATCGTGCCGAGCCGGTCCGAGTCGTTCGGCCTGGTGGCGCTCGAGGCGGCCGCGTGCGGCACGCCCGTGGTGGCGGCCGACGTCGGCGGGCTGTCGACCCTGGTCGATCACGGTCGCACCGGCCTGCTGGTCGACAGTCGCCACCCCGGCGACTACGCCGACGCACTGGCCTCGCTCCTCGACGACCCGCTCGGCGCCGACGAGATGGCCGTGGCCGCGGCCACCAAGGCCCGCAGCTACACGTGGTCCACCACCGCGGCCCGGCTGCGCCGCCTCTACGCCGACCTCACCGCCCGCTCGCTGGTCGAGTGTCGCTGACCGATCCCGCGGACCCGGCCGACCTCCCCGACGAGGTCGCCTCGCTCGTCGGCGTCCGCCGGCACGAGCGCGAGGCGTCGTTCCCGGCCGAGCGAGGCCATGGCATCGCCTCGTGCGCCTCGGTGCAGAACGGCAATCCACTGTTCTGGGACGACGACGTGGCCGAGGAGCTCACGGACGGGCCGATCCTGCCGCCCACCACCCTGTCGCTGTGGTCCCGCCCGCACAGCTGGGATCCGCTGCTCGGCTCGGGCCCGACGCCGTTGCCCACCCACTTCGACCTGAAGGAGCGCTTCGGGCTGCCGGACGCGTTGATCTCGAGCGCCGCGCTCGACCTTCGACGAGCCGGTGCGCCCGGGCGACGTGATGACGATGGGCGAGACCCTCCGCTCGGTCAGCGCCGAGAAGGACACGGCCTACGGGCCGGGCCGGTTCTGGGTGATCGACGTCGACTACGCCAACCAGTACGACCAGATCGTCGGCGTCGAGACGCTCACCGGGTTCGGCTACCGCAAGGAGGGGGAGCCCGGGCCACCGGTGTCGGTCGCCGCTCCGGAGGCCGGTGGGCGCGGTGGGGTGCCGAGCGGCCCGCCCCCCGAGCGCCGGCTGACCGTCGACGACATCCTGGTCGGCGACCGGGTCCCCGACCTGGTGCACGAGGTCACCCGGTCGACCGTCGTGCTGGGAGCCATGGCCGCCCGTGACTGGCGCCCGATGCACCACGATCCGGCCTTCGCCCGCGAGCACAACGGCGTTCCCGACATCTTCCTCGACACCCCCACCCAGCAGGCCTGGCTCGAGCGCCACCTCACCGACTGGACGGGTCCGACCGGTCGGCTCGGGCGGATCGACTTGCGCATGGGCCGGCCGGTGCTGGCCGGCGACACCATGACCGTCTCAGCCGAGGTCGCCGCGGTCACGGTCGACATCACCGGGTGCGGCTGGGTCACGCTGCTCTCGTCCATCTCCGTGTCGGGCGAGATCCACAGCCAGGTGGCCGCCCGCATCGCGGTGCCCGCCGAGCCTGGAGACAACCCGTGGGCCCGCCGGGGCGCCGACTGGCTGCCTTGACGACGTCACGGTGCCACGGCCTCATGGTCCGGTCGCCCGATGCCGGAGGGTTGCTCGGCGGGCACGCCGCCGTGCGACGATGAGGGCCATGGCCGACGAGATCGCAACCGCCGCCGAGCTCGATGCGATCGAGGGGTTGATCGACGGATGGCTGTCCGAGCAGCTGGCCGAGAACCCGGCCATCGCCGCCGTCGATCGCGACGCTCCCGGTGAGCGCCGGTGGTACGTCCGCCTCCGGGGTGAGCAGAAGGAGACGTTCACCATCTGGTTCCACCTCGACCAGCGGACCCTCCAGTACGAGACCTACGTCATGCCGGCCCCGATCGAGAACCATGCCGAGCTCTTCGAGCACCTCCTGCGCCGCAACCTCAAGCTCTACGGCGCGGCGTTCGCCATCGGTGACGAGGACGCCATCTTCCTCGTGGGTCAGCTCGGCGTGCACTCGGTCGACCACGGCGAGCTCGACCGGGTGCTGGGCTCGATCTACCAGTGGGTCGAGCAGTTCTTCCGCCCGGCCATGCGCATCGGCTACGCCAGCGTCTTCCGCGGGTAACGTCAACTCATGTCATTGCGTTTCGATCATTGTTGATCTAGGGTATCGCCGACGGGGAGGGCCGGCCCGGGTGCATCGGGGAAGGTGCCTCGGCCCATCGCCCACCTCGTCGACTCCCGGGAGTCGTCCGGCCTGTCGCCGCCTCGTCCCCGGCGCCAGGCCGGGCACCCGCAGGGAGCTGCCGGCACCCGCGGGACGAGCCGGATCCCCGCACGAGGGCGAGCACTAGGGTGCCGACCATGACGAGGCTCGAGCTCATCGGTGGTGGACGCATGGGAGAGGCTCTGCTCGCCGGCCTGTTGGCCGACGGCTGGGCCACCGCCGACGAGGTCGCCGTGGTCGAGCCGGTCGACGCCCGGCGCGCCGAGCTGGCCCACCGCTACCGCGGGCTGACCGTGCGTGAGAGCCCGGCGGGGGCGGAGGGCGTGATCATCGCGGTGAAGCCCGACCACGTCCCGGAGGTGGCCCGGAGCCTGCGGGTGGTCGGGGCCGATGCGGTCGGGCGGGTGCTGTCGATCGCGGCCGGCGTCACCATCGCCACCATCGAGTCCGAGTTGGGGGGCGGCATCCCCGTGGTGCGGGCCATGCCCAACACGCCGGCCCTGGTCGGTGCCGGCGCGTCGGCCATCGCCGGCGGCACCCACGCCACGGCCGACGACCTGGCCTGGGCCGAGGCCGTGCTCGGGGCGGTCGGCATCGTGGTGCAGGTCACCGAGGGCCAGCTCGACGCGGTCACCGGCCTGTCCGGCTCGGGCCCGGCTTACGTGTTCCTCGTGGCCGAGGCGCTGATCGAGGCCGGCGTGCTGGTGGGCCTGCCGCGGGAGGTGAGCACCGACCTGGCCGTGCAGACCCTGCTCGGGTCGGCCCGCCTCCTCGCCGAGACCGCCGACGACGCCGCCACCCTCCGAGCCGCGGTCACCTCACCGGGCGGCACCACCGCGGCCGGCCTCCGAGCCCTCGAGGACCGGGCCACCCGCGCCGCCCTGATCGCCGCGGTGGTGGCCGCTCGGGACCGCTCGGCCGAGCTGGCCGGTCACTGACCGGATGACCTGGCGAGCCCACCCGGCTCGTCGATCGCATCGGTCGGCTTCGCCCCGAGCTGCCGGTCGCCACCCGGTTCGGATCAGAGGGTGAGCTGCACCAGCACCAGATCGAGGGGCCGGCCGAACTTCTCGCCGATGCCCGGCATGCGGGCGACCTCGACGAACCCGAGGCGCCGGTGGAACTCGATCGAGTCGACGTTCTCACCGTCGATGGCCCCGATGATCACGCGCTTGCCGACCTGACGGGCCCGGTCGGCCAGCTCGTCGAGCAGCCGGCGGCCGATGCCCTGGCCCCAGCACCCCTCGCGGACGTGGATGGTGTGCTCGACCACCGGGAGGTACCCGGGCCACCTGGTCGTGTCACGGAAGTCGCCGTAGGCGGCCCACCCGACGACCGGCTCGCCACCGCGCCCGTCGTCGACCGCGACCAGCACCGGGTGACCGTCGGCCCGGTGACGTTCGAGCCACTCGAGCCGGTCGGCCACGGTGTGGGGCGTCGAGGTCCACTCGTAGGTGGTCGTGAGGATCAGCGCGTTGGTGATCTCGGTGACGGCGTCGATGTCCGCAGGGGTCGCTTCCCGGATGGCGATCATGCGCCCACTATGGCGTGGCGAGGCCGGCGCCGGCCTACCCTCGGCCGCCGTGACCACCGTTCGCACGCGCCGCGAGCCACCGTCGTTCCGGCGGGTCGAGGTCGCCCGGGTCGAGCCGCGGAGCCCACGGTTGGTGCGGGTCACGCTCTCCGGGGCCGACCTGGCGGGCCTCGACATCGGCCTGCCGGCGGCCAGCGTCCGGATGCTCGTCCCGCCGGCCGGCCGGGCCGATGGCGGCGAGGTGGCGCTGCCGACGTGGAACGGCAACGAGTTCCTGAACGCCGACGGCAGCCGACCACCGATCCGCACGCTCACCCCCGTTCGGTTCGACGCCGCGGCGCTCGAGCTCGACGTCGAAGTCGTGCTCCACGGCGCCGGTCCGCTGTCGACCTGGGCCGCCTCGGCCGCGCCGGGCACGCGTGCCGCCGTCTCGGGCACCGGGCGGGGCTACACGGTCGACCCCGATGCCCGGGACTTCCTGATCGCGGGCGACGAGTCGGCCCTGCCGGCCATCGGCGTGCTGCTCGAGGCGCTCCCGCCGGGGGCGGCCGTCCGAGTCGTGGTCGAGATCGCCGACGTCACGGCCCGCGTCGCCCTGCCCCGGCACCCCGGTCTCACCGAGCGGTGGCTCCCGGCGACCGTCGACGCCCCGCCTGGTGACGCACTCGTCGCGGCGGTCGAGGCGGCCGACATCGGCCCGGACGTCCGGGTGTGGGCCGCCGGCGAGGCGGCCGCGATGTGGCGCATCCGCCGCCACCTGTTCGACGAGGTCGGGCTGCCCCGGTCGCGCGCCGTCGTGCGGGGCTACTGGAAGGTCGGCCGCGGCGGCGACCCGGACGGCGACCCTGGCGACGCCTGACAGGCGGTGGTCGGTTCGTGGCCGGTGGACCCCGGCCGGTAGCGTCGTCGTGCCATGGCGTCGCGCTACGACACGATCTCCTTCCTCTCCGACTACGGCCTCGACGACGAGTTCGTCGGCGTCGTGAAGTCGGTCATCCGATCGATCGCGCCCGACGTGGCCGTGGTCGACATCACCCACCAGGTGCCCCCGCACGACATCCGCGCCGGCGGGCTGACCCTGGCCCGCAGCGCCGGCTACCTCTGCCCCGGTGTGGTGCTGGCCGTGGTCGATCCGGCGGTCGGCACCGAGCGGCGGGCGGTGGCCGTCGAGGTCGGCGACGGCATGTCGGTGCTGCTCGGGCCGGACAACGGGCTGCTCGCGCCGGCGGTGTCGATGGTCGGTGGCGCCACCCGGGCGGTCGAGCTCACCAACACCGAGCACCACCTGGCCGCGCCCGGGGCCACCTTCGCCGGCCGGGACATCTTCGCCCCCGCCGCGGCCCTGCTCTGCACCGGCCTCGACCTCACCGAGCTGGGCCGGCCGATCGACCCGGCCGGGCTCATGCCGGGCGTGCTGCCGATCAGCCACCTCGACGACGACGGCACCTTCAACGCCGAGGTGCTCTGGGTCGACCGCTACGGCAACGCCCAGCTCAACGTCGACCCGTCCGAGATCGAGGCGTTCGGCGACCGGGTCCGGCTGCGGGTCGGTCGCGAGGCGCGCACCGCCCACCGGGTGGCCTCCTACCGCGAGATCGGTGCGGGCGAGGTCGGCCTGGTGGTCGACTCCTACGGGCTGCTGTCGGTGGCCCTCGACCAGCGGTCGGCGGCCGCCGAGCTCGGGCTGGCCGCCGGGGCCGCGGTCCACCTCGAGCCGTTCGACGACGACCAGGAGAGCCCGGTGTCGATCGGCGTGGTGTCACCGGTGGAGCTGCGCCCCCGTCCCGATCACACCAGCGGCGAGCAGGAGATGCCGTCGTGAGGAAGGGCACGACGATCACCCTCGCCCTGCTGCTCCTCGTCATCATGGGCGCCGCGGTGCTGCAGCTGTTCTTCCTGGCCCGCTAGGAAGAACGCTCTCGGCGCGGGCGGCCGATCAGCTCGAGGTGGCGAGCCGGTCGCGGGTGAACCGGCGACCGTTGACCATGAGCAGCACGAGGGCCAGGCCCCACACCAGCAGGCCGACCACGACCACCACGAGCGGCGGGGCCAGCATCAGGGCCGAGGCCTGACCGGCGATCAGGAAGATCAGCGGCAGGATGACGGCGCCGCCGAGCTGGTTGGCCTCCTGCGTCGTGCGGGCCCTCGACGACACGATCACGAGCAGCCCGAGCGAGAGCATGGCCACCGCCGGGGCGACCCAGCCCATGACCAGCAGCCACTGCGTGAACGGCACGAACACGCGGTGCATCACCGGCCAGCCGATCGCGTTGACCAGCACCGCGTAGACGAAGGCGCCGACCCAGGTGATGGCGAGGGCCGGCACGAACGCGCCGAGCACCTTGGCCAGGAACAGGTCCCGGTCGCTGATGGGCAGGTAGAGCAGGCCCTCGAGCGTGCGCCGCTCCTTCTCGCCGGCGAACGCGTCGGCGGCCAGCACGGCCGAGACCATCAGCGGGATCACCAGCAGCAGGGGCGACAGCAGGTAGCCGAGCACCAGCACGATGATCTGCTCGCGCTCGGGCAGGTCGAGGATCGGCTTCACCAGGCTCTTCACCAGGGGCGAGCTCAGGGCGTTGGCCACCTGGTCGGTCGGGGCGCTGCGGGCGAACAGGCCGAGCGCGACCGGCAGCACGACGAGCAGCACGGTCGGCACCAGCACCATCGGCAACACGATGGCCTTGCTGCGCCGCACCGCGGTCAGGTCCTTGCGCATCACCAGGCGGATGGCGGCCCAGTCGCGCCGGTTCGCCCTCGTGGCGGTCGAGGCGGTCGTCGTGGTCATGCCGACACCCGATCGCGCATGAAGCCGTCGGTGACCTCGGCGCCGCCGTGCTCGGCGAGGAAGCGGGCCTCGATGGCGAAGTAGACGTCCTCGAGGCTCGGAGCCCGCGAGGCCACTTCGTAGACGGACTGGTCTCGGGCGACCAGCGCCGCGACCACGACCGGCAGCACGTCGCGGTCGGCGATGCGGAGTCTGGCGCCGTTGGGGCTGGACTCGACCTCGGTCACCCCGGGAACGGTGGCCATGGCGGTCAGCACCTCGGGTGCGGCCGGGCCGCCCAGGTCGATCTCGGCGCCGATGCCCGACCAGAGCTCGGCGGCCAGGTCGTCGGGTCGGCCGAAGGCCCTCAGGCGGCCCCGGTGCAGCACCGCCATCCGATCGGCGAGGCGACCGGCCTCCCCCAGGAAGTGGGTGGCCAGCACGATGGTGCGGCCCTCACCGGCGAGCGACTGGATCAGCTCGATCACGTCGCGGGTGCCGGCCGGGTCGAGGCCCGAGGTCGGCTCGTCGAGGAAGAGCACGTCCGGGTCGTGCAGCAGGGCCCGAGCCAGCGCGACCCGCTTGCGCTGACCGGTGGAGAAGCCCTGGGTGAGGTCGTCGGCCCGCTCGGTCAGGCCGAACCGCTCGAGGAGGTCGTCGACCCGCCGGGCCGCGGCGTCGGGGGAGAAGCCCCGTACCCGCGCCGAGAAGATGAGGTTCTCCCGGGTGGTCAGCCGATCGTCGAGTCCGGCGTTCTCGGTGAGCACCCCGGTGTGGCGCCGCACGACATCACCCTCGGTGGCCACGTCGTGGCCGAGCACCTGCGCCGAACCGCGGTCGGGGGTGAGGACCCCGTTGAGGAGGCGCACGGTGGTCGTCTTGCCCGCGCCGTTGGGCCCCAGCAGGGCGAGCACCTCGCCCGGCTCGACCCGGATGCTGAGCCCGTCGAGCGCCGGGCCGCTGGCGAAGCTGCGGCTCAGGTCGCGCGTCTCGATGGCCGCATCCATCGTGCGGTCCGCCATGCGGTCAGGACGACAGGTGGTGCAGCGCGGTCAGCACGGCGGCCACCCGGGCCGAGTCGGCCGGGGGAGGGGGGCCGGGCTGCGGCGGGGGAGGGGTCACCGGGGCGGCCGGCGGCGTGGTCGTCGACGGCGTCGGTGCCGGGGTGGTCGAGGGGGTCGAGGGGGTCGCCTTGGGCTTGGCCCTGGGAGCGCTCGGGGTGGCCGGCGGAGGGGTCGACCCGCCGCCGCCTCCACCGCTGACCTGCATGAAGCGCTGCGTCGTCCACTGGGCGCCGTTGGCCGCGTAGGCCACACCGACGCCGACCCGGTTGAAGTCGGGGTCGACGATGTTCGCGTAGTGGTGGGCGCTGTTCACGAACGCCGTCCAGATCGCGCTGTTGTTCGGCCCGGTGCCCACGTTCTCGCCGAGCTTGAGCCAGTTCGAGCTGATGCCCGCGGCCAGGTCGGGGGAGTGCGACAGGACGCCCGTGCTCGCCATGTGGACCGACCAGTTCTGCGCGATGGAGGTCAGCTCGCCGTCGACCTGCAGCGGTGCCCGGCCGAGCGAGCCGCGCAGGCCGTTGATGCGGTTGACGTAGTCGGTGGCCTCCCCGCCCGACGCGCTGGCGGCGTGGATGGGGCTCAGGAGCATCACGACGACGGCGGCGACGAGCAGGGGCCCGATCCGTCGCACGGCGCGGGGGGTGCGGGTGGAGACTGGGAGCGACATCGGTGGTGGTATCGGCAGAATCACGCTGAGACTGGAGCACCTCACGGAACGCGCGAATGTGACCCAGGGCACAGCGAGTGGGACAGGTCCACGAACACGCGTCGGCGGTGGCCGCTAACGTTCGGTGGCGATGAACCTGGCCACGATCGTCGACCCGCATCCCGCCGACCGCGTCGTGCTGATCAGCCGAGGCGAGACCACCACCTACGGCACCTTGCGCGAACAGGTGGCTGCCCTTCGCGGCGGGCTGGTCGGCCTGGGCCTCGTCCCCGGAGACCGGCTCGGCATCCTGGCCGGCAACAACTGGTACTTCGTCGTCAGCTACCTGGCCGGGCTGGGGGCCGGGCTCGTGGTCGTGCCGCTGAACCCGCAGGCGCCGACGCCCGAGCTCGAGTACGAGCTCAGCAGCACCGGTGTGCGTGCGGTCGTGGTCACGCCGGCGGCGTCGCAGGCCTTCGCCGACATCGCCGAGGAGGCGCTCCCCGATCTCGACATCGTCATCGAGACCGTCGGCGTCGACCTGCCCGGCGGGGTCGTCCTCGACGACCTGCTCGGCTCCGATCCCGCACCGATCGTCGACCGGGACGCCGACGACCTCGCCGTGCTCATGTTCACCAGCGGCACGGCCGGCGCACCCCGCGCCGCCATGCTCACGCACGGCAACCTGCTGGCCAACCTCGAGCAGGTGCAGGCGGCGGGGAGGCGCCAGCAGTCCGTCGACGACGTGGTGTTCGGCCTGCTGCCGATGTTCCACATCTTCGGGCTCAACGTCATGCTCGACCTCAGCTTGATGGCCGGCTCACGGGTGCTGCTCATCGAGCGGTTCGACCCGTCGTCGGCCGTCGAGGCCATCGAGCGCCACGAGGTCACCGTCGTGAGCGGTCCGCCCACCATGTGGTCGGCCATGGCCGCGCTGGGGGACGTGTCGTCATCGATGCGATCGGTGCGCCTGGCGGTCTCCGGCGCGGCCAAGCTCGCGCCCGAGGTCGTCGACGCGGTGCGGGCCAACCTCGGCCTCGAGCTCAGTGAGGGCTACGGCCTCACCGAGACCGCGCCGGTCGTCACCTCGGCCACCGGCACCGACGCACCCACCGGCTCGATCGGGCCGGTGCTGCCCGGCATCGAGATGCGCCTGGTCGACGCCGACGGCACCGACGCCCTGGTCGGCGACTCGGGCGAGATCTGGGTGCGAGGCCCCAACGTGTTCAAGGGCTACTGGGACGACCCCGAGGCCACCGCGGCCGCGCTCACCCCCGACGGCTGGCTCCGCACCGGCGACATCGGCGTGGTCGACGACCACGGATACGTGTTCCTCGTCGACCGGGTCAAGGACCTCATCATCGTGTCGGGCTTCAACGTCTACCCGGCCGAGGTCGAGGAGGTGCTCATGGAGCACCCGGCCGTGCACCAGGCCGCGGTCGTGGGGGTCCCCCATCCCCACACCGGCGAGGCGGTCAAGGCCTATGTCGTGCTCGAGCCGTCGCTGTCGGCCGACGAGGACGACATCATCGCCTTCTGCACCGATCGCCTGGCCCGCTACAAGTGCCCGTCGAAGATCATGTTCGTGCCCGAGCTGCCCCACAACCTGAGCGGCAAGCTCCTGCGGCGCGCCCTGCGCTGACCCACTGGTTCCGCGCCCACGCGGAACTGGTCATTCAGACCGACCGGATCTCGTCGATCTCGTCGATCTCGGTGACGGGAAGCGCCGATCGGCCGGGTTCGAGGGAGCCCCGCACCACGTCCGGCGCCGATTGACCGGCGGGCGGCGAGACGGTCGTGAGCAGGAAGCCGGCGAAGATCACCGCGATGCCGACGACGAGGGAGATGGCGAAGGCGTTCATCTCGTCGACGACGGAGTTGAGCAGGCCGCCGGCGGAGAGGATCAGGGTGCCTCCGGCGATCAGCAGGTTGGCCGCGGCCAGGCGTCCGGCGGGGATGGCCACCGCCGGGGCGGCCATCGACCGGCGCCGACCGAGCAGCAGCCGGACCGCGCTCCAGACCGCCCCGCCGATGATGACCAGGGCCGCCACCCCCGAGCCGACGCCGGCCGCGATGCGCGGGCCGACGCCGAACACGTCCGATCCCTGGGGGAGCACGTTCGAGGCGATGACGCCGACGATGGGCGTGGCCACGACGATGCCGGCGGCGAAGGCGGCCAGCAGCGACACGATGGCCGCGGCGATGTCGCCCCGGCGCTGCCCGCCCAGCAGGTAGACGGTGCCGAGGGCCAGGAAGGGGACGTTGAGGATGGCCCCGAACAGGTAGAAGGCCTTGAACGTCCACTCGCTCCAGCCGATGGCCGCGCCGAGCCACAGGGCCAGCGAACCGAGGGCGAACATGAACAGCGAGATCGTCCACATGAGCTCGTGGCGGCGTCCCCGGGCGAGGTAGCGCTCGAGCGTCGACAGCGCGAACGCGGTGGCGAGCAACGTGGCGGCGGCGGCGAGCACGGTGTGCATCGCCGGTGAGCCTACGGCCGGCCCGACCGGCCGGCCGAACGCCCGGCGGAGGACCGGGCCGGGCGCCGACTCGTGACTTTGTGAACGCATGCACGTGGGCGTAGCCTGCCAACACCATGGCCGCAGCAGACAAGCCGGACAGCCGGCGCGAGAGCAGCCCCGAGACCCGGCCCGGGACGAGGACCGATCACGCTCGTCGGCGCATCCCCGAGGCCACGGTGGCCCGGCTCCCGCTCTACCTGCGCAGCCTGCTCGAGCTCAACGGGGCCACACCGACGATCTCGTCCGAGCGACTGGCCGAGCTGGCCGGGGTGAACGCGGCCAAGGTGCGCAAGGACCTGTCCTACCTCGGGTCCTACGGCACCCGGGGCGTCGGCTACGACGTCGAGTTCCTCGTGTTCCAGATGAGCCGCGAGCTGGGCCTCACCCAGGAGTGGCCGGTCGTGATCGTGGGTGCCGGCAACCTGGGCCAGGCGTTGGCCAACTACGGGGGCTTCGGCGATCGGGGGTTCTCGGTGGCCGCCCTCGTCGACGCCGACGGGGCCAAGGTCGGCTCGGTGGTCGGCTCGCACGTCGTCCACCACGTCGACGAGCTGCCCCGCCTGGCCGCCGAGCTGCACATCGCCATCGGCATCATCGCCACGCCTGCCGGTGTCGCCCAGGACATCGCCGACCGCCTGGTCGCCGCCGGCATCACCGCGGTGCTCAACTTCGCGCCCTCGGTGGTGACCGTGCCCGAGGGGGCCTCGCTGCGCAAGGTCGATCTGGCCAGCGAGCTGCAGATCCTGAGCTTCTACCAGCAGCGGCGCGTCACGACGGCCGACGCGAGGACCGCCGGCTGATGCCGGTCGACGAGCCGCTCTACCCGGTGAACCTCCGGGTCGCCGGCCGCCGGTGCGTGGTCGTCGGCGGTGGGCCCGTCGCCCTGTCGAAGGTGCGGGGCCTGCTCGAGGCCGATGCGTCGGTCACCGTGATCGCCCCCACCGTGGTGGCCGAGCTCGACGAGCTGGCCGCGTCGGCCGACGTCACCATCGAGCGCCGGGCCTACGCCCCGGGCGACCTGGCCGGAGCCCGCCTGGTGATCACCGCCACCGACGACCCGGCCGTCAACGAGGCGGTCTACGTCGAGGGCGAGGCCGCCGGTGTGTGGGTCAACTCGGCCGACGACCCGGACAACTGCGCCTTCACCCTGCCGGCCCGCCTGCGCCAGGGGCCGCTGCTGGTCACCTTCGCGACCGGCGGCAACAGCCCGGCCCTGGCCACCTGGCTGCGGCGCACCTACGCCGACGAGTTCGGCCCCGAGTACGTCACCCTGATCGACATGCTCGCCGCGGAGCGGGACCACATCCGTAGTCTGGGACGATCGACCGAGGGCTCTTGATTGGCAACGGGCCCTCGACTCGGGAATGCTTGACCTCATCCGCGAGGGTCGCCTCGCCGAAGCGAAGGAGCGCCTCGAGGCGTGTCTGTCGTCGTCGTCGGTCTGAACCATCGAAGCGTGCCCCTCGACCTGCTCGAGCGCATGACCATCGACGACTCGCGCCTGTCCAAGGCGCTGCACGACGTGTCGTCCCGCGAGCACATCAGCGAGGCGGTCGTGCTCTCGACGTGCAACCGCACCGAGATCTACGTCGTGGCCGAGAAGTTCCACGGCGCCTACGCCGATCTGCGCAACTTCCTCTCCGAGATGGCCTACCTGCCGCCGGAGGACTTCGCCGACCACCTCTACGTGCAGCACGACGACGAGGCCGTGGCGCACCTGTTCGCCGTGACCGCCGGGCTCGAGTCCGCCGTCGTCGGCGAGGCCGAGGTGCTGGGCCAGGTCCGGCAGGCCTGGGAGCGGGCCCAGGACGAGGGCACGGCCGGCTCGTCGCTCAACCTGCTGTTCCGCCACGCGCTCGAGGTCGGCAAGCGGGCCCGCACCGAGACCGGCATCGCCCGCCACATCGCCTCGGTGTCCACCGCCGCGGTGGCCATGGCCGCCGAGCGCCTCGGGTCGCTCGAGCGGCCGCCGCATCCTGGTGCTCGGCGCCGGCGAGATGGGCGAGGGCATGGTGCGGGCGCTGGCCACCGCCGGAGTCGACGACATCCGCATCGCCAACCGCACCTGGGAGCGGGCGGTCGAGCTGGCCGACGGGCTGGTGGCCGACGGGTTGGCCGGCCGGGCCGTGCGCTTGGCCGACCTCAACGAGTCGCTGGCCGAGGTCGACCTGCTGCTGACCTCGACCGGAGCCCACTCGATCATGCTCGAGCACGGTGACCTCAGCCGGGTCATGAAGGCCCGGGCCGGCCGGCCGTTGCTGATCGTCGACGTGGCCGTGCCGCGCGACGTCGATCCCTCGTCCGCCGACCTCGAGGGCGTCACCCTGCTCGACATGGACGACCTGCGGGCCTTCGCCGACGCCGGCATGGCCGAGCGCCGGCTCGAGGTCGCCGCCGTCCAGCACATGCTCGACGACGAGCTCGAGCGCTTCATCGCCGTGTCGACGGCCCGCGAGGTCGCGCCGCTGGTGGCCGGCCTGCACGAGCGGGGCGAGTCCATCCGCGCCGCCGAGCTCGATCGCTTCCGGTCCCGGCTCGGCGACCTCGACGCCAAGCAGCTCGACGCGGTCGAGGCCCTCAGCAAGGGCATCGTGGCCAAGCTGCTGCACGACCCGACGATCGGGTTGAAGGACGCGGCCGGCACGCCGCGCGGCGAGCGGCTGGCCGAGGCCCTCCGCGACCTGTTCGACCTCTGAGCCGAGGCCCGAGCCCGTGCCCTTCGTGATCCGGGCCGCCACGAGGGGCAGCACCCTCGCCCGCTGGCAGACCGACCACGTCGCCTCGCTGCTCGGTGCCCTGCCGGGACGCGTCGGTCGAGGTCGACGTCGTGGTGGTCGAGACGATGGGCGACCGTCGCCAGGACATCCCGATCTGGGAGATGGGCGGCAAGGGCGTCTTCGCCAAGGAGGTGCAGGCCGCGGTGCTCGACGGTCGGGCCGACATCGCGGTGCACTCGGCCAAGGACCTGCCCGTCCGGCTCGCCACCGGGGCTGACGATCGCCGCCGTGCCCGAGCGCGCCGATGCCCGTGACGTGCTGGTCGGATCGACGCTCGACGGGCTGGCTCCGGGTGCGGTCGTCGCCACCGGCTCGGCCCGGCGCCGGGCCCAGCTGGCCTGGAACCGTCCGGACCTCACGTTCGCCGAGCTGCGGGGCAACATCGACACCCGGCTGGCCAAGGCGCGAGGCTTCGGTGCCATCGTCATGGCCCTCGCCCCGCTCGAGCGGCTCGGGCTGCTCGAGCACGTCGGCGAGGTGCTCGAGCCCTCGGTGATGCTGCCCCAGGTCGGTCAGGGCACGCTCGCGGTCGAGTGCCGTGACGGCGACGACGCCCGTGACGTCGAGCTGCGGGCGCTGCTCGCTGCGGTCGAGCACGGCCCGAGCCGCATCGCGCTCGACGCCGAGCGGGGGTTCCTCGCCGAGCTCGGCGGCGACTGCGACCTGCCCGCCGGTGCCCACGCCACGCTCACCGCTCCGGGAGGCGACGGGAGCTCCGGGTCGAGGGCCTGCTCGCCTCGCTCGACGGCCACACTGTGATCCGTCACACGCTCGCCGGCCCGCTCGCCGCAGGCCGACGCGCTCGGTCGGGCCGTCGCCCGGTACCTGCTCGACGACGCCGGCGGCTCCGCCCTCCTCGACCGCTGACCGGTCACCCACCACCCCTCCGAACTTGCGTGGGTTTTCCGGCCCACAGCCGGGTTATCCACGCAAGTTCGGGAGTGGGCGAAACTATTGACAGGGTGACTGACAGAACATAGCGTGAGGCCATGGCGACGAGCGGAACCGATGAGTCAGAGCTGACCGACGAGGGGAACGACGGGCGGGTCATGCGCCGCGAGCGCAACCGCGAGGCGGTCGTCGACGCCATCATGGTGCTGATCCAGGCGGGGCAGACCCAACCCAGCATGGCCGACGTGGCCCGCCTGGCCGGCGTGTCCGAGCGGTCGATCTTCCGCCACTTCGAGACCCGCGACGCGCTGCTGGCCGCCGTCATCGAGCGCCAGCTCGAGGTCGTGAGCGGCCTCCTGCAGGAGGTGCCGACCACCGGGTCGCTGGCCGACCGCATCGATGCCCTCGTCGACGGCCGCGCCCGCCTCTACGAGGAGATCACCCCGATGCGCCGCTCGGCCATGCAGTTCGCCGAGATGTCCGAGCAGGTGGCCGACACGCTGGCCGACAGCCGCCGGTGGCTGCGCGACGAGCTCGAGGAGGTGTTCGCCCGCGAGCTGGGCCGGCGTCCCGTCTCCGAGCGCCGCGACCTGCTCGCCGCGGTCGTCGATGGCCACCAGCTGGGAGGCGTGGAACCTCCTGCGCACCGTCGAGGGCTGCTCGGTGCCCCGGGCCCGGCGCATCGTCGGGCGCATGCTCACTCGGCAGCTGGCGGGGAGCTGACCGTGCAGGCCGTCACGCTCGGCACCGGATCACCGCTTCCCGACCCGAACCGGGCCGGCCCCGCGTCGCTGGTGCGGGGCGGCGGGCTCGACCTCCTCTTCGACTGCGGTCGCGGCGTGCTCATGCGCATGGCGGCCGTCCCGGTGGCCATCGGAGGCATGGCCGCGGTGTTCCTCACCCACCTGCACAGCGACCACGTCGCCGACCTCAGCGACCTGATCACCACGCAGTGGATCTCGTCGATGGCTCCCGCGCCGATGCGCGTGTTCGGTCCCGAGGGCACGCAGACCTACGTCGAGCGCACGCTGGCCGTGATGGCCGACGACATCGGCTACCGCGTCGGCCACCACGCCGACCTCACCTGGGAGCCGATCGTCGAGGTCACCGAGATCCCGGCACGCGACCCGCTCGATGCGGCCGGCGCGGCCGAGGTCGTCTTCGAGCAGGGCGACGTTCGCGTGCTGGCCGCCCCCACCGACCACCGTCCCGTGCACCCGACGGTCGGCTACCGGGTCGAGGCCGAGGGCCGGTCGGTCGTCATCGCCGGCGACACCAAGCCGTGCGCCGGGCTCGACGCGCTCTGCGCCGGCGCCGACCTCTACGTGCAGACGGTCGTGCGGCGCTCGGCCATCGAGGCCATCCCGCTGCCCCGCCTGCTCGACGTGCTCGACTACCACTCCGACCTGGCCGAGGCCGCGGCCACCGCCACCCGCGGCGGCGTCGGCACGCTCGTGCTCACCCATCCCGTGCCCGCGCCGCCACCCGGCAGCGAGCAGGCCGACGAGTGGGTGGCCGAGGCCGCTCAGGGATTCGCCGGCCGCGTCGCTGATCGCCGAGGACCTGCAGGTCTTCGAGGCCTGAGCCCGACCAGCTCAACCGCACCAACCCAGGGGGGAACGATCACCATGGACATCCTGCGCACACCCGACGAGCGCTTCACCGACCTCGACGGCTACCCGTTCGAGCCGCACTACGCCGAGGTGCCCGATCTCGACGGTGGCACGCTGCGGATGCACTACCTCGACGAGGGGCCGGCCGACGGCGAGGTGGTGCTGCTGCTGCACGGCGAGCCGTCGTGGAGCTACCTCTATCGCAAGATGATCCCGGTGCTGAGCGCGGCCGGCCTGCGGTCCGTGACGCCCGACCTGGTCGGCTTCGGCCGCTCGGACAAGCCCGCGGTCCGCACCGACTACACCTACGAGCGCCACGTCGAGTGGCTGCGGTCGCTGGTGTTCGGTGAGCTCGACCTGCACGGCGTCACCCTCGTCTGCCAGGACTGGGGCGGCCTGCTCGGGCTGCGCCTGGTCGGCGAGCACCCCGACCGCTTCGCCCGGGTCGTGGCCGCCAACACGTTCCTGCCCACCGGCGACCGGCACCCCGGTGAGGCCTTCCTGGCCTGGCAGAAGTTCTCCCAGGAGGTCGAGACCTTCCCGACCGGGTTCATCGTCAACGGCGGGTGCACCTCGGACCTGACACCGGAGGTGATCGCGGCGTACGACGCGCCGTTCCCCGACGAGACCTTCAAGGAAGGTGCCCGCCAGTTCCCGCTGCTCGTGCCCACCAGCTCCGACGACCCGGCCAGCGCCGCCAATCGCGCCGCGTGGAAGGTGCTCGAGCAGTTCGACAAGCCCTTCCTGTGCGCGTTCAGCGACGGCGACCCGATCACGGCCGGCAACGAGAAGCACCTGATCGGCCGCATCCCCGGCACCGTCGGCCAGCCCCACACGACCATCGTCGGCGGTGGCCACTTCCTGCAGGAGGACAAGGGCGAGGACCTCGGACGGGTCGTGGCCGCCTTCATCGACGGCACGCCGGTCAGCTGATCACGCCCGTCGACGACCGGACCCGCTACGGGCTCTTCGAGCGCGACCATGGACACGACCCGGTCGGTCGAGAACCCACCTGCGCTGAAGGTGTAGGCCAGCGACCACCAGCAGTCGGTGGAGCAGGTATAGGTGGTGGGGATGGGCACCTCGATGCGCAGCCACCTGTCGTTGTAGAACGACGAGCCGACGGACTCGACCCGGGTCGTGATCGCGCAGGACGCGGCGAAGTTGGACGTCGTCGTGGGGGGCAGGATGCCCGGCCCGCTGAAGGTGCACGCCACCGGCGAGCCGCCGGTCGGCACCACGGCGGGCGAACCGGACGGCGGTGCCAGCACCTGGAGCTGCGCGTCACCCGATTGCGCGTCGCCCGGATCGAAGAACTGCAGCACCAGGGTCTGACCGGCCTTCGAGGAGTCGACGTTGGCCAGGTAGGAGCGCGAGGTCGAATCGGCGGCGGTGAAGAAGACCGACGACTTGTCGTACGCCGCGACGATCGGCTGCGTCGGAGCCGGGCTCGTGGCCCGGATCGAGAAGTTGTTGAAGCCACCGCCGCTGTCGGCAACCCCAGGGATTCCGCTGGTCCTGACCTGCAGCGGGTAGATGCCGGCCTGGGACGGCGTGAAGGTGCAGAGCGAATACCAGGCGTTGGTCGACTCGGTGCTCCCGGCGGCGAACACCTTCGAGCCGGGACCGCTGGTGCACCGACCGCCGGCGGCCATCGAGTTGGACGCGTCGAGGTTGATCGACGTGTCCGAGCCGCTGGTGTTGAACAGCTGGTAGGAGGTGGCGAAGCCGCCGGTGGCGTAGATGTTGTCGCTGGCAGTCGTGCTGCCCCCGAGCTCCGGGTCGTAGATCGCAACGGTTATCGGGAGCCCGACCTGGATTGGCGCGACCTGCACGGCCCAGACGTATCCCTCCGCGTTGAAGAGCGAGTTGGCGCCCGCGCTGTCGCAGCTGGTGGCGGTCGCCGGGTTCCCTGCGCAACGGGTTGCGAACGGGTCTCCGTCGGAGTGGCGGCTGTACGGCCCGTTGATCGAGGCCCACAGCTGTGGCTGCGCGCCCGCCCGGGTCGGGTCGTTGCCGAACGTGTTCCCGGGCCCACCGATCAGCTGGCACGACGACAGCAGCACTGCGGCCACCGCCGCCACCGCGATCCCGATCGTCCGTCGAACCGCATGCCTGCGTGCGTCGAGCACGGCCACCTCCCAGCCAAGGTGCGGGAAGCGTACCAGTCCGGCTGACCGCGCAGAGTGGTCAGCAGGGGACCGGAGTCATCCGGGTCGGGAAGGGCGGGAACACCGGGACGGCCGTC
Organism: uncultured Microthrixaceae bacterium; assembly: GCA_963809335.1. Classification (GTDB taxonomy): domain Bacteria; phylum Actinomycetota; class Acidimicrobiia; order Acidimicrobiales; family Acidimicrobilacustridaceae; genus UBA4742. The sequence goes on along the minus strand of CAWEJD010000002.1, from coordinate 584,895 downwards.
GGGGGTTGTGGCCGATGTGAAGATCCTCGCCATCTCGGGCAGCCTGCAGGCCGGTTCGTCCAACGCCGCTCTGCTCGATGCCGCGGCGGAGGTCGCGCCGGCCGGCACCGAGGTCGTGCGGTCGGTGTCGCCCGGCGACCTGCCGCACTTCAACCCCGACCTCGAGGCCGGCGGGGCCGAGGCGCCGGCCGCGGTGGTCGAGCTGCGAGCCGAGATCCGCGACGCCGACGGGGTGCTGATCGCCACCCCCGAGTACGCCCACAGCCTGCCGGGCTCGCTCAAGAACGCCCTCGACTGGATGGTCGGCTCGGGCGACCTCTACGCCAAGCCCGTGGCCATCGTGGCCGGCTCGCCCCGGGAGGACGGCGCCGGGCGGGGCCGGGCCGCTCTCGAGCAGACGCTCCGGGCCCAGGGCTCGGTGATCGCCGTGTCACGCACCATCGCCCTGTCGTCGCAGGAGCGGGCCGACGGCCGGGTCGGCGAGGCCGCCCGTGAGGCCATCGGCGAGGCGCTCGACGCCCTGGCCGACGCCGCCGCCCACCACCAGCCGATCTGGTGATGGTCTGAGGGTGCAGGGACCCTCCGGTCATCACCAGAACGGGTCTGGGGGGCGGACGGGTGAACCGTCAGCGCGAGTCGGGCACCTGGGGGTCGCGCCACATGAACCAGATCGTCGGGCCGTCGTCGCCGAGCACCGTCTCACCGGTGACCTCGAACCCGAAGCGCTGGTAGTAGGGCACGTTCTCCGCCTTGGAGGACTCGAGGTAGGCGGGCACGCCCTGCTGGTCGCACCGGTCGGTGACCTGGCGGATCAGCGCGTTCCCGACGCCCTTGCCCTGGGCGACCGGATCGGTACCGAGGACCGAGAGGTACCAGTGCGGCTGCAGCGGGTGCTGCGACTCGACCTTGCGCTCGATCTCGAGCGACGCGGGCAGGCGCGTCCCGAAGGCGCGCAGCAGCGAGGGCAGCGAGCGCACGATGGCCGCGTTGCCGAGCTTCCACTTGCCCGGGGGCTTCCACAGCGCCGCGCCTTCGAGGCCCGGCGTGGTGTAGACCTCGCCGACCGTCAGCGCATCGCGGAGGTAGGCCTGGAACACCTGGGTCGACTTGCGGAGCTTGGTGGAGGGCTCGGGGAACAGCCAGCTCCAGACCGGGTCGGTCTGGAAGGCACGGCCCAGCACCTGGGCCAGATCGCGGCGATGGCCGGACTCGGCGCGCCGGACGGCGGGGGTCTCGCGCTCGATGCTCATGGCAGCCGGTACCACCCGTCCATGTGGTCGAGCATGGCATCGGCCACGAGACCCCGCTCGGGGATGGTGTTGGCCATGCCGTAGATGGGGGCCATCCCGCCTTCGGCGTTCGGGTAGGCCCGCACGAAGTCGATGGCGGCCCGCAGGTCGGCGAGGAACCGCTCGGTGAACCCCGGTTTCGTGTGGCGGAGCGTCACGCAGAGGTGGAACGCCGCTGGGCGATGGAGACCGTTGAGGCTCCAGCCCCGGGCGGTCATGGCGTCGAGCACCCGGAACACGTCGAGCGATTCGTCGGCGCTGCGCAGGGCGATCACGTACAGGGGGTCGCCGAGGATCTCGAGCTCGGGGAAGCCGTCGCGCAGCCCGGCCTTGACCGAGTCGGCGGTCTCGAGGATGTGGCGGGTGGCGTCGAGGTAGCCGTCCTCGCCGATCGACACCAGCGCGGCCCAGCAGGCCGCGCTCGAGCGCGCCGGGCCGGCTGCCGGCGAACGACGGCGACGCGTACAGCCCTCCCGGCCAGTCGGTGATGGTGAAGTACTGGTAGTGGCGCAGCTCCATCGACCGGTAGAGCACGACCGACGTGCCCTTGGCCGCGTAGCCGTACTTGTGGGTGTCGGCCGACATCGACGTCACGCCCGGCAGGCGGAAGTCGAACCCGGGCACGGGGTAGCCCAGCTTCTCGGCCCACGGCACCACGAACCCGCCGAGGCAGGCGTCGGTGTGGAACCCGATGCCCCGTGACCGGGCCAGCTCGCTGAGCTCCTCGATGGGGTCGATGACGCCGTGGGGGAACGACGGCGCCGAACCGACGATGACCACGGTGTCGTCGGTGATGGCGGCTTCGGTGGCGGCCACGTCGGCCCGCCAGTCGGGCCCGGTCGGGACGTGGACGATCTCGATGCCGAAGTACTGAGCGGCCTTGTCGAACGCGGCGTGGGCGCTCATCGGCACGATCATCTGCGGCTCAGTGATGCCCCGCTCGACCCGGGCGTGGTCGCGGTAGGTCTTCATCGCCAGCTGGATGCTCTCGCTGCCCCCCGACGACACCGTGCCGGCCACACCGGTGTCGGTGCCGGGCCCGTCGCCGATGGCGCCACCGCCGAGCATGGTGGCGGTCATGGCGACGATCTCGCTCTCGTACTTCACCGCACTCGGCCACAGGTCGGTGTGCAGCGGGTTCGACTGCGAGTTGAGCGCGTAGACCTGGTTCAGGAAGGCGATGTGGTCGGGGTCGCCGTTGTAGACGGAGCCCGACGCGTAGCCGTCCTCCCACCGGCTCTCCTCGAGCGCGGCCATCTCGCTCATCTCGGCCAGGACCTCGTCACGGCTTCGCCCGGTGGCCGGGAGCGACGAGAACGTCTGGTAGCGCTCGCGGTAGTCGCGAAGGCTCGGTTCGGTCATGAGGGGGACCTTCTTCTCGTGGTGGTTTCCGTGTGCGTCTGAAGGATCGGCCTGGCGCGTCGCGTCAGGCCCGACCTTCAGTTCGAGTGGCGGTTGAGCCGGGCGTAGATGCCCTTGTTCTTCTTGTAGATGTCGACGAACGCGGCGTAGAGCCGGTCGTAGGTGTCACGGTTGCGGGAGTCGGGCTGGAACGTCTCGGTGATGGCGATGCGGCCGGGGATGTCCTCCCATCGGAGGTACCCGAGGGCGACCGCGGCCGAGAACCCGGCGCCGCGGACGTTGGCCAGCACCGGGTCGACCACCTGGCGGATCGGCCGGTCGAGGACGTCGGCCAGGATCTGGCACCAGAGGGGCGAGCGGGCGCCGCCACCGACGAAGTTCAGGTGCTCGAACGGGCGCTTGGTGAACTTCTCGGCGGCGTCCTGCATCCACCGCGTGTTCAGGGCCACGCCCTCGAAGACCGACCGCACGAGGTCCGCGCGGGTGGTGGCCATCGACGCGTTGTACCAGCCCCCCCGGATCAGGTGGTTGTCGACCGGCGTGCGCTCGCCGTTCAGCCACGGCAGGAAGATGAGGTTGCCGCTCCCCGCGGCCGACCTGGCGGCCAGGTCGTTGAGCCGCTCGTACACGTCGTCGGGCGGGTCGCCCTGGTCGCCCCCTGCGGGGTAGAGCACGCTCTCGACCAGCCACGACAGGCACTTGCCGGCGGTGTCCTGCTCGGTGGCCACCCAGTAGCGGCCGGGGATGCCCGACGGCAGGCTCGTGATGTTCGAGAGGATGTCGGTCTTCTTGAACGGCACGTGGCACGACATCCACGAGGACGTGCCGATGTAGAGGTGCCCCTCGAAGTCGCGGACCGCCCCCGAGCCGATGCCGGCCGACGCGGTGTCGCCGGTGCCGGCCACGACCTGCACGTGGCGACCGAGACCGAGCTCGGCGGCGGCCTGCTCGGTGATCGTCCCGATGATCGACCCGGTCGGCACCAGCTCCGGGAGCTTGGCCCGGTCGATGCCGACCCACTCGATGAGCTCGTCGTCGTATCCGACGTGGTCGAGGTCGCGGTTGTCGGTGACCCAGTGGCCGACGATGGTGTCGGTCGAGGCGACGGCCCGCCCGGTGAGCCGGAGGTTGAGGTAGTCCATGGGCTCGAGGAAGCTCGTGGCCGCGGCGTAGACCTCGGGCTGCTCGTGCTTGAGGAACAGGATCTGGCCGACGGGGTCCTTGCCGGTGCGGGAGGGGATGCCCCCGGTGACCCGCAGCCACTGGCGGAGCTTGCGCGCGTTGTAGCCGACCGTCGGCACGACCACGCCGCCACCCGACGCCTGCTGGGCGTATCGGGCGCCCCGGGTGTCCATCCAGCTGATGGCGTTGCCGATGTGTCGGCCGTCGGCACCGACCGCCACGGTCGTCATCCACTGTGTCGTGATCGAGATGGCCACGATGTCGTCGACGGGGACGAGACCGCGGGCGAGCAGCCGGTGGGTCGCGGCGACGATCGTCGTCCACCACTGCTCGGGGTCCTGCTCGACCCCGCCGCCGGGCAGCAGGATCAGGTCGTTGCGCTCGTACTCGTGACCGACGATGTCGCCGTCGGTGGAGACCAGCGCCACCTTGGGGCCGCCGGTGCCGAGGTCGACGGCCAGGATGTAGGCGACGCGGTCGCTGATGTCGGTCATGCCCTTCCTCTGGCCACGTGGGTCCCCTGGTTCGCCTCGACCGTCGCCGAAGCGGCCCCACGCTAACCACCAGGCCGGCCGCCGACGAACGGTCGCTCGCCGCGTCGTCAGGAGGGCCACCGGTGTACGGTCCCCCGCCATGACCTGGCCCCAGGACGTCGACGTTCCGGCGATCGCACCCGAGGCGCTGGCCGCCTTCCACCGGATGGTCGCGGCGGTGGCCGCCGTCCCCCATCCCGAGATCGTGGAGCTGACCCGGCGGCGCGTCGGGCAGGTGCACGGGGCCGAGGCCGACGCCGACGAGGTGTCCACCGCCGGTTCGACCCCGGCGCTGGCCGACGAGCAGGTGCGGTCTCTGGCCGCGTGGTCGATCTCGCCGCTGTTCACCACGGCCGAGCGGGCCTGCCTGGGCTTCGCCGAGCAGTTCGTGGTGGACGTCGGCGCCATCGACGACGAGCAGCGCGAAGACCTCAAGGCCGCGCTCGGCGCCGACGTGTTCGAGTACGTGCAGGCGCTCTACGTGCTCGATCACGGGGTGCGGCTGGTCGCCGCCGTCCGGCAGGTCTTCGGTGACGAGCTGGCCGTGGTGCCGGCGGCCGAGGTCGACGGCATGTGGCCCGCCATCGACTCGTTCCTCACCGAGGTCGGACGGCTGTCGGCGCTCGACCCCCTGCTCACCGAGCTCATCCGCCTGCGCGGGGCCCGGGCCCACCACTGCCGGCTCTGCACGTCCCGCCGCAGCCTGAGCGCGGTCACCGTCGATGGGGGCGAGCACGCCATCGACGAGCTCGACGACTACGAGTCGAGCGACCTGGCCGAGCGCCAGAAGGTCGCGCTGCGGCTGACCGACGCCATCGTGTGGCAGCCCGCGTCGTTCCCGGCCGGGCTGGTCGAGCAGGTGCAGGCGCAGTTCAGCTCGGCCGAGGCGCTCGAGATCGTGCTCGACGTCGTCCGCAACGCCTCGAACAAGATCGCGGTGGCGCTCGGCGTCGACCAGGCCAACGTGACCGAGGGCGTGGAGTACTTCGACCTGCAGCCCGACGGCTCGCTGGTCTACGGCCTGTCGCGCTGATCACGGTTCCCTAACACCTCACCCATCCCGCCCACACGCGAGGCCGCCAGGGTGGCGGCCGAGATCCCGGATGCGCCGGGACGCCGGGGAGTCGATGTGAGCCGGGAGTCGATGTTCGATGTGATGAGGACCGTTCGCGTGGGTGGCCGGGTTCGTGCTGGTCGGCGTGCTCGTGCTGGTCGGCGTGGGGCGGCCGTGGCGGTGGCGCTGGTCGGGCTGGTGCTCCTGGTGACCGCCTGTCAGCCCCCGGTGCTGGCGCCGCCCCCGACGTTGGGTGCCGTCGGCAGCTGTGGCACGGGCGCAGGGTTGCCGCCGTGCTGCCCGTCATCGGCGGTCGGGGTCTCGTGGTTCGGCAACCTGCGCTACGGGCACGACGTCGACCAGGACATGGATCTCTACCTCGACGCCTACCTGCCGAGCGGGGCCACCTCGGCCACCCCGGCGGTGGTGCTGGTGCACGGCGGCGGCCACGTCGGCGGCGACAAGTGCAACGGCGCGTCGGTCGCGGCCAAGTTGGCGGTCGCCGGCATCGCCGTGTTCTCGATCGAGTACCCGCTGGCCACCGCAACCCGACCGACGTCGGCCGACACCGCGCCCGACACCCGCCTGGCCGTGACGTGGGTGCGCGCCAACGCCGGCTCGTTCGGCGTCGATCCCACCCGGCTCGGCCTCTTCGGCACCTCGGCGGGCGTCGACATCGCCTACACCGCGGCCTACTCGGCCCCGCGCACCGACCCCGGTGCCTCGGTGAAGGCAGTGGCCGGCTGGTCGGGCGTCTACGACATCGTCGACGAGTACTACCGCGACCCGACCAACCTCCAGCACGTCGGCGCCGGCACCGAGTACCTCGGCTGTGACGACCTCACCGACGCCGGCTGCTTCGCCCAGGCCCAGTTCGCGTCGCCGATGTCGTTCGTGGCCCACGACAGCCCGGCCTCGCTGGTGGTGACCAGCCGCAACACGGCAGACGGGTGCGAGTCGGTCGAGCCCCAGAACTCGGTGCAGATGGTGGCCGCGCTGCAGGCGAAGGGCGCGCCGGTGACGTTCCTCACGACCAACTACTGCGGCCACGCCCTCGCCTACGGCGGCGGGAAGGTCGATGCGCCGGCGACCGGCACCGTGATCACCAACACGATCGCCTTCTTCCAGAAGGAGCTCGGCCCGAACCCCAGCCCTCGCACCACGCCGGCGCCGCTCGCCCCCCGCCTGGTCGGAGCCTCGGTCGTCACCCCCCAGTCGACCTGCAACCCGAACTCGGCCGGGGTGACCTACACGCCCAACCTCGTCTACGGCTCGGACTTCGGCAACCCGCTCTACGCCGACGCCTACCGCCCGACCGCGCCGGGCGCGGCCCGGCCGGCCATCGTGCTCGTGCACGGCGGTGGTCACGTCAGCGGCGACAAGTGCGCCCAGTCGGCCACCGCGGCCAGGCTGGTCGGCGACGGCTACGTGGTGTTCTCGGTGAACTACCCACTGGCGACGGCGGCTCAGCCGACCTTCCCGAACCCCGTCTACGACGTGATGGATTCGGTCGGCTGGGTCAAGGCCAACGCCGGGGCGTACGGCGTCGACCCGGCTCGGGTCGCCCTGTGGGGTGGGTCGGCCGGCGGCAACCTGGCGCTGTCGGCCGCGCTGGCCGCGCCGCTGACCCAACCGGGTTCGGCGGTGAGCGCCGTCGTCAACTACTCCGGCACCACCGATGTGTTCGCCCTGGCCGGCGAGTACGCCGCAGCCGGCAGCTCGACCGACCCCGACGCCACCAGCTGGGCCACGTACATCGGTTGCACCGGTCCGGTCTCGCTGGTGTGGGACGCGGCCACCAACAGCTGTTTCACCCGGTACATGCAGGCGTCGCCGGCGTTCCTGCTCGACCCGCTCGGTGGCTCGTTCCCGGCCGGGCCGGCCGTGCTCAGCGCCACCTCGACCGCGTTCCACGGCGACGGCACCTGCGAGATCGTGCCGCCTCGCCAAGCCGAGCTGGTGCAGCTTCGAGCCGCCTTCGAGGGGCTCGAGTGCCCAGCAGCTCACCACCGACCAGTGCGCCCACGCCTTCGCCTACGTCAACACCCTCTACGCCCCGACGCTCTCGTTCCTGCGGGCCCACGGCGTCTAGCCCTTCGCGCCCGACCCTGGCCGACCGAACCGACCGGGCCGACCGCCGGGTGCCGGCTCACCCGAACGGCAGGGTGGGGTCGGTGTCGGGTCCGCGCTCGGGGTGGGGTTCGTGTGGTGGTGGGGGGTTGGTGAGGTCGAAGGCGGTGAGGTGTTGGCCGACCTTGGCCCGCCAGGGGATCGATCCTGGTGGCGGGCGGGGTTGGCCGGGGGCCGGGGGTGGCGGGTACCAGTGCCATTCGTCGTCGACGCGTTCGAGGCAGGCCCCGAGGTGGGTCTTTTCGTGGTGGTGGACCTCACACAGGAAGGCGAGGTTGTCATAGGAGGTGGGGCCGCCTTTGGCGTGGTCGTGGCGGTGATCGGCCTGGAGGTGGCCTCGGCGTTTGCAGCGGGGGACGACGCAGCGGCGGTCTCGGGCTTGCAGCGCTTTGTCGAGGGCGACGCGCCGGTAGCGGGTCACGGTGGCGTAGGCCTTGATGTCGACCAGATCGTGCACCAGGACATCGACGAGGGCCTCGGGCAGGATCTGCCGCGCGAGGTCGACGCTGACGGGCCCGAACCCCGGGATCTCACACGTCTCACTCGCCGTCGCATAGCCCGCGTTGGAGCGCGACGGCGTCGACCAACACGGTCACGTTCCACTTGACCCGGCTGGGCCGCACCGCCAGCAGCTCGTCGAGATCCGTCGGATCGGGCGGAGACTCGGTCGCCGCCGTCCCGGCGGACTCAATGCCGTTGGACTCGGCCTCCCTCGCCGCAGTCCCCGTGGATTCGGCGTCGATGGCCGCGGTGCCGGCGGACTCGGCGTCTGTCGCCGCAGTCCCCGTCGACTCAGCGTCGGTGGCCGCGGTCCCGGTCGTCCCGGCGGCGGTGGGCTTCTTGGTCGTGATGCTGGTGGTGAGCCCTACCGCTTCGCCGGCGGCGGCCAGCGCGGCCAGCAGGGCGTCGGCCCGGTAGGCCTCGATGGGGTCACGGCGGCCCTCGAGGCGGGCTTGTCTGAACACTGCGTCGACATAGGCCTGCAGCACCGGGGCGACCTGGACCCAGTCCTCGTTGACGAAGCGGGCCATCACCTCGCGCATGCCGTCACGTTCGAACTCCTGCCACCGCCGCATGGCCCGCAACCGGGCCCGCCGGGCTGCTGGGTCCTCCCCCTTGCGGGCGCAGGCCTTCACCTTCTCGGCTCGCTCGCGGAGATCGGCCAGATCGTGGGTGGTGGTGGCCTTGGCCACCAGAGCCTCCTCAGCCGAGGGATCCAATGCGACGGCACCGGCAATCTCATGTGCTTCGCTCACCGACAGATCGCCCTGCTCGAACGCCGCCGCGGCCGCACCCGCGGCCAGCTTCAACCGGCGGGCCGTGTCGATCGCCTTCTTGGCCTCACCCCGCGAGCTGCCGTTCACCCGAGCCAGATAGTCGTCGGACGACGAGTACTGCCTGGGCTGGCTGTGACACTGCTCGACGCGGGCCGCGAAGCCGGCCTGCTTGGCCTGTAACCGGCGCACCACCCGAGCCAACCGCTCCACCACCGCCGCCGCATCAGACCCGGTGAACAGCGCCGGATCGCTGACATCGCACCACGACCCGACCACTCGCTCGACATCAGCCAGCGACGTCGTCGGGGCGGAGGTGGGGGTGTTCGTGCTCACCCCACCACCGTAGACGAATGAGCGTTCGACTGCAAGGGAAAGATACAAGAACTCATGGAAGATACATGGAGAGACCGTTGCACCACGAAACGTCAGAGAATCGTTCCGATCACGCCGGCGCCGGCCGGTACCGTCCCGTCATGGACCGCTGCGGACGAGTGCGCGAGATCGTCGTGGCAGCCGACCGGTTCGCCGACGCCCTCGACGACCTCGGCACCCTCGACGCCCTCGACCCGCCGGGCTGGGAGCGAACGGGCGTCTACACCTGGCCGACCGTCGAGACCCGGTCGCTGGCCTGGGTCGGGCGCCACACCCTGCACGAGCTGCGCCACCACGCCGCCGACATCGATCGCTCACTCGGTCATGGCGGCTGACTCGTACACTCCCGGCTCGTGAACGAGCGCCGATCCACCAGCAGGGGAGAGTTCGATCCGCAGGCGGTGCTCGACGAGCTCGAGGCCGGCTCCGACGACTACGTGAAGGTGGCCATCGTCGACGTCGACGGCGTCATGCGGGGCAAGTACCTCGACAAGGGCAAGTTCCTGTCGGCCACCAGGAGCGGGTTCGGGTTCTGCAACGTGGTGTTCGGGTGGGACTCGGGCGACCAGTGCTACGACAACACCACCTACACGAGCTGGCGGAGCGGGTACCCCGACGCCGAGGTGCGCATCGACCTGTCGACCTTCCGCCGCATCCCGTGGGAGGACGGTCGGCCGTTCTTCCTCGGGGAGTTCGTCGCCGCCGACGGCGCGCCGCTCGGGGTCTGCCCTCGCCAGCTGCTGCGCCAGGTGATCGCCCGGGCGGCCGACGCGGGCTACGAGGCCAAGGTCGGCCTCGAGTTCGAGTGGTTCAACTTCTCCGAGACACCGGCGAGCCTCCGGGAGAAGGGCTACCGCGACCTGACGCCGCTCACGCCGGGGATGTTCGGCTACTCGATCCTGCGGTCGACCCACAACCAGCCGTTCTTCGACGCGCTGCTGCGAGAGCTGCGGGCCTTCGGCGTGCCGCTCGAGGGCCTGCACACCGAGACCGGGCCGGGCGTGTTCGAGGCCGCCATCCTCTACAGCGACGCGCTCACCGCGGCCGATCGGGCGGTGCTGTTCAAGTCGTCGGCCAAGGAGATCGGGCACCGCTTCGGCATCCTCCCCACGTTCATGGCCAGGTGGAACACGGACCTGCCCGGATGCAGCGGCCACGCCCACCAGAGCCTCTGGACGATGCCCGACGCCGAGGACCCGACCGAGTCGACCAACGCCTTCCACGACGAGACCGACCCGCGCCGCATGAGCGACACCTACCGTGCCTACCTCGCCGGTCAGCTCGCCCTGCTCCCCGACATCCTCGCCCTGCTGGCGCCGACGGTGAACAGCTACAAGCGGCTGGTGGACGGGTTCTGGGCGCCGACCACGCCGACGTGGGGCGTCGACAACCGCACGGTGGCGTGCCGGGTGATCCCGGGGAGCGCGGCGTCGACCCGCCTCGAGACGCGCGTGCCCGGCTCGGACGTGAACCCGTACCTGGCCGTGGCCGCATGCCTGGCCGCCGGGATGTGGGGCATCGAGCAGGGCCTCACGCTCGACGCGCCCGAGACCGTCGGCAGCGGCTACCTGGTCGAGGGGGTCGAGCGCCTGCCGCGCACGCTGCAGGAGGCCACGGCCCGCCTGGCCGCGTCAGGTCCCGTGCGGTCGCTGCTGGGGGACGGCTTCGTCGACCACTACGTCGCCACGCGCGAGTGGGAGTGGCGGCAGTACAACGACGCGGTCACCGACTGGGAGCTGGCCCGCTACTTCGAGATCATCTGACCGCGCGTGGTCGACGACCGGCCGGGTGCGCGGGATCAGGCGAAGATCGGCCCGACCGCGGGATAGCGGCCGATGAGGCGCTGGCGCATCTCGGCCAGCCGACGGGGCGGGCCGGCGGCCGGTGCGTCGTCGGGTGAGCCGAACCGGGTGTCGAGCAGCATGTGCCGGCCCCAGGCCTCGACCTGCTCGTACTCGGCCGGCTCGGTGACCGTGCCCACCCAGTCGGGTCGGCCGTAGATGATGTCGCCGCCGATCATGACCAGGTCGACCCACGACGGGTAGGCCGCCACCACGTTGTCGTACGGATCGTCGTGGCGCCGCTGCAGCACGACGAGATCGGCCGGCCGGCCGATGGCCAGCGTGCCGAGCTTGTCGCCCAGGCCGGCGATCTCGGCGGCCCCGGCGGTCACCATGTGCACGAGGTCGGCCGACGTCGCCCCCGTGCCCTGGGTGGCGAGCTCGCGCTCGGCGATCTTGAGCTCGTGCAGCAGGCTCGGGCTGCCCGACGGCATCCAGTCGGCCCCCAGCGCGATCGGAACATTGGCATCGAGCGCGGCCTTGACGTCGGTGGTCTCGTCGTAGAGACGCAGGTTCGACTGCGGCGACCAGACGAGCTTGCCACCCACGCTCGCGAGCTGATCGAAGTGGGTGCGGTCGAGCGCCGTCCCGTGGATCATCACCGTCGCGTGACCGAACAGCGGCGACGCCGCGAAGTCGACGAACTCCTGCACCGACGTGGCGTTGGTCTTCTGCCCCTCGGCGAGGTGCACGTAATGGGCCTTGATCTTCTCGTCGTCGAAGATGCCCTTGCGGATGCTCTCGATGCGGTCGGGCTCGAGCCGGTCGAAGTCGATCGTGCTGCGGGCGATCTGCTCGCCGAAGATCAGCAGGTCGACGTTGCGCACGAGCGCCTCGGCCTTCTTCGGGTAGTCCTGCGACGCGCCCTGGATGGCGGTCACGCCACCGACGACCGCCCGGACCTCGGCGTAACGGGTCATCGACGTCTTCACCGAGGCCGACGTGCCGTCCTTGGTCAACCGGCTCCACGGCTCCTTGACCAGCGCGGCGTACTCCTTGCTGTCGCGCCACTGTCCCCGGTTGATGAAGGTCTTCGGCGGTTCCCAGGCGGAGAAGACGTTGTACTCCGGGTGGCCGTGCAGGTCGATGAGCCCGGGCAGGATCACGCCGTCGGTGACGATCGCGGTCACGTCCTTCGGCTTGGTGGTGCGCACGGCGACGATGCGGTCGCCCGACACCACCACCCAGCCTCTGGCCAGCGAGCCCTCCGGCCCGATCACCGATCCGCCGAGGGCGAACGCCCCGCCCGGGGCAGCGGCGGCCCGAGCCATCGCTCGACGGGGCGCCGCCCGCACGGGAGCGGGCCTGGTCGGGACGGCGCGGTCGATGCCCTTGCCGTAGGCCTCGTCGAACGCATCGCGCTTCGCCATGCCGGCTCCTCTCGTCGGGTTCGTCCAGGCCCGTCGTGCGTGGGCCCGTCAGGTCGGTCGGTCGATGCGGCTCGACTCCGGGATGGTGATCGTGATCCGGCTGGCCTTGGGCGCGACGTCGGGGTCGTCACCCCGCACCGCCCAGGTCTCCGCCCCGGTCGTCCAGACCGGGAGCCCGGCGGGCATGTCGAAGGAGGGGATCGCGGTCAGGTCGGCGTCGGTCCACGCATCGCCGTAGTGGGCCAGGGGCACCGTGTGATCCGGATGGGCGAGGTGGGGGTGGGCGGCATCGAGCGCGGCGTTCCAGTTGGCGAGCAGCTCGGCGTCGGGGTTGTGGGCCGTGGGGTGCAGGGCGCCGACCTGCGGTGGGGGCGACGCGGGGGACCGCTCCTTCAGGTACTTCGTCCACACCTTGGCCGCCACCCCGCCGAAGGTCACGACCACCTCGATCGACGCGGTGTCGAGCACGGCGTCGATCCAGTCGAACCGATCCGCGAGCTGGTCGGCGGTGTGGGGTGGCGCGCTCGTGCCGTACAGGGAGTAGAGGTAGGAGTTGATCATCACGTAGCTCCGGTCGACGCCGAGCTTGGCGAGGAACCCCTGCACCCGGTGGCCGGCGAACCCGCACAGGATGCGGCGGGCGATCCCCTCGTGCGCGGCCGGGTCCTGCCCGATGACCAGCACCCGGGCCGAGCCGTCGAGCCGGCCCCGGTGGAAGATGGGCCCCCACTCCACCCGGAACCGGTCCTCCGGATAGATCGGTGCGGCGGGCGCGCCCTCGCACAGGCTGCGGAACGGGTCGTCGCCGTAGCCAGGATCGAACGTGGTCATCGTGCCCTCCGTTCCCGGGTCCCGCCAGGCACCCGTCCCGTCGACGCTACCGCGGCAGCTTCGCCCTGTCGCCCCCCGGGTGGCCCGTCAGCCCCGGCCGTAGGTCAGCGGAGCGCGGTAGGAGCTGCCTTGGAACGGCCGCCCGGTCCGCCGAGCGAAGCGCCACTGGATCGAGATGCGGGGCGCCACCTGCCGGCTGGGGAGGTAGGGCACCGAGTGCTCCCAGTCGGCCTGGCTGCGTCCGCCCATCACGATCAGGTCGCCGGGGCCGGGAGCGAGGTCGTGGGTGGCGCCCCTGCCGGGGGCGTGGTCGTGGCGGCTGGTGCGGGGTCGTAGGAGCCAGGGTCGCTGGGCGCCCAGGCTCAGGATGGCGATGATCGTGTCGTCGAGCCACTTCATGTCGGTGTCGCGGTGGAAGGCCTGGCCGTCCCGGCCGTCGCGGTACTGGATCATGCCGAAGCCCGGGAACCGTGCGTCGTACCGGTGCTGCAGCACCCGGGTCGCCTCGGCCAGGGCCGGGTGGGGGAGCGGCGTCCCGCGCTGCCAGCCGGCGCCGAGCCGCCGCTCCTCGACGAAGTGGTCGTAGCGGAACAGCCGGCTCGTCTGCCAGGCCACGCCGTCGCGCAGCGCGTCGAACAGCTCGTCGGTCCCGGCCATCCACCCCCTGGCCACGTCGACCCACGCGCCCTCGCCCAGCTCGAGCCGCTCGACCTCGACGTCGGGGTCGACGTGGGCGTCGGGGTGCGGCTCGACCATCGCCTCAGCATGCCCCACCCGGGTCGTCACCAGGACGGGTGGTTTCGGCGAGCTGGCAGAATGCCGGCATGACCCTCGACGACCTCGAGCTGCACCGGTTCAGCTTCCCGACGGCGATCACGTTCGGGCCCGGGGCGCGGCAGCTGCTCGTCGAGGACCTGCGGGCCCACGAGCTGCACCGGCCGCTGGTCGTCACCGACAAGGGGGTCGGTGCACTGCCGATCTTCGTCGACCTGGTGGCCAACCTCGCCGCCGGTGGTCTCGAGCCCGAGCCGTTCGACGGGGTGTGGGGCAACCCGGTGAAGTCCCAGGTCGAGGCGGGGGTCGCCGCCTTCCAGGCCCACGGGGCCGACTCGATCGTGGGCATCGGCGGCGGCGCCGCCCTCGACGTGGCCAAGGCGGTCGCCCTCATGGCCACCCATCCGGGAGACCTCTTCGAGTACGAGGACGAGATGCCCGGCGCCAGGCCGATCGGTCCGGTGCCGCACCTGGTGGCCATCCCCACGACCGCCGGCACCGGCAGCGAGGTCGGTCGCAGCGCGGTGATCTCCGACGACGTCACCCACGTGAAGCGCATCATCTTCTCGCCGCACCTCCTGGCCGACTCGGTGCTCGCCGACCCGGAGCTCACCATCGACCTGCCGGCGGCCATCACCGCGGCCACCGGCATGGACGCCCTCACCCACAACATCGAGGCCTACCTGGCCAAGGCGTGGCACCCGATATGCGACGGCATCGCCCTCGAGGGGTTGCGGCTCGGAGCCGCCAACCTGGCCCGGGCCGTCGCCCACCCCCACGACCTCGGGGCCCGCGGCGCCATGCTGATGAGCTCGATGATGGGGGCCATCGCCTTCCAGAAGGGTCTCGGGCTGGTGCACTCCACCGCCCACGCGCTGGGCACGGTGGCCGACCTGCACCACGGCCTGGCCAACGCGGTGATGATCGACCACGCCCTGACCTTCAACGTCGAGGTCGCCGGCCCGACGGTTCGCGGTGATGGCCCAGGCGGTCGAGCTGGACGACCCCACGCCCGAGGCGTTCCTGCGCTGGCTGGCCGACCTCAAGGCCGAGATCGGGATGCCCCGCTCGCTGATCGACACGGGCGTGAGGCCCGACGACCTCGAGCGGCTGAGCGACGTGGCCTTCGAGGACTCGTGCCACCTCAACAACCCGCGGCCGGTCGTCCGGGACGACTTCCGCCGCATCTTCCTCGAGGCCTTCGCATGAGCACACGGACCGCCCTGCGCGTCGGCGTGAGCGCCTGCTTCTTCCATGCCGACCCCGAGCGGCCCGTCTTCAAGGGCAAGACCCTGCTCTACGCCGAGGAGTCGATGCTCGACCTGGTCGGCCGGGCCGGCGCCCTCGCCCTGATGCTGCCGCGCCCGGTCACCGACGTCCCGTCGAGCCGGCCGCGCATCGCCGACTACGTCGACCTGCTCGACGGCCTGCTCCTCCAGGGCGGGTCCGACGTGTGCCCCCGCAGCTACGGCGAGGAGCCCCTGCGGCCGCAGTGGGAGGGCGACGAGGTCCGCGACCGCTACGAGATCGAGCTCATCCACGCCTTCCACGACGTGGGCAAGCCGGTGCTGGGCATCTGCCGGGGCATCCAGATCCTCAACGTGGCCTTCGGCGGCTCGCTCTACCAGGACATCGCCACCCAGGTGCCCGGCTCGGCCGACCACCGCAACTGGGACATCTACGACGCCAACCGCCACGAGATCGACCTGGTCGCCGGATCGCGGCTGGCCGACCTCTACGGCGGCGCCGATCGGGTCACCGTCAACAGCGTCCACCACCAGGCCGTGCGCGAGCTGGCCGACGGGGTTCGTGGTCGAGGCGACGTCGACCACCGACGGCATCGTCGAGGCGATGCGCCTGCCCGGCGAGCGGTTCGTGGCCGGCGTGCAGTGGCACCCCGAGTTCACGCCCCTCGGTGACGTCGGTCAGATCCCGGCCGAGCCGGTTATCGAGGACTTCCTCGCCGCCGCGGCGCTGGTCGCCACGGGCGTGCAGGTCAGGTCGTGAAGGAGCCGTCGTGAAGGAGCCGTCGTGAAGGTCGTCAACCCGGCCACCGGTGAGCACCTGACCAACGTGCTCGACGACACGGCCGAGCTCATCGCCGAGAAGGTGGCCGCGGCCCGCGCGGCCCAGCCGTCGTGGGCCGCCCGCCCGGTCGGCGAGCGCATAGAGATCATGCGGGCCTTCCGGGGCTGGGTCGTGAAGAAGACCGACGAGCTGGCCGCCACCCTCACCGCCGAGACCGGCAAGCCCATCACCCAGAGTCGCAACGAGCTGGCCGGGCTGCTGCCCCGCATCGACTTCTTCCTCGACGAAGCCGTCGCCACCCTGGCCGACGAGGTCGTGCTCGACGACGCCGACGGTGGGCTGCGCGAGGTCATCACCCACGAGCCGCTCGGGGTCATCGCCAACATCTCGGCCTGGAACTACCCCTACTTCGTCGGGTCGAACGTGTTCGTCCCCGCGCTGCTGGCCGGCAACGCGGTGCTCTACAAGCCGTCCGAGCACGCCACCCTCACCGGCCTGGCCATCGCGTCGATGCTGAACGACGCCGGCGTCCCCGTCGACGTGTTCAGCCTGGTGGCCGGCGACGGCCGGGTCGGGGCCGAGCTGCTCGGCCACCCGCTCGACGGGGTCTTCTTCACCGGCTCCTACGCCACCGGTCGCCGCATCGCCGAGTCGGTCGCGTCGCAGCTCGGGCGGGTGCAGCTCGAGCTCGGCGGCAAGGACCCGGTCTACGTCTGCGACGACGTCGACGTGGCCGCGGCGGCCGACGGCCTGGCCGACGGCGCCTTCTACAACAACGGCCAGAGCTGCTGCTCGGTCGAGCGCATCTACGTGCACCACGCCATCCACGACCAGTTCGTCGAGCGGTTCCTCGCCACCGTCGACGGCTTCGTCATGGGCGACCCCACCGACGACGCCACCTACCTCGGCCCGCTCACCCGTCCCGATCAGGCCGACGTCCTCGAGGCCCAGGTCGCCGACGCCGTGGCCAGGGGCGCCACCGTGCGCGCCGGCGGCGCCCGCCTCGAGGGCACCCCCGAGGGCACCGCGTGGTTCGCCCCCACGGTGCTCACCGGGGTCACCGCCGACATGGCGGTGATGCGCGACGAGAGCTTCGGCCCGATCATCGGCATCCAGTCGGTGGCGGACGACGACGAGGCCGTGCGCCTGATGAACGACACCGACTACGGCCTCACCGCCGGCGTCTACACCGCCGACCAGGCTCGGGCCACCGCCGTGCTCCGGCACATGCGGGCCGGCTCCGCCTACTGGAACTGCTGCGACCGGGTCAGCCCGCGCCTTCCCTGGTCCGGCCGCGGCCACTCCGGCATGGGCTCGACCCTGTCGACCTACGGCATCCTCACCTTCGCCCACCCCAAGGCCTGGCACCTCCGCAGCCCGGGCTGAGTCCGGCGCGGCGGCCCCACCGAGGACGGGATCAGCCGGTGAAGCCGGCCGAGGCTCCCACCGGTTGCGCCACGGGTGCTGTCGGGGCGAGCGGTGTGCTCCGAGTGATGGTCATGGCCGGCAGGGCCGCCGCGGCCAGCAACGCGATCAGGAAACGCCTCATCTGGCTCCTCCCGTCGGAACCCGCCGAGGTCGGACGACGCCGGCTCCTGCATCACGTGCGCGCCGTCGCGGCCAGCCGGGTAGGGCCGAGCGTCGTGGCGGATCGGACCCGCCGCCTGACCGGGGTCCGGCACAGCGGGGCGCGGCGCCCACCGTTTCGGTGGTGGGGTCGCCTCGCTGGATCGTCCGCACCTACGATCGGCGTCATGAGCGAACCAGGCAGTGAGCGAGACGTCGTCACGGTCGAGCGGGTGATCCCGGCGTCGCCCGAGACGATCTTCGACCTGCTGGCCGACCCGAGCCGTCATCGGGAGATCGACGGGTCGGGCACGGTGCGTCGACGCCAAGTCGGGATCGCAGCGGCTCGAGCTGGGGAGCACGTTCGGCATGTCGATGAAGATGGGCCTGCCCTATTCGATGGTCAGCACGGTGATCGAGTTCGACGAGAACCGCCTCATCGCCTGGCAGACCACCGGCCCGACGGCCATCGGCAAGCACGTCGGCGGGCGCATCTGGCGCTACGAGCTCGAGCCGGTCGACGGCGGCACCAGGGTGAGCGAGAGCTGGGACATCCGCCACGAGTCGGCCTTCACCAGGCCGCTCGTCCGCCAGGCGGCCAAGAAGACCCGCGAGAACATGACCGCCACCCTCGAGCGCATCGAGCAGGTCGTCACCGCCTGACGGAGTCGGGCTCCGTTCCGTGGGCTGATCCGTGGGCGGGCAGGGGGCCGTCGCAGGGGTGGCACTCGAGCTCGAGGGTCGAGTGACCGATGCCGAAGCGCTCGGCCAGCATGTGCCTTGAGCTCGTCGCCCCGCTCCTGGGCCTGGTGCAGCGTGACCTCGCCGGCCAGCACCACGTGGGCCGACAGCGCCGGCTCGTCGGAGGCCACGCTCCAGAGGTGCACGTGGTGGACGGTCTCGACCGAGGCCTCGTCCTCGATGGCGGCCTGCACGACGTCGGGGTCGATGTGGCGGGGCGTGCCCTCCAGCAGCACGTTGGTGGTGTCGCGCAGTAGGCCCCAGCTCGACCACAGCACGAGCAGCGACACCAGGATCGACACGACGGGATCGACCCGGTCGGCGTTCCACACGAGCACGGCGATGCCGGCGACGATGGCGGCCACCGACCCGGCCGCGTCGGACGCCATGTGCAGGAACGCGCCCCGCATGTTCAGGCTCGAGCCCCCCGCCCGCAGGAGCACGACCGCGCTGCCGAGGTTCACCAGCAGGCCGAGCGACGCCACGACGATGACCCCGCCGCCCTTCACGTCGGCGGGGGAGCCGAGCCGGCCGATGGCCTCGACGATGATCCAGACCGACACGGCCACGAGGAGCATCCCGTTGAGCTGGGCACCGAGCACCTCGGCCCGCTTCAGGCCGAAGCTGTGACGAGCCGTGGCCGGTCGGTCCATCAACGACTGGGCGGCCACCGCGATGGCCAGGCCGACCACGTCGGAGGCCATGTGGGCGGCGTCGGCCAGCAGGGCCAGCGAGTTGAAGGCCAGGCCGCCGACCACCTCGGCCACGAGGAAGAAGGCGTTGGCGGCCAGGGCGACGAGCAGCGCCCGGCGCTGGCCCCGCCGATCGGGCGCGGTGGCGGCCGGCGACGTCGTCACGGAGGGACCGTGGGCGTGGCGGTGATCATGGCCGGGCACGCGGCCAGCGTACGCCGGTCCCTCTCCGGGAGCGGGCCCCCGACTAGCGTGACGTGCTCGGGGCCGGCGGGCGGTGTACATTACGGAACCGTTACGTTTGTCGTGGTTATGAGACGTTCCACGCCCGGCTACATCAGCGAGGAATCCCGCTCAACATGCTCCGGACCCGCACCCGCCCGTCCCCGCACCTGATCGTCGCCCTCGTCGCCATGGCTGCGTTGTTCGCCGCGGTGATCGGCCCGGCCCTGCCCGCCAGCGGTGCCTCGGCGGCGTCGAGCACCGACCCGGCCACCCAGCGCGACCAGGTGCGCAAGAAGAAGGCCGAGGTCGCCGGCCAGATCGACACGCTCAACGCCACCAGCGACCAGGTCAACGCCGCCCTCGACGCGCTCGACGAGAACGTGCGCGGGGCCCAGGCCCAGGCCAACGACGCCCAGCGCGCGGCCGAGGCGGCCCAGCACGACGCCGACCAGGCCCAGCGCGAGGCCGACGACGCCCAGGCCACGATCGACGAGCTCAAGGGCCGGGTGGCGCAGGCCGCGGTCGACGCCTACGTGCACCCGCCCGGCGACGCCGCGCTGCAGGTGTTCGAGCAGCAGAGCGCCGACGACGCGGTGACGAAGTCGCAGTTGCTCACCGTCGCCAACGGCAACAACTTCGACGTGGTCGACCAGTACCGCGCCGCCAAGCAGCAGCTCGAGGTCAAGCGCGACGCCGCCGCCAAGGCCCAGGCCCAGGCCGCAGGCCCGGGCCGCCACGCTGGCCGAGAAGGCCGACGGCCTCAAGCAGGCCCGGGACCAGCAGGTCAAGGTGGCGGCGGAGGTCGACCAGCGCATCAACGACAAGCTCGCCGAGTCCGCCGCGCTGGCCTCGCTCGACAAGAACCTGTCCCAGCAGATCGCCGCCGAGCAGGCCGCCCTGGCCACCAAGGTCGCCAGGGTCACGCCCTCGGGCGGCGGCGGTGGCGGAGCGGTGCCGACCGGCCCGGTCAACGTGCCCGGCCCCATCGCCCTCACCACCGTCGGTGGCATCACCGTGGCCAGCTCGATCGCCGGCCAGCTCGGCAACCTGCTGAGCGCGGCCTCCGCGGCCGGCCTGCACCTCGGTGGCGGCGGCTACCGCGACTCCGCCTCGCAGATCGCCCTGCGCCGGGCGCACTGCGGCACCAGCGACTACGCCATCTACGAGATGCCGGCGTCGCAGTGCCATCCGCCGACCGCGCCGCCGGGCCAGTCGATGCACGAGCAGGGACTGGCCATCGACTTCACCAACAACGGCAGCCTGATCAACAGCCACAGCGACCCGGCGTGGCAGTGGCTCTCGGCCAACGCCGGCCGGTTCGGCTTCCGGAACCTGCCCAGCGAGCCCTGGCACTGGTCGACCAACGGCAACTGATCCGGGCGCCCTGCCGGTGAGCGGGGTCGGGGATCGGGTCAGTCCGGAAGGTCGGCGTGCTGGCGGATCCAGGTGTGCATGGCGATGCCCGACGCCACGCCTGCGTTGATCGACCGGGTCGAGCCGTACTGGGCGATCGAGCACGTCATGGCGAGGGCGGCCCGGCACGCGTCGGACAACCCCGGGCCCTCCTGACCGAAGACCAGCACGCAGGCCCGAGGCAGCTCGACGGTCTCGAGCGGCACCGAGCCGGGCAGGTTGTCGATGCCGATCAGCGGCAGCGACGCATCCCTGGCCCAGGCCACCAGCTCGTCGATGGTCGGGATGGTGCTGCACGTGCTGGTAGCGGTCGGTCACCATGGCGCCCCGGCGGTTCCAGCGCCGCCGCCCGACGATGTGCACCGCGGTGGCGAGGAAGGCGTTGGCGTTGCGCACGACCGTGCCGATGTTCATGTCGTGCTGCCAGTTCTCGATGGCCACGTGGAACGGGTGCCGCCGCTGGTCGAGGTCGGCGACGATGGCCTCGTTCGACCAGTAGCGGTAGCGGTCGGCGACGTTGCGGCGGTCGCCGTCGCGCAGCAGGTCGGGGTCGAGCCGCGGGTCGTCGGGGACAGGCCCCATCCACGGCCCCACGCCGACCTCGGGCGTCGTGCCCGCGGTCGGCTCCGGCGTCGTCTCAGGCGTCGTGATGACGATCGCGCAGGCCCGGACAGCCTCGCAGCACCTGGTAGGCGTACATCCCGGCGATCGACAGGCCGATGACGGCCACCAGGCCGCCGAGGTCGGGCCCGACGGTGAGGGTGACCAAGGTGGTGAGCACGACCGCCACCACCAGCGCGGCGGCGCTCTTGAGCACCGGGTGGCTGGTGGTGTGCCCGGTGCGGCCGATGCGCTCCCGGTCGACCGGCTCGAGCGGGTCGCCGAGGGCGGGCGGGTCGCCGGTGTCGGGGATCACCTCGAACAGCTCGAGCAGGTCGGGCGCCTCGGCGCGGAGGTGCGCCTCGATGTCGGCCAGCTGGCGCTCCTCGTCGTGATCGAGCATCGCCGCTGATGGTGCCACGATTCTCGGCGGCGTGCTCGGGCCGGCCCCGGGCGGGGGTGGAAGCGCGGTCGCGCCGTGCTCAGGCCAGGGCGAGCAGCACCGCCGCGCCGGCGGCGAGGGCCAGTCCGGCGGTCTGCACCCGACGGAGTCGCTCGCCCAGCACGACCTGGGCCAGCAGCACCGTCGCGGCCGGGTAGAGGGCGACGATCACCGCGACCAGCGACACGAGGCCCCGGCGCACGGCCAGCAGGTACAGGATGTTGGCGACCATGTCGCCGGCGCCGGCCGCGATCACCAGCCGGCGGATGCCGGGCGTCGGGCGGAGGGAGCGGCCGGTCGAGGAACATGACCGAGCCGAGCACGGCCACCGACACGACGCGGGCGCTGAGCAGCGGCCACAGGCCGGCGCGCCGCCGACGTGCGGCTCAGCAGCACGAAGAACCCGCCGAACGCGGCGCCGGCCAGCACGGCCAGCACGAGCGGGTGGCCCGGCGCCCCGGTGCGGCGTCGGGGGTCGGGCTCGCGTCGACCTTCGCGGCTCACCAGGCCGACGGCGGCGACGGCCACGCCGATGCCGACGACCGCCGGCAGCGAGAGCTGCTCGCCCAGCCCGAGCCCGACGACCACCGGCAGGGCGGCGCCGAAGAGCGCCGCGACCGGGCGCGACCACGCTCATGGTGCCGCGGGACAGGGCCCGGTAGAAGAGGATCAGCCCACCGCCTCCGAGGGCACCGGCCAGCCCGCCGTAGAGCAGGTCGACCGGTCGGGGCGACGCGGCCGGCAGCAGCGGGAGGGCGACGACCAGCAGGGACAGGCCGACGACGTGGGCGAAGAGGGTGACGGCCATGGGGGAGGTGCGACGGGACGCGACCCCGCCGAAGAAGTCGGCGGTGCCGTAGACGACGGCGGCGCTGAGGGCGAGGATGGCGGTCATGGCAGGTGCTCGGGTCGACTCGTGGGACGATGTGCGGCGTCGGTCGGTAGACTGATCTGGCCGGTACAACAGACAAGTATAACGCTCTATTGCACCAAGGGTTCAACAGAATGACCGATGCCACCGACCCCTCCACGGCCACCATCTCGACCGTCGCCCGCAACGTGCGCGCGCTGCGCACCGAGCAGGCCTGGACGCTCGACGAGCTGGCCGGCCGGTCGGGCGTGAGCAAGGGGATGCTCGTGCAGATCGAGCAGAACCGCACGAACCCGTCCATCGGCACGCTCTGCCGCATCGCCGAGGCGTTCGGCGTCTCGCTGGCGTCGCTCGTCGAGCTGGGCCAGTCGCCCGCCGGTGCGCCTGGTCGGGCCCGACGAGGCGGCCGAGCTGTGGCACGGCAAGCCCGGCAGCGTCGGCAGGCTGCTGCTCGGCAGCGACCGGCGGGAGCACCTCGAGCTGTGGGACTGGCGGATGACCCCGGGCGACGCGTACCCGTCGCAGGACCACCAGCCCGGCACCCGCGAGATGCTCCACGTCGAGGAGGGCACGCTGACGCTGTCGGTCGACGGCGTCGACCACGTGGTCCCGGCCGGTTCGTCGGTGCTGTTCGAGGCCGACCGCCCCCACGGCTACGCCAACAGGGGACGCAAGGTGCTGCGCTTCACCATGGTCGCCTCGGCGCCCGCGCGGCCAGCACGATCGCCGCGACGGTGCGGTCCACGGCGACTCTTCCTGATGGGTCGTCAGATCCGTCCTACGATCGCCGGGACATCGAACCAGGGGGATCTGCCGTGGACGTCAACGACCTCATCGAGATCGAGGCCATCAAGCGGGTGAAGTACCGCTACATGCGCACGCTCGACCAGAAGCTGTGGGACGAGATGGCCACGTGCTTCACCGAGGACGCGGTCGGCCGCGTACAGCGGTGGCAAGTACCGCTACGAGGGGCGCGAGGCCATCCTCGAGTTCCTGTCCACGTCGATGGGCGCCGAGACCTTCCTGTCGGCCCACCGGATCCACCAGCCCGAGATCGACCTCACCGTCGCCGACCACGGCCACCGGCACCTGGGCCATGGACGACGTGGTGGTGATGACCGACTGGAACCTCACCATCCGGGGCGCCGCCTTCTACGAGGACCGCTACGAGAAGGTCGACGGCGAGTGGAAGATCGCCGCCACCGGCTACAAGCGCTCCTACGAGGAGATGCAGAGCCGGGCCGACGTCCCGGGCCTGCGGCTCACCGCCAGCTGGTGGGCCACCGGCGGGGTCAGCGAGATCGACGTCTGATCCCCCGATCTGCAGCCCGCGGGGGCCCGGGAGTAGGTTCCGGCCATGAGCGACACGTCCGATCCCACCCCGCCCACCGTCGAGGAGCTCGAGGCCGAGCTCGAAGAGGTCGAAGAGTCGATCGACAAGGCCAAGAAGTCCGAGCACGAGGCCGAAGAGGGCGAGCGCCCCAAGGACTGGACCTGATCGACCGCGGCGTTCAGGTCCCCGCCCGGCGACGACCGAGCGGCTCACCGATCAGTGGCGGCTCGGCCGCCAGGGCCTCGAAGGCGCCGATGCACATGGTCGTGTAGATGTCGACCAGCTCGCGTCGGGGCATGCGGCGGTTGACCCAGCAGTCGATCAGCCCGTCGAGCCCGGTGAGCAGGATGCTGGCCGCGGCGATGGCGGTGCGCAGGTCGAGGTCGTAGGTCTCGGCGGCCCGGTGGCCGTAGAACTCGCTCACCGTCGCGTGCATGCGCCGGCTGCGCTCCTGCACCGGGCCCGACACCGGCCCGGCCTGCATGATCATGGTGATCACCGCGCCGCGTTCGGCGAGCCGGTCGAGCCAGGCGGTGAGCGACGCCCGGACGCCGGCCTCGAACGTGTCGGCTCCCCGCAGCGCGGCCCGCACCCGGCGGCCCAGCTCGGTCATCTCCCGGTCGTGCACCGCCAGCAGCAGCTCGTCGGCGTTGTCGAAGTAGCGGTAGCCGAGCGCCTTGCTCACCCCGGCACGGGCGGCGACCCCTCCATGGTGACCGACTCGGGCCCGCTCTCGGCGAGCAGGTCGACGGCGACGTCGAGCAGGTGGGTCCTCCGGTCGGCGGCCGAGAGCCGGCGTCGGGTGCCTGGGGTCGTCGCCACCGCCGAGACCCTACCGGTGCCGGTCGTGCATGATCTGGCCATGACGATCGGCGTCACGCGAGGCGGCATCGAGATCGCGGCATGGATCTTCAAGGCGCGCCCCGACATGTGGGACGTCGAGAACTGGTTGGCCAGTGGCGAGCCGGCTGGGTCGTGGCGCATGGCGGACGGACCGCGGGTCGCCCTGGTCGCCCCGGGTCAGCGCTGCTTCCTGTGGGTGACCGGCCCGTCCGGGGGCCGGCCGATGCCCGGCATCTGGGCCTGGGGCACGGTGACCGGCGAGGTCTTCGACCAGACCGGCGACATGGACGACCCCCGCTGGACCGACCGGGAGGCGCAGCGCCAGGAACGGCCCTTCGTCCCGGTGGAGCTCACCGTGCTCGAGGAGCCGATCCCGCGGGCCGAGCTGCGGGCCGACCCGCGGTTCTCGCAGAGCGAGATCCTGCGGGCTCCACGCGTCGGGAACCCGGTCGTGCTGTCGCCGGGCGAGCTGGCCGTGCTGGACGAATGGCTCGCGGGGTGACTCGTGGCCTGATGTTCGCGGAGCGTTCACCGGTCCGGAGGCGGGCGCCGGGGCGGTGTGTCTAGGGTCGGGGGACATGACCGATGCAGAGCTCGATCTCGTCGACGCGTGGTGGCGGGCCGCCAACTACCTGACCGTCGGTCAGATCTACCTGCAGGCCAACCCGCTGCTGCACGAGCCCCTGCAGCCCGCGCACATCAAGCCGCGGCTCCTCGGCCACTGGGGCACCTCGCCGGGCCTGAGCTTCGTCTACGCCCACCTCAACCGGGTGATCCGCCGCGACGACCTCGACATGATCTTCGTCACCGGCCCCGGCCACGGCGGCCCGGCGGTGCTGGCCAACGTCTACCTCGAGGGCAGCTACTCGCGAGGTCTATCCCGAGGTCTCCGCCGACATCGTCGGGATGCAGCGGCTCTTCCGGCAGTTCTCCACGCCCGGCGGCATCCCGAGCCACGTCAGCGTCCCGACGCCGGGCTCGATCCACGAGGGCGGCGAGCTGGGCTACTCGCTGGTGCACGCCTTCGGCGCCGCCTTCGACAACCCCGACCTGATCGTCGCCTGCGTCGTGGGCGACGGCGAGGCCGAGACCGGCCCGCTCGAAGGATCGTGGAAGGGGATCCGGTTCCTCAACCCGCGGCGCGACGGTGCGGTGCTGCCCGTGCTGCACCTGAACGGCTACAAGATCAGCGGCCCCACCGTGCTGGGCCGGGCGCCGACCGAGGACGTGCGGCGACCTGCTCGAGGGGCACGGCTACGAGGTGCACGTCGTGGCCGGCGACGACCCGCAGGTGCTGCACGGCCGGATGGCCGAGGTGCTCGACGAGTGCGTGGCGGCGATCCGGTCGATCCAGCACGACGCGCGCTCGGGCGGCGAGGTCACCCTGGCCCGCTGGCCGGCGATCGTGCTGGACACGCCGAAGGGGTGGACGGGCCCGGCGACGGTCGACGGCGTGGCCATCGAGGGCACCTTCCGCAGCCACCAGGTGCCGATCGCCGAGGTCCGGTCCAACCCCGAGCACCTCGCGATGCTCGAGCAGTGGATGCGCAGCTACCGGCCCGACGAGCTGTTCGACGTCAACGGCCGGCTCGTCCCCGAGGTCGGGGCGCTCGCCCCCGACGGCGAGCGACGGATGGGCGTCGAACCCGCAGGCCAACGGCGGGCGCGACCAGCACCACCTGCGGGTACCGGACTGGCACGACTACGGCATCGAGGTGCCGGCCCCGGGCTCGGTGCACCACGAGTCGACCCGCCCGCTCGGCGAGCTGCTGCGCGACGTCTACCGGGCCAACGCCGAGCTGGCGGACTTCCGGCTGTTCTGCCCCGACGAGACCAACTCCAACCGGCTGGGTGCGGTGTTCGAGGCCACCGACCGGTGCCTCGTCGAGCGCACCGTCGCGGGCGACGACCACGTGTCGGCCGACGGCCGGGTGATGGAGGTGCTGAGCGAGCACCTGTGCCACGGCTGGCTCGAGGGCTACCTGCTCACCGGTCGCCACGGGCTGTTCGCCAGCTACGAGGCGTTCGCCATGGTGTCGGCGTCGATGACGGTGCAGCACACGAAGTGGCTCGAGGCGGCCCGGGCCCTGCCGTGGCGACGGTCGATCCCGTCGTTGAACATCCTGTTGACCTCGACGTGCTGGCGCAACGACCACAACGGCTTCAGCCATCAGGGGCCCGGGCTGATCGACACGCTCATCAGCAAGCGGGGCGAGGTCACCCGCGTGTACCTGCCGCCCGACGCGAACTGCCTGCTGTCGGTGGCCGATCACTGCCTCCGCAGCCACGACTACGTGAACCTGATCGTGATCGACAAGCAGCCCGAGCTCCAGTACCTCACCGTCGAGCAGGCCGCGGCCCACTGCGCCCACGGCATCGGCATCTGGGAGTGGGCCGGCACCGAGCAGCAGGGTGCCGAGCTCGACGTGGTGCTGGCCTGCGCCGGCGACATCCCCACCATGGAGCTGCTCGCCGCGGCCGCCCTGTTGCGCGAGTGGGTGCCCGAGCTGCGCTTCCGCGTCGTGAACGTCGTCGACCTGATGAAGCTGATGCCGGCCAACGACCATCCGCACGGCATGACCGCCGGCGAGTTCGTCGAGCACTTCACCGACGACACCCACGTGGTGTTCGCCTTCCACGGCTACGGCGGGGCGGTGCACGCCCTGATCCACGGCCAGGTCGACGCCGACCGGTTCCACATCCGCGGCTACCGCGAGCAGGGCACGACCACCACGCCGTTCGACATGGTGGTGCTGAACCGCATGAGCCGCTACCACCTGGCCGCCGAGGCCCTGCGGCGGTCGAAGCGCCTGCCGTCCGGCGCGGCCGAGCTGTCGACCCACTGCGACGACATGCTGCAGCGCCACCACGCCTACGTGCGCGAGCACCTCGAGGACATGCCCGAGGTGCGGGACTGGACCTGGCCCGCGTGACCCAGCAGAGCCCGCGCCCGACCTCGCGGTGCTGTGCGTCAACGCCGGGTCGTCGACCCTGAAGATGGCGTTGTTCGCGGTCGGCCCCGCTCCTGGAGACGAGCGCGAGCTCTGGCGCTGGTACCGGGACGAGGTCGAGCCCGATGTGGCGGCCGCGCTCGGCGACCTCCGCGCCACCGGGCTGCCGGGACCCGACGTGGTCGGTCACCGGGTCGTCCACGGCGGCACCGCCCACACGGGTCCGACGCTCGTCGACGACGCGCTGCTCGACGAGCTCCGCGACCTGGTGCCGCTGGCTCCGCTGCACGAGCCGTCGGCCATCGCCGGGATCGAGGCCATCGGCGCGGCGCTGGCCGGCGTGCCCCAGGTGGCGTGCTTCGACACGTCGTTCCACCACACCCTCCCCGAGGAAGCGGCCCACCTGCCGCTGCCGGAGCGGTTCTGGCTCGACGGGGTGCGCCGCTACGGGTTCCACGGCCTGTCCTACGAGTACGTCGTCGCCCACGTCGGTGCCGAGCGGCTGGGCCGGGCCGTGATCGCGCACCTGGGCAACGGCGCCAGCCTGTGCGCGGTCCGCGACGGCCGGTCGGTCGACACGACCATGGGGTTCACCCCGACCGGCGGCATCGTCATGGGCACACGCTCGGGCGACCTCGACCCCGGCGTGCTCGTGCACCTGCTGGCCGCCGAGGGCTACGACGCCGCCTCCCTCGAGCACCTGGTGAACTACGAGTCCGGTCTGCTCGGGCTGTCCGGCACGTCGTCGGACATGCGGGCGCTGCTCGGCGCCCGGGAGGCTGGCGACCCTCGGGCCGACCTGGCGATCCGGGTCTTCTGCCGCACGGTCCGCAAGCAGGTCGGCGCCTACGCCGCGGTGCTCGGCGGCCTCGACACGCTGGTGTTCACCGGCGGCATCGGCGAGCACGCGGCCGAGGTGCGGGACGAGATCTGCGCCGGGCTCGAGTTCCTCGGCCCCCTCACGGTGCTGGTCGTCCCCACCGACGAGGACCGCATGATCGCCCGCCACGCGGCCACGCTCATGCGCGATCGGCACTAGGCCCGGGCCAGGCGGTCGCGCTGGGCCCGGCGCCCACCGGTGTAGGAGCCGATGTCGACCACGAAGGCGAAGGCCACGATGAACCACCCGAAGCCGCGGACGCCCGCGATCGGGGCGTAGCAGACGGCCCAGGCGAGGGTCGTCCACGGAAGGAGGAAGAACCCGAGCAGGGCGACCCAGCCGCTCTCGAACGCGGCCGACATGCGGGGTTCGTCGAACAGCCAGACCATGAAGATGGCCAAGCGGGGCGAGATCCACGCGAACAGGGCAACGATGCAGCACACGGCTCGGCCTTTCGTGGTCACCTGGTAGCAGGGACCCTATAAGGTCGCCGAGTGGCTGTGCGGCACGGACCACCCAGCGGGCTCGAGCTCGACTGGACGCGTGCCGGCCCCGAAGCCCCCGCTCCGACCGGTCCGCCCAGGGAACGGCGCTTCCGCGGGGACATCGACGGGCTGCGGGCCGTCGCCATCGTCCTGGTCGTCGGCTACCACGTCATCTTCCCGGGGTTCCACGGCGGCTTCATCGGCGTCGACGTCTTCTTCGTGATCTCCGGCTTCCTGATCAGCCGGAACCTCCTCTCCGAGTCAGCTCGCACCCAGTCGGTCGGGCTGATCTCGTTCTGGGGCAAGCGGATCCGACGGCTCGTCCCCGCGCTCGGCCTGATGGTCGGCGTGGTGGTCGTGCTGGCCCTGCTGATCCTGCCCACCCTCGACTGGAGGTCGGTGGCCGAGCAGGCCCGTGCCGCGCTGCTCTACATCTCCAACACGGTGTTCGCCCGCCAGGCCACCGACTACTTCGGCAGGGACATCAACACCAGCCTGTTCCTGCACACCTGGTCGCTGGGTGTCGAGGAGCAGTTCTACCTGGTGTGG
Organism: uncultured Microthrixaceae bacterium; assembly: GCA_963809335.1. Classification (GTDB taxonomy): domain Bacteria; phylum Actinomycetota; class Acidimicrobiia; order Acidimicrobiales; family Acidimicrobilacustridaceae; genus UBA4742. Next base: position 555,261 of record CAWEJD010000002.1, on the reverse strand, counting down.
CCGTTCCTGTTCCTCGGCGCGACGCTGTCCGTGCGCCGAGCCGGTGCCCGCATGCTGCGGCCGGTGCTGATCGGCGGGTTCGGCGTCATCTTCGTGGCGTCGCTGGCGCTCTGCGTGAACCTGACCGACGCGGGCTCCCCGTACGCGTTCTTCGGCCTGCCGTCCCGGGCCTGGGAGTTCGCCGCCGCCGGCCTGCTGGCCGCCATCCCGCTACCGCCGGCCTTGCGCACCGGTGCCGCGCAGGCCGCCGCCGCCGTGACCGGGGTCGTCCTGCTCCTGATCGCCCTGGTCCTGCTCGACGACACCACGCCCTACCCGGGCCTCTGGCCGCTGTTGCCGGTGGCCGCCACGGTGCTGATCATCATCGCCGGTGACAACCGCCCCGGGTCCAACACCAACCCGTTGAGCCGGGTGCTCGCGCTCCGCCCGATGCAGGCCGTCGGGCGGGTGTCCTACTCGTGGTACCTCTGGCACTGGCCGTTCATCCTGCTGGCCGTCTACTGGTTCGGGCGTGACAAGGTCGTCCTCCGGCTGGGGGCGGCGCTGCTGGCCCTTGGGGTGGCCACCGCGGCCTACGCCCTCCTCGAGAACCGGGTCCGCTTCGCCAAGGCGCTCGTGCGCTCGTCGGCGCTCACCTTCGCGGTCGGCGGCGCGGTGACCCTCGTCCTGGTCCTCGGCACCTTCGGCGTGCAGCGATACGCCACCGCGCAGCTGTCGACGAGCTCCCGCGACCTCGACGCCATCCGCAAGGCCCGCAGCACCAACCAGTGCGCCAAGAAGCAGAAGTCGCCGTCGGGCATCGACTACTGCCTCGACGGTGACCTGGCCGGCTCGAAGCTCATCATGCTCATCGGCGACTCCCATGCCGGCCACTGGCAGGCGGCGTTCGCCGAAGCGGCCAAGCAGGAGGGATACCAGGTGATCACCCGGTGGCACGGCCGCTGCCCGTCGATCCCGGTGCCGGTCCCGGGCGCCACCGGGTCGACGGTCGAGGATCCGACCTGCCCGAGCTTCCGCGAGGACAACGACACGCTGATCGACGAGCTCCACCCCAACGCGGTCGTGGTGTCGAACAGCTCCTTCTACACGATCCTCTCCGACCACAAGCTGTCGGCGAAGGAGAAGGTCGGGGTCTGGCAGGACGCGGAGCAGAGCTACCTCGAGCACCTGAAGAGCAAGGGCGTCCACATCGGCCGAATCGTCTCGACCCCGCAGCTCCCCGACGACCCCATCGACTGCCTGGCCAAGGGGAAGTCCGACGACGACTGCGCCACGCCCCGAGATGTCGCGCTCGATCCGGTCACCCCGTACTTCGAGGCCGAGGCCCGGGCCGCCGACGCGGTCGATCCCGCCATCCCGGTGCTCGACCTCACCAGCGAGCTCTGCCCCGGGGACACCTGCCCGGTCGTCATCGACGGCACCGTCGTCTACTCCGACAAGGGCCACCTGAACCAGGACTTCACCATGACCAAGGTGCCCACGGTGATCGACTTCCTCCATCAGGTGCTGGCCTGAGCGACCGGGCCCGCGCTCGAGAGACGCCCGGGGATCCGGCGGAGGCGAGGAATTGATAGAACTGGCGGCGCTATGACGCACGCCGTCAGGCCGATCGGGCCACCATCAGGGGTCCGACGTCTCGTTTCTGGGGGAGCCATGGAGAGCAGCCGCTCGGTCCGTCGAGGTCTGATCGCGATCGTCCTCGTGTTGGGGTTCGTGGCCGGGGCCTGCGGCTCCAGCAAGAGCAGCGACTCGGGCAGCCCCCCGGCTCGGCGGGTGGCACGTCGACGGACGTGACGATCGCCAACACCGGCACGCCCAAGCTCGGCGGCACCCTCACCTACGGCCTGGCGGCCGAGAGCGACGGCTGGAACCCCACCAAGAACCGCTGGTCGGGTGACGGCACCGAGGTCGGCCTGGCCATCTACGACCCGCTGGCCGCCTTCGACGAGAACACCGTGGCCCAGCCCTACCTGGCCAAGTCGTTCAGCCCGAGCGCCGACTTCCTGACCTGGACGATCACGCTGCGCGAGGGTGTCACGTTCCAGGACGGCACCCCGCTCGACGCGTCGGTGCTCAAGACGATCTTCGAGACCCACCTGGCATCGGCGCTCACCGCGCCGGCCCTGGCCGACCTGTCGACCGTCGAGGCCACCGGCCCGCTCACCGCGGTGTTCAAGATGAAGGAGCCGTGGGCCACCTTCCCGTCGTCGCTGACCGGGCAGCTCGGCATGGTGCCCAGCCCCAGCACGCTGGCCGACTCGAGCGGCACCGCGCTGCCGATCGGCACCGGTCCGTTCAAGATGACGCAGTGGCAGACCGGTGACTCGGTCACCACGGTGAAGAACGCGTCGTACTGGCGCAAGGACGCCAACGGCGTGCAGCTGCCCTACCTCGACGGCGTGAACTTCAAGGTCATCACCGAGACGCAGTCGAAGATCAACGCGCTGAAGGCGGGCAACATCGACATGGCGTCGACGTCGGTGCCCGAGGGCGTGATCCCGGCTCGCAAGGCGGCCGACGCCGGCGAGATCCAGCTGGTCGAGAACCAGGGTGAGACCGAAGAGGCCTTCGTGATGCTCAATGGCGGTCAGGCCCCGTTCGACAACCTCACCGCCCGCCAGGCGGTGGCCTACGCCACCGACCAGGCCAGCTACATCGCGGCCGTCGACCAGGGCAACACCCTGCCCGTGCACACCGTGTTCCGCGAGGGCACGCAGTACTTCACCGATGCGCCGTACCCGACGTACGACCCGGACAAGGCCAAGCAGCTCGTGCAGCAGTACCAGCAGGACACGGGCAAGCCGCTGGAGTTCGAGCTGCAGAGCGACAGCACGAACGCCGGCACGCTGCAGGCCCAGTTCCTCAAGGAGAACTGGGAGGCCGCCGGCATGAAGGTGGACATCATGCTCGTCGATCAGGCCACGCTGATCGTCAACGCGGTGACCGGCAAGTACCAGGCCACGACCTGGGCCCAGTTCGGCTCGCCCGATCCCGACTACGACTACCTCTGGTGGATCTCCGACAACGCCGCCCCGATCGGCAGCCTGGGCCTGAACATCGCCCGCAACAAGGATCCGGAGATCGACACGGCGCTCCGGGCGGCCCGGGCCACCACCGACCCGACCGTCCGGCAGAAGAACTACGCCATCGTCGCCACCAAGCTCAACGAGGACGTGCCCTACATCTGGCTGGCCCGCGGCCACTGGATCATCGTGGCCAACAACGCGGTGCGGGGCCTGACCCAGGGCCCGCTGCCCGACGGCCAGCCGTCGTACCCCATCGGTGGTCCCGGTGGCTTCGGCACGGCCAACCGCCTCACCCAGACCTGGCTCGACCGCTAGCCAGGAGGCTCGACCACCTGCTGCGAACCTGTCCCTTCTGGCCGCCCGATCGGGCGCTCTCGGGGGACAGGTTCAGGAGGTTCGCAGGAGGGTTGGCTACGGGTCGCGGGGGCGGTTGGTCCAGCCGCGGCCGTCACGGCCGCTGCGGTACCAGCCGCCCGCCGCGTAGGTGCCGCCGTCGCAGTGGACGGTGGTGCCGGTGACGAAGCTCGACAGGTCCGATGCCAGGAACACGGCCACCCCGGCCGCGTCACGTGGCTCCCCCAGCCGGCCGAGCGGCACCCAGGTCGGGATGCGGGCCTCGTCGTCGGGGGTCAGCCACCGCTCGTAGGGGAGCTGGAGCGATCGGGTCACGTCGGGCGCGATGTCGTTGACCCGGATGCCGTGGGCACCGACGTCGAGAGCCAGGCTCCGACCGAACTGGGTGACCCCGGCCTTGAACGCGGCGTAGACGGGGTGGTGGGGGATGCCCCGGAAGGCCTCGACGGTCGTGAGGTTGATGATGCTGCCGCCATCCCCCTGGCTGATCATCGGGGGCAGCGCGGCGTGCGTCATCCGCAGCACGTGCTGGAGGTTCATGGCGAACAGGTCGTGCCACTCGTCCTCGGTGGAGTCGACGAAGGCGCGGCCGGGGTGCACGAAGTGGCCGACGTTGTTGACGAGGACGTCGATCCGGCCGTGGCGCTCGAGGGCGGTGCCGACCGCCAGCGGGCCGATGCCGGCGTCGCGGACGTCGGCCACCAGCCCCGAGCTCCCGGGCAGGTCGGCCACCGTCGCGTCGGTGCGCTCGGGGTCGATGTCGACGACGAGCACGGTCGCGCCGTGCTCGGTGAAGGCCTCGCTGATGCCGCGGCCGATCCCGCCCGCCCCGCCGGTGACGACGGCGACCTTCCCGGCCAGCAGAGGCTCGGGCACGACTACTCGGGCGCGACCGACAGGAAGTCGGTGAAGCCCGAGGGTGCGTGGGCGCCGACGGTGGCGTGCTCGAACAGGCCCCAGCCGACGGCATCGCCGATGGTGGCCTTGCCGACGTGGTCCTTCATGCCGAACGGCAGTCGGGCCACCAGCTCGGGGTCGTTCATGTCGACCTCGAACCGCTCGACCCAGTCACGGCCCTTCCACTGGCCGTGACCCCAGTCGGGGTCGCCGCCGTAGCCGGGCCCGGCCATCAGGGCGACGTAGCCCTTGCCGTCGTTCACCGTCTCGATCTCGATGGTGAACGGCGTGCCGTCGGGCTCGGTCACCGACACCGTCGTGCCGATCGGGATCGCGGGTGCCGGGCCGGTAGTGCGTGTCGAAGCGGGGCCAGCCGAGCTGCTCGGGTGGGCGGCCGTCGCCGGCCGGCCACACCCGCACCGCCTCGTTGAGGATGCGATGGCCGTGCGCGTCCTCCTGGGCGATCAGCACGATGGCGTAGTCGTCGAAGCGGATCGGCGTGTACATCCACCAGAAGCCGTAGTCCGGATCGGCCTCGGCCGCGGCCCGGCCGGCCGGCTCGGGTTCGCCCACCGGGCGGATCCCCCACGACCGGTCGCGGGTGCCGACCCACGTGTCGTCGGTGACGTCCCAGGTCTGGTCGTCGAGGGTGATGGTGCCGGCCCACGTGCCCACCTGGGCGAAGCGGCAGGCGTCGAGGATGACCTTGCCCGCGGCTCGCATGACGTGGGCCGGCTCCTCGACGGCCGGGAACGAGCCGGTCCACGTGATGTCGACCTGGAGGCCGAGCTCGGGCGTGTCGCACACGATGCGCACCACCTGCAACGGCTCGATGACCTCGATGCGGTAGGCGCCGACCTGCGGGTGCAGCCGATCGTCGGCCGCGCCCTCGCCGATGGCGTCGGACATGCGCACCGTCACCTGGCGGTCGCCGGCCCGCACGGTCACGTAGGCGTCGGTCACGCCCAGGTTGGGGTAGACGCCGAAGCCGCTGACCAGGAACACCTCGCCCGTGCGGTCGTGGGCGTTGAAGTAGTAGCGGTCGTAGGCGTTGCGATCGCTCGACACGACGTGGTCCATCGTGAGCGGCGCCTGGTGGATCGGGTACTCGTCGAGGGGATGCATGGCGGCGACGCTAACCGAAGATCTGACGCCTCGTCAGGAGTCAGGCGGAGAGGCGGACGGGCAGGGCCTTGAGCGCGTTGTTGAGGTTGGAGCGCTGGCGCCGGGGCTCGCCGACCAGCTCGATCGTCGGGAACGTGGCGAGCAGCTCCTCGAAGAACACCCGACCCTCGAGCCGGGCGAGGTGCACGCCCAGGCAGAAGTGCTCGGCGATGCCGAACGACAGGTGGGGGTTCGGGCTGCGATGGATGTCGAACGCCTGCGGGTCGGCGAACACCGCCTCGTCACGGTTGGCCGAGGTGTAGATCATCGCCACCTTGTCGCCGGCCGCGATGGCCTGGCCCGCCAGCTCGGTGTCCTCGGTGGCCGTGCGCCGGAAGTAGTGCAGCGGGTTGGCCCAGCGCACCATCTCCTCGACCGCGCCGGGGATCAGCGACGGATCGGCCCGCAGCTCGTCGAGCTGGTCGGGGTGCTGCAGCAGGGCGAGCAGGCCCGACGACAGCATGGTGCGGCTGGTGTCGTTGCCGGCCACGATCAGCTGCACGAAGAAGCTGCCGATGCCCATGTCGTCCATCGGCCGGCCGTCGACCTCGGTGGCCAGCATCACGCGTCATGAGGTCCTCGCGGGGCTCGGCCCGGCGCTCGTTGGCCAGGCCGATGGCGTACATGGCGAGCTGGATGCTGCCCTCCATGGACGCGTCGTCGCCCTGGGACTCGTCGATCGCCGCGATCTCGTCGTCCTGCCCGCCGGTGATGCGCTCGGCCCAGTGGTGGATGTTCGGGCGGTCCTCGGCGGGGATGCCGACCAGCTCACCGATGATCTGGGTCGGGAGCGGCGCGCACACGTCGTGCACGAAGTCGACCTCGCCCCGCTCGGCGACCCGCTCGGCGGCCTCGGCCATGATCGACCGGCACTGGGCCCGCACCTGCTCCTCGATGCCGGCCATCACCCGGGCCTTGAAGTGCGGGGCCACGTTTCGCCGGTACTCGGCGTGGCGGGGCGGATCCATCGACAGGATCATGTCCTGCATCATGGCGAGCTGGTCGGGATCGAGGTCCTCGAGCACGACCCCGCCCGCGCCGCGGAGAACAGCAGCGGGTGCCGGGCCACGTGGGTGACGTCGGCGTGGCGCAGCACGGCCCAGTAGCCGGAGCCGTCGGGCATGTCCTGCCACCACACGGGGTGCTCGCGCCGCAGCCGGGTGAAGGTCTCGTGCGGCGGGCCGGCCACGTAGCCGTCCGGGTCGTACAGGTCGATCGTCATGGGCTCCCCTTGATCGCCGCCCATCATGGCCGACGTGACCGAGGGCACGTGGTCCGACTACGATTGCACCCACTGCGCAACTTCAGGGGAACGCCCGGCGCAGCGAACTCGGGAGGATCTCATGGGGGATGTCATGGACGCACCCGGAGTCGAGAGCGCCGCGTCGTCCGACCAGGCGCCGCTCACGCTCGACCGGTGCCTGCGGTGGGTGGTGGCCGCCTTCTCGCTGACCACCGCGGTGATCCACTTCGGGTTCGCGCCGGCGCACCTGAGCGAGGACTGGGCCCACGGCCTGTTCTTCCTGCTCACCGGCTGGCTGGCCATCGTGTTCGGCGATCCTCGTGGTCGTGCGGCCGCGCCGGTGGGTCTGGGCCGGCGGGCTGCTGCTCAACCTCGGCATCGTCGTCACCTGGGCGGTCTCCCGCTCGTCGGGCCTGCCGTTCGGGCCGACCGCGCTGCGCCACGAGGCCGTCGGCGCCCCTGACCTGCTCTGCGCCGTGCTCGAGGGCACGATCGTGGTCATCTCCGTGGCCCAGCTGCTCTTCGGCCCGGCCCTGGCCCGCCGCACGCTCGAGCGGGAGTTCTTCTGGGGCTTCACCGCCCTGCCCGTCGTCGCCGCCGTCGTCGTCGGCTCCGTGACCATGACCCCGGCCTACGCAGGCGAGCACACCCACAGCGACGCCGCCGGCGGGCACACCCACAGCGACGTCGCCACGGGCGCGCTCACCGGCACCACGCCGTGCGAGCTCTCGGGCCCGCCCGCGTCGGAGGGCCAGGCGGCCACCGACGCCGAGGGCCACGACCATCGTGGCCCCGCGCTGCAGGAGACGCTCACCCGGGACGAGCGGGTCACGCTCGAGGCCCAGCAGGAGCAGGCCCGCCAGGTGGCCTACACGTACCCGACGGTCAAGGACGCCGAGGCCGCCGGCTACCGCCAGTCCACCGCCTTCGTCCCCTGCATCGGGGCGCACTACACGAACGTCGGGCTGGTGGTCGGGTTCGACCCGGCCAAGCCGTCCGAGCTGCTCTACGACGGCACCGCGCCGGACTCGAAGATCGTCGGGCTGAGCTACCTGATCTTCCACCCGGGCGGCCCGCCCGAGGGCTTCGCCGGCCCCAACGACCGGTGGCACCAGCACAACGTCAACGGTGGCCTCTGCTTCGGCAAGAGCGGTGGGGTCATCGGTGGCGAGTCGATGAGCCAGGAGGAGTGCGCGGCCATCGGTGGCGCCAAGCGGGAGCTCACCGACATCTGGATGGTGCACGACTGGATCGTCCCCGGGTGGGAGTGCTCCTGGGGTGCGTTCGCCGGTGAGTGCCCCGAGCTCGGTGGCCGCGTCGGTGGCTCGGCCTGGGACGCCCCCGATCCCCAGACCGGCCAGGCCCTCGTCAACGGCGGCTGACCCGCATCAGAGGTACTGACCGGTCGACAGCGGGGCCGGTTCGTCGCTGACCAGCTGGAGATCACCCCGCCGGGCGTAGAGCTCGGCGAGGGTGAGACCGCCGTCGGGCGCGGCGACGGGACGGCCGAGCCAGGCCCGCGCCTCGGACGCGCTCAGCGGTCCGACCTCGATCTCGGCCAGGCAGCGGCCCGGTCGGGTGATGGCCGGGTGCAGCCGGGTCAGCGGCTCGTTGGTGGTGATGGCGATGATCAGGTCGACTGCCCTGGCCCAGCATGCCGTCGGACACGTTGAGCAGTCGGGCCAGCGACTGGCCGGCGCCCTTCTTGGCGTCGGACCGGATGAGCTCGTCGCAGTCCTCGAGCACGAGCAGGCGCCAGCGGGGACCCTGGTCCTCGTCATCGTCGCCGAGGATCACGTCGAGGAGGTAGGCGGGCTGGTCGAGCATGCGATCGGGATCGAGCATGTAGTCGAACCTGGCACCACGACCGCCACGCGTGGGCCAGCGAGCGGAGGGCGGTGGTCTTGCCCGTGCCCGGTGGGCCGTGCAGCAGGAGCAGCCGACCCGACGCCTCGGTCGGGTCGAGGGTCATGAGGCGCGACAGGGCGGCAGCCGGTCGACGGCTGTAGTGGTGGCGGATGTCGGCCCAGGGCGACACGTCGATCGACCGAGTGCGACGGGTCGCCCCACGGGGGCCGAGGTGCCAGAAGCCGATGGTGGCGCCCTCGTCCTCGGGCGGAGGGGGCTCGCTGGCCCCGTCGGAGGCCTGCTCGATGATCCGGCGGGCCAGCGCGTCGTCCACCGCGGTCACCGCGAGGCGGGCTCCGTCCGGGCGCCAGCGCTGGACGAGCAGCGACCAACCGTCGCCCTGGGCGAGGACGGTGCGGCGCCGGGTGTCGGTCGCGGTCCGGACCGGGACGACGTCGGGCGGGAGCAGGGTCGCGTCGCGGCGGACGCGCTGGAGCGAGGTGCTGCGGGCGAAGGGATGCTCGCCGGTGATGAAGGGCCGGAGGGCGAGCGCGTCGATGACATCGGTCGGCGAGTCCTGATCGTCGAAGTTGAGCGCCGGGGTGGGCGCGGTGATCTGCAGCATGGAACGAGCGCCTGGTCCTGGGCTGGCGCGGGGCCGGTCGCCATCCGGTCGGATGGCGGGGCGGAGACCCTACGGCCCTCGTCGCGCGTCGGGAAGGGGGTTTCGGTGCGGCCGCGTCAGTGGTGGTCGGCGGCGAGCTCGCGGTCGAACTCGATGAGCAGCTCGGCCACCTCGCGCGGCCGCTCCTGCATCAGCTGGTGGCCGGCGGCCGGCAGCACGTGCAACTCGCCGTGCTCGAGGTGCTCGACGATGCGCCGGGCGCTGCGAACCGGGGTGAGCGTGTCGCGGGAGCCGACCAGCACCAGCGCCGGCTGGTCGACCGTCTCGAGGGCCGACTCACCGTCGTAGTCGAGCAGATCGATCCAGAGCGGCAGGTAGTAGCGCTCGTCGACCGCGGCGCCGTGCCGCGCCGCCTGGGCCACGGCCACTCCGGACGGATGCGCCCCGAACGTGGTGCGGGTCATGAGCAACGAGCGGTCGTTGTCGGTCATGAGCCGAGGCACGCGGCGACCGGCCTCGACCCGTCGCCGCAGCCGATCGGCGCCGGCCAGCACCGCGGGGGCCATGGCCGGGAGCAGCAGCTCCGACACGGCCGTGCTCATGAAGACAAGGCCGGCCACCCGCTCGTCGAGCACGTCGTGGTGGTGCCGGCAGAACTCCCCGAGGATCATCCCTCCCATCGAGTGGCCCATGACGACGGCGTCGTGCAGGTCGAGCTGCTCGAGCAGCGTGGCCAGGTCGTCGGCCGCCTTGAGCCGGCCGATGCCTTCCGCTCCGGGTGCCGACAGCCCGTGGCCCCGGACGTCGATGGCGAGCACGCGGAAGTGGTCGCCGAGGAGGTGCATGAGCGGAGCCCACGCCTCGGCCTGCAGGGTGACCCCGTGCAGGAGGACGAGCGGCCGGCCGTGGCCCCGCTCGATCACGTGGATGGTGCCTCCGTCGTGGGCGGTCAGGTCGAAGGAGGTGGCGTCGGCCGGCAGGTCGTAGAGCGGGTCGAGCTCGGGGTCGGAGACGGACCGGACCCGGCGGGCCAGGCTCCGCTCGAGCAGCCGCTCGGCCACGATGACTCCGGCCACCACCCCGGCCGCCAGGAGCGCCCGGGAGGCCAGGCGCCGCATCAGGCCCAGCCCAGCTCGTCGAGGCGCTGGTCGGAGATGCCGAAGTGGTGGGCGACCTCGTGGATCACGGTGGTCGTGACGAGATCGATCAGGTCCTCAGGGTCCTCGGACATGGAGGTGATGGGGCCGCGGAAGATGGTGATCATGTCGGGCATGGCGCCGTTGTAGTTGGTCGGTGAGCGCCGTGTCAGCGAGACGCCGGTGTAGAGCCCCAGCAACGTGCCGGGGTGGTCGCCCAACTGGTCGGCGGTGGGCCAGTCCTCGACGGTGATCACCACGTTCTCCATGTGCTGGGCCAGCGAGTCGGGGATGCGATCGAGCGCATCGGCGACCAGGGCCTCGAACCTCTCTTCGCTGACGACCACCACGGCCCCATTGTGGCGCGCCGAACTCGCCATCCGGCAATACCGAGGTTCCGCCGTTCTGCCCGCGCGGCTGCGCCGGTGGTGGGTCAACCGCGGCTCAACGGCGCGTGTTCGGACGCTCGCCCGGCAGCAGTCCCGGGGCGCTCGTCGGCGGCGGGAGCGCCAACCGATGCCAGAATGCCCGGCGTGATGATCCAGAAGCTCACGTCCACCGAAGGCTTCATCGCCTTCGACCTCGACGACGCCCCGGCGGCGGGCGTCGTCCGCTCGGCACCGAAGATCCTGGTCGACGGCGCGTCGCTGCTGGCCCGTTCGCTCACCTACCGCTTCGCCACGTTCGAGCGCCAGGTGGGCGGAGCGTCGGCCGGTGTCAACGCGGCGCCCGAGGGTCGGGCGGCCGCGCTCGCCGCGTTCGTCGGCCGAGGTCGAGCCGCTCGTGCGCGACGGCCGCCTGCTGGTCGACCCGGCCAAAGGCGTCGACGCCGACGACCTGGCGCCGCTGCAGGCCGTCGACCCCCGGCCCGTCGCCTACACCGCCAGGTACGACGAGCTGGCCGGGCTCGGGGTCGCGGTCGCGGCGCACACCGCCGTTCGGGGCCTGGCCGGTCGCCGGGTGGCGATCGAAGGCTTCGACGTCTCCGGCCCGGCCATCGTCGCCGGGATCACCAGCCGGGGCGGCCGGGTGGTCGCCATCTCCACCACCGAGGGCACGGCGAGGTCGGCGGAAGGGTTCGACGAGGCCGACGTGGCCGGAGCGTGGGCCGAGAGCGGCACCGCGCTGGTGGGGAAGCTGGCGGCGTCGGTGGGCAAGCCGTGGGAGGTCTTCGGGGTCGAGGCCGAGGTGCTCGTGGCGGGGTCGAAGCCGGGGGTGATCGACGACTCGGTCGCGGCCGGGCTGGCCGCCGGGACCGTCATCCCGTCGGGGCCGGCGCCGGTCACGGCGAAGGGTCTGGCCGTCCTGCGTCGGGCCGGCGCGGTGGTCGTCCCCGACTTCATCGCCACTGCGGGACCGATGTTCGCCGGCTGGCCCTCCGGGGAAGCCGGCGACCCCGGCTCGGCCGCCGCGGTCGCCATCGACGCGGCCCTGCTCGACGTGTTGGCGCACGACGACGGGCCGCTGCTCGGTGCCTGCTACCGGGCGGAGGCGTTCCTGGCCAGCTGGCGCGACGAGCTGCCGTTCGGCCGGCCGCTGGCCTGATCCCGGGTTCGCCCGCGACCGGGCCCCCGGGGCCGGGTCGCGGCCGGGTGGGCCGACCGGTGCTCGGTGGAGGGGCACGGCCGGTACCCCGGACGGCGTCTAACCTCCCCCGCCATGACGGCGTCCTCCGAGAAGATCGGCCTGGTCTGGTTCCGCCGGGACCTTCGTCTCGACGACAACCCGGCGTGGGCCGAGGCCACCTCGAGCCGGGCCTTCGTCGTCCCTCTGTTCGTCATCGACCCGCGGCTGCTCGACGGGGCCGGCCCCTTCCGCCGGCGGCAGCTGCTCGCCACGGTGCAGGCGCTCGACTACTCCCTCGCCCAGTTCGGCGGACGGCTGCTCGTGCGCATCGGCGACCCGGCGCGCGTCGTGCCCGAGACCGTGGCCAAGCTCGGCGTCGACACCGTCTACTGGAACGCCGACGTCACCCCGTTCGCCGTCACCCGCGATCGCCAGGTCACCGAGGCCCTCGCCGTCCCGGTCGAGACCCAGTGGGGTTCGCTCGTGCACCAGCCCGGGTCGGTGCTCACCGCCAAGGGCACGCTGTCGCGGGTGTTCACGCCGTTCTACAAGGCCTGGCTGGCCCGAACATGGGACCCGTGGCCCGCTCCCGGCGACGCCACCCTGTTCGACGACCCGGGCGAGCCCATGCCGACGCTCGACGGTCCGCCGCCGATGTTCGAGGGCGAGTCGGAGGCCAAGCTCCGGCTCGAGCAGTTCCTCGAGCGGGTCGACCACTACGACGCCGACCGCGATCGCCCCGACATCGAGGGCACCTCGCAGCTCTCGGCCGACCTGCGATTCGGCACGCTCTCGCCCCGCACGGTCGTCGAGGCGGTCGGCGAGGAGACCGCCGGCCGGTCGATGTTCGTGCGGCAGCTGGCCTGGCGCGACTGGTACGCGCACCTCCTGTACGAGCTGCCCGACCTGCCCAGGCGGTCGATGCGCGAGCGGTTCGACCAGATCGAGTGGCGTGACGACCCGGTCGAGGTCGCGGCGTGGAAGGGCGGGTACACCGGGTTCCCGATCGTCGACGCCGGCATGCGCCAGCTCCGCGAGACCGGGTGGATGCACAACCGGGTCCGGATGATCGTCGGTTCGTTCCTCGTCAAGGACCTGCTGGTCGACTGGCGGCTCGGTGAGCGCCACTTCCGCCACCTGCTCGTCGACGGCGACGTGGCCCAGAACGTCGGCAACTGGCAGTGGGTGGCCGGCACCGGACCCGACGCGTCGCCCTACCACCGCATCTTCAACCCCGTGACCCAGAGCCGGAAGTTCGACCCGACCGGCGCCTACATCCGGCGGTGGGTTCCCGAGCTGGCCGCCCTCGACGACAAGGCCATCCATGCGCCGTGGCAGGCACCCCCGCTCGAGCTGCAGCTCGCCGGCATCACGCTCGGCGACGACTATCCCGAGCCCCTCGTCGACCACGCCGAGGCTCGCACCCGGGCCCTGGCCGCCTACGCCGCGGTCGGCCGCGGCTAGGACGCCTCCGCCCGCACACTCGATGCCTGCTGCACCGAGCGGCGGCTGATCGAGCGGGGCGGGAACCCGGCCGCGGCGCGCTCCTCCTCGGACTCGCCGCCCCAGAACCCGTTCTCCCGTCCCTTGCGCGCCCGATCTCGGCACGGGGCCACGACCGAGCAGCCGTCGCACACGTCGCGCGCGGTTCGCTCACGGCGGACCCGGCGTTCCGGGCGTTCACCGGCGATGCCGAAGAACAGGCTCGTGCGGCCCTTGCAGGCGGCTTCGGCGGTCCAGCCGGTGTCGGGCTCCCCGAGCGCCGGGTCCGTCGGGTCGAGGAGGTCGAGGAGGTCGACGGACCCGCCGACCTCGGTGCCGCCGGATCGTCGAGGGGGAGGTGCGTGCTGGGGGACGGCGACCCGCACGCCCGACTCCTCGATCCCGCTGTGCTGGTCTGCGCTTCCCGTGAACATGGCGACCTCCCGATCGGCCGGCGACGTTGCCGGTGCGGTTCGGTGGGATGATGTGACGTGGTCCTGGGTGGCACCGATCGGGGTGCGAAGGACGGTGCTAATTTAGCGCTAAATATCAGCCAGGGCTACCACCGATCGGCGATGCCGGTGGATCACGCCCGGGGATCGGCCCGGTCAGGTCGCGCGCGGGGCCGGGCGGGGAAGGTGCTCGAGCAGGGCGATGGCCTCGAGGGTGGGCATGCCGCCGTCGTCGGCACCGAGGGCCCGGGCCCGGTCCGGATCGGCGATCGCCTGCCCACCGGCCAGCACCGCCACGTCGGACGCTCGTCGCACGGCGTCGATGGCTTCGGTCACCGACGCGTCGTTGCCGAGGGTCGTGCAGCCGAGGCACACCGCCAGGAGGTTGTCGGTGCCGGCCACCGTCGATGCGAGCGAGTCGCTGGGCACGTCGCCGCCCAGGTCGAGCACGCGGAAGCCGCGGCCTCGGAGCAGGTCCGCGAACAGCGCGACGGGCAGGCTGTGGGTGTCGCCGGCGGGGGCGGCGACGACGATGGTTCCCCGCTTGCGCCCCCGTCGTGCGAACCGCGGCCCGAGCTGGCCGACCAGGCGCACGGCGATGGCCGACGCGAGGTGCTCGTCGGCGACGGTGATCTCGGTGGACTCCCAGCGGTCGCCGATCGACTTCAGCGCCGGGCCGAGGAGGTCGAGGTAGACCTCCTCGAGCGACATGCCCGCGGCCATGGCGTTGTCGATGACCGACGACGCGCCGGCCTCGTCCCCGGCGAGCATGCGCTCCTCGGCCCGTGCGGCCCAGTCGATGCGCCGGCGTGACGTGCGGGGCGCGGCGTCGGCGGACCGCTCTTCGAACCGGGTGACGTCGGCCGCTCGGACCCGCCACTCGGTGCCCTGCTTGGTGCCCTGGAGCCGACCGGTGCGCAGGTAGCGATACGCCGTCATGTAGTGCACGCCCAGCCGGTCGGCCACCTCGGTCAGGGTGAGCAGGCCGTCGCCGGAGGGAGGAGCGGGCATCAGACCCGGTGGGCCCGGAGCAGAACGGTGATGCCGTGGGCCATGGCCGCGGTCACGTCCTCGATGCTTCGACCCGACGTGCGCAGCTCGTCCCATGCCGGCCACCCGGTGATCATGGCCAGCGCGTCGATGGTCGCCTGGCGGGTCTCGCTGGGGAGCTCGGCCACCTCGGTGGCGAACGTCCGCTCGAACTCGAGGTGGGCCGCCGCGGTTCCCCACGACCTGGCTTGTTGCAGCGTGCGCGAGCCGTGCTCGTTGATCATGGCCGAGCGCCGCACCGGCGTCTGCCACTCGTAGAGCCGGGCCCGCTGGTCGAGGAAGGCGGCGAGCCGCTCGTCGTAGGGCAGGTCGGGCGGCACCGGCACGTAGCGCTCGAGCAGGCGCTTGAGCTGGATGCGCGAGGCCTCCTGGTAGAGCGACTCGAGGTCGCCGAAGTGGTGGTAGATCAGCCGCAGCGAGATGCCGGCCCGCTCCGCGATCCGGTTGGCCGTCGGCTGCAGATCGCCGTCGTCGATCAGGCTGAGCAGGGCCTCGGCGATCGATGCCCGCGCCCGCTCGGCGCGGGGAGATCTGGACTCGGCGTCCGCTACGGCCATGGCAGCATCTTGCCACCCGGCCCGAGTCCGTCGTGCAATCGTTCGGGCGTGACCGGGCCTTGACCGACCGGTGGTCGGACGGCCGGGATTCGGCGCCGCACACGGCTGCCTAGGCTGCTCCCGTGACCGTCTTCCTGGTGGGTGCGGGCCCCGGTGATCCCGGGTTGATGACCATGCGTGGGGCCGAGGTGCTCGCCACCGCGGACGTGGTCGTCTACGACCGGCTCTCGGTCGCCAGCCTCCTCGACCTGGCCCCGGCGTCGGCCGAGCGGATCAGCGTGGGCAAGGCCCCCGGTCGGGCGACGATGCCCCAGTCCGAGATCGACGCGCTGCTCGTCGAGCGTGGTCGTCGGGGCCAGCAGGTGGTGCGGCTCAAGGGCGGGGATCCGTTCGTGTTCGCACGGGGGGGCGAGGAGGCCCAGGCCCTGCTCGCCGCCGGCGTGCCCTTCGAGGTCGTGCCCGGCATCTCGTCGGCCATCGCCGCGCCGGCGTACGCCGGCATCCCGGTGACCATGCGTCACTCGTCGACCTCGTTCACCGTGATCACCGGTCACGAGGACCCCGACAAGGGCGACCAGATCGACTGGGAGACCGTCGCCCGGCTCGGCGGCACCATCGTGATCCTCATGGGGGTGGGCCGCCTGGCCAAGATCGTGTCCCGGCTGCTGGCCGGCGGCCTGGCCCCGGACACGCCGGCCGCCGCGGTCCGTTGGGGGTCGCGGCCCGAGCAGCACACGGTGCGGGCGACGTTGGCCACGTTGACCGACCACCACCTCGAATCACCGAGCACCATCGTGATCGGCGCGGTCGCCGCCCTCGACCTCGCCTGGTTCGAGACGCGGCCGCTGTTCGCCAAGCGCATCGTCGTCACGCGCGCCCGCGAGCAGGCCTCGGGGCTCGCCCACCGGCTGCAGCGTGCTGGGCGCGGAGGTGATCGAGGCGCCGGCCATCGTGGTGACCGACCCCGCCGATGCCGGAGCGGCGCTGGCCGACGCGGCGCGTCGCCTGGGGTCCTACGACTGGGTCGTGCTGACGTCGGCCAACGGCGCGCGGCGCCTGCTCGACGCCATGCACGACGCACGCGACCTCGGTGGCGTGCGGGTGGCCGCCATCGGCCCGGGAACGGCCGACGTGCTGCGGGCCGGGAACATCGTCGCCGATCTCGTCCCCCAGCGGTTCGTGGCCGAGAGCCTGCTCGAGGCCTTCCCCGCGCCGCCCGCGCTGGGCGGGCGGGTGCTGCTGGCCCGGGCGGCGGTGGCGCGCGATGTGCTGCCCGACGGCCTGCGGGATGCGGGCTGGGAGGTCGACGTGATCGACGCGTACCGCACCGAGGCCGCGCCGATCGACGACGGCACGCGGGCCGCGGTCGTCGGCGCCGACGTGATCACGTTCACGTCGTCGTCCACCGTCGATCGGTTCGTCGAGGCGTTCGGCCTCGACGCCGTTCCCGCGATCGTGGCCTCGATCGGCCCGGTCACCTCGGCCACCGCACGCGGGCACGGCATCGCGGTCGACGTCGAGGCCATCGACCACAGCATCCCCGGGCTCGTCGACGCGCTGGTGAAATCGATGGGAGCCGCGCCCCCTGCCACGTAGGGTCGATCGATGGGGATCGACGCACTCGTCTTCGACTTCGACGGGCTCATCATCGACACGGAGTGGTCCGAGTTCGTGACCGTGCGGGCCGAGTTCGAGGCCCACGGGGTCGACCTGCAGCTCGACGAGTGGCGGCACCGGGTCGGTCGGGCCGACAACCCGCACTGGTCGGCCTGGCTCCAAGAGGCGGCCGAGGGTCCCGTCGACGTCGCCGCGGTCCGGGCCCGGCGGCTCGAGGCGCACCACGCCCTGATCCGGCGCGAGGAGGTGCGGCCCGGGGTGGTCGCCCTCCTCGACGAGGCCGCCGCAGCAGGCGTGCCGACCGCGGTGGCCTCGAGCTCGCCCACCACGTGGGTCGAGCCGCACCTCGACCGGGTGGGGCTGCTCGAGCGGTTCATCATCATCCGTTGCCGTGACCACGTGGCCCGGGGCAAGCCGGCCCCGGACCTCTACCTCGCGGCGGCCGAGGCGCTCGGGGTCCGGCCGGCCCGGTCGGTCGCCCTCGAGGACTCGCACCACGGGTCGACCGCGGCCCGCGCCGCCGGCTTCGTGTGCGTCGTCGCCCCCAACGAGGTCACCCGGGTCCCGGAGTTCCCCGACGCCGACCTGGTCGTCGACTCGCTCGCCGACGTCGACCTCGCCGCCCTCGGCCGGCTCGTCGATCGTGTCGGTGCGCGGCGGGGCGTCGACGACTCGTCCGGGGTGGTGAGCCGACCGTAGGCTGGCCCGGTGAGCTTCCCCCAGCGCCGCCTGCGCCGACTGCGCCGCACCCCGGCCCTGCGCCGCATGGTCGCCGAGACCCGGCTGACCACCGACGACCTCATCGCCCCGCTCTTCGTGCGCGAGGGCATCGCCGAGCCCCAGCCGATCGAATCGTTGCCCGGCGTGCTGCAGCACACCCGCGAGTCGCTGCGCAAGGAGGTCGCCGAGCTGGCCGCGCTCGGCGTCCCCGGCGTGATCCTGTTCGGCGTGCCGGCCACCAAGGACGCCGAGGGCTCGGGGGCCTGGGATCCCGACGGCATCGTCCAGGTGGCCCTGCGCGACCTGCGCGACGACGTCGGTGACGACATCGTCCTGATCGCCGACCTGTGCGTCGACGAGTACACCGACCACGGCCACTGCGGTGTGCTCGACGATCGCGGCGAGGTCGACAACGACGCCACCCTCGACCTCTACGCCCGCGCCGCGGTGGCCCAGGCCGAGGCCGGCGCCGACATCACCGCTCCCAGCGGGATGATGGACGGCCAGGTGCTCGCCATCCGTGAGGCGCTCGACGACGACGGCTTCGAGTCCGTGGCGATCCTGGCCTACGCGGCCAAGTACGCCTCGGCGCTCTACGGGCCGTTCCGCGACGCGGTCGACGTGACCATCGCCGGCGGCGGCGACCGCAAGGGCTACCAGCAGGACTTCCGCAACGCCCGCGAGGCCCTCGAGGAGATCCGCTTCGACGTCGGCGAGGGTGCCGACATGATCATGGTCAAGCCGGCGCTGGCCTACCTCGACATCATCGCCCGGGCCCGTGCCGAGCTCGACATCCCGCTGGCGGCGTACCACGTGTCGGGGGAGTACGCCATGATCCACGCCGCCGCCGAGCGAGGCTGGATCGACGGCCCGGCGGTGGCGCTCGAGCACCTCACCGCGGTGAAGCGGGCCGGCGCCGACCTCATCCTCACCTACTTCGCCCGCGACCTGGCCGAGGCCCTCGGATCGTGACCGAGACCAACGCGGAGCTGTTCGAGCGGGGTCGGCGCGTCATCCCCGGCGGGGTGAACTCGCCGGTTCGCGCCTTCGGGTCGGTCGGCGGCTCGCCCTACTTCGTCGAGCGGGCCGAGGGCCCCTACGTGATCGACGTCGAGGGCAACCGGTTCATCGACCTGGTGCAGTCCTACGGCGCCATCATCCTCGGTCACGCCGAGCCCACGATCGTCGCCGCCATCACCGACGCGGCCACGCGGGGCACGTCGTACGGCGCGCCGACCCCGGGCGAGGTGCGCCTGGCCGAGGCCATCGTCGATCGGGTGGCGTCGGTCGAGCAGGTGCGGATGGTGTCGAGCGGCACCGAGGCCACCATGAGCGCCATCCGCGTGGCCCGCGGCTTCACCGGGCGAGACACGCTCGTGAAGTTCGCCGGCAACTACCACGGCCACAGCGACGCGCTGCTGGTCGAGGGCGGCACCGCCATGGCGTCGCTCGGTCTGCCCGGTTCGGCCGGCGTCACCGCCAACGCGGTGGCCGACACGGTGATCGCCCCCTACAACGTCGTGCCCGAGCTCGACGAGACCGTCGCGGCGGTGATCTTCGAGCCGGTGGCCGCCAACATGGGTCTCGTCGCGCCGGTGCCCGGGTTCCTCGAGCGGCTGCGGGCCGAGTGCGACCGCGTCGGCGCGCTGCTCATCTTCGACGAGGTCATCACCGGCTTCCGCGTCGCCCGAGGGGGAGCGCAGGAGCTGCTCGGCGTGCCCGCCGACCTCAGCACGTTCGGCAAGGTGATCGGCGGCGGGCTGCCCGTGGGCGCCTTCGGCGGCCGTACCGAGATCATGAGCGTGCTCGCGCCGCTCGGGCCCGTCTACCAGGCCGGCACCCTCTCGGGGAACCCGCTGGCCACCGCCGCGGGACTGGCCGCCCTCGCCGGTCTCACCCCCGAGGCCTACGCCGAGCTGACGGCACGGGTCGAGCGCTTCGCGCCGCGGCTCGAGGCCGCGATCCGCTCGGCCGGCATCGCCGTCCGGGTCCCGGTCGTCGGCACCCTCGCCGGGCTGTTCTTCGGCGACGAGCTCCCGGTCGACTACGCCTCGGCCCAGACCACCGACGAGAAGGTCTACGCCGCGTTCTTCCACGAGATGCTCGACCGCGGCGTGGCCCTGGCCCCCGGCGCCTACGAGGTGCTGTTCGTCGGGATGGCCCACACCGACGCCATCCTCGACGAGGTCGTCGCCATCGCGGCCGACGCGGCCGCTGCCGTCGCCTGATGCTCCGCAGGGGCTGACCCGCCGCCAGCGCGCGTGCGTGGATCCAGGTCGGAAGGCGACCCCTGCCTACGCAACCTCATGGGGGTGAGCGGGCGTCAGCAGTTGACACGCCCCCCCGTTCTTGCGTGGAAAATCCGGCTCTCGCCCGGATTATCTACGCACGTTCGATGTGGGGGTGGTTCGGGAGGGTCCGGGTCAGGCGGCGGAGGGCTCGGGGATGACCTTGGCCAGCTGGGCGACGGTGCGGTAGACGGCCTCGGCCGGGCCGAGCTCGTCGTCGCGGAGCAGGTTGGCCATGATGCGCAGCACCCAGTCCATGAGGGTGCGGCTGTGCATGCCGACGCGGGTGAGCTCCCGCATCAGCGTGGGCTGGCCGATGACCTGGGCGAACAGCCGGGCGACCTTGAAGTACAGGCCGTACTCGTCGTTCAGCATGGTCGGGTAGCGCTGCAGCACCATGCCGTCGCCGGTCTGCAGGGCCTCGTCGAGCAGCCCGGCGGCCATGCGACCGGTCTCGTAGGCGTAGTCGATGCCCTCGCCGTTGAACGGGTTGATCGAGCCGGCCGCGTCGCCGACGACGATCCAGGTGGGACCGACCTTGGGCTCGACCGACCCGCCCATCGGCAGCCGGCCGCCGGTCGGCACCGAGGTCGCGCTCTCGGGAGAGATGCCCCAGTGCTCGGGCGCGGTGGCCGCGAACTCGTTGAGGATGTGGGTGGTGTTCACCGACTTGAAGTCGCGGAACGTCGACAGCAGGCCGATGCCCACGTTGATCTCGCCGTCGCCGAGCGGGAAGATCCAGCCGTAGCCCGGGAGCGAGTTGCCGGCCCGGTCGCGCACGTCGAGGGCGGACTCGATCCACGGGGTGTCGCTGATGGGGCTGGCGAAGTAGCCGCGGATGGCCATGCCCTGCGGGTAGCCCCGGTTGCGGTTGGTGCCGAGGGCCCGGCCGAAGCGCGAGTTGGCGCCGTCGGCGATGACGACGTAGCGGGCCGAGAGCTCGCGGGTGAGGCCGCTGTCCTTGTCCTTCACCACCGCGCCGGTGACGAGGCCGTCGCGCACGATCGGGCTGACCGCCTCGGTGCCCTGCAGGAGCGTGGCCCCCGACTTCACCGCGTGCTCGGCGACCATGGTGTCGAGATCGCAGCGCCGCACCACGTAGCCGTAGTTCGGGTAGATCGGGTGATCGGGCCACTTCAGCTCGAGGGTCATGCCGTGCGCGACCGTGCGCAGCCCGTCGTAGGAGTGGAAGTGGGTCAGCCGGTCGGTCAGGCCCATCTCGTCGAGTTGGTGCACCGCCCGCGGCGTGAGGCCGTCCCCGCAGGTCTTGACCCGGGGGAACAGCTTCTTCTCGACGAACACGACGTCGTGGCCGGCCTCGGCCAGCCAGTAGGACGTCGCCGCCCCGGCCGGGCCCCCGCCGATCACGAGCACGTCGTGACGGGTGCCGGAGAGATCGCTCAGGGCGGTCGTGGTCATGCCCGCAGCCTACGGGCGACCATGCGGCACCGACGAGTCGGCCACGCCGTCCCGCTTCCCGTCCCTCGAGCGACGCCGCTCGCGTCGCTGACGGGACAGGAAGGCGTCGGGGTCAGCTGGCCGGCGCGGAGGTGCTGGCGTCGGCGCTCTCGAGCAGCGCCTTGTTCACGAGGTGGCCCGTGTCGTCGAACATCGGGTTGCCGTCGGGGTCGACCAGCACACCCGAGGCGTTGAGCACCGGCTTGCCGTTGGGCCACAGCAGCACGCCGTTGGGCCCGATCTGCTTGGCCGGCACCTTCTCGCCGCCGAAGGTCTCGCGCTCGTGGCGCACGATCTCGAGCAGCTCGGTCTGGGTGATGCTGCCGCGGAAGAAGGGCATCTGCGTCTTGCCGTCGTAGCTCAGCACCTTGTGCTGGCCGCCCGGCTTGTCCGGGTTGCCGTAGGGCGTGCCGGCGTCGCCGGTGCCGGCGCTGCCGAGCCACACGAACTGCAGCTGGTCGGCGATGTAGGGGAAGGTGGTGATCACGCCGCCGCCGTCGGCCGCGGCGTAGAGCGGGCGGCCGGCGCCGCCGGACCCGTCGGCCTGGTGGCAGCCCTGGCAGCGGTTGGCGTAGGCGGTGGCGCCGGCGGCGAGCTGGGTGGGCACGGTGCTGCGCGGCTTCGACAGGGTGTTGACGTACATGATCGCCCACAGCGGCAGGAAGGCCAGCACGGGCATCACCCACAGCGGGATCTTCTTGCGCTCGAGCGAGGCCCGCACGTAGGACGGCACCGGCTTGGCCGGAGCGACCTCGGCCTCGACCGGGGCGACGGCCGCGGGCCGGGCCGCGGCGGCTGCCGGTTCGACCGAGCTGCCCGAGTCGGCGGCCGCGGCCGCGGGAGCGGCCTCGCCGCCGCCGCCGCCGGCATCGCCCCCGTCGCCTCCACCGAGACCCAGCGCGGCGCGACGGTCGCGGGAGCGCTTCAGCAGATGCTCGGGAACTTCGGTCACGGACGGCCTCCGGGCGGGTGGATCCGGGCGGGTGGTACGGGAGTCGTGCACCGTCGCCGGTACGTGCGCGAACACTAGACCGCCGCGCCACCGCGAGGCCAAGACGGGCCGGCGCCGCGGCCGCGTCGCGAATCGGCCCGGCGCGACCCTCGCGGGGCAGGCGGGCGAACGGGTCCGGCGCTCGGCGATCCCGCGTGCCGGGCCCGGCCCATCGCGTGGGCCGATCGGCTCCATCAGGGTCTCCGATCGCCCCACCGACCGTCCTCGAGGAGGCGCCGCGACCATGCGGGGCCGACGTC
Source organism: uncultured Microthrixaceae bacterium (assembly GCA_963809335.1). GTDB lineage: Bacteria > Actinomycetota > Acidimicrobiia > Acidimicrobiales > Acidimicrobilacustridaceae > UBA4742. Next base: position 532,527 of record CAWEJD010000002.1, on the reverse strand, counting down.
CGGGCTCGATGTGCTCCCGCCGTTGGGAGCGTGCTAAACCACACAACAGCACCGTCAGATCCGCACCACCTGGGGAGACCAGGCGGCCTCGGAAGCAGCGGTACGCTGATCGTGTCCACAACGGAGGTCCCCACTCAGTTGGTTGGCTTCATCGTCTCGCTGATCATCGCCGTCGCCTTGATCGCGCTCATCTTCCCTATGGCCAAGCGGCGCCCGGTCGGCACCCCGCTCTCGTGGGGCGAGGCGATGGTCGGGGGCGTCTACGTCTTCTTCATCCTGTTCTGGGTCTACGCCGAGGTCCCGCACCTCTGGCTGACCTGGTCGAGCAACGAGCTCGGCTGGCGGCCCGACAAGCTGATCTACGGGCCGTGGGACGTCCTCAAGCCCCAGAAGTTCGGCGGCTGGAACCCGATCACGCTCAACTACCAGGCGCTCCGCGACATCATCGCCGTGCTCATCTACGTCGTGTTCCTCGGGTCTCAACATGTACCTGTGGGCGTGGTGGCAGAACCGGGGCAAGCGCGCCGAGACCGCGCCGGCCGTCGTGACCTCCGACTACGGCCGTCCGCTCGTGAAGAAGAGCTGACGTGGCTCGCACCGATGCCAACCCGCCGATGCCCGAGTTCCTGGACGACTACGTCCTCCAGGAGGTCGACGCCGCGTGGCTGTCCAAGGCGGTCAAGCCCAAGCAGTTCATCCACATCGACCAGTCCGAGTGCATCACGTGCGAGGGCTGCGTCGACATCTGCCCGTGGAAGTGCATCCACCTCGTCACCACGTCGGCCATCGACGAGGCCGTCGGCACCGAGCGCCCGGGCGTCGACCCCGGTGACGCCTCGATCTTCGTGATCGACGACGACGTCTGCACCCGCTGCGCCCTCTGCGTCGATCGCTGCCCCACCGGCGTGATCATCCTCGGCAAGGTCGGTGACCCTCCGGCCGAGGGTGACGCCCACCAGCGCACGCCCACCCACGGCTACGGCTACGGGATGCGACTCGGATGACCTTCTCAGGACAAAGGAACTGACATGGCCAAGACCATGAAGCCCAAGGGCAAGAGCCGGGCCGCCGAGTTCAACGACACGGTGCAGGGCTCGCAGGCCTGGAACTCGATCTTCCGGCCTGGCTCGGTGTTCCGCAAGGGCTACACCGACAGCCCCCGCAACCGGTCCTACGTGATCATGAACAGCGTGCTCTACCACCTCCACCCGGTGAAGGTGAAGCGCCACGCGGTCAAGGTCTCCTACACGCTGTGCCTCGGTGGGCTGAGCTTCTTCCTGTTCATCCTGCTCACCATCACCGGCATCTTCCTGATGTTCTTCTACCGGCCCGACCGCGGCGCAGGCCTGGAACGACATCTACACCCTGCAGACCTCGGTGACCTTCGGCCTGCTCGTGCGCAACATGCACCGATGGGCGGCCCACCTCATGGTGCTGTCGGTGTTCCTGCACATGGCCCGCGTCTTCTACCACGGGGCCTACAAGCCGCCTCGCGAGTTCAACTGGGTCATCGGCGTGATCCTGCTCACGCTCACCCTGCTGCTCTCGTTCACCGGCTACCTGCTGCCGTGGGACCAGCTCGCCCTCTGGGCCGTCACCGTGGGCACCAACATGATGGGCTACACGCCCGTCTTCGGTGACCAGGTCCGGTTCGTGCTCCTCGGCGGCAAGGAGATCGGCACCGACACCCTTCTCCGGTGGTACGTGCTGCACGTGCTGTTCGTCCCGTTCGTCACCGTCATCTTCCTGGCCATCCACTTCTGGCGGGTGCGCAAGGACGGCGGCATCTCCGGTCCGCTCTAGATCGAACGCAGAGAGACGCCATGACTGAGATTCCCGAGCACCTACGCAAGCGAGCCGAAGCGGCCCGCCAGAAGGCCGAGGCGGCCAAGGCCGCGGGCGACGCCGGCGATGCCGCCGCGCCGGCCGAGTCGGCCGCGGCCGATGCCCCGGCCGAGGCGTCGGCGTCCGACAGCAAGATCCCCGCGCACCTCCTCGAGCGCTCGAAGGCCGCCAAGGCCCGCAAGGCGGCCGGCACCGCCGAGGCCGAGAGCGGTGGCGGTGGGGTCGGCACCCTGGCCCCGGCCGGCGCCGCCGCGGTCGCCACCGCCGCGCCACCCCCGGCCGCCACCGGCCCGGCCGGTCACACCCAGCGCCTGCTCACGGTGGTCAAGTCGGGCTCGATCCAGGACGTGAAGTCGACCCCGGTCGACAAGGTCCACGTGTGGCCCCACCTGCTGGCCGTCGAGTTCGTGGCCTCGCTGGCCATGCTCACGTTCGTCCTGATCTTCTCGATCTTCGTCAACGCGCCGCTGCTCGAGCTGGCCAACGTCAACGAGACGCCGAACCCCTCCAAGGCGCCGTGGTACTTCCTCGGCCTGCAGGAGCTGCTCACCATGTTCCACCCGATGGTCGCCGGCGTGACCATCCCGGGCATGGGCATCTTCCTGCTGATCCTGGCGCCCTACATGGACAAGAACCCGTCCAACAAGCCGGAGAACCGCAAGTTCGCCATCTCGATCTTCACCATCATGCTGATGTTCTGGGCGCGTGCTGGTGATGATCGGATCGTTCTTCCGGGGCCCCGGGCAGAACTTCGTCACGCCGTGGACCAGCGGCTTGTTCTTCGAGCTCTGATCGAGAACCGAGATCGTCATGCCGTTCCTCATCCTCATCCCCGTCTTCCTGCTGCTGGCCGTGCTCGTGATCTTCGCGGCCATGCGTCGACGCGACACCGAGACCGCCATCGGTCAGCTGTCGCGTGAGACCCGCAAGCGCGACCGCGAGCGAGCCCGCCATCATCGAGGCCGACGAGTCCACGCCCGCCACCGGGCGCGAGGTCGAGAAGGCCGCCGCCATCGAGCGCCGGCCGCCGCAGCTCGAGCCGGTCGGCGCGTCCGACCTGTCGGCCTACGTCCCGCCCGACGCCGACGCCGTCGGGGTCACCCGCCGCCAGTTCTTCAACCGCAGCATCATCCTGCTGATGGGCCTGAGCCTGTCGGGCTTCGGCGCCGCGGTGCTCGCCTTCCTGTGGCCGGTGCCCAAGGGTGGCTTCGGCTCGAAGATCCGGGTCGGCAAGATCACCGACCTCGCAGACCCAGATCACCGCCGGCAAGGGGTTCCTCTACCTCGCCGAGGGCCGCATGTGGCTCACGCAACTACCCGTCGTACGCCATCGACAAGGCCAAGAAGGTCTACAGCCAGCCGGTGCTCAACTCGATGGAGGCCGGCATCGTGGTCGTCTACCAGAAGTGCCCGCACCTCGGCTGCCGGGTCCCGTCCTGCGCCACGTCGCAGTGGTTCGAGTGCCCGTGCCACGGCTCGCAGTACAACCAGGTCGGTGAGAAGAAGGGCGGCCCCGCCCCCCGCGGCATGGACCGCTTCGTCACCGAGGTGTCGGGCGGCGTGCTCAACGTCGACACCGGCACCGTCATCCAGGGTCCGCCGATCGGCACCAACACCACCGGCCAAGAGGCCGAGGGTCCCCACTGCGTAGGAGGGTCAGCGCACTGATGCCGGTCATCGCCAGTCAGGCCGTGCTCGCCACGGCCGCATCCGCCATCGGTGGCGTCATCGCCGTCGTCCTGATCATCGGCTTCGTCATCGCGGTCGTCGCCAACATGCGCCGGGCCCGACCAGAGATCGGCGCCGAGATCGAGCTGGCCGCCAACCGCAAGCCGTACCTGAGCGACGAGGAGCTCGAGGGCAAGAAGCTCGACCGCACGCTCGGCTTCGGCCTGGTGCTGCTGGCGGTCATCGCCCTGGCCCTGCCGCTCTACTGGCTGGCCGAGCCCGGCCGGCAGTCGGGCGCGGTCGACGCCTTCAAGGAAGAGGCCATCGCCCGCGGCGAGGTCGTCTACAACACCAAGGCCAAGTGCTCCGACTGCCACGGCCCGGCCGGCGTCGGCGGCGTGCGGTCCTACACCGCTGCTCAACGCCAACGGCGACTTCGTCGCCCAGGTCAACTGGAAGGCGCCGGCGCTCAACACGGTCCTGTTCCGCTACTCCAAGGACGAGGTCAAGTACATCCTCAACTACGGCCGCCAGAACACGCCGATGCCGGCGTGGGGCGCGCCCGGTGGTGGCCCGCTGACCGAGCAGCAGCTCGACAACGTGATCGCCTACCTCTACAGCATCCAGCTCTCGTCCGACGACTCGCAGACGGCGCTGCAGGGCGAGATCGACAAGGTGTGCAAGCCCGACGACAACAACAACTGCACCCTCTACGGCACCACCGACGCGGCCAAGTGGAAGACGCTCGGCGAGGCCCTGTTCAACATGGGCTGAGTACGACGGCTTCGCCGCCGGCGCCTACTCGTGCGCCCGCTGCCACACCAAGGGCTGGTCCTACGGCATGCCCGAGGTGTCCGGCGGTGGCGGCGCCCTCGGCTTCAACCTCACCGGCGGCAGCGAGCTGCGCCAGTTCGAGACCTCGGCGCAGCAGCAGGAGTTCGTGTCCATCGGCTCCGAGCTGGGCAAGCCGTACGGCAAGGGCGGCATCGGCTCGGGTCAGATGCCCGGCTTCGGGCTCAACCCGAGCGCCATCGACCCGGTGACCGCGGAGGCCACCGGGATGAACCCGGCCCAGACCATGTACACCCAGGACCAGATCGCCGCAGTCGTGGCCTACGAGCGGAGCCTCTGACCATGCGCCACCTCATCCTGTTCGCCGGCCTGGCGTTCAACCCGGGCTTCAAGGGCATCCTGGTCGTGGTCACGGCCGTGGCCATCCTCGGCGGCTCGATCTACCTGCTGCTCGCCACCAACATGGGCGCCCGGCTCGGCCTGCTGGTCGCGCTGGCCGGCCTGTTCGGCTGGCTCACGCATCCTGACCCTCACCTGGTGGATCCAGCCCCCGGGCAACGGCCCCCGAGGCACCAACCCGTCGTGGAAGCCGGTCGAGATCTTCGTCTCGGGGGGCGGCAGTCCCGAGACCGAGGCGCTGGCGTCGTTGCCGGCCGAGATAACGCCGACACCCGAGCAGATCATCGCCGAGCACCCCGAGATGCTGAAGGACTTCCCCGAGCCGTCCCAGGCGTCGCTCACCGACATCGCCGGGGCCTACCCCGACATCCTCGCCGAGTACCTCACGAGCAAGGACCTGGGCGGGCTGGCGCATCACGCCGGCCTCGTCGGCCGGTGAGGCCCAGGCCGCGGCCGACGTCGCCCTCACGACCACCAGCGGCTTCTTCGAGGCCACCACCGACTACAAGAAGCTCAGCGTCTTCGAGTTCGGCGGCAAGCCGACCCGCGACGAGTACTGCCCCGACGAGAAGCATCCGCACAACCTGTTCCCCGACGACGTCATCTGCCGCATCCAGTACAAGTTCGACAAGCTGGTGAACTTCAAGCACCCCACCCACTACGCGGTGGTGCAGGTGCAGCAGGTGATCCCTCAGGTCACCAAGGAGGGCGAGGCTCCGCCGGTCCCGATCGTCGATCCGTCCAAGCCGGTCGTGTCGGTCGTGCTCGTGCGTGACCTCGGCAACGTGCGGCTGCTGCCGGCGGTCTACTTCGTCATCTGCTTCTCGCTGTTCGTCGTGTTCGTGCTGCTGCTGCACTACCGGGACAAGACGCTGAAGAAGAACATGGACGAGGCCGAGGCCGAGCTGGCCGGGACGAAGGTCTGACCGAGATGGCCCAGTACCTGCCGATCTTCGTGATGCTGGTGCTCGCGCTCGTGTTCGGCGCGCTCAGCCGGGTGGCGTCCAAGCTGCTCGGTCCGCGCAACCCCACCATCGCCAAGTACGCGCCCTACGAGTGCGGCATCGTGCCCGACCGCGACCCGCCCCAGCGCTTCCCGGTGAAGTTCTTCCTCGTCGCCATGATCTTCATCGTCTTCGACATCGAGATCATCTTCCTGTTCCCGTGGGCCATCGTCTTCCGCTCGCTCGGCCCGTTCGGGTTGTTCGCGATCGTCATCTTCGTCGCCGCCGTGTTCGAGTCGTTCGTCTACCTGATCGGCAACGGCGCCCTCGACTGGGGCCCGGTCAAGCGGCTCCGGCGGGTCGATGTCGTCGACCCCAACCGGACGTCGGCCTCGACCATCCGGCGGGTCGGGCTCGAGGGCCGTGAGCCGCTCCGCCCCGACGGCGGGCCCGGCACGCGAGAGGCGGCCTAGATGGCGACCGAGGGCGGCTTCCTCGACAACGGTCTCGAAGGGCTCAACCACAACTTCCTCACCGGCACCCTCGAGGAGCTGGTGAAGTGGGCCCGGGCCCGCAGCGTGATGCCGGCCACGTTCGGCCTGGCGTGCTGCGCCATCGAGATGATGGCGGCCGGCGGACCCGCACTACGACCTGGCCCGCTACGGCATGGAGGTCTTCCGGGCCTCTCCCCGCCAGGCCGACCTCATGATCGTCGCCGGCCGGGTGTCGCAGAAGATGGCGCCGGTGCTGCGCCAGATCTACGACCAGATGATGGAACCCAAGTGGGTGATCTCGATGGGCGTGTGCGCGTCGAGCGGCGGCATGTTCAACAACTACGCCATCGTGCAGGGCGTCGACCAGATCGTGCCGGTCGACGTCTACGCCCCGGGCTGCCCGCCCGGCCCGCAGACCCTGATGCACGCCATCCTCACGCTCCACGCCCAGATCCGCGCCGGTGAGCTCACCCGCCGCCCCGGTGAGGGCGCCGGCCTGGTGATCGAGCAGCGCGACGGCCAGACGGTCGCGGGCGTGCGCATCGGCCGGCAGTCGCCCGTCGTCGCCGGCTCCGCCTGACCATGACCGACGCCCCAGCGCCCGACGGCGCCGACGAGGCGACCGAGCCCCCACGTCCGGAGCCCGATCTGGTGCACGGCGTGCCGGTCGCGTGGTCGCCATGGCCAGCGCGTGCTGCACCCGTCGCGCGAACAGCTCATCGGCCTGGTGAAGACGCTGCACGACGACGGCTACATGATGTGCCTCGACCTGTGCGGCGTCGACTACCTCGCCCACCCCGGTCGCACCCTCCCCGACGGGGTCGAGCCCGAGCGCTTCGAGGTCGTCGTCACGCTGATCTCCCACCGCGAGGGCGCCCGGCTCCGCCTGCGGGTGCAGGTGCCCGAGGCCGACCCCGTCGTGCCCTCGCTGTTCGCCCTGCACCCGGGCACCGACGCCATGGAGCGCGAGACCTTCGACATGTTCGGCATCACCTTCGACGGCCACCCCGACCTCACCCGCATCCTCATGCCCGAGGACTGGGTCGGCCACCCGCTGCGCAAGGACTACGACTCGGGCCGCATCCCGGTGCAGTTCAAGGGCGCACCGACGCGGTGACACGAGGGCGACCATGACCACCACCGGCCATCTGCACCAGACCGAGGACCCGGCACTCACCTCCGAGGGCCGCCAGGGCCTGGCCAGCACCGACGTCAACGACGCCATCGCCCGGCTCATCGAGAAGGGCGCCGTGCTGCGGCTGGCGGAGGCCGACGTGGCCGACGAGCAGCCGGTCGAGGTGTCCGACGACGAGTCGATGATCATCAACATGGGGCCGCAGCACCCGAGCACCCACGGCGTGCTGCGCATCATGATGGAGCTCCAGGGCGAGACCGTGCGTGCGCAGCAAGCCGATCATCGGCTACCTGCACACCGGCATGGAGTGGACGGGCGAGGAGCTCTCCTACCTCCAGGGCTGCACCAACGTCACCCGCATGGACTACGCCTCGCCGCTGTTCACCGAGCTGGCGTTCTCGCTCACCGTCGAGAAGCTGCTCGACATCGAGGTGCCCGAGCGGGCCATCTGGATCCGCATGCTCATGACCGAGATGAACCGCATCTCGTCGCACCTGCTGTTCATGGCCACCAACGGCATGGACCTCGGCGCCGTGTCGATGATGATCTACGGCTGGCGCGAGCGCGAGGAGACGCTGCGGTTCCTCGAGAAGGTCACCGGCCTGCGGATGAACCACAACTACATCCGCCCGGGTGGCGTCGCCGCCGACCTGCCCGACGGCTGGCGCGACGACGTGCTGCGCCTGATGGACATGATCCCGCCGCCGGCTCGACGAGTACGACACGCTGCTCACCGGCCAGCCCATCTGGCGCGAGCGGCTGCAGGGCGTCGGCGTCATCGACACCGAGACCTGCATGGCGCTCGGGCACGACCGGCCCGATCCTGCGGTCCACCGGCTACGCCTGGGACCTGCGCCGCGACATGCCCTACCTCGCCTACGACCAGGTCGACTTCGACGTCGTCGTCGGCACCTACGGCGACTGCTTCGACCGCTACGCCATCCGGCTGCAGCGAGATCCGCGAGTCGATCCGCATCGTCCACCAGATCCTCGACCGCATGCCCAAGGGTGACTACCGCATCCAGGACAAGAAGGTCACGCCGCCGCCACGGGCCCGCATCGACGAGTCGATGGAAGCGCTGATCCACCACTTCAAGATCTTCACCGAGGGCTTCAAGGTGCCCGAGGGCGAGGCCTACTGCGCCGTCGAATCGCCCCGGGGTGAGCTCGGGTGCTACATCGTGTCCGATGGCAGCTCGAACCCCTACCGCATGCACATCCGGGGACCGAGCTTCGTGAACCTGCAGACCCTGCCCCACCTCATGCACGACGCCCTCATCGCCGACGCCGTGGCCATCATCTCGTCGGTCGACCCGATCCTCGGCGAGGTCGATCGCTGATGGCGCGTCTCACCCCCGAGAACCTCACCATCGCCGCCGAGATCATCGGCCGCTACCCGGTGAAGAAGTCCGCCCTCATCCCGCTGCTGCACCTGGCCCAGGAGCAGGACGGCTACGTCACCAACGAGGCCATGGCCCACATCGGCGAGCTCGTCGGCGTGTCCTCGGCCGAGGTGCTCGGCACCTGCTCGTTCTACGAGATGTTCAAGCTGCACCCCGTCGGCACGCTACGTCGTCAACGTGTGCACCAACATCTCGTGCCAGCTGGTCGGCGGCGAGGAGCTGCTCCACCACGCCGAGAAGACGCTCGGCATCAAGTCCGGCAACACCACGGCCGACGGCCTGTTCACCGTCGAGGACGTCGAGTGCATCGCGGCCTGCACCGAGGCGCCGTGCCTGCAGGTCAACTACCGCTACCGCCACCGCATCACCCACGACGAGTTCGACCGGCTGGTCGACGACCTGCGCAACGGCCGCCTCGACGACGAGGTCCCGCCGCACGGCACGCTCGCCCGGGTGCGCCAGTCGATCCCGGCCGACCGCCGGGCCGGCGCGGTGGCGCCCGACGATCCGGCCGAGCCCGCGCTGGCTGCACGCCAACGAGGCCCCGGCGTCCGACCCGGCACCCACCGAGGCGCCGTAGATGATCACCGACGCACCGAAGATCATCACCAGCCGCTTCGGCTACGCCGACTCCCACACCCTGGCCCGCTACGAGGCCACCGGTGGCTACCAGGCGTTGCGCAAGGCCCTCACCATGGCGCCGGCCGCGGTCGTCGACGAGGTCAAGGCGGCCAGCCTGCTCGGGCGGGGTGGCGCCGGCTTCCCCGCCGGCGTCAAGTGGGGCTTCTGCCCGCCCGGCGTGTGGCCGCGCTACCTCGTGGTCAACGGCGACGAGAGCGAGCCGGGCACCTACAAGGACCGCATCCTCATGGAGCGCGATCCGCACCAGCTGATCGAGGGCATCCTGCTCGCCTGCTACGCGGTCGGCTGCGGCCAGGCCTTCCTCTACGTGCGGGGCGAGATGGCCCTCGCCCAGGAGCGCATCGCCACCGCCCTCAACGAGGCCTACGCGGCCGGCTACATCGGCCGCAACATCCTCGGCACCGACTTCTCGCTCGACATCGTGCTGCACGTGGGGCGCCGGTGCCTACATCGTCGGCGAGGAGACCGCCCTCATCGAGAGCCTCGAGGGCAACCGGGGCATGCCCCGCCTCAAGCCGCCGTTCTTCCCGGCGGCCAAGGGCCTCTACCTGCAGCCCACGATCGTCAACAACGTCGAGACGCTGTCGAACCTCCCGTGGATCATCACCAACGGGGCCGACGCCTTCACCGCCCTCGGCGCCGAGTCGTCCAAGGGCACGCGCATGTTCGCGGTGTCGGGCCACGTCAAGCAGCCCGGGCGTGTTCGAGGTCGAGTACGGCGTCACCACGTTCCGCGACCTGATCTACGCGCCCGTCTACGCCGGCGGCATCACGGGCGACCACCAGCTCAAGGCGTTCATCCCCGGTGGTGCCTCGGCGCCGTGGTTCTACGAGGAGCACCTCGACCTGCCGCTCGAGAAGGTCACCGTCGACAAGGCCGGCTCGATGCTCGGCTCGGGCGCCATCGTCGTCATGGACGAGACCACCGACGCGGTGAAGGCCTGCCTGCGGGTGGTGCGGTTCTTCGCCCGCGAGTCGTGCGGCAAGTGCACGCCGTGCCGCGAGGGCACGAACTGGCTCGAGCGCATCCTGCAACGCATACTCGACGGCTATGGCCGGCCCAGCGACCTCGACGCTGCTGATGGACGTCAGCGACAACATCAGCCCCGGCATCGCCTGGCCCCCCAAGCAGACCACCATCTGCCCGCTCGGCCCGTCGGCGGTGTCGCCGATCGCCTCGGCCATCGAGCGCTTCCGGCCCGAGTTCGAGGCCCACATCGCCAAGGCCGTGCAGTCCCGTGTCGCGGTGCCGACGCCCGTCGCCTCCGGCGCGGTCAGGACCCGGACCGCGGCCGATGTCTGACACCACCGTCGCCCCGAGCGTCGAGGACGAGGCGCCGAGCCCGAGCCCGGCATCCCCGTCACCATCAACGGCCGCCGGTGCGGGCCCACGAGGGCGAGCTGGTCATCGACGCGGCCGAGCGCCACGGCGTCTACATCCCCCGCTTCTGCTACCACCCGCGGATGAACCCGGTCGGCATGTGCCGCATGTGCATCGTCGAGATCGACACCGGCCGCGGCCCGGCCCTGCTGCCGAGCTGCATGATCGAGTGCACGCCGGACATGAAGGTCGACACCACCTCCGAGGTCACCACCAAGGCCCAGGACGGCGTGCTCGAGTTCCTGCTGGTCAACCACCCGCTCGACTGCCCGGTGTGCGACAAGGGCGGCGAGTGCCCGCTGCAGGACCAGACCATGGCCTACGGGCCGGGGGAGAGCCGCTTCGTCGAGGAGAAGCGGCACAAGGAGAAGCCGATCCCGATCAGCGACCTCGTGCTGCTCGACCGCGAGCGCTGCATCCTCTGCGACCGCTGCACGCGCTTCGCCAAGGACGTGGCCGGCGACCCGCTGATCCACTTCATCAACCGGGGCAACGACACCGAGGTCAACACGTTCCCCGACGAGCCGTTCTCGTCGTACTTCAGCGGCAACACGGTGCAGATCTGCCCGGTCGGCGCGCTCACCGCGACGAGCTACCGCTTCAAGGCCCGGCCGTGGGACCTCCAGGCCAGGCGAGTCCACCTGCCAGGGCTGCTCGGTCGGCTGCCGCGTCTCGATCGAGTCGTCGCGCAACGAGGTGCTGCGCTACCAGGGCGTCGACATCGACCCGGTCAACTGGGGCTGGCTGTGCGACAAGGGCCGGTTCGGCTTCGAGGCCGTGGTCAGCGACGACCGCCTGGCCGACCCGCTGGTGCGCGACGGTGACGACCTCGTCGGCACGCGCTGGGTCGACGCGCTGGCCAGCGCAGCCGACGCCCTGCGGGCCGCCGCCCCCGGTGCGGCCAAGGGATCGATCGCCGTGCTCGGCGGCGCCCGGCTCACCAACGAGTCCGCCTACGCCTGGGCCAAGCTGGCCAAGGGCGTCCTCGGCACCGACCACGTCGACGCCCAGCTCGGCGACGGCCTTCCGGCCGAGGTCGTGCTCGGCCTGCCCCGCGCCACCATCGACGAGGTGTGCGCCCCCGGCGGCACGGTCATCCTGCTCGGCCCCGACCTCAAGGAGGAGCTGCCGGTCCTCTTCCTGCGCCTCCGCCACGCGGTCGTCGAGGACGAGGCCACGATCATCGAGATCAGCCCCCAGGCCACCGGCTTCAGCCGCTACGCCGCGGTCTCGCTGCACCCCCGTCCGGGTGAGGCCGGTGCCACGGTCCGGGCCCTGCTCGACGGCGCGCCGGCGGGCAACGATGCCGGTGGGGTCGACGCCGACGCCCTGGCCCTGGCCGCCGGGCTCGCGGCCGCCGGGCCGGTCACCGTCGTCATCGGTCGCCAGTCGCTGGCCGAGTCGGGCGAGGCCGTGGTCGATGCCGCGTCGGCGCTGCTGGCCCGCCGCCCCGACACCCGCTTCCTGCCCGGTGCTGCGCCGGGCCAACGTCAACGGCGCCCTCGACATGGGGCTCAGCCCCGGGCTGCTGCCGGGGCGGGTCACCCTCGACGAGGGCCGCGCCCACGTTCGTCGGCTCGTGGCCGGGCGTGCCCGCTGAGCGGGGCACGACGCCCGCGGCATCCTGCAGGCCGCCGCCGACGGCCGGGTCGACGTGCTCGTGCTGCTCGGGGCCGACCCGCTGAGCGACTTCCCCGACCACGACCTCGCCACCCGCGCCCTCGTCGGCGCCCGCACGGTGATCGCCCTCGACCAGTTCCCCACGGCCAGCGTGCGCCAGGCCGACGTCGTGCTGCCGACCGCCGGCTTCGCCGAGGTCGAGGGCACCTCGACCAACATCGAGGGCCGGGTCAGCGTGCTGAACCAGAAGGTCACCGGACCGGGCACCGCCCGCGCCGACTGGATCATCGCGGCCGAGCTGGCCCGCCGGCTCGACGCCGACCTCGGGCTCGAGTCGGTCGACGGCATCCGGGCCGAGATCGCGGCGCGTCGCGCCGGCCTACGCCGGCCTCACCGCCGAGCTGCTCGACTCGCCGCTCGCCCACGACGGCATCGTGGTGCCGCTCGGCTCGGGCCCGCTCGTCGCGCCCCACGAGATGCGCGGCGCCGAGGGCTTCCCCCTCGAGGGGCAGGTCACCGACGAGGACGCGGCCGAGGCCCCGGAAGCGGCGGACGCCGAGGTCGGCGATGCCGAGGCCGAGGCCGGCGAGACCGAGGCCGGGACCGAGGCGGCCACGCCGGTCGCTCCCACGCTCCCGGCGCTGGTGCAGTTCGTCCCCGGCCCGGCCCTCGAGCTGCCGCCGCTCGACAGCTACTCGCTGCGGCTGGTGGCCACCCGCAAGCTCTACGACCAGGGCACGCTGCTGGCCGAGGCGCCGGCGCTGGCCAAGCTGGCCCCCGGCACCATCCTCACGGTCAACCCCTACGACTTCGACCGGCTCGGCGTGGCCGTGGGTGACCGGGTGCGCATGCAGACCTCGCGGGCCACGCTCACCGCCGAGATCGCGGCCGACGCCGGCGTGCCCCGGGGCTCGGCCTCGGTGGTGTTCAACCAGCCCGGACTGCACGTGGCGGCCCTGATCGACGCCTCGCAGCCGGTCACCGTCGTGCGGGTCGAGACGGAGGTGAGCTGACCATGGGCGATCCGCTCCTCATCGAACCGATCGACGACTGGGCGGCTGTCATCGCCATCGTCATCGGCAAGGTCCTCATCGCCTTCGTGCTGCTGCTGATCCTGACCATGTTGATGATCTGGTTCGAGCGCAAGCTCGTCAGCGCCATGCACAACCGCATCGGCCCGTCGCTGGCCGGCCCGTGGGGCATCCTCCAGTCGCTCGCCGACGGCATCAAGTTCTTCTTCAAGGAGGACCTGATCCCCGACCGGGCGCAGCGGGTGGTGTTCATCCTCGCCCCGTTCCTGTCGTTCGTCCCGGCCTTCCTGCTGTTCATGATCGTGCCGGTCGGCGGCGACTTCAACGGCACCAACGACGGCATCATCACGGTGTTCGGCCACGACACCTACATGCAGGTGGCCGATCCGCCCATCGGCATCCTCTTCATGCTGGCCATGTCGTCGATCGCGGTCTACGGCGTGATGCTGGCCGGCTGGTCGTCGGGCTCGAAGTACCCGCTGCTCGGCTCGGTCCGGGCCTCGGCCCAGATGGTGTCCTACGAGGCGGCCATGGGCCTGTCGGTCGTCGCCGTCGTGCTCAAGAGCGGCACGCTCAGCACCCACGGCATCGTCGAGCACCAGGCCGATCGGGGGCTTCGGCGACATCCTGCCGAACTGGAACATCATCCTCACCGGCGTGGTGCCGTTCATCATCTTCGTGATCGCCGTCGACGGCCGAGCTCAACCGGCCGCCGTTCGACCTGGTCGAGGCCGAGCAGGAGCTCGTCGGTGGCTTCAACACCGAGTACAGCTCGATCCGCTTCGCCCTGTTCTTCCTGGCCGAGTTCATGAACGTGATCACCATGTCGGCGATCTTCGTCACCCTGTTCCTCGGTGGCCCCAGCGGTCCGGCCTTCCTCGGCGAGTCGCCTGGGCTGGCTCACCGGCATCATCTGGTTCGCCCTGAAGACCTCGATCTTCCTGTTCATGTTCGTGTGGATCCGGGCCACGCTGCCCCGCCTCCGCTACGACCAGCTCATGGACCTCGGCTGGAAGGTGCTCATCCCGCTGTCGCTGGGCTGGGTGCTGCTGCTCGGCGCCATCGACATCGGCCGCGACAACGACTGGAACCCGGTCGCCGTCGTCGTCCTGTCGGTCGCCGGGCTCCTCGCCGGCTACGGCCTGCTCCGGGGTGCGGTGGCCGCCGGCCGGCGCCTCCGCGAGCCCGCAGGAGGTCGAAGGCTGATGGGCTACCTCGACGGCTTCAAGATCCCGATCAAGCAGATGGGCAAGCGCCAGCGCGTCACCGTGCCGTACCCGAAGGAGAAGGCCCCGCAGGCCGATCCGCCGCCACGGCCGCCACGTGCTGAACCGCTACGAGGACGGCATGGAGAAGTGCATCGGGTGCGAGCTGTGCGCCGGCGTGTGCCCGGCCCGCTGCATCTACGTGCGCGGCGCCGACAACCCGGTCGACGATCCCGTCTCGCCCGGCGAGCGCTACGGCTTCATCTACGAGATCAACTACCTGCGGTGCATCCACTGCGACCTCTGCGTCGAGGCGTGCCCGACCGAGGCCATCACCGAGACGAAGCTGTTCGAGTTCTCCTTCACCAACCGGGCCGACGCGATCTACACCAAGGACGAGCTGCTCGTCGACGACGACGGCCTGCCCCAGCACCTGCCCTGGGAGGACTGGCGCCCGGGCGAGGACGAGCACACCTCGGCCTGGATGCGGGCCACGGCGCCCGTCGGGCGAGCGCGGCCTTCGAGGGCCGCGTCGGCCTGGTCGGGCGAGCTCGGCTACGGCGTGCGCGACCCCGAGGTCGGCCAGGAGGGCGACGACGACCAGGCCGACCCCGACCCCGTGGTGGGCCAGACTGGCGGCGTGGAGCACGCGGACGACAGCGGATCCGGAGGGCACTGACCCGTGGAAGCCGCCATCTTCATCGTCTGCGCGGTCATCGTGCTGGGCGGCGCCTTCGGCGTCGTGCTGTCGCGCAACCCCGTCCACTCGGCGCTGAGCCTGGTCGCCACGCTGTTCGGCATCGCCGTGCTGTTCCTCAACCAGGACGCCCAGCTGCTCGCCGCGGTGCAGGTCATCGTCTACACCGGCGCCATCGTCGTGCTCATCCTGTTCGTGCTGATGCTGCTCGGCGTCGACACCGACGACGACCTCTCCATCGAGCCGATCGTCGGCCAGCGGATCCTCGCCGTCATCGCCGGCCTGGCCCTGCTCGGCGCGCTGCTCGCCGTGTTCATCGCCGGCAGAACGAGGTCGTCACCGGCACGCACTCGGCCACCGCGGCGATCTCCGACGACCTGTCCAACATCGCCCAGCTCGGCCGGCAGCTCTTCACCACCTGGATCTTCGCCTTCGAGATCACCGCCGGCCTGCTCACCGTCGCGGTGATCGGCGCGGTCGTGATGGCCCGGCGCCCGGACTCGTTCGAGCCGCTGCCCGAGCCGGAGTCGATGACCGACGACGGCCGCTACGTCGACGAGCCGCTCCGACGAGCCGTCCGAGGCGGCGCATGATCGTCGCAGCCACCTCGCGGTGACGACGAACGGTCCGGGTTCCAGCCCTACTGGTACCTGGTCCTGTCCGCCCTGCTCTTCTGCATCGGCATGGTCGGCCTGCTGGTCCGCCGCAACCCGCTGGTCATGGTCATGTGCGTCGAGCTCATGCTCAACGCCGTCAACCTCTCGTTCGTCACCTTCGGCCGCATGCTCGACGACATCGGCGGTCAGGTCATCGTGTTCTTCGTGCTGGTCGTCGCCGCCGCCGAGGTGGTCGTCGGCCTCGGCATCATCGTCGCGGTCATGCGCCGCCGCCCCGACGCGACCGCCGACGACATCTCGGCGCTGAGGGGATAGGGCCGCCGACGTCATGGTCTCTCTCGTCTGGTTGATCCCTGCGCTGCCGCTGCTCGGCTTCCTGCTGCTGCTGGCCGTCGGCCCGCGCCTCGGCGAGCCGCTCGCCGGCTGGCTGGCCACCGCCATGGTCGCCGGCTCGTTCGTCGTGTCGGTGCTCGTGTTCATCGGGCTGCACGGCCAGCCCGACCACACCTACCACCTTCACCCTGTTCACCTGGATCCCCGCCGGCCGCTTCACCGTCGACGTCGGCTTCCTGCTCGATCCGCTGTCGAGCGCCATGATCCTGTTCATCACCGGCGTCGGCGCGCTGATCCACCTGTACTCGATCGGGTACATGCACGGCGACCCCAAGTTCTCGAAGTTCTTCCTCTACCTGAACCTGTTCGTCTTCTCGATGCTGATGCTCGTGCTGGGCGACAACCTGCTGCTCACCTTCCTCGGCTGGGAGGGCGTCGGCACCTGCTCCTACCTGCTGATCTCGTTCTGGTTCGAGAAGCCGGCCAACGCCAGCGCCGG
This sequence comes from uncultured Microthrixaceae bacterium, assembly GCA_963809335.1. Taxonomy (GTDB): domain Bacteria; phylum Actinomycetota; class Acidimicrobiia; order Acidimicrobiales; family Acidimicrobilacustridaceae; genus UBA4742. The sequence goes on along the minus strand of CAWEJD010000002.1, from coordinate 515,822 downwards.
CAAGAAGGCCTTCGTCACCAACCGCGTCGGTGACTGGGGCTTCATGGTCGGCATCTTCATCACGTGGTTCACGTTCGGCACGATCCAGTACACGCAGTTCCTCCCGGTCTCGCCCGGGCGCGGCCACGACCACGGCCACGATCATCTCGCTGATGCTGTTCATCGGGGCGGTCGGCAAGTCGGCCCAGATCCCGCTCTACCTGTGGCTGCCCGACGCCATGGCCGGCCCACGCCGGTGTCGGCGCTCATCCACGCCGCCACCATGGTCACCGCCGGCGTCTACCTGATGGTGCGCATCAACCCGATGCTGCACGCCGCCTCGCCGTGGCTGCCCACGCTCATCGCCTGGGTCGGCGTGATCACCGCGCTGTTCGCGGCCACCATCGCCATGGCCCAGACCGACATCAAGAAGGTGCTGGCCTACTCGACGGTCAGCCAGCTCGGCTACATGTTCCTGGCCGTCGGCGTCGGTGGCTACTGGGTCGCCATCTTCCACATGATCACCCACGCCTTCTTCAAGGCCCTGCTGTTCCTCGGCGCCGGCTCGGTCATCCACGGCATGGACGACGAGCAGGACATGCGCCGCATGGGCGCGCTCCGCAAGCTCATGCCGATCACCGCGGGCACCTTCATCGTCGGCTGGCTCGCCATCGCCGGCGTGCCGCCGTTCTCGGGCTTCTGGTCGAAGGACGAGATCCTCACCTACGCGCTGCACCAGAACGTCGCGCTCTACCTCGTCGGCCTGTTCACCGCCCTGCTCACCGCCTTCTACATGAGCCGTCGAGGTCTTCCTGGTCTTCTTCGGCGAGGCCCGCTGGAACGATCCGGTGCCGTCGACGCACGAGGCCCACAGCGACGCCGAGGCCGCAGTCGAGGCCGATGCCGTCCGGCCGGCGACGGCGGCGGTGGCCGTCGACGAGGGCGAGCACCACGAGGTCCACCCGCACGAGTCGCCGTGGACGATGACGGTGCCGCTCGTCGTGCTCGCGGTGTTCGCCGCCATCGCCGGGTTCCTCAACCTGCCGTTCAGCGACAGCACCAAGTACCTCGAGAACTGGCTCGAGCCGGTCACCGGCCGCTACGGCGCGCGTGGTCGACTACTCCAACGCCACCATCGTGGCCCTGCTCACCGTCTCCACCATCGTGGCCCTCACCGGCATCGGCGTCGCCTACGTCGTGTACCGGCGCACGCAAGCTCCCGGCCGCCTGGTTCGAGCCGTCGCTGTTCCTGCACGGCTGGTACTACGACTGGGCCGTCAGCGCGTTCATGGGCGGCCCCGGTCGCATCGCGGCCGACGCCCTGGCCTGGTTCGACCGCACGGTCATCGACGGCGCCGTCAACGGCGTCGGAGCGCTCGCCCGCGACTCGGGCAGCATCCTCCGCCGCACCCAGATCGGGCCTCGTGCGCACCTACGCGCTGGCGCTCACGATCGGAGCCGTCCTGCTCGTGCTCTTCGTCCTCACCCGGGTGAACTGGTGATGACCAACCTCCTCGCCCTCGAAGAGGCGCACGCGGCCACGGGCTTCCCGGTGCTGGCCGATCATGGTGCTGCTGCCGGTCGTCGGGGCCTCGGTCATGGCCTTCATCCCGCGCACCCGCCCGGACATGCACCGGCTGGTCGCCATCATCACCGCCTGCACCGCCGGGGCCCTCACCCTGTGGGTGCTCTACCAGTTCAAGACGGACGACCCGGGCTTCCAGTTCGTGGTGTCGCAGACCTGGGTGCAGCTCGCTCGACATCAAGTTCTACCTGGGCGTCGACGGCATCTCGCTGTTCCTGCTGGTGCTCACCGGGGTCCTGTTCCCGATCGCCCTGTTCGCGGCCAAGCCCGACCACGACGAGAAGGGCTACTACCTCTGGATCACGCTGCTGATGGCGGGCTGCCTCGGCGTGTTCTGCGCCCTCGACCTGTTCCTGTTCTTCCTGTTCTTCGAGCTCACCATCGTCCCGCTCTACTTCCTGATCGGGCGCTGGGGCCACGGCCGCAAGGTCTACGCCGCCACCAAGTTCTTCCTGTTCACGATGTTCGGCTCGGCGTTCATGCTCGTCTCGATCGTCGACGCTGGCCGTCCTCGCGCACGCCGGTGACGCGGGCGGCGGTCAGCTTCGACCTGCTCAAGGTCGTCGGCCAGCGGGACCGATCTCCACGAACTGGGCCCGGTGGCTGTTCCTCGGCTTCGCCATCGCCTTCATGGTGAAGACGCCGGTCGTCCCGTTCCACACCTGGCTGCCCGACGCCCACACCGAGGCGCCGACCGCCGGCTCGATCGACCTGGCCGGCGTGCTGCTCAAGCTCGGCACCTACGGCTTCATGCGCTACGGCCTCTACCTGTTCCCCGAGGCCACGGTGTGGGCCGCGCCGGTGATGCTCACCCTCGCGGTCATCGGCATCATCTACGGCGCCATCGTCGCCGCCATGCAGAAGAACCTGAAGCGGCTCGTCGCCTACTCGTCGGTCTCGCACATGGGCTTCGCCATCCTCGGCCTCTTCGCCCTCACCACCCAGGGCCTCGAGGGCAGCATCCTCGTGATGATCAACCACGGCATCACCACCGGTGCCCTGTTCATCCTGCTCGGCTTCCTCTACACCCGCCGCCACACCTACGACATCGCCTCGCTCAAGGGCCTGCAGACGGTGGCCCCGGTCTTCGCCGGCCTGTTCACCATCGTCATGCTGTCGTCGATCGGCGTGCCCGGGCTCAACGGCTTCGTCGGCGAGTTCCTGGTGCTGCTCGGCACGTTCGTGTCGCACCGCTGGTGGGCCGTCGTCGCCGCCACCGGCGTCATCCTCGCCGCCCTCTACATGCTGTGGGCCTACCAGCGGGTGTTCCACGGCGAGCCCGACGACGCCAACCGCGACATGCCCGACCTCAAGCTCACCGAGCGGCTCGTGATGGTGCCGCTCGTCGCTGCTGATCGTGTTCCTCGGCGTCTACCCGAAGCCGGTGCTCGAGCGCATCCAGCCGTCGGTCGAGCGCCTGCTCGCGCACGTCGAGGAGGCCAACCGGGCCGCCGGGCGCTGACTTCCACATCGCCACCACCGAGGACGGCGAGCACCTCGAGCCGGTCGCCGACGAGAGCCCGGGCGACGACCACCGACACGTCCGAGAGCGGCGAGCCGGCGACGGAGGCGGGCCAGTGACCCGCCTGCTCGCCGGCCTCCTCGCAGCCGACACCGCCCCGCCGCGCATCGCCACGCCCCAGATCGCCTGGCGCGGGCTGCTCCCCATCGTGGTGCTGCTCGTCGGCGGCATCGTCCTGCTCACCATCGCCTCGCTCACCCGCAAGCGCCCCACCACGCGGTGGTACGCGCCGTTCACGGTGGTCGTGGCCCTGGCCGCGGCGGCCACCACGGTTCCCCTCTGGGCCCGGGTCCAGGGCTGGGACAAGCTGCTGTGGATCGACCTGCCGGCGTCGCCCCGCGGGCCGTTCAGCACCGCCGCCGGCGCGGTCGGCATCGACGGCTTCGGCCTGTTCGTCGCCGGCGTCGTCTGCGCCACGGTCGTGCTCGGCGCCCTGCTCGCCGACGACTACCTGCGCCGTGAGGGGCTCAACGGCCCCGAGTTCTACGCCCTGCTGCTGATCGCCGCTTCGGGCGCGGTGGTCATGGCCATGGCCGACGACTTCATCGTGCTGTTCCTCGGCCTCGAGACCCTCTCGATCGCCGCCTACGTGCTCTCCGCCATGCACCTGCGCCGGGCCCAGTCCCAGGAGTCGGGCCTCAAGTACTTCGTGCTCGGCGGGTTCTCGTCGGCCTTCCTGCTCTACGGCATCGCCCTCATCTACGGCGGCACCGGCTCCACCAGCTTCATCGGCATCCGCAACTACTTCGCCCCCTCGGTCACCGACGCCGGTCGGGTGGTCGGTGGCCAGGTCCCGATCCACGGCGGGCTCATCCTCGTCGGGCTGGCCCTGCTGCTCGTCGGCCTCGGGTTCAAGGTCGCGGCCGTGCCGTTCCACTCCTGGAGCCCGGACGTCTACGACGGGGCACCGACGCCGTCGGTGGCGTTCATGGCCGGCGCGGTCAAGGCCGGCGCCTTCGCCGCTCTCATCCGCATCTTCGTGCTGACGTTCCCGAACTACGTCACCGACTGGCGACCCATCGTGATCGCCCTGGCCGTGCTGTCGATGTTCGTCGGCTCCGTGCTGGCCATCGTGCAGACCAACGTCAAGCGCATGCTGGCCTACTCGTCGATCAACCACGCCGGGTTCATCCTGGTGGCGGTGGCCGCGTCGAGCTCTGCCGGAACGTCGGCCCTGCTCTTCTACCTGTTCGCCTACGCGTTCATGGTGGCCGGCTCGTTCGGCGTGATCAGCCTGGTCTCGGGACGGGGCGACTCGCGCGTCGCGCTGTCCGACTACCGCGGCCTGTCGAAGTCGAACCCGATGCTGGCCGCCGCGCTCGTGGTGTTCCTGCTGGCCCAGGCGGGCGTGCCGTTCACCAGCGGCTTCTTCGCCAAGTTCTCCGTCATCGGGGCCATCGTCGACGCCAAGATCTACTGGCTGGCCGTGGTCGCCATGGTCACCGCGGTCATCGCGGCGGCCCTCTACCTGCGGGTCGTCGTGGTGATGTACCTCACCGGCGGCGCCCACGGCGACACCGAAGCGCCGGCCACCCCGCGCGTTCGGATCGGCCTGGCCGCCCGCCTCGCCATCGGTCTCTGCCTGCTCGTCACCATCGGCGTGGGCCTCTTTCCCGACACGGTGGTGTCGCTGGCCCAGCACGGCACGCCGATCCTGATCGAACCACCGGCGGCGACGCCGCCCCCGCCGGGCACCGGCGAACCGACCTCGTCCACCACCTCGACGACCCTTCCGGCGGGTCTGCAGCTCCCGCAGGGCCCGTGAGCCCCTCAGATTTCGTGGCGACACCCGCCGTTCACTAGGCTCAGCCAGCGATGTCCTACTCAGATTTCGTGCGCCAATACCTCACGGTCGCCCTCATGGGCGGCCTCGCACTGGCGTTGATCGGCATCCTGCTCGGCGTCGTCGGCCGCATCCTCCGACCCGACCGACCGCAGGAGCAGAAGTACCTCACCTACGAGAGCGGCGTCGATCCGGTCGGCGCCGGGTGGACGCAGAGCCAGGTCCGCTACTACATCTTCGCCGTCCTGTTCGTCATGTTCGACGTCGAGGCCGTGTTCATCTTCCCCTGGGCCGTCCGGCTCGAGGCGTTCGGCACGTTCGGCCTCGTCGAGATGGCCGTGTTCATCATCATCCTCGCCCTCGGCCTGGCCTACGCCTGGCGAAAGAAGGTCCTCAGGTGGGTCTAGTCGAGAGCGGCAAGATGCCGGCGTCGCTCACCAAGCTGCTGAACACCAGCCGCAAGTACTCGATGTGGGTCTACCAGTGGGGCCTCGCCTGCTGCGCCATCGAGATGGGCGCCGCCTTCGCCTCGCCGCGCTACGACGTCATGCGCCTGGGCGTGATCCCGTTCCCGTCGAGCCCCCGCCAGGCCGACTTCGTCGTGATCTCCGGCACCGTCACCGACAAGATGGCCCCGGCCATCGTCCGGCTCTACCAGCAGATGCCCGACCCCAAGTACGTCATCAGCATGGGCAGCTGCGCCAACTGCGGCGGTCCCTACTGGGACAGCTACTCGGTCACCAAGGGCGTCGACCAGCTCATCCCCGTCGACGTCTACGTGCCCGGCTGCCCGCCGCGGCCCGAGGCGCTGCTCGAGGGCATCCTGCTGCTGCAGGAGAAGATCCAGAACGAGGACATGGGCGCGCGCTGGCGAGGTGATCCCATTGTCGTCAGCTGAGGGCACCGACGCACCCGCCGAAGCCGCGTCCGACGCCGAACCCGAGCAGGAGGCCGCGCCGCGCGACGAGCTCCGCGAGGGGCTGCTCGACACCGTGCGGGGCGAGCTGGGCGATGCCGTCGTCGGCTCCCACATCCGGCCCGGCGACGACCTCTGGGTGCGGGTCACCAACGAGTCGTGGGTCGCGGCCGGCGAGGTCGCCAAGGACAAGCTCGGCTGCACCTACTTCGACTTCCTGTCGGTCATCGACTGGCTGCCGTCGCCGTTCGGTCGCGACATGGACAGCCAGGAGGACCTCGCGGTCGCTCCGGCCGAGGCCAAGGACCCGGTGCCCATGACCTGGGGCTACGCCGGCGGCGAGACCCGGTTGCAGGTCTTCGCCCGGGTGTACTCCATCGAGGCCGGTCACGGCATCACCCTCAAGGTCGACGTGGCCGACGACGACCCGGCGATCGACACGTGGGTGCCGCTCTACGCCGGGGCCAACTGGCACGAGCGTGAGGCCTGGGAGATGTTCGGCATCACCTTCCGGGGCCACCCGCACCTGGTCCACATGTACCTGCCCGGCGATTTCGAGGGCAACCCGATGCGCAAGGACTTCCCGCTGCTCGCCCGCCGGGTGAAGCCGTGGCCCGGCATCGTCGACGTCGAGCCCATGCCCGGCGGCGCGGCTGACGACGAGGGGGAGGGCGAATGACCGCCATCACCGATCGCGACCAGCTGGCCACCATCGCGGCCAGGGCCGCCGACAACCGGCTCAACGTCGACTTCGAGTCCGAGGGCATGACCCTCAACATCGGCCCGCAGCACCCGGCCACCCACGGCACCCTGCGCATCGTGGCCAAGCTCGACGGCGAGCAGGTCGTGTCGTGCGAGCCCATCGCCGGCTACATGCACCGGGGCTACGAGAAGCTCACCGAGGTCCGCACCTACCCGCAGGTCACCACCCTGATCAACCGCATCGACTGGCTGGGCAGCTTCGCCAACGAGGTGCCGTTCATCCTGGCGGCCGAGAAGCTGATGGACGTCGAGGCCCCGCCCCGCGCCCAGCACATCCGCACCATCCTGTTCGAGCTCAGCCGGCTGGCCAACATCAGCCTGTTCCTCGGTGACCTCGGCATCCAGCTCGGCGGTCTGTCGATCGGCTTCTACTCGTTCCGCGACCGCGAGTTCGTGCTCAACCAGATCGAGGCGGTCACGGGTGGCCGCTTCCACCCCAACTTCGACCGCATCGGCGGCCTCAAGGACGACCTCCCCAAGGGATGGATCGCCGAGACCCACGTGGCCATGGAGAAGATGCGGGCGTTCTGCGACGAGGCCGAGGACATCCTCATCGGCAACGAGATCTTCCAGAAGCGCACCCGGGGCGTCGGCATCATCCCGCCGGCGATCGCCAAGTCCTACGGCCTGTCGGGCCCCAACGCCCGGGGGAGCGGCATCGACTGGGACCTCCGGCGCGACAACTGCCCCCCCGGCCTCGCCTACGACAAGGTCGACTGGAAGGTCTGGACCCACCCCGACGGCGACGCCTTCGCCCGCTCCTGGATCCGCCTGCAGGAGACCCGCGAGTCCACCAAGATCGTCGACCAGCTGCTCGACACCATCCCGAGCGGGCCGATCATGGCCAAGGTCCCGCGCATCATCAAGGTGCCCGAGGGCGAGGCGTGGGTCGCCACCGAGAACCCGCTCGGCGAGATGGGCTACTACGTCGTGAGCAAGGGCGACCTGGTGCCGTTCCGGGTCAAGATCCGCTCGGCGTCGTTCAACAACGTCTCGATCGTGCCGTGGGTGTGCCGAGGCGTCTTCGTTCCCGACGTCATCACCATCCTCGCCAGCCTCTACTTCATCCTGGGTGACATCGACCGATGACCCACGTCCTCGCCTCGCTCGACCCGGCCTACTGGCAGTCCACCGCGATCAAGCTGATCGTGGCGGCCATCCTCGTGCCCACCACCGCGCTCATCCTCGGCATCGTGTTCCTGTTCAAGGTCATGTCCTGGATGCAGAGCCGCAAGGGTCCCCAGGAGGCCGGTCCCCGCGGCCTGCTGCAGCTGCTCGCCGACGGCGCCAAGTTCGTGCAGAAGGAAGACCTCATCCCCGACCGGGCCGACCGGTTCGTGTTCAAGGCCGCGCCGCTCGTCGTGCTGATGTCCACCCTGCTGCTCTACGCCATCCTCCCGGCCAGCGAGCACCTGGTCATCGCCGACCTCGACGTCGGCATCTTCTTCGCCCTCGCGGTGTCGTCGCTGTCGGTCATCGGCGTGCTCATGGCCGGGTGGGGCTCGGCCAACAAGTACTCGCTCATGGGCGGCCTGCGCGCCGGTGGCCAGCTCATCGCCTACGAGCTGCCCATGGTGCTGGCCGTGGTCGGCGTGGTCATCCAGGCCGGCACGCTGAACATGAACGGCATCGTCGAGGCTCAGGCCAACGGCTCGATCTTCGGCTTCTCGGCCCTCGGCAACCCGTTCATCCTGACCCAGTTCGTGGGCTTCTTCATCTTCCTCGCCGCCGTGCAGGCCGAGCTCACCCAGCCGCCGTTCGACATGCCCGTGGCCGAGTCCGAGCTGGTCGGTGGCTACCAGGTCGAGTACTCCGGCTTCCGGTTCCTCACCTTCTTCCTGGCCGAGTTCGCCACCGCGTTCGCCTTCGCCGGGATCGCCGCCACCCTCTTCCTCGGCGGCTGGTGGGTGCCCGGCATCAGCGCCAGCAGCGACGCCTACTGGCTCATCGGGCCCGTCGCCCTGTTCACCAAGATCATGATCGTCTCGTTCATCATCTTCTGGGTGCGGTTCACCTACCCTCGCTTCCGCGAGGATCAGCTCCAGGCCTTCGCCTGGAAGTGGCTCATCCCGATCTCGCTGGTGAACATCCTGGTCACCGCTGTCCTGAAGGTGGCGTTCTGATGCCCGACATCCCCGGCAAGGGCCTGATCAAGGGCCTGGGCGTGACCTTCGGGGAGATGGTCAAGACGCTCAAGCCCGACAGCAGGGGCGGCGGTCCGGCCACCGTCGACTACCCCCACGTCAAGGAGGATCCCGCGCCCCGGGCCCGTGGCGTCATCGCCCTCCACGAGGAGAACTGCACGGCGTGCATGCTCTGCTCGCGCGAGTGCCCCGACTGGTGCATCTACATCGAGGCCCACAAGTACCTCGCCCCGCCCCGGCGCGAAGGCGGCAAGCCCCGCCAGAAGAACGCGCTCGACCGCTTCGACATCGACTTCTCGCTCTGCATGTACTGCGGCATCTGCGTCGAGGTCTGCCCGTTCGAGGCGCTGTTCTGGAGCCCCGAGTACGAGTACTCCGAGTCCCACATCTCCCAGCTGCTGCACGACAAGAGCCGGCTCGGCGAGTGGATGGAGACGGTCCCCGCCTTCGAGTCGTACGAGGCCGGGTCCGAGCAGAAGGTCAAGAAGGTCCCGAGCTGATGCTTGCCGCGCTCATGGTCGTCGAGAACATCGCGTTCTACCTGATCGCCGCGGTCATGGTGGGGGCCGCCCTTCGGGTGGTCACCACCAAGGACATCGTGCACGCCGCGCTCTACCTGGTGCTGGTGCTGTCGGGCGTCGCCGCGCTCTACATCCTGCTGGCCGCCGAGTTCATCGCCATCACCCAGGTGCTGGTCTACATCGGGGCCATCGTCGTGCTGTTCCTGTTCGGCATCATGCTCACCCGGGCCCCGGGCGGCCACCTCGAGGACTCCGACAACGAGCAACGCATCGTCGGCGGGGTGATCGCCGCGCTGCTCGCCGGCGTCATGGGCTTCGTGCTCTACAAGGCCTTCCGCGGTCGGATGTTCGACTTCTCCGGCAACGTGGTGCAGACCACCGACCAGGTCGCCAACTCCATCTTCTCCACCTACCTCGTCCCGTTCGAGGCGATCTCGGTGCTCCTGCTCGCCGCCCTCATCGGCGCCGTCGTCCTGGCCCGGCGCGACTGATGGCCCCCCGATCGCTCACCCGGCCGCCGACCGCGGAGGCTCGTTCCTGATGTACCTCAACCAGTTCCTCCTGCTCGCCGCCGTCATCTTCTGCATCGGCGTCTACGGCGTGCTGGCGCGCCGCAACGGGATCATGGTGCTGATGTCGGTCGAGCTCATCCTCAACGCGGTCAACATCAACCTGGTCGCCTTCGGTGCCTTCAGGCACGACATCACGGGTCAGGTGTTCGCCCTGTTCGTCATCGCCGTCGCCGCCGCCGAGGTCGGCGTCGGCCTGGCCCTGGTGATGATGCTCTACCGCAACAGCCGCAGCATCGACGTCGACGACATCGACCTGATGAAGGGCTGATCGACACTCATGATCGCTGCGACCCAACCCTTCATGCTGACGCACGTCTGGATCATCCCCGGCCTGATGGCCGTGTCCTTCCTGGCGATCCTCCTGCTCGGCAAGCGCTTCTCGGAGCGGGTGACCTCGGGCATCGGCATCCTCTTCATCGGCGTCGTGCTTCGTGCTCGCCTGTGTCACCTCGGTCAACTGGATCCAGCGCGTCAACGACCCGGTGCCGGACCCGTCGGCCGCCGAAGCGGTGATCAGCCAGCCCAGCAACGGTGGCCCTTCGCCCGTGCCCGGCATGACCGATGCCGAGGCCGTCGTCGGAGCCGAGGTCGGGCCGGCCGAGGCCGCCGCCGGCGCCGAGCACGCGGCAACGAGCGAGGGCGAGACCACCCCGAGCACCACCGCCGGGTCCGAGGCCACCACCGGATCCGAGGCCACCGCGGCCGAGGGTGAGCACGGCGGCGAGGAGACGAGTCAAGGCCGCGCCCATCGTCACCCGGTGGACCTGGTTCCAGATCGGCGGCATCCACTTCGAGTTCGGCTTCATCGCCGACGGCCTGTCGATCCTGATGCTGTTCACGGTGACGGCCATCTCGCTGCTCGTGCACATCTACTCCAAGGAGTACCTGCACGACGACGTCCGCTTCACCCACTACTACGCCTTCCTCAGCCTGTTCTCGGCGGCGATGCTCTTCTACGTCACGTCGTCGAACACCATCCAGATGCTCACCGGCTGGGAGCTCGTCGGCGTCTGCTCGTTCGTGCTCATCGGTCACTGGTGGGAGGACAAGACCAACAGCGACGCCGCCCTGAAGGCGTTCCTCACCAACCGCGTCGGCGACGTGGGCCTCATCATCGGCGTGATCATCACGTTCTTCGCGGCCGGGTCCACCAGCTTCAACGTGCTGCACATCAACCAGTACGCCCTGTCACCCGGCGCCAACCAGACCCTGTTGCTGGTCGGCGCCCTGTGCCTGTTCGGCGGCGTCACGTCGAAGTCGGGCCAGTTCCCGCTGCACACGTGGCTCCCCGACGCCATGGCCGGCCCCACCCCGGTGTCGGCCCTCATCCACGCCGCCACCATGGTCGTCGCCGGCGTCTACCTCGTGGCCCGGCTCTACTCGGTCTTCTACGAGGGCCTCAACATCGGCGACGACTGGATCAACTACGTCGCCGTGATCGGTGGCATCACCATCGTCGGCGGGGCCGCGCTGGCCTTCGTGCAGACCGACATCAAGAAGGTGCTGGCCTACTCCACCATCAGCCAGCTCGGCTACATGGTCATGGCCCTCGGCGTGGGCGCCTGGACCGGCGCCATCTTCCACCTCTTCACCCACGCGTTCTTCAAGGCCTGCCTCTTCCTCGGGGCCGGTTCGGTGAGCCACGCCGCCCACCACACGTTCGACATGCGGAAGATGGGTGGCCTCCGCAAGTACATGCCGGCCACCTTCAAGACCTTCGTCATCGGCACGCTCGCGCTCATGGGCCTGTTCCCGCTGGCGGGCTTCTGGTCGAAGGACGAGGTGCTGGCCGGATCGCTCAACGGCCAGGGTGGCCACGCGTACCTGTTCATGCTTGTGATGGGTCTCGTCGGCGCCCTCATGACCTGCGCCTACATGACCCGGGTGATCTGGCTCACGTTCTTCGGCGAGTACCGCGGCCACGGCACCCCGCACGAGTCGCCCAAGGTGATGACCATCCCGCTGTGGATCCTCGCCGTCGGCGCCATCGTGCTCGGCTTCACCAACCTGCCGGCGTGGTTCCAGGGCGGCGACGTCTCCTACACCACCCGCTTCGAGCACTTCGTCGAGCCGACGTTCGCCTTCCCGGTGATCGATCACGCCGAGTTCAACTTCTGGCTGGCGCTGGGGTCGACGTTCATCGTCGCCATCGGCTTCTTCATCGCCTACCAGTACTACTGGCTGCAGAAGAGCCCGCTCATCGGCCTCAAGGACAAGAGCAAGGCGTTCGGGCGGGGCTACTGGGTGCTCGAGAACAAGTACGGCCTCGACCACCTCTACACCGACATCATCGTCGGCGGGGTGAAGGGCCCGATCGCCCGCGGGTCCTCCTGGTTCAACACCAACGTGATCGACCTTGTCGTCAACACCGCCGGCAAGGCCTCGGTCGCCTCCGGTCGGCTGCTCTACGCCCAGGTCGACCAGAAGGTCGTCGACGGGCTCGTCCTCTCCACCGGCGCCGGCGCCGAGGAGTCGGGCGAGGCGCTTCGCCACATCCAGACCGGCCGGATCACGCAATACGCCGCACTGCTCTTCGGCGGCGCCGTGGTCCTCGCCCTGATCTTCGTCTTCTTCGTCTAGGAGCTTGGGAACACCGATGAAATCGTTTCTCGATGACTGGGGGCTCACGCTCGCGACGTTCATCCCGCTGGTGGGCGTCGCGATCATGCTGCTCGTTCCCAAGGCCGAGGAGCAGCTGCACAAGGTCATAGCGCTGCTCGCCTCGCTGGCCGTCGGCGTCATGGGCATCCTGCTCATGACGAACTTCGACTACGACCGGGCCGGCGAGCTGCAGTACTCCATCAACAAGTCGTGGATCCCGTTCATCAACGCCCGCTACCACATGGGCCTCGACGGGATCTCGCTGCCGCTGGTCGCGCCTGACGATCCTCGTCGTGCCGCTGTGCATCATCTACTCGTGGAACCACTTCCCCGAGCCGCAGAACCCCAAGGCCTTCCTGATCCTGATCCTCATCCTCGAGATCGGCATGGTCGGCTCGTTCCTCGCCGAGGACCTCATCCTCTTCTTCGTGTTCTTCGAGGTCGTGCTGCTGCCGATGTACTTCCTCATCGGCGTGTGGGGCGGCGACCAGCGCCAGTACGCGTCGATCAAGTTCTTCCTGTACACGCTGTTCGGCTCGGCCCTGATGATCGTCAGCTTCCTGGCGCTCTACTTCCTCGCTCCGGTGAGCATCGATGGCGTCACCACCCACACCTTCGACATGACGCTGCTGCCGGTCGGCGCGCAGGCCCTGTCGACGACGGCCGGGCTGCTGATCTTCGGCGGCATGTTCATGGGCTTCGGCATCAAGGTGCCGATCTTCCCGTTCCACACCTGGCTGCCCGACGCCCACACCCAGGCCCCCACCGTCGGCTCGGTCATCCTGGCCGCGGTGCTGCTGAAGCTCGGCACCTACGGCTTCGTCCGCATCGCCCTGCCGATCCTGCCCGACGCGGCCCGGACCTGGTCGCCCTACATCGGCGCCCTCGCCGTGATCGGCATCATCTACGGCGCGCTCTGCTGCCTGGCCCAGACCGACATGAAGCGGCTCATCGCCTTCTCGTCGGTGGCCCACATGGGCTACGTCATGCTCGGCATCGCCAGCCTGACCACCTTCGGCATCAACGCCGCCATCTTCGGCATGGTGGCCCACGGCCTCATCACCGGCATGCTCTTCTTCATCGCCGGCACGGTGAAGGAGCGCTACCACACGCTCGAGATCAAGCGCCTCGGTGGCATGCTGCAGTCGATGCCGCACCTCGGGTGGATCCTCGGCCTCTGCACCATGGCCTCGCTCGGCCTGCCCGGCCTGGCGGGGTTCTGGGGCGAGTTCCCGGCCATCCTCTCGGCCTACGAGGCCAACGTGGCCAACGTCGGGCTGTTCCGCTTCTACATGGTCGTGGCCGCCATCGGCACGGTGCTGGCCGCCGGCTACCTGCTCTGGCTCTACCAGCGCACCGCGTTCGGCACCCCGTCGGACGAGTTCGCCGACGACCCGCACCTGCACGACGTCACCACCATCGAGTGGGTGGCCTGGCTGCCGATGCTCGTCGGGATCGTCGTCCTGGGCTTCATGCCCAACATCATCTTCCACGTCACCGACCCGGCGGTCATCCGCACGGTGACCTCCCACATCGAGCGGGCGACGTCGAGCCTCGCCCAGGCAGGGGGCTGAGCCGTCATGCTCGCCCAGCTCGACTCGACGTGGGTCCAGCCGACCTTCGACTACCACGCCTTCGCGCCCCAGATCGTGCTGGTCAGCGTGATCGTGGTGATGATCCTGGTCGACCTGTTCGCCCCGCGCGAGGCCAAGGGCGCGCTGCCGTCGCTGGCCGGCCTGGGCCTGCTCGGTGCTGCCATCCCGGTGATCACGCTGGCCGTCGACGGCCACGCCCGGGTCATGTTCGGCGGCGCCTACGTCGTCGACCAGTTCACCCTCGTGCTCACCGCCGTGTTCCTGGTGTCGGGCTACGTCGTGGTGCTGCTGTCGACCAACTCCATCGCCGAGGGCGACTACTGGGAGGGGGAGTACTACATCCTCATCCTGTCGTCGGTGCTGGGCATGACGATCATGGCGTCGGCCCGCGACCTGATCGGCATCTTCATCGCCCTCGAGCTGCTGTCCATCCCGGCCTACATGCTGGCCGCCTGGAAGAAGCGCGACCTCAAGGGCAACGAGGCCGGCATCAAGTACTACCTGATGGGCGTGTTCGCCTCGGCCGTGATGCTCTACGGCATGTCGCTGATCTACGGCTTCACCGGCACCACGGTGCTGGCCGACATCGGGGCCAAGGTCGGCGGTGACCTGGGCGACGGCGCCCAGCTCGTCACCCTCGGCATCGTCTTCGTGATCATCGGCTTCGGCTTCAAGGTGTCGGCGGTGCCGTTCCACAGCTGGGCGCCCGACACCTACGAGGGTGCGCCGACGCCGGTCACCGCCTTCCTCGCCACCGCCTCCAAGGCGGCCGGCTTCGTGGCCCTGCTCGAGCTGATCTTCGTGGCCTTCTACCCCCGCCACGACGTGTACGAGCCGCTCATGTGGGCCCTCGCCGCGGCCACCATGACCATCGGCAACCTGATCGCCCTGCGCCAGACGAACCTGGTGCGCATGCTGGCCTACTCCGGCATCGCCCAGGCCGGCTACATCCTGGCGCCGTTCGCGGTGGCCGGCACGAGTGCCGCGGTCGGCCAGACCGCCCTGAAGGCCATCGTCACCTACCTCGTGATCTACGTGGTGATGAACCTCGGTGCGTTCGCCGTCGTGATCGCGGTCGCCCGCAAGACCCGCTCGGCCGAGATCACCAGCTTCGGCGGCCTGTTCCAGTACGCGCCCGGCCTCACGGTGGCCATGACGATCTTCCTGTTCTCGCTGGCCGGCATCCCGCCGCTCGGCGGCTGGTTCGCCAAGCTCGTGATCTTCGGCTCGCTGGCCTCGGCCGGCACCACGTCGGGCTACGTGCTCGCCGTCCTCGTGGCCGTCAACTCGGTGATCGCGTTCTTCTACTACGCCCGGGTCATGCGCTACATGTGGTTCGAGGACGCCCCCGACGGCGACAAGACCCCGATCCGCATCCCCGCCTCCCTGCAGATCGCGCTGGTGCTCACCGTCAGCGTCACCCTGATCTACGGCGTGTTCCCGCAGGTCGTCGGCCACTTCACCGACACCGTCACCCTCCTCAGCCTCGGCCGCTGACCCAGCTGGCCAACCCCCCGAACTGGTGATGATCGGAGGGCGCAGGTACCCCCAGATCATCACCAGTTCGGGGTCGAGGCCACCATGGTGACGCAGGTCGACGATGCGGTGGCCGACCTGATCCGCCGTCGGGGGCCTCTGCCCTTCGACGAGGTGGTCGAGCGGGCGCTGTACGACCCGGTCGAGGGGTTCTTCGGGGCCGGGTCCGGGGCCGGCCGCCGGGCCGACTTCCTGACCAGCCCAGAGGTCGGCCCGCTGTTCGGAGCGGTGATCGCCCGGGCGCTCGACGCGTGGTGGGTCGAGCTCGGCCGGCCCGACCCGTTCACCGTCGTCGAGGCCGCGGCCGGCAGTGGCACCCTCGCCCAGAGCGTGCTGGCCGCCGCGCCCGAGTGCCGGGGCGCGCTCACCTACGTGCTCGTGGAGCGGTCCGAGGTGCTGCGCCACCGCCAGCGCGAGCGCCTGCCGGTCGGCGACGCCACGCACGCCTTCCCACCCTCGGACGCCGAGGCCGTCGACGGGCCTCGCGCCGAGACCGGGCTCGGCCCGCGGGTGGTGTCTCTCGGTGAGCTGCCGGCCGTGCCGGTCGTCGGCGTCGTGCTGGCCAACGAGCTGCTCGACAACCTCGTGTTCCGGGTGCTCGAGCGGGGGGAGGACGGCTGGCTCGAGGTGCGGGTGGCGCTCTCGGGCGACGACCTGCCGCTGGTCGAGCTCACCGTCCCCGCCGACGACGCCGATGCCCGCCTGGCCGACCGTCTGGTGCCCGACGCCGCGGTGGGCTCACGCCTCCCGATCCAGCGGGCCGCGGCCGACTGGCTCGAGCGGGCGCTCGCCCTGGTCGAGCGGGGCCGGGTGGTGGTGCTCGACTACGGCACCGACACCGCCGACCTGGCGGCCCGGAGCCCGTCGGAGTGGATCCGCACCTACCGCACCCACGGTCGTGGCGGTCCACCGCTCGACGACCTCGGCACGCAGGACATCACCTGCGAGGTCGCCCTCGACCAGCTCGCGCTCGTCCGACCGCCGGCGGTCCACCGTTCGCAGGCCGAGCTCCTCGCCGCGCACGGCATCGACGAGCTCGTCGCCGACGGCCGCCGGATCTGGGCCGAACGAGCGCACCTGGGCGACCTCGAGGCCGTCCGGGCCCGGTCCCGCGTCGGTGAGGCCGAGGCCCTGACCGACCCCGCCGGCCTCGGCGCCTTCCACGTCCTGGAATGGCCCGTGCCCTGACCCCCGCCCCGCGCAACCTGTCCCCTGAGCGACGTCACCGGCGTCGCTGGCGGGACAGGTTCGACCAGCGCCCGCGACCTGTCCCCTGAGCGACGTCACCGGCGTCGCTGGGGGGACAGGTTCGACGGACTGGGCTCGGGACCGGTGGGGGAGCCCTGACGTTCTAGGCTTCAGGCATGACGATGGCGGAACGGATCCCGCTCAGCCGTGAGCGGATCATCGCGGCCGCGGTGGCGATCGTCGACGAGCACGGGCTCGAGGGCCTCAGCATGCGCAAGCTGGGCGCCGCGCTCGGGGTCGAGGCCATGTCGCTCTACAACCACGTGACCAACAAGGACGACGTGCTCGACGGCGTGCTCGACCACGTGCTGCGCGAGGTGCCGCTGCCCGACCCGACGCTGGCCTGGGACGATCAGCTCTGGGTGCTCGGCCGGGGCTTCCGCGACGCGGGCCTGGCCCACCCGGGGGTGCTCCCCATGTTCGGGGCCCGCGCCATCCGCACGATCGAGGGCCACGCGCCGCTCGAGGCGGCCTTCGGCATCCTGCGCGACGCCGGGCTCGATCGTGACTCGGCCCTCGACGCCTTCCTGTCGATGTCGTCGTTCGTCCTGGGGTTCGTCCTGATCGACATGGGCGGCATGCGCCAGGTGGCGGACGGCCGCGCCCTCGCCCCGGAGGAGCTGGCCGAGCTGGCCGCCGACAGCCACCCGAGGCTGGTCGAGCTGGGCGAGGCCCTGGGCAACGGGGACACGACCCGTGAGTTCGAGCGTGGGTTCACCATGCTGCTCGACGGCTTGCGGCGGCTCATCGAGCAGCAGCCCCAGGCCTGACCGACCTCCGACCGACGGCCTGATCCCATGCCCGGTTCACGCCCTGATCCACCGCGATCCGGCGGAAGTAGGATCGTCGCCTGATCAGTGCCGATCCCCGGGGGGAACCACGCGCCATGCCTGAGCCGACCACGCCAGAGCCCACCATCGAGGACTACTTCGTCGAGGACCGCACGTTCCCGCCGTCGGCGGACTTCCGGTCCGGTGCGCTGGTCGCCGATCTCTCGCTCTACGACGAGGCCGAGACCGACGTCGAGGCCTTCTGGGCCCGCCAGGCACGCGAGCTGCTCACCTGGTTCGACGACTTCGACACGGTGCTCGACTGGCAGCTCCCGTTCGCCAAGTGGTTCGTCGGCGGCACGCTCAACGTGTCCTACAACTGCCTCGACCGCCACGTCGAGGCCGGGCGGGGCGACAAGGTCGCGTACCACTGGGAGGGCGAGCCGGGCGACACCCGCACCATCACCTACGCCGAGTTGCTCGACGAGGTCAGCCGGTTCGCCAACGTCCTGAAGAGCCTCGGTGTCCAGCGGGGCGACCGCGTCGGCATCTACATGCCGATGATCCCCGAGCTGCCCATCGCCATGCTGGCCTGCACCCGCATCGGCGCCGCCCACTCGTGCATCTTCGGAGGGTTCTCGCCCGACTCCATCACCGACCGGGTCAACGATGCCGAGGCCAAGGTCATCGTCACCGCCGACGGGGGCTACCGCCGCGGTGCCGCCGCGCTGCTGAAGCCGGCCGTCGACCAGGCCGTCACCGGCACCCCGTCGATCACGGCCATCGTCGTGGTCAACCGCACCGGCAGCGACGTCGAGATGGTCGCCGGCCGGGACCACTGGTACCACGAGCTCATGGCCGACGCCTCGCCCGACTGCCCGCCCGAGCACATGGACAGCGAGGACCTCCTCTACCTCCTCTACACCTCGGGCACCACGGCCAAGCCCAAGGGCATCATGCACACCACCGGCGGCTACCTCACCCAGGTGGCGTTCAGCCACAAGTACGTCTTCGACCTGCACCCCGACACCGACATCTACTGGTGCGCGGCCGACATCGGTTGGGTCACCGGCCACAGCTACATCGTCTACGGGCCGCTCACCAACGGCGCCACGTCGGTGATCTACGAGGGCACGCCCGACACGCCTGGGCGCGACCGCCTCTGGTCGATCGTCGAACGCTACGGCGTGACCCAGCTCTACACCGCGCCCACGGCCATCCGCATGTTCATGAAGTGGGGTGACGCCGAGCCGGCCGCCCACGACCTGTCGAGCCTGCGGGTGCTCGGCACGGTGGGCGAGCCCATCAACCCCGAAGCGTGGATGTGGTACCACGCCCACATCGGTGGCGGCCGTTGCCCCATCGTCGACACCTGGTGGCAGACCGAGACGGGTGCGCACATGGTGACCCCGCTCCCCGGTGTCACCACCACCAAGCCCGGATCGGCCACCTTCGCCCTGCCCGGCATCTCCATCGAGGTCGTCGACGACCACGGCGTCCCCATCGAGAAGGGCGGCGGGTACCTCACCGTCACCAAGCCGTGGCCATCGATGCTGCGGGGCATCTGGGGCGATCCCCAGCGCTACTTCGACACCTACTGGAGCACCTACGAGGGTCGCTACTTCGCCGGTGACGGGGCCAAGCTCGACGACGAGGGCTACCTCTGGCTGCTCGGCCGGGTCGACGACGTGATGAACGTCTCGGGCCACCGGGTCTCCACCACCGAGGTCGAATCCGCGCTGGTCGACCATCCCGCGGTGGCCGAGGCCGCCGTCGTCGGCGCCAACGACCCGCTCACCGGCCAGGCGATCATCGGCTACGTCATCGTCAAGGGCGACGTCGGTGAGCCGACGCCCGAGCTCATCGAGGAGATCCGCCAGCACGTGGCCACCAAGATCGGCCCGACGGCGCGGCCGAAGGCCATCTTCGTCGTCCCCGACCTGCCCAAGACCCGCAGCGGCAAGATCATGCGGCGCCTGCTGCGTGACGTGGCCGAGGGCCGCGTGCTGGGCGACACCACCACGCTGGCCGACGCCGACGTCGTCCAGGCCATCCGAGACCAGGCCGCCGCCGCGGCCTCGGAGGGCTGACCGCCGATGCCCTCCCAGGACGTGAGCCGGATCGCTCAGGAGAAGCTGGTCGAGCAGATGCGCGAGGTCCGTCCCGATCTCGACGTGCGGGGCGGGTTCCGCGCCACGAAGGGCTTGTCGCCCACCATCGTCGTCCTGATCGCCACGATCGGGGCCATGCCGTTCGTGGTCGTCGGGCTACTGGGACATCGGCCGATCCTGTTCGTGGCCGCCCTGGTCGTGATGGCGATCGAGGTGGTCGTCCTGGTCTCCGTCGTGAACGGATCGCGCGTCGTGGCCGAGACCCCCGACGAGCTGGTCGTCATGGCCAAGCAGAAGGGAGTGCTCGTCGAGATCGCACGCCGACCGAAGGCGGTCACGCTCCAGCCCTACTGGGACCGGCAGTGGCACAAGGTCATCCTGGGTGACGAGACGCTCTGGGTTTCCCGGCGGGTCTTCGACGAGACCCTTGAACGCCTCTCGACCCACCCCGCCTGAACCAGGCTCAGGAGCCCTCTTGCCCCTCCCGTACGACCCCGACAACTGGCAATGGCACCGAGGCCCGGTCGAGCCCGGGCCCGCCGTCGTGTTCGACATGGACGGCGTGCTGTCCGATGCCGCCGGTCGCCAGCACTACCTCGAGCGTCCCTACCGGGACTGGGAGGCGTTCTTCGCGGCGTGCGGTGACGATCAGCTCATCGACGAGGTGGCCCGCCTGCTCGAGGTGCTCGACCCCGGCATGCAGATCATCCTGCTGACGGCCCGCCCCATCCGCGTGCAGCGCCAGACGCTCGGTTGGCTCGAGCGCTACCAGCTGCGCTGGGACCTGCTCATCATGCGCGACTTCGGCGACTACGACGCGTCGCGCGATTTCAAGCGGCGCACCGTGTGGGAGCTGCGCCAGTTCGGCTTCGACCTCCGCCTGGCCTTCGAGGACGACCGGCGCAACTACGACATGTTCCACGCCGAAGGGCGTCCCCTGCGTCTACATCCACTCCGGCTACTACGAGTGAGGAGGCCGAGGTGACGGTCGCGCTCTATCCGGGTTCGTTCGACCCCTTCCACCTCGGCCACCTCGACGTCGTCGAGCGCGCCGCGGCCATGTTCGACTCGGTGGTGGTGGTCGTTGCTCGCGGCCCGGCCCGGGCTCGAGGTCGTCGCCCGCAGCTTCGCGTCGAAGGGCCTGCTCCCGCTGCCCGACGACCTCTCGATCGACCAGCTGCTCGGTGGGGCGGCGGACCCGGCGGCGACCTGAGGTTCAGTCGCGGAAGTTGTTGAACTGCAGGGGGATGCCGAAGTCGCCGGCCTTGAGGTCGGCGATCACGGCCTGCAGGTCGTCGCGCTTCTTGCCGATCACGCGGAGCTGATCGCCCTGGGTCTGGCTCTGGATGCCCTTCAGGCCGAGGCCCTTGATGTGCTTGTTCAGCTCCCGGGCCTTGTCGCTGGAGATGCCGGCCTGCAGCGCCGCGGTCTGGCGGACCCGACCTCCGGCAGCGTCCTCGACGGTGCCGTAGTCGATCGCCTTCAACGAGACCTTGCGCTTGACGAGCTTCTCCTCGAGCACCTGGCGGACGGCGTTGAGCCGGTCCTCGCTGACCGAGCGGAGCTCGATCTCGTTCTCCTTCAACTCGACCGTGGAATCGGTCCCCTTGAAGTCGTAGCGGGTGCTGAGCTCACGCGACGCCTGGTCGACGGCGTTGCGGATCTCCTGGGTGTCCACCTCGGACACGACATCGAAGCTGGGCATGGTCGGACATTACAACCGGCCGACCTGCGGGTGAACGGCGAAGGCCCGCCGGGTGCGAGCACCGGGCGGGCCTTGTTGCCGAACGCTTCGGGGAGAACCCCCGTGGTGGGCCGGGGTGGATTTGAACCACCGTAGGCAATGCCAACGGGTTTACAGCCCGTCCCCTTTGGCCACTCGGGTACCGACCCAGGAAGCTGACACGTTAGTAGGTGGCGTCGCGACCCGAAAAACGAGTCCCGCGCCGTCACAGCATGCGCTGCATCACGACCACGTCGAGCCAGGTGCCGAACTTGCGCCCGACCTCGCGTTCGACGCCGACCTCGGTGAATCCGGCGCCGCGGTGCAGGCCGATCGAGGCCTCGTGGCCGCCGACGATGCGGGCGATGGCGGTGTGGAAGCCGTGCTGCGCGGCCAGCCCGACCAGCTCGCCGATCAGGAGGGCGCCGACGCCGCGGCCCCGCTGGTCCGATCGCACGTAGACCGAGCTCTCGACCGTCGAGTTGTAGGCGGGTCGCTCACGGAACGGGGACAGCGAGGCGAAGCCGACCACCTCGTCGTCGTCGTCCTCGGCGACGATCACCACATGGGCGCCCGACCGGGCCTCCAGCCAGGTGATCTGGTCGTCGAGGGTGCGGGGGACCAGGTCGAAGGTGACCGTCGAGGTCGAGACCTCGAGGTTGTAGATCTGGCGGATTGCCTCCGCGTCTTCGAGGCGAGCGAGTCGAGTCTCCACTCGCCAACGCTAACCGCCCCCGGCTCCGTGTCAGGCGTGCGGAGCGGAGCGCAGCAGCACCACCGACTGGTCGAGCATGGGCGAAGCCACGCGCAGGCGAGCTCGCGAGCCAAGAGCCAAGCTGCCAGTGCCGTGTCCGGGAACGTTTGCCTCGTCCCCGAACCGGATGTTGTGGGATTCGCGGAACCACGCGACGACGCTGCTTGTGACGGTGGTGTCACTGCCTCTGCAGCGGGGGTTGCGGCGAGCCCCCCAGCGGGGCGAACCAACCACCGTTTCGGTGGTCACTGCTTCCAACTGCGGCGGGCGTCAGCGGCCCAGGGCAAAGCGTCCCACTCGGGCGATCCTGGCCCGCGAAACGTCGCACAGGCTTCCGGTCACGGCAGCCAGGTCAGACGGCGATGATGCCGGGGCGGCGTCGCACCGGTGACGTCGCCCGCTCCGAGGCGGGCTCGACGACGGACATGGCCCCGGTGAGGGCCTCGACCCGCGCCCACGACGCCACGTCCTCGTCCTGGGTGAGGTAGACGACCTGCTGTTCGGCCGAGGCCTTCATCAGCAGTTCGAGCAGCGCCGGCTTCTTCGCCGAATCGATCTCGGCCAGCACGTCGTCGAGCAGCAGCGGGAAGCTCTCGCCGCCGGCGCCGATCGACTTCAGGGTCGACGAGGCGCTGCAGCAGGGCGTGGGCCAGCTCGGCCTCCGATTCGTCCTCGACCGACAGCTTGATGGCCATCGGGTTGCGGTTCGGCATCGACTGACGGAGGCGGGCGGCCTGGCGACGGATGTCCCCGGCGTGCTCGATGGCCCAGGCGACCGGGATGTCGCCGACCAGGACCCGCCACTCGGCGAGGGCGGCCCGGTGCTCCTCGGCCGCCCTCATCATCGACCGGCGGGCCGCGTCGCTCGTGAGCAGCCCGTTGACCCGATTGATCTGGAACGTGAGGTACGAGCTGGTGCCGGCCTCGCGCAGGGCCGCCTCTTCGTCGCGGCGGGCCAGCTCGACCCGCTGCCAGAACACGATCGAGGCTGCGGTGGCGGCGATGGCGAGCAGCAGGAACGGCATGGCCAGCCAGAAGCCGTAGAGCACGGCGGTGCACACGCCGACGAGGGCGGCTCCGGCGCCGATGATGAACGACAGGTAGCGCACCCGCTCGTGGGCCTCCTGAGCCAGCTCGAAGGCGAGGTGGCGGCGCTCGATCTCCTCGAACATGACGGCGTCCTCGGCATCGGAGCCGGCCGCCTGGGCGGTCTCGGCCAGGCGCCGCTCGCGCTCCTTGACCCGGTCGGCCACGTCCCACAGCCGACCCTGGTCGATGCGGGCCAGGGCCAGGACGTACTCCTCCACCCGCGATCGGGTGACCAGGTCCCCCGGCTGCATGCAGAGCTGGCGCCGGGCGCTGCTGCGGTGCAGCCCGGCCCGTTCGAGCACGTCGAGGCGATCCCCGTTCACGAACTGGTCGGTCACGTCGGCCGCCGCCTCGGTGTCGACGACCCGATGGCGGGCGCCGGCCGGGCGGAAGATGGCGTAGCGCGCCCCGGCGTCGGACTGGATCTCGAGGTGGACGCCCGACCGTCCCCGCCCCAGCGCGCCGAGCAGTTCGGTGATCAACCCCTCGCGCTCGAGGCTCCCGACGCCGGCGATCACCGTCATCCGGTGGTGCAGGTCGAGGCTGAAGGTGTCGTCGCCGGCTTCAATCACGAGTCGTTCGAAGTACACCCTCGGGGGATCGGCACGAAATTCCGAAAACTTGAGTCATATGGCCTATGCCGCGAGCGCCGCTGCTGGCCGAGCAGGTGCGGCGACCCCTGGCACCGGTCCGGCGTGCGGAGCGGAGCGCAGCAGCTCCACCGACGCAACCCGCATGGGCGAAGCCCGCCCGCAGCGAGCTTGCGAGCGAGGGCACAGAGAGTCGCATCCATCCAAGTTGGGGGTGGGAGGGCCGCCGTGGCATGATGAGCGGCCGTTGTCGCGAGAGCGACGGCGCGTTGCCCCCTTAGCTCAGTCGGCAGAGCGTTTCCATGGTAAGGAAAAGGTCGACAGTTCGATTCTGTCAGGGGGCTCGTCACAGATCGGTTGCAGCCCGTTCCGGCGGGCGGTGGCCGAGTCCGGGCGGCGTAGCTCAGTTGGTCAGAGCACTCGGCTCATAATCGAGTTGTCGTCGGTTCAAGTCCGACCGCCGCCACCATCCCACCGATCTGCGTCGGTGCCGCTCACGCGTCGCCGGCAACGTTCCCGCAGCATGTCCACCCCGCACCACGTCAGCTCCAGGAGATACCCCGATGGCCAGAGAGAAGTTCGAGCGCAACAAGCCGCATGCGAATGTGGGCACGATGGGTCATATCGATCATGGGAAGACGACGTTGACGGCGGCGATCACGAAGGTGTTGTCCGATGCGGATCCGGCGAACAATTCGTTCACGGAGTTCGCGAACATCGATAAGGCGCCGGAGGAGCGTGAGCGGGGGATCACGATCAACATCTCGCATGTGGAGTATGAGACGCCTGATCGGCACTATGCGCATGTGGACATGCCTGGTCATGCTGATTACATCAAGAACATGATCACGGGTGCGGCGCAGGTGGATGGGGCGATTCTGGTGGTGTCGGCGGCGGATGGTCCGATGCCGCAGACTCGTGAGCATGTGCTGTTGGCTCGGCAGGTGGGGGTGCCGGCGATCGTGGTGGCGTTGAACAAGGTCGACATGGTCGATGATGAGGAGTTGTTGGATCTGGTGGAGCTCGAGGTTCGTGAGCTGCTCAGTGAGTATGAGTTCCCGGGTGATGATGTGCCGGTGGTGAAGGTGTCCGCGTTGAAGGCCCTGGAGGGTGATGAGGTGGCGGTGAATCAGGTGTTGGAGTTGATGACGGCGGTCGACACCTACATTCCGCAGCCGGAGCGGGCGACGGATCTGCCGTTCTTGATGCCGATCGAGGATGTGTTCACGATCACCGGTCGGGGGACGGTGGTGACGGGCCGGGTGGAGCAGGGGATCGTGCACACCGGTGACGAGATCGAGATCGTGGGGATCAAGCCGACGGCGAAGACGACGTGCACGGGTGTGGAGATGTTCCGCAAGTTGCTCGATGAGGGTCGGGCCGGCGACAACATCGGTGCGCTTCTTCGGGGGACGAAGAAGGAGGAGGTGGAGCGGGGTCAGGTGTTGGCGGCGCCGGGTTCGATCACGCCTCATACCGAGTTCGAGGGGCAGGTGTATGTGTTGACCAAGGCGGAGGGTGGTCGGCACAAGCCGTTCTTCAGCAACTATCGGCCGCAGTTCTATTTCCGGACGACGGATGTGACGGGGCATGTGACGTTGCCGGAGGGCACCGAGATGTGCATGCCGGGGGACAACACGGAGATGAAGGTGGAGTTGATCCACCCGATCGCCATGGAAGAGGGGCTGCGGTTCGCCATCCGTGAGGGTGGCCGTACCGTGGGCGCCGGCCGCGTCACCAAGATCATCAAGTAAACCCCTCGCCCGGGGGGCCGACCGCCCGCCGAGGACGTCACAGGAGCAACCGCATGGCCAGGAACGAGAAGCGCATCGCCGTCACACTCGAGTGTCAGACGTGCAAGCGCCGCAACTACATCACCACGAAGAACAAGGTGAACGACCGCGAGCGCATCGAGCTGAAGAAGTTCTGCAAGTGGGACCGCACCCACACGCTGCACAAGGAAACCCGCTGAGCGTCCCCCGGCGTCCGGGGTGGTGACCCGTAACCTCTCGGCCATGCACGGGTCGAACGACGTGATGCCCGAAGCGATGGCCGACCTCGTGGTCGCGGCGCAGGCGGGGGATCGCTCCGCCTTCGACGAGCTGGTCCGGCTCACCTACGCCGACACCTACACGCTGGCGTTCCGGCTGACGGCCGACCCCGAGGATGCCGGCGACGTGGTGCAGGAGTCCTACCTCCGCGCCTACCGCGGGCTGAAGCGCTTCCGCGGCGACGCCCAGTTCTCCACCTGGCTCTACCGGATCACGAGCAACTGCGCCTCGACCCAGCTCGGCCGTCGGGCCCGGCATCGCCACGACGAGCTCGACGACGACGTGGTCGTCGACGACCGGCGCCCCGAGGCCAATCCCGAGGCGTCGCTCGACTCGGTGGTGCTGCGAGACCGGCTGCAGGTCGCGCTCCGGTCCCTCCCGCCCCGCCTGCGGGCCGTCGTGGTGCTCCGCGACGTCTACGACCTGCCCCACGAGGCCATCGCCGTCCGAGCTCGGCATCTCGGTGTCCGCGGCCAAGGTCCGCCTCCACCGGGCCCGCCGCCGCCTGCGCGAGCAGCTCTACCCGATGCCCGGCGAGCCGGTCGTGGTCGTCGACCCACACGATCGACGCCGTCCCGGACGTCGCCGCGGACCAGGGAGACGCCCGTGCGGTGTGACACGGTGGCCGATCGGCTCGGTGACGTGGCGTCGGGCTCGGTCGAGCTCGATGACGCGGCTCGGGCCCATGTCGAGCAGTGCCTGCGCTGCCAGGCCGAGCTGGTGCAGTACCGCAAGTTGCTCCGCACCCTGCGGGCGCTGCGCACCGAGGTCTTCGATCCGGCCCCCGGGCGTCCTCGCCGACGTGCTGGCGAGCCTCGAGGAGGCCGGCGAGCGGCGGGCCGTCCGGTCGCTGCTCAGCAGTCGGAGGGCCGCCTACGTGGGGGGCATCGCGGCCGCAGCGGCAGCCACCGCGGCGGCAGGTGGCGCCCTCGTGATCGCCAGCCGGAGCCGACGGCGGTGGCCTCTCGCCGGTTGACCCGCCCGACCTCGATGTTCGGGATTCAGGGCGGTTTGCTATCCTGCCGCCCTGGACAGTTCCCCCCTTAGGGCACTAGCTCAATTGGTAGAGCACCGGTCTCCAAAACCGGGGGTTGGGGGTTCGAGTCCCTCGTGCCCTGCTCCAGTACGTCTTACCGAAGGTGTGCCTTCATGGCCATGAACCGAGAACAGAAGCGCATGCTTCAGAAGCAGGGCGAGGTCGACTCCGAAGGAGAACCCGTCCGCAAGAGGCGTGACGTCCCCACGCGCCAGGCGCAGGCCCAGGTCAAGGAGAGTCGTCTCTTCAGCCGCCAGGGCATGCACGAGGTGCGGGGCGAACTGCGCAAGGTGGCCTGGCCCACCCGTTCCGAGACCATCAACTACTCGATCATCGTGCTCGTCGCGCTGGTCGTGATGACCACATTCATCTTCGCCATCGACTGGGTCTTCAGTCAGGCCGTACTGAAGTTGTTCAACGCATGAGCTCCTCCATGACCGACAACGCATCCACCCCCGACGAGGACGATCTGGCGGCCCGTGCCGTCGACGACGTCGCCGTCGACGACGACATGGCCGCGGCGGCCGACGAGGCGGTGCTGGCCGACGAGGTCGAGGCGCAGGCCGAGCAGGAGGTGCTCGACGAGGCCATCGCAGGAGGCGGTCGAGGAGGCCGAGGCCGAGGAGCTCGTCGAGGAGCTGGTGGAGGCCGCCGTCGAGGGCGAGGTCGCCGAGGAGATCCTCGAGGAGCTGATCGAGTCCGGGGTCGAGGGCGACGACGTCGACGTCCTCGAGGAGGAGCTGGTCGAGGCCGCCGTCGAGGGCGAGGTCGCCGAGGAGATCCTCGAGGAGCTGGCCGAGGCCGTGGTCGAGGACGAGATCGCCGAGGCCCTCGAGGTGCTCGACGAGGAGGCGCTGCTCGAAGAGGCCGCCGCCGCCCCGCTCGAGAGCCCGTTCGACCGGCCCGGGCAGTGGTTCGTCGTGCACACGCAGTCGGGCTACGAGAAGAAGGTCAAGCAGAACCTCGAGGCCCGCATCTCGTCGATGAACATGGAGGACCGCATCCACGAGGTCGTCATCCCCATGGAGGACGTCGTCGAGTTCAAGAACGGCAAGAAGGTCGTCGTCCAGAAGAAGGTCTTCCCCGGCTACCTGCTGGTGCGCTGCTACCTCGACGACGACTCCTGGTACGTCGTGCGCAACACGCCCGGCGTCACCGGGTTCGTGGGCCAGGGCGCCAAGCCGTCGCCGATGCGCCGCAAGGACGTCGAGAACTTCCTGCAGGTCAAGCCCGAGGGCGACGAGGCCCCCAAGCGCGGCAAGCCTCGCCTCGAGTACGAGCAGGGCGAGACCGTGCGGGTCAAGGAAGGGCCCTTCGCCGACTTCTCCGGCGAGATCGTCGAGATCAACGAGGACCAGCTCAAGGTGAAGGTGCTCGTCAACATCTTCGGCCGCGAGACCCCCGTCGAGCTCGAGTTCAGCCAGGTCGCCAAGCTCTAGTCCCGCACCGCACCTCCGCGGCTCCAGGAGCCAGCTCGGGTGACCGAGTTGGCTTCCGCCGCGCCGAGACGCCACACTTGTCCGCTGCGTCCGTCGACGCTGACTCGCTAGGAAAGTAAGGAACATGGCCAAGAAGAAGGTTTCGGCCGTCGTCAAGATCCAGATCCCGGCCGGAGCGGCGACCCCCGCTCCCCCGGTGGGTACGGCCCTCGGCCCGCACGGCGTGGCGATCATGGACTTCTGCAAGGAGTACAACGCCCAGACCGAGTCGCAGCGCGGCACGATCGTCCCCGTCGAGATCACGATCTACGAGGACCGCTCGTTCACGTTCGTGCTCAAGACCCCGCCGACGTCGGTGCTGATCAAGCAGGCCGCCGGGCTCGAGAAGGGCGCCAACACCGCCGGCCGCGAGGTCGCCGGTTCGATCTCCGCGGCCCAGGTCGCCGAGATCGCCCAGATCAAGATGCCCGACCTCAACGCCAACGACCTCGAGGCAGCCAAGCTGCAGGTCGCCGGCACCGCCCGATCGATGGGCATCAGCGTCGACTGACCCAGTCGGCCCCGGCGATCCGTCGCCGGTTCCACGGGCGCACCGGAACGACCTCGTCCGGGCGCCGTCACGCTGCATCGCCCCGTCGTCACCACGACTCGGCGGTGCCCGACCCGAGGGAGCCGACATGGCGAAGCATGGCAAGAAGTACACCGACGCAGCCCGCCGGTACGACCGTGAGCAGCTGCACACCTCGGCCGAGGCCGTGAGCCTGGTGAAGTCGCTGGCCGCGGCCGCCTTCGACGAGACCATCGAGGTCGCGGTGCGGCTGGGCGTCGATCCCCGCAAGGCCGACCAGATGGTCCGCGGCACCGTGGCCCTGCCTTCGGGCACCGGCAAGGACGTCCGCATCGCGGTCTTCGCCCAGGGCGACGCGGCCGCCGAGGCCCGGGCGGCCGGAGCCGACTTCGTGGGCGCCGACGACCTGGCCGCCGAGGTCGAGGGCGGCATGCTCGACTTCGACGTGGCCATCGCCACGCCGGACCTGATGCCCCAGGTCGGCAAGCTCGGCCGGGTGCTCGGTCCCCGAGGCCTGATGCCGAACCCCAAGACCGGCACGGTGACCACCGACGTGGGCAAGGCCGTGGCCGACTTCAAGGGCGGCAAGGTCGAGTACCGCACCGACCGCTACGGCAACGTGCACGTGCCCGTGGGCAAGGCGAGCTTCGACGTCGACGCCATCGGCGCCAACCTCCGCACCGTGCTCGAGGAGCTCGAGCGGGCCAAGCCGTCGTCGGCCAAGGGCCGCTACTTCAAGCGCATCACCCTGGCGTCGACCATGGGCCCCGGGGTCAAGATCGACCCGGCCCGCATGTTCGTCGCCGACGACGCCGTCGCCTCGGCCTGAGCCTCCTCTCGGCCGATCTCCCGTCGGCCGAGCCAGCAGTGATTTTTCCGGCTCCGGCCGGACGAGTACCGTTCTCACCCACAACAAGCTCTGCTCGCCAGAGACCTCTGGTGCCCCTTCGGGGGCCGAACGGGCCTAGGCCCGCCAGACGAGGCGAACACTCCTGAGAGACCTCCGGGGCGTTCGCACGCGCGAGCGCCCTGTGTCGTTCCCGGCGCAGGTTCCGCCACCCCCGGGTGGCATCCGCAACCGGACCGCACCACCGCTCGGTGGTGCACCGAACGAGAGAGGAAAGGAGGTGCGATGGAGAACCCGAGACCAGAGAAGGTGGCTGTCGTCGACGAGGTGCGTGAGCGCCTCTCGTCCAGCAGCGCCGCCCTGCTGACCGAGTACCGAGGGCTCGACGTGGCCCAGATGGCCGCGTTGCGGCGCTCGCTGCGCGAGGCAGGGGGCAGCTACAAGATCTACAAGAACACGCTCGTGCGGTTCGCCGCCCGCGATCTCGGACTCGAGATCGAGGAGCTGCTCACCGGGCCGACGGCCATCGCCTTCGTCGACGGCGATGCCGTCAACGTGGCCAAGGCGCTCCGTGACTTCGCCCGGACCAACGACAGCCTCGTGGTCAAGGGCGGTGTCCTCGGAGACAAGCTGCTGTCCGCGGCCGAGGCGAAGGCTCTGGCCGACGTCGCTCCCCGTGAAGAGCTGCTCGCCCGCCTGGCCGGTGCCATGGCGGCCCCGATGCAGCAGTTCGCCGGGCTGCTCCAGGCCGTCCCCCGCAGCTTCGCCTACGGGCTGGCCGCGCTCATCGAGCAGGGCGGCGCCGCCGGCGCCCCCGCCGCCGAGCCGGCCGAGGCACCCGCCGCCGAAGCATCCGCCGAGGCCCCCGCGGCCGACGCACCCGCCGACGAGGCTGCCGCCGACGTCGCCCCCGAAGCATCTGCCGAGGCTCCCGCCGACGCACCGGCCGAGGCACCCGCCGACGCCGCCGACACCGATACCGACTCCGTGGCCGATGCCGCGGACACCCCCACGGAGGAAAGCTGATCATGGCCACCAAGGAAGAGATCCTCGACAGCATCGCCAGCATGAGCGTGCTCGAGCTCAGTGAGCTGCTCAAGGACTTCGAAGAGAAGTTCGGCGTCACCGCCGCCGCTCCCGTCGCGGTCGCCGCGGCCGCCCCCGCGGCCGGTGGTGGCGGCGGCGAGGCCGCCGAGGAGCAGGACGAGTTCGACGTCATCCTCGCCTCGGCCGGTGACAAGAAGATCCAGGTCATCAAGGAGGTCCGTGCCCTCACGAACCTCGGGCTCAAGGACGCCAAGGACCTCGTCGACGGCGCCCCCAAGTCGGTGCTCGAGAAGGTGTCGAAGGAAGACGCCGAGAAGGCCAAGGCCCAGCTCGAAGAGGCCGGCGCCACCGTCGAGCTCAAGTAGCCGACGCGGCCCTTGGCCGCTCGCGGCATCACCCCGGAGGCCACGACCACAGGTCGTGGCCTCCGGTCGTTCCCGGGCATGTCCCTCCGCGATCGGTCCGGGTACCGTGCGTCCGTGATCACCAACCTCCTCGTCGAATGGGTCGGCCCGGAGCTGCGGGCGACCTGGCAGGGGGGCGACGACCCCACGGTGTTCGTCAGCGCCACCCCCGACGATGCCGGCACCGTCATCGTCCCGGTGACGGTGCCCGGCGGGGTGCGGGTGCTCGGGCTCCCCGAGGGGTTCCGCGCCTACGTGCACGTGCTCGACCTCGACGGCCGCTTCGTCGTCGGCGCCGAGCGGCTGATCCGCCTCGGTCGGGCGGGCCACGCCGTCGACCTCGGCGGCCGGCCGGCCGGAGACCTCGAGGTCACCGGGTGGGGACGCCTCTACGCGGGCGACCCGATCGACGACATCGACGGCCCCGGGCTCGAACGGCTTCGAGGCCTGCGGATCCGCACGGTGTGCGACCTGCGCGGCGCACCCGGGTCGACGGGCCGTCCGAGCTGGCTCGACGCGGACATCCGCTGGGAGCTGCCGGGGGTGGGGGAGACCGAGGCCGGACAACTCGCCGAGGTGGCCGCCATCGCCGCCGACCGGGCCAACCACCCGCTGCTCTTCCATGCCGGGGTGGGGGAGGACCGGGCGGTCGTGGTCGCCGCGCTGCTGCTCGCCGCCGTCGGCGTCGCCGATGCCGACCTGCCCTTCTTCCCGACCCGCAGCGAGGTGCTGGCCGACCTTCGCCACCGGCACGGCTCGATCGAGGGGTACCTCACCGGGCCGGGTGGTCTCGACCCGGCGGTGCTCGACTCGCTCCGCGCCGCGTTGCTCGCCTGAGCGGTTCTCCACCCCGGGCGGCGCCCGGCCAAGTAGCGTTCACGCCGATTTCACCCGGGTGAACACCGGGCGACGGGGAGGGAGAGGAGGCGAGATGGCCAAGAAGAAGAACGACAAGAAGAAGAAGGGCAAGAAGGGCAAGAAGAAGTAGCCCTGAGCCGCTCGACCAGCCACGCCGGCCGCCGGATGCACCCGCTTCGGGTGACCCGGCGGCCGCGGCGCGTAGGTGGGCAGGGTCCACGGAGCGCCCGTTCGTCATGAGTTCGAAATGTGGGGAAGCCTTGACCTGCCACGCGGATCGTCTTACCCTGCCCGCAACCTGCACGGGGAAGAAGTGGTTGATCCCCCGAGTGAGGCCCGATGGAGAAAAACCTCGGGTTGCTCTTCGGCGCGTGCGCGCCTAGCATCGTCCTGCCGTGCACGCCCGTCCCGCTCTCGCCAGGCCTTTCTTGGCGACCCCGCGCGTCTGGGCACGGATGCCGCGACATCACCGCCGTCCGCCTTTCTCCAAGGGGTAATCCTTGTCTGCTCGCCCTGCCATCCGGGACCGTTACTCGTTCGCGAACCTCGAAGAGGTCCTCGAGCTCCCGGACCTGATCGCCATCCAACGAGCCTCGTTCGAGTGGTTCCTCAACGAGGGCCTGGCCGAGACCTTCCGCGACATCAGCCCGATCAAGGACTTCACCGAGACCCTGCAGCTCGAGCTCGAGTTCGACCCCGACGACGAGGACCTGCGCCCGCCGCCGAAGTTCTCGGTCGAGGAGTGCAAGGAGAAGGACATGACCTTCTCCGCGCCGATCTTCGTGCGGGCCCGGTTCATGAACGCCACCACCGGCGAGATCAAGGAACAGACCGTCTTCATGGGCGACTTCCCCATGATGACCGACAAGGGCACGTTCGTGATCAACGGCACCGAGCGCGTCGTCGTGTCGCAGCTCGTGCGGTCGCCGGGCGTCATCTTCCAGCCGGGTGAGCGCTTCCGCCTGCGGAACCTCACCAAGCACCAGCTGGTCACCGGCACGATCCACCCCTACCGCGGCGAGTGGATCGAGTTCGACGTCGAGCAGAAGCCCGGCAAGGACGTCACCGCCGGCTGCCGCGTCGCCCGCAAGCGTCGCCTCAGCCTGTTCGTGCTGCTCCGGGCCCTCGGCTACGACGAGGAGAACCACCCCGGCTTCCTCCAGAAGTTCGTGAACCACTTCGACTTCCTCGAGGGCCAGTGGGAGAAGGACCGTGAGCTGGCGGTCACCCAGGACGAGGCGCTGGTCGAGATCTACAAGCGGGCCCGCCCGGGCGAGCCGCCCTCGGTCGAGTCGGCCAAGGCCTACTTCCGCAACGCCTTCTTCGAGAACCGCCGCTACGACCTCAGCCGGGTCGGTCGCTACAAGCTCAATCGCAAGCTCGGCCCCGAGCTCGACAAGATCGAGCAGATCTTCGGCATCGAGCTCGAGCGTCCCGAGCTCGACCAGCCGGTGCTCACGCCGGCCGAGGTCCTCGCGGCCACGACCTACCTGCTGCACCTCGTGAACGCCGAGCCGGGCTACCGCCTCGACGACCAGGACCACTTCGCCAACCGTCGCATCCGCTCGGTCGGCGAGCTCATCCAGAACCAGGTGCGCATCGGCCTCTCCCGCATGGAGCGGGTCGTCCGCGAGCGCATGACCACCCAGGACGTCGAGGCCATCACGCCCCAGACGCTGATCAACATCCGGCCGGTGGTCGCCGCCATCAAGGAGTTCTTCGGCACCAGCCAGCTCTCCCAGTTCATGGACCAGGTCAACCCGCTGTCGGGCCTGACCCACCGCCGTCGCCTCTCGGCGCTCGGCCCGGGCGGCCTGTCACGTGAGCGGGCCGGCTTCGAGGTCCGCGACGTGCACTTCAGCCACTACGGCCGCATGTGCCCGATCGAGACCCCTGAGGGCCCGAACATCGGCCTCATCGGCGCGCTGGCGACCTACGCCCGCGTCAACGAGTTCGGCTTCATCGAGTCGCCCTACCGCAAGGTCGTCGACGGCCGGGTCACCGACGAGATCGTCTACCTGGCGGCCGACACCGAGGAGGAGTACGTCCTCGCCCAGGCCAACGCGCCGCTCAACCCCGACGGCACCTTCCGCGACGAGCGCGTCCTCGTGCGGCGCTCGCCGCAGGCGGCCACGCTGGGCGAGCTCAAGCTGCAGCTCGAGCGCGACGTCTTCTTCGGCGCCACCACCGAGATCTCCTCGGTGGCCCCGTCCGAGGTCGACCTCATGGACGTCTCGCCCAAGCAGATCGTCTCGGTGGCCACCTCGCTCATCCCGTTCCTCGAGCACGACGACGCCAACCGGGCCCTGATGGGCGCCAACATGCAGAAGCAGGCCGTCCCGCTGCTCAAGGCCGAGGCGCCCTACGTGGGCACCGGCATCGAGGCCCGGGCCGCCCGTGACGCGGCCTACATGATCATCGCCGAGGAAGACGGCCAGGTCGTCGCCGTCGACGGCACCAACATCGTCGTCGAGTACAAGACCAAGGGCCGCAAGGTCTACCGGCTGCTCAAGTTCGAGCGCTCGAACCAGGACACCTGCATCAACCAGAAGGCGCGGGTGCGCGAGGGCGACAAGCTCCACAAGGGCGACATCCTCGCCGACGGCCCCTCCACCGAGAACGGCGAGCTCGCCCTGGGCAAGAACCTGGTCGTGGCCTACATGACCTGGGAGGGCTACAACTTCGAGGACGCCATCATCCTCTCGGAGCGGCTGGTCAAGGACGACGTGCTCACGTCGATCCACATCCACGAGCACGAGATCGACGCCCGCGACACCAAGCTCGGCCCCGAGGAGATCACCCGGGACATCCCGAACCTCTCCGAGGAGATCCTCGCCGACCTCGACGAGCGCGGCATCATCCGCGTCGGCGCCGAGGTCGACGCCGGCGACGTGCTCGTCGGCAAGGTCACCCCCAAGGGCGAGACGGAGCTGACCCCCGAGGAGCGCCTGTTGCGGGCGATCTTCGGCGAGAAGGCCCGCGAGGTCCGCGACACCTCGCTCAAGGTGCCCCACGGCGAGTCCGGCAAGGTCATCGACGTCAAGGTGTTCAGCCGGGACGAGAGCCACGAGCTGCCCCCGGGCGTCAACCAGCTCGTCCGGGTCTACGTGGCCCAGAAGCGCAAGATCAGCGTGGGCGACAAGCTGGCCGGTCGCCACGGCAACAAGGGCGTCATCTCCAAGATCCTCCCGCTCGAGGACATGCCGTTCCTGGCCGATGGCACCCCGGTCGACATCATCTTGAACCCGCTGGGCGTGCCGTCCCGCATGAACGTGGGCCAGATCCTCGAGGCCCACCTCGGCTGGGCGGCCCGCTGGGGCTGGGACGTGGCCGGCGACCAGGTCGGCGACGCGCCGGTGCGAGGCACCGAGAGCAAGACCCGCACCAACACGCCACCGGCCACCCTCGTCGCCACGCCCGTCTTCGACGGTGCCCACTGGGACGAGGAGGAGCAGGCCGGCAAGCACCCGACGATCCAGCACATCTTCGAGAACCTGACCCCTGAGGCCACCGACGACCGCTACGGCGACGGCGGCCGACTGATCCAGCGCGACGGCAAGACCACGCTCTTCAACGGGCGCACCGGTGAGGCCTACGACAACCCGGTCACGGTCGGCATCGTCTACATCCTGAAGCTGGCCCACCTGGTCGACGACAAGATCCACGCCCGGTCGACCGGCCCCTACTCCATGATCACCCAGCAGCCGCTCGGTGGGAAGGCGCAGTTCGGTGGCCAGCGCTTCGGCGAGATGGAGGTCTGGGCCCTCGAGGCCTACGGCGCCGCCTACTGCCTGCAGGAGCTGCTCACCATCAAGTCCGACGACGTGCTCGGCCGGGTGAAGGTCTACGAGGCCATCGTCAAGGGCGAGAACATCCCCGAGCCCGGCATCCCCGAGAGCTTCAAGGTGCTCATCAAGGAGATGCAGGCCCTGTGCCTCAACGTCGAGGTCCTCTCCACCACCGGTGAGGAGATCGAGATGCGTGAGCTCGACGAGGACATCTTCCGTACCGCCGAGGAACTCGGCATCGATCTGTCACGTCCCGAGCGGGGCAGTGACGAAGAAGACGCCCGCCGCCAGGCGGAGAGGGGCTAGCAGCATGCTCGATGTCAACAACTTCGATCAGCTTCGCATCGGTCTGGCCACGGCCGACTCGATCCGCACGTGGTCCAACGGCGAGGTGAAGAAGCCGGAGACCATCAACTACCGCACGCTCAAGCCGGAGAAGGACGGGCTCTTCTGCGAGAAGATCTTCGGTCCCACCAAGGACTGGGAGTGCTACTGCGGCAAGTACAAGCGCGTCCGGTTCAAGGGCATCATCTGTGAGCGCTGCGGCGTCGAGGTCACCCGCTCGAAGGTCCGGCGCGAGCGCATGGGCCACATCGAGCTGGCCGCCCCGGTCGTGCACATCTGGTACCTCCGCGGCACCCGGTCGTGGCTGGCCTACCTGCTCATGGGCACCGAGGTCCGTGAGGAGCTCAAGGCCAAGCAGCTCGAGAAGGTCATCTACTTCGCGGCCAACCTGGTCACCTGGGTCGACGAGGAGCGCCGCCACGAGGAGCTCCCCAACCTCGAGGTCGAGATGCTCGGTGAGCGCGACGCCATCGAGAAGGAGCGCGAGCTGGCCATCGCCAAGCGCTTCGAGGAGCTCGAGAAGGAGCTCGCCGACCTCGAGGCCGAGGGCGCCAAGGAGTCCGAGGTCAAGGCTCGTCAGCGCCAGGGCGACAAGGACGTCGCCATGATCCGCGAGCAGTTCGATCTCGAGATCGACGTGCTCGTCCGCGCCTTCGACGAGTTCAAGGACCTCTTCGCCCGCAAGATCATCGAAGACGAGATGCTCTGGCGTGAGCTCACCGATCGCTACGGCGAGTACTTCGAGGGTGGCATGGGCGCCGATGCCCTCGCCCGCCTGATCGAGCGCATCGACTTCGACGAGGAGGAGGAGAAGCTCCGCGCCGCCATCGACCCGCAGGAGGGTCAGCGCCCCCTGTCGGCCCAGCGCAAGCAGAAGGCCATCAAGCGCCTCAAGATCGTCTCCGCCTTCAACCGCCGCGACGAGAACGGTCGCCGGGTCAACGACCCCCGCGCCATGATCCTCGAGGTCGTCCCGGTGATCCCGCCGGAGCTGCGCCCGATGGTGCAGCTCGACGGCGGCCGCTTCGCCACGTCCGACCTCAACGACCTCTACCGACGCGTGATCAACCGCAACAACCGGCTCAAGCGCCTGCTCGACCTGGGCGCGCCGGAGATCATCGTCAACAACGAGAAGCGCATGCTGCAGGAGGCCGTCGACGCGCTGTTCGACAACGGCCGCCGCGGCCGGCCGGTCACCGGCCCGGGCAACCGCCCGCTCAAGTCGCTCTCCGACATGCTCAAGGGCAAGCAGGGCCGGTTCCGCCAGAACCTGCTCGGCAAGCGCGTCGACTACTCGGGCCGCTCGGTCATCGTGGTCGGCCCGACCCTCAAGCTGCACCAGTGCGGCCTGCCCAAGCTCATGGCCCTCGAGCTGTTCAAGCCCTTCGTCATGAAGAAGCTGGTCGACGCCGAGCTGGCCCAGAACATCAAGTCGGCCAAGCGCATGGTCGAGCGTCGCCGCCCGCAGGTGTGGGACGTGCTCGAGGACGTCATCAAGGAGCACCCGGTGCTCCTGAACCGTGCGCCCACGCTGCACCGCCTCGGCATCCAGGCCTTCGAGCCGGTGCTGGTCGAGGGCAAGGCCATCCAGCTGCACCCGCTGGTGTGCCATGCCTTCAACGCCGACTTCGACGGCGACCAGATGGCGGTGCACCTGCCGCTGTCGGCCGAGGCCCAGGCCGAGAGCCGGGTCCTCATGCTGTCGGCCAACAACGTGCTCAGCCCGGCCGACGGCCGACCGCTGGTCACCCCCACCCAGGACATGATCATCGGCGCCGCCTACCTCACCGAGAAGGTGGCCGGGGCCAAGGGCGAGGGCAAGGTGTTCCGGCACCTGCACGAGCTCGAGCGGGCCTACGAGGCCGGCGACGTCGACCTGCACGCGGAGATCGAGTTCCGGTCGGCCAAGCTCGTGGCCACGCCGGCCAACGGCCAGGCCGCGACCTACCACAAGACCACGGTCGGCCGGGTCTTCTTCGACACCGCACTGCCGGAGCGCTTCACGTTCATCAACGAGCGGGTCAACAAGCGCCAGATGGGCGAGCTGGTCGACACCCTCGCCGACCAGTACCAGAAGTCCGAGGTGGCCTCCAGCCTCGACGCCATCAAGAACCTCTGCTTCCGCTTCGCCACCAAGTCCGGCCTGACCGTCTCGATCGACGACGTGCAGACCCCTCCCGAGAAGGCCGAGATCCTCGACCGTCACGAGAAGGAAGCCGACAAGGTCGAGAACCAGTTCCGTCGGGGCATCATCACCGACGGCGAGCGTCGCCAGAAGGAAGTGGAGATCTGGACCACCGCCACCGACGAGGTGCGGGTCAAGATGGAGGAGTCGCTCAAGGCGCAGCAGTTCAACCCCATCGACATGATGGTCGGCTCGGGCGCCCGAGGGAACATGATGCAGGTCCGCCAGATCGCCGGCATGCGCGGCCTGGTGGCCAACCCCCGTGGTGACATGATCCCCCGCCCGATCAAGAGCAACTTCCGTGAGGGCCTCACCATGCTGGAGTACTTCATCTCCACGCCTGGCGCCCGGAAGGGCCTGGTCGACACCGCCCTGCGCACCGCCGACTCGGGCTACCTCACCCGTCGCCTCGTCGACGTGGCCCAGGAGCTCATCATCAACAGCGACGACCCGTTCGCCCCGGGCCCCGACGGCACCACCCGTCCGGTCCGCGGCATCTGGATCGAGGACGTCAAGCCCGACGAGCCGGGCAAGCGCTACTACCTCGAGAACCGCGTCTACAGCCGCGTGCTCGCCGACGACGTCACGCTGTCGGACGGCACCGTGCTGCCCAAGGGCTCCACCGTGCACGAGGAGGAGATGGAACAGCTCCGCGACGACCCGGGCGTGACCCGGGTCCGCGTCCTGTCGCCGCTCACCGACGACTCCGACATCGGCATCTCGGCGGCGAGCTACGGCCTGTCGCTGGCCACCAACAAGACCATCGAGACCGGCGAGGCCGTCGGCGTCATCGCGGCCCAGTCGATCGGTGAGCCGGGCACCCAGCTCACCATGCGCACGTTCCACACCGGCGGCATCGCCGGCGGTCAGGACATCGC
The DNA here is from genome assembly GCA_963809335.1 of uncultured Microthrixaceae bacterium. Lineage (GTDB taxonomy): Bacteria > Actinomycetota > Acidimicrobiia > Acidimicrobiales > Acidimicrobilacustridaceae > UBA4742. The sequence continues at coordinate 476,575 of CAWEJD010000002.1, read as the reverse complement.
CGGCGGTCTGCCCCGCGTGGTCGAGCTCTTCGAGGCCCGCAGCCCGAAGGGCAAGGCCACCCTCACCCGGCTGTCCGGCGTGGTCCGGATCGCCGACGACGAGGGCAAGGGCCGGGTGGTCACGGTCGTGGCCGACGACGGCACCGAGGAGAGCTACACGGTGCCGAGCCTCGCCCGCCTCGAGGTCACCGAGGGCCAGGAGATCCAGGCCGGCGACGCCATCGTCGAGGGCCCCCGCGATCCCAAGGAGCTGCTCGAGATCAAGGGCATCCGCGAGACGCAGGCCTACCTGGTGTCCGAGGTCCAGAAGGTCTACCGCGACCAGGGCGTGCCGATCCACGACAAGCACGTCGAGCTGATCGTCCGCCAGATGACCCGTCGCATCGCCGTGCAGGAGCCGGGCGACTCCGACTTCCTGCCGGGCGAGCGGGTCGACCAGAAGGTCTACACCGACACCAACCGGGCCCTGGTCCAGGAGGGCAGGACGCCCGCCGAGGGCCGTCCCGAGCTGATGGGCATCACCAAGGCCTCGCTGGCCACCGACTCGTGGCTGTCCGCGGCGTCGTTCCAGGAGACCACCCGGGTGCTCACCGAGGCCGCCATCGAGTCGCGCAGCGACTCGCTGCTCGGCCTCAAGGAGAACATCATCATCGGCAAGCTCATCCCTGCCGGTACCGGCATGGCGAACTACCGGGAGATCGCCACCAGCGCTCCCGACTACCAGCCGATGGAGTTCTACTCCTCCGCCGACGAGGAGCAGGACCTGGCCGAGTGGCTGGCCGGGCGCTCCGACCTGGTGGCCGGCAACGGCGACATGGCCGAGGTGGGCGACGAGGTCCCCGACGCCAAGGTCATCGACCTGCCGACGGGTGGCGACGCCGCCAGCTGACCGTTCCGAAGCCGTTCGCCCGGGTCCCCGACACCCGTCGGGGCCCGAGCGGCCGGTTGATCAGGGTTTGCCCCGTTCGGGGCCGGCCCCTAGCATTGTCCTCCGGCTCTGCCGCAGTCGCGGTCGAGCTGACTTCTCTTCAGCACGTCAGGAAAGGTGCCTTCGTGCCCACCATCCAGCAGTTGGTCCGCAAGGGCCGCGAGTCGAAGCCGGCCAAGGGCAAGACGCCGGCGCTCAAGGGCGCCCCGCAGCGTCGTGGGGTGTGCACCCGCGTGTACACCACCACCCCCAAGAAGCCGAACTCCGCCCTGCGGAAGGTGGCTCGCGTCCGGCTGACCAGCGGCATGGAGGTCACCGCCTACATCCCCGGCGAGGGCCACAACCTGCAGGAGCACTCGATCGTGCTGGTCCGCGGCGGCCGTGTGAAGGACCTCCCCGGTGTCCGCTACAAGATCATCCGCGGCACCCTCGACACCTCCGGTGTGCGCGATCGCAAGCAGGCCCGTAGCCGCTACGGCGCCAAGAAGGAAAGCTGACATGCCTCGCAAGGGTCCCGCCCCGCGCCGTGAACTGATGCCCGACCCGATCTACCACTCGGTGTTGGTCACCCAGATCGTCAACAAGGTCCTGCAGCGTGGCAAGCGCTCCACCGCCGAGCGCATCATGTACCAGGCCTGCGCCATCATCGAGGAGAAGTCGGGCGCCGAGCCGCTGGCCACCCTCAAGCGCGCGGTCGACAACGTGAAGCCGCAGCTCGAGGTCAAGAGCCGTCGCGTCGGTGGCGCCACCTACCAGGTGCCGGTCGAGGTCCGCCCCCGCCGGGCCAACACCCTGGCCATCCGCTGGATCGTCGGCTACTCCCGGCAGCGCCGCGAGAAGACGATGGCCGAGCGCCTGGCCAACGAGCTGCTCGACGCCTCCAACGGCGTCGGCGCCTCGGTCAAGCGTCGCGAGGACATGCACAAGATGGCCGAGTCCAACAAGGCCTTCGCCCACTACCGCTGGTAGCCCGCCGGTCCCGGCGTGAGCCGGCCCCGAGCTCGCCCCGACCGGAAGCACTCGGTCGGTGCTGCCGCGAAGGGGCGCCCGCCGAACCCGATCCCCGGCTCCCGGCTCCGTTCACCACCCGCCTCAGCCGTACCCGAGCTCGACGAGCCCGGAAGTTCCACGAGAGATAGAGATCCCGATGGCCAGGACACACCCCCTCGAGCGCACCCGCAACATCGGCATCATGGCCCACATCGATGCCGGCAAGACCACCACCACCGAGCGGATCCTCTACTACACGGGCCGCAACTACAAGATCGGTGAGGTCCACGAGGGCGCAGCCACGATGGACTGGATGGTCCAGGAGCAGGAGCGCGGCATCACCATCACGTCGGCCGCCACGACCTGCATGTGGAACGACCACCGCATCAACATCATCGACACGCCCGGCCACGTCGACTTCACCGTCGAGGTCGAGCGCTCGCTGCGCGTGCTCGACGGCGCCGTCGCCGTGTTCGACGGGGTGGCCGGCGTCGAGCCGCAGACCGAGAACGTCTGGCGTCAGGCCAACAAGTACGGCGTGCCCCGCATGTGCTTCATCAACAAGATGGACCGCCTCGGTGCCGACTTCTTCAAGGCCCTCGACAGCATCCGCGACCGCCTCGACTGCGTCACGGCCGTGATCCAGCTGCCGATCGGGGCCGAGGGTCACTACAAGGGCGTCATCGACCTGCTCACCATGCAGGCCCTCGTCTGGGAGGACGAGGAGCTCGGGGCCAAGTGGACCGTGCAGGAGATCCCGGCCGACCTCGTCGACCAGGCCACCCAGTACCGGGCCGAGCTGTGCGAGACGCTCGCCAACTTCGACGAGAACATCCTCGAGAAGTTCGTCGGCGAGGAAGAGGTCACCGCCGAGGACCTCCGCGGGGCCATCCGTCGCGCCACCATCGCCAACGAGGTCGTCCCGATCCTCAACGGCACGGCCTTCAAGAACAAGGGCGTGCAGCCTCTGCTCGACGCCATCGTCGACTACCTGCCGTCGCCGATCGACCTGCCGCCGACCCAGGGCATGAACCTCAAGGGGGACGAGACCCTCGAGCGCAAGGCCGACGACAACGAGCCGTTCTCGGCGCTGGCGTTCAAGATCATGACCGCTCCCGACGTCGGCAAGCTCGTCTACTTCCGCGTCTACAGCGGCCAGATGCCCAAGGGCGCGCAGGTCTACAACAGCCGCACCGGCAACAAGGAGCGCCTCGGTCGGGTGCTCGAGATGCACGCCAACCACCAGCAGGACCGCGACGGCGTCTTCGCCGGTGACATCGTCGCCGGCATCGGCCTCAAGAACACCAAGACCGGCGACACCCTGTGCGCCATCGAGGCCCCGATCGTGCTCGAGGAGCTCGAGTTCCCCGAGCCGGTGATCCACGTCGCGGTCGAGCCCAAGACGAAGGCCGACCAGGACAAGATGAGCAAGGCGCTGTTCGCCCTCTCCGAGGAGGACCCGACCTTCCAGGTCCGCTCCGACGAGGAGACCGGCCAGACCATCATCTCCGGCATGGGCGAGCTGCACCTCGAGGTGCTGGTCGACCGCATGCTGCGTGAGTTCCGGGTCGACGCCACCGTCGGCAAGCCCCAGGTGGCCTACCGCGAGACGATCAGCCAGAAGGTCGAGAAGAACACCTACACCCACAAGAAGCAGACGGGTGGCTCGGGCCAGTACGCCGAGGTCACGATCTCGATCGAGAACACCGGCCCCGGTGGCGGCTACGAGTTCGTCGACGCCATCAGCGGCGGTCGCATCCCCAAGGAGTACATCCCCTCGGTCGATGCCGGCATCCAGGACGCCATGACCGCCGGTGTGCTCGCCGGCTATCCCACCGTCGACGTGCGGGCCACCCTGACCGACGGCAAGTACCACGACGTCGACTCCTCGGAGATGGCGTTCAAGATCGCCGGCACCATGGCGTTCAAGGAAGCGGCCCGCAAGGCCAAGCCGATCCTGCTCGAGCCCATCATGAAGGTCGAGGTCGTCACCCCCGACGACTACATGGGCGACGTCATGGGCGACCTCTCCAGCCGGCGAGGCAAGCTCGGTGGCATGGAGCAGCGCGGCAACAGCCAGGTCATCAACGCCCAGGTGCCCCTGTCGGAGATGTTCGGCTACGCTACCGACCTGCGTTCGCGCACCTCGGGTCGCGCCACCTACACGATGCAGTTCGATTCGTATCAGCAGATGCCGTCGAACGTGCAGGAAGAGATCGTCACCCGGGTCCGCGGCGAGTAGTCGTCGCCCCCTCCCATTCGTCACGCGTCAGTTCCCGTTTCAGGAAGAGCTCCAGGAGATCACGTCATGGCCAGAGAGAAGTTCGAGCGCAACAAGCCGCATGCGAATGTGGGCACGATGGGTCATATCGATCATGGGAAGACGACGTTGACGGCGGCGATCACGAAGGTGTTGTCCGATGCGGATCCGGCGAACAATTCGTTCACGGAGTTCGCGAACATCGATAAGGCGCCGGAGGAGCGTGAGCGGGGGATCACGATCAACATCTCGCATGTGGAGTATGAGACGCCTGATCGGCACTATGCGCATGTGGACATGCCTGGTCATGCTGATTACATCAAGAACATGATCACGGGTGCGGCGCAGGTGGATGGGGCGATTCTGGTGGTGTCGGCGGCGGATGGTCCGATGCCGCAGACTCGTGAGCATGTGCTGTTGGCTCGGCAGGTGGGGGTGCCGGCGATCGTGGTGGCGTTGAACAAGGTCGACATGGTCGATGATGAGGAGTTGTTGGATCTGGTGGAGCTCGAGGTTCGTGAGCTGCTCAGTGAGTATGAGTTCCCTGGTGATGATGTGCCGGTGGTGAAGGTTTCCGCGTTGAAGGCGCTGGAGGGTGATGAGGTGGCGGTGAATCAGGTGTTGGAGTTGATGACGGCGGTCGACACCTACATTCCGCAGCCGGAGCGGGCGACGGATCTGCCGTTCTTGATGCCGATCGAGGATGTGTTCACGATCACCGGTCGGGGGACGGTGGTGACGGGCCGGGTGGAGCAGGGGATCGTGCACACCGGCGATGAGATCGAGATCGTGGGGATCAAGCCGACGGCGAAGACGACGTGCACGGGTGTGGAGATGTTCCGCAAGTTGCTCGATGAGGGTCGGGCCGGCGACAACATCGGTGCGCTTCTTCGGGGGACGAAGAAGGAGGAGGTGGAGCGGGGTCAGGTGTTGGCGGCGCCGGGTTCGATCACGCCTCATACCGAGTTCGAGGGGCAGGTGTATGTGTTGACCAAGGCGGAGGGTGGTCGGCACAAGCCGTTCTTCAGCAACTATCGGCCGCAGTTCTATTTCCGGACGACGGATGTGACGGGGCATGTGACGTTGCCGGAGGGCACCGAGATGTGCATGCCGGGGGACAACACGGAGATGAAGGTGGAGTTGATCCACCCGATCGCCATGGAAGAGGGGCTGCGGTTCGCCATCCGTGAGGGTGGCCGTACCGTGGGCGCCGGCCGCGTCACCAAGATCATCAAGTAACGACCGCACACGAGTCGAGAAAGCAGCACCGTTCCCATGGCTGACAAGCAGAAGATCCGGATCAGGCTCAAGGCCTACGATCACGAGATCATCGACCAGTCGACGAAGAAGATCGTCGAGACGGTCGTGCGCACCAACGCAACCATCCGGGGCCCGGTGCCGTTGCCCACCGAGAAGCACCGCTACACGGTGATCCGCTCGCCCCACAAGGACAAGGACTCTCGCGAGCACTTCGAGATGCGCATCCACAAGCGCCTGCTCGACATCCTCGAGCCCTCGCCCAAGACGGTCGACTCGCTGCAGCGCCTCGACCTGCCGGCCGGCGTCGACATCGAGATCAAGATCCAGCAGGCGTAGGCCCGCTCGATCCCGCACCACCTCTGCAACGAGAGCCCGGGGCCTCGGCCCCGGGCTCTCGTCGTCTTCCACGCGTAGCCTGCGGGTCGATGACCTTCACGGTGGACGATCTCGAGGTGTTGGCCGCGCTGGTCGCCGACTCGTGGCGGTCGGCGGCGGACCGGGACTGGTCGGCTCGGGCCGGATCTCTCGACTGGTCGTGCACCCGCACCGCCGACCATGCCGTCGACACCGTGCTGGCGCCCGCGTTCTTCCTGGCCTCGCGCAAGCACGACGACTACCCGGCAGGCGGCCCGTTCACTCTCGGGCCCGATCCTCGCCCCCGTGACCTGGCCGAGGCGGTGGAGACGGCTTCTCGCGTGCTCGCCGCGGTGGTGACCGTGGCGCCCTCCGACGCGCGGGCTGTCATCTGGCGCCGACCCCAGGTCGAGACCCGACCGCCGGCGGACTTCGTGCCCAGGGGCGCGCTCGAGCTGGCGCTCCACGGCCACGACGTCGCGTGCGGCCTCGAGATCACGTTCGCTCCGCCCTCGGATCTGTGCGAGCGGCTGCGCGACCACACCCGTGCGTGGCCGCACTGGAGCTCGCCGGGATGGACGCCGCTGGCCATGGACGGCGATCCGTGGCTCGACCTGCTCCGGTCGTCGGGCCGATCAGCGGACGGCGAGCAGCACCGTGGTCAGTGAGATCAGGAGCCCGGCCAGGCTCAGGAACAGCGTCCGGGTCTGGGCGTTGAACCGGCGATCGAGCTCACCGAGGAGGTAGGCGGTCTGGGTCTCGAGCTTCTGGTCGACCATCTCGAAACGTTGGTCGACCATTTCGAACCGTTGGTCGACCATGTCGAACCGTTGGTCGACCATGTCGAACCGCAGACCCATCCGTTCTTCGAGGGCGGCCAGGTCGTGCTTGGTGGCGACCTCGGCCCAGCCGACGGGCGGGAGCAACTCCATCAGCGTCTCCGTCTCGGGGCCGCCGAGCGATCGCTCGGCGGCGAGGAACAAGTCGTGGCGAGCTCGCTCGTCGATGGTCATCCTTCTCCTCGATATCGGTCTGGTGATCGAGTGGAGGGGAAGATCCGGCCGTGAGGCTACAAGCCTCGACCGGCGTGGCTCAAGGGCCTTCCACCTGCTCGAGCCAGGGGATGAGCCACGGCGGGAAGGGGATGGTGTCGCCGCGGGGGCCGAGGTCGGCCTGCTCGGCGGCCAACTTGGCCGCGAGGGCGCCGGCCAGATCGGGGCGGAGCCGCAGCACCGTGACCGGGCACAGCTGGGTCTTGATGGTGAACAGCACGGCCTCGGTGCGGGGGAGTCGAACCAGGGTCTGGCGCTCGCTGCGGAGCCAGACCTGGTCGATGCCCGAAGCGTCAGGGGCGAACGACTCGGGAGACTCGTGGGGTTCGGGTCGATAGAGGTCGTCGTGGCAGTGGATGGACAGGTTCCGCCGCACGACCGGTCGGTCGGCCCGGAGCCGATCGAAGAAGGTGTCGACCTTGGCCTGCGAGCTCCTCGGCGTAGTGGGGGACCGGAGCGTGGATCGCGGCCAGGTTGCGCCCGAGCTTGTCGTGCAGCCGCCAGTGCGACGGGAAGCACAGCGAGGCGGCCTCGAGCGTGTGGCCATCGGGCCCGCGGAGCATCACGCACAGGTCCTCCTGCACGAGCCGTCCGGCCCGATCGAGCGGGTGCTGAGCCGTGTCACCGGATGTGGCGGGCCGGTCGGGGTGGTGGACGGCCAGCCAGGCGGTGACCAGCTCGAGCACCTCGGTGCACGCGTCGAGGGCGGCCGGACGGGCGGCGAAGACGTCGTCGGGTCGCTCGGCCAGCAGCCGGCGCTTGAGCGCGAGCTCGGCGTCGACGCGGTCGTCGACCACCAGCCAGCCGTCGAGATCGAGGGTGCGGATGCCCATCGACAGCCAGGGGGGACCGGCCTTGAGCTCCAGCTCGTCGAGCCAGGGTGGGGCCGGTGGGGTCGAGGGGTCCACCGCCCAAGTATGGGTCCGGCGGCGGGAACGGCGGGATGCGACGGACGCCTCCGACCCCAGCCCGGGGCCGCTTTGGAACTCTGAGCCGCGGCCCGCTATGCTCTCGCTCTCGTGTGCACGGGCCGGATCGGTCCGATTCGCCACGGATCGATCGACCCTCGAACTGACGTCTGCGTCGGCCACTGCCGTAGGTGGTGGAACCCCGCAGCACAACCGAACAGGCGCTCCGCCGGGATTTCCCGTGCGGAGCGTCCGCGTGAACAGGCACCCGTCGCAATTCGGACGAGGCCGGCCCCGACGCAAGCACCAGACACAGAAAGAACGCAGCCGGTATGGCGAACAAGGCACTCGTCGGCGAGAAGGTCGGCATGACCCAGGTGTGGGACGACGCGAACCGCGTCGTCCCGGTCACCGTGATCCGGGTCAGCACCCTTCGCGTCGTGCAGATCAAGACCCCCGAGCGTGACGGCTACAGCGCGCTGCAGGTGACCTTCGGTACGAAGGATCCCCGCAAGCTGAGCCAGCCGCAGGCCGGTCACTTCGACAAGGCCGGCGTCGCTGCCGGCTCCAAGCTCGTCGAGCTGCGCCTCGACGACGTCTCGGGCTACGAGGTCGGCCAGGAGATCACCACCGACATCCTCGCCGCCGGCGACCTCATCGACGTCACCGCCGTGAGCCGGGGCAAGGGCTTCGCCGGCACGATGAAGCGTCACAACTTCAGCGGCCAGAAGGCCTCGCACGGCACGCACCGGGTGCATCGCAAGCCCGGCTCGGTCGGCGCCTGCGCCACTCCGGCCCGGGTGTTCAAGGGCACCCGCATGGCCGGTCGCATGGGTGGCGAGAAGGTCACCACGCAGAACCTCGAGGTCGTCGAGGCCGACGCCGAGCGCGGCCTCCTGCTCGTCCGGGGCGCGGTCCCCGGCCCCAAGGGCGGGCTGGTCATCGTGCGCAACGCGGTCAAGGCGTCGGCTGCGGCAAAGGGTGGTGAGTGATGCCCAAGGTCACCGTGAAGGATCCGAGCGGCGCCGACAAGGGCTCGGTCGATCTCGACGAGCTGTACTTCGGCATCGAGCCCAACCTGCCGGTGCTGCACCAGGTGGTCACCGCCCAGCTCGCCGCCCGTCGGGCCGGCACCCAGAGCACCAAGACCCGGGCCGAGGTCCGCGGTGGCGGGGCCAAGCCGTGGAAGCAGAAGGGCACCGGCCGCGCCCGCCAGGGCAGCATCCGGGCCCCGCAGTGGAAGGGCGGCGGCGTGGCCCTCGGGCCCAAGCCCCGCAGCTACGCCCAGCGCACCCCCAAGAAGATGATCAAGCTGGCGCTGCGCTCGGCGCTGTCCGATCGGGCGGCCGAGGGCAAGGTCGTCGTCGTCGACGAGTGGGGCTTCGACACGCCGAGCACCAAGTCGGCCGTCGCCGCTCTCGGTGCGCTCGACCTCACCGGCCGGGTCGTGGTCGTGGTCGGCGCCGATGACGCGGCCGCCGCCAAGAGCTTCCGGAACCTCCCGCAGGTCCACCTGCTCGAGCCGGGCGAGCTCAACGCCTACGACATCCTGTGCAGCGACTACATCGTGTTCACCCGCGAGACCCTGCCCGCCGTTCCCGCCGATGCCCCGGCCAAGCCGGCGAAGGCAGCCAAGGCCGAGCCGAAGCCCAAGGCCGAGCCGAAGGCCAAGGCCGAGCCGAAGGCCAAGGCCAAGGCCGCGGCCGAGCCGGAGTCGGCTGGGACCACCGAGTCAGAAGGCGACGCCGGACATGGCCAGCGACCTGCCCAACCGCCCGAAGAACACGGGCGAGGTGGCCAAGCCGGTCGATCCCTCCGAGCGGGTCAAGCCCGCCGGCGAGAAGACCGACCCGCGCTTCGAGGCGGCCCGCATCAAGTCGGAGAAGGAAGCCGAGGTGCGCGCGGCCAAGGAAGCGACCAGCGAGGCTCCTGCCGACGACCCCGGGGCCGACGAGGCCGAGTCCACCGAGTCCACCGAGGCCAAGCCGTCCGGCGGGTTCTCGTTCAACCAGACCACTGACGGGGGCGACCAGTGAAAGATCCCCGCGACGTCATCATCGAGCCGATCGTGAGCGAGAAGTCCTACGCGCTGCTCGACCAGAACGTCTACACGTTCCGGGTGCACCCCGACGCCAGCAAGCCGGAGATCAGCGACGCCATCAGGGCGATCTTCGACGTCAAGGTGCTCAGCGTGAACACGCTCAACCGCAAGGGCAAGCGCAAGCGCAACCGCCGCACCGGCACCTTCGGCACCCGTCCCGACACCAAGCGGGCGATCGTCACCCTCGCCGAGGGCGACAGCATCGACCTGTTCGAGGCATAGACCCATGGCACTCCGCAAGCGCAAGCCCACCAGCCCCGGCCGTCGGTTCCAGACCGTCTCGGACTTCTCCGACATCACCAAGTCGACGCCCGAGAAGTCCCTGCTGGCCCCCAAGCACGGCACCGGTGGCCGCAACAGCTACGGCCGCAAGACCGCCCGGCACAAGGGCGGCGGCCACAAGCAGCAGTACCGCATCGTCGACTTCCGGCGCACCAAGGACGGCGTGCCGGCCAAGGTCGCCGCCATCGAGTACGACCCCAACCGCAACGGCCGCATCCTGCTGCTGCACTACCTCGACGGCGAGAAGCGCTACATCCTCGCTCCCGCCAACGTGGCCGTCGGCGACCTGCTGCAGAGCGGCCAGGGCTCCGAGATCCGTCCCGGCAACGCCCTGCCCCTGCGCTACATCCCCGTCGGCACCACCGTGCACAACGTCGAGCTCAAGCCCGGCGGCGGCGGCAAGATGGCCCGCAGCGCCGGCTCGAGCGTGCAGCTGGTGGCCAAGGAGGGCGACTACGCCACCCTGCGCCTGCCCAGCACCGAGATGCGCCGCGTGCCGATCGACTGCCGGGCCACGGTCGGCTCGGTCGGCAACGCCGAGGCCGAGCTCATCAAGATCGGCAAGGCCGGCCGCAACCGCTGGAAGGGCGTCCGCCCCCAGACCCGCGGTGTCGCCATGAACCCGGTCGACCACCCGCACGGTGGCGGCGAGGGCAAGACCTCCGGCGGCCGTCATCCGGTGTCGCCCGTGGGGCAAGCCCGAGGGCCGCACCCGCGACAAGACCAAGCCGTCGCAACAGCTCATCGTCCGCCGACGCCGCACCCGCGGCTCGCGCCGGTAGAGGGGAACGCACACGTCATGCCTCGCAGTCTGAAGAAGGGCCCGTTCGTCGACGACCATCTGCTCAAGAAGGTCGACGCCCTGAACGAGCAGAACGAGAAGCGCGTCATCAAGACCTGGTCGCGCCGCTCGACGATCATCCCCGAGATGGTCGGCCACACCATCGCCGTGCACGACGGCCGCAAGCACGTGCCCGTCTACATCACCGAGTCGATGGTCGGCCACAAGCTGGGCGAGTTCGCCCCCACCCGGACGTTCAAGTTCCACGCCGGCCAAGAGCACAAGGGACGGCGATAGCCATGTCGTTCGGCACCAAGACCAACGAGCGGCCCGGCACCCGGGCCCAGGTCAAGTACACGCGGGTCTCGGCCTACAAGGCCCGCGAGGTCCTCGACCTCATCCGCGGCGAGCCGGTCGCCCGGGCCCTCGAGATCCTCGAGTTCGCCGAGCGTGACGTCGCCCACGTGATCCTCAAGTGCCTCGAGTCGGCCATCGCCAACGCCGAGCACAACGACCAGATCCCCGCCGACGAGCTCTACGTCTCGGCCTGCTTCGCCGACGAGGGCCCGACGCTCAAGCGCTGGCGCCCCCGGGCCCGGGGCCGGGCCACCCGCATCCGCAAGCGCACCTGCCACATCACGATCATCGTGAGCCGCCTCGCTCCGGAGAAGCTCGAGCTGCATGCGCCAGCGCGAGATCGCCTCCGGTGGGCGCGGTGGCGGCCGGGCCGCGGCCGAGGCCCGGCGCCAGCGGGTGCTGCGCAGCCGCCAGTCGAAGGCCGAGAAGAAGGCCGCCGAGGCGGCCGAGCACGAAGGTCATGACCACGACCACGAAGATCACGACCACGAAGGTCACGACCACGACCACGACGAGGTCGTCGAGGCCGAGGCGGTCGACGCCGCCGACACCGACGACGACCGCGCCGAGTCGCCGACACCGAGGTCGACCGACGAGGCGACCGACACCGAGACACCTGACGAGCAGGCCGGCGACGACGCGCCGCCGACGAGGACAAGGACAGCTGATGGGCCAGAAGGTCAACCCCTACGGGTTCCGCCTCGGCGTCACCACCGACTGGAAGTCGCGTTGGTTCGCCGACCGCCGCCAGTACGGCGAGTACATCATCGAGGACTGGAAGATCCGCAACTACCTCATGACGCGAGCTCCCGCACGCGGCCATCAGCCGGGTCGAGATCGAGCGCACCCGTGACCGCCTGCGCGTCGACGTGCACACGGCCCGTCCGGGCATCGTCATCGGTCGCCGTGGCGCCGAGGCCGATCGCCTGCGGGGCCTGCTCACCGACGATCACCGGCAACAACAAGGTGCAGCTCAACATCCAGGAGATCAAGCAGCCCGAGCTCGACGCCGCCCTGATCGCCCAGGGTGTCGCCGACCAGCTCGCCGGCCGCGTCGCCTTCCGCCGGGCCATGAAGCGGGCCGTGCAGAACGCCCAGAAGGCCGGCGCCCTCGGCATCCGGGTGCAGTGCTCGGGCCGCCTCGGCGGCTCCGAGATGGCCCGCACCGAGTGGTACCGCGAGGGTCGGGTGCCGCTGCACACGCTGCGCGCCGACATCGACTACGGCTTCCGCGAGGCCAAGACCACCTACGGCCGCATCGGCGTGAAGGTCTGGATCTACAAGGGCGACATCCTGCCGTACAAGAGCGTCCTCGAGGACAAGGTCACCAAGGAAGCGGCCATGGCCGTGGGTGAGACCTCGGGTCAGATCAAGCCCCGCAAGGTCGTGTCCTCGTCTGCCGCCGCCCGCCGCAAGCCGGCCGGTGAGGGCGTCGAGACCACCGAGCCGGTGGTCGAGGAAGCCGCTCCGCTGGTCAAGGAAGCCGATCCCGAGCTCGAGCGACTGCTCGCCGAGGAAGAGGCGATCGAGCGCCTCGGTCCGCGAGCACCACGAGACCCCGCACTTCCGCCCCGGGGACGGTGACTGACATGTTGATGCCACGCAAGGTCAAGCACCGCAAGCAGCAGCGCGGCCGCATGCGCGGTCAGGCCAAGGGCGGCACCGAGGTCACCTTCGGCGACTACGGCATCCAGGCCCTCGAGCCCGGGTGGATCACCGCCCGCCAGATCGAGGCGGCCCGTATCGCCATGACCCGCCACATCAAGCGCGGCGGCAAGGTCTGGATCAACGTGTTCCCGGACAAGCCGGTCACCGAGAAGCCGGCCGAGACCCGCATGGGCTCGGGCAAGGGCAACCCGGAGCGCTGGGTCGCCGTGGTCAAGCCCGGTCGCATCATGTTCGAGCTGTCCTACAACGATCCGGTGATCGCCAAGGCGGCCATCGACCGGGCCATCCAGAAGCTGCCGATCAAGGCCCGCTTCGTCGCCCGTGAGGAGGCGTTCTGATGGCGAAGACACGACCTGGCCGTCACGGAGCTGCCCGACGCCGAGCTGCGTCGAGCAGCTCGGTCCGAGACCAAGCAGGAGCTGTTCAACCTGCGGTTCCAGCACGTGACCGGCCAGCTCGACAACTCGGCCCGCCTGGGCCAGCTGAAGAAGGACATCGCCCGGGTCAACACCGAGCTGCGTGAGCGCGAGATCGCGGCGGCCGAGGCCCTCGCGTCCGGCTCGAACGAGGAGACGGCCTGATGGCTGACGAGAACGACCACCGTGACCGACACCGAGACCCGCACGAACACCCGCAAGGTCCGCGAGGGCCTCGTCGTCTCGAACGGCATGGACAAGACCGCCGTGGTGGCCGTCATCGACCGGGTGCGCCACCCCCGCTACAACAAGACGGTCCAGCGCACCACCAAGCTGTTCGTCCACGACGAGGCCAACGACCTCAACGTGGGTGACCGGGTGCGGGTGCAGGAGACCCGTCCGCTGTCGAAGAACAAGCGCTGGCGCATCCTGGAGATCCTGGAGCGTGCCCGATGATCCAGCAGGAGACCCGACTCCGGGTCGCCGACAACAGCGGCGCCAAAGAGGTGCTCTGCATCAAGGTGCTGGGCGGCTCGCGCCGCCGCTACGCCTCGATCGGCGACGTCTTCGTGGCCACCGTCAAGGACGCCATCCCGGGTGCGGCCGTCAAGAAGGGCGAGGTCGTCAAGTGCGTCGTCGTCCGGGTGAAGAAGGAGAAGCGTCGTCCGGACGGCTCCTACATCAAGTTCGACGAGAACGCCGCGGTGCTGATCAACGACCAGCAGCAGCCGCGCGGCACGCGCATCTTCGGCCCGGTCGGCCGTGAGCTCCGCGACAAGAAGTTCATGCGCATCGTGTCGCTGGCGCCGGAGGTGCTCTGATGAAGATCCGCAAGGGCGACCGCGTCCAGGTGCTCGCGGGCAAGGACCGCGGCAAGACCGGCACCGTCACCTTCGCCTACCCCGCCCGGGGCAAGGTCGTCGTCGACGGGCTCAACATCGCCAAGAAGCACCAGAAGCCGACCCGCGCCACCATGCAGGGCGGCATCATCGACAAGGAGATGCCGATGCCGGTCTCGAACGTGGCCATCGTGTGCCCGTCGTGCGGCAAGCCGACCCGCGTCGGGCTACCGCTTCGAGCCCGACGGCACCAAGGTGCGGATCTGCCGCAAGTGTGAAGGTGATATCGGATGAGCACGCCACCAGGGAGCTCCCGCGGCTCAAGCAGCGCTACAACGACGAGATCCGGGCCCAGCTCAAGGACACGCTCGGGCTCGGCAACATCATGCAGGTGCCGCGCCTCGAGAAGATCGTCATCAACATGGGCGTCGGTCTCGCCACCGACCAGGCCAAGCCTGCTCGAGGGCGCCATCGCCGACCTCGAGATCATCACCGGCCAGAAGCCGCTCACCACCCGGGCCAAGAAGTCGATCGCCGGCTTCAAGCTCCGTGAGGGCAACGCCATCGGCTGCAAGGTCACCCTGCGGGGCGACCGCATGTGGGAGTTCCTCGACCGGCTGATCAGCCTGGCCATCCCCCGCATCCGCGACTTCCGCGGCCTGCCGGCCAACTCGTTCGACGGACGGGGCAACTACACCTTCGGCGTCACCGAGCAGCTCATCTTCCCGGAGATCGACTACGACAAGGTCGACATCGACCCGGGGCATGGACATCACCATCGTCACCACCGCCCGTACGAACGCCGAAGGCAAGGCCCTGCTCGAGGCCTTCGGCTTCCCTTTCAAGCGTGAGGGGCAGCAGTAATGGCCAAGAAGGCGCTCATCGAGAAGCAGCAGCGCACCCCCAAGTTCAAGGTGCGGGGCTACACCCGCTGCCGCCGTTGCGGGCGACCCCGTGCGGTCTACCGCAAGTTCGGTCTCTGCCGGGTGTGCCTGCGCGAGCTCGCCCACGCCGGCGAGCTGCCGGGCGTGACCAAGGCCAGCTGGTGAAGGGAGGTATGCCGAGATGACCATGACCGATCCCATCGCCGACATGCTGACCCGCATCCGCAACGCCAACGTGGCGATGCACGACGAGGTCCGCATGCCTTCCTCCAAGCTGAAGGAGTCGCTCGCCGAGCTCCTGCAGAAGGAGGGCTACATCGAGGGCTTCACCGTCGACGACGACGCCACCCGTCCGGGCAAGGTGCTCACCGTCACCATGAAGTACTCGCCCGAGCGCGCCCGCGTGATCTCCGGTGTGAAGCGCATCTCCAAGCCCGGTCTCCGGGTCTACATCAAGGCCGACCGGGTGCCCCGCGTGCTCGGTGGCCTCGGTGTCGCCGTCCTGTCCACCAGCCAGGGGCTCATGACCGACCGCGAGGCGCGCAAGCGTCGCGTGGGCGGCGAAGTCCTCTGCTACGTCTGGTAGGGGGTTCCGCCATGTCACGCATCGGTCGTTCCCCGATCCCGGTCCCCGCGGGGGTCGAGGTCACCATCGCCGGCCACCACATCACGGTGAAGGGCCCCAAGGGCCAGCTCCAGCTCGACGTCCCCGGTGAGATCACCGTGCGCCGCGAGGGCGACGAGCTCCTCGTCGAGCGTCCCGACGACGAGCGCCAGAACCGCGCCCATGCACGGCCTCGTCCGCTCGCTCGTCAACAACATGGTCGTCGGGGTCACCGACGGCTTCCGCAAGGACCTCGACATCGTCGGCGTCGGGTACCGGGCCATCGCCCAGGGCCCGGGCAAGCTCGAGCTGGCGCTCGGGTTCAGCCACCCGGTGAAGATCGACGCCCCCGAGGGCATCACCTTCGACGTGCCGTCGCCCACCACCGTCGGCGTCGTCGGCATCGACAAGCACCTCGTCGGCCAGGTCGCCGCCAACATCCGGGCGATCCGCAAGCCCGAGCCCTACAAGGGCAAGGGCGTGCGCTACCGCGACGAGCACGTGGTCCGCAAGGCCGGAAAGACAGCGAAGTAGGCACCATGAGCTATAGCGCCAAGCAGAAGCGGGCGGCCCGTCTGCGCCGCCACCTCCGGGTCCGCAAGAAGGTCCGCGGCGACGCGACCCGGCCCCGGCTGGCCGTGTTCCGCTCCAACCGCCACATCAGCGCCCAGGTGATCGACGACCGCTCCGGTCGCACCCTCGCCTCGGCCTCCACCACCGAGGCCGCCCTCCGCGGCGGTTCGGGCAACATCGAGGCCGCCACCAAGGTCGGCACCCTCGTCGCCGAGCGGGCCAAGGCCGCCGGTGTCGACAAGGTCGTCTTCGACCGCGGCGGCAACCTCTACCACGGGCGCGTCGCGGCCGTGGCCGACGCGGCCCGTGAAGCCGGACTGGAGTTGTGATGGCCAGCAACGTGAACGATGCGCAGCTGCGTGAGTCGCGCGTCATCAACATCAACCGCGTGGCCAAGGTGGTCAAGGGCGGTCGCCGCTTCTCGTTCACCGCGCTCGTGGTGATCGGAGACGGCGCCGGCCGGGTCGGCCTCGGCTACGGCAAGGCCAAGGAGGTGCCCCTCGCCATCCAGAAGGGCACCGAGGAGGCTCGCAAGAACCTCTTCTCCGTGCCGCTGGCCGGCAGCACCATCGTGCACCCGGTCATCGGCGAGATGGGCGCCGGTCGCGTGCTGCTCAAGCCGGCCGCTCCCGGTACCGGCGTCATCGCCGGTGGTGCCGCCCGGGCCATCCTCGAGGAGGCCGGCATCCACGACGTGCTGTGCAAGTCGCTCGGCTCGGCCAACCACATCAACGTGGCCCGCGCCACCATCGCCGGGCTCAAGGCCCTCAAGCGCCCCGACGAGATCGCCCGGCTGCGCGGCCTCGACCCCGAGGAGTTCGTCCCGGCCGGCCTGCTCAAGGCCTACAGGGAGAGCGAGCGCGGCCCGTTCGTTCCCGACGAGGTCGCGTGATGGCCGAGCTCCAAGGTCACCCAGGTCCGCTCGACGATCGGCGCCAAGCCCAAGACCCGCGGCACCATGCGTGCCCTCGGGCTGCGCGGCATCGGCCAGTCCAACACGCTGCCCGACCGCCCCGAGATCCGCGGCATGATCGCCCGGGTTCCGCATCTGATCACCGTCGACGAGGTCGACGGTGCCAAGGAAGAGGCCAGTTCGTGAAGATCCACGATCTCAAGCCGGCTGACGGTTCGACCAAGAACCGCAAGCGCGTCGGTCGGGGCATCGGCGGCAAGGGCGGCAAGACCGCCGGCCGCGGCACCAAGGGCCAGCGGGCCCGCGGCTCGATCCCCGCCGGGTTCGAGGGCGGCCAGCTGCCGCTGCACATGCGCGTCCCCAAGCTCAAGGGCTTCAACAACCCGTTCCGGGTCGAGTACCAGGGCCTCAACCTCGACGTCCTCGACGCCAGCGGCCTCGACGAGGTCTCGCCCGAGACCCTGCACGAGCTCGGTCTCACCCACAAGGGCGCCCTGGTCAAGGTGCTCGGCCGGGGCGAGATCACCCGCCCGCTGCAGGTCAAGGCCCACGCGTTCTCGAAGTCCGCCGAGGCAGCCATCGTGGCGGCGGGCGGTACGGTTGAGGTCCTGCCGCTGCCGTGGGGCGATCGTCGTCCGCCGGCCAAGGGCAACCACCTCACCAACCGCTAGCATCTCGCCCTCCGACCGGTCGCTGTCAGGAGCCATCCCGGTGCTTTCGAGCCTGCGCAACATCTACAGGGTCCCCGACCTGCGCAACAAGGTGCTGTTCACGATCTTCATGATCGTGATCTACCGGTTCGGGGCCTACCTCCCCGTGCCGGGCATCGACGTCACCGCGCTCAAGACGCTCAAGGAGCAGCGCCGACCAGGGCGGCGTCCTCGCCTTCCTGCAGCTGTTCTCCGGCGGCGCGCTCACCCAGTTCGCCATCTTCGCCCTCGGGATCATGCCGTACATCACGGCGTCGATCATCATGCAGATCCTCGGCGTGGTGATCCCCAAGCTCGAGGAGTGGCAGAACCAGGGCGCGGTCGGGCAGCGCAAGATCACCCAGTGGACCCGCTACGTCACCATCGGCATCGCGGTCGTGCAGTCGACCGGCCTCACCTACCTGTTCCACAACGGCGGCGGCGGGTTCCGGGGGGCAACACCACCGGGCTCGACCTGGTGCCCAACTACGACGTCGGCCACGTCGCCCTGATCGTGCTCACCCTCACCACCGGCACCGCGCTGCTCATGTGGATGGGCGAGGCCATCACCCAGCGTGGCATCGGCAACGGCATGTCGCTGCTGATCTTCGCCTCGGTCGTGTCGACGCTGCCGTCCCAGGGCAGCCGCATCAAGGCCTCGGCCGGCGTGCTGGCGCTGGTCATCACCCTGATCGTCTTCGTGATCATCCTGGTGGCCATCGTGTTCGTCGAGCAGGGCCAGCGCCGCATCCCGGTGCAGTTCGCCAAGCGGGTGGTCGGCCGGCGCATGTACGGCGGCCAGAGCACCTACATCCCGCTCAAGGTCAACCAGAGCGGCGTGATCCCGATCATCTTCGCCAGCTCGGTGCTCTACCTGCCCCAGCTGCTGTCGTTCGTGCTGCCGGCCGACGGGTGGGGCAAGTCCGTGCAGGACTTCGTCAACAACTACCTGGTCAAGCCGGACAACATCGTGCACCTCGTGTTCTACGGCCTGCTGATCATCGGCTTCGCCTACTTCTACACGGCCATCACCTTCGACCCGGCCAAGCAGGCCGACACGCTGCGCAAGCAGGGTGGCTTCATCCCCGGCATCCGGCCCGGTCCCCAGACCGAGCGCTACCTGGCCAAGGTGCTGTCGCGCATCACGCTGCCGGGCGCGCTGTTCATCGCCGCCGTCGCGCTGGTCCCGTCGCTCCTGCTCACCCACTACCTCCCCGGCAACCAGGTGTCGTTCTCCGGCACGTCGATCCTCATCGCGGTGGGCGTGGCCCTCGAGACGATGAAGCAGATCGACAGCCAGCTGATGATGCGCAACTACGAGGGGTTCCTGAAGTAGTGGCCGTCAAGCTCGTGCTCTTCGGCCGTCAGGGTGCCGGCAAGGGGACGCAGTCCGCCCTGTTGTCGGAGCACTACGGCGCACCCCACATCTCCACCGGCGACATGCTGCGCGCTCGCCATGGCCGAGGGCACCGACTTCGGCCGCCAGGCCCAGCAGTACGTCGACTCGGGCGCCCTGCTCCCCGACGACATCATGCTGGGGCTCATCACCGAGCGGGTGGCCCACGACGACGTGCTGGCCCACGGGTTCCTGCTCGACGGGTTCCCGCGCACGGTCGGCCAGGCCCGGGGCCTGCTCGAGCATCACCCCGATCGACCTGGCGGTCAACCTCGAGGTGCCCCGCGACAAGGTGCTCGAGCGGCTCTCGAGCCGACGGGTCTGCGAGGACTGCGGCGCCATCTACTCCACCTCGCTGCCCCCGACCTCTCCGTGGACGTGCGACAACTGCGGTGGGAAGGTCGTGCAGCGGGCCGACGACACCCCTGACGCCATCAACAAGCGCCTCGAGGCCTACGAGCGCGACACCATCCCGGCCATCGACCTGTTCGCCGAGCGCGGCCTGCTGGTCGAGGTCAACGGGGAGGGCAAGCCCGACGAGGTGCTCGAGCGGCTCATCGACGCGGTCGACTCCCGCGCCACGGTCTGAGGTCCGCGACGTGAAGATGGCGCGCTCGGCGTCGGTGCAGCGCACCCCGGCCGAGATCGCCGTCATGCGCCGGGCCGGGCGGGTCGTCGCCGAGATGCACGAGCGCATCCGCGCCGCCGTCCGCCCGGGGGTCTCGACCCTCGAGCTCGACGCCATCGGCCGGGACGTGATCGAACGCCGGGGGGCGACGTCGAACTTCCTCGGCTACCACGGCTTCCCCGCCGTGATCTGCGCGTCGCCCAACAACATGATCGTGCACGGCATCCCCGACGATCACCGCCTCCGCGACGGCGACATCATCTCCATCGACTGCGGAGCGATCATCGACGGCTGGCACGGTGACGCCGCCTTCACCATGGGCGTCGGCGACATCACGCCGGAGGCCGAGCGGCTCATCGCCGTGACCGAGGCCTCGCTGCACGCCGGCATCGCCGAGATGATCGCCGGCCGCCACATCGGCGACATCGGCCACGCGGTGCAGCAGGTGGCCGAGGCGGCCGGGTTCAGCGTGGTGCGCGAATACGTCGGCCACGCCATCGGCCAGGCCATGCACGAGCAGCCCGAGGTGCCCAACTACGGCCAGCCCGGCAAGGGTCCGAAGCTGCGGGTCGGCAACGTCTACGCGGTCGAGCCCATGGTCAACGCCGGCTCGCCCGACACGTTCCTGCTCGACGACGGCTGGGGCGTCGTCACCGGTGACGGGCGCCTCTCGGCCCACTGGGAGCACACCATCGCCATCACCGACGACGGCCCCGAGATCCTGACCCTGCCGGATTGAGGGCTCCCGAGCCGACGGCGGTCGGGCCCGAAGTTGGAGCAGCGGGCGCAGGACGCTACTATCTCCCTTCGCCTCGGAAGCACCTTTGCGTTTCGCGCGCTTCGGTCGCCAAGGTCAAGCCTCGTCTGTTGTAGGGAGTAGCACGCTGCCCAAGCCCAAGGAAGACGCGATCGTCCTGGAAGGGACTGTGACCGAGCCGTTGCCGAACGCCATGTTCCGCGTCGAGCTCGAGAACGGGCACAAGGTACTGGCCCACATCTCCGGAAAGATGCGCATGCACTACATCCGCATCCTCCCCGGCGACCGGGTCCAGGTCGAGCTCACCCCCTACGACCTCACCCGAGGTCGCATCACCTACCGGTACAAGTAACCACGGAAGCGAGAGCCGGCCGCCGTACGAGCGCCCGGCCCATCGGGGGGATCACGCCCCGATGTTCCTGAACAGAGGATTCAGGCGAGACCCATGAAAGTACGTCCAAGCGTCAAACCCATGTGCGAGAAGTGCAAGGTGATCCGCCGTCACGGGCGGGTCCAGGTCATCTGCACCAACCCGCGTCACAAGCAGAGGCAGGGATAGATGGCCCGCATCTCCGGCGTCGACATCCCCCGCGAGAAGCGGTTGGAGATCTCGCTCACCTACATCTTCGGCATCGGCCGCACGACGGCCCAGCAGATCTGCGCCGCCACCGACATCGACCCCAACACGCGGGTCCGCGACCTCACCGACGAAGAGGTGAGCCGCATCCGGGGCTACATCGACCAGAGCCTCAAGGTCGAGGGCGATCTCCGGCGTGAGGTGTCCCAGGACATCAAGCGCAAGATGGAGATCGGCTGCTACCAGGGCCTGCGGCACCGCAAGGGCCTGCCGGTCCGCGGTCAGCGCACCCACACCAACGCCCGCACGCGCAAGGGTCCCAAGAAGACCGTCGCCGGTAAGAAGAAGGTGGCACGGTAATGGCCAAGCCCAGCTCCGGAGGCCGTCGGCCCCGCCGCAAGGAACGCAAGAACGTCACCTACGGCGTCGCGCACATCAAGAGCTCGTTCAACAACACGATCGTGTCGATCACCGACCAGGACGGCAACGTCCTCGCCTGGGCCTCGGCCGGCAACGTCGGGTTCAAGGGGTCACGCAAGAGCACCCCGTTCGCCGCCCAGATGGCCGCCGAGCAGTGCGCTCGCCGAGCCATGGAGCACGGCGTCCGCAAGGTCGACGTCATGGTCAAGGGCCCCGGCTCCGGCCGCGAGACCGCCATCCGCTCGATCCAGAACGCAGGCATCGAGGTCACCGGCATCAAGGACGTGACGCCGGTCCCGCACAACGGCTGCCGCCCGCCCAAGCGTCGGAGGGTCTGACATGTCTCGATACACCGGGCCCAAGGCCCGCATCTCCCGTCGCCTCGGCACCAACATCTTCGGCACCAGCGGCGAGACCAAGGCCCTCGACAAGCGGCCGTACCCCCCGGGTGAGCACGGTCGCACCCGTCGTCGGGGCAACGTCTCCGAGTACCTGCTCCAGATGCAGGAGAAGCAGAAGGCCCGCTTCACCTACGGCCTCACCGAGCGGCAGTTCCGCAACCTCTACGAGGAGGCCAACCGCCGGGAGGGGGTGACCGGCGAGAACATGCTCCGGTTCCTCGAGCTCCGTCTCGACAACGTCGCCTACCGCGCCGGCTGGGCCGCCACCCGTCCGCAGGCTCGCCAGTTCACGAGTCACGGGCACCTGCTCGTCAACGGTCGCCGGGTCAACATCCCCAGCTACCGGGTCCGCAAGGGCGACGTCATCACCCTCAAGGAGAAGTCCCGGGAGATGGTGGTCGTCCAGTGGAACACCGACGTGCTCGACCGCACCCCGCCGCCCTGGCTCGAGAAGGGCGATGGCGGTTTCACCGTCACCGTCCGTGAGCTGCCCCTGCGCGAGCACATCGACGTGCCGGTGCGCGAGCAGCTCATCGTCGAGCTCTACTCGAAGTAATCCCCCTCCCCCCGCCGATCCCGGCGGCGGCGGACACCCTGTTCGGTCTATGGAATCACGCGATTCATCGAGGTAGAAGCAGATGCTGGTCATTCAGCGCCCAAAGGTCGAGGCTCTCAGCGATGTCGACGGCGATCGCCAGCTGTTCGCCATCAGCCCGCTCGAGCCCGGTTTCGGCCACACGCTCGGCAACTCCCTGCGCCGCACCCTGCTGTCGTCCATCCCGGGCGCGGCGGTGACCCAGGTGCGGTTCGACGACGCCCTGCACGAGTTCGACACCATCGAGGGCGTCACCGAGGACGTCACCGACGTGATCCTCAACCTCAAGGACCTCGTCCTGCAGGTCTACGCCGAGGAGCCGGTCACCCTGCGCCTCGACGTGCGAGGCCCCAAGGAGGCCACCGCGGCCGACATCCAGTCGACCAGCGACGTCGAGATCCTCAACAAGGACCTCCACATCGCCACCCTCAACGGCAACGGCCGCCTGGCCGTCGACATCACCGTCGAGAAGGGCCGGGGCTACGTGTCGGCCGATCGCAACAAGACCTCGTCGACGATCGGCGTGATCCCGGTCGACTCGATCTTCTCGCCGGTCCGGCGGGTGACCTTCGCGGTCGAGCCCACCCGGGTCGAGCAGTCGACCGCGTTCGACCGGCTCGTGCTCGACATCGAGACCGACGGGTCGATCTCGGCCCGCGAGGCGCTGGCCTCGGCCGGTGCCACGCTGCGCACCCTCGTGCAGCTCGTCGAGGAGATGAGCGACGAGCCGCAGGGCCTCGAGCTCGGCGAGGTCAGCGGGGTCACCGCCGGCTCGCCCGACCTCGAGCTGCCCATCGAGGACCTCGACCTGTCGGAGCGCCCCCGCAACTGCCTCAAGCGGGCCCAGGTCAACAGCATCGGCGAGCTGCTCGAGAAGAGCGAGGACGACCTGCTCGCCATCACCAACTTCGGGCAGAAGTCGCTCGATGAGGTCATCCAGAAGCTCGACGAGCGCGGTCTGTCGCTCCGTAGCCGGGACTGAGCCACCATGCCTGCAACCCCACGCAAGAGCCGTCGATTCGGCGGCACCGCCTCGCACCAGCGCCTGATGATGGCCAACCTGGTCGCCTCGCTGATCGCGGCCGAGGGCATCGTCACCACCGAGGCCAAGGCCAAGGCGTTGCGCCCCGTCGCCGAGAAGATGATCACCAAGGCCAAGAAGGGCGGGGTCCACAACCAGCGCCAGGTCGTGGCCTTCATCGGTGACAAGGACATGGCCTCCAAGCTGTTCGAGGAGATCGGGCCGCGCTACGCGGACCGGCCGGGTGGCTACACCCGCATCCTCAAGCTGGGCCCCCGCCACGGCGACAACGCGCCGATGGCGCGCATCGAACTGGTCTGAGCCCCACCCGGTCCCAGGCGTCGACCTCGGACGGGCCGAACCGTGTCGACCGCTGATGTCGCCACCGTCCGTGTCCGCCTGACCGTCGCCTACGACGGCTCCGCCTTCCACGGCTTCGCGCCCAACGAGGGGGTGAAGACCGTGGGTGGGACACTGGCCGACGCCCTGTCGCGGGTGCTGGGCGCACCCGTGGAGCTGACCTGCGCCGGTCGCACCGACACCGGCGTGCACGGATGGGGCCAGGTCGTCAGCTTCGACGCGCCGGCCGACCGGCTGGCCGACGAGGGCGCGCTGGTCGACCTGCGCCATGCCCTCAACCACATCGGCCGCAGTGCCATCGTCGTACGGGACGCGGCCATCGCCGCGCCCGACTTCGACGCCCGCTTCTCGGCCCGGTCCCGGGTCTACCGCTACACCGTGCTCAACCGGCCCGTGCCCGATCCGTTCCTCGCCCGCGACGGCCTGGCACGTCGAACGCCCCCTCGACCTCAGCCTGCTGCGGCTGGCCTGCGATCCGCTCATCGGCGAGCACGACTTCTCGTCGTTCTGCCGGGCCAGGCGGGTGAAGCCCCGCGACCGGGTCGAGGGAGCGCCTCCGGCGTCGCTCACCCGGCGGGTCATCCGGGCCCGGTGGGACCCGCTCGACGACGACGTGCTGCGCTTCGAGATCGAGGCCAACGCGTTCTGCCACCAGATGGTGCGCAGCATCGTCGGCACCCTGGTCGAGGTCGGCCTCGGCCGGCACACGCCGGGCCAGATGACCGGGATCCTGGCCGCCCGTGACCGCCACGCCGCCGGCCAGTTGGCCCCGCCGCACGGCCTGTGCCTGTGGCTGGTGCGCTACTGAGCGCAGCGGGCGGTCGGAACCGGCGATGGCGGGCACGTCCCGGCCGTGAGCTGGGTAGAGAACGGGGATGGCGAGCAACAGCGAGACCCTGCACGAGGACGATCTGCCCCCACACGTCATCGACCGCCACCGGGCGATCGTGTCGATCATGGAGGAGCTCGAAGCCGTCGACTGGTACGACCAGCGGGTTGCCGCCACGACCGACCCGGACCTGGCCGAGGTGCTCGGCCACAACCGGGACGAGGAGAAGGAGCACGCGGCGATGACGCTCGAGTGGCTCCGCCGGCGTGACCCGAAGCTCGACGAGCACCTGCGCACCTACCTCTTCGCCGACGGCGACATCCTGGCGGTCGAGGAGGCCGTCGAGCACGGCGACGGTGCCGAGGGATCGACCGACTCCAGCGGCAGCCTCGGGATCGGCGGCCTGCGCAACGAGAGCGAGGATTCCCTGTGAGCCACCTGATGCGGGACAAGGCGCCCATCACCGCCGCGGCCTGGGCCCAGATCGACGCCGAGGCGACCCGGTCGCTGACGCACTTCCTCGCCGGCCGCAAGCTGGTCGACTTCTCGGGCCCCCATGGGTGGGGCCACTCGGCGGTCGATCTGGGCCGGGTGCAGCCGCTCACCGAGGGGCCGGTCGCGGGCGTGACGGCGGCCCGGCGACGCGTGGAGCCCCTGATCGAGCTGCGCACACCGTTCACCATGTCCCGAGCGGAGCTCGACGCCGCCGATCGCGGCGCCCCGGACCTCGACCTCGACGCGGTGGTCGCCGCATCCCGCGCCGCCGCCCTCGCCGAGGACGGCTCGCTGTTCCACGGGTTCGAGGCTGCCGGCATCGAGGGGATCGCGGCGCGGACGCCGCACCCGTCGGTCGCCATCACCGACGACTACACCGACTACCCGAACCACGTGGCCAGGGCGGTGGCGGTCCTGCGGGCCGCCGACGTCGGGGGACCGTACGCGATCGCGCTCGGCGCCCGCTGCTACACCGGCGTCACCGAGACCACGGAGCACGGCGGCTACCCGGTGTTCGAGCACCTTCGCCTGATCCTCGGCGGCCCGGTGGTGTGGGCGCCGGCGGTCGACGGTGCCGTCGTGCTCAGCCAGCGTGGCGGCGACTTCGAGCTGGTGGTGGGGGAGGACCTGTCGGTGGGCTACCTCGACCACGACGCCGAGACGGTGACGCTCTACATCGAGGAGAGCATCGCCTTCCGCGTCAACAGCCCCGAGGCCGCGGTCCGGCTGGCCTACTGATTGGCACCGGTTTGCCCTTGGCGGTCACCCCCCGTATCGTGGTCGGTCGCCCTGGTGTGTGCTCGGCACCGCTGCGGCTCCTTCGAAAGCCACGAACCAAAGGTCTGCGCGTGCGCACGTACTCCCCCAAAGCCAGCGAGATCCAGCGCGCCTGGTACGTCATCGATGCCGAGGGCCTCGTCCTCGGCCGCGTGGCCACCGAGGCGGCCCGCATCCTGCGCGGCAAGCACAAGCCGATCTACACGCCCCACATCGACACCGGCGACCACGTCATCATCGTCAACGCCGACAAGATGGTGCTCACGTCGGACAAGGCGTCGAAGAAGATGATCTACCGCCACTCCGGCTACCCGGGTGGCATCCGTGAGCGCTCCTACGGCGACCTCATGACCAAGAAGCCGCAGGAGGCCGTGCGCCGGTCGATCCGCGGCATGCTGCCCAAGACCCGCCTCGGCCGCGCCCAGATCTCGAAGCTCAAGGTCTACGGCGGCCCCACCCATCCGCACGCCGCCCAGCAGCCGCAGCCGCTGGCGCTCGAGCAGGCTCGCGCCCGCAGCTGAACGAAGGACGACGAACGATGTCCAAGCCACTGACCCAGACCACCGGTCGCCGCAAGCGGGCCGTCGCCCGCGTCCGGGTCCGCCCCGGCACCGGCGTGATCACCGTCAACAAGCGTGCGGTCACCGACTACTTCCCGTCGGAGACGCACCGGATGATCCTCACCGAGCCGCTGCGCATCACCGAGACCGCCGAGGTCTACGACATCGACGCCACCCTCGACGGTGGTGGGCCCTCGGGCCAGGCCGGCGCCCTGCGCCACGGCATCTCCCGGGCGCTCATCGACCTCGACCCCGAGCTGCGCCCCGACCTGAAGAAGGCCGGATTCCTCACCCGTGACTCGCGGGAGAAGGAAAGCAAGAAGTACGGCCTCAAGAAGGCCCGCAAGGCGCCTCAGTACTCCAAGCGATAGTCGCGGGGGCATGTCCCTGCGCTTCGGAACCGACGGCGTTCGCGGCCCGGCCGACGAGCTCACCGATGTGCTCGTCGCGGCGCTCGGGCGCGCCGCGGCCACGGTGCTCGGTGCCGGCGTGGCCGGATCCGGCTTCGTCATCGGCCGTGACCCCCGACGGTCCGGCCCCCGCCTCGAGGCGGCGCTGGCCCGCGGGCTGGCCCTGGGCGGGGCGACCGTCGAGGTGCTCGGCGTGGTCCCCACCCCGACCATCGCCTGGGTGTGCGCCGACCGCCAGGTGCCGGGGGCGGTGATCTCGGCGTCGCACAACCCGTTCGACGACAACGGGATCAAGTTCTTCGCGGCCGGCGGGGTCAAGCTGTCGGACGCGGTCGAGGCCGACCTCGAGGCCGAGCTCGACCGCGTGCTGGCCGAGGCCCCGGCCGCGGACGGGGCCGACGACGCCCGGTCGGGCGCGGCCGGAGGCGGGAGCGACCGGCGGGCGGCCGACGCCGACATCGAGCGCTGGTGCCGGTCGCTCGTCGACTCGCTCGACGGCCGCCGGCTCGACGGCCTGGAGGTCGTCGTCGACTGCGCCAACGGCTCGAGCTCGGCGATCGCGCCCGAACTGCTCGGGCGTCTCGGAGCCTCGGTGCGGGTGCTGCACGCCGAGCCCGACGGTCTGAACATCAACGACCGCTGCGGCTCGACCCACCCGGCCGACCTGCAGGCCGCGGTCGTGGCGTCGGGAGCCGCGGTCGGGCTGGCCTTCGACGGCGACGCCGACCGGGTGCTCGCGGTCGACGAGCAGGGCGAGCTGGTCGACGGCGACCACCTCATCGCCCTGTGCGCCCTCGACCTCCGCGAGCGGGGGGGCCTCACCGACGACGCGGTCGTGGTGACCGTGATGACGAACCTCGGCTTCCGCCTGGCCATGGCCGAGCACGGCATCGAGGTGGTCGAGACCCAGGTGGGGGACCGCTACGTGCTCGAGGCGCTCGACAAGCGGGGGCTGGCCCTCGGCGGCGAGCAGTCGGGTCACGTGATCTTCCGGCGTCTGGCCACCACCGGCGACGGCCTGCTCACCGGCCTGCAGGTGCTCGACCTGCTGGTGCGGGCCGGGCGCCCGCTGTCCGAGCTGGCCGCCGCGGCCATGACCCGCCTGCCGCAGGTGCTCGTCGGCGTCCGCGTGGCCCGGCGGGACCCGCACCTGGTCGAGTCGCTGGCGCCCGAGATCGCGGCGGTCGAGGCCGAGCTGGGCGAGCGGGGCCGGGTGCTGGTCCGGGCGAGCGGCACCGAGCCGCTGGTCCGGGTGATGGTCGAGGCCCCCGACGAGGCGGTGGCCCGCTCGGCCGCCGACCGACTGGTCGACGCGGTCAACCGGCGCGCCGCCGATCTCCAGCCCTGACCGTCGTCAGCCGTTGCGGTAGATCGTCACGATCTCCTCGCTCGTGCGCCAGTTGTTCGGGTTGGGCACGGTGGGGCTGGCCCCGAACGAGGCGGTCGGACCGGTCGATCCGGGGGGCACCCAGACGGGGGTCCCCGGCGCGTAGGTGCCGGACTTGAACGAGCCGGTGACGACGTAGTCGTAGTCGAGCAGATCAGGGGGATCGGCCGCGATGGCACCCTTCGCGGCCCCCTCGGCGATGGACAGCACGGTGACCTGCGCGCCGATGCGGTCCAGGTCGACGGGCATGATGGCGAGCTCCTCGACCACCAGCACCCGGTCGTCGGGGCCGACGTGCTGCTCGAGCCAGTCGACGGCCTGGGTGCGGCTGTCGACGACCTTCGTGCTCGAGCGGAGGTAGGGCGTCACGCCACCGAAGAACAGGGCGGCGACGACGATGGCCGTGGTCGCCGCCGCGGTGGCGGCGCGGCTCCGCCGGTCGAGCGGGATCACCCGAGCGAGCGACCGCGCCCCCTCGAGGATGGTGGCGGCGGCGGCCACGGCGAGGAACGGGAGCAGCGGCATCAGGTTGCGCACCGGCTGGAACTGCTGGGCGACGAGGTAGGTGGCGAAGGGCAGCGCGAACACCAACCACCCGATCGTGGTCGATCGCGTGGCCCGGTTCCGCACCAGCAGGACGATGCCCACGACGGCGAGGGCGGTGAAGAGCCAGCCGATCTGGGCCGGATCCACGAGCCACGTCCAGTAGTGCCCGTCGGTGTACTTGCCGTAGACGGACGCCTCGTACCTCACGTCGCGGATGACCTGGCCGGTGTTGAGCACGAGCGCGGGCATGGTCACCACCGCCGCGACCACCGCGGCGCCGAGGGCGGCGCCGGCCAGCCGGGCCCGAGCGGCACCGGGGAGGTCGCGGCGCAGGGCGATCACCGCGAGCACGACGAGCACGACCGCTCCCGCCGGGTACTTCGAGGTGAAGGCCATGCCGGCCAGGGCCCCGGCCGCGGCCGCGCCGATGAGCAGGCGACGCGACGTCGCCGCGGTGCCGGCGAGGACGCAGGCCGCGAGCACGCTCGCAGTGGTGAAGAAGGTGACCACCGGGTCGGCGGTCACGATGGCGCTGCGCGACACGAGCACGGGCAGGAACGCCACGAGCACACCGGCGATGATGCCGCCGCGCCGGCCCGTCAGGCGGGTGCCGAGCAGCACGGTCAGCAGCACGGTGCCGACGCTGAAGGCGAGGATCACGAGCCGCCCGATGAGGATGAGCTCCGACGGCTGCATCAGGTCGTAGTACGGGGTCTCGTCGGTGGCCACCGCGCCCGACTCGATGGCGGTGTCGCCGGTGAGCCGGTAGAGCTCGGCGCTCAGGGCGATGGCGTCGTAGGGCAGGGACGGGTGCTCGTAGGGGTTCTGGTAGTCGCCGCCGTGGTAGGTGCCGTCGGCGATCATGTGCGCCGTCGGGTGCAGGTAGTGGCCCTCGTCGATGTAGCTCGAGTAGGGCAGCCCGGCGCCGAGACCGGGGACCCGCAGCGCGGTGGCCAGCACCAGCAGCCCGATCACGACCGCGACGAAGGCCGGGGTCGACGGGCGGGGACGGGAGGGGGCGTCCGGGATCCCACGGTCCGGCATCCGGGCACAGTACCGGGTGGCCCCGAGCACGTGAGACCGGGCCCGGCCGCCTACACTCGGATGACTCTGACCGCCCGCGGGCGGTCGCCGACCGTTCGTGTTCGAGCCGACCGTCCGTCAACGCAGACGGGTGGGTCCACCCAGGTGCGGCGCGGGAGTCGCTCTCCAGTGCCCAGCCCAGAGGGAAGGTAGCCGCCCCCCATGTGCGGGATCATCGCCGTCGTCCGTCGCCCCACCGACCGAATCCCACCTGCCGCCGCCGAGGTGCTCGACCTGCTCGACTCGGCCGCATCGGTCCTCGCCGCGGTCGGCACCTCCTACGACGCTGCGTCCCTCTCGGCCGCCGCCGGTCAGATCGAGGCCGCCGACCGACTGCTGCGTGGCGTGCCCGGTGTGCTGGCGCTGGTGCGCGACCGCGACCTGATGGCATCGGTCGAGCACCGGGCCCGAGCGCTCGGCGACCGGGTGGCGGCCATCGACGAGGACCTGGACCGGGTGGGGGCCGACGCGGTCGCGGCCGACGGAGGAGCCGGGCTCGAGGCGGTCAACGCGGCCATGGTCGAGCTCAAGGACGCGGTCTGGGCCATCGACCGGGACCGGCTGCGCACCGCGCGAGGCCGTCGGCGAGCTGGCCGGCAGCGAGGCCGGCGACGCCGCCATCGCCGTGTTCACGTCGGTGCAACAGGCCCTGTCGGCGCTCGATCGGCTCGAGGTGCGCGGGCGCGACTCGGCGGGCCTGCACCTGCTGGTCCGGGGCCATGGCCTCGACCTCGACGCACCCGACGTGGCGTCGGCCCTGGCCGCGCGCACGGCCGACGCCCTCTTCGGGTCGATGGCCGTGCGCACCTCGGACGGCAACCTCAGCTTCGTCTACAAGGCATCGGCCGAGATCGGTGAGCTCGGCGACAACACGCGGGCCCTGCGCGCCGCCATCCTCGGCGATCAGCTGCTGCGACGGGCGGTGGCCGCACCGACGGCCGAGGCCGTGGTGCTGGGCCACACCCGGTGGGCCAGCGTCGGCATCATCTCCCAGGCCAACGCTCACCCCTTGAACTCCGACGAGCTCGATCGGGTCGCCGGCCCCTACGTGACCGCGGTGCTCAACGGCGACGTCGACAACTTCGCCGACCTCAAGGCCACCGAAGCCCTGCGGATCCCGGCTGAGATCACCACCGACGCCAAGGTGATCCCCACGCTGGTATCGCGCCACCTGGCGGCCGGCACCGACCCGGTCGAGGCCTTCCGGCGGACGGTCGACGTCCTCGAGGGGTCGGTGGCCATCGGGGCCAGCGTGGGCGATCTCCCGGGCGACCTGCTGATCGCGCTGCGGGGGAGCGGGCAGGCCCTCTACGTGGGGCTGGCCGACGACGCCTTCCTGGTGGCCAGCGAGCCCTACGGACTGGTCGAGGAGACCGCCACCTACCTCCGCATGGACGGTGAGACCCCCGCCGACCCGACCAACCCCAACGCCACGAGGGGCCAGATCGTCCACCTCCGCGGCGCCGAGGCCGGTGAGCTGTCGGGCATCGAGCGGCTGGCCTACGACGGCACGCCGCTCCCGGTGCTCGCCACCGAGCTGGCCACCGCGCAGATCACCACCCGTGACATCGACCGCGGCGACTCCCCGCACTTCCTGCTGAAGGAGATCTCCGAGGCGCCGGCGTCGTTCCGCAAGACGCTGCGGGGCAAGCTGCTCGAGATCGACGGCGAACTGGTGGTGAAGCTCCCGGCGCACGCCCTGCCCGACGACGTGCGGGAGGACCTGCGCTCGGGCTCGATCACGAGGGTGCTGGTGATCGGCCAGGGCACCGCGGCCGTCGCCGGTCAGAGCCTGGCCGTGGCGCTGCGGGCGGCAGTGGGCGACGCTCCCATCGACGTGCGCGCCGTGCTGGCCACCGAGCTGTCCGGGTTCGCCCTCCGGCCGGACATGTCCGACACGCTGGTGGTCGCGGTCAGCCAGTCCGGCACGACCACCGACACCAACCGCACCGTCGACCTGGTCCGTTCCCGGGGCGGTCGGGTCATCGCCATCGTCAACCGGCGGGGGAGCGACCTCACCGACAAGGCCGACGGCGTGCTGTACACGTCCGACGGCCGCGACGTAGAGATGAGCGTGGCGTCGACCAAGGCGTTCTACGCCCAGATCGCGGCCGGCTTCCTGCTGGCCCTCGCCATGGCCGACGAGATCGGCATCGACCCGGCCTATCCGCGTGGCGAGGTGCTCGCCGCGCTGCGCGAGCTGCCCGAGCTGATGACCCGCACCCTGTTGTGCCGAGGTGCGCTGGCCGAGGCGGCCCAGCGCTTCGCCCCGAGCCGCCGCTACTGGGCCATCGTCGGCAACGGGGTCAACAAGATCGCCGCGCAGGAGCTGCGCATCAAGCTCTCCGAGCTCTGCTACAAGTCGATCGCCTGCGACTCGACCGAGGACAAGAAGCACATCGACCTCTCGGCCGAACCCATGATCCTCGTCTGCGCCGCCGGCCTCACCGGGTCGACGGCCGACGACGTGGCCAAGGAGATCGCGATCTACCGGGCCCACAAGGCCGCGCCCATCGTGATCGCCAGCGAGGGTCAGGGGCGCTTCTCAGCTGCGCTCCAGGTGATCGTCGTGCCCGGCACCCACCCGAGCCTCGCCTTCGTGCTGGCGACCATGGCCGGGCACCTCTTCGGCTACGAGGCGGCCCTCGCCATCGATGCCCAGGCCCGACCGCTGCGCGAGGCCCGCGCCGCCATCGAGTCGGCGATCTCGGCCGGGCCCACGCGCGCCGGTGACGACCTGCTCGCCGACCTCGTGCCGGCGCTCGAGTCGCCCGCGTCGCGCTTCTTCGACTGGCTGCGCAGCGGCGACTACGACGGCCATCTCGAGGCCAGCACCGCCGTGCGCCTCGCCGCGTTGTTCCGCTACGCCCTCGGCGTGCTGCCGCTCGAGGCCTACCAGGTCGAGCACGGCAAGGTCGGCACGCCGAGCGTCGTCATCGAGGACCTCACCACGTCGCTGACCCGGGCCATCGAGGAGCTGACCCGACCGGTCGACGCCATCAAGCACCAGGCCAAGACCGTCACTGTCGGCATCTCCCGCAGCGACGAGAGCCTGCTGCAGGTGCCCCTCGTGCTCGAGGTGCTGGCCACGGGGGTCGCCCGCGATCAGCTCTCCTACGGCTCGCTGCGCACCCTCGCCAACCTCGACCCGGCCGTGGTCGAGGTGCTCGGCTTCACCCGCTACCGCATCGAAGGACGGGTCGACGACGACCGCCGCCCGGCCAGCGTGGTGGTGATCGACCGTGGCGGTCTGGGCCGAGAGCTCACGAGTCGCACCGAGACCAGCCCCGAGCTGCGAGGCACCAAGCACCGGGTGGCCACCGAGCGCCTCGTCACCGTCGCGCGCGGCCGCCACGACGGGCGCACCGTCATCATCGTCCCCGAGGTCAAGGACACCCAGGCCACCGGCCTCACCCTGCTGCACGTGCGGTTCCCGGACCACATGCCGGTCGGCGCCATGCGCTCGGTGCTGCAGGGCTACCGCGGCCGGTTCTCGGCGCTCAAGGACGCGGTCACCGAGACCGAGCCCACGTTCCGCGACGACCTGCTGGGCACGCTCTCGGTGATCGACCTGCTGACCGAGCCGGTCAACGACCTGGCCGACCACTGGCACGCGTGACCCTCGACCTCCCGATCGGTGGAGGCCCGATCGAGGGCCAGGCCGGCTCGGTGATCGGCATCGGCAACGACCTGGTCGACCTCGACCGGTTCCGCGTCGTGCTCGATCGGACGCCGACCATCGTCGGCCGGGTGTTCACCGAGGGCGAGCAGCGGTACGCCCGTCAGCGGCACGACCCGACGGAGCGCTTCGGTGCCCGCTTCGCCGCGAAGGAGGCCACCATGAAGGCCCTCGGCGTCGGGTTGGGCGAGGTGGTGATGCGCGACATCGAGGTCGTCCGGGCCGAGTCCGGAGCGCCCTCGCTGCTGCTGCACGGCACGGCCGCCGCGGTGGCGACCGAGCGCGGCGTGCAGCGGTGGATGCTGACCATCAGCCACACCGACCACCTCGCCCAGGCCGTGGTGGTGGCGCTCGGATGATCCCGATCGTCACACCCGAGGAGATGGGGGCGATCGACCGGGCCGCCCCCGAGCCGGTCGAGGTGCTCATCGGGCGGGCCGGCGGCGCGGTGGCCCGGGCCGCGCTGGCCATGCTGGGGGGCGGTTACGGGCGGCGGGTCGTCGTGCTGGCGGGCAAGGGCAACAACGGCAACGACGGTCGCGAGGCGGCCCGCCGACTGCGGCAGCGGGGAGTGGCGGTCCAGATCGTCGATGCCGGCGATCGGCCAGAGTCGATCCCCTCGTGCGACCTCGTCATCGACGCGGCCTACGGCACCGGGTTCCAGGGGGAGTTCCGAGCGCCGTCGGTGCCCGGACACGCGCTCGTGCTCGCCGTCGACATCCCGAGCGGTGTCGACGGGCTCACCGGCGTGCTGCCGTCGGGGCCCGACTCCCGGGTGCTCCCGGCCGATCGCACGGTCAGCTTCGCCGCGCTGAAGCCCGGCCTGCTGCTGGCGCCGGGCGCCGGATTCAGTGGTCGGGTCGAGGTGGCCGACATCGGGCTCGACGTCTCCGCGGCCCGTTCGTGGCTCGTCGAGACGGGCGACGTGCGCAGCTGGCTGCCCCGCCGCGACCCGTCGGCCCACAAGTGGCTGCACGCGGTCTGGGTGGTTGCAGGCAGCCCCGGGATGGACGGCGCCGCCGCGCTGGTCGCGGCCGGGGCCCAACGAGCAGGCGCGGGCTATGTGCGGTTGAGCACGCCGGGCGGCGGCGTCGACGCACCGCACGTGCCCGTCGAGGTGGTGCGGACGGCGCTGCCCGCCGAAGGCTGGGCCGGCGACGTGCTCGACGAGGTCGGGCGGTTCGCGGCCGCCGTGGTCGGCAACGGGCTCGGCACCTCCGAGGCGATGGCGGCCGACGTCCGCGGACTCCTGTCGGCGCTCTCCGGCGCGGGGGCGAGCAGTGGCGACCGCCGACCGACGGTCGTGGTCGATGCCGACGCGATCACCGCCCTCGGCTCGTCGGCGGCCGAGCTGGTCGGGCCGAACGTGATACTGACGCCCCACGACGGCGAGTTCGAGCGTGTCGCCGGCACGCGGCCCGGGGCCGATCGGCTGGCCGCGGCCCGCGATCTGGCCAGCCGGCTGGGGTGCGTCGTGCTCCTCAAGGGCGGCCCCACCGTGGTGGCGGCGCCCGACGGGCAGGTGCTCGTCGTCGACTCCGGCGATGCCCGGTTGGCCACCGCGGGCACGGGCGACGTGCTCGCCGGCATCATCGGCGGCCTGGCCGCCCAGGGCCTCGATCCCTTGCGGGCGGCGGCGGGGGGAGCGTTCCTCCACGGACGGGCCGGCGACCTAGGCTGGCGCCACGGCCTCGTCGCCGGCGACATCCCGGGGCTGCTCCCCGTGGTGCTCGACCGCCTCGACGTGGCATCGACGACGTCCGCACCGCCGGACACCTGACCAGGAGCCCCGATGTCGCTGCGAGACATGCGCGTGACCGAGGTGATGACCACCGAGGTCGTCACCTTCACCCCCGACGAGAACGTGCAGACCGCCATGCAGCAGCTCGTCGACGGTGGCATCGACGCCGGCCCGGTCGTCGACGAGGCCGGTTCGGTGCTCGGCATGCTGTCCACCGGTGACCTCATCGTCGAGGAGGCACGCGTGCACTTCCCGACGGTCGTGAACTTCCTGGGCGTCAACGTCACCTGGCCGTTCGACCACAAGGAGCTCGACGACTCCGTGTCGAAGGCGCTGGGTGCCACGGTCGGCGAGGTCATGACGGCCGACCCGGTCACCATCGACATCATGGCGTCGGTCGAGGACGCGGCCACGACCATGCACGACAACGAGATCTCGCGGCGTGCCGGTGGTCGACGGCGAGGGCCACCTGGTCGGGCTGATCGCCCGGGGCGACATCGTTCGCGCCATCGTCCAGGATCAGCGCCAGGGTCAGTCGGAGACCCGGGCCGAGGGATAGCACGGGCCATGCGCGCGGCACGGGCCGAGGTCGACCTCGAGGCGATCGCGCACAACGTCCGGGTGCTGCGCGAGGTGGTGGCGCCGGCCGAGCTCTGCGCCGTGGTCAAGGCCGACGGCTACGGGCACGGTGCCATCGCCGTCGGGCAGGCGGCCCTGGCCGCCGGCGCGTCGTGGCTCGGCGTGGCGCTCGTCGAGGAGGGCGCGGTGCTGCGCAAGGCCGGCCTCGACGCGCCCGTGCTGCTGCTGTCCGAGCCCCGTCCGGCCGACATCGCGGCCGCCGTGCGGTACGACCTCCGGGTGAGCGTCTACAGCCAGGCCGGCGTCGACGCGGTCGCCGACGCCGCTCGGGCCCAGGGCCGGGTCGCTGACGTGCACCTCAAGGTGAACACGGGCATGAACCGGGTCGGCGCCTCCCGCGACGAGGTGCTCGTCCTGGCCAAGGAGATCGCCCGTCGCCCCGAGCTTCGCCTCGAGGCGGTGTGGACCCACTGCGCGGTGGCCGACGAGCCCGGCAACCCGTTCACCGACGAGCAGCTCGATCGCTACGACGAGGTCGTCGCCGAGATCGAGCGGGCCGGCCTGGGCCCCGTCATGCGCCACGCGGCCAATACGGCCGCGGGCATCGAGCACCCGCGCAGCCGCTACGACCTCGTGCGGGCCGGCATCGGCATCTACGGCATCAGCCCCGCCCCGGCCCTCGACGGACGGGTCGACCTGCGCCCGGCCCTCACCCTGCGCACCGAGGTCACCATGGTCAAGCGGGTGCGGGCCGGCGAGCGGATCTCCTACGGCCTCACCCACCGGTTCGAGCAGGACACCGGCGTGGCCACGCTGCCGATCGGCTACGCCGACGGCGTGCCCCGCCGGCTGTCGTCGGTCGGCGGTGAGGTGCTCATCGGTGGTCGGCGCCGCCCCATCGTCGGCGTCGTCACCATGGACCAGCTCATGGTCGACGTGGGCGACGACGCCGTCGTCGCGGGCGACGAGGCGATCCTGATCGGCCGTCAGGGCGACGAGGTCATCACCGCGGCCGACTGGGCGGCGCCGCTCGACACCATCGCCTACGAGATCGTCTGTGGCATCGGCCCCCGCGTCCCGCGCACCTACCGACCGAGCCGCTGAACCGCTGAACCGGTGATGGTCTGAGGGCCCAGGGGCCTTCAGACCATCACCAGAAGCGGGGGGTAGCGTGCGCGGGTGATCACCGACGTCGACGGCGTGCTCGTGGGCCACTGGACCGACGCCGAGCGCGGCACCGGGTGCACCGTCGTGCGGTTCCCGGAGGGCACGGTGGCCTCGGCCGAGGTGCGGGGTGGGGCACCGGCCAGCCGTGAGCTCGAGCTGCTGGCCCCGCACCGCACGGTGAAGCGGCTCGACGCGGTCGTGCTGTCGGGCGGATCGGCGTTCGGGCTGGCCGCGGCCGACGGAGTGATGTCCGAGCTCGAGGTCGAGGGCGTGGGGTTCACGACCGCGTTCGGCGTGGTGCCGATCGTGGTGGGGCTGTCGTTGTTCGACCTGGGCGTCGGTGACCCGACCGCCCGTCCCGGGTCGGCCGAGGGGCGGGCCGCATGCCGAGCGGCGAGCGGCGGTTCGCACGAGGTCGGCCTGGTCGGTGCCGGCACCGGAGCGACCGTCGGCAAGTGGCGGGGCCGCCAGCATGCCCGGCCGGGTGGCCTCGGGGTGGCCACCATGCGCGACGGCGACGTCGTCGTGGCCGCGCTGCTGGCGGTGAACGCCACGGGCGACGTCGACGACGGCACCGTCACGTCGAGGCCGGTCGATCTCGGCTCGCTGCGGCGCACGGACGAGGCGTTCCACGACGAGGGCCTGGCCGACGACGGATCCACCAACACCACCATCGGGGTCGTCGCCACCAACGCCCGACTCGACAAGGCCGGCTGCCTGGTCGTGGCTCAGGGTGGCCACGACGGCATGGCCCGGGCCCTGTTCCCCCCGCACACCTCCGCCGACGGCGATGCGCTCGTGGCGGCGGCGACCGGACAGATCGACGCCGATCTCGATCTGGTGCGGGCGCTGGCTGTCGTGGCGGTCGAGCAGGCCATCCGCGGTCTGGGTGGGGCACCCGCGCACCGATAGCATCGCCGGGTGCCCACCGCGCTCGAGGAGCTCGCCACCGTTGCGAGCACGTGTACCCGCTGCCCTCTGGCCGAGGGCCGTACGCAGGTGGTGTTCGGCATGGGCGACCCCAGCGCCGACCTCGTGTTCATCGGGGAGGGTCCCGGTGCGGAGGAGGACCGCCAGGGCCTGCCGTTCGTCGGGCGGTCGGGCAAGCTGCTCGACAAGCTGATGTTCGAGGAGCTGGGCATCACCCGCGAGCAGGTCTACATCGCCAACGTCGTCAAGTGCCGGCCACCGGACAACCGCGACCCCCGACCGGAGGAGATCACGGCGTGCCGTCCCTACCTCGAGCAGCAGCTCGACCTCATCGCACCCCGCGTCCTCGTCACGCTCGGCAAGTTCGCCGGGCAGCTCCTGCTCGACTCGACGGTCGGCATCACCAAGCTGCGCGGCCACGACTACCCCTATCGGGGAGCGATCCTCATCCCGACCCTGCACCCGGCCTATGCCCTGCGCGGCGGCGGCGAGCCGCTCGCCCAGATGCGGGCCGACTTCGTGCGGGCCAAGCGCGCGCTCGTCGCGGCCGGCAGCCCGACGGTCTCGAGCGAGGGGAGCAAGGGCTGATGCTGCTGGCCCGCACCCGATCGGTCGACGAGACCAGGACGCTGGCCGCGGCGCTGGCCGAGCTGGCCCGCCCGGGCGACCTGATCCTGCTGGCGGGTGAGCTGGGGGCCGGCAAGACCGCGTTCGCCCAGGGGTTCGGCAGGGCCCTCGGGGTCGTCGAGCCGATCACCAGCCCCACCTTCACCCTGGCCAGCCAGTACGAGGGTCGTCTGGAGCTGAACCACCTCGACGTCTACCGGCTCGAGCAGCTCACCGAGGTGCTCGACATCGGGTTGCCCGAGATGCTCGACGAGGGCGGCGTCACCCTGGTCGAGTGGGGCGACGCCATCATCCCCGCGCTCCCGGCCGACTACCTGCTCGTCCGGCTCACCTACGGCGACGCCGACGACGACCGCATCCTCGACGTCGAGTCCATCGGTCCCCGCTGGTCGGCCCGCAGCCGGGCGCTGGCGTTGGCCCTCCGCCCGTGGCTCGTCGCCGACGATGCGCCGTCCGACGCCCACGATGCGTCCGGGCCCGGCCAGCCCGACGGTGGCCCGGTCGGAGGTGGCTCGTGCTGATCCTCGGCATCGACACCGCCACCGTCCAGGTGAGCTGTGCCATCGGCGGCCACGAGGGGGTGCTGGCCTCGACGCTGTCGGCACGCGGCAAGCGCCACGCCGAGTCGCTCACGCCGGCCATCGAGTTCATCTGCCGCCAGGCCCGCATCGAGCTGTCGGAGATCAGCGTGGTGGCCGTCGACCTCGGGCCGGGGCTCTACACCGGGCTGCGGGTCGGGGTGGCCGCGGCCAAGGCCATGGCCCATGCGCTGCGGGTGCCGATGATCGGGGTCCCGAGCCTCGACCTGCTCGCCTTCCCGGTGCGGTTCAGCTCCCGGCTGGTGGTGGCGGCGATCGACGCCGCGGCGGGGCGAGCTGTTCTACGCCTTCTACCGACAGGTGCCGGGAGGCGTGCAGCGGCTGAGCGACCACTGCGTCGGCACCGCGGACGACCTGGCCGGGGAGCTGCTGGCCTCCGGCGAGGAGTGCCTGCTCGTCGGCGACGGCGCCATCCGCTACCGGGAGGTCTTCGACGGCCTGAACAAGGTCGAGGTCGTGGGCGCCGAGCTGGCCCACCCGTCGGCGTCGTCGCTCGTGATGCTGGCCCACGCCCAGGCCCTGCGCGAGCAGTTCGTGAAGCCCTGGGACCTCACGCCGATGTACCTGCGCAAGCCGGACGCCGAGATCAACTGGACCACGCGGGAGACCGGCTGATGGCCGCCCGCGGTGACGACCTGCAGCGCGACCCGGCCGATCTGGTGGTCACCCTGATGCCGATGCGCCGCCGTCACCTCCGGACGGTGCTGCGCATCGAGGGTCAGGCCGAGCACCGCGGCTGGTCACTCGGGCTGTTCATGGGCGAGCTGGCCAGCGAGCGCGGCCGGCGCTACCTGGTGGCCAAGGTCGGAGGGACCGTCGTCGGGTTCGCCGGCATGCTCTTCCTCGGCGACGATGGTCATGTCACCACCATCTCGGTCGACCGGGCCTGGCGCGGGCGGGGCATCGGCACCAGGCTCATGCTGGCGCTCTGCCGTGAGGCGGTCGAGCGGGGCGCGACCGCCCTCACGCTCGAGGTGCGGGCCGGCAACGAACCGGCCCAGGCCATGTACCGCACGTTCGGGTTCGCCCCGGCGGGGATCCGCCGCAACTACTACCAGGAGACCAACGAGGATGCGCTGGTGATGTGGGCCCACGACGTCGACGGGCCCGACTACTCGGCTCGCCTCGACCGCATCGAGGCCGCCGTCCCCGGCCGCACCGTCGTCGAGGCCATGGCCGGCCCGACCTCAGGAGGGCGGTCGTGACCGGCACCCGTGTGCTCGGGATCGAGACGTCGTGCGACGAGACGGCCGCCGCCGTCGTGGTCGACGCCAAGGAGGTGCTCTCCTCGGTCGTGAGCAGCCAGGTCGAGCTCCACGCCCGGTTCGGCGGCGTCGTCCCCGAGATCGCCAGCCGGGCCCACGTCGAGCTGCTGACGCCCGTGGTGGCCCGGGCCCTCATCGAGGCCGGCATCAGCGACGACCACGTCGACGCGGTGGGCGCCACGGTCGGTCCCGGACTGGTCGGCGCGCTGCTCGTCGGTGTGAGCGCGGCCAAGGCGCTGGCCCTGGTGTGGGACGTCCCGTTCGTGGCGGTGAACCACCTCGAGGCCCACATGTACGCGGCCATGCTCGAGGAGCCCGACATCGAGTTGCCGATCGTCGTGCTGCTCGTCTCGGGTGGCCACACCCTGCTGGTGCTGATGGAGGGCCACGGCCGCTACCGCCTGCTCGGCTCGACCATCGACGACGCGGCGGGGGAGGCCTTCGACAAGGTCGCCCGCTACCTCGGGCTCGGCTACCCCGGCGGGCCGGCCATCGACCGCATCGCCATCGACGGCGACCCGACGGCCATCGCCTTCCCCCGGGCCATCCTCGACGACGGCTACGACTTCTCCTTCAGTGGGGTCAAGACGGCCGTCGTCAACTACGTGCGCAAGCACCCCGACGTGTCGACGCCCGACGTGGCTGCGTCGTTCCAGGAGGCCGTCGTCGACGTGCTGGTGCAGAAGGCCCGCCGGGCCGCCCAGGACCACGGGGCCAAGGGCATGGCGCTCGCCGGAGGCGTGGCCGCCAACTCCCAGCTGCGTACCCGCCTGATCGACGCCTGCATGGCCGACGGCCTGCACCCGTTCCTGCCCAGCCGCGAGATGTGCACCGACAACGCGGCCATGGTCGCCGCCGCCGCCTGGTGGCGCCTCCAGAGCGACGGCCCTTCGCCCCTCGACACCGGCGCCTTCCCCAACCTGCGGTTGCCGACCCTCTGATCTCGTCCCGATCCGGCGGCAGGTGGGTCGCGAACCGGGATGCTGGTGCCGCCGCTCGTCGCTCCGATCCCGATCCGGCGGCAGCTGGGTCGCGAACCGGGATGCTGGTGCCGCCGCTGGTCGTTCCGCTCGGCGAGGCCGGCGTTCTCCCGACGATTTCCCTGTTGTTTGCCATCCCCGGGTTGCTCGCTGGGGTGGAGGTGCGTATCGTTAGCACTCGCCCATTGAGAGTGCTAACCGCAAACGGAGTTGTGCACATGGCCATTCAGCCCCTCGACGACCGCATCGTCGTCAAGCCCAACGAGTCCGAGGAGACCACCGCCAGCGGCCTGGTCATCCCCGACACCGCCAAGGAGAAGCCCCAGCAGGGCGAGGTTCTCGCT
This sequence comes from uncultured Microthrixaceae bacterium, assembly GCA_963809335.1. GTDB lineage: Bacteria > Actinomycetota > Acidimicrobiia > Acidimicrobiales > Acidimicrobilacustridaceae > UBA4742. Next base: position 434,563 of record CAWEJD010000002.1, on the reverse strand, counting down.
GCGGGTCCCGGTCGTCGTTCGGAGCAGACCGGTGAGCTCATCCCCCTCGACGTGAAGGTCGGTGACACCGTCGTCTACAGCAAGTACGGCGGCACCGAGATCACGATCGACGGTGAAGATGTCCTCATCCTCACCGCCCGTGACGTCCTCGCGATCGTCAAGTAGGAGACCACATGCCGAAGATCCTGAAGTTCGACGAGGACGCACGACGCGCCCTCGAAGCGGGCGTCAACAAGCTCGCTGACGCCGTCAAGGTCACGCTCGGCCCGAAGGGCCGCAACGTGGTGCTCGACAAGAAGTTCGGTGCCCCCACCATCACCAACGACGGTGTGTCGATCGCTCGGGAGATCGAGCTCGACGACCCGTTCGAGAACATGGGCGCCCAGCTCGTCAAGGAAGTTGCCACCAAGACCAACGACATCGCCGGCGACGGCACCACCACCGCCACGGTGCTGGCCCAGGCGCTCGTCCGTGAGGGCCTGCGCAACGTGGCCGCCGGCGCCAGCCCCCTCGGCCTCAAGCGAGGCATCGAGAAGGCCGTCGCCGCCGCCGTCGAGTCCATCCAGGAGCAGGCCAAGGAGATCGACGAGAAGTCGGAGATCGCCCAGGTCGCGTCGATCTCGGCCGCCGACACCGCCATCGGCGAGGTCCTGGCCGACGCCATCGACAAGGTCGGCAAGGACGGCGTCGTCACCATCGAGGAGTCGAACACCTTCGGCATGGAGCTCGACTTCGTCGAGGGCATGCAGTTCGACAAGGGCTACCTGTCGCCCTACATGGTGACCGACCCCGAGCGCCAGGAAGCCGTGCTCGAGGACCCGTACATCCTGTTCGTCAACGGCAAGATCAGCTCGGTGCAGGACCTCCTGCCCGTGCTCGAGAAGGTCATGCAGAGCGGCAAGGCGCTCGTGATCGTGGCCGAGGACGTCGAGGGCGAGGCCCTGGCCACGCTCGTCGTGAACAAGATCCGCGGCACGTTCTCCTCGATCGCCGTCAAGGCCCCGGGCTTCGGCGAGCGCCGCAAGGCGATGCTGGCCGACATGGCCATCCTCACCGGTGGCCAGGTCATCTCCGAAGAGGTCGGCCTCAAGCTCGACAGCACCACGCTCGACCTGCTCGGTCGGGCCCGCAAGGTGGTCGTCACCAAGGACAACACCACCATCGTCGAGGGTGCCGGCTCGGGCGACGACGTCAAGGGTCGCATCGCGCAGATCAAGCGTGAGATCGACGACACCGACTCCGACTGGGACCGCGAGAAGCTGCAGGAGCGGCTGGCCAAGCTGGCCGGCGGCGTGGCTGTGGTGAAGGTCGGCGCCGCCACCGAGGTGGAGCTCAAGGAGAAGAAGCACCGCATCGAAGACGCCCTCTCGGCGACCCGTGCGGCCATCGAGGAAGGCGTGGTCGCCGGTGGCGGCACCGCCCTCATCCGGGCCCGTGCGTCGGTGGCCAAGGCCATCGAGTCGCTCGACGGCGACGAGGCCACCGGTGCTCGCAGCGTGCACCGTGCGCTCGAGGCCCCGGCCCGGCTCATCGCCGACAACGCCGGCCTCGAAGGTGCGGTCATCGTGCAGCGGATCGAGGCCGAGTCCGGCTCCACCGGCCTCAACGCCGCGACCGGCGAGTTCGTCGACCTGCTCAAGGCCGGCGTCATCGATCCGGCCAAGGTGACCCGTGCGGCGCTGCAGAACGCGGCGTCGATCGCCGGCCTGCTCCTCACCACCGAGGTGCTCATCGCCGACAAGCCCGAAGAGGCTGGCGCGGCCATGGCCGGCGGCATGCCGGGCGGCATGGGCGGCATGGGTGGCATGGGCGGGATGATGTAGTCCTGCTCCACCCGAGCACACGCAGTTCCGTCCGGAGGTCGGTCCCCAGGGGCCGGCCTCCGGCGCGTCCCCGGGCCGGGTCGGGCCGACCGGTGGGTCAGGAGGCGGCCTGGGAGAACACCCGGCGGTAGGCGAGCGGGCTGGTGTGCATGCTGCGCTGGAAGTGCATGCGCAGCGCCGCCGGTGAGCCGAACCCGGCCTCGTCGGCCACCCGGTCGATCGCCATGTCGGTGGTCTCGAGCAGCCGGCGGGCGAGCACGATGCGCTGGGCGAGCAGCCACTGGTGGGGCGTGGTGCCGGTGACCTGGCGGAACCGGCGGCTGAACTGGCGCGGGCTCAGGTGGGCGTGCTCGGCCAGGTCGGCCACCGTGAGGGGCTGGTCGAGGCGCTCGATGGCCCATTCGAGCGAGGCCGACAGCGAGGCTCCGTCGTCGTGCGACGCCAGCGGGGCGGCGACGAACTGCGCCTGGCCGCCCTCGCGATGGGGCGGGATGACGAGATCGCGGGCCACCTCGTTGGCCACCTCGGCGCCGTAGTCGTCGCGGACGATGGCGAGCGCGCAGTCGATCGCGGCCGCGGAGCCGGCCGAGGTCCACACGTTCCCGTCCTGCACGTAGAGGACCTCGGGGTCGAGCTCGACCGCGGGATGGAGCCGGCGGAAGTCGTCGGCCGCCTCCCAGTGCGTGGTGGCCCGCCGGCCATCGAGCACCCCGGCCGCGGCCAGGGCGAACGCGCCGGTGCAGAACGACACCATCCGGGCGCCTCGAGCGTCGGCGGCCCGGAGGGCGGCGAGCAGATCGGGAGCGGGGCGGCGGGTCCGCTGGCACCAACCGGGGATCACGACGGTGTCGGCGTGGCGGAGCTGCTCGAGGCCGTGCTCGACCTGCAGGCGCATCCCTCCGGTGAGCGCCAGCAGCCCGGGCTCGGGGGTGCAGATGCGGAAGCGGTACCACGGCCGGTGCTGCAGCTTGCGATCGATCCCGAAGAGCTCCGACGCCACCGAGATCTCGAGCGGGCTCATGCCGGGGATCACGAGGGCCACGACGAGGGGGCGATGGGGTCGATGGCTGGAACTGGATGGCCGCTCGGTTGAGGACATGTCCGTATCTTAGCGAACATCGGCATTCATGTCACTGGTCGATCTGGCCTCGGAGGCGCACGCTCGCAGCAGGACAACTCATCGAGACGGGTTCCCCCCGGACCCGTGGAAACGGAGCGTCGTCATGAACTGGTACGCCTACAAGGTTCTCGCCGACACCTATGCCGCCGACCGGCAGGCCGAGGCCGCACGGCACCGGCAGGCCCGCGAGTCGCGTCGGCCCACCCGCTCCCGGGACGATGCCGGCTCGACTCGAATCGGGTCGTGGGCCGCGGCGGCAGGTCGACGGGCGTCGAACATGGCCCGGCTGCGGCGGCGGACGCCCGCGGTGGCGGCCCGACCGACGATCGCCGGCCCGCCGTCGGAGCTGCGGCCCTCGCTGCCGAGGTGATCGACGCGCCGGTACGCTCTCGACATGGAACTCCCGCCCCCTGACCCCGCCAAGCTCCTCGCCTACTGGAACGAGTTCGAGGAGGGCAAGGAGAGCCCGGGGCGGGTCCTGGCCAACCTGAAGACGGCCGGCATGGCCGAGGTGCTGCACCAACTGGTGGCCGACCAGACGGCTCGAGCGGCCGCGGGAGAGTGACCGGGGCACCCCACGTCCCGGCTTCGCCGGTCGGGTCCCCACGAGGCGGCGCGCAGCGCATCCCCCGACCGCTGTCGTGCCGTGACGGCGGACCGGCGGCCTGGACCGGCTCGCTCGACCGGCCCATCGACCTCTCGCTCGACGCGGTCACCCGGGCGGTGGCGGGGGCCGGCCCGCCACGGCGATCGCCGCTCGAGGGCACGCCGGTGCGGGCGTCCGCGGTGCTGGCCCCGCTCTACGAGGACGCCGGCGAGACGGTCGTCATCCTCACCCGGCGAGCCCAGACCCTGCGGACCCACCGCGGCGAGGTGAGCTTCCCGGGAGGTGGTGCCGACCCGGGCGACGCCGACCTCTGGGCCACGGCGCTGCGCGAGTCCCACGAGGAGATCGGTCTCGAGCCAGCCCTCGTCACCCGCATCGGCGAGCTCGACCATCTGCAGACCGTCACGAGCCGGTCCTACATCCTCCCCTTCGTCGGGGTGCTTGCGGGCCGGCCCGAGCTCGAACCCAACCCGGCCGAGGTCGAGCTCGTCGTGCACGTCCCGCTGCGGGAGCTGCTCACCGACGGCGTCCACCACGAGGAGCGATGGGGCCTGCCTCCGCTCGACCATCCGGTCCACTTCTTCGACGTGGTCGGTGACACCATCTGGGGCGCCACCGCCGCCATGCTCGTCAACTTCCTGACCATCATCGCCGGCACCTCGTAGAGGACGGATCGCCATGACCGACGCCGCTTCGCCCCCCGACTCCGCTCCGGACCCGGATCTCGATCCCGGCCGGTTCGCCACCCACTGGTACGACGGCCGGGGCTTCGGCCAGGCCTACGTCCACGAGGGCCGCGGCGGGGTGCCGGTGCTGCTCGTGCACGGGTGGCCGGAGACCAAGCGCATCTACTGGCGGGTCATCGAGCCCCTTGCCGCGGCCGGCTTCGAGGTGATCGTCCCCGACCTCCGCGGCTTCGGCGAGAGCGACGTGGCCCCCGACGGCTTCGGCGACACCCCGTCGTCGAGCCGGGATCTCCACGCGCTCGTCCACGACCACCTCGGCCACGATCGGGTCGTGCTGGTCGGTGGCGACTTCGGCGGCCCGATCGTGCAGGACCTGGCCCTGCGCTTCGACGGGTTCGCCGATCGCATGGTGCTGTTCAACTCGCCGCTGCCCTACGACAAGGAGCGCATGGCCGGCCTCCGCACGCTGGCCTCGAGCGCGCACGACTACTTCTTCCGCCAGGGCACCGATGCCGACGCGCTCGCGGCCGAGCTGGCCACGCCGGACCAGCGTCGCCGCTACATCGCCACCTTCTACTCGTCGCGCTTCTGGGCCCACCCGGGTGCCTTCCACGATCGGTCCATCGCGTTCCACACCGAGCCCTTCGGCGACGGCGACAAGCTGCGGGCGTCGTTCGGGCCCTACGAGAGCGCCCTCGACCCCGGGCGGCGAAGCGAACCGGTGCTCATGGCCCGCAACCCGAATCGTGTCCACGGTGATCCTCTTCGGCCCGTCCGACCACGTGATCGCCCCCGACTTCGACCGCATGGCCGCCCTCGTCTTCGACGACCACATCGGGCCCTTCCTGCTGCGCGACTGCGGCCACTTCGTGCCGTGGGAGGCACCCCACGCCCTGGTCAGCACCCTCATCGCCTTCAATCGCGACCTGCTGGGCTGACTCCAGCTGACCGCGGGCCTGGCCGATACTGGTCCCGTGCCAGAGGCGGACGGTTCGGACGAGAGCGGACCCGCGCCGTCGGAGGACCCGGTCGGTCTCCCGGCGGACCAGGTCGGACGGCGTCCCCAGGGCGCGGTCGACGTGGTCGTGCGGCCGAAGCTCTGGCTGGTCGTCCTGCTGGCCGTGGTTCCGGCGTCCGCCGTGTGGTGGACGGTGCAGGAGTTCGGTCGCGGACGGTTCGACAGCCGAGTCCCGTTGTACGGCCTGGCCGTGGGTGCCGCGCTGATCGTCGCCGCGACGTCTCGACTTGTCGTCGCCGGTCGGACGCTCCGCCGAGTCACGCTGTTCGGGGGACGAGCCGTGTCCCTCGATGCGCTCGCGACGGTGAGGACGGAGCGCGCCAACTTCCTGAAGCGGCAGGGCCACGGGGAGATCACGGTGGTCGTGGTCGACCGGTTCGGCCGTGCGATGGTGTTCAAGCCGCGGTCGTGGTCGAAGGGCGCCCGTCCCGTCCTCGCCCTCCTCGACGTGTGCGTGGCGGCCCAGCGCATCCCAGTGGACGAGAAGACGGCCGCTCGCCTGGCGGCTGCCCGGGCGGGGCACGGGGACATCCCGGCCTGGGCCTATCGAGGTGCCTCGACTTCTCGTGACGCTCCTCGGACGAGCCCCGGACTACCGGAGATCGCCCGTTCGCGGCCGCTCGCCTTCGTCGTGAAGGCGACCAGCACGCCTGCTCGCCGGCTCGTGTTCACGTTCGCGGTGCTGGTGGGCGCGCTCGTGGTGGGCGCGGGTGTCGTCGGGCTCACCGTCGTGGGCAACGACCTGGCCGCGTCGCACTTCGACCAGGAGCGTTGCGCGCCGAACCGTCACCGGTGGACGACCGACGCCGACGTCGAGCGCTCGATCCTCGACCCGGTGGCCGAGGCCGATCGGGTGAAGGGGTCCAACTTCTACGACATGGAGGCTCCGAACGTCACGACGCTCACGGCGGACGATCTCCTCTACGGCGACAGCTCCGACTTCGTGACCGGGCAGCACGTCACCTGGGGGGATCCGGACAACCCCGGCACCAGCATCCGCATCGAGCAGTTCACGTCGCACCAGGCGGCGCTCGACTACAACCGGCGCTGGGGCGACTGGCACTGCCGGCAGCCCGAGACGTCCTTCGTCCTCCCCCTCGTACCCGGTTCGGCGGCCTTCCGGTACGAGGCCGGGACCGCCGACGAGGACAAGGTGTCGTTCGTGCGCGGCGACGTCCGGGTGGAGGTCATCACCTGGACGCGGCACCGACGATGAAGCCCACGTCGCGCTCGACCGGGCCGCGCAGTACGTCGACCTGTTCTGATCCCCGTCAGGTCACCTGGTAGGCGAGCTGGCGGTGGAGCCAGGTGATGCCGGCGCCGGGCGCGGCGGCGGCGAGGTCGCGCAGGTCGGTGGCCAGGACGGACAGCACGTCGGGGGCGACATTGGTCGCGACCCACGGGTCGTCCCGCCACACCGAGAGGTTCATGGCGAAGATGCGGGCCACGGTGCGCGGCTCGGGCGAGATCTCGGCGACCGTGTCGGCCACGAGGTGGGCGCCGGCCTGCGGTTCGGCGGCGGCCAGGGTCGATCCAACGAGGAGGTCGGTGCCGTGGCCGAGCGACATCTGATGCACGACGTCGAGGTAGCGGGCGAACGTGCCGATCGAGGTGTCGATGCGGTCGATCTCCTCGAGCAGCAGTCGGCCGCCGGGGCGCACCTGGGTCAGCCAGCGATCGCGGACGGCCACCGGATCGGGCAGGTGGGCGAGCAGGTACCGGGCGAACACGAGGTCAGCCGGCCCGGTCGGGAAGGGCGTCACCGTGACGTCGTGGGGGAGGAACTCGAGGCCTTCCGAGCCGTGCTCGACGCGCGCCCGCAGCACGAAGGCGTCGGACCGCTCGAGCCCGACGACGCGCCTCGCGCCGGTCGTGTCGCGCAGCAACGCCGTGGTGTAGCCGGGGCCGCAGCCCAGATCCACGGCGAGCTCGAGGTCGAGCCCGGGGTCGGGCCCGGGGTCGGGCCCGCCGTCGCGTCGCAGGAACCTGGCCGTGGTGGGCCCGAAGATCGAGGCGAGCAAAGCCAGTCGATCGCCGGCCGTGGCGCTGTCGCCGTAGGGGTAGGTGCGGTCGGCCGGCGAGCTCATCGACAGGTCCCCATCGGGCCATCGTGGTCGCGGCTTCCCCGGTCTAGCCAGCGCGTTCGCAGTACCTTGGGCCCATGCCGAAGCTGATCTTCGAAGGCGCCACCCAGCAGGAGCTCGTCACCCAGGTTCGCCAGTGGCTGGTCTCGCTCGAGGCCGACGGCGACGGCACGATCACGGTGAGCCAGGCCATCGAGCAGGGTGCCGGTCTCACCAAGGACGCCATGCGCATCATCGCGTCGGCCGCGCCCAAGCCCATCGCCCAGAACGAGGTGGTGAAGCAGCTCACCGGCATGGGCTACAAGGTCACCGATGCCACGTCGAAGGCGCTCATCGACGGCCTCGACGCCGTCGACGAGGTCACGGGTGGGGGTGTGGTCCGCTCGGTCACCGAGAAGGGGCGCACGGCCGCGTTCCAGATGAACGCCACCGTGGCCAAGCAGATCCTGAAGGCCTTGTCGGGCGGCTGAGGGTCTCCTCCGGGAAAAACACGGAGAGAGCCTTTATTGCCACGCTCCGTTGCCGATGGGCCGTGGTCACATCCGTGTCCAAGGTCGACATCTATGCCCGCGGAACGGCACAGGGTGCCTTTCGCGGGGTGATGGCCAACCAGATGCCCAACCCTTTGGGGGAGCAATGCACCGACCATCCATCCGACGCTTCGGCGTGGGGACGCTGCTGACGCTCCTGGCGTCGCTCTTCGCGGTCGGCCTGGCCAATCCGGCCGCCGCGCTGGTGAACCAGGTCGACAACAACGGGTACTGGATGCAGACCGCCACCGGTGGCCTCATCGACTTCGTCGGCAACTCGACGGCCGTCACGAGCCCCGTCGCGTTGCCCGAGTGCTCCGACGGCATCAACAACGACGAGGCGCGGGGCACACCCGGCACCTTCCAGGACACCCTGGTCGACTACCCCGCCGATCCCGAGTGCGCCTCGGCGTCGGACAGCAGCGAGGTGCAGGCGGGAGCGCAGGCGAAGGCGCCCGTCACCTTCGGCTCGTTCATCACCAAGGCGGGTCTCATGACCTCGCTCGCCGGCACCTGGCCGCCCTCGTACATCTACACGACCTCGGGCCTGATCACCTTCTCGGTCGGTGTGGGCGCGGGAGCCAACTCGACGTTCAGCGCGTTGACCGGTGACGTGACCATCAACCTCAACCTCACCATCGCGGTGCACGTCGAGGCCGGCGCGACCGCCTTCACCTGCACGACGCCGGCGTTCCCGGTGTCGCTGTCGACCACCGATTCCCACCCGGCCAACCCGATCGACGTGACGCCGGCCAAGTACTCGGCGACGACGGGCATGGCGACGGTGGCCGACAACAACTTCGTGGTGCCGCCGACCCAGAACTCGCTCGTCCAGGGGTTCTGCGACCAGGTCAACGCCGGCTTCGGCCTCCCGGTCTACAACGCCTCGACGCCGACGTTCAGCACGCCGGGTTCGAGCGCCCTGCAGTTCGACATCCGTTCCTTCCCGGCCACGTCGGTCTCGGCCATGAACAACCACCAGCCCACCGCGACGGTCGGGGCCAACCAGTCCGTGGCCTACGGCGCTCCGGTGACGCTGACCGGCGGCGGCACCGACACCGACCCGGTTCCCGCCATCGGCACCCCGCCGACGCCTGGGCCCATCTTCTACAAGTGGACGCAGACCGCGGGTCCCGCGGTGCCGTCGTTCAGCCAGACCCCGGTGTCGACCCCTGGCGCCAACGTGTTCGTCCAGAACCCGACCTTCACCCCACCCTCGGCCGGTGACTACACCTTCGAGCTGGACGTGGCCGACGGGGCGGGCGTGACCTACAGCCCGACGACGGCGACCACGTCGGTCCACGTCGCCCTGCCGACCGCTCCGGTCGCCGGCGACGATTCCTACTCGACGCCCTTCGACACGCCGCTCACCGATGCGGCTCCGGGCGTGCTCGGCAACGACAGCGGCACCGGCATCTCGGTGACCGGCAACACCTCGCCGAGCCACGGCAGCGTGACCCTCGGCGCCGACGGCGCTCTGAGCTACACGCCGACCACCGGCTACGTCGGCTCCGACTCGTTCACGTACACGATCACCGACGCGGCGAGCCAGACGTCGACGGCGACGGTGAACCTGTCGGTGGACAACACCGCTCCGGCGGCCAATGCCGGCTCGGCCCAGAACGTGCTGGCGGGTGCCCACGTGACGCTCGACGGCTCGGCGTCCTACGACCCGGACAGCGGTCCCTCGTCGCTGAGCTACTCGTGGACCCAGACCGGCGGGCCCACCGTCTCCCTCAGCGGTGCCACCACCGCGTCGCCGTCGTTCACGGCTCCGACCTACTACTGCAACGCCGCGACCGACTTCACGTTCCAGCTCACCGTCGACGACGGCGCCGCGACGAACTCGGCGACGGTCACCGTCACCGACTACAAGGTGTCCGGCTCGGGTACCCCCCAGGGGGACTACAACGGCGACGGCACCGCTGATCCGGCCGTCTACAACCAGAGCACGGCGACCTGGCAGATCCGGTGCCAGGGCACCTTCCAGTTCGGCGCAGCCGGCGACATCGCCGTCCCCGGCGACTACAACGGCGACGGCACCACCGACGTCGCCACCTACACGCCGAAGACCAGCCCCGGTGGCAACGGCACCTGGGTCGGCAACGAGGGCCTCTGGAAGATCCGAGGTCAGCTCTCGTTCCGGTTCGCCGGGCTGCAGAACGACATCCCGGTCCCGGCCGACTACTTCGGTGACGGGGCGGCGCACGCCGCGCTGTTCCGGCCGTCGACCGCTGAGTGGATCATCCGACCGCTGGGTGCGCCCCAGTTCGGTCCGGTCACGGCCATCGTCGTCCAGTTCGGTCAGTCCGGCGACATCCCGATCCCGTGGGACTACGACGGCGACGGCGCCATCGACCTGGCCCTCTACCGGCCGTCGACCGGCCAGTGGATCATCGGTCACGGGCTGTCGCCGGTGTCGCCGACGATCTCGAAGCCGAACTTCCCGCTCAACCTGAAGCCGATGGTCGCTGACTACACCGGCGACGGGCGGGGCGACATCATGGCCATCGACCCCACCACCGGCAAGTGGTACCAGGGTGGACACGGCAACATCGCCGTGGCCTGGGGCCAAGCCGGCGACGTCGGGTTCAGCGGCGACTACAACGGCAACGGCGTGGTCGAGATCGGGCGCTACCGGAACTCGTCGGTGGCCGTGATCGACGGCCAGTCGCCGTTCTACTTCGGCGGCGCCGGGTTCCTCCCGGTGAGCGCCGGGTACACGACCCCCTTCACCGGCGGCGGCTGACCCCTCCAGCCGAAGCCGACCACCGAAGAGGGCCCCCGCTCGGCGGGGGCCCTCTTCGCGTGGCGCCCCGGTGCGGTTCGCAGCACCGCGGCGGTCTCGGCGCCGGGTCCGTGACGGCACGTCCTGGGGGTACACTCGCTCCTTCCAATCGGGCTGGCCATCGGGCCGGAGTGAAGGGGCTGCATCGTGGCTGAGGTCGAGATCGGCATCGGCAAGTCGGGGCGCCGGGCCTACGGGTTCGACGACATCGCCATCGTCCCGAGCCGCCGCACACGAGATCCCGAGGACGTCGACATCTCCTGGGAGATCGACGCCTTCACGTTCGACCTGCCGCTGATGGGCGCGGCCATGGACGGCGTCATCAGCCCGGCCACGGCCATCGAGATCGGCCGGCTGGGCGGGGTCGGGGTGCTCAACCTCGAGGGCCTCTGGACCCGCTACGAGGACCCCGACTCGATCCTCGAGGAGATCTCGAAGCTCTCGCCCGAGAAGGCCACGCTGAGGATGCAGGACATCTACAGCGAGCCCATCAAGCCCGAGCTGATCGGCGAGCGCATCCGCGAGATCCGCGACGCCGGCGTGGTGTCGTGCGCCTCGGTCACCCCGCAGCGCACCGACGCCTTCGCCAAGGCCATCATCGACGCCGAGCTCGACCTCCTCGTCATCCAGGGCACGGTCGTGTCGGCCGAGCACGTGTCGAAGACGGTCGAGCCGCTCAACCTCAAGCGCTTCGTCCGCGAGCTCGACATGCCCGTCATCGTCGGCGGCTGCGCCAGCTACCAGGCCGCGCTGCACCTCATGCGCACCGGTGCCGCCGGCATCCTCGTCGGCGTCGGGCCCGGGCGCCGCCTGCACCACCCGCGGCGTCCTCGGCATCGGCGTGCCCCAGGCCACCGCCATCGCCGACGCCCGGGCCGCCCGCATGCGCCACCTCGACGAGACCGGCGTCTACGTGCACGTGATCGCCGACGGCGGCATGGGCACCGGCGGCGACATCGCCAAGGCCATCGTCTGCGGCGCCGACGCCGTCATGATCGGCTCGCCCCTGGCCGCCGCGGCCGAGGCCCCCGGTCGCGGCTACCACTGGGGCATGGCCACGTTCCACCCCACGCTGCCCCGCGGGGCGCGGGTGCAGACCACCACCCGCGGCACGCTCAAGGAGATCCTCGTCGGCCCGGCCCACGAGAACGACGGCCGCCTCAACCTCTTCGGAGCCCTGCGCACGTCGATGGCCACCTGTGGCTACGAGACGGTCAAGGAGTTCCAGAAGGCCGAGGTCATGGTCGCCCCGGCGCTGATGACCGAGGGCAAGTCGCTGCAGAAGTCCCAGGGCGTGGGGATGGGTCACTGAGCCCTCGGCTCCGCTCCCGATCGACCCGTCCCGCTCGATCCTCCCGCCCCCGAGCCAAAGGCCACCGATGACCGACCCCGCCGTCGACACGATCCTCGTCGTCGACTTCGGCGCCCAGTACGCCCAGCTCATCGCCCGCCGGGTCCGCGAGGCGCACGTCTACAGCGAGATCGTGCCCCACACCATCACCGCGGCCGAGATCGCCGCCCGCGCCCCGGCCGGGGTGATCTTCAGCGGCGGACCGGCCTCGGTGCACGTCGAGGACGCGCCCCGCATCGACCTCGGCATCTACGACTCGGGCGTGCCCGATCCTGGGCATCTGCTACGGCGCCCAGCTCCTCGCGCTCGACCTCGGCGGCGAGGTCTCCCGCACCGACCGCGGCGAGTACGGCCGCACCGAGCTCGAGCTGGTCGGGGCTCGGCGCCGTCCGGGCGTGCTGTTCGGCGCGGCCCAGCCCGCCCAGCAGCCGGTGTGGATGAGCCACTTCGACACCATCACCGCGGCCGCCGACCGGGGCGGTCGTCACCGCCTCGACGCCCGACACGCCGGCCGCCGGGTTCGAGGACGTCGCCCGGGGTCTCTACGGCGTGCAGTTCCACCCCGAGGTCGTGCACACGCCCCACGGCCAGGCCCTGCTCGAGCAGTTCCTCTACGAGGCCTGCGGCTGCAAGCCCACGTGGACGATGAGCTCGGTCATCGAGACCTCGATCGAGGCCATCCGGGCCCAGGTCGGCGACCGGCCGGGCCATCTGCGGCCTGTCGGGCGGCGTCGACTCGGCCGTGGCCGCCGCGCTGGTGCACCGGGCCATCGGCTCGCAGCTCACCTGCGTGTTCGTCGACACCGGGCTCATGCGCCAGGGCGAGGGCGAGCAGGTGGTCGAGACCTTCCGGCGCCACCAGGGCATCGAGCTGATCCACGTGCGGGCCGGCGACCGGTTCTTCGAGAAGCTCGAGGGCGTCACCGAGCCGGAGGAGAAGCGCAAGACCATCGGCGAGCTGTTCATCCGGGTGTTCGAGGAGAACGCCGGCGGCATCGAGGACGCCGACTTCCTGGTGCAGGGCACGCTCTACCCCGACGTCATCGAGTCGGGCACGTCGAAGGCGGCCAAGATCAAGAGCCACCACAACGTGGGCGGCCTGCCCGAGGACATGGAGTTCGAGCTGGTCGAGCCGCTGCGGAGCCTGTTCAAGGACGAGGTCCGCAAGGTCGGCACCGAGCTCGGGTCTGCCCGACGAGATCGTGTGGCGCCAGCCGTTCCCCGGGCCCGGGCTCGGCGTGCGCATCATCGGCGAGGTCACGCCCGACAAGGTGGCCACCCTCCAGCACGCCGACGCCATCGTGCGCGAGGAGATCCGCAGCGCCGGCCTCGAGCGCGAGATCTGGCAGGCCTTCGCCGTGCTGCCCGACATCCGCAGCGTCGGCGTGATGGGCGACGAGCGCACCTACGGCTACCCGATCATCATCCGGGCCGTCACCAGCGAGGACGCCATGACCGCCGACTGGGCCCGCCTGCCCTACGACCTGCTCGAGCGCATGTCGAGCCGCATCATCAACGAGGTCTCGGGCGTCAACCGGGTGGCCTACGACATCACGTCGAAGCCTCCCGGCACCATCGAGTGGGAGTGACGCCGCTCGCGGCGCGGTAAAGGAACCCGCTCCTTCTGCCGAAGACACCATGGCGCCGGCCTTCCATCGGCGCCTAGTCTTTCGCCTGGGGCCACGGGTCGAGCATCTGTTCGAGTCGTGTGGCGCGGAGAACCCAGCGTGCTCGTTACGCGTACCCCGAGGTTCTCGATGCGTCGTCTGATGGTGATGGTGGTGACCGGCAGCGCTGGCGCTGTCGTGCACCGTGCGTCGGCGCGGGCCGCGTCGGCGCCGACGAGATCGCCGACAAGCAGGCCCAGGCCGAGCAGATCAGCGCCAAGCTCGCCGACCTCGACACGCAGATGGAGACGCTCGGCGAGGAGTACAACCAGGCCCGGTTGCAGCTCGACCAGATGCAGGTCGACATCGACGCGGCGGCCAAGCGGGTCGATGCGGCCAACCGCGAGCTGGCCCAGCGCCAGCACGAGCTGGACAACTACGCCGTGGCCGCCTACATGAACGGCGGCTCGGGCGGAGCGACCGAGGCGCTGCTGACCGGCCAGGGCGACGAGGTCGGCCGCCAGATCGAGTACCTGCAGGGTGGCGTCGGCCAACCGGCGCAAGATCATCGACGAGGTCCAGGTCGCCCGCGAGGGCGGCCGACGCCGAGCTGGCCCGGCTCCAGCAGGCCAAGGCAACAGGCCGAGTCGCTGCAGCACGACCTCGACCAGAAGCGGGCCGACACCGAGAAGGCGTCCAACCAGCAGCAGGCGCTGCTGGCCAGCGTCAACGGCGAGCTGCTGCAGCTGGTGCAGGAGGCCCAGGACCGAGCCGCGCAGCAGGCCGACGAGACGGTGAAGGCCCGGCTGCCTCGGTACCGACACCGGCCGCCCGGCCAGCCGGTCGGTGATCCCACCGCGCCGACCAACCCCTCGTCGCCGACCACCACTCGCAACCCCACGTCACCCTCCACGACGGCGCCGCCGGCCACCACGCCCACCACGGTGCGGCCGGTCACCCCGCCGCCGACGCCGCCTCCGCCCGGCCCGCCGCCCGCGCCGCTGCCGGCGGCGGCCAGGGCGGTGGCGCTGGCCCGGACCCAGCTCGGTGTGCCCTACCTGTGGGCCGGGTCCGACCCCGAGGACGGCTTCGACTGCTCGGGCCTCATCATGTGGGCCTACGCCGGAGCCGGCAAGATCCTGCCCCACTCGTCACAGCTCATGGCCAACGTGACCCGCCACATCGCGTTCACCGACCTCGCAGCCCGGCGACCTGCTGTTCTACGGCGTCCCCGATCCACCACGTGGGCATGTACGTGGGCAACGGCCAGATGATCGAGGCGCCCCACGCCGGGGCGATCGTCCGCATCGCGAGCATCTGGCGCAGCGACCTGGTGCTGGCCGGCCGGGTCGTCTGAGGTCGGTCGCCCGAGGGTCAGGTGCCGGCCAGCCGATCGACCACCGGCGCCATCGCGTCGATCGCGTCGAGCCCGAGCCCGATGGCGCTGATGCCGTAGCGCTCGCGGCGCTCGAGGCACTGCTCGACGATCTCGGAGACGGTGCCGGCCAGGGCGTGGGGCGAGGCCATCGCCTGCTCCGGGCTCAACCCGAGGGCCGGGCCGAGCGCCTCGGCCAACCCGCGACGGTCGTCGGTGACGGCGGCCAGGTGCACCCGCACCTGCAGCTCGATGTGGTCGAAGCGGTCGCCGGCCGCGTCGCGGATCCAGCCGATCTTCTCGGCGGTGGCGTCGTCGGTGGCACTGGGTCCGGCCGACGCGTCGATGCGCCCGGAGCCGAGCGCGATGTTGAGGCCGATGATGTCGGCCCGACGGGCGGCGAGGGTGAGGATCCTGCGGCCGCCGCCACCGATCAGGATGGGCGGTCCGGGTCGGGCCGGCGACCCCGCGGTGCTCACCGGCTTCGGGCGGCCGTCGAGGCCGCGCACCGTGTAGTGGTCGCCCTCGACGGTGCACGCGCCGTCGGCCCACAGGCCGGTGATCACGTCGAGGGCCTCGGCGAGCCGGGCGATGCGGACACCGGGACGGTCGAGGGGGATGCCCGCCTGCTCGTAGTCGGTGGTCATCCACCCGGCGCCGATGCCCGAACTCGAAGCGGCCGCCGGACAGGAGGTCGATGGTGGCCGCCTCCTTGGCCAGCACGACCGGGTGGCGGTAGTCGTTGCCGTAGGTCAGCGAGCCGACCCGCAGGGTGGTCGTGGCGTCGGCCGCGGCCATCAGGGCCGGCGTGGTGGCGAACTGGTCGTCGAAGTGATCCGACACGGTCAGCGCCGAGTAGCCCAGGGCCTCGACCTTGCGGGCCAGTTCGGCCCAGGCCGCTCCCGCTCTCCCCGGCTCGGCGGCGGTGCCGCCGGGCAGCGACGCGGCCTGGATGGTGAAGCGAAACGGTCGGGTCGGGGCTGGAGTGGGCAGCGCGGGCTCGATTCGTGCGGGAGCGGTCCGGCTCACGGCGCCGGCCGTGCGAAAACTAGCCTCCCGGCCATGACCGACTCCCTTGCCGATTTCACCGAGACCACCTTCGAGCACGAGGGCGTGTCGCGCCGGGTGTTCCAGATGGGCGAGGGACCCGCGGTCATCGTCATGGCCGAGATCCCCGGCATCACCCCGAAGGTCGCCGATTTCGCCCGCCGGGTGGTCGCAGCCGGCTTCACCGCGGTCATGCCGGTGCTGTTCGGCACGCCCGGGGCCGACCCGACCGCGCTGCAGGGCATGAAGGTGATCGCCGGCGCCTGCGTGTCGAAGGAGTTCGCCGCCTTCGCCACCAACCGCACCGCGCCGGTCACGAACTGGCTCCGGGCCCTGGCGGCCGATGCCCACGAGTCGTGCGGCGGGCCTGGGGTCGGCGCGGTGGGCATGTGCTTCACCGGCGGGTTCGCCCTCGGGATGATGGTCGACGAGCGCATGCTGGCGCCGGTGCTGAGCCAACCCTCGTTGCCCATCGGGCCGCTCGGGAAGTCGAAGCGCTCGCTGCAGCTCGCGCCGGCCGACCTGGCCCGGGTGAAGGAGCGGGCGGCCGACGGCGTCTGCGTGCTGGGCCTCCGGTTCACCGGCGACATCCTCTCGCCCGGCGAGCGCTTCGCCCGCCTGCGCGACGAGCTGGGCGACACGTTCATCGGGGTCGAGATCGACTCGTCGAAGGGCAACGAGTGGGGCATCCCCAAGACGGCCCACTCGGTGCTCACCGAGCACTTCGTCGACGAGCCGGGCCACCCCACGCGCGTGGCGCTCGACCAGGTGCTCGCGTTCTTCCAGGAGAAGCTCGCCGTCCCGGTGTGACCCCCGCCCCGACCCCTCATCCGGGTCGATCCCCACGGGCCAGGGCGTCATACCCGCCGGGTACTGTGGGTTGTCCATGACCCCGCCCCCCGACCCCGCCGCGACGCCCTTCCCGGGTCTCGAGCCCCACCCCCGGGGTCGCTCGGCGGGCGAGCCCGGCCCGTTCGACGCCGATCTGGCCGGCGACCGGCCCGACGATCGCCCCGACGGCGGCGAGACGGGTGAGGTGGCCCGTCCCGACCTGCTCGAGGGGCTCAACCCGGTGCAGCTCGAAGCGGTCACCCACGCCGAGGGCCCGCTGCTCATCGTGGCCGGGGCCGGGTCGGGCAAGACCCGCGTGCTGACCCACCGCATCGCCCACCTGATCCGCAACGAGGGCGTGTCGCCGTTCGAGATCCTGGCCATCACCTTCACCAACAAGGCCGCCGACGAGATGAAGCACCGCGTGGCCGCGCTGGTCGGGCCGGTCGCCGAGAAGATGTGGGTCTCCACCTTCCACTCGGCCTGCGTGCGCATCCTGCGGCGCGACGGCAAGGCGCTCGGGTTCCCGTCGTCGTTCACGATCTACGACCAGGCCGACGCCGTGCGCCTCACCGGCTACGTCCTGCGCGACCTCAACCTCGACAGCAAGCGGTTCCCGCCCCGCTCGGTGCACGCCACCATCAGCGCGGCCAAGAACGACGGCGTCGACGTCGAGGCCTACGCGGCCAAGGCCCAGGTGATCTTCGAGCGCAAGATCGCCGACGTCTACCGCGAGTACCAGGCCCGCCTGGCCCGGGCCGGCGCCATGGACTTCGACGACCTCCTCGGCAACGCGGTGCGCCTGTTCCACGAGCACCCCGACGTGCTCGAGCACTACCGCCGGCGCTTCCGCCACGTGCTGGTCGACGAGTACCAGGACACCAACCACGTGCAGAACGAGCTGGTGACCCTGCTGTCCTCCGAGCACCGCAACATCTGCATCGTCGGCGACAGCGACCAGTGCCTGCCGCCGGACACGCTCGTCGCCACGCCCACGGGTCCTCGACGGATCGATGAGATCGAGGTCGGCGACGAGGTGCTCGGCACCGCCGGTGGCGCCAGACGTCGCCGACGGCACGGTCACCGCCGTGATGCCCGGCCACTACGCCGGCCCGATCGTCCGGGTGACGGCCGGTGGGCGTGAGCTCCGCGGCACCCCGCACCACATCGTCCCGGCGCGCGTCGTGCACCGTCCGGGTCGGTGGTTCGTCTACCTCATGTGGCGGGCCGATCGTGGCTACCGCGTCGGCCAGACCAAGAGCGTGCGCACCAACAGCTGGGGACAGCAGCAGGCCGGGTTCGTCGTGCGCGGCGCGCAGGAGCACGCCGACAAGCTGTGGGTGCTTCGTGAATGCGCGGATTCGAGCGAGGCGACCTTCTGGGAGGCCTACTGCGATCGGCTCCGAGCGCTCCCTGCGGAGCGAGCTGATGGCCGAGCCTCTTGCTGCATCCCGACTTCCCGCCACCGACGATGCTCACTCGACTTCCCGCACTGCGCGACCCGACGGTCCGCGAGCGAACTCACGATGTTCTCGGACATCGGCGTCAGCCACCGGTCCGTGGTCGCGACCTCGTGCGAGTCGCCGGCCCTCGAGGTCGACGCCGTCACGAGTACGGCGATGCTCTCGGTCCTGGCACCGCCGCGACGGCGGACACTCGGCAAGGCCTCGATCTCGCGCCGAAGTGCGTCGCGATCGAGGCGGACGATCTACGACTACACGCCGCTCAGCCACCTGCGGCCGGGGATGCAGGTGCTGGTCGAGCGGGACGGGCACCTGGTCGACGCGACGGTCGACGCCGTCGAGACCGAGCAGTACGACGGTCCGGTGCACGATCTCGAGGTCGAACGCACGCACACCTACGTCGCCGACGGGGTGCTGGTGCACAACTCGATCTACCAGTTCCGAGGGGCGGACGTGCGCAACATCCTCGAGTTCGAGGACGCCTTCCCCGACGCCACCGTCATCGTGCTCGAGCAGAACTACCGCTCGACCCAGACCATCCTCGACGCGGCCAACGCGGTCATCGCCAACAACCTCGGCCGCAAGCCCAAGGAGCTGTGGACCGACCAGGGCCACGGCCAGGCCATCGTCCGCTACCACGCCGACGACGAGGGCGACGAGAGCCAGTGGGTGGCCCACCAGATCTCGCACCTGCACGACGGCGACTACCGCTGGGGCGACGTGGCGATCTTCTACCGCACCAACGCCCAGAGCCGGGTGATGGAAGAGCAGCTCATGCGCTCGGGCATCCCCTACAAGGTCATCGGCGGCACGCGCTTCTACGACCGGCGCGAGATCAAGGACGCGCTGGCCTACCTCAAGGCGGTGGCCAACCCGCTCGACGAGGTCAGCGTCAAGCGGGTCATCAACGTGCCCAAGCGGGGCATCGGCGACAGCACCATCGCCCGGCTCGACGTGTGGTCCAACAGCCACGGTCTGCCGTTCACCGACGCGCTGCGCCGCATCGACGACGCCGGGGTCACCGGTCGGGCGGTCAAGGGCATCCAGTCGTTCACCACGCTGCTCGACGTGCTCACCGCCGAGCTGGCCGACGGGGCCGGCCCGGCGGAGCTGCTCGAGTCGATCCTGCAGCGGTCGGGCTACGTGGCCGAGCTCGAGGCCGAGCACAGCATCGAGGCCGAGGGTCGCATCGAGAACCTGGCCGAGCTGGTCGGCGCGGCGCGCGACTTCGAATCGGTCGACACCGTTCCTCGAGCAGATCAGCCTGGTGGCCGACACCGACCAGCTCGACGACGACGACTCGTCGGTGGTGCTGATGACCCTGCACTCGGCCAAGGGGCTGGAGTTCCCGGCGGTGTTCCTGATCGGCATGGAGGACGGCGTCTTCCCCCACCTGCGCGCCGATCGGCGAGCCCGATCAGCTCGAGGAGGAGCGTCGGCTGGCCTACGTCGGCATCACCCGCGCCCGCGAGCGGCTCTACCTGACCCACGCCTGGAGCCGCACGCTCTACGGGTCGACGCAGTACAACCCGCCGAGCCGGTTCCTCGACGAGTTCCCGCCCAAGCTGGTCGAGGTGGTCGAGGGCAGCCGCCGGGGGTCACGGCGGGGCGCGGTCGAGCGGGTCGAGCGGCACGGGTCGGGGCAGCTACCGGGCCGACGGCTACGGGTCGCGGCGGTCGTCGGCCGACTCGGACGATCGGTCCGGCACACCGTCCGGCCGCACGTTCGGCAGCGGCACCGGTCCCGACTCGGGCTCGTCGGGGCCGGGCGTGGGACGAGCACCGCGAGCGGGTGGTCGAGAGCGCGCTGCGGCCGACACCGCCGTCGCCCAGCGGGGCCGACCAGATCGGGCTCAAGGCCGGCGACGACGTGCGCCACAACACCTTCGGCGAGGGGTCATCCTGCGCATCGAGGGATCGGGCGAGAAGGCGGTGGCCGTCGTGCACTTCGCCGACGTCGGGCGAGAAGCAGCTGCTGCTGAACTGGGCCCCGCTCGAGAAGCTCTGAGCCGTCGGTGTCGGCACCCGATCACGACGGCGCGCAGCGCGCGCCTTCCGGTTCGCCGATCCGGTCGACGTGGCCGCCGTCGTGGCGCTGGTCGAGTCCGCCTATCGCGGCGAGTCGAGCCGGGCCGGGTGGACCACCGAGGCCGACCTCCTCGGAGGCCAGCGCACCGACCTGGCCGCGGTCGACGACCTGATCCGGGCCGCCGGCAGCCAGGTGCTGCTGCTGGCGCTCGACGACGAGGTCGTCGCCTGCTGCCACCTCGCCCGGGAGGGCAGCGACACCGTCTACCTCGGCCTCTTCGCCGTGCGTCCTGACGCCCAGAGCCTGGGTCTCGGCACCGCCATCGTGGCCGAGGCCGACCGGCTGGCCCGCGAGTGGCGGGCCCGGCGCATCCGCATGACGGTGATCAGCGCTCGCCACGACCTGCTGGCCTGGTACCACCGCCTCGGCTTCGAGCCGACCGGCGAGACCGAGCCCTTCCCCTACGGCGACGAGCGCTTCGGCATCCCCACGGTCCCCGATCTCGAGTTCGTGGTGCTCGAGCGCCCCGTGGCCCGCGCGCCGAGCTCCTGAGCCGGGGTGGCGAGGCCCGGTAGGTTGGTCCGATGGACTGGTTGCCGGCAGCAGTGGCCGAGGGGCTCGACGAGTCGGTCGATACGCGCAGGTGGTTCCACGCCCACCCCGAGCTCAGCTTCGAGGAGCACGAGTCCAGCCGGCTGATCATCGACCGGTTGCGTGCGCTCGGGCTGCAGATCGAGGCGTGCCCGACCCCGACGGGAGCCGTCGCCTCCCTGTCCGGTGGCCGGCCCGGTCGCACCGTGCTCATCCGGGCCGACATCGACGCGCTGCCGGTGCAAGAGGAGGTCGACCTCGACTTCCGCTCGTCGATCGACGGGCAGATGCACGCCTGCGGCCACGACGCCCATGCTGCGATCCTGCTGTCGGTGGCGCAGGTGATGGCCGCTCGGGCCGACGACCTGCCGGGTCGCTACGTGTTCCTCTTCCAGCCGGCCGAGGAGAAGCTCGGCGGCGCCCGGCGCATGATCGAGGGCGGCGTGCTCGACGGCCTCGGCGCGGAGGCCAGCGTGGCCCTGCACGTGACCCCCGAGCTGCCGGTGGGGTACCTCGGTCTCAAGGCGGGCACGGCCATGTCGGGGTCGCACTCGTTCCGGGTGCGCGTGCGCGGCCCCGGCGGACACGGCGCGGTCGCCGGCCGGCAGGGCAACGTCGTGCTCGCCGTGGCCGACCTGGCCGGCCGCCTGCCCGGCACCGTCGATGCCATGACCTACGAGGAGGCGCACTGCGCGTGCAGCACGGGGATGATCCACGCCGGGACGGCCCCCAACGTCGTGCCCCAGCTGGCCGAGCTGCGCGGGCACGCTGCGCACCTACACCGCCGACCAGGGCGCGGCCGGCGTCGCCGCGGTCGAGGACGTGTGCCGTCTGGTGGGCGACGACTTCGGCGTCGAGGTCGACCTCGACATGGTCTACGGCACCCCGCCCGTCGTGAACGACGTCGACGCCACCAACCGGGTGCGCCGGGCCACCCAGCAGCGTGCTCGGCGGCGATCGGGTGCTGCCCATGCCGCCGGTCGCACCGAGCGACGACATGGCCGAGTTCCTCGCCGAGCTCCCCGGCTGCTACTTCTTCGTCGGTGCGGCTGACGCCCAGCACCGGAGCGGGGCCCACCACAGCCCCACGTTCCGCATCGACGAGGGCTGCCTCGAGACCGGCGCCGTCAGCCTGGCCGCCGCCGCCATCGGCCTCGCCCGACCCGCGTAGGTCAGATCAGACCGCGGGCGGACTCGTCCTGCAGGGCCTCGCTGCGGTTGGCGGCGACCGTGCGGGCCAGGGCATCGACGATGGCGAGCCGGTCGGAGTCGGGCGGCTCGCCGTCGCGCCCTTCGAGGGCGTCGAGCCAGAAGCCGGACCCGTCCTGCATCTGCACGTAGGGCGTCTCGACCGCCCGGCCCAGCACAGGGACGTCGAGGTAGCGGCGCGAGCCCATGGTGATCGAGAAGATGTCCCGGATGCGGGCCCTCGACGGTCGCCCGAACCGGTTGTGGGCGACGATCTCGTCGGGACCGATCTCGACCCGGACCTTCATGAACGTGTAGCCCTGCGCCGCCATGCCGCATGCGAGTGCGAGGCACACCAGCACGAACAGCACGGTCGTGGCCCGGCTGAGGACGCTGCCTTCACCCAGCTTGACCATGCTCGACAAGCCCACGAACAGCATCAACCCGGCCAGCGCGTACAGCACCACGCTCGGCACGGTGCCAAGGGTGCTGCGGGGGAGGGTGATGACTCGGGTCGGGGTCCGCGCCGCCATGGGGGCGGGGGTCGGGGTGCGCAGCGGCGACGTCATGTCGAACTTCGGGACGGGAGCCGGCTCCGGCCTGGCCGGTCGGGCGGCAGCCGGAGCTGGCCGATCGGGGGCCGGCATCGGCTGGTGGGCCTGCACCGGGGTAGCCCCCGGCGCCATCGTCGACATCGAGGCGGCGGGCGCAGGCGAGGCACCGGGCGTCGGGGCCGGTGGGGCGGTGCGGGCTCTCGGGGAGGGCTGGGGGCTCGGAGGGGTGGGCAGGGTGATCAGCGAGGCGGTGGTGGCCATGGTGGCGACCTTCGGCTCGGGCTGCGCGTCCTTGCCGCCGCGGCCCTTTCGCTTCGTCCGCTCCGCCTTCTTCCCGCGGCGCTTCCGCTCGGTGAGATCGATCAGGCCGACCTGGCCCGGAGCGGTCGCGGTCTGCACCGAACCACCCGCCTGCGCCGGGGCCGGTCGCCAGTCCCACGGCTTGAGGTGGTCGGGGTCGTAACCGCAATGCATGCACCAGTCCCAGTCGGCACCGATGGGACCGTGACAATCGGGGCACTTCGGATCTTCGCTCGCCATACCTGGTTCTTCGACATCTGGGCCGTTCGGACTAAGCGATTCTTCGTCGGCGAGGTGACGTGTCGTGATGCGTCGGGTGTTCTCCATGTCCTGCACGCTCCCCATCGAGGGTGATATGGGCCCGACGGCTCGTTCGCGGGCCGATCGGGGGCGATCGGATGCGGCCCAGGCGCCTCGTCGCGGAGTTGGCTCCGGGGGGCCGCGGCGGCCAACATCGTGATGTGACGACCCGTCAGGCATTGCTCCGATGAACATGCTGACACGGGCGCGCCTGACGTTCTGCTCGAGCGAGACCCTCGGCACGATGATGCAGTCGCTGGCCGATGTGCACGGCGGTCGACGGCTCGTGACCGACTCCGAGGGCCGCACCATGACCTATCGCCAGGCCGCCAAGCGCGTGGCGCGGTGGGCCGGTGGCATCGCCGCCGCCACCGAGCCCGGCGACCGGGTGGTGCTGCACACGCCCAACACCTACGACCTCTTCCTGCTCGTGCTGGCCACCGCCCGGGCCGGTCGCATCGCGGTGCCCATCAACCCGCAGATGCGTCACGACGAGGTGTCCCACGTGGTGGCCGACTCCGGCGCGCCGCTGGTGGTGCGCCACGTGCTCCAGGTCGACGGCGCCGACCCGGTGACCGAGGCCGCCCCGGCCGAGCCCGGCGACGTGGCCGCGCTCTTCTACACCTCGGGGACGACCGGCAAGCCGAAGGGGGCCGAGCTCACGCATCGGGCCCTCGTGGGCCAGATGACCGCGGGCGTGGCCTGGCCGGCGAGGCTGCACCGCGACGAGGTCGTGTACGCCCTCCCCATCGCCCACATCATGGGCTTCAGCACGCTGATGGGGCTGGCCTGCCTCGGAGTGCCGGTGTACGCGATGCCGAGCTTCCGCCCGATCGAGGTGCTCGACGCCATCGAGGAACGCCGTGCCACGGCGTTCATCGGCGTCCCGGCCATGTTCCGCATGATGGAGGAGGCCGGCGCCGAGCACCGTGACCTCACGTCGATCCGCATCTGGGGATCGGGGGCCGACGCCATGCCCGCGGACCTGGCCCGCCGGTTCAAGAAGATGGGAGCCAGTGCCACGCTGCCGCTGATCGGCCCCGTCGGCGAGGCCGCGTTCCTCGAGGGGTACGGCATGGTCGAGGTCGGTGGTGGCGTGGCGGCCAAGGTCTCCCCGCCCCTGCTCGACCTCGGGCTCGGCGAGTCGATCGGCTTCCAGCTGCCCGGTTACACGCTCAAGGTCGTCGACGACGAGGGCGCCGACGTGCGCACCGGCGCCACCGGCGAGCTCTGGGTGCGGGGACCCGGCGTCATCAAGGGCTACTGGAACGCGCCCGAGATCAGCGCCCGCACGGTGACCGAGGACGGTTGGCTGCGCACCGGCGACCTCGTCCGGAAGGGCCCGCTCGGCACGGTGCTGTTCGTCGGCCGCCAGAAGGACGTGATCAAGCACGCCGGGTACTCGGTCTACGCGGTCGAGGTGCAGGAGATGCTCGAGCGCCATCCCGCCGTGCGCGAGGCCGTCGTCGTCGGCCTGCCCGACAAGCGCAAGGGGGAGATCCCGGTCGCCGTGGTGCGCCTCGTCGACGGGGCCGATCTCGCCGAGCTCCGGCTCGAGGACTGGGCCTCGGAGCACCTGTCCCGCTACAAGGTGCCGCGCCGGTTCGTCGCGGTCGACGAGCTGCCCCGCACCGGCACCAACAAGGTGCAGAAGCAGGAGCTCCTCGCCCTCTTCTGACGGGCCCTGCCGATCGGCCGGTGGTCAGCCCGAGGGGGTGGTGCCGGTGACGCGGATGGTCGTCGTGGTCGACGAGCTGGTGGTGCTCGAGCTCGGGATGGGCTTGTCGGGGTTCAGGTTGATGACGACCGTGCCGGCTTCGGTGACGACCACCTGGTACTGCTTGAGCCCGGTGCCGTCGGCCGGGACGACGGTGCCGTCGCAGGGGTCGGTGAACTGAGCGCTGTCCCCATCCCACGTCAGCGTGCAGTTGCGCGTGGTGCCGGTGCGGCGGGCATCGAAGGCCAGCCAGCCGGTGGCGTCGTCGTCGCCGAGGTGCTGCAGGTAGATGTCGTTCTGGCCGCTGGCCACGTCCGAGAACAGGATCGGCCCGTCCCGGCGGATGGCGTCGGCCCGCTTGCTGGTGAGCCCGGCATCGAACGTGTCGGTTCCGAGCTGCACCTTCACGTTGCCCGACTCGGTGAGCGACGGGATGGCGAAGACGAACACGACGAGCAGCAGCACGATGCCGACGACCACGCCGAGCAGCCCGAGGACGAGGGTGCGGGGGTCGCGTTCCTTGCGCGGGGCGACCGGGCTCATCGAGGGGTCGGCTCCGGTGACGCGGCGGGGGTCATGCTCCTAGTATCCCGTGCGTGCCCCGCACCTATCGAGTCGTCGTGGCGCGGAGAGGGTCCGACGTCGAGCAGCTGCGCGCCGACCTCGTCGCCCGGGCCCTTCGCGACGGCGGCGTCGAGGTGATCTACGCGCCGCCATCGGCCGGCGTCGACCAGCTCGCCGAGGCCGCCCTCCAGGAGGATGCCGACGCCATCGGGCTGCCGCCCGGGTCGACCGACCGGCCCATCGACCGGTTGCGGGACGAGCTCGCGGCGAGGGGCATCGAGGACCTGGTCGTGTTCTCCACCGACGACGATCCGGCCGAGGTGGTCGCCGAGATCAGGGCCGCGACCGGGCGCGGTTTGGGAGCGGGCCCGGAGTCCTGACTAGGTTTCCCGCCGTGGATCTTCTCGAATTCCAAGGCAAGCAGTTCTTCGCCACGTTCGGCATCCCGGTGTCCGACGGACGCGCGGTCGACACCGTGCCCGAGGCGGTCGAGGCCGCCGAGGCCGTGGGCTACCCCGTGGTCGTCAAGGCCCAGGTGCACGTCGGCGGTCGGGGCAAGGCGGGCGGCGTCAAGCTGGCCGAGCAACGCCGACGAGGTGCGCGAGCACGCCGGCAACATCATCGGGATGGACATCAAGGGCCATCGGGTGAACGTCGTGTGGATCGAGCACGCCTCCGACATCGACCAGGAGTACTACGCCAGCTTCACCCTCGACCGCGGGGCCAAGAAGCACCTCGGCATGCTGTCGGCCGAGGGCGGCGTCGAGATCGAGACCGTCGCGGTCGAGAACCCCGACGCCATCGCCAAGATCTGGATCGACCCGGTCGACGGGCTCACGCCCGAGGTCGCCCGCGAGTGGGTGCTGGCCGCCAAGCTCGACCCCAAGGCCACCGACGGCGCGGTCGACATCCTCACCAAGCTCTACACGGCCTACGTCGAGGGCGACGCCGACCTCTGCGAGATCAACCCGCTGATCCTCACGCCGGACGGCCGGGTGCACGCGCTCGACGCCAAGGTCACGCTCGACGACAACGCCGAGTTCCGCCACGAGTGGGGCGAGTACGCCCTCACCCAGGTGCGTGACGAGCGTGAGGAGGCGGCCCACCAGAAGGGCCTGCAGTACGTCGGCCTCGACGGGTCGGTCGGCATCATCGCCAACGGCGCCGGGCTGGCCATGAGCACGCTCGACGTGGTCAACCAGGCCGGCGGGCAGGCAGCCAACTTCCTCGACATCGGGGGCGGCGCCAACGCCGACGTCATGGCCGGGGCGCTCGAGGTCATCAACAACGACGAGCGGGTCAAGGCCATCTTCATCAACATCTTCGGCGGCATCACCCGGGGTGAAGAGGTCGCCAACGGCATCGTCGAGGCCCTCAGCCGGGTCTCGATCGAGGCCCCCATCGTCATCCGCCTCGACGGCACCAACGCCGAGGAGGGCCGGGCGATCCTCGAGCCGCACCTCTCGGACAAGCTCCAATCGAAGCCGACCATGCTCGAGGCCGCCCAGGCCGCCGTCGAGCTCGCGAAGTAAGGGAATCCCGTGAGCATCTTCGTCGACGAGAACACCAAGGTCGTCTACCAGGGCCTGACCGGCAGCCAGGGCCGCTTCTACGGGCTGCGCAACCGCGACTACGGCACGCAGGTCGTGGCCGGCACCAACCCGAAGAAGGCCGGCGAGGACGTCGACGGCATCCCGATCTTCGCCTCGGTCGCCGACGCGGTGGCCGAGACCGGTGCCACCGCCTCGTGCATCTTCATCCCCGCGCCGGGTGTGAAGGCCGCCGTGATGGAGGCTGCCGAGGGTGGCATCGAGTTCATCGTCGTCATCACCGAGGGCGTGCCGGCCCAGGACGAGGCCTGGTTCTACAACAAGCTCAACCGCGACTTCCCGCAGGTGCAGCTGCTCGGCCCGAACTGCCCCGGCATCATCAGCCCCGGCAAGTGCAACATCGGCATCACCGCCGGTGAGATCGCCAAGCCGGGCGGCCCGGTGGGCATCGTGAGCCGCTCGGGCACGCTCACCTACCAGGCGCTCTACGAGCTCAAGCTGCAGGACATCGGCGTCACCACGTGCGTCGGCATCGGTGGCGACCCGGTCCCGGGCACCACCTTCATCGACTGCCTCGAGCGCTTCGAGGCCGACCCCGACACCAAGGCCGTCATGATGATCGGCGAGATCGGCGGTTCGGCCGAGGAAGAGGCGGCCGAGTTCATCGCCACCAAGATGACCAAGCCGATGTCGGCCTACATCGCCGGCGTGACCGCGCCGGCCGGCAAGAAGATGGGCCACGCCGGTGCCATCGTCTCGGGCGGCAAGGGCACGGCGGCGGCCAAGATGGAAGCCCTGGCAGCCGCCGGGGTGCAGGTGGGCCGGAACCCGACCGAGGCCGGCGCGCTGATGGTCGACATCGTCCGCAACCTCGGCTGACGGCGCCCGGACGAGCCCTACGCTCGGAGAATGCCGCGGATCTGACCCTCTCGTGACCTAGGTTGCAGCAGCAGTTCAACCTATGGGGAGGGTACGACATGCTGGCTGTTTCACGACTGTTCGCGGCATCGAGCGGAGGCGGGGTGGCACTCCTGTTCCTCTTCCTGATCTACGCCGCGGTCATCGTCCTCTACATCGCCGGGCTCTGGAAGGTGTTCGAGAAGGCCGGTCAGACGGGCTGGTTCGCGATCATCCCGATCCTGAACATCATCGTCCTGATCAAGATCGCCGGGCGCGAGCTCTGGTGGATCATCCTGCTGCTCATCCCGTGCATCAACTTCGTGGTGCTGGCGATCGTCTACATGGACGTGGCCCAGAAGTTCGGCAAGTCGGCCGCGTACGGCATCGGCATGTGGCTGCTGGGCTTCATCTTCATCCCGATGCTCGGCTTCGGCGACGCCGAGTACACGGGGGACAAGACGCCCCTGTTCTAGCCGGAGGGCGGCTCGTCACGAGCCGGCCGGGTGCGCCGGATGCCCTCGGGTGTCCGGCGCACTGGTCGCGTCCGGGGGTTAGCTTTTCACCATGGAACCGAGCGGCTCCGACCCGTCGATGACCCCTGGGACGAGC
This sequence comes from uncultured Microthrixaceae bacterium, assembly GCA_963809335.1. GTDB lineage: Bacteria > Actinomycetota > Acidimicrobiia > Acidimicrobiales > Acidimicrobilacustridaceae > UBA4742. Next base: position 405,931 of record CAWEJD010000002.1, on the reverse strand, counting down.
CCGGGCCCGCTGCCACCTCCGGCCCCGCCGACACCGGTGGCCCCGCCGCCGCCTCAGGCCGTACCCCCACCACCGGGCCCGCCGCCATCCCCGAGCCCGCACCTCGCGGCCCCGGCCGACTCGGTCCTGTTCGCCATCGGTGACATCGGGGTGTCCCGAACCTTCGTCTACACGCCGAACGGCAACGCGCCCATGCGGGGCTCGCAGTGGTTCGTCACCGACATGAGCCGCACCGAGGAGCGCATCCCGAATTGGGCCATCGTGCTGGCCGTCGTCTTCGCCCTGGCCTGCCTGCTCGGCCTGCTGTTCCTCCTGGTCAAGGAGCGCACCACGTCCGGCTACGTCGAGGTGCGTGTGATGTCGGAGCAGCTGTCCCACCTCACCCAGATTCCCGTCACCGACCCGACCCAGGTCATGCAGATCCGACACCTGGTGGGCCAGGCCCAGAGCTTCGCGGCCATGGCCTGAAGCGCCTCCCGGCGATCTGGTGAGCCGGCCCGGCGCGGGACGGTAGCGTGCGCGCCGTGCGCATCGCCGTGCTGGCCTCGGGCAGCGGAACCATCCTCGACGCGATCCTGACCGACGGCATCCCGGTCGAGCTGGTCGTCGTCGACCGGCCCTGCGGCGCCACCGACGTGGCCGAGCGCCACGGGCGCCCGGCGGTCGTGGTCGAGCGCAGCAGCTTCGGCGCCGCCTTCGATCGGGTGGCCTACACCGAGGGCATCGTCGACCTGCTCGAGGCGCACGACATCGACCTGGTCGTGATGGCCGGGTTCGGCACGATCCTGGCCAAGCCGATCTTCGACCGCTTCGCCGGGCACATCCTCAACACCCACCCGGCGCTGCTGCCCGTCGTTTCCCGGTTGGCACGCGGTCGACGATGCGCTGAGCTACGGGGTGAAGGTCACCGGCTGCACGGTGCACGTGGCCACCGAGGAGGTCGACGCCGGACCGATCCTGGCCCAGGAGGCGGTGGCCGTGCGGCCCGACGACACCGTCGAGTCGCTGCACGAGCGCATCAAGGCCGTCGAACGGCGGCTCTACATCCAGACCATCCGCGAGATCCTCCAACGTGGGAGTGTGCAATGAGGGCCCTGCTCTCCGTCTACGACAAGAACGGCATCGTCGACCTCGCCCGGTCGCTGCACGAGCTCGGCGTCGAGCTGATCTCGAGCGGCGGCACGGCCGCGGTCATCGCCGAGGCCGGCATCCCGGTGACCGACGTGGCCGACATCACCGGCGTGCCCGGCCATCCTCGGCCACCGGGTCGTGACCCTGCACCCCAAGGTGCACGGCGGCCTGCTGGCCGACCGTGACGACCCCGAGCACGTGGCCGACATGGAGCGCTACGACATCACCGGCATCGACCTGGTCGTGTCGAACCTCTACCCGTTCTCGTCGAACCCCTCGATCGAGCTGATCGACATCGGCGGACCGGCCATGATCCGCGCCGCGGCCAAGAACCACGAGTTCGTCGCGGTGCTGACCGAACCCGTCGCAGTACCAGGGCGTGCTCGACGAGCTGGCCGAGAAGGGCGGGATCAGCGACGAGACCCGGCGGCGACTCGCCCGCGACGCCTTCGCCCAGACCGCCGGCCTACGACGCCCAGATCCTCGCCTGGTTCGATCGCGAGGAGCCCGGCCTCGACCGGGCCGGTGCACCGGCCGGCGACGAGCTCGAGCTCCCGCCCGCGCTCGAGCTCACCCTCGAGCGGCGCCAGGTGCTCCGCTACGGCGAGAACCCCCACCAGGTCGGCGTGCGCTACGCCACCGTCGGCGAGCAGGGGTGGTGGGAGTCGGCCGAGCAGCACGGCGGCAAGGAGATGTCCTACCTCAACGTCTACGACACCGAGGCGGCCTGGCGGCTGGCGCACTCGCTCGGCAACCAGCCCTCGGCGCGTGGTCATCAAGCACGCCAACCCGTGCGGGGTGGCCGTGGCCGACGACATCACCACGGCCTACCTCCGGGCCCACGAGTGCGATCCGGTGTCGGCCTTCGGCGGCATCGTCGCGGTCAACCGGCCGGTGACCGTCGAGATGGCCGAGGCCATCGCCCCGGTCTTCACCGAGGTGGTCATCGCGCCCGGGTTCCAGCCCGGCGCGCTCGAGGTGCTGCAGGCCCGCAAGAACCTGCGGATCCTCGAGGCCGGTCCCTCCCGGGGAGCCGGGCCTGAGCCTGCGGGCGATCGACGGCGGCTACCTGGTGCAGACCCCCGACCACGTCACCGTCGACCGGTCGCAGTGGCAGGTCGTCACCGAGGTGCAGCCCACCGACGAGCAGTGGGCCGACCTCGAGCTGGCCTGGCGGGTGGTGGCCAAGGTGACGTCCAACGCCATCGTGCTGGTGAAGGACGGCCAGGCCGTCGGCATCGGCTGCGGCCAGCAGAACCGCCGCGACGCCGGTGCGCTGGCCGGCGAGAAGGCGGCCGGCCGCGCCGTGGGCGGGCGCCTACGCCAGCGACGCGTTCTTCCCGTTCCCCGACGGGCTCGACGGGGCCATCGCCGCCGGCGCGGCCACCGTGGTGCAGCCGGGCGGCTCGATCGGCGACGACAAGGTGATCGCCGCGGCCGACGAGGCCGGTCTGGCCATGGTGTTCACCGGCGAGCGCCACTTCCGCCACTGACCCCGCCGCCTCCGCCGACCCGCGGCCGCCTCGCCGAACCTGTCCCTTCTGCGATCCCGTTCGGGCGCAGTTCTGGGACAGGTTGCGGGTCTGGGCCGAACTTGTCCCTTCTGCGATCCCGTTCGGGCGCAGTTCTGGGACAGGTTCGTGGGAGGGTCAGGGTGCGCGGGTTGGTCGGGCCGGGTGGGGGCAGTGCTCAGGCGGGGCGGGGTGGGCCCCAGGCGACGGTGACCAGGCCGGCGTCGGCGAGCAGGGCCGCGGTCTGGGCCATGGGCAGGCCGACGACGTTGCTCAGGCTGCCCTCGATGCCGGCCACGAACCGCCCGGCGTCGCCCTGGATGCCGTAGCCGCCTGCCTTGTCGAGGGGTCGCCGGTAGCCGACGTAGGTGGCGATCTCGTCCGGACTCAGGTCGCGGAAGGTCACCGCGGTCGTCGTGACCGAGGTGGCCAGCTTCCCCGACGGTCCGCACACGGCGACCCCGGTGTGCACGTGGTGCGTGCGCCCCGACAGCGCCCGGAGCATCACCCCGGCCTCGGCCGCGTCGTGCGGCTTGCCGAGGATCGTGCCGGCCAGCGCCACCGTGGTGTCGGCGGCGAGCACGATCTGACCCCGCGGGGAGCCCCACGTCGCCCACGCGACCCGTGCCTTCACGCGGGCCAGGCGCTCGACGTAGGCGACGGGGTCCTCGTCGGGCTCGGGCCGCTCGTCGATGTCGGGGACATGGACGGTGAACCGCACGCCGAGCCGGGCCAGCAGCTCCCGGCGCCGCGGCGAACCCGACGCCAGCAGGACCGGGGAGCGCACCGAGTCCGACGGGTCCAGGGACGGGTCCGTCCCGTCGGCATCGGGCACGTGGGGGCCGCTCACCCGCCGGAGACCGCCGCGTCGGCGAGCGCCGGCGGCGGGGTGAGGTCGTCGCGGTGGTCGAGCCAGCCGTCGGGCAGCGTCACCTGCTGCGGGCCGGCCTGCGTGCCCCGAGGGGCGCCGACCGCGTCGGGCAGCGGCCTCAGGCTGGGGTCGAGGCCGGCGACGATCGACTCGAGCTCGTCGAGCGTGGCCACGACCGACAGCGCTCGCCGGACCTCGCCGCCGACCGGGTAGCCGGTGAGGTACCAGTTGGTGTGCTTGCGGAGGTCGCGCATCGCCGCCTGCTCGCCCCGCGATGTCGTCGAGCAGCTGAGCGTGCTCGACCAGGACCGCCGTCACCTCGCCGAGCGCCGGGGCCGGTTGGGGCGGACGGCCCTCGAACACGTCGACCAGGTCGCGGAACATCCACGGCCGACCGAGGCAGCCACGGCCGACGACGACCCCGTCGGCTCCGGTCTGGCGGAGCATGCGGACCGCGTCGGTGGCCTGCCACACGTCGCCGTTGCCGAGCACCGGGATGGCGACGGCCGCCTTGAGCCGGGCGACGGCCGACCAGTCCGCCCGCCCCGAGTAGAGCTGGGCCGCGGTGCGGGCGTGCAGGGCGATGGCGGCTGCGCCCGAGTCCTGGGCGATGCGGCCGGCGTCGAGGAACGTGGACAGGTCGTCGTCGATGCCCTTGCGCACCTTGACCGTGACCGGGACCGCTGCCGGCGGCGTCGACGGTCGCGGCCACCACCGCGGCGAGCAGCCGGGGCTTCAGCGGTGAGGGCCGAGCCGCCGCCGTGCCGGGTGACCTTGCGCACCGGGCACCCGAAGTTGAGATCGATGTGGTCGACGTGGCCCTCGTCGACCAGCCGGCGCACGGCGGCGTGCATCGTGGTCGGGTCGGTGCCGTAGAGCTGGATGCTCCGCGGCGACTCGTCGGGGTCGAACGCGGCCAGCTCCCAGCTCTTGGCGCCTCCCTCGATCAGCCCGCGGGCGTTCACCATCTCGCTGACGTAGAGGCCGGCGCCGTAGTGCCGGCACAGGCGGCGGAACGGGGCGTTGGTGACCCCGGCCATCGGGGCCAGCACGACCGGCGGCCAGACCTCGAGCGGTCCGATCGCCGAGCGGCGCGAACTCGCCGGCGCCGGCGTGCTCCGGCAGCCTGCCGGGCGCGCCAGCGGGCGGGTCCACGGTGGACGTCGGCGGCTCGGCCATGGCGCCAGGGTGGCCGAGCGGCGCCCGTTCTGGCAACCGGGGACCGCGTCGAGGCGGGCGTGGAGACCGACCGGGAGGCCGGCAGCGACGCACTAGGTTTCGGGCCATGACCGCACAGACCCTCGACGGCGAGCTCGTCGCTGCCGCCATCAAGGCCGACCTCGTCCAGCGGGTGCAGGCTCTCGCCGAGCGGGGCATCACGCCCGGTCTGGGCACGATCCTGGTGGGCGACGACGGGCCGAGCGCCAACTACGTGGCCATGAAGCACCGCGACTGCGCCGAGCTGGGCATCGCCTCGCGGGGCGAGCACCTCGCCGGCCACGGCGACCCTGGCCGACGTGCTCGCCGTGGTCGACGACTACAACGCCGATCCCGGAGTCGACGCGGTGCTCATCCAGTACCCGTTCCCGGCCGGCATCGACTACGAGACGGCGCTGCATGCGGCTCGACCCGGCCAAGGACGCCGACGGCCTGCACCCGGTCAACCTGGGTCGCCTCGTCATGGGCATCGAGGCGCCGGTGGCGTGCACGCCGGCCGGCATCCAGGCCCTGCTGATGCACTACGACATCCCGATCGCCGGCCGCCACGTCGTCATCGTCGGCCGGGGCCTCACCATCGGCCGGCCCGCTGGCCAACCTGCTCACCCTCAAGCAGCCGGGCGCCAACGCCGCGGTCACGGTCGTGCACACCGGCGTGGCCGACCTCGGCGCCTACACCCGTCAGGCCGACATCCTGGTCTCCGCGGCCGGCACCCCCGGGCTGATCACGCCCGACATGGTCAAGCCGGGTGCGGTCGTGGTGGGCGCCGGGGTGCAGTACGAGGGCCGCAAGGTGCTGCCCGACGTGGTCGACGAGGTGGCCGAGGTGGCGTCGTGGATGTCGCCCCGCATCGGCGGCGTCGGCCCCATGACCCGGGCGCTGCTCTACCGCAACACGGTCGAGGCGGCCGAGCGCGCCGCCGGCTGATCTCCACGATCCGCGCTCGACGGTTCCCGCGTCGGCACGAGGACGCGTAGCCTGGTCCGCCATGACGAAGATCAGCGAGCTCCTGGCCGCCGGGCGGACATCCTCGTTCGAGTTCTTCCCGCCCAAGACCGACGAGGCCGAGCGCGCCCTCGAGAAGGCCATCGGCGAGCTCGAGCCGCTCGAGCCGTCGTTCGTGTCGGTCACCTACGGCGCCGGCGGCTCCACCCGTGAGCGCACCCGCGACATCGTCATCCACATCCAGCGCGACGCCGGCATCACCGCCATGGCCCACCTCACCTGCATCGCCCACACCCGCGAGCAGCTGACGTCGCTGCTCGACGAGTACCGCGAGGCCGGCATCCAGAACCTGCTGGCCCTCGCCGGCGACCCGCCGGTCGATCCCGAGGTCGACGCCGGCGACCTGCAGTACGCCCACGAGCTGGTCTCGCTCATCCACGAGGCGGGCGACTTCTCGATCGGCGTCGCCGCCCATCCCGAGCTGCACCCCCGGTCCAACGGCGACCGCGAGGCCGACCGGCGCCACCTGGCGGCCAAGCTCGAGATGGCCGACTTCGGCATCACCCAGTTCTTCTTCGAGGCCGAGCCCTACCTCCGCATGATCGACGAGCTGGCCGCCCTCGGCTGCACCAAGCCGGTGCTGCCCGGGATCATGCCGGTCACCAACGCCGGGCAGGTGCAGCGCTTCGCCCAGCTGGCCGGCGCCGAGTTCCCGCCGCTCGCTGGCCGAGCGGTTCGCGGCCATCGCCGACGACGCGGCCGCCGTGCGGGAGCTGGGCGTCGAGATCGCCACCGAGCTGTGCGCCGAGCTGCTGGCCCAGGGCGCGCCCGGCCTGCACTTCTACACGCTCAACCGGTCGACCGCGACCCGCGAGATCTACGCCAACCTCGGGCTCGGCTCGACCTGAGGCATCGGCCCGGCGGCGTGTCCGCGGCGTGTCCGCCGTCCGGCGTCAGGGGAAGTACTGCTGCTGGATCGCCACGACCCAACCGTCGACCACGTGCACCCAGACCGACCGGTCGACCAGGGGCCCGGCCGCCCCGACCCCGCTCTGGGTCGGCTCGTACGAGGTGCTCCCGCCGTCGTTCTGCAGCAGGCCCACCGAGACCAGCGGCACGGCGTGGAGCGTGCGGATGGTCGGGCTCTCGTTGCGAATGTAGACGTCGTCGGGCACCGGGACCTCGCTGGCGCCGTCGGCGGTGGCCGCCGCGTTGGCGGCGTCACCGGTGAACAGACACTCGAGATCGAGGCCGACGGTGCTCGCCGCGGTGTCGATCGAGCGCAGCTCGCCGAACCACCTGCCGTCGGGGAGCGTGGTGGGGGTCCCGGGCGAGCAGCCGCTGCCGACGGGGGAGGCGCCGTCGGTGGCCGCGTCGGCGCCGAGGTCGACGAAGGGGACGGCCCCGGCCGGCGGGGGAGGCCCGAGCGTGGTGGTCGTGGTCGCCTTCGCCGTCGTGGTCTCGGGCGCGACCGCCGACTTCTCCGCGGACGAGGTGTCCGTGGAGGCGTCCGTGCCGCCGCTCGAGCACGCGACCGTGCCGAGCACCAGCAGCCCGCCCACGATCGCTCCCACCAACCTGGCTGTCGTCCGCCGTCGCATGGGCCACATCGTCGTCGGGGGCGAGCCGATCAGCAAGCGCCGCTCGTCAGGCCGTGCTCGACTGGACGGTGCTCGGGGACGACCCCACGCCTCCGCGGCTGCAGCCGTGGCACCTCTCGGCCATGGCCGCGTCCGACGGCCGCCGTGCCCTGGAGCTGGTGGTCGCCGGCCTCGTCACCATCGAGGCCCGGGTTGCACCGATGCTGCCGGTCTTCCACGCGGTGGCGGCCGACCCGGCCGGCGCCGTCTACCGGCACGCCGAGGATCTGCGGCGGTCTGGATTCGAGGAGATCGTCGACGCGCTGGCGAGGAAGACACCGCTACGTCGGGGCATGACCCGCCGGCGAGCCGCCGACCTCCTCTTCGTCCTGGCCGGCCCCGAGTCGTACCGGTCGTTCGTGATCGAAGCGGGGTGGACCGAGCGCCAATGGGTCTCGTGGGTCAGCGCCACGTTGATCCGCGACCTCTTCGGCGACACCTAGGGCAACTTGTCTGAAACTTGTCTGTTCGCTACGATCCCGGGCATGGCAGACAAGATCACCCAGAACGCCGACGGCTCGCTCAACGTCACCAACACCCCGATCATCCCCTTCATCGAGGGCGACGGCACCGGTGTCGACATCTGGCCGGCGGCCAAGCTCGTTCTCGACGCCGCCGCGGCCAAGTACGGCCGCACGGTGGAGTGGAAGGAGGTCCTCGCCGGGGAGAAGGCCTTCAACGAGACGGGTGACTGGCTGCCCCAGGAGACGGTCGACGTCTTCAAGGAGTACCTGATCGGCATCAAGGGCCCGCTCACCACGCCCATCGGTGGTGGCTTCCGCAGCCTCAACGTGGCCCTGCGCCAGATCCTCGACCTCTACGTGTGCCTGCGCCCCGTGCGCTGGTTCCAGGGCGTGCCGTCGCCGGTGAAGCGCCCCGACCTGGTCGACATGGTCATCTTCCGGGAGAACACCGAGGACATCTACGCCGGCCTCGAGGTCGAGTCGGGCACGCCGGAGGCGGTCAAGCTCATCGAGCTGCTGCACGACAACTTCGGGTGGGAGATCCGCGAGGGCTCGGGCATCGGCATCAAGCCGGTCAGCGAGCTGGGCTCGAAGCGCCTGATCCGCGCCGCCATCACCTATGCGATCAAGCACCAGCGCCCGAGCGTGACCCTGGTGCACAAGGGCAACATCATGAAGTTCACCGAGGGCGCCTTCCGCAACTGGGGCTACGAGCTGGTCACCGAGGAGTTCGCCGACGTGGCCGTCGGCTGGGACGACTGCGGCGGCGAGCCGGGCGACAAGATCCTGGTCAAGGACGCCATCGCCGACATCACCCTGCAGCAGGTGCTCACCCGCCCGGCCGAGTTCGACGTCATCGCCACCATGAACCTCAACGGCGACTACCTCTCCGACGCGCTGGCCGCGCAGGTCGGCGGCATCGGCATCGCCCCCGGCGGCAACATCAACTACGTCACCGGCCACGGCATCTTCGAGGCCACCCACGGCACCGCCCCCAAGTACGCCGGCCAGGACAAGGTCAACCCCGGCTCGGTCCTGCTGTCGGGCGTGATGATGTACGAGCACCTCGGGTGGACCGATGCCGCGAACGACATCGTCACCGCCATGGAGGCCACCATCGGCGACAAGGTCGTCACCTACGACTTCGCCCGCCTGATGGAAGGCGCCACCGAGGTCAAGTGCTCGGAGTTCGCCTCCGCCATCGTCGACCGTCTGTAGGCCCGGCCCGAACGGGTGGCGCGGTAGTGGGCGGTTTCGGGGTCGGCGGCTTCGGGGTTCAGGGTTCGGGGTTTCGGCGAGGGTGCCGGTACGGTGTCCGAGCCAGCCATCCAGACCGTCCGCTCCAGGGGGATCCGTGACCGACTACACCAAGCTCTACATCGACGGCGCGTGGGTGCCGTCCGATGCCACCGAGACCATCGACGTCATCAACCCGTCCACCGAAGAGGTCATCGCCTCGGTGCCGGCCGGCACGCCGTCGGACGTCGATCGGGCCGTCGCCGCGGCCAAGGCCGCCTTCGAGACGTGGGGCTTCACGTCGAAGGAGGATCGCGGCAAGTACGTGCAGGCCATCGCCGAGGGCCTCGCCGCCCGCAGCGAGGAGATCGCCCAGGTCATCTCCGACGAGATGGGCATGCCGCTCATGTGGGCCAACATGATCCAGGCCGGCCTCCCCATCGGCAACATCGCCGGCTACCAGCAGATCCTCGCCGACTTCCCGTTCGAGGAGCAGGTCGGCAACTCGCTCGTCGTACGCGAGCCCATCGGCGTGGTCGGGGCCATCACGCCCTGGAACTACCCGCTGCACCAGGTCATCGCCAAGGTCGCGCCGGCCCTCGCCGCCGGCTGCACCGTCGTGCTGAAGCCGAGTGAGGTCACCCCCCTCGACGCCTTCATCCTGGCCGAGGTCATCGACTCGGTCGGCCTGCCCGCCGGCGTGTTCAACCTGGTCACCGGCACCGGCCCCGTCGTGGGTGAGGCCATCGCCTCGCATCCCGACGTCGACATGGTGTCGTTCACCGGGTCGACCCGCGCCGGCAAGCGCGTCACCGAGCTCGGCGCCCAGACCGTCAAGCGGGTGCACCTCGAGCTCGGCGGGAAGTCGGCCAACGTGTTCCTCGACGACGCCAACCTCGAGGCAGCCGTGCCCTCGAGCGTCACCTTCGGCTGCTACCTGAACTCGGGCCAGACCTGCTCCGCCCTCACCCGCATGGTGGTGCCCCGCGACAAGCAGGACGAGGTCGTCGCCCTCGCCAAGCAGACCGCCGAGGCCATCACCCTCGGCCCGGGCACGAGCAACGCCCAGCTCGGCCCGCTCGTCTCCGCCACCCAGCGGGACCGGGTCCGCGGCTACATCCAGAAGGGCATCGACGAGGGAGCCACCCTCGTCACCGGCGGGGTCGACGCGCCCGAGGGCCTCGACACCGGCTACTTCGTGAAGCCCACGATCTTCGCCGACGTCACCACCGACATGACCATCGCCCAGGAGGAGATCTTCGGCCCGGTGCTCGTGATCATGCCCTACGACACCGAGGAGGAGGCGCTCGAGATCGCCAACTCCACCGTGTACGGCCTCTCGGGTGCGGTGCAGTCCGCCGACGTCGACCGGGCCAAGGCCTTCGCCCGCCGGATGCGCACCGGCCAGGTCAACATCAACGAGGGCGCCTACAACATCCAGGCGCCGTTCGGTGGCTACCGGCAGTCGGGCAACGGCCGTGAGCTCGGCAAGTTCGGCCTCGACGAGTTCCTCGAGACGAAGTCGATGCAGCTCCCCGGCTGAGCGCCGGCCCGGCGCTTCCCGCGCCCCTGACGTCGACGGAGCCGCCCTGCGGGGCGGCTCCGTCGCGTGGGTGCGCCAGACCGGGTGCCATGATGACCCGATGCGGCTCGTCCCCCGGCGGTGGCACAACGAGACGTGGATCTGCTCGATCCGGGGTCACGTCGCGCCCGCCGCCCAGGCCGCCCGCCTGCGACCGGAGGACGCGCCCCTCGGCGCCGACCTCGACGACGGCACCCGCCTGGCCCGCTGCCTGCGGTGCGACCTCTGGTTGCGGACCGCGCCGCCCGACGCCGACGCGGTCACCTTCGAGGTCATCCCGCCGCTGAGTGACCTCGACCTGCCCCGGCGGGGCAAGCCGCTCGAGGACGCCATCCTGCTCCGCGTCATCGCCATCGACCGGGGGATCCACGGCGTGCTCTTCGGCCTGCTCGCGGTGGCGTTGCTCATCGTGAAGCTCGACCTGCCGCGCATCCAGGCCTGGGCCCGCTCGCTGCTGTCCGACCTCAGCGGCACGCTCGACAACACCACCTCGGCCGGGCACGTGCGCCTGAGCCGCGAGCTCGAGCGCCTGCTCGACGTGCGCAGCGGCGAGCTCACGGTGCTGCTGGTGACGGCCACGATCTACGCGGTCATCGAGTCGACCGAGGCCTACGGGCTGTGGCGGGAGCGGCGCTGGGCCGAGTACCTCACCGTCGTCGCCACCGCCGGCTTCCTGCCCTTCGAGATACGCGAGCTCATGGTGCGGGTGTCGGTGCTCCGGGTCGGCGCCCTCGTGGTGAACCTGGTGATCCTCGTCTACCTCGTCTACGCCAAGCGCCTGTTCGGCCTCCGCGGTGGCGCCCCCGCGCTCGAGTCGCAGATCGACTGGGATGCGGTGCTCGCCAGCCCGCTCTCGCCGGAGCACACGCCCACCCGCGCCGCATGAGGAGCGGGCCTTCCCGTCCCACCAGCGACGCCACCGGCGTCGCTGGTGGGACAGGAACCGATTCAATCCTTGCGCCCGACGTGCCGATGGGTCCGGCAGTGAGGAGCACGTCCAGCGATCGATCCCGTCCCGCCGGCTTCGGCGCGCCCGGCCGGCGGATCGTCGCGGTCGCCCTGCTGGTCGTGACCGCGCTGCTGGCGGGGTCCGGGGTGGCCGGGGCCGACCCGGCGCCCGTGACGCCCCCGGTCACCGACCCGGCGCCTCCGGCCGACACCACCCCGCCGACTGATCCACCACCGCCGGCGACGCTGCCTCCCGACGCGACGTCGCCGACATCACCGCTCGCCGATCAGACCCCGCTGCCGCCCGAACCACCGCTGCCGGACCCGTCGCCCCAGATCCGCATGGCCCTCGGGCAGCTGGGGGTGATCAGCGGCGACCGCGACGTCTCGTTGCTGACCCTGGCCGTCACCGGGGCGCAACAGGCGCAGGCCGATGCCGAGGCCGCGGTGGGGGTCGCCGCTCAGCAGGTCGACGCCGCCCGCCAGGCGCTCGACGTGCACCGCCACCAGCTCGGATCGTTGGCCGCGATCGCCTTCATGCGGGCCGGCGGCGGCACCATGGGCTCCCTCATCGAGAACGACCCGACCATGGCGTCGCGGCAGGAGGGGTTGTTCGACGCCTCGCTCGAGCATCACGACCGGCAGGTGTCCGAGGCCCAGGCTGCGCTCGAATCGGCGCAGGACCAACTGTCCGAGGCCCAGAGGCACGCCGACGACGCGGCCGCCGCCCGGGTGGCGGCCGAGGCCGCGCTGGCCTCCGGTCAGTCGAGCCTCGGCGACGCCCACGCCGAACTGGCCCACGCCAGGGCCGACGCGACCAAGCCCCCGTCGGCCACGTCGTGGAAGCTGCCCATCGAGAGTGCCAGCGCGTTCACGGCCGACGAGCTGACCGCCTGGTACCTCGCCCAGGGCCACGGCTCACAGGCGTCGGTGCCGATCGACCAGCTCATCGCCGCCTTCATCGACGAGGGGGCCGCGGAGGGGGTGCGGGGCGACATGGCCTTCGCCCAGTCGATCCACGAGACGGGGTACTTCGCCAACTCGGACACGATCGGCCGCAACAACTTCGCCGGCATCGGCCACTGCGAGGCGTGCGGTGGCGGCTTCGTGTTCCCCACCGCGCAGCTGGGCGTGCGGGCCCAGATCCAACTGCTCAAGTCCTACGCGGAGGACAACCCGACCTACAACAGCCCGCGCGCCGACCCCGGTCTCAGCGGTCCGGCCGGGTGCTGCTCCACCTGGAGCGCCCTCACGGGGGTGTGGGCCAGCGACCCGAACTACGGCCCGCACATCCTCGGTGGTTACCTCTCCATGCTCGAGTGGCTGATCACCTACCGGCCGCTCGAGCCTCTGGTGCCGCCCGCACCGCCCGCACCGCCCGCACCGCCCGCACCGCCCGCCGATCCCGCGGCCGGAGGGTAGGGCGCCGACGGCCTGGTCCCGGGCCCGCGCCTACGTCGGTGGGGTCAGGTACTCGAAGTGCATGGGGTCGGGGCGCAGCCAGTCACCACCCCAGGTCAGGCCCCGCCGCCGCATGATCTCGACCAGCCGCGGGTCCTGGTGGCCCGCGCCGCCGAGGGGGTTGGCGGCCACGTTCACGTCGAGGGCGATGCCCCAGGTGTGGCGCGACAGGCCGCCTCCGGGCCCGATGAGCCGAGGGTTGTAGCAGCCGCCGAACTGGGCGGGGTCGACGAGGCCGGCCAGCCCGGCATCGGCCAGCTCCTGCAGGGCACCGGTGACCATCGGGACGATCCGGCGGTTGCACTGCGTCCGGCCGAGCACGGGAAGGGTGGCGACGACGATGTTGGCCGACACCCAGGCCGGGTCGATGTCGAGCCCGGTGCCATCGCCCGGTCGCACCGCGAACTCGCCGAAGCGCTGCTTCACCAGCGCCTGCGGCAGCACCCCGTCGCGATCGCGCAGATAGGTCGTCTCGGCCGGCGCACGGAAGCGGGTGGCCGTCCCCCTCGGGGTGGCCGCGATCACCGCCCGTTCGAGGCGGGCCCGATTGCCGGTGTAGCGCACGCGGGCGGCTCGCTCCGTGGTGATGCCGAGCGGGGCGCCGGTGGCGTAGGAGACCACCAGCTCGGCCGCGGCGACATCGGCATCGGGCACGATCGCCGTCACCTCGAGCGGGTCGTGCCCGGCGATCTGGAGGCGGGACCCGACCACGGCGTGGCGAAGGCCGGCCGAGGTCTGCCCGAGCACCGCCGATCCCGGCTCGGCGAGGGCGGCGGCCACCACGCCGCCGCCGGACACCACCGACGCGTAGCTGGCGGGGTCGACCGCGAACGCGTCGATGGGCAGGTACCACCCCGGGGCGGTCTGGTCGACCACCGTGCCATCGGGCGACCACGACGCGGTGAGCTGCACATCGTCGCCCCGCACGATCGTGCTCGCGGCCACCTCGGGCATCGACCGCAGTGCGGGCCCCATCGAAGGCGGGAGCCCGGGTGCGCTCCAGATGAGCAGCTCGGGGGGAGGGTCCGGTGAGCCGACGACCTGGCCCGGCGGGAGGCCGGCCGGAGGGGCCGCGGCGGAGGCGGGCCCGGTCGGGTCGACGGTGGACGGCTCCGCCGGCGTGGTCGTGGCCGGGTCGGCCTGGGCCGGGTTCGAGCTGTCGGCAACGGTGCGAGGGGTGCCCGATCGTCCGGTGGTGACGAGCAGCGCGGCCAGCAGGCCGAGCGCGAGCCCGGCCACCGTGGCGAGCACCCACCAGCGCCGTCGGGTCACGTCACCCTCCGCATCGGAGCGTTGGGTCCATGCATGCCATCCCCCGACGCACGCGTGATCTCAGGAGTGGGAGAACCAGTCGTCGACCGGCTCGTCGGGGGGCTGGGCGTGCTCGGCGCCGGCTTCGGGCCAGCGGTGCACGGACACCGCGTAGGTGGCATCGGTGTCGAACGGCGCTTCGTCCCAGGAGGCGAACCGGGCCTCGAGCTCGAGGCCGGCAGCCGCGCACCACCCGTCGTACTCGGCGACGGTCGGCCATCCGGCAGCCAGCTGGAACCCGGCGACCAGCCGCCCGTTGGCCCCGACGTGGCGGGCGCACCCGGCCACGGCTGCAGGCCGGTCGGCCTCGGCGACGAAGGGCACGACGTTGCCGGCCAGGGCGACGACGTCGAAGGTCCGGCCCAGGTCGAGCCCCGCCAGGTCGGCATGCACCCAGGAGAGATCGGGTGCCTTGGCCCGAGCCCGGTCGAGGAACTCCTCGTCGAGGTCGACGCCGACCACGTCGACGTCACGCCGGGCCAGCTCGATGGCCACCCGGCCGGTGCCGCACCCGGCGTCGAGCACCGATGCCGGCCGCATGCCGGCCAGCACGTCGTCGACGAAGTCGGCCTCGCCGTGGGGGTTCTCGCCCGACTCCTCCATCTTCCGCCAACGCTCGTCGTAGGTGTCGAGGTCGACGTTCTTGCGCCAGTGGGTCCAGTCAGGCATGCCCCATGGCTAGCCGATCCGCCGCTCGAACGGCGTCAGGCCTGGAGATCGGCGATGGCCTCGGCCATGGCGATGGCCCGGCGGGCGTTGTCGACGTGCATGTTCTCGATCATGCGGCCCTCGTAGGTGGCCACGCCCCTTCCCTCGGCGGTGGCCTCCTCGAAGGCGAGGATGAGGCCCCGCGACCGGGTGAGCTCCTCCTGGCTGGGGGCGAAGGTGTCGTTGCACGGCTCGACCTGGGTGGGGTGGATCAGGGTCTTGCCGTCGAAGCCGAGCTGGCGGCCCTGCACGCACTCGGCCAGGAAGCCGTCGGCGTCCTTGATGTCGTTGTAGACGCCGTCGAGGATCACCTTGCCGGCCATCCGGGCGGCCAGCAGGCACTGCGACAGCCCGAACACCAGCGGCTGGCGGCCGGGGACGTGCTCGGCGTGCAGCTCCTTGGCCAGGTCGTTGGTGCCCAGGACGAGCACGGCCAGCCGCTCGCTGGAGGTGGCGATCTCCTCGGCGTGCAGGATGGCGACCGGCGTCTCGAGCATGGCCCAGATGCGGGTGTGGTCCGGGGCGCCGCCCGCCTCGAGCGCCTTCTCGACCGCGGCCACGTCGGCGGCCGAGTTGATCTTGGGGACGACCACCGCGGCCGGGCCCGGCCTCGGCGACGGCGCGCAGGTCGTCGGCGTGCCACGGCGTGTCGAGCCCGTTGGCCCGGATGGTGACCTCCTTGCGGCCGTAGTCACCGGAGGCCGCCGCCGCGCACACGCGGGCGCGGGCGTCGGCCTTGGCGTCGGGGGCGACCGCGTCCTCGAGGTCGAGGATCAGGGCGTCGGCCGGGATGGTCTTGGCCTTCTCGAGGGCCCGCTCGTTGGCGCCGGGCATGTAGAGCACCGAGCGGCGGGGGCGGAGGTCGTCGTTCAGCATGCGGTCGTCCTCGGGTTCTCGGGTTCTCGGGGTCGGACTCTCGACGAGTCGCAGGTCAGAAGCCGTAGAGCTGGGCCAGCTCGGGGTCGCGGTCGGCGAGCTGGTGGGCCAGGGCGATGATCACCTGGCACTGCTTCACCGAGGCGTCGTCCTCCATCTTCCCGTTGAGCAGCACCGCGCCGGTGCCGTCGCCCATGGCCTCGATCACCTCGACGGCGTGGGCCACGTCGGCCGGATCGGGTGAGAACACCCGCTTGGCGATGTCGATCTGCACCGGGTGCAGGCTCCATGCGCCGACGCAGCCGAGCAGGTAGGCGTTGCGGAACTGGTCCTCGCAGGCGACGGTGTCCTTGATGTCGCCGAAGGGCCCGTAGAACGGGAGGATGCCGTTGGCCACGCAGGCGTCGACCATGCGGGCCACCGTGTAGTGCCACAGGTCCTGCTGGTAGGTGGCCCGCGGGGCCTCGGGGTCGTCGGCGATCGGGGTCCTGGCGCACGAGGTAGCCCGGGTGGCCGCCGCCGACCCGGGTGGTCTTCATGCGCCGGTTGGCGGCGAGGTCGGCCGGGCCCGAGCGACAGCCCCTGCATGCGGGGCGACGCCCCGCAGATCTCCTCGACGTTGGCCACGCCCCGCGCCGTCTCGAGGATGGCGTGCACCATCAGCGGCTCGGTCAGGCCGGCCTTGGCCTCGAGCTGGGCGAGCAGCCGGTCGACGTAGTGGATGTCCTCGGGTCCCTCGACCTTGGGGATCATGATGACGTCGAGCGCCTCGCCGGCCTCGAGCACCGCGGCGGTGAGGTCGTCGAGCCCCCACGGCGAGTCGAGCGAGTTCACGCGGGTCCAGAACTGGGTGGCGCCCATGTCAGCGGTGCGGGCCACCTCGACCAGGCCGGCGCGGGCCGCCTCCTTGTCGGCGGCGGGCACGCCGTCCTCGAGGTTGGCCAGCAGGATGTCGACGGTGGGCGCGATCTCGGGGACCTTGGCGACCATCTTGGCGTTGGCCGCGGGGAAGAAGTGGATGACCCGCGACGGTCGCACGGGGATCTCGCGGAGCGGCTCGGGCGCGCCCACGGCGAGGGGTCGGAAGAAGTCCTTGGGGCTGCGCATCTGCGTCTCCGGCGGGGTCTCGTCGGGCGGTCGGCCAGAAATTTGGCCGAACCGACCCTAGGACCCGCGGCGGCGAGGCACGAAATCTCACGTCCCCGTTCGCAGGTCCCGCCGATCGAAGAGGATCGTGGCGACGAGGCAGAGCCCGAGGCCGGCCGCCGTGGTGAGGGCCAGGGTCGTCGGTTGCAGGTCCTGGGCCGGCGCCAGCGCCATGTAGTGGTAGAGGGAGAGGTGGGCGAGCCAGCCGAACCCGCCGAGCATCGAGCTCACGAGATCGACGGACACCGACCAGATGATCACGGCGTAGACGGCGCCGGCGGCGAAGCGTGGGGCCACCGAGAGCAGCACGGCACCGAACCCCAGGGCCACGAGCGCGGTGGGGACCACGTTGAGCCCGGCGGCCAGCATCGTGCCGAGACCGGTCGGGATCCCCTGGGACACCGCCCCGACCCAGGTCGCCAGCCCCGACACCACCGCGGCGGCGACGACGGCGGCGCCCGTCAGGGCCAGCCGGCCGCCCAGCCACCGGGCCCGGGTCGGGGGCCGGGAGAGCACCTGGACCAATCGCCCCGACCGTTCCTCCTCGGCCGCCGCCCCCACCTGGCTGGCCGGGATCAGGGCGACCAACGTGGCGACCATCAGGAAGGCGACGCCGAAGTACTGCGTCGGGAACGAACCGTGCACGCCGAACTTCCGGAGGGTGTCGCTGACCGATTCGGGCACCGTCGCCGTGGTCAGCGTGGCGACGATCCCGAGGAAGAGGCCGGTGGCCGCGGCGCCGCTGATCCACGCCAGCAGCACCGGTAGCTCGAGGCGCACCGCGAGCCCGAGCGGCGAGTCGAGGCCGAACGGGCGCAGCCGCGACACGTCCCGGGAGGCCAGCAGGCCGTCACCGGCGTCGCGGCGAGCGGCGAGGCGGGTCGCGGCCAGGGCGAGCACGGCCACGGTGAGCGCGGCCGGCACCAGCGGGCGGAGGTCGTTGCGCGTGAAGGGCTGCATCAGCTCCGACCACCCGAAGGGCGTCGCCCATTGCAGCCAGTGGGTGTCGGGACCCGAGTCGGCGATCATGCGCACGACGAAGGCGGCGCCGAAGGCCGTCATGCCCAGACCCGTCGCCATGCGTCGGGTGCGTCCGAGCTGCGACGTGAGCGCGCCGACGGCGCCGAACACGGCGATCGGCAGGGTGATGCTCAGCCCGTAGAGGAGGGTGGGACCAGCGCCGAGACCGAGGTCGGGATCGCGGGCGGCGAGCAGGCCGATCGCGGACGTGCCCGCGAAGACGACGACCGCCGCGGTGGCCAGCGCGGCCAGCGTGGCCGTGGTGGCCCGTGCCGCCGTGGTGCTCCCGGCCAGCACCAGCTGCCATCGTCCGGCGTCCTCCTCGCCCCGCAGCAGCCGGGTGGCCATGAGGAGCCCCCAGATCGCGCCGATGGTCGTGAGGGTCACGAACAGCTTGTAGACGGTGTAGCCGCCGACCGAGTCGACCGACCCGATCGGCCCGAGCAGCACGGCCAGGCCGCTGTCGCCCCGCATGGTCTCGGCGACCTGCTGGCGGGCCGCGTCGGTCGGGTAGCTGTTGGCGTAAGAGATGGCGGTCGAGGCGACCATCGCCCCGAAGCCCAACGCGCAGACGATGGCGCCGACTCGTATCTGCCGGAACGCGCGTCGGGCGATGGCGCCGTCGGCGCCCGTGCCCGGCGGGCCCGAGCGGGCCGGCGCCGGGGCCGCAGGCGGCGCGTCGACGGTCATCGGCCGAGACCGGCGGGCTGGGGCCCGGCAGGCTCGGGCCCGGAGCCGTAGTGCGACACGAACAGCTCCTCGAGCGAGGGCTCGCGCGTCGTCATGTGGCGGACCCCGACCGCGGCGAGGGCCCGGACCAGGGGCTCCATCGGCCCGGCGACCTCGCACTCGACCGTGGTGCCGTCGACCACGACGTTGCTGACGCCGTCGAGTCCGGACAGGTTTGGCGGTGGCCCGTCGAGCGACGCCCGCAGGTGCACCGCGGCGAGGCCTCGCAGCACGTCGAGGTGGCCGGTCTCGATGATCCGGCCGGCACGAAGCATGGCCACCCGGTCGCTCACCGCCTCGACCTCGCTCAGGACGTGCGACGACAGCAGCACGGTCTGCCCCCGGTCGTGGCCCTCGCGCACGCAGGCGCGGAACACCTGCTCCATCAGGGGGTCGAGCCCGGTGGTCGGTTCGTCGAGCAGGAGGACGTCGGCGCGACTGGCGAACGCGGCGATCAGGAGGACCTTCTGCCGGTTGCCGTGGCTGAGCGCCCGGATCTTCTTGTCGGGCGAGAAGTCGAACCGCTCGACCAGCTCGTCGCGATAGGCCTCGTCGACCGAGCCGTGGGTGCGACCGAGGAACCGCAGGGCCTCCGCGCCGGTGAGCGCGGGCCACAGGTTCGCCTCGCTCGGCACGTAGGCGAGCCGCCGGTGGATCGTCGCCGCATCCCGCCACGCGTCGAGCCCGAAGATGCTGGCGCCGCCGGACGTGGGTCGGATCAGGCCGAGCAGCAGCCCGATGGTGGTGGACTTCCCGGCGCCGTTGGGGCCGAGGTAGCCGAACACCTCCCCGGCTTCGATCTCGAGGTCGAGCGAGTCGAGCGCGGTGGTGTGGCCGTAGCGCTTCGTCAGCTGTTCGGTGCGGATGGTGGCAGCCATCGGGCCTCCGTGGGCTCGGGACCGGCCCGGGGTGTGGTCGTGGGCGTCATGGACACGCTAGAAGGTGTCGAAACACGATTCGCCCACCGGGGAGACCTGGGGGAGCATGGCGCCGGGATGAACGACTCCGGGGGGACGACGAGCACCGCCAGCGACCTGTTCCGTCGCGGGGTGCGGGTGATCGCCCGCTACGTGCGGGAAGAGCCGCGCCGGTTCGCGCTGGCCGTCACCGGCGCCTCGCTCTACGCCGCCGCCGCGGTCGGGTCGACCGTCGTGCTCGGACGCGTGACCCAGAACGTGATCCTCCCGGCCTTCGGCGAGGGGGTCACCCAGGGCACGGTCGTGGCCGGGTCGCTGGCGATCCTCGCCATGGGGCTGTTGCGGGCGGTGTCGATCGTGCTGCGTCGCTACAACGGCGGGCTCACGGCCTTCCGGGTGCAGGCCCACTGGCGCCGCCGCATCTCCGACGCCTACCTCGACGTGCCGCTCGAGTTCCACCGGTCGCGCCCCACCGGCGAGCTGCTGGCCCACACCGACAGCGACGTGCTGGCGGCCACCGAGGTGATGAGCCCGGTGCCGTTCACCATCGGCGTGGTCGCCCTCATCTTCTTCGCCCTGATCAGCCTGGCCCTCGTCGACATCTGGCTGATGCTGCTGGCCCTGCTGCTCTTCCCGGCGCTCGCCCTGCTCAACCGGCTCTACACCAAGCGGGTCGAGCGACCGGCCGAGCAGGTGCAGGAGGAGGTCGGCGCCGTCTCGCGCATCGTCCACGAGAGCATCGACGGCGCGCTGGTCGTGAAGACGCTCGGCCGCAGCGACCAGGAGACCGAGCGCCTGCAGGCCGCGGCCGAGAAGCTGCGCGCCACCCGAATCCACGTCGGGCGGCTGCGGGGGTCGTTCGAGCCGGTGCTGCAGGGGATGCCGGCCATCGGGTCGATCGCGCTGCTGGCGCTCGGGTCCTACGAGATCTCGCTCGGGCGCATCACGACGGGCGACCTCGTCCAGGGGATCGCCCTGTTCAGCATCCTCGCCTTCCCCCTGCAGGTCGTCGGGTACTTCCTCGAGGAGCTGCCGCGCGCGGTCGTGTCCTCCGCCCGCCTCGACGGGGTGATGGCCACGCCCCGCGCCCCGGTGCCCGACCCGGTCGACGCCGAGCCCCTGCCCGACGCGCCGCTCGACGTCGAGCTCGACCGGGTGTCGTTCTCCTACGAGCCCGAGCAGCCGATCCTCGGGTCGGTCTCGATGCGCGTCGCGCCCGGCGAGGTGGTCGCCCTGGTCGGGTCGACCGGCGCGGGCAAGACGACCCTGTGCGAGCTGCTCGTGCGCCTGGCCGACCCCGACTCGGGCACGGTCCGCGTCGGCGGCGTCGACCTGCGCCACGCCGACCCCGACTCGCTGCACGCCGAGGTCGCCCTCGTGTTCCAGGAGACCTTCCTCTTCGCCGACACGCTGTGGGAGAACGTGGTCCTCGGCCAGGACGTCGGCAACGACGAGGTCCGCCGGGCCCTGCGGGTCGCCCGCGCCGAGCGCTTCGTCGGCGAGCTGCCGATGGGCGTGGCCACCGTGGTGGGGGAGCGGGGCGTGACCCTGTCGGGCGGTCAGCGCCAGCGCGTCGCCCTGGCCCGGGCCCTGCTGCGTCGGCCTCGGGTGCTGATCCTCGACGATGCGACCTCGGCGGTCGATCCTGTGGTCGAGTCCGAGATCCTCGAAGGCCTCCGCGAGGAGCTGGCCACCACCACCCTGGTGGTCGCCCAGCGGGTGTCGACGATCGAGCTGGCCGACCGGGTGGTGTTCCTCGACGACGGGACCGTGCGGGCCGAGGGAACGCACGACGAGCTGCTGGCCACGGTCCCCGCGTACGAGCGCATCGTGCGGGCCTACGAGACGGCGGCCGAGGCATGACGCCGGATCGGTCGTCCTCCCGGCCCGACGGCGATGGGACGGCCGGGCAGTCGATCGGGAGCCTCGTCGCGGCCGAGGAGCGCAAGGCCGCGGCCGCGGCCCCGTCGAGCTTCGCCCACTCGACCCAGTTCGACGACCCCACGCTGCTGCTGACCGAGGAGGTCGAGACGCCGTCGGTGCGGGCCATGGAGGTGCTCCGCCGAGGCCTCGCGGTGAGCCCGGAGCTGCGCACCGGCATCGCCTTCACCATCGGCATGGCCATCGCCACCGCCGTCGGACGGCTCGTCACGCCCGTGCTGATCCAGCAGATCCTCGACAAGGGCGTGACCGGCTCCGAGGGGTTCCGGCCCGGGTTCGTGGCCGCGGCCAGCGCGGTGGCGCTGGTCATCGTCCTCATCGTGATGGTGCTCAGCCGGGCCACCTACATCCGGCTGGTGCGCTCGGCCGAGGGGATGCTCTGCACCCTGCGGGTCAAGGCCTTCGCCCACATCCACAAGCTGAGCATCGCCGACCACAACGAGTCGCGGCGGGGCGAGCTCACCGCCCGGGTCACCAGCGACGTCGAGACCATCGCCCGGTTCGCCCAGTGGGGCGGCGTGGCCTGGATCGTCGACACGGTGATCATCGTCGGCACCTTGGCGGTGATGGCGGTCTACTCGTGGCAGCTCACGATCGTGACCATGGTGGTGATGGCCCCGCTGCTGCCGATCCTGCGAGCGCTGCAGCGACGCCAGCTCCGGGCCTACGACGCGGTGCGCACCCGGGTCGGCCAGACCCTCGGTGCGGTGTCGGAGTCGGTGATGGGCGCCGGCGTCATCCGGGCCTACGGCATCACCGGCCGGGTGCGCGACCGGGTGCACGGCGCCATCGACCGCCAGTACGCGGCCGAGAAGCGCACGGCGCGCTACTTCGCCTTCATGTTCCCGCTCGGCGACATCTTCGGCGGGGCGGCCCTGGCCCTGGTGGTGGGCATCGGTGCTTGGTGGGGACCGGGGTGGGGGCTGCAGGCCGGCACGCTCATCGCCTTCGCGTTCCTGGTCAACCTGCTGCTGGTGCCCATCGCCGAGCTGGGGGAGATCCTCGACCAGACGCAGACCGCGCTGGCCGGCTGGCGCAAGGTGCTCGACGTGCTCGACGTGCCGCTCGACATCGTCGAGCCCGACCCCGGCATCGAGATCCCGACCGGGCCGGTCGAGGTGCGGGCCGATGGCCTCGACTTCGCCTACCGCGACGGCGGCCGCGTGCTGCGCGGCATCGACGTGGTGATCCCTCCGGGGACGTCCGTCGCGGTGGTGGGCGAGACCGGCTCGGGCAAGACCACGTTCGCCAAGCTGCTCTGCCGCCTGGCCGACCCGACCGCCGGGGCGATCCGGCTCGACGGCGTCGACCTGCGCGACATCTCGCCGGCGTCGAGGTTCGCCGCGGTCCGGATGGTTCCCCAGGACGGGTTCCTGTTCGACACCACGATCCGCGACAACGTGCGCATGGGCAGCGAGGGCGCCACCGACGACGAGGTCGGCGCCGCCTTCGTGCGGCTCGGGCTGGACTGGTGGCTGGCCCGCCTGCCCGACGGGCTCGACACCGAGGTGGGCGAGCGGGGCGAGAGCCTGTCGGTCGGCGAGCGTCAGCTCGTGGCCCTGGCTCGGGCCCAGCTGGCCGACCCTGGGCTGCTGATCCTCGACGAGGCCACCAGCGCGGTCGACCCCGAGACCGAGCGGGCCCTGAGCGACGCGCTGATCCGGCTCAGCCGGGGACGCACCACCATCAGCGTGGCCCATCGGCTCTCCACCGCCGAGGCCGCCGATCTGGTGCTGGTGTTCGCCGACGGCGAGCTGGTCGAGCGGGGAACGCACGCCGATCTGGTCGACGCCGGCGGCCGCTACGCCACCCTGTTCGAGAGCTGGCTGGGCAACACCCAACGGGCCTGACCCCCCACCGGTCGGCCCCCCATTTCCGTTCTTGCGTGGATAATCCGGTCCAGCGACGGATTATCCACGCAAGTTCGGCGGGTGGGACAGGTCGGGTCAGGGGGTGGCGGCCACGAGGGCGTGGGAGATGGCGGCCAGGCCCTGCTCGAGCTCGGGGGTGGCGGGCCAGCCGAAGCCGAGCCGGAAGTGCGCCCTGGGCTGCTCGAACCAGTGGCCGGGGCCGACGTAGGTGCCGTGGTTGCGGTTGAGCACCGCGTAGAACTGCTCGACGTCGACGCCCGAGTCGGCCGTGATCCGGGGGAAGCACACCACGCCGCCCGACGGCGCCACCCACTCGAGGGCGGGCTCGCCGGCGATCCAGCGGGTGACGAGCTCGCGGTGCGCGTCGATCTGGTCGCGGATGCGTGGCAGCAGGTGCGAGCGGTTGCGCATCACCTGGAAGGCGACCTCCTCGTCGATCCTCGAGTTGCAGATCACCATCTGCTCCTTCGCCGCCAGCAGGGCGGTGCGCAGCTCCGGGTCGGTCGTCGTGGCCCACCCGATGCGGATGCCCGGGATGCCGTAGGTCTTCGACATCGACGACACGCTGATCACCGCGGCCGACCGCCCGGCCCCGATCGGCAGCGGCTCGGGTCGGCCCATGTCGCGGTAGGTCTCGTCGAGCACCAGACGGGTGCCGCGCGACTCGACCAGCGCGATCACCGCGTCGATCTCGTCGAGCGTGAGCATGGTGCCCGTCGGGTTGTGCGGGCAGGTCAGGCTCACGAACGCGGTGTCGGGGCGGATCATGGCCGCCAGCCGGTCGAGGTCGAGGCGGTAGCCGTCGTCGAAGCGCAGTTCGAGCAGCTCGATGTCCGCGCCGATGGCCCGAGGGGTGACGATGTTGGTGGCGTAGTTCGGCGCGGCCACGATCACGTGCGAGCCCCGTTCGAGCAGCGAGGTGGAGATGGCGAACAGCGCGCCGGCCGCCCCGGGGGTCACCACGATGTCGTCGGGTGCGACCGCACCGGCCAGGGGGTCGGCGGCGAGGGCCTCCCGGAGCCCGGGATGGCCGAGGTGGTCGCCGTAGGCCAGCACCAGCCCGGTCAGGTCGAGGTCGAGGTCGTCGAGCGACGCATCGGCGAAGCTGCTCTCGGTGAGGTTGCAGGTGATCGAGCCGTAGCCCATCTCCTCGGGCGACTCGATCTCGATGGGCATCCGCTCGTAGCGCATCGGGAGAGCTTGCCAGAGCAGACCCGGGCCGGATCGGGGCGGCAGCCGGACGTTCCCGACTGCTAACTTACGGTGTCAGCCCGCATCGGGACCCGACCGAGGAGCACCTCCACGTGACCGACACCGCGACCCACGGCATCGACATCGCCGACCCGATGTTCTGGCGCCGCCCGCTGGCCGACCGCATGGCCGACTTCGCCACGTTGCGAGAGGCCGAGCCGTTCACCCGCGTCGAGTTCGACGACATCCTCACCGGCGGCAAGGACTCGTTCCACACGGTGACACGCTACGCGGACGTCATCGAGGTGAGCAAGAGCCCGAAGCTGTTCTGCTCGGGCAAGGGCTCGATCTCGATCCAGGACATGCCCACCGACGCCATCGAGTTCTTCGGCTCGTTCATCACCATGGACGACCCCCGGCACGCCCGCCAGCGGGGCATCGTCGGCCGCTCGTTCACGCCTCGCCGGCTGCAGTCGGTGCTCGACTCGGTCGATCACATCTGCGCCGAGGTCATCGACGACATGTGCGAGAAGGGTGAGGTCGACCTGGTCGAGGCGGTCTCGGCTCCGTTCCCGCTGCTCGTCATCTGCGACATGATGGGCATCCCCCGCAGCGAGTTCGCGACGGTCATGGACGCGACCAACGTGATCCTCGGCGCCGGTGACCCCGACATGCTCGGCGGCCGGGACATCATGACGGCCATCTTCGAGGCCGGCATCACCCTCACCAGCCTCATGAACGAGCTGGCCGAGTTCCGTCGCACCAACCCCGTCGACGACCTCACCTCCGAGCTCGTCCACAACGACCTCGGCGAGGACATGTTGGCGCCGAGCGACCTCGGGCCGTTCTTCATCCTGCTCGCCGTCGCCGGCAACGACACCACCCGGACGGCCACCAGCCTCGGGCTCGACCTGCTGTTCAAGAACCCGGACCAGCGCCGGATCTGGCAGGACGACGTCGCCGCCGGTTCGACCGCGGTGACCGCGACGGCGGTCGAGGAGATCGTGCGCTGCGCGTCCCCGGTGACCTTCATGCGGCGCACCGTCACCGAGCCGGTGACCTTGTCGGGCCACGACTTCGACGAGGGCGACAAGGTGGTCATGTTCTACGGCGCGGCCAACCGCGACCCCCGGGTGTTCGACGACCCCGACCGCTTCGACGTGCGCCGCGACCCGAACCCGCACGTCGGCTTCGGCGGCCCGGGGCCGCACTTCTGCCTCGGCGCCCATCTCGCCCGGCGCGAGCTCTCGGTGATCTTCCGGCAGCTTTTCGACCGGCTGCCCGACATCGAGGCCGCCGGCGACCCGGTGTTCCTCGAGGCGATGGGCATCCCGCTCGTCGGTGGGGTCAAGTCCTACCCCGTGCGGTTCACGCCGACGCCCCGCCTCACCCCGGCCTGAGATTTCGGCTGGGAGGGGCCGCGTGGGTAGATTCGGCTCGATACCCAACCTCTCCCAGGAGCAGCGAGCATCGTGAAGACCCCCGTCCGCGTCGCCGTCACCGGGGCCGCCGGCCAGATCGGCTACAGCCTCCTCTTCCGCATCGCCAGTGGCGCCATGCTCGGCGATCAGCCGGTCATCCTGCAGCTCCTCGAGATCACGCCCGCGCTCGACGCGCTCAACGGCGTGGCCATGGAGCTCGAGGACTGCGCCTTCCCGCTGCTGGCCGGCATCGAGCAGACCGACGATCCCAACGAGGCCTTCGGCGACGTCAGCTACGCGCTGCTCGTCGGCTCCCGCCCCCGCTCGAAGGGCATGGAGCGCAAGGACCTGCTCGAGGCCAACGGCGCCATCTTCACCGTGCAGGGCAAGGCCCTCAGCGACAACGCCGCTCCCGACGTGCGCGTCCTCGTGGTGGGCAACCCGGCCAACACCAACGCGCTGATCGCCATGAACAACGCGCCGAAGATCGACAACGGCCGCTTCACCGCCATGACTCGGCTCGACCACAACCGGGCCATCGCCCAGCTCGCGGCCAAGACCGACAGCACCGTCAACGACGTCACCCGCATGACCATCTGGGGCAACCACTCGGCCACCCAGTACCCCGACCTCTTCCACGCCGAGGTCAACGGCAAGAACGCGGCCGCGCTGATCGACGACCAGGAATGGATCGACGGCACGTTCCTGCCGACCGTTCAGCAGCGCGGCGCAGCCATCATCGAGGCCCGCGGGCTGTCGAGCGCGGCGTCGGCGGCCAACGCCGCCATCGCTCACGTGCACACCTGGGTCCACGGCACGCCCGAGGGCGACTGGGTCTCCATGGCCATCCCGAGCGACGGCAGCTACGGCGTGCCCGAGGGCCTGATGTCCTCGTTCCCGGTGACCACCTCCGACGGCGAGTACTCGATCGTCCAGGGCCTCGACATCGACGACTACTCCCGCGGCAAGATCGACGCCTCCGTCGCCGAGCTGGTCGAGGAGCGCGACACCGTCGCCGAGCTCGGCCTCATCTGATCCCGCCCCGCCTTGCCCAACTGAAGGACCGGCCTGACGAAGAGCGTCAGGCGGGGCCTTCAGATTCGGACTACTTGAGGAACTTGCTGGTGGTGTTGTCGGCCAGCACCTTGCCGCCGGTCTGGCAGGTGGCGCAGTAGTTCACCGTGTACCTCACGTACTCGACCTCGCGCACGACATCGCCGCACACCGCACACGTCTCGCCGGTGCGGTGGTGCACCTCGCCGGGCCGTTCCTTCGACGAGCTCATGTCGTCGCGGCTGCGTTCGTAGGCCAACGACTCGTCGATGCACGACCCGATGGCGGCGTGCAGCGCGGCGACCTCGTCGGGGGTGAGCTTCGAGGCGTTGGCGAACGGCGACAACTTGGCCCGGTGGCAGATCTCGTTGGCCAGTCGCCGGCCGATGCCGGCGATGGCCCGCTGGTCGCGTAGCAGCCCGTGCAAGCGCATGGAGTGGGCCTGGCAGATGGCGGCCAGCTCGGCCTCGTCGACCCGGTCGGCGTCGGGCCCGAGCCCCTCGAGCGGATCCTGCGCCTCGAGCTCGGCCGGCTCGCCCTCGCGCACCCACACGCCCGCCCGCTTCTCGGTGCCGGCCTCGGTGAGCAGCAGGGCCGAGCCGTCGGTGAACAGCCAGCGGGCCAGGCCGCCGCGGGGCTTGGGCGACTGCTTCTCGTCGGGCTTCAGTCGCCCGCCCTGCATGAGGTGCACCACGAAGGTCGCCGTGCCGAAGTCCATCAGCAGGTACTTGCCCCGTCGGCCGACCCCGACGAGGGTGTGCCCGAAGGCCTGGTCGGGCGGCGGGGCGTAGGTCTTCAGCGCGGTGAAGGCGATGGGCCGGAACCCGGCGAGCTCGCGGCCGCCGAACTCGGCGGTGAGCCGCTCGGCGTGGGCCTGCAGTTCGGGCAGCTCGGGCACGGGTCAGCCAGTCGGGTCGTCGGTCGGTCGTCGGTCAGTCGTAGGTCGTCTCGGCGCGGACGAGGGCGAAGATGTCGTCGACCTCGGCGAGCGCCGGTTGGCGGTCGAGCAGCACCTGCACGTCGCCGCCGACCCGGAGCCGCCCGGTCATGAAGGCGGCCTGGGCGCTGAGCTCGCCGCGGTTGACGGCGGCCGCGGTCTCGACATCCTGGGTGAAGGTCACCGTGGGCGACTCCGGCCCGGCCGCCGACCACCACGATGGTGCCGGCCCCGAGCGTGATCGACCATGCCGCCTCGCCGTCGGCGTGGCCGGTGACCACCTGCTGCAGCACCAGCGGCGGGTCGACCTGCGGGCCGGTCGCGGCGCTCGGCGGCCCGGGCCATGGCGTCGATCCACGGATCGCTCAGGAAGCGCAGCACAGTCGGTCACGCTACCCGCGAGAATCTGGAGCTTCAGTGTGCGCCTCGGACGCGCCGACGCTCCACAGGTTGCCGGAATCGCCCCCAAGGAGGCACTCCCCATGGCCCTCGCCCACAAGATCCAGGGTGAATCGATGCAGATGATCATCTTCCAGCTCGACGAGGGGCAGCGCGTCTACTGCGAGGCCGGCAAGTTCCTGTGGAAGACGGTCAACGTCAGCATGGAGACCCGGCTCGGCAAGGGCGACGCGGCCGATCAGGCGCCACCGGCCCCGGGGGTGGGCGGCCTGCTGAACAAGGCGCTGAAGACGGGCGTCGACATGGGCAAGCGGCACCTGGCGGGGGAGAGCCTGGCGTTCCAGCACTTCACCGCCAACGGCGGGTCCGGGCTGGTGTCCTTCGCCGGCGTGCTACCCGGGCACATGCGGGTGTTCGAGCTGGACGGGACCCACGGGCTGGTACGCGGAGAAGGACGCGTTCGTGGCCGCCGAGAGCACGGTGAACTTCGACATCGAGTTCCAGGGCAGCAAGGTCGGGCGCAAGGGCGGCGAGGGCTTCGTGCTCGAGAAGTTCACCGGGATCGGCACCTTCGTCATCGCCGGAGCCGGCAACTTCATCGAGCTCAACCCGGCCAAGTACGGCGGCAAGATCCAGGTCGACACCGGCTGCGTGGTGGCCTTCCAGGACTCGATCACCTACGGCATCGAGAAGATCGGTGGGCTCAGCGCCCAGACCCTGGTGGCCGGCATGTTCGGCGGCGAGGGTCTCAACCTGGCCACGCTCGAGGGCGATGGCACGGTCATCCTGCAGTCGATGACCTACGACGGCATGGCCAACGCCCTGTTCGCCCGCCGCGGCCAGGACGACAACCAGGGCCTCACCGGCGGTATCTTCGGCACGTCCAAGGGCTGAGCGGACCGCTCCCCCCGAAACAGATCGGACCAACCCATGGGATTCCTCGACGACGTCAAGAAGGGCGCCAACAGCCTCTCCGAGTCGATCAACTCGTCGGTGAAGGGCACCCAGACCAAGCACCAGGCCTCGTCGCTGCTGCACGATCTGGGCGTCATCACCTGGCGATCGCGCACCGGGCAGCCGGCTCCCGACGACGCCGCCGAGCAGGCCCGCATCGAGGGCGAGCTGGCCGAGTTGGTGGCTGCGGGCACGGTGGTCGACCTCACCCTCAAGACCGCGGCCCCACCACCTCCGCCCCCGCCCGCACCTCCGGCACCCGCGGGGGAGGCGGCTCCGCCTCCGCCCCCAGCCGCTCCTGCGCCTCCCGCGCCTCCCGCGCCGCCGGCGGCCGAGGCCCCGGCCCCTCCGCCCCCTCCCACACCGGCGCCGCCGGCTGCTCCTGCGCCACCCGCGGCCGAGGCGCCCGCTCCGCCCGCTCCTCCCGCACCACCGGCTCCAGCCCCACCCGCTCCGGCTGAGCAGGCCCCGGCCTCGGGCGGGTCGTTCACCCTCGACGACCTCTGATCCGACCGCGGGGGTAGGTCCCCAGGTCGGGTCGGGATCAGCTGGCGAGCGGCATGAGCTGGATGGGATCGCCGTCGGCCTGCTCGGCGTCGATCAGCTCGGCCTCGACGGCCGCCAGCCGCTCGATGCGGGCGATCTCGGCGACCTCGACGAGCGCGACCTCGTCCTCGTCGTGGGCCGGCTCGATCGCGGGGGCCGGTCGGTTCAGCGAGCGCCAGGCCAGTGAGGCGGCGGCCACGGCGGTGACGCCGCCGAGCACCAGCGCGGCCCTCGGACCGATGGCCTGGCCGACCCAGCCGACGATCGGACCACCGACGGGCGTGCTGCCGAGGAAGGCCACCGAGTAGAGCGCCATCACCCGGCCGCGCATCTCGGGTCGGGCCGCGAGCTGCAGGCTGGTGTTGGAGAGCGAGATGAACGTGATGCTGGCCGCGCCCACCAGCGGTAGCACGGCGAGCATGGCGCCGAAGGTCGGCATGACGCTGGCGACCAGCACCATGGCACCGAACACGAGGGCGGCGATGCCGAGCAGCCGACGGGTCGGCCGGCCCCGGTTGGCCGCGATCAGCCCGCCGACGACGGCGCCCACACCCATGGCCGACGTCAGGGCCCCGTAGCCGCCGGCGCCGGCGCCGAACGTGTACTGGGCGACGAGCGGCAGGGTGATCTGGAACTCGTAGGTCAGCGTGCCGATCGCCGCCATCACCAGCAGTGGCGTGCGCAGAGCGGGCTCGCCCCACACGTAGCGGAACCCCTCGCGCAGCTGGCCCTTCTCGCGGGGCCGAGGTTCGGCCGGCACCAGGTCGGCCGGCTGCATGAGGGCCAGGCCGACGATGCAGGCGACGTAGCTGACCCCGTTGATGATGAAGCACGAGGCGAGGCCCGACCGAGGCGATGAGCACACCGGCGACGGCCGGGCCGACGATTCGGGCACCGTTCATGACCACGCTGTTGAGGGTCACCGCGTTGGTGAGCAGGTCGGGTCCGACCATCTCGAACACGAAGGTCTGGCGGGCCGGCATGTCGAAGGCGTTCACGATGCCGAGGGTCAGGGCGAAGGCGAACACCATCCAGAGCTCGATCACGCCGGTGAGCACGAGGACGCCCAGCGAGGCTGCGAGCAGCCCCGACACGGCCTGGGTGACGAACAGGAAGCGGCGCTTGTCGACCCGGTCGGCCACGACGCCACCGATGCGGGCCGAGCACGAGCATCGGCAGGAACTGGAAGGCGATCACCAGGCCGAGCCAGGCGCCACTGCCGGTGAGCTGCAGCACCAGCCAGCCGAGGGCGACGCTCTGCATCCACGTGCCGCTGACCGAGATGATCTGGCCGAAGAAGTAGAGGCGGTAGTTGTGCGACCCGAGAGCCCGGAAGGTCTGGCGGGCCGCGCCCTTGACCCGGGTCATGGTCGGGGTTCCGTGGGCTCGAGCGAGTCGATGAGTCGCTCGAGCACAGGCAGGGCGGCCGCGAGGCGGGCCCGTTCGTCGTCGTCGAGGAGGGCCAGCCGCTCCGCCAGCCAGGCGTTGCGCTCCTCACGGATGCGCGCAGCTCTCGTCGGCCCGTGCGGTGATCTGCACGGTCGTGACCCGCCGATCGGCCGGATCGGTCGTGCGCTCGACCCACCGCTCCGGCTTCGAGCGCGACCACGATGCGGGTGATCGACGGCGGTCGCACGTTCTCGAAGGCGGCCAGCTCGCCGAGGGTGAGCGGGCCGCGATGATCGATGGCGGCCAGGGCGGACTGCTGGGACGGCGTGATGCCGGGGAGCGTCTGCTGGCGCAGGCGGCGGGCCAGGCGCAGGATCGCCAGGCGGGTGCGGGTCACCAGCTCGCTGCGATCCATCTCATCCTTTGCATTGCGAACCATATTGTTATCATAGCTAACGATCTGGGGTTCGCCAACGCCCCTCGAGGTCCCGCTCTCGACCCCATCTGCGAGAGCGCCGGATCGACGGTGCCCGATCCGACATCGGGCGCCGGAGAGGCCGTACGCTCCCCGCCGTGAAGGGACCACCCTGGCCGATCGAGACCTCGCCCCGCTCGTCGCTCGAGACCTATCTGCACTGGCTCGACGGCCAGGCCGGCACCACCGGGCTCTACGAGTACGTGAGCGAGCCGGTCGGCGACGACCAGCCGGTGCTGTCGATCCGCTACATGGACTGCCCCGACCCCGGCACGCTGCTGGCCTTCACCTTCGGGATCTCGACGGTCGCCAACCCGCTGTGGGGCGGCCTGCGGCCCGAGCTGGCCATCTGCGTCGACTCCGCCGACCCTCGCTGGGCCTGGGCCCTGGCCGACATCGGCGACCGGGTGCGCACCACGTCGGTGTTCCTGCCCGGCGACACCATCGAGATCGGCGAGCCGATCAGCGACGAGTCCCCGATGGACGTCGTTCGTCCTGTGGCACCAGCTGCTCACCGACGACGAGGCGATCCTGCCGCTCGACGGGCACGAGGTCGTGCTGGTGCAGGCCCTGCCGGTGCACCGCTCCGAGCTGGAGCACATCCGCCGCGAGACCGATCGGGCGGTCGGCGTGCGGACCTTCCTGGGCGAGCTGGCCGAGCTCGAGGTGGCCGTCACCGACGTGCCGCGGGAACCCATCCATTGAGCGTCACCGTGCTGAGCCACCTCGGTGGCGCGGCGGCGCTCGGGCCTGCCGGCCGACCTGGCCGAGTCGGTCGAGGTCGTGCCCGTCCCGATGTCGGGCGACCTGCCCGACGAGCCTCACCGGCGACGTGCTCGTCTCGGTGGCCGGCTGGGCCGAGAACCTCCACGAGGTGCTGGCCCGGGGCGTGCGCTGGGTGCACTTCGTGTCGACCGGCGTCGACAACGTGCCCTTCGACGAGCTGCCGCCCGATCTGCTCATCACCAACTCGCGGGGCGCCAGCGCGGTGCCGATCGCCGAGTGGATGCTGGCCATGATGCTGGCGTTCGAGAAGCGCCTGCCCGAGACCTGGATCCACGAGCCGCCCGAGAACTGGCGGGCCGACCCGCGACCTCGGCACGCTCAGCGGCAAGCCGCCTGGGCATCGTCGGCTTCGGCTCGATCGGCCGGGCCGTCGCCACCCGGGCGCTGCCGTTCGGCATGGAGGTCCGGGGGATGCGCCGCACGTCGCGCACCTGTCACCGATCGACGGCGTGACCATGGTGCCGACCCTGCCCGAGGTGCTCGACGGGGCCGACCACGTCGTGATCGCCGCGCCGCTGACCGACGCCACCCGCCACCTGATCGACGCCGACGCGCTCGCCCTGATGAAGCCGGGCGTGCACCTGGTCAACATCGCCCGCGGCGGGCTGGTCGACCAGGACGCCCTGCGGGTCGCCCTCGACGACGGCACCGTCGCCGTGGCCTCGCTCGACGCCGTCGACCCCGAGCCCCTGCCCGCCGGCCACTGGATGTTCACCCACCCGAAGGTGCGGTTGTCGCGCCCACGACAGCTGGAGCTGGCCCGGCGCCTACGACGTCATCCTCGAGGCGCTTCGCGGTGAACCTGCGAGCCTTCACCGCCGGTGAGCCCCTGCCCGACCTGGTCGACCCCGCCCAGGGCTACTGACCCCGAAAGACCCGAAAAACCTGAACTTGCGTGGATAACCCGTCTCCCGGCCGGATTATCTACGCAAGTTCGTCATGGGTGGTGGGGCCTACCGGCCGCTGCGGAGGGTGGCGCCGGCGAGGTCGCCGGTGTGGCGGCCGTCCTCGAGCGACACCCGGCCGTTGACGACGGTGGCGCGGTAGCCCCGGCGCCCGCTGGACGTAGCGGCCGGCGCCGCCGGGGAAGTCGTGCACGTACTCGGGCAGCTCGAGGGCCAGTTCGTCGAGGTCGATCACGTTCACGTCGGCGAACGACCCCGGCGCGCAGCACGCCGCGGTCGGTGATGCCGAACAGGTTGGCCGTGTCCGACGTGAGCCGGCGGACGCCCTCCTCGATCGGGAACACGCCCCGCTCGCGCACCCAGTTGGCGAGGAAGAACGTGGGCTGGCTGGCGTCCATGATCTGGCCGACGTGGGCGCCGGCGTCGGCCAGGCCCATCACCACGTTGGGGTCGGCCAGCATCTCGGCCACCGCCTCGAGCCGCTGGTTGAGGAACGGGTAGTTGAGCAGCACCCGGCCGTTGGTCTCGAGCGACAGGTCGATGAACGCCTCGACCGGTGAGACGCCACGCCGGGCCGCCACCGCCGTCAGGGTGTTGTCGGGATCGTGGGCGTAGTCGAGGGTGTCGTCGCCCAGCACGTAGACACCGCTCAGGAACTCGTCGCCGGGGCGGTCGGCGCCCTCCTCGATGAGCTGCATGCGGCTGGTCGGGTCGCGCAGCACGGCGAGCTTCTCGTTGAGCGACAGCATGCGCAGCCGCTTCCAGTGCCGGCCGCCGTCGAACGGGCGTGTGGTGCGAGAGCCCGAACAGGATGCCGATGCCCCGGGCCGTGGTCTGCGGGCGCACGTTGGCGCCCCGGGCGTTGCCCTCGTTCACGAACTCGAGCACCTTGGCGTAGAGGTCGTCGCGGCGGAAGCTGTGGGCCAACCCGAACGTGAGCGGGCGGCCGGAGGCGATGGTGAGTCGGCCATCATCGCGACCTCGGCCCGGCTGGCCTCGTAGTCGGCCGAGTCGCGCTCGCCGAGCCGGGGCGCCGACTCGAACACGCCCCGGTGGTGGCGCCCCATCACCTCGGCGATGGCCATGAGCTCGTCGGCGGTGGCCCACGTGCCCGGCACCGGGCGACCGTCGGGCACGCGGTGCAGCAGCGTCCGCGACGTCGAGAAGCCGAGCGCGCCGGCGCCGATGGCCTCGTCGACGAGGGCGCACATGGCCGCGATGTCGTCGTCGGTGGCCGGCTCCTCGCTGAGGCTGCGCTCACCCATGGCGTGCACCCGCACGGCGCAGTGGCCGACCATGCCGCCCACGTTGATGCCCTTGGGCCAGCGCTCGACGGCGTCGAGGTACTCGCCGTAGCTGGTCCAGTCCCAGGCCAGGCCCGACATGATCGAGTCGGCCGGGATGTCCTCGACCGACTCCATCATCTCGGCCAGCTCCTCGCGGTCGCTCTCCTTGCACGGGGCGAACGTGACGCCGCAGTTGCCGAGCACGACCGACGTGACGCCGTGCCAGCACGACGACGAGCCGATCGGGTCCCAGGCGAGCTGGGCGTCGAGGTGGGTGTGGATGTCGACGAAGCCCGGGGTGACGATGCAGCCCTCGGCGTCGATCGTGCGGCGGCCGTCACCGCTCGACCTGCCCGACGGCCACGACGCGATCGCCGTCGACGGCCACGTCGGCGGCCTGCGCCGGCGCCCCGGTGCCGTCGACGACCGAGCCGTTGCGGATGACGAGATCGTGCATCGTGGTTCCCCCTGGATCCTGATGTGTGCCGACAGGGTACGCGGCGGCCCGCGGATCCTGCGAAGCTCCCTCCATGTCCGAGCTTCCGATGATCCCCTCACGCCCGCCGATGCCGAGGTCGAGCCTGCCGTTCGGGCCGGTCGATCCCGCCGACGAGCGCACCCACCCGGCCGGACCGGAGCCGCTGTGGGGCGAGTCGTACTACCTCGACTTCGCCGCGGCCGACGGCTCGATCGGCGGCTACGTGCGCATCGGTCGCTACCCCAACCTCGGGGTCGTCTGGTACTGGGGGTGCGTGGTGGGTCCCGACCGGCCGCTCGTCACGGTCATCGACAACACGGTGCCGTTCCCGGGCCGATACGAGTCGCTCGAGCTGCGCACCGACGGGCTCTGGGCCGACCACCACGCCGAGACCCCGCTCGAGCACTTCACCCTCGGCCTCGAGGCGTTCGGCGTGGCCCTCGACGACCCGGCCGAGACCTACCGCGGGCTCCGGGGCGATCGCACGCCGCTCGGCTTCGACCTCGAGTGGGACACCGACGGCCTGCCGTTCCGCTGGCCCGAGCAGATGAACCGCTACGAGATCCCGTGCAACGTGCACGGCGAGATCCTGGTGGGCGACGAGCGCATCGAGTTCGAGGGACCAGGGCAGCGCGACCACTCGTGGGGCGTGCGCGACTGGTGGAGATCGGCTGGTGCTGGACCGCCTTCCGCCTCGACGACGGCACCCGCATCCACGCGGTGACGATGCTGCCGCCGCGAGGGCTTCGGCATCGGGTACGTGCAGCCGGGCGACCAGCTCGGCCGGCGCCTCGACCTGGTCGAGCAGTTCACCTCCGAGCCGACCCTGGGCGACGAGAACATCCCGACCTGCGCCCAGCTCGACGTCGACGGGCTGGCGGTCACGGTGACGCCGCTGGCCTGGTCGCCGGTGCTGCTGGTGTCGCCCGAGGGCGCCGAAGCCCGCTTCCCCCGGGCCATGGCCCGCTTCGACGTCGCCGACGGGCGATCGGGCACCGGCTGGATCGAGTTCAACCAGCCCCCCGGGCCGGTCTACGGGGCCTGACCTGTCGGCTCGCGGGCGAGGGTTCAGATCGCGTCCGACGCCGATGCCCTTCGTCCGGATCGCCACGAGCCGCTCGACCGGACTGACCCAGACGATGCCGTCACCGGGGTTGCCCGTGCGCGCCGCATCGGCGATCTCGGCGACGATGCGCTCTGCGTCGAACAGGTCGCAGAGGACCTCGACCTTGACCTTGGGCGCGAACGCGACCTGGTACTCCGCGCCTCGATAGACCTCCACCTTGCCTCCGTGGGCGCCCATGCCCTGCACGTCGCTCACGGTCATCCCGTCGACGTCGATGGCTCGTAGAGCGTCGGTCACCTCCTCCAGTTGCGAATGGTTGAACACCGCAGTCACGAGATACACCATGGTCGGTTCCTTTCATTTGTTGGATGTCGATCGGGTCGAGCGGAGGATCCGCGGCTGGCGCCGATCACGGGACGTTGGCGGCCCGGGTGTCGGACGGGTCGTCGCGGCTCGCCCGCCATCGGCCGTCGAGGGAGCGCCCGGGCGATGTCGAACCGCACGCCCAGACCGGGCTCGGTGACGAAGTAGACCGGCTCGGACGGATCGGGCTCGAGCTTCTTGCGGATGTGCGCGATCTGGGCACGGATGTAGCTGGCGTGGTCGATCGCCCATGGACCCCAGACCTCCACCAGCAGCTCCTGCGGCGGCACGAGCCGTCCGTTGGCGCTGCACCAGGTATTCGATGACCGCCCACTCCTTCGGCGTGAGCCGGACGGGTCCTGCCTTCGTGCGGGCGACCTTCGCGTCGCAGATCGATCTCGAAGTCATCGGTGACGATGAGGTTGGACCCCGTCTGCAGGGCCTGTCCCGGACGCCGCAGGGCGGCGCGGATCCGGGCCAGGAGCTCGTCGAGACCGAACGGCTTGGTGATGTAGCCGTCGGCACCGGCGTCGAGGAGGGCCACCCGGTCCTCGTCCTCTCGCCGGGCCGACACCACGAGGATCGGGATCCGGCTCGTGCGCCTGATGTGCTCGACGACCCTCAGGCCCGGCTGGTCCGGGAGCCCGAGATCGAGGAGGACGATGTCCGGCCGCTCCTCGTCGAAGCGGGCGATCGCGTCGCTCACCGTGTGCGACTCGATCACCTCGTAGCCCGCGCGCAGAGGTTCATCCCGAGCGCCGCGACGAAGCGAGGCTGATCGTCGACGAGCAGCACGCGGGTTGCCATCATCGGGCGCCGTGCGTCGCAAGCGGTCGGATCGGCACGACCGAGGACGGCGTCGGCCGGGCCCGCTCCAGCTGGACGACCATCGTCGTCCCGCCGCCCGGGGTGTCCTCGATGAAGATGTCGCCCTCCATGGCGTGGACGAACCCGCGCGCCAGGGCCAGACCGAGCCCCAGGCCCGTCACGTTCGCATCGTTCGCCGTCACCCAGCCGCTGGAAGGGCCGGAACACGCTCTGTCTCTCGGACGGGGGGATCCCGGGGCCGCGGTCGACGACGCGGATCTCGATGCCTCCCGCCACCGATCCCGCGTGCACGTGCACCGGCGTTCCGTCCGGCGACCAGTTCACGGCGTTGGCGACGAGGTTGGCGACCACCCGCTCGAGCAGCGCGGGATCGGCCATCGCCATCGGTGTCGGTGGGGTCACCGTCGTGATCACCTGGCCCTCGCCATGGGGAACCATCCGGGCCGCCTCGGCGATGACGGCCGCGACATCCGTCGGAGCCGCCTTGACGCCGAGGGCGCCGCTCTGGAGCCGGCTGAGGTCGAGCACCTCGGAGACCAGTCGGTTCAGGCGGTCGGCGTCGTGCTCGATGGACCTCGCGAACTCCCGAACCTGCTCGTCCGACCAGTGCACCTCCTCGCTCACCAGTGACGCGGCTGACAGCTTGATGGTCGACAGCGGGGTGCGGAGGTCGTGCGACACCGCCATGAGCAAACCGTCGCGGACCTCGTTGGCCGACCGGAGCCCCTCGGCGTCGCGAGCACGCTCTTCGAGCTTCGTCTGCTCCTGGGCGGAACGCAGCTGCGTGATGAAGGCAGAGAGCAGACGCTGGTCGTCGGCGTCGATCTCCCCGTTCATGACCACGACCGCTCCCTGATGGAGCGGGACCTCCAGGTCCGCTTCCGAGGGCCGACGGGGCGCATGGCTCCCCGCCCGGGTGATCGTCTTCCAGCCGTCCTTGGTCGGCTCCAGCACCGCCACCGAGGTGAGGTCGAAGGCCTGGCGGATCTCGCGGACGAGCTGGGAGAGCGGTTCGGGACCGACGAGCACCGCCGCGCCCGCCAGCCGGGCCAGGGCCTCCGCCTCGTTCGTGGCGGTCTCGAGCCTGGCCTCCACCCGTCGAAGCCGGGTGACCAGCACGATCGCGCCGACGGCGGCGGCGACGAACAATCCCAGTTCCAGCACGCGACCGGTCTCTCCGGCCAGCCGGCCGGTGTGGGTCGCGGCGAGCTCGGCGGCGGCGAGGACAACCACGATGGCAGCCGCGACGACCGGCCACCGATGCCGGCGGGACGCCGAGGACGGCGCCCGCCGCCTCGCGGTCTGGGCGGGCTGGGGAAGGGCGGCGATGACGTGGACGTCGATGCCCTCGGAGCTGTCGAGGATCCGGCTGACCACCGAACCGTGGACGAGGCGATCGAGTCGAGATCGGTTCGAGCCCCCGATCACGAGCTGCGTCGCGTTCTCCGCTCGGACGAACGCGACGAGCGTGGCCGCGACGTCGTCGCCGGCGATCTGGACGAACCGACCACCGAGCGAGGTGAGGATCTTCCGGTTGACCTCGAGGCTCGGGTCCGTCTCGGTGAGCGGACCAGGCGGGTTCACGTGGACGCCGACCAGCTCGCCGTTCAGACGATCCGACATCCGGGCGCCTCGCCGGATGAGGATGTCCCCGCCGGGCGAGCCGGTCATGGCGACCACCACCCTCGTCTTGGTCTCGACCGGCCCACCCGCTCCCCGATCCCTCAGGAGCTGGCGGACGTCGTCGTCCACCCGGTCCGCGACCCACAGCAGCGCGAGCTCCCGCAGGGCGGCCAGGGTGTCGACCCGGAAGTACTGGCTGGCCGACAGGCTGAGCTGGTCGGCTCGGACGATGTTGCCGTGGGCCAGGCGTCGCCGGAGGGCGACCGGATCCATGTCGATCAGCTCGACCTGGTCGGCCGATCGGACGAAGGCGTCGGGGACCGACGACGCCACGCGGGCGCCGGTGATCTCGCTCACCAGGTCAGCCAGCGACTCGAGGTGCTCGACGTTGATCGCCGAGATCACGTCGATCCCGGCGTCGAGCAGTTCGTCGACGTCCTCCCAGCGGAACCGGTTGCGAGACGCCGATCGGTTCACCACTGCGAGATCGTCGACCAGCACCAGGGCGGGACGCTGGTCGATGATCGCCTCGACGTCGAGATCGCGTCGAGGTCCGGAGAACGAGTCGACCGGGACGCGACGGTCGATGGCGGGATGGGCCAGTCGAGCCTCGAGGCGGTCGATGGCGTTCTCGGTTCGCGGCCGGCCGTGACCCTGGACCGCGCCGATGACCACGTCGGTCCCTCGTTGCGCCCGACGCTCTGCCTCGGCCACGAGGGCACAGGTCTTGCCGACTCCGACCGCAACGCCGATGTAGATGCGCAAGCGTCCTCGGTCCATCCGCAGTCCCCTCCTTCCAGAGGGCCGGTCCACGTGCTCCGACGTGTCCGGTCTCGAGTCCCTTGTACGCCGCTGCCCGGGTGAAGGAACCGCTCCTAACGGATCCTTGTCGCCCTCCACCAGAGCATTGACGCGGTCTTCACGCCTGGGAGCACTAGTTCGCCAGGGCGTCGAGGGCGAGGTTGAGCTCGATGACGTTGACTCCCGGCTCGCCGAGGAACCCGAGGCTCCGACCGTCGCGTGTACCGGTCCACGAGCGCGTTCACCCGGTCCACCGGCAGCCCGCGGACCTGGGCCACGCGAGCGGCCTGGATGCGGGCGTTGGCCACCGAGATCTGGGGATCGAGACCGGAGAACGAGGCGGTGACGGCGTCGACCGGGACCCGGGCGTCGTCGGCCAGTCCGTTGGCCGCTCGGTAGGCCGCCACCCGCTGGGGAACGGTGGCGCTGTTGCAGACCGGAGTCCCGTCGGGGTTGGTCTCGTCGACCGGGTTGCCCTGGTCGTCGACGACGGGATCGCCGTTGTCGTCCACCGCCGGCACCGGCAGGCAGTCCGCGAGCAGCTTGTCGGAGGTCGGGCCCGCGTTGGATCCACCCGAGAGGAACGTGTCGTAGCCGTTCCCGTCGTACCCGACGCCGGCGGCGGACGGGCGGGGCGTGAAGTACTTCGGGTCGACGAAGTCCTGGGCGATCATCGAGGAGCCGACCGCTTCGCCGTCCCGCTTCACGATGGAGCCGTCGGCCTTGTCCTTGAAGGCCACCTGCCCGATGCCGAACACGACCAGCGGGTAGGCCACGCACAGCACGACCGTGAACACGACGAAGGCTCGGAGCGAGACGAGGATCTGGCGGAGATCGTTGCGCATCAGTGCACTCCCATGGCGGTGACGACGATGTCGATGAGCTTGATGAAGATGAAGGGGGCGATGATCCCGCCGACGCCGTAGATCAACAGGTTGCGGCGGAGGACCTCGGCCGCCGTGCGGGCCTGGAACTTCACGCCGCGCAGCGCGAGCGGGATGAGCGCCACGATCACCAACGCGTTGAAGATCACGGCGCTGAGGATGGCCGAGTGCGGGTTCGACAGCTGCATGATGTTCAGCGAGTGGAGCTCGGGGAACACGACGACGAACATGGCGGGGATGATGGCGAAGTACTTGGCGACGTCGTTGGCGATCGAGAACGTCGTCAGCGACCCCCGGGTGATCAGCAGTTGCTTGCCGATCTCGATGATGTCGAGCAGCTTCGTCGGGTCGGAGTCGAGATCGACCATGTTCCCGGCTTCCTTGGCCGCCTGGGTGCCGGTGTTCATGGCGACGCCGACGTCGGCCTGGGCCAGCGCCGGCGCGTCGTTGGTGCCGTCACCGGTCATGGCCACGAGCGATCCGTCGTGCTGCGCCTTCTTGATGAGGGCGAGCTTGTCCTCCGGGGTGGCCTCGGCCAGGAAGTCGTCGACCCCGGCCTCTTCCGCGATCTTGGCGGCCGTCAGCGGGTTGTCACCCGTGATCATGACCGTCCGGATCCCCATGACCCGCATCTCCTCGAACCGCTCGGCGATGCCGGTCTTCACGGTGTCCTTGAGGTAGATGACCCCGAGGATCTTCGGGCCCTCGGCCACCACCAGCGGGGTGCCGCCCTCGCCCGCGACCCTGGTCACGATCTCGTCGAGACCGGCCGGGACGACACCCCCCTGGTCGAGGACCCACTTGCGGACGTTGTCGCCCGCTCCCTTGCGGAAGGACCGTCCCTCGAAGTCGACGCCGCTCATCCTCGTCTGGGCCGTGAAGGCGACGAGCTCCGCGCCGGGCATGTCCCGGAGCTGCAGCCCGTAGGTGGTGATGGCGAAGTCGACGATCGACCGACCTTCAGGGGTCTCGTCGGCCTCCGAGGCCAGCAGCGCGGCCAGGGCCAGGTCCTGATCCTCGACGCCGGCCACCGGCAGGAACGCCGACGCCATCCGGTTGCCGTAGGTGATGGTGCCGGTCTTGTCGAGCAGCAGGGTGCTGATGTCTCCGGCCGCCTCGACCGCCCGGCCCGACATGGCCAGCACGTTGCGTTGCACCAGCCGGTCCATGCCGGCGATGCCGATGGCCGACAGGAGCGCGCCGATCGTGGTGGGGATGAGGCACACGAGGAGCGCCACCAGGATGATGACCGACTGGGTCGCGCTCGAGTACGTCGCGTAGGGCTGGATGGTGGCCGTCGCCATCAGCAGGATGATCGTGAGCCCGGCCAGCAGGATGTTCAGGGCCACCTCGTTGGGGGTCTTCTGGCGGTTGGCCCCCTCGACGAGGGCGATCATCCGGTCGATGAAGCTCTCGCCGGGCTTGGTGGTGATGCGCACCACGATCTGGTCCGAGAGCACCCGGGTGCCTCCGGTGACCGCGGTGCGATCGCCGCCGGACTCGCGGATCACCGGCGCCGATTCGCCGGTGATGGCCGACTCGTCGACCGACGCGATGCCCTCCACCACGTCGCCGTCACCCGGGATCACGCCGCCGGCGTCGACGACGCAGAGGTCGCCCACCACCAGGTCGGTGGAGGGGATCTCCTCCAGGCCGTTGGGCCGCCGGACGATGGCCATCGTCTCCGATCGGGTCTTGCGCAGCGCGGCGGCCTGGGCCTTTCCCGCGGCCCTCGGCGATGGCCTCGGCGAAGTTGGCGAACAGGACGGTGAACCAGAGCCACGCCGCGATCAGCCCGGCGAACCAGTTGTCCGCCGCCGAGTTGGACCCGAGGTCACGGACGAACAGGACCGTGACGAAGAGGCTGCCGATCTCGACGACGAACATGACCGGGTTGCGAGCCATGTGGCGGGGGTTGAGCTTGGTGAAGGCGGCGCCGGAGGCCTGCTTGACCAGCGCAGCGTCGAACAGCGAGCTCCGTGCCACCCCGTGCTCGTGGTGCTCGTGTGCCAGCTTCTCGGTGGGGGGTGAGGTGAGCGTCATGGTGTTGTCCTCTCCGTGAGGATCGAGGGGCCGGTCACAGCGACAGGTGCTCGACGATGGGTCCCAGTGACAGGACGGGGAAGTAGGTGAGGGCGCCGACGATGACGACCACCGCGACCACGAGTCCCACGAAGAGCGGGCCGTGCGTCGGGAAGGTGCCGGAGGTCTCCTTGGTCGGCTGCTTGCGAGCGGAGCCGCCGGCGATGGCCAGCACCGGGATGATCAAGCAGGTAGCGCCCGATCAGGATCGCCATGCCGAGGCTCAGCTGGTACCAGTCGGACGTCACGGTGATGCCCGGGAAGGCCGAGCCGTTGCCGTTGCCGGTCGATGCGTAGGCGTAGAGCGCCTCGGTGAGCCCGTGCGCTCCGGTGTTGCCGAACGCGCTGACCGCAGTGCCGATCAGGACCGTGATGGCCGACAGGACCAGAACGGTGGCCGGGACGAACAGCACGTAGATCGTCGCCAGCTTCACGTCGGGCGCCCGGATCTTCTTGCCGAGGTACTCCGGGGTGCGACCGACCATGAGACCGGCGATGAACACCGAGATCAGCGCCATGCACGAGCAGGCCGTAGAGGCCCGATCCGACGCCGCCGGCGCCGTACTCGCCGAGCAGGATGTTGAACAGGACGATGCCCCCGCCGGCGGGC
The DNA here is from genome assembly GCA_963809335.1 of uncultured Microthrixaceae bacterium. GTDB lineage: Bacteria > Actinomycetota > Acidimicrobiia > Acidimicrobiales > Acidimicrobilacustridaceae > UBA4742. The sequence goes on along the minus strand of CAWEJD010000002.1, from coordinate 362,327 downwards.
GTGAACGAGTCGTGCGACCCGGCAACGGAGCCCGTCGTCGTGCTCGTCGAGTTCGAGCCGTGCATCGCCGTAGCGGCGGCGCCGAAGCGGGTCTCCTTGCCCTCCATGTTGCCCGCCGCTCTGGTCGGAGGTCGCCGCCTGGTCTGCTCCCGCGGTGGTCAGCCTCGGGTTGCCGGAGGTCTCGTAGTAGATGACCCCGAGCATGGGCACGATCCAGAAGACGGCCATGATCGCGAACAGGGCACGGCCCTGGCGCTTGTCCTTCACCATCACCCCGAAGGTGAAGGCCAGGCCGAAGGCGATGCTGGCGGCGAAGTACATCTGGAGGAAGTTCGTGAGCCCGTTGGGGTTCTCGAACGGATGGCCGGAGTTGGCGTTGAAGAAGCCGCCGCCGTTGGTGCCGAACTCCTTGATGGCCTCCTGCGACGCCACCGGACCGCCGGGGACGGCCACCGGGGCGACCTCACCGTCGGCGTCGGGGCTCGCCACCAGGCTCTGGTCGATCGGCGTGACGACCTTCTGGGCGTTGAAGTTCTGGATGACGCCCTGGCTCATGAACACCACCGCGAGCACGAGGCTCACCGGCAGCAGGAGTCGGGTGGTCGCCCGGGTGATGTCGACCCAGAAGTTGCCGATCGTGCCGCTCCGCCGCCGGGCCATCCCCCGGATCAGCGCCACCGCCACGGCGAGGCCGACAGCGGCGGACATGAAGTTCTGGAAGGTGAAGCCGACCATCTGGGTGAAGAAGCTCGCCGTCGACTCGCCGTAGTAGCTCTGCCAGTTGGTGTTGGTGGCGAAGCTCGCCGCGTTGTTGAACGACATGAACGGCGGTGATGGTCGCCTGGCCGTCGGGGTTCAGCGGCAGGATCGTCTGGAACCGCTGGATGACGAAGAGCGCCAGGACCCCGACGAGGCTGAAGGCGATGAGCGAGATCGCATAGCGCTGCCAGGTCTGCTCCCGCTCGGGGTCGACGCCCATGAGGCGGTATCCGACGCGCTCCACGGGGAGGAGCAACCGATCGCCGGGGGCGTGCCCGCCGCCGAAGACCTTGGCCATGTACCGGCCCAGGAACGGGGCGGTGATGCCGACCGCCGCGATCAGCGCGATGAGTTGGATCCATGCGGTGGCGCTCATCAGAGCTTCTCCGGGACCAGCAGCGCCACGACGAGGTAGGCGGTGATCAGGACGGCCAGGATGAGCCCGGCCAGGTTCTCAGCGGACATCGAGCGCCTCCTCAGACCGAGCTCGGCTGGACGTCGGGCGATTGGCCCGCGTCGAGCGGCTCGTGGTCGTGGGTGTCGACCTCGGCGGGGCCGAGGATGCGACTGCACCCCGCGACCAGCGCGACGCACAGCCCGAAGAACCCGATGATGATCACGACGACGATGAGGTCCTGCATGCTGTCCTCCGATGCTCGGTGGATACCGTCCGGCGCCGCTCCCCGGTGGATCGGGCCGTGGTTCGAATCTCGGGTGGATCGTCGTCGGCCGCAACCGATCCCGACGCGGCCTTAACGCGGCGGCGCGGATCTTGACGGCGCGTCGACGCGCCGGTGGCGGGTTGTTAATGCCGAGGACGACCCACGTGGTCGCGCCGGGTGCCGGACCCGCGGGATGAATCCGGCGGAGCGCCGGGCCCCGGACGCGTAGACTCAGCGCTGGAGCGCCGGGAAGTCTGGTCGGCAACGTCCGCGCGCGTCAGGACCTCGCCTTGCCTCCGATCAGCTCCGCCCGCCCCTACGAGCCACGACGCTCAGGCCTTCGTGTCGCCTCCCGGCTGGAGGCGCGAGGCGCTGCGCACCACCCTGTGGGTGATCCCCACCGCGCTGGTGCTGCTGGCGGTGGTGCTGTTCGCCATCACGAACACGCTCGACCATCGGGCGGCGAACGGCGACCTGTCCCTGCCGACCTGGGTGAACACGGGTGGCCCCGACGCGGCACGCACGATCCTGACCGCCATCGCCGCCTCGATCATCACCGTCGTCGGCGTGGTGTTCTCGGTCACGATCGTCGCCCTGACCCTGGCGTCGACGCAGTTCGGCCCCCGCATGCTGCGCAACTTCATCCGTGATTTCGGCACGCAGTTCACCCTGGGCACGTTCGTGGCGACCTTCGTGTTCTGCGTGCTGGCCCTCGCGTCCGTCACGAGCGAGCCGGGCAACGAGTTCGTCCCGCACGTCTCGGTGACGGTCGCGCTCGGGTTGACCCTCATCGATCTCGGCGTGCTCATCTACTTCATCCATCACGTCACGAAGCTGATCCAGGTGACGGACCTGATCCGCTCCATCGCGGGCGACCTCGGCCGATCGATCGACCAGGTGGCGATCGACGCGAGCGCGGCCGCCGCCGGGCCGTCACTCGAGCGAGGGCTGTCGTTGCCCGAGCTCCTGATCCGGCTCGACGAGGTCGGACTCGAGGTCCCCGCCCAGTCGAGTGGCTACCTGCAGGCGGTCGGCCATCGTCGTCTGGTCAAGATCGCGACCCGGTGGAACGCGGTCGTGCGCATGGTCCATCGTCCGGGGCACTTCCTGGTGCAGGGCCGACCGCTCGCCATCGTGTGGCCGGCCGAGGCGGCCCCCGACGTGGCCCGCGAGCTGGGGCGGGCGCACGTCGTCGGCCCGCACCGCACGCTCTTCCAGGACCTCCAGTTCGGCATCGACCAGATGGTCGAGATCTCCATCCGAGCGCTGTCCCCTGCGGTGAACGACACCTTCACCGCCCTGACCTGCATCGACTGGATCGGCGACGCGCTCTGCAAGCTGCTCTCGTCCGGGCTCCCGAACGGGGTCCACCGCGACAGCCACGGGAACATCCGGCTCATCGAGATCGCGCATGACCTACGACCGCCTGATCTCTCGGGCCTTCGACAAGATCCGTCAGGCCGGGCGGGGCATGCCTGCGGTCGGCATCCGCCAGCTCGAGACCCTGACGAAGATCGCCGACTACGCGTCCACCGCCGACCAACGCCGGGTCATCGAGCGCGAGGCCGACATGATCCTGCGCTCGGCCGACGATGCGATTCACGAGGCGAACGACAGGGCCGATGTGCAACGAGCCCACGACGAGGTCGTTCGCATGACCCGACGAAGGGACCACCCGGCCCGCACGAGCCGAGGCGGGCCGTCACGGTGGTGACGATCCGGGCGACGGCTCGATCCTTCGTGGCGTCTAAGGTCAGCCCCGGTCGCGGACGCTGGAGGACGGGCTGTGGATGACAAGACGCTCCCGACCGCCGTCGGCGCATTCATCGGGGTGGCGGGTTCGATGGTGGCCGCCGGGCTGCTGTCGAGCGCCTCGAGCCTGACCACCAGCGTCAACGTTGCCTTGACGCTGATGGTCATCGTCGTCGTGGCGGCTGCGGTCGGAGGACGGGCCGCGGGGGCACTGAGCGCCGTCGTGGCAACGCTCTCGTACGACTTCTTCCAGACCGAGCCCGTCCACTCGCTGAGGATCGGTTCTCACGACGATGTCGAGACGGCGCTGCTGCTCCTGGCCGCCGGTCTGATCGTCGGCCAGATCGCCGCACGAGCACAGCTCTTCCGAGTGGCGGTCGAATCGGGCCGCTCGGAGATCCAGCGTCTTCATCGAGTCGCCGAACTGGCCGCCCGGGGGGCCCCGACCTCCGAGGTCATCGATGCGGCCGCGGCCGAGCTCACCCAGGTGCTCACCCTGCGCAGCTGTCGCTTCGAGCCTCCACCCTACGCGGAGAGCTTCGAACGGCTGGAGGGTTCGGGTGTCCTGAGGCGCACGAAGGGACTGGTCACCCATTCACGGATGGGTCGGCACGGCCTCGAGCTGCCGGCGGAAGGAGCAGAGCTCCTCGTCTTCCATCGAGGTGCCGAGGTTGGTCGCTTCGTGCTGGTGCCCACACCGGACGAGGGTGCCTCGTTGGAGCAGCGCGTCGTAGCGGTGGCGCTGGCCGATCAGGTCGGAGCGGTGCTCGCGGGCGAGCCAGGGACCGGAGACGGCAGCGGCGGAACCCAGCCGGACCAGCTGTAGATCCGCGTCCATGGTCGGGCTGCCGTGCCGCGAGCTCCGGTTGCTGCTGACGAGTTGTCCTCCGTCGAGGATTCAACTGCCGCGGACGTCCGCTGGCGACGCTCGCCACCGTTGGATCGCGATGCCTGCCCAGATCAGCTCGACGACCCCGAACGGCCAGGCACCGGACAAGAACCCATAGAGGCTCGACGCCACGCATCCCACCGCGAACGCGAGCACGAAGCCGCGGCCGCGTCCTTCGAGCGCGTACATCACCATCATGAACGTGACGGCACAGACGCCGTAGAGCGTGACCATCGGTCCATTGGAGCAGAGCCGGCGATCCGGGAGCTGTCTCGCGTCCTCCCTCGGCTCCGCCGCCGGCTGTGCTCGACGGGAAGGTCGTTCCCGGCGATGTCGAGGGTGGTCGCCCTCACCCCACCCCGCCAGGGACACCGCTCACGGTCATCAGGACGAGCCCCCTCGAGGATCGGCAGATCGCGGTTGGCGTACTGGTCGTGCCGCTACTCCTCCCGGCCAGCGCGACGATCTCGACGTCCAGAGGATCCCCGTCGATCTCGACGTCCACCGTCAACAGGAGACTGGCGGTGTTCTGCATCGCACCTGGATCGTGTGCTCACCCTGCGCTACGGCGAGGCGACCCGTTCGGGACCTTCGGCTCTGTGCGCCCTCGTGGTCCCAGCGCACCGTGAGACCTGCGGGCGAGGGGGAGAGGGCACTCCCTTCATGTGTCGCCCGAGCGTGGAGGTAGCGATCATGAACTCCCCGATCAGGCGCGAGAGACGACCACGCCCGTTTGCGGCTGTTGCCGCACATGGGTCGGTGGCTGTGGGGTGCGACTGGACGCAGTTCCGAGGTGGTCCGACCCACACCGGTGTCCAGGCAATCGAGACCACCATCGGGACGAACAACGTCGCAACGCTGACCACGAAGTGGACCGTCACCACCGGCGGCCACATCACCTACTCGTCGCCTGCGGTGGCGAACGGCGTCGCCTACATCGGCTCCACCGACGGCAAGGTGTACGCACTCGACGCCGCGACGGGGGCGATCAAGTGGATCGCCACCACCGGCGATGGTGTGTACTCGTCGCCTGCGGTGGCGAACGGCATCGTCTACTTCGGCTCCGACCAGGTGTACGCACTCGACGCCGCGACGGGGGCGATCAAGTGGACGGCCACCACCGTCGGCGCAGTTTCCTCGTCGCCTGCGGTGGTGAACGGGGTCGTCTACATCGGCTCTCAGGACGCCACGGTGTACGCACTCGACGCTGCGACGGGGGCGATCAAGTGGAGGGCTGCCACCGGCGAGACCATCATCGTCTCGTCGCCTGCGGTGGCGAACGGGATCGTCTACATCGGCTCCTTCGACGACAAGGTGTATGCACTGGACGCTGCGACGGGGGCGATCAAGTGGACCGCCACCATCTGCGTGGCTGGCCTCTACGGTGTGGTCTCGTCGCCTGCGGTGGTGAACGGGGTCGTCTACATCGGCTCATGCGATTTCAAGGTGTACGCCCTGGACGCTGTGACGGGTGCGATCAAGTGGACGGTCACCACCGGCGGCCTCATCGTCTCGTCGCCTGCGGTGGCGAACAGGGTCGTCTACATCGGCTCCGGGGATGCCAGGGTGTACGCACTGGACGCCGCGACAGGGGCGATCAAGTGGATCGCCACCACCGGCGATGGTGTGTGGTCGTCGCCTGCGGTGGCGAACGGGGTCGTGTACATCGGTTCCGAGGATGCCAACGTGTATGCACTGGACGCCGCGACGGGGGCGATCAAGTGGGCCGCCCCAACTGGCGACGGTGTGGGGTCGTCGCCTGCGGTGGTGAACGGGGTCGTCTACATCGGCTCCTTCGACACCATGGTCTATGCCTACGCGCCAGCGCCGCGGGAGTCGACAGCACCGAGTTGACGGTGGACAACGGCGCCCGCGGCTGGACCCTGTGCCCGAGCACAGTCGCCGGGACGGGGCGTCGTCTCAGCCGGAGCGGCGTCCCGAAAAACCCAGAACTGCGCACCAACCCCCGTCCTCTGAGGGTTGGTGCGCAGATCTCGGCTCGCCCTCGTGAGCGATGGGTCAGGCGTCGGGGGAACCGGCGTGATCGCCGCCGGGGCCGGGACCGTGCCCGTGGTGCCCGTCGTGGTGCTGGCCGTCGTGGTGCTGGCTGTCGGCCTGGGCGTCGTCGTCGGTGCCGTCCTGGTGGTCGCAGCCCTGCTGATCCCCGTCCTGGTCGTCGGCATGGGGGGCTTCGGTCGTGGTCGGGGCCTCGGTCGTGGTCGGAGCTTCCGTGGTGTTCGGGGCCTCGGTGGTGTCCGGGGCCTCGGTGGTGTCCGGCGCCTCGGTGGTCTCCGGGGCCTCGGTGGACTCGGGGGCCTCGGTGGTCTCCGGAGCGTCCGTGGTGTCGCTCACGTCGGGGGACTGCGGGTCGTCGACGGTGACGGTCGCGGGCCCGTGCCCGTCGCCGTGGGTCACCCCGGCGGCGAGGGCGACGCCCCCACCGAGGGTGAGCGCGCCCACCAGGACGGCGGCGGCGGCGATGGTCTTCGGTGGCATGGGATGGCTCCGATCGGTTCGGTGCAGGCGGTAGGGGAGGTTTCGCCCTGGTGCTCCCTCCGAGGGGGCAATCGCCGTTGCGACCCGATTCGATCCTCCCGCTCGGAAGAAAACGCGGCCCGGCCCGGACCGGAGGGGCCGCGACGGAGCCGGAAACCGCGGCAACTAAGGTGTTCCGATGCTCGCCGCCGTGCTCGCCGACGTCTTCAACACCGAGGAGCGCCTGAGGAGCTTCGGCACCCTGGCCACCTTCGTGGTGTTCGGCATCATCTTCGCCGAGTCCGGGTTGATGATCGGCTTCTTCCTGCCCGGCGACTCGCTGCTGTTCACCGCCGGCCTGCTGTCGGTGTCGAACACGCACATCGCCCCGTTGCCGGTGCTGATCATCGGCTGCGCCATCGCCGCCATCGCCGGCGATCAGGTCGGCTACGCCTTCGGCCAGAAAGTCGGTCCTCCGCTGTTCAGCCGGCCCGACTCCCGCTTCTTCAAGCAGAAGCACCTCAAGCAGGCCGAGGCGTTCTTCGAGCGCCACGGGTCGAAGACCATCATCCTCGCCCGCTTCACGCCGATCGTGCGCACCTTCGCCCCCATCGTGGCCGGGGCGTCGAGCATGAAGTACCGCACGTTCGTCATCTACAACATCATCGGGGGCATCGGCTGGACGACCCTGATGCTCGGCCTCGGTGCCGCCCTGGGCAAGACCTTCCCGAGCATCGGGAAGAACCTCGACTACGTGATCGTGGTCATCGTGGCGCTGTCGCTGATCCCGTTCGGCATCGAGTACCTGCGCCATCGCCGCCGGGGCGCCGAAGGCGATGCCGCCGATGCCGCCGCCGCGGCCGAGTTCGAGGCCGAAGCCGCGGCGGCTGCGGCTGCGGCCGACGACGCCACCGCCTGAACCTCGCGGACCGGGTCGGTCGCCCGAGTCCGGTGCGCCATCTTCCGTTCGCTGCGGGGCTCTGGCACAGTTGGCCCATGTCGAGCGCCGCCGGATCGGAAGACGAGGCTGATCGCGCCGCCTGGGCTGCTCAGGCGTTCGATCGGCTCGCCGACTTCGTCACCGTCCTCGCGCCCTCGGGGGAGATCGTCTACGTCAACCCGTTCGCGGCCGAGCTGCTCGGGTTCGCCCCGGAGGAGGGGATCGGCCGCAACATGGCCGAGTTCCTGCATCCCGACGACCTGATCCGGGCCCTGCGGGTGGTGGCCATGATGGTCGACCGGTCGATCGACGTGCCCGTGACGCCGGCGGTCTACCGGTTGCGGCGCCACGACGGCACGTGGTGCCCGATCGAGATCAACGCCTCGATGCTCCCGGGCCCGGAGGGCGACGATCCCGGGGCCGGCCTGGTCGTGATCGTGGGCCGCTACTCCGGCGACCGGGACCTGCAGGACCAGATCATGGAGCAGCTGACCTCGGGCCGCGAACCCGGCGACATGATCGGCCTGATCCCCGAGTTCGGGCACTGGCGCCACCCCAACGACCACTACGCGGTGGTCTACACGGGTGACGACGGGCAGGCGACGTCGGCGGGGAGCGAGCTGGCGTGCCGGCTCGCGGCGATCGACGTGGCCGGGTCGCCGTGGCAGCGCGCCGCCGAGTCCGGCCGCGAGGTGATGGCGACGCTGGACGACCTGCCCGAGGCCGTGCGCCGGCCGGCGACGGCGGCGGGCCTGTCCGAGTGCTGGGTGGTGCCGGTCGACGATCCGCTCTTCGGTGTCCCCGCGACGATCGTCGCGTGGGGCCGCGACGGCACGTCGGGCATGGAGGTGCACCGCTACGCCATCGAGACCATGGCCCGCCTGCTCACGCTCATCCTGCAGTGGCGCCAGCAGGTCACGACCCTTCGCCAGGCGGCCCGGCGCGACCCCCTCACCGGGCTGATCAACCGGTCGGGCTTCCTCGAGCAGCTCGAGGCCGCCGGCGTGGCCGGCAACCCGTCCCGCATCGGCGTCCTCTACATCGACCTCGACGGCTTCAAGGGGGTGAACGACGCCCACGGCCACCGCGTCGGCGACGAGGTGCTGGCCCAGGTCGGCCACCGCATCACCGGTGTGCTCCGGCCCGGTGACGTCGTCGGGCGGCTCGGCGGGGACGAGTTCGCCGTGCTGTGCCCCCATCTCGCCTCCGACGCCGACGCGACCGCCATCGCCGAGCGGGTGGTCCACGCCATCGAGGAGCCGTTCGAGGCCGACAGCGTGCAGGTCGCCATCGGCGCGAGCGTCGGCATCGCCACCACCGAGCCCGGCCGGCTCGACGCCGAGCAGCTCATCGACGCCGCCGACCGGGCCCTCTACCGGGCCAAGGACCTCGGTCGGGGCCGCTGGCACCTGATGACGTCGCCCTCCTGAGGGCCCGGCCGCGGCCCCGCGGACCCCGACCCGGCCGAGCGGTCGTGGTCGGCGCCGATCGTCTACGGTTCCGACCGTGAGTGACCACGCCACCCTCATCGACGAGCGACTCGACCAGCTGCTGGGCGAGCTCGACCCCGCCACCACCGACTTCGTCACGTTCCGGGGCCGTCAGTACGACCTCGGGCTGGCATGGGTGCACTTCCCGGAGGGCTACGGCGGGCTCGGCGCCCCTCCGGTGCTGCAGCGCGAGGTCGACCGGCGCATGCGGGCGGCCAAGGCCCGGGTCCCCGAGAGCAAGGTGTTCTTCGGGCTGACCATGGCCGGGCCGACGGTCGTCACCCATGGCGACGACGCCCTCAAGCAGCGGCTGCTCCGGCCCATGTTCACGGGTGAGGACGCGTGGTGCCAGCTGTTCAGCGAGCCCGGTTCGGGCTCCGACCTCGCCGGGCTGGCCGCGAGGGCCGTGCGCGACGGCGACGAGTGGGTCATCACCGGGCAGAAGGTGTGGAACACGCTGGCCCACATCGCCGATCGCGGCATGCTCATCGCCCGCACCGACCCCGAGGCGCCCAAGCACAAGGGCATGACCTACTTCGCCCTCGACATGCACGCGCCCGGCGTCGAGGTGCGGCCGCTGCGCCAGATGACCGGCGAGGCCGAGTTCAACGAGGTCTACATGACCGAGGTGCGGGTGCCCGACGCCGACCGCATCGGCGACGTGGGTGAGGGCTGGCGGGTGGCCATGACGACCCTGTCGAACGAGCGCACCACCATCGGCGGGGGCGGCGGCCCTCCGGGGCGGGGCAGCGGCGCCATCGCCGAGGCGGTCCGCATCTGGAACGACGAGCCCGGGCCCCGCTCCCCGGCGGCCAAGGACCGCCTCATCCAGCTCTGGATCGAGGCCGAGGCCCTGCGCCTCACCAACATCCGCGCCGGGCAGGCCCGCCGCATCGGCAACCCCGGGCCCGAGGGCTCGATCGCCAAGCTCATGTTCGCCGAGGTCAACAAGCGCATCTACGACCTATGCGTCGAGCTCCTGGGCGCCGACGCGCTCATCGGCTACGACTACGTCGACCGGCGCAGCGAGCAGCTCGGCCTGGTGGGGCCGCCCGGGTCGTCGCGCAAGATGTTCCTGCGCTCGCGGGCCAACTCCATCGAGGGCGGCACGTCGGAGATCCAGCGCAACATCCTCGGCGAGCGCGTGCTGGGCCTTCCCGGCGAGCCCCGCACCGACAAGGACCAGCCCTGGTCCCAGGTCCCCCGGAACTAGCGGCTCTGCGCTGCGGCGTCTGAGTCGCGGTTCGCGACACATCTGCCGCCGGTCGGGCACGGGCTGCGCTGGAACGAGAGGCGAACGTACGCGGCGGGGTGGCATGGGGCATGATGCGCACGGGCAACCAACGGGGGGACATCACATGGCCGGTTCTGGTTCGATCCTCGGCAACGCCGTCCGGCGGCTGGAGGATCCGACGCTGTTGACCGGGTCGGGCGAGTACGTCGACGACCTGCGGTTCCCGGGCCTGGCCCACGTCGTGTTCGTGCGGGCCACGGTCGCCCACGCGACGGTGGCCTCGGTCGACCTCGGTGACGCGGCGTCGATGCCCGGCGTCCTCGCCGTCCATCGCGGTGACGACCTCGGCCTCCCGCCGTTCCAGGGCTTCGCCATGATGCCCCCCGAGCTCAACCGCCCGATCTTCGCCCGCGACCGCGTCCGCTTCGTGGGCGATCTCGTTGCCGCGGTCGTCGCCGAGACACGGGCCCAGGCTGTCGACGCGGCCGAGGCCATCATGGTCGACTACGACCCGCTCCCCGTGATGACCACCGCCGCGGCCGCGCTGGCCCCCGACGCGACCCTGCTCTTCCCCGAGCACGGCTCGAACGTGTGCTTCGTCACCGACCTGGGTGAGGGCGCCGATGTGCTGGACGGCGCCGACGAGATCGCCGAGGTCACGATGGTCAGCCAACGCCTGGCCGGCGCCCCGATGGAGAACAACGGCATCGTCGCCGTGCCCGGGGATCCCGACGGCGGGGTCACCTGCTGGATCTCGCACCAGGCTCCTCACGGTGCGCACGAGGCCATCGCGGCCGAGCTCGGCCTCGGCCACGACCAGGTTCGGGTCGTCTGCCCCTGGGTCGGCGGCGGGTTCGGTCCCAAGGCCGCGGTGTACCCGGAGTACTTCGTGGCGGCGGCCTCGGCCATCGCACTGGGTCGGCCGGTGAAGTGGGTGGCCACCCGCTCGGAGGACATGGTGTCGCTGGTCCAGGGCCGCGACTACGTGATGACGGGCCGGCTCGGGGTGAAGCGTGACGGCACGATCGTCGGCTTCGACGCCGACGTCGCCGCGTCCGCCGGGGCCTATCCGATGATCGGCGCCATCCTCCCGATGCTCACGCAGATGCTGTCGGTGGGGGTGTACGACGTGCCGAAGCTGCACTTCCACGCCGTGTCCGTGCTCACCAACACCACGCCCGTGGGCGCCTACCGCGGTGCGGGGCGACCCGAGGCGACCCAGCTCATCGAGCGGGTGCTCGACGTGGCGGCCGATCAGCTCGGCATCGATCCGGCCGAGATCCGCCGCCGGAACTTCCTGGCTCCCGAGGACTTCCCCCTCACGACCCCCAGCGGTGCCAACTACGACTCGGGCGAGTACGCCAAGGCGCTCGATGCCGTGCTCGAGGCCTCGGGCTACCGGGCGCTCCGAGCCGAGCAGGAGCGCCGGCGGGCGGCAGGCGACCCGAAGCTGCTGGGGATCGGTGTGTCCTCCTACGTCGAGGTCACCGCGCCGGTCGGGCTCCACGTCGAGTACGGGGCGGTGGAGATCCACGACGACGGCACCGCCGACCTCGTCGTGGGCACGAGCGTGCACGGTCAGGGTCACCAGACCGCCTTCGCCATGCTGGCCAGCGAGGTGCTGGGCATCCCCATGGAGAAGCTCCGGCTGGTCAACTCCGACACGGCCAGGGTGCCGCGGGGCTCGGGCACGCTGGGGTCGCGCTCGTTGCAGACCGCGGGGAGCGCGGTGCACCTCGCCGCCACCGAGGTGCTGGTCAAGGCCCGTCAGATCGCCGCCCACCTGCTCGAGGCCGACGTCGACGACATCGTGATCGGCGACGGTGGCCTGCAGGTCGCCGGCGTCCCGGCCAAGGCCCTGACCTGGGGCGAGCTGGCCGTGGCCTCCCGGGATCCGTCACAGCTCCCCGAGGGCACCGAGCCGGCTCCGCTGCGCCACGAGCTCGATTTCGACGGCACCGACTCGACCTATCCCTTCGGCGCCCACGTGTCCGTGGTCGAGGTCGATCGCGAGACCGGCCAGGTGTCGATGCTCCGCCACATCGCGGTGGACGACTGCGGCCGGATCCTCAACCCGCTGCTGGTGCACGGTCAGCAGCACGGCGGCATCGCCCAGGGCGCGGCGCAGGCCCTGCTCGAGTGGGTGCAGTACGACGACGACGGCAACCCACTGACCACCACCCTGCTCGACTACACGGTGCCGTCGGCCGCGGAGCTGCCGAGCTTCGAGGTGAGCAACACCCAGACCGACAGCCCGCGCAATCCCCTGGGGGCCAAGGGCATCGGCGAGTCGGGCACCATCGGCTCCACCCCGGCCATCCACAACGCCGTCGTCGACGCGGTGTCCCACCTGGGCATCACCCACATCGACATGCCGTGCACGCCCGAACGGGTGTGGCGTGCGCTCGAGGAGGCCGGCGCCGCGCAGCCTGCCTGAGCGCATCTCCTGTTCCCCGTTTCGCGGAGCGGGCGACGGTAGCTTCTGGCGATGCCGGAGGACATCGTCTACGTGTCGCGGCTGCTCCGGTTGCGTCTGCTCGACGCCGACGCCGAGCCGATCGGGGCGGTGACCGATGTCGTCATCGGCCCGCTCACCGATGAGGACGACGCGCCGCCGGTGCTCGGGTTCGCCGGCACCGTGCACCGGCGCGAGATCTTCGTGTCCGCGTCGCGCGTCGGCTGGATCGACGCCCGCGGCGTGCAGATGGTCACCGGCACCGTCGACCTCGGGCAGTTCCGGGCCCGCCCCGACGAGCTGCTGGCCTCGACGCTGTTCGGCCGGGTCGAGGGCGGCGAGACGATCCGCGACCTCGGCATCGCCCGGTCCGAGCAGCGGGCCCGGGCCTGGGTCGTGGTCACAGTCGCCCTGCGGCACGGTGGCCGGCTGGGCTTCGGTGGGCGGTCCCGGGTGGCCGACTGGCACGAGGTCGGCGACCTCTTCGACACCCGTCCGCTGCCCGACCACCTGCGCGACATCCGCCGGATGCACCCGTCCGACGCGGCCAGGCTGATCGTCGAGCTCCCGCTCGAGGAGCGGTCCACCCTGATCGGGGCGTTGGGCGACCACGCCCTGGCCGACGTGCTCGAGGAGCTGCCCGAGAGCGACCAGGTCGACCTGCTGTCCGAGCTCGACCTGCACCGGGCCGCCGACGTGGTCGAGGAGATGGCTCCCGACGACGCGACCGACCTGCTGGCCGAGCTGTCGGGCGACCGGCGGCAGGAGCTGCTCGACGAGATCGACCCGGTGCAGGGGGTCACCCTGAGGCGCCTCCTGTCCCACGCGGCCGACACGGCCGGAGGCCTGATGACCTCCGACCCGATCGTGCTGCCGCCCGACACGCCGGTCGCCGATGCCCTGGCCCGGATCCGCCAGCTCGAGGTGATCCCCGCGCTGGCGGCCCAGGTGTTCGTCACCGAGCTGCCCGGTCAGACGCCCACCGGCCGTTATCTGGGGTCGGTCTCGTTCCAGCGCCTGCTCCAGGAGCCGCCCGGCTCACCGGTGTCGGCCTGCCTCGACGCCAGCATCGACCCGGTGTCGCCCGACCTGCCCGAGCTGTCCGTCGCCCGCCGGCTTGCCGCCTACAACCTGCTGGCCCTGCCCGTGTGCGACGACGAAGGCCGCCTGCTCGGCGCGGTCACCGTCGACGACGTGCTCGACCGCTCGCTGCCGAAGGACTGGCGGAACTGACGTGGCTCGCTCCGACCTCTCCACGCCGGCATCGAGCAACCGGCCGTCGATCTACTACGACCCCGAGGCCTTCGGCCGGTTCTCCGAGGCGATCGCCCGCAACCTCGGCACCGCCCGGTTCCTCGTCATCCAGACCGTCCTGGTGGGCGCGTGGATCACCATCAACGTCTTCGCGGTGGGGTTCCGGTGGGACCCCTACCCCTTCATCCTGCTCAACCTGGCCTTCTCGACCCAGGCGGCCTACGCCGCGCCGCTGATCCTGCTGGCCCAGAACCGCCAGGATGAGCGCGACCGGGCCCAGATCATCGAGGATCGGGGCGTCGCCTCGCGCACCCAGGCCGACACCGAGTACCTGGCCCGGGAGATCGCCTCCATCCGCCTGGCCCTCGACGACGTGGTCAGCACCGCCGACCTCCACGAGGCCCTCGACGCCATCCGTCACGCCATCGAGGAGGCGCGGGCCGTGTCGGTGGTCGGTGGCCCGACTAGCTCTCCTGGCCGATGAGCCTGCGGTTCTTGATCTTGGCCTTGAGGTAGTCGCGGTTCATGTAGGCGATGAAGTCGATGCTGATCTCCTTCGGGCACGCTTCCTGGCACTCGCCGTAGTTCGTGCAGGACCCGAAGAACTCCTCCATGGTGTCGACCATGTTCTCGGTGCGGCTCCACCGCTCGGCCTGGCCCTGGGGCAGCAGGTTGAGGTGGCCGATCTTGGCCGACGTGAACAGCTGCGCCGCGCTGTTCGGGCAGGCCGCCACGCAGGCGCCGCAGCCGATGCAGGCGGCCGCGTCCATGGCCGCGTCGGCCGCCGGCTTGGGGATCTGGATGGCGTTGGCGTCGACGGCCGAACCGGTGTTGGCCGAGATGTAGCCGCCGGCCTCGATGATGGCGTCGAGCGGGCTGCGGTCGACCATGAGGTCGCGGATCACCGGGAACGACGGCGGCGCGGAACGGCTCGATGGTGACGTGCTCGCCGTCGGTGAACTTCCGCATGTGCAGCTGGCAGGTGGCGGTGCCCTTCTCGGGACCGTGGGCCTGGCCGTTGATCATCAGGCCGCAGGTGCCGCAGATGCCTTCGCGGCAGTCGCTGTCGAACACGATCGGCTCGCGACCGTCGTCGATGAGGCCCTCGTTGATGACGTCGAGCATCTCGAGGAACGACATGTCGTCGTTGATGTCCGACGGCCTCGTAGTCCTCGAAGTGGCCGGCATCGGTCGGGCCGTTCTGCCGCCAGATCTTGAGATGGAGATCCATCGCTACTTGTAGCTCCTCTGCGTGAGGTGGACGTAGTCGAACTCGAGCGGTTCCTTGTGGAGCTCCTGGGGCGTCGCTCTTGCCCTGCCAGTCCCACGCGCCGACGAAGGCGAAGTGCTCGTCGTCGCGCTCGGCCTCGCCCTCGGGGGTCTGGTGCTCGACGCGGAAGTGGCCGCCGCAGCTCTCCTCGCGCATGAGGGCGTCGCGGCACATGAGCTCGGCGAGCTCGAAGAAGTCGGCCACCCGCTGCACCTTCTCGAGCGACTGGTTGACGGTCTCGGCCGAGCCGAGCACCCGCACGTTCTTCTCGAACTCGTCGCGCAGGGCCGGGATCTCGCGACAGGGCCTTCTCGAGCCCGGCCCGGTCGCGGGCCATGCCGCAGTGGTCCCACATGATCTTGCCGAGCTCACGGTGGTAGTGGTCGACCGACTTGGTGCCGCCGACCGACAGCCACCGGTCGATGTCGGCCTGCAGCGCCGTCCTCGGCCGCCTTGAACTCGGGGTCGTCGGTGGGGACGGTCGGCTGGTCGAGCAGGCCCGAGAGGTAGTCGCCGATCGTGTAGGGGAGCGACGAAGTAGCCGTCGGCCAGGCCCTGCATCAGCGCCGAGGCGCCGAGCCGGTTGGCGCCCTGGTCGGCGAAGTTGGCCTCGCCGATGGCGTAGAGGCCCGGCACCGTGGTCATGAGGTTGTAGTCGACCCACAGCCCGCCCATCGTGTAGTGGATGGCGGGGTAGATGCGCATCGGGCACCTTGTAGGGGTTCTCGTCGGTGATGCGCTCGTACATGTCGAAGAGGTTGCCGTAGCGCTCGCGGATGACGTTCTCGCCGAGCCGCTCGATGGCCCCGGCGAAGTCGAGGTAGACGCGAGTTCTTGAGCGGGCCGACGCCGTAGCCGCTGTCGACCATGGTCTTGGCGTTGCGGCTGGCCACGTCGCGGGGCACGAGGTTGCCGAAGGCCGGGTACTTCCGCTCGAGGAAGTAGTCGCGGTCCTCGTCGGGGATCTGGTCGGGCGACCGGGTCTCGTCGGGGTTCTTGGGCACCCAGATGCGGCCGTCGTTGCGCAGCGACTCCGACATCAGCGTGAGCTTCGACTGGAACTCGTCGCTCGACGGGATGCACGTGGGGTGGATCTGGGTGAAGCACGGGTTGGCGAACATCGCCCCCTTCTTGTGCGCCCGCCACGCCGCCGTCACGTTGCAGTTCATGGCGTTGGTCGACAGGTAGTAGACGTTCGAGTAGCCGCCGGTGGCCAGCACCACGGCGTGGCCCGAGTGCGAGCTGATCTCGCCGCTGACCAGGTCGCGGACGACGATGCCGCAGGCCTTGCCGTCCTTGACGACCACGTCGAGCATCTCGGTCTTGGTGTACATGCGCACGTTGCCCAGCGAGACCTGCTGCTCGAGGGCCTGGTAGGCGCCGAGCAGCAGCTGCTGGCCGGTCTGGCCCCGGGCGTAGAACGTGCGGCTGACCTGGGCGCCGCCGAAGGAGCGGTTGTCGAGCAGGCCGCCGTACTCCCGGGCGAAGGGCACGCCCTGGGCGACGCACTGGTCGATGATGTCGACGCTGACCTGGGCCAGGCGGTAGACGTTGGCCTCGCGGGCGCGGAAGTCGCCGCCCTTCACCGTGTCGTAGAACAGCCGGTAGATGCTGTCGCCGTCGTTCGGGTAGTTCTTCGCCGCGTTGATGCCGCCCTGGGCCGCGATCGAGTGGGCCCGCCGGGGCGAGTCGTGGAAGGTGAAGACCTTCACCTTGTAGCCGAGCTGGGCCATCGAGGCGGCGGCCGACGCGCCGGCCAGGCCGGTGCCGACGACGATGACCTCGAACTTGCGCTTGTTGCCCGGGTTCACCAGCTTCATGTCGAACTTGTGCTGTTCCCAGCTCTGCTCGATCGGCCCGGTGGGGGCGCCGGAGACGAGCCGCGGGTCAGGGGGGATGGTGCTCATGGTTGGCTCCTCAGTTCCCGACGACGCCGGCCAGGATCATGATGGGGAAGCTGATGTTGATGACCCGCGATCAGCACGGCGAAGCCGGTGGCGAAGTAGCGCCGGGCCCGGTTGAAGCGGGGGTTGTTGAACCCGAGGCTCTGGAACAGGCTCCACGACCCGTGGAACAGGTGGATGGCCCAGGGCGAGGTTGGCGAGGATGTAGAAGATCGCCACGCCGACCCGCTGCGAGGCTCTCGGTGACGTTCTCGTAGGCGAGGCCACGCCTCCACTGCTCGGTGGCGATGGGCTTGAGCCCCCACGTCAGGTCGGCCAGGTGGAAGATCAGGAACAGCAGGATGATGACGCCGGTCCAGCGCATGGTGCGGGCCGCGAAGTTGGCGGCCAGGTAGTCGCGCCGGCTCTGGTAGGGCACGTTGGCCTTGCGGTTCTGAACGGTGAGCGAGGCCGCGGCGAAGATGTGGCCGGCGAACGCGGCGATCAGCCCGAGGCGGATCAGCCACAGGGTGACGGTGCGGGGCAGGATCGGCACCAGCAGCTCGCGCAGGAACTCGCTGTAGTGGTTGAACTCCTCGGCGCCCAGGTACATCTTCAGGTTGCCGATGGCGTGCCCGAAGATGAAAAGCATCAGCACCACGCCGGTGACGCCCATCACCCACTTCTTGCCCACGCCGGTCTGCCAGAGCTCGACGAGCAACGGCTTGCGCCGGCCGGGCAGCTTGCGGATCGGCTCGACCGAGATGTCCGGGCTGAGCGGCGGCGCGGGCTGCTGGGTTGCTGTCACGAAGGGACCTCCGGTGGTGCCGGTGACGGGAAACCGGGATGACGGGTCGGGGCGACGATGCCGTGGCCTGACGCCGGGTCAGACGCTACCCATCGGCGGGTTCGCGGTGCGAACCCGCCCGGGGCGATCGGTCCGGGCCGATCAGTGCTCGTGCTCGCCGCTGACGACCCACGTGCCGTAGCGGTTGGTGACGTCGAGCCCGTCGCCCACGAGGTGGAGATCGACGACCAGCGCGACCGGGGACGTCGTGGTTCCCGGCGTGGGTCGGTGCGCCGGGTGGTCGGGGTCGGGCACGTCGATCTCGAGCCGGCCGACCCGCGCGCAGGCATCGGGCTCGATGGTGCCTCTCCACGTCCACGCATGGCGCCGCTCCGTTCCGAAAGACAGATGGGCACGGAGAACTATATCGCGAAACGCGATACGGGCGTCGCTGACGACGTGCACGTCGAGCGAGAGGTGGTCGCCGGGGTGCACGTGCTCCGGCGGCCGGTCGGCGACCACGATCACCGGCCGGCAGGCGTCGCGCAGGGCGTCGAAGGCCGGCTTGGGCGCGCGCTCGTGGTCGAGCAACGACGGGCTGATGGCGGGGGAGCTGTCGGCCAGGCAGAACTGGGCGAACCCGCCGGTGGGCTGGTACTTCAGCCGCCGCAGGGTCTCGATGTGGTAGCGCACGACCCGGGCCTGGTAGGCGCTGGGTGGCGTCCTTCCAGTCGTCGTAGGTGGCGTAGTCGGCCGGGGGCACGTGGCGGTCGAACATCGGCTTCTGCAGCGCGTGGTGCCGGGCGAGCCGGTCCCAGTCGAGGTCGGGCCAGCGCTCGGGCTCGACGAACGCGTCGTGGTCGGGCACGGCCTGGGCGCCGAACTCGCCGACGAAGCGGGCCAGGCGGGGCCAGCGGGCGAGCAGGCCGGGCAGGTCGCGCTCCTCCCCGAAGTACCACCCGAGCGACAGGTGGGAGTCGGTGCCGTCGAGCTGGGGGAGGTGGGGGAGCACGCCGGAGTGGGCGATCACCGGCCGGGTGCCGTCGTCGCGCTCGAGCACGGTCTTGATGGCCCGGTCGAGCAGCGAGCGGTTCCAGGTCGGCAGGGCCTGGGCCGCACCATCCGCACCATGAGGCGGCGACGGGCGCGGCGGTCGGCCAGGGTGGCCGGTTCGATGTCGAGGGCCATGGGCTCGTTGTGCCCGCACCACACGAACAGCGACGGGTGGTGGGCGAGCAGGTCGACCGCCTCGCGGGCCTGGCGGCGGGCCTCCTGGCGCACCGTGCGGCTGTAGCCCCACTGCAGCGGCAGGTCCTGCCACAGCAGCACGCCGGCCTCGTCGGCCGCGGTCGTAGAGCTCCGGCCGGCTGATGTGGCCGTGCACCCGCACCAGGTCGAGCCCCGCGTCGCGGGCCACCGTGATGTCGCCGGCGATCTCGGCCGGCTCGGCCTCGGCCAGCGCCATGCGGGTCGGGCCGACGTTGGTGCCCTTGAGGAACAGCCGCTCGCCGTTGACCGTGGCGATCCAGTCGCGGAGCTCCACGGTGCGCAGGCCGACGGGCCAGCGGCGCTCGTCGCTCAGGGCCCCCGCCGTCGGTGAGCACGGACACGTGCACGTCGTACAGGGGCTGGTCGCCGAGCGCGTGGGGCCACCACCGCTGCGGGTCGGGGACGGCGACGGTCCACTCGACGCGGTTCTCGCCCGCGGCGAGGGGCTGGCTGCGCCGGACCTCGACCGCCTCGCCCCGACCACCTCGGGGGACGATGGTCGTCAGCAGGTCGACGGACCGGGCGTCGACGGTGTCGAGCACGGTCCGCAGCGACACGATGGCCCGCTCGGTCGTTGACATCGCCGCACCGGACGCGGGCGTGGCGTATGCGCACGGGGCCGGACTGCTCGATGCGCACCGGCCGCCAGATGCCGCCGGGGTTCCAGTCCTCGTCGAGCAGGTCCCAGTGCTGGAAGACCCCGGTGAGGTTGCGCTTGGCGGTGAGGTCCGCCGGGCGGGGACAGGCCACCTCGAGGGCGAGGGTGTGCTCGCTCCTTGCGGCCAGCGCCTCGGTCACCTCGAACTCGTGGGGGAAGAAGTAGCCCTCGGTGTCGCCCAGGTAGGTGCCGTCGAGCCAGACGTCGCTCGTGTAGAAGATCCCGTCGAGCACGAGCCACGACCGCCGGTCGGCCTCGTGGCCGGCACCCAGCGAGCTCTCGGCCCCCGGCCCGAACGGCGCCCGGCCCGGTGAAGGCCGTGCGGTGCAGCACCGGGCCGTCGGTGTCGGCGAAGGCAGGGTTCGACCGCCAGTGGCCCGGCACGGTGGCGAGGGCCCACGAGCTGTCGTCGAACGCAGGGTCGTGGTAGTCACGAGGGTCGGCCTCGTCGGCCGGCGCGGCGCGCCAGGTTCCCGAGAGCGAGATGCCCTGGGTATCGCTCGGGGGATCGACAGGGGAGGCCATCGCCGCAGCAACCTACCGGAGCGATCTGCCCTGATCCGCCTGGGTCGGGCCTGGGTCGGGCCTGGGTCGGGCCTCCGGGTCGGGCCTGGTCGAAGGCGCGGTGGTTGCGTCGGAGCTGAACTCCGGCTGAAATCGCTGTTGTCCTGCTGAAGCCGGCGATCGGCTTGTGGCCCCTTGGCCTCGGACGGGCCTCGATGTCGGCCTCCCCGTCGACCTTGATGTGCACGTGACACTCAGATCGTCGCCGGGAAGGCCGATAGATGGACCAAGTACAGTCAGCGGCACCGATCTGGACGGGAGTGCGTACGTGGCCGAGACCTCAACCGACCTCCCCGGGGGAGCCGGTCTGCCGCACGATGACCCGGAAGCGGCGGGTCCCGGGGCGGCGTCCGACGGTCTCGCTCCCTCGCGCCCGGAGGCCGGTCGGTTCACCGCGTCACGTGACCGATCCCGTGCCGACGAGGGTGTGGGTCCCCTGATCAACCGGGTCCAGCTCGACGAGACGCTGGCCCAGGTCAGCGATGTGGTGCTCACCGTCGCCACCGACGGGTCGATCGGCTACGTCAGCCCGGCCGTTCGCTCGCTCCTCGGTTTCGACCAGGAGGACATCCTCGGCCACAACCTGGTCGAGTTCCTGCCGCCGGAGGACGCCCAGGAGCTGCTCACCAAGGTCGCCCGCCGCCACGGACACCACGAGGTCGGCACCCGGCTGCTCGTCCGCCACGCCGACGACGGGTGGCGGGAGGTGCTGCTCTTCGTCCACGCCGGTCCGGCCCTCGACGCGGTGGGCTACCGGGCCGTGGTGCTCCGCGACGCCAAGGACCGGGGCCACACCCTCGACGCCCTGCGCCAGCGCCTCGCCTTCGAGGACCTGCTCACCCGGGTGGCGTCGTCGTTCATCCACCGGCCGGCCCACGAGGTCGACCAGTGCATCGGCGGCGCCCTCGCCGACATCGGCAGCTTCGTCGGCGTCGACCGGGTCTACGTGTTCGTCGCCCGCGACGACCGCGGCATCCTCGAGAACACCCACGAGTGGACCGCTCCCGACGTCCCCACCGAGATCGAGTCGCTCCGTGCCGTCCCGCGCAAGGACCTGCCCGAGTGGGTCGGCACGCTCGAGCGCCTCGAGGTCATCTACATCCCGCGCGTCGCCGACCTGGGCGACCAGTGGCGTCACGAGGTCGACCTGATCAAGCCCCAGGGCGTGCGCTCCGTGCTGGCGGTGCCGCTGGCCGACGAGGGGCGCCTCATCGGGTTCATCGGGTTCGACCTGGTCGAGCGCGAGCGCATCTGGAGCGACGACCACATCGCCGTGCTCAGCTCGGCCGCCGGGCATCATCTCCCAGGCCCTGGCCCGCAGCGACGCCGAGCAGCGGTTCGGGCTGGCCTTCACCAACGCGCCGCTCGGCATGGTGCTGAGCGGCCCCGACGGGCGCCACATCCAGGTGAACCAGGCCTACTGCGAGCTCGTCGGTCGCAGCGAGGCCGAGCTCATCGGCGTGCCGGCCGCCGAGCTGCTGCACCCCGACGACGTGGACATGCTGGTCGAGCACCACCGCCAGGTCGTGCTGGGTGGGCTCGAGCAGACCTCGCTCGAGCTGCGGGTGATGCGACCCGACGGCGCCACCATCTGGGTTCGCCTGCACATCTCGGCCGTGAGGGGCGGCGACGACAAGCTCCGCTACACGGTCTCCCACGTCGAGGACATCACCGAGCGTCACCGCCAGGAGCACGAGCTGCGGGTCAGCGAGGAGCGCTACCGGACGCTCGTCGAGAACTCGCCGGCGTTCGTGACCCGCTTCGACCGCGACCTGCGGCTCGTCTACGCCAGTCCGGCCCTGCTCGGCCAGTCGAGCGACGTGCACGTCGGCTCGGTGGTCGCCGAGACGGCCAACGTGTTCGGCGTGGCCGACGACGCCCGCTGGGAACGGTCGATCCGCCAGGTCTTCGACACCGGCCGCCGGCTCGACACCGAGTGGGAGGTGTGGACCAAGGACGTCCCGCAGTGGTTCCAGACCCGGGCCGTCCCCGAGTTCGGCGACGACGGTCGGGTCGACCACGTCCTCGCCATGACCACCGACATCACCACGCTCAAGCGCACCGAGGCCGAACTGGCGCACCAGGCCCTGCACGATCCGCTCACCGGGCTGGCGAACCGGGCCCTGCTGCTCGACCAGCTGGCCCGCATCCTCGTGCGACGCGACCGGCCGGCCGGATCGGTCGCCCTGCTCTTCCTCGACCTCGACCGCTTCAAGGTCGTGAACGACTCGCTGGGCCACACCGCCGGCGATCAGCTGCTCTTCGCCGCGGCCGAGCGGCTGGTGGGCGTGCTGCGACCCGACGACATCGTCGCCCGGCTCGGCGGCGACGAGTTCGTCGTCCTGCTCGACGGCCTCGACGACCTGCGCGAGCCGGTGAGCCTGGCCCAGCGCATCCACCGCGCCCTGAAGGAGCCGGTGATGGTCGACGGCAACGAGGTCTTCACCACGGTGAGCATCGGCATCGCGGTCACGACGTCGCCCGATGACACGGCCGAGGGACTGCTGCGCGACGCTGACGCGGCGATGTACCTGGCCAAGGCCCGCGGCCGCGACCGCTACGAGATCTTCGACGAGGATCTGCGCACCCAGGCCACCGAGCGTCTGCGCACGGAGACCTACCTGCGCCGAGCGGTCGAGATGGGCGAGATCGAGGTCTACTACCAGCCCGAGCTGTCGCTCGACACCGGCCTCATGGTGGGTGTCGAGGCCCTGGCCCGGTGGCACCACCCGGTGGCGGGGCTGCTCGAGGCGGGGGCGTTCATCGAGCTGGCCGAGGACTCGGGGCTCATCATCGACCTCGGCGCGTGGGTGCTCGGCGAGGCGTGCCGCCAGGCGGGCGTCTGGCGCCGGCAACGTCCCGACCGCGACCTGACGATGCGGGTCAACCTGTCGGCCCGCCAGATCGCCCAGCCCACGCTCGTCGATCTCGTCGTCGGCGCCCTCGAGCGGGGTGGGCTCGAGCCGGCGAAGCTGTGCCTCGAGATCACCGAGACCGCGCTCATGGCCGACCCGGCGGCCGGGCTCAAGGTGCTGCAGGACCTGCGGGCTCTGGGCGTGCGACTCGCCATCGACGACTTCGGCACCGGCTACTCGTCGCTCAGCTACCTCAAGCGGTTCCCGGTCGACGTGCTGAAGATCGACCGGTCGTTCGTCGACGGGCTCGGCGAGGACCCCGAGGACACCGCCATCGTCACCGCCATCATCAGCCTGAGCCGGGCGCTCGGCCTGCGGGTGGTGGCCGAGGGGGTCGAGACCCGGCGTCAGCTCGACGAGCTCCGGCGGCTCGGGTGCGATCGGGCGCAGGGGTTCATGTTCGCCCGGCCCCGCCCGGCCCAGCTCCTGTGGGACGTGGTCACGCCCTACCCGATGGTCGGCGAGCCGACGTGAACGGGGCCGATCGCTGATGTCGTCGGCACGGGGCGAGCCGCAGCCGCTGGCCGGGCCGGTCCCGGTGACGCCGGTCGGGGGCGACGACCTGGTCGTGTCCCGCGCCCAGCTCTCCCGGCTGCTCGCTTACGTCGACGAGATCATCGTCGCCGTGACCCTCGACGGCACGATCTCGTTCGCCAGCCCCAGCCTCGACACGGTCGCCGGCTACGACCCGAGGACGCTCATCGGGCGTCCCATGGCCGACTTCGTGCACCCCGACGACCTCGAGCTCGCGGCGCGGCTGCTCGAGACCTGGGGGCCACGGTCGGGCACCGGCCCGGTCGAGCCGCTCCGCGTCAAGTTCGCCAGTGGCGAATGGGTGTCCATGAACGTCGACGGCGTGGCCGGGCCCGAGGTCGCCCCGTTCGGGGCCGCGGTGGTCACGCTCCGCCTGGTCGACGCCCAGACCGAGGCCGAGCGCCAGCTCCGTGGCCGCCTGGTCAACGAGGCTCGGCTGGTGCGGCTGGCCTCGGCGTTCGTGAACCTGTCGGCCGATGACCTCGACCGCGGCGTCGACGCGGCGCTCGAGGAGATGGGCGGCATGTCCGGCGTCGACCGGGTCGAGGTGGTGCTGTTCGACCCCGAGTCGCAGGACATGATCAACACCCACGAGTGGGTGGCCGCCGGCATCGAGCCGCTGCGCCAGCGGATCGGGCGCATCCCGACGGCGGACATCCCGCTGCTGCGCGCCCTGCGCCGCCACGAGGAGGTCAACTTCCCGTCGATCGGGGCCCTCGGTGGGGCCTGGCAGGCCGAGAAGGACTGGTTCGAGTCCCGCGACGTCCGGTCCGCGCTGGCCGTGCCGCTGTCCGATCAGGGGCAGGTCATCGGGTTCCTCGGCTTCGAGGCGGTCGATCGCGAGTGGACGTTCGACGTCGGCCACATCAACACGCTGCGCAGCGCGGCCGGCATCCTCGGGCAGGCGTTCGCCCGGTCCGCGGTCGAGGCCCGGCTGGCGTACCAGGCCCGTCACGATCCGCTGACCGATCTCCCCAACCGGTGGGCCTTCCTCGAGGCCACCCAGCGCGCCGTCGACCGGCTCGACGGCGATCCCCACCGGGGCCGCGGCGTGGCCGTGCTGCTGTTCGACCTCGACCGGTTCAAGGTGGTCAACGACTCGTTGGGCCACACCGTGGGTGACGAGCTCCTCATCACCATCGCCAGGCGGCTGGCCGACGCGTGCCCTCCCGGCGCCGAACTGGCCCGCATGGGCGGCGACGAGCTGGTCGTGCTGGTCGCCGACCTGACCGGGCGAGGCGGCCGCCGTCGCCATCGCCCGCGACCTGCAGCAGGTGATCCACCAGCCCGCCAGCGTCCAGGGCCACGAGATGACCACCACCGCCAGCGTCGGCGTCGCGTTCACCGCGGACCCCGATGAGAAGGTCGACGACCTGCTCCGCCATGCCGACGCCGCCCTCTACGCGGCCAAGGAGCTGGGTCGGCAACCGCATCGAGATGTTCGACGACTCGCTGCGGGCCAACGTGCGGCGCCGCCTGCAGAACGAGATCGACCTGCGCCACGCCATCGAATCGGGCGAGCTCGTCGTCTTCTACCAGCCCGAGATCGAGGCGCCCTCGGGCCGGCTGCTCGGCGCCGAGGCGCTCGTGCGGTGGCGGCATCCGAGGCGCGGGATGCTGGCGGCGGTCGACTTCATCGACCTGGCCGAGGAGACGGGGCTGATCCTCGACCTCGGCGTGTGGGTGCTGCGGGAGGCCTGCCGGCAGCAGGTGGCCTGGCAGCGACGGCATCCCCGAGCAGCCGATGCTGGTGCGGGTGAACCTGTCCGCCCGGCAGATCGGCCAGCCCGACCTGCTGTCCCAGGTGGTCACGATCATGCGCGAGACGGGCATCCAGCCGGCCAACCTCTGCCTCGAGATCACCGAGACCACGGTGATGGCCGACGCGGCCGCGTCGCTGGAGGTGCTCGAGAAGCTGCGGGGCCTCGGGGTCGAGCTGGCCATCGACGACTTCGGCACCGGGTACTCGTCGCTCAGCTACCTCAAACGGTTCCCGGTCGACGTGCTGAAGGTCGACCGGTCGTTCGTCGACGGTCTGGGCGCCGACCCCGACGACACCGCCATCGTGCAGGCCATCATGGTGCTGGCCAACACGCTCGGGCTGCGGGTCACCGCCGAGGGCGTCGAGACCGAGGCCCAGCTGCGCGAGCTGCTGCGGCTCGGCTGCACGCGGGTGCAGGGCTACCTGTTCGCCCGACCCGAGTCGGCCGACGACTTCGAGGGCCGCCTCGGTGGCGCCCCGTTGCGGCCCCTCCCGCCACCCGAAGCCTGATCGATCCGCCGACGAACCGGGTGGTCGACCGACCGGCGGCGGGCGGTCGACGGTAGCCTCCCCGCATGTCTGATCACCCTTCGGTCGCAACCCTCGGTCAACTCCGCGCCTCCGGCTGGATCTCCCTGCCGGTGAAGGAGGAGATCCGCCGCAACGCCGTCGCCCGCATCCGCGCCGGCGAGGCCCTGTTCCCCCGAGTCCTGGGCTACGAGGACACCGTGCTGCCCCAGCTCGAGAACGCCCTGCTGGCCGGTCACGACGTGATCTTCCTCGGAGAGCGGGGGCAGGCCAAGACCCGCATGATCCGTTCGCTCACCGCTCTCCTCGACGAGTGGATGCCCATCGTCGCCGGCTCCGAGATCAACGACGACCCGTTCCACCCGGTGTCGGCCCACGCCCGCCACCTCATCGCCGAGCAGGGCGACGACACGCCGATCGCCTGGGTGCACCGCGACGACCGCTTCGGCGAGAAGCTCGCCACTCCGGACACGTCCATCGCCGACCTCATCGGCGAGGTCGATCCCATCAAGGTGGCCGAGGGCCGCTACCTCTCCGACGAGCTGACCCTGCACTACGGCCTGGTGCCCCGCACCAACCGGGGCATCTTCGCCATCAACGAGCTGCCCGACCTGGCCGAGCGCATCCAGGTGGGCCTGCTCAACGTGCTCGAGGAGCGCGACGTCCAGGTGCGGGGCTACAAGATCCGCCTCCCGCTCGACCTCATGCTGTTCGCCTCGGCCAACCCGGAGGACTACACCAACCGCGGCCGCATCATCACGCCGCTGAAGGACCGCTTCGGCGCCCAGATCCGCACGCACTACCCGCTCGAGGTCGACATCGAGGTCGACATCGCCCAGCAGGAGGCCACCCCGCTCGAGGCCGAGGGCCTCGCGGTCGAGGTGCCGTCGTTCATGGCCGAGATCGTCGCCACGCTCAGCCACCTCGCCCGCCAGAGCCCGCACATCAATCAGCGCTCGGGCGTGTCCGTGCGGCTCACGGTGTCGAACCTCGAGACGCTGGTCGCCAACGCGGCCCGGCGCTCGCTGCTCAACGGCGAGACCGAGGTCGTCCCCCGCGTCAGCGACCTCGAGGCGCTGGCGTCGTCGACGGCCGGCAAGGTCGAGATCGAGTCCATCGAGGAGGGCCGCGACGAGCAGATCGTCGAGCACCTGCTCCGGTCGGCCGTGCTGACGGTCTTCAAGGACAACTTCGCCATCGAGAACCTGCGCGACGTCCTCGACGCCTTCGACGACCAGGCCATCGTCAGCGCCGGCGAGGACGTCGCCTCGGGCGACTACGTGCGCCTGGTCGAGACCATGCCGGCGCTGACGCCAGCCGGTCAGCCAGCTCGTGGGCGACAAGGCCTCGCCCGCGCTGGTCGCCAGCGCCGTCGAGTTCGTGCTCGAGGGCCTGCATCTCTCCAAGCGCCTCAACAAGGAGGCCATCGGCTCCCGGGCGCAGTACCGCAGCCGCTGACCCCCGGCATGATCTGACAATGCACCCTTGTCAATCCGCTTTGTAGGCCGGTATCCTGCCTCCATGGCGATCACCAGCTTCCGCGTGTCCGAGCGAGGGCAGATGGCGTTGCCCGCCGACGCTCGGCGCCGGTGGGACCTGCTCGAGGGTGGCTCGGTCGAGATCGCCGATCTCGGCGACTCCCTGCTGATCATCCCGGCCGGGCGCGGTGGCCTCCGAGCGCTCGTGCGGAAGGCGGTCGACGAGGCGGGCGGGTACGCCGAACTGGCTCGGGCGGTGGGATCCGACGAGCCCGATCTCGCGTGACCAACCGGTCGGTCGTGGTCGACGACCACATCCTCCTGCGATTGCTCCTCGACGATGAACCGCCCGAGCTCCGGCCACTGGGCGCGCAGGTCGCCACGACCGGCCTCTGGTACCACCGCCTGTGCCGGGCGCTGTCGAGCTCGGTGGTGACCGGATCGCTCTCTCGGTCACTCGGTCGAGCGGATGCCGATATCTCGGCGGCGGCAGTCCGAGCCGCAACCGCCTTGCCGGAGACGATCGGCCTCGTGTCGCTGCGAGAGCTCTCCTGGCCGATGGCCGACGCACTCGCCGCGGGGGTCAGGCTCAACCTGATGTCGCTCGAAGCCTTGGCGGCCGCAGAGCACCTGGAGGCCGAGATCTGCCTGGCGTCAGTCGACGAGAACCCCTCGCTGATCGAGGCCGCCACGTCTCGGAACGTCGCCGCCCGGCTGATCGATCTCTGAGAGGTCGACCGCCGCCCAGTCCGGACTCAGCGGACGAGCTCGCGGATGCCGTCGGTGCCGGCG
Source organism: uncultured Microthrixaceae bacterium (assembly GCA_963809335.1). Lineage (GTDB taxonomy): Bacteria > Actinomycetota > Acidimicrobiia > Acidimicrobiales > Acidimicrobilacustridaceae > UBA4742. Next base: position 333,977 of record CAWEJD010000002.1, on the reverse strand, counting down.
ACGACGACCCGCTCGACCATGGCCGCGGGGAACAGGCCGTGCTCGACGATGCCGGGGACCGCGTTGAGCGCCTGGCCCAGCGCGTCGGGATCGGCGATGGTGCCGAAGTGCGCGTCGACGATCAGATTGCCGTTGTCGCTGCGGCGGTCCCGGGTGGTGACGTCGTGGGCGCCGAGCGCCCGCACCCGCGAGGCCACCACGCCCGGGGCGAAGTCGAGCACCTCGAGCGGGGTGCCGAACGGACCGAGGTGGGGCACGAGCTTCGACTCGTCGACGACCACGATGAAGCGGGGCGACATCTGGGCCACGAGCTTCTCGCGGGTGTGGGCGCCGCCGCCGCCCTTCGTCAGGTTGAAGGCCGGGTCGACCTCGTCCGCCCCATCGATGGCGATGTCGAGCCCGCCGATCTCGTCGGGCGAGACGACCTTCATGCCGAGCGACCGGGCCAGCTCGTCGGTCTGCTTCGACGTGGCCGTGCAGGTGATGTCGAGCCTGCGGTCGCCCAGCTCGAGGATCGAGAAGTGGACGGTCGACCCGGTGCCGAGCCCGACGCGCATGCCGTCGGTGACGTAGCTCGCGGCATGGCGCCCGGCCGCCTCCTTGGCCGCGGCGGCATCGGTGCTCGAGGAGGAGGGGGAGTCGCTCACGCCGTCAGCTTGGCACGGCTCGCTCTCACCTCGTGCCGGTGGCCCAGGCCCGGGCCAGCTCGGCGCTGCCCCTGGGCGAGCGGTCGCGGTCGAACAGGCCGGACGGGACGTCGTATCCGGAGTCCCACTCGTAGGTGTCGACGCCGGCCCGGTGGAACAGGCCGCGGATGTCGATGCCGTCGTCGAGAGCCATCTCCACCTGCTCGAGCGAGTCGCGCAGCAGCGAGGTGCGCCACTCGTCGTCGTCGGTGGCGAACCCGCACCCGTCGATCAGCAGCGGGCGGCCCGGCAGCTCGTCGGCCAACCGTCGCAGCACGAGACCGAGGCCCTCGGGCCATGGCGCCTGGCCCATGGGGCCGACCCGCGCATCGGCGGGATAGGGGCCGGTGCCGTCGGCGAACATGGTCAGCGCGGAGGCGTAGGAGAAGCCGATGAGGTCGAACGAGCCGGCCATGTCGGCGATCTCGATGGCGGGGCGGCCCGGCACCTGCAGGACGCCATCACGTACGGCGCGGGTCCAGCACCAGTTGGCCTGGTCGAAGAGGCGGGCCCGTTCGTCGGCCTGGGTGCGCTCGTGGGGGTTGGCGCTGCGCACCGCCGGGTACACGGGCGTCAGGCGGTGGTTGGTCGCGACGGGCTGATCGCCGCTGCGGAGCAGCCGCCAGGCCTCGTGGTCGGCGAGGTGCACGGCTTCGAGGGCCTCCGCGAACCGGGCCGCGTCGGCGACCCCCGGCGGGTGCAGGCCGAGCTGGTAGCCGAGCATGGCGTACGCGGTCGGCTCGGCGATCGGCATCCACCCGAAGAGCAGGTCGCCGTAGGTCTCGGCCACCCAGTCGACGTGGCGGTGCCAGTGGACGCGGTTCTCCTTGGGGACGAAGCCGCCCAGGTCGTCGGCGAACCAGCCCGGCAGGGTGAAGTGGTGCAGGCAGGCCCACACGCTGATGCCGGCGTCGCGGGCGGCGGTCAGCATCTCGCGGTAGTGCTCGACGGCCGCCGGGTCGTGACGCCCCTGCGCCGGCTCGAGCCGGGCCCACTCGAGCGAGAGGCGGTGGTGCGTCAGCCCGTGGTCGGCGTAGAGCCGGAAGTCCTCGGCGTAGCGGGTGGCGAACCCGTTGCCGTCAACCGACAAGGGGGCGCGGCCGGCGCGCTCCCAGCGGTACCAGTCGCTGGTCGGCGCGGCGCCCTCGGTCTGGGTCGACGAGGCCCCCGTGCCCCACCAGAACCCTTCCGGAAACGCGCCCATGCGCCAGCCTCCCACGCCAGATCGTGAACCTTTCTCGAACGTGTCCCGCCCGGGGGCCGGATCGGGCGCCGACGATGGGACAGGTTCGGGGAAGCGGCACAGCGCCCCAGGTCGGCGGTCAGGCGGGGACGGGGTCGTCGGCGAGGATGGCGCCGATGCGGGCGAGCTGGGGGCCGGCCGCGCCGAGCTGGAACTCGATCTGCTTCGACCAGAGGAAGTAGCGGTGGATCGGGTAGTCGAGGTCGATCGAGATGCCGCCGTGCAGGTGCAGGTCGGCGTGGCCCACCCGGCTGCCGCTGTAGGAGGCCCAGTACTTGGCCACCGCGACCTCCTTGTCGGCCTCGGCGCCGGCGTTCAGCAGGCTCGCCGCCAGCAGCATGCTCAGGCGGATGGCCTCGTTGTCGACGTAGCAGTCGGCCATGCGGTGGCCGACGGCCTGGAACGTGCCGATGACGCCGGTCGAACTGCTTGCGCTCGCCGACGTACCCGGCGGTGAGGCGCATGCCGGCGTCGCTGACGCCGGCGGCCTGGGCGCACAGGCCGACGATGGCCCGGTCGACGATCCAGTCGATCGGGGCCTGGCCCTCGACCGACGAGCGTGCCGGTGAGCTCGGCGTCGGCGCCGACGACCACGCCGTCGAAGGCGAGGGCGAACTGCGGCTCGTGGTTGAACGTGTCCTGGCGCTCGGCGGTGAGCCCGGCGGCGTCGGTCGGCACGACGAACAGGCGCACGTTGCCCTCGGGATCGCGGGCCGGGACGACCACGGCGCCGGCGAGATGCACGGCGGGCACCGTCGGTCTTGGTGCCCGACAGCACCCAGTCGCCCCGCTCGGGCACGGCACCGAGCTGCGGGTCGCGCGGTGACGCGCCGATCTCGCTGAGCGCCACGGTCAGCACCGTCTCGCCCTCGACCACGCCCGGCAGCCACGCGGCCTGCTGGGCGTCGGAGCCGAACTCGGCGATGGCCAGCGAGGCGATCAGCGTGGGCAGCAGGGGCACCGAGCGCGACCGACCGGCCCTGGCGCTCGAGCAGCAGGCAGGCCTCGAGGAAGCCGAACCCGCCGCCGCCGACCGACTCGGGCAGGGCGATGCCGAGCAGGCCGGCCTTGGCCAGCTCGCTCCAGAGGTCGCGGTGGAACCAGTCCGCGCCGGCCTCGACCTCGCGCAGCCGCTCGGGGGCGCACATGTCGGTGAAGATCTGCGTCGCCAGCTCGACGATCGCCTGCTGCTCCTCGGAAAGAGCGAAGTCCATGATGTGTCCTCGTGTCCTCGTGGTCTCGAAGGTCGGGTCAGCGGGGCGAGCCGGGGAGGCCCAGGCCGAAGATGGCGATCAGGTCGCGCTGCAGCTCGTTGGTGCCGCCGCCGAAGGTCAGCACGTGCAGGCCCCGGAGCAGGTTCGACAGGCGACCGAACAGCACCGCGTCGGGCGATCCCTCGCGGACGTTGGCGACCGGGCCGAGGATCTCGAGCAGCTTCTGCAACCCCTCCATGTAGAACTCGGTGCCGAACACCTTCACCGCCGAGGCGGCGGCCGGGTCGAGGTTGTCGCCGTTCTCGGCGTGCCAGGCGACCTGCCAGTTCATGGTGCGCAGCACCTCGACCCGGGCGTGCACCCAGGCCAGGTCGTGCTGCACCCAGGGCTCGTCGATGAGGCGGCGGCCGTCGGCCAGCATCGTCTCCTGGGCGTAGCGCCGGGTGTCGTCGAGCGCCCGCTCCATGATCCCCGACGAGCACAACGTGACCCGCTCGTGGTTGAGCTGCTCCATGATGAGCGGCCAGCCCTCGCCCTCGCCCTTGACCACGTTGTCGTAGGGCACCCGGACGTCCTCGTAGAACGTGTAGTTCGTGTTGAAGTTGCCGAAGTTCTGGATCGGCACGGCCTTGAAGCCGGGGGTCGCCGTCGGGACGATGATCATCGAGATGCCCTTGTGGCGGGACGCCTCGGGGTTGGTGCGCACCGCGAGCCACACGTAGTCGGCGTCGGTGGCCAGGCTGGTGAAGATCTTCTGGCCGTTGATGACCCACTCGTCGCCGTCGCGCTCGGCCCGGCTCTTGAGCGAGGCCAGGTCGGTGCCGGCGTCGGGCTCGGTGTAGCCGATGCAGAAGTGGATCTCGCCCCGCAGGATCTTGGGCAGGAAGAAGTCCTTCTGCGCCTGCGAGCCGTACTTCATGATCGTCGGGGCCACCGAGTTGATGGTGAGCATGGGCACCGGGGCGCCGGCCCGCATCGACTCGTCGAAGAAGATGAACTGGTCGATGAAGCCCCGGCCCTGGCCGCCGTACTCCTTGGGCCAGCCGATGCCGAGCCAACCGTCGGCCGCCATCTGCAGCACGACCGACCGCGACACCGGGCCGATGCCCTCGCTGTGCGCCAGCTCGCGCACCAGATCGGGCGTCAGCAGGTTGTCGTAGTAGGCCCGGAGCTCCCGGCGCAGCTCGTTCTGCTCCGGTGTGTAGCCGATGTACATGCGGTCCCCCTGCGTCGTCCGACGGCCACACGGGACCGACCGGTAAATCAGAACGAGTTCTAGTTCTCGACCAGTCAATCGCGTCCCCGGGGCCGTGTCGACCCGGCGGACCGGAGTGGCCGGTCGAGCGCCCACGAACGGCCGGAGGCCGGTACCCTCGCCCCATGACCAAGGCTCGACGGGTTGCGTACTCGCGTTGGGACGGCTCGCAGGTCGGCTTCGAGCTCGGCGCCGACGACATCTTCGGCGAGATCACCGACGACCTGCTCTACCACGGTGACCTCAACGCGGCCCTGCGGCGCATGATGCAGTCGGGGTTCAAGGACCAGAACGGCGAGCGCATCCAGGGCATCCGCGAGATGCTCGAGAAGCTGCGCCGCAAGCGCCGCGACGAGCTCGAGAAGCACGACCTCGGCGGCGTCTACGACGACATCGCCCAGGAGCTGCGTGACGTCGTCGACCTCGAACGCGAGTCGCTCGACGAGATGGGACGCGAGGCACGCGAGGCCGGGGAGGCGGGGGACAAGCGCCGCCAGGAGATCACCGAGCAGGTCGTCGGCGAGCGCCAGATGCAGCTCGACATGCTGTCACCCGACCTGGCCGGCATGGTCAAGGACCTGCAGAACTACGAGTTCACCTCCAGCGAGGCCCGTGAGCGCTTCGAGGACCTGCTCGACCAGCTCCGCCAGCAGATCACCCAGAGCTACTTCAACCAGATGTCGGGGGCCATGAGCCAGGTGTCGCCCGAGGACATGGCCCGCATGAAGGACATGCTGTCGGCCCTCAACGAGATGCTCGAGCAGCGCCAGCGGGGCGAGGAGCCCGACTTCGACTCCTTCATGGAGCGCTTCGGCGACTTCTTCCCCGAGAACCCGTCCAACCTCGACGAGCTGCTCGAGATCATGGCCGAGCGCATGGCGGCGGTGCAGGCCATGCTCAACTCGATGACGCCCGAGCAGCGGGCGCAGCTGCAGAGCCTGTCCGACCAGCTGATGGAGGACATGGACCTGCGCTGGCAGATGGACCAGCTCGGCCAGAACCTGCAGAACCTGTTCCCCGAGAAGGGCTGGGGCAAGCGCTACGACTTCAGCGGCCAGGACCCGCTCGGGTTCGCCGAAGCGGCCCAGATGATGCAGGAGCTCGGCGACATCGACCAGCTCGAGCAGCTGCTGCGGGGAGCCACCTCGCCGGGGGCGCTGGCCGAGGTCGACCTCGACCGGGCCCGCGAGCTGCTCGGCGACGAGGCGGCCCAGAGCCTCGACAAGATGAGCGAGCTGTCCCGCAAGCTGCAGGAGGCGGGGCTCATCGAGAACAAGGAGGGCCGCTTCGAGCTGACGCCGCGCGGCATCCGGCGCATCGGCCAGAACGCGCTGAGCGACCTGTTCAAGAAGCTCGACAGCGACAAGGTCGGCAAGCACGAGGTCGAGCGGTCGGGCGCCGGCCACGAGCGCGAGTACGACACCAAGCCCTACGAGTTCGGCGACCCGTTCAACCTGCACATCGAGCGCACCGTCCGCAACGCGGTGCGCCGCAGCGGGGGCGGCACGCCGGTCCGGCTGCTGCCGGAGGACTTCGAGGTCGAGCGCACCGAGCACATCGTCCGCTCGTCGACCGTGCTGATGCTCGACCTCTCGCTGTCGATGCCGATGCGCGACAACTTCCTGCCGGCCAAGAAGGTCACCATGGCCCTGCACTCGCTCATCTCGAGTCAGTACCCGCGCGACTACCTCGGCATCGTCGGCTTCAGCGAGACGGCCCGCGAGCTCAAGGCCGAGCAGCTGCCCGAGGTCTCGTGGGACTTCGTCTACGGCACGAACATGCAGCACGCCTTCCAGATCAGCCGCCGACTGCTCTCGCGCCAGAGCGGCACCAAGCAGATCATCATGATCACCGACGGCGAGCCCACCGCCCACATCACCGAGCGGGGCGACGTGTTCTTCAACTACCCGCCCGTGCGGGAGACCGTCGACGCCACCCTGCGCGAGGTCAACCGCTGCACCCGCGACGGCATCCGCATCAACACCTTCATGCTCGACCCCACCCAGCACCTGCGCCAGTTCATCGAGAAGCTCACCGAGCTCAACCGGGGCCGGGCCTTCTTCACCACGCCCGAGACCCTCGGCGACTACGTGCTGGTCGACTTCATCGAGCAGAAGCGCAAGCTCCTCCACGGCCGCCGCACCGCCTGAAACCTCGAGGGGCGCCGCCCGGGATCGGGGTACCGTCGCCCACGTGTCCGCGCCGGGGTCGATCACCATCCCCTCGGTGGTGCGGACCAAGGCGACGCTCGCCGGCGCGACCGCGTGGCTGCACGACCTGCCGGACCTGGTGGCCGAGCTCGCGGACGAGTGGGGGCTCGTCGTCGACGGCCGGCCGTTCGACGACGCCACCGAGGCCTACGTCGCCGGAGCCACGCTCGCCGACGGCACCGCGGCGGTGCTCAAGGTGCCGGTGCCCCACGACCACGCCCGGCCGCACGACGAGCTGACGGTGCTGCGCCTCGCCGGGGGCGACGGCTGCGTCCGGCTCCTGCGCCACGACACGGGTCGTGGGGCGATGCTGCTCGAGCGCCTCGGTCCATCGCTGCACGACCTCGGCCTGCCGATCGGTCAGCGCCACGAGATCCTGTGCGCGGTGGCCGAGCGGCTCTGGCGGCCGGCCCCGGGATGCGGGCTGCGGACGGGCGCCGAGAAGGGCCGATGGCTGATCGAGCTCATCGTCACCATGTGGGACGCCCTCGACCGGCCGTGCGCCGAGCGGACGATCGCCCACGCGGTGAGCTGTGCCGAGCGCCGCATCGCGGCCCACGACGACGAGCGGGCGACCCTGGTGCACGGCGACGTCCACCAGTGGAACGTCCTGCAGACCATGGACGGCGACGGGTTCGAGCTCGTCGACCCCGACGGCCTGCTGGCCGAGCCCGAGTACGACCTCGGCATCGTCATGCGGGAGGACCCGGTCGAGCTGCTCGACGGCGATCCGCGCGACCGGTCCCGATGGTTGGCGAGGCGCTGCGGGCTCGACGAGACCGCCATCTGGGAGTGGGGCGTGGTCGAGCGCGTGTCGACCGGCCTGGTGTGCGTGCAGGACGGCCTGCCCGCCGGCCCCGAGATGCTCGCCGCCGCCGACCGCGTCGCCGGCTGACCGCCGACCGAACGCGCACGGCGAAACGCCGGCCGCACGCGCAACCTGTCCCTTCAGCGACGCCGTGGACGTCGCTCGTGGGACAGGTTGCGGGAGGGGGGCACGGGTCGCGGGCTGTCGGGCGCTCCTAGTGAGCGAGGGGTTCGCCGAAGGCGAGCAGCGGTCCGCCGCCGGGACAGGGGATCACGATGTCGCGCAGGCCCCACGGCCGGGTCACCGGGGGCTCGCTCGGCGCCAGACCGGCCCGGTCCAGCCGCTCGAGCAGCGTGTCGAGGCCGTGCATCGTGAGGTAGCACGGCACGCCCTCGGGGTGGGCCGGCGCGTCGACCTCGACGACGCCGACCCTGGCCGGGCCGGCGCCGACGATGGCGAACATCGGCGGCTCGCCCATCACGACCTCGGTGTCGAGGCCGGCGACGTCGTTGAAGAAGGCGAGAGCGGCCGGCAGGTCGGCCACCTCGATGGTCGGGCGGGCGTCGAGGTACTGCAGGTCGGTGGTCATGACCGCAGTGGTAGCAGCGGGTGATCGCCCTCTGCTTGCGTGATCATGACAGGCGATGTCGCTCACCGGTCAGGCCCGTTGCCGCTTCGTCACGTTCGACGTCCCGCGCGGGACCGGGTTCGGCCGTCACCGCCACGACGCCCACCAGCTGCTGTCGGTCGAGACCGGCGCGCTGGCGGTGCGCACCGCCGCCGAGCAGTGGGCCGTCCCTGCCCGTCGCGGCGTGTGGCTGCCCGCCGGTGCTCGACCACGAGCTCGTCGCCGTCGAGCACGCCCGGGTCACCTTCGTCTACGTCGACCGGGTGCCGATCGGTGACGGGCGCCTGCCCCCGGCGATGGGCGTGGTGGCGATCCGCCCGCTGCTCCGCGAGGTCATGGGGCTGCTGGCCCGACCCGGAGCGGCCCGGGGGCGCGCGGCGCGATCGGCTGGAGGCCGTCTTCCTGGACGAGCTCGCCGACCTGCGACCGGAGACGCACCTCGTCGTGCTGCCGGCCTACGAGCCGGCGCGGGCCGTGGCCGACGCCCTGCTGGCCGACCCGGCCGACGGCCGCGGGCTCGACGAGCTCGGTCGCGCCGTCGGCGCCAGCCCTCGGACCCTGCAGCGATGGTTCCGCCTCGAGACCGGGCTCACCTTCCAGCAGTGGCGGCGCCGGGCCCGGGTGCAGAGCTCGATGGGTCACCTCGCCGATGGCAGCCCGGTCACCACGGTGGCCCATCGTTGCGGGTTCTCGTCGGCGTCCGCGTTCATCGCCGCGTTCCGGGCCGAGACCGGCACCACCCCGACCGCCTGGCGCGCCCGGGCTCCGGCTGCGACGCGCGAACTGGGGTGACGACGCGCGGGGGGGTGGGAAGGGTGTGGGTCGAATGGCTCAGACCCGCGCCATTCCGCGGAAAATCAGAACTTCCCCTTGCGTCGGGCTTCCGAGCGGGCCATGATCACAGCGTTGTAATTACAGATGTGGTACGAGCCACTCGTCCACGGGGGTGTTCTGACCTTCGAGGGGGACGAGCTGTCCGTGCGACGAACGTTGCGTCGACAGCTCTGGAACGTGCCAGGGCGGGGAGAAGGAGGCCGGACATGCACCACGCAGCCGCCGACGAACCTGTGGAGTCATCATGGCAGGACTACGCCAACTGTCTTGGCGTCGACCCTGATCTGTTCTTCCCCGAGCGTGGAGCATCCACGCGGGAGGCCAAGGAGGTGTGCCGGGGCTGTGTCGTCCGTGAGGACTGCCTCGAGTACGCCTTGGCGAACGGTGAGAAGTTCGGCATCTGGGGTGGGATGAGCGAGCGCGAGCGTCGCCGCATCCGCCGCCAGCGAGCCCTCGCCCGAGCCGCAGCCGCCGCCGGCTGAGCCCGAGGGGGCCTAGGCCCCGGTCTGCGCCTCGATCCGGCTCTCGATCGTGCGATCGCGGGCCAGGTCGAGACGTTCCCAGGCCGACGGGTCGATCGCGTCCAGCACCGACCGCGGCACCAGGCCGACGAGCTCGGCCCGCTCGATCTCGGCCTGCGCGGCCACGAGCGCATACACGTCGGCCGGGCCGACGATCGCCGGGTCGATCAGGTTCATCGACACCTGCACGTGGCGGCCCACCTCCAGCCCGAGCGCCCGCACCGCCGGCCCTCGCAGCCCGGCGGCGATCCGCCGGGCCAGGTCCAGGTCGGGCTCGGCCAGCCACAGGTTGTAGGCCACCAGCACCGGTCGGGCTCCCACCGCGATGGCCCCGGCGGTCGGGTGGGGTGCGGCCGGCCCCGACGTCGGGCGCGATCGAGGTGAACGCGCCGCGCCGCACGTCGGGCAGCGACCGCTCCGGCCCGTACACGAAGCAGGGCACCCCGAGCTCGTCGGCGGCCCAGCGGGCGTAGCGGTCACGAGCGGCCACGGCCTCGGCGAAGGGGGTGGGATCGAGCGCCACGAACGGCACCACGTCGACCACGCCGATCCGGGGGTGCGCCCCCTGGTGGCGGCCCAGGTCGAGCCGCTCGACGGCGGCGACCGTGATCGACCGCACCGCCGCCTCGCCCACCGTGGTCAACACCGAGCGGTGGTGATCGGCATCGACGTGGACGTCGAGCAGGTCACGGCCGGCGGTGGCGGCGATGGCGTCGACCACGTCGCGCCGGCGACCTTCGCTGATGTTGACCACGCACTCGATCACCGGGCCAGCCTCGCGCGGGTGGGCCGCCGGCCGGGTGGGGTACCCTCGGTTCCATGGGCGCACCGGAACTGATCATCATCGCCATCGTGATCCTCCTGATCTTCGGCGGCGCCAAGCTGCCCAAGCTCGCCCGCTCGCTGGGCTCGGCCAAGACCGAGTTCGAGAAGGGCGCCAAGGAAGGGTCGAAGGACGAGGACGAGTCCAAGACCTGACCGCGTCTCCCGTGGGGTGACCCACGGAGCGTGGCGGCCATGGACCCGTACGCGAACGAACCCCCACGCCGCCGGCATGGGGGTTCGACGGTACGACAGACCTGCTCAGACCAGCAGTGGGGCGCTGCTCTTGCGCTTCTTGAGGATGCGCCGGCGCTGCCGCTCCGACGTCCCACCCCACACACCGTGGTCGATGCGGTTCTCGAGCGCATACTCGAGACAGGGGTGCTTCACCGGGCACTCGGCGCAGATCCGCTTGGCGATCTCCACGCCGACACCGTCACTGGGAAAGAACCTCGAGGGTGGCTCGACCCTGCACAGGCCGCTGGCCATCCATTCGTTATCCATGTCGCCTCCGTTGTCTCCTTGTTATACGGAGCCGAGGCAGAAGTAGTTCCCAGCTGACTCTCTGACCCGATCACTCGGTTGCGAACACGGTACCGTCCGAAGCCAGTCATGGCGCAAACCGGCCTAGATTCTGCCCGACCCGAGCCGCGAAGGGAGCGATGGTGAACGACCCGCAGGGCGCCGCAGGCGGGCCCCCCACGCCGCCCCCGGCCTGGACGCCCCCGCCCGGAGTCCCCCGATCGCCCGGATCGACGCCATCGACGCCATCGCCACCATCGCCGCCGCCGTGGACCCCTCCGCCGCTCACCGGGGCGCTTCCGCCGCCGTCGGCCGCCGGGACGCCGCCTCCCGCCCGGCTGCCGGCCAGCCCCCCCACCGAGGCCGCGTCGCCGCCCGTGTTCGGCCAGCCGATCACCGCCTCCCCGCTGGCCGGCCCGCCGCTCGCCGGCCTACCGCCCCTGCCCACCACGCCGACCCGGCCAGACGGCCGGGTGTCGGGCCCGGTCACCCGCCGCACGGTCGTCGCGGTCGCGGTCGCCAGCGCCGTGCTCGCGGCGCTGGTCGGCGCGTCGTTGGTGGTGGCCGTCGATCGCCACGCGACGAGCCCGTCCTCATCGGCCTCGTCTCAACTGGCCGGCCGCGGGCTCGACATCCAGTCGCTGCTGCGCAAGGCCCAGCCGTCGGTGGTGTCGATCCAGACGGGCGAGACCAGCAGCACCGGCGTGTTCGGCTCGGCGGGGTCGGGGGTCATCATCTCCGACGACGGACTGGTGCTCACCAACGCCCACGTGGTCGCGTCGGCGACGTCCATGGACGTGATGTTGTCGGACGGTCGCAGCGAGCAGGCCACCCTGGTGGGCAGCCTGCCCGACGACGACATCGCGTTGATCCGCGTCGCCGACGCCACCGGCCTCACGCCGGCCGAGCTCGGCGTGTCGGCCGACGTGAAGGTCGGCGACGACGTCGTCGCCATCGGCAACGCCCTCAACCTGGGCGGCCCCCCGAGCGTCACCGAGGGCATCATCTCGGCGACCGATCGCAGCATCCAGGCCCAGGACATCACCCTCGACAACCTGATCCAGACCGATGCGGCCATCAACCCGGGCAACTCCGGGGGGCCGCTGCTGAACGCCGACGGGCAGGTGGTCGCCATCAACACGGCCATCATCGACACCGCGCAGAACATCGGCTTCGCCATCGCCATCGACTCGATCAAGCCCCTGATCGACGAGATCAAGAACGGGCAGGCCACCGTCACCCCGGACTCCGCGTTCCTCGGGGTCAGCACCAAGGACGTCGGGCAGGTGACCCCCGAGGTGCTGACGCAGTACGGGGTCAAGACGTCCGACGGCGCGTTCGTCGTCGACATCCAGCCCGGGTCGGCCGCCGGGTCGAGCGGCCTGCAACTCGGCGACGTGATCACCGCCATCGACGGCCGGCCGATGACGGGGTCCCAGGACGTGATCGACGCCGTCCGCGGCCACCAGGCCGGCGACGAGGTCACCGTCACCTTCGAGCGCGAGGGTCAGATCCAGTCGCTGGTGGTGCGGCTGGGCAGCCGGGCCACGACCACCCCGACCACGAACTGACCCCCCTCAGACCATCACCAACTCGGGGGTGTGGTCGGCGGCGGGGTCCATCGTGAGGACGACCTTGCCGATCGAGCGGCGGCTCCCGAGCAGGTCGTGCGCGGCGCGGATGTCCTCGAAGGGGAACACGTGGCGCACTGACGGGCGGATCTGGTGGCGCTCGGCGTGGTCGACGAGGCGGTCCCAGATGTCGCCCCGGCGCTGGAAGGCCAGGTTGTCGATGTTGAGCCCGCCGACGCTGATCGAGCGGTGGAACAGGCTGAGCGGGTGCAGCCGGGGGATCACCGTGGCGTAGTCGGCGTCGATGCTCGAGAAGCCGATGATCACCAGCGAGCCCATCGGGGCCAGGGCCTCGAGGCTGCGGTCGTAGGTCTCGCCGCCGACCGACTCGAGGCAGTAGGCGACCCCGGCGCCGTCCGTGAGCTCGCGCACCACCGGACGGAAGTCGTCACGGAGGTAGTCGACGCAGGCGTCGGCGCCCCGGTCGAGGACGGCGGCGCACTTCTCGGGGCCGCCCGCGGTACCGATGATCGGACCGCAGCCGGCGGTGCGAGCGAGCTCGACGGCGGCGGTGCCCACCCCACCTGCGGCCGCGTGCACCAGCACCGGCTCGCCGGGGCGAACCCGGGCGATCTCGTGCATGGCCCACCACGCCGTCGCGTAGTTGGTGCCGAACGCGGCCATCTCGACGAACGACAGGCCCCGTGGTGGGCGCAGCACCTCGTGGGGCCGGGCCGCGACCTGCTCGGCGTAGCAGCCGTTCTCGAAGCGCACGACGATCACGGGGTCGCCCAGCTCGAAGCCGGTGGCCGACGGCCCTCGCGCGATCACGACGCCGGCGGCCTCCTTGCCGAGCAGGCCGGGGAGCGGCTGGTCCTTCTTGTAGCGGCCCCGCCGCTCGACGATGTCGGCGTAGTTGAGCCCGGCCGCCATGACGGCCACGACGTAGCCGTCCTCGGGCGGCTCGAGGTCGGCTCGGTCGTGCAGCTCGAGCACCTCGGGGCCGCCGAATCGGTCGATCTCGACGATGCGCATGGGGGGATCCTCCTGGTGAGGGGTTCGGGGGGTGGGGAACGGTCGGGGGACGGGTCAGCCGGTGACGGCAGGGGTGGCGCTCACGGCGCGGGCCGCGACCGCGGTGTCGGCCAGCACCGCGCTGTCGTCCGGTGCCGTCGAGCTGGGTGTGGTGCCGGGCGGGGCGGCCACGATCTCGACGAGGGCGACCGCGGTCGGGACGATCTCCGAGCAGCTCACCTCGAGCCGGTTGGCCAGGTTCGACGGGTCGACCACCGTGCTGGTCACCGGCGCCGGGTAGATCGCGATGGTCGACCCGACCGGCCCGGTGGCCACCATCGAGAACGACATCGGCGGAGAGGAGTTGGGGACGCCGGCCGGTGCGATCGGCCCCGGCGGGTCGGTCGACCCCGGCCCGTCGAAGTGGAGCTGGGCCGGGCTGGTGAGGGTGGCGTCGGCCGGCGGCACGATGCCGAACGTGATATCGGCCAGCAGCAGGTCGACCGACGGGGTTCCGGACACCACCAGCGGGTCGACGGCGAAGGCCGAGCCCTGCACGACCTGGGCCGGTGCGGTGGCGTCGATCGTGTAGGAGGTGTCGCTCGCGCCGACGGCCGACGTGCAGTGGTAGGCGTGGTCGGTGGACGCCGCGCCGGCGGCGCCCACCGGGCCGATCATCACCAGGCCGGCGACCAGCAGGACCGCCGCCGCTCGGGTGGCCGCTGTCGGATTTGAGATGTCCATGGTCGAGGTGCCCCCCATGCCGTCGGTTCAGGTGCCCGGGTACTCGTTGGCCCCGGGTTGGTCGGTGGTGATCTGGCGCAGGTCGGTGCCGTCGGGGGACACGGCCCAGATCTGGAAACCCTTGCCGGCGGAGCTGTCGAGCCGGTGGAAGAAGATCGTCGTGTCGTCGAGCGACCACGACGGCTTGCTGTTGATCCGATCGTCGCCGATCAGCCGGCGCGGGTTCGAGCCGTCGGCCGGGGCGATCCGGATGTCCCACACCCCGGGCAGCAGCCCGCTCACCTTGGTGAGCCACGCCAGCTGCGACCCCGAATGGGAGTAGTAGGGGTCGTTGTCGCCCATCCCGTCGTCGGTGAGACGGGTCACCGGCCCACCCTCGGCGGCGACGGTGTAGATCTCGTGGTCGGACGGCTTGCAGATCTGGCCGGGGCAGCCGGAGAACACGATGGTCGACCCGTCGGGCGACCACGAGGGGTCGACGTTCGACCCTCCCCGGTCGGTGATGGCCCGGGGGTTCTGGCCCAGGCGGTCCGTGATCTGGATCTGCGGTCGCGAGCGGCTCCCGCCGAACATCACCAGCTGGGTGCCGTCGGGGGACCACTCGGCATGGCCCTGCAGCACCCAGCCGTCGAGGCCGGCCGGTCGCATCAGCGTCGGCTGCGACCCGTCGGCCCCCATGACCCACAGCGAGGTGCTCGAGTAGTCACGGTCGTGGCTGCCCTTGGGCGAGCGGTAGAAGAGGATCGTGCGCCGGTCGGGGGACAGCCGGGCCCACCACGAGTCGTAGCGGGCGTCGTCGGTGAGCTGGCGGGGCGACCGGCCCTCCGCGGTCATGGTGAAGATCTCGAAGTTGCCGGTGCGATCGGAGTCGAACACGAGGTCGCCGGGAGGGATGGCGGCGGACTCGGGGGCGACCGGCAGGCTGGTGGGCGGCCGGTAGTCGGCCGGCACCTTGTGCGGCGTGGCCAGGTTGCGCAGCAGGACGACCAGGCCGATCGCCGCGACCACCAGCAGCACGAGGGTGACGATCCCTCCCACGATCAGGGCCGTGCGGCAGCCGTGGCGCGGCCGGGGCGGCGGCGGCGCGTACGGGGGTGGCGCCAGGGTCGGGGGACCGACCGAGCTCACCGTCGCCTGATGACGTAGACGGGACTGAGGTATCCACCGCCACGTGCCCGCGTGACGGCCGTCGGCCGGTCGAAGAACTCGACGTTGCCGGCGAAGGCCGGTTCGGCCGCGTTGGTGTAGCGGAGGTGGATGATGGTGGTGTCCATGGCGGCGGCCAGGTCGGCGACGTGGCCCTCCGGCTGGCAGTTCATCTCCATCCGGATGCGGTAGCCGTCGCCCTCGAGCTCGGCCGGAGGTCGGACGATCCGCCGGGCGAGGGGCAGCAGGGCGTCGGGGGTGAGCCGCCGGGCCAGCCCCCGGATGCCGGTCCGCCGGCTCGGGAGCTGCACGACGGCCAGACCTCCCGGTGCGAGCACTCGACCGAACTCGCGCAGATAGCCGAGCTGGAGCTCGCTCGAGACGTGTTGCAGCACGATGTTCGAGTAGACGAAGTCGATCGAGCCGGTGCCGAACTGGGCCAGATCGGGCTGCTGGTTGAGCACGAAGCGGACGTTGTCGTGACCGCCGGCCTCGGCCAGCTCGGTGGCCTCGGTGACCATGGTCGGGGAGACGTCGACGCCGATGGCCTGGTCGAAGCGCCGGCCGAGCGCCTGGGTCAGCCGACCGAGGCCGCAGCCGAAGTCGAGGCAGGTGCCACGGCGCTCGACCGCGACGCCGAGCCGGTCGAGCTCGGCGAAGACCCGTGCGATCTCGAGCTCGCCGGTGGACAGGAACGAGTCGTCGTCCCAGGTGCCGCCCTTGCTCGCCGGGTCCGACAGGATGGCGTAGCGCGGCGTCGGCCTGGGCGTTGGCCTCCCAGTCGGCCGCGTAGTCGGCCAGCCCCCGGCCCGAGCCGGGTGCCGATCCGGCTGCGGGTCTCGCATCGGTGGTGGGCGGGGGTCGGTGGGTGGGGGTCATGCGGGGACCTCCTCGAGGGTGGCCGCGGCCAGGGCGCGTCGGGCGCAGCTGCCGGTGCGGATCGGGTCGTAGAAGGCGACGCGCTCGAGCCCCAGCCGGATCAGGTCGCGGCGCAGCGCGTCGTCGGAGGCGACGGTCGACAGCGTGCTGGCGATGCCGCGCAGGTCGAGCGGGTCGCAGAGCACGGCCGCCCCGCCGGTGACCTCGGGGATGGCCGCGGCCGTGGACGCGATGACCGGCGTGCCGGCCGCCATGGCCTCGAGCGGTGGGAGCCCGAAGCCCTCGAACATCGACAGGTACACCAGCGCCTCGGCCTGCTCGAGCAGCAGTTGGCGCACGTCGTCGTCGACCCGCCCGACCAAGAGCACCGACCCCGCGGGTGCGGCGTCGGCCGCCGTCGACTCGCCCTCACCCCACCAGCGGGCCCCGGCCACCACGAACTGGTGGTCGGCCAGGCGCGGGTCGCTCGCCCGGGCGCGGGTGAAGGCCCGCAGGGCGGTGGCCACGTTCTTCCGCGGGTGCAGGTTGCCGAGGTAGAGGAAGTAGGGCGAGCGCACGCCCTGCTCGGCCAGCCACGCCTCGGCGGCGTCCCGGGCCGACGGATCGAGCGGCGCCGGGACCGCCACCGTGTTCGGGACGGTGTGCACCCGGTCGGGGGCGAGCCCGTAGGTGGCGATGATGTCGTCGCGGCAGTAGTCGCTCACCGTCATCACGACGGCGGCCTCGTGCACCTGACGCCGCACCAGTCGCTCGAGGCGTTGGCGCGTGAGCCGGGGGTAGAGGTCGGGCCGGTGGTGGAACGACAGGTCCTGCACCATGAGGGCCCGCGGGATGGCCGAGCGGACCGGCGCGTGGGTCACGCTGAACACGACCTCGGCGTCGCCGTGGTGGCGGGCCAGGCGCCACGGAAGGCGGGCGCCGAAGTGCACCGGCCCGGGAAGCCGACGGACCCGCTCGATCGGCATGGCCCGGCTGGCCGTCACCTCGGCGGGCAGCTCCTCGTCGGGCGGAGCCAGCACCCGCAGCTCGTCGCCCGGCTCGGCCGTGAGCGCCAGCCCGCGCAGCAGCCCGCGCAGCATGGTCTCGTCGCCTCCCAGCCCGCTCCCGAGGGCGGTGGCGTCGAGCACGGCCCGCACGGTTCAGCCGCCGTGCCCGTTGTGCGCGGCCGAGCCGTTGGCCGCCGCCGGGGCGAGGGCCGGCTCGTGCCCGGCGAGTGCCGGGCGAGTTGCCGGGCGAGTGGCCGGTCGAGGGTGTGGCCCGCTGGTGGTTGCGCCCGGCGATGCCGTAGCCCTGCTCCCGCTCGGCCTTGTCGCCGATGCCGAGCTCGGAGATCGGCCGCATCTCGGTGCTCTGCTTCGGCCCGAACACGAACATGTCGGCCGGCACGTCGTCGGCCACCAGCGCGTTCGCACCGATCATGGCCCGGTCACCGATGGTGACCGGCCCGAGCGCCTTGGCGCTGTCGAGGAACCACACGTCGTCGCCGACGATCGGCATGCCCGGGCGCTTGGGGTTGCCGGCGCCGCCCATGCCGGAGTGGCGGAGGAGCTTGCACCGCACGCCGATGCGCAGCTGGCCGCCGAAGGCCACGCCGTTGGGGTGCGGCAGCACCAGGCCGGGTTGGACGACGGCGGCGTTGTGCAGCTCGCTGCCGAACAGCACGATGTTCATGAAGTAGCAGATGCGCGACAGCGGCTTGAGGCCGCGGTGGTGCATGGTGCTCCCGATCCGGAACACGATCACCGCCCAGGTGCCCGGCAGGGCCAGCACGTCGACCGCGGTGGCGACCGACGGCCACGGTGCCTCCTTGAGCTGGGCGATCTCGGCCAGGTCTCCCTTGACGGCCTCCCAGAACGGCGGCGGCCCCAGGGGCTCGCCCGCCTCGTGGGCGGCGATGGTTCCCGTGCGGTCGACCGGAGCGGTCGCCTCGCGCCGGGCGCGGCCCCCGAAGAGGCTCATGACGTGAACGCCTTCGACCATCGCTGCATCCAGTCGCCCGAGCTCGCGGTAGACGGTCACGTAGTGCGGGGGCAGCTTCGAGGCGGCGACCTGGCGGTCGTACTCCTCGACGAACTCGGCGAACATCTCGGTGTAGCCGCCCACCGCGACCGCGGCCGAGGCGGCGTCGACGATGTCGTAGAAGCCCATCGACATCAGGTGCATCCACTGCTCGAGCACGACGACCCGCTCGAGTCGGGTCTGCTTGGTGTGCTCGACCACCGGGTGACCGAAGGCGAACAGGTCACCCCGGCGGTCCATGAGCTTCTTCACGAGGTAGCCGCCCCAGATGTCGTCGTGACGGCTGAGCTGCCACCCGTTGACCCAGAGGTCCGGCAGGAAGAAGTAGGCGGGGGTGAGCTCGGCCGCGAACGCGGTGTTCATGCCGCAGACCGGGATGTTGCCGAGGGCGATGCGGTTGACGTCGGACGCCAACTGCGGGATCGCCGGGCTCGCCGGCCTGCAGCTTGTCGATGCCGTTGAGGTCGAGGATGCCGTCCCAGATGCCCATGTTGATCTTGACCTCACCGGTGGCGGTGGTGGCCTCGACCGCCGACAGCTCGGGCGTGCGCAGCTCGTAGGGGTAGCCCCGGGCGTAGACGCCCTCGGCGTCGATCGAGTTGACCCAGCCGTCGTCGACGACCGGGTCGCAGGGCGGGGGCCTCGACCACCTTGTCGAGCGCCTCGAGGTGGGCCGTCGAGCCAGCCGGGCCGGGTGCCGCAGTCGTAGTCGAGGGCGATGATGACGTCGAAGCCCTCCTTGTAGGCGATGTAGTGGCCCGACGTTGCGGCTGGCCGCGCTCTTGTGGGGCATGGCCGCGAAGTGCTCGCCGCAGTACTCGCGCTGGGCCGCGTAGTCGAAGTACCAGACGTTGTCGCGCGGCGGTGGTGCCAGCTTGCCGTCGCTGTCGTCGCTCACGATGATCGGGATGTTCGTGGGGATGGCGTCGAACAGCTCCCACGGCGGGATCGTCGGGGATCGGGATGACGACCGCCACCGAGCGGGTGTCGGCGGCATCGTCGGCGTGCTGCTGGCTGGCCGGGCTCGGGACCTCGGGCATGGTGACTCCTCTGTTCGGGGGGGGGGTGGACGGGATCGGTCGGGTCGGCGTCAGGGGTCAGGCGCTCATGCGCACGGACGTGAGCAGGTCGGCGAAGTGGTTCTCGAGGTACTCGGCGAGCGCCTCGCGCCAGGGCCGCATGGTGTTCATGCCCTGCAGGTCGAGGGCCATGTTCCGCATGATCTCCGAGCGGGGCCGGTTGGACGGGAACTCCTCGGCGAAGAAGTCCGAGTCGACCTCGACCAGGTCGATGTCGTCGCGGCCCAGCACCTCGAGGATGCGCCCGGCCACGTCGTAGCGGCTGCCGTCGCCCCCGCAGACCATGTGGTAGAGCCCGTACACCTCGGAGTGCATGAGCCCGAGCAGGCAGTGGGCGAAGTCGTAGGTGTAGGTCGGCGTGCCGAACTTGTCGCCGACGGCGTGGATCGTGGTGCGGCCCTCACGCACCTGCGACAGGATCCGGGCCACGAACTTGTGGTCCTTGTCGGCTCCGCCGCCCACCATCCATCCGGCCCGGATGATGTAGTACTTCTCGAGGATGCCGGCCACCAGCTTCTCGGCCTCGAACTTGGTGGCGCCGTAGGTGTTGATCGGGTTCGGGTGCGTCGAACTCGGTGTAGGGCCCGCTCTCCTTGGTGCCGTCGAACACGCCGGCCGTGCTGATGAACGTCATCGGCACGTCGCGGTTGCGGCACTCGAGGGCGATGTAGCGGGTGGCGATGGTGTTGGTCAGGTAGGCGTGGTCGGGGTCGTCGTCGCTGGCCTCGAGCGACGTCTCGGCCGCGAGGTGCAGCACGAAGTCGGGCGCCACGGTGTCGAAGGCGGCCCGCACCGCGGACCGGTCCCGGATGTCGAGCCAGTCGAGCTTCGGTCCCGTGGCCCCCCACGGGGTGGGGTTGGTGAGGTCGATGTCGGTCGCCACCACCTCGTTGCCGGCGGCCACCAGCGTGGGGACGATCGACGTGCCGAGCATGCCGGCCGAACCGGTGATCAGGAGCTTCATGAGGGAGTCCTCTCCGAGTGGGCGGTGGTCGTGAGGTCGATGGGGCCGGGCCGGGAGCCGGCCGTGGCACTGGGCCGGGGTTCGTCGAGGGTCAGCACGATCATCCGGGTCAGCCACCGGGTCGCCGGGATGCGCCGCAGCATCCAGCGGTCGATGGACTCGAGCCGGTTCCAGGTCGGGTCGCTCAGCTCCCGGAAGTTCTGCAACCGGCAGAGCACCTGGAACGGCCGCCAGCTGACGTCGCCGAAGTAGCGCTCGATGATGGCGATGTCGGTCTGGTTGAGCGAGCGCTCGTCCGGCGTGTGGGTGTGGGGCGGGAACCGCTTGGCCACCGGCTCGGCGTAGCGCAGGGTCCGCACCGCCTCGGGCACGAACAGCACCGGCTCGCAGAACGTGGCCCGACCGCCGGGGGCGATCAGGCGGGCCAGGTTGTCCATGGCCAGGTCGCGCTCGAAGTGGTGCACGACGTTGTTGCCGATCACCGCGTCGTACGAGGCCGACGGGTCGTCGAACTCCTCGATCGGCACGTGCACGAACCGGGTGCGGTCGGCGACGCCGCTGATCTCGGCCCGCTTCGCCGCCACCTCGAGGATGCCGGCCGACACGTCGATGCCGGTGACGTCGGCGCCCTGCAGGGCGAGGTAGACGGCGAGCATGCCGCCCCCGGCGCCGACCTCGAGGATGCGCTTGCCGGCGAGCGGGCGCAACTGGTCGACGGCGAAGGTCAGGTAGTCGACGTGCTCGCGGTTGTGGAACGGGATCCGGTCGGCCTGGACGAGGAACTCCTCGTCGGACATCTCGGCCAGGAGCTGCTCGGCCATGGCGTCGTAGATCTCGGCCTCGTGCCCGTGGCGGTCCTCGAGGGTGAGCGTGCCGTGGTCGTGGCCGTGATCAGGTGAGGGTTCAGGCATGGGTGGGCTCCAAGCTCAGCTTGACGTGGGTCCAATGGGCACGGGCCTGGCGGCGGGCGTCGGGGTTGCGCCGGACCACGCCCCGGGTGGCGTCGGCCGCGGCCCGGGCGCCGAAGCCGACGACCTCGAGGGCGCGGACGGCGGTGGTCTCGCCTCGCCCGTGGCGGCGCTCGTACCAGCGGTTGAGGGCCCGCAGCGCCTCGGGTGAGGCCTTGCCGGTGGTGGGGATGGTGCTGCCGCCCATGAAGTGCACGGCGGTGGCATCGGCCGCGTACCAGATGCTCCAGCCCCCGTCGGTCATGCGGGCGCACAGGTCGACGTCGTCCATGTAGACGAAGATCGACTCGTCGAGCAGGCCGACGTCGTCGAAGGCCGAGCGCCGCACCGCCATCACCGCGCTCGACACCCACCCGGGGTTGAAGGGCTCGTCGGTGTCGTGGGCGAGGTAGATCCCGGCGAGCGAGGGGAACCGGTCGGCCAGCCGGTCGAGCATCAGGAAGTAGTTGGCGCAGGAGCCGAGCGTGAGGTCGCGTCCCGCGGTCCAGCGCTGGAAGGTGCCGTCGCCGTACTCGAGGCGGGGTCCGACCACGCCGGCGCGGGGGTCGCGCTCGAAGTACCCGAGCATGGTCTCGATGCAGCCGGGCGTCACCCGCGCATCGGTGTTGATCAGCAGCAGCACCTCGCCGGTGCTGGCCCGGATGGCCTGGTTGTTGGCCCGGCAGAAGCCGACGTTCTCGGCGTTGGCGATGACCCTCACCCAGGGCCACTCGCGGGCGAGGTGCTCGACCGAGCCGTCGGTCGACGCGTTGTCGACCACGATGACCTCGTTGGTGACGCCCGTCGGCAGGTGGTCGACGAGGCTCTGGAGGCAGTCGTCGAGCAGGCCGACGGTGTTCCAGTTGACGATCACCGTCGTCAGGTCGGGGTGGGGGCGGGACACCGTCATCTCCAGTCGATCGAGGTCTCGTTGATGAACGGGGTGATCAGCACCGGCCGCACGTCGCCGCCGGCGGGCGACACCGAGAACAGGTCGAGGGTGTCGGGTCCCTCGCCGATGAAGTAGATGCGGTCACCTTCGGGCGCCCACACCGGCTTCCACCCGGCGGGATCGCCGGCTCGGGTCAGCACCGTGCGGCGACCGGAGGCGACGTCGACGGTGACCAGCGACCAGCCGGTGTCGTGGACGCCCATCAGCCCGGTCAGGCTCACGAGCTGGTCGGGGCTGACGAAGATCTCGCCGTCGTGATGGCTGTAGACGATCGAGCGCCCGTCGGGCGACCACGACGGGGTCAGGTTGGTGGCCAGGTCGTCGGTGACGTGGGTGACCTCGAGGCCGTCGGAGGCCCGCATGACGAACACGTCGGTGGCCGAGCCCTCGGTCCAGGTGAAGGCGATCAGGCTGCTGTCCGGTGACCACTTGGCCGACGAGTCGTCGACCCGCTGGGCCCCGGCCGTGCCGTTGGTGAGGTTGAGCACCTCGCCGGTGCGCAGGTCCATGCGCACGAGGAACGACTCGTTGGTCAGCGTGGAGTGACTGGTGAAGACGAGCGAGGTCCCGTCGGGCGACAGCACGGGATCGGTGTTCGACCGGGCGTCACCCGTGACGACGCCGTCACGCCAGTCCTCGGTCCACGGGGTGGTGATCTGCACGGGCAGGCCGTCGGCCCGGCGCAGGAAGACCTGGGGCAGCCGGCCGCGATCGGCGACGACCGTCCGGGCGTTGTGCGCCGGGTCGACGTCGGCCAGCGTCACGTGCTCGCGACGCACCTGGCCGGCGGGCGGTGCCGGTGCGGGCGCGGCGTCGGCGAGGTCGTAGGGGACGGTGCCGACGAAGGCCACCGAGCTCCGGTCGTGGCTCCACGTGGCCTGGGTCGGCTGCAGGTCGGCGGCCGTCTCGATCGAGACGCCGAGGTCGTCCTGGCGGATGGCCGTGGCGCTGTCGGCCCGCATCTGGTCGACCGGCTCCTCCCAGACGTGCACCGAGCGGTCGTCGCGCAGATCGGTCGAGCTGACCACCAGCTTCGAGCCGACCTGCTTCGACCCGATCCGGTTGCCGGTGACCGCGGTCGGCGGCACCTTGGCCGGGTCGGGCACGACCCAGTCGAACCACTTGAGGGCGAGGGTCTGGGACTGCACGACGGGGCGCACGTCCGTGCCGTCGGCGTTGGCCACGCAGATGCACGTCGTGGTGCGGTCGAGCACGCCGGTGTAGCCGACCTGCTTGCCGTCGGGGGTCCACACCGGCTTCCATCCCGACCCGTCGCCCGGGTTGCAGTCGATCGGGTGGAGGAAGTCGTTGCAGGGGAGGCCCCGGGTGATCTCGGCCTCGGAGCCCGTGCTGGCGTTGCGCACCACGATGTGCCAGCTGAAGGGGTCGTAGTGGATGTCGTCGGGCTCGCGCACGATCTCGGGCGCGTTCGGGTCGGGGTTCGTCTCGTCGAGGATCAGGTGGTCGCCCCGGTACGACGAGTAGGTCACGACGTTCGGGTCGTTCGGGGAGATCTCGGGGTCGGTGTTGAAGTACGCGTCGTCGGTGAGCGCCTCGCGGTTGCGGCCGTCGGCGTCGAAGACGTTCACCTGGGTCTCGCCGGTGATCGACGAGGCGAGGACGACCCGGCCCTGTGGCGTCCACTTCGGGTCGGCGTCGACGGCGCCGTGCGGCGCGGTGACCTGGCTGAGGTTCGTCGACTCGAGCGTCTCGAGGTCGAGCTTGTAGGTGGCGATGATCGGGTACTGCGGGTTCTTGGCCGTGTAGAGCACCGAGCGCCCGTCGGCCGACACCTTGGGCTGCACGGCCCGGTAGTTCAGGTTCGTCAGCTGCACGAGATGGGTGCCGTCGGCATCCATCATGAAGATGTTCTCCCAGGCGCCGAGCGGCACGGTGGCGGTGGGATGGGTGCGCTGGGTGAACACGATCTTGGTGCCGCCGAGGGCCCACTGCGGCCAGTTGTAGATGTAGGCGGGGTCGTCGGCCCCGGGCATGGTCGCGGGCAGCAGGGGGGTGACGCCCGAGCCGTCGCCGTTGGCGGTGAAGATGCCGCTGTGGATCGGGTGATCGGCCTGCGACTGGCCCGGCGGCAGCTTGACCCGGGCCGAGAACACGATCTTGAGCTGTGACATCTGGAAGGGCACGGCCGCGCTCGAGGTGGCCCCCGAGCCGACGAACCCGAACGAGAAGACCGAGATGACGATGGCCATCCCGAGGGCGGGACGCCACCGGCGCCTGTTCCTGCGGAGGACGGAAGGCGCCGGTGGCGGGGTTCCGCCCGCACCGGCCCGGGGCCACGCCAGGCGTGGCCGAGTCGGCGAGGGCTGGGCGGGCTCAGGGTGCCGATCCTGAGCCCGAGTGCGGTCGGCGAGCGATCGCCGGAGGAGGTCGGCCAGGTCGGTGGCCGAGGGGTGACGGTCGTGGGCGTGGGCCCGCTCGGCCTGGTGGACGAGGGCGACGAGATCGGCCAGGTCGACCAGGTCCGCCAGGCGGGCCAGCTCGTCGAGATCGTGGAGGTCGACGAGCCCGGGGTGGTCGACGGGGTCGTGGTCGGCGCGATCGAGTCGGAGGGCCGCGGCCAGGCTCGAGGCCGCCGCGCTCCTGCGGGCGCGGAGCTCGTCGTCGCGCCGGAGCATCGCCGCGGTCGGGGTCCGGTGGTGCCCGTTGCCCTTGCCGTTGTGCCCATTGCCGTTGCCGTTGCCGTTGCCGTTCCCGTTGGTCGCTCCGGCGAACACGCCCAGGGAGGGACGGGACCCGTCGTGTCCGTTCGAGCGGTGCCCGTTCGATCCCGGACCGCCGTCGGGACCGTTGAGCCGACGGCGCGACGAGAGGCCGCGTGATCCGTCGAAGCCGGCCAGGCGGAAGCAGGCCACGGCCAGGCCGGCGAGCAGCCAGTACACGATCAGCGGGATGTCCTGGCGCAACGAGAAGCCGAGCAGCTCCTCGACCATCAGGAAGGCCATGGCTCCAGAGACCCCGAGCCCGACGCCGCCGAGCAGGCGGTCACGTGACCGCGAGAGGCGCAGGGCGACGTTGTACATGCCGACGCCGACGAGGATCACGCCGGTCAGGCCCACGATGCCGGTCTCGGCGAGGTAGAGCAGGTAGACGTTGTGCACCGGGTTGTCGAAGAAGATGATCCCGTACTTCTCGTAGGGGCCCATCACCAGCTCGAAGTTGTTGAGGCCCGACGCCGAGCACCGGGTGGTCGTCGATCATGCGCCCGGCGAGGTCGTTCAGCTCCTTGCGGGACTCGACCTCCTCGCTGAAGTGCCCGGTGTTGAAGTTCTCGGACCACACCTTGGTCAGCTGCGGCCAGAACACCGCGGCGGCGATGAGCAGCACCACGCAGATGCGCCCGACCGAGCGCCACTGGAGCTGCCGGTGGGCGATGGCCACGCCGACCATGACGAGGATGACCAGCACGAAGGCCACGAGGGCGGCGCGGGTGTGGGCGAGGTAGAGGGGCAGCGTGCAGACCAGCGCCATCCCCAGCGCCGTGACCTTGAGCAGCGACCGCTTGAGCGTGAGGCCGAGCGCCACCGCCATCAGGCCGAGCGACCCCATGACCGCGCCCATGAAGACCGGGTGGATGATCGTGCCGAACGGTCGGCCCAGCTCGCTGGTGTCGGTGGTGCGGGCCGTGAGCTGGGTGGGCACGCCGAGGAACGACAGGCCGAGCACGCCACCGGTCTTCCACTGCAGGACCACGACCACGAACTCGATCGATGCGAACACGGCCAGGCCGGCGAGGATCGCCCACACCATGGCGCGGGTGCGCACCCGGACGGCCACGTAGAAGAACAGCAGGTACATGAACGCCATGCGGAACAGCTCGGAGAAGCTGTGGTACGGATCGACCGCCTTGACCAGGCTGGGCAGCAGGAACAGCACGCCGATGAGCGGGAGCCAGAGGATGCGGCGGCGGGCCGAGGCGCGCACGTCGGCGACGAAGGTGCCCTCGCTGATCCAGATGCCGTAGAGCAGCAGGATCAGCACGTCGACGGTGGTGACGTTGATCGACACCGCGCCACCCGAGAGCGTGAGGTCCTGGGGCCCGAACGACTTGTGGACGAACGCCACCATGCTGCAGATCGTCACGAAGGTGAAGAACAGCGACTTGTTCTTCACCCACACCATGGCGCCGACGACGGCGATGAGGCCGACCAGCGCGGCCATGCCCTTGACGCCCTGGGACACGGCGAGCCACGAGATGATGCCGGCCGAGAAGACCACGATGGTCGAGCCGACGAACCGCACGAAGCCGGAGTGCGTGGGTCGCCCGTGCTCGGCCTCGTAGGCCTGGGCCTCGAGCTTCCAGTCGGGGGTGGGCTTGGCCGGTGCGTCCGACGGGGTCGCGACCAGCATGCGGAGCAGCGGCCACAGCAGCCACACCGCCACGGCCACCAGCACCAGGGCCAGCAGCGCCAGCATGATCTTGAGGCCCTGCTGGGCGACGAGCCAGGCGAACGCGCCGGCCAGCACCGCCGTGACCGCCACGCCCGCAGTGACCGCGGCGTTCGACGGCGGCCGGCGATCGACGTCGACCCGGGCGCGGACGCGGCTCGGGCTGACGCGTTCGACGGCGTCGTGGAGCGGCGGGCCGATGAGGTCGCGGATGCCGTAGAGGACTCCGGCCGCGACGATGGCGCCGCCGAGCACGTAGAGCGACTTCGTGCCGAACTGGGCGACGACGATGCCGATCAGGCCGGCGGCCAGGGCCACCACGACGACGGCGAGGAGGGCCGGCAGCCCCTGGGGCTGGTGGTCGTCTCCGGGCGCCGGCCGTTCGAGCGTGGACGGCGCGGTCACGAGGCCACCTCGAGGGCGACGTCACGGGCGGTCGCGGGTGCGGTCGTGGCCGCCGCGGCGGGGCGGGTCGGCACCGGGATGGGACGGCGGGGCGGCTGGGCCAGGTACCCGGCGTCGGTGTGGTGCAGCATCACCTTCCAGTAGGTCCACTCGGCCAGGCGGCTGCGGCGGTCGAGGCGGGCCAGGCGGCGCTGCAGCGGGGGGACGGTCACCTTGTTGAACAGGGCCTTGCGGGCCAGTCCCCGGACCACCGCTCGCCGCGAGTTCGACCACGAGAACAACCCGTAGCGCTCGACCAGCCCGGGCTCGGGGATCAGCACCTCGAGGTCGCGCAGGCCCCGACCCACCGAATGCTGGAGCCGGCAGGCGCTGTCGAGGTCGTGCGGGTGGTAGTGCTCGCCCCAGGCCTTCGGGTTGTAGATCACGTCGTAGCCGGCCCGCGTCCAGCGGTAGCCGAGCTCGATGTCCTCGTGGCCGATGTTGGCCCAGTCCTCGTGGAAGACCAGGTTGCGGGCGAGCAGCACCTCACGGGGCAGCGAGAGGTTCATCGACCAGTGGAACTGGTAGGGCACCGGCTGGTCGGCCAGGTGGGCGATGGGCTCGTAGCCGAACGGGCGGTACCACTCGATGAACGCGGTCGGCGGCATCTGGGCCGACTGCTCGACCAGGCCGACCACCGCCACCGGTGCCTCGTGGGCGGCGTGGCTGCGCACGTGCTCGCGCAGCGCGTCGGGCCGGAACCAGACGTCGTCGTTGATGAACATGACGAAGTCGCCGCTCGCCCGGCGCAGTCCCTGGTTGCGCTTGACCGCGGGCAGGCGCTCGTCGCTCGCGACCAGGTGCACCGGCGAGGCCGCGGCGGCGGCGACCCGCTCGACCATCGCGGGGGTGCCGTCGGTGGAGTTGTCGCAGACCAGGATCTCGATGCGGTCGCTCGGGTAGTCCTGGGCCAGCAGCTGCACGAGCGTCTGCTCGACCACGTCGGCCCGGTTGTAGGTGGGCAGGATGATCGAGAACGACGGCAGGTCGTCGCGGCCGGCGGCCCGGGCGGACTCGGGGATCACGTGAACACCCCCGGTTCGAGCTCGGTGAGGTCGATCACGTTCGGCTCGGCGCCGGCGGCCTCGGCCAGCTCGGCCTCGGCTTCGGCCATCACCTCGGCGTGGGCCAGGTCGCCGATCCCGGCGACCGCGGCCTCCGGGTGGCGCAGCCGGCGCAGCACCGAGGGGCGGACCACGCCGAAGGCGAGCAGCCAGACCGGGTAGATCACCAGGGTCAGGGCGATCAGGGCGAGCCACGGCACGCCGACCCGGTCGAGCCCCACCAGGCTGAGGGCCAGGGCTCCGGCCGCCGCCAGCAGGCGGGCCAACGACGAGAGCTCGAGCCGGGCGTGCAGCAGGCGACCGACGGCGAGGGTCGAGCAGCACAGCACGAACACCGCCGTCGTGAGGCTGGCGAGGGCCGCGCCCCGCATGCCCAGCCACGAGACCAGTGAGACCGCGGCGATCGAGGCCACGACCAGGGCGGCGAGGTTGTAGGCCAGGGCGACCCGCTGACGGCCGGCCGCCAGCAGCACGAGGGCCTGCCACCCGTTCATCGTCATCAGCACGAGCGCCACCGACAGGATGCGCAGCGGCTCGGCCGCATCGGCGTAGTCCGCTCCGTAGATGGCGGTGACCACCTGGGGGCCGACGATGAGCGAGAGCACCGGCGCCAGCAGCATGGCGCCGACCAGCACCTCGCTGCCCCGGCGGTAGAGGCGCACGAAGCGCTCGTGGTCGACGCCCCACGACTGCGACAGCAGCGGGAACGCCACGTTGATCACGACGGCGGTGGCCAGGAAGGCGTACTCGATCGGTTGGTAGGCCGAGCCGTAGAGCCCGATCTCGCGAGAGGGCCGGAACGAGGCCAGCACGAGCGCGTCGAGCTTGAGGTAGCAGACCGCGATGAACAGGCTCGGCCCGATGGGCAGGGCCTCCTTCATCAGGTAGCCGACCCGGCTGCGATCGATCTCGAACCGCACACCGAAGCGGCGACGCACCACGATCACGGCGACCGCCGCGCCGATGCCGGTGGCCAGCGCGGGGGCGGCGAACAGGGCCGGCAGCGATGCGCCCCGCGCGATCAGCACCAGCACGAGCGCCGTCTCGAACGTCTCCATCCCGACCCGGATGAACGCCTCGTACTGCTGCAGCACCCGCACGTGGAACACGACGACCACGACCAGCACGGCCTCACCGACGTACATCAGCGAGGCGATGGCGGCCGCCGCGTGGGCTTCGGCGGTGGCGCCCAGCACCAGGAGCAGCACCTGCACCACGCCGAGGGCGACGAGGGCCAGCGCGAGGCGGGCGGCCAGCACCGTGCCCAGCACCTGTGACTCGGAGTCGAAGTCGCGGGCGACCTCGCGGGTGGCCAGCTTCGTCAGACCGAAGTCGGCCAGCAGCCCGACGAGCATCGTCGACGTGAGCACCAGCACGTACTGCCCGTAGGCGCCGGGATCGAGGTAGTGGATGATCGCCAGCGTGCTGATGATGTTCAGCACGAAGTGCAGTCCCTTGGCCGACATCTGCGCGCCCGCGCTCACCGCGACGCCGCGGTTGAGCGCCCGCCCGGAGGCGAGGGGGTCGGGCGCGGAGCCCGTGTCGGTCGGGGACGGGGGGGTCACCGCTGATCCGGGTCCGTCAGGTCGGCGTCACGGCGGGCCGGGGTCGGCGGGATGGCGGTGCCGGGGCGACCGAACAGGCTGCCCAGGCCGTTGCCACCTCCGCCGGATGCCGACGGGGTGCCGGCCCCGCCGGCCGGGATGCCGGCCGACGGCCCGGCCCCGGCGCCCACGGGCTCGCGGCTGCCGGCTCCGTTGAGCTCGTGGTTGCGCAGGTCGACGTCGGTGTCGAGCAGCTCGCGGTCGCGCGGGTCGAGGTCGTCGTCATCAGCGTCGCCGGACGGCTTGCGCCGATGGGCCAGCCAGGTCAGGCCACCACCGGCCAGGCCACCGACCAGCAGGCCGAGCAGCAGGAACAGGTAGCGCTTCGGCGCCGACGGGTAGGTCGGCAGCGACGCCACCGAGATGCGGGTCAGGTCGACCTTCCCGCTCGACGCATCGACCTTGGCCGTGGCCAGCGTGGTGTTGAGGGACTTCTGGTTGTCCTGGGCCAGGGCCAGCTGCTGCTGCAGCTGCAGGAGCCCGGCCTGGTCGGTCGTGAGCTGGGTCGGCGCGTTGCCACCGACCTGGCCCTGCAGGGACTGGAGCTTGTTGTTCAGCGCCCCGAGGTTGGCCTGGGCCGTGTGCAGGTCGTTCTGCAGCTCCTGGTACACCGGGTTCGGGGTGGTGCTGTTCTGGTCCGTCTCGGATCGCCCGGTCTGGATCTTCGACGTGGTGCCGATGGTCGGGTCGGTGGCGGCCAGCGACGTTTGGAGCGAGGCGATCGTGCCGTTCGCGGCGGCGATGTCGTTGGTCGTGTTGCGGATCTGGTCGGTCAGGCTCTGGGCGCTCTGGGCGTTGCCGACCAGCTGCTCGTCGATGGCGGTGATGTTGTGGGCCACCTTGTAGGCGGCAACCGCGTCGGCGGCCGCGGCCACGTCCTTGGTGGTCTGGTCGAGCTGGCCCTCGAGGCTGGCGATGTAGTTCGCCGAGTCGGTCGCGTAGCGCTCGTTGCTGATGTCCACGAGGATGTCGGCCGACGCGTTGGCGATGTCACGGGCCTCGCCCGGCGTCGTGCCGTTGGCCGTGATCTCCAGCACGTACGAGGCCGGCTGCCCGGTGGCACCGCCGCTGGTGGTGCCGAGCTGGTGTGCGCTCACCGCGCCCTGCACCGTGCCGATGGCCTTCTCGCGGCGCTCGGCCTCCTTGTAGAAGCCGAAGGTCAGGATGGCCCGCACGTGCGCGTAGGTCCACGCCGCGCCCTTGGCCACCGTGTGGATCGGCCCACCCGAGTCGGGCTTGGGCTGGTCGAGGCCGAGCTGGTCGACCACCCGCTCGGCGACCTCGCGGCTGGACGCGAGCCCGGCCTGGGTCTCGGCGAACGACCGCGCCCCGGTGGCGTCCACCTGGCCGGTGGCCGTGGTCGGCGCCCCAGGCGTCGTCGTCAGGTTGGCGTCGAGCCCGCGGATGAGGACGCGCGTGGTCGAGGTGTAGGTCTCCTCGAGCATGAACGACCCACCGAAGGCGATGAGGGCGCCCAGCAGGGCGACGACGGGGACACGCCAGTAGCGCTTGAAGAACAACTTCGTGGTCACGGCTTCACCTGTTCTGCAGGGGACTTCGACGGATCCGAGGAGGACACTCGGGGGACGGGAGAGCTGATCCGGGCCGGTCCGGCGGCGGCCGGCCTGGTGGCCCGGCGGTCCGCGACCCGGTCGCGGATGCGGTCGCGGGCGACGATGCCGGCGCCGCGGGCGGCCAGTGCGCCGGCCGCGGCCCAGCGGGTGGGGTTCCACGGCTCGGGCGCGTGGTGGTTGCGCCAGTAGAGGTAGGCGCCCCGGTGGAAGTGGTAGACGACGGGCACCGGCCAGGCGTGGCCGCGGGTGCCGCCCTCGTCATGGACGACGCGGGCCTTGGGCACGACCCAGGTCTCGAAGCCGGCGTCGGCGATGCGACGGCACCAGTCGGCGTCCTCCCAGTAGAGGAAGAAGTCCTCGTCGAAGGCGCCGGCCTCGTCGATGACGAGACGGGGCACGAGCATGCAGGCTCCCGACACCCAGTCGACCCGGAAGGGCTCGTCGCCGGCGTGGTCACGACCCGTCAGGAACGCGGCGGACCACCGGTTGTCCGGGAACCACCGCGTCAGCGGCGAACGCCGACCGAAGACCGCCGCCGCGGGCGTCGGGAACGACCGCGCCGTCTGCTGGTCACGGCCGTCGGGGAAGACGAGCCCGGGGGCGACGACGCCGGCCCAGGGGTGGTCGTCGGCCCATTCGACCAGGCGATCGAGGGCCCCGGCCTCGAGCACCGTGTCGGGGTTGAGCACGAGCACGTGGCGCCCGGTCGACGTGGCGATGCCCCGGTTGTTGGCGCGGGCGAACCCGGTGTTCGTGCCCATCTCGAGCACGGTCACCTCGCCGAACTCGGCGCGGAGCGCCTCGACGGTGCCGTCGGCCGATCCGTTGTCGACGACCAGCACCTCGACGGTGTGGTCGAACATGCCGGACAGCACGCTGTCGACGCAGGCCAGCACGTCGTCGCGGCAGTGGTAGCTCACGATGACCACCGAGACGTCCGGCCGGAGGGCGGCCGACTCCGATGTCGGGTCGGTGACGTCGATCATCAGAACGCGCCCTTGCCGGTGACGACCACGATGACGGTGCGCACCAGGATCCGGATGTCGAGCAGGAACGTCTGGTTGGCCACGTAGCGGGTGTCGAGGGTGAGCCGCTCGCGCACCGTCAGCAGGCTGCGCCCGGCCACCTGGGCCAGCCCGGTCAGGCCGGCCTTGGTGAACAGGCAGGCCAGCTCCTCGGGCTGGTAGTGGCGCACCAGCGCGGGCAGGTCGGGTCGGGGGCCGACCAGGCTCAGGTCGCCCTTCAGCACGTTCCAGAGGTTGGGCAGCTCGTCGAGCGTCGTGCGGCGCAGCCACCGTCCGAATCTCGTGTTCCGAGGGTCGTCGGCGAGCTTGTAGTACGCGCTCTCGAAGTCGCGGTCGGCGACCTTGTAGGCGTAGAGCTCCGGGAAGCGCTCCTTGGCGTCGACGTACATGGTGCGGAACTTGTAGAAGCGGAACTCGCGACCGCCGCGAGTGACCCGGGTCTGGCGGAAGATCGGGGCGCCGGGCGAGTCGATGCGGATGATGATCGCCAGCAGCAGGACGATGGGCAGGGACAGCACCATCAGGGCGACGGCCCCCACGATGTCGAGCGCCCGCTTGGCGAAGCGGTAGCCGGTCGAGCGGTTGGGCAGCACGACGAAGGAGGCGTCGCGCAGGCGCCGCTCGATGTAGACGTCGAGCGGCTCGTCGGGTGGGCCGTCATCGAGGAGGTCGATGCGGTCGGCGTCGTTGAGGCCGACGTGGCTGGCGCCGTCACGGCCCGCCGGGTGCTGGCGACGAGCCGCTTCGAGGTCGGTGAGGCTGTCGATGGCCGGTCCGCCGAGAGCCGTTCGGGTGAGGGCCAGCTCGCAGAGCGAGGAGCCTTCGAAAGCCAGCAGATCAGCCGTCGCCAGCACGCCATGGGTGGCGCTGAACGGTCGGTTGGCGACTGCCGGAATGGTGAGATGCAGCCCGGACGACGTCCGGGGATCGTTCTGTACATCGGCCAAGGTGGGCCCTCCCTCCGCAAGAGGACGCTCCCGTCTGGGTGCAACCGGTGCACATCAGCGCGAGCTAATTGGCAAAAGACATCATTGTCATTTGTTGGATTAGTTCGTGACCCTCCCCGGTCGTCACCGGCAATTGGTATATGCGGCGCGTCCAGATGAAGTCAATGCCTGTGCATGTCAGAGCGCGTGAACAGTGGGAATGAGCGGCTGAATTCTCGACAATGAGCGCTGCTCCGACCACGGAGCGCGCGAATCCGTCGCCTCTGTGCGTGAGCGCACAGAGCCGAGTCGCCACGCAACGTCGTCGACGTCCTGCCGCGACACGCCTCGTCGACGGGGCGAGCATCGGGTCCGCTCCCCTCGACGCCGCGGCGCGGCGTCGCGCCGGTCACGTGTACACCGGGCCGGACGAGCGCCCCCACCGCGACGGCGTCGATGCGGGTGAACGGGGTCGAATCGGACGCCGATGCGCGCGCTGAGCGCGCGCGAAATGGGCCCGGACTGGGCCGAGGGGTTCAGGCCGCGAGGTGGGCGAAGCGAGCCGACTCGGTGGCCCGGTCGAGCCCGAACTGCTCGAGCGTGTAGCGGTGCACGCCGGCGCCGTGCTGGGGGTGCTCGTCGAGGTAGCGGCGCATGCCCCGCTCCGCGATCGGGGTGAGCTCGAGGTCGAAGCCGGCGTAGATGCGCCGAACGGTGGCGAGCGGGTCGCCGACCAGATCGGGGTAGTCGACGTCGACGAACCGGTCGTCGGTTCGCTGGGCCCGGACCGCCCGGGTGCGTTCGAGCCCCTCGGCCCACACCGGCGCCCACAGCTCGCCGAGCGCATGTTGGTCGACGTGGTCGGAGCCGATGCCGCACAGCACCGCCGACAGGCTGCAGAACGATGCGAGCACGTCGAGCGGATCTCGATGGGTCTGCACGACGCGGGCGCCGGGCAGCGCGTCGAGCAGCTCGCCCAGCCAGAAGAGGTGGGCCGGGGACTTCAGCAGCCACCGCTCACGAGGGTCGTGCCACTGCAGCGTGAGCAGCTGCCGGCGGAAGTACGTCGTAGTGCGGCGCCATATCGGTCTGCAGACAAAACCGCAGGTAGGAGGGCACGTAGTTGATCGTGGCCAGCTCGAGGCTGGCGAAGCTGTTGGAGAACAGGGTCACGCACTCGGTGGGCAGGGTGGCGGCGACGGGGTGCAGGGCGCGGGCGTCGGGAGCGAGGTAGTCGAGCAGCTTCATGCCCCGTTCCGACGCACGGATCCGCGGGTCGTCGTCGTCGCCGGGTCGAGGCGGCGGGACCGGTGTCGTGGCCTCCCAGTTCCGCAGCACCCGGTGCGCGGGGTCCTGGGCGAGCAGGTGCTGGAGCAGCGTGGTGCCCGTCCGAGGCAGGCCGACGATCACGATCGGCGACGGGCAGCGCGCCCTGCAGGATGGCCGGCGTCTCGTCCCACAGCTGCTGCAGTCGCAGCCGGTTCACCAGGCTGGCCAGCGCCTGGCCCCGCCCGAAGTAGCGACCGGCCGCGGTGAGGCGGGCCTCGTTCCGGAGCGAGTCGGTCAGGGCCTCCAGCCCCGGCCGGTAGGCCGACGAACCGAAGTCGTCGAGGCCGGTGCTGCGGCGAGCGTCCGCTTCGAGGTCGGTCGGGTCGAGCGACAGCAGGGAGGGCCGCAGGCGGTCGACGAGCGGTCCCAGCAGGTTGGCCGCTCTGAGTGGCAGCGGACGGTGCGGGCGATCGAACTGTCGGACCGGACCGGCGGTCGTGGCCATGAGGGGGCGTCTTCCTGTCTGGCGTCGGCGGAGCAGTCGCTCCGGGTCGGGATTCGGGTGTCGTCGAGGTCGGGCCGCGACGTCGGGTCGATGGGTTCGGGGGGTCGGATCGGTCGTCGGAAAGCTGACGTTCAGCTGAACGGGCAGGTGGCGGGGGGTGGCCGAACCCTTCACGATGGTCGCCCGGCGAGGATTGCTAGCGATTGACCAGGCTGTTACCACCGCTGGAACAGCTCCTGAACGAACAGTGTAGGAGCCGGCCACCCGACGTCTTGACCACAGTAGGACGAGGCCGGCTCGACGGATAGACCCAATCTTTCCCGTTTGACGATTCCTATTTGCGCCTTGACACGGGGAGGTGCGACCCGTACAACGCTGATGGGGGGTCGAGACGGTCGGGAGAGGACCACATGGGCATCGTGATTTCCGGGACCGGTAGCTACCTGCCGGAGCGCATCGTCGACAATCACGAGCTCGAGGCCACGACGTCCGACTTCGACCGGGAGCGCTCGGGCTGCACGCTCGACGAGTGGGTGACCGACCGCATCGGGGTGTCGTCCCGTCACCGGGTGGCTCCCGGCGAGGGCTCGGGGTCCATGGCGGTCGCCGCCGGGCGGCGGGCGCTCGACGATGCCGGCCTCGACGCCGCCGACCTCGACCTGATCGTGCTGAGCACGTTCACCAGCGACCACCGCCTGCCCCAGAGCGCGTCGTACCTGCAGCACGCGCTCGGCACCCGGGCCAAGTGCATCCAGCTCGACGCCGCCTGTGCCGGGTTCGTCGACGGCCTGGCGTGGCC
This sequence comes from uncultured Microthrixaceae bacterium, assembly GCA_963809335.1. GTDB lineage: Bacteria > Actinomycetota > Acidimicrobiia > Acidimicrobiales > Acidimicrobilacustridaceae > UBA4742. Next base: position 298,302 of record CAWEJD010000002.1, on the reverse strand, counting down.
AGCGCCCTGATGACCCAGCTCGGCTACACCACCGCCCTCGTCGTGCACAGCGAGGTGATGTCCGCGTCTGTGCGATCCCGACAAGTTCCTGATGCAGGCGATCTTCGCCGACGGGGCCGGCGCCGTGGTGCTGCGCCACGATCCGTCCGAGACCGGGGGCGTCCTCGCCCTGCGCACCTGGACCGACGGCTCGTTGAGCGGGTGGCTCAGCTGCCGGTGGCGGCATCCTCAGTCCCGCGACCCCCGAGACGATGTCCGACGGGATCGCTACTACCTCGACATCGACAACCGGGCCATCTTCCCGTTCGCGGTCGAGAGGATGACCCAGTCCCTCGAGTCGGTGACCGAGGGCAGCGGCCTCGCCCTCGATGCCCTCGACTGGGTGATCGCCCACCAGACGGGGGTCAACATCACCCGGGCCGTCGCCGAGCGCAGCGGCATCCCCGACGACCGGTTCCTCATGACGCTCCACCACACCGGCAACACGTCGGGCGCCACCATCCCGATCGCCCTCGACCTGTTCAACCGGGAGGGCTGGCTCGGGCCCGGAGCGATGGTCGCGCTGCCGACGGTCGGAGCCGGCATGGCCTGGGGCGCGGCGCTCGTGTCCTGGGTGGAGACACCCGCCGGTCGAGCCGCTCGGGCGCGCGCTCGACGAGCTCATCGACCTCACCGCCACCGATCGGGCATCGACGACCGAGGCGGTGGTGGTCGGATGACGCTGCTCATCCTGAGCCTGTTGGTGATCGGCGCGGTCACCGGGTTCCTCGCGCTGAGGGATTGAGGCCACCAGCACAGGTGGCGGACCCGCGGTCGGGCCGCCGTCGACCAGGGGGGAGTGGGTCGACGGCGTGCTCGTCCGTTAGCCTCGCGGGTCGGTCGCATCGAGGTGCGACCGTCGATCGCACGATCCCGCCGTCCGAGAGCGAGTCCCGATGTCCATGACCGATGCCGCCGCCGAGCAACAGCCGCCCCGCGGCCACGTGAAGGTCGTGTACCTCGGCCCGGTCGCCCCGCACTGGGAGGTCCGTTCCGACTTCGGCGACCATCAGATGATCGACGACTTCCGGGCCCGGGTCATGGCCCGCCTGCTGCTCCTGCCGCCGCACGATCCGCAGTTCCGGCGCAACCGCGAGCGGGTCGTCCGCGACGCCGAGCGGGAGAACCTGGTGCTCGAGTGGGACCTCGGCCTCCCCGAGGAAGCCGACGCCGGCCGCTAGCGACGCGGCTCGACATCCCGCCCGAGATCGTGCCGGCAGGGGCCCGGTCGGCGGAGGGGCTGCCGTTAGTCTCTGGTCATGGACGCGGCGTGGTACCTCAACCGTGAGCTGTCCTGGCTCGACTTCAACGCCCGCGTGCTGGCCCTGGCCGAGGACGGCGACGTGCCGCTGCTCGAGCGGGCCAAGTTCCTGGCGATCTACAGCCAGAACCTCGACGAGTTCTTCCAGGTCCGGGTCGCCGGGCTGAAGGACCAGGTCGCGGCGTCGATCGCCGCGACGTCGCCCGACGGCCGCACCCCGGCGCAGCAGCTGCTCGACATCCGCGACCAGGTCGACCGGCTCAACGCCCGGGCGCTCAGCATCTTCACCGACTCGATCGTGCCCGGGCTGCGGGCCAACGGCATCGTGTTCTCCCGGTGGGACGAGCTCGACGACGACGACCGCAAGCACCTCGACGAGGTCTTCGAGGAGCGCATCTACCCGGTGCTCACCCCGCTGGCCGTCGATCCCGGCCACCCGTTCCCCTACATCTCCGACCTCTCGCTCAACCTCGCCGTCATCGTGCGCGACCCGGTCACCCGGGCCCGGCGCTTCGCCCGGGTCAAGGTGCCGCTGCTGCTGCCCCGGTTCGTCGTCACGCCCGACGGCGAGCGCTTCGTGCCGCTCGAGCAGGTCATCGCCGCCCACCTCGACACGCTGTTCCCCGGCATGGACATCGAGGGCCAGTTCCCGTTCCGGGTCACCCGCAACGCCGACCTCACCCTCGAGGACGAGGACGCCGAGGACCTGCTGGCCGCGGTCGAGTTCGAGCTGCGCCGCCGGCGCTTCGGCCGGGCCGTGCGCCTCGAGGTCGACGAGTCGATGACCGACGAGATCCGCGAGCTGCTCGAGCGCGAGCTCGACGTCGACGACGACGACGTCTACCAGCACGTCGGGCCGATCGACCTCGGCGGGCTCTGGTCGGTGCACGGCGTCGACCGGCCCGAGCTGCGCGACCCGGTCTGGGTGCCGATCACCCAGGCCCGCCTGGCCAGCGACGACGACGAGCACGTCAACTTCTTCCGCGAGCTCCGCAAGGGCGACGTGCTGGTGCACCACCCCTACTCGTCGTTCGCCACGTCGGTCGAGGAGTTCATCCGCCAGGCCTCGGTCGACCCCAAGGTGCTGGCCATCAAGATGACGCTCTACCGCACGTCGGGCGACAGCTCGATCATCAACTCGCTGATCCGGGCGGCCGAGCGGGGCAAGCAGGTGGCGGCGCTGGTCGAGCTCAAGGCCCGGTTCGACGAGGCCAACAACATCGAGTGGGCGCGAGAGCTCGAGAAGGCGGGCGTCCACGTCGTCTACGGGCTGGTCGGCCTGAAGATCCACACCAAGACCACGCTGGTCGTCCGCGAGGAGCAGGACGGCATGCGCCTCTACTGCCACGTCGGCACCGGCAACTACAACCCGAAGACGGCCCGCCTCTACGAGGACCTCGGCCTGCTCACCTGCGACCCGCGAGATCGGCTCCGACCTCACCCAGCTGTTCAACTTCCTCACCGGCTACGCCCGCGACGTCAACTACAAGAAGCTGCTCGTCGCCCCGCACGACCTGCGGCCCCGGCTGACCGACGCTGATCGAGAACGAGATGCAGGCCGACGGGCGACCGCCGGCTCACGTTCAAGATGAACAGCCTCGTCGACCCCGAGATGATCGAGCTGCTCTACCGGGCGTCGCAGGCCGGCGTGCAGATCGACCTCATCATCCGCGGCATCTGCTGCCTGCGGCCCGGCGTGCCCGGCCTGTCCGACAACATCCGGGTGCGGTCGATCGTCGGCCGCTACCTCGAGCACGCCCGCATCTACCGCTTCGCCCACGGCGGCCCCGACGGCGGCCCGGTGCACTACATCGGCTCGGCCGACCTGATGCCCCGCAACCTCGACCGCCGGGTCGAGGCGCTGGCCCCGGTCGACCGACCCCGACCTGCGCGACCAGCTCGACGAGATCCTCGACATCCAGCTCGCCGACGACATCCTGGCCTGGGAGCTCGGGGCCGACGGCACCTGGCACAAGGACGACCACGGCGGGCGCATCGACAGCCACCGCCGGCTGCAGGAGCTGGCCCTCGTCCCGGCGGTTGCCCGTCGTGAGCGCCATCGATCGCGACCACGTCGAGCGGGAGGTCAAGCTCGAGGTCGACGGCGGCTTCGAGGTGCCCGCGCTCGAGGGTGCGGAGCCGCTCGAGCCGCGCCGGCTCGACGCCGTCTACCACGACACCATCGACCTCCGGCTGCTCGACCAGGGCATCACGGTACGGCGCCGCAGCGGCGATGGAACCCGGTGGACGGTCAAGTTCCCGGCCGGACGAGCCCGTGCCCGCGAGCCGGCGCGCTGGCCCGGCGCGAGGTCGACGTCGACTCCGATGACCTCGAGCCGCCGGCCACGGTCGACGAGCTGGTGGCCCCCTACCTCGGCGGCGCGGAGCTCGGGCCGGTGGCCCGGCTCGTCTCGGTGCGCGAGCGGCTGGCGCTGGTCGGCCCCGACGGCTCCACGCTGGCCGAGGTCGACGACGACCGGGTCAGCGCGCGGGCCATGGTGGCGGCGGACGACCGGCGGACGTCGGGCGCCGAGGTCTCGTTCCGCGAGATCGAGGTCGAGTTCGGGGCCGACGCGCCCGACGAGCTGATCGAGGCCGTGGTCGGCCGCTTCCGCGAGGCCGGCGCCCGCGCCTCGGACGGCACGCCCAAGGTCGAGCGGGCGCTGGCGCTGCTGGGCCTGCGCTGACATGAGCAAGGCTGAGATGGGCAAGGTGGCGCCGGGCGCGGGGGTCGACGACGGTGCAGGCGGCCGGCGGGGTGGTCTGGCGCGGTCGGGACGGCGAGGTCCAGGTGCTGCTGGTGCACCGGCCCAAGTACGACGACTGGACGCTCCCCAAGGGCAAGCTCGAACCGGGGGAGTCCTACGAGGACGCCGCCGAGCGCGAGGTGCGGGAGGAGACCGGGCTGCGCTGCGAGCGCGGCGCCGAGCTCGTCGAGTCCCACTACGCCGACGCCAAGGGCCGGCCCAAGGTCGTGCGCTACTGGATGATGACGGTGCGCAGCGGCTCGTTCACCCCCAACGACGAGGTCGACGAGGTGCGCTGGCTGACCGTTGGCCAAGGCGGCCAAGCAGCTGACCTACCGGCGCGACGTTCCCGTGCTCGACAGCTTCGAGCGCGAACGGGCCCGCCCGTCCTGACCGACACCCAACGTTGGCGCGTGGTTCACCTCCCGTTCACCTGCCGCCCGCCTCCCGGACACCCGGCGTTCTTAGGGTGGGCCCCGGCGTCATCGAGGCGCCGCACCCCGTCTGACGCTGAAGGAGCGCACGGATTTGACTCTCACCAAACGCGGCACCGTCGTTGCCGTTGCCGTGTTCACGGCCCTCGCCCTGTTCACCGCTGCGTGCAGCTCGAACAAGGACACCACCTCGACCGGCAGCACGACCGGAGGCACCGCCTCGTCAGCTACGACTACGCAGTCGCTGTCGGGCACGCTCAACGGCTCGGGCTCGACCTTCCAGAAGGCGTTCTACGAGGACGGCCATCGCCGGCTTCGCCGACGTCGCCCCGAACGTCACCGTCAACTACGGCGGCGGCGGCTCCGGCAAGGGCAAGACCGACCTCGCCACCCAGGTCGTCGCAGTGGGCCGGCACCGACAGCACCGATCAAGGACGACGACCTGGCCACGTTCAAGGGCGGCACCGTCCTCTACTTCCCGACCGTCGCCGCGCCGATCACCGTGTCCTACAACCTGAGCGGCGTCAGCGAGCTGCAGCTCAGCCCCGACACGCTGGCCAAGATCTTCCAGGCCCAGATCACGACCTGGAACGACCCGGCCATCGCCGCCGACAACCCCGGCGCCACCCTGCCGAGCACGCCCATCGTGGTCGTGCACCGCTCCGACGGCTCGGGCACCACGTCGAACTTCACCAAGTACCTGAAGGCCGCGGCGCCGTCGACCTGGACGCTCGACGCCGGTGACACCGTCAACTGGCCGACCAGCACCCAGGCCGGCAACGGCAACGCCGGCGTGGCCCAGATCATCAAGGACACCGACGGCGCCATCGGCTACGTCGACCTGTCCGACGCCAAGGCCAGCAAGCCTCGCCTTCGCCTCGATCAAGAACAAGGACGGCAAGCTACGTCGCCCCGACGCTCGACGGCGCGACCGCGGCGCTCGCCAGCGCCGAGGTGAAGCCCAACCTCACCTACATCGGCGCTCAACGCCTCGGGCGCCGACGCCTACCCGATCACGGCCGGCACCTACATCATCGTCTACCAGAAGCAGACCGACGCCGGCGATCGCCAGCGCGCTGAAGGGCTGGATCAACTACCTGCTCACCGAGGGCCAGGCGCTGGCCGCCGGCGTCGACTTCGCCCCGCTGCCGCCGTCGCTGCAGGAGAAGGCCATCGCCCAGCTCGCCAGATCACCACGAGCTGACCGAGTCCCCCTGGGCCCGGGACCTCGGCCCTGAACGACCGTCGGCCGACGACCTATCGTCGGCCGACCGACGAGACCGACCAGGTACCCGACGTGACGCCACCTCCCGCAACCGAGCTCGCCGATCCCCCCGCCGGGGCCGCCCCACCTGCCGCCACGCGGTCGCAGATGGAGGGCCACGGCGGCGGCGGCGACTCGATCTTCCGGGGGGTGGCGCTCGTCGCGGGCCTGGCCGTCCTCGCCATCCTCGGCCCTCATCGCCTGGTCGACGACCAAGGAGGCGTGGCCGGCCTTCACCAGCCAGGGCCTCAGCTTCGTCACGTCCGACGTGTGGGACCCGCCGGCGGGCAAGTTCGGCGCCCTGGCCTTCATCTACGGCACGCTGCTGTCGTCGTTCATCGCCCTGGTGCTTCGCGGTGCCGATCAGCGTCGGCATCGCCCTGTTCACCAACGAGGCCGCGCCCCGGCGCCTGCGCACAGCCGGTCACCTACGTGATCGACCTGCTCGCCGCGGTGCCGTCGGTCGTCTACGGCCTGTGGGGCGTGCTCGTGCTTCGCCCCCAACATCCAGCCCGTGTCTACCAGTCGATCGCCGACGCCACCGACGGCATCCCGGTCCTCGGTGCCATCTTCGGCGGCGCGGCCAGCGGCCGCAGCTTCATGACCGCCGGGCTCATCCTCGCCATCATGATCATGCCGATCGTGACGTCGCTCAGCCGCGAGGTCATCGCCACCGTGCCCCAGGTCGCAGCGCGAGGCGGCCTACGGCATGGGCGCCACCCGGTGGGAGATGATCCGCTACTCGGTGCTGCCGTGGAGCCGCGGCGGCATCACCGGCGCGGTCATGCTCGGCCTCGGCCGGGCCATGGGCGAGACCATCGCGGTGGCCCTGGTGATCGGCTCGACCGCCCAGATCACCGTCGCACGTGTTCTTCCCCGGCGACGCCATGGCCGCGGTGATCGCCAACCAGTTCGGCGAGGCCGGGGCACTGCACAAGTCGGCCCTCATCGGGCTCGGCGTCGTGCTGTTCGTCATCACGATCCTCGTCAACGTGGTGGCCCGCGGCATCGTCACCCGCCTCGACCGCCGGACCCAGGGGGCCTGAGATGAGCGACATCGACCTCCGCGACGCCGACGATCCCGGCGAGCCGGCTGCCCGGCACGGCCAGGTGCTCCGTTCGACCCGGAGTCGACGCAGTTCCTGCTCGAGGTGACCACGAGCCGCAGCCGGCGCATCCGCAACGGCCTCGCCACGGCCTGGATGTACGGCGCGTTCGTCGTGGCCGTGATCCCGCTCGGCTTCATCATCTTCTACGTCGTGCAGAAGGGCCTGCCCCAGGTGCTCGACCCAGGGCTGGTTCACCGAGGACATCCCCGCGGTCAGCCGCAAGGCCGGCGGCGGCATGGGCCCGGCCATCGTCGGCACGCTGCTCATCACCGCTCGGCGCCACCGTCATGGCCGTGCCGCTCGGCGTGCTCGGGGCCATCTACCTGCACGAGTACGGCGGCCAGGGCCGCCTGGCCCGGCTGATCCGGTTCATGGCCGACGTGATGACCGGCGTCCCGTCGATCGTGATGGGCCTGTTCATCTTCACGCATCTACACGCTTGGCGTTCGGGCTCAACGGCTTCGGTGGGTCGCTCGCCCTGGCCTGCCTGATGCTGCCCGATCGTCATCCGCTCCACCGAGGAGATGCTGCGGCTCGTGCCCGACGAGCTGCGCAACGGGCAGCTACGCCCTCGGCAACCGCAAGTGGCGCACGATCGTCACCGTCGTGCTCCCGGCCGCCATCGGCGGCATGGTCAGCGGCGTCATGCTGGCCGTCGCCCGGGCGGCCGGCGAGACGGCCCCGCTGCTGTTCACCATCGGCGCGGCCCGCAAGCTCAACCTCGAACCTGTTCGACGGGCCCAACAGCGCGCTGTCGCTGCAGATCTTCACCAACGCCCAGACCCCGTTCGCCGCCGCGCAGGACCGGGCCTGGGGGGCGGCGCTCACGCTGATCGCCATCGTCTTCATCCTCACCGTGATCGCCCGCATCGTCTCCGTCCCGCTTCTCCCTCAAGCACGCCTGAGGTCGCCCCCCATGTCCTTCCGCTACCCTCCGCTCGTCCCGACCCCTCCGGGGAGGTCCCGTTGATGGCTCCCGACCAGACGGCGCCTGCCACCACATCGGCCCCGCCCACGCAGGTGCCGGTGGTCGACGACCACGCCGACGATCGTGCCCGAGGCCGCACGGGCCGACGCCGCGTCGGCCCTGCCCCGGGTCGTCTTCGACGTGCAGGACCTCAGCGTCTACTACGGCAGCTTCCGGGCCGTGCGCGACGTGAACCTGCAGATCCACCAGCACGAGATCACCGCGTTCATCGGGCCGTCGGGCTGCGGCAAGTCGCACCATGCTGCGCTGCTTCGACCGCATGAACGACCTCATCGAGGGGTGCCGGGTCGAGGGCACGCTGCGCTACCACGGCGTCGACCTCTACGACGCCAAGATCGACCCGGTCGAGGTGCGCAAGCGCATCGGCATGGTGTTCCAGAAGCCGAACCCGTTCCCGAAGTCGATCTACGACAACATCGCCTTCGGGCCCAAGCTCGCCGGGCATCAAGGGCAACATGGACGACATCGTCGAGTCGGCCCTGCGCCGGGCCGCGCTGTGGGACGAGGTCAAGGACCGGCTGAAGAAGTCGGCCATGGGCCTGTCGGGTGGACAGCAGCAGCGCCTGTGCATCGCCCGGGCCGTCGCCGTCGAGCCCGAGGTCGTGCTGATGGACGAGCCGTGCTCGGCGCTCGACCCGATCGCCACCGCCCGCATCGAGGACCTGATGCAGGAGCTCAAGACCCGCTACACGATCGTGATCGTGACCCACAACATGCAGCAGGCGGCCCGGGTCAGCGACCGCACCGCGTTCTTCACCACCGAGGTCAACGAGACGAGCGACACCCGCACCGGGGTGCTGGTCGAGTACGACGTGACCGACAAGATCTTCTCGAACCCCTCCGACGAGCGGACGGAGAACTATGTCACCGGCCGATTCGGCTGATCGGCCCACGCCACTGCGCGTCACCTACGGCGCCGAGCTCGAGCAGCTGCGTCTGCAGGTCGAGGTGATGGGCGTGCTGGTCGACCAGAACCTCGAGCGGATGCGCCAGGTGCTCGAGACCGGCGACCCCAGGGTCGCCGCCCACGCCATCGGCGCGGACGACGACATCGACGCCATGAACGTGTCGCTCACCGAGCGCTGCTACGAGGTGCTGGCCCGCGAGAACCCGGTCGCGTCCGACCTGCGACTGGTGGTGTCGGTCATCCGGGTGAGCAGCGAGCTCGAGCGGGTCGGCGACCTCTCGCTGCGGGTCGTGAAGGCCGGGCTCCAGCACGACCTGCTCACCTCCTCGCCCCGCAGCTTCGACATCGCCGCAGGTGATGGCCGCCGAGGCGGTCCAGCTGTTCCGCGACGCCATGCGGGCCTGGGCCACCGACGACGTCGACCTGGCGGCCCGGCTCGCTCACGGATCTCGATCGATCGACCTGGAGCTCTCCCAGCTGGTCGAGACGCTGCTGCAGCTCGACGGCCCGGAGGCGACGGCCATCGCCATGCGTACCCTGGTGGTCGGCCAGGCCCTCGAGCGGATCGCCGACCACGCCGCCATCCTCGGCAGCCGGCTCCGCTACCTGGTGACCGGCGACCAACGCCACCTCGCCGCCGAGATCCGGCGCTGAGGTCCCCTTGAGGCACGGAGAGGTCACGACATGAGCGAGGTCAGGCGCACGTTCCACCAGGAGCTCGACCAGATCCGGGCCGACATCGTCCGGCTGGCCGCCCTGGTCACCGAGTGCATCCCCCGCGGCACCGACGTGCTGCTGGCCAACGACCTGCAGGGTGCCCAGCAGCTCATCGAGGAGGACGACTTCGTCGACACGCTCGCCCTCGACATCGAGGAGCGCTGCTACCAGGTGCTGGCGCTGCAGCAGCCGGTGGCCATCGACCTGCGATCGCTCATCACCGCCATCCGGCTGACCTCGGAGATCGAACGCTCCGGCGACCTCATGGTGAACGTGGCCAAGGGGGCCCGGCGCATCTACGGCGTGGAGTACGACCCGCGGCTGCGGGGGCTGATCGAGCGGATGAGCGAGGAGGCCACCCGGCTCTTCCGCCTGGCCATCGACGCCTACGTCGAGGGCAACGCCAGTCTGGCCGCCGCGCTCGACGACATGGACGACGGGCTCGACCTGCTGCACAAGGAGTACATCCAGGCGATCTTCGAGTCGCACCACGCCGGGTTCATCGACCTGCAGGCCGCGGTGCAGCTGGCCCTCATCGGGCGGTTCTACGAGCGCATCGGTGACCACGCCGTCAACATCGGGGTGCGAGTGGAGTACATGGTCACGGGGTGGCTGCCCGAGCACACCGGCGCGGCTCGCCTGCACGCCCGCCAGGAACGGGTCGACGCGAACCAGGCCGCCGAGAGCGAGAACCATCCCGGATCCGACGGGGCCGGCGCCGCACCGGCGCGCCGGTCCGGCGGCCGCCGAAACCGACGGCTGACGACGTTGATCGCCGCCCTCCTGTTGATCGTCGGGCTGTTGCTGGCCACGCTCGTCGCGCTCGCGCTGTCCGTTCGCGCGCTGCGGGCCCAGCTGGCGGAGCAGCGGCGGGCGGCCGAGGCGGCCCAGATCGACATGGCGGCCGAGCGGGTGCACGCCGACGAGACCCGGCTGCGCCTGGCGCAGGCCCTCGACGCCATCCCCCAGGGCGTGCTGATCGCCGACGCCGAGGGCCAGTGTCGTGGTGCGCAACCGTGTGGCCGACTCGTTCGCCGACGCCCGACACAGCGACGCGCTGGTCGAGGCGGCGATCGACGAACTGCTGGCCGAGGCCCTCGAGGGTCACGAGGGCGACCCGGCCGATCGACCTGTTCGGCCCGCCGCGGCGCACGCTCGTGATCGCGGCGACGCCGCTGCCCGACGGGGCGCTCGTCGTCGTCGACGACATCTCCGAGCGGCGCCGGCTCGAGGCCACCCGCCGCGACTTCGTGGCCAACATCAGCCACGAGCTCAAGACCCCGGTGGGGGCCATGGGCCTGCTGGCCGAGACCCTGCTGGCCGAGGACGATCGCCAGGTCGCCAGCCGGCTGGCCGAGCGCATCGTCAACGAGGCGTTCCGGCTCGATCGCACCATCGAGGACCTGCTCGTGCTCAGCCGCATCGAGGGCGAGGAGAGCGCCGCCCACGAGCCGGTGGCGGCCCGCCTGCTGGTCGAGGAGGCCGTCGAGCGCATCCGCCCGGCGGCCGAACAGGCCGGCATCGCCGTCACGGTGGGCGACATCGACCCGCAGCTCGCCATGCTCGGCGACCGCCGCCAGTTGGTGTCGGCGCTCTACAACCTGCTCGACAACGCGGTGAAGTACTCCGACGAGGGCGACGAGGTGCAGGTGCGGGCGGTCGCGATCGGCACGAGCGTCGCGCTCGAGGTCGAGGACCACGGCATCGGCATCCCCAAGGCCGATCTCGAGCGGGTCTTCGAGCGCTTCTACCGCGTCGACCAGGCCCGCAGCCGCACCACCGGCGGCACCGGCCTCGGCCTGGCCATCGTCCGGCACGTGGCCAGCAACCACGAGGGCGAGGTGCGGGTCGAGTCCCGCCTCGGCGAGGGCTCGACCTTCACCCTGATCGTTCCGGCCGCCGAAGCCGCCGCCGTCGTCCGACAGCCCGATCCCGAACCACGAATCACGTAGGAGTGACATGAGCCCGTCAACGTCGGTGCTGGTCGTCGAGGACGAGGACTCGTTCATCGACGCGCTCACGCTCGGGCTCACCCGCGAGGGGTTCACGGTGAGCGTGGCCCGCGACGGTGCCGAAGCGCTCGACATGTTCGACGACGTGCAGCCCGATCTCGTGCTGCTCGACGTGATGCTGCCGAAGGTGTCGGGCCTCGACGTCTGCCGCGAGCTGCGGTCGCGCTCGAGCGTGCCGATCATCATGGTGACGGCCAAGGGGGCCGAGATCGACACGGTCGTGGGGCTCGAGGTCGGGGCCGACGACTACGTGACCAAGCCCTACCGGTTGCGCGAGCTGGTCGCCCGGATGCGGGCCGTGCTGCGCCGCCGGTCGAACGACGAGGTCGCCCCGGTGGCGCCGGTGCTGCTCGACGAGGTCGTCGAGGTGGGCGACGTGCGGGTCGACCACGAGCGCCACGAGGTGTTCATCCGCGGCGTCGAGACCCGGCTCCCGCTCAAGGAGTTCGAGTTGCTGGCGCTGCTGCTCGAGAACGCCGGCCGGGTGCTCACCCGTGAGACCCTGATCGATCGGGTGTGGGGCGCCGACTACGTGGGTGACACCAAGACGCTCGACGTGCACATCAAGCGGCTGCGGTCCAAGGTCGAGCCCGACCCGGCCGCTCCGTCGCGCATCGTCACCATCCGGGGTCTCGGCTACAAGTACGAGAGCCCCCGACCCTGAGGGCCGGCCGTCAGGGCGGGACACCTACCATTGGCGCGATGACCGCCGCCTACCCGCAGCCTCCTGCTCGGGACCCGCGGCGCCCCTACACCGCCCCTCCCTTCACCCGCCTGGCCCGCACCCACGCGTTCTCGGTGGGCGGCGATGCCCTCTTCACCGTGGGGCTGGCCGGCTCCGTGTTCTTCGCCGTGCCGCTGGGGCAGGCCCAGTGGAAGGTCGGCCTCTACCTGCTGCTGACGTTCGCGCCCTTCGCGGTGGCGGCCCCACTGATCGGGCCCGTCATCGATCGGCTGAAGGGCGGTCGCCGGTGGATGATCATCGGGTCGATGGTGTTTCGCGCGCTGCTCTGCGTGCTGATCGTGCGGGACTTCTCCCACATCACGTTCTACTTCGAGGCCTTCCTCATGCTGGTGGCGGGCAAGGCCTACCTGATCTCCCGGGCCGCCGTCGTGCCCACCACCGTGCGCAACGACCAGGAGCTGGTCGAGGCCAACTCGAAGCTCAGCCTGCTGAGCGGCGTGGCCGCGGTCGTCGCCGCCATCCCCGGCGGCATCCTGCTCAAGCTGGGCGGCGACTCGCTCGGCCCCCAGCTCGTGGTGGGGGTGGCGGCTGCGGTGTTCGCCGTCGGCGCCGGGTTCGCCACGTTGCTGCCCAAGGTGGTCGTGGCCACCGAGCCTCCGGGCGCGGCCGAGAAGCTCGAGCTCAAGAGCGCCGGCATCCGCCTGGCCGCCTCGGCCATGGCGCTGATCCGGGCCGCGGTCGGGCTGCTGCTGCTGGTGCTGGCGTTCGCGTTCAAGGCGGGGGACATCCCCCTGTGGTTCGTCGGGGCGGCCGGGTTGATGGCCCAGGCCGGCGTGCTCGTCGGGGCCGCCCTCGCTCCCCGGCTGCGCAAGGTGTTCAGCGAGCCGCGGATCATCGTCGGGTCGCTGGCCGTCACCTGCCTCGGTGGCTTCGTCGGGTGGTTCATCGGCGGCGTCACCGCGGCCGCGCTGCTGTCGTTCATCCTCGGCGCGACCTCGGGGACGGCCAAGCAGGCGTTCGACGCCCTCGTGCAGCGCGACGCCCCCGATGCCAACCGGGGACGGTCGTTCGCCCGCTTCGAGACCCGCTTCCAGCTGGCCTGGGTCATGGGTGCGTTCATCCCCGTCGTGCTGTCCGGCATCGGCGTGCCCATCACCGTCGACGTCGGCTACCTGCTGATCGGCCTGCTGATGGCCGTCGGCCTGGTGTCGTACTACCTGGGGCAACGGCGGGTGACGGCCGGAACCTACGACTGGGAGTCACCGGCCCAGAAGCTCATCCGCCTGGGCCTGCGCCGGGGCGATCCCACCGCGGCCGAGGCCGCGGCCGAGCTCGGGATCGATCCCACGACCGCGCTGCAGGGCGAGCCGCCTCCGCCTCCGCCTCCACCTCCACCTCTGCCGCCCGCGCCTCCCGCGGCCTCACCGGTGCCGGCCTGGGAGCCGCCCAAGGGGTTCGTGTCGCGCCCCCTCGGCGACGAGACCGACGTCGGTGGCGCATCCACCTGGTCGACGGCGCTGCCCTCCGAGCCGCCGACGGCGCCGACCGCACCGCCCCCACCTCCTGCGCCGGCGCTGTTCGATGGCGAGGCGCAAGACGCGACCGTGGTCGATGCACCGCCGCCCGGGTCCGGCGAGCTCGACCACGACCAGCCGACGCTGCCCCTCGACTTCGGCGACCCCCTCGTCGACCCCACGCTGATCGACGAGGAGCCCCCGGCCGACGCCGACACGCTCTTCGCCGAGCCCCGCTGGCGCGACAGCCCTCGCTAGCCGCACCCCCGGCGTCGGGCTCGGCCACGAAGCACGCGCAGCCACCTGTGGGGGGCCTGGACGTTCATCGTGCGCCGAAACTCTGCCCCGGGTGGCGGCCCAGGGCTCAGCTCGGCAGGTCGATGCGGGCGAGCCAGAGCCCGGGAGCGTCGGCCTCGGCCGGCGTCGGCAGGTTGTCGGCCGACACCCACAGCCGGGCCAGCGCCGTCGGCTCCGGCCCGTTCGACCACCCCGGCGACGAAGGCGGCGCCCCGGTCGTACTGGGCCTGGGTGAGCTCGAGCCCGAAGAGGCGCTCGACGAACCGATCGGACTGGTCGGCCTCGACCCGGCGGCGGCGGACGGCCTCGGTGACCATCGAGTACGAGCCGACCAGCCCGGTGCCGATCTGGTCCATGGTGTGGTCGATGTAGCCGACGATGACCGCCACCAGTGCCTCGAGCCGGGGCAGCAGCTCGCGCTGGGCGGGGGACTGGATGGCGCCGAGCAGCGTCTCGGGATCGCCGAACATCTGCTGCAGCCCGGCCATGTCGCCGGAGCTCGACATGTCGACCTCGCCGAGTTGGCGTTCGAGGCTGCCCGGGTCGGTCTCGAACCCGTCGAGGTAGGCCTCCAGCATCCCTTGGAGCGCCGCCCGCACGTGGGGCACCCCGAGCACCGCGTGGGTGGCGATCTCGTGGAGGCAGACCCAGAGGCGGAGGTCGTCGGCCGGGAGGCTCCACTCGTCGACGAACCGATCGAGGTTGGGCGTGACGATGGTGAGCTCGTCGGACGGTGGGCGGGGGATCGGGAGGTCGTACTGGCCGAACGAGCGCTGGGCGAGGTGTCCGACCATCGAGCCGGCGGTCATGCCGAGCATGGTGGGGCCGATCATCTGCATGAGGGGCGCCATCCACGCCATGGGGTCGGCCGCGCTCGGCGCCTCGTCGGGCATGACCGGCTCGTCCTGGTGCAGCGACCCGGCCAGCTTCTCGAACAGCGGCCGGTAGGCGTCGAGCGTCTGCTGGGCCCATTGCGTGCGGGTGACGGGCACGATGGTGACGCCCCGACCGGTGACCGAGGTCGACAGCCCGGTGGCGTTGGCCACCTGCAGATCGGCCACCCGGGCGAGCTGCTCGATCTTGATGCGCTCGAGCGGGTCGACGTTGGGCTCGCTGGTGGTGGTGTCGCCGGTGGCGATCGAGAAGGCCAGCTGGCGGGCGGCATCCCAGTTGACGGGGCCCTGCTGCTGGAAGAGCTTGGCCAGGTCGCCGAAGATCGGCATCCCCTTGAACGGGTTGTCGTCGCCGAACGGATCGTCGCCAGGGCCACCAGGGAGGCCGAAGTTGCTCATCGCGAGCATGGTAGGCGGGTCCCGCTCCCGATCCGCCCCGGTCCTTCGCCACCCGTCACGAGCGGTCACCGCGCGCGGAAATGGTGCGACGGCCGGGCGCACCGGGCATCATGGCGGCATGAGCCAGACCGTCGTGATCGCCGGCGCCGCGGGCCCGCTCGGGCCGGCGGGTCGCGGCCCTGGCCGCGGCGGACGACGGCCGTCACCCGGGTGCTGGCGGTCGGCCCGGGGGTGCTGTCCGCCGAGATGCCGCCGTCGATCGAGACCCGCGCCATCGCCCTCGACGACCCCGAGATGAAGGGCTTCCTCGCCGAGGCCGACGTGCTGGTGCACCTCGGGTCGGGCCAGGGCCCTGGGCCCGACGGGCTTCCCGCCAGCGGCTCGGCCTCGTCCGACCTGGCCGACACCCGGGCCGTGCTCGACGCGGCGGCCGCGGTCGGCGTCGGCCACGTCGTCATCCTGTCGAGCGCGATGGTCTACGGGGCCTGGGCCAACAACCCGGTGCCGCTCACCGAGGAGGCCCCGCTGCGACCCGATCCCGGCCTGCCCTACGCGTCGGCCAAGGCCGAGAGCGAGCGGCTGGTGTTCGAGTGGCGGGCGGCCCAGTCCGGCCCGTCCCCAGGGTCGCGGTGCTGCGCCCGGCGGTGTCGGTCAGCGGCGAGTCCGTCGAGTGGCTCTCGACCTCGCCCTGGTCGGCCGCCGCGCTGCGGGCGTCGGGCACCGACCGACCCAGCCAGTTCCTGCACCTCGACGACCTGGCCTCGGCCATCGACCACGCCCGCCGCGACACGCTCGACGGCCCGTTCAACGTCGCACCCGACGGCTGGCTCCCCGCCGACGTGCTGCGCGACCTGGCCGGCCCGGTCGGCCGCCTCCACTTGCCGGCCGGCATCAGCGGTCGCCTGGCCACGATGCGCGCCGACATCGGCACGACCGGGCCACCCGAGGGCTGGGCCTACACCCGCCACTCGTGGGTCGTGGCCAACGATCGCCTCCGGGCCACGGGCTGGCAGCCCCGCCACCGCAGCGAGGAGGCCTACGTCGAGGCCGACCCCGGTGGGCCGCTGGCCTCGATGAGCCCGCG
The DNA here is from genome assembly GCA_963809335.1 of uncultured Microthrixaceae bacterium. Taxonomy (GTDB): domain Bacteria; phylum Actinomycetota; class Acidimicrobiia; order Acidimicrobiales; family Acidimicrobilacustridaceae; genus UBA4742. Next base: position 281,952 of record CAWEJD010000002.1, on the reverse strand, counting down.
CCGCCGCCAGGAGCTGTCCCTGCTGGGCGCCGCCGGCGTCCTCGTGGCGGCGGTCGGCGGCATCGTCTGGGCCATCCGCCGCCGACACCGCTGACTACGGGACCGACAGCTTCTCGGCCAGGATGGCGATGGCGACCTGGTCACCACCGTCGCGCTCGTAGGTGATGCCGACCGACTGGTTGGGCTTGTACTGGCGCAGGGCCACCACCAGGTCGGAGCTCGACCCGATCGGGTGGTTGTCGATGCCGAGCACGATGTCGCCGGCCGCGAGCCCGGCGTTGGCCGCGGGGCTGCCAGGGGTCACCGAGTCGATGCGGGCGCCGGTGCGGCCGAGCCGGTCGGTCTCGCTGTCGGTCAGGTCGCGGGACTCGACCCCGAGCCACGAGTGCACCACGTGCCCGAGGGTGATCAGCTCGTCGGCCTCGGACTTGGCGAAGCCGATCGGGGTGGCGTAGCGGGGCACCAGCACCGCGGCCTTGGTGTTGACCGGGTTGGTCGTCGTCGGTCGCGCCCGGGTCGCCATCGGCCCCGCCGAGCCCACGTCGGGTGACCAGGCCGATCACCGCGCCGGTGCTGTCGACCAGCACCGCGCCCGACCCGGCGGTGGACACCCGGACGTTGGTCTGGATCATGCCGTGCATCGACGTGCCGCGGTCGTCGTCGACCCGACGGTCGAGGGCGCTGATCAGCCCGACCGAGACGTTCGGGGAGCCGGCCTTGCCGGGGATGCACTCGATGGCGATGGTCGGCTCGCCCAGCTGGAGCGAGGTGTCCGACGCGAGGACCGCGGTCTTGAGCTGCTCCCGCTCGACCTTGACCACGGCGACGTCGGTGGCCCGGTCGACGCCCACGACCACGGCCGGGAGCACGGTGCCGTCGTAGAGCTGCACGGTGAGGCTGTCGGCGGCCTCGACCGCATCGGCGGTGGTGAGGAGGTGGCCGTCGTCGCGGAACACCACGGCGGTGCTCGACACGGTGCCGGTGGCCTTGGTCGCGTCGATGCGGGCCACGGCCGGGAAGACCCCGTCGGCGATGGCCAGCTCGGTCGGCGCCGGGTCCTTCGGGGCCGAGAGCTGGATCGTCTCGACCGGGCGGACCGGGCGCTTGGTCTGGAAGCCGCCGATCGCGAACACGACGACGAGCATGGCCGCCGCGCCGACCAGCCCCGAGGCGACGCCGACGCCGATGGTGCGCCGCCGGTTGACCGGAGCCGCGATGACGGTGATCGGCCCGCCCGAACCGAGCTCGGACGGGTGGCGCCAGAGGCGGTCGTCCTGGGGGAGGGGAGGGCCGAACCCGGGACCGTCTTCGGGTTCGTCATCGAGCGGCACGGGCGAAACGATAGTGAGGGCGCGGCCCCAGGTGGCCGCGCCCTCGCGTCGGCTCCGGAGGGCGAGTCGCCTACCATGGCCGGGTGACACCACCCGCCGGAGCCGACGACTGGATCGGGCTGTCCGCCGATCCGCTGCCGTTCGGTGCTGCCGCCGACTGGGCCGTGCTCCCGCGGTGCGGCGCGGTCGTGGTGTTCAGCGGCACCGCTCGCGACCACTCCATCGGGCGCGACGGCGTGCAGGCGCTCGAGTACGAGGCCTACGAGGAGCAGGCCCTCCCGCGGATGGCGGCCATCGCGGCCGAGGCCCGGCGCCGGTGGCCCGAGCTGGGCCGCCTCGCCCTGCTGCACCGCACCGGGCCGGTCCCGCTGGGCACCGCCGCGGTGGTCGTCGTGGCCTCGGCGCCACACCGGGGTGAGGCCTTCGACGCGGCCCGGTTCGCCATCGACGCGCTCAAGGCCACCGTGCCGATCTGGAAGCGCGAGACCTGGGAGGGCGGCGAGAGCTGGGGCCTCGAAGCCCAGCACCTCGTCGAGCTGGACGACCTCGACGAGCCGGCCTCCCTGTCGGAGACCGGGTCGTGAGCAACGCCGGGTTCCTCCTCATCGCCGTCGCGGGCATCGTCGCCGGGTCGTTGGCGGTGTGGGCCCTGAACCGCAAGCCCAAGACGTTCATGTCGAGCATCGACGACTTCTCCCGCGAGATGAAGGCCCTCGGACGCGACGCCGACGAGCCCCATCCGAGCCGTCGCCGCAAGCGCACGGCCCAACCGCCGTCCCGACGGTCGCCCCGCCAACCGGCCCCGCGCGAGCCCATCAACGGCCCCGCCGGGCCGCCGGCCCCGGCCGATCCCGAGGAGCGGCGGCCATAGCTCGCGACCTCGCCATCGATCTCGGCACCGCCAACACGCTCGTCTACGCGCGCGGCGAGGGCATCGTCTTGAACGAGCCCTCGGTGATCGCCCTCAACAGCCGCACGCAGGACGTGCTGGCCATGGGGCACGAGGCCTGGCAGATGATCGGCCGCACGCCCAGCTACATCGTGGCCGTGCGACCCCTGCGCAAGGGCGCCATCACCGACTTCGAGATCACCCAGCGCATGATCCGCCTGCTGCTGCAGCGGGTCGGGGTCAGCCGGTTCAACCGGCCGCGCGTCGTGATCTGCGTGCCGTCGGCCATCACCGCGGTCGAGCGCCGGGCCGTCATCGAGGCGGCCAAGCGGGCCGGAGCCTCCGAGGCCCACCTGATCGAGCAGCCCATGGCCGCGGCCATCGGCGCCGGGCTCCCCATCAACGAGCCGATGGGCAACATGGTCGTCGACATCGGCGGCGGCACCTCGGAGACCGCGCTCATCTCCCTCGGCGGGGTGGTGGCGCTCGAGGCGGTGCGGGTCGGCTCCTTCGACATCGACGCCCACATCCAGACCTACATCCGTCGTGAGTACGGCATCGCCATCGGTGAGCGCACGGCCGAGGAGATCAAGGTCACCATCGGCTCGGCCTGGCCCACCGAGGACGAGTACGCGGCCGAGGTGCGCGGCCGCGAGCTGATGAGCGGCCTGCCCAAGACCGTCGTGCTGTCGGCCGAGGAGGTCCGAGAGGCCATCGACGAGCCGGTGTCGGCCATGGTCGACTCGGTGGTCGAGTGCCTCGGCCAGGCGCCGCCCGAGCTGGCCCAGGACCTCATCATCCAGGGCATCCACCTGGTCGGCGGCGGCGGCATGCTGCGCGGCCTCGACCTGCGCCTGGCCCAGGAGACCGAGATCCCGGTGCACCTGGTCGAGGCCCCCCTCGAGTGCGTCGTGCTCGGCGCCGGCCACTGCATCGAGGCCTTCGACGCCCTCAAGGTCATGTTCATGGTCTGACGGTGGGCGTCCTGCCGCGCGGCCCCTGCCAAATCTGTGCACTGATCGACACATGTCGTGGATCTCTGCACGGATTTCGTCGGTCGGCGTGTCCTGGGGTCGCCGTTCGGCGGGCGCGAGCGTGGGGAGGTCTGGCGTGACCCGAACCTGGTCGAAGCTGCTGGCCGTGAGTGCGGTCCTGCTCGGAGTCGGGTACGCCGCCGCCGGCGCGTCGGTGTGGATGGTGTTCCACGACGCCGTGGCGGGTCTCGTCGTGGGCGGCTTGGGAGTGCTCCTCGCTGCCCTTGGGGTCGGTGTCTGGCACGGCCGGGCGGGGGCGAAGGCGGGAGCGACGGCGGCCGGGTTCCTCGGTACCGCGCTGTTCGGGGCGATGGCCATCGGGGCGGAGCGAGACCCGGACGCGTCGGACCTGGTCAACAACGTCGGCGCGGCCACGATCCTGGGTCTGGCCTGCCTGTCGGCACTCGTCCTGGCGGCGGCCGTCACCCTGGCGGTGGTGGAGCTCCGGGAGGCCCGGCGGCAGCGGGCCACCGCGGGGAGCTGAGGTCTGACGCGGGCTCCTGCGAAATCTGTGCACTGATCGACACATGTCGTGGATCAGTGCACGGATTTCATCGGTCGGCGTGTCGTCGGTGGCCGTTGCTCTCAGGCATACGAACGGGCGTGTGAGGGGGCGCACGAACGGGGGCGCGGCGGTGTCGGGCGGCGTTCTCGGTCGATTCACCCCGGAGCAACGGCGGGGCAACAGCGGTCCTGTTGGGTGGGGCCATGACAGATCGCCGCCGGCTCGTGGTCGTGGGAAACGGCATGGTCGGGCACAAGCTGCTCGAGACCGTCGCCGACCTCCAGAGCGAGCCCGGCCGCTCCGGCGAGCCGTGGGAGATCGTCACGTTCTGCGAGGAGCCCCGCCCCGCCTACGACCGGGTGGGGTTGAGCTCGTACTTCACCGGGGCGACGGCCGACGACCTCTCGCTGGTCGAGCCCGGCTTCTTCGAGCGCCACGGCATCACCGTCCACCTGGGCGACCGGGTGGGCTCGATCGACACCGAGGCCCACACCGTCACGTCCGACGGGGGCCGCACGATCCGCTACGACGCCCTCGTGCTGGCCACCGGCTCGTACCCGTTCGTGCCCCCGGTCCCGGGCCGCGACGTCGGCGGCACCTTCGTCTACCGCACCATCGACGACCTCGAAGCCATGGCGGAGGCGGCCATGCGACCCGGTGCGTCGGTCGGCACGGTCATCGGGGGCGGGCTGCTCGGGCTCGAGGCGGCCAACGCCCTGCGGGCGATGGGGCTCGAGACGCACGTGGTCGAGTTCGCACCCCGGCTCATGCCGGTGCAGGTCGACCACGGCGGCGGCCGGGCCCTGCGGCGCCAGATCGAGTCGCTCGGCGTGCACGTGCACCTCGGTCATGCCACCACCGAGATCGTCGCCGGCGACGACGGTTGGGTCTCCCACCTGACCTTCGCCGACGACGACCACTCGGACCTGCCCACGGACGTGCTCGTGTTCTCGGCCGGCATCCGCCCCCGCGACGACCTCGCCGGCGCGGCCGGCCTCGAGCTGGGCGAGCGGGGCGGCATCGTCGTCGACGAACTGCTGCGCACGTCGGCCCCCGACGTGTGGGCCATCGGTGAGTGCGCCCTGGTCGACGGCCGCATCTACGGCCTGGTCGCCCCGGGCTATGACATGGCCCGATCGGTGGCCCGCCAGCTGACCGGCGCCGCCGCCACGCCGTTCACCGGTGCGGACATGAGCACCAAGCTCAAGCTGCTCGGCGTCGACGTGGCCAGCTTCGGCGACGCCCACGCCACCAGTGAGGGGGCCCACGAGATCGTGTGGGACGACCCGCGCACCGACGTCTACAAGAAGCTCGTGGTCGCGGGCGACGGCACCGTGCTCGGCGGGGTGCTGGTCGGTGATGCCGCGGCCTACGGCACCCTCGTGCAGATGGCGCGCGGCGACATGCCAACGCCCGAGCACCCCGAGGCGCTCATCCTCCCCGATCTCGGCCTCGATCAAGGTGGCAACGGCGCCGCTCTGGTCGGGGTCGGAGCCATGGCCGACTCGGCCACCATCTGCTCGTGCGAGAACGTCACCAAGGGCTCGATCTGCTCGGCCATCGGCGACGGTTCGCACGAGGTCGGGTCGCTCAAGGCCACCACCCGAGCCGGCACCGGCTGCGGGGGCTGCGTGCCGCTCATGACCGACGTGCTGCGCGACGAGCTGGCCAAGTCCGGCGTCGAGCTCGACCGGTCGCTGTGCGAGCACTTCCCGTTCAGCCGACAGGACCTGTTCTCGATCATCCAGGTGCACGGGTACGAGACGTTCGGCGAGGTGCTGGCCCGTCACGGCACCGGCCGCGGCTGCGAGATCTGCAAGCCCACGGTGGCGTCGATCCTGGCCACTCGCACGAACCGCTACATCCTCGACGACGACCAGGCCGCCCTGCAGGACACCAACGACCACTTCCTCGCCAACCTCCAGCGCGACGGCACCTACTCGGTGGTGCCCCGCATCCCCGGGGGCGAGGTCACGCCGGAGGGGCTCATCACCATCGGGGAGGTCGCCCGCGACTTCGGTCTCTACACCAAGATCACCGGCGGCCAGCGGGTCGATCTGTTCGGTGCCCGGGTCGAGCAGCTCCCGCCGATCTGGAAGCGATTGGTCGACGCCGGGTTCGAGTCCGGTCACGCCTACGGCAAGGCGCTGCGCACGGTGAAGTCGTGCGTGGGCGAGACGTGGTGCCGCTACGGCGTGCAGGACTCCACGTCGATGGCCATCGCCCTCGAGCTGCGCTACCGGGGCCTGCGCTCGCCCCACAAGATCAAGATGGCGGTGTCGGGGTGTTCCCGCGAGTGCGCCGAGGCCCAGAGCAAGGACGTGGGGGTCATCGCCACCGAGCGGGGGTGGAACCTCTACCTCGGCGGCAACGGGGGCCAGCGGCCACGGCACGCGGTGCTGTTCGCCGAGGACCTCGACGACGACGAGCTGGTCCGGCTGATCGACCGGTTCCTGATGTTCTACGTGCGCACCGCCGATCGCCTGCAGCGCACGGCGTCGTGGCTCGAGCAGCTCGAGGGCGGGGTCGATCACCTGCGGCGGGTGATCGTCGACGACGCCCTCGACCTGTGCGCCGAGTTCGACGCCGACATGGCCCGACACGTCGCCACCTACGAGTGCGAGTGGAAGGCCACCATCGAGAACCCCGAACGGGTCGCCCGGTTCGTGTCGTTCGTCAACGCTCCCGACCAGGTCGACCCGAGCATCGTGTTCGTCGAGGAGCGCGGCCAGATCCGTCCGGCCACCCCTGACGAGCGCCTGATCGAGCGCGAGGTCGCGGTGGCGATCCGATGACCGTCGTCGACGGGAGCCGGCCCGCCAACGCCGTCGGCTCCGACCGTTGGGTCGACGTGTGCGCGCTGTCGGGCCTGACGCCCGATCGGGGCGTGGCGGCGCTGGTTCACGACCGGGCGGTGGCCGTGTTCCGCTGCAGCTCCGGCGCCGGCCTCGACGACGAGCTCTACGCCATCGACAACATCGACCCGTACAGCGGCGCGTCGGTGCTGTCGAGGGGCATCGTCGGATCGCTCGGCGACCGGCCCACGGTGGCGTCACCCGTGCACAAGCAGCGCTTCGACCTGCGCACCGGCGAGGCCGTCGACGACCCGACCGTTCGGGTCGACATCTGGGCGGTGCGGCTCCTCGGTGATCGGGTGCAGGTCTCCCCGTCCCCGGTCGATCCGGTCGACGCGTAGCCGCTGACGTTGCTGCCGGTGCGCTGCACCAGGAGATGCTCATACCGGAGCAATCCGCGGGAAACCGTTCGGAAACACGCCTCGACCACCATGTCCGCATGACGCGCGGGGTCGATCCGACGATGGGTGCGCTGCACGGGTTCACCGTGGCCGTCACGGCCGACCGCCGGTGGGACGAGCAGACCCAGCTGCTCGAACGCCGCGGGGCACGGGTGGTGCACGGCCCGACCATCCGCACCCTCCCGCTGGGCGACGAGGATCGCCTGCGGCTGGCCACCGAGTCGCTCATCGCCGATCCGCCCGACGTCGTGCTGTTCACCACCGGGCTCGGCGTGCGCAGCTGGCTCGCCGGAGCGGAGGGACTCGGGCTGGGCGACGCGCTGCTCGACGTGCTGCGCTCGGCGCTGGTGCTGGCTCGCGGTCCCAAGGCCGTCGGGGCCGCCCTGACCGCCGGCATCGACGTCGACTGGTGCACCCCCAACTCCCGCAACTCCGAGCTGATGGAGCACCTGGCCGCGGCCCACCGCGGCGGCACGCTGCCGATCGGCGAGGGCCACGACGTGCCTCGTGTCGCCGTGCAGCTCGACGGGTCCCCCGACGAGTGGATGGCCGCCGCGGTGGCCGATCTCGGCGTCGACATGGTGGCCGTCCCGGTCTACCGGTGGGAGCTGCCCGAGGACCGCAGCCAGGCTCGCCGGGCGATCCAGGGCGTGGTCGACGGCTCGATCGACGCGGTGACCTTCACCGCGGCCCATGCGGTCACGAACTTCTTCACCATCGCCGACGAGCTCGGGGTGACCGACGAGGTGCTGGCCGCCTTCGCCACCGGCACCACCGTCGCCGTGGTGGTCGGGCCGGTCTGTGCCGACCGGGTGCGCTCGTTCGGCATCGAGGAGGCCATCGAGCCGGTCACCCCGCGGCTCGGCGCCATGGTGCGGGCCTTCGCGGCGGACTTCACCGACCGCCGCCGGGCCCTGACCCTCGGGGGCCACACCGTGACGCTGCAGGGTCGCATGGCCCGGGTCGGCGAGGGTGATCCCGTGCTGCTGTCCGACCGCGAGCGGGAGGTGCTGGCCGTGCTGGCCGATCGGCCCGGGGTCGTCGTGTCGAAGGCGGCGCTGTTGCGCCGGGTGTGGGAGGGGGAGACCGACGAGCACGTCGTCGAGGTCACCGTCGGTCGTCTGCGCCAGCGGCTCACCGTCGCCGGCGTCGGCATCGAGACCGTGGTTCGCCGCGGGTACCGCCTCAGCGAGGACTGATCCCGTAGCGTCGGGCGGGTGACGGTCAGCCGACGACGCCTGCTGATCGGTGGGGGAGCCCTCGGGGTGATCGCGCTGGCCGGAGCGGGCGGCGTCGGGCTGGTCGAGGAGGGCGTGCTCCCCGGGCGGTCGCGGCTGCACCGCGCCCTGGGCGGGTGCGGCTCGATGGCGCTGGTGCCCGATGTCGAGCCGGGACCGCTCGTGTCGGGCTCGTTCACCTCGGCGGCGCGGGCCGGGGCCGAGGTCGGCTGGACCGTCGCGTATCCACCGGGGTCCGACGACCGGGCCGCAGTGCCGGTCTGCGTCGCCCTGCACGGCCGGGGCGGCGATCACTCCTGGCCGTTCGACACCGTCGCGCTGCAGTACGTGCTGGCCGATGCCGTCGAGCGGGGCACGTCGCCGCCGTTCGCCATCGCCACGGTCGACGGCGGGGACGCGACCAACTGGCATCGCCGGACCGATGGCGACGACCCGCCGGCCATGCTCACCGACGAGTTGCTGCCGATGCTGGCGGCGCGGGGCCTCGAGACGCAGCAGGTCGGGCTGTGGGGGTGGTCGCTCGGGGGCTTCGGGGCGCTGCTGCTCGCCACGACGATGGGGCTGGAGCGGATCGCCGCGGTCGTGGCGTCGAGCCCGGCCCTGTGGGCCACCTACGGCGCGACCCAGCCGGGCACCTTCGACTCCGAGGCCGACTTCGCGGCGAACGACATCTTCGCCCGCACGACCGAGCTCGACGGCGTTCCGCTGCGGGTCGACTGCGGCACCGACGACCCGTTTGCTGGGGAGGTGCGACGGCTGCGGTCCCAGCTCGACCCCACGCCTGAGGGCGGTCTGCGGCCCGGCTGCCACGACGAGTCGTTCTGGACCCGCTCGGCCGCGCCCCAGCTCGAGTTCATCGGCCAGCACCTCGCGTGAACTCCGCCGCACGGAGCGGTGCGAGAGGCGATACTGGGCGCCGGGCGACACCCGCGTGCGGCGGGCCGGGGAGGAGAATCATGACGACTGGCGTGATCCTGACCTGATGGGAGCCGGCTCCGGCGTGCCGAGCTCGCCTCCACCGAGTCCCTACGTCCCGAGCCCGGCTCCACCCGACCCACAGGTCGCGGGCTCGGCCCCCGCGGGTCCGTACGGACCGGATCCGACCATGCCGAACCCGCGACCGGCGGGCCCGCCGGGTCCGAGCCCCTACCTCTCCGTCCCGACGGCGCCGCAGGCGCCCTACGGATCCGGCTCGTGGCCGCCGGTCGGCTCCGCCGACCAGCTCGTGGCCCCGTCGGGGGCTCCGATCGCGGCCGAGCCCCGACCTCGCCGGGCGTGGACCAAGGTGCTCGCCGTCGCCGCGGTGGCGCTGCTGATCGGGGTGGCAGCCGGTGTCGGCGCCACCTACTTCGCCACCACCCCGAGCCGCGACCGCGTGCGGGACCAGCGCGACGCCGCGCAGACCCAGGCCGACGACGCGCACGCCCAGCTGACCAAGGCCCAGGAGGATCTGGCCGTCGCGCAGGCCCAGGTGGCCGGTGCGAAGGCCATCACCGAGTCCTGCAAGCGGCTGGTGAACGACTCGAAGGACCTGGTCGATCAGTGGGCGAAGATCACCGCGATCTTCGAGGATCCGGCCAACCAGGACGTCGTTGCCGGGTCGGAGCGTGACGCCGAGCTGGCCCGGCAGTTCGACACCATCGCCACCGCGATCGACCATGACCGAGGGCTGATCGAGGTCGACCTCGACATCTGCGTCACGACCGCCACGACCACCTGAGATCGACCAGCGGGTGAACATCGCCGGTGTGCCGAGCCGGAACGCCCGCATCGTCGCCGTCATCTGCCAGCTCTGGTGCTGGCTGGGGCCGCTCCTCGTCGTGGCATGGGTCGTGCGGCTGACGTCAGCTCGTCGAGATCCCTTCCTCCGTGCGGTCACCGCCGAGGTCCTGAACCTGCAGATCGTGCTGCTGCCGTACCTCGTCGCCACCGCCGCGGCCGTCGCCGGCCCGAACCTCCTGGTCGTGCTGATGTACGTCGTCTGGATCCCGCTCGCGCTCTACGGCTACGCAACGGGCGCGATCGGAGCGTTCGCCGCCTGGAAGGGTCGAGCTTGGCGCTACCCGATCAACCTCCACCTCGTCCGTCCGCCGCCGTAGCGTGACCCGGATGCCGCGCGATGACGACCAGGTCGAGGGCGGGCGGGGACGGCTCCGGGGTCGACGACGCCGGCGTCGGGGTCCGGGAGCCGAGCAGTCCGGGGCGGAGACCCGGGCCGGCGTCGCGTGGGCCGACCTGTGCCGCAGCTGCATGCTGCGGCGTGGTGGCGGGCAGCTGCTGGTGATGGACGGACCGGGGGACGGGGGTGGGATCTGCCCGCTGCGACCGCTGGCCCAGGTGCTGGCGGCGCGGCTCGACCTCGATCGGCTCGATGCCGCCACGGCCAGCGCGAACGCGCCGTCGGATCCGTCCCTCGGCGACCTGGCCGACACGCTCGAGCTCTACCGGTGGGGCGACGGGTACGCCGACTACCCGGGCACCGACGCGGTGTCGGGTGCGGACAACGCCGCCGTTGCGCTCGCCGCGCTCCAGGCCCATGCCCAGCTCGTCCCCCCTGCCGCCGACAGCCTCTGGCTGCACCGGGCCAAGCGCACCTTCGAGGTGGTGCCGTCCGGTCCCTCGAGGGTCGATCTCGCCGGTCGCCTGTTCCTCGTCACCGGCATCGAGCGCTTCGCGGCGATCGCGACCGAAGCCGACGTCCTCGATATCGACGACCCCGACTCGGACGACCTCGACGACGTGGCGGCCATCGACGCGGCGCTGACCCGCGGGTCGGTGACGGGTGACCCCCGCTGGCTCGAACGGGCCGTCGCGCGGGGCGCGTCGATCCTCGACCGCCTGACCGCCGACGAGCAGCTGTGGCGACGACCGCCGGCCGACAACGCCGCGCTGTTCCGCACGCTGCTGCGGCTGCATGCCGCCGCGCCCCAGCCCCGGGTGCTGGCCGAGCTCGACCGGTACCTCGAGCGCCTCTGGCGTGAGGGCCGTGATCCCGCTTCCGGGCGATTCGACGCGGGTGGCATCGGCCGGTCGACCGCCCGTGGGGCCACGCTCGACCATGCCGCGATCGTCCAGCTGCTCGCGCTGCAGGCTCGTCCCCCCGAGGGCTGATCGCAGACTGCGGCCACCTTCCTCTCGGCCCCGTTCCACGGGACGAGAGGCGCCATCGTGGCGAACCGTGGTCGGGGTGAGCCGGATGTGCTGACCCGTTCACCGCGGCGAAACCGTCCCGATCCGTGCGCTCCGTACGTTGCGCCCCGTGAACAGACGAACGTTTCTCAAGACGACCGGCGCCGTGGCGCTCGGTGCCGCCGCGACCGGTGCGCTCAGCGCGTGCGGGTCCTCCGCCGCGACATCGACCGGCTCGACCCAGGGCCCGACCGGCACCGGGGGCGCCGGGGGCACGCCGAGGAAGGTGACCCTCGGGTTCATCTCCCTCACCGACTGCGCCCCGCTCGTGATCGCCAAGGAGAAGGGCTACTTCGACAAGTACGGCCTCGACGTGACGCTCGAGAACGGCAAGTCCTGGCCCGGCGTCCGCGACAAGCTGATCAGCGGCGAGTTCGACGGCGCGCACGCCCTGTTCTCGTTGCCGTGGTCGGTGGCCACGGGCGTCAGCAAGATCGAGGGCGGAAGCGACGTGGCCGAGAAGCTGCGGGTCGCCATGATGCTCAACCAGAACGGGCAGGGCATCACCCTGGCCAGCGACCTGGCCGAGGCGGGCTACGGCGACCCGAGCAGGGCGGCGGAGGTCATCAAGAGCAAGGGGGCCAAGTCGTTCGGCATGACCTTCCCGGGTGGCACCCACGACATGTGGCTGCGCTACTGGATGAAGGCCGGCGGCCTCGATCCCGCGGCCGACGGCATCGAGATCAAGGCCATCCCGCCACCCGACATGTTCAACAACCTCAGCCAGGAGAACGTCCGGGGTTACTGCGTGGGCGAGCCGTGGAACGCACGAGCGGTGGCCAAGACCAAGGGCTTCACCACGATCGCCACGCAGGACCTCTGGCTGAACCACCCGGAGAAGGCGCTGGTCGTGAACGAGACCTTCGCCACCGAGAAGCGCGACGTGCTCTCCGACGTGATGAAGGCCACCCTCGAGGCCTGCCAGTGGTGTGACGACTCGGACAACGTCAGCGAGGTCGCCAGGATCATCGGCGTCGAGAAGTACGTGAACGCCACCCCGGCCGAGATCGAGTCCCGGCTCGGCGGCACCTACGACCTCGGTGCCGATCTCGGCACCAAGGAGTTCGGCGACGCCCGCATGCGGTTCCATCGCGACGGGCAGGTGAACCTGCCGCGCAGCGGTCACGCCATCTGGTTCATGGCCCAGTACGTCCGCTTCGGCTACCTGGACGCGCTGCCGGCAGCCAAGGAACTGGCCGACAAGCTCATCCTCACCGACCTCTACGAAGAGGTCGCATCCTCGATGGGCATCACCGTCCCGGACGACGCCATGGCACCGTTCGAGGTGAAGCTCGACGGCAACACGTTCGACCCGACGAAGCCCGAGGTCGAGGCGGCCCGGTCATGAGCGCCACCGTGGCTTCCGGCCTCGATGTCCCGGTCGACCTCACCGCGACCGGGCAGGTCGCGGCGGCCGACGCCGCCCCGACCATGTCGCCACTGGGATCGGCGCCCCCTCCACCCGCCTCCCACAGGGTGCGCCACGCGCTCGCGGGGCTCGGGTGGGCCGTCGCCGGGTTCGCCGTGCTCGGCGCGGTCTGGCAGTTCGCCAGCTGGCGGGCGCCGATGCTCCCCGGGCCGGCGGCGACGCTCTCGACCCTGCGCGATCTGCTGGGCCACGCCTTCGAGGCGGACGGCTCGGCGGGCAAGGGAGTCGGGCTGCAGTTGCTCGACTCGCTGGTGCGGGTGTTCAAGGGCTTCGCCATGGCCGCCCTGGTCGGCATCCCGCTCGGCTTCCTGATCGGCACCAGCCGTTGGGCCACCCGGATGTTCAACCCGGTCATCCAGCTGCTGCGGCCGGTGTCACCGCTGGCGTGGTTCCCGATCTGGCTCACGATCATGGTCAAGGCCGACAAGGCCGCGGTGTGGGTCATCTTCATCACCGCGCTCTGGCCCGTGCTGCTCAACACCGCGGCCGGCGCCGCCTCGGTACCCGACGACCAGCTCGACGTGGCCCGGGTGTTCCGGTTCTCGCGCTGGGCCCGGCTGCGCGGCATCGTCGTGCCCCACGCCATGCCGTCGGTGATGACGGGGCTCCGGCTGTCGATGGGCGTGGCGTGGATGGTCATCGTGGCCGCCGAGATGCTGTCGGCCGCCTCGGGCATCGGCTTCTTCGTCTGGCAGTCCTACAACGGCCCGGGCCTGAGCCACGTCCTCTCGGCCATCCTCCTGATCGGCGTCGTCGGCGTGGCCCTCGACCTGGTCTTCGTCGCCGTCGGTCGGCGCATCGAGCAGGGGGTCCGGCCGTGAGCCTCGAGATCGAAGGCATCTGGAAGTCCTACGGCACCGGGGCCAAGGCCCAGGCGGTGCTCCGCGACGTGTCGCTGCACGTCGAGCCGGGCGAGTTCGTGTCGCTCATCGGTCACTCGGGCTGCGGCAAGTCCACCCTGCTCGGGGCCATCGGCGGCCTCGTCCGCCCCGACGCCGGCACCATCACGCTCGACGGCGAGGTGGTGCGCGAGCCCGGACCCGACCGGGCCATGGTGTTCCAGCAGTACTCGCTGCTGCCCCGCCTCAGCCTGGTGCGCAACGTGCAGGTCGCGGTGCGCTCGGCCCGCCGCGACTGGTCGAGTCGAGAAGGTCGACCATGCCACCGAGCGGTACCTGACCGGCGTGGGCCTCTGGGAACACCGCGACAAGCGTCCGCACCAGGTGTCGGGCGGCATGAAGCAGCGCTGCGCGGTGGCACGCGCGTTCGCGGTCGAGCCCCGCGCCCTGCTGCTCGACGAGCCCTTCGGCGCCCTCGACGCCCTGACCCGGAGCCGCTTGCAGGCCCAGCTCGTCGACCTCTGGACCAGCGAGAGCGAGACCGAGATCGTGGTCATGGTCACCCACGGCATCGACGAGGCGATCATGCTGTCGGACCGCATCGTGGTCATGAGCAACCCGCCTGGAGCGTCGGTCGCCGACGTCATCCCGGTCGAGATCCCACGGCCCCGCGACCGGGTCACGATCGTCGACGACCCGCACTTCCGCCAGGTGCAGGAGCGGCTCATGGCCATCCTGCTCCGAGACGGCGAGCGCGACGCGGCATAGGCCCGCATGGCCTCCGAGCCCCTGTTTCCGGATCGTTTCGGCCCATGCACATCGCGCCGGACCTCCGATGAGGTGCTGCACATCGAAGGGGCTCGGAGGTGATCGGGGTGGGCGCAGGACGTAACACGCCGCGAACGTCCGGGAAACCCGGACCCCCCAGGATGGTCGGCATGCCAGCCGACACCGCGACCGTTCGACCACCCGAGCCCTCGTCCGAGGGCATCGGATCCCGCCTGCGCAAGCTCTGGTCCTTCGAGGGCCCCTACCGGGTGCTCCACCTCACCTGGTTCGCGTTCTTCCTGTCCTTCGTGGTGTGGTTCAACTTCGCCCCCTTCTCGAAGACCATCGGTGAGCAGCTCCACCTGTCGAAGGCGCAGCTCGTCACCCTCGGGTTGTGCAACGTGGCCCTCACCGTGCCGGGGCGGGTGTTCGTCGGCATGGCGCTCGACCGCTTCGGGCCCCGCCGCACGTTCGGGGCGATCCTGGTCTACGCCGTCATCCCCTGCACGATGTTCGCCACCGCCCAGACCTTCCAGATGATGGTGATCAGCCGGCTGCTGCTCGGCCTGGTCGGCGCCGGCTTCGTGGTCGGCATCCGCATGGTCTCGGAGTGGTTCGCCCCGGCCGACCTCGGCACGGCCGAGGGCGTCTACGGCGGCTGGGGCAACTTCGGCGCTTCGGCCGCCGCCTTCGGCCTGCCCGCCCTGGCCACGTGGATCGCGTCGGCCACCGGCTCACCCGACGGCTGGCGCTGGGCGATCGGCCTCACCGGCGTGATGGCCGCGGCCTACGGCCTGCTCTACCTGCGGGCGGTCGCCGACACCCCCGACGGGGTGGCCTACGTGCGCAGCCGCAAGGCCGCGGGTCTCGAGGTCACGAACCGCAGGGCCGTGTTCGGCCTGGCCGCGCTCACCGTGCCGGTGTGGGCCATCCTCGGTGTCATCGCCTGGCGGGTCTGGGACGTGAAGGTCATCTCCACCACCGGGCTGATGGCCGCGGGGGCGCTGATCGCCGCCCTGCTGGTCTGGCAGGTCGCGACCGTGTTCCGGGTCAACGGGCGGGCGCTCCGGAACGACTACCCGCCGGCCGACAGCTACCCCATGCGGTCGGTGGCCGTGCTCGCCTTCGCCTACTTCTGCACCTTCGGCTCCGAGCTCGCGGTGGTGTCGATGCTGCCCACGTTCTTCTCCGACACGTGGAGCCTGGGCGCCGGCGCAGCCGGGCTGGCCGCCTCGTCGTTCGCCTTCATGAACCTGGTGACCCGGCCCGGCGGCGGGCTCCTGTCCGACGTGCTGGGCAGCCGCAAGCGCACGCTCACCGCGCTGCTCGCGGGGCTGGCCGTCGGCAACGTGGCCATGGCCATGCTGGGCTCGGCCTGGCCCCTGCTCGCTCGCCATCGGCGTGTCGATGTGCTGCTCGGTGTTCGGCCAGGCCGGCAACGGCGCCACCTACGCGGTGGTCCCGTTGGTCAAGAAGCGGGTCAGCGGGCAGATCTCCGGGCTCGTCGGCGCCTACGGCAACATCGGCGGGATCGTCTTCCTCACGACCTTCCTGTTCGTGTCGCCCCGGGTGTTCTTCCTCGTGATCGCGGCCGCTGCGGTGGTCGCCACCCTGGTGAGCCGCTGGCTCGTCGAACCGGCCAACAGCTTCTCCCACGAGCTCGTCACCGACCTCGCCGACCCCACCGGCGCAGCCCTCGACCCCCTCCCGGCGACCGTGCCCACCCCGGTCGGCGTGCCGGCCCTGTCCGGGGTCTCGCCGGCGCCCGCGGCCGGCGCATGACCTGCTGGCGCCTGACCGCCCGATGACGTGACCGACCTGCTGACGCCCGTCGACCAGTTCATCCGCGCCCAGCAGGAGCTGACCGCGGTCGACCAGTTCTCGCGCCTGCACGACGGTGGGCTCGCCGCGCCGTCGACGTCCTCCCCGGCCCGGGCCTACCGCGACCTCCTCCCGCTGGTGGGTCCGGGCGCGGGGGAGCAGTACGCCTTCGAGGTCGACCTCGACGCCTGCTCGGGGTGCAAGGCGTGCGTCAGCGCCTGCCACAGCCTCAACGGGCTCGACGAGTCCGAGACGTGGCGATCGGTCGGCCTGCTGACCGGTTCCGCGCCGGCCGGCGTCGATCCGGCCACGGGGCTGGCGATCGAGCGGCCGGTCCTGCAGACGGTGACCACCGCCTGCCACCACTGCGTCGACCCGGCCTGCCTCAACGGGTGCCCGGTCGACGCCTACGACAAGGACCCGGTCACCGGCATCGTCTGGCACCTCGACGACCAGTGCATCGGCTGCAGCTACTGCACGTTGATGTGCCCCTACGAGGTGCCCGTCTACGACCACGACCGGGGCATCGTCCGCAAGTGCGACATGTGCCGGGACCGACTGGCCGAGGGTGAGGCGCCGGCGTGCGTGCAGGGCTGCCCGACCGAGGCCATCAGCATCACGGTCGTGAGCAGGGCCGAGCTGGTCGCCGAGGCGCGGGGGACGACGGTCCGCGGCGACGACCCGGTCGTGCTCGTGCCGTCCGCCGCGCCCTCGTCGATCACCGTGCCCGGCACCCGCTACACGTCACGCCGGCGCGCTGCCCTCGTCGATGGTGGCCGCCGACCAGTTCTCCGCTGCAGCCGTCCCACGCCCACACGCCGCTGGCCGTCATGCTGGTGCTCACCCAGCTGTCGGTCGGCGCGTTCGTGGTGTCGCTGCTGTTCGGCGACCGCCTCGACGTCGGCCGATCGTGGACCTCGGGCCTCGCCCTCGCCTTGGGCGTGCTGGCCCTCGGGGCCAGCATGCTGCACCTCGGTCGCCCGCTCTACGCCTGGCGAGCCGTCATCGGGGTGCGGCCACTCCTGGTTGAGCCGCGAGATCGTGGCCTTCGGCCTGTTCGCCGCCGCTGGCCGCGGCCGAGGCCCTCGCCACCTGGACCGACGCGCCCGAGCCGTGGCGCCGGGGGCTCGCCGTCGCGGTGGCCGTCACCGGCGCTGGTCGGTGTCGCCTGCTCGGCCCTGATCTACGCCGTCGACGCGCCGTCGCTGGTGGCGGCTCGCCCGCAGCGCTCCGCTCTTCCTGCTCACGGGCGCCATCGGCGGAGGTGCGCTGCTGCTCGTGGTGGCCACCGCGGCGGCCGCGTCGCAGGGTCAGGCCCAGCTGCAGTCGACGCTGGCCTCGGCCACCCGTCCGCTCGCGGTGCTGGTGCTGGTCGCGTCGGCGGTGCAGATCCTGGCCGAGCTCCCGGTGCTGACGCACCGCCACGACCTCCGCCTCGACCAGCGGCACGAGCACCTCCACCGCACCGCCCGACTGCTGACCGGCGACCTGCACGGCCTGCTCGTGCTGCGCCTGGTGGCCGGGGTCGTCGGCGGCGTGCTCCTCCCGCTCGTGGTCATCGCCATGGCCGGCACGGCCGATCCCAGCGGCGTCGCCATCGTGGTCGCCGGCGCGCTGGCCCTGGCGCTCGTGGTGCTGGCGGAGCTGACGGCCCGGCGGCTCTTCTTCCTCGCCGTGTCGGCCCCGGCCATGCCCGGGGTCATGCGATGACCGGCGACCTTCGCGACGGGGCTCCGGCGGAGGACCGGCCGACCCGCCGGCGCGTGGTCGACCGGCTGCGGGCCCGCACGGGTCCGCTGACCCGCGATCTCGTCCGCGAGCCGGGCGGCTTCGGGCTCGGGCAGGTGCCGACGCGGCTCAAGCCCGACGCGGTCACGTCGATGGTCTGCGGCTTCTGCTCGACCGGCTGCTCGCTCGACGTGCACCTGCGCGACGGCGAGGCCGTCAACCTCACGCCCAGCAGCGGCCACCCGGTCAACCTGGGCATGGCCTGCCCCAAGGGCTGGGAGGCGCTGGCGCCGCTCGCCGCGCCCGACCGGGCCACGCACGCCGCTGCTGCGCGACGGCCACGACCGGCTCGTGCCGGCCGACTGGCCCACCGCGCTCGGCCGCTTCACCGAGCGGTTCAAGGCGATCCTCGCCGAGCACGGCCCCGAGTCGGTGGCCTTCCTGTCGCACCGGCCAGATCCCCACCGAGGAGATGGCGCTGCTCGGCGCGCTCGCCAAGTTCGGCATGGGCATGGTGCACGGCGACGGCAACACCCGGCAGTGCATGGCGACGTCGGTCGTCGCCTACAAGCAGGCGTTCGGCTTCGACGCCCCGCCCTACACCTACGCCGACTTCGAGGAGTCCGACGTGATCGTGCTGATCGGGTCGAACCTCTGCATCGCCCACCCGATCATGTGGGAGCGCATCCGGCGCAACCCCGGCATCGCCCGAGATCGTCGTCATCGATCCGCGCGGCACCGAGACGGCGATGGCGGCGACGCAGCACCTCGCGCTCCGGCCCAAGACCGACCTGACGCTGCTCTACGGCCTGGCCCACCTGCTCATCGAGCGCGGCGCCGATCGACCGCGGCTTCGTCGGCCGCCCACACCACCGGCTTCGACGACTTCGCCGCCCACGTCGAGGCCTTCCCGCCCGACGGTGGTCGGCCGAGGTCACCGGCGTGCCCGATCGCCGCAGCTCGAGCAGCTCGCCGACACCATCGCCGAGCGGCGAGCGGGTGTCGTTCTGGTGGACGATGGGCGTCAACCAGAGCCACGAGGGCGTGCGCACCGCGCAGGCGATCATCGACCTCGCCCTCATGACCGGCAACATCGGGCGGCCGGGCACCGGCGCCAACTCGATCACCGGCCAGTGCAACGCGATGGGGTCGCGGCTGTTCAGCAACACCACCAACCTGCTCGGCGGTCGTGACTTCACCGATGCCGGCGACCGGGCCGAGGTGGCCGACGTGCTCGGGCATCGACGCCGACGCGCATCCCGACCGGCCGAGCCTGGCCTACGACCAGATCATCGAGGGCATCCTCCGCGGCACGATCAAGGGGCTGTGGGTCGTCGCCACCAACTCGGCCCACTCGTGGATCAACCAGACCGAGGTCCGCGAGCTGCTCGACCGGCTCGACTTCCTCGTGGTGCAGGACATGTACGCCACCACCGAGACCGCCCAGCAGGCCGACCTCGTGCTGCCGGCCGCCGGGTGGGGCGAGAAGGACGGCACGTTCATCAACTCCGAGCGTCGCATCGGGCGCATCCGCCGGGTGACGCGGGCGCCGGGCGAGGCGCTGGCCGACTTCTCGATCTTCAAGCTGGTCGCCGAGGCCTGGGGCTGCGGCGACCTGTTCCGCGACTGGGAGACGCCCGAGGCGGTGTTCGCGCATCCTGGCCCGCGCTGTCGGCCGGGCGGCCCTGCGACTTCTCGGGCATCGACGGCTACGCCGACCTCGACGACGGCGGCATCCAGTGGCCGTTCCCGGCGAGCCCGGCCGATCCGGTCGCGGTCGCGACGGACGGCGACGGGTCGCAACGGCGGCTCTTCGCCGACGGCCGCTTCTTCACGCCGGACGGCCGGGCCCGGTTCATCGTCGACGACCCGCGCGCCGGTGACCGGAGCGACCGTCGGCGCGCTACCCGCTCGTCGCTGCTCACCGGACGCGGCTCGTCGGCCCAGTGGCACACCGGCACGCGCACGTCGAAGTCGGCCGTGCTGCGCAAGCTCGCGCCCGCAGTCGGCCTACGTCGAGATCGGTCCGGCCGACGCCGACGCCATCGGCATCGAGGCCAGCGAGTGGGTCGTCGTCGAGTCCGCCCGAGGCTCGATGCGGGCCCGGGCGCTCGTCACGCCGACGGTGCCCGACGGTCACGTGTTCGTGCCGATGCACGACGCCGCCACCAACCGGCTGACCTTCCCCGCCTTCGACCCCCACTCCCGCCAGCCGTCCTACAAGACCGGCGCGGTGGCCGTGCGCCCCCTGCACTCCTGGGAGCGCTGACCGGAACGCACCGGGATCGGGGGCGCACGGCGGGGGACTGTGCGACAGTGCGGAGATGGCCACCGCCGAGCAGTCGACCACGCTGATCATCGATCGGTCCGAGTCCGTCGTGACCATCACCATGAACCGTCCCGAGCGTCGCAACTCGCTGTCGCTCGATCACCTGCTCGAGCTCACCGAGGCCTTTCGCGCGGTCGGCCGGTCCGATGCCCGGGGGATCGTGCTGGCCGCCAACGGGCCGGTGTTCTCGTCCGGCCACGACTTCTCCGACATGGCCGGCGCCGACCTCGACGCCATGCATCACCTGCTGCGCACGTGCACCGACCTGATGCTGCTGATCCAGGACCTCCCCCAGGTGGTGGTGGCCCGGGTGCACGCGCTGGCCACGGCGGCGGGCTGCCAGCTCGTGGCCAGCTGCGACCTGGCCGTGGCCGCGGAGTCGGCCGCCTTCGCCGCACCCGGCGGAAAGGCCGGCTGGTTCTGCACCACGCCCATGGTGGCCATCGGTCGCACCATGGGCCGCAAGCGAGCGCTCGAGCTGGCCCTCACCGGCGACCCCATCGACGCGGCCACCGCGGCCGACTGGGGACTGGTCAACCGGGTCGTCCCCGACGCCGAGCTCGATGCCGCGGTCGCCGACCTCATGGCCCGCGCCACCCGGGGCAGCGCCTCGTCGAAGGCCGTGGGCAAGCGCGCCTTCCACACCCAGATCGGGATGGACCTGCCCCAGGCCTACGCCTACGCCATCGAGGTCATGGCCTCCGCCAGCCAGACGCCCGACGCCAAGGAGAACGTCGCCGCCTTCCTCGAGAAGCGCAAGCCGACCTTCTAGCCACTCGCTCGCAAGCTCGCTGCGGGCCGGCGTCGCCCATCCGGGTGTCGTCGGTGGCGCTGCCTCGTTCTGCTCGCTCTCGCCAGTTCGTAGCACGCCGTGCTACAGTGCTCGGCATGGCTCGAGAACTCACGCAACGGGAGCTCCGGAACGAGAGCGGCGAGATCATGCGCCAACTCGATCAGGGTGAGAGCTTCGTGGTCACCCGCAACGGGGTGCCGGTCGCCGAGCTGACGCCGCTGCGGCGCCATCGTTTCGTTGCGGCGGAGGCAGCGGTGGCGATGTTCCGCTCCGCACCGAGCGTGGACTACGACCGGTTCAGGGCAGACCTCGATCAGGTCGCAAGCCAGGATTCCGAGCCTCGTGGCTGAGCCTTCACGCCCCCGCCAGGGGTTGCTCGACACATCTGTCGTGATCGATCTCGACCGACTCGATCCATCGAAGCTGCCGATCGAGGTGGCGGTGAGCGCAGTGACGATGGCGGAACTGGCTGCGGGTCCGCACGCAGCCAGCGATGCCGACGAGCGAGGACGTCGACAAGACCGACTGCAGCGGGCCGAGGCGGCGTTCGACCCGCTCCCGTTCGACATCGAAGCGGCCAGAGCGTATGGACGCATCTACGCCGCAGTCACCGCCGCGGGCCGGAAGGCCCGGGGTGCCCGCGCCGTGGATCTGCTCATCGCAGCAACCGCCTGTGCCTCTGGTCTGCCGCTGTACACCCGCAACGGCGCTGACTTCGGAGCCCTCGAGGACCTGGTCGATGTCGTGGTCGTGTGACCCTGAGCCGGCGACCTGGGGCACCTCAGCTGTCGGGGAGGTGGCGACAGCAACAGTCGCGTGTTTCGCACCGCCGGAGCACGACCCCGCGATCGACGACACATCCGCAGTCCGCGCACTCGATCTTCACGGAGGCGAGGGTACCGCTGGGGTTTACGGTTTGAAGCGTGAAGTGCTCCTGCTGCGGTGAGGAACGGGACCTCACGACGCTGGCGGGTTCGCGTTCATCGGCCACGACGGGGAGGGCGTCCTCGCCCTGGGCCTCGAATCAGCCATGGACCCCGCTACCAACAAGGCGGGGTGTTACGTCATGGTCCCGCTACCCGACGAGTGGCACGCCCGCTTCACGGACTTGCGGTTCCCGGTCACGGAACTGCGCGACGAGAGCTACGGGATGCGCGAGTCAATCGTTGTCATCCGCCGGAAGTGGGCGAGAGCGTGGTCCGCGATGGATTGCTACAGGTCGGAGCGTGGTCTGGTGGAGGCGCGGTCGGGATGTGCCATGTCACCGGTCGCCGGGGTGCCGTCGGCGCGTGTGTACCGCACATGGACAACGCCTTGGGGCGAGGTGATCGCGGGCTCGATCAGTGTGAGGTTCGTTGGGACGGTGCCGTCAGCGAACACCTGCTTGCCCGTGCCGAGCAGGATCGGATAGATCCAGAGCGACAATCGGTCGAACAAGCCTTCAGCAAGCAGCGTCTGCACGAGGTTGAGGCTGCCGATCACGTGCACGTGGGCATGACGTTCGCGCAACTCGTCGACCGCCGACGTGATGTCGGCGCCGAGCAACGTGGAGTTCGCCCAGTCGAGTGTCGGAGCGCCCCGTGATGCGACGTACTTGGGAACGAGGTTGAAGAGCCGAGCGATGCCTGCATCGACGCCCTGGTCCTGGTGGGGCCAATAGCCGGCGAAGATGTCATAGGTGCGTCGGCCGAGCAGCAGTGCGTCCAGCCCCTGCATGCCGGCGTCGATCTGCTCCCCGACGACGTCGTCGATCAAGGGTGCCTGCCAGCCTCCGAACTCGAACCCGTTTGCGGGGTCTTCGTCAGGGCCGCCCGGTGCTTGGGCGACGTTGTCGAGCGTTGTGAACAGGTCGATGTGGATGAGTCCCATGGTGGTCCCCTCTCGGGTTTCGGGTGCTTCCACTACGAGAACGAACGGCATGCTCGAGATTCGACACGCTCGTGCATCTTCGCGTCGACGCGATGTTGGGGCGACCGTCGAGTGTTCACGGAGCCGACGCTTTGGGGCACCTCGCGGTTCAGGCGCTCCTACGGCCAGGTCGACGGTCCTCGGCGAGGTGGAACTCGACCCGCTGGCCGATGGCTGCGGCATAGCGCTCGATCGTGGACAGCTTCGCGTCGACCTCGACGAAGCCGGCGATCTGGGACGAGTCGCGCCAAGCGGCGGCAGGTGAGTCGCGATTCGCGACGTATCTGCCGCCGATCGGGATCGTGGCGACGAGCGGCGGCACATGCATCAATCGAGGAGGTCTTCGGCGGCTTGGCGGACCTGCCAGTCGCGGTCGGTGCGGGCGGTCTCGAGGGCGGCGTCGACCTCGGGGCCGTCGAAGGGCGCGAGGGCGATCACCGCCCGGCGGCGCACCGTCGCCTTGTCGGTGGTGGCGGCCAGGATGGCGGGCAGCCCGGCCTCGTCGCCGATGGCCCCGAGCGCGGCCACGGCCGATTCCCGGCACAGCGCGTCGGCGTGGCCCGTGGCGATGGCGCTCAGCCGATCGACCACGCCGTCCTCGGGAGGAACGCGCTCGCCACAGGCCCAGGCGGCCACCTCCACGACGGTGTCGTCGGCATCGTCGAGCAGGGGGAGCAGCGACACAAGCGGTCGATCGTCGGTGGCCGCTCCAGGCCACGCCGCGGCGACCTCGGCGGCCCGGCGGCGGACGCCCGGCGCGGGATCGGCCAGGGCGGCGCGCAGCTCGACCGCGCCGACCGCGTCGAGTCGGTGCAGGGCTCCCAGCGCGGTGGCCCGCACCGCGGGCTCGGCGTCGGCCAACATCGACCGGGCGGTCTCGACGTCGCCCACGTGGCCGGCCTGAGCCGCCCGGCGCCGGCGGGCCAGATCGTCGGGCAGCCGCTCGGGGGTCACCCGGCGGTGGTGGCCAGCACGAGACCGGCCACCACGACCACGACGCCGATGCCCAGCGCGGTCAGCGCCCCGGTGGCCACCAGCAGCGTCAGGGCCCGAGGAACGATCGTCGCCCACCGCCTGCGGCTCAAGCTGTCGAGCGTGCCTGTTCGGGGCTGGTGTCCCGGAGCGACGGCGGGCTCGTACCGGGTCTGCCGCTCGGCCCGGTGCTCGACGGTGGCGCCGGCGGGGATCGCCGCCCCGGTCGCCGACCGGTCGTTCGGGGCCGTCACGAGGTTCGGGCCCTTTTCGCGGTTTTTACCGGGTTCCGTGGCAATCTTCCATCCCCGTGGACACGCTCGAACCGATGCTACCCGACCCCTCCGAACCCGATCCGGCCGTCCCCGGCCAGGTTCCCCCCTCCGATGTCGAGGGAGGCGAACCGGCCCACGGCGCCGTGCCCGTGGCCGATCCCGTCGACGGCGGGGCCGAGCCCCACGGCTCCCGACCCCGGCGTCGCCTCAAGCGCCGCTGGTACGTCCTCGGCGCCACGGTGCTGGTCATCACCGCCTCCATCGTGGCCGCGTCGCTGATCAAGGTGCCCTACTACCTGCTCTCGCCCGGAAGCGTGAGGGGCACCGAGGATCTCATCGACGTGTCCGGAGCCCAGACCTACCCTCAGGACGGCCAGGTCGGGTACACCACCGTGTCGGTGCAGCACGCCACCGCGCTCGGGTGGCTCGTGGCCCACCTCGACGACTCCATCTCGATCTACCCCGAGAAGGCCATCCTCGGCTCGCAGACCCCGGCCGAGAACCGCCAGCAGAACCTGCAGATGATGACCGACTCCAAGGAGACAGCCGCGGCGGTGGCGCTCACCCGGCTCGGCCACCAGGTGGACGTCACCGGCACCGGTGCGGTCGTCGTCCAGGTCGCGGGCACTCCCGACGATCCGGTGCCGGCCTCGGGCGTCCTCGGCGTCGGCGACACCATCGTCTCGGTCGGCGACACCCCGATCACCACCAGCGAGGAGCTCGTGTCGGCCATCGCGGCCCACGAGCCCGGCGACGTCGTGCAACTGGGCGTGCAGCCCTTCAAGGACGACGGCTCCCGCACGACCGAGACCCGATCGGTCACGCTCGGCGCCCGGCCCGACGACGCGTCGAAGGCGTTCCTCGGCGTGAGCTCGGGCACCCGCGACCTCGACTACCACCTGCCGTTCCAGGTCACGGTCGATTCCGGATCGGTGGGCGGGCCCTCGGCCGGGCTGGCGTTCACGCTCGGGATCATGGACGTGCTCACGCCGGGATCGATCACCGGCGGTCACAAGGTGGCCACCACCGGCACCATCAACGCCGACGGCTCCGTCGGCCCCGTCGGTGGCGTGCACCAGAAGACCATCGCCGTGCGCGACTCCGGAGCCGAGCTCTTCCTCGTGCCGAGCAGCGAGTACGACGAGGCCGAGAAGTACGCCGGGTCGCTTCGCGTCGAGAAGGTCGACACCGTCGACGACGCCCTGAGGGTGCTGGCCACCCTCGGTGGCGGCTCCGACGTGATCCCTCCGGCGTCCTGACCGACCGGGTCGACCCGCCGCCGCGGAGCGGAGGGGAGGCTCCCCGATCTGGCACGGGGGCCTGGGTACCATCGGCCCGATGGCTGGACAACACCCCGACCCCACCCCGGGCATGAACCCTGACGACATCGCCCGGACGACCTTCGCCATGGGTCGCAAGGGGTACGACCCGATCGAGGTCAAGACCTTCCTCGTGTCGGTGTCCAACGAGCTGCGCACGGCCCGCTCGCAGGTGCTCGAGCTCGAACAGGAGCTGCGGGTGGCCCGCCAGGAGGCCGATCGCAATCGCGAGGTCGACCCCAGTCGCCTCACGGCCCTGCTCGGCGAGGAGACGGCCCGGGTGCTCGACGCGGCCCGCGCCGTCGCCGACGACATGCGGGCCAAGGCCGAGGAGGGCACGTCGCGCCTGTTGCGCGAGGCCACCGACGATGCCAACCGCATGCGCCAGGACGCGTCCGAGGTCCTGGCCCGCAAGACCCGCGAGGCCGAGGCCCAGGCCGAGCAGGTGCGCCGTCAGGCCGACGAGGTGCTGGCCCAGGCCAAGATCGATGCCGCCGCCGAGGTCGAGGCCGGTCGCCAGGAGGGCCGCGACATGGTGGCCGAGGCGCAGAAGGTCCGCGAGCGGATGCTCAACGACCTGGCCCGCCGGCGCAAGGCGTTCCGCCAGCAGATCGAGCGCCTCCAGGCCGGCCGCGACCGCCTGCTCGCGGCCTACGACGTCGTGCGCGAGACCCTCGACGTGGCCACCGACGAGCTGCAGGTCGCGCTGCCCGAGGCCCGCCTGGCGGCCGAGAGCGCGTCGCTGCGCGCCGGCGACGAGGACGTGGCCACCCTCGAGGAGCTCGAACGCGAGGCCGCCTCGCTGCCCGAGGCCGGTCCGCAGGAGCTCGCGCCGGAAGAAGCCGTCGCCGAGTCGACCGAACCGGTCGGCACCACCGAGACCGCCGAGACCACGGAGTCGGCCGAGCACGAGGGCGTGGACGCCGGCGAGGGCCCCGAGCCCGTCGCGGCCGCCACCGAGGAGACGGCCGAGCCGGTCCCCGACGAGCTGGTCGAAGAGGAGGGGGAGCCCGAAGCCGAGACCGCGCCCACGCCTCGGGTTCCGTCGGCTCCCGAGATCGAGGGTCGTCGGTCGTCGTCGGTCAACGTGATCCGCTCCGAGCCCGAGCCCGAGCCCGAGCCCGAGCCCGAGCCGGCGGAGGAGGCGGCTCCGACGGAGGCGCCCGCCGCGGCCGAGGTGTCGAGCCTGTTCGCCCGCATCCGCAGCGAGGCCGAGATCGCGGCCGACGAGAAGGCCGCCGCGGAGGCGGCTGCGGCCGACCAGGCCGGGTCCGCGGCCGATGACGTCGAGACGATCGAGCTGGTCGAGGAGATCGTCGTCGTCGACGGCGAGGTCATGGCCGACACCATGGTTGTCACCGTCACCGAGCCCGAGGCGGCCGAGTCGGAGCCATCCGCACCCGAACCCGAACCCGAACCCGACCGAGCTCGGTGCCGATGCCGCAGGTGGTGGCCCGCCGCGACGCAGCCCTCACCGACACCGAACGCAGCCTCAGCCGTCGCCTGAAGCGGGAGCTGTCCGACGAGCAGAACGAGCTGCTCGACACGGTGCGCCGCCAGAAGGGGAAGCCGTCCGCGGCCCAGGCCCTGCCCGAGGCCGACGAGCACCGGTCCCGCTACGCCACCGCCGCCCTCCCCAGCCTGGTGGCGGCCGCGGCCATCGGGGCCGACCTGATCGTCGGCCTCACCGACGAGGTGGCGTCGACGTCGGGGGCGCCCAAGACCCGTGCCGGCGACCTGGCCGCCGAGCTCGCCGCCGACCTGGTCGAGGGGCTGCGCGACCGCATCGAGCGGTGCTTCGCCGAGGCTGCGGGTGACGAGGAGGAGCTGGCCGAGCGCCTGCGGGCCTGCTACCGGGAGTGGAAGGGCCAGCGGGTCGACGAGCTGGCGTCGCGCTACGCCGTGGCCGCCTGCAACCGGGGCCTGCTCGACAGCCTGGCCGAGGGCACCCTCGTGCACTGGGTGGTCGACGACGGCGACACCCCGTCACCCGACTGCGACGACAACGCCCTGGCCGGCGACGTGCACAAGGGCGACAAGTTCCCCACCGGACACATCGCCCCGCCGATCTCGCCGACCTGCCGCTGCATCGTCCTGCCGGCGCTCTGACCGCCCGGCCGGGGAAGCCGGGTCGAGGAATCGCCCGGGCCGCGCATCCCCGAGGGATGGTTGTCTCCTAGGCTGCCGCCCATGCGAGCCCAACCCGACATGCCCCGCCGGCGCCGCCGTACCAGCGGCCGGGGTCGGGTGCTCATCGTCGTCGCCGCGGTGGTGCTGTTCATCCTGTTCACGTCGCTGCGTGGCGTCGCCGGCTTCTACACCGACTACCTCTGGTTCGACAACCTCGGGCTGAGCGAGGTGTGGAGCGGCATCCTCGGGGCCAAGATCGCCCTCGGCGTCATCTTCACCGCGCGCCTTCTTCGTCCTGTGCTTCGTCAACCTGACCGTCGCCGACCGCACCGCCCCCGCCTTCCGCCCACCGGGGCCCGAGGACGAGATGCTCAGCCGGTACCACGCCCTGGTCGACCGCCGGGCCTGGCTGGTGCGGGGCGCCGTCTCGCTGCTGTTCGGCCTCATCGCCGGCGTCGGCGTGTCGGCCGAGTGGAACCAGTGGATCCTGTTCACCCACTCGAAGCCGTTCGGCATCAACGACGCCACGTTCAAGACCGACGTCGAGCTTCTACATCTTCCGGCTGCCCTTCTACCAGTCGGTCGTGCAGTGGCTGTTCGCGTCGCTGATCATCATCCTGCTGATCACGGTGGTGGCCGACTACCTCAACGGCGGCATCCGGCTGCAGACGCCCGATGCAGCGGGTGACCCCGCAGGTCAAGGCCCACATCTCGGTGCTGCTGGCCCTGCTGTCGCTGGTCAAGGCGGCCGACTACTGGTTCCAGCGCTACGCCCTGACCTTCTCGACCCGGGGCTTCGTCGAAGGTGCCACCTACACCGACGTGAAGGCGCAGCTCCCGGCGCTCAACCTGCTGATGTTCATCGCCCTGCTGTCGTGCGGGCTGTTCATCTACAACATCTGGCGGCGCGGGCTGGGTGCTGCCGATCGATGGCCGTCGGCCTGTGGGCCCTGGTGGTGCTGGTGGCCGGCACCGCCTACCCGGCGTTCGTGCAGAAGTTCCAGGTGCTGCCCGACGGAGTCGAGCAAGGAAGCGCCCTACATCGAGCACAACATCGCGGCCACGCGCCAGGCGCTCAACATGACCGACGGCCAAGGTCACGTCGCAGCAGTTCGACCCGCAGACCTCTGTCAGCGACACCAGCAAGGCCATCGAGAACAACCCCGCGCACGGTGCAGAACATCCGGCTGCTCGACCCGACCAACGTCAAGGACACCTACCAGAAGCAGCAGTCGAACCTCGGCTACACCACCTTCAACGACCTCGACGTCGACCGCTACCAGGTCACCACGCCCCAGGGCGACTCGGCCCCGACCGCGGTGGTGCTGTCCACCCGCGACCTCAGCGGCGGCCAACGTGCCCCAGAAGTCGTGGGAGGGCCAGCACATCTCCTACACCCACGGCTACGGGCTGGCGCTGTCCGCGGCCAACGCGGTCTCGACCGGCGGCTCGCCCGACTACCTGATCCGGGACGTGCCCACGGCCCCCCACGTCGAGCCGAAGGACGCCGACGTCAAGGTCCCGCAGGTGTACTTCTCGGAGAACCAGACGCGGCTACGCCATCGTGGGCAGCAGCCCGCGACGAGGTCGACTACCTCGACGAGAACGGCCAGACGGTCGAGCTACCGCTACACCGGCAAGGGCGGCGTGGCCATGAACTCGTGGCTGCGCAAGGCGGCGTTCGCGGCCCGGTTCGGCGACTGGAACCCGCTGATCTCGAACTTCGTGACCGACGAGTCGAACATCCTCTACGTGCGCGACATCAAGGAGCGGGTCAACAAGGTCGCCCCGTTCCTGCAGTACGACAACGACCCGTACCCGGTGCTGGCCGACGGCAAGATCCAGTACGTCATCGACGCCTACACGACGTCCGACCACTACCCCAACGCCCAGAAGGCCAGCACCGAGGGCCTCGACCCCCGGCAGCGGGCTGAACACCAACTTCAACTACGTGCGCAACTCGGTGAAGGTCATCGTCGATGCCTACGAGGGCACGGTGAAGATGTACGTGATCGATCCCGACGATCCGATCATCCAGGCCTACCGCAGCGCCTTCCCGAAGCTGTTCACCGACATCGACGAGCTGCCCGAGACGATGCGGGTGCACCTGCGCTACCCGGAGGACCTGTTCAAGGTGCAGACCACCATGTGGGGCCGCTACCACATCGACGATCCGCAGTCGTTCTACGACCCGACGAACGGGTGGAACGTGGCCAAGGACCCGGGCACCACGGTCGGGGGCGCCACCCAGACGGTCACCACCAACGCCGCCGGCCAGACCGTCCGCAAGGCCGACCGCAAGATCGACCCCTACTACCTCATCATGAAGTTACCGGGGCAGGACAAGGAGTCGTTCGTCCTCTTCCGGTCGTTCGTCCCCACCTCCGACGACGACACCAAACAGAAGCTCACCGCGTTCATGGTCGCCAACAGCGACCCGGACAACTACGGGCAGCTGCAGGTCTACGAGGTGCCGAGCCAGCGCCAGGTCGGCCGGTCCGTCCATCGTGAACTCGGCCATCCAGGCCAACCCGCTGGTGTCGTCGCAGGTGTCGTTGCTCAACCAGAACGGCTCGAGCGTCACGTTCGGCAACCTCCTGCTGATCCCGATCGAGGACTCGCTGCTCTACGTGCGTCCGCTCTACGTGTCGTCCGACAGCAACCGCCAGCCCCTGGTGCAGCGGGTGATCGTCGCCTACGAGGGCCCGGACGGCAGCATGCAGATCTCGATCCGCGAGACGTTGCGCCTGGCGCTGCAGGAGCTGTTCCCTGACGTGCCGAAGTCCGTGTTCAACGGGGTCGGCGGCTCGTCGTCGAGCGTGACCCAGTCGTCGCTGCAGCTCAACCCGAGCGGGTCGGGCTCCTCGGGCGGCTCCGCCACGACCACCACCACGGCGCCCAGCACGTCGTCGACCCCGAGCACCGGTGAGCCCAGCGGCACCGTCGAGGAGCTCATCGCCCAGGCCAACGCGATCAGCACCAAGGCCCAGCAGGACCTCACCGCCAGCTGCGCGGCGGGCGCCTGCGACTTCAACGCCTTCCAGGCCGCCTTCAAGCAGGTCGCCGCCCTCCTCCAACAGGCCAACGCCCTCGCCGCTTCGGGCGGTGGTGGCGGCACCGACGGCAGCACCACCACGTCGACCACCACCGGCACCAGCGCGTAGCCGGGGCACCCGTCTGCCCGCCGCGTCCCTCGCTCGGGTCGTACGTCGGTGGCGTCAGCTCGCGGCCGGCTCGAGCACGAAGATGCGGATGTCGCGCCCCGAGATGCGCTGCTGGTACTTCTCGTAGCCCGGATAGACGGCTGACGCCTCCTTCCACACGGCCGCCCGCTCCTCGTCGGTCGCCGGGCGCACCGAGGCATCGATCCCGACGTCGCGGTAGCGCACGTGCACCAACGGGTCCGCCTCGAGGTTGAAGACCCAGCCCGGCGTGTGGGCCTGTCCGAAGTTGGTGCCGATGAGCGCCAGGCTGTCCCCGACGGGCACCGAGATCAAGGGGGTCGAGCGGGGCTGCCCGCTCTTGCGGCCGGTGGTGGTGACGAACATGACCGGCAGGCCGGCGAGCACCTCGGGAACGCTCGTGCGCCCCTTGGTCAGCTTGTGGCAGCCCCGGTCCAAGGGGGCGAGCGTCTTCGAGAAGAACCACGCACCGGGGCGCGTGGCCCCGAATCCCTGCATCAGGCGCTGGAAGGCGTTGATCGGCTCGTGGGTGTACCCGAGGTCGGCGGCGACTCCCATGGGCGGAGGCTACCCGCCGACCGGAGGCCGGGCCGGGTCTCCGGTCTTCCACCCGACGACCGAGGCGGGAGCCGCCGGGGACGCAGCACAGAGGTCGTCGGGACCAAGGTCCATGGACGCCTGGCCCTCCCCACGACGATCATCGTCCTGTGCCCTCCATCGTGAGCTGCGACACCCTGACCAAGAGCTATGACGCGGGCCGTGTCGGCATGCTCGCGCTCGACGACGTCACGCTGGCCGTCGAACCCGGCGAGATGGTGACTGCCTGATCCAACTGAAGGCCCGGGCTGGCGCTCGAGGGCAGGCCCGTCCTTCAGAAGGTTGGGGGGATGGGTTCTGAAGGCCCGGGCTGGTGCTGGCGAGCAGGCCCGACCTTCAGATTGACGGCGAGGAGCAAGCCGACGGTCGTCAACCGAGTGACCCGGACCAGGCCTAGTGGCCGTTCGGGGCGGTCCAGGAATGGAGCGTCTTCATGTAGTTCGTGCGCTCGAACGCGGCCGCGTCCCCGGACGTGACGTGGTTGGCGCTGCCGCGCAGCTGGGTCACCGACTCGTACTCGTTGGCCGCCATCCACGACCGCAGCTCCTGCTCGATCGCCGCGAGGCGATCGGGGCCGTGGCGCAGGAGCGCCGAGGTGGTCATGGCCACGTCGGCGCCGACCATGAGCGCTTTCACCACGTCGGTGCCGCCGTGGATGCCGGAGGTCGCGGCGATCGACACGTCCGGGCCGAGCTGGGGCCGGAGGATGGCGATCCACCGCAGGGGCAGCCGCAGGTCGGACGGGTGGCTCAGCTCGACGCGGGCCACCACGTCGAAGGTCTCGAGGTCGAGGTCCGGCTGGTAGAAGCGGTTGAACAGCACGAGCCCGTCGGCCCCGGCCGCGACCGCCCGCCCGGCGAAGTTGGCCATGGCCGAGTAGTAGGGGCTGAGCTTCACCGCGACGGGGACCGTGACCCGCGACCGCACGGACGCGATGAGGTCGAGATCGACCGCCTCCATGTCGGCCGCGGTGCGATCGGGGTCGACGGCCAGGTGGTAGAGGTTCAGCTCGAGCGCGTCGGCGCCGGCGTCCTGGAGGAGCTCGGCGTAGCGCTCCCACCCGCCGACGGTCGTGGCGTTGAGGCTCGCGATCACCGGGATCGCCGACTGCCGCTTGAGGCGCTCGAGGGTGGCGAGGTACCGGTCGCCCGCCCCGACGAACGTGGCCGTGTCCGGGAAGTAGCCGAGGGCCTCGGCGAAGTGCTCGGTGCCGGCGTCGAGGGCGCCG
This sequence comes from uncultured Microthrixaceae bacterium, assembly GCA_963809335.1. GTDB lineage: Bacteria > Actinomycetota > Acidimicrobiia > Acidimicrobiales > Acidimicrobilacustridaceae > UBA4742. The sequence goes on along the minus strand of CAWEJD010000002.1, from coordinate 249,192 downwards.
CTGAACTGCAGCTCCTCCTGCAGGATCTCCTCCTCGAACAGCGACGGCATCACCAGGGCGGCAGCCCCCGCGTCCTCGACCTGTCGGGCGCGGTCGGGATCGCCGTTGAGCGGAGAGGCCGAGGCCACGATCGGTGACCGCAGCTCGAGGCCGAGGTAGCTGGTGGTGAGGTCGGTCATCGGCTGATCTCCCCGTCGGGGCCCGCGTCCCTGGCTCGGATGACGACCTCGTCGTGGCGGTACCCGGCGTCGGTCTCGACCTCGGGCTGCACGTCGGGGGCCGGGACGTGGGAGGTCGGTAGGTGGGGGATCGTGCGCTGCACGGTGGCGAGCTGCTCGTAGTAGCGCCAGCGCTCGTCGACGTCCGCCTGCAGCAGGTCGGCCAGCTCCCGGGCCCGCTCGGGGTGGGTGCGGTGGAGCATGGCGTAGCGCGCCTCGGTGGCCACGAAGTCGTGCACCGGGATCGACGGCGGGTGCGAGTCGAGCTTGAACGGTCGACCGTCCTCGATCTCGCTCGGGTGGAACCGGTAGAGCGGCCAGTAGCCGCTGCGCACGGCGTCCTTCTGGTGGCTCATCGACTTCGACATGTCGATGCCGTGGGCGATGCACGTGCTGTAGGCGATGACGAGGGACGGCCCCGGCCAGGCGTCGGCCTCGAGCAGGGCCTTGGTCGTCTGCAGGGCGTTGGCCCCCATCGAGACCTGGGCCACGTACACCCCGCCGTAGGCACGGGCGATGGCGCCGAGGTCCTTCTTGCCGGTGGCCTTGCCGCCTGCCGCGAACTTGGCCACCGCGCCGCGCTGGGTGGCCTTCGATGCCTGGCCGCCCGTGTTGGAGTACACCTCGGTGTCGAGCACGAGGATGTTCACGTTGCGCCCCGACGACAGCACGTGGTCGAGGCCGCCGAAGCCGATGTCGTAGGCCCAGCCGTCGCCGCCGACGATCCACACGCCCTGTCGGACGAGGTCGTCGGCGACGGCGAGCAGCCGGAGGGCATCCGCGGCGTCGGCTCCGTCGCCCCGCTCGATCCCGGCCAGGTCGGCCCGCAGCCGGGCGACGAGGCGGCGCTGCTCGGCGATCTGGCTCTCGGACTCCTGCGGGTTGTCGAGCAGGGCCGTCACGCAGTTCGGCGTCGAGCGCGGGCGCCAGCCGGTCGAGCAGCAGCCGAGCCTGCTCGCGGCGGGCGTCGAGCCCGAGCCGGAGGCCCAGCCCGAACTCGGCGTCGTCCTCGAACAGCGAGTTGTTCCAGGCCGGCCCGCGGCCCTGGCCGTCGACGCTCCAGGGCGTCGTGGGGAGGTTCGCTCCGTAGATCGACGAGCACCCGGTGGCGTTGGCCACCAGCATGCGATCGCCGAAGAGCTGCGAGACCAGCTTGAGGTAGGGCGTCTCGCCGCACCCCGCGCAGGCTCCCGAGAACTCGAACAGCGGCTCGAGCACCTGCGAGCCCTTGACCGAATCGTGGGCGAGCAGCGACCGGTCGAGGGGAGGGATGGTGAGGAAGTGGTCCCACCTCCGCCGCTCGATCGCCTGGTGGTCCGCGCTCGGCGCCATGTTGATGGCCTTGTGCCGGACCTCGGTCTTGCTCTTGGCCGGGCACACGTCGACGCACACGCCGCATCCGGTGCAGTCGTCGGGCGCCACCTGGATGGTCAGGTGGTGACCGGGCAGGTCCTTCGACCGGAACGGCTTGCTCACGAACTCGTCGATCGGGTCGACGATCGCATCCGGCGGGAACACCTTCATGCGGATCGCCGCGTGCGGGCAGACGATCGCGCACTGGCCGCAGTCGATGCAGATGTCGGCGTCCCAGATGGGGATCTCCTCGGCGATGCTCCGCTTCTCGAACCGGGCCGTGCCCGACGGGAAGGTGCCGTCGACCGGCAGGGCGCTCACCGGCAGCAGGTCGCCGTCGCCGGCGAGGAGCAGGGCCGTGACCTGCTTGACGAAGTCCGGTGCGTCGTCGGGGATCAGCTGGGCCGTCGGGCGGTCACTCGTGACCGTGGCCGGGATCTCCACCCGGTGCAGCTCGGCGAGGGAGCGGTCGATGGCGTCGAAGTTGCGCTCGACGAGCGAGCGGCCCCGGATGCCGTAGCTCGCCTCGACCGCCTGCTTGATCCGGGCGATGGCCTCGTCGGCCGGCAGGACGCCGGAGAGCTGGAAGAAGCAGGGCTGCATGACCGTGTTGATGCGGTTGCCCATGCCGGTCTCGCGGGCCACCCGGTAGGCATCGATCACCCACAGGTCGATGGCCTTGCCGATCAGCTGCTCCTGGGTGGCCGCCGAGAGCCGGTCCCACACCGCGTCGGGTCCGAACGGGCTGTTGAGCAGCAGGGTCGCGCCCGGCTTCGCGTGGTCGAGCACCGGCAGCTTCTCGAGCAGCCCGAACTGCTGGCAGCTCACGAAGTCCGCCTCGTCGATGAGGTACGTCGAGCGGATCGGCTCGGGCCCGAACCGCAGGTGGGACACCGTCACCGAGCCCGACTTCTTGGAGTCGTAGACGAAGTAGCCCTGCGCGTAGCGGTCGGTGTGCTCGCCGATGATCTTCACCGAGGCCTTGTTGGCCCCGACCGTGCCGTCCGAGCCGAGGCCGAAGAACACGGCCTGGACCTCGCCGTCGGGCCGTCGGTGGGAGAAGTCGTGGTCGATCGGCAGGCTCAGGTGCGTGACGTCGTCGACGATGCCGACGGTGAAGTGACGCTTCGGACGGTCGGCGGCGAGCTCGTCGAAGATCGGCTTGATCATCGCCGGCGTCATCTCCTTGGACGACAGGCCGTACCGCCCGCCGATCACCCGCGGCCGATGGTCGAAGGTGGGGATCTCATCGTCGAGGTGCTCGGCGAGAGCGGCGACGACGGCCAGGTAGAGGGGCTCGCCGACCGCACCGGGCTCCTTGGTGCGATCGAGCACGGCGATCGACCGCACACTCGGTGGCAGGGCGGCGACGAGCTGCTCGGCCGGGAACGGCTGGAACAGCCGCACCCGCACCAGCCCGACCTTCTCGCCCGCGGCCACCAGCGCGTCGACCGTCTCCTCCACCGCGCCGGCGGCCGAGCCCATCACGACCACGACCCGTTCGGCGTCGGGCGCCCCGTAGTAGTCGACCAGTCCGTACCGGCGGCCCGTGCGGTCGCCCAGCTCGTCCATAGACTGCTGCACGATCGAGGGCACCGCGAGGTGGAAGGGGTTCGACGCCTCCCGCGCCTGGAAGAACACGTCGGGGTTCTGGGCGGTGCCCCGCACGACCGGCCGCTCCGGGGTCATGCCCCGGTCCCGGACGGCCGCGATGTCCTCCTCGCGGACGAGGGCTCTCAGGTCGTCGTCGGACAGCAGCGACACCGTGTCGATCTCGTGGGAGGTGCGGAAGCCGTCGAAGAAGTGGAGGAACGGCACGCGTGACCGCAACGTCGCGGCGTGGGCGATCAGGGCGAAGTCGTGGGCCTCCTGCACCGAGCCGGCCGACAACATGGCCCAACCGGTGCTGCGGGCGTGCATCACGTCGCTGTGGTCCCCGAAGATCGACAGCGCGTGGGTGGCCACGGTCCGTGCCGCCACGTGGATGACCGCCGGCGTGAGCTCGCCCGCGATCTTGAACATGTTGGGGATCATGAGGAGCAGGCCCTGCGACGCGGTGAAGGTGGTGGCGAGCGATCCCTTCTGGAGCGCGCCGTGCAGGGCTCCGGCTGCGCCCGCCTCGGACTGCATCTCCACCACCTCGGGCACCTGGCCCCAGAGGTTGCCCTGGCCGGCTGCGGCCCAGTCGTCGCAGTGCTCGCCCATCGGGGACGCCGGGGTGATGGGGTAGAGGGCGATGACCTCGCTGAGCCGGTAGGCCACCCGTGCCGCGGCCTCGTTGCCGTCGAGGCACTGCCACGAGGAGCTCGTGGTGCGGTCCACGGTGCTCCCGGTTCCAGGGTCGGCGCGACCCGGCTGCTCGGCCATGCCCCGACCCTACGAACCAGCGCCGTCGTTGGGCAGGGTCGAAGGTCCACCCGGGCCCCGGAGATCACCCCGGCGGCCGAGATCACCCGGTCGCCTGATCCGCCTCGTCCGCCTCGTCCGGCGCGGCGGGCGCCCAGGCGACAGGATGGCCCCATGCACACCACCGGAACCGGCGACGTCCACGCCGCGCTGCTCGCCGAGCTGGGGGAGGGTCCGCTGGTGGTCGACCCCGACATCATGGCCGCCTACGGCATCGACCGGGCCACCACGGTGAAGCCGGGGCAGCCGCTGGCGGTCGTCCGCGCCCGCGACACGGCCGACGTGCAGACCGTGCTCCGGGTGGCCACCCGGTTCGGCGTGCCGGTCGTGCCACGCGGCCTGGGCACGGGCCTGTCGGGCGGGTCGACGGCCATCGACGGGTGCATCACCCTCTCCACCGAGCGGATGAGGTCGTTGTCGATCGACGCCGCGGCCATGGTGGCGACGGTCGGGCCCGGCATCCGCAACGCCGAGCTGAAGGAGGCGGCCGCGGCCCAGGGGCTGTGGTACCCGCCCGACCCGTCGTCGTTCGAGATCTGCTCGATCGGCGGGAACCTGGCCACCAACGCGGGCGGGCTGTGCTGCGTCAAGTACGGCGTGACCACCGACTACGTGCTCGGCCTCGAGGTGGTGCTGGCCGACGGCCGGGCCGTGCGTCTCGGCGGTCGCACCGTCAAGGACGTGGCCGGCTACGACCTGAAGCGGCTCTTCGTCGGCTCGGAGGGCACGCTGGGCGTGATCACCGAGGCGGTCCTGCGCCTGCGGCCGCCACCCCCGCCGGCGTCCACCGTGGTGGCCACGTTCGCCTCGCTGGAGGACGCCGGGCGGGCCGTCACCCGGATCGTGGCCGAGGTGCGGCCGGCGGCCCTCGAGCTGATGGACCGGGCCGCGATGGCCGCGGTCGAGCGGGTGCAGCCCATGGGGCTCGACCCCGAAGCGGCGGCGCTGCTGCTGGCCCGCACCGATGCCGGTGGGGACGAAGCCGGGCGGATCGCCACCGCCTGTGAGTCGGTGGGTGCCACCTATGTCGCCCACACCGACGACGCCGACGAGGGCGAGCTGCTCATGGGGGCACGGCGCATGGCCATCCCGTGCGTCGAGCGGCTCGGCACGGTGCTGATCGAGGACGTCGGCGTGCCCGTGCCCCGCATCCCCGAGCTGCTGGTGGCGGTCGAGGCCATCGCCGAGCGGCACCGCACCGCCATCCCGGTGATCGGCCACGCCGGAGACGGCAACTTCCACCCGCTCGTCACCTTCGACACCGCCGACCCCGATGCCACGGCTCGGGCCGAAGCGGCCTTCGACGCGGTCATGGAGGCCGCGCTCGCCCTGGGAGGCACCATCACCGGCGAGCATGGCGTCGGGGTGCTGAAGGCCCGCCACCTCGTGAGCCAGCTCGGCCCGGACGTGATGGACCTCACCCGCCGGGTCAAGGATGCCCTCGACCCGGAGGGCATCCTCAACCCGGGCAAGTGGGTGTGATCAGGCCGGTGTGATCAGGCCGTAGTGGCCGTCGTAGCGGTGGTAGACGACGCTGCCCCGCCCGTTGTCCTCGTCGACGAAGAACACGAACGGCACGATGTCGAGGTCGAGCTGCTCGGTGGCCTCCGCGGTCGTGCACCGGGGAGGGGCGAGCTTGGCCAGGCGCATCGGGGCGACCGTGTCGGGGCCGATGGCATCGTCTCGTCCCGATGCGTCGGCGAGCTCCAGCCCGTCGTCGTCGGTGTAGGAGAGCACGGCGTCGGTCCCCGTGTGGAGGTTGGTGAACAGGAAGAAGTCGTGGCCGAGCAGGTCGAGCGCGTCGGCGGCCTCGTCGGGCGTCATCTCGCCGGTCGCGTAGGTCTTGCGCCGCACCAACTGGCGCTCGTCGGTCGGCCGGGCGAAGTGCTCGGGTCGCTGCGACGGGAGATCGCCGTGCTTCCACTCGTTTTCGTCGTGCTCGTGGTGCAGGCGCGCCCGGGCGCGGCGATCGTCGCGGACGTGGGCGTAGCGCTCGATGCGGCGCCGCAGTCGGTCGACCAGCAGATCGATGGCCGCGTGCATGTCGTGCGAGGCCACGTGGGCGCGCACCGGCTGGCCGTTCAGGTCCAGCACCACCTCGGCGACCGATGGGCGCTGGCGGGCCGGGTCGGGTTCCTGGGTGAGCCTGGCCTCGGCGAACAGCACCTGGGTCTCGACGCCGGAGATGATCCCGGTGAGCTTGTCGGTCGCGTAGACGAGATCTTCCTGGCTCACGTCACCCTGAGTGGTGATGGACAGCTTCGCGATGTCGTGTGCAGCAGTCACCGATGCTCCTGTTGTTGTCGTCGGTCCCATCGGCCCGGCGCAAGACCGCCATGACCGGTGGGGAGCGCTGGTGAAGATCCCAGGCCCACCACGATGGTGCACCCGGCGGCCGGATCCGAGAAGGGCCAAAGGACCGCGGTTCGCGGGGCGATGCCACGGCGAGCGGTCAGGCGGTTTCGTCCCAGTAGGGGAGGTCGAGCCCGTCGAGGTCGGTGGTGCCGAGATGCGGGAGCGCGGCGCCGTCCTCCCGCTCCCCCTCGGCGTCGGCGTCGGCGTCGGCGCCGGTCGACGGCTGGGCGGTCCAGACCTCGAGCGGCACGGCGTGGGGGTCGGCCGGCTCGACCATGGGCGTCGCCACCGGCCGCTCGGGCACGATCAGGTAGGGCTGGAGCTCGCCGGGATCGGACGGGCGGGTCAGCCCCGCCGCCCGGGGGAGCTCGCCGGCGTCGATGGCCTCGAGCCGTTCCTGAGCCGCGTCGAGCTGCATGCGGGCGAACTCGACGTAGGCGGGATCGGCCTGTTCGGCCTCCTTGGCGCTCGCTGCACCGGCCAGCCAGGTCTCGTAGTCGGCGTAGGAGGCGAACCCGAGCTCGTTCAGCAAGAGGCGCTCGGACAGGAGCAGGTCGAGCACCTGGCGCTCGTTCCGCTTCTGCGACCGCGTGTTCGTCGGCCGGCGCAGCTCGGCCAGCTCCCGCTCGATCTCCTCGAGCCTGACCAGCATCTCGGGATCGGCCGTCCCGGAGCCGCTCGCCTGCTCCATGTCGGTCCGGGCGCGGGAGAGGTCCTGCAGCGCACCGATGCGCAGATGGCGCCACTCGGTCTCGTGGGTTCGCTCCACCATCGCGTCGTGATCTCCGACCTCAGCCACTCCGGACCTCCCTCCGCGACCCTGGCCGACGGGGACCGGGCGCGACATGAGGCGATCGGCCCGAACCGGTGGGTCGGACGAACCTTTCTGGGGCCTCAGGCCGTCGTCCGGGCCTCGTCGAGGGCGAGGACGGCCTGGGCGGTGGCGAGGCGGGCGATCGGCACCCGGAACGGTGAGCACGACACGTAGTCGAGCCCGATCTCGGTGAAGAAGGCGATCGACTCGGGGTCGCCGCCGTGCTCACCGCACACGCCGGCCACCAGGTCGGGGTTGGCGGCCCGGCCCCGCTCGAGACCGGTGCGCATCAGCTCACCGACGCCCCGATGGTCGATGGTCTCGAACGGGTTCCGGGGGAGCAGCCCCTCTTCGAGATAGCGCTCCATCAGCCGTCCCTCGACGTCGTCGCGGCTGAAGCCGAACACCATCTGGGTGAGGTCGTTGGTGCCGAACGAGAAGAAGTCGGCGACCTCGGCGATGTCGTCACCCCGCACCGCGGCTCGGGGGGTCTCGATCATGGTGCCGATCCTCACGTCGATCCGCTGGCCCATCCGCGCCAGCGCGTCCTCGATCTCCTCGCTCACCCATCGCCGTACCAGGGCCAGCTCGGCCCGGGTCGCGATGAGCGGGATCATGATCTCGATGTGGGGATGGCCACGGCGCCGGATCCGTTCGCAGGCCGCCTCGACCAGGGCCCGCACCTGCATCTTGTAGAGGTTGGCCTTCAGGATGCCGAGCCGGACGCCACGGGTGCCGAGCATCGGGTTCTGCTCCTGCCAGGTGCGGGCCGCGGTGAACAGTCGACGATCCTGGTCGTCGAGCTCGTCTCGTGCCTCCCTGGCGATGAGCTCCTCGATGTCGGGCAGGAACTCGTGCAGGGGCGGGTCGAGCAGGCGCACGGTGACGGGAAGGCCGTCCATGGCCTCGAGGATCTCGGCGAAGTCCTCCCGCTGGAGCTCGAGCAGGTCGGCCAGGGCGGCCTCCTCCTCGTCGGGCGTGTCGGCCAGGATCATGCGCTGGGCGAGCGGCAGCTTGTCGCCGAGGAACATGTGCTCGGTGCGGCACAGCCCGATGCCCTCGGCCCCGAACTCGCGGGCCCGGGTGGCGTCGGGCCCGTTGTCGGCGTTGGCGCGCACGCCGATGCGCCCGCGGCGGATGTCGTCGGCCCAGCCGAGGATGGTGGTGAACTCGGGCGGGGGCACGGGCGCGGCCAGCTCGAGCCGGCCCCGCATGACCTCGCCCGAGCTGCCGTCGATCGAGAGCCACTCGCCCTCGCGCACCGTCTCCGAGCCGGTGGTGAAGTAGTGCCGCTCGACGGTGATCGTCCCGGCTCCGACCACCGCCGGGATGCCCCACCCTCGGGCTACCACCGCGGCGTGGCTGACCAGCCCGCCGTGGCTGGTGAGCACCGCCTCGGCGGCCTGCATACCGGCGACGTCGTCGGGCGAGGTCTCGGTGCGCACCAGCACCGCCTTCTCGCCGCGGGCGACCGCGGCCACCACGTCGGCCGCGTCGAAGTACGCCCGCCCGATGCCGGCGCCGGGGGAGGCGGCCAGGCCCTTGGCCACGATCCCCTCGTGCTTGCCCTTGAGCTGGGGATGCAGGAGCTGGTCGAGGTGCTCGGGCGTCACCCGGGTCACGGCCTCGGCGTGGCTCAACGAGATCTCCGGCTCCGTCGTCATCTCCACGGCCATCCGCAGCGCAGCCCGGCCGGTCCGCTTGCCGACCCGGGTCTGGAGCATCCAGAGCTTGCCCTGCTCGATGGTGAACTCGGTGTCGAGCATGTCGCGGTAGTGGCGCTCGAGCCGATCGAAGATCTCGATCAGCTCGGCGTGGATGGTGGGGAAGCGGGTGGCCAGGGCGGCCAGCGGCTCGGTTCGGCGGATGCCGGCCACGACGTCCTCGCCCTGGGCGTTGAGCAGGAAGTCGCCGTAGGGCGCGCGCTCGCCGGTGGCGGGGTCACGGGTGAAGCCGACACCGGTGCCGGATCGGTCGTCGCGGTTGCCGAACACCATCGCCTGCACGTTCACGGCGGTGCCCAGGTCATGGGGGATGTGTTCGCGCGTGCGGTACGCGACCGCCCGGGCGCCCTCCCACGAGTGGAACACGGCCTCGACCGCCCTGCGCAGCTGCTGGGTCGGATCCTGGGGGAAGGGCTCGCCGGTCTCGGCCAGCACGACCTGCTGGTAGCGCTCCACCAGGTAGCGCAGCAGCTCGGTCGGCACCGCCGCGTCGTCGGTCACGCCGGCCAGCCGCCTGGCGTCGTCGAGCAGCCGGTCGAAGGGGGTGCCGTCGATGCCGAGGACGATGCGCCCGAACATGGCCACGAAGCGTCGGTAGGAGTCGAGCGCGAAGCGCTCGTTGCCCGTCTGGCGGGCGAGGCCCTGCACCGACTCGTCGTTCAGGCCGAGGTCGAGGACGGTGTCCATCATCCCGGGCATCGAGAACTTGGCCCCGGATCGCACGCTCACGAGCAGGGGATCGTCGGGATCGCCCAGGCGTCGACCCATGGCCTGCTCGACCAGCGCCAGGTGCTCGGCGATCTCGTCGTCGAGCCCTTCCGGCCAGCCGCCCGTCTCGAGGTGGGCGCGGCACGCGTCGGTGGTGATGCTGAACCCGGGTGGCACGGGCAGGTGGAGCACCGAGGTCATCTCGGCCAGGTTGGCGCCCTTGCCCCCGAGCAGGTCCTTCAGGTCCATCGGCGCGATCTCGTGGGCGTGATCGAACGCGTAGATCAGTGGCATCACGTCCTCCTCGGGGCTCAGCCTGCACGCGACCCTACGAACCGCCTGCCCCGGCGGGCAGGGCCGAAGGTCACCCCGGGTGAACGGCCCGCCTCAGTCCTCCTGCGGCGCCGACTCGGGCATCTCGAACAGGGGCTGGCGGATCAGCTCGACCTGGATGCCGTCGGGGTCCTTGAAGTAGATCGACTCCTCGATGCCGCGATCGGGCCCGATGTAGTCGACCCCCGCGGCCTCGAGCCGCCCCTTAGCCGCCTCGAACTGGTCGGGCGTCACCGAGATGGCGAGGTGCTGGACCCCTCCGATGCCCTCGGGCACCGCCTCGAGGCCCAGGCCGGGGAAGTCGAAGAACGCCAGCATGTTGCGGTTGCCGATGTCGAAGAAGAAGTGGGTCGACCCCGGGTAGTCGCGGTTCTCGAACAGCTCGACGATGGGGAACCCCAGCAGGCCGTCGTAGAACTCGATGGTCGTGGCCGGATCGGCGCAGATCAGCGCCACGTGGTGGACGCCGCCCCCGGTCGACCGGGGCCGCTGGCCGTCCGGCTTCACGAACTGCTCGCGCAGGGCGCGGCGACGGTCGGCGAGTCGGGTGAGTTCGGCGGCATCGGGCTCGGGCACACCCCGAGGCTACCGAGGAGGCGGTCGGAGGGCGGTCCGGCGCGCCCGGCGGCCGATCAGGGGCTGAGGGTGCAGCGGATCGGGAGGGACGCGAGGCCCCGGATGAACATGCGGGTGCTCCACTCCGGAGGCCCGGCCAGCTCGACGTCGCCGAAGCGGTCGAAGATCGCCTCGAAGGCGACCGCGGCCTGGAGGCGGGCGAGGTGCGAGCCGAGGCAGGCGTGCACGCCCGCGCCGAACTGCAGGTGCTGGCTGGCGTCGGGCCGGTCGACGACGACCTGGTCGGCGGTCTCGCCCCATCGGGCCGCGTCGCGGTTGGCCGATGCCGGGCTGGCGTAGATCACCGCGCCGGCCGGGAGCTCGATGTCGCCGACGACCGTCGGCCGGGTGGTGATGCGCCGGACGAACTGGTTGGGACCGTCGAACCGGAGCAGCTCCGACAGGGCGTTGCCCAGCAGGCTGCGATCGTCGCGGAGTCGCGCCAGCTGATCGGGGGCGGCGAGGAGCGCCACCATGCCCATGCCGATGAGGCCCGCGGTCGGCTCGTGTCCGGCCATGTAGAGCGTCACGAGCTGGGCCATCAGCTCCTCGTGGTCGAGCCGCTCCCCGTCGGACTCGATGGTCACGAGGTGGGAGAGCAGGTCGTCGGTCGGACGGGCTCGCTTCCGGTCGGCCTGGTCCTCGAGGTAGGCGTACATCTCGTCGAGCCCGGCGATCGACGCGGCCCGCTCGGCGCCGTCCATGATCGGGTCGATCGTCCGGGCCACGCACTGGGTCCAGTAGCGGAACTGGGGGTGCTGCTCCTCGGGGAGGCCGAGCATGTCGGAGAAGATCTCGACCGGCAGCGGGTAGGCGAAGTCCTCGATGAGGTCGATCTCGATCGGGCCGCCACCGTGGACCTCGATGAGGTGGTCGACCTTCTCGGCGACCCGGCGCTCGATGTTGGCCCGGAGCGCGTTGATCTCACGGGGTCGGAAGGGGTCGGCCATCAGCCGGCGGATGCGGGCGTGGTCGGGATCGTCGAGCAGCACGACCGTGCGCGAGGCTCGGTTCTGCTCGGCCAGGCGTTCGAGCTCGTGGACGGTGAGGGGCGTGGGCGTGGCGTTCTCGATGTTGCTCGAGACCGAGGGATCGCGCAGCAGGCGGCCGACGTCGTCGAAGCGGGTGACCACCCATCCGCACAGCAGGTCGGAGCGGTGCACCGGGTCCTCGGCCCGCAGCGCGGCGTACTGCTCGTAGGGCGACTCGACGAACGTGGGGTCGAGGGGGTTGAAGAGGTGGTCGGCGTCGCTGGTGGTGGTCATGGTCCCTGTTCGTCGTGTCCAACCGCGTCCGTGGGCCGGTCGCCCGCACGTTGTAGCAGTTCGGACCGGCTACGAGGTGCGGTCGCGCTTGGCGGCGATCTCGTCGATTCGCGCGTCGATCAGGTCGCGGACGAGCGACGAGCGGGGCAGACCGGTATGGCCGGCGTTGCCGTCGAGCAGGACGATGCCGGGGAACTGCCGGGCCAGCTCGACGTGCTTGCGCCGGGGGGCCACGCAGACGTTCGTCGCCGCCGGCACCATGGCGGTCGTCAACTGCACGACACGATCGCCGGTGGCGAAGATCGACGTCAGCGACGCCTGCTCGGCCGCGGGCAGGCCGCTGTAGGCATCGGTGATCTCAGCCAGGAAGCGGCTCTCGGACGACATCGACCGAAGCGCCGCCCCGAGCGGGAGCCACGTCTGGCAGAGCAGGGCCCCGGCCCATGGCCCGGCCAGCATGAACGGGGGCGTGTACGAGCTGGGATGGGCCAGCCACAACCAGGCCGCGACCAACGCCCCCTGGGAATGGCCGACCAGCCTGACCGGCCCATCGAACCGGTTCTGGCAGTAGCGGTGGACCCGCAGGGCCGATTCGCGGGTGTTGGCCATGCCGAACTGCTTGAGCGCGAGCACCGCGGAGGCTGGGCGGCCAGCGGTCAGCGGCCGGTAGAAGCGACCGGTGCCGAGACGGGGCGCGAACGTCCCCGCCACCACGACGAACGGTGCTTCGGGCACAACAACTCCTCTCTCGGGTCGAGCACGAGATCCTTGCTGATGATCGGCGCACGTTGCACACCGTCAAGCTTGTTGTCCCACGCGACGCCCCGCGGTGGACAGTGACGAAGGTCCTTCATGTGGCGGGCGACCGGAATGTCTTCGACGAGCACGTGAAGCGCTGACACCGGGTCTGGGAACCTCAACGGGCCCGGCGCGCCAGTTCCTCCGGGTCGAGGATCTCGACGCGTCCACGGGCGACCACGAGCACGCCGTCGACCTCGGCCGCCTTGAGCAGCCGGTTCGCGGTGGGACGGGAGGTCCCGACCATCGAGGCCAGATCGTCCTGGGTCAACGGGATGGTGCAGGACCCGTCGGCCCGGGCGAAGGAGCCCGCCAGCTCGACCAGCCGACGCATCATCCGGGTCTCGGCCGGCACGTACTGCGCGTCGAGCAGCTGGGCCGACAGCCGGCGGACCTGGGCGGCGAGCACGTCGACCAGGAACCGGTCGAAGGTCGGCTCTTCCCGGCGGAGCCGCTCGAACACCTCCCTCGCCAACGAGCGGGTCTCGGTCGCCTCCACGGCGACCGCGGAGGCGGTGCGGCGGGCGTCGGGGGTGAGCAGCGCCTGCTCGCCGAACGCGTCGCCGGGACCGAACACCACCAGGGTGGCGACGTCGCCCAACGGGGTCGTCACGCGGATCGCCACATGACCTCGTTCGATCACGTGCAGGGTGTCACCGGGGTCACCCTCGTGGAACAGCACCTCGCCGCGCTTGAACTTGCGGCGCCGCATCTCGGCCAGCAGCTGCGTCCGGTTCTCGGCGGGCAGGGCGTCGAGCAGATGGCTGCCGGTCGACATCGCCGAACGCTAGCTCGCGGTGAACGATCCGTAGGTGCGCATGGCCGCCCGCACCGGCGCGCTCCGGTATCCTCTCGGCCGTGACTCGGCGCAGGGCGCGCAGGCTCTGGCCCCGCTTGGCCGGGTGCGTCGCGATCGCCGGAGCGATCGCCGCGGTCACCGCGATCGGCGTCGGCGCTGGTGTGCTCAGCGGCTTCCAGGACCGTGCCACCGACAGCATCTTCCCCCGGGGGCGGGTGTCGGACGACGTGGTGATCGTGGGGATCGATGCGAGGTCGCTGGCCGCGGTCGGCCAGCCGTGGCCGTGGCCCCGCAGCGTCCAGGCGGGCCTGCTGCACGCCATCGCCCAGGGCCGGCCGAAGGTCACCCTGGTGGACGAGCTCTTCGCCCCGCCGGCGGACGGTGACGCCGTCCTGGCGAAGGAGATCGCGGACGACGGCAACGTGGTGCTCGCCGGAGTGGTCACCGTCGGCGGCGCGGACCGCGGCGTCCTGGTGGCGTCGGGTGCGACGACGCCGGCCGACGACGTGGCGAAGGGTGCCTACGCGGTCGGCGTCACCGCCATCACGCCCGACCCGAACGACGGGGTGGTCCGCCGGGTGCCGCTCGTCGTCCAGGTCGATCAGGCCCTGGTCCCGAGCCTGTCGCTCGCGGCGGTCGCGGCCGTCGAGGGGGTGACGCCCGATGTCATCGTGCGGCCCCACGGCGTGCAGGTCGGGACGCGCACCATCCCGACCGATGCGATGCATCGGCTGCGCGTCAGCTGGCCCGAGGGTCTCACCGGCAGCGACGCCGGTTCCGTGGTGTCGGCCGCCGACGTGCTGGCGGGCCGAGTCGACGTGGGCACCTTCCGCGACAAGGTCGTGTTCGTCGGGGTCACCGACCCGACCCTCGGCGACAACCACCTCACGCCCCTCGCCAGCTCGACCGGCCAGCCCGGTGTGCTGGTGCAGGTGGCGGCCTTCAACACGATGGCCAACCGCAACTACCTGGAGCCGGCCGGCACGGCCGACACGGCGGCCTGGGTGTTCCTCGTCGCGTTGATCGTCGCCCTCGCGGTGCAGTTCCTGCCGTTGTGGGGCGCCGTCGCCGTCACCGTCGCGGTTCCGCTTGCGTCCGTCATGGTCGGGTACGTCCGGGCCGACCACGGCACCGTCTCGAACTTCGTGTACCCGATCGTCGCCGTCGCCGTGGCCGTGGCCGCCTCCGGCGGGCTGAGGTACGCGACCGAGACCCGGCGCCGGCTCGAGGTGGCCCGTCTGTTCTCGCAGTACGTGCCCGAGCCGGTCGCCGAGCAGCTCCTCGACGAAGGGCGCGTCGAGGAGGCGATGGCCGGCCAGCGGCTCGACATCAGCTGCCTGTTCTGCGACCTGCGCGGGTTCACGGCCATGGCCGCCGAGCTCGTCCCGGAGCTGGTGAACCAGCGGCTCACCCGCTTCTACGAGTACGTGACCGGCATCGTGCTCGACCACGGGGGCACGTTGATGCAGTACGTGGGAGACGAGGTCTTCGCCATCTTCGGCGCGCCGATCCCGACCGTGGACCACGCGGCGAGAGCGGTGGCGTGCGCCCGGCAGCTGCAGGAGGACGTCGGCCGCCTCGACGCGCAGCTGGCGGCCGACGGGTCGCCCGTCCTGCGATTCGGCATCGGGCTCAACAGCGGGGAGGTCGTCGCCGCTCATGCGGGGAGCACGTGGCGGCGGCAGTACACGGTCATCGGCCACACCGTGAACGTCGGCGCCCGCCTGTGCTCGCTCGCCGGCCCGGGTCAGGTCGTGCTGGCCGAGGACGTCCGTGCCCGCGTCGAGTCCGCTCCGGCGGTCGAGCCGATGGGCCCGACGCCGATGAAGGGCGTTCGCGATGACTTCGTGGCCTGGAGGCTCGTGCTCGACCACGAGCCCTCCGGGACCGCGGACCGCGAGGACCGCGCCGCCCCATGACCGCGGGTCACGGGGCGGGCGTCGGCCGCTCGCTCAGTTGGTCATGCAGGCGTAGTAGTGCACGGCCTGGGGGAGGTCGGTGCGGTCGCAGACCCCGGCGCCGGCCGGCTGCCAGGCCTGGCCGTCCCACGTCAGCACGGCGTTGACATCGCCGGTGTCGCCCACGCCGTACTCGACGACCCCCCACGAGTCGCGGCAGGCGAGCACGGTCATGGTCGGATTGGCGTCCGGATGCAGCGCACGCACCGCGGCCTCGAGCGACGCCTGGTCGCACGATGCATCGATCGGGTCGGGACCAGGTGAGGGGACGGTCGTGGTCGACTGCTGCGGTGACCGGCACTCCTCGATGTAGACCCGGGCGGCCTGGTCGTCCTCGGTGACCGGCCCGTTGGGGATCGAGGGCGGTGGGAGCGCGCAGTACGTGGTGGGGTCAGCCCGCTCCCACCGCGTGCCGTTCCAGTGGATGAGCAGGACGTCCTGGCTGCCGGAGGGCGACACGAAGTAGGCGACTGCCCAGGTGCCGTCGCAGGCGTGGGTGTTGTGCAGCTCGCCGAGCGCCGGGTCGAGGTGGGGGGCGTCGAGCGCCTGGCAGCCGTCCGAAACCGTCGTCGCGGTGGCCTTCGTGGCGGTGAAGGTGTAGCCGCAGTTGACGCCGGTGTCGGAGCCGGTACCGGTGATCGTGCTCCCGCCATCGCTCGTGGTGCCGGTGAAGTCGATGGTGAAGGTGCTCGACGCCGGCGTGCCGGCCGGCACCACGGTGGTGAAGCCGCCGCTGCTGTCGTTGGTGTAGGTGGCCGTGATGTGGAACGGGTCGTCCGGTGAGACGACTCGGAGCACCTTCTGCGGTGGGTCGAGGAAGCCGGTGATCGTGACCTGGTCGCCCTGGACGGTGAACGAGGACCCTGCCGGGATCGGGGCCGTGCCCGGCCCCTGGCCGCCGCCGAGGGCCTCGCACGTCATCGTGCCCGACACGGTGAAGGTGCCGTCGATGGGACCGGCGGCCTGCTCGATGGCGGGTCGTCCCGCGGCCGAGTCGAGGGCGACGTTGCGGGCGACCCACGGGTCGCTGAGGATGGTGGCGACCCCGATGGTCGTGGCCGACGGCGGCGGCTGGTCCTCGACCAGCGTGATCTGCTCACCGGCGTGCAACGTGACGATGGTGGCGTCGGGCCGGCGCAGCTCGACCGTGCCCTCGGCGACGGTGAACTGGCAGGCGTTGGGCGTGGCGATGGAGCAGTCGGCGACGAAGGCGGTGCCGCGCACGGTGGCGGAGGCGACGGGGGTGTCGAGCTGCCAGGTCTGGGACTCCGACAGCTTCTCGATCCGGTTCCACGACCGACCCGCCGCCAGGTCGGTGTGGACGACCTTCGACGCCTCGGGGTTCTGCAGGTCGACGATGGTGAACTCGGCGGAGTGGTCGACGCGGGTGAGGGAGCCGTCGAAGAACCCGATCTCGGCGAAGCCGGCCGGGTCGGTGCGGACCGTGTCCCCGACCGACATCGACTCACCGGAGGTGCCGGCTGACGGCGCTGCCGCGCCGTCGGGCTGCACGGTCACGTCGGTCGACAGCACCTGGAGGGTGGCGCTGGCGTCGTCGCCGGACCCGCCGGCGCTCGACGCGTGGCCCGAGCTGCAGGATGCGACGACGAGGACGGTCGTCACGAGGACGAGGACGGGACGGGCGATCCTCTGCCATGGCTGAAGAGCTCTCATCGGATGCTGCCTCTCTCTCCCGTTCCCTGCCGTGACAGGAGCCGGACAGTAGTTCGGACGGACGGACGTGGGCCGGGAAGCCCGGGGGCTCGCGCTCAGCAGGTCACACGGCTCTCGCGGAGAGGATCTGCCGCGAGGGCGGGGCCGCCGCGGTGGCGTCGAGCGCCGCGATGAGCGGGGTGACGCCAGACCGGCGGAAGCGGCGGATGCGGAGGTGCGGAACCAAGCGGGCGGCGACGAGCGCCGGCACGAACACCACGGCCGCGCCGGCCGCGGCTCCGGGCGCGGACAGGAGGAGGAGCCAGCAGAGGACGAGGAGGCCGGCGGTGTGCTTGGGGCCGCGTGCGATCGTCGTGAGGGTGTCGCTCGACATCCGGAGGTCGTTCGTCGTGTGGTTGCGCACGAGCAGGTAGGGGCCGGCCTTCCTGCGCTTGGCGATCACCCAGGCGACCGACACCAGCTGGCCGTCGGCGACGGCGAGGTCCATGTTGGTGATCTGGAAGCCCCGGGTGTCGCCGTCCTCGTTCTCGAGGAAGAACTGGTCGTGCACGACGTTGGTCGAGCCGATGCGGGTGGTGGCGCTGACCGAGCCCGTCCCCTGGTAGATGCTCCCTGTGACCTGCGTGCTGCCGTGGACCCGGGTCTCGTTCCCCTTCATCGTGCCGCTGACCCGGCCCGTGAAGGTGTGCACGACGTGGTGCCGGCCGCCGGCCTTCAGCTTCGACGGATCGAGCCGGTCCAGCCGGAACCGACCGAGCCGCTTGACGAGGCTGCGTGCCGCGACGGCGACGAGGAGCAGCAGCCCGGCGGTGATGGCCGCCACCACGCCCGCCGAGGGCGGCCCCGTGGTGGTCGAGCTCGAGTCGGCGACAGTGGTGGCCCCGGCCGTCGTCGCGGTCACCCCGGCGAGGGTGATGGCGGTGATCAGGCCGAGCCCCATCGCCGCGGCGCCGGTCACGAGGGCTCGTCGAGGCGACCGGGTCGACTCCGGGTGCTGATCGGTGGGCTGGGATGCAGTCGGCGGCTTCATGGTTTCTCTCTCCCGTGGCGCAGCTCGTGTGTCGCCGTCATCGTCGGCTGCATCGGGCCGGTCGACCGTTCGCCGCGGCAACCGCGATCTGTTCGGAAGGCGACACTCGGCGGCGAGCTGCGCCGACTGGTCACCCGACCGCAGGATCCTTCGTATGCTCGCCCCCTCTGCTGACCGCCGTGGGCAGCGAACCGACGACCGAGATGGGGGTGCGCGTGGACACGTCAGAAGGTGGTCCGCTGTCGCGACTTCGTGTCCTCGACCTCACCCGGCTCTACCCGGGAGCCTTCTGCACCTCGCTGCTCGCCGACCTCGGCGCCGACGTGTTGAAGGTCGAGGCTCCCGGGGTCGGTGACGGCATGCGTTTCGTGAACGTCGGCGACTTCAAGGCGGCCCATGTCGCGCTGAACCGGGGCAAGCGGTCGATGACGCTGAACCTCAAGCACGAACGCGCCGGTGAGGTGCTGCGCCGGCTCGTCCGGGACGCCGACGTCGTGGTCGAGTCGCAGCGGCCCGGCTCGATGGACGCGCAGGGCATCGGCTTCGAGCAGCTGCGCACCGAGAACCCCCGGCTCGTGTGGTGCACGATCTCCGGGTTCGGCGCCGATGGTCCGCTGGCCAACGCCCCTGGGCACGACATCACCTACCTCGGCTACGCCGGCCTGCTGTCCCAGCTGTCCGGGGGCGCGAGGCCGCCGGTTCCGGACGTGGTCCTGGCGGTGCCGATGGCGGCGCTGATGGCGACGACGGGGATCCTGGCCGCCGTCGTGGCCCGTGAGCACACCGGCGTGGGCTCCCGCGTCGACGCGTGCATGGCCGACGCCGCCATGTGGCCGCTGTCCGAGGAGGTGGCGCGCCAGGCGTCGGCGCCGGGGCCGGGGTGGGGGACCTTCTCCGCTCGGGACGTCTACCGCTGCGCCGACGATCGCTTCGTCACCGTGGCCGCGACCGAACCGAAGACGTGGACCGCGCTGTGCGAGGCCCTCGAGCTCCCGGATCTCACCTCGCACGTCATGGGCACCGACGAGGAGGAGACGACCCGGCGGCTGGCCGAGGCGTTCGCCCGCAAGCCGGCGGCCGACTGGCTCCGCGAACCCGGCTTCGCCGGTGGTGTTGGGCCCGTCAACAACCCGGCCGACCTCCTGGCCGACGAGCACGTCGCGGCGCGCGCCACCGTCGTCGAGCTCGACGCGCCGGACCACCCGAGGGTGCTGGCCAGCCCGGTGCGATTCGACGGCGCCGACGGTCGTCGGCTCATCGTGGGCCCTGTCGACGCCGCCCGACTGCGGCGCGCACACCGACGACGCGCTCTCGCTCGCCGGTTTCACATCGGACGAGATCGCGTCGCTGCGCGATCAGGGCGTGATCTGAAGGAGCACCCATGGGAGTGGAGATCGATCTCACCGGGAGTCGGGCGCTGATCACCGGCGCCGGTCAGGGAGTCGGGCGCGAGATCGCCCTGTGGTTCGCCGCCGCAGGTGCGGAGGTCCTCGTCAACGACTTCGTGGCGGAGCGGGCCGACGCGGTCGTCGAGGAGATCGGCGCCCGAGGAGGCCGATCCGCCGCGACGCCGTTCGACGTGACCGACTACGACGCCGTCGTCGAATCGATCGGTGCCCACGGCGGCGTCGACATCCTCGTCAACAACGCCGGCAACGCCGGGGTCGCGGGATGGGCCGGGCTGGCCACCCTCGTCGAGACCGAGCCGGCGGACTGGGAGGCCTACCTGCGGGTGAACCTCTACGGGGTGATGTACTGCGTGCGCGCCGCGCTCCCGGCCATGATCGAGAAGCGGTCGGGGAGGATCGTCACGATCGTCTCCGACGCGGCCCGAACCGGCGAGTCGCACATGGCGGCATACTCGGCCGCCAAGGCGGGCGCAGCCGGCTTCTGCCGCAGCGTCGCCCACGAGGTCGGCCGCTACGGCATCACCGTCAACAACATCGCGCTCGGCACGATGCGGACGCCGGTGACCGCCGCCGTCTGGGACGATCCCGACAACCCCAGGGCCAAGGAGCTGATGAAGCACTACCTCATCCGCCGGCCGGGCGATCCCGAGGATGCGGCCGGGTTGGCGCTCTACCTCGCCAGCCCCATGGCGTCGTGGATCACCGGGCAGACGTACCCGCTCAACGGCGGCTTCTCCTTCGCCATCTGACCGAGGACGCTCGGGCGTTCGGCTGGGGCCGAGTTGGGAGAGCGAGGTCGACGCTGCTATCTTCACTCCCACGCCGCGGGGTGGAGCAGTCTGGTAGCTCGTCGGGCTCATAACCCGAAGGTCGCAGGTTCAAATCCTGCCCCCGCCACCACCGTCCGAGAATGCAGCGTCAGAGACCAGGATCCTCCTGGTCTCTGTTGCGTTCTCGCCCAGTTTCGTCCGGTTGGCGCTCCTCGCCGCGTCGCCCGGGCATGTCACCGACTCCGGCGTCCCCTGTCGACTCGGTGTCGAGGGTGGTCCACGGGGCGGTCTCTCATGGTGTCAGCGGACGGCCAGGCGTTCGTGCGGAACGTCCGTGGCTAGTCCCAGCGGCCGGGGGCCCCATCCGGGGGGCGGGCGAAGCGGCGCTGGGCGTCGATGGTTCGGGCGTGGGCCACGACGTCCTTGGCTGGCCCGAAGCCATGGGCCTGGCCCTCCCGCTCCAGGAAGGAAAGGCCGAGGGCTTCCATCACGGCGGTCATCGAGACCCCGTTGACCGCGGCAAACAGTTGCCAGCCCCGTTGAGCTTCCTCGGAGAGGCGGGCGGAGACCTGGGGCATGGCGTGGGACCTTAGTCACGCTGGCGTGACTTGCGGACGATCGGGCGGGACTTCTAGCGTCCCTCCCTCATGCTGGTGCTCGCTAGCTGGAGATACAAGAAGCGAGATCGTGGAGTACCCGTACGGATTCGACATCGTGGCTGGGCGTCCCATCCCAGCCCCCTGGAGACCCCCCACGGCCTCGGGCTCCTCACCGACCGAAACGCCCTCCTGGAATACGTCCGTTCCGACGTCCGGGCACCCTGCTGGGGCCGCTCCGCCGACGTGGAAGCCCCTGGGGCCGGGAGCCTCGTGAAGACCCTCTACAAGCAGTATGAGCGCTACGCCACGGACGCCGGAACCGTTGGCATCTCCGCTGTCCGCCACCGGGTCCAGCTGTCCATTCCGGCGGAGGGATGAGAGTCGACCCTCTCCCCTCCGACCCGCTGGAGGCCGCCCAGAAGGCCGAAGCCCAGGCCGCCCACCTGGAGGCTCTGGCCGACGACGCCCGAGGGGTCGGCCACCGCCGCCGCGCCATCCACTACCGGGAGCGGGCCCGCCTCCTCCGTGAGGCCGCCGCCGTCTACCGCTTCCAGGCCACCCTCCGGGACGAATAGCCCGGAATCGTCCATTGCTCATTTCCTCAGCCAGGCCAGGGACCTCGGGCTGGACCGCCCCCCTCCGGAACCTCCTGGCCATCCGCCTGATGTCGCTCGGGCCGACCCGGCAGTGGTCAGATGACCCGAGTGGTCGCCACCAGTGGCGCTGGTGGAACGGGGTGGCGGTGGAGTGATGACGTCGCCGATGACGGCGAGTCGTCCATCGACCCACTGCCCTGACACCACCATCGGAGCGCGGATCGAGTCGCTCGGTGCGCCCCTGGTCGACGCATGTCAGGCAACGTCCGCGCCGATCACATCCCTGCCAGCCTTCGACATGGTGTGCGAGGATCACCAGATGGCGGATGTTCGCGCGCCGTTTCGCATCAACTCGCTCGATCATCTTCAAACGAACGCGACGGTCGACGCCGTCTGGAACCGGATCAACAACGACGAGTTCTGGGCGCTGCGTCGCTACGTCGAGGCCGCGACCGGTGTCGCGATCGAGGGGTACGGGAGGCGGGAGGGACCGGGGGCCGACGCCGCGCTGCACCAGACCGTGGAGGAGCTGGTGTCGGTGGTCGACGTCCTGAACGGGATGCCGGGCTTCGTGGCTCTTCGCGACCACCTCGGGAACGAAGGGGACGACGGGAAGCTCGATGCCCTGATTCAAGAGATGCGCGATGCGCTCGCGGGACGGGTGTCGACCGGGCTGCTCGAGCGCATCGAACTCGAGCTCGGTGCGTGGGTCACCAGGCTCAGCGACGGGCGCGGGTTGAGTGACCTGATCGACTGTGACGGCACCGATTTTGGCGGCGCTGACGAGCCGCTCACGGACTTGGGCCAGGGCGCGGTGGATTGGAGCCTCCCCGGGGGCACGCTGCTGCGCCCCGGTGCCCGAGAGATCATCGAGTTCGCCGGCGCAACCGCCGCCGCACGGAGGGCGAGCTCGGTCGAGCCGGTCGATGTGATCCTCGCGGCGATCCTGCGCCCCCTCCACACGGAGCTCGACCAGCGTGAGCTCACGAGCGGCGCCTCGTACGCGCTGTTCTCGCTGGTCGACGCTGGTGGGGAGAGTGCACGCCAGCGCCTCGACCGGGGCCTCGCCGTGCTCGGGACCGACTCCAAAGCGGTCGTGGCAGCGCTGCGGGGCGTCGGCGCCAACACGCTCGTGAAGCGGTACCTCCACGAACCCGGCGGCGTCGACCGGGCGGTCGGGCTCGCGAGCGACGTCGGGGCAGCAGGTGTGTACTCGCACCACGTGATCGTCGCGGAGCTCGGGGACGATCTCCCGACAGCGGTGCTCGACGCGCTGGGGACGACGACCGCCGAGCTGCTCCGGGCCCTCCGGAAGGGCGTCGACGATCGTTGGCCCCAGGAGGCCCCCGACCTCTGGGACTTCATCGTCCAGGACGACGACCTCCGCACACGCCTCTCGCGATCGGTCTGGTCGCTTCGGTCGAGGCTCGGGCCCGCCGATCCGGTGACCGCGTCGGCGATCGCGCGCGAGCTCCAAGAGCATCACCCCGGCTACGCCCACGGAGGGTTCGGCAGCGTCGAGCTCCACGCGGAGCAGGGCGCGACCAGGACGGTGGACGACTGGTTGCGAGCGGTCATCGCGATGTACGACCCGGCGCGCGTCGCCGCGTCGCGCCACGAGGTCATCGACGGCGAGCTGGTCATCGCTGCGCTGGCCGAGCTCGACATCGACCTTCGGACGGACCTCGATGCGGACGGGTTCCTCGGGGCGCTCCTGGACGAGGTCGAGGTCCGACCCCACCCACCGCTCGAACCCCGAGGCCGCCAACTGCCCGGCGCCTCGTCCGACGGCATCCCCCTGCCGGGCAACGGCAACGTGCGCCGAGCCGACCGGCTGAACACAGCGGCCGAGGTCGAGATGATCGTCTCGGTCCTGCTCGCCGAGAAGACCCCCCTCCCCCTCGCCCTGGGGCTCTTCGGCGACTGGGGCAGCGGCAAGAGCTTCTTCATGGCCCTGATGCAGGAGCGCATGGAGGAGCTCAGCGCGCTTGCGGCGAAGGGCAGCCCAGAGGCAGCCCCGTACTGCAAGCACGTCAGGTCGGTGCGCTTCAACGCGTGGCACTACGTCGACGCCGACCTGTGGTCCAGCCTCGCCACGACGCTGTTCGACCAGTTGGCGAACAAGGCCAGGCCGGACGCCGCGGCCGCGACGATCTCCGAGCTCAACGAAGCCGAGAAGAAGCTCACGGCCGCGACGAAGGACCGGGTGAAGGCAGAGCAGGACGTCGAGGTCGAGCGCGAACGCTCGAACCGACCGAAAGCGTCGCTGGACGCGGCGATCATCGCGGCCCGGAACGATCCCCAGCTCCGATCGAACCTCAAGGCGGCCAACGCGGACGCGGAGACGTTCGTCGACGCCGTCGGTGAGCTCCACGGGTTCGCCGCGGAAGCCAACGCGACCTGGAGGCTGGCTCGAGCGGAGCTCGGCTCGGGGCGCCGGGCCGCCACGCTGATCCTCGGCGTGGTCGCGGTTGCGGTGCTCGGCGCCGTGTGGCTCCTCGGCGATCTGGGCGCACTCGGCAAGCTGGGATCGGTCATCGTCGCCGTGATCGCGGTACTGACACCCGCGCTGCAGGGCGCTCGCAGCCTGCTGCGCCTCGCCCAAGACGCACGCGTCAAACGAGAGGCGCCGCTACTGAAGGCGGAGAAGGAGCTCACGGCGAAGCGGACCGTCGAGCTCGAGAAGCAGCAGAAGGTCGACCATCTGCGGTCCCGGCTCGATGAGATGCGGAACAAGGGCCAAGCGATCCAGGACTTCATCCGCGCCAGGGCGGATAGCAGCGACTACCGCGCCCGCCTCGGTGTCGTTTCGCTCTTGCGACGCGACTTCGAGGATCTGGCGAGCTTGCTCCACCCGAAGGACGACGCAGAGGCCCAGAAGGTCGCGGCGACGGCGCAGGCGCTCAAGGAGGACCTCCCCGACCTCGACCGCATCGTGCTGTTCATCGACGACCTCGACCGTTGCCCGCACGAGAAGGTCGTCGACGTGCTCCAGGCCGTGCACCTGCTGCTGGCGTTCGACCTGTTCGTGGTGGTGGTCGGGGTCGACAGCCGATGGCTCGAGCGCTCGCTCGAATCCCATTACGAGACCCTGCTCGTCGATCCCTCGGACTACCTCGAGAAGATCTTCCAGATCTCCTACGCGCTGCGGCCCATGAACGGGACCGAGTTCACGAGCCTCGTCGACTCGCTCACGCCGAGGGCGAGCGCTGACGGTAAGGACCAGGGTTCTCTCGACCGCTCGACCGGCGCGGCCACCGACAAGACGGCGGACGACGGCTCGAGGGCCTCCTCCGACGAGGCACTGGCGTCCAGCGAGGAGGCCGGAGCCCAGAAAGACGAGAATGCATCGTCGGCCGGCTCCACGACGGAACCGCAGCCCACGCCCGAGCCCACGCCCGTGCCCGCGCCTCCGAGCCCGGAGGCGCTCGAGATCACCGATCAGGAGCGACGCCTGCTCGGGCAGCTCGCCGGCATCGTCGTGACCCCGCGTTCGACGAAGCGCCTCGTGAACATCTACCGGATGCTGCGGGTCTCAGTCCCCGACGACGAGTACGAGCGGTTCCTGCCCGGGAGCGGCGACGAGTACCAAGCTGTCGTGCTCCTCCTCGGCCTCCTCGTCGGCCAGCCGGCCGTCGCCCAAGACTTCTTCCGTGCCCTCCACGACGCGGACGATGACGACGACATCTGGACCGTCATGGCCCGCTGCGACGGCGCTTCGGTGGCGCTCGCTCCCATCCGCGACGACATCACCCCCACCACCTGCGAGCCCTACCGCCGCTGGGCCCCTCGGATCGCCCGCTTCTCCTTCCGCCTCACACGAGATCCCCGACGACGCCCGCAGGCTCCAGTGGCCGCGGCCGCACCCGCAACCGTAACCGCTGGTCCAGGTCACGGCGACGCCCAGCCGCCTAGCTTCCACTTCTGACATGAGGTTGGGCATCGTTTGATGGTGGAGGTTCTCGTCGTTGACCGAAAACGCGCCGTGCAGCACATGCAGACGCCGCCCGCCGCCGCTCGTCGTTGTCGGATGGCTATGAGGTGAAGGCAGAGCAGTCAGATCTCCGTGCCGAGCAGACGTCCGTCGAGGCCTCGAACCTCCAGTTGCCAGTCGGCGAGCACATCGAGCGAGACGAAGGTGCGCCCGGTCACTTCGGGAGGACAGTCACACAGGGCGACGATGGCTTCGACCATCTGCTCGATGGACTCGATCTGGTCGGGTCGGATAGTGGCGCCCACGAGCGCGGCGGCCCCTTCGCTCATCACCGCCGCCCGGGGTTCGACGGCGTTGACTCTCACGCCGGTCCCGTCGAGCTCGGCGGCGAGCCCGTTGGTGAGGCGGTTGAGCGCGGCTTTCGACGCGCCGTACATGGCGATGGTCGATCCTTGCGGGCCGAGCTCGAAGGGTGGCCCATCCCAGTGGCGCGCCGCGCCGCTGGAGACGTTGACGATCCAGCCCTGGCCGGCGTCGACCATGGCGGGGGCGGCTGCGGCGGCGAGGTCGCTGGGCGCGAACACGTTGGCCTCGAAGAGGATCCGTCGCCGCTTGGCCGGGAAGTCCAGCAGGGGCGCGTACATGGCGGCCGCGGCGTTGTTCACGAGGATGTCGATCGGGCCGCCGAGCGCGGCTGCGGCCTCGGGCACGATGCGGGCCCGGTCGGCTTCGTCGGTGAGGTCGGCGACGACGACGGCGATGCGGGTGCCGTACTGCGCGATGCCGCTCGGCGGTCTCGTCGAGGCTGCCCGCGAGGTGCTCGTGGCTTCCCTTGGTACGAGCGGTGATCGCCACGTCGGCCCCTTCTGCGGCCAGCCGTTCCGCGGTGGCCGCACCGATGCCACGGCTCGAGCCGGTGACCAGCACCCGCCGGCCGGTGAAGCGGCCGGCCATCAGGCGTGTCGCTGGCTGAGGAAGGCCTCGACGGTCTCGCCGATGTAGGCGCAGTCGTCGTCGGTCATCGAGTGGTTGTTGGGCAGGATGACACCCCACTCCATGACCTGATCGGCGTTGGGGAGCCCGCCGGGCGGCGTGCGATGCGGCCGATCACGGAACGCCGGCTGGCGAGCGGCGTTGCCCGTCCAGACCATGCGGGTGTCGATCCCGTGGCTCTCCATCCAGTGCTGCAAGTCGCTGCGACGGATGCCCGACTTCGGGTTGATGATGAGCGGGAACATGTGCCAGCCGGTCTCGACGCCGGGGGTCAGCTCGCCGAGCGTGAACAGGTCGGGCCAGCGACCGAGTTGCGCGGCAGTGAGCTCGAAGTTGCGCTGCCGCCGGGCGAGGTTGTCGGCCAGCTTGTCGAGCTGCACCAGGCCGAAGGCGGCCGACAGCTCCGACGGCTCGAAGTTCCAGCCCACCTCGTCGAAGATGAAGAGGTTGTCGTACTCGAGGTCGCCGTCGATGGTGGAGAAGAACCGCTTCTCGGTTCCCTTGGTCGAGCCGAACAGCTGGATCTCCGAGCGTCGGCCCCAACGTCGCAGCAGCAGGGCCTTGTCGGCCAGGGCGTCGTCGTCGAAGCAGACCATGCCGCCGGTGCCGGCTGCGGTGATGATGTGCGAGAGGGCGAAGCTGGTGAGGCTGATGTCGGCCCGGGCGCCGGTGGGGGTGCCGTGCAGGGTGAGCCCGAGCGCGTCGCAGGAGTCCTCGATCACCTCGAGGTCGTGGCGCTCGGCGATGGCGGCGATGGCGTCCCAGTCGGGCGCGTTGCCGATCAGGTTCGGGGCCAGGATCGCTCTCGTGCGTGGGCCGATCATGGCCTCGATGGCGTCGGTGTCGATCTGGAACGTGGTCGGTGTGACGTCGACGAACGCAGGTACCAGCCGTGATCGGATCATCGGGGCGATGTCGGTCGAGAAGGTCACCGCCGAGGTGATGATCTCGTCGCCCGGCTCGAGCCCCAGCACGTCGATGGCCAGGTACAGCGCCGAGGAGCCCGAGTTGCACATGACGCCCCGACGCTTGTCGAACAGCGCGGCGACGCGGCGCTCCATGTCGCGGACGTTCTTGCCGATGCGCAGCGCGGTCGGGCCGCCCTCGAGGACCTCGACCACGGCGTCGATCTCCCGTTGGTCGTGCACCGACCCGGCGTACTCGATCCGGCGTTGCGTCATGTCGTCTCCTGCTTCCTGAGCGACGTCATCGGATCCTCCGATCGCCGAGCAGCACGTGGATGGCCTGGTCGAGGGCCTCGCGAGCGAACGCGGCGTCGTGGCCCTCGCTGGTGAGGCCGGGGGTGAGCCAGTCGAGGATCACGCTGTTGAGCACGAAGCCGAAGGTCTCGATCACCGCGGCTCGATCGGGGATGTCCTCGTCGCCGATCGCGGCATCGACGATGGCCCGGTAGGTCGCGCTGACGGCGAGCCGGCTGGCTCCCACACCAGGACCGCCCGAGTAGAGCGCCCGCATGAGGGTCCGGGTCGCCACCTCGTCCTTCTCGAGCGCGTCGACCATGCCGTGCGCCACGGCTTGCACCCGCTCCTCCGCAGTCGTTCCCTGGGGCGGATCCTCGTCGAGCCGGGCCCGGAAGTGCTCCATCCGGTCGGCGTGGGCCTCGGCGATGAGCTGGTCCTTCGAGGGACAGAAGCCGTAGATGGTGGCGAGGGACATCTTCGTGGTCGACGCCAGCTCGCGCATGGACACGCTGTCGTAGCCCTTGCGCGCCGCTCGGCGGGTGGCCGCCATGAGGCGCAGGTAGCGCGGGTCCTGACGCCGGA
Organism: uncultured Microthrixaceae bacterium; assembly: GCA_963809335.1. Classification (GTDB taxonomy): domain Bacteria; phylum Actinomycetota; class Acidimicrobiia; order Acidimicrobiales; family Acidimicrobilacustridaceae; genus UBA4742. Next base: position 221,057 of record CAWEJD010000002.1, on the reverse strand, counting down.
GCGCGAGATCGTCGGTGGCTTCGAGGGTGACGGCGCCATCTCCGTTGGTTGCGTGCGGACCCGCGCTGGACCTCATGATGATGGCACAGTAACGTGTTACTGAGCGAGGCACCAAAGACCTTGCTCAGGGAGCCGGCGACGACTGGAGCCGCTCATGGACGAGAGGGGATGGCCAGTTGATCGAAGCGGCCCATGTGCAGGACCTGATCAGCCGGTGGTGGTTCGCCTACGACCAGGCCGACTTCGCCCAACTGAGCGAGCTGCTGACGGCGGACGCTCGCTTCGTCTGCCGCACCGACACCGGCCAGACCGAGTTCGAGGAGTTCGTCCGCGCCGATGTGTCCGGTCGTGACGCCGTCATGGCCTGGCAGACCCCCCACCGGATGGGAAGCCCCGATCCGCTGCGCCACAACGGCAGCAACATCCATCTCACGAGCCAGGACGGGGACGAGGCGGATTTCGCCTCCTACATCTTCGTGACCCACAACGTGGGTGGGTTCCCGGCGCCGCTCTCGTCCGCCGTCGTCACCGGCACGGTGCGGATGGAGGATGGAGCCCTGCGCATCGCGCTCATGACGGTCGTGCTCGACACCGAGGATTCGGTGCCGCTGAGCGAGCGCTCCGGCGCCGTCCAGGCCTAGCGCATGGTCCCCACCTCACCCTTCGACCTGACCGGCAAGGTCGCCATCGTCACCGGCTCGACGAAGGGCATCGGGCGGGCCATGGCCACCGGACTCTCACACGCCGGCGCGACGGTCGTGGTCAGCAGCCGCAAGCAGGATCTGTGCGACGAGGTCGCCGAGAAGATCGCCACCGAGACAGGCAACGAGACGCTGGGTCTGGCCTGCCACGTCGGCAACTGGGACGACATCCCCGCCTTCGTCGGACAGGTCCACGATCGGTTCGGGCACATCGACGTGCTCGTGAACAACGCGGGCATCAACCCGACGCCGACCACGGTGTCGGACATGACGCTCGACTACTGGCGCAAGGTGTTCAGCGTCAACCTCGAGGGCCCGCTCCGGATGGCCCAGCAGGTCGCGCCGCTCATGCGCGACAGCGGTGGCGGATCGATCGTCAACATCGCCACCATGGCCGCCTACTCCGGCGGCCCCATCATCTGCGCCTACGGCGCCTCCAAGGCGGCGCTCATCAACCTGACGAAGTCGATGTCCCAGGAGTGGGCGCCCTGGGGCATCCGCGTCAACGCACTGTCTCCCGGGCCGTTCACGACCGAGATGGTCGAGGGGGCCGATCGGGTCCAGCCCGGCTTCAAGGACATGATCGCCGGCGGCACCCTGATGCGCCGGATCGCCGACCCCTCCGAGATCGTCGGACCCGTCCTCTACCTCGCCTCCGATGCCTCGTCGTTCGTCACCGGTGACGACATCTCCGTCTCCGGCGGCATGCAGAAGTGACCGACACCCAGACCAGGAGAGCCATGCCCGTCCACCGTTCGTCGAAGAGGATCGTTGGCATCGCGCTCGCCTCCGCCCTGTTGGTGTCGGTCGCCGCGTGCTCGCGCAGCTCCGACACCGAGACCGACTCGAGCTCGGCCCCGGGCTCCTCCGCGCCGACGAGCGGCGCGCCGAGCAACGGCCAGTTCGGAACGATCACCACCCCGGTGTGCGGTCCGGCCCCGGAAGCGACCAGCGACACCGGAAGCCCCGGCACCGGCGCGAACGTGCTCGGCGTCTCCGGAGACTCGATCCGGCTCGGCGTCATCTCCGACGTGGGCTACGCGGGCGCCCCCGGCCTGAACCAGGAGCTCTTCGACGCCAGCGACGTGTTCGCCTCGTGGTGCAACTCCCTCGGTGGCATCAACGGCCACAAGATCGTCATCGACAAGCTCGACGCCAAGATCACCGAGTACCAGTCGGTGATCCAGAAGGCGTGCGAGCAGGACTTCGCCCTCGTCGGTGGCGGCGGCGCGTTCGACGACACCGGTCAGTCCGCCCGGCTCAGCTGCCTGCTCCCGGACTTCCCCGGCTATGTGGTCACCCCGGCCGCGCGCGGCGCGGACCTCCAGGTGCAGGCCGTCAACACCAGTTCGGACACGAGGCTCAACTTCGGCCTGGCCCGTTACCTCAACGCCACGTTCCCCGACGCGAAGGACGCCGTCGGCTACCTCACCGCCAACTTCGCCACCACCATCAACCTCAAGAAGCAGTATCAGGACGCCGGCACGCAGAACGGCTGGTCGACCGTCTACGACGAGCAGTACAACGCCGTCGGAGAGTCGACCTGGGTGCCCTTCGCCCAAGGCCTGGCCGACAAGAAGGCCAAGGGCCTCGTGTGGATCGGTGAGCCGACCGGCCTCGGCAAGCTCCTCGGCGCCCTCGACCAGATCGGCTACAAGCTCGACTGGGTGGCCGGTCCGGGCAACGTCTACGACACCAGTCTGATCGCCACCGCCGGCGGGGCGCTCGACACCAACAACGTCTACATCGACTCCGCGATCACGCCCTTCGAGGCCACCGACATCCCGGCGATCCCGCAGTACGAGCAGCTCTTCGACACCTACCTCCCCAACGGCAAGAAGAACGCCGCCCTCGGGCTCCAGAGCTTCTCGGCCTGGCTCCTGTTCGCCCAGTCGGCGAAGGCCTGCGGCGCGAACATCACGCGCTCGTGCGTGTTGGGGCACGCGACCTCGACGACGAGCTGGACCGGCGGTGGGCTCTCGGGGGAAGTGAACCCCTCGACCCCGGAGGACCCGAGTCAGTGCTACGCCGGCATCAAGGCCACCAGCAAGGGCTTCACCATCCTCGACTGGGAGACCGATTCCTCGGGTGTCTACAACTGCGACCCGGCCAACGTGGTGACGCTGACCGACACCTACGGGCCGCCCGCCAAGCTCTCCGACGTCGGCAAGTCGCTTGCCGATCTCGAATAGCGGTCGTCGGGCAGGAGCGCATGCCATGACCACCGCCGACAACGCCGCCCGCGATCCGCTGGTGCTGGTGACCAGACCGAGACCCGACATCGCCGTCGTCACGCTCAACCAGCCCGACCGGCTCAACGCCCTGTCGTTCGCGCTGGTCGACGCGCTCCACGACGCCCTGGACGCGATCGGCCGCGACAACAGCTGTCGGGTGGTCGTCCTCACCGGCGCAGGCCGGGGCTTCTGCTCCGGCCTCGACCTCTCCAGCATCGAAGGCTCGTCGACATCGGCCGGTACGTCGGGGCCGCGAGCAGGCATGCTGAGTCAGGAGCACATCGCCGACCTGCCGATCAGGATCCGGCGTCTGCAGCAGCCCGTGATCGCCGCGGTCAACGGCCCGGCCTACGGCGGCGGGTTCGCGCTGGCCCTGGCCTGCGACATCCGGGTCGCCTCCACCAGCGCGCAGTTCTGCGCCCAGTTCATCAAGGTCGGCGTCGGTGGTTGCGACATCGGCATCAGCTACACGCTGCCACGCATGATCGGAGCCTCCCGAGCGTTCGAGCTGCTCATGACGGCCAGGAAGGTCGACGCCGAGGAGGCCCGTGGCCTCGGCCTCGTATCCGAGGTCGTCGACGGATCGGCGGTCGACCGGGCCCTCGAGATCGCCGCCACCATCTGTGAGTACAGCCCGTTCGGCGTCGTCATGACCAAAGAGGTCATGTGGGCCAACCTCGACGCCTCGAGCCTCGAGGCCGCCATCCACCTCGAGAACCGGACCCAGATCCTGGCCTCGACCGGCGGCGAGGTGCGCGAGGCCGCAGCCGCCTTCATGGAGCGGCGCAAACCCGACTGGTCGAACGCGTCGCCATCCGGCGACGCCTGGTCCCAGCACGACCCACCCGCCGGCGCGGGTCGAGAGCGAGGTCTTCCGTGAACGACGAACTGCAGGACCTGGCGAAGGTGCTGACCCCGGTGGCGCCACCGCGGATCATCGACGACGTCTACACCGACGACCAGTACGAGCGGATGCTCGGTGTCATCAAGCGTGAGGGCCCGTGGTCCAGCATCATCGCTGAGCACTTCGAGACGGTCGACGAAGTGATCGCCACCACAACCGGCATCATCCCGAAGGACCACGGTCTGACGCTCGACGACATCGCGATCGCGCAGTTCCGCGGTTTCTTCGCCAAGAACTCCGTCTGCTTCTACCCCGAGCTCGACGACGTCTTCTACAACAGCACCTTCCTCGAGCAGGTGAAGTCCTACTGGCGGGCGCAGTACGCCAAACCCACCCTGATGCTGTTCAACATCTGCGGGCCGCACGACTGCGGGCTCAGCCCCCATCTCGATGCGGTCACCTTCCGCGGCGTCCGCATCGAGAACACCCCGGTGTGGATGCAGAACATCATGGGCAAGTCGGGACTCTTCACCGACTACCTGGTGAAGATGGCTCAGGTCATCACCTGGTGGTACCGGGGCGCCGCGGGCACGTTCACCTACTGGCCCGACGGGCCCTTCGGTCAGCCGAAGAAGCTGGACACCCCGATGTGGGACCGTGGCGTCGTCGTGCAGAACGAGATGATGTTCCACCGCGGCGACCCGGTCGGGCGCCCCGAGGAGCGGGCGATCGAAGGGCTCAAGCACCGGTCGCGACTCGGCTATCGGGCCGACGAGGATGACTGGGCCATCACCACCGACGACGACGTCATCCGCCGCTACCGGCCGGAGGAGCTTCGGCTGCTGGTCCACTGGAACGCCGAGGTCTACGCCGACATGGACGAGGTCCGCAAGGTCATGGACCACACCGACGACCTCACCCACCAGCACGTCGTCGACACGCTCCTCGCCGACATGCGAGGGCGAGGCATCAAGGTGGAGGACCCCACCGATCCGCTTCACGACGTCGACTTCATCCAAGCGCTGATGGCCGCCTACACCATCGCCCCCACGACCGACTGGATCGACCCGGCCGCCTGATCTCGAACGACGTCCGGTGCCGGTGATCGGGTCAGCCGGGACCCGGTCCTCGGCGACATGCCTCTGGGGCAGGCACGTCCCGAGAGCCGCACAGGCCTGGGGTGGTTGGACGCCCGATCGCCACGCCTCAGGAGGTCAGGCGATGACGACCAACTCCGGTCCCGAGCAGGAACGTCGACTCGACGTCGTGCTCGATCCGTGACCAGCAGGTCAGAGGGGCTTTCCGAGCGATCGAGGAGGGCCTTTCTGCCGGACGGGGCCGGTTTCCACACTTCTCCTACACAACGGAGTGTGATGGCGTGGTCCGCGCCTGGATGGCGTGGTCCGACTTGGCGCGACGGGCGCTTGCTGCCTGGGCGAGCGGGCGGGCCGAACCGCTGGTGTTGGATGACTGTGCTCTTGGGGACGAACTGCTCTGGTCCGCGATCGCCGGTCGAAGGATGGTTCGCTCGTGAGCAGAGTCGCTGGTGAGATCCTGATCGAGCGTCCCGTCGATGAGGTGTTCGACTACGTCGTCGACGAGCGCAACGAGCCGACGTACAACCGCAAGATGGTGCGGTCCGAGAAGCTGACCGAGGGTCCGATCGGCGTGGGAACGCGCTTCGCCGCCACGATGGGGAGCGGTCGCCGCGAGATCGAGATGCTCGTCGAGTACCGCGAGGTGGACCGCCCACGCGTGATCGAGTCGATCTCGACCTTCGACTCGATGACGGTCCATGGGACGTTGCGGTTCGTGGCGGTCGACGGGGCGACCGAGCTCTCATGGGACTGGGAGCTCGAGCCGAGCGGTGCATTGCGCTTCCTCTCGCCGTTGGTGGCGCTCGTCGGTCGACGCCAGGAGAGGACCATCTGGTCGGAGTTGAAGCGCGTCCTCGAAGCGGGCGGTTGATGCTCGCCGTGTCGCGGGCGATGGACTACAGAGGGGAAGCGACGTCCCGCTCGCCGCGCCAACGAGGATCTCTTCGACGCGCTCGGGGGTTGCAAGGCGGGAGGCGTGCCTCTGACGGCCTCGGGCCGGCCCATCGGGACCTCACGTAGAGTGGTCGTGCCGTTCGTTCGGGCGCGCAGTCGGCGATCTGTCATGCTTCAGCCCGTGGCGAACGACCCGGCGCAGGGCGGTGAACTTCGGATGCTGGCCCCGTCGTCGGCCCGCCCGTCTCATCCGTCGGTCCCGTCGGCCCTCACCGTCGATCGGGACCATGAGCTGGCCGCTATCGAGTCGCTCCTCGACGCGGGGAGCGGGCTCCTCGTGCTGCGCGGACCGCTGGGCATCGGGAAGTCGCACCTCGCCCGCCAGGCGGCCGCGGCGGCGTCGGACCGGGGCTGGACGGTGGTGGCCATCGCCGGGTCCACCGCGGTGCCGGCGGTGCCCTTCGCGCCCTGGGCCCACCTCCTGGACGACGTGCCGGTCGACGCCACGCCGGCGGCGCTCATCGCCATCGCCCTCACCCACCTGAGCGAGCTGCGGTCGATGGCGCCGGTGCTCGTGGTCATCGACGATGCCCATCGCCTCGACGAGCTCTCGATGGCCATGGCGGTGCACGTCATGCGGCGCGACGACCTCCCGGTGCTCGTGACCATCGGCGCCGGCCGGGCGGTGCCAGGTCCGCTGGCCGAGGTGCTGCGCGACCCGGCGTCGTCGATCCTCGATCTGGCGCCCCTCGACCACGACGGCTTGGCCACGCTGGCCGCGACCGTGGGCGGCACAGCCTCGCTGCCGGGTGGCCTGGCGACGCTGGCGCGGGTCACCGGCGGCAACCCGCTGTTCGCCATCGAGACGTTGCGCGGCGGGCTGCCCGACGGGAGCCCGACCGCTTCGCTCGACGAGGTCATCGCTCTGCGGCTCGCGGGCCTGCCGGCGGACCAGCGCCGACTCCTCGAGCTGCTCGCGGTCGGCGGGAGCCTCGACGCCCGGTTGGCCGAGGACCTGGTTGGCGAGGCGGCCGTGGTGTGGGCCGACCAGGCCGGCCTGCTGGTCGTGACCACGGACCACGGCGAGGTCACCGTAGGGCTGACCCATCGCCTCTACGCCGAGAGCCTGCGATCCGGCCTCGGGGTGTTCGGGGTCCGCGCCTGTCTCGAGGAGCTCATCGCCGCGGCCACGCGTCGGGGACCCGCTCCTCCGGTTGGCCTGGTGCAGCTGGCGGTCTGGCACGAGGAGCTGGGCGTGCCGTTCGAGCCGGCCGCCACGGGCCTGGCGTCGCGCCAGCTCCGTTGGGGCTTCCACGACTGGCTCCGCCGGGGCCTGCGGGGCCAGCCGCAGGCGGCGGACCCGATGTCGGACACGGGTCGGGTCGAGACCGCGTACCGCCTGGCCCGGCTGGCCTGGGCGCAGGACCCGGACTGGTCGAGCGGGCACTCGCTGCTCCGCAGCCTGCTCGATCAACGCGACCGGCTCGACGAGTTCGAGCCGGTGCTGGCCACGACGTCGCCGATGTGCTCGTCGGACGAGGAACGGGCCACCTTGTGCATCGTGCACGCGCTCTGGCTGTGCTGGGTCGCCGGTCGGTGGCCCGAGGCCGAGTCGATGTTGTGCCAGTGGGAGCAGCGGCTCGGGCCGCCGCACCGTCACCTGCTCGCCTATGCACGGGGTGGGCTGATGGTGCAGCGCGGCGAGATCGCCGCCGGCCTGGCCATCCTCGACGCGCATCGCCCGGCCGAGTCGTTCCCGGCGGTCACGCGGGTGGCCTGGGCGTCGCCCTGGGCGGCCGGGTGCGTGATGGCCGGTCGGCTCGACGAGGGGATCGAGGTCGGGGAGGCGTTCCTGCCGGCGGCCCTCGACCTGGGCGACGAGGCCATGGTCGCGGTGTCCGAGCTGGTGCTGTCGGGGCTGTGGGGACGGCTCTACCGGGGCGAGCTGGTCGAGGCCGAGACCCGGGCCCTCGCCGTGCGCGAGCTCGCCGGCGACCGGGCCAGCGCCGAAGGGCTCGCGCTGCTCGGGGGCGTGGCGGCGCGCTCGATGCTGTGGCAGGGACGGGTCGCCGAGGCGGTCGAGCTGCTCGAGGACGCGGTGCTCATCCACGAGGCACCCACCACCGTCGGTTTCCGACCGCTGCTGCACACGACGCTCGCCGTCGCGCTTGCAGCGGCTCATCGCCCCGGCGCCCCGGAGCAGCTGATCGAGGCGAAGAAGGTCTGGACCCCGCCCCGGGTCTTCGACCCCGACATGGGCATCGCCGAGGCCCGCATCGCCGGCTCGCAGGGACGCATGGGCGCGGGCGCCGAGATCGCCGATGCCGCGGCCGAGCAGGCGGCCGGCGCCGGCAACGTCCTCTTCGCCCTGCTCGCGGCGCACACGGCGGTCGACCTCGCGCCCGACCACGCCCGGCGCGACCGTCTGGTCGGCCTGTCGGCCGCGGTCGATGGCCGGCTCGCCGAGCTCCTGGCCCGCGAGTGCCTGCTCACGACGTCGGCCGATCCCGCGGCGGCCGAGGCGCTGGGCGACGACTTCGTCGCCATCGGCGCGATGCCGCAAGCGGCACGGGCCTACGGGGCCGCCGGCCAGTGGAACCGCGCCGCCGGGCACCGGGCGCGAGCGGCTCGATGCGAGGGCGCGGCGGCGCGGGCGTGGGACGCCTGTCCGGGACTGCCGCGTGAACGTGCCGCCGGGCCGGTCGTGGGCGTGATGACGCGGCGCGAGTCCGAGGTGGCGGTGCTGGCGGCCAAGGGATGGTCGAGCGCCGACATCGCGGACGAGCTCGGCATCTCGGTGCGCACCGTCGAGAGCCACCTGTACCGGGTGTTCGCCAAGCTGGGCGTGAGCAACCGGGCCGAGCTGGCGGCCGAGCTCGGGCCGTAGCCGCGAGCGGGCGGCCTTGGCCGGGCGGATCCGGCTCAGATCTGGGCGGCGGCCTGCCGGCCGAGTTGCACGAGGATGGGTTCGACCGGGCTGGAGGGCACGCCGTTGTAGGTGATCTCGATCACCTTGTCGCCCTTCTTGACGAACAGGTTCATCCCGAGGGTGAGCTCGGCGTCGTCACCCACGCCCGTGATGGTCTTCTTCTCGATCGACGCGGTGCGGAGGGCAGCGAAGTTCGGCGCCGCGTTGGCGCCGGTCTCGAGGTTGACCGACAGGGTGCCGGCCAGGCCGGCGGACCCGTTCGTCCCGGTCATGGCCCAGTCGCAGTGCTGCTCGCCGCTGGCGGCCTGGCTGTCGTCCGGCACCCCGTCGGCGACGGTGTTCGACGTGGCCTGCTGGATCTGCTCGGTGGTCAGCAGGGCGCAGGCGCCGGAGGCCGATCCGGCTCCGCTGCTGCCTTGCGGGGTCGACGCCGAGGTCGACGCGTCGCTACCGGCCGCGGCCGTGGTCGTCGTCGAGGCCGGGGTGGCGGCCGGGTGGCTGCTGCCGCATCCGGCGAGGAGCACCACGCCGGCCGAGAGCACGGCGACCGGCATCCAACGTGTGCTCGTCATGTCATTCGCTCCTGTTCCGAGGGGTCGGGGTTCAGCTGATGGGGTCGATGGAGAGGCGGACGGTGAGGGCGGCATCGTCGGGGGCGCCCAGGTGGATCAGCTCCACGTGGCGGGTGCCGTTGGTGATGCTGGTGCGGCCGTAGAGGAAGCGGCGCGCCGACACGTCGAGGTCGCCGTAGTGGTGCGGGCACGAGGACGGGTAGCTGGCGATGTCCAGCCGGAGGTACTGCACCCCGAGGTCGATGCTGAACGGCTCGCTCACGTCGATCTCGGTCGGAGCCGTCGCCGGCAGGGTGAAGGTGGAGTTCAGGCACGCGACCTGGGAGTCCGGGGTCGACGGGTTCCAGAACACGAACGGTCCGGGGGTCCGCTCGCTGGTCAGGCCCATGCCCAGTGCGGTGATGCCGAAGATCTGGTCGGCGTGGTCCGGCGCCGCGACCGTCATGTCCCAGGTCGTCGAGACCGACAGACGGATCTTGGTGGCGGTGACCGAGAAGGCCGGGCCGATGGTGTCGGCCGGCGGCTGGCGTGACGAGTAGTGGCTCGCGTGGCCGGCGGGGTCGGTGACGGCCAACCCGACGTCGTAGGTCTCACCCGCGCACAGCGGCCCGATGTCGATCGTGCCGCTGGTCTGCGGTGTGGCCAGGGTGAGGGGGAAGGTCATGGTCGGCTCGAGCCCGGGCCGGGTGCACAGGTGGTCGGTCTCGAGCCGGGCCGACACGGTCACCGGACCCGAGGCGGAGCGCCACGCCAGGTGGACCATGGCGCCGCTGGGGCCGATGTCCGAGGTCGACGTCACCGAGAACCGGTCGAGCTGCGGGGTCGACGGGGTCAGCGGGTCGGCGCCTCCGACGGGGTGCCGCGCCGAGGGCGGGCCGAAGGTCCAGGCGTCGGGGGCGGTGAAGTCGTAGGCGTCGGCCGTCCACGCGAACCGCAGGTAGCCGGCGGCGATGGCGTCGCCGCCCGGCCCGGGCACGAGGATCGACGCCGTCAGCACGTCGTCGCCGCAGATGTGGGGGGCCGTGTTGCACTCCCGCGCCGGCGTCGCTGCCGTGATCGCGGACGGAGGTGGTGAGGCGGCGGCCCTGGTAGATGGTGGTGACGGCCAGGCCCCCGTTCCCCATCGTCCCGCCGATGCCGGCGCACACGGGGATGGGCGCGGTCGCGGTCGGCTGGGGCGTGGACGATGTGCCGCTCCACGCGCAGTTGAAGGTGGCGGTGGGGTCGCCGGAGGAGTTGGGTTGGATCAGGATCTGGAGGGCGCCGAAGTCGACCGGGTCGGCGGGCGCCGGGACGACGACCACGCCGGGGGCGGGGCCGCTGGCGAGGGTGGTGGGGGTGCCGGCGGGCACGGGTGGCACGTAGGCGGCGACGCCCATGCCGGTCATGGCGACCTCGAGGCTTCGGAAGTTCGGTGGGGTGACGGGGAGGTCCTGCGACTCGATCCGCTGGGGGGCCGCGCCGGCGGTGGTCCACCAGTCGACGCAGATCACGAACTTGCCGGTGGGTGAGGTGCGGTCGAGCTGCAGGCGCAGCTGCTCGGCGTCGGGCCAGAAGATCCCCGACGGCCGCCCGGCCAGAAGATCCCCGAGCACGTCGCGGTGGACGACGGTGTCGGTCACGACGTGCCCGACGTTCGTCGCCGACCCCGGTGACGGGCTGGTGCGCCAGGCGGCGCAGTCGGGGCCGCTGTCCTGGAAGACGGCGAAGGCCGTGGCGCGCTCGTCGGGTTTCACGGGGACGACGACGTCGATGGTCGAGGGCCCGACCGGCACGAGCTGGACGGCCGGCTCGGAGTAGGGGTCGCCGTAGATCCCCGACGTCGTGATGCGTCCGGCGATGCCGTCGTCGCCCTGGCCCACGATGGTCAGCTGGATCGAGTCGCCGTTGGTGAGCCCGGTGAGGCGGACGCACGTGACGACGCCGCCGTTGGGGCGGTTCTGGCCGAGCACCCGGTGCCAGGCGGTGACCTGGTCAGCCGGCGTGTCGACGTCGATGGGGCTGACCACCGAGCTGGATTCACCGGTGGTGCCGGTGCCGTCGCTGGTCGAGGTGACCGTGCGGCTGACCGTTCCGGTCACGGTGAAGTGCCCGGGACGGCTGCTGGCGACGGCGACCGAGGTCGACCCGGCCGGGTCGGCGTCGAGCTGGGCCCGGCACAGGTCGTAGGCCGGTCCGAAGCCGGGCGGGGGGGCGACGACGGCGCTGGTGATGCGGAACGGGCCCGGGTCGGTGTCGGCCAGGATCGTGCCGCGGAGCCCATCGCCACAGCCGTCGGTGCTTGGCGGTGCACCGCCCTCGGGTCCGGCGCAGGGATCGATGATGGTGAGGACCCCCGACGGCGACGGGGTGTCCGGCGCGGAGGTGGTCGTCGGGGAGGTGCCGGGCGTGGTGGACGTCGTGCCGCCGGTGGCGGCCGGGTCGAGGATGGCGCCGGTCGTGGGGTCGAGGGGCGTCACGGTCTGGGTGGTCGCCTGCACCGACGGGTTCGCGACGGCCAGCGGGTCGCCGGGGTGGGCCGAGCTCGCCGCGTCGAGCCCGTCGGGCATGGCGAGGGCCGAGCTCGGGGCGGTGGCCGCGACCTGGCTGACCTGGTCGGCCAGGTGCGCCGGCGCGGTCGCGCCCAGCGGGTCGAGCCACGGTGCCGGGCCGTCGGCGGCTCCGACCGCCGTGCTGGTCAGCGCGGCCGAGGTCGAGCGGGCGGGGGTCGAGCGGACGGCCCGGGCGATGCCGAAGGCGGCGGCGAACGCTAGAAGGCCGAGCCCGAGGGGGACGAGAACGGTCAGGACCCGACGGGAGCGGGCGGTGGTCACTGGCCGCACTCCGAGGCCGGGTGGAGGACGAGCACGATCGATCGGGAGGCCTGGCGGCCGAGGTGGTCGACCACGGTGAGGGTGACCGTGACCTGGACGGGCGATCCGGTGACCCCCGCTTGCGGGTAGGGGAACGGTCCGAGGGTGGCCTGCACCGTCGAGCTGTTCACGCTGGCGGTGCCGCCTCCGCCGGCGCCGGGGAGGCTCCACGACATCGAGGCGGAGGACAGGCCCGCGGGGGCGGTGACCGACCCTGTGATGACCGAGGTGACGTCGGCCGAGCAGTGCCCGCCGAAGGCGGGGTAGCTCTCCCAGAGGTCGGTCCGGGTGGCCGACAGGGGGCCGACCGTGGGGCCGCCCGGCACGGTGACGGGAGGCGGTGGTGCCGGCGACGTCGTCGGGCTCGGGTTGGAGGTGGTCGACGGAGGTGCGGTGGTGGAGGAGGTGTCCGTCGTGGTCGTGGTCTCGCCGGATGCGATGGTGGTCGTCGTCGGCGCGGCGTCGCCCTCGGGCCCGGACCCCGGAGGCATGCAGTCGTGGGTCGGGAGCTGGCGCAGGTCGCCGTCGACCACGACCGCCGGCGCCGGGACCCAGACGCGGACGCTCAGGTTGCTCGGGTCGCGCACCTCGGCCCACGAGGAGTCGGCTGAGCGCCCGGTCAGGTACACGCGGTCGCCGCGATGGAACGTGCCGGCGGTGCTGGCGGGAGAGTCCGACCAGCAGGCGACGTAGGCCACGGGCGTCGGCGCGAGGACGGTCACGGTGGCCGATGCGCCGGTTGAACCGATGGCCACGCCCGCCACGGCTCCCACGGCGACCGCGGCCGCCGCCGCCACGACGATGCCTACCCGCATCGGCTCAACGATCGGGGGACGAACACCGGCAGGCTCCTCGGCAATGACAACACATCGTCCCGAGTGTGCGCGCTCTCACCACGCTCCGCATCAGTACCGCTACTGACAGGCTCCGCATTGCGGTCGTCCGGACCGGCCCCCGGCTGGGAGAATGGCCGGCGTGGAGGGTCCGGCTCATATCTCGACCGTGCTCGGATCGGCCGTGGTGGCCGCCAGTGACCTCGTCGAGCGGTGGCGCGGCGTCGGACCGGTGCTGTGGCTGGTGGCGGTCGGCGCGGCGGTGCTGTGGGGTCTCGCGCTGTCGTGGCTGTGGATGCGATCGGAGCCACGGCGGGTCAGCGCCGGGCCGGCGACCCTCGAGCCCGGAGGGTCCGAGCCGCCGGCGATCGTGAACCTGGTGACGAGCGACTGGGAGCTGGGTCACGCGGCGGTGCCGGCCACTCTGCTCGACCTGGCGTCACGCCGGCACGTGTCGATCGACTGGATCGGCGATCGGACGCTGGTGCGGGTGCGCGCGGGGGATGCTGGCACGGGTGAGCTCGCCGGCTACGAACGGTTGGTGCTCGACCACGTGTCGTCCCTGGCGCGGCGAGACGGCCGATGGGTTCGTGCCGGCCGACGCGTTGACCACGGGGCCCGAGGCGGTATCGGAGACGTGGTGGCGCCAGTTCCACCGCGGGGTGATCGAGGACGCCCGGGGTCGTGAGCTGTCCCGGCCCCGGTGGGGAGGGCGGGAGCGGGCGATCCTCGGGGTGTTGGCAGTGGTGGTCGGACTGGCGGTAGGAGTGGCGGCGACGACGCTGACGGGCAACAGCAGCAGCACCAGTAGCCGGAGCGACGACAACCCGGTCGGCGCCGCCGTGGGGATGGGCCTGATGGCCGCGGTGGTGCTGGTCGGCGCGGCCCGGCGGTTGGGCGGCGAGCGGGACACCCCCGCCGGTCGGGACGCGGCCAGCCGGTGGTTGGGGCTGCGCGCCATGTTGGCCAATGATCCACTGTTCGCGTCGCAGCCGCCGGCGGCCGTGGCGATCTGGGACCGGCTGCTGGCCTACGGCGCGGCGTTGGGTGTGGCACCCTCTGCGGTGGACGGGTTGCCGTTCGGGGCCGAGAGCGAACGCCACGCCTGGAGCCCGGTGGGTAATCGGTGGCGGCTGGTGACGATCCGCTATCCGCAGCGGATGCCGCCCGGGTACGGCCGTCGTCCGGTGCTCGTGGCCCTGGTGGGGCTGGTCGTGACCGTCGTCGGAGTGCTCGTCGCCCCGGGTGCGGTGTCGGTGGCGGACGCGCTGCTGCGGGCGGCCGGCGACGCAGCGAGCGATCAGAAGGTGCCGGTGTGGTTTCGGACCGCGGTCGGTCTGGCGCTCGGCTCGGTGGTGGCGCTCGGCGTCGCCGTGGCGCTGGTCGGTGCCGCCTTGCTGGTCGGCGGCGTCGCCGATCTGATCCGCCGGCGCCGTGCGGTCGAGGGTCGGGTGCTGCGGGTGCGAGTGAGGGGCGACGATCAGCATCGGATCTGGCACCTGGCGGTGGACGACGGTGGGTCCGATCGCATCCGGGCATGGCGCCTGGGTTCCGCGCCGGCGGGGCATCCGGGGTCGACCGTCCGGGCGCGGGTCTCGCCGTGGCTCCGCCACGTGGCCGATCTGACGACGGTGCACGAAGACGAGTCGGCGGTTCCCCCGGGGGGTGCCGTGGCGGCGGGAGGGGACGGCGCGGCCGGCGCGAGCGGTGCCACGCCCCCGGCGATGCCCGACGCGGCGGCTGTGTCGGCGGCGCTCGGCTTCGCGGTGGAACTGGCATCGGCGTCGGCCTACCCATTGGCGCTCGACGGGGCGTCGGCCACCTTCGTCGCCGCCGACGGGGCCCGGGTGATCACGGCGTGGATCCCGCCGGGCGAGTTCGAGGCGTTCCAGCGGATGCCCCGAGCGGTGGCGGCCAGGGTCGAGGACGTCGGCGACGAGGCGTACCGGGCGCCGATGGGCGGCGGGCTGGTGACGCGGGCGGGGGCTCGGGTGCTGATGGTGGTGGCGGCGCTGCCGGGGTCGACCGACGACCAGCGGAACCGGGCCGTCGACGCGGTGGCCCGTGCGGCCGTGGCCGCCGCCAGAGCCGGGTAGTCGGCCGGCTCCGGGTCGAGCCGGGTGAGGCGGGCCCAGCCGGCTCGCCCCTGGTCGTGCAGGTACGGTGAGAGCCTCGACGAGGGGTGGCGCGTGTTCGACAAGATCAAGGATGCGTTGAACCGTCGGGTCGAGGTGGCGCGCGAGATGCGGGCCCATCCCGGCCCGGCCGATCTGGCCGCGCTCCCGCCCGACTGCGCCGCGGTCGGCGGCCTCGGCGCCGTGCCCGTCGAGGCCATCGGCGCCTACGTCGGCATCGAGGTGCAGGCGGTCCGTCCGCTCGACGCGCTGGGTCGCGAGTCGAAAGGGCTCATCGGCGACGCGATGCGCAGCCGGATGCGTGATGCCGGCATGGGCGACCCGAGCCTGCCGCCTGGTGAGGTGGTCGCCGGGCAGAACGAGGCCCGGATCGAGCGCATGCGGGCCAAGGGCATGAGCGAGGAGCAGATCGCGGTGATGCAGGCCAAGATCATCGAGGTCACCAACGCGCACGCGAAGAGCGGCTGGACCGTCGAGTTCACCAACGGCAACCGGGCGTCGGTCGAGCTGTTCGACCTGGACTCGCCTGACAGCGGGTTCGGTGGGTTGAAGGCGAAGTTCGACTTCCAGCACACCAAGGCGGGAGCCGAGGCGGAGATGCGCAACCCGGCCGAGTTCAAGGTGACCGTCATCGAGAGCGACCCATATGAGGCGTACTACCTGCCGGGGACGCTGTCGGCCCGGGGTCGGGCGCACGAGGCCGACGCGGTCTCGTCCCACCTGGGCACCCTGGCGCTGGACGAGACCCTGGCGGCGCTGGCCATCCTCGCCTTGCACAGCCTCGACGGCTGATCTGGTCGGCCCGGCGCTCGGCCCGGGGTCGGGTTCGAGTCGGAGCCCAAGGGTTGATCCACTTCACAGCACGAGGACCCCTCCATCTGCTTGACTCGCGCCGAGGCACTCGCCTCGGTGAATTTGGGGGACTTGATGTCGCGACGGCGGCGGGGCTGGATCGTGGGCATCGCCGTGTTGGCATTCGTCGCCCTCGCCATTGGTGCAATCGTGGTGCTGAACTCGAGCGACCCGTCCGGCCCGACGGCCGACGTGGTGTCGGATCCGCCGCCGACGGGCTGGGCGGCCGTGACGGCCCAACTCGGCCCGGACGGCACGCCCGACACCACGACCGCGCTGCAGGCCTTCGCCTTCGTCTTCGGGCCGATGCCCGACGTCACGCTCACTCCAGCCATGGAGGAAGGCGACGACGTCCCGGGATCGGGCAGCGCGGCCATCCGCTGGGTGATGGCCCATTGGAGCGAGTTGTCCGTCGCTCAGCAGGCGCGGGTGGCCGAGGTGCTGGCCCAACCCGACGCCACCGGTGGAAGCGGGTCGCCCGACTCGACGACCTCGACGACCTCCGCCGGGACCACCTCGACGACGGCGGCCCCGTCGACGACGGCAACGGGCGCCGCGGCTCAGGGCACGCCCCCTCTTGCCCGTCTCGCCGCGCTGGGCGCCCCGCCGACCCCGGCCCCCACGCCGGACCAGCAGGTGCAGGCCACGCTCACCGGCCTGCTCCGCGATGCGGTCGGGCAAGAGGCGGCCAAGGTCGGGCTGAAGCTGCTGATCGACAGTTCCAGCAACAACCCGGCGCCGTCCGGGAGCTACCAGTTCGTCCATGTGAACCTGTTCCTCGCCCCCAGTGACCCGGTGTCCAAGAAGGGCAAGTACGTGGCCGACGCCTGGACCTGGGGATCGAACCACGGGCAGATCACACTGAAGCCCGACTACCACGATCCGGTCTCGCGAGCAGAAGGACCCGACGACACCTGCGACGTCTATCTGCCGGTGCATTCCTGGAAGGACCTGGCGGCCACGGGCAACTCGCTCACCGGGTCGGCCATCGGCGAGATCCTCTACCACGAGGGCTTCCACTGCGTGCAGGGCTTCATGATCGGCAAGGACAACGTCTCGGCCATGGACGCGGCGCCGTCGTGGATCATCGAGGGCAGCGCGGCGTGGGTCGGGGCCGAACTCGCCCAGTACAACGTCTACGGCAGCTGGTGGACCGACTGGCTCGTCCACCCCAACTGGTCGCTCTTCAAGCGCGACTACGACGCCATCGGCTTCTACTCGGTTCTCGCCCAGTCGGGCGCCGATCTGTGGGCGAGCTTCCCGACCGTGTTCACGTCTCCAGGGGGCAGCGACCCACCCGACAGCGTCGCGTCCTTCACCAGCTTCACATCGGGCACCCCCACCCTGCCCGACGTGTGGTCACCGACGTACTTCCGGCACCCGGACTGGGGTGGCGACTGGGACCCTCAGGGCGTCGGAATCACCCAGGATCATCCGCCGGTCAGCTCCATCACCCCGACGGCTGGTGGCCAGACGTTCGATGCCCCCGCCTACGCGGTAGCGCTCAGGCAGGTCAAGGCGCCCTCGAAGAACAAGGTCGTGGTGGTCACCTCGGACGCACCCGTCCGGATACGCGACGACGGCGAGATCGAGCAGATCGGGTTCACCCGGGGTGCCTTCTGCTTCTCCGACGACCAGTGCAAGCCCTGCCCCGGCGAGGACCAGCAGGACAACAACGCACAGAAGGCGACGGCGCCGCTGGCCGTCGCCGCGACCGGCATGGCGTCCGGCGCGCACGTGACCGTCGTGATGATCGACCGTGACAAGCACTGCAAGGACAAGAAGAAGGACAACCGGGGTCGCAGGCCCGACAAGCCCGGGGGCGGCGGGGGCGGCGGAGCGCCCGAGGGCGAGCAGCCGAACCAGCCGTGCCAGACCGGCTGCGCCAACATGAACGGCGAACCACATCTGATGACGGTCGACGGCTTCCGCTACGACTTCCAGGCGGCCGGCGAGTTCGATGCCCTCTCCGCCGGCGACGGCTTCGACCTGCAGTCCCGCCTCGAGATGTTCAAGGACCACTCGAACGTCTCGGTCGTCACCGCCGCCGCGCTGTCCGTGATGGGTGACCAGGTCGGGGTCTACATGGCATCCGGCCAACCCGAGGTCCACATCAACGGCACCGTCACCTCCGTCGACGGAGCCGTCACCCTCCCGAAGGGCGGTACGGTCACGCTCGACACCGGCGCCGTCGCCATAGCGTGGCCCGACGGCTCGAGGGTGTGGGCAGTGCCCCTGCGGGCCGGGGCAGCCTACGGCCTGCACCTGATCGTCGAACTGGTCCCTGACCGGATCGGCAAGGCCACCGGGTTGCTGGGGCCGGCACCCGATGGCCAGCTCACCGCTCGCGACGGCACGAAGGTCGCGTACGCCAGGCCCGAGCCGGGGAGCCAGGCCTACACCGGGCTCTACCGAACCTTCGGCGACTCGTGGCGACTGTCCACCGCCGACTCGCGGTTCGAGTACACGGACAAGCCACACGACTCCTTCGATCTGCGCCAGTTCCCCGACACGGCGACCTCGCTCGATCAGCTCTCCGCCGACGACCGGGCCCGCGGCGAGCAGGCGTGCGCCACCGTGCGCGACCCCGAGCGGCGCGACGAGTGCATCTTCGACGTGGGCCTCACCGGCGAGGCCGGCATCGCCGACAGCTACGACGTGATCGAGGCCATCGTGAACCCGGCCGGCGTCCTGGCGGTCGGCTCGACGTCGCCGACCCGTACCGTCGAGCCCGAGACCGTCGATCGCTACCGGCTGGAGATCACGACGCCGGGAACGATCTACCTGCGCAACGGCGAGATCACCGATGCCACCGGCTTCGTCTCGTACACGATCGCCGACCCGGCCGGGGTCGAGCTGGCGACGCTGCCCCTCGGCGAGGACTACGGGCCACTGAAGGTGGCGCCCGGCGTGTACACGATCTCGGTCGAGGCCCCGAAGGATGCGACCGCCAGCTACGGGTTCAGCGTCCTGGCCGTACCCGCCGACCAGAAGTTCACCATCTCGATCGGCGACACCGTCGACACCGGCACCGGCGCCGGAGCCGGCAACATCGAGAGCTGGGGGGCGAAGGACGTCTACGAGTTCTCGGCGACAGCCGGCGAGACGATCGCGGTCGTGGGCCGGGACTGCACCGACGCCACCTCGATCCTGAGCTGGACGCTCTACCTCGGCGACACCGAGCAGACCGTTGGTGGATTGCGGTGCGATTCCCCGTCCGACCCCATCGAGATCGCCGAGAGCGGCACGTACCGGCTCGAGGTGACCGCGGTCGTCACCGGGATCACCTATGGCGACTTCGAGCTACCGGACGGTGTCACCTACGACGGCCGGTACGGCTTCGAACTGCAACCCCGCTGATGATCGATCCTTCTCGGTGCCACACCGTCGCCGTCTGACTCGATCAGTCTCGGCCGCGTCGTCGGGGCGTCGACGCCCGCGACGTGCATCGCTCTCCTCACTCCCACCGGATCGTCGACTCGCTGGCCTCGGAGATCGAGCGGGTGCGCTCCGTCGGGCCCTGAGGGCTCGACCGCTTGAATTAGGACCAGGAAGTGCGCTTCGCGAGCTCCGGTTCTATCCGATGAGGCGCGGATCGCCGCCTTCCGCGAGTTGGTCCACCGGCTCCGGACTGAAGCAGGCCTGACCCGGGCAGAGCCTGCCGGTCGCATGGGTACGACGATCTCGGTCAAATTGCGCCGCTTCGGACTACGGTGCTGATGCGGGACTGTCGGGACCTATGCGATAGCTAGGTCGGCGGCTAGTGGAGAGGAGGCCCCTTGTGTCGCGACGAGTTGGTGTAGTTCGTGCGCTGGTCGTAGAGGACTGCAGGCAGGATTCGCTATTGTTCGACTGTCCGTTGTCAGCATCGGCGCACCGTTGCCGTATGGCGTCGCCCTTCCCGCAAGGGTGCCAGTCGTTCGCTATCCCGAACCGACCCAGCAAGAGCCGCTGTCGCGAGATCGATCGAGATGACGTGCTCATGATGCCCAGTATCTCCAGTGCAATGGCCGAGCCCAAAACAGGGGTCGGCGGTGTGGAACGGGACTTCCCCACACTTCGAACTCTGCTATGGAGGACCACATGACGGCCAGCCTGGTGAACATCATCTGCGCTCTGGTGGTTGGGCTCGCCACGGGCGTATTCTTCGAGCGACGCGCAACAAAGGCCGCCCGCCGTCAGGCCGCTGAACTCCAGGCAGAGCTCACTGCTGTCCGCCACTCGATCTACAGCGTTGGCCGGGGTGAGACGACTAAAGCGACAACCGAGATGGGCACCGATCTCGCGCAAGCGGTGAAGGACCGCGCCATCGCGATGCAGGATGCGTCAGGCCGAGTCAATCGTGCCCAGTTGATCGCGCTGTTTGTGGAGAGTGGATGGAAGGACGACGCCGTCGCCGATGCCATCGATCAGATGAGGGCCACTGGTGAGGCTCGCATCGATGGGCGCTGGCTGGAGATGCGATGAGCGAGAAGGTACTGATTGGCGTCGACTCTGGCGGGACGAGGACCAACATTGAGATCCGCGTGCTTGGGATCGACGGAGAACGGTCTCAGACAGCCGCTTATGAGGTGGGTGATAGCCTCTCCGGTGCACTAGCGCCGAACCTGATACCGAGCGTCCTTCGCCGAATCGTTGCTCCTCTTGAAATGCATCTCGACGACCTCGGCTTAGGTGACTGCGAGATCTACGGCTGGATCAGCGCAGCCGGCTACACGCCATGGACCCGCGACGACTTCGTCGTGGCACTTGAGGAACTCCTTGACAATGCGTTGGATGACCGAGTCCGCGCCGTCGGAATCGCGAACGACGGTGTCTCCTTGCTACTGGGATCGCGAGCCGACGGAATCGTGATCGCCGGTACCGGATCGAACGTGCTTCTGAAGTCCCGAGACGGATCCGTGTATCAATCGGGCGGCCACGAATGGGTGGCCTGTGACTACGGGAGCGGATTCTGGATCGGACTGCGTGCCATTCGGGCGGCCTACCGAGACTACGAAGCCGGCACGGACTCCGTCCTGCTCCAGCGCCTTCGGCAAGTCTACGGACTCCGACCCGAGGACGACCGCGGTCTCATCGCTAAGCTGCGAGACTTGGCCATCGGCGACCCCAACATGAAGCGCGAGATTGCCCGCTTTACAGCCAATGTGTGCGGCGCGGCAGAGCGCGGCGATCCCGGGGCTCAGAACATCGTCAAGGTCGAGGCGGAGGATCTCGCCGACGTTATGGCTGGGGGGCTTCGACGGCGGTTCAGAATCGAGGAGCTCGCCGAGGGTCTTCGCATCGTCCAATGCGGAAATCTGCTTGCCAACGACTTCTATCGCAGTAGTTTCGAGACCCAGCTGGAGATGCGGCTTCTCTCAGGAATCGAGCATCGAGCCAACATCGACTGGGAGCGGGTTATCACGGGCGCCCAAGCCGCTATCCACCTTGCCGAGGACGTGAGTTTGGATCCATCACCGCTTCTGCACCTAGAGCCAGCCTTCCGGCCGGCTGTGGTGATCCGGTAGCCGGAGCGTCACCGGACGTAACTCTCGTCGAGTGTCTCGGCAGACCCTTCTCGCGGCGAACCGCTTCTTCGGCGGCAAGCGACCGGTCGCCCTCGTCGCTTCCGGCGAGTTCGAGCGAGTGCGCGGCGCGCCGAAGTGCTCAACTCGGCGCAGGCCTGTCATCACCTGGGCGCCCGACTCTTCTAATGGATCTTCTAACGGATCGCCCGTAATGGAACGATCCTTCCGTATTTGCTGGCATTGCCGCCCTCCCACGTTGGCCTCTCAGCCCAGATGGCCCGGGGACTGGCTCACCGTGCGGTGGGCCTGCTCACGCACCTGGCCGAGCGCGGCGAGGCTCGCTCGTGCCGCGTCGGGCGCCAATCGCCGGCATCGAGAAGCCGGAGTACATCACCCGTCGCTCCCGGTCGATCGGCGGGTGGCTCATGTGCATCGTGCAGGAGCAGTGGACGGTCACGTCGCCGGTTCGGGTCGGGAGCTCCACGATCGGCAGGCCCCATTCGCGGCGAACGAACGCCGGCTGGACGAGCGCGCGGTGCGAACCCGCGACGACGGCCAGTTGGCCCGAGCGCTCATCGGCTCCGGTGACGGAGATGCCGACGGTGAGCCCACTGCACTGGTACGAGTGCCGACCGAGGCTGCAGTCCTTGTGCCAGGGCACGTCGGAGATCCCCTCGACGACGCCGATGGGCTTGAACAGGGCCTCGACCCGGTTCCCCTCGCTGCGGCTCCGGTGCCCGTCGGTGGTGAGCCGCCCGATGCGCAGGAACCGGTCGTCCTCCAAGAGCGCGGCGGTGCGAGCGCTGTGCTCGTGGAAGAACTGCAGCCGCACCGGGAGGTGCTGGCCCGACGCCGTGCGGGCCCACCACGAGCGGCCGTCGTCGGGCTCGTAGGAACCGGCTGCCGCGTCCATGTCCTCGGAGACCTCGGCCATCTCCTCCTCGGTGAACACGCCGCGCAGGTGCAGGTAGCCCGCCTCGGCGAGGAAGTGGGCGAGCTCGGCGGGGTCGTCGTCGACGTCGAACGACCGCTGCAGGTCGAGCGGCATCTCCGTCGCGGTCGCGGAAGGACACCGAACCCCGCGTGTGCACCGCCCGGCCGTCGAGCAGGGACCGGAGCACCACCCACCAGTCGAGGGCGTCGCCGAGATCGCCGGACAACATGGTCAGGGTGCCGGCGGTCAGGAGGGTCATGGGGGTGCGCAGGTCGAGCGCCACGTCGGTGAGCTCGCTCGCGTCCAGGCGCTGGACCGCCGTACCGTTCGAGCCGCGCTCGACGAGGACGCGCCCGTCGGCGAGCGACAGCGTCCAGGCTCCCGCGGGAGTGTCGAACGTGAACGGCTCGACCCCGAGCTCGAGCGCTCCCGGCACGGCCAGGTGCGAGTGCTCGGCGGCGAGCTCCGGCAGCTGCACGTCGAAGAAGTCCTCGAGGTCGAGCAGCTCCCGCTCGGCGTCGGTGCGGGTGCGTTGGTCGATGCTCACCATGGGCGTCGTCCTCACGGTCGTGTCGTGGGCCTACGAAGCGACGTAGACGTTCGTGTAGAAGGGGGTCCAGCGGTTGATGGTCGGCAGGGCGATGCCTTCGGGCGTGGTCGGGTTCTCGAGGCCGTGGACGTCGGATCGGGTCACCCAGGCGACGTTGTCGTGGTAGAGGAACGCGTAGGGCAGATCGGTGGCGAACGCGTTCCAGATGGTCGCCCACGCGGCCCGGCGGGCGGTCTCGTCGTCGGTGCGGCGCTGCTCCTGCAGCGCCTCGTCGACCACCGGGTTGCGATAGCGGGCGAAGTTGAGCTTGATGAGCGTCTCGGGCGCCGCGCCCTTCGAGGTGATGAACGGGTACGACCCGTCGGGGTCGGCAGCGCCGAAGAAGCCCCCGAGGTAGACGGTGTCGTAGTCGCCGCCGACGAACTGCTGCACGAACCGGGCCAGCTCGACCTCCTGCAGGTCCAGCTCGATGCCGACCGCGCCGAGCTCCTGTTGCAGGTACTGCATCGCCGGCTGCGCGCTGGCGCCGGACAGCACGCTGATGCGGATGGGTCCGAGCTCGGCCTCCACCTCGGCCACCAGCTCGCGGGCGTGGTCGGGGTCGTAGGCCGGGTAGTCGACCGCCGTGTGCCAGGTGCTGCGCCTCCCCGTAGGGCTGGTCGGCGATCTCGAACGACGTCCCCGCCACCGCGTCGCGGAACGCCTCGCGGTCGATGGCGGACACGATCGCCTGCCGCACCCGGAGGTCGTCGAGGGGTGGGCGGTCCATGTTCATGAGCAGCATGGCGACGCCGACGTTGTCGACGTCCTGGTTCACCGTCAGCCCGGAGTCGACGAGCTGGTGCGAGGCTGGCATCGTCGACCGTCTCGTCCGACGCGATGTCGAGGTCGCCGGTCCTGAGTCCGTTGATGCGTGACGCCTTGTCCGGGATGGGCCGGAACTCGATGCCGTCGAGGTAGGGGAGTTGCTCCCCGGCGGCGTCGGTGCGCCAGTAGTGGTCGTTGCGGGTGGCCCGGAAGTGGCTGTCCGGCACCCAGTCCTCGTAGACGAACGGTCCGGTTCCGATCGGATGGGTGGTGTCGCCGGAGCGGACCTGGGCCGGTGCGATCACGTATCCGGCCTGCTCGGTGAGCGCGGTGGGCATCGCCGACCAGGGCCGGGTGAACGTCATCGAGACCGTCATGGGACCGGTCGTGGCGACGATCGGCTTCTCGGGGAATCCCTGGGACGACAACGGGCTCGTCGTGGCGGCCTCGAGGAACACGGCGAGCGCCTCGGCGTCGAGTGCCTCACCATCATGGAACGTGATCCCGGGACGCAGTTCGAAGGTCCACACCGTGAAGTCGGCGTTGGGTGTGATCGACTTCGCCAGGTACGGCTGCCAGTGGTCGTCGCGGTCCATCACCACGAGGGGATCGAGCACCGACCGGGCGATCTGATAGGCGGGGCCCGACCACTGGTTCTTCAGCGGGTTGAACCCGTCGACCTCCCCGTAGGTGCCGACGACCACCTCGCCGCCTCGACGCGGCGGAGGCGGCGCGGACGACGCCGCCGACCCACCCGGACTCGCGGACGAGCAGGCCACGGCCGCGGCCATGAGCACGGCGAGCAGCACGAGGATCCCGCTTCGCTTCACTCCTCCCCCTGACGGCCGTGCCGACGCCTTCCGGCGGCATCGCCCAGCCGACCTGGACGCTACATCGCCGCGTCCGAGGAGGAGCGCCCGGCTCGGCCAGAGTCCTGGGCGCAGGTGGTTCTACGATGCAGCGCATCCAGCCGACAGGTGTGAACGGCAAGCCGTTCGCTCGGGAAGCTGATCGCATGCCTGGACTCGGGGGGTCACCAATGGCGCGCAACTCGCTCCATCCGGATCCGTTGTACGTCGACCCGTTCGTCGACGTCGACGAGTGGCGCGACGAGCCGGTGCGGCATCGCTACGTGCACGGGGGGTTCACCGGCACCGACCTGCGGTTCTCGATGTACTTCCCGCCGTCCGAGGCGTACTCGGGGCGATTCCTCCAGCCGGTGATGCACATCGCCGGTGACGAGAACGTCGCGGTGACCGGCGAGCTGGCGGGCATGGGCGACCACGCCATCCAGTTCGCGTTCGACTCGGGTGGCTACCTCGTGGAGTCGAACCAGGGATCGACACTGATGATGGGTCCGCCCGACATCACCGGGTTCCGCGCCAGTGCCGCCACCGCGCAGTACTCACGCATCCTGGCCGAGGAGATGTACGGCGAACACCGTCCGTACGGCTACGTCTTCGGGGGCAGCGGCGGGGCGTACAAGACGATGGCGTGCTACGAGAACGCGCCCGACGTGTGGGATGGCGCCGTTCCGTTCATCAACGGTTGCCACGTGTCGATGCCCAACGTCTTCACGGTCCAGGCCCATGCGTTCCGGCTGCTCGACGGCGTGTTCGACCAGATCGTCGATGCGGTCGAGCCCGGAGGCGGGGACCGGTACGCGGGCTTGGACGACGAGCAGCGCGCCGCCCTCGACGAGGTGACGCGGATGGGCTTCCCCCGCGTGCGTGGTTCGCGCACGAACGCGTCGCGCTGTCGTACACGGGGGTGTTCGCCGCCATCTTCGGGATCCTGGCGATGGGCGACCCGACCTACTTCGAGGACTTCTGGACGGTGCCCGGCTACCTCGGCGCCGATCCGCCCAAGTCGCTGCTCGCCGCCCGCATCCAATGCACGACCACGGTCGCCGGGATCGTGACGACCGCCGAGGTGCAGGCCCTGGGCCTCCCCGTGTCGATCGCGGCCGGCACCCGCGGGTCCGCCCCGGCGGCGCTGCGTCTGGCCGAGCTCCCCGAGGGGCGGCTCCAAGGGGCGTTCCTGACCCCGGCGAGCGGCGCGGCCGCGGGTCAGCGCCTGATGATCACCGGTGTGCTCGACGACCTGGTGATGCTCGGCTTCGGCGGGATGAGCATCCCCGCGCTGGAGGCGATCGAACCGGGCGACACCGTCGAGATCGACAACTCCGACTACCTCGCCGCCCAGACCTATCACCGCCACCAGGACCCGGGCCCCGAGTACCCGGTGTGGGACCAGTTCAAGGCGCCCGACGGCACGCACCTCTACCCCCAGCGGCCGCTGGTGAAGGGCTACGACCAGGTCGGCGAGGGCAACGCGTGGCAGACCGGCGCGTTCACCTGCAAGGTGATCTCGGTCAACTGCCTGATGGACGAGGCTGCCTTCCCATGGCAGGCCGACTGGTACCGCCAGCGGGTGATCGCCCAGCAGGGCCCGGACTACGGCGACCGGTATCGCCTGTGGTTCGTCGACCGGGCGATGCACGTCAACCCCAGTCGCTACCTGTCACCCAACGAGGGCCACCAGCCGCACCAGGACCACGGGCCGACCGACACCCAGATCGTCGCCTACAACGGCGTGCTCCATCAGGCGATCCGCGACGTGGCGGCGTGGGCCGAACGAGGTGTCGAGCCACCGGCCGAGACCACCTACCGCGTCGTGGACGGCCAGGTCGAGGTGCCGCCGACGGCGGCCGAGCGCCGCGGCGTGCAACCGGTCGTCACGCTGACGGTCGACGGCGGCGAGCGCGCCGACGTGGCGGTCGGCGAGCCCGTCGAGCTGATCGGCGACGTCGAGGTCCCTCCCGGTGCCGGCGTCGTGGTCTCCGCCGAGTGGGACTACGACGGCTCGGGCACCTATGGCGACATCGACGAGTTCGCGGAAGCGGCCGCCAGCCACCGTGTCAGCCGCACGCACGTCTTCGACGAGCCCGGCACGCACTTCGTGACCCTGCGAGCCACGTCGCAGCGCGAGGACAGCGTCGGCTCACCCTACGGCCGGGCGCTCAACCTGGC
Source organism: uncultured Microthrixaceae bacterium (assembly GCA_963809335.1). Lineage (GTDB taxonomy): Bacteria > Actinomycetota > Acidimicrobiia > Acidimicrobiales > Acidimicrobilacustridaceae > UBA4742. Next base: position 194,281 of record CAWEJD010000002.1, on the reverse strand, counting down.
GCGCGTCCGCGTGGTGGTGAGCTGACCGACGACCGCAACGTCAGCTGATCGAGCCCGGCGCTGACGACCACGAGCGATCACCAGTAGCGTCCCTGGCGTGAGCCGGATCGACGACCATCGTGCCGTCCTTCGAGAGCTTCCGAGCGAGGACTGGGACGGCTACCTGGCGGCGAACTCGGGGCTGCCTGGTCCGCGCGGCAACCTCGAGCTGATGGCCGCGGTGGCGGAGGAGGCGGCCCCGACGGTGATCCGCCGCTACGCCACGTCGGACGACGAGTACCTCGCGGCGTGCGGCGCGGTCGGCCTCGGCCGGCTGCTCGCCGAGGGTGACCCTGCGGCCGAGGGCGAGTTGCGGAGCCTCGCCGACCACGGGCGCTGGCGGGTTCGAGAGGGTGTCGCCATGGGTCTCCAGCGACTGGGCGACGTCGACGGCCCCCAGTTGCGTCGGATCGTCCGTGCGTGGGCGACGGCCGACTCGCTCTACGTGCGACGGGCCGCGATCGCGGCGGTCTGCGAGCCGCGCCTGCTCGTCGACCGCGAGACTGCGCTCACCGCTCTCGATGTCGTCGACCGGGTGACCGGGTCGCTCGTCGCGGTGCCGGCAGCGAGTCGGAAGGGCGACGACGCGTTTCGCGTGTTGCGCCAGGCACTGGGCTACTGCTGGAGCGTGGCCGTCGCGGCGTGCCCCGATGACGGGTTCTCCCGGATGGAGCGTTGGGCGGCGGACGAAGACCGCGACGTCCGCTGGGTGATCCGCGAGAACCTGAAGAAGAAGCGCCTCGCCCGGGCCGACCCGGCTCGGTACGAGCGTCTCTCCCGGGCGGTCGCTGACCGACCCGCGTTGAGCGTCGCCGGCCCGCCGTCCGGTCGCGTCAGCGCAGCTCGAACAGCAGGTGGTGGCTGAGGTCGCCGGTCAGGTCGACGAACATCTCGCGGGTGTCGAAGCACCACTCGCCGTCGACCGGTGGAAGGTGTCGTGGTAGTGGCCGGCGATGATCGGCTGGAGCGGCAGCTCGTCGGTCTGCTGGAACACGGTGTAGTAGGAGCGGGCGGTGCCGGTGCCGGCGTCCTCGTCGACCTCCACCGCCACGTTGGTCGTGACGTGGCGGGTGCGTGGCGTGCCGTCGTCGTACAGGCGGGTGGCGCTGTCGTACAGGCCCTGCACCTGCTCGGCGCCCTCGAACACGATGCCGGGGGCGGCCTGGATTCGTCCGTTGCGGAACAGCTCCGCGACCCCCGCCAGGTCGCCGGCGTCGATGCGCTCGGCGTAGGCGTAGACGAGGTTCTCGATCGCGCGGTCGCTGTGGGACATGGGCCGGGATGATAGTGATGCACCGTGACGACGGCTTCGGGGGACCCGTTCGACGAGGAACGCCTGCTCGCTTCGGCGCGCCGATCGGCCGGGTCGGACGACTTCGGGTCCGAGCCGTTCCTCGAGCCGCTGCGGGTGCTCCTCGACTCGCTGCGGTCGGCGCCGCTCAACGATCTCGGGTCGTTCATCATGCGGGGCACGGTGCTCCGCAGCCTCATCCAACGACTGCGGGCCGAGCAGTGGTGGAGCGCCCACCCCGAGATCCTCGACGAGCCCATCACCGCGCCCATCGTGGTGGTCGGCATGATGCGGTCGGGCACGACCCTGCTCCAGCGCGTGCTGGCCAGCGACCCCCGGCTCGCCTGCGCCTACGGCTGGGAGGTCGGTGAGCCCGCGCCCCGACCGGGCTGGGACCCGGCCGCCCCTGACCCTCGGATCGTCGACGCCGAAGCGCGGGAGGAGCAGACCCGAACCTTCGCGTCCGAGCTCTTCGCGATCCATCCCACCTACGTCCACGAAGCCGAGGAGGAGATCGTCTTCCTGGCCGACGCCTTCCTCTCGCACATCCCCGAGGCCTCGTGCGACGTGCCGCACTACCGGTCCTGGATCGACACCCAGGACTTCGCGCCGGCCTACCGGTGGTTGCGACGGATGCTCCAACTCCTCCAGTGGCAGAAGCGGCAGCGCGGTGAGCCGGCGCGTCCCTTCGTGCTCAAGACGCCGGACCACCTGGGCTACCTCGACGTGCTGCTGGATGAGTTCCCCGACGCCCACATCGTCCACTCGCACCGCGACCCGGTTGCCGTGATCACGTCGGGCGCGTCGCTCAACACCACGCTGTGGCGCACCCACTGCGACGACGTCGATCCCCATGAGGTCGGGCGCCAGTGGCTCGAGCGGATGGGGTGGTCGTGCGATCGGGCCATGGCCGCCCGGGCCTCGATCCCGGCGACGCAGGTGACCGACGTCGCGTTCGTCGACGCGATGGCCGATCCCATCGGCACCGCCGGGACCATCCTCGCCGCTGTCGGTCTCGAGTCAACCGACGAGTCGGTGGCCGCCATGCGGGCCTGGATCGAGCAGGACCGCAAGCGCGAGGCGCTGCCGGTCCACCGCTACTCGGCTGATGACTTCGGGCTCACCGACGACCAGATCCGAGAGCGGTTCGCGGAGTACAGCCGACGATTTCTCTAAGGTGCCCGAATGCACGGACACCCGGTCGCAACCGACGAGCAGCACGAGCACGAGAAGGCCGCACTGCAGATCTGGGACCACCCGGTGGTGGCCGAGGCGCGTGAGGTGGTCCGCGCCGACTGGTTGGAGAAGGAGCAGCCGTCGCCGGTCATGCGCGGCTGCTTCGACTGGGCCTTCGAGGAGGTCATGTTCTCGGCCACCATCTGGTCGTCGAACCAGGATCCGCTGTACCCGAAGGTCACCTGCATCACCCGGCTCGAGCACCCGGTCGACGGGCTGCGCATCCCGGGAACCCGGTGGGGCATCGACAACCCCGACACGATCTACCGGGTGATCCCGATCTCGGGTGCCGAGCGCTACGAGATCCGGGGGCGCGTGGGTGCGCACCGGATGACCGAGAACTACTTCACCCTCTGGGACGACAGCATGGGCACCGAAGGGCTGCTCAACGGCCACGACCTCGTCACCGACACGGACGGTTCCTTCGTGATCTCCGTCGACGCCGATCCGGCCGGTGGTCGCCCGAACCACGTCCAGTCGACCGAGCCGTCCCACGAGTTCTACATCCGTGACGTCATGCTCGACTGGGCGGCCGACGACCCCAACTGGCTGGAGATCGTGCGCCTCGGGCCGCCGCCGTCGAGGCCACCGCTCACCGCCGACGAGCAGGCCCAGCGGACGGCCGAGTACATGCACAAGTTCGCCGACTTCAGCCACGGCCTGTCGAAGGGGATGACGATGGGGAGGCCGAACCGGTTCCACCTCGCCCACTCGGCCGACAAGGGCGGGGCGCTGCGCAACCAGGTGTACGTCGGCGGTCACTTCCAGCTCGAGGACGACGAGGCCTTCGTCATCGACGTCAACGACGGCGGTGCCCGGTACTTCACCGTGCCGATCTCGAACGTGTGGGGCACGACGATGGGGATCGTCGACCGCACCGGCAGCCTCAACAAGGCCCAGTCCGAACCGAACGCCGACGGGACCTGGACCTACGTGATCTCGAACGCCGACCCCGGGGTGCACAACTGGGTCGACCCGTGCGGCCTCTCGTCCGGCATCCTCACGCTGCGGATGGCCGAGTTCCCCGACCAGCGACCGACCGAGGGCCTCTCCGCATCGGGTCAGGTGGTGAAGTTGGCCGATCTCGAATCGGTGCTCCCGCCCGGCACCCGGCAGGTCACCGCCGACGAGCGGGCCATCCAGCTCGCCGACCGGGCCGCGGCCTACGCCCGTCGCCTGCCCGAGGTCCTGTCGTGAGCCGGTGGCTCATCACCGGTTGCTCGACCGGGATCGGGCGGGCCATCGCCGTCGCCGCCCTCGAGGCGGGGCACTCGGTGGTCGTCACCGCCCGGCGGCCCGAGGCGGTGCAGGACCTCGTCGACGCCCACCCAGGCACCGCCGTCGCCGTCGCGCTGGACGTCACCGACCGCACCCAGATCGACGACGCGGTCGCCCGGGCCGATGCCGCGTTCGGCGGGGTGGACGTGCTCGTCAACAACGCCGGGTACGGCTACCTCTCCGCCGTGGAGGAGGGCGACGACGCCGAGGTCCGGGCGCTGTTCGACACCAACTTCTTCGGGGCGGTCGACATGATCAAGGCGGTGCTGCCCGGGATGCGGGCCCGGGGCGAGGGCCACATCGTCAACGTGAGCTCCATGACCGGGATCGTCACCAACCCCCCGAACACCTACTACTCGTGCACCAAGCACGCGCTCGAGGCGCTCACCGAGGGACTGGCCAAGGAGGTCGGACCGCTCGGGATCAAGGTGTCGGCCATCGAGCCCGGCGCCTTCCAGACCGACTACATCACCCGCTCGATGCACCAGGCCGAGAACATCGACGCCTACGACGACGTGGCCCAGCGCAAGGAGCTCATCGTGGCCTTCGGGGAGCACCTTCCCGGTGACCCGGCCAAGCTCGCCGCCGCGGTGCTGCAGATCGCGGCCATGGACGACCCTCCCCTCCGGCTGCTCCTCGGCCAGGACGTGCTCGGCGCGTTCCGGGAGAAGACGGCGGCGTGGACGGCGACCGTCGACGAGTGGGAGCACGTCACCGTCGCCATGAACTTCGACTGAGCTCGTTGCTCAGAGGTCGAACCGTGTGCCGACGAGCTGCTCGCTGAGGTCCCACAGGGCGGCGGCGTGGTCGTCGTCGAGCAGGTAGGGGAGGAACCCGTTCACGCCGGGGTCGGCGCCGAGGACCCCCAGCCCGCAGTCGGCCAGGTACGCGCCGTTGTGGTCTGCCAGCTCGGAGGCGGTCGCCGCCCACACCTGCGTGGCGGCGCCGGCCTCCACCGACTTGAACTCGAAGCCCCTCGCCGGCACGCCCGCGGCCTCGGAGCGGGTTTTCGAGAACTCGAGCATGTCGTTCATGAGCTCCTCGTTCAGGTGGCGGCCGAGGTCGGTGATGATGCCGCCCGGGTGCACCGAGAACGACAGCAGCCCGTGAGAGCCGCCCCGGTGGGCGAGCTCCCTGGCGAACAGGGCGTTGGCCGTCTTCGACTGCCCGTAGGCGATCCACGGCGAGTACTCGGTGGTCTCGAAGTTCGGATCGACGAGGTCGACGTCGGCGCGGGAGTGGCCGGCCGACGACAACGTCACCACCCGCGGGTTCGTCCCTCGCAGGAGCGCCGGCGACAGCAGGGCGGTCAGCAGGAAGTGCCCGAGGTGGTTCGTCCCGAACTGGGTCTCGAAGCCGTCGACCGTGCGACCGAAGGGGCAGGCCATGACCCCGGCGTTGTTGATCAGCACGTCCACCGCCTCGTGGGAGTCGAGGTAGGTGTCGGCGAACGAGCGAACGCTGGCGAGGTCGGCCAGGTCCACCACCCCGGACTCGAGCGTCGCGCCGGGAACCAGGGCCTCGACGTCGGCCAGCGCTCCGGCCGCCCGCTCCTCGCTGCGGGCGAGCACGGTGACCGCCGCGCCGTGGGCGGCGAGCGCCCGGGCGCTCTCACGACCGAGCCCGGTGGCCGCGCCGGTGATGACGAACCGACGACCGGTCAGGTCCATCCCCTCGAGCACCTCGTCGGTGGTGGTGCTCCTCCCGAAATCGCTCATCTCTGGACATCCTTGGGGTCGTCGGCCGGGAGCCGCCACCCTAGGAGCCGGCGTCGCCGCTTGTCCGGGAACCGCGGGAGCACAATAGTCAAGTAAGTGCTTGACTATTGTGCGGCAATGCACGATGCTGACGCCGAGATGCTCGACCTCGCCTTCCAGGCCCTCTCCGATCCGACCCGCCGTGCCGTCATCGAGCGGCTGTGTGGCGGCCCGGCATCGGTGAGCGAGTTGGCGAAGCCGTTCGACATGACGCTGGCCGCGGTCGTCCAGCACGTTCAGGTGCTCGAAGCCGCGGGACTGGTGCAGACCCAGAAGGTCGGCCGTGTCCGCACGGTGCAGATCGATCCGGCGGGCCTGCGCGCGGCCGAGGAGTGGTTGGCGGCGCGACGAACCCGCTTGGAGCAGCACCTCGATCGGCTCGCCGCGCTGCTGGCCGAGCATCCACCCGAACCATCGACACCCACCGAGGAGTGACCCCATGTCCGAGCCCATCGTCCACGCATCGTTCTCCGTCGAGCGCGACCTCCCGGCCCCGCCGGCTCGGGTCTTCGCGGCCTTCGCCGATCCCGACCTCAAGTCTCTGTGGTTCCGTGGCCCGGACGGCTGGGAGCCGACCACCCGCGACCTCGACTTCCGAGAGGGCGGCCACGAGATCACAGCGGGCGAGGTGCCAGGGGAATGGAACAGCCGCTTCGAGGCGAGCTACCACGTCGTCGAGGCCGACTCGCAGATCGTCTACTCCTACGTGATGTTCCACAACGACCTGCGTCTGTCGGTGTCGGTGGCGACCGTGGAGCTCGAACCGCTCGACGACGGGTCGGCGACGCACCTGGTGTTCACCGAGCAGGGCGCCTACTTCGAGGGCGGCGAGGGCGCCAACGCGGATCGCGAGGAAGGCACCATCGCGCTGCTGAAGCAGCTCGAGGCGACGCTCTGATCGGCGCCTGCCGGGGCAGATCCGCCCCTCGTCACCGCTCGAGGTGGCCTATCGTCGTCGGCATGACGCCGGAGGAGATCGCCGACCTCGTGCACCTGCGCCGGGCCCGTGACCTCATCGACCGTGAGTACGCCGAGCCCCTCGACGTGCCGGCCATGGCCCGGGCCGCGCTGATGTCGCCCGCGCACTTCTCCCGCAAGTTCCGGGCCGCGTACGGCGAGACGCCCTACACGTACCTGATGACGCGGCGGATCGAGCGGGCCAAGGCCTTCCTTCGCCAGGGCATGTCGGTGACGGACACGTGCTTCGCCGTCGGTTGCACGTCGCTCGGCTCGTTCAGCTCGCGCTTCACCGAGATCGTCGGTGAGTCGCCGTCTCGGTACCGCGCCCGCGACCACCGTGACCTCGAGGTGGTCCCGTGGTGCGTGAGCAAGGTCGTGACCCGACCTCGACGCACCCCCGCCAACGTCTGAGCCTCGGTGCCGGCGCCGATCGGCCGAGCAGGATCGGAGAAGCGTTCGGCGAGCGGTACCCGTACGGTGACCGCATGGCACTCAACGTCTCCACGATGTTCATCCCCGTCCACGATCCCGACGAAGCGCTGGGCTTCTACCGCGATGCCCTCGGCCTCGAGGTCCGCAACGACGTCTCGGCCGAAGGCTTCCGCTGGGTGACCGTCGGGTCCCCCGGGCAGGAGGTCGACATCGTCCTGTCCCAGCCGCACGGCGGTCGCTCGCAGGCCGAGGGCGACGCGCTGCTCTCCCTCGTGACCCAGGGCTCGCTGCAGGCCGCGATCTTCCGCACCGACGACCTCGACGCCACGTTCGAGAAGGTGCGGGCTTCGGGCGCCGAGGTGCTGCAGGAGCCGGTCTCCCAGCCATGGGGTGCCCGCGACTGCGCGTTCCGCGATCCCTCGGGGAACCTCGTCCGCATCGCGCAGGCCTGACCCCACGATGGCCAAGGCCAAGCCGACCGGCAACCAGGACGAGCCCGCACCGGGACACCTCGCCGATCGCCACGATCTGATCCGGGTGCACGGCGCGCGCGTCAACAACCTCAAGGACGTCAGCATCGAGATCCCCAAGCGCCGGCTGACCGTGTTCACCGGCGTGTCGGGCTCGGGCAAGAGCTCGTTGGTGTTCGGCACGATCGCGGCCGAGTCGCAGCGACTCATCAACGAGACCTACAGCGCGTTCGTGCAGGGCTTCATGCCGACGATGGCGCGACCTGACGTCGACGTGCTCGAAGGACTGACCACCGCGATCCTCGTCGACCAGGAGCGGATCGGCTCCGACCCCCGCTCCACCGTCGGCACCGCCACCGATGCCAACGCCATGCTGCGCATCCTGTTCAGTCGGCTGGGGAAGCCGCACATCGGCCCGGCCCAGGCGTTCTCGTTCAACGTCGCCTCGATCAGCGGCGCCGGCGCGGTCACCTTCGAGCGGGGCGGTCGCAAGACCCGGGAGAAGCGCAGCTTCAGCATCCTCGGCGGCATGTGCCCGCGCTGCGAGGGTCGGGGTTCGGTCAACGACATCGACCTCACCCAGCTCTACGACGAGAACCTGTCGCTCAACGAGGGCGCGCTGACGATCCCCGGCTACAGCATGGACGGGTGGTACGGCCGGATCTTCAACGGCTGCGGCTTCTTCGACCCCGACAAGCCGATCAAGAAGTTCACCAAGAAGCAGCTCGACGACCTCCTCTACAAGGAGCCGACCAGGATCAAGGTCGAGGGCATCAACCTCACCTACGAGGGGCTGATCCCGAAGATCCAGAAGTCGATGCTCTCCAAGGACGTCGACGCGCTGCAGCCGCACGTCCGCGCCTTCGTGGAGCGGGCCGTCACGTTCACGATCTGCCCCGATTGCGGCGGCACCAGGCTCAGCGCCGAAGCCCGGTCCTCGAAGATCGGGACGATCAACATCGCCGACGCCAGCGCGATGCAGATCACCGACCTGGCCGAGTGGGTGAAGGGCGTGGACGAGCCGTCGGTCGCGCCGTTGCTCGAGGCCCTGAAGGAGACCCTCGAATCGTTCGTGGAGATCGGGCTCGGCTACCTCAGCCTCGACCGGCCGTCGGGCACGCTCTCCGGTGGCGAGGCGCAGCGGGTGAAGATGATCCGCCAGCTCGGCTCCTCGCTCACCGACATCACCTACGTGTTCGACGAGCCGACGGTCGGACTGCACCCCCACGACATCGCCCGGATGAACGACCTCCTGCTGCGGCTGCGGGACAAGGGCAACACCGTGCTGGTCGTCGAGCACAAGCCCGAAGCCATCGCCATCGCCGACCACGTCGTCGACCTCGGACCCGGTGCCGGCGCGGGTGGCGGCACGATCTGCTTCGAGGGCACCGTCGCGGATCTGCGAGCCAGCGGCACCATCACCGGCCGCCACCTCGACGATCGGGCGTCGCTCAAGGAGACCGTGCGTCCCCCAGCGGGCACGTTCGAGATCCGCGGCGCCACGACCAACAACCTCCAGGACGTCGACGTCGACGTCCCGCTCGGCGCGCTCGTCGTCGTCACCGGTGTGGCTGGCTCCGGCAAGAGCTCGCTGATCCACGGCTCGATGTCCGGACAGGAGGGCGTGGTCCTGGTCGACCAGACCCCGATCCGCGGCTCGCGGCGCAGCAACCCGGCGACCTACACCGGGCTGCTCGAGCCGATCCGCAAGGCCTTCGCCAAGGCCAACGGCGTGAAGCCGGCGCTGTTCAGCGCGAACTCCGAGGGCGCCTGCCCCAACTGCAACGGCGCCGGCGTCATCTACACCGATCTCGGGATCATGGCCGGCGTCGCCACCACCTGCGACGTCTGCGAGGGCAAGCGGTACGACGCGTCCGTGCTCGACTACCACCTCGGCGGCCGCGACATCAGCGAGGTGCTGGCCATGCCCGTGAGCGAGGCGGTGGAGTTCTTCGCCGACGGCGAGGCCGCCACGCCGGCCGCGCACAAGATCCTCGAGCGGCTCGCCGACGTCGGCCTCGGCTACCTGACCATCGGCCAGCCCCTCACCACGCTGTCGGGCGGTGAGCGGCAACGGCTGAAGCTGGCCACCCACATGGGCGACAAGGGCGGCGTCTACGTCCTCGACGAGCCGACCAGCGGCCTCCACCTGGCCGACGTCGAGCAGCTGCTCGGCCTGCTCGACGCACTCGTCGACGGGGGCAAGTCGGTCATCGTCATCGAGCACCACCAGGCCGTCATGGCCCACGCCGACTGGATCATCGACCTCGGTCCCGGCGCCGGCCACGACGGCGGCCGGATCGTGTTCGAGGGCACGCCGGCCGACATCGTCGCCGACCGCTCCACCCTCACCGGCGAGCACCTCGCGGCCTACGTCGGCTCCGCATGAGAGCGAGCGAGCTCAGCGACGAACGGCGCCGCCGGCGCGAGGCCCTCGTCGCCGAGCACATGGCAAGCGAGAACGTCCAGGCGTGGGATCGCACGATGGCCACGTTCAGCCACCCCCGCTACGAGCTGCCCGACGGCCGGGTCATCGACGGCCGTGACGACGTGCACCGCTACTGGATCGAGGGTCGCACGCTGGTGCCCGACCAGCGCAACGAGCTCATCGAGCTCGTCCACCCCGACGACGACCACGTGCAGATCGAGTTCTGGCTGCGCGGCACGCCGACCTCGACCGGCAGGCCCTTCGAGCGCCGCCTCTGGGCCCTCTACACGTTCGACGACGACGACCTCATGACCAACGAGCGCGTCTACCTCGACGCGCCGACGACCGAGCAGCGGCTCGGTCTGGTCACCACCGACGGCCGGTCGGCCGGGACGTAGGGGATCAGCTCGCCCAGGGGCCGACCCCGCCGATGCGGTCGGCGGTGATGTGGATGACGTGGCCGGGCGGAGGGTCGTCCATGGGCGGGAACTTCACGCCCGGACCCAGGTAGACCTCGGCCAGGCGCTGCAGCAGCTCGGGGGCGCCGCCCTCGACGAGCCGGGCGGTGCCCTGCACGATCAGGTAGTTCGTCATGCCGACCGGGTTGGCGCCCTCGGCCTCGACCGTCAGCGCCACGCGCGGGTCGCGGGCGATGTTGGTGACCTTGCGACCACCCATGAGGTGCCCGGCCACGATGTCGTCGCCCTCGAGGCCGACCCACACCACGCTGACCTGCGGGCTGCCATCGGGGTTCACGGTGCTGAGGTGCCCCAGCCGTCCTGCGGTCAGGGCCCGGCGCACCTCGTCGGTGAGCTTCTCGGTTGCCATGCCCCCACTCTGGCATGGACGCACAGGGAGGGCTTCCCTGCCGGCGGCTACCGGAGGGTGGCGCGTACGGGGAGCTGGTTCAGGCCCCGGATGACCATGCGGGTGCTCCACACGGGTTCGCCCGCCAGCTCGATGCCGTGGAAGCGGTCGAGGACGGCGGTGAACATCACCTCCGACTGGAGCCGGGCCAGGTGCGAGCCGAGGCAGGCGTGGATGCCGCCACCGAACTGCAGGTGCTGCCCGGCGTCCTGCCGGGTGATGTCGACCTCGTCGACCGTGTCGCCCCAGCGGGTCGCGTCGCGGTTGGCGGAGGCGGGCGAGGCATAGATCACCGACCCGCCGGGGATGGTCGCCGTGCCGCCGGGCGTGTCGAAGCTCATGTCACGCGTGGCGACCCGGCGCACGAACTGGTTGGGTCCGTCGTAGCGCAGCAGCTCGCTGACCGCGTTGCGCAGGTGCGACCGATCCGACTGCAGCAACGCCCACTGGTCGGGGTTCTTGAGGAGCGCGAGCATCCCGTTGCCGACGAGGCCGGCCGTCGGCTCGTGACCGGCGACGTAGAGGGTCATGATCTGCGCCATCAGCTCGTCGTGGGTGAGGGTCTGGCCGTCCTCCTCGGCGTGGATGAGCCCGGAGAGGATGTCGTCGTCGTGTCGTCCGCGCTTGTCGGCGACGAGCTCCTCGAGGAACCGGTACATCTCGTCGATGTGGGCGGTGAGCGCTCGTCGCTCGTCCGCGCCCATGACGGGGTCGAGCGAGCGAGCGATGCAGTTGACCCAGAAGCGGAAGATCGGATGGTCCTCCTCGGGGATGCCGAGCATCTGGCAGAAGATCTCGACCGGGAGGGGGTAGGCGAAGTCCTCGATGAGGTCGAGCTCGACGACACCGCTGTCCTGCTCGGCGACCAGCTGGTCGACCCGCGCGCGGACCCGCTCCTCGACGAGCCCGCGCAGGGTGTCGACCTCGCGGGGCCGGAACGGTTGCATGACCAGCTTGCGGAGCTGGGCGTGGTCGGGGTCGTCGAGCAGCACGAGGGTCCTGCCCCCGAGCGCTGACTCGTCCCGCCGGCGGATCTCGTCGATGGTCAGCGGGGTCGGGTCGGCCTTGTCGATCTCCGATGACACGCTCGCGTCGCGCAGGATGGTGTTGACGTCGGCGAAGCGGGTGACGCAGTAGCCGTGGAGCAGCTCCGACCGGTGGATCGGGTCCTCCGAGCGGAGGCGCCGGTACTGGTCGTAGGGCCACTCGACGAACCCCTCGGCGAGCGGGTTGAACGTGGCCGGCTCGGCGAGCTCGGGTTGCGGCATCTGTCGTCTCTCCTTTTCGGTGCGGCTGCGGGTCGGACTATCTGCCGAGGAACCGGGCGGCCGCGAAGGCCGGGCAGCGCAGGGACTCGTCGGGGATGTCCTCGCCGGCGAGGGGTTGGGCGATCTCGGCGACGGTCGGGCCGTGCCGGTCGGCCAGGGTCTCGAGCAGGTCCCAGTCGAAGCCGTAGACGTCCGCCGCGTTCCGCCCGACCATCATCCGGACCTCGTCCTCGGGCACGCCGGCGAACGCAAGTCGCAGATGCTGCCGGGAGAACGGCCAGCAGCCTTCGAGGTGCGGGAAGTCGCTGCCCCACATGATGCGGTCGACACCGACCGCATCGCGCATCGCCACCTCGTGACGGCGGATGAAGCTGGAGCCCAGGTGGCACTGGCGCGCCCAGTACTGCGAGGGCGACAGCGACAGCTGGTCGACGACCCCGGAGCCGAACTTCGCTTCCTGCGAGCCACCGGCGCCCGAAGCGCCGGAGAGCCGGCCGCGGTAGTAGTCGAGCCGGGTCAGCTCTTCGGGGATCCAGGCCGTGCCCTGCTCGGTGAAGACGAACTGGAGGGAGGGGTGGCGTTCCATCACGCCCGAGTAGATGAGGTGCCAGAGGGTGCGGTGGGCCCACCACGTGACTTCGAGGAGGAACATCATCTGGGCCACCTCGTACGGGCCCATGTCCGGGACGGCACTCCCGCTGTGGTGGTTCACGGGCATGCCCAAGTCGGCGCAGGCGTCCCAGATGGGTTCGTAGTCCGGGGCGTACAGCGGTGGCACGCCGGAGCCGGGCGGGGCACCGGGGAGGAGGACGCCGCCGGTGAGCCCGTTCTGCTTGGCCCATTCGATCTCCTTCACGGACGCATCGACGTCGTGGAGCATGATCTGGGCGATGCCGGCGCGCCGGCCCGGTGCCTGGCTGCAGAAGTCGGCCAGCCACCGGTTGTGCGCCTGCAGCCCGGCCCACCGCTTGGCCAGATCACCCTCCGTTGCCCCGGGTGGCTGGTTTACGAGCGAGACCTTGGGGAAGAAGGGAGGGATGGTGTTGGGGAAGACCACCTCGGCGACGACGCCGTCCTCCTCCATCTCCCTCAGTCGCCGCTCCGAGCTCCAGTTGCGGTCGGCGTCGGATCCCGTGTTGTCGTCGTAGGGGTTCTCGAACCCGTCGGCCCACGCGTCGAACTCATCGTGGTACTTCGAGGCCAGGAACGGCTTGTACCCGGCGAGGCTGGCTCCGCCGTGGCAGTCGGCCGAGATGACGACGTAGTTGTCGGTGGTAGCTCCCATGGGGGACCTCTCTCCTCGCTGCTGTTCAGGACCGGCGGGGCCCGCCGCGATCGCCGGGCCAGCGGCTGCCGCCGATCACATCGGCGAACGGCCAGAAGGCGTCGGGGTCGAGCGGGCCCGCGTTGGTGATGACCCTCGCCTTCGGTTGGTGGGTGACCAGTTGCGCGGTCCCTGCCTCGAGGACCGGCAGGTACCGGGCGATGGGGTCCCAGGGGCTGTCGCGCAGGAGCACAGCGCCGTCGACGTCCTCGATGTGGCGCTGCTCGAAGGTGGTGGCGACGTCGACGACGTGGGGCGGGAAGTCGTAGGCGCCGCTCGCGCCGCCGATGGCGCGCGAGTACTTGGTCCACCACTCGTGCTCGGTGAAGTCCCCCGCACGGGGCTCGGCCACCCCGACGACGCGGCCGGAGAACTCGACGAACGTGTAGCCCTGGTGGGTGGCCCGGGCCGTGACCGTGTCGCCGAGGCGGAAGAAGTCGATGTCGCAGAGGAACTTGGGCTGACCGTTGGTCTCGCCGCTGATGTGGACCGCGGCCTCCTGGTCGATGCCGAGGCCCAGGCTGTAGTGGCCCTCGACGCCCTTCCACGCCGCCGGCACCTTCACGCTCACGCCGTGCTCGGGTTCGCCGAGGACGGGCACGCAGTAGAACCCCACGGTCACCGTGGGGTCGAGCGGCTCGAGACCGGGCGGCAGCAGCGGCGCGATGTTGGCCGGGGAGGTCGTGTAGGTGACGACCAGCTTCGGCCAGCCGGCGACCTCACCCGGCCGGCTCGTCGGTGCCTCGGTCATCGCGGTGTCGGTCATGGCTGCTCCTCTTTCGCGGTCGGCCCGGTCACGCCCGGGACGTAGTGGTCGATGACGGCCCGGAGCGTGGCGGCCGAGAGCTCGTCGAGGTCGGGATCGGCACGGAGCGCGGCCCGTGTCGCGGGCGCGATCCGCTCGTCGCTGTCGGCCCAGAGCGCGTCGGGTCGGTACTCGGCCGGGTAGGCCGAGAGGTCCCGGAGCGCGAGGACCAGCGCCCCACCGACCGCGATGAGGATGGCGCGGGTCGCGTCCGCGGCATCCTGACCTACGAGCCCGGCGGCTTCGAGCTCGATGACCAGGGCCGCCTCGAGGTGGTGGGCCAGGAGCGAGGAGGTGCCGGTCTGGTGCGCCAGCGAGGTGATGGCCCGATGCTCGATCGAGCTGGTCCAGATGTGACGGGCCGCGCTCGAAGACGCGCTCTCGGGCCGTGTGACCCTCGACGGCCCGCTCGGCGAGCCGGTTCGACTGGAGGCGGATGACCTCGGCGATGAGCTCGTCCCGGCTGCCGACGTGCCAGTAGATGGTGGGTGTCCCCACGTCGAGCTCGGTGGCCAGCCGGCGCATGCTCAGCGCGGCGGGCCCCTCCCGCTCGACCAGGTCGAGGGCGGCGGCCACGACGTCGTCGCGATCGAGACCCGTGCGGCGCCCCGAGCGCACCATCGCGTCCTGATCGTGCGGTGTCGCCGTCCTCGCCATGGGGGTTGCGCATCCTCTCGGCTTCTGTAACAGTGTCAAACGCACTCTAGGACACCGTCACAGAATCAGCAAGGGGACGCCATGCCAAACCCCGTGGAAGGCATCGACCAGAGCAACGCCCCGTACGTCATCGTGTCGTCCGACACCCACGCCGGGCTCTACGTCGAGGACTACCGCCCCTATCTCGAGTCGTCCGTGCACGCCGAGTTCGACGAGTGGCTGGTCACCCGTCACCAGCACCGGGCCATGGTCGAGGAGCTCAACGGCGAGTACGTCGAGGGTTGGGAGCGAGACAACGAGGTGGGATTGAAGGGAGCGTACGACCCGACGATCCGCGACAAGACCCTCGACGCCGACGGGGTGGCCGGCGAGGTGATCTTCGCCGACGGAGACGCGGTCACGGGCATGGAGGCTCCGCCGTTCGGTGCCGGGCTGCAGGCGGGCATGATCTCCGATCCCCGGCTGGCGTGGGCCGGGGCTCGGGCCCACAACCGGTGGCTCGAGGAGTTCTGTGCGACGAACCCGCCGCGCCGCGCCGGGGTCGCGCTCGTCCCCATCACCCACGGGATCGACGAGGCGGTCAGGGAGATCGAAGCGCTCGCCGGCAAGCCCGGGATCAAGGGCATCATGATCCCGACGATGTGGCACGACCAGCCGTCGTACGGCCACCGGTCCTACGACCCGGTCTGGGCGGCGTGCGCCGAAGCGGGGCTGGTGGTGCACACCCATTCCGGTGAGGCCGACACCCCCGCGTACAACGACAACATGGCGCAGTTCATGCTGGAGGTCGCGTTCTGGACGCACCGCACCCTGTGGCAGCTGCTGCTGTCGGGGGCGTTCGACCGCTTCCCCGACCTCAAGTACGCGCCGGTCGAGTGCGGGTCGTGGTGGGTCGGCGACCTCCTGTTCAAGACCGACGTGATGTTCGGAGGCCAGAACTGGAAGGTCAAGAAGATGTCCTCCCAGACGAAGAACCTCATCGAGCGACTCCCGTCGGAGTACATCGGGACCAACGTGTTCATCGGCGCCTCGGCCATGAGCAAGCCCGAGCTCCGTCGCCGCTACGTCAACGGCCTCGACGCCCTCATGTGGGGCACCGACTACCCGCACCCCGAGGGCACGTGGCCCAACACGGTCGAGCGCCTGTCGACCGACTTCCGGGCGATCCCGGTGGAGGAGACCCGGCTGCTCCTCGGGCTCAACGCGGTGCGGTGCTACGGCCTCGACCTCGACGGCCTCAGCCGCATCGCGGCCGACATCGGCCCGACCCCCGAGCAGCTCAACCAGGACCTCGACCTGCGGACCCCACCCGACGCGATCCGCGAAGCCCGCTTCTGGTTCGACGACTACGGCATCGAATGGAAGGGCTGATGGCCGACCGGGCTGGGCAGGCGCGGGCCGACGCGCCCTCGCTCGAGATCGACGGCATGGTGGCCGTCGTCACCGGAGGGGCCGGCGGCATCGGTCGGGGCATCGTCGGCGCGCTCCTGCGCCGAGGCGCCACGGTCGTGATCGCCGACGTCGAGCAGGGCGCGATCGACGCCGCGGTCGCCGACCTCGCGCCACTCGGCCCCGTGTCGGGCCAGCGCACCGACATCAGCGACGAGCGCTCGGTGGCCGAGCTCGCCGAGAGCGTCTACGCGACGCACGGTCGCTGCAACCTGCTCTACAACAACGCCGGTGTCACCTCGGGTGGCGGTGGCAGGCCGTGGCAGCAGGAACCGAACGACTGGCGATGGTGCTTCGGCGTCAACGTGTTCGGCACCGCGTTCTGCATCTCCGAGTTCGTTCCCCGCATGATCGAGGGCGGCGAACCGGGTCAGATCATCAACACCTCGTCGGGCGACGGGGGCTTCGCGCCGGTCCCGACCGCGTCGGTGTACGCGGCCTCGAAGGCGGCCGTCAGCTGCTTCACCGAGGCGCTCCACTACAACCTGGTCTCGGAGGGCACGGCGCTGCGAGCGTCGGTGTTCTACCCGTCGGGCGGGCTCCTCCGCACCGGGCTGTTCAGCGCGAGCCGCAACCGGCCGGAGCACCTCCAGCGACAGGGTCAGGCCACCGGCCGCACGGGCATGACCTTCGACGAGCTCAAGGACATGCTGGCCAAGGCGGGACGTGACGTGACCGAGGCCGACCTCGACGAGCTCGGTGACTTCGTGGTGGGGGAGACGGCCGCGAGGCGCTTCATCATCGCCCGGGACCTCGACGCCACCGTCGCGCTGCTCCACCGCCGGGCCGACGCCATCGGTGAGCGGGTGGTCCCCCCGCACCACGGGCTCCCCACCTAGCGCACGCCAGCGCCCGCGGGGTGTAGAACGTCGGCGGAAGGGGAGGGTCAGAACATGCCGGTCGCGGAGCTTGATGGCGTCGACGTCGCCTACGAGTTGGTGGGCGACGGCCAGCCCTGGGTGCTGACACCGGGCGGGCGGTTCACCAAGGAGGTCGGCGGGCTCCCCGAGATGGCCCGGGCGCTGGCCGAGCAGGGCAGGCAGGTCCTCACCTGGGACCGTCCGAACTGCGGCGCCTCATCGGTCGTGTTCCGCGGCCGATCGGAGTCGGAGGTCCAGGCCGAGGCGCTCGGAGCGCTGCTCCGGCACCTCGATCTCGGGCCCACGGTGATCGCCGGAGGATCGGGTGGGGCACGGGTCTCGCTGCTCACCGCCGCCCGCAACCCCGACGTCACCGCTGGAGTGGCGATGTGGTGGATCAGCGGGGGCGTCCCGGGACTCCTCCAGCTGGCGAACTACTACTGCATGCCCTCGGCCGATGCCGCGTGGCACGGCGGGATGGAGGCGGTCATCGAGCTCGAGCAGTGGCAGGAGGTGCTGGAACGCAACCCGGGGAACCGTGACCGCTTCCTCTCGATGGACCGACAGGACTTCCTCGACGTGATGGACCGCTGGATGCTGGCCTACTGCCCCTGCGACGACTCACTCGTGCCCGGGCTCGACGACGCCGACGCGTCCCGCCTCGATGTGCCGGTCCTCGTGTTCCGCAGCGGCGTGTCGGACATGTCGCACACCCGCGCCACCTCCGAAGCGCTGGCGGCGGGCCTGCGGGGCGCCGAACTGGTCGAGCCGCCGTGGGGCGACCACGAGTGGAACGACCGTCGAGCCGAGGTCGAGCAGACAGGGTCGCTCTTCGTCCGCTGGCCCCTGCTCGTCCCCCAACTCGTCGACTGGGCCGATCGCACGATCGGTGTCGTCGGGTGAACGAAGTGACCGAATCGCTCGTGAGGAGCCGACCATGACCGCCATCACCGTGCGTCCCATCCGTGACGATCTCTCCTTCGGGTCCCGCGTCACCGGCGTCACCCTCGACGCGCTCGGCGACCCGGAGGTGCGGAGTCGCCTCAACGCGGCCTTCGAGGAGCGCGGCCTGCTGATCTTCGAAGACGTGGATCCGACCCCGGAGATGCAGGTGGCGATCAGCACCGTGTTCGGACCGCTCAAGGACCACCCGAGCGCGGCGACGCCCCGGGCCGGTGACGACATGCTCGGCGTCATCGAGATGCGCCACGAACCGAACGAGGGCGGGGTCGTGCGGGTCGACGGTCGGCTGCTGTCCCAGTGGCTGCCCTGGCACTTCGACCACTGTTACAACGATCAGCTCAACCGGGCCGGTGTGCTCCGCGCCGTCGAGGTCCCCGCGGACGGAGGCATGACGGGCTTCGTCGACGGCATCGCCCTCTACCAGGCGGTCTCGCCCGAGGTGCGGGACCGGATCGAGGGCGAGATGGTGATCTACGCGATGGACGTCATCCTCGAGAACCTCCGGTTCGGTCGACCCGAGGACTTCGTCGAGATCGAGTCGCCTCCCCAGGCCATCGACGTGATGAACGAGTACGAGCACCGGCCGCGGGCCATCCACCCCGCGGTGTGGACCCGTGGCTCCGGCGAGAAGGTCCTCCACGTCTCCCCCTGGATGGCGAAGGGCATCGAGGGTCGGGACGACGCCGAGGCCGAGCGCTTGCTCACCGAGGTGTGCGACGAGATCGTCGAGGCGGCCAGGGAGCTCAGCTACTCCCACGTCTGGGAGCCGACCGACATGGTCATCTGGGACAACTGGCGGGTGCTCCACTCGGTGTCGGGCACGGCTCCCGAGAACGGGCGCTGCATGCACCGCACCACCATCGCCGGCGACTACGGCCTCGGCCGGTTCGAAGCCGCGCCCAGCGGCGCGCTCCTGACGACCGCTCAGCGGGAAGCCGGCTCGAACAGCTCCACGATGTTGCCGGACGGGTCCTGGAGCAGGATCTGCTTGCCGCCCGGCCCGACGACGATGTCGTTGCGGAACCCGCCGCCGGCGTCGCGCAGGCGAGCCACCTCGGCCTCGAGGTCGTCGACGAGGAGGTGGATGCGGTTCCAGCCGCCCGGGCCCGGGACGGCGCCATCGGCCATCGGTCGCCCGGCGGAGCTGGCCGGACCCGACAGCAGCAGCCGCAGGTTGCCTCGCTTGACGTCCGCGAACGTGGGCGCGGCATTGGTGAGCACCTCGAAGCCGAGGACGCTGGTGTAGAACGCGATCGCCTCGTCGACGTCGTGGACCATGTAGCGCACGTTGACGACCTCATCGGTCGGATCAGTCGGCATGGGTGGACCTCCTCGTAGGTGGAACGGCCAGTAGGGGGAGCAGGAAGCTGATGCGGCGTTCGAGCTCGTCGGCGGTGCGCTCGAACGCCGGATAGGACGCGGAGTCGGTCGGCCCCTCCGCCGCGGGGTCGGGCATGCTCCAGTGCACGAGCTCCGGGTGGGACGGGAACTCGGGGCAGACCTCGCGGACGCGGTCGCACAGCGTGATCACGAGATCGAACCGTTGCGAGCGGAACTCGTCGAGGTGCTTGGTGCGGTTGGCGCTGATGTCGATCCCCCGACGCTCGAGCACGCGGACCGCGTTGCGGTGCAGCGGCTTGGGGTGGCTGCCGGCGCTGGCGACCTCGACCGTCCCGGCCGATCGGTGGGCCAGCAGGGCCTCGGCGATCTGGGAACGGGCGCTGTTCCCGGTGCAGAGGAACAGCACGCGGGCGCGGCGACGCGCCCGCTCGACGCGCCGGCCGGCGGGAGGCGTCGGCTCGGGTGCGAGGGCCGGGTGCAGGGCGCCGCCCGCGGCCTGCAACTGGCGTCGGCAGCCTCCGAGATCGATCGAGTAGTAGCTGTCGCGCCGATCCGCGGAGCTGCGCCGGGCCATCACCAGACCGCCTTCGCGCAACTGCCGCAGGTGGTACGAGACGAGGTTCTGCGGTTCGTCGACCAGCCTGGTCAACTCCCTCACCGCCCGATCGCTGCGGGCCAGCTCGCGCAACAGCCGCCAGCGCACCGGATTCGCCACCAGCCGGACGATCCCGGGCGGATCATCTCCCGCAGGTCCCCAGGCGAGCATCGGCTCCATGGCCCGACCCTACCGGGACCCCGCAGATAGGTCAATCTGGTTTGATGGATCGAGGCTGCGCCTCGCCGCCATCGCCTGTCGTCCCGTCGGAGCATGATGGAAGACATGCGTCTGGGGATCGCCGATCACCTCGGCTGGGCCGTTGCCGTGACCGCGTCGGCCGACCACGAAGTCGTGGATCGGAGGCGGATCGAGCTGATCGAACCCGGCCTCACGGCGGCACCGATCCACTACGAGAGCCACCGCCTCGATGTCGCGGCCACGGCGGCGCTGGTCGCCGAGGTGCGATCGTCGGTCGTTCGGGCGACCTCGGCTGCGCTCGACGAGATCGCGGCAGCGCTGCCCGAGCCGGTCGCCTCGATCTCGCTCCGAGCCCTGCCGCTGGACTTCCCCGACGACATCGCCGTCCAACGTCGCGCGCCGTACGAGTCCCGCGCCGACGCCGTCATGTACCGCCGGGTGCTCGCCGAGCTCGCCCAGGCTCGTGGCTGGGACACCCACTTCTTCCACGCGAAGGAGGTGGAGCGTCGGGCGGCCAGGATGCTGGGCGACTGGGCCGATGACGTCCTGCGGGGTCCCCGGGCCAGGCTGGGGCCTCCCTGGGCGAAGGACCATCGGGTCGCGCTGGCCGCGACGATCGTGGCGGGCTGATCCGGTTGCCGATCGGAGATTCCTCCGGGCCGCCGAGCCGGCGTGGCCCGTCGGTCGTCGCTCAGACGCGTTCGATGATGATGGCGGGGGCCATGCCGCCGCCGGCGCACATGGTGACGAGGCCGACCTGCTGATCGCGGCGCTCGAGCTCGTCGAGGACGGTGCCGATGAGGATGGCGCCGGTGGCGCCGATGGGGTGGCCGAGGGCCATGGCTCCGCCGTTGACGTTGACCTTGTCGCGATCGAGGTCGAGGTCGCGCATGAACTTCTCGGAGACGACGGCGAAGGCCTCGTTGATCTCGAAGAGGTCGATGTCGTCGAGGGTCATGCCGGCCCGGTCGAGGATCTTGCGCACGGACGGCACCGGCGCGTTGAGCATGAGCGTGGGGTCGTCGCCCATGTTGCCGCTGGCGACGATGCGGGCACGAGGCTTGAGGCCGTGGGCCTTCACGTAGCGCTCGCTGGCGTAGAGCACCGCCGCGGCGCCGTCGACGACCCCCGAGGAGTTGCCCGCGTGGTGGACGTGGGTGATCTCGAGATCGGGGTACTTCTGGTTGATGAGCTCGCGGAAGGTCGGCACGTCCTCGGCGAAGCGGTGATCGGCGATGTCGGGGAAGCTCAGCGGGAGCGCGGCCAGGGAGTCCGCGGTGGTGCCCGGCCGGGGGAACTCCTCGTGGTCGAGGGCGACGGTGCCGTCGAGGTTGTGGACGGGCACGAGGCTGCGATCGAAGCGACCCTCCTTGATGGCGACCTCGGCGCGCCGCTGCGACTCGGCCGCGTGCTCGTCGAGGGTGCGCCGGTCGATCTTCTCCAACGAGGCGATGGCGTCGGCGCAAACGCCCTGGTGGGACTGGGGATGGATCTCCTGCAGGTGGGCGTTCCTGGCGCCCATCGGCAGGAGGCCCTTCTTGGGCAGCGACATCATCTCGGTGCCGCCGCCGATGGTGAGGTCCTCGTGGCCGGCCATCACCATCGCCGCGGCGAAGTTGTTGGCGGTGACGCCCGAGCCGCAGAACCGATCGAGCGTCACGCCGCTGGCCCGCACGTCGTAGCCGGCGTCGAGGGCGGCCATGCGGCCGAGGTCGCCGCTCTGCTCGCAGACCTGCGAGCTGGTGCCCCAGATCACGTCGTCGACGTCGGCGGTGTCGAACCCGTTGCGATCGACGAGGGCCTTCAGCACCGTCGCGCCGACGTGCTGCGGGTGGAGGTGAGCGAGCGACCCCTTCCCGGGCTTGCCGATGCCCCGGGGTGTGCGGCATGCGTCGATGATGAAAGCGTCAGCCATGGTGCGTCCCTTGGTCGTGGTCGAGCGATTCTGCCCCATCTCGGGCGTCACCACACCACCCGTGCGGTGGGCCGCCGGCTACCAGTCGATCGACGGTGAGTTGTACATTGCCGCGTCCAATCCCGATCACCGGGCTGCTCGTCGGAAGTGCGAATGAAGATTGCGATCGTCGGAACTGGTGCGATGGGCGCGGTCTACGCCGCGCTCCTGACGAAGTCCGGACACGAGGTCTGGGCCATCGACCCGTGGCGGGAGCACATCGACGCCATCGCCGGCGACGGGCTGCGGGTCTCGGGGGCCAGCGGCAGCTACGTGGTCGACGGCATCCGGGTGGGTCGCACGCCGACCGACGCCGGACCGTGCGATCTCTGGGTCGTCGCCACGAAGGCGGCCGACGTCGACGAGGTGGCGCGAGGCATCGCCCCGCTCCTGCGGCCGGACGACGTGGTGATGCCGTTCCAGAACGGCCTCGGAGCGGGGGAGCGGGTCGCCCGGCACATCCCGGAGGGGCAGGTCGTCATCGGGATCGCCGAGGGGTTCGGCTCGTCGATCCCGGAGCCGGGCTCGGTGCACCACAACGGCATGCGCCTCATCCGCATCGGCGAGATGGGCGGGGGCATGACGGACCGGGTGCGACAGATCGAGCGGCTGTGGGGCGATGCCGGCTTCAACGTCCGCGCCTTCGCCGACATCGACCTGATGATCTGGGAGAAGTTCCTCTGCAACGTGACGCTCAGCGCCCCGACTGCGGCGTTCGATGTCACGGTGGGCGAGCTCATGGCGAACCCCGAGACGTGGGCCGTCGCCATCGGCTGCATGCTGGAGGCCTACCGGCTCGGTGTCGCACGGGGCGTCTCGTTCTCGTTCGACGATCCCGTGCGCTACGTCACCGAGTTCGCGGCCACCATCCCTGACGCCAGTCCCTCGATGCGCCTCGACCACTTGGCGCGCCGCCGCTCGGAGATCGACGTCATCAACGGACAGGTCGTCGAGCTCAGCCGCGAGGCCGGGTTCGAGGCCCCCTACAACGAGACGCTCTGCGCGGTCCTGCGCGCTCGGGAATCCCGGTTCCCCGAGCCCTCGACGCCATGACCGGCTCGTCCACCGACGTCTGGGAGGTGTTGTCGACGGCGCGGACCATCCGTCGCTTCACCGACGACCCCGTCGACGACGCCACCCTCGGCCGGTGCCTCGAGGCGGCGACCTGGGCGCCGAACGGCGCCAACGTCCAGGCGTGGCGCTTCGTCGTGCTCCGGTCGCCCGAGGTTCGCGCCGTCGTCGCCGAAGCCGCCAAGCTGGCCCTCGAGGTGATCGAGCCGGTCTACGGGATGACCCGTCCCGCCGCCGACGACGACAGCCGCCGCGCCCGCAACGACCGCGCCACCTACGAGCTCCACGACCGCGCCGGCGAGCTCACCTCCGTCCTGTTCACGACCTACCGCTACGACTCGGCGTCGGAGCTCCTGCTCGGCGGGTCGATCTTCCCGGCGATGCAGAACTTCCTGCTGGCCGCCCGGGCCCAGGGGCTCGGTGCCTGCCTGACCAGTTGGGCGTCCTACGGCGGCGAGCCGCTGCTGCGCGAGGCCGTCGGCATCCCCGAGGACTGGCTGCTCGCCGGGCACGTCGTCGTCGGCTGGCCCCGCGGCCACCACGGCCCGGTTCGCCGTCGCCCCGTGGCCGACGTCGTCTACCTCGACCGCTGGGACGAGGGCACCGAGGTGCTCAGGACGGGCTGGCGATGACCCGCGGCCGGAAGGCTCCCGGCGGGTGACGGTTCGGCCTGGGGAGGGCCGAGGTGCAGGAGATCGCGGTGCCGGCACGTTCTCCTTGCGCGGCATCCCGGCCTGCCGGACACTCGAAGCGCTGGGGTGGGACGGGCAACCTGCCGACAACCGATCAGAGGGGGAGCGATGGCTCGAACCGATGCACCCTGGAACTTCATGGACCCGGCCTCCAAGGACCGGGTACTCGAGGTCTTGAAAGAGGAGGTCGACGGCATGTTCGACCTCGTGTCCGACCCGGAGCGCTGGCAGGCATCGACCGCCTGCGAGCACTGGGAGGTCCGCGACGTCATCGGCCACCTGGTCGACACCACCGAGGGGTACCTCCCGGCGTTCGACCTGGCCCGCACCGGGGGCACCGCCCCGGCGCCCCACGGCCTCGCAGCCATGGCCCAACTCGTCGACGAATCGGCCCGGTCGCTCAGGAAGGTGCCCCGAGAGGAGCTGCTCGAGCGCCTCCGCGACGACGTCGACCAGATGCTGGGCATCTTCGAGGCCCTGTCGGACGACGACTGGACGAACCTGATCGTTCCCCACACCTTCATGGGGCCGCTCCCGGCGATGTTCTATCCCGTCTTCCAACTGGTCGACTACGCCGTCCACGGTTGGGACGTCCGAGAGGGGATCGGTCAACCCCACGGCCTGTCCGGGGACGCGGCCGACCTGTTGATACCGGTGATCCACATCCTCTGGCAGGCGACGGCCGATGTCTCGGGCGTCGAGCAGCCGTTCTCGGTCGGTGTGCGCACGAGC
This sequence comes from uncultured Microthrixaceae bacterium, assembly GCA_963809335.1. Classification (GTDB taxonomy): domain Bacteria; phylum Actinomycetota; class Acidimicrobiia; order Acidimicrobiales; family Acidimicrobilacustridaceae; genus UBA4742. Next base: position 169,611 of record CAWEJD010000002.1, on the reverse strand, counting down.
GGACACAACGGCGGCGACGTGCGCTTCGACGTCTCGGCCGACGGTGTGCAGTACGCGCCCGCCGACGTGGGGGACCTCCCGGCCGTCCTCGAGTTCGATCCGGCCACCCTCGTGCTCACAGGCTACGCCCGGATGAACGGCGGCACGGTCTGGGGCGACCAGGACCTGGCCGGGCGGTTCCGCTCGCTGTTCTTCCCGATCTGACGGGCCCGAGGCACCGTGCGGCGGACGATCCCGACCCTGTTCCGGCAGGCGGTCGACGAGGTCGCCGGCGAGCCCTGGCTGTTCGCCGAGGGCACGACGCTGACCTACGCGCAGGCGCTGGAACGCATCGAGCGGGCGGCCAGTTGGTGCCGCGCCGCCGGACTGCGGCCGGGAGATCGCGTGCTCGTCACGGCCCGGAACACCCCCGACTACCTGCTGACCTGGCTGGCGCTCATGGAGGTCGGAGCGGTCGAGCTGCCGATCAACCCCAGCTCGTCGCCGGCCGAGATCACCGGCTTCGTCGCCCAGGCCGCTCCCCGGGTCATCGTGACCGATCCGGGGCTCATGCCCTCGGTGCTCGCCGCCGCGCGCGAGACCGGGTCCGGGGCGGTCATCGTCGACGTCGATGAGCTCTTCCGCGCCGACCCCGACGGGATCGGTCCGTCCGACGTCGAGCCGGAGGACGTCGCGGTCATGATCCCGACGTCGGGCACGACCGGGCGTTCCAAGCTCGTGATGCAGACGCACCTGGCCTACGTGATGGCCGGCGAGGGCTTCCCGTTCTGGATGGAGCTGACCGCTGACGACCGGCTCATGACCTCGTTGCCGCTGTTCCACATCAACGCGCCCGCGTACTCGACCCTCGGTTCGGTGGCGGCGCGCGCCAGCCTCGCGCTGCTGGGCGGCTTCTCGGCCGGCGGCTTCCTCGACGCCGCCCGTCGCTTCGAAGCCACCGAGTTCAACGCCATCGGTGCCATGCTCGAGATCCTGATGCGCCAACCCGAGCGACCCGACGACGCCGACAACCCCTTGCGTCGCTGCTACACCGGGCCGTCGCCGGAGCGGGAACGGCAGGAGGCCATCGAGCGCCGCTTCGGCATCGAGATCGTCTGCGGGTACGGCCTGTCGGAATCGACCTATGGGCTGATCTGGCCGCACGGATCACGACCGTTCGGCACCCTGGGCTCGGCCCGACAGCATCCGCAGCTCGGTCACGTCAATGACGCTCGCGTCCGCGACGTCGGTCCCGACGGCGTGGGCGAGCTGGAGCTGCGCAACCCGGCGATCATGCGCGGCTACTACGAGATGCCCGAGGAGACCGCGGCGGTGCTGGTGGACGGCTGGCTGCGAACCGGCGACCTCGTGACCGACGACGGCGACGGCACGTTCACCTTCGTCGGACGCAAGAAGGAGGTGATCCGCCGCCGGGGCGAGAACCTCTCGCCGACCGAGGTCGAAGGTGCGCTCGAACTGCACCCCGACGTGGCGGAGGCCGCGGTGATCGGCGTCGAGTCCGACCTGTCCGAGCAGGACGTGAAGGCGTTCCTGATCCCGATGGCGGGACACGCGATCGACCTCGTCACGCTCGACGCCTTCGCTCGCGAGCGGCTCGCCCGCTTCAAGGTCCCGCGCTACTACGAGATCGTCGCCGAGCTGCCCCACACGCCCACCGGTCGGCTGGCCAAGCATCGCCTCCCGGTCGAGCGCACGGCCGAGGAGCTCGACATGGAGAACGGAGGACCCCCTGTCTGATCCATCCGACTGGCTGCAGAGCTCGATCGGCTCGTCGACGCCCGACCGCATCACCCTGGCAGGGCGCGACCTCCCCGCCGAGATCATGGGACGGCTCTCACTGACCGAGCTGGCCTACCTGCTCCTGGCCCACCGGGAGCCCACGGCAGGGGAGCGCCGGCTGCTGGACGCCGTGCTCGTCTCGCTCGCCGATCACGGCCTGACCCCGAGCGCGATGGCTGCCCGACTGACCTACACCGGCGCGCCCGAGTCCATCCAGGGCGCGGTGGCGGCCGGGCTGCTCGGGGCGGGCAGCGTGTTCCTGGGCCCGACCGGCGACACGGCGCAGTTCCTCGCCGGAGCGCGGCGCGATCACACCGATGGGAACACCGACGACGCGACCTTGCGCGAGGCAGCACGGCTGGCGGTCGAGGAGCGGCTGCAGGCCGGCGAGCGTGTGCCGGGCCTGGGCCACCCGGTGCATCGGGTCGAGGACCCGCGCACCCCGCGGCTCTACGAGCTGGCCGAGGAGGAGGGACTCCTCGGTCCCCACCTGCGCCTCCTGCGATTCGTGGCGGATGCCCAGGAGGAGTCGACCGGCCGGCGCCTGCCCATCAACGGTGCCGGCGCCGGAGGCGCGATGTTGATCGACCTCGGCGTCGCGCCCGACAGCGTGCGGGGCTTCGTCCTGATCGCCCGCACGGCGGGCCTCGTCGCCCATCTGGCCGAGGAGGCCCGCCACCCGATCGGGCTGCCGCTCTGGCTCGAGGTCGAGGAGCGGGTGCAGCCTCTCGCCGACAGTTGAGCGGTCGGCGTCGTGAGCGGTCGGCGTCGCCTCGGACGAGGCGGGCCTCGCCTCAGACGCCGACGGCTGCGTCGAGCAGGTCGAATCGAACGCCGGTGAGCTCCTCGGACCGGGCCCAGAGCTCCCGTGCCGCCGCGGCGTCGCGCGCCCGACCGCTGGGGTTCACCGCCGCGGGCAGGCCCCGGATCTCGAACGGGCCGCCCGGGCCGTAGTAGCCGGCGGCGATGACGTCGGGCGAGGTGGCGGCGTGCAGGGTGGGCAGGGCCCCCATGGCCGCGCTCTGGGCGGCGGCCCGGTTGGCCAGGTTGTTGGCGAGCAGGTAGGTCCCGCCGGTGATGCCCCGGCCTCCGGTCTGGAGCTGGGTGGCCGCCCAGCCGGGGTGGGCGGCCACGGCGATGGTGCCCGACGCGGCGGCGGTGAGGCGCCGTTGCAGCTCGAAGGTGAACAGCAGATTGGCCAGCTTCGACTGCCCGTAGGCCGACCAGCGCTCGTAGCGGCGCTCGCCCATGAGGTCGTCGAAGCGGATGCGACCCATCTTGTGCGCGTTGCTCGAGACGTTGACGACACGGCTGTGCGGGGTGGCCATGACCGTGTCGATCAGCAGGCCGGTGAGGGCGAAGTGGCCGAGGTGGTTGGTGCCGAGCTGGGCCTCGAACCCGTCGGCGGTCTCGCGGCGGGGGATGGCCATCACCCCGGCGTTGTTGATGAGCAGGTCGAGCCGGTCGTGCCGGGCGAGCACCTGCGCGGCGGCCTCGCGCACGGAGGCGAGCGACGCCAGGTCGAGGGCGATGGTCGACACGTCCGCATCGGGGGCGGCCCGACGGACCTCGTCGAGGGCGGCGGCGGCCTTGTCGGGGTTGCGGCAGGCCATCAGCACGACGGCGCCGGCCTGGGCCAGGCGGAGGCTGGTCTGCAGGCCGAGGCCGCTGTTCGCGCCGGTGACGAGCGCGATGCGGCCGGTCTGATCGGCGATGGCGTAGTCGGTGGGTTCGGCCATGGTGCCTCCTCGGCGCTCCCGAGCAGACTACGGAGCCGCGACCCCCGGAGTCTGGTCGGCGATCCCCGGGCGCGACGGCCGAGGTTCGCCGGGGGCCATCACCTACGATCGGAACGTCGGGCCCCGGGGCCCGCCGGAGTGGGGGAGACCATGGCCTACCGAGTGATCCAGTGGGCGACCGGTGCCCAGGGGGTCGAGTCGATCCGGGCGATCATCGACCGTCCCGACCTCGAGCTCGTCGGCGGTTGGGTGCACTCGCCCGAGAAGGACGGCGTCGATCTCGGGGTGCTGGCCGGGCGCGACCCGATCGGTGTGGCCGCCACCCGTGACGTCCCGACGCTCCTCGAGCTCGACGCCGACTGCGTCGCCTACATGCCGCGCAACACGTCGCTCGACGACGTCTGCTCGATCCTGGCCAGCGGCAAGAACGTCGTGACGACGGCGTTCCTCTTCTACCCGAAGGCCCTCCCGCCCTCGGACCTCGAGCGGCTCGTCGATGCGTGCGAGCGGGGCGGCTCATCCATCCATGGCACGGGGCTGAACCCGGGGAACCTCAGCGGCGTGCTGCCGCTCGCGCTGTCGGGCATGACCCGGAGGATCGAACGCGTCACCTTGCAGGAGCGGGCCGACTGGTCGTTCTACGAGAGCACCAACATCACGTTCGAGAACATGCGCTTCGGTCGTCCGCCCGAGGAGGTCGACGAGCAGTCGAGCGACTTCCTCCGCTTCAACAGCGGCATCTTCAAAGAAGAGGTGCAGTTGATCGCCGACGCCCTGGGAGCCGGGATCGACGAGGTGACGACCGAGGTCGATCTCGTGGTGGCCGAGCGCGACCACGACATCTTCGGCACGACGCTGGCCGCGGGGACCGTCGCCGGCCAGCGATGGCACTGGCGGGGGCGGCGGCAGGGCCGCACCCTCGTCGAGATCGACGCGCTCTGGACGGTGGGCGGCGAGTACCCGAGCCACTGGCCGACCCCGGCGGACGGCTGGACGCTGACCATCGAGGGCGATCCCTCGCTGCAGGCGCACGTGCTCAGCCTGGCGAGCTTCAGCCGGGACGTCCCGATCACCGAGCACGTGCGAGCGGCCAGCGTGGCCACCGCCATGCAGGCCGTCAACACCATCCCGGCGCTCTGTCAGGCGCCGCCCGGGATCCGCACGATGGCCGACCTGCCACTCATCCGCAGCGGCATCGGCTTCGGGTTCGCCGCCCAAACCGGCCAGGAGATGACCGGTTCACCTCCGTAGGGTGCGGGATCGCGACGAACGCAATCCCGAGACTGGAGTGACGAACATGTCCGAGCGCGATGGCTACATCCCCGGGGTCCCCTGTTGGGTCGACACCAACCAGCCCGATCCGGAGGCCGCCGTCCGGTTCTACGGCGGGCTGTTCGGTTGGGAGTTCGAGAACGTCATGCCCGAAGGGGCGGGGGGCAGCTACCACATCGGCCGCATCCGCGGCGGGGACGTGGCGGCGGTCGGGTCCCTCCCCGAGGGCGCGCCGTCGACGGCGACGTGGAACACCTACATCTGGGTCGACAGCGCCGACGAGGCCGCGGCGAAGGCTCGTGCTGCGGGCGGCACGGCGATGGAGCCCTTCGACGTCATGGATGCGGGGCGCATGGCCGTGGTCACCGACCCCGAAGGGGCCACGTTCTGCGTCTGGCAGGCGAAGCGGAACCGGGGTGCGCAGGTCGTCAACGAGCACGGCTCGCTGAACTTCAACGGCCTGGTGACCCGCGACCCGGAGCGGGCCGAGGCGTTCTACGGCGCGTTTTCGGCTGGCGCACCCTCCCGTTGCCCGCCGGTGTGATGTGGACCCTGCCCGGCTACGGCGACCACCTCGAGGAGATCACCCCTGGGACCCGCCAGCAGATGGCGCAGATGGCCGCGCCCGAGGGGTTCATCGACGTCGTCGCGGCGGTGAACCCGATCGCCGATGGCGACTCCACGACGCCGGCGCACTGGAGCGTCACCTTCGCCGTGGACGACGCCGACGCCACGGTCGCGAAGGTGAACGCCCTCGGCGGCAAGGTCGTCGCCGGCCCACTCGACGCCCCGTGGACGCGCATGGCGGTGATCGAGGACCCGCAGGGAGCGACGTTCGTCGCCAGCCAGTTCGTCCCCGAGAACCGGGACCTCGAGGCATAGCGGGTCACCCCATGGCGGTCAGTCGTCCGAGGGCTGAGCCCGCCCCCGGAAGTGCTCCATCGACACGTTGACCCCGAGCAGGTTCATCGTCGCGTCGAACCAACGCACGGGCAGGATGCGCGCGACGGGGAGGAGGTGGACGAGTGGCGGCAGCATGACGACCCGCCGGTCGCGTTCGATGGCCCCGACGATGCGGTCGGCGACCTCATCCGGCTGCAGGATGGGCAGCAGCCAGGGGACACGGCTCTTGACCCCCTCGAACATCCCCGTGTCGACGTAGAACGGGCAGACGACCGTGGTGCGCACACCGGGCGCGACCTGAGCCAGCTCGACCCGCAGGGACTCGTCGAACCCGACGGCTGCGTGCTTGCTGGCCGAATAGTCGGTCTGGCGGGCGACCCCGACGAGCCCGGCCGCGGAGGCGACCGTCACCACGTGGCCACGGTCGCGTTCGACCATCCCGGCGAGGAAGGCCTTCGTGACCCAGTAGAGCGCGAGGGTGTTGACCGCGAACGTCCTCTCGATCTTCTCGTCAGGGATGTCGAGCAGTCGTTGGCCGCTGACCACTCCGGCGTTGTTGACCACGATGTCGACCTCGCCGACCTCGGCCCGTACCCGGTCAGCGGCGCGGCGCACGAAGTCCCGGTCCGTGATGTCGCAGAGGTGCCCGACGATGTCGCCGCCCGTCCGGGAGCGGAGGTCGCGCGTCACGTCGTCGAGGCGGGCCTGGTCGAGGTCCCACAGCACCACGCGGGCACCCCTGCGGACCAGCCGCTCCGCAACCAGCAGGCCGATGCCGCGGGCGCCCCCGGTCACCACGGCGGTGCTCCCGAAGATCGTGGTCATGGGCCGAGTCTCGCGCGTGGCCGGGCGTGGATCCCTCGGCGGGAGCGGGCTAGACATGCGGACGTGGTCGAGTACGCCGACGACGACCTCCGGGGATCGCGCTTCCTTCGCGTCGATCTCTCCGGTTCGCGCTGGCACGGTGTCGTGCTGGAGAACGTGAGGATCACCGACGCGTGGGTCGAGAGCCTGGACATCTCCGGCCGGATCGGCACGCTGACGGTCAACGGCGTCGACGTGAGCGACTACGTCAGCAGCGAGCTCGACCGACGCCATCCCGAGCGTCGGATGCTGGCGGCCACCGACGTCGACGGCCTTCGTGCGGCCTGGGCGATGGTCGGGGAGCAGGCGCAGGCCACGGTGCAGCGGGCCCGTTCGCTCCCGGATGCGGCCTTGAACGAGTCGGTCGATGGCGAGTTCTCGTTCCTCCAGACGCTGCGCCATCTCGTGTTCGCCACCGACCGCTGGATCTCCGGGCCCGTGTTCGACGACGAGTTGGCGCGCATCGTCGATTCACCGAACGGCGGGACGACCTCGGTGATGTCGTGCATCCACGTCGTGCTCCGCGAGGAGTGGGCGCACAACCGCTACGCGAACCGCGACCTCGACGTGCTCATCGGCGGATGACTACTGGTGCCAGACCTCGCCCCACCAGGTCTTCGGCTGGAAGTTGCCGAAGGGGAGCTTCTCCGCGCTCGCCAACCCGTGGACGTGCTTGTCGGCCACGATCGACCAGGGCGTGAAGTTGGTCCAGATGTCGACGGCAGCCCCGTTGACCTGCTTGACCAGGTCGTCATAGGCGGCCTTGCGCTGCTCCGGGTAGCCGTTCTCGCGCCCGACCTTGAGATCGGCCTCGATCTGGGGCGTCGAATACTGCGCCATGTTGATGTTGACCCCGCCGTAGCCCGCGATGGTGTCGGCCGACCAGAAGAAGTGGTTCTGGTCGGGGTCGGGCGAGCTGAAGATGCGGAACTGCGCGGCCTCGTAGTCGCCCTTGATGACCTTGCCGATGAAGGCGGCGCTCTCGACGGACTCCAGATCCACGTCGATGCCGGCTTCCCGCCACTGGTTCTGCACGGCCTGCATGTCCCGGCTGGTGTCGACGTCGGCGATGCTGCTGAGAGTGATCGACAGCGACGTCGCGCCGGTCTCCTGTTCGTAGGCCTGGACCTCGGCCTTGGCCTTCTCGACGTCGTGGTTCGGGTAGTTGTTCTGGTCCTCGGGCATGCCCCAGGGTGTGTTCGGAGCGAAGGGCGAGCTGGTGGGCTGAACGCCGTCGCCGGCCAGGGAGGCCAGTGCGACGCGGTCGGTGGCGTAGGCCAGGGCCATCCGGGCGTGGGCGTTGGAGAGCGGATTGGGCTTGTCGCCGATCATCGGAATGGTGTTGAGGATGATCGAGCCGGCCTCGGTGTCCCAGTCCCGGACGACGGTGAAGTCACCGTCGAGGGAGTTGGCATCGGTGCCGCTGGCCGTCAGCATCATGTTGAGGTCGCCCGACTGGAGGGCGTTGGCCCGGCTCCCGTTGTCGGTGACGACCTTGAACTCGATCTGGTCGAGGTGCGGCTGACCCGCCTGCCAGTACTTGGTGTTCTTCTTGACCTTGAGGTTGTCGTCCGGGGTCCAGCTGTCGAACGTGAACGGGCCGGTGCCGATCGGATGCAGGTTGCCGTGGTCGGCCGTGGCCAGGGCGCCAGGCGCCATCATGAACGCGGACTGGCCGTCGAGGAAGCTGCTGGGGAAGGCCGCCCACGGCTGGTTCATCTCGAACAGCACGTTGTGGTCGTCGACGACCGACACCGACTTGAACAGCTTGCCGATGGCCTGGGACGACAGCGGTGCCTTGATGGCATCGTCGACGTTGGCCTTGACCGCCGCGGCGTTGAACGGCTCGCCGTTCTGGAAGGTCACGTCGTCCCGCAGGGTGACCTGCCACTTGTCGAACGTGTCGTTCGGGAACCACTTCGTGGCGAGGAAGGGCTTGGCCCCGTTGTCCTCGCCCATCGCCGCGAGCGGCTCGAGGATCGCGGAGCCGACGAACGCGCCCGGCTGCGCCCACTCGCTGTAGTGCGGGTTCCAGCCGGCCGTCTCGCCCGTCACGCCGACGACCAGCGACCCGCCGTCGACCGGCGTGCCCTCGTCGGCCGACGGTGCCGCCGCGGCGTTGCTGTCAGCGGTCGACTTCGACGAGCCGCAGGCTGCGGCGATCACGGTCAGGACGAGCGCCAGCGCCACCAGTGCGAGGCGGCCCGAGCGGGCGCGTCCCACCCGCTCCGAGTTCGATTCCACCATGTCCAGATCCCCCACTCGTGATCTATCTAGAGATTTGCGACACCATCGACGGAACTATTGACCGCCTTGAGACTCGACGCGCCGATGGGCGCGAGTTGGTCCGAATGGCCCAGATCCGACCTCGCCGGGGTCCGCCCGAGGACGACCAACCGTCCTACACCTCGTCGGGTACGTCGTACCGGGCCTGGTAGGCGCGGAAGCGCGCCCGCTCCTCGGCCGGATCGAGGCCGGTGTCGGCGAGCGAGTACCGGTGCGCGCCGAACGTGCCCTTGGGCCGGGTCGCCACGTAGTCACCGACCGCGGTCCGCAGCTCGTTCCCGTACGCGATGCCGAGCCGGTCGTACACACGGCCCACCGCGCCGCCCGGATCGGCCATGAGGTCGGCGTAGCGCACGTCGACGAAGCGGTCGTCGGGCAGTTCTCCCGACTCGCGAGCCGCCATCGCGTCGTCGAGCATCATGGCGTAGCCGAGCGAGACCCAGGGCACGAGCGTGTCGACGTCCACCGACGCACCCCGCATCGAGCGCAGCGTTCCCATCAGGCTGATGGTCGACGGCACGCTCTTGAGCGGATCGCGATGGATCTGCACGACTCGAGCGTCCGGGTACACGGCGAACAGGGTGCGGAGCTGGCTCAGGTGGCTCGGCGCCTTCAGCACCCACCGGTCGCCCCGCTGGCGACGCTGCAGCGTCTGCAGCACCCTGCGGTGGTAGCGGTAGGCCTCGGTCTGGTCGGTGGCAACGAGGTACGCGGAGTACGTCGGCACCTCGTAGGTGCCGCCCCACTGGTCGGAGAGGAACTCGAGCATCGTCGCGAAGATGCACTCGTTGGGCTCGTCGCCGTCGTTGTGGTGCATCGCGTCGTAGGCCGGTTGCAGGTCGGCCCAGAACGAGTGGACGTCGTGCCCCACCTTCCGGGCGGCGTCGGCACCGGCGCCGAGCACCTCGCCCGGGTGGAGCAGCTCCCACGTCGCCGGGGTCCGGCTCGTGGGGTCGAGCGACAGGAGCTCGTGCAGGATCGACGTGCCCGACCGGCCGGTGCCGACCACGAAGATCGGCTCGACGATCGGCTCGTCGAGGATGCTCGGGTCGGCGTCCCACGCCGCGGCCAGCAGCAGACGTTGGCGCAGCGCGCGCAGCAGCTCGGTCCTCGCCACGATCCGGCCCGCCAGCGTGAGCCGGGCCTCGGTGCGGAGCGCTTCGACCAGCACGTCGAAGTGCGGGCGCCAGCTGTCCCCGCCGAAGTCCGCCAGCCCGGTCGATGCCCGCGCGGCCTGCAGGAGGTCGTCCGGGTCGAGTGACACCACGTACTCGGCTCCGCCCGACGGCCGGGCCGTGAGCGTTCAGGCGGTCGACCCACTCGGGTGGGGTGGGCGGGGTCCAGGGCATGGGGCGACCTCAGCTCCACCGCCGCTGGGCGGCGCGGTTGCGATCGGCGAGCTGGTGTCGTCGCTCGCCGGGAGTCACGGCCGGATGGACCCCACCCACCGCGGCGCGCACCTCGTCGAGGTCGATCACCGTCGCGGTGGGCTGCGGGCGGGTGCGGGCACCGACGTAGCGGTAGACGGCCATGCCGAGCGGTCGTCCTTCGGTGTCCAACCAGTTCGGGACGCCCGGGTCGACGTGGGCGACCACCAGCCGGACCCTCCCGTCCGGGTCGACGTGCGCCTGGTGGCCGTTGCAGCTCATCAGGCGCTCGTCCCACGCGCCCGAGTCGAACCAGTGCAGGTTGTGGATCGACCAGTTCCAGTAGCGCGCGTCGGGGAGGTCGTGCTCGATGAGCAGCGCCTGGTCCGGCGCGAGGTCCCACACGCCGCCGCCGTAGGCGATGCTCGGCGCTCCGCCCGGCGGGGTGTTGGGCGCCGTGAAGGTGTTGTGCTCGAGCAGGTCGCGTGACGCGGCCACGTAGGCGGCCCAGTGGTCGATCGAGCGCTCGACCCACCTCGAGGCCCGGTCGAGTGCGGCCGCGACCGCGTCCGGGGTCGGTGGCGGCGATGGTTCGCCGGCCAGGTCGGTCCGCTCGATGGAGAACGACACCACCGGCTCGGCCGCCCAGTCGTAGAGGTACTGGCGGATCAGGAGCAGGCGCGATCCCGGAGCCGACCGCAGGTGGTTGCCGGGTACGGGCTCGGGGCCGATGGCCAACTCGAAGGAGCCGTCGTCGCCGACGACCAGGTCGCTCAGCGCGACCTCGGCGAACACCCCGTTCTCGTCGAGGTGCATGTCACCCTCGACGAGTGAGAACAGCGCTTCGTGCACGCCGTCGACCCGGCCCCGCAGCACGTAGCCGGCGCTCGGATCGATGGCGCACCGGGCGTAGACGTTGTCGGGGTTGGGTGCACCCCATTGCGACCACGGCAGCTCGTAGCGGTGGAGCCGGGGATGGCGGGGGTCGGCGTGCTCGAGCTCGCCCTGGAGCGCGAGGTTCGCCTGCCGCGCGAGGTGCCTGATCCCCTCGGCCCGACCGCGATCGTCGGTGGGGAAGTCGTCGGACGTCAGTCGCTCGGACAACGAGGCCAACGTCGCCGTCCACCGCACCCAGGCCTCACCCGCAGGGTCGTCCATGCCGCTGTCTACCACGGGGCCCTCGGGACCTTCTGCTCTGCTGCTCGAGGGGACCCCGTTGGAGACTCGACCTAGATGGAAAGGGGTGCGCCATGGAGTGGGATCTCGGACTCCGCGGAGTGGGGCTGTTGATGCTCATGTCGCTCGGCATCGGCGTCGTTGCCCAGCTGGTCGCCGGAAGGAAGACCTCGAGGTGGTTGTGGCTGATCACGACCACGGTGTGCTTCGTCGCCGGCCTGCTCACCAGTGAGGTGTGGTTCGGATGGGCCACCGAGGAAGACCTGCAGCCGAACATCGACGGGTTGTCGTTCGACGAAGTGCTGCTGGTGGTCGTGCTCTCCGCCGTCGTGACCATCCTCGTCGCCCGGTTCGTGGCGAGAAGGACCGGCCACCATCCGCACGGGCACTCGCACCATGGATCTCACCCGGAGCCCGGCGCCTCGCATCTCTGATCTGGTACGCCTGCGTCCGGACGCGCCGGTGCGACCGTCAGGTCGGGGCCTGGCGGTCGGGTCGGCGGGGGAGGTCGTGGGTCAGGCGGGCTGGAGCCGGCGGCGGTGGCGGCCGGTGGGACTTCGGCCGCGGTGGCGTTGGCTGTGCAACGTCTGACCCAGCGGGGTGGTCCAGGTGAAGCGCTGACCGGTGGTGGCGGTCATGGTCCAGCCGGAGCGGTGGGTGACGCCGTGGTGGTAGCGGCACAACAGGGCCAGGTTCTTGATGTCGGTGGGGCCGTCGTCGTCCCACCAGATGACGTGGTGGGCGTCGCACCACCCGACCGGGGCGTCACAGCCGGGGAACACGCAGCCGCCGTCGCGGCGCTTGAGGGCCCGGCGTTGTTCCCGGTTGGCCAGGCGGATCTGGCGGCCCATGTCGAGCGGCACCCCCAACGCGTCCTCGATGAGCGCGGTGATGACCGGGTCGCACAACAAGTAGGCGGCCACGTGATGGGGCACGTGGAACCCGTCCGGTGTCGTGGCCGGCCCGCAGTGGTCGGTGAGCGGGTTGTGGCCGCCCCGATCGGCGCGGTCGGCCAGCGCGGTCCGGTGGTACGGGTCGAACAGGTCATCCCATGGATCACGATCGGCGGGGTCGGGGCGGGTGGCTTCGATGACCAGGGTGACATCGCAGGCCGGGCCGGTGGAGGTGTCGCCGCGGTCGACGGTGGAGCCGCGCAGCACGAGCTCGGCCAACGCCATGGCCAGCACCGTGGCCCGGGTCGGCAGCGGCAGCTCCGGACAGAGATCGTGGTCGGCCTTGAGCCGTTGGAACAGGCGATCGGCGTGGGCCTCCACTGATTGGCGCACGACCAGGGCCTGCTCACCCACCAGCTCACCGGCCACCCCGACGCTGCCGTCGGGGAACGGGGTCAGTTGGAGCCGGTTGCGGGCCAGGTCCCGGTTCGGGTCATAGCCGCCGTCCTGGTCGAGCTCGACCACCGTGTGCTCCAACTGGTGCTTCCAGTCGACGAACGAGGTGAGCTGGGCCAGATCGATCCACAGGGCCTGGGCCGCTTCCACCTGGTCACCGACCCGGGGGTTGGCTGCGGCCCGAGCCAGCTCGGCGGCGTGGTCGACCCCGATCGTTCCCGAGGCCACCGCGTCGGCCACCCGTGATAGGTGCCGCAGTCCAATGCCGAGCCGCTTGCGCCGGTTCACCCCGGCCCGGTCGACCTTGGCCTCGGCGGCCACCCACGGGGCCGTCTTCAACCCGAACCGCTGGTCGGTCACCCCGCGGGTCTGCAGCTCACCCAACAGCCGGGCATCAGCCACCTCGACCGCCGAGCGCAACGTCTCCCACTCGACCACGGCCGTCAGCAGCTCGTCATCGGACAGCATCGACAGATCCTCGCCGGCCGCCGAGCGGCACTGCTGGGAGAGATCTGCCATATCGAACATGAATACGACGATACTCGTCTCTGATCGTCAGATCAACAGATCTATGGTGTGACGTATGACCATAGATAACCAGGAGTAGTCGGCAGCCCACGCGCCGAGGCGCCGCCCCCGGACGTCAGCACGACGTGTCGGGCGCGGCGCCTGGTGGCGGCCACGTGGGTCAGCTCGGCGGGGCGAAGAACTCGAGGGCGATGCCGTCGGGGTCCCGGAAGCTCACGCCCGAGCCGTAGGCGGCGTCCTTGATGTTGCCGTGGTCGATGCCGAGCTCGTCGAGCCGGCTCGCCCACTTCTCGAGCTCGGCCCGGTCGGCGCAGCCGAAGGCGACGTGATCGAGACCGACGCGGAACTCGCTGAACTTCTCGACCGGAGCCGGCTGCTGGTGCTGGTGCAGGCCGATCAGCGTGCCGTTGCCGAGCAGGTACACGGTGTGGTGCATGGACGGGTCGGTGTCCTCGTCGATCACAGGATCGGCATCGAACAACGCCTCGTACCAGGGGACGCTCACGGACAGGTCGCGAACGGTCAGCGCGACGTGGGTGAGGGGTGGGAACGTGCTCATGGGACTGCTTCCTTTACGCTTCGGGGGTTGGTGCCCGACCCGCCTCGGCGATGTGAAGATCGCCGAGGCCGATCCGGAACCGGGTGTCACCATCGAGTATCCGCACGAACCGAGCCGGCGCCCATGACCGAGACACCACCACTGCTGGCCGCGACACCGGAGTTCCGGTGACCGCGGTCGATGCCGTGAGCACGCCTGGCCCCGAGCCGTCAGGGCTGCTCGAGTCGGCGCTCGAGCAGCTTCGGCTCGAGGGCGCGATCTTCTTCCGCTCCGAGCTGACCGAGGGGTTCGCGTTCGAGTCGAGACCGGCCGCGCTGGCCGGCGCCCTGCACCCGGGGGCGGAGCGGGTGATCCTGTTCCACATCGTCGCGGCCGGTTCGTGCTGGGTGGCCGCGTCGGACGGGGTGCGGCACCGGGCCGACCAGGGCGACGTGATCGTCCTTCCCTACGGTGACCAGCACACGATCGGCGGCGAGGTGCCGGCCGAGACGGTGCCGATCAACACCCTGCTCGAACCGCTGCCGTGGGAGCACCTGCCGACGATCCGTCACGGGGGCGGCGGCGACCGGGTCGACCTGGTCTGCGGCTACCTCTACTCCGACGACCCGCTGTTCGACCCGGCCCTGCGGGCGCTCCCTCCGGCCTTCGTCGTCCCGCTGCCCGACGGCGCGACAGCCGGTTGGGTGCAGGCCAGCGTCGCGTACGCGCTGGAGGAGGCCGTCCCGTCCAACGTGAGCTCGAACCCGATCACCACCCGCCTCCCCGAGCTCGTGCTGATCGAGGTCCTTCGGCTGCACCTGGCGACGGCACCGGCGGCGGACCAGGGATGGATCGCCGCCCTGCGCGATCCGGTGCTCGCGCCGGCGCTGGCGCTGTTGCACCGCGAGCCCGAGCGCAAGTGGACGGTCGCGGACCTGGCGGCCGGCTCCGCGGTGTCGCGCTCGTCCCTCGACGAGCGGTTCCGTCAGGTGCTCGGTCGCTCACCCATCCGCTACCTCACCGAGTGGCGCATGCACCTGGCCGAGGAGCTCCTCGCCACCACCGACCTCGGGGTGGCGACGGTGTCGCGGCGGGTGGGGTACGACTCCGAGGAGGCGTTCAGCCGCGCCTTCAAACGGGCCCACGGGCTGTCGCCGAGCCACTGGCGAGCGGCCCGCTCGGGCCAGCCGGCGCCCCGTGAGTCTCCCGCTGAGGGCACGTGAAGCCTGGCGCCCTCGGCTGATCCGCGTCAGGTGCGGTGACGCTCGAGGAAGCCGAGGATCGCCTGGTTGAAGATCTCGTTGCGGTCTCCGGCGACCATGTGACCGGCGCCGGCCACGTCGGCGAACTCGGCGTGGGGGGCCCGCTCGAGGAAGTCGCGGGCGCCCTCCTCGCTGAGCAGGTCGCTCGAGCGGCCGCGGACGAGCAGCGTCGGGACGGCCAGCTTCTCGACCGCGGTCTCGAGCCGGTCGGGGTCGACGACCGACGAGCGGGTCTCGTCCGCCGACCCGAACTTGCCCACCACGAAGGCCGGGTCCCAGTGCCAGTACCAGCGGCCGTCCTCCCGTTGGCGCAGGTTCTTGGCCAGTCCCGACAGGTCGGACGGGCGGGGCCGATGGGGGTTGTAGGCGGCGATGGCGTCGGCCGCCTCGTCGAGCGAGCCGAAGCCGTCGAGGTTGCCCTTCATGAACGACCCGATGCGGTCGCGCCCGCCGGGCTCGAGCCGGTGGGCCACGTCGACGAGCACCAGGGCCCGGGCCACGTCCTCCTGCACCGGCGCCTCGGCCACGGCGATCATCGAGGAGAGCCCGCCGAGCGACGCCCCGACGAGCACCGGCGGTCTCGGGAGCGACCGACTGATGGCGAGCACGTCGTCGGCGTAGGCGTCGAGGGAGTAGTCGCCGTCGGGTGACCAGGCGCTGTCGCCGTGGCCGCGGAGGTCGACCGACCACGCCCGCCAGCCCGCCTCGACGAGCAGCCTCCAGGTGCCGGACCACGAGTGGCGCGTCTGGCCGCCACCGTGCAGCAGCACGATGGTCGGCCCGTCGTCGGGTCCGTCGACATCGGCCACGAGGACCAGCCCGTCCGCACCGCTCAGCTCCGTGATCGTCACCCGGGCGACCTTAGTGACCGCGGGTACGGTGACTCCAAGGGACGAGCGTCGACGGCGACGCCGGTCGAGGGGAGCGTGCCCACGATGTCACTCGATGTCACTCCGTCAGGACAGGCGTGCGGGGCAACCGTGCGCGGGGTCGACCTGACCCGGCCCCTCGACGCGCGCACCGTGGCCGAGATCCGCTCGGCCTGGCTCGAGCACCACGTCGTGGCCTTCCCCGGGCAGGCCATGTCGGACGACGACCTCGAGCGGTTCACCCGCTCCTTCGGGCCGTTCGGCGAGGACCCCTTCATCGAGCCGATCCCGGGCCGGGAGCACATCATCGCCGTGCACCGGGCCGCCGACGAGACGGCGCCCATCTTCGCCGAGGCGTGGCACACGGACTGGAGCTTCCAGGAGCACCCGCCGTCGGGCACCTGCCTGCTCGGCCTCGTCATCCCGGCCGAGGGCGGCGACACGCTCTTCGCCGACCAGCACGCCGCGCTCGAGCAGATGCCCGACGACCTGCGCCGGCGGATCGACGGCAAGGTGGCCGTCCACTCGGCCCGGGTCGCGTACGGGCGAGGCGGCGTCTACGGCGAGGTCGAGCGCAACACGGTTCGGGCCATGCGGATCATCTACTCCGACGAGGCCGAGGCCACCCAGACCCATCCGCTCGTGCAGGTTCACCCCGAGACCGGTCGCCCGGCGCTGTTCGGGTGCCTCGGCTACATCTCGGCCATCGAGGGCATGGACGCCGAGGAGGGCGGTGAGCTGCTGTTCGACCTCTACCGCTGGCAGACCCGACCGGAGTTCCGGTACCGCCACCGGTGGGAGCCCGACATGCTCGTGATGTGGGACAACCGGTCGGTGCTGCACATGGCCACCGCCGGCTACGACGGCCACGAGCGGCTGCTGCACCGCACGACCATCGCCTCGACCGAGGTGCCGTAGCCACCGGGGTAGTACGGCGCTCACCCGCGTGCAGCGTCACGCGGTGTCGGTCACCGGCGGGCGGGCCACGGGACACCGGAACGCCGTTCGTCTCGTGCCGATCGAGCGTGTAGCCGACATCGTCGATGGTGCTCGCCTCGAGCATGAAGTGGTAGAGCACCGACTCGGGTGCACTGGCCAGCGCCAGGCTGTGGTGACGCGGGTTGCAGTGCAGGAAGACGATGTCGGTGGTCCCCGCCTTCATGTAGTCGCTGATCCGGAACCCCATCACCCCGGTGTAGAAGTCGATCGACCTCTGGAGGTCAGGGGTCGACAGCACGATGTGGCCGAGGCCCATGTCGCCGGTGACGAAGCCGGACACGCCGCACGGAGAGATGAACGGCCGATGGTCGTGGATCGGTCCCCAGAAGAGCTCCACGCAGTAGCCGGCCGGGTCGGTGGTGCGCACCAGGCCTCGGACCCGGCGCTCGTCGCGCTGGTGCTGGGTCGAGTGCTCGAGCGCGAAGCCGGCCGCTTCCAACGCCGCACCGGCTCGCTCGAACGTGACTTCGTCGGGGAGCTCCCATCCGGCGAACGCGATGTTCTCGTCGGCGTCTCCCTGCTGGACGACGACTCGATACGGCCGATCGTCGATCTTGAGATGGACCGACCCGTCACGACCAGAGGGAACCACCATCGCCCCCAGGGTCTCGGCGTAGGTCCTGTCGGCGCAGGCCCACGGACGCGCTCAGCCGTCGAGGGTGATCCAGGCGGCCTTGAGGTAGGGGAGGTCACCGGGCCCGGAGCGGTGGTCGAGAGGCAGCGTCTGCGTCTCGATCGTGCCCGATCGGCCGGCGGCTCCGAGTCCGTCGTCGACGTGCTGCAGGAACCGGTCCCAGCGCATGCGGCGCAGGTTGGTCGACACGAAGAGCGTGCCACCCGGCGCGCACAACCGGGCTCCCCGTTCGACGAGGGCGTGGAGGTCGCGCTCGACGAGCCAACGGGTCCTGGTGCGCTTCCCGCTCGTGCTCGAGCTGGGTGGGTCGACGAGCACCAGGTCGAAGGTCCGACCCGATCTGGCCAGGCGGGCCATCCACTCGAGGGCGTCGCCGTAGATGAAGTCGTGGTCCTCCGGGTCGATGCCGTTGGCGCGGAGGTTGTCGCGGGCCCAGTCGAGGTAGCGCTTCGAGAGGTCGAGGGTCAGCGTCTCCGCGCCGGCGGTGGCGGCCGCGACCGACAGCGAGCCGGTGTGGGCGAAGGCGTTGAGCACGGTTCGGCCGGCGAGGTCGCGGTGCAGCAACCGGCGGCGCGTCTCCCGCTGGTCGAGGAACAGGCCGCTCGACGTCGAGCTGGCCTCGAGGTCGATCAGGTAGCGGCGGCCCAGCTCGGTCACCTCGAACCGGGGCTGCTCGGTGCCGCTCACCAACTGTGCGGCACCGCCACCGCCACCGCGGGGGCGGCGTTGCTCGTAGACCGCGCGCAGCTCGATCGTGTCGTTCCAGGCGTCGAGCCACTCGCGGGGGAGGGCCGTGTCGGCGTCGCCGTAGTTGAGGGCGAGCGCCACGTCGCCCAGGCGCTCGAGCCGGAGCGACGGGAAGCCGTCGTGATGCCGGTCGATCCACAGGTAGGCGTCGGTGTCGGCCGGGTCGAACAGCAGCGCCCGCGCCTCGTGGGCGACGAGCGCGGCCAGGCCTGCCCGGTCCGGAGGATCACCGGCGAGCACCCGATCGAAGCTCGGTGGCCGGTCGGCGGTGAGGTCGAGGGCGCCCGCCTCGGGGTGGTCGAGCTGCAGCCGGGCCGCGTGCAGGAACAGCCGGGCGGCGTCGATGCCGCCGTGCTCGTCGTCCCCGACGATGGGCATGCCGAGAGCCGCCGCGTGCACCCGCACCTGGTGGGTCCGGCCGGTGTGGGGGTGGGCGTCGTAGCGCTCGAAGCCCGTGCCGGTGGCCTGGCGGTGGAAGTCGGTGAGCGCCTGGTGCGCGGTGCCGGCGGCGCTGCCCGACCGCCGGCCGGACGTGCGGATGGGCTCGGCGCACCGCAGCGTGTCCGGGCGGCGGTCGTCGCGGTCGACCAGCAGCTCGTAGTGCTTGGCCACCGTGCGGGACTCGAACTGCCGGGCCAGCGACCGGTTGGCGAGCGGGGACCGGCCGAACACCAGCAACCCGGAGGTCGCCTTGTCGAGCCGGTGCAGGATCGCGAGCGAGACCTCCGACCGCTGCCGCTGCACCCACTCGTGCATCCCGTCCTGGGCGTGGACGTCGGCCCGATGCGTGTTGACCCCCGCCGGCTTGGCCACGACGAGCAGGTGCTCGTCCTCGAACCGGACCCACGGTTCAGCCATCGACGCAGTCTAGGAAGCCGTCGGTGTCACACCCCCTCTGCATGATGGTCGGCATGTGCATCATGTGCGAAGGCGCTGACCGAGATGACGTCCTGTTCGGCCTCGATGCCACGGTGGCCCGCTGCGGCTGGGCCTGCCAGGCAGTCGAGGGTCACGACCCTCCTGACCTCGACTGGGTCTACACCATCGGCCTGGCAGGTGGGTTCGACCACCCCGAGTTCGTCGTGCTCGGCGACATCCCGTCGGGAGCGCTGCTCCTCAACGAGCTCGGGTCGATGGTGCGTGGGGGTCGTCGGTTCGGCCCCGGTGATCGGGTCCGGTCGGCCTCGGGCGACGTCACGCTCGGTGCCGTGCACCCGGACCACATCGCCAACGGGCTCATCGCCATGTGGGTCGACTACTACGGGTCGCTCGGGCCGCCGTTCCCGGAACCGGCCGTGCTCCAGGTCCGGCGCCGCGACCCGGCCTGCTGCGTCGACCACCAGGACACGCTGCCCCTGCTCTCCGACCCCAAGGCCGAGCTCGTCCGGTTGACGGCCCCCGGCCCCAACCGGGCCGAGCGGCGAGCGAGGCAACGCCGACGATGAGCGGCGACCGTGTGCGTCACTGCTTCGCTTCGCGCTGCAGCACCGAGGCGCTGGGCCGCACGTTGCGGTCGCGGTCGATGATGCCGAAGTCGACGTCGTCGCCGTGCAGCCACTCGTAGTTGTCGACGCCGGTCCAGTGGAAGAACCCGCGCACGTCCACGCCTCGGGCGAGCGCCCCGTGCACGACCTCGAGGCCGCGCGCCAGATACGCGGCGCGGACCTCGTCGTCGGTCGTGCCGATGCCGTACTCGGCGACGAGCAGCGGCGTGCCGGGGAGCTCGGCGTGCAGGCGGTCGAGCACCAGCCCGACCCCATCGGCCCAGATGCCGTAGCCGAGCGGCGACACGGGGGCGTCGGGCGGGTGGATGGTGAGGCGGCCCGCGGCCACGCCCATGGCCGAGTAGTAGGAGAACCCGATCAGGTCGAAGGCACCGGCGAGGTCGGGCCGCTCGACCGGGGCGCGGCCGGGGACCCGGAGCACGCCGTCACGGAACAGGCCGAGGCCCGGGGCCCAGTAGATCTGGTGCAGGCGAGCGGCCATCCGGTCGGTGGCGGGGTCGTCGTCGCTGGGCCACGATGGCCGACAGCCCGAAGATCGACGACACCGGAGCGCCGGTCTGGCCCAGTCTGACCGCCGCCTCGGCGTTGGCGAGGTGGATGGCCTCGTCCGCCATGGCGGCCTCGACCTTGTCGTCGTGTCCCGGTGGCCACCCCCCGGCCCGGTAGGCGGCCCTCGCGTAGTAGTTCGTCTCGTTCACCGGCTGCCATCCGGCCACCAGGTCGCCGAAGGTCTCGGCCATGAAGTCGACGTGGCGGGCCCAGACGTCGGTGCGGTTGCGCTCGACGAGGAAGGCCCCGTCCGCCGCGAACCACGCCGGCAGCGTGAAGTGGTGGAGGGTGACCCACGGCGACACCCCCGCCTCCCGAGCCGCGGTGAGCACGTCACGGTAGTGGGAGACGGCCCGCTCGTCGTGCCGACCGGGCTCGGGTTCGATGCGGGCCCACTCGATCGACAGTCGGTGGTGGGTCAGGCCGAGGTCGGCGTAGAGGGCGAAGTCCTCCGCGTAGCGGGTCGAGAAGCCGTTGCCGTCGCCTGAGATCGGGGCGTGCCCGTCGCGCTCCCACGCCCACCAGTCCGAGGCCGCGGCCGCGCCCTCGCACTGCGTCGACGACGCCCCGGTTCCCCACATGAACCCCTCGGGCCAGCGCATGCGGGGAGTCTCGCGACGATCCGGCACCCGTGCACGGGCTCGAACCCGGGCGGAGGACCAAGGGCCCTTGCCTCGGACCCCTGAATCCGGTCACGCTCATAGCGGATGCTGGTCGCCCAGGGGAGGTTGCCGTGACTTCGTTCGACGACATCGCTGGAGAGACGGGCCCGGTCCCCGAGCACCGGGAACGGGTCGCCGAGGCGGCCTCGGTGCTCGCCGCCCGGGCGGACACGCTGGCGCTCGATCGGCGGGAGTGGGCCGAGCACCTGCGCCGGGCCGCGCTGGAGATGATCGACGCGCTGGCCATGCACATCGACGAGACCGAGCAGCCGGGCGGGCTCTACGACGAGATCATGCACGACTCCCCCCGGCTGGCCCACATGGTCGACACCCTCCGGCGCGATCACGTGATCCTGCTCACGCAGGCCGCCGCGCTCATCCAGGAGGCGGCCGTCGCCCCGAGCGCGATCGACCCGCCCCGCCTGCTCGAGCACACCAACGAGCTCGTCCGGGCGGTCCACAAGCACCAGCGGCGAGGCCTCGATCTGCTCCACGACTTCTACCAGGTCGACATCGGCATCGGGGAGTAGCCCTACTTCGACGGAACGTCGAGGGCGGCCTCGAACACGGCGGCCACGTCGGCCCGATAGGCCAGGGCCACGTCGCCGCCGACCTGCACCACCGACATCAGCAGCGAGAGCAGGATCGACACGATGCCGTTGCCCACGGTGACGGGGTCGATGTCGGTGCGGACGATGCCGGCGAGCTGCCCGGCCTCGATCCGCTCGGCGGTGGCCTTGCGGAACTCGGTCAGGGCTGGGATCTCGAGCACCCGGTCGGTGACGTCGGGCTCCAGCCCGGCCAGCACCCGGCGGGCCAGTGGGTGGGCCTCGACCGCGGCGAGCAGCGTGAAGATCAGGGTCTCGCGCCAGTCGGCGATCGAGTCGTCGACCAGGCTCGACAGCCCCTCGTGGATGACCGCGGCGGCGTCGTCGTCGAGGGCGGCCAGGAACAGCGCCTCCTTGTTGGGGAAGTAGCTGTAGGCGACGGTGCCGCCGACCGAGGCGTCGCGGGCGATGTCGGCCACCGACGTGCTTCGGTAGCCGTCGCGCCCGAAGCGGGCGATGGCCGCGTCGAGGATCGCCTGCCGGGTCTGCTCGCCCTTGGTCACGCTCGAAGCCATGCCGACACCCTAGCAAAAATGAGTAATTGATAGAAATCACTCAGATTATGTACTATCGATCGCGTGACGAACCAGACGATGAGCCAGAACACGAGCCAGGCGACGGACCCCGTGGTCATCCAGACCAGCGACGCCTCCCGGACGGTGCCGACCAGGCGCATCTCGTTCGAGGAGTCGCTGCAGGACCTGCCCCGGCACTTCGCGGCCGACGGGGACCTGATCCTCAGCCACCTCGCCGCCTCGCTCTCGGCCGTGTTCCCCGACGGCGAGGACTTCTTCGTGCGGTCCGTGCGGCAGTTCCGGGACCAGATCACCGACCCCGACCTCCGGCGCCAGGTCAACGGGTTCATCGGCCAGGAAGCCATGCACGGCCGTGAGCACCGGGCCTTCAACAACCGGCTCGACCAGCTCGGCTACCCGACCAAGCGCTTCGAGCGCATCACCGCCAAGGGCCTGGCCCTGCGCGAGCGGCTGCTGCCGCCGATGTCGAACCTGGCCGCCACCGCCGCGCTCGAGCACTTCACCGCCACGTTGGCCGAGCTGGTGCTGAGCAGCGAGGAGACCCAGCAGCTCTTCGGCCACGACGAGGTGCGCAACCTGTTCCTGTGGCACGCCCTCGAGGAGTCGGAGCACAAGGCCGTCGCCTTCGACGTGTACCGGGCGGCGGGCGGCAGCGAGCGCATGCGGGTCTTCACCATGAACCTGATGAGGTTCGGGTTCGTCGGCGGCATGGCCCTGCAGATCGTCGTGTCGCTGCTGGGCGACCCGGCCACCTACCGGCCGGGCGAGCTGCGCCGGAGCTGGCGCACCGTCCGCCGCTCACCGCTCGTCCGGCGCGATCTCTGGCAGCAGCTGCGCGACTACAACCGCCCCGACTTCCACCCCGACGACCGCGATGCATCCGCCCTGATCGAGCGCTGGCGCGAGGAGCTGTTCGGGACGCAGGGGACGCTCAACGACAAGCTGGCGGGCACCGCCGCCTGAGGAGCACACCATCGTGGAGCACATCGACGTGCTGATCGTCGGCGCCGGACTCTCGGGCATCGGCGCCGCGCACCATCTGCAGACGCAGTGCCCGTGGGCGAGCTACGCCATCTTCGAGGCCCGCGACGCGATCGGCGGCACCTGGGACCTGTTCCGCTACCCCGGCATCCGCTCCGACTCCGACATGTACACGCTGGGCTACTCGTTCCGGCCGTGGAGGGGCGAGAAGTCGATCGCGGACGGCGACTCGATCCTGCAGTACATCCGCGACACCGCGTCCGAAGCCGGCATCGACCGCAGGATCCGCTTCCACCACCGGATCGTGCGGGCGGACTGGTCGTCCGACGACGCCTGCTGGACGGTCACCGCCGAGCGCACCGACACCGGCGAGACCGTCACGCTCACCTGCGGCTTCGTCTTCTCGTGCACCGGCTACTACCGCTACGACCACGGCTACCAGCCCGACTTCCCGGGCACGGCCGACTTCGCCGGCACCATCGTGCACCCCCAGGCCTGGCCCGCCGATCTCGATGTGGCCGGTCGCCGGGTCGTGGTCATCGGCAGCGGCGCCACCGCGGTCACGCTCGTGCCGGCGCTGGCCCGCACGGCGGCCCACGTCACCATGCTGCAGCGGTCGCCGAGCTACGTCGCGTCGGTGCCGTCGGCCAACCCGGCCGCCGACCTGCTGCGCCGGATGCTGCCGGCGCGCTGGGCCGACCCCGCCGTCAGGTGGCTGATGGCCGCTCGGCTCCCTCGCCCTGTTCCAGCTGAGTCGCCGCCACCCGACCCTCGTCAAGCGCCTGCTGCGCAAGGGGCTCGAGCGAAGCCTGCCCGCCGGCTACGACATCGACACCCACTTCACCCCCCGGTACGACCCGTGGGACCAGCGGCTGTGCGCCGTCCGCGACGGCGACCTGTTCGACGCCATCCGCACCGGCGCGGCATCGGTGGTCACCGATCACATCGCCAGGTTCACCGAGACCGGCCTGCGCCTGGAGTCCGGCGCCGAGCTCGACGCCGACGTCGTGGTCTCCGCCACCGGCCTCGAGCTGCTGTTCCTGGGCGACATCTCGGTGTCGGTCGACGGCGAGGACGTCGACCTGCCGAGCCGGTTGACCTACAAGGGGATGATGCTCGAGGGCGTGCCCAACCTGGCCCTCGCCGTCGGCTACACGAACGCCTCGTGGACGCTGAAGTGCGATCTCACCTGCGACTACGTCTGTCGGCTGCTCGGCCACATGCGCGAGCGCGGCCTCGTGCAGTGCACCCCCCGCAACCACGACGCGTCGGTCAGCACCGAGCCGCTGCTCGGATTGACGTCGGGCTACGTCCAGCGCTCGGCCGATCGGTTCCCGAAGCAGGGGTCGCGCTCGCCGTGGCGGGTGCACCAGAGCTATCTGCGCGACTGGCGGGCGATGAAGCGCAGCGGCTTCGACGACGAGGCCCTGGAGCTCATCGGTCCGATGGCGCGCCCGGTCGCGGACGCTGGTGCGGTCGGCGGGGTGCGGGGGTGAAGCGGTTCGACGATCGGGTGGTCGCCATCACGGGGGCCGGCTCCGGCATCGGTCGGGCCTTGGCGGTCGAGCTGGCCGGTCGGGGCGCCCACGTCGCCGTGTCCGACGTCGACGAGGCCGGGCTGGCCGACACCGTCGCCCGGTGCGAGGGGCGAGGGGTGAAGGTCACTGCGCAGCGCGTCGACGTGGCCGACCGGGCCGCGGTCGATGCCTGGGCCGAGCAGGTGGTGGCCGACCACGGTCGGGTGAACGTCATCGTCAACAACGCCGGGGTGGCGCTCAGCGCCGACGTCGAGGTCATGTCCTACGACGACCTCGAGTGGCTCATGGGCGTCAACTTCTGGGGCGTGGTCCACGGCACCAAGGCGTTCCTGCCCCACCTGAAGGCGGCGGGGGAGGGCCACGTCGTCAACCTGTCGAGCGTGTTCGGGCTGGTCAGCATCCCGACCCAGTCGGCCTACAACGCGGCCAAGTTCGCGGTCCGGGGCTTCACCGACGCGCTGCGCATCGAGCTCGAAGCGGCCGACTGCGGGGTGTCGGCCACCACCATCCACCCGGGCGGCATCCGGACCAACATCGTGCGCAACGCCCGCCTCGACCTCCGCTCCGGGTTGTTGGCCGACGACCGGGAGGAGGCGGCCCGGGACTTCGACCGCCTGGCTCGCACCACGCCCGAGGAGGCCGCGCGGCAGATCCTGCTGGCGGTCGAGCGGAACCGGCGCCGGGCGTTGATCGGTCCCGATGCCAAGGTGATCGACGCGCTCTCACGCCTGCCGGCCGGCATCTACCAGCGCGTGCTGGTGCACGGCGTGAGGTGGGCTCGCTGACGCTCGGCTACGACGAAGAGCTGCCCGAGCCCAGGCGGTCGAGCAGGTTGCGGGTGATCTGCTCGACCTGCGGGTCGCGACCGGCCAGGCCGTGGGCCCAGTCGGTGGAGCCCGAGGTGACGACGGTGCCGCCGCTGCGGGCCACGTAGCTGCCCAGCACCGCGTGACCGTGGGCGATGCGCGCCGCTGCGGCCGGGTCGCGGGTGTCGAACAGCCGGGACGCGATGAACTCGAGCTCGGAGGGCTCGTTGGGCCTCGGCGGCCGGGTCGCGGTGTCGCGGTCGAAGTGGGCGGCCGGGGCGGTGCCGAGGATCTCGAAGTCGGCGGGGGTGCCGTCCGCCCCGGTGGGTACGGGCAGCCCGTCGGCATAGGTGAACTCGCACCCGTCGCACTCGTAGCCCACGAGGACGGCGTCGGCGCCGAGCAGGTCGCCGTAGGTGATGCCGGTGCCGTCGAAGAGCCAGTGCTCGGGCCGGTGAATGGTGTACCCGCCCGCCCCGTTCGACACGACCTTGCCGATGCGGTGGTAGCCGCCCCGGCTGAAGCTGACGCCGGTCATGTGGTTCTCCGGCCGCCCGATGAGGTGGTCGGACCAGATGCTCGTCAGCTCGGCCTGCCGGGGGGTGTCGTAGACCGGGTCGTTCTTCAGCTGGCCCTTGTAGCCGACCATGGTGGTGGCCGGACCCTCCGGCGACGGGTCCTCGAGGCGCACCTGCCAGAACGACGTGTTGCCCGAGAGGAACGCGGCGTTGCCACCCGACGCGATGAAGCCCTCGACGGTGTCGCGCATCGCGGCCGACCAGTACTCGTCGTGCCCGATCGAGAGGTAGAGCCGACGGCCGCTCCCGGCCCCGAGCAGCTCGGGGTGGTGCTCGAGGTCGGCGTTGGTCACCACGTCGATGTCGTAGCCCTCGCGCTCGGCCCACCGGAGGAACGGCAGCTCCCAGTCCGGCCACCCGGCGGAGCCGGCCCACGGCGACAGGTGGTTCAGCGTGAGGTAGCCGACGTGGGCGGCCATCTGGCGGTCGGGGGCGTCGACCACGGTGACCCGGCGTCCCCGGCCGGGAGGCTTGAAGAGGTAACCGGGGCTCATGGGTCGCTGCAGCGAGACCGAGGTGGCTCCGTTGTAGAGGTTGCGCCCGCCGAAGTCGTTGTAGGCATGCCAGGTGTTGGTGGCCAGGGCGAGCAGGATCGAGGCGCCGCGCCCGCCGGGCACCGGCCGCACGACGAAGAACGCGTGGCTGCGCCGGGTCTTGCCGTCGACGTCGATCTCGAGGACCACTTCGTAGTAGCCGGACCGCCACGACGGGTCGACCTCGATCGAGCAGGCCACGGGCCAGCCGCAGCCGGCCGTCGACGCGTCGGCCGGCGTGGGATGGTCGCCGGCCCCCACCGCCGGATCGGTGAACACGAGCGTGCGATCGGCGCCGACGCGGGCCACCTCGACGGCGACGGCTCGCCCTCCGGCCGACGAGAGGTGGAGCCCGACGCGCTCGCCGGCAGCGACGGATTGCGGCCAGCAGTACCCGGTGACGGTCTCGAACGGCATGGCCCGACCCTACTGTCGACGGCCTCAGTAGTACCCGGCCATCAGCTCGTGCGACCAGGCGGGCTGCACGACCGCCGCACGGGGCGCGAACTCGGCCATGAAGGGCTTGATGTCGAGCACCGGTGTGCTGTCGATGGCGTCGAGCCCCCGGACGTGGATCGTGGTCCCCTCAACGTCGACCAGCTCGCAGGTGGCGAGTCCCAGGCGGTTCGGTCGGTTCTTGGCCCGCTGGGCGAAGATCCCGACCGCCGGCCAGGCGGGGTTGTCGCGGGGGACACGGGCTCCCCGGTGCACGCGGGCGGGGTCGACCCGGTCGAACAGGTAGATGACCTCGAGGTGGCTGAACGCGTCGAGCCCCACCAACGCGTCCGGCCCGTAGGGATCGAGCAGCGTGATGGTCGAGGTGATCGCGCCCCAGTCGTCGTCGATGGCCTCGGTCCGGCTGGACGACACCCTGCCGATCGCCTGCACGGTCCAGCTCGCCGGCTGCACGCTCTGGTTCATCTCGTGGTCGCCTCTCGCTCGTGTCCGGGGATCACGAACCTAACGTCCGCTCCGACGCGGGAGGGCTGTTAGACAGTGGCCGTGGCCGAGTCGGAGATGACCGAGGAGCAGCAAGCGGCCAGCCGCCGGGCCATCGCCGACCTGATGCCGAAGACGCCCTTCATCGCCGGCATCGGCATGGTGTTCGAGCGCTACGAGCCGGATGACGTGGTGGTGCGGGTGCCGTTCCGTGTCGACCTCACCAACGACGGCACCTTCTACCACGGGGGCGTCATCGCCGCCGCCATCGACACCGCCGGGGCGGCGGCGGCCTTCTCGAATCACGACTTCACCAAGGGCAGCCGGGCGTCGACCATCGCCATGTCGATCCAGTACGTCGGCGCGTGCAAGCAGTCCGATCTGCTGTGCCTCGCCCGGACGGTGCGCCGGGGCAAGGAGCTCACGTTCACCGAGATCACCGCCACCGACGCCGAGGGCAACGTGGTGGCCCACGCCGTGCAGACCTACCGCATCGTCTGACGGCGACCACCGGGCCGATCACGGGCGCCTCGGACGGTCGTGGCTAAGCTCGCCGAGTTCTTTCGGGGGCGGACCAAGCGGACCAACAGGGGGAGACGACCCATGAGCAGGGCGAGGCAACTGATGATCGGCGCCGCTTTCGCGGCGTCCGTGCTGATCGTGGCCCCGGGGGCGGCGCACGCCGCTCCCACCACCGCGACCTTCGAGTTCACCGGCGCCGCCCAGGCGTTCGTCGTCCCCACCGGGGTGTGCCAGATCGAGGTCGACGCGCTCGGCGCCGAGGGCGGCGACTTCGGCGGCCAGATCGTCGCCGGAAAGGGCGGGCGGGCCACCGCCACCATCGCCGTGACGCCGGGTGAGTCCCTCGCGGTCTACGTCGGTGGCACCCCGACCGACACGACCGGTGGCTTCAACGGCGGCGGCGACGCCGGCATCAGCACCAACAACGAGTCGCAGGGCGCAGCCGGTGGTGGCGCCTCCGACGTGCGCCAGGGCGGAGCCACGCTTGCCGACCGGGTCGTGGTGGCCGGCGGCGGTGGCGGTCGCAGCAACGGGTCCGGTGGTGGCGGCGACGGCGGCGGCGAGGTCGGGCTGGCCGGTGGGGGCAACGCCGGTGGCGGCGGCGGTACCCAGACGGCCGGCGGCGTGGCCCCCGGCAACGGCGGTGCGGGCGCCGCGGGCATCGGTGGCGACGGCGGTCAGGGCTTCAACATCGCCGGTGGCGGCGGTGGGGGCGGGTGGTTCGGCGGCGCCGGGGCCGCAGGGGCTCCCGAGCAGGACGCCAACGCGTCGGGCGGCGGCGGCGGTGGCTCCGGCCACGGCCCGGCCGGCACCACGTTCGAGACCGGTGTGCAGTCGGGCAACGGACTCGTGACCATCACCTACGATCCCGCTGCCGGTACCTGCCCCCAGACCCCGACCACGGTTCCCGCCGCGGCGCCGCAGCCGGTGGCCGTCGAGCCGAGCTTCACCGGATGAGGGCCCCGATCGATCGGCCCAGCCTCGTGTGGCGGGGGTTCGCCATCGTCGGCATCGGCACGCTCAAGCTGCTCTCGTTGAGCGACGCGGCGTGGGATGCATGGGAGGAGAACGTCACCGACGCGCTGCCCCGATCCACCGTGCGCAAGCTGCTGACCGGCACGCTCGTGCTGCACGTCGCCGAGGCGGCGGTGGCCCACCGGTGGGCCCGTCGCGGCGGCCTCGACCACGTCGGCGCGTGGTCCCGCACCACGCTCTTCTACGGCTTCCCCGAGCTGCGCCTGATCCGCCGGCGCGTCAGGTCGGGGCGGGCCGTCGCCACCGGCTGACCCAGCTGATCCCCTACGAGCCGGCCGGGGCGCCGGCCGCCAGGGCCCACTCGACCGAGCGACCGATCACGTCCACCGACTCGGGCGCATAGGCGTGACCCATCCCGTCGACCAGGCACAGCCGGCGAGGGCCGGGGGTGGCCAGATGGAGCTTCTCGGCCTCCGCCGACCTGATGAACCGGTCACCGGTGCCGTGGATCACGGCGAAGGGCGCCGTGATCGAGGCGGCGAGCTCGACCGGCGGTGACGCTCCCGTCCAACCGCTCGCCAGGCGGACGTTCATCAGCCGTCGCGCCAGCCACCGCCCGGGCGGGGTCTGGGTCAGCAGCGCCGCGAACCCGCTCTGCGCGGTGCGCGGCACCCGCCACTCCGCCGGGCTCGACACGGTGACCACGCCGTCGGGCATGACCCGCGACGCGTGCCGGAGCACGGCGATGGCGCCCATGGACGCCCCCACCAGCACCACCCGTTCGGCGTTCTGGCGAGCCAGCAGCACGGCCGCCTCGACGTCGAGGTGCTCGAGATCGCCGAGCGTGCACAACCCGTCGGATTCGCCGTGGCCTCTCGCCGTGTACGACACCACGTGGTGGCCGTCGGCGCGGAGGCGCTCGGCCACCGTCACCAGCGCGCCGTCGTCCTTGGTGGCACCGAACCCGTGGACGAGCACGACGGCGGTGTCACTGGGGTGGTCGGGCACCCAGCGCCGCACCGCGAGTCGAACCTCGTCTCGGGTCGATGCCCATTCCTCCACGTCGATATCGATACCGGGACGATACCGCCGGTTCGGGCCGAGCCACCCTCGGCCCGGTCCCGTCGCGCACTAGCGTCCGGCCGTGGCTCGAGACGAGACGAGCTCCCGCGCCGGGTGGATGCGGGGGTGCGCACCCCATGGGCGTCGCCGCCGATCCCCCCATCCGCTGCTGGTGCTCGGGGCCGCCTACCTGGCCGGCGCCGTGCCCTTCTCCAACCTGATGGCTCGCGCCAGGACGGGTCGCGACCTGCGTGGGGTGGGGACCGGGACCGTGTCGGCGACCGGTCTGGGCTCGGTCGCGGGGTTCGGGCCGATGGCCCTGGCCGGTCTGGCCGACGTGGCCAAGGGCACCGCCGGGCCCCTGCTCGCCGGGCCCGATCGCCCGGTGCTGTCGGCCCTGGCCGGAGGTGCGGCGGTGTGCGGCCACAACTGGTCCGTGT
The DNA here is from genome assembly GCA_963809335.1 of uncultured Microthrixaceae bacterium. Classification (GTDB taxonomy): domain Bacteria; phylum Actinomycetota; class Acidimicrobiia; order Acidimicrobiales; family Acidimicrobilacustridaceae; genus UBA4742. Next base: position 139,065 of record CAWEJD010000002.1, on the reverse strand, counting down.
TCCTGCGCGGCGCCGGAGGGCGGGGCATCTCCCCGGCGCTCGGTGCGCTGGCGGTGCGCAACCCGCTCGGATCGGCCGTGCTGCTCGCCGGGCTCGGCGTCGGGCGGGCGTTCCGCCAGACCGGCCTCGGCTGCTTCGTCGCCGGGGTCGTGCTCGTGCCGGTGCTCCATCGGGCCCGCGGCCGCGAGGGTGCGGTCGCCGGGGCGGCCGTCGTCGTCCCCATGCTGGCCAAGCGGGCCCTGGGCAACCGCCCGCCCGAGCACGAGGCCGCCGTCACCTACCTCGCCCGCGTCGTGTTCGACCGCGACACCTGGCACCGGGTCGCGTCGTGACGGTGGCCGTCGTCGTCGACAGCGCCGCGTCCCTGCCGGCCGACCTGGCGGAGGCGCACGGCATCGTCGTGGTGCCGATGGGCCTCGTCGTCGAGGGTCGGGCCGTTCGCGACGACGCCGTGTCGACCGACGACCTCCTGACGCTCGTGGCCCGCGGCGACGTCAGCACATCGGGGCCGTCGCCCGGTGACTTCGCCACCGCCATCGAGCAGGCGCTCGAGCGGGCCGACGACGTGCTCGTGCTCACGCTGGCCTCCGGGATGAGCAGCACCTACAGCTCGGCCGAGCTGGCCACGCGCCTCGTCGAGGGGTCGGTGCGGGTCGTCGACACCCGCACGGCGGCGGGCGGTGAGGGGCTGGTGGCGCTGGCCGCGGCGCGACGGGCGGCCGCGGGCGGGTCGATCGACGAGGTGGAGGCGGCGGCTCGGGTGGTGATCGACCGGGTCCACCTGGTGGCGACGGTCGACGACCTCGGTCACCTCGTGCGGAGCGGGCGGGTGCGGGCCATCGCCGGTCGGGCCGCCGACACCCTGCACGTCAAGCCCCTGTTCGAGTTCCGCCACGGCGAGGTCCATTCGCTGACGCCGGCGGTGGGGGAGCTCGCGGCCCGGAGGCACATCGTGGAGCGCTGCCTGGCGGGCCGGCCCCCGACCGGTCGATCGCAGCTCCACGTGGCCGCACTCGACGCGCAGGCCACCGATCGCGCCCGGGCGCTGCTCGACGACGTCCTCGCCGAGGTGCCCGACGCCGACTCGTTCATCGGCTCGTTCGGTCCCGTCATGCTCGTCCACGTGGGTCCCGGCGTGTCCGGGCTGGCCTGGTGGTGGGAGTTCTGAGCGTCGGGGAGCCGGTGACGGCTACGGCGTGTCCCGGGCCGGCGCGGGGAACGGGATGACCGACAGGTCCGAGGCGATGACCACGTCGGGGAACACGGCCGCCGCCTCCCGCAGGTGGCCCTCGAGGTCCGGGTAGCGCGACGAGAAGTGGGTCAGCACCAGCAGGCGGGCCCCGGCCTCGCGGGCGATGGTCGCCGCCTCCCGGGCGGTGAGGTGGCCGTAGTCGGCGGCCAGGAACGACTCCGACTCGAGGAAGGTGGCCTCGCACAGCAGCACGTCGACCCCGTCCGCCAGGCGAACCGCGTTGTCGCAGGCGCTCGTGTCCATGACCACCGCGACGGACCGGCCCGGGCGCACTTCGCTGACCTCGTCGAGCGTGACCCTGCGCCCGCCCACCTCGACCGCGCCGTCGGCCAGCAGCCGCCCGGCGTCGGGGCCGTGCACGCCGACCGCGTCGAGTCGTTCGGGGAGGAGATGGACGCGCTCGGGCTGCTCGATGCGCCAGCCCAGCACCGGTACGCGGTGCGACAGGGGGAGGGCGGTGATGCGCAGCGGTCCGTCGGCCACCAGCGCTCCGGAGTCGTCGATCGGTTCGAGTCGGATCGGGCTCCTGCGTCCGATGCTGGCGTCGCACAGCCGCTCGACGTAGGGCAGGCCGCTGGCGGGGAAGTTGATCGGGATCTCGTGACCGGCGCCGTCGAGGGCGATGCGCTGGAGGATGCCCGGCAGACCGAGGCAGTGGTCGCCGTGCAGGTGGGTGAGGAGGATGCGGGTGATGCGCCCCGACGACACCCCGGCGAAGGTGAACTGCCGCTGCGTGCCCTCACCCGGGTCGAACAGCAGGCCCTCGCGATCCCACCGGAGCAGGTAGCCGTTGTGGTTGCGGGTGCGCGTCGGCACCTGGCTCGCCGTGCCCAGCACCACCAGATCGCGGCTGCTCATCGCCGAGAGTCTGGCCCAGGTGCCGCGGCACTCACGCCCCGGTGATCACGGTGGCTCGCGATCTGATGTCGCGGGCGAAGGCCGCGGCCCGGGCCAGATCGCGATCATCGGGCCGGCCCCGGTTGAGGCCTCCGATCAGCCGCAGCGGCCCGACCGTGTCGAAGCCCCGGCAGTTGAAGTCACCGAGCATGTGGTACCCGCGCTTCTGGAGCCGGTCGCGCACGCCCGTGGTGCCGAGCCACGGCAGCAGGAAGCTCCCGCTGGTGGAGAAGGTGAACGCGCCGCGACCGCCGCCGGTCGGGATGCGGTCGACCAGGTCGAGCAGGCGGTAGTGGACCGACCCGAAGTAGATGCCCGAGCCGAACCCGATGAGGTCGTACCGACCGATGTCGTCGACGTCCTCGGGTTCCACCACGTCGGCATCGAGCTCGGCCCCGATCGCCTCGGCGACCCGCCGCGTGTTGCCGTGGGACTCCGAGACGCAGACGATCAGCGTCTCGAGGCCACCCTGCGTGCGGTCCTCGTCCATGGTGGTTCTCCTCTCCGTCGTCCTCGGACCCCCGGTCATCACCGCGCCGGGGCGACGGTGGTGTCCAGAGCCGAAGGTCACTCTTCCGGGACCAAAGGCTCTGCCGCCGGCGCCCGAACCGGGTGACGCTCGTGCTGCACGTCGATGTCGTGCAGACACAGCCGAGAGGACGCAAGGTGCCGACACCCCAACCGCTGCTGGGGCGGCTCTACACGCTCGGGAGCCTCGAGACGGACGATCAGGGGTTCCGGTTCCGGGTGAAGAACCGTCTCTTCCCGGCCATGCTGACCGCAGTCGATCGCCTGTCGGTGGACGGCGTGGACATCTCGCTCGGCGACGTCAGCCTGATCGGCGAGGAGGGACAGGTGGTGGCCGACGACCTGGCGGGCGGGATCGACTTCCCGCTCCTGGCCGAGATGACCGTGACGGTGGACGGGCCCAGGCTCGCGGAGGGTCCACACGACCTCGCCGTGGCGTTCCAGGCCGACCCCTTCGGCGATCTCGTCTTCGGCGCACGTGACGTCGTCGTGGCCCCGACGCCGTCGCGCTCGACCCTGCCCCGAGACGTCGCCGACGACCAGTCCTTCGACGCGGTGGACGCCCGTCGCCGCTTCTTGCGCGAGTTCACCGGGGCGGCCCCGGTGCACCTCTTCAGCGCCTCCTTCGACCCCGGCGAGACCAGGGGCAACATCGAGAACTTCGTCGGCGTCGCCCAGGTGCCCGTCGGGTTGGCCGGCCCCCTGCTGGTCAACGGCGAGCACGCCCACGGCGAGTTCCTCGTCCCGCTGGCCGCCACCGAGGGCACGCTCGTCGCGTCGTACAGCCGAGGGATGAAGGCGATCAACCAGGCCGGCGGCGTCACGTGCACGGTGGTCGACGACCGCATGCAGCGAGCACCGGTCTTCGAGTTCGACGACGCCCGCCAGGCCCGCGACTTCTGTCGGTGGGTGGAGGAGCACCGGATCGAGATCGCGGCGGCGGCCGAGTCGACCACCAGCGTGGGACGGCTGATCGAGGTCGAGAGCTACCTGGCCTCGAGGTTGGCGTTCCTCCGCTTCGACTTCACCACCGGTGACGCGGCGGGTCAGAACATGGTCGGTCGGGCCACCTTCGCCGCCTGCAGCTGGATCCTCGAACGGGTGCCCGAGGTGCGACGCTTCTGGCTGGAGGCCAACTTCGCCACCGACAAGAAGGCCTCCCAGGTCAACGTGATGCGGACCCGGGGGAAGCGCGTCACCGCCGAGATCACCCTGCCCCGCGCGGTGCTCGCGCGCGTGCTCCGGGCGAGCCCCGAGGGACTCCACGAGCACGCCAACGTGGCCAACGTGGGGTCGTTCCTGTCCGGGGCCAACAACAACGGGTTGCAGGCCGCCAACGGCCTGGCCGCGATCTTCATCGCCACCGGTCAGGATGCGGCCGACGTGGCCGAGTCGTCGGCTGCGGTGGTGCACACCGAGGTGACCTCCGAGGGCGACCTCTACGTGTCGATCACGCTGCCGTCGCTGATCGTGGCGACCCATGGTGGTGGCACCGGCCTGCCGACCCAGCGGGAGTGCCTCGGGATCCTCGGCTGCACCGGTCGGGGCTCGGTGGGCAAGCTCGCCGAGATCGTGGCCGGCACCGTGCTGGCCGGGGAGATCTCGCTGGCGTCGGCCATCTCGTCGCTCGACTGGGTGTCGAGCCACGAGCGCTACGGGCGCAACCGCTAGCGCGAGCGCGACGTCCCTCCTGTTCGGCGATCCCGGTGAGACGTGTTTCACTGGCGGCCGCATCGTGCACCTCGGAGGGGACAGACCATGGATCGAGACGGACTTCGGCAGCTGTTCGACATGAGCGGCCGGGTGGTCATCGTCACCGGTGGCACCCGCGGCATCGGCCGGGCGCTGGCCGAGGGCTACGTGTCGGCCGGGGCCAAGGTCGTGGTCGCCAGCCGGAAGCCGGAGGCGTGCGCGGAGACCGAGGCTCACCTGCGGCGCCTGGGTGGCGAGGCCGTGGGCGTGCCGACGCACCTCGGCGACCTCGACGACCTCGACCGGTTGGTGGCCCGCACGGTCGCCGAGTTCGGGCAGATCGACGTCGTGGTCAACAACGCGGCCAACGCCCTCACCCAGCCCCTGGGCCAGTTCACCCCCGATGCCTGGACGAAGTCGTTCGACGTCAACCTGCGGGGCCCGGTGTTCCTGGTGCAGAAGGCGCTCCCGCACCTGAGCGCCAGCCCCCATGCCGCGGTGGTCAACGTCATCTCCGTCGGCGCGTTCCTCTTCTCCGCGTACGTGTCCATGTACGCGGCCGGCAAGGCCGCGCTCATGGCGTTCACCCGGTCGATGGCGGCGGAGTACGCCCCGCTCGGGATCCGCGTGAACGCGCTGGCCCCGGGGTCGGTCGACACCGACATGGTGCGGGGCAACCCCCAGGAGTTCCAGGACGTGATGGCCTCGTCGGCGCTGCTGAAGCGCATCGCGTCGGCCGACGAGATGGTCGGGCCGGCGCTGCTCCTGTCCTCCGACGCCGGGAGCTACATGACCGGCCAGGTCCTCATCGCCGACGGCGGGATGGCGCCGCACTGAACGGCCCGGTCAGGTTCGGCCCGGTCAGGTTCGGCCCGGTCAGGTTGTGACCTTCGACTCCTGACCTCGGGGCGCGGCCGTCGTACCGTCAGGTGGAGAGGCCGGCGGCCGTCGTCGGCCGGGGAGCGTCGAAGCCATGGACCGCCTCAGCACCCTCGATGCCGAGTTCCTGCACCTCGAGGACGGCATCAGCCACATGCACATCGCCGGGGTGTCGGTGTTCGAGGGGCCGCCGCCGAGCGAGCCCGACGTTCGCCACCTGATCGCGTCCAAGCTGCACCTGATCCCGCGCTACCGCCAGCGCGTGCGCTTCGTCCCGCTCGAGCTGGGGCGGCCGATCTGGGTCGACGACCCCCACTTCAACCTCGGCTACCACGTGCGCCACACGGCCCTGCCGGCGCCGGGTTCCGACGCCGATCTCTGCCTGCTGATGGCCCGCCTCATGTCCCAGCCGCTCGACCGGAACCGGCCGCTGTGGGAGGCCTGGGTCGTGGAGAACCTGCCCGGCGGGCGGTGGGCCCTGATCTCCAAGGTGCACCACTGCATGGTCGACGGGATCTCGGGCGTCGAGCTGCTCACCGTGCTGCTCGACCCCGAGCGCGAGCGGACGCTGCCGACCCCGCCGGCGTGGGAGCCGGCGCCCGAGCCGGGCTGGCCGGCGATGGTGGTCGACGCGTGGAGCGGACTGGCCGGCGATCTCGGTCACCTGGTCGGCGGCCTGACCCGGGCCGTGCGTGATCCGGTCGAGACGTTGCGGGGCGGGGAGCACGTGATCGAGGGCTTGCTGAGCATGGGCCGCAACCTGACCAACACCCGCCCGCTGTCGATCGAGGGGTCGATCGGTCCCCATCGCACGTGGGCCCACTCGTCCTCGTCGCTCGACGACGTGCGGACGATCCGCAAGGCGTTCGGCGGCACGATCAACGATGTGGTGCTCAGCGCGGTGACCGCCGGCTACCGCACGCTGCTGCTCGCCCGGGGCGAGGATGTGGTCCACGCCCGGGTGCGGACGCTCGTCCCGGTGTCGGTGCGCGCCGACGACGCCCGCGGGGCGACGGACAACCGGGTGTCGGCCATCCTGTTCGAGCTGCCGGTGCACCTCGATGACCCGATCGAGCGCCTCGCGGCCGTCGAGAACCGGATGCCCGAGCTCAAGCACTCCGGCATGCCCGAGGCCGGGGTGCTCGTCACCTCGATCGGCGATCTGGCCCCGCCGCTCGTGGTCGGCGCCGTCACCCGGGTCGGGGTCCGCGTGATGCACCAGCTCCCGCAACGGTCGATCAACACGGTGACGACCAACGTCCCCGGCCCGCAGTTCCCGCTCTACTGCCTGGGGCGGGAGATGGTCGAGTACCGGCCGTACGTCCCGATCTCCCACGGCGTCCGGGTGGGCACCGCCATCCTCTCCTACAACGGTCGACTGTTCTACGGCGTCACCGGCGACTTCGACACCGCGCCCGATGTCGACGTGCTCGCCACCGCCATCGCCGACGGGATCACCGAGCTGCACGACCTGGCCGTGGCCCGCCTCGCAGCCGAGAAGGCCGAGCACGAGGCGACCTCCGCGACGTAGCGGCCGATCCTCATCGGTTCATCGTCCAACGACGTCGTCCTGGTTGTCTCTGGTCATCTGTCACACATAGATCTGTTGATCTAGGTGTTCTGCACGGGTATCGTCATATGCATGTTCGATGTGGCGGATCTCTCCCAGCGGTGCCGTTCGGCGGCCGGCGAGGATCTGTCGACGCTGTCCGATGACGAGCTGTTGGCTGCGGCGGTGGGGTGGGAGTCGGTGCGGTCGGGGGTCGAGACGGCCGAGGCGAGGGTGCTGGCGGAGTTGCGGGTGCGGGGGGTGACCGATCAGCGGTTCGGCTTGCGGACCCAGCAGTGGGTGGCGGCCGAGGCCAAGTGCGATCGGCGGGAGGTGAACCGCCGGCTGCGGTTCGGCCTCGCGGTCCGGCGGCTGAACGCGGTCACCGACGCGGTGGCCTCAGGAGCCCTCAGCAAGGATCACGCCGCGGTGCTGGCGGAGGCGGCGGCCAACCCGCGGGTCGGGGATCAGGTCGAAGCCGGCCAGTCGGTGTGGATCGAGTTGGCCCAGGTCACGTCGTTCGTCGATTGGAAGCATCAGTTGGAGCACACGGTGGCTCTGCTCGATCAGGACGGGGGCTATGACCCCAACCGGGACCTGGCCCGCAACCGGCTCCACCTGACCCCGTTGCCCGACGGAAGCGTCGGGGTGGCCGGTGAGCTGGTGGGTGAGCAGGCCCTGGTGTTCCGCCAGTGCGTCGAGGCCCACGCCGATCGGCTGTTCCTGCGGCTCAAGGCCGACCACGAGCTGTGCCCCGAACTGTTGCTACCCAGCCGGGCCACCGTGGTGGCCCTGGCCGCGGCCGAGCTGGTGCTGCGGGGCTCGACGGTCGACCGCGGCGACACCTCCACCGGGCCAGCCTGCGACGTCACCCTCGTCATCCAGGCCACCAAGCCCCACCCCCAGGGTTCGACCGGCCCGACCGGTGTGACCGACCCGACCGGTGCGCGCGACCTCGTCGACCGGCGCGAACCGGCTGAGCCGGGCCGCTGGCCCGAGGTGTTCGACCCGTACCACCGGATCGCGCTGGTCGACCGCGCTGATCGGGGCGGCCACAACCCGCTCACCGACCACTGCGGGCCGGCGACCACACCGGACGGGTTCCACGTGCCCCATCACGTGGCCGCCTGCTTGTTGTGCGATCCGGTGATCACCGCGCTCATCGAGGACGCGTTGGGGGTGCCCCTCGACATGGGCCGCCAGATCCGCCTGGCCAACCGGGAACAACGCCGGGCCCTCAAGCGCCGCGACGGCGGCTGCGTGTTCCCCGGCTGTGACGCCCCGGTCGGGTGGTGCGACGCCCACCACGTCACCTGGTGGGACGACGACGGACCGACCGACATCAAGAACCTGGCCCTGTTGTGCCGCTACCACCACGGCGTGACCCACCGCTCCGGCTGGACCATGACCGCCACCGCCGGTCAGCGCTTCACCTGGACCACCCCGCTGGGTCAGACGTTGCACAGCCAACGCCACCGCGGCCGAAGTCCCACCGGGCGCCACCGCCGCCGGCTCCAGCCCGCCTGACCCACGACCTCCCCGCCGACCCGACCGCCAGGCCCCGACCTGACGGTCGCACCGGCGCGTCCCGAATCCGGTCCCGTCCAGAGGTGCGGCGCCACGCTTGACCCATCGAGGGGATCTCCGGGATGCTGCAACGAGGTCACGTGACCGGTGGCCGAGGGTGAGGCGGGTGAACGTGCTCAGGCCCGGAGGTCCTGGGAGCAGCGGCGACGGTGCCGAGAAGGTCGCGTCTCCACAGATGGTCCTGCTGATGCGCCACGCCGAGCACGTGCGCGGGACCCTCACCGAGGCGGGCATGGCGGAGGTGATGGAGGTGACCGGGGCCCTTGCCGACTTCCTCGAGGAATCGAAGGGCGCGTCGGCCTCGATCTGCCTTCGATACTCCGGGGGCGACGAGTGTCGGGCGACCGCTGAGCTGGTTCGTGCCCGCCTCCTGACCCGCGTCGGCGTTCCGATCGACGACGTGTCACCGCTCCGGCACGCCGGCCGATGCAGGGAGCAACCTTGCGCAGACGACGTGATCGGGAACACCAGTGCCTACCTCGATCGAAAAGGGCGCGCGATCTGGCCAGGTGCGCGGTCCACGGCCTGGAATCGACCGCAGCCGACATCGTGGTGCTGGTCGGGAACGATCCCTTCCTCGGCTGGGTCACCGGCGAACGGACGAGCCCGATCGCGCTGCGGCACGCCGAGATGGCGGCCTTCGTGCGGCATCCCTGGATCCGGTGGCGCTGGAGGCTCGACTTCGCCCTCGAGCGCACGGACCGCGACGCGACCGAGGCGCTTCGAACCAAGATCCGCTCGAAGATGGATGTCGCCAAGGTGTTCGGCGCGGTCGGGACGGGGACGTTGGCGTTCCTGCTGCAGGACTCGGCGAAGAGCCCCGAGGCAGAGAGATCCGCCTGGGTCATCGTGGCGATGTTGGCCGTGGGTGCCGGGACGGTGCTCTACCTCGCCACGTTGTTCGCGTACGACCGACTGCTCATGCCGACGGCGTTCTGGGTGTCTCGACATCCGCCGCGGCGATCGTGGGTGGCGCGGCGACCGCCTTCGTCCGATCGACTGATCCTGTACCAGAACATGATGCACACCTGGCGATGGCTCTTCATCCCCGCGTGCCTGGCCATCGCCGTCGGTCTGGCCAGCCTCGGTCTGGCGGCGTTCTCCGGGAGCTCCGGCTGGTGGGTCCTCGGCGCGGCCGCGGTGGCAGTGGCCGTCGGCCTCTGGTGGGGGCTGCAGCGACCCCGGGTGGGTGCTTCGGACTGAGTCCGCCGACCTCCCCGCCCGAGCACGCCGACCGCCGGACCGCTAGACAGGGGGACATGCGCTATGCCAGCTCGGTCACCGAGCTGATCGGGGGGACGCCCCTGGTGCAGTTGCGGCGGGTGGTGGGCGAGGCCGCGGGCCTGGTGCTGGCCAAGATCGAGTACCTGAACCCCGGCGGGTCGGTGAAGGACCGCATCGCCCTGCGCATGATCGACGCGGCCGAGGCCAGCGGCGCGCTGCGGCCCGGCGGCGTGATCGTCGAGCCCACGAGCGGCAACACCGGCATCGGCCTGGCCATCGTCGGCCAGGAGCGCGGCTATCACTGCATCTTCGTGTGCCCGGACAAGGTGTCCGGCGACAAGATCGCGGTGCTGCGGGCCTACGGCGCCGACGTCGTCGTGTGCCCGACGGCGGTGGCGCCCGACCATCCCGACTCGTACTACTCGGTGTCCGATCGCCTGGTGCGCGAGACGCCGGGAGCGTGGAAGCCCGACCAGTACTCGAACCCCGAGAACCCGAGGTCCCACGCCGAGTCGACCGGCCCCGAGATCTGGGAGCAGACCGGCGGGGAGATCACGCACTTCGTCTGCGGCATCGGCACCGGCGGCACGATCAGCGGCACTGGCCGCTACCTGCAGGAGGTCAGCGGGGGCCGGGTGCAGATCATCGGCGCCGACCCCGAGGGGTCGGTCTACTCCGGGGGGACCGGTCGGCCCTATCTCGTGGAGGGCGTCGGCGAGGACTTCTGGCCCGACACCTACGACCGCGACGTGGCCGACCGGATCATCGCGGTCAGCGACCGCGACAGCTTCCTCATGACCCGTCGGCTCGCTCGTGAGGAGGGCCTGCTCGTCGGCGGATCGTGCGGGATGGCCACCGTGGCCGCGGTGCGGGTGGCCGCCGAGGCCGGGCCCGACGCGGTGATCGTCGTGCTGCTGCCCGACGGCGGGCGGGGCTACCTCTCCAAGATCTTCGACGACCACTGGATGGCCGACTACGGATTCCTCGACGATCAGTCGAGCGAGCCGAAGGTGGGGGACGTGCTGACCCGCAAGGGCACCGTCCTGCCCCAACTCGTGCACAGCCACCCCGACGAGACCGTCGCCACGGCGATCGCCATCCTGCGCGAGTACGGCGTGTCGCAGATGCCGATCGTGCGGGCCGAACCTCCGGTGATGGCGGCCGAGGTGGTCGGCTCGGTGGGCGAGCGCGACCTGCTCGACCTGCTCACGTCGGGACGGGCGACCATGGACGACCCCCTCGAGCACCACATGGCTCCGCCCCTGCCGCTCATCGGGGCGGGTGAGCCGCTCTCGGCTCTGGTCGCGGCGCTGGCGGCCGGCGACGCCGTGGTCGTGCTCGACGACGGCAAGCCCCAGGGTGTGGTCACCCGCCAGGACGTGCTCGGGTTCATGGCGGAAACGAGCCCGTGAGCGAGCTCCCGCAGCGACGACTGGGCCCGTCGGAGCTGCAGGTGTCCCTGTTCGCGCTCGGGTCGTGGCGCACGTTCGAACGCATCCCCCGTGAGCAGGCCCTGGCCGTCATGCTCGCCGCCCGCGACGCCGGCATCACGTTCCTCGACGATGCCCGCTACGACGACGAGACCGGCACCGCCCCGATCCCGACCGGCTACTCCGAGGTGGTCTTCGGTGAGCTGTTCCGCGCCGCCGGCTGGGTGCGGGACGAGGTGGTGGTGGCCAACAAGCTGTGGTGGGAGTTCTGGCCCGACCAGGATGCCGCGGCCGAGCTCGACGGGTCGCTCGGCCGGATGGAGCTCGAGCACGTCGACCTCATCTACGCCATGCCCCCGCCGGAGGGCCTGGCCATCGGCGATCTGGTGACCGACGTCGCCGGGCTGATCGACTCGGGTCGGGCCCGGGCCTGGGGCATCGGGAACTGGTCGGCCGCCGACCTGGCCGAAGCCGTCGGCGCCGCCCGCTCGCTCGGGGCGCCACTTCCGGTCGCGGCGCAGTTGCCCTACAGCGTGGCCGCGCCCGGATGGGTCGACGACCAGGCCATGCAGGCGGTGCTCGACGACGCCGACATCGGTCTGGTGGCCTCGTTCGTGCTCGCCGGAGGCACGCTGACCGGCAAGTACCTGCGGGGTGAGACCGGTCGAGCCACGGCCGACGGCACCAGGCCCGAGGAGGTCCACAGTCGGCACCGGGCCGAGGCGCTGGTGGCCCTGGCCGAGGAGTGGGGCCTGACGCCGACCTCGCTCGCCTTCTCCTTCGCCCTCGCTCACCCCCGGCTGGCCAGCGTCCTGTTCGGCGCGACCTCGCCCGAGCAGCTGCGCGAGAACGTGGCCTCGCTGGACACGTTCCGGTCGTTGACGGCCGACCAGCTCGAGCGGCTGAGGCGGGTGGCGGCCGCGCCCTGACCCGGCATGGCCGAGATCGTGGGATCTGTGTCGTTGCCAGCCGATCGTGCCCGTCGGACACTGTGGGCATGCAGATCGCCGCCGTCCTGTTCCCCCACGTCACCGCGCTCGACATCGTCGGGCCCTACGAGGTGCTGCAGCGCCTGCCCGATGCCACCGTGGTCTTCGTCGGTCACGAGGTCGGGACGGTCCGCACCGAGAACGGCTTCCTCGGGCTGTCGGTCGACGCCGTGTTCGAGGACGTCACCGAACCCGACGTGGTCGTCGTGCCCGGAGGGGTCGGCAGCAGGCCCTTGATGCACGACGATCGCGTCCTCGACTGGGTGCGGACCGTGCACCCGACGACCCGGTTCACCACCTCGGTCTGCACCGGCTCGCTCGTGTTGGGCGCGGCGGGGCTGCTCGACGGGCTCACGGCCACGACCCACTGGTCGGTGCTGGACGAGCTCGAGCAGCTCGGCGCCGTCCCCACGTCCGATCGGGTGGTCGAGCACCTCGACGAGCGGATCATCACGGCCGCCGGCGTGTCCTCGGGGATCGACATGGCGCTGCGTCTGAGCGAGTTGCTCGTCGACGACGTCGCCGCCCGGGCCATGCAGCTCATGATCGAGTACGACCCGCAGCCGCCCTTCGACAGCGGTGCGCTGGCCAAGGCCTCCCCCGAGGTCGTCGAGCGGGTGATCGAGTACGCGGTCCGGCTGCCCGAGGGCGGAGCGGTCAGGGCCTGACCACTCGCCCGTCGGCGGGCCGGTCAGTGGAGCGCGGCGGGTGGTTCGGCCGCGATCTGCTGCAGCCTCGGGCCGAGGAACCGCTCGTAGACCTCTTTGGCCGTCGTGGCCGGCACGAGGTGCAGCCCGTCGGGGCACAGCCGCTCCCGTTCACCGGTGGCATCGATCCACGACTTCAGGTCGACGATCTCGGTGACGCCGGGTCGGTCGGCGGCCACCTGGCCGAACAGGCCGTTGATGATGTCGATCCGGGCCCGGTGGCGCTCGCCGCCGTGCTTCCAGTCGGGGGACAGCGTCAGCAGCACCACCCTGGTGCCGGGGGAGGCGGAGACGACGTCGTCGATCGCGGCCTCGTACTCGGAGCGCAACAGGTCCTGGAACCTCGGTTCGTCGACGGTGTGCCATCCGGGGCCGAGGGCGGGGATCTTGCGGGGCACGGTGTCGATCAGGCCGCCGGAGAAGAGGGCGAGCTGCGGGTGGCCCCGGCCGGCCAGGTCGGGCAGCTTCCTGGTCCAGTCGCAGGGCTTGCCGACGGTGAAGAGCTTGCCGGTCGAGTCGTCGGCGAAGTTCAGCCGGAACGATCCGCCCCGCGTGATCGGGCAGCCCACGTTGGCGAAGCCGGGCACCTCCGTGGCGACGTCGGTGTACATGAGACCGAGCCCCAGCATCGAGCGCGGTGGAGTCCCCGAACACCATGACGGTGGGGTGGGCCACGGTGGCCGGCGAGGCGGTCCGGTCGGGGAGGTCGCCGGCCGCCGGTGTCGCCAGGTGCGCCAGGGGGTCAGCGTCCTTCGACCCGGCCGGGTCGGATCCCGACAGGTAGGGCGTCGTCGCGGCGAGGTCGTCGAACTGCGACTGGGCCGTCGCGAAGTCCAGATCGGTCGCGACCGGCGCCACGCCGAACACGCACACGACGACGATGGTCGTGGCCACGGCCAGCACCAGCTGCCGCGGCGCGCCGAGCACCCGCCGACGGCTGCGGATCGGGTCCTCGAGCGCAACCATGGACAGCCACGCCAGCGCGAAGGTGGCCGCCAGGGTGACGGGGGCCACGTACCAGGCGTCGACGTTCGCCTCGCGGAAGGCCATGAGGATCGGCCAGTGGAAGAGGTAGACCGCGTAGCTGATGCGCCCGATGGCGCGGAGCGGCGCGACCGCGAGGGAGCGGGCCAGCGGGCCGTCGACGACGGCACCGACCAGGGCGAGGGCGGACAGCAGCGCCGCCGCGACGAGCCCGCCTCGGGCGTAGATCGGGGCGTCGAGCGATGTCACGGCCATCACGACCAGCAGCCCGCCGAGCGCCAGCGAGCCCACGACCGGCCAGGCCGGGTCGGAGGGGAGGGCGCGCCGGCGGGCGAGGACGACGGCCAGCAGCACCCCGATCAGCAGCTCGGCCACCCGGGAGAAGGTCGAGAGGTACACGAGGTTGGCGTCGCCGTGGTGCACCGCGGTGTAGGCCAGCGACGCCAGCAGCATCACCATGACGACCCGACCCAACGTGCGCACCGACCACCCGCGCCAGCGCAGCACCGCCCACACCACCAGCGGGAGCACCAGGTAGCACTGCTCCTCGATGGCCAGCGACCAGAAGTGCAGCACCGGCGAGTCGATGCCGGCGGCGCCGTAGGTCGCTCCCGAGGTCAGGGTGTGCCAGTTGGCCAGGTCGGCCAGCGACCACAGGATGTCGGCGGCGAAGGCCCGGGTCAGCCACCCCTCGAGCATCCAGATCACGGCGACGGCGACCAGCGTGGCCAGGGAGGCGGGCAGCAGGCGGCGGGCCCGACGGGTCCAGAACCCGCGCAGCGAGACCGTGGACGTCGTCGAGTGCTCGGCCAGCAGCAGCCGGGTGATCAGGAACCCCGACAGCACGAAGAACACGGTGACGCCGAGGAAGCCGGCGGGGACCAGCCCAGGCCACAGGTGGTAGCCGAGCACGGCGAGCACGGCGATGGCCCGCAGGCCGTCGAGGCCGGGGAGATGGGGCATCGGTTCACGGGCGGGGGCGGTCTCGACCTCGCGCGTGCTCGTCTCCATCCGTCGACCTCCCCCCAAGGACGTCACCCACCCGGCAGCCGGGCAGTCGACCATGTTGCACGACCTGTGCATTTCATCACACCTCGCCGGGGTGGGCACACCCTCCGCGGGCGGGGCCCTCCCGCGCCGCGGCCGTCCCGCCGTTAGGCTCCGGCCGTCGGATGGCGAACAGGGGGATCGACCGATGGCCAACATCCTCGTGATGGGCGGAGGCATGGGTGGACTGTCGACGGCGATGCTGCTCGCCGGCGACGGCCATGCGGTCACCGTGCTCGAGCGCGACCCGGCGCCTCCGCCGGCGACCGGCGACGAGGCATGGGACAGCTGGGAGCGCACGGGCGTCAACCAGTTCCGCATGATCCACTACTTCCTGCCCCGGTTCCGTCAGATCGTCGAGGCCGAGCTGCCCTCGGTGGTCGCCGCGCTCGACGCCGACGGCGTGCTGCGCCTCAACCCGATCGACGGCGCGCCCGACGAGATGACCGGCGGTCGCCGTCCCGACGACGACCGCTTCGAGGCGATGACCGGACGGCGGCCCATGGTCGAGGCCGCCTTCGCCCGCACCGCGGCGGCGACGCCGAACGTGACCCTGCGGCGGGGGGTCGCGGTCAAGGGCCTGCTCACCGGCGATCCGCTCGCCGACGGCATCCCCCACGTGACCGGCGTGCTCACCGACGCGGGGGAGGAGCTGCGAGCCGATCTCGTGGTCGATGCCACCGGCCGTCGCTCGGCGCTGCCGTCGATGCTCGAGGCCATTGGGGCGACCGCGCCGATCGAGGAGCGGGAGGACTCCGGCTTCATGTACTACGGGCGCTACTTCCGGTCGCCCGACGGCTCGCTGCCGCCCGCGTTCGGACCACCGTTGCAGCACTACGACTCGGTGTCGGTGCTGTCCCTGCCCGCGGACAACGGCACCTGGGGCATGGGCATCGTCGCCGCCGCCAGCGACGCCGAGCTGCGCCCGGCCCGCGACGTGGCGACCTGGGAGCGGATCGTGGGGAGCTACCCCCTGCTCGCGCACTGGCTCCAAGGGGAGCCCCTCACCGACATCCAGCTCATGGCCAAGATCGAGGACCGTCACCGGAGCTTCGTCGTCGACGGCCGGCCCGTCGCCACGGGAGTGGCGCCGGTCGCCGATTCGTGGGCCTGCACGAACCCCTCGGTCGGGCGGGGCGCGAGCATCGGGCTGATCCACGCCGTGGCCCTCCGCGACCTGGTGCGCGACTGCGGGCTCGACGACCCGCGGTCGTTCGCCTCGGCGTGGCACGAGGTCACCCTCGAGCAGGTCGAGCCGTTCTACCGCGACACCCTCGACTTCGACCGCCATCGCCTGGGCGAGATCGAGGCCCAGATCGCGGGGGTGCCCTACGAGACCGACGATCCGCAGTGGGCCATCGGCCAGGCCATGGGGGCGGCCGCCGGCTCGGATCCGGACATCTTCCGGGGCTTCATCGACATCGCCAGCCTGCTGGCCCGGCCCGGCGAGGTGCTGCACCGGCCGGGCGTGCTCGACAAGGTGCTGGCCCACGCCGACACCGGCCGAGCCGCTGCCGGGACCGACGAGGGCCGAGCTGCTCGACATCGTCCGCTCGGCCTGATCCCGCCTCGCCGACCATCGACCACAGGAGCACCTGGACATGCGCATCGAGACCGCCGGAGTCGGGCTGGACGTCACCGTGCAGGGAGAGGGCCCTCCCGTCGTGCTGCTGCACGGCTGGCCCGACACCCACGAGCTCTGGCAGCACCAGACCGAGGCCCTGGTGGCCGCCGGGTACCAGGTCGTCGCCCCCGACCTGCGGGGGTTCGGGGCGTCGGACAAGCCGGAGGGCGCCGACGCCTACAACATCCTGCTGCTCGCCGGTGACGTGCTCGGCGTGCTCGACCACCTCGGCATCGAGAAGGCCCACGTGGTCGGCCATGACTGGGGCGCGGCGCTGGCGTGGGCCATCGCCGCCTTCATGCCCGACCGCGTCGACCACCTCGTCTGCCTGTCGGTCGGCCACCCGGCGGCGTTCGCCGGCGCCGGGTTCGGCCAGCGGCAGCTGAGCTGGTACATGCTGCTGTTCCAGTTCGAGGGCATCGCCGAGCAGTGGCTGTCGATGGACGACTTCACCAACATGCGCGAGTGGTGCCACCACCCCCAGCTCGACGAGATCAAGGCGCGGCTCAGCGAGCCGGGCGCCCTCACCGCCTCGCTCAACTGGTATCGGGCCAACGTCGCCCCCGAGAGCCTCGTGCAACCACCCATCGAGTTCCCGCCGGTCGCGGCGCCGACGATGGGCATCTGGGGGTCGAGCGACTTCGCCCTGGGTCGCGAGCAGATGGAGGGCTCGGCGGCCTTCGTCTCTGGCCCGTGGCGCCTCGAGGTGCTCGAGGGACGGGATCACTGGCTGATGCTCGAGGCGCCCGAACGGGTGAACGAGCTGCTCCTCGACTTCCTGCCGACGCCATGAGCACCAACGTCGTCCTCGAGGTCGATCGGGCGGCGTGCGGCGAGACCCGCCTGGTCGAGACGCCGCTCGAGCCGCTCGCCGCCGACCAGGTGCGGCTTCGGGTCGATCGCTTCGCCCTCACCGCCAACAACGTCACCTATGCCGTGCTGGGCGACATGCTCGGCTACTGGGACTTCTTCCCGACCGGCGACCCGGCGTGGGGTCGGGTGCCGGCCATGGGCTGGGCCGACGTGGTCGAGTCCACGCACCCCGACGTGGCGGCGGGCGGCCGCTACTACGGCTGGTTCCCCATGGCCCGCTTCGCCGACCTCACGGTCAGCCCGACCGCCGACGGCCTGCGCGACGACGGGGCCCACCGGCTGGCCCACGCGCCCGTGTACCGCAGCTACGTCGAGACCGGCCACGACCCGATGTACCCGGCGGTCGCGCCCGATCGGCTCGGCGACGCCGAGGACCGCCACGCGCTGCTCCGGGGCCTCTTCCTCACCGCCTTCCTCGCGGACTGCTTCTTCGCCGATCAGGAGTTCTTCGGAGCCGATGCCGCGGTGGTGCTGTCGGCGTCGTCCAAGACCGCGATCGGCTTCGCCCAGCGCGCCTCGGCGCGGGGGCTCGGGGCGGTGGTCGGCGTGACCTCGGCCGGCAACGCCGAGTTCGTGCGCTCGCTGGGGTGGTACACCGATGTCGTCACCTACGACGACATCGCCTCGATGCCGGCCGTCGATGCGGTCTCGGTCGACATGGCGGGCGACTCGTCGGTGCTGGCCGCGGTGCACGAGCACCTCGGCGATCGGCTGAAGTACTCGATGATCATCGGCAAGAGCCACCACGACTCACCGATGGCCCAGGTCTCGGTCGGGCCCACGCCGGAGCTCTTCTTCGCCCCGACCGAGGTGAGCCGTCGGCTCGAGGAATGGGGGCACGACGAGTACCAGCGCCGCTGCTCGGTCGCCCTCGAGGACTTCGTGGCCGGCTCCGAGCGGTGGCTCACCATCGAGCGCTCGACCGGCGCGCCGGCGGCCGCCGCGTCCTGGGCCGAGGTCTACGGCGGCGTGGTTCCGCCGAGCATCGGCCGCATCGTCTCCCTGCACGACTGACCGTCGGGCCCCCGTCAGTCAGCCGGTGGCGCTGAGCAGGGCGGCGACGCGGTCGTAGCGGGGGTCGTCGTCCCCGGCGATGCGGCCGACCCAACGGAGCACCTCGGCGGCCTCGATGTGGGCGCCCTGGTCGATCATGGCCTCGATGTCGATCCAGTCCCTGGGGCGGTCGAACACGGCCTTGCAGACGGTGAGGTGCTCGGCCGACAGCACACGGATCGTCTGGTCGGCGAACGGCACCTCGATGCTGGCCCGGGCGGCCGCGTCGTGGAAGCGGTCGTAGGCGAAGAACAGATCGACGGGAGTGGGACCCCACATCACCCGGGCCTGGCCCTGCTCGTCGATGGTGGAGGCGGCGCCGGCGACGTCGATGCCGAGCCCACCGAGCGGCTCGAGCACGTCGTCGGCCTGCCCGGTGGGGACGAAGGCGTTCACGTCGATGTCGACGGTGGATCGTGGCTCGGCGTGGTAGGCGAGGGCGAGCGCGCCGCCGAAGGCGTGGGGGACGTCGCGCAGCGCCCGGTGGATGGCCAGCACCTTGTCCGGGAGCGACGGCCCCTTCACCTCGACCACGTCAGACCGACGAGATGCGCGGGAAGGCGAGCGGGGGGCGACGGCCTGGCCGGGGCGGGATGGCGTCGGCGAGCAGGAGCACGTCGACGAGCCGCTCGCCGTGCTCGGCGGGGGAGGTGGCCGGAGGGATGGCGGGCGACGTGGCGGCGAGGCGCAGGTCGAGGCGTTCACCGGTGGCGGCGAGCAGTCGGCGCAGGGTGCCGGTGGTCGGGTCACGGCGGCCGTGCTCATAGGCCGAGATCACGGGTTGGCTGGTGCCGGCGCGAGCGGCCGTCGTCGCCTGGCTCAGGCCGTGGCGGCGACGGGCCGTCCGCAGGAGATCACCCGGTTCCATGGCTCCAGTCTAACGAGTGCTATATCGGGTTGTCTATGTTCGGGGTTCGGCAGCGTCCGACCGGGTGAGCTAGACCGTCGCCTGTGACGACTGTCGACGGGCCCATCGCCACCGGGAGCGGCGCCCCGGGCCGGGGATCGGTCGTGCTCGGGCCGCACGGGGTCCACCTGGGCCCGGTGGGCTACGCCGAGCGGGAGTTCTTCGTGTCGGGCGTGGCCGAGTCGCTCATCACCGACTCGCCGCTGGCCGTCGACGGGCGCTGGTCGGTGCGCCGCGGTGGACGCGGCTCCCTTCACCACCCGCGTCGTCGTTCGTCGCCCACTCGACCCGGCCCGGTTCGACGGGACGGTCCACGTCGAGTGGCTGAACGTCTCCGGCGGGCTCGACGCCTCACCGGACTGGACCTACGCCCACGTCGGGATCATCCGCGCCGGTGCCGTGTGGGTCGGCGTGTCGGCCCAGGTCGTCGGCATCGACGGGCGCGACGCCGACGACCCCGGCTCGTTCCTGGCCCTGAAGGTGGCCGATCCCGAGCGCTACGGCTCGTTGTCGCATCCGGGCGACGACTACTCCTACGACATCTTCCGCCAGATCGGCGAGACGATCCGCGACGATGCGGCCACGCTGCTCGACGGGCTGGTGCCCGAGCGGGTGCTGGCCATCGGCGAGTCGCAGTCGGCCTTCCGCCTCAGCACCTACGTCAACGCGGTGGCGCCGACGTCGCGCGCGTACGACGGCTTCCTGCTGCACAGCCGGGCCGCCGGGGCCGCGCCGCTGCTGCTCGGTCGGCGGGTCAACGGCCTGAGCCGCGACTCCCTCCCACCCCCGATGATCGAGGCGCCCGACCCGACGCTCGTGCGCACCGACCTCGACGTGCCGGTGCTCGTGCTCTCGGCCGAGACCGACCTGGTCGGCGAGCACCTCGGCTACGCCCGGGCCCGCCAGCCCGACACGGCCTCGTTCCGCAGCTGGGAGGTCGCGGGCACGGCCCACGGCGACGCGTACCAGCTCGGCATCGGTGACGCCGACGACGGCTCCGGCGAAGCCGACGCCTCGCTGTTCGCGGCCATGTCCGACCCGCCCCGCTCCGTGTACCACGGCTTCATCACCTGCGGGTCGCCGATCAACGCCGGCCCGCAGGCCTACGTGGTGCGGGCCGCGCTCCATGCGCTCGACCGCTGGGTCCGCACCGGAGAGCCACCGCGGTCCATGCCCCGGCTCGAGCTCGATGCCGACGGCTCTGGCTTCGAGCTCGACGCGGTCGGCAACGCCCGTGGTGGCGTCCGCACCCCGCACGTCGACGTGCCCGTCGCGACGCTGTCAGGCCTCGGCCAGGAGGGCGACTCGTTCTGCGACCTGTTCGGCACGACGATCGCGTTCGGCCGCGAGGCCCTCGCCGAGCGCTACGGCGACCACGACTCGTTCGTCGAGCGCTGGAGCGCGGCCACCGATGCCGCCGTCGCCGCCGGTGTGATCCTCCCGGCCGACGCCGACCACGTGAAGGCCGCGGCCGCCGCCTCGGGCATCGGGCGCGGTGGGACGACGGCCGGGTCGTAGGGTCTGGGCATGAGCCACTGGCGACGTCTGGCCGGCGCGTCGATCGCTCTGGTACTGGTGCTGGTGGTCGGCACCGTCGGCTACGTGGTGCTCGGCTTCACCGTGCTCGACGCGCTGTACCAGACGGTCACGACGGTGTCGACGGTGGGCTTCCGTGAGGTCGAGCCGCTGTCGGCGACCGGTCAGGTCTTCACCATGGTGCTGATCCTCGTCGGGGTCGGCGCCGCGCTCTACACCTTCAGCGTGCTCATCGAGACCTTGATCGAGGGCCGCCTCAACGAACTCCTCGGGAGACGTCGCATGGAACAGTCGCTGGCCTCGATGCAGGGGCACGTCATCATCTGCGGATGGGGCCGGGTGGGGCGCTCGATCGCGGCGGAGGTGGCGGCCGCCGGTCGTGACCTGGTGGTGGTCGAGCTCGATCCCGAGGCCGTGGCCGAGGCACCCCATCCGTCGGTGGTGGGTGACGCCACCGAGGACTCGGTCCTGCAGGCGGCCGGCATCGACCGGGCCGCGTCGTTGGTGGCGGCCGTCGAAGGCGACGCCGACAACTCGTTCATCACCCTCAGCGCCCGGGCCCTGCGCCCCGACCTGTTCATCGTGGCCCGCGCCCGCAGCCAGGGGAGCGCCGACAAGCTGGTGCGGGCCGGCGCCGACCGGGTGGTGAACCCGCAGAGCATCGGCGGCGCCCGCATGGCCGCGTTCGTGCTGCGGCCCCACGTCGCCGAGTTCGTCGACGTGGTGATGCGCGAACGCTCGCTCGAGTTCCGGCTCGAGGAGGTGGCGGTCGGCATCGACTCGCCGATCGTCGGTCGGACGCTCCGCGACTCGCACCTGCGGGACCGCACCGGTGCGCTGGTGCTGGCGCTCCGCGACGCCGACGGGACGTTCCGGACGAACCCGTCTCCCGACCTCGAGATCCGAGGCGGCCAGGTCATCATCGCCATCGGCACCCAGGACGAGCTCGACGCCCTGGTGACGTGCGTCGAGGCCTGAGGTGAACCCTCGTCGGCCTGGATGGGTCGCCGCGCCGGCGTCTCGCCTACCCGACCGGTGTGGAGGCGCCCGTGGAGCTCGCCGCGACCTCGGCGAGGATCTCGTAGGAGCGCAGGCGGGCGTCGTGGTCGTAGATGGCCGAGACGACCATGAGCTCGTCGGCGTCCGTCTGGTCGACGATGGCGTCGAGCCCGGCGCGCACGGTCTCGGGCGAGCCGACGACGGCGTACTTCAGCATGTGCGAGGCCTGGACCCGCTCGGTGTCGGTCCAGTAGGTGTCGATGTCGTCGATCGGCGGCTGGTAGGGCCCGGGCCGGCCCCGCCGCAGGTTGGTGAACCCCTGCTGGATGGTCGTGAACAGCCGGCGGGCCTCGGCGTCGGTGTCGGCCGCCACCACGTTGAGGCCGATCATGGCGTAGGGCCGGTCGAGCTGCTCGGAGGGCTGGAAGCCGGCCCGGTAGGTCTGCAGGGCGGCCATGAGCGCATCGGGCGCGAAGTGCGAGGCGAAGGCGTAGGGCAGCCCGAGCGCCGCCGCGAGCTGGGCCCCGAACAGCGACGAGCCCAGGATCCAGATCGGCACCTCGGACCCGGCGCCGGGGAACGCCCGCAGGGCCTGGCCCGGTTGCTCGGGCGCGAGGAACGCCTGCAGCTGCATGACCTCGCGCGGGAAGTCGTCGGAGCGGTCCGGGCCGAGCCGCAGGGCCCGGGCGGCGAGCTGGTCGGAGCCGGGGGCCCGGCCCAGGCCGAGGTCGATGCGTCCGGGGTAGAGCGCCTCGAGCGTGCCGAACTGCTCGGCGATGACCATGGGTGAGTGGTTCGGCAGCATGATGCCGCCGGCGCCGACCCGGATGGTGGAGGTGCCTCCCGCGAGGTGGCCGATGACCACCGACGTGGCCGCGCTCGGCGATGCCCCGCATGTTGTGGTGCTCGGCCACCCAGTAGCGCCGATAGCCGAGCCGCTCGGCGAGGCGGGCCAGGTCGAGGCTGTTGCGCAGGGCGACGGCGGGGGTCGAGCCCTCGGTGACGGGAACGAGGTCGAGCACCGAAAGAGGGACCATGGCTCGTGGAGTGTACGGGCGGCTCCCGCGAGCGTGTGGTGTGGGCGCTACGGTTCGCCGGCAGCCGAGCGACGGAGGAGTCGATGCCGTGACCGGGTTCCCCGAGGGGTTCCGCTGGGGGACCGCCACCGCGGCCCACCAGATCGAGGGCGGCAACTGGAACAACGATTGGTGGGCCTGGGAGCACACGCCCGGGGCGCGGGTCACCGAGCCCAGCGGGGACGCCTGCGACTCGTGGAACCGCTGGCCCGAGGACGTGGCCATCGTGTCGGAGCTCGGCCTCGACGACTACCGCTTCTCGATCGAGTGGAGCCGGATCGAGCCCGAGCCGGGGGAGTGGTCCGCCGCCGCTGTCGACCACTACCTCGCGCTGGGTCAGGCACTGCTCGACGCCGACATCGACCCCGTCGTCAGCTTCCACCACTTCACCACCCCACGGTGGGTCGCCGACCTCGGCGGTTGGGCGGTCGACGACACGGCCGACCGGTTCGGCGCCTTCTGCCACCGGGCCAGCGAGGCGCTGGCCCCCGTGCTGCGCCGGGCCTGCACCATCAACGAGCCGAACATGGTGGCGACCGGTGGCTATCTCTCGGGGTTCTTCCCACCGGGTGTGCAGGACCCGGCGCGGCGCCGCAAGGCCAACGAGGTGCTGTGCTCGGCCCATCGGCTGGCCGTCGACGCCATCCGCGCCGGGGCACCGGGCGTGCCGGTGGGGCTGACCGTCGCCATGATCGACTACGTGGCGGTGGAGGGCGGCGAGGCCATGCGGGACCGCATCCGCCACCGCATGGAGGACGAGTTCCTCGCGGTCACGGACGGTGACGACTTTCTCGGGGTGCAGACCTATTCGAGGGCGCGCATCGGCCCGGACGGCGCGGTGGGCCCGGAGCCGGGGGTCGAGCTGGTGTCGACCATGGGCTACGAGTTCTGGCCGCGCTCGCTCGAGGCGACGCTGCGCCGGGCGTGGGAGGTCACGGGGGGCGAGCTGCCGCTGATCGTCACCGAGAACGGGTTGGCCGCCACCGACGACTCTCGGCGCATCGACTACGTGCGCCAGGCCCTCGAGGGGGTGCTGCGCTGCCTCGCCGGCGGCCTCGACGTGCGCGGCTACACCTACTGGAGCCTGCTCGACAACTTCGAGTGGGCTCTGGGCTACGGCCCGCAGTTCGGCCTGGTGGCCGTCGACCGCGACACCTTCGCCCGCACGATCAAGCCGAGCGGTCACTGGTTCGGCGGGGTCGCCCGGGCCAACCGACTGCCCTGACCGGTCCGTGGACGTCCACGCGTGGAGCGTGGTGGTATTCGTCCCGGGTGGCGCGCGGATGGCAGCATCTCCGGGATGACGGTGATCGGCACGGCGAACGAGGCCGAGATCGAGCGGGCCGCGGCGGTGCTCGCCGATGGGGGGCTGGTGGCGTTCCCGACCGAGACGGTCTACGGGCTGGGGGCCGATGCCTCCGATGCCGACGCGGTCGGGCGGGTGTTCGCGGTGAAGGGCCGACCGTCCGACCATCCCCTGATCGTGCACGTCGCCGATGCCGCGGCCGTCGATCAGTGGGCCGTGGCCATCCCCACCGCCGCCCGTCTCCTGGCCGACGCCTTCTGGCCCGGTCCCCTGACCCTGCTGCTCGAACGAGCGCCCTCCGTCCCCGACGCCGTCACCGGCGGCCGGCCGACCGTGGGGCTGCGCGTGCCGGATCATCCGGTCGCCCGGGCGCTGCTGCGGGCGTTCTCCGCTCTCCGGCCCCATGCCCCGGCCGGTGTCGCCGCGCCGTCGGCCAACCGCTTCGGCCGGGTGAGCCCCACCACCGCCGACCACGTCCGGGCCGATCTCGGCGACGATGTCGATCTGGTGCTCGACGGCGGGCCGTGCGGGGTCGGCGTCGAATCCACCATCGTGGACTGCACCGGGGACGAGCCCGTCGTGTTGCGCCTCGGCGGCGTCAGCCTCGAGCGGCTGGCGGACGCGCTCGGGTTCGAGCCCGGGGTCTCGGTGACCGACGATGCCGTCTCCCAGGCAGGAGGCGCCCGGGCCCCCGGCATGCTCGACGCGCACTACGCGCCACGGGCCAGGGTCGAGGTGGTCGACGCCACCACGGTCGTCGCCCGGGCCGGGACCATCGTGTCGGATCAGCCGGGGACGATGGTGGTCGTGCTGGCCCCGACCGCCACCGACGACCTCCCCGGCGAGGTCATCGAGCTCGAGCCGGCCGGCGCGGCCGACGACTTCGCCCGCGTGCTCTACGACCGGCTGCGCCAGGCCGACCGGCTCGGCGCCGACGTGCTGCTGGTGGTCCCGCCTCCCGCGGCCGGTGTCGGCGCGGCCGTGCGCGATCGCCTGCGCCGCGCGGCCGCCTCGTCCGATCGTTCGGACTGACCGCTACCAGCCCTGGTAGTCGGGGTCGCGGCGCTCGACGAAGCTGGCCACGCCCTCCTGCGCATCGGCGGTGGTCATGTTCAGGTCCTGGGCCATGGCCTCGTCGTGGAACGAGGTGGCCCGGTCGCTGTCGAGCGAGCGGTTGATCAGCCACTTGGTCGCCACGATCGAGCGCGGCCCCGAGGCCAGGCGGGCGGCCCACTCGCCGGCCACCGTCAGCAGCTCGTCGTCGGGGACGACCTTGTTGGCCAGGCCGATGGCCGCGGCGTCGGCCGCGGAGAGCTTGTCGCCGAAGAACATGAGCTCCTTGGTCTTCTGCAGCCCGATCAGGCGGGGGAGCAGGTAGGCACCGCCGCCGTCGGGCACCAGCCCCCGGCGCACGAACACCTCGACGAAGCTGGCGCTCTCGGCCGCGATCACCAGGTCGCAGGCGAAGGCGAGGTGGGCGCCGATGCCGGCCGCCGTGCCGTTGACCGCGGCGATCACCGGCTTCTCGCAGTCCATGACGGCGGCGATCAGGGCCTGCGCCCCGTCGCGGATCATGCGGGCGACCTCGCCGGAGGTGCGCTCGGGCGCGCCGTCGGGGCGAGGTCGGGCCGGGCGGGACGCCCGGAGGTCGGCGCCGGTGCAGAAGCCCTTGCCGCTGGCCGTGATCACGACGCACCGCACCTCGAGCTCCGCGCTGGCCTCGGAGAGCAACCAGATCATCCGGTCGCGCTGGTCGGGCGTGATGGCGTTGTGCGCCTCCGGCCGGTTGAGGGTGATCCAGGCCACGCCGTTCTCCACCCGGTGCAGCACCTGCTCGTCGAGCGGGCGGTCCTCGGTCATCTGCGTCCCCACGTTCGTGCTTCGGATTCGACCGGGCGAGTGTAGGGCACCCGTTCTGACGCTCCGTCAGACCGCTGGTCGGAGGGATGTCAGCCGGTGACCTTGAAGCGGCGCGTGTGCCAGCCGGTGGCGCCGTCGGGCTCGACCGGAGCCTTGTCCGACGTCTGGGTCTGGCCGGTGCCGTCGGTGGCGCGCACCCGCGCCGTGTGGGTGCCCGGCACCGCATCCCATTGCACCATCCACTCCCGCCAGGTCTCGTCGGACAGCACGTCGCCCAGCTTGGCCTCGACCCAGTCGCCGTCGTCGACCTGCACCTCGACCCTGGTGATCCCCCGACCCGGGCCCGGAGCCCAGGCCACGCCGGCGATGGCCATGGTCCCAGCCGGCACGCTGGCGCCCGAGCGGGGCACGTCGATCCGAGACTGCGTCTTGATCGGCGCCTCCTTGGCCCACCCGCGCGGAACCCAGTAGCCGTCGAAGTCCTCCAGCGTGGTGAGCCGGATCTCGCTCAACCACTTCGTGGCCGAGACGTAGCCGTAGAGTCCGGCGACCACGAGCCGGGCCGGGAAGCCGTGCAGGCCGGGCAGCGGCGCTCCGTTCATCCCGACCGCCACCAGGGCGGTGCGGCCGTCGTCGAGGGCGGCGGTGGGGAACCCCACGGTGAAGCCGTCCACCGACTTGCCGACGATCTGGGTGGCGCCGGGCTGCACGCCGGCCCGGTCGAGCAGCGTGCGCAGCGGCACGCCCTGCCAGACGGCGTTGCCGACGAGGTTGCCGCCGACCTCGTTCGACACGCACGACAGCGTCACCGCCTCCTGCACCTGCGGCAGCGCCTGCAGATCGGCGAAGGTCAACTCGAAGGGGTTGTCCACCATGCCGCTGACCTTCATCGACCAGGTGTCGACGTTCACCTGCGGGACCGTGAGCGCGGTGTCGATCCGGTAGAAGTCGTCGGTCGGGACGATGTAGGGGCTGAGCCCGTCGACCGGGAACGAGGCCGTGCCCGGCCCCTGCATGGCGGCCGGGGCCGACGCCGGCACGGCCTGGTTGGTGGGCGGCGGGAGCTGGATCTGGGCTCGGGCGTCGTCGACGACCGTCGAACGCCCGCGCAGCGAGCGGGCGCCGGCCGTGCCGACCACCACCGCGAAAGCGCCGGCCGCGCCGGCGTAGCCGAAGAAGGCCCGACGCGACGCGTGCGGGTCGGTCGGGCGGTCGGGCCGCATGGCCCGAGCCGGGCCGGTGGTGGGGACGAGGCGACCAGTGGCGGCGACCCTGAGCAGGGCCCAGAGGGTGGCCGAGCCGGCGAGCACCGCCAGCACCGAGGCGACGACGGCCAGGCCGGTGGAGGCCAGGTCGTCACGGGCCGAGGCGATGATGCCGACCAGACCGAAGGCGGCGAACCCGGCCGGGCCGACCCACGCCCGCCGTCGCGACGCCGAGCCCAGGCCGGCACCGATCAGCAGCGACACGAGCACGATGCCGACGATCAGGGCCGGCTTGTCGCCCGTGCTGAAGATGCTGATGGCCGTGCGGGCGACGTCACCGCCGGCCTGGTCGATGAACGCGCTGCCCACGCTACCCACCAGTGACTGGCCGGTTCCGCCCAGCGCGGTCACCACCTCGCCGACGGCGAGGGCCACGCCCGCGGCCACGGCGCCGGCGACCTGGGCCTGACCGACGGTGACCGGCCCCCGGGATGTCGACCTCCCCGGAGCGTCGGTCGACGGCGAATCGGTGGGCACGGTCGGCACAACACCTCTACGGCACCGGTGCGTTCCCGAGATGTCGGCCAGATGTTTGCCGAGAGTTATCCGAGAGCCGCCGCCCTCCCTACCTACTGGTCGGTAGGCTAGCGTTCCACTGTTCGCCGCCGGTCGTCCTCCCTCGCCGCTCGCCGCCGCACACGCTCCCTACAGCTCTACGCCTGGCAAAGGTCCTGGATGCTTCCCACATCTGTCCCGGCTCTCGATCGGCCCCTCGATCCCGACCATCCCTCGCCCGCCGATCCCGACTCGGTCGAGCAGGTCAACCGGCTGACGTCGATCCCGTTCGTGCTGCTCCACCTGCTCCCGCTGCTGGCCGTCTTCACGGGCGTGTCGGTGAAGGCCGTGGTGCTGTGCGTGGTCCTCTACTACGGCCGGATGTTCTTCATCACGGCGGGCTACCACCGCTACTTCGGTCACCGCAGCTACCGGCTCAACCGCTTCTGGCAGTTCGTGATGGCCTTCGGCGGCACGACCGCGGCGCAGAAGGGCCCCCTGTGGTGGGCGGCGCACCATCGTGACCACCACCGCTACAGCGACTCGCCGCGCGACATCCACTCGCCGACCCAGCGGGGGTTCTTCTGGAGCCACGTCGGCTGGATCCTCTGCGACAAGTACGCGGCCACCGAGTACGACCGCATCCGCGACTTCGCCAAGTACCCCGAGCTCGTCTTCCTGAACAAGCGGGACTGGATCGGCCCCTGGGCGCTCGGCATCGCGTCGTACCTGATCGCCGGGTGGAGCGGCCTGCTGATCGGCTTCTTCCTGTCGACCGTGTTGCTGTGGCACGGCACGTTCACCGTGAACTCGCTGGCGCACGTGATGGGCCGCCGCCGCTACGCCACCGAGGACACCAGCCGGAACTCCGCCCTGATCGCCATGATCACCATGGGCGAGGGCTGGCACAACAACCACCACTACTACCAGGCGTCGGCTCGGCAGGGGTTCTTCTGGTGGGAGTTCGACCCGAGCTACTACCTGCTCAAGATCGGCAGTTGGCTGGGCATCGTCCGCAACCTGCGCACCCCGCCCGCCCGCGTGCTCGACATCAACCGGGTGAACCGCGGTGCCTTCGACGTCGGCATGTTCAAGGCCTACTTGGGCAAGGCCAACAAGGCGGTCGTGCGATCCCACGTCGGCCAGATCGTCCACGACGGCCGCATCGGCGCCAGCGATCGACTGGCCAGTGCGAGCGATGCGTTGGCCGAGCGCAAGCAGGCACTCGAGGAGTTCGTGCACTCGTCGCTCGAATCGGCCGAGGAGCTGGCCCGCGCCACCCGGCTCGGCCAGCGCGACCTCGCGGTCGAGGGCTGACCCAGCCGACCGCCACCCTCCCTCGACCGACGATCACCCGAACGGCAGGGTGGGGTCGGCCCCGGGTGGGGGTTGGGGGTCGTTTGGTGGTGGGGGGTTGGTGAGGTCGAAGGCGGTGAGGTGCTCGCCGACCTTGGCCCGCCAGGGGATCGTTCCGGGTGGTGGGCGGGGTTGGCCGGGGGTCGGGGGTGGCGGGTACCAGTGCCATTCGTCGTCGACGCGTTCGAGGCGGGCCCCGAGGTGGGTCTTTTCGTGGTGGTGGACCTCACACAAGAAGGCGAGGTTGTCATAGGAGGTGGGGCCCTGTTTGGCGAAGTCGCGGCGGTGATCGACCTGGAGATGGCCCTTGCGTTTGCAGCGGGGAACGACGCAGCGTCGGTCACGGGCCTGCAGCGCTTTGTCGAGGGCGACGCGCCGGTAGCGGCTGAGGGTGGCATACGCCTTGATGTCGACCAGATCGTGGACCAGGACATCGACGAGGGCCTCTGGCAGGATCTGCCGCGCGAGGTCGACGCTGACGGGCCCGAACCCCGGGATCTCACACGTCTCACTCGCCGTCGCATACCCGCGTTGGAGCGCGACGGCGTCGACCAGCACGGTCATGTTCCACTTGACCCGACTCGGCCGCACCCCCAACAGCTCATCGAGATCGGCCGGATCGGCCGGAGACTCGGTCGCCGCAGTGCCGGTGGACTCGGCGTCGCTCGCCGTAGTCGTGGTGGACTCGGCGTCGGTGGCCGCAGTCGCGGTGGACTCGGCGTCGCTCGCCGTGGTCGTAGTGGACTCGGTGGCGGTGGCCGCAGTCGCGGTGGGCTTGGTCGCCTTGGTGGTCCGGGTCGACAGGTCGAGGCCGAGGGCTTCGCCGGCGGCGGCCAACGCGGCCAGCACCCCGTCGGCCCGGTAGGCGTCGTGGGGGTCGCGTAGCCCGAGTCGGCGGGCCCGTTCGAACACGGCGCGGGTGTAGGCGTCGACCACCGGCTTGATCCGGGCCCAGTCCTCCGGTGCGAACCGCGCCGCGATGGCCTTCATGTCGTCGTCGTCGAACTCCGACCAGCGCCGCTTGGCCCGCACCCGGGCCCGACGCACCGCCGGATCTTCCCCCCGCCGAGCCGCGGCCCGCACCTTGCGGGCCCGCTCCTTCGTCTCGGCCAGATCGTGGCTGGTGGTGGCTTTGGCCACCAGAGCCTCCTCAGCTGAAGGGTCCAAGGCGACGGCACCGGCGATCTCACTGGCCTCACCGACCGACAGATCGCCCTGCTCGAACGCCGCCGCGGCCGCACCCGGGGCCAGCTGCAGGCGGCGGGCCGTGTCGATCGCCTTCTTGGCCTCACCCCGCGAGCTGCCGTTGACCCGGGCCAGATAGTCGTCGGAGGACGAGTACTGCCTGGGCTGGCTGTGACACTGCTCGACGCGGGCCGCGAAGCCAGCCTGCTTGGCGGTCAACCGGCGCACCACCCGAGCCAACCGCTCCACCACCGCCGCCGCATCAGACCCGGCATACAGCGCCGGATCGGTTCGGTCGCACCACCCCCCGACCACCCGCTCGACCTCGACCAGCGACGACGTCGGGGCGGAGGTGGGGGCTGCATTGGTCACCCCCACACCCTACCCAAACGTCAGTTCGACCACAAGGGAAACCACGGAAAGATCATGAGATCACACAACGAGACCAACCCGCCACCGACCGCCTCCGAACCCGCCGGCCGGATCGCAGGCGGGAGCGTTCTGGTCGAACGCGGCCACGTCCGTCGAGCGCGACGACGGCGGAAGGTTCATGATGGTGGGGTGAGCGAGATCGATACCGAACCGGCGGAGACGACATCGGGGCCCGGTCGGATGGGCAGCTCACTGATCGGCACCGACGAGTTCGGGGTGTTCGACTGGGCCGACCCGTGGCCGACGTACGACCGGTTGCGGGCCGAGGCGCCGTACTGGGTGAACCCCGACGGGGTCACGATCCTCACCCGCTACGCCGACTGCGAGGCGGTGCTGCGCGACCACCGGTTCAGCTCGAGCAACGACCACGCCGACCCGCCGATGATCCTGGCCGACGGCGACCCCCGTGCCTTCATGGACGGCACCGCGGCGCCGCTGATCTTCCTCGATCCCCCCGACCACACCCGCATCCGCAAGCTGGTGAGCAAGGCCTTCACCCCCCGGTCGGTCGAGCGGCTGCGGCCACGGGTGCAGGAGGTGGTCGACGGCATCCTCGATCGGGCCGCCGACGAGGGTGGCCTCGACGTGGTGGCCGACCTGGGCTACGAGCTCCCCGTCATCGTGATCTGCGAGCTGCTCGGTGTTCCGCTCAGCGACCGGCCCCAGTTCGCCGGCTGGTCGTCGGCTGCGTCACGCCTGCTCGACGACGACCTCGACCAGGACGAGCTCAACGCCGGCGTCGTGGCCGCCATCAGCTTCGCCCAGTACTTCTCCGAGCTGTTCGAGGCCCGGCGCAACGACCCACGTGACGACCTGGTCAGCGGGTTGCTGGCGGCCGAGGAGCAGGGCGACCGCTTGAGCATCGAGGAGCTCCACAGCATCGTGATCCTGCTGTTCATCGCCGGCCACGAGACGACGATGAACCTGATCGGCAACGGCACCAACGCCCTGCTCCACCAGCGCGACGAGCTCGTGCGCTGGCGGGACGATCCGTCGCTCGACGGACCCGCGGTCGAGGAGCTGCTCCGCTTCGACGGGCCGGTCCACCTCACCGGCCGCATCCCGGTCGAGGACGTCGAGCTCAACGGCCACTTCTTCCCGCGGGGCAAGCAGGCCGTCACGCTCCTGGCTGCGGCCAACCGCGACCCGGCCCGGTTCGACCACGCCGACCGGCTCGACCTGCTGCGCCCCGACAACCACCAGCTCACCTTCTCGCAGGGCATCCACTACTGCCTGGGCGCGGCGCTGGCCCGGCTCGAGGGGCAGGTCGCCGTCGGCTCGCTGATCCGCCGCTTCCCCGACCTCGAGCTGGCCGCGCCACCCGTCTACCGCGATCACTTCGTGCTGCGTGGGCTCACCGAGCTGCGGGTCACGGTCTGAGCCCATGAGTCGCACCGATCGACCCACCACGGGGCGCCGAGCCGCCCGCCGGGCCCGTGACGGCGGGGAGTCGCTGCTCGGGGTGCTGCAACGGCTGGTGCCGCTCGCCCGATACCTGGTCGGCGCGGTGCGGCTGCTCATCGTGGCTTCGCTGGCGTCGATCGTGATCGTCGCCGCGGTGGTGCTGGCCCACGGGGTGCCCAGCCTGCCGACCGCGGTGCTGCTGGTGATCGTGCTGGCCGTGCTGGTGCCGGCGCCGGTGATCCTGTGGATGTTCCACGGAGCCCTGCGCGAGGCATTGGCCCTGCCCGAGTGGCTGCGCTCGTCGCCCGACCTGGTCAAGGGCCACGCCAGCGAGCTCGCCGACCTGGTCGTCGCGGCCCGGCGACCGTCGGGTGGGCGGGGTCACCTGTTGCGCGACACGTTCCGCGCCGGTCGCCTGCTGCTCGAGGCCCATGACGACCTCCCCGGCTACGGGGCGCTGCTGCGGCTGATGAGCCCGTTCTTCCTGGTCCTCGTGCTGGTCGCGTCGGTCGCGGCCATGGTCCAGGTCGCCCTGGCCCTGGCGCTCGTGGCCACCGACCTGATCCTGCGCCTCGTGCTCTGACCGACCCCGCCCGGCCCAGGCCGGGCACCCACGATCGCCTCGTCGCGGCCAGTAGCCTCCGGCCATGGCGGACCTCCCCCCGGATCTCGCGCCGGACCTCATGCCGCGAGGCCCGGCCCCTGGCTGGTACGCCGACCCGTGGGTCGCCGGGCAGGTGCGCTGGTGGGACGGCGCCGCCTGGGGGAGCGAGGCCAGTCCCGCGGCGCCACCGCCGCCGCTGATGACCACCGCCTATCACCCGGACCAGTCGGTCGCCGATCCCGGGCGAGCCATGGCGGACGAGGGCCGGGCGGCGACGTCGGCGTCGGCCGCGCTGATCGTCGGCGCCGTCGCCTACGCGGTGCTGTTCGTGTGCTCCGCGGTGCTCTACCACTACGTCTTCCACTCGCTCCTCGACGAGATCGAGCGGTCGTCACGCTCGACCACCACTGCGCGCGGCAGCTCGGTCGAGCCCTTCCACTTCCCGCCGGCGCTGCTGATCGGCAGTGGGCTGCTCCAGTTCGTGCAGCTCGGCCTCTACGCCGTGGGGGCCATCTTCCTCGCCTGGTTCTACAAGGCCGCGCAGCTGGCCCGGGCGGCCGGGATGCCGGCGCGCCGCACCCCCGGACTGGCGACGGCCGGCTTCATCATCCCGATCGTGAGCCTGTGGTGGCCCTACCAGTCCGTGTGCGATCTGTTCGCGCCGGGCGACCCTCGACGGCGGGTGGTCGGCAGGTGGTGGGCGCTGTGGCTGGGCACCCAGTTCGGCACCGTGCCCGTCCTCATCGCCTCGCTCGGCCCGTTGGCGTTGGGCGTGGTGGCCGCGCTGGCCCTCGCCGTGGTGGCCACGTTCGCGGCCCTCGCCGCTCGCCAGGTGATCGCCCGGGTCGGCGAGGCCCACGCCGAGCTGGTCGACGTCGCGTTGGGCCGCTGATCGCTCGCGGGGCGCCGGCGCCCGGTCGCCGGCGGTACTGTCCCGCACATGTCGCTGCCGGAACGCCTGCCCTGGGACTCCGCCCTCGTCACCGGGGCGTCGAGCGGCATCGGGGCCGAGATCGCCCGCCTGCTCGCGGCGCACGGTGTCGGGCGGCTCGTACTGGTCGCCCGCCGGGTCGATCGCCTCGACCAGCTGGCCGCCGAGCTGCGCGAGGCGCACGGCACCGAGGTCGAGCTGCTGCCGGCCGACCTGGCCGAGCCCGGTCCGCTGGCTGCAGTCGAGGACCGCCTGGCCGACTCCGATCACCCGATCGACCTGCTCGTCAACAACGCCGGGCTCGGCACGCTCGGCCCGCTGCACTCGCTGCCCGTCGACGGCGAGGAGCGGGAGATCCGGGTCAACGTGGTGGCGCTGGTGCGGCTCACCCGGGCGGCCCTCCCGGGGCTGCTCGAGCGGTCGAGGGGCGGCGTCCTCAACGTGTCCTCCATGGCGAGCTACCAGCCCTCGCCGGGCACCGCGACCTATGGGGCGTCGAAGTCGTTCGTCACCAGCTTCACCGAGGCGGTGCACGAGGAGGTCCGAGGATCGGGCGTGAGCATCACCGCGCTGTGCCCGGGCTTCACCCGCACGGAGTTCCAGCAGAGCGCGGGCAGCTCGTCGGAGGATCTGGCCCCCGGCTTCGCCTGGATGTCGGCCGAGTCGGTGGCCGAGGCCGGCCTGGCGGCGGTGGCCTCGGGCAAGGCGCTGTGCATCCCCGGCGCCGGCTACAAGGTGATTGCCGGCGTGACCACGCCGCTGCCCCGCTCGGCCAAGCGCTGGCTCATGGGTCGGGCGTCGAGCACCCGTCGCCGGACGGCCAACTGAGCGCTCCGGCGCCCGATCGGGGTGGCTCAGTCGAACTCGATGGCGCTGAACGCGCCGAGCTTCGACAGGTTGTGCTGGGCGTTGATCATGCGGACGGTGCCCGACCGCGAGCGCATCACCAGCGACTGGGTGGTGGCGCCGCGCCGGTCGTAGTGCACGCCCTTGAGCAGCTCCCCGTCGGTGATGCCGGTGCCGGCGAAGAAGCAGTTGTCGCCGCCCACGAGGTCGTCGGTGGTGAGCACCCGCTCGAGGTCGTAGCCGCCGGCGAGCGCCGCGTCGCGCTCCTCGTCGTTGCGGGGCCAGAGCCGACCCAGGATCTCGCCCCCCATGCACTTGAGGGCGGCGGCGCTGATGACGCCCTCGGGGGTGCCGCCGATGCCGAACAGGATGTCGGCGCCCGGAGCCCTCCCAGGCGGTGGAGATCGCGCCGGCCACGTCGCCGTCGGGGATGAGGCGGATGCGGGCGCCGGCCTCGCGCACCTCGGCGATGAGGTCGTCGTGGCGGTCGCGCTCGAGGATGACGGCGGTGACGTTGCGCACCGACTCGCCCTTCGCCTTGGCCACCGCGTGCAGGTTCTCGGTGACGGTGGCGTTGAGGTCGACCACACCGGCGCACTCGGGGCCGACCGCGATCTTCTCCATGTAGACGCACGGACCGGGGTCGAACATGGTGCCGCGCTCGCTGACCGCGATCACGGCCAGGGCGTTGCCCCGGCCCTTGGCGGTGAGCGTGGTGCCGTCGACCGGGTCGACCGCGATGTCGGTGGCCGGCCCGTCGCCGTCGCCGACCGACTCGCCGTTGAACAGCATCGGGGCTTCGTCCTTCTCGCCCTCACCGATGACGACGATGCCGTCCATCGGCACGCTCTGCAGCGTGATGCGCATGGCGTCGACGGCGGCGCCGTCGGCGCCCTCCTTGTCGCCCCGGCCCATCCACCGGGATGCGGCCATGGCCGCCGCCTCCGTGACCCGAACGATGTCGAGGGCGAGGTTGCGATCGGGCTGGGCTGAGGTCGATTTCGCCATCCGGACAAGGTACTAGCGGTCGAGCCCCCGGGCGGAAAACCCCGGTTCAGCCGGATGCAAGCAGCCTCGGTCCTACGGAGTGCCGGCGCAGTGGCCGGGGTAGAGGTGGCCCAGCCGGGTCGTGCAGGCAGGAGTCGTAGGCCTGGAGCCGGGGCATGCTCAGAGCGACGGCGTGGGGGTACTCGGCCGGGAGCTGGCCCGGGCCGAGCGTGGCGACCACGCCCCGGCCGTCGATGACCCAGCGGTGGTCGACCAGGTTGAACAGGGCCAGGTCGGCCCGGCCGTCGCCGTCGTAGTCGGCCGGGATCGGCACCCAGTTCCCGGGCGAGTCCACCGTGGGGGCCAGCGCCCGGGTCGCCTGGCCGGCGATGAACCACTCGCCGGTGCTGGGCCGATACGTGGCCGCGTCGATGGTGCCGTTGCCGTCGTAGTCGGCCGGGGCCGGGCGGTCGCCCGGCTGGCCGACCTGGATCGACTGCGCCTGGCTGCGGAAGGTGCTGTCGGACGGACGGTAGACCCAGGGGAGGTCGTTGACGTTGCCGTCGTAGTCGCCCGGCACCGGGATGTCCCAGCCGAGGTCGCCGTCGGCGGTGGGTGTCGTGCCGAACGTGATCGGCTGCGACAGCCCCTGGAGGTACCACTGACCGGTGGCGACGACGTAGTAGCCCGGCAGCGTGGCCCGGCTCGACGAGTCGTAACGGCCCTCGACCGTGAGGATCGGGCTGCCGATCGAGCCCCCGCCGAACCAGTCGGGGTAGTGGGCGAGGGTGAACGGCGGGAGGGTGAAGGGGATCGACTGGGTCGGGGTGGTCCACCTGGGAACGCCCGTGCCGTCGTCGAGGATGCCCGCCGGCTCCCACTGGCCGTTCCCGTCGTAGTCACCCGGGACCGGGGGGCCGTCGGTCGGGCCCGTGAAGATGGGGCCCGGCGAGCCGAGCCGGTACCACGCCCCGGTCGCGTCCGTCCACGCCACGTCGGCCTCGTGGTCGCCGTCGAAGTCGTCGCGGACCGCCTTGGGCGGGCACACCTGCCAGTTCGGGACGGGTCGGGTCAGCGGGGTCTGGTACTGCCCGGCGAGGCACTTGCCGTAGAAGGTCAGCCGGACGTAGTTCACGCGCAGGGCGAACGGCAGCGCGGGGAGCGTGCCGCTGCTGGTGGAGGGCACCGTGGCGAGCGTCGACTCGACACCGCCGAGGACGCCCCGGACGAGGTGGGTGTCCTGGTCGTACACAACGAGGTCGGCCTTGCCGTCGCCGTCGTAGTCCGCGACCACCGGATAGGTCTGGTCACCGGCGGACACCGTCGGCGACATGAACGTGTAGGTCGGCGTGGCCGTGCCCGGGGTCAGCCACCACACCAGGCCGCTGACGTTGCTGACGGCCGGGTCGACCTTGCCGTCGCCGTCGTAGTCGGCCGGCACCGGCATCAGCGCGGCCTGGGCCGGGAACTGCACGTCCCGCTCGGTGCCCGTCTTCGACTGGAGGATCCGGAACACGTGGTCGCGGGGGCTGAACACCGCGATGTCGGCCTTGTGGTCGCCGTCGTAGTCGGCGGGCACGGGCACGTCCCAGTCGATCTGGCCGTCGTGGTACGGAGGCCGACCCCACTGGGTCGAGCCGGCCCGGCCGCTGATCCACCAGGTGCCGTCGCTCTGGGCGTAGTACGCCGGATCGGTCTTGCCGTCGCCGTCGTAGTCGGCCGGCACGGGCAGCACCGAGGCCGCGGTGGACGGTCCGCTCGGGAAGTCGGCCGGCGCCGTGGGCAGGCCCGGCGGGTCGTAGTGGATGGGGGAGGCGAGCTTGGACGAGTACCAGTCGCGCCCCGAGAGCTCGGCCGGCTCCCACTTGCCATCGTTGTCGTAGTCGCCACCGACGTTGACGTCGGTGCGCATGCCGGCCCACAGCGGCGTCGGGTTCCCGACCTGCATCCACGCGCCACCGGTCGGGCCGCTGGTGATGTAGACGATGTCGGCCTTCTTGTCGCCGTCGTAGTCGTTCGGCTTCACGTTGCAGGCGGCGACGGCCAGCACCATCACGGTGGCGGACGCGATGAGCCGGACGGGTCGGGTGCGCCGTGGTGCTCGGTGTTCCATGGATGTCCGCTTCGTCTGGTTCACCGGCGTCAGGGGGTGCCGGCGCAGTGGGTCGGGTAGAGGGTCGCCCAGGCCGGATCGTGCAGGCAGTGATCGTATTGACGCAGGCGGGTGGCGTTGAGCCACTGGTAGTCGGGCAGCTCGACCGGGCGGGCGTTCATCGGCAGGGTGGCGACCAGGCCGAGGCCGTCGATCACCCAGCGGTGGTCGACGGTGTTGAACAGGGCCAGGTCGGCCTGGCCGTCGCCGTCGTAGTCGGCCGGAACGGGTACCCAGTCCTCGGGCGAGGTGACGGCCGGTGACAGCGTCCGGGTCGGCTGGCCGGCGATGAACCACTCGCCGGTGGACGGGCGATAGGTCGCCGCGTCGGTCTTGGCGTCGCCGTCGTAGTCGGCCTGGGCCGGCAGGTCGCCCGGTCGACCGACGGCGATGACCGAGGCGTCGGCGTAGCTGCGGAACGTGCTGTCACTCGGTCGGTAGACCGCGATCCCGCTCTTTCCGCCGCCGGTGACGTAGCTGCCCGGTGCCGGCATGTCCCAGTCGAGGCCGCCCGATGCCGACGGGGGGATGCCCCAGGTGCGCGCAGGGGGCCCCATGACGAACCACTGGCCGGTGGCCTCGACGTAGTAGGCGGGCTCGGCGAGGTGGTCCAGCGCGAGGTTGCCGGTGAGGTCGCCGAGGTAGTCGCCCGTGACCGTGGCGAGCTTCGGTCCTCCCGTGGCGATCCACGACGGGTAGTCGGGGGTCGTCCAGACCGGAGGCGCGTAGGGGATCGACCTCGTGGGCGTGGTCCACGACCCGCCGGGTTGGCTCGCGGCGCCCGCTGGGACCCAGTGGTGGACATCGTCGAGGGCCCCGGAGACCTGGAAGGAGGTGGGGTCGGTCGTGGCGAACGGCGTGGACGCACCGAGTCGGGTCCACGACCCGGTGTCGGTCACCCATGCGACGTCCGCCTTCCTATCGCCGTCGAAGTCGTAGGCCGTCGGCCGCGGCGGGCAGATCTCCCAGACGGACATGGTCGGGGGCTGGCTGGGGCCGGTGTACCAGTCGCCGTCGGCGCCGGCCAGGCACCGTCCGTAGACCGTGAGCCGGACGACGTTGACCAACTCGGCGTACGGCAGGGCGGGCATGGCCCCCGCGTTCGAGGGCAGCGTGGTCAGCGTGGTGTCGACCCCGCCGAGGCGGGCGCGCACGGCTCGTGTGCTCATGTAGGCGTAGTTCGCCGGGTCGGCCTTGCCGTCGCCGTCGTAGTCGGCCACGACGGGATAGGTGTCGTGGGACGTTGCCGGAAAGACGAGCGGGAAGGTGAGGCTCGGCGTGGGCGTGTCGGGCGTGAGCCACCACGTCAGGCCGCCCGGGTCGGAGACGGCCGGATCGGTGATCCCGTCGCCGTCGTAGTCGGCCGGCACCGGCAGCAGCGCAGCATCGGCGGGGAAGGCGACGACCCGTTCGGTGCCGGTCGTCGACTGCAGGATGTGGAAGGTGTGGTCGGTCGGGTGGAAGACGGCGATGTCGGCCTTCTTGTCGCCGTCGTAGTCGGCCGGCACCGGGATGTCCCAGTCGAGCCCGCCGTTGTGGGTCGGTGGGGTGCCGTACTGGGTCGAGCCGGCTCGCCCGTCGATCCACCAGGTGCCGTCGACGTGGGCGTAGTACGCGGGATCGGTGTAGCCGTCGCCGTTGTAGTCGGCCGGCACGGGGAGGATCGCGGGCGGGTGGCTCGGGATCGCCGTCGGCCAGTCCGGGGTCGCGGTCGGGAGGCCTGGCGGGTCGAAGTGGATGGGGTTGGCCAGCTTGGACGACACCCAGTCGCGGCCGCTCAGCTCGGCCGGCTCCCACTTGCCGTCGCTGTTGTAGTCGCCGGGGACGGTGGCGTCGCCGTGGATCCCTGCCCACAGCGGGGTGGTCACGCCGTCCTGCACCCACGTGCCGAAGGACGTGCCGCCGGCGACGTAGACGATGTCGGCCTTCTTGTCGCCGACGTAGTCGTTCGGCTTCGCGTAGCACGCCGTCACGAGCAGGGCGCCGACCGCCACCACCCCGATCAGCGCCGGTGTCCTCCGGCGTGACCCGTCTCGCCCTGATGTCCGCATGTCCGTCCTTCGCCCGATTTCCGGCGAGCGTAGTCCAAGCACGGAAAGAGGTCGACCTGTCACGCGGAGTCACAACGAGTCGTCGGAGTCGGCTGACCGTCGGCTCCTGCCGTGCAAGGATGCGTCGATGACGACCACCAAGCGGTGCCCGAACTGCGGGGGCGAGTACCTGACCGGTGTCGAGCGGTGCTTCGACTGCGACGTGCCGCTGGTCGTGGTGCCCGATGATCCGGACGAGGCCGGCGGCCTGGTCGACGCCGACGTGCTCGGTGGCGAGGGCGCCGGCCGGACGGCCCCCATCCTCACGGTCGACGACGACGACGATTTCGAGGAGGACGACGACCTCGAGGACGACGACCTCGAGGAACCGGTCGGGATGCTCGACGACGAGCGGCAGCAGGTCGAGTACCACCTGCACGAGTGGTCGGCCGAGTTCCGGGCCATGCTCGAGCAGCTCGTGAGCGGAGCCGGCGTGGCCCACGTGTGGGAGGGCGCCACCATGGTGGTGGCCGCGGCCGACGAGCAGCAGGTCGACGAGCTGGTCGAGCAGGTGGAGATGACCGAGGAGGTCGCGCTCGACCCGCTGGCGGAGAAGACCGTCTACGAGGTCAGCGACTGGACGATGGACCAGCTCAGCGTGCTGCTCACCGCCCTGGGCGAGGCCGGCATCCCCCACGAGTTCGACATCGAGGGGGATCTGGCCGTGCTGGCCGACGACGAGGACCGGGTCGAGGCGCTGCTCGACACGCTCGACTTCGCCACCCCGGAGTCGGCCGTCGATGCCGGTGAGGGCGACCCCGACGACGGCATCGAGACGGCCGAGATCCTGTCCGACCTGTTCGTGGCCTGCGACCGTCTGCAGAACGACGCCAACGACCACACCGGCGTGCTCGGCGGCGTCGACGCGGTGAACCGGCTGGAGGTGCGCCCGCTGCCGTTCGGCTTCGGCCCGGCCCTGTGGAAGGACATCGTCGCCAAGGCGGTGGCCCTGCGGGCCGACATCGAGGGCGACGCGGTCGACGATCTCGACCTCATGGACCGCGCCCGCGAGCTGCGCACCCTGCTCCGCCAGTACGTGTAGCGGGGAGGGTCGCCGAGGTTTCGCCGAGCGCGAACAGGCGCGACCCGACTGCGGCGAGCCCCGGCCCGACGGTTAGCGTGAGCGGATGGTCGTCGCCGAGCTCGAGGTCTTCCACTCGCGGCCGATCGCGCCCACCCGCCGGGTGTCATTGGGCAAGATGAACCTCCCGACCGACCCGCCGCCGGGGTTCGGCGGCATCCTGCTCGGCGGCATCATCGCGGCCAACATCGCCGAGGTCGACCCCGACCTGGTGCCGGACCTGCTGCGGCTCACCACCGAGCTCGAGGAGGGTCGCCGCATCCCTCAGCCCCGCCTGCGCTACCGCTTCCAGGAGGACAAGATCGGCCTCCAGCCGAGCCGTCACCGCCTGATCGGCCACGGCGAGGAGCTGACCTTCGACTTCGACGACGACAACGGCCTGCCCACCCAGCAGGTGCTCGGTGCGGTCTACGCCGCCGGCCGGCTCGCACCGGACGTCCGCCACGCGGTGATGCAGACCATCCGGCGGGCCGTTCGGTGGGAGGGCGGTGTCGACGGCGATCTCATCGCCACGCTCTCGGGCGTCGGCCGGGGTCGCCCGCTGTCGGCCTTCGCCTTCGAGAACCCGGTGTCGTGGGCCCTCGGCGTGCTCGGCTTCGCCACCGACAACCGGGGCCGCCCCGGCCGCAAGGCCGTGCAGCAGCAGTTCCGCGAGCAGCTCATGGCCGCCCACCCCGATCACGGCGGCGACGCGGACGGTGCGGCCCAGCGCATCTCGGAGCTCACCGAGGCTCGCCGGGTGCTGCTCGGCTGATGGCCGCCCGAACCGCGAGCCGCCGGCGGTCGGCGTGGACCCCTGGTG
This sequence comes from uncultured Microthrixaceae bacterium, assembly GCA_963809335.1. Classification (GTDB taxonomy): domain Bacteria; phylum Actinomycetota; class Acidimicrobiia; order Acidimicrobiales; family Acidimicrobilacustridaceae; genus UBA4742. Next base: position 97,436 of record CAWEJD010000002.1, on the reverse strand, counting down.
CGCTGCTGCTGGCGCCCGGCGCCGGCGCCGATCGCACGCACCACACGCTCGTGGCGGTCGACCGATGCGGTGGCACCCCTGCCCAGCGAGCGCATGGACTTCCCCTATCGCAAGGCCGGCAAGCGCGCCCCCGACCGGGCCCCGGTCGCGGTGGCCGCCGTCGTCGCCGAGGCCGAGGCCCTGGTCGCGTCGGCCGGCATCGAGCCCGACCAGCTCGTGCTCGGCGGCCGGTCGTTCGGCGGGCGCATGTGCTCGATGGCGGTGGCCGACGGGCTGCCGGCCGCCGGGCTGGTGCTGCTCAGCTACCCGCTGCACCCGCCGGGCAAGCCCGAGAAGCTCCGCACCGAGCACTTCCCGCAGCTCGACGTGCCGTGCCTGTTCGTGTCCGGCGAGAAGGACCCGTTCGGCCATCCGGACGAGTTCGACGATGCCGTGGCCGCCATCCCGGGCCCGGTCACCCAGGTCTGGCTGCCCGGCGGGCACGATCCCCGCAACGCCGACGACGCCATCGCCGAGGCCGTCGTCGCCTGGCTCGCCACGCTCTGATCCGTCCGGCTCAGGCGTCGATCTGGACGGGGGTGCCGAGGGGGATGAAGCGGGCCAGGCGGGTGATGTCGGCGTTGGCCATGCGGATGCAGCCGTGGCTGACCTGCGTGCCGATGGCGGCGGGCTCGTTGGTGCCGTGGATGCCGAGCTGGCCCGGGCCGCCGTTGAACGTCGTCAGCGTGTCGGAGAAGCCGGACAGCCCGAAGGCGTAGGGGCCGTACGCCCCGCCGGGGTTCGGGGTCTTGATGAGCTCGGTCGTGAAGTAGAGGCCGCCGGGGGTCGGTGTGTTGTCCCGGGCCACGCCGATCTTGATGTCCTCGATCTGCTGGCGTCGTCCTTGAACACCTTCAGCGAGAACGCGCTCGAGCGTGACCTCGATGCGGTAGTCGTTCACCGCGAAGTTGACGTCTGAGCTCTTGACCCAGCCGGTGCTGCCGTTGGGCCGCACCGGGAGGTAGACCTTGACCCAGTCACAGGTCACGGACTCGGGGAAGTCCGCCACGAGGAACGTCAGCGGCACCTTGGCGTTGGGGTCGTTGTTGATGAGCCGTGGGTTGGGCAGGCTGCTGGTCGGGGTGGTGTCGCCCGGGTTGGCGTAGATGGACAGCTGGCCCTCGGCCACGGCGCTGGCGACCAGGCTCTGGCCGGTGTTCAGGCTCTTGCAGGCCCTGGGGGCAGGGGCCTGGGTGCTGGCCGAGGTGCCGGCGCTCTGCGCCAGCGTGTCGCCGGTGAGCGTGGGGCGGTCCTTGGCGCCACCGCAGCCGGCCGCCAGCAGCAGCACGGCGGCGAGCAGGGTCGCGGCCACCAATCGGGGGCGCGTTCGTCGAGTGGTGGTCGTGGGGGGCACGGCGAGAGGTTACCGGTCGGTCGCGCCCTCATCGGGGTCGCGCCGGCTCGCGGTTCCGGCTCGGGGCAGGCGGCGAGCTCAGGCCTTCCCCGGCGCCGAGCGGGAAGCGATCGACCTGGAACTCGGGATCGAGGCCCTCGAAGGCGAACAGCTCGCGGGCCAGCGGCGCATCGTGCGGGTTGAGGTCCTCCAGCTCGAGCGAGGCGGTCTCGGGATAGAAGACCAGCACCAGCAGCACCACGGCGACGCCGCCGATCGACAGCACCGCCATGGCGGGCCCGAGCCCACCGAGCCGGTCCGACAGCACCCCGGCCAGCACCAGGCCGACGGCGCTGCCCACCACCGACGCCAGGTTGATGATGCCGTTGGCCGCGCCCCGGGCCGCGGTCGGGAAGAGCTCGGGTCCGTAGACGCCCAGGGCGGGAACGGCCATGGCCCCGAACACCGTGCCGAGGAGGGACAGCACCCAGAGCGACCAGCCGCCCACCAGGTACATCCCCACGGTGAACACCACGCCGGCGCCCACGCCGACCGCGCCGATGAGGCGGCGACCCCGCCGGTCGGCCAGCTTGCCGCCCACCACGATGCCGAGCCCCCCGGGCGTGTTGGTGGCGATCTGGAACACGGTGATCGCCCCGGCCGAGAAGCCCCGCTCGGTGCGGAGGTACTCGTTGAGGAACGACGAGGCCGGCAGCACGAACAACGAGAGGGACAGACCCGATGCCGACAGCAGCAGGAGTCGCCCCCGGTCGATGCCGCGCGGCAGTCGCAGCCGGCGCGGCCACGCCCGGCCGTGGGTCGGGACCTCGACGCGGGTGTCCGACACGGTGAACCGCTGGGTCTCGGGGATCCGGCGACCGAGCCGCACGACGACGGGGAGCGCGGCCAGGGGCACGAGGAACAGGATCCGCCAGGCCGAGGGACCGAACCCGGCCACGGTCACGAGCATCACCGCGAACCCGGCGCCGAGCGCCCCGGTGGCGCTCAGCACCGACACCGCGAAGGCGCGCGACCCGGCGGGCATCTCCTCGACCGCGATGATGCTGATCACCAGCGCCAGGGCGGTGGAGAAGGCCCGGGCCACGGTCTGGCTCACACCGAGGTAGGCCAGGTTCGGGGCCAGGGCCCCGGTCGCCGTGACCACGGACCCGGCGACGGCCGACCACAGCAGCACCCGTCGTCGGCCGCGGCGGTCGGCCGCCGCCGCGATCACGAGGGCGAGCAGGGCGCCGACCCGGACCGCGGCCAACATGGCGCCCACCTGGCTGTCGGTGACGCCGAACTCCTCCTTGAAGAACGTGTTGGTCTGGGTCAGCAGGGTGCCCAGGTAGCCGGCCAGCGCGGCGAACACGCACAGCAGCGACAGCGTGGCCGCCGCCCCCGCGCCGAGCTGGTCGGGCGGGAGCCACCACGGGCGGTCGACCCGGTTCGGCCCTCGCAGGGCGCCCCGCACCGGCCCGGCGAAGAGGAACGCCCACACCGGCACGGCCAGCTGGTAGTCGAACTCCTGGGAGACCTCGATCTCCGACCCGGCCTGGTCGACGGCCTGACGGTCGACCCGGACCGTGCGGCGGTAACGGGTGAACGGGCCCACCTCGACGGTGAAGTCGACCCGGCCGTCGCGGGCGAGCCGTTCGGCCGCCGTGCCGTCGCCGTCGCCGTCGAGCCGTTCGAGCAGGAGGTCGGTGCGGGGAGCGAGGAAGCGGTCGAGGCGGTCGGGCGTCACGACGTTGGTGGTGACGAAGTTGGGCACGACGGTGCTCCCGATCCAGGTCGACTTCGCCCGACGGCGTGGGCGGAGCATACTGAGCGCCATGCAGGTGCCCGGGTCGACCGATCGGATCATCGTGCGCCCGAGCGGACCGCTCTCGGGCGAGGTGACCATCGGCGGGGCCAAGAACTCGGTGCTCAAGCTGATGGCCGCGACCTGCCTGGCCGAGGGCACCTTCGTGCTGCGCAACGTGCCGCACATCACCGACGTGACCTGCATGAGCGACCTGCTCACGTCGATGGGGATGGTCGTCACCCGCACCGCGCCCCACGAGCTGACGATCGTCCACCCCGCGGGGATCGTGCCCGAGGCCCCCTACGAGCTGGTCGAGCGCATGCGGGCGTCGATCGTGGTGCTCGGCCCGCTGCTCGCCCGCTACGGCCGGGCCCGCGTGGCCCTGCCCGGCGGCGACGACTTCGGCCCCCGGCCCATCGACATGCACCTCAAGGGCCTCGAGCAGCTGGGCGCCCACTTCGAGTCGGCCCACGGCTACATCGAGGCCACGACGCACCAGCTCGTCGGCACCCGCATCCTGCTCGAGTTCCCCAGCGTCGGTGCCACCGAGAACGCGCTGATGGCCTCCGTGCTGGCCAAGGGCACCACCGTCATCGACAACGCGGCCCGCGAGCCTGAGATCGCCGACCTGGCCACCTTCCTGAACCGCATGGGCGCCCAGGTGCTCGGGGCGGGCAGCTCCACCATCACCGTCGAGGGCGTCGAGGAGCTCTCGCCGGTCGAGCACTCGGTGGTGCCCGACCGGATCGAGGCGGCCACCTTCCTGGCCGCGCTGGGCGTGGCAGGAGGCGAGATCACCCTGGCCGGGGCCCGGGCCGACCACATGGACATGCTCATCCAGAAGCTGGGCGAGATGGGCATGCGGATCTCGCCGGAGACCGACGGCATCTGGGCCATGGCCCCCGGTCGGCTGCGGGCCGTCGACATCTCGACGCTTCCCTATCCGGGCCTGGCCACCGACTACAAGCCCTTCTTCGTCGCCATGCTGGCCACCGCCGACGGGGTGGGCATCGTCACCGAGAACATCTTCTCCGGCCGGTTCCGCTACATCGATGAGCTGGTGCGCATGGGGGCCGACATCCGCACCGAGGGCCACCACGCCGTCGTGCGGGGCCAGGCCACGTTGTCGAGCGCGCCGGTGCGGGCCCACGACATCCGGGCCGGTGCCGCGCTGGTCGTGGCCGCGCTCAGGGCCGACGGCGACACCGTCGTGTCCGACGCGAGCCACATCGACCGGGGCTACGAGGCCTTCGTCGAGAAGCTCGTCGGCCTCGGCGCCGACGTCAGCCGCGCCTGACTCAGGCGCTCGGGTACTCGTTCTGGCCGGGTTGCATGGTGGTGAGCTGGCGGAGGTTGCTGCCATCGGGGGAGACGGCCCATACCTGGAAGCCCCGCACCGACCCGACGACGGCCCGGTGGAACACGATGGTCTGGCCGTCGCGGCTCCAGTTCGGCTTCGAGTTGATGTTCGAGTCGCCGATCAGGCGTTGGGGGACCGCACCGACCGCCCCGACCCGGATGTCCCACAGGTCCGGGTTCCACTCCAGCCGGGTCAGCAGCGCGATCGTCGTGCCATCGGGGGAGAGGTGGGGGTCCTGGTCCTGGTAGCCGTCGTCAGTGAGCCTGACGGCCTCGCCGCCACCGGCGGGGACCCGGTACACCTCGAACGACCGGCGGCGGCAGTCCCAGGTCGGGCAGGAGATGAACACGATGCTGCCGTCCCTGGCCCACGCCGGGTCGAGGTTCTGGCCTGGTCGATCGGTGACGGCCCGAGGGTTCGTCCCGTCGAGTCCGGTCACCCAGATCTGCGGGTTCGACGCGGACCCGCCGAACATCACGATCTGCGTCCCGTCGGGGGAGAAGTCGCCGTGGCCCTGGTAGGTCCAGCCGTCGGCCCCGGCGGCGCGGAGCAGCCGCACCTTCGAGCCGTCGGCGGCCATCGACCACAGCGAGGTCTGGGTGTAGTCGCTGTCGTGGACGCCCTTCGGGGTCCGGTAGAAGAGGATGGTCGTGCGATCGGGGGAGAGCTTGGCCCACCAGGAGTCCCATGCCGGGTCCGACGTGAGCTGGGTCGACGTCGAGCCGTCGGGCGGCATGGTGAAGATCTCGTAGTTGCCGGTGCGGTTCGAGTCGTAGACCAGGTTGCCCCGGGCCACCCTCGGCACGGTGGTTCGTGCCCGCGCCGCCGCCGAGCCCTGCAGCGCGACGCCGAGGAGCAGCACCACCATCACGAGGAGGCCGGCGACGCCACGCGCTCCCTCCGGGCGGGGGGCGCGGGGGAGGGATCGTCGACTGGCCATCCTCTTGTCTCGGCCGTCGGATCCCCGAGCTGAACCCCTCGTCGCGCCGAGGGATGGTCAGACGTCGCGATCCGGGGTGGGCTCGCCGGCCGGATCGGCTTCGTCGGCGGCCGCGTCGCGAGCGTCACGCACCTTGTTGGCCCGGTCGTTGGCCAGCTTGAGCAGCAGGGCGAACACCGCGATCGGGGTCAGCACCATGAGGATCTCGTCCCAGCCGCCCTGGTGGGCCAGCACGGTCACGGCGGTCGACAGCACCTGCCGAGTCTCGCAGGTCCCCGGCCGAACCGGCAGTGCGGTCCTGTCGACGGCACAGGCCGACGGAACAGGCCGACGGGAACAGGCTGGACGCCGACGGGGTTGACCACCGTGCCTGCGAGGACCCGATCGGTCCCGTCGGCTTTCCCATCCGCGGGGCCCGTGCCAACATGCACGGTCGCTGCAGTCCCATCCGCTCCCAGGAGATGCTCACGTGCGGGATCAGGTCGAGGAGACCATCCAGGCGATCCGGCCGGCCATCCAGGCCGACAACGGCGACATCATGCTGATCGACGTGGCCGAGGACACCGGCGTCGTCACCGTCGAGCTCATCGGGGCCTGCGTGTCGTGCCCGGCGTCGACCGTGACGCTCAAGGCCGGCATCGAGCGGATCCTCAAGGACCGGGTGCCGGGCGTCACCGAGGTGGTCAACGTCGGCGAGACCCTCGACGCCATCGGCGAGACCGCCGTCTCGCTCTAGCTCCCCAGCTCCGTTCAGCTGTTGAGCAGCGGTGCGATGTAGGCCTCGCGGCTGAGGTTGGCCTCCCGGACCCACCGGTCGGTCACCAGGGTGGGCAGGATCTCCTGGCTGAGGTCCTTCAGGGCGACGCGGCGCTCGGCCTCGCTCTCGGCGAGTCGCACCCGGCGCATGGCGTCGTCGAGGTCGACGAAGGCGCCGTCGAGGTCGAGCCAGAACTGCGAGCTGGCCCGGTGGAGGCGCCATGCCTCGGGACCGAGGGCCTGGCGGGCGTCGTAGGCGGCGCTCGAGAGGTTGCTCGGCATCTTGCCCGGATCGCCGCCGGGCCACAGCGCCTGGCCGACCCGCTCGTTGTCGATGCCCCGACCTCCGGCGATGGCGAGCAGCAGCACGAGCTGCTCGGCCTTGGTGGTGCGGAACTCGACCAGCTCGTCGCCGACGTGCACGCTCTGGCGACCGAGCACGTGCACCCGCAGGTTGGGGCGCGCGTCCCAGAGCCGGGTGTAGGCGGGATCGGGTGTCGTCAGGCCCCGCGCCCGCTCGATGGCGTCGGGGGCCCGCATGGGATCGGACTCGGCCAGCAGGAGCAGGGCCGTCACCAACAGGTAGGTGGCGCCGGCGCTCTCGAAGCTGCGGATCGCCTGGTCGGCCCGATGCGCCGCTTCCTCGAGGTCTCCCGACTTGAGGTGGGCCCGGCTGACGACGATCTGGCAGCGTCCGCGCTCGACCGGGTTGGGCAGCTGGTCGATCAGGCCCTCGGCGAGCAGTCGGGCCGCCTCGATCTCACCGGACTCGAGGGCGGCTTCGGCCCGGACCCGGCGGGCGGTCGTCGCGAACCACTTGTCGCCCATCTCGTCGAACACGCGCAGGGCCCAGCGGGCGTCGACATGGGCCCGTCGGGCGTCGAACCGCACGGTGTGGTCGGCCCGCAGGGTTCGCACGATGGCCTCGTACCAGCGGTTGTCGACCTCGCGGGCCAGGCGCAGGCCCCGATCGAAGGCGGCATCGGCCTCCTCGATCTGCCCCCGGATGGCGGCCAGCGCCCCTTGGGCGGCGTGGGCCAGGGGCCACTCGTAGGGCGAGGTCGGCTCGGACGCGAACGCCGCCTCGGCGGCCACCAGCTCCTGCTCGGCGTGGTCGAACCGGCCGGCGAGGATCTGGAAGTAGGCCGCGTACACCAGGGCCAGCCCGGCGGCGCGCCCGTCCGAGCGGGCCATCGACGCCGCCGCGCAGTCGAGGGCCAGCGTGAGCGACTCCTCGACGTCTCCGGTCTCGCAGAACGACGCATAGGCCAGGTTGGCGAGGGCCAGGCCCTCGACGAGCTCCGCGGTCGGGATCGAGCTCGGCCGCCTGTCGCCACGCCCGCGTCGCCGCGGCCAGGTCGCCCAGCGCGAGCTGCACGTTGCCGCGGACCCAGTAGGCGGTCGCCTGGCCGGCGATGTCGCCCTGCTCGATGAAGGTGCTGAGGGCCTGGCCGATCAGGTCGTTGATCAGGCCGACGTCCTTGGGGGAGTCGGCGTTGGCGACGAGGGCCACGAACAGCTGGGCGTCGGGTCGCTGGTCGAGGGAGCCGTCGGCCGCCAGGGCACGCAGCTCGGCGAGCGAGGGCAGGTAGCTCTCGGCCCGGCTGTCGAGGACCATGGGCCGGGCGATCCGTTCGATGGCGTCGACGATCGACTCCCCTTCTCGAGCGAGTGCGCTCAGCTGGTCGTCGGGCATGCCCATCGGTCCTCGTCGTCGTGGCCGCACCCAGCATGCGGCCCGGCGCTCACGGAAGGTACAGCCCAGGCGTGACACCGGCCCATACCGAGAGTCCGCCAGCCGTCCGCCCGCTGAGGGCCGGATCCGGCACCGTCGATCACGTGGTGACGACCCGATCGCCCTCGAGCAGGATGAACGAGAACCGCGGGCCGTCACGGCGGAGCCGCCAGGCCTCCGTGCCGAGCCGCTGACGCACCAGCGCCGTGAGGCTGGTGATGCGGCTCTTGATGCGGGCCGGGCCGTCCTCGTCGGGCCACAGGTCGGCGGCGACCGTCTCCCAGTGCACTCCCGCCTCTCCCGCCCGGATCACGATGGCGGCCAGCTCCGCGCCCGTGGTGCCGAGCCGGAGGACCTCGTCACCCGAGCGGAACTGCGGCCGGTGGCCCGGGCCCACGTCGAGCACCAGAGGGGGACGGCGGGCCCAGAGCCGGGCGAAGGCGGGGTCGTCATGGGTGACGCGGTAGGCCTGTTCGAGGGCCTCGGAGGCTCCCTCGGCGCGCACCTCGGCCAGCTCGAGGAGCGCCTCGACCGTCCACAGGTCGACCCCGTCGGTGAGGAACGTCTCGAGGGCCTCGTCGAACGCGGCGGCGGCCAGCTCCGGTTGGCCGAGCTTCACCCGGGCCGCGCCGACGAGCATCAGCGCCTTGGCCCGCATCAACGGGTTCAGGGCGGCGTCGGCGCCGCGCGTGGCGGTCTCGAGCGCCTCACCGGGCTCGCCCACCTCGAGCTGGGCTGCGGCCACCCCCCGCTCGATGAACTGTTGCACCATCGGGTGCGCCACCTGGGTGCTGAACACCTCGAGCGCCGCCTCGGCCTCGGCCAGCACCTCCTCCGGAGACCAGGGCAGATCGTGTTGGTAGGGCAGGTGCACCGCGGGCATGGCCCGGGCCACCGCCACCAGCCCGGGTCGCTCGAGCCGGGCAGCCAGCTCCCGAGCCTCGGCGTAGTACCCGAGGGCCTCGTCGACCTGCCCCCGCCGGGCGGCGATCTCGCTGAGCCCGAGCGGTACGAGCGGCCAGAGGCTGGCCAGGCTCTCCGGCTCGACCTCGGAGAAGAGGTCCTGGGCCCGCAGCAGGGTGTCGGCCGCCTGGGTCAGCTGCCCGCAGTCGATCAGGACCAGCCCACCGATCACCGTGGCGTTGGCCTCGTCGACGGTGGACCCCTCGACCATGGCCACCGCGTAGGCCTGGTGGGCCTGGGGCACGGTGTGGCTGTAGGTGCCCCGATCGAGCAGATCGATGACGACACGGAAGGGGGCGAGCTCGGCCGGGGTGGCCAGGGCGACGGGCAGGTCGGCCGCCGCGTCCCACCACTTGGCCGCGCGGACGGTGTCGCCCTCCCAGAACGCGAGGTGGCCCAGCAGCAGCTGGGCCAGGGCGGTGCCCTCGAGGTCGTCGCGCCGGGTGAACTGGTCGAGGGCGCACTCGGCGAGCCGGCGGGTGTCCTCGACCGGGCCGCGGTGACGATGCTCGATGGTGGCCACGAGGAGCGCGGCGTCGGGGTGGTCCGTGAGGTCGAGCTCGGTCAGATCCGTCGCGCAGGTCATCGAGATCGGTGGTGTCGTTGGCGATGAGGCGCGCGCGGGCGACGGCGTCGAGCGCCGCGGCGGTCGACACGCCAGCGTCCGTAGCCCCGATGATCGAACGGAGTCGATCCTGAGTCACTGTCGCCCTCCACTCCCGGCGGGTCCTCCAACTGGCACCACATCGGCCGCACATTTCGCCCGACGGAACGATACCCCCTGTCAACTTGCGTTGTACGTTCAAGCAGGGTCCTGAGCCGCGGATGAGCCGTACGGCCCACGTTCTCGGCCACGGTCGGTGACATGACCGTCAGATCTGGGCCGTGATCGGCGATCTCGGAGCGCCGACGCGGGCGCTTGTAGTGTTCGCGGCCGTGGCCCGGCTCCGATCCTCCGACCCGGCCGAGCTCGTCGACGTGGCCACGCGCGGCGATCGTGCCGCCCTCGCCCGACTGCTCACGATCGTCGAGCAGGGCGGAGACGAGGCCGCCGCGGTCGACCGGCTCACCTTCGCGGCGAGTGGCCGGGCCCACACGGTCGGCCTCACCGGTTCACCCGGCGCCGGCAAGTCGACCCTCACCAACGCCCTCATCACGGTGGCTCGAGCGGCAGGACGGCGGGTGGGCGTGCTGGCCATCGACCCGTCGTCGCCGTTCACGGGTGGGGCGATCCTCGGCGACCGGGTGCGCATGGGGGAGCACGCCCTCGACCACGACGTGTTCATCCGCTCGATGGCCACCCGTGGTCACCTCGGCGGGCTGGCGGTGGCCACGCCTCAGGCGGTCCGTGTGCTCGACGCGGTGGGCTTCGACCTCGTGCTCATCGAGACGGTCGGCGTCGGGCAGGTCGAGGTCGAGGTGGCCGGGCGAGGCCGACACCACCGTCGTCGTCGTCAACCCCGGCTGGGGCGACGCGGTGCAGGCGAACAAGGCCGGCCTGATGGAGATCGCCGACCTCTTCGTGATCAACAAGGCCGACCGCGCCGGGCGCGGCCGACACCCGCCGCGACCTCGAGCAGATGCTCGGGCTCTCGGCCCCGGCGAGCGACGGCTGGACGCCTCCCGTCGTCGACACGGTGGCCACCACCGGCGAGGGTGTCGCCGACCCTGTGGGCCGAGCTCGAGCGTCACCGCGCCCACCTTCGGGCCTCCGGTGGGCTGGACCTCCGGCGGGCTGCCCGCCTGCGCACCGAGCTCGATCGGGTGGTGGCCGCCCGCCTGGCCGAGCGGGTCGGGCGCATCGCCGTCGGGCGCGGGCTACGAGCGGGTGAGCGACGAGGTGGTGGCGCGACGGCTCGACCCGTGGACCGCGGCCGATCGCCTCCTCGCCGGAGCCGTCGACGGCTGACCGTCGGCCGAGGTGCCGATCAGGCTTCGGTGCGCCCCACGAGGGCGTCGCGGATCTCGGTGAGCAGCTCGATCTCGGTGGCCTCGGCCTCCTCGAGCTCGCTCGGCTTGCGCAGCTTCTGCAGCGAGGTGATGGCCTTGATGATCAGGAACATGGCGGCGGCCACGATGAGGAAGTTGATCAGCGCGGTGAGGAAGTTGCCGTAGAAGACCACGCCGTCGCCGAGCTTGAAGGTCAGCGAGCTGAAGTCCGGCTTGCCGAAGATGGCCGCGACGATCTGCATCAGGACGTCCTTCACCAGCGAGTTCACGACCAGCGTGAACGCGGCGCCGATGACGACGGCGACGGCCAGGTCGAGCACGTTGCCCTTGGTGATGAACTCCTTGAATTCCTTCAGCATCTCGCTGCTCCTCGTTGGTCGGCGGGGGTCATTTCACCGAGTCGCTCGCCCGGTGACATCCGGCCGCGGGACACTAGGGCGATCGTTCGTGCGCTGCTCCGCTGGAGCTATGACGAGCTATGGGCGATCGGGCCCGGGAGGCTCCTGCGTCGTCGTCAGCAACTAGGTTCGGGCCATGGCTGACGAACAGGATCCAGGCGCAGCGGCGGCACCCGAGCAGCTGGTGCTGCTGGAGCGGCGAGCCGACGGCGTGGCCGTGATCACGCTGAACCACCCCAAGGTCAACGCCCTCTCGGCCGCGTTGCTGGGACGGCTGCAGGCCGTGGCCGAGGAGCTGAAGGCCGACCCGCCGGGGGCCGTGGTCATCACCGGTGGCGATCGCATCTTCGCTGCCGGCGCCGAGATCACCGAGTTCGGCGGGCCGGTCGAGGCGGCCCGCATCGGGGGCGAACTTCGTCGAGGCGCTCGACGCGGTGGCGGCCATCCCCCGCATGGTCATCGCCGCGATCAGCGGCTACGCCCTGGGCGGCGGGTGCGAGCTGGCCCTGGCCTGCGACATGCGCTTCGCGTCGACCAGGGCCAAGTTCGGCCAGCCCGAGGTGCTGCTCGGCATCATCCCGGGCGGCGGTGGCACCCAGCGCCTCGCTCGCCTGGTGGGGCCGAGCCGGGCCAAGGACCTGATCCTGAGCGGCCGCCAGGTCGATGCCACCGAGGCGCTGGCCATGGGCCTCGTCGACCGGGTCGTCGAGCCGGCCGAGCTGATGGACACCGCCCTCGCCTACGCGGCCGAGCTGGCGGCCGGCGCGGTCGCGGCCCAGGCGCTGGCCAAGCACGCCATCGACGCGGGCCTCGACGCCGACCTGCCGACCGGCCTGCAGATCGAGCAGGAGGCGTTCGTCGAGTCGTTCCGCACCGAGGACAGCCACGATCGGCGTGGCCTCGTTCCTGGAGAACGGGCCGGGGAAGGCCACCTTCACCGGTCGCTGAGCCGGCATGTCGCGAGCCGGGGCGCGGCCGGGCGGCGCACCGGCGCCGATAGGTTCGTGGTTCCGATGACCCAACCACTCGAAGGCTCCCAGGTCACCACGTGCTACCGCCACCCGGACCGCCGGGCCGGCGTGTCGTGCCAGCGGTGCGACCGGCCGATCTGCCCGAGCTGCATGGTGCAGGCGTCGGTGGGCTTCCACTGCCCCGAGTGCACGAAGGAGGCGGCGAAGCGCAGCCCGGTGATCACCAGCCGGTCGCTCGACGTGCAGCCCATCGTCACCCAGGTGCTCATCGCCCTCAACGCGGCGGCGTTCGTCTTCTACCTGCTCGCCCACGGGGCGCTCACCGGTGGTGGGACCGGCGACAACGTCACCATCGACTACGGCCTGCTCGGGCGCCGGACAGGCGACGCGGCTCTCGCCGATCATCGGCGTGGCCAGCGGCGAGTGGTACCGCCTGTTCACCGGGGCGTTCCTGCACGCCGGGCATCATCCACATCGGCATGAACATGCTCGTGCTCTGGATCGTCGGCAACCAGCTCGAGCGGGTGCTGGGCCACTGGCGGTTCCTGTCGCTCTACGTCGCCGCCCTGCTGGCCGGGAGCTTCGCGGTGATGCTCTACAACCCGGACATCATCACCGTCGGCGCGTCCGGCGCGATCTTCGGGCTGTTCGGCGCGGCGGTGGCCTACCAGCGCGACCGCGGCATCAACGTCATGCAGTCGGGCCTGGGCGGCCTGATCCTCATCAACCTGCTGATCACCTTCGCCATCCCCGGCATCTCCAAGGCCGGCCACCTCGGTGGGCTCATCGGCGGCGCGCTCGTCGGGTTCGTCATGTTCGAGATCGACAAGCGAGTCCGCACCCAGTGGGCCGGCGTGGCCGTGGCCGCGGCCTTCTCGGTGGCGTTCCTGCTCGGCGGCATCTGGGCGGCCAACACGTACCTCGACACCCTCACGCCCGTCATCCACTTCTAGTGCCACGCCTGGCGAAATCTGTGCACCAATCGACACATGCTGTTGATCAGTGCACAGATTTCCGATGGGGGGAGTCTGACACGGCTCTGATCAGCGCGACTCGACGATCCGCCGGAGGTTCGTCAGGTTCCGCTTCCAGATCAGGCGCAGCACCTCGCCGCCGAGCGCCGCGCCGAACGGGCCGCCCATCCACCACGGGAAGCGCAGCCGCTCCTTCCACGTGAACCGGGTGCGGCCACCCCGCAGGGGCTTGAGGGTGAAGACCCCGGTGCCGGTGACCAGCCCGACGTGGCGCACGCCCATCGTGCGCCGGGGCCGCCAGCGCGTGATCTCCATCTCGTCGGTCAGCCGGAAGGGGCCGACCCTGGTGTCGCAGTCGAAGGTGGTGCCGACGCCGGAGTGACGGTGGGACGTGAAGCGGATGGCCACCGCGTCGTGCATCCAGTCGACGTGCGACCCGACGTCCTCGACGACCCGCCAGACCTCGGCCGGCGTGGCGTCGATGACGATGCTGACGCGGATGGAGCTCACCGGCGCATGCTACGAACAGGTCGTGTCTCCCGACGGATCGAGCCGGCAATCCGACGACATCGACGAGAGCCGGCTGCTCGACCTGGCCGAGGCGCTGGCCGATGCCGGGCGGGCGGTGCGTGACGCGGTGCGGGCCGGTCGGGTCGGGCGGGACCACGACGTCGTGCGCACCGAGGGCGGCGACGACGTGTTCGGGGTCGACGACCGGGCCGATCGGGTGCTGCTGGCCGAGCTGGCCCGGGTGGGGGAGCGGTGGCCGGGCACGGTCGTGCTCGAGGGCTACGACGACCCGGTGCCCGTGGGCCCGGTCGAGGCCGGCGGTGAGCCCGGCCCGTGGCGCTACCTGGCCGACCCGGTCGACGGCACCCGGTCCTACCTCGCCGGCAAGCGCAGCGCGTGGGTGCTGCTCGGGGCGGGACGAGGGGCCGCCACCCTCGAGCAGCTCGAGGTCGGCGCCGCGGTCGAGATCCCGACGGCGCGGGCCGCGGTCGGCCTGGTCGCCTGGGCGGCCACGACCCCGGGTGGCCGCCGGCTGGTCGCCGTCGACGACGACCTGATCGGCGGGGCGGCCCCGGTGCCGGTCGAGCTCCGACCGCAGACCGGTCGGCCCCTCGACCGCAGCTTCGTCACGGTGGTGCGGCTGCTTCCGGGTGGCCACGGGCCGATCGGGGCGTGGGCCGACCGCCACCTCGACGGCCTGGAGGTCTACGACGATCTCGTGCCGTGCACCGGCGGGGCGATGATGGGCCTGGCATCCGGCGCCGACCGGGCGGTGTTCGACCCGAGGCCGTTGCTGCACGCCGACAGCCTGGCCGCCCACCCCTACGACCTGGCCGCGCTGGTGGTGGCCCGGGCCGCTGGCGCCATCGTCGAGGCCCTTCCGCCCGGCCCGCTCGACGTGCCCCTCGACACCGGCACCGCGGTGGCGTGGGCCGGCTACGCCGACGAGGCCACCGCGGCCCGCCTGCGCCCCACCGATCTCTGAGCCGGCCGGCGTGGGGTCAGTCAGCCCCCGTAGCGCTGGGCCGTGGTCGAGGAGGAGGCGGCCGTGGTCGCGGTGGTCGACGACGCGCCCGACGATCCCGGGCCGGCGCCCGATCCCGAGGCGGTGGCCGACGTGTAGAACGCGCCCTGCATCCCCGAGCTCCGGTGGATCCTGCAGAAGAAGTTGACCGAGCCCGACGAGGGCACCGTCACCGTCACCTCGGCGGACTGGCCGGGTGCGAGGCTCTGGTCGACGCCACCGTCGGCCAGGGTGAAGGTGTGCTCGTGGGTGCCTGCGTTCTTGAGCTGCACCTTCACGACCGCTCCCGGGGCGAACTGGGTGAACGTCGGGTTGAAGGCGTTGTCGTCGAGCTCGAGCGCCAGCGTCGGCGTGGCGCCCTCACCACTGGCGTCCTTGGTGCCCTTGTCGGTGACGGTTCCGCTGAGCGACACCGGCGGGCCCGAGGCCGAGTCGACCTTGGCCTTGTCCTTGCTGCTGCTGCAGCCGGTCAGGGCCAGGGCCAGCATCAGGCCGACGGCGGCGAGGAGGAACGGGATCTTGCGCATGGGTGTCTCCCTCGGTTCACGACGACTGCGCGGGCACGTGCCTGCACGGGTGCCTACGGTCGATCCGGCCGAGCGGTTCACTCCGAGTGGTCAGATCGAGCGGAGCTGGGCGGCGGCGTCCTCGGGGGCGACGATGTTGATGAGCACGCCGGTGCCCTGCTCGAAGCCGGCGACGCTCGTCAGGCGCGGCAGCACGTGGATGTGCCAGTGGAACATCGCGTCCTCGTGATGGGGCGCGGTGTGGAACACCACGTTGTAGGCCACGTCGCCGACCAGCGTCTGCAGCCGGGCCAGCGCGTCGCGCACCGCCCGGCCCACCGCCACCAGGTCGCGGGGCATGGCCCGGGCGAGCTCGCCCTCGTGATCGGTGGGCACGACGAGCATCTCGTAGGGCGAGCCGGCCCAGAACGGGCACACGACCACGACCCGCTCGCTGGTCGATCACCAGGCGGTGGCCGTCCTCGCGCTCGACGGCGATCGTGCGGCACAGCAGGCACTCGTCGGCGTGGTGCGGGCTCGACGTCCGCGCCGAGCCGGTTGCCGTCGGCGGCGGCGAAGCGGCGGAAGCCGTCCAGCTCGGCCTGCAGCTCGTCGGGCACGAACGGGATGCCGAGCAGCTGCCCGTGCGGGTGCTCGAGCGACGCCCCGGCCTCCCGACCGTGGTTGACGATGGTCTGGGTGTAGCGGACGTTCGGAGTCGCGGCTGTGCTCCTCGAGCCGGTCACGGATCGCGGCCATGGCCAGACCGGCGTCCATGTCGTCGAGCTCGGCCCATCCGGTGTCGTGCTTGGGGGTCAGCACCAGCACCTCGTGGATGCCGTTGGCCGGCGCCTGCACGAACACCGGCCCGATGCGGGTGACCTCCATCTCGCCGGCGCCGGAGAAGGCGGGATAGAGGTTGGGCACGACCCGCACGCGCCACGACCCGTCGCGGCCGTAGGTCTCGAGCGCGGGCGGCGTGGCCTCCTCGTTGCCGGGGCAGAACGGGCACGGCCGGCTCGGGCCGGTCTCGACCGGCAACCGGCGTGGGGCGAAGTCCGCCGGGCGGGTGGCCCGCTCGGTGGCGACGGTGACCCAGCGGCCGTTGAGCGGGTTGAGGCGGAGTTGGCTCACGGCGCTCGACGGTAGACCGACACGTGCACCGGGCTGGTGTCATCGAACGGCGTCCGCCGCCAGTCGGACCACCGGTGCTCGAGCTCGAGGCCGGCCGCGGCGGCGATCTCGTCGAGCTGGTCCGGGCAGCAGGTAGCGCACCAGCCACGGTCGCAGCCGGACGCCGGCCTCGGTGATCTGCACGTGCTGACCGGTGATGGTCTGGCGGTCGCGGTCGTGCACGGTGGCGGTGAGCACCAGCTCGGTGGCGCCGATGCGGCTGACGGCCACGTCGTCGCGCCTCGCCGTCGGGTCGTCGACCGGCACGAAGCCCTCGATCACGAGCCGTCCTCCCGGCGCCAGGCGAGCGGCCACGGCCCGGACGCACGCCTCGCTGGGCCTCGCCGGTCGGCAGGTTGAACAGCGTGTTGTAGGCCGCGAACGCCAGGGCGAAGGCAACGCTCCCGGGCTCGGGGCCGGCAGGGGGCAGCACCTCGTCGAGGTCGGCCATGTCGCCGACGACGAGTGTCGAGCCGATCGGCGCCGGGCTTGGCCGCCAGCCGGGCCAGCATCTCGGTGGACGCGTCGACGCCGGTGACCGACAGCCCGCGGGCCGCCAGGGGCAGCGCCAGCCGGCCGGTGCCGACCCCGAGCTCGAGCACGCGGAGGGCCCCGCCGTCGCCGGCGGCCGCGGTGGGGCCGGCCAGCTCGGCGAGCAGCTCGACGCAGGCCGTGGTGTCGGTGACGTCGGGGTACCAGTCGTCGTACACCTCGGCGAAGCCGTCGCCGTAGGTCGATGCCCCGAAGCCGTCCACGCCGACAGTCTTCCCACAGATCCGGAACGGGGGCGCGCCGGGTCGGGCTGGCGCAGGTGGGGTGGCCGGACGGGTAACAATGGGCGCTCGTCCCCGGCGCCGTCGGCCCGAATCGGGACGGAAGGGACGACGTTCGTGGAACAACAGGGCTGGGCGGCTCCCGACAGCACGTCGCACGGCCACGATGGCGGAGGGCTGCCGGCACCGGGTCGGCCGGTGCCCCGTGACGACCGGGTCGACTCGGACGAGCCCACCTCGCCGACGCCTCGCAGCGCCCCGCCCCGGCTGCCGGTGCCGCTGCGTCCGATGACGCTGTCCGACCTGCTCGACGGCGCCTTCGCCGTGATCAAGTCCCGGCCCCGCACGGTGTTCACCATCGCCGCGGTCATCCTGGTCCCGGTGCACCTGGTCGCCGCCTTCGCCCAGCGCGGCACGTCGGCGGCGAGCGCCATCGGCAACGCCCTGACCACCATCAACACCGGCCAGAGCACGACGACGAGCGACGCCCAGGTGCTCGCCGTCTACGGCGCCGCGGCGCTCGCCGCGCTGTCGCTGTTCTTCCTCGGCGGCGCGATCGGCCGGCTGGTGTCCGCCTGGTACGGCGGCGGCGACATCACCGCGGCCGAGGCCCTGGCCGCCTCGTTCCGACGCACGCCGGCGATGGTCGCCGCGTTCGTCATGCTGCTGCCGCTCAAGGTCCTCGGCCTCTGCGGCCTCTACGTCGGCGTGCTCGTGCCGGTGACGCTGTTCTCCCTGACCGCGCCGGCGCTGGTGGTCGAGGGGATCGGGCCGGTCGCCGCGGCCCGCCGGTCGTGGCGCCTGATCGCCCGCCGGTTCTGGTTCTGCATCCTGGTCGTGCTGCTGGCCGGCACTGGGATCGAGCCTGCTCTCGAGCGTGCTCGGCGGGGTGCCCGAGTTCTTCGCCGCCCTGCTGCCGCCGCCGTTCGACTGGCTGACGACCGCGGTCATCAGCGCGGCGGTGTCGATGGTGGTCACGACCGCCCTGGTGTCGATGTCGGTGCTGCTCTACCTCGACCTGCGCATCCGCACCGAGGGCCTCGACATCGAGCTCCACGCGGCCGACGCGTTCGCTCGTGCCGGCTGAGCCCTCCGAGCCGTCCGCGACCCGGCCGGTGGCGCGGGCGGTGGTGTCGGTCCTGGTCACGGTGCTGCTCGGCGCGTGGGTCGGGGGATCGGTGGCGTCGGCCTCGCCGGCCTTGCGCCCGTCGGCGGCTCTCGCGGCCACGACGGCCGGTACCGATGACGAGCTCCCCGTGCCCACCCAGGACCCGGCGACGAGCAACCAGAAGGCCGACGACATCCTCGCCCGCCACGAGTTCCAACGGCCCGAGCCCGGGCTCTTCGAGCGGGCCAGCCGGTGGCTCGGTGACGTCCTGGGCAACGTGATCAACGGGCTGTTCACCGGGGGGCTGGGCTCGGCGGTGGCGTGGGTCATCCTGGCGTCGGCCGTCGCCCTGATCGTGGTGGTGGCGTTCCGGGTCGGCCGGACCGTGCAGCCCGACCCGATCCGACCCGGCGCCGCCGGTGCACGTCGAGGTGCGCCGGTCGCCGGTCGAGTGGCGTCGCGAGGCCGAGCGGTTCGAGGCCGCCGGCGAGTGGAAGGCCGCGCTGCGCTGCCGCTACCGCGCCCTCGTGGCCGACCTGGTGGCCCGCAAGGTGGTGCGCGACCTGGCCGGTCACACCACGGGTGAGTACCGCGCCGACGTCACCGCCGCGCTGCCCGACGTGGCGGCCGAGTTCGGCGGGGCGACCGAGCTGTTCGAGCGGGCCTGGTACGGCGACCGCCCGACCGGCGCCGACGAGAACGCCCGGTTCCGGGAGCTGGCCGATCAGGTGGTCGACGCGGGCCGGATCCCATCACCGGTCGTCGGTGTCGGTGTCGGCGGCGGCCGACGAGGGTCGATCGTGACCGCGGTGGCCTCGCCGGCGGGCCGCGCCGGGTCGCGGGACCGGCTCGCAGCGCCTGCTGTTGTGGGCCGCCATCGCCATCGCCCTGCTCGTGGTCGCGCTGGTGGCCGGCGGGCCGACGGCCGAGGGCCGATCGCTCGACCCGACCTCGACCGACGCCAACGGCACCAAGGCCATGGTCGACCTGCTGCGCGAGTCCGGCGCCGACGTCTCGGTGCGCGACACCACCCCCGACGCCTCGACCGACGTGGCCGTGCTGCTGTCGGACAGCACGTCGCAGGCCATGACCGACCGGCTCGAGCGGTGGGTCGACGCTGGGAGGCATCCTCGTCGTCGCCGACCCCCGGTCGTCGTTCGCGGCGTCGGCGAGGTCGCGGACGAGCCTGCTCGGGGTCATCAACGGGCCCGATCGAGCGGGGCGACTGCACCATCTCGGCCCTCGCCGGCATCGACACGGTGCTGCCCGACAGCGGCGTCTACTACGACGTGGCCGGGCCGGCCAGGTTCTGCTTCCGCGGCGACAAGGGCGCCTTCGTGGTCGACACCCGCAGCGGCTCCGGCCACGTCGTGTCGATCGGCAGCCCGTCCATCTTCACCAACAAGTTCCTCGGCGACGACGACAACGCGGCCCTCGCGGTGGCGCTGATGGCACCGCGGCGAGGGGACGAAGGTGGCCGTCCTCTACGGGATGACGCCCGACGGCGCAGCCCGGGCATCCGGCTTCGGGCGAGCTGGTGCCGACCGGCGTGCGGCTGGCCCTCGTGCAGCTCGTCATCGCCTTCGTGCTCTACACGTGGTGGCGGGGGCGGCGGCTGGGCAAGCCGGTGCGCGAGCCCCAGCTGGTGCAGATCGGCGGCTCCGAGCTGGTCGGAGCGGTCGGCAACCTCATGCAGCAGACCCACGATCCCGACCGGGCCGCCCGCCTGCTGCGCGGCGACCTGCGCCGTCGCCTGGCCGAGCGCCTCGGGCTCCCGCCGGACTCGAACCCCGACGTCATCGCCGAGGTCACCGCGGCCCGCAGCGGTGTCGACCGCGACCAGGTGGCGCGGGCCGTCACCGACCTCCCCGTTCGCACCGAGGACGAGCTGCTCGACCTCGCCCGAGACATCGACCGCATCCGCACGGAGGTCCTCCATGGCACTGCCCCCTGAACCACCCGCCCCGACCCGCGATCCCCGGGGCCCGATCCTCGCCCTGCGCGACGAGGTCGGCAAGGTCGTCGTCGGGCAGGAGGGCACGCTCTCGGGCATGGTGGCCGCCCTGCTCGTGCGGGGTCACGTGCTGCTCGAGGGCGTGCCGGGCACGGCCAAGACCCTGCTGGTCAAGGCCATGGCGGCCGCGCTCGACCTCGACTCGAAGCGGCTCCAGTTCACCCCCGACCTCATGCCGTCCGACGTCATCGGCCAGGTGATCTTCGAGCCGAGGCGAGTCCACGTTCCGCTTCCGTGAGGGGCCGGTGTTCACCAACCTCCTGCTCGCCGACGAGATCAACCGCACGCCGCCGAAGACGCAGGCCGCGCTGCTCGAGTCGATGGAGGAGCGCCAGGTGTCGATCGAGGGGGTCACCCATCCGCTGCCCGAGCCGTTCATCGTCGTGGCCACCCAGAACCCGGTCGAGTACGAGGGCACCTACCCGCTGCCCGAGGCCCAGCTCGACCGGTTCCTGTTCAAGCTCCAGGTGGGCTACCCGACCTTCGAGCAGGAGCAGGAGATGCTGGCCCGCCACGACGCCGGGCTCGATCCCCACGACGTGGTCGCCGTCGGGGGTGCGACCGGTGGCCAACGCCGCCGACCTGGCGGCGGCCCGGGCCCAGATCGAGCAGCTGCGGGTCGAGGCGCCGGTGCAGGCCTACGTGGTGTCGCTGGTGCGGGCCACGCGCGAGTCGCCGTCGGTGGTGCTCGGGCGTGTCGCCCCGAGGCGCCACCGCGCTGCTGCACGCGGCCAAGGCGTGGGCCTGGCTCGCCGGGCGCGACTACGTGACGCCCGACGAGGTGAAGGCGGTGGTCAAGCCGGCGCTGCGCCACCGGATCCTGCTGCGACCCGAGCTCGAGCTCGAGGGGGCCACGACCGACGGCGTGCTCGACGGCATCCTCGCCGCCGTGCCGGTGCCCCGATAGCGCCGGGCTCCCGAGCGTCTCAGCCAGAGAGCGAGCGACCGACCGTGCCCATCCCCACCCGACGCCTGGCGCTGGTCGCGCTCGTCGCGGCCGTCGCGGTGGTCGGCCCTCGACAGCGTGGCCGGCTTCCTCGCTGGTCGAGGGCGTGCTGCTCGTCGTGGCCCTGGTCGACTGGGCCCTCGCCATCCGGCCGTCGACCGATCGACATCGAGCGGACGGTGCCCGAGGTGCTGGGGCTGGGCGGCCGAGGCCGACGTGGTGTGGGAGGTCGCCAACCCGACCGGTCGGGCCCAGCACGTCGCCTTCTCCGACGAGCTGGCGCCGTCGTTGTCGGCCGGCTCGCGGCGTGCTCGGGTCACGGTGCCGGCCCAGGGCTCGGTGGTCGTGCGCACCGGCATCCGCCCCACCCGTCGCGGTCGGTTCGCGATCTCGGCCCTCACGGTGCGCGTCGACGGCCCGCTCGGCCTGGCCTCCCGGCAGGCGACCCGTCAGCGCCGGTCGGTGCTGCGCGTCTACCCGCCGTTCCGCTCACGGGACGAGGCCGAGCTGCGCATCAACCGGGCCCGCATCCTGGAGGTCGGGCTGCGCTCGGCCCAGGGTCGCGGCGGCGGCACCGAGTTCGACCAGCTCCGGGAGTACTCGGTCGACGACGAGTTCCGTCGCATCGACTGGTCGGCCACGGCACGGGTCGGCAAGGCCATCGTCCGCACCTACCGGGCCGAGCGCAACCAGACCGTGATCAGCCTGCTCGACAACGGCCGGGTCATGGCCGGTCGGGTCGACGACGTGCCCCGGGTCGAGCACGCCATGGACGCGGTGATGATGATGACCGCGGTCGCGACCCGCCTCGGCGACCGGGCCGGGCTCGTGGTGTTCGACCGCGAGGTGCGCGCCGTCGTCGCCCCCGGGCACGGGCGCAACCAGCTCGGCCTGGTGACCGAGGCCATGTACGAGCTCGAGCCGGTGCTGGCCGAGAGCGACTACCTGGGTGCGTTCGCCGACCACGCTGGCCCGGTTCCGCCGGCGGGCCATGCTCGTGGTGTTCACCGACCTGGTCGAGCAGGCCGTGGGCGAGACGCTGCTGCCGGCCCTGCCGCTGATCAGCCGCAACCACCTCGTCGTGGTGGCCGCGGTGCAGGACCCCGACGTCGTGCGGTGGGCCGTCACCACCCCCACCGACGCATCGGGCGCCTACCGCAAGGCCGCCGCGGTGCAGGCCCTCGACGAGCGACGCCGCACCACCGCCCGCCTGCGCGGCCTCGGCGCCACCGTCGTCGACGCGCCACCGGGCAGGCTCGCCCCGCTGCTCGCCGACGCCTACCTCAAGGTCAAGGCCACCGGTCGCCTGTGAGGTGACGAGGCGACCGCCGGCCCGGACCTGACGTGTCCGCCCAGGCGAGGATCAGCACGATCAGGCCGAGCAGCAGGAAGGTGGAGAACGGCACCGCGTGCCGGATGAGCTCGACCGACGAGCCCCACCAGGTCAGGAGACTTCCGGCGACGGACAGGAGGACGATCGACAGCGCGACCAGGAACAGCGCCCTGCTCGCAGGGAGCCGTCGACGAACTGCAGCAAGGAGGAGGCACGCGACCAGCAACAACGGCACGATCGATGCTTGTCCACGGTCAGAAGCGGGAGCTATCAACGCCTCGACGGGTTCGGGCAGGACGCGGTCGGTGTCGCGTACCCCGCCATCGTGTACTCCGGGGGTGTGAGCAGCTGCGGGACGCTGTCCAGGTAGTCCCTCAGGAGCGGTACCGCGTGCGTTGCCGTGAACAAGGCATAGGTCCTCTGTCCGTCGGTCTTCACCCAGTCGTTCAGCTCCTTGTTGTCCCGGTAACGGGCGTACCACGGCCAAAAGCTCTCCCAAGGAGTGTCGTAGATCGAGGGTCCTGGAGGGTACGGCTCCAGACCCACGGGTTCGGGCATCCCGTGGGCCCTGAACCATGCCACCTGGTCCGGGTGGTTCAGGATGCGGTACCTGAGGTTGAGACCGAAGTTCTCGGAGAAATAGGTCTGGTCGAACCCGTCACGGGCTTGAAAAGCGCTGTCCTGGCGGGTCGTCGCCACGACTCCCCACACGGTCAGCACGGCCAGCGCCACGGCAACCGCCACCCTCAACGGCCGGCCGTTCCTGGAGAACGCGAGCGCCGCACAGCCGAGACAGGTCAATCCGATCAACGGAACCATGGCGGTCTTCGTGAACATCCACAGGACGCTGGTCGACACCACCGCGACCGCGGTCCAGACCGTCGGCGCATCCACGAAACGTATCCATGCGGCCGTGAGCAACGCAGCGAAGCTGATGGCGAGCGACTCGGAGAGGATCGCCAGGTCCCAATTCGTCACGAAGAAGGAGCACGACACCGCAAGGACGGCCACGAGCGCGACGGTCCGTACCCGCGGGCTCCGGAGCTGGCCCATGACACAGAGCGCCAGCGTCAACCACGCAACGATGGAGACGAGCAGTTGCGCCGCGACCCGCACCCCGTCAGAGGGCAGGAGCGCGTAGAAGAGCGGCGTCGTCCACGGCCGAATCGCGGCGCCGGTGAGGCTCACGAACGAGTAGTGCGGTCCACCGGCCGTCGCTCGGTACGTGCTCGAATCCGGATGCACCCACACCTGATGAACCGATGCGACGGCGTAGAGGCGAAGCAGCACATAGCCCACGGCGATCGCGAGGACGGTCTTCTCGCCCTTGAGCCGCTCCACGGCGGCCCTGACCCGCGGCCGACCCAGGGCTGGTGCCGAGGAGTCCTGCATCAGGCGGTCACGGGGTCGAGGGCGGCGGCCGCGACGCGGTCGGCCTCACGCTCGACCTCCCCCATCGCCCCGGTGAACCCGCGGGCCGCGGCGGCTCGACCGAACACGACGAGATAGCTCATGAACGCCAGCCAGGCGGTGACGCCGATGGCCACGCGCATCGCCGGGGGCAGCCCGCTGCCGGTGACGAAGCCCTCGATCGTGCCGGCGGCGATGAACATGGTGACCAGCCCGATCACCACCGTGATGGCGCGCCGGCCCTGATCGGCCACCGCCTCGGACCGCGACCGGTCGCCCGGCACGAACAGCGCCCACCCGACGCGGAGACCGGTGCCTCCGGCGATGCAGATGGCCGAGAGCTCGAGCAGGCCGTGCGGCAGGATCAGCCCGAAGAACCGGAGGCCGTCGCCCTCGGTGATCATCCAGGCCGCGGCCTGGCCGAGGTAGACCCCGTTCTGGATGAGCATGTAGGCGCCGAACACGCAGCCGGCCGCGCCGCCGGCGAAGGCCAGGAACGACACCATGACGTTGTTGGTCGTGACCTCGGTGAAGAAGAGCGCGTGGGGCTGGTCCGAGTAGTACTGCTCGAAGCGGTCGTCGACGTACTCCTTGCGCTCGGCCGGGGTGGCCGACGCGTCGAGGGCCCGCTGGTCGTGCACCAGCCACGTGCCCACGACGATGGCGGGCACGAAGAACAGGGCCACGCCGATGAGGATGAAGCGCCGCGAGTCCCACAGCGCGGCGGGGAACGTGATGGCGAAGAAGGTGCGCACGGAGCGGGCCCGGCGGGTCCGCTTGCCGTAGATCACGCCCGCGGCGTCGGCCACCAGGCGGGTCAGCCGGGTGGTGAGCGACTGGTCGTGGAAGTAGGTGCGGGCGTAGGACAGCTGGGCCGAGCTGCGCTGGTAGAGCTGGATCAGCTCGTCGAGCTCGGCCGGCGACAGGCTGGAGACGTGGCGCCTCGCCCGGGCGGTGAGATCGGCGAGCCGTGTCCAGGTCGGCTGGTTCCGGGCGATGTATCGGTCGATGTCCACGCCGCCGTTACGGTAGTGCAGCGTGAGCCTCCAGCAGCCGAGCGGCATCGTCACCCCCGAGGCCGTGCTGCTCGAGTTCGACACCGCCGGCGTCGGCTCCCGCACGGCGGCCGTGCTGCTCGACGTGCTCATCCAGGTCACCATCCTCGGCGCCCTGACCGCGGCCGCGGTCTTCCTGGCCGGCGCGGTCGGCGGGGGAGCCGGCACCGTCGCCGTCATCATCATGCTGATCATGGTGGTGGTGGTCATCGTCGGCTACCCGTTGGCCATGGAGAGCCTCTGGGGCGGCCGCACGCTCGGCAAGGCCGCGCTCGGCCTGCGGGTCGTCACCGTCGAGGGCGGCCCGGTGCGGGTGCGCCAGTCCGCCACCCGCGCCATCATCGGCGTGTTCGAGCTGTGGGTCACCTTCGGCTCGGTGGCGGTGCTCGCCACCATCCTCACCCGCGACAACCAGCGCCTCGGCGACCTCGTGGCCGGCACGCTCGTGCTGCGCGAGCGCGCGGCCATGGCGACCGGGGCCACCGCGATGAGCTTCCCCGCCCCCTACGGCTACGCCGACTACGTCGCCTCGATCGACGTGTCGGTGCTCACGAGCGACCAGTACGGCGTCATCCGGACCTTCCTCATGCGGGTGCTCGACCTCACCGTCGAGGCCCGGGGGTCGCTGGCGGTCAAGCTGGCCAACGCCACCGCACTCGAGTTGCACCACACCCCGCCGGCCAACCTGCCCCCGGAGCTGTTCCTGGTGTGCGTGGCATCGGCCTACCAGGCCCGTCACGGCGGGGTGGCGCCCGCCGCCACCGGCTGGGGTGGCCAGCCGGTGCCCGCGCCCGGCATGGTGCCTGCCCCCGTCGCCGGCTACGGCCCCCCGCCCGGGTACGCGCCGCCCCCGACCTCGCCGCCCCTCCCCGGCTACGCGCCACCTCCGGGACCACCCCCGCCGACCGGGTGGGCCCCGCCGCCGGGTCCTCCCGCGCCACCCTCGACCGGCCCGCCGCCGGAGTCGTGGGCCCCGGCCCCGCCGCCGCGGTTCGACACCCCTCCGACCGCTCCCGGCCCGCCCCCGGCGGCGCCACCGGGGTTCGAGACTCCTCCGACCGTTCCGGCGGTGGCGGATCCCGCCGTCGCGCCCGAGCCCGCGCCGTGGCCGCCCAGCAAGCCCGGCCGCCCCCCGGCCTCGGTCAGCGCCGATGCCCTGCAGCCCGCCGAGCCTCCTGATCGGGTCGAGCCGCCGGCTCCGGCTCCGGCGCCCGTTCCGGCCCCGCCCGTCATGCGCGAGCCGGCGCCCTGGCCGCCCCGCAAACCCGGCCCCCACCCGTCGACCCTCGCCGCCGCCGCACCCTCCTCGACCGGGGAGCCGGCGGACGACGCCGGCGGCGACGCCGACACCGACGGCGACCTACCCACCGCCTCGTCCGCCGACTGACCATCCCGAGGCCCGGCCGGCGGACGACGGCCGACCGGTACCCTTGCGGAGTGCCTGCGTACCTCGATCACTCGGCGTCGACGCCCATGCGCCCCGAGGCGATCGAGGCCATGTTGCCGTGGCTCACCGAGCGTCATGCCAACCCGTCGGGGGCACACCGCCTGGCGCGTGAGTCCCGCCGAGCGCTCGACGACGCTCGCGAGACCATGGCCGAGGTCCTCGGCGCCGAGCCCGGGGAGATCGTCTTCACCAGCGGGGGCACCGAGGCCGACAACCTGGCCGTGCTCGGCCCGGCCGACCGCCGCGGCGGCGCGCTGGTCTGCGGCGCCACCGAGCACCACGCCGTGCTCGACCCGGTGGTGTCGCGAGGCGGGCGCGTCGTCGAGGTGGGACCCGACGGCGTGATCGATCTCGACGCACTGGCCGCCGCCCTCGACCCCGAGGTCACCGTCGTGTCGGTGATGCTGGCCAACAACGAGGTCGGCACGGTCCAGCCGCTGGCGGCGGTGGCCGAGGTCGTGCGCTCCGCCGCTCCCGGCGCCTACCTGCACACCGACGCGGTGCAGGCCCTCACCTGGCTCGACGTCGCCGCCCTCGCCGCTCCCGCCGACCTGGTGTCGGTGAGCGCCCACAAGTTCGGCGGGCCCAAGGGCGTCGGCGTGCTCGTCGTGCGCGACGGCGTCGACCTCGCGGCGCGCCAGCTCGGAGGCGGACAGGAGCGCGAGCGTCGTGGCGGCACCCCGAACGTCGCCGGCATCGTCGCCATGGCCGCGGCCGCGTCGTCGGCCGTGGCCGAGCGCCCGGCCAGCGTGCAGCGGGTCGGTCAGCTGCGGGACCGCCTCGTCGGTGGCCTGCTCGACGCGGTGCCCGACCTGGTCGAGACCGGCGTGACCTCGGACCACACTCCCGCCCGCATCGCCGGCACCGGCCACGTGTGCATCCCGGGCGTCGAGAGCGAGGCGCTGCTGTTCCTGCTCGAGCAGCACGAGGTCTACGCGTCGGCCGCGTCGTCGTGCTCGAGCGGGGCCATGGAGCCGTCGCACGTGCTCGCGGCCATGGGCGTGCCCCGCCGGCTGGCGTTCGGCTCGCTGCGGCTGTCGCTCGGCTGGTCCAGCACCGACACCGACGTCGACCTCGCCCTCGCCGTCATCCCTCCGGCCATCGACCGCCTGCGGCAGTTCGCGGCGCCGACGCCGGCCTGAGGTCGGTCACCGTGCGCGTGCTCGTCGCCATGTCCGGGGGAGTCGACTCGTCGGTCGCCGCGGCCCTGTTGGTCGAGGCCGGTCACGACGTCACCGGCGTCACCATGAAGCTCTGGGGTGGGGCCAGCGACACCGGCTGCTGCTCGGTGGCCGACGTCGACGATGCCCGGCGGGTGGCCCAGCAGCTCGACGTCGAGCACCTCGTGTTCAACTTCGGCGACGACTTCCTGGCCCGGGTGGTCGACCCCTATGTCGAGGCCCACCAGCGGGGCGACACCCCCAACCCCTGCATCGAGTGCAACCGCCACCTCAAGTTCGATCGGTTGCTCCGGCGCGCCGATGCGCTCGGCTTCGACGCGGTCGCCACCGGCCACCACGCCCGCATCGTCGAGCGGCCCGACGGTTCGCGCCGCATCGCCCGTGGCACCGACCCGGCCAAGGATCAGAGCTACGTCCTGTACGTGCTCGGCGCCGACGCGCTGGCCCGGGTGAGCCTGCCGGTCGGCACGATGACCAAGGCGGAGGTGAGGGCCGAGGCCGCCCGCCTGGGGCTGCGCACGGCCGACAAGCCCGACAGCCAGGACGTGTGCTTCATCACCGCCACCGGTGGTGGCCGGCGCACGTTCCTCGGCGATCGCATCGAGCTCCACCCGGGGCGGCTGGTCGACCGCGCCGGCCGGGCGGTGGGCCAGGTCGACGCGGTCGAGTTGGTGACCGTCGGGCAGCGCAGGGGCCTGGGCCTGGCCGGGGCCGGCGAGCCACGCTACGCGGTCGACGTCGACGTCCCGGCCCGCACCGTCACCGTCGGCCCGGCCGACGACCTGCTCGACGCCTCGATCGTGCTCACCGACGTGGTGCTGGCCGCGCCGTCGCCCGGGCTTGCCGACGGTCTCGTCGCCCAGTGCAGCGCCCATGGCACCCCCCGTCCCGTCGCCGTGCCGCGCCGATGGGACCGGCGCCTCGCTCGAGCTCACGTGGGCCGCGGGGCCGCAGCGGCGCATCGCCCGGGGTCAGAGCGTGGTGCTCTACGACGGTGACGAGGTGGTCGCCGGCGGCATCGTCGCCTGACCGTGGGCGAGCGGGTCAGGCGTCGTAGAAGCCGGCGCGGTGCAGGCCGACGAGGGACCGCTCGCGCCGGGTGGTGGCCCGGGCCGCGGCCTCGTCGGAGAGCTGGTTGGCGTCACTCGTCAGGCGCAGCCGCGGCGCCAGGTCGCGTCGGCCGTAGTGGCACTGCAGGAAGTAGCGACCGGGGTCACCGGGCTGCGACGGCAGCCGCCTGTGCCAGACGTCGGACACGAACAGGGCGACGTCTCCGGCCACCGCGGTGATCGGCACCACGCCTTCGCCGTCGAAGGTGAGATCGTCGTCCTCGACCTCGTCGGGCGGGGGCGGCTGACCGGAGCGGTGGCTCCGTGGGATGACACCGGTCGGGCCGCACTCGATGGGCGCGTCGCGCACGAAGATGTGGGCGGCCACCGCGAACACCGGATAGGGGATGCGGTCGTCCCATGGCACGCCGGCGGGCCGGGGCACATGGGGACCGCTGTCGATGTGCCAGTAGCGGCCGGCATGCCTGTTGTCGCCCGCCTCCTGCCGCCATGCGGTGTTGGCGATGACGTGGCAGTCCTCGCCGAGCAGCGGCTCGATCACCTCGAGGATCGCCGGATGGCCGATCACCCGTTGGCAGACGGCGCTGCGGTTGAGCATCTCGTAGCGGAAGGGCCGGTAGCGCTCGGCCGGCCGGTCGGTCCTCCGGATGTCGGGCGGCTCCTCGTCGAAGACGCGATCGATGTCGGCCTCGAGCTCGTCCACCTCGTCGGCGGTCAGCACCGAGTGCAGCAGCACGAAGCCCTGCTCCTCGAGTCGGCGCGCCGCCTCGGGGCCGTCGGCGCGGATGGTGAGGTACCCGGTCTCGCGAGTGATCACGGCGCGATTGTGGCGTCGTTTTCCAGCGCTCGCCCGGCAGACTCCTGCGACGCATCCGAACGAGGAGACCCCATGACGCGACTCGGCTACCAGATCCCCAACTTCACCTACCCGGGCGTCGACCCGGCCGGCCTGTTCGACAAGGTCGCGGCCCAGGCGGCGGCGGCCGACCGGTCCGGCTTCGACACGGTGCTGCTGATGGACCACTTCTACCAGCTGCCCATGCTCGGCCAGCCCGAGGACTTCATGATGGAGTGCTACACGACCCTCGGCGCGCTGGCCCGCGAGACGCACAACGTCCGCCTCGGCGCCCTCGTCACCGGCAACACCTACCGCAACCCGGCCCTGCTGGCCAAGATCGTCACCGCGCTCGACATCGTCTCCAACGGCCGGGCCCAGCTGGGCATCGGTGCCGGCTGGTTCGAGTTCGAGCACGACTCGTTGGGCTTCGAGTTCGGCACCTTCACCGACCGGTTCGAGAAGCTCGAGGAGGCGCTGCAGATCATCCTCCCGATGCTCCGCGACGAGCGCCCCACCCTCGACGGCACCCGCTACCGGGTGAAGGACGCGATCAACCAGCCGCCGCCGATCAGCCGCATCCCGGTGATGATCGGGGGCAGCGGCGAGAAGAAGACCCTGCGGCTCGTCGCCCAGTACGCCGACGAGTCCAACCTCACCGCCCCCGTCGACGAGGTCGCTCGCAAGCTCGACGCCCTCGCCGCCCACTGCGAGCGCCTCGGCCGCGATCGCTCCGAGATCACGGTCAGCAAGCAGCTCAACGTGTGCATCGCACCGACCCACGACCAGGCCTACGCCGATGTCGGCACGTTCCTCGGGGCCCGGGGCCTCGACCTCTCGACCATGGACGACGCCACCAAGGAGATGGTGCTCGGCCTCATCGTGTGGGGCGACGCCGACGAGGTCGGCGAGCAGCTCTCGGCCGTCCTCGAGCTCGGCATCGACGGCTTCACCTGCAACCTGCCGGCCAACGGCCACGATCCCGACAACGTCGAGCTCCTCGGTCAGACCGCCTCCAAGGTCCTCGGCCTCTGACGGTCTCGGTCTCTCGGAATTGCTACTCGAGAGCCTTGAAGCACATGCGGGTCGAGCCGGTCGACGACGAGCTCGCCCGTCAGGCCGGCGAGCTGCTGGCCGCCACCGGTTCTCGTGACGCGGTGGACGCCATCGTCGTCGCCAGTGCGGCGCGACGGCGTGACGATGTGGTGACCTCCGATCGGATGGACATCGCGTCGCTTGCCGAGCACGTGCCCGGCGTCAACGTGGTGAGGGCCTGACGCTCCCCGGAACATCAGGGTCCGGTGTCCTGCGGGGGCGGGAGGGGCGGAGCAGCCACACGCTGAGCAGGGTCAGCACCAGCAGCACCACCGTGGCCAGGCGCATGGTGGCGGCGAAGGCCTCCGCCGAGCGGGCCCGGGTCGCGGCCTCGAACGGGGCGCGCAGGTCCTGGCGGAGCTGGGCCACGACCTCGTGGTAGGCCGAGCCGCCGATGGCCACCTCGTCGGGTGGAGCGGCGGCCTCGGCCCCCTCCAGCGGAGGCCGGCCCGAGGCCGCCGACAGGTAGGTCGCCGTGCCGATGGCGATGGCGAGGGCCGAGCCGAGGAAGCGGCTGAGGCTGAGCATCCCGGCGGCCTCGTCGAGCCGGTCGGTGCCTCCGCTCATCACGGCCACGCCGGTGAGGCCCCCGTTGGCGATGCCGGCCCCGATCCCGCACAGGGCGAGGGGCACGATCAGCTCGGACTCGGTCGTGCCGGCCGTGGTCGTCGACAGCCAGCCGAAGCCGACCACGGCGAGCCCGAGGCCGGTGAGCACCGGTCCCCAGTGGCCGAGGTGGCGGGCGAGGAACTCGGAGAAGTAGGCGAACAGCACGATCGAGAGGGCGAAGGGTGCCAGCGCGGCGGCGACCCCGACGGCCGCGGAGTCGAACACCGCGGCCGACTGGGCGAACAGGCCGAAGAAGTAGATGAGGCCGAGCATGCCGATCGACGCGGCGATGGTGGCCACGTTGGCGCCGAGCACGGGCCGGCTGAGCCACAGGGCGCGGTGCAGCAGGGGATCGGCGGCTCGCGACTCGACGCGGATCAGCAGGGCCACGAGCACGGCCAGCAGCACGGCGGCCGCGGCGGTCGGCCATGACAGCCATCCCCAGGACTGCACGCCGAAGGAGCTGAGCATGCCGACCAGCACGACGGTCGACGAGAGCACGACCCCGGGGATGTCGCGCGTGCGCGGGCGGGGCAGGTCCGACGGGTCGAGCAGCAGCGGGACGGTGAGCGCCGCGCCGAGGACGAGCAGCGCCAGCTCGAGCCAGAAGATGGCACGCCACGAGAAGTAGTCGGTCAGCACGCCGCCGACGAGGGGCCCGATGCCGAACGACACCGCGTAGATGACGCCCCGCATCCGGAACCCGGCTGCGGGCCCGGGGGTCGGCGGGTGCGAGGCGACGACCTCGATCGAGGCGGGCACGATCAGCGCCGCGCCGACGCCCTGCGCGAGCCGCGCCGCGATCAGCACGCCGGGCCCGGGTGCGAGGGCGGCCAGCATCGCGCCCCCGCCCATCACGGCCATGCCGAGCAGGAACGTGCGGGCGCGACCGATGACGTCGCCGAGGCGTCCCCCGAGCAGGGCGAAGGTCGCTGCCGCGACGAGGTACCCGCCGATGATCCACGACAGGGCGCGCAGCGAGACGTCGACCTCGTCGGCGATGCCCCGGCTGGCCACGCCGACGGCGGTGGTGCTGAGGCCGACCACGGCCGTCGCCACGCAGACGGCGAGGACCGACGGCTCGGCCCACGACCTGCCGCGGCCGCGGCCCGATGGCCGACGGGCTGACTCGCCTGTCATGTGCTCGACGCTAGTGGTGGGCGGTCCGGTGATCCGTGGGGTGTGGTGGTCGATGACACGGAACCCCACGCGCGTGGTCTCCCGGGTGGTTCTAGCCTGACCGCCATGCTGATGGTGACCGTCAAGGGACTGCTGGCCCACAAGATCCGCTTCGCGCTCGACGACCTTCGCGGTGGTCATCGGCGTCGGGTTCGTGGTCGGCACGATCGTGCTCACCGACAGCGTGCGAGCGCAGTTCGATCAGCTCTTCGTCGACATCAACCAGGGCATCGACCTGCAGGTCCGGGGCGTGAACGAGTTCGACCAGGGCGCGTTCGGCCAGTCGCCACCCTTCGACGAGTCGGTCCTGCCGGCGGTCGAGGCCGTGCCCGGCGTGAAGCTGGCGGGCGGCAATGCCGGGGGCATCAAGGCGCTCGTCGTCGGCCTCGACGGCAAGACGGTCGACCCGGTGGGCGGGCCCGATCTCTCGGTCACGTGGACGTCGAACTCGCCCAACTCGTCGCTGCGGGTGGTCGACGGGGGCCCGCCCCTCTCCGACCACGAGGTCGGTCTCGACGTCGATACGGCCAAGAAGGCCGGCGCGCACGTGGGCGACACCGTCACGATCATCACGCCCGTCTCCGCGACGGACCAGTACAAGATCTCCGGCATCTTCAGCTTCGGGCCGAGCAACTCGCTGTCGGGGGCCACGCTGGCCGCGTTCACGTTGAGCGAAGCCCAGCGCATCAACAGCCTCGAGGGCAAGCTGCAGTCGATCGACGTCAAGGTCGACGACGGGGCGTCGGTCGATCAGGTGCAGCAGGCCATCCAGGCCCAGCTGCCGGAGGGGGTCGAGGTCGTGCCGGCCGCGACGGTCGTGTCCGACAGCCAGGAGGGCATCGGTCCCTTCATCGACACCTTCGGGAACGTGCTGCTCGGGTTCGCCGGCGTGACCCTGTTCGTGTCGGCCTTCCTCATCAGCAACACGTTCACCATCGTGGTGGGTCAGCGGGTCAGGGAGCTGGCGCTGCTGCGGGCCCTCGGCGCCACCCCCAGCCAGATCGCGACGTCGGTGATGGGCGAGGCGCTGATCGTGGGCCTCCTCGCGTCGGTGCTCGGCTTCGGCATCGGCCTGCTGATCGCGCTCGGCCTCAACGCGGTGCTCAGCGCGGCCGGGTTGGGAGCGAGCGGCACGAGCCTGGTGGTCTCGCCCAGCGCCTTCGTCGCCGCCTTCGTGGTGGGCATCGTCGTCACCCTGCTCTCGGCCATCAGCCCGGCGTGGAAGTCGACGACGGTGCCCCCCGTGGCCGCCATGCGCGACGGCTTCAGCTTCCGGGGCCTGTCGATGCGCACCCGGTTCATCGCGGGCATGACGATGGCCGTGCTCGGTGGGGTCTTCATCGCCCTGGCCCTGTTCACCAACCCCGACACGATCCCCCTGCTGTTCGGGATGATCGGTGGCGCCCTGCTGGTGTTCCTCGGCGTCGCGCTGTTCAGCCCGTCGGTCGCCGCCCCGGTCGCTCACGCCATCGGCTTCGCCTTCCGGCCGTTCAAGCTGTCGGGGCACCTGGCCGACGAGAACGCGGCCCGCAACCCGCGCCGCACGGCGTCGACCGCCTCGGCCCTGATGATCGGCCTGGCCCTCGTCACCACGGTGCTGGTGGTCGGCACCTCGCTCAAGGCCACGTTCCGCCACACCATCGACCAGACCGTCACGGCTGACTGGTACGTCGTGCCCAAGTCGTTCGTCGGGTTCGACCCTGCCATCACCACGGCGCTGCGACAGCTGCCCGAGCTGTCGGCGGTGGCGGCCGTGCGGCGCGGCCAGGTGCAGGTCGACGGGTCGACCAAGCAGGTGACCGCGGCCGACTTCGGCCAGCTGGCCCAGGTGTTCCGCCTCGGGCTGACCGAGGGCCAGGCCGACTCGAACACCCGGGGCCTCATCGTGAACAAGGACCCGGCCAAGGACCTGGGACTGCACGTCGGTGACCAGGTCACCGTGGTGTTCAACGACACCGGGCCGCAGAGCCTGCCGGTCGTGGGCATCAGCTCCGAGTCCAGCTTCCTCGGCAACTGGATCATCGACGACAAGACGTTCGCGGCCAACAACACGGTCCAGCTCGACCAGACCGCGGCGGCCAAGACCGCCGAGGGGGTGACCGAGGACGAGGCGCGGGCCGCGCTCGAACCGGTGCTCGAGCCGTACAAGGACGTCAAGCTGCAGGACAAGGCCGCCTTCACCAAGGCCCAGGTCGGCCAGATCGACATCCTGCTGGTGGTCGTCAACGTGTTCCTGGCCCTGGCCGTCATCATCGCGGTGATCGGCATCACCAACACGCTGGCCCTCTCGGTGTTCGAGCGCACCCGTGAGCTGGGCCTGCTGCGGGCCGTGGGGATGAGCCGCCGGCAGCTCCGGCGGATGGTGCGCCTCGAGGCGGTGATCGTGGCGGTGTTCGGTGCCGTCCTCGGCCTGGTCGTCGGTCTGCTGTTCGGGTTCGCGGTGAGCATCGCCCTGCCCGACAACTTCATCTCCGGCGTCACCGTCCCCTACGGCACGCTCGTCTCCCTGGTGGTCCTGGCCGCGGTCGTCGGCGTGCTGGCCGCCATCCTCCCGGCCCGGCGGGCGAGCAGGCTCGACATCCTCGACGCCGTCGCCCACGAGTAGGTCGCGCCGGACCGAGGGCTACGGCCTCAAATCTCGCTCAACGTGAGATTTCAGGAACTCTGTGTAGTTCTTTTGGCCCAGATCGACTACGGTTCGTGGTGCGAGGAGAACGGAGAGCGTCATCGGGGGTGTGAGGGACCACCGAGGGGCGCACGACGCTGGAGGGCGACGAACGCATGTGGGCGACAACGACACGGGGCAGGAAGCAGGTGCTCGAGGTCACCGGTCCCGGCTCCTCGCGCGGTGGGGGGATCTCGCACGAGGCGGCCCTTCGACTGGCCGACCGGGTGTCGACCGGTCACGACTTCGGTCACGGGGCCGTCCTGGCCCGCCGGCACCGCAACCCTGACCGCACGCTGGGTGGCTGGGTGGCCGACACCGCCCATGCCGACCCCGAGTCGTACGTGGCCGAGGGCGCGGTCGTGTTCGGGAACGCCCGGGTGTTCGGGGCGTGCCTGATCCTCGGTCGGGCGCGGGTGATGGACTTCGCCCGGGTCGGCGGCGGCTCGGTGGTGGCCGACGACAGCCAGGTCTCCGAGAGCGCGGTCGTCCACGACGGGGTGATCGGCGACGCCGCCGTCGTCTCCGGCTCGGCCCGGGTGCAGAGCGGCATCGTCCGCGGCGGTGCCCTGGTCACCGGCAGCGCCCGGGTCAACGGCGGCGCCGTCGTGCAGGACCGGGCCGAGGTGCGGGGCCTGGCCTTCGTGACCGACGGTGCGGTCGTCACCGGCGACACCCTGATCGAGGGCACCGTTCGGGGTGATGTGATCGTGCTCGACGGGTTGGTCGAGCCGGAAGAGGACGTCCGAGCCTTCTGACCCCGGGGCGAGCTACCCCGCCTCTTCGGTGGCCAGTCGCAGCCGCCGAGGGGCGGGGCCGCCCCGGCGGACGGGGGTCGGGGCCCGGGGCCGGTCGAACTTCACGACGCGGGCCCGCCCGGTCTCCTTGGCCTGGTACATGGCGGCGTCGGCCCGGTGCAGCAGCTCGGCCGGGTCGTGGTCCTCGGCGGTGGCGATGGCCACGCCGACCGAGCCGGTGATGATCAGCCGGTGCCCGGCCACCTCCATGGGCTCGGCCACGGCCTCGAGCAGGCGTTGGGCGCAGTCGACCGCGCTGGACGGGTTGTCGAGGTCGGGCAGCAGGATGGTGAACTCGTCGCCGCCGAGCCGAGCGATCACGTCGCCCTGGCGCAGCGTCGAGCTCAGCCGGCGACCGACCTCGAGCAGCAGCTCGTCGCCGGCCGCGTGGCCGAACGAGTCGTTGACGTTCTTGAACCGGTCGAGGTCGAGGTAGAGCACGCCGAAGGCGCCGCTCTCGCCGAAGCGCTCGGCCGCGCTCGCGAGGCACCTCAGGAAGAGCGCCCGGTTGCCCAGGCCGGTGAGCGGGTCGTGGCTGGCGTCGTACTCGAGGTCCTCCTGGGCGCGGCGGCGCTCGGTGAGGTCGGCGCTCACCAGCAGCAGCGACTCCGGCCGACCGTCCGGGCCGGGCTCGGGGACGACGCGGGTCTCGAGATGGCGGAGCCCGGCGTCGGTCATGACCTCGTAGGTGTGGGTCTGGATCTCCTTGGTCTCGAAGGCGATCGGGTAGGAGCCGCGGATCGCCTCGGATGCGCTCTGGGCCACCCGCCAGCGACCGTCGTCCCGGTCGAGCAGCAGGATCTCGGCCGCCGGGTTGGCGTAGAGCAGCTCGCCGTCAGGACCGACCCGCATCACCGGGTCGGGGATGTTGTCCAGCAGGGTGGCGAAGCGCGTCTGGCTGTCGGCGACGGTGCGCTCGAGCGCGACCTCGGCGTCCTTGCGGGCCAGCATCTGCGAGAACGTCGAGCCGAGCACCCCCAGCACGGTGAGGTCGTCGTCGGTCCACGTGGCCGACTGCTCGAGCCAGTCGAACCCGACGCTGCCCACGGTGAGGCCGTCGCGCACCATCGGGAGCTCGAGCAGCGACCGGATGCCGCTGGCCTCCATGAACGCCCGATCGGCGGCCCACTCGTCGCCGAGCGAGTCGGGATCGGCGATGGCCACGATCTCGCCCCGGAGGCTGCGGACGATCGAGATCGGGATCTCGTCGAACGACATGTGCTGGTAGCCGCCGATCTCGCTCTCGACGGCGGCCGAATGCCACTCGTGGGTCATCGACTCCGACCGGTCGCCCAGGTCGTAGGCGAGCACGTAGCTGCGGTCGGCGCCGAGGAACCGACCGACCTCCTCGAGCGCCCAGCCGAGCGTCCCGTCGACCTCGTCGGCCCTCGCGTTCACGAAGCGGTGCTGGATGCGCTCGAGCAGCACATCGAGCTCGGTGCGGCGCAGCAGCGCGGCCTCGGTCCGACGCTGCACCGTCTCGTCCCGCACGGTGAGCAGGAACCAGTGCCGCCCCTCGTGTTCGAGCCGGCGCACCCGCAGGTTGAGGTCGTGCCAGGCCAGCTCGGCGAAGCAGACCCGGGTCGTCAGGCTGAACACCGGGTGCTCGCGGGGGTCGATGCTGATGGCGACGACGGCCTGTTCGAGGCGCTCGCGGTCGTCGGGGTGCACGAGATCGACCAGGGGCTGGCCGATGACGTCGGCCTCGGTGAAGCCGGTGACGCGGTGCAGGGTGAGCGAGGCGAACCAGCACCGCGACTCGTCGTCGACGATGAGGGCGAGCTCGGGTGACTGCTGGGCCACCTGCACCCAGATGGGGCCGGGGAGGGCGTCGGGCGCCGGGACGTCGCTCACGCCTCGATCATCGTCCACTTCGGGCCGCAGCATCAGTGGAATGTCGCGGTACGGGCCACATTGAGCCTTCCGGCCCGGATGACCGCATTCTGACGTGTTTCTGTCGTGATGTGATCAAAGAATAGGTCATACGGACCATGGTCGTTCAACCACGGAGAGTGGCAAACTCGTGGGGCAGCACATCCACCGTCGGTTCCCGCTTGGCGGAGCACGACGATCACCCCAGCCAAAGGAACCTGAACCAGAATGCTCACCTCATACGAGTTCGTCAGCGCCTTCCTGCAGTCCCGTTGCAAGACCGACCGTGGCGCCTCCCTCGTGGAGTACGCCCTGCTCGTGGCCCTCATCGCCGTCGTCTGCATCGTCGCCGTGACCTTCCTCGGCAAGAGCGCTTCCAGCAAGTTCTCGTCGGTCGGCTCGGCCGTCGCCGGCTGATCCAGCCACACCCGAACGACGCGAAGGGACGGACCGCGAGGTCCGTCCCTTCGTCGTTTTCGCCGTCGTCAGGCCAGGTCGAGGCGGGCCGCCAGGGCCGCGTAGCTCGTGTCGTCGAGCACGGAGCCGGCGAGACCCCACACCCCGGCGAACACCTCGGCCGGGGCGCCGGCCCGCATGCCGCCGAGCAACTCGGCCCGGTCGTCGATGTTCATGACCGGCAGCATGAGGGCGAGCGAGTTGGCCATGACATCGGGCGGGATGCTCCCGATGATGGCGGCGTGGATCTCGCCGACGGCCTCGACGCCGATGATGGTGTCGAGGTCGGGCATCACGATGCGCTCCTCGACGTCCTGGTGCTCGAGGTAGGTGCCGGTGAACGAGGCCAGCTCGAGGTAGAGGTGGTGGGCGGCCGTGCGCTGGCTCACCGGAGCGCCGTCGAGGTCGACGGCCGCCAGCTCGCGCAGGTCCGCCATACGGGACTCGAGGCCGGCATGGTCGCTCTCGATGCGCTCGGCCAGCTTCGGCAGGTGGCGCTCGAGGGCGGGCTGCACCGCGGTGTCCTCGTGCTCGGCGTGGGTGACGAGCAGGTCGACCAGGTCGTTCACGCGGACGGCGAGGGCCTGCCGGCCGGGCCGATCGGCCGGATCGACGCGGCCGGCGTCGACGGTGGTGGCGAAAAGCTCGGCCCGGATGGCCTTGTGGATGTCGCGGTAGAGGTCGACGGCGACGAGCCGGAACTCGCCGCTGACGCTGGTCTCGGTCGTGGGTGATGGCTGGGTGATGGTCACGAGGATGTCCTCCGTCGGGGGCGGCCCGGCGGGCGGGTCGCAGGTGGGTGGTTGCTCTGTGGTCCATCGTGAGGGAGGTCGAGGGACGGCGTTGCTCAATGGCTCGTAGGCAACTGCTAAGAAATCGCTACGTGGCGACGTGGAGGAGCGTGCTGGGCGTGTTCGAACCGGAGATGGTGGTGTTCCTGCAGTCGGGCTGCTCGGCCCTCGTGGGCACGGTCGGCCCCGACGGCGACCCGCATGCCGGCCGGGTGTGGGGCATCGACGTGGTCGACGCCGAGGCCGGCCGGCTGCGCCTGCTGATCGACGCCGACGACGAGCTGACCGTGCGCCACCTCGCCGACCTCGGGGCCGTGGCCGTCACGGCGGCCGACGTGCCGACGCTGCGGTCGGTGCAGCTGAAGGGTCGGTCGCTCGGGGTCGAGGCGGCCACGGAGGCCGATCGTCGGCGGGCCCGGCGGTACTGCGACGACTTCTTCACCGACATCGAGCAGACCGACGGCACCGAGCGCAGCCTGCCCGAGCGCCTGGTGCCGGCGGGCTTCGTGGTGTGCGAGATGCAGGTCGACGACGTCTTCGACCAGACCCCGGGGCCGGGCGCGGGTGCCCCGATGACGGGCGCACCTCTGCCGAGCGGGGCCCGATGACCGGCGTGGCCGACTCCGGGTCGCCACCGGCGCTCACGTTGGCCGACCTGCACCTCTGCTTCGAAGGCGTGGTGCCAGCGGCCATCGCGTCGGCCTCGGCCGACGGCACCCCGAACATCACGTACCTGTCCCGCGTGCGCATGGTCGACGACGACCACATCGCCCTGTCGAACCAGTTCTTCTCGAAGACCACCCGCAACCTGGCCGAGAACCCGCGGGCCAGCCTGCTGCTGATCGACCCGGTCACCTACGACGAGTTCCGGCTCACGGTCGCCTACGAACGCACCGAGCGCCGGGGCCGGCTGTTCGACCAGTTGCGGGAGGACGTCGACGTGGTCGCGTCGCTGTCGGGCATGACCGGCGTGTTCAAGCTGCGGGCCGCCGACGTCTACCGGGTCGTCGAGATCGAGCAGGTGCTCTCCGCGGTTCACCGGCAGGGGCTGATCGCCCCGGTCGGTGTCGACCGTGGCGACCCGGCGGGGTCCGGGGAGGCGACGTCGCTCGACGCGGCCACGCTCGGCGAGCTGCACGCCCGCCTGAGCAGGTGCGGTGACCTCGACACGCTCGTCACCGCGGCGCTCGACGCGCTCGACTCGGTGCTGGGCCACCGGCACTCGCTGTTCCTGCTGCTCGACGAGTCGGGCGACCGGCTCTTCACCCTCGCCACCCACGGCTACGAGGAGGAGGGCATCGGCTCGGAGGTCGGGCTCGGCAAGGGGATCATCGGCATGGCCGCGGCGCGATCCACGACCATCCGGGTCGGCAACCTCCGCCAGATGGGCAAGTACTCGCGGACGGTCGAGCGCTCCTACGAGGGCCATGGCGTGGTCGGACCCGGCTACGCCATGCCGGTGCCGGGCCTGCCCGACGCCGAGAGCCGGGTCGCGGTGCCGGCCATGGCGCTGGGCCAGCTCGTCGGGGTGCTCAGCGTCGACAGCCGCGTCCCGGTGGCCTTCACACCGGCCGACGAGACCTATCTCGGCGTCGTGGCGTCGCTGGTGGCCAACGCGGTCGAGATCGAGCGGGCCCAGGAGCGCGCCGCCGAGGACGAGCCCGGTGCCACCGGCCGCTCCGGTGTGCGGGCCACGGCCGTCGCCGACGACGCGCCGGTGCTGCCCTCGACCCGCGTGCGGTTCTTCGCGGTCGACGGCAGCACGTTCCTCGACGACGACTACCTGATCAAGGGCGTGGCCGGCCGCATCCTGTGGTCGCTCCTCGGCCACCACCACGACGAGGGCCGGGTCGAGTTCACCAACAAGGAGGTGCGCCTCGATCCTACGCTCGAGCTCCCGGAGTTCCGCGACAACTTCGAGAGCCGGCTGATCCTGCTGAAGCGCCGGCTCGACGAGCGCGGCGCCCCGATCCGCATCGAGAAGACCGGCCGGGGCCGGTTCCGCCTCCTGGTCGACACCCCCCTCCGCCTCGAGGCCATCCAACCCCCGCCGCCCGGCTGACGTCGGTCAGTCGGGGTCGAGGACGGCGAGGGCCCGGGCCGGGTCGATCCGGAAGCGCGACTCGAGCCCGCCGAAGAACCGGTGGATGGCGATGAGGTGGGCCGAGAGGGTGAACCCCTCCAACGAGCAGTCGCCGACCGTGATCGTGAACGTGTCCGCGCTCGGGGCGCCACCCGGGCCGCGCAGGCAGACCTCGTCCTGCTCGAGGGCCCAGGGGCACGTGACGGCGTCGTCGGCGTGGTGGATGGTGATGGTGCGGCCGACCGCCAGGGGGTTGGCGTCGGCCAACAGGTCGAGCAGGCGGGCCCCGAGCGCCTGGGGCGTGGTGCCGAGCCGGGTGCAGGCCTCGACGTCGGCCGCGATGCGATCGGCGAGCACCTCGTCGACCCCGAGGAAGCCGGAGGGGTCCCACGCGCCGGGTCGCATCCGACGGGTCACAGCATCACGGTCGGAGGCCATCGTCGGTGCGCCTTTCGCCCTGCGCGGTCGATCTCCTGCGGCCGAGTATGTCGCATCGGCCGGGCCCCCTGCCCGACGATCGTGCATTGACCGCTCGCCGATCGGTTGCGATGGTGGAGGGCGGCGAACGGGCACGGCAGGGGCGGAGGTCGACGCATGGTGAATTCCGACTGGCTCGACATCGCGATCGGGGTGGTGGCCGTCTGGTTCCTGCTGGCGCTGGTCGTCTCGGCGATCAACGAGGGCATCAACCGGGCGTTCGCGTTCCGGGCCAAGAACCTGTGGCGCACGCTCGAGCAGATGCTCGACAACAACGTCCCGAAGTCGGGCACGTGGGGCGGGCTGCTCGGCGGCCTCCACGAGTTCTTCCACTGGTGGGGCCGTCCGTTCGACCCCAACGAGCCGCCGCTCGGGAAGCCCGAGGATGAGCCGGTCCTCCCCGTGCTGGACACGGCCGCGTCGCCACCCGACGCGCCCCAGACCTTCGGGCTGTCGACGGCGGAGGCGAAGGCGGCGGCGAAGTCCCTGAAGCAGGTGCAGAAGGACGCGGAGCGCACCAGCAGGCAGGCGGCCAAGGAGAGCCAGAAGCTGCTGGCGCTGTGCGAGGCGACGTGCACCCCGGTCGACCGGACCATCACGCCGGACTCGCCCCAGCCGGCGGGGCGGACCACGGCACGGCTCTACGGGACGGGAGCCGTACAGGCGCTCGAGACGCGCGCGGGGTCGGGGCAGAAGACGCGGATCTCGAACATCCCGACGCCGGTCTTCGCCCAGGCGCTCATCGAGATGCTCGTGCACACGCCGCCGTCGCCTGGTGCGACGCCCACCATCGCGGGCACGGTCGAGGAGGCCGCGGCCGCGGTCGAGCTGTACATCTCCCGGCTGCACGACAGCAACCCGTTCAAGAAGGACCTCGACGCGCTCTGGACCACCGCCAACCGGGACCTGGCCAGGTTCCGGGCGAACGTCGAGTCGTGGTTCGACGCGCAGATGGCGAGGGCGAGCCGGCTCTACAAGAAGCGGATCCGGATCCTGCTGTTCATCGTCGGGGCGGTGGTGA
Organism: uncultured Microthrixaceae bacterium; assembly: GCA_963809335.1. Lineage (GTDB taxonomy): Bacteria > Actinomycetota > Acidimicrobiia > Acidimicrobiales > Acidimicrobilacustridaceae > UBA4742. The sequence continues at coordinate 54,780 of CAWEJD010000002.1, read as the reverse complement.
CGTTCGCGACCTTCGCCGTCGGCATCCGCAGCGACTCGCTCGCGCTGATCTCCGATCTCCAGCACGACCGGAACCTCCAGGCCGGCCTGGTGGACGCGGCCGCCGGGGCGACGTCGCAGGATCTCGTGGCGCTGGGGTGCCCTCCCGAAGAAGGCAGCCCGACGACGACGGCGGCGCCGGACCAGGTCGAGGAGTGCAAGCTGAAGGGCGCCACCAAGGTGCGCCACGTCAACCTCGTCTTCAGCGACCCCGACCAGGACTCGCACCTGTCGAAGGAGGGCGTGTTCGGGCGGCTCGGCTTCCTCCTGGACACCTCCCACTGGCGGACGTGGGTCGGCTTGCTGATCACGGTCATGGCGCTGTCGTTCGGGGCCACGTTCTGGTTCGACGTGCTCCGCCGCCTGGTCGGCATCCGCAAGAGCACGAGCAGCCAGGCCTGACCCTCCGCAGGCCGCCCTCCGTCGCCGGCGTCAAGCATTGCATCTGATGCAGACTTCGATAACATCTGATGCATGGCGCGAACGACGTTGGATCTCGACGATGCGGTCCTGCGGGAGCTGAAGCGAAGGCGGTCTCGGGAGCACAAGTCGATCGGCGTCATCGCGTCCGAGCTGCTGGCCCAGGCGCTCGCCGCCGATGCACCGGACGTCCCGCCGTTCGAATGGACCTCGAAGCCGATGGCGGCGAAGGTCGACCTCGAGGACAAGGACGCCGTCTGGGCGGCGCTCGAAGACACGTGACCGAGACCGTCGACGTCAACGTCCTCGTCTACGCGTCGAACGTCGACGCACCCGAGCACGGTCGGGCGTCCGCTCTGCTCGGACACCTCGCCTCTGGCCCGTCCCTCGTCGTGCTGCTCTGGCCGACGCTCATGGGCTATCTCCGACTCGCCACCCATCCGGCGATCTTCTCGTCGCCGCTCTCGCCCGAGGTCGCGGCCGCCAACGTCGAGTCGTTGATCGAGCGTCCCCACGTTCGAGCTGCGGGCGAGGTCGACGCGTTCTGGGCCTGGTACCGGGCCGTCGCCGCCGAGGTCCCGGCTCGTGGGAACCTCGTGCCCGACGCCCACCTCGTGGCGCTGATGCGTCAGCACGGAGTTTCGAAGATCTGGAGCCGGGACCGGGACCTGCGGAAGTTCGACGGCATCCAGGTGGCCGACCCGTTCGACGACCGGTACCGCGACGGCTTCGGCTGAAGCCGGGTCTCGCCTGGCCGGGTTCAGGAGTCGAGGCCCAGCGCCCGGCGGAGGCGGTCGGGGTCGAAGCTCATGGCTCCCTCGGGCATCGACTGCCGGCGCAGGTCGAACTCGCGCAGCAGGGCGAGGAGGTCCTCGCGGCGGGTCGGGTCGGCTGCCGCTTCGCGAGGCGTTCGCCCCTGGAGCGCGGGGATCGACTCGTCCAGCCAGCGGAGCTCCTGCTGCTGCACGATCTCGGCCAACGCGGCCTGGTCGACGGCCGAGACAGGAGGAGCACCGCCGTCGACGACCTCGCGCTCGTCGACGGGCCGGCGCTCGTCGCCCTCGACGACCAGGTCGGGGTCCGCGGTCTGCAGCTCGTCGAGCACTCGATCCATGCGCGCGTGGGAGTTGGCGGTGACGATGATCCGCCCGTCGTCCTCGACGTCCAGGTAGGCGCGGACGATCCGCTCGGCGCCGAGATCGAGCATGGCGGTCCACCGCGACTCGCCGTCGCGCTCGTAGAGCTCGTCGAGCATCTCGGCCACGGCGACACCCTCGCCGGGTCGGACGACGGCCGCGCCGGCGATGAGCTCCTCGCCCTCGCGGTTGGTCAGGGCCGGCGGCGCGTGCAGCGAGCCGAACCACCCGGCCCACTCCACGGCGCCGGCCTGGCGGTCGAGCATCTCCATCACCCGATCCCGCTGGCGCAGGGTCACGGGCATCGGTTGGCCGATGAGCTGCATCTCGTCGCCCACTGCCACGATGCGGACCAGCAACTGGTCACCGATCTCGACCGATTCCGATGCGGTGCGCTCGGCGACCTCGACCGATTCGCCCGATGCGGTGTCGCGGAACGACATGCGCTCGCCGGGAACGACGTCGGTGACCTCCCAGAGCCGACGGGACGTGGCCAACCAGCCGTCGAGCATCTCGGCCTCGCCCGGCGGCAGGAGGACGGAGCGCTCCTCCGCGAAGCGCCGGGCGGTTCCGGTCTCGAAGAGGGCGAGATCGAGGATGAACGGCTCGTCGGCGAACCGTCGGGTCTGGTCGATCCAGGCCTCGGTGTCCTGGTCGGTGTCGCCGGGAGTCGCCAGGTCGGCCGCTGCGAGGGCCAACCCACGACGGACGGAGTCGAACTCGGTGCGGTAGCCGTAGCCCAGCAACTTCTGGAACAGCCAGAGCGCGGCCCGGTCGGCGGCGACCTCTGGCCTGTCCTGGTGGCACTGCTTGAACTTGCGACCGGAGCCGCACGGACAGGGGTCGTTGCGGCCGACATGGGAGTGGTCGGGGAGCAGCCCGCTGAGGAAGTCGACCTCGGGCTGCGCGCCCGGACCAACCCGCCGGTAGAGGGTGATGGCTCGGCCGATGTCGCCGCGGTCGGACGCGAAGCGGGCCAGCTCGTAGAGGGCCGGGGCGTAGGTCGGGTCGTCGACGAGGGAGGCGGTGAAGTCGACCTCGGCGTCGAGCACCCGCCCGTCGGTCTCGGCGTTCGTCGCTCGAAGGAAGTGGGCGCCGGTGTGCGGGCCGGGAGCCGATTCGATGATCGCGGTCGCGAAGTCGTCGAGCAGGGGCGACGCCTCCTCGAGAATGCCCATCACCCAGTCGGCGAGGGCGGGCGCCACCGGTCCGTGGTCGAGCGCGTCGGAGATCTCGCGGGGCGACCGATCGCCCGCGTGGGTCACCGGGCCGGCGTCGGGATCGGTGTCGAACGGGCCGGCCGTGACGAAGCGGTCCCACCCGCCGAGCGCCACGTCGAAGGCCTGTGAGCAGCACGAGTCGAACTGGTAGGTCGCCTCGAGCTCGGCCCGTCGTTGCTCCGCCACCCGCACCCCCGGTGGGAGCCAGTCCTGGTCGATCGGTCCGGCGAAGGCTCCCTCGACCCGCAGCCCGGCCCGCTCGAACAGCTCGATGACCGGCGCCACCGGCGAGCGGAAGAGCGACTGGTCGTGGGCCAGCGCCTCGAGCAGCAGGTCGACGGGCTCGACGCCCGCGCCTTCGATCGCCACGCGGGCATGGATCCGGCGGATGGCTTCGATCTCGGCGTCGCCGTCGGCCAGGTCGTCGTCGGTGAGCACCGCCACCTCGACCGTCGTCCCCCGGCGCCGGAGCCCGACCACATCGCCGGCGACGACCCCGTCGAGCCAACCCGGCGGGCCCACCAGCGATCCGTGCTCGTCGACGCCCTCGACATCGTCGTCGTAGCCGAGGGGGTACTCGACGGTGAGCTCGCCCTCGGGTGACGAGGTCTCGGCCTGGTCGTCGTACGCGACCGTGACCAGGTCGGGGACCTCGTGCAGCACGCCGTGGGAGAGCTCGTCGGCCGTGACCCGGTGGGTGAAGATCGTCCCGTCGAGGGTCGAGCTCATGAGCACCACCAGATCGTCTTGGGTGGTCCACGTCTCGTCGGTGTCGGCCAGGACCTCGTCGATCACGATGGCCGCGACCTCGTCGTCCAGCGAGCCCCACGGGGCGAAGGCATCGATCGTCCGCAGCCGCTCGACCAGCTCCGGTGTGTGGAGCGGGCCCTCGGCCAACAGCTCGAGCACCGCGTCCCGCAGGTCCAGGTCAGGTTGCTCGTCCACGCGCCGGACCGTACCGCGGCTCGCGGTGCGGGTGGGTCAGCCGATGTCGGCGAGGCGGGGGATGACCTGCTCGGCGACGGTGGTGGCGAAGGCGACGGGGTCGGGGGTCATGGGCATGACGCAGGCCATGTCGATGCCGAGGGCGGCGTAGGCCTCCATGCTGGTGAGGAAGGCGTCGGGGTCGGCGGCCGGGTCGGCGAAGGGCATGATCGTCTTCTCGATGGTGGCCGGGTCGCGGCCCTCGGTTTCGCAGTGCCGGGTCGAGCACGTCGAGCTTGTGGGCGACCTCGTCGATGTCGGAGGCGAACAGGTTGCAGGCGTCGGCGTAGCGCGCGACGAGGCGCAGGGTCTTGCGCTCGCCGCTGCCGCCGATGATGATCCGCGGTCGGGGCGTGCTGGATCGGGTGGGGGCGAGCAGATCGTCTCGGCCAGCTGGTAGTGCTCGCCCGTCGAAGGGGCCGTCGTCGTCGCTCCACATCTGCAGGCAGATCTGCAGGGTCTCCTCGAGTCGCTCGAAGCGCTCGCCGACCGGCGGGAACGGCACGCCGAGGCCGTGGTGCTCGCGCTCGTACCAGGCGGCGCCGATGCCGAGCTGCGGCTCGCCCGCCGGAGAGCACGTCGAGGGTGGTGACGATCTTGGCCAGCAGGCCCGGGTGGCGGTAGGTGACGCCGGTGACCAGCAGCCCGAGGTCGATCCGCTGGGTCTGGCCGGCGAGGAAGCCGAGCGAGGTGTAGCCCTCGAGCATCGGGTCCTCGGCGGTGGCCATCCCCTCCATCTGGAACCAGTGGTCCATCAGGGTGAACAGGGCGACGCCGGACTCGTCAGCCACCCGGGCGGTCTCGGCGAGGGTCGGCCCCAGGGCCTCGGCCCCGCCCGGCAGGGTGAAGTTGGCGTAGTGGATCCCGAGCTTCATGGGGTGCTCCTGGGTGGTGTGGCGGGCCGCTTCGGCCCGACTGTGCCCGAGATCGAGGCGGGAGGGAAGGGGATCGCCGGTCCAGGGGCCGGCGAGCCGCCGACACGGGGCCGATCGACCCATGGAGTCGGCGGGCGGGTGTGTCGATGGGCGAGGTAGTGGTGGCGAACGAGCACAGGTGGGCTACATGAGCGATGTATCGCAGGGTCCCACCGGACCCTCGGGTGGCAGCGAGAGGCCGAAGTGGCTGGTGCCGGTCCTCGCCTGCGGGGCCCTGTTCCTCTTCCTGATCCTCGTCGGGCTCGTCAGCCCGAAGAAGCACGACACAGCCGCCAAGCAGACGGTGAACCTCGAGGCGTCGTCGAGTCCGACGTCGACCGAGCAGCAGACCACGTCGACGACCGCCGAGCCCACGACCACCACGACGACGGTGATCGAGACGACGACCACCGCGCCACCACCAGTGCCACCCCCGACCGCGGCGCCATCGACCACCAGGCCGCCGGTCGCGACGACGACTCCGCTCGACTGCCCGAACGGCACCTACGTCAACTCCGACGGGGTCGAGGTGTGCCGCCCCTACTCGAGCCCGACCGGCCCGCCTGCGGGGGCGACGGCGAGGTGCAAGGACGGCAGCTACAGCTTCTCGACCCATCGGTCGGGCACCTGCTCCGGCCACGGCGGGGTGGCCGAATGGCTGTGACCTCGGGCCTTCCCGGCTGAGGGTCGGTCCCGTGTTCGGCAGGAAGCCCCACCCACCGCCACCGGATCTCGGGTCCCTGCGGGCCGAGGTCGAGGGGCAGCTCACCGCGGCGCGCACCTACGAGGGCGTGGCGGCCGGCGAGAGCACCGACATCCCGATCGCGCTCCGCGCGGGCGAGCGGATGTTCCTGACGGTGTCCGGAGCGGTCCTCATCGAGACCCGTCGCGGCGCCGGGCACTGGACCGGGGCCAACCAGGGCGTGTCCGTCCGCGTGCCGGGGACCAAGTCCATGCGGTACCGGGTCGGCGCGACCCGTGGCACCTACGTTCCCGGCGACGAGTCACCGACGCCCATCGATCAGGGCTCGTTCACCATCACGACCACGCGCGCCACCTTCGTCGGCGCGAAGCAGACCCGGGAATGGTCGTGGGCCAAGCTGATCGGGGTGGCCCATCAGCCCGACTCTCCCTGGACCGCCATCGCGGTCTCGAACCGGCAGAAGACGTCCGGCGTGGGCTACGACGCCGAGCACGCCGGCCTCATCCGGTTCTGGCTCGACCTGGCGGTGGCCCGGGCGAATCACACGTCCGACGCGTTCATCGCCGGGCTCGAAGCCGAGCTCGCGGCTGCCGGTGGCCCGACTCCGCGACCACTTCCGCCTCCGCCGCACGCGCAACCTGCTGTTCGCGACGCCGCCGCAGTGGGCGGTGGACCCGTTCGACCGTCACGAGCTGCGCTGGTGGGACGGCCGGGAGTGGACGGCGAACGTGTCCACCGGCGGCGTCGTCGCTGCCGACCCTCCGGGACACCGGTAGCCGGTCGAGGAGCTCCGGTGCCGCGCTCGCCGGCCGCGCCCCGGACCTGAAGACTGCATCAGGTTCTCGTTTCGGCCTGGTTGGCCGCCACGCTCCGTGGTAAAAGTGGTCGTGCGCGAGAAGCGACGGAAGCAGAAACCCGATCGGGAGCCGGAACCCGAAGCCGAGCGCGCCACCACCGGGACCGCCGAGGTCGAGCGCGACGAAGCCGCGCCGGCCGCCGCGGAGAGCCCCACCATCGTGAGGCGCAAGGTCTCCCGCGTCCCGGTGGCGGGGCCGACCGGCACGGAGGCCACGACGTCCGCATCCGGGGGCGAGGCGGCGGTGCCCCCGACCGACGCACGTGCCACGGCCGGTGACGAGGCACCGGCGGAGGGGTCCGATCAGTTCGATGCTCTCGGCACCCAGATCGCCGCCGTGCTGCGCCAGGCCCAGGAGACCTCCGAGCGGGTCCGCACCGAGGCGGCCGAGCAGGCGCTGGCCACCGCGTCGCAGGCCGAGGCCGATGCCCGCCGAATCGTCGAGGCCGCCGAGACCGAGGCCCGCGAGAAGCTGGCCCAGGCCGAGGCGCAGATCGAGCAGCAGTGGACGGCCGCGGCCCAGCAGCTCGAGGAGGCGACCCAGGCCCTCGAGGTGGCCCGCGAGCAGGACCGGGCCCTTCGCCAGGATGCGGCCGATCACCTGGCCAACGCCCTCGCCGCCCGTGACGCCGGCACCGAGATCCTCGAAGGGGCCACCCGCCAGCTCGAGCGGGCCGAAGTCGCCGCCCGCGACCTCGAGGCCCACGCCGAGGCCGCCCGTCAGGAGGCCGCCCAGATCGCCGCCGACCTGCACGCGCTGGCCGAGCACTTCGGCCAGGGGTCGGGCGTGATCGACCTGCGGGCCGATGCCGTCCCGCCGGGCCCGGCCGACGACGCCGCCGAGACGACGGCCGCGAAGCGTGACCCGTCCGCACCTCCGTCCGGGGCCGCGTGACGCCGTCCGATCGCGTGGGACAGGTCCGCCCCGGATCTGCTTGACTCTGGTCGTGGCGAGCGCCGACCGGCGCGCCGATCGACCAGGGGGACATCGATGGAGAGCTTCGAAGGCCGCGTCGCCGTGGTGACCGGCGGTGGCAGCGGGATGGGACGAGAGCTGGTGCGGCAGCTCGCGGCCGACGGGTGCCACGTGGCCACGTGCGACGTGTCCGAGGAGAACCTGGCCGAGACGCTCGAGCTGGCCGAGGCCGATGCGCCGGCCGGCACCCGGGTGACGACCCATCTCGCCGACGTGTCCGACGGGCCCAGGTCGACGCCTTCGCGGCCGCGGTGGCCCAGCCCACGCGACCGACCACATCCACCTGCTGTTCAACAACGCCGGCATCGGCGGCGGCGGCAGCTTCGTCACCGACGACGCGCGAGCAGTGGGAGCGGACGTTCGGCGTGTGCTGGGGCGGCGTCTACAACGGCACCCGCGCCTTCCTGCCCCTGCTGATGGCCAGTCCCGAGGGCCACGTCGTCAACACCAGCAGCGTCAACGGGTTCTGGGCGTCGCTCGGGCCGGACCGCCCGCACACGGCCTACAGCGCGGCCAAGTTCGCGGTGAAGGGCTTCACCGAGGCGCTCATCACCGACTTCGCGGTGAACGCCCCGCACCTCAAGGCGTCGGTCGTGATGCCGGGCCACATCGGCACGTCGATCATCCTCAACTCGATGCTCGCCCACGGGATGAACCCCAAGGAGCTGACGCAGGAGCAGCTGCTCGAGATCCGCAAGAGCATGGACGCGGCCGGCATCGACATGAGCGGCGCCAGCGACGAGGACATCGCCAACGGGATGCTGATGCAGGCCGACATGTTCCGGGACATGGCCCCGATGTCGGCGGCCGCGGCGGCCACTCGCATCCTCGACGGCGTGCGGGCCGGCGAGTGGCGCATCCTGGTGGGCGACGACGCGGTCGCCCTCGACCGGATGGTGCGGGAGTCGCCCACCGAGGCCTACGACGCGGCCTTCATCGTCAAGCTGCAGGCGGCCGGCGCCTTCGGGGGCATCCCGCAGTAGCGCCGGGAGGCGGCGGGGTCAGGACGCGGCGCGCTCGGCCTCGCCGTCCGCCTCGCCCTCGGCCGGCCGGGCCCCGGTCTCGGGCCGATCGACCGAGCGGGCCGCGTCGAGCAGCATCGCCAGCATGGTCGACGGCGCTTCGCCCGTGGGCGCGGCGAGCAGCTGCGAGACGCCGATGAGCGACTCGGCCAGGGCCAGCATCATCACCCTCGAGCCGTCCGCGATGGTCCGTTCGATGGAGGCGTCGCCGCACAGCGCCCGGGTCACCTCGGCGATCGCCACTCCCACCGAGTCGGCGCCGAACCCCCGCAGCCGGCACAGCCGCTGGGCCAGCGCCACCGGGGTGGGCACGACACCGTCAGCCAGCAGGGACCGGGCCCCGGTTCGGCACGCCCGGGCCAGCACCGCGAGATCGGCGTGGGCCTCGTCGATGCCCTTCGGGCCGAGACCGGGGAGCAGCGGCGCGCCGTGGCGGTCGTCGGCCACGGACTCGAGCACCAGCTGCAGGCGGGAGCGCACGTTGGTGGGTACGCCGCGGCCGTGACTCCGGATCATTCGGGTCTCCCGGATGCGTCGCACCGATGTGCGGTCCGGCCTCGTGCCGCGACGGCGCGGAGACTCGCCGGGTGCAGAGAGGAGGCGTCCATCAACACGAGGCTCCCGCAGCTCAGCGGCGAAGGCCATAGGCCATTTGCGCCAACTTTTCAGCTCGACCACCGCCCGACGAGGTCGAGGAGCTCCCGGGCGAGCCACCACGCCGCCGGTCGGCCCCGCGACGACGACCTCGATCTCATGGGCTCGACGATCCCCCGCTCGGCCAGCGCCTCGAGCGCGTTGCGTGCCGTGCGGTCGGACAACCCGAGCCTCGTGGCGGCGAGCGTGGCCGTGACCGCCGGGTGCTCCGGGAGCAGGCCGGCGGTGGGACCGGCCAAGCTGGGCGGGTGAGCCGCCGATGACCTCCACGAGCCCGTTGCTGGTGCACGTGCCCCATGCGTCGACCACGATCCCCGACGACGTGCGGGCCGGCCTGCTGCTCGACGACGTCGAGCTCGCGGCCGAACTGGCGACCATGACCGACTGGTACACCGACCGGCTGGCGGCCCAGGCGCTCGAGCGGGCCGGTTCGGCCGCGGTCGTGGTCCGCAACCCGTACTCCCGGCTGGTGGTCGACCCCGAGCGCTTCCCGGACGAGCGGGAGGTCATGCGCAGCCGGGGGATGGGCGCGGTCTACAGCCGGACCTCCGCGCTGCAGCCGCTGCGCCGACCGGACGTCGAGGCCGAGCAGGCGCTGCTCGATCGCTTCTTCGACCCGTACTCGCAGTCCCTGGCGAACCACGTCACCGAGGCGATCGACTCGTTCGATCGGTGCGTCCTGGTCGACCTCCACTCCTACCCGTCCGTCGCCCTGCCCTACGAGATCGACCAGGCCGCCACGCGTCCGGGCGTGTGCGTCGGCACCGACGCCTTCCACACCCCGCCTGAGCTGCGCGACGCGGTCGTCGACGCCTTCACCGGCGTGCGCGGGGGCGTGGCCGTCGACACCCCGTTCGCCGGCGCCTATGTCCCGCTCGACCGCTACGGCATCGATGCCCGGGTGTCGTCGGCGATGGTGGAGATCCGGCGCGACGTCTACCTCGACGAGCCGGCGACCTTCGAACCGACCATCGACCCGGTCGGGTTCGCCGACGTCGTCGATCGTCTGGCCGGCCTGTTCCGGGCGCTGGTGCCCTGACCCGGCGCACCTGATCGCCCTAACGTCGGGTCGGTGGGAGCGCGCCCGAGGAGGTCGGCGAGGACGATCGCGGTCGCGCTGGTGGTCGCCTTGGCGGTCTCCGGCTCGGCCTGCAGCTCGCCGGGGCCGGACCACCCGAACGACGTCGCCTCGCCGGCGTCGACACCGACCACGGCGGCCAGCCACGAGGTGGCCGGGACGACACCCGGTGGAGACCTGGCCTTCCTCGGGCCGGTGCGCACCGTCGCGGTCGGCGACATCGACGTCGGCTACCGACAGTTCGGGTCGGGGCCCTCGCTCCTGATGATCGTCGGGCAGGACTCGTCGATGAGCTACTGGGGTCCCGACCTGCCTCGCCGCCTGGCCGAGCACTTCACCGTCACCATGTTCGACAACCGGGGTGTGGGGTTCACCAGCGATCCGCGCGACGCCCCGCTCACCATCGGTCAGATGGCCGACGACACGTCCGGCCTGATCGACGCCCTCGGGCTCGACCACCCCACCCTGTTCGGCTGGTCGACCGGCGGCGAGATCGCCCTCGCCCTGGCGGTGCGCCACCCCGACCAGCTCGACCGGCTCGGGCCGCTGGTCGTGTCCGGTGCGACCGCCGGCGGCCCGGAGTCGACCCCGGCGCCGCCCGAGCTCGATGCCCTCCTGGCCTCGTCCGAGCCGGTCGACCAGGTCAGGCTGCTCGACGAGCTCTTCACGCCGTCGGGGGCGGCCGCCCGCGACGCCTACATCCGGGGCCTGCTCGCCATGCCCGACGACGAGGTCAGCCCCGACGCCGAGCAGCGCCAGGCCGCGGCCGAGGCTGCCTTCGCCGCCGACTCGAGCGTCGCCGACGGGCTCGGCTCGATCACGTCGCCGGTGCTGGTGACCGACGGCGCCGACGACCGGTTGGTGCCGCCGGCCAACGCCACCTTCATCGCCGGGCGCATCCCGGGCGCCCAGCTGCTGCTGGTGCCCGACACCTCGCACGCGTGGATGCTGCAGGACCCCGACCGCTTCGTCGCGACCCTCGTGGCCTTCGCCGAGGGCCGGCCGCTCCCGTAGGTCGAGCGGTTACGCCCCGGTGGTCGTGGGGTCGGTCGGCCGCGACGTGGTGGAGGCCGACGCGCCGGTGGTGGTGGTGCTGGCCGGGTCCTCGCTCGTCGGGGTGACCGACGAGGACGGGGGAACCGCCGTCGTGGTCGACGTCGTGGTGGCGGCCGGGCAGTCGTTCACGCCGACCGTCGCCGACGGCTCGCCGGCCGACCCGTCGCACGCGAAGTTCGTGTAGGTGGCGTCGTAGGTGACCGAGCCCCCGTCGTCGAACGACGACACCGACACGACCCGTCGGATCAGGCCCTGGGCGTCCACCGAGATGGTGTCGAGCGTCCCCGAGTAGCCCTGGTCGTGCAGGCCGCCGAGGGCGTCGTCGATGGTGGTGCGCTCGTCGGCGGTGAGGCCGTCCATCCGCCGCAGCTGGTCGAGGTCGATGGCGACCTCGTAGTCCGTGACCGGTATCCCGTCGACCGTCCCGGTGCCCGCGATCCGGGCGCCGTCGACCGTCGACTGCTCGATCGACAGGTAGGCGTTCGGGCTCGCCATTCGGGTCATGGCCAGGGCGCCCTCACGGGGCCCGAGCGTGCCTTCGACGAGGTTGGCGAAGCCCGACAGCGGCTGGCCCGGACCGTCGGAGCCGCTGGCCGCCATCCCGTAGCCGGCGCCCCCGGACTCCCACACCTGGTCGCCGGCGACGCGGACCGACACCTGCAGGCCACCGCTGATGTCGGCCGACACGACCATGACCTTGGGTGAGACCGAGACGGTGCCCGACCCGGTGACGCTGACGGCCTGGCGGCCGCTCGACATGCAGTACGTGCTGTACGCCGAGTCGGTGCCGGAGGCCGACAGGGATCCGGAGCCGTCCGCGGACGGCACCACGATGACGGGGGACCTCATCGTGTCCCGGCACCCGGTCGTCGTCGTCGTGGTCGGTTCACCGAGCGCCTCGCTGAACCGGTAGGACACGTCGAAGCGGCCGGTCGCGGTCGTCGTGGCCAGCGCGGCCAGCACCTGCTGCTCGGCCTCGCCGTGGTCGAGTCCCGGTGACGGCAGCCTGCGGGTGTCGCGGCCGTCGTCGCTGCCCGGGTTGCGGGACCTCACCGCCAGTCCGCCGAGCACGAGGGCCATGACGACGAAGCAGCCCATCGCCACCGCCGCGACGCGACGGTCACGGCGACCTCGGGGCCCACCCCCGCCACCTGCCTCCCCGACGTCGGGCTCGAGGGCGCCCTGCGCCGCGTTCAGCTGGTCGATCAGCTGCGTGTCGAACGGGGTGAGGTGCTTGCCGTCAAAGACCATCGGTGCCTCCGGGCAGTTGGGTCGCGGCCAGTGCGAGCGATGTGTGGTGTCCGTCGGTGCTGCGGTGCAGATGGCGACGCAGGGCCAGCCGGGCCCGGGCGAGCCGGGCCCGCAGCGCGGCCGGCGAGATGCCGAGCACCTGCGCAGCCTCGTTCTGGGCGAAGCCGTCCACCGCGACGAGCACGAACGCGTCACGCAGCGGAGCCGACAGCGCGTCGAGCCCGGCCTGGATGTCGGGGGCCACGCGCTGGGCGTCGATCAGCTCGTCGATGCGGGCGGTCTCGTCCTCCGACAGCGCGGGGCGACGCCGATCGCGCCGGGACAGCGCCTCCTGGCGGCCGTTGGCGCGGTGGTGGTCGGCCACCTCGCGCCGGGCGATGCCCAGCAACCAGAACCGGGCGGTGTCGGGGCTGCGCCGCGCGTCGAAGCCGGTCGCGCCGCGCAGGGCGGCCAGGAACGTGTCCGACACCACGTCGGCCACGGCATCGGCGTCAGGCACGCGCCGGGCCACGAACGCGGCGACCGCGGCGACATGGCGCCGGTAGAACAGCTCGAGGGCGTCGCGGTCGCGGCCCAGGCGGGCGAGCAGCTCGTCGTCAGCCGGCTCGAGGTTCGGATCCGTCACCGTCATCACCCCTTCTACCGTTCGAGCAGCCGTCGTGTGACAGGACTTCTCGAACGGCACCGCCGACCGGCGCCAGGCTAGGACAGCGAGGGGTCGGCGACCCGGTCGCTCAGCGGTGCGACAGGACGGCGGACTCGTCGAGGGCCACGCTCGGCGCGGCGTCGTCGACCGGAGCGGCCGGGTGGTCGAGGAACCGGCACCAGGTGGCCACGACGGCACCGATCGAGATGGCCACGGCGTGGCCGGCGATCGTCCACCCGTTCACGTCGACGACCGAGATGGTGACCAGCGCGGGCGTGGCCAGCAGCCACCAGCGGCTGCGGCGCAACCCGATGGCCAAGCCGGCCCCGGCGAGGGCGAGGAACCCGTACGACGCGCCGACGTCGTCGGGGATGCCGACGATGGCGACCGACGCCAGGCCCGACAGCACCGCGGTGGCCTCGAGCAGGGCGACGACCAGCGTGGCCACCAGGTGGCCGGCGACGAAGGCGGCCAGGGACCGGCGCCACCCGAGGTTGACCTCGGCGAACACCCACACGACCGACAGCCCGACCCACGTGGCCCACTCGCCCCAGCCGTGGGCCAGGGTGAACACCGACAGGCACACCGACAGCACCGGGTGCTCGGCCAGGTTGTGCAGGCTCGTCGACGCGAGGTGCACCAGGCCGCCGAGGTGGGGGTGCCAGAGCAGCAGGGCGGCGGCGACCGCGGCCCAGACGAGGGTGACACGGGGGATGAGGCGATGGTGACGGAGCATGGACCAGACGGGTTCGGGGGGCGAACAGGCGACGCTAGCCGCTCGGCAGATCCTCAGGTCATCGGCCCCCGAAGCCGGAAACTGTGGTGATTCGATGGTTTTCGGGGCATCCTCTAGGGCGTGTCGGTGCTCTCGCACCCTGGGGTGGGCACACGTTCGGTGTCGTCGCACCTGTCTTCGCCACGCGTCGGCGTGGCGCGGGCACTCGGCGTGATCGGCCTGGTGATCTACAACTGGTGGGTCATCGTCCCGTTCGAGCCGGGATGGATGAGCTCGATCGACGGCTTCTTCAGCGACATGTCGGCCGACGGCCAACCCCATGCCTGGTTGATGCAGCGGGCCGACATGGTGGCCGGGGTGCTGCTGGTGGCGGCCCTGCTGCTGCGGGGCTCCGTCGGGTCGGACGGCACTCGCCGACGTGAGTGGAAGTGGCTGGTGGCCTTCGCCTCGCTGGGGGCCATCGGCGGCCGGTTCCCCTATGCCTGCGCCGCCGGCCTCGACCCGGCGTGCCGGCGGCTGGAGCGCTCGCTCGACCTGCCGTGGCACCACTACGTGCACATGGCGTCCGGCGTCAGCGAGTTCGCCACCATCACCCTGGCGATCTGGCTGGCCTACCGACGCACGCGCGACCGCGATTCGTTCGAGGCGCACGTGTTCCGGGTGCTGATCTACGTGCTCGTCGTCGCCTACCCGTTGCTGGCCGTGGCCTACCTCGGCGACGTCTGGGGCGCGCTGATCGAGCCGGTGTTCTTCCTGGCGTTCACATCGGTGCTCCTGGCCGAGCTGTTCGAGCCGGTCGGACCGGTCGAGCCGGTGGCCGTTCCCGGCTGACGCCCGGCACGCGGTGTGCGAGAGTCTCCGGATGTCTCGGATCGTGATGGTGCACGGAGCCGGCAACGACCTGTGGGGGCCCGCCTCGATCAAGTCCCGCTGGTTCCCGGCGCTGGCCGACGGGCTGGCCTGGCACGGCGTCGAGCTCGACCCGGCCGAGGTGCGCATCGCCTTCTACGGCGACCTCTTCCGGGAGGACCCCGAGCGCGGCTACGAGCCACCGGTCGACACGGCGGCCGCCATCGCCAGCATCGAGAGCGTGGTGAAGGCCCTCGATCCCCACGTCGACCTGGCCGACCTCACCAGGCTGCTCACCGAGAACCACTACGACCGCCTCCTGGCCCAGGCCGCCGCCTACCTGCAGCAGCCCGACATCCGGGCCGCGGCTCGAGCTCGGGTGGAGGCGGCGGTCGGTCCCGACACCCAGGTCGTGGTGGCCCACTCGCTGGGCACGCTCGTCGCCTACGAGACCCTCTGCGCCCACCCCGAGTGGACCGTCACCGACTTCGTCACGATCGGCTGCCCGCTGGCGGGCGACATGATCCACGCCCAGCTCGACCCCGGTCCGACCGAGGGCGTCGGCTCGTGGCCCGGCTCGGTGCTGGCGTGGACGAACATCGCCGATCCCGACGACCCGGCCGCCCGCACCTGCCTGTCGGGCAGCTTCGCCGGCGAGATCGTCGAGTACGCGGTCGACAACGGCCACCGGGTCCACGACCCGGAGCCCTACCTCAACAACTGCTGGACCGGGGCGGCCGTCGCCGCCGGCCTCGCCCGGAGCTGACGGGGGCGTGCGCATGGCGCCGGAGCTGCTTCGGTGCCCGGCCCTGATGTCTCATAGCCGGCGATCCTGGACGGTCGCGCTGAGCTGCGGCGTCTGAGTCGCAATTCGCGACACAACTGCCGCCGATCGGGATCGTGGCCGGCGGGATCCGCCTAGTGGGTGATGGCCTGGCTCTCGGCCTCGCGCAGGCGCGTCGCCAGGTGGACGAGCAGCTTGCGAGCGACACCCGGTGAGCTGTCGAGCACCGCGGCGAACTCGCGCTGACCGAGCACCAGCAGGTCGATCGGCTCGGACGCGGTGACCGTGGCGTTGCGGGGAGCGCCGTCGAGCAGCGCCATCTCACCGAAGTACTGGCCCGGCCCCAGCTCGGCGACCGTCGAGCCGTCGCGCGACACCGACGCCCGTCCGGAGAGGATCAGGTAGAACTCGTGGCCCAGGGTGCCCTGGGTGACGATGTCCTTGCCGGCGTCGACGGACACCTCGTCCATCGCCCGGGCGACCTGGGTGAGCTCTCGATCGGTGCACGCCGCGAACAGGGCGACGTCCTGCAACCGCTCGACGTTCTTGTTGCCAGCCATGTGGGACCTTTCAGGCGACGCCGGCCCGCTTGCGGCCGATGATGGTGGAGATCAGCACGGCCACGAAGAGGGCCGCGCCGTTGAACACGTCGTTGATCCAGTTGGCCACGCCGGCCAGCGACAGGCCGTTGACGGTGAAGGCCAGGAAGAACACCGCGATGAGGGTGCCGAGCACGTTGAACCGGCCCGGCTTGATCGACGTGGCGCCGAGGTAGGCGGCGGCCAGGGCGCTCAGCGCGGTGATCACCGTGCCGACCTGCGGGCTGGCGCTGCCGTTGCGGGCCACCAGCAGCACGCCGGCCAGGCCGGCCAGCGCGCCCGAGCAGACGAACGACAGCAGGACCAGTCGCTCGACCGGGAGGCCGACCAGTCGGGCCGCCTCGCGGTTCGAGCCGACGCTCTGCAGATAGCGCCCGAAGGGCGTGTGATCGAGCACGTAGTACAAGACGAGCGCCACCCCGATGAGGTAGTAGAGCGTCCTCGGCAGGCGGAACCACTCGCCCGCGCCCAGGTCGATGAACGACTGCGGGATGCCGATGCTGATCGAGAGCCCGCCCGTGTACCACTGGACCACGCCGGCCAGCACCGACGCCACGCCGAGGGTGACGATCAGCGAGTTCACCCCGACCCGGGCGACCGTGTTGCCGTTGCTCAGGCCGATGAGGGCGCCGATGGCGATGGCGGCGCCGATGGCGGCCCAGACCGGCCACCCGTTCTTGACCATGAACCCGGCGCAGAGCACCTGGCAGAGACCGGCGGCCGAGCCGACCGAGAAGTCGAACTCGCCGCAGACGAGGGGGATCATGATGGCCAGCGCCAGGATGCCGATGACGGCCTGGTTGCCGAGGACGTTCTTGAGGTTGCCTTCGCTGAGGAACTTGTCCGCCGTCTTCGACCAGGTGCTGAAGAAGAGGAACGTGAGTCCGAACAGCACCGGCAACGCGTACTTCTCGGTGAACTCGAGGGCCTTGGCCTTGAACGCCGACTCCTCCGGGTGCAGCTCGGCCTCGGCGTCGGGTGGGCGGACCAGCGGCGCCCCGGCTCCGGGATCGCTCAGGGAATCGGGCGTGACGCTCATGAGGCGATCTCCTGGGTCGTGGTGAAGGCCAGCTCGGTGAGCCGAGCCGGTTCGATGTCCGGGGCGCGTAGCTCGGTGCTGATGCGGCCGTGGTTGAGCACGATGACGCGGTCCGACACGCTGGCCAGCTCCTCGAAGTCGCTGGTGACGAGGAGCACGGAGCAGCCCTGGGCCACGGCCTGGCTGACCAGCTCGTAGATCTCGGACCGGGCGCCGACGTCGACGCCGTGGGTGGGCTCGTCGAGCAGCAGCACCTTGGGTCGGCGCCGCAACCAGCGGGCCAGCACGACCTTCTGCTGGTTGCCGCCCGACAGCGTGCCCATCTTCTGCCGCTCGGAGGAGGCCCGGATGAAGAACTCGCGGATCGAGGCACGGGCGTCGGCATCGGCGGTGCGCTTGCGCAGCCGGAGTCCCTTCCAGTACGTGTCGACCATGGCCGCGCTGACGTTCTCCGACAGCGACAGGTCGGGGAACGAGGCCTCGGTGCCACGGTCCTCGGGGACGTAGGCGACCCCGGCATCCATGGCCTGGCCGATGTGGCGGAAGGCGACGGGCTTGCCGTCGAGGGCGAACGACCCGGACCGGATGGGATAGGCGCCGAACGCCATCTTCAGCAGCTCGGACCGCCCTGACCCGAGCAGTCCTGCCACCCCGAGCACCTCGCCCCGGTGCAGCTGGAAGCTGACGCCGCGCAGCGGGCCGCCGGTGACGTCCTTGGCCTCCAAGGCGATCTCCTCGGACCCGGCCGCGGGCATCGAGGGGAAGGCGGCCTCGAGCTCACGCCCGGCGATGAGCTCGATGAGCCGGCGCTCGGTGATCTCGTCGCCCTGCAGCGTGCCGGCCAGTCGACCGTCGCGCAGCACGGTGGCCTTGTCGCAGGAGTCGATGACCTCGTCGAGCCGGTGGCTGACGAACAGGATGGTCTGTCCGGCCTCGGCGAAGCGGTTGAGCGCGCCCATGAGTCGCACCACCTCGGCTCGGGGCAGCGAGGCGGTGGGCTCGTCCAGCACGAGCAGGCCGGAGTTCTCGCCCTCCTGGTCCTGCAGGGCGCGGGCGATGGCGAGCATGGCCCGCTCGGCCGGGCGCAGCGAGCGCACCAACGCGTCGGGGCGGGCCGGGATGTCGAACCGCTCGAGCAGGGCGACCGTCCGGCGGCGCTGGGCCCGCCACTGGATCCTGCCGAACCCGGTCTTCTCGAAGCCGTGGCCGATGGCCAGGTTCTCGGCCACCGAGAGGTCGGGGAACACGGCCGGGTTCTGGTGCACGAAGTGCAGGCCGAGGGCGCGGGCCCCGGCCGGGGTGGTGTGGTCAGCCCGCATCTCGGTGCCGTTGACCTCGATGGTGCCGCCCGAGTCGGCGGTGTAGATGCCGGCCATGATCTTGATGAGGGTCGACTTCCCCGAGCCGTTGCCCCCGACGAGGGCGTGGATCTGACCGGGCAGGACGTCGAACGACACGTCGATCAGGGCCCGGGTGCCGGGGAACGTCTTGGAGACATGGCCCACCCGCAGCGCCGCCTCGAGAGGCGACGCTGCGGGCGAACCGGTTGCTGCTGGTGCTTCCTCGATCGAGCCCGCCGGGGGCTGCTGACCGTCGGAGGAGCTGGCCGTCAACTCACGCCCCACGCTGCCTTGTACTCGGCCTGGAAGTCGACGGGCGGGACGAACTCGCCGCTCGGCGGCAGGTTGTGGTCCTTGTCGACCATGACCCAGCCGATGCCGCTGTCCGCCGGCTCCTGGCCGAGGAAGAAGCTGTTCATGGTGTCGATCGAGGCCCAGCCGACCCATTCCGAGGAGATGATGTTGGCGGCGGTGATCTTGCCGGTGCGGATGAGGTCGAGCTCGTCGGCGAAGCCCTCGCTGCCCATGACCTTGATCTTGTTCGGGTTGGCGCCGAGGGCGGGGGCGATGCCGATGGTGGTCACGTAGGTGTAGGGCGACTTGATCCAGGTGGCCTCCGGGTGCTTCACGATCTCGGCCTGGATCTTCGGTACGATCTGGCCGTTGGACAGGTCGGCGACGGTCACCTCGAGGGTGCTCACGATCTCGGAACCACCGGACGCCTCGATCGTGTCCTGGAAGCCCTTGAGGGTCCAGTAGAGGACGGTGAACTCCGAGTCCTGGACGGCGATGATCTTCGCCTTGTTCTGGCTGTCGGCGATGATGTAGTTCGCCTGGTCGGCGCCGTAGACGCCGGCGAAGGCGTCAGGATCGACGGCCTTGGCCCCGTAGTTGATGTTGGCCGAGAACAGCGCCTCGTCGCCCCCGCCGGCGTGGGAGTCGGTGCAGTCGAAGGCGTAGATGCCCACGATGGCGATGCCCTTGGCCTTGGCCTCCTCGAGCGGCTGCTTCACCGTGTTGCAGTCGATGGCGTCGAGGACGATGCCGTTGACGCCGGCGGCGATGGCCTGGCGCACGAGCGGGGCGTAGTTCGACGGGTCGAGCTTGGCGTCGTAGAGGTCGACGTTCCAGCCGATGGCCTTGGCCGCGGCGACGGCGCCGTTCGACGGCACCGAGCTGCTGCTGGCGGCCTGGCCGGCGGAGATGACGACGATGCTCTTGCCCTTCACCGCGGCGCGCGGGGTGTCGGCGACGTCGCGGTTGGTGCCCTTGAACGCCTCCTGGGTGGCGGCCTCGGCCTTGGCCGGCTGGTCGGAGCCGTCGCCTCCTCCGGTGCCGCTGGTGTTGCCGGTGGACGTGTCCTTGCTCGAGCTGCACGCGGCGGCGATGAGCAGGGCGACGAGCACCAGCGCGATCGCCCCGCGACGACTGTTCCTGACCAGACTGGTCATCTTCGGTTCTCCCCTGTGGTTGGCCGCCGGCGTTCTTCCCGCAACCGGCGTGACAGCGGTCACCATACAACGGTGTCCACGGCGGTGTAGGCCGTTCGGCCCAGAACGCGCACCGACCCGGCCACGGTCCGCCCGGCCACCGTCACGAGGCGCCGGCAGGGGGTTGGTAGGGTCCGCGTCTTGAAGTTCACCGACCTCACCGACTGGCTGTCGAACGGACTGCTGCCCACGGTCATCCTGGTCCTGGGTGCGTTGCTGTTCGTGCGGTTCGTCGGTTGGGTCGGCGCCCGCTACCGCACCAACCTCGACCGGCAGATGCGCGAGAGCATCGAGCAGGGGCTGGTGGCATCGGAGGAGACCAAGCGGTCACGGGCGGTGGCCGAGGTCGTCGAGTGGTCGCTCATCACCCTCACCTGGGTGGTCGCCGCGCTGCTCGCGATCCGCCAGCTCGGCATCCCGCTGACCACCCTCGTGGCGCCGGCCACGGTCGTCGGCGTCGCCCTGGGCTTCGGTGCCCAGCAGGTGGTGGGCGACCTGCTGGCCGGGTTCTTCCTCTTCTCGGAGCGCCAGTTCGGCATCGGCGACCTGATCCGGCTGTCGCAGCCCGGCTCGACCGCCGGGATCACCGGCACGGTCGAGGAGCTGACCCTGCGGGTGACCAAGCTGCGCACGGCCACGGGCGACTTCGTGGTGGTGCCCAACAGCGCGCTGCGGCAGGTGACGAACCTGTCGAAGGACTGGTCCCGGGTGGTGCTCGACATCCCGGTGGCCGCCACCGAGGACCTCGACGGCGCCACGTCGGTGCTGCTCGAGGCGGCCAACTCGATGGGGGAGGACCCGGCCTGGGCCGGGATGCTGCTCGGTGACCCGGTGGTCGCCGGCGTCGAGACCATCGAGGTCGGCTACGTGCGGTTGCGACTGCTCGTGCGCACGCTGCCCGGTCGCCAGTTCGACGTCAGCCGCGAGCTGCGGCTGCGCTGCGCCAACGGGCTGCGCCAGGCCGGCATCGTGACCGCCCCGCTGCCCGACGACCCGGCGTCGGTCCAGTGATCGGGTCGATCTGGCGGGCCCTCGGTCGGCCGATCGGTGCTCGGCTCACCGTGCGCTGGTCGACCGTGCTGATGGTCGTGGCCTTCGTCGGGCTCGGGTGGTGGTACCTGCAGGTGCGCACCGCTCCCGCCACCACCAAGATCACCGTGCCCGTCAACGTGGTGACCACCACCACGACCTCGCCGCCGGTCGAATCGACCGAGCACGGGTCGACGACCACGACGGCGTCGACGGAGGCGCCGGCGGGCACCGGCCCGACGGACTCGTCGGGCACCACCGTCGGCAGCTCCGGTGGGACCGCGTCGACCACGACCACCACGGCAGGGTCCTCGACCACCGCTGCTCCGCTGGGCTCCTCCACCACGACCGCGACCACGGGTTAGCCCGGCTCCGATCAGCTCGACGACGAGGAGTGCTCATCGACGACGGCGAGGATCTCATCGCCGTAGCGGTCGAGCTTGGCCGGGCCGATGCCGTCGACCGTGAGCAGCTCCTGCAGGGAGGTGGGGGCGAGCTGGGCGATGGCCTCGAGGGTGGCGTCCTTGGCCACGACGTAGGCCGGCATGCGATCGGCCTTCGAGCGGGTGCTGCGCCAGGCCTTGAGCGCGTCGAACAGCGCCGGGTTGGCCGACGGCGCATCGGCGCTGCCGATGCGGGGACCCCGGGCCGGCGAGCCCTTGCCCGGCGGTCCGAGCTTCATCCGCCTGCCGGCGACGTTGACGGTGGATCCCAGGGCGACGGTCATGGTCGATCTGCCGACGGTCAGCGTGACGCTGTCGCCGGACACCTCGGAGATGGCGCCCTCGTAGCCGCCCCACTCGAGCTCGAGGCCGACCGCGGCTGCCACTTCGGCCGGCCCACGATCGCGTCGATCCCGCCGGGCCGCGTCGAGGCTGATCACGTCTGCCCCGGGCTCAGGAGCAGGCCGGGGGGCGGCGACCGCGTCGAGCTCGGCGATGAACATCGACGGTGCCTCGACGTCGGCCACCACGGCGACGGAGGTCTGGCCTCGGGTGATGGCCACGTGGAAGACACGACGCTCCTCCTCGACGTCGGTGCTGAGGCGGTGGGGGAACAGTCCCTGCGACGCGTCGTGGACGATGACGTGCGGCCACTCGAGCCCCTTGACCCGGTGCACGGTGGAGAGCACCACGCCGTCGGGGTCCTCCGGCTGGTCGAGCGCCTGCTTCAACCACGTGGGGAAGCCGGCGACCTGCGGGTGCAGGCGGCCGAGCGAGACCAGCGCCCGGAGGTCGTCGGTGTGGGCCGCGCTGTTGCGACCCCGGTGCGCCGAGTCGAGCGTGCGCATGGTCTGGTCGAGGCCCATCTCGGAGCGGATGAACTCGAGCAGCTGCGCGGTCGTGCCGTGCTCGGCCCGCCGGATCAACTTCTGGGCATCCGTGGCGAAGCCCATCACCTTGTCGGCGTCCTTGCCCTTGAGCCGGGCCGCGAGCCGCTCGATGCCCGCCGTGCTCGACTGCTCGCCCATCCACTCGATGACCCGGGGCGACAGGCTGCGGGCCGGACGGCGGGCGGCCTGCTGGATGTCGGCCGGCGAGAAGCTCTTCGGGTGGGCCGCGATCTGCAGCCACGACAGCGCGGCGCGCACGCCGGTGCGGTCGAGGAAGCGGGCCCCGTCGCGGTTGGCGAACCCGATGCCCTCGGTGTGCAGCGCCACCTGGATCGGCGCCAGCAGGGTGTTGACCCGGGTCAGCACGACGATGTCGGCCGGCCGAGCCCCCGCCCCGATGAGGTGCTTCACCCGCTCGACCGTCTCGGCGGTCGGGTCGTCGACCGCGGCCGTGGCCAGCGCGGCCCGGTCCGTGCGGTTGGCCGGGCCGCTGCGGATCTGCTTGGGCACCCGGCGCCGGTTGTGCGACAGCAGGTTCGAGGCGGCGGTCACCACCCGGGACGGGCAGCGGTAGTTGACCTCGAGCGCGTGCTCGGTGGCCCCCGGGAAGTAGCGGCCGAAGTCGATCAGCCAGTCGGGTGAGGCTCCCGAGTAGCCGTAGATGGTCTGGTCGTCGTCACCCACCCCGAACACCTCGAGATCGGGTCCGGCCAGCAGCCGGATCAGGAGCAGGTGGGCCGGGGTGAGGTCCTGGAACTCGTCGATCATCAACAGCCGAGTCACCTGCTGGGCATGGCGGCGCGTCTCCGGTTCGGCCAGCAGCACCTCGATGGCGAGGTAGATCTGCTCGTCGAAGTCGACCAGGTCGCGCCGCTGCAGCGACCGGCGGTACTTCGGGAAGAACTCGGTGAAGCCCTCGACGTCGCCGCCGAACTCGGCCTCGACCTCGACCGGGTCACGCAGGCCGAGCCGCACCATCGACAGCGCGTCGAGCCAGGCCGCGGTGGGGTCGGTGTTGGCCCGACGGGGCATCGAGACCAACTCGCCGATCTCGCGGCGAACGTCGAGCTCGTTGATGGTGGTGACCCGCGTCCCCCGGTCGCGGAAGCCGTTGCGGCCGTTCACGATGCCGAGGGCGAGCGCGTTGAGCGTCTGGATCTGCAGCCCGGGCAGGTCGCGGGTGCGCTCGGCCATCTCCTCCTGGGCGCGCTTGTTGAAGGCGACCATGACCATGGCCTCCAGCGGCACGCCGACCCGGTGCAGGTGGCGCGCCCGTTCGGTCAGCACGCGGGTCTTGCCCGAGCCCGCGGGAGCGATGATGCGGGCGGTGCCGGACGGCTCGCACACCGCCTCGAGCTGGTCGGGCGCCAGCTCGGCGGTCGGCGCGTCGGCGTGGACGGGGGACAGCCGCCCGCGCTCGAGGGCCAGGCGCGGCACCACCACGGGGAGGTCGCCGCCGGCGGGGCTGTCGGTCACGAGGAAGGGTCCGCCGTCGCAGGTGGCCGGACGGCCGTCGGGCAGCACGACGTCGGCGTGGATGTGGTGGTCGTCGGTGGCGGCGACCGCCCCCGCCGCCACCGCCCGGTCGGTCCACGGCCAGAACGGCGCGTCGGGATCGCGGGCGTCGACCGCGTTGGCGGTGAGCAGGCGCCACGTGGCCTCGTCGGTGAACTCGAAGTCGGGGGAGAGGGTGTGCACGTCGACGCTCGGGAGCGACGGCTCGGCCAGCGCCAGGGCGGGATCGACCTCGTAGACGACCGCGGTGCGCCCGAGGTGGGCGGCGCGCACCTGGGCGAGCAGGTCGGGGCCGGCCAGCGCGACGGCGTCGACGGCCACGCGGGTGCACTCGGCCCAGGGAGGCGGCGCCGCCGCTCCGGGCGCCACGAGCACCGAGCGGCCGAGGGCGCGAGGTCCGGCCAGGCGCTCCCACGACGCCGGCTGCCACCCCGCGGCGCGCCCGGGCGGCGGCGCCACGAGCGGGGGCACGACGATGGCCGACCGGCTCGGAGGGGGCGGGGACGACGTCCCCCGGTGGCCCGACGGCTCGGCGCCCGGCTCCGCGAACGGCTCCCCGTACAGGTCGTCGTACGGCTCGTCGAAGGAGTCGAAGTACGAGTCGTCGTAGGGCGGCGCGGCGGCGGGAGCGTCCGGCTCGACCGGCTCGGGTGGCGTCGACGCAACCGGCTCGGGGGTCGCCGGCACGACTGGCTGGGGCGGTGTGCCGCGGATCACCCGGCTCGGCGAGGCGGCCCGGGCGGCCGCGCCTGCCGCACCGAAGGCCTCCGACCGTGTGGCGAACCGCTGCTCGCGACCGTCGACCGAGACCGCCCAGCCCGGCTCGGTCTCGTAGAGGTACACGTCGTGCATGGCTTCCTCGGGGTCCGCAGGGCGGGTTGGGTCGGGTCGGGTCGGGTCGAGCCAGACTACGCGGCCCTCGAACCGGCCGACCCCGGGCCAACCGCCGGGCTCCGGGCGCTCACGAGTAGCGGACCTGGCGTCCCTCCCGCGAGTCGGTTCCGTCCCCGCCCGCGTCGGCGGAGCGGTTGCGCTCCGTGGCCGCAGCGAGGTCGGCCACGAGCTGCTCGACGAGCGGGGCGTGGGCCGGCGAGAGCATCACGTGCAGGCTGAGCGGCGTGGTGTTGCGGTTGGTGAACCAGCCGTTCGCGTCGACGTCGTCGCCGATGGCGAAGATGTCGAGCGCGGGGTCGGTGGCCTCGATGGCCATGACCGGCCCGACCGGATCGCCCACGAGCGCCAGTCCGTCGATGGCCTCGATGCCGGCGCGCAGCCGGCTCGTCGCCTCGAGCAGCGTCTCGGCGATGGCTCGATAGCCCGATCGGCCGAGGTGCTGCAGCGTGGCCCAGGCGATGGCGATGGGTGCGGCCGGCCGGGCCCCGGCGACCGCGGGCGAGCCGTAGAGGCCCGACGGCCACGCGTCGTAGAGGAACCACTGGAGATCGCGCCAGTCGGGGTCGCGATGCACGATCACCGATGCGCCCTTGGGCGTGTAGCCGTACTTGTGGATGTCGGCCGAGATCTCGGTCACGCCCTCCACCCTGAAGTCCCACGGCGGCACCGGGCGGCCGAGGTCCTCGAGGAAGGGCAGCACGAACCCGCCGATGCAGCCGTCGACGTGGCACGAGACCCCGCGCTCGGCCGCCAGCCCGGCCAGCTCCTCGACCGGGTCGACGATGCCGTAGGGGTAGCAGAACGCCGATGCGACGATCACCGCGGTGTCGTCGTCGACCGCGGCTCGGGTCGCGGCGACATCGGCGCGGAGATCGTCGGCCAACGGCACGCTGGTGAAGCCCATGCCGAGGAAGTGGGCGGCCTTGGCGTAGGCCGGGTGGGCCGAGTACGGCGCCACGATCGTCGGATGCTCGACGCCCCGAAGCCGGGCCCGCTCGCGGTTCACGAGCATCGACATGAGGATCGACTCGGTGCCACCCGACGTCATCGACCCACCCCCGCCGGCGGGCAGGTGGACGAGGTCACCGACGTCGGCCACGACGTCCCGCTCCATGTCGGCGAGGCTGGGGAACCGGAACGGGTTCAGCGCGTTGCCGAACAGGTAGCGCTCGCTCACGGCCCGGGCCAGGTCCTCGAGCTGGTCGTCACCGCTCGGGTAGACCAGGCCGAACAGCCGGCCGGCGTGCACGTCGGGTTCGGGGGCGGCCCGCTCGTCGAGCTCGGCCAGCACGTCCTCGACGCTGCGCCCGGTCTCGTCCATGTCGTCCCCCTCGTCCCGTTCCAGCTCTCGTCCCGTTCCAGCTCTTCCGGTCGGAGGTTAGGCGTCGGCCGCCCGGGCGGCGCTCAGCGCCGCGGCCCACCAGGCGAGGTCACCGGCCAGCAGGTCGAGTCGGGGCTCCAGCGGGAGGAAGGGCGTCAGGTCGGCTGGGTCCTCTCCGGTCAGCAGCGGGATCATCACGTCGGGCAGCACGTGCACGGCGTATCGCAGCGGCGCCATCTCGAACTCGACCGCCACCTCCCGCAGCTGCTCGATGGCCCGCGCACCGCCGACGTTCCCCCAGCCCACGAACGTGATCGGCTTTCGCCGCCACTCGACGAAGGTCCAGTCCATGGCGTTCTTCAGCACGGCCGGGTAGCCGTGGTTGTACTCGGCGGTCAGCACGATGTAGCCGTCGGCCCGGTCGATCGTCCGTCCGAACGCGGCCACCTCGGCGCTCGGGTACTCGCGCGGGAAGCGCGCGGGCGCCTTGCCGTCGAAGAACGGCATCGGGTGGTCGCGCAGGTCGACGAGCTCGACGTCCATGTCGTCCCGGCCCTCGAGGTGGCCCATGACCCACGCCGCGACCCGTTCGCTGAACCGGTTCTCGCGGGTAGTGCCGGTGATGACCTGGACGAGCATGGGCGCACCTCTCGACGCGGGAGCTGCCCCGGCAACCCTCGATCGGGGCCGGGCATTCCGTCAGCTCACGACGGGTGGGTTCGGGACCGAGGGCCTGATGCGGCGCGCCCGACGGTCGGTACCGTGAGGCCGTCAGCGGTGCCGACGGGATCGGCGCCACGTTCGCGCACAGGGGGACGTTCGCATGAAAGCTGCCGTCAACTACGAGGCCGGAGGCCCCGACGTGTTGCGCTACGAGGACGTGCCCGATCCCGAACCGGGTGACGGCGACGTGCTCGTGCGGGTCGAGCGCGATCAGCATCGAGGGCGGCGACACCCTCGGCCGGGGCGAGACCGGTGGCACCGACGGACGGCCGCACATCGTCGGCTACCAGGCCGCCGGCACGGTGATCGCCGCCGGATCGGGCGTGGCCGGGCTGGCCAAGGGCGACCGGGTGGTCACCGTCGGCCTCGACGGGTCGCACGCCGAGCTGCGCGTCGTGCCCGAGGCGTTCTGCTGGCCGGTGCCCGACGGGCTGGCCATCGAGCAGGCCGCGTGCATCCCCATCCCGTTCGGCACGGCCGACGACTGCCTCTTCGAGTTCGGACGGCTGCAGGCGGGGGAGACGGCGCTGATCCAGGCCGGGGCCAGCGGCGTCGGCATCGCCGCCATCCAGCTGGCCAAGCGGGCCGGCGCCACCGTGCTGGCCACCGCGTCCCGCGACGACAAGCTCGAGCGGCTGGCCGAGCTCGGGCTCGACCACG
This sequence comes from uncultured Microthrixaceae bacterium, assembly GCA_963809335.1. Classification (GTDB taxonomy): domain Bacteria; phylum Actinomycetota; class Acidimicrobiia; order Acidimicrobiales; family Acidimicrobilacustridaceae; genus UBA4742. The sequence continues at coordinate 27,514 of CAWEJD010000002.1, read as the reverse complement.
GCATCAACTACGCCGCCACCGACTTCGCCGACGAGGTGCGCCGCCTCACCGACGGCAACGGCGCGGACGTCATCGTCGAGACGGTCGGCGGCCAGGTGCTGCAGGACAGCCTGCAGTGCCTGGCCTATCGCGGTCGCATCGTCAGCGTCGGCGATGCCGGGCGGGCCGGCGGTGCGCCGCTCGACGTCTCCACCATGCGGGGCAACAACCAGAGCCTCACCGGCTACTTCCTCGGCGCCGAGCTGTTCCTCGGCGGGCCCCGTGCCCACGACATGATCGCCGGCCACATCGCCGATGTCGCGGCCGGCACCCTGCGGGTCGTGATCGATCGCACCTATCCCCTCGCCGACGCCGCCGCGGCCCACGCCTACATCGAGAGCCGCCAGGCCTTCGGTCGCGTCGTCCTCGTTCCCTGACTCGCTGATCGGTCACCGCCGGACGACCGCGAGGGAGCTGAGGGAGCGGCCGTTAGGAGCTAGGCATGCGTTGACGAGGTCATCTGTCACACCTAGATCTGTTGATCTGACAATCAGGAACAAGTACTGTCATGTGCATGTTCGATGTGGTCGATGTCGCCGAGGGGTGCCGCCAGGCGGCCGGTGATGACCTGTCGGTGCTGTCCGACGATGAGCTGCTCGCCGCGGTGGTCGGGTGGGAGGCGCTGCGTTCGGTGGTCGAGTTGGCTGATGCCCGGCTGTTGGGTGAGTTGCAGGCCCGCGGGGTCACCGACCGGTGCTTCGGGTTGAAGACCGCCCCGTGGGTCGCCGCAGAGGCCAAGGTCGACCGGGCCGGGGTGAACCGCCGCAAGCGGCTCGGCATGAACCTGCGGCACCTGTCACCGGCGGCCGACGCGGTGGCCGCTCGGGGAGATCACGCGTCGATCACGCCAAGGTGCTGGCCGATGCCGCCGCCAACCCTCGGGTCGGCGATCAGGTCGAGGCCGGGGTGTCGGTGTGGGTCGAGTTGGCTCAGGCCACGTCGTTCGTCGATTGGAAGCACCAGTTGGAGCACACGGTGGCCCTGCTCGACCAGGACGGTGGGTATGACCCGAATCGTGATCTGGCCCGCAACAAGCTGCGGTTGACCCCGTTCCCCGACGGGTCGGTGGGCGTGGCCGGTGAGTTGGTGGGTGAGCAGGCCCTGGTGTTCCGTCAGTGCGTCGAGGCCCACGCCGATCGCTTGTATGTGCGGCTCAAGGCCGACCACGAGCTCTGCCCGGAGCTGCCGTTGCCCAGCCGGGCCACCGTGGTGGCCCTGGCCGCGGCCGAGCTCGTGCTGCGGGGCTCGACGGTCGACCGCGGCGACACCTGCACCGGGCCCGCCTGCGATGTCACCCTGGTCGTCGAAGCCACCAGGCCCCACACCCAGGGTTCGACCGGTTCGACCGTCTCGACCGGTGTGCGCCAGCTCATCGACGTGCGCGACCGGCGCGAACCACCCGACTCGGGTGATCCAGTCGATGGTGGCGATCCGAGCGATCCGGGCCGCTGGCCCGAGGTGTTCGACCCGTACCACCGGATCGCGCTGGCCGACCGTGCCGATCGGGGCGGCCACAACCCGCTCACCGACCACTGCGGGCCGGCCACGACACCGGACGGGTTCCACGTCCATCGTGAAGTCGCCGAGTGCTTGTTGTGCGATCCGGTGATCACCGCCCTCATCGAGGACGCGTTGGGGGTGCCGCTCGACATGGGCCGCCAGATCCGCCTGGCCAACCGGGAACAACGCCGGGCCCTCAAGCGCCGCGACGGCGGCTGCATCTTCCCGGGCTGTGACGCCCCGGTCGGGTGGTGCGACGCCCACCATGTCATCTGGTGGGACGACGACGGACCCACCGACATCAAGAACTTGGCCCTGTTGTGCCGCTACCACCACGGCGTCACCCACCGCTCCGGCTGGACCATGACCGCCACCACCGGTCAGCGCTTCACCTGGACCACCCCGCTGGGACAGACGTTGCACAGCCAACGCCACCGCGGCCGAAGTCCCACCGGCCGCCACCGCCGCCACCCCCAACCGGCCTGACCCACAACCTCCCCGCCGACCCGACCGCCAGGCCCCGACCTGACGGTCGCACCGGCGCGTCTGCGTTCCGGCCGGCGGCGAGGGTGGCCCTGATCACTCCTCCATGGGAGCGTGTGCCCGTGGAAGTGTGGGGCCGATGACCGAGGTGCCTGCCGCGCTGGACGTCGACGGCCTGAGCGTGACCCGTGGGGGGCAGGAGGTGCTGCACGACCTCCGGTTCCGGGTGCCGGCCGGCCAGATCGTGGGCCTGCTCGGCCCGAGCGGCGGCGGCAAGTCGACCCTCATCCGGGCCATCGTGGGGGTGCAGCGCAACTCGACGGGTCGGTGCGAGGTCTTCGGGGTCCCCGCCGGCAGCCCCGAGTTGCGCCAGCGGGTCGGCTACATGACCCAGGCACCCGCGGTCTACGCCGACCTGACGGTGATGGAGAACCTCCGCTACTTCGCCTCCGTGGTGGGCTCCGCTCGCTCCGGCATCGATCGGGTCATCGATCACGTCGATCTCGGCCCGGAACGGCATCGACTGGTCGGGTCGCTCTCGGGTGGGCAACATCACCGGGTCTCGCTCGCGGTCGCCCTGCTGGGTGATCCCGAGCTGCTGCTGCTCGACGAGCCCACGGTCGGACTGGACCCGCTGCTCCGGGAGAACCTGTGGCGGATCTTCCACGGGCTGGCCGCGGCCGGTGCGACCCTCGTGGTCTCCAGCCACGTCATGGACGAGGCGCGTGAGTGCGACCGCCTGTTGCTGCTCCGGGACGGCCGCATCGTCGCCGACGACACCGAGGCGGCGCTCCTGGCCCGCACCGGAGCTCGCCACATGGGCGACGCCTTCCTGCGCATCGTGGAGGAGTCCGGACCATGACGATGCCGTCGGTCACGACGCGCCGCGGCATCGCCCGGCACCTGCGCTCGCTGCGGGCCACCGCGGTGCGGGTGCTGCTGCAACTGCGGCACGACCCCCGCACGGTCGCGCTGCTGCTGGTCGCGCCGACCGTGCTCACCGGCTTGCTCGCCTGGATCCTGAGCGGCTCGCCCGGCGTGTTCGACCGATGGGGCGCGGTCCTGCTCGGCATCTTCCCCTTCACGGTCATGTTCCTGGTGACGTCGGTCGCCACGTTGCCGCGAGCGCACGGGCGGGACGCTCGAGCGGCTCATGACCACCCCGATGGCCCGGTTCGACTTCCTCGGCGGCTATGCCCTCGCGTTCGGAGCGGCTGCCACCCTGCAGGCGGTGGTGGTGAGCACGGTGGCCTTCGGCCTGTTCGGGCTCGACGTGGCCGGGGCGGTGGGGGCCGTGCTCGCCGTCGCCGTGCTCGACGCCCTCCTCGGAACCGCGCTCGGGCTGTTCCTCAGCGCGTTCGCCCGGACGGAGTTCCAGGCGGTGCAGTTCTTCCCGGCGCTGATCCTCCCGCAGTTCCTGCTCTGTGGGATCATCGCCCCCCGAGCCTCGCTCCCGGCGCCGCTGGAGCAGCTGTCGAAGGTGCTGCCGCTCACCTACGCCGTCGACGCGATGCAGCAGCTCACCGTCCACCCGGGGATCACCAGCCAGGTGTGGCGGGACCTGGCCATCCTGGTGGCGTTCATCGTCGTCTCCCTGGCCGCCGGCGCCACGACGCTGCAACGCCGGACGGAATGAGGGCGGACTAGGAGCCTTGGTCGTCGGCCGGTTCGGCGGCCTGGGCCGTGACCCGGGCCTGGAACTCCTCGGTGGAGTTCACGTGGGGGAAGGGCCGCTCGGGGACGGGGAGGTGCAGGGCCCGGCAGAGCGGCTCCCAGCCGTCGCCCGGGCTCCACTCCACCAGCCGGTCGGCCGGCGCCAGCGCCCGCACGGACTCGTTGTGGGCCAGGTAGGCGGCCTTGGCCGCGGCCTCGTCCTGCCAGTCGGGGGTGAAGGCGAGCATCATGGCCCGGAACATGCGGGTGCGGCCGTCGTCCGGCGCGTCCGAGGCGAACGCCTCGGCGATACGGGGCCAGATGGTGTCGGAGACGCTCCGCCACCAGGCGTCGGGCTCCCGGAACGACAGCACGATCGGCGCGTCGAGGTAGCGCTCGCTGAGGGCCCGCCAGTGCGGTGCCGCGGGCCAGTCGACCGCGGCCGTGAACCCGTCGAACAGCGAGTCCCAGTCGACCGGGCGCCCCTCGAAGGCATCCACCCACACGTCACACTGCTCGAGGCGCTGGCCGAGCTCGAACATGTGGTAGCAGGTGCCCCCGAGAAGCTCCTCGAGCGCCACCTTCAACGAGTTGGTCCCTGTCCGGCCGAGACCGGCGCCGATGACCTGCAGACCCATGTGCGTTCCCCTCGGGCGGAGAGGCTACTGCGTCGACGGTGGTGGGTCCGAGGCGGCGAGGTGGACCGAACCCGGCGGCCCGTAGCCTTGGGGCATGGTTGACGACCCGGTGATCCAGACCGTTCCCCTGGGGTTCCAGTGGGCGACGGTCGACCCGTTCCTGTTCTGCGTGCACCACCTCGACCTCTACCCGAAGGCCAACGAGCACTTCGGGCCGGCGGCATCGCTCGAGGCCCGTGACATCGGCCAGGACTTCGCCGGCACCGACGGGTGGCGGATGTACCACGGCAGCATCGTCCCCGGCTTCCCGCAGCACCCGCACCGTGGCTTCGAGACGGTGACGTTCGTGCGGCGGGGCTACATCGACCACTCCGACTCGCTCGGCGCCACCGCCCGCTTCGGTCGGGGCGACGTGCAGTGGCTGACCGCCGGCGAGGGCATCGTCCACTGCGAGATGTTCCCGCTGCTCGATCGGGAGCACGAGAACCCGGTGGAGCTGTTCCAGATCTGGTTGAACCTGCCGGCCGCCGACAAGATGGTCGAGCCCTACTTCACCATGCTGTGGAACGAGGACATCCCCCGCCTCGTCGCCATCGACGCGGCCGGGCTCCGCACCGAGGTCACCGTCGTGGCCGGGCGTCTGGCCGGGCTCACCCCGCCGCCGCCCCCGCCGAGCTCGTGGGCGTCGAAGCCCGAGGCCGACGTGGCCATCTGGCACCTCGCCGTCGAGCCGGGCGCCACGTGGGACCTGCCGCCCGCCGACGGCCCCGACACGATCCGCACCCTCTACGTCTTCGAGGGATCGCTGCAGATCGGCGACCACGACCTCGCGGCGTCGACCGGTGCGGTGCTGCGGTCGGACGAGCCGGTCACCGTCACCGCCGGAGCCGACGGCGCCGAGGCGCTGGTGCTGCAGGGCCGTCCCATCGGCGAGCCGGTGGCCCAGTACGGCCCGTTCGTGATGAACGACGACGCCGGCATCGAGCAGGCCTTCGCCGACTACCGCGAGACCGGCTTCGGTGGCTGGCCGTGGCCCACCGACGATCCGGTGCACGGCCGTGACGCCGGCCGCTTCGCCCGCCATGCCGACGGCCACGTCGAGCATGCCGACCCCGAGGTCACCCCCGTCTCCGGCTGATCGAGTCCGATTGGTAGCCCGTCACGACCGGCCGGCTGCGTGTACCGGTCGGTCGTGACGGGGAATCCCTGACGAGCCTGCGACGCCTCGGGCGAAAAGGCGTCGCAGGCTCAAGTCAGGGAGGACACGGTCAGGGGTTGCTCAGGAGGCGCATGGCCTGCAGGACGGCCGCGACGCGCTCGGCATCGGTGGAGGGGGCAGGGGCGGTGGGCGACGGGGCGGTGCTGAGCACGTGCATGGCCTGCAGCATCGCGGCGACCCGGGTGGAATCGGCAGGAGGCGGAGGTCCCGGCATGGGACGGGGAGGCAGGGTGACGACGGGGGCGGGGGCCGGCGCAGGTGCCGGCGCGGCCACCCGCGGCGCCTTCGGTGCGGCGGGTCGAGCGGCAGCAGGGGGTCGGGCGGCGGCTGGCTGGCCACCGCCGCCCGAGACGGCCATGAAGCGGTGGCACGTCCACTGGTTGCCACCGCCGTAGGCGACACCCACGCCGATGCGGTTGAAGGACGGGTCGACGAGGTTCGCGTAGTGATGGGCGCTGGTCACGAACGCCGACCAGATCGTGTCGTTCCGGGGGCCCATGCCGATGTTCTCGCCGAGCTTGGTCCAGTTGGCGGAGATGCCGGCCGAGAGGTCGGCCGTGTGGGTCAGCGATCCCGAGCCGGCCATCCGCTCGGCGCAGCTCTGGGCCACCCCGTTGAGTTGGCCGTCGACGATCAACGGCTGCACGCCGACCGATGAGCGCAGGGCGCCGATGCGGGCGACGTAGTCATCGGCGTCGGCGTTGTTCGCCCCCGCGGTGAGCGACGGGACCACGCCGACGAGGAGGACGACGACCACGGCGGCCAGCAGGCCTCCGAGGCCGAGCCCGATGGACGGTCGGACCCCGAAGCGGGCCGTGCTTTGAGGCATGGGTGACTGTTGTAGCGGATTCGTCGCCGCGCTGCAACGCTTTCGTAATGATTTCGCAATCACCTCTGGGCCGGACGGCCTAGGCGCTGCGGGCCGGCTCCTGCTCGGATGCCGGGGTCACGAAGGCCGACCACAGCCGCGCGTAGGCCCCGTCACGGGCCACCAGATCGTCATGTGAGCCCTGCTCGATGATCCGGCCGTCGTCGATCACCAGGATGCGATCGGCCTGGCGCGCGGTCGGCAGGCGGTGGGCGACGACGACGGTGGTGCGGCCCGACGAGACCGCCCGCATGGCCCGTTGCACCTGCGCCTCGCTGGCCAGGTCGAGCTGCGACGTGGCCTCGTCGAGCAGCAGGATGGCCGGGTCGACCAGGCGGGCCCGGGCGAGGGCGATGAGCTGGCGCTGGCCCGACGAGAGCGATCGCCCGCGCTCGCTGACCCCGTTCAGGTAGCCCCCGGGCAGCGACGCCACGAAGTCGTGGGCGCCGACCGCGCGGGCCGCGGCCTCGACCTCGGCGTCGGAGGCGTCGGGCCGGCCGTAGGCGATGTTGTCCCGCACGGTGCCGGTGAACAGGAACGCCTCCTGGGGCACGATGCCGAGCTGGCGGCGAAAGGCCCCGAGGTCGAGCTCGCGGAGGTCGGCCCCGTCGATGAGCACCCGTCCACGGGAGGGGTCGTAGAAGCGGGCGATGAGCTTGACGATGGTCGACTTCCCGGCGCCCGTCTCGCCGACCAGGGCGACCGTCTCGCCGGCGGCGATGGTGAGCTCGACGCCGGCCAGGGCTTCGGGCCCCTCGGTGTTCGGGTAGCGGAAGTGGACGTCGTCGAAGTGCACCTCGCCCCGCACGCGGCCGGGATCGAACGGGTCGGTCGCGGCCGGCGTCTCGGTGGGGGTGGTGAGCAGCTCCTCGATCTTGGTCACCGACGCGGTCGCCTGCTGCCAGGTGTCGAGCACCTGCGAGAGCTGCTGGATCGGTGAGAAGAACTGGTCGAGGTAGAGCAGGAAGGCGATGACCACGCCGGTGGTGATCACGCCGCGCTCGCTGAGCGCCGAGCCGGCGCCCAGCACCGCGGCGGCGCCCAGATCCGACAGGAGCAGCACGAACGGGAAGTAGAGGGCGATCAGCCGCTGGGCGCCGAGCCGGTGCCCGAGGTACTGCTGGTTGACCGAGCGGAAGCCCTTGACGTTGCGGCCCTCCCGGACGTAGGCCTGCGTCACCCGGACGCCCGAGAGGCTCTCCTGGAAGTTGGCGTTCACGTCGGCGATCGAGTCGCGGGCCCGGGCGTAGGCCACCGACGACCGCCGTCGGTACCACCACGTGGCGAGCAACAGCGGGGGCAGGATGACGGCGGCGGCGAGGGCCAGCGGCGGCGACAGGATCACGAGGAAGACGAACACGCCGACGCACGTGAACAGCCCGACCACGGCGTTGATGAGCCCGGTCTGCACGAGCTGCGAGAGGGCCTCGACATCGGTGGTCATGCGGGTCATGATCCGGCCGCCGAGCTCACGGTCGTAGTAGCCGAGCGACAGTCGTTGGAGGTGGGCGAAGATCTTCACCCGCAGGCCGAACAGCATGCGCTCGGCGGTGACGCCGGTGACCCGCGTGTAGCCCCAGGTCACCAGCCAGTCGAGCAGCACCGCGACGCCGAAGCCGGCGACCGACCACCACAGGGCCGTCGTGTTGCCGGTCTCGACGCCCTGGTCGATGCCGCGCCGCACGAACAGCGGGCCGAGCAGGGTGAGGAACGTGTCGACCACGACGAGCGCGAGGCCGATGCTCAGCCACCGCCGCCACGGACGCACGAAGCGGGTGACACGGAACGGCTCGGGATCCTCGGCCGCGACGGCGGCGACGTCGACGGCGGGTAGGTCGTCGGCCGGAGGCAGCCGGTCGAGGGCGGCCAGCAGCTCGGGGGTGGCAGCCAGCGCGGCACCGAAGTTGCCGCCCCCCGGGGCGAACCGGGGGGCGGCGGCGACCGTGGCCTTGGCCACCGGCGCGCCCTGGTCGTCGACGGCCACCCAGGCCGAGGCGGTGACCACGCCCACGCCGAGGGCATCGGCCTCGACCTCGTCCTCGTCCTCGAACCGGAGGACCGTGGCGGGCTCGAGCTCGGGATCGGCTTCGGGCTCCGGCTCGATGTCGGGACCGCCGAGGAGGTCGCGGTAGTGGGCGCTCGAGACGAGCAGCTCCTCGTGGGTGCCCTCGTCGACGACCCGACCGCCGTCGATCACCACGATGCGGGTGGCGAGGCGCAGGGTCGACCGGCGATGGGCGATGAGGATCGTCGTGCGGTCCTCCATGATCTCGCGGAGCGTGTCGTGGATGGCCTGCTCGGTCGTGGCGTCGACCGCCGAGGTGGCGTCGTCGAGCACGAGCACCCGCGGGTTGGTGATGATGGCCCGGGCGAGGGCGATGCGCTGGCGCTGGCCGCCCGAGAGCGTGAGGCCCCGCTCGCCGACCACCGTGTCGTACCCCGACGACAGCTCGTCGATGAAGCGCTCGGCGCCGGCGGCCACGGCGGCGGCGCGCACCTCGTCGTCGGTGGCGTCGGGCCGGCCGTAGGCGATGTTCGAGCGGATCGAGTCGGAGAAGAGGAAGGCGTCCTCGAACACCACGCCGACCTGGCGGCGGAGCGAGTCGAGGGTGACGTCGCGGATGTCGACGCCGTCGACGGTGATGGTGCCGGCGGCCACGTCGTAGAAGCGGGGGAGGAGCGCGGTGACGGTGGACTTGCCCGATCCGCTCGAGCCCACCAGCGCGACCACCTCGCCGCCGCGGACGGTCAGGTCGAAGCCGTCGAGCACCGGCTGGCTGGCCTGGTAGCCGAACCGCACCCCGTCGAACCGCACCTCGCCGGGGCCCGGCCCGAGAGCGGTGGCGTCGGGCTTCTCCTGCACCAGGGCGTTGGCGTCGAGCACGTCGAGCACCCGCTCGGCGCCGGCCCGGGCCTGCTGCCCGATGGCGAACAGGCCGGCGAACATCCGCACCGGGGCCACGAGCTGCACGAGGTAGGACGAGAACGCGAGGAACGTGCCCAGGGTGAGGTGGCCTTCGAGGGCGAGCCAACCACCGAGGCCCAGCACCGCGACCTGGGCCAGCGACGGCACCGCCTGGAGGGCGGCGGTGAAGCGGGCCTGCAGCCGGACCAGTCGGCTGCGGGAGGCGAACAGGCCGCTGGCCGCGTCGGCGAGGTGGGCGAGCTCGCGGTCCTCCTGGCCGAAGCCCTTGACCACCCGCACGCCGGTCACGGACTCGTCGACCACGCCGGCCACCTCGCCGACGCGCTGCTGGGCGTGCCAGGTGGCCGGGAAGATCTGGCTGCGCATCTTCATCGAGATGAGCAGCAGGATCGGCAACGTCACCACCATCACGAGCGTCAGTGCGGGTGACAGGATCGCCATGATCACCAGCGACACCAGCAGCATCACCGCGTTGCCCAGCATGATCGGCAGGAACGACAGCAGGGCCTGGATCAGCCCGAGGTCGGACGACGCCCGTGACACGAGCTGGCCGGTCTGCAACTGGTCGTGCCCGGCGAAGTCGAGCCGTTGGAGGCGCTCGTAGATCGCGTTCCGCAGGTCGAACTGCACGTCGAGGCTGACCCGACCGCCGACCCACCGCCGCAGGTACGACGAGTAGAACGAGAACACGCCGGCGAGCACGAGCAGCCCGAGCCAGGGACCGACCGGCCGGGTCTGGTGCACGATGCCGTCGTCGATGATGACCTTCTCGAAGACGGGCGTGACGGCGGCCACGGCCTGCCCGGCGACGGCGGCGCCGAAGGCGATGGTGACGTTGCGCCGGTGCGCCAGCAGGAACGGCGACAGGCGGCGGATCCACCCGCCGCTGCCCACCGGTCGGGGCTCGAGCACGTCCCCCTCGATCGTCATGGTGGTTAGAGTACCTAACCAATCCCCGGAACGGTCACTCAGGGCGTCAGCCCGACGGTGAGCGCAACGGTCAGGGCGTGAGGACGAACTCGTCGAGATCCGGCTCGCGGGTCCACGTCCAGTAGTCGACGAGGCGCCAGGGCGAGAGGATGCGGATCTTGCCCGCGTCGTTGCGGAAGAAGCTGTGCTTGATGGTGGGGTGCGACCAGACCATGGTCTCGAGCTCGGCCTGGAGCCGCTCGTTGTAGGCGTCGTGCACGTCCTGGCGGCACTCGATGGCCGACGCGCCACCGGTGAGCAGCGCGGTGAGGCAGCCCATCACGTACCGGATCTGGCACTCGGAGTGGAAGATCAGGCTGCCGCCGTGGGCCAGGTTGCTGCCGGGGCCGTAGAGGCAGAACAGGTTCGGGAAGTGCGGGATGGTGATGCCCATGTACGCGGTGGGATCGTCGCCCCACTGCTCGGACAGCACGATGCCGTCGCGCCCCACGATCTCCATGGGCCAGAGGTAGCGGTTGGCCCAGAAGCCGGTGGCGTACACGATCACGTCGACCGGGTGCTCGGCGCCCGACTCGCACACGATGCGGTCGGCCCGGATCTCGGCGATGGGGTCGTCGACCAGCTCGACGTCGTCGCGGGTGAGCGCGGTCAGCCAGCTGCCGTTGTCCTGCAGCGTGCGCTTGCCGAGGCACACGTAGTCGGGCACGACCTTGGCCAGCAGCTCGGCGTCGTCGCCGATCTGGTCGGCCATGTACTGGGTGAAGACCTCCCGGACCATGTCGTTGATCTCGCTGCAGGCCCGGTCCTGGTGGGGCCAGTCGGGATCGATCCGCATGGCCTCGAGGCCACCGTCGCAGGCCGGCCAGAACAGCAGGAACCGGTACCAGCGCCCGTAGTAGGGGAGGTGCTCGAGCGCCCACTTGACCCCGTCGCCCACCTTGGCGTGGTAGTTCGGGTTCGGGAACATCCACTGGGCCGAGCGCTGGAACACGGTGAGGTGCTCGACCTCCTCGGCGATGGTCGGCACGAGCTGGAACGCGCTGGCCCCGGTGCCGATGACGGCGACCCGCTTGCCGCGCAGGTCGATGCCGTCGATCCACTGGGCGGAGTGCATGGCCACGCCCTCGAACGAGTCGCGGCCGGCGATGTCGGGCAGCCGCGGCCGGTTGAGCTGGCCCACCGCACTGATGACCGCGTTGGCCTCGATCACGTCGGTGGTGCCGTCGAGGCCGCGGACCTCGACGGCCCAGGTGTGCGTCGCCTCGTCATAGCGGGCCGAGGTGACCTCGGTGTCGAACCGGATGCGGTCGGCCACGAGGTAGTGGTTCATGCACGACTCGAAGTAGGCCTGCAGCTCGCCGTGCTGGGCGAAGAACTCGGTCCAGTCGTTGTTGGGCTCGAACGAGTAGCAGTAGAAGTGGTTGCCGACGTCGACCCGGCAGCCGGGATAGCGGTTCTCGAACCACGTGCCGCCCGGCCCCGCGTTCTTCTCGACGACGGTGAAGGGGATGCCGGCCTCGTCGAGCCGGATGGCGGCGAGCAGGCCGGACATGCCGCAGCCGATGACGACCACGTGGAAGTCGTGCTTGGCCTCGTCGGGGATGCGGTCGCCCCACCCGAGGTCCCGCGCGTCGCGCCCGTCGAGCTCGAGCTCCTCGAGCATCATCGGCACGTATTCGGCCGGCACCTCGCCGGCCACCATGAAGCTCATCATCTCCTGCAGCGTCTCGTCCGACGGCGCCGGCGGTAGCACGCACCCGCCGTCGCGGTAGGCCCGGATCACGTCGAGGGCCTGGGCCCGTACCGCGGCCTGGTCCTCCGGGGACATGAAGCCCTGCACCTCGTTGAGGTAGATCCCCGTCGGCCGCAGGGCGCCCTGCAGCAGCCCGGTGTCGCCGCTCATGTGGATCATCGACATCATCAGCGCGGGCACGCTGACGTCCTCGAGGGCGGCGGCGATGGTCTCGTCGTCGTCGGTGATGGGTGCGCCGGCGTAGCGGCCTCGTTCGGTCACAGCACGTCTCCTCGCATGAGGGCCTCGGTGCCACCGTCGACGAACAGCACCTGGCCGTGGACGAACGTGGCGTCGGGCCCGATCAGGAAGCGCACGGCTCGGCCCACGTCCTCGGCCGTGCCGTTCGGGCGGACGCCGATCGGGTAGCCGTCGATGCCGGCCGCCATCATCGGGTCGGCCATCAGCCCGTCGAGCATCGGCGTCTCCATGCGGCCGGGCCCGACAGCGTTGAGCCGCACGCCGGCGCGGGCCCACTCGGCCGCTCGGTGGCGCACGCCGAACGCCACCGCCCGCTTGCTCGAGCTGTAGCAGATGGCCGCCCGGAAGTCGGTGCCGTCGGCCGCGGCGGCGCGGGTCTCGTCCTCGTCGCCGGCGAGCATGAGCGCGACCAGCGCCTCGTCGGCCGTGCCGTCGATGGCCCCGATGCTCGAGATGGCGACGGCGCTGGCGGCGTCGCCGGCGGACAGCGCGGGCAGCAGCCCGTCGAGCATCTGCAGGGCCCCGAAGAAGTTGACGCTGACGACGGCCGCCGGGTCGGGGTGGAGCGGCGAGAGGCCGGCGCAGGACACCACCGCGTCGAGCCGGCCGCCGCTGCGGGCGACGACCTCGGCGATGGCGGACCGCCGACCGTCGACCGTGCCGAGGTCGGCGACGACGTCGGCGTCGTGTCGGTCGACGCCGATGACGGTTCGCCCCTCGGCTCGGAGCAGCTCGACGAGCGCCGCCCCCAGACCCGAGGCCGAGCCGGTGACGACGGTGGGCCCTGCGGTGTCGGACATCCTGACCTGTACCCCCGTGAAACCTGACGCACCGTCAGGTGAGGTCAGAGAATGCGTCATCGCCGGCCGCCGCGCCAGTCGGTCGTTACCCTCTCGGCGTGAGCGACGACATCGAGCTGGTGGGGATCGAGGAGATCCACGCCGCCCGGGCGCGCCTGGCCGGCGTCCTGCGAGCGACCCCGGTCGAGTCGAGCTCGAACATCTCGGGCCTGTGCGGTCGAACCGTGCGGTTCAAGCCCGAGCACCGGCAGCGCACGGGGTCGTTCAAGATCCGCGGTGCGTACCACCACATCGCCTCGCTGCCCGACGACTGCGGCCCCGACGGCCGGCCCGCGCCGGTCGTGGCCGCGTCGGCCGGCAACCACGGCCAGGGCGTCGCCCTCGCGGCGGCCCTGCTCGGCCGGACGGCCATCGTGTTCATGCCCACCGGGACCGCGCTGCCCAAGGTCGAGGCGACCCGCGGCTACGGCGCCGAGGTGCGACTCACCGGGGCCAGCGTCGAGGACGCCCTGGCCGCGGCCGACGACTTCGCCGCCGAGCACGGCGGCCACCTGGTGCCCCCGTTCGACGACCGCCTGGTGATCGCCGGCCAGGGGACCGTGGGGCTCGAACTGGCCGACGAGATCGGCGACGCCGAGGTCGTGGTCGTGCCGATCGGCGGAGGCGGGCTCATCTCCGGCGTGGCCGCTGCTCTGGCGGTCGAGCGTCCGGACGTGCGGGTGGTGGGGGTCGAGGCCGCCGGCGCGGCCTCGATGGTGGCCTCGCTCGCCGCGGGCGCACCGGTCGAGCTGGCGAGCGTGCGCACCATCGCCGACGGCATCGCCCTCAAGTCGCCCTCGGCGCTGACCTTCGCCCACGTGCGCGCGCTGGTCGACGACGTCGTCACCGTCACCGACGAGGAGATCGGGCGCGCCCTGATCCTGCTGCTCGAGCGGGCCAAGGCCGTGGTCGAGCCCTCAGGTGCCGTCGGCCTGGCCGCGCTCCTGGCGGGCCGGATCGGCGGATCGGGGCCGGTGGCCGTCGTGCTCTCGGGTGGCAACGTCGACTCGTTGATGCTCATGCGGCTCATCGAGCACGGCCTGTCAGCCGCCGGGCGCTACCTGCGTCTCCGCGTGGTGGTGCCCGATCGGCCCGGTGCGCTGGCCACCGTCACCCAGACGGTGGCCGACCTCGGCATCAACGTGCTGGCCGTCGAGCACCACCGGGCCGGGGTGCACGTCGCCATCGGCGACGTCGAGGTGCTGCTCACGCTCGAGACCCGAGACGCCGAGCACCGGCGCCAGGTCGTGGCCGCCCTGCTCGAGCGGGGCGTCACCGTCGAGCCGCTGCGCTGACGGACGCGGCTCACCAACCCGGCTCGCCGAGCAGCTGGTACCGATCGTCGTCGGCCCGCAGCTCTCGCACCCGGCGGCGCACCCGGCTCACGATCTGCCGGACGTTGTCGGGGGTGAGCCCGAGGTCGTGGGCCACCGTGTGGGACGGCGACGGGTCGCCGTAGGCCTTCTGCAGCAGGAACTGCCGCACGACGAGCCGGTCCCGCCCGCTGGCGATGCGATCGATGGCCTCGCCGAGCAGACGCAGCCGGGCATCGGTCGCACCGCCCGGGCCGAACGGGTCGAGGTCGCCTTCGGTCCCGACGACGTCGGGCCCGAGGTGGTCGAGGTGGTCGACGTGCTCGGCATCGAGCTCGACCGAGGCGTGGCCGATCTCGCGGACGACCGCGGCCCGGATGGCGTGGCCGGCCCAGATCCACGGCGGTGCGCCGTCGGGGTTCCACGAGCCGGCCCGGTCGAGGATCTCGAAGGCCGCGGTGAGGACGAGACCCTCGACCTCGCCCCGCTGGCGGAGCAGGTCGTGGCGGCCGTAGCCGCGCAGCTGGGCCTGCACCGTGCCGGCGAGGTGGTGTCCCAGCTCGGCGACCAGCGCGAAGACGGCCCCTCGGTCGCCCGCCGCCATGGCGGCCATGAGCGCGACCAGGCGGACGCGCTCGCGGTCGGGGTCGAGCTCGGGTCGGCCGGCGGAGCCGTCGGTGCCGGTCGCAGGGATCGTCGGTGTCGTGTGCATCTCGGGTGAACCGCCTCGGGGGAAGGGAGTGCCCGAAGTATCCGGATGCACCTGTGACAGTTACAGCGGTGTGGTTTCGACTCGGCCGTCACCGGCGGCCGCCGCTGCCTAAGGTGCCGGCCCATGGGGAACGTGAACATCGACCTGATCCGCGAGATCGTCGCCGCCAGCGGCCTCGACGCGGCCACCATCGACGAGCAACGGGCCGCCATGGAGGCCACCGCCGGGGCGCTCATCCCGCCGGACACCGTGACCGTCGAGCCGACGACGGTCGCCGGTCGCCCGGCCGAGTGGATCGCTCCCCGCGAGGGCGCGTCCGATCGGGTCGTGCTCTACCTGCACGGTGGCGGGTACTGCATCGGGTCGATCCGCACCCATCGCAACCTCTGCGCCCGCCTCGCCCTCGCCTACGGGGGTCGGGTGCTGAACCTCGACTACCGCCTCGCTCCCGAGGACCCGTTCCCGGCCGCCATCGACGACGTGCTCGACGCCTACCGCGAGCTGCTCGGGGCCGGGTGGTCGCCGGCCCGGATCGCCATCGCCGGTGACTCCGCCGGCGGGGGGCTCACCGTCGCGTCGCTCGTGGCCATCCGCCAGCAGGGCCTGCCGCTGCCCGCGGCCGGCGTGTGCCTGTCGCCGTGGGTCGACCTCACCCAGAGCTCCGCCACCTACGTCAGTCGGGCCGACGTCGATCCGATGGTGACCAAGGACGGGCTCGACGTGATGGCGGCGGCCTACCTCGGTGAGGCGTCGCTCAACGAACCGCTGGCCTCACCCCTGTTCGCCGACCTGGCCGGGTTGCCGCCCCTGCTCGTGCACGTGGGTGACGCCGAGGTGCTGCTCGACGACTCGCTCGCCCTGCGCGACACGGCGCGGGCCGCGGGCGTCGACGTCACCTTCGACCTGTGGCCCGAGATGATCCACGTCTTCCAGGCCTTCCCCGCCGAGCTGCTGCCGGAGTCCGACCTCAGCATCGCCGGGGTCGCCGACTTCCTCGACGAGCGCCTGGCCTGATCCCGGCCCTGATCAGCGCAGGATGCAGGTCACCCCGACGCATGCGGGGGACAGGCCGTTGTGCAGGGCCACGTTGCCACCGCCGTCGAGCAGGCCGAGGGTCGGATCGGTCGAGGTCCAGTCGCTGAACACGCCGTGGCCACCGTTGCGGTTGAGCCGGTTGCCGGTCAGGACGACGGGCCCCCCGCCGAGGCCGCTCGGCGAGCTCGACGACACGTGGATGCCGTCGCCGACGCTGAAGCGGATCGTGTTCGACGTGACCTCGATCCGGCCGAGCGAGGAGATGAAGCCGGTGATGCTGATGCCGGCGCCCGGCGATCTCGAGATCGTGTTGTGGGCGATGAGGCCGCTCACGTCGCCGGCGCAGCTGCCGCACGAGTCGACCAGCGAGATGCCGGCGTCGCTGAGGTAGTTGCCGGTGATCGTCACGTTCGAGAGGTTGCGCAGCGAGTCGAGCAACTGGATGCCTCCGCCGAGCGCGCTCGTCCCGCTGATCATGCTCTGGGTCACGGTGGCGTCGGGCCCGAAGATGCCGACCCGGCCGTTGCGCACCGCCGACCGGTCGAGCGTGGAGGGCCCGCTGGTCGACTCGCCCAGGTAGACGCTGCCGGTCACGCGGACCTTTCGCGTCAGCCCCACGTCCTTGAGGTCACCCACCACCGAGCCGCCGGTGACCGCAGCCGCGCCGGAGATGGCGCCGCACGGCCCGAAGTTCGTGCAGGTGCCGTTGACGACCGTCAAGGTGTGACCGGCCAGATCGATGGCCACCGGGTGCGCGGGATCGATGCGGAAGCCGTCCTGACACGTGAGATCCGCGCTCAGGCGGGCGTCGGCCGTGGGGTTGACGCCGCACTGCAGGGCGGACTGCCCGGTGGCGCCGGCCGCGGTGGCGGGCAGGGTGACCCCGAGGATGATGCCGAGGGCCAGCAGGGCGAAGAGCGAGGGTCGCCGGAGGTTCATGTCTGGATGCTTGGCGGTGATCCTGTTCTGGGGCTGAAGGCCGGCTCAAGTCTTCCTGAAGTCCCGGCCCGGATCTGACGATGGGCGCGAATTTCACCACGTTCGGTGGTGTCAGCCGTCTCTCCTCGGGCCCGGGCCTACCGTGTCGCCATGCCGTCGCTGTCCCCCCACGCGTGTCGGGTGCTCGGGAGCCTGCTCGAGAAGGAGGTCACGGTCCCGGCCACGTACCCGATGACCCTCAACGCCCTCCTGGGTGCGTGCAACCAGTCCAGCGGCCGCGACCCGGTGATGCACCTCGATGAGGCCGAGGTCACGGGTGCGGTCGACGAGCTGCGCGAAGCCGGGTTCGCCCGGGTGGTGCACGCCAGCCACGGGGCCCGCACGGTGAAGTACCGGCAGGTCGCCACCGACGCCCTCGTGCTCGACGCGCTGCGCCGGGCGGTGCTCACCGTGCTGCTGCTCCGCGGTCCGCAGACGCCCGGTGAGCTCCGGTCCCGCGGCGAGCGGCTGCACGCCTTCGCCTCGGTCGACGAGGTCGACCGCACGCTCGACCATCTCGCCGGGCTCGACGAGCCGCTCGTCGTGCAGCTCCCCCGCCGCGCCGGCCAGAAGGAGCAGCGCTGGGCCCATCTGCTGGGCGGCGAACCGTCGGCCGACGACGCGCCCGCCCTCACCGACGTGCGACCCCAGGACCGGGCCGAGGTGCCGGCCGAGGTGCCGGCCGAGGTCGCCGCGCTGGCCGCGTTCGTCGGGAGCTGGTCCGGCGCGGGCGACGGGCACTATCCGACGATCGACGACTTCGGCTACACCGAGCAGATCGAGCTGCGCCCGGTGCCGGGCAAGCCGATGCTGGCCTACCGGTCGGCCACCCGGGGTCGCGACGACGGCCGCACGATGCACGGCGAGTCGGGGTTCCTGCGCGTGGTGGGCGACGGGCTGGTCGAGCTGGTCGTCGCCCACGGCTCGGGCCTCGTCGAAGTGGCCGACGGCGTGATCGACGGCGACGAGCTGGTGCTGGCCTCGACCGCGGTGGTCGGCACCGGCACGGCCAAGGAGGTCACGGCCGTCGAGCGCCGCTACCGCGTCGTCGGCGACGCCCTCACCTACGAGCTGGCCATGGCCGCGGTCGGGCAGCCGCTGCAGCCGCACCTGCAGGCCACCCTGCGGCGCGGCTCCTGAGGCCCGTCAGCCTGAGGCGGTCAGTAGGGCTCGTCGGCGAACAGCGGTGGCACCCCGCCGATGCCCAGCTCGGCCGCGTCCTCCATGGCCCCGACCGACCCCGACATCGCTCCCTGGTGGGCCACCGACTTCGGCAGGAACCGCCACACCAGCACCGCGGCGACGGTCGCGAGGAGCCCGCCGACCGTCACGGCCAGGTGGATGCCGTCGATGAACGCCACCTCGGCGCCGGAGGACAGGACCCGACCCGCGGCCTCGGGCAGGTGGGAGGCGGTGTCGAGGGCGCCGGCCAGCGACGACTCGGCGGAAGAGCGCTCGGCGCCGCTCAGGCCGGCGGTCAAGGGGCCGAGGCTGGCCGCGTACCTCGACGCGGTGACGCTGCCGAGCACGGCCACCCCGAGGGCCGCGCCCAGCTCGCGCGAGGCGTCGTTCATGGCGGACCCGGCTCCGGCGCGACGGGTGGGCACCGACGACATGATCGTCGCGGTCATGGGTGACATGGCGAGTGACATGCCCGAGGCCAGTGGGGTGACGCACACCAGGATGTAGGCGTAGCCGGTGTGGACGTCGAGGCCGCGGAAGAGCACCATGCCGACGCCGATGAGCACCATCCCGGCGGCCACGACCCGGTTGGCCCCGAACCGTTCGCTCAACCGCGGGGTGAGCGGCGACACCACGATCATGATGGGAGCGAGGGGCAGGAAGCGCAGGGCCGACCCGAGCGGCGAGAAGCCCAGGATGAGCTGGAAGTACTGCGTGACGAGGAACATCGTCCCGTACATCGCCATGAAGATGAGGATCATCCCGCCGGTGCCGACGCTGAACCCGGGGTCGAGGAAGAAGCGCATGTCGAGCATGGGCTCGGGCGTGCGCAGCTCCCACAGCGTGAACAGGGTGAGGACGACGACGGCCACCCCGAACGCGCTGAGCGTGGCCGGGCTGGCCCACCCGACGTCGGGGGCCTGGATGAGGCCGTAGACGAGGGCCACGATGCCGATGATCGACAGCACCGCGCCGATCGGGTCGAGGGCGGCCTCCTCGGGATCGCGTGACTTGGGCACGAGGAACCAGCCGCTCACCAGTGCCACCACGATGATCGGGATGTTGACCAGGAAGACGGCCCCGTACCAGTAGTGGCCGAGCAGCCAGCCGCTGGCCAGCGGGCCGAGCGAGCCCGCTGCGCCGGTGACGCTGGCCCAGATGGCGATGGCCTTGGTGCGCTCGTCCGGCGGGAAGATGTTGACGATGATCGACAGGGTCGACGGCATGATGAACGCGGCGGCCGCGCCCATCAGGGCCCGGCAGGCGATCAGCTGCCACATCGAGGTCGACAGCGACGCGAGCAGGCACCCGGCGAGGAACAGGATGAGACCGAACTGCAGGGCCCCCTTGCGCCCGTAGCGGTCGCCGATGGCGCCGGTGGAGAACAGCAGCCCGGCGAACACGAGCGAGTAGATGGCGACGACCCACTGCAGCTGCGACGTCGTCGCGTGCAGCTCGCGCGACAGCGTCGGGATGGCGACGTTGAGGCTGGAGTTGCCGACGAAGACGATCAGCAGGCTGAGGCAGAGCACGACCAGGGCCCACCACCGCCGCGGGTAGGGCGGCGGTTCGGGCGCGGGGCCGGCCGCCGGCACGGGCACCCCAGGTTCGGGCTCGGGCACTGCACCTCCTCGTCGGTCTCGATGTCCTGGTATAAGTGGAAGCGTGATTCCGCTTCGGATCGTAGGAACCTCCGGAACCGTCCGCCAATCCCGCCCGCAACGGGCCGATGCCCGCCGCAACCGTGAGCGGGTGCTGGCCGCGGCCGAGGAGCTCTTCGCCGAGCAGGGCCTGCGGGTGCAGATGGCCGACGTGGCGAGCCGGGCCGGCGTGGGCGTGGGCACCGTGTGCCGGAACTTCCCCACCAAGGAGTCGCTCATCACCGCCCTGCTCGACGACATGCTCGAGCCGCTGGTCGTCGCGTCCCAGCTGGCCCTGGCCGACCCCGACCCGGCGGCCGGGCTGCGGTCCTACGTCGAGGCCATGGCCGACATGCAGGCCCGCTCCCGCGGCCTGGCCGAGCAGATGTCGGCGCACTACGAGCGCGACGACCAGTCGGTGAAGCACTCGCTGCGCCGCAACGTGGCCGCCATCCTGCGCCGGGCGCAGGAGGCCGGGGCGGTCCGCGACGACATCGGTCCCGCCGACCTGGCCCTGCTGTTCTGCGGCATCGCCCAGTCGGCGGTGCTGGCCGGCGACGTCGGTGCCACCCAGCGCCGCCGCTACCTGACCGTGGTGCTCGACGGGCTCAAGCCGGCCGAGCCCACCCAGCTGCCCGGCCGGCCGCTCGGCTTCGGCGACCTCGAACGGGCCCGCCGGCGTCAGGCCACGTGATCCGGTCCCGTGATCAGGGGAACGGGAAGCCGGTGACCACGAGGGCCACGCCCCAGCTGATCGGCTGGTAGTGCACGAGGTCGTCGGGCACGAACTTCACGACCAGCGAGTAGCCGCCGGGGTCGAGCACGGTGCCGGCGGCCGGCGTGTAGGTGAAGCAGCCGGGCACGGAGGCGGTGGCGTCGAGCTGGTCCGGGCCGAGCGGGGTGCCGGTCTCGATCGGGGCCGGTTGGGCCCACGTGATCACCGGGACGGCCCGCGGGTCGGGGTCGCAGCTGACGCCGATGCACCGGGGCGACAGGCCGTTGAACTTGGCCGTGTTGCCGGCGCCGTCGAACACGCCGATCGCGGGATCGCCCGAGATGGCGTCACGGATGTTGATGCCGTGGCCCGCGTTGTGGCGGGCGATGTTGCGGGCGAAGACGACCGGGCCGATGCCGACGCGGCTCGGGAAGCGGTTGTCCTGCGGGTAGGAGATGCCGTCGCCCCCGTTGCCGACCAGGTTGTTGGCCGTGACGTGCAGCTCGCCGAGCCCGTTGGCCCCCTGGCCGTGGATGAGGATGCCGTGGCCGCCCGAGTCGCGGACGGTGTTGTCCTCGATGGTGCCGCCCACGCGATCGAAGTCGAAGCTCACGTTGATGTCGATGCCGGCTCCCGGGCTGTCGACGATCACGTTGTCCACGATGTCGAGCGGGGTGGCGCGCAACGAGTCGTCGACCCTGACGCCGCCGCGGATGAAGTTGTGCTGGAGGGACACCGCGCCGAACGCCGAGACCCCGGCGTTGAGCTGGCTCGAGTCGATCGTCGATGCACCCCACAGGTCGACGTGACCGAGCACCCGCACGCCCGACAGCGTGCCTCGCGTGGGCGCGTGGTGGTTCTCGCCCATGCTGATCGATCCGTCGACCGTGCCGTTGCGGATGGTCGCCGAGCCGCTCTCGTCGGTGATGTCGCACCTGGTGATGGGCGGTCCGGGCGCGCAGCTCTGGTCGGTGAACGTGAGCTTGTGCCCGCCGAGGTCGATGGTCAGCGGCGGGTTGTCCGCCGGGAGCCGGAACTTCTCCGAGCACGTGAGGTCGGCCCGCAGCCGGACGCTCGTGGTGGGGTTGACCCCGCACTGCAGGTCGGGGACCCGGGCGGCGTCGACCGCGTAGGACGGCAGCGCGACCAACACCCCGACGGCCATGACGATGATCGCCACGATTCGCTTCACGTTCGACATCCCTCCCGTCGCACCGCTCCCGCGGCGCGACCATCACATGATCCCGAGAAGCTACTTGGCGACCCGCCCGATCTCCTTCATGCTCGGCCGCATTCCGCCCCTTTCCGGGCATTTCACCGCAAAGAGAGCTTGCGTGACCGCGGAGCGCGCGAACTGGCCGCGAACGGACGTGATCTCGACCAAGATGTCGCCGTCCGCGCCCGCGACCACGACCGGAGGCAACGATGCCCGACCAGTCCGCTGCGACCATCGAGCCGTTCACCATCGACATCGCCCAGGCCGATCTCGACGACCTGACCGAGCGGCTCCGGCCGCACGCGCTGGCCCGAGCCCGAGACGGTCGACGACTGGTCCCAGGGCATCCCGCTGCGCCTACCTGCAGGAGGTCTGCGGCTACTGGGCCGACGGGTACGACTGGCGGGCCACCGAGCAGCGCCTCAACCGCTTCCCCCAGTTCCGCACCGAGATCGACGGGCTCGGCATCCACTTCCTGCACGTGCGCTCGCCCCACGCCGACGCCGCTGCCGCTGTCATGACCCACGGCTGGCCGGGGTCGATCGTCGAGTTCCACAAGGTGATCGAGCCGCTGACCGACCCGACCGCCCACGGCGGCGACGCCGCCGACGCCTTCCACGTGGTGTGCCCGTCGCTGCCGGGCTACGGCTTCAGCGACAAGCCGACGCGCGCCGGGCTGGAACGTCGACCGCATCGCCGACGCGTGGGCCGTGCTGATGGCGCGGCTCGGCTACGACCGCTACGCGCGCCCAGGGCGGCGACTGGGGCTCGATGGTCACCACCGCGCATCGGCGTGCAGCGACGCCGAGCACCTCATCGGCATCCACCTCAACATGCCCCTGGCCGTGCCGGACGCCGGCCGACCCACCGACCGAGCGCGAGCAGGAGGCCCTCGACGCGTTCACCCGGTACACGACGCAGGAGGCCGGCTACTCGACCCAGCAGTCGACCCGGCCCCAGACGGTCGGGCTACGGGCTGGTCGACTCACCGGCCGGGCAGGCGGCGCTGGATCCTCGAGAAGTTCTGGGCCTGGACCGACTGCGACGGCCATCCCGAGAACGTGCTCACCCGCGACGAGCTGCTCGACAACGTGATGCTCTACTGGCTGCCGGCCACCGGTGCGTCCTCGGCCCGCCTCTACTGGGAGAGCTTCAACAACGTCGACGTCTTCACCCCGGTCGAGGTGCCGGTCGGGTGCTCGATCTTCCCCAAGGAGATCCTCCGCATGACGCGGCGCTGGGCCGAGGGTCGCTTCACCGACCTGCGCTACTGGAACGAGCTCGACCGGGGCGGTCACTTCGCCGCCTTCGAGCAGCCGGAGCTGTTCGTCGACGAGCTGCGAGCCTGCTTCCGCCTGATCCGCTGATCAGCCGGCGTCGGCGGCGCGGGCGTGGGTGGTGACCAGCTCGACCCACCGGGGCCAGACCTGGGGCGGGTAGTCGTGGCCCATGCCGTCGATCAGCTCGAACCGGGCGCCCGGGATGGCGTCGGCGGTGCGCTGCCCGCCGCTCGGGTCGACCAGGCGGTCGGCCGTGCCGTGCATGACGAGCGCAGGCAGGTGGACCGAGCCGAGGGCGGCGGTGCGGCTGGGGTCGCTCAGGATCGCGAGGTACTGGCGGGCCTGGCCGGCCGGGTCGAAGGCACGGTCGTAGGCCTCGCCGGCGATGGCCGCGGTGCGCAGGTCGTCCTGCCAGGCCGGGCTGCCCCAGGTGTGCAGGCCCTTGATCTGCCGGGCGATGTAGCCGTCGCGATCGGTGGGTGAGGCGGCGGTCATCAGCTCGACCGCCTCGGCCGACGCGTGGCCCACGTCGGCGTCGCCGGTGCTCGACATCACCGAGGTGATCGATCGCAGCCGGTGGGCGTGGCTGATGGCGAGGTGCTGCACGATCATCCCGCCCATCGACAACCCCATCACGTGGGCGGTGTCGATGCCCAGGTCGTCGAGCACGGCGACGACGTCGGTGGCCATGTCGGCCAGCGTGTAGGCGAGGGGCGGCGGGTCGCCGGCGCCGAGCGCGGCGAGCACCCCGTGGAGGTCCGGGACGACGTCGTCGAGGTGGGTCGACAGGCCGACGTCGCGATTGTCCATGCGGATGACCCGGAAGCCCTCGGCCACGAACATCTCGCACCACTCGACCCGGTAGTTCGTGCACTGGCTGCCGAGCCCGTTGATGATGAGCAGGGCCGGGTCGGCCTCGTCGCCCATCGACTCGTAGTAGATCGAGACGTCTCCGTTGTGGGCCACCGGCATCTCGCCATGTTGCCAGCTTCAAGTCGCGTGATGCGGCGTTCACACGTGGTTCAACCGGCGGACACGATGCCGTCGTACGGTCGCCCCATGGGGGCCGATCCATGACCAGACGAGCGCGAGCTGCAGCGGACGTCGACGTCGACGAGACCGAGCTGAGGTTCCGCACCATCCACGGCTACCGGCGGGCCTTCCGGACGATGGGGAGCGGGCCGGCGCTGCTGCTGCTGCACGGCATCGGGGACAGCTCCGAGGGGTGGCGGCCGTTGTTGCCGGCGCTGGCCGAGCACTTCACCGTGATCGCCCCGGACCTGCTCGGCCACGGCGCCTCGGCCAAGCCCCGGGCGGACTACTCGGTGGCGGCCTACGCCAACGGCATGCGCGACCTGCTCGACGTCCTCGGCATCGACCGGGCGACGGTGGTGGGCCACTCGCTCGGTGGTGGCGTGGCCGCCCAGATCGCGTACCAGTACCCCGAGCGCTGCGAGCGTCTGGTGCTGGTGGCGAGCGGCGGCGTCGGGCCGGAGGTCAGCCCGTTCCTGCGGATGGCCGCGGCTCCCTTCGCCGAGCTCACGCTCCCCCTGATGCACTGGCCGTTGGGTCGGCTCGGCGGACGGATCGTGATCGAGGCCCTGCGGATGACCGGCACCGCGCTCGGTCGAGACGCGGCCGAGATCCGTCGCGTCGTCGAGGGGCTGCCGGACGGTCCGGCTCGAGGTGCGTTCACCCGCACGCTGCGGTCGGTCGTCGACTGGCGGGGCCAGGTCGTCACCATGCTCGACCGGAGCTACCTGGCCGAGGGCGTGCCCGTGCTGCTCGTGTGGGGGACGAGCGACGCGGTCATCCCGATCCGCCATGCCCACCTCGCCCACGCGGCCATGATCGGCAGCCGGCTCGAGGAATACGACGGCGCCGGCCACTTCCCCCATCACGCCGACCCCGAGCGCTTCGTCGCCGACCTGCGCGACTTCGTCGCCACCACCGAGCCGGCCGGGTTCGACCCGGTCCGGCGCAAGGAGCTGCTCGACCAGGGAGGCTGGCGCCCACCGCCCGAGCCCGACCCGTTCCGCTGGTCCGAGCCGGTCGACGACGCCCTGCTCGACCTCAGGTAGAGGTCGGGTCGGTCACGCGGCCGAGGAACAGGGTCGCGCCGGTGGCGTCGTCGCGGATCACGAACACGAACGGCCGGTCGACCACCAGGCTCGTGCTGATGGCCGACGTGGCCTCCATCACCGACGCCGTCGCGGCGGCGGCCTCGGTGCCCTGCTCGTCGACCGCGATGAAGGCCTGGTGGTAGACGTCGCTCACGTGGAGGCGATCGCTCGTCGTCATGGCCGAGAAGTCGGCGTCCTCCGGGTCGAAGGCCAGGGGCATGCCGGCGGCCGACAGCGGCGCCTGCAGCTGGGCCGTCGATCGGAACGTGAACGGCGGCAGCTGGAGGCGGCCGAGCGGCTGCGTCGTCGCCGCGCCGATCGACGCCAGGGTCGGCCCGTCGAGCGATCGCTCGAAGGCGGCCAGGTCGTCGGGGACGATGACCACCATCGACAGCTCCCGCCCGACGTAGGGGATGGCGGCGGCCTGCCAGCCGGGGCCGGTGCCGTAGGTCGCCGTCCGGCTGGCGGCCATGGCCGGAGCCTGGATGACGGTGCCATCGGCCCGGGTGAAGGGCTGGCTGCCGGCATCGGTGAAGGGCAAGGCCCACGGCGCCTTGAAGTAGAGGGCGTTGGCCAGCACGAGACGGGTCAGGTCGTCGAGCGCGCCGGCGGGCAGCAGGTCGGGGATCTTGTCGTTCGTGTGATCGGCGACCCACTGGTTGATGGTGCGCCTGGCACCGTCGGCATCGGACTGGTAGTCGACCAGGTGCATGCCGGCGCCGTAGTCGGCGGCGAGGGTGGTGAGGAAGGGCTGTTCGAACGCGAACCCCCGTTGCCCCCACAGCGAGTTGGCCGCCGCCAGCGACACGTCGCCGCTGCGGACCTGGTCGCCCCGGTGACCCGACCGCGATGCCAGGGCCTGGTCGAGGGCGTTCAACGAGCGGTCGAGCCCGTCGCCCGATCCAGCGTGCAGCACGGCGTCCATCTGGTCGCGGGTCGGGCCGACCGCGCCGTTGCGGGTCATGGCGAGCGCCAGCTCGATGCTGTAGGGCGAGAGCAGCAGGTTGCCGTCACCGGCGGTCGCGACGAGCCGGCGATAGAGGTCGGTGCCGAGCGCGTCGGTCGACGCCACCGCGGCCGCGGTGTCGTCGGTCGCATCGGCTCGGGCCACGTCGGCCGAGATCTGATCTCCGGTCACGGCGGGAGTCTCGCCGGCGCCCACCGAGTCCGCCGAGCGCGAGGTCGAGCCGCACGCGCCCGCCACCATGGCGACCGCCAAGGCGATCACCAGACCGGCTCGGACCGTGACCTTCGTCGGCATCCTCGGTCGTCTCCTCCGTTCGGCGGTCGTGGGATCAGACGCTGGTCCCGGTCCGCCGGTTCCCGATCCGTCGCCGATCAGCCGATCAACCGACCGGCAGCCGGCGCCGGGCTGCCTCGGTGAGCACGACACCGGGCCGGCTCGGCGTGATCAGCACCGCGTCGACGTCCTCCGACACGACGCCGGGCTGCTCGCCCCGGAGGCGCCGAGCAGGGGTCGGGCTGATCGCCAGCGGTTCGGTCATACGGATCTCGAGGGCCAGGCCGGGTGCGCCCAGCGTGAGGTCGCGGGCCGTGGTGTCGGTCAGCGCGAGGGAGATCGACGCGATCTGGCGGCGGACGACGAGCATGGCCTCGAGCACCACGAGCTGGTCGTGCAGCACCACGCCGGCCGGCGTGAACACCAGCCACCGTCGGGCCAGCGTGTGCAGGGAGCGCGACGTCCACCAGGCGACGGGCCAGCCGATGAGCAGGGCGAGGACGCCGATGACCCACGCGTGGGCGGCGAGCAGCAGCGGCCCGGCCACCGCGCCGGTCACCACCGCCAGCCAGGCCAGCTCGATCGGGCCGAGCAGCAGCGCGGCCGGGGCCCGCAGCGGGAGCCGGCGCTCGTCACCGTAGGACGAGCCGTTGACGTAGTGGTCGCCGGTGGTGGCCAGGAAGGCGATCGCCGTCGCGAGAGCCGTGATCACGATGGCGACCAGGTCGGCCGCCCCGACCGACGGCGTGACCGCGGCGCCCCAGAGCACGGCGGCGACGGCGGCCGGGGCCACGATGCGGATGGCGGTCAGGGTGACGGTGCGGGGGACGAGGGCCATCACCAGGGTCACCGCCCAGATCGCCCAGAGGCCGACCGACGCGACGCTGCGGAAGGACGAGCTGCGGGGGTCGAGCGCGTCGGCCAGCGCCGGGCCCGCGGTGAACGGCAGGGTCGCCCACACGATCGCGAACCCCCACTTCCGCAGCAGCTCA
>CAWEJD010000001.1:2500-568221 GCA_963809335.1 uncultured Microthrixaceae bacterium | reverse complement strand
GAAGTGCCTGCGGGACAAGTGTGAGCACGATCCCGCCTTCGGCTACCGGATCATGACGCGGTTCGCCCAGGTGATGGCCGATCAACTGCAGGCGACGAGCCTCCGACTGCTCGATCTGTACGGCGCCGACGGTGCTCGCTGATCCGATGGCCGATGGGCCGACGGGCGACGGGGCGGGGATCGCCGTGCCCGTGGTCTACCGCGTGGTGGGTCGCCACGATGAGACCCACGATGTGGCGACGCTCGAGCTCGCCCCCGATGAGCACCCCATCGCCGAGCCGCAGCCGGGCCAGTTCCCGATGCTCTCGGCGTTCGGCGTCGGTGAAGTCCCGATCTCGGTCAGCGGCTGTCGGCCCGACGGGGGCCGTTGCACCACACCATCCGGGCGGTGGGCGCGGTCTCGCGGGCCCTGACGGAGCTCCGGCGGGCGACGTGGTCGGGGTGTGGGGGCCGTTCGGCCGGGGTTGGCCGGCCGTGTGCCGACGCCAACGGGCGCGACGTGGTGCCGGTGGGCGGCGGGATCGGCGTCGCCCCGCTGCGCCCGCTCGTGCGCCTCGCCTCGCCGAACGTCCCTCGATCGGCCGACTGGACGTGCTCGTCGGCGAGGTGGACGCCCGGACGATCTCTGCTTCGCCGACGACCTCCGATGGCCGGGCAGGCGAACGCCGATGCCCATGTGGCCGTCACCGTGGATGCGGCCCCGCCGATCGTGGACGGGTCCGGTGGGTGTGGTCACCACCCTGCTCCGCCAGCTGGACGTCGACCCGGGCGCGCGTCGTCGCGATCGTCTGTGGACCCGAGGTGATGATGCGATTTGCGCCGGGCCCTCGTACACCAGGGGATCGATGCCGACGAGGTGTAGGTGTCGCCTGAGCGGAACATGAACTGCGCCATCCGCCGCTGCGGTCACTGTCAGCTCGGCCCGCTCTTCGTCTGCCGGATGGTCCGGTGCTGCCCGGCGGTCGCCGGACCGTTGCTCGAGGTGCGACGGCTGTGAACGAGAGCCGCCGACCCCGGCTCGCGGTGTGGAAGTTCGCGTCGTGTGACGGCTGCCAGCTCACGCTGCTCGACTGCGAAGACGAACTGGCTCGCTGGCCCGTGAAGTGGAGCTGTCGTACTTCCTCGAGGCCGGCCGCGCACGACCTCCGGCGGGCCATACGACCTCTCGCTCGTCGAGGGCTCGATCACGACTGCGGCGGATGCCGCAGCGTATTCGCGAGGTGCGAGCGGCGTCGAAGCGGCTCGTGACGATCGGCGCGTGTGCGACAGCCGGCGGCATCCAAGCGCTGCGCAACTTCGCCGACGTCGAGGAGTTCCTCGCCATCGTGTACGCGCAGCCGCAGTTCATCTCGACGCTGGGCGACTCCACGCCGATCGCCGCGCACGTGCCCGTCGACTTCGAGCTGCGCGGCTGTCCGATCACGAAGGCCCAGTTGCTCGAGGTGATCAGCGCCTTCCTGCACGGACGACGTCCGAGCATCTCGCCGCACAGCGTGCTGCGTCGAGTGCAAGACCGCGGGGAACGTGTGCGTCACCGTGGCCCACGGGACGCCGTGCCTCGGACCGGTCACCCATGCGGGATGCGGCGCCCTCTGTCCGTCGTACAACCGAGGATGTTACGGCTGCTTCGGGCCGATGGAGACGCCGAATCTGCCGTCGATGGTGCAGTCGCTCCGCGACCACGGTGTCGAAGACGGTGGCGTCGTCCGCATGCTGCGCACGTTCAACGCGGGTGCCCCGCCGTTCCGCGAAGCGGGTGACGCCATCGCAACGAGACAAGCGAACGGCGCCCATGACACACCGCAGCCCCGCGAATCGCACCCTCAAAGTCGACGCGATTGCCGCGCGTCGAAGGTGAGGGCGCGATGCATGTCGAGATTCACGACGGCCGCGTGCGCGACGTGCAGCTACGGATCTACGAGCCGCCTCGGTTCTTCGAGGCGTTCCTGCGCGGGCGCCGGTTCACCGAACCACCTGACATCACCGCGCGTATCTGCGGGATCTGCCCGGTCGCCTATCAGATGAGCGCATGCAACGCGATCGAAGCGGCGTGCGGCGTCGACGTCGACGGGCCGCTGCGCGAGCTCCGGCGCCTTCTGTACTGCGGCGAGTGGATCGAGAGCCACGCCCTGCACGTGTACTTGCTCCACGCTCCCGACTTCCTCGGCTACGAGAACGCCATCGACCTTGCCGCGGACCACGCGGCCATCGTCGAGCGCGGGCTCCAGCTCAAGAAGGTCGGCAACGAGATCCTCGAGCTGATCGGCGGGCGCGCGGTTCACCCGGTGAACGTGCGCATCGGTGGCTTCTACCGGGTGCCCGACCGCGGCGTGAGCTCGAACCGCTGCGCGAACGCTCCTCGTCGCACGCGACGCCGCGCTCGAGACCGTGCGTTGGGTTTCCGGCTTCGACTTTCCCGACTTCGTCCACGAGCTCGAGCTCGTGGCCCTGCGATCCCACGACAGCGTACGCCGTTCTGGGCGGCCGCCTCGTGTCGACGCGCGGTCTCGACATCGCAGCCGACGACTTCGACGACCACGTCGTCGAGGAACACGTCGCACATTCGACGGCCCTTCACGCCCACCTGCTCGAGCGGGGGAGTACCTCGTCGGGCCGCTCGCGCGGTACGCCCTGAACGCCGCACAGCTCGCGCCCGAAGCGCGCGGACGCGGCGGCCGCGGCCGGACTCTCACCCGACGAGCGCAACCCGTTCCGCAGCATCGTGGTGCGTGCGGTCGAGATCGTGCACGCCTGCGCCGAAGCGCTGCGCATCATCGACGCGTACGAACAACCGGATCAGCCGGCGGTCGCGGTCGAGCCGCGGCGGGTGTGGGATGCGGGTGGACCGAAGCGCCGCGCGGCACGCTGTGGCACCGCTACGAGCTCGCCGCCGACGGAACGATCGTCGACGCTCGCATCGTGCCGCCGACCTCGCAGAACCAGCCGGCCATCGAGCACGACCTCTTCCACTTCGTCGAAGCCAACGTCGAGCTCGACGACGACGCCTTGCGGCACCGATGCGAACAGGTGATCCGCAACTACGATCCGTGCATCTCGTGCGCGACGCATTTCCTCGACATGCGGGTGGAACGCACATGAGCGGGGTGGTCGTCATCGGGGTCGGCAACCGGTACCGGCGTGACGACGGCGCCGGCCCGGCCGTGCTCGACGCGCTCGCCGCCACCACGACCCGCGCCGCACGCGACTGGTCGAGCTCGACGGCGAACCGGCACGCGTCGTCGAGGCGTGGGCCGGAGCCGATCTCGCAATCGTGGTCGACGCCGTCGTCACTGGTGCGGCGCCCGGCACGATCATCCGTCTCGATGCCGCCGCCGTGCCCGCCGGTGGAGCTCCGGTCGGGAGCCACTCGCTCGGCCTGGACCACACGGTCGCCCTCGGCCGGGCGCTCGGTCGTCTGCCCCGGGCAGGCGCTGGTCGTGGTCGGCGTCGAGGGCACAGCCTTCGCGGCCGGCTCGCCGTTGAGTGCGCCGGTCGCCGCGGCCCTGCCCAGGACCGCGGTGGCGGCCGTCGAGGCCCTGATCTCCGAGGTGTCGTCATGTGCCTGACCGTCGTGGGCCGCGTGCTGTCGGTCGACCCTGAACGCGGCGAGGCCGTCGTCGGGGTGCAGGGCGCCCCGCGTGCCGTCTCGGTGGCGCCACTCGTGCTCGATGATGCTGCCCCACGGGTCGGGGACTGGGTGCTGATCCACACCGGCATGGCCGTCGCGACGATCGATGAGAGCGAGGCGAGGGATCTCGAGGCCCTCACCCTCGAGATCCGACAGGAGGAACCATGGCCGATGCCGTGACGTCCCAACGGGCCGCCGACCCGAACCCCGCGGCGCCGAACGGGGATCGCCCTTGCCGGGCTGGCGGCGTGCCTCTCCGGCGTGGCGGTCTTCGTCAACGGCTACGGGGTCAAGCAGTTCCCCGACGCGACGACCTACACGACCGCCAAGAACATGGTGGCCGCGCTGCTGCTCGTGGCCGCGTTCGCCTTCGTCTCACGTTCGTCGCCGGTTCGCGCCGCACTGCCGCGCTCCGTCGGGGCTGGTTCGCCCTGGCGGCCATCGCCGTTGTCGGAGGCAGCATCCCCTTCGTGCTCTTCTTCGAGGGGTTGGCCCGGGCGTCATCGGTCGATGCCGCGTTCCTGCAGAAGACGCTGGTGGTCTGGGTCGCCCTCCTCGCGGTGCCATTGCTCGGTGAGCGGGTCGGGCCGTGGCACATCGCCGCGATCGGACTGCTCGTCGCCGGGCTGGCGCTCCTGACGCACGACCTCACCGTGCTCCGGCCGTCGGTCGGCGAGCTCATGGTGCTCGCCGCGACGCTGCTGTGGGCGGTCGAGATCATGATCGCCAAACGTCTCCTCAGCGATCTGCCATCCCTCACCGTCGCCATGGCCCGGATGGCAGGCGGCGTCGTGGTGCTGTTGTTGTGGGCCGGCGTGCGGGGTCGATTCGGCTCGC
Organism: uncultured Microthrixaceae bacterium; assembly: GCA_963809335.1. Lineage (GTDB taxonomy): Bacteria > Actinomycetota > Acidimicrobiia > Acidimicrobiales > Acidimicrobilacustridaceae > UBA4742. Next base: position 563,756 of record CAWEJD010000001.1, on the reverse strand, counting down.
TCGCCGGGCATGGGCTGGCCGGCTGGATGTGGGCCATCGCTACCGGCGTGCTGCTGGCCGCGTACGTCGCCACCTGGTACGCCGCTCTGGCACGCGCTCCGGCGATCGATGTCACCGCCATGCTGGTGCCTGCTGCCATCGTCACCGCCGTTCTCGAGCGCGTCACACGGTGTCGCGCTCCCCGCACCGGTTGGCCTCGCGCTGATCGTCGTCGGCGCGGCCATCGTCGCGGTCGTCGCCTGGCATCGACCCGATGTCGTCCCCGTTGCGGACGCCGCATGACGCCGGCCGCGGTCGCTGAGACCGCCACCGTCGACTCGGGTCCGCTGCTGTTCGCACGGTTCGCCTATCCGCCCAACGAGCTCGGCTACTGCGGGCCCGATGCCGCCGGCGAGCTGCTCGACCACGTCGATGCCACTGTCGTCGACCCCGATCTGCGCGCCTGGCCCAGGGGTTCGACGGCGCCTGGCCCTACCTCGAGCTCATCGCCCACGCCAACGGCCTGGCCGACCCGCTCGACGGTCGCGTGGTCGAGGCGTACTGGCTGGGCGGTCCGGTACTCGACCGGGTGTCGCTTCCCGCCGTCGGCGCCTCGCTGGAAGGGCGGTTCCGCCCGGTGCTCGGTCCCGACTGGCATCGGCTGGACGCCGTCATCCAGCACGGACCGCGCCCGCACCATGACTTCCACGTGTTCTGCGTTTACCCCTGGGTCGGGCTGCTGCGCACTGGTGCCACCGATCACGCACTGCACGTCCTGGACCGGTGCCGAATCCGCTGGGGTCGCGTCGTCGCTCTCGACGGCTCCGCTGCGTTCGTGCGGTTCCGGCCTCTCACCTGGGATGGTCGGGCCCTCGACCTCGGCGCCCCTCGCGTCGAGCGGCTCGACGTGTCCGCCGGCGGACGAACGCTCGCCGGCACGGTGGAACCCGGCGATCTGGTCGCCTGCCACTGGGGCTGGGTCTGCCACCGGCTCACGCCGCGACAGGCCCGGGCACTGCGGACGGAGACGGCGACCCAGCTCGACCTCGTGAACCGTCTCGCGGTCCCCCCGCCGGCGACGGTGCTCGGTTGAGGGTGTGAACCTCAGCTCACGACGGGGTGATCGAGAGCGCTCCCGTGGGGCACTCGTCGACGGCATGGCGCACCCTGTCCTCGTCGGCAGCGGGGTCGCCCACCACGATCGCCAGGCCGTCGTCGTCGAGGTCGAAGGTCTGGGGCGACCGGAACACGCAGTTGCCCGATCCCATGCACCGGTCGCGATCCACCCGCACCGCGAGGGTCACGGCGAGACCGTCTCGGTGTCGCGGCCCGAGCGCAGCAGCGTCCCGGGCAGGCTGCCGGTGAGGGTCCCGGCGTCGACGACCGCCACGCCGTTGACGAGAACCCGCTCGACGCCGGTGGATCCGGCGTAGAGCCGCCAGGCGCCGCCGGGGAGGTCGGTGCGGGTGCGCTCGGGTTCGTACCCGACGGTGTCGGGGTCGAACAGCACGAGGTCGGCGGCGAAGCCGTCGGCGATGCGCCCGGCCGGTCAGCCCGTAGAGCCGGGCTGGCACGTCGGTGAGGTCGCGAACGGCTTCCTCCAGCGTGATCACACCGAACTGCCGCACCCCGTGGGCCAGCAGGGCGGTGGAGTAGATGGCGCCGCACATCATGTCGAGGTGCGCCCCCGCGTCGGAACCGCCGATGACGGCGCGGGGGTCGCGCCACACCTCGGCGCGCAGGCGCCACTCGGCCTCGGTCTCGTCGGATCGGAACGGCCGCAGTCCGGTGCGGAGCTCGTCGCCCAGCACGATGTCGAGGAGCACGTCGAACGGGTCGGTGCCGTCTCGCTCGGCGGCGATGGCGCCGATGGTCCGTCCCTCGAGCGCCTGCGCCTCGGGGGTGAAGCCCTCGACGACCTCGAACTGGGCCCAGTTGGCGAGCGCGGCCAGGATCCCCGCCTCGTCCGAGGTCGCCCGCTCGGCCAGCCGGGTCCGCACCGCGGGGTCGGCGAGCGCCCGCATCCGGTCGGGAACGGGCAGCGACAGCACCTCGCGCCAGCCCGGGAGGCCGTCGAGGACGAACCCGGTGAGGAAGGAGAGTCGCATCCGCATCGTGTGCGGCAGGGTCAGGGCGACGACGCGGCCGCCGCGGTCGGCGGCGTGGTCGGCGGCGGCGAGTTGCGACTCGTGGCCCGTGGGGTTGAGCGTCGAGACGCCGAGCACGTTCCAGTTGAGCGGTCGGCCGGCACCGGCGGACATGCGGGCGAGGAGGTCCCGCTCGTCGTCGCTGAACCCGTTGATGCAACCCGCGAGGATGCACTCGAGCGTCGTTCCCGGCACGGCGCCGACGGCCGTCGAGAGGGCGACCAACTCGTCAGGTGACGCGGCCCGTGACGGCACCGGCTCGCCGTCGGCGTCGTTGTGGGTCGGCGCGGTGGACGACGAGAACCCCAGCGCCCCGGCTTCGCAGGCCTCGGTGACCAGGCGGGCCATCGCCGCGACCTGGTCGGGTGTGGCTGCCTCGTGGCAGCCCTCGCCCAGCACCGCCCGGCGCACGGCCGAGTGGCCGACGAGGAAACCCGCGTTGACGCCGACTGCGCCGTCGAGGCGACCGAACCAGTCGGCGAACGACGTCCAGTCCCAGGACAGACCTGCTTCGAGGGCGTCGAGGGGCATGCCCTCGACCCTGGCCATCATCCGCATGAGGTACGAGGCGTGCTCCTCACCGGCTGGTGCCAGCGTGAACCCGCAGTTGCCGCCGATGGCGGTGGTGACTCCGTGCAGCGGCGACGGGCTCGCCGTGGGGTCCCATGTGAGCTGCGCGTCGTAGTGGGTGTGGAGGTCGACGAAACCAGGGGCCACCACCAGTCCGGCGGCGTCGACCACGGGAGAGGAGGGCTCGACCTCCTCGGCCGGGACGATTCGGCCGTCGCGTACCCCGACATCGCGCACCTCGGCCGGCGCGCCGGTGCCGTCGACGACGAGGCCGCCGCGGATCAGCGTGCCGGCCAACGGAACAGTTCCTCGGCGTTGCGGTGGGTGATCTTGTCGACGACATCGGGATCGAGGTGGCCCAGTCGCTCGCGGGTGAGCGCCTGCGTGTGCGGCCACGTCGAGTCGGCGTGCGGATAGTCGACCTCGAGCAGCACGTGGTCGGGACCGAAGCGGGCCAGGACGCTGTCGAGCGTGCTCGGATCATCGATCGTGCAGTACCAGAAGTTCTGGGCAAGGACCTCGCTGGGCTTGCGCTCGTCGCGCCATTGGATGGCGTCGACGCCCGAGGCGGAGTGGTCGAGGACGTAGTCGACCCGATCGGCGAGCATGGGCACCCAGCCCAGCCCACCCTCGGACACCGCGATTCGCAGCTTCGGGAAGCGGGAGCAGACACCCGACCACAGCCAGTCCGCCGCCGCCACGTAGGCGTTGACCGTGAACAGCGTGGGCAGCATCTCGAACGGCAGGTCGTCACACGGCGTCGGGATCCACGACGCCGATCCGGTGTGGAGGCACACGACGGTCCCGGTCTCCTCGCAGGCGGCGAGCAGCGGGTCCCAGTGCCCGGTGTGCAGCGACGGCAGCCCGAGCCTCGCCGGCATCTCCGCGAACGTCAGCGCCCGGAACCCCAGCTCGGCGTTGGCCCGGACGTCGTCGGCCGCGACGGCGGGGTCGTTCAGCCACGAGATCTGCAGGGGGATGATCCGGCCCGGGTACGTGCCGGCCCAGACGTCCAGGTGCCAGTCGTTCCACGCTCGGATGCATGCCAGCCCGAGGTCGGGATCCTTCGACTGGGAGAAGACCGACCCCGAGAACCCGGCGATGAGCGAGGGGAAGCACACCGATGCCTCGACGCCCGCCAGGTCCATGTCTTCGATGCGGGCGTGGATGTCCCAGCAGCCGAGGCGCATCTCGTCGAAGTTGGCCGCCTCCATCGACCACTCGTCCTTCGGTCGCCCGACGACCACGTTCAGCCCGATGTTCCCGTAGTGGCGGCCCTCGTAGACCCAGGCTTGGCGGCCGTCGCGGATTCCACGATGCGGGGCGCCCGTTCCTGCAGCGCAGCCGGCATGCGGCCCTCGAACAGGTCAGGTGGTTCGATGAGGTGGTCGTCGGCCGAGACGATCCGGTAGCGGTGGGCGAGCGGTGCGCCGGCCGCCGTGACGGACTCGGTGGCGGTCATGACGGATCGAACTCCAGCAGCAACGGGTCGGCTTGGCGGATGCCGGTGGAGAAGTGCGGCTCGAAGCCGGCGGGGAACCAGTAGTCGGGGATGCGGGCGTGCAACTCCTCGAGCGCCACCCGCAGCTCGAGCCGGGCCAGGTGGGCGCCGAGGCACAGGTGGTGGCCGCCACCGAACGCGACGTGCTTGTTCGGCTCCCGGCGGAAGTCGACATCGGTGTGCTCGAACGCGTCGCCGTCGACGTTGGCGGCACCGAGGACGAGGGTCACCCCGTCGCCGGCGCGGATGTCGACGCCCCGGAGGGAGAGATCCCGGGCCGCCGAGCGGGGGATCACCATCACCGGGGTGAGGAAGCGCAGCAGCTCCTCGACGGCGGCCGGGATGAGCGACGGGTCGCCCACCAGCTCGCGGCGCCGTTCCGGGTGGGCGACGAGGTAGGTGATCATGCAGTCGAGGGTGGCGGTGACGGTGTCGAGCCCGCCGAGCAGCAGCAGGTGGCTCATGCCGAGCAGCTCCTCCTCGGTGAACGGCCGGCCGCCGAAGTCGGCGTGGACGATGAGCGAGAGCAGCGAGTCGTCGGGATCGCCGCGCCGCTCGGCGATGGCCGTGCGGAAGTAGTCGCTGATGGCGCGCCCGGTCTCCTGGCGGATCCGCTGCGCCCCGTCGACGTCGCCAGGCTCGACCTTCGGCCGGATCGTGTTGTCACGCCACTCGAGGAACCTGCGGCAGGTCGTCGGGTGGGAGGCCCATCAGCGCGAGGAAGATGCCCGACGGGGAGCGGCGTGGCCAGCTCGGTGTGGAAGTCGCACGAGCCCCGCCCGGCGAACCCGTCCAGCAGCTCGCGCACGAGCCGGCGCACCTCCGGCTCCAATGTGGCGATGGCCCTGGGTGTGAAGCGCGGGTTCAGGATCCGCCGGTAGTCGGTGTGCACCGGCGGATCGACCTCGAGCGGCAGCAGCGGCTGTTCGCCGAGCTGCAGGCCGCTCGCCGAGGTGAAGGCGTCGGGGTGCCGCAGGGCCCACTGGACGTCCTCGTAGCGGCTGATCATGGCGACCGGCATGCCCCCGAGGTCGCCGCGGGCGACGGGGCATTCGGATCGCAGGCGCGCGTAGGCGGGGTGCGGGTCATCCGCGACCCCCGGCTCGAAGAGCCCGATCACGACCTCGGTGTCGTCGGAAGGGTCCTCGGTGGTGGCGGTCATGGGGTTCCTCCCCGGGTTGGTCCTGGAACGGTGACGGCGTGGTCTACCGATCCGCGTCGTCGGTGGGCGCGAGCGCCGCGTGGCAGAAGCGCCAGATGCGCTGCGTCGGCGCCGGCTCCGCGGGTGCGAGGAGCAGGGCCGTCTGCACGTGGGTGAGTACGAGGGCCAGCACGGTCGCGGCGTCGAACCGATCGACGGGTCGCAGATCGCCGGCCGCCGCGGCCGCCTCGAGCTCGTCGTGGAACAGGTCGAGCAGCGGTGACAGCGCGGCGCGCATCTCCTCCGGTCGTTCGTCGCCCAGCCGCAGGTGCTCGCGCACCAGGACGGCTGCGTATCCCTCGCCCGTCATCACGAGGTCGCAGAGCGCCTCGATGCACCCTCGGACGCGGTCGATCGGCTCGCCGCCGCGGTCGACGAGGTCGCCGAGCAGCTCGACGGCCGTGCGGGCCTCCTCCTCGAAGAGGGCGAGGAACAGGTCGTCCCGGCCGGCGAAGTGCCGGTAGAAGGAACGCAGGGAGATCCCCGCATCTGCGGCCACGTCGGCCACGGTGAACGACGACGAGCCGCTGCCGGCGAGGTGCCGAGCGGACGAGACCAGGCGGCGGGCCCGTTCGGACGAGCGGTCGCGTGCGGCGGCCAGCGACCGCTCGAGCGCGCGGTCCTCCCACGCGAGCTGTGCGTCCCCCACGTCCGATCCGGCCATCGTCGCCAGGTTGGCACACCTGTGCCAGAGAACGCAACGGCCTGTGCCACCAGGCGGTCGGTCAGGCGCGGCCCGAGCGCTGCGGCTCTCGGACGATCCTGGTGCCCTCGAGGGTGCCGACGTCACGCCACCGCTCGAGGTGGGCGGCGTAGTCCGTGAGCGGGCCGGGGAAGACGGCGCTGCGGGCGGCCAGCATGGTGCGCGCCCCCTCGCTGTTGCCGTAGCTCGGTGTGCAGCCGCGGTTGTAGCGGGCCAGCGGACCCGACGCCTCCCACAGGACGTTGAGCCACTCGTCCTCGGCCTCGGGGGTCGCCTCGATGGACGCGATGCCTTCCTGGCGACAGTGGTCGATCAGCCAGGTGATGTGGGCCGTCGACTCCGACAGGAAGTGGACGAAGTTCAGGCCGAAGCCGGCCTGGATGAAGCTGACCACGAAGAAGTTCGGGAACTCCGCGGTCAGGACCCCGTGCAGTGAATGGGTGCCGTCGTGCCAGCGCTCGCTCAGGCGGACCCCGCCACGGCCGACCGGGTCGAACCCGAGGCGGTCGACCAGGCCGGTCGTGATCTCGAACCCCGAGGCGAACACCAGCAGGTCGAGTGGGTACTCGGTGCCGTCCACGATCGGGCCGGCGGCGGACATCTCCCGCACGCCACGGCCGTCGGTGTCCACGAGGTGAACGTTCGACTCGTTGAACGACTGGAGGTACTCGTCGTGGAAGCAGATGCGCTTGCAGTGCTTGCCGTACCAGGGCTTGAGCTTCTCGGCGGTCTCGGGATCGTCGACGATCTCGTCGATCCGTCGCCGGAAGCCGTCCATGACCTCGAAGTCGATGGCTTCGAGCTCGGCCCGCTCCTCCTCCGAGGCAGGCTCACGCTGGGTGTCCTCGCACAGCGCCTGCCCCCAGCCGTCGGCGACGAGGTCGCGGTCGGGCTTCCTGCCGGTCACCACTTCGGTGAAGTTGCGGGTGCGCTCGGCCTGCCAGCCCGGCGGGAGCGAGCGGAACCAGGTCTCGTCGATCGGCTGCTGGCCGCGCACCCCGACGGCGGACGGCGTGCGCTGGAAGACGTAGACCTCCTTCGCGGACCGGGCCAGCTGCGGGACGACCTGCACCGCCGTCGCCCCGGTGCCGATGATCCCGACGGCCTTGTCGGCGAGACGGTCCATCGGCTCGGTCGGGCTGCCACCGGTGTACTCGTAGTCCCAGCGGGTCGTGTGGAACGCCTTGCCGGCGAAGCGGTCGATGCCGTCGATGCCGGGCAGCTTGGCCTTGTGCATCAGGCCGCCGGCCGAGACGAAGAACTGCGTGCGGATCCGGTCGCCCCGTTGGGTCACCACGTCCCAGCGGTGCGCGTCGTCGTCCCAGGTCAGCGACTCGACCTCGGTCTGGAACAGCGCATGCTCGTAGAGCCCGAAGTGCCGTCCGAGGAGCTGGCAGTAGCCGAAGATCTCCGTGGCGCTGGCGTACTTCTCCGTCGGCATGTAGCCGGTCTCCTCCAGCAGCGGGAGGTAGATGGTGGCGTCCACGTCGCACATGCAGCCCGGGTAGCGGTTCCAGTACCAGGTGCCGCCGAAGTCGGCCGCCTTGTCGATGATGCGGAAGCTCGTGATGCCCAGCTTGACGAGGTTGATGGCGGTGAGCATCCCGGCCCACCCGCCGCCGAGGACCACGACCTCGACCGCCTCGGTGATCGGGTCGCGGGCGAAGTCCGGGTCGGCCCACGGGTCCCGGTCGAGATGGTGCTCGCTCAGGGTGTGGTACTGGGCCAGCCCGTCGTCACGAAGTCGCTTGGCACGTTCGGTCTCGTAGCGGGCCATCGCCGCGTCGATCGAGGATGGGTCGGAGCGGGTCATCGTGTCTCCGGAGCAGGGGGTATCCGGCCGGGGTCGCCGTTTCTGACGAGGCGTCAGGTTTGCCGCCGCTCACCCTAGACCCTTCGGCACGGCCATCGTCGCGGTCGTCGCGAGGCCGGCTCCGGGGCCGATTGGGTCCGGATGCCCCACCGGCCGGGGACCTACGACCCTACGCGCAATTACCACGGAGAGTCATGCTTCGAATTGGTTCCGTGTTCGGAATCCTCTCCCCCCGAAAGGCAGCCATGACCGAGACCACGAAGTCCGCCAACGTCAATCCGATGCGTCTGATCGGGGTGGCTCTGAGCCTGCTCGGTCTCGTGCTGCTGCTGGGCATCCTCGTGCCGGTCCACGCCTCCAGCAGCCAGCCCGATCCCGAGCACAAGGTCACGCTGTGCCACCGCACCGACAGCTACACCAACCCCTACGTGGTGATCACCGTCGACGTGGCGTCGGTCTTCCAGCAGGGCCACGACGGCCACGAGGGTCCGGTGTTCTACCCGGAGATCCCCAGGAACGACAAGTGGGGCGACATCATCCCGGCGTTCGACTACGGCGACCAGCACTACGACGGGATGAACCTGAGCCCTGAGGGCCAGGTGATCCTCGACAACGGCTGCGTCATCCCGGGGTCCACGACCACGACGGCTGAGGCCACGACGACGACGTCCGAGGGCACGACGACGACGTCTGAGGGCACGACGACGACGTCTGAGGGCCGACGACGACGACGTCTGAGGCCACGACGACGACGAGCGAGGGCACGACGACGACGACCGAGGCCACGACGACGACGAGCGAGGGCACGACGACGACGTCTGAGGCCACGACGACGACGACGAGCGAGGGCACGACGACGACGACCGAGGCCACGACCACGACGACCGAGGCCACGACCACGACGACGGCGGCCGTGGCGGCGGTCACGACGACCACCGCTCCGACCCAGGTGTTGGGCGAGGAGGAGGCCCGCTCGGTGCTGCCGGTGACGGGCACCAACGCCGCACTCCTGGCGGCCGTCGGGGGGATGATGGTGCTCGGTGGCGTCGCCCTGGTGATCGTCGCTCAGCGCCGGGCGGCTGCGGGCGTGCCCCGGTGATCAGGCGAGCAGGCTGAGCGCCCGATACGACGCAACGCGACCGAGCGAGCGAGCGGGAGCCGGTGCCCGACCCCCAGGGGTCAGGGTGCCGGCTCTTCTCGAGCGGCCGTGGCGCCGTACGTCGGATGCTCGACGACGTCAGTAGACGGATGGATTGCCCGTTTTGAAGCCTCCGGCCCAACAGCCGCTCCATTCGGCCGATGGGGGCTGGTCCGGGCGCACCGGGCCTCGATGGTTCTGGTGTGAGTCGCCAGGCCTTGACATCCGGCGTTTCGTACTGCCATTGTGATGCCATGACGGCGACGAAGGATGAGCGACTCCAGATTCGGGTGGATCCGGCCGAGAAGCGCCTGCTCGAGCGCGCGGCCGAGGCGTCGCATGTCTCGGTCTCCGCGTTCGTGCTGCAGGCCGCGGCGGCGGATGCGGCGGATGTGCTGGCCGAGCGTCAGTTCATCGAGCTCAGCCCGGCTGCCGCCGCGGCCTTCACCGAGGCGCTCGACGAGCCGGCGACGGTGAACCGGCGACTCGCATCAGCGCTCGAACGGCCTCGGAAGTTCCGCTGGATTGACTGAGCTCCGTCGCCCCGAGCCCCTCGACCCCAAACTCCACGACCGCTCGAGCTTCGACTCCGGATCCTCGGACCTGGACGAGTGGCTGCGCCGATACTCGACGCAGAACCGCCGGAGGAACACCGCCGCCACCTGGGTGATCGCCGACGCCGAGGGGGTTGTGGTCGCGTACGTGAGCCTGGCGATGACGAGCATCGACCGTGGCGCTGCTTCGTCGTCGGTGGCGAAGCATGCTCCTGATCCGGTACCCGCCCTGCTGGTCGGCCGACTCGCCGTCGATCGGTCCCGTGCGGGCTTGGGCGTCGGGACCGCCCTCGTCGCCCATGTCCTTGCCACAGCAGTCGATCTCAACGATCGGGCGGCATGTCGCGCGGTCGTCGTCTCCGCTCTCGATGAGGTGGCTCGTTCGTGGTGGGAACGACTCGGGTTTCACCCCTTCGATCCCGGGGACAACGACAACCTCGACCTCTATCTGCTCACCAGCGAGATCGAAGCCACGCTGCGCTCCTCTGGTTGATCCTTGTCAGTGCCCGGCGGAGGATCGCGGCGGACGGAAGTAGGGTCCCGCCCATGGCCGATCAGATTGCCTCCATCACCGGCGTCCACCACTTCTCTCCCACGGTCCGCGACGTCGAAGTGAGCGCCGCCTGGTACGAGAAGGTCTTCGACGCCGTTCGTCTACCGATCACGTTCCCGCACCACGAGCTCGAGGACACGGGCTACGCCGTCCTGCTCGTCGAGCCGACCTCCCAGCTGCTCATCGGCCTCCACCACCACGAGGCCAACGACGGTGTGCCCTTCGACGAGAGCCGTACTGGCCTCGACCACATCGGCTTCGGCGTCGCGAGCCGGGAATCCCTCGATGCGTGGGTGGCCAAGCTCGACGGGCTGGGCGTCGCCCACACCGGTGTGCGCGACATCGAGGGGCCGGTGCCGTTCTCGACCCTCGTGTTCCGCGACCCCGACAACATCCAGCTCGAGCTCATCTACTCGCCGACCTGATCGGGTGGCCGTGACGACGGTGCGGATCGGGGTCCTCGGTGCGGCGAGGATCGCGCCCGGCGCGCTGGTCAAGCCGGCGCGCGACGTCGAGCGGGTGGAGGTCGTGGCGGTCGCGGCGAGGGATCGCGCCCGAGCGGAAGCGTTCGCCTCGAAGTGGTCGATCCCGACGGCACACGACTCCTACGAGGCGGTCATCGCCGATCCCGAGGTCGACGCCATCTACAACCCGTTGCCGAACGGCCTGCACGCGCCATGGACGATCGTGGCGCTCGAGGCCGGCAAGCACGTGATCTGCGAGAAGCCGCTGACCTCGAACGCCGAGCAGGCGCGGCAGGTGGCCGAGGTCGCCGAGCGCACGGACAACGTGCTGATGGAGGCCTTCCACTACCGGTACCACCCGCTGATGATGCGGGCGGTCGAGGTGGCGCAGGGCGGCGAGCTCGGAGACCTGAGATACGTCGAATCGTGGATGCAGGTCCCGTTGTTCAAGCGCCACGACATCCGCTTCGACCTGTCGCTCGGGGGAGGAGCGGTCATGGACCTCGGGTGCTACTCGATCCACCAGCTCCGCTCGCTCACCGGCGAGGAGCCGACGGTGCGGTCGGCGTCGGCCAAGGAGCGTTCGCCCGGCGTCGACCGGTGGATGCAGGCCGAGCTCGCCTTCCCCGGAGGCGCGACCGGGAGGTTCACCGTGTCGCTCTACGGAGCCCGCCTGTTGCGGATCGGGTTCCGTGTCGTCGGCTCCGACGGCGAGCTGCGCGTGTTCAACCCCGCGGGACCGCAGCTGCTGCACCGCTTCAGCGTCCGCCGGAACGATGGCTCGAGCCGGCATGAGCGCTTCCCCCGGATCCCGACCTACCGCTACCAGCTCGAGGCGTTCCGCGACGCCGTTCTGGACGGCGAGCCGGTGCTGACCGGGCCGTCGGACTCGGTGGCGAACATGGCGGTCATCGACGCCGTCTACGAGGCAGCTGGTCTCCCGATCAGGCGCTGAGCGAGGCGCGGGATCGATCAGGATCGAAGAAGCACCCGACGCGACCGCGCCCGTACCGTCGTCTCCACTCGTCCTGGTCGATGGGCGAGCTCGATGAACGGAGGCAAGAGCCATGAAGACCATGACCTGCAGGCAACTGGGGGGACCCTGTGATCTCCCGAGTCGGGGATGAAGTGGTACCGGAACACCAAGCGTGAGTTCGCGGCGCTCCCCGAGGACTGATCGCCGACGAGGCGCGCGGCGCTCGGCGATCAGCTGAGCGAATCGAGCGGAACGACCCTGGTCGACGGCAGGACATCGACGACATCGGGGCCGACCCAACGTACGCCGACGGTGCCGCGTTCGTGGCCGGCGGTATCGAGCCAGTTGGGCACCCCGGGATCGCGGTGAGCGACCACGAACCTCACGCTGCCGTCGGCCTCGAGGGTGGCCGAGTGGGAGTTGAGGGTGGACTGGTGGTGGACGTAGTCGAGCGTCTCCATCCAGTGGTTGTGGAGGGCGATCATCCAGTACTCGCACGCCGGCGGCATCACCTCCACGACGAGGGCCTCGTCCTCGGCCAGGTCGAAGTAGGCCTGGTGCCACTTGATCTGCGGATCCTTGAACTTGTCGGTGAGCTCGTCCTCGGCGTCGTCACAGAACTCGTTGGGCCACCGGGACTGGCGCACGGCCCATTCGGCGCCGATGGCGGCAACCGCCTTCACGTAGTGGCCGGCGGTCAGCAGCCCGATGTAGAGGTCGGTGGGGGTGAGGGGATCGGGTGGGGCGCCGTCGTCGCCGATGCGCTCGATGTGCAGCTCGGCGTGCTCCTGGTTGGTCTTGTCGAGGAACGTCTGGCGGATCGCCAGGGACGTGGTGTCCTCCTCCGAGCGCAACCAGTTCCCGGGGTGCTCTCGCTGCGAGACGATCACCTCGAAGGTGCCATCGGGCTCGATGTGCATCTGCTCCTCGTGCAGGGTGGCACCGGTGCCCGGCCCGCCGCCGCCGAAGCCCCCACCGGAGAACAGGTTGAAGCTGATCCACTTCGCCGCGCCCCTCGTGCCCCAGATCCGGTAGTCGTACCGGCCGTCGAGCGAGGCGCCGAGGTAGTGGTTGTCCGGGTTCTCCCCGACGATCTTGATGGTCTCGTGGCAGGTGCAGACCAGAGTGGGATGGGCCGGTCGGGCGTACTCGAAGTGGCTCTCCAGGACGCCGCGCAGCAGCCGGGTGAGCATGCGGAACCCCTCGGCCCGATCGAGCGGGTCGTCCGGGTTCCCCTCGGCCAGGATGACGTCGCCGGCTTCCCTGAGCAGGTCGCAGAACTCCTGCCACGCCGCGCCGTCGACGACCTTCTGGGTGATCTCGTCCATCAGTTCCTCCTCGGTCGTCCGTGTCCTGGTGGCGGCTCCGACCCCCGGCCGTGCGTGCTCATGGGCTCTCCTGGTCCTCGACGGGGACGTCGAAGCGGTCGTGGTAGAACGCGTACTGCTCTCGGACGGCCGCGAGATCGAGGCCGTAGGTCTCGGGCCGGTAGGTGTGCGGAGCCGAGCGCTGCTCCGAGCTCTCGGTCCACCAGGCCTGCATCCGCCGGCGGGCGTCGTCGGTCAGGTCGTCACCCAGCTCGGCGTAGAGCCTGGACACCTCGGCCATCGGATCACGTTGCACCGCCGCGAACGAGAGGTCGTGGAAGCGGTCCTCGTTCCCTCGATCACGGAAGGCGATCAGCCGCTCGAGCGCGCATCGCCACACCTCGACGTTGTGGGTCCCGATGGCGACCGGGTCCGGGTGCTGGGAGAGGACGCGGGACAGGCTGTCGTAGAGCGCGCACACCGATGGCAGCACCTTGCCGACGTCGCGATGCGTCATGACGAAGCGGGCGTCGGGATACACGGCGTCGAGGGCATCCATCGAGAGCATGTGCGCGGGGGTCTTCAGCCACCACCGATCTGGCGGGCAACGCCACTGCAACAGCTTCAGCACCCGCTGGTGGTAGCGGTACGCCGGCGTCATGTCGCACTGCAGCAGCCACGAGCTGTAGCTCGGGACGAGGGCCATGCCCTCGAAGATCAACGACCGGAAGTCGAGCGCCATGATCAGCAGGCACTCCTGGGGACCGGTCGCCGAGGTCGGCAACATGCCGACGAACCCGGGGAACATCTCGTTGGTGAAGTCGATGCCCGCCTGGGCCACGGCGATGCGCGGGTCGGTGTGCTCGGTCGCGGTCTCCGGTGGCGGGCACGGCGTCGCCGCCTCCCAGACACGCAGGGGCCGCCGAGCCGGATCCTGCGCGAGCAGGTAGCTCAAGGCGGTGGAGCCCGTCCGGGGAAGGCCCACCCCGAAGAGCGGGGCGACGATCTCCTGATCGCCGATCTCGGGGTGCCGGGCGTACCACTGCTCCACCTCGAGCCGGTTGGCCAGGTACCCGATGATCTGATCGGCCATCGCGCTCATGCCCATCTCGTTGAGCGTCGCCTCGGTCCCCAACGACCGGACCAGGACCTCGAGGCCTTCGCGCCACGTGTCGTCGCCGAAGTCCCCCGATCCCACCCGTTCGCATGCGGTGTCGACCATCTGGTCGATCTCCATGACGATCCCCCTGAGTTGTCGTGCTCGAACGCGGACGCGGTCGTCGATCAGACGAAGTCGGATCCGCCGTCGACGTTGACGTTGGCGCCGGTGACGTAGCCGTTGCGACGAGATGCCAGGTAGACGGTGATGCTGGCGATCTCGTCGGGCAGCCCGGCGCGACCGAGGTCCGCGGGCTGGTGGAAGTTGTTCTCGATCCAGGTCATCACGTCGACGGGATCGCTCGAGTCGAGGCCGTCGGCCCGGAGGAAGGGATCGAGCGCCTCGGTGAAGCTGGCGGTCACGATCGTCCCCGGGCTGATGGTGTTCACGAGGATCCCGTCGGCCGCGAGGCTCTTGGCCAGGTTCTTCGACAGGCTCGCCACCGCGGCCTTCGACGCGGTGTACGCCACGAGCCGCGGGTTCTGGCGCTGGATCGAGTGTGCCGCGAAGTTCACGATCCGACCCCACTCCGCCGCCCGCAGCAGAGGGAGCGCGGCGCGCGTGCAGCGGACAGCGGCCATGAGCCCGAGCTGGAACGTGGCGTTCCATCCCTCGTCGTCGAGGTCCTCGAAGGCGCCGTCGCCGGGACCGAGGGTGTTGACCAGGCTGTTCACCGAGCCCCACCGCTCGGCGATCGTCGCGAACGCGCCGTCGATCGCGGCCGCGTCGGTGAGGTCGACCGAGACCCCGAACGCGTCGGGGCACCCACGGCGGCGAAGTTCCTGCAGCGTGTCCTCGATCGCGTCGGCGCCGCGGGCCAGGATCGCGACCCGCACCCCGTCATCCGCGAACGCCTCGGCGATCGCCCGGCCCATCCCCTTGCTCCCGCCGGTCACGACGGCCGCGCTGCCCTTCAGTCCGAGATCCATGGACGACCTCCGTCTCGATGGTGGGAACGGCGGCCCCGAGCGTCCTCGCCCGTGAACGACGCACCGCTGGTCATGGGGTGATCCCCCGCATGATGAGCTCGACCACGTCGTCGACCCAGTCGTGGCCGATGTCGTCGAGGGGGCGGAGGACGGTGGTGAGCAACGTCGACCCGGCGATCAGCTCGAGCACCGTCGATGACTGCACGTCCGCGCGGACCTCGCCGGTGCCGATCCCGGCCTCGAGCCGCTGCTGCAGCCAACCCCACGCACCATCGGCGAAGCGACCCAGCACGTCGGCCTGCAACGTCGGGTCACTGGACATCTCCGCCAGCAGCCCCGGGAGCGCGGCCCGTGCCGCCGGCCTCCCGAGGAGCTCGACCCCGATGGCGACCAGCGCTCGGATGTCGCCGCGCAGGTCGTCGCCTCGGGGCATCACGTCGGGACGCTGTGCCGGGAACACGGCCTCGTGCACGAGATGCGCCTTCGTCGGCCAGCGCCGGTAGATGGCCGGCTTGTTCGTCCCGGCCCGCTCCGCGATGGCACCGATCGTCAGCTGGAGGTAGCCGACCTCCTGCAGCAGCTCGATGGTTGCCTCGAGCACCGCATCGTCGATCCGCGGATCGCGGGGACGGCCGGCGCTGCCAGACGAAGCGGGATCGGAGGTCACGGTCGGCGAAGGCATAGTTACATGTCGGAAGGTAACGAAATGTGGACGCCGACGCAACCGGAGATCAGGTGGCGGGTCGGAGCATGCGGACGAGCAGGTCGACGGTGCTCTCGAGCGGTCGACCACGGGCGGCCACCGGCGGGACGATCACGCGGACGACGATCGCGCCGAGCAGGAGGTCGAAGGCGTCGTCGATGTCGACGTCCGGGTCGACGGTGCCGCTGGGCGCGGCCTGCAGGATGTCGCGGAACTGTGGTCGGGCCGACACCCGGAGGTACTGCTCCGGCGAGCGGGCGCGGCTCGTCAACTGGTGGGCGAGGAGTCCGGGCATGGCCGCGCGCACGGCCGGCGTCGCGAACGCGGCCTGGTAGGCCTCGAGGAAGCGGAGCAGATCGGCTCGGAGGTCGCCGGTCGGCCTCACCGCCGGCGGGTCGAGGCCCGGGAAGATGGCTTCCTCGATCAGCTCGATCGGCGACGACCAGCGCCGGTAGATCGCCGAGGTGTGGAGGCCCGAGCGCCTGGCGACGGCGGCCACGGTCGTGCCCTCGAGCCCCGCTTCGACGAGGAGCTCGAGGGTGGCGGCGATCGCCCGCTCGTCGATGCTCGAGTCGCGAGGACGACCGGCCCGGGATCCCGTCATGCCGTCACCTTACATTCCAGGAGGAATCTCCTATATCTGCTACGGTCCCTGGGATGGACGAGATCGAGGAACGGTATGGGCCCTGCGCGCTCGTCGTCGGTGCCTCCGAGGGCATCGGCGCCGAGTTCGCCCGAGAGGTGGCCGAGCGGGGTCTCGACGTCGTGCTCGTCGCCCGTCGCCAGGGCGCCCTCGACGAGGTGGCCGCGGCGATACGCGATGACTTCGCGGTCGAGGCCCGCACGGTGGCGGTCGATCTCACCGTGGCCGATGCGGTGCCGGCAATCGTCGAGGCCACCGAGGACCTCGACGTCGGCCTCGTGTTCTATGCCGCCGGCGGGGACCCGAACTACGAGCCGTTCCTCGCGCAGCCGGTCGACAACGCGGTCGCGCTCGTCGAGCGCAACTGCGTCGTGCCGATGCGGCTCTGTCACCACTTCGCCGCCCCGATGGCCGCCCGTGGTCGCGGCGGGATCGTGCTCGTCTCGTCGGGCGCGGGGCTCGTCGGTGGCCGCAACATGGTGGCGTACGGCGCGACGAAGGCCTTCGACATGGTCATGGCCGAAGCCTTGTGGGCCGAGCTGCACGACCGCGGCGTCGACGTGCTCGGGTTGGTCCTCGGGGTGACCGACACCCCGGCTCTCCGGCGCACGCTGGTGCAGCGAGGCCAGCTCGCGGATCTCGACGCGCCGATCCCGGGTGCGGCGACCGCCGAGCAGGTCGTCGCCGAGGCGCTCGCCAACCTGCCCAACGGTCCGACCTGCTTCGCCACCGACGACGTGCGCGAGGGTGCCAAGCACCTCGGCGCCATGTCCCGCAACGACGCCGTCCACCTGCTGCTGTCGATCCAGGGCGGCGTGATGGGCGACGACGGCGAGGTGGTCTCGTGACGACGCTCGACCGGGAGACCCGCCAGGACATCACCGACCTGCTGGTGCGCTACGCCACGGGGATCGACCGGCGCGACTGGGCCTTGTTCCGCTCGTGCTTCACCGACGACTGCGAAGCCGACTACGGCGTGATCGGCCAGTGGCGTGGCGCGGACGAGATCACCTCGTGGATGCGCGACGCGCACGAGCCCGCCGGGCACACGATGCACCGAATCACCAACCAGGTGGTCACTCCCAGCACCGCCGGGGTCGCCGCGAGCAGCTACGTCGACGCCCTCGTGATGTTCGCCGACAACACGAGCGGCACGCGTGCGGCGGGCTACTACGACGACGAGCTCGTCCTCACCGACGACGGCTGGAGAATCGCCCGCCGCCGCTTCACCATGGTCCTGCTCCAGCTCGTCCCCGACGGCACGCTCATCGACCTCGAGACCCCGACGAACGAGTAGGCAGGAGGAAGCGAATGCGCGCAGTGGTGTTGCGAGACGGCCGCATCGTGGTGCGCGAGACCGCGGATCCGGTGCCTGGCGAAGGTGAGCTGCTCCTGCGCACCCTGGCCACCGCGATCTGCGCGTCGGACGTGCACTTCATGGACCACCACGACGCCATCCCGCCGGGTGGCCCGGCCGGGATGGTCTACGACCCTGATCGGGACATGGTCCTGGGGCACGAGTTCGTCGGCGAGGTCATCGGCCATGGCCCCGGGTGCACCGAGCAGTTCCCGATCGGCACGCGCGTGACCGCGATGCCGATCCTGCTCGTCGACGGCGGCCTCGGCGGAACCAAGGTGATCGGCCAGCACCCCGAGGCCCAGGGCAGCTTCGGCGAGCTCCTCGTCGTGTCCGAGACGATGGCCCGCGCCGTCCCCGGCGACGTGTCGAGCGACGCGGTCGCGGTGGTCGACGCATTCGCCGTCGGCGAGTTCTACGTCCGCAGCTCCGCGATCGGGCCCGGCGAGGTCCCGATCGTGATCGGGGCGGGCGCCATCGGCCTGTCCGCTGTCGCCGCGCTCGCGTCGCGGGGCATCGAGCCGATCGTGGTGTCGGACTACAACGCCGATCGCCTCGACCTGGCCAAGCAGTTCGGCGCGCACATCCTCGTCGATCCGGCCGACCGATCGCCGTTCGACGTCTGGCGCGAGATCCAGAAGGAGCGCTGGATCACCACGCCCGCCGTGGTCTTCGAGTGCGTCGGCGCGCCCGGGCTGATCGAGCAGATCATCGGTTCCTGCGACATGTGGACGCGCATCTTCGCCGCCGGCGGCTGGTACACGGGCGACACCATCGACTGCACGGCCGCCACCCACAAGGGAGTCACCATCCAGTTCGGCGGCGGCCCGCACCCCGAGGACTGGTACGGCACCCTCGACGCCATCTGCGACGGACGGCTCGACCCGCGGCCCAGCATCGGCAGGGTCATCGGCCTCGACGAGGTCCCTGACGCCCTCGAGCTCACCCGCCGGTCCGAGGGCCCGCCGAGGATCGTCGTCCACCCCTAGCGTCACCCCTTCCCCCTGGGTAGCCGATCGTCTACTCTGGAGCGGAGTCGAAGCCGACCGAGGGGGAACACGGTGTCAGAAGTGCAGTCCGACCAACAGGTCGACGAGTTCTTGAAGATCCGCAAGCCGGGTGCGCACCTCGACGAGGAGGTCGTCGCCGACGACTTCGTGCTCATGCTCGGGGTCGACCTGAACAACTACCCCAAGTTTCCCCGGGTCGATGACACGGTCACCTATCCGAAGGCCGACCTCGACATCCGCCAACAGCTGGACGTCGACTCGGGCGCCGAGCTCGCCGACTACAGCGGTCCCTACCGGGCCGATCTTCGCTTCACCGACTTCTCGACCGAAGCGCTGGCCACCAAGATCCTGCCGTGGAGCGAGGCGTACCTCGTGGTCTGCGTCGACGGTTGGGCCGGCGAGGTGGCCAAGCGGTACGGCGCCGAGACGATGGCCGAGATCGAGTGGGCGGCGTGGAACGACCAGGTCGTCCCCGAGCTCGAGCGCATGAAGGCCGAGTTCCTCCCCGTCGACCGGGCGTACGTCGATCCGAACCAGCAGGCCAGCCCGGGCGACCGGATCGTCTACACCGGCCTGTTCACCCCGGACTCGACCACCGGCGAGCTCACCAAGGAGCAGCTGGTCACCTGGTTCCTGGGGAGCCACGAGTACCTCCTGCAGTGCATCGAGGCGTGGGCCACCCAGATCACCGTGCGCTACGGGCTCGACGAGATGTTCGACATCCAGTTCACGCTGTGGGGCGACGTGGTGCTTCCCGCGGTGAAGCGCCTCAAGACCGAGTACCTGGGCATCACCGGCGACACCGTCGAGGACTGGATGAAGGACCTCCAGCTCGACGCCACCGCGCTGCCCGGTAAGGCCTTCGACCTGACCTTCGAGATGCCCGAGCCGGACGTCGGCATCATGACCTTCAACCGGTGCGTGGCCGTCGACCAGTGGGAGGGGATGGGCCGGCCCGACATCCTGGAGAAGAACTGCCACTCGACGTGTCCGAAGTCGATGATCGTGACGACGAAGATGTACAACCCGAACATGAAGGTCGACATCCTGGCCATCCCGCCGCGGGTCGACGAGGGCGACGTGTGCTGCAAGTGGAAGTTCAGCATGCGCGACGAGGACGACCCCGAGTACGTCCCGGTCACGCTCACCACCAAGCCATCGGTGGGCTGAGCACCCAGACCGGCCGAGCGGCACCCGTCGGCCATCGTCTCGTCGACTACGGTCGCCGAGTGGCCAGAGCCGGATCAGCGCGTGTCAGCGGCCCGCGGCACGAGGACTACAGCGCCGCACAATCCCGAATCATCGACGCCGCGCTCGAGCTGTTCGCCGAGCACGGCGTCGGCGGGACCTCGCTGCAGATGATCGCCGACCAGATCGGCGTGACGAAGGCGGCGGTGTACCACCAGTTCAACACGAAGGACGAGATCGTGATCGCCGCAGCGGGCGCCGAGCTCGAGCGGGTGCAGCGCGTGGTCGAGGCCGGCGAAGCCGAACCCGATCCGGCACGGGCGCGCGAGGTCGTGATCACCGGGATCGTCGACCTGGCGGTCGAGCGCCGACGCATGGAGAGCTCCCTCCTCGGCGACCCCGTGATCGTTCGGTACTACGCGCACCACAAGCCCTTCCGGCAGGTGATGGAACGCCTCTACCGCCTCCTGATGGGTGGCGATGTCCGACCCGAAGCGCGCCTGCAGGCGGCGATGCTCACCGCGGCCATCGCCGGCGCGGTGATGCACCCGCTGGTCCTCGACCTGGACGACGCGTCGGTTCGCCCCGAGCTCCTGCGCCTCGCGACGCGCTTCCTCGACGCCCCGGATCCGGCTGGTGCGAAGAAGGGTCGCTCGCGAGGGCGCTGAGTCGTTCGTTGACCGCAGATAGCCGATCGGCTATCTTGCGCCCGGACCGAGTCGACACAGGTGCGGAGGTCGGGGGATGACGATGCAGGGTCCGAGGCTCCAACGCGTCGCCGTGATCGTGGTGATGTTGGGCCTGATCGCCGGAGCATGCGGGAACGCCAGCGGGACGAACGGGACAGCCGAGCCGTCGTCGACCGCTGGTGGGGGAGTGCGCTCCACGACCGTGCCCGGGGTGACCGGCGACGAGATCCGGTTCTCGGCCGTGGGGACCAACTCGAACAACCCGCTCGGCACGTGTGTGCTCGACTGCTACGCCGACGGCATCAGGGCCTACTTCGACTACCGCAACAGCGAGGGTGGGATCGACGGCAGGAAGCTCGTGCTGTCGAAGGAGCTCGACGACGAGCTGTCGAAGAACCAGGAGAAGGCCCTCGAGGTCATCACCGCGAACGACACCTTCGCCACCTTCAGCGCCACCGAACTGGCCAGTGGTTGGGCCAACCTCGCGGACGCCGGGATCCCGACGTACGTCTGGGCCATCAACGCGGCCCAGGCCTCCGGGAAGCCGCAGATCTTCGGCAACCGCGAGGTGAACTGCGTCGAGTGCGTCCGGCGGGGCGACGCGTACGTGGCCAAGCTCGCGGGGGCCAAGAAGGTTGCCGCCCTGGGCTACGGGGTCGCCGACAGCTCCAGGCTGTGCGCCAACTCGGCGTCCGACGCGATCAAGACGTACGGCGGCAACTTCGGCGCCGAGTCGGTGTACCTGAACGACGACCTGGCCTTCGGTCTGCCGAACGGCATCGCTCCCGAGGTCACCGCGATGAAGGAAGCCGGTGTCGACCTCGTCATCGGCTGCCTCGACCTCAACGGGATGAAGACGCTGGCCACCGAGCTCGAGCGCCAGGGCATGGGCGACGTGCCCCTCTACCACCTGAACTCCTATGACGAGCAGTTCGTGTCGCAGGCCGGGGACCTCTTCGAGGGCGACTACGTGCAGTCCCTGTTCGTGCCGTTCGAGTCCGAGGGTGCCGCCGCGAGCCTGGACACCTACAAGGAGTGGATGGCCAAGAACGGCAGTCCGCTCTCGGAGATCGCCATGGTCGGCTGGATCAACGCGGACGAGGCGTACCAGGGCATCAAGGCTGCCGGGCCGGACTTCGACCGTCAGAAGGTGATCGACGCGACCAACCAGATGACCGACTACACGGCCGACGGCCTCGTTGCTCCCATCGACTGGTCCCGCCAGCACGACGCGCCAACGCCCGACGACCCGGCGACGCACGGTTCCACGTACGAGTGCATCGCCCTCGTCCAGGTCCGCCACGCCAGCTTCGAGCTCGTGGGAGATCCCGCCAAGCCGTGGATCTGCTGGCCGGGCGGGACCAGGGACTGGTCCGAACCCACGGCGATGAGCTTCTCGTAGCGCAGCCACCCCTCCCACAGCCGGGTGAGCGGTATGGTCGCTGCCGTGGCGACGAGCACGCCGGGTGACGAGGTACGAGGCGGGCGCCGCCCCTATGACAGCGCCATCCGGCGTCAGCAGGCGGCGGAGACACGCGACCGCGTCATCGCCGCGGGTTCCGAGCTCGTGCACGAGCTCCCGAGCTGGGACTGGCACGAATTGACCTTCCGTGCGGTGGCCGAACGGGCCGGCGTCGGCGAGCGCACGGTGTATCGCCACTTCCCGTCCGAGCGGCATCTCCGCGACGCCGTGATGCAACGCCTCGAGGCGGAGGCCGGCGTCCGCTATGACGAGGTCACGCTCGACGACGTCCCCGCGGTCGCGGCGCTGGTGTTCGAGTCGTTGCACGGCTTCGCGGTGCAGGCGGTCACGCGCCAACCCGACGATCCGACGTTCGACGACGCCGACACGCGGCGGCAGGCGGCGTTGCGCAGATCCGTGGCGGCCTCGGCCCCGCACTGGACCGACGCGCAGCAGGAGACCGCGGCAGCCTTGCTCGACGTGCTCTGGAACCTGCCGTCGTACGAGCGGCTCATCAACGGCTGGCAGTTCGACGGCAACCGGGCCATCGAGGCGCTCCAGTGGCTGATCGGTGTCGTGATCGCGACGGTCGAGGCTGATGAACCCCCTCCTCCGACGGCGCCACGAAGGCGGAGGCGATCGCCCCGCCCTGGGTGACCCTTGACCATGCGCCCTATTGATGACACTCTGCTGTCATCAATAGACGGTCGCGGGGGCTGCGGACCGGGGGAGAGTTGCTGTGCAACCACAGGAGCTGCTGGAAGCGGCGCGGTCGGAGACGGGTCTCGACGACTTCGGCGACGACTCGTTCCGCGAGGGCCTCGAACGGCTGGTGCGATCGCTGCGCGAGGAGGCCCGGCTGAACGCCATCGGCGAGCTCGCGCTGCCGCAACTGATCGTGAAGCACCTCGCCCAGCGTCTGCAGATCGAGGACTGGTACCGGCGGTACCCGACCATCGACGACGAGCCGATCACGGCTCCGCTGGTCGGGCTGGGGCTGCCACGGACGGGTTCGACCGCCCTGACCTTCCTGCTGGCCGAGGACCCGAACGCCCGGTCGCTCGTCCGCTGGCAGGCGGCGCAGCCGTGTCCGCCGCCCTCGACGGTCGAAGGGGCCGATCCACGCATCGCCCAGGTCGAGCTCGAGGCGGCGATGCAACAGGAGCTCGCCCCCCGCCTCGCGGCCCTGGTGCCGTCGACCCCAACAGGACCCGAGGAGTGCCAGGACCTCATGGCCCTCGACTTCAAGGCGCACTACTTCCAGGCCTTCGCGCACGTCCCCTCGTACTCCGAGTGGCTGCTCGACGCCGACCTCACGTCCACCTACGCGTACGAGCGGCGCGTGTTGAAGTTGCTGCAGTGGGGCCTGCCGACGATGCCGTGGCGCCTGAAGTGCCCATCGCACCTCCTGTGGCTCGAGCACTTCGACCATGCCTTCCCGGACGCCCGGTTCGTGATGACCCACCGCGACCCGACCGAGGTCATGGTGTCGGTCGCGGACGTGTACGCCGAGGTCCAGCGCATGTTCAGCGATGACGTCGATCTCGAATACCTCGGACGGCTCAACGTCGAGCACTGGTCGGTGGCCATGGAGCGGGTGCAGGAGTTCCGTGACCGCGGTGCCGATGACCGCTTCTACGACATGAGCTTCCCGGCGATGCAGACCGATCCGATCGGGCAGGTGCGCAGCCTGTACGAGTGGTTGGGCGAGCCGGTCTCCGCCGAGTTCGAGGCCGGCATGGAGCGCTGGTGGCGGGAGCACGCCGAGCACCGGGAGGAGAACGTCCACCCCGATCCGGAGGTGTTCGGCCTCGACCTGGGCAAGGTCGGCGACCAGTTCGAGGGCTACCGGGCGCGAATGGCCGAGTGGACCGCAGCCGGGCGCCAGAGCTAGGCGCGACCCCTCTCTAGCGAAATCTGTGCACCAATCGACACATGCTGTTGATCAGTGCACAGATTTCAGATGGGGGAGCATCAGTGGTCGACCTCGGTCAACGGCATCGAGCGCTCGATCATGCCGACGGCGGACTCGTCGTCCCACGTGTACCGGGCGATCGCCTGCTGCAGGTGCAGACCTCCACCGATCTCCGGTGGCATCACCATGAAGGTCGACAGGAGGGTCTCGCCGCGGATCGTCGTCGTCCCCCGTTCCGACTCGAGGACGACCGTGACGTCCTGGCCCTTCGGCCG
Organism: uncultured Microthrixaceae bacterium; assembly: GCA_963809335.1. Taxonomy (GTDB): domain Bacteria; phylum Actinomycetota; class Acidimicrobiia; order Acidimicrobiales; family Acidimicrobilacustridaceae; genus UBA4742. Next base: position 539,520 of record CAWEJD010000001.1, on the reverse strand, counting down.
GAGCTCGCCGAGCCACGGCGCCTGCACCACCCGGGCCGGGATCAGGCCGCCGTCCCCGTCGAAGAGGTAGCCCTCGTTGAACGTGGTCTTGCCGTCGGCGCGGGGCGGGTAGAGGTTGCAGCCGAAGGCGCGACCACTGGGGAAGAGGGCCGACTGCCAGGCGTGGCCCCAGAACGTGGCCAATCGGCGGATGCCCGTGCGCCGGATCCGCAGCCCGCCGCCCTTCAGCTCGCGCGCATCGTCGCCGATGCGTAGGGTGCCGGTCGCTCGGAAGAGCTGCTCGAAGCGGGGCCCGCCCATGAGGTCGCCCTCCTCCTGGGTGGCGAGCACCCGGCCGGCCTCCTCGAGCAGGGTTCCGGCCTCCCACGGCGGGGCCGCTGATCGGATGTCGAGGTCGAGCTCGATGGGCACGACGTCGCCGCCGCTCTGTCCCGGCATCCAGCCGTTGATCTGCGCCTGGGTGGAGGTCTCCACCGCGGTGCCGTCGATCCGGACCCGCCAGTGACGGAAGGGCTCGATGAGCTCGAAGGCGAGCAGCCCGGCTCCCAGGATCCTCGGCCGACCGTCGGCGCCGAGCGGGTCGTGGACCTTGCCGTTGGCGAAGACGTTCAGCACGCGGCCGTCGGCCTGCGCGAGGTTCACCTGGATGTCGTGGGTCTCCCACTGATCGGCGACGGCTTCGACGCCGACCCGCGGGAGGCCGACCTCGCCGCCGTCGTCCCACACCCACACGTTCACCGACTCCCGCATCTCGGGGTCGCCGGGCTGGGTCGCGAAGACGAACTCGCGCTCCTCGTCGAGCCCGCCGGTCAGATCGATCATCCTGCACACCCCCGGATCGGCGCAGCCGCGTTCCCGGGCGCCGTTGGCGACAGCTTACTGCAGCCAAAATGACTGAGCCGGGGACGGGGGCGCAGCCGCGTTCCGGACGCTCAGACGGTCCCGGGTAGGGTGCGATCGTGCCTGACGAGTCATCAGATCCCGATCGGTCGACGACCCTCTCTGCGTACTTCCGTGCGGTGACGATCCGGGCCGACGAACGGTCCCTCTCCACTCGGCTCGACCTGCGGGATGAGCTGCTCGACGACCGAGGTGCCCTTCGGATCGGTGCGGTCACCTACGCGGTGGACGTGGCCACGGGGATCGCGTCGGGCGTCGCCGTGCTCGACCGCGACATGTGGGTGGTGACGACCGACCTCGACGTGCACGTGACCGCGCCGATCAGGGTCGGCCCGCTCCGGGTCGACGTGGAGGTGCTGCGGGCCGGCGCGACCACGGCGGTGGCCGCGTTCTCGCTCCACGACGAGGGCGAGGACCGTCCCGCGGGCGGGGGGACCGCCACCGGCCGCCCGTTCTCGTTCGACTTCGATCGCTCGGCCCTGGAGATCCCGATCGGGGAGGAGTTCGCCGGGCCCGGATCGGGTCGGCCCGTCGGCGGCGATCCGATCGCGGCCCAACTCGGGTTCCGGGTCGGGGAGGACGGCTCGGTCGAGGTCGACGTCGAGGACTGGCTTCGGAACCCGTGGGGGATGCTCCACGGCGGGGTGACGGCGTGCCTGATCGACGTCGCCGGCGAGGTCGCGGGGTCGACCGCGCTCGGCCGTTCGGTGCGAGCGACCAGTGAGATGGTTCGCTACCTCGCTCCGGCGCGGGTCGGGCCGGTGCGGGGCCTGCCACGCGTGCTGGCCGTCGATGATCAGCGCTCGTTGGTCGAGGTGCGGCTCGTCGACGAGGGTGCCGGCGGCCGGCTCGTCGCCGTCGGCAACGTGACCGCGACCACGATCTGACGATGGCCGACGGGTTCCGCGACGAACTGCGCGGTTGGCTCGATGCCCACCTCACCCCTGCGGTGGTCGAGGCCGGGAGCCGTCCCGTCGACGAGGCCAACCTCGAGGGGCTCCGAGCGTGGAACCGCACGTTGGCCGACGGCGGTTGGGCTGCGCCGTCATGGCCCGTCGAACACGGCGGTCGGGATGCCGGCGTCGACGAGCAGGTCGTGTACCTCGAGGAGATGAACCGGGTGCGGGCTCCGGGCCCGGTCAACGTGATCGGTGTCGCCAACATCGCCCCGGCGATCATGCACTTCGGGACCGACGAGCAGCAGCAGCGGTTCCTTCCCGCCATGTTGCGCGGTGACGAGATCTGGTCGCAGGGCATGTCCGAGCCTGACGCCGGTTCCGACCTCGCGGCCCTGCGCACCACCGCCGTCGAGGACGGTGACGAGTTCGTGGTCAACGGGCAGAAGACGTGGAACTCGATGGGCCACTTCGCCGACTGGTGCCAGCTCTACGTGCGCACCGATCAAACCGCGAAGAAGCACCAGGGGATCTCGTGCCTGCTCGTCGACCTCCGCTCGGCCGGCATCGAAGCCCGTCCGCTCAAGACCATCACCGGCGACCACTCGTTCGCCGAGCTCTTCTTCACCGACGTGCGCATCCCCCGGTCGGCCATGCTCGGCCCGCTCAACCAGGGGTGGATGGTGGCGATGACCACGCTGAGCTTCGAGCGGGCCGGCGTCGCCCGGCTGCACCTCATGCTGTCGAACAAGCTCGACGACTTGGTGTCTGATCCCCGCGCTCGTGAGGCACTGGCCGATCCGAGGTTGCGCCAGCGACTCGCCCGCGTCCTGAGCGACATCGCCTGCATGCGGCGGTTGACCGAGCGCTCGTTGGCCGATCCTTCTTCGTTCGGCGGAGCCGGAGGCAGCCTGGCCAAGCTCGCCTGGGCCCACTGCGAGCAGGACCTCGCGGCGTTGGCGCTGGACATGATCGGGATGGAGGCGCTCGATGGTCGTTGGTCCGACAACCTCCTGTCGGCGCGCCAGGCCTCGATTGCGGGCGGGACATCGGAGATCAACCGCAACATCATCGCTGAGCACGTGCTCGGCCTGCCGCGGTGACCGCCACCCGACGGTGCTGCTGAGCGGGGGGCGCCCCGGACCACCCGCGCGAAAGTGACACGTGTGACAGAATCGCAGTGAGAAGGGGGTCTCGTGGGGGAGCGACCGAGGGGGTTCTGGGCAGCCGCGGCAGTCGAGCCCGACCGGATCGCGGTCATCGACCCGTCCGGACGGGAGTGGTCGGCGAGCGAGATCCTGGCTCGGGCCAATCGGATGGTGCACGCGTTGCGGGCGCGAGGTCTGGCCGAGGGTGACCCGGTCGCGACGTTGCTCCCGAACCGTGCCGAGGTGCTGCAGACCCTGATGGCGGTGCACCAGGCCGGCTGGAACTACGTGCCGCTCAACAGCAACCTGACGGTCGCCGAGGTGGCCTACATCCTGGCCGACTCCGGCGCCAAGGCGCTCGTGGCCGACGAGCGCTTCGCGGCTGCCGCGGGGCCGGCCGCGGCGGAGGCAGGTGTGCCGGCGGCCGGTCGGCTGTCGCTGGGCACCATCCCCGGCTTCACCCGATTCGACGACGCCCTGGCCGACCAACCGGACTCGACGCCCGCCGACCGGGTCGCCGGGCAGTTCATGCAGTACACGTCGGGCACCACGGGACGTCCCAAGGCGGTGCAGCGGGATCTGCCCGCGTTCGATCCGGAAGCCTGGGTGGCGGCGTTCAGCGCGAACCTCTCGCGCTACGACATCGAGCCCGGCGGCGACGCCGTTCACCTGGTGACGTCGCCCATGTACCACATGGCCCCGCTGTCGTTCGGCTACTTCTCGGCCCACTTCGAGCACCCCGTCGTGCTCATGGACACGTGGGACGCCGAGCTCGCCCTGCAGCTCATCGAGCGCCATCGCGTCACGGACACCCACATGGTGCCGACCCAGTTGCATCGCCTGATGCAGCTGCCCGAGGACGTGCGCAAGAGCTATGACGTGTCGTCGCTGAGGCAGGTGATCCATGCGGCGGCGCCCTGCCCGGTCGACCTGAAGCGGCGGCTCTTCGATTGGCTCGGTCCGGTGATCTACGAGTTCTATGGCGCCACCGAGGGCGGCGGGACCATCGCCAAGCCCGACGACTGGCTCGCGCATCCGGGCACCGTCGGCTCGCCGTGGCCGGGCGGCGACGTGAAGGTCCTTGACGACGAGGGGGTCGAGGTGCCACCGGGCACCGTCGGCACCATCTACCTCAAGCTCACGGGTGGCGACTTCCGCTACAAGGGCGATCCGCAGAAGACCGCCGCCAATCGCCACGGCGGCTACTTCACCGTCGGCGACATGGGCGAGGTCGACGAGGAGGGCTTCCTCTACCTGCGCGACCGCAAGATCGACATGATCATCTCGGGTGGCGTCAACATCTATCCGGCAGAGGTCGAAGCTGCCCTGCTCTCGCACCCCGCGGTGGGTGATGTCGCGGTGTTCGGGATCCCTCACGACGAGTGGGGCGAGGAGGTGAAAGCCGTCGTGGAGCCCGGACCGGGGTTCGAGGCCTCGGCGACCTTGGCCGGTGAGCTGCAGGCCCACTGCCGCACCCACCTCGCGAAGTACAAGTGCCCGCGCAGCATCGACTTCACCGATGCCATGCCCCGAGATCCCAACGGGAAGCTCTACAAGCGACGCCTCCGCGATCCGTACTGGGACGGGCGCGACCGCGGCATCTAGCGCGCCGATCCGACCACTGGACACGACCACCCGACCGAAGCGAGGAGCACATGGCCCGCGTTCCCATCGAGGAGGGGTTCTTCCGGATCCCCGATGACCCCACCGAGCAGCCTCGCCTGCTGGGCAGCCGATGCCCGGCCTGCGGTGAGGTGTTCTTCCCGCGACGGCTGGTGTGCGCCCGCTGCCTGCACGAGGGCACCGACGACATGGAGCTGTCGACCCGAGGGCACATCTACACCTGGACCTACTGCCACGTGCCCCTGTTCGGGAAGAAGGACGCCGAAGCGACCGGCTACGGCGTGGCCCAGGTCGATCTGCCGGAGGGGCCGAGGGTGCAGTCGATCCTCGTCGGTGGGCCGGAGGACTTCGCCATCGGCATGGAGGTGGAGATCGACCTCGAGACGTTGCGTCGCGAGGCCAACGGCGACGAGGTCGTGATCTACCGCTTCCGCCCGGTCGATGCCATCGGCACGGTCGAGGACGTCGGGGCGTGAGGCGGGGACTGCGCTTCGACGGCGTCGCGGTCGCCGGCATCGGCATGGTGCGCTTCGGGATGTTGCAGGACACCCCGATCGCCCATCTCGCCCGGGACGCCGGGCTGCTGGCGCTCCACGATGCCGGCATGACCCTGGCCGACGTCGACGAGGCGTTCGTCGGCTACATCCAGCTCGCCTCGATGCTGGGCGTGAAGGCCATGAAGGAGCTCGGTCTCACCGGACTCCCCGTGACCCACGTCGAGAACGCGTCGGCCACGGGGCTCGTGGCCTTCCGCGAGGCGGCGTGGGCGGTGTCGTCCGGCCGGGCCGATGTCGCGATGGCGCTCTGCTTCGACAAGTTCACCGACATGACCGCGGCGCGGGGTCGGGGCGCGGGGCGTGACCAGATCGACGCGCCGATCCTGCCGGCGGCCTACTTCGCGCTCGTGGGCCCAGCGGCGCATGCACGAGCGAGGCACGACGGCCGAGCAGTTCGCGACGGTGGCGGCGAAGAACTGGAACTACGGCGCGGCCTGTCCGTTCGCGCATCGCCGTCCCGACCACGTCGTCACCGCCGACGAGGTGCTGGCCGCCAAGCTCGTGGCCGAGCCCCTCACGACGATGATGTGCTGCCCACCCGATGACGGTGCCGCCTGCGTGATCGTCGCCCGCGAGGACCTGGTACGCGAGCGCCAGCCGGGCCGGCCGATGGTGCGGGCCGTGGCCTCGGCGCTCAACTCCGAGACCTACACGCCGGGGCACACCTTCGTCGGACCGGTCGTCGGCCCGGCGGCGATGACCCGGGCAACGGCCATCGAGTGCTACGACGCGGCCGGGCTCGGACCCGAGGACGTGAGCGTGGCCTACTGCCACGACGCGTTCGTGAACGAGGAGCTCGAGTACTACGAGCTGCTCGGGTTCTGCGCCGAGGGTGAGGCCGAGAAGCTCGTGGTCGAGGGGGCCACCGGGCCGGGCGGCTCCATCCCGTTCAACACCGATGGTGGGTTGCTGGCCCGCGGCCATCCTGGCGGACCGACCGGGTTGGCCATGGTCCACGAGGCCGTGCTGCAACTGCGAGGCAAGGCCGAGGGCCGGCAGGTCGATGACGCTCGGGTGGCGCTGGCCCACCTCGTCGGAGGAGGCAGCGTCTCGACCGTCAACATCCTGCAAGCAGAAAGGAGTGCACCATGACGACCAGCGACGAGCGCCGGACCGCGGGCCGCGAGATCCAGGGCCAGCTGTGGCCTGCGACGCGCACCGCGCCGACCGGGCAGTTCCCGGCGGCGAAGTTGGCGCCCGAGTTCTTCGACCACGTCCTGCAGAGCGCCTTCGGTGAGGTGTGGTCGCGTCCGGAGCTCGCGGTGCGTGACCGCTCGATGATCACGGTCGCCGTGCTCGCAGCGCTCGGTCAGACCGAGGAGCTGCGAGCCCACCTGGCTGGGGCCCTCAACGTCGGGCTCGACCGCACCGAGCTCGTCGAGGTGCTCATGCACATCTCCATCTACGCGGGCGTGCCCGCCACCAACGCGGCCCTGCGCGTCGCAGCCGAGGTGCTCGGCACGGACTGAGCGACGTCGGGTTGCCGGTGCCAGGGAGCCCACCGGCGGGGCGAACCCAATCGTTGGGGCGTACCAACCACCGATTTGGTGGTCAGATCTCCCAGCTGGCGGCGGGCCTTCGACATTCACGTGCAGTGCGGCGAGCTGACCACCGTTTCGGTGGCCAGGTCTCCCGACTGGGGCGGGCGTCGATGCGTCCCGGCCGGGCCGCACTGAGGTTGCTTGTCTCGGCAGCGTTTCCGCGGGAACCTCGCGAGTCCCTGACCAGCCATGTGGATCACCCACATATCCGGCGGTATGTGACGGGTCGAGCCAAGCGGCGGCAGGTGAGTCGCGGTTCGCGACACATCTGCCGCCGATCGAGATCGTGGCGACGAGAGGCGGCACGTGCTGACCATTTCGCGACGTGGCTGCCGCCAGAACGTGTCAGGGCCGCCAAGCGGGAGTGCCCCACTCGGGCCGCATTGGGCCGGCACAAACGTTGCCCGACGCGGCACTACGCCTCGGCGTCGTCGGGCGAGTCGTCGGCCGGTGGGGCCCAGTGCAACGAGACCCCGGCCTGGTGCTCGGCCAGCGCGACCAGCTCGCTCCAGTCGGCCTCGCCCAGCCCCTCGACGACGGCCTGTTGGAGGACGCCGTGCACCGCGTTCGCCACCGGTGTGGGCACGCCGAGCGCGGCACCGGTGTCGACGATCAGCCCGGCGTCCTTGGCCGCCAGCGCCAAGGCGAACTGGGTGGGCCGCCCTCGGTCGTCGATCGTCTCGACCATGCGGTCGAGGTAGAAGTTCGACGCGCCCGCCGTGCGCAGGATCTCGACCGCGTCGGGGACGGAGATGCCCGCTTTGGTCGCCACCGACAGGCCCTCGAGGCTCACCCACGTGGTCGTGAAGGCGATGAGGCTGTTGAGCAGCTTCATGGTGTTGCCCGAACCCAGGGCGCCGACGTGGAACGTGGCCCGGCCGAGCGGCTCGAGCACGGGGCGGACGCGGGCGACGGCCTCGTCCGCGCCGCCGATCATGAACACGAGCATGCGCCGCTCGGCTCCGACGGCCCCACCGGTGAGCGGTGCCTCGACGAGATGATGCCCGGCTCCCGCGAGGCGATCGCCCAACTCGCGCACCAGGTCGGGGCTGTTGGTGGAGAGGTCCACGAGGACCGAGCCCGGCGCGGCGGCATCCATCCATGCGCCGGCCACCTCCTCCACCACCGCAGGTGTCGGCAGCGACAGCAGCGTGATGTCGGTCGTGCTCGGCGACGTCGGCCACGCCCGATGCGGCCGTCGCCCCCGACACGGCCCGCACGAGCGCCGCGTCGAGGTCGTGCACGATCACGTCATGGCCGTCCGCCACGAGGTTCGCCGCGATGGCCCCACCGATGTTGCCCAGGCCGATCACGCCGATCGCCATCGTTCCCCCTCAGTAGTAGAGCGACGTCATGAAGCCGATGCGCACCAGCTCGCCGCGTTGGTTGGCCCAACGCTGCTCGGTCGTGAACACCGTGGTGGGCCCGAGCTTCATGTCCTTCTCCACGGCATCGACCAACCGGCACACGGCGGTGATCTCGTCGCCGGGCCGGATCGGCTCGAAGTAGAGGCTGCGCTGGCCACCGTTGAGGATGCGACGCCCGGGCTCGGCGCCCATGCCACGGAGCCACGGGCCGCCCCACGGTCGCGTCGGGCACCAGGCGAACGGATCGAGATCGCGGGGCGCGACGAAGCCTCCCCACGGCGATGCCTCGGCCGCCGCCCGGTCGACGTACACCGCCGGCGGGGGGTCAGGCCAGTGGGTGGCGATGGCCCATCGGCGGATGTCGTTGGTGTCGACGGGGGGTGCGGTGATCGGTCGCGTGGTCGTGCCGATCAGGTCGATCTCGTCCTGGGTGAGGTGCACGCCGGGCGTCGCGGCTCCGGAGGGCTGCGCGGTCGGTGGTTCGTCGAGCACGGCCGGACCCTCGCCGTCCCAGGCCATCACCGTGGCGGTGCCGGGCGTGGTGTCGACGCCGTCCTGGTTGGTGACCGAGAGCGCCAGGTGCAGGAGGGTTCGGCCGTTGCGCTCCTCGACTCCGGTCACCGAGCCGCCCGCGGTCAGCGTGTCTCCCTTGAAGTTGAGGCCCCGGAACTGCGCGGCCAGCTCGACGATGCCGCCCGCATCGCCGAGCCAGGCTTCGAGCGCGTTGTGCAGGTAGGCGACGCGCAGGTTGCCCATGCCGAACGCGGCCTTCTGCCCGACCTTCACGGCCTCGGCGTCGTCCATGTGGATCGGGATGAACTCGTCGTTGACCGCGGCGAACCGGTTCCAGTTGCCGAAGTCGGTGGTGCGCACGAACGGCGGGATCTCGTGTCCGCTCTCGACGGAGGCGGCATCCAGCAAGGTGCCCATGCCGCGGAAGCGTATATGGTAGGCGACACGTGTGTTAGAAACCGGGGGGTTCGACCATGGGCTTGCGGGACCACGTCATCTGCGACAGCGACCTCCATGTGATGGAGCCCCCCGATCTGTGGGAGCGCTACATCGATCCCGCGTACGCGCACGCGGCACCCCGGGGCCTGTCCGAGATCCCGCGGGACATGCGGGTCCGGGTGAAGAACCACGTCGTTCTCCGGCTCGGTCGCACCCGTCCGTCGCACGTCGACGGCCGGAAGACCGGGTGGCAGGCACAGCACGACACGGTGTACGCCGAGTCCGAGGCCAGAGGCTGGGACGCCCGATCGCAGATCGACGCGATGGACGCCGAAGGCCTCGATCTCGCCGTGCTCTATCCATCGCGTGGGCTGTTCGTCCTGGGCATCGACTCCGTCGACCAGATCGGCTCCGACGGTCTCGAGCCGGAGTTCGCCACGGCCATCGCCCGGGCCTACAACGATTGGCTCAAGGACTTCTGCGATCACGCGCCGGACCGCATGTTCGGTGCCGGGATGGTCGCGGCCCACGATGTGAGCGGCGCCGTGGAGGAAGCTCGGCGGTGCGTCGAGCAACTCGGCTTCAAGGCGATCTTCCTTCCGCCCGCGGCGGTGAACCGTCGACCGTGGCACCACCCGGCCTACGACCCGTTGTGGGCGGAGATCCAGCGCCTCGGCGTCCCGTTGGCGTTCCACGGTGGCGGGCAGACCTACCTGACGCCCGACTTCGGGCTCGAGGTGCTCGACCGACTCATGTTGTGGCACACCTTCAGCCAGCCGCTCGGCATCCAGTTCGTGACCGCCTGCCTGTGCGGTGGAGGCGTGCTCGAGCGCTTCCCCGATCTCAAGGTCGCGCTGCTCGAGGGCAACTGCTCCTGGGCGCCCTGGTTCCTGTATCGCCTCGACGAGCACTGGGAGTGGACCGGGTGGTACGAGGCACCCGAGCTGACGATGCCACCGTCGGAGTACTTCAGACGCAACTGCTGGATCTCGGTGGAAGCCGACGAGGTGACGGTGCCGCCGTTCGTCGACATGTTCGGCGACGAACGCCTCATCTTCTCGACGGACTACCCCCACGGCGATTCGAAGTACCCGCACGCGGTCGAGCGCGTTCGACAAGCTCCCGTTGAGCGAGGAGAGCAAGGGTCGGATCGTCAGCACCAACTGGTCGGCCCTGTACGACATCCCGCTCGTCAAGCACACCTGATCACGCCGACGCACGACACGGAGGACACATGGCAGAGACCACGAGGTTGGTCGAGGGCAAGGTCGCGATCATCACCGGCGCGGGCCGTGGCCTGGGCCGGGAGCACGCCCTGCTGCTCGCCGATCACGGGGCCAAGGTGCTGGTCAACGACCTCGGCGCCACCGGCGCGGGTATCGGAGCCGACGAGGGCCCGGCCCACGAGGTGGCCGACCTGATCCGCAGCCGCGGGGGAGAGGCCCTGGTCAACGGCAGCGACGTGGCCGACTTCGGCGCCGCCGGCGAGATGGTGCAGCAGGCCATCGACACCTGGGGACAGGTCGACATCCTCATCAACAACGCCGGCTTCCTGCGTGACCGCATGATCTTCTCGATGGACGAGGACGACTGGGACGCCGTGATCAACGTCCACCTCAAGGGCCACTTCTGCCCGACCCGTCATGTCACCGCCCATTGGCGGACGCGAGCCAAGGCGGGTGAGGAGCACCTCGACGCTCGCATCATCAACACCGCGTCGCCCTCGGGCCTGTACGGCAATGTCGGCCAGTCCAACTACGGCGCGGCGAAGGCCGGCATCGCCGCGCTCACCACCGTGTGGGCGTTGGAGCTGGCTCGGCTGGGCGTGACCGTGAACTGCCTCGCACCCACCGCCATGACCCGGCTGGTGCTCGACGTCATGGGAGGCGAGGATGCCGTGAGCGCGGAGCAGAAGGAGGCGATGGCCCCTCGGTGGATCTCCGCGGTGGTGGCGTGGCTGTGCAGCGACGAGGCCCGCAACGTGACCGGGCGCGTGTTCGACATCCGCGGCGATCGCATCCAGATCGCCGAGGGGTGGCATGGCGGACCCGTCGGCGAGAATCCCGGTGACCCGACCCGGCTCGGTCCGGTGATGGGCAAGCTCATGGCCGAGGCACGGCTCAACAGCGATCTCTTCGGCAACGACGTCGAGGGCCCCGGACGCCCGTCGCACTCGATCTGAGGCGGCCTGATGATGATGCCGGGTCACCTCGAAGGCCTCCGTGTCCTCGACCTGACGATCTGGCGTCCCGGCCCCTACGCCACCCAGCTCCTCGCCGAGTGCGGCGCCGACGTCCTCAAGGTCGAACCCCCCGGTGGCGACCCCATGCGGTCCATGCCGGACCTGTTCGACACCCTCGGTGCGGGCAAGCGCAGCATCGTCCTCGACCTCAAGCGTGACGACGACCGGGCCCGGTGCCTCGACCTCGCCGCCGATGCCGACGTGTTCGTCGAGTCGTACCGGCCCGGGGTGGCCGACCGCCTCGGCGTCGGCTACGAGGCCATCGTCGGCCCGCAACCCTGCCATCGTCTACTGCTCGGTCACCGGCTTCGGCGCGCACGGGCCGCTCGCGTCCCTGCCCGGCCACGATGTGAACTACCTGGCGTACTCGGGCACGCTGCGCCCCGCCGGCGGCGCCCCCCGTCATCCGACGGTTCCGATCTCCGATCTCGCCGGCGGGGTGGCCGCCGCCTTCGCCATCGCCGCGGCATGCCTCGGCGCCCAGCGGCACGGCCGGGGCGAGCGGATCGACCTGTCGGTCACCGACGTGCTGGCCACGTGGGTCGGCCCGGTGGGTCGGGTGCGGATGGTCGGCCTCGACGCACCGCTCTCGGGCGCGCCGGGCTACGGCACGTTCCCGACCGCCGACGATCGACACGTCGCCATCGGGATCATGAACGAGGATCACTTCTGGGCGGGCCTGTGTCGGGCGCTCGACCTGCACGCCCACGAGCACCTCACGAACGCCGAGCGGAACCGCCGGGTCCACGAGCTGAACGGAGTCATCGCCGACGCCATCGGTCGCCTGACCGAGCAGGATGCACTCGAACGGCTGCGTGACCACGACGTCCCTGCGTCGCCCGTGCTCACCCGAGCCGAGATGCTCGAGCACCCCCACTTCCGACAGCGGGGCACGGTCGTCGTCGATGCCGACGGGCGACCCAGATCGGGGCCACTCGTCCGGTTCGAGCACGCTCCGGGGCGGCCGCCGTTCGGTGCGCCATCCGTCGATTCCGGCGCCCCCGTCTGGTCAGGACCTCGGACCGACGAAGCGCGACGATCGGGTGATGGACCGTGATCCCCGGGACGACTGGCGCAGCGACGCCGACCTGATCGCGGCGCAAGAGGCCCTGGCCGGGGCCCGGCCGCCGATGTGGCATCCCCGTGCTGGTCGCCTGGTCGCGGCCGGGTGCTTCGTGGCGTTCGCCCGCGGCGAAGAGGGCCCCGGCCATCCCGGGGACCACGGTTGGTGCGGGGCCGCGCTCGTCGACGAGGACGGTCAGGTGCTGGCTGGCGTCACCGTGCTCGGCGTGGCCGGTGCCGGCTACGGCCCGGGGATGCTGGCCCGGCGCGAGGGTTCGATGCTGTTCGACGCCCTGCGCGCCCTCGACGACGCCAGCGGCGGACGGCCCGACGTGCTGCTGGTCGATGCCACCGGACGAGATCACCCACGCCGCGCCGGGCTCGCCCTTCACCTGGGCGCGGCGCTGGACCTCCCTTCGGTCGGGGTCACCCATCGGCCCCTCGTGGCCTCGGGGCCGGAACCGCTCGACCGGTTTGCCGGGGCCAGCACGCCGTTGGTGCTCGACGGCGAGGAGGTGGGTCGCTGGGTGCGCACCCGCCCCGACGTGAAGCCGCTCGTGGCCCACGCCGGCTGGAGGACCGATCCGGCGGTGGCGACCGAGGTCGTGCTGCGCATGACCGGGGTCGCCCGCACCCCCGAGCCGCTGCGCGTGGCGCGTTGCCTGGCGCGCGAGGCGAGATCCCACGCCGGGTGACGGAAGCCGGTCGAGGTTGTTCGGTGTGCGAACCCGGCCAGACTGGGGCCATGGCGCAACGATCAGATGTCATCTTCGACCACGGCCTCGACGCGTTCGGCGAGGTCGTCGGCCGACTCGAACCGGCCGATTGGGACCGGCCCTCGCCCTGCCAGGGCTGGACCGCGCTCGACGTGCTCGGCCACCTGGGCACGTCCATCCAGATGGGCGTCAGCCTGCTGCGGGGCGAGCAACCGAGCTGGCCGGACGCCGAACGGCCGGGCGCGCTGGTCGAGGGGGATCCAGCCGAGTACTGGCGGTCCACGGCGTCGGTCGCCCGCGCCGCGCTGGACGGCGCCGACCTCGATCTGGTGATGGACACCCCGATGGGACCACGCTCGGTCGCCGACCGGCTGGCCTTCCCCGCGATCGACCTCTACGTCCATGCCTGGGACATCGGGAGGGCCGCCGGTCTCGACGTCGAGATCCCCGTCGACGCCATCGAGTTCGCCCACAGCTACATCGACCCGATCCCCGCGGAGAAGGTGCGGGGTCCGAACGGCGCGTTCGGGCCCGAAGTCAGCCCGCGAGCAGGCGCGTCCGCCACCGAGGCGTTCATCGCCTGGACGGGCCGAGATCCCGGCTGACGGCCGCGGCCCTCGTCAGCGCTCGATGAGCTGGCGGATCCGGGCGTGGTGCATGACCGCCTCGTCGGGCTCGGTCACCGGCTCGACCTCGCCGAAGTGCTCCTGGCGGTCGCGCACCCGCAGCATCACGACACCGTGGCGGTACGCGGCGTACACCTCGAACCAGTCGAGGTCGACCGGCTCGATGCCGCTGCGCTCGGCGTAGCGTCGACCCACGTCGTCGAGGCGCAGGATGTCGGGCAGCCCGGGCAGCTCGAGCATGGTCGTCACGTCCTGGAAGAACGTGTGCAGGAACGACATCCAGCCCAGGTCGACCTCCCGAGGCGCGATGCCGGCCATCTCCCAGTCGAGCACGGCGACGGGCGTGAGGTCCTGGCCGTACAGCACGTTGCCGATGCGGGCGTCGCCCCAGGAGACGACCGGAGGGCGCGCGTCGGCGGCGGTCGGCCAGTGCTCCTCGAGCCAGGTCCGCGCGTCCTCCAGCACGGGGATGGTGCGGTCCTGGCGCACCCAGTCGTAGAAGGCGCTCCAGTGGTTGACGTGTCGGCGCAGCGCCGTGGCGCCGGGCTGGTCGTACTCGAGGAACGCCGTGTCCTCGCCGAGCGGGATGCGGTGGATCTCGACCAGGGCGTCGACCGTCGAGTCCTGCATGCGGCGGCGCTGCTCGGCGGTGAGCTCGAGCATGAAGCCCTCCATCGTGTAGGGCAGCACGTCGAGCGGGACGATCCCCTCCACGTGGTCCATGACGAAGAAGGCGCCGCCGAGCACGTCGCGGTCGGTCTCGAGCCAGCGCACGTTCGGCACCGGCGCGTCCGTGTGCCGGGCCACCAGTCGCATGACCTTGTGCTGGCTCTCGAGGTCGTAGGTCGGGAACACCGGCACGGCCTCGGCGGGAGGCTCCACCCGGGCCACGAACCGGCCACCGCCACGGCCCTCGGGCGCCTCGGGGTCGTCCCAGGACGCGTCGAAGATCAGGGTCTCCGAGGACATCCCGCTCTTGGGCACCACCAGCTCGGACACGTGGGCGCCGGGCTGCCGCTCCGACAGCCACGTCTCGAGACGGTCGCGCATCTCGGCATGGTCCCGGGTCGTGCGGGTGATGTCCTCGGACGTGACGTCGGGCTTCCGCGACTGGTCCACGCCGATAGCGTCGCGCCCCGGCAAGGGTTCGGACAGGGGGGCCGCGCACCGGCGGAGCCGGAGGCCGATCACCTGCTCCCCACCGCATCGTGGCCCATCCGTCGGTAGCCTCATCCGAGATCGCCGCTGCTGCTGCGCACGGCACGCAGGTCCCCGGGAGGTCCCTCGACCAATGGATGACGCCGAGATCGTTGCCCGGATCAGCGCATTGGCCGACGAGGAGCATCAGCTCGAGCGGTCCCATGCCAGTGAGGGCATCTCCGAAGAGGACGTCGCCCGGTTGCGCGGCATCGAGGTCGCGCTCGACCAGTGCTGGGATCTCCTTCGCCAGCGTCGTGCTCGCCGCCAGGCCGGGCAGGATCCTGACGCCGTGGGCGTCCGGCCCGAAAGCGTGGTCGAGGGCTACCAGCAGTGACCTCTCCCCTCGACCTCGTCGACGACGACGACGCCGGGGCATGGCCGGAGCTGACCTTGTCGACGTGGGAGGACACGCGCGACACGCTGCACCTGTGGACCCAGGTCGTCGGCAAGGTCCGCCTCGGTCTCGAACCCATGGTCAACCACTGGTGGCAGGTGCCGCTCTACGTGTCGGCACGGGGACTCACGACCTCGCTCATGCCCGCAGCTCGATCGGGGGTGGAGATCGAGTTCGACTTCGTGGACCACGTGCTGCACCTGCGCTCCACGACCGGGCGGGCCCGGCTCGTGACGCTGGAAGCCCGCTCGGTGGCGAGCTTCTACGAGGCCACGATGGCCGCCCTGGGTGAGCTCGGCGTGACCCTGTCGATCATGCCGCGACCCGTCGAGGTCGCGGTCGCCATCCCGTTCGGTGAGGACGAGCAGCACTGCGCCTACGACCCGGACGCGGCGCAGCGCTTCTGGCTCGCCCTCGTGCAGGCCCACCGGGTCATGCGCCGCTTCCGGGCCGGTTTCGTCGGCAAGGCCAGCCCGGTGCACTTCTTCTGGGGCGCGGCGGACCTGGCGGTGACCCGGTTCTCCGGCCGCCCCGCGCCGAAGCACCCCGGCGGCGTGCCGAACTGCCCCGATCGAGTGCAGGAGCAGGCCTACAGCCACGAGCTGAGCAGCTGCGGGTTCTGGCCCGGCGGCAGCGAGGAGGGCTCGTTCTACGCCTACGCCTACCCCCAACCCGACGGCTTCGCCTCCTGGCCCGTCCGGCCCGCCGCCGCGTACTTCGACGACGCGCTCGGCGAGTTCATCCTCCCGTACGCCGCCGTGCGCGCCGCCCCGGACCCCGACGAGCTGCTGCTCGCGTTCTTCCAGAGCACCTACGACGCGGCCGCCGAGCTCGGCTGGTGGGACCGTGCCGCCCTCGAGACAACGACATGAACGACGTGAACGACACGGGCGAGGCCCACGAGGTGCGTGACGATCCGGGTCACCATCGGTTCGTCTTCGAAGACGACGGCGCGCTCGCCGAGCTCGTCTACTCCCGGGAGCCGGGCCGGTTGATCCTGGTGCACACCGGAGTCCCCGATGCGCTCGGCGGTCGAGGGATCGGTGGGCGACTCGTCCGGGCCGCGCTGGCCAGGGCGGCCGACGAGGGCCTGACCGTCGTCCCGTGGTGCCCGTTCGCCCGGAAGTGGCTTCGAGACCACCCCGACGTCGCCGGCACGGTCACGATCGACTGGACCCGTCCGCCGTCCGGATGATCGACCCGGTCACGAACACGGTGCCGTCGGCGGCGTTACGGTGGCGGGGTGGAGCCGGACCAGGTCGGGGATGCCGGGGTGGGGTCCGCCCGTGATCCGGAGTTCCTCCGCGCCGCCAGACCCTTCCTCGAGCGCTTCGCGGCCTACTTCCGATCGGAGGTGACGGGGTTCGAGCGGCTGCCCGAGCAGGGTCCCTTCCTGGTCGTGGGCAACCACTCGGGTGGTCAGATGCCACCCGACCTTCCCGTCCTGTTGACGGCATGGTGGCGGGAACGGGGTGAAGGCGAGGCGGTCTACGCACTGTTCCACTCCTTCTTCCTCGGGCTCCCGGGCCTCGGGCCGGTGATGGCGCGGGCGGGCGCGATCGAGGCCGGGCCGACCGAGGCGGAGGCGATCCTCCGCGGTGGAGGGATCCTGATCGACTACCCGGGTGGCGACTACGAGGTGTTCCGCCCCTGGCGGGAGCGGAACCGCATCGAGTTCGGTGACCGCCTCGGTGCCGTCCGTCTCGCGTTGCGAACCCAGGTCCCCGTGGTCCCCGCCGTCTCGGTCGGCGCCCACGAGACGGTGATCGTCCTCGCTCGCGGGGAGCGTCTCGCCAAGCGTCTCGGATTCGACAAGAGATTTCGCATCAAGGTGCTGCCTCTCGTGTTCGGACCTCCCTTCGGCGTCGTACCCGGAGGCATACCGACCTGGCCGCTTCCCGCGAAGATCACGGTCGAACTGCTGGAGCCGATCGACTGGCCCTCCCGCTACGGGCCCGAGGCGGCCGAGGACGACGTCGTCGTCCGCGAGTGCTACGAGGAGCTCACGGGCGTCATGCAGGCCGCACTCGACCGGCTCGCCCGCGAACGCCGATTCCCGGTTCTCGGGTAGCCGGAAGCCGGGCCGAGCCGGGGCGGGACCTAGGGCTCCCGGCAGGGCGAGAGCGTGGCCGTCACCTCGGCCGCCGAGGTCGTCAACGCCTCGATCAGCTCCCAGGGATCGGGCAGGCTCGAGGGGCACCCCAGCACCGAGACGTAGAGCAGGTCGCGATGGCTCCACGCCGTGATGTTGAGACCGATGCCCTCCAGGATCGGCCCGATCGAGTAGAGGGCGGTCACCGCACCGCCCTCGACCTCGGGCAGTGCTCCCGGGCCGCGGACGTTCGACACGATGAGGTTGATCGGTGGCCGAATGCGGTCGGCGAGTCGCGTCCGGGCCCACAGCCGGAGGCCCAACGGGTAGAGCAGCGGCGGGGTCAGGCCGGCCCGGTACTCGAAGAGATCGGGGCCGAGGGCCTCTCGGACGCTGCGAGCCGCGACGGAGGCTTCGTGGATGAGTCGGACCCTGGCCGAGGGATCGGCGACGTGGGAGCCCACCGGGAGCATCAGGTTGTCGACGTGGTTCCCGCTGTAGCGGCGCTGCCCGCCGTGGGTGGCCAGGGGCACCCCCGCGATCAGCCCGCCGATCGGCAGCTCGCCTCGGCGGGCCAGGTACCGTCGCAGCGCGCCGCCGCACACGGCGAGGAACACGTCGTTGAGCGTGACCGACGCCGCCTGCTTGGCCGTCAAGAGGTCAGCCAGAGGCATGGTGGTCATGGCGAAGGTCCGCTCGGGCTCGAGGGACACGTTGAGCGAGGTCCGGGGGGCCGAGAACGGGAGCGGCAGCTTGACCCCGGCCTCTCGCCTGGCCCGGCGGGCCGCGCCCAGGCCGCTGGCGGTGCGGCGGGCGAACCGGGGCAGGTCGGCCGTCCGCCGGGCATCGTTGGCCAACGCCTGGCTCATGAGCGCCCGGCGCGACGGAAGCGGCTCGGGGTGGGCCGGCTCCACGAACGCTTCGTCATCGTCGGCGATGAACACGTTCTCGAGCAGGGCCACCGCGGCCCCGCCGTCGGC
This sequence comes from uncultured Microthrixaceae bacterium, assembly GCA_963809335.1. Taxonomy (GTDB): domain Bacteria; phylum Actinomycetota; class Acidimicrobiia; order Acidimicrobiales; family Acidimicrobilacustridaceae; genus UBA4742. Next base: position 521,225 of record CAWEJD010000001.1, on the reverse strand, counting down.
GAGCGAGTGGTGGAGCTTCATCACGAACGCGACGTAACCGTGTTCGAGGCCCTCCACCACCGTGAGATCCCACAGGGGTCGATCGCGGGGGAGCTGGGTGGCCGCGATCTCGGCCACGACGGCTGCCAGCTCCCGGTCGCCTCCGGGGGCGGCTGCCACCCGCCAGTGCAGGTGGCGCGCCAGGTCGAACTCGGGATCCTCGACCCAGACCGGGTGTCCCAGCCCGTAGGGCACGTCCACGGCGCGGCGTCGTAGCACCGGCAGTCGGTCCAGCCGCACGCCCATCTGCTCGACGAACTCGTCCGCGGTGAGGGCACTCGTGCGACCCGACAGGTCGAGCACGGCGATCTTGAGGGTGTGCATGTGCGCGGCCGGCGTCTCCGAGTAGAGGAACCGCGCATCGAGACCGGTCAGCTCCTCCATGCCAGCCACTCGTTCGCGTCGATCGACCGTGTCATGTCATCGCTTATGTTGGCCCAGCGACGCGGGTCGTGCTCGGCGCCTCGACGCCCCCACCCCCAGGAGTGCCCATGGAGTTCAACCTGGCCGATCTCTTCGAGTCGGTCGTGGACACCGTCCCCGACCGATTGGCGGTGGTCTCCGGCAGCCGTCGCCTCACCTATGCCGAGCTCGACCGGCGGGCCAACCGCCTGGCCCATCGGCTCGACGCGGCCGGTGTGGGCCCCGGTGACTTCGTGGGCCTCCAGCTCCTGAACGGGTCGGAGTACCTCGAGGGCATGCTCGGCTGCTTCAAGCTGCGAGCCGTCCCGGTGAACATCAACTACCGCTACGTCGACGCCGAGCTCCGCCACCTCTACGCCGACGCCGGCCTCGTCGGCCTGATCCACCATCGGCAGTTCGCCCCGATGGTGGCGCCGGCTCTCGACGCGCTGGCCGAGCGCCGCCTGGTGCTCGAGGTCGACGACGAGAGCCCTGGCCCGACGTCGCCCTGGGCCGGAGCCTACGAGCCCGAGCTCGTCTCCCAACCCGGCGAGCGACCACGCGTCGCTCGATCGGCGGACGACCTCTACTGCGTCTACACGGGAGGTACCACCGGCTTCCCCAAGGGCGTCCTGTGGCGCCACGAGGACATCTTCTTCGCCGCCATGGGCGGCGGTGACCCCCTCCATCTCGGCGATGTCATCGATCGGCCCGCCCAGCTGGCGGAGCGGCTGCTCGACCCGGGCATGGTGGCGCTCCCCGTCCCGCCGTTCATGCACGCCAGCGCACACTGGCTGGCGTTCTCGACGTTCTTCGGAGGCGGCACGCTCGTGCTCCTCCCCGGCGGCCGCTTCGACCCCGAACTGACGTGGCGGCTGGTGGCCGAGGAACGGGTGAACGTGCTCGTCGTCGTGGGTGACGCCATGACCCGGCCCCTGCTCGACGTGATCGAGCAGAACCCCGGTGCCCACGACACGACCTCGTTGATGGCCCTGGGATCGGGGGGCGCGATCCTGTCGCCATCGACGAAGGAGCGCCTGGCGCGCCTGCTCCCCGATGTGCTGGTCGCCGACGCGTTCGGGTCGTCGGAGACCGGCCAGCTCGGCGGTGCGCCTGCAGCCGACGACCCGTTCGGACCGCCGAGGCTTCGTGTCGACGATCGCACCGAGGTCTTCGACGACGAGCTGCACCCGGTGGTCCCGGGCTCCGGCGTCACCGGGCGTCTCGCCCGCGGTGGGCGGGTCCCGCTCGGCTACCTCGGCGACGTCGCCAGCTCGGCGGCGACCTTCGTCGAGGTCGACGGCCGGCGGTGGGCCCTCCCCGGCGACCTGGCCCGGGTGGAGTCCGACGGCTCCATTGCCGTGCTCGGCCGGTCATCGCAGTGCATCAACAGCGGGGGAGAGAAGATCTACCCCGAGGAGGTCGAGGCCGTGCTGAAGGCCCATCCCGACGTCGTCGACGCCGTGGTCGTGGGGCTCCCCGACGAGCGGTGGGGCGAGCGGGTGACCGCCGTCGTCCAGGCCCGTCCGGGTACGAGCCCTTCGCTGGAGGACCTCCGCGAGCACGCCCGAGCCTCGCTGGCCGGCTACAAGCTCCCCAAGCAGCTCGTGGTGGTGGGCCACGTCGAGCGTTCCCCGAGCGGCAAGGCCGACTACCGCTGGGCCAAGGCCCGGGCGGGCGACGAGCCCGGTTCTGCGCTACTATCTGACGGGTCGTCAGATCCATCCGGCACCGGATGAGCGGAGGTCCAGCCATGGGCCAGGCAGCGAGGTCCACCTCGGAGCAGCCCACGCCGGAGCCTCGGAGCTGCCGTGATCCGCTCGGTTCGGTGCGCACGGCTCCGATCGCCCTGTTGCGCCGGGGCCGTCAGATGTATCGCGACGTCGAACGGGCCCTCGCGAGTCGGGCCCCGATCCGGGCGCTGGTGGCGGTGCCCCGAACGGCCCGGTTCATGGGAGCGACCGCGTGGCGGGCATCGGGCACGGAGGAGTCCCCCGTGCCCGTCCCCACGCTGTCGCCCGCGCTGGCCGCTCAGGTGGCGATGGACGAAACCATCCTGGCCGTGGCCATGGGCCCGAACCGCTTTCCTCGACGGTCCGACTTCGAGCGGGTCGCCGCCGAGCTCGCCCACGCCCGGCTCCTGTTCGAGACCCGCGGCTGGCTCGACGACCCGGCCTCCTATCACCGGACGCCCCCGCCGTTGACCGACCCCAGCTTCGACCGCGGGTGGGCGCTCGGCCAGCGCTACGAGCGGCTGCTGTTCCCGAGCGAGTGGGAGCCCCGGCCCGAGGAGCCCGGCGCCGAACGGTGGTCGACCTTCGAGCCGAACCGCACGGCGTCGGCCACCGTGCTGCGGCACCGGGACAGGCCCCGTCCGTGGGTGGTGGCGATTCACGGGTTCGGCACCGGCTACCCGTTCATGGATTTCGTCGGCATGCACGCGCTGCACCTCCACCGGGACCTCGGCCTCAACGTGATGTTGCCCGTGCTGCCCCTGCACGGGCCCCGCAAGATCACCCGGGTGAGCGGGGAGGCGTTCCTCTCCTTCGACCTCGTCAACACCGTCCACGGCCTGGCCCAGGCCGTGTGGGACATCCGTCGCATGCTCGGCTGGGTCCGGGCGCAGGACTCGCCCAGCGTCGCGATCTACGGCGTGTCGCTCGGCGCCTACGTCGCCAGCCTGATGACCGGCCTCGTCGACGACGTCGACGCGGTCATCGCCGGCATCCCGGTCGTCGACTTCCCCGCGATGTTCCGGTCGCAGAGCCCCATCCACATCCGCCTCCGGGCGGTCGAGCACGAGATCCTCGACGGCAACGCCGAGATCGTCCACCGGGTCGTGTCCCCGCTCGCCTTCGCCCCGCGGGTACCGGCCGGGAAGCGCTTCATCTTCGCCGGACTCGGCGACCGCATGGCCCCGCCACCGCAGGCCCATGCCCTGTGGCGCCACTGGGAGGAGCCCGAGATCCTCTGGTACGGCGGGAACCACGTCGGCTACCTGTGGTCGAGGCAGGTCACCGCGTTCCTCAACCACAGCCTCGCCGTCAGCGGCCTGGTCCCGGAACCCGACGCGCCCGAACCCGAACCGGTGGGCTAGCCCGACCTGTCCGCGATGGCCGAACCGACGATCGGCTGCCGACAACTCGCGGTGCCGTGACGCCAATGTTAGAAAACGGGACCAAGGTCCCTGGGCGGGGAGCGGGGCGCTTCGTACATTCGGATCTGTCCACGCTCCTGCCCCCGAGGGATGTCCACGATGGAATACAGCCCGTACCGCCCCGACATGTCCTACGCCGACTTCGACCACCCGGTGTTCGACTGCGACTTCCACCTCTACGAGGGACCCGACGCCTTCACCCGGTACCTGCCGCCCCAGTACCGGGGCCTCGTGCGCCTCGCCGAGATCGACGGCCGCACGAAGATGATCATCCGGGGCAAGGTCTCGGACTACATCCCGAACCCCACCTTCTCGGTCGTCGCCGAGCCGGGCTCCGCCGCGGAGTACTTCTCCGGACGCAACTTCGAGGGCAAGAGCTACCGCGAGATCGTCCGACCCATGAGGGCCATCCCCGAGTTCACCGACCGGGACGCCCGACTGGCCCTGCTGGACCGCATGCACATCCAGTCGATCGTGAACTTCCCGACGCTCGCCTCGCTCATCGAGGTGAACTTCATGGACGACCCGGTCGGCACCCAGGTGCTGATCCACGCCTTCAACCAGTGGCTGCACGACGAGTGGGGCTTCGACCACGCCGGCCGGATCTTCACCACGCCGGTGATCAACCTCGCCATCACCGAGGGCGCGGTGGAGGAGCTCGAGTGGGCGCTGGAGCGGGGGGCGCGGACCGTGCTCGTGCGGCCGGGACCCGTCGCCGGCTTCCGGGGCCCGCGCTCGCCGTTCCTGCCCGAGAGCGATCCGTTCTGGGCCCGGGTGCAGGAGGCCGGGATCCCGGTGATGATGCACGCCTCGGACTCGGGCTACCAGAAGTACGCCAACGAGTGGAGCGGCGCCGAGCGCGAGATGCGGCCGTTCGAGCAGGACCTGTTCGCCATGGTCTCCCAGTCGCATCGTCCGATCATCGACACCGTGCTGTCCGCGGTGTGCCACGGCATGCTGGCCCGCTTCCCGGGGGTGCGGCTCGGCTCCATCGAGAACGGTGGCGTGTGGATGCGAACGGTCGTCGAGAACCTGCTCGACGGGTACGGCAAGATGCCGCACCTGTACGCCGAGCACCCGCTCGACTCGCTCAAGCGGGCCCTCTACGTGGCGCCGTACTGGGAGGAGCCGCTCCAGCCCCTCATCGACACGATCGGCCTCGACCACATCCTGTTCAACTCGGACTGGCCGCACCCCGAGGGCCTCGCCGATCCGGTGGAGTACGCCGTCTTCGCCCGTGGCGAGATGGGCCTCCCCGAGGCGGACGTCGCCCGGATCATGGGCGGCAACATGTACGAGCTGATGGGCGTCTGACCTGCCGTCAGGCGGTGAAGGCGTCGGGCACCGATGCGACGCCGTCGTCGGGCGGTCGGCCCGCGCGCGGCGGAGCGGCGATGTGCTCGTCCTCGATCCCGACCGGGGACACGGACGATCGGCTGATGGTCGGCGCCGTCGCACATCCCCACGCCGCGAGCAGCAGGCTGCCGACGCCGGCCGCGACGAGCGTCGCCTGGATCCCGACGATCACCGCCAGTTGGCCGGCGAGCAGCACGGGCACGACCTCCAACCCGCTCTGCAGGCTCGACATCACGCCGTTCACCCGCCCGTGGTGCGTCACCGGCACGCCTCGGTGGATCATCGTCCTCGCGAACGGCGCCCACAGCCCGAGACCGACGCCCCACCACGCGACACCCGCGGCGGCGACGACGACCGAGCTGGTGATGGTGTAGAGGATCATGCCGCTGCCGCAGATGCCGATCGTGAGCGCGACCAGCGTCGGGGTGACCCGACGCTCGGCCCTCGATGCCAGCGCCGCACCGACGATCGCCCCCAGCCCGAACGCGGTCTGGAGCAGCCCCAGCACCGCTGGTCCCATCTGCAGGACCCGGTCGACGAAGAGCGGCTCGAGCACGATGAAGAAGCTGATGCTGATCCAGCTTCCGCAGTCGAGCACCAGGACGAACCGGGCGACCGGGAGCGACCACGTGTAGCGGAGGCTGGCGATGAACCCGTCGCGACGACGGGCCGCCTCCGATGACGTTGCCTCGGCGGACATGGCCTCGTCTCCGGCCGCACCGTCGTGCACGATGGGCCGCAACCGCACCGGAGTGATGCAGGCGATGGCGACCACGAACGTGGCGATGTCGAACAGGAGCGGCGCCCGTGTGCCGCCGACGAGGATGGCGAGCGCTCCGGCCAGCGGACCCACGATGAACCCGATCTGCCACGTCAGCTCGAGGATCGCGTTGGCCGGCAGCAGGTGGCGCTCCTCGACGACGCGTGGCGTCATCGACCCGATCGCCGGCATGAACGCGCCGAAGCCCGCGCCCGCGACGATGCTGGCCAGGCCCAGGGCCAGCGGCGTCGGGCTGGCGAACTGGGCGAGGCTGCCGAGCAGCCCGATCACGTTGGCGACGAGCAGGACGACGCGGGGCCCGTGCCGGTCGACCATCCGGCCGGAGACCATGCTCGCCACGATGCGCGGCAGCGTGTTGCACAGCGCGAGCAGGCTCAGGACGCCCGGGCTGACCCCGAACTCGTAGACGGCCACGGACCAGACCGCGACGAACGAGGCCGCCGACCCCGAGCGGCTGACCAGCTCGCCGATGACGAGCAACCTGAAGTCGCGCGAAGACCGCAGCGCTCGCAGCATGGGGCCAAATCAACCACATCGACCGCCGGACGACGGCCGAGTTTCCCGCGAACCGGGTGGTGGCCGGATCAGGTCGTCCCGGGGCGGAAGGGTGGGCCCTCGACGTGATCGATGGTGGTGAAGGTGTCCACCGGGCGGCGGGTCAGGCGGCGAGGCTGGCGCCGCGGGTGGCCCAGGGCCACCACCGCAGCGAGGGCATGGCCCGCCGGGGCGTGCAGCAGGTCGAGCACGGCCTGCTCCTCGCGGATCGCCATCGTGGTCATCACACCCCCGAGGCCCTCGTCGCGGGCGGCCAGCAGCACGCTCCACGCGAAGGGATAGATCGACGCCCCGCCGGCGAACGTGTAGCGGTCGTGGTCGCGGTCCACGGCCGCGAGCACGTGGAGGTCGACGAGCAGCGCCAGCAGGACCGGCACCCGATCGAGGTGCTCGGCGAAGCCCCCCGGGCCGGCCTCCGCCTGCGAGCGGAGCTGCGCCGCGCCGGTCAGGGCGGCGGCCTCGGCATCGCGGTCGTTGAGCGGCGCCCACGGGCGGATGCCCGCCGCGGTCATGGCGAGGTAGTCGTACCAACCCCGGAGGTAGAGGTCGCGGAGCCGGGAGCGGATCTCCGGGTCCTCGAGGACGACGACTCGCCAACCCTGCTGGTTCCCCCCGCTCGGGGAGAACCGGGCGTTGTCGAGCACCCGCCCCAGGACCTCGTCGGCCACCGGCTCGTCGGTGAACTCGCGTGCGGCCCCGGTCGTGCGCAGTGCGTCGATCAACTCCATCTGAGGTCTCCTCGGTCCGTGTGCTCGACCGAGCATGGCAGCCGCGGACGCTTCGAAGCTCGAAGGCCCAAGGGCCCTGGCGGGACGGCGGCGGTCGTCGCAGCATGGCAGGGGGCGCGTCGGCGTCTGGAGAGGGGTGACGCCATGTCCGAAACAACGCCGCGGCTGCTGATCGAGGGAACCGTCGCCGACGGGTTCGAGCCGGTGCGGGACGCGTTCGTCGAGAACTTCACGCAGCGGAACGAGCTCGGGGGCGCGTGCTGCGTCTACCGGGCCGGCGAGAAGGTCGTCGACCTGTGGGGAGGCGTGCGGGACCGGAAGAGCCGCGAGCCGTGGCGGGAGGACACCATGACCATCGTCCACTCCACCACCAAGGGACTCGCCGCCATGGTCATGGCCCTGGCCCACTCGCGCGGCTGGCTCGACTACGACGAGCTCGTCGGCACCTACTGGCCGGAGTTCGCCCAGGCCGGCAAGGAGCAGACCACGATCCGCCAGCTGCTCGCCCACCAGGCCGGGCTGTTCGCCTTCGACGAGAAGGTCGACGTCGAGGTCATCGCCGACCTCGATCGCCTGGCGGAGGTCATGGCCGCGCAGCGGCCGGCCTGGGAGCCGGGTGAGCGCCAGGCGTACCACGCCATCAGCCTCGGCTTCTACGAGGGCGAGCTGATCCGGCGCGTCGACCCGGCGCACCGCAGCCTCGGTCAGGTGTTCCAGGAGGAGATCGCCACGCCGCTGGGCATCGACTTCTACATCCGCGTCCCGGCGGACATCCCCGTCGGCCGCATCGCGCCGCTCGAGCCCCCCAGCCTCTGGAGGAGGCTGACCGGGTTGCCGCTCGGGATGACGGTCGCCGCCCTGAACCCGCGCTCGGTCATCCACCGGTCGCTCATCGCCAACCCGGGCACCACCTTCTACCTCGATCCCGAGCTCGTGGTGCTGCGGGAGGTGGAGGCCCCCTCCGGCGGGGGGATCGGCACCGCCCGCGCCATCGCCAAGGCCTACGGCGTGTTCGCCGACGGTGGCGGCGAGCTCGGGCTCCGCTCCGAGACCATCGAGGCGCTGATGGCACCGGCCAGCCCGTCACGCCACGGGTTCCACGACGAGTGCTTCGGAGGCCCGGCGAAGTTCTCGCTCGGGTTCATGAAGCCCAGCGAGTCCGTCGCGTTCGGTCACCCCAGCGCCTTCGGTGCTCCGGGAGCGGGTGGGTCGATGGGCTACGCCGACCCCGAGGTCGGCATCGGCTACGGCTACGTCACCGACCGGATGGGCACGGACCTCCAGGGCGACCCGCGAGACGTCGCGCTGCGGGCCGCCCTGGCGACGATCACGGGTTGAGGGCTGTCGTCGCCGGCTCCATCAGCTCGGCGACGCGTTCCAACGAGCGCTGCATGCCGGCGCGCAGGTCGGACCGGCGGTCCTTCATGCCGTAGAGGGTGTCGATGATGAACCAGCCGACGATCGAGATCGGCTCGACCACCTCGTAGCTCTCGATCATCCGGGTGCCGGTGCCCTCGGCGACGAACCGGTGGCGCCAGAGGATCGTGCCGGCGAACGGCTCGGTGCGGGAGAAGGAGAACTCCTTGCCCCGCTCGGCCACCGTCACCACCGGCTTGTTGCTCCAGTTCGGGCCCCGGCCCTGCTTGTTGATCGCCTTGAACCGGGCACCGACCGCGGGGCCGGTGGCGCCGTCGATCCACTCGCAGCGCACGATGTCGGGGGTCCGCTCGGGCGTGCGGGTGACGTCGGCGATCAGGTCGTACAGCGCCTCGGGCGAGGCCTCGATGTAGCGCTCGACGGTGTCGGTGCTGAGCTCTTGTCGCATGTCAGATCGTCCCCGAGTGTGCCAGGTCGAGCGCCCCGGTGAAGCGGGCCTCGTAGGCGTCGGCGAGGTCGAGCAGCGCCTGGCGGCAGTCGCCGGCGTAGGCGGGGCCGTGCATCAGGGCGAGCGTGCGGGGCTCGAGATCGGCGAGCCGGCGGATGGTCGGCGCGGTGTCGGGTGTGAGGGCGGTCGCCCGGAACATGTCCTCGGCGTCGACCGCCGGCTGGATGACGTCGGCGTCGTGCACCAGCGCCGGTCCCTCGCCGACCTGGGTGAACAGGTCGCCGCAGAAGAGCGTGCGGGTGGTCTCGTCGAAGATCACCTGGGCCTCCCAGCCATGGGGGACGTGTGGCGTCGGGATCGTGCGGATGGTGTGGCCGCCGATCTCGTGTGCCGTCGCAGGGTCGGCCACGAGGGGCGGCCGATCGCTCAGGTCGTTGATCGACACCATGCAGCCGAGCGGGTTGAAGAGCACCTGGCTGCTGGGTGCCGCTTCGAGCCACTGGTTCATGGCGCCGCTCTCGTCGGACTCGACGTGGCCGAAGCTGATCCAGCGCAGCTGGCCGACGTCGATCACCTTGGCGACCGCGTCGGACACCAGGGGGAACAGCTGCCGCCCACCGGTGTGGAACAGCATCGGCTCGTCGCCGGTGAGGAGGTACTGGTTGAAGGTGAAGCCGCCCGGGGCGGCCTCCGGCACGACCGTCGACAGGCGGTAGACGCCGTCGGCGATCTCATGGGTGTTGGTTTTCATGGGTCGAGCATGCGCCTGTCCGCCTTCCCCCACATCGGGGACCCGACCCCCAATTAGGCGAGGTGAGCGGCCCCCAACTCGGCCAGGGCCTGCCGGTTCCGCACCCCGGTGCGGTCGAACAGGCTGGTCAGGTGCCGTTCGACGGTCTTGGGTGACAGGTAGAGCGCGTCCGCGATCTCCCTCGTCGTCCGACCGGCCACCACCAGCTTCAGCACGTCCGTCTCCCGGCTCGTCACGCCGAGCGCCCGCAGCGATGCCGGGACCTCGGAGTCTCCCCGGCCCCGGCGAGGCACGGGCGCCCCGGCCTCGCCGAGGAGGGCTCGGGCGCGGCGCACGAGGCGGTCGTAGCCCCGCTCGGCGAACCAGGCCTCGGATTCCCGCAGCCAGCGCACGGGGTCGCCCCACCCGTCCCGGATCGCCGCCCGGGCGATGGGGAGGGCGAGCGAGCGCAGCATCCCCTGACCCAGCGGCGCCGCCGAGATGTCGTCGTAGGCGGGGCCGATCCGAGCGGTCGCCCGCGCCGCGTCGGTGCCCCGGCCGAGCGCGACCGCGTCGATCACGTCGCCGAACCGCTCGAAGACCGCCATGCCCATCCGGTCGGTCATCTCGTGGAACTCGGCTCGGGCCGCGGCGCCGTGGTCGTCGTCGTCGATGGTGTGGAGCAGGGCCCAGGCGACGCGCCCGGGGTACACCGACGTGGTCGGGGGCGCGCGTCTGACGTGGCCCATCATCTCGTCGAGCAGGTCGGGGAGGGTCTCGAGCTCGTCACGGACGAAGGCGCGGGTGGTGAGCACCCGCCCGTAGAGGTCGCCGAGGATGCGGGGGTCGTCGGGGTCCCGGGCGAGCGCCGCGTCGACGGCCACCTGCATGGCTTCGTCGTCGCTCCCCAGTGCGTGGGCGCCGGCCAGCCACAGGTGGGCGACCGGTTCGGTGGCGAGCCCGTATCGGCGGCTCGCGTCGACGCACGCGCCGGCCGCCTGCAGGCAGCCCTCACGGTCGAAGTTGGAGAGGGCACCGTCGGCGAGCGCGAGGTCCATCACCGCCACGGTGACGTGCGCGCCGTAGCGGGAAGCCAGCTCGCGGGTCGCCGCCAGCTGTCGGCTGCCCTCGCTGCCCAGGGTCTCGAGGGCCAGCTCGTGCTGGGCCCGGAGGTGCCAGCGCGCCAACCCCGCGTCGGCGGCCACGTCGGCCGCCTGGCGGAACGCTTCCCGGGCGGTCGCGACGCCCTGGGGTCGGGTCACCCGGCCGAGGACGAGCAGCGCCTCGCACAGGACCTCGGGCTGGTCGGAGACCCGCGCGCCGTCGATCGCCCGGCGGCAGAGGCGCTCGGCCTCCTCCAGCTCGACCCGGTCGAGCGCCACCTCGGCCGCGACCGCGTCGATTCGGGCGAGCAGGGCGGGGTCGGGCTCGGCTCCCGCTGCGTCCCGCGCCGCCATCGCCGCGGCGCCGGCGGCGTCGAGGTCACCGGCCGCGACCCCCGCCCGGACGAGGGCGACGAGAAGGTCGGCCTGCCGTGACGCCGGAACGGCGGCGGCGGCCAACTGCTCGGCGAGGCTGCGGCCGAGCGTCAGGGCATCGCCCGACTTGCCGGCGGCAGCCAGGACGTGCACCAGCACCTCGTCGGCATCGAGGGCTGCCGCGGCGTCGGCGGCGCCCAGCTGCCGGGCCCGCCGGGCGGTGGCCTCGGCCGTCGCCAGGGCGCCGCTCGCCAGCGCGCGCCGGGCGCTCTCGGTCAGCCTCTCGGCCGCCGCGGCGGGGTCGCCGGCGGCTTCGGCCAGGTCGGCGGCGAGCTGGCACGACGGTCCCGGGAGGCCCGGGTCGGCCCGCTCGATCGCCGGCCACGCCCGGGCCGCGAGCTCACGCCGGTCGGGTGGGAGCAGGTCGGCGAGGACGGCCTCTCGGGTGAGGGCGTGCCGGAAGCGGAACCCCTCGCCCTCGGTCTCGATGAGCTGCTCGTCGACCGCGGCCCGGAGGGCATCGACGGCCGCCCGTCCGTCGACCTCGGCGATGCCCGGCAGCAGCTCCCACTCGAAGTGGCGGCCGAGGAGCGCCGCCGCGCCGAGCACGCGGCGGTCCGTGGCGTCGAGGGCATCGAGCCGGCGCCGGATGGAGTCGCGCAGACTGGCCGGGACCGAGGGCGTGAGCGGTCCGGTGATCTCCCAGCGGCCCTCGGACCGGCGCAGGGCCCCGGCCGCGACGAGCCCCGCCAGGAGCTCCTCGACCAGGAACGGGCTGCCGTCGCTGTGCAGGTGGACGAACTCGCGCAGGCCGGCGGGCGGTTCGGTGGTGTCCAGGCAGGCGCCGACCATGCGGGACACCTCGGCCTCGTCGAGCGGGGTGAGCCGCACCACGGCCGCGGGGTCGCGCCGCTCGAGCCGCTCGAGCACCTCGATCGCCGGGCCCGTCGGCCGGCTCGTGCCGAGGCAGAGGGCCGCCTCGGTGCGGAGGGCGTCGCCGAGGTAGTCGACCACGGCCAGCGTCTCCGGATCGGCCCAGTGGAGATCCTCGAGGGCGAGGACACAGGGTCGGTCGGCGGCGAGGACGGCCAGCAGGCGCACGACGGCCTCGCCCAGGAGGACGGGCGAGTCGTCGGCCGGGGCGCTGCTGCTCCAGGTCGGCACCAGCCGGGCCAGCTGGCCCTCGAAGCCGTCGAGCGATGGATCGTGGGGGAGCGGTCGCACCCGGAGCGCCGTGAGGAACGCCTCGGCGAAGGGCCGGTAGGGCACGGGGCTGTCGCCCGGGACCGCCCGACCCGACAGCACGAGCACGTCGGGGGCGGCGGTCGCCTCGCGCAGCAGCCGTGACTTGCCCGCGCCCGCGTCGCCTACCAGCGCGACCACACCGCCCCGGCGATCGCTGAGCCCGGCGACCCGCGCGTGGAGCCGCTCGACCTCGGCTGCTCGTCCGATCAACTCCGCGCACAGCACGGCTCGGATCGTACGAGGCCCCGGGGGCAGGTGTGGCGGCGAGATCGTTCAGGACCAGTAGTGCCGGCCGGTGCCGGGCAGCACCCGGCCCGCCTTCAGGCCCGGGAAGTGCGCCGGGACGGCCCAGGTCTCGGTGCTCTCGAGCTCGCGCAACAGCGCGTCGCGGGTGGCGGTGGCCTGGTCGGGATCGACGTCGAAGATGAACTGCCAGTCGGGCTCGGCGAGCTGCACCGGGCAATGGATCACGTCGCCGAGGAACATGGCGCGGTCGTCACCCGACGCGACGACGAAGCAGGTGTGACCGAGCGTGTGGCCCGGCGTCGACCGGGCGGTGATCCCCGGAGCGACCAGCTCGCCGTCGTGGTCGATCGGTTCGAGTCGGTCGGCGTCGGCCAGCACCTCGAGGGCTCGGCGCCCCCGGTCGCCGGGGTCGACGTCGACCACGAACTGCTGCCAGTCGGCGGCCCCGAAGCGCACCGTCGCCGCCGGGAAGGTCGGCTGACCGTCGCGAACGAGCCAGCCCCGGTGATCGTCGTGCAGGTGGGTGCAGAGCACCGTGTCGACGTCGGTCGTCTCCACCCCCAGGCCGAGGAGGGACTCGAGCAGCGCACCGCCGTCGAACATCGAGGTGTGGACGTCTCCGACCCCCGCGTCGATCAGCACCACCTGCTCGTCGGTGCGCACGACGAAGGCGCCGATGGGCAGGCGGAGCATCCCCCTCTCGTCGAGCTGATCCCGGTGCAGGTGCCAGGCCTCGGCGTCGGCGCTGAAGACCTCGGGCGGCAGGGTGGCCATCCCGTCCATGGCCGCCTCGACCCCGATCGACCCGATGCGCATCACGTCGTTCCCCCTGCGCTCATCGGCTCACGTTAGGCGTCGACTGGTCGCCCTGGGCCCCTGGCGCCCGGGCCCGGATGTCGGCGGCGGCCAGCCGGACGGTCTCGGCGATGCGACGCTGCCGCGTCCCGGCGCGCTTGGCGCTCTTGATCCAGTAGAGGATCGTCTTCTTGCTCGACGGCGGGAAGGCATCGAAGTGTCGTCGGGCCTGTTCGTCCTGCGCGAGCGCGGCGACGAGATCGTCGGGGAGGATCAGCGCGTCGACGTCGTCGAGCATCGTCCACGACCCGTTCGCCTTGGCGATCTCGACCACTCGAAGGCCGGCGTCGGTCATGCGCCCGTCGGTGATCAGCCGCTCGACCCGGTCCTTGTTGGACTTCGCCCAGACGCTCGTCGGCCGGCGCGGCGTCATCATGATCATCGAACGCTCGTCGTCGAACTTGTTCGTGCGGCTGTCGATCCAGCCGAAGCACAGGGCTTCCTCCACGAGCTCGTCGTAGGTCAACTGCCGCTTGCCGGTGGCCGCCCGCCATTGGACGAGCCACACCCCGGGGGCCGTGTCGTGATGGGCCTCGAGCCACCTCCGCCACTCCGCCCGGCTCGCGGGGTGGATGCGCTCGTAGTCGACCATGGACGAGCTGATCAGAGCACGTAGTGCTCGCCGCTGGCCCGCACCGTGATGTCGCCGATCGAGATGCCCCACGGTTGGTCGATGGCGTAGACGATGTGGTCGACGAGCTCCTCCGGCGTGATGCCCCAGTAGGCGATGTTGTCGGGGTCGCTCTGCTCGGGCGGCAGGTTCCCCTCGAGGTACCTGGTCACGCTGTCCATGAACGCGGGCTCGTTGGCTCCGACGATGCCCGACAGGGCGGCGGGGTTGCTGACGGTCGCGCTGAGCCCGGTGCCGAGCACCCCGGTGGGGCGCACGACGGTCACCTTGATCTTCCCCTGCGACTCCTGGCGGAGCGCGTCGGCCAGGATGTTCACCGCGGCCTTGGTCGCGCTGTAGACGGCCGAGCCGACGACCGCGTGGTTGCCGTAGATCGAGGAGATCACCACGACCTGGCCCCGGCCCTGGCGGATCATCTGGTCGTGGACCGCGGTGATCCCGTTGAGCACGCCCCGGAAGTTGACGTCGATGCACCGGTCCCACGCGTCGGCCGCGGTGGCGTGATCGGCGAAGAAGGCGAGCGGCATGGTGCCGGCGTTGTTGACCATGACGTCGATGGAGCCGAACTCGTCGACGGCCGTGGCCGCGACGCGCTCCATGTCGCCGCGCCGGCGCACATCGGCGACGACGGCCACGGCCCGCCCGCCATCGGCCGTGATCGCGTCGACGGTCTCGACCAGTGCGTCTTCGGTGACGTCGCTGGCCACCACCTTGGCGCCGAGAGCGGCACTGCGTTGCGCGAGCAGCCTGCCGAAGCCGCTGGCGGCTCCGGTGATGATGACGACGCGGTCGGTCAGGTGGCTCACGATGGGTCCCTCTCGGTGGTTGGCCTGCGCGGGTCAGCGTGCCGCAGCGACACGGAGCCAGCTTGCCTCAGATGAGCGCCGGGGCCGACCGCCGCACCCGCGACCGGGACGGACCGGGGTCAGACCCGGCCGGAGACGAGGAGCGCCCGGCCGGGGATCTCGAGTCCCCGGTCGGTGAGGTAGGGCGCGGCGAGGTCGCTCGCGGTGCGTCGCACGGCGGCCGACTGCTCCGGCGAGGCGTCGTGCAGCACCGTGGCCAGCGGACCGGCCAACGAGCTGACCCGCTCGACGTGGGAGTCGATGTCGTCGGCCCGGAACGTGAGGTCGAACGCCTCCACGTGCACGTCGACGAACCCGGCGCTCACGACCAGCGCCTCGAGCTCACCCGGGTCACCCAGCGAGAAGATGCCACCGGGCCCGACGGGTGGGCCGCCGCTCGTCAGGCCGTTCATCATGGCGGCCATGCCGACGCAGGTCATCCACGGGTTGTGCTCGAGGCCGGCCCAGGTGAGCGCGCCGAACCGGCCTCCCGGAGCCAGCACCCGGTGGATCTCGGCGAGCGCAGCCGACGGGTCGGGGGTGAACATGAGCCCCATCCGGCAGGCCACGATGTCGAAGGCGTCGTCGGCACGGTCGATGGCCGACGCGTCGACCACCGCCACATCGACGTTGGCGAGCGAGGCGTTGCGCCGACCCGCCACCTCCACCATCCCGGGAGCGATGTCGCTCAGCAGGACGTGACCGGAGGGCCCGACGAGGCTCGACCATGCGCTACCCAGGCTGCCGGGCCCGGACGCGAGCTCGAGCACCCGGTCGCCCGGCCGCGGTGACAGGCGGGCGAGCAAGGCGTCGGTTGCCTCGACGGAGTACTGGTCGACCTCGTCGACGTTGGCGTCCCACGCCTCGGCGACGGCGCTCCAGTCCTGGGCCGGTCCGATGGTGTCCGTCATGACGTCCTCCAAAATGACTACTGTGGATATTGAATGAATACAAGGAGACTGTAGTGAAATCGACGGAGCCGGTCAAACGGCGGACCTATGACTCCTCCCGCCGCCGAGCACAGGCTGAGGAGACGCGGTCGGTCATCATCCGCACCGCCCGCGACCTGTTCGTCGAGCAGGGCTACGGGAGCACCACCGTCGCCGCCATCGCGCAGGCGGCGGGCGTGTCGGTCGAGACCATCTACGCCTCGTTCGCCAACAAGGCGAACCTGCTGGCAAGAGCATGGGACATCACGGTCGGCGGCGACGACGAGGACATCGTCTTCCACGAGCGTCCCGAGGTCATGGCGATCCGCGCCGAGCCCGACCTGGCCGAGCGGCTCCGGCTGCACGCCGCCTTCTCGACGAGGACGGCGCAACGGATCGCCCCCTTCCAGCTGATGGTGCAGTCGGCGGCGGGTGCCGATCCGGCGGCCGCCGCCATGCTCGAGGAGATGGGTCGCCAGCGGCTCGCCGGGATGACCGTGATGGCCGCCGAGGCCGCCGAGACCGGGCAGCTCGCCGTCAGCGAGGACGAGTGCCGGGACGTGATCTGGTCGATGACCGACGGCATGCTCTGGCATCGCCTCGTGAACGAGCGGGGGTGGACCTCCGACCGCTTCGCAGCATGGCTCGGAGCCATGTGGGTCGATCTGCTCGTGCGACGATCAGGAACGACGACGAAGGGGACTCGATGGATCTCGGGCTGAAGGGCGCCGCCGCGGTGGTGAGCGGTGGTACCAAGGGCATGGGCCGGGCCGCGGCCGAATGCCTGGCCGGGGAGGGGGCACGGGTCGCCGTGCTCGGTCGGACGCCCGACGCCCGGCGCGAGACGGAACAGGCGCTGATCGAGCGGGGGAGCCCCGACGTGCTCGCCATCGAGACCGATCTCACCGACCGGGCCAGCGTCGAGCGGGCGTTCGCGGCGATCGGCGAGCGTTGGGGCGAGCTCAACGTGCTCGTCAACGCGGCCGGACCGGTCGAGGTCGGGGTGAAGCCGTTCGACGACCTCGACGACGAGGAGTGGGCCGCCACCTTCGACATCGGCACCCTGAGCGCCGTGCGCTGCGTCCGATCGGCGCTGCCCCTGCTGCGCCGCGCCGAGTGGGCCCGGATCGTCAACGTCTCGGCCCATTCGACCAAGCGGCAGTCCCCGTCGATCATCGCCTACACCGCGGCCAAGGCGGCCCTCACGAGCGTCACCAAGAACCTCTCGCTGTCACTGGCGCCCGAGGGCATCCTGGTGAACTGCGTCTCGCCGGGCTCGTTCAACTCGGCCGGCATGCGCAGCTACGTCGAGGCGCTCGCCCCCGAGCGCCACGCCGACCCCGACGACCTCTACGACGTGATGCGGATCATGGCCGAGGACTTCGGCCATCCGGCCCACCTCGGTCGCGCCGGTGACCCGGCTGAGATCGGTCCGGTCATCGCCTTCGTGGCGTCCCGGCTCAACACCTACATGACCGGCGCCGACGTCAACGTGGACGGCGGCTCCGACTTCACCTGAGGTGGGTCCTCAGGTGTCGCGCCGCCCGAAGTCGCGTTCGCCCGGCCAACGCGAGCAGAATGGCGACCTGGCCGCGCCGGGGGGCGCGTGTCCCGTGGGTCCCGACGGCGGGCCCGCCACGACAAGGAGACATCATGGCTTGGGACTTCTCGACCGATCCCGCGTTCCAGAAGAAGCTCGACTGGGTCGAGGAGTTCTGCCGTGAGGAGGTGGGACCGCTCGACTACGTGTTCCCGTACGCGGTCCGGTCCAGGGATCCCAAGATCAAGGCGCTGGTCAAGGGCCTGCAGGACCAGATCAAGGACCAGGGCCTGTGGGCGATCTTCCTCGACGAGGACCTCGGCGGTCCGGGCTACGGCCAGCTCCAGTTGGGTCTGCTCAACGAGATCCTCGGGCGGTACCCGAGCGCCCCGCAGATGTTCGGCGCGGCGGCGCCCGACACCGGGAACATGGAGATGCTCGCGGCGTACGGCACCGACGAGCAGAAGGAGCGCTGGCTCCAGCCGATGCTCAACCAGGAGCTGTGGTCGGCGTACTCCATGACCGAGCCGCAGGGCGGCTCCGACCCCAACCTGTTCAAGACCTACGCCACGCGCGACGGCGACGAGTGGGTGATCAACGGCGAGAAGTGGTTCACCAGCGCCGGTCGGGTCGCCGACATCCTGTTCGTGATGTGCACGAATGGCATGTTCGTCGTGCCCCGCGAGACCCCCGGCGTCGAGATCATGCCGGAGCCCCGCAACCACAACCACATCATCTACAACGAGGTCCGCGTCCCCCTCGACCACCTGCTCGGGCCCGAGGACGGGGCCAAGGTGCTGGCCCAGCGGCGCCTCGGTGGGGGTCGCATCCATCACGCCATGCGCACCATCGCCCAGTGCAAGCTGGCCTTCGACATGATGTGCGAGCGGGCGCTCAGCCGCGAGTCGCACGGCAAGATCATCGCCGAGCACCAGATGGTGCAGGAGAAGATCGCCGACTCCTACGCCCAGATCCGCATGCTGCGCCTGTTCGTGCTCGAGACGGCGTGGAAGATCGACAACACGAGCACGCAGGAGACGCGCACCGACATCGCCGCGGTCAAGTACACGATGGCCAAGGTGCTGCGGGACGTGTCGTTCAACGCGCTGCACATCATGGGCTCGCTGGGCACCACCGACCTGACCCCACTGCAGGCGATGTACGCGGCGGCGCCGACGATGGGCATCGCCGACGGGGTCGACGAGGTGCACAAGGCCACCGTCGCCCGCAACGTGCTGAAGGGCTATCGCGCCCACGAGGGCTACTGGCCGACCGAGTACATCCCGGCCAAGCGCGAAGCGGCGTGGCAGAAGTTCCAGCCCCGGTTCGACGCCGACCCCGAGCTGCGCACGCTGGCCGAGGGCTACCGGAAGTACATCGAGAGCCGCCGCTGAAGCCCTGTCGCGGATCAGTCGCCCCGGATCAGTCGTCGAGGTCGGCGACGGGCTTCGGGCGGGCGAAGAGGAAGCCCTGCGCGTAGCGGCAGCCCCACCCCCGCAGGACCTCGGCCTGCTCGGCGGTCTCGACGCCCTCGGCGACGACGTCGAGCTGCAGGGTCCGGGCCATGGCGACGACCATCTCGACGATCGACGCATCGCGTGCGGCGGTGCCGAGCTGGGACACGAAGCTGCGGTCGACCTTCACGGTGTCGATCGGCAGGCGGCAGAGGTAGGTGAGCGACGAGTAGCCGGTGCCGAAGTCGTCGAGCGACAAGCGCACCCCGAGACCCTTGAGGTCGTCGAGCGTGTCGACGACGGCTTCGACGTCGTGGAGCAGCACCGTCTCGGTGATCTCGAAGGTGATCTGCGCGGGGTCGGCCCCGAAGTCGTCGAGTGCGGTACGCACCGTGTCGACCAGCCCAGGGGAGTCGAGCTGACGGGCCGAGAGGTTGATGGCCACGTTGCCCGATCGCCTCGGTGCCGACCCGTTCGCTCGCCAGGTCGCCGACTGGCGGATGGCGTCGCGGAGGATCGACTCGCCGAGGGCGACGATCAGGCCGCTGTCCTCCGCGACGGCCATGAACTCGCTCGGGGCGAGCAGCCCCAGATCGGGGTGGTTCCACCGGACGAGGGCCTCGTACCCCACGACGTCGGACGTCACGAGCTCGACGACCGGCTGGTAGAAGAGCTCGAACTCACCGCGGTCGATGCCGTGCCGCAGGGCGATCTCCGTCTTGCGCTGCCCTTCGACCCAGGCTCGCATCTCGCTGTCGAAGACCTCGTAGCGGGTGGCGCTCGACGACTTCGCCCGCCCCATCGCGACATCGGCGTTGCTCACGAGCACGTCGGCCTGACCGACGCCCTCGACCGCGAACGCGATGCCCACGCTGGCCGCCACGAACGCCTCGTCGGCCGCCACCAGGAACGGCTGGTTGATCGCCTCGATGATGCGGATGGCGGTATCCACGGCCTCACCGCCGTCGGCCAGGTCCTCCATGACCACGACGAACTGGTCGCTGGAGAACCGGGCCAGCGTGGGCGCCGGCCCCGCGGCCCGGCGGAGCCGCGCCGCGGCCAGCTCGATCAACTCGTCGCCGGCGCGGTGGCCCAGCGCCTCGGTGACGAGCTTCACTCGGTCGATGTCGACGAAGAGCACGGCGAGCGTCGTGCGGTCCCGATCGGCCCGCACGAGGGCGGTCTCCAGCTGGGCGGCGAGCAGCGCTCGGTTGGGGAGGCCGGTGAGCGAGTCGTGGGTGGCCAGGTGCTCGAGCTCGAGCGCGAACTTCTGCTGCTCGGTCAGGTCTCGCATGACCGCCGTGAAGATCCGCCCCTCGTTGCTGTCGAGCTCGGTCACGGCCATCTCGACCGGCACGAACGTGCCGTCCTTGCGGAGGCCGGTGACGTCGAGCCGCGGCCGACCGACCACCCGAGCCGGCGCGCCGGCGCGGTACTCCTCCATCAGGCGCCCGTGGAGCTCCCGATCGGCGGGGGCGAAGAGATCGAGGATGGTGCGTCGCCCGATGACGGCCTCCGAGTCGTAGCCGAAGATCCGCTCCGCGGCGGCGTTGAACTCGATGATGAGACCCAGCTCATCGCACGAGACGATGCCCTCGGCCGCCGTCTCGAGGATCGCTCGTGTCCGCTGCTCGCTCTCGCGCAGCTTGTCGTCGGCGAGGCGCATCTGGGTGATGTCGGCGGCCGTCCCGACCAGGCCGATCACCGTGCCGTCGGTGTCGTGCATGGCGGCACCGCTGGTGCGCACCCATCGGATGGTGCCGTCCGGGCGGACGAGTCGGTACTCGATCGGCTCGAACTGATCGAGGTCCGTCTGCGCATCGGGCCCCATCAGCCGTTCCTGGTCGTCGGGGTGCATGAGGGCCAGCCACCCGATCTCCCGGATCTCCCGCAGCGGGCGTCCGACGATCTCCTCGGCCGCAGGGTTGACGTAGAGGAACTGGCCCTCGATGCCCACGATGAAGATGGCGAGCGGAGCCTGCTCGGCGAGCAGGCGGAACCGGTCCTCGCTGTCGCGCAGCAGGTCGACGGTCGGGTGGCGCTCGGTGACGTCGATGAACGACGTGACCACCACCTCCGCTCCCTCGAGGGTGACCGGAACCGACGAGACGCTCATCCACCGCCGCTCGCCGGCGATGAGCAGACCCATGAGGACGTTGCGTTGAGGCACGCGTGATCGCAGGGCGGCCCGACCCGGGAACTCGTCGGACTCGAACCGGTGCCCGTCCTCGTGGATCGGGTCCAACCGTTCGAGCGCGGTGCCCCGTTCGAGCTGGCCCCGTTCGATCTGCAGGTGGTGGCGGGCCTCGTCGTTGATGGCGAGCACCACACCCGTCGAGTCCTGCACCACCATCCACGCACCGGATCCCTCGATGGCCGACTCGAGCATGGCGCGGTTGGCGTTGCCCTCGCGCTCGGCGACGAGCGCGTCGCTGAGGTCGAGGATGAGCGCGAAGGCCCCTCCCTCTCCGTCGGGCACACCGAAGATCCGATAGCGGAACGACTCGGAGTCCGATGTCCCTTCGAGGTCGCAGACCTGGGCCCGTCCCTCACGGACGCGTTGCACGAACTCGATGGCCTCGTCGCCCCACGCGTGGGCCGGCGTGCCGACCAACTCGCCGTGCCCGAGGCCGATCCGATCGAGCGCGCTGCCGTGGGAGAGGGTCACCACGCCGTCCGTGTCGACGGCCAGCACCGCCAGAGGGAAGTGCGCGACCAGGTCGGTCAACAGGCCCGTGTCACCGCCCGAGTCCGAGAAGAGCGTCCGGAACGAGGACGAGAGCCGGGACACGACGGTGGGGTCGATGTCCGTGCGGATCACCGTCCGGTCGAGCCTCTGGTCTCGTGGCACCCCGACCCCTTACAACATCACTGGACTACGCCAGTTCGCCCGGCGAGAAGCGTATCTCTGTGGCTCGTTGCTGCCGGGACCGCCGACTCGCGTCCGGCGGCTCCCGCGTGTCCCATCGGCACGAACCTCGCCACACTGAGCGGTCGCCCGTCGATCTTCCGAGTGGGTGGTCACCGGCGTGGCAGAATACCGTTTCGAAAAGTCACAGCACAACTCTCGGATCGTTCCTCGCCGGTCGGCTGATCGCCCGCCGAAGAGGCGGCCGAGCGGCCTCCGAGGGGGAGATCCATGAGCGACGACGTGGCGGTGCCGGGCACCGTCGACCTCGAGATCGACGGCCCCATCGCCGTCATCACCAACAACAACCCGGCCAAGCGCAACGCCTTCGGCGACGACATGGACGAGCAGCTCTTCGACATCCTGGCGGAGCTGCGGGGGCGGCCGGGCCTCCGGGCCGTCATCTGGCGGGGCGAGGGCCACTCGTTCAGCTCGGGCCGCGACGTGGGGACGATCGGCAACAGCGCGGTTCCGCTCAGCCACCACGACCTCATGCGCCGGGGCCACCGTGGCATCCAGCAGCTGTGGGACCTGGACGCCCCGGTCATCGTCGCCATGCAGGGGTGGTCGATCGGGGGCAGCTTCCAGCGGGCGCTCCTCTGCGACATCCGGGTTGCGTCGGAGGACGCCCGGTTCATGCTGCCCGAGACCGGGCACGGCGTGATCCCCGACACCGGCGGGGTCGGGGCGCTGTTCCAGATCTGCGGGGCGGGCGTGACCGCCGACCTGGTGCTCACCGGCCGGGCCATGGACGCGGCCGAGGCCTACGCCCACGGCATCGTGTCGCGCGTGGTACCGCGTGAGGACCTCGACCGCACCGTCCGTGAGATGGCCGAGCGCATCGCATCGTCACCTGCGGTCACCGTCAACATGGCGCGGCGGGTGCTGGCCAAGTTGAGCCAACCGGAGATCCGCAGCTCGATGTCCGACGAGCTGATCTACCAGACCTTCATCAACCGGTCCGACGACTACGCCGAGTTCCGTGCTGCCCGCGCCGAGGAGCGCGAGCCGTCGTACAAGGGGAGCTGACATGGCCGACACCGAGCCCACACCGGCGCCGACTCCAGGGCTGCCCGAGCCACCCGACGTCGGGGCCAGCGCCCTGCCCGCGGGCACCTACGACGGCGCCGTCGTCTTCGTGACGGGGGGAGGCACCGGGCTGGGCTCGGCCATCGCGTCGGAGTTCTCCCGCCTCGGCGCCACCATCGTGATCGCCAGCCGCAAGCCCGAGCACCTCGAGGCCGGGAGGAAGCTCATCGGGGATCTCGGCGGGCAGGTGACCACGGTGACCTGCGACATCCGCGATCCCGAGCAGATCGCCGCGGCGTTCGACGACGCCGAAGCCGCCTGCGGCCTCCCCGGGATCCTCGTCAACAACGCGGCGGCCAACTTCCCCGTCCCGGCCGAGGACATGTCCCCCAACGCCTGGCGAACCGTCGTCGACATCACGCTCAACGGCACCTTCTTCTGTGCCCGTGAGTTCGCCCGGCGCCACCTCGAGGCGCGGACGCCCGGTTCGATCATCAACGTCGGCGCGTCCTACGCGTGGACGGGTGGGCCGGGGTTCGCCCACTCGGCCGCGGCCAAGGCCGGGGTCAAGAACATGGTCGAGACCCTCGCCGTGGAATGGGGCCCCTACGGCATCCAGGTGAACGGGCTGGTGCCCGGCCTGTTCCCGCACGAGGACATGACCGACGACATCCGGGGCAACCTGAAGACGCTCGACGACAAGGGCGATCGCCAGCCGGCGATGCGGGTCGGTCGCCTCCGCGAGCTCGGATGGGCCGCCACGTTCCTGGCCTCGCCGTACGCTCGCTTCATCAGCGGGCACACCCTCGTGGTCGACGGTGCGAACTGGCAGCGGCGGTCGCTGACCAACCCACCGGTGGTGTCGGTGCGCGACCAGATGGGTCGCGGTCCGTTCGAGCTCGGCTGAGCGGCGCGTGGCCCGGGAACCGGCCGGAGTGGGCGTCGGCGTCGGCGCCGGCGCGGGTGGCGAGCCCCCACGCGGGGTCGAGCGCGCCCTGGCCCGCAAGCGGGAGAAGTACGAGGACGAGGTCGACCGGCTCACCCGTGCCGCGCTGAAGGTGATGAGCGACCGCGGCACGGTCGATCCGACCGTCAACGAGATCCTGGTCGAGGCCGGTCTCTCGACCGCCGCGTTCTACCGCCACTTCCCGACCAAGGACGACCTGCTGCTGGTGCTCATCGAGCAGGCCGGCAGCAACACCCGGTCGTTCCTGGCGCACCAGCTCGCGGAGCTCGACGATCCGCTCGACCGGCTCGGTGCGTGGGTCGAGGGCATGTTCGACCTGCTCCGCACCGATGACCTGGTCCGGGCCAACCGCCTGTTCCTGCTCGCCCACCCCCGGTTGCTCGAGCGGTTCCCGCGTGAGATCAACGGCCTCACCGAGCAACTCGTCCTGCCGCTCGTCGAGGCCATCGGCGCCGCCCGGCGGCTCCGGGGCCTCGACCCCGGCGACCCGCACCGGGACGCCTGGTTCAGCCATCACCTGGTCTTCGGCCTGCTGATCGACCAGGCCGCCGAGCAGCGGGTCAGCGATCCGTCGGAGGTGGCCGGCGTGGTCGCCTACGTGCAGCGGGCCGCCCTGGAGTGACCGAACCCGTCGTCACGCGGCGGCCACCGACAGGGTCACGTCGAGCGCCCGGGCGACGTGGCTGCCACCGATCGCCGGCGTGTGGCACCCCGCCATGACCGACGGCCGCAGCTGCTCGACGCGATCGACGGTGGCCTGGAACTTCCGACCGTCGACCAGTTCGAGCCACGGGCTGACGTACTGGTTGAACATGACCATGCCGTCGGCCCAGAACTCGCCGTCGAGCTCGTCGACGTCGCGCACGGGGGTCAGCATCGGCGTGGCGAACGAGTCGGAGCCCCAGTAGACGCCCGTGCTCGGATCGAACAGGCCCCGGGTGGTGGGGGAGTCGAAGATCGGAGGGCGCACGGCGTGCAGGTGCCGGTCACCGACGTCCAAGCACTCGCCGTCGCCCACCCAGCGCCAGCGGGTCGGCGGAACGGCCAGCGACTCGCCCATGCGCTCGACCATGAACCAGTTGATGACGAGCACCAGCTACTTCTCCACCATGGCAAACACCAGCAACTACGTCGCCATCCACTGCCGCTGATCGTCGAGCCACCGCGGAGCGAGCTACCTGCCCAACCTCGGGAAGAGCCGCCGGGTGTTGTCGGTCGCGGCCGCGATGAGCGACCCGGGCGGGTCGCCGGCGTCGTCGAGCTGCCGTGCGAGCAGCTCGACGACGCCCTCGGGCGTGAAGGGGTAGTCGCTGCCGTAGTGGAGGTGCTCGGCGGTGGTCAGCGCGAGCAGCGCGTCGAGCTGTCGGGGGAGGGCGAAGCCGGCGAGGTCGTAGTGGAGGCGGGCGAGATCGGCGTAGACGTCGGTGGCGGGGTCGACATCGGCCAGGGCGAAGGTGAACGCGGCGATGCGATCGGCGACCATCGCGAGGGTGGCACCGGCGTGGGGGACGATGATCTCGATCTGCGGATGCCGGGCGATGGTGCCGTTCAGCACCATGTTGACCACGGCTCGGGTCGTGTCGAAGAAGAACTCGAGCATGGGACGGGGGCGACCGAGCGCGGTGTGCTCCCAACAGACGGGCGAGGTGGGGTGGATGAACAGGCGGGCGTGGCGGCGGTCGAGCTCGTCGAACACCGGCTCGAGGACCGGGTCGCCGAGGTAGACCCCGCCGACGTGGGTGAGGAGCGTGACGCCGTCGACGCCGAGGACGTCGTAGCAGTAGCCGATCTCGTCGATGGTGCCGGCGATGTCGGGGACCGGGAGGGAGGCGAGGAGCCCGAACCGGCCGGGGTGGGCGTCGACGGCGCGACGTCCGGCCTCGTTCACCTCGCGGGCGAGGCCGCGGGCGTCGTCGTCGTCGCCGAAGTGGACCCCCGGCGAGGAGATGGACAAGCAGGCTCACGGCGATGCCGAGGCGGTCCATCACCTCGACGTGTCGCCGGGCCTCCCACGGCGGCAGTTCGAAGAAGCCGTCGGGCATCGCGTGGCCCGCCGACTCGGCTGCCTGCCGGTACGTCTCGGGCAGGTAGTGGGCGTGGACGTCTACGCGGTCGTCGGGCACGGGAGGCGAGCGTAGTTCAATGGCAGAACAGAAGTTGTGAGAACGACTTCTGCAGGTGCATCTACACTCCGGCGATGGATTCCAAGACCGCCACCAAGCTCCGTGAACCGCGTGCGGTCACCCTCGGGCGCGACGTCCACCTCAACGTCATGCTGCTGGCCAATCGCAGTCTCGACCAGGTGGACGAGATCTGCCGGGCGGCCGGGCTCACCCATGCGCAGTACGTGGCGCTGTGGGTGCTGTGCCTGGCCGACGACCCCGATGCCGGCCTCCCCATCGGCGCCGTGGCCGACGGCCTGCTGAACCGGGCGTCGGACACCACCCGCCTGATCGACCGGCTCGAGCGAGCGGGGTTGGCCGAGCGCTTCCCGAACCCCGACGACCGTCGGGGTGTGCTGGTGCGGGCCACGAAGGAGGGCCGCCGCGCCTTCGCCGACATCACGCCGGAGATGCAGGACTTCCACCGCCGCCAGTGGTCGAACCTGACGCGGGACGAGATCACCGAGCTCGACCGGCTGCTGGCGAAGGCGCTCTGGGCCGATCAAGAATAACTGTTGCAACAACTATCGTTAAGACATACGGTTGGGCGATGCGCCACCAGATCGAGCTCGCCTATCTCGGCATCGAAGTACCCGACCCCGCGGCCCTCACGCCGTTCTTCGGCGGGGTCATCGGCCTCGTCCCGGGTGAGCCCACCACCACCGGTGCGCTGACCTGGCGCAACGACGACAAGGCGCACCGGCTGATGATCGAAGCCGGCACGGCGAACGACGCGGTCTACCTCGGCATCGAGGCGCTCGACGCCGCGGCCTTCGACGACGTCGGCGATCGGCTCCGCGCCGCCGGGTTCGAGGTCTCCGACGGCACCGAGGGCGAGCGGGCCGCACGGGGGGTCGATCGGCTCGGCCGCTCCATGGCCCCGTGGGGTGTGCCGGTCGAGGTGGTCACCGGGCTGGCCGATGCCCCCACGCCGTTCTCGTCGCCGCTCGATGCCCGGTGGGTTCCTCACCGAGGGCGTGGGGTTCGGTCACGCCGTGTTCGCCACGACCGCGTTCGACGAGTCCCACGCGTTCATCGTCGACGGTCTGGGGCTCGAGCAGTCCGACTGGCTCGAGATGGAGCTGGCCCCCGGCATCGTGCTCGAGGTGCGCTTCTACCACTGCAACGAGCGCCACCACACCCTCGCCCTCGCCAGGGCGCCCTTCGACCTCCCGCAGGTGCTCCACCACGTGATGTTCGAGACCAACGACCGTGACGACGTGGGCGCCGCGTTCGATCGGGCGTGGGCCACCGACCTCGCCATCCCCAACGGGTTGGGGCGTCACGACAACGACGGCATGTTCAGCTTCTACGTCACCAGTCCCGCCGGGTTCCAGGTCGAGGTCGGCCACGGCGCCCGGGTCATCACCGACGACTGGGACGACAACCGCCGCTACGACCGCATCAGCTCGTGGGGCCACCAACCCCTGCGCCAGCCGTGACCCCGGCGCAGCCCGCGGCGGCGCTCGACTGCGATGTCGCCATCGTCGGGTACGGCCCGGTCGGGCAGCACGCTGGCCATCCTGCTGGCCCAGCTCGGCCACACCGTCGTGGTGCTGGAGCGGTGGCCGGCGCCCTACCCGCTACCCCGCGCCGTGCACTTCGACCACGAGGTCGGCCGCATCCTCCAGGCGTGCGGGATCGGGACGGCCCTCACCTCGATCAGCGAACCGGCCGAGGTCTACGAGTGGCGCAACGCCGCCGGCGCCACGCTGCTGCGCTTCGGGCGCATCGGCCTGGGGGCGTCAGGCTGGCCCGAGTCCTCGATGTTCAACCAGCCCGCGCTCGAAGCGCTGCTCGACGAGCGGGTCGGTGAGCTGTCGGGTGTCGAGCTGCGCCGGGGCGTCGAAGTCGTCGCCCTGCACCAGGACGGCGACGGGGTGACCGTGGTCGGCGCCGATGGCGACGGGCGCGCGGTCGAGGTGCGGTGCCGGTACGCGGTGGGGTGCGACGGGGCCAACAGCACGGTGCGCGAGCTCATCGGTGTGCCGGTCCGACGACCTGGGCTTCTTCCACGACTGGCTGATCGTCGATGTCGTGCTGCACGAACCGCGCCGGTACGACCCGATCAACCTGCAGGTCTGCGATCCCGATCGACCGACCACGGCCGTGTCGGGTGGGCCGGGACGGCGCCGGTGGGAGTTCATGGCGCTGCCCGACGAGCAGCTCGTCGACCTGAACGACGAGCAGGTCGCGTGGAAGCTGCTCGAGCCGTGGGACGTCTCGCCGGAGAACGCCACCCTCGAACGCCACGCGGTCTACACCTTCGGGGCCCGCTACGCCGAGCAGTGGCGCGTCGGTCGGGTCTTCCTCGCCGGCGACGCCGCCCACCTGATGCCGCCGTTCGCCGGGCAGGGCATGTGCGCCGGCGTCCGTGACGCGGCCAACCTGGCCTGGAAGCTCGACCTCGTCCTCGACGGGCAGGCGCGGCGACGGGGTGCTCGACACCTACGCCCAGGAGCGGATGCCGCACGCCCGCGGCGTGATCGAGTTCTCGATGGAGCTGGGCAGGGTGATCTGCGTCCCCGACGCCGACGAGGCGGCCGCCCGGGATGCCGCCATGACCGCGGCCCTGACCGAAGGGCTGAGCGAGATCCCACCCCTTCCGCCGATCGACGGCGGGTTGTTCGACCTGGCCACCGATGTCGCGGGCCACCTGTTCCCGCAGGGCACCATCGCCCACCGTGGCCGTCCGGGCCTGCTCGACGCCGTGGCGGGGGCCGGTTGGCGTCTCGTCACCGTCGATGCCGATCCCATCGACCTCGAGCCGGAGTTGGCGACCTGGTTCGAGCGCATCGGTGGCGCGGTGCTGACCCTGGGGCCGGGGGGCGAGATCGACGACACCGACGGCACCTACGCCCGCTGGTTCGGCGACCATGGGGTCACGTGGGCACTGCAACGACCGGACTTCAACGTGTACGGCACGGCCACCAGCGTCTCCGGCGCCGTCGGCCTGCTGTCCCGCCTGCGCGCGCAGCTCGCGGCCGCCCCGGTCGCGCCATGACCGGACCGGCTCCCGACCGACCACGAGGACACTGACCATGAAGATCGCCAACGCCAACGACCGCGCCGTGCTGGTGCTCGAGGACGGCATCGCCGACGTCGCCACCGCCTCCGGTGGCCGGTTCGGGCCCGACCCCATGAGCCTCTACGACGACTGGCCGGCGTTCCTCGAGTTCGCCGCCACGGTCACCGGCGCCACCGGCCCGCTCGTCGAGGACGACCTGCGGTGCCCCGTGCCCCGGCCCCGCCAGGTGTTCGCCATCGGGCTCAACTACCGCAGCCACGCCGAGGAGTCGGGCATGGCCGTCCCCGCCGTCCCGGCCACCTTCACCAAGTTCCCGGCCAGCCTCGGTGGGCCCTTCGACGACATCGAGATCCCCAACGAGAGCATCGACTGGGAGGTCGAGCTGGTGGTCGTGATGGGCCGCGAGGCCGACCGGGTCGCCCGAGCCGACGCCTGGAGCCACGTCGCCGGGGTGACCGTCGGACAGGACATCAGCGACCGGCACCTGCAGTTCGCGGCCGGGGCCCAGTTCTCCCTCGGCAAGTCCCGCCGTGGGTACGGGCCCATGGGCCCCTGGGTCGTGACCCCGGACGCGCTGGACGATCCCGACGACCTGGCCCTGGGCTGCTCGGTGGACGGCGAGACGGTGCAGGACGCCCGCACCAGCGACCTGATCTTCGACGTGCCCGATCTCGTCGCCGAGTTGTCGGCGGTGCTGCCGCTGATGCCCGGCGACGTGATCTTCACCGGCACACCGGCCGGGGTCGGGTTCACCCGCCAGCCGACCAGGTGCCTGCAGCCCGGCCAGGTGCTCGAATCGTGGATCGAGGGCATCGGCACGATCCGCAACCGGTGCGTGTGATGGGCCGCTTCGCCAACGCCTTCGGGCCGCACGCGCCCGACGTGACCTACGTGTCGCATGCCTTCGACGAGCACCTCTTCGACACGGGGGAGGTGCAGCTCAACTACGCGGTCGCCGGCGACTCCTCGAAGCCGGCGTTGCTGCTGATCCCCGGGCAGACCGAGTCGTGGTGGGGCTACGAGGCGGCGCTGCCGTTGCTGGCCGACCACTTCCACGCCCATGCCGTCGACCTCCGCGGCCAGGGCCGATCCACCAGGACGCCCGGGCGCTACACGCTCGACAACATGGGCAACGACCTGGTCCGGTTCGTCGACGGCGTCATCGGCCGTCCCACCATCGTGGCCGGCCTCTCGTCGGGCGGTGTCCTCTCTGCCTGGCTGTCCGCGTACGCGAGACCCGGACAGGTCCGCGGCGCCTACTACGAGGACCCGCCGCTGTTCTCCTCGGAGACCCGGCCGGCGACCGGTCAGGGCATCGGCCAGAGCATCGGGCCGATGTTCGCGCTCCTGGCGAAGTACCTCGGCGACCAGTGGAGCATCGGCGACTGGGACGCCATGGTCGCGGCCGTCCCCGACGAGCTGCCCGGCTGGCTGGGCGCGGTCGCGGGCGCGTTCGGCGCATCAGGCGAGCCGGGGCAGAACCTCAAGGAGTACGACCCCGAGTGGGCGCGGGCGTTCTGGACGGGGACCGTCGCCGCGAGCTGTGACCACGGGCGGATGCTGGCGTCGGTCAAGGTCCCCGTGCTGTTCACCCACCACTTCCGGATGATCGACGAGTCGACCGGGGCGCTGCTCGGCGCCATCTCCGATCTCCAGGTCGAGCGCGTTCGCCAGCTCGTCACCGGGGCCGGGAACGCCTTCGACTACGTCTCGCTGCCGGCCATGGGCCATTCCCTGCACGGCCAGGATCCCGCCCTCTACGTCGAGACGCTCACCAGCTGGGCCGCGTCGCTGTGACCCTTCGCCGATGACGACCGAGGTGACCCTGACGGGCACGGGCGTGCCCCACCCGATCCCGGGCCGGGCCGGCGCGGGCGCCCTCGTGCGCTGCGGCGACATCGCCCTGCAGTTCGATGCCGGCCGGGCCACTGTGCTGCGCCTCATGGAAGCGGGTGCTCCACCCCACGCGCTGTCCGCCCTGTTCGTGACGCACGTGCACAGCGACCACGTCGTCGACCTGGCCGACGTGGCCATGACGCGCTGGGTGCAGCAGCAACTCGTCGACACCGGCCCTCTCGTGGTGGTGGCCCCCGAGGGGGCGGCGGCCCGGTTCGTCCGGCGCATGCTCGACCCGTTCGACGATGACCTCGCGCTCCGGGTCGAGCACGTCGGTGCGGAGCCGATCGAGGTCGACCTCCGCCCCTTCGCCGTGCCAGCCGCTCCGGAGGTCGTGTGGGTCAGCGACGACCGCTCGGTGCGGGTGCTCGCGGTGGCCGTGCACCACGAGCCCGTGCCCGACGCGGTCGCCTACCGGGTCGAGACGCCCGACGGGGTCGTCGTCATCTCGGGCGACACCCGGGTCTGCGCGGAGGTCGAGCAGCTCGCGGCCGGCGCCGACGTGCTGGTGCACGAGGCGTGCCGGACGACCGCCCTCGCCGAGGCCATCGTCGGCACCGTGTACGAGACGATCTTCAGCTACCACGCCGACACCGTCGCGCTCGGCGCCATGGCCCGACGGGCCGGGGTGCCCCACGTCGTGCTGACCCACCTCATCCCACCCCCGCAGCGGCCCGCCGACGTGGCCGCGTTCGAGCAGGACCTCCGCGACGGCGGCTACACCGGGGTCGTCACGGTCGGGGAGGACCTGACGACCGTGTCGCTCTAGCCGCGGGTGTGATGGCGATGACTGCTCGATCGTTCTGAAGGCCCGAGCTGGCGCTGGCGAGCAGGCCCGTCCTTCGGAATGACGGCGAGGATGAAGCGGGCCCGGGTGTGACGGCGATGTTTCGCGGGTGAGTCGGCCGTGGCGCGCGTAGGGTCGCGGACGTGGCCACCACGAGCTCGTTTCGCGGATCACTTGACCGCCGGGGCCTGGTCTGGGGGATCGTCGGCGTGGCGATCGTCGTCGCCATCACGATCCTGGGCAGCGACCGACTCGTCTGGTTCGACGCGGCCCTGGTCGGCTACCTGTTCGGCGTCGTCTTCGCGGTCTTCGGCGTGATCTACCGCTACGCGGTGTGGCTGCGGCGCCCTCCGACGGCGATGCTGAACCGCCGAGGATGGGATGCGTTCCGGCAGCGCAAGGGACGCAACGCCCTCGCGCTGCCGTCGCTGGTGGTCACCCATCTGCTGACCCAGGGGTTCATCCGGCGCCGATCCACCTCGCGCTGGATCGCTCACCAGCTGGTGTTCTGGGGCTGCATCCTGGCCGCCCTGGTCACCTTCCCCTTGACCCTCGGCCTGTTGCACTTCCAGAGCGTCGGGCAGCAGGCCGACCGCTACCAGGTGTACGTCTCGCGTGTCCCCACCGTGCAGTTCGACGCGGAGAGCATCGTCGGCTGGACCGTGTTCCACGCCCTCGACATCGCCGCGGTCCTGGTGCTGGGCGGCGTGTTCGTCTTCCTGCGCCGGCGGCTGCGCGATCCGGGCGCCCTGGCGGTCGAGCGGGGCGGCGACTTCCTCGCCCTGGCCGGCCTGTTCGCCGTGTCCGTGACCGGCCTGTTCCTCACCGTGTCGAGCACCTGGCTCGAGGGCCGCTACTACTCGGCGCTGAACACGCTGCACGCCCTCACCGTGATCCTCGGCCTGATGTACCTGCCGTTCGGCAAGCTCTTCCACATCTTCCAACGGCCCGGCAACCTCGGTGTCGCCTACTACCGGCGCGCCAACGACGAGGGCCCGGCGGCCTCGTGCCGGGTGTGCGGGGAGCCCTTCGCCAGCGCGCAGCAGGTCGCCGATCTTCAGGCGGTGCTGCCCCAGGTCGGGTTCGACTACGCCCTCGACGGCGGCGGCAACTACCAGGACACGTGCCCGCCTTGCCGGCGGGCCCAGGTCACCCTCGCCCAGTCGGCGCGGGTGGGAGGGTTCGGCTGATGGCTCGTCCACCGCTCAGCGACGAGGAGCTCATCGCCACCTACGGGCCCCACCTCAACGAGGCGCCGCCCGGGGGCTGGGACGCGGGGCTCGATGTCGACGAGGTCGTGCAGACGCACTGCTGCTTCTGCGGGCAGCAGTGCGGCATCAAGCTCAAGGTGCGCGACAACGAGGTCGTCGGCTTCGAGCCCTGGTACGAGTTCCCCTTCAACGAGGGCAAGCTCTGTCCCAAGGGCGTGAAGCGCTACCTGCAGGGAAGCCATCCCGATCGGCTGCTCCATCCGATGGAGCGCGACCCCGATGCGCCGGGCGGCTTCCGGCGCGTGACTTGGGATCAGGCCCTCGACCGCGTGGTCGGCGAGATCCGCCGGATCCAGGCCGAGCACGGTGACGACGCCTTCGCCATGTTGTCCGGGGTCTCGCTGACCAACGAGAAGAGCTACCTGATCGGCAAGTTCGCCCGGCTCGCCCTGCACACCGCCAACCTCGACTACAACGGCCGCTTCTGCATGGTGTCGGCCGGTGTCGGCGGCAAGAAGGCGCTCGGCGTGGACCGGGCCTCGAACCCGTGGAGCGACATCCCGCTGGCCGATGTCGTCTGGATCGCCGGCTCGAACGTGGCCGAGACGTTCCCCATCACGACGAGCTACATCTGGCGAGCCCGCGACCGCGGCGCCAAGCTCATCGTGCAGGACCCGCGGGTGGTGCCGCTGGCCCGCACCGCCGACCTGTTCCTCCCCGTTCGCCCCGGCACCGACTCGGCGTTGTTCGGTGCGGTGCTGCACACGTTGATCCGCCGTGACTGGCTCGATCACGACTTCATCGACGCCCACACCGCCGACTTCGACCTGGCCGCGGCGGCGGTGGCCGACATGTCGCCGTCGTGGGCTGCCGGCGTCACCGGCGTCGCCGCCGGCCGGATCGAACAGGCCGCGGAGTGGTGGGGGACGTCGGCCACCGGCATGCTGCTGCACGCCCGGGGCATCGAGCAGCACACCAAGGGCGTCGACAACGTGACCGCGGCCATCAACCTGGGCCTGGCCACGGGGAAGTTCGGCAAGCCCGGATGCGGGGTCTCGACCATCACCGGGCAGGGCAACGGGCAGGGTGGACGCGAGCACGGCCACAAGTGCGACCAGCTCCCGGGCAACCGCGACATCACCAACCCCGAGCATCGGGCCGCGGTCGCCGCCGTCTGGGGCTGCGACGAGGCGGAGATCCCGGGCAAGGGCCTGGCGGCCGAGGCGATCATCGAGGCCATCCACGCCGGCGAGATCAAGGGCCTGCTGTCCATCTGCTTCAACCCGCTGGTGTCCGCTCCCGACGCGAACTTCACCGAGGAGGCGCTCGACAAGCTCGAGTTCTACGCGGTGATCGACTTCTTCCTCTCCGAGTCGGGCCAGCATGCCGACGTGGTCCTCCCCGGATCGCTCCACGAGGAGGACGAGGGCACCTCCACCAGCGGCGAGGGCCGCATCATCAAGATCAACGCGGCGGTCTCACCACCCGGTGAGGCGCGCCTCGACTGGCAGATCCTGCTCGACATCGCCGAGAGGCTGGGCAAGGGCGACTACTTCCCCTACACGAACACCGAGCAGATCTTCGACGAGCTCTGCCGGGCCAGCTCCGGCGGGAAGGCCGACTACACGGGGGCCACCTGGCCCCGCATCGAAGCCGAGATGGGTCTGTTCTGGCCCGTGCCCGAGGTCGGCCATCCGGGCACGCCGCGCCTGTTCGAAGGCGGGCGGTTCTTCCATCCCGACGGTCGGGCCCGCTTCCACGCGGTGCCGTTCCGCGAGTCGGCCGAGGTCGTCGACGACGGCTACCCGATCTGGCTCACCACCGGCCGGGTCGTCAGCCAGTACCTGTCCGGCACCCAGACCCGTCGGATCGAGGCGCTGGTGGCGCAGTACCCGGAGCCCCTGTGCGAGATGCACCCGATCCTGGCCGAGAAGCTGGGCGTGGCCGACCGCGACCTGGTCGACGTGACCTCGCGACGCGGCACCATGACGTTGCCGGCCTCCGTGGTGAACACGATCCGTCCCGACACGGTCTTCATCCCCTACCACTGGCCCGGAGCCAAGGCCGCCAACCAGTTGACGAACCGGGCCGTCGATCCCGAGTCGAAGATGCCGGAGTTCAAGGTTGCGGCCGTGCGCGTCGAGTTGCATGGAGGTCCGTCGTGAGGTTCGGCATGGACGACTCGCCGGTGTTCGTCATCGACCAGAGCCGGTGCATCGGCTGCGAGGCCTGCGTGCAGGCGTGCATGGAGTGCGGCACCCATCGGGGCCAGTCGCTCATCCACCTCGAACGCATCGACCGGGCCACGACGACCCAGACCGCGCCCATGGTGTGCATGCACTGCGAGGACCCGACCTGCGCGCACGTCTGCCCGGCCGACGCCATCAAGCAGACCGAGAACGGCATCGTGCAGTCCGCGCTGAAGCCACGATGCATCGGCTGCTCGAACTGCGTGCTGGCCTGCCCGTTCGGTGTGCCGAAGTACATGGCCGAGTTCGACCAGATGATGAAGTGCGACATGTGCACCGATCGCACCTCCGAGGGCTACGCCCCCATGTGCGCGTCCGTGTGCCCGAGCGAGGCGCTCTGGTACGGCACCACCGAGCAGTTCCACGCCGACCGACGCGGTGCTCTGCTCAACGACTTCCTGTTCGGCCACCACCCGATCCGCACGAAGGTCTTCACCGTCGTCGACGATCTCGACGGCGGTCCTCTCGACGTCGTCTCCGGCGAGCGGGCGTCCTGGCTCGACGACCCGTTCGGCCTCGACGAGCCAGGAGCAACCGATGGCTGACGATCATCCCCAGGCGCCGGAGCGGCGCGACGTAACCGTCCGACCGCCCACCTGGAGGCGTGACTTCCCCCTCGCGGCGGCCTCGGAGGAGGAGGTCACCCGTCGGGAGTTCGCCCGCTACCTGGTGCTGGGCGCCGGCGCCATGGCCGCCGCCAACGTCGGCCTTGCCGCGTGGACGCAGCTGCGCACGATCAACACCGGCGAACCCCGCGCCATCGTCGCCCTCGACGTCGTCACGGTCGGTGGCACGTACCTGTTCGACTACCCGACGGGGAGCGACCCCGCGGTGCTGTTGCGGGTCGCCGAGGACGAGGTCGTCGCCTTCAGCCAGAAGTGCACCCACCTCGGTTGCGTCGTGTTCTTCGAGAGCGACGAGCAGCGTTGGCACTGCCCCTGCCACGAGGGCAACTTCGATGCCGTCACCGGGGCCGTCATCTCCGGGCCGCCCACCAGATCGCTCGGCCGTATCGACGTCGAGATCCGGGACGACGGTCAGATCTGGGCGCTCGGGAGCCACGAATGAGCGCCTCCGACCGAGGGCGGCGCGCCACGTCGGCGGTGGCGATCTACGTCATCATCCTCGTGGGCTTCCAGGTCTTCCTCATGACCGTCGCCGTCGAGGCCTTCCAGACCGGGACGCGGTCGCTGGCCTGGGCCACCGCCGTCGTGTCCGTCGCCCTCGCCCTCGCGGCGGCCGCGTTCCTGCGGTACTTCCGCCCGTGACCGACGCGTCGACGGCCCCGCCGTCTCCCGTGGCGACGCTCTTCCCCGGCTACTTCGCCATGGTCATGGCCACCGGCATCATCGCCATCGCCGCCCGCCAGCAGAAGCTCGACGGGATGGCCGACCTGCTCTACGTGGTGGCGTTCGTCAGCTACGTGGTGCTCACCGTCCTCCTGCTCGTGCGGCTGGCCCTCTACCCCCGCCGGCTCTTCACCGATCTGTTCAGTCACGCCAAGGGCTTCGCCTTCCTGACCATCGTCGCCGCCACCAACGTGCTGGGCAGCGCCGGCGCCCTGATCCACGGCTGGTGGGGCCTGGCCGAAGGGCTCTGGTGGGCCGGCGTCGTGCTCTGGGCCCCCCTCGTGTACGCCGCGCTGATCCCCATCGTGCTCCGCCACGAGAAGCCCGGCATGGGCGCGGGCATCAACGGCACGTGGTTCCTGCTCACGGTCTCGACCGAGTCCGTCGCGGTGCTCGGCGCGCTCCAGCTCGCCCGGGACGGCGGCGACCTATTGGCCTTCGCCTGCCTCGCCGCGTTCACCCTCGGCCTCGTGCTGTACCTGATCGTGATGACGATGGTGTTCCTGCGCTGGACCTTCCAGCCGCTCGAGCCCACCGAGGCCGACCCGCCGGCCTGGATCGCGGCCGGTGCCGTGGCCATCACCGTGCTCGCCGGCTCGAACCTGCTCGCCGCGTCCGGCGCGTCCGCCCGCGTCGACGAGCTCGCCCCGTTGATCGAGGGCCTGGTGATCCTGGCGTGGGCCACCGCCACCTTCTGGTTCCCCCTGATGATCGCGATCGGCGTGTGGCGCCACCTCGTGCGCAAGGTCCCGCTGCGGTACCACCCGTCGTACTGGGCCCTCGTCTTCCCGCTCGGCATGTACGGCGCCGCCACCTTCAAGATGCTCGCCGTCCTCGCGCTCGACGGGCTGCAGTGGCTGCCCAAGGCCGCCCTCGCCATCGCGACCCTGGCCTGGGCGCTCACCTTCCTCGGGTTGGCGCTCGAGGGCCTCGAGCGCGATCCGTCGCCGGGTTTCGGCTAGCCGCCCGCTGGCCGACCTGCACGGCGAGTCCCCGTCGTGAAGGGCGAGATGGCAGCGGGCCCGTCGAGCCCGTGGAGGAGCAGGACGAGCTCTCCGACGCGGAGTCGAGGGCGGCCATCCGGGCCTTCCTGCGCGGCGGCCCCGGCGTTCGCTGGCTGAGCCAGGCCAGGACCTGGGCGATCTCAGTCACAGGCCATGGGGCGCATCCGCGTGCTCCGAGGCGGCGGGCTAGGCTTCTAACATGCATGTCAGATCTATTGGTCGTGTGGCGGGCTCGCACGGTGGATGAGGAGGTGCCCACCGTGCGCGACGGCGAGGCAGTGAGCTACGACCCGGCGGCCGTCCACGCCAAGTACCTCGCCGAGCGCGACAAGCGTTTGGTGCCCGGCCGGGCCGACATCCGGGACCTGAGGGCCGACGAGCACTTCGCCCGGTTCCGCGACGATCCGTTCACCTCGTTCACCGAGCGCGAGCCGGTCACCGACGACATAGACGTCGTGATCGTGGGCGGCGGGATCGCGGGGGTCCTCGCTGGCGTCCAGCTGCGCAAGCGGGGCGTCGAGCGGATCCGCATCGTCGACCAGGCGGGTGGGATCGGTGGGACGTGGTACTGGAACCGGTATCCGGGGGTGATGTGCGACGTGGAGTCCTACATCTACCTGCCGATGCTCGAGGAGCTGGGGTACGTCCCGACGCAGCGGTACGCGTCCGGTGAGGAGATCCGGCTGCACCTGCAGGCCATCGCGGACCGGTTCGATCTGGTGACCGACGCGCTCTTCCACACCGGCGTGACGCGCTCGGAGTGGGACGAGGACGCAGCCCGCTGGCGGATCCGGACCGACCGCGACGACGAGCTCACGTCGCGCTACTACGTGCTCGCCGTGGGGATCCTCAACCTGCTCAAGCTGCCGGCCATCGACGGCATGGAGCAGTTCGCGGGCCACTCGTTCCACACGGCACGCTGGGACTACGCCTACACCGGTGGCGGGCCCGGCCAGCCGCTCACCGAGCTCGGTGACAAGGTCGTGGGGCTGGTCGGCACCGGGGCGACCGGCATCCAGTGCCTGGCGCCGCTGGCGAAGGCGGCCCGCCACGTCTACGTCTTCCAGCGCACGCCGTCGGCGATCGGCGTGCGCGGGAACCGCCCGACCGACCCCGGGTTCGGCGAGGGGTTGGCGCCCGGCTGGCAGCAGGCCCGGATGGACAACTTCCAGGCGCTCATGCTGGGCCGAGCGGTGGACGAGGACCTCGTCGACGACGGGTGGACCCACGACTACGCCGTCGGTCCAGCACCCGCCCCGCTGGAAGGGCATGACCGTCGAGGAGTACCTCCGCAGCGCCGAGGAGAACGACTACGGGATCATGGAGGAGCACCGTCGTCGCGTCGACGAGCTCGTCGACGATCCGGCCACGGCCGAGATCCTCAAGCCGTACTACCGGTACCTCTGCAAGCGACCCTGCTTCCACGACGAGTACCTGGAGGCGTTCAACGAGCCCAACGTCACCCTCGTCGACTGCCCGGGCGGCATCGAACGGGTCACCGACCGGGGCCCGGTCGTCGACGGGCAGGAGTACGAGGTGGACTGCCTCGTCTACGGCACCGGCTTCGAGCCTGAGCTGACGCCGGTGTTCCGTCGGGCCGGCCACGAGATCATCGGTCGCAACGGGGTGTCCCTGGCCGAGAAGTGGGCCGACGGCGCGGCCAGCCTGTTCGGGATGATGAGCCGCGGCTTCCCGAACCTGTTCATCATGCCGGCGCCCGGACAACAGGCGGTCGTCACCGTCAACTACACCCAGCTCGCGGTGCTCGGGGCCGAGTTCGTCGGTCGCGCCGTCGACATCCTCGATCGGCGCGGGGTGCAGGTGTTCGACGTGAGCGCCGAGGCCGAGGAGCACTGGACGCAGCAGATCGTGGACTCCTTCGTGGACGCCAGCGGCGTGATGTCGGCCTGCACCCCGTCGCGGATCAACAACGAGGGCCACCCGGAGGCGCTGAATCCCCGCAACGGCAACTACGGCCGCGGCTTCGGTGACTTCTTCAGGTATCGGGAACTGCTCGAGCAGTGGTTGGCCGAGGGCGAGTGCGAGGGGCTCGACCTCGACGTCCGGTACGTCGCGCCGTGAACGTCGCGGAGCACCGGCGGGTCGTCGTGGTCACCGGCGGTGGGGGTGGGATCGGCGCCGCCATCGCCGAGGAGCTCGGCCGCACCGGTCACCACGTCGTGACGCTGGACCCGCTGGTGTCGGTGGACGGTTCCGAGCAGCTCCCGACCCCCGAGGAGACGACGGCAGGCCGGATCGTCGCGGCCGGCGGCTCCGCCCGGGCCTCGACGGTCTCGGTCACCGACGGTGACGCCGTCCGGGGCCTGTTCGAGGGGCTGGTCGACAAGCACGGCCGGCTCGACGCGGTGGTCAACGTCGCCGGGATCACCCGGCCCACGACGTTCGCCACGGGCCTCGAGGACGACTGGCTCGACGTGCTCGCCGTGCACCTCGGGGGCTACCTCAACATCCTCGGCGCCGCCCTGCCGATCATGGCCCGGGCCGGCCGGGGCCGCATCCTCGGCGTCACGTCGGGCTCGGGGTGGCGTCCGGCCGACACCGGGGCCTACGGATGCGCCAAGCGTGCCGTCGCCTCGCTCACGTGGCAGCTGGGCGCCGCCGCGCCGGCAGGCGTCGTCGTCAACGCCATGTCACCCATCGCCATGACCCGGATGGTCACCGCCGCGCTGGCGCGGGCCCCGCACCGGGCCGCCGCAGCATCGACGTCGAGCTCGGGCTCAACGGCCACGGGTGGCCTCTCGCTCGGCTCGATGCCGACCCCCGACGAGCTCGGACCGCTGGGTGCGCACCTCGTCGGCGAGGACTTCTCGTGGTGCCGGGGTCAGGTCATCTTCGCCGGAGGGTCGGAGGCGGCGGTCATCGACCGACCCCGGCTCCTCGAGGTGGTTCGCACCGACGACGCTCCCTCGCTGGCGACCGTGCTCGAAGCCGTCGCCGTCGGGGCGCTCGTTCCCGCCGAGGCCCGCCAGGCCAGCAACGGGGGGAGCAACCCCCGGTTCGGGTCGATCTTCGACCCGTCGACCGACGTCGACCTCCCAGCGGCGGCGGTGCGCTCCTGCGCCGTCGTCGCGGACGACCCGGAGCTGGCGGCGGCCGCGTCCGCTGCCCTCGACGCCCGCGCCGTGTCGTGCTGCTCGGTGCCCGTCGGCGACCGCGGCGCGGGCTTCGCCGGTGCCGCCGACGCCCTGGCGGGGGCGGTCCAGCGGCTCGGCCCCCTCGACGCCGTCGTGGTGGCCCTGGCCGGGAGCCCCTCGGCGAGCCGTGCGGGGTCGGCGTGGGAGCAGGTGCTCGCCGAGCACGCCGACGTCACGGAGGGCATCCACGCCGATGCCGGCTGGGCCCGAGCCGTCGCCGACTACGCCACGGGGGCCGACCGTCCGGTGCGACTGGTGCAGCTCACCGACGCCACCACCGCGGGCGGCCGCAGCCGGGCCCAGGCGTCGGCGCAGCTGAGCCGGGCCGCACGAGGTGCCACCGTCGACCGCGTGTCTGCCTTCGCGGTCAGCCTCGAGACGCCCCCGGCGACCGACAGCCGGAGCGTGGCCGAGATCGTGGCCTACCTGGTGGGCAGCCCAGAGGCGACGCCGCTGTCGGGTGCCGAGCTGGTGGCCGGTGCGGGCTGGTTCGGTCTGCGCAGCCACCCCCACCCGGGCGGCAGCATCGTCTTCGGCGGTCCTGGCATCCCCGACTGGTTCGACAGCACCCTGCGCACGATCGTCGAGCCGCCGGCGCAGGAGATCGCGATGAGCCGGCGACCGGAGCGCGTGGTGGACGCCCATGTGCACCTGTGGGATCCCGCCCGCACCGACTGGTACCCCTACCTCTCGGGTCGGCACGAGCTCGGCATGGGTGACGTCACCGGGATGTCCCGGCGGTTCGACGTGCCGACCTATCTGGCCGAGGCCGCCGGCTGGAACGTGCAGAAGCTGGTGAACGTCGCCGCCGCGATAGGGTCGGCACTCGATCGACGAGACGATCGCCATCGACGCCATGGCCGAGGTCGAGGGCCAGCCGAGCGCCATCGTCGGAGGCATCCCGCCGACGGACTCGGACGCCGAGGCCGTGGAGCTGATCGATCGGCAGATGGTCGCGTCCCGGTTCCGCGGGGTTCGCCCGATGGGGGTCCACGACGGGCCGCTCCCCTCCGACGGTGTGCTCCGCACCCTCCAGGAGCGGGGCCTCCTGTTCGAGCTCATGGCCCATTCGGATCAGCTCCAGGTGGCCGCAACCGGGCTCGCGGCCTTCGACGACCTGGTCGTCGTCGTCGAGCACGCCGGGTGGCCGCGGTCGGACTCCGCCGAGGAGCACGCCCTCTGGAAGGTCGGCATCGACGCCCTCGCCGACCTGGGCGACCGGGTCGTCTGCAAGCTGTCGGGGCTGGCCATGCCCCTCCAGTCGATGCGCGCCGACGCGTTCGCCCCGTGGATCGAGCACGTCATCGAGGCGTTCGGCGTCGACCGGTGCATGTTCGCCAGCAACTTCCCGGTCGACGGCATGCACGGCACGTTCGACGAGCTGTACACCACCTACGCGGCGTTGACGGAGGGGTTCGACGAGGCCTCCTGCAACAAGCTGTTCGCCGCCAACGCCGAGCGGGTGTACCGCATCTGAGGCACCCACGCTCGACCGGGATCCTGCCCTGACCCGTGCGACGACGACGCCGGAAGGTGACGGGCGTGTCAGATACGGTGTCCGGGATGAGCGAGCCCGGCCGGCCCCTGGATGTCGGCGTCGACGATCACCTGCTCAACGACTTCGGCATGTGCAGGGTCGACGACCCCGAGTGCGGACCGACGTTGGAGATGCCGCTCGCCTCCCGTGTGCTCAACCCGCACGGCGGGCTGCACGGTGGGCTGATGATGGCGCTGGTCGAGTGCGGGGCTGCGGGCATCGCGG
Source organism: uncultured Microthrixaceae bacterium (assembly GCA_963809335.1). Lineage (GTDB taxonomy): Bacteria > Actinomycetota > Acidimicrobiia > Acidimicrobiales > Acidimicrobilacustridaceae > UBA4742. The sequence goes on along the minus strand of CAWEJD010000001.1, from coordinate 478,922 downwards.
TGCGGGCCGCGGACTCGGAGAACATCGTGGCCGGGGATCTCAACGTGCGGTTCCTGTCTCCGGTGCGGGTGGGGCCGGCGCGGGTCGTCGGCAGGGCGCTGCGGGCCGGCCGTCGCTCGATCGTGGTGCAGGCCGACGTCATCGACATGGGCGACGACCGCAGGCTCTGCGCCACGGCCACCGTTGGCTACACCCGGCTCGACGACGGTCCCGCCGGGGGGAAGCGCACGTGAGCGACCCGTCGGTGCCGCCCCGACCGAGCGACACGGAGCCCGGCGATCGCCGAGTTCGGGAACGGCGACGTCGGCGCGGCGGTGGTCTCGATGTCGTCGCGCCACCCGGACGGCCAGGATGCCGCCTACCTCGAATGGCACATGCTCGACCACCTCCCCGAGCAGTACCGCCTGGCCGGGCTCCGGCTCGGGCAGCGATGGGTGTCCACCCCCGCCTGCCGGGCGGCGCGGGCGGCGTCGGTCGCGCCGTTCGACGCGGTCGATCACGTCGTCCAGTACCTCTTCGCCCAGCCCGCCCAGCCGACGCTCGATCGGTTCTTCCCCCTCGGTGGAGCGCTGCGAAGCATCGGCCGCATGCCGATGCTGTTGCCACGGGTGCAGGTCGGTGGCTGGGACCTCGACCGCGCCGTCGCCGCCGAGCGGGTGCTGGTCGGTGCGGCCGTGCTGCCGTGGCGCCCGGCGAGCGGTGTCTACGCCCTGATCGAGCGACGAGACCCGGCCGGCGGGTCACCAGCGGGCGACCACATCGACGAGCTCGTCGCGGTCCCGGGCGTCGCCGGTGCGTGGCGGTGGTCCGGCACCGCGCCGCGGCACCGGCAGCTCGAGTCCACCGCGGACCTCGTGTTCACGGTCTGCTACCTCGACGGTTCGCCGATCGAGGTCGCCGCCGCGATCGCGTCCGTGCTGGCCGAGACCGGGTCCGTGGACGGAGACTCGCTGCTGCTGGCCGCGCCGTTCGAGCTCGTGGTCCCCGGTGCGTGGGACCGAAGCCTGCCCTGAGTCCCGGGCGCCTCGTGGTGACCGGCGGGCGATCAGCTGACAGCGGCCACGACGTCGACCATGGCTGCCATCTGCTCGATGTAGTGCTCGGGGGAGTGGTGCACGAAGCGCAGCGCGAGCGCGGTGGCGCCGGCGGCGACCAGGGCCTCGACCTCGGTGGCCGTGGCCTCCGGCGACCCCTGCGGATCGAAGGCCCGCTGGCTCTGCAGCACCAGGTCGAGCGGCTGCTCGCGAGCGGACCACGCCTCCGTCGACCGAGCGGCGTCGACGAGCACGCCGATCTCGGCCGGCGTCAGGCCGAACGGCGTCCATCCGTCGCCCAGCTCCACCGCGCGGCGCAGCGATCGGCCGGTCCGGCCGCCCACCCAGATCGGAACTCGGGCCTGGGCGGCGCACGGCTCGACGACCACGTCGTGCCACTCGTGGTACGCCCCCTGGAACTCGGGTCGCTCGGTGGACATCGACGCCCGGATGGCGCGCAGCGCCTCGTCGGCCCGATCGCCGCGGTCGGCGAAGTCGGCGCCGAGCAGCTCGAACTCCTCGGCCAGCGAGCCGACCCCGACGCCGAGCACGAGGCGTCCGCCGGACACCTGGTCGAGCGTGCCGTACTGCTTCACGATGGCCAGCGGGTGGTGGTAGCCGAGCACGACGACGCTCGGCACCAGCCGGACCCGTTCGGTGACCGCGGCCAGGTAGCCCAACGTGGCGACCGGGTCCCAGTAGCGCGAGCCGCGGGTGGCGGCGACATCCACCGGCACGGCCACGTGCTCGCTGCACGTGAGGTGGTGGTACCCGAGGTCGTCGGCTGCCCGCGCGATCCGCACCACGTCGTCGATGGTGCCGGTGCGCTCCCAGCGGGCATGCGCGCCGGGCAGCAGCGTCACGACCGGCGTGACGATCCCCAGGTCGATCACGGGGTCGTCACCGCGTCGGTCCGGGTGATGGTCACGGGGTCGTCGTCGATGCCGACACCGTACAAGTCGGCCCGCGGCCGCCAGAGGACATCTGAAGGCCCGGGCTGACGCTGCGCGTCAGGCCCGGCCTTCGGAAGCTCAGGTTGGGGGTTGGTGGACCGGCCACCCTGGAATTCCTTCGACGCCGTGGGGGCGCGGCGGCGACCCTGTTCACCGTGGCGGTTCGAATGCACGACGACGAGACCGAGGTGGACGAGGCGCTGGTCCGCCGACTCCTCGTCGGGCAGATGCCCCACCTGGCGGACCGTTCGATCTCGGTGGTCGAGCCGTGGGGCACGGACAACGGGATCTGGCGCCTGGGCGACGACCTCGTCGTGCGCCTGCCCCGCATCGCCTGGGCCGAGGGCCAGGTCACCCTGGAGTCGACGTGGCTGCCCCGCCTGGGACCGCTCCTCCCGGTCGAGATCCCCGAGCCTGTCGCCGTCGGGCAACCCGCCGAGGGCTACCCCTATCGCTGGGCGGTGCACCGGTGGATACCCGGCGACGGCGCCGCGCTCGACACGATCGGTGATCCCGTCGCCTTCGCCCTGGACCTCGCCGACCTCGTCCAGAAGATGCAGGACGTACCGGCCGACGGGGCCCCCGCAGCTCGGAATCGGGCGCGGCCGCTTCATGACTACGACGAGGCCACTCGCCGGGCGATCGACCGCTCGAGCGACTTGATCGACGTCGCTGAAGCCACGGCGGTCTGGGAGGAAGCGCTGGCGGCAGCGCCTCACGATGCCCTCCCCGTCTGGGTCCACGGTGACCTCGAGGGGAACTGCCTCGTACGAGATGGCCGCTTGTCCGGCCTCGTCGATTGGGGCTCGGCGTGCGCCGGTGACCCCGCGGTCGACGTGCAGGTCGTGTGGTCGCCGCTGTTCACCGAGAAGTCTCGAACGGTGTTCCTCGACGCCTTGGGGATCGACGACGCCACGCTCCTCCGGAGCCGAGGAGCGGCGATCAACCAGGCCTGCGCCGCTCTGCCGTACTACCTGCACAGCTATCCGCTGATCGTCGAACGGTCCTGGCACAAGCTCGCCGCCCTCGGCGTCCCACCCCGGGCCATCCCGTGAGAAGGCCGAGGAGATGACCCAGGTCAGTCGGGTTCGAAGGTCACTGGGGATCGCGGTCGGGTGTCGACGTGGAGGCTGAACACGTCTGGTCTCGCGTAGTGGCCGACGGGATCGAACTGACGGCGCTCCACGGGGATGCGTCCGAGGTCGAGGTCGGCGGTGACGATGCCCGGTGAGCCGATCAGCGGTCCCGCGAGCAACTCGCCGTCGGGACCCACGATCGAGGTGTTGCCCTTGCTCATCCAGTCGTCCTCGTCACCCGGGTAGAGATCGTCCCGTCCGGGGAGGTCGGCGGGTACGTCGGTGCCGTGTTGACACGGGGTGGAGCCGATGACGAAGCACCGTCCCTCCTTGGCGATGTGGCGCAGCGTGGGAACCCAGGTATCGGAGTTGTCCCAGGTGGGTGCCAGCAGGATGTCGATGCCCTGCGCGTACATGGCCATGCGGGCCATGGGCATGTAGTTCTCCCAGCAGATCAGGCCCCCGACCCGACCGAAAGGGGTGTCGAACACGGTGAGGGTGGAACCGTCGCCGCTGCCCCACGCGAGGCGCTCGCCGCCGGTGGGCATGAGCTTGCGGTGGCAGCCGACGATCTCGCCGGCAGGGTCGAAGTAGACGAGCGAGTTGTAGAGCGTGCCGCCGGTTGCGTCGAGCTCGTTGATGCCGACGGCGAGATACACGCCGTGCTCGGAAGCGATCCCCGCGAGACGGTCGGTGGCGGCGCTGGGCACGGTGACGGACTGGTCGACCAGACGATGGTGCCAGGCGGAGTCTCGCCACGGGCTGGTGCGCCATACCCAGTCGGGGTAGCCCGGCACGAACGCCTCGGGAAAGAGGACCAGCTCGGCCTCGTCTGCCGCGGTCTCGGTGAGCTCGGCCACCCGGTCGATGGTGGCCTCTCGATCCAGGAACACCGGTGCGGCCTGCACGGACGCAACTCGCACCGTCGTCATGGTCGGCTCCCCTTCGTGCGCGCGACGACCAGCATCTCACACCCGACTCGCCCTTCCGCCTGGGACGCAGTTCGTTCTCACCGCCAGAACATGCCGCGTAGGGTCTCGGACGTGTCGTTGCTGCTCGGGGTCATCGTCGCGGCCTCGTTCGGCACCGGAGACTTCCTCGGTGGCCTGGCCTCGCGGCGCATGCCGACGCTGCTGGCCCTGTCGATCTCGCAGCTCTTCGCCCTCGTGGGCGCCGTGGGCGTCGCGGTGGTGGCCGGGGGCGATCCCGCGGCGCACGACGTCGTGCTCGGTGGGGCGGCCGGACTGCTGAACGTCACCGCCCTCGGCTGCCTGTACCAGGGCCTGGCCATCGGACAGATCGGCGTCGTCGCCCCCCTGGCCGCCGTGATCGGCGCGGTGATCCCGGTGGCCTGGGGCCTGGTGGTCGGCGAACGACCGTCGGCCCTGGCGTTGCTCGGCGTGGCCCTGGCCGTCGCCGCCGGCGGCCTCATCAGCCGCGATCCCGCCGAGGTGCCGTCCGAGCGGTCGGGCCGGGCGCTGCTGCTCGCGGTCGGAGCCGGGATCGGCTTCGGCCTGTCGTTCATCTGCTACGCGGCGACGGGCCACGACTCGGGGATGTGGCCGGTGCTCGCCGGCCGCGTCACCGCAGTGGGCCTGGTGCTCGCGATCGTCGTCGTCGCCCGCATGCGGACTCGGGCGTCGATGGCCCGGGCGCCGGTCGCCAGGGTGCCGGTGGCTCAGGCCTCGAGCGCCGGCGTGCTCGACGTCGTGGGCGCGACCCTGCTGCTCGTCGCCGTGCGGTCCGGCCTGGCCGCCACCGTGGCGCCGGTGGCGGCGCTGGCCCCCGGGTTCACCGTCGGGCACGCCCGCTGGTACCTCCACGAGCGCACGTCGCGGTCCCAGGTCGTCGGGCTGGTGCTGGCGCTCGTCGGGCTCGCCCTCATCGCCGCCGGCTGACCCGAGATCGGGACCTTCGGCCCCACCGGGGGCGACCCGCGCTCGTCAGACTGAGGAGACTCCGAGAGAGGAGAGGAGACCAGACGTGACGACACTGACCATCATCCTGGCGCAGATGGGCCCGGGCTCCGGGCGCCACATGGACGGCTGGGACGACGGCCCCTCGTGGTGGATGGTGATCCCCATGGTCATCGTCGGGTTGGCCGTGATCGCCGTGGTGGTCTGGGCGATCATCGCGATCACCCGGGCGAACCGGACCCCACCAGCGGCGCCGCCGACGGGACCGAGCCCCCTCGAGGTGCTCAACCTCCGGTACGCCCGTGGCGAGATCGACACCGCCGACTTCGAGGAGCGCAAGCGCCAGCTCAGCTGATGCGCCCGGACCAGACCCGGAGATGACCCACCATGGCCGACGCCCTGCTCGATGCCATCGAGAACCTGTCCCGGTTCCATCGCGACCACGAGAAGTTCTACGCGCAGGCACCGCGGCAGCAGGCGGTGGAGCTGCAACGCCACAGTCGGGCACTGGGGGCGCTGGCGGACCGGTGGTCCGAGCAGCCGGCCGAACCGTTCGACGCCCTGAACCCCTACGAGGGGAGCGTCGACCTCAACGCGGGTGAGGCGCTCCAACTCGACGGCATCCTGTTCATGGAGGGGGAGGGAGAGCCGGTCGAGGTGACCCGGATCAAGCGGGACCTGCGAACCAGCGGGGACGACTCGATCGAGACCGGCGCCTGGCTCGCGAGCGCCATGGAGGCCACCTGGGAGGCGGCGGCGGCGCTGATCGCCTACCCCCAACTCGCCGACTTGCTGGGCGATCGGCATCGCATCATCGCCAACGACTGGCAGGCGGCGTCGATGAGCTCGCTCGCCGGGCGTCTGCTCCACCGGTCGGTCGACGTGATCGACCAGGTGGACTTCAGCCCCGCGGCCGTGCGGGCCGACCTCGATGGCGACCGTACCTACGCCCGGCTCCTCCACTCGGCCGCGGAGCTGATCGACCGGGCCGCAGACCTGCTGAGCGACTCCGCCGGGCTCGTGCACGACAACGAACGGCGGTGGCGGATCTTCCACGAGCGGGTGGCGACCCACTCGGCCGGCTGACCCGCGTCCGGGGGTGGACGAATATACCCCCCATGGGTATAGTCAGAGTGACACGTATACCCCCCATGGGTATATGTAGGACGTCCGGAGATCAGGCCATGGACCACGCCACCTCAACCGGTCACCCTCACCACGACACCGAGGTCGTCCCGGCCGGGCCCGAGCACCCGCATCGGGAGCGCCACGAGCCGCACGATGGCCACGCCCACCACGCCGGGCACGGTGACCACATCGCCATGTTCCGGCACCGGTTCTGGGTGAGCCTGGCCGTGACCCTGCCGATGGTGATCACCAGCGAGATGGTCATGGAGTGGTTCGGCTACGAGCTGGACTTCCCCGGCATCGGCTGGGTCGGGCCCGTGCTCGGGTCGTTCATCTTCCTCTGGGGTGGCTGGCCGTTCCTGTCCGGTGGCCTCCAGGAGATCCGGGAGCGCCAACCCGGGATGATGCTGCTCATCGCCATGGCGATCACCGTCGCCTACACGGCGTCGATGGCCACGTCGCTCGGCTGGTTCGACCTCGACTTCTGGTGGGAGCTGGCGGCCCTCATCACGATCATGCTGTTGGGGCACTGGCAGGAGATGAAGGCGCTGGGCCAGGCCCAGGATGCGCTCGCGGCGCTCGCCGCCCTGCTGCCCGACGAGGCGGACCGCATCGGCCCGGACGGCGAGATCACCGTGGTGGCCATCGACGCGCTGGTCCCCGGTGACGTCGTGCTGGTCCGGCCCGGCGGCCGCGTGCCCGCCGACGGGGTGATCGTCGAGGGCGAAGCCGAGCTCGACGAGTCGATGATCACGGGCGAGTCGCGTCCGGTGGCCAAGGCCGCCGGCGACGACGTGGTCGCGGCCACGATCGCCACCGACTCGGCGATCCGCGTCCGGGTCGAGGCGGTGGGCGACGACACCGCGTTGGCCGGCATCCAGCGCCTCGTCCGCGAGGCCCAGCAGAGCCGGTCGCGAGCGCAGGTGCTGGCCGACCGGGCGGCGGCGCTGCTGTTCTACGTCGCCACCGCCGCCGCGCTGGTGACCTTCGTGGTGTGGACGGCGCTGGGTGACATCGACGAGGCGGTCGTCCGGGTCGTCACCGTCCTCGTGATCTCGTGCCCGCACGCCCTGGGCCTGGCGACGCCGCTGGTGACCGCGCTGTCGTCCGCCCTGGCCGCCCGCAACGGCATCCTCATCAAGGACCGCCTCGATCTCGAGGGCAGCCGCACGGTCGACGCCTTCCTGTTCGACAAGACCGGCACGCTCACCGAGGGCCACCACGCCGTGACGGGCATCGCCGGCGTCGGCGGGTTGGACGACGAGGCGGTCCTCCGCATCGCCGGAGCCGTCGAGTCCGACAGCGAGCATCCGCTGGCCCGGGCCATCACCGCCGCCGCGGTCGCGCGTGGGCCCCTCCCTCCGGCGACGGACTTCCGGTCCATCACCGGCCGGGGTGTCGAGGCGACGGTCGAGGGGGTCCGCCATGCCGTCGGCGGACCGGCCCTGCTCCGAGAGCGGGCGCTGGTGGAGTCGGCCGAGCTGGCCGTGTCCACCGATCCCTGGAGGGACCGGGGCGCGGCGGTGCTCTACCTCGTGCGGGGCGCCGAGATCGTCGGTGCGTTGGCCCTCGAGGACGAGGTCCGGCCCGAGGCCCGTGACGCGGTCCGCCGCCTCCAGGAGCTCGGGCGCCGGGTCATCCTGATCACCGGCGACGCGCGCCAGGTCGCCGAGGCGGTCGGCGCCGAGCTCGGCGTCGACGAGGTCTTCGCCGAGGTGCTGCCCGAGGACAAGGAGGCGAAGGTCGCCGAGCTGCAGGCCCGAGGTCTGAAGGTGGCCATGGTCGGCGACGGTGTGAACGACGCCCCGGCACTGGCCCGCGCCGATGTCGGCATCGCCATCGGCGCCGGCACCGACGTCGCCATCGAGTCGGCTGGGATCATCCTGGCCACGTCCGATCCCCGCGCCGTGGTCAGCGTCATCACCCTGTCGCGCGCCGCGTATCGCAAGAGCCTCCAGAACCTCAGCTGGGCCGCGGGCTACAACATCGTCGCCATCCCGGTGGCCGCTGGAGCGCTCGCGTGGGCCGGCATCGACATGCCGCCCGCCCTCGGCGCCATCCTGATGAGCGTCTCGACCATCGTGGTCGCCCTCAACGCGCAGCTCCTGCGACGCGTCGACCTCCGCGCCGATCGGTGACCGGCCGGGCATTTCGGGACCAACGGCCCTGCCCGACCGGCTCCGAACCGGGGTTCAATCCCCAACAACGGAGGAGGTTTCACATGCTTGGCACACGTTCTGGTAACGACTCACGGTCGAGCGGTTGGTGGCCGTTCAAGAAGCAGCCGGCCACGCTGCCCGAGGAGCGGTGGACCGGGTCTCGGGGTCAGGGCGGGCAGGCGCCGCGGGTGCTGGTCGAGTGTGAGGACACCGGTCTGATCTGGGCCGTCGAGCGGCTGCTCGGCGACGCCGGCTACGAGGTCGCCGCCTGCGTCGGGCCCTCCGCCGAGGCCAACTGCGCGCTGGAGGCCACCGGGCAGTGCGAGCTGCAGGCCGGCGCCGATGTCATCATCAACCACCTCGGGTCGGACGTCGCCAGCGGCGCGCTGGCCGCCGCGACCCACCAGGCCTACCCGGAGACACCGGTGATCGTGTCGGCCCGAGCTCGGGTCGCCGGCGGCGACCCCGCTCCCGACAAGACCGTCGTGCTGCAGGAGCCATGGCAGAGCGAGGCCCTGGTGGCCGCGGTCGACGAGCTCACCGGGTGGACGAGCAGGGCTCGATCGCCCGAGGAGTGACCGGGGCACCGATCCGAGTCGCCGACACGGGTCGGCCGCTCACATGAACGAGGTGGCCTCGTCGAGACCGAGGACCGCGTCGCCGCCGGTGATGATCGGCTGGCAGTTGCCCCACCCCTCACCTCCGCCGACCGGGTCGACGACGTGGACCACCGTGTCGCGGATCTGGTGCAGGCGACGCGCCGCGTCGGGGGTCGAGCAGTCGGCGATGCGCTCGCCGTCGACGTGGAGCTCGCCCCGCCATTCGCCGTGGTGGTGCCCGTCGAACCCGAAGTAGAGCCCGGCGCCGAGCTGCACGCCGGTGTCGGAGACCACGTCGATGGTGAGCTCCCGCACCGATCCGTCGGCCAGCGTGGCCAGCACCGTGCCGCCGCGCAGCCGGCGGTTGTCGGGGTCGAAGGCGAGGTCCGGTTCGAGGTCGGTGATCTGCTCGACGGTGCCGTCGGGGTGCTCGACGCTGCCGATGACGGTCTTCCGCAGGAACCCCGGTGCGGTGATGATCTGGTAGTGCAGGTGCAGCGCGTAGCGGCTGCCGTCGGGGCGGTGCATCACCACCGGGCACCAGATCATGCGGAACGACACGCCCGGTGTGGCGGCGATGTCGAAGCGGGGGGCCAGGTCGGTGGGCGGGAGGCCGACGTCGTAGCGCACGCCCCAGGAGTGGTCCCGGGTCGACACCCACGCATCGGGGTCGATCTCGGTGCGGACGCCGTCGACCTCGACCCACCCGGAGGCCAGTCCGCTCTGGTGGTAGCGCAGCAGGTCGGTCGACACCCGGTACTGGTCGATGGCGTTGTGCCGCTCCTCGAGCACGGGCGGCACGATCGACGCGAACGTCCAGTCGAAGGAGATCGGCTGGCAGTCGTTGGGCTCGAGCACGAACCGCACCGAGTGCAGCGGCTCGAGCACCTCGTAGCGGATGGGGCCGATCACGGTCAGCTCCGGCGAGGGAGCCAGCACTCGACTGGCCCGGACCGTCGTCTGCTCGACGCCCCGTGACACCGCGGCGTAGCCGTCCATCACGTTGCGGTTCGTGTACTTGCCCAGGCCGAACCCGAGCTGGATGCTCCCGTCGACGGCGGCGGCCATGGCGCACACCTTCTCGGTCCACGACGGGTCGCTGCTCCCGACGACGGCGAACGTCTGGGGGATCTGGTGGCAGAAGGCCTCGTCGGCCGGGAGGAGCGGTCCGGAGGGGTTCACGGCCGGCACGTTACCGATGCCGGCACGGGTCCGTCGGACGACGGGAAGCCCCGGTGGGCCTGCCCGCTGGCGACCGTTCCCCCCGGCGGTCCGCCCCATCCCAGAACGGCGATCTGGGACGGTCTGGTCGCTGCCTCCGCTCCGGGTTGCGATGGAGCCTCCAACTGGGCGAACCAACCCGTCCCGACGAGTGGCGGCACGTGCGTCGCGGTTCGCGATGCGGCTGCCGCCAGAACGGGTCCGGACGCCGCCGAGGTCAGGGGTCGAGTGCACGGGACTGCACCGGGAGTGCCGGGGCAGCGGCAACGGCCTGGAAGAATGTCCGGCCATGCCCCGGCCCTCACCGCAGACCGATCGGGTGGTGGCGGTGATCGAGCTGCTGGCGTCGCTCGAGCAGGGTGCCACCATGACCGAGATCGCCCGGGCGCTCGAGCTCAACCAGGCGTCGTGCGTGCACCTGCTGGCCGCACTGGCCTCTGCCGGTTTCGTGGTGCGCGAGCCCGACCGCCGCTATCACGTCGGCCCCGCGCTGGCCCGACCGGGCCGGATCGCGGCCGAGCGCTACCCGGTGCTGGCCGCGGCCCGGGGCGAGATGGTCGAGCTGTCGAGGGAGCTCGACCAGTTGTGCTTCGCCTTCGCTCCGGAGGGTGACCACGCCCGGCTCGTCCACTACACCCGGCCACCGACCCATGCGGTGCCGGCCGTGCGGCTGGGGGAGACGGTGCCGTTGACGCCTCCCCTCGGGATGGTGTTCGTGGCCTGGGAGCCCGAGGCCGCCTTCGAGGAGTGGCTCACCCTGGCCCCCGACATGGACGCCGAGCAGGCCGCGAACTACCGCGACCACCGGCGGGCCATCCGCGAGGTCGGCTTCGTGGTCGAGACCGCTCCGCCGCCGACTCGGCAGGAGGACCTGGCCCACGTCATGGATGACCGGGCCTCCCCTCGGCGTGACACCGAACTGCACCGGTTGCTGGCCGGCCCCCTCGGAGACGCCTACCTGCTGACCGACCTCACCGACGCCCGCCCGAGACCCGTCGCCATCATCGGTGCGCCGGTCTTCGACGCCGCCGGCACCGTCGTGCTGAGCCTGAACCCGGTGAACTTCCCCGGGCCGCTCGCCTCGGCCGAGATCCTCGCCGTCGGCCGGGCGGTCCGTGACGCGGCCGACCGGGTGACCACGGCACTCGGCGGCCGCGCCCCCTCACCACCCTTTGCATAGTGCAAAGGGTGGTCGTCGGGGAGGCGGTGATGCCACCATGACGCCATCGCCGTCAGGGGGACGGTTCGATCCAGGGAGTCACGGCCATGTCAGACCTCGTAGTGCGCAACGGGACCATCGTCGACGGCACCGGCGGCCCGGCGTTCGTCGGTGACATCGCCATCGTCGACGGTCGTGTGGCCGCGGTGGGTGACGACGTCGACGCGGTGGTACCGCCGGGCACCGAGGAGATCGACGCCACCGGGATGCTGGTGACGCCGGGATGGGTCGACATCCACACCCACTACGACGGGCAGGCCACGTGGGACGACGTGCTGGCGCCCACCGCCTGGCACGGGGTCACCACCCTGGTCATGGGCAACTGCGGCGTCGGGTTCGCGCCGGCCACGCCCGATCGCCACGAATGGCTGATCGGGCTCATGGAGGGGGTGGAGGACATCCCCGGCACCGCGCTGGCCGAGGGGATCGTCTGGGACTGGGAGACCTTTCCCGAGTACCTCGACTCGCTCGAGGGCCATCGCTGGACCATGGACATCGGCACCCAGATCGCCCACGGCGCCGTTCGGTCCTACGTGATGGGGGAGCGGGGGGCCCGCAACGAGCCGGCCACCCCCGAGGACATCGACCAGATGCGCACGATCGTCCACGCCGCCATCGAGGCCGGCGCGCTCGGCTTCTCGACGTCGCGCACCATCGCCCACGTGGCCATCGACGGCGAGCCGGTGCCCGGCACCTTCGCCGCCGAGGACGAGCTGTTCGGCATCGGCGCCGCCCTCGGTGACCTCGGCACCGGCGTGTTCGAGCTGGCGCCGATGGGCGCAGCGGGCGAGGACATCGTGAACCCGGTCAAGGAGGTCGACTGGATGCGCCGGCTGTCGGCCAAGATCGGTCGGCCGGTGACCTTCGCCCTCATCCAGGTCGACGCCGCGCCCGACCTGTGGCGCGAGCTGATGGACGCGTCCCTGGCCGCCGCCGACGAGGGTGCCGACATCTGGCCCCAGATCGCGGGCCGGGCGACGGGCCTGCTGTCGGGCCACCACACCACCTACTCGCTGTTCGACGCCTTCCCGGCCTACCAGGCGCTGAAGGCCCGCAACCTGTCCGACGAGGACATGGCCGAGGCCCTGCGCGACCCGCAGGTCCGCGAGGCGATCCTCGGCTGGGAGCCGGACCCGGTCACCGCCAACAGCCTGGCGGGCGCCTACGACCGCACGTTCCTGCTCGGCGACCCGCCCGACTACGAGCCGAGCCACGACCGCTCGCTGGCCGGCATGGCCGAGGCGTCCGGGCGCACGCCGCTCGAGGTGGCCTACGACGCCATGCTCGCCGACGGCGGACGCGGCCTGCTCTACGTGCCGATCCTCAACTACGCCGACGGCAGCCTCGAGCCGGTGCGCGAGATGCTGCTGCACCCTCGTGCCGCCAGCGGTCTGGCCGACGGTGGCGCCCACTGCGGCGTGATCTGCGACGCCTCCATGCCGACCTTCATGCTCACCCACTGGACCCGAGACCGGCAGCGGGGCGAGAGGCTGCCGCTCGAGTGGGTCGTGAAGAAGCAGACCCACGACACCGCCCGGCTCTACGGCCTGACCGACCGGGGCACCCTCGAGCCGGGCATGCTCGGCGACCTCAACGTCATCGACTACGACCACCTGCAGCTGGGCAGCCCGTACATGGTCGCCGACCTCCCCGCCGGGGGGAAGCGGCTCCTGCAGGGGGCGACCGGCTACGTCGCCACCGTGAAGTCGGGCGCCGTCACCTTCGCCGACGGCGAGGACACCGGGGCCCGACCCGGCGTGCTGCTGCGCGGGGCGCGCTGATCCCGATCGCTCCCGTCCCACCGTGCGCCACGACCACCGGCACCGGCCGGCCCCACCTCCGACGCCCGAACCGACCCGGGCCGGCCCGACCTCGTCCTGACCTCGTCCCGACCCCACAGGAGGAATCCCCTTGGCCGACGCGACCGCATCCGTAGAGTCCACGATCACGTTCCCGTACAAGCGATCGCTGGGACCGGTGATCGGTGCGTTCCTGACCGCCCTCGCCGACCAGCGGATCATCGGGATCCGCAGCGGGAGCCGCGTGCTGTGCCCGCCGCTCGAGTGGGACCCCGAGACCGGCCAGGAGCTGGCGCACGACTTCGTCGACGTGGGACCGCTCGGCACCGTCGAGAGCTGGAGCTGGGTGACCGCGCCGACGGTGCAGCACCCGCTCGATCGCCCCTTCGCCTTCGCGCTCATCCGACTCGAGGGCGCGGACACGCCGCTGGTGCACGTCGTCGACGCCGGGTCGATCGACGCCATGGCCACCGGGATGCAGGTCGCGCCGCGATGGCGGGCGACCCGGAACGGTCACATCACCGACCTCGAGGCCTTCGTGCCGGGGGACCAGCCGGTGAACGTGGGCGGAGGCGCGCCGGAGGAGCCGGTCACGATGATGGACTACGACGCGTCCATCACCTATCGCACGCCGGTGCCGCGCAACGCCATCCGGGCCGAGCAGGCCACCGCCGAGGGACGCTTCCTCGGCCTGCAGTGCCCGTCGTGCGGCCGCACCTACATCGGCGGAAAGGGCTGCTGCCCGGTCGACTCGATCGAGCTCACCGCCGACCATGAGGTCGACCTTCCCCAGACCGGGGTGCTGACGAACTACACGATCATCACGCCGATCCAGTACCCGGGGCAGACCGAGACCGAACCCTTCGCCCGGGTCCATGTCCTGCTCGACGGCACCGACGTGGTGATGCCCTACCAGGCCGTCATCGAGGTCCCGAACGACCAGGTGCGCATCGGCATGCGGGTGGCGGCGGTGTGGGCCTCCGACGCCGAGAAGACCACGGCCGGCTCGGCCGAGAACCTCGTCGGCTGGATGCCGACCGGCGAGCCCGACATCGACGACCCCGATCTCGTGAACAGGATCAACTGATGGCCCGCGACCACGCTGACGACATCGCCATCATCGGGTGGGACATCTCACCGATGGAGCGCAGGACCGCCAAGACCGAGACCCAGATGCTGCTCGAGGTCATCACCGGTGCCGTCGAGGCCGCCGGCATCACCCGCAACGAGGTCGACTTCACCTGCGCCGGGAGCTGCGACTACGTCGCCGGACAGGCCTTCTCGTTCGTGCAGAACACCGACGCCATCGGCGCCTGGCCCCCCAAGCGCGACTCGCACGTCGAGATGGACGGCGCGTGGGCGCTGTACGAGGCGTGGGTGCGGCTGCTGCTCGGCGACATCGACGTCGCCGTGGCCATGGGCTCGGGTCGTTCCTCCACGGCCGACCCGACGCTCATCTACCCCATGGAGATGGACCCGTTCTACCTGGCCCCGCTCGGCGCCGACCCCGCGAGCCTCGCCGGCCTGCAGGCCCGTGCCCTGATCGACGGCGGCCTGGTCACCGAACGCCAGATGGCCGAGATCGCGGTGCGCGCCCGGCGTGACGCCAAGGGCAACCCGCGGGCCCAGGTGAGCGGCGACTTCGACGTCGACGAGTTGCTGGCCGAGGACTACGTCACCGCTCCGCTGCGCCGCCACGACCTGCCGCCCATCACCGACGGGGCGTGCGCCGTGGTCATGGCGCGAGGTGATCGGGCCCGGGAGCTGTGCGACGACCCGGTCTGGATCACCGGCCTGGCCCACTGCTCCGAGCTGCACTACCCGGGCATGCGCGACCTTCGCACGTCGCACGCCACGACCACTGCCGCGAAGGCCGCGGGCGTCGAGGAGGCGCGCGTCGACGTGGCCGAGATCCAGGCGGCCTTCACCCACGAGGAGCCGCTGCTCGTCGATGCGCTCGGCCTGGCACCGGGCGTGAAGGTGAACCCGTCCGGCGGCCCGCTGGCCGCCAACCCGATCATGGCGACCGGCCTGGTCCGCATCGCCGAGGCGGCCCGCGCCGTCGCCGAGGCCGACGCCCACCGGGCGCTGGCGCACTCGTCGTCGGGACCGTGCCTGCAACAGAACCTCGTCTGCATCATGGAGGGCAACGACTGATGACCCATCGACCGTGTGCGATCGTCGGCATCGGCCAGACCCACCACAAGAGCCGGCGTTGGGACGTGTCCCTGGGCGGCCTCGTCCGGGAGGCCGCCACCCGGGCCCTCGAGGACGCCCGGATGGACTGGTCGGACATCGATGCCGTCGTCCTCGGCAAGGCGCCCGATCTGTTCGAGGGCATCATGAAGCCCGAGCTGTACCTGACCGACGCGCTGGGCGCGGCCGGCAAGCCCATGTTCCGCGTGCACACCGCCGGGTCCGTCGGCGGTGCCACGGGCATCGTCGGGGCCCACCTCGTCGAGGCCGGCCGGCACCGACGGGTGCTGGCCGTCGGCTACCAGAAGCAGTCGGAGGGCAACGCCCAGTTCGCCCTCGGCTCCGGCAAGGGCGCCTCGCTCGGCGCCGGCGGCGCGTTCGCGCCCGTACATGCGCAGCTACATGTACCGCAGCGGAGCTCCCGCCGACATCGGGCCGATGGTCGCGGTGAAGGACCGGCTCAACGCGCTCAAGAACCCCTACGCCCACCTGAAGATCGAGGACATCTCGATCGAGAAGGTGAAGGCGTCGCCCATGATGTGGGACCCGGTGCGCTACCTCGAGTCGTGCCCGTCCTCCGACGGCGCCTGTGCCGTCGTCCTCACCGACGAGGAGGGCGGACGTGATGCCGAGAAGGCCGGCCGGCCGCCCGCCTGGGTGCTGGGCACCGCCGTCCGCTCCGAGCCGTCGCAGTTCCCTGGCCGCGACCCGGTGCGACCGGTCGCGGCCGTGGACTGCGCCACCGACGTCTACGCCCAGGCCGGCATCACCAACCCCCGTCAGCAGATCGACTGCGCCGAGCTCTACGTGCCGTTCAGCTGGTACGAGCCCATGTGGCTGGAGGCCCACCACATCGCCGAGCGCGACGAGGGCTGGAAGATGGTCGAGTCGGGCGAGACCGCGCTCGACGGCGCCTTCCCGGTGAACATGTCGGGTGGGGTGCTGTCGTCCAACCCCATCGGCGCGTCGGGCCTGCTGCGCTTCGCCGAGGCCGCCATGCAGGTGCGGGGCACGGCCGGCGAGCACCAGGTCGACGGGGCCAGGGTCGCCGTGGCCCAGGCCTATGGTGCAGCCGCCCAGTACTTCGCCATGTGGGTCGTGGGCAGCAGCCTCGACCCCTTCTCGGCCTGAGCACCGAACCTGAGGAGTCGATGATGGACCGCACCGCGCTGGAAGCGCTGCAGATGCACGGGCAGGACATCCCGTTCCTGCTGCGTCACTGGGCCGAGCACAAGCCCGATCACCCCCTGCTGGTGTGGGAGCCGGCAGAGGGCGATGCCCGGCGGTGGACCTACGCCGAGATGCTGGCCGAGGTCGAAGGGCTGGCCGCCGGGCTGGCCGAACGGGGCATCGCGCCGGGCGACAAGGTGCTGGTGCACGCCGACAACTGCCCGGAGATGGTGCAGGCGTGGTTGGCCTGCGCCACGGTCGGTGCCGTCGCGGTGACCACCAACACCCGATCGGTGGCCAGCGAGATCGCCTGGTTCGTCGAGAAGACCGGGTGCGTGGCCGCCATCACCCAGTCGCACTACCTCGGCCGGGTGGCCGGGGCCGGCGCCGTGCTGAAGTGGGTCGCCGTCATCGAGGGCGGTCCCGACGACGAGCCCGGCGCCGAACCGACCACCGAGCAGTTCCCGTTCGACGCGCTGCGGGGCGATGCCGCGGCCTGGCCCGGCCGGGCGATCGAACCGATGCTGCCGTTCGGGATCATGTTCACCTCCGGCACCACCAGCAAGCCCAAGGCGGTGGTGCACACCCACGCCAACGCGGTCTGGGCCAGCCGCACCGGTCCCCGCAACATCGACTTCGGCACCGACGACCGGTACCTGATCTACCTGCCGTTCTTCCACGTCAACGCCCAGAGCTGGTCGCTGTTCACCGTGCTCGGCGCGGGCGGCACGGCCGTGCTCATGCCCAAGTGGTCCTCGAGCCGGTTCTGGGACGTGGTGTCGCGCAACGGGATCACCCACATCTCGCTGATGCCGTTCGTGATGGGCACCCTGGGCGAGGCCGACCGACCGGAGACGCCCCTGCGCGTCGGGGTGTTCGGCCTGATCATGCCGATGCTCGACGCCATGTTCGGCATCGAGGTGCATGCGGCCTACGGCATGACCGAGACGGTCACCCACGCCACCTACGGCCGCCCCTCGGAGCAACTGCCCGAGCGGTCGATGGGCCACGTCTCGCCCGGCTACGAGTTCGCGGTGGTCGACAAGGAGACCGGCGAGCTGTGCGCCGAGGGCGAGACGGGGGAGCTGTGGCTGCGCGGCACCCGGGGCATCCAGCTCTTCCTGGAGTACTACGACAACCCCGAGGCCAACGCCAAGGCCTTCGACGGGGAGTGGTTCAAGACCGGCGACATGGTGATGCTCGGACCCGGCGGCAACCTCTTCTACCGCGAGCGGGACAAGGACCTGCTCAAGGTCGGCGGCGAGAACGTGTCGGCCCGCGAGGTCGAGGAGGTCATCGGCACCGTGGCCGGCGTGGCTCAGGTGGCGGTGGTGGGCAAGTCCCACGAGTTCCTCGACGAGGTCGTGGTGGCGTTCGTCATCACCGCCCCGGGTGCTCCCGACGAGGCCGCGCTCGGAGCGCAGGTGATCGAGGCCTGCCGTGGCCGGCTCGCCGACTTCAAGGTGCCGCGAGCCGTCTACGTGGTCGACGAGTTCCCGACCGGCACGCTCGACAAGCTCCTCAAGAACAAGCTGCGCGAGATGGCCGACGAGCGCGACCCCGTCTGAGCGGTTTGCCTACGCTCTGCCGACGTGACCGCCGCCGCCCTGCCCAACCGCATCGGTGACGTGCTCGTCGACCAGGGGGACGACCATGTGGCCACCCTCACGATCGACCGCCCGCCGAACAACCACTTCGACGGGCCCCTGATCCGGGCCATCGCCGACGCCCTCGACCTGCTGGTCCGCGAGCCGCACTTTCGCGCGGTCGTGTTGCGATCAGAGGGCAAGCACTTCTGCGCTGGGGCGTCGTTCGGCCCGGTCGGGGACCGGGACGGTCCCGCGGCCGGCGATCGACACCTCTACGACGAGGCGGTCCGGATCTTCGAGTGCGAGCTGCCGATCGTCGCCGCGGTCCACGGCGCGGCGATCGGAGGAGGCCTGGGCCTGGCGCTGGCCGCGGACTTCCGGGTGGGGGCGCCCGAGACGCGCTGCAGCGCCAACTTCGCCCGCCTCGGGTTCCACCACGGGTTCGCCATGACCGTCACCCTGCCCGCCGCGATCGGCGCGCAACGGGCCAGTGAACTGCTGCTCACCGGGGCCCGCGTCGACGGCACCGAGGCCTACCGCATCGGCCTGCTCGATCGGCTCGTCCCGGTCGACGACGTGCGGGCCGAGGCCCACGCGCTGGCGGCCGAGATCGCCGGGTCGGCGCCCCTCGCGGTTCGCAGCATCCGGGCCACCATGCGGGCCGATCTGGCCGAGCGGGCCCGCGTCGCCATGGCCCACGAGCGGGCCGAGCAGGACCGGCTCACCCGCACGGCCGACTTCGCCGAAGGGGTGCGGGCCACGGCCGAGCGGCGCCCGCCCCGGTTCGAGGGTCGCTGACCGTGGCCCGCGACCCGATGCCGCCTGCCACACCGGCCGCGGTGGCCGAGGAGGCCCGGGCGTGGCTCGCGGCCGAGTGGGACCCGGACCTGGCGCTGGTCGACTGGCGTCGCCGGCTGCTCGACTCGGGCTGGGCCTGCCCGTCGTGGCCGGTCGAGTGGCACGGGCGGGGGCTGCCCGCCTGGGCCGATCACGTCGTCTCGGCCGAGTTGGCCGCCGCCGGCGCCGTGGGCCCCCCGCCCGGCAGCGGGATGGCGCTGGCCGCGCCGACGATCCTGGCTCACGCCTCCGACGAGCTGAAGCGGCGGCTGCTGGCGCGGATCGTCACGGGTGAGGACACCTGGTGCCAGCTGTTCAGCGAGCCGGGCAGCGGGTCCGACCTGGCCGGCCTGACGACGAGCGCCTACCGCGACGGCGACGTCTGGATCGTCAACGGTCAGAAGCTGTGGAGCACCAGCGCCCATCACGCCGACTACGGCATGTTGCTGGCCCGCACCGACTGGGACGTGCCCAAGCACGCCGGCATCAGCTGGTTCGCCCTGCCCATGCACCAGCCCGGCGTCGAGGCCCGGCCCCTGCGTCAGATGAACGGGCACGCGTCGTTCAACGAGGTGTTCCTCACCGACGCACGGGTGCCGGTCGACCACGTCGTCGGTCGGCCCGGTGACGGCTGGACCGTCGCCCGGACGACGCTGGCCCACGAGCGGGGCTTCGCGTCGATGAGGCGGACGCGCTACGAGGTGACGCCGGGGCCGGGCCCTGCGGGAAGCCGAGGCCGAGGCCGCGTCGCACTTCGAGACGTACCGCTGGTACCCGCAGCGAGCCGGTCGGGTCGATCTCGTCGCCGAGCACGCCGCGGCCACCGGTGGCGATCAGGACCCTCTGGCCCGGCAGGCGGTGGCGGCGGTGCTGTCGTTGCAGCGCGCCCACCAGTGGACGGCGCAGCGGGCGGCGGACAACCGGGCGCTGGGCCGGGCGCCCGGGCCCGAAGGGTCGCTCGGCAAGCTGGGACTCAGCGACGTGGCCCGCGCCGCGGCGCGGGTCCACACCCAGCTCGCCGGCGCGTCGGGGATGCTCTCCGGGCCCGATGCGCCCTTCGACGGCATGATCGCCGAGGTGCTGGTGTCGGTGCCGGCCCAGTCGATCGCCGGTGGCACCGACGAGGTGCAGCACGACATCATCGGCGAGCGGGCCCTCGGCCTGCCGCGGGAGCCCCAGCTCGATCGGGACGTGCCGTTCCGTGACGTCCAACGGTCGAGCGGCCGCAGCTGAGGCCCCGCCCGAGATTCTGTTAACCATTGACATTCTTCAGCCGTTGATGTGACACTGGCCCGAGGGGGTCGTGACGTGGTCGTCGGGCAGGTCGAGGTGCACGCCGCACCGATGTCGCTGCGGGAGCGCAAGAAGGCGCGCACGCGGGCCTCGCTGATCGAGGTCTCCCAGCGCCTGTTCGCCGAGCAGAGCTACTCCGGCACCACGCTCGACGACATCTGCGCCGAGGTCGAGGTCACCCCCCAGACGCTGCTGCGCTACTTCGACTCCAAGGCCCAGCTGGCGTTGGCACCGGTGACCGACGCCCTCGACGAGTTGCGCTCGGCGCTCGAGCACCCCGCTCGGGACGTGCCCGCGATCGTGGTGTGGGAGGACTTCGTGACCGCGGAGGTCGCGGAGGTGCTCGAGCCGTCGATGCCGGCGACGCCGAGCCATGTGCACAACCTGCGGGCCTTCCACCGCTGGTCCGAGAAGGACCCCGTGCTGGTGGCCATGGCCACCGACGTCGGCCGGCAGTTCCACGAGATGCTGGCCGCGGCCATGGTGCGCGACTGGGGCGCTGACGACGGGGATCTGCACGCCACCATCGTCGCCAGCGCCCTCGTGTCCGGTCGGCTGGCGGTCTGGGCTCGTTGGCTGGCCGACGACGACCAGCCCGACGGCCTGCTCGACGACCACCTGGCCGTCATCGCCTACGTGACGACGCGACTGCCCCGGAGCTCGGCTGACCAGCTCCTGCCCCGAGTACCCGAGAGGACCCGACGATGAGCACCACCGAGGAATCGACGACGGTGGCCGATCCGACCGACCCGATCGACCACGAGGCGCTGCGGGCCCGCTACCGCGCCGAGCGCGACAAGCGCCTGCGCGACGACGGCAACGAGCAGTACCTGCAGCCGACCGGCCGGTTCGCCGGCCTGCTCGACGACCCCTACGTCGAGCGGGTCGAGCGTGACCCGGTGTCCGACGAGGTCACCGTGGCCCTGATCGGCGGCGGCTTCGCCGGTCTCGTCACCGGCGCCCGGCTGAAGCAGGCCGGCATCGACGACGTGCGCATCATCGAGGGCGGCGGCGACGTCGGCGGCGCGTGGTACTGGAACCGCTACCCGGGGGCCATGTGCGACACCGCGGCGATGATCTACCTGCCGCTCCTCGACGACACCGGGTACATGCCCACCCAGAAGTACACGCTGGCCGGCGAGATCTTCGGGCACGCCCGCCGCATCGCCACCCAGTTCGGGCTCTACGACCACGCCCTGTTCTCGACCGAGGTCACCGATCTCAGGTGGGACGACGCCACGTCGCGCTGGATCATCCGCACCGATCGGGGCGACGAGATCCGAGCCCGGTTCGTGGCCATGGGCACCGGTCCGCTGCACCGGCCGAAGCTGCCCGGCATCCCCGGCATCGAGACCTTCGTCGGTCACAGCTTCCACACCAGCCGGTGGGACTACGACTACACGGGTGGCGACCCGAACGGCGCGCCGCTCGCCAACCTGGCCGACAAGCGGGTGGGCATCATCGGGACCGGCGCGACCGCGGTGCAGTGCATCCCGCACCTGGCCCGTGATGCGCAGGAGCTGTTCGTCTTCCAGCGGACCCCGTCGTCGATCGACGTCCGCAACAACCACGAGATCGACCCGGAGTGGTTCGAGGAGCTCGAGCCCGGCTGGCAGCAGAAGTGGCTGATCAACTTCGCCACCCTGCAGACCGGCGGCTTCGCCGACGAGGACCTGGTGAAGGACGGCTGGACCGACATCTCCCAGCGCATCCGTGACCGGGTCGTCGCCGAGATGGCCAAGCCGGGCCAGGAGTTCGGCCCCGACACCGTGCTGAAGGCGTTCGAGGACAGCGACGACGAGAAGATGACCGAGATCCGCGCCCGGGTCGACGCCATCGTCGAGGATCCGGCCACGGCCCAGGCGCTGAAGCCGTGGTACCGGCAGCTGTGCAAGCGCCCGTGCTTCCACGACGAGTACCTGCAGGCCTACAACGAGCCCGGAGCGCACCTCGTCGACACCGACGGCAAGGGCGTCGAGCGCATCGACGAGACGGGGGTGTGGGTCGGCGGCGTGCACTACGAGGTCGACTGCCTGATCTTCGCCTCGGGCTTCGAGGTCGGTACGGAGTACGCCCGCCGGTCCGGGTTCGAGACGACGGGTCGCGGGGGAGTCACGCTGTCGGAGCACTGGCGACGACGGCATGCAGACCATGCACGGCCTTCACATGCACGGGTTCCCGAACCTGTTCATCGAGGGCATGAACCAGGGGGCGAACCTGATCTCGAACATCACCCACAACCTGGTCGAGGCGGGCACCACCATCGCGGCCGTCGTCAGCCACGCGCTCGAGGTCGGGGCCGAGCAGGTCGAGGTGACCGAGGAGGCCGAGCAGAGCTGGGTGCAGCTCCTCGAGGGCAACGAGATGTCGTTCCTGGGGAGCCCCGACTGCACCCCCGGCTACTACAACAACGAGGGCAAGCCCACCGGGCGCCGGGAGAAGCTCAACATGAGCGGCTATCCGCAGGGCCCGGTCGCCTACTTCGAGTACATCGACCGCTGGCGCACGTCCGGCGAGTTCGCCGGCCTGGAGTTCCGTCCATGACGGTGCTGCTGCGAGACGACCGCGACGGGTGGGCGCGGCTGACCCTGAACCGGCCCGACAAGCGCAACGCGCTGTCGATCGCGCTGCGCGACGCGGTGGCCGATGCCCTGGACGAACTGGCGGCCGACGAGGCGGTCAAGGGCGTGGCCATCACCGGCTCGGGCCCTGCGTTCAGCGCCGGATGGGATCTGGCCGAGTTCGCCGCGGCTCGTGACGACGAGGAGCTGGCCGGCCGGATCTGGGTGTCCGGTGATCGGTTCCACCGCACGCTCCTCTCGTTCCCGCTGCCGCTGGTGGCGGCGGTGAACGGCCCGGCCCTGGCCGGCGGCTTCGACCTGGCGGTGTGCTGCGACGTGCGGCTCGCGTCCTCGGCGGCCCGCTTCGCCCACCCGGAGTTCACCTGGGCCGACGTGGTCTACGCACCGCTCGAGGCGCTCGTCGGCGGTGGTGTGGCCCGCGACCTGGTGCTCACCGGGCGCGAGCTCGATGCCGCGGCCGCGCTGCGCGTCGGCCTGGTCTCCGAGGTGTGCGGGCCCGCCGAGCTCGACGACGTGCTCGACGCGACCATGACCCGGGTCGCGTCAGCACCCCGTGATGTCCTCGTGCGCTCGAAGGCGAAGGCGATCCGCCGGGCGGGGATCGTGGTCGAGGGGACGCTCGAGCTGTGACCGAGGAACAGACCTGGCCGCACGAGGTGGACGTCCGGCTCCTGGGCCTCGAGCTCGCACGCGACGGCCACCCGGGTGAGTCGACCGTCGCCCGGTTCGAGCTGGTGCCGAAGCTGTGCCGGGGGGACGGCGCCCTGTTCGGCGGCACGGCGCTGGCGGCCAGCCTCGCGTGCTTCGAGCTGGCCACGTCGCGCCCGTCGCTGTGGGCCACGGTGCAGTTCGTGGGGATCGCCTCGGCGGGTGAGGAGATCGACTGCCGCACGACCGTGGTGGCCCGGGGCACCTACGTCGACCAGGTGCAGCTCGTCGCCACCGTCGCCGACCGGGTCGTGTTCACGGCCTCGGGGTCGACCGCGACGCGGCGTCCGGAGGGCATCACCGGTCAGGCCCGGCGGATGCCCGTGGTCGCGCCGCCCGAATCGTGCCGCCCCATGCTGCCGGGGCCCGCCGACGTCGATGTCGAGCCGATGGGCCACTACCTGGTGAGCGAGTTCCGCGAGGTGCCGGCGAGCGACGCCGCCGCGAGCGAGGCCGGCCCGGGTGGTCACATGCTGATGTGGGCGCGGGTCGTGGGCGAGACCGAGACCACCGCGGCCCAGCTCGCGTTCCTCGCCGACATGGTGCCGGTCGCGATCTGCCGCTCGGTGGGGATCGAGGGAGCCGGCACCAGCCTCGACAACTCGCTGCGCGTCGGCCGTCTCGTCGACACGGAGTGGGTGCTCGTCGAGCTCGAGGCCCATGTCGCCGATGCCGGCTACGGGTACGGGGTGTCCCACATGTGGGCGCCGGACGGCACGCTCATGGCCACCGGCTCGCAGACGGCCAAGCTGTTCAGCTTCGAGACCTTCCGCCAGCGGCTGGAGGCGAGGAACGGCGCCTGATCCGCCCGCCGCTCGCGAGCAGACGACCGATCAGGTGAAGATGATCTGGCCGCCGGCGGCCTTCTCGTAGAACTCGCCGACGGTGATGATGTCCTCGACCTGCTCGATGAAGTCGTCCTTGGTGAAGCCGAACATGTCGACCGACGCCTTGCAGGCGTACAGGCCGGCGCCGGTGTCGCTGATCATCTCGATGAACTCGTGGATCGGCGGGATGTCGAGCGCCGTCATCTTCTTCTCCATCATGTGGGTGGCGATGGCGGACATGCCGGGGAGGCGCGCCGACCAGCGTCGCCATGTGCATGCCGGGGTTGCCGACGGTGGCGACCTTGATGTGCTCGATGCGCTTGGCGTGGATGGCGTCGAGGCCGAAGAACGTGAAGAACAGGTTGGCCTCGATGCCCTCGGCGCGGGCGCCGTTGGCCATGATCAGCGCCGGGTAGATCCCCTCGAGGGAGCCCTTGGAGATGATGATCGAGACCTTCTCGATGGTGTCGCCCATCGGTGGGCTCCTTTCGTCGTGCCGTGCGCGCCGTGGTTCAGATGCAGCCGCGGGGCTTGGGGATGCCGGCGATCTTGGCGGCCATCTTCGCCGGGCCCTTCGGGAACAGCTGGTAGAGCTCCTTCACCGATGAC
Source organism: uncultured Microthrixaceae bacterium (assembly GCA_963809335.1). Classification (GTDB taxonomy): domain Bacteria; phylum Actinomycetota; class Acidimicrobiia; order Acidimicrobiales; family Acidimicrobilacustridaceae; genus UBA4742. Next base: position 454,007 of record CAWEJD010000001.1, on the reverse strand, counting down.
GCCCGAGGTCTTGCCGAGCACCCGGACGGTCGGCCCGGTGCCCTTCTCGGCGTACTCCTTGCGCATGAAGTGGATGACCTGCCAGTGCTGGTCGGTCAGCTCGTCGATGCCCTCGGCGCGGGCCAGCTCGACGGCCATCGCCTCGGTCCACTGGTCGGGGTCCTCGAAGAAGCCCTTCGTCGTTGACGGCGACGTCGATGCCGTCGAGGGTTGCGGTGGGCATGATCGGTCCTCCTCGGATGTGGTCGGATCTCAGGTGGTCGTGTCGGCGAGGTGCTTGCCGGCGGTGGGCATGTCGGAGCGTGACGCCGGGGATGTCGCGGCCGGGCAGCAGGGCGTGCCAGTAGAACCACTGGAACATCAGCTTCCCGAGGTGGTTGAGCCGTGACTCCTTCAGCAGCGGCACGCCGACCGCGGTCGGGAAGTGCCCGGCGACCGGCTCGGTGTCGTAGTTGAAGTCGATGAGCATCGCCTTGTGGAAGCCGGTCTCGATGAAGCAGTTGGCGTGGCCGTCGTAGGAGCCGTCGAGCGGCTCGCCGGCGAGGAACCGCGTGATGTTCTCGACCAGCACCTCGCCCTCGAAGTGGGTGACCGAGCCGGCCTTCGACGCCGGGCAGGTTGGCGGCGTCGCCGATGGCGAAGACGTTCGGGCGCGACCTCGGACTGCAGCGTGTGCGGGTCGGTGAGCACGAAGTCGAGGGCGTCGCCCAGGCCGGGGGAGTCGGCCGACGTAGGCGGCGCCGCTGTGCACCGGGATCACGACGGCGAGGTCGAACGGGACCTCGCGGCCGTCGTAGCCGATCGAGCCGGCCGCCCTCGCCGTCGACCTCGCCGGTGTTGAACTCGGTGACGAGCTCGATGCCGCGCTCGTCGAGCATGCCGCCGAGCGTCCGCGACGACGTCGGCTTGGTGAACGCGCCGTCGAGCGGGGTCACGTAGGTGAGCTCGACCTGGTCGCGGATGCCGCGCTCGTGGAAGTACCAGTCGGCGAGGAAGCAGAACTCGAGCGGCGCGACCGGGCACTTGATCGGCATGTCGACGACGTTGACGACGACCCGGCCGCCCTCGAAGCGCGGCGAGCTCGGCGCCGAGCGCGGCGGCGCCCGTCGAGGTCGTAGAACGTGAAGACCTTCTCCATCCAGCCCGGGCCGGTCAGGCCCTCGGTCTCCTCGGGGACGAGGCGGGAGCCGGTGGCGACGACGAGCACGTCGTAGGCGAGCGTCGTCGCCGTCGGCGAGGTGCACCTGCTGGGCGTCGATGTCGACGTGGTCGATGGCCGACTGGTGGTAGTCGATGCCGCGGTGCAGCTGCTCGCCGCGGGGGCGGACGATGTCGTCGGGGTCGGCCAGGCCGAACGGCACGAACAGCAGCCCGGGCTGGTAGACGTGGCGGTCGTTCTCGTCGACGACGGTGATCGTGACGTCGGGCAGCGCCTTGCGGAGCCGGTTGGCGGTCAGCGTGCCGCCGGTGCCGGCTCCGAGGATGACGACGCGTGGGGCCATGCCCGAACGCTACGGCCGATCCGGCGATCCGGCCCGGGTCGAAGGTCCCGATCTCGCTGGGCCGAAGTGGTCGCTCAGGCCTGGCGGCGGGCGGCGATGGCGGCGGCCGCCTCGCCCAGCGCGAGGAACAGCGCGGTGGCGTCGTCGATCAGCTGCTCGCGGGTCGTGTCGACCCGGCCCTCTAGCCAGGCGACGATCAGCTCGCTGAGCCCGCCGACGAGGATCGACGCGGCCAGCGCGCCCACGTGCTCGCCCTCGGGTGGGGGGCCGTCGCGGTCCTTGGCGAAGTCCTGCACGAAGGTCGCCACCGCGTGGCCGGTGTCGATGCGCCGCCGGTTGAGGGCTTCGTTGCCGAGCGCCTCGACGTAGAGGACGCGTGCTCGTCGCCGATCGTCGTCGACGAACGCGACGGTTGCCTCGAGGGTGGCCCGGAGCTGGGCGGCCGGCTCGGGCGACGCCGACGTCAGGGCGGCCAGCACCACGTCGGCCAGCTCGTCGACCACGCGGTCGTAGACGGCGATCACGAGGGCGTCGAGGTCGTCGAAGCTCTCGTAGAAGTAGCGCGGGTTGAGCCGGGCGCCCTGGCAGACGGCCCGCACCGACGTGCCCGACCATCCCGCGGTGCCGAGCAGCTGGAACGCGGCGTCCATGAGCAGGGTGCGCCGTTCGGCGCGGCGATCCTCGGGCGCGACGCCCCGCCAGCGGCCGGGGTGCGGCTCAGCGGCCGGTGGGCGTGGGGCTCGACTTGGCAACGGGCGTTACCATAACGTAGGTTCATTGGAAACGAGCGTTGCCAGATCGCGGACGGCGACCGGGCACGATCAGACCGAGGGTCGGGGGGCCGATGGCACAGGAACACGTGGTGGTGGTCGGAGGTGGGGTCGGAGGTCTGGCGGCCGCGCTCGCCCTGGGTCGCGACGGGCACCGGGTCACGGTGCTCGAACGGGACCCGCTCCCGGCCGACGGCGACCCGGAGGAGGCGTTCGTCTCCGAGCGGCGGGGCGCGCCGCAGGTGCACCAGACCCACGGCTTCCTCGCCCGCATCGTGGTCGAGCTGCGCGAGCACTTCCCCGACGTGCTCGACGCGCTGGTCGAGGCCGGGGGCCACACCATGTCCAGCACCGCCGCGCTCGGCGAGCCCCAGCCGGGCGACGAGGACCTGGCCGTGCTCGTCGTGCGCCGGACCACCTTCGAGTGGGTGCTGCGGCGGGCGGCGCTGGCCGAGCCGAACGTCACCATCCGCACCGGTGTCGACGTCGAGGGTCTCGTCGCCACCCCGGCGACGGGGGACGGGCCGCCGACCGTCACCGGCGTGGTGCTGGACGGAGGGGAGACCGTCGACGGCGACGTGGTGGTCGCGGCCATGGGGAGGCGCAGCCCGGTGCCGGCGTGGCTGGCCGAGCACGGCGTCGAGATCGCCGAGACGATCCACCAGAGCGGTCTCATGTACCTGTCGCGCTGGTACCGGCTGGCGCCCGGCGCCTTCGCCGAGGTCGATCCCAAGCTCGGTGGCGACCTCCAGTTCGTGAAGTACCTCGGCGTGCCCGGCGACGGTGACACCCTCTCGATCACGCTCGCGGTCCGGCCCGACGACCACGACCTCCGGTCGGCCTTGAGCGACCCGGCCGGGTTCGAGGAGGCCTGCCGCCTGCTGCCGGGCCCCGATCAGTTCTTCCGCGACGGTCCGCTCGAGCCGGTGGGCGGGGTCCGCCCGATGGCCGGCCTGCTCAACCGCCTCCGGTCGTTCACCGATGACGACGGCGATCCGCTCGTGCTCGGGTTCCACGCCATCGGCGACGCCCACACGTGCACGAACCCGCTGTACGGCCGGGGATGCTCGCTGGCCCTCATCCAGGCGCTGGGGGTGGCCTCCGCCCTGGCCGAGCACCCAGATGACCCGGTGGCGAGGGCGCGGGCCTACGAGGCGGCGTCGACCCGGGAGGTCACGCCGTCCCACGACTTCGCGGTGCAGATGGACCGCATGGGCAGCGGACCCGGGCGGGCAGGATCGGGGCGAGCAGGTTCGAGGGGACCAGGACCGGGCGATGACCGCGGTGCTGCGTCGCCGGGGCAACCGACCCGGTGATCGGCCGCGGCCTCGCCCGGTTCTGGAACCTGCTCGCCCCGTGGGAGGAGCTCATGGCCGACCCCGAGCTCATGTCGAGGATGATGGCGGTCATGGCCGACCCGGACGCGTACCCGGTGCCCGACCCGGAGGGCCCGACCCGCGCCGAGCTGCTCGACGCCCTCGCGACCATGAGCACCGAACCGACCAGCCGGAACAGCGAACCGACAGGAGCACGCGCATGACCGTCGCCATCACCGAACGCACGGCCGTCACCCCCGGAGCCGAGCTCCACGTCGTCGACGCGGGGGAGGGCCCGCTCGTGGTGCTGGCCCACGGGTTCCCCGAGCTGTCCTACTCGTGGCGCCACCAGATCCCGGTGCTGGCCGAGCACGGCTACCGGGTGTTGGCGCCCGACCAGCGCGGCTACGGCCGCAGCAGCCGCCCCGACCGGGTCGAGGACTACGACATCCTCTGTCTCACCGGCGACCTCATCGCCCTGCTCGACGACCTCGGCGAGGAGAGGGCGGTGTTCGTCGGCCACGACTGGGGCTCGATGGTGGTGTGGCAGCTCTCGCTGCTGTTCCCCGAGCGGGTGGCCGGTGTCGTCGGCATGAGCGTGCCGTTCCTGCCCCGCGCGACCGATGCCACCGGTGCAGCTCATGCGCCAGGTGATCGGCGACTCGTTCTTCTACATCCTCTACTTCCAGGAGCCGGGCGTGGCCGACGCCGAGCTCGGCGGTGACGCGGCCCGGACGATGCGACGCATGCTGGCCGGCGTCATCCTTCCGGAGGGCGCCGACTTCTCGGCGGGCGGCGGGCTCGACCCCTCGGTCATGGCCCCCGACGGTCGAGGCTTCGTCGACCGCATGCCCGAACCCGAGCGCCTGCCCGACTGGCTGACCCAGGGCGAGCTCGACCACTACATCGAGGAGTTCACGCGCACCGGCTTCACCGGCGGGATCAACTGGTACCGGAACTTCGATCGCAACTGGGAGCTCACCGAGCAGTTGACCGATGCCCACGTCACCGTTCCGTCGCTGTTCATCGGCGGCGCGCTCGACCCGGTGCTGCTCATGAGCCCACCGTCGATCAGCGAGGGGTGGCTCGACGACCACCGGGGCGACGTGATCGTCGAGGGCGCGGGGCACTGGGTGCAACAGGACTCCCCGGCCGCCGTCAACACCGCCCTCCTCACCTTCCTCGACTCTCTCGACCTCGATCGGAGCTGACATGCCCACGCCTTGGCCCATGCGATTCGGAGCGTTCTTCGCCCCGTTCCACCCCGTCGGACAGAGCCCCACGCTGGCGCTGGAGTACGACCTCGAGCGCACCGAGCAGCTCGACCGGCTCGGCTTCGACGAGGTGTGGTTCGGCGAGCACCACTCCGGCGGCTACGAGCTGATCGGTTGCCCCGAGATCTTCATCGCCGCCGCCGCCGAGCGCACCAAGCACATCAAGCTGGGCACCGGCGTCGTCTCGTTGCCCTACCACCACCCGTGGCTGCTCGCCGACCGGTTGGTCATGCTCGACCACCTCACCCGCGGGCGACTCATCTTCGGCGCCGGTCCCGGCGCCCTGCCGACCGACGCCTACATCATGGGCATCGACCCGGTCGAGCAGCGCCGCATGATGGGGGAGTCGCTCGAGGTGATCCTCGAGCTGTTCCGCAGCGACGAGCCGGTCACGCGCGAGACCGACTGGTTCACCATCCGCGAGGGCCGGCTGCAGTACCGGCCCTATTCGGATCCCCATCCCGAGGTGGCGGTGGCGGCCATGGTCACCCCCTCCGGCCCCCGCATGGCCGGCCAGTTCGGGGTGTCGCTGCTGTCGCTGTCGATGTCGGTGGCCGACGGGTTCGCGGCCATCGGCCAGGCGTGGGGCGTGGCCGAGGAGCAGGCCCGGAAGTCGGGGCAGACGCTCGACCGGCGCAACTGGCGGGTGCTCGGCACCATGCACCTCGCCGAGACGAAGGAGCAGGCCATCGAGGACTGCACGCACGGCCTGCGCGACTTCGCCAACTACTTCGGCGGAGGCGCGGGCTTCGTGCCACTGGCCAACACCGTCACCGAGTCGTCGTCGGACCGCGACTACGTCGAGGCCTACGCCGCGTCGGGCAACGTGGTCATCGGCACGCCCGACGACGCCATCGCCTACATCGAGGACCTGATCGAGCAGTCCGGCGGGTTCGGCACGTTCCTGCTGCTGGGCCACGACTGGGCCGACCCCGACGCGACCATGCGCTCGAACCGGCTGTTCGCCCGTGAGGTCGCGCCGCACTTCCGCCACCAGCTGGCCGCGCCACGCGTCTCGCACGAGTGGGCCACCGAGAAGCGTGGCGAGCTGTTCGGCCGAGCCGGGCAGGCCATGCTGAACGCCATCACCGCCCACGTCGAGGAGCAGGCGACGTGAGGGCCGCCGCGCTGTCCGGTGGCGAGCTGGTGATGCGCGACGACGTCCCCGATCCGCGGCCGGCGTTCGGCCAGGTGCTCGTCGGGGTGAAGGCGTGCGGGATCTGCGGCTCCGATCTGCACTTCGCCCGGCACGGCGGCCGAGATGTTGGCGCTGACCGACCAGGTCGAGGGCGTCCCCGACCTCGGCGGGCCCCCGATCGACCTCAGCCGAGACGTGTTCATGGGCCACGAGTTCGCGGCCGAGGTGCTCGAGATCGGGCCCGACACGGTCGGGCCGGAGCCCGGCACGATCGTGACGTCGATCCCCATCCTGCTGTCGATGGACGGCGTGCGGCCCATCGTCTACAGCAACGACATCCCGGCCGGCTACGGCGAGCAGATGCTGCTGTCGGCGGCGTTGCTGGTGGAGGTGCCCAACGGGCTCGATCCCCGCCACGCCGCGCTGACCGAGCCCATGGCCGTCGGGCTGCACGCGGTGAACCGGGCCGCGATCCAGGCGGGCGAGGGCGCGCTGGTGCTCGGGTGCGGGCCGGTCGGGCTGGCCGTGATCGCGGCCCTGAAGCTGCAGGGCGTCGATCACATCGTGGCCGCCGACTTCTCACCGGCCCGGCGGGCGATCGCGGTGCAGCTCGGCGCCCACGAGGCGGTCGACCCCCGTGACGAGCCGGCGTTCGCGGCATGGCGACGCTCGGGCGGGTCGCGTGGGCTGGTGGTGTTCGACGCCATCGGCGTCCCCGGCATCATCAACGAGGCGCTGCGAGCCGCACCGCCACGATCCCGCCTGATCGTCGTCGGCGTCTGCATGCAGCCCGACACCATCAACCCCTTCTTCGGGATCAGCAAGGAGCTCAGCGTCCACTTCGCCCTGGGCTACGACCCCATGGAGTTCACCGAGACGTTGCGCCACATCGCCGAGGGCGACATCGACGTGGCGCCCATGATCACCGGGGAGGTCGGGCTCGACGGCGTGGGGGACGCGTTCGCGGCACTCGCCGATCCCGACGAGCACTGCAAGATCCTGGTGGTCCCCTGAGTTCGCCCGGCTCCGGGTCCGGGTGCCAACCTGTCATCCGATCAAAGGGGATCGATCCATGAACGAAGCAGCGACCGAAGTGGCCCAGACGGAGACCGTCGCCGAGCACGTCAACGTGCTCATCGTGGGCGCCGGCATCTCCGGTGTCGGTGCCGCCTACCACCTCAGCCACCAGTGCCCGGACAAGACCTACGTCGTGCTCGAGACGAAGGACACCTTCGGCGGCACCTGGAAGACCCACCGCTACCCGGGGACGAGGTCCGACAGCGACCTCTACACCTTCGGCTACCGCTTCAAGCCCTGGACGGGCACACCGATCGCCACCGCCGAGGAGATCCTCTCGTACATGAGCGAGGTGATCGACGAGAACGATCTCGGCGGTCACATCCGCTACCAGCACACGATCTCGTCGGCCACCTGGTCGAGCGACGACGCGCTCTGGACGCTCGAGGTCACCCGCACCGACACGGGTGAGCACCTCCGCTTCACCGCCAACTTCCTGTGGATGTGCCAGGGCTACTACCGCCACACCCAGGGCTACACCCCCGAGTGGCCCGGGATGGAGCGCTTCGAGGGGCGCATCGTGCACCCGCAGACGTGGCCCGACGACCTCGACTACGCCGGCAAGCGGGTGGTCGTCATCGGCTCGGGAGCCACGGCCGCGACCCTGATCCCCGCCATGGCGCCGGACTGCGCCCACATCACCATGCTGCAGCGGTCGCCGACCTTCTTCTTCGTCGGGCGCAACGTGAACGAGTTGGCGGACACGCTGCGCGAGCTGGACATCCCCGAGGAGTGGACCCACGAGATCGTCCGGCGCAAGATCCTGCTCGAGCAGGGGCAGATCACCCAGCTGTCGGCCGAGTACCCGGACCTGGTGCGCGAAGGCCTGCTCACCGAGATCCGCAACCTGCTGGGCGACGACTTCGACATCGACACCCACTTCAACCCGCGGTACCGGCCGTGGCAGCAGCGGATCGCCTTCGTGCCCGAGGGCGACCTCTTCCAGGGCATCAAGAGCGGGAAGGCGTCGGTCGTCACCGACGAGATCGAGACGTTCACCGAGACCGGCATCGAGCTGAAGTCCGGCGACACGCTCGAGGCCGACATCATCATCACCGCCACCGGGTTCGACATCAACGTGCTCGGCGACATCGACTTCACCATCGACGGGAAGCCGCTCGACTTCGCCGACACCATCACCTACCGGGGGATGATGTTCACCGGCATCCCCAACATGGTGTGGGTCTTCGGCTACTTCCGGGCCAGCTGGACGCTCCGCGTCGACCTCATCGGTGACTTCGTCTGCCGGCTGCTGCAGCACATGGACGAGAAGGGCGCGTCGGTGGTCGTGCCCGTGCTGCGCGACGAGGACGAGGGCATGCACCTGCTGCCGTGGGTCGATCCCGAGAACTTCAACCCCGGCTACCTCACCCGGGGCATGCACCTGATGCCCAAGCAGGGCGACCGCGCCGCCCTGGCAGCACACCCAGGACTACTGGGCCGAGAAGGAAGACCTGCCGACTGCCGATCTCGACGACGGCGCCCTCGACTTCCGCTCCCCGGGCCGATGACGCGGATCGTCGTGGGCATCGACGGCTCCGAGCGGTCGCGATCGGCCCTCGAGTGGGCCGCCGCCGAGGCACGACTGCGCCGGGCCGAGCTCGAGATCGTCCTGGCGTGGGAGTTCCCGGTCATCAACTACCACGGCTTCTCCACCGTCGCCCGACCCGAGGAGCTCGAGGCCGCGGCCCGCGAAACGCTCGAAGCCGCCGCCCGGGCCGTCACGGCCGATGGCCTCGTGGTCTCGACCGTGCTCGTCGAAGGCAACGCGTCCCCCGTGCTGATCGAGCGGGCCGAGTCGGCCGACCTCCTCGTCGTCGGCTCGCGTGGCCTCGGCGGCTTCGCCGGCCTCCTGCTCGGGTCGGTGAGCCAGCACTGCGTGAGCCATGCGCCGTGCACGGTCGTCGTGGTGCGATAGCCGTGAGCCGCCGCCTCGGTCGGACGAGGCTGCTGGTCGCCGTCGGCGCGGGGGTCGCGGCGGCCGTCGTCGCCCGTTCGCTCAGCCGGGCATGGATGGCGACCTGGGGCGCCACGCCGGTCGAGGCCGACCAGCGCCTGCCCGGCGACGAGCTCATCCCCGATCCGGCGAGCACGACCACCCGGGCGGTGACCATCGACGCGCCGGCCGACGAGGTGTGGCGCTGGCTCGTGCAGATCGGGACGGGTCGGGGCGGGTGGTACTCCTACGACTGGCTGGAGCGGGCGGCCGGAGTGCCGGTGCGCAACACCGACGAGGTACGCGAGAAGTGGCAGCACCTCGATGTCGGTGATCGCGTCTGCCTGGCGCCCCCCGGCTGGATGGGGACGCCGAACGGCCTGGTGCTCCCCGTGGCCGAGGTGGTCGACGGTGAAGCGATCGTGCTACGTCAGCAGCCGCCGGACAGCCCGTGGGAGGGCGTGTGGTCGTTCCACGTCCGATCGCTCGGCGGAGGCACCAGCCGCCTGGTCATCCGCTCGAGGACGGCGACGGCTCGAGGGTGGGGCCGGGTGCTGAGCTGGGCCATGGCGGTGGTCATGGACCCGGTCACGTTCTCGATGGAGCGGGGCATGCTGCTCGGTATCAAGCGCCGGGCCGAGCGAGGGGACGCGACCGGCCCGCACCGCTCCCCGGTTGCCTGAGGTCGATCTGCTGCCGGAGGTCGAGCTCCGGTTCGAGGTCGAGGAGGTGGAGCCGGAACCACCTGGCCGCGGCGTCGGCGGCCTGGACGAGCGTGCCCGGCTCCTCGAAGAGGTGGGTGGCGCCTTCGATGATGGCGAGCTCGTGCTCGCAGGTCAGGCGGGCCGCGGCCGCCCGGTTCAGGTCGAGCACCACGAGGTCGAGGCTGCCGACGATCAGCAGCGTGGGAGCAGTGACGTCGGGGAGTCGATCCCCAGCCAGGTCGGGGCGCCCGCCGCGCGAGACGATGGCCGAGATCGGCCCGTCGACCTCGGCCGCGGCCCAGAGCGCGGCGGCGGCCCCGGTGCTCGCGCCGAAGTACCCGATGGGCAGCTTCGACAGGCCGGGATCGCTCCGCAGCCAGGTGGTCGCGGCCGTGAGCCTCCCGGCGAGGAGCTCGACATCGAAGACGTTGGCCCGCGACGTCTCCTCGGCCGGTGTGAGCAGGTCGAACAGCAGGGTCCCGATCCCGGCTTCCTCGAGGACGGTGGCGACGTAGCGGTTGCGGGGGCTGTGCCGGGTGCTCCCGCTGCCGTGGGCGAACAGCACGATCCCGGTGGGGTTCTCCGGCATCTCGAGGCGCCCGGGCAGGCACACGGAGCCGGCCATGATCTCGACGTCCTCGGAACGGGCCGGCACGTCGATCCGGTCTCCCCGGAGCGAGCGGGCGAGCAGGTCGACGACCTCCTCGTCGGAGACCTGGGTGAAGTCGTCGTAGACCTGGCCGACGGCGTAGAAGGGCTCCGGGCTGGTCACGACGACGATCTCGTCGGCGTCGGGGACGACCCTCGTCGAGGCATCGGCCGGCGCCACCGGGACGGCCAGGACGACCTTCGCCGCGCCCTCGGCCCGCGCGACCTGGCAGGCCGCACGCGCGGTCGATCCGGTGGCGATGCCGTCGTCGACGATGAGCACGGTGCGCCCCGCCAGCTCGACCCGCGGCCGGTGGGCGCGGAACTGCCGGGCCCGGCGCTCGAGCTCGACGCGCTCGGCCGACTCGACCGTGGCCAGCTCGTCACGGGTGACCCTGGCCGCCGCCAGCACACGGTCGTCGAGGACGCGTGTCCCGCCCTCGCCGATGGCGCCCATGGCCAGCTCGGGTTGGAACGGCACGCCCAGCTTGCGCACGATGATCACGTCGAGCGGGGCGCCGAGCGTCCGGGCGATCTCCCACGCGACGGGGACCCCTCCACGAGGGAGGCCGACCACCACCACGTCCGATCCGTCGTACCCCTGGAGCATCTCGGCCAGTTGTCGGCCGGCGTCGGCTCGGTTGTGGAACCTCATGGTCGCTCCTCTCGCTGTGCCGGCGGGGCTCAGAGCCCCGTCGGCTCCGTCTCGAACTCGGCCTCTCGAGGTGGGGCCTCGTGGTGCAGCGGCGAGAGCGGCGTCGTGTCCTCCAGCCAGATCAACGCGTCGTAGCGCCCACCCATCACCGTCGGCACGTAGTTCCCGACCTCCCGCTCCGGCTGGTAGACGACACCGATGGCGCGATGGCCCCGCCGGCTGGTCAACCACGGCCGGGCCCGGTCGTCGGGGAACACGAGGATCGCGGGCCGACCGAGGGCGCGGTGCAGCAGGTCCTCGTGGCTGCCGGCCCGGGCTTCGGGCACCGGCCGGGCCGTCTCCGGGGCACCCCAGCCGGCACCGGCGATGACACCGCCACGGAAGCCGGCGAACCCGACGAGCGCCACCGCGGCCGACCCGTGGCGCTCGCGGAGCAGTTGGCCGACGTTGACCATCCCGGCCGCGGCCATGTCGGTGGCCCGAGCGTCGCCGACATGGGTGTTGTGCTCCCAGATCAGGATCTTGGCGTCGTGACCGGCGTGGGTGCGGAGCCGGTCGACGGTGTCGGTCATGTGCGTGTCGCGGACGTTCCAGGACCGCTGGTCCGCCCGCACCATCATCCGGTAGTACCGCTCGGCCCCGGTCACCACCTCGGCGTTCTGCACCGCGTCGAAGGCGGCCTCGTCGTCGGGCGGCCGGCGGGCGGCCCGGCTGCGCACGGCGACGAGCAGGTCGACCACGTCCTGCTCGCAGGTCTCGGGGACGAGCCGGGTGCTCCACGCGTACTCCTGCGGGTCCTCGCCGAACGGCGCGAAGCAGCGCCACGCCTCCATGGCGGCCGGCAGGGCGCTCGGGGCGTTGCGCTCGAGCCAGGAGAAGATCTCCCGCAGCGAGTCCCACAGCGAGTAGACGTCGAGGCCGTAGAACCCCACCCGTTCGGCCTCGGGCCGGCGCGCGTTGTAGGACCGGAGCCAGTCGAGGAAGTCGGCCACGTCCTCGTTGGCCCACATCCAGGTGGGCCAACGCTCGAAGCGGGCGAGCAGGTGCCGTGCGTCGAGCCCCTGCTCGGTGGCGCCGCGGACCCAACCGTTGATCCGCCAGCAGTCGGGCCAGTCGCCCTCGACGCCGATGAGCGTGAAGCCGTGGCGCTCGATGAGCTGGCGGCTGAGCTCGGCGCGCCACGCGTAGTACTCGTGCGTGCCGTGCGACGCCTCGCCGATGCACACGTAGGGTCGCCCTCCCACCCGTTCGACGAGCGGGTCGAGGTCCTCGACCGTCGCGAGGGGACGCGCGAGTGACCGGATGTCGGCCATCTCCTCGAGCTCGGGCCTCATGGCTCGGCACCGACCGGGATCGGGGCGGCCAGGGCGTCCAGCTCCGACTGCAACAGGCGGTGCAGCTCGCCGGCGTCGGGGCAGGCGTCGGCGTCGGTGGTGATCGTGATCTCGAGGGTTCCGGCGTAGGAGAGCACGGCGAACCCCACGCTGACGTTGCCGTAGATCCCGGACGAGACGATGGCGTCGGTGACGGGGGCTCCGAGGAACACGAGCTGCTCGTCGGGGCCGCGCAGGTTGGTCAGGAACGTCGTCACGGTGCGCTGGTGGTTCATGAACCAGCCGATGAGCCCCAGCGCGCCCAGCGCCCGCATCATCGGAGCGGTCATCGCCGCCGATGCGCCTCGCGCCCGTTCCTTGTGGGCCCGGCTGATCGCGGCGATGTGCTCGAGCCGCCGGGCCGGTCGTCCGCCGGTCGGGACCGCGAGCGGCATCACGCCGACCTCGTTGCCGAGCTGGGTCGCGCTCGTGGAGGCGCGGCCCGACACCGGCACCGACACGACCATGGAGCTCACCTGCTCGCCCCGCTGCTGCAGCAGCCGGTCGAGCGCGGCGGTGACGGCGGTGACCACGACGTCGTTCACGGTGGCGCCGTGGGCGTGAGCCTCGGCGACGACCGCCGCGAGATCGACCCGGACCACCGACAGGTGCCGTCGGGGCCCCACCGGCTGCTGGAGCGAGGAACGCGGTGCGCGCACCACGGCCTGCGGTCCCAGCTCGACGAGGGCATCGCGCAGGCGGCCCACCAGGTGGGGGAGGCTCCGGAGCGCTCGGAGCCGTTCGGCCGTGGCGTCGCGGAACAGGTCGGCGGCCGTGGGCGGCGCGATGGGTCGTGGCGGGGCGTCCGGCGAGCCCGGTGCGGGCGTCGCACCGTCGACCAGCTCGGCGAGGACGGCCAGACCGCCGATGCCGTCGGCCAGCACGTGGTCGAAGACCAGGATGAGCGCGGCCCGCCCTCCGGGCACGTCGGTCACGAAGGTGGCGCCCCACGGCGACCGGCCCGGCGGCAGTGGGGTGGACACCACGCTCGTCAGCAGGTCGAGGAGCGCCCGTTCGTCGCCCGGACGGGGGCACGGGACGACGGTGACGTGGGGGTCCGGTCCGGGGTCGTCAGGGGCTCGATCGTCGGCCCAGTAGGGGCGACCACATCCGAAGGGTGCCGGGACCAGGTGCTGGTGCAGTCGAGGGACCCGCCGGAGGCGATCGCGGACCGCGACGGTCACCCGGATCGGGTCGAGCTCGTCGGCCTCGTCGAGCACCAGCAGCGCACCGACCTGGGTCGGCAGGGGCCCGACATCGCAGGCCCGTTGGGCCAGGTCGGCGGAGCTGGCGCGTTCGATCCTCACGGTTCGATGGTGCGTCTCGCCGAGGCCCGGTGGATAGGGACAAAGGACCCTCCCTCGCCGTGGTCGGTCCCGGCCACCATGGTGAGGGTGGATGCGGCCCTGGTGGAGACTCACGTGTCGCTGGTGGTCTTCGTCGGGGACCATGCCTACAAGCTGAAGAAGCCCGTGCGCTTCCCGTTCGCCGACCTGTCGACCCGGGAGGCACGAGAAGCGCTGTGCCACCGCGAGGTCGAGCTCAATCGTCGACTGGCGCCGGACGTCTACGAGGGTGTCATCGACCTGATCGGTCCCGATGGCGCGGTCTGCGACCACCTGGTGGCCATGCGGCGGATGCCGAGCGATCGGCGGCTGTCCGGGCTGGTCGCCAGCGGGGACCCACGGGTCGGCGCGGCGATGGCGGCCATCGCCGAGGTCCTGGCCCGCTTCCACGCCAGGGCCGATCGATCGCCGGAGATCGCCTCGGCCGCGACCCCTGCGGCCGTCCTCGACCGCTGGCGTCGCAACGACGCGCAGATGCGGCCGTTCGCCGGGTCGTGCTTCGACCGTGAGGGGCTCGACCGGGTGCTGCACCTCGTCGAGCGGTTCGTCGAGGGTCGGCGTCCGCTGTTCGACCGTCGGATCGACGAGGGGTGCATCTGCGACGGCCACGGTGACCTGCTGGCCGACGACGTCTTCCTGCTCGACGACGGCCCCCGGATCCTCGACTGCATCGAGTTCGACGATCGGCTGCGCCACGTCGACGTGGTCGACGACCTGGCCTTCCTCGTCATGGACCTCGAGCGACTCGACGCCCCGCATCTGGGCGAGGCCCTGGTGGCCGCCTACGAGCGCGAGTCGGGCGCCACCGTGCCCGCTGGCCTGCTCGACCTCTACGTCGCCTATCGGGCGCAGGTCCGGGCCATGGTCGCCGCGCTGCGCGCCTCGCAGTGCGAGGACGACGACGAGCGCGCCGAGCACGAGGACGATGCCCGCCGCCTGTTCGAGCTGTGCCGCGCCCACGTCGAGCGGGCGACGGTGCGTCTCGTCATCGTCGGTGGCCTTCCCGGCACCGGCAAGACCACCGTCGCCCGCGGCATCGGCGAGCGCACCGGGTGGGCCGTGCTGCGCTCCGACGTGGTTCGCAAGCAGCTGACCGGGCACGAGCCCGGAGCTCCGGCGGCCGCCCCGTTCGGCGAGGGCATCTACTCGTCCGAGGTGAGCGATCGGACCTATCAGGCGATGGAGGACGCGGCGCGGGAGTGCCTGCTCGACGGCCGGTCGGTCGTGCTGGATGCCTCGTTCGCGTCGGCCCCTCGACGGCAGGCCGCTCGGGAGCTGGCGAGGGAGACGGCGTCCGAGCTGGTCGAGATCCGCTGCACCGTCGACCCCGACGAGGCGGAGCGGCGTGTGCTGCGTCGCGCCGTCATCGGCGTCGATGCCTCCGACGCCGATCCCGAGGTGGCCGCCCGACTGGCGGAGACCTTCGACCCCTGGCCCGAGAGCGTGGAGCTGCCCACCGACCGGTCGATCGAGCCCCTCGTCGACGACGCGACGGCCATGGCCACGGCGCTCCCGACCTGACCGCAGGTCCTGTCTGGCTCGGGGCGCGCCGGTGCGACCGTCAGGTCGGGCCTGGCGGTCGGGTCGGCGGGGAGGTTGTGGGGTCAGGCGGGTTGGGGGTGGCGGCGGTGGCCGGTGGGTCTTCGGCCGCGGTGGCGTTGGCTGTGCAGGGTCTGTCCCAGCGGGGTGGTCCAGGTGAAGCGCTGACCGGTGGTGGCGGTCATGGTCCAGCCGTGGCGGTGGGTGACGCCGTGGTGGTAGCGGCACAACAGGGCCAAGTTGGTGATGTCGGTGGGGCCGTCGTCGTCCCACCAGGTGACGTGGTGGGCGTCGCACCAGCCGATCGGGGCGTCACAGCCCGGGAAGATGCAGCCGCCGTCGCGGCGCTTGAGGGCCCGGCGTTGTTCCCGGTTGGCCAGGCGGATCTGGCGGCCCATGTCGAGCGGCACCCCCAACGCGTCCTCGATGAGCGCGGTGATCACCGGGTCGCACAACAAGCAGGCGGCCACGTGATGGGGCACGTGGAACCCATCGGGTGTCGTCGCCGGCCCGCAGTGGTCGGTGAGCGGGTTGTGGCCGCCCCGATCAGCGCGGTCGGCCAGCGCGGTCCGGTGGTACGGGTCGAACACCTCGGGCCAGCGGCCCGGCTCAACTGGTTCGCGCCGGTCGCGCCGGTCGATGAGCTGGCGCGCACCGGTCGAGTCGGTCACACCGGTCGGGCCGGTCGAACCCTGGGTGTGGGGCTTGGTGGCCTCGACGACGAGGGTCACATCGCAGGCCGGGCCGGTGGAGGTGTCGCCGCGGTCGACGGTGGAGCCGCGCAGCACGAGCTCGGCCAGGGCCATGGCCAACACGGTCGCGCGGGTCGCCAGCGGCAGCTCCGGACAGAGATCGTGGTCGGCCTTGAGCCGTTGGAACAGGCGATCGGCGTGGGCCTCCACTGATTGGCGCACGACCAGGGCCTGCTCACCCACCAGCTCACCGGCCACCCCGACGGAGCCGTCGGGGAACGGGGTCAGGTGGAGCCGGTTGCGGGACAGGTCCCGGTTCGGGTCATAGCCGCCGTCCTGGTCGAGCTCGACCACCGTGTGCTCCAACTGGTGCTTCCAATCGACGAACGAGGTGAGCTGAGCCAGATCGATCCACAGGGCCTGGGCCGCTTCCACCTGGTCGCCGACCCTCGGATTTGACGCGGCTCGGGCCAGTTCGGCCGCGTGATCGACCGAGATCACCCCTGACGCCACTGCGTCCTCGACCGGGGTGAGGCGCCGCAGGCCCATGCCGAGCCGCTTGCGCCGATTCACCCCGGCCCGGTCGACCTTGGCCTCGGCCGCCACCCACGGGGCCGTCTTCAACCCGAACCGCTGGTCGGTCACCCCCCGGGCCTGCAACTCACCCAACAGCCGGGCATCAGCCACCTCGACCACCGAGCGCAGCGCCTCCCACTCGATGACCGCGGCCAGCAACTCGTCGTCGGACAGCACCGACAGATCCTCGCCGGCCGCCGAGCGGCACTGCTCGGAGAGATCCGCCACATCGAACATGCATATGACCATACTCGTCTATCAACGCCAGATCAACAGATCTACGTGTGACAGATGACCATAGATAGGAGTCGAACGAGGCAGAAGCCATCAGACCACGCCTGGTCGCTGGCTCACGGCACGCAGCAGATCCCGGATCCGCACAGAGCACAACCGTCCTCCATGTCGGCCCGCTGGGGAGCGCCTACGGGGGACATGGACCCGACCCCGCTCGTCATCTTGTTCCTCCTCTACTTCTTCGACGAGTTCGACACCGGTGCGTTCAACACGCTCGCCCCCAACATCAAGGCCACCTTCGGGCTCACGGACCAGACGTTCGGGCTCGTGGTCGTGCTCAACCTGGCGATCGTCCTGCTGTTCGCGGTGCCGGTCGGTCACGTCGGCGATCGGGTCAAGCGAGTGGCCCTCGTGGTCATCGGCGCCGTCGTGGCGGGGACCTTCTCGTTCCTGACCGGCGTGGCGACGCGCCTGAAGGAGCCGCAACGGGGGGCCACCGATGGTGGCGCGGAGGTGGCGCCGCCCCTGCCCTTCCGCCGGGCGGTCGGTGTCACCCTGCGCATCCGCACGCTCCGCCGCGCCTACCTGGCGGCGATCATCGTGGGCGGCGGGCTCGTGCCGCTCGCCGTGCTCGGCCCGCTGTTCCTCGAGCAGGTCTTCGGGCTCGGCACCTTCTGGCGGGGGATGGTCGTCGCGCTGGGCAGCGCCTGCACCTTCCTCGGCATGCGGATGTCCGGTCGCTGGACCCAGCAGTGGTTGATCAAGGGGATGGGCGTGCCCCTGCAGCGCACGGGGGTGCTGCTGATCGTGGTGGCCGTCGAGCTGGCCGCGCTGTCACAGGCGCCGACTGCGTTGGTGTACGTCGTGATCTCGTCGGTGGCCAGCTTCACCGCCGGGGTGTTCCTGCCGGCGCTCATCACCACGCAGGCCTTCGTCGCCCCGGCTCGGGTGCGGTCGCTGGTGTTCTCCTTCTCGTCGATCTTCTTCGTCATCGGCGCCACGATCTTCTTCGCCTCGCCGCTCGGGAGCCTGTCGGACCGCTACGGGATCCGGTGGGGCATGTTGTCGAGCGCGCCGTTCTGGGCGATCGGCGGCGTCATCGTGCTCACCGCGGTCAAGTTCGTCACCGAGGACACGGCCAAGGCCTTCGCCCCGGACTGAGCAGTTCGACCGGCAGGCCAGGCCTCTCGGAGAGGTTTCTCGGGAATCGTGTCGATCGGTGGGGTAGGCGTTCGTGTAGGGGTCGACAAGAATCGGCAGCCGAGCCGATCGACCGAGCACAGGAGACCCACCATGAGCCAGTACCTCCTTTCCGTGTACATGGACGAGAACGTCGACGCGCCGACGCCCGAGCAGATGGAGCAGGCGTACAAGGACGTCGACCAGCTCAACCAGAAGATGATGGACGCGGGTGCCTGGGTGTTCGCCGGTGGGCTGCACGAGCCGTCCACGGCCACCGTCGTGAAGGAGAGCGGCGGCGAGATCGTCATGACCGACGGCCCCTACGCCGAGGCCAAGGAGCAGCTCGGCGGGTTCTGGGTCATCGAGGCCCCTGACCTCGACGTCGCGCTCGACTGGGCCCGCCAGGCCACGGTGGCCTGCCTGGGGGCGGTCGAGGTGCGACCGTTTCAGGACGAGCCCGAGAGCTGAGGGCCCGTGGCCCCGGCGGTCGGCGCGGACGAGATCGCCCGGGTGTTCCGGGCCGAGGCGGGGCGGGCGGTGGCCAGCCTGGTCCGTGCCTTCGGTGACATCGACGTCGCCGAGGACGCGGTGCAGGACGCCTTCGCCATCGCGCTCCAGCGCTGGCCGGCCGACGGGCTCCCCCCGAGTCCGGCGGGCTGGATCATCACCACCGCCCGCAACCGGGGCATCGACCGTCTCCGCCGGGAGGGCACGCGCGACGAGCGCCAGCGCGCCGCCGTCATGCTGTCGGCGCCGTCAGAGCCCAGGGACCTGGGCGTGGTGACCGACGACCAGCTGCGCCTGATCTTCACGTGCTGCCACCCCGCGCTCGCCCCGCACGCGCAGGTGGCGTTGACCCTGCGGCTGATCGGTGGGTTGCAGACCGACGAGATCGCCCGAGCGTTCGTGGTGTCCGAGCCGACCATGGCGCAGCGACTGGTTCGGGCCAAGGGGAAGATCCGCGACGCCAAGATCCCCTATCGCGTGCCCGACGCCGCGGACCTGCCCGACCGGCTGCGATCCGTGCTGGCCGTCGTGTACCTGATCTTCAACGAGGGCTACACCGCCAGCACCGGTGACGCCCTCGTGCGGGTCGAGCTGTGCGCCGAGGCGATCCGGCTCGGTCGGCTGCTCGTCGAGCTCATGCCTGACGAGCCCGAGGCCCACGGCCTGCTCGCCCTGATGGTGCTCACCGACGCCCGGCGGCCGGCCCGCCTCGGCCCCGATGGCTCACTGGTGCGGCTGGCCGACCAGGATCGGCTGCTCTGGGACCGGAGCCTGATCGCCGAGGGCCACGCCATCGTCCGGGCCTGCCTGCGCCGGAACCTGCCCGGCCCCTATCAGGTGCAGGCCGCCATCGCCGCGGTGCACGCCGATGCCGCGACGGCGCAGGACACGGACTGGTCGCAGATCGTGGCGCTGTACGACCAGCTGCTCCTGGCCATGCCCACGCCGATCGTCGAGTTGAACCGGGCCGTCGCGGTGGCCGAGCTGCGGGGGCCGGACGAGGCCCTCGCTGCCCTCGACGACCTGCCGCTGCAGGACCGCCACCTCTACCACGCCGCCCGCGCCGACCTGCTCGAGCGGGTCGGCCGGCTCGACGAGGCCGACGCCGCCTATCGGCGGGCCATCGAGCTCGCGGCCAACGGCGCCGAGCGCGAGCACCTCGTTCGCCGCCGGTCGGCCCTGTCGGGCTGAACGACCCAACGGGCAAGACGACCTGCTCAGCCGGCGGCGGTCTCGACCTCGCTGTCGAAGACGGTGGCCAGACCACCGAGCAGCTGCTGCCACTCGACCGGGGCCGACGCGGGCAGCGGGCGTCGCATGCTCAGGGCCTCGACCAGCTCGACGCCGCGACCTTCGAGGCTCGGGACGCGTGTCCGGCCCGCGTCCCTCGGTCACCGTGACCGAGTCGCTCACCTCGACCACGAGCGAGCCGGCCGGGTCGGTGATCACGACGGCGAAGGTCCCCGGCGCCGCGGTGCCGGAGGCGAGGGCGAACGTGGGGCTGAGCGCGGCGGCGTAGCTCAGGCAGACCAGCACCTCGTCGGGCTCCTCGACCGGGGTCAGGCCCAACGGCAGCATCACGTCGCGCTCGTGGACCCAGCAGTCCCACAGGGCATGGGCCGCCACCATGCGGACGCTCACGTGGCCGACCGGCGACTCGGCCAACGTGTCCCATCCGGCATCGTCGAGGTCGGCGACCGCGGCGAGGAACCCGTCGCATGCCGAGGTGAACTGGTCGAGCACCTCCGAGGGCGACAGGCTCCGCATGCCGTCGACCATCATCGGCGGCGTCGCCTGGGGGTCGAAGGCCTCGAGGTACCGGGTGGGCTCCCCGGCCAGGCCGGCCGACACCGAGCCCTGCCAGAAGGAGTCGACGCCGACGAGATGGGCGACGACGTCCTGCACCGACCACCCGTCGCAGCGGCTCGGCGCGGCCCACTGGGCCTCGTCGAGCTCGGCGAGGGTCGCCACCAGGCGCCGTCGCTGGCGGGTGAGCGGTTCGAGCACGTCGCCGGGTGATCCCTCGATCGTGAGGACCGACGATCCGTCGTAGCGGGGGGTCAGCAGCATCCCGCCACCGTAGGTCAGGGACCGGTCGGGTTCAGGCCGACGGGTGGGCTCAGCGCGAGCTGAACTCGAACCGCAGGTCGGGGCTCTCGCTGATGATGATGTTGCGGGTGTCGGTCGGATCGCTGGGCCGGAGGAAGTAGTTGTGGCCCGAGCGGAACAGCAGCTTCAGCCCGGTGTAGCGGTAGCGATAGGCGGCCTGGTCGTCGGCCAGCGCGGTCTCGACCACGGGAGGCTCGAGGTACAGGCGGTGGGCGCTGTAGATGGTGACGCTCGGTTGGCGGGGGATGATCTCCTCGACCTGGATGGCGAGGTCGATCCCGCGGACGCCCGCGTAGTGCGAGACCGTCCAGAACAGGCTGAGGAACAACAGGACGATCACGAGCGACCAGGCGATCGGCGCGAGCGGCTTCGCCTGACGGGCGAGCGTGCCCGATCCCGTCCCCGGTCCGTACTGCACGAAGAGGTGGACGGCGTAGGCGACCAGCACGATGCTCACGGTCAGGGCGACGGGCGCGCCGATCGACACGAAGCGGGTCGGACGCCGATCGCGGGTGCCGAGGACGCCGAGGGTCACCAGCACGGTCGCGATGACGACGAGGGCCACGGTCAGCCGCCGCGCCCACCGGACGCGACCGGGGTCGGGATGGTCGCCCAACCATGCGGTCAGGATCCCGTGGAGCAGGAGCCCCCCGAGTACGGCGAGGGTGCCGACGAGCAGCGGCCAGTACATCGACGAGATGCTGTGCAGGACGTAGTCCTGCGACGAGTAGCCGAACAGCGAGTCGTCGAGGCCGAGGGCATGGGCCTCCGCGCTCGTGCGGGCCCACCCGAAGTAGTAGAGGAGCCCGACCACGAGGGTGGTGGGGGCCACGATCGACAGCAGCCCCCGCACGGTGGTCTGCAGCGACTTGACCGGCACCGACGACGCGACATCGGTGCCGGTCGGGGTGTCGGCCGGTCCGGCATCCTCCGAATCGTCGGTGGGCTCCATCGAGGTCTCCTAGCCGGCGATCGTCGTCGACGACGGGTTCGACGACGTGGTGTCGGTGGACGACGAGTCATCGGTCGAGCCGGTCGAGGTGGAGTCCTCCGACGGGCACGGCGACGGCTTCGACGACTTCACGAAGACGGGTGAGAAGCTGTGGTCGGCATCCCAGGCGTGGATCAAGGCGCGAAGCCACTCGAACAGCGCCTTTCGCGGGCAGGGATTGAGCAGGAAGACCGGGTCGGCCTTGATCTCGTCGAAGCTGCGCTTGGCCTCCTGCCAGCGACCGAGGCAGACGAGGGCGGCGCTCTGGTAC
Organism: uncultured Microthrixaceae bacterium; assembly: GCA_963809335.1. Classification (GTDB taxonomy): domain Bacteria; phylum Actinomycetota; class Acidimicrobiia; order Acidimicrobiales; family Acidimicrobilacustridaceae; genus UBA4742. Next base: position 432,167 of record CAWEJD010000001.1, on the reverse strand, counting down.
AGCGGGTAGGTGTCCTGACCCTCGAGCGCGTCGACCCCGTTCTCGCCGTCGAGGGTCCAGGTCTGCATGTCGCTCAGCAGTTCCTGGCACCCCGCTCGGCCGGTGATGAGCTCGTAGGAGGGCTTGTTCGGGGGGACGATGATGTCGGTCGGGCCGCCCGCCGGATACTCCCGCTCGGGCTTGGCCGTGGTCGACGTCGACGCGGGCTCGTTGGTGAGGCTCGACGACCCCGCGGCGGCCGAGGACGGTGGGGCCGAAGACGTCTCGGGCGGGGAGCCTCCACAGGCCGCCACCAGCGCGGCGGAGAGGAGGCACGACGCGACTGTCCATCGCCGGAGGGGCCGGACCCGACCGACGCGGGGGCGAGCCGTGGATCGCTGCGACCGGAGAGCCATGCCGGGCCTCCTTCGACTTCGACGCGTCCGCCGCGTCGTGGTCAAGCTAAGGAGCCGCCGCGCCGATTGTCAACGGATATCGCCGCGCCACGGTGGTTCTGGGGTCGTTCAGGCCCAGCGGGGTTGGGCGTCGGGGTCGATGCCGAGGCAGAGCTTGCCGATGAGCTCGTGGGCCAGCATCGTGTTGCCCGGGTGGAAGCGTCCCATCCGCACGTCACGGAAGATCTGCTCCATGCGGTTGCGCCGGAAGGCGCCGCCGCCGCCCGTGAGGTCCATGGCCCGGTCGACGATGGCGAAGGCCTGGTCGATCACGAACGAACGCGCCGCCACCAACCGAACCGGCCAGTCCGGGTGCTCGACGCCGGCGGCCCAGTCGGCGCAGGTGCGGTCGAGCAGCGCCTCGGCCGCGTCGTAGGCGATCCGCATGTCGGCCACGTTGTGCTGCACCTCGGGGTGGTGGGCCATGTCGGCGCTCATGGCGATGGACGAGCGTTGCGGCATGCTCTCGACGGTGAGGTCGAACGCCCGCTTCGCCGCGCCGAGGTAGGTGGCGGCGAAGCCCATGAGCGCCCACGCGAAGATCGCGACCTGGAACGGGCCGGCACCCGCGAAGCCGGCCGGGCACACGAGCGCCACCAGCTCGTCGGGGACGAACGCCTTCTCGAGGATCGTGTCCTGGCTCTGGGTGGCCCGCATGCCGAGGGTGTCCCAGGTCTCCATGATCTGGAAGCCGCGGGCATCCCGAGGCAGGAAGGCGTGGACGATCTGCGGGTGCTCGGGATCGGAGGAGTCCATGGCGTGCAGGCCCCCGTAGTCCCACACGGGGGAGAGGCTGCCGAAGATCTTGTGCCCGGAGATCTCCCAGCCCCCGTCGACCCGCTCGGCCGTCGACACGGCGAGCAGGAGCGGCAGGTCGTTGCCGACCTCTCCGTGCAGGGCGCAGAAGATCTTGCCCTCGGCGGCCCGGTCGATCACGAAGCGCATCGAGTCGTCGCCCGCCTTGGCCAGGTCGCTGGCCACGCCCGTCCAGTAGCAGTGCATGTTCGTGGCCAGCGCGGTGGCCGGCGCGACGTACGCCAGCCGGCGTACGAGCCGGGTGTACTCGTCGAGCGCCAGACCGGCTCCGCCGGCCTCGGTCGGGACGCAGCACAGGGTGTAGCCCGACGCCCGGAGCTCCTCGAAGTCCTCGTCGAAGAACCGGTTGTCGTGGTCGTAGAGGGGAGCGCGCTGATCGAACCGGGCCAGCATGTCGTCGGTGAGGAGATCGGTGGTGGTGAGTGTGGCCATTGGTGTTCCTCCAGGGTCGGGCGCCGGCGACCGAGTTGCCCGCGGGTCGGGGCGCGCCGGACTGAGCTGTTCGACGGGACGATCACGTCGAAACGGTGCCGGTGGATGGCCACGTCCTCGTTCCAGCCACCACCGGTTAGGTCGCGATGGCCTCGCGGAACACTTCGATGGTTCTCCCGACCGCGGCGAGGGTCAATGGTTTGTTGGGGCCGACGATGTGCTTTCGTGCCGCAGCGGGTGGGCGGTGCTCGTTGTACTACTCCTGGTCATCTCTGGTCATATGTCACTCAACTATCTGTTGATCTACCTGTGGTGAGCAGCTAGTTTCGTATGCATGTTCGATGTGGCGGATCTCTCCCAGCGGTGCCGTTCGGCGGCCGGCGAGGATCTGTCGATGCTGTCCGATGACGAGCTGTTGGCCGCGGTCATCGAGTGGGAGGCGCTGCGCTCGGTGGTCGAGGTGGCTGATGCCCGGCTGTTGGGTGAGTTGCAGGCCCGGGGGGTGACCGATCAGCGGTTCGGGTTGAAGACGGCTCCGTGGGTCGCCGCCGAGGCCAAGGTCGACCGGGCCGGGGTGAACCGGCGCAAGCGGCTCGGCATGAACCTGCGTCACCTGGCACTGGTTGCCGACGCGGTGGCCGCTGGTGAGATCAGCGTCGATCACGCCAAGGTGCTGGCCGATGTCGCCGCCAACCCGCGCATCGGTGATCAGGTCGAGGCCGGGGTGTCGGTGTGGGTCGAGTTGGCTCAGGTCACGTCGTTCGTCGACTGGAAGCATCAGTTGGAGCACACGGTGGCCCTGCTCGACCAGGACGGCGGCTATGACCCCAACCGGGACCTGTCCCGCAACCGGCTCCACCTGACCCCGTTCCCCGACGGGTCGGTGGGCGTCACTGGTGAGTTGGTGGGTGAGCAGGCCCTGGTGTTCCGCCAGTCGGTGGAGGCCCACGCCGATCGGCTGTTCCAACGGCTCAAGCGCGACCACGAGCTCTGCCCCGAACTGCCGCTACCGACCCGGGCCACGGTGCTGGCCCTGGCATTGGCCGAGCTGGTGCTGCGGGGCTCGACGGTCGACCGCAGCGACACCTCCACCGGCCCGGCCTGCGATGTCACCCTCGTCATCGAAGCCACCCGCCCCGACCCCGCCGATCGTGATCCATGGGACGACCTGTTCGACCCGTACCACCGGACCGCGCTGGCCGACCGCGCTGATCTGGGCGGCCACAACCCGCTCACCGACCACTGCGGGCCGGCGACCACACCGGACGGGTTCCACGTGCCCCATCACGTGGCCGCCTGTTTGTTGTGCGACCCGGTCATCACCGCGCTCATCGAGGACGCCTTGGGGGTACCGCTCGACATGGGCCGCCAGATCCGCCTGGCCAACCGGGAACAACGCCGGGCCCTCAAGCGCCGCGACGGCGGCTGCATCTTCCCGGGCTGTGACGCCCCGGTCGGGTGGTGCGACGCCCACCACGTCACCTGGTGGGACGACGACGGCCCCACCGACATCAAGAACTTGGCCCTGTTGTGCCGCTACCACCACGGGGTCACCCACCGCTCCGGGTGGACCATGACCGCCGCCGCCGGTCAGTGGTTCACCTGGACCACCCCGCTCGGTCAGACGTTGCACAGCCAACGTCACCGCGGCCGAAGTCCCACCGGCCAGCGCCGCCAGCTCCAACCGGCCTGAACCGACAACCTCCCCGCCGACCCGACCGCCAGGCCCCGACCTGACGGTCGCACGGGCGCGCCCGCTTCCCGGTCCCGTTCGGGCGTGATCCCGATCGTCAGGCGGGGGTGGTCTCGAGCTTGCGGCGGAGGTGGTCGAGCACCAGGTCGAGCGCGTCGCGGGTGGGCTCGCCCGGCTCGTCGACCAGGTGCTCGGTGAGCACGGAGTGCGGCGGCTGCGTGGTTCCCGATCGGGCCGCTTCGGGCGGCAGCTCGACACCGATGAACGCGTCGCCGAGCTCGGCTCGCAGCAGCTCGAACCGCTCGGGAGGCACGAACCGGTCGGTCGTGAACCGCAGCCCGATGACTTCGAGGCCGTCGTGGGCGCAACGGTGCTTCACCCGCTCGAGGTCCGCCGCCGAGATGTCGATCGAGCGCTTGCGCTTCTTCGTGATGGCCAGCGGCAACGACGGTTGCGACAGCACCGGCACCAGCAGCCGGTCGTCGGTGGCCATGGCGAGGGCGTACCCGCCGGTGAAGCACATGCCGACCGCACCTACGCCCGGGCCGCCGCACCGTCCGTGCTCCGATGCGGCCAGTGCCCGCAGCCACGAGACGACGGGCGAGGTGCGGCCGGTGGCGAACACGGTGAATTCGCGGCTGACGCAGCAGGGGATCATCGACGAGGTGCCGTACGCGAGGGTCCGCAGGGTGCTCACCTGGGCGGGGTCGATCTCGCGACCGGGATCACCGAACAGGTGGGGCATCACCGCGGTGCAGCCGATGGCCACCACCCGGTCGGCGAACGCGATGACGTTCGGCGTGATGCCGGGGATCTCGGCCATCACGATCACCGCCGGGCCGGCGCCCTTGCGGAAGACGTCGCGGGTCTTGCCCTCGTGGGTGAACGTGGTTCGCTCGTAGGTCGCGAGATCAGGTCCGCTCATGCCCGCAACCTACGGCGTCCCGGCCGACTCCTCCGCCAGCTCCTGCGCGTAGAAGTTCCAGATGTGGGAGCGCACGAGCTCGGCGGCCCGTTCGGGCTCGTGTCGGTCGATCGCGTCGAGGATCGCCGCGTGCTCGTCGGCGAGCGCGGCGAGCACGGGTGCGGGGTCGTCGAGCGCGGCCAGGGCCCCGAGCAGGTGCCCACCGATGGCATCGCGCAGCACGGTCATCACCAGGGAGAAGGCGGTGTTGCCGCTGGCTCCGGCCAGGCAGATGTGGAAGCGCACGTCGGCGTCGTGGAACGTCTCCGCGTCGATGTCGGGGGAGCGCATCACCCCGAGCGCGGCCCGAGCGTCGTCGAGGGCGGAGCGGTCGTGGAACTCGGCGCTGACGGCCTCGCCCTCGAGCAGCAGGCGCAGCTCGATCAGGTCGTCGAGGGGGATCTGGGCCAGGCGCACGGCGTTCTCGAGGGCGAGGGACGCGCTCGACGAGGTCAGCTCGGCCGACACCCGCGGCCGGGCCGTCGAGACCGAGTCGCCGCCGCTCAGCAACCCCTGGGCCTGCAGGATGCGCAGCGCCTCGCGGATCGTCGACCGGCTCACCTGGAAGTGCTCGGTCAGCTCCTTCTCCGTGGGCATCTCGGTGCCGACCGACAGCTCGCCCGACACGATCGCCTCCCGGAGCTGGCGCGAGACGAGCAGCGAGTGCGGAGTGCGAGCCACGGGCAGCCACACAGCCAGGGGGACCGTCATGGCCATCGACCCGTCCACGACCGCGGTGGTGCTCATCGAGTACCAGAACGACTTCACCTCCGAGGGCGGTGTGCTGCACGGCGCTGTCGAAGAGGTCATGACCAAGACCGGCATGCTCGAGAACACCAAGGAGATGGTCGCCGCCGCCCGTGCCGCCGGTGCCACGGTGATGCACGCCCCGATCACGTTCGCCGACGGCTACAACGAGCTCGGTTCGCACCCCTACGGCATCCTCAAGGGGGTCGTCGACGGCCACGCCTTCGTGAAGGACAGCTGGGGCGCGGCCATCGTCGACGACCTGGCTCCCGAGGCGGACGACATCGTGATCGAGGGCAAGCGGGGCCTCGACACCTTCGCCAGCACCAACCTCGACTTCATCCTGCGCAGCAAGGGCATCCAGACCCTCGTGCTCGGGGGGTTCCTGACCAACTGCTGCGTCGAGTCCACCATGCGGAGCGGCTACGAGAACGGCTACAAGGTCATCACGCTCAGCGACTGCGTCGCGGCCACCTCCATCGAGGAGCACGACAACGCGTTGAGCTACGACTTCCCGATGTTCTCGGAGCCGATGACCTCCACCGACTTCATCGGGCAACTGGGCTGATCAGGTGTCGATGGCGAAGGCGCTCGCGCTGCCGTTGTTCGCCAGCCTGATCTCGAAGAACCCGTCGGTGCCGAGCACCTTCGTGCGCCGGGCCTCCACCACGTCGTAGCGGCCGGTGAACACCTGGGTCACGATCGACGTGGGCTCCTGGGGGTAGAAGCCGCAGACCGACCCGGTGCCGACCAGCTTCATGGCGACCCGGTGGTCGCCGGTGACGGTGATGGTCGCCGACGCCGGCTCGCAGGTCTCCGGGTCGGGCAGCGTGCCGTCGTCGGGCGTGAGCACCGCGTTGACGGCCAGGGTTCGGGTGCGGATGGTCTGCATGGGGATCTCCTGTTCGGGTCGTGATGGGGTGATGGGGGTCGGACCGGCGGGGTCAGGCCGCGACGCCAGCGGACATGACCCGCTGGATCTCCTCGAGGACGGCCTGGTCGGGCTGGGGCGGGACGGTCGCGGTCGGCGAGACGCGGGTGGCGGCGATGGCCCGAGCCACGTGGCCGGCGTCGATGACCGGCGTGTGGCAGCCGACGATGGTCGTCGGCTGCAGGGCCGCGACGCGGTCGACGGTGGCCTGGAACCGGGCATCGTCGACCAGTTCGAGCCAGGGGCTCACGTAGCGGTCGAACATGGCCATGCCGGCGGCCCAGAACTCCGGGTCGAGATCGGCCACGTCGCGGACGGGGCGGTCCATGGGCGTGGCGAAGCTGTCCGAGGCCCAGTAGACGCGGGTGGTCGGGTCGAACAGGCCGCGGGTGGTGGGTGAGTCGAAGATCGGCGGGCGCATGGCCAGCAGGCGGCGATCACCGACGTCGAACGACTCGCCGTCACCGATCCAGCGCTGCCGGGTCGGGGGCACGGCCAGCGACTCGCCCATCCGCTCGACCATGAACCAGTTCACGATCAGGGTGGCGTTCGGGCAGGCGTCCATCAGCGCGTTGACGTTGCCGGTGTGGTCGACGTCGTCGTGGCTGATGAAGACCCAACGGACGTCGTCGGGCTCGACGAGGCCGAACACGTCCTCGAGGTACTGCTCGCGGTTCTCGGCCATGCCGGTGTCGACGACCACGGGCTCCTCGGCCCGGATCACCATCGTGTTGAGCGCCACGGAGACCGGCGCGTGGCCCTCGCCCTGGTGGTCGTGGATCAGGAAGGTCTCGGGCGCGACCTGCGTGGGGGTGAATCGGGTCTTGGTGGGTCCGGGGTTCATGGCTGCTCGCTCTCGGTGAGGTGGCTGGTGTCGGGCAGCATCCGACGAGGCGCTTGGCGCGTGCTTGGCGACTCCTTGCACCTCGACCGTGCAGGGCGGCCCATACTGGGAAGCCATGGACCTGGGGGTGGTCGGGGCGCTGGGGCATCTCGGGCGGGAGGTCGTCCGCCTCGGCCGGGACCGGCTCCACCGCGGCACGTTCCCCCGAGGTGTCGACGAGATCGACGCGGGGTTCCTGGGCCGGGTGCTGGGCCGGCCGCTGTCGGCGGTCGACGTGCTGTCGACGACCGGCGGGACCACCGACCGGGCCCGCCTCGGGCTCGACGGAGGCGAGGGCACGCCGGCATCGGTGTTCGTCAAGATGGCCCCGTCCGCCACCGCGACCCGCCTGTTCGTCAACCTGAGCAACCTCGGCGCCGACGAGATCGGGTTCTACCGGGACGTGCGGCCGACGCTCGACCTCGAAGCTCCGGCGGCCCTGGGCTTCGAGATCGACCCGGTCACCAAGCGGTTCGTGCTGGTGCTCGAGGACCTCGCGGTCAGGGGTTGCACGTTCGGTGAGGTGCTGACCCCGGTCGACGTGGGCTCGGCCGAAGCCGTGCTCGACACGTTGGCGGCTCTGCACGGCGCGTGCTGGCAGACCGACGTCCGGTGGGTCCGGGCCAACAGCACCGACCCCACGATGCCGCTGGTCTCCGCGGCCGTGCGGGCGCTCGGGTCCCGGCTCGGCCGCCGTGACCCGACCCTCGCGCCGCCCGGGGGCAGGGCGATCCTGCGGGCCTACGCGTCGGTGGCGCGCGAACTCGACGCCGGTCCCCACACCCTGCTGCACGGCGACCCGCACCCAGGCAACTGCTACTTCGTGGAGGGACGGGCCGGGCTGCTCGACTGGCAGGTGGTCCGGCGCGGCAACCCGTTGCGTGACGTCGGCTACTTCCTCGTGCTCGCCCTCGAACCGGCGGCCCGTCGCCGGCACGAGCGGCCGCTGCTCGACCGCTACCGCGAGGCGCTCGCGGCGGCCGGCGGGCCCTCGTGGTCGGCCGAGGAGACGTGGGCCACCTATCGGAAGATGGCGGCCTACCCCTACGTCGCGTCCACCTTCACGGCCGGCCTCGGCGGCCTGCAGGACGACGCCGTCGGGCTCGAGGGCCTGCGTCGGGCCGTCGCCGCCATCGACGACCTCGACACCGCCACCGCCCTCGACTGCCTGGTCAGGCCCAGCTGAGCGAGGCGCGGGTGAGGGCGCGGCACATGGCGTCCTGCTCGAGGTCGCGGCGCTGGTCGCTCGGGTCGGGACCGCCGCAGTGGGTGGCGACGACGACGCGGGCGTCGGGGTCGACCCACAGCACCTGGCCGTGGATGCCCCAGGCCGACAGCGGCCGGCTCGGCCCACCGGGCAGCCACCATTGGTCGTGGTAGGTGTAGCCGGTCAGGTAGTCGTAGTGCCCACCGCGGATGAAGGCGTCGCGATCACCGCCGTCGCGGATGTCCTCGATCACCGCGGCGGGCACGATGCCGTCGCCCGGCCCGTCGGGGCGACCCTGTTCGCTGATCATCAGGCCGAAGCGGGCCAGGTCGCGGGTGGTCACCGCGAGGCCGGCGCCGAGCGTGGGGGTTCCGGCCGGGTCGAGGGAGAGGCGGGCATCGCGCTCGGCTCCGATGCGTGACCAGATGCGCTCGCCGAGCAGGTCGGGATAGGCGATGCCGCGTGCCTGCTCGAGCAGCCACCCGAGCACGTCGGTGCACGGGGTGGCGTACATGAAGACCTCGCCGTGCGGGTCGCTCCCGGGGCGAACGGCGGTGAGGAAGTCGCGGATCGTGCGAGGGGCGCCCGCCGGCACCACCGCGTCGGGCAGCTCGAGGCCGAGGGCCAGCATGTAGTCGCCGAAGCCGAGCGTCGGCTCGCCGCTGGGTGCCTCGCCGGCGTCGGCGTAGTCCTCGTCGTAGCCCATGGACACGGTCATGTCGGCCACGTCGCCGACGGTGGCGTCGCCGAAGCCGCTGGCCGCCAACTCGGGCAGCAGGTCGCCGACGGTCGCGGTGCGGTCGATCAGTCCCTCGTGGATCGCGGTGGCGACGAGGGTGCCGGTGAACGACTTGGTCACCGAGTAGCAGCGGTTGCGGCGCTCGGGTGCACCGGTGGGGCCGTACCACTCGAAGGCGACCCGCCCGTCGTGGAGCACGACGAGGCTGCGGGCCTGGCTGTGGGCCAGGACGCCCTCGACGGTGGTGTCGCCCCACTCGTCGGTGTGCACCGGCAGCGTCGCCACCTCGGCCGGGTCGACGTCGGCCGGCGGCAGGTGCCGCACCTCGGCACCTCGATCGACGGTTACGACCTGGGCTCCGACGATGCGCTCTCCGACCTCCATCCGTGGAAGCTACTTGCCCGACCGCCAGCTGGGCACGCTGGGCGCGTTCTCCTCGAGCGATCGCAGGTAGGTCGTGATCTGCAGGATCTGCTCGTCGGTGAGGCTGCCCCCGAACTCGAGGCTCCAGGCCGACATGTCCGATCCCGACACGCCGCCGGCGACGAGGTGCTGGATCTGGCCGTCGGACGTCGACTTGAGGAACTCCTTCGAGTTGAGCACCGGGGCGCTCCCACCGACGCCGCCCTTGCCGTGGCACGACGAGCAGTTGGTCTCGAAGAGCGATTGGCCGAGGTCGGTGTAGGTGCTCTGCTGAGCCTGCTTCGCATCGGCCCGCAACGTGGGCTCGCGCACCTTGTAGATGACGAAGCCCGCGATGAGCAGCGCCATGAAGACGAGGCCGACGAGGAGGTAGCGGTCGAGGCTGCGCTCGAGCACCTCGGACTCGAACGGCGGCGGGGTGGGGCGTTCGCGGGGCATCGGTCAACCCCCGCTGGAGCAGGGCGGGCCCTTGGGTGGGAGGGACGAGCCGTGGTCGGGACCCGGTATGAGGTCCTTGGTGTTGGCGACGAGGGAGTCGCCGACCGCCGCCAGCTTGTACTGGTCCATGCCGCGGGGTGCGGGCCCCTTGACCCACGCCCCGGTGATGTCGAACGCCGAACCGTGGCAGGCGCACTCGAAGTACCCGGACGACTGGCACAGCGGTGGGATCTTGCACCCGAGATGGGGGCACTTCTGCGACAACGCGAGATACGTGGTGCCGGTGTTCACCGCGTACAAGCGGCCTTCGGGCACGTAGGTGGCCGTGCCGGCCGCGAAGTTGGCCTGGTTGCCGAGGTCCACGACCCCGCTCGAGCTGCTGGTGCTCAGTGGCCGCAGGGACTCCCAGAGCGTCCAGGTCGCCGCCAGCGCGAGCAGCGTCGTGCCGACCTTCCAGCCGTTGCGCAGGAAGTCACGTCGAGTCGTCATCGGGGCCTCCTAGAGCTCCACGTACCAGTGGGTCCACGGCGCGACGAACGCCCACGCGGGACCTCGGAAGAAGGTGCCGATGATGGTCAGCACCACGGCGATGGCCAGCAGGCTGCTGAAGAGCACGATGGCCACCTTTCGATGACGCGCCTCCGTTGCCGGGTTGCGGTCGATGTAGGGCAGCAGCACCAGGCCGACGACCGCCGCGGTCGGGATGAGGATGCCGGCGATGACCGGATCGAAGTGGGCCAGCAGCTCCTGCAGGCCGGAGAAGTACCACGGGGCCTTGGCCGGCTCGGGCGTCAGGTTGGGGTTGGCGAGCCCGCGCAGGGGCGCGACCGCGGCGACGCCGATGGCCAGGACGACCGTGGCCACACCGAGGGCCACCACCACGTGGCGCACGATCAGGTGGGGCCAGGTGAACACCGTGTCGTCGACCGGTCGATCCTCGGCCGTCACGCTCTCCCGGTCGACCACGCCGAGCACCCGTGTGCGGCCGCCGTAGAGCTCGGCCGGCGCGGTGGGTGGCCCGCCTCCGGGCACGTCGGTCGCCTCCTCCGAGAAGGCGCCCACCGAGGAGCGCTCGACGGCGAAGCCGTCCTTGCGCACCCGCCAGATGTGCACCGACAGCGCGACGACGACCGTGGCCGGCAGCACCGCCACGTGCAGGGCGTAGAAGCGCAGCAGCGTCGGCTGGCCGATCTGGTCGCCGCCGATCAGCAGCTTCTGCAGGCTGTTGCCGATCAGCGGCACGTAGTGCACCAGGTCGGTGCCGACGGTGACGGCCCAGTAGCTGAGCTGGTCCCACGGCAGCAGGTAGCCGGTGAACGACAGGCCGAGGGTCAGCAGCAGCAGGATCACGCCGATGACCCAGTTGAACTCGCGCGGCTTCTTGTACGCGCCGGCGTAGAACACCCGCACGAGGTGCAGGAACACCACGAGCACCATCAGGTGGGCGGACCAGCGGTGGACGTTGCGCACGAGCTGGCCGAACCCGACGCCGGTCTTGATCTGCTGCATGTCGCCGTAGGCCGAGCCGACCGCCGGCGTGTAGAAGAACATCAGGTAGACGCCGGTGGCGGTGAGGATGCCGAACAGCACGGCCGAGATGAAGCCGAGCCGGAACGAGTAGCGCAGCTTCAGCACCCGCGCCGGGATCTTGACCGGGTACAGGTGCAGGAAGAAGTTGGAGAACGACTGGAGGGCCCGGCCCCTCGGCGTGTCGATGGTGGGGTGGCGGAACACCGAGCGCCAGGCGTCCGAGCGCTGGACCCGGGCCGAGATGCCACCCCCTCGGCCGTACGCGGCCTCCGGTTCGAGGGCGTCGCGCGGCTCGTCGCCGCTCGGCGGCTGGTCGGTGGTGGTGACGTCAGTCATCGGTTCTCCTCGGCATCGACCAGCTCCTCGGCGTGGACCATCGACAGGGCGGCCGGCGGGCACCGGTTGACGCAGAGGCCGCAGCGGATGCAGCTGGTCCTCGTCGAGCAGCAGCACGGACTGCGACTCGGTGCCGAGCTCGAGCCGGTCGGCGCGCGACGATCGTGATGCAGTTCGTCGGGCACACGTCGACGCACAGCCCGCAGAGGATGCACAGGTCCGGGTCCAGCATGATGTTGTCGAAGCACCGGAGGCACCGCAGGGACTCGGTCCACGCGTCCTGCTTGTCGAACCCGTCTCGACCTCGCCGAAGCCGACCCGGCGATCGGTCGGCACCGACGGCACCGGCACCCGCTCGAGGGCGTCGTACCCGGTGGACAGCCGCCGGTACCCGGGGCGGACGGTGAGCTCGACCCGCACACCGCTCGCGCCGGGGGCTCGGTCCCGGCGAGGGCGGCGTGGATCGAGGCCGCGGCGCCGCTGGCCGTCGGCGATGGCGTCGATCAGGTTGCGGGGACCCCTGGCCACGTCGCCGCCCGCCCACACCCTGGGGTGCGAGGTCCGCAGCGTGGGCGGGTCGACCTGGATGCCCCCGCCGCGGTTCCGCTCGATCTCGGTGTCGCCGAGCAGGTCGAGGTCGGCGGCCTGGCCGACGGCCAGGATCACGGTGTCGCACGGCAGCACGGCCTCGGACCCGTCGATGAAGGTGGGGGAGAAGCGACCCTCGTCGTCGAAGACGGAGGCCACGTCGATGGTCTCGAGCCCGGTGAGGCCGCCGTCCGCGTCGCCGACGAACCGGTGCGGACCCGTGCGGTAGACGATGGTGATGCCCTCGCGCTCGGCCTCCTCGATCTCCTCGGGGTCGGCCGGGATCTCGTCGGGCGACTCGAGGGCGATGACGGTGACGTCGAGCGCACCCGGCACGCACCGCGGCCCGGGCCACGTCGAGGGTGGTGGCCATGGCCAGCCGGGCCTCGTCCCCGGCGGCCGGCTCCTCGACGAACGCCGGCGGGGCATCCTCGCCCCGGGCCGAGGCCCGCAGGGCGGTGCGAGCCGCGTCGAAGGCGACGTTGCCCCCGCCGACGACGACCAGTCGCTCGCCGACGCCGACCCGGAACCCCTGGTTCACGTTGAGCAGGTACTCGACGGCGCGCAGCACGCCGTCGAGCTCGTGGCCCGGCAGGTCGAGATCACGGGCCCGGCCGGTGCCGACCGCGACGAAGAGCGCGTCGTGGCGGTCGAGCAGCTCGGCGAAGGTTGCGTCGCGGCCGACCCGGAAGTCGAGCTCGACGTCGATGCCGAGCTCGAGGATGGCGTCGACCTCGCGGCCGATGAGCTCGCGCGACAGCCGGTACTCGGGGATGCCGAGCACCATCATCCCGCCGAGTCGGTCGGCCGCCTCGTAGACGGTGACCGGGTGGCCGGCGAGGCGGAGCTCGTAGGCCGCCGACAGACCCGGCCGGCCCGCCGCCGATGATGCCGACGGACGGTCCCGCCGCCGGCCGGCACCGGCCCGTGGGCCTCGTGCCAGGTCGCCGAGCCGGCGAAGCTCTCGACCCCGAACCGCTCGGTCACGAACCGCTTGAGCGCCCGGATGGACACCGGAGCGTCGACCGTGCCGCGCCGGCAGGCGGCTTCGCACGGTGCCGCGCAGACCCGCCCGCAGATCGAGGCGAACGGATTGGGGCGGCGAGCGGTCAGGTAGGCGTCGCGGAAGCGACCCTCGGCGATGGCCACCACGTAGGCGCCGGCGTCGGTGTGCACCGGGCACGCGGCCCGGCACGGCTCGTTGTCCCACAGCCAACGGGCATCGGGGACCGACGGGACCGTCACCGCAGAGCACCCACTCAGATCACGCCCCGTGACTGCAGTCCGTCGGAGCGCCCAGGCCATGGCGACGACCGAGACGGTCATGATCGCGGTGGCCACCCACACCCGCTGGTCGCGATCGAAGCCGGTCAGGTTGCTCGATGGCGAACTGGGCGCCGTAGACGCCGACCCCGATGCCGACCAGCAGGATGGCCAGCGCCGGACCCGATGGCCCGGGGCCACCCGATGGCGTCGCGTCGCTCATCGGGTGGCACCGGGCCGGTTTGGGGGATCGCTCACGTCACCGTGAACGGCGCGCGCATGCCCATCGCGTAGTGCTTGGCGATGTTGCACACCAGGGCGTAGTTGCCGGCCGTCATGTCGACGGTGAAGCGTGGCCGGTCTCGCCGGCCTTGAGCTCGCCGGTCTCACCGAGGCTGCCGTCCTCGCTCACCTTGTCGACGTCGGCGCCGCGGTCTCGACGGTCAGCTTGTCGTAGGTCGTGCCGGCGGCGAGCGGGAGCACCACCACCTCGTGCTCGATGGTGCCGGTGTTCTTGACGGTGAAGGTCACCTTGCCGGCCTTGGCGGTCTTCGGGCTCGACGGTCATGCGTCATGGGGCCGTCGAGGCCCTTGGTGTCGCCGACCTCGATGGCCACGGTGGTGCCGGAGCCGGTGGTCACCGAGACGCCACCGCCGGCGGTGGTCGTCGTCGACGACGAGCTGTCGGACTTCTTCGAGCTCGAACATCCGGCCATCAGCATCAGGCCGACGGTCAGCACTGCCAAAACGGGTACGACACGTGCTCGCCTCATGGGGACACGCCCTCTCTGTCGGGAACTTTGCCATGGAAGCTACGTCTGCCCCTGGTGGCGCAAACAGGGTCCTTGGACCCCATGAGGGAATCATGTGGTCCCCGAGCGACGGCGGTCTACCCCCAACGGGCCTCGAGCCGATCGGCCCGCCCTCGGCCATCACGTTGTGCAGGTGAGACGGGTGTCAGACGAGTAGCCTGTCGCAGCGATGGTGGAGGGGCGAACGATCCACCTGCTCGGTGCGGTTCGGGCCGTCCAGGGCGACAGCGAGCATCGTCCTGGCGGGTGCGCAGGCCCGGCGCGTGCTGGTCTACCTCGCGCTCGAGCAGGGTCGCCCGGTCTCCGCCGACGAGCTGGCGCAGGTGCTCTGGCCCGACGGTCCCGGCCGGCACTGCGAGGGCGCGCTGCGAGGGGTGATCAGCAAGGTGCGGGCCTTCCTCGCGACCCTCGGGCCCATCGGCGACCGACGATCGAGAACGTCGGGCGCACGTATCGGTTCGATGCCGGTCGGGCCGATGCCGGGGTCGAGGTGGTGGTCGACGTACAGCAGGCGGCGCGCGACGTGGCCGAGGCCGAGCCGCGACTGGCCGAGGGGCAGGCGGCCGCCGCCGCTCCCGCACGCGGAGCGGGCCGTCGGGCTGCTGTCGGCCCCGCTGCTGGCGGGGGAGGACGGCGAGTGGCTCGACCGGCATCGGGCCGACCTGCGCGTCGCTGCGTCGCCGGGCCCACCGGCTCGCCTCGGCCGCTCGAGTCCGCGCTCGGACGGCACGACGCGGCCGTCGCGCACGCCTGCGCCGGCTCTGGCCGACGACCCGTGCGACGAGGAGAGCCATCGCGCGCTGATGCGGGCCCACATCGCGGCGGGCGACCGCAACGCCGCCCTGGCCGCGTACGGCGAGTGTCGTCGGGCGCTCATCGACGCGCTCGGCGTGACCCCGTCGCCCGAGACCGAGGCGCTGCACCTCGTGCTGCTGGCCGACGAGGCGCCGTCGCGGGCCGACGCCGCGGTCGGCTCGGCCGAGCGCCGGTCTGGCCAAGATGACGGAGCGGCCGTTCGTCGGGCGCGGCCACGAGCTCGCGGTGCTGGCCCACGCCTGGGAGCTGGCCCGGGCCGGGCGCCGTCAGATCGTGCTCGTGCCCGGCGAGGCCGGGGTCGGCAAGACCCGCATCGCGCTCGAGGCGGCCAAGCGGTTCGTGCCGCCCAACCTCCTGTACGGACGGGCCAGCGCCGAGGACACGCTGCCGTTCGAGCCGTTCGCCGAGGCCCTCACCCGCCACGTCGACCTGCTGGACGACGACGACCTGGCGACCCTCGTCGAGCCGTTCGATGCGGTGCTGTCACGGCGTGGTGCCGACCGATCGGCGACCCGCCGGGGAACGCGTCGGGCCCGAGGGTCGAGGGGGACGACCGGCCCCGCACCTTCGAGGCGGTGCGCACGGTGGTCGGCCGCATCTCGGTGGCGCCGACGGTGCTGGTGCTCGACGACCTGCAGTGGGCCGACGCCTCGACGCTGCTGTTGCTGCGCCACGTCGTGCGCACCCTCGACCACGCCCACCTGCTGGTGATCGCCACCTACCGCGACGACGCCGAGCCGTCGGCCGCGTTCGCCGAGGCGATCACCGAGCTGCACCGCCTCGACGGGTGCCACACGCTGCCGGTCGCGCGGGCTCGAGACCGCCGAGATCATCGAGCTGCTCCGGGCCAGCCGGATCGAGCAGGCCGAGGAACGGGCCGACGAGCTGGGGGAGGCGCTGGCCGAGCGCACCGGCGGGAACCCCTTCTACCTGATCGCAGGTGCTCACCGCGACCACCGAGGACCCGGGCTCGTTCGACCCCTTCCACGTACCCGAGACCGTCAGCACTCTCGTGCGCCACCGGGTCGCGACGCTGTCGGCCGACGCCCGTTCGGTGCTGGCCATCGGTGCCGTGCTGGGGACGAGCATGGCGGCCGCGACCCTCGAACGGGCCGTGCCTCGACGGCGGTGGACGGGTCGAGGCCATCGACGAGCTGCTCGACCGGCACCTGCTCATCGAGGTCGAGGCCGGTCGGTACAGCTTCGCCCACGCCATCGCTCGCGATGCCGTGTACGGCCAGCTGTCGCGGACCCGCCGGCGCCGGCTGCACCTCGAGGCGGCACGAGCCGTGGCCGGCACGGGACGGGGCGACCCCGAGTCGGCCGCCGCCGAGGCCCACCACTACCGGGCCGCCGAGGACCCGGCCCACGCGGTGGAGCTGGTCGACTCGACGATCAGAGCGGCCGACCACGCCATGCAGGCGCTGGCCTACGAGCAGGCGGCGGCGCTCTACGACCAAGCGGTCGGCGACGTCTCCCGGTTCTCGCTCGACGACCCCCGGACCGCGGCCTGGTACGTCGGCCTGGGCGCCGCCCATCGCCGCACGGGCGACTTCGCGGCCGCGCGTGACGCGCTCCGGACCGCGGTCGAGCTGGCCCGGGCGCCGGGCCGGCAGGCGGTGTTCGCCGAGGCCGTGCTCGAGCTGGTGGCCAAGGCCGGAAGGGGCGTGTCGGTCGACCTGCCCGACGCCGATCGGGCGGCGCTGCTGCAGGAGGCCGTCGACCGCCTCGACGCGCCGGCGGGCAAGGAGCCCGACGAGGTGCCGCTACTCGTCTCCCTGCTGGCCGAGCTGGCCCTCGCGCTGTTGCTGACCGACCAGGCCGAACGCCGGCGCTCGATCGCCGAGCGGGCCGTCGGCCTGGCGCGCACCGGCGGGGGCGTCGACCTGGCGGCCCGGGCGGTCGTGGCCCGACGGCTGCTGAAGATGGCGCCCCACCGGGCCGCCGAGCGCCTGGCCGACACCGACGCCATCATCGGCACCACCACCTTCGACGGCGCGGGGTCGCACGTCAGCGCCGAGCAGCTCGCCCGTCTGCACATGTGGCGACTCACCGACTGCTTCGAGCTCGGAGACCGGTGCGGGGTCGATCGGGAGCTGGCCGCCTTGACGGCCCGGGCCGACGAGCTGGGGCAGCTCTACTGGCGGTGGCAGGCGGCGACCTGGCAGGCGTTGGTCACGTTCGTGGACGGCGATCCGTGCGGGGCCGAGTGCCAGGCCGCCGCGGCGCTCGAGATCCTGGCCGGCGTGGGCCACCCCGAAGCGGGGCTGGCCTATGGCATCCAGCTCATCGGGTTCCGGCTGCAGCAGCGCAGGGGGGCCGAGGTGGTGGCGCTGCTGCGCGGTGTCGTGGCCGACAACCCGCACGTGCCGGCCATGCGGTGCGGGCTGGCGTTCGCGCTGGCCCAGGCCGGCGAGCGGGACGAGGCGGCGCTGCTGCTCGCCGACCTGGCGATCGACGACTTCGCCACGATCCCCCAGGACGCGGCCTGGTCGGTCGCGCTCGCCTGCCTGGCCGAGACCGCCTGCGAGCTCGGCGACGAGGCCGTGGCGACCCGGCTGATCCCGGTGCTGCGTCCCTGCCGGGGGCACTTCGTGGTGGTGACCGGATACGGGGCCGCCGGCGCGTGCTGGGGCCCGTTCTCCGGCGTGCTCGCGTCACTCGAGGCATGCATCGGCGACCAGGTCGGGGCCCGCCGGGACTACGACCGCGCCCTCGCCGACCTCGAGCGGTTCCGGGCGCCGCTGCTCGCCCGGCGCATCGTCGAGACCCGCGACGAACGCCTCGGACCGACGGGAGGCCGCACCGCTACGCTCCGGCGGTGAGTTGGGAAGGGGGAGTCTTCCTGCTCGGCGCCGTCCGGGCCACGCGTGGAGGGCACGAGGTCGTCCTGGCTGGGGCGCAACCGCGCCTGCTGCTCGTGTACACGGCGCTCGAGCGGGGCCGGGTCGTGCCCACCGAGGAGTTGGCGCAGGTGCTCTGGGGTGATCGGCCGGCCCGGCACTGGGAGGGGGCGCTCCGTGGCGTGGTGGCCAAGCTGCGGGCCTTCCTCCAGCAGGTGGGGCCGGACGCCCCGTCGCTCGACCACGTCGGCCCCGGGTACCGCTTCACCTGCTCCGACGTCTCGACCGTCGACGTGTGGCGGGCCGAGCTGGCACTGGCGCAGGCCGAGGACGCCCTCGCCCGCGGCGACGCGGCCGCCTGCGTGCCGGCCGCGTCCGAGGCCGCGGCGCTGCTGGCCGCTCCGCTCCTCGTCGGCGTCGACGAGGACTGGCTGGCACCGTGGCGAACCCGCTTCGACGACGAGCGCCGGCGGGCCCGACGGGTCGAATCGGCCGGGCACCTGGCGCTCGGCCGCTTCGACGACGCCATCGCCTCGGCCAGCGCCGCGGTCGGCGAGGATGCCTACGACGAGGACAGCCAACGGGCGCTGATGGTCGCCTTTCGGGCCGCCGGGAACCGGGCCGAGGCGCTTCGGGTCTACGCCGAGTGCCGTCGACGGCTCGCCGAGGACCTGGGTGTCGCACCCGATGCCGCCACCGAGGCGCTGTACCTCGAGCTGCTCGCCGGCGAGCGGGCAACACCGCCGCTGGCCGCGACCCTCGCGGACCACCCGTTCGTGGGGCAGGTCGACCCGCTCGGTCAGATCGCCACGTCCTGGGTGGTCGCGAGGCGGGGCCGGCCCCAGGTCGTGCTGCTGCACGGCGAATCGGGGGTGGGCAAGACGCGCCTGGTGCTCGAAGCGGCGAAGCGGGCCGACGCCGACCACCTGCTCTACGGCCGTTCGGGCGCCGAGCAGGTGGTGCCGTTCGAGCCCTTCGTCGAGGCGCTCGGATCACACGTCGGCGAGCTCGATGCCGGCCTGGTCGACGCCGGCCTGGTCGACCTGGTCGCGGCGGTGCGGGCGGAGATCGCCACGCTGGCCGAGACCCCCACCATCCTCGCCCTCGACGACCTGCACTGGGCCGACGCCGGCACCCTCCGGCTGCTTCGCGGCCTCGTCGGCGCCCTCGACACCGGCGCCCTCCTGGTCGTCTGCACCTACCGCGACGACGTCGAGCCGTCCCCCGAGCTGGCCGCCACGCTCGCCGCGTTGCGGCGGTGCGACGGGTGCCGGGAGATCGCGGTCGAGGGCCTCGACCCCGCCGACGTCACCGAGCTGCTGCCGCGCCAGCGACGTGGTCGACGCCGACGGGCTCGGCCCGCTGTGGTGCGATCGCACCGGCGGCAACGGCTTCTACCTGACCCAGGTGCTGCTGGCGAGAGCGGAGTCCCGGACCTTCGACCCGCACGCCGTGCCCGACACGGTGCACGAGCTGGTACGCCATCGCCTGGCGAGGCTGTCCGCCGCCGCCCGCGAGGTGCTGGGACTCGCGGCGGTGATCGGTGCCTCGTTCCCGTCAGCGCTGCTGGCCCGGGTCGTGCCGGCGACGCGGGCCTTCCGTCCGATGCGGTCGGCGAGCTCGTCGAACGCCACCTGCTGATCGAGGCGGGCGACACCGGCATCGGGTTCGCCCATGCCATCGTCCGCGACGCGGTGTACGAGCAGGTCTCCGCCCGGAGGCGTCGGCGGCTCCACCGGCGGGTGGCCGAGGCCATCGTCGACCTGTGGCCCGACGATCCCGAGTGGGCCGCCAGCGTGGCCCGCCACCTCCTCGCGGCCGACGACCCCTCGCAGGCCGACGTGCTCGTCGACGCGTTGCTGGTCGCCGCGGCCCACGCGTCGCGACGGCACGCCCACGACCATGCGGCCGAGCTCTACCAGCTGGCCAGCGTGCACATGACCCGGCGATCGCCCGACGATCCCCGCAGGGCCGCGACCTCCGTGGCGCTCGGCGCCGCCCTTCGTCGGGCCGGCGACCACGATGCGGCGAAGGTGGCGCTCGAGGCCGCGCTCGAGCTGGCCCGCGCCACCGGCGACGCCCGGGTCGGCGCTGACGCCGTGCTGGAGCTGGTGGCCAGGGGTTGGCGGGGCGCCGAGATCGCCCTCGACGACGCCGACCGGGCGGCGCGGCTGCAGGACGCCGTCGACCGCCTGGGCCCGGGCGGTCGCGACGGACCCGACGATCCGGACGACCAGCGCCGGAAGGTCACCCTGCTGGTCGAGCAGGTGCGAGCGCTGATGCTGTCGGACGATGCCGGCCGACGGCGTGCGGTGGCGGAGCAGGCCGTCGCCCTGGCCGAGGCCAGCCACCGGGCCGACCTGCAGGCCGCGGCGACCGAGGCCCACCGCCTGGTGCTCACTCGGCCGGACGGTGCGCCGGCCCGCCTGGCGCTCACCGACCCGCTGGTCGGGGAGCGGGCCGGTGAGCTCGACGCGGTGCAGCTCGCCCGGCTGCGCATGTGGCGCCTCACCGACTGCCTCGAGCATGGGGACCGCCAAGGTCTGGACCGTGAGCTGTGGGCCCTCACCGACGTCGTCGCCCGGGTGCGCCACCCCAACTGGAACTGGGTGGTGGCGAGCTGGCAGGCCCTGCTCACCTTCCTCGCCGGCGACGCCGACCGGGCCGATGCCGACGCACGGGCGGCCATCGAGCAGGCGAGCGGGCCCGATCACCTGGCCCGGATGCTGGCCTACGGCACCCAGATGATCGGGTTCCGGTTGCAGCAGGGACGGGGCCCGGAGATCGTGCCCCTCCTGCGCTTCTCCGTCGCGTCGAGCCCGGAGATGGTCGCCATGCGCTGCGTGCTCGCCCTCGCCCTGGCCCAGGACCCCGACCCGGCCGCGGCCGCCGAAGCGGCGCACCTGGTGGGGACGCTGGCGGCCGACGACTTCGCCGCCGTCCCCGACGACGTCAGCTGGACCATGTGCATGGTGGCCCTGGCCGAGGCGTCCTGCGAGCTGGGTGACGCGGCGACCGCGGCTCGGGTCCTCCCGACGACTCGAGCCCTATCGGGATCAGTTCGTCGTGGTCGGCGCGATGGGGCCGGGAGGCACCACGTGGGGGCCGTACTCGATGCTGCTCGGTTCGCTGCACGCCTGCCTCGGCGAGACCGACGCGGCGAGGCACGACTTCGACGAAGCCCTCTCGCGACTCACCTGCTTCGGGTCGCCGATGCTGATCGACCTCGCGTCGCGGACCCGCGATCGACGGTTGGGACGGGTGCCGACCAGGGGGTCAGGGCGGCACCACGTCCCACCGACCGTGCGATCACGGTGAAGGTCGAGCTCCACCATGGGCCGCGGGCGCGAACACTTCGCGAACGGCTCGCGCTCGGTTGACGCTGTCTGGACGCCGTGTCGTCGCAGCGCCCGCCCCGTTCGCGATCCGTTCGCGGCGGGTCCGTACGTTCGCGTCACACGGGTGGATCGACCATGAGGAGCCCCACATGTACCTGTACTCGCGACGCACGCGTCTCACGACGTTCGACGGGGTGGACTGGGCGAACCGCATCAAGGACCGGGTCGCCGAGGTCTCCGGCGTCGAGACCCAGCTCTGGGCGACGGTGCTCAGCGAGGGCTTCGGCACCCTGAGCTGGACGTCCTGGCACCCGGACCTGGCCTCCATCCAGGCGCAGGGTGACGCGCTGATCGCCGATACCACCTACCTGGCCCTGAGCGCGGAAGGTGCGAACGTCACGACCGGTGGCGTGGACGATCTGCTGCTGAAGCCGCTGCACGGCGAGGTCGATCCGGCGCGGGACATCAGCTACGTCACCGGCGTCGTGGCCGCCTGCGCGGGCGGCCACATCGTGGAGGCCATGACCAAGGGCGTCGAGATCTGCCAGAAGGCCGAGTCGATCACCGGGCTCCCGACCATGTTCCTCAGCAGCGTCACCGGGCCCTACGGCGGGGTCTCCTGGCTCACCGGCTACACCGACATCAGCGAGATGGAGAAGGCGAACGACGCGATCAACGGCGACCCCGGGTTCCTGGCGCTGGTCGACAGCACCGGTGGGTGCTTCGTCGAGGACCCCTCGCTCACGGTGCAGACGATCTACCGCAGGATCGGGTGATCGGCCGGCACAGGATCGGCTGAGCGGGCTCCGGCTCGTTCGGTCCCGGTCCACCTGACCCGGTGCGCTGCTGGAGGGCGAGCCTGGCGCACCGGGCAGGTGGGCGACCATCGACTCCCCGCGGCTGCGGTACCGTGCCGCGGCCTCACGAGAGGTGCATGCTCCGCGGGAGGAACGCCGATGGCCGACAGATCCGATTTCAGCGACGCCGAGTGGAAGGCGGTGGTGGAAGCCCCGCTGCTCGTCACCGTGACCATGTTCGTGGCGGGCCAGCACGGGCCGATCTCGATGGTCAAGGAGTCGGCGGCGAGTGCCCGGCTCATCGGTTCCCCGGGTGACCGAGGGGCGGCCAGCGGCCTCATCAACGCCATCGCGGCCGAGGCCCAGACCAAGGAGGCCCGACACGACGTCGAGCACCACAAGGGCGGCGACCTCGCCACGATCATCACCTCGTGCCTCGCCGACCTCGAGCCGGCCGCGGCGGCACTGCAGGCGCACCTGCCACCCGACGAGGCGGCTCAGGTCGGCGGCTGGCTGGTCGACATCGCCGCCGCCGTGGCCGCGGCGGCCAAGGGGACGAGCGAGGACGAGCGGCAGACCGTCGCGCGGATCGCCGCCATCTTCGGTGTCGCACCGCCGGCCTGAGCCTCGGCCTGCGGGTGCTGGAAGGATGGGCGCATGAACCAGTCCATCCGCAAGATGCTGAACTCGTCGGAGCGGCAGCTGCTGCGCGAGACCGAGCCGGCCAAGCTCCGCAAGCGCGACGAGGACGAGCTGGTCGAGCTGCACCGGCGGGTGCGCCGGGCCCGCTCCAAGTACGCCAAGCTCTACCGCCGCCGGGCGAGGGCCCAGGTGAAGGCCCACGGCACCCGCGCCATGGCGAGCAAGGCCAACAAGCGGACGTCGGTGAAGGCCGAGGTGTTCGAGGACGCGCTCGCCCGGGTCAGTCGCCGCCTGGCCAAGCTCGCCGCGGCCGAGGCCGAGCAGCTCCGCGACGATCGCCTGGCCGCGGCTCGCGCCGCCAAGGGACGAGGTGGCAAGGGCGGCTCGAAGACGTCGGGCGGCAAGCGGAAGTCCGGCTCGAAGAGCTCGAAGAAGCTGGCCCGGGAGAAGAGGCAGCTACGCACGCCGGAGCGCAAACGCGCCGCCGCGTCGAGCCGGGCCGCGACCCGCCGGAAGCAGGCCAAGCGCGCCGGCCGCTAGGTCACTCCGTGCGGGCGACGAACACGGGGATCTCGCGCGTCGTCCGCTCCTGGTACTCGTCGTAGGGCGGGTAGGCCGCGACGGCACGCTCCCACCACTCGGCCCGTTCGTCGCCGGTGACCAGGCGCACGGTGGCGTCCCATGGCTCCGGCCCGTCCTGGATGACGACCGCCTCGGGATCGGCCATGAGGTTGTGGTACCAGACCGGGTGGGTCGGCGCGCCGCCCTGCGAGGCGACGAGCGCGTACTCGCCGTCGTGCTCGACCCGCATCAGCGGCGTCTTGCGGACCTTGCCGGTCTTGTTGCCGCGGGTGGTCACGACGATGATCGGCAGGCCCGTGTCGAAGAGTGTGTTGGCCTCCGCCCCTCCCGATCGCTCATAGGCCCCGACCTGGTCGCGCACCCACTGCTGCGGGCTCGGTTCGTAGTCACCTCGGAGTGTCATGCCGGTGAGGGTACGGGTCTCGAAGTACGTTCCGGGCGTGCACGACGACAGAACGATCGTTGAGGCCCGGCTCGGGCGGGTGGTGCGCGAGCGCATCCGCCCCGCGCTGGTCGCCGCCCGTTCCCCGCTGACCGTCGAGGCGTGGGAGGTCCCCGGCGAGCCGGTGCCCGTGACCGACGCCCTGGCGGCCACCTACGAGCCGTTCGCCGTCGGTGGCGAGTGGGGCCGACCATGGGGGACCACCTGGTTCCGCATGGCGGGCCAGGTCCCGGCCGAGTGGGCCGGTCGCCGCGTCGAGGCGGTGATCAACCTGGCCTTCACCAACTCGCCCGGGTTCCAGGCCGAAGGGCTGCTCTGGGGCGAGCGTCCGGCCGGCTCGGGATCGTGGGTGCCGTTGCGGGGCCTGCACCCGTTCAACCACGACGTGGCGGTCGCCGACCCGGCTGTCGGCGGCGAGTCGGTGTCCTACCTCGTCGAGGCCGCGGCCAACCCGAACCTCACCGCGCACCGGCCCGACGTCAACTCCGACCTCCTCACCGCGGGCACCTCGCCCATCTACGCCCTGACCCGGGCCGAGCTGGTCGCGGTCGAGGTCGACGTGGTCGAGCTCCGCGAGGACGTCCGCACCCTGCAGGAGCTCATGGGCCTGCTCCCGCTCGATCAGCCGCGGCGGCACGAGATCCTCCGCGCCCTCGAGCGGATGCTCGACGTGCTCGTGCTCGACGACGTCGCCGGCTCCGCGGCCGCGGCCCGCGCCGAGCTGGCCGAGGTGCTGGCCCGCCCCGCGGTGCCCTCGGCGCATCGGCTGTCGGCCATCGGCCACGCCCACATCGACTCGGCCTGGTTGTGGCCGATCCGGGAGACGAAGCGCAAGTGCGCCCGCACCTTCAGCAACGTGCTCAACCTGATGGACGAGTACCCCGAGCTGAAGTTCGGCTGCTCGCAGGCCGCCCAGTACGAGTGGATGCTCGACGACTACCCCTCGGTGTTCGAGGGCATCGCGCAGCGGGTGGCCGAGGGGCGATGGATCCCGATCGGCGGCATGTGGGTCGAGCCCGACACGAACCTGGCCGGCGGCGAGGCCCTCGTTCGCCAGATCACGCACGGGCAGCGGTTCTTCCGCGAGCACTTCGGGCGGCAGTCGACCGAGGTCTGGATCCCCGACGTGTTCGGCTACCCGGCCTCGCTGCCCCAGATCATGCGGCTCGGTGGCATCGACCGCTTCCTCACCCAGAAGATGTCGTGGAACAAGACCAACGCCTTCCCGCACCACACGTTCTGGTGGGAGGGCATCGACGGCTCGACCGTGTTCACGCACTTCCCGCCGATCGAGAGCTACAACGCCCTGTTCCGGCCGACGCAGCTCCGCCACGCGGTCGCCACCTTCGCCGAGAAGGGACGGGCCACGCGCTCGCTCATGCCCTTCGGCTTCGGCGACGGCGGCGGGGGGCCGACCCGCCAGATGATGCGCGAATACCAGCGGGTGCGCGACCTCGAGGGGCTGCCCAGGATCGAGATCGAGTCGGCCGAGGCGTTCTTCGACGCGGCCATGGCCGAGTACCCGGACGCGCCGCGCTGGGTCGGCGAGCTCTACCTCGAGTCGCACCGGGGCACGCTCACCAGCCAGGCCCGCACCAAGGCCGGCAACCGCCGCTGCGAGCTGCTGCTGCGCCAGGCCGAGCTGTGGTGCGTGGCGGCCTACGGCACCACGGAGGACGCGGGGTACCCGGCGGCCGAGCTCGACCGCATCTGGAAGACCGTTCTGCTGCACCAGTTCCACGACATCCTCCCCGGGTCGTCCATCGGGTGGGTGCACCGCGAGGCCGAGGCCACCTACGCGGGTCTGGTCGATCAGCTCGAGGCGGTCATCGCCGGCGCGCTGGCCCGCCTCGCCTCGTCGGCGGGCGGTCCGGTCCTGGCCAACGCCGCGCCCCACGACCGCGACGAGGTGGCGGTGCTCTCGGCCGGATCGCTCGACGCCTCGGACCCGCGCGTGCAGGTGCTGGCCGACGGGGGCTCGGTGGCGGCGCGGGTCCAGGTGCCGGCCATGGGCGTGGCCGCGCTGGCGCCGATCGAGTCGGCGCAGCTCGGGCCCGGCGACGCCGTCACCTACGACGCCGACGGGCGCGGGCTCGGCAACGGCCACGTGGTCGTGACCTTCGACGAGCACGGACTGCTCTCGTCCGTGCTCGACCTCGCTGCGGACCGCGAGGTGCTGGCGCACGGCGGGCGCGGCAACCTGCTGCAGCTGCACCCGGATCTGCCCACCGAGTACGACGCCTGGGATCTCGACGACTTCTACCGACGGCAGGTCACCGACCTCGTCGACCTCGACCGGTTCGAGGTGCTCGACACCGGCCCACTGGTCGGACGGGTGCGCATCAGCCGCTCCATCCGGCAGTCGACCGTCGTGCAGGTCGTCGAGGTGCGGGCCGGCAGCCCCCGCGTCGACGTCCACACCGAGATCGACTGGCACGAGCGCGACCATGTGCTCAAGGTCTCGTTCCCGCTCGACGTCCATGCCGACCACCTCAGCCGCGAGATCCAGTTCGGCCACGTGTCGACCGCGATCCACACCAACACGAGTTGGGACGCAGCCCGCTTCGAGGTGTGCGCCCACCGCTGGGTCGACGTCAGCGAGGCGGGCTACGGCGTCGCCCTGCTGAACGACGCCAAGTACGGCCACGACGCCACCCGCACCCGATCGACCACCCCGGCCGGTGACGACACCACGTCGACGACGCTCCGGCTCACCCTGCTCAAGGGAGCGCAGTACCCCGACCCCCACGCCGACGAGGGCCACCACTCGTTCACCTACGCCCTCCTGCCCCACGCCGGCGACCTCCGCGCCGCCGGCGTGGTGGCCGAGGGCTACCGCCTCAACCTCCCCCTCCGCGTCGCGGTCCCTGTCGCACCCGAGCACCCGGACGCGTCGAACCCGGCGACGGGGATCGCCGTTCCCGTGGTGACGAGCGGTGAGGCCGCGGTGGTGGTCGAGGCGGTGAAGCCGGCCGACGACGGATCGGGGGACCTGATCGTGCGCTGCTACGAATCGTGGGGTGGGCGGGCCCCGCTCGACCTCCGGCTCGGGTTCGAGCCGGCATCGGTGACCGTGGTCGACTTCCTGGAGGAGGCGAACCCGACCATCCCGGTGGTGCCGATCGAGGTCGAAGGCCCACGGGTCGCCGGTACCCTGCGCCCCTTCCAGATCGTCACCCTGCGGATCGCGCGGTGACCGGGTCGGTGGCAGGGGAGGGATCATGAGGATCGGGGTGGTGTTCCCGCAGACCGAGCTCGGTGGCGACGTCGGCGCGGTGCGGGCCTACGGCGAGGCCGTCGGCGGTCTCGGCTTCCGGCACCTGCTGGCCTATGACCACGTGGTCGGCGCCGACCCGGAGGTGCACCAGGGGTGGGCCGGGCCCTACGACATCACGACCACGTTCCACGAGCCGTTCGTGATGTTCGGCTACCTGGCCGCGGTCACCGACGTCGAGCTGGTCACGGGCATCATCATCCTCCCGCAGCGCCAGACGGCGTTGGTGGCCAAGCAGGCGACCGAGGTCGACCTGCTCACCCGGGGCAACTTCCGCCTCGGCGTCGGCATCGGCTGGAACCCGGTCGAGTACGACGCCCTGGGCAAGGACTTCGGCGACCGCGGCCGGCGCATGAGCGAGCAGATCGACCTGCTGCGCCGGCTGTTCACCGAGCCGTCGGTCACCTTCGACGGCGCCCATGAGCACGTCACCGGAGCGGGCCTGTCACCCATGCCGGTGCAGCGGCCCATCCCGATCTGGCTCGGCGGCGCCTCCGCCCCGGCCTATCGCCGCGTCGGTCGGCTGGCCGACGGCTGGTTCCCGCAGGTGCGGCCAGGGGCCGATCTCGACGCCGCCCTCGACGTGGTGGCCGGTTCGGCGGAGGCCGTGGGCCGTGACCCGGCGACGATCGGCATGGAGGGTCGGGTCAGCTACCTGCCCGACGACCTCGACCGGTTCGTCCACCAGGTCGACCGCTGGCGCGAGCGCGGGGCCACGCACCTCACCATCGACACCATGTACCGCGGCCTGGCCACGGTCGACGACCACCTGGCCGCGCTGGCTCGGGCCTCGGAGCTGCTCGGCCTGGCCTGACCGGTCATCCCGCGTGTGCTCTGATGGGCCATGGCCAAGAACGTGCTCGGCGGTGAGCTCCAGGAGTGCAGCACCTCGCCGCTCACCGGGTTCTTCCGCGACGGCTGCTGCAACACCGGACCCGAGGACGTGGGCTCGCACACCGTGTGCACCCGCGTCACCGAGGACTTCCTCGACTTCTCGCTGAGCCAGGGCAACGACCTGCTGACGCCGATGCCCCAGTACGGGTTCCCCGGGCTGAAGCCGGGCGACCAGTGGTGCCTGTGCGCGTCGAGGTGGGCCGAGGCGCTCGATGCCGGCTCGGCGCCCCTGGTCGTGCTCGAGGCCACCCACGAACGCGCCCTCGAGATCCTCGACCTCGCCGATCTCGAGGCCCACGCCGCCTGATCACCGATCGGGACCTTCTGCTCTGGCTCGGGGCGCGCGAGATGGCAGGATCGAGGGGTGACTCATGAGCTCCATGCAAGCCTCGATTGGTCCGGCCTCGTCATCCTCGACGTGGAGCAGTGCTACGAGCTCCTCCGACGGGAACCCGTCGGACGGCTCGGGTTCGTCGACCACGCCGAACCGGTGATCCTCCCGGTCAACTACGCGGTCGACGGACGGTCGATCGTGCTGAGGACCGGGCAGGGGTCGAAGTTGTCCACCGCGCTGATGGCCCAGCCGGTCTGCCTCGAGATCGACGGGTGGGACACGTTGGACCACACCGGCTGGAGCGTGCTCGTCAAGGGCGTCGCCGAAGCGGTGGACGACCCGGCCGTCACCGATCGCCTCGACCAGCTCCCCGTGCGGCCGTGGTCGCGACCCGATCTGCGTCGCCAGTGGGTGCGGATCATGGTCGAGGAGGTCAGCGGCCGCCAGATCTCGCCCCAGACCGAGTGAGGTAGCCCCGGCGTCAGGCGACCAGCACGCCGACGGCGGTGACGAGGACGACGACCAGCCCGAGCACCGTCTGGCGGACGCCGAGCACCACCGCCCGAGGCAGGGGCGACCGGGCCGAGACCCGCTGGAAGACGATCACGCCGGCGATGGCGACGGCGCCGGCCAGCAGGGATCGGTCGAGGCCGACGGCCGTGGCCGCCACCACGACGGCGACCACGTCGGCGATGACCAGGGTCGACGCGCGGTCGGGGTGCTCGTGGAGTCGGGCGATCTGGGCCCGGACGAACGGGATCGACGTCACGGTGCGGGCCGCCAGCACGAGCCACAGTCCCCACGCCAGCGCGGCGTCACCCGCGTCGGCCAGCACGATCATCGTGACCACCGAGCTGATGCCGATGGCGCCGGCCAGCTCGGGGACCAGCCGCCGACTGCGCGACCTCATGTCGAACCACAGCTCGAGGGCGACGAGGGGAGCGGCGACCAGGGCGGGCACCCAGAAGGGGCCGCGGGCGAGCGCGAACGCGGCGGCCACCAGGCCGCCCAGGACCAGGAGCTCGACGGCGAGGATCCGGCGGGCCACCTTCGTGCGGGGGAGCGTCCGGTTCCTCGAGGCGTCGACGAGGACGAGCTTCAGCGGGGTGCGGGCGAGGAAGCCGACCAGGGCGGCCAGCGCCAGGCACACGCCTGCACCGCTCCACGCGACGATCAGGCCCAGGAGCGCCGGCTCGAGGGTCAGGCCCCAGCCGCCGTGCTCGGCGGGGACGGCCACCGAGCGCAGCACCGATCGGGGTGCCCGGGCGGCCGGTGCGGGAGCGTCGGCGGTCACGGTCGGCTCCCGCGAGCCCGGCCGCGGGGCGAGGCGACGGTGGACAGGGGAGTGCCGGCGAGCTGGGCCAGCAGCTGGGCCCGGGCCTGGATCCACGGCTCGTGCAGCGCGCAGACGCCGCTGCCCGACCGGGCGCAGGCGCGATCCTCGAGCACGCACCGGGTGGTGTCGGTCGCTCCCTCGACCGCTTCGATCACGTCGAGCACGCTCACGTCGTCGAGCGAGACCTGGGCGACGTACCCGCCGGTCGGCCCCGGGTCGGACCGCACCCAGCCGTGGGCCGCGAGCGGGGCGATGACCTGGGACAGGAACCCAGGGGTCGTGCCGACCCGCTCGGCCAGCTCGGCCGCCTTCGAACGTTCCCCCGAGGCCGCCAGCTCGAGCAAGGCCCGGGTCGCCAGGTCCGCCTTCCGCGAGATCTCAAGTCTCATAGTCCAAGACTAGAGAACGTGGCGCGCTCCGGCCAGTGACCTCTCGGAGAACCCATCGAGCGCCACGACGGCGAGCCGGTCTCCCTCGCGATGTGGTTCCACCTGCGAGGCGTTCCCGCCGGTGCCCGGGTGCGCGGCTTCCTGTTCGAACGGGAGTCGATCCTCAACACCGCGCTCTACGCCGGCTTCGAGGGCTACCGCACCAAGCTCTGGACCGTGAATCGGGCCACCAACGACTACGCCGGCTTCTACGTCTGGCGGGGCCGGGACGAGGCCGAGCGCTACGTCCGCTACGCCATGGCCTTGCTCCACCCCATCTCGGTCCCCGGCTCGCTCGGGGGCCTCATCGACGACGTGCAGGCGTTCCCGGTCGGATCCCGGGGCTACCGGGATCCGACCTGACGCCGGAACCCCTCAGCTCGCGCCCATGTCGGCCTCGATCTCCTTGTCGAGGGCCTTGCGGTCGATCTCCATGGCCTCGGTGACATAGCGCTCCTCGGCCTTGATCAGGGCGTCGACCTGGTCCTTCAGGTTGGTGGCGTAGACCACGATCAGAGCGGCCTGGCCCTTCTCCAGCGTGTCGGCGATCCCCTTGAGGTCCTTGTCCTTCATGCCGCCCTTGACGTGGCCGACGGCGGCACCGATGCCGCCACCGACGGCGAGCCCGCCGAGCAGGCCGACGGCGGGGAGCACGGCGCACACCGCGCCGACCGCGAGTCCCCACTTCAGGCCGTGGCGGGTGGACTCCTCGTGCTTGCTGACGACGTGGCTCTTGCCGTCTGCCTCGCGTTCGATGACCGAGGCGTCGAACTCGTGCCCCGCGCCGAGGCTCTTGTAGAGCTCCTTGACCGCCTCGTAGTCGGCGGTGGCGGACTCCACGTCGGGGTAGGACGCGGCCAGGACCATCAGGATGTCGTTGTCGCTCATGTCGGACCTCTCCTCAGGCTCGATGCTGTCCGGACCATGGTGGACCCGGACGACGGTCCCCGCCAGGGCCGCAGGTCCCGCTGCTCGCCGGCGGCCGGCCCCCGGGCTCAGCCGACGCGGTCGTGGGTGGCGCCGACCAGGACGACGGCCATCACGGCCGGCTCCGTCCCCGCGTTCGACCACCGGTGGCGGGTGCCGTTCTGCACGACGGTGTCACCGGCGCCGAGCGTCACCGTGGCGCCGTCGTCGAGCTCGAGCCTCGGCTGGCCGGAGATCACCACCTCGTAGTCGACCGTGGCAGTGGTGTGCATGCCGGGATCGGCCGGCTCCATGTGGTCGGCCAGGCCGGGCAGCTTCTCGGCGAACTCGGCCATCGCGGCGCCGATGTCGAGATCGGCCGGCGCGCCGGCCCCACCGTCGGGCGGGATGGTGAAGAACCCGAACCGGAAGCCACCGAGCGGGGGGAAGTAGGTGACGTGCGGCGGCATCGACCCGTCGTCGGGGAAGTGGGGCGGGGAGTCGGCCCCCCAGATCTGGTGGAACTCGCTGCCCGGCAGCAGGGCCAGGGTGACCGGGGCCACCGTGGTGTCGCTGACGAACACCGCCTTGCCGTCGGCGTCGTGGCCGGTCACTACCCGTCGTACGTCCATGAGCACGCTCCTCGCTCGGTGTGTGGGCGTGACGGTAGGTCACCGTTCTGGTCGGGACATGCGAGGATGTCGATTCGACCTGACACCACGAGGAGACCGCGATGAGCGAATGGGGACCGTTGGCCGGACTGATCGGCGAGTGGGAAGGCGAGGGCGGGCTCGACTCGGCCTACTCCCACGCCAAGGAGGAGGTGCTGGCCACCCCGTACCTCGAGAAGGTGACGATGAAGCCGTTCGGCCCGGTCGACAACGGCAGCCAGCACCTCTACGGCCTCGACTACCGCACCGCCATGTGGCGCGGCGACGAGGAGAACCCCTTCCACACCGAGGTCGGCTACTGGTTGTGGGACGGCGAGGCCAAGCAGGTGATGCGTGGGTTCGTGGTGCCCCGTGGCATCACCGTGCTGGCCGGGGGCACGGCCGAGCCCGACGCGACCAGCTTCACCATGAGCGCCAAGCTCGGCGACAAGAACTATGGCGTGAGCGAGAACCTCTACCTGAGCGGCGCGGCGAGCACCGTGAGCTACGAGGTCACCATCACCGTCGAAGGCCCAGACTCGTGGTCCTACGCCGAGAACACCACGCTGATCATGCGCGAGTTCAGCGACCCGTTCCCCCACACCGACGGCAACACCCTGCACCGCACCGCATAGCCGGAGCTCGGCGACCCGCCGTGCGATGGTGGGGGCATGACGACGCCATTCACCTACGCCACCCACCCGCGCATCGCCAGACGGCGGGCCGAGGGGCCGCCGAAGACGAAGGACGTGCTGCCCCGGGGCACCGGGGCGGCACGCTTCAACACCTGGCTGGCGCTCAGGGTCACCAGGGGCGTCGGCACCATGTGGTGCGCCTACGCGTTCGCCGGCCTGGCGCTGGTCTCGCTGCCCGACGCCATCCGGTCGGGGCGGCCCGCGGTCGTCTCGTGGATCGCTCAGACGTTCCTGCAGCTCGTGCTGCTGTCGATCATCATCGTCGGCCAGAACGTGCAGAGCGCGGCGGCCGACAAGCGGTCGGAGGCGACCTACGAGGACGCCGACGCGGTGCTGCACACCACGCTCGAGATCCAGCGCCACATGCTGGCCCAGGACGAGCAGATCCGCCGGATCGTCGCCGCCACGGGCGCGTGAGCCGGGTCAGGCGTCGCCGTCGGGGTACACCGTGCGGACGTAGTCCTCGACCATCCGGGTGGCCACGAACTGCGGCGCCAGCGTGCGCAGGGAGGCCCGGACCCGTTCGACCCACCCGACGGGGATGCCGTCGGCGTCGCGCTCGTAGAACAGGGGCACCACCTCGGACTCGATGAGGTCGTACAGGGCCTCGGCATGACGGGCGTCCTGGGCCGCCTCGTCGTGGTCGACGGCGCCGTCGATGGCCCACCCGTTCGTCCCGTCGTAGGCCTCGGCCCACCAGCCGTCGAGCACGCTGAGGTTGAGCCCGCCGTTGAGGACGACCTTCATCCCGCTCGTGCCGCTGGCCTCGTTGGGCGGTCGGGGCAGGTTGACCCACACGTCGCAGCCGGCGACCAGCCAGGTGGCCGTCGACAGGTCGTAGTCCTCGAGGAAGGCCACCCGCTTGCCGACCCTCGGGTCGCGCTTGACCTCGAACAGCTCCTGCACGATCTGCTTGGCCCGCTCGTCGTTCGGATGGGCCTTGCCCGCGAACAGGAGCTGCACGGGTCGGGGAGGGTCGAGCAGATGGAGGGCGCGGGCGCGCGTCGTGGGTGAGCAGGTGCAGGCGCTTGTAGGTGGCGATGCGGCGGGCGAAGCCGATGGTGAGGGTGTCGTCGCTCAGGGTCTCGGCCGCAGCCTCGACGTAGTCGATCTGCTCGCCGCGCAGCAGGCGGTCCTGCACGCTCTGGCGGCGCACCCGCTCGATGGTGCCGGCCCGCAGGTGGCACCTCAGGTGCCACAGCTCGGCGGCGGGAATGTCGTCGACGTCGCGCCACACGGCCGGGTCGCTGGCATGGGACTCCCAGTTCGGGCCGAGGTGGGCGTCGAGCAGCCGACGCACCGGTGGGGCCATGAAGGTCGGGAGGTGCACGCCGTTGGTGACGTGGCCGATCGGCACGTGGTCGACGTCGGCCTGGCCGAACAGGGGTTGCCACATGCTGCGGGCCACCTCGCCGTGGCGTCGGCTGACGCCGTTGACGTGGCGGCTGATCCGCAGGGCCAACGGGGTCAGCCCGGGTGCCTCGACGGGGTCGTCGGGGTGGATGCGGCACATCCCGAGGAAGCGGTTCGCGTCGATGCCGAGGCGGGGCGGGAGGTCGCCGAACGCGGCGAGGAACTCGTCGGGCCCGTAGGTCTCGTTGCCCGCCGGCACCGGGGTGTGGGTGGTGAAGACGAACTGGCTGCGGATCTCGGCCATGGCATCGTCGAAGGTGGCCCCGACATCGACCAGATCGGCGACGAGCTCGAGGGCGGCGAGCGCCGGGTGGCCCTCGTTCAGGTGGACGACGTCGTGCTCGATGCCGAGCGCCCGCAGGGCCCGGATGCCCCCGATGCCGAGCACCGCGTACTGGGCCAGCCGGATCGCCCGGTTCCCCTCGTAGAGGCGGTTGGTGATCCAGCGATCGACCGCCCGGTTCTCCGGTCGTTCGGTGTCGAGCAGGAAGAGGGGGACGTGGCCGACGTCGACCCGCCAGATCTGGCAGACGACGTCGCGACCGAACACCGGAACGGTCACGAGCAGCGGGGCCGACCCGTCGATGGTCACCCGCACCGGCGGGCTGTGGTCGGGATCCATCACCTGCCAGGACTCGCGCTGCCAGCCGCGCAGGTCGAGGCGCTGGTGGAAGTAGCCGCGCCGGTAGAGCAGGCCGACGCCGACGTAGGGGAGGCCGCGGTCGGAGGCCTCCTTGAGCATGTCGCCCGCGAGCACCCCGAGCCCGCCCGCGTAGATCGGCAGGGAGGCGTGGATGGCGAACTCGGCGCAGAGGAACGCGACCCGGGGGCTGCTCAGCTCGTCCGCACCCGTGCGGTCGGCGTCGGGGCGGGAGAGGCCGTCGTCGACGGTCGCCGCCAACGCGTCGATGCGGGCGACGATCTCGGGGGAGTCGGCGATGCGGGACAGGGAGACGGGGGTCAGCTGCTCCAGGAAGCTGACCAGGTTGCCGGAGGTGAGCTCCCATCGGTGGGGGTCGAGGTCGTAGAGGAGTGCCCGTCCGTCCTCGGTCCAGCACCATGAGTAGTTGTAGGCGAGCCGCGCCAGCGGCTGGAGCGCCGGGGGCAGTCGGGCCGCGAGGCTCGCCGCGGCCCGCTGGATGTCGAGCGTCCCGTCGATGGCCACGGTTGGACGGTACTCCCGCCCCCAGGTCGGAGGGAGGGGTCTTTGGGCCCTGTCATCCGGCCGCCCGGGGATCCATGATGGTGGGAGAAGCGAGGGGGTTGGTCATGGAAACCGAAGCACGCGTTGTCGTCGTCGATCTGGTGCACATCGAGGCCGTCGACGTCGAGCCTGAGCTCGGTCCCGAGGCGTTCGAGTTCGAGTTCGAGCCCGAGGAGGAGCCCGAGGACGAGCGGGAGCGCGAGCAGCCCGAGCGGTCCGAGGCCAGCTCGGCGTCGCGCACCGCGGCGGTCGTCGCGCCGTCGCCGCCCGATCCCGACTACTTCGTCGGGTAGCCGCCACTCACCCCGTCAACGGCCCCCGGATCACAGTTGCGCGACCGCGAGCGGGCGCACCACAGCGACGCCGTCGGCGTCCGACGCGGCCACGTCGACCTCGAGCACGATGGCCCACTCGTGGAAGCCGCCCGGGTCGTCGAGCACCTGCCGCACGCGCCACGTCGCGTCCTGCTCGGTGACCTGGAACAGGCTCGGGCCCCGGGCCTCGGGCCCGATGCCGACGCTCGGGTGCTGCTCGAAGTAGGGCGCCATGGCGGCCAGCCAGGTCGGCCGCATCCCAGCCGGCGTCGCCGTCGATCTCGCCCAGCGTGGTCCAGTCGCGGGCGGCGACCAGCTCGACCCGGCGGAACGCGGCGTTGCGCACGGTGACGCGGAACGCCCGCCGGTTGGCGCTGATCGGGGGCGGAGCCTCGTCGATGGCCGGGGCCGTCGAGGCGGCGACCACCAGGTCCTCGGCCGGCATCCGCAGCCGCTCCCACTCGTCGAGCAGGCTGGAATCGACCTGGCGCACCAACTCGCCGAGCCACGCCGTCAGGTCGACGAGCTCATCGGTCTTGGCGTCCTCGGGCACCGACTGGGTGAGGCCCTTGTAGGCGTCGGACAGGTAGCGCAGCAGCAGCCCCTCCGACCGGGTGATGCCGTACAGGGCCACGTAGTCGTTGAACCCCATGGCCCGTTCGTACAGGTCGCGCGCCACCGACTTGGGGCGGATGTTGTGGTCGGCGACCCAGGGATGGTGCAGGCGGTACGCGTCGAACAGGTCGTAGGTGAAGTCGCGCAGGGGCTTCGGGTACTCCAGCTTGTCGAGCTCGGCCATGCGCTCGTCGTACTCGACGCCCTCGGACTTGAGCCGGGCCACGACCTCGCCCTTCAGGTGGTGCAGCTGGGCGGCCAGGATCGTGCCCGGGTCGTCGAGCGTGGCCTCCACGATGCTCAGCACGTCGAGGGCGTGGGTGGGGGAGTCCTCGTCGAGCCGGGGGATGGCCTCGAGCACGAACGGGCTGAGCGGCTGGTTGAGGGCGAAGTCGGCCTGCAGGTCGACGGTGACGCGCACCCGTCGGCCGCGCTCGTCGGGCTCGTCGAGCAGCTCGAGCGCGTCGGCGGCCGAGAGGGATCGGTAGATCGAGATGGCCCGGCGGATGTGGCGGCGCTGGGCGGGGCGGGGCTCGTCGTTGTCGAGGAGCAGGCGCCGCAGCGCGGCACACCCGTCGCCGCTGCGGTCGAGCACGTTGAGCAGCATGGCGTGGCTGACGGCGAAGCTCGACGTGAGCGGCTCGGGCGGGGCGGCCACCAGCCGGTCGAAGATCTCCTCGTTCCAGGGCACGTAGCCCCGGGGTGGCTTGGCCTTCACCAGCTTGCGCTTCTTCTTCGGGTCGTCGCCGGCCTTGCCGGCAGCCTGCTCGTTCTCGATGACGTGGGCCGGGGCCTGCACCACCACGCTGCCCTCGGCATCGAAGCCGGCCCGCCCGGCCCGGCCCGCGATCTGGTGGAACTCGCGGGCGCTGAGCAGGCGCGAGGTCGTGCCGTCGTACTTCGAGAGCTGGGTGAACAGCACCGTGCGGATCGGCACGTTGATGCCGACGCCCAGGGTGTCGGTGCCGCAGATGACCGCGAGGTGGCCGTCCTGGGCGAGGCGCTCGACCAGCAGCCGGTACTTCGGGAGCATGCCGGCGTGGTGCACCCCGATGCCGTGGCGGACGAAGCGGGACAGCGTCTTGCCGAAGCCGCTGCTGAACCGGAACCGGCCGATCTCGTGGGCGATGGCGTCCTTCTCGGCACGGGTGCAGACGTTCGTGCTCATCAGCGCCTGGGCCCGCTCGAGCGCCCCGGCCTGGGTGGCGTGCACGACGTAGATGGGACCCTGACCCGACTCGAGGAGCTGCTCGATGGTGGCGTGCACCGGGGTGTGGGCGTAGCGGTAGTCGAGCGGCACGGGTCTGGTGGCCGAGCGGATGACGGCGGTCGGTCGGCCGGTGCGGCGGGTGAGCTCCGCCTCGATGCGGCGGGTGTCGCCCAACGTCGCCGACATGAGGACGAACTGCGCCCGGCGGAGCTCGATCAGCGGCACCTGCCACGCCCACCCGCGATCGGGGTCGCCGTAGTAGTGGAACTCGTCCATCACGACCTGGTCGACCCTGGCGTCGGCGCCGTCGCGGAGCGCCATGTTGGCGAGGATCTCGGCGGTGCAGCAGATCACGGGGGCGTCGGGGTTCACCGACGCGTCACCGGTGAGCATCCCGACCTGGTCGGACCCGAGCTGGCGGCAGAGGGCGAAGAACTTCTCCGAGACGAGGGCCTTGATCGGCGCGGTGTAGAACGAGCGCCGGCCCTGGGCCAGGGCGAACAGGTGGGCGCCGAGGGCCACCATGCTCTTGCCCGAGCCGGTCGGGGTGTTGACGATGACGTTGGCCCCCGACGCCACCTCGAGCAGCGCCTCCTCCTGGGCCGGGTAGAGCTGCACGCCCCCGGCCTCGGCCCAGTCGGTGAACTGCTCGAGCACGACGTCGGGCGACCGGTCGTCGGTCAGGCGGTCCGCCAGGAGGCCGGTGGCAGGGGTGGCATCGATGACGATCACCATGCCATGACTCGCGTGGTCGTCTGCCACACCGAGCCCACCGCCGGGTCCGCAGCGGCCAGACTTGCCGAGTGCTCAGGCCGGTCGCCCCGCCGGCCGATGTAGGTGACGACGTCTCCCGTTCGAAGGCGGCCCCGTGCCCGATCCCGCCAGCGCCCCGGCGAACCAGCCCACCGATGCGGTCGGCCGGCCCACGCACCGGCCGCGGTTGCGGGGCCGCCTCCACCAGGCGGCGATCCCGGTGGCGCTGCTGGGCCTGTGGTGGCTGGTGGCCACCGCGCCCAACTCGACGGCTCGGGTGGCGGCCTGGGTGTACGGGCTGGCCGGGGTGGCGCTCTACACGGTGAGCTCGACCTACCACGTGTTCGCCCGGCACGGCCGCGCCCACGAGCTCATGCGGCGGGCCGACCACGCCACCATCTACGTGCTGATCGCCGGGTCGTTCACGCCGATCTGCCTGCTCGGCATCTCGGGGCCGCTGCGCTACGGGCTGCTGGCCCTGGTGTGGGGCGGGGCGGTGGCCGGCATCTGCATCAAGGTCTTCGCCTTCACCCGGGCCCGGGTGGTGGGCTCGGCGCTCTACCTCGTGCTGGGCTGGCTGGGTGTCGCGGCCCTCCCCGTGCTGATCGACCATCCGCTCATCGGCGGG
This sequence comes from uncultured Microthrixaceae bacterium, assembly GCA_963809335.1. Lineage (GTDB taxonomy): Bacteria > Actinomycetota > Acidimicrobiia > Acidimicrobiales > Acidimicrobilacustridaceae > UBA4742. The sequence goes on along the minus strand of CAWEJD010000001.1, from coordinate 393,817 downwards.
CTGATCCTGGCGTCCGGCGTGCTCTACACGGTCGGGGCCATCCTCTTCGCCACCGGGCTCCCGAGGTGGAACTCGCGCTGGTACGGCTTCCACGAGGTGTGGCACACCTTCGGGCTCGCGGCCGGCGGTCTGCTGTTCGCGGCCAACCTGCTGCTCATCTCCAAGGGCTGAGCCGCTTGTAGAAGAAGGACGTCGCCTCCGGCGTCCCATCGGGCAGCAGCGCGTGGTCGGGCACCTCGCCGTACCTGGTCCATCCGTGGGCCGCGTAGAGCCGCTCGCCGTCGGAGCCCTTCACGGTGTCGAGCATGAGCAGGGTGCGGCCCCGCCGCTCGGCCTCGTCCTCCACCGCCGCGAGGAGCGCCGTGCCGATGCCGCGCCGCCGGGCGGTCGAGTGCACCAGGAGCTTCGAGACGTCGGCTCGGTGCGGCTGATTCGGCTGCGGTGCGGGCACGAGCATCACGGTGCCGACGATGCGGCTCGCCACCTCGGCCACGATCAGGGCCTGGTGGCCCGCGGCCTGTCGGCCGATCGCCGCGGTCCAGAACTGCTCGGCCTCGGCGAGGGTCAGGTCCTCCAGGAAGTTCACCGACGCGCCGTTGGCCACGGCGTCGCGCAGGATCTCGGCCAACTCGCCGATCCGGGGCCCGGCCGCGTCGGGCCCCAGCGGCGCGATGCTCACGTCGTCCATGGCCGGACAGTCAATCAGCCGGTGGCCGATCAGGGGTCGAAGCGATTCGGGAACGCGCACCGAATCCCCCTCCGCCGGGCACGTGGTGTGGGATGATCGTGCCGGCTCCCGGCGACACGGGGAGGGGCCATGGGTGCGGAGTTCGATTCGGGTTCGGAGCGCGACCGGGAGCTACGGCACGGCCTGTCAGAGGCCGAGATCGACCACGTCCTCGCGGTGGCGACCGACCTGTTCACCAAGCACGGCCCGGCCACCCTGTCGCTGAAGTGGGTGGCCCTCGAGGCCGACGTGTCGTCGGACCGGGTCACCGCGGAGTGGTCGACGATCGACACGCTCCTGTCCGACGTCCTCGATCGGCTCTCGATCCGGTTCGAGGAGGCCGGCGGCGACATCCTGAGTGTCGATGCGTCGGTGGGCAGCGACGTGATCGACGCCTACCACCGGATCATGGCCCGGGCGCTGCTCGACCGGGCCGAGGTCACCTCGCCGGTCCGTGACGTCGCCCAGATCGAGCGTTGGGTCAAGGTGCTGCAGGACCACTTCGGCCTCGACGAGCACGACGCCCGGCTGCGGCTCAGCCAGACCTTCGCCCTCGAGTGGGGCTGGCGGCTGTTCGGCCCCCACCTCAAGACCGCGTGCGGTCTCGACGACGAGCCCGCCGACGACTTCCTCGTGGAGATCCGCAAGCTGTCGGCCCAGATCCTGGCCATGCCTCCCGAGGACCTCGATCCTTCCTGAGACCCAATCGGAACTTGATTCCGGAACATGGTTCCGATACAACGTCGGCATGACGCTCGTCAACTACCACCTCGATGGCCCGGTGGCCACCATCACCATGGACGACGGCCGGGTGAACGCCCTCTCGCTGGCCATGCTCACCGAGCTGCGCGTCGCCCTCGACCGGGCCGAGGCCGATCGGGCGGTCGTGGTGCTGACCGGCCGGCCGGGCGTGTTCTCGGCCGGGTTCGATCTCGGGGTCATGAACGAAGGGGGCTACGCGGTCACGACGATGGTCCGGGCCGGGTTCGAGCTGGCCGAGCGGGTGCTCACGTTCCCGTTCCCCGTCGTCATCGCCTGCCCTGGTCACGCGGTGGCGATGGGCGTCTTCCTGCTGCTGTCCGGTGACCATCGCCTCGGCGCGGCCGGGCCGTTCAAGCTGGTCGCCAACGAGGTGGCCATCGGGTTGACGATGCCTCACGCCGCGACCGAGGTGCTGCGCCAGCGCCTGACCCCGGCGGCGTTCAACCGGGCCGCGATCCTGGCCGAGCCCTTCGCTCCGGACGAAGCCCTGGCGGCGGGGTTCGTCGACGAGGTCGTCGAGCCGGACCAGCTGGCCGAATCGGCCCAGGGCGTCGCACGCCGGGCCGCCACGCTCGACCTCGCCGCCCACGCCGCCACCAAGCTGCGGGCCCGGCGCCCGGCCGTCGAGGCCATCCGGGCCGGCCTGGCCGCCGATCTCGTCGACCTCCGGGGTTGGTAGGTGCCGCGGGCCAAGCTGCGAACCCCCGCCCTGCGCGACCAGGTGCTGCGCGCCGCGGTGGCGACGCTGGCCGACGAGGGTGTCGCCGGCTTCACCGCCCGTCGGGTGGCCGCGGAGGCCTCGACCTCGGTCCCGGCGGTCTACGAGCTCTTCGGTGACAAGGCGGGCCTGGTCCGCGAGGTGTTCTTCGACGGCTTCCGTCAGCTCGGCCGTCGGTTCGACCGGCTGACCCCGACCGACGATCCCCGGGCCGATCTGCTGGCCGTGGTCGACGCCTTCCGGAGCTTCGTGGGCCAGAACCCGGTGCTGGCCGAGGTCATGTTCTCCCGGCCGTTCGTCGATTTCGATCCCGGCCCCGACGAGCTCCGGGCCGGCACCTTCGTGCGCGAGCTCATCGTCGACCGGGTGCGCCGCACCATCGACGCCGGGGTGATCGAGGGCGACGCCACCGATGTCGCCCATGTGCTGCTGGCACTGGCCCAGGGGCTGGCGGCCCAGGAGTCCGCCGGTTGGCTGGGCACGTCCGGTGCGTCGGTCGACCGCCGCTGGTCGCTCGCCTTCGCCGCCGTCCTCGACGGCCTCGCTCCGCCGCCGCGGTCAGGCTGATCGCCCACGTCGCCACCGATGGCCGGGTCCGGGGTCAGCGCCGCCGGGCCGGCGGTCGTTCGGTGGTCGACGGCAGCCCGGGCACGGCCAGGGCGAGGAACGCCTGGGCCGCCGGTGAGAGGGTGCCCCGCCGGTGCACCAGGCCGATGAGGCGGGTGATGGTCGGGCGGAGCTCGCGCAGGACCGCTCCCTGCTCCACCGCGGCGACGGCCACCGGCCGGGGGAGCACCGACACGCCGGCGCCGGCCAGCACGAGGGAGACGATCACCTCGCGGTGGTCGGTCTCGACCGCGATCGTCGGGACGAGCCCTCGGGCGGAGAAGGCCTCGTCGGTCTGCCGGCGGGTGGAGGTGCCGGGTGGCGTGGTGATGAGCGGGTGGCGCGCCAGCGCCTGCAGCGTGATCGGTCGGCCGGGTGTGGCCGCTCGTCGCGAGTCCCGGGAGGAGCCGACGGCCGGCTCGGGCGGCAGCAGGGCGACGAACTGCTGGGTCTCGAGCGGGTGGCTCTCGAGATCGTGGCCGGCGACCGGCAGCTCGGCGATGCCGATCTCGCTCTGCCCGGTGCGGAGCCGGTCGCCGATGGCCTCGGCGTCCTCGGGCTCCGCCAGGCGGACGGTGACGCCCGGGTGGGCCTGGCGGAACCGGCCGATCAGGTCGGCCGTGGGGGAGACGGCCAACGTCGCCAGGCTCACGAGGTCGAGGTGACCGGCGGCGACGCCCGCCACCTCGGCGACGGCGGCGCGGGCGGTGGCCGCGTCGCGCAGGGCCTGGCGCGCCGGGCCGATCAGCGCCTCGCCGGCCGCCGTGAGCTGCACGGTTCGCCCGGCGCGGTGGAAGAGCTCGACGCCGAGCTCGACCTCGAGCCCCCGCACGGCCTGCGACACCGAGGGCTGCGAGAGGTCGAGAGCGTCGGCCGCTCGGGTGAAGCCGCCCTCGTCGGCGATGGCGACCACGATGGCGAGCTGCCGGAGATCCATGCATTCAGCCTATCGAATCCATTGACATCCGACCTTTGAACTATGGCAGGCGATGCCCCAGGATGGCGGGGTGGAGACGACGTGGATCGTGATCGGGGGCTCGGTGATCGGGCTGCTGTACGGCGTCTTCGGCGTCGGCTCCGCCTTCGCCACGCCGATGCTCGCCCTGCTCGGCGTCCCCGGCATGGCCGCCGTCGTGGGCCCGCTACCGGCCCTCCTGCCCGGCTCGGCCGCCGGGGCCTGGTCGTACTCCCGCGAGGGCAAGGTCGACTGGGCGGTCGCCCGGCGTTCCCTGGTCGGCGGTCTGCCGGCTGCCGTCGCCGGCGCCCTGGCCAGCTCGCTGGTCGGTGGCCCCGTCCTGCTCGTGCTGTCGGGGCTGGTGCTGCTGGTGGTCGGCCTGCGGGTGTTGCGGCCGGTGGCCACGAGCCCCGCGGCCATCGAGCAGGCCGACCGGCGTCGCGGCAGCGCGAGCTTCGTGGTGGGCGCCGCCGCGCTGGTCGGCTTCGCCTCGGGCCTGCTGGCGAACGGCGGTGGCTTCCTGCTCGTGCCGCTGTTCCTGCTGCTGCTGGGCCTCGACATGAACCGGGCGAGCGGCACGAGCCTGGTGGTGGTCTCGGCCCTGACCGTGCCCACGCTCGTCGTGCACATCGGCATGGGCGACATCGACTACGTGGTGGCGTCGGCCTTCGCCCTCGGCCTGGTTCCCGGCGCGTTCGTCGGGGCGAGGCTCGCCACCCGACTGCCGACCGATCGCCTGCAGCGCGCGTTCGGCGTGCTGCTGGTCCTCGTCGCCGTGTGGTTCCTGGCCCGCCAGGTGGGTGCCCTCGGCTGACGCGGACGGTGCCCGTGGCCGGAAATGCGCTGGGTCGGAGAGGGCGCCGGAGGCCACGATGGCGGGCATGGACCCACGTCAACGCGCCGAGCTCGACCTCCACCTCGCCGACATCCGCCGGTCGCCGGTCACCGACGGGCCGATCGAGTTGATCGTGCGTCGTCCGGAGGTGTCGGCCCGGGAGCTGCTCGACGAGGGCCAGCTCGACCCGGTCGAGGGGTTGGTGGGGGACGGCTGGCGCGAGCGGGGCAGTCGCAGCACCCCGGACGGGTCGGCCCATCCGGGCATGCAGCTGACCCTGATGAACGCCCGGGCCGCGGCGGCCGTCGCCGGCGACCGCGACCGCTGGCCGCTCGCCGGCGACCAGCTCTACGTCGATCTCGACCTGAGCGTGGCCAACCTCCCGCCCGGCACTCGGCTCGCGTTGGGCACCGCCCTCGTCGAGGTCACCGATCAGCCCCACACCGGCTGTGCCAAGTTCGTCCAGCGGTTCGGCCTCGACGCCATGCGGTGGGTGAACTCGCCGGAGGGCCTGGAGCTGCGGCTGCGGGGCATGAACACCCGCGTCGTCGGTCCCGGTCGGGTGCGGGTCGGCGATCGGGTGCAGGTCGTCGTGCCGGCCTGATCCCCGGGACACGCCACCGACCGTAGGCTGCCCGACCATGACCCGACCCCGGTCCCTCGTCCTCGTCAACACCGGCGACGGCAAGGGCAAGTCGTCGGCCGCGTTCGGCGTCATGGCTCGCGGCTGGGCCCGGGGATGGCGGGTGGCGGTCGTGCAGTTCGTCAAGAGCGGCCAGTGGAAGACCGGTGAGCACAAGCTGGCCCTCCAGCTCGGCATCGAGTGGCACACCCTCGGCGACGGGTTCACCTGGGAGTCGACCGACATGGACGAGACCGAGGCGGCCGGCCGCCACGCCTGGCAGGTCGCGTCGGAGCTGCTCGCCGTCGGGTGAGCACGACCTGCTGATCTTCGACGAGATCACCTACATCATGACGTTCGGTTGGGTGCCGGTCGACGAGGTCGTGGCCGCCATCGCGGCGCGCTCGCCCGGCACCAACGTGGTCTGCACCGGTCGCGATGCGCCTGCCGCCCTCGTCGAGTTGGCCGACACGGTCACCGAGATGGTGCCGGTGAAGCACGCCTACGACCAGGGCATCGAAGCCCGCAAGGGCATCGAGTACTGACCGATGCTCGTCCTCTCTGAGCGGGTCCTCTGGTGGGGCACGTTCGCGGTGTGCGCCGCCCTCGGCCTGGTGTGGGCGTTCAGCACGCCGATCATGGCCGCGCCCGACGAGTCGGCTCACACCCTGAAGGCCGTCGCCATGGCCGACGGGCAGTGGACCATGTCGACCACCTCGCGCACCGAGCCCGACGGTCGCATCGCGCCCATCACCCACGTCGACGTCCCCAGGGGGCTCGTCGAGCTCGGGATCGCCGCGAACTGCTTCAACGGGCACGCTGCCGTCCCGGCCAAGTGCGCGTCCGCCGACGGCTCCTCGACCGAGCCGGTCCCATGGGACACCTACGTCGCCACCTGCGTGCACGCGGCCGCACCGGTCGACTGCCCGACGGCCAACGGCTCCTCGACCGAGCAGGTGACGTGGGACACCTACGTCGCCGCCTATCCGCCCACCTACTACCTGCTGGTCGGGTGGCCCTCGCGGCTCCTCGGGCCCGAGGTCGCCTACTACGCCATGCGGGCCTGCAGCGTGGCGCTGGCCGCGGCGCTGCTCGCCGGCGGCCTGGCCTCGGCCCGGGCGTTCCGGCGCGAGCCGAGCCGATCGGGGAGTCGTCGCGTGGCCGGGGTCGCGGTGGCGGGCGCCGCCCTCGCGATCACGCCCATCGCCATGTTCCTCGCCGGCTCGATCAACCCGAACGGCCTCGAGATCGCGGCGGCGTTCTGCGTCTGGCTGAGCGCGCTCGAGCTGTTCGGGGGACGACGGCGGCCCTCGACCCGACTCGTCGTGAAGGTCGTGCTCTCGGCCGCCCTGCTGGCCGGCTCCCGGCCGCTCTCGCCGGTGATGCTGGCCTGCGTCCTCGCGTTCGTCGTGGTGGTGGCCATCGACCGCCCGACCTGGCGGCGACTGGCGGCCGACCACCGCATGCGCTGGGCCGCCGCCGTGCTCGCCGTGGTCGTCGCCGCGTCGGCGATGCTGGTCGCTCTGGCGCACTCGCTGTCGTCGGTCATCCGTTCGCCCCTCGGCCCGGACGTCACCCGGGGCACGATCCTCCGGCGGACGCTCGAGGGATGGCGGTTCCCGGCCGAGCAGCTCGTCGGCGTGCTCGGCACCCTCGACGTGAAACTGCCGTCGACGCTGGTCCTCGGGTGGTTCGCCATGGTGCTGGCGCTGGTGGCGCTGGCGTGGGCCTGGTCGACGTGGCGGCCGCGGGTCGTGCTGGTCGTGCTGATCGCGGCCTGCCTGCTGATGCCGACCGTGGCCGAGGTGGCCAGCGGGCCGACCTACGGGGTCGGCTGGCAGGGCCGCTACACGATGCCGTTGGCTGTCGGGGTGCCGATCGTGGCGGGGTGGCTCATCGACCGCTGGGGCCCGCGGTCGTCGCGGCTGGCCACCACGCTCGTGGTCGTGGGCGTCGTCGGCGCCGCGCTCGGCCAGGCTCGCGCGCTGCTCGCCCTGCTGAACCGCTACAGCATGGGCGCGCCCACGTCCCGCTTCGGTCTGCGGAGCGCGGTCGACTGGCGCGGCCCCCTGCAGCCCCTCGTGCTGCTCGGGCTGGGGGTCGTGGCCGCCACGGCGTGGGCCGGCTGGCTGCTGCTGCTGGCGTTGCGGCCGGTGACTCCCGCGCCGGAGGTCAGCGAGTCGTCGTGAGCTGGATCACCCCGAAGTGGCCGTCGGTGGCGATCGATCGGTTGCCGAGCCCGGGGTAGCCGCCGGCGGTGAAGCCGTTGGCGATGGTGTCGTTGGCGCCGAGCCGGATGGCCACCTCGTCGCCGCCCGCGGCGGGGAAGAAGGCGTTCGAGTCCGACTTGGCGAACAGGTCGAAGCCGAACTCGACGGTGATCGTCTGCCGGGTCGTGCCCGACAGCACCACGTGGTTCGTCCCGGTGAACGGCGTGTTGGTGGTGCCCTCACCGCCGTAGAGCTTGTGCACCGATGACGTGACGCTGGGCGTGACGTTGAAGTTCTGCCACGCTCCGCTACCGACCTGCACCCGGCCGACGACGGCCGACTGGAAGCGGGTCTCCCCGCCGGCGTCCTCGAGCAGCACCTTCTCGTCGATGAGGGTGTGGGCCCCGTTGAGCAACTGGCTCACGTCGAGGTGCCACGTGTCGCCGTTCTCGGGGACCACGTCGAAGCTGATGCGGTAGCCGGCGTGGGCGCTCTTGCTCTCGTCGTCGACCGTGCAGCACGCGTCGGCACCGAGCATCGCCTTGTAGGCCACGCTGACCCCCGTCGGGGTGATCGTCGGCCGGATGCGGTGGCGCCACTCGTTCACGTCGAACACCGAGTCGACCACCGAGTCGGCGGTGCTGAGGTCGGTGAGGCTGACGTTCTCCAGCCGGGTCTGCAGCTCGGGCAGCAGGTTCCCGTACAGCACGAAGTAGTTGCCGGTCGCGCGCGACCTCCGCGACGTCGAGCTTCAGGCCGAGGAACCCGGGCAGCGGGAAGGCCGCGAACGACGCGCCCAGTGCCGAGACGAACGACGGGAACAGGCTGGGGAACAGGGCCTCGATGTGGGGCTCGACCAGCTCGATCTGGTTCGTGATCACCCGTGCGTGCACCGACGTGGCCGGCGCCGCGGTGATGGCCGGGGCCAGCACGCCGGCCACGGGGTCGTAGGCCAGGTCGAAGCCGAGCGGGGTGTCGACGGCCAGGGTCAGCCAGGTGATCTCGAGGCCGCCGCGGTTCTCGATGAACTCGAGGTGCAGGCCGGCCAGCTCGAGCTCGGCCGGCTCACCGTTGGGGCCCGCGTTCGGGGTGACGAACGGGGCGACCGTCGGCTTGACCCGGATCTTCAGGGGGGTCGACGGCGGCAGCTTGGTGGCGAACTCCGGCGCCAGGGCGCCCAGCAGTCCGGCCGTGATCGGCACCGTCGTGCTGCCGAAGGGGATCTGGCTGACCTCCTGGTTGAGGATGCCGCACTCGGTCATCGAGCCGAGCAGCTGGTTGAACGCCGATGCCGAGATGGTGAGGCCGAGGCCGTAGGGCTGGCCCGACGGCGTCGTCGGGCCCAGGTCGGGCGGGGCGCCGGCGACGTCGAAGGTCGAGTCGAGGTCGGGCGCACCGGCTGGTGGCAGGCACTGCTCGGGGCCGGTGCCGACCGAGGACGAGAAGTCGGCGTCGGCCCGGAAGTCGATGGCGTCGGCGCCCTCGATGATCTGGGTGAACGGGGCGTCGAGGTGAGCGTGCACCGCGTCGCCGACCGAGCCGGCGATCGAGATGTTGGCGAGCGCCGTCTCGATGGCGTCGGCCAGCGGCGAGTCGGCTGGGCCCGAACCATCGGGGTCACCCAGCTTGGTCGAGAACCCGCTGCCGATGAGCGACTGGATCTGCGGGCCCGCCACCGCGTTGACGATGTCGCCGATCACGAAGGTGTCGCCGTCGCAGACGCCCGAGATGAACTCGTAGGTCACGCCGGAGGTCACGACGTTCGGCGTGCCGATCAGGTTCACGTCGACCTTCGACGGGTCGGCGGCGCTGGGGGAGAGGTCGAACGTCGCGTCGATGGTGGTGGTCGGGATCTGCAGCTCGAGCGAGCAGTCGAGGTTGACGAGGCCGCCGTCGTGGATGTTGAGGTTCACGCCGACGTAGAGGTCCTTCAGCGTGATGTGGGTGGCCACGCCCGACGTGGTGCTGGTCACGCCGAGATCGACCGACCCGACGCCGGCCTCGTAGGCGTTGCCGGTGATGTCGAGGGTGAGGAAGGCGTCCTGCTGGTCGATGATCGGGTTCTGGGCCAGCAGCAGGCTGCCGATGTCGAACGCCCCCGAGGCGAGGCCCTTCACGACCGGTCCGAGCCCGGCGAGGCCGCTGTTGGTGAAGTGCATGCCGACCCCGTCGGGGGAGGCCTGGCCCTCGTCGAGCTTCGGGCCGTGCACGATCGTCTGGCGCTGGCGCCACTGCTTGCCGTCGGGGTCGGTGTAGATCGCCTCGACCGGGGTCACGTAGGTCGTGGTCGACACCGAGATCTCGACGGACCAGCTGCCGTCGGCGGCGATGGTGCCGGGCACGCCGTTGACCTGCACGGTGCCGCCGGCCTTGGCGTACTGCGGCAGGTGGCCGGTGACGGTCACCTGGTCCTCGGCCACGATGGCCCCGTCCTTCGGCGACAGGACCAGGTCCTTGGTGTCACACGCGGTGACGACGAGCAGCAGGACGGCCAGAACGACCACGACGCGCTTCATGATGGTGCCATTCCCCCAGATCAGCCCCTGTCCCGGTTGAGGGCCGGGATCGAGAGGCAGTGTCACACGATGACAGTGCCGCTGGCAAGGATCAGAATGGGCCGAACGGCCTAGGCCTCGGTCGCCGACCGTCGAGCACCCACCGTGGCCGACGTGTGACCGACGTCTCGCGTGCAGCCGGTTCGGCAGGCGGGGCCCCGGCGCGAGCCGACCCGTGCCACACTCGTCAGGTGCTGGACGACGGTGTGACGTCACAGCCGGGTGCCCCGCCGGCGCCGCCGCCCGCCGGGGCCGGATCGGTGGCCCGCCTCCCGGCCGGACCGGTCGACGGAGCCGCCGCGGCCCTGGTGTCGAGCGCGTCAGCGGTCATCATCGGCGAGCGGGCCCCGATCGCCCTGGCGGTGGCCGCCTTCCTGGCCGGCGGGCACGTGCTGTTCGAGGACATCCCCGGCGTCGGCAAGACCGTCTTGGCCAAGGCCCTGGCCCGGGCCATCGGTGGCTCGTTCGGCCGGGTCCAGGGCACGCCCGACCTGCTGCCGTCCGACCTCACCGGCGTCACCGTCTACGACGACGACCGGAGGGAGTGGACCTTCCACCCCGGTCCGCTGTTCAACAACGTGGTGCTCGTCGACGAGCTCAACCGGGCCACGCCGCGGACGCAGTCGTCCCTGCTCGAGGCCATGGCCGAGCGGCAGGTGACCGTCGACGGCTCGACCCACGCGCTGCCCGACCCCTTCCTCGTGGTGGCCACCCAGAACCCCCAGGGCGGCGACCTCGGCACGTTCCCGCTGGTCGGTGGCCAGCGCGACCGCTTCGCCCTGTCGGTGTCGATGGGCCTGCCCGGGAGGGTGGCCGAGCTCCGGGTGCTGGCGGGCGAGGGCGGCGAGCGGGCCCTCGGCGGCGTCACCGCCGTGGCCGACCTGGAGACCTGGCGGGAGCTGCGACGCGGGCTCGACGAGGTGTACCTGCACCCGGTGGTGGCCACCTACGCCCTCGACGTCATCGACGTGGTGCGGCGTCGGGCCGGCGCCCAGCAGCCGTTGTCGACGCGGGCCGCCCTCATGATGGTGCGGGTGGCGCGGGCGGTGGCCCACCTCGAGGGCCGGGACCACGTGACGCCCGACGACGTGCAGGCGGTGGCGGTCGCCACGCTGGCCCACCGCATCGTCGACGCCACCAACGACGACCTGCCGCTGGCCCGCTCGTGGGTCGGTGAGTTCCTCGCGTCGGTGCCGGTCCCGCCCTCGCCCCAGGCGAACCCGTCGTGACCCCGGAGGCCGCGGTCCGGACCCCATCGCTCCAGGGGCGACGTCACCTGCGGCCCCGACCGGCCGGCCTGGCCCTCACGCTGATCGCGTTCCTGGCCCTGTTCCTCTGGCTCCTCACCCGGTCGTCGGCCCAGCTGCTCGTCGCGGTGGGCCTCCTGGCCGCGCTGGTGCTCGACGCGGTGACCGCGACGCACTCGCTGCACGGTCTGGTGCTGTCGGTGCGCGGCACGCGCGAGCTGGTCGCCGGGCAGCCGACGCGCTGGGTCCTGACGGTCGAGGGCGTGCGCCGACCGGTCGTCGTGTCACCGGCCCGGCTGCCCCGGTGCGACGAGGTGCGGGTCGAGACGTCGGCTCCCGGCATCATCGAGCTGCCGGCCCTGTCGCGCGGGGTGCTGCACTCGCTGCTGCTCGACGTCACGGCCACGGGCGCCACCGGGCTGTTCGAGAGCGGCCGTCGCTGCCTCGTCCGACCGCCGCAGGTGTCGCTGGTGGGGCCGCCGCCGATGCCCGAGCCCCTCGACTGGCCCGCGCCCCGAGCCGTGCGCTTCGGCGTGGCCGAGACCGCGCCCAGCGGCACCGACCTGTTCCGTGGTGTCCGCGACTACGTCCGCGGTGACCCGAGGCGGTCGATCCACTGGAAGGCCACCGCCCATCGGGGGCAGCTGATGGTGGCCGAGCGCGACGGCACGGGCGTGGTCGCCCTCCGGGTGATCGTGCAGCTCCCCGCGTCGGGCGCGGCCGCCGACGCCACCGCGGCCCGGGCCGCGTTCGTGGCCGACGAGGCCCTCCGGCTCGGATGGGTCGTCCGCCTGGTCACCATGGCTCCCGTGCACCTCACGCTCGACGCGCCGGTCGAGCTGACGTCACCGTTCGGCCCGCCTCCACCGCCGCCCCGGCCGGTCCCGGTGCCCCTGCGGACGGTCGACCACGAGGTGCGCGACCACCGGGCGGTGCTGCGCGAACTGGCCGTGGCGTCGAGCGGCTCGCCCGGCGTCGAGCGCTGGCCCGGCATGACCTGCACCGTCAACCCCTACGGGACGACGTGGTCGTGAACCCGTCGCCCCCGCCCTTCGCGCCCCCGACCCCACGAGCCGCGCCGCCCGCGCCGTCCGTCGGGGCCCGGCTCACGCCGGCCTCACGGGCCGGGCAGGCCGTGGCCTTCCTGGTGTGCGCCCTCGCGGCCGGCCTCCTCGCCGCGTGGCTGGGAGAGCCGCAGGTCCTCGTCGGTGCCGCGCTCGCGCTCGGGGCCGGTGTGGCCATCGGGCTGGGCACCGGCATCGGCCTGCGGTTCACCACCGTCGCCGGCTGGGTCCTCGCCGTCGCGGCGACGATCGGCACCATGGTGGTCCTCGGCCTCGTCTCGGCCTACGGCGACCTCCACGTCCCGTTCGTCGTCGCCCCGCTCGTCGGCCTGTTCGTGGCCGGTTTGGACTGGTGTTACGTGCAGCGGCTGCGCGGAGCAGTGGTCCTGTCCGGCGTGCTGGTCGTGCCGCTGCTCGCCGCCGGCACGGGCTGGGAGACGGCGGCGGCGCTGGCCTGGTTCGCCGGCGCGCTCGTGGCCTTCTGGTTCCTCGAGCGCGACGGCCGGGCATCGGTGCCACCACCCGATCCCGTGAGCGGAGAGGAGCCCCCGCCTCGCCCGACGTCGATCACCGACCTGCTCGGCGTGATCGGCCCGGCCCTGCTCATCGGGTTCGTGGCCGCCATGCTCATCGGCAACCCGTCGTGCTCCCACCCCTCGCCGACCGCCCGGCCCGGCCAGTCATCCGGGTCGCTCGGGGGTTCGCCGTCGAGCGGTCGGTCGGGCTCGGGCTCGTCGTCCGGTCAGAGTCAGACGGTCAGAGTCAGGCGGCCAGGCTCGGAGCCAGGCGCAGGGCGGCGAGACGGCGCCGCTCTACCGGCTCGACCGGAACGGCCGGGAGCAGGAGGTCGACGGCGGCGCGTCCGGCGGTGGGACGATCACCGACAGCCAGGGCCGGCAGCTCTTCGTCTCGAGCGAGGGCGGCCAGACCGTGGTCCGCGACGCCGCCGGCAACGTGGTGGCCCGGCTGGACGGCGACGAGGTGGTGGCCGGCTCGCCGGGCGGCGACACGCAGCACTACCAGATCGACGACCAGGGCCGCGTGTTCGTGCTCGGGTCGGACGGCACCCGCTACGACCTCGAGGAGCGCGACGGCCAGGTCGTGCTGGTCGACCCGGACGGTCACGTCGTCGCCTCCGGCCCGCTCGACGCGGACCACCTCTACGTGCGGGACCCGAACGGCAACGCCCTGATCCCGGGGAGCGGCGCCGACGGCGACGTGCCCATCCCCGACCAGGCGGTGCGCGAGGACCTGCTCGGCCAGGGCAAGACGTATTCGACCGCCGACGGATCCGGCGACCCCCAGGTCAGCTCCGCCGACGGCTCGACCCGGGTCTACGGCACCGATGCCCAGGGCCGGCCGCAGGTCAGGGTCGACGACGGACACGGCCGGGTGCGCACCTACGTCTACGACCGGTCCGGGGACCGGCTGCAGGTGCTCGAGCTCGACCAGGACGGCAACGAGCTCCACCGCTACCTCGTCGATCCCGAGGGCACGTTCGTCGAGGGTCGCACCGCCACCGGCGCCGGGTCCGGCGGGTCGGGCGCCGTCCAGCCCACCCCGGAAGCGGCATCGGGTCGGGCCGGGGCGCCGACCGAGGTGACCCGTCACCGGGGGACGAACTGGTGGCTCGTGGCCGCGCTGGCCCTGGGCGTGGCCCTGTTCGTCGGGGCGGTGGCCTGGTGGCTGCTGCGCTCGAAGCCGCAGGACGACCAGTCGTGGGCCGAGGGCCTCGTCCGCCGCCTCGAACGTGAAGGGGCGGCCCGGGGTCGGCCGCGTGGTCGCGACGAGACCGTGCCGGCCTACACGGCGGCGTTGGCCGCAGACCAGCTGCCCGACCCGCGCCTCACCACCATCGGTCTGGTGGCGTCCGACGCGCTCTACGGCCGGACCCAGCCTTCGGACGAGCTGAGGTCGTGGGCCGACGCGACGCTCGCCGAGATCGTCGACGCCCACCCGGTGCCGCGATGGACCGATCGCTTCCGGCACAGCGCGGCCGGGTCGGCGGCCACCTAAGGTTGCGGGACCGTCCCACCCCGCCGGCCCCTCAGATGCCCCGCTCGGGCACCCCCTCGGAGGATGTGTTGTCGAGTCCCGGATCCGATCGCAGTCGCCCCGAGGGCCGATCGCTCTACCAGGGCGATCGTTTGAGCTACGGCACGTCGACCGGAGCGACGAGGGGGTCCTACCGACGGGACTTCGAGGCCACGCTCGTCGACGTGATCGGGCGCCTCGACGACGACACGACCATCGCCGAGCTCGGTGCCGGCGCCAACCCCGCGCTCGCGGTGCACCCCCGGGTGCTGGCCGGCGACGTCGACCTGCTGATGATCGACATCTCGCAGGGTGAGCTCGACAAGGCACCCGCGGTCGGCAAGAAGGTGTGTGCCGACGTCACCGCCCCGGACTTCCCGCTCTCCGAGGCCGTCGACTTCGCCTGCAGCCAGATGCTGGCCGAGCACGTGCGCGACGGCGCCCAGTTCCTGCGCAACGTGGCCCGCATGCTCAAGCCGGGAGGGCTCTACCTCCAGGTGTCGCCGGTGCTGGGCACGGTGCCGTTCGTGGTGAACCGCTACGTCCCCGAGGACCTCGGAGACCGGCTGCTCGACGTCTTCCAGCCCCGCGACCGCTACCGCCACGACAAGTTCCCCGCCTACTACGACCTGTGCCGGGGGCCCTACCGCAGCCATCTCGAGCGGGTCGAGCAGGCCGGCCTGCGGCTCGAGGCGGCCCGGGGCTACTTCGGGCACAACTACTACGGCCGGATCCCCGGCCTGCGCGACCTCGAGCTGTGGAAGTCGCAGACGTTGGCCGAGCACCCGGTGCCCTGGCTCTGCAGCTTCAGCGTGTACCTCCTCGCACGCCGATGACCCCCATCGCGTCCGTCGTCGTGACGACGTACGCGACGCCCGCCGACCTGCTGGCCATGAGCCTCGACAGCCTCCTCGGCCAGACCCTCTGCGACATCGAGGTGGTCCTCGTCGTCGACGGCGAACTGACCCCCGCGGCCGACGACGTGGTGACGACGCGGGCGCGGTCCGATCCGAGGCTCGTCGTGCTGCACCCCGGCCGGGTCGGGCGGGCGCGGGCCCTCAACCTGGGCATCCGTGCGGCGTCGGCGCCGCTGGTGGGCATCCAGGACGCCGACGACGCCTCGCACCCCCGCCGGCTGGAGGTGCAGGCCCGGCTGCTCGAGTCCGACCAAGGACTGACCCTGCTCGGCACCGGCTTCCGGGTGAGCCCCAGCCTCACCGAGACGGCCGATTGGACGCTGCCGGGCGATGCGACCGGTCGTGGGGCCCGAGCGGTCACGGTGGGTGACGCCCTGCTGCGGTCGAACCCGATCGTGCACTCGTCGGTGCTGGCCCGCGCCTCGGCCCTCGACCGGCTCGGCGGCTACGACGAGCGCCGCACCGCCCAGTTCGACTACGAGCTGCTGCTGCGGCTGCACGCGGCCGGCGAGCGACTGGCCCTGGTCGACCTCCCGCTGGTCATGCACCGCCGGCACCCGGACCAGTTCTTCGAGGGGCTGGCGCCCGTGCACCGGGCCTGGGGCTCCTATCGGCTGCAGCAGTCCTACATCTGCGAGCTGCCCGCCACCCGTCGGGTCGGCTACTCGGTGGTGGCCCTCGGCCGGCTCGGGCTACCAGGTCGCCCGCGGCGTCGCCTGGCACCGCTCGTCGCGGCGGCGCAGCGCGGCCGCCGGCTGACCGGAGGCTGACGCCGAGCTGAACGGAAGCCACCCGACCGGGTGACGATGCCACCTCGGCGCGGAGCCGGGCTACATCGCCGACTACGTCCAGTGGTAAACGTCGGTCGTGGGCCCCCGGCCTGCAGTCACGATCGCCCCTCCGTGTGACCGCAGGATGCTCACCGTCCCCCACCCCACGTAGGTAGCACGTTGGCGACTGAGCAATACCCCAAACTCGACGCGCGTCACCTGGCGCGGGCCGTCTGGCGGAGGGCTCCGCTCATCGCCGGGCTCGTGGTCGCGGCGTTCGTCCTCACCTACGCGATCTCCAGCCTCGAGCCGAAGGTCTACACCGGCACGGCCGAGGTGCAGGTCGACGTGGCCGAGCTCTATCCCAACGCCAAGAGCACCACCGATCCGGTGCTCATGAACAGCGAGATCTACACGGTCAAGTCGGCCGCGGTGCGTGAGGGCGTGGCCAACGACCTCGGCGCCGACGCCGACAAGATCACCAAGATCGACGTCTCCACGGTCACCGACACCAACGTCATGCGCATCAGCGTGTCGAGCGAGTCGCCGCGAGATCGCCAAGGCGGCGGCCAACTCCTACGCCCACAACTACACCGACCAGCGTCAGGCCCGGCTCGTGTCGAGCGTGAACGCGGCGATCGACTCGACCCAGAAGCTGATCGACGACGAACCAGGCCGCGGATCAACGAGATCCAAGTCGAGATCAACAACCAACCCGGCCACCTCCGAGGTCAACAAGCTGCTGCGATCCCAGCTGCTCACGGAGCAGGCGACGTTGCAGCAAGCAGCTTCTCGACTCGAAGACCCAGGCCGACACGCTGGGCAAGGCGGTCACGGTCACCCGCGAGGCCGGCACCCCGAGGCTCCCCGACTCGCCCAACCCGCTGCGCGACGCCGGAGTCGCCGCGGTGGTGGCCCTGGTGTTCGGCATCGGCCTGGCCCTGCTGCTCGAGCAGCTCGACAACCGGATCAAGTCCGCCGAGCAGGTCGACCTCGCCACCGACGGCATCCCGGTGCTCGGCACCGTGCCGGTCTACGGCGGCAGCAAGCACACCCGCCGGTTCCGCTCGGCGCCACGCGCCCTGGTGACGGCCAGCTCGCCTGCGGCCGAGTCGTACCACACGCTCGCCACCAGCCTGCGCTTCTCGAGCATCGGCAAGGAGAAGCGCACGATCCTGGTGACCAGCTCGTCGGGGGGCGAGGGCAAGACCACCGTCACGGCCAACCTGGCCGCGGTGCTGGCCGAGAGCGGCCTGCGGGTGGTCGTGGTCTCGGCCGACCTGCGCCGTCCGATGCTGGGCGAGCTGCTCGGCGTGCCGGACAACCAGAAGGGCCTCACGTCGGCCATGCTCGGCGACAGCGACCTGTCGTCGTGCTTCGTGTCGGTGACCCTGCCCAGCGGCAAGAGCCTGTTCGTGCTGCCGGCCGGCCCGCTGCCCCACGAGCCGTCGGTGCTGCTGGGGTCGGACATGTTCGGCACCGTGCTCGAGCAGATCAAGCAGGCCGGCGCCGACTTCATCCTCATCGACTGCGCGCCGGTCCTGCCGGTGAGCGACCCGCTCGCCGCGTCGCGCCACGTCGACGGCGTCATCGTGCTGGCCCTGCACGGCAAGACCAAGATCGGCAACCTCCGCCAGACCGTCACCCGACTCCGCCAGGTCGACGCCGACATCATCGGCGTCGTGCTCAACGGCGTGCCGTTGGCCGGCAGCTACCTCGGCTACTCGGGCACCTACGGCTACCGGCCGAAGGAACCGCCGACGGTGAACATCGGCACCAAGCTCGACCCGTCGGCGAAGCCGCCGAGCGCGCCACCGCCGCCGTCGCCCAACGGCTCGAACGGCGCTTCGAGCACGAACGGCTCGGGCTCGTCGAGCGAGTCCGGTGCCCGCGAGGGAGCCGCGTCGGCGCCGACCGAACCGGCGGCCTCGGGCCACTCCGAGACGGGCCAGGCGAGTGCTGAGCGCGACCCCGAGCAGGGGTGACACCGAGGTCGAGACGGAGCCTCCGTCCCGGCCGGCCCTGCTGCTGCAGGTCTCCATCGTCGCCGCCTATGCCGGCGTCGCCATCCTGCGCCCGGCGCTGCCGAGCAACCTGGCCTACGTCGACGTGGTCATCGCCGCCGTCTGCCTGGTGTCGCTGCTCGCCATGGCCAAGGCCGGCTCGCCGGCCACCCGGGCCGGGGCCAAGGCCATGCCCTGGCTCTGGCTGATCCTCGTCGGCTCGTTCCTCGGGATGGCGTCGATCGGCATCACCGGATGGGGCCTGGCCGACCTGGTCCGCACGAACTTCGCGGTGCTGGCGTTCTTCTGCTTCTGGCACCTGATGTACGTCGCCCGGCTCGAGCGCTACGCGATCTGGGGCACCGCCATCGGGCTGAGCATCACGTCGGTGGCGCTGCTCGTGCAGCCCTTCCAGTACCGGGGCAAGGCCTTCTTCGAGCACCCGAACTACGCCGGTCACTACAGCGTGATGGCCGCGTTCCTGCTGTTCTTCGCCGGCAAGCGCTGGTACTTCCAGGCCATCGCCGCCTTCGGGTTGGCCATGGCCATCTGGCAGACCGGCTCGTTCGGTGCCATCGCCATGTCGTTGTCGATGCTGGCCGTCGTGCTGGTGCGCTCGCTCACCCGCAACACGGCCGTGCTGGCCGCCGGGCTCATCGTCGTCGCCGTCGTCGGCCTCTTCCTGATGAGCCCCGGCGCCGACTCGGTGAGCTTGGGCAACGGGTCGTGGCAGGTCAACGGGTCGATCAGCTCCGAGCGGCTCGACAAGAGCCAGGGGTCGCGCTGGGCGGTGTGGAGCAACGCCTGGAACGCGTTCGCCAAGGAGCCCCTGGGCGTGGGCCCCGACGGCGTGCACCAGCGCCAGATCGCCATCCTCAACGGTCACCCGCTCGAGATCCACAACGACGCGCTGGGCTACCTGGTCGAGCGCGGGGTGCTCGGGTTGGTGGGCTTCATCGGCTTCTGGGTGGTGATCTGGCGGTCGGCCCGGCGGGGCGGCCTGGCCCGCATGTTCATCGTCGGCGCGCTCGTGCAGGGCATGTTCCGCGAGACGTTCCACTACCGGCACATGTGGCTGATCATCGCGGTGGCCTTCGTGATCGACAGCCGGCGCAAGGAGGCCGACGACGCCGCGGCCGAGCTGGCCGACCGGTCCGCCGGAGGGTCCGTCCACCGGTCCACCACCGGGTCCGTCAACGGATCCGTCAACGGGTCCGCGATCGGACGCGCGCTAGCCTGACCGCCATGTCCGCCGCCCCCGGGACGACCCCGGCCCCGGATCTGCTGGCGTCGATCGACGCGCTCCAGGCCACGCGGGGGAGCGACCCGTCCCGTCGGGACCAGGTCGACGCCGAGCTGGTGCAGCTGCGCCACGACGCGTTCGAGACCCTCGACCGGGACCACCCCCGGCCCGACTGGCCGCCCCGCTACACCGATCCGTTCCCCGGGGTCCGTGGCGTCCCCGAGATCGCCGTGGCCCAGCTCGACGAAGACACCGTGGGCGGCGGCATCGTCCACCACGGAGGCCTGCTGGTGCGGGGCCTGGTCCCGCCGGCCCAGGTGTCCCGCCTGGTCGACGGCATCGAGGCGGCCTTCGACTGCTACTCGGCGTGGTTCGACGACGGCGCCCGAGCCGATCGCACCGCCCCGTGGTTCGTGCCGTTCGAGCCCCGGCCGGGCTACGACTACAAGGCCTACAAGCGCGGCTTCGTGCGCCAGGCCGGGGGCGTGTGGACGGTCGACTCGCCCCGGATGCTGGCCGAGGTGCTCGAGCTGGGCGAGACCACCGGGCTCACGGCCATCATCACCTCGTTCCTCGGCGAGCGCCCCGTCGTCGCCGTCGACAAGATGACCCTCCGCCGCGTGCCCCTCGACTGCGGCAACGGATGGCACCAGGACGGCGCCTTCCTCGGCCCCGACATCCGCACCGTCAACGTCTGGATCGCCCTCACCGACTGCGGGGGCGACGACTCCGACGCCCCGGCGCTCGAGGTGATCCCCCGTCGGTTCGACCACGTGGTCGAGACCGGCACTCCAGGGGCCCCGTTCGAGACCTTCGTCAGCCCCACCGTGGTCGACTGGGTGTCGGCCGACGTCGGCGTGGCCCGGCCCCGCTTCGCCGCAGGGGACGCCCTCATCTTCGATCACCTCTACCTGCACCAGACCTACATCCAACCGACCATGACCCGGGAGCGCTACGCCCTCGAGTCGTGGTTCTTCGCCCCGTCGGCCTTCCCGGCCGACCAGATCCCGCTGGTGGTCTGACGTGACGCCCTCCCCCCGACTCGACGAGTCGCCCGACGAGCTGGTCCGACAGGCCGCCGAGGCCGAGTCCGACGGCCGCTACGCCGACGCGGTCGACCTGCTGCAGCGGGCCAACCGGCTGCGCCCCGACCCCGACGTCGAGGTGCGCCTGGTCGGGCTGCGCGACCGCGGCTTCGGCACGCTCAGCCCGTCGGGCGCCCGGGCCACGTGGCCGCCGGCCTATCCCGATCTCACCCCCGACTGCGACGGCCTGCCCGAGATCGACGCCTCCGAGCTCAGCGAGGCCACGCTCGGCAGCGGCATCGTGAACCACGGCGCGCTGGTGGTGCGAGGCCTGCTCGAGCCCGACCAGGTCACTCGCATGGTCGCCGACATCGACCGTGCCTTCGCGGCCTACGACGAGTGGATGGCCGACGACTCGCGCGAGGCCGATCTGGCTCCATGGTTCGCCCGGTACCGGCCGGCCAACGGCTACCCCGAATCGAAGCTGCCCCGGAACTACGTGCGGGGGAGCGGTGGGGTGTGGGTGGCCGACACCCCCCGCATGATGTTCGAGCTGGTCGAGCTGTTCGAGCGCACGGGCATCGACCGGGTCGTCGCCGACTACCTCGGCGAGCGGCCGGCGCTCTCGGTCAAGAAGTGCACCCTGCGCCGCGTCCCCATCGACTGCGGCACCGGGTGGCACCAGGACGGCGCCTTCATGGGTGACGGCATCCGCACCGTGAACGTCTGGATCGCCCTCACCGACTGCGGTGGGCCGGACTCCGACGCCCCCGCCCTCGACCTGGTGCCGCGCCGCTTCGACGACATCGTCGAGACCGGCACCGACGGGGCGCCGTTCGACACCTTCGTCGGGTTGCCGGTCGTCGAGCGACTGGCCGGCGAGCGGGGCATCGTGCGGCCCGAGTTCCGGGCCGGTGACGCGCTGCTGTTCGACGATCTCTTCCTGCACTCCACCGGGATGAGCCCGTCGATGAGCCGTGAGCGCTACGCCATCGAGTCGTGGTTCTTCGCCCCGTCGACCTTCCCGCCCGATCAGGTCCCGCTGCTCTTCTGATGTTCCGCCTCCGATCCCGCACCTCCCGCACCACCACCGGCACCGGCGCGGCCGACGTGTCCCGGCTCCGACGCGAGGCCGAGCAGGCCGAGGCCGACGGGCGGCTGGTCGAGGCCCTCGACCTCCTGCGCCAGGCCAACCGGGCCGACCCCGACCCGGCCACCGAGGCCCACATCGTCGAACTGCGCCACCGCGGGTTCGACCTGCTCGACGGTGGCTCGCCGCTCGACGGGTGGCCACCGTCGCTGCCCGATCTGTTCCCCGGCGAGGAGGGCATCCCCGAGATCGGCCCCGACGAGCTGACCACCGAGCGGCTCGGCAGCGCCATGGTCAACCACGGGGCGCTGCTCGTCCGCGGCCTGGTCGGGCCCGATCTGGTGGCCCACCTGGTCGAGGGCATCGACCTGGCCTTCGAGGGTCGCGACGCCTGGGAGGCCGAGCCCGACCACCCGACCACGCCGTGGTTCGTGCCCTTCGAGCCCCAGGGGCGCTTCGCGGGGGAGCTGTCCCGCACGTTCGTGCGCGAGGGAGGTGCCGTCTGGACCGGTGACTCGCCCCGCGTGCTGTTCGACGTGCTGGAGAACTACGACCGGGTCGGGCTGGCCGAGGTCATCGGCGGGTACCTCGGCGAGCGGCCGGTGATCTCCCTGCGCAAGTCGACCGTGCGGCGGGTGCCGCCCGACCTGGCCCACGCCGACTGGCACCAGGACGGCGCCTTCCTCGGCGCCGACGTGCGCAGCGTCAACGTGTGGCTGGCCCTCACCGACTGCGGGGGCGACGCCGACGCCCCGGGCCTCGACTACTTGCCCCGGCGGGTCGACCACGTGCTCGAGACCGGCACCGAGGGCGCGTACTTCAACTGGTCCGTGGGCCATGACCTCGTGTGCCGGCTGGCCGACGAGATGGCCGCCCCCATCGTGCGGCCGGCCTTCCACGCCGGGGACGCGCTGCTGTTCGACGACGTCTTCCTGCACCGCACCGGCATCGGTGAGCACCTGAGCCGGCCCCGTTACGCCATCGAGTCGTGGTTCTTCGCGCCGTCGCGCTACCCCGACGACCAGATCCCGCTGGTGTTCTAGGCCCCATGGCCGACGACGAGGTCACCGACGCCGACCGGCGCGAGTTCTGGGCCGGGCTGCGCGCCCGCCACCCCGCCTTCACCCGGGCCGTGCTGGCCGACGCCCGCATCACCGCCCAGCGCCGGGGCGAGCGATACGAGTTCCGCTCCAGAGCCGACGCCGTGTCGCAGATGGTGCGCCTGGCCGTGGTGAGCGACGCCTACCTGGCCCAGGTCCTCTACCGGGCCAAGGCCGCCCTGCAGGCGAAGGGCGTGCCCGTGCTGCCCCGCATCGCCCACCGGCTGGCCATGGTGACCGCGCAGGTGTCGATCGGCGACCCGGTCGTCGTGCAGCCGGGGATCTACCTGCCGCACGGGCAGGTCGTCATCGACGGGGTGGTCGAGGTCGGCAGCGGCACCTCCATCGCGCCGTGGTCGACCATCGGGCTGGTGGCCGGCGCCATCTTCGGGCCCACCATCGGGCCCGACGTCAGCATCGGCACGGGGTCGAAGCTGCTCGGGCCGATCACCGTGGGGCGCGGCGCCCGGATCGGTGCCAATGCGGTGGTGGTCCACGACGTCGAGCCCGGAGCCACCGTCGTCGGGGTCCCCGCCCGGCCGGTCTCCTAGGCGGTCGATGGCGCTGGCCGAGGGGACCCCGCCCGACGCGGGCGAGCGTCCGACGCTCCGAGGGCGCTGGTGGGCCGGTGATGGCGCGGCCCTGACCGTGTTCGTCGGGGCGATCGTCGCGGCCTTCCCGCTCACGCTGCTGTACCTCGGCAACCAGCGGTGGTTCTTCCAGGACGAGTGGGACTTCCTCGTGACCCGGCAGGGGACCGGGGTCGACGACCTCGTGCGGCCCCACAACGAGCACCTGTCGACGCTGCCGGTGCTGGTGTACCGGGCGTTGTGGTCCCTCGTCGGGCTGCACTCCTACCTGCCGTACCAGGCGGTCGTCGTCGCCCTGCACCTGCTGGCCGTGGTGCTGTTGCGGGTGGTCATGCGGCGCAGCGGGGTGGGCGCCTGGGTGGCGACGATCACCGCGGTCGCCCTCATCCTGTTCGGTGCGGGGCGCGAGAACATCGTGTGGGCCTTCCAGATGGGCTTCGTGGGCTCGCTGGTGCTCGGCCTGACCCAGCTCCTGCTCGTCGATCACGACGGCCGGTGGGGTCGACGCGACTGGCTCGCCCTCGGGGCCGGCATGGGCGCCCTGCTGTGCTCGGGCATCGGGGTGACCATGGTCGTGGTCGTCGGCATCGCGGCCCTGCTCCGGCGCGGTTGGCGCGTCGCCGTGGCGCAGACGGCGCCGCTCGCCGCGCTGTACCTCGTCTGGTTCGTCGCCGAGAAGCCTGGCACGGGGTCGAACCCCACGAACCGGGGCCTGCCGTACATCGCCGGGCAGATCGTCGCGTTCGTCGCCCACGGCGTCGGCGGCACCTTCCGAGCCCTCGGCCAACACCCGGTCGTCGGTGTGCTCCTCGCCGCGGTGCTCATCGGGGGCCTGGCGCTGGGGGCGGCGGAAGCCGGGGTCGGGCGGTTCGCCCGGCGAGCGGCCGGCCCGCTCGCGCTGCTGGCCGGCAGCGTGGTGCTGCTCTCGATCAGTGGTTGGGGCCGCTGGCAGTTCGGCGTCGCCTACGCCGGGCAGAGCCGCTACCTCTACCTGACGGCGGCCATGGTCCTCCCGGCCCTCGGGGTGGCCATCGAGTCGATCGGTCATCGTTGGCGACCGGCGGCGCCCGTCGCCCTCGGGGTGCTGCTCATCGGCGTGCCGGGGAACATCAGCCTCTTCCGGTCCGATGTCGACGCCGCCACGTTCACGGCCCAGCGCCAGCTCATGCTCTCGCTGCCGTACTCGCCGCTGGCCCGTGAGGTGCCGCCGGCGGTGCGCCCGGACCCGTTGGTCAGCTTCGACGTGACCATCGGGTGGCTCCTCGACCAGAAGGAGGCGGGCCGGCTGTCCGAGCCCGGATCGGTCTCCGACGGGGTGACCAGCCAGATCCCGCTGCGCCTCGGCCTGCAACAGGCCGTGTTCCCGTACACGCCGAAGGACTGCACGGCCACGTCGGGGGTGGAGCTGTCCCCGCAGAAGGGCGACACCATCGTGCTCAGCGGGGATCGGGCGGACCTCTCCGTCCGCGACGGCGACTCCTGGTCGCCGCCGGTGAGGTACAACGTCGCCACCGCGCACCTGTTCGTCGCCCAGCTTCCGGGGCTGACGGTCCGCATCGAGCCGGGTGGACCCACCGCCAAGGTGCTCGTCTGTCGGTGAAGGAGGCAAAGGACCGGGGCGGACCGATTCGGCCGCGGTCGGTCGACGGCCGTCGGGCGGCTTGGGTATTGTGCTGCCTTCCGCTCATGCCGATGAGTGGCCTCGCCGTAGATCCAGCACGCTCTCCACCTGCGACCGACTGACGGGTTCCCACACACCATGGCATTCACCAAGGACGTGACGATCGTCGGCGGATGCGGCCACGTCGGCCTGCCCCTGGGGCTGGCCTTCGCCGACGCCGGCCTGGCCGTCGCCCTGTTCGACACGAACCACACCACCGTCGACCAGGTGTCGGCGGGCAAGATGCCGTTCCTCGAGACCGGCGCCCAGGAGCTGCTCGAGCGGCTCACCGGCGGTGACCGACTGGTCGCCACCAGCGACCCGGCATCGGTCAGCGACGCCGAGCACGTGGTCGTGGTGGTGGGCACGCCGGTCGACGACCACCTCAACCCCGATCCCCGGGTCGTCCCCCAGGCGGTGCAGCACCTGGTGGACCACCTGCGCGACGGCCAGCACCTGATCCTGCGCAGCACCGTCTACCCGGGCGTCACCGCGGCCGTCGAGCGGCTGATCGCCTCCACCGGCCTCGACGTCGACATCTCGTTCTGCCCGGAGCGCATCGCCGAGGGCCGGGCCCTGGTCGAGCTGCGGGAGCTGCCCCAGATCGTGTCGGCCCGCACGCCCCGGGCCTACGAGCGGGCCGAGGCCCTGTTCGGCCACCTGACCGACTCGACGCTGCGGCTCGAGGTCGAGGAGGCCGAGCTGGCCAAGCTGTTCACCAACACCTGGCGCTACATCAAGTTCGCGGCCGCCAACCAGCTCTTCATGATCGCCAACGACTACGGCCTCGACTTCGAGCGCATCCGGGCGGCCATGGGCCAGGACTACCCGCGGGCCGCCGACCTGCCGGGGGCCGGGTTCGCGGCCGGGCCGTGCCTGTTGAAGGACACCATGCAGCTGGCCGCGTTCAACAACAACAACTTCCTGCTGGGCCACGCCAGCATGCTGGTGAACGAAGGGCTGCCCGCTCTACCTCGTGAGCCCGGCTCGAGCTCGAGCACGACCTCTCCGGGCTCACGGTCGGCATCCTCGGCATGGCGTTCAAGGAGGGCAGCGACGACGTCCGGTCGAGCCTGAGCTACAAGCTCAAGCGGCTGCTGCGCTTCAAGGCCGGTCGGGTGCTGTGCACCGACCCCCACGTCGCCGACGACGACGATCTCGTCTCGGTCGAGCAGGTGGTGGCCGACAGCGACCTCCTCGTCATCGGTGCCCCGCACGCCGAGTACGCCGAGCTCGACCTGGCCGGCCCCGCGTTCGACGGCAGGATCGTCGACGTGTGGAACCTGCTCCGCGGCGGGGTGCGGGTTTGAGCCCTCAGGTCAGCATCATCGTTCCGGTCTTCAACGAGGGCGACCTCGTCGTCCCCCTGCTGCGACCGCCTCCTCGAGGCGGTGAAGCATGCCCTGTGAGGTGCTGGCCGTCTTCGACTCGGTCGACGACACCACCCAGCCGCACCTCGAGAAGCTGGCCGACGAGGACAGCCGCGTGGTTCCCACCCTCAACACCGGGCCGGCCGGCCCGGCCCATGCCCTGCGCTTCGGCTTCGAGTGCGCCCGGGCCCCGGTGGTCGTGGTCACCATGGCCGACGGCTGCGACGACCCCATGCAGATCGAGGACCTCGTCCGCCTGGTCGAGCGGGGCGTCGTCATCGCCGCCGCCTCCCGCTACACCCACGGCGGCCAGCAGGTCGGCGGCCCGGTGCTCAAGGGGCTCATGTCCCAGCATGGCCGGGCTCACCCTCTGCTGGTTCGGTCGGGTCGGCACCCACGACGCCACCAACTCGTTCAAGGCCTACGACCGCGAGTTCGTGCAGTCGAGGTCGGCATCGAGGCCGACGCCGGCTTCGAGATCGGCATCGAGCTGGTGGCCAAGGCCCGTCGTCATCGTCGCCCGGTGGCCGAGATCTCCACCATCTGGCTCGACCGGGGCGACGGGCCAGTCCAACTTCCAACTATCGGCCTGGGTCCGGAAGTACCTCCGCTGGTACTTCTACGCCTTCGGCAGGAGACTTTCATGAGCACGGTTCTGATCAGTGGCTCCGCCGGCTTCATCGGTGGCTACGTCGTCGCAGGAGCTGCTGACGGCGGGCCACACCGTCATCGGCGTCGACAACCACTCGAAGTACGGCAGGGTCACGCGCAGTCCTACGACGACGACCCGAACTACCGCCTGGTCGAGGGCGACGTCCAGGACACCGCGCTCATGACCGAGCTGCTGATCGGAGTGCGACCACTTCATCGCCGGCGCGGCGATGATCGGCGGCATCTCCTACTTCCACACCTACGCGTACGACCTGCTGGCCACCAACGAGCGCATCATCGCCGTCGTCGTGCGACGCGGCCATCACCGCGGCCCGCGAGGGCAGGCTGCAGAAGGTCACCTACCTGAGCTCCTCGATGGTGTTCGAGTCGGCCGACAGCTGGCCGTCGTTCGAGGGCCAGGAGCGGCAGGTGCCGCCGCCGCTGTCGTCCTACGGCTTCCAGAAGCTGGCGGTCGAGTACTTCGCCCATGCCGCGTGGGACCAGTACCAGCTGCCCTACACCATCCTCCGGCCGTTCAACTGCGTCGGCATCGGCGAGGAGCGGGCCCTCGGCGACGTCGAGGTGCTCAGCGGCAACGTCAAGCTGGCCATGAGCCACGTGGTGCCCGACCTGGTGCAGAAGGTGCTCAAGGGCCAGGACCCGCTGCACATCCTCGGCGACGGCTCCCAGATGCGCCACTACACCTACGGTGGCGATCTGGCGCGCGGCATCGTCGTCGCCATGGACCACCCCGACGCCCGCAACGAGGACTTCAACCTGTCGACGGCCACCGGCACCACGGTGCTCGAGCTGGCCGAGGTGATCTGGCACAAGATCCGCGGCGACGAGCCGTTCCGGTACGTCGTCCGACGACCCGTTCGAGTACGACGTCCAGCGCCGGGTCCCGGCCGTCGAGAAGGCCGAGCGGGTGCTCGGGTTCGACGCCACCACCTCGCTCGACGCCATGCTCGACGAGGTCATCCCCTGGATCGAAGAAGCAGTGGCCCAGGGCCGCATATGACCGAAGCCGACCCGGTCGTCGGGTCGCGGTGGTGGCCCTGGGCGGCCGGCAACGACGATCGCGCCCGCCGTGCCGCGCACGCCCGGTTGGCCGGGCTGACCTACGTGGTCGCCGCGGTGGCGTCGGTGCCGATGCTGCTGTTCTGGCTCGGCCGGTACTTCTGGTTCTACTGGGACGAATGGGACTTCGTCGCCGGGCGGACGGCCTGGAACCTGCACGACCTCGTCCGCCCCCACAACGAGCACTGGTCGACGTTGCCGGTGCTGGCCTACCGGGCCGTGTTCGAGGTGTTCGGGCTGCACACCTATCGCCCGTACCAGCTCATGATCGTGCTCTGCCACGTGGCGGTGGCGACGCTCCTGCGGGTGATCATGCGCCGGGTCGGGGTGGGACCGTGGATCGCCACCCTCCTCGCGGTCGTGTTGTTGTTCTTCGGCCCCGGTAGCCAGAACATCGTGTGGGCCTTCCAGATCGGCTTCGTGGGGTCGGTCGCCTTCGGGCTGGCTCAGCTCGTGCTCTCCGATCACGACGGCCCCATCGACCGCCGCGACTGGATCGGGCTGGCCTTCGGCCTGGCCGCGCTCATGAGCTCGGGCGTCGGCGTGGCCATGGTGTTCGGCGTCGGCGTGGCGGTGCTGGTGCGCCGGGGCTGGCGCATCGCCGCGTTCAGCGTGGTCCCGCTCGCCGGCGCCTACGGGCTGTGGTGGCTGTCGCAGCGACCGAGGACCTCGGAGAACCCCTCAGACCTCGGCCCGGTGCAGTTCGCCCGCGCGGTGCTCGACTTCGCCCGAACCGGGGTCGGGGCGACGTTCCGGGCCATCGCGTACTTCCCCTACGGCGGGTGGGTGCTGGCGGCCGTCCTCGTGGTGGGCCTCGTGCTGGCGCTGCGGGAGCAGGTGCAGGACATCGGCCGGCTCCGGCAGCGCTACGCCATCGTGCTCGGCGTGTTCGCCGCCGGCTTCGCCTTCCTGCTCAGCTCGGCGGCCGGGCGGGCGGCGCTGGGCCCGGCCTTCGCCACCGCGAGCCGCTACATGTACCTCGGGCTCGTGTTCCTGATCCCGCTGTTCGGGATGGCCCTCACCGCGATCGGTCAGCGGTCGGCCATCGCAGGGGTCGTCGTCGGGCTGCTGTTCCTGAGCGTCATCCCCGGCAACCTGACCAAGTTCGAGCCCGAGGGCATCGTCAACGGCAAGTACTTCGAGGCCGAGCGGCGCACGCTGTTGTCGGCGCCCGACTCGCCCTTCGCCGACCAGGTGCCGACCTGGGCCACCATCGACCCGCTGTCGGCCGGCGACGCCACCATCGGCTGGCTCGTGGCCACCGACCGCACCGGGCGCATGCCCTCCGTCGGCCCCCTGACCGACGCGCAGGCCGATGCGCTCGAGCTGCGCCTGGCCGTCCAGCAGGGGGGCGAGGGCACCGTGCCGGCCGATGCCTCGTGCCGTGAGCTGACCGAGCCGGAGGTGCTGACCGTGCCGGTCGGCCAGACGTTCCACATCGGCGGATCGACGGTGACGTTCTCGATGCAGGGCGGCCGGGGCACCAAGGCCTCGGTGCAGTACCAGCCCGCCTTCGGCACCGAGTTCAGCATCGAGCTGCCCGACCGCGAGATCACGCTCACGCCGCCCAAGGTGATCGGCCCGAGCGGCCCGTCCGTCCTCTGCTCGTGATCTGCGGCTGACCTCGATGGCGAGCCTCCCGTCGGTGAGCGTGGTGGTCGTGGCCCACGACATGGCCCGCGAGCTGCCCCGCACGCTGGCCACCCTGGCGCCGGGCTACCAGCTGGGGATGGCGGCCGACGACTACGAGGTCGTGGTCGTCGACAACGGCTCGGCCGTGCCCGTCGACCCGGCGCTGGCGGCCAGCTTCCCCGGCCGCATCCGGGTCGAGCGGATCGATCCGGCTCCGCCGTCACCGTCGCGCGCGGCCAACCTCGGCCTGTCGCTCGCCGAGGGCGACCTGGTCGGGCTGATCGTCGACGGCGCCCGGATGGCCTCACCCGGCCTGCTGAGCTGGGCCCGCCGGGCCACCGCGCTGACGGCCCGGCCGGTGGTGTCGACCCTCGGCTGGCACCTCGGGTCGGTGCGCCACATGCAGGCCGCCGAGGCCGGATTCGACCAGGCGGTCGAGGACGAGCTGCTGGCCGGCGTCGACTGGCTGGCCGACGGCTACGAGCTGTTCGGCATCAGCGTGCTCAACGGGTCGTCGGCGTGGGGTTGGTTCGAGCCGATGTCGGAGAGCTCGGCCCTGTTCCTGTCGCGGGCCGACTGGGCCGAGCTGGGCGGCCTCGACGAGCAGTTCGCCATGCCGGGGGGTGGGCTGGTGAACCACGACCTCTATCGGCGGGCCTGCGCGCTCGACGGCGCCGAGCTGGTCACCCTGCTGGGGGAGGGCACGTTCCACCAGTTCCACGGGGGCGCGGCCACCAGTGCCCGGTTCGGGTGGGAGGAGATGCACGACGACTACGTGCGCATCCGGGGTGTGCCCTACGAGTCGCCTCCGGACCGGCCGATCCTCGTGGGGCGCTATCCCGCGCAGGCCCTGGAGCACATGGTCGAGTCGGTCGCCATGGCTCGCCGGGCCGCCGAGCGCCGGGGCCGCTGAGGGGGTCAGTCGCCGGGCCGGTCCGGGGCGGCGGCGTCGGTGCCGGCAGCCGACCAGTCGAGCGGAGGCGTGGCCTGGTTGAGCAGGGTCGGCCGGAACGCCAGGGCCGGCGCCGGCATGGGGGCGGGTGCATGGGCCGGGGCAGGGGGCGAGGCCGTGGTGGCGCCGTCGTCGGCCGTCACCATGGTGGGCGACGACGACGTGGGGCGACCCTCGAGCCGGTTCTTGAAGTTGAGGGCCGGGCGTTCGAGCAGGAACCACGACAGGGCGGTGAACATGGCCGTGGCCCCGAGCGCGACGGTGACCTGTACGACGGCGGGCCAGTGCTTGCCCCAGTAGGCCACCGCGAAGAAGACCGGCAGGTGCCACAGGTAGATGCCGTAGGACACCAGGCCGAGGGTCACCAGCACTTTCAGGTTGAACAGGTGGCGGGCAGCCCAGCGACCGTCGACCAGCGCCAGGATCATCACCGCGCAGGCGACGTCGATCAGCACCAGGCCGCCGTAGTAGAGGAAGGCCTGGTCGATCTTGGCGAACGGCATGCAGATCAGCAGGAAGGCGGCGGCCACCCACGCGGCGGGAACGATGTGCCTGGTCGGCTCGCGCCGGCGGGCCCACAGGTTGCCGAGCAGGGCCCCGATCAGGATGGCGTCGACCCGGGAGTCGGTGCGGATGAAGATCGGGTACCAGCGCATGCCGCTGTGGTACTCGAGGCCCCGGTGGATGGCGATGACGGCGATGAGCCCCACCAGCACGCCGACGACGACCTTGAACGAGCGGGTGATGCCCAGGAAGAACACCACCACGAACGGCCACAGCAGGTAGAACTGCTCCTCCATGGCCAGCGACCACAGGTGCTGCAGCCCGGGGGCGAACACGCCGCCACCGAGGTAGGTCACCGGCGCGAAGGCCATCTTCCAGTTCGAGTAGTAGAAGAGCACCGACAGCACCGACGACCGCTCGAGGTCACCCGGGACGCCGGAGAGCCAGGCGAAGATCATGTGGGCGATGACCACCGCGATCAGGGCCGGCAGCAGGCGCAGGGCCCGCCGCTGGTAGAACGCCAGCTTCTTCACCGTCCCCGACCGCCCCTGCTCCTTCAGCAGCAGCACGGTGATGAGGAACCCGCTCAGCACGAAGAACGAATCGAGGCTCACGGTGCCGCCGGGCACCACGATGATCTCGGGGATCGACAGGAAGACGTTGAGGTGCGCGACCACCACGATGATCACCGCGACGCCGCGGAGCCCGTCGAGCCCGGGGACGTGACCGAGCCGGCGGCTCGCCGCGATCTCGCTGCTCGACGGCTGCGGCGTGTCTGCGTTGTCGGTGGCGGTGGCGTCGATGGTCACGTGGGCATCGGTGGGCGGTCGGCAGCGGGACGCATCGCGCGGCATGTTAGCGAGCGACTCGGCGGCGAGGGAGTGGAGGCTAGTGTCCCGCCGATGACGGTTCAGGGGCCGCTCGGGTCGGGTCTTGGCGTGCTGCTGACCCGCGGCACCGCTCCGGTGGCCGCGTGGAGTGACGCCGCCGCCCACTTCCGCGAGCTCGACGACGCCGGGTGCTCGGCCATCTGGCTGGCCGACCACCTCTTCTGGGGCGTGCCCATGCCCGACCCGCTGGTCATGGCGGGGGTGGCGGTGGCCGCCACGCACCGCTGCCACGTGGGCACCGGGGTGCTGCAGCTCCCACTGCACGAGCCGCTGGTGGTGGCCAAGGCGTCGGCCACGCTCCAGGCGGTGTCCGATGGGCGGTTCCTGCTGGGTGTGGGCAGCGGGAGCCACGCGCGCGAGTACGAGCGGGTCGGCGTGGACTTCAGCCGCCGGGGCCGCATCCTCGACGCCGGCATCGACCAGATCCGGGACGCCTGGGCCGATCCCGACGACGATGAGTGGTATCGCCAGCGACCGGCGCCACCGACCGTGCCGATCTGGGTCGGTGGCCACTCCGACGCCGCGCTCCGCCGGGCGGCGCACCGGGCCGACGGCTGGATGCCGATCTTCCTGACGGCCGATCGGTACGCGGACGCCCGCGGTCGGCTGGAGGCCGCGCTCCCGCCGGCCGGGCGCCCTCCGGGATCGGTGGCCATGGGCGCGGTCGCCTTCACCGCGGTCACCGGGACGGGGTGGAGCCGCGACGACGTGCTCGACTGGGGTGCCCGGTTGTGGGGCCTCGACCCCACCCGGCTCGATCGCTACCTCATCGCCGGGTCGGCCGAGGCGTGCGTCGACGAGTTGCGCCGGTACGTCCGGGCCGGGGCCGAGCACGTGTCGCTGCTGCTGGCCGCGGATGACCCCGTCGAAGCGTTCGGCCACGTAGCGCGCGCCTGGGTTTGATCGACCTATGATTCGCGCCTACCTGAGGGAGGGTCCATGTCGCTCGATCCCACCGTCCGTGTCGTCGCCGCCGGTCACGCCCACCCGTCCTACGAGATGGGCAGCGACCAGCTGGCGGGCAGCGTGCCCGGCCTCGAGATCGGGTGGGCCCAGAAGCGCCTCGGCCTGAACTCGCGCCGGATCGCTCTGCCCAACGAGCACATGAGCCAGTTCGGCGTGGCCGCGGTGGCGGCCGCGCTCGACCGGGCGGGCTGGGCCCCCGAGCAACTCGACGGCATCGTGTGCGGCACCAGCTTCGTCGACGACCTGCTGCCGGCCACCGCCTCGCTCATCGGACGCGACGTCAACCCGGCCGCGATCGCCTTCGACGTGAATGCCGCCTGCGCATCGGGCCCCTACGGCCTGGTGATGGCCAACGCCCTGCTCGCCACCGACCCGTCCCTGGCCCGGGTGGCCGTCTGCGTGGTCGAGCGGCCCAGCGCCTGGGCCGACTACGAGGACCGTGAGTCATCGGTGTTCTGGGGTGACTCGGCCGGGTGCGTCCTGCTCGAGCGGGGCGGCACGGCGGCCGGGTGGCAGGTCGAGGCCACCGCGCTGCGCAACGACAGTGCCTACGCCGAGAAGGTGCGGGTGCGTCGGGGTGGCACCTTCCGCCACGACGGCCGCTACTCCCGCCAGCAGGTGCTCGACATGAGCGAGGCGTGCGCCCTCGACGTGTTCGGTCAGGTCGGCATCGGCCCCGACGACATCGACCACCTCGTCTGCCACCAGTCCAACATCCCGCTGCTGCGCGACCTGAGCGAGCGCCTCGGCATCGACTTCGAACGGCAGTGGCACAACGTCGAGTGGGCCGGCAACCAGGGCGGCGCCGGCGTGGTCACCGCCTTCTCGGGCGGCTGGTCCGGTCTCGACGAGCCGATCACCGCCGGGCGCCGGGCCCTGCTGGCAGCCGTCGGCGGGGGCTACACCGCCGGCGCGGTGCTGCTGCGCTGGGTCGACTGATCACGACCGATCACGACTGATCACGATCGGCGCTTGAGGTACCCGGAGGGGTTGAAGCTCAGCCCGTAGCGCTCGCGCTCGGGGTCGATGACGAAGTCCGGGTTGGTGTCGATGATCTCGCGCACCGCCTCCCAGGGGCCGGGACCGAAGCTCGGCCACACCGGGTGCCCGCCCATGATCGTCTCCTCGACGATCACGTACGAGCCCACCGGGACCAGTGGGGCGTAGGTGTCGAACTCGTTGACCAGACGGCGCTTGCCCGCCGCCGTGCCGATGACCACCAGGGCCCGGCCGTCGCCCACGATCCCGGCGGCGCGGGTCGCCGCGTCCTCCCCGTGGGTCGGGCCGTGCACCCAGGTCACCGCGATCGTGGTCCGGCAGGTTCGGCTGCTCGCGGTCGTCGATCGACAGCACCTGGCCGTGGCCGACCAGGTCGCAGAGCGAGGCCAGGAACATGGCCCGGCCACCGTCGCCCGAGCGCAGGTCGATGATCCAGTCGGGCCGGACCTCGTGGACGATCTCCTGGTAGGACGACCATGTCGCCGGGGGAGTGGGCCACCCGTCGACCGAGCCACGAGGTCTTCTTCCAGCCCAGGTGGCGCCAGTAGGCCTCGAGGTAGCCCGTCTCGAGGTCCTCGGGGATCGGCTCGGGCGTCTGCGGGCGGGCCGTCGGGATCGGAGGGGTCGAACTTCTGGAAGAAGGCATCGGCGCCGTCTTGCGTCGTGACCGGGTGCGGACCGCCTCCGGGAACATCGTGCCGACGTAGTGCATGCGCTTGTTCGGGCCACGGAAGCCCCGGCCGCGGAGCTCCGCGAACTGCGTCGGCGTAGGAGCCGATGCGCTCCCGGCGCTCGTCGACGTCGGCCTGGTTCGTCGTCGTGCCGCCGTGCACCTGGTGGAACGAGCCCTCGCCGAGGATGGTCGCCTCGGTGAGGCCGGGCGTCGAGCCCAGGCGCTCGTAGATCTCGAGGTTGGCGTAGCCGCCGCCCGGCCACGGAAGCTCTCGTCGAACGCGCCGACCTGCTCGAGCACGGCGCGGGGCACGAAGACGCAGTTGCTCTCCCAGACGCCGTCGAACCAGTCGCGGCCCGCCGATGAAGTGACCGATGTCGAACAGCCGGTAGCCGTCGGTCGGCCACTCGATCTGCGCGAAGAGCTCGTCCTCGCCTCGCCTGGTCGTAGCCGGCGGCCATGGCGTCGGGCTGCTGGCCCGGGCCGACGTACCACTGCTGGGTCGTGACGATGGCCGGCTCGTACTGGCGGCAGGCCCGGCCATGCCGAAGTGCAGCACCCCGGGCGTCAGCACGTGGGCGCCGTCGATCATGAGCGCGACCGTCGAGCCGACCGACCGGGCCACGCCCTCGTTGAGGGCGAACACCGGCGACGGCTTGGCCGTCGGTCGCCGAGATCGACGTAGCGGAACTCCGGCCCGAAGCTCTGCGCACGTACTCGGCACCGAGCTTCTGGTCGTCGGCCGACCCGTTCTCGACGACGATCACCTCGTAGTCGAGGTCGTCGATGTCCTGCTGGTAGGCCCGGGAGAGCGACGTGCAGGGTGCGGGCCGCCTCCCGCTTCATGTTGTAGAAGACGACGACGACCGAGAGGTCCTTGGCCCGCTTGGCGCCGAGGCCGCCCGGGACGGGTGGGGCGAGCGGCGCGCCGGCGGCGCGGCGATGCCGGCCTGGGCGGCGCGCTCGGCCCGGCGCTCCCGCAGGCGCGCCAGCAGGGCACCGGGAGACTCGCCGTCGGCCGGCTCGAGGTCCGGCTCGGCCCGGCGGGCGACCTTGCGCCACGACGTGGCGGTCGCCCCGATCTGCTCGAGCTGCTCGTCGACGCCCATCGCGGCGCGGAACTGCTCGATGGCCGCCTGCCGTCTCGGGCTCGATCGCAGTCGTCGTCGATCACGACGAACCCGCCGATGGCGACCCGGTCGTAGAGGAGGTCGAGGACGTCCGCCGCCGTCCGCACCCAGCCCCGACCCGATGCCGGAGCAGGGCGATCTTGTCGATCGGCGGCACGCGGGAGGGTCTCGCCGTAGTCGCCCTGCAGGAACCGGACCCGATCGTCGAGCAGGTCGAAGCGGTCGAAGCCGTCGCGGACGTTGTTGAGGTCGGGCGAGGCGGAGCCCGGACCGCCGTCGGGCCGGTCGACGGGCTCGCGGCTCGTCCGGGCGTGGCGCGGAACCGGTCGGCGACCCAGACGCTGCCGGTCGGGCATCTCGTGGCCGTCGAGGTAGCCGCGCAGGAAGATGCCGCCGCCGCCCCGACCGGTGCCGCACTCGACGAGGTCGCCGCCGACCTTCTCGCGTGCGCACCGTGTCGAGGCATGGCCTCGAGGCTGGTCGAGACCGAGTGCGACCCATGGTCGTGTACGGGAAGTACGACGAGCAGCTCGCCGGTCGTCGCGTGCCTCGACCGGCCCGCGCGTGGCGCGCGGAGGAGCTCGGCCTCGCGGCGCAGCAGGCGCATGGGGTCGCGGAGCTCGGCGGCCGACGGGCAGCGCCCCGTGCTCGATGCAGTCGAGCAGGTGCTGGATGCGCAGCTCGTTCTCGAGGTAGTGCTCGTCGAGCAGCGCGCCCTTCAGCAGGTCGAGGTAGCGGCCGGCCGGCCCGTGTCGAGCTGGTCCTCGCGGACGCGTCATGATCGTTCTGCGTGAAGATCGGCCGCGTCGATGCGGATCCGCTCGGACAGCTCGAGCAGGTCGTGGCGGCCCTCGGAGCTCTCGAGCCGGTCGAGCACCGCGGCCAGCTCGGGCTGGCGCTCGAGCCGCTCCTCCTCGACCACGATGGCCAGGCCGAAGTAGATCGGCAGCACCACCGCGCGCAGCGGCTTGTCGTACTCGGCCATCCAGTCCTCGAGGCCGGTCATGACGCCGTTGCGCGGGCCGCCCTCCTCGACCGCGTTGTGCAGCTGCATGTTCATGCCGCCGCCGTTGAGCAGCTTCTTCTTGTGGGGCGACATGCCCCGCGTCTCGTAGGTCTGGCGGAACTCCTCGGGGATGTTGTCGGGCGAGTAGTAGAGGTCGCGGCGGCCGTAGGGCCACAGCACGTCGTGCAGGATCATCACCGGCAGCGGCGCGCCGGCGGCGGCCGGGCGACCTCGGCCAGCAGCCTTGCACTCGTTGTAGACCGTGTACCAGTTGTGGTCGCCGTCGATCAGGGCGGCGTCCATCGGCGGGCAGGTCGCCGCAGCACGTTGAGGCTGAGGTCGCGGTGGAAGATGTAGCGCCCGGCGAACTGCCTGGCGTGCTCGTCGGGGTCGAAGTCGGGGACCGGGTCGATGACGTGCAGCTCGGTGTCGGGCGCCGAGCCGCTCGAGCATCAGCACGGTGTTCTCGCCACGGAGCGCGCCGATCTCGACGACTCGGCGTGTCGTCGATCGCGTCGAGCACCGGCGCGACGGCGAGCTCCCAGAACGGAAACATTCCCCGAGTCTCTCTTCTGCCGTTGGTCGGACGGGTCTGGAGAGTAGCAGTCCGGGGGTGACGGGTCCCTTGGTGCGTCAGGCCGCCCGGGGGCCCTCAGGCGGGGTCCGGGACGGTGCCAGGGCCGGTGGCAGGATGCGGCTGGGCCTGGCGGAAGTTGACGGTGAACAGGCGCCGGCCGTCGCTGCTGTTGAAGGTGGCGTGCATCGTGCGGAAGTTGAGGAGCACCACGTCACCGGGCTCGGTCGGGACCGTGGTGCAGGGCACCTCGTCGTGGGCCACGCCGTAGGTGGCCCCGACCTGCTGCCAGTCGTCGAGGTCGCGGCGCAGGCGGTGGGCGAAGGGGCTGTCGTGGAAGTTGGTGCCCGGGATCACCCTCAGTGCTCCGTTCGACGCGTCGAGCGCGTCGAGGTAGAAGAGCACCTTGAGGTGGTAGCGCTCGAGCGGCGAGCCGTAGACGTCGCAGTGCCACGACGTGTCGCAGTCGAGCACGTTGCCGTCGCTGCCGTGGTACTCGTAGCCGGGGCCCAGGATGCTGGTGACCGGCCCCACGAGGCGAGGGTCGTCGAGCAGTCTCTCGAGTCGGGGGTCGCGCTCGACGAAGTCGGGGATGATGGCCCGGTGCCGCCCCTGGTGCAGGTGGTGGAAGCTGTCGATGCGTCCCGGTCGGGCCAGCGCCTCGTCCATCGTCTCCACGTTGAGCTCGGTGAGCTCGTCGGCGGCGGGCGTGGCCGCGAACACGTCCTCGAAGGCATCGGTGATGGCGGCGATGTCGGAGGCGAACACGCCTCGGAGCCGGACGAAGCCGAAGGTCTCGAAGAACGCCTGATCGGCCGGACCGAGCCCGCGGCGCTCGGTCGACTGGTCGGGAGCCGCTGCGGTCGCCTCGGGCATGCGCCACCTTCCTCGTGCCGGCGACCGCTCGCGAGCTGGGAGGGCCACTCGTCGGACTGTCGCACCGACGGTAGCCGCGAGCCCACATGGCGATCCATCCCGGAGCGTCCACCGCCGAGCGACGCGACTACCATCGGGCCACCCGCCCAGGAGAGAGGCGCTCATGTCGACCCCGGTCATCAGCATCGACATCGAACCGACGAACCGCTGCAACGCCAAGTGCCACTTCTGTCCCCGTGACATGACGCCGCACCAGGGGCTCATGGGCCCCGACGTCTTCGAGCAGGCCCTCGCCCGGGCCGTCGAGTTCCGCCCCGTCGCCACCGAGAAGTTCGGGCGCAAGGTCGAGATCAGCCTCTGCGGGCTGGGCGAGCCGCTGCTGAACAAGCACACGCCGGACTACGTGCGGCAGGTTCGCGAGGCCGGCTTCGATCTGACGCTGTCGTCCAACGCCTCGATCCTCGACGAGGGCGTCACCCGCCGGCTGCTCGACGCCGGGCTCCAGCGCGTCGCGCTGAACGTGGGCGAGGAGGGCGCCGAGTACGAGGAC
This sequence comes from uncultured Microthrixaceae bacterium, assembly GCA_963809335.1. Taxonomy (GTDB): domain Bacteria; phylum Actinomycetota; class Acidimicrobiia; order Acidimicrobiales; family Acidimicrobilacustridaceae; genus UBA4742. The sequence continues at coordinate 355,231 of CAWEJD010000001.1, read as the reverse complement.
ATCTACAAGCTCCCGTTCGAGCGGACCCGCGACAACGTGCTGCGCTTCGCCGAGCTGGCCGGGGACGACTGCGAGGTCACCATCGTCCTCGTCAACCACCGCGGCGACGCCGACCACCTCGAGGAGATGAAGGCGTACTGGACCGATCTCGGCATCACGTCCTTCCTGCCGTTCACCCTCATCAACCGCGGTGGGGCGCTGTTCGTCGACGCCATGCAGTACGAATCGATGCCCGAGCTGGCCGAGGCCCGCCGGCTGCTCACCACCGACCAGGGGGTGGCCATGTGCCACGCCCCGTTCGTCTACCTCTTCATCGGCTACGACGGCCAGTACTACCTCTGCTGCTCGGACTGGACCAAGGAGGCGCCCCTCGGGAGCGTCTTCGACAAGTCGTTCCTCGACGTGACCGCGCAGAAGGTCGCCCACGTGCTCAGCCGCGAGCCGGTGTGCCGGACGTGCAACCTCGATCCGGTCAACCGGCTCACCGGCGAGCTCCACGCCCTGAACTCGGGCCAGATCAACCAGCTCGAGTACGAGATCAGCGCGGTCGTGATCCGCGACGAGGATCGCCAGGCCCGCGAGCTGGTCGCCCTGGCTCAGCAGGTGCAGCCCTTCGACGTGCCGCCGCCGGGGCCGGACGACCCCAAGCGGCGCCTGATCCCGATCCGCTCGGCCTGAGCGCCACGGCGGGGCGTCAGCGCGCCGGCCGGTCGGCTCCCGCCCGCCCGGCGGCCCGGCGGGCCACCAGCTCGCGGGCGAATTCGTAGAGCTCGATGTCGTAGGCGTTGTCGAGGGCGATCCGCTCGCGGAGCGCGGGATCGACCGGGACGGGCCGGGTGTCGTTGGAGACGAGCGGTGGGCCGAGGTCCCATCCGAAGCGGTGCTCGAGCTCGCCGCAGAAGTCGTCGAAGCGCTCCTGCAGCCCGACCACGTCGACGCCAGCGAGGCGGGCCTTGGCCCGCTCGAGGTGCTCGGGCGTGAAGTCGACCGGTGTCATCGAGCCCCCGGTCATCTCGGAGGCCTCGAGGGCGAACATCTTGACCATGTGGTTGTGGATGAGGCCTTGGAACCGCATGGGGTCCTCGTAGATCTGCTCGAGCGGTGCGTCCCGGTCGGCCGGTGTCATCTTCCGGTGGTGGCGGAGGTACGACAGCGTGCGCTCGACCGGCTCGCGCAGCACGGTGAAGGTCGTGAACGGGGCGTCGAGCAACTCGACCGTGCACAGCGGGAAGTGGCCGGTGACCACCCGGATCTGGTCCCGGCGGGCCGCCCAGCGGGCGACCAGCTGGGCCGGCTCGAGCTGAGGCATCACGCCGAACAGGTCACCGTCGGTGTCGTCCGGATAGATCTCCTCGGGACGGAACTGGTTGCCGAGGCGGATCAGCAACGAGGTGCCGGCGGTCTTCTGCAAGTGGACGAAGAAGAACCGCTGCGGCGGCGTCGGGCCGTCCGCGCTCGTCACGGTGTCGCTCACCGGACGGAGCGTAGACGAGGGGTCCGCTACGCTCGCTCCGTCCTGCCGGCCCGGCCTGTCGAGCGCTTGATGCCCCGAGTTCCACCTTTTCCGTCGTTCGTGATCGTCGGCGGCCACCGATGCGGCGCCCGCTGGCTGCGGGTGAACCTCGACCAGCATCCCGACATCTGCGCGCCGCCGATCAACACCGCCTTCTTCGCCGACGAGGAGCGCATGCGCTCGCTCGGGCTGCGCTGGTACCGGGAGCAGTTCGGGGGTGGAGGGGCGAGCCCATCCTGGGTGAGGCGGCGCCGGAGTACATGCACTGGAGCAACGATCCGGCGACGGTCGCCCGGCAGCTGAAGCGGGTCATCCCGGACGTGCGGCTCATCGCCATCGTGCGCAACCCCCTCGATCGGCTGCTCTCCGAGGTCCGTCACCACGTTCGGTGGGGACGGCTCCCACCGGGGGCGGACATCTACGAGCTCCTGCTCAACGAGGATCCCCGCATCCAGGCGCTCAACCCGGCCCGCAACAGCCTCATGGCCGGCTCGGTGCTCGCGTACCAGGAGCGCTTCGGCAGCGATCTGCTCATCTGCTTCCACGACGACCTGGTCGCCGATCCCGAGGCCTTCTACCGGAGCGCGCTGGCCCACATCGGTGCGTCGGTGGACTTCGTGCCCGATGGGCTGAGCGACATCCTGTTCAGCGACGTCGGTCACGCCGAGGTCAAGGCGCCGGACGAGGCCCAGCGCCGCATCCTCTACGGCTTCTTCCGGGCCGACGTCGAGCAGCTGCAGGAGTGGACCGGGCGCGACCTGTCGGGCTGGGATCCCGGTGAGGCCGATCCCGGGACGCAGACCGACGCGGGCTTCCGCGATGTCTGGAGCCTCATGGTCCGACGCCAGGAGGAGTCCGAGCAGGCCGCGCCGGAGCCCGAGAGCACGCGATCGGGCGTCGACTAACCTCGCCGCCATGCCATCGCCTCGTCCGGGACTGCGCCTCGGGTTCATCGAGCCCCACCTGCTGCGCTTCGGCGGCATCCGCCGGATGCTCGAGTTCGCCAACCGGCTCACGGCCCGTGGTCACCACGTCACGTTCTACCTGCCGGACGACCAGATCCTGAACTGCTCGTGGATGCGCTGCGACGCCGCCATCAAGACCTGGTCATCGGGGTTCGACGACGAGCTCGACATCATCTTGTTCAACCACGAGCCGCACTGGCACCTGCTCGACCGGTTCGTCGAACGCCCGTCGCCGGGTGTTCTACGCGCTGCACTACTCGCGCGACCTACGAGAAGGCCGGCAGCTGGGAGAGCATCCGCACGCCGGTCGACCTGCAGCTGGCCAACAGCAACTGGACCGCCGATCAGATCTACGCCGAGATCGGCAGCCGGCCGATCGTGCAGCTCGGGGGGGCCAACCGTGAGGTGTTCCGGCCCTACGGCGGCCCCAAGAAGTACCCGTTGCTGTGCACCGGCGGCGGCAAGCGCGACTGGAAGGGCACCGAGGACATCCACCGGGCCGCCCACATGCTCGGGCATGGAGGTCGAGGAGTACGCCCCCAAGGACCTCTCCCAGCCCGATCTGGGCCGGGAGTACGACGCGGCCGAGATCTTCCTGGTCGGCAGCTGGTTCGAGGGGTTCTGCCAGCCCGGCCTCGAGGCCATGGCCTGCGGCGTCCCGCTCGTCACCACCGACAACGGCGGGTGCCTCGAGTACGCCATCGACGGCGAGACCGCCCTGGTGGTTCCGCCCCGTGACCCGGTGGCCATGGCCAACGCCATCCGCCGCCTGCAGAACGACGAGGTGCTGGCCAAGCAGCTGGTGGCCAACGGCCTCGAGCTGGTCGAGCGCGACTTCGACTGGGAGCGCCGCACCGACGAGCTGGCCGAGGTGTTCGACGGGGTCAGCGCGGGCACGCTCAGCGCCCCACCGCCACCCCGCCCGGCGCCGCCCGAGCAGCCCGACCTGTCGGTGGTCGTGCTGGCCTGGGACAACCTGGCCTACACGCAGGACTTCGTCGAGTCGGTCCGCCAGCACACCGACGTCCCCTACGAGCTGATCATCGTCGACAACGGCTCGCAGTGGGTCGCCGCCGACTACGCCGGCGCGGCCGCCGACGTGCCGGTGCTCAACGAGCACAACCTCGGCTTCGCCCACGGCATGAACCAGGGCCTCGCCGCGGCCAAGGGCCGCTACGTCGCCTTCTGCAACAACGACACGGTGGTCGCCGCCGGGCTGGGCCTCGCCGCCTGGTCGAGACGGCCGACGCCCACCCGCAGGCCGGCATCGTCGTCCCCGCCCTGACCGCCGCCGGCAACGAACGCACCATCCGCACCGAGCCCGGCGAGCGAGATCGTCGTGCTGCCCCCGTTCTCGGCGCCGCCCTCGGCCGTGATCTACGTCATGCCGCGCGAGGTCGTCGAGCGAGATCGGCGCCTGGGGCGAGGAGTACCTCGTGGCCTCGGGCGAGGACGTCGACATCGCCTTCAAGGTGTGGGTCAACGGCCTCGACATCGTCTACGACGAGCGCGTGCTCGTCGCCCACGTCGGCAAGGGCTCGGCATCGAAGCTCGACAACTGGCAGGTGCTGTGGGCCAAGAACCGCGGGTTGTTCCTCGAGAAGTGGGCCGGCGACGGCGAGGTGCCGCGCATCGAGTCGTGCGACGAGGAGACCTTCGCCCGCAACCGGGCCATCGCCGCCTCGGTCGCGGAGTGGATGGCCAAGTACTTCAAGGCGCGGGACAAGCCGCCGACCGTGCGCTCGGTGCTCAAGCGGTCGCCGTTCGAGGAGCGGCTGCTCACGACGCGCAGTCGGCTGCAGCGGGCCCGGGGCAAGGCGAAGCGCAAGGCCGTCCGTGAGGCCGGGCGCAACGTTCGGCGGCTGCGTCGCCGCATGCCGCCCCAGGTGATCCGCTCGGTCCGAACCGTGCTGGTCTACCTGCCACCTCAGGTCGAGACCTCGCTCCGGCAAGCGGTCCGGCGGGTCAGTTGAGTGCCGGCCACGCGCCGCTGCCCAGCTTCCTGATCATCGGCGCCGAGCGCAGCGCGACCCGTTGGTTGCGGTTCAACCTCGACCGCCACCCCGAGATCCTGGCTCCTCCCGTCGACATCGGCTGGTTCAGCGACATCGAGGCGATGCGCACCCGCGGCCGCCGCTGGTACCAGTCGCAGTTCGACGCCTGGGACGGTGAGGCCCTCGTCGGCGAGGCCTCGGTGGGCTACCTCAAGCCGGGCAGCCGGGTGGCCGACGTCGTCGATCGCATCCATCACACCATCCCCGACGTGCGGATCGTCGCCCTCCTGCGCGACCCGATCGACCGCCTCGAGTCGGCCGTGCGCCAGTTCGTCAAGCGGGGCCGGCTGCCGGCCGACGTCGACGTCTACGACCTCGTCCGCCGCAACGACCCGCTGGTCGCCGAGCTCGAGCTGATCGGCGCCGGGCTCTACGCCACGAGCCTCTACCCCTACCTCCGCATCTTCCGTGACCAGGTGCTGGTCATCGACTACGCCGACGTCTGCACCCAGCCCGAGAAGGTCTACGAGTCGGTGCTCCGCCACATCGGGGCATCGGTCGACCTCGCCCCGGCCGACGTCGATCGGGTGCTGTTCAGCGACCGGTCGATCGTCGACGTCGCGCCGCTCACCGAGACCCAGCGGCAGGTGCTCTTCTCGGCCTTCCGGGTCGACGTGGAGGAGCTCGAGGTGCTGCTCGCCCGTGACCTCTCGGCGTGGGATCCCGGCTCCCCGCCGCTCGAGCTGGCCGACCAGGTCGAGGCCGTCCTCCGGGCCGTCCCGCTGCCGCTGCCGGCCCCGGATCCGGGTGCCTTCGAACCGGGCGTCGGCACCGTCGACGCCGACGACCTGGGGTCCTGATGGCGCCGCCCCTTCCCAACTTCGTGATCGTCGGTGCCCAGCTCTGCGCCACCCGGTGGCTGAGGAGCAACCTCGAGAAGCACCCCGAGGTCTACCTGCCGTCGTTCGAGCTGGGCTTCTTCGAGAACCGGCTCGACATGCGGCGCCTCGGCCTCCGCTGGTACCGCGACCAGTTCGCGGCGTGGGACCGCGAGCCGCTCGTCGGCGAGGCGTCGCCGACGTACCTGTCGCTCAAGCACCAACCGACGGAGGTGGCCGAGCGGATCGACGACACGTTGCCGGACGTTCGGGTGATCGCCATCGTGCGTCAGCCGGTCGACCGCATGTACTCGGCCATGCTCCAGTACATCAAGCGGGGGAACCTGCCACCCGACACCGACCTGTTCGAGCTGATCCGTGACCGCGACCCGGTGCTCGAGCACATCGACCTGCTCGGCGCGAGCCTCTACTCCCAGGCGATCCACCGCTACCGCCGCCGATTCGGCGAGCGCCTGCTGGTGCTGTTCTACGACGACGTGTGCGACCGGCCCGGCGAGGTCTACTCGGCGGTGCTCCGTCACATCGGCGCCAGCGACTTCGAGCCCCCGGACCTCGACCGGGTGCTGTTCAGCAGCCGCCACTCGGTGCGGGCCAACGAGCTCACCGAGCACCAGCACCGGGTGCTGTACCGCCTGTTCCGCCGCGATGTCGAAGAGCTCCAGGCCCTGACCGGTCGCGATCTCGCGCACTGGTACCCCGGGCCGCCGTGGAGCTCGGCCGACGAGCCCCGTCCCTGACCCACACCCCGACCCACACCCTGGACCGCACACCCTGAACCTGTCCCGTCTGGTCGCCCGATCGGGCGCGTCAGCGGGACAGGTTCGCCCTCAAGCGGTCCTTGAGCTTGCCGGCGGCGCCGCCCGCTCCACCCGAGCCGCCGCCCTTCGCCGGGGCGGGCCGCGCCCGGGCGATGTCGAGGGGCGGCCCCTCGGGCAGGCCGTCGAGCGTGCTCGCGCCGATCGGGTTCGGGAGCGGCAGGTTGCGGATCGGGAGGCGCACGCCACCGATCACGACGAACGGCGCACCGGTGGCCGCTTCGAGGATCTCGACCGGTGGGCCGTCGGTCCACGAGGCCAGCTCGTCGTCGGTGGCCGGCCGCCGGGTGCCGTAGCGCTCCTCGAGGGCGGCCAGCAACAGGCCCGAGGTCACGGCCCGGAAGCAGGCCCCGTCACGCACGTGGACCGAGCCGTCGGGCCGGGTCACGACCTCGGCCGACCGATCCGCGGCGGGGAGGCCGAGCTGGGCCAGCCAGGCTCCGGCCACGTTGGCCCGGCGGGGGATCAGGGCGGTGGTGACGTCGAGCGTCGGTCCCTGCGGCAGGGTGTCGAGGGCGCTGCGCTCGACGGGGAACGGGAGGGGCAGGCCGGTGACCGGCAGGCGACGGCCACCCACGACGACGAACGGGAGGCCGGCCCGCCCCTCGATCAGCTCGACCGGTGGCCCCTCCTCGAGCGCGGCCAGGTCGGGCTCGGCGATGGGTCGGCGCGGACCGAGCGCGACCTCGAGGGCGGGGAGCAGCAGGCGGGCCCGCACGGCACGGCGGAGCCGGCCCTCGACCACGAGCATGGCGCCGTCCGGCCCGACGGCCACGTGGGCGTCGAGCTCGGACGGCCCGTCGACGAGCGGGCCGACCCAGTCGGCCGCGACCATGGCCCGCCGGGGGACGACGGCGGCGGCCACGTCGAGCTGCGGGCCCTCCGGCAGGGCATCGACCACCGTCTGGTCGACGCCGTGGGGGAGCCCGATCCCGCGCACGGCCAGCCGCCGACCGCCGAGGACGACGAACGGCGCGCCGGTGGGACCTTCGAGCACCTCGACCGGTGGACCTTCGGTGAGCTGGTGGAACTCGTCGTCGTCGATGGGTCGACGCTCGCCGTAGACCTGCTCGATGGCGGGAGCGAGCAGGGTGACCGTCAATCGTCGGCGGGTGGTGCCCTCGACGAGGTAGAGCGCCCGGTCGGGCCGGCTGACGAGCACGGGGTCGGCCGATCGGTGCTCGGGCGCATCGGCGACCAGCGCCGGCACCCACTCGCCGGCGATCTCGGCCCGCCGGGCCGCCGACCGCAGCCGGGGTGGCGGCGGTGGGGCATCGGCCAGGGCGCCGCCGACCGCACCGCGGCCGGCGCCCGGCGCTGCGGCGCGGAGGGCGTCGAGCTGCACCCGTAGGTGCTCGTTCACCGCGGCCATGGCTCGCAGCTGGCGGCGGAGCCGGGCGAGGTCGTCGTCGTGGTTCACGTGGTGATCCCCCGGGTGTGTGAGTGCTGGTAGAGCGCGGCGTAGCGGGGCGCGGTGGCGGCCACCGTGTCGAGCTCGACGGCGTGCACCCGGCGGGTGGCCCGCAGCACCTCGTCGCGGTTGGCGTCGAGCCGTCGGACCAGGGCCACCAGGGTGCCGGCATCGGTCGGGTCGATCGTCCAGCCCGCCCCGTGGGCCCGGATGCGCTCGCCGAGGGCGCCGTAGCTCGCGCCGATGACCGGGACGCCGGCGAGGACCGCCTCGCTCATGACCAGTCCGAACGTCTCGGCGTAGGCCCCGGGGAGCACGACGATCTGCACGCCCGTGCGGTGGAGCAGCTCGCCCAGCAGTTCGTTGTCGTAGGGGCCGTGGCTGCGGAGGTGGGGCGAGGCCTCCTCGGTGAGCGGCCCGAAGTGGTGCACCTCGATGTCGGAGCCCGCCACCGCGTCGGCGAGGTGGTTCACCGCGCCGAGCCCCTTCTTGGCCCAGCCCCGACCGACGAAGGCGATCCGCAGCGGCTCGTCGAGCACGAGCCCCTCGTCGATCCAGCGCGTGCGGTGCGGGTCGAGCGTCGACCCGTGCTCGATGATCTCGAGCCGTTCCGGGGCGATGTCGTAGGCCCGCTGCAGGTAGTCGGCTGCGCTGCGGCTGGGGAGCACCCAGTGGTCGACCCGAGGTGCGCCGGCCGACACCTTGGCGCGGAACGCCTCGAGCTGGTCCAGGGAGCGGCCCTCGGTCTCCGGCAGGCACCGGGCGCAGAAGCTCCGGTCGTCGGGGATGCCGCAGGGCTCGGCGTCGCGGTACAGCAACGAGTAGTGCGGGCAGGCGAGGTAGAGGTCGTGGACCGAGCAGACCACCGGGCCGTCGAACCCGGCCAGCACCTCGAGGGGCGCGAGGGACTGGCCCTTGATGTTGTGGATGTGCACCGCGTCGATGTCGAACAGGTCGAGGGCCATCGATAGGGCCTCGGCCGCGCCGGGGTCGTAGAGGGCGGTCACCGCCCGCACGGTCCCGGGCAGCAGGAAGTCGACGACGGTGGGCTCGATGCCGCCGCGCTGCCACCGGGTGGTCAGGACGAACCCGGCCTCGACGGGATAGAGGATCGAGAAGTCGTGCTCGTCGCCCAGGGCGTCGAGCAGGGCCAGCAGGTGCTTCTCCGTGCCGCCGGTGTCGGTCGGCGGACCGTGCAGCAGCTGCAGCACGTGGGGGCGGTCGTGGTCGCGCTCGACCAGCCCGAGCTCGAGCGCGGCGAACGAGACGGCGAGGGGCCCGTCGGCCTGCTCACGCCGGTTGGCCTCACGGAAGAACAGGAACCGCTTGTGCAGCAGGCGCGACGCGACGCGCATGCGGTCGTCCCGCTCGTCGGCGAAGGACACGCCGCCACGGTGATAGACGAACGTCGAGTCCTCGGCCAGGTGACGCAGCCCGAGGCGGGTGGCGCGGAGGCAGAAGTCGACCTCCTCGCCGTAGCCCCGGCCGAAGGCCTCGTCGTCGAAGCGTCCGCAGAGGTCGAGGGCGCCCCGCGTGACGTACATGCAGAACCCCACACCGGTGATGATGCCGGGCCGGACGCCGGCGCCGAACCGGGTCACGAACTGCCCGCACTCGTCGATGCGGGGCGCGTCGCCGTCGAGCCCGAAGGCGTCGATGATCGACCGGGGGAGCGTGCAGATCGAGCCGGAGTTGGTGAGCGGGGTCACGGTGGCCACGTCGTCGGCCGAGGCGGCGTCGACGAGGCGGTCGAGCCAGCCCTCGGTGACCACGGTGTCGGCGTTGAGCACGACCACGTCACCTGGGGCCGTGTCGAACCCGATGTTCACCGAGGCCACGAAGCCGCGGTTCTGCGGGTTGCGGACCACCGAGACGGGGAACGGGTGGCCGGCCGTGGCGGCGCGGTCGACCAGCTCGCCCAGCGCCGGGTCGGGCGAGGCGTCGTCGACGATCAGCAGCTCGAACGGGGTGGTCGAGGTGGCCGCGTGGTGGGCCACGCTGTCGATGCAGCGGCGGACGTCGTCGAGGCCGGCGTAGACGGGAAGGATGATCGAGACCGGCGACGCCTCGCCCGCGCCGGTCATCGGGCCGCCTCACGGTCGAGCCAGCCCAGCAGGCGGTCGATCACCAGGTCGGTGGCCTCGGGGCGCTCGAGGGCCTGGCCGACCTCGCGGGCCCGTGCCGACCGGGCCGGTCGATCGTCGCGGTCGAGCAGCAGGCGGAGTGGAGTGGTCCAGGCGTCGGGCGTGGTGGGGTCGGCGACGACCAGCCGGGGGTCGGCCAGGCCGCCGACGGCTCGGGCGGTGGTGGTGGTGAGCAGCGTGGGCACCCCGGCGTGGGCGGCCTCGAGCAGCGGCGTGAGGACGAGGCCCGTGGGCGCCGGCTCGGCCACCGCGGTCATGGCGTGGACGGTCCAGCGGGCCTGCTCGCCGGGGTCCGGCCGGCCACGGGCGGGCCGGACCTGGGGGTGATCGGCCAGCCCCCCGGGGATCGGCGGGCCGTCGGCCACGATCTCGACGCGCAGGTCGGGTCGCTCGTCGAGCAGCCCGATCAGCCCGGTCGCCAGCGCCTGCCCGACCGCGTCGACCGCGTCGTCGGCGTGGGCGACGATCGGCGACGCCACGATGGTCCAGCCGATGACGCCACCGGCCGAGGCCACCGGAGCGTCGGCCGCCTCCCGGAGGGCATCCTGACGGGCGATCGGGCTCATGACCGGCACGACCTGGGCCGGCACGCCGCCGCGCCGCAGGTGCTCGACGACGGCCGGGTCGGCGGCCACCGCGACCAGGCCCGGACCGAGATCGACCAGGTCGACCAGGTCGCCGAGGTCGCCCGGCTCGTCGTCGGCCTCGACCACGAGCACGGTCGGCCGCCCGGCGCCGGCCCGGTGGGCGAGCACGGCCCGGTGCGCCGCGGCGGCGGGACGCGGGAGCACCAGCACGTCGGCCTCGACGGCGATCGCCTCGGCATCCGGTTCGCCCGGCTCGCCCGTCCGCGCTCCGGGCTCGGCGGAGGCGACGTCGTGCCCGGCGAGGGCGAGACGGTCGGCCACGCCCGCGAGCAGGGGTCGCCGGGACGGCTCGGCGACCGGGTCGCCGGCGATCACGACCACAGCACGGGCCGGTGGTCGTTCGCGTCGGCCGGCGAGGTCCACCGGGACGCCCGAGGGCGGCTGCGTCGCGTCGCACGGGTGGGGCCGGTTGGGGGCCGGCGGCGAGCCGGTTGACCAGACGGGCCAGCGCGGTGACGTCGACGGTGGGGCTGACGCGCGCCCGCAGGCGGCTGGGGTGACGGTCGATCTGCCACGGGACCAGCTCGATGCCGTCGTCGCCGGGCACGTTCGGCGCAGTCATGTCCACCAGCACCGTGCCGCGCCGCGTGCACCATGCCGGCGCCTGCTCGAGCGCCGCCGGGTCGAGGGCGACGATCACGTCGGGGGCGAGGCGATCGACGGTGGTCGCGGTGGGCCCGCACGACCGGTGGCGGCGGGCCCCGGCGGGCACGCCCCGGGCGGCGAGGCGCGGCTCGACATCGGCGTCGAGCAACTCCTCGATCAGCTCGTCGAGCCGTGGGCCGAGGTCACCGACCGGCTCGGGGGCCGTCCCGGGGTCGTCGGCCGCGGCCATGAACAGCACGAGCGGTCGCCACGGGAACGGGCTGCGCCCCTCGTCGTCGGCGTCGAGGTCGCCGGCCGGCCCGACCAGGCGGTGGTGGGTGACGGCCCCCGGGTCGGTGCGCACCCGGCCACGTGGGAGCCGGACGGTCGTGGCACCGACCGTCACCTCGACGCCGCGCCGCACGAGGACCGCGCCGGTGACCTCCCGGCCGTCGTCCCCCTCGTCGTCGGTCGCGGCATCGAGGGGCAGCAGCGAGCACCGCTCGGCGTGCACCCGCGTGCTCGACCCGGGCGGCAGCTCGCCGACCGGCGCGACCACGCCGAGGACCGCCTCGGGTGCCGCCGCGAGCTGGCGGGCCAGCCGGTCGGCGGCGACCGGGTCGATCGAGAGGTCGGTGGGCAGGTGCAGCACGCCCGAACCATATGGGCCGGGCCGCTCGCTCACCCGGGTTCCTGTGATCGACCGGCTTCCGCGGCCCGGGCCTGGAGCGCGGCCTCGAGGGCGCGCACCTTCTCGTTGCGCCGCTTCAGCTGCTCCTTGAACGACACGGCCTCGGCCCGGGCGGCGGCCAGCGCCTCGCCGTCGGCGGCCGGTCGCAGCCAGCCCTGGCCGATGGCCTCGACCAGCGCGGGAGGAAGGGCGTCCAGGTCGGGACGCCCGCCGTTCCACACCGTGAGGGCCAGCTCCATCACCGGGTTCTCGTCCGGACGGGCGTCGTCGGCCTGGTGGTGGCGCAGGCCCGGATCGACGTGGGCGGCGGCGGCGGCGCGGACCTCGGAGGTCGCGGGCGGCAGCCCGAGGTGGCCGGCCATCCGGGCCAGCGTGCCGTCGAGGTCGTCGAAGAGCTCCCGGTGGGTCACCAGCAGGTGGCCCGGGTCGGCCGCGGTGGCCGCGAACAGGTAGCGCATCCAGAGGATGGCGGCCTGGGCCGGGCCGATGTCGTTGCGGGAGGCCAGCGAGCCGGCCACCTCGCGGGGGTCGCGCACGACGACGATGGTGGTGTCGACGGGGAGCACGGTGCGCCAGAACGGCAGCAGCAGCGAGACCCGCGGGTCCTTGAACCCGATCCACCGGGCGGCGGCCGCGCTGGTGCCGTCGAGGGAGAAGTCGGCGTCGAGGATGTGGCGGGCCCGCTCGCGCTGCGGGTCGAGGTCGGAATCGGCGTCCCAGCCCGGTTCGAGCACCGGCGGCTGGTCCCAGGCGCCGCCGAGGGCGGCGAGCAGCTCGTCGTCGAACTCCTGGATCGACTTGTTCTCCCAGTAGCCCGCCGGGTTGTCCGGCCCCGGGGGCAGCAGGCCCTCGGGCGACCCGAGCGACACGCCGAGCAGCGAGAGGACGCGAGCGGCCAGCGACGTGCCGCTGCGGTGCATCCCGATGAGGCACATGGCCGATCGCCCGGGGCCCGGGCTCCAGAGATCGGCGGTGCTTCCGGCGTCGGTCACGGCTCTAGGACGCCTTGATCTCGGGCAGCAGGCCCTGGGCGAGGAGGATGGCCCTGGCCTCGTCGGTGCCCAGGAACGTCTCGAACTCGGCCGCGCTCGTGCTGCTCGTGAAGCGGAGCATGTGGTAGTCGAGCAGCCCCGTGGCCGGGTTCTCGAGCGGGACGACGGTCAGCTTCGGGCCGAGCGGCGCGGCGCTGGTGCGGTACACGAGCCCGGTGTCGAGCGTGTCGGCGACGATGGCCGCGGCCAGGGCGTCGCTGTCGGTGTGCAGCTGCGGCGTGGCGTCGATGTTCTGCTGGGCGAGCAGCTTGATCGACGTCGACCCGCACAGGGTGTCGGACTTGCACAGCCCGGTCCGCGCCGTCGGGTAGGGGCCGCCGTCGGGCCCGAACACCGTCAGCTGGGTGATCCCCTTGGGATTGCCGGCCTGCACGACGAACTGCAGCACGTTGGTGCCGAGGGGGAAGGGCTGTGCCTGCGAGCGGGGGTCCGTGGCGTAGGGGTCGATGGACGTGGCCACGTCGATCCAGAGGCTCGGCTTCGCACCGTCGTCGATCCGCTTGGCCTGCGACGACCGGGTCTGGTCGTCATAGGTGAAGGCCACGTCGGGATGGTCGCGGTTGAAGGCGGCGGCCAGCGCCTTCATGGCCGGCACGAGCTCGGGCGGCTGGAACACCGTGATCACGCGGGGGTCGGTGCCGCCCTCGGCCCGCTCCTTCTCGGCGCCGGTGTGGGCGTCGCTGCACGAGGACGCCAGCAGCGCGGTGGCGACAGCCAGCGCGAGCAGGATGCGAAGGCTCCGGCGGCCCGGCGGAGCCGCCACGCGTGAGGTTCGGCGCTGGCGGGTTCGGCGGGGCCGATCGGACAGGGGGTCGGTCATCTCGGGGGAGTGTCGAGACCGTGCCTCGCCAGCGCGTCGAGCAGCTGCCGGGCCCGGTGATCGAAGGTGTGGTTCTCGAGAACCACGTCCCGCCCACGATTGGCACGCCGACGGGCCGCGATCGGGTCGTCGAGTGCGGCATCCACGGCTCGTCGCAGTTCTTCGGCGTTACGGTACATCGCGACCGCGTCGCCGAAGAGCGCACCCACCTCGGACATGTGATCGGAGATGATCGGGGTGCCGCAGGCGAGGGCGTCGAACAGGCGGTTCGAGACGAAGCCCCAGGCCCGCATGGTGTCCCAGTGGTCGTTGAGCAGCACGCCGACCGACGAGTAGACGGTGGCGAGCTGGTCGTTGGGCACGAAGTCCGAGACGATCAGGTCGGGGTCGACGAACTCCTGCCATCCGGTGCCGTAGATGGCCGGGCGCAGGCCGACGGCGAGGGCGTTGGCGACCGACGGCCGGAACTGGTGGCGGGTCATCGCCACCACGGCCACCGCGTGGGCGTGCTCGGGATCGGGCGGGTGCGGGTGGAACCGGCGCGGGTCGGTGGCCTGCAGCAGCACCTCGACCGGCGTGGTCGTGCGCTGACGCAGATCGGCGGCGAAGCGCTCGGAGGCCACCATCACCAGGTCGGCGTCGTCGCACTCCTGGATGTCGAGCGACTCCGGATGGCTGATGACCCAGAGCACGTGGCGCTGGCCGGGGGTGCGTTGCACGGGCGCCAGGCCCCGGAAGACGATGTGGATGTCACACGACCGCCCGGCCGGGTCGTCGGCCTGGTCCGCGGTCTGCAGGTGCACCGAGTGGCCGAGCCGGCGCAGCGCCTTGGCCAGGGCGGTGGCGAGGTGCCAGTCGCCCCACTGGGCCGCGGCCCGGGCCGAGGGTGCGGCCACGGTGAGCGCCACCCGCAGGTGCTCGGTGACCCGGTCGCCGCGCGCCAGCTGCAGCAGGGTCGGGCCCTGGCGGTCGACCACGGACCGCCAGGCCGCGCTCTCGGGGTCGATCGGGCGCGACAGCGACCGCACCGACGTCACCGGTCGGTGGTCGGCGACCACCGACGACGGGACCGCGACCACCCGCCCGCCACCGGCGCGGAGGCGTCCGCAGAGGTCGACGACGGCGGCGTCGAAGTCGTCGATCGGGGCCAGGCCGCCGGCCTCGACGTAGGCCCGGCGGTCGACGATGAGGCAGGCCCCGGACCCGGCCGCGACCTCGACGACCGGCCGGCTCGGCAGCGGGCGGGTGCCGGCCTCGCGGGCCCGCACGACCGGCCCGGACGACTCGGTGGCCAGGATGTCGAGGCCGAGCTCGCGCACCCGCAGGTCGTGGGGCGTGGCCTCGCGGAGGGTGTGCTCGGGGTGCACCAGCATCGGGGTGGCCGCGATGGTGTCGCCCTCGATGGTGGCCGCCAACCGGGCCAGCCAGTGCTCGTCGAGCGGCTCGCTCGTCGGGGACAGGAAGCACAGCAGCCGGCCGGTGGCCTTCGAGGCGCCGGTGGCCGCGGCCGTGGTGATGGTCTTGTAGTCGCTGCGCACGACGACCGCCGGCACGTGCGGCGGCGCGCTGGCGGCCCGGCCGCTGAGCACGACGACCAGCTCGCAGTCGGCGACGCCGGCCGAGGGCGGCACCTCGGTCATCGGCTGGTCGGTGACCACGATGATGGAGATGCGCCGCTCGACGACCGGCGCCTCGGGCAGCTCGGCGATGGCCTGGACGAGCTCGGTGCGACGCCGGGCCAGGTTGCGGCGTCCGGCGAGCGAGCTGGCGATCAGCTCGGCCCGCGACAGCCGGCGGGTCACCCGCCGCTGGCGGACCGTGACCTCCTGATCGAGCCGGCGTCCGTGCTCGTCGATCACGAGGGCGATGCGCACCAGCTTGCGCCGCAGGATCTCCTTCTGCTGCCGGCTGAGCCGGCGCAGATGATCGGCGTTGGCCCGCTCGTTCTCGAGGGCGGCCCGCAGGCTCGCGTCGCTGGTCTCGGGATCGTGACGGGGGCTCTGCTCGCCCGGTCCCCCCGCATCGATGAGATCGGCGCTGCTCACCCGCAGGAAGTGCCGGCACCCGGCCTCGGCCGCGTCGACGGCCAGCCAGCTGGCCTGGTCGACCGGCAGGGAGGGCCACTCGATGGGCCGGTCGTCGACCACGGCGTGGCTGGGCGGGGTCACGTGCACGACCACGTCGGGGTGGTGCTCGGCCAGCACGGCCCGCATCCCCGGACGGTCGTCGACGTCGACCACGATGAGCTCGGCCCCGTCGCGCAAGCGACGCGTCGATGCGGTTGAGCGAGCACGCGATCGTCCGCCAGCAGCAACCGGGCCGGGTGGTGGCGCACCGCCTCGAGCGCGAACTGGCGGCCCATGGGCCCTCCCGCGCCGATGATCAGCACCGAAGCGCCCTCGAGCTCGATCGGGCGACCGGCGGCCTCGGGCCCGGAGGTGGGCTGCTGGCTCTGATCAGCCATCGGCGGGCTCACGCACCGGACACGACGTCATCAGGCCGAACCCCTCTCCGATCTCGTCCCCTCACCGTGCCGCTCACGGCTGTGACCACGGCCGGATCATCCTTGTCACGCTCGGGCGACGTGTCAATCGCCCGGGCCCGGAGGGGCCGAACGTCACGGGCGCCGGGCCGATCGCGGCTACCGTGAGAGTTCTCCAGGAGTGCGCACTGTGGTGCGTGGCCGCACCACCACGGACGGTAGATGTCTTCCACCTTTCACGACGACCGACCGATCGAGGTGTACCAGCCCACGGTCACCGGCCTCCCCCCGCTGCGCCGCTACTTCGCCGGTGTGTGGGAGCGTCGCCAGTTCATCTGGCACCTCGCCCGCACCGACATGAAGTCGCAGCACTACGACACCGTGCTGGGGTTCGTGTGGCTGGTGGTGGACCCGCTGCTGCTGGCGGCCACGTTCTACCTGATCCGGGCGGTGTTCAAGTCCGGTGGCTCGGCCGAGCAGAACCGCTACCTCATCGCCCACCTCATCATGGGCGTCTCGTTCTTCTACTTCGTGCGCGACGTGCTGCAGGGCGCGGCCCAGTCGATCACCCGCAACAAGGTCATGGTGCTCAACACCGGCGCGCCCCGCGGGGTGTTCCCGGTGGTGGCCCTGGTGCGGGCCAGCTTCGACCTGATCCCGGCGCTCGTCGTCTACTTCGTGGTGCATGCCGTGCTGCGCCAGCCGTGGGGCACCTCGCTGATGTCGCTGCCGTTCGCCACCGTGCTGCTGGCCGGCTTCAGCTTCGGCGTGGGCCTGCTCCTGGCGCCTGCGGTGGTGTTCGTACCCGACATCGGGGCCCTGCTGCCCTACGTCGTCCGCATCTGGATGTACATCACCCCGGTGATGTACGCGGTCTCGGAGATCCCGGGCACGGTTCGGCCGCTGCTGGCGCTCAACCCGCTGTTCCCGTTCTTCGCCATGATCGAGTCGATCATCCAGGGCCATCAGCCCGACTCGGGGGACGTGATCGCCTCCGCCCTGTGGGCCACCGGCGCCATGGTGGTCGGCACCGTCGTGTTCCTCCTGCGAGAGCGGGACTATGCCGTACGGCTCTGAGCTGGGCCTGCTCGAGGAGGACTTCCCCGAGCCCCTGGCCGGCGGCGTCCACGCCCGGGCCGTCGGCGCCATGCCCGTCGGCTGGTACGACCTCGATCCCGCGGTCCGCGTCGAGAACCTCTGGATCCGCTACCGGACCACCTCCGAGCAGGCGCAGTCGCTCCAGCGGCGCCTGAGCTCGCTGCGGGACCGGTCGAAGCGGGCCCAGTACGTCGAGGCGTTGCGGGGCGTGTCCTTCGACGTGCCGGTCGGGTCGGTGTACGGCGTGATCGGGCACAACGGCGCCGGCAAGTCCACCCTCTTCCGCACCCTCTCGGGCATCCTGCCGCCCACCGCGGGCAAGGTCACGGTGCGGGGCCGGGTCACCCCGCTGCTGTCCCTCGGCGTCGGGTTCAACCGCGAGCTCACCGGTCGGGAGAACATCCTGCTCGGCGGCCTGGCCACCGGGTTGAACACCGACGAGATCATGGACCACTACGACGAGGTGGTGGCCTTCGCCGAGCTGGGCCCGGCGCTGGAGTACCCGATGAAGACCTACTCGTCGGGCATGTTCGCCCGGTTGGGCTTCGCCGTCGCCTCCCACCTCGACCCCGACATCCTCTTGATCGACGAGGCGCTGTCGGCCGGTGACGCCCGCTTCAAGAAGCGGTGCATGGACAAGCTCGTCGACCTGTGCGGGCACGACTGCACCGTGATGATCATCTCCCACGGCCTCACCCTCATCAGCTCGCTCGCCGAGCGGTGCGTCTGGCTCGAGGCCGGGCAGGTGCGCCAGGAGGGGCCGGCCGACGAGGTGGTGCACGCCTACCTCACCAGCGAGGACATGGGCGATGCCGTCGGCGCCGAGGCGGCTTCGGCGATGGAGGACATGTAGCCGTCCGGGGACTCCGGCGACCGGGCGCCGCTCGGCCCGCTACTTCGTGGTGGACGATCCGGGCAGCACGATCTGGGGCGACGTGCCGTTGCCGCCGCCGAGGATCACGGTGCTGGAGTTCTGCGAGTTGGCGATGTCGCGGAGCGCCTGGATGTAGCTGTACTCCAGGATCTCGGCGGTGAGCGGGGGAGCGGCGCACTGGTCGTTGGGGTTGGGCCTGACCACCTGGACGGTGGCGCCGTCGCGCACCTCGCTGGTGGTCGTGCCTCCGCAGGCCAGGATCTGCTGGGCGTCGGAGGTGGCCTGGGCCTGGGTGCGGGTGATGTCGGCGGCGACGAGGGCGGCGGCGAAGTTGAACTTCTGCTGCTTGATGTTCTGCTGGGCCGAGACGGCGTTGTTGATCGCGGTCTGCACGTCGTCGCTCAGCTTGACCTCTCGCAGCTGGAAGTCCTGCAGCTCGATGCCGGCCTGCACGATCTTGTCGCTGATGCACTGCTCGATGGAGTCGGAGACGTCCTTCCACGAGCTGGTGGCGGCGGCGACCATGTCGTAGCCGGTGAACTCGAGGCGGATGCAGCTCCGGGCCGAGGGCTGCACCAGCTTGGTGGAGTAGTCGGCGCCGACGGTGCGGTAGACGTTGGTGGCCTGGTCGGCGTCGAGCCGGTAGAGCAGGGTGGCGTCGACCATGGCGAAGGCGCCGTCCTGGCCCTCGACCCGCACCGGGTCGTCGGAGCCGGGCACGTTCTGCGCCGTCATGGTGTAGTTCTGGGTCTGCACCGACATGTTGCTGACCTGGGTGATCGGCCAGGGCAGGGTGATGTGCAGGCCCTCACCGAGCTGGGTCTGGGCGTTGCCGGCGGTCACCGGGACGGTGACGTAGCCGGCGGACGTGATGTGCACTGCCGAGACGATCAGGAGCGCCAGCACGAGCCCACCGACGATGCCGGCGAAGCGGCCGAGGTGGCGATCGCCGGGGGACCCGTCCTCGTTGACCCGCCGCTTGACCCCGAGCGCGACGAACAGGGTCGAGAACAGGCGACCGATCGGGCTCAGCAGGCTGCGCTTCTTGGGGGTGTCCGGGGCCACGGGCTCGTCCACGATGCCTCTCCAGGTGACGGTGGCCCGGGTGCGGGCATCGGAGCCCTCGTCGATCGGGGGCTTGGGGGGCAGGTCGGGGGCGGTGGGATCGTCGCGATCGGCCATGACTTCGGAGAGCTCCTAGTGGCGCCACATGCAAGGTGTCGGAGCACATTAGTGCTGCCCCGGCCCCGACCGAGGTCAGGACGTGCTGGTCACGACGTCTCGGGTGGATCGCCCCGCCAGGACACGACCCGGGCCGGGGCCCCGGCCACCACCGAGTAGGGGGCCACGTCGTCGCGCACCACCGAGCCTGCTGCGACGACGGCCCCGGCACCGATGTGGACGCCGGGCAGCACCACCGCGTTGGCCCCGATCCACACGTCCTCGGCCACGGTGATCGGGGCGCCGCGCAGCCCCTGGTCGCGGATGTGGCGCTCCGGATCGGTCCACTCGTGGTTGTTCGACACCAGCAGCACCCCGGGTCCGAGCAGCACGTCGTCTCCCAGCGCGATGGTCTCCGTGCACGTGAGCTGGCAGCCCCGGCCGATGGAGACCTGCCGTCCGCACGACAGCCGCCACGGCATGCGGATGTGGGTGTGCTCGGCCACGTCCAGCGCACCCTCGCTGCGGATGAACGGCTGGTAGCAGGCCGAGCGCACGAGCCGGCCGACCCGGCCCGGCAGCCACCCGAGCAGGCCCTCGATCCAGAACCACAGCTCCTCGCGGGCGATCTCGACCGGTCGGCGGCCACCGCTGCGCCGGAACACCTGGGGGCCACGGCTGGTGGGTGCGGTCACGGGGCCTCGGCGGCGAAGATCTCGGAGACCCGCTGCCACATGACGTCGAGCCGTCCCTGCAGCACGTCGGCCCGCTCGACCAGCTCCTTGGAGAGGCGCGGGAGGTCGTCGAGCACCTGGCTGGTGATGGCCGCCGCGCCCTGCGGATCGGCGCCGGTGGCGTCGATCGGGGCCGACATCCACGACACCTCGAACTCGCCGAGCAGGTCGTCGTACTTGCTGGCCCACCCCACTGCGATGGCCGGCACGCCGTTGGCGAACGCGGCGACCAGCCCGTGGTAGCGGGAGGAGATCACCACCCGTGCATCGCGGACGACGTTCACCATGGCGGGGGCGCTGCGCACCTCGAGCACCCGCGCGCCGGGAACCCTGGCCGCCACCGCCGCGCACAACAGGTCGTCGGTCCCCTGAGCATGGGCGGCCACGAGCACGTCGAGCCCCTCGGCCGCGCACCGGGCCGCGGCGTGCTCGAGCACCCGCACGTAGTCGCCCTCGGTGACGTCGAGCTTGCGCAGCACCTGTCGGTTGGGGAGCACGAGGGCGTAGGGCCGGCCCGACCGCTGGGCGTCGGGCCCGGGGCTCAGCGCGGCGATGGTGCGGGCCGACTCGATGGCCAGGTCGGGCGCTCGCTGGATCTCGCAGCTGGTGCCGATCTCGCGCACCGTGTCCTCGGAGTGGTCGTCGCGGGCGACCACCAGGCGGACGTTGGCGAGGGCCCGGCGCATCTCCTCCTGGTCCTGGTCCCGGGCGAAGGGGCCGATCGACTGGGGCAGCAGCACGAGGGGGAGCCCCAGCGCCTTCCACCGCCTGGCCCAGTCGCCGAGCCGGCGCACCGACCGGATGCCGAACGGGTCGCCGTAGATGTAGCCGGAGATGTCCACCACACCGCCGATGCGGACCGGGCCGCGGGTGCCGACCGCCCATCGGGAGCCGGGCGTGAACACCGGCGCCGAGCTGCGGTGCAGCACCGGGTTCCCACCGATCTCGGACCACATCCAGACCGCCGCGCCGGGTGGCGCCTCGTGGTCGCGGACGAGCACCGAGCGCAGGGGCACGGCGACGGTGGCCGGAGCGAACCGATGCTGCACGGCGAGCGCCATCAGGTGCGAGCCGTAGTTGCGACGGTCGTAGCCCCGTAGGCCCACGTTGACGAGGGTCATACCTGGGGGGCTCGGTACTCTCGGATCAGGGGCAGGTCCTTCTTCACCGAGCGGGGCACACCGCCCTGTTCGGCGGCGTAGCCCACCGAGATGAGCACGACGATCTGCTCGTGGTCGGGCAGGTCGAGCAGCTCGCGGGCCTGGTCGTCGATCTCGGGCAGGTCGGGCCAGTTGATGATGCACGTGGCCAGGCCGAGCGACTCGCACGCCAGGACGAAGCTCATGGCGACCAGGCCGCCGTCGATGTAGATGACGTGGCGGTCCCGGATGTCGGAGAAGGCCGACAGGTCGCCCACCAGCGCGATGCAGCAGGGGAACTGGTGGCTGAAGCCGGTGGTCCCGAAGGCGATGCCACCGAGGTGCTGGGCGTCGGCCGGCTCGTCGGCGATCACGAAGCGGTAGGGCTGGCGGTTGCAGGCGCTCGGGGCCTGGGATGCGGCGACGAGCGCTCGGTCGAGCAGCTCCCTCGGCACCGGGGTGGGCTCGTACCACCGCACGCTGCGTCGCCGCTGGAACAGCTGGTGGAGGTCGTCGTAGTCGACGGTGAGCGGTGGGCGGTCGACGGCGGGGTAGGGCGCGAACCCGTCGAGCTCCTCGGCGGTGATGTCGTGCTTGAGAGCCAGGAAGTCGTGGCGGGCCTCGAGCAGGGCGATGTCGCGCGAGTAGTCGACCACGTCGAAGTAGTCGGACAGCACCGCGAGGGCCCAGTGGTAGAGGTCGGGGTCGGTCTTGCGCCAGTAGGTCGGGTCGGCCGCGAGGGCGGCCACCACCTGCGGGGCGTAGTCGGCCGCGAACACGTCGCGGCGGGGCGAGGAGATCAGCCCCTTCTCGAGCCGGTGCACCTGACGTCGCAGCGAGTAGTAGCCCAGGCGCGACTGGGTCTGGGCCAGGGCCGTGGTGCGGTTGGCGACGAGCCCGGAGATCACGCCCCGGCTCTCGCGTGAGAACGAGGTGGCGATGGTGGCCAGGTAGGCGCGTCGGGCCAGGGGCGACCGCCCGAGCAGCGCTCGCAGCCGGCCCGAGCGCAGCAGGATCCGCTCGAGGTTCTTCAGAGCGTGGCGACCGCGGACGAAGCTATCCCTCTCTCGCTGTGACTGGGCGGGGATCGGAGAACGGATCCAGAGGCGTCCTCCGCACGAGCGACCAGAGTAGTTGGCGTCCCGGGCCGCTCAGGGCGAGCGCCACGATCGAACTGGCGACGGTGGCGCACAGCGTGGTGAGCGCGGCGCTCGTCGCCGACGGGTGGCTGTGGATCAGGAGGTAGCCGAGGGCCACGGCGACGGCCGCGCCCAGGCCCTGGCTGCCCACGCTCAGCCAGTAGTGCTCCTGCAGCACGAGCCACTTGCTCATGAAGGCCCGGAAGAAGATGAACGGCAGCGCCAGCGCGTAGATCTGCATGGCCGACACGGCGTCGTCGTACGCCGAGCCGTAGATCGTGCCGATGATGACGGGCGCGCCGATAGCGAGGACGGCGGCGATGGCCAGGCCACACAGGGTGATCCCGCCGAAGCCGGCCTTGAGGAACTGCTGGAAGCGCCGGGGCCCACCGGTGCGGGCCCCCACCAGACGGGGGAACAGGGTGGCCGCGAGGGCGTTGGAGAGCACGAACCACAGCTCGACCGGCTCACTGGCCGCCCCCCACAGGCCCACCGTCGCCGCGGCCACCGCGAACCGGGCCAGCAGGATGGCGGGGATGCGGAACGACACGGCGCTGAACATGGCGGCCACGTTGAGGCGGATCGAGCGGCTGAACAGCGAGATGCCGTAGGTGAGGTCGAGGTGCCAGCGACTGACCGGCAGCCCGCCGGTCACGCGGTGGACGACGTAGTAGGCGATCCCGAACAGCGGCTGCTCGAGGCAGAGGCCCCACAGGAAGACGGTGCCGGTGGCCCCCGACAGCAGGAGCGTGCCCTGCACCACGGCGATCACCGCGATGGCCGACGTGCGGGCGATGGCCGACCGCTTGGCCTCGAGCTGCGACTGGAAGTAGTAGTCGAGCACCGCGAAGCAGCTGAGCGTGTTGAGCACGCCGGCGGCCACCGCGAAGCCGACCAGGACCGAGCTGCCGTGGCTCGAGAAGTGGGCGAGGGCCGCGAGCACCGGGATGCCGATGAGGCACGTCAGGAAGCGCAGCGCGGCGGCGGTGCCCAGGATGCGGTCGAGGGTCTGCTCCTTGGTGAGCACGGCCCGGCTGATCAGGTGGTTGAGCCCGGCGTCGGTGAACGGGATCACGAGGGTGATGAGGGTGAACAGCAGGGCGTAGGGGGCGAACCCGGTGGGCCCGAGCCGGCGGGCGATCAGCGCGCCGATGAGGAACTCGATGACGAACCGCACGCCGTACTCGCCGAGCAGCCAGGCGAGGTTGCCGGTCTCCTTGAGCCGCAGGAGCGTGCGGGCGCGGGCTATGAGCGACACGTCGGCGGAGGGGCGGTCATCGTCGGCAGGTCAACTACTGTCACCGCAGCGGCTCGTGAGCGAAGACGATGCCGGAACCGTACCAAGGGGACCTGTTGCCGGGCCGAGACCGCGTGCTCAGCGTCATCACGAGACTGGGCCGAGGCGGCTCGGAGCGACGCCTCTACGACGTCTTGGCCGCGGTGCCGGCCGAGCACACCGTGGTCATCGGCGGCGATTCCGATCCCGACGTGGCCGTGGCCCTGGCCGCCACGTGCGAGGTGCTGCGCTGCGACGCGCTGGTGCGCGAGGTGGCTCCGGCCGACGACGCCCGCGCCCTGGCGCACCTCGTGCGCCTGATGCGGCGGCGCCGCTTCGACGCCGTCCACACCCACCAGTCCAAGGCGGGGCTGCTCGGACGGGTCGCGGCCCGGGCGGCGGGCGTCGGCGTGGTCTACCACTCGTCGTCGATGGCCAGCTTCGGCCCCGGCTACGGCCGGGCCGAGAGCGCGGCCTTCGCGCTGGCCGAGCGGGCCACCGCCCCGCTCGTCACCCGCTTCTTCGTGGTCGGGGACGACCTGGCCGGCCGGATGCGGGCCAACGGCGTGGCCGCTCGCCGCATCGCGGTCGTGCGCTCCAGCCTCGACCTGGCCCCGTTCGCCCGACCGGACCACACCGACGACCGGGCGGGCGAGGCGGACCGCGAGGCCCGGGCGGAGGCGCGGTGTCAGCTCGGTCTCGAGCCCGACGCTCGGGTCGTGGTCTTCGTCGGCAGCCTCGACGAGCGCAAGAACGTCATGCTGCTCCCCGACGCGGTCGGCGCCGCGAGCTCCGGGCCGGTGACGCTGCTGATCGCCGGGGCCGGGCCCCTGGCCGGCCGCCTGCGACGCGAGGCGGAGGCGCGTACCGACGGGGTCGACGTCCGGCTGCTCGGTCACGTCGGCGACGTCGCGCTGGTGATGCGGGCGGCCGACGTGCTGGCGCTGCCCAGCTCGGCCGAGGGCCTGCCCCAGGTGCTCGTGCAGGCGGCGCGCAGCGGGCTGCCGTTCGTGTCGTTCGACGTCGACGGCGTGGCCGAGCTGCTCGCGCTCGGCGCCCCCGGCCGGTCGGTGCCGCTCGGCGATCGGGACGGCTTCGTCACGGCGCTCCGCGACGAGCTGGCCGTGGCCGAACGGGGCGGCCGGGCCCGGCGCGGGGGACCCGATCCGACCATCTGGGACCAGTGGGATGCGGCCACGGTGGCCGGTCAGTACCGCCGGAGCTACCGGCTCGACCTCGGCCTCGGGCAGGACGGGCCCGACAGGATCGGGGACGGCGCTCAGCGTTGATCGAGGGCGCGGTCGCGGGCGGTGGGCTGGCGGGCCCCGTGCCAGGCCAGCTGCTGGGCCAGACCGGCGCGCAGGTCGACCTCGGGGCGCCAGCCCAGCCAGGACCGGGCCCGGTCGGTGGACGCGCCGGTGCGGCTGACGTCACCCGACTGCTCGGGACGGTGGTCGATCGGCACCGGCTGGCCGGCCAGCTCCTCGACGGTGGCGATCACGTCGGCCAGGCTCGTGCTCGTGCCCCCGGCCACGTTGACCACCTCGCCCGGGGCGACGTCGGTGGTCGATGCCTCGGCCGCCGCCAGGTTGGCCGCCACCACGTCGGTCACGAAGGTGAAGTCGCGGATCTGCGAGCCGTCGCCGTACTGCGGGAACGGCTGGCCGGTGAGCACCGAGTCGCACAGCCGGTGGAAGGCCATGTCCGGGCGCTGCCTGGGGCCGTAGACGGTGAAGTAGCGCAGTGACACGGTCGGCACCTGCCACGTGGCCGCGTAGAGCGAGCAGAGGTGCTCGCCGGCGAGCTTGGTGACGCCGTAGGGGCTTCGGGGCCGGGGCAGGTCGAGCTCGGCGGTGGGGTAGCGCTCGGCTTCGCCGTAGATCGACGAGCTCGACGCGTAGACGAACCGTCGGAGCGGAGCGTCCCGGCAGGCTTCCAGCAGCCGTTGGGTGGCGCGGATGTTGTTGAACTCGTAGGCGCCGAAGCCGTCGCCCCACGACAGGCGCACGCCCGGCTGGCCGGCCTGGTGGAACACGACGTCGATGTCGGCCAGGAGCGGAGCCAGGTCGCCGTCGCCCAGGTCGGTGGTCAGCACCTCGGCCCGCCCGTCGAGCGCGCGCAGGTTGGCCTGCTTCTGCTCGAGGTCGTAGTAGGGCGTGAGGCAGTCGACGACGCGCACGTCGTCGCCGCGAGCCACGAGGGCCTCGGCCAGGTGCGATCCGATGAAGCCGGCACCGCCGGTGACGAGGACTCGCATGGACGTGGGGTTCGGCTCCGGTTCGAGGGCGACGGGATGGCGGACGGCCCGGCGTCAGTGGGCGCCGTGGGCGGTGATCACGGCCGGGATCGTGCGCAGCAGGATCTTGACATCCCACAGGAGCGACCAGTTCGTCGCGTAGAGCTTGTCGAGCGTGGTGCGGTTCTTGTGCACCACGTTGCTGCGGCCCGAGACCTGCCAGAGGCCGGTGAGCCCCGGCTTGCAGGCGAGGTAGTACTCGGGGGCCCGGTGGTAGAGGGCGGCCAGCTCGTCGGGCACGACCGGGCGGGGGCCGACGGCGCTCATCGTGCCGCGCAGCACGCAGAGCGCCTGGGGCAGCTCGTCGAGGCTGGTCTTGCGCAGGAAGCGCCCGACCCGCGTGATGCGGGGATCGAGCCGGGAGGGGACCTTGAAGCCGTTCTTGAGGTAGGCCGCGAACAGCTCGGGGTCGGCGCGCAGTCGGGCCTCGGCGTCGATGCGCATCGAGCGGAACTTGTAGACGGTGATGGTGCGGCCGTGGCGCCCCACCCGCTGCTGCCGGAACAGGACGGGGCCGGGCGACGTGAGCTTCAGCGCCAGCGCCACGAACGGGAGGAGCAGCACGAAGAGGATGGCGACGGGCAGGGCCACCATCAGGTCGAGCGCCCGCTTGAGCGCGCACGCACCCCGGCACTCGATGCGCATCGGACGCCGCGATGCCGACGGAGCGTGGTCGGTGGCGGGCAACATGACGATTGCTTGGTCATCCGATGTCGAAGGCGTGACGAAGCCCGTCGTCGGGAGCGCGGAGTCGGCCGGCCCGAAGCCGCGGTAGCGGCCGGACGCGATGCGGCGGTTGGTCCACGCTCGTCTCTGTTCGGTCCATGCCTCTGCGGACATTTCCCCCCAAGTCGGGTCGAATCTGGCGTCGTGCCTGGAAAAACCCCGGTGTTCGAGCGGGTCTGTCACCGACGGACCTCGTTGTCCGTGGTCAACATCCTCTCAATCAATCGCCCCGATGAACAGGTCTGGTGAGGACTGTTCTCGAGGACTTCGCGCAACCGTAACACTGCCGCTGTCGATGTTCACGTGGAACCTGTGCGTGACCGATGAGCAAACCTCGGTCAATCGCATCGCGGAGCGTCGACCATCGCGCTCGCAGAGCGTGACGACGCTCCCTTCGGGGCGCCGAACGGCTCGTCCGACGACGGTTCCCTCTGCCCGGATCGCGCGCACCGTGGCTGGTAGCGTTTCTCCTGCCCATGGCCCAGATCTCCCGTTCCCCCGTGCCGGCGGAGCCCGGCCCGCCCGGTGGCGGCGCCGGCTCGGACTCCGTCGAGCGACGCGCCGGCGACCGGTACGTCGTGTGGACCATCGCCGCCGTGGCGGGAGCGGTGGCGGCGCTGTCGTCGGCCGCGCCGACCGGCCTGCGACCGGCCGACGCCCTCTGGTGCGCGGCGCTCGCCGCGCTGGTCACGGTGGCGGCGTCGCGCGCCCGACGCTGGCCGACGCTCTGGTTCGCCGGCGTCGTGTCGGCCGGCAGCATCGGCTCGTGGTGGGTGGTGGCCGCGCTGGTCGCCCTGGCGCTGGCGTTCTCCACCGCGTACAGCCCCTACCGCAACCGGCTGATCGGTGCACTCGTCGGCGCGCTCGGCGTGCAGGCGATGCTGCGCATGCCCGCGCAGGGGTTCCACGGCCTGCCGTCGCTCATCGCCCTCGTCGCCATGGTCCCGCTCCTCGCGTCCGCCTACGAGCGCAGCTCGGGACGGGTCCGACGCCGCGCCCGGCGCACCGCCTACGCCGTCGTCGCCGCCGCGATGGTCGCCACCGCGCTGTTCGGCGTGGCCGCGTTCCTGTCCCGCTCGAACCTCACCGACGCGGTGCGGGAGTCGAAGTCCGGGCTCGAGCTGATCCGCGACGGCAAGCAGGACAAGGCCACCGGGCCGCTGGCCACAGCGGCCGAGGCCTTCCAACGGGCCGACTCGATGCTGCGGTGGGCCGTGGGGCTGGCCGGCCCGGGTCGTTCCCGTGGTGGCCCAGCACCGCGAGGCGCTCGTGGTGGCGTCGAACTCGGGCCACGCCCTGGCCGCCAGTGGGGCATCGGCGGCCGCCACCGCGCCCTACCAGCAGCTGAAGGCCTCGAACGGCGAGGTCGACGTCGAGCTCGCGGCCACCATGCAGCATCCGGTGGCCGAGGCCGCTGCCGCCCTGCAGCAGGCCCATGACGACATCGCCGGCGGCGGAGTCGCCGTGGCTCACCGCGCCGGTCACCGCCGAGCTGGTCGACTTCGAGGATCAGATCGACGGCGCCCTTCCCGAGGCCCGGCTGGCCAGCGAGGCGCTGGCCCTGGCCCCCGACCTGCTCGGGGCATCGGGCGACGAAGACCTACCTCGTGCTGTTCACCAACCCGGCCGAGAGCCGCTACCTCGGCGGGTTCGCCGGCTCCTACGGCGTGCTCACCGCCGACGACGGCAAGGTCGACTTCACCGTCAGCGGGCGCATCACCGACCTGCTGGGCAACGTCGATCCCCGAACGCTCGACATCTCCGGCGACCGCTACGCCGAGTACCTCCAGCGCTACGGGCGCTACGAGGTCGCCAAGCACCTGCAGAACCTCACCGCGTCGCCCGACATGCCCACCGACGCCGAGATCACCCGCTCGCTCTACAAGCAGGCGACCGGCCAGTCGATCGACGGCGTCGTCGTGGTCGATCCCTACGGGCTGGCCGGCCTGTTGCAGCTGACCGGACCGGTCGACGTCCAGGGCTTCGCCGCCCCGCTCACCGCCGACAACGCGGCCACGTACCTCGTCTACCAGCAGTACCTCGACTACGGCAACGACCGCTCCGAGCGCAAGGACCGGCTCGAGGCCGCGGGCCGCTCGGTGTTCGACGCGCTGACCTCCCGGGACCTGCCCGGCCCGCGCAGCCTCGGCAAGGTGCTCGGTCCCCTCGTGGAGCAGAAGCGGCTGCTCTTCTACCCGTTCGACCCGGCGGCGGTGCCGCTGTTCGAGGAGATGGGCACCACCGGCGCGTTCCGCCCCGACCTGCAGACCGACTTCATGTCGTTGCGCACCGCCAACGCCAACCCGAACAAGATCGACTCGATGCTCCACCGGAGCATCGACTACGACGTCGCCTACGACCCCGGCAACGGCCAGGTCGACGCCACCGCCACCATCACGCTCGAGAACGACTCACCCTCGGCGGACCTGCCCGCCTACATCATCGGCAACGACCGCTACAACCCGGTCGTGAACCCGCTCGGCAGCAACGAGATGTACGTGTCGTGGTACTCGCCGCTCGAGCTGGAGTCGGCCACCGTCGACGGGGACCCCAGGGGCGTCGAGGCCCAGCACGAGGCCGGGGCCCGGGTCTACTCGCAACTCGTCGTGGTGAAGTCGAAGTCGACCGTGACGGTGGTGCTGCACCTGCAGGGCGAGATCCCGAGGAGCGACGTCTACCACCTCCAGGTGCTCCAGCAGCCGCTGGTGCAGGCCGACCGACTGACCATCACGGTTCGCTCCAGCTCGGCGCCCTGGAAGATCAAGAGCGCCGAGGGGATGACCGTGTCCGACGGGGCGGCCACCACCAGCGGATCGAGCCTGGCCGACCACGACGTCAGCGTCACCTTCGGCGGCTAGACCAGCCTGGTGGACCACCCAGACGACGGGCGCTCTGGGAGGGGTCGCGCTGAGCAGCGGCGTCTGAGTCGCGGTTCGCGACACCTCTGCCGCCGATCGGGATCGGCGGCGACGCCGGACGCCGAGGTCAGACGGAGGTGGAGTCGCTCGACCGCTTGCGGGTGGCCAGCACCACCAGCCCGCCAGCGGCGACCAGCAGGATGCCGAGGCGCATCAGGTTGGTGTAGTCGCCACCCGTGCTGGGGAGCGTCACCGGTGGTCTTGGTCTGGTTGACCGCGGCCACCACGGTGACCTCGCCCTGACCCTGGTCGGGTCGTGCAGCCGTCGCCCGACGCCTGGATCGTGTGGGACCCGAGCACGAAGTCGGCCGGGACCGTCCAGGTGATGCTGGCGACGCCGGAGCTGTCGGCCGTGGTGGTGCCGAGGACCGTGGTGCCGTCGAGCGTGAAGGTGACCTCGGCCCCGGCGTTGAAGCCCTGGACGCCGTGATGGTGACCGTCTGCCCGGGACTCACCGTGGTCGGAGAGATGACGATCGAGCAGGTGCCCGTGTAGCTGTCATCGGCGTGGGCGCCGGGAGCGAGCGCGACCAGGCTGACGACGCTGAACGCCATCGCCACCAGCAGTCGCAGCGTTCTTGACCTGTGCATCAACGACGTCCTCCCTCGACCACACCCTCCAACATGGATGCATCGTAGGCACACCTGGTCGGCTGAAGTCGATCATCCGTGCACGGAAGGTGGCGAAATGTGGTCACCTGAACCAGATTTCAGGGACCAGAACGCCAGAGAAACCGCTAGAGACAAGGAGGAAACGAACAGGGAATCGTTCAGGCCGAAATGAGCGGTTCGACCCGCGCCGGCACGTGTTTGTGCCACGGAGTTCCCGCGATGTGGTCGCGATCGTCACTCGACGTGAGCTCGTTGGGGGCCACGCCGGTGACGGCCTCGCCGTCGAGCTGGGGATAGGCCAACCCCAGCCCGTTGGGCAGCGAGACGTGGCCGGGCTGCATCATGTCGCTGACCTCGACCACGACCTCGGCCTCACCCCGGCGCGTGACGAGCCGGGCCCGACCGCCGTCGTCGATGCCGAGCCGCAGCGGCGTCGTCGGGGTTGACCCGCAGCGCGCCGGCGGCGTCGCGCTTGCGCCAGGCCGGGTCGCGGATGATGGTGTTGGCCGTGAACGACCGGCGCTCGCCGGCCGACAGCACGAACGGCCAGGTCGGGGTCGGATCCGGGCGGCGCCTCCGTCGGCGAGCGCGGCCAGCTCGTCGAGCAGCTCGGGGATCACCAGCGAGATGCGGCCGTCGGCCGTGGCCACCCGTGACCAGGTGGCGTCGTCGTCGTCCTCGGTGATGACGACGCCCGAGCGGCTGGTGAGGATGGCGTCGAAGAGCTGCTCGCCGGCCTCGAGTCCCTCGCCGTCGAAGCCGGCCCGGCGCACGCCGTCGGGGTTGGCCGCGGCGCACCGGTGCGCGGCACCCCAGAGCAGCGCGGCCGAGGCCGCGCCGTCGGGCAGCGTGGGGCCGAGCGTGCGGTAGAGCACGACCGGCGCCAGCGCGCCGAGCCGAGGGTCGCTCGGTGGTGGCGGCGGCGAAGGCCGCGGCGAACTCGGCCCGTCCCGCGGCCGCCGCCGATCGCAGCGGGGCGAGGTCGCCGTCGTCGAGCGCGCCGAGGGCCTCGACCAGGCGGGCGTGGATCTCGGGCTCGGCCAGCACGCCGTGCGGGTGGGTCGAGCAGCGGGCGGCGCAGGTGGAACACGTTCTCGCGGGAAGTCGAAGTTGAAGAACGTCGCCTCCCACTTCTCGAACTGGGTCGCCGCCGGGCAGCACGTAGTCGGCCAGCCGGGCCGTCTCGGTGAGGGCGACGTCGATCACCACGAGGGTGTCGAGCGACGACAGCGCCTCGCGCATGCGCCGGCTGTCGGCCAGCGAGTGGGCCGGGTTGGCGCTCTCGACGAGCATGGCCCGGTAGCGGGCGGGATGGTCGGTGAGGATCTCGTCGGCGATGACGTTGCACGGCACGAGGCCGGAGATGATGCGGGCGCCGACGACCGGGCTGCGCCGCTCGCCCCCGCTCGTCGGGCCCGACGGCTTGTCGGCCCGGGCGATGGACACGAGGCTCGACGGCACGTACTGGGTCCCCCGGTGGCCGAGGTTGCCGGTCAGCGCCCAGACCAGCTTCTCGAGGTAGCTGACCAGCGTGGAGTGCAGGCCCATCTGCACGCCGAGGTCCTCGAACACGGCCACGCTCTCGGCCGCCGGCGATGCGGCGGGCGGCTCGTCGGACGAGGTCCTCGTCGACGCCGGCGATCGCGCAGAACGCGCCGACGTCGACCGCGCCGAGCGCCGTCGCCGACCTCGTCGGCGCCGGTCGCGTGCTCGGCCAGCCACGCTCGGGCGATGAGCCCCTCCTGCACGACGACGGCGCCGAGCGCGGCGAGCAGCCACGCGTCGGTGCCGGGCCGCACCTGCAGGTGGAAGTCGGCCAGCGCGGCGGTCTCGGTGCGCCGGGGGTCGATCACGATCATGGACCGGGCCGGGTCGTTGGCGATCTCCTTGATGCGTCGTGCGGGCCCGCGGGATGCCGTGGCTCTGCCACGGGTTCTTGCCGACGAACAGCGCGACCTCGCAGTGCTCGAAGTCGGCCCGGACCATGGCGCCGAACATCTTGGCGTTGACCCAGAACTCGCCGGTCTTCTCCTGGGCCAGCGCGTTCGAGCGGTACCGCGCGCCGAGGGCCCGCAGGGTGGCCCCGCTGTAGGCGCCGCCCGAGGTGGTTCCCCTGGCCGCCGCCGCCGTAGTAGAAGATCGACTCGCCGCCGTGCTCGTCGCGGACCGCGGCGAGCCGCTCGGCGACCTCGGCGATGGCGGTGTCCCAGTCGATCTCCTCGAACGTGCCGTCGGCACGCCGCCGCAGCGGCGAGGTCAGCCGCCCGGCGCCGTTCTGGTAGTGGTCGAGGCGCAGCGCCTTCTCGCACGTGTAGCCCTTCGAGGCCGGGTGGGCCTTGTCGCCGCGGATGCGCTCGAAGCGGCGGCCGTCGTCACCGCCGAGGCGCACCTCGATGCCGCAGTTGCACTCGCACAGGATGCAGGCCGTCGACTGCCAGGGCTCGCGGTCGGTCGTGGTCATCTTGGCCCCCACACGGTCGGTTCGACCGTTGTCAGTTCGATAGATGAACTGACCCTAGCACGGCCGGTTTCCGGCGTCAGGAGACGTCGGTCACGCGGGAGCGGAGGTCGTCGAGCAGCCCGGGCCGCTGCTTGAACGCGGTGCGGGTGGCGCCGCTGAGGGCGAAGGGCTTCAGCCGGGTCGCGGCGCCGGCCAGGGCATCGGCGCCGACGCCGGCCACGGCCGCGCGCCACCGAGCGGTCGATGCCGACCGCCAGGGTGAGCGAGGCCAGCAGCTCGGCCAGGTCGGTCGCCAGCAGCAGGTCGGACGCGGCCAGCTCGGAGAACCCGAAGTCGATGATCGAGATGCGGTCGTCGGCGCCGAGGAAGATGTTGGCCAGCCGGAGGTCCCGGTGGGCGATGCGACGCGACCGCAGCAGCGCGACCTGCGCCCAGATCTGGCCGATGACGGCGTCGTCGAGCCGGTCCGGGTCGACCCCGTCGAGCGACGAGCCGTCGATGAGCTGGTAGACGAGCACGAAGGCGTCGGGGTCGACCGTGGCGAGGGCGACGAACGGCGGGGTGAGCACGCCGAGCTCGCGCGCGGCCATGGCCACCATCGCCTCGTGCTCGACGGTGCGCCGCAACGACGAGAACGACCGCTCGTCGCCGAAGTCGTGGGGCATGATCGCCCGGTAGGTGCGGAACAGCAGGTCGGCGCTGCGCTCGTCGCGACCCAGCGCCTTCACGAACAGCCGGGTGCCGTCGGTGGTGGTGGCGAAGCACGGCGTCGAACCCCGGGCGTCGACCGACGCCTTGTCGAGGGTCTCGGTCACGAGGCCGATCTGGGCCAACCCGGCCGCGACCTCCTGCTGGTCGGGGCGGCGCACCGGACCGCCGAACACGACGAGGACGAGCGACCCCGAGAACCAGCCGATGACCAGGGCGAACAGGGTGCCCGAGCGAGACGGGGGCGGTCACGAAGCGCGACAGCGCGGTGCCGAGCACGAGGGCGGCGCCGAGGTGGCGCCACCGCCGGGTGAGCCACGGCGCGGCGGCGGTGACCATGGCCGCGATCACGGCCACGCCGGCGGTGGACGGGAAGGCGTCGTCGACGAGCGGCCCGAGCGCGCCGTCGACGTCGACGAGGCTCACCGCCTGGGGGTGGACGAGCTGGTCGACCAGGTAGGCCAGCACCGCGGCGACGACCCCGGCGCCGGCGATGGTCAGCAGCAACCGGCCCCGGCGGCTGATGACGGCCGCGCCCAACCCGGCGACGAACGCCACGGTGGCGAGCAGGCGGGTGCCGATCACGACGAGTGTCGGCCAGCCACTGGGGCACGGCGTCGAGCCCGCGGAACAGGTCGGCGAGGAAGCTCGAGCACGGAGGTGCCGGCCCACCAGCCGACCACGGCCAGGGCGACGCAGCAGCACGCCGGCGACCGCGAGCCGCAGCACGTCGACCGGGGACCGCTCGTGGGCCACCGCCGGCCGCCTCGCCGGGGTTGCGTCTGGGGTCATAGCCGCAGGACCGTAGTGGGTTGTAGCGCGGGTGCGGGCCTGCCGTAGGGTGTCGGGCGGATCCGGGGAGGGAACACGTCGATGTTGCGAGAGCTCATCCATGGCCTACACGGTGGGGCACGAAGGCACCCACCGCTCCCGCCGTCGGCGACCACCCCCCGCATCGCCATCCTCGGCACCGGCTTCGGCGGGCTGGGCATGGCCATCCGCCTGCGGCAGGCCGGCATCACGTCGTTCACGATCTACGAGAAGGCCGACGGGGTCGGCGGCACGTGGCGTGACAACACCTATCCGGGCGCGGAGTGCGACGTGCCGTCGCACCTCTACTCCCTGTCGTTCGCGCCCAAGCACGACTGGTCGAGGCACTACCCGGAGCAGCCCGAGATCCTCGCCTACCTCGAGGACTGCGTCGATCGCTTCGACCTGCGGCCCCACCTCCGCTTCGACACCGAGATCGCCGCCGCCCGGTTCGACGACGGCACCGCCGAGTGGCGGCTCGAGACCACCACCGGCGAGGAGCTGGTGGCCGACGTGCTGGTGTGCGGCCTGGGCCAGCTCAACCGGCCGTTCGTCCCCGACATCGCCGGCCTGGGCGAGTTCGAGGGCACGGTGTTCCACTCGGCCCGCTGGGACCACGACCACCCGCTCGACGGCGAGTCGGTGGCGGTCGTCGGGAACGGGGCCAGCGCGGTGCAGTTCGTGCCCCGCATCGCGCCCGTCGCCGGCCACCTCACGATCTTCCAGCGATCGGCCAACTGGGTCATGCCCAAGCAGAACCCGCCCTTCGCCGAGCGCACCAGGGCGCTGTTCGATCGCTTCCCGTGGCTCGATCGGGCCTACCGGGCGTCGATCTACCTGCGGTTCGAGGCCCGGTTCGTCATGTTCCGGCGGGCCAGCCGGTTCGCCCGGCTGGTCGAGAAGGCCGGCAAGGCGTACCGCGAGAAGGAGATCGCCGACCCGGTGCTGCGCGAGCAGCTCACCCCGGACTACCCGATCGGCTGCAAGCGCATCCTGGCGGTCAGCGACTACTACTCGACGCTCGTGCGCGACGACGTCGACGTGGTCACCGAGCCGATCGAGCGGGTCACCCGCTCGGGTGTGGTGACCGCCGACGGGCGCGAGCGGCCGGTCGACACGATCATCCTCGCCACCGGCTTCGAGTCGACCGACTTCCTCGCTCCGCTCGAGGTCGTCGGGCGTGACGGGCTCAAGCTCGACGAGGCGTGGCACGACGGTGCCGAGGCCTACCTCGGGCTGGCGGTGTCGGGCTTCCCCAACCTGTTCATGCTCTACGGGCCCAACACCAACCTCGGCCACAACTCGATCGTCGTTCATGCTCGAGTGCCAGATCTCCTACGTGCTCCAGTGCGTGCAGGAGATGGCGGCCGAAGGCCTGACGTCGCTCGAGGTTCGCCCCGAGGTCATGGCTGGGTACAACCGAGCGGTGCAGAAACGGATGCACCAGACGGTGTGGGAGGCAGGCTGCTCGAGCTGGTACAAGACCGAGTCGGGCAAGGTCACCAACAACTGGCCGACCTTCACCGTGGAGTACTGGTTGGCCACCCGCCATCCCCGCTTCGGGGCGTTCGAGGCGAGATGACCTCGCCCACCCGGGTCGGCGAGGCCTGGAGCGACTGGAGACGCCGGGGTGAGGACCTCGCCGAGCGGGTGGCCCGCTCCCGCTTCGCCATCCCGGGCGCCTTCCTCGGCCTGTTCGCCTTCGGTCTGGTGGTCCACTTCCCGATCTTCACCAGTCCGGTGCTCGACGTCGACGAGGCCACCGTCGGCTCGATCGCCCAGGAGATCCTCCGCGGCCGGCACCTCTACGAGGACCTCGTCGACCGCAAGCCGCCGATCGTGTTCCTCATCTACGCGGCCAGCTTCCTCATCACCCGGGGCGACAGCCTGCTGCCGGTGCGGATGCTCATGGTCGGGCTCGAGGCGGCGACCGGGCTGCTGATCGGGTGGGCCCTGTGCGTCAGGTGGCGGCACCGTCTCGCCATCGCCGCCCTGTTCCTGCTGGGCACCGCCGCCTTCCCGCTGGCCGACGCCCACGCCGCCAGCTTCGAGGGGTTCATGGTGCTGCCCATGACCCTGGCCTGGTGGTTCAGCCGCAAAGGCCGGGCCCTACCTGCCGCGGTGGCCCTGGCGGTGGCCACGCTGGTCAAGCAGTCTGCGGTCTTCACCATCATCCCCATCGCCTACAACCTGTGGCGCGGCCCGAACGGCCCCCGACGGGTGGCGATCATGGCCACCGGCGCGGTCGGCCTCTACCTGCTGGTCGGCACGTCGTTCGGCCTGCGGCAGTTCCTGTTCTGGAACCTGACCGGCAACACGAGCTACCTCGGGGCCTCGTCGCTGCTCGGTCTGGCCGGCCGGGCCCTGCTCACGCTGGCGGTCTACGGCGTGGCCCACGTGGTGCTGGTGTGGCTGGCCGGCCGGGCGTGGGTCGAGCGCCGTGAGCACCTCGACCTGTGGCTGTGGCTGCTGTCGGCCCTGATCGGCGTGGCCATCGGCCAGCACTTCTTCGGCCACTACTTCCTGCAGGTGCTGCCTCCGCTCGCCGCACTGGCCGCCACCCAGATCGACCGGGTGCCCTGGCGTCGAGCGCTGCAGGTCGCGGCCGTCACCACCGCCGTGTGGGTCGCCGCCACCATGCTCCTGCCCCGACCGGACCTCCCGCCCTACGTGCGCCTGGTGGCCCAGATCGACCGCCTCTCCGATCGGGACGATCCCATCCTCGTCTGGGGGGTGTTCTCCGAGGCCACGTGGGCGTCGGCCCGGCCCATGGCCAGTCGGTTCCCCCACACCAACTTCGTGACCGGCGTCGACCAGGGGCGGCCGACGCAGGGAGCGCTCGAGGAGCTCTGCCAGGACATCGAGGCCCGGCCACCGACCCTGATCATCGACACCAGCCCGGCCAACGTCCGCGACTCCGGCAAGGCACCCATGCTCGACGTGCCGGCCATGGTGAGCGTGCTGTCGAGCTATCGCCGGCAGGCCACCGTCGACGGCATGGTCATCTACGAGCTGGTGCAGCCGGCGGCCTCGTGCGGGACCGCCAGCCGCACGGCCTCCGCCAACGGCGGGCGGTAGGGGACGGGGTTTCGCCGGATGCTCGATCGTGACCCCCTCGCGCCGACCCTGGCGAACCGCGTGCGCAGCGACTTCTTCACCGTCTCGTCGGAGGTCGTCCGCTGGGGATGGACGGCGATCCGCTCGCTGGGAGCCATCGGCCCGCGGTCGCGCGTCGCCCACCGGTTCGGCTCGTTCGGCGAGGGCAGCATCATCTGCTTCCCGGTCGACAGCCTGATCAACGAGTCGGCCATCCACATCGGGACCTCGACGGTGGTCAACGCGGGGGTGACGCTGTCGGCCGGCTGGATGCTCGATCAGCCCGATCTGCCGCCACGGGTCGTCGCGATCGGCGACCGGTGCCTCATCGGCACCGGCAGCAGCATCGTCGGGCACCTCTCGATCGAGATCGGCGATGACGTGTGGACCGGGCACAACGTCCACATCACCGACATGAACCACGGCTACGACGACCCCGACCGGCCCATCTCGGTGCAGCACCAGCCCGAGTCGCCCGTGTCGATCGGGTCGGGCTCGTGGCTGGGCCACGGCGTCGTCGTGCTGCCCGGTGCCCAGATCGGCCGCAACGTGGTGGTGGGCGCGGGCAGCGTGGTGCGCGGGCGTGCTGCCCGACCACTCGGTGGCGGTGGGCGTGCCGGCCCGGGTGGTGCGTCGGTTCGACCCCGACCAGGGTTGGGTGGCCGTGTCGCGCGACTCCTGAGCGGGCTTGGTCAGAGCGAGCGGGGGAGCATGGCCTCGACGAGGTGGGGGCCCGGCTCGGCGAACGCCTTGGCGAGGGCCGCCACCAGCGCGTCGGCGGTCTCGACCCTGGTGGCCGGCACCCCCATGCCCCCGGCCAGGGCCACGAAGTCGAGCTCGGGACGGGAGATGTCCAGCATGGCCGCGGCCTGGGGCCCGACCCCGCCGTCGCCGGCGGCGCCCACCCGGCTGAGCTCCATGTCGAGGATGGCGTAGGCCCGGTTCGCCAGGATGATCGTCGTCACGTCGAGTCCCTCGCGGGCCTGGGTCCACAACGCCTGCAAGGTGTACATGGCGCTGCCGTCGGCCTCGAGCGCCACCACCGGTCGGTCGGGACAGGCGATGGCCGCGCCGGTGGCCAGGGGGAGGCCCATGCCGATGGCGCCGCCGCAGAGGGTGAGCCAGTCGTGGCGGGGCGCGCCGGCGGTGAACCCGGCGGCGAACAGCCCGGCGGTCTGGCCCTCGTCGGCGACGATGGCGTTGTCGGGCAGGAGCGCTCCGAGCGCCTGGCCGACGGCCTGGGCGTTCAGCGCGCCCGTCGGCGCCTCGGGCCGCTCGGCGGCGGCGAGGGTGGCGCCTCCGAGCGGGGCGTCGACTGCGTCGGCCAGCGCTTCGAGCGCGGCGACGGCATCGTCGGAGCCGGCCGCCAGCACGTGCACCTGGCAGTTCTCGGGCACGAGGTCGCTGGCCTTGCCCGGGTAGGCGAAGAACGACACCGGGGACTTGGCGTCGACCAGCACCAGGTGGGCCAGGCCGTCGAGCTGCATGGCGGCGAACTCGGCCAGGTAGCCCAGCCGGTCGACCGCGGGCAGCCCGGCACCGCGCTCGAGGCGGGCCGGGAACGTCTCGGCCAGCAGCTTGGCCCCCGTCGCGCCGGCGACGCGCTGACGCGGCCAGCAGCCCTCGCTCGCGCAGGACGGACCCACCGACGAACAGCGCCGCCGGTGCTCCGCTGCGCAGGGCGGTGGCCGCGTCGGCGACGGCCGAGTCGGCGACGTGACGCCTCGCCCCACGTGGCGCCGCCGCGGCGGGGTCGCCCCCCTCGAGCCACGAGACGTCCGCGGGGAGGACCAGGGTGGCGATCTGACCCGGAGGGCCGGCCGCCGCGGCCACCGCCTCGGCCGCATCGGCGGCCACCGCGGCCGGCGCCGACGAGGTGCGCAGCCAGCCCGACACGTTGCGGGCCACCGTCTCGATGTCGGAGTCGAGGGGCGCGTCGTACTTCTTGTGGGTGGTGGCGTGGTCGCCCACGATGTTCACGATGGGCGTGCGGGCCCGGCGTGCGTTGTGCAGGTTGGCCAGCCCGTTGCCCAGGCCCGAGCCGAGGTGCAGCAGGGTGGCGGCCGGCTTGTCGGCCATGCGGCCGTAGCCGTCGGCGGCCCCCGTGACCACACCCTCGAACAGGCCGAGCACCCCGCGCATCTCGGGCACCGCGTCGAGGGCGGCGACGAAGTGCATCTCGGACGTGCCGGGGTTGGCGAAGCACACCTCGACCCCGCTGGCGACGAGGGTGCGGATGAGAGCCTGAGCACCGTTCATGGGAGATCCTGTTCAGCTCGAGGGAGGGGGGTCGAAGATGGTGCCCGGGTTGAGGATGCCGTTCGGATCGAAGGCCGATTTGATGCGGGCCATGAGGGCGAGCTTGGCCGGGTCGGTGAGCTCGACGAAGTAGCGCCGCTTCTCGGTGCCGATGCCGTGTTCACCCGAGATGGCGCCACCGGCGTCGAGCCCGAGCTCGAAGAGGCCGTGCACGACCCGCGAGAGCACGTCGGGGTCGGATTGGAACACCGACAGGTGGACGTTGCCGTCGCCGGCGTGGCCGCAGCCGGCGATCCACGAGCCGGTGGACGTCGCCAGCTCGGCGACGCGCTCCATGTAGACCGGGATGCTGGCCCGGGGGACGACCACGTCGACGATGTCGTCGGCACCGGCGGCCTTGGCCACCCAGAACGCCCGCTCACGGGCCTCGATGAGCTGGGACGCGGCGCCCGGCGGCAGCACGTAGACGTCGATGGCGCCCAGCTCGACCAGCAACTCGCCCAAGGCGGCGGCGTCGTCGTCGAGCCGATCGAGGTGGGTGTCCTCGAGCACGACGACCAGGTAGGCGAGCGCGGCGTCCTTCACCGCGTCGGGGATGCCCAGGTCGAGGCCGACCGATGCGGTGGCGGCGGCCATGGTGAGCAGGTCGATGTACTCGAGGATCAGGGGGCCGACGCCGGAGTCGACGATGCGGGGCACCGCCGCGGTGACCTCGCCGAGGGTGGCGAACGGCGCCAGCACCGTGGCCGCGTGCTGGGGCCTGGGGTAGAGCTTCAGCGTCGCCTCGGTGACCAGGGCGAGCGTGCCCTCGGAGCCCACGATCAGCTGGGTCAGGTCGTAGCCGCTGGTCGCCTTCACGTACTTGCCGCCGCTGCGGATGACGTCTCCCGAGGGGAGCACGGCCTCGAGCCCCAGCACCTGGTGGCGCGTCACGCCGTACTTCACCGCTCGCATGCCGCCCGCGTTGGTGGCCACGTTGCCCCCGAGGCTGGCGCTGTTCTCGCCGGGGAAGACGGGGTAGACGAGCCCGTGGCCCGCGGTGATCTCGTCGAGTTGGGCCAGGGTCACCCCGGGCTGCACCACGGCCATGTGGTTCTCGGTGTCGATCTCGAGCACCGCGTTCATGCGCTCGAAGGACACCACGATGCCGCCGTGCGTCGGGATGCAGGCACCCGACAGCCCGGTGCCGCTGCCCCGGGCCGTCACCGGCACCCGTGCCTCGTCGGCCAGCCGCAGCACGGCGGCCACCTCGGCCGTCGTCGCCGGTCGCACCACCACCTCGGGCCGCACGGGCTCGGCGGTCAGGGCCTCGTCGTGGCCGTAGTCCTCACCGACGTCGTCGCCGATCTGGAGGTTGGCGGTGCCCACCACCGCGATCAGCGCGTCGGCGAGGTCGTGAGCCGCAGTTCGGCCGATCTGCTCGGGCGGCGGTGCTGGCGACGGATGCTCGCTGATGTCAGCCATGGGCTCATCCCCCTCGGAGTCCGGTGGGCGAGTGTATGCGGCGGTGGATCATCCGCCCGGGTCGTCTCCGGGGCGGTGGTCGAGGTTCCAGGTGGTGAGGTGGGCGCCGATGGGGGCGGTGAGGGGTTGGTGGGTGGTGGGGTCGGTGTCGGGGGGCCAGTAGAGCCAGTGGGTGTCGTTGCGGTCGAGGGTGGAGCCGTGGTGGGTCTTGTTGCGGTGGTCGGGGGTGCACAGGCGGTTGCCGTTGGCGACGGAGGTGTCGTGGGTGTCGGTGTAGGGGGTGCGGTGGTCGAATTCGGTGGGGTCGCGGTGGCAGCGGGGGATGACGCAGTCGCGGTCGCGGACGTGTACGGCGAGCTCGACGGGGCGGGTTCGGTGTCTTGTAGTCGTGGCGTAGGCGCGTATGTCGACCGAGTCGTGGATGAGCAGCTCGGTGTGCACCTGGGGTAACAGCTGGTTGATCCAG
The DNA here is from genome assembly GCA_963809335.1 of uncultured Microthrixaceae bacterium. Classification (GTDB taxonomy): domain Bacteria; phylum Actinomycetota; class Acidimicrobiia; order Acidimicrobiales; family Acidimicrobilacustridaceae; genus UBA4742. The sequence goes on along the minus strand of CAWEJD010000001.1, from coordinate 313,977 downwards.
GCGATGGGGATCGACCCGATGCCGGGGATCTCGCAGGTCTCGCCGGGGGCGGCGTAGCCCCGTTTGAGGGCGATGCCGTCGACGAGGATGACGAGGTTCCAGTTGACCTTGGGGTCGAGCCCCTCGGCGGTGGCGATGTCAGCTCCGGGGGTGAACAGTCGGCCCTCGGCGGGGTCGGCTGCGGGCGGGTCGGTCGGCTCGGGGAGGGGAGCCGGATCAGCCGGTGGCCGGGCCGGGGCGGTCGCGGTCGGGCTGGTCGAGCTCGCGGCTGGCGGCGGGGCGGGTGGGGTGGTGGCGGTGCGGTGGTTGGCGGCGATGGCGTCGAGGAGGGCGTCGGCGCGGTAGGCGTCCCAGCCGTCGCGGGTGCTGTCGCGGCGGGCCTGCTCGAGGCGCCGTTTCAGGTGGGCGTCGATGATCGGTTTCACGCCGGCGAAGGCGGCGGGGGTGAACTGGCCGCGGATCTCGACGTGGCCGTCGCGGGTCTGGCCGATGCGCAGGCTGCGGGCCTTGTGCAGTCGGGCGTGGCGGGCCTGCTCGTCTTCGGCCGACATGGCGGCACGCCTGATTTTGTCGGCGGCCGCCCGTGTCTCGCGTAGGTCGTGACGGGCCTTGGCCCCGTCGAGCAGTCGTGCTTCGCTGCCGGGGTCGGCGTTGGCGGCATCGGACACGGCGTCGGCTTCGTCGGTGGAGATGTCACCGTTGGCGAAGGCCGACCTGGTGGCCGGGCAGGCCTCGAGGCGTTTGGCGGTGTCGAGGGCCCGTTTGGCCTGGGTCTTGGAGATGCCGTTGACCGCGGCGTACCAGTCTGGACCCGACTGGGCCCGGGCCCGGTAGGCGTTGCATTCCTCGGCCCGGTTGGCCAACAGCACCTTGGCCGCCTCCAGCTTGCGGACCACCACCGCCAACCGCTCGACCGCGGAGGCCGCGTCGGCCCCTGAGACGATGGCCGGCTCGAGCGCGCCGCACCAGGCTTCGGCCACCCGTTCGAGCGCGCCCAGATCGACGGGATCGGCGACCCGGTCGGTGGTGGTGGCGGCCGAGGACATGTCCACCACCGTACCGAACGAACGTTCCTCATGTCAACCAGAAACGAGTAGCTCATGCAAGCAGAACGCTAGACCGGTGTATACCTGTCGACTACCTACGCAGGAGCAGCCTTCGGCCGTCTCCGCCGGCGGATGCTGACCGCCGGTGCGAGGCGGAGCGGGAGCTGGGGAACGTCGGGGCGGTGTCGCCGGAAGGTCGGCCGGGGTCGGCGACGTCGTTCAGGCGGTCGAGCGGTGCGGCACGACGAGCTGGTCGAGCTGGTCGAGGTTGGCTCGCACGATGGCCAGGCGCTGGCTCGACTCGGCGTCGGCGTACTGGAGCTGCTGCGGGGTCGGCGCCGGTGGGCCGATGCGCAGCGTGCGCGACGTGCGCAGGGCGGCGAGGTAGTCGGCCACGGCCTGGCCGAGCCCGGCGACCGCGGCCCGGGTGGCGTCGTCGGGAGGGCCCGAGCCCAGCACGGCCTGCACCTCGTTGGCCAGCGACTGGGTGCGCTGCTCGATCGTCCCCCAGTGGGCGATCTCCTGCTGCGGGTCGGCGGCGGCCGGCCCGGCCGTGCCGAGGTCGACGAGGGCCTGGCCGTCGTGCAGCAGGGCGTCGGCCCGGGCCCACCAGCTCTTGCGCTCCGACCGGCGCCGGAGGGCGATCACGAGCACGAGGATCAGCACCGCGGCGAGCGCGCCCAGGGCGAGCCAGGGCACGTCGGACTCGCCGGAGGCGATGGTGTCGGAGGCGATGCCCGTGGCCGTGGTGGTGGTCTCGCCGGCGGTGGTGGTCGTGTCCTTCGGCTTGGTCGTCGTGGTGCTCGGTCGGGTGGTGGTCGTGGTGCTCGGCCGGGTCGTGGTGGTCGTCGGCTCGACCGTGGAGCTGGTCGTCGAGGTCGGCCCGTCGCCGGTGGTGGTGGTCGTCCTGGCCGCGGTGGTCGTCGTGGTGCGGGCTTCGGTCGTGGTGGTCTCGCGGGACGCCGTCGTGCTGGTCGACCCCTCGGTCGTGGTGGTGGTCGACAGCCCGGGGAGCGTCGGCTTGTCGGAGCTGGCGCAACCGGCGGCGAGCGCCACCGCGAGGGCGGCGGCGACGAGGCCGCCGACGAGCCGGCCGCCGGCCCGTGCTCGGTGCTCGACGGTGGTTCGGGATGCGGCCACGGGGGATTCCTCCAGAGGATCTGACGACGTGTCAGGAAGGTGGTGGGGGCGGCTAGCGTGCGCAGCCGGACGGCGCCTCACACTAGGGGAGAGGTCGCCGGCCGAAGGGGAAAGGGCCATCACGGCCGGTCGACGAAACGGAGCGCAGGACATGGGGGCAGCAGCAGACGCGCGTCCGGCCGTCACGGGGGCGGCCTACGCCGGGTTCGAGGGTCGCGTCGGCCGCACCTTCGCCGGGTCGGAGGGCGCGTGGCCCGAGCGCCCGGTCCCGCCCGAAGGTGCCCCCAACATCGTGCTGATGATGTGCGACGACCTGGGCTACGCCGACCTCGGCTGCTACGGCTCGGAGATCGCCACGCCCAACCTCGACCGGCTGGCGTCTGGAGGCCTGCGCTACACCAACTTCCACGCCACGCCCATGTGCTCGCCGAGCCGGGCCTCGCTGCTGACCGGGGTGAACCACCACCTGGCCGGGTTCGGCACGGTGGCGCACCTCGATCCCGGGTTCCCGGGCTACGCCATGGAGCTGCCGGCCGACACCGTGACGCTGCCCGAGGTCCTGCGCGACCACGGCTACGCCACGATGATGGTGGGCAAGTGGCACCTCGCCAAGGACTCCGACTGCTCGGCCAGCGGTCCTCGCCACTCGTGGCCCTGCCAGCGCGGCTTCGACACCTTCTACGGCTTCCTCGACGCCTTCACCAACCTGCACCAGCCCCACCGGCTCACCCACGACAACCACCAGGTCGAGACCGATCGCTATCCCGACGACTTCTACCTGACCGACGAGCTGACCGACCGGGCCATCTCGATGATCCGCGAGCGCAAGGCGTCGAACCCGGCCCAGCCGTTCTTCCTGTACTTCGCCCACGGCGCCGTGCACGCGCCGCTGCAGGCCAAGCGAGCCGACATCGAGCGCTACCGGGGCCGGTACGACGCCGGGTGGGACGAGCTGCGTCGCCAGCGGCACGCCCGCCAGCTCGAGCTGGGCCTGGTGCCGCCGGGCACGCCGCTGGCCCCGCGCAACACCGAGGCCAACCACGACGTGAAGCCGTGGGACGACCTGACCGACCGCGAGAAGGAGCTGTTCGCCCGGCACATGGAGGTCTACGCCGGCATGGTCGACAACATCGACCAGAACGTCGGCCGCCTGCTCGAGGCCCTCGACCAGCTCGGGGAGCTCGACAACACCATCTTCCTGTTCACGTCCGACAACGGCGGCTCGCGCGAAGGGCGAGGAGGTCGGCACCAGCTCGTACTACGTGCACCTGCTGCAGGGCGACGACGTCGACGCCGACCACGCCCGCCTCGACCTGCTCGGCGGGCCCCGGACCACGCCGCACTACCCGCGGGGCTGGGCCATGGCGTCGAACACGCCGTTCCGCCTCTACAAGATCAACACCCACGCCGGCGGGCACACGGTGCCGTTCATCGTCTCGTGGCCGGCTCGTCTCGCGGCGGACGACGCGGGGGGCTTCCGGCGCCAGTACGGCCATCTCACCGACGTGCTGCCGACGCTGTGCGAGCTCCTCGGCGATCGAGCCTCCGGTCGAGCGCGACGGCGTGCCGCTGCTGCCACGCGCCGGTGCCAGCTTCGCGCCGACGCTGGCCGACCCCGACACGCCGAGCCGCCACACCCGCACGGTCGAGGAGATGAACGGCCATCGTGGCTACTACGAGGACGGCTGGGAGATCGTCACCCTCCATCAGCCGTTGACCCCGTTCGACGACGCCGAGTGGGAGCTCTACGACCTCACGACCGACCCGATCGAGCTCGACGACCGCTCGGCGTCCGAGCCCGAGCGGCGCCGGCAGCTGATCGACGCCTGGGAGCGGGAGGCCTGGGCCAACCAGATCTACCCCCTCGACGAGGGCAGCTCGATCAAGTACCTGATCCGACCCGAGCGCAGCGAGATCTACCGTGAGCCGGTCACGATCGTCGCCGGCACGCCGACCCTCGAGCGGTGGCGGTCGGTGCAGCTCATCTGGTTCCGTTCGGTGACGATCACCGCGTCGATCGACTTCCGCCCCGGCGACCAGGGGATGCTCGTCGCCCACGGCGACCAGGGCGGCGGCTACGCGCTCTACGTGCTCGACGACGAGCTGTGGTTCGTCCACAACGACGGGCGGGGCGTGCTGCGCAAGGCCTCGGGCGGGCGGCTCGCCGAGGGCGTGTCGGAGGTGACGGCCTCGCTCGACGCCATCGGCGGTGGCACCTGGACGCTGCGGGTCTCGGTGGACGGCGAGCCGCGAGCCGAGGCTGCCCGGCCTGCCGCTGCTCTACGGCATGGCGCCGTTCGAGGGCATCGACGTGGGCATCGACCGGCGCTCGCCGGTGAGCTGGGAGATCTACGAGCGGTTCGGCCCGTTCGCCTACACCGGCACGCTCCACTCGGTGGCCTACGTGCCGGGCGAGGACGCGCCCGACTCGCCGGGCAACCTGATGGGCATCATCCGCCAGATGGGCGCGGCCTTCGAGTGAGGGGCGCCAGCGAGTAACGGAATGCCCATCTGCGAGACGATGTTGAGGCCCGGTACCACATGCCCGTTGGAGGCTCTTCACCATGTTCGGACTGCGCAAGTCGCTCGACCTCCCCACCGCCGCCGAGGCCCTTCCCGGCCGCGACACCCCGATGCCCGTGCCGGCGGAGCACTTCGTCAACGGCCATGCGCTGACTCCGCCCTACCCCGACGGCTTCCAGACGCTCGTCGTCGGCATGGGCTGCTTCTGGGGGGCCGAGAAGGCGTTCTGGTCGATCCCCGGCGTGTGGGTCACCGCCGTCGGCTACGCCGGGGGCATCACCCCGAACCCCACCTACGAGGAGACCTGCTCGGGCCTCACCGGCCACACCGAGGCCGTGCTCGTGGTCTTCGACCCGACGGTCGTCACCCTCGACCAGCTGCTCAAGGTGTTCTGGGAGGGCCACGACCCGACCCAGGGCATGCGTCAGGGCAACGACGTCGGCACGCAGTACCGCTCCGCGGTCTACGCCGCCGACGCCGAGCAGCTCGAGGCGATCGAGGCGTCCGAGGAGCGGTTCGCGGCGAGCCTCGAGGCCGCCGGCTACGGCACCATCACCACCGAGATCGCCGAGGCCGGGCCCTTCTACTTCGCCGAGGGCTACCACCAGCAGTACCTGGCCAAGAACCCCAACGGCTACTGCGGACTCGGCGGCACCGGCGTGTCCTGCCCGGTCGGCCTCCAGGACGTCTGAGCGCAGCCGGGGCGGCGTGCGGGTGTCCCCCCATCTGAAATCTGTGCACTGATCAACGGCATGTGTCGATTGGTGCACAGATTTCGCCAGGAGCAGGAGGCGAGCGCACAGCGCGAGCACAGGAGACCCTGCGTAGAGTTCACCCGTGGACGGTGGTGCAGTCGTACTCGGCGTGGCCGGCATCGCGGGAACCCTCGGCGGTGCCCTCGGTGGCCCGGCACTGGCGTCCCGTCGCGCCCGGAAGCAGACGCTGCGGGATGACCGCGCTCGGGCCTACGCCAAGCTCCTGGCCGCGGCCGAGCAGCTCTCCTCGGAGGTCATGGAACTGGCCGTGTCCCCCGAGACCGTCGGGCAGGGCCCGGATCTGTTCTCCGAACGTCGGCTGGCCTCCCTCGAAGCCACCTCGGAGCTGGTGGCCGGTGAGGAGGTGGCCCTCCTGATCGAGGAGTTCCGCACGGCGATCGTCGGCTTCATGGGCGACCTCGCCGATGCGCAGATGCGCGTGCGGGACGAGGGGGAGCTGGTCGTGGCGAGGTTGAACCTGGGCCGGGAGGCGGACGCCATCAGGCAGCTTCTCGCCCGTCTGCGTGACGCCATGCGGGCCGACGTGCGTTGATCGGTGGTCACTGGTACCGCAGCGCCTCGGCGGGGTACACCCGCGAGGCACGGATGGCCGGGAACAGGGTGGCGCCCAGCGCGGCGAGGTAGACGATCCCGAACACCAGGGCCAGGTTCAGCCACGGCACGTCGAAGCTGACGTTGGCGTTGTTGGCCCGCTGGGACGCATCGGCGATGACGTTGTAGGACATCACCAGCCCGAGCGCGGCGCCGACGACGATCGCGGTGCCGGAGATGAACGACGACTCGAGCAGGAGCGTCCGGCGGATCATCTCCGGCTGGAAGCCGATGGCGCGCAGGACGCCGATCTGTTGGCGCCGCTCGACCACGGCCCGGGCGCTGATGACGCCGAGCGCGGCGACGCCGACGAACAGGCCGAGGCCCATGAAGCCCTGCACCAGTCGGTTGAAGGTCAGCGATGCGCCCACGGCCTCGTCGAGGATGGACCGGTAGGTCTTCGCCTCGAGCCCGTTGGCGAGGTAGGTCGACTCGAGTTCGGCGGCGACGCGTGCCGGGTCGGCGCCCGGGGTGACCGCCACGTGGTGCATGGTGGGGGCGGCCCGATCTCCGAACGGGGCCAGGGCCTTCTGCGACACCGAGATGCCGGCCATCTCGCGTGGGATCGAGTCCCGGAGGACGCCGATGACCTTGACGTGGAGCTCGTCCCCGCTCTGCGGATCGTGGATGGTGACCGGCACGGGGTCGAACGACGAGTCCTCGAGGAAGAAGCCGGAGAGCTGGAAGTCCGGCAGCACCCCACCGACCCAGTTCTGCCGGCGGGGCACGACGTACGGGTCGACGACCGCCAGCGTCGGGTCGTCGCGCAGCGCGTGCCACACCTCCTCGGAGGAGTGGTAGCCCGTGGCCATGGTCGCCATCTCGAACCGGTTCGTGTCGAGGAACTCGTCGTCGAGGCCGCGCACCGGGTGGGTCGCCGGCGCGGCGCCGGTGCCGTCCTGCGAGGCCTCGAGGGGGAGGAACGACTGCGAGCCGACCGCCCGGATCTGGGCGGCGACGTCGGGTGGCAGGTGGGAGCGAAGGTCGTCGACCGCCAGCGCGGGAGCGGTCGAGGCCCGGATGTCGTACCCGCCGCCGAACGCCTGCCGGTCGTCGAAGGCGTTGATGAACGCCGTCGAGATGGTGGTGCCGGTGACCAGCGTGAAGACCACGAGGGTGAACATGGCCAGCGTCACGCCCGTCCGGAAGCGGTCGCGCAGGGGATAGGTGATCGCCAGCTTCATGACCGGTGCCAGCGACGGGATGTGCGACGAGACGGCCTGCACCGCGCCGAGGAGCACGTCGGCGTTGTAGGTGACGAGCCAGGTCGCCCCGATGACGCAGAGCAGTCCGCCGGCGACCCAGATCGAGAAGTCCATCTTCATCGGGCCGAGCACCCCCTCGAACGCGTCGAGCGGCAGCATCCACCACACCACGAGGGCCAGGCCGGCGGCGGTGTACGCGACCCGGTCCGCCAGCCCGACCAGTCGCAGCAGCGGCACGATCGACACGATCAGCAGCGACACCCCGAGCATCCAGGGCAGGAACTGCTTCGAGCCGACGCCGCTGCTGATCAGCATCACTCCGAGCAGGACGCCGATCACGGGGAACCCGACGCGGACCCAACGGCGATGCTCCCCGGCCGGCTCCGGGGTCGAGCGGATCGCGCTCACGATGTTGAGGCGACTGACCCGCCACGCGGACAGCGACACCACGACGAAGGTGAGCAGCACGCCGATCGCGTAGGCGATCACCAGGCTGCGCGCCTGGATCGTGAAGCGGAGGTCGAGGGGGTTGTCCGCCGTCGAGAACGCGCCCGCGGTCACCTGCACCATGACCCACGAGACGGCGATCCCGAGCGCGGCACCGACGGCCGCCGCGGCCAAGTCGTACGCCGCGCCCTCGAACACGAACATCTCCACGAGGTGGCCGCGGCGTGTGCCGATCGCCCGGGCCATCCCCATCTCCGATCGACGCTCGGCGGCGAGCATCACGAAGATCAGGAAGATGAGGAGGATCCCGGCCGCCATCGAGAAGCTGCCGAACGTGGTGAACAAGGTCATGAAGGCCGTGCCCTGGGCATCGGCGAGCTTCAGACCGTCCTGCTTGACCGGGTCGGCGGTGAGGCCGATCGCATGGAGGGGATCGGCGAGCAGGGCGACGACGTCGTCCGATCGGCCGGCGCCGGAGGTCTCGCCGCCGGTGTTCGAGACCAGGATGTGGTTGATCTCGCCCTCCTTGCCGAGCAGCGACTGCGCGGCGTCGAGCGACATGAGCGCGGTCGGGCCGACGGATCCGGCGCCGGAGTACGAACCGACGCCGGCGACACGGACGTCGATGGGGCTCGAGCCGACGAAGATCGAGATCGTGTCGCCGACCCGCGCGTCGAGCTCGTGAGCGGCCTTCTCGTTCAGGAAGACCGAGCTCGCTTCGAGCTGTCCGATCGCGGTCAGGCCGAACGGCTGCAGCCGACCCGCGTCCGAGGCGAACAGGGTGAGCCGGGGCTCCGTGCGACGGCTCGTCGGGTTCTGGGCCGCGACGTGCTCGATGATGGCGGGGGCGGTGCCGTCGACCTGTCCCGTGCCCGCGACCGCGGCGTCGACCTCCCTCATCGCGGGGTCAGCGGGGAAGTAGGGCCGAGCCGACGACACGGCGATCGTGGCGTCGAGGTTCGACGACGTCCCCGAGGTGACGTACTCGTCGGCGGAGCCCAGCGAGTGGATCACGTCGGCCCGCACCGTCCGGCCCATGGTGTCGCCGGTGAGCAGCGACGACGCGATGATCGCGGTCCCCAGCATGAGGCCCACGATGATGAGCGCGCTGCGGGCCCGGCGACGGCCGATGCTCCGCAGCCCCAGCTTGAGGAAGACGATGTTGCGCAGGGCGAGGACGGTGACGACGCCGGCCACCACGGCGACGAGCGTCGTGAGGACCACGGCCAACTGATCGGCGGGAAGTCCGAAGACGCTCTGCACCGGTGCCTACCCGGGCTCGATGGGCGGCTCGGCGATCCGGACCTCGTAGCTCTCCCGCCCGGGCGGGCTCCGGAACAGCGTCATGTACTCCTCGAGCACCCCGGAGTACCAGGTGTTCTCGACCGCCTCGGCCTGCTCGGCCGTCTGCCAGAAGCTCATCAGCAGCGCCTTGCCGTCGGACGTCGCCATCGCGTACACGCCGCGGTAGCCGGGTTGTCCGCGGAGGCCCGGCATCACGTCCGACTCGAAGAGCTTCAGGGCGTCATCGATGTCGACCCGTAGCGTGTCGATCTCAAGCAGCGTGACCCGGGTGAACACCGGCCACCTCCAGTTGCTCGACGATGCGACCGTCGAGCATGCGGACGATGCGATCGGTCGCACGACCGACGGCGATGTCGTGCGTGACGATGACGAAGGTCAACCCCGCCTGCTCGTTGAGCAAGCGCATCAGCTCGACGACCTCACGGGCCTTCTCGCTGTCGAGGTCCCCGGTCGGCTCGTCGGCCCACACGATCGCGGGATCGTTCACGAGGGAGCGGGCGATCGTGACCCGCTGGCGCTCGCCGCCGGAGAGCTCCTCGGGGAGGTTCGACGTGCGCCCACCCAGGCCCACCATCTCGAGCGCGGCGACGGCCCGGGCCCGGGCCGCCTTCTGTGGCACACGGGCCACGAGCAGCGGGAGCTCGACGTTCTCGACGGCGGTCAGCACCGGCATCAGGTTGTAGAACTGGAACACGAAGCCCATCCGCCGGGCCCGGTAGTCCGTGCGCTCGCGATCGGACATCGCGGTCAGCGACGTTCCCTCGATGAGCACGTCGCCGCCGTCGTAGCGGTCGAGGCCCGAGAGGCAGTTGAGCAGCGTGGTCTTGCCGCACCCCGACGGTCCCATGATCGACACCATCTCGCCCTGTTGGACCATCAGGTCGACGCCGTTCAGGGCCGGGACCTCGACCCTGCCGGTGTCGTAGGTCTTCTCGACTGCTCGGGCTTCGACGATCGCCGTCATGGGTCCACCTTGGTCCGCGCCGATGGGGGCCAGTAGGGGCGGAGGTCCCATGCAGCCGGCCGGCCGCTGCGGTACGCGCGTGCGTCGACACTCTCCCAGCTGGTGACCCCTGGCTGCCACCACGTGGCGACGGTCGTGGAGCGAGGGGATTACTTCAGCACGAGGATGAGGACGAAGACGAGGACGAAGACGCTCTGAAGCGAATGCACGATGATCCCCATCCATGCGCTCTGGAACCGCCGCGACGGATAGGCCTCGAGGAAGATCCCCTCGATCAGGCTGGACGGCATGCTCCACGGTTGGTGCACGTGGTAGACCGCGAAGAGGACGCCGTTCGCGATCCAGTCACGCCTTCCGAAGACGCCCTTCATGCGCGGCAGGAGGACCCCGCGGAGGAGCAGCTCCTCGCCGATCACGGTGTTGAAGATGGCGAAGACGACGATGACCGCGTACCAGCCCCACGCTCCGCGAAAGAACGCCTCGCCACGGTCGGAACTCAGGAAGTGAGCGAAATCCCTCGTCGACGGACCCCGGATGCCGGGCACCAACTGCCAGAGGGCGGAGAGGAAGACGAACAGGAGCGCCCACCACCAGACCTTCCCACCCACGTGGCCGGTCTTCGGATCCAGCGGTGACCTCAGCCAGAGCGCATCGCGCAGACGCGACCAGCGGAGCTCCCCCAGCTCGCGCCGCATGAGGATCATGACCAGTACGAACTGCCACACGAGCCCCGATGTGAGACAGATGAGCAGCGCCCGGGCGAGTGGCTCAGCACCCTCGAGCTGATCGCTGAGCCAGGGGGCGACGATCCACGCGAGGACGCCCATCGGAACGGCGGCGGCGGCCCACACCACGAGGATCTCAGCGAGTGAGTACTGGCTGACGGCCGAGTACCGATCACCTCCCTGCTCGGGGGAGGGCTCCAGCGCCGCGGCATCGTGTGCATCGACGGGCGTGTCAGGAGTCCCCAGCGAAGGAGCGTCGTCTGCATCCACGACCTGCACCTCCCCGAGCCGGAACATCGGCCCGGCTCACGAGTCAGGTTCGATCCGGAGCGGCAGGCGGAGTAGGGCCGAAGGTCCCAGGAGCTGAGCTTCGAGGGGCGTCGTGAGCGCCGCCACTCGTCCAGCGTGAGGTGCGAGAGCACCAGGTCGGCGGTCAGGACCTCGCCCTGATGGGCGTGGCGATCAGGCCGGCTCGTAGGGCCCCCGCAGGAGCTCGTGGCGGAACGTCACGCTGATGCGCGGCCCGGCGTGGCGGACCTTGGGCACGCTGTGCTGCCAGGTGCGCTGGCAGGAGCCGCCCATGACCAGCAGGTCGCCGTTGCCGGCCGCGTAGCCGACCGACGGGCCACCGCCCTTGGGCCGCAGCCGGAACGGGCGGGGCTCGCCCAGCGACACGATGGCGATCGTGGCCTGGGACCGGTCGCGGGCGACGCGGTCGCCGTGCCAGGCGACGCTGTCGTTGCCGTCGCGGTAGAGGTTCAGACCCACCGATCGGAAGGCCACGCCGTAACGCTCGCTCAGCTGGGCCCGCATCTGGTCGATCAGCGGGCCGGCAACGGGATGGGTCGACTCGCCCTTCCAGACCGCGGTGAGCCGGGGTTGCTGGACCCGCTTGTCGTACATGGTGACCACGTGGTGCGACCAGCCCATGGTGGCCAGCACGATCTCGAACAGCTCGGCCGAGCCGGCCAGCCAGCCCGGCAGGTGGTCGACCCATGCATCGGGGGGCAGCTCCCGCCGGGTCAGTCCCTCGAACCCCGAGCGCACCTCGGGCCGACCGAGGTCGAACAGGCACGGGTGCCAGGTGTCGAGTGAGGCGGGAGAGATCGAACGAAGGTTCGACATGGTCCCACCATACCCAGGTCAGGCCCCAGCGACCACCAACCGGTAGCCGACGTCGAGCTCGTCGAGATCGAGCAGGTCGTCGTGGCGTTCCTGCCAGGCACCCGAGTCGAGGTCGGCAGCGAGCCGGGCCAGGCCGCGGTCGACGAGGGTCGGGTCGAGGATGCCCAGGGCGAACGTCGAGATCGACGCCCGCACGCCCGGGTCGAGGTAGGCCTCGGGCCGCCGCCAGTACGCGGCGAAGAAGCCGTCGGAGCAGTCGGCGGGGATGGGCAGCGCGACGATGCGCGAGCCGGGCAGCGCGGCCGCGATCTGCGGGGCGGTCGGGTAGCCGTCGTCGACCTCGGTGACGAAGGGCAGGTACTCGTCGATGAACCAGTAGCGGCTCTGGGCGTCGGTCGCCCAGGTGAACACGACCTGGCGGCGGGGTGCGACCCGCTCGAGCTCGGCCAGGCCGGCCCGCCAGTCGGTCCAGTGGTGCACGGTGAGCAGCGCCAGCGCCGCGTCGAATGCGCCATCGGCGAAGGGCAGGTGCTCCGCTCCGCCCCGGACGCACGGCGCGGCGTCGGTCGGCCGCTGGGCGATCATCACCGGCGACGGCTCGATCGCCACCACCGGCCGGTCGACCGGCTCGTACGACCCCGACCCCGCCCCCACGTTGACGACCGACCCGGTGGGCCCGAGCGCCCGGAGCAGCGCGCCGGCGATGCGTGGGTCGGGTCTGCGGTGGTCGGTGTAGGTGACCCCGATGCGGTCATAGGACGGCGACGTGATGCCGGGCACCGTACCGAAGGGATGAGGCCGCGGCTCGTGTCCCGGTCCGGTTCCGAGTGGTGACCTAGGCTCGCGCCGAGCGGCGAGGAGGCCCGATGAGCGACACCGACGACCCGAACGCGACCCCGGACGAGCCAACCGAAGAGGTGCCGGTGACCGAGGCCCCCGCCGGTCCCGAGCCCACCACGGCCATGCCGGTCACCGTGCCGGCCCCGCCCCCCACACCTGCGGCCCCGGCCTACGCCTCGGATGCGACGCCTGCGGTCGGCCCGGAGCCGGTCCCGAGCCGATCGCCGTGGTCGTCGCCGCTCGGCATCGCCGTGATCGTGCTGTTCGTGCTGGTGCTGGCCGGCGGCGTCGCCATCTTCTTCCTGGCCCAGGACGACAACGGCAGCACCCCGGGCACCACCACGACGAGCTCCTCGACCACGTCGTCGAGCTCGACCACGACGACCCGGGCCACCACGACCACCCCCACCAAGGCCACGACGACCAGCTCGTCGTCGACCACCAGCTCGTCGACCACGACCAGCTCCTCGTCGACCACCAGCTCGTCGACCACGACGACCGCCGCCCCCTAGCCCTGGGCGGGCGTCGCGCACGCGGAGGCGGCCGATGACCGCAGAGCACGACCGCATCTCGGGCGCCGACGCCGACCGCTGGCGCGCCTGGGGCCCGTTCCTGGCCGAGCGCTCCTGGGGCACGGTGCGCGAGGACTACAGCCCCGACGGCGAGGCCTGGACCTGGTTCCCGTTCGAGCACGCCCGGTCGCGGACGTACCGCTGGGTCGAGGACGGGCTCGCGGGCCTGTGCGACCGCCGCCAGGGCCTCTGCCTCGGCCTGGCCCTGTGGAACGGCGCCGACCCGATCGTGAAGGAGCGGCTCTTCGGCCTGGGCGGCAAGGAGGGCAACCACGGCGAGGACGTGAAGGAGTGCTACTGGTTCCTCGACGCGGTGCCGAGCCACAGCTGGCTCCGCTGGCGCTACCACTACCCGCAGGCCGCCTTCCCCTACGACGACCTCATCGGGGAGAACGGGCGCCGCGGCTTCGACGAGCCGGAGTACGAGCTGCTCGACACCGGGATCTTCGACGACGGGCGCTACTTCGCGGTCGAGGTGGCCTACGCCAAGCACGACCCCGACGACATCTGCATGAGGATCACGGCCCGCAACCACGGTGCCGACCCGGCACCACTGCACCTCCTGCCCCAGCTCTGGTTCCGCAACATCTGGTCGTGGGGCCACACCGACGGGGCCCACGCCGTGCCGCCGCGCCTGCAGGTCACCTCCGACGGGGCCGCGCTGTCGCTCGCCCACCCGCTCCTCGGCCGCTGGCAGGCCACCGCCTGCGATCCGACCGGAGCGGCCGTGGGGAGGTGGCTGTGCTGCGAGAACGAGACGAACATCGAGCGCGTCTTCGGCGCCGACGCCGCCGCCACGACCCCGGATGTCACGCCCTTCCCCAAGGACGGGATCGGCGACCACGTGGTGTCGGGGTCACCGACGGTCGACCCCGAGGGGCGGGGCACCAAGGCGGCCTGCTGGTTCACGTTCGAGGTGGCACCGGGCGCCGAGGTCGAGGTGCGGCTGCGGCTGCGACGCCAGGGGCACCCGGTCGACCCGGCCGGCGACCTCGGGGGCGGGTTCGAGCGGGTGATGGCGCGGCGGCAGCACGAGGCCGACGAGTACCACGAGTCGTTCGTCGCCGCGGGCGTCACCGACGAGGAGGCCATGATCATGCGGCAGGGGTTCGCGTCCCTGCTGTGGAGCCAGCAGTTCTACCGCTTCGACGTCGACCGCTGGCTGCAGGGGGACCCGGGTCAGCCGGCCCCGCCACCCGAGCGCCGGCAGGGTCGTGACGCGGCGTGGCGCCACCTCGACGCCAACGACGTCATCCTCATGCCCGACACGTGGGAGTACCCCTGGTTCGCGTCGTGGGATCTCGCCTTCCACTGCGTGACCATGGCGCACCTCGACCCCACCGAGGCCAAGCGCCAGCTCCTGTTGCTGCTGCGGGAGTGGTACACGCACCCCAACGGCCAGCTGCCCGCCTACGAGTGGGGCTTCGGCGACGCCAACCCGCCGGTGCACGCGTGGGCCGCGGTCCGGGTGTTCCAGATCGAGGGGTCGACCGACATCGACTTCCTGGCCCGGGTGTTCCACAAGCTGCTCATCAACTTCACGTGGTGGGTCAACCGCAAGGACGCCGAGGGCAACAACCTGTTCGAGGGGGGCTTCCTCGGGCTCGACAACATCGGACCGCTCAACCGGAGCGAGCCGTTGCCCATGCCGGGCGTGCTCGAGCAGAGCGACGGCTCCGGCTGGATGGCGATGTACTGCCTCAACCTGCTCGACATGGCCCTCATCCTGGGCGAGCACGACCCGTCCTACGAGGACATCGCGGTGAAGTTCGCCGAGCACTTCGCCAGCATCGCCAGCGCCATGAGCGCCACCGGCATGTGGGACCCCGAGGACCGGCTGTTCGTCGACATCATCCGCCGGCCCGACGGCTCGACCGTCCCGATCCGCGTGCAGTCGATGGTGGGGGTGATCCCGATGGTGGCGCTGTCGGTCGTGCACGAGCACCAGGTCGACCGCCTGCCCGACTTCACCGCCCGGGTCGAGTGGTTCTTCCGCCACAAGCCCGAGGCGGCCGCGGTCGGGCACCTGATCGACCACGAGTCGTCGCCCACCCTGCTGCTGTCGGTCGTGTCGCCCGACCGCCTGCGCGAGGTGCTCCGGGTCGTGCTCGACGAGGAGCGCTTCCTCTCGCCCCACGGCCTCCGCTCGCTGTCGCGTTGGCACCTCGACCACCCGGCGGTCGTCGACGTCGACGGGCTGCAGCTCGACGTCGACTACGAGCCGGCCGAGTCCCGCTCGGGCCTGTTCGGCGGCAACTCCAACTGGCGGGGCCCGGTGTGGTTCCCGGTGAACTACCTCGTGATCGAGGCGTTGGTGCGCTACCGGTCGTTCTTCGGTGACACCTACACGGTCGAGTACCCGACCGGGTCCGGCCACCAGGCGCCGCTCGACGACGTGGCCGACGGCCTGGCCCGGCGCCTGATCGGCCTGTTCGTCGACGACGCCGACGGGCGGCGCCCCGCGTTCGGGCGCTTCGAGCGCATGCAGACCGACCCCGAGTGGCACGACCTGCTGTGGTTCAACGAGTACTTCGACGGCGACACCGGTGCCGGGCTCGGCGCGTCGCACCAGACCGGCTGGACCGCGCTCGTCGCCCACCTCATCGCCCTGCGCCGCTACACGTGACCTAGGGCGAGGACGCCGCCGTGGTCGACGTCGTGGCCATGCGGGCCGGGCCGACACGCTGCCAGATCTTGTCGAGCTCGGGGATCAGGAAGTTGCGGGCGACCTCCCGGGCCGCCTCCGGGGTGAGGTGGATGTGGTCCTTGCGCATCTCCGCGTCGCGGTCGAGCGACTTCAGGTAGCCGGCCAGGTCGACGACCTCCACCTTGCCCGGACGCAGCAGCGGCATCTGCTCGATGAGCTGGTTCAGACGGTCGGTGCGGTCGGGCCGGTTGCTCACCTGTGGCGTGGTGAGCCACACGACCGTGCCGCCCTGGCTCGAGAGCAGGTCGACCGCGTCGAGCATCTCGTGGCGGAACCAGTCGTCGTAGACCGGGTCGCCGAAGCTGCGCCACGTGTCGTCGCCGGGGATCATGCGGTCGCTGACGTCCCACGGCGCGTCGAGCACGACGTTGAGGTCCGGGTGCACGCGGTCGAGCACCTCGGTGTAGGTGTCGAACCACCGGTTGCACGCCGCGGTGGTGGTGCGCTGGATCACCGGCTTGTCGGTGGAGCGCAGCTTGCCGCCCCGGCCCAGTCCGCAGCCCAGCCAGGCGCCGCCGTCGACCGACTGGATCAGGTTCTGCTCCTGGTCGACCTCGGCCAGCCCGACGCCCACCACCACCGCGGTGGAGTCGCCGAACATCGACACCTTGGCCGGCTGCAGCGGCAGGGGGTTGCCGTCGGTGCCGGTGACGGGGGTCGTGCTGCCGCTGCCCAGGTTCTGCAGGGTCTTCTCGGCCTCGGTGAAGTTGCTGATGGGCGTGGGCGCGCCGGCGGTGACGGTCCACGCGCCGAGGCCGATGAGCACGGCGAGGGCGGGGGCGTAGACGAGGGCGGAGCGTCCGCCGATCTTCAGCTGCCGACGCCGGATGGGCATCTCGAGCAGGTGGTAGGAGGCGACCGCGACCAGGACGGTCATGGCGATCCGCAGCATGAACAGCGGCCAGATCGACAGGCCGGTGCGGTCGCCGTCGAGCCACAGGAAGATCGGCCAGTGGAAGACGTAGATGCCGTAGGAGAGCTCGCCGACCCGCCGCAGCCCGCTCATGGCCATGAGCCGTGACACCGGGCCGAACGGGATGATCGTGGCGAGGATGACGGCGCACGACAGCAGCGAGTAGACCGCCAGGCCGCCGTGGTAGAGCCAGTCGCTGGTCTGGGAGGTGTGGGTCCACAGCCAGGCGCAGATGGCCAGGGAGATGCCGCCGAGCACCGCGGCGGTGGTGCGGTGCTGCCCCGGTCGGGCCAGGCGCCGGGTGACCCGACGGCTGTAGATCAGCACGCCGAGGACGCCGCCGGCGAGCAGCTCGAAGGCCCGGGTGTCGGTGCCGTAGTAGATGCGATCGTGGGAGTACCCGAGGAACAGGGTGGCGGCCAACGAGCACGCCATCATCACCATGAGGGCCCGCCCGAACTTCCAGCGATCCCACTTGAGCCGCCCCAGCAGGAGGAAGGCCACCAGTGGGTAGAAGAGGTAGAACTGCTCCTCGATGGCGAGGCTCCAGAAGTGGAGCACCGGCGAGGGCGCGGCGAACAGGTCGGCGTAGGACTGGCCCGAGATGATGAACCGCCAGTTGGCCACGTAGAGGAGGGCGGCGGTGACGTCGCCGCCGAGGTTGCGCTGCTGGGCGGCGGTGGCGGCGATGGCGCCGAAGGCCACCACCAGCACGAGGGCGGCGAGGCTGGCCGGCATCAGCCGGCGGAGCCGGCGACCCCAGAAGGCCCGGAGGTTCACCGTTCGGGTGGTCGTGCGCTCGGCCAGCAGCAGCGACGTGATCAGGAAGCCGGAGAGGGTGAAGAAGGTGGAGACGCCGAGGTAGCCGCCGACCGCCCACGAGAACCCGCCGTGGAAGAACAGCACGGCGATGACGGCGACGCCCCGGAGCCCGTCGAGGCCGGGGAAGTAGGGCAGCTTCGAGCTCGAGGCGGGAGCCGGCGTGGCCTGGGTGACATCGCCGGGGCCGTCGGGGCCGTCAGGGCCGGATCCGGAGCCGTGGGTGCCGGGGCGCGCGTCGTCGAGGCCCACCGGGGCCGGGGCCACCGTCGAGGAGGGGGCGTCAGCCAGCGCCACCCGAGTACCCGTCCCTGATCATCGACCTCCGACCATGGGGGAGACGGCCCAGTCGCTGATCGAAAGGGCGGAGAATCCCATGAGGGTACCAAAGGGGTACCGCTCTGGACCGGTCAGCCACCGGCCGTCGCCGGGGTCACGGTCACGCTCGTGTCGCTGGTCGAGGTGCTGGTGGTGGAGCTCGCGGTGGTGGCGTCGGCGGCGGTCAGGGCCGCGATCTGCGGGCCGAGGAAGCCCTTGACGACGAGGTCGGCCGCGTTGGCGCCGAACCCCTCGGAGCTGGGGTAGATGGCGGCGCCACCGTTGGCCGCGACCCACGACGACAGGTCGCCGACGGAGAAGGAGCCGTCGGCCGGCACGGCGAGCTTGGCCAGCACGGCGTTGAACGCCTCGACCCGCCGGGTGTCGGCCGCCGCGCCGGCGGTGGGACCGAACGGGGGCAGGTTCAGCCAGATGACCTTGGCGCCCTGGGAGCCGAGCACCTCGACCGCCTTGGTCATGAGCAGGTAGAGCTTGTAGTCGTAGCCAGGCTCGCCGGGCGCGACCCACGGCCCGGCCGGGTCGAACTGGTGGTCCGCCACCTCGCTGAGGCCGGTGACCAGCACGACCACGTCGGGGTCGTTGGCGGCGATCGAGGAGGCCCACGTGGTCTCCCAGTCGGTGCACTGCGCCGGCACCGGCTCGGGGCCGGCGAGCCCGACGCGGGTGCCGTCGCGGTCGATGCCGCAACCGGCCACCGCCTGGCCCGGCACCACCTCGATGGCGCCGGTGGTGGTGGCATAGGCCTTGGCCGCCGACTCGAGGGTCGCGGCGGTGACGTCGCCGTAGAACGCCACGGTCGGCACCGCGACCGGCTCGGCGGTGCCGGTGCCCGCGGCGGTGTCGAGTTGCGCCGCGGGGCTGTCGGGGGCGGTCAACGAGGTGGTGAGCAGGAGGCCGACGACGGCCAGGGCGGCCACCGTTCCTAACCAGGCGAGGGTGCGACTGGGCGACCCCGGGGCGGCACTGGCGGCCCGCTCACGGTGCAGGAGGCGGTCGACGGCGAGCTGCAGCACGGTGGCCGCGGCGAGGGCCACCGCGAAGCGCACCAGGGTGAGCGGGACGAACGCCAGGTGCGTGCGGGCCGCGCTGAGCCACACGAAGATCGGCCAGTGGATGAGGTAGAGCGCGATGGCGATCCGCCCCAGCCAGCGCAGCGGCGGGCGCGAGAGCAGCCACCGCACCGGGCCCTCGGGCACGATCGAGGCCAGCACCACGGCGGTCGACAGGGCCGCGACCACCGCCAGGCCGCCGTGCATGGTGATGCGCCCCGCCGGCGCCAGCAGCGCGTAGGCGGCCAGCAGCCCGAGCCCGGCGATCACGCCGACGGCGTTGATCGTCTCCCGCACCGGACCGGGGACGGCCAGGCGGATGGTGACACGCGGGTCGTAGATGACGACGGCGAGCAGGCACCCGGCGAAGACTTCGGCGGCCCGGGTGCCGGTGCCGTAGAGCACGCGGGTCGGTGATCCCGAGAGCGCGAGCGACAGCCCGACCGAGGCGAGGATGACGACCGCGAACACGACCCCGAGCCGGTCGCGCGACCAACGCAGCACGCCGAGCACGAGCACCACCACGAGCGGGATCACGACGAGCAATTGGCCCAGCAGCGAGAGGGCCCAGAACTGACGGGCCGGCGAGGCCAGGCCGAACGCCGGGCCGAAGGCCTGGTCGTCGAGGATGAACCGCCAGTTGGCCACCGACGCCAGCGCGGTGATGCCGTCGGCCGCGATGGCCCGCCGTTGCAGATCGCTCGCCGCGACCAGGCAGAAGACCCCGGCGACGGCCAGGGCGGTGAGCGCCGCGGCCAGCACCCGACGGATTCGCCGGGCCCAGAACGCCCGGATCCCGATGCGGGCGCCGTCGCCCCGTTCGGCCAGCAGCCCCGCGACGGCCAGGAAGCCGGCCAGCGTGAACAGGGTCGACACGCCGAGGTGGCCGCCCTTGGCCCAGCTCAGGTCGGCGTCGAACAGCAGCACCACGACGATGGCGAGGCCCTTGAGCCCGTCGAGGGCCGGGAAGGTCGGCAGGAACCCGCCCACGTGGGCTCGGGGGATCGGGTTCGGGGGTTCGGTCGGGTCGGGCGGGAACTCGAGCCCGAACGGCTCGACCGGCGTCGCCGATGCGAGGGGCTCGACGTCGGTGAGCGAGAACGGCAGACCACCGCTGAGCGGCGGATCCTGCTCGGACGCGCTGATGGAGACCGGGCCGTCCATCAACTGGGGCGCGCCGCGCTCGTCTCGGCCATCAAGGGGGTCTCTCTCTGTGGGCGTGCCGCGTGTCTGGCGTCCGGCGGGATCGTCGAGGGCATTGTAGTGACGAGGGTGTGCGAGCTTGGGGCACCCCCGGCGTGTCACGTACGGTGTATGCCTCGCGAGCCCGAGGGGGACCCATGTACAAGTGGAGCGACGAGCAGCTGATGGTGCAGGACGCCGTCCGCCAGTTCGTGGAGGCGGAGATCAAGCCGCGGGTCGAGGAGCTCGAGCACGGCGACCTCCCGCCCTACGACATCCTCCGCAAGCTCTTCGCGACCTTCGGCATGGACGCCATGGCCCGCGAGCGCTTCAAGCGCCAGATCGAGTTCGAGAAGTCGGTGGCCGACGCAGTGGCCAAGGGGGAGACCCCACCCGAGCGACCGAAGCGCGAGGGCGGGGGCGACCAGTCGCTCACCCTGATCCCCATCATCGAGCTGTGCCGCTACTGCCCCGGCATGGTCACCGCCATGGGCGTGAGCATGGGGCTCACCTCTGCGGCCATCAACTCGCGCGGCACCATCGCCCAGAAGGAGCGGTGGGTGCCCGAGCTGCTCACCATGGAGAAGGTCGGCGCCTGGGCCATCACCGAGCCCAACTCCGGTTCGGACGCGTTCGGCTCGATGCTGTCGACGGCCAAGCGCGACGGCGACGAGTACCTGCTCAACGGGTCGAAGACGTTCATCACCAACGGCCCCTACGCCGACACCATCGTGTTCATCTGCAAGCTCGACGAGGGCAACCCGCCGGCCGAGCGCAAGGTGCTGAGCTTCGTGCTCGACTCGGGGATGCCTGGCCTCGAGCAGTCGAAGCCGCTGCGCAAGATGGGCATGCACTCGTCGCCCACCGGTGAGCTGTTCCTCACCGACGTGCGCGTCGGCATCGACCGGCTCATCGGGGAGACCGAGGACGTCAAGGCCGGCGGCCGCGAGGGCGCCAAGGACACGTTCCAGATGGAGCGCTCCGGCGTGGCCGCCATGGCCCTCGGCATCATCGAGCAGTGCCTCGAGCTCAGCGTCGAGTACGCCAAGAACCGGGTCCAGTTCGGCCACCCGATCGGCGACTTCCAGCTCATCCAGCTCAAGCTGGCCAAGATGGAGGTCGCCCGGCTCAACGTGCAGAACCTGGTCTTCCGCACGCTCGAGATGGCGGCTGCGGGGGAGAACCTCACCCTCGCCGAGGCATCCGCCATGAAGCTCTACAGCGCCCAGACCGCCATGGAGGTCGCCCTCGAGGCGGTGCAGGTGCACGGCGGCAACGGCTACATGGCCGAGTTCCAGGTCGAGCAGCTCGCCCGCGACGCCAAGGTGCTGCAGATCTACGCCGGCACCGACGAGCAGCAGGTCATCGCCATCGCCAAGGACCTGCTCCGCCGCTGAGCTCTACGCTGGCGCCCGTGGACGAGACGACGCTTCGCAAGATCCAGGCCGTGGCCGCCATCGGCGGCGGGGTCGTCGCCCTGCACGGGGTGACGTCCGACGCCTGGCAACGACGTCACACCCTGTTCGTGGGGTTGAGCGTGGCCGCCTCCGTCGGTCTGTTCGTGCTGCCGCTGCTCAAGAAGTCCGCGACGCCCGCCACCCCGGGCGCACCCGCGTCGCCGGGCTGAGGCTCATTTCCGGTCGGGCCGACCCCCCCTCTGTGTCCACGAGCGGTGAGACACCTTCATCCCTGATCTGTGTGTTGAGGGCGAGAAGGCTGATTCATCATGAAGAAGAACAATGGGCCGCAGAGCCCACCGCGAACTGATTCGCGGGGTCGAGTCCGCAAGGAAGAGCGAGCCGCGATCTACAAGGCCGATACTTGGCACGTGGACGATGGCGTCGCGAGCGACGGAACGGGACGGCCGTTACGGCCCGGCGCGGTCCGGCGATCGTTCTCACCGGAGTACAAGCTGGCGATCCTCGCCGAGTACGACGCCTGTTCCGAGACCGGGGAGCGGGGCGCGATCCTGCGCCGCGAGGGCCTCTACACAAGCCTGATCACCGACTGGCGACGCCAACACCGCCAGGGCCTCCTCAGAGCCGCGGTCGGTCGGTCCGACGGCGGACGCGGCGGCCCCAGCCTCAGCGAGGTCGCCAAGCTCAAAGCGGAGAACGAACGGCTGCGCCACAAGCTGGCCCAAGCCGAGGTGGTGATCGAGGTCCAGGGAAAAGTGCACGCGCTCTTGGAAGAGATCTCCAAGAGCGCGGCCACCGACGAGTAGTCGCGGCCGTGCTCGACACCGCGGTCGACGAGATGGTCGACCGCGGTGTCACGCGCCGCTCCGCATGCGATGCCGTGGGCCGGCCCCGCGCCAGCCACTACCGGACCCGACAAGACCCGGTTCACGGACCACCCTCGCCACGACCCCGATCGCACCGAGCACTCGAGCCAGTCGAGGTCGACGAGATCATCGAGGTGTTGACCTCCGAACGGTTCTGCGACCAGGCCCCCGCCCAGGTGTGGGCCACCCTGCTCGACGAAGGCACCTACCTCGCGTCGGTGTCGACGATGTACCGCGAGCTCCGCAAACGAGCACTCGTGCGCGAACGGCGCGCCCAGGCACGGCGCCCGGCCCATGTGAAACCCGAGCTCGTCGCCATCGCACCGAACGAGGTGTGGTCCTGGGACATCACCAAGCTGGCCGGCCCGCACAAGTGGACCTGGTATCAGCTCTACGTGATCCTCGACGTCTACTCCCGCTACGTCGTGAACTGGCTCGTCGCCCCACGCGAATCAGACCGCCTCGCCGAAGAGCTCATCGCCGATGCGATCCACCACCACCACGTCCCCGACGGGCAACTCTCGCTGCACGCCGACCGGGGCAGCTCCATGACCTCCAAGACCGTGTCGCAACTCCTCGCCGATCTCGGCGTCCTGCAATCACACAGCCGACCCCACGTCTCCAACGACAACCCCTACAGCGAAGCCCAGTTCAAGACCC
Organism: uncultured Microthrixaceae bacterium; assembly: GCA_963809335.1. GTDB lineage: Bacteria > Actinomycetota > Acidimicrobiia > Acidimicrobiales > Acidimicrobilacustridaceae > UBA4742. Next base: position 290,765 of record CAWEJD010000001.1, on the reverse strand, counting down.
TCAAGTACTCGCCCCGATTCCCCAAGAAGTTCACCTCGATCAACGAGGCCCGGGCATTCCTCGACGAGTTCTTCGAGCACTACAACCACCAGCACCGCCACTCCGGCATCGGGCTCCACACCCCAGCCGACGTCCACTACGGCCGAGCCGCCAAGATCCAACAACAACGCCAAGCCGTCCTCGACGCCGCCTACACCGCCCGCCCCGCCCGCTTCCGACAACCACCCTGCGCCCCACGCATCCCTGAAGCAGCATGGATCAACGAACCACCGGAGACGCCCCTGGCCACCACCCCCATCTGAGCACCCGGTGTCTCACCGCCGTTGACACGTACCGCCCTCGGCGTGAGTGTCACACCCCGTGAATAGGGTGGTGGCACTGGTGTTCGAGGTCCTCCTGGCGGAGGAGAAGCGGGGTCGTGATGAGCGTGATCGAGGTTCCGGTCGCTGGTGATCTGACCGAGCCGACCGCGTTGGATGCGGATCGGTTGGAGGCGCAGATCTGCGCGATGGCGGCTCGTCGAGCGGCGGAGGAGTGCGCCTGGTTGTCGTTGATCGCCGAGTTCGATCGGCGCGAGCGCTTCGACGTGTGGGAGTGCCGGTCGACGGCGCACTGGTTGAACTGGCAGTGCGGTCTGTCGATGGCGGCGGCCCGTGAGCGGGTTCGGGTGGCGAGGGCCCTCGAGCGGCTCCCGCTCGTCGAAGAGGCGTTCGCGGCTGGGCGGGTCACCTATTCGAAGGTGCGGGCCGTCACTCGAGTCGCGACAGCGGCGATCGAGCAGATGCTGGTCGAGTTGGCCGTGGTCGGCGCCGCCGCTCAGCTCGATCGGATCTGTTCGGCGTATCGGCGGGTTCGCCGCCACGAGGGCGACCGGGCCCTGGCCGGCTCCGCCGCCGACGAGGAGGAGGCACAGGCGGCGGCCCGCGCCGCGTTGGCCGAGCTGTCGACCTGGCACGACGACGACGGCATGTCGGTGCTGCGGGCAGTCCTCGTGCCCGAAGACGGCGCCCTGATCGAGGCCGCGCTCGCGTCTGCGGTCGAGCACCTCACCGATGCTGCGAGTAGCAGCAACGCTCCCGCGGGAGCGGGCGACCAGCAGGACGGGTCCGCTCGTCCTACCCGGGTCGAGGCTCTGGTCGAGCTGGCCCGGTCCTACCTGGCCACCAACTCGGTGTCACCGAGCGTCGAGCGACGCCACCTCGTCATGCTGGTCGATGTCGGCGTCGTCACCTCGCAGGGCGACCTCGGCATCGATTCCGAGGGGCGCTGCACCCTGAACGGGCAGCGGATCACCCCCGACACGGCCGCCCGCCTCGGCCTGTCCGGTCCGCTCACGACCATGCTGATCGATCACCGGGGACTGCCCCTGTCGGTCGGTCGCACGTCCCGCTACGCCACCCCGGCCCAACGGTTGGCGCTGCTCGTCCGTGACGGCGGCGGCTGCCGGTTCCCGGGCTGTCCGAGCCACCACGTCGACGCCCATCACATCATCGAATGGGATGACGGCGGCCTCACGGACCTCCTCAACCTGCTGCTGCTGTGCCCGTTCCACCACCACCTGGTCCACGCCACCGGCATCACCATCACCCTCGATCCTGACACCGCACACGCCGAGTTCCGCCGGTCGGACGGCAGCCCCGTCACCACTCGCACGATCGACCCCGACGACGCGCCACCCCGACCCGACGTTGCTGACGACGCGCTGGCACCCGGCGAGGCCGGCACCCGACTCGAGCTCGACGACATCATCGAGAACATGGCGCACCGTGACGACCACGGCGACGCCGAGGGATGAGCGCCAGACTCTCCCGATGATCGTCAGCGCCGGGGACTTCGAGCGGATCTACGACCCGTCGGCCGGTGAGGACGAGGCGTGGTACGTCAACGACCACACCTTCGTGCGGGCCGCCGACGGCACGTGGCACCTGTTCGGCATCACCCACGCCGAACCGATGAACCCGTTCGACGAGACCCATCTGGCCCACGCGACCGCCCGGGACCTGCACGGGCCGTGGACCAAGCGGCCGTTCGCCCTCACGGCCGACGCGGCGTGGGGCGAGTCGGTGCTGTGGGCCCCGCATGTGATCGAGCACGACGGTCGCTACTGGATGTTCGTGTGCGGGGGTGGTCCGGCGCCGACCGAGTTCCGGATCCACCTGGCCGTGTCCGACGACCTGATGACCTGGGCGCGCCACCCGGAGAACCCGCTGCTGGTCGACGGCTACGAGGCGCGCGACCCGATGGTGCTCCGGGTCGGCGACCGGTGGGTCATGTACTACACCGCGACCAGCGAGCCCGAGGGCGGCTCGTTCGTGGTGGCCGCCACCGAGTCCGACGACCTCGTGCACTGGCACGGCCGCACCATCGTCTTCACCGACGCGATGGTGGGAACCGGGGGCGGCCCGACCGAGTCGCCGTTCGTGGTCGAGCGCGACGGCCGGTACCACCTGTTCATCGGGCCCGACTGGCAGCGCCTGATCGCGCCGCTCGAGACGACCGGGCGCTACGACCCGGCCGGCTACCGCGGCACGCGGGTGCTGGCCAGCGACGACCCGCTGCACTTCGACCTCGACGGCCAGGTCGGCTTCATCGACGCCCACGCGTCCGAGGTGGTGGTCGACACCGACGGCTCCACCTGGGTCAGCCACTGCGGCTGGGGCCAGGGGGGAGTGTTCCTGGCCCCGCTCCGATGGGACCCCTGAGGAGGCCGTCGATCAGCTCACCCCCGTGACGGTCGGGAGGCTGATCCCGATCTGGTCGAAGGTGATCGACCCGCCGAGGCGGGGCGGCGCGTAGGCGACGGTCGTGGCCACGATCTGGAGCGTCAGCGACTGGCCGGCGTGAGCGGCGTAGGCGACCATCTCGAGCGGCACGTCGGCGGTGTGGCTCTGCCCATCGAGGGTCACCTCGATCGGAGTGACCTGGTTGCCGAGCACCAGCCCGGTCGCCGGATCGACCAGCTGGGCGAACACCCGCGCCGGCCGGTCGCCGTCGGGCACCGTGCCCGAGTACGCGAGCGTGAGCCGGGGCGCCCCGACGACGAGGGCGTCGGCCGTGATCGGGATGTCGACGTTCACCGCGTTGGTGGCCGGTGCCGGGGTGATGGGCTTGACGATGGAGGTGAGCAGGCCCCCGTCCGTCGACGTCGTCACCGGGCCGGAGCCCCCCTCGGCGGTGAGGGTGAGGGTGCCCTGGCCCGAGGCGGTGATGGGCTCGCCCGCGTCGAGCGGCCAATTCCCGGCGTGGTGGGCGGTGCCGTTCTGGTCGACGAACACGAAGCGCGCACCGGTGTCGATCGCCGTGTCGTCCTTCACGTAGCGGTCGAGCCAGGCGATGGCGGCGACGCCCACCGCCTTCTCGTCGCCCGGATCGGTCAGGCAGACGCCGTGGCCGCCGCAGAACCACATCATGGCGACGGGGACGCCCGAGGCCTGGATCAGACCGAAGTTGGTCGCGCCCTCGTCGAGTGTGAACAGCGTGTCGACCGTGCCCTGCACGATGAGGGTGGGGACGGTGATGTCGCTGACCAGGTCGCCCGGTCCCCGGTCGACGAACCAGGCCGCATCCGCGTCGCTGAGCGTGCCGGTGGCCGTGCTCGACGCGAAGGAGCTGGTGATGTGCGGGTCGACCGAGCGGCCGGCGGCGGCCGTGTTGAGCAGGCTCGCCCAGCCGATCTTGACCGTGTCGGCCTTGTAGAGGCTGGTCTGCAGCGAGTGCCAGGCGACGATGGGGACGATGGCATCGACCCGGCAGTCGGTGGCCGCGGTGGCGATCTGGATGCCGCCACCGTAGGAGCCGCCCACCATGCCGGCCCGGGGATCACCGGCTCCGTCGAGCTGCACGCCGGGCTGGGCCGCCACCCAGTCGAGGAGCCGCTGCACGTCCTTGCCCTCGAACGAGGCACTGTCGACCTCGATGGTCCCGGCGGACTGCCCGAAGCCTCGCGGGTCCCAGGTGAGCACGTTGTACCCGGCGTCGCGGAGCGCGGCGATGTTCAGCGCGCCGAGGAAGCCGACCGAGTTCACGTCGGTGTCGCCGGCCTGGCCCCAGCCCGGCCCCATGAGCACGGTGGGGGCCGGGTGGTCGGCCGTGGCGGAGGTCAGCGGGAACCAGTGCGCCCGGATCCTGGTGCCGTCGAACGAGGTCACGTCCCGGTCGTTCGGCACCCCGGGGACGGCGGCCGCGTCGGGAGGCGACTCTGGCGCCCGGTCGCAGGCCGGCCGGCTCCACGCCGCGGCGGTCGACCCGTCGATCGGGGTGGTGGTCGCGGGCGGCGCCGCCGACTTCGACGACGAGCACGCGGCCAGCAGGGCGATGACCGCGGTCGTCGCCACCACCGTCGCCGTGCGGCCAGCGCGTTGTCGTCGTCGGTGGTTCATTGCCCGTCCCCCTGCGTCCGTGATCCACCGATCCTCGGTGGTGGTCGGGAACCTAGGGCGGCGCGAGGTGCGGTGCACGTCGCGCGTTGTGCCGGACCCGGCCAGCGCATCGACGTCGGGGTCCGAGCCGCCTCAGGCGAGCCCTAGAATCGGTGGCCATGTCGACGAGCGCCCGGTGAAGAGCCTGCTGCTCGTGCCCGACGGCGTGAGCCTTCGGAACTTCGTGCTCGGCCGCACGGCCGGGCTGCTGGCGGCGGCCGGCGGCGTCACCGTGTGGGCCGATCCGTCGCTGCCGGAGCTCGGTGACGGTCGGCCCGACGGCCCTGGCCCTGGCCGGTGGGCCTGGGGGCCGCTCGACCCCTATCCCGAGCGGCTGGCCGAAGCCAGCCTGCGGCGCACGCTGGAGTACGCCCACCTGCGCGCCCTCGACACCCCGGGGGCGCGCTTCCTGCTCGACCAGCCGATACCCGGCAGCCCGCGGAGCCGGGCCCTGCGCCTGGTGGCGCGCAGCGCATCGCGGCCGTTCGGCACCCTCGACGGCGTGCAGCACCTGGTGGCGGCCCACGACCGGCTCGCCGACCGTCGACCCGAGGTCGACGTGGCCGCCCGGCGGCTGGCCGAGGTCGCCCCCGACGTCGTGCTCTGCACGCACCAGCGCCCGCTCGCCGTGCTGCCGGTGATCCTCGCTGCCCGGCGCCTCGGCATCCCCACCGCCACCTTCGTGTTCAGCTGGGACAACCTCACCACCAAGGGTCGGATGGCGGCCCCGTTCGACCACTTCCTGGTCTGGTCCGACCACATGGCCGCCGAGCTGCGGCAGTTCTACCCCGACGTGTCCGCCGATCGGGCCCACGTGGTCGGCACGCCCCAGTTCGACCCCTATGCCGAGGCGAGCCACCCGGCGACCCGCGTCGAGCTGGCCGCCCGACTCGGGATCGACCCCGGCCGGCCCATCGTGTGCTTCACCGCGGGGGACGCCGGCACCTGCCCCGACGACCCGTACCACCTGGCGGTGCTGCTCGAGTTGGCGCGATCCGGCAGGATCGAGGGCGACCCGCAGGTCGTCCTGCGCACCGCGCCGGTCGATCCCGGCCAGCGCTTCGACGGTGTCCGGCAGCGGTACCCGGAGCTGGTCGAGGCCGCGCCCGACTGGGCCCACCTCGACGGGCGGCTGTGGCACACGGCCTACCCGACGCGCGAGGACGTCGAGGCCCTCACGGTGCTGACCGCGGGGGCCGACGTCAACGTGAACATGGCGTCGACGATGAGCATCGACTTCGCCCTGCGCGACACGCCGGTGGTGAACCTCGGCTTCGACCGGCACCCCGAGGACCGGCGGGCGGAGCGCTACTACCGGTTCACGCACTACCGGCCGGTCGTCGAGCTGGGCGCCGTACAGGTCGCGCAGGGCGCGATCGAGCTGGCCGACCAGGTGTCGCGCTACATCCGTCGACCCGAGCTCGACCGCGCCGGTCGGCGGGCCATCGTCGACCTCGAGCTCGGGGTGCCGATGGGGGAGTCGAGCACGGCGGTGGTCTCGGCCCTCGAGGCCATCGCCGGGCAGGCCGTCAGTCGCTGAACTGCTTCAGCACCGTCGTCGCCCACGTGTCGGGCCGGCGGAGCACGGCGACGAACGACGAGGCGCTCGTGCCCGAGCCGAAGTGCATGGTGGGCTCGAAGCGGGTGCCCCAGACGTGGTCGACGGCCTTCATGATGGCGTCGGCGTCGAACGGCACGTGCTGGATCGACGAGTGATCGAAGCGGTTGTGCTGGCGGCCGCCGACGTTCACCGTGGGCACGCCGTAGACCGGTGCCTCGTGGATGCCCGAGCTCGAGTTGCCCACCAGCACGGCGGCGTGGCGAAGGGCGGTCAGATAGGACTCGAACTTCATCGACGGCAGCACGCGGAACGCGGGGTCGTGCTCGACCTCGCGGATCGCCCGGAGGATCTCCCCGCCCCCGGTGTCGTTGTTGGGGTAGAGCACGACGTACCGGCGGCCCGACCCGGACATGGCCGCGAGCAGGGCCGCCGTGTCGTCGTGGAGATGCCCGGAGGCGCCGACCACCGGGTGCAGGGCGACGATGGCGAACTCGCCCGTCGGGTAGCTCGTAGTGGCGGCGCACCTCGTCGATCGGCGGGAGGCTGGGCGACAGCATGATGTCGATGTTGGGAGAGCCGATGACGTGCACCTTGTCGGCGTACTCGCCCATGCCCACGACCCGCCGGGACGCCTCGGCGTTCGACACGAAGTGCAGGTGCGACATCTTCGTGATGGTGTGGCGCATCAGCTCGTCGACGGTGCCCGACAGCTCGCCGCCCTCGATGTGGCCGACCAGGATGCCGTTGAGGGAGCCGACGATGGCTCCGGCCAGCGCCTCGACCCGGTCGCCGTGCACCACGATGAGGTCGACGTGGTGCTCGGCCACGAAGTGGCTGATCCCCTTGATGGTGTCGGCCAGCACCCGATCCATCATCGAGTCGGTGAAGTGGTCCTGGTTGAAGTACAGGAAGATGTTCGAGAACCCGTCCTTCTCGATCTCCTTCCACGTCGTGCCGTACTTGTCGAGCAGGTGCATGCCCGTGGCGAAGATCGTGTAGTCGAACCCGTCGGCCTCGTCGACGGCGCGGATCACCGACTTCAACTTGCCGTAGTCGGCGCGCGTCCCGGTGACGAACAGGATGTGCCTCACGCCCGAGGGGGTCGTCATGGGCCGACCATGGACCGGGCGATCTGCTCGCCCTCGGCGATGGCCGCCGCGGCCGGTCGGCCGAGCAGGCTCTCGAAGTCCTCCGCCGGGATCTCGCCGGTGCCCGGCCGCTTCACCCAGATGTTGTCGACGGTGAACGGGTCGCCCGGTGCGATGTCGGCGATGGCCACGACGGAGGCGAAGGCGAAGGCGATGGTCGGCGCCTCCTCGGCGACCGCGGCCTTGGTGCCGCCGCGGGCCAGCTTCATGACCGCGCTGTCCGCGATGAGGGAGGCGAGGGCGGCCGGGTCCATCGAGCACTCGATGTCCGGTCCGGGGCGGTCCATGCGGTCGGTGAAGTGCCGCTCGAGCACGTCGGCGCCGAGGGCGACGGCGCCGAGGCAGGGGACGTTGCCGAGCGTGTGGTCGGACAGGCCCACGACGGCGTCGGGGAAGGCGGCCGCCAGCTCGGGGATGGCCCCGAGGCGCACCAGCTCGGGCGGGGTCGGGTAGACGTTCGTGCAGTGCAGCAGGGCGAACGGGACGCCGGCCTCGCGCATGATCGCGACGGTCGGGGCGATGGTGTCGATCGAGTTCATGCCGGTGCTGACGATCATCGGGCGACCGAACCCGGCCACGTGGCGCACCAGCGGGTAGTTGTTGCACTCGCCCGAGCCGATCTTGTAGCCGACGACGTCCATGCGGTGCAGGCGATCGGCGGCGGCGCGCGAGAACGGCGTGCTGACGAAGATCATCCCCCGCTGCTCGACGTGGTCCTTGAGCGCCCGTTCGTCGTCCTCGTCGAGGGCACAGGACTCCATGATCTCGTAGATCGAGATGTCGGCGTTGCCGGGGATGACCGACCGGGCGTGCCGGGACATCTCGTCGGCGACCACGTGGGTCTGGTGCTTGACGACCTCGGCCCCGGCGTCGGCCGCGGCGTCGACCATCTGGCGGGCCACGTCGAGGCTCCCTCCGTGGTTGATGCCGATCTCGGCGATCACCAGCGGCGGGGCGTCGCCACCGACCAGCCGGTCGCCGAGCCGGAACCGGGGGCGCGTGTCGGGAGCGGTCATGGGGCCAGGGCCAGCACGGACTCGGCGTAGGCGAGGTCGTCGGCGGTGTCGATGTCGACGGTGGTGAAGACGTGGTCGGTGACGACGGCGGCGATGCGCGTGCCGAACACCGACCCGGCGGCGATGGTGGCGGCACGGGTGAGGTAGATCGCCCCGTTCTCGCGGTAGTGCGGCGTCATGTCCTGGCTGCGGGTCTCGAGCCGGTACTCGGGCCGGAACGCCCCGTCCTCGATGGTGCCGACCTTCGACGTGACCGGGCTGACCGTGACGGCCGAATCGAACGACGGGCTCCGCAGCCGTTCGGCACAGGCGTCGAGCCAGGCGTCGAGGCGCAGCGGAGAGGTCGGCTGCAGGGTGACGACGGCGTCGACCGGGCTGGCGGGGTCGCACTCGTCGATGCGACCCAGGGCGTGGGCGAGCACGCTCGAGATGGTGGCGTGGGCGTCGGCCAGGTCGGCCGGCCGGCGCAGCACCTCGGCGCCGTGCTCACGGGCGACCGCCGCGATCTCGTCCGAGTCGGTGCTGACGTAGACGGCGCGGACGAGCGGGTGCTCGAGCGCGTAGCGGATCGAGTGGGCTACGAGGGGCCGGTCGCCGAGCACGACGAGGTTCTTGCCGGGCAGCCGGGTGCTGCCGCCGCGGGCCGGGATCACCGCGTCGATCAGCATCGGAGGAAGGCGGGCACGTGGCTGATCGGGAGCTTCTCGAGGGAGAGGCCCCGGTCACGGCAGAGCTCGTCGACCGCTCGGGTGGCGCCTTCGACCTGGCCGTAGTCGTCGATCACGATGAGCCCGCCCGGCACCATGCGGTCGACGAGCAGGCCGAGCGCCAGCGCGGTGGGCTCGTAGACGTCGAGGTCGAGGTGCAGCAGGGCCACGCGCAGCTCGGGCCGCTGCTCGAGCACCTTCGGCAGGGTCTCCTGGACGTCGCCGGGAACCAGCTCGACGTTGGTGAACCCCTTGGCCGCGAGGTAGGCGCTGACCTCGTGGATCGAGAGGCCGTCGCCGCCGGCCTCCTCGAAGCGGCGGATGAAGGCTCGATCGCTGGCGCCTCCGACATCGCCGGCCGGGAACGGGCCGAAGGCGTCGAACCCCCAGACCCGGCGCGACGCGTCGGCCTCGAGCAGGGCGCGGAACGTGAGCCACCGCACCAGCGAGGCCGCCTTGTACACCCCGAGCTCGAGCACATCGCCCGGCAGCCCGGTGATCTGCTGGTAGAGCTCGTACTGGGCCAGGGCCTTGCCCATCCGGGCCACGGGGGAGGTGAGGTAGAAGCCGTTCTCGTACTCCCAGGCCCGCTCGTGGGCGAAGGGCGCGTGGGGGTCGTTGGGGGAGTCCATGGCCGGTTCAGCGTAGGTCAGGGTCTGGTCCCCGGTGACTCACCGGGCTCGTGGTTCGGGGTGGGCCGGGCCGGCCGCTCGAGCAGGGACGCCCAGCCGCCTACCAGTGCCGGGACGGTGATCGACGAGTGGTTGCGTTCGAGGTAGCGCCGGCGGGCCGCGGCACCGAGCTCGGCCCGGCGCGCCGGCGAGGCGGCCAGGTCGACGAGGTGACGAGCCAGGCCGTCGGCGTCGCCGGCGTCGAAGCGCAGGCCGTCGATGCCGTCGCGGATGCGCTCGCGCATGGCGCCGGCCGCGGTCGACACCACTGGCCGGGCCGCGGCCATGGCCTCGACCCCCGTGATCGGCCCGCCTTCCTCGATGGACGAGACCACGAACACGTCGAACCCCGAGAGGAACGACACCCGGTCGTCGACGAAGCCCGCGAGCTCGACCCGGTCGGCGACGCCGAGCCGACGGGCCAGCTCCTCGGCGGCCGGACCCTCCGGCCCGGTGCCACCGATGCAGAGGTGCAGGCGGGGATCGGTCGCGGCGGCCGCGGCGAAGCCGCGCACCAGGGTGTCGAGCCCCTTCTCGGGGCCGAGTCGGGAGAGGGAGCCGACGACGACGCGGTCGCCGGGGCGCGGATCGCTCGCCGAGGGAGCCGGCAGCGCGAGCAGGGCGTCCTCGAGGCCGTCGGCCCACTGCTCGACGCGGATCGCGGGCCCTTCGTACCCGAACAGGGTGCGGAGGTCGTCGGCCTGCTCGTCGTAGAAGCAGACGGCCAGGTCGACGAGCGCGGCGACCGCCGCGAACCCCCTGAGATCGGGCCGCGCCGCGTACTCCGGCGTGACCTGCGCGACCTCGGCATAGGCCGACGGGACGCCCTGGCGGTGCGCGGCCCGGAGCGCGGCGCAGACCCACGGCTTGGGCTTGCCGACGAGGTGCACCAGGTCGGCCGAGGCCATCAGGTCGACGCCCGGCCCGGTGCCCCAGTAGCGCTCGATGGCGGGGATCGCCCGCGTCTCGCCGGCCTGGAGGCGCTGCGCGGCCGAGGGCCAGCTCCGACGGCGGGCGGTGTCGCGGACGAGCGCGGCGGCCACGGTGACCCGCCCGCGCGGGGTGGCCCTCCAGTCGCCCTCGGCACTGCGCATCGCGGCCCGACCGACCCAGTGCTCGGCCACGTCGGTGCGCCCGAGGGCCGGACGATCGCTGACCACGGTGACCTGGTGGCCCGCGTCGAGGGCCACCGTGACGACGGCGTCGACGTAGTTCTCGAAGCCACCGTGGCGGCCGAGGAACGCTGGGACGACGAGCAGGTGCGCCATGCCCGGAGGCTAGATCGGCCCGGGGGCCGGCCGTCCCGGTCGAGGAGGCGGCCTCTGCCATCATGGCGCGGTGCGCATCGGAGAGAACCCGGCCAAGTCCGGTCGGGAGGCCCGATCGGACGCCGACATCCGGGTGGTGGTGCCGCTCTACGTCCCCGAGCTGAGCGGGTACTTCGCCGAGGCCGTCGCCATCTTCGAGCTGTGCCTCGGCTCGCTGGCGGCCACGAGCGGCGCCGAGACCCGCATCACCGTGGTGGCCAACGCGTGTTGCGCCGAGGTGGTCGAGCTGCTGGCCGGGCATCAGCGGTCGGGCGCGATCGACCAGCTCGTGGTGAGCCACGACAACCTCGGCAAGTTCGACGGCTTCCTCGCCGGGGCGCGCGCGTCGTGGGAGCCGATCGTGGTGGGGTCCGATGCCGACGTGCTGTGGCGGTCGGGGTGGCAGCACGCGTTGACCTCGGTGCTCGCCGCCTTCCCCGAGTGCGGCATCGTCGGCGCCTCGCCCGCGCCGAACCTGGCCACCTACGCCAGCTCGGCGACCGTGCTCGACGCCCTCACCCGCCGCGAGGTGGCGCGCCGATCGGTCGTCGATCCCGCCGACCTGACCCGCTTCGCCGAGAGCGTGGGCACCCCCGACCTGTTCGCCGGCCACGAGGCCGAGCAGCTGGTCGTCGAGCGGGGGCCGGTCACCGCGCTGGTGGGAGCCGGGCACTTCGCCTTCGGCGTCCGCCGGGCCGCCCTCCGCGACGTGACCCCGGGGCCGAACCGGACTTCGGAGCGCGAGGCGCTCGATCTGCCCCTCGACTCGGCCGGGTGGTGGCGCCTGGCCACGCCGCAGGCCTGGGCCCTGCACCTCGGCAACGTCGTCGAACCGTGGATGGCGGACGAGCTCGAGGCCCAGCGGGCGGCGACGACCCCGGAGCGCCTGCCCCTGCCGGCGGTGGGCCGCGGGAGCCCGAGTCGCTTCGGCCGGGTGCCCATGGCCGTCCGCGCCCGCGTCGCCGAGCGGGCCACCCGTCGGGTGAGGTGAGCCGGCTGGAGGATGCCGGCCGGTGAGCGCAGGTCGGTCAGCGGCGGCCGGTCAGCGGCGGTCGCCGAGGGCCTCGAGCAGGGCGATGCCACCGGTGGGATCGGCGACCAGGTCGGTGGTGAGGGCGTCCCGGTAGGGCCCGAGCTCGGTGGGCGTGAGCTCCCACCAGCGCGAGGCCTCGATGGCGGTGGCGACGTCGTCGGCGACACGGGTGCGCGCGACGCGGGCGGGGTTGCCGACGACGACGGCGTAGGGAGGGCAGTCGGTGGTGACCACGGCACCGGCGCCGATCACGGCCCCGTTGCCGATCGTGACCCCTCGCAGGACCACCGCCCCGTGGCCGAGCCACACGCCGTGCCCGATGCGCACCGGGTCCTCGCGGGCGAGGTCGCTGAGCACGCCTCCCAGCAGCTGGCTGTTGACGTAGGTGGTGGCGAGGGTGGTCGGATGGTCCCTCCCGTAGAGGCCGACCGACGACCCGAACTGGCAGTAGCGGCCGATCTCGACCGGGCCGTGCACGAGCGTGTTGGGGCCGATGGTCGAGGCGAGGCCGACTGTGACCTCGCCCTGGAACACCGTGCCCCGGCCGACCGCGTTGAGCCCCTCGAAGCGAACGTGCTTGAGCCCCTCGACGTCACGGCCGACGGTGACCACCCCGTGCTGGTCGAACCGCAGGCGCTGGTCGATCAGGCGCGACAGCCAACGGCGGCCCCGATGCGCGAGACCCCGCACGGCCCGTGGGGGATCAGGCGTCGAGATCGGCGTGGTCGCGCCGGCGGCGGCCGGCGGCCAGCACGAGGATGCCGCCCACCGCGACCAGCACGACGCTGACCCGGACGAGCAGCATGGTCGTGTCGGACGCGCCGGTCTTGGGCAGGGAGCCGGCGGTGGTGGTGGTGACCGCGGCGGCCTCGATGGTGACCGAGACGCTGAGGATGTTCGTGCCGTCGTTGGCGGTGAAGGTGAGCACGGCGCCGTCGACCGCGGAGCACGACACCGTGTAGGTGAACGTGTAGTTGCCCTGATCGTCGGTCATGACCGTGCCGATGACCGTGCCGTCGACGGTGATGGTGACGAGGGTGTCGGGCAGGAAGCCGGTGCCGGTGAGAACGATGGTGGTGCAGGGGGGCACGACGGGCTGGTCGACGGTGAGGGTGGGCGTGCTGGGGTAGGTCTGGGCTGTCGCCGCGGCGGCGGGGAGGCCGAGCGCCAGCAGGGCGATCAACAGTGCGGCTGCGATTCGCAGTGATCGGTTGGCACGCATCGGTGAGGGGCTTTCGGTCGAGAGCCCCGGCCCTGGGTCGGGCCGGGCAGATGGCACAGTCTGGTTGATCAGCTGCCGGGTGTCCATCATCGGCCCCGATGGTCCCACGTCGGGGGTCACGGGCGGTGGAACCCCACGTGCAGGGCGAGATCGGCCTGCTGGACGAGGTCGACCTGGGCGCCGTCGGGCTCGAGGCCGACGGCGAGCCGGTCGTCGCCGGCCGCGATCAGCTCGGCCAGGGCGACCGGGACGGACCCGTCCGCGGAGCGCACTCTGACGGTGAGGTGGTCGTCGGTGACGAGGGGCTGGTGACCCAGGCCGAGCCGGTAGCCGTCGACCCCGCCGCGGCCGGTGCGCACGGAGCCCTGCAGGTGCAGCACCACCGTGGCCGTCGCCCCCGGCGGGATGTCGATCCGGGTGGAGTAGACGTGCCCGGCGAACTCGTACTGGCTCTCGACCGGCACCTCGGCGCCGTCGAGCGTGGCCGATCGGAGCTCGTCGGCGGTGAAGACGCCGAGGTAGAGCCGGTTCGTGCCGCGGGGGAGCCCGAAGAGGTTGCCGATCACGTAGTCGGGCAGGCCACCGGCGGGCGCGTCGTTGTGGAGCGCGATGGTGGCGGTGGCGTCGACCGCGCCGCTGATCGGGTCGACGGTGACGTCGTAGTCGACGTCGCGGCGCAGGAAGCTGTCGATCTTGTTGCCACCGGCGTTGGACGTGCGCACCGACAGCCAGTCCGTCGTGTGGTCGGTGTCGTTGGTGGGGCCGGCGTCGGCCGCGCCGCCGAGGAACGCGCCCGTGGACCCGAGTCCGCCGAAGAACGCCTGCTCGTCGGCGTCGAACGTCGTGAAGAGGAGGTGCCCGCCCCGCATCGCCCCGCCCAGGTCGGCGCCGATCTCGGCCGGGCTCGGGAGCTCGCGGCTGACCAGGGCGTCGAAGGTGGCCTTGGACGCCTCGGTCAGCCCGTCGTGGCGGGCCGCGTCGGTGCCCCCGGACAGGTACTGGTCGCGCAGCAGGTAGGGCGCGGCGTTGTCCGCGGTCAGGGGCTCGGCCCGGCCGGGCACCGTCACCGGCCCGGTGAGGCGCAACAGCGCGGCCAGCCCGATCGGATCGACGTAGATCACGCCGTCGATGGCCGGGACACCGGCCTGCGGGACGATCCGGGCGGCGGCGGAGGCGTTGTCGGGGAGGTCGGGCGAGGCGGTGAGGTTCTGGGGGAAGCGGGCCGGGTTCAGGCGCCCGTACCGCTCGAGGTAGACGGCCGGGCCCGACAAGGTCCGGTCGGCTGCCCCGGGGGCCTCGCTGAGCTCCTCGATCGGCCCCGAGCGCTCGAGCACCACGTGCCCGTCGGTGGCGGTGAGCACGCCGTAGGCGCCGACGAACCCTCCCTGGAAGCGCATCTCGGCGGGGGTGGCGAACTCGATGTAGTAGTGGCGGGCGCCGTCGGCGCCCAGCAGGGCCGGTGCCACCTGCAGCGCCTGCTCGGCCAGGTCGGCCTCGGGGCGGGTCCGGTCGATCTCGGCCGCGAAGCGGTCGAGGTTGGCCGTCAGGGGGGCGACGAGCCACGGGCTGCGAACCGACGCGACGGTGGCCTGGGCCGCCTCGAGGGCGGCGGCCGAGGCCGCGACCGGGGCCTGCATCGACCGCAACGTGGCCAGGTCGATCTGCCCCGCTCGCGCTTTCAGCTGGCGGTAGGGCGCGGTCGTGGCCGCGATGGAGGCGGTGTGGGTGAGCTGCTCGCCCGAGCCGGTCACCGAGCGCAGGGCCTCGGCCTGCTGGGCGACCACGGGGACCAGCCGGGCGGGCTGGGCCCAGGGGGCCGAGACCTGATCGTTGGCCTCGTGGAACTCGCGGGTGGCCTGGTCGAAGAGGGTCGCCGCCGCCTGCTGGTCGCCGGCCCGCAGCGCTTCGAGGCCGTCGCGGGCGTGGTCGGTGGCGGCCGTGACCTGGGTGCGGGCGAGCAGGCCGGCCACGCCCAGGCCGGCGACGGCCAGGAGCACGAGCGCGCCGCCGACGAGGACGGCCACGGTGATGCGGGCGCGGACCGGTCGGCGGGAGCGCGTCCACGCCGACCAGAGCACGGGCGCGACGGCCAGCGCGGTGATCAGCGACGGCAGCCCGAAAAAGCCGATCGGCGGGGCGCGGAGCAGTGACAGCGCGGCCAGGGCACCGATGACCGCGCCGGGCCAGCGCTGTCGCTCGCCGACGATCGAGTCGGCCGAGACCACGAGCGCCAGCGCGACGGCCAGCGCGAGGCCGGCGCTGACGACCCAGGGCGAGCCGATCGCCACGGCGGTGGCGAGGCCGGCCAGCCAGAGCCCGGCCGAGCGCGAGGCCCGTGAGGTGGCCAGGGTGACCACGCCGGCGAGGGCCGCAGCCAGCAGGCGGTCGACGGCCTCGAGACCGGTCGGTGCGACAGGGGCGAACGCGGCGACGACGGCGGCCAGCACGGCCAGCGCCCGCACCGCCTCCCGGTCGGTGCGGCTCGATCGGCGGCGACGGGTGCGGCGCCGGCGAGGGGAGCCGGGGGTGGCGGCCGAGCTGTCGGTCCTCGAGGTCGCCGTCACGGCCCGACAGCCTACGGGGTGGTACCCGGCTGTCCGGGGGCGGGCCGCCACATCGAGCCGGATGGCCCATGAGGGTCGGGCCGGAGCCATCCGCTAGGGTGCGAGGCGAACACGGGAGCCCGTCGTCGGGCTGAGAGGGAGGACGCATCCTCCGACCGTCACGACCTGATCCGGGTAATGCCGGCGCAGGGAGGCTTCGTCATCCGTCTCGCGTGTTCTTCGATCCGAACGACACCCGAGACGCGATGGACACCTCACCCACCGGCAACCGAGCGGTCGTCATCTTCACCGGTGGCGATGCGGTGCCCCACCGCGTCGTCGACGAGCTCCCGGTCGGTGCCTTCACCATCGCGGCCGACTCGGGGGTCGAGCACGCGCTCGCGCTCGAGTGGCCGATCGACCTGGCCGTCGGTGACTTCGACTCGGTCTCGCCGGAGGCCCTGGCGGCAGCCCAGGCCTCGGGCGCGCGGGTCGAGCGCCACCCCGTGGCCAAGGACAGCACCGACCTCGAGCTCGGGCTCGACGCCGCTGCGGCGCGCCGACCCGACGAGATCGTGGTCGTCGGGGGCCATGGGGGCAGGGTCGACCACTTCCTCGCGGGGGCCCTGCTGCTGACCCGCGACGCCTACGCCGGCATGGCCGTCCGCGCCATCGTGGGCCCGGCCCGCCTGCACGTCGTGCGCCACCGCCTCGACCTGGCCGGCTCGGCGGGCGACCTGGTCACGCTGCTGGCCATCGCCGGTCGCGTGACCGGCGTGACCACGGCCGGGCTGCTCTACCCGCTCGTCGACGAGCCGCTCGAGCCCGGGTCCACCCGAGGCGTGAGCAACGAGCTGACCGGCCCACGTGCCTCGGTGGTGGTGCGGGGCGGCGTGCTGCTCGCCGTCCACACCCCCACCCCCTGACCTCATCTCACCCGACCACCTCCCCACCGACCCAGACCAGGAGCACACCGTCCATGCCCCCATCACCCCACCCACCGAGCCCCCGTCCCGCCCCTGCCGCCCGTCGAGGCCGACTCGCGGCGGCGGTCGTCATCGCCCTGGCGCTGCTCGCGGCCGCGTGCGGCAGCTCGACGTCGACCAGCTCCGGCGGGACCACCGCATCCACCGCTCCCGCCACCACGGTCCCCGATGCGCCGGGCGCGCTGCGGGTGATGACCCACGACTCGTTCGCGGTGAGCGATTCGGTGCTGCAGGCGTTCGAGGATCGCACCGGCATCAAGGTCGAGCTCATCAGCGAAGGCGACGCGGTCGAGGTCGTGAACAAGGCCATCCTCACCAAGGACGATCCGCAGGCCGACGTGCTCTTCGGGATCGACAACAACACGCTCACCAAGGCCTACGACGCGAACCTGTTCGAGCCCTACGAGTCACCTGCGCTGTCCACCGTCGACGCCGCGTTCCAGCTCGACCCCGAGCACCGGGTCACCCCGATCGACCACGCCGACGTGTGCCTCGACTACGACAAGGCCTGGTTCGCCTCCCACGGGATCGCGCCGCCGACGTCGATGGACGACCTGACCGGAGCCGACTACAAGGGCACGCTCGTGGTCGAGAACCCGGCCACGTCGACGCCGGGCCTGGCCTTCATGCTCGCCACCGTGGCCAAGTACGGCGACGACGGCTGGGCCGCCTACTGGCAGAAGCTGCGCGCCAACGGCGTGAGCGTGGTCGACGGCTGGGAGGCGGCCTACTACACGTCGTTCTCCGGGAGCTCGGGCAAGGGCGACAAGCCCATCGTGGTCTCCTACGCGACCAGCCCGGCCGAGGTGATCGAGGCCGACCCGCCGCCGGCCGAGGCCCCGACCGCGGTGATCGACGACAGCTGCTTCCGCCAGGTGGAGTTCGCCGGCGTGCTGACCGGCACCAAGCGCCCTGCCGCGGCCGCGGCGTTCATCGACTTCCTCCTGTCCGACCAGTTCCAGAACGACATGCCCGAGAAGATGTACGTGCTCCCGGTCAGCAGCACCGCCACGGTGCCCGCCCTGTTCGCCAAGTACTCGGCCAACCCCACCGACCCGCTGAGCCTGCCGGCCGACCAGATCGGTGCGAGCAGCTCCGACTGGGTCGACACCTGGACCCGCACCGTCCTCGGATGATCCGACCGCTCCTCAGGCGTGCCGGGCGAGCGGCGCTGGTGGTGGTGCCGCTCGCCTACCTGGGGGTGCTGTTCGTCTACCCGGTGGTCTCGATCATCGGTCGCGGGCTGCGACCCGGTGGGCACTGGCAGCTCGGCGTGGTCACCGAGGTCGTCGGCGACCCCTTCTACCGCCACGTCGCCTGGTTCACGCTGTGGCAGGCCGTGGTGTCGACCGTGCTCACCGTGCTCGTCGCCCTCCCCGTGGCCGCCGTCTTCGCCCGCTTCGAGTTCCGCGGCCGTCGGCTGCTGTGGTCGCTGCTGCTCGTGCCCTTCGTGCTGCCCACCGTCGTGGTCGGGGCCGCGTTCCTGGCCCTGCTCGGGCCGCACCCGGCGCTCGGTGTCGACCTGCACGACACCATCTGGCTGGTGCTCATCGCCCACGTGTTCTTCAACCTGGCCGTCGTGGTGCGCACGGTCGGCGGGCTCTGGGGCAACCTCGACCCCGCGCTCGAGGACGCGGCCCGAACGCTGGGCGCCTCCCCGTTACGGGCCTTCCGCGAGGTCACCCTGCCGCTCCTGATGCCCGCTGTCGCGGCGGCGTCGTCGATCGTGTTCCTGTTCTGCTTCACGTCGTTCGGCGTCGTGCTGTTGCTGGGCGGCGCGAGGGCCCGCACGCTCGAGGTCGAGATCTACACCCAGACCGCCCGCCTGTTGCACCTCGACATCGCGGCCGTGCTGGCCCTGCTGCAGCTCGTCGGCGTCGGGGCCGTGCTGCTGCTCTACGCGCGCTACCAGCGGCGCCGGTCGGTCGCCGGGGCCCTGCGACCCCGTTCGGAGGTCGCCCGGCGGCCCCGCACGGCGGGCGAGCGCGCCTTCGTGGCCGTGGTGATCGCGGCGCTCGGCCTGCTCGTCGTCGCCCCGCTCGCGGTGCTGGCCTGGCGCTCGATCTCGACGGTGACCGGCCCGGCCCTCACCTACTGGCAGGCCCTGGGCACGAGCCGCCGGGGGAGCACCCTGTTCGTGTCCCCGGTGGAGGCCGTGGCCAACTCGCTCACCACCGCCGCCGTCGCCACGATGGTCGCCGTGGTGGTCGGGGGGATGGCGGCGTGGGTCGTGGCGAGGAGGGGAGGGGGCCGGTCGGTGGTGTGGTTCGACGCCGCGCTCATGCTCCCGCTCGGCACGTCGGCGGTCACGGTGGGCTTCGGGTTCCTCATCGCCCTGAACCGCCCGCCGTTCGACCTGCGCGACTCGTGGTGGCTCGTCCCGCTGGCCCAGGCGACGGTGGCCGTGCCGTTCGTGATCCGCACGCTCGTCCCGGTGCTCCGCTCGATCGACCGGCAGCTGCGCGACGCGGCGGCGGTGCTCGGGGCGCCGCCGGGCCGGGCGTTCCGTGAGATCGATCTCCCCATCGTGTTCCGGGCCCTGCTGGTGAGCGCCGGCTTCGCGTTCGCCGTGTCCCTCGGCGAGTTCGGCGCGACGGTCTTCCTCGCCCGCTCCGACCACCCGACGGTGCCCATCGCCATCTATCGGTTCCTGGGCGCCCCGGGGGCCCTCAACCTCGGGCAGGCGATGGCGCTGAGCACGCTGCTGATGGTCGTCACCGGGGTCGTCGTCCTGCTCATCGACCGGGTGCGCCTCGGCTCGCTCGGCGAGTTCTGATGCTCGAGGTCCGCGGGCTCACCGTGGCCTACGAGGGTGCGGACCATCCCGCGCTCGACGGGCTCGACCTCGACGTCGGCGCGGGGGAGGTCGTCGCGGTCGTCGGGCCGAGCGGATGCGGCAAGTCGACCCTGCTGCGAGCGGTGGCCGGCCTCGTGCCGATCGAGGAGGGCACGATCGCCCTGGACGGCCACGACCTGGCCGGGGTGCCCACCCACCAACGGGGCGTGGGCCTGATGTTCCAGGACTATGCCCTGTTCCCGCACCGCGACGTGGGCGACAACGTGGCGTTCGGCCTGCGCATGCGAGGGGTCCCGAGGCGCGAGCGCGAGCAGCGGGTCGCCGAGCTGCTCGAGCTGGTGGGCCTGCCCGGCGCCGAGCGGCGATCCGTGGCCGCGCTGTCGGGCGGGGAGCGCCAACGGGTCGCCCTGGCCCGGGCCCTGGCCCCCCGTCCCGGCTTGCTGATGCTCGACGAGCCGCTCGGCGCGCTCGACCGGGCGCTCCGCGACCGGCTGGTGCTGGAGCTGGGGGAGCTGTTCGCCGCGATCGGCGTGGCGGTGCTGTACGTCACCCACGATCAGGGCGAGGCCCTCGGCCTGGCCCACCGCGTCGTGGTCATGGACCGCGGTCGCATCGCGCAGCAGGGGTCACCGGCCGACGTCTGGGCCCGGCCGGCATCGGTGTTCGTGGCCCGGTTCCTGGGGTTGACGAACCTGTTCGACGTGCCGGTCGTCGACGGGCGGGCGGTGGCGCCCTGGGGCGGGTCGCTCGCGGTCGACACCACGGCGCCCACGGTGACGCTCCTGGTTCGAGCGGAAGGAATCGCCCTCACCCCGTTCGACGCGCCGGGGTCGATGCCGGCGCGGGTGACGGGGGTGATGTTCGCCTCCGGGGCCACCGAGGTGCGACTCGACCTCGAGGGCCACGGGCGGCTCACCGCGGTGGTCGACGGCTCGGAGCACCCGGCCTCAGGCACCCGCTGCGGCGTGCGGATCGACCCGGCCCACGTGCAGGTGGTCGCTCCCTGAGCCTCAGGCGACGAGCCGGCTGATCACGACCTCGGGGGCGAGGTGATCGAGGGCGTCTCCTCCGGTCCCGCTCGATCCGCTCCGACCGTAGCGGCGGGCTGCCCGGCACCGGGAGTCGCTCGGGTAGCGTTGCCCGTTCCCCCTGTCGTCTCCCGGAAGGCCTGATGATCAACCACGAGGTAGCCGGGCGTTGAGCGTGGTGCAGGCCGATCGGCCGTCCATCGGCCCCCGCACGGTGGTCGTGACCCTGTGGCGCCACTTCCACTCCTACCGGGGTCGGCTCGTGGTGCTCAGCGCCCTCGGGGTCGTGGGCGCGCTGCTCGAGGCCGGCATCGTGGTGCTCATCGCCGCCCTGGCGTCGCTGCTGACCAACGGCAGCCAGGAGCTGAGCAAGGAGGTCGTCGGCGTCCACCTGAGCGTGTCGCGCACGGGCCTCTGCGTCATCGCCATCTCCGCCGTGCTGGTGCGGGCGGTGATCGAGTTCGTGTTCCTCGAGCTGCGGGCCCGCACCGACGCGTCCTACGACCGGGCCGCCCGCAGGGAGGTGCTCGACGGGTTCCTCGCGTCGACGTGGGACCTGCAGTCGGTCGAGCAGGCCGGTGGCCTGCAGACCACCCTCGTCAACGTCATCATCCAGACCCGCAACGCCCTGAAGGCGTCGGTCGAGACCGTCGTGGCCCTGTCGGGTCTGGTCGTCATGGTGATCGCCAGCACCGCCATCGCGGGATACGCCGCCGTGGTCGTGATCGTGGTGCTCACCGGCGTGGCCCTGCTGGTGCGCCCGCTGCTGCACGCCTCGCACCAGGCGTCGAGCAGCATGTGGAGCCACAGCGCGAGCGTGGCGACCCGCATCGACGAGCTCGTCGACCTGGCCCGAGAGATCCGGGTGTTCGACGCCCGTGACGGGATCGAGGAGGAGGTCGGTGCCGACATCGACGGCCTCGCGGCCGCGGTGTACAAGTCGGAGGCCGCGACGTTCCGGCTCAACGCGGTCAACAACAACCTCATCTACCTCGCCGCCGTCGGCGGGCTGGTCGCGCTGATCGCGGCCGGCGTCGACAACCCGCAGCCCTACATCGCCATGGTGCTGCTGCTCTACCGGGCCGTGCAGTACGGGCGCACCCTGCAGGGCAACTACCAGGGCGTGCTCTCCTGCATGCCCTACGTCGACAAGCTCGACGAGCAGCTCGCGCGCTACCGGGCCTCGGCCCGCCCCGTGGGGACGCTCGCGCTCGACCAGCCGCTGCGGGCCGTCCGGTTCGACCAGGTGAGCTTCGCCTACCACCCCGGGCAGCCCGCGCTCGACCACGTCGACTTCGAGATCGGCGCGGGCGAGGCCGTCGGCATCGTCGGGCCCTCGGGATCCGGGAAGTCGACCATCGTGCAGCTGCTGCTCGGCCTCCGGCAGCCCGACGAGGGGCGGGTGCTGGTCAACGGCCACGCACCCGAGGAGTACACCAGTGCGAGCTGGGCGGCGATGATGACCCTGGTGCCCCAGGATGCGCACCTGTTCGACCGGTCCGTGTTCGACAACATCGTCTGCTTCCGCGACGGGATCGGCCCGGACCGGGTGGTCGAGGCGGCCCGGGCCGCCCACGTGCTCGACGAGATCGAGGCGCGGCCCGAGGGTTTCGACACGTGGATCGGAGCCGGAGGGGGCCGGTTCTCGGGCGGCCAGCGCCAACGCCTGTGCATCGCCCGGGCCCTCGCCGGTCGACCGTCGCTGCTGGTGCTCGACGAGCCGACCAGCGCCCTCGACCTGGCGTCGGAGGAGGCCATCCGCAGCACCCTCGAGGGCCTCAAGGGCCGGGTCACGCTGGTGATCATCGCCCATCGCATGTCGACTCTGCGCATCTGCGACCGGGTCATCGTGGTCGAGCAAGGGCCGCATCGAGGCCATCGGGCTCGCGGGCCGACCTCGAGCGCGACAACGCCTACTACGCCGAGGCGCTCAGGCTCGCCAAGCTCGTGTGATGCACGTCGCGTTCATCTGCAACGAGTATCCGCCGGGTACCCACGGGGGGATCGGGTCGTTCACCCGGACGCTCGGTCGGCGGCTGGTGGGCGAGGGGCACCGGGTGACGGTGATCGGCACCTACCCGGCACGCGACGAACTGCCGGTCGACCGGGTGGAGGACGACCGGGGCGTGCAGGTGATCCGGCTGGTCAGCCGCGGCCGGATCCCCGGGTGGCGGGCGGTGTCCGACCAGCGTCGGCTGTGGCAGCGGCTGGCGGCGGTCGACGCGGCCGAGGCGATCGACGTGGTCGAGGGACCCGAGCCGTCGCTGTGGGCCGCGCCCCGGCACCTGGGGTTCCCGGCCGTGGTGCGGATCCACGGCGGCCACCGGTTCTTCGCCGTCGCGGAGAGTCGGGAGCCGGCCCGGATGCGCAGCTGGTTCGAGGCCCGTTCGATCCGCCGGGCCGACGACCTGATGGCCGTCAGCGCCTACGTCGGTCGCCGCACGGCCGAGCTCGCTCGGACCTCGGCGACCGGCCGATCACGGTGATCCCGAACGCGGTCGACGTCGAGGCGTTCCGCTCCGTCCGTCGATCCGGGCCGGCCCGGGGCCGTGGTGTTCGTGGGGACGGTCTGCGAGAAGAAGGGCGTGCGCCAGCTCGTCGAGGCGTTCCCGGCGGTCGCGGCGGCGGTGCCCGATGCGCGGCTGACCGTGGTGGGGCGGGACCAGGTCGATCCGGCGACGGGGCGGTCGTTCACCGAGCGGCTGCGGGCCTCGTTGCCGGCCGGGGTCGCCGACCGGGTGGAGTTCGTGGGGCCGATCGACCACGATCGGGTGGCCGACCGGATCGCCGAGGCCGAGGTGTGCGCCCTGCCCAGCCACATGGAGGCCCAGGGCCTGGCGTGGGTCGAGGCGATGGCGTGCGGCCGGGCGCTGGTGGCCAGCACGACCGGTCCGGGGCCCGAGGTGGTCGAGGACGGTGTGTCGGGGGTGCTCGTCGACCCCCTCGACCCGAAGGCCATCGCGGACGCGGTGGTCGGTCTGCTCACCGACCGCGACCGACGTGACCGGCTCGCGGCCGGGGCCCGGGCCCGGGCCGTCGAGCGGTTCTCGATCGACGAGCTGCTCGTCACCAACGTCGAGCACTATCGGTCCGTGATCGAGCGCCGGGCGTCGGTCGGTGGCTGAGCCGCCGGCCGCGCCCGTCTGCCACCACCTGGTGGTGGTGTCCCACGTCGTCCACCACCGCTGGCAGGGGCGCATCCACGCCTACACCCCCTACGCCCGCGAGCTCGACCTGTGGGCGTCGATGGTCGACCGGGTCACGGTGGCCGCGCCCGTGCGCCACGGTGAGCCGCCGCCCGACACCTCGCCGCTGGTCGCGGGGAACGTCGAGCTCGCGCCGCAGGTCGAGGCGGGAGGAGACGACGTCCGCGCCAAGCTGGCCCAGCTCGTGCGGTTGCCCGTCATGGTGCGGCGCCTCGACCGGGCCCTGCGGGACGCCGACGCGGTGCAGGTCCGATGTCCGGGCAACCTCGGCCTCATCGGCTCGCTGATCGCGCCGCTGCGCGCCCGGCGGGTGGTGGCCAAGTACGCCGGGCAGTGGCGGAGCTTCGAGGGTGAGCCGCGGGCCTGGCGGCTGCAGCGGGCCATCCTCCGCTCCCGGTGGTTCCGGGGTCCCGTCCTGGTCTACGGCCCGGCGCCGACCGATCGCCCGCACGTGATCCCGGCGTTCTCCTCGGCGATGGGCGACGCCGCGCTCGCCGCCGCCGCCCAGGTGGCCGCGGCCCGGAGCGCGCCCGGGGCCCGCCCGGGCCCGACCGAGCCGCTCCGGGTCCTGTTCGTCGGCCGGCTGACCGCGGCCAAGCACGTCGACGCGGTGGTCGAGGCCGTTCGACGCCTCGCCGACCGGGGTGTGCCGGCGGCGCTGCGCATCGTCGGCGACGGGCCCGCACGGGCCGCCCTGGAGGTGGCCGCGGCGGGGCTCGCCGTCGAGTTCGTCGGGGCCGTCGACCAGGCGGCCGTGTTCACCGAGTACGCCGGGGCCGACGTCCTCGTGCTCGCCTCGGACTCGGAGGGCTGGCCCAAGGCCATCGTCGAGGCCATGGCCTTCGGGGTGGTGTGCATCGGGAACGACGGCGGCATGGTGCCGACCATCCTCGGCGAAGGACGTGGGCTCACCGTCCGACCGGGGGACGCGGCCGCGGTGGAGCGGGAGCTCGAGCGGCTGTCCGTCGACCACGCGGACCTCGATCGCCGGTCGCGGGCGTCGGCGCGGTGGGCCGCCCGGTTCTCGCTCGAGGAGTACGAGCGCGAGCTCCGGCGGGTGCTGGCGGTGGCGTGGCCGGACGGCTGCGACATGCTGCGCCCGCCCGTCCTCCGCGGGGTGGTCGCCCTGGCCGCTCCCGTGGCGCTCGGTGTCGCCGGGTCGGGCCCGGCGAAGGTGCTGCAGGTGATCGACAGCCTGGCGGTCGGTGGCGCCGAGCAGATGGCCGTGCACCTGGCCAACGACCTGGCCCGGCACGGCCACGAGAGCTCGTTGGTGGCGACCCGGCGGGCCGGCCCGCTGGCCGGCGCCCTCGACCCCGCCGTGCGCTGGCAGTGCCTCGACCGGTCCGGTCGGTTCGACCCGGCCGCCATCGCGGCGCTGCGCGCCATCGTCCGCGAGCGGGGGATCGACGTGATCCACGCCCACTCGACGTCGGTGTTCCTCGTGGCCGCCGCGTTCGCGGTCGGGCCCCGGCCTGCCGTCGTCTGGCACGACCACCTCGGCGGCGCGGCCCAGCGCAACCCCTGGCCGCTGCGGTTGGTCACCCCGTGGATCGACGCCGGCGTCGCGGCCAGCGCCGAGATCGAGGCCGACGATCGGCGACGGCTCTGGCTCAGGGACCGGTTGGTGCTGGTGCCCAACTTCTCGGTGCTCGACGCCGACGCCGCACCAGCGCCCGACCTCCCTGGTCGGACGGGCGCCCGGATCGTGTGCGTGGCCAACCTGCGCCCACCGAAGGACCAGCTCACGCTGGTGCGGGCGATGGCCCGGGTCGCCACCACCCACCCCGACGCAGTGCTGCTGCTCGTCGGCCACGCCACCGGGCCCTATGCCGACGAGGTGCGGGCCGAGATCGAACGACGTGGCGTCGGGGCCAACGTGGCCCTGCTCGGCGTCCGCACCGATGTGGCGGCGGTGCTCGCCGCGTCGGACATCGGGGTGCTGAGCTCGGTCGAGGAGGGCACGCCCCTGGCGGTGCTCGAGTACGGCCTCGCCGACCTGCCGGTGGTGGCGACCGCGGTCGGGGAGGTGGCCGAGATGATGGGCGCCCACGACGGCCGGCTCGTGGCCCCGGGTGACCCGGAGGCCCTGGCCCGGGCGTTGGTCGCACTGCTCGACGACCCCGACGAGCGGCATCGGGCGGGGGCGGAGCTGCGCGAGCGGCTCGAGGCGCGCTACTCGAACACGGCGATGACCGCTCGGTGGGAGGAGGTCTACCGGGCGGCGATGGCCCGGCGGGTGAGCCGCTCGCGATAGCTCTCGGGCCGGGGCTCGCGGGCCCGACCGGGTCGGTCGCCGCGGCCGCGGGCACCTCGGCCCACTCGACCCGCAACGAGGCCAGACCGAACATCACCGCGATCACCGCGATCCGGGTGGCGCTGTGGCTCATGGTGAAGAGCGCGTAGACGCCGGCTCCGGCCGCGACGAAGCGGTTCCAGGTGGTGGTCGTCGAACGCAGGGCCTGCACGAGCATGGTGGCCAGCAGCACCAGGGCGACCACGCCGAACACCCCGTGCTCGGCGAGCAGCCGGGAGTACTCGGTGTGGGTGCTGCCGTCGGCCTCCCTCACGCCGGTGCGCACGTACTTCGACACCCCGGGTCCCACGCCGAAGAGGGGGTTGTCGACGAACAGGGCAACGTCGCCCCGGGCGATGTCGCTGCGGTTCGTCGAGCTCTGGTCGGCGTAGCGGTTGGCCAGCGAGCCGGCGGTGAACAGGTTGACCCAGGAGTAGACCAGCACCGCGGCCAGCACGACGACGACGCCGACGACCAGCACCCTGGACCGCGTCCCGGACGTGAGCAGGCCGGCCAGCCCGATGCACACGGCCGCGGCGACGAACCCCCAGACGCCGCCCCGGGACAGGGTGAGCAGCGCCTGACCGACGAGCCAGGCACCGACGGCCATGGAGGCGATGCGGACGCGCAGCGGGGCATGGGACAGGGTGAGGAGCAGGCAGCACACGGCACCTGCGCCGAGGATGTTCGACACCTGGTTGGGCCCGTAGCCGCCGGACGTCACGAAGTTCGACTCGCCGGTGAACTTGATGGTGCCGGCGGCGATGGTGCCCTTGGTGGCGATGGCCGCGACGGCCACGGCCGGGCCGACGACGGCCGCCAGCAGGCGTCGGGCCTCGGCCTCGGTGGCGATGAACTGGCGGAAGGCCAGCACCGCGACGCCGAGGGCGACCGGGCCGGCGAGGGTCGCGGCCATCTCGCCCCGGGCCAGCCCGGGGCCGAGCTGCCACACCGCGATGGCGCACGACGGGAGCAGCACGAACAGGTAGAGCAGTGGCACGAACGGGCGCCGCAGGGGTCGCACGAAGCGGGCCAGGACGATGAGCAGCACGAGGGTGAACACGTACTTGCCGCTCTCCCACGGCACCTTGGCGTTGGTCATGCGCCAGAGGACGTCGCTGCTCCCGACGTAGACCGCCGCCAGGACGGCCAGCTCGATGCGCTTCGAGAACGCGGCCAGCCCCAGTGCGCCCAGGAGGGTCAGCGCCGCCACCCCGGACGCCAGCAGCGTCGAGTAGCTCATGGCCACGCCGAGCAGGGCGTGGGCGATCACGAAGGCCACGGCGACGGTGAGGGTCTCGCCGGGGCCGGGTCGCGGCCGGCGGGTCGGCAGCACCTGGCGCGGCGACGGGCGCGGCGGCTCGAGGACCTGCAGGGCCGGGGGCATCGAACCGGCAGGATACCTTGCAGGCCGATGCCGCCCCCTTCGACCTCGGCCCAGGGACCAGCCGAGCCCCGACCGGCACCCACTGAGCCCCGACTGGGACTGGTCGGCCACCTGCTCGCGCAGCACGGGCGGGTGACGACGACCACGGAGGTCATGGCCGGGCTGCTGCGGGCCGACGGTGCCGACGTGCGCACGACGTCGAGCCGGCCGAGCGCCCCGGGGCGGTTGGTCGACACCGTGTGGTCGCTGCTGCGCTGGAAGGGGCACGTCGACCTGCTGCTCGTCTCCGTCTACAGCGGACGTTCCTTCGTGCTGGCCGACGTCACCACCGCCGTGGCCCGGGCGCGCGGGCTGCCCTACGTGCTGGTGCTGCACGGGGGAGCGCTGCCGGAGCAGTTCCGGCGCCACCCCCGCTGGGCCCGCCGGGTGCTCGGCTCGGCCCGCGCCGTCGTGGCGCCGTCGGAGTACCTGGCCGTGGCCGCCCGCCGGCTCGGCGTCCCGGTCGAGGTGATCCCCAACCCGCTCGTCATCGACGACTACCCGTTCCGCCACCGGACGGTGCTCGCCCCCCGGCTGCTCTGGATGCGGACGTTCCACTCGTACTACGAGCCCGAGCTGGCGGTCCGCACCCTGGCCATCGTCCGCCGCCGGTTCGGCGACGCCACCCTGACGATGGCGGGCGCCGACGACGGGCGGCTCGAGCCGACCCGGGCACTGGCCCGCGAGCTCGGGGTGGCCGATGCCGTGACCTTCGCCGGCTTCCTCGACCCGGGAGGCAAGGCGCGGCAGTTCGCGGCGCACGACGTGTTCCTGAACACCAACCAGATCGACAACACGCCGGTGAGCGTGCTCGAGGCCGGGGCCTACGGCCTGCCGATCGTGGCCACCGCGGTCGGCGGCATCCCCTACCTGCTGCGGGACCGCGAGTCGGCCCTGCTCGTGCCGCGGTCGGACGCCGAGGCCATGGCGGCTGCCGTCACCGAGCTGCTCGACGACGCCGACCTGTCGTCGCGCCTGTCGGCCGGCCGGGCGTCGCCTGGCCGAGCGGTCGGCCTGGCCGGTGGTGCGGCGGCAGTGGTTCGGCGCTCGTCGAGCGGGTGCTGGCCGCCG
Organism: uncultured Microthrixaceae bacterium; assembly: GCA_963809335.1. Classification (GTDB taxonomy): domain Bacteria; phylum Actinomycetota; class Acidimicrobiia; order Acidimicrobiales; family Acidimicrobilacustridaceae; genus UBA4742. The sequence goes on along the minus strand of CAWEJD010000001.1, from coordinate 262,329 downwards.
ATCAGGGCTGACGCGGCGACCCGAGCCGGCCCCGCACCAGGCCGAGGGCCCAGCCGGCGTCGATGGCGGCGGCCAGGGCCGGCGCCGTGACCACGCCGACGGGTGGAACGGCGCCAGGTCGAGGTCGGGGCGGGCATCGCGCAGGCGGGTGGCGGTGGTGGTGGCGGTGGCCGCCGCGGCGGCGTAGGCCGCGGCCCCGGCGAGGAGGGCCCACGGCCGCGACCGGTGGCGGGCCAGTGCCGCGCACGCCGAGCGTCGCGCCCACCGCGGCCAGGCCGACCACGGCGACGTGACGGGGGGCCAGGCCCTGGCCGCCCTGGTGACGCTGGGCCATGCGCCACCAGCCGAACGAGTAGTGGTGGCGCAGCGTGGCGCCCAGCGAGCGTCCGGCGACGTAGCCCACCACCGCGCCGGCGTCGTAGCGGACCTCGAGGCCGCGGGCCTCGATCCGCTCGGCCAGGTCGTTGTCCTGGTTGCGGGGGAGGCGCTCGTCGAAGCCGTCGACGGCATCGAGCGTCTCGCGCCGCCAGGCCCCGAGGTAGGGCGAGCCGGTGGTCCCGGACGTGCGGCTGAACCGGTAGCGGCTCGGGCCGAGCAGCGGGCTGTTGAAGGCGATGGCGTAGGCCGAGCCGAAGGGGCCCCGGTCGAGCACCAGCGCAGCCCCGCCCACCGCGCCGACGGCGGGGTCCTCCAGCCCCCGGACGACCCGCACCACGTAGTCGCGTGGGCAGGTCGCAGCGGCTGTCGACCCGGGCCACGACGGCGCCCGACGTGGCGTGGAGGGCACGGTTCAGGCCGACGGGGATCGACCCGCCGGGATTGGCCACGACCGTGACGCCGGGGTCGGGTGGGGCGGTCCGGGGCTCGGCCAGGGCCACCGCGATCTCGACCTCCACGTCGGAGGGGAGCACCTGGGCCTCGACCGAGCCGATGGTCCGCTCGAGATGGGCGTCCCAGCGAATTGCTGGGATGATGACCGACACGAGCACGACGAGGGTCTAGTGGATGGCCCGAGCCCGAACCACCCCACCGACCAGATCCCGCACGAGTAGAAGCCGGTCCGCTTGCCGCCCGAACCCGCCGAGGACGAGACCACGCGCCTGCGACGGGTCTACGACGCCTACGCCGCCGACGACGCCACCCGTGCCCGCTGGGACCCCGAGCAGCCGGGCAACCGGCTCATCCTCGCCGAGCGCGACGCCCTGCTCGATGGCCGCGGCCCTGGCACGACAGCCGGACCGGGGCGCCCCGCACGATCGTCGACCTCGGGTGCGGCGACGGCCACGTGCTCGCCTCGGTCGTCGAGGCCGAGGGGCCGGCGTCGGTGGGCGTCGGCATCGACCTGCTCGAAGGTCGGCTGCGGGCCGCCCGCACCCTCCACCCGGCCCTGGCGCTGATCGCGGCGAACGGCACCGCCCTGCCACTGCCGACCGACGTCGTCGACCTCATGGTCGTGTTCACCGTCTTCAGCTCGATCCTCGACCCCGCGGTGGCCGGCGCGGTCGCCGCGCGAGATCGGCCGGGTGGTGCGACCCGGACGGCCGCGTCGTCTGGTACGACCTGCGGCGCGACAACCCCCGCAACCGGGAGGTCCGCGGCGTCCCGGAGCCCGTCATCGGCCGGCTCTTCCCCGGCTGGTCCCGGTCCCTGCGCACGTGCACGGTGCTGCCGCCGCTCGCCCGGCGGGCGGCACGGGTCTCGCCCCGCTCGTACGACCTGCTCGGGCGCGTCCCCGCCCTGCGCACGCACCACTTCGGGGTGCTGAGCGCGCCCGACCCCGGCCGGCAGGGTCGCTGACGTGGGCCGCCTCGACCGGGTCTACGGCGGGTTGCCCCTGCCCCTGCAGCACGCGGCGGTGTCGGCGTTCGGCGCCCGCTGGTACTGGCTGCGGTTCGGTCCGGGCTACGAGGACCTGGTGCGCGGGTTCGCCGGGCGGGACCGCTTCGACGCCGACCAGTGGCGGGCATGGCAGGCCCGCACCCTGCGGCCGCTCCTCTCGGCCGCGGCCGAGCGGGTGCCGCACTACCGCGACGCCTGGGACGCCGAGGCCCGGGCCGGGGCACGCCGGGGCGAGCTGGCGGCCGTTCCACTGCTCGACAAGGAGCCGCTGCGGGCCGACCCCGACCCGCTTCCTCGACCCGGCCCGCGCCCCGTCGCCCGGGCTCGGTCCCCTCGACGGGCCCCTCGGCCGGCAGCTCGTGCTTCCCGACCTCGGGCAGCAGCGGCACCCCCGTCCGCACGATCTGGACCGCGGCCGAGCTGCGGGCCTCGATGGCGGTGCGGGAGGTGCGCTCGGCCGGCTGGTCGGGCGTGTCCTTCCGCGACCCGCGGGCCACGTTCTCCGGCCGCATCGTCGTCCCCGACCCCGACAGCGACGGCCCGTTCCACCGGTGGAACGCGGTCGAGCGCCAGGCGTACTTCTCGACGTTCCACCTCCGGGCCGAGAACGCCCAGGCGTACGCCGACGCGTTCCGACAGCACCGGCTGGTCTGGGGCACGGGCTATGCCCAGTCGTTCGCCCGCCTCGGCCGCTACCTGCTCGACCAGGGTGCCGACCGGCCCCGGTTGCGAGCCGTGATCGCCACCAGCGAGAAGCTCTCCGACACCGACCGCAGCACCATCGAGCAGGCGTTCTCGTGCGTGGTGCGCGAGGAGTACAGCTCCATCGAGAACGCCGTCTTCGCCACCGAGTGCGAGCACGGGTCGCTGCACGTCAGCCCGGACGTGGGCGTGGTCGAGATCCTGCGTCCCGACGGCACGCCGACTGGGCCCGGCGAGGTGGGCGAGGTCGTGGCCACCGGCTTCCTGCGACGGCGCCAGCCGCTGATCCGCTACCGCATCGGTGACCTGGCCGCCTGGTCGGACGAGCCGTGTGGCTGCGGCCGGGCCATGCCGGTGCTGGCCGAGGTCGTGGGGAGGGTCGAGGACGTGCTCGTCGGCCCGGACGGGCGCCGGGTCACCCGCTTCCACGGGGTGTTCTACGAGATCCCCGGCCTGGTCGAGGCCCAGGTCGTGCAGCGCACCACCCGGCGGTTCACGGTGCGGGTGGTGGTCACCGACCGCTTCGACGAGGCCGGCGCGGCGGTGATCATCGGACGGATGACCGATCGGTTGGGCGCGGCCGCCGAGGTCGACGTCGAGCCGGTCGGGGCCATCGCCCGCACCCCGGCCGGCAAGTTCCGCGCCGTCGTGTCCGAACTGCCGTCCTGAATCGACAGAACCCCAGGTCAGACGGGGTGCGCCTGCCTGGGTTCGGGAGTGGGCGCCTGCTAGCGTCGGAGACTCGGAACGCGCCCCGTCGCGCGTGGTCAGACCCTCCAGGAAGCCCTCATCGTGCGCATCGACACCGGCAGCACCCCGCCGGCTCCGGTCGTCACCGTCGAGCAAGGCGGCGACACCACCCAGCTGCGGCGCTACCTGCGTGCCATCCGGCGCCGGTGGCCCGTGCTGCTCGTGTTCGTGCTGCTCGGCGCGCTGGTCGGCTGGGTGTCGACCCCGTCGGCACGGGGTGCGCTGCTCGACGACACCGTCTTCTACCAGGCCACCCACACGCTGCTCGTCGACCTGGGGAACTCCACGTCGGGCACGTCGAACAGCGCGTTCAACCTCGACCAGGCGGCGTTCCTGGCCAACAAGGGTGACGTCTCCAAGCGGGTCGCCGACCAGCTGAAGATCCCCGTCGCCGACATCGAGAGCAACGTGTCGGGGTCGGCCCTCGGCGGGGTGTCGTCGATCCAGGTCACCGCCGTGTCGCCTGACGCGGCCAGGGCCGTCGAGCTGGCCGACACCACCGCCGACCAGCTCACCAAGTACCTCACCGAGACCTCGCAGATCCGGTACCAGGCCGAGGAGAAGGCGTTGATCGACGCCAAGGACAAGGCCAAGGCCGATCAGGAGGCGGCCCGCCAGGCGTTGGCGGCCGACAGCAACAACGCGGAGCTGCAGACCCAGTACGACTCGGCCGTCAACGCCTACACCACGGCCTACGAGCGCTTCACCCAGTTCGCCACCGGAGGCCCGCCCACGCTGGGGATGACCACCGTCCAGGCCGCGTCGGCCCAGAGCATCACCCGGGCGCAGTACAACGCGGTGAGGGCCCAGATCGCGGCGGGTCCCGACCTCAGCGGGGCGGTCACCACCACCACGCTGCCGGTGTCCACCGCCCCGAGCTCCACCAAGCCGGCCAGCGCACCGCTGCGGGCCGCGGCCGGGGGCTTCATGGGGCTGCTGCTCGGCGTCATCGCGGCCCTCCTGCTCGACCGCTACGACACGCGGCTGCGCCAGCGCGAGGAGCTCGAGGCCGCAACCGGGCTGCCGGTGCTGGCGGAGATCCCCCAGCTCACCGCCCAGCAGCAGCACGAGACCGAGGTCGTGGCCTTCACCAGTCGCCGCTCGCGGGCGGCCGAGGCCTACCGGGTGGTTCGCACCGCGCTGATCTTCGCCCACGCCGCGGCCAACGAGGACGGCGCCCTGGTCGAGCTCAACGGCAACGCCGGACGATCCACCGGCCCCTCGGCCGGCAACGTCAACGGCACGGCCGTCGGCCTCGCCGCCGCGGCCGACGGCAACGGCGGTGGCAGCAACGGCAACGGGGCGGAAGCCACCGCTCCCGCGCCGCTCGGCCAGGTGGTCATGGTGACGTCGCCCGGGCCCGACGAGGGGAAGACCACCACCGTCTCCAACCTGGCCGCGGTGCTGGCCGAGGGCGGGCTGTCGGTGCTGGTGATCAACTGCGACTTCCGCCGGCCCCGCATCCAGAAGTACCTGCTCGAGAAGGGCGGCACCCGCGACGAGACCGATCAGCTCGGCCTCATCGCCGAGACGGGCCAGGTGCGGGCGGTCGCCACCATGATCCCGCGGGTGCGGCTGGTCACCGGCATCGGTGAAGGCGACCTCGACGCCAACCCCATCGAGATCGTGGCGGTGCAGAAGCGGCTGATCGCGTTCGCCCGCCTGCACTACGACATCGTGCTGCTCGACACCGCTCCGTTCCTCACCACCAACGACGCCAGCGACCTGTTGGTCGACGCCGACTCGGTGATCATGGTCGCCCGCTGCGGCAAGACCCGCCGGGAGGCGGCCCGCCGGGCCGCCGAGCTGCTGTTCCGCCTGGAGGCCCCGATGCTCGGCACGGTCTTCACCGACTCGGCCGACGCGCCCTCGGCCGAGTACTACTACCACTACTACCTCGACGACACCGAGCCTCGGCCTCGCAGCGTCCGCAACCTCCGGCCCGGCGGCACGACGTCGAGTCCGTCCGGTGCGGTCGACGCGCCGAAGGGGTCGGCCGAGGGCTCCCGGGCCTGATCGTGGGCCCAGGCTCGGGTTCGGGCATCGGGCCGGCCACCGTGGTCAGCCGGCGACCGGACGCGCTGTGGCGCGACACTCCCGGCGGCGTGCTCGTGCTGGGTGACGGCGACGACCTCATCTGCATCGAGGGCGCCGGCCGGGTGCTGTGGCTGCTGCTCGAGCGCCCGGTCACCATGGCCGACCTGCAGCGGTTCTTCGCGAGCGATCCGGCCCACGATCCAGGTGACGGCGACGGGGGCGACGACCTGGTCGAAGGGCTCGAGCGGGGCGTGCGCGATCTGGCGGAGCTGGGGCTGGTCGGGCTGTCGTGACCGGCCCTCGGGTCGCCGGTGTGCCGCTGGTCGAGCTCGGCCGGGTGGTGCCCGACGTGCCGCCCGAGATCGTCGGGGTCGCCGGCTACGGCCTGGGCCCGGCCGCTCGTCGGGCCCTCCCCGTGGCCCCGCTCGACCACGTGCGTTGGCGGGAGCTCTCGGCGTTGGTGGTCGACCACCGGCTGTCGGGGCTGCTGGCCCGGGCGGTGGCCGAGGGGGCCTTCCCCGTGACCGATGGCCAGGCGCGCGAGGTGGTCGCCAACCACCGGGCCGCGGTCGGCGCCTGTCTCCGCCTCGACCGCGACCTGCTCGCGCTGGCCGACGCCCTCGACCGAGCCGGCGTCCGCTTCGTCGTGCTGAAGGGGGTGGGGAGCGCGCTCACGTTGTACGACCACCCGGCGGAGCGGCTCTACGGCGACGTCGACCTGCTGGTCGCGGGGGCGGACTTCGATCGCGCCGCGGCGGTCGTGACCGCGATGGGTGGCGACCGTCATCAGCCGGATCCTCAGGAGGGGTTCGTGGCCCGGTTCGGCAAGAGCGCGACGTTCAACCTGGACGGCGTCTGGGAGGTCGACCTCCACCGCACCTTCCACCTCGGTCCGTTCGGCCTGGCCGCGGGGCGCCACGACCTGTTCGCCGAGCCCCCTGCCCAGGTCGTCGTCGGCGCCCGACCGATCCCGGTGCCGGCCCCGCCCACCGCGCTGATCGCGGCGTCGTTCCACGCCGTGCTGCCGGCCGACACCCGGCGGATCGTCCCGCTGCGCGACGTGGCCGAGCTGCTCCGCCCGGGCCGGGTCGACGCGGCCCGGTGCGTGGCCCTGGCCACCGAGTGGCAGGCGGCGGTGGTGCTGGCCGCCGCGGTCGAGGCCGCCAGCACCCTGTTCGAGCTGCCGCGGTGGAGCCCGCTGCAGTCGTGGGCCATGGAGTACGAGCCGACCGATCGTGAGCGACGGTGGCTGTCGCGCCACCGTGACGAGAGCCCGGCGGCCTACCTGCTGCGCACCATCGACGAGGTGCAGGCGCTCGGCTCGCCGTCGGCCGGCGCGGCGTACGTGTGGGCCTCGCTGCGGACCGCGGCCGAGGACGACGAGTCGTGGGCCCACCGGGCCGCCCGCCTCGCCCGGGTGATCAGGTCGAGCAGGCTGGTCAGGTCCGGAGCGGGCTGACGTCGACGGGTCGCAGGCCCTGCCGGCGGCGCTTGCGCTCACGGATGAAGTCGCGCACCACGTGGGCCTCGGGCACCGCGGCGAAGACGGCGACCTTCAACGTGGTCGACTCGGTGCCGGGCAGGAACCGCCGCACCAGCGTGACGGCCACGAGGGCGTCGGTGACGGGGGAGCACCGCTCGAGGTACCACTGGTCGATGGCCAGCTTCACCGGCACGACCTTGGCCTGGTAGGCCGAGCCGTCGGGCACCTCGTCGATCAGGCTGCGCTCCCAGTCGTTCACGATGACCTGGGTGGGGCCGGCGATGCCCGGCGGCACCGCCAGCACTGCCTGCCACATGGGGTCGTCGAGGTCGACGAACTCCGGGGTCTCGGGCCGGGGCCCGAGGATGCCCATCTCGCCCCGGACGACGTTGAGCAGCTGCGGCAGCTCGTCGAAGTGGTAGGCCCGCAGCCTCCGGCCGATCCGAGTGATGCGGTCGTCGTGGCCGCCGCTGAGGGTGAGCCCTTCGGCGGTGCCGTCGGGTCGCGACGCTCGCATCGACCGCAGCTTCCACATGCGGAAGATCCGGCCGCCGCGGCCCACCCGGTCGACCGCGATGAACCCCGGTCCGCCGTCCTCACGGCGCACCAGCGCGGCCATGACGAGGATGGCCGGGGCCAGGACGACGCCGGCGACCAGGGCCACGGCCCGGTCGACGACCAGGCGGACCTTCAGCCAGGGCGACAGGCGGCCGGTCATCGGGCCAGCGACCTCGCCCGGTCGAGGCCCTCGGCCAGGGCGGTCACGACCCGGTCGACCTGCTCCGGGGTGAGGCCCGGGTGCAGCGGCAGGCTGAGCGCGCGTGGCGCCAGCCGGTCGGCCGTGGGGACGCCGGACGGGCCGATCAGGGCGTGGCCGGCGAACCAGTCGAAGGTGTGCAGGGGCTGGAAGTGCACGCTGGTCGACACGCCCTGCTCGGTCATGTGGTCGGTGATGATGTCGCGGTCGGCGCCCTCGGGCAGCAGGAGGGCCATGAGGTGGTCGGCGCCGAAGGGGTCGAGCTCGCCGGGCACGCACGCGATGCCGTCGATGCCGGCGAGGGCGTCCCGGTAGCGGTTGACCAGCAGCCGGCGGCGGCCCTGCATGTCGTCGAAGCGGTCGAGCTGCGACAGCGCGAGGGCGGCCAGGACGTCGGGCAGGTTGCCCTTGATGCCCGGCGTCACGACGTCGTAGCCGCTGCGCTGGCCCGGACGGTACCGGGCCCAGGCGTCACGGCTCAGCCCGTGCAGCCGGTAGGAGCGGGCGAAGTCGGCCAGCTCGGCATCATCGGTGACGAGGGCGCCGCCCTCGGCCGAGGTCAGGTTCTTGGTGGCGTAGAACGACAGGCACGCGCCGGCCGTGCCCCTCCCGGCGATGGGGCCCCGGTGGTCGCTGGCGCCGAGGGCGTGGGCCGCGTCCTCGATGAGCGGCACCGCGTGCTCGGTGCACAGCTCGTGGATCTCCTTGCCGAACGCGACCCCACCGAAGTGCACCCCGATGACGGCATCGAGCCCGTCGGGCCCGTCGAGCGCAGCTTCGAGCGACTCGACCGAGAGGTTGAGCGTGTCGGGCTCGACGTCGAGCAGCACGGGGACGTGGCCGGCGTGCACCGCCGAGAGGGCGGTCGACACGAACGTCCAGGTGGGCACGCCGACGCGTGATCCCGGGGGGAGGTCGAGGTGGGCCACGGCGGCCTCGAGAGCCGCCGTGCACGACGACATGGCGACGACCTCGGAGGCGCCCAGATGGGCGGCGAGCCGCTCCTCGAGGGCCCGGCACTCGCTGCCGGTGGTGATCCACCCGCTCCGCAGCACCCGCACCACGGCGTCGACGTCGTCATCGCTCACGTCTGGTGCCGCGAACAGCACGGGCTCGGCCACCTCGGGCCCGCGAGAGGAGTTGTGATGCACGGCGGAGAGGACTTCCGTCGACGGCGAGGGACAAAGAGACGGTAGTGCAACCCGCCCGGAAAACCGCGGCTGGGCTACAGAGTCGTTCGGATCAAATCGACGGCATCCTCGAGATCCCCGACGGTGAGCCGAACGACCCGGGCCGACGCCGCGATCTGCACCAGGGCCGCCAGTCCCGGCCCCAGGGTGGCGGCGAGGTTGAACGAGTTCTGGAGCAGGAGGAGCAGGCCCTCGCCCCGGCTCAGGGGTTCGAACGCCGTGGTGGCGCCCTCGACGTAGGTCGGGAAGGCCACCAGGGTCACGTGGGGGACGAGGTCGTCGGGGCTGCGAGGCCGGAGCGCGTCCGGATGCAGGGCGGTGGGGTCGACGTGCCACTCGTTCACGAAGAACGGCTCGGGCGACCCGTCGACGTGCGGCTGGAACGCGGCGAACAGGGGCCAGGACCCGGGATCGAGGCTCAGCGGCTTGGGATAGGGCTCGACCGCCCCGGTGGCCAGGTCGACGGCCACCGCCTCGTCGGTGACGTAGCCGAGCCCCGACCGCACGAGACCGGCGGCGAGCGTGGACTTGCCCGAGTTGGACGCGGCCGGGAACACCGCCACCCGATCGCCGGAGCGGACGGCCGAGGCGTGCAGGAGCACCGTCGACTCGGCCTCGTCCACCGCGAGCTGGTTCAGGCTCCACTGCAGGTAGGACATGGCCGCGTCGAGGGTGGAGGTCGCCCCGACCTCGTTCCCGTCGAGCAGCAGGCGGATCGGCCCGGGGCCGCCGACCACGATGTCGAACGTGTGCTCGCCGTGACGGGGGGCGGTGGCCTCCACGCGGGGGGTCGCGGCCAGCAGCGGGGCCAGGACCTGGTCGACGTAGCGACCCACCACGGGCTCGTCGGACCGCACCCGCAGGCGGCTGCTGAGGGCGTGGACCACGGGGCTGACGACGGCCCAGGTGCGGGGGATCGTGGGCGGCTCGGCCACCGGGGCCAGCTCGGGCTGGGGGCGGGGGACCGGCGCGACGTCCCCGGCATCGGGGTGGGGTCCGACGAGTCGGCGGGCCCGGAAGTCGGCCAGCGCCTCGTGGACATCGTGCTCGATCACGTCGGGATCGCCGCCGTAGGCCTCCTGCAACTCGGCCACCAGCGCGGCCACGCTGGTGCGGCCGTCGCATCGGGCGAGCAGCATCGACGCGGTGGGGTTGAGCAGGTGAGCCTCCCGGAGCACCGGGTCGTAGACCACCTCCTCGCCGTCGAGCACCGCGCCGAGCAGGCGGCCCCCCCGCTCGGGCATCGACGGGGGCAGGTCGGTCATCGGGCGCAGCGTAGGGGACGGTTGGTCGGGCCCGGACGGGTTGCCGGCGTGCGCCCCGAGCCACCCGTGGCGGGCGACTACGCTCACCCGCTGGGTCGAACAGGGTCGAAGGGGGTTGAAGTTGGTGGCTCTGCGCGCCGAAGGAACGTCGTGATGCACACACCACGCCGTCCCGCGCTGGTCGCGGCCCTCGTGTCGGCCCTGCTCTCGCTGCTGGTGCTGGCGCCGGTGGCCCGGGCCGACGACGTGACGACCACCACGACGCCCACCACCGTCCCCACCGACCCCACGACGACGGACCCCTCCACGACCGAGCCGTCGACCCCGCCGAGCACCGACCCCGGCACCGATCCGACCGACACCACCCTGCCGTCCGACCAGCCGCCCAGCCAGCAGACCGACGACGAGCTGGCCGGCCGTGGCTTCTACGCCGGTCAGGGAGCCTTCGACCCGGCGTCGAAGGCGGGACTCGCCTCCGAGGTGGCCCGGGCCCAGCGGGAGCAGCACACCATCGACCTCCAGCTCGGCCAGGCCGATGCCGAGCTGGCTGCGGCCCAGCAGGACATGCTGGCGGTGCAGGCCGACGTGACCCGGCTCGAGGCCGGTCAGCAGCAGGCGATCAAGGACGCGGCCGACGCCAAGACCCTCTTCGAGCAACGGGCGGTGGCCGCCTACATGGGCGGGCGCGAATCGGAGAGCTTCGCCCTGCTCAACTCGTCGTCCCCGAACGACTACGCCAACCGCAACGTGATGCTCTCGGCCGTGCTCGACCGCGACGTCGCCGCGGCAGCTGACTACGGGGCCAAGCGCGACGCGCTCGAGCAGCGAGCTGCAGGCGACGCTCGACCGGGTCGGCGAGGTCACCCGCCGGCTCGACGACGCCAAAGCGGTGCAGTTCGCCGCCACGCTGATGTCCCAGGCGGCCGACTGGCAGATGCGCACCGCCCGCAACAACAGCCACGTCTTCATCCCCGGCTACGTCTTCCCGGTGGCCGGGCCGGTGCAGTTCGTCGACTCGTTCGGCTACCCGCGGCTCGTCGGCACCGGGCAGCAGCACTGGCACGAGGGCTGCGACGTGATGTCGCCCATGGGCACGCCGCTCGTGGCCGTCGAGGACGGCATCGTCACCAAGGTCGGGGAGAACTCGCTCGGCGGCCTCTCCCTCAAGATCACCGGCACCAGCGGCTACTGGCACTACTACGCCCACCTCTCGGCCTTCGCTCCCGGTCTGGTCCAGGGGCAGCCGATCAAGGCTGGCACGGTGGTGGGGTTCGTCGGCAACACGGGCGACGCCGCCGGCGGCCCGACGCACCTGCACTACGAGATCCACCAGCCCGACGGCAAGGTGCTCGACTCGTTCGGCCTGCTCGAGACGGCGTGGCAGGCCCGCCAGGAGCAGCTCCAGCTCGGTGGCAGCAGCCCGATGACGCCACCCGACTTCGCCGCCGATCCCGGTGGCATCGGGGGCTTCCCCCGCTACCCGGACGGCCGGCCGATCTACACCACGCCCGAGGGCCAGGCCAAGGCCGACGCCATCGCCACCGCGGCCGGTCTGGTGTTCGAGCTGCCGCCGCCGGTGGCGCCGCCGGCCCCGCCGAGCTGAGGGGCGAACCGGTCGGGCGAAGGTGATCCGGCGGATGACGGAGTCGCCCGAGCGAGCGCGGTCCCGGCAGAATGGCCGGGTGGACCTGACCGCCGATCTCGACGCCCCCTGCCCACCGGAGCGGCTGTTCGCCAGCGTCGACGACCTCAGCGCCTACCCCGACTGGCTCGAGATCGTCGAGCGGGCCGAGCCGGCCGAGCCCCACGAGGGCGACGACGGCGACGCCGCCTGGCTGGTCGACCTGCGGGGCCGGCTCGGCCCGCTGGCCCGCTCGAAGCGGCTGCGCATGGTGCGCACCCGCTGCGACGCCCCGAACCGGGTGCGCTTCGAGCGGCGAGAGCACGACGGCCGCCAGCACGCCGACTGGGTGCTCGAGGCCGAGGTCGAGGCGCGTGGGTCCGGCGAGGGCGACCACGCAGGCACGGCCGGCAGCCGCCTGGTGATGCGCCTCCACTACGGCGGCACGTTCGGCGGGATGGTGCTCGAGCGCCTGCTCGGCGACGCCATCGAGCGCTCCCGTCCCGTGCTGATCGACCGGGTCAGCTGACCCGAGCCGAGGTGCCTACCTCGAGCGGGCGGTCCAGCGGTGGCCGGTGTGGTCGAGCTCGAGGGGCAGGCCGAAGCAGGCCGAGAGCGCGTCGGCGGTGAGCACGTCCTGGATGGTGCCGGTGGCCTGCACCCGTCCCTCGGCCAACAGCAGCACGTGGGTGAACCCGTGGGGGATCTCCTCGACGTGGTGGGTCACCAGCACGACCGGCGGGGTGGTGACGTCGGCGGCGAGGGTCGACAGGGTGGCGACCAGCTCCTCCCGCCCGCCGAGGTCGAGGCCGGCGGTGGGCTCGTCGAGCAGCAGCAGCTCGGGCGCGGTCATCAGCGTGCGGGCCAGCAGCACCCGCTGACGCTCGCCCGACGACAGCAGCACGAAGCGCTGGTCGGCCACCGCGGCACAGCCCATCCGGCCGAGCAGGGCCCGGGCCCGCTCGCGGTCGGCGTCGTCGTAGTCGTGCCACCAGGGCTCGAGGGCGCCGTAGCGGGCGGTCATGACGATCTCGACCGGGGTGAGCTCACCGCGGAACCGGTCGGCCAGCGACGGGCTGGCCAGGCCGATGCGGGTGCGAAGGGTGCGGACGTCGGTGCGGCCGAGCTCCTGGCCGAGCACGTGCACCATGCCCGCACGACGGGTGCAGGTAGAGCGAGGCGATGCGGATGAGCGACGTCTTGCCCGAGCCGTTGCGTCCGAGCACGACCCAGCGCTCGCCGGGGCGCACGGCCCAGTCGACGTGGTCGAGGATCACTCGCCGCTCGCGCACCAGGGAGACCCCGGCCAGATCGAGCACGGGCTCGGCCGTGGGCCCGTGCTCGCGGTCGGGATCGGAGGCGGGCGGGGACGACACGGGCGGCACCCTAGCCAGCCGGTCGAGGCCGCCGGATCGACACGTCGGCGCGGCTCAGGCGACGGCCCGGATCAGGACGATGACCGCGGACGTGGCCGAGATGGCCAGCACCGCGTGCCGGATGTAGCCGTGGTCGAGGCGGCGGGCCACGTGCTTCGACAGGACGAACCCGACCAGGCCACCGGGGATGAGCACGGCGGCCCGTCCGAGGTCGGCGAGGTGCACCTGCCCGAGGATCATCAACGGGATGATCGCCACCAGCGAGCCGATGCCGAAGAACCGGGCCAGCGAGGCCCGCAGGTCGGGCCCGCGGTGCTTCTGGAACATCAGCGCCATGGGTGGCCCACCGATGCCGGTGGTGGTGCCCATGAACCCCGATGCGGCGCCGGCCACCAGGAGGTTGGGCTTGTTGGCCCGGGGATGCAGGCCCGACACGCTCAGGGCCACGCCGAGCAGCACGAGCAGGCCGAACAGGATGCTGAGCTGGCGTCGGTCGACGCTGGCCACCGCGGCGGCGCCCACCACGCTGGCGGGCACCAGGCCAACGATGGGCCAGCGGATGACCCGCCAGGGGTCATGACCGCGGATCGCGCTCGGCGACGAGCACGTTGAACAGGGCCGAGGCGATGATGACCGGCACCGGCACCAGGTTTGGATCGATCAGGGCCAGGATCGGGGCAGCCACCAGGTTGGTGCCGAACCCGATGGCACCCTGGATGCAGGTCCCGGCCGCCATGGCGAGGGCAGCCAGGACCAGACCGAGGGCGCTCACCCCGTCGGTCTAGCCGACGCCAACCGGGTGGTCAGATCGATTGCCGGTCAGGTCGTGGGGGCGGCCGTGGTCGCCGCGGCGGCTTCGTTGGCGGTGATCCTCGCGACGCGGGCCCGGACCAACGCCTCGCCCCACTGCTCGAGGCCGGAGCCGGCGGCGAGCCGCTCGTCCGGCTCGAGATAGCCGATCAGCTGCTCGAGCCGGGCGTTGACGGCGGCATCGGCCCGGTCGAGGGCCTCGAGGCCGGCCGGGGTGACCACGTGCTGCACGCGTCGGCGGTCGTGCTCGTTGGGTCGGCGCTCGACCATGCCCCGCTGCACCAGGCCATCGACCAGCGCGGTGATGCTGGGCTTGCTCACCGCCATGCGCCCGGCCAGGGCGGTGGCGGCGGCGTTGGCGCCGTCCTCGCTGAGGAACGACAGCACCCGGTACTGCGACGGGGAGAGGTCGACCTCGGTGAGCGCCGTCTCCATCGAACGGGCCAGGCGGGCCACGATCCGTCCACTGTCGGGGGGCAGCGAGGGAGTCACGGTCGTTAGTCTGTCGAACTTTCGCTCGGACTGCAGCATTTCGTCGACGCCCGATCTCGAAACCACGGAGGGTGGGATTTACGCTACGCTCGGGGTCGGCCGAATCGAAGGAGATGGTGGGATGGCTCGCAGGTTCTCGATGGTGCTGGTCGGGGTGCTGGCGCTGGCCGCGGTGGCCTGCGGGCACGCGCCACAGGACGCGGTGGTGGACGTCGACACCAACTTCGACGCCCACGCGCTGGCCGCGTCGGTGGACCACACCACCCAGGCCGCCACGGCCAAGGTGCACCTGACCATGACCGCGACCTCCACCGGGTCCGGGACCGCGAAGGGGTTCGGCGGCGGTGCGGTCACGATGACCGGCGACGGTGCCTACGACACGTCGACCGGCATGTCGACCATGACCGCCGATCTCGGCGCGGCCCTCTCCGGGACCACCGAGGTCGTGCAGCACGGCGACGTGGTCTACATGCGGATGCCGACGCTGTCGGCGATGATCCCCTCGCTGGCCGGCAAGTGGCTGAAGATCGACGGTTCCAAGTTCGCCGCCCTGGCCGGTCGATCGTCGGCCGGCCCGCTGGGTGGGTCGAACGGCGTCGGTGACCCGTCGGCCATCCTCGACTACCTCAGGGGTGCCGGGGCCGACGTCACGACCGTCGGCCACGAGGACGTGGGTGGGGTCGACACGACCCACGTCCACGCCACCGTCTCGGTGCAGCAGGCCCTCGATGCCTCCGGCGCCGACCGCGACAAGGTCGAGCGGTCGCTGGACCAGCTGCCGGACATGGGCCAGTCGCTCGGGTCGCTCTCCTTCCCCGTCGACGTCTACGTCGATGCCGACGGCTACGTTCGGCGCGTGGCCCTGGCCTTCGACACGACCGGTGCGGCCGCCATGTCGATGACCATGACGCTCGACTACTCCGACTTCGGCGCGCCGGTCAGCGTCACCGAGCCGGCGGCGACGGACACCGCCGACATCTGCGACCTCTACGCGGCCATGCCGATGCGTCCTCGAACCGGCAGCACGCTCCCCGCCGGCGTGTGCTGACCGCGGCGACGCCTACTGGGGGGGACGTCGCCGCGGCGCACGGGCACCGCCCTACTTCTTGGCGGTGCGGTCTGACGACTCCTCCATGGCCTTGGCGCTCACCTGGAGGACGTTCTCCGCGAGCTTGTTCGACGCGCCCACCAGGTTCTCGACCATCTTGAAGGCCGAGTCGATGATCTGACGGCGAGGGCCTTCATCGGTCGAGCTCACGTCCGGAAAGGCGCCGTCGACGACGTCGACGAACTTCCGGACGGCCTCCAGCGCGGAGTGCTCGGCCTGCTGTACCGACTCGATGATGCGAGTTGTTGAGGTGTCCTGCATGGTCTCTGTCATGGCTGTCCTCGTTCCGCTCGGCCGCACCCTCTGGCACGGCATCCGATTCTCTGACAGCAACGCTGACAGCACGGGCGTCGAGTCAACAGGGTCTTTGGTCGGGCGCTCGCGGCGCGCGCAGGGTGTCGCTCTGGGTGCGGCTCAGCCGAGCCGGCGGCGCAGCTCGACGAACACCGCCGAGCCGACCATGTCCTCGAGCTCGTCGGCCAGCGACTCGATCACCGGGCGGTCGCCGACGTAGGCCCGGTCGCCCTCGGTGCAGCACCAGGCCATGGTCTCCCCCTCGTCGCCCCAGTCGGCCCGCGACCACCTGCGCATCGTGGCCTGCTCACGACCCTCGCTCGACAGCTGCCAGTCGACCTTGAGCGGCAGCTGCCAGCAGACCGACGGCTTCCACTCGATCGGCGACTCGTCGGCGTCGACCGCGGCGAGGTGCAGCGCACACCCGGCACCGCCGGCGAAGCCCGGGCGGTTGAGGAAGATGCAGGCGCCGTCGACCACGCGGGTGTTGACCCTGGAGTCGTCGCTGAAGATGCCGGCGTCGGCCGCCTCGGCGTGGTGCTCGAAGCGCTCGGGCTCGAGCATGGCGGCGAGCGCGCTGATCATGCGGGCCTCGTCCTCGTCGCCGAACTCGGCGCCGACCGAGCAGCACCCCTGGCCGAGCTGCTCCGCCGGCTCGTCGAGGATGCCGAGGCAGCCCCGCCCCCAGATGCAGGTCCAGTTCGACTCGAGGAAGGCCCGGTCGAAGCGCCAGATCGTCTCCCCGCCGTCGATCTGCTCGATCACCTCGATCTGCTCGCTCGGCCCGGGATCCACGCCGAGAGCGTACGGTTTGCGGACATGGCTGACGACGTCTCCCGCCGATCGTTCCTCGCCGGTCTCGGAGCCGCCTCGGGCGGGCTCGTGCTGGCCGGCCGACCCGGCGGTCCCCGGGGTCACGGGCGGGGTCAGCCCGGCGACCGGCCCAACCACCTGGTGCCCGAGGGCGTCGACCTCATGCCCGAGATCGCGCACATCGTGATCTACATGCAGGAGAACCACTCGTACGACTCCTACTTCGGGATGCACCCGCGGGGCGACGGCTTCACCCGGGTCGACGGGGTGCCCCAGAACCAGGTCCCCGACCCCAACGGCGACCCGTTCCCGGTGTTCCACGCCCCGGACACCTGCCAGAGCGGGCCGGGCGTCTCGCAGAACTGGGTCTCGACCCACGCGCAGATCGACGGCGGGAGGATGGACGGCTTCCTCTTCGACGGCAACACCAACGCCATGCGCTACTGGGACCGCACCGACCTGCCCTTCTACTACTCGCTGGCCAGCACCTTCCCCCTGTGCGACCGGTGGTTCGCCTCGGCCCCGGCCCAGACCTACCCCAACCGGCTCTACCTGCAGGCCGGCACCTGCCAGGACCTCGTCTCCACGGACGTCTCGAAGATCCTCACCATGCCCCACCCGGTCGGCGGCACGATCTGGGACAAGCTCGACGCCTTCGGCATCTCGTGGGCCGACTACGCCTGGGACCTCCCCGACATCGCCCTCTTCCAGCACACCTACGCGGCCAACGCGAGCCACGTGAAGTCGTTCGCCCAGTTCCTGTCCGACTGCCACACCGGCTCGCTGCCGTCGGTGTCGATCGTCAGTCCGGGCGTCTCGTCCTACACCGAGGAGAACCCGAGCGACGTGCAGCTCGGGGAGGCCTACAGCGCGTCGATCGTCAACGCGCTCATGCACGGCCCGGCCTGGCCCCGCACGGTGCTGCTGTTCATGTACGACGAGCACGGCGGCTACTACGACCACGTGGCGCCGCCCGCCGCCGTCCCGCCCGACGACATCGCGCCCGCGGTGGCGCCGACGCCCGAGGTCCCGGCGGCCTGGGACCACTACGGCCTGCGGGTGCCGGCCTTCGTGATCTCGCCCTTCAGCAAGCACCGGTTCGTGTCCCACAAGGTGCACGACCACACCTCGGTGCTCCGGTTCATCGAGACCAAGTTCAACCTGGGCGCCCTCACCCGCCGCGACGCCAACGCCACCAACCTGCTCGACTGCCTCGACTTCTCCCGGCCCGCGGCCTTCCTCGAGCCACCGGTGCTGGCCGCGCCCGGCCTGCCTTCCACCGGCAGCAGGTGCAGCCCGGCGATCCCTCCACCCCCGACGGGAGCCACCGCCGCCACCGGCGTCGCGCCCGTCGACGCGCCGTCCGACCGGGTGGCGGCGGGCCCGCCGCTCAGCGACTCCCAGCGCGACCGGCTCGCCCTGCTCGACCACATCCGGGCTCGAGCCCGGTAGCGATGGTCAGGCCGGGGCGCCGTGGCGGCCCTCGCCGGCGGTGAAGCGCCCGACGCCCTCGAGCGTCTCGGGGGACGACAGCGTGTCGAGGCCCAGCTCGGTCTCCCGCCGGAGGGCGCTGGTCAGGTCGAGGGACCACTGGTCGTAACTCGATCGGCGGTCGTTGCGCAGGCAGACCTGCGGGCGTGACGCGATCTCGGTGGCCAGCTCGACCGCCACCGACAGCGCGGTGCCGGGCTCGACCGAGCGGTTGGCGAGGCCCATCGCCACCGCCTCGGCCCCCGACACCCCGCGCCCGGTGAGGATGAGGTCGTTGGCGTGGCTCTGGCCGACCAACCGGGGCAGGCGGATCGTCCCGCCGTCGACCAGCGGCACGCCCCACCGCCGGCAGAACACCCCGAACACGGCGTCGTCGGCCGCGACCCGCAGGTCGCACCAGATCGCCAGCTCGAGCCCGCCGGCCACCGCGTAGCCCTCGACCGCGGCGATGACGGGCTTGCTCAGCAGCATCCGGGTCGGGCCCATGGGCCCGTCGACGTCGGTGTCGAGGTCGACCCGGTTGCCCCGTCCCTCTCCGATGCCCTTGAGGTCGGCGCCGGCGCAGAACGTGCCGCCGGCGCCGGTGAGCACCGCGACGGCCAGGGCCTCGTCGGCATCGAAGGCGCGGAACGCGGCCGCCAGCAGATCGGCCGTGGGCCGGTCGACCGCGTTGCGGGCGTGGGGCCGATCGATGGTGACCACCAGCACCGGGCCGTGGACCTCGGTGCGGACGGCCTCGGGTGGCTCGGTCATGGCTGCTCCTGTTCGGTCGTCGATCGTCCGGCCCCGTCGGTGGCCGACCACCACTGCCACGAGGTCGGCACCACCTCGATCACCGGGCCGGCCGGCCTGATCTGGCGGTACTGGTGGTACTTCGCGACCAACGCGTCGACCAGCGCCCGGTACTCGTGCTCGGCCTCGATCACCCGGGCCGTCCCGCGCATGCGGACCCACCACAGGTGGTCCCAGTCGTGGTCGTCGTAGTGGTCGACGAGCAGGGCGACCTCCGGCCGGTCCCGGATGTGGTCGAGCCGTCGGAGGTGGCGGGTGGTCTTCGGCTTGTGGTCGACGGCGGTGACCAGGCGCAGGCGGGCGCCGGTGCCGACCAGCGCGAACGTGATCGGCACCAGATCGGCGCGGCCGCCGGGATCGGTCGTCGCCAGCCGGGCCACCCGGGCCAGCGCGGCGCGGCCGCGGGCCGCGTCGAGCGTCGCCATCGGGCCGTCCATCCGGCGAGACTACCGAGCGGCCCGGCTCCGCACGCCCGGCGCAGGGCGCCTCCAGAGCGGTCGCGGGTCGAGGTGGCGGAGCAGGCGGGCCCGCCGGGTCCGCGTCGAGGCCGCCACCAGCGACGCCTCGTGGGCGCGCTCCCAGGCGATGGCGGACTGCTGGTCGGTCGGTCCCCGACGGTCGAACAGGGCAAGGTTGGTGATCGAGCCGAGCTCGGCCAGGGGCGCGGCGATGTCGGCACCGAACCGCTGGGCCGACACGGTGACGACCTCCTCGACGGTGAGGGCGTCGCCCGCCGGCGGCCGGTCGAGCTGCTCGCTGGCGTGCCGCCAGGCGCCGAGCACCCGGAGCGCCGGGGTGGGGGAGGCCGCGAGCCGGCGGCGACGGCGGGCCTTCAGGGCGATGACGGTGAGCGGGCCGAGCAGGAGCAGGGTGAGGAGGGCGACGGCCAGCCAGACGACGAGGTCGGCGGCCGAGGACGAGCCCGGCGGTGGGGTGGCCGATCCCGACGCACCGCCGCCGGGGACGTCGGCGCTCACGGGCGCCGGGGCCGGCCCGGCCGACGACGTGTCGAGCGAGGCCAAGTCGGCGACCGACGGGGCGACACCGTCGCCACCGCTCGGCGTCGGGTCGAACGGCACCCACCCGAGCCCGGTGAACGGCACCTCGGGCCAGGCGAAGGCATCGGCCGAGCGGACGGTGAAGGTGCCGTCGACGGCCTTGCCGCGCCGGAACCCGACCGCCACCCGGCACGGCAGGTGCTGCGACCGGGCCATCAGGCAGAACGCCCCGGCGAACTGCTCGGCCGACCCGGCGTGGGTCCGGGTCAGGAAGTCGGCGACCTGGGCGTAGGACTGCCCCGACGGGGCCGCCGGCCGGTAGGCGAACGGTGCCGCCCGGAGATAGCCCTGGAGAGCGGTGAGGGAGCCGAACGGCGTGCTGCCATGGCCCTTGGTGGCGGCGGCCGCGGCCGAGGTGACCGCATCGACGGCAGGTCCCGATCCCGGCGGCAGCCCGGCGAGGTCGGCGGTGCCGGCCGCGGGATCGATCGACGCACCCTGGAGCTGGGCCGGCGTGCGGTGCGCGACGTGGGACACGACGGTGTAGGCGGTGCCGTCGTGGACCTCGTCGAGCAGGCTGAGGGTGCCCGACGGCGGGCTCACGTAGACCGACGGCAGCGAGATGTGGCTCGCCCGGTCGGCGGTCGGGAGCCACGAGCCGTCGAGCGCCTTCAGCGTCACCTGCTGGTGGAGCGTGCCACCGGTCCCGTCGGGACCCGAGCCGGGCGGGGCGGGCGGAAGGTCGGCGCCGGCCTCGAGGGCGGTGGCCGAGGTCGACCACTGCGAGCCGTCGAAGTGGTCGAGCTCGGCGAGGCGCCAGTTCGGGGCCCGGTCGACCTCTCCGTCGGGCACGTGCACCTCGAACATCACCGGGTCGGCCTTGTCGAGCAGCCGTCCCTGCAGCCGGCTCAGCGGGCTCACCTCGGGCTGGCGCGTCGGTGGGCGGCCGGCCGCGTCGTGGAGATCGAACTGGTCGGATCCGAGCGGGACGAGCGCGGCCGCACCGGCGGCGAGCACGGCCACCCCGAGGGCCAGCGCCACCCCCGCGCCGATCCGGCGCCGGTCACCCACCCCGGCGCGGTCGGATCGCAGCACGCCGAGAACCCACGACCCGGCGACGAGGGCGGCCGTCGGCAGGAGCAGGCCGTCGCGGCCGCCCAGCAGCAGCACCGCGGCGAACGCCACCGCCGCGGGGACAGCCGGGGCCAGGGGAGCGCGCCGGCGCACGGCCACCTCCACCCCGACGAACGCGACGAGCCAGGTCAGGGCCAGCGGCAGGAGCACGATGGAGGGCAGCGACGGCGCCGGTACCGCGCTGGAGAGCAGCCGGGCGACGCCGTTGACGAGGGCGTCCTGCAGGGCGTGGAGCGATCGGAGCCTCGGGAGGCCGTACCACGAGGTCGCCCTCAGCGCCGTGGCCGAGGCGAACACGACGAAGGCGGCGGCCGACCAGGCGGCGCGACGGCCCAGCGTGCGGGGGCCCGGGGGAGCGTCGAGGCCGCTGATCAGCGTGGCGACGCCGGCCCCGAGCGCCACCGGAAGGACGACCTGGTCGACGGGGAGCACCCGGAGGAACGCCCCGCCCGACAGGCCGGCCAGCACCGCCTGCAGCACGAGCTGCGACGGAGGCCGGCGCCAGGTCCGGGGCGAGCGGAGCCGAGCGAGGTGGGGCGTCATCCCCGGCTCCGGTTCCACCGCCGGCACAGTTCGGCCGCGGTGGTGGCCTCGATCACCCGCCGAGCCGCTCGTGCTCGGTTCCCTGGTCGATGTCCGGATCGGTCTCCTGATCGCTCCGGCCCGTCTCCGACCAGGCCGCCGATGCGCAGCTCGGTGGCCTCGCCGAACCGCCGGCAGAGGGCGTCGATCCGCACCGCGTCGCGGCGCGCCGCCGGTCCGGTCACCACCACCAGCATGAGGTTCGGGCGGGGGTCGTGCAGCCGGGCGCCGCCGTCGCTCCCGGGGCCGTCGTGGAGCTCGACCGTCGCCAGCCGGTCGAGCAGGGCGCCGCGGTCGTACCGGGTCCCGTCGGCGTCGAGGCCGCTCGAGGACAGGAGGCGCACGGGCACGGCGCCCCCGACGGCGGCCACCATGACCGAGGCCGCGACCTCGACCGCCTCCTCGAACTGCTCCGGGTCGTCGTAGGACCGCGCGTCGGCGTCGAGCCACACCACGCAGGTCGGCATGGCCGTGTCGAGGTCGTTGCGCACCATGAGCGAGCCGGTGTGCGCGGTCGACCGCCAGTGGATGCGACGGAGGTCGTCGCCGATGACGTACTCGCGCAGCGACTCGAACGTCGTGGTCGCCTGCGGGGAGGCCACGTCGTCGCCCCCCTCGGGGTGGGCGCGTCGCCCGCCGGCGGGCGGCTCGATGACGTGCACCCTCGGATGCACCCAGAGGGTGGTCTCCTGGGCCCGGCCGAGCTCGCGGTGCGCCAGGCCGAGGGGGTCGACCCGTTCGAGCACGAGCGGGCCGAGGACGAAGACGCCACGTCGCCCGGTCGGCACCGGGTAGGTGGTCGACCGCACCTCGCCGGGCCCGCCCGCCGGCACGACCACGGGGATCTCCTCGGCCGGCCCGACGCCGCGCCGGACGCGATCGATGCCTCGCAAGGCCGGTCCGCCACGGCCCGAGCGGTCGGTGGCGGTGACGACGCCCTCCGCGGCGTCGCCCACCGAAACCCGGGAACGGGTCAGCGCCCGTTCCACGCGGACGGCGCGGGAGCGACCCGTGGACACCAGCGCCACCAGCACCGCGCCCGCGGCGCCGACCGACAGCGCCACCAGCTCCGGGTAGTGGAGCACGTCGGCGCCGACCGCGAGCAGCACGGCCGCCGCGGCCACGGCCCGGCCCGAGCCGGTGAGCGCCTTCACCCGGCGCCGAGGTCGCGGGGCACCTCGACCGTGCGCAGGGCCTCCTCCACGACGGCTTCGACCTGCCGGCCGGCCAGCTCGACCTCGGGGCGGAGCACGAGCCGGTGGGCGAGCACGGCGACCGCGACCGCCTTCACGTCCTCGGGCGTCACGAACGGTCGACCGTCGGCGATGGCGACGGCGCGCGCCGCTCGCATGAGGGCGAGGCTCGCCCGAGGGCTCACCGCCAGGGCGAGCTCGGTCGAGGCGCGGAGCGCACCGGCGAGCCGCACGATGTAGTCCTGCACCTCGGGGCTGACGTGGACGACCGAGGCGAGGGCCACCAGGCGGCCCACGTCCTCGAGCGTGACGACCGGGGTGAGCTGGTCGACCACCGGGCCCCGGCGCTGCGACTCGAGGATGTCGACCTCGGCGTCGTGCTCGGGGTAGCCGAGCGACGTGCGCATGAGGAAGCGGTCGAGCTGGGCCTCGGGCAGGCGGTAGGTGCCGTCCATGTCGACCGGGTTCTGCGTGGCGATCACCATGAAGGGCCGAGGGACCGGGTGGGTGCGACCGTCGATCGTCACCCGCTGCTCGTCCATGACCTCGAGCAGGGCGGACTGGGTGCGGGGCGACGCCCGGTTGATCTCGTCGCCGATCACGATGTTGGCGAACACCGGCCCGGGCCGGAACTCGAACTGGTCCCGACCCTGGTGGTAGACGGTGACGCCGGTGACGTCCGACGGGAGGAGGTCGGGCGTGAACTGGATGCGGTGCCAGCTGCCGTCGATCGAGGCCGCGAGCGCTCGGGCCAGCGACGTCTTGCCGACCCCCGGCACGTCCTCGATCAGCAGGTGGCCCTCGCAGCAGAGGCACGCCAGCGCCAGTCGCACCACGTCGGGACGACCGCGCACCGCCCGGCCGATGTTGCCGGCGAGCAGCTCGTGGCGCTCGACGAACCA
Organism: uncultured Microthrixaceae bacterium; assembly: GCA_963809335.1. Lineage (GTDB taxonomy): Bacteria > Actinomycetota > Acidimicrobiia > Acidimicrobiales > Acidimicrobilacustridaceae > UBA4742. The sequence continues at coordinate 238,700 of CAWEJD010000001.1, read as the reverse complement.
GGAGATCATCCGACTGGTCGGCTCCTCGGCGACGGCGGCCTGGGGCAGTGAGGTCATGGGGCGCTCCGGTGGTTGGTTGGGGCGGTGGTGGTCGTCGTCGTGGGGCAGTCGGGTGGCGCGGTCGTGGTCGTGGTCGTGGTGCCCGGGTCGGCGGTGGTCGTGGTGGTCGACGGCGTTGTGGTGCCCGGATCGGTGGTGGTGGTCGTCGTGGTCGGGCAGTCGGGTGGGACCGTGGTGGTCGTGGTCGTGGTCGGCCCGGTCGTGATGGTCGTGTCCGCCGGCGCGGTCGTGGTCGTCGTGGTGGTCGGCGCCGGCTTCGGCTTGGCCGTCGGCGGCTTGTGCCTCACCGGCTTGTGCTTCGCCGGCTTCTTCTTCGGCGGCTTCTTCTTCGGCTTGGCCTTCTTCTTCGACACCTTGGGCTTGAGCGTCTTGACCTTGGCCTTGGCCGCCGCCGCGCTCGACGGGGCGTCGTACTTGTCGAACTGCTTCACCACGCCGTGGCTGTCGGCGACGAGGGCGTGGGGGCCGCCGAAGTCGTTGGCGTAGACCAGGCCGTCCTTGCTCAGCAGCTGGGCGTCGGTGCCGGGGGTGAACGCCTTGGTGGTGGTCACCCGCCCCCGCTCGTCCACCGTCAGGAGGGCGCCGGCCTTGCGGTCGTAGACGTAGGTGTACGCGCCGGCCGGCTGCGGGGCGCTCATCGCGGTGGTCACCTTGGGGAGCGGCGTGGTGCCGACCTCGTCGTCGGCGAGGTCCACCGACACGAGCTGCGAGTCGGGGACGTCGGTGAGCCAGAGGTCGGGACCGCCCGAGGTGGCCGCGACCGAGATCCCCTTGCCGCTGGCGCCGATCGCGATCGGGTGCGTGCTGCCGTCGGGCCGGACGGTGGTGACGACGCCCTCGGTGGTGTCGACCGCGGCCACCTTCCCGCCGACGGCCACCAGGGTCGTCGAGTCGCTCCCGCCGTCGCTCGTCTCGGCCCGTTGGTGATCGCCGTCGATCGTCTCGATGGTCGAACCGCCGTCGAGCCGGGCGAACAGCACACCGCTCTCGTCGACCGCGGCCGACGACACCGCCCCGCCGAGGTCGACCGCGTCCCCGACCGGATCGAGCGTCTCCGCGTCGACCTCCTGGGAGAGCCCGGTGTCGAGGTAGACGATGTAGGTGCGGCCGCCGCCGGTGACGACCTGGGTGTGCGGGTCGGACAGGTCGGTGGGGTTCACCAGGGTCATGGCCGTCGGGTCGATGGCGATGACGTGCCCGTCGGCCGTCTCGACGAACCCGCCGGTGCCGTCCTGGGTGATGCGGAACGTGCCCTTGCCGGTGGAGAGGCGCCAGTCGACGCGGGCCGACGACCCGTCGACGTGGGCCAGCGAGCCGTTGGCCGAGCCCAGCCACACGCCCCCGTCGAGCGCGGGCAGCGTCCGGTGCGTGAGCCCGGAACCGAAGGCGGTGGCGCCGATCAGGGCCATGACGACCACCACGGACGGGACCAGGGCCGGATGGCGCCGGAGGCGGGGCGCGACGATGCCCCGAACCGTCGATCCCCAGCGGCGAACTGTGTGGAGGAGGTCTCTCACCGAGCGCACGCGTGTTGTCGGAGCTGTGGTGCCCCGCCACCCCGTTCCGGGATCAGGGACGGGCCGGAGACTAGAGGCCGCGGCCGCCCGAAGGGGCGCGGGCCGAGCGGGGGCGCCCGGATAGGGTTCGGCCGTGAGCACCGAGCCACGATCCGGGCCCTCGATGCCCGCGAACCGCACCTTCGACGAGATCGTGATCGGCGAGTCGATGAGCGTGACGCGCGAGCTCACGCCGGCGGACGTCTCGCTGGTCGCCACCATGGCCCGGGGCCTGGTCATGGAGCTCGAGGGCACCGCGCCCGACGGCGAGCGCCTCCTCGCCACCTCACGCGTCGGCTACTCCGGGTGGGTCGCCGCGCTGGTGCCCACGATCCTCGCCACGGTGCTGCCGGGGCCGGGCACGATCTACCGCAGCCAGTCGCTCCGCTTCGCCGACGAGGTGCACGCCGGCGACGTGATCACCATGACCCTGACCGTCACCGAGAAGCACGACGAAGACCGCACCGTCCTGCTCGACTGCCTGGCCGTGAACCAGCGGGGCCGGGCCGTCCTCACCGGGGTGGCCGAGGTCGTGGCCCCCACCCAGCACCAGGCGGGCCGACCCGGGGTGAGCCCCGATGTCGTGTTCCACGACCATCAGCACTACGAGGCGCTGATCGAGGCGTGCCGCGGGCAGGAGCCGGTGCCCACCGCGGTGGCCTACCCGTGCGAGCGCACCGCTCTGATCAGTGCGGTCGAGGCGGGCGACGCGGGGTTGATCGTGCCCATCCTCGTCGGGCCCGAGGCCGAGATCCGCGACCTCGCGTCCGCCGAGTCCCTCGACCTCACCGGCATCGAGATCGTCGACGCCGCCGACGGCCCGGCGTCGGCCAGCCTGGCGGTGGCCCTCGTCCGGGACCACCGCGCCCGCATGGTGATGAAGGGCAGCCTGCACACCGACGAGCTGATGCGGGCGGTGCTCGAGCGGTCCGTCGGCCTGCGCACCACCCGCCGCGTGAGCCACGTGTTCATGTTCGACGTGCCGACCTACCCGAAGGCGCTGTTCGTCACCGACGCGGCCATCAACATCACGCCCACCCTGCTCGACAAGGCCGACATCTGCCGCAACGCCATCGAGCTGGGCCACGCCCTCGGCATCGAGCGGCCCAAGCTCGCGATCCTCGGCGCGGTCGAGCTGGTGAACCCGGCCATGCCGTCGACGCTCGACGCCGCCGCGCTGTGCAAGATGGCCGACCGGGGCCAGATCTCCGGTGGCATCCTCGACGGTCCGCTGGCCATGGACAACGCCATCAGCCCGGCCGCGGCCCTGACCAAGGACATCGTCTCACCCGTCGCCGGCGACGCCGACGTGCTGGTGGTACCGGACCTCGAGGCCGGCAACATCCTCTACAAGAACCTCACCTACCTGGCCCGGGCCGACGCCGCCGGCATCGTGGTCGGGGCCCGGGTGCCGGTGGTGCTCACCAGTCGCTCGGACACGGTGCGCACGCGCCTGGCCAGCGCCGCCCTCGGCGCCCAGTACTCGCGGTGGCAGCGCTCGCCGGTCAGCTAGCGGGGATCTCCTCCCACCACTGGCACCACCACTCGCCGCCCACCAGGATGCGCAGCTGGGGATGCCAGCAGTACGTCAGGTCGGAGTCGGTGTCGAGGTAGTAGAGGCAGTTGTGGCACTTCTCGTTGCCCGAGGGGTGGCCGCGCAGCACGGCACGCTCCATGAAGTGCTGGAGCTCGAGCCAGTTCTTCTCGTCGATGGGCTTGGGCTCGGGCGGTGGGATCACGTAGTCGGACATCGCATGTTCCTAGCATCGCCCGGGGCCCCGGTGGCCCATCGGAGGTCAGATGTCGGCGAGCTTGATCAGGGTGATGGCCGAGAGCGGCCCGTAGTAGCGGTCCCGGTTCGGGGTGAGGAACGTGTAGGCGTGGGTGTCGAGCGGCTCGTGCGCCATCTCGCCCGAATCGTCGGTGAAGGCCATCTCGACCACCTCGAACGTGCCCAGCTCGACGCTGAACCACTCGCCTCCGATGATGACCCTCGACACCTGCTTGGCCCTGATCGACATGTGGTGGCGCTCCTGGAGCTCGGTGGGCAGCGTTGGAGACTAGCCGCGGTGCCCGGTGCCGGGGTCGGGGTCCCGTACGATCGGCGGATGACCCGGCCCTCAGCCGACGAGTCGATCTCCCCGCTCTGGCTGTCCCACCACTACCCCGACGACTACGACCGCTGCGTGGTGGTCGGGCGCACCCACGTCTGCCGGCGCTGCCTGGTGCTCTACCCGGTGGCGTTCGTCGTGATGGGCTTGGCCCTCGCCGGCCTCCGTTGGCCGACCGGGCTCGATGCGTGGCTCCTCGTCGTGCTCCCTGCGCCCGCCGTGGCGGAGTTCGTGCTCGAGCACCTGGGCGTGGCGCAGCTACCAGCCGCTGCGCCAGACGTTGCTCACCATCCCCATGGCCGTCGCGCTCGGTGTGGGGTTCGCCCGCTACCTCGACCACCAGACCGACCTGTTGTTCTGGGGGGTGGTGCTCGGCTACAGCGCCGTCGGCCTCGTGGCCACGATCGTCGGCGCCCGCCGATCGTCGACCTGAGCGGCTGCGGATCAGACCGAGACCGGCTCCGGCTCCGGCTGGGGCGCCGGCCGCGGCTGGGCGTGGGCGCGCGTGGCCGGCGGGTCGTCGGGATCAGGGGCATCGACGGTGATCCGGGGCAGCAGGCGGTCGAGCCACTCGGGGATCCACCAGTTCCACCGACCGGCCAGCTCCATGGTCGCCGGCACCAGCATCATCCGCACGATGGTGGCGTCGACGAACACGGCGACGGCCATGCCGAGGCCGATCATCTTCACCGTCGGTGACGGGTTGGTCACGAAGCTGAGGAACACCGAGATCATGATCAGCGCGGCCGACGTGATCACGCGGGCGGTGCTGGCGAGGCCGTTGACCACGCTGGTGTGGCTGTCGCCGGAGCGCTGGTAGTCCTCGCGTATGCGGCTGAGCAGGAAGACCTCGTAGTCCATCGAGAGCCCGAACAGGATGGCGAACATCATCACCGGGACGAAGGCCACGATGGGCACGGTCTCCTGCAGCCCGATCAGCCCCTTGCCCCAACCCCACTGGAACACCGCCACCACGAACCCGTAGGCCGCGGCGATCGACAGCAGGTTCATCACCGCGGCCTTGAACGGCACGAACAGCGAGCGGAACACCATCATCAGCAGCAGGAAGGCGCCGAGGATGACGCCGCCGATGAAGGGGAACAGCCGGGCGGTGATGAGGTCGGTGAGGTCGATGTACGACGCCGTCGACCCGCCCACGGCCACGTCCGACGCGGGCACCGGCCCACCCGACATGGCCTTGGGCACGGTGTCGCGCCGAAGGGTCCGCACGAGGTCGGCGGTGGCCGGGTCGGTGGGCGACGTCTTCGGGATCACCTCGATGATGGCGGCGGTGGCGTCACCGTTGGGGATCGGCGCCGACGCCGAGGCCACCCCCGCCGTCCCCCCGATGGCCGAGGACAGGTTCGTCAGGGCGGTCGACTCGGCCGATCCCGGCGTGGCCGGCTGGGGGAGGGCCACGGCCACCAGCAGGGGCCCGTTGACCCCGGGGCCGAAGCCCGTGACCAGCAGGTCGTAGGCCTGGCGCTGGGTCGTGTCGGTGGGGGCGCTGGCGTCGGACGTGAACCCGAGCTCGATCCTGACGAGCGGGGCGGCGAGGGCGAGCAGGACCGCCAGGCTGACGGCGCAGAACACGATCGGCCGGCGGGCCACCTCGTGGGCCCACCTGGCGGCCATGGTGGTCGACGGGTCCGGCTCCTGGCGGTGGTGGACGGCGAGGGAGTTGAGCCGGTGGCCGAGCAGGCCGAGCATGGCCGGCAGCAGGGTCATGGCTGCGGTCACGGTGACCGCGACGTAGAGCGCGGCGCTGAAGCCGAGCGTCGTCACGTAGGGGATGCGGATCAGGGCCAGACCGCAGAGGGCCATGCACACGGTGATGGCCGCGAAGAGCACGGCCGACCCCGACGTGGCCAGCGCTCGGCCGACCGAGGCCTCGACGTCCATGCCGGCGGCGAGGTTCTGGCGGTGGCGGCTGACGATGAACAGCGAGTAGTCGATGCCGACGCCGAGGCTGATCATCGTCCCGAGGATCGGAGCGACCTGCCCGATGGTGATGTGGGCCTCGAGGATCGTCAGCAGCAGGGTGCTGCAGCCGAGGGCGAACAGCGCCAGGCTGATGGGCACCGCCATCGAGACGACCGAGCCGAGGGCGATCAGCAGGATCACCATGGCGATGAGGATCCCGATCTCGTCGGCGTGCTCGGAGATCGTGCTCTGGGGCTGGTTGAAGTAGTCGACCACCCCACCGCCGTACTGCACGTCGATGCCCGCCTGCCGAGCCGGTTCGGCCGCGGCCTCGAGGTCCTCGAAGGTGGCCTTGGGCAGCGTGGTCACCTCGCCGTCGAAGGCGACCGTGGCGTACCCGATGGTCTGGTCCTCCGACAGGTCGGCGGCGAAGGTGGCCACGGTCGGGTTGGTGGCGGTGAGGGCCTTCGGCACCTTCTGCAGGTTGGCGACCGTCGCGGTGACCGCGGCGGCCTCGGCCGTGCCCGTCAGCGGCCCCGAGGTGCTGTGGAACACCACCTGGGCGGTGGCGCCGTTGGCCTCGGGGAACCGCTCCTGCAGCACGTCGAACGCCTGCTGCGACTGGGTGCCGGGGATGGTGAACACGTCCCTGGTGTGGCCCCCGTCGCGACCGGCCACCACGCCGAGCACGATGGCGACCACGACCCAGGCGCCGATCACCGCCCAGTGACGGCGGGCTGCGCCCCGGCCGAGTCGTTCCAGCATGCGCGGCGGTCCTCTCGGTGTCGTGGCGGGCGGGATCTGCGAGCCACCGAGACCGCGGCCAGCTCCCTGACACCTTCGGCATCCGCCCCGGCGACTTGAGCCGGGGGACCGGTGGTCAGCCCCAATGGGTGAATCGGCCCACCTCGGCGAACCCCAGCCGCCGGTAGAGGCTCTCGGCCTCGGCCGACGGCTGCAGCACGGCCGGTCGGTCGGGGGCGAGCCCGATCGCGGCGCAGGTGAGGGCGGTGGCGTGGCCGTGGCCGCGGTGGCGCGGCACCGTGCCGACGCCGTAGATGCCGACGAGCTCGTCGGTCACGTAGGCCATGGCGCCGGCCGCGATCTCGCCGTCGACCCGGCCGAGCAGCACGTGCATGTTCGGGTCGTCGAGGATCCCGGGTGCATGGATCTCGAACGGCGCCACCGGGGGAGGGGCGCGGAACGCGGCGCAGGTCGTGCACTCGTAGTCGTAGAGGTCGTCCTCGGTCGTGACCACGGTGATCTCGAGCCGGTCGGCCTCGCGTGCCGGGTCGCTCGCCGGGTCGCTCGCCGGGTCGCTCGCCGGGTCGCCGGTCAGGGCGCCGGCGGGTCGGCTGAACCAGCGTCCGGTGGTGCGATGGGTCAGACCCGTCGGCCCCGATGCGTCCTCCTCGAGGTCGAACCGATCGAACGACTCGCACACGGCCTGGAACGAGCCGAGCGGGTCGTCGAGGTGGGCGGTCAGCTCCCGGTTGAACGCCCGACGCTCACCGAGCGAGCCCGGGGGCCGGAGGGCGATGGCGGTGAAGTAGATCCACGGGCCCGGGGTCGGAGCCGTCCACCACCACGACCCGGTCGACGAGGTCAGCCCGAGGGCATGGATCGAGGAGTCGTGCCAGGCCGCCAGATTGGCCGCCGCCGCCATGACCAGGTCGTCGCCGGAGCGCTCGTCCATCGCCGCAGTATCGCTCAGCGGCGGGGCCTCGATCTCACAGAGCTGCGAAGATCAGCGGATGGACTCCGCTCCGCTCGAAGGTGACGCCGATCCGTCGCCCGTGTTCGCGCTGGCGGACCGCTACATCGACGAGGCCGCCGCGCTCGATCCCATCCTGGCCACGGCGCTGGGCGTGATCGGGTACGACGACCGCATGACCGACTTCTCGGTCGAGGGCATCGACGAGCGGGCTGCGCTCGACCGCCAGACACTGGTCGAGCTGGCGTCGCTCGAGCGCCGGGGCCGCGACGACGAGCTGGCCGCGGCCTACCTGGCCGAGCGGCTGGGCACGAGCCTGGCCCTGGTCGACGCGGACGAGCCGCTCCGCGAGATCAACAACCTGGCCAGCCCGGTGCAGGCCGTGCGCGACGTGTTCGACGTGATGGCCTACGAGTCCGTCTCGGACTGGGAGATCGCGGCCCGGCGGATGGAGGCGGTGCCGGCCGCCCTCCGAGGGCTGCGCCAGACCTACGAGCAGGGCCGGGCCCGCGGCATCGTGGCCGCCCGCCGGCAGGCGCTCGAAGCGGCCGAACAGGCCTCGGTGTGGAGCGGCGACCGGGAGCAGCCCCCGTTCTTCGAGACGCTGGCCGGCCGCGCCGACGGCGTCGAGGGCATGAGCCCGGCCCTGCGCACCCACCTCGACGAGGCCGCGGTGGCGGCGTCGATGGCCTACGGCGACCTCGCCGAGTACCTGCGCATGACCTACGCCCCCGCCGCCCCCGAGTCCGACGCGGTGGGAGCCGACCGCTACGCGATGCTGGCGCGCGGGTTCCTCGGGGCCGAGGTGGACCTGGCCGAGGCCTACGAGTGGGGGTGGGACGAGCTCGGACGGATCGAGGCCGACATGGTCGCCGAGTGCGCCCGCATCCGACCGGGTGCGTCGATCGACGAGACCGTCGCCTGGCTCGAGACCGAGAGCGACCTCGTGGTCGACGGCGAGGACGCCCTGCGCCACTGGCTGCAGCAGCTGATGGACTCGGCCATCGCCGACCTCGACGGCACCCACTTCGACATCGCCCCGCCGGTGCGGCGGGTCGAGGCCATGATCGCACCCCCCGGTGGCGCGGCGGCGATGTACTACACGGGCCCCTCGGAGGACTTCTCCCGGCCCGGCCGCACCTGGTACCCCTCCACCGGCCAGCAGCGGTTCCCGCTGTGGGGTGAGGTCACCACCGCCTACCACGAGGGCGTCCCCGGCCATCACCTGCAGGTCGCCCAGGTCGTGCTGCAGCGCGAGCACCTGTCGCGGGTGCAACGGATGGGGTTCATCTCGGGGCACGGCGAAGGGCTGGGCGCTCTACGCCGAGCGGCTGATGGACGAGCTCGGCTACCTCGACCGTCCCGAGTACCGCCTCGGCATGCTCGCGGCGCAGGCGCTGCGGGCGGTGCGGGTGATCATCGACATCGGCATGCACCTCGAGCTCGAGATCCCCTCGGCCCAGCCTCCGACCGAGGCGCCGTTCCACCCCGGCGAGCGCTGGACGGCCGATCTGGGGCGGGTGTTCCTCTACCACCGGTCGCGCCACCCCGAGACGTTCATGGCCAGCGAGATCGTGCGCTACCTCGGGTGGCCGGGTCAGGCCATCAGCTACAAGATCGGCGAGCGGGTCTGGCTCGAGGCCCGGGCCGACGCCCGGCAGCGCCACGGCGGCGCGTTCGACCTCAAGGCGTTCCACGCCTACGCCCTCGACCTCGGCCCCCTCGGCCTCGACCTCCTGCGCACCGAGCTCGCCCGCTTCTGATCATGGACCCGGCGGCGCAGCGCCACTTGGCCCGTTCACCGCGCCGACAACGAGGTCTCGGTCCACGATGAACGTTGAGGCACCTGTGGTGTGGCCCAGCGTTCGACGTGGACGGGTTGGGTGGGCCGGCGCACCGAGCTCGCCCGCTTCTGAGTCAGGGCATCCAGAAGCCGTAGTGGTCGGCCAGGGCGGCCAGGCCGAGCCACTCCGCCTCGTGCTCGGTGGCCGGGATGGCCCTGCTGGGCTCGAAGCCGGCCAGGCTGACGGCCGGGGCGCGGGCCGGGACGCCCAGCTCGGCGGCGGTGGGGACGTCCCACTGGGGTGCTTCGAGGTTGGGCTCGCGGAGGAACAGCAGCGACTCGCCCAGGTTGTTGGCCGCCGCGTCGCGCGGGGTCAGGGCGGGCAGGCCGAAGCGCCACTCGATGAACTTCAGGATCGACGTGTGGTCGTAGGTGCGGTGCGAGACGTGGTGCCGGCGCACCCGCGGCCCGATGAGCAACGTCGGGATGCGGAAGCCGCGCTGGCCGTTCTCGGGCACCACGTCGGGCGCCACCCCCGGCGGCACGTGGTCGAAGAAGCCGCCCCACTCGTCGTAGGTGATGACGAGCAGCGTGTTCCCCCATTGCGGGCTGGACGTCACCGCCTCGTAGACCTGGTCGAGGAACGCCTGCCCGAACCGGATGTCCGCATGGGGGTGGTCGTCGCACTGGGGGCCGTTGCTCGACGTGAAGAAGCGCGGGTCGATGTAGCTGACCGCCGGCAGGTTGCCGGTGCTGCAGTCGGTGAGGAAGTCGGCGAAGGGATGGCTGATGGGCGTGTACTTGCCGCCGAAGAGGGCGATGAACGGCAGGTCCGAGTAGTAGTACCGACCCTCGAGCCCGGCGGCGGCCAGCGAGTCCCAGATCGTCGGCATGGTCGCCACGGTGGTGGTGTTGGTGATGCGGTCGGTCTGGGCCGAGTGCATGTAGAAGCGGTTGGGGTAGGTCGGGCCGAGGATCGAGGCGAAGAAGCGGTCGCACACCGTCCAGTACGGGGCCGCGCCGCGGTAGAAGTCGAGGTCGGTGTCGCGGTAGTAGCCGATCGAGTAGAGGTCGTTGTTGGGCGCGAGCAGCCAGCCGTCGCACGCCCCACCGTTGAGCTCGGTCACCCCACCAGGATGGGAGTGGTTGGGGTCGTGGTAGCCGTCACCGGTGAACGAGTCGAGGTGCCAGATCGGGTGGGCCACGTCGGCCGCGTCGCGGTAGGTCTGCTTGGCGCGGGGCCCGTCGGCTCCCGGGACCCAGCCGAGGTAGTGGTCGAACGAGCGGTTCTCCATCATCACGACGATCACGTGGTCGATGCCCGAGGCGGCCGGCACCTTCGGCAGCCGGCCCCTGCGCGCCGGCCGTGGCGGCCGCGGCCTGTCCGATCTGCGTGCTCGACACGAGGAGCCCCGCGCCGCCGGCGGCCGCTCCGCCCAGCAACCGGCGGCGGCTCAGCCCCTCGGTGGGCCGCTCGCTCACGGTCAGGTCTGCGTTCTGCTCGTCGCCCGGCATAGGTGGTTCCCCCAGAGTCGTGTGGACGACCTCTCGTCTACCAGAGCTCCGGCAAACCTGCTGTTGCCGGCGGCTGAACAGTTCACCACCGGCGAGCGGCGTGAGAGCGTCGCGTAGGATCGGCCGACATGGCCGAGGTCACGATCTACCACAACCCCCGCTGCAGCAACTCGCGCACCGCACTGGGTCTGCTGCAGGAGCGGGCCGACGACGTCGAGCTCGAGGTCGTCGAGTACCTGAACCACCCGCTCGACCGATCCGGGCTCGAAGCGCTGCTCGCCATCCTCGAGGACCCGCCCGGCGACCTGGTGCGCCACGATCAACGCTTCAAGGACCTCGGCCTCGACCCGAAGGGCTACGCGTCGGCCGACGCCGTCGTCGACCTGCTGGTCGAGCACCCGGAGCTGATGCAGCGCCCGGTGCTGGTGAGCGGCGGCCGCGCCGTGATCGCCCGTCCACCGGCCGACAAGGTGGCCGCCTTCCTCGACTGACCACCAGGGCGGGTCTGCCGTCGGCCGCGGCTCACGGGGACGGGGTCACCTCGGCGGTGATCGGTCGGTGGTCCGGCCGGTCGACGACGATCGTCACCGGCGACTGCGCCAGGTCGGAGGTCACGAAGATCCAGTCGGGGCAGTTCTGGTTCGACGTGGGCATGGTGCACTCGTCGACGTCCTGGTTCGTCCGGAACCCGGCATCGAGCGGGATGTTCAGCTCGGGCCAGCCCGGTGGCACATCCCGCGGGTAGGTGTTCAGGTCGCCCAGGAAGACGGTGCGGGGACGACCGGCCCAGGTGTCGAGGATGTCCCGGTAGGCCTGGGCCCGTGTCTCGTGCATCGGTGCGCTGCTCCCGTTCATCAGATGCGTGCCGATGACCCCGAGGTCACGACCGCTACCGAGATCGAGGGTGACGAGGATGGCGCTGCGGTCCTGCGTGCCGTGGCCCTTCCCCAGGGCGAGCACCTCCTGGTCGGTGATGGGCAGCCGGCTCATGACGATGTTGCCGAACTGGTTGTCGGCCGCCGGCCCCCACACGAACGGCATGCCGAGGCGCCGACTGAACCACTCGCCGCCGTCGGTCATGCCCGACAGCGCCCATCCCCGCCCCACCTCCTGCAGGACGACCACGTCGGGGTCGGCCTGCTCGACGTAGCCGGCGAGCTGGTCGAGGTGGAGCTGGCCGAGGGTCAGACCCTGCTCGATGTTGAAGGTCAGCACGCGGATCGGCCGAGCGGTCACGTCGGGATGCGGGGTATCCGGCCAGAGACCGACGACGAGCAGGGGAACGGCCACGGCCAGGCCGGCCAACGCCCCAGTCGCGGCCCAGGTGGCGGCGGAGGTTAGGGCGCGCGCCCGAGGGTCGCGGTGGGGTGAGGCGAAGGTCGCCACGACCATCGAGAGGCCGATGGCCGCGGGCACGAAGCGGTTCGAGAAGGGAAGGGGCTGGATGGTGTGCAGGGCGTAGGCCAGGATGCCGATCGCCACCCACACACCGCCACCGGCGAAGGCCATGGCCGACCGGGCGATGCCGTCGTGACCGTGTCCGATCTCGTGGTCGTCGCCGGCCGCGGCTCCGTTCGATCCGCTGGCCGAGCCGAGCAGCGCGGCCGCGCCGGCCTGGGCCAGCCAGGCGAGGGCCACGACCGGGAGACCCGTCACCACCGGCAGCAGGAAGCCCACGACGGCCAGCCCCGACGCGGTGGCGACGGCCTCGATCCGGGTGAGCCCCCGACGGGCGGCCAGCACGATGATCGGAACGGCGAGGGCCGCGGCGGCCACGGCCAGACCGAGACCGATCCAGTAGCGGACGTGGGCCGAGGAATCGAAGAAGGCCGGGTTCTGCGCGTACAGCAGCACCACGTAGAGGTAGGGCCACACGAGGAACTCGGCCAGCGCCGCCCCGGTGCCTTCCCCGTCGGGCACCACCCCCGATCGCACGGTCGCGACGGTGGTGGCGACGAGGCCACCCAGCAGCGCGACGCTCAGCCCCCACGCCAGGGCATCGTGCCTCCAGACGATGTCCCAGGTGGTGCCGGTCGCCCGGAGGAGCGTGTCGCCCGCCGCGCCCAGCGTGATCGCCACGGCCACCCCCGTGCCGCCTGTGGTGGTGTGGCGGCGCGCGGCAACGGTTCCCAGCACGAGGGCGAGCAGCCCGGCGGCCGTCGTCCCGCCGGCGAGGGCGAGGCCGACCTCGCCGACGAGTTGCACGACGATGCGCCCCGCCACGAGCGCCGCCACCGAAGCCACCAGCAGCGCGGACGGGGGCACGACCCTCCGCAACGGTGCCGCGAGCGCCGGCACCGCGAACAGGGCGACGACGATGAGGCCCGAGGTCAGGTTCCCGATCGACTCACCGGCGTGGTAGGCCACGCTGAACAGCACCCGCGTGCACTCGACGACGACGATGGTCGTCAGCGAGAGCATCAGCAGAGGGAGGCGCGCCGACACCCCGTCGTCCACGATCGCCAGCGACGCGCGTTCTCGCGCCACGACCACACCTCCAGCTCGACCTCGTCCTCAGCAGCCTCATCATCGGGTCGGGACGAGGTGGGAGGGAAGGGACCTTCGGCTCAAGGTCGGCCGGTCGTGCCGGCGCTGGGGTCAGAGCGGATCCATGGGCGAGCCGCAGATCCAGCACTCGATCTCGTCGCTCCGCTTGGCAGACACGGGGACGCCCGACCGCCACGACTCGCACGAGTCGCAGTAGCGGAACCGGTCGAGCTTCTGCCGGAGCTGCTGCCAGGCGGGGGACCCGTCGGTGAGCACGCGGGTGATGTCGTCGGGGGTGAGCGCGCCGTCGCCCGTTCGCGACAGCTTCGGTATCTCGGCGGGTTGGCGCCGCTCGCGGACGCCGATCGGCTTGGCCATGGTCGAACGGTAAGCCGCTTCATGCTCCAGCAACATGGGCCATCCGGCCATACTCGGGTGGGCATCCGGGGTAGGAACCAGGGTCGAACGGCGTTTAGCATCCCGCCATGACGCTCACCGCCGATGGCCCCACCAGCACGAGTCCGGATGACCGTGCGGTGATCGAGACGTTCGATCCCCGCACCGGCGAGCTGATCGGCACCGTGCCCGACATGGGCGCCGACGAGGTCGCCGCCGCGGTCGGCGCGGGCCGGGGCGGCGTTCGAGGCGTGGGGCGGGCTCGACTTCGCCGAGCGGCGCGAGCACATCCTCGCCGTGCGCGACCTGCTGCTCGACCGGCTCGAGGAGGTCGTCGACGTCATCACGGCCGAGACCGGCAAGCTCGGCGCGGAGGCGGTCTTCACCGAGGTCATGACCGCCTGCGAGACCATCCAGTACTACGCCCGGCACGGCGAGCGGGCCCTCCGGCCGCAGAAGGTCAGCGCCGGGCTGATGAGCCACAAGCAGGCCGCGCGCACCTACGAGCCGCTCGGCGTGGTGGGGGTCATCAGCCCCTGGAACTACCCGTTCATCCTGGCCATGACGCCGATCATCACGGCGCTGTTCGCCGGCAACTCGGTGGTGCTCAAGCCGTCGGAGGTCACCCCGCTGGTCGGTCGGCTCATCGGCGACCTGTTCACCGACGTCGGCGGGCACCCGGACCTCGTGCAGGTCGTCACCGGCGGCGGCGCCACGGGTGAGGCGCTGGTGCGATCCGGGGTGGCCAAGATCTGCTTCACCGGGTCGGTGCGCACGGGCAAGCGGGTGATGGCCGCCGCGGCCGACACGCTCACGCCCGTGCTGCTCGAGTTGGGCGGCAAGGACCCCATGATCGTGTGCGCTGATGCCGACCTCGACCGGGCGGCGTCGGGTGCGGTCTGGGGGGCCTTCCAGAACTCGGGCCAGACCTGCATGAGCGTCGAGCGGGTCTACGTCGACGAGGCCGTGTTCGAGCCCTTCGTCGAGCGGGTCGTCGCCCGGACCCGGGCGATCCGCCAGGGGATCGGCACCGGCCACGACATCGGGTCGATGACCTTCCCGCCCCAGCTCGACCTGGTCGAGCGGCACGTGGCCGATGCCCGGGACAAGGGTGCGACGGTGCTCACCGGCGGCCGGCGCATCGAGGGCCGCGACGGCCTCTGGTACGAGCCGACGGTGCTGGTCGACGTCGACCACTCGATGACGATCATGCGCGACGAGACCTTCGGGCCGGTGCTGCCGATCATGAAGGTCGGCTCGACCGACGAGGCGCTGCGCCTGGCCAACGACTCGCCCTACGGGCTGAACTCCTCGGTGTGGACGACCGACGCCGACGAGGGGCGCCGGGTGGCGGCCGGGCTCGAGGCCGGGAACGTGTGCGTGAACGACGTGATCGTGTCCTACGCGGCCCCGGCCCTGCCCTTCGGTGGCGTCAAGCAATCGGGCATCGGGCGGGTGCACGGCCCCGACGGCATCCAGGAGTTCTGCCAGGTGAAGTCGGTGCTCACCGACCGCCTGGGCCTCGGGCGCGAGGCCTGGTGGTTCCCGCTGCCCAAGCAGCTCGGTCCGGCCGGCGCCCGGGTGCTGCGGCTGCGCCACCGTCGCGGCCTGGCCAACAAGCTCAAGGCGCTCCTGCCCTGAACGACCGGAGCCGGGCCCCGAGGACGCCCGTCCGGGTCGCCCGACCCGCGGATCACGACGGGATCGTCGACCTGTGGGATCGCTGCGGGCTGACGCGCCCGTGGATCGATCCCCGCGCCGAGCTCGCGCTGAAGGTGGCCACGGACCCGGTCGGGATGCTGGTCGCCGGTCCGGCCGCCGGTGAGGTGTGGGGAACGGTGATGGCCGGCTTCGACGGTCACCGGGGATGGGTCAACTACCTCGCCGTCGAGCCGAGCCGCCGCCGCGGCGGCATCGCCGTCGCCCTCATGGCCGCGGCCGAGGCCCACCTCGGGTCGCGCGGCGCACCCAAGGTCAATCTGCAGGTGCGGACGTCCAACCTCGACGTGCTCGCCTTCTACGCCGCCCTCGGCTACGTCGACGACGACGTGGTCAGCCTGGGCAAGCGGCTGCCATGACCAGGGTCGAGCTCGACGGTGACGACTGGCGGAGCATCGGCGACCCGATCGGGGAGGGCGCGGCTCAGGCGCTGGTCTCACTGGTCGCCTCGGTGCCCGGCCCACGCTCGCCGCTCGACGCGGCGCGACGGGTCGGGGAGGATCATCTCCCGCTCGCCACCCTGGTCGCCCTGCTGGCCGCGTCGAGGGCGGAACGTGAGGCCCGCGTGGCCGAGCTGCTCGGGGCGCCCGCCGCCCCGTCGCCGTTCGTGCTCGGCCTCACCGGCGGGGTGGCCGTGGGCAAGAGCATGGCGGCTGGCGCGGTCGCCGCCCTGCTGCGCGAGCAGCTGGGACTCACGACGGCGGTGGTCACCACCGACGGCTACCTGCTGTCCAACGCGGAGCTCGAGGCGCGGGGGCTCATGAGCCGCAAGGGCTTCCCGGAGTCCTACGACCAGCCCGCCCTCGTGGCCTTCCTCGACGGGCTGGCGTCGGGGCGCGACGACCTCGTGGTGCCGGTGTACGACCACCTGGCGTCCGACGTGCTCCCCGGGGCCGGCACGCCGGTCGGCCTGCCCGACGTCCTCGTGCTCGAGGGCGTCAACGTGCTGCAGCTCGCCGCCGATCCCACGACGCCATCGGTGTCGGACCTCCTGCACTTCTCCGTCTACGTCGATGCGGACCAGGCCCTGATGCACGCCTGGTTCACGGCGCGGCTGCTCGACCTGCGAGCCCGTCCGGTCGGCCAGGTTCCGTCGTACTTCGCGTCGATGGCCGGGTTCTCCGACGACGAGTTCGTCGGCATGACGGATACGGTCTGGCAGCACGTGAACCTGCCCAACCTGGTCGATCACATCGCCCCGACCCGGCAGCGGGCCGACCTGGTGCTCGAGAAGGGTGACGACCACCGCGTGCGGCGAGTGGTGATCCGGGGCTGACCTCGGGCCGGTGGCTCAGGCCGGGCGCTGGCGATCGGTGGGGGCGTGGCCGGCGGTGAGGTCGAGCACCGCGCGGAACATCAGATGACCGCCGGCGGGGGACGGCACGTCGTCGACCAGCACGGGCTCGAGCAGCACGCACACGTGGTCGGGCCCGGCGTCGAGCAGCGCGACGCGGCGGCCGACGAACCGGGTGGGGCAGGCGTCGAGCAGCGGCACGTCGTCGGGCCCGCGCGTCCAGGCGCAGTGGGCGAACTTGTCGACCTCGTCGCCGGTTTCGGCCCCGAACCGCTCGGCCAGCTCGTGCTGGTCGGCCGACGGGAAGTGCACGGCGAAGGTGTCGCACAGCACGCCGACCCGGTAGGTGTGGTTGCCCTTGGACAACCAGACGGCGTAGCGGGGTGGCTCGATGCCGCACTGACCGTGGAACCCGACCAGGCAGCCGGAGCGCACGTCGCCGGCGGTGGTGGTCACGATGGCCATCGGGTGGTCGAGCCTCGCCATGAGGTCGGCGAACGGGCCGGTGACGGGGTCAGGCACGGTGGCTCCTCCTGGTGAGGTAGCGGAGGAAGAGGTGACCGTCCTGCCGGCGCACGTCGGTGAGGTCGAACGTGGTCAACGCGCGGTGGGCCGCCGTCCCGGCGACGTTCGACGCGATGGGGAGCGGATCGCCGCCGATGACCGGCGCGAGGGTCAGGCGCAGCTCGTCGAGCAGGCTGAGCGACAGCAGCTCGCCGAGCAGGGCCGGACCTCCCTCGGTGAGCACTCGTGGCATGCCCCGGTGCTCGAGCTCGGCGAGCGCCGCGGGCAGGTCGACCGACTCGTCGCCCACCACGACGACCTCGGCGTGCGCGGCGGCGACGGCGATGGCGTCGGCTCCGGCCGCCGAGCAGGTGACCACGAGCGGGCGGGCCGCGCGGTCCGTTCCGCCGACCCGGGCGAACAGGGGCGTCGACCAGTCGAGCTGCAGCGACCTCGTGACCACCGCGACGGGAGGCCGGGGCGCCCGACCAGCGCTGACGCGGGCGGCGACCTGCTCGGGGGTGAGCACGACCGGGCCGTAGCGCTCGGCGCGCACGGTGCCGGCCCCGACCAGCACGACGTCGGCGTCGGCCCGGAGCGCCTGGAAGAGGGCGCGGTCGGCGTCGCTCGACAGCCCGGCGACCCGGCCCTCGACCGCGGCCGATCCGTCGAGTCCGGCCACCATGTTGGCCGTGACCCAGCGGCGGGCGGGCCCGGGTGGGACGTGAGCTGCTGGGGACGCCATGGCGATGGAGCTCCTACCCGTGCGGCCGACCATCGATGATCGCGCCGGGCCGCCGGCTCAATCGCCGATGAGCAGCACCACGTGGTCCGGGTGCCCGGTGGCGGCGTCGAGCATGGCGTAGAGCTCCTCGACCAGCGGCACCAGCTCCTGCACGTCGCGGAAGCGACGGGGATCGAGGCTGCGCAGCCGGGACAGCGCGGCGGTCACGTCGTCCTGGCTCAGCCAACCGCGGCTGCCGGTGGTGAGCAGCGGGGCGATCTGGGCGATCACCGGTACCGAGCCGAACGTCTCCACCAGGCTCTGCAGCTCGCGGCCGTAGACGAACCGCCGGGCCTCGGTGGGGGTCCACCCCACCAGGGGCAGGCGGTCCTTCAGGGCCTTCGGGGTCGACACGGCCGGCAGCTCGCGCAGGTGCGAGGCCATCAGCACCCGGTACCAGTCGGCCAGATGGGCCTCCTCGTAGGCGACCTCCCAGTCGTCGGCCGAGTAGGTGCGGAGCATGTCGATGTAGTGGTGCGTGGTGTCGTCGGTGCTGCGCCAGGCCTGGGTGGCGAGCCAGCGCATGCGGGTCAGGCCCTCGGCGGTGTCGATGCCGCTGTAGAGCTCGTCGAACTCCTCGTGGAAGCTCACCGCGTCGAGCACCCACGCCCGGCTGTAGCTCGGCGCCGGGAACCGCTCGTCCCCCGAGGTCGACTTGCGGGACTCGTGCACCACGTGAACCCGATCCATGGCTTCCATGGGCGCCCATCGTGCTCCATGCGCCCGCAGCGATCGCGGACCCTGCTCCTCTAGCATCGGCGCGGTGCCCGCACAGATCCCGGGCCGCCGTCGTGCGGCCGCCCTCGGCGCCATCGTCGGCGGCTTCGTCCTGGTCGTCGTGGTCGTCGTGATGCTGGTCAGCGCGATCATGTGGGCGGTGCTGGCCGCGCTGGCCATGGCGGCGATCGTCAGCGCGGCTGTGCGCTTCGTGGTGCTCGAGGGGAGGCATCGCCACCGGTGGGCGGCCGTCGGTGTCGTCGCCCTCGTCGTGCTCGGGGTCAGCCTGGTGATGATCGCCGTGAGCCGTCCGGGCGGCGCCGTGCTGCTCGTCGTGACTCGGGCTCGTCGCCGGTGTGCTCGCCGTCTACGCCCAGCGAGGCTACATCCGGGCCGCGGCCGCGCCGCAGGTCACCGGTCCCGTGCACGAGACCAGGCGGCGCCATGCCGTGCTGTTCCTCAACCCCAGGTCGGGCGGCGGCAAGGTGGGCGAGTTCGACCTGGTCGCCGAAGCCCGTGCCCGCGGCGTCGAGACCGTGGTGCTGGGGCCCGACGACGACCTCACCGCCCTGGCCGAAGCCGCCGTCGCCGACGGCGCCGAGGTGCTGGGCATGGCCGGCGGAGACGGCTCGCAGGCCGACGTGGCGGCGGTGGCCGTGGCCCACGACCTGCCCTTCGTCTGCATCCCCGCGGGCACCCGGAACCACTTCGCCCTCGACCTCAACCTCGACCGGGTCGATCCCCGGCCGGCGCTCGACGCGTTCGTCCACGGGGTCGAGCGGCGGGTCGACCACGGCCTGGCCGGCGGTCGCTTCTTCGTGAACAACGTGTCGCTCGGCATCTACCCCCACGTGGTCGATTCCCCCGAGTACCGCGACGGTCGCATGAAGGCGGCGGCGTCGATCATCCCCGAGCTCATGAACCCGGACACCCCGTCGCTCAGCCTGCGGTTCGACTCGCCGACCGGCACCCACTACGACACCGCGCAGGTGCTGCTGGTGTCGAACAACCCCTACCGGGGGTTCGCCGCGCTCGACGGGGCCGGCCGTCGGGTGTCCCTCGACGGTGGTGTGCTCGGCGTGCTGGTCATCGCCGCGGCCGACCCCGACGAGCTGACGCGAGCAGCACGGCGCACGACCCTGGGCGTCCCGCTCGAGAAGGTCGAGGGCTTCGACCAGTGGACCGCGACCTCGATCCGCGTCGACAGCGACGAGGCCACGGTGCTGGCCGGGGTCGACGGTGAGGCGCTCGACCTGCCCACCCCGCTCGACATCCGGATCGTCCCGGGCGGTCTGCGGGTGATGGTGCCGGTCGGCACCCCCGAGACCCCCGAGCCCACCCCGAGCCTGCTGTCACGGGAGTCCGTCACCAACCTGGTCGCCATCGCCGGTGGCATCCCCCAGACCAATCCGAGCTCGCCGTCGGGACCGTGACCCCCGGGTGGTACGGCGGGTCGTCACCCCACCAGCCAGTTCACTCGTCGTCGGGCCACTCACCGCGGATCGGGCCGAACAGGTTGCGCCCCCATGATGGTGGCGCCGATGCCGTGTTCGCCCCGCCTGATGAACTCGTCGTCGAGGCCGCGTTCACCGAGGCCCGGTTCGCCGAGCATCTCGCGCCCGGCCGGCGTGGCGAAGACCCACTCGTGGAGCCCGGATCCACCGATGCCCAGCGGGTCGTCGATGCTCTGCTCCGGCCCGGCGACGTAGCCGTCGAGGGAGATCGAGAAGTTGTGGACTCGCAGCTTCGCCATCAGGACCTCGGGCGCGTCGGACGGGGTCAGGACGTGAGGTCGGGTTTCGGGGCTCAGGAGTCGGGATTCAGGATTCGGGACTCGGGCGCACCAGCTCCTCGACGATGGCCTCGACCACCGGGCGGATGGGCGGCGTCGGCGCGGCCTCGATCGACTCCATGGTGCAGAAGGCCTCGGTGAACGTGGCCCGGCCCTGCAGGGTGATCAGCACGGAGCAGGTCGGGCCGCCCTCGAACCGCACGACCGTCTCGAGGATGCCGAGCTGGCGGTCGAAGTAGGCGATGTGGCCGACCCGCCCGGCCGCCTCGAAGAGCAGGGCGAAGGCCTCGTCGGCCGGCGCCTGGACCGCGATGGTGTCGCCCTCGAGCAGGTCGGCCTCGGTGGGCTCGACCCGGCCGTCGTGGGGCCAGCGGCTCGGCCCCGGTCGGCCAGGGGTCGACGGTGGCGCGGACGGCGCCACGGGAGCGGCCGGCACCGACGAGCCGCCGTTGGCCTCGATGGCGGAGCGGATCACCGCGTACGCCTGGGTCAGGCGCGCGGTCTGGTGCGTGGCGGCCGGATCGCCGCCCGACCGGTCGGGGTGCGTGGTGCGGATCAGCCGCCGATAGGCCGAGCGGGCCTCGTCGGCCGTGGCGCCGGGGCTGATCCCCAGCACCGCCAGCGCTTCCCCCGTGTCCATGACCGAACCCTACCGACCGGCGTTGCCCGGCAGGACGGGCCGCAGGTGTCTAGTGTCCGCCGGATGTTGCCTGACGCTGTCGTGACCGATCCCAACGGACTGGCGCTCGACGACCTGACCCGCACCCGCACCTGGGCCGAGTTCGGCGACCGGGCCACCCGGGCCGGTCACCTCTTCCGCGACACCTACGGCATCGCGCCCGGAGGCCATGCCGCGCTGATCATGGGGAACCGGGTCGAGTTCATCGAGCTGGCCATGGGCGCGGTCCTCTCCGGCATCTGGCTGACCCCGATCAACTGGCACCTCACCGCCGAGGAGGCCGCCTACATCGTCACCGACAGCGAGGCCTCCCTCGTGATCACCGACGAGACCTACGAGGCGATGGCCCGCGAAGCGGCGGGGGATCTCCCGGTGCTCGTCGCCGGTCCCGAGCTCGATGCCGCCCTCGCGGCCGCCGGGGCGGAGCCGCTCAGCCCCGACGAGGTCGCCGGCGGATCGATGCTCTACACCAGCGGGACGACGGGCCGGCCCAAGGGCGTGAAGCGGTCGGTCCAGTCGACGGTCGCGGCGCAGGGGCGCGTCGCCCGGGCGGCCGGCCTGGGCCTGGGGCTCGACGGCACGGGCCCGCACCTCGTGACCGGGCCGCTCTACCACGCGTCGCCGCTGGGCTTCTCGTTCATCGACCTGCAGAACGGCGCACCGCTCGTGATCATGCCGAGGTGGGACGAGCAGACGGCGCTCGACCTGATCGACGAGCGCCGGGTGCGCAACACGCACCTGGTGCCGACCATGTTCGTCCGGCTGCTGCGACTGCCCGACGACGTCCGGACCTCGTTCGACGGCTCGTCGCTCAGCACCGTGCTGCACGGGGCCGCCCCCGTCTCGGTGCCGGTGAAGACCCGCATGATCGACTGGTGGGGGCCGGTGCTGGTGGAGTACTGGGGCGGCAGCGAGGGCGGCGTGGTCACCCTCGTCGGCTCGGCCGACTGGCTGGAGCACCCGGGCACGCGTCGGGCGGGCCACGCCCAGCCACGAGGTGTTCGCGGCCGATGCCGACGGCACCCGCCTGCCGGCCGGCGAGATCGGGGCCCTCTGGTGCCGCAACACCGTCACCGACGACGTGTTCGAGTACCACAACGCCCCGGAGAAGACGGCCTCGGCCTACCTCTCGCCCGGCACCTACACCATCGGCGACATCGGCCGGGTCGACCCGGACGGCTGGGTCTACCTCGCGGACCGGGCCGCCAACATGATCATCTCGGGCGGGGTCAACATCTACCCGGCCGAGATCGAGCAGGTCATCGTCGAGCACCCCGCGGTGGCCGACGTGGGGGTGTTCGGCATCCCCGACGAGGAATGGGGCGAATCGGTCAAGGCCGCCGTCGAGCTGTCCGACGGGTTCGAGCCGAGCGACGACCTGGCCGACGACATCCTCGCCTTCACTCGCCGGCACCTCGCCGGCTACAAGGTGCCCCGGTCGATCGACTTCGAGGACGAGCTGCCGCGCCACCCCACCGGCAAGCTCTACACCCGCCTGCTGCGCGACCGGTACTGGGCCGGCACGGCCCGCACGATCTAGTGCGGTGTCGCCGCTGAGGGTGCTCGTCGGTCAGAGCTGCGAGCGGAGGAAGGCGCGGGTGCGCTCGACCTCGTCGGGGTTGCGCCCCATCTCGGCCGCGGTGAAGTCCGTGACGCCGGCGGCGCGCAGCTGCTCGAACACCTCGAAGGCCCGGGACTCGTCCCCGATGATGGCGATGTCGCTGGGATCGCCGGCCCCCTCCCGGTCGAGCATGGCCCGGTACGACGGCAGCTGGCCGTAGATCTGCAGCGCCGATGCCACGAACTGGCGGGCGCCGGCCACGTCGTCGGTGAGCACGATGGGCAGCGACGCCACGATGCGGGGGGCGTCTCGACCGGCGGCCTCGGCCGCCTCGGAGATGGTCGGGACGATGTGGTCCCGCAGGGTGTGCGGTCCCGTGCACCAGGTGATCGTGCCGTCGGCCAGCCGACCGCTGACCTTCAGCATCTGGGTGCCGAGGGCGGCCACCAGCACCTGCGGCGGCAGGGCGTCGTCGACCTCGATGGTGCCGACCGAGGTGACCAGCTCGCCGTGGGCATCGGTCGGTTCGCCCCGCAGCAGGGGTTGGAGGGCTTCGAGGTACTCGCGCATGTGGCGGACCGGGCGGTCGAACGCCAGCCCCCACAGGTGCTCGACCACGAACTGGTGCGAGAGGCCGATGCCGAGCACGGTGCGGTTGCCCGACGCGGCCTGGGTGGTGAGGGCCTGAGCCGCCAGCGCCTGCGGGTGGCGGGGCTGGATGGGCACGACCGCGGTGCCGAACTCGATCTCCGGCACCTGCTGCGCGGCCACCGCGATGGCCACGAGCGCGTCGGTGTTGAAGATCTGGGCCAGCCAGTAGGACGAGAACCCGTCGGACGCGGCGGCCCGCGCCCCGTCGACGATGGCGCTGAGCGATGCCATCTCACTGGTGCCGTTGATGCCGATGCGCATGGGGTCTCTCCTCGCGGTCGCTCGAACGTGGAGCGGCTAGCGGTGGTGGTCGGACGGGTGGAGCAGGAACGAGCCGAGCGCCTGCCGGAACCAGATCGGGTCGGCCGCTCCGCAGAGCTCACGGGACGAGTGCATGGCCAGTTGGGCCACGCCGACGTCGACGGTGGTGATGCCGAGGCGTCCGGCGGTGATCGGCCCGATGGTTGACCCGCACGGCATGTCGTCGCGGGACACGAAGTGCTGCACCGGGACGTCGGCCGCCCGGCACGCGCCCTCGAACCACGCCGCGGTGACGCGCGTCCGTCGCGTAGCGGACGTTGGCGTTGTGCTTGATGACCGGGCCGCCGTTGAGCGCGATCGGGTGGTCGGCGTCGTGGCGCTCGGCGTAGTTGGGGTGGGTGGCGTGCGCCCCGTCGGCCGAGACGCAGCGGCTCGCGGCCACGGCCCGCAGGAACGCGTCGCGGTCGCCGCCCCCCGTGTGCACGATGCGCTCGAGCGTGGTCGGGAGGAGGTCGCTGTCGGCTCCCGACGACGAGGTGCTCCCGATCTCCTCGTGGTCGAACAGCACGACCACCGCCACCGCCCCGGAGTCGATCTGGGCGTCGCCGGGCGCCACGTCGAGCAGCGCCTGCACCGCGGCCCAGCAGGAGAGGAGGTTGTCGAGCCGGGCGGTGCTGACCAGCTCGTCGTCGATGCCGGCCAGGCGGCCGGGCTGGATGTCGTGGGTCATCACGTCCCACGAGACCACCGCGTCGGCATCGGTGGCGATCTGGTCCGCGAGGTAGCGGACGAACGCGCCGGGGTCGGGCGGAGCCGAGACCCCACGTGGGCACCAGGTGCTGCTGCGGGTTGAGCTTCAGGCCGTTCTGGGTGATCTCCCGGTCGAGGTGGATCGCCAGCTGGGGGATGCGCAGCAGGGCCCGGTCGTCCCGGAACAGGTGTGTCACCGGGGTCGAGCCCTCGAGCACCGTGACGCGACCCGAGAGGCCGAGATCGCGGTCGAGCCACGAGTTGAGCAGCACCCCGCCGTAGATCTCGACGCCGAGCTGGCGCCAACCGGCCCGGCCGGTGTCGGGCTGGGGCTTCACCCGCAGGTTGGGGCTGTCGGTGTGGGCGCCGATCGACGCGGAAGCCGTCGCCTCCGGCGGCCGCGCCGGCGTCGCCGACCCAGGCGACCAGGCTGCCGCCCCGTGATGAGGTAGTGGCGACCGGGCGCCATCGGCCACGAGTCGGTCTCGCGCACCTCGACGAAGCCCGCGTCCCGCAGCCGCCGGCTCGCCTCGGCCACCGCGTGGAAGGGCGACGGCGAGGCCTCGATGAACGCCAACAGGTCGAGCGCGTCGGCGAGGTGGGGTCCGGTCGTCTCGGGCACCGCCGGACCCTATCCGGCCGGGTCAGGGGGTGAGGTTGGTGCAGGAGCGGAGCGCGTTCCACGAGGCGGTGGCGGCCGTGGCCGCGGCGCCGGTGACCGAGCGGGCCTGGCCGCCGGAGATGTGGGCCGGCAGGAACTCGTAGCCGTCGATGCGGCGCCCCGTGGCGGTGACCTTGACGGCGCCGGAGTCGGCCCGGTTGCCGACCGTCGCGTAGAAGAAGTAGTTGCCGAGGCCGTAGTCGACGAAGGCGTTGCCGAGCCGGCCACCGGCCAGCAGCACGTGGGCGTGGCTGCCGACGATGATGTCGGCGCCCGCCTGCTGCAACGCGACCGACAGCTGCTGCTGCTGCGGGTTGGGGCACTGGCTGCGCTCGGTGCCCCAGTGCAGGAACACGACGACCGTGTCGCTGTCGGCCCGGGCCCTGCGCACCTCGGCTGTCAGGCGGTCGACGAGCTTGGCCGAGGCCAGCCCACCCTGGGTGGCGGTGGCCGTCCAAGCGGTGATCAGGTTGGAGTCGAGCACCTGCGTGGCCCCGATGACCGAGATGCGCTGACCGTTGATCTCGGTCTTCCAGGGGGCGAAGGCCTCGTCCTGGTTCGTCCCCATGCCCACGATCGGGAAGTCCTTGTCCCTGGCCGCGGCCAGCGTGTCGGCCAGGCCGACGGGCCCGTAGTCGAGGCCGTGGTTGTTGGCGACGGTGACCACGTCGACGCCCGCGGCCCGGAGGGCGTCGAAGGCCGCCGGGGGAGCACGGAACGTGAAGTCCTTGGTGACCGCGGTGCCGCGGGTGGTGATGGCCGTCTCGAGGTTGACCATGGCCAGGTCGGCGGAGGACAGCACCGATCGCTGGGTCGACAGGGGAGACGCGGGATCGGCGGCGAGGAGCGCCCCCAACTCGCGCTCGAAGTGGACGTCGCCACCGAACACGAAGGTGACCGGGTTGCCCGAGCCCAGCGCCTGGTCGGGCGGGACCGCGGCCGTGGTGTCGGTGGCCGCCTCGTCGGTCGGGGTCGTCCCGTCCGCAGCCGTGTCGCCCGTCTGGCCGGCCGCGTGGTCGGTGCCCTCGACCGGATCGTCCTTCGAGGCCGCCGATCCGCTGGCACCGCAGGCCGCCGCGACCACCAGAAGGGACACCAGCAGACCGGCGGCCGCGGCGCGGCCGCGCCGGCGCACAGGGGGGTCTGGGTCGTCGCCGGGCACGGCGGCGATCGTACCGACTGTCATGCGGTGCCACCGGTCACGCAGCGCATTCGCTTTCGCCAGACGGCCCGGCCACTGTGTACGATCTCCGCCTCAGCGCAGGGCCAACGTCGTCCCAGCCGCCAGAGTGATCCGCCTCCTTTCCCGTCGGGGGAAGGCGAACCGCTTCCCGGGAAGACGTATGCCAGAACAACGATCGCGCCCCCTGGGGCCGCTCCTGCCCATCACCGCTCAGCCCGGACGGCCGGCGGCGCGCCCCGATCTGCCGGCCCCTCAGGGCCTGTACCACCCCGCCTTCGAGCACGACGCGTGCGGCGTCAGCTTCGTGGTGCACATGAAGGGCCTGCGCAGCCGGGCGATCGTCGACCACGGCGTCGGTGCCCTCAACAACCTCGAGCACCGCGGCGCCTCCGGCAGCGAGGTGAACACCGGCGACGGCGCCGGGATCCTGATCCAGATCCCCGATCGTTTCCTGCGTGAGGTCGTGGGCTTCGCCCTGCCTTCCGAGGGCGCCTACGCCACCGGCATCGCGTTCCTGCCGAGCGACCCCGAGCGGGCCGCCGAGGCCGTCACCTCCGTCGAGAAGATCGCGGTCAGCGAAGGCCTGCGGGTGCTCGGGTGGCGTGAGGTCCCCATCGACGACTCGATGATCGGGTCCACCGCACGGGCCGTCGAGCCGTCGTTCCGCCAGATCTTCCTGGCCGGTGACGGCCTGGCCGACGACTCGCTCGAGCGCCGGGTCTACATCGTGCGCAAGCGCATCGAGCACGAGGTCGGCGCCCCCGGCGGCGAGGGCAGCGTCTACTTCCCGAGCCTGTCGTGCCGCACCATCGTCTACAAGGGCATGCTCACCACGCCGCAGCTGGCCGACTTCTTCGCCGACCTGCGTGACGAGCGGGTCGAGTCCGCCCTGGCCCTGGTGCACTCACGGTTCTCCACCAACACGTTCCCGTCGTGGCCGCTGGCCCACCCGTTCCGCTACATCGCCCACAACGGCGAGATCAACACCGTCCAGGGCAACCGCAACTGGATGCAGGCCCGCGAGGCCCTGCTGGCCAGCGACCTGCTCCCCGGCGACCTCGAGCGCATCTTCCCGATCTGCACGCCGGGCGCCAGCGACTCGGCCACCTTCGACGAGGTGCTCGAGCTGCTGCACATGGGCGGCTACTCGCTGCCCCACGCGGTGCTGATGATGATCCCGGAGGCGTGGGAGAACCACCAGCTCATGTCGGACGAGCTCAAGGCGTTCTACCGCTACCACTCGTCGCTGATGGAGCCGTGGGACGGCCCGGCCTCGATCGCCTTCACCGACGGCACCGTCATGGGCGCGGTGCTCGACCGCAACGGGCTGCGCCCCTCCCGCTACTGGGTCACCGCCGACGACCTCGTGATCATGGCGTCGGAGGTCGGGGTCATCGACGTCGACCCGGCCCGCGTCGTCGAGAAGGGCCGCCTCCGGCCGGGGCGCATGTTCCTCGTCGACACGGCCAAGGGCCGCATCGTCGGCGACCACGAGCTCAAGGCCGAGCTGGCCGCGGCCCGGCCCTACCAGCGCTGGCTCGACGACAACCTGGTCGAGCTCGATGCCCTGGCGGCCCGCGACCACGAGCTGCGCCCCCACCGCGACGTCGTCGCCCGCCAGCAGGTGTTCGGCTACACCACCGAGGAGCTCAAGGTCCTCATCGAGCCGATGGCCCGCACCGGCGCCGAGCCGATCGGCTCGATGGGCACCGACACGCCGATCGCGGCGCTCTCGTCACGGTCGCGGCCTGCTGTTCGACTACTTCATCCAGCTCTTCGCCCAGGTCACCAACCCGCCGCTCGACGCCATCCGCGAGGAGCTCGTCACCTCCATCGGCGGGTCGATGGGGCCCGAGGCCAACCTGCTCGACCCGACGCCGGCGTCGTGCCGCCAGATCCACGTGGCCCGGCCCATCATCAACAACGACGAGCTCGACAAGCTCGTCCACATCGACACCTACGACGACGTGGCCGACTTCCGCTCGGTCACCATCTCGTGCCTGTTCCCGGTGTCCGAAGGCGGCATCGGCCTGCAGGCGGCCCTCGACGACCTGCGTCGCCAGGCCTCCGAGGCCATCGAGGGCGGCGCGACCATCCTGATCCTCTCCGACCGCCACTCCACCCGTGAGCTGGCGCCGATCCCGTCGCTGCTGTTCACCAGCGCGGTGCACCACCACCTCATCCGCGAGAAGACCCGCACCCGGGTCGGGCTCGTGGTCGAGTGCGGCGACGCCCGCGAGGTGCACCACATGGCCCTGCTGCTGGGCTACGGCGCGGCGGCCATCAACCCCTACCTGGCCTTCGAGTCGATCGAGGACCTCATCGCCCAGGACCTCACCGAGATCACCGACCCGGTGAAGGCGGTCAAGAACTACATCAAGGCCTGCGGCAAGGGCGTGCTCAAGGTCATGTCCAAGATGGGCATCTCCACGGTCGCCTCCTACACCGGCGCCCAGATCTTCGAGGCCATCGGCCTGTCCCACGAGCTGGTCGACGAGTTCTTCACCGGCACGGTGAGCCGGCTCGGTGGCGTCGGGCTCGACGAGCTCGCCGTCGAGATCGAGATGCGCCATCGCCTGGCCTACCCGGGACCGGCCCGAGGAGCGGGCCCACCGGCAGCTGCAGGTCGGCGGCGAGTACCAGTGGCGGCGCGAGGGCGAGTA
Source organism: uncultured Microthrixaceae bacterium (assembly GCA_963809335.1). Lineage (GTDB taxonomy): Bacteria > Actinomycetota > Acidimicrobiia > Acidimicrobiales > Acidimicrobilacustridaceae > UBA4742. Next base: position 209,936 of record CAWEJD010000001.1, on the reverse strand, counting down.
CCACCTCTTCAACCCGGAGACCGTGTTCAAGCTGCAGCACGCCACCCGGTCGAAGCGCTACGAGATCTTCAAGGAGTACACGCGGCGCGGTCAACGACCAGAGCCGCGAGCTGGCCACCCTGCGGGGGCTGTTCCGGTTCAGGACGGGCGAGCGCACGCCGATCCCGATCGACGAGGTCGAGCCGGTCAGCGAGATCGTCAAGCGCTTCGCCACCGGGGCCATGTCCTACGGCTCGATCTCGGCCGAGGCCCACGAGACCCTCGCCATCGCCATGAACCGCATCGGTGGCAAGTCCAACACCGGTGAGGGCGGCGAGGACGCCGACCGCTTCACCCCCGACGACAACGGCGACCTGCGTCGCAGCGCGGTGAAGCAGGTGGCGTCGGGTCGCTTCGGCGTCACCAGCGAGTACCTCGTCAACGCCGACGACCTGCAGATCAAGATGGCGCAGGGGGCCAAGCCGGGCGAGGGCGGCCAGCTGCCGGGCCACAAGGTCTACCCGTGGATCGCCCGCACCCGTCACTCCACCCCCGGCGTGGGGCTCATCAGCCCGCCGCCCCACCACGACATCTACTCCATCGAGGACCTGGCCCAGCTCATCCACGACCTCAAGAACGCCAACCCCCTGGCCCGCGTCCACGTCAAGCTGGTGGCCGAGGTCGGCGTCGGCACGGTCGCCGCGGGCGTGTCCAAGGCCCATGCCGACGTCGTGCTCATCTCCGGCCACGACGGCGGCACCGGTGCCTCACCGCTCACCTCGCTCAAGCACGCCGGCGCGCCGTGGGAGCTCGGGCTGGCCGAGACCCAGCAGACCCTGCTGCTCAACGGCCTGCGCGACCGCATCGTGGTGCAGGTCGACGGCCAGATGAAGACCGGCCGCGACGTCATGATCGCGGCGCTGCTCGGCGGCGAGGAGTTCGGCTTCGCCACGGCACCGCTGGTGGTGTCGGGCTGCGTGATGATGCGCGTCTGCCACCTCGACACCTGCCCGGTGGGCATCGCCACCCAGAACCCCGAGCTGCGGGCCCGCTTCAGCGGCAAGCCCGAGTTCGTCGAGACGTTCTTCGCCTACATCGCCGAGGAGGTGCGCGAGCTGCTGGCCGAGCTCGGGTTCCGCACGCTGGACGAGGCCATCGGGCGGGTCGACGTGCTCGACACGGCCGAGGCGATCGGTCACTGGAAGGCCGCCGGGCTCGACCTGGCGCCCATCCTGCACCGGCCCGACCTGCCCGAGGGCACCAACCTGCACCAGGTCATCGGTCAGGACCACGGGCTCGACAAGGCGCTCGACCGCCGGCTCATCGAGCAGGCCGCGCCCGCCCTCGACCGGGGCGAGACCGTGACCATCGCCAGCCCGGTCGCCAACGTCAACCGCACCGTCGGCACCATGCTCGGTTCCGAGCTCACCCGCCGGCACGGCGGTGAGGGCCTGCCCGACGACACCATCACCATCTCGCTCACCGGCTCGGCCGGCCAGAGCCTCGGCGCCTTCCTGCCCCGCGGCATCACCATCCGGCTCGAGGGCGACTCCAACGACTACGTCGGCAAGGGCCTCTCGGGTGGTCGGGTCATCGTCCGCCCGCCGAAGGCGTCCACCTTCGTCGCCGAGGAGAACATCATCGCCGGCAACGTGATCCTCTACGGAGCCACGAGCGGCGAGCTGTTCCTGCGCGGCGTCGTGGGGGAGCGGTTCGCGGTGCGCAACTCGGGCGCCGTCGCGGTGGTCGAGGGCGTGGGCGACCACGGCTGCGAGTACATGACCGGCGGACGGGTCGTCGTGCTCGGGCCGACCGGCCGCAACTTCGGCGCCGGCATGTCCGGCGGGATCGCCTTCGTGCTCGACGACCTGGGCGACTTCCGCGGCCTGGTCAACCCCGAGATGGTCGACGTCGACCCGCTCGACGACGACGACGTCGAGTGGCTCCGCGACCGCATCGAGCGCCACGTGGCCGAGACCGAGTCGGCCGTCGGTCGACGCCTCCTCGACGACTGGGCCGCCGCGTCGGGCCGGTTCGTCAAGGTGATGCCCCGCGACTACAAGCGGGTGCTCGAGGCCCAACGCCAGGCCGAGATCGACGGCACCGACCCGATGGAGGCGGTCATGGCCGCCGCCCGCGCCTGAGAAGAGGACGAGCACCAGAACATGGGCGACACCAACGGATTCCTGAAGTTCGACCGGGAGCTGCCGACCCGGCGCGCCGTGCCCGTGCGCCTCAAGGACTGGCGCGAGGTCTACGAGCCGTTCCCGATCCAGAAGGTCCGCACCCAGGCCAGCCGCTGCATGGACTGCGGCATCCCGTTCTGCAACAACGGCTGCCCGCTCGGCAACCTCATCCCCGAGTGGAACGACCTCGTCTACCGCGACCACTGGCACGAGGCCAGTCGACCGGCTCCACGCCACCAACAACTTCCCCGAGTTCACCGGCCGGCTGTGCCCGGCGCCGTGCGAGGCGGCCTGCGTGCTCGGCATCAACGCCGACCCGGTCACCATCAAGCAGGTCGAGGTCGAGATCATCGACCGGGCCTTCTCCGAGGGCTGGGTCAAGCCGGTGCATCCCGACGGTCAGGACCGGCAAGCGGGTCGCCGTGGTCGGCTCCGGCCCGGCCGGCCTGGCCGCGGCCCAGCAGCTCACCCGGGCCGGCCACGACGTGGTCGTGTTCGAGCGGGCCGACCGCATCGGCGGCCTGCTCCGCTACGGCATCCCCGAGTTCAAGATGGAGAAGCGCCACCTCGACCGTCGCCTCGCCCAGATGCGGGCCGAGGGCACCCAGTTCCAGGTGAGCACCGAACATCGGCGTCGACATCACCGCCGACGAGCTGCGGGCCGACTTCGACGCCATCGTGCTGGCCGGCGGGGCCACCGAGGCCCGGGGCCTGCCCATCCCGGGCGCCGAGCTCGACGGCGTCCACCAGGCCATGGCCTACCTGCCGCTGGCCAACCGGGTGCAGCAGGGCGACCTCGACGGCCAGCCCGATCGACGCCGCCGGCAAGCGGGTCGTCATCATCGGCGGCGGCGACACCGGTGCCGACTGCCTCGGCACCGCCCACCGCCAGGGCGCGGCCGTCGGTGCACCAGTTCGAGATCATGCCCCGGCCGCCCGACGAGCGGGCCGAGACGCACCCCGTGGCCGCTGTGGCCGCTGATGTTCCGCACCGCCTCGGCCCACGAGGAGGGCGGCGAGCGGGTCTACTCGGTCACCACCACCGAGTTCATCGGCGACGACGAGGGCAGGCTCGCCGGCCTGCGGGGCCACGAGGTCGAGAGCCGCATGGTCGACGGTCGGCCCACCTTCGACAAGATCGAGGGCACCGAGTTCGAGCTCCCGTGCGAGCTGGTGTTCCTGGCCATGGGCTTCGTCGGCCCGGAGAAGCCGGGCCTGCTCGAGCAGCTCGGCGTCGACCTCGACGGCCGCGGCAACGTGGCCCGCGACAAGCGCTGGGCCACCAACGTCGACGACGTGTTCGTCTGCGGCGACATGGGTCGGGGCCAGAGCCTCATCGTGTGGGCCATCGCCGAGGGCCGCTCGGCCGCCGCTGCGGTCGACACCCACCTCATGGGCGAGACCCTGCTCCCGGCGCCGCTGTCGATCTGATGGGTGGGGGTCAGCCGGAGCTGGATGTGGCGATCACCACCAGGATCAGCATCAGGTAGCCGGTCGTGGCCACGATGCCGACGATGGCGCCGGCCAGGGCCAGCCCCTCGCCCGTCAGCGCCCCGCCCGATTCGCGGATGCGCCTGCGGGAGATGAACCCCATCGGGATGGCGGCCGCGGTGGCGAAGATGCCGATGCAGAAGATCATCAACACCACCCCGGCGAGGGCCGACACGAGCGCGCCGACGGCCAGGGGATCGGTCCTCGGCGCCACCGGAGTGGTGGCGTAGCCGTAGCCGTAGGCCGCCGCCGGCGGCTGCCCGTAGCCCGGGGGAGCCGGACCGGGCTGCTGCTCGGGCGGGTACCACTTGCCGTCGGAGGCCTGCCACCACCCCGGGCCCTGCGAGAAGTCGCTCATGGGCCCAGCCTTCCACCCCGTGGGTGCCGGCACCGCGATCGCGGCGCCCGCCGCCGGACGCGATCGTGCCCGGGCCGGGGCCCGGGCACGACGCAGGACGGGATGAAGTGGTGGTGCTAGGCGGCGACCGCCTCGCCGTTGAGGGTCTTGTAGGCGTAAGCCGAGGGCGATGAAGGTGACGCCCGAGGCCAGGCCGCAGGTGATGACGTTGAGCACGACGATCACCAGCATCAGCAGGAAGACGACGCCGAGGTTGTCCTTCACCAGGTTGAAGCTCGAGGTGATCGAGTCGACCGGCGCCACGTCCTTGTCGATGACGTAGAAGCCGTAGAAGTAGGTGAAGAAGAGCACCAGGAGGCCGGGGATGCAGCAGAACCACAGGCCGACGAACGACAGCAGCGCCACGATGATCGACGCGACCGCGTACGGGCCGAGGTCGCTCGGTCGAGAAGAGCATGCTCGGCTCGGGTGTCTCACCCCTGGTGATGGCCAATGCGGCCCGGATCAGCCCGGCGTTCAGCATGAAGGTGATGAACCATCCGACGGCGATGAAGAACCCGCCGACCAGGAAGCCGAGGAAGAGGCTGTCGATCGATCCGACGATCACCTGGCGGAGGATGCTGAAGACGATCTGCACGCCGAAGATGATCAGGACGATGACGATGATCTGGCCGATGTACTGGACGAACTTGTTCCAGCCGTAGCTGAGGGCAGCACCGATGTCGAGGGTGCCGGGCGCGCCGCCGCCCGCCTGCTCCACCGTCTCCGGCCTGGTAGCCCGGTGCCTGTTCAGGCGGGTACCACTTGCCGTCAGACGCCTGCCACCAGCCTGGTCCCTGCGATGCGTCGCTCACGCGGTGCTTCTCCTGTCCTGGGTACGGATCAGCCGTACATTAGCGACGAGTTGTGTCGGGGGGCGGGATTCCACCGACGCGGCACATGCGCGGCAGCTCGGCCCCGGTTGGCTACCCTGCGCGGCGAGGAGTCCGGTGTGACTCTCACGTGACATAGGCCGAACGGCCATGACTGTCGAAATCAGTGCGGCCGAACCTCAAGTCCCATCGCTGGTGGTCGATTGGACGAGGACTCAAGCGGGGGACCGAGCCGCTCCCCGCCCGTGCAGGGCAACCATCGTGTCGATTCGAAAGACCCGAGGCCAGTGATGCTGAAGAACATGAAGGTCGGAACCAAGCTGATCGCCGTGCTGGTCGCACCGGTGCTGGTGCTGGTGATCCTGGCGAGCATCGGTGTCAGCCAGCGCCTCGACACGGCCAGCAAGGCCAAGCGAGTCGAGCAGCTGGCCGAGATGGCCGCCGCCGACGCCAACCTGGCCCACGAGATCCAGCGGGAGGCCGTCTTCTCGGCCGCCTACATGTCCGAGCGGCGGCAAGAACTGGACCGACGAGCTGGCCACCCAGCGCAAGGCCACCGACGCGGCCAAGGACACCTACAACGCCACCGGTCGCCCGCATCAACCCGGGCAAGGACTCCGACGACCTGAAGAAGGCCGTCGCGGCGGTGGCCGACCGGCTCAACAAGCTCGACACCCAGCGCCGGTCGGTCGACGGCATCGAGACCGAGACCTCCAAGACCATCGAGCAGTTCGTCGATCCCACCTCGAGCACCTCGGGCACCCTGGCCAGCCTGAACACCGCCATCGCCCAGGCCGCCGACGATCCGGCGCTGTCCCGTGGCCTCACCACCTACGCCAACCTCAACCGGCTCAAGACCGCCCAGTCCGACCAGGCGGCCCTCGCCACCTCGTTCGCCTCGTTGACCTACAGCGACGCCCAGCCCTTCGGCTACTTCCCGCAGACCTGGCCGACCACCACCCGTGCCGGCACCCCCTGCCAGCAGGTCCCCGCCGACTGCGCCATGTACGCCCGCTACGTCGCCTCGGCCAGCGACATCGTGCAGCAGGAGAAGATCTTCAACGACGCGGCCAACGCCTCGCAGAAGCAGCTCTACCGTGACTCGACCGCCGGCAAGAAGCTGGCCGACTTCGAGAAGCAGATCACCGACACCGGCACCGTCGCCCCGACCGCGCTCGACGACACCAACTCCTTCGTCACCGGCACCGGCCTGGTCACGCTGCGGTCGCCCCGCATCGCGGTCAACCCGACCACCGGTCAGTTCAACCAGCTGAAGTCCACCGATCTGGTCGACGGCCTCGCTCGACCAGCTCGACTCGCTGAAGAACACCGAGAACTCGATCATCACCTCGGTGCTCGACAACGCCAAGTCGGTGCGCAGCGACGCCCAGCAGACCGCTCTGCTGTTCGCCGTCGGCGCCATCGGCGCCATCGTGATCGCCCTGATCATCGCCTTCTACGTGGCCCGGGCCGTGACCGTGCCGCTGAAGAAGCTCACCAGCGCCGCCTACACGCTCTCCACCGACAAGCTGCCGGCCCTGGTCGAGCGGCTCCGGAACCCCGACGAGGCCGTCGGCTCGCTGAGCGAGACGCTGACCCCGATCGACATCCGGTCGAAGGACGAGATCGGCCAGCTGGCCGACGCCTTCAACTCGATCCAGCACGTGACGGTCGAGGTGGCCGAGGAGCAGGGCGCCCTGCTCCGCAAGGGCATCGGCGACATCTTCATCAACCTGGCCCGCCGCAACCAGACCCTCCTCGACCGCCAGATCGAGTTCATCGATCAGCTCGAGGCCAACGAAGAGGACCCCGACCAGCTCGACAACCTCTTCAAGCTCGACCACCTCGCCACCCGCATGCGACGCAACGCTGAGTCGCTGCTGGTGCTGGCGGGCGCCGAGCCGCCCCGCCGTCGTGGTCGCCCGGTCGCCCTCGCCGACGTGGTCCGCGTGGCCATCGGCGAGGTCGAGGACTTCGCCCGCATCTCGCTGCTGGCCCTCGACGACGTCACCGTCGGCGGCAACGTGGCCGTCGACCTCGCCCACCTGCTCTCCGAGCTCATGGAGAACGCCACCCACTTCTCGCCGCCGGACACGACGGTCGAGATCGTGGGCCACCGCTCCGACGAGGGCTACACCCTGTCGGTGAGCGACCAGGGCATCGGCATGAGCGCCGATCAGCTGGCCGAGGCCAACGCGCAGCTGGCCCGCCCGCCGCTCGTCGGCCTGGCCCTCAGCCGCTCGCTCGGCTTCATCGTCATCGGCCGTCTGGCGTCCCGCTTCGGCGTGTCGGTCAAGCTGACGTCGTCCTCGTCCGGCGGCGTCACCGCCCTGGTCACCCTGCCGGGTGAGCTCGTCACGGTCGACGGCCAGCCCATGGTCGCCCCGGTGGCCGACGAGACCGTGGTCGACACCGCTCCGGTCGACGACGTCATCGTCGTCGACGCCGAGACCGATGCGGCGGTCGCCGCTGACGGCGTGGCCGGTCGCGAGCTCGAGTTCGAGGAGTTCGAGCAGACCCTGGCCCAGTCCGACTTCGAGGCCGAGGTCGCCTCGTTCGAGGCCGGGACCGCCGAGCCCGAGGTCGTCGACGAGATCGAGGTCCTCGACACCGTCGACGACGGTCTGGCCGAGCTCGCCGAGCTCGAGGAGCTGTCCGAGGAGCCCGGCACCTTCCTCGACGCCGTCCCCGACGGGGACGACTTCGAGCGGGGCCTGCAGTCGCTCGTCAGCGACGAGCTCGCTCCCGGCCCGGTCGAGGGCGCACCCGGCTCGGCCCCCACCGAGCCCGCGCTGGCCGACGACGAGAGCGTGCCCGGTGCCTTCGGCGCCGCGGTGGTCGACGATGCTCCGGCTCCCCTCGTCGAGGACGTGCCGGTCGCCACCGACGAGATCGTCGCCCCGGCCACGGCCGCGGCGCCGACCACCGTCGAGGCCAAGGCCGACGACGTGGCCGAGCTCACGGCCGCCGGCCTGGTGAAGCGCACGCCCAAGAAGCGTTCGGCCGATGCCACCGGTGGTGGCATGCCCGTCATGGCCGCTCGGGCCACAGGGGCCAGCCAGCGCTCACCCGAGGAAGTGCGGAAGATGTTGTCCCGCTACCGCTCGGGCCTCAACAAAGGCCGTGGTTCGGCCGATGGATCTGATACCGAAGCGCCCGAGTCCTGAACGTCGGGGTCCCTGCACCCCGAGCAGCACAAGCCTGACCAGCAAGCCTGAACAGTCAACTGGAGGACAGGAAGACAACCATGGAACTCAGCTCCGAAGCCAGGAACCTCAACTGGCTGGTGCAGAACTTCGCCGAGCGGGTGCCCGGCGTGAACGAGGCGGTCGTGGTGTCGTCCGACGGGCTGCCCATCGCCACCTCCTCGGGACTCGACCGTGACGCCGCCGATCGCTTCGCTGCCGTCTCCTCGGGCCTGATCGGCCTGGCCTACGGTGCCGCCGGCCGCTTCGGCGGCGGTGCGGTCAACGAGGTCATCATCGAGATGGAGAACGCCTTCCTCTTCGTCACCGGCATCAGCGACGGCTCCTGCCTGGCCTGCGTGTCGTCGGCCGAGTGCGACGTCGGACTGGTCGGCTACGAGATGGCCGTCCTCGTCGAGAAGGCTGGTGCCGTCCTCACGCCCGAGCTCCGGGCAGAGTTGCAGAGCAGCCTTCCGCGATGACCACCGACGGCGAAGAGCTCGAAGAAGGCGGGCCGGCGTTCCGCGTACGTTCGTACGTGATCACGCAGGGACGCACGCGCTCGACCGTCGACCTGCCGCTCGAGACCCTGGTCAAGGTCACCCCCCAGGGCGTGTCCGCCGCACCTCGGCTGGCGCTCGAGCGCAAGAAGATCATCTCCCTGTGCAATGCCCCGATCTCGATCGCCGAGATCTCGGCCCACCTTCGGCTCCCTCTGGGTGTCGCCCGAGTGCTCGTCGGCGACATGGCCGAACAGGGCCTGCTCAACAGCTACAAGCCACAACACGCCAAGACGGGCGAACAGCGCCCCGACCTGAAACTGCTCGAAAGGGTGCTCGATGGCCTTCAAGCGCTCTGAGGCTCCGGCCTCAGCGGAAACCGAACCGGAAGAGGAGGGTGTCCCCCTCCCGGTAAAGATCATCGTGGCCGGCGGCTTCGCGGTGGGGAAGACCACGTTCGTGGGCTCCATCTCCGAGATCGCCCCGCTGACCACCGAGGCGGCCATGACCAAGGTCGCCGAGGGGATCGACGAGACCGGTGGCACCAACACCGGCAAGACGTCGACCACGGTCGCCATGGACTTCGGGCGCATCACGCTCGGCAGCGACCTGATCCTCTACCTCTTCGGCACGCCGGGGCAGGACCGGTTCAAGTTCATGTGGGACGACCTGGTGCGAGGGGCCATCGGCGCCGTCGTGCTGGTCGACACCAGCCGCCTGGCCGACTGCTTCCCGGCCGTCGACTACATGGAGACCCAGGGGGTGCCGTTCATCGTGGCGGTCAACCTGTTCCACGGCAAGCAGCAGCACTCCCTCGATGATGTCCGCGAGGCGCTCGGCGTGCCCGAGGACGTCCCCATGATCACCACCGATGCCCGGGACCGGGCCTCGACCAAGGTGGCCCTGCTCGAGCTGGTGCAGCACGCCCTCGTGCGGGCCTCCGCCGGCGCCGCCTGAACCTGCTCCACCTGCTGCACCTTTCCTGACCAACTGCACCCTCTCCCGAACTGGTAGTCCGGCCGTGACCCGTGGGTCCCGGTCCGACTACCAGTTCGGCGTTTTGGGGCCGTTCGGCCTTTCGGGGGCGGTCAGCTGGCGCGGGCCGCGGCGAGGGCTTCGAGCGCGGGGCCGCCGCCCTGCAGCCGGTCGAGGTCGACGACCACCGAGATGCCCGGCACCGAGCCGGTGTCCGACCACTGCCAGAGCGTCCAGGCGGTCCAGCCGCCGAACACCGGCCCGGGGTCGTCGGCATCGGTGTGGTGGGCGTACCAGAGCGGGCTGTCGGCGAAGTGCCCGGAGCCGGCCATGGCGTCGGCCCAGAAGTGGGGCCCCGTGTAGACGATCGGCCGGCGACCGGTGCGCGCCACCACGGTGTCGGTCCACTCGGCGACCCAGCGGTCGAGGGCGTCGGGCGCGAGGCCGCCGCGCTCCTCGAGGTCGAGCACCGGCGGCAGGTCCGCCTGCCCGACGAGCGGCACCGACGACGTCGAGGAAGTGGCCGGCGTCGCCCGCGGCGGAGCCGTCGGCCGGTCGGGCGTAGTGGTAGGCGCCGCGGTAGAGGCCGGCCGCGCCCGCCGCCTTCCAGTCGCGTGCGAACCAGGGGTCGTCGAGGGTCGACCCCTCGGTGGCCTTGATCAGGGCGAAGCTCACGCCGCTGCCTCGGACGGCCACCCAGTCGATGCGACGCCGGCCCACGTGCTGGTAGCTGGAGGTGTCGACGCCCGAAGCCGGCTCGCCGGGTGGGGGCGCGACGAGCGGCTCGGCCCGTGCCGGGACGATGGCCGCCAGTCCGGCAGCCAGGGCGACGAGGAAGCCGACCGCCACGACGGCCGTGACCATACGGGTGCGGAACGGCATGCCGTCACGCTACCGAGCGCCCGCGGCGCGAACGGGTCAGGCCCTCCGGCGTGCCAACTAGGGTCCGGCGGTGCCCGAAGCGCCCGTCACCGTCGTGCTCGTGCACTGGAACCAGCCGGACCGGTGCGCGGCGAGCATCGAAGCCTTCCAGCGGCAGGGAGTGCCGGTGCGGGTGCTGGTCGTCGACAACGGATCGTCCCCCGATGCCCTCCGCCGCCTCACCGAGGTCATCGACGCGAGCCCGGCCGACGTCGAGCTGCTGGCCCGGCCGCAGAACCTCGGGTTCGGACCGGGGGCGAACGTCGGCTTCCGCGCCTGGCTGGCCGGTGGCACCGGCGAATGGGTCGCGCTGGCGCCCCACGACGCCCTGCCGGCGGAGGGCACCGTGGCCGCGCTGATCGCGGCGGCCGAGGCCCGACCCCGCGCCGGCCTGGCCTGCGCCGACGTGGGCGACGGCGAGACCCCGGTGTTCGACGCCTACTTCGGCGGCATGACCCGGCCGTCGCAGGCGACCGGCCCGGGATGGGAGTCGGTCGACTACCCCCACGGCACCCTGCTCATCGCCCGTCGAGGCCTGCTGGAGCAGGTCGGCCTGTTCGACGAGCGCTACTTCGCCTACTGCGAGGAGACCGACCTCGGGCTGCGGGCCATCGCCGCGGGGTGGGACGTCGGCCTGGTGCACGGCGTGATGGTGCACAACCCCAGCATGCGGTCGGGCAGCCCGGTCACCGACTACCTGATGCACCGCAACACCCTGCTGCTGGTGCGGGATCACTCCGGCCGGTACCACGCATTCATCCGCTTCTGCCTGGCGCTCATCCACCTGGTGCGGGGGATGGTGCAGCCTTCCTACCGTCCCTGGATCTTCTCGCCGCGGGGGCGGGTGATGGGCCTGTTCGACTTCCTGCGGGGTCGCTTCGGCAAGCCGCCGGCGAGCCTGCTCACCGCCACCATCACCGAGGCCGACGACCCGCTCCGACCCTGGCCCGGGTCGACGGTCGACAGCCCTGACGCGTTGCGATCCGACCGGAGTGGGTAGAGACTCCCGAAAGGACAACGACGTCCGGAGGTAGCACGATGAGCCACACGACCGACCTCGAGTCGAGTCCCCGTCCGATCCTCGTGCCGCGGGGTGATGCTCGATCCCCTCACGGCCTGATCGACGACGATCCCGAGGAGCTCGTGGTGCTGCACGACCGCGCCTCGGGCCTGCACGCGGTGGTGTCGATCCAGTCGACCGTCCTCGGTCCGGCCCTCGGGGGCTGCCGCTTCCACCCCTACGACTCGATGGTCGACGCCGTCGGCGACGCCGTCCGCCTCGGTCGGGCCATGACGGCGAAGGCTTCCCTCGCCGGCCTCGACCTCGGCGGCGGCAAGGCGGTCATCGTCGGTGATCCGGCCCACGACCGCACCGAGCCGCTGATGCTCGCGTTCGGACGCCTCGTCGAGCAGCTCGGCGGCCGCTACATCACCGCCGAGGACGTCGGCACCACGACGGCCGACATGGACCTCGTCGGCACCCAGACCCGGCACGTCGTGGGCCGGTCACGCAGTCGGGGCGGCGGGGGAGACCCGAGCGGGGACACCGCGGCCGGCGTGCTGGTGGCCATGCGGGCAACGATCGGTCACCTCGAGGGGCTCGCCGGCCCCGCCGACCTCGCGGGTCGGCGGGTGGTGGTGCTCGGCCTCGGCAAGGTCGGCCGACCCTTGGCCCATGAGCTCCACGCGGCCGGCGCCGAGGTGGTGGTCTCGGATGTCGACCGGGCCGTGGTCGAGGCCCTGCAGGCCGAGCTGCCCGTCGAGGTGGTCGATCCGGACCACGCGCTCGACCAGCCCTGCGATGTGTTCGCGCCGTGCGCTCTCGGGGGCGTCGTCAGCTCGGCCAGCATCTCCCGGTTCCGCTGTCGCGCGATCGTCGGTTCGGCCAACAACCAGCTGGCCGAGCCAGGGGACGCCGAACGCCTCGCCGACGCGGGCGTCCTCTACGCCCCGGACTACGTGGTCAACGCGGGAGGGCTCATCCACGTGGCCGACGAGCTCCAGGGATTCGACGTCGACCGGGTGGCGACCCGGCTGGACGGGATCGGCGACACGTTGCACGCCCTCTTCGCCGAAGCCGGGCGGGACGGCATCACGCCTTCGTCCGCGGCAGATCGCCTCGCCCGTCGACGGATCGAAGCGCGCCTGGCCGAGCTCGATCGCGTTCCGGCGGCCTGATCTCGGTCGACCCGGCCGGCCGATCAGGGCGAATCGGCGATGTGGCCCTCCTCGGCCGCGGCGATCCGCGGGCGCGTGCGCAGCAGGTAGATCCCGGAGATCACCAGGCCGCCGGCCACGGTGCAGAACCCGAACAGGATCATGGCCATCCAGAGCGCCTGGTTGCGATCGGCCAGCGACCATGCCCAGGCAGGGCGGCGAGCGGCGTCGAGCAGGGCCCACAGCGAGATGGCCAGCGGGATGCACAGCACGGCGGTGACGACGATCGTCCACAGCAGGTGCCAGAGGCCGCTCATCGGCTCACGCTACCGGTCCCCGGATTCGGCCCGGGCACTAGGGTGACCGGCGCATGGCCCGACTCTCCACCCTCAGCCGGTCGATCGAGGGGAAGGTCGCGGTCGTCACCGGCGGGGCGAGCGGCATGGGCCGGGCCACGGCGCACCTGTTCGCCGACGAGGGGGCGGTGGTGGCGGTGCTCGACCGCAACGGCGACGGCGCCACCCAGGTGGCGGCCGAGATCACCGGCGCCGGTGGCCGGGCTGCCGGCTGGGGCCTCGACGTGACCGAGCCGGACATGGTGGCCGGCGTCATCGGCGCGGTCCGCGACGACCTCGGCCCCGTCGACATCCTCGTGAACAACGCCGGCGTCAGCCTGCCGGCCGGCATCGACGGCGACGGCTTCGAGCAGGCCTGGGCGGCGACGCTGGCCGTCAACCTCACCGGCCACACCACCATGATCCGAGCCTGTCTCGGCGACCTGGTTCGCGACGGCGCGGGGCGCATCGTGAACATCGCCTCGACCGAGGGGCTCGGCGCCACGCCGTACCTCAGCGCCTACACGGCCAGCAAGCACGGGGTGATCGGTCTGACCCGGTCGCTGGCCGTCGAGCTCGGACGGCGGGGGGTCACCGTCAACTGCGTGTGCCCCGGCCCGATCCACACCGGTATGACCGCGGCCATCCCCGACGAGGACAAGGACCGCTTCGCCCGGCGCCGCGTCCCGGTCGGGCGCTACGGCAGCCCTGAGGAGGTGGCCCACGCCACGCTGTCGCTGGTGCTGCCGGCCTCGTCGTTCGTGAACGCCGCGGTGGTCGTCGTCGACGGCGGCATGACCGCCCAGAACACGTGACCGTGCCCACCGTCGAGCCGGGGCTCGCCCGCAAGATGCACCGCACGCTCGAGCCGTACCACGGCCTGGTCTACTTCTCGTCCGAGGCGGCCGAGCGCTACCGCGCCCTCGGCATCACCGACCGACAGATGGGCTACTTCGCGTCGCGAGCCGCAGCCATGGGGGCGGTGCCGGGCGAGGTCGTGGTCGCCACGTTCTTCAACTTCTCGCCGGCCGAGGTGCTGCGGTGCATCCCCGCGGCGTGGGACCTGGCCTCGCCCGGCGCGCTGCTCGAGGCGCGCCTCGCCGGCATCGACGCCACCCTGCGGCGCATCCTGGGCGACGAGCTCGACGGCAACGAGGTGGCCGAGGCAGCCGAGTTGGCCCGCACCGCGACCGAGGCCCTGACCCCCGAGGGTCGTCCGCTCTACGCCGGGCACGCCTCGCTGCCGTGGCCCGACCCGCCGCACCTCGTGCTGTGGCACGCCCTCTCGCTGCTGCGGGAGCACCGCGGGGACGGCCACATCGCGGCGCTGGTCGTCGAAGGGGTCGACGGGTGCGAGGCGCTGGTCATCCACGGCGCCACCGGTGAGGTGCCGCCCGTCGTGCTGAAGTCGAGCCGGCACCGGACCGACGAGGAGTGGGCCGCGGCCGAGGAGCGCCTGCGCCGGCGCGGCTGGCTCGACGCCGACGGCGGGCTCACCGACGCGGGTCGGGCCCACCGCCAGTGGGTCGAGGACCGCACCGACCAGCTCGCCGTGGCCCCCTGGCGAGCACCTCGGCCTCGACGGCGAGCAACCGGCTGCGCCAGCTGGTCCGGCCCCTGTCGAAGGCCATCGTCGCCTCCGGCAGCTTCGGCTTCCGCCCCGAGCCGTAGCCGGCTCGAGGGAGCGGCGGGACCGGCGGGACCGGAAAACCCCGAAACCTGTCCCACCAGCGACGTCTACGGCGTCGTTGGAGGGACAGGTTGCGCGATGTTCGGGTGGTCGCCTCGGTTGGGTCAGGCGGCCTGGTCGACCGGGGTGTCGAGGTCGTGCACGAGCACGGGCTCGAGGGCGAGCTCGATCACGGTGCGGACGTCGTCGACCGGGTGGATCGTGAGCTCCTGGCGCACCGACTCGGGCAGGTCGTCGAGGTCCGGCTCGTTCTTGGCCGGGATGATGACCGTGGTGATGCCGGCCCGGTGGGCGGCCAGCAGCTTCTGCTTGACGCCTCCGATGGGCAGCACCTTGCCCTGCAGAGTGACCTCGCCGGTCATGGCCACGTCGGCCTTCACCGGCCGGCCGCTGAGCAGGCTGGTGAGCGCCGTGGTCATGGTGACGCCGGCGGACGGTCCGTCCTTGGGCACGGCCCCGGCGGGGAAGTGCACGTGCAGCCGCTGCTCGAGTGCCTTGCGGCCGACGCCCGAGCGCCTTGCGGTTGGCCCGGATGAACGACAGGGCGATCTGACCCGACTCGCTCATGACGTCGCCGAGCTGGCCGGTCAGGGTCAGTCCCGGGTCGCCCTCCATGGAGGTGGCCTCGACCACCAGGACGTCGCCTCCGGCTCCGGTGACGGCCAGGCCGTTGACGACGCCGATCACGGGATCGTGGTTGGCCTCGTCGCGGGTGAAGCGGGGACGGCCGAGCGCCGGGGTCAGGTCGCCGACGTCGACGGTGGTGACCTCGTCACCGGTGGCGATGCGGGTGGCGGCCTTGCGCAGCACCTTGCCGAGCTGACGCTCGAGGTTCCGGACGCCGGGCTCGCGGGTGTAGTCGGCGACGAGGGCGCGCAGCGCGTCGTCGGTGACGTCGACCTCGTCCGGCCGGAGCCCGTTGTGGTCGAGCTGGCGGGCCAGCAGGTGATCACGGGCGATGGCGACCTTCTCGTCGTCGGTGTAGCCGTCGAGGTGGATGACCTCCATGCGGTCGAGCAGGGGGCCGGGGATGGTGTCGAGCACGTTGGCCGTCGCGATGAACAGCACCCCGGACAGGTCGAGGTCGACCTCGAGGTAGTGGTCCCGGAACGAGTGGTTCTGGGCCGGGTCGAGCACCTCGAGCAGGGCCGAGGACGGATCGCCCCGCCAGTCGCTGCCGACCTTGTCGATCTCGTCGAGCAGGAAGACGGGGTTCATGGTGCCGGCCTCGGTCATGGCCCGGACGATGCGGCCGGGCTGGGCCCCGACGTAGGTGCGCCGATGGCCGCGGATCTCGGCCTCGTCGCGGACGCCGCCGAGGGCGACCCGGACGAACTTCCGCCCGAGCGCTCGGGCCACCGACTCGCCCAGCGAGGTCTTGCCCACACCGGGAGGACCGACCAGGGCGATGATCGACGCCTTGCCCCGGCTGCTCGCGATGTCGTCCGGCCCGGGCCCGTGACCTTCGGGGCCGTCGTCGGACGGTTCGATCTCGGCGGCCCGCTCGAGGCGGAGCTTGCGCACGGCCAGCTCCTCGACGATGCGGTCCTTGACCTCGTCGAGACCCGTGTGATCGGCGTCGAGCACCGCCCGGGCGTGGGTGAGGTCGAGCTGGTCGACCGACCGCTCGCCCCACGGGCAGCTCGGTGATGGTGTCGAGCCAGGTGCGGATCCATCCGTGCTCGGCGGCCTGCGGGGTGGTCCGCTCGAGCCGGTCGATCTCCCGCTCGATCGCCGCGCGGGTCGGCTCGGACAGCTCGAGGTCGGCGATCTTGGCCCGGTAGCCCTCGGCCAGGTCCTCCTCACCGCCGTCATCGCCCAACTCCTTGCGGATGGCGGCGAGCTGCTGGCGCAGCAGGAACTCGCGCTGGTTCTTCTCCATGCCGTCGGACACGTCGTTGCGGATGCGGTCGGCCAGCTCGGCCTCGGCCAGCGCCTCCTTCACCCACGCCACGACCTTGGTCAGGCGGGCGTCGACGTCGATGGTCTCGAGCAGCTCGACCTTGCGCTCCAGGGCCAGGTCGGGCCACCAGCCGGCCGTGTCGGCCAGGGCGCCGGGCGACTCGACGTCGCGGAGCATCGAGGTCATGCGGCGGCCGCCCAGGCGTTCGAGCAGCAGCCCGGCCGCGGCCCGGTACTCCCGGGCCAGCTCGTCGGTGTGCTCCGTGGGCTCGGGTTCGTCGACCGACATCGGCCTGCACCCACAGGGCGCGGCCGGTGCCGACCACGCCGGTGCCGACGAGCGCCCGGCCCTCGGCCCGCACGACCAGCGCCGGGGTGCCGTTGGGCAGCTGACCCCGGTCCTCGATGCGGGCGATGGCGCCGACGGTGGCGTAGCGATCGCTCGAGCCGGGGGACGAGCAGCAGCCGATCGTCGTCGCCCACCGCCTCGACCGCGGCCTTGGCCTCGTCGGTCTCGAGGGCGATGGTCACGACCATCTGGGGGAGCACCACGCCCGCGGTCAGGGGCAGGACGGGCAACGTGAGAGCGGTCAGATCAGCCATGCGTGGCGCTCCAGGGGGAGGGGTCGCGGGAAGCCCGCGTCGGGGATTACGGAATTACACCGTTTCAACCCGCCATTTCCACCGTCCATTCCCAGTAATTCTCATGTGCCATCGGTCTCCCGACCTTCTGAAGGCTCGGCCTGCCCGTTCGCGCCAGGCCGGTCCTTCAGAAGCCGGTCTCTCACGTTCTGAAGGCTTGGCCTGTTCGCCAGCGCCAGGCCGGGCCTTCAGTTGGCCAGGACGAGCCAGGCGCCCTAGGCGTTGGGCAGCTCGCTGCGGCGGGCGGGGGAGACGGCACCGTCGAGCAGCAGCTGCATCATCGTGCGGGCCACCCGCGCGTAGCTGGTCTGGAACGTGTCCTGGGCCGCCCGGCGCCCCATGCCGTCCCACACCAGGTCGATCAGCTCCACCAGCGCCTCGGCGTCGATGTCGGCCCGCAGGAAGCCCTCCGCGGTGGCCGACTCGACGAGAGGGGTGAGCGTGAGCACCACGTACTGGTTCAGCCGGATCACGGCCTCGGCCGCGGCCGGGCTGGCGTGCATGCGGGAGCGCAGGCTCGACACCGCCATGGCGGTGGTCGGGTTGGCCAGCACGTAGCGCTGGAGAAAGTCGATCAGCCCCATGCTCATGGGCTGCACGCCCTGCTCGTCGGCGGCCAGGATGCGGGCCACGTCGTTGGCCAGGGCCTCCTCGGCGAGGGCCTCGTAGAGGTGCTCCTTGGAGGGGAAGTAGTTGTAGAACGTGCCGGTCGAGAGCCCGGCCTCGGCCAGCACCTCGCGGGTGGTCACGTCCTGGTAGCCGTTGCGGTCGAGGCAGGCGAGGGCCGCGGTCAGGATCTGGCGGCGGACCGCGTCCTTGTGGGCCTCGCTCACCTTGGGCATGGTCGCTCCCGTTGAGGCACGGCCGCAGTGTAGGTGGGCCTCTACGATCACCGCCGTGAACGACCGACTCGCGGTGTGGCCCGTCTATCGCGACTGCCTGCGAGCGTGGCGCCGGGACTTCTGGCTGCTGACGCTGCTGGCCGGGATGGTGCTGCTGCCGCTGATGGTCGTCGAGGTCGCGCTCTACGGAGTCGCCGACATCTCGCTCACCACCGACGACTCGCTGTCGCTGTGGATCGTCTCGATCCCGGTGTTCGTCTACTCGGTCGAGTCCCACCATTTCCTCTCGGGCCTCATCGAGCGGCTCGAGGGAAGCGAGCGCCACGGCCACGAAGCGCCCCGACTGGGCGGCGCTGCTGCGCGACCTCCCGTGGGTCCGGCTCTTCGTGGCCGACATGGCCTTCACCCTGCTGCTCGTCGCCGGCTTGGCGCTGGCGATCGTGCCGGGCGTGATCTTCGGCACCTACTTCGCCCTGGTCATGCCGCTGGTCAACCTCGAGCGGCGGAAGGTGCTGGCGACGTTCGCCCGCAGCTACCAGCTGGTCCGGGGCAGCTTCTGGCGGGTTCTCGCGGTCTGGCTGCCCATCTGGCTCGCCACCAGCGCGCTCAGCGAGACGCTGGGCGAGCTCCTCGAGCACCTGGGCCACTCCCAGGTCGTGCACATCGTCGCCCACCTGATCCCCGAGATGTTCCTGCTGCCGATCATCGCCCTGCCCTCGGTCATCATGACCTTCGAGCTGGTCGACCGCGAGCGGTCGCGCACCGTGGCGCCGACGCGGCCGTGACTACGATCCGGCCATGACGATCCGAGTCGGGTTCCTGGGGGGCGGGTTCATCGCCCACTACCACGGCAAGATGCTGCACACCTCCGGCGCCGACGTCGAGATCGCCGTGGTCCACGATCCCGACCCGGCCAAGCAGGCGGGCTTCGCGTCGGCCAGCGGGGCCCGTCCCGTGGACACCGAGGACGAGCTGCTGTCGTCGGTCGACGCGGTGTACGTCTGCACGTGGACCTCCGAGCACCCGCGCCTCGTCGAGCGGGTGGTCGAGCGCAGCCTCCCCGTGTTCTGCGAGAAGCCCCTCGCGGTCGACCTCGACTCGGCAGTGGCCATGGTCGACGCGGTCCGACGCTCCGGGGTGACCAACCAGGTGGGCCTGGTGCTGCGGGACTCACCGGCGTTCGTGTACCTGCGCCACGTCGTCGACCTCCCCGAGAGCGGCCGGGTGATGAGCGTGGTGTTCCGCGACGACCAGTACATCCCGATCCAGGGCCAGTACGGCTCCACGTGGCGGGCCGACCCGGCCAAGGCCGGCTCGGGCACGCTGCTCGAGCACTCGATCCACGACCTCGACATCCTCGAGTGGATGCTGGGGCCGGTCACCGGGGTGGCCGGCCGCTCGAGCGAGTTCCACGAGCTGGCCGGCATCGAGGACGTCGTCAGCGCGACGTTGCAGTTCGACTCCGGCGCCATCGGCTCGCTGACCTCGATCTGGCACGACCTGCTCGAGCGCCCGAGCCTGCGGCGGGTCGAGGTGTTCTGCGAGCAGGCGTACTTCTGGCTCGAGAACGACGTGTTCGGTCCGGTCCACAGCACCCGCCCGGGCGGTGTGGAGGCCGCGCTGGGCGGCGAGGAGCTCGTCGCCGAGTTGGCCTCGCTGGGCCTCGCGGCGCGCAACCCCGACGGGGCGTTCATCGAGGCCGTGCGCACCGGCGAGCCGGCCACGCCCGACTTCGCGGCCGCCCTGCGCGCCCACATGCTGGCCGACGCGATCTACCGCTCGGCCGCCGCCGACGGTTCCGCGGTCACCGTCCCGACCGGCTCCGTGGATGGGCCGTCCGTCGGCTCAGGCGCGGGGTAGCTCGATCACGAGGTGACCGAGCTCGTCGTGGTGCAGTGCGGCCTCGACGTCGATGGCACGCCGCGATCCGTCGTGGCCGAGGGTGTGGAACCGACCTCCCAGGTCGGACTGCAGCCGCCGCAGCTCGTCGGCGAGAGCGGGCCAGGAGGCCCCGGCGTGGCGGTCGATGAGCTCGACGTCGAGGAATCGCACGCGGCGCTCGTCGAGCAGTCGACGCATGCCGAGGAGGGCGTCGATCTCGCCTCCTTCGATGTCGACCTTGACCAGCTTGATCTCGGTGATGCCCGCCAGCTCGTCGTCGAGGGTGACCACGTCGACGTCGTGGACGGCCGGCTCGCCGAGGGTCGACCCGCCGTCACGACCGACCAGCGTGCCCAAGCCGCGGTGCTTCGACCGCACCTGCAGGGAAGCTGACCCGGGCACCCGGCCGACGGCCACCGGACGGCACTGCACCTCGGCCGTGAGCTTCCACCGGTTCCGGTTGAGGTAGATGTTGTCCCGCAGCAGGGCGACCACCTCGGGGTTGGGCTCGTAGGCGAAGACCCGACCGGTCGAGCCGACGGCCAGCGCCATCGGGACGGTGAAGATCCCGATGTTGGCGCCGACGTCGACCGCGACATCGCCCCGCTCCAGCACGGTCGCGAGGAAGGCGGTGAACCCGCGGTCGTACTCTCCGTCGACCAGCAGGGTCGGGGTGATGCCCAGGTCATCGGCGAAGGCCAGCAGCGGCACGCCCGAGGTGGTGCGGACGAGCACCCGGTTGCCGCCGACGTAGGTGCCCCACACCAGGGGCAGCGGCAGCCCGGCGGCCAGCCGTTGCACCGCCGAACGCACGCGGGGCTTGACGTGGGCCGCGAGCCGCCGCTTGGTGCCGGCCCGGATCGCCGCCCGCAGCGTCGCCGGGTCGAAGCGCTCGGTCCACGTGGTGCCGGCCGTCGCCGGACGGCCCTCGTCGGCCCAGTGGTGCACGGCGTAGGCGTCGCCGAAGTCGGCCTGGCGCAGATGACGCTGGCCGGCGTCGAACCCGTAGGGGTAGATCTGGTCGCGGGTCAGCACGGTGGGGTGATCGCCCGTCTGCATGGCCGCCCGCCGCACGCACCGGGTCCAGAACTCCGGGCCGGTGTTGGCGATCGAGTGGTGGTCCCGCAGGGCGTCGAACGAGCGGGGGACCTCGTCGATGACGTAGGCCAGGGTCGGGTGGCCGGGGCTCGCCGCGAAGAGCGCGTTGGCGAGCAGGCCGTCCCGCTCCTCGCCGACCACGAGCGAGGCGCCGTCGAGGAGCTCGTCGATCGGCCGCAGCGCCTCGAAGTCGCAGTCGACGTAGAGGCCGCCCTCGCGGTGGACGATCTCGTAGCGGGCGATGTTCGACCTGGTCGTGAACCGCTCGGCCCGTTCGAACTCGGCGCGGTTGCGCAACCAGCGGAGGTCGTCGTCACCCCAGGTGATGATCTCCCATCCCGGGTGGAGGCGCTCCCACGAGCGCCCGAGCTCGACGTAGCGCTCGGGCATCGACGACCCGAGCCACACCCGATGGATCTTGCGCGGAATCGTGGGCCCCATCCCGGCGAACACGCTAGCACCGGCCCCCGTAGGCCCCGCACCCGCTCCGCTAGCGTCGCGGCCCGTGATCAGTCGGGCCCATGGCTGCATCTTCGTGCACCAGCGGAAGTGCGCGGGCATGGCGGTGATCGAGACGTTCGGCATCACCCCGGACGACCCCGACTTCCACTTCGCCAACGACGGGGTGCTGGACCCGGAGTGGACGGCACAGGCCGATCTGGTCGAGCGCTGCTTCACCTTCGCGGTGGTGCGCAACCCGTGGGACCGCTTCGTGTCCGGTTGGAGGTACTGCCGGTCGACCAGGAAGCGATCGCTGGTCGAGGTGCTGCTCGACCCACCGCCACGGGGCCACGACTTCCGGCACGTCACCCGCGGGCAGTGCGCCACGATCTTCCGGCCCGACGGCGTGCTCGCGGTCGACCACCTCATCCGGTACGAGCAGCTGGACGAGGGGTTCGCCGAGGTGTGCGAGCTCCTCGGGCGCAGGCGCGTCGAGCTGCCCCGGGTCAACGTGGGCGATCGACCGCCCTACCGCGACGTCTTCGACCGCGAGGCCCGCCGCCTGTTCGAGCGCCGCTTCGCCGAGGACATCGAGCTTCTCGGCTACTCGTTCTGATCGGGCGGTCGGGCCGGTCGGGCGGACGGGTCGGTCACGGGATCACGACGACCTTGCCCGTCGTGGCCCGGCCGGCCAGGTCGTCGAGCGCCTGGGGCACCTCGTCGAGGGGCCGGACGCTGCCGATGAGCGGCGCGATCGAGCCCTCGGGCGTGCAGGCGCCACGAGCTCCTCGTGGCAGCGGTGCACGAGCTCGGGGTGGAGCCGGCGGTACCCACCCCAGTGCAAGCCCAGGACCCCGTAGTTCTTCACCAGCAGGTGGTTGGTCGGAGCCTCGGCGATGCGGCCCCCGGCGAAGCCGACCACCACGATGCGACCCTCGAAGGCGATGCACCTGCGGGAACGATCGAAGGTGTCTCCACCCACGGAGTCGTAGATGACATCGGCGCCGCGTCCGTCGGTGACGTCGTTGGTGACGGCGACGAAGTCGTCGGCCCGGTAGTCGACCGCCACGTCGGCGCCCAGGCGCCGGCAGAGATCGACCTTGTCCGGCCCACCGGCGGTGGCGATGACCCGCGCGCCCCGGGCCTTGGCCAGCTGGATCGCGGCCGAGCCGACCCCGCCCGCGCCGGCGTGCACCAGCACCGTCTCGCCGTCGCGCAGGCCGGCCCGGTGGTAGAGCCCGAACCAGCCGGTCTGGTAGGTCACGGGCAGCGCCGCGGCCGTGACGTCGTCCATCTCGTCGGGCACGGCGAACACGTCGGCGGCACTCGCCAGCGCCTGCTCGGCGAACCCGCCGCGGGGGAGGGCCGGCAGGGCGATCACCCGCTGGCCCGGCGAGACGGGTGCGCCGGGCGGAGCCACGCAGGACCCGCCCGCAGATCTCGAGACCCGGCGTGAACGGGAGGGGCGGCTTGTCCTGGTAGGTCCCGCGGCACAGCAACGTGTCGGCGAAGTTGACCGCGCCGGCCAGCACCTCGATGAGCACCTGGTCGGCGGCCGGCCGCAGGGGGGCCACGTGGTCGAGTCGCAGCACGTCGAGCGGGTCGCCCAGCTCGTGGACCTGCCAGGCGCGGATGGTGTCGGTGGGGCTCGGCACCGGGCGATCCTACGAGGCGTCGATCAGCGCCACGCCGTCGCCGATCACGGTGCGGCCCTCGAGGTCCCGCACGTCGAAGGTGACGACGTCGCCGGGTGCGGCGGCTCCGCCCGGCTCGACGGTCGATGACCCGGATCTCGATCTCGCGACGGGAGCGGCACCATCCGCGCGAACCGGGCGCCGATGCGGCGGACGCCCTCGGGCCGGCCGTCGCTCTCGTGGTCGATGACCGTGGACACGGCCAGGGCGAGCGTGGCGGTGCCGTGCAGGATGATCCCGGGCAGCCCGGCCCGCTCGGCGGTGCGCGGGTCGGTGTGGATGGGGTTCCAGATGCGGGCGCACTCGGTGTAGACGTGGGCCGCGGTGGACGCGATCGGCACGCGGACGGTCACGCGTGGCTCGACCCCGGCGGGTTCGGTGCGGTCGGGCCGGCGATCGGTACCGGTCTTGGTCACCGGGTGGCGGTAGAGGGTGCCCATGGCGGTGCCGGCGACCGGCTCGCCGTCGTCGTCGACGGTGTCGAGCTGCAGGACGGCGAGCACGCCCGACCGGTGGGGGTCGAGCGACACCAGCGTGGCCGTCGTGCGCAGACGATCGCCGGCCCGGACCGGACGGTGGATCACCAGGTCGTGGGTGGCGTGCACCGCACGCGCCGCTTCGTCTCGGGTGAGCCCGGCCTCGGCCAGCCGGTCGCGCATGGCCAGCACCGCCGGCCACTCGAGGCACACGGGGAACAGCGGATGCGCGACCACGCCACCGGCACGCCGGGTGTCGAGGTAGCAGGGATCGTCGCGGCCGATCCCTGCGGCGTAGGCCATCAGCCAGCGGGAGTCCACGTCGTGGACGACCGGTTCGGCGGTGGTCCCGATGAGGTCGGGTGTCAGCGGCACGGACTCAGTCTGTCGTGAGCTCGTCGGCGAGGAGGTCCATCAGCAGGCTGTCGTGCCACGATCCGTCGTTGCCCCGCTCGGCTCGGCGCTCGACGCCGACGGGGCGGAACCCCACCTTGGTGTAGGAGCGGATGGCGGCGGTGTTGTCGACCGCGGGGTCGATGGTGAGGCGGTGGTGCCCGTGGTCGACGATCAGGTGCCGGGCGAGCGTGCGCACCGCGTCGGTGCCGAGGCCACGGCCGTGGACCGCGGGATCGAGGTAGATGTCGATGCCGGCGTGGCGGTAGTCGGGCTCCTCCTCGGCCTGCCACTGGACCCACCCCACGACCCGGCCCTCGTGCTCGATGGCGTAGCCGGTCGCCCCCTCCTCGGCGAAGTCCTCCTCGACCGCGGCCCGCAGGTCGTCACCGCCCCGCCAGTGGGCGAACACCTCCGGGGTCCGGCGTATCGCCACGAGATCGTCGATGTCGTCGACCGTCGCCGGACGGAGGCGCACCTGGGCACCCTGGAGCACGCTCACGGGGCGCCCGGCAGCACGTCGTCACGCAGGTCGGGGAAGACACGGCCGATCTTGCTGAGCATGTAGGTCCCGTAGGTGCCGGTCCAGTCGTGGGGGCTGCGGCCGTCCCAGCGGTCGGTGGGATCGTCGCCGGCGCCGACCGATCCGGCCACCAGGCCCGGGACGGGTCGGACCTCGGCATCCCACCCAGGATCGAAGAAGAAGGGGAACGACAGCCGGTCGACCCCGCTGGCGTTGCGCACCCGGTGCGGGGTCGACCGGTAGGCCCCGCCCGTCATGCGTTCGAGCATGTCCCCCAGGTTCACCACGAACGATCCCTCGATCGGCGGTGCCTCGATCCACCCGTCGGGGCCGCGCACCTCGAGTCCCCCGGAGCGGTCCTGGCCGAGGATCGTGATCAGCCCGTAGTCGGTGTGCTCACCCACGCTCCACCGGTCGTCGCCGGCGGCCACCGGTGGGTAGTGGAACATGCGGAGGAGCACGAGGGGATCGGCCGTCAGCGTGCGGTCGAACCAGTCCGGGTCGAGGCCGAGCGCGGCGGCGAAGGCGCGGAGCAACCGGTGGCCGAGGGCGGTGAGCGCGTCGAGGTACTCGAGCACGACGGCCCGCAGCCCGGCCGGGCGCTCGGGGAACAGGTTGGGGCCGTGCAGGGGAACACCGGCCATCACCCGGGGATCCTCCGGAGCCAGCTCCTGGCCCAGGTAGAGGCCCTCCTTGCGGTCGGGGCGCCCCGAGGTCAGCTCACCGTCGAGCGGGAACCAGCCCCTCCAGGCCCGGCCCCCGTGGGCCATGGCGATGCGGGACTTCTCACCGTCGTCGAGGGCGAAGAACGCTCGGGCGAGGCGGTCGAGGCGGTCGACCAGGTCGGCGGGCACGCCGTGACCGACCACGTAGAAGAAGCCCATCGTGCGACAGGCGCGGTCGATGTCGTCGGCCAGCGCGGCCGACGGCTCACCGGCGATCGCCGAGGACACGTCGATGACCGGCAGCTCGTCCACGCCGCCAGTGTGCCCGCCCACCCGGGACCCGTGCACAGATCGACACATCTGCGGTCGTGCGCTACGGAGATGTCGTCAGGTCGGTGAGCTCGGCGATCACTCCTCGCCGGAGCCGTGGCTGCTCGTGGACCAGGAGATGACCCTCACCGTCTCGACGACCACGCTGATCGCCGCTCCGACCATGCCGACGACGAGGACGAGCCGTACGAGCCAGGACCAGTCGTGGTCGTAGCCCGAGAAGTCGAAGGGGAACACCTGGAACGTGCGCAGCGCGACGACGAACGAGATGGCCGAGGTGACGATGTTCGCGAGGGACTTGAACCAGGCGGCATCGAAGCAGATGAACGCGGCGTTGGCGACCATGCCGGCCACGAACGAGACCGTGACGATGGGGAGCAGCTGCTCGAAGTCGTCGGTCAGGAAGCGGGGCCAGCCCCAGGCGAGCAGGTGGTGCGCGAGGTACAGCATCACGGCGTTGGCGACGATCGCCACCAGGTAGCCGAATCGTCGGGACGCCGTCGGGCGACCGCTCACCGGAGGATGGGTCCGAGAGCGGGTGGTGGCCGTCGCCGTGTGTTCCATCGCAGGTCCATCCGCTCGCTGTCGTCGGGCGGCCATGATCGGCACGCTCAGACGATTGTCGGACCTCACCGGATGGCGGAGCAGGGCCGAAGGTCCCCCGGCTCCGGCTCCGAGGACCCGGCCGGGTCGACGAAGGGTGGGGCGATCAGTCCGAGAAGGCGGTGAGCGCGCTGTCGTCCACGACGACCACCGGCGCGGTCAGCTCGGCGTCCCCGACCTCGCCGTCGTCGGAGCGCTCGGGCGGACGCCATTCGGACCGCCCACCCGTGCGACCGAGCAGCTCGGTGATGACGTACGGGGGTTGCGGATGGCTGAAGTAGTAGCCCTGGGCCAGGTCGCAGTTCAGCTCCCGCAGCCGCTCGACCTGCGTCTCGGTCTCGACGCCCTCGGCCACGGTCACGATGCCCAGCGCCTTGGCCATCCCGATGACGTGCTCGACGATGGTGGTGTCCTCGCGCGAGTAGCCCAGGCCGTCGACGAACGACTTGTCCACCGTGAGCATGTCGAGCTTCAGCTGCCGCAGGTACGACAGTGACGAGTACCCGGTGCCGAAGTCGTCGAGCGCCAGGGCGACGCCGTCGGCCTTCGCCTCCCGGAGGATCGACCACATCGTCTCGGCGTCGGCCTGCAGCACGCTCTCGGAGATCTCGAGGAAGATGCGGGCCGGGTCGGTGCCGGCCTTGGCCAGCGCATCGTGCAGGTGGGTGAGGAAGTTGGCCTGCGCCAGCTGGCGGCCCGAGACGTTGACCTTGATGTTGATGGCCGGTCGATCGGGGAAGGCCTTGGCCCACGCCTGTGACTGGCGTGCCACCTCCTCGATGACCCACGCGCCGATCGGGACGATCAGCCCGGTCTCCTCGAGCGCGGGCATGAACTCGTCGGGGTTGACCATGCCGCGTGAGGGCTCGTTCCAGCGCAGCAGGGCCTCGACGCCCACGAGCCGCTTGGTCCACAGCGAGACGATCGGCTGGTAGTAGAGGCGGAACTCGCCGTTCTCGAGGGCGAGGCGCAGCCGGCGCTCGGCCGTCGAGGGCGTGATCTGGTCGCGCATGGCCCGGTCGAACATGGCGTAGCGACCCCCACCCTGCAGCTTGGCCTGGAACAGGGCGGCGTCGGCGTCGCGCAGCACCTCGTCGGGGCGACTGCACCGCTCCTCGGTGATGGCCAGGCCGACCGACGCCGAGACCCGGACCTTCGAGTCGCCGATCTCGAACGGCGTCTCGATGGCCTTGAGCACCCGCTTGGCCACGCGCTCGGCCGACACCGCGGTCGACACCTCGGGGCAGAAGATCACGAACTGGTCACCGCCGTAGCGGACCGTGCGGTCCTCGGGACCCGTGGCCTCGACCAGGCGGGCGGCGACGGCGATCATCACCTGATCGCCGACCGCGGGTCCGTGGACGGCGTTGATCTCGGGGAACCCGTCGAGGTCGACGAACAGCACCGCGATGCGACCGTTCACCCGGCGGGTCTGCTTCAGCATGTGGTCGAACCCGTCGCCGAGGAAGCGCCGGTTGGGGAGGCCGGTGAGCGGGTCGTGGAAGGAGAGGCGGAAAAGCGTCGCCCGGTCCGACCTCGCGTCGCGGTAGCGGCGCACCGCGAACACCCCCGCTCCGATGGGCACGACCACCAGCAGGGCGAGGATGCCGTTCAGGTCACGGCCCGAGAGGGCTCCGGCCCAGTCGACCAGGCGGTGGAACGCATGGGAGGCGTAGGCCACCAGCACGAGGACGATGCTGACGGCGACGATCCACACGAGGTCACGGCCGGCGCGCACGTCCTTGACCTGGACCTCGGTGCCGAGCCGACCCTGTCGCTGTTCGCGATCGATTGTGCGCTTCACGTCGATGCCATCGCAGTCAGATCTGGACCAGGTCAGGCCCGCGGCCCTCGGGCGTGGGCGGGCGCGAGCCCGTGCCACCTCACTCAATCGGCCGATCGCGGGTCGTGTTGAGGGTCAGGCGTCGGCGCGACCGACCAGGTGGCTCAACCGATCGGTGCCGCCTTCACCCACCGGCAGGCGTCCCTGCACGGCGTCGCCCCGCTCGACGCGCAGCTCGACGACCAGCTCCTCGACCTCGAGCCACGTGCGGGCGCGCAGACCGTCGAGCTCACGGTTGTAGGGCTGGTCGAACACGATGACCGGGTTCCCGGCCCGCCGCAGCTCGGCGATGTTGTGCTGGGCGTCGTCGACGTAGGCGTCGGCCTGCACCTCGGGCTTGCGACCGAGGAAGCAGAGGTCGCGGTAGGGGATGCCGACCTGGTCGAGCCACGTCACCGTGTCGGCCACGGCCACCGCGTGACCGAAGTTGGCGTAGAGCCGGTGCGTGATGAGACGGATCCACACGCCCGCGTCGGAGAGCCGCCAGAGGGTCTCGGCCGCCCCCTCGATCACCGGCATGGTGGCGAACATGCGGTGCTCGAGGATCGCCCGGCGGTGCAACTCGTCGAAGTCGTCGTCGGTGAGGCCCCACTCGTGGAAGTTCCACGTCTGCTGCGGTGGCAGGGACTCGGGCTCGATGCCCCGTTCGGCGGCCACCACGTCGCGGAACGCCATGGCGTGGTCGCCGCACACGCCGTCGATGTCGACGCCGAGCACGAAGTCGTGAGGGGACGGGTCGGGCTGGTCGCTCATGTCGTCGAGCATGGTCACGCCGGCTGGGCCCCGAGGAAGTCGAGGCCGGCGTCGAGGAACCCGAAGTCCTTCGGGGTGGCGAAGTGGTCGACGCCGCGGAGGGTGACAGGGTGACGTCGGAGAGCGCCTCGACCAGCGGGTCGGCCGGCCCGGCGAAGTCGTGGTCGCCCAGCACCACCAGCACCGGACAGGTGATGCGGGCCAGGCCCTCGACCGTGATCGGCGTGGGGTTGGGCCGGCGCATGCAGGCGGCGAGGGCGACCGCGTCGCTGTCGGGCTGCTCGGCCAGGGCGCGGAAGTACTGCGCGACCGGCGAGATCTCGGCGCCCTCGCCGGTGGTGCCGGTGATGGCGTCGGCGATCATCTGGCCGGACTCGGGATCGTGGCGGAACAGGTTCGCCCCGACGCCGGCGACGATCAGCCGGTGGAAGCGCTCGGGGTGGGCGCTGGCCAGCACCAGGAGCGTGCGGGCCCCCAGCGAGAACCCGACGGCGTCGACCGGCTCGTCCGGCAGGGCGGCCAGCACGAGGTCCTCCATGTGGTCGTAGGCCTCGGGCTCGTGGGGCTTGGGGGCGGTGCCGTGGCCGAGCAGGTCGATGCCGATGACGCGGCGGCCCGAGTCGGCGAGGAGGTCGAGCCATCCGGTCTCGCCCCAGGTGCGGGCACAGGAGGTCGCGAACCCGTGGACGAGCGCGACAGCAGGAAGATCAGGGGAGGTCACGGCGCGACTGTACGCTCCGCGGATGACCGAGTGGCTCGAGGTCAGCCCGACCTGCGCCATCGACCTCAGCGAGGTCGCCCTCCGGTTCTCGCCCAGCGGCGGACCGGGAGGCCAGCACGCCAACCGTTCGAACACGCGGGTCGACCTGCGGTTCGACGTGGCCCGATCGCCTTCGCTCGACGAGGCCCAGCGCCGCCGGTTGCAGGCTCGCGTCGGCGACGAGATCCGGATCGTCGCCGACGACGAGCGGTCGCAGCTGCGCAACCGGGCCATCGCGATCGAGCGGCTCCGGGCGAGGCTGGCCGCCGGGCTCCGCGAGGAGCGCCACCGTCGTCCCACCCGCCCCAGCCGGGCCGCCAAGGCCCGCCGGCTCGAGGCCAAGCGCCGTCAGGGCGAGCGCAAGCGCGAACGGCGGCGCCCCCAGGCCGGCGACTGACCCGCCGGGCGGACGACGGCGTCGGGGTGGCGACGTCAGTCGCCGGGGATCAGGCGGGCCAGGCGGCCGGTGCCGCCCTGGCTGGTGAGCCAGCGGCGCCCGAGCGGCGAGTACCGCACGATGCAGTAGAAGGCCCGGATGCCGTCGCGCCAGCCGATCTTCTTGCCCTCGTCGTAGGTGCGCCCGCTGTAGGAGATGCCGATCTCGTAGACCCGCCAGCGGCCGGCCGCGATCTTGGCCGTGATCTCCGGCTCGATGCCGAAGCGGTTCTCCTCGAGGGTGAAGCTCTGCAGGACCTCCCGCCGGAAGATCTTGTAGCAGGTCTCCATGTCGGTGAGGTTCAGGTCGGTGAACATGTTCGACGCGATGGTGAGGGCCTTGTTGCCGACCGAGTGCCAGAAGTAGAGCACCCGGTGGGGCCGGCCGCCGAGGAACCGGCTGCCGTAGACGACGTCGGCCCGGTCGTCGAGCAGCGGGGCGAGCAGGTCGCCGTACTCGCCCGGGTCGTACTCGAGATCGGCGTCCTGCACGATCACGAACTCGGACGCGGCCTCGCTGAACCCCCGTCGCAGCGCCGCGCCCTTGCCCTGGTTCTGGGGCTGCAGCAGCACGCGCACGCGTGGGTCGTCGAGCTTGGCGAGCACCTCACGGGTGCCGTCGGTCGAGCCGTCGTCGATGATGAGCAGCTCTGCCAGGAAGGGCGATTCGAGGACCTGCCCGACCACCTCGTCGATGGTGGCGATCTCGTTGTAGCAGGGCATCACCACCGAGAGGCACGGCAACGGGCGAGAGTCGTCGGGGAGTTCGGTCATCGATGCGTGTCCTGGTGAGGTCGGTGCGGTCAGGGGCTCGAGGTCCCATGCGGGCGCGCGCGAGCCGAGTGATCCTATTGCCGCCGCGCTGCGCCGTGCCCGTCGTCGGGCGCGGGCGGCGGCGCCTCGTCCCGGCGATGGACGAGCAGGTCCCGTGCCGCCTCGGCCAGCAGCAGGAAGATGGCGGCCAGGCCGAGCAGGTTCACCCGGGAGAACTGCTCCGGCCACAGGAAGTCGGCGTCGTGGTGGTGGCGGTACTGCGACACGACGGTGTAGAGCGCGGCTCCGCCGAGGCACGCGGCGGCCGCCAGCGCGAGCAGGCCCCGGCCGCGGCGCCAGCGGAACGACAGGAGGGTCAGGCCACCGATCGAGACGACCATGACCGGGATGCCGAGCCCGTGCAGCGGGGTGGTCAACGCGACGAACAGGCCGAGCCCGATGGTGGCACCGATGGCCATCGGCCACCTGGCCGATGGCGACGGTGTGCGCAGACCGAGCCCGAGCGTGGGGTCGAGGGGGTGGTCGGGGCCGGTGCGGGCCGGCAGGCCGGCGCGGCGACCGGGCCGCAGCACGATCAGCAGCACGCAGGCCAGCACGCCCGCGAGGCTGAGCCAGATGCAGATCCACACGATGCGCTGGGGCATCCACTCGACGTGGATGTCGATGGGGCCGGTCCCGTAGGTGGCCGGGTCGATCAGCCACCCGTTGCCGTAGCCGTCGATCACCTGCGGCGGGGGCAGGGTGTGGCCGCCGATGGTGGCGGACCAACCGTCGCTCCACGATTGACCGACCGCGAGCCAGAAGGGCTCGGCGGCCGAGTCGACCCGGAGGTCGTAGCTCACCCGGCCCTCGTGCACGGTGGTGACCGCGGGCCCTTCCGTGCCGGAACCGTTGGTCGGGGCGCCTTCGGCGGCCGCGACGGGCGACGGCGTCATGGCCGCGCCGCCCTTGTCCGACGCCAACGAGAGCTGGTCGATGTCGATGCCCTCGTTGCGCCCGACCGCGGTGCGGAGGATGTGCTCGCCGCCGGTCAGGTCGATGGTGGCGTCGGCGCCGCACAGGGCGACGGCGAGCGGCTTGCGGTCGATGGCGTCGGCGCTCGACCCGGTGACCCGCACGGCGACGGGAGCGCCGTCGATCGTGACGAGGTCGGACCGGCAACCGCTGTCGAACGAGGTCGCAGGGGCGGTCACCGTGCGCCCGGGGATCCCGAGCTCGGCGATGGCGACCGGCGCCGCACTGAGGCCGTTGGAGTACCAGTCCCGTTCGAGCACCGGACGTGAGCCGGTGACGGTCACCTGGAAGGTCGATCCGGTCAGGGCGGGGAAGCTCACCGGTGCGGCGACCACGGCGTTCGGAGCGGTGCCGTCCTCCACGGCGGGCAACGGCACGACGACGGCTCGGGTCGGGTCCCCGTCGGGCTCGATGGTGATCTCGGTGGGCACCGAGTGGCGACCGTCGGCCACGACCTGCAGGTCGAGGTGGTCGAGGGTGGTCGGCGAGCCGAGGTCGACCCGCAGCCACTGGCCGGACGCGGCCTGGAAGGGCCCGCTCCAGAAGGTCGCCGGGTCGCCGTCGAGCGCAGCCGACGCCCGCTGGCGCAGCGCGCCGGACAGGTGCGCCGACGAGCTCACGGTGATGCCCCCGGCGGACGCGCCGGGGATGCCGAGCAGCTCGTCGATGAGCTGGTCGGGCACGTAGTCGCTGAACCGGGCGCTGCCGATGAGCCCGAACTGCCGGGCCGTGGGTAGCTGGAGGATGCGGTTCATGCCCGGCTCCTCGTCGAGCCGGACCGGTTCGGCCGGGTTCGACCGCAGGCGGGTGAACACGTAGGACAGGCGATGGTCGATCGACGACGTCCCGGCCCGGTCGAGCAGGCTGGTCGGCGGGCGGATCAGCTCGTCGACCCGCACCCCGTCGATGCCGACCTCGGCGAAGCCCACGCCGCTGAAGCCGTCGTAGCGCGGCCGGGGGGCGACGTTGGTGTCGAGGACCTCGATCTCGAGGTGGTGGAACGTCCGCTCGGGGAAGGTGACCGTCTGCCCCGGTTCGGCGCGGGAGGCGTCGGTGAGGTCGACGTCGACCGGCGGCTGGTCGTCGAAGTGCAGGCGGGCGCGGGTGATCCAGCGGTTGCGGAACAGCTTGATCGGCTGCAGCAGCTGCACGTGATCGGTGGTGACGGGGTGGTCGATGTCGATGACGAGGCGCTCGCCGACGGGGTTGTCGATGGCTCCGACGCGCCACGAGCTCGTGGGATCCCCGTCGAGCGCGTTGGCCGGACGGTCGTCGGGTGTGTAGGTGATCGGGTTGCCGTAGGCCGTGGCCGTCACGATCACCCCACCTCGCTGCTCGCTCACGGTCTGATCGGCCTGGGTCTGGTCGGGGAAGACCTCGAGCCGCTGGTCGGTGGGGTCGAACGGGGCGATCTCGTCGGTCCGTTCCGTGTAGCCGAACTGCTCGCGGATCGTGCCCCACCGCTCGGCCCGCCGGCGGTTCGTGTCGGTGACGAGGAGGTCGGCCCCGTTGCCGTAGATCGTGTCGAAGCCGGCCTGGTCGGCCGCGTACGAGGCCGAGAAGAAGCTGCCCTGGCGGGCATCGATGAGGCCCACGCCGGCGGCGTCGACCATGCCCTCGGCGTCGCCGGCCATGAGCAGCGAGCCGGTGGCCGTGTGGGTGCGCACGATCGGCACCTGGTGCTGCACGTTGAAGGCGCTGACGGGTGCCTGGTCGGGGCGGTTCGGGTCGGAGCCGAGCTCGATCTCGTCGATCATCGGCTGCTCGGGCCCGGCGATGTTCGGCGTGGGGTCACCGAACTGCACGATGGGCCCGAGCCCCGGCGTGGCCACCAGCACGTCCCACATGTCCCGCGGTCGCGGGGTGCGGTAGCGCTCGTACTGCAGGTCGCCGCGGTCGACGAGGTCGCCGGCGCCCATGACCCGTGACATCGGTGCGATCGACGCGGGGTTGACGGTGCCTTCCTGGATGCGGTGGTCGAGGGCGTCGAGCAACGCGGCCGACTGGGGGGATCCGTACTGGAACAGCTCACGGGCGGCGTACGCCCTGCTCATCAGCCCGGGCGTGATCGGATCGACGGTGTTGCCCCAGCGATAGCTGGCGAAGTCGGCCCCCGGCACCTCGAGCACCCGGGTGTCGGTGTTCTTGGTGTTCAGGTAGTCGGCGGCCTGCTGCCAGTAGGTGGGGATGTCCTCGGGGCGCTGCAGGTTGGCGCCCACCATCTGGCCGGTCCACAGGGTCGGCAGGTTGGCGTAGAGCACGACCGCGGCCAGCACGGTGACCGGCAGGGCGAGGCGGGGGAGGCGCCGCCCGAGCGCCGACACCGCGCCTCCCAGGAACAGCGAGAAGCCGAGGACCACGAGCGGCACCGCCCGCGGTGTGCTGCGCAGGGCCAAGCCGGCGTCGGTGCGGGTGAACGCCTTGAAGAGGGCGCCGACCAGCGAGGGGTTCGACCACGGGTGGGCCGCCACGGCCGTGAGCGCGCCGACCACCACGATGGTGAGGAACAGGGCCCGGTAGCGCCAGCGCACCACCGCGGCGGCCACGATGGCGGCGACGGGGATGGCGTAGCTGAGGGTGAGGACCGCCACGTTGGTGGTGTAGGTGGAGCTGGGCTGGGTCCAGGGGCCGAGCTTGTCGCTGCCGTAGAAGAACCAGTAGCCGAGCCCCCGCAGCACCTCGGGAGCCGACGACACGGTGGCGACGGTGCGGTAGGTCTCGGTGTAGCGGATCACCGGCAGGCCGTAGCGGCCCTCGGCCCACAGCCCGGCGAGCCACCAGAGCGAGGTGGCCAGGGTCAGCAGCCCCATGCGGGCGATGGCGGCCAGCGACTGGCGCAGGGTGGCCTCGCGGTCGATCCACACCGCGTGCACGACGTAGAGCAGGGGGCCCAGCCCGACGAGGATGAGCGCGGTCGCGTTGATGCCGCCGACGGTGAGCATGACGAGGGCGAACAGGGCCGGGTGGCGCCAGCCGCCGTGACGGATCGCGCGAGCCGTGAGGGCGATGAGCCAGGGCAGGGCGGCCCACGGCAGCAGGATCACCGAGATGCGGGCCGAGTAGTTCAGCAGGTAGGGGCTGAACATGTAGGCGAGCATGGCCACGAGCACCGCGCCCCACTGGTCGCGGGCCCACCCGAGTGTGTGGCACAGGTAGCGGACCCCCAGGCCGGCGGCCAGGATGATGAGACCGATCCAGATGCGCTGGGCCACCCAGTCCGGGAAGCCGAGCTTGTCGAAGAGCCAGTAGAACGGCCCCATGGGCCAGAGGTAGCCGATGTACTGGTGGGTGACCGAGCCCATCCCGATCTGGCTGTTCCAGACGTAGGGGGCCTCGGCCAGCACCTTGCCGGGGTCGAGGTAGAGGTAGGTCTTCGTGTCGGCGCCGACCACGCCGGGTGCCGTGAGCAGCAGCGGGACGAAGGTGAGCAGGGTCGGCACGACCACGGTGATCCACCCGCCGAACCGGGCCAGGCCTCGCGGGCGAGGGTCGCGCGCCGTCGGTGGTGGCGCGGGGGTGTGCTCGTCGAGCCGGGTGGCCGTCACGCCGATGCGGAGCCCGGGTGACGGGAGCGGTACTTCACGGCCTCGCGAGCGAGCGGGGTCAGCACGCCGATGGCGGTGGCGTCCCAGGTGAGGGTGGCCGCCCAGGCCAGCGCTCCCTCGCTCAGCTGGCGGCGCAGGCCCTCGTCGGTCAGCACCTGGTCGAGCTGCTGGCCGAGCTCGCGGGAGTCGTCGGCGAGCAGGCCGCTCTTGCCCTCGAGCACCGAGTCGGTGTGCCCGTTGATGCGGGTGGCGACGGCCGGGGCACCGCAGGCGGCGGCCTCGGTGAGGGTCATGCCCCAGCCCTCGGCGATCGACGCGCTGGCGACGACCCACGCCTGCCGGTAGAGCGCGAGCAGCTCCTCCTCGGAGACGTGGCCGGCCAGCCGGACCCACGACTCGGCCCGGAGGTCGGCGATCTGGGCCTCGAGGGCGAGCCGTTCGTAGCCGTCCCCGACGATCACGAGCTGCACGTCGGGATGGCGGTCGCGCAGGGTGGCGACGATGCGGATGAGCTCGTCGAAGCGCTTCGGGGCCATGAGCCGGCCGACGGCGACGATCAACGGGGTCGGGCTGCGGGGGCCGTCGGGCGTGAAGCGGGCATCGATGCCCGGGGGCACCACGCTGATCTGCTCGGGCTTGAACCGCAGGTAGTCGATGAGCTCACGGCGTGAGGACTCGGACAGCGTGACGATCGGCGTGTGGCGGTAGAACGGCGGGGCGATGCGGCGCTCGATGAACTCGCCGTAGGGGGCGAGCTTCTCCTCGAGGACGAGGCGCCACATGTCCTTGTGCACGTGGTGCACCAGCGTGATGTGGGGACACCGGGCCCACAGGGGGCTCAGGTAGGGCGTGCCGTTCCAGATCTCGACCAGGCCGTCGCGCGGGCCGGTGCGGTGGAGGGCCTCGGAGAGCACGGTGGTGGGGAACACCATGAAGCGCCCGTGCTTGCGGATGACCCGGTAGCCGTCCCGTGTGCCCTCGGGCGGGTGGCCCTGGGCATAGGAGGTGCGCACGGTGACCTCGATGCCCGCTTCGGCCCAGCGTCGCTGCACCTCGGCCGCGTGCACCTCGGACCCACCGGCTTCGACGTCGGCCAGGTCGCGCCAGGCCAGCACGTGGATGCGCCGGAGGCCGGCGGCCGTCGCCATCTCCCGCAACTCGGCGATCGCCGGCGATTCCCCCATGGTGCGGCCTCAGGCCTTGGGCGCGTTGAGCGGGTGATCGGCGCTGTAGGCGCTTCGGGGGATCACCGGGGCGTCGCGGCCGGTGCCCTCCGACCCGGGCACCGACGGGATCCTCGGCGTGGACGGCCCGGCCTCGTGGTACTCCTCCTCGACGTTGACGTCCCAGATGTCGTTGTCGGCCCCCAGGATGTTCTCGACCGTGAGCATGGCCGTGTACATGGAGTGGTCCTGGTTGTTGTACTTGTGCATGCCGTTGCGGCCGACGGGGTGGACGTTCGGGGCGTTGACCTCGAGCCACTTGCGCAGCACCATCACGTTGGCCTTGTAGGTCTCGTCGTAGACCGGGTAGGCCTTGGGCATGCGCACCACGTAGCCGGCCTCGACCTTCGACGGGTCGCACAGCCCGAGGATCTCGAGCTCGCGCTTGCCCTGCTCGACGAGGTCCTCGTCGGGGCTGTTCCAGGTGTCGTCACCCTCGAACACGAAGTACTCGAGGCCGAGGCAGGTGCGGCCGTCCTTGACCAGGTACGGCGACCACGACCCGAAGTTCTGGATGCGCCCGACCTGCACCTCGGGGGCATGGATGTAGATCCAGTTGTCGGGGAAGCTGTAGGCCTCCGGCACGACGAGCGCCACGGTGAGGAAGTCCCGGAACGCCAGGTTGTCGGCGGCCTCCTTCACCTCGTCCGGGACGGGTGGGTCCATGGCGCGGAGCAGGTGGGCGAACGGCATCGACGAGATGACGTGGTCGGCCGGCAGCTCGCGCGTGGCGCCGTCGTGCTCGGCGACCACCGCGACGGCGCGGCCGTCCTCGTGCTTGACGCCGACGACTCGGGTCTGCATCTCGACCGGGGCCCCCTTCTGCTCGACGATGTCGCGGCACCGCTCCCACATCATGCCGGGGCCGTACTTGGGGTACTGGAACTCGTCGATGAGGCTGGTGATCTGGGCGCCCTTGTCACGGCGCCCGAAGATCTTGACCCGGACGGGCTCCCAGAGGGCGTCCTTGAGCGACATGCCCTTGATGCGCTGGGCCGCGAAGTCGGCCGAGATCGACGACGCCGGCACGCCCCAGAGCTTCTCGTTGTAGGTCTTGAAGAAGTGCTTGTAGAGCCGCCAGCCGTAGTCGGCGGCGATGTAGCCCTCGAGCATCGACGTGTCCTTCGGCGGCCGGACCCGCACCCACAGGTAGGACAGCATGCAGAGCGTCGCCTCGATGATGCCCAGGTTGCGCAGCGCGTTGAACGGCTTGATGGGGTAGTCGTAGTACTTGCCGCGGTAGTAGATGCGGCTCATGCGGGGGCGGGAGAGGAACTCGTCGTCGCTCAGGATCTCGTGCCAGAGGGCCTCGACGGGCTCCACCTTGGTGAAGAACCGGTGGCCCCCGATGTCGAAGCGCCACCCGTCGGCCCGCGCCGTGCGGCTGATGCCACCGACGACCGAGTCGGATTCGAGCACCGTCGGGACGATGTCGGCCTTGCACAGCTCGTAGGCGGCGGTCAGCCCGGCGGGGCCGGCTCCGATGATGACGACCGCCGGGTCGGTGGTCGCCCCGGGCTCGACCCCACCCTCTCGGGAGCCCGCGGAAGGAGCTGAGCTGGGATCGGACGGAGGTTCGGGGTTCGACATCGAGTGGGCCTTCGTAGCGTGGCAGAGGTGTTCGGCGGGGGGCTGGCGCAGTCTACTGAGGGCCTCGCCGCTGTCTGACCATGCCTCTCCGGTGTCCCGGACGCCAGGTCCGTGCCCACTACTGTCTGCCCCGTGAACGACACGACCCTCTCGCCGTCGCGCGCCGCGACGACCCGAGCCGACGTGGCCGCACCGGTCGAGGTCGTGGTGCTGGCGACGGGCGCCGTCATCGTCGGGGTCGTGCTGCGGTTCGTCGCCCGGACGCCGCTGTGGCTCGACGAGGCCCTCAGCGTCAACATCGCACACCTGCCCCTCGGCCAGATCCCCGAGGCCCTGCGCCACGACGGGCACCCGCCCTTGTACTACCTGCTGCTCCACGGATGGATGGCGGTGGTCGGCACCGGCGACATCGCCGTGCGCTCGCTGTCGGGGCTGCTCTCGGTGGCCGCCCTGCCGTTGGCGTGGGTCATCGGGCGGCGGCGGGGCGGCTCGCTGCTCGCGTGGCTCACCGTCGGCGTGCTGGCCATGGCCCCGTTCGCCCTGCGCTACGCCACCGAGACCCGCATGTACTCGATGGTCATGCTGCTGGTCTTCGCCGGCTACCTGCTCATCGACGACATCACCCGTCGTGGGCGCGACGGGCTGCTCCGCCTCGTCGGGCTGGCCCTGGTGTCGGGGGCCCTGCTGCTCACGCACTACTGGTCGTTCTGGCTCGTCGGCGCGGTCGAGGTCGTGCTGGCCTGGCAGTGGTGGCGCGATCGCACGCCGGAGATCCGCCGATCGGTGGCTCGGGCCTTCGTCGCCGTCGCCGCAGGCGGCCTGCTCTTCCTGCCGTGGCTGCCGTCGTTCCTCTACCAGACGGCCCACACCGGCACGCCGTGGGCCTCGGCCCAGCAGCCGTTCAGCGTCTTCGCCATCGTGTTGGCCGACTTCGGCGGGGGAGGCTTCCGAGCCTCGGACTTCGTCGGAGCGGTGCTGCTGGTGCTCGTGCTGCTCGCGGTGTTCGGCGTGGCCCGGGGCGGTCGCCACATCGACATCGACCTCGTGACCGTCCGCCAGTTCCGCTTCGAGGCGGTCGTGCTGGTGCTGACGTTGCTGATCGGCGTCGGCATCTCGTCGTTGGCCGGCAGCGCGTTCGCCTCGCGCTACGCCGCGGTGTTCTTCCCGCTGTTCGTGCTGCTGGTCGCCGGCGGCATCACCCGCTTCGGCGATCGGCGGGTCCTGGCCGGGGCCTTCTCGGCCGTGCTCGCCCTCTCCCTGATGGGCGCCTACTGGACCACGACC
Organism: uncultured Microthrixaceae bacterium; assembly: GCA_963809335.1. Taxonomy (GTDB): domain Bacteria; phylum Actinomycetota; class Acidimicrobiia; order Acidimicrobiales; family Acidimicrobilacustridaceae; genus UBA4742. The sequence continues at coordinate 170,576 of CAWEJD010000001.1, read as the reverse complement.
TACCAGCGCAGCCAGGCCCGCGAGGCGGCGCGGGCCATCAACGCGGCGGCCAACCCGGGTGACCTCGTGGTGATGTGCCCCGACCAGCTGGGCCCGGCCTACAGCCGGTCGTTGCGCGACGACCTCGACGCGGTGACGTTCCCGGCCATGACGGCACCCGATCGGGTCGACTGGGTCGACTACGGCGAGCGCAACGCGGCCAGCGATCCGGCGGCGTTCGCGGCGGACGCCCTCGCTCGGGCCGGTGATCACCAGGTCTTCCTGGTGTGGCAGACCACGTACAAGACGTTCGAGGGCAAGTGCGAGGCCCTGCTCGACGCCCTCAGCGCGGCCCGGCCGGGGTCGACCACGATCGTCGCGGACGGCGGCACGAGGTTCTTCGAGCCCGCGGCCGTCACCGTGTTCCCGCCCCGCCCGGCGGGCCCGTGACCCAGGCGGAGGTTCCCGCACCGGAGCCGTCCGACCCCATCGAGCCGCCGACGAACCTGTGGGCCGAGGTCGTCGGGGTGCTCCCGGCGTGGCTCGCGGCGCGGGTGCTCGTCGGCGTCGGCTACGTGCTGGCCACGGTGATCTCGAAGCGGCTGCTCACCCCGACCCCTGGTCAGCTCGACAACGGCCTCCTGGCGTGGGACGGCACCTGGTACCGGGACCTCGCCACGTCGGGCTACCACGGCGTGCCCGTCGAGGGGGTGCGCTTCTTCCCCCTGTACCCGCTGCTCGGGCGGATGCTCGCGGTGCCGCTCGCCGGGCACACCGGCATCGCCCTGGTGATCCTCGCCAACGTGTTCTCGCTGGCCGCGCTGGTGCTGCTGCGGCGGCTGGTCGTGCTGGAGAAGGCCGACCAGGCGCTGGCCGACCGCGCCGTCTGGTGCCTGGCGGTGTTCCCCTCGGCGTTCGTCCTGGTGATGGCCTACTCCGAGTCGCTGATGCTCGTCGCCGCCATCGGGGCGTTCATCGGGTTGAGGCTGCGGCGGTGGTGGTGGGTGGCCGCGCTCGGGCTGGTCGCTGCCCTCAGCCGGCCGGTCGGTGTGCTGCTCGTCGTCCCGGTCGGCGTCGAGGTGGTCCGGTGCTGGCGGCCGGCCGGGGCCCGCCAACGCCTCGCCTCGGTCGTCGCCCTGGCGGCCCCGGCGGTCGGGCTGGTGTCCTACCTCGCCTGGGTCGGTCACGTCTTCGGCGACTGGCACCTGCCGTTCACCGTGCAGGACGACCTGCGGGGACGGGTCGAGCTGCCGTTCGACCGCATCATCGAGGGCTTCCACCAGCTGGCCGGGTCGGAGCGCTTCGGCGACGGGCTGCACCTGCCGTTCCTCCTGGTGCTGCTGGTGCTGCTCGTGATCACGTTCCGCACGTGGCCCGCCCGCTACGGCCTGTTCGCGGCGGCCATACTGATCACCGCCATCAGCGCCGAGAACCTCAACTCGGTCGAGCGCTACGGCATGAGCGCCTTCCCGCTGGTGCTGGCCCTGGCCGTGGTGATGCGGCCGCCACAGGTCGAGCGGGCGGCGCTGGCGCTCATGGGTGGCGCGGTCGTGGCGTTGACGTCGATGGCCTGGCTCGGCACGTACGTGCCCTGATCCTCGAGGGCGCCGGCCTCGTCGGTGCTCACCCGGCGACGCACGATCAGGATCTCCGACGTGCGGAAGCTCGCCAGTCGGGTGCTCCAGCAGTCGACCACCAGGCGATCACCGGAGAGGGCGAAGAACGTGGTCATCTGCCCTTCCTGCTGATAGGCGTCGGCGCCGTCGATCACCTCGACGGTGCGGTCCTTCAGGGTGATCTCGTAGCGGGCCATGCCCGACGGTACGACGACCGCCCTGTGAGGAGGAAGAGGAACAACCCTGTGGATCGGCGAGGGACAACGCGGTCCATCCAGGGGATAACCGAAGGCCCGGGCTGGCGCGCACGGGGCGGCCCGTCCTTCAGAACGTGCGAGGGTCGGGTTCCGAAGGACCGGGCTGGCGCGGACGGCCAGGCCCGTCCTTCAGAACGTGCGAGGGTCGGCGTGGATCGTCAGGAGACGACGACGCCGCCGTCGCAGGTGATGACCGCGCCCACGGTGAAGGCACCGGCGCGTGACGCCAGGAAGATCGCCAGGCCGGCGATGTCCTCGGGCGTGCCCACCCGGCCGCGGGGGATCGTCCGGCCCAACGCCTCCCAGTCGGTGCCCTCCACGTCGCCACCGGTGCCGACACCGGTGCTGAGCATCCAGGTCGGGAACGGGCCCGGGGCGATGGCGTTGAGGACGATGTTGCGCCGGACGAGCTTGCCGGCGAGTTGGCTCGTGAGCGCGTGCAGCGCGGCCTTCGACGGGCCGTAGGAGACCGTGTCGAACCCCGGGGTGCGGATGCCGTCGATGGAACCGACGTTGATCACCCGGGCCGGGTCCTCGGCGGTGGCGCCCGCCTCGAGCAGCGGGAGCAGCCGCTGGGTCAGGAAGAAGACGCCCTTGACGTTGGTGTCCATGACCTTGTCCCAGCCGATCTCGGGGAACTCGTCGATGGGCGCGCCCCAGGTGGCGCCGGCGTTGTTGACCAGGACGTCGAGGCGGGTCTCCCGCTCCGACAGCGCTCGGGCCAGCGCGTCGACTCCCTCCAGACCGGAGACGTCGGCCGGGATGGCGATGCACTCGCCGCCGTACTCCGCCGACAGGCGTTCGGCGGTGGCGGCACAGGCGTCCGCCTTTCGCGAGCTGATGTAGACCTTGGCCCCGTTGGCCAGGAAGCCGGCGGCGATCATCTCGCCGATGCCGCGCGACCCACCGGTCACGAGCACCACCTTCCCGCTCACCGAGAAGAGGTCGTTGGTCGTCAAGCTGTTCACGAAGATCCCCCTGGGTCGGGCGGCGGAGAGCAGATCGAGTCGCCGCGTCGCGCCGCCGCAGTATCGGCCACGCGTCGCGCGGCGGGCCAATGCAAGGGTGCGCGCCCGCCTGCCCCGGTCGCGCGATGCTGCGCAGATGTCCCTCGCCGAGACCGCCGAACCGCTCGACATCACCTGCCCGCGCTGCGGCACGGCCGCCAGCGTCCGCTACTACGGCCCGTGCGACTGGTGCCGCGAAGGCCTGCGGGAGACGGTGGGCGGGGAGGCCAAGGCGATCGAGGCCGAGGCCTACGAGCCCAAGATGAACGTCACCCCCAACGCCGTCGCCTCCAAGGAGTAGCGCCGCGGCACCAGCTCGTCAGAGGGCGCCCCTGACGATCGAGGCGGAGGGGAGCCTGGGGCCGTGACGGGGCGGCGTGCGCCCCGCGGTCATGACCAGGGCCACGGCCCGGGCCCGGTGGGGGCGTTCGGGTTCGAGCAGCTCGAGCATGCGCGCGTCGTCGGCCGTGCGCTCGCCGGCGAGGGCCCAGGCCACCGTCGACGGGATGCCGTAGTCGCCGACCACCACCGTGTCGGGATCGCCGAGCACCAACCCGGCGACGACGGTGGCGGTCCACGCCCCGATGCCCCGCACCTGGCGGAGCCCCGCCGACAGCTGATCGGGCGTGCGTCCCACCAGGCGCTCCAGCCGAGCGGCGTGGCGGCAGGCGGCGAGGAGCGGCTCGGCCCGCTTCCGTTCGATGCCGAACCGGTGCAGGTCGTAATAGGCGAGCCGACTCAGGCGGGCCGGGTCCGGCGGCAGGATCAGGTCGGCCGGTCCTGGTGCCGGCTCGGCGAACGCTCCCCGGATGGCACGCCAGCTCCGCATGGCGTCGGCCGTGGGCACCTTCTGCTCGACGATGGTGGGTAGGAGGGCCTCGGCCATCGAGCAGGTGTGCCCGAGGCGCAGGTGCGGGTGGCGGCGGTGCTGCTCGCGGAGGAGCGGGTGCACCGGGGCGAACCCCTCGGCGTGGTCGTCGAAGCCGAGCAGGCCGGGCAGGTGGCCGAGCGCCCGGTCGGCGCCCGGCCCCCAGGCCCGGGCGATCACGGGGTCGCGGGGCCGGTCCCTCGGCGCGATGTGGAGCGTCGCCGGCCCGTCGGCCGTGCGGGTGGCGTGCCACACCCCGTCGGCGGCGACGCGGAAGCGACCGGCGCCACGCAGCCGACCGATCGTCGAACGGAGGTCGATCGGCAGGGGAGGCACCATCACGAGCCGCACGCCTTGGCCGACGGCGGGGGACACGGGCATCGATCGACACTGTGGCACGGCGACCGCGCTGCCGCGCGCACCGCAGCCCGGGAGCTACGTTGCGGCGATGTCGACCGTGCTGCTCGAGACCGTGCGACCTGGCGTCGCCCTGCTCACCCTCAATCGCCCCGACCGGCTCAACGCCATGAGCGCCGAGCTGGTGGGCGACCTGCACGCCCGCCTCGACGAGATCGCGGCCGATCGGGACTGCCGGGTGGTGATCCTGACCGGCGCCGGACGGGGGTTCTGTGCCGGGCTCGACCTCAAGCAGGGGGTGCGGGCGCCGGGCACCGACGGGCTGGGCTCGACCCAGGCCGGCATGGCCACCCAGCAGTACATCGCCTCGCTCATCCCGCACCTGCGCTCGCTGCGCCAGCCCGTGATCGCCGCGGTCAACGGCCCGGCGGCCGGCGGCGGACTGGCCATCGCCCTCGGCAGCGACATCCGCATCGCGTCCCGCACGGCCCGGTTCAACGTGGCCTTCGTGCGCATCGGCCTGTCCGGCTGCGACATCGGGGTCAGCTGGATGCTGCCGCGCCTGGTGGGAGCGTCGAGGGCCCACGAGCTGATGCTGACCGGGCGCATCATCGACGCCGACGAGGCCGAGCGGATCGGCCTCGTCGTGCGGGTGGTCGATGACGACGCGCTGCTCGACGCCGCCCTCGAGACGGCGGATCAGATCGTGGCCAACAGCCCGTTCGGCGTCTGGATGACGAAAGAGGTCATGTGGTCGAACCTCGAGACGGCCAGCCAGCAGGCCGGCATCGACCTCGAGAACCGCACGCAGATCCTGGCGTCGACGACCGGCGACATGACCGAGGCCGTCACCGCCTTCCTCGAGAAGCGCCCGGCCCACTACACGAACGGTTGAGACGGTGACGGCAGCCGATCAGGCGTGCGGAGCGGAGCAGCTCCACCGAATCGGGCCGGATGGGCGAAGCCGCTCGCAGGGAGCCTGCGACCGGAGAGCCGATCAGGTAGGGATCTCCTCGATCGTGACGGAGTTGAACGCGTCGCCCTTGCGAATGGCCTGCACGGCGTCGAGGCCGCTCGTGACCTGGCCGAAGAGGTTGTACTGCTTGGGCAGCGAGCCGCGGAGGTCGCTCAGGCAGATGAAGAACTGCGAGCCATTGGTGTTGGGCCCGGCGTTGGCCATGGCCACCGTGCCCTCGAGGTACTCGCCCTGCACCGGCTCGTCGGCGAACTTGTAGCCGGGGCCGCCGCGACCGCTGCCCTCGGGGCAACCGCCCTGGATCACGAACCCCGGCTCGACCCGGTGGAAGTTCAGCCCGTCGTAGTAGCCCTGGCGGGCGAGCGTGACGAAGTTGTTGACGCTGAGGGGGGCGATGCGGGGATCGAGGTCCATCACGATCTCGCCGCGATCGGTGGCGATCGTGACCCGGTAGATGGTGTTCTCGTCGATGGACATGGCGGGAGGCGTAGGCATGGGGCCATCCTGTCACGATCCTCGGGCGATCACGATCACTGGGGGTCCCATCATCCCCGGGATGGACCGGCGGGCGGGAACCTACGCTGCCGGGATGGCTTCCTCCTCGCACCGGCACGCGTCGATCGCGCTGGGCCAGGTCGACCCGGTGATGGGCGACCTGGTCGAGCGCCACGGTCCGATGCGCACACCACCGGTCGTGCCGGTCGAGCGCCGGTTCGAGGACCTGGCCGAGTCGATCGCCTACCAGCAGCTGGCCGGCAAGGCCGCGGCCACCATCTGGGGTCGGGTACGGGCCCTCTACCCGGACGGTCCCCTCGACGCGGCCGCGGTGTTGACCAGACCGGAAGCCGACCTGCGGGGCGCGGGCCTGTCGGGGGCCAAGACCGCCGCCATCCTCGACCTGGCCGCCCACGTGGCCGACGGTCGGCTGGCCCTCGACCGCACCGGGCGCCTGAGCGACGAAGCCGTCGTCGACCAGTTGGTGGCGGTGCGGGGCATCGGGCGGTGGACGGCCCAGATGTTCCTCATCTTCACCCTGCGCCGGCTCGACGTGTGGCCCACGGGGGATCTCGGGGTGCGTTCGGGCTACGGCATCGCCTACGGCCTGAGCGAGCCGCCGACCCCGAAGGAGCTCGACGAGGTGGGCGAGGCGTTCCGGCCCTACCGCAGCGTCGCGGCCTGGTACTGCTGGCGGGCGGCTGACGTCCCCGGCCTCACCGGCGCTACCCGATGACGGTGGCCGCGGTCTCGCCCCGGGGCACGTGCGCCTCGCGGTCGTCGACGGCCGACAGCCCGCTCCAGAGGATCGTGTAGAGCAGGTCGGCCAGGCCCTCGAGGCCGACGTCGCCCCGGTCGATCCAGTCGAGGGTGGCCGCTTCGAGGAAGCCCACCACGGCGCGTGCGGTGATGCGGGCGTTGGCGGTGCCGCCCCAGTTGTCGGCGATCTGGTCGAATCGCCGCCGTCGCGCCGCGATCACGTCGGGGTGCTCCATGGCCGCGGTGCTGCCGATCAGGCGCCAGGCGGTCGAGCTCTCCCCGGCGAAGCGCAGGTAGCAGTGCACCACCGAGCGCAGCCGTTCGGCGTCGTCGGAAGCCGGGTCGACCGTCCGGGCGAGCTCCTCGTCGAGGCGACGCAGGCTGCGCAGGTAGACGGCCGCGATGACGCCGCCCTTGTCGCCGAAGTAGTTGTAGACGAGGGCGCGCGACACCCCGGCCTCGTCGGCGATCTCCTCGAAGGTGACGTCACCGGGGTCGCGGCCCTGCAGCACCCGTTCGGCCGCCACGATGATCTGCTCGCGACGGACCTCGGGGTCGAGTCGGGTTCTGGGGCGCTGGGTGCCACTCACGAGCTCCCGCCTTTCGGTGGGCGAGGTCGGAACGTCTCGGGTCGGGTCAGGCCTCTCGGCCGCTGGTCGTGCTCTGCGCGCTCTCGGCGAAGGCGTTCTCGCCGACGTCGAGGGGGAAGTGGCACGCGACGTAGTGCCCGAGCCCGACCTGGCGCATCTTGGGCTCGACCTGCGCGCACATGTCCTGCGCCTTCGGGCACCGTGTGCGGAACCGGCAGCCGCTCGGCGGGAACAGCGGCGAGGGGAGCTCCCCGGCGAGGGTCTCGCCCTCCTTGGGTCGCACGCTCGGGTCGGGGACCGGGATCGAGCTGAGCAGCGCCGCGGTGTAGGGGTGGGCCGGCTTGGCGTAGAGGTCGTCGGGCTTGGCGACCTCGCACAGCTTGCCCAGGTACATGACCGCGATGCGGTCGCTGATGTTCTTCACGACGGCGAGGTCGTGGGCGATGAACACCAGGGTCAGCCCGTAGCGGGCCTTCATGTCCTCGAGCAGGTTGAGGATCTGGGCCTGCACCGACACGTCGAGGGCCGAGACCGGCTCGTCGCAGATGATGAGCTTGGGGTCGAGCACCAACGAGCGGGCGATGCAGATGCGCTGGCACTGGCCGCCGGAGAACTGGTGCGGGCGGCGACCGACGGCCGCTTCCGGATCGAGGCCGACCGCCTCGAGCGTCTCGTTGACGACCTGGCGCTGCTCGGCCGACGTGCCGCGCTTCCAGATGCGCAGGGGCTCGGCGACGATGTCGCCCACCTTGCGCCGCGGGTTGAGCGACGAGATCGGGTCCTGGAAGATCATCTGCATCTCGGGCCGCAGCTGGCGCAGCGCGTCGCCCTTGAGCTTGGTGAGGTCCCGGCCGTTGTAGATCACCGACCCGCTCGTGGGGGCCGGCAGCTGCATCAGGGCCCGACCAGTGGTCGACTTGCCGCAGCCCGACTCGCCGACCAGGCCCAGGGTCTCGCCCTCGCGCACGTCGATGCTGACGTCGGTGACGGCGTTGACCTTCAGCCCGGTGGAGCCGACGGGGAACTCGACGACGAGGTTCTCGGCCCGCAGCAGGGTCTCACCCGGCTCACGCAGGTGCGCGGTGCCACTTCCGGCCATCTCAGTTCTCCTTGGCCGTGGCAGCAGCGACGGCGGTGTCGGTGGTCGGGCCGTCCGCGGACGGGGTCGAGGTCGCGGTCGCGGCCTTCGGAGATGAGCCGGCCGACGCGATGGCGGCCAGGTTGCGGGCGAGGGCGTCGCGGCCCTGTGGCGTGTCGACCGGGTACCAGCACCGGTAGAGGTGGCCGGCGGTCTCGGCCGGGACGAGCGGTGGCTCCTCCTCACGGCACTTGTCCTGCACGTACTTGCAGCGGGGGGCGAAGTTGCAGCCCCGAGGGGGGTTCACCAGATCCGGTGGGCGTCCGCTGATGATCTCGAGCCGGGTGTGGCTCTTGTTCTCGAGCTTGGGGATCGAGCTGACGAGTGCCTCGGTGTAGGGCATCTTCATCTTGTCGAAGAGCACGCTCGTCGGCGCCTGCTCGACGATCTTGCCGGCGTACATCACCGCGATGTCGTCGGTGCGGCCGGCCACGACGCCGAGGTCGTGCGTCACGAGGATCATGGCCATGTGCCGCTCGGTCTGCTGCCGCTGCAGCAGGTTGAGGATCTGCGCCTGCACCGTCACGTCGAGGGCGGTGGTGGGCTCGTCGGCGAAGAGGATCTTCGGTCCACAGGCCAGCGCGATGGCGATGGTCACGCGCTGGCGCATGCCGCCCGACAGCTGGTGCGGGTACTCCTCGAGCCGCTGGGCCGGCTCGGGGATGCCCACCGACTGCAACAGGGCGAGCGCCGTCTCGGTGGCCTCGCCCTTCTCCATCGACAGGTGGTGCACCAGCGACTCGGTGATCTGGTTGCCGATCTTCATCACCGGGTTCAGCGAGGTCATCGGGTCCTGGAAGACCATGGACATCTCCGAGCCCCAGATGCTTGCGCATGTCGTCCTGCGAGTACCCGATGATGTCGGTGCCCTCGTAGTAGACGTGGCCCTCGCGCACGACGTTGCGGGTCGGCAGCAGGCCCATGATCGACCGCGACAGGATGGTCTTGCCCGACCCGGACTCGCCCACCACGCCGAGGGTGCGGCCCCGGGCCAGGTTGAGCGACACGCCGTCGACGGCCCGGACCGAGCCCCGCTCGGTGCGGAAGTGGGTCTTGAGGTCGACGACCTTGAGCAGGTCGGCGCCGCATGTCGCCGGTGCCGGAGCCGGTGATGACCTTGCGGCTCACAGACCGCCCTCCTTGACGTCGAAGTACTCGCGGATGCGGTCACCCGAGAAGTTCAGCATCAGCACTGTCAGGAACAGGATGAAGCTGGGGATGAGGGCGATCTGCGGGTCGGTCTCGAGCACCGTGCGGCCCTCGTTGATCATGCCGCCCCACGTAGCGGTCGGCGGCGCCACCGACAGCCCCAGGAAGGCCAGGCCGCCCTCGGCCACGATGGCGACGGCCACGCCGATGATGGCGAACGACAGCACCGGCAGCACGACGTTGGGCAGGATCTCGCGCGCGATGATGCGGGCCTGGCTGGCGCCGAGCGTTCGGGACGCGAGCACGAACTCGCGCTGGCCGGTGACGAGCGTGCTGGCTCTCACCAACCGTGCGATCGGCGCGATGGCCCCCACGCCGATGGCCACCGAGATGATCGCGATGGTGCGGTTGTTGGTGAAGGTGATGATCGACAGGGCGAGCAGCAGGGCCGGAAAGGCCAGCAGCACGTCCATGCAGCCCATGAGGAAGCCTTCGGTCCGGCCCCGGATGAAACCGGCGACGAGCCCGACGATCCCCCCGAAGATGAGGCCGAAGATGATCGAGATCACCCCCACCGTGAGCGACACCCGGCCACCCCAGATGATGCGGGAGAAGATGTCGCGGCCCAGGTTGTCGGTGCCGAACCAGTGCGCCGAGCTGGCCGGGCACTTGAGGCAGGACGACACCTTGTTGGGGTTCTGCAGCGGCAGCACCGGCGCGAGCAGCGCGAGGGCGACGACGAGCATGACCCAGCTCGACGCGATCCAGAAGCCGAGGCCGAGCCGCTTCTTGACGGCGTCGGACGGCACCTGGTCCGGGTCGAGGATGTGCAGGCCCTCGAGCTCACGGACGTGGCCGTCGGCGATGCCGCCGGGCCCTGCGATCTCGGTGGCCATGCTGCCGGATTCGAGGAAGTCGCCCCCGGGGAAGTAGTCGGAGCCTGGGGCTTGGCTCTCGCTGGGGAACTCAGGCGATGGCGCGGGCATGGCGGATCCTGGGGTCGATGACGGCGTAGAGCATGTCGATGCAGAAGTTGATGAGCACGTAGGCCACGGCCACGACGACGACACCGCCCTGCACCGGGATGTAGTCCCGGCTGAGGATGGCGGTGTAGATGTAGCGGCCGATGCCGTTGAGGGCGAAGATCACCTCGATGACGAAGGCGCCGCCGACGAGCCGGCCCATGTTCAGGCCGGCCACCGTGACCAGCGAGAACGACGACGGCCGGAAGGCATGGCGCAGGAGCACGCGGCGCGACGAGATGCCCTTGGCCTTGGCCATCGTGATGTAGTCCTCCTGCAGCGTGGAGATCAGGTCGGTGCGCAGGAGGCGCATGTAGACCGCGAGCTCGGCGACGGCCAGCGAGAGCGCGGGTAAGAACAGGTCCTTGATGTTCTCGGCCGGGTTCTCGGTGAACGGCACGTAGCCCACGGCGGGGAACCACCCGAGCTTCACCGCGAAGACGAGGATCAAGACGATGGCCACGACGAAGCTGGGCAACGACAGCAGGCCGAAGGCCACCGTCGTCGACACCCGGTCGAAGATGCCCCCCGAACGCTGGGCCGCGATGAGTCCCAGCGGGATGGCGACGACCAGGGCGATGAACTGCGAGTAGAGCAGCAGCTCGAGCGTGACCGGCAGGCGCTCCTTGATGGCCTCGGACACCGGCTGCTTGTTGAGCGCGGACGAGCCCATGTCGCCCGTCAGGGTGTTGCCCAGCCACTTGACGTAGCGGACCGGGATCGGGTCGTTGAGCCCGAGCTCCTCACGGGTCTGGTCGAGGCCGGCCTGGTCGCAGCTGATGCCGCACACGACCTGCGCCGGGTCGCCCGGCAGGAGGTTGAGCATCAGGAACGAGAAGAATGTCACGGCCAGGAGCACCAGCAGCAGCTGGATCACCTTCTTGCGCACGAACCTCATGGGCGAGGGTTCCTTTTCATGGGAGCTCGGATCAGCTGGCGATCCAGGTCTGGGTGAAGCGGACGACACCGCCGAAGTCGCCGGCGCCGCCGATGGGCAGCGACGGCTGGCCGTCGGGCAGCGGGCCGTTGGTGATGCCACGCACCTGGGGACCGGCACCGATGGCCCAGATGGTGTGATTGGTCCAGATGTAGGGGAAGTCGACCGCGAACTGCTTCTGCACGGTCGCGTAGCCCGCCTTGCGGGTGGCCTCGTCGGCCGACTGGCGGCCCTGGTCGAGCCCGGCGTCGATCTGCGGGTCCTTGTTGCGGGCGATGTTGAGGGTGAGGCCGCCGCTGGCCCCCTCCCCGGCGTTGGCCGAGTACCACCAGTAGGCGTCGGAGTCGGGATCGACCGCACCGAACTGGCGCCAGATGTTGACCTGGTAGTTGCCGAGCACGGCGTCGGCGACGAACGTGTTCTGGTTCGTCTTCTTGATGTCGACCTTCATGCCGGCGGCCTGGAACATCTGCTGCAGGAGCTGGGCGGCCTGGTCGTTGGACGGCGTCGGCGTGGTGCCGAGGGTGAACGTGGGCGGGTGGCCGGTGTCGGCGGTGTACTGGTCGACGAGCTGCTTGGCCGCGTCGAGGTCGAAGCTCGGGTAGTCCGTGGGCGTGTACCACTTCGAGCCCGGCTTGAAGGGGCCGTTGGCGTCCTCGACGATCCCCGCGTTGATCGCGGTGTTGTAGGTGTCACGGTCGAGGGCCAGGGCCATCGCCTTGCGCACGCGGGGGTCCTTCACCGCGGGGTCCTGGGTGTTCACGATGAGGAAGTCCTCTTCGCTCTCGCCGTTGTCCTCGACGATCTGCAACGTGCCGTCCTCGGCCTGCTGGCGCAGGATCACGATCTCGTCGGGATCGGAGGTGTGCATCATGTTGATGTTGCCGGCGCGCAGCGCGCTGGTGCGGGTGTTGCCCTCGGGGATCACCTGGAACTCGATCGAGGCCAGGTAGGGCAGCTGGGTGCCGGAGGCGTCCTTGCGCCAGTAGCCGTCGTTGCGGGTGGCGTCGAACGGCTGGCCCGGCGACCAGCTCTTGAACTTGAACGGACCAGTGCCGACCGGGGCCATGCCGCCCTCATCGGTCGGAGTGCCGTCGGAGTTGAACATCGACGGTGCCGGCACCATCCCCAGCTGGCTGGTGAGGACGTCGGGGAAGGTCACCCAGGGGCTCGACATCTTGATGACGCAGGACAGGTCGCCGGTGGCGGTGGCCGACTCGATCGGGGCCAGCGCGGGACGGGTCAGCGGCGACTTGAGGTGGGCGTTGAACATGGTGGCGATCGACCCGCCGTTCAGCGGGGTGCCGTCGTGGAAGGTGATGTTCGGGCGGACCGTGATGGTCCACTCCGTGTAGTCGGCGCTGGGGGTGATCGACTGGGCCAGGTAGGGCTGGGCCCTGTTGTCGGCGTCGAAGGCCACCAGCGGGTCGAACACGGCGAGGCCGACCTCGGTGCCGGAGATGGCCCACCGGTCCTTGGTCGGGTTGAACCCGTCGGTCTCGCCCTCGAGGCCGAACACGAGCTGGCCGCCCGGCGTCGGCGTGCCGGAGCTGTCGAAGGTGACGTTGCTGGCGACGCCGGTGGCGTCGGTGGTGCCGCCCGCGTCGCCACCCGAGCTCGATCCGCAGGCGGCGGCCACGAGCGCCACGGAGCACACGACGGCGATCAGCATCGATCTCCCCCGACGCGACGGCGCTGCTCTCAAGCTCGTTTCCCCCGATTCTGACGTGCTGACCCTGGATCCGTCCGGTCGTGGAGACGGTCCGAATCGTGTGGCTGACCTGCCTGCAGGCCTTGTGACTGCTGCCACAGCCGCGCAACCTAGGCTTTCAAGTGCCACTCTGTCAATAAGCCTGACGGCCCTTGAAAGGGGTCCCGGGACGGCCGGATGGGGGAAAACCACGGCGGCCCCGAGAAGTCGTCCGCCCGGAGGCGGTCAGCTTCTCGGGGCCGACCCGTGCGAACCAGTGGCTCCATGTCCCGCCGGGCCGAGTGCTCGGCCCGGGTGGGATGCCATCCTCCCGGAGGAGGGGCGGATCCTCTGACTCTGACCCTGCCGCCGCGGCTCCCGTGACCCCGTCGCCTCCGGGGTCACCCCCGTCGGTTCCGGCGCCTCGGGCGTCGTTGCGACCGGGCTGAGGGACACGTTGCGCCCTGTCGGCGGAGGGGTCAAGCAGCTTCGGGACATCCCCAGGGTTGTCCCCCGACTTTCTCCGATGTCCCCACGCCGTCCCCAGCACCGGCCCGGTTTTCACCAGCTCGACCCACAGGCCCGGCCCGCCGCCGAGCGGATCAGGTCGCGGGCGCGGCGTTCTCGGGGGGCACCGGTGGGATGACGAAGGTGTCGTACCCGTGGGTGAACCCGAGGACCATGTTCACGTAGACGTCGGACCGGTTGTACGCGTAGTAGGCCGCCCGGAGGTTGGCGTCGTTGTCGAGGGGCGCGGCCCGGCACAGCAGCACCGACGAGGCCAGGGCCGCGTCGTAGATGTTCTGCACGTCGTTGACGCCGTCGTTGTTGCCGTCGCGGCCGTAGGCCCGCCACGAGGTCGGGATGAAGGCCATGGGCCCGACGGCGCGGTCCCAGACCGGATCGGTGTCGATGGCTCCGCCGTCGGTGTCGTGGATCACCGCGGTGTTGCGGGAGCCGTCGAGGGCGATGCCGATGATCGGGGCGATGGTCTCGCCGTTGCCGTCGAGCGGTCCGCCGCCGTAGGTGCCGTGGAGGCTCTCGACCCGACCGATGCCGGCCAGCGCCGTCCACTTGAGCTTGCAGGCGGGGTTGACGTAGCCGGTGACCATCGACGCTCGCCAGTAGGCGTCGAGGGCCACGAGGCTGAGATCGGTCCCGGTCACCCGGGCGGTCATGCGGTCGTCGGCGACCGAGGTCCGGGCCCGCTCGACCAACGCCACCGCCGCCACCCGGTCGGCCTCGGCCTGGTCGCGTTGCGCGGTCTGATCGGCCTGACGGAGGTGCACGTCGGCGAGCGCCGCGGTGTCGGCGTCGATCACCGCCTGGGTCTGCTCGACGATGCCGGCGTGCAGGGTGATGTCGGCGAGCTGGGTGTCGCCCAACGACTGGACGAGCACCCGGGACGACTGCTCGGCCGTGGCCTGGGCCGGGTCGAGCCCGATGCTGATCGAGCCGGTGGGCCCGCCGCGCATGTAGGCCGCCACCGCCAGCTGGCGAACGCCCTGGCGCAGCACCGACAGCCGGAAGGCGGACTTGTCGTGGCGCCGGGTGGCCTCGTTGAGCTCGGCGGTCAGGCGCTGGTCGGCCGAGGCCAGATCGGCCAGGCTGGCCTCGGCGGCCGCCTTGCGCTGCTGGGCCTCGATCTGGCGCCGCCACGCCGAGGCGTACGCGGCCCGGGAGGCGTCGTAGTTCGCGCTCTCGACGGGCACGGCCGACAGCTCACGGGAGAGGCGGGGGTCGAACACCGGCGGCGGCACGTTCGGGTCCGGCTCGGCCGTCGGGTCGACCGGTGTGGTGGTCGAGGTGGTCGTGGACTGGTCCGCCGGCGCGGTCGTGGTGGTGGAATCGGGATCGGGGATGTCCGGGATCGGCAGCACGGGAGCCGTCGGGTCGGGCGGCGCCTGGGCCGAGGCCGGACGCGCCGGCAGGGCCACCATGACCGCGAGCACCGTCACGGCGACGGCCACCGTCGCGAGCGATCGGCGGGAGGGTTGCTGGCGGGTGGAGGAGGAGGCGCGCATGGTGGTCCCGGGGCGCGGAGCCTGGGCTCGGGCGCGGCGGGACGTCCATTCTGGCTCGTCGGGCACTTCGGGATCGACCAACACGGGTAGGTGGTCAATCGGCCGCGTCGCGGCGGCCTTGAGCCCCGGCTCAGCCCGGACAGGGTCGCGCACTACGCTGCGCCCCGTTGCGGGCCCCGACGAGGTAGGTGCGAAGCACGTGTCACAGCAGAACTCCACGCCACCGGCCCCGGCGCCGGCCGACCAGTCGGGTGTGCCTGCGTTCGACGACGTGCTGGCTTCGGTGGCCGGCATCCAGGGTTGGATGACCGACGATCAGGCCCGCCTGCTGTGGGACTCGGCGCACACCCTCGTGCCGGGGGAGCGGGTGGTCGAGATCGGGAGCTACCAGGGGCGGTCGACCATCGTGTTGGCCAGTGCGGTGCCCGACGGCGTGACGGTGATCGCCATCGATCCGCACGCCGGCACCGATCGCGGCCCCGAGGAGTACGTCGGCAAGGAGCTCGAGGCCGAGGCCGACAGCCAGTCCTTCCAGCACAACCTCGAGCAGGCCGGCGTCCGCCACCGGGTCGACTACCTGCGTCAGTGGTCCGACGACGCGCTGGGCGAGGTCGGCGGCATGGTCGAGCTGCTCTACATCGACGGAGCGCACCGCTATGCGCCCGCCAAGGCCGACATCGATCGCTGGGGCGGCCGGGTCGTAGCCGGCGGCACGCTGCTCATCCATGACTCGTTCAGCTCCATCGGGGTGACCCTGGCGATCCTCGCCTCGCTGACGTTCTCGTCGCAGTGGCGCTACGAGGGCCGGGCCCAGTCGATGACCTGCTACCGCCGCACCAACGTGGCGCTGCGGGAGCGCCCGGCGAACATCGGTCGCCAGCTCGCCCAGCTGCCCTGGTTCGCCCGCAACGTGCTGTTCAAGGTGCTGATCCAGGTGGGCCTCCGCCCGGTGGCGCTCCGCCTGGGCCACGATCCCGCCCAGGAGTGGCCGTTCTGACCGCTGCCGGCCGCGGGCGATCGGGGGTCGAGCGGTGCTGATGCAGGCCATCGGCGGCATGCTGCCGGCCGCCGTCGCGGTCGCCCTCAGTCCCATCCCGATCGTCGCCGTCGTGGTCGTGCTCGGCACGCCCCGGGCGCGGGTCGTGGGCCCGGCGTTCGCCGTCGGCTGGATCGTCGGCCTCACCGCCGTGAGCACGGTCGTGGTCGTCCTCGCCCACGGGTCGAGCGATCCCGACAGCGCCTCGGCCACTGGTGTCGACTGGCTGACGGTCGGCATCGGCGTGCTGTTCCTGGTGATGGCCTCGCGGCAATGGGGGAAGCGACCGCAGGACGGTCAGCCCGCCGAGGTCCCGAAGTGGATGGCCACCATGGACGAGGCCACGCCGGCCAGGGGTCTCGTGCTGGGCCTGGCCCTCTCGGCCGCCAACCCCAAGAACCTCGCCCTGACCGCGGCGGCGGCCGCGTCGATCGCGCAAGAGGGGCTCGGGCCGACGGACACCGCCATCGCCATCGCGGTGTTCGTGTGCATCGGGTCGTGCACCGTCGCCGGCGCGGTGCTGCTCGCCGTGGCGGCGCCCGGATGGTCCGCTCGACCGCTCGCCTCGCTCAAGCGGTTCATGTCCGACAACAACGCCGTGATCATGATGGTCGTGCTGGTCCTGCTGGGCGCCAAGTTCATCGGCGACGGCCTGTCCGGCCTCTGGAGCTGACCGGTCAGTAGCCGATGGCGGCGCCGTGGCCGGCGCGGTGATCGCTGGCGCCACCGAGGGCGAGTCGGTCGGGGGAGACCTCGATCAGGTGGGCGTGGCCCATGCCGTGGTTCGACGGGGCGACGACCCGCACCGACTGGCCCCGCAGCTCGAGTCCGCCGGCCCACCCGGTGGGCGCGTCGGCCTCGACGTCGACGCCGACCGGCCCCGGCCCGTGCCACGTGTCGAACCCGGTGGCGCCGCCGTGGTTCGCCAGCACGAACCGGGGTGACTGCACGGCCTGCGCTGGCGTCTGCCCGACCTGCAGCAGGCGGGCCAGCAGCTGCAGCAGGATCTGGGGTTGGGCATCGCCGCCCATCGACCCGACGACGGCCCGCAGCGACCCGTCGGGTCGGGTGACGAGCGCGGGGGACAGCGTGTGCGGGGGCCGACGACCCGGGCCGTACCGTGCCGGGTGGTCCGGCTCGAGCGAGAAGCCGATGCCCCGGTCGTGCAGGTTGATGCCGGTCGAGGGCTCGAAGACCAGGGTGCCGAAGCCGCTGGCGTTGGACTGGATCAGCGACACCCCCATGCGGTCGCCGTCGACCGCGCAGAGGAAGATCGTGCCGCCGTCGGCGGCGGGCGGGCGCAGGGAGCTGGTGCGATCGACGTCGACCCGGGCCCGGCGGGCGTCGAGCCCATGGGGGCCGGACGGGTCGAGCAGCTCGTCGGCGTCGGCGTGCTCGTGCAGGCGGGCCGGCCGGTCGGCTCCGGCCTGGCGCGCGCTCTCGGTCAGCAGGTGGGCCCAGCGCGGGTCGTCGGGGTCGCCGGGCAGGTCGAGCCCTTCGGCGATCAGCGCTGCGGCGAGGATCAGGTACCCCTGCGAGTTCGGCGGCATCGTCCAGACGTCCGCACCCCACACCCGCCGGCCGACCGGGACGACCCAGTCGGCGATCGGACGAGCGAGGTCTTCGTCGGTGTACTCGCCGTCGCCGATGACGAGCAGGCCGTCGCCGAACTCGCCGAGGTAGAACCCGTCGCGCCCGTCGGCGGCGATGGCGTCGAGCGCCCGGGCCACGCCCGGACGGCGGCACCGCGCGCCGGCTCGCAGGCGGTGCCCGGCGGGGTCGGCGAAGTCGCCGGCCCCGGCGCGGCCCGACCACCAACGGGAGCATCGCCGCCAGGAACGGCACCCACGGGGAAGCCGTCGCGTGCGTAGCCGATGGCCGGCGCCAGCACCTCGCCCAGACGGCAGGCGTCCGAAGCGGTCGTGCAGGGCGAGCCAGCCGTCGACGCAGCCGGGTACGGGTGCGCTGCGGATGTCGTCGGTGAGGGGCATCGCGGTGTGGCCCTCGACCAGCATCCGATCGGCGTCGGCGCCCGATCCGGCCCGGCCGCTGGCGTTCAGCGCCACCGGGGGGCCGTCCGCCGCGTGGACCAGGGCGAAGAGGTCGCCGCCCATGCCGCACATGTGCGGGGTGGTCACGGCGAGCACGGCGCTGGCGGCGACTGCCGCGTCGGCCGCGCTGCCGCCGGACCGCAGCACGGCGACCCCCGCCGACGATGCCAGGTGGTCGACCGAGCACACCATGCCCGTCGGCGCGTAGTGGGTGGTCAGCGGACCCCGGTCGGCCATAGCGTCACCGTAATGGCGAACCCGCGCCCCGAACCGGCCTGCCCCGGGGTGCCGTCGACGAGCTGCGCGGGCTGCTCGGCGACGACGTGGTGGTCGCCGACGCCGACCGGCTGGCCTCGGTGGAGGTCGACTGGACGGGTCGGTTCCGGGGGACGACTCCGGTGCTGCTCCGGCCCCGGACGGTCGGTGAGGTCTCGGCCGTGCTGGCGTGGTGCAACGACCGCGGCGTGGCCGTGGTCCCGCAGGGCGGCAACACCGGGCTGGTGGGCGGCAGCGTCCCGCTGCACGGCGAGGTCGTGCTCGGGCTCGGGCGGCCTCGACGCGGTGGGCGAGGTCGACGTGCTCGCCGGTCAGGTCACCGCCGGGTGCCGGTGCCACGCTCGCCGCCGTGCAGGCCGCGGCGTCGAGCCGGGGCCTGCTCTACCCGGTCGACCTGGCGGCGCGCGACCAGGCCACGATCGGCGGGACGGTGGCCACCAACGCCGGCGGCGTGCACCTGTTGCGCTGGGGCGGGACGAGACGCCAGCTGCTCGGCGTCGAGGCGGTGCTCGCCGACGGTCGGGTCGTGTCGCACCTCGGCGGGCTCGAGAAGGACAACACCGGCTACGACCTGGCCCAGCTCGTGTGCGGCAGCGAGGGCACGCTGGCGGTCGTCACCGCGGCCCGGCTGCGGCTGGTGCCGGCGCCGACCGACGTGGCGGTCGCGCTGCTGGCCTTCGGCGATGGCGCCGACGCCGTCGCCGGGGTGGCCGACCTGCGCCGGCGCCTGCCCGGCCTGCAGGCGGCCGAGCTCATGACCGCGGCGGGCATCGACCTGGTCTGCCGGGCGTTCGACCGACGCCAGCCCTTCGCCTCACGGTGGCCGGTGGTCGTGCTGGTCGAGGCGGCCTCGAGCGACGGGGCCGGCGACACGCTGTCGCGCCTGGCCAGCGAGGTCGGCCGCCCTCGACGGTGTCGTCGACTCCGGCGGTCGCCGGCGACCGCGCCGGCCGGGCCGAGCTGTGGGCCTACCGGGAGGACCACACCCTGGCGATCAACACGCTCGGCCCGCCGCACAAGCTCGACGTGACCCTGCCGCCCTCGTCCCTGGCCCCGTTCCTGGCCGACGTGGTGCCGACCGGGTGCACGCCGCTGGCCCCGAGCTGCGAGGTCTGGCTGTTCGGTCACGTCGCCGACGGCAACATCCACGTCAACGTGACCGGCGCCGCCGACGAGCTCGACGGCGAGCCGGCGACCGGGTCGACGAGGCCGTGCTGCGCGCTGGTGGCCGAGCGGGGCGGCAGCATCAGCGCCGAGCACGGCATCGGCGCGGCCAAGCGGCGCGTGGCTGCACCTCAGCCGGTCGGCCGCCGAGATCGACGGTGTTCCGCCAGATCAAGGCCGCGCTCGACCCGAACGGCATCCTCAACCCCCACGTGCTGCTGCCCGAGGCCTGAGACCGCCCTGAGCCCAGGCACGGCGGCTAGTCGTGCCAGAGCCCCCGCGAGGTCAGCACGTCCTTCAGCACCGCCGGGCGGTCGGTCATGATGCCGTCGACGCCGAGGTCGAGCAGCCGGTGCATCTCGGCCGGCTCGTCGATCGTCCAGACGTGCACCGGCAGCATGCGGTCGTGGGCGGCGCCGCACGAACCGCTCGTCGACGATCGGGATGCCCTTGTGCGCGGCGAGGCACCTGCAGGCACGCGGCCGCCGAGCTCGCCCGGTCGGCACGCCGAAGCTGCCCGGCCCGCAGCCGGGCGATCGCCCTTCGGGCCGAACGAGGTGCACAGCGTCGGGGCCGAGCAGCTCGCGCAGCCGGGCGATGCGGGCGTCGGAGAACGACGCCGATGCACACCCGCTCGACCGCGTCGGTGCGCCGCAGCGTGGCCGCCAGGGCGTCGACCGCCGAGTCGTGCTTGGGGTCGATGTTGACGCGGATGTCGGGCCAGGTGGTCAGCAGGTCCTCGAGCAGCGGGATCGGCTCGATGCCGTCGACGCGGGCCTGGCTGACCTCGGCCCAGGTCTGCTCGCGGATCAGCCCGGTGCGGTCGGTCACGCGGTCGAGGCGCTCGTCGTGGAAGGCGCACAGCACGCCG
This sequence comes from uncultured Microthrixaceae bacterium, assembly GCA_963809335.1. Classification (GTDB taxonomy): domain Bacteria; phylum Actinomycetota; class Acidimicrobiia; order Acidimicrobiales; family Acidimicrobilacustridaceae; genus UBA4742. The sequence goes on along the minus strand of CAWEJD010000001.1, from coordinate 150,314 downwards.
TCGGTGGTGACGTGCACGTCGGTCTCGACGTAGCGGTAGCCGAGCGCGACCGCGCCGGCGAAGGCCGGCATGCGTGTTCTCGGGCCAGTCGCCGGCCCCGCCCCGGTGGGCGAAGGCGATGGGACCCTCGTGGTCGAGGAAGGCGAAGGTCACCGGCCGGTCCCGACCGCGGCTCAGATGAGCTTCGACTCGTGGCCGGCCCAGTACTGGTCGCGCAGCAGGCGCTTGTAGAGCTTGCCGGTGGGGTGCCGGGGGAGCTCGTCGACGAAGTCGACCGATCGCGGGCACTTCACGTCGGCCAGGTGCTCGCGGCAGTAGGCGATCAGCTCCCGCTCGAGGTCGGGCCCGGCGTCGGCCATGTCGACCGGCTGCACGACCGCCTTGACCTCCTCGCCGAAGTCGGGGTTGGGCACGCCGATCACCGCCACGTCGTGCACCTTCGGGTGCATCGACAGGACGTTCTCGGCCTCCTGCGGGTAGATGTTCACCCCGCCCGAGATGATCATGTACGACTTGCGATCGGTGAGGTAGAGGAAGCCGTCCTCGTCGAGTCGGCCGATGTCGCCGAGCGTGCTCCAGCCCCGGGGATCGCGGGACTCGTCGGTCTTGGCCGGGTCGTTGTGGTACTCGAACTCGCCGGCCCCCGCGAAGTAGATGGTGCCGGCCTCGCCGATCGGGCAGCTCGTTGCCGTCGTCGTCGACGATGTGGATCTCGCCGAGCAGGTTCCGGCCGACCGTGCCCTTGTGCTCGAGCCAGTCGTGGGAGTTCGGTGTAGACGAAGCCGTTGCCCTCGGTGCCGGCGTAGTACTCGTGGATGACCGGGCCCCACCACTCGATCATCTGCTCCTTGACCGCCACCGGGCACGGCGCGGCGGCGTGGATGGCCGACCTGCAGGCTCGACACGTCGTAGCGGTCGCGCACCTCCTCGGGCAGCTTGAGCATGCGGATGAACATGGTCGGCACCCACTGGCTGGCGGTCACGTGGTAGCGCTCGATCAGGGCGAGGGCCTGCTCGGGGTCGAAGTGCTCCATGACGACCGCGGTGCCGCCCGACCTGGTGCACCGACCATGGTGAAGCGCAGCGGTGCGGCGTGGTAGAGCGGCGCGGTCGACAGGTACACCGTCTCGTCGGTGAAGCCGAACAGCAGCTGGGCCAGGCCGGTGACCGCGCGTCGGGCGGTGTCGACCGGCTCGACCGGGCCGCGGGTCTTCACGCCCTTCGGGCGGCCCGGTCGTGCCCGAGCTGTAGAGCATGTCGCGCCCGGCGACCGCGTCGGGCAGGCGGCTCGGCCGGGAACGCGGCGATGGCGTCCTCGTAGGGCTCGAAGCCGTCGATGCACGAGTCGATCATCAGGCGGGTCTTCACCGCGGGCATGTGCGTCGACCAGCTCGGCGGCCACGTCGGCCTTGTAGGCCGACGTGATGAACGCCTGGGCCCCGCAGTCGTTGATGATGTAGATCGACTCCTCGACGGTGAGCCGGGAGCTCATCGCCGTGTAGTAGAGGCCGGCGTAGTGGGCGCCCCAGGCCACGGCCAGGAAGCGCGGGTGGTTCTCGAGGCAGAAGGCGACGTGGTCGCCGGGCTGCAGGCCGGCGGCCCGGAACAGCTGGGACAGCCGGTTGGCCTCGGCGTCGAGCTCCGCGTAGGTGATCACCTCGCCGGTGGCGCCCATGATGACGGCGGCCTTGTCGGGTGTGGTCGACGCGAAGGTCCCCGGGTACATGCGCGGGCGACCGTAGCGCAGCGATCGCCCGGTACCGTTTGCGCCGTGGAGGTCACCGAGCGATTCGCCGAGCTGGTCGCCGCGGCCGGGCGACGACCTCCCGCTCGACGTCGCCGTCGCTGCTGATCGCCACAGCACGCCCGACCCGACCTCGACGTCGACGGTCGAGCTCGGCCGCCTCGACGACCTCGCCGGCCGCCTGCCCGACACCCACGCTCGACGGCCTGGTCACCCACCTGTTCGTCGACCTCGGCTTCGCCGGCAACTCGGCGAACTACTACGACCCGCGGCAACTCCTACCTCGACCAGGTGGTGAGCCGGCGCCTCGGCATCCCCATCACCCTGTCGGTGCTGGCCATCGTGGTCGGGCGCCGACTCGGCGTCCCGCTCGTCGGGCGTCGGCATGCCCGGCCACTTCCTGCTGCGCGACCGGGTCGACCCGTCGGTGTTCGTCGACCCGTTCGTCGGCGGCCGACTCCTCGATCGCGGACGGCTGCGTGGCGGTCTTCCGGTCGCTGCACGGGGCCGACGCGCCGTTCGACGACCGCTTCCTCGATCCCGTCCAGCCCCAGCAGGTCATCGTGGCCCGGATGCTGGCCAACCTGCGCAGCGTGTTCATCTCCCGGGGCGACCGGTCGTCGATGCTGTGGGTGCTGCGCCTGCGCACCGCTGCTGCCCGGCGCCTCGCCGGAGGACCGGGCCGACTTCGCCGGGTGCCTGGCCGCCACCGGTCGGTTCGGCGAGGCGGCCCAGCAGTACGACGACGCCGCGCTGGGCCTCGGCGGCAGCCTCGGCGAGGAGCTCAGCCGCAACGCGGCCCGGCTCCGCGCCCGGCTCAACTGACGGGGCGTGGGCGAACCGGCGAGCAGCCGCTGGCTACCATCCCGCCGGTGATCGTCCGATGAACGTGTGGCTCGCCGTCGTGCTGCTGCTCGGGCCGCTCTTCGTGGTGCTGGCCGTGCTGCGCAACCAGAAGCGGCTCAGCCTGGTCCGGTCCGAGACCGTCGAGCTGCAGGTCGACGCCTTCGGCGTGCGGCGGGTGCTCGCCGACGGGCGCGAGGAGGGCGTCGACTGGAGCGACGTCACCGAGGTCGAGGTGCTGCACGGCCAAGTCGGGCCCGCACAAGGCGTCCGGAGGGGTCGTGATCGTGGCCGGCGACGACGAGTCGGGCTGCCTGGTGCCGCTCGACCGGCTCGAGGACAGCGGCCTGGCCGCCATGCTGCAGCAGCTCCCGGGTTTCGACGGCCGGCGGCTCACCGAGGCCGTCGATCGCCGACCCGCCCGCCCGCACGAGCTGCTGGGTCCGCCCCGCCTGACCCCTCCATTCTGAAGGCTCGGCCTGACCCTCCGCGCCAGGCCCAGCCTTCAGACCGTCCGCCCCCTCCTTCTGAAGGCTCCAGCGGTCGCCGATCGCCAGGCCCGGCCTTCAGAAGGGGGAGAGTGGGGGCGCCTGGGGTGACGTGGATTGGTCGGCCGCGTCGTGCGGTGCTACCAACACACCTCGTCCGACCACTCAGTCCGACCAATCAGCAGGGGGAGCTCCTCATGAGCGATGAACAGGACGTCCTCGATCGTTGCGAGCAACTGCTCGACGAGCACCCGCCGTCGACCACGAGCGCCCGGGAGTTCCTCGGCGCCCAGTTCGACCTCGGCCTGCGCGTGGGTGCACTTCCCGGAGGGCAACGGTGGGCTCGGGCTCAGCCCCGGGCTGCAGCGGGTCATCGCCGAGCGGCTCGGCAAGGAGAACGCGCCGCTCTCGGCACCCCGCAACCCGATCGGCCACGGCATGGGCGCGCCGACGGTGCTGACCCACGGCTCCGACGACCAGCGGGCCCGCTACCTGCGGCCCCTGTTCACCGGCGAGGAGATCTGGTGCCAGATGTTCAGCGAGCCCGGCGCCGGATCGGACGTGGCCTCGCTGTCGACCACCGCCGTCCGTGACGGCGACGAGTGGATCCTCAACGGCCAGAAGGTGTGGACCAGCCTGGCCCACCTGGCCCGGTGGGGGATGATCATCGCCCGCACCGACCCCGACCTGCCCAAGCACAAGGGCATGACCTACTTCGTCGTCGACATGCAGGCGCCGGGGGTCGAGGTGCGGCCGCTGCGCCAGATGACCGGCCAGGCCGAGTTCAACGAGGTCTTCCTGAGCGACGTCCGCATCCCCGACGCCGAGCGCCTGGGCGACGTCGGCGAGGGCTGGCGGGTCGCGCTCACCACGCTGATGAACGAGCGGGTGTCGATCGGCGGCTCGATCCCTCCCAAGGAGGGCGGCATGATCCGCGAGGCGCTGCGCGTCTGGCGTTCCGGGCGCACGTTCACCAGCACGGCAGCGCGACGAGCTCACCGACCTCTGGATCGAGGCCGAGGTGCTGCGGCTCACCAACATCCGCGCCTCGCAGATGCGGTCGGTCGGCACGCCCGGGCCCGAGGGCTCGGTCAGCAAGATCCTGGCCGCCGAGCACAACAAGCGGGTCACGAGCTTCATCGTCGACCTGCTCGGCGCCGAGGGCATGCTCTACACCAGCTACGACATGCTCCGCCCGGGCGCGTCGATGGAGTGGGACTGCGAGCAGAAGGCGTTCCTGCGCATGCGGGCCAACTCGATCGAGGGCGGCACCACCGAGGTCATGAAGAACATCCTCGGCGAGCGCGTGCTCGGCCTGCCCGGCGACGTCCGGGTCGACAAGGACCTTCCCTGGAAGGACGTCCCGCGCTCGTAGTGCCTACCGCAGGTGCGGCGTCTCGTTGAGGGTGCCGATCGAGCGCACCCCGGCGCCGATGAGGATGCGGCTGATGCTCGTGTAGTCGGGCGAGAAGAACAGCATGCGCTCGAGCCCGAGCACCGTCGCGGCGTACGTGTTGATCACACCGCCGTGGCAGACGACGGCGATGCGCTCGCCCCGATGGTCCGCCGCCAGGCCGTCGATGGTCGACACCACCCGCTCGCGGAACGCCGCCGGGTCGATGCCCAGTTCGGCCAGATCGTCGTGGTGCCCGCTGGCCAGCTTCTGCCACACCGGGTCGTTGGCCGCCTGCAGCTCCTCGATGGGGATGTACGCCGTGCTGTCGCGATCCCACTCGGCCAGCCCGTCGACGACGGTCGGCTCGAGCCCGGTGACCCGCGCGACCGGCGCGGTGGTCTGGACGGCCCGGGCGAGCGGGCTGGTGTAGAGCGCGTCGATCGGCTCGGCCGCCAGCCACGTGGCGAGCCGCTCGGCCTGCTCGACGCCGGCCACCGTGAGGTCAGGATCGGCAGCCCCGTCAGGCACCTCGAGGCGCACCGGCAGGGCGTGACGGATCAGGAGCAGCTGCACGGCGGGGGAGCGTACCGGTCGGCGCGTTCGGCCCGGCGGCCCGGCGGCCCGCTGATCCCCGCCTGAACGCCGCCTGAACGGCGGGCCGACCCTCACCGGGGGGCCCGGTGGTGGCGGGTACCGTGTCGGGATGGCTCGCCGCACGAAGATCGTCGCCACCATCGGACCCGCGTCCGACTCGGAGGCCATCCTGAAGGACATGATCGCGGCGGGGATGGACGTCGCCCGCATCGGCCTGGCCCACGACGGCCTCGACACCGCGCTCGAGCGCTACCGGCGCATCCGGGCCGCCAGCGCCGCCCTCGACCGTGAGGTCGGCATCCTCGTCGACCTCCCCGGGCCGAAGGTGCGGGCCGGGCACTTCCCCGACGAGGGGGTGCTGCTGGCCGAGGGCTCGGTGCTGCGCATGGTGCCCGGAACCGACCCCAGCAACGCCCAGGTGGTGCAGGTCGACTACCTCGAGCTGCTCAACGACATCCACCACGGCGACACCCTCGGCTTCGGCGACGGCGCGGTGGTCGTCGAGGTGATCGGCAACACCGGCGACGCCCTCGAGGTGCGGGTGATCCACGGGGGCGAGGTCACCGGTCGACCGGGCGTGCACATCCCCTCTGACCGGCTGCGCATCCCGACGCCGACGCCCCAGGACCTCGTCATGCTCGACGCCTTCATCGACGCCGGTGTCGACATGGTGGCGGTGTCGTTCGTGCGCTCGGCCCATGACGTGCGGCGGGTCGGCGTCGAGCCGCACCCCCGCGGCCCCATCGTGATCGCCAAGATCGAGACCCGTGCCGCGGTCGACAACCTCGAGGGCATCGTCGAGGCGTCCGGGGCGATCATGGTGGCCCGCGGCGACCTGGGCATGGAGTTCCCCATCGAGGAGCTCCCGCACCTGCAGAAGCAGATCATCCAGAAGTGCATCTCCCTCGGGCGTCCCACCATCACCGCCACCCAGATGCTGGAGTCGATGGTGCACGCGCCGACGCCGACCCGCGCCGAGGCGTCCGACGTCGCCAACGCCGTGTTCGACGGCTCGTCGGCCCTGATGCTGTCCGGCGAGACGGCCATGGGCGCCGACCCCGTCAACGCCGTCGCCACCATGTCACGCATCGCGGCCCGGGCCGACACGCTGTTCGACTACAGCGGCTGGGCCCGCGACCTGTCCGAGACGCACATGACCTCGATCACCGACTCCGACGACGCCATCACCGACGCCATGAGCATGGCCGGATGGCGCGCCGCCCTCGAGACCAACGCCCAGGCCATCATCTGCCTCACCACCACCGGGTTCACCGTCCGGTCGATCGCCCGCTTCCGCCCCGAGGCCCGCATCCTCGCGTTCAGCCCCGACGAGCGCACCGTCCGGCAGCTCAGCATGAGCTGGGGTGCCCGGGCCTTCCCCATCGAGGCGCTGCCGATCGACCAGATGATCACCCGGGCCCTCGAACTGGCCCGCACCCGGGGCGAGGTGCGCAGCGGCGACCTGGTTGCCGTCCTGGCCGGCTCACCCGAGCACCAGGGCAAGGCCACCGACACCCTGCGGCTGATGCGCGTGCCGTGAGCGAGGCCACCACCGCGTCGACCCCGTCAGGTGGGCCGGCGGCCCGCATCGTCGACGAGGTCGTCGACGGCCTGGCCGTCTACCGCCACCGCTCCGACCCGGCCACGCCGAGCGGTGCGCCGAGGGTCGTGATGGTGCACGGGTCGATGGACCGGGCCGCGGCCTTCCTCAAGGTCACCCGGCGACTGCCCGACCTCGAGATCCTCCGCTACGACCGGCGCGGCTACGGCCGATCCGTCGGCGCCGGGATCTGCGCCTCGATCGACGAGCAGGTCGACGACCTGCTCTCGGTCATCGGATCGGAGCCCGCCGTCGTCGTCGGCCACAGCCTCGGCGGGGTGATCGCCCTGGTCGCCGCCGTCCGGCGACCCGATCTCGTGCCCTCGGTCGCCGCGTTCGAGTCGCCCATGGCCTGGCTCGACTGGTGGCCCAGCAGCTCGGCGGGCAGCCGGGCCGTCGAGGCCAGCCACGGCGGCACCCCGGAGGACGCGGCCGAGCGGTTCATGCGGGGGATGGTGGGCGACCAGGTCTGGGACCGGCTGCCCGAGCGCACCCGCCGTGAGCGCCGGTCCGAGGGGCCCGCGCTGCTGGCCGACCTGGCCACCATCCGCGGTGCCGCGCCCTACGAGCCGGCTCAGGTGACCGTGCCGGTGCTGGCCGGCTACGGCACCGAGTCGAAGCCCTACCACCAGGAGGCGGCCCGACGGCTCGCCGAGTGGGCCCCGCACGGCGAGCTGATGGTGGTCGAGGGCAGCGGCCACGCCGGCCAGTCGAGCCACCCGGCCGACTTCGCCACCTTCGTCCGGCGGGCGGTGGAGCGGGCGGCGCCCGGTCGCGCCTGACCTACAGTCCGGCCATGTCCGATCAGCGCCCTGTGAACCTGTCGACCTCCGGCCCGCCCGAGACCGTCCTCCCGCCCGAGCCGGCGTCCCTACGGGGCCGACTCGACGAGGCGCTGGCGATGCCCCCCGACGGACGCCGTGCCGCGGTGGCGCAGATCGTCGCCGACCACCCCCGCTTCCTCGACGGCTGGGCCCGCCTCGGGCAGCTCGGGCGTGACCCGATCGAGCGCTACGCGGCGTTCCGGGTCGGCTACCACCGGGGCCTCGACGGCCTGCGCCAGAACGGCTGGCGGGGGAGCGGCTACGTGCGGTGGAGCCATCCGGAGAACCGCGGCTTCCTGCGCGCCGTCGACGGCCTGCGCGCCGCCGCGGCCGAGATCGGCGAGACCGACGAGCAGGAGCGCTGCGCCCTCTTCCTGCAGCAGCTCGACCCCGACTGGCCCCCGTCCGACCTGGAGGGGTGAACCCCTCGAACGAGCGCTACGGCAACGGGGACTGGCGCTCGAGCACCTGCCGGGCTCTCGCGAGGTCCCCCGAGCGGATCTCCAGCTGCACCTCGGACGGCCTCGGGCTCACGCCCATGTCGACCGCCAGGCCTCGCGGATCGGCCACCCGGGCGTTGGCGACCACCGTGAACCCGGCGGATTCCAGCCGATCCCTCACCACGCGGGCCCGTTCGGGGATGCCGGTGAAGATCACCACCGGGTCCTCGTCATCCGGTTGCCGCTCGCCGTTCTCATCGACCCGCCCGCCCAACCGCTTCCAGAACCACGAGCCCACACGCGAGGTCATGGTCGACATCATCACACGGCCCCGACGAGCACGGACGATCTCGCACGAGCCCGGAGGGTCGCGGATCGGTGCGGGGTGCCGGTACGTTGACGGCCTTGTCGACGTGAGGAGGGGGCTGATGACCGATGCCGCCACTGGACTTCCCGCTCATGCGGCCGGCACGTTCGGCCTCGGGGGCGACCTGCCCGTGCATCGCATGGGGTTCGGTGCCATGCGGATCACCGGCGCCGGCATCTGGGGTTCGCCCGCCGACCACGACGAGGCCATCGCCGTGCTCCGCCGCGCCGTCGAGCTCGGCGTCGACTTCATCGACACGGCCGACTCCTATGGCCCGTTCGTCAGCGAGGACCTCATCGCCGAGGCGCTCCACCCCTATCCCGAGTCCCTCGTCATCGCGACCAAGGGCGGCCTCACCCGTTCGGGACCCGGCGTCTGGGAAGCGGTCGGACGGCCCGAGTACCTGCGGCAGTGCGTCGAGATGTCCCTACGTCGGCTCCGCCTCGAGCGCATCGATCTCTACCAGTTCCACCGGGTCGACCCCCAGGTGCCGATCGAGGACTCGGTCGGTGCCCTGAAGGAGCTGCAGGACCAGGGCAAGATCCGCCACCTCGGGCTCTCGAACGTGACGGTCGCGCAGCTCGATGCCGCGTCGGCGGTGGCCACCATCGTGTCGGTGCAGAACCGCTACAACGCCACCGCCCGCGATGCCGATCCTGTGCTCGATGCCTGCGCCGAGCGGGGGCTGGCGTTCATCCCGTGGGCGCCGGTCGGCAGCGGCGACGTCTCCGCGCTGGCCTCGGCCGCGGCGCGCCATGGCGTGACCCCGTCGCAGCTCGCCCTCGCCTGGCTCCTGCAGCGCTCGCCGGTGATGGTGCCGATCCCCGGCACGTCGTCGGTCGCCCACCTGGAGGAGAACGTCGCGGCCGCCGCCATCGAGCTGAGCCCCGACGACATCACCGCCCTCACCCCGACGACCTGAGCAAGCTGAACGGTACGCACCTGGCTCCTTGCGAAATCTGTGCACTGATCCACACCAGACGGTGATCAGTGCACAGATTTCGGATGGAGGGTGATCGGTGACGGCACCTCTACGATCCTGGCATGGCCACGCCCGGACCGATCGGACCGTTCCCCGCCGGCATCGTCACCGAGGAGGAGCAGGACGCCTACGACCGCATGCGACGGCGGGCCCTCTGGACGATGCCCTCCGGGCTCTACCTGGTGGGCAGCCGGGCCGGCGACCGCCGCAACCTGATGACCGCCAACTGGGCCACCCAGGTGGCCTTCGAGCCCAAGCTGCTCGGCGTCGGCATCGAGAAGCCAGCCGTCACCCACGCGCTCATCGCCGAGGCCGGCGTGTTCAGCCTGGCCACCATCGACCGGGAGGACCGGGCCATCGTCCGCAAGTTCACCAAGCCGGTCGAGATCGGGCCCGATCCGGGAGGTGACGAGGGGTCGGGCACGGCCAACGGCTTCGCCTTCCACGCGGAGGCGACAGGTGCCCCGATCCTCGACCAGGCGCCGGCGTGGTTCGACTGCGAGGTGCGCCAGGCCGTCGACCTCGGCGGGCACACGTTCTTCGTCGGCGAGGTGCTGGCGTGTGGCTTCCAGAAGGCGGAGGACACGCCCGTGCTCCGGATGGAAGACACCCGCATGAACTACGGGGGCTGAGCCGTGCCTGCCGCGGCCGACCCAACCCCCGTCACGTTCACCGGAGCGGTGCTGGCCGGCGGTCGCTCGAGCCGGATGGGACGGGACAAGGCGCTGGTCGAGGTGGCCGGCCGGCCGCTGGCGCTGATCGCGGCCGACGCCCTGCGCGCCGCCGGCGCCGGCGCGGGTCGTGGTGTTCGGGGGCGATCGCGACGCCCTGACCGGCCTCGGCCTCGAGGTGCACGCCGACGACCACCCCGGCGAGGGCCCTCTGGGTGCCATCGTCACCGCCCTGGGACCCGGGGCGACCACCTCGGCGACCGGCGACGACATCGTCATGGTGCTCGCCTGCGACATGCCCGCCATCGACGCGTCGACGGTGGCCGCCGTGGTCTCGGCGCTGCAGGCCCGACCCGACGCCGACGTGGCCGCGCCCCGGCTCGACGGCCGCCTGCAGATCCTCACCGCGGCCTACCGTCGACGCCTCCGGCCGGTGCTCGAGGCCGCCTTCGCCGCAGGGGAGCGGGCGCCGCGCCGGGCCCTGGACGGGGTCGAGGTCGTGGCCGTCGACGGTCTCGATCCCGACCGCCTGGCCGACGTCGACCGACCCGCTGACCTGCACCGCTACGCTCACCCGCACACGAGCACCGGCCCCGTGGGCGCGGCGCCACCCGAGAGAGGTCCCCTGTGAGCGTTACCGAGATCGACGTCGAGGCTCTCGCCGAGCTCCATGCCGCCGGCGCCACCATCCTCGACGTGCGCCAACCCGACGAGTACGAAGCGGCCCACGTCGCCGGCGCCCTGCTGATCCCCCTGGCCGAGGTGCCCGATCGGGTGGCGGAGATCCCCATGGACGGCCCGGTGTACGTGATCTGCCGCAGCGGGGCCCGCAGCATGCGAGCGGCCGAGTGGTTGGTCGCCCAGGACATCGAGGCCACCAACATCGCCGGCGGCACCCTGGCCTGGATCGAGTCGGGCCGGCCAGTGGTCACGGGCGGAGCGCCGGGTTGACGTCTCGGTGAGCCACCAGCTGGTCGACACCCAACGCGGCTTCGACGACGTTCTCGATGCGCTCCGCGACCAGCCCGCCTACGCCGTCGACACCGAGTTCCACCGCGAGCACACCTACTTCCCGAAGCTGGCCCTCGTGCAGATCGCGTGGCGCGACGGCCTGGCTCTCATCGATCCGCTGGCCGTCGACATCGCACCGCTGGCCGCGATCCTGGAGGGTCCGGGAGTGGCCGTGCTGCACGCGTCCGACCAGGACCTCGAGGTGCTCGACCTGGCCTGCGGCGCCCGGCCGAGCACGTTGTTCGACACCCAGATCGCCGCCGGCTTCGTCGGCATGTCGATGCCGTCGCTGGCCAGCCTCTACGAGCGGAGCCTCGGCATCCGCGTCGGCAAGGGCGATCGCCTCACCGACTGGCTGGCCCGACCGCTGAACGAGGGCCAGCTCGCCTACGCGGCCGGCGACGTCGAGCACCTGCTCGACGTGTACGACCGCCTGGTGGCCGACCTGCAGCGGCGGGGCCGGCTCGAGTGGGCCATGGCCGAGTGCGAGGACGCCCGGGTTCGCGACCGCGGCGCCCGCGATCCGGAGGAGGCCTGGCGCCGGATCAAGGAGATCCGCCAGCTGCGGGGCCCGGCTCGTCGGGTCGCCCAGTCGGTCGCCGGCTGGCGCGAGCGACGGGCGGCCGAGATCGACCAGCCGGTGCGGCGGGTGCTGCCCGACCTGGCGCTCGTCGGGGTGGCCCAGCGCCAGCCCCGGTCGACCGCCGACCTCCGCAAGATCCGCGGTCTCGACGATCGCCACCTGCCGCGGCAGCCAGGCCGACGCCGTGCATCGCCGCGGTGAAGGAGGGCCTGGCCCGACCTGCAGCCCCGACCGAGGAGTCCGAGTCCCGCGAGCTCGACCGGGAGCTCCGCCCGGCGGTGGCGCTGGTCTCGGCCTGGGTCAGCCAGCTCGGCCGCAACCTCGAGATCGACACCACGCTGCTCGGCACACGAGGCGACATCGAGGCGCTGCTCCGCAAGGACCACGACGCCCGGCTCTCCACCGGTTGGCGGGCCGAGCTCGTCGGCGAGCCGATCCGCCGCCTGGTCGACGGCGAGGCCGCCCTCGCCTTCGACGGCCACGGTGGACTGCTGCTCGAGGCCCGCTCCGGCCAGCCCCTGACCTGATCAGGGGCGCAGGATCACCGCCTCGTCGGGGCCGAGCACGCCCCGGAACGGTGAGCCGTCGTCGGCCCGGTCGGTCGACACCTCGATCGTCCCGGCGATGTCGGACACCGCCACCGCCGCGTCGGTGAAGTTGACCAGGATCGTGCGCCGATCGTCGTCCGCGGCACGGGTGTAGCCGAGGACGCCTTCGGGCAGGTCGTCGAGCAGCGCGAGATCGCCGGCGTGCAGCGCGCGGGAGGCTCGGCGGGTCACCAGCAGCCGGCGGTAGAGGTGCAGCATCGACGCGGGGTCGGCCTGCTCGGACGCGACGTTGAGTCGCTCGGCGTCGGGTGGCCAGGGCAGCCACGGGTCGTCGACCGGCCACCCGTGGCCGGGGGTGGCGTCCCAGGGGATGGGCGCCCGGCACCCGTCACGGCCGCCGGGGTCGACCACGCGATCGGCGGGGATGTCGGCATCGGCCTGGCCGAGCTCCTCTCCGGCGTACAGGTAGGGGGCGCCTCGAAGCGTCAGCAGCATCACCGCCGCGGCCCGGGCCCGGGCCTCCGACCCGTAGCGCGAGCGGTGTCGCATGTTGTCGTGGTTGGACAGCACCCAGGTGGGCCAGGCCCCCACCGAGTCGTGCTCGCGCTCGACGATCTCGATCTGCTGACGGAACCGGTCGACGTCCCAGGGCGTGAAGATGGGCATGAAGTTGAACGCCAGGTCGAGCTGATCGCCACCGTCGAGGTAGGAGACGACGCGGTGCGTGTCGAGGAGGACGACCTCGCCGACGCACATGCGATCGCCCGGGTACTCGGCCAGCACACCGTGGATCCCCCGGAGCAGGTCATGGGTCTCGGGCCGGTCGTTGAGCGGCACGTGGCTCAGCGCGGCCAGGTCGGGCGGGTCGTCGGGGAGCGAAGGGTCCTTGCCGATGCAGTGGATGACGTCCATGCGGAAGCCGTCGACGCCCCGGTCGAGCCAGAACCGCAGCACGTCGTGCATGGCCGCCTCGAGGTCCGGGTCGGCCCAGTTGAGGTCCGGCTGCTCGGCCAGGAACAGGTGGAGGTACCACTGCCCGGTGGCCTCGTCGAAGGTCCACGCCGGCTGGTCGCTCCAGGACCGGATCCAGTTGTTCGGCGGCACCGTGCCGGGCTCGGTGCCGGCGGGGCCGTCGCGCCAGATGTACCAGTCGCGCTTCGGGTCCGAGCGCGACGACGCGGCTGGCCCGGAACCACGGGTGCTGGTCCGAGCTGTGGTTGGGCACCCAGTCGAGGATCACCCGGAGCCCGCGGTCGTGGGCGTCGGCGATCAGCGCGTCGAGCGCGGCCAGGTCGCCGAACACCGGGTCGATGTCGCAGTAGTCGGAGACGTCGTAGCCGAAGTCGGCCATCGGCGACCGGAACACCGGCGACAGCCACAGCGCGTCGACACCCAGCCACGCGAGGTGATCGAGCCGGCGCCGGACCCCCTCGAGATCGCCGATGCCGTCCCCGTTGGTGTCGAGGAACGATCGCGGGTAGATCTGGTAGGTGACGGCGGTCTTCCACCACGGGAGGTCGGGCACGGGCCGATGATAGGACCGGTCCGGCGACCGTCCGGGCTCCGGTCCGGGCTCGCTGCCGTCCGGGATCATCGGGAACGACAGGAAAGGGATGCACATGGATGACCGTTGGTCGTCGTGGGCACGATCGTTGCGACGCGCGCCCAAGTGCTGCCGAGGGGCTACACTGTCCGGGCGATACCCGGCACCTGTGGGAGTTGGCCCGTGAAGAAGGGGCGACATCGGCGCTTCGAAGAAGCCCGAGCACTCAAACACACGAACGACCTCGACATCGACGCGATCCTCGACCAGCGCGACGCCGAGCCGTGCGCCGAATGCGGCGCGTTGCCGGGCCACGACCATGCGTCGTGGTGCCTCCGTGAAGAGAACGACGACGACGGGCTCTGGCCATCCTGATCGCCTGAGCTCCACCCGATCGCCCGAGCACCCGCTCGGTTGACGCATCGAACATCCCACGGGCGCTCGTCCTGATCCGTCTCGACGCGCCCGTGGCCCGCTGACCGAGAGAAGCCCCCCTGTGTCCCCCGCCATGCCCAAGCTCCGCAACCTCGCGCTGGTCGCCCACGTCGACCACGGCAAGACCACCCTGGTCGACGCCATGCTGCGCGCCACCAACGTCTTCAACGACCACGAGGCCCTCGTCGAGCGGGTGATGGACTCCAACGACCAGGAGCGTGAGCGGGGCATCACCATCCTGGCCAAGGCCGCGTCGGTGCAGTGGGGCGACGTGCGCATCAACCTGGTCGACACGCCCGGGCCACGCCGACTTCGGCGGCGAGGTCGAGCGGGCGCTGGCGCTGGTCGACGGCGTGCTGCTGCTCGTCGACGCGGCCGAGGGCCCGCTGCCCCAGACCCGCTACGTGCTGTCGAAGGCCCTCGCGGCCGGGCTGCCGGCCGTGGTCGTGCTCAACAAGGTCGACCGCCAGGACGCCCGGGCCGAAGAGGTGCTCGACGAGATCTACCAGCTCTTCCTCGACCTCGACGCCGACGACGAGAAGATCGAGTTCCCGGTGATCTCCGCCGTCGCCCGCGAGGGGCGGGCCATGGCCGGCGTCGGCATGCCCGCCCCCGACGCCGACCTCACCGCCCTGTTCGAGGCCATCGTCGACACCCTGCCGGAGTCGGCGGGCGATCCCGAGGCGCCCCTGCAGGCCATCGTGACCAACCTCGACGCCTCCGAGTACCTCGGTCGGCTGGCCGTCGGCCGGGTCATCCAGGGCACGCTGCGCAAGGGCGATCAGGTCGCCCTCTGCGAGGAGGACGAGGGCCAGAACCCGCTGCGGCGCAAGCTCAGCACGCTCATGGGGTTCGAGGGCATCTCCCGGGTCGACGTCACGAGCGGGTGGCCGGCGACCTGTTCGTCGTCGGCGGCTTCCCCGAGGTCGAGATCGGCGACACCATCGCCGACCCGACCAACCCCAAGCCGCTGCCCCGGCTCGTGGTCGACGAGCCGGTGCTGCGCATGACCTTCGGCGTCAACACCTCACCCCTGGCCGGCAAGGAGGGCACCTACCTCACGTCCCGCCACCTGCGTGAGCGCCTCGACCGCGAGGTGCTCGGCAACGTGTCCATCCGCCTGGCGGAGACCTCGTCGCCCGACATCATCGAGGTCGCCGGGCGGGGCGAGCTGCAGCTGTCGGTGCTGATCGAGGGCATGCGCCGCGAGGGCTACGAGCTGCAGGTCAGCCGGCCCGAGGTCATCGTCCGCGAGATCAACGGCAAGCGCCACGAGCCGCTCGAACGGGCCGTGATCGACGTCCCCGACGAGCACGTCGGCACCGTCACCCAGGCCCTCGCCCCCCGCAAGGGCAAGGTCACCGACCTGCGCCCGGGCGACACCGGCCGCACGATCGTGAGCGTCGAGGCGCCGAGCCGGGGGCTCATCGGCTTCCGCTCCCAGCTGCTCACCGCCACCCGCGGCACGGCGCTGATGCACCAGCACCACGCCGGCTGGACGCCCTGGGTCGGCGACCTGCCCACCCGCAAGGGCGGGGCCATGCTGGCCGACCGCTCGGGCAAGACCACCGGGTTCGCCCTCGACAACCTGCAGCAGCGGGGCGAGATGTTCGTCGGACCGGGCGAGGCGGTCTACGAGGGCATGATCGTCGGCGAGAACGCCCGACCCGACGACATGAACGTCAACGTCGTGCGCGAGAAGCAGAAGACGAACATCCGCACCCACGCGGCCGACGAGGCCATCAAGCTGACCCCGCCCCGTGAGGTCACGCTCGAGTCGGCCATCGAGTTCATCGCCGACGACGAGCTGGTCGAGGTCACGCCGACCTCCCTGCGCCTGCGCAAGCGGGTGCTCAAGGAGCAGGACCGCCGCCGCCTCAGCCGCTGATCAGGCCGTGGCCAGCTCGATGGCGTGGGTGACGGCGACGTCGAGGTCGGCCTCGTCCATGACCACCATGGTGGGCCGGCCACCCGAGCGGCCGGCCAGCGCCGCCTGGGTGCGCGTGCGGTTCGGATCGTGCAGCCGCTCGGGCACGTCGACGAGGAGCTGACCGACGACGATGCCCGACAGGTGCTTGCGATCGCCCAGCCGGGGGGCGTGGTAGTACTGCACCGGTCCCGAGAACAGCGCACCTCGCTCGACCCGGAACGGCGGCAGGCGGGTGCCGCCGCGCTGCTCGAGCCGTTCGACCAGGCCGATCAGCACCGCGTGCTGGGCGCGGGTGCGCTCGTCGCACAGCCCGCGAACGACATCGGCGTCGATCGGGTTCGAGGCCCGCTCGAGCATGTCGAGCGCCGGTTGGTACGACTTGCGGTGCTTGCCCGAGCGGGTGCGCTTGATGGCCCGCGGCTTGGGTCGCTCACGGGTCACGCTGGCGAGCGACGGGTGGTCGATGAAGCGGCTGGCCTCGTTGCCGCTTCGCCGGGCGGCCCGCACCAGCGGGTCCTCGAGGCCCCGCTCGTTGTTGTGCTCGGTGGCGTGGGCTGCTTCGCGGATGCTGTCGAGCGCGGCCACCAGCACCCGGTTCTCGTCGATGTCGTAGGCCCGCGACGGGGTCTTGCAGACGAACAGCCCCTCGTCGCCGAAGCTCGACGCGCGGGCCGACATGGTCTCGCTCCACAGCACCGGGCCCCGGATGCTGCCGATGCAGCGCTCGGTCTGGGTCTGCAGCGACGTGGCCAGCGAGCGCATGGTGGCCGGCATGGCCTCGAGCAACGCCGCAGCCTCGAGCGACGTGGCGATGTCGGCCCCCACCATCTGGGCCAGCTCCTTCGGCGGGAGCCCGACGAGCGCCGCGACGGTGCAGCACCGCGTCGAAGGGTCGCGACAGCCGGTTCCAGATCTTCAGCAGCGGGTCGTTGCTCTCGTCTGCGGTCGGCAGGTCGTACTCGACCTGCGTGGGGCCGGACGCTCCGGTCACCGCGCTCAGACCGCCAGCTCGACGCCGAGCACCTCGGAGATCGTGCGCTGGGCCTCGGCCTGCTCGGGTGGATCGAGGAACTGGGCCACGGTGCGGTAGAGCGTCGTGGCCCGCCGGTCCTCCATGCCCTCGAACTGGGGCAGGAAGTAGGCGTAGAAGACCTCGTAGATGAGGCGCGACTCGGTGGGGGCGTCCTTGGCCCGCCGGGTGGCGTACTTGGCCGCATCGAGGTAGACGGCCGGGCCGAGGTTGGTGAACTTGCGCAGGCACAGCAGCTTGGCCACGACCTCGCCGGGTCCCTGCAGCAGCTGCTCGTAGGCCGAGTCGCTGGGCGTGCCGACCTCGATGAAGGCGAACCGCCGCATCAGGGCGTAGGACATGTCGAACAGGAGGTTCTTGTCGAACACGTTCATGGTGGCGATGATGCGCCAGTTCGCCGGCACCCGGATGACGTCGGTCTTCTCCGGCGGCTCGACGCCGCTCGGGACGAGCGAGAGCGGGTTGGGCTGGCCCTTGCGCTTGAACGGCAGCACGACGGCCGAGCCCGACAGCACGGTGAAGAGCTGACCGAAGGCCCGGTCGAAGTTCGAGCGGTTGAGCTCGTCGATGACGAGCCAGCGGCCGCTCTCGATGGCGTCGACGAACAGGCCGGGCCGGTAGATCAGGCCGTCGGGGGTGGGCTGCAGGCCGCCGATGGTCTCGAAGGTCGTCCACTCCGAGGTGGCCGTGGTGGGCAGGTAGCCGGTGCAGAACATGGCCTGACGGGCGACGTCGGCCGCCAGGTAGGCCAGCGTGGTCTTCCCGGTGCCCGGGGGACCGGTGAGGATCACGTGCTTGCCGGCGTCGACGGCCGCGACGAGCTGATCGATCACGTACTCGGGGAAGATCATCCCTTCCTCGAGTGAAGCCTTCTGGAGCTCTTCCGCTGTGAACGCACGCATCTGCGATCCTGTCGGCGGCTCAGGGCCGCTTCTTGAGGGAAGGATGGGGAAGAAGCTGCACAGACGGGCGTTTCTGCACCTGATCGACGAACATCTCGAACGCGATATCGCCCACCAGTTCGACGATCTCGTCGCGGAGCTCCTGGTAGACGGGTCGATGGCCGACCATGGCGTCGGGGTCGTCGGTGCACCACCAGTGGAACTCCGAGCCGCCCTCGCCCCAGTCCCGGCGCTTCCACTCCCGCAGCACGTAGGTGCCGTGGTCGTTCTCGTCGACCTTGTGCTCGAGCCGCAGGGGAAGCTGCCAGCAGACGTCGGGCTTCCAGTCGATGAACCGCTCGTTGCGGGCGAGCGCGGCCTGGTGCAGGGCGCAGCCGGCTCCGCGGGCGAAGCCGGGGCGGTTGAGGAAGATGCACGCGTCGTCGTGCGATGCGCGTGACCCACTCGCCGTCGTCGTTCTTGTAGATCGGGCCGCCGGCGACGTCGGACTCCTCACGGAACTGCCACTCGTCGGGACCGATCACGTCGGCCAGGGCGGCGACCCGCTTGCGGTCGGCCTTGTCGGTGAAGTGGGCGCCGTAGCTGCAGCAGCCCTGCTCGAGCTCGGGGGCGGGGCCGGTGAGCACCCCGGGGCAGCCATGGCCGAAGATGCAGGTCCACGTGCTGGTCAGGAAGGTGACGTCGAACTGGTAGGTGTCGTCGTCGAAGTCGAACGAGAGCCACTCGTGCAGGTCGGTGGGCGGCCCGTCGATGGGCTGGTCGTCGTCGGGAGCGGTCATGTCAGCCGGGTCAGCCGACCGTGGCCGAGGGCGTCCGCCCGGGTCGGCCGTAGAGCGTCGTGCGCTGCTCGAGGGTGCGGCCGAGCGGCTCGACGAGGGCCCGGAAGTCGGCCTCCTCGAGGCCCTGGCCGTGCGAGGCGCCCGCGGCCCGGGAGATGTTCTCGTCCATCAGCGTGCCGCCGAGGTCGTTGACCCCGGCCTGCAGCAGCTGGCGCACCCCGCCGCCACCGGTCTTGACCCACGAGCACTGGATGTTGTCGATGGCCCCGTGGTAGGCGATGCGGCCGACGGCGTGCATCAGGACGGTCTCGCGGAACGTCGGGCCGCGCCGCGACTTGTGCTGCAGGTAGATCGGGGCCGCCATGTGCACGAACGGCAACGGCACGAACTCGGTGAACCCGCCGGTCTCGCGTCTGCAGGGCCCGGGTGCGCACCATGTGCCGGGCCCAGTGCACCGGCTGCTCGACCGCCCCGAACATGATGGTGACGTTGGAGTTCAGCCCGACCGAATGGGCAGCCCGATGGGCCTCGAGCCACTCGTCGGTGTCGATCTTGTCGGGGCAGAGCAGCGCGCGGATCTCGTCGTCGAGGATCTCGGCCGCGGTGCCCGGCAGCGTGCGCAGCCCGGCGTCGCGGAGCCGGGCGAGGTAGGACGGCAGCGGCTCGCCGAGGCGCTTGGCGCCCTCGGTGACCTCGAGCGCGGTGAAGGCGTGCACGTGCATGTCGGGCACCGCCTCCTTCACCGCCCGGGTGACGTCGATGTAGTAGTCGCCGTCGAAGCTCGGGTGGATGCCGCCCTGCAGGCACACCTCGGTGGCACCCAGCTCGGCCGCCTCGCGGGCCCGGCCGGCGATGTCGTCGAGCGTGAGCAGGTAGGGCGTGCCCCGCAGGTTGAGCGACAGCGGGCCCTTGGAGAAGCCGCAGAACTTGCACTTGAAGGTGCAGACGTTCGTGTAGTTGATGTTGCGGTTGTGCACGAAGGTGACGACGTCACCGTTGGTCTGGCGGCGCAGGTCGTCGGCGACCTCGGCCACCGCCGCCACCTCGCGGCCCCGCGCCGAGAACAGGGTGACGATCTCGTCGACGCCCACCTCCTGGCCGAGCAGCGCCCCGGCCAGCACCTCGGCCACAGCACCCCCGGCCCGGGGCCGGCCCGGCAGCAGCGCCGGCGGGTCGACCGCCGCGCCCGAGTACCAGGCGGTGCTCCGCGGGCCGATGTGCAGCACCTCGATGCCGTCGTCGACCTGCTCGGGGCTGGCCGGGGTGATGCGCTGCACGAACACCGCGCCGGGATCGTCACGACCGAGGCCCTCGGCGTCGGAGCGGTCCATCACCCGGAACCGCAGGGACTCGTCGAGCCAGCGCTCGGGGTCGAGCACGAACTCGGGGTAGATCGTGAGGCGGGGAGCCAGCTCGAAGCCGTGCTCGCCGCTCACCTCGCGCAGCCGGTCGAGGGCGGGCCAAGGTCGCTCGGGGTTGACGTGGTCGGCGGTGATCGGCGACACCCCGCCCCAGTCGTCGATGCCGGCGTCGAGCAGCACGCCGAAGTCGTCGGACAGGTTGGGCGGGGCCTGCAGGTGCACGTCGTCGGGCAGGATCAGCCGGGCGAGGGCGATGGCATCGAGGTACTCGTCGGTCGGGCACGGCCGGGCCCGGAACATGGTCGTGCCCGGCTTGGGCAGGAAGTTCTGGACGATGACCTCCTGCACGTGGCCCCAGCGGCGGTGCGAGTCGGCGATGGCCTCGAGCGCGGCGATCCGGTCGTCGCGGGACTCGCCGATGCCGACGAGGATGCCGGTGGTGAACGGGATGGCCAGCTCGCCGGCGGCCTCGAGGGTGGCGAGGCGTCGCTCGGGTGCCTTGTCGGGCGATCCGCGGTGGGCGTCGAGATCGGGGTTGAGCGACTCGAGCATCATCCCCTGCGACGGCGACACCGGACGCAGCGACGCCAGCTCGTCGGGGAAGAGCGCCCCGGCGTTGGCGTGGGGCAGCAGCCCGACCTCGTCGAGCACGAGTCGGGCCATGGCCGCGAGGTAGGCGACGGTGGAGTCGTAGCCGTGCTCGGCCAGCCAGGCTCGGGCCGGCTCGTAGCGATCCTCAGGCCGCTCGCCCAGGGTGAACAGCGCCTCGTGGCAGCCGGCCTTGGCGCCGGCGCGGGCGATGGCGAGCACCTGATCGGGCTCGAGGTAGGGCGAGTCGAGGCGGGCCGGCGGCTGGGCGAAGGTGCAGTAGCCGCACTTGTCGCGGCAGAGCATGGTGAGCGGGATGAAGACCTTGGGCGAGTAGGTGACCCGCGTGCCGAAGCGCCGATCGCGCACTGGCCCGGGCCTCGGCCATGAGATCGCCGAGCGCAGGCCCGGTCAGGTCCTGGCGAGCGGCACCCACGTGTTCACCGGTCATCCCGCGAACCTTATCGGCGGCCGTCGCCGTCCCGTGCACGGCGCACGGGACCTCGACGCGGCCGAGATCGAGCCTCAGTCGTCACTCGTCAGGTCGCCCGCCGCCGCCGGATCGACCAGCCAGATCACCCGCTCGGCGCTGATGCGGGCGGCCGGCACGTCCTCGCCGGCCGCCACGCGGGCCAGCGCCTCGCGCTTCTCGGCGCCGGTCACGGTGACGATCACCAGCCGGGCCCGGGCGATGCCGCCGAACGTGAGGGTCATGCGGGGGTGGGGGTTGTGGCCGAGCGGGTCGTCGTTGAGCACGACCAGCCGACCGGGATCGGCGTCGAGGGCCGGCGACTCCGGGAAGAGCGACGCGGTGTGGCCGTCGGGACCGAGCCCGAGGTGGACGAGGTCGAACCGGCCCAGCTCGCCGATGCGGAGCTGGTAGGGGTCGGCTCCCTCCTCGCAGCGCATCGGGAAGGTGGCGTTGGCCGCGCCCACCCGGTCGAGCAGGGCCTCCCGGGCGAGGTGGTAGTTGGAGTCGGGATCGTCGAGCGGGACGCAGCGCTCGTCGCCCCAGTAGACGTCGACCTTCCACCAGTCGATCTGGGTGCCGGCGTCGGCCGCCAGCCGCTCGTAGCAGGCCCGGGCCGTCGCTCCGCCCGACAGGGCGATGGCGAAGCCGTCGTGCGGTCGGCCGTGGAACGCCTCGATGACGCGCTCGGCGAACTCGCCGGGCACGTCGTCGACGACGATGAGCGACCCGTTCATCAGCTCTCCACCCCGCTCGCCGTGGCTGCCCGTGTCCGCTCGTCCGGCCCCGATCAGGCGCCGAAGCCGTCGGACTTGGTCTGCAGCACGTCGAGGAGCTCGTCGAACGACTTGCTGAAGGCGGCGACGCCCTCGTCCTCGAGCACCCGGGTGACGTCGGCCAGGTCGACCCCGACCTCGGCCAGGCCGGCGATGGCCGCATGGGCCTCGTCGAGGTCGCGCGTCGATCGTGCGGGCGACCGTGCCGTGGTCGTCGAACGCGTCGAGCGTGGCGTCGGGGATGGTGTTGACCGTGTCGGGGCCGATGAGCGCGTCGACGTAGAGCGTGTCGGGGTAGGCCGGGTTCTTGGTGGACGTCGAGGCCCACAGCGGCCGCTGCTTGCGGGCGCCGCGGGCGGCGAGCGCCTCCCAACGCGGCCCGCTGAACCGCTCGAGGAAGAGCTGGTAGGCGATCTTGCCGTTGGCCACCGCCGCCTTGCCCTTGAGCGCCAGCGCCGCGTCGGTGCCGACCTCGTCGAGCCGGCGGTCGACCTCGGTGTCGACCCGGCTGACGAAGAACGACGCCACCGAGGAGATGGCCGACAGGTCGCCCTCGGCGGCCTCGAGCCCGGACAGGTAGGCCTCGATGACCTCGCCGTAGCGCTCGATCGAGAACAGCAGGGTCACGTTGATGCTGTGCCTCTCGGAGATCATCTGCTGGATCGCCGGCAGCCCCTCGGCCGTGCCCGGGATCTTCACGTACAGGTTGGGCTGGGCGATCGTCGTGTGCAGGTGCCGGGCGGCCTCGATCGTGCCGTCGGTGTCGCGGGCGAGCGCCGGGGCCACCTCGACCGACACGTAGCCGTCCTCGCCGCCGCTGGCGTCGTAGACCGGGCGCAGGATGCGCAGCGCCGTCGCTGGATGTCCGCGGTGACGCAGTCCCAGTAGCTGTCGATGATCGGGGTCTGCTCGGCGGCGAGCGTCGCGCAGCTGGCTGTCGTAGGCGTCGCCGCTCTCCATCGCCTTCTGGAAGATCGAGGGGTTGGACGTGATGCCCCGCACCCCGCGCTCGACCCAGCGCTCGAGCTCGCCGTTGGTGATCCACCCGCGCTTGAGGTTGTCGAGCCACGGGCTCTGGTTCTGCTGGGCGTACAGGTCCTGGAGTCGGGTCACCGGTGGGGGCCTCTCGGGTGGAGCGATCGAAGTGGGTCAAGTCTGGCGCGATGTCCCGGACGTCGCTCGCCCGAGGGCCGCGACCTCGCGCGAACATCTCGGCTCAGGGGCTGGTGTCGAGCAGGGCGACGGCCCGTTCGACGACGTGGTCGACGGTGAAGCCGAACTTCTCGAGCGCGACCTCGCCCGGGGCGCTGGCGCCGAAGTGGTCGATGCCGATGGACTCGTCGGCGTAGACCGACCAGCCGAAGGTGACGCCGGCCTCGACCGACAGGGTCGGCACGCCGCCGGGGAGCACCGAGTACCGGTAGTCGTCGTCCTGCATGGCGAACAGCTCCCAGCGAGGGCAGCGAGACGACCCGGGCGCCGATGCCCCGCTCGGCGAGCCGGTCGGCCGCGTCGACGGCAGAGCCAGACCTCGCTGCCGGTGCCGACCAGCACGACCTGGGCCCCGCCGTCGGGCTCGTGCAGCACGTAGCCGCCCTTGGCCACGTCGGTCGCCGGCCGTGCCCTCGAGCACGGGCAGGTTCTGGCGGCTGAGGATCGAGCGCGGTCGGCCCGTCGTGGTCGACGGCGACCTGCCACGCCTCGGCCGTCTCGTTGGCGTCGGCCGGCCGGATCACCACGCAGGTTGGGCATGGCCCGCAGGGCCGCGATCTGCTCGATCGGCTGGTGGGTGGGACCGTCCTCGCCGACGCCGACCGAGTCGTGGGTCCACGAGTAGATGACCTTGGCCTCGGACAGGGCCGACAGGCGCACCGCGCCCGCGCATGTAGTCGCTGAACACGAGGAAGGTGCCGCCGACCGGGAGCATGCCGCCGTGCAGCGCCATGCCGTTCATGACGCCGCCCATGGCGTGCTCGCGGACCCCGAAGTGGATCTGGCGGCCCCCGGGCGTGTCGAAGGCCTGGATGGTGGCGCCCTTGAGCTCGGTGCCGGTGTTGCCGGTGAGGTCGGCCCCGCCGCCGAGCAGGCCGGGGACGAGCGTCGGCGAGCGCGTTGAAGCACTGCCCGCTGGCGACGCGGGTGGCGATCGTCTCGCCCGACCTCGAAGGTCGGCAGGGCGTCCTGCCAGCCCGGGAGGCCGTGGCCGCGCCTGCGCCGCGTCGAACGCGGCCCGATCGCCCGTCCAGGCGTCGTGGCGGGCCTGCCAGGCCTCGCGCGCGAGCCCGGCCCCGCCGGCCGGCGGCCCGGTAGAGGTCGAGCACGTCGTCGGGCACCCAGAACGGCTCGTCGGGGATGCCCATGACGGCCTTGGTCGCGGTGATCTCGGCGTCCTTGAGGGCGTAGCCGTGGGTGGCCGGGTCGTCGGTGTGGTCGGGCGACGGGAACGCGATGTGGCTGCGCAGCACGATGAGCGACGGGCGGTCGTCGACGGCCATGGCCCGACGGATGGCGGCCTCGAGCGCGTCGAGGTCGTTGGCGATCTCGCCGACGTGCTCGACGTGCCAGCCGTAGCCCTCGAACCGCTTGACCGGGTCGTCGTCGAGCGCCAGCTCGGTGGGGCCGTCGATGGTGACGTGGTTGTCGTCGTAGATGTAGACGAGCCGCCCGAGGCGGAGGTGCCCGGCCAGCGAGGCGGCCTCGTGGCTGATGCCCTCCTCGAGGCAGCCGTCGCCGCAGACGACGAACGTGTGGTGGTCGACGACCTCGGCGCCGAACTGGCCGCGCAGCCACCGCTCGGCCAGGCCCATGCCCACGCCGTTGGCGAAGCCCTGGCCGAGCGGGACCGGTCGTGACCTCGACGCCCTTGGTGTGGTGCACCTCGGGATGGCCCGGCGTGGCGCTGCCCCACTGGCGGAAGGCCTTGAGGTCGTCGAGCGTGAGCCCGTAGCCGGTGAGGTAGAGCATCGAGTAGAGCAGGATCGACGCGTGGCCGGCCGACAGCACGAACCGGTCGCGGTCGGGCCAGTCGGGCTCGGCGGCGTCGTAGTTCATGATGCGGGTGAACAGCACGTGGGCCAGCGGCGCGAGGGCCATGGCCGTGCCCTGATGGCCGGATCGGGCCGCGTGCGGGGCGTCCATGGCCAGGCCACGGACGACGTCGATCGCTCGCTGCTCGAGGTCGGGGTTGGTCACGGTTCCTCCAGACGAGGGCGAGGGCAGAGGGGTGGAGCAGCGCTCGGGTGTGGCGGTGCGGTACGGCGAGTCACCCTAGCCAACCGGTGTGACACCCCGATCCGGGCCCCCGTCGACCTCCGGTTCGGAGAACAGGGCGATCGACGCGGTGAACCCGTGCAGGAACGACCGGGTCCCGATCGGACCGACCTCGCCGGCGCAGAACATGCCGGCGACGGCCGGGCCGACGAGGTCGCTGACCAACGCGGCGTCGTGGTCGGGCTCGCCGAACAGGCGCACGCCCCGCCCGTTGCAGGTGAAGACGAGGGCCGACGGACGCGGCGGTGCCCGCCAGCAGGAGGCGGAGGTCCTCGTCGGCCGACTCGGCGTCGCGCACCTGGAACTGCACGGTGGTGCCGACCTCGACCTCGTCGCCCACGGCCAGCGCGCCGACGTCGGGGTCGGCCCCCCGGAGGTTGCGGATCAGGAAGTCGCCGCGGTCGGGGTCGAGGGTGCGGTGGTCGACCACCCGCCCGAGGTGCAGGCCCGGCGCGGGCGAGCGATCGGTCGTCGGGCCGGCACCGAGTCGACGACCTCCTGCAGCTTGGTCGAGCGCCGGTGTGCCCGGCGATCTCGTAGATCATCGAGCGCTCGGCCCGGGTGACGGTGAAGGGGTCGCCGATCGGTCGGCAGCCCTGGGACACGACCGTCGTCACCGGCCACTCGGGCCCGAGCAGCACGCCGACCGCGCCGTCGGTGTGCACCGCGTCGTCGAGGGCGAGGCGGTTGGCGCCGGGCGCCGAGGGCGGCCGAGGCCACGCCGCCGACCACCGTGCAGGGTCGGGAGCTGCGAGGCGGCCGCGTCGAGGAAGGCGTCAGCGGGAAGGTCGTCGGGTCGGCGACCAGCAGCAGCGTCGACCCCGGTCGCCCCGCGGATTCGGGCAGCCCGACGAAGCCGACCAGGTCCTCCCCGTGATCGAGGTCGCCGAGGCCGGAACCGTCGATCCCGACGTGAGGTCGACCGTCGAGGTCGCCCTCGACCAGAGGTCGAGCCTCGAGCCGCACGGCCGTGGCCCGGTGACCCGTCCGGCCCAGGCGCTGACGGCCGCCTGCTCCTCGACCTCGCGCGGCGCCGCCGACGCACGGAGACGGCGGTGGCCCCGACGAGCGTGCGGGGCGCCAGGGTGGCGCGCACGGCGGCGCAGATGTCGTCGAGCGCGCCGAGGTGCGCACCCGTGACGAACACGATCGACGACGTCGGGCTCGGGCCCGATCTGCTCGAGCAGCGAGCCGATCACCTCGCCGGTGGCGTGGGTCGCCAGCGGGTGCTCGGACAGGGCCGCGGCGAAGGGCATGGCCGGACGACGCCCTCGTCAGTCGACCGGCGGGAGCAGGGTGTAGGGCACCACGGTGACCGGGCCCATGTCGATGCGGCAGTGCGCCTCGATGGTGCCGAGGGTCTCGAACTCGAGCTCGGCCCGCACGAGGCGGTAGTTGAACTTGCCCGGCTCGACCTGCAGCGGCTGCACGTTGCGGGCGATCTGCTCGCCGTCGCGTCGGTACGACACCTCGAGGGCGCCGTTGCCCGACTCGTCGGCCGCGCAGCGCACGATGACCACGAGGTGTGGTTCGATCGTCACCGGGGCCGGCCCGGGGGCCGGGGCCGAGAACTGCACGCCGGAGAGGTCGATCCGGGTGGACGGTCCCGGCACCTGGCGCAGCTCGATCGTGTCGATGAACAGGGCGGCGACGATGTCCATGGCCGGACCCTACCGCCCCCGCGGAACGCCGGTCCCCGTTCGCTCGGGGGCTGGTCCGGTACCCTGACGCCGTGGCCACGGGCGCAGGAACGACGACTCGCGACGCGATCCTGCTCGAGGCACGGCATCGCTTCGCCGAGCAGGGCTACGCCGGCACGTCCCTCAACGACATCGCCGAAGCGGTCGGGATCCGCCGGTCGAGCGTGCTCCACCACTTCCCGTCGAAGGAGGCCATCTACCAGGAGGTCTTCCAGACCGCCCTCTTCGAGTGGCTCGGCCGGGTCGAGATCGCCACGGAGGGTGACCACACCGGCGAGGGCTGGAGCCAGGTCGACCGGGTCATCACCGCCGGGTTCGAGTTCTTCCGCGAGAACCCCGACTTCGTGCGCATCGTCCGGCGCGAGGCGCTCGACGCCAACAGCCCGCCTCGGCGTCGACCTCGGTGTCGCCCTCCGGCCCGGCTTCGAGCGGGCCGTCGCAGTACTTCGAGCGCGAGATGGGGGCCGGGCAACTTCCGCAAGTTCGACCCCGAGCAGCTGCTGCTCACCGGCTACGCCACCCTCATGAGCTACTTCAGCGACGTGCCGTTCATCGAGGGGCTGCTCGGCCGGGACCCGCTCGCCGAGGTGCTGCTCGAGACGCGGCTCGAGCACCTGCGCGACTTCTTCCGCGCCGCCCTCGAGCCCTGACCGGCGAGCCCTGACCGGCTGGTCGGTCAGCGGTCGAGGGCGGCCCGCACCAACCGGTCGATGGCGTTGCGATCGAGGGTGAGGGCCGCGTCGCGGTAGCTCCAGTCGCCCGCGTCGTCCTGGGCGATCACGGGCCGGAAGCTGCAGCGGGGGCCCATGACCGACACCGGGCCCCGCCGCACCGACGGCCAGGTGGCGGCCAGGGCCATGCTGAGCTCGGTCAGGCGCGACGGTGCCTCGTCGGCCGCCCGGGCGCGGATGAGCTTCACCGCGGTGAGCCCGAGCCGGGCCTCGGCGTGGGCCTGCTCGACCCAGGCATCGGCCTCGCCCTCGAGCCCGGGTGCCTCGCAGGCCCGGGCACGGCGGAGCCACGCCTCGAGTGCGTCGAGCGCATCGTTCGGGCCGGCGTCGCGGCCGAGCGCGGCATCGACCAGCTCCCACGGACGGACGCCGTCGCAGGCCTCGGCGAAGGTCCGGAGCGGCCCGATGTCGGCGGACCACGCCGCGTCGGGATCGTCGCCCCGCACGAGCGCGGCGATCGACGACAGCGCCGGCTTCGACGCCATCGGCTGCACCATCGGGTTGGCGAAGTACCCCGAGCAGGCGGCCGCCAGACCCGGGCTCGCGACCCCGGACCGGGCCGAGGAAGAGACGATCGGCCATGACCATGTCGTTGACCGGGTAGTTGTCCCACAGCAGGGGGCGGCGACCGCCGAGCGCCTCGGCCCGGGCGTCGGCGTCGGCGACGGTGATCTCGTCGCACACCACGGTCGTGCCCGTCCAGCCGATCGGCACGTCCTCGGGGCACGCCCGCGGCCAGCGCGTCGAGGTAGGGCGTCGATCGGTTGCCCGTGTACTCGGTCGGCGTCAACACGAGGGCGGCCCGGCCGGCGAGGTGGTCGTGCAGCCAGGTCGTCAGCTCGACGTGCTCGTGCGCCGAGCCCGGGGCGCACCGGGATGTCGTCGAGCAGCAGCGCCACCAGCCCGACGCCGAGGTCGAGCAGCTGGTCGACCTTGGCCGCCAGCGCCAGCCGGTCGTCGGCGAGCCGTAGTCGATCGACAGGCCCGGCGAGATGCCGAAGCCGACCTCGAGGGTGCCGGCTCCGACGAGCCGCTCGAAGCCGTCGAGGGCGTCGGCGTCGTAGAGCTCCCGCCAGCGCTCGCGGTGCAGGGGGTCGTCCTTGGGGGCGTAGAGGTAGTGGCTCATGCCCCGGTCGTGGCACCACCGCATCACGTCGAAGCGGGCGTCCCAGCTCCACGGTGGGCCGTAGAAGCCCTCGATCAGGCCGCTGAACCGGGGCGCACCGCCGGACGCGCTCGACTCGGTCGGGACGGCGAGGGCGTCGGACATGGCTGAGTAGGGTACGCACCCATGTCGACCGACGACCGTCCGACCAGCGCCGCCCGAGGCACCCACACCCTCTCCGAGGCCGAGTCGAAGGCGCTGCTGGCCCAGCACGGCGTGCCGATGCCGGCCGAGCGGGTGGTGGCCGACGCCGACACCGCGGCCGACGCGGCCGACGCCATCGGCTACCCGGTGGTCGCCAAGCTGTGCGGCGACGGCATCGCCCACAAGACCGAGCGAGGCCTCGTGCGGCTGGGCCTCGGCCGACGCCGCCGCGGTGCGCGGCCGCGGCCACCGACCTGCTCGCGGCGGCCACCGCCGACGACGGCGAGGTCGGCGTGCTCGTCGCCCCGATGCTGCGCGGCAACCGCGAGCTCATCGCCGGGCTGGCCGACGACCCGCAGTTCGGCATGACCGTCGTGCTCGGCATCGGCGGCATCTTCACCGAGGCGCTGGCCGACGTGGCCATCCGGCTCGTCCCGATCGAGCGGGTCGACGCCGAGGAGATGATCGACGAGCTGCGCACCCAGGCGCTGCTCGGCCCCTTCCGCGGCGAGCCGGCCGTCGACCGCGAGCGACTCGCCGACGTGCTGCTCGGTCTCTCCCGGGCCGCCATCGCCACCCCCGAGCTGGTCTCGGCCGACGTGAACCCGCTGATCGTGGTCGACGGGGTGCCCATCGCCGTCGACGCGCTCGTCGAGGTGCGCGACGCCGAGATGTCGACCACCGGGCAGGTCGCCCGATGACCGCCTCGCCCGACCTGCGCACCGAGCAGTTCCGCGCCCTGTTCGACCCGGCCGGCGTGGTCGTCGCCGGCGCGTCGACCCACCCCGGCAAGTTCGGGTTCGTCGCCCTGCACAACATCCTCGCCAACGGCTACGCCGGGCGGATCTTCGCCACCAACCGCGAGGCGCTCACCGGTGCTCGGCATCGACACCGTCCCCGGCCTCGACGACCTCCCCGACGGCGAGGCCGACCTGGTGTTCGTGTGCACGCCGGCGGCCACCAACCCCGACGTGCTGCGGGCCGCTGCGGCCAAGGGCATCAAGGCCGCGTTCCTGGCGTCGGCCGGCTACGGCGAGGCCGGCGAGGAGGGCCTGCGGGCCCAGCTCGAGCTGGTCGCGCTGGCCGACGACCTCGGCATGCTCATCGTCGGTCCCAACGGCCAGGGCGTCGTGTCGACGCCGTCGTCGCTGTGCGCCCAGATCGTGGCGCCCTATCCGCCGGCCGGGCCGCATCGGCGTGGCCAGCCAGTCCGGCAACTTCGTGTCGTCGTTCATGAACTACGCCTGCGCCAGCGGGGTCGGCATCAGCCGGGCCGTGTCGGCCGGCAACGCGGCCATGGTCGGGGTCACCGACTTCCTCGGCTTCTACGCCGACGACCCCGCCACCGACGTCGGCCCTCGCCTACGTCGAGGGCATCAGCGACGGCCGCCGGTTCTTCCGCGAGGTGTCCGCCGTGGCCGAGCGCATGCCGGTGGTGCTGGTGAAGGGCGGCGCCACCTCCGGGGGCCAGCGGGCCGCGGCCAGCCACACCGGGTCGCTCGCCACCGACGACCGGGTCTTCGACGGCATGTGCCGCCAGGCCGGGGTGGTGCGGGCCCGCACGCATCGAGGAGGCCTACGAGCTGGCCGCCAGCTTCGCCACCCAGCCGGCGCCCACGGGCAACAAGGTCGCCGTCGTCACGACCGCCGGCGGCTGGGGCGTGGTCACCGCCGACGCCATCGCCGGCACCGACCTCGAGCTGCTGGCGCTGCCCGACGACCTCGTCGCCGCGCTCGACGCCGAGCTGCCGCCCCGCTGGAGCCGCAACAACCCGATCGACCTGGCCGGTGGCGAGACCAAGGACACCATCCCGACCATCCTCGAGATCGTGGCCCGCCACCCCGACGTCGACGCCATCGTGCTCCTGGGCATGGGCATCCAGTCGAACCAGGGCCGCATGGAGGAGGAGGGGCCCGTTCTTCCCCGACTTCGGGCTCGAGCGCATCGCCGCCTTCCACGACCGCCAGGACGAGCGCTACACGACGGTCGCGTCCCAGCTGTCCGACGAGCTGGGCAAGCCGGTGCTGGTGGCCACCGAGCTGGCCGTGACCTTCCCGGACAACGCCGCGGTGCGGGGCACGGCCGACTGCCGGCAAGCTCTGCTACCCGTCGTCCAACCGGGCGGTCAACGCCCTGGCCCGCATGTGGGAGCACGCCCGCTGGCGGCAGCGCCGAGGTCTCTGAGGCCGCCGGATCGGCCGCCCGACCGGGGTCGGGCTGCCACCCGCCGGCGTGCCGCGCCCCATACGCTCGTCCGAATGCCTCGTCGTCCCGCCGCCGCCTCGATCGCCGTCGCGCTGCTGCTCGCCCTGGTCGGCGGCTCGCTCGCGATCGCCCGCGGCCGAGGCCGACACCACGGCCTCCAGCACCCGGTCGAGCTCGTCGACCGACGCCTCCGCCACCCGCTCGGCGATCACCCCGGTGCTCTCGGCCCGGCGGGTGCCCGGCCTGCTCGCCGCCCACCAGGCCGACGTGGCGTTGCAGGCCGCGCTGCAGCCGATCCTCGCCCAGACGACGTCGACGACCTGCCTCACCGTGCAGGCCACCGGGCGCACGATCCTGAGCCACAACGGCGACCTCCCGGTGATGCCCGCGTCCACCGAGAAGCTGCTCACCGCCACCGCGGTGCTCGATCGGATGGGGGAGGACGGCACGGTCACCACCTCGGCCGTGGCCGAGTCGGGACCGAACGACGGGGTGATCGACGGCGACCTCTACGTGGTCGGGGCGGGCGATCCGCTGCTGGCGACCACCGGGTACCTGTCCACCTTCGACGAGCCGGACGAGCCCTACAACGACTACGCCAAGCTCGCCGACGCCATCAAGGAGGCCGGGGTCACCGAGATCCGGGGGCAGGTGATCGCCGACGAGTCGAAGTTCGACGCGGTCCGCTACCTGTCGACGTGGCCCAGGCGCTACATCACGGCCAACGAGGTCGGACCGCTCGGTGCGCTCATGGTCAACGACGGGTTCACCGGGCTGAGCGAGCACCCCGACCAGCCGGCCGCCGTGCGGCACCCGGGCGACCCGGCCCAGCTCGCGGCCGAGACGCTCACCTCGCTGCTCGAGCAGCGCGGCGTCGACGTCGGCGGTGCTCCCACCACGGGCACCGCCCCCCAGGGATGCCACCACCGTGGCCTCGCTCGACTCGCTGCCGATGACGCACGAACGTGCGGGAGATGCTGCGGCGAAGCGACAACACCACGGCCGAGGTGCTGCTCAAGGTCCTTGCCGCCCACGACGGCCAGCTCGGCACCACCGAAGCGGGAGCCGCCGACGTGCAGGACACCCTGCACCGGCTGGGGCTGCCCACCGCCGGGTCGGTCACCACCGACGGCTCCGGTCTCGACCTCAGCAACAGGGTGACCTGCGACCTGTTGTCGGCGGCCCTCGACCACCAGGGCCCCGATTCGTCCCTCGCCGCCGACCTGCCCGTGGCCGGCGAGTCGGGCACGCTGCGCAAGCGCATGCGGGGCACGGCCGCCGAGGGCAAGGTGCGAGCCAAGACCGGCACGCTCAACGAGGTGTCGGCCCTGGCGGGCTTCGCCCGGTCGGCGTCGGGCGAGGACCTCACCTTCGCCTTCGTCATCAACGGCAGCCTGCCCACCGCGCTCACGCTGTCGGACCAGGTCGCGGTGGCCCTCGCCGAGTACGGCAAGGGCGTGTCCCTCGACGCCCTCGGCCCTGCGTCGGCGCCGTCCTGAGGGTCACCTCGGCCTGAGGGTCACCTCGGCTGAGGGTCACATCGGGCTGAGGCCCAGGCGCGCCCGCACCTCCGGACGGCGCAGCGGTGGCACCGTCCGGGGCGGCTGGCGCCGGGCCGGCAGCTCGGCGAGCAGGCGTTCGGTGATGGCCGCGACCTCGAGCGATGCGGTGCGCATCGACTCGGCCAGGGCCGGGCTGGGCTTGGCGATGCCGGTGACCTTGCGGATGTACTGCGCGGCGGCGGCCTCGATCTCCTCGCGGGTCGCCGCCGGCTCGAGGCCCCGGAGCTCGGTGATGTTTCGGCACATGCGAGCCATCGTAGGGTCGCCGGCCCGATCTAGCCTCCGGGCATGGCGACCCTGCCGATGTTCCCGCTCGGCACCGTGCTGCTGCCCACCGTCTACCTGCCGCTGCACGTCTTCGAGCCGCGCTACCGCGAGCTGGTGCAGGTGTGCCTCGCGGGCGACCAGGAGTTCGGCGTGGTGCTCATCGAGCGGGGCAGCGAGGTCGGGGGCGGCGATCAGCGGGTGCACGTCGGAACGGTGGCCCGCATCATCGAGGCGGCCGAGATGCCCGACGGCCGGTGGGCGCTGGGCACGGTCGGCACCCGCCGCATCCGGGTGCGCGAATGGCTCCCCGACGACCCCTACCCGCGGGCCGACGTCGACGACTGGCCCGAGCCCGAGCTCTCCAACGCGGCCACGGCCGATCTGGCCGGCGCAGTCGGCGAGCTGGTGGCGCGCCTGCGCCGGGTGCTCGCGGTTCGCTCCGAGCTGGGCGACGCGGCCGCCCCGGCCACGCTCGAGCTGACCGACGATCCCGTCCTGGCCAGCTACCAGGCCACCGCGGTCGCGCCGATCGGGCCGGCAGACCAGCAGCGGCTGCTCGAGCAACCCGACGCCAGGTCGCGGGTCGACCGTCTCGACCAGCTGCTCGCCGAGGAGGAGACCTTCCTGAGCCGGCGGCTCGCGCTGGAGGGCGGGCGACGCCGAGGACGACGCCCCCTGACGGTCGGTGCTTGCGCCGGCTCGATGTCCGGGATACACCTTGCCCCTTCGCCGAGGGTGCACCGCTCGAACCGATCGTCCCCGACAGAGGACCCACGTGGCCAAGCAGAAGACCATCAGCGAGATCGCCGCCGAGCTGTTCGAGCTGCTCAAGGCCTACGCCTCGCAGGAGACCATCGGCCCCCTGAAGACCCTGGGCGCCTACGTCGGCTGGGGCGCGGGCGGCTCCCTGCTCATGGCCGTCGGGCTCTTCTTCCTCGGGCTCAGCCTGCTGCGCGTGCTGCAGACCGAGACCAACGGCGTCTTCGACGGGTTCTGGTCGTGGGCGCCCTACGTGATCGTGGCGGTGGTGCTGGCGCTGGTCATCGTGATCGCCGTCCGCCGCATCATGAGGGCCCAGGGCCAGGAGCACGGAAGGATCACATGAGTCCGTCGTCGTCGAAGTCCCCGAACCCGGCCCTGGCCGACTACCGCGGCAAGACCATCGGTCGCGACGACATCGAGGCCAAGCTGCGCGAGCTGCAGGGCGAGGTCGAGGTCATCGGCGAGGAGGCCAAGAGCTACGCCATCACCGCGGTGGCCGTCCTCGGGATAGCGGTGGTGGCCCTGGCCTTCGTCATCGGCCGGCGACGGGGTCGGCGCAACCGCACCATCGTCGAGGTCAGGCGCTTCTGATGCTGGCCTACCTGCGGGCCCGGGCCATGAGCAGCGGCTTCCTCGGCGGCAGCCGCATGTGGATCGGCATCGGCTTCGTGGTCTGGACGATCAAGTTCTTCCAGTGGCTGGTCCGCGCCGAAACCGAGGTCATCTACCGGGAGCCGCTCGGCGCCGGACAGTCGGTGACGATCCACCACGGCCACGCCCCGCCCTCAAAGCGCCAGCGCAAGAAGGCGGCGAGGGAGCTCAAGGTCGACGTGCGCCGCTCGAAGAAGACCTCCCGAACGATCAAGCGGCAGGCGCAGCGGGACGCGGAGCTGGCCGAGAAGGAGGCCATCCGGGCCGAGAAGTTGGCGAAGCAGGCCGCCCGCAAGGCCCGGAGGGCGGGGGAGCGGGCCGACGCCGCTTGATCCGGGCCGCCCGCGTTGCCGGTCGAGCCGCCCGACGGGCCATCATGGACGCCGTGAAGGTGCTGCTGCGCAACCCCCGTCGTGAGGTCGAGGTCCAGGGATCGATGCAGGTGTCGACCCTGCTCGGGCCGGCTCGACATCAACCGTGAGTCGGTGCTGGTCATCCGCGACGGCACGATCGTGGCGGGCGACGCCTGGCTCGGCGCCGACGACGACGTCGAGATCCGGCCCGTGATCTCGGGTGGCATGTCATGAAGTGCCGGGTGTGCCGCGAGCCGGCGATCATCGACATCCGCCGCCACAACGCCAACTTCTGCGCCGACCACTTCCTGAAGCTCTGCCGCGACCAGACCGACGAAGGCGATCGAGCAGTTCGACATGATCGAGGCGGGGGAGCGCGTGCTCGTCGCGGTGTCCGGGGGCAAGGACTCCCTGGCCGTCTGGGACATCCTCCTCGACCTCGGCTACGACGCCGACGGCCTCTACCTCGGGCTCGGCATCGGCGACTACAGCGACGCCTCGGGGGAGTGCGCCCGGGCCTACGCCCGCTCGACGGGACGCCACGCTGCTCGAGGTCGACCTGCCGGCCGACTACGGCTACGACATCCCGGAGGGGTCCCGGGCGGCCAAGCGGGTGCCCTGCTCGGCGTGCGGCCTCTCCAAGCGCCACCTGTTCGACAAGGCCGCCATCGACGGCGGCTACGACGTGGTCGTCACCGGGCACAACCTCGACGACGAGGCGGCCGTGCTGTTCGGCAACGTGCTGCGCTGGCAGACCGACTACCTCGGACGCCAGCTCCCCGTGCTGCCCGCCCGCCACGGCTTCCCCCGCAAGGTCAAGCCGCTCGTCCGACTCGGCGAGCGCGAGATGGCGGCCTACTGCGTGGTGCGCGGCATCGACTACATCGTCGACGAGTGCCCCATGGCCGTCGGCAACAAGCACCTCGGCTACAAGGAGTCGCTCAACGCAGTCGAGGCCACGTCGCCGGGCACCAAGCACGACTTCTACTTCGGGTTCCTCGCTCGGGCCTCGGAGCACTTCCGGCCCGAGGCCGAGGGCGAGCAGGCCGACCTGCAGCCGTGCACGTCGTGCGGCGCGCCGACCTCGGCCGAGGTCTGCGCCTTCTGCCGGCTCGTCGAGCGGGCCGGCGGTCACCACCCCGACGACCCGGCCCGTGCGGTCCCGGTCGACCTGAGCCCGACCCGGTCGGCGCCGCCGGTGTCGAACCTCGTCCCCACCCCAGGAGCGTCCGTGTGAGCCGTCCCCTCGAGGCCGGTGAGCGCGTGCTGCTCATCGACAACAAGAAGCGTCGCTACCTGGTCACGCTCCAGGCCGGAGGCGAGTTCCACTCCCACGCCGGCTTCGTGCCCCACGACGCCATCATCGGCCAGCCCGAGGGCCTCCTCGCCCAGTCGACCCGCAACGCCTCCTACCGGGTGCTGCGCCCGACCCTGGCCGACTTCATCCTGAAGATGCCCCGTGGGGCCCAGGTGATCTACCCCAAGGACCTCGGCCCGATCCTCATGCTGGCCGACATCACCCCGGGCTGCCGGGTGCTCGAGTCGGGCGTCGGCTCCGGCGCGCTGTCGATGACCATGCTCCGGGCAGGGGCCACCATCACCGGCTACGAGATGCGCGAGGACTTCGCGAACCGGGCCCGCACCAACGTCGAGTCCTTCCTCGGGGCCGAGGCGCTGGCGCGCTACGACGTCGAGGTGCGCGACTGCTACGAGGGCATCGACGAGCACGGGCTTCGACCGCATCGTGCTCGACCTCCCGAGCCGTGGCAGGTCGTGAAGCACGCCGAGAGCGCCCTCACCCCGGGCGGCATCCTGCTGGCCTACACCCCGAGCATCACCCAGGCGGTGCAGCTGCGCGAGCGGCTCGAGCAGAGCGACTTCGCCATGGCCGAGACCATGGAGGTCCTCAACCGGGGCTGGCACATCGAGGGCCAGGCGGTACGTCCGGACCACCGGATGGTCGGCCACACCGGCTTCCTCACCCATGCCCGCCTGCTCGGGCACTGAGAGGCGGCCGTCGGGGGCGAAGTCGCCGGTTGGGGCCGCGAGCGAGCCACGGATGAGGCGAGCGTGAACGCGCTCGACGTCGTGCTGATCGGCGCCGCGGTGCTGGCGGTCGTGGGTGGCTACCGGCTGGGCTTCACCGCCCGGGTGCTGTCCTGGGTCGGGCCTGGCGGCCGGTCTGGTGGTCGGGGTGCGCGTGCTGCCCTGGGCGCTCGAGCACGTCGATCCGGTCGACCACGTCCGCGTCGTGCTGGTGACCGTGGGGGTGGTCGTCCTCTTCGCGGCCATCGGCCAGACCGTCGGGCTGTGGGCCGGCAACCGCCTCGCCCCCGACCTCCGACGACCCGCCAGGCCGTCGCGGCCGACCGGATCCTGGGTGCGGTCGCCGGGCTGGTGGGCCTGATCGCGCTGGCGTGGGTGGTGCTGCCGGTGCTGCAGCAGACACCCGGCTGGCCGGGGCAGCTGACCACGGGATCGGCCGTGGCCCGGGCGGTCGACGACCACCTGCCGGCGCCTCCCGACCTGGGCCAGGCCCTCCGGTCGCTCGTCGGCACGGACAACTTCCCTCAGGTGTTCGACGCGTTCCAGCCGTCGCAACCCGTCGGCCCGCCACCGCCGGAGAGCGGCCTCAGCGACGCGGTCGCCGAGGACCGCGGCCCGGTCCGTGGTCAAGGTCGAGGGGATCGCGTGCCGGCGCATCCAGGACGGCACCGGTTGGGTGGTGGCCGACGACCTGGTGGTGACGAACGCCCACGTGGTGGCGGGGGAGCGATCGAGCGAGATCCAGCGTGACGACGACCGGCAGCTCGCGGCGGCGGTGGTGGCCTTCGACCCGGAGCGCGATCTGGCCCTGCTGCACGTGAAGGGACTCGACCGTCCGGCCCTGCCGATGGCGGCCGCGGCCAGGGGCCAGACCGGTGGGGTCTTCGGCCACCCGGGCGGCGAGCCGCTGCGGATCGCCCCGTTCTCCGTGGCGCGCCAGATCGACGCGACCGGGCGCGACATCTACGACGGCGCCTCGACCCGCCGCCAGGTGCTCGAGCTGGCCGCCGGCCTGCGCCCCGGTGACTCGGGGTCGGCCCTGATCGACCCCGGGGGCGAGGTCATCGGCATCGCCTTCGCCATCTCGACCGACCAGGCCGGCGTCGCCTACGCGCTGGCGACGTCGGAGCTCACGCCCGTTGCTCGACGGCCCCCACCAGGACAGGGTGTCGACCGGCCCCTGCATCCCGTAGCGGGTCAGTTCCAGCTGGGGTTCTCGGCGGCCATGGCCGAGCGGGCCTCGTCCCGGCGCAGCACCGCGCCCCAGAGCTGGTCGGGTTCGGTGGTGAAGACGTCGTCGGGCCCCGCCTCGATCACGAACCAGGCGCCGGCCGCGACCTCCTCGTCGAGCTGGCCTCCGCCCCATCCGGCGTAGCCGACGAACACCCGGGCGACCTCGATGCCGGCCGCGATGGCTTCGGGGTCCATGGCCAGGTCGACCGAGCCGATGGCCCCGTGCACGGTCGACCATCCGGGGCAGTCGATCGGCGTTCGCACCCGGGCCAGGCCGAGCGCCACCC
Source organism: uncultured Microthrixaceae bacterium (assembly GCA_963809335.1). Lineage (GTDB taxonomy): Bacteria > Actinomycetota > Acidimicrobiia > Acidimicrobiales > Acidimicrobilacustridaceae > UBA4742. The sequence continues at coordinate 112,033 of CAWEJD010000001.1, read as the reverse complement.
CGGCCTCGACCGGCCCACCGCTGAACACCACGTGCGGTCGGCCGGTGGCGGTCGACCACAGCGGGAGGGCATCGACGACATCGAACCCGCTCGGCCGGTTCAGCACCACGCCGAGGGCGCCGTCGTCGTTGTGCTCCAGCAGGTAGACGATGGTGCGGTCGAAGTTCGGATCGCCCAGGCTCGGCCCCGCGATCAGCAGCCGCCCACTCAGGCTGTCGGTCATCGCCAGATCATGGCGCGCTCGGGGTCCGGGTGCTCACCGGGCCGTGGTCGCTAAGGTTCCGGCACCATGTTCTACGTCGGGTCCGTCATCTTCCTCGTCCTTGCCCTGCTGGTCATCGTGCTGGGCGTGCGCCAGTTCAACCGGCCCAAGTGCCCGAGCTGCGGGCTGTCGGTCGACCGGGACCAGCAGAACTGCCCCTACTGCCACGCCCCGATGCGGGGCTGACGACGAACCGGGCCCGGACGCGACACGAGGGGCCCGCAGGCCCCCCGCTCGAACCCGGTCCCGGGTCGGCTCAGTCGATCTCGATGAAGATGCACTCGCCGGGGCACTCCTCGGCGGACTCGATGGTGGCCTCCTCCTGGCCGGCCGGCACGACCGCCAGGCCCTCGGCTCCACCCGGGTCGGAGTAGACCTTGTCGCCTTCCTTGACGTAGGCGAGGCCGTCGTCGAGGAGGGTGAACACGTCGGGTGCGATCTCCTCGCAGAGCCCGTCGCCGGTGCAGAGATCCTGATCGATCCAGACCTTCATGGTGCGCCTGTACCTCTCTCGAGTGGTTGGAGTGGCGGTGGTGCGTCGCCGCACCCTTGGGGGAAGTGTAGCCACGCCGGACAATAAACACGGGGATTCCGATGGAAATCCGATCGCCCGTGCGGGGTGCCCCGATAGCGTCGGCGTGAAGGTACGGAGCGTGTCGCGGCGAGCGGTGGACGGGCAAATCGACCGGCCACCCGGTTCCATCGGCCGGTTCACGCGCAATTCCAGGCCGGCTCCATCGCATCGGTGGCTGGCCGGTGTAGGGTCCGCAAAACACGGGTCGAGGAGGTGATTCTCGTCAACGAGGCCGAGTACGAACGAAGGCTCACCGCGTCCGACGCGGAGCTGGCCGAGCTGCGAGAGCAGGCGAAGGCGCTCGAGGAGGAGGTCATCTCGCTCCGACGCCGGCTGCAGGACGCCCCCAAGCGGGTGCGCACCCTCGAGGAGCGCCTGCTCGAGACCAAGGGCCAGCTGGCCCAGGCCGTCTCGCAGAACGAGAAGCTGAGCTACACCCTCCGCGAGGCGCGCGAGCACATCGCCGCGCTGCGCGACGAGGTCGAGAAGCTCACCCAGCCGCCGTCGGCCTACGGCACCCTGCTCGGCACCAACGACGACGGCACCGTCGACGTCTTCTCCGGGGGCCGCAAGATGCGCGTCGCCGTGCACCCCGACCTCGGCACCACCGATCTGGTGCGGGGGGCCGAGGTCGTCCTCAACGAGTCCCTCAACGTGGTGCTGGCCCGCACCCCGGAGATGACCGGCGAGGTCGTCACCTTCAAGGAGCTGCTCGACGACGGCGACCGGGCCATGATCGTCGGCCGGGCCGACGAGGAGCGGGTGGCCGAGCTGGCCGACTCGCTCAAGGGCCGCAAGATCCGCGCCGGCGACAGCGTGCTGCAGGACGGACGATCCGGCCTGCTGCTCGAGGTGCTGCCCCGGCCCGAGGTCGAGGAGCTCGTGCTCGAAGAGGTGCCCGACATCTCCTACGACGACGTCGGCGGCCTCGACAGCCAGATCGAGCAGATCACCGACGCGGTCGAGCTGCCGTTCGTCCACCACGACCTGTTCGCCGACTACCGCCTCCCGGCACCCAAGGGCATCCTGCTCTACGGTCCGCCCGGCTGCGGCAAGACCCTCATCGCCAAGGCGGTGGCCAACTCGCTGGCCAAGAAGGTCGCCGAGGTCAGTGGTGACAAGCAGGCCCGCAGCTACTTCCTCAACATCAAGGGCCCCGAGCTGCTCAACAAGTACGTGGGCGAGACCGAGCGCCAGATCCGGCTCGTGTTCCAGCGGGCCCGGGAGAAGAGCGAGGAGGGCTGGCCGGTCATCGTGTTCTTCGACGAGATGGACTCGCTCTTCCGCACCCGCGGCACGGGCATCAGCTCCGACATGGAGTCCACCATCGTCCCGCAGCTGCTGGCCGAGATCGACGGCGTCGAGACCCTCAAGAACGTCATCGTGATCGGCGCCTCCAACCGCGAGGACCTCATCGACCCGGCCATCCTGCGCCCCGGCCGGCTCGACGTGAAGATCAAGATCGAGCGCCCCAACGAGGAGGCCGCGGCCCAGATCTTCGGCCGGTACCTCGAGACCGACCTCCCGCTCGACGAGGGCGAGGTCGCCTCGCTCGGCGGCGGCGACCGTGACAAGGCCGTGCAGGCCATGATCGAGCAGACGGTCGCCGAGATGTACCGCGACGACGAGGCCAACCAGTTCCTCGAGGTCACCTACCAGAACGGTGACAAGGAGATCATGTACTTCAAGGACTTCTCGTCCGGGGCCATGATCGAGAACATCGTGCGACGGGCCAAGAAGCTCGCGATCAAGCGGCTCATCGACAAGGGCAACCCGGGCATCTGCGTGAACGACCTCATCGAGTCGATCCACCAGGAGTACAAGGAGCACGAGGACCTGCCCAACACCACCAACCCCGACGACTGGGCCAAGATCTCGGGCAAGAAGGGCGAGCGCATCATCTACGTGCGCACGCTCATCAAGAAGCCCGACGCCGACACCACCGGCGGCCGGTCGATCGAGCGGGTGGCGACCGGCCAATACCTCTAGGTCCTCGCGGCTGGTCGTCGGCCACACTTCCCTCGTGCTCGACCCCGTCACCCTCGCCGGATCGCTCGTGCGGCTGCGTCCCGTGGCGCCCGAGGACGTGCCCGCCCTCGTCGAGGCGTCGTCGGAGAACCCCGACGCCTACCGCTGGAACACCATGCCGCGTTCGACGCGCGGCCATGGCCGCCTACGTCGACGACGCGGTCGACTGGTGGCGCAACGGGGACGGCATGACCTTCGCCACCGTGCGCCGGGCCGACGATCGCATCGTCGGGTGCACGCGCTTCACCCGGGCCGAGTACTGGTCGTGGGCCGAGGAGAACCCGTTGCGGCGCACCGACGGCACCCCCGACGTGGTCGAGATCGGCTACACCTGGCTGGCCGCGTCGGCCCAGCGCACCGGCATCAACGTCGAGGCCAAGCGCCTGATGCTGGCCCACGCCTTCGACACGTGGTCGGTGCGCCGGGTGTCGCTCGACACCGATGTGCGCAACCACCAGTCCCGCCAGGCCATCGAGGCGCTCGGCGCCCGGTTCGAGGGCGTGATCCGGGCCGAGCGGATCGGCGCCGACGGCACGGTGCGCGACTCGGCCCGCTTCTCGATCGTCGCGGCCGAGTGGCCCGACGTGCGGTCCCACCTCGACCGCCGCCTCGCCGCCTGGGCCCGCCACGTCGACTGACCGGCCCTCCCAACCGACCGCCCCCCGACCTTGCGTAGATCCAGGTCGGATACCGGCCCGGATCTACGCCACCTCGGTCGGGCGCGGACCTGGGTCCACCCCGCCGATCCACCTTGCGTAGATGCAGGTCGGCGGCCGACTCAGATCTACGCAACCTGGGTTCAGGCGGCCGGGAGTCCCATGGGGTTGGGGTAGGAGAGCACCTGGGCGTCGGCGACCCGGGCGGCAACGGGCTCGATGAGCTCGTCGAAGCGTCGGGTGGCCTCCTCGCCGAGCGCTGACCAGGGGACCGACGCCAGGCGATCGGTGGTCGCCTCGATGCGCTCGCTGAGCGCCCGGCCCGCCTCGGTCAGCCGCCCGTCGGCGACCAATCCCCGGTCGGACAGGCGGGCCGCGGCCTCGTCCCACTGCTCGTCGGTCCAGCCGCGGGCTCGCAGCTGGGACTCCCGGGTGACCGCACCGACGGCGGCCAGCAGCACGTGCACCTCGAGCCCGTCGAGTCCCGCATCGACCAGCGCGGCCACGTGCCCGTCGCCCCGGTGCTCACGCAGCACCGTGAGCGCCAGCCAGAGCCGCTGATGGGGGAGCGCGGGCCGGGCCACCGACGACCACGCCGCGGCCAGGGGTCGGCCTTCGATCGGGCAGCAGGCGGCCGCGTCACCCGCCAGCTCCGCCAACTCGTCCATGTCGGGGCCGGCGACCCCGTCACCGAGCACCCGCCGCAGCACCCGGTCGACCGAGTCGAGCCGGGTAGCCAGCACGGCTTCGGGTGACGCGAACGCCCACGCGTCGGGCAGGGCCCGGGCCACCATCGACGGGGCGAAGTTGAAGAACGTGGCCGTCACCATCTCGGGCCCGACCGGTCCCATCGGGGCCGACCGACCGGCGAAGTAGCTCATCCAGAAGCCCTTCAGCCCGATGGCCCGGTCGTCCTCGGGGATCTCCGGGGCGAAGTACACGACCGCGTGCACCGGCTCGAATCGCGTCCACCGCCGGCGTGTCCCCCCGTCTGCCATGGCGAGTCATCTTGGCATGGACGCCAGTAAGGTGCGCCAGTGGCGATCACCAAGATCTGTGGCGTCGAGACCGAGTACGGCATCGTCATCCGAGGGGTCGACGAGTCCAACCCGATCGCCGCGTCCTCGATGCTGATCAACGCCTACCTGCACGAGACCCGCAAGATCGAGCCCGCGGCCGCCCCCAACGTCGGCTGGGACTTCGAGGACGAATCGCCCGGCAACGACGCCCGTGGCGGTCCCCCGGTGGGGGCGATGGCCCCCGAGGTCGAGACGCACCTCGTGAACGCGGTGCTCACCAACGGCGCCCGCTACTACGTCGACCACGCCCACCCCGAGCTCTCCACCCCCGAGTGCGCCGACGCCCGGTCCGTCGTGGTGTTCGACCGGGCGGCCGAGCAGATCCTCATCGAGTCGATGGACGCCGCCCGGCGGGCGCTGCCCGACGGCCAGGAGATCGTCGTCTACAAGAACAACTCCGACGGCAAGGGCAACAGCTACGGCTGCCACGAGAACTACCTCATGGACCGTCAGCTCCCCTTCGGGCGCATCGTCTCCCACGTCACCCCGCACTTCATCACCCGCCAGATCTTCACCGGCGCCGGGCAAGGTCGGCAGCGAGGCCAGCGGGCTCAGCCACGTCGACGTGCCGTTCCAGCTCACCCAGCGGGCCGACTTCTTCGAGGAGGAGGTCGGGCTCGAGACCACGCTCAAGCGGCCGATCGTCAACACCCGCGACGAGCCGCACTGCGACGCCACCAAGTACCGGCGCCTGCACGTCATCGTCGGCGACGCCAACCTCTCCGAGGTCGCCACCTTCCTCAAGGTCGGCACCACCGCGCTGGTGCTGGCCATGATCGAGGACGATGCCCTGCCTCGTGACTTCCTCTTCAACGCCCCGGTGTGGGCCCTGCGCCGGGTGTCCTACGACCTGAGCCTCCGGGCCCCGCTCGAGCTGGTCGACGGCTCGACGGTCACCGCCCTCGACGTGCAGTGGGAGCTGTTCGACCGGGCCCGCAAGTACGCCGACTCGTTCGGGCTCGAGTGCGTCGGCGAGGCGGTCGGTGCCGAGATCATCCGCCGGTGGGAATCCGTGCTCACCGCCCTCGAGTCCGACCCGATGTCGCTGGCCGACCAGCTCGACTGGGTGGCCAAGTACCGGCTGATCGAGGGCTACCGGGAGCGCCACGACCTGGCATGGGACGACGCCCGCCTCGCCGCCATGGACCTGCAGTACCACGATCTCCGGCCGTCCAAGTCGCTCTTCGCTCGGCTGGGCATGGAGCGCCTCACCGACGACGCCGAGGTCATGGCCGCCCGCACCGAGCCGCCCACCGACACCCGGGCCTACTTCCGGGGCAAGTGCCTGCAACGGTGGGCCGACGACATCGTCGCCGCCAACTGGGACTCGCTCGTCTTCGACATCGGCCGCGAACCCCTCCGCCGGGTCCCCATGATGGAACCGTCGCGCGGAACGGAGGCTCACGTGGGTACGTTGTTGGCCGATTGCACTACAGCAGCCGAGCTGTTGGACCGACTCGGTAGCTAGGAACCGGTCGTCAATGCCGACGGCGTACACGACCACCGGAGTTGAGAGGGCCCCCCATGGCTGAACGTGAGCAGATCCGCAAGCCGGCACCGGCCAAGAAGGACGCCGAGGAGATCGAGGACGCTCCGGCCACGTCCGAGAAGGGCGAGAAGATCAAGGCCGAGCTCGACGACCTCCTCGACGAGATCGACGACGTCCTCGAGACCAACGCAGAGGAGTTCGTTAGATCATACGTCCAGAAGGGTGGAGAGTGACGCACCTGTCTGCAGGTATCAGCAGCTAGGCTGAGCAGGAGAGCACCGCCGGATCCTTCCCCACCGGCCGATCCGAGAGGACCGTTCCATGGGGAAGAAGCGTTGCAAGGTGTGCGGCGAGGTCAAGCCGCTCGACCAGTTCTACAAGGCCGTCGGATGCGTCGATGGGCGCCGCGGCGAGTGCCGGGAGTGCTTCCAGGCCAAGGCCGTCGCTCGCGCCGAAGCCAACCCCGAGCTGCGTCGCATCGCTCGGGAGCGGACGCAGGTCTGGGTGAGGGACAACCCAGATCGAAAGCAGGCGAACAACCGGGCATACGCAGCATCTGGTCGGAAGAAGCCGTCCGATCGGAAGTCGCATCTCAAGCGCACCTTCGGGCTGACGCTCGAGGACTACGACCGGATGCTCGCGGAGCAGGACGGTGGGTGCGCGATCTGCGGGGATCCTCCCGGCACGACGGCGCTGCACGTCGACCACTGCCACGAGACCGGCGAGGTGCGGGGGCTGCTCTGCTTCCGGTGCAACTCGGCGCTGGGGAACCTGCGGGACGATCCCGACATCATCACGCTGGCGCTCGTCTACGTGACGCGGCAGCGGAAGGCGAACCAGTAGCCTGCCGCTCGTGACGATCCCGATGTTCTCGCCGACCGACGATCCCGGTCCCAACTTCGCCGAGCTGTTGCGCCGGGTGGGGCTCGAGCCACCGGCGCCCGGGTCCAGCCTCGAGGGCACGCTGACCATCGCCCACGCCACCACGTGCGTGGCGGTCCGGTTCGCCGACGGCGTGGTGATGGCCGGCGACCGGCGGGCGACGAGCGGCAACCTGATCTCGCACCGGGCCATCGAGAAGATCTTCGCCGCCGACCGGCACTCGGGCGTGGCCATCGCCGGGGCCGCCGGACCGGCCATGGACATGGTCAAGCTGTTCCAGCTGCAGCTCGAGCACTACGAGAAGGTCGAAGCGTCGGCTCTCAGCCTCGAGGGCAAGGCCAACCAGCTGTCGGCCATGGTCCGCAACAACCTGCCGGCGGCCATGCAGGGCCTGGCCGTGGTGCCGCTCTTCGCCGGCTACGACCTGGCCCGGGGCTCCGGCCGGCTGTTCCAGTACGACGTCACCGGGGGCCGCTACGAGGAGAGCAACTTCGCCTCCACCGGGTCGGGCAGCATGCACGCCAGCACCGTGATCAAGCTCGGGTTCCGCGAGGCCATGAGCCGCGAGGACACGCTCGACCTGGCCATCAACGCGCTGTTCACCGCCGCCGACGACGACTCGGCCACCGGCGGTCCGGACATCGTGCGGGGGATCTACCCGACCATGGCCACCATCACCGACCGCGGGTTCGAGCGGGTGCCCGACACCGAGGTGGCCGAGCGGTTCAACGCGCTGATCGAGATGCTCTCCGCCCGCGAGGCCGACACCCCGCAGCGGGTGCCCGAGACCACGTCCGACCACGGGGGTCTGCAGTCATGAGCATGCCGTTCTACGTCGCTCCCGAGCAGGTCATGAAGGACCGGGCCGACTACGCCCGCAAGGGCATCGCCCGAGGCCGCAGCCTGGCCGCGGTGGTCTACGACCAGGGCATCCTCATCTGCGCCGAGAACCCGTCGTCGACGCTGCGCAAGATCAGCGAGATCTACGACCGCATCGCCTTCGCCGGAGTCGGCAAGTACAACGAGTTCGACCAGCTGCGCATCGCCGGTGTCCGGGCCGCCGACCTCAAGGGCTACGCCTACAGCCGTGAGGACGTCGACGCCCGCAGCCTGGCCAACCAGTACGCCTCGATCCTCGGCCAGGTCTTCACCCACGAGATGAAACCGATGGAGGTCGAGATCCTGGTCGCCGAAGTCGGCCGCACCCGGGCCGACGACCGCATGTTCCACATCCTCTACGACGGCACCGTCATGGACGAGGACAACGCCACGGTGCTCGGCGGCGAGACCGAGGCGATCAGCGCCCGGCTCCAGGAGGCCTTCCGCGACGACCTCGACCTCGCAGGGGCCCTCAAGGCCGCGGTCGGCGCGCTCGCCGGTCCCGACCGCACGCTGACGGCAGGTGAGCTCGAGGCCGCCGTGCTCGAGCGCACCGACGCCCGCCGCGCGTTCCGCCGCCTCGAGGAGGACGAGCGCACCGCCCTCCTCGCCTAGAACCTCCGAACGGCGTCGAACCTGTCCCTCCAACGACGTGAGTGACGTCGCCCAGGGGACAGGTTGCGCGAGATCGGGCGATGGTCAGCCCAGGGCGAGTAGGCGGGCGACCACGAACAGGGCAACCACGGCCAGCAGCGCCACCGCGGTCGAGCGCCGGTGGGCGAAGGAGAAGGCGTGGGGTCCGGCCGGCACCGAGTCGTCTCCGTAGGCGTCCTCGCTGGACGGGAACGCCTGGGCCCAGTCGTCGTCGTCCGCCGGCGCGGCATCGAGCAGCTCGCGGGCCTGGTCGAGCTCGTCCTCGGGCACCAGGATCTCGACCCGGCTGAACGGGTAGACGCTGTCGCTGCCGCCGCGGGTCTGGCACAGCACGCCCTCGGCGCCCAGGCGCGCGACCACGATCTTGGCCTCGAACCCCCCGGCCACGGTGGCCACCGGAAGCATGCGGACGTCCACGTCCCGCAGGTTACCGGGCGGTGAACGGCGGGGTGCCGGGTGCTGGCCCCCCATCCCGGTACCCTCTCGCCATGGAGCGTCGCATCTTCGGCCTGGAGAACGAGTACGGGGTCACCTGCACGCTCCGCGGTCAGCGGCGTCTGAGCCCCGACGAGGTCGCCCGCTACCTGTTCCGCCGGGTGGTGTCGTGGGGCCGCAGCTCGAACGTCTTCCTGGCCAACGGGGCCCGCCTCTACCTCGACGTCGGCTCGCATCCCGAGTACGCCACGCCCGAGTGCGACTCGATCTACGACCTGGTCGTGCACGACAAGGCGGGGGAGCGCATCCTCGAGCAGCTCCTCGTGAGCGCCGAGCAGCGACTCCGCGAGGAGGGCATCCGCGGGGTCATCTACCTGTTCAAGAACAACACCGACTCGGCCGGCAACAGCTACGGCTGCCACGAGAACTACCTGACCAGCCGCCGTGACGACTTCGCCCACTACGCCGAGGTGCTGATCCCGTTCCTCGTCAGCCGCCAGATCTACGCCGGGGCCGGCAAGGTGCTGCAGACCGCCCGAGGGGCGATGTACTGCGTCAGCCAGCGGGCCGAGCACATCTGGGAGGGCGTGTCCAGCGCCACCACCCGCTCACGGCCGATCATCAACACCCGGGACGAGCCCCACGCCGACGCCGAGCGCTACCGCCGGCTGCACGTCATCGTGGGCGACTCGAACATGAGCGAGTACTCCACGTTCCTCAAGGTCGGGGCGGCCAGCATCCTGCTGCGGATGCTCGAGGAGCCGAACGTCGTCCTGCGGGACATGACGCTCGAGAACCCGATCCGGGCCATCCGCGAGATCAGCCACGACATGACCTGCCGCCGCCGGGTGCGCCTGGCCAACGGTCGCGAGGCCAGCGCCCTCGAGATCCAGTCCGAGTACCTCAACCGGGCCCTGAAGTACGCCGAGCGTCGCGAGCTCAGCCCGCTGGAGTCCCAGGCGCTCGAGATGTGGGAGCACTGCCTCACCACCATCGAGAACGACCCCCTCAAGCTCGACCGTGAGGTCGACTGGGTCATCAAGCACAACCTGATCGAGCAGTACCGGGCCAAGCACGACCTCCCGCTGAGCCATCCCCGCGTCGCCCTGCTCGACCTGCAGTACCACGACGTCAACCGTGAGCGAGGGGTGTTCTACAAGCTCCAGGGCCACGGGCTCGTCGACCGCATCTGCGACGACGCCGACATCGACATCGCGGTCGAGACGCCGCCGCAGACCACGCGGGCCAGGCTGCGCGGCGAGTTCATCCGCCGGGCCAAGGAGCGCAAGCGCGACTACACCGTCGACTGGGTGCACCTCAAGCTCAACGACCAGGCCCAGCGGACGGTGCTCTGCAAGGACCCGTTCAAGTCCCGCGACGAGCGGGTCGAGAAGCTCATCGCCTCGCTCTGACCCCGTAGGCTCACCGCCGGTGGACAAGCTCGAACGCCTCCTCAACCTGATCACGGCGCTGCTCGAGACCACGCGACCGCTCACCGCCGAGGAGCTGCGCGCCCGCGTGCCCGGGTATCCCGAGAACCTCGCCGCGTTCCGACGCTCGTTCGAGCGCGACAAGGACGACCTCCGCGACATGGGCATCCCACTGGTCTACGAGCCGGTGCCCGGTGTCGACCCGCCGATCGACGGCTATCGCATCGATCGCAGCCGCTACTACCTGCGCGATCCCGGCTTCGAGCCCGACGAGCTCGCCGCGCTGAACCTGGCCGCCACCGCGGTGACCCTCGACGGCGTCGAGGGCGTCGAGGGGCTGTGGAAGCTCGGCGGTGTGGTCGAGTCGCCGGGGGAGGAGCCGGCCATCGACGGCGCCCTCGCCTCCCTCCCGGCCGACCCCAACCTGCCGGCGCTCTTCCAGGCGTGCATCGAGCGGCGCACGGCGGCGTTCACCTACAACGACGAGCTCCGCACGGTCGAGCCGCAGCGGGTCGGCTACCAGCGGGGGCACTGGTACCTGACCGGCTGGGACCTGGCCCGCGACGGCGAGCGGAACTTCCGCCTCGACCGCATCGACGGCCCGGTCGAGACCACCGCGCCCGGGGCCTTCGCACCCCGGGACACCGACGCGGGGCTGCCCGGCGACCCCTGGCGGCTCGGTCAGGGCGACGAGGTGGTCGCCCGCCTCCTGGTCGACCCCGACCAGGCCACCTGGGCCGCCCGCCAGCTCGGCGACAAGGTCCCGGCGGAGGCGCTGGGCGACGGCTCCGTGGTGTTCGACGTGGCCGTGACCAACTGGCCGGCGTTCCGGTCGTTCGTCCTGACCTTCCTCGACCACGCCGAGGTGCTGGGGCCGCCGGAACTGCGCCGGCAGATGGTCGAGTGGCTCACCGAGGTGGGTCGGTGACCCGGCCGGCGGCGTCGGAGCGGGTCGCCCGCATGCTCAGCCTGGTGCCGTGGGTCGCAGCCCGGGGGAGCGCCTCGGTCGAGGAGATCTGCCGACGGTTCGAGATCGACGAGCGGCAGCTGCTGAGCGACCTCACGACGGTGTCGATGGTGGGCCTGTACCCCTACACGCCCGACGTGCTGATCGACCTCAGGGTCGAGGACGGCCGGGTCGAGATGGGCCTGCCCCAGGCCTTCCACCTGCCGCTGTCGCTGACCCCGGAGCAGGGTCTGGCCCTCGTCACGGCCGGGGCGACCCTGCTGGCCGTGCCGGGAGCCGACCCCGACGGCCCGCTGGCCCGAGGGCTCGAGAAGCTGGCCGGGGTGCTCGACGCGAGCGGGTCGTCGGCCGTCGACGTGCGACTCGGCGACGTCGCCGGCGACGTCCTCGCCGTGCTGCGCACCGGCCTGCACGAGCACCGCCAGGTGGCCATCGACTACTACGTCTACGGCCGGGACGAGCTCACCCGCCGGGTGATCGAGCCGCACCGGGTCTCCACCGACCAGGGCCAGTGGTACGTGTCCGGCTACTGCCACCTGGCCGAGGGCGAGCGCCTGTTCCGCATCGACCGGGTGCGCTCGGCCGAGCTGCTCGACGAGCAGTTCGAGCCGCCCTCGGACGTCGTCGACGACGGCGTGTTCAGCCCCACCGGCCACGAGCCGAGGGTCGAGATCGACCTCGCCCCCGAGGCCCGGTGGGTCGTCGAGCAGTACCCGACCGAGGGTGTGGTCGAGCTGCCCGACGGCCGCATCCGCGTCACCCTGGTGATCACGGCCCGCGCCTGGCTCGAGCGGTTGCTGCTTCGGTTGGGCCCGCTCGCCAGCGTCGTCGAGGCGCCCGAGGACCTGCGCCTGGCCGGCGTCGAATCGGCGCGCCGCCTGCTCGCCCGCTACGGCGTCACCGACACCTCTGGCTGAGCGCCCCGAGCCGCCCGCGCCATCAGCGGCCCGACCCTGGAGGCGGGGGAGGGTGCGCTACCCTCGGCGCCGACCACGTTGCTCTCGCAAGGATCCCGGACCGCATGACCTCTGTCGCACCTCCGTCTGACGACAGCGGGTCCGACCCTCCCGAGCCCCCCAAGGACGCGTCGGCGAACTGGGTCCGCGGCGCGGTCGAGTGGATCGTCGTCATCATCGGCGCGGTCGCGGTGGCCCTGGTCATCCAGATGACCTCGGTCCAGGCCTTCTACATCCCGTCCAAGTCGATGGACCCCACCCTCGAGGTCGGCGACCGCCTGCTGGTCAACAAGTGGAGCTACCGGGTGCACGACGTCCACCGGGGCGACATCGTCGTGTTCGAGCGCCCCGAGGGCGAGACCAGCGACATCAAGGACCTGGTCAAGCGGGTGATCGCCCTCCCGGGCGAGTCGGTCACCATCGCCGACAACCACGTGCTGATCAACGGCGAGGTGCTCGACGAGCCCTACCTGCCCGAGGGCACCCAGACGCAGGCGGTGGGCACCTATCCCTGCCCGCCGAGCAACCCGTGCCAGATCCCGGAGGGCCACGTCTGGGTGATGGGCGACAATCGCCCCGACTCGAAGGACAGCCGCTACTTCAACTCGATTCCCGAGTCGAAGATCGTGGGCCGGGCCTTCTTCCGCGTCTGGCCGCTCGGCCGCGTGGGCTCCCTCTGACCGAGAGCGCCGAGCCCGGACCGTGACCGATCCCGCCGGCGAGGTCCCGGCCGGCGAACCCGGAGGCCGGACCGGGCCGTCCTCGACGCGCCGGATGGTCGAATGGGTGCTCGTCATCGGGGGCGCGCTGATCGTCGCCTACCTGATCCAGCTCACGTCGTTGCAGGCGTTCCGCATCCCATCGGAGTCCATGCTGCCCACGCTCCACAAGGGCGACCGCGTGCTGGTGAACAAGTGGAGCTACCGCCTCCACGACGTGCACCGGGGCGACGTCGTCGTCTTCACCCGGCCCCCGGAGGTCACCGACACCACGATCGACGATCTCATCAAGCGGGTCGTCGGCCTGCCGGGAGACCGGCTCACGATCACCGGCGGCCACGTGGAGATCGACGGCCAACCGCTCGACGAGCCCTACCTGCCCGACCACACCCGCACCGACAACGTCGGCCCGATCGCCTGCCCCGAGGAGCACCCGTGCGTGATCCCCGACGGCGAGATCTGGGTCATGGGCGACAACCGGGTCAACTCGCAGGACAGCCGTTGGTTCGGCTCCATCCCGGAGTCGTCGGTGGTCGGCCGGGCCTCGCTTCGCATCTGGCCCCCGAACCGCCTCGACGGTCTCTGATGCGGTGCCGCGGCGACTGAGCCGGCTAGTGCCGGTCGACGGCGGTGACCAGCAGGTCGACGTGGTCGGAGTAGAGGGCGTCGATGCCCATGGCGAGCAGATCGTTCATGATGCGGTCGAACTGGGCGTCCCACCCGAAGGCCAGCACCTCGAACCGGTGGTAGAGCGCGACGAACCCGCCGCTCCACTCGGTGTGGTGCAGGTTCACCGCATCGATGCCGAGGCGGGCCAGGTCGGCCGCGTGTCGCTCGGGACCGCGTTCGAGCCGGCCCATCCTGGTGGAGTGCACCAGGCGCACCTCGCTCCAGCGGCTGCGCCAGGCGGTCAGCACGTCGAGGTCCCAATGGCACAGCCACAGCCGGCCGAGGACCCCCTCACCGGCGGACGCCGCCGCCTCGATCACCGCGTCGATCGCCCCGACGGCCTTGACGTCGAGGGACAGCTCGAAGTCGGTCCCGCACTCGCGGTAGAGCTCCGGGAGCGTGGGGATCGACTCCGGCAGCGCCGCATGAGCGAGCTTGTCTATGGACGTGCGGCGGAGCCGCCCTCCGACGACGCCGTCGTGGTCGAGCACGGGAACGCCGTCGGCGGTCAGCCACACGTCGCTCTCGAGCCCGGTGGCACCCAACCGTCGTGCGAGGTGGAACGCCTCGAGCGTGTTCTCGGGCGCGTGGGCCCGGGCGCCCCGGTGGGCGAAGGCGATCGGCGGGGTCCGCAGGGACGGCAACCGGGGAGGCACGGGGGCCATGGTGGCACAGGCCCATCCGCGCCCTGATCGGCCCCTTCGGACAGGCTCTGTCCCACGACCTTCGGGCGAAATGGGCCGTTCGACCCACCGCTGTTGTCTCAAGGGATCCGCGGCGGTTGCCGATCGGGTTAAGAGCGTGACCGATGCAGGTCGGGCAGAGGAGAGGGCAACGGGGATGGCGACGATTCGGGCGAGTTGCAGCGACTGCGGAGATGTCGAGTTGACCACGGCGGACGTCCACGTCCGGGTGTGCGAGTTCGACAACCAGGGCACCTACTCCTTCCGCTGCCCGGTCTGTCTCATGACCGTGGTGAAGCCGGCCGAGGCCCGCACGGTCGACCTGCTCGTCGCCTCCGGCGTCTCCTACGAGACGTGGGCGCCGCCGCTCGAGCTGAGCGAGCGCCGAGGCGAGGGCGAGCCGATCAGCCACGACGAACTGCTCGACTTCCACGACCTGTTGAGCGACGACGGGCGCCTCATGGACGCCCTCTCCCAGCTGCTCGACCGTTGATCGCGGTCGCGGCCACCTACACTCGGCGCCCATGAGCGCCATCTGGTTGATGCCGGCCGGGCTGGCCGTGGTCGCGGTCGTGGTCGCGTGGTGGTCCCTGCGCACCGTCGCCGAGCAGGCCGACGAGCTGCGTCGTGACCTCCGGACCATCCCCGTGCTGACCGATCGGGCACGACTCGTGAGGGCCCAGGCGGAGCGCACCCGGGGCGCCACCGATGCCACCGGCGACTACTTCGGGGCCCGGCTGCACCAGTAGGCTGCGGCCATGTTCAACGTCGGTGGTGGTGAGATCCTCGCCATTCTCGTCATCGCCCTGATCGTGTTGGGACCGGACAAGCTGCCCAACGCGGCCCGCCAGGCCGGCAAGTACCTGAACGAGTTCCGCCGGATCTCGTCGGGCTTCCAGGACGAGATCCGCGGCGCCATGGACCTGGCCACCACCACCGATCCGACCCCGGTGAAGATGGAGCCGGCCGATCCCGGCGTGGCCACCGAGACCGTGGCCTTCGCGGACGGCGCGGAGCCTTCCACCAACGGATCGACCACCGAGCCCCATACCGACAGCGCCGACAGCGCCAACGACCCCGACACCGCCGACTCCACGACCAACCCGGCGGGTGATCCGCCGGCGGGCGCAGCCTCGGACCCCGCGCCGATGACCGCCGACGGCCCACCCTCGAGCATCGCCCCGAGCGCCGAGGTGGCCGCCGCCCAGCTCGCCGTCACCCAGGCCCGGTTGGCCGCCGCCCAGGCCGAGCTGGCCGAGGCCGAGGCGAAGCTGGCCGTGGCCCGGGCGGAACGGGCCGTCGACCCGGGCGACACCGCCGTGGTCGAGCCCACCGACGATGCCGGGTCGGTGCCCCCCGACGCGGCTCGCGCCTGATCCGGCCACACCACGCCGATGATCGACGACAGCACCGAGCAACGCACCTCCGGTGGGCACATGACCCTGTGGGAGCACCTGGCCGA
Organism: uncultured Microthrixaceae bacterium; assembly: GCA_963809335.1. GTDB lineage: Bacteria > Actinomycetota > Acidimicrobiia > Acidimicrobiales > Acidimicrobilacustridaceae > UBA4742. The sequence continues at coordinate 96,209 of CAWEJD010000001.1, read as the reverse complement.
GCTCCGGTCGCGCCTCGTGAAGTGCGTGATCGCCATCGCCCTCGGCGCGGTGGTCGGCTGGATGGTCTTCGGGCCGCTGCTCGGGTTCCTCCAGAAGCCGTTCTGCGATCTCATGAACGGCGAGAACTGCGACCTGATCGCCACCGGGCCGCTCGACGCCTTCACCCTCCGCATCCAGATGTCGGTCTACGTGGGCATCGCCCTGGCCATGCCCGTGCTGCTGTGGCAGCTCTGGCGCTTCATCACCCCGGGCCTCTATCCCAACGAGAAGCGCTACGCCCTGCCGTTCACGTTCTCGGCCCTCCTGCTCTTCTTCTTCGGAGCGGTCATCGCCTACCTGACGCTCAACCCGGCCCTGCAGTTCCTCGGCAGCATGGGTGCCGGCAAGATCACGCCGTTCTACACGGCCGAGAGCTACGTGAAGCTCATCGTGTTCATGATGCTGGCGTTCGGTGCGGGCTTCGAGTTCCCCGTGCTGCTCGTGGCCCTCGAGATCGCCGGCGTCGTGACCCCGCGGCAACTGAGCCACTTCCGGCGCCAGGCCATCGTGATCATCGTGATCGTGGCCGCGGTCATCACGCCGAGCGGTGACCCGATCAGCATGCTCGCCCTCGCCATCCCGATGTACGTGTTCTTCGAGGTGTCGATCCTCATCGGCTGGGCCTTCAACCGGCGCCAGCGCAAGAAGGCCGAGAAGGCCGAGAACGCCGAGGCCCGGGCCGGGGGAGCCGAAGGGGGAACGTGAGCCCCGAACCGTCGACTGGCGCAGCCCGGGGCCCGGAGGTGCCGATCAGCGGCGAAGCCGACGACGGCCTCGGGCGGCCGTTCGAGCTCGACCGGTTCCAGCTCGATGCCATCGCCGCCATCGACCGTGACGAATCGGTGCTGGTGGCCGCGCCCACCGGCGCGGGCAAGACGGTGGTCGCCGAGCACGCCGTGGCCCGCGCCGTCGCGTCCGGCGGCAAGGCGTTCTACACCACGCCGATCAAGGCGCTCTCGAACCAGAAGTACCACGACCTGGTCGAGCGCCACGGGAGCGAGGCGGTCGGCCTGCTCACCGGCGACAACGCCATCAACGGCGACGCATCGATCGTGGTGATGACCACCGAGGTGCTGCGGAACATGATCTACAGCCGCTCGGGTGCGCTCGAGGGGTTGCGGTGCGTGGTGCTCGACGAGGTGCACTACCTGCAGGACGCCTACCGCGGCCCCGTCTGGGAGGAGGTCATGGTGCACCTCCCGCCCGACGTGCGTCTCGTCTGCCTCTCGGCCACCGTCTCGAACGCGGCCGAGCTGGCTGAGTGGATCTCGACGGTACGGGGCCCGACCACCACGGTCCTCGAGACCGAGCGGCCCATCGAGCTGGCCAACCTCTACATGGTGGGGGAGCGCGGCGGCGACCAAGCCGTGCTGATCCCCACGCTCGTCGACGGCCGTCCCAACCCCGAGGGCGACCGCTTCGACGCGGTGGCCCGCCACCCGGGCCGGGGGCGACCGCGGCGCCAGTGGTACACGCCCCGGCGACTCGAGGTGATCGATGCGCTCCGCGAGCGCGAGCTGCTCCCGGTCATCTACTTCATCTTCAGCCGGTCCGCCTGTGACGACGCGGTGCGGGCCTGCCTCGACGCCGGGCTGCGCCTCACCGAGCCCGAGGAGCGCCGGCGCATCCGCGACATCGTCGAGGACCACGTGTCCGCGCTGAGCGACGACGACCTGGCGGTGCTGGGCTACGACCGCTTCATGGCCGGGCTGGAGGCCGGTCTGGCCTCGCACCACGCCGGCATGGTGCCGCCGTTCAAGGAGGCGGTCGAGGCGTGCTTCGTGGCCGGTCTCGTACGCGTCGTGTTCGCCACCGAGACCCTGGCGCTCGGCATCAACATGCCAGCCCGCACCGTCGTGATCGAGAAGCTGACCAAGTTCACCGGCGAGCGTCACGAGTTCCTGACGCCGGGCCAGTACACCCAGCTCACCGGTCGGGCCGGGCGCCGCGGCATCGACACCCAGGGCTACGCGGTCGTGCTGTGGTCACCGTTCACGTCCTTCGGCGAGGTCGCGGGCCTGGCCTCGAGCCGCAGCTTCACCCTCAGCTCGGCGTTCCGGCCCACCTACAACATGGCCGCCAACCTCGTGCGCCGGTACGCCGCCGACCAGGCGCACCACCTGCTGAACCTCTCGTTCGCCCAGTTCCAGGCCGACCAGGCCGTGGTGCGCATGGAGACCCGACTGGCCCGGCGGGAGTCGGCGCTGGCCGAGGCCCGGGCCGAGGCCCACTGCGACCGGGGCGACATCGAGTCGTACCGGGCCCTCGTCGCGGCCACCGAGCGGGTGCCGTCGTCCCATGACGATCCCGGTCGAGGCCGGGGCCAGCACCGATCGCAGGTGGAGCTGGCCATGAGCCGCCTGCGTCCGGGCGACGTGATCCAGCAGCCCGGCCGCACCACCGACGCGCACTACGCCGTGCTCACGGTGGCCCGCCGCAAGGGCGGCACCGTTCGCCTGCGGGTGCTCACCAAGCGCGGACGGGTCGTCAGCCTGGCGAGCACCGACTTCGTCGAGCGGCCCGAGGTCGTCGGCAAGGTCACCCTTCCGGTGCCCTACGCCCCCGACGACCGCGGCTTCCAGCAGGAGGTGGCCGACGAGCTGCGGGAGCTGCCCACGCCGTCGGGCCGGTCCGGCCCGGGGCGGCCGGACACCGGCGAGCACGAGGGCCCGGGAGCCCGACGGGCCCGTCGCGGGGCGGCCGACGCCGACCTGGCCCAGCTGCTGGCCCACCCCGTGGACGACTGCCCCGACCGCGACCGGCACCTGCGGGCGGCCCGCCAGAGCGAGCGGATCGAGCGCGAGGTCGCCGACCTCAAGCGGCAGATCCGGGGCCGTACCGAGTCGCTGGCCCGGCGCTTCGACCAGATCCTGCAGGTGCTCGAGGCGTGGGGCTACCTCGAGGGATGGGGGCTCACGGCGCGGGGCAGCGCCTGGTGCGGATCTTCCACGAGTCCGACCTGCTCGTCGCCGAGTCGATCGAGTCCGGGCTGCTCGACGGGCTCGAGCCGGCGGCGTTGGCCGGCCTCGTCTCGTGCTTCACCTACGAGCACCGCAGCAGCACGCCGGCCGCGGCCCCCTGGTTCCCGTCCGCCAACGTGGAGCACCGGTTCGTGCAGATGACCCAGCTCGCGGTCGAGCTCAACGTGGACGAGGAGGCCTCGGGGCTGCCCCTGACCCGGCCACCCGACCCGGGCTTCCTCGGGTTGGCCCACGCGTGGGTCGCGGGCCAGCCGCTCGACGAGATCCTCGAGGACGAGGAGCTGTCGGGCGGCGACTTCGTCCGCAACGCCAAGCTGCTCATCGACCTGCTCCGGCAGGTGGCCGACGCCTCCACCGATCGCGACACGGCCCGATCGGCCCGCCAGGCGGCCGACCTCATGTTCCGCGGCGTCGTCTCGGCCTCGTCGGTGGTGCCGACGTCCGACTCGTGACCATCCGGCGCGGGCGAGGCATGGGGGGAGCCGGGCCCGCTCCCCGCCGACGGGGTGGTGGTGACCTCCGACGCCGAGGCCCGGGCCGTGGTCACCGAGGCCCGGCGCGCCGGTCGCCAGGTGCCGACCCTCGGCCTGCTCGGCGGCGACCTGTGCCGCACGCTCGGCGGCCTGGGCGACGAGGCCCGCATGCGGTCGGACGGGGCCATGACCTTCCCCTGCGACCTCGGCGTGGCCCAGCTCGACGGCGAGCGGCACTGGTTCGTGGCCCACGCCGTCGCCCGGCGACGGTGGTGGCGGGGGAGGGTGGTCGCGGCCATGAACGCCCAGTGGTTGGGCTCGTGGGACCTCGGGCCCCGATCGCACCCGAACGACGGCCTGCTCGACATCACCGACGGCACCATGCCCCTCGGCGATCGGCTGCAGGCCCGCCGTCGGCTCCCCACCGGGACGCACCTGCCGCACCCGGCGCTCGAGGTGACCCGCACCGCATCCGCGGAGCTCCAGCTCGATCCACCGCTCGACCTCTGGCTCGACGGCGAGAAGGTCGGTCGCGGCCGGCACCTCGCGCTCTCGATCGAGCCGGACGCCCTCCGCATCGTCGTCTGACGGACCCAGCACCGAACCAGGGGCCGGATCGCCCCCGGGAGCCGGGGACGGCAGGGCGCGACCGCCCCACTACGCTGGGTTGATGGATCTCGACGAGGCCAAGGCCCGCCTGATCGACGAGGTCGACAAGCGGGCCGACCTGCTGCTCGACGCCTCGCACCGCATCCACGACCACCCCGAGCTCGGCTACGAGGAGGTCTTCGCCCACGAGCTGCTGACCGGCATCGTGGAGGACGAGGGACTGGCCGTCGAGCGCCACGCCTACGGCCTCGACGACGGCCTTCGCGGCGCGGGCCGGCACGAGCGGGCCGACCATCGCAGTGTGCTGCGAGTACGACGCGCTGCCCGGGCATCGGCCACGCCTGCGGGCACAACATCATCGCCGCGGCCGGGCTCGGGGCCGGGCTGGCCGCCGCCGCGCTGGCCGACGAGCTCGGTGGTCGCGTCGTCGTGCTGGGCACGCCGGCCGAGGAGGGCGGTGGCGGCAAGGTCAAGATGATCGAGCGGGGCGCGTTCGACGGGTGTCGACGCGGCCCTGATGGTGCACCCGGCCGGTGGCGACCTGCGGGCCATGAACGTCATCGCCATCCAGCAGATCTGGGTGACCTACCACGGGCAGTCGGCCCACGCTGCGGCCTTCCCGTACAAGGGTCGCAACGCGCTCGACGCCGCGGTGCTCGGCTACATGAACGTCGCCGCCCTCCGCCAGCACATCCGGCCGGAGGAGCGCATCCACGGCATCATCACCGACGGCGGCGACAAGCCCAACATCGTGCCCGCCCGCGCCGCGGCCGAGTGGTACGTGCGGGCCGGCACCCTGCGGCGGCTCGAGCCGCTCAAGGCAGCGGGTGCTCGCCTGCCTCCAGGCGGGCGCCGACGCAGCCGGGTGCGAGCTCGAGTACGAGTGGCAGGACTGCGCCTACGCCGACATGCGCGACAACCTGCCGATGGTCGACCTCTACGCCGACAACGCGGGCCGCCTCGGCCGGCCGACGGCCGACCCGGGCGACGGGTTCTCGGTCGTCGGCAGCACCGACATGGGCAACGTCAGCTACGAGGTGCCGAGCATCCACCCGATGATCAAGGTCTCGCCGCCGCACGTCTCGATCCACACGCCGGAGTTCGCCACCTACGCCGGCGGGCCCGAGGGCGACGCCGCGGTGATCGACGGGGCCAAGGCGATGGCCATGACGATCGCCGACCTGTGGCTCCGCCCAGGGGCCCTCGAGCAGGCTTCCGAGGCGTTCCAGAGCAGCGCGGGGAAGTGACGTCGTCGTGCCCCCGGTCCCTCTGAGCACGCCCCGAAAGGCATCCCGAGCCATCCGCGTGGGGTCCGGTCCCACCTTCTACTCTCCCCGACCGTGACCGTCTACGTCGCCGAAGAGTTCGAGGCCCACGAGGCCGACGTCCTCCGGCGCTACTTCACCAACCTCGACGGACCGGTGTTCGCCCTCGTCAACCTGCCCGAGGTCGTCAAGGGCGCCCTCTTCGCCCGCTACTCACGGTCGTCCAAGAGCCTGCGTCGGCTGTTCCTCGACGAGTTCGTCAACGAGCTCGACATCTCCGGGGACGCCACCATCGACGCCACCGTCGGCCTGCGGCGGGCCGAGGAGCTCTACGACCGGGTCTTCTTCGAGTACGGCGACGACTCGGTGGCCCAGCTCGGCGGCGTGCACCTGGCCTGCGAGCAGGCGTCGAACGTGCTCACCAAGGTGCTCGAGTGGGGCCGGCTCATGGCCTACCTCGAGCAGTCCACCCGCTACATCGCCTACGACGCCCGCATCGGTGGTCGCTACCGCTTCCACCGGGACCCCGACGTGCTGCAGTCGTCGCTCGGCACCCGCTACGTCGGCGACATGGACCGCCTCTTCGACACCTACGCCGAGCTGCTGCCGTCGATGCAGGACTTCTTCCGCGAGCGGTTCCCGAAGAGCCCCGAGCGACTCCGACTTCGTCTACCGCCAGGCCATCCGGGCCAAGGCGTTCGACTCGCTCCGCGGCATCCTGCCGGCCGCGTCGCTCTCGAACGTCGGCATCTACGGCACCGGCCAGGGCTACGAGCAGCTGCTGCTGCGCATGCGGGCCCATCCGCTGCCCGAGGCCCGCACCTACGCCGACCTCATGCTGAGCGAGCTGCGCAAGGTGATCCCGTCGTTCCTCAAGCGCGTCGACCTCGACGACCGCGGCGTGGCCTGGAGCGCCTACCTGAGCAGCACCCGCGACGCCATGGACGACGTCGCCGGGCGCCTCTTCCCCGAGGGGACGCCCACCGATCCGGCGCCGCTGGTCCGGCTCGTCGACTTCGACCCCGACGGCGAGATCAAGCTCGTCACGTCGATGCTCTACCCCTACGTGCACCAGCCCGAGGACCAGATCGAGCGGCGCGTCCGGGCCATGTCGGTCGACGACCGCATCGCGGTCGTGCGGGCCTACGTCGGTGACCGCACCAACCGGCGGCACAAGCCTGGTCGGGCCCTCGAGCGCACCGACTACCGCTTCGACGTGGTGGCCGACTACGGCGCCTTCCGTGACCTCCAGCGCCACCGGATGCTCACCATCGAGTGGCAGGCGCCTCGACCCCGCGACCTCGGCTTCACCCGCCCCGAGGCCGTCGACGCCGCCGGCCAGAGGGCCGGGTTCGACGGGGCCATGGAGCGCTCCGCAGGCCCTCTACGACGCCATGGTCGAGCGGTTCCCGGCCCAGGCCGCCTACGCCGTGGCCCTGGCCTACAAGGTGCGCTTCAGCATGCAGATGAACGCCCGGGAGGCCATGCACCTCATCGAGCTGCGCACCACCCCCCAGGGCCACCCCGCCTACCGGGTCGTGGGCCAGGAGATGCACCGCCTGATCGCCGAGGAGGCCGGCCACCGTGCCGTCGCCGAGATGATGAGCTTCGTCGACCACACCCCGGAGCCGGCGCTCGAGCGGCTCGACGCCGAACGTCGGGCCGAGGCCCGGCGCCAGGGAGGCTGACCGGGTCCCTCGGCCCCCGATGGCAGGGATCTCGGGACGGACTCGCATCACACCCGGTGGGTGTGTCTATCATCCCGCCCGCGGGCATTGACCGCCCCCGACTCTCGCAACGACCAACTGCTCCCGCGACGCCCGCCCAGGCGGCTCGTCGCACCGGACAACGGGCCACACACAAGGACGACATGGCAGACGACGATGTGATCGACGACGATTTCGACGGGGGCATCGAGGCCGACCTCGATGTCGACGTCGACGAGCTCGACGAAGAGGACCTCGAGGTCGTCGTCGTCGATGACGACGAGGTGCTGACGAACGACGACGACGAGGTGCTCGTCGCCGACCCGGCCATCGAGGTCGACGACGAGCCCGCACCCCGAGGCCGCAAGAAGGCCGTCGGCGACGAGGAGGTCGAGGACGACGACGAGGTCGCCGATCCCGACGACGTCGAAGCCGACCTCGACGCCATCCTGAAGGTGCGCATCGCGGCCGCCGACGACGAGGAGGACGAGGACGAGGCCGAGGTCGTCGACAAGAACGCCCCGGAGGCCCCCGACGGCGTGACGCCCAAGAAGGCCAACGAGTTCGTGTGCACCGGCTGCTTCCTGCTCGTCAACCGGGGCCAGTTCGGCCCGGCCGACAACATGACCTGCCCGGTCGGTGAGGCCGACTGCCCCGCCATCGTCCAGCTCAGCAAGGCGCGGAAGTAGCCCCGGAAGGGGCGCCCACCATGGCCGGCTCCAGCAACGGCGACCGCCCGGGCGCCCGGCCCAAGAGCCCGATCGACCAGTGGTTCGAGGTCTTCGTCTACGCCCCGCTGGGCTTCGCGCTCGACGCCCGGCAGCTCTTCCCGAAGTTCGTCGACCGGGGCCGCAGCCAGGTGGTGCTGGCCCGGGTGATCGGGAAGTACGCGGTCAAGCACGGCTCGAACCTGGCCGGCGACCGGCTGGGGCAGAGCCAGTCGCAGATCGCGGCGGTGTTGCAGACGCTGGGCCTGCTGCCCGAGGAGCACGAGGCCGACGACCGTGCCGACGTCGAGGCGTTCGAGGCCGAGGCGGTGGTGTTCCACGACGAGCCCGCCACGCCCGCCGACACCGAGGCCGAACCCGATCGCGCCGCCGGGGCCGCGTCCCGTCCCGACGACGGGCCGACGGCCGCGCCGACCGACGAGCCGGCCCGCCCTCCGGGCCATCACGACCAGCCGGCCGTCGCCGCCGGGGACCTGGCCATCCCCGACTACGACAACCTCTCCGCCTCGCAGGTGGTGCCCCGCCTGGCCGGCCTGTCCACCGAGGAGCTCGAAGCGGTGCGGCGCTACGAGTCCGCCCGACGAGGGCGCAAGACCATCCTGAACAAGATCGCCCAGCTGCAGTCGGCCTGATCGCATGGAGACCGCTCGTCGGGCCAGCATCGCCGATCTCGACGACATCACCCGGCTGGCCCGCATGGGGCTCGACGAGCTCACACCCATGCGCGGTGGCGACCTGTGGGCGCTGACCCTCGGCCGCCGCGAGCCCGTCAGCCCGACGCTGCGCGAGGAGCTCACCGACCCCGACCGGCTGGTGGTGGTCGGGTGCATCGACGAGGTGATCGTCGGCTACGGCACCGTGCGGCCGCACGTCCTGGCCGACGGCACCACCCTCGGCGTGATCGACGACATCTTCACCGAGGAGGGCGCCCGGGGGGTCGGGGTCGGCGAGGCGATGATGGACCTGCTCATCGCCTGGTGCGAGGAGCGGGGCTGCGTCGGCATCGACGCGGTGGCCCTCCCCGGCAACCGGGCCACCAAGAACTTCTTCGAGCGCTACGGCCTCACCGCTCGCGCCATCCTGGTGCATCGCCGGCTCCGCCCGGACGACCCCACGCCCGACCCGCCAGGAGACCCGCGATGAACGAGCGACCCGAGCTGTGCGCCGGCGCGGTGGCCATCCACGACGGCGACCTGTTGATGATCCGGCGCGGGCACGGACCGGCGGCGGGGGAGTGGTCGGTGCCCGGTGGACGGGTCGAGCGGGGCGAGCTGCTGGCGGAGGCGGTCGTGCGTGAGGTGCGCGAGGAGACCGGCCTCGAGTGCGTCTGCGGTCCGCTCATCGGGTGGGTCGAGCGCATCGAGGACGACGGCTCGGCCCACTTCGTGATCCTCGACTTCGAGGTCACCGTGCTCGACGAGACGACGCCGACGGCAGGCGACGACGCCGCCGAGGCCCGCTGGGTGCCGTTGCCGGAGGTCACCGACCTGCGGCTCGTGGACGGCTTGGCCGAGTTCCTGCACGAGCACGGCATCATCGAGGTCATCACCTGACCCCGACGATGCCGACTCGACGGGGGAGGGGCTAGCGCCCCTTCCACTCCGGGGCACGCTTCTCGAGGAAGGCCTTGGGGCCCTCCCAGAAGTCCTCGGTGCTGGCCAGCGCCATCATGGCCTTGCCCGACTCGCGGAACCCGGTCTCGTCGTCACCGCCGGGCAGCTCCTTCATCAGGCGCAGCGTCTCGCGCACGGCGATCGGCGCGTTGGCGGCGACCCGCTCGGCGAGGGCCAGCGCGGTGTCGAGGGCCTGACCGGGCTCGCACAGCTCGTTGACCAGGCCGAAGTGGTAGGCCCGCTCGGCGGTGATCGGGTCACCGGTGAGGCCCAGCTCGAAGGCGATGTTGCGGGGCAGCGCGCGAGGCAGGCGGAACAGGCCACCGGCCCCGGCCACCAGCGAGCGCTTCACCTCGGGGATGCCGAAGGTGGCCGACGAGCTGGCCACGACCAGGTCGCAGCTCAGCACGATCTCGGTGCCACCGGCGAGGGCGGGTCCGTCGACCGCAGCGATCATCGGCTTGGTGCGCTCGCGGCTCGCGATGCCGCCGAAGCCACCGCGCTCGGTCTGGAGGTCGCCGGCCTTGCCCTCGTTGATGGCCTTGAGGTCGGCTCCGGCGCAGAACACGTTCCCCTCGCCGGTGAGCACCCCCAGCCACACGTCGGGATCGGCCTCGAGCTTGTCGATGGCTTCTTCCATGCCCCGGGCGACGTCGCCGTTGACGGCGTTCTTCTTGTCGGGGCGGTTGATCTTGAGGACGGCGATGCGTCCACGGATTTCGTAGTCGACCATGGGGCGCACCCTAGTCAGGCCTCGAGCGTGGGGGCCATGTGACCGCACCCCACGCGCGGCGGGCGACGGGCCGGGATCATCTACGTCGCCGGGGCCGTTCGCTACCATGAGCGCCCGATCGAGGTGGAACGAGTGCCAGACCGTCCCGGACATCTCCAGTGCCCGTTCTGCACCTCCTACGAGGTGGCGCGGCTCTACCTGGCGTCGATTCGGCTCGACTCGTGCGTCTGCGAGACGTGCGGGGCCCGATGGGACGAGGACGCCGTGAGCGGCGCGTTCCGGGGTCGATCGAGCCGCGAGTCGGCCATCATGCCCCGCGAGTCGTGACCCTCGTCGCCGTCTTCGACCTCGACGGCACGCTGGTCGACTCGGACGAGGCGCTGGCCGCACCTTTCGTCGCTCACGGCGTGCCCCGGGCCGAGGTCACGTTCGGCCACGTCCTGGCCGACGAGTGCGACCGGCTCGGCGTCAGCGTCGACGACTACCTCGCGCTCTACGACGAGGACCTGGCTCAGCCCTTCCCGGGCGTGGTCGAGGTGCTCGGCCGGCTGGAGCGCTGGGCGGTCTGCTCGAACAAGCACCCCGGCGCCGGCCACGCCGAACTGGCCCGCTTCGGGTGGGAGCCCACGGTCGCCCTCTTCAGCGACGCCTTCGACGGCCCGAAGCGACTGCAGCCGGTGCTCGCCGCCCTCGGCCTCGCGCCGGAGGACGTGGTGTTCGTCGGCGACACCGCGCACGATCGGCGCGTCGCGGCCGAGGTCGGCGCCCTGTTCGGCCTGGCCGGGTGGAACCCCCGGGCCGAGCCGGAGCCCGGCGACCGCGTGCTCACCGTGCCGTCGGATGTGCTGGACGTGCTCGGTCAGTAGCCCTCGGGCCGATCGACCAACTCGCCCTCGTCGAGGCTCTGGGACTGCTCGATGACGTCGGGGTTGTCCGGGGAAGCGGCGTCGTCGACCGAGGTGGCGGCCGTCGGCGGCGCCTCCGGGGCGACGGCGAGGTCGTCGTGCACGAGTTGGTCCTGCTCGATGACGTCGGGGTTGTCCGGGGAGGCGGCATCGTCGATCGGCTCGGCGGCGGGCTCGGCGACCGGCGCCGGCTCGGGTGCCGCCTCGACCGCCGGCATCGGCTCCGCCGCCTCGATGGCCGGCGCGACCGGGGCCGCCTCGACCGCCGGCATCGGCTCCGGGGCCTCGATGGCCGGCGCGACCGGGGCCGCCTCGACCGCCGGCATCGGCTCCGCCGCCTCGATGGCCGGCGCGACCGGGGCCGCCTCGACCGCCGGCATCGGCTCCGCCGCCTCGATGGCCGGCGCGACCGGGGCCGCCTCGACCGCGGGCATCGGCTCCGGCGCAGGCAGCGACGGGGGAGCCGGCACCGGTCGGGCAGCAGGCTTGCCCCGGGAGGAGCGGGGTGGACGGGTCGCCGACGCCTCGATGCCGAACAGGGCGGCGATCTGGGGCACACGACTGGCCAGCTTGCGCACCGCGGCGAGCAGGGCGTCACCGGGCTCGGCCGGGATGCCCGCCGGCACGACCTGCTGGCGGACGGGGGAGAAAGCCAGGGCGTCGAGCACGGTGGCGAAGCGGTCGGGACCGGTGTCGGACGTGAGGGCCGCGTTGGTGGCCTCGGTGAGGCGTGATGCCAGCTCGGCCGGCAGCGGCGAGCCGGCCTTCGGTGGCCGGGAGCTCAGACGCAGGGCCCGCACGGTGCGGCCGTCGGCCAGCGTCTCGGTGAGCTCGGTGAGCCAGGCGGCGTGCTCCTGGTCGACCCGGCGGGTGAGCGCCTCGCGGAGGTCCTGGGCGAGTGCACGGGTCACGTCGTCGCGAGCGGCCGCGTCGGCGGCCACGACCACCGAGCGCAGGTCGCGTAGATCGATCTCGTCGACGTCGGCCAGGGCCGCATCGGCCCGGTCGTGCCACTCGGCGGTGCGCAGGCTCGGCAGCAACTGCTCCGCGATGGTGACCATGCCCTCGGGCTTGATCTCCGGTGTGCCCGCGGCCCGAGCCTCCTCGTTCTGCTTCTCGATGGCCTGGCGGACCGCAGGGATGCCGCCGCGGAGCACCTGCTCGGCGATGACCTTCTGCTCCGGCGAGAGCGCGTCGAGCACCTCGTTGCGGTGGGCCCGACCGGCCTTGAGCCGTTTGGCCTTCGGTCGGGCCTCGGGGACGGGTCGACTCGGCCGTTCGCGACGCGGCGGGCGGTCGCCGCCCTCGCGGCGAGGTAGCCGGCCTCCCTCGCGGCCCGGGGCGCCCTCGCCCCGCGGGGGACGGTCGCCCTGGCGGCGCGGCGCGCCCCTGGGGGAACGCGGTCCTCGTCGATCGCCACGGTCCCGGTCGCCCCGGCCTTCGCGGGGCCGCGGTCGTCACGGCCACGGCCGCCCTTGCCGACCAGGGTGGTGGTGACCAGTTCCTCGTCGCGGCGGGGCGGCCCGATGATCTCGAGCAGCTCGGGTTGGCTGCGGGCACCGGCCGGCGGTGCGACCGCGGTGATGGTGATGCCGTCGATGTCGAAGTCGGCATCGGCGCGCACCACATCGCCGATCTTGGCCCCGGGATAGAGGAGCGAGCCGTCGAGATCGCCCTTGGGCTGGCGCGCTCCGGCGGCTCGCCAGGTCCAGGTCCCGTCGGGACGGGTGCTGGTCAGTTCGACGTCGATCCGGCGAGGCATGAAGGCCGACGCTACCGGAGGCCGGCGCATCGAGGCGAATGATCAGCGGCGGCCGCCGGTCGGCGGGGATGGGACGCGGACCGGCCCCCGGCGTGGTTTCATGGGCGCCATGACGATCCTCGACGGCATCCCTCAGGCCATCCACCGGGGCGAGGCGGAGCTCCCCTTCGTCGACCTCGGCGACGGCTCCACTCTGCAGCTCCTGCAGGTCGACATCGATGCCGGCCTCTGGGTGATCCGCAACAAGTTCGCGCCGGGCATGAAGGTGCAGCGCCACAAGCACACCGGCCCCGTGTTCGCCTTCACCCAGAGCGGGGCCTGGAAGTACGCCGAGTACCCCGAGGTCAACCGGGCTGGGTCCTACCTCTACGAGCCCGCCGGCTCGATCCATACCCTGACCGTGCTCGACGACAACCCGGGCCAGACCGACGTGTGGTTCGCCATCTACGGCGCCAACCTCAACCTCGACGACGACGGCAACGTCGAGATGGTCATCGATGCCGGCACCGTCCTCGAGTTCTACCTGGCCATGTGCGAGGCCGAGGGGCATCCGCGGCCCAACGTCATCGGCATCTGAGAACGTCCTGCCGCTCACCGTGATCCGACGCGTCCCGGCGGGGGCACGCACGCCGCTCCGATGGCTGGCGGCCCTCGTGCTGGTCGTGCTCAACGTGGTGTCGGTCGCGCACCAGACCCTGCTCGTGGAGGACGGTCGCGCCACCCTCGACCGCTACCGGATCGATCTCGACGTCTACCGCATCGGGGCCACCGTGTGGCGCAACGCCGGTGATCTCTACGCCCCGATGCATCCCACCCGGGTCGGGTTGTCGCTCCCGTTCACCTACCCGCCCATCGCCGCGGTGCTGCTGTCACCGCTGACGTTCGTGCCGTTCGCGGTGGCCACCGTGGGCATCACCCTGGCCAGCATCGTCATGCTGGCGGTCGTGCTCGCGGTGTTCCTGCGGGCCCTCGGGCTGCCGCGACGCCAGCTGTGGTGGGGCCTGGGCGTGGTGATGCCGGTGGCGCTGTTCGTCGAGCCCGTGCAGGCCAACCTCAGCTTCGGCCAGGTCAACATCGCGCTGATGCTGCTCGTCACCGTCGACTGCCTGCTGCCGCGGACCCGGTGGCCCCGGGGCCTGCTCATAGGCATCGCGGCGGCCACCAAGCTGACGCCCGCCGTGTTCGTGATCTTCTTCCTCGTTCGCCGCGACCTCCGCTCCGCCCGCAACGCGATCGTCTCGTTCGTCGCGACGACGGCCGTCGGGTTCCTGCTGGCCTGGCGCTCCTCGGTGGAGTACTGGACCGGGACGGTCTTCGACTCCGGTCGGATCGGCGGCGTCGGCTACGTGGGCAACCAGTCCCTGCAGAGCGTGCTGGCCCGGGTCGGCCTGCACGGGGCACCGGCCACCGGGGCGTGGATCGTCCTGTCCGTCATCGTGGTGGCGCTGGTGGTGCGGGGCATGACCCGTGCCTGCGACGCCGGCCAGCTCGCCCCGGCGCTGGTGCTCAACGCATTCGGGGTGCTGTTGATCTCGCCCATCTCCTGGACCCACCACTGGGTGTGGATCGCCCCGGCCCTGCTCTGCCTCATCGCCCTGGGCCGGCGGTCGCACGAGTGGATCCCGCTTGCGTTCGCCGCCGGGGGACTGGCGCTGTTCTGCACCGCCCCGCAGTGGAAGCTGCCCCAGGGCGCCGACGCCGAGCTGGCGTGGTCGTGGGGCCAGCAGGTCGTCGGGAGCTGCTACGTCTGGTTCGGGCTGGCCGTGCTGCTCTACGCCGCGTTCAGCCGCCGACTCTGGCAGGACCGGCGCCCGGTGCCGAGCCCGGTGCCGGCCGGGGTCGCCGCCTGAGGCGGTCGGCCTCAGCTCGCCGGCAGACCGGTGCCGTCCGGTGCGCCTCCGTCCGCGCCGGCCGATGCGTCTCCGTCGGTGCCGGCCGGCAGGGGCAGCGAAGTTTCCCGGGCGTCGGTGGGGTTGCCGCGCTGCTGGTCGGCGACGACGTCCTCGGCCAGGCGCACGACCTCGCTCTCGGACACGGGGCGCAGGGGGAGCCGGGTCACGCGCAGCACACCGAACGCCGAGATGCCGGCGCCTGCACCGATGCCGACCACCGGGATGAGCGACCGGCTGAACCGCACGGCCGTGCGGGTCACGAGCTTCTCGCCGAGCCACGAGGCCGCGTCGTGGGCCACCCGTGCGCTGGCCCGGCGACCGGCGGACTCGCCGTAGCCGGCGGCCTCGGCCAGGTCGGTCACGACGGCGGCCGGGTCGGGGGAGCGGCCCGCGGCGATGTACTGGCGGGTGCGCACCGAGGCGGCGACGTAGCTCTCGAAGACCTCGCCGACCACGGCCGCGACGATGGCGACGGTGGTCGCCGTGCCGAGCGAGCCCACCGCGGCGGCCTCCTCGGCGACCGCGGCCACCGCGCCCCCAGCGCCGGCCACCGCCACGTGACGCCACTCGCGCTCACCGGGCACCGGGAAGTGCACCGCGGTCACGATGACCACCCGCTCGGCCTGCAGGAGGCGGCCGGCCACCCGTCGCAGCGCCCGCTCGACGGTCTCGCGGCGGAGGGCCTTGCGGCGGCGCAGACCGGCCACCTCGTCGTAGATGTCGGCGGCGATGCCGTTCCAGAGGTCGCGGAGCTCGTCGTGGATCTCCACCGGCAGGTCGTCGTTGCGCAGCCGCCTCGGGGCCGCCTTGTCGAACGAGATCCGCTCGGCCACCGCCGGCGGCAGGTCGGCCAGCTCGAGGTGGCGGGGCGCCCCGTCGTCCGCTCGGCTGAGATCGCTCGACGCCATCCTCCGACCTTAGGCGGCTCGCCACGATCGGATCGCGCCGACCGTCCTCCACCCACTACGGTGTGACTTCGGTTACATCGTTCGACCACAACGGTCGGGACGAGGGGGAGTGGGATGACCGACCTGATCGATCGAACGACGACGCTCATCGAGCCGGAGCCGGCCGAGCCAGTCCGCCCGGCCGCGCCGGCCGTCGAGTTGAGCCTGCCCCTGCGGGTGACGCTGGCCTGCCTCCTGCTCGGCGCGGCCGTGATCCACTTCGCCATGGTGCCGGCGCACGCCGGCGAGTCGATGGTCGAGGGCCTGACCTTCGCCGGTGCCGGGTGGGTCCAGGTCATGCTGGCCATCGCCCTGCTCGTCCGACCGACGCGGCGGGAGCTCGGGCTCACGATCGGGGTGAGTCTGGCGTTCGTGGGGGCCTGGGCGCTCAGTCGCACCGCCGGGCTGCCCTACGGAGCCCACATCGGCGAGGCCGAGCCCGCGTCGGTGGTGGACCTGACCTGTGTGGGGTTCGAGGTGGCCGCGGTGCTGCTGGCCGCGTTGGCCTGGCGACGGCCCCGCCTCGGGGAGCGATGGGGTGAGTCGACCCTGATCCTGGCCTCGATCGTCCCGCTGGCCCTGCTGCTCGGCACCACCGCGGTGGTGCTCTCGCCCAGCGCCACCAATCACGTGCACGGGGCCGCCGACGGTCACGTCCACACCGAGGCCACCGGCGACGACAAGGGGTTGTCGACGCTCACCAACGGTCACGTCCACGCCCACGCCGCCGACGTCGCCCTCGATCGGGACACCCAGGCCAAGCTCAACGCCCAGTTGGCCCAGACGGCCGCCCTGGTCGTGCGCTACCCGACGGTCGCGGCCGCCGAGGCGGCCGGCTATCACCGGGCCGGTCCCTTCACACCGGGTCTCGGGACCCACTACATGCCGCCCACGGTGTCGGTGAACCCGTCGGGGGTCATGGACGACGCCGCCCTCCAGTGGCCGATGCTCATCTTCGACGGGACCACGCCGGACGCCCCGATCGCCGGCTTCATGTACCTGGCCTACCGCCAGACCGAGCCGGAGGGCTTCGCCGGGCCCAACGACCACTGGCACTTCCACACCAACGTCTGCATCACCGTGGGAGCCAACGGCGCGATCGACACGCCGTTCGGGGCCGACGTCGAGAACATCGACCCGGCGCTGTGCGCCGAGTACAACGGCAAGATCATCGACAACACCGGCTACATGATCCACGTGTGGACCGTGCCGGGCTACGAGTCGAGCAACGGCATCTTCAGCGACATCAACCCGGCGATCACCTGCCCGGACGGCACCTACCACCACATCGACATCAAGGAGTTGGGTCACCGGGACACGACCTGCCTGTCCTGAACCCTCCGGTCCGAACGTGCGGCGCCGCCGATAATCCTGGTTATGTCAACTTGTCGGGGGATCGGCTGACGATCCGGCCGACGAGACCCCACGGGGCTCGATCCACAGGCTCGCCACCGGCCGGGCGTTCTCCAGCACCCATCCCAACGCCTCACGGACGTCGTCGGGCCCATCCGAGACGGCGAGGTCACGATCGACGTCCTCGAGCGCGGCCTGCAGGCAGTACAGCCGGCTCTGCAGCTCCTCGAGGTCGACGCGGCTGATGATCAGGTCGTCGTCGCCCAGCCCGTGGGCGGCCGCCAGCTTGCGGGCCATGTGCGCCTGCTGCCGGCATCCCTGGCGGCAGTACCGCCTCGGGCGGCCGGCACTCGGCGATCGGGCGAACTGGCGCCCGCACCACCGGCACCGATCCATCACGACTGGTTTCGTCACGTGACGATATTACCCCATCAGCGTGAACACAGGAGGTGTTCATCCCGTCGTAACGCGCCCATCTCGCACCGATCTCGCGCCGACCACTACTCTCCGTGTTCATATTCCGAGAGGCACGTGGACCGGCGGCAAAGGCGGACGATGCGCACGTTGAACCGACAGAAGCAGCTCGTGAGCGATCTCTGGATCGACCGGCGGGCGGCCCACTGGCGGATCGACCGGCGGCTCGGCCGGGGGCGCCTCTCCGACGACGACTCCGAGCGGCTCCACGCCTTCATCGACGACGGGATCACCCGCACCTCGCTCCCCGACATCGAGCCGATCCGCCGGCAGGTCGACGCCGACATCGAACGTCTGTGGGCCGCCCGTCCTCCGGACCTCGCGGTGCAGGCCAAGTCCGGTCACCGTACGTCGCTGCGTGACTTCGACGAGCGCGACCGGGGCATCGGCTGGCGGGTCATCGACGCCCATTCGCACTCGGCCGCCGTGCGGGCGCTGTACCTGCACCCGGAGATCCACCGCACCGTCGACCTGGTGCTGGGTCGACGTCCGATCGCCATCCAGTCGGTCTTCTTCGAGTACGGGTCCGAGCAGTCGATGCACCGGGATCCGATGTTCGTGAAGACCACGCCGCCGAGCCACTTCGTGGCGGTCTGGATCGCCCTCGACGACATCACCGAGCGCAACGGCCCCATCCTCGCCGTCCCGGGCTCCCACCGGGCCCCCTGGTACGAGTTCGACCGCGACACCATCACCCTCGAGAAGCGCGACCGGGCCACCGACGCGGTCCGCCGGGCCGACTGGCAGCGGCACCGGGTCGAGACCCTCGATCGGCTCGGCCTCACGGTCGAGCCCCAGCTGTGCCGGGCCGGCGACGTCCTGGTCTGGCACGGCGGGCTCGTCCACGGTGGGGCCCGTGTCCATCCGCCGGCCGAGACCCGCAAGAGCCTGCTGATCCACTTCAGCACCGCCGACCGCTACGTCGAGCGTCGAGCCAACATGCACGCCCGGGTCGCGTCGGAGGCGGGGGCCGACCACGACGAGCACGACGGCCTGCAGTTCGTCGAGCGGGCCACCACGACCCGGCTCGAAGCCGACGGATGCCTCGGCATGGACAACCCGCTCCGTGGCTTCGGCCGGGCCGGGAGTCGCTAGCCCGTCACGGTGGGCGTCGCCTCCACGGGGTCGGCCGAGGCGGCCGCACCGGTGGTCGAGCCGGTGGAGCCGACGCTCGTGGTGGTCGACGTGGCCGGGACGCTGGTCGTCGGCGCCGCGCACGGCACCGGCGCCGCCGAGAACGTGACGTCGCCCAGCGGGAAGGTGCGTTCCACCGCTCCCCAGACCGCCTGCTCGGTCGCCAGCACGTTGGGTGCCCCGTCGGAGCCCGGGAAGGTGAACGCCCCCTGGTCGGACGGCGTGACGTCGCACCCGAGCTGGAATCCGAGCAGCGACGTCAGCGGGTCGCCCCCTTCCTCGACGAACGGGGCCTCGGTCGCCGATGCACCCAGCGCGGTGACGGCCTGGATCACGAGGGCGTCGGAGTTGGGGTCGTCGTCGAGCCCCTGCAGGAAGCCCCATCCCCCGGTGCTGTTCTGCACCGCGTCGAACCACGCCAGGGGGTCGTAGGTGGGTTCGATGCCGGCGGCCGAGAGGGCCGAGGCGGCCATGGCGGTGCTGTTCGAGTCGACCCCGGTGAAGGTGACCGTGCTCCCGGCGGTGCAGGCGTCGGCCACGTGGCGATAGGACTCCCAGCCACCCCGGATGGCCGGGTCGGACGTGCCGCACTGCTGAGCGGTGAGCCACGCCGTGGCCTCGCTCGGCACCGGTTGGCCCGCCGCGACCAACCCGATGATCGCCACGCCCTGGCGGTACGCGCCGTCGAAGGTCGGGTCGGCGGCGCCGTACAGGCCCGGCTCGAAGTCGCCGAGCGTGTCGGCGAGGCGGGCCACCAGGTCGACGCCCCCGAACGAGGTCGGGTCTCCCCCCGCGGCCTGCACGACGACGAGCAGGTACCCGACCTGGCCCGGGCTGGTGTCCGCCCCCGTGCCGGTGACGCTGTCGACGTGGTCGGCGAGCCACCCGACCGTGCGGTCGAACGTGCTCTGGTCGACGCCGGCGGTGGCGAGGGCCAGTGCGGTCATCAGGGTGTCGCCCGGTGAGGGATCACCGAGCGCGTCGGGGGCGAAGCCCTCGGGCGTGACCCGGGCGGCCAACCAGCCGGCGCCGTAGCCGGCGGCGGTCGGTCCGTCACCGGTCGGAGGAGCGGCCGACGCCGGTTCCCCGATCACCGGCGCCATCAGCGACAGGCAGAGCGCGACGAGCCCCACGAGCAGCGCGGTCGGGCGGGGACGCGGGAGATCGGCCGTGCGGCCGGTTGACGTTGACATGTGCAGGTTCCTTTCGTGGGATCGAATCCCGGGAACCTCACGTGCAGGCGTGACGTCCTCAGGCTCTGCCCCGTTTTCCACGACGGTGCATCGCGAGCCACCCGCACTGCAGGCACTCCGGCTCGTCGGGACCCCTCACCGGAGCGAGGACGACCCGACCTACGGTTGCGGGACAGCGCCGGAGTTCGACCGGCTTCCCCCACAGTGCAGGACTCGTTGCGGCGTCAGACAACCATGCACGGCTGTCCCCGTCAACCACGCTGATCGAATCGGACGCGTACACTCGCCGCACGGCTCGGGGGGCCGGTTCGGGCCTGCGCCCCGCTGCCCTCCACCGCACAGCTCACCCTCGGAGGCTCCCGTGTCCAAGCCGATCCCCTACGCCATGCCGGTGTTCGACAACGTCGACGACCATCGTCGCCACCTCAAGCAGCGGCTGGCCGCCGCCTTCCGGCTGTTCGGCAAGTTCGGCTTCAGCGAGGGGGTCGCCGGCCACATCACGGCCCGCGACCCCGAGCTCACCGACCACTTCTGGGTCAACCCCTTCGCGGTCGACTTCAGCCTGATCACCGCGTCCGACCTCATCCTGGTGAACCACGACGGTGAGGTCGTCGAGGGCCGCTACGCGGTCAACGCCGCCGCCTTCGCCATCCACTCGCAGGTGCACGCCGCCCGCCCCGACATGAACGCAGCGGCCCACGCCCACTCGGTCAACGGCAAGGCGTTCTCGTCGCTCGGGCGCCTGCTCGACCCGATCACCCAGGACGTCTGCGCGTTCTACGGCGACCACGCCCTGTTCGACGACTACACCGGCGTCGTGCTCGACACCGAGGAGGGCAAGCGCATCGCCCACGCCCTCGGCGACAACAAGGCGGCCATCCTGCGCAACCACGGCCTGCTCACGGTCGGCGAGACCGTCGACGAGGCGGCGTGGTGGTTCATCACCATGGAGCGCTCCTGCCAGGCCCAACTGCTGGCCAGCGCGGCCGGCACCCCCGTGCTGATCGACCCCGAGATGGCCACGCTCACGCAGACCCAGGTCGGCAACCACGCGGCGGGCTGGCTCAGCTTCCAGCCGCTCTACGAACAGATCGTCCGCGCCGAGCCGGAGCTGCTGCACTGATGACCACCCAGAGCACCGGCGGCCAGGACTGGCCCCTGAAGTTCGGCATCTTCATGGCCCCGTTCCACCCGGTGGGCCAGAACCCCACCCTCGCCCTCGACCGCGACCTCGACCTGATCGTCCACCTCGATCGCCTCGGGTTCGACGAGGCGTGGATCGGCGAGCACCACTCCGGCGGCTACGAGATCATCGCCTCGCCCGAGATCTTCATCGCCACGGCCGCCGAGCGCACCCAGCGCATCAGGCTCGGCACCGGCGTGGTGTCGCTGCCCTACCACCACCCCTTGATGGTCGCCCAGCGCATCATCCTGCTCGACCACCTCACCAAGGGTCGGGTCATGCTCGGCGTCGGCCCCGGCGCCCTGCCCAGCGACGCCTTCATGCTCGGCATCGACCCCGCCGACCAGCGCGATCGCATGGAGGAGTCGCTCGACATCATCCTGCAGCTGATGCGCAGCGACGAGCCCATCACCCACGAGTCCGAGTGGTTCACGCTCAAGGACGCCCGCCTGCACCTGAAGCCCTACTCGCACCCGCACCCCGAGGTGGCGGTGGCCGCCATGATCTCGCCGTCGGGACCTCGTGCCGCCGGCAGGTTCGGCTGCTCGCTGCTCTCCATCGGCGCCACCCAGACCGCCGGCTTCGACATGCTCGGGCACCACTGGGACGTCATGGAGCAACGCTGCGCCGAGTTCGGCAACCCGGCCGATCGCCAGGCGTGGCGGCTCGTCTCGCAGATCCACGTCGCCGAGACCCGCGAGCAGGCCTACGCCGACGTCGCCTACGGGCTCGACGACTACTTCGAGTACTTCCGCAAGGTCGCGGCCCTGCCGGTCGTGCCCGAGGGCGGTCCCGACGACCTGGCCGATCAGCTCAACGCCAGCGGCGGCGGCGTCATCGGCACGCCCGACGACTGCATCGAGCTGATCGAGAAGCTCATCGACCAGAGCAACGGCGGGTTCGGCACGCTGCTGATCCAGGCCCACGAATGGGCCCGGCCCGAGGCCACCCACCGGTCCTACGAGCTCATCGCCCAGCGGGTGCTCCCCCACTTCCAGGGCTCGGCCCGCCGGCCGACCGAGTCGAAGGCGTGGGTCAGCGAGAACCGACCCACGTTCATGGGCGCGGCCGGCGCCGCCATCATGTCGGCCATCGCCAAGCACGGCGAGGAGCAGGCGGCCAAGGAGTCGGCCCTCGACGCCGAGATCGAGCAGATCGAGGATTCCCCCGAACTTGCGTAGATTTCCCGTGCCGGAGCCCGATTCTCCACGCAAGTTCGGGGAGGGGGCCGGGGATCAGAGGCCGGGAGCCGGTTGCCAGAGGCTGAAGGGCGTGCCCTGGTCGTCGTGGCAGGGCACGCTGTAGCCGTTCTCGCCCCGGTCGGGCCGGCCGACGGTGCCGCCGAGGCGCTCGACCTCGCCCGCCATGGCCGGACCGTCGACGACGCGGAAGTAGAGCTGCAGCTGCGGGTCGAGCGCGTGGTCGGTGAAGCCGAGCGGCAGCTCGGTGCTGGTGACGTGGCGGTAGGTCCAGGGCCGGTTCGGGGCCGCCGGCTCGGCCTCCCAGCCGAAGAGGCCGGCGAAGAACGTCACCGCCCGGTCGACGTCGGGGACACCGATGGTGAGGTAGCCGAGCGCGCCCCGGGGTTCGGGCCGGTGCTCCAGGCCGGCCAGCTGCTCCTGCTCCAGCTCCGGATGGGTCCAGCCGATGCTGAACGCGGTGCCCTGGTCGTCGGTGCAGTCGGCGAACTCACCCGATGGCACGGTCTGCGGATCGGTCGCGGTGCCTCCCAGCTCGCGCACCCGGGACGCGCCGGCGTCGACGTCGTCGCAACCGAGGTAGAGCATGGGGCCGAGGCCGAACTCGGGTGGGGCGATCCCGCCGCTCAGGGCCAGGTTGAGGACGTGCCCGTGTTCGAGCTCCCAGCCGAACAGCTGGGAGTAGAACGCCGCCCCTCGTTCGGCATCGGGGACGCCGAGGGCGAAGTAGTAGGGCTCACCGTTCATGGCCGAGCTCCCTCGTCGGATGTCCGGTGGTCCACCGGCGTCGCCTGCAGGAACGCCAGCTTCCAGGCACCGCCCGACCGGACGAAGGCGGTGCTCTCGAAGTTCTCGAACGGCTCAGTCAGGCCGTCGCGCCGGCCGCTGGCATGGCACGTGAGGATGGCGACGTCGTCGCCGACGCGGACGACCTGCGGATCGCGGAGACGCACGTCGCGATAGGGCGGGTGGCCGCCGATCGTGCCGACGACCTCGTGCTTGAGGTACCGCCGGTCGCCGAAGACCAGCACCGCGTCGTCGGCCATGTGTGCATCGAGGAACGCGCCGTCGCCGGCGGAGACGGCGTCCCGGAAGACCGACGACAGCTCGAGCAGCTGCCGCTCGAGCGCCTGCGTCTCGAACGAGGCGAGCAGCGCCGTCCAGCGGTCGAGGTAGTGGTCGAGCGACGGATCGCCGGCACTGACGACCACCGGGTCCCATCCCCGATGTTCGAGCGAGACGCGGGTGCCCCCGTCGACCGGGTCGAAGCGCACCTCGACCTCGGTGGACGTGTCGGCCGGCGCCGGTCCGCCGACGGTCAGGGTGAAGAGCAGCCTCGGCGTCGTCTCCCACGCGAGCACCCGACCGACCGTGCGCTCGTCGCCGTCGGCCCCCACGTCGAGGACCCGACCCCCCGGGCCCGGCTCGAAGCGCAGCGAGCGGGGCCACGCTCCCCCGCCGGGCACGGGGCGGAACCAGGCGCCGGTCTCGGCGGTGAACACCTCGAACGCCCGTGTCGGCTCGAGGTCGACCTCGGTCGTCACCCGCACCGAGCGGCGATCGCTCACGGGTCGATGCTCCCTGCATGGGCCTGGAACGCACCGAGCTGCTCCGACCAGAACGACTCGACCTGATCGAGCCAGGCCTGGAGCCCGACGAGCGGATCGGGCCGCAACCGGTAGAGCCGCCGGCGGGCGTCGGCCTCGTCGGTGGCCACCTCGACCAGCCCACTCCCCCGCAGCACCCGGAGGTGCCGGCTCATGGCCGGCGGGCTCATGCGGGCCTCGGTGGCGATGTCGCCGGCCGAGCGCGGCCCCTCCCGG
The DNA here is from genome assembly GCA_963809335.1 of uncultured Microthrixaceae bacterium. Taxonomy (GTDB): domain Bacteria; phylum Actinomycetota; class Acidimicrobiia; order Acidimicrobiales; family Acidimicrobilacustridaceae; genus UBA4742. The sequence continues at coordinate 72,196 of CAWEJD010000001.1, read as the reverse complement.
AGCAGATCGACGACCTTGCGTCGGGTCGGGTCGGCCAGGGCCGCCAGCGTCGTGTCCAGTTCATCTCCGATGCCGACAATAGTTAACGCATTCGTTAGCGATTGTCAAGGGTCGGGTCGGCCCCGCGCCGATGCCCGGCCGGCCCCGGCTAGCATCGCGGCCACAACTCAGGCCGATCATCGTCTGTGGGAGAGTCCGCGGCCCCCGGGTCGTGGGCGCCGAAGGAGCAACCGCCCCCGGAATCTCTCAGGCCCACGAACCGCAGACGTAGGCAACGCTGGAAAGCAGCCCCGAGCTCCCTGGAGCCCGATCGGGCTCACCGACGGGGAAACCCGCGTCGTCGCTCCCGCCCGGGGCGCCGGCCCGGGGAAACTCTCAGGTTCCGTGACAGCGGGGGGACCGCCCGGCGGTTCCGCACGCACCCGGTCACCTCGAGAGGACACTCCCCCATGGCTGCACCCACCCCCCGCCCCGGCACCCTCGGCGCGTCCTCGTTGACCGACCTCGAAGGCCACGACGAGTTCCCGGCCCGCCACATCGGTCCCGGCCCCGAGGACCGGGCCGCGATGCTCGCCGCGCTGGGGTGGTCGTCGCTGAGCGAGCTGGTCGACCGGGTCGTGCCGGCATCGATCCGGCTCGACAAGCCGCTCGATCTGGCCGCGGGTCGCAGCGAGGCCGAGACGCTCGCCGAGCTGCGGGCGCTGGCCAGCCGCAACCGGGTCATGACCTCGCTGATCGGCATGGGCTACGCCGACACGATCACCCCCGGGGTCATCCTGCGCAACGTCCTCGAGAACCCGGCCTGGTACACGGCCTACACGCCGTACCAGCCCGAGATCTCCCAGGGCCGGCTCGAGGCGCTCATCAACTTCCAGACCATGGTCTGCGACCTCACCGGCATGGAGCTGGCCAACGCCTCGCTGCTCGACGAGGGCACGGCTGCGGCCGAGGCCATGGCCATGTGCCGGCGCCTCGCCCCCAAGGCCGGGCCGATCATGTTCGTCGACGCCGACTGCCACCCCCAGACCATCGACGTCGTGCGCACCCGGGCCGTCCCGCTCGGCATCGAGCGTGGTCGTGGGCGATCCGACCGACGCTGCCCGCCGGCTGCTTCGGCGTGCTGCTGCAGTACCCGGGATCGAGCGGGGCGGTACGTGACCACCGGGCGATCATCGAGACCGCTCACGCGGCGGGCGCGCTCGTCACCGTCGCCGCCGACCTGCTGGGCCTGGTGCTGCTGCGGCACCGGGTGAGATCGGGGCCGACGTGGTGGTCGGCTCGTCGCAGCGGTTCGGCGTGCCGCTCGGCTTCGGTGGCCCCCACGCCGCCTTCATCGCCACCCGCGACGCCCACAAGCGCACGCTGCCCGGCCGCCTGGTCGGCGTGTCGGTCGACGCCGCCGGGCGACCGGCCTACCGCCTGACGCTGCAGACCCGTGAGCAGCACATCCGTCGCGAGAAGGCCACCAGCAACATCTGCACGGCCCAGGTGCTGCTCGCCGTGATCGCCGGCCTCTACGCCGCCTACCACGGCCCCGACGGCCTCACCCGCATCGCCGAGCGGGTGCACCGCCTCACCACGATCCTGGCCGCCGGCCTCGCCGCCTCGGGCCTCGCCCCCGACAACGACGCGTGGTTCGACACCCTCACGGTCGCGGTGCCCGAGCGCCGATGCGGTGCTGGCCGCGGCTCTCGATCGGGGCATCAACCTGCGCCGGGTCGACGACCGCCACGTCGGTGTCTCGCTCGACGAGACCACGACCCGCCGCACCGTCGAGGACGTCTGGGCCGCGTTCGGGGTCACCGCGTCGGTCGACGACCTCGACCTGGCCGTCGGCTCGAACATCCCCGAGGGGCTGGCCCGCACCACGCCGTTCCTGACCCATCCGGTGTTCAACCGCTACCACTCCGAGACCGAGATGCTGCGGTACCTGCGCCGCCTGGCCGATCGCGACATCGCCCTCGACCGATCGATGATCCCGCTCGGCTCGTGCACCATGAAGCTCAACGCGACCACCGAGATGATCCCGGTCACGTGGCCCGAGTTCGGGGCGATCCACCCGTTCGCGCCGCTCGAGCAGGCCGCCGGCTACCTCGAGCTCATCGAGGGGCTCGAGCAGGCCCTCGTCGAGATCACCGGCTACGACGCCGTCTCCCTGCAGCCCAACGCCGGCTCCCAGGGCGAGTTCGCCGGGCTCATGGCGATCCAGGCCTACCACCGGGCCCGCGGCCAGCACGACCGCGACCTCTGCCTGATCCCGGCGTCGGCCCACGGCACCAACGCGGCCAGCGCCGCCATGGCCGGCCTCGACGTGGTGGTCGTGGCATGCGACGACGACGGCAACGTCGACGTCGACGACCTGCGGGCGAAGCTCGACGCGGCGGGCGACCGGCTGTCGTGCCTGATGATCACCTACCCGTCGACCCACGGCGTGTTCGAGGCCGCCATCACCGAGATCTGCGACCTCGTGCACGAGCACGGCGGGCAGGTCTACCTCGACGGCGCCAACCTCAACGCGCTGGTCGGCGTGGCCAAGCCGGGCCGCGTTCGGCGCCGACGTGTCCCACCTCAACCTCCACAAGACGTTCTGCATCCCCCACGGCGGCGGGGGCCCGGGCGTCGGGCCGGTGGCGGTGCGGTCCCACCTGGCGGCCTTCCTGCCGAACCACCCGCTCGTCGACGGGGCCGGACCCTCCAGCGGTCCCGGAGCCATCGCCGCCGCACCCTGGGGCTCGGCCGGCATCCTGCCGATCTCGTGGGCCTACATCACGCTGATGGGCGGCGAGGGCCTGCTCGAGGCCACCGAGGTCGCCATCCTCAACGCCAACTACATCGCCCACCGGCTGGCCCCGCACTTCCCGGTGCTCTACACCGGCCAGCACGGCACCGTCGCCCACGAGTGCATCCTCGACATCCGGGGCATCACCCACGACACCGGGGTCAGCGTCGACGACATCGCCAAGCGGCTCGTCGACTACGGGTTCCACGCCCCGACGATGTCGTTCCCGGTGGCGGGCACGCTGATGGTCGAGGCCACCGAGTCCGAGTCCAAGGCCGAGATCGACCGGTTCTGCGACGCCATGATCGCCATCCGGGCCGAGATCACCGAGATCGCCGAGGGTCGGGTGCCGCTCGACGACAGCGCCCTGCACCACGCCCCCCACACCGCCGAGGACCTGCTGGTCGACGACGTGGGATCGGCCCTACACCCGTGAGCAGGCCGCGTTCCCCGTGGCCGCGCTGCGGGCGGCCAAGTACTTCCCGCCCGTGTCGCGCATCGACGGGGCCTACGGCGACCGCAACGTGTTCTGCAGCTGCCCGCCGCTGGTCGACGACCTCGACTGAGCAGGGGCCGGACCCGGGCCCGACCGGGTCACGAGCCCACGAACGGGAGCTTCACGACCTCCGCCTCCACCTCGGTGCCCCGCATGTCGATGCCGAGCGCGATCGCCGATCTCGACGTCGGGTGGCACGAAGGCCAGGGCGATGCCGTGGCCGAGCTCGGGCGAGAAGTTGCCGCTGGTCACGATGCCCACGGCCGTGCCGTCCCGCAGCACCGGCTGGTCGGCCCGGGGCGGCCGGCGGCCCTCGACCGCGAGCCCCCGCAGACGGCGGGCGACGCCGGCCTCCCTCTCGGTCAGCAGCGCCTCGCGCCCACGGAAGTCGCCCTTGTCCCATCGCACCACCCAGCCGAGCCCGGCCTGCAGCGGGGTGATGCCCGGCGCCGAGCTCGTGGCCGTGCAGCGGGAGCCCGGCCTCGAGTCGCAGCGTGTCGCGGGCGCCCAGACCGGCCGGGACGATGTCGGCCTCGAGCAGCGCGATCCACAGCGGGACCGCCGCCTCGACCGGCACCGCCAGCTCGACGCCGTCCTCGCCCGTGTAGCCGGTGCCGGCCACGACCAGATCGGCGCTGCCCCACCGCACCGGGGCGACGTGGAACCGCTCGACCGCGGCGGCCTCGGGCGACACCGTCGCCAGCCGCTCACGGCGCCTCGGGCCCCTGCACCGCGATGATCGCCCGGGTCGGGGTGACGTCGACCACGGTGGTGTCGGCCCCGCCGGACAGCGCCTCGGTCACCCGGTCGGTGTTGGAGGCGTTGGGCATCACGTCGAAGGTCTCGGGCCCGACCCACCAGACGATGATGTCGTCGAGCACCGATGCGTCGGCCTGGGTCGAGCAGGTGCGTGTACTGGGCCCGGCCCGGCCCGATGCGGGTGAGGTCGTTCGTGAACGCCTGCTGCAGCTGGTGGAGCGCGCTCGGGCCCTCGACCCGCACGGTGCCGAGGTGGCTGACGTCGAAGGCCACGGCGCCGTGGCGGCACGCCTTGTGCTCGGCGATCGTGCCGTCCGGGTAGCTGAGCGGCATGTCCCACCCGCCGAACGGCACCATCTTGGCGTGCAGGGCGCGGTGAGCGGCGTCGAGGGGTGAGGTCCGGAGCGTCATCCCGGCGAGGCTAGTGGGTCGGTGGTCAGGGCTCGGGTGGCGGAGCGAGCGGACCCGAGGGCGGCCAGGCGCTCGACGTGGGAAGCCGCGACCTCGACGTCGGCCCGGCTCGCGCCCCACGCCACCAGCAGGTCCGCCGTGAGGGCGCGCCCGAGGTGCTGGGCCCGGAACAGGTGGCGATCGAGCGCCGCCAGGTTGTCGACCAGCAGCACGCCGTTGAGCCCGGCCAGCCACCGCACGACGCGCTCGGTGGCATCACCCGGCTCGAGCACCTGGGCCTCGACCGCGGCATCGAGCAGGGCGCGGGGCTCGTCGAACAGCCGCTGCAGCACCGGGAGGGCCCGGCGGGTCTCGTCGGCCTCGTCCGGGGTGACCGGCTCGGAGAGCAGCAGCCGCTGCAGGTGGAACTCGTCGGCGAACACCACCGACGCGGCGATGAAGAAGCCGCCGAACGCCTGGAGCTGCACGAGGTGGGCCACGTCGGCGTCGACCTGCTCGGTCTCGAGGAAGGCATCCCAGCCGTGCCGGGCGGTGAGGTAGGACGCCCGCAGCGTGTCGACCGCCTGCTGCTGCAGCGCCGCCAGCAGAGCGGCCTTCGACGGGAAGTACGTGTAGATGGTGCCGATGGCGCAGTCGAGCTCGTCGGCGACCGCCTGCATGGTGACGCCGCTCAGTCCGTCGCGGTCGATGATCCGGCCGGCCGCATCGAGGTAGCGGCGCCGCTTCTTGTCCCGTGTGCGCTCGCGCCGGTCGTCCGGGACCACGGAAAGTTGAACCATATTCAAAGTATGAACCATCTTCAGATCCGGGACGCGGATGTCCGGCCCGCGTCGCTCGTTCTGAAGGCTCGGGCTGGCGCTGGCGAACCGGCCGAGCCTTCAGAAGGTCAGAGGACGGGGCACCGATCGGAGCCCGCGGTGCGGGCTAGAGGGCGTCGAGGATGGCGGCGAGCGCGGCGGGCTGGCTGACCATGGCCATGTGCCCGGCGTCGAGGTCGACCACCTCGGCCCCACCGAGGTTGGCGATCATCTGGTCCTGGGTGGCGACCGTGAGGCTGGCGTCCTGCAGCAGCCGCACGTAGGTGCGGGGCAGGTCGGCCGGCAGCCCCACGTCGGTCGGCCCGTCGATGACCTGGCCGGGCTCGGGCACCATGCACGTGCGGACGAAGGCCCACTGATCGTCGTCGAGATCGTTGCCGAACATGGGCCGGGCCAGGGCGTCGCTCAGGGTGCCGTCGGGACCGAGCACGTCGGCCCCCAGCCGCTCGACGATCTCGGCCGCGGCCGGGCTCAGGGTGGCGAGGATCCGGTTCACCGACTCCCCCGCCGGCGGGACGGCGCAGGAGACGAACACGACGCGCCGCAGCCGGGCCGGTTCGCGGCGGGCCACGCCCGGCAGCGTGATGCCGGCCAGCGAGTGCCCGACCAGCACGACGTCGTGGAGGTCGGCGGCCACCAGCTCGTCGACGACGGCGTCGACGTAGTCGTCGAGGGTCACCGCGGCCGGATCGGCCGGGCGGCGGCCTCGCCCGGGGAGGTCGACCGCGTGGACCGGACCGTCGAGCAGCGGGACGAGCGGCTCCCAGCAGCGGCCGGTCATGCCCCCGCCGTGCACGAGGACGTAGGTCATGCGTCGACGTCCGCCGGGGCGCCCGTCGACGGGGTGGCGGTCGGGCTCAGTTGCCCGACGCCAGGCGGGTGACGGTGGCCTCGGCCGGGGTGGGGCGCAACTCGACGATGGCGGCGTCGACGTCGTGCACCACGCCGGACAGGGCGAGCACGTTGAGCACCCCCTGGCCCTTCTGCACCAGGTCGATGAGCTCTCCGCCGTCGCGCACGAGCACCGCCTGGTTGCCCTGGATGACCAGGTTGGCCGTGGTGACGTCCTCGCCGAGGTTGTCGCGCAGGTAGCTGAAGACCTCGCGGACCGACTCGAGCTTGATGCCGGCGTCGAGCAGCGCCTTGATGACCTTGAGCTCGAGCAGGTCGCGGTAGGAGTACTGGCGGCGACTGCCGCTGCCCTTGGCGTCGGCCAGCGACGGGCGGATCAGGTCGGTGCGGGCCCAGTAGTCGAGCTGGCGGTAGGTGATGCCGACGATCTCGGCCGCTCGGGCACCGCTGTATCCCTCGGACTTGTTGCCGACCATGTCGTCCTGCTCCCCAGGGCCCGGATGGGTCCTCGTCAGGGCCTCACCCTGCAGTTCAGGGTTTGCCACGGTGCTTCGCCGAACGCTCGACCTCGACCTCGGGCTCGAGCTGTGGATCACCGTCACGTAACTACATCGATGTGACGGGAAGAGTGAGGGTAGTCACGAATCGGCCCGGCCGTCAACGGTCAGGACGCGAAGTCCTCCGGATCGACGCTGTCGATGAACTCGCGGAACTGCTCGACGACGTCCTCACGCTCCTCCTCGTCGTCAGCCTGGTAGCCCGGCCTCGTCGATCACCGCCTCCGCCGCGAAGATCGGCGCCCGCATGCGGATGGCCAGGGCGATGCCGTCGGAGGGACGGGCCGAGATGATCATCGAGGCGTCGTCCTGCTTGAGGTACATCTCGGAGTAGAAGGTGCCGTTGGTCAGCTCGGTGATCTCGAGCTTGGCCAGCCCCACGCCCTGGGCGTCGAGGATGTTCTTGATCAGGTCGTGGGTCATGGGCCGCGGCGTGTTGACCTCGTCGAGGGCCAGGGCGATGGCGGTCGCCTCCGGCCCGCCGATGAAGATCGGGAGCATGCGATGGGAGCCCTCGAGCTCGCGGAGCAACACGATGGGCGTGTTGCTGGGCAGCTCGACCCGGACGCCGACGACCTCCATCTGGATCACCCCCGCACGATAGCGCCACCCTCGCCCGGCGCCCGCTCAATCGACGAGCGCACCGGGGTCGATGCGCCGTCGATCGGGCTGCACCGAGCCGTCGGTCAGCCGCCGAGGTGCTCGCGGAGCGCCTGGCGGAGCATGGCCGCCCGGAGCCGGCCGCCCAGCACGGCGAGCTCGTCGAGCCGCTCGGTGGCCTGGGCCCGCGACGTCGGGTTGCGCTGCTTGAGCAACGGCATCACGAGCTGCTCGAACACGCCGGCCTCCCGCTCGGCCGACACCTTGTACATGCGCAGGTGCCGGGCCTCGACGCCGTGGCCCATGAAGGTGGCGCCGAGCCGGGCGACCATCACCGCGTCGTCGTCGTAGTAGCTCGTGTTGCCGAGCGTGTGGCTCTCGACCAGGCCGAACCGCTCGAGGTCGGCCAGGTCGCTGGCGCTGAGGCCGGTGGCCCCGAGCACCTCGTCGCGGGTGAGGCTCACCCCGCTGACGCCGGTCTCGAGCAGCGACGGTGCATCGGTGCTGACCGGCGGCACCACGGTCTCGGCCCCGCCAGAGCTGACGGTCGACCGCTCGGTCCGGCTGCGACCGCGCCCGGGATTGGTGGACCGGCGAGCCGGGCGCTCGACCTCCCCCACCGCGACGGGCTCACGGGTGCGCTCCGGCGGTGGGGCCGTGGCAATGGAGCGCACCGACGCGACCGCGGCGTCGCCGCTGCGCTCGGCCTGGTCGACCACGGCCGGCTCGACGGCGGTCGGCTCGACGGCCGCCGGATCGTCGAGGTCGCCGGAGGCGAGACGGTCCTTGATCACCTTCAGCGGCAGGAAGTTCTCCTTCTGCTGGCGCAGGATCCACCGCAGCCGCTCGATGTCCTCCTCGTAGAACTTGCGGTAGCCCGACGGCGTGCGCTCGGGGTCGAGCAGGCCCTGGCTCTCGAGGAAGCGGATCTTGGAGATGGTGATGTCGGGGAACTCGTCCTGCAGCAGGTTGAGGACCTCGCCGATCGACAGGTGGGAGCGTTCGGTCACGAATCGGCACCGCCCGAGCAGGAACACGAGCTTGAACTTGCCGATCTGCAGCTCGTCGCCGTTGGCCAGCGGGGCCTCGTCGATGCGCTCACGGTTGAGGTAGGTGCCGTTGAGCGACCCGACGTCGCGCACCGCGAAGCCCTCGGCCGTCGGCGACGATCTCGGCGTGGCGACGCGAGACGGTGACGTCGTCGAGGAAGATGTCGCTCTCGGGGTGGCGCCCGGCGGTGGTGACCGGGTGAGGTGAGGCTGAACCGCGAGCCCGACGTTCTGGCCCCGCTTGACCACCAGCACGCCCGAGGTCGGCCGGCAGCTCCGTCGAGCTCGACCTGCGACGTCGTCCTCGCCGGAGTCGACGGGGTCGACCGGGGAGGTCGGGTGGAAGGTGATGGTGGTGTTCTCGGGCGACTCGGTCTCGAGGATGGCGCCGCACGACGAGCAGAAGTTCGACCCGATCGGGTTCTTGTGCCCGCAGTTGTTGCAGTAGACGTCACCCACCGGAATGCACCTATCCGTCGATGAGCGCTGCGTAGGCCGGCGCGTCGAGCAGCGCATCGACCTGCGGTCGGATCGTCGGGCTCGATCACGCAGATCCAACCCTCGCCGTAGGGGTCGTCGTTGAGCCGTTCGGGCGCGTCGGCCAGGTCGGCGTTCACGGCCACCACCGTGCCGGCCACCGGAGCGAAGATGTCGCTCACCGACTTGGTGGACTCGACCTCGCTCACCTTGGCGTTGGCCTCGACCTTGGTGCCCACCTCGGGCACCTCGACGTAGACCACGTCGCCGAGCGCGTCCTGCGCGTAGTCGGTGATGCCGACGCGGATCGTGCCGTCCTCGGCGCGGACCCACTCGTGGTCGGACGAGTACCGGAGGTCGTCGGGGACGTTCATGGACCCGCACGCTATCGGATTCGCCAACCCTCAACCGACGGACGAGGGTTGACGCCCGGTGCCTGCCGGATCAGCGCACGATCTGGCGGATGCGGCGGGCGTACTCCTGGGCCAGTCGCCGGGCATCGGCGTCGGTCGCGCCCTCGGCCCAGACGTGGGTGACCGGCTCCTCGGGATCGGGCAGGGCGAGGGCCCAGCCGCCGTCGTGGTGCACCTTGACGCCGTCGACCAGCTCGACCTCGCGGTCCTTGCTCTGCTCGACCAGCGTGCGCATGACCAGCCCCTTCTGCTCCCACGGGGTGACCACGACCTCGTGGGCCATGTGGACGCGGGGCAGCTCCGCCACGACCGTCGGAGAGCGCGCCGGTCGTGGAAGGCCAGCAGGTCGAGCACCTTGATCAACGTGGCGGCGCGCGTCGAACGCGGGCATGAAGCCGGGGAGGATGAAGCCGCCGTCGGTGTTGCCGGCGAAGCCGACCCCGGGCTCGGTGGCCGCGTCCATCAGCGGCCGGGTTGGTCACCTTGGTCACCACGACCGACGCGCCGTGGGCCTGCACCAGGTCGGCGGCGACCTGCGGTGACCGACACCGGCAGGGCGACCCGGTCGCCGGCGATCTTGCCCGGGAGCAGCGTGAGCAGCGCCAGCAGCGCCTCGGTGTCGCGACAGCACGTGGCCCTCGTCGTCGATGAGGATCAGCCGCTCGCCGTCGGGGTCGAGGACGGCACCGAGGTGCGAGCCCGAGGCCCGCACCAGGTCGGCCACGTTGGCCGCGTGCCCGGTCGAGGTCGTCGCGCATCACGCCCGGCGGTCGAGACGAACGGGTTCACGGCCAGGACCTCGAGACCCGAGCTTGGCCAGCACGTTGGGCATGGCGAACGACGTCGACCCGTAGGCGTAGTCGATGACGATCTTGAACGCCGGCGGCCCGGATCCGCTCGACGTCGACGGTGGCGTCGAGGGCGGTGGCGTAGTGCTCGAGCGCCCGGGGCGCGAAGCCGATGTCGCCGATCTCGCCGGGGAACACCCGGCGGAAGTCCTCCCGGTTGAACAGCCGCTCGATCTTGCGCTGCGTGTCCTCGGTGATGTCGAGGCCGCGGTCGTCGAAGAAGCGGATGATCACCGACTGCGGGTCGTCGTGGACGAGGCGGATGGTGATGCCACCGCCGTTCGACGGGCCGCCGCACGATGAACCGGGTGACCGGCACCGACGCGACCTCGAGGTCCTCGACGTTGACGCCCGCGGCGTTGAGCCCGGCCATCATCGACCGCTTGAGCATGCGGGCCGACCGGCTCGAGTCGCGGGAGGTGATGACCCGCGTGCCCTTCTTGAGCATCGAGCCGTAGGCCATGGCGACCTTGGTGGCGAACTCGGGGGTGATGTCGACGTTGGCCAGCCCGACGATGCCGTCGCGCCCGAACAGCGCCCGGGCGCCGCGGGACTCCCAGACGATCGACGTGTTGACCGTGGCGCCGGCCTCGACCGTCTTGAACGGGTAGATCTTGACCTCGGCCGACAGCAGGGCGTCCTCGCCGATGAAGCACTCGTCGCCGATGACGACGCCCTCCTCGGAGCGCACCCCCTTGCGGAGGTCGCAGGCCCGGCCGACGACCGTGCCCCGCAGGCGGACGGCCTCGCCGAGGTAGGCGTTGTCGTTCACGACCGTGCGCTCGAGCTGGGCGTCGCTGCGCACCCGGACGTTGGCGCCGAGCACGGTGTACTGGCCGATGCTGCTGCGGGCCTCGATGCGGCAGTTGTCGCCGATGACCGCCGGCCCGTTGATGAGGGCCTCGGGGTGGATCTCGGCCCCCTCCCCCAGCCACACGCCGTCGGAGAGCTCGAAGCCGGGGATGTTGACCTCGACCGCGCCGTCGAGGATGTCCTTGTGGGCCCGGACGTAGGAGTCGAGCGTGCCGACGTCCTCCCAGTAGCCGTCGGCGATCGCCCCGTAGAGCGGCAGGTCGCCGGCCAGCAGCTTGGGGAAGACCTCGCTCGAGAAGTCGACCGGCCGGTCGGCCTCGATGTAGTCGAAGATCTCGGGCTCGAGCACGAAGATGCCGGTGTTGATGGTGTCGCTGAACACCTGGCCCCAGGTGGGCTTCTCGAGGAAGCGCTCGATGCGGCCGTCCTCGCGGGTGATGACGATGCCGAACTCGAGCGGGTTCTCGACGTGGGCCAGGCCGATGGTGGCCATGGCCCCGCGCTCGTCGTGGAAGTCGACGATGGCGCCGAGGTCGATGTCGGTGAGCACGTCGCCCGAGATCACCAGGAACCGCTCGTCGAGCTGCTCCATGGCGTTGCGCACCGAGCCGGCCGTGCCGAGCGGCGTCTCCTCGGTGGCGTAGGAGATGCTTCACCCCGAACTCGGAGCCGTCGCCGAAGTAGGTGCGGATGGCGTTGGCCATGAAGGCGACGGTGACGACGATCTCGTCGATGCCGTGGCAGCTTCAGCAGGTCGATGATGTGCTCCATCATCGGCCGGTTGACCAGCGGCAGCATCGGCTTGGGGGCGTTGGAGGTGAGCGGTCGCAGTCGGGTGCCCTCGCCACCGGCCATGATCACGGCCTTCACGTTCCGGCACCTACCCATGGACCGAACCTACCCCGCGGCCGGGGTCGACCGCGCGGCCCGCCCCTCGCGCAGGGCCCGCAGGCCGATCGGCACGTAGAGGAAGGCGGCGTAGTAGCTGAGCACCAGCCCGGGCATGCCCGGTCATCCAGCCCAGCGCCTGGAAGATCGGCGCGCTCGACCTGGTGCTCGACCCGGCGAGGAACAGCGGGAACGCGAACATCAGCGCGAAGGTGCCGGCCTTGCCGAACCAGGTGACGTCGATGCGCTTGGCCCCCATGGCGGCCAGCACGAGGGTGGCGGCCGAGACGAACACCTCGCGGACGATCACCATCCAGCAGAACCACACCGGAGCCCCGGGCGGGTCGACCAGCAGGATGCCGGCGATGCCGACGAAGAACAGCAGCCGGTCGGCGACCGGGTCGAGCACCTTGCCGAGGTCGACACCTGGTGGAAGTGCCGGGCCACGTAGCCGTCGACCCAGTCGGTCGCGCCCGAGCGCGCCGAGCAGCAGGGCCGCCTCGAAGCGCTTGTCCTGGCCGAGCAGGATCCACGAGGTAGAGCGGCAGGCAGCGCCAGCCGCACGAGGTGATGACGTTGGGGACGGTGAGGATGCGGCTCTCGTCTCCCCGCGTCGGCGGCCTCGGTCACGGGGCCAGCCTACGATCCGCTCCGAGCCCGGAGGACATCCGGGCGCCGGTCACGCCCGTGCCGCGTCGGAGGAGCCCCCATGACCACGATCTTCACCCGGATCATCGACGGCGAGCTGCCCGGCCGCTTCGTCTGGCGGGACGACCACTGCGTGGCGTTCCTGTCGATCAACCCGCTGCAGCCGGGACACACGCTCGTGGTGCCCGATCGCCGAGGTCGACCACTGGATCGACCTGCCGCCGACGCTGGCCGAGCACCTGATGCACGTGTCGCACCTGATCGGCCGGGCGCAGCAGGAGGCGTTCTGCCCCGAGCGCATCGGCCTGATCATCGCCGGGTTCGAGGTGCCCCACGCCCACGTGCACGTGCTGCCGATCCGCGGCATGGGCGACCTCGACTTCTCCCACGCCGCCGCCTCGGTCGACCCGGCCGAGCAGGATCAGATCGCCGAGACCCTCCGCGCGACCCTGCGGGCCCACGGCCACGACGAGTTCGTGCCCGACTGATCTCCGCTCCGTCGCCGGTCTGCCATCATGGGCCGACCGACACCGAGCGGGTCGGGGCGACGACAGGGAGTGGTGGAATGCCGTACAGGCGTGGAGTGGGACGGGCGACGGCGGTCGCGGTGGCACTGATCGCCCTGGTGGCGCTGACGACGGCCTGCCAGAACTGGTCGCAGTTCCTCGGCAACCCCGGCCTCACCGGCGAGGCACCCGGCGAGACGACCATCACCGCCGCCAACGTCGCGTCCCTGACGCCGGCGTTCTCGATCCCCGTGGCCGCCGACGTGGCCGGTCAGAGCGCGCCGACCGTCAGCGGCGGGAAGCTGTTCGCCACCACGGGCTTCCAGATGGTCGTGGCCGACGCGTTCGGCAAGACCGGCTGCTCGGGGTCCCCGGTGGTCTGCCAGCCGATGTGGACCGCCGACCTGCCGGGTGGGCCCTACGGCTTCGCATCGCAGCCGCTGGTGGCCGGCAACCGGGTGTACGTCACGAGCTCTCGACCGACGGGCTACGGCCGCCTGTTCGTGTTCGACGCGAACGGCGGGACGAACTGCGGGGGCGCGCCGAAGACCTGCCTGCCGCTGTGGACCGCGACGGTGAACTCCTTCGCGGGACCGACCGTCGTCGGTGGCGTCCTCTACGTCAACGATGACGACACCCACCAGCTCCAGGCGTTCGATGCCGACGGAGCGACCAACTGCGGGGGTGCGCCCAAGGTCTGCGTCCCGCTGTGGAGCGCGGCGGCCTGGTCGGACTCGGCACCCTCGGTCGCGAACGGCCGGGTGTACATCGCGACCCGGTTCGGGTCGCCGCAGATCCTGGCCTACGACGCGGCCGGCAGCACGGGCTGCGGGGGTACACCGAAGGCCTGCGCTCCGCTGTTCACTGTCACGCTCCCCGACTTCACCCACGGCTCCGTCGCGGTCAGCGGCTCAACCGCGTTCGTCCAGACGCGGCTGGGTGCGCTCGTCGCCGCCGACGCCAACGGCGCCTGCCCCGGGAGCCCCGCTGTCTGCACCCCCCTGTGGACGACAGCCGCGCCCGGCACCAATTGGGCGGGCGCCACGACTCCGGCCGTGAGCGGAGGGCGCGTCTACGTGCTGGTCCCGAACGGGGCGGCCACGACGGTGCTCGCCTACGACGCCGCCGGGGTCAACGGATGCGACATCACGACCAAGGTCTGCTCCCCGGTCTGGAGCTCGGGGGCGCGGACGCGAAGCTTCGGCAACCTCACCAGCCCGCAGCTCGCGGGCGGTCTGGTGTGGGTGCTCGGCCAGGCATGGAACCCGAACGGTGACCCGGCGTGCCCCACGCCGTCGAACTGCCCGCTCGCGTGGACCGCGCCGCAAGCCAACCCGAGCGCCATGACGGTGGCCTATGGCACGGCGTACGTGCGATCCGGCACCTACGAGCCCTCGGCCTCCATCGTCGCCTATCACCTGTCCTGACCCCGACGCGGATCAGCTCGGGTCGGGCTCAGCTCTCGTCCGGGCGACGGGTGAACACGACGATGTCCTCGTCGTCGGACTGCACGGTGAAGCCGTGCTGGGAGATCTGCACCTCGAGGATGCGCTCGCGGTAGGCGTTCGCCGCCGACACCTCGCGGCGGTCGATCACGATGGCGTCGACGTCCCGGGTCACGTCGTCGACGTCGGGCGCGGTCCTGGTCGGACCGGCCGAGGTCGAGCAGGTAGAGCGCCGGGCCGCTCGGCCAGTTGCACCAGCATCGACTCCGAGGCCCGTACCGGCTTGTCGCTCGGCAGCGACTTCGGCCGCCTCGATCCGCGCGCCGTCGGCCGCGTCCTGGCCACCCCAGTTCCACGGTTGCTCGTAGATCGAGCTGGGGGCGTAGAGCATGAAGAACGACGACGGCGGCGACGGCCATGGTGATCAGCACGCGCCGGTCGATGCTGACCTTCTCCACGCTCCGGCGACCGAGCCGGTTCAGGCCACGAGGGGTGGCGAGGAAGATGAACGAGACGATGGCGACCGCCTGGGGCCCGTAGCGGGTGGCCATGGTGACGTCACCGGCCAGGTAGAGCACCTGCAGCGGCACGACCGGCAACAGGTACCGCGGTGACAGGAAGGGCAGGAACAGCACCGGCGCGAAGAGGTACACGATCAGGGCGAAGTTCGACCGGGAGAACACCTGGGTGAACAGGTCGACCGGATGGGTGACCATCCCCCACAGGATCGAGCCCGGCGTGTCGCCGAACGCGGCGTAGGCCTGCAGCTGGGACACGCCGTCGCCGATGTGGGGTTGCAGGATCAGCAGGAAGCCGATCGCCCAGGCGAGGCCGACCACGAGCGCGATGGCGCCGCGCCGGCGATGGCCCTGCACCATGATCAGCACGCCGAGCCCGGCCACGGCCAGGCCGAGGTCGGCCCGGCACAGCATGGCGATCACGCAGCACAGGGCGAACCGCCGCCAGTGCTGGGACAGCCCGAAGTAGCCGGCGCCGACGAGGAACGGCACGGCCAGCGTCTCGGGGTGGAACCCGTCGAGGTTGAGGCTCTGGATGGCCGGGTGCAGCGCGTAGACGAGCAGCACCATCAGCGAGGCCCCGGTGCGCAGCGACGCGAGGCGCCGACACACCCGCCAGATCGGGATGACCGCCAGCGCCAGCGCGGCCGACTGGACGGTGAGCAGCAGGGGCACCGTCGGGAGCGTAGTTCGTCGCCCAGGCCAGCGGGTAGAAGATGAACGATCCCTGGGGGGCGAACACGTTCGAGCCGGTGGTCACCGTGAGCGTGGGGTCGAGTCCGTGACGGATCGCCCACGCGGCCTGGGTGTAGGCGGCCAGGTCGGACGACGGCTCGAGGGAGCGGGCCTGGGCCAGGGCCAGGGCGTTGAGCACGACGAACAGCACGAGGGCCACGACCCACGGCGCGACCCGATCGGCCTGGTCGCTGTCGAGCCGACCCTGCCACCGCAGGATGACGTTGTCGACGCGCCGGCGGAAGGTGGCCGTCAAGAACCGGTCCCGCCGAGGGGCTGCGTCGCGGCGTCCTCGGCCAGGGCCGCCGGGTCGACCGGATCGACGAGGTGCGCGTCGTTGTTGCGCACGTTGTTCACGTCGTACCCGACCGGGTGCATCGTCAGCAGCTCCGATGGCGCCGGGACCAGGAACTCGCCGAGCAGGTCGAGGTCGTCGACCTTCGGGATCGAGCCAGGTGTCCCATGCCGACGGCGGCAGGATCACCGGCATCCGGTCGTGGATCTCGGCGATCTTCTCGTTGGGCGCCCCGGTGATGATCGTGCAGGAGTGCAGCTGCTCGTCCGGGTTCGTCCTTGCTGCGCCACACCTCCCACAGGCCGGCGAAGGCCAGCGGCTCGCCGTCGGGCCGCTGGATGTACATCGGCTGCTTCTTCTTCTGGCCCGGCACGACCTTCCACTCGTAGAAGCCGTCGGCGGGGATGATGCAGCGCCGCTTGCGTGAACGCCCGCTTGTAGGCCGGCTTCTCGGCGATCGACTCGGCCCGGGCGTTGATCATCCGGTTGCCGACCGATGGGTCCTTGGCCCAGAACGGCACGAGGCCCCAGTGCAGCCGCTCGAGCCGGCGCACGTGGCCGTCGGAGCGGACGGCGAAGATGTCCGTGGTCGGCGCCACGTTGTAGTTGGGCGTCGAGTCGTCGCCCGTGTCGTCGACCGCGTCGAAGTAGCGGGCGATCTGGTCGGGCGGGGTGGCGGAGACGAATCGGCCGCACATGATGCGAGACGCTACTGCGGGGCAGGCGCGTCAGTGCCCGGCATCGGCCTTGACGTGAGGGACGGTCTTGGGCAGGAAGTAGCGGCCGACGACCGGCACCGAGAGGAAGCCCTCGACCCCTCCGTAGAGCAGCCCGACCCGGGGCAGGGCCCGCACGTCGTCGTAGACGATGACCCGCGGCACCCACTCGGGATAGAAGCGCTGGTTGAACATCTTCAGGGACTTGATCTGGTAGAAGGGGTTGACCAGCTCGAGCAGCTGCTTGAAGGCGCGCTGGCAGCACCGTGTAGTGCAGGTCCTCGTAGAACAGCCGGCCCCACACCGCGAAGTTCATCGACAGCCGCGCGTAGCCCAGCTCGTCGAGCTGCATGATCGTGCGGGTCAGCAGGAACTCGGTCATGCCGTTGGGGGTGTCGGGATCCCGCCGCATGAGGTCGAGCGTGTAGCCGGGCTCACCGCCGTAGACCGGCACGATGCGCAGGAAGCCGCCGGGCTTGCCGTCCTCGTCGAGCGCGACGCACAGCCGGAACTCGGGGTTCGAGCCGTCGACGTCGTGACTCAGGCTCATGGTGAAGCCCCGCTCCGGAGCCTTGCCCCGCCACTTGGCGCTGAGCGCGTTGAGGTCGGCGATCAGCTCGGGTGAGGCCTCGGTCTCGACGAGGTACTCGAAGCGGAACGTGCGCTCGACCCGGGCCGCCGACTGGCGGATGCTCTTCCACTTCTTGCCCTTGAGGCTGAAGCCCTTGCACTCCACGACCGCCTCGTCGCCGAGGTAGAAGGTGTGCAGGCCCCGGTCGACGTAGCGATCGCGGTTCGACTCGAGCACCGCGAGGAAGGCGACGCCCCAGGCTCGCTGGCGGCACATGGCGAGGAACTCGTCGACGCACCAGCTCCAGCGATTCGGGTCGACCGATCGGATCGCCCGAGGCCAGCGCGTACCGCCCGATGTAGGTGTAGGCGATCATGGCCTCGCCGTCGGAGGAGAAGAAGAACGACTTGTCGTCCCGCAGGGCGAAGTAGGCCAGCGTGTCCGAGCCGTAGGTGTGCACCAGGCGACTGGCGTGCTCCCAGGCGTCCTCGTCCTGCTGCGGGTGGGCCACGATCGGGCGGAACAGCAGCGCCAGGGCCACCACCAGGCCGACCACGCCCAGACCGAACATCGACACGCGGAAGACCCGCTCGATGAACTCGCTCTGGAACTCGTAGCTGCCCGGGAGGCCGATCAGCCCGCTGAAGATGGCGTCGAGGCTGCGCCCGATGGTCGGCTCGGGGGTGATCCGCCGGCGCTGCACGAACAGGAACAGCAGCCCGAAGCTCACCACGGCCATGAGGTAGAGCGGGACGAAGCGCAGGAACTGGAACAGCGTCGGCGGGTCCGGAGGCGCCTGGAACTCCCGCCGGCTCAGCAGCAGCAGCACGACCATCACCAGCGAGAAGGCACCGGCGAAGGGGCGGTCGAGCCGCACCACGTTGGCCACGAAGCTCAGGCTGAACAGCGCGATGGCGACCTGCCAGGCCCGGTGCTTCTTGCGCCCCAGCTGCCCGGCCAGGAACAGCAGCATCACGCCGACGAGCAGCGACACCACGTGGCTCGCCACCCGGAGCCCGAACGGGGCGACCACCGTCGATACGTTGAGGATGCGGGTGGGGACGAACGGCAGCACCGAGACGACGAGCAGCACGCCGCCGAGCGCGGTCATCCAGCCGATGGCGCGCGCCCGGAACGTGGTGTGGCGCACGCCGTCAGCCCCGGCCGGCGGGCGGGGGAACCTCGAACTCGCCCTCGTGCAGCCCGGCCTCGGGCCGCAGCGTCGGGAAGAGGATGACCTCCCGGATGGACTCGACCTGGGCGAGGATCATCGTGAGGCGGTCGATCCCCATGCCCATGCCAGCCGGCCGGAGGCATGCCGTACTCGAGGGCACGCACGTAGTCGAGGTCGACGTCGCCGGCCTCGGGATCGCCGGCGGCCTTGGCGGCCGCCTCGTCCCGGAAGCGAGCGAGCTGGTCGACGGGGTCGTTCAGCTCGCTGTACGCGTTGGCCAGCTCGCGCCCGCCCACGACCAGCTCGAAGCGCTCGACCAGCGCCGGGTCGTCGCGGTGCGGCTTGGCGAGCGGGGACACCTCGCGCGGGTAGTCGATGACGAAGGTGGGCGCGATCAGCTCGGGCTCGACCTTCACGTCGTAGAGCTCCATGACCAGCCGGCCCGGGCCCCACTGGCGGGTCGTAGGAGACGTCGAGGCCGTCGAGCACGGCACGCAGCTCGTCGACCGGCATCGTCGGGTGCACGTCGACGCCGGCGTGGGTCGCGATGAGTTCGATCATCGTGGCCCGACGATAGGGCGGGGCCAGCTCGATCTCCTGGCCGCGGAGGAACACCTTGGTGGTGCCGATGGCCGCGGTGGCGGCCGAGGCGACCAGGTCCTCGAGCAGCTCCATCATCTCCGTGTAGTCGACGAACGCCTCGTAGGTCTCGAGCATCGTGAACTCGGGGTTGTGGCGGGTGTCGAGGCCCTCGTTGCGGAAGATGCGGCCGATCTCGAAGACCTTCTCCATGCCGCCGACGATGAGCCGCTTGAGCGGCAGCTCGAGGGCGATGCGCAGGTAGGTGTCGATGTCGAGGGCGTTGTAGTGGGTGACGAACGGCCGGGCCGTGGCGCCGCCCTGCACCAGGTTGAGCACCGGCGTCTCGACCTCGAGGTAGCCGCGGTCGCGGAGCCGGTCGCGGATGGCCTGCACCGCGTTGATGCGCACCATCAGGGTGGCGCGGGCCTCGTCGTTGACGATCAGGTCGACGTAGCGCTGGCGGTAGCGCTGGTCGACGTCGCTCAGGCCCTTCCACTTGTCGGGCAGCGGCCGGAGGGCCTTCGACAGCAGCTCGAAGCGGGCGACCTTCACCGACAGCTCGCCCTTGCGGGTCTTCATCACGGTGCCGACCGCGCCGACCCAGTCACCTCGGTCGAGGTCGTTGAAGGCCGCGAAGGCCTCCTTGCCCAGCACGCCCTGGGAGACGAACAGCTGCACCTCGCCGTCGCGATCGCGGAGCGAGCCGAAGGTCAGCCTCCCCTGCTCACGCTTGATCATCAGCCGGCCGGCCACCGCGACCTCGACCTCGGTCTCGTCGCCGTCGCCCAGCACGCCGTCGAACTCGGCCCGCAGCTCGGCCAGCGTGCGATCGCGGTCGAAGCGGTAGGGGTAGACGTGCCCGCCGTCGGCCCGGAGCCGCTCGAGCTTCTGCAGGCGCAGCGTGCGGATGTCGGCCGCGCTGGGCTCGGCCGGCTCGAGCTCGTCGGACGGTGCGTCGGTGTCGTCCGACATCGGGTCGGGGGCGCGGGAGTCGTCGTTCATCAGGACCGAGACCGTACAAGGTCCGCCCCGAGCGGCTGGTACCGGTTGGTGCTCGCCGGACCCGGTCACGACCGGGGCTCCCTGCGGTGGCACCATGCTCGCCATGTCCGATGTCCCAAAGGCCGACCCCGTCGACCGAGCCGGTCCGGCCCCACCGGGGTGGCCGGCGGTCGTGGTGCGCGGTCTCACCAAGCGCTACGGCGAGAAGCTGGCGGTCGCCGGGCTCGATCTCGACGTCCCCCACGGGTGCTTCTACGGCCTCGTGGGGCCGAACGGGGCCGGCAAGACCACGTCGATCCGCATGATGACGGCGCTGCTGCGGCCCGACGGGGGGTCCGTCTGGATCGAGGGCCATGACGTGTGGACCGACCCGGTGGCGGTCAAGGCCACGATCGGCGTGCTGCCCGACGAGTTCAAGTTGTTCGACCGGCTGACCGGGGCCGAGCTGCTCGACTACTGCGGGCTCCTCCGCGGCATGGCCCCGGCCACCGTCGCGGAGCGATCGAACGAGCTGCTCGACGTGCTCGATCTGCGCAGCGCGGCCGACACCCTCGTGGTCGACTACAGCACCGGCATGCGCAAGAAGGTCGCCCTGGCTGCAGCCCTGTTGCACGCGCCCTCGGTGCTCTTCCTCGACGAGCCCTTCGAGGCCATCGACCCGGTGTCGACCCGGACGATCAGGTCGGTGCTCGAGCGGTTCACCGCCAACGGCAACACCGTCGTCTTCTCGTCGCACGTGATGGAGGTCGTCGAACGGCTCTGCGACCGAGTCGCGGTGGTGCACCACGGTCGGCTCGTGGCGGAGGGCGCCACCGACGACCTCCGCGCCGGACGTCGGCTCGAGGATGTGTTCGTCGAACTCGTGGGAGCCACCGATGCCGACGTCTCCCAGCTCGACTGGCTCGGGGTGCGGCCCGCCCCGTCGGACCCCACCACGACGTGAGGGCCACGGCACCCGACCCGGCCCGCACGCTCGTGCGGCTCAAGGTGCGGTTGATCGCCAACCGGGCCAGGAGCTCGACGCGAGGCGTGCTGCAGCTCGTGATCTCGATCGTCCTGGCCATCGGCATCGGAGGCCTCGGCGCGCTCCTGGCCGGCGTCCTGGCGGCCGACCCGGATCCGAGGGTCAGCCGCACCGCCGCCGTGCTCGGTGCCACCGCCCTGACGGTCGGCTGGGCGCTGCTCCCCCTGCTGTCCGTCGGGTCGGACGAGACGCTCGACCCGGGTCGGCTCGTCCTGTTCCCGCTGCGTCGCGGAACGCTCATGCGCGGCCTGCTCGGCGCATCCCTGGTCGGGCCGGCACCGTTCGCGGTGATCGCGATCTGCCTCGGAGCGACGATCGGGTTCGTCGGCGTCGGCGGGTGGCTGGCGGCTCCCGCCTTCGCCGCGCTGATCGTGCTCTCGGCGGTGACGGCGCGAGCGCTGAGCACGACCCTGGCCGCCGGCCTGAGCTCCCGCCGTGGCCGCGATGCCCTGATCGTCTTCGCCTCGGTGTTCTTCGTCGCCGTGCAGGGCGTCCGCTTCATCCGGTGGGACGCCATCGGGCCGGCGGGCTATGACCGGCTCGACGCGGTGCTGCGCTGGACGCCGCCGGGGATGCTGGGACAGGCCGCGTTCGACAGCAGCCGCGGCCACCAGCTGGTCGCACTCGCCCAGCTGGTGCCACCGCTCGTGATCATCCCCCTGCTCGTGGTCTGGTGGGCACGGGTGCTCGACCGGTCGGTCACCCACGTGGCCGACGGCGAGACGAGATCGTCACGGGTCCGCCCCTCGACCGACCTCCCGTTGCTCATCGACCGGTTGCCGTTCCTGGCCCGAGCCCCGTGGGGCGCGGTCACGGCCAAGGAGCTGCGGTACCTGGGCCGCGAGCCACGTCGGAAGGTCAACCTGGTGAACAGCGTGATCATCGGCGTGGGGATCCCGGTGTGGGCCGCGCTGCACTCGGGTGGGGATGGACGCGGGAAGGCGGTCCTGCTGGCGACGCTGGGCGCCTACATCGCGGTGCTCGGCAGCAGCAACCAGTACGGGCTCGACGGGGCCGCCGCGTGGCTCGACATGGTGGCGGGTCGCACCGCTCGGACGGTGCTCATCGGCAAGAACGTGGCGGTCGCCATCGTGGTGCTCCCGATCGTGGTGGTCGTCGGCACCGTTGTCGCCGCGCTCACCGGAGGGTGGGCCTACCTCCCCGGAGCCGTCGGCTTCGCCCTGGCCGGCGTCGGCGCCGGGGTGGCCACCGGCAACGTGATCTCCGTCCGCTTCCCCCTGCGGCTCCCCGAGAGCCGCAGCCCCTTCGCCGGCGCCGGTGGCGGCCAGGGCTGCACCACCGGTCTGATCCTGACGATCTGCCTGCTGGCCCAGAACCTGCTGCTCCTGCCGGTGGTCGGCGCCGGCCTCGTCTCGGTCGCCCTCGGTCCGGCGTCGCTCCTGGCGACCGTGCCCCTCGCCCTGGCCTATGGCGGCCTGCTGTGGTGGGCCGGCCTGCACGTGGCCACCTCCTACGCCGACGACCACCAGCCCGAGTTGCTGGCCCTCGTCACCCCGGCCCGGTCCGGCTGACCGTCCCCACTGGTCGGCCACCGGGGCGCCCGGTCACGACCGCGATCAGGTCGGTCGAGGATCGGCCTGCTGGACGGCGCGGATGACGTCATCACCGATCGGGAGCGGCTCACACCCGTGGTCGTGCTCGCAGATGAAGTCGAACTTCGGGTCGGCAGCCGAGTGGCACGACGAACAGCTCCCCCCGAACCGATTGACCACCTCGGCCCCACCCCTCGTGAGGATCTTCGTGCCGGACGCCGATACGTCGAGCGAGAAGAACTCCCAGTCGTCGGAGGCGGCGTCGAACCCCGTGGCCCGCTTGACCATCGCCTCCTGGGGGACGAGCTGGATGACGGTTCCGACGGGATAGGTGCCTCCCTCGGGGTCGTTCGCCACCGCCAGGGCCTCGTCGAGGTGCCCGAGCCGGTTGGCGACGAAGAAGCCCCGCACCGGCGTCATGTCCTTCAGGCTGACGAAGTCACCGGCCTGCATCACCAGGTCCTCGGGTGGCGTGCTCGACTCCGTGGCCGCCGGCGCGCCGGTGGTGCCGGCCATGGACGAGCACCCGGCCGCGATCGCGGCCACGACGGGGACGGCCAGGAGGAGGACTCGGGCGGTCAGTCGGAGGCGCGAGCGTGCCGGTGGGATCACCGAGGCGGGTACGGCGCACCCACGCGTTCGGTTCAGCTCGGACCGGACCCGGGCAGCCGCTCCCCCGACGGTCCCGTGGCCCAAGCGGGCGGTCTGACCACCGAATCGGTGGCTGGTGGTTCCCCCTGGACGCGAGTCAGGCCACCGCTCGGGTGGCCTGACCTGCGAGTCCTTTGGTCGGGCTGGCGGGATTCGAACCCACGACCTTCGGTCCCCCAGACCGACGCGCTAACCAAGCTGCGCCACAGCCCGTACGAGGGGGTCACCTTACTCGTTCCCCGGTCCGGGTCGAATCGGGGTTCCGGCGGCGGGCAACGAGCCGGATGGGCTGCTGACCCCCACCGCGCCGGTCCACCCGGTGGCATGTGTCACATCTACTGACAATTCCCTTGGGTCGTACGGCTCAACCTCGGCGACCGCGCTTCAGATGCCGCGACCACCGGCCGACCAAGGGCCTGGGCGGGGACACCGCCGGCCTCACCTCCGATGTCCCTGGCGGGACTCGTCGCTTCACCCCTCACCCCTCATCCCCCGGAGATCCACCCGTGTCGCAACAGCTCTCGCCCCGCTCGCGTCGCCGACGGGTGCTCCCTCTCGCCGCGATCCTCGTCGCCGTCGCCCTGGTGGCCGGCGCCTGCGGGTCGGCGAGGGCCGGCTCGACCGCGGCGACCGTGCCGAGCGCCACCACGGGGAGCAACCTGCCGTCCGACGACGGCACGCCGAAGGACGGCGGCAGCCTGGTGTGGGGCCTCGAGGCCGAGACCGACAGCATGAGCCCGAGTGTCGGCCGGTGGGCCCAGCCCGGCCACATGATGGCGTCGGCGATCTTCGACCCGCTCGTGACCCTCGACGAGAACGGTCAGGCGGTGCCCTACCTGGCCAAGTCGATCACCCCGAACGGCGACAACACGGTGTGGACCATCGGGCTGCCGACCGGCGTGACCTTCCACAACGGCCAGCCCCTCGACGCGGCCGCCGTCGTCAAGAACCTCGAGGCCGACAAGAGCTCGATCATCACCGGGAAGGCGATGCTGGCGGTCGACTCCATCGTCGCGACCGATCCGCAGACCGTGACCGTCAAGGTCTCGCAGCCCTGGGCGACCTTCCCGAACCTGTTCGTCGGCCAGATCGGCTACATCGCCGCACCGGCCCAGATCGACGACTTCCACGGCGGGGACCACCCGATCGGCACCGGCCCGTTCATGTTCAAGGACTGGGTCAAGAACGACCACTTCTCGGCCACCCGGAACCCCGACTACTGGCAGGCCGGCCTCCCCCACCTCGATGAGATCGACTTCCGCGCCGTCCCCGATGCCCAGCAGCGGCTCGACGAGCTGCAGAACGGCACGCTCGACGCCATGAACACCCTGACCCCGGCGACCATCACCCAGGTCCGCGACGACAGCTCCCTCCGGTACCTCGAGTACGGCAAGGGCGACGAGATCTTCGTCACGCTCAACACCACGCAGGCCCCGTTCGACAACCCGCTCGCCCGGCAGGCCGTGGCCTACGCCACCGACACGGCCACCTACATCGACGAGATGGGCAAGGGGGTCTACACCTCGGCGAACGGACCCTACGCCCCCGGGCAACTCGGCTACGTCGAGGACACCGGCTACCCGGCGTTCGACCTGCAGAAGGCCAAGGACCTGGTGGCGCAGTACACCGCGCAGACCGGGAAGCCCCTCGCCTTCATCTACAACGGCATCTCCAACGTCGACGATGCACGCGGCCAGCAGTTGCTGAAGACCATGTGGGACGCAGCGGGCATGCAGGTGACGCTGCAGTCGAGCAAGCAGGAGGACCAGATCATCTCGGTCGTGCTCGGCCAGTACCAGGCCGCCGACTTCCGCAACTTCAGCGAGCCCGACCCCGACGCGGACTACATCTGGTTCACCAAGATCGGTGTGGGCGGCGACGGCGACGTCATCGCCCTCAACATGCCCCGATACGTGAACCCGGCGATCGACCAGGCGCTCAACGCGGCCCGGGCGACCACCGACGCCGCCGAGCGAGACCGCCAGTACCAGGTCGTCAGCCGCTCCCTCAGCGAGGGGACGCCCTACATCTGGCTGGCGCGGGTCGACTGGATGATCGCGTCCACCTCGCGGGTGCACGGCTACTCGTCGGCCGCCAACGGGAGCCTGCAGACGCTGTCGCAGAAGACCTGGGTCGCCGGGCTCTGGATCGACTGACGTCACCACTCCGTCAAGGTCCTCCAGTGTCGCTTCGAGCGGCCGACGGGACCCCGACCCACCGGCCAGGACCTCCGGCCGGCGACCACTGAGACCACCTCTGGGAGAACACCTCATGGCCACGATCCGCACCTCCTCCACCCGACGACGCACCAGCGTGCTCGTGGCCGGCCTCGTGGCGCTGGCTCTGGTGGCCGCGGCCTGTGGATCGGCCAAGAGCGCCACGACGTCCACGCCCGATCAGGCGGCGCCGGCCAGTGGGGCCGCCGGCATCGACGCCGGCACCCCGGTCGACGGCGGGACGCTGATCTGGGGCCTCGAGACCGACACCGACAGCTTCAGCCCCATGTCCGGTCGCTGGGACCGGTCGGGCCACATGATGGGCTCGGCCATCTTCGATCCGCTGGCGACGCTCGACGAGTCGGGCCACGCCGTCCCCTACCTGGCCGAGTCGATCACGCCGGCCAACTCCGACAACACGCTCTGGGACATCAAGCTGCGGCCCGGCGTCACCTTCTCCGACGGAGAGCCCCTCGACTCCGCCGTCGTCGTGCGCAACCTGACCGAGCAGAAGAAGGCGCTCATCACCGGGCAGAGCCTGGCCGGTGTGGCCGACGTGGTGGCGATCGATCCGTTGACGGCCCGGGTCACCACCACCGCGCCGTGGGCCACGTTCCCGGTCATCCTGGCCAGCCAGGTCGGCTACATGGCGTCGATCCGGATGATCGACGATCCCCACGGTGGCGAGCACCCGATCGGCACCGGCCCCTTCGTGCTGCAGGAGTGGGTCCACGGCGACCACATGACCTCCATCAAGAACACGACCTACTGGCAGCCCGGGCTCCCCCACCTCGACGAGCTCGACTTCAAGGTCGACCTCGACACCCAGGCGCAGGTGACCGATCTGGCCAACGGCACGTTCGACGCCTTCACCACCTCGACCCCGTCGACGGTGGCCGCCCTGCGCGGCACGCCCGACATCAACGTGCTCGAGAACACCAAGGGCGAGGAGCGCTTCGCCACGCTCAACACCTCGGCGGCGCCCTTCGACCAGCTCAGCGCCCGACAGGCCCTCGCCTTCGCCACCGACATCGACCGCTTCGTCGCCGAGAACGGCAGCGGCGCCTACGAGGCGGTGACCGGCATGTTCGCCCCCGGGCAGATGGGCTACAACACCGACACGGGCTACCCGTCGTTCGACCTGGCCAAGGCCAAGGACCTCGTGGCGCAGTACACGGCCGCCACCGGCCAGCCCCTCGCCTTCACCTTCATGAACACCGACAGCGTCGACGACCTCAAGGTCAGCCAGACCCTCAAGGACATGTGGGAGGCGGCCGGCATGCACGTCACCCTCGAGAACATCAAGGATGCCGACGAGGTGGTGGCCGTCGTGCTCGGCGACTACCAGGCCGCCGACTGGCGCAACTTCGGCCAGCCCGACCCCGACGGCGACTACATCTGGTGGCACTCCTCGTCGATCGGCAAGAACGGCTCCCTGTCGCTGAACACGGCGCGCTACTCGACCCCGGCCATCGACGCCGCCCTCGACGCGGCCCGCGCCACCACCGACGCCACCGTCCGCGACCAGCAGTACCAGATCGCCGAGCAGCAGATCAACGCCGGCATCCCCTACGTCTGGTACGCCCGGGTCACCTCGGCCATCGCGGCCGACAAGCGGGTGCACGGCTACGGCGAGGCCGCCAACGGCACCGACTCGACCATCGGCCCCAAGACCTGGGTGGCCAAGCTCTGGATCGAGCCCAGCACCAGCTGACCCGGCCGTGACAGGATGCGCCCATGACGAGCGAGCGCATGGAAGTCCAGCGGACCATCGAGGCGGAGCCGGCCGCGATCTTCTCGGTGCTGTCCGACCCGCAGGGTCACGTCACCATCGACGCCTCCGGCATGCTGCTCGACGCCACCGGAGAGCCCGTGTCCGCCGTCGGCGACACCTTCGTCGTGCACATGGACCGCGAGGCCCTCAACGACTACCCGCTGGGCAAGTACGACGTCACGGTCAAGATCGTCACCTTCGAGCCGGACCGCGAGATCGCCTGGACCATCGAAGGCCAGATCAAGCCCCAGATCGGCCACGTCTACGGCTACACCCTCGAGCCCGCCGACGAGGGCACGCTGGTCACCTCCTACTACGACTGGTCGAACATCGACCAGCAGTGGAAGGAGGCCGACATCTTCCCGATCATCCCCGAGAGCGCCCTCCGGGCCACGCTCGGCATCCTGGCCCGCACCGTCGCCCGGAACTCCCGCGAGGCGTCGGCCTGACGCTCAGCGGCTGATCAGCCAGCCGATGCCCTGGATGGCGCGGTAGCCCAGGTAGATCGCCGCCGCCACCAGCAGCAGCCAGAAGTGCCACGGGATCTTCTGCGCCGGAGGCGCCTCGGCGATCAGCCGGCCGCACGTCGGGCAGGTGCCGTCGGGTGGCAGCGAGTTGGGGTTCCAGAACTTCGAGCAGTCCTCGCAGAACGGCATGCGGCGTCCTCAGACCGGGGGCACGCCGTGGTGGCGCTCGGTCAGCCGCCGGCGCGCGCCGCCGGCGTAGGCCAGGCGACGGATCAGCTCGCCCCGCAGGTCCTCGAACTCGACGATGGCATCGACGACCAACTCGGACGCCAGCCGGCTCAGGTCGACGTCCTCCTCGTAGAGGCGACGCTGCTCGACCACGAAGGCCTCACGCTCGTCGGGGTCGTCGATGGCCGCGATGCGGTTGGCGAACACCGCGTTGACGGCCGCCTCGGGACCCATGACCGCGATCTTGGCGGTCGGCAGGGCGATGGTGGCCTCCGGGTCGAAGGCGGGGCCGGCCATGGCGTAGAGCCCCGCGCCGTAGGCCTTGCGGACGATGACCGACACCTTGGGAACGGTGGCCTCGACCACGGCCGTGATCATCTTGGCCCCGTGGCGGATGATGCCCTGCCGCTCGACCGCGGTGCCGACCATGAACCCGGGGACGTCGGCGAGGAACACCAGCGGCACGTTGAACGCGTCGCACAGCCAGATGAACCGAGCGGCCTTGTCGGCGGAGTCGACGAAGAGCACGCCGCCCTTCTGCAGCGGGTTGTTGGCCACGATGCCGATCGGTTTGCCGTCGAGCCGGCCCATGCCCACGATGAGCTCGGGCGCGTACAGGGGCTTGAGCTCGAAGAAGCTCTCGGCGTCGACCAGGCCGTCGATCACGTCGTGCATGTCGTAGCCCTGGGCCTCCTCGGCCGGCACGACGGACGCGGTCAGCGGGCGGATCGGTTCGTCGGCCCGGTACGTCGGGGGTTGGTCGCGCCAACGATCGGGCAGGTACGAGAACCAGGCGCGGGCCTGGTCGATCGCATCGGCGTCGTCGGTGGCCAGGTTGTCGCCGCAGCCCGACACCGAGGCGTGCATGCGGGCCCCACCCATCTCCTCGAGGGTGGTGATCTCGCCGATCACCATCTCGGCCATCCGGGGTGAGCCCAGGTACATCGACGCGTTGCCCTCGACCATGATCACCAGGTCGCAGAACGCCGGGATGTAGGCGCCACCTGCCGCCGACGGGCCGAACAGGCAGCAGATCTGCGGCACCCGACCCGACAGGCGCACCTGGTTGTAGAAGATGCGCCCTGCGCCCCGCCGCCCCGGGAACAGCTCGACCTGGTCGGTGATGCGGGCGCCGGCCGAGTCGACCAGCCAGAACACCGGGAGCTCGTCGCGCAGGGCCCGATCGGTGAGCCGCACGATCTTCTCCACCGTGCGAGCGCCCCACGACCCTGCCTTCACGGTGGGGTCGTTGGCCATGACGCACACCGGACGCCCGTCGACCGTCCCGATGCCGGTGACCACGCCGTCGGCGGGCAGGTCGTCCGCCAGCGCGTTGGCCAGCAGGCCGTCCTCCACGAACGACCCGGGGTCGAGCAGCAGGTCGAGTCGGTCGCGGACGAACAGCTTGTTCTCGGACGCGAGCTTCGCTCCCCCGCGGTCGAGGTTGCCCCTCCGGGCGCGGGCCGACAGGGTGACCGGGTCAGCCGGAGCCGCGGCGCCGGTCGCGGCAGCGGGGCGGTCCTGCGGTTCGGACGTCAGGTCAGGTGCGTCGGATGGCAAGGATGGCGACATCGTCGGTGATGGGGCCGCTGGAGAAGTCGCGGGCCGCCTCGAGCAGGGACTTGCAGAGCACGTCCGGTGTGACGCCGGGGTCGCGGCGGAGCTGCCCGGCGACGCGGTCCTCGCCGAACAGCTGGTCGCCGGAGCGGGCCTCGGCCAGCCCGTCGGTGTAGAGCAGGCAGAGGTCGTTGGTGTCGAGCCGGATCTCCCGGCTGTAGTAGCTGGCCTTCGGGTCGAGCATCAGCAGCGGCCCGGTGGCTCGCAGCGGGCTGACCTCGCGCTCGTGCCAGATCCACACCGCAGGGTGACCGGCCGAGGCGAAGCGGAGCGTCCCGGCCAGGGTGTCGAACACCACGACGCAGAGGGAGATGAACTCCTCGTTGCGGCCCATGGCCGACATCTGGGTGTTGAGCTCCTCGAGCGCCTGGGCCGGGTCCCGGTACTGGCGCAGGAACACGCGCAACAGGTACTTGGCCTGGAACGCGGTGATGGCCGGGTCGATGCCATGGCCGGACACGTCGCCGATGACCGCCGCGATGCGCGTCTTGGAGATGCGCATCACGTCGTAGAAGTCGCCGGCCATGAGCCCGGAGCCGGCCTGGTAGACCCGTCCGAGCTCGAAGCCCTCGATCGCCGGCAGGTCGTCGGGGGCCAGGCGCTCGGCCCACCGGCGCGGAGCCAGCTCGTCCTGCACCAGCACCTCCTGGGCCCGGCGCTCGAGCTCCGTGCGACCGTGCTCGAGGCGGGCCTCCCTCACGAAGTTGCGGCCCAGCAGCAGCGACGTCACCGCTGGCGCGGCCACCAGCACGAGCACGAGCTGGGCCTCGGCTGACGACGTCACCGCCTCGACCGCGCAGGCGATGGCGAGGCTGCCGTAGAGCACGGTGGCCAGCACGTCCTTGCGGTAGTCGGACCGGCTCAGCTCCTGCAGGTCGATGTCGTCGGAGTCCCGCTCGATGCGCCGCAGGACCCGGTGGCGGTATCGCGCGGAGCGGCCCCACACGGCAGCGGCTGCCAGACACACCAGGGCGACGAGCGCCAGGATCGGCTGGTCCATGGTCTGCGAATGCTACCTGAGCCGGCTGGGGGGACCCGGCGATCGCGTCAGTTCGCCCACTGGGCCCAGGGGATCTGCCAGTCGCCCCAGCCGTTGGTCGGCTCGAGTTGCACGGGCGAGCCCACCACCTGGACCACGTCGCCGATCTGGGTGAAGTCGTAGAACCACTGGCCGTCGGCCGGTGACACGTTGACGCAGCCGTGGGAGACGTTGCTGTTGCCCTGGGCGCCGGTCGACCACGAGGCCGCGTGCACGAACTCGCCGCTGTTGGAGATGCGGACGCTGAACGGCACCGACTCGTAGTAGCCACCGGGTCCGTTGCGAGGGATGCCGACCGTCGACGAGTCCATGATCTTGGGGTTGGCCTTCTCGGAGGCCACGTGCACGCCGCTGTGGGTCGGGTACTGATCGCGACCGGTCGAGACCGGGATCGTCTTCACCACGACCCCGTTGCTCATCACGCTCATGCTGTGGGCGTTCACGTCGACCGTGCTGACGTGCGAGTCACCGATGGCGTACTTGATGTTCACGTCCTTGACCCCGAACGACCCGTCCCCGGGCGTGTAGCCGGCGATGTCGGCATCGACCTCGACCTTGGTGCCGGCGGGCCAGTAGTCCTTGGGGCGCCAGTGCAGCTCGGTGTCGGAGAACCAGTGCCACGCGCCGACCACCGCCGGCACGGTCGTGACCTTCAGACGCGACACGAAGCTGGCGTGCTGAGCCTTCGGCACGGCCGACGTGAGCTTGACGATCGCCGGCATGCCGACGCCCACCACCTTGTCGTCCCCGGGACTGAGGATCGCCCGGAACGCCGTCGCCGGCTTGCCGGTGGTGAACTGCCACCCGAAGTCGGCGGTCGTTCCGGCCACGTCGACGGTGGTGCCCGACACCTGGTAGGTGGTCAGCGGGACGAGGGTGGCGGTGCTGTGCCAGGTGGTGTTGTCGTCGGAGAGCACGCCGGCGACCACGCCGGCCGCCGACGTGACCGTCAGCGCCCCGATCGTGCCCTGGCTGGCGGTGATGGTGATCACCTTGTCCGGCGCCACGTCGACCGCTCCGGCGATCGGGTCGGCCACCACCGTGACCGGGGCCGCGGTGGTGGTCGGGGCCGAGACCTCGGTGCCGACCGCGTCACACGCGGCGAGCAGTAGGCCGACGGCCAGGAGCGCGGCGGTGGCTCGAGCCAGGCGGGAGACAGAGCGTCGGATCCGGATCACAAGGGCACAAGTCTGCCGCGCCCACGTCTCGCCGCGGTGTCACGCGGCGCGACGCACCGAACGGGCCCCGATGTCGATCGCTCGGTCCTTCTGATGGCCGCGGTCGCTGCCCATGGTCATATGTCACGTGTAGATAGGTTGATCTGGTCGTCCAGTGGGACTATCTTCGTATGCATGTTCGATGTGGCTGATCTCTCCCAGCGGTGCCGTTCGGCGGCCGGCGAGGACCTGTCGACGCTGTCCGATGACGAGCTGTTGGCTGCGGCGGTGGGGTGGGAGTCGGTGCGGTCGGGGGCCGAGACGGCCGAAGCGAGGGTGCTGGCCGAGTTGCGGGTACGGGGGGTGACCGATCAGCGGTTCGGCCTGCGGACCCAGCAGTGGGTGGCGGCCGAGGCCAGGTGCGATCGGCGGGAGGTGAACCGCCGGCTGCGGTTCGGGCTCGCGGTCCGGCGTCTGTCGCAGGTGACCGACGCGGTGGCCGCCGGCGAGATCAGCGCCGATCACGCCAAGGTGCTGGCCGATGCCGCCGCCAACCCGCGGGTCGGGGATCAGGTCGAGGCCGGCCAGGCCGTGTGGATCGAGTTGGCTCAGGTCACCTCGTTCGTCGATTGGAAGCACCAGTTGGAGCACACCGTGACCCTGCTCGACCAAGACGGCGGCTATGACCCCAACCGGGACCTGTCCCGCAACCGGCTCCGCCTGACCCCCTACCCCGACGGGTCGGTGGGCGTGGCCGGTGAGCTGGTGGGTGAGCAGGCCCTGGTGTTTCGTCAGTGCGTCGAGGCCCACGCCGATCGCTTGTATGTGCGGCTCAAGGCCGACCACGAGCTCTGCCCCGAGCTGCCGCTGCCCAGCCGGGCCACCGTGGTGGCCCTGGCCGCCGCCGAGCTGGTGCTGCGGGGCTCGACGGTCGACCGCAGCGACACCTCCACCGGCCCGGCCTGCGATGTCACCCTCGTCATCGAGGCCACCAGGCCCCACCCCCAGGGTTCGACCGGTTCGACCGACTCGACCGGTGCGCGCCAGCTCATCGACCTCATCGACATGCGCGACCGGCGCGAACCACCCCACTCGGGTGATCCCGTCGATGGTGGCGATCCGAGCAATCCGGGCCGCTGGCCCGAGGTGTTCGACCCGTACCACCGGACCGCGCTGGCCGACCGCGCCGATCGGGGCGGCCACAACCCGCTCACCGACCACTGCGGGCCGGCGACGACACCGGACCGGTTCCACGTCCATCGTGAAGTGGCCGAGTGCCTGTTGTGCGACCCGGTCATCACCGCCCTCATCGTCGACGTGCTCGGCGTCCCGTTGGACATGGGCCGCGAGATCCGCCTGGCCAACCGCCGGCAACGCCGGGCCCTCGAGCGCCGCGACGGCGGCTGCATCTTCCCGGGCTGTGACGCCCCGATCGGCTGGTGCGACGCCCACCACGTCATCTGGTGGGACGACGACGGCCCCACCGACATCACCAACTTGGCCCTGTTGTGCCGCTACCACCACGGCGTCACCCACCGCTCCGGCTGGACCATGACCGCCACCACCGGTCAGCGCTTCACCTGGACCACCCCGCTGGGACAGACGCTACACAGCCAACGCCACCGCGGCCGAAGACCCACCGGCCACCTCCAACCGGCCTGACCCCACGACCTCCCCGCCGACCCGACCGCCAGGCCCCGACCTGACGGTCGCACCGGCGCGTCCCTGATCCGAGTCGGTCAGCTGTCGCGCTTGCGCACCCGCATCTTGATGGGGGTGGAGCCGAAGTCGAACTCCTCGCGGAGCTTGCGCTCGAGGTAGCGCAGGTAGGTGGCCGGCAGCTCCTTGTTGGCGAACAAGGTGAACGTCGGCGGCTCGGTGGCACCCTGCACGGCGTAGAGCACGCGGGCACCATGGGGCCCGGGCTGGGCCGACTGCGCGGTGCGGATGACCTCGTTCACCTTCCGGGTCGGCACCCGGCGGTGGTAGTCCTCGATCGAGTCGGCCAGGGCCGGCAGCAACCGCTGCACGCCCTTGCCGGTGAGGGCGCTGATCTTCAGCACCGGCGATTCTCCGAGGAAGTGCAGGCGCTGGCCGACCTCGTAGTCGACCTCGGCGCGCTGCTCGGCGTCGAGGGTCTCCCACTTGTTCAGCAGCACCACCACGGGACAACCGGCCGCGTCGATGCGCTCGGCCAGACGCTGGTCCTGGTGGGTGATGCCGACGGTGGCATCGATCACGAGCAGGGCCACGTCCGCGCTGTCGATGGACTGCAGCGCCCGCACGAAGGAGTAGTACTCGGTGTTCTCGTCGATCCTGGCCTTGCGCCGCATGCCCGCGGTGTCGACGAAGCGCACCGGGCCGTCGGGGGTCTCGACCACCGTGTCGATGGCGTCGCGGGTGGTGCCCGGCATGTCGTGCACGACGGCCCGCTCGTCGCCGATCAGGCGGTTGAACAGCGTCGACTTGCCCACGTTGGGCCGACCGACCAGCGCCACGGAGAAGATCTTGTCGGGGTCGTCGACCGCCGCGTCGTCCGGCAGGATGTCGGGCTGCGGCAGCACCGCGACCAGCGCCTCGAGCAGGTCGCCGGTGCCCCGGCCGTGCAGGGCGCTGACCGGGAAGGGCTCCCCCAGGCCGAGCGACATGAACTCCCACGTCGACGCCTCGCGGTTCGTGTCGTCGACCTTGTTGCTGACGACGAGCACCGGCGTGTCGACGCGACGCAGCAGATCGGCGACCCGGCTGTCCTCCTCGGTGATGCCGACCACGGTGTCGACCACGAAGAGCACCGCGTCGGCCTCGCGGATGGCCCGCTCGCTCTGGCGGCTGACCTTGTCGTCGAGCGAGTCGCCGCCGGGCAGCCATCCACCGGTGTCGACCAGGAGGAAGGGGAAGCCCTGCCACTCGGCCTCGACCTCCTTGCGGTCGCGGGTGACGCCGGGCTTCTCCTCGACGATGGCGGCACGGCGGCCGACGATGCGGTTGAGGAGGGTCGACTTGCCGACGTTGGGCCGTCCGACGATGGCGACGGTGGGCAGGCTCATCGAACGGCTCCGGCCGGCTGTCCCGCGGGTTGGAGGGCGTCGCGCAGGGCGAGCCCGTCGGTGGCCACGATCTCGACCGGGCGAGGAAGATCCTCGGGCGCGAGGCCGTCGAGGAAGCGTCCCTGGGAGAGGCAGACGTCGGGCAACAGGTAGCGGTGCCCCTCGGGCTGATCGGCCAGCGTGCGGGCCAGGTCGTCGCCGACCATGAGGCCGGTGACGCCGATGTTGCCGCCGAAGAACTCGTTGGCCACGGTGATGACCCGGACGTCGTCACGGTGCAGGGTTCGGACCAGCGGTTCGAGCACCTGAGCACCGAGGGGCCCGGTGAGGATGCCCACCGGCGCGTGGCGGGACGGGCGCAGCGTGACCGAGCCCGGGCGGGCGGCCAGCCGGGGCGCCCGGTAGCCCTCGGCCGGTGCGCCGTCGACCCACGCGAAGAACCCGGGCTGCACGCCGGTCGGCGAGTCGACCTGGCCCGTGAACTCGAGCTCGAAGGTGCGGGCCATGCCGATGCCGTCCTCGTGCATGGCGAAGCCCTCGTAGGCGACCGGCTCGGGGAACGGGCGGCCGGCGAGCAGGTAGTACTCGTCGCCGGCGAAGACCAACCGATGGCCGAGGGCGGTGAGGTACACGTGCTGCCAGTCGTGCACCGCGTCGACCACCGCGGCGGCCTCGACACGGGTGTGCGCCCGCATGCGGGACTCGTTCGACCAGCGGCTCACGCCGAGGGGCACGACGCACAGGCTGGCCAGCTCGGGGAACTGGTCGAGCACCCCGGCCAGCGTGTCGTCGAGCACCCGGCCGTCGTTGACCCCGGGACACACCACGATCTGACCGTGCACCTCGATCCCGTGGTCGAGCAGGGCCCGCAGCCATCGCAGGCTGGTGGCGCCCCGGCGGTTGCGCAGCAGGTCGGACCGCACGTCCGGGTCGGTGGCGTGGATGCTGACGTTGAGCGGCGACAGCCGCTCGGTGACGACCCGCTCGAGGTCGGCCTCGGTGAACCGGGTCAGCGTGGTGAAGTTGCCGTAGAGGAACGACAGGCGGTAGTCGTCGTCCTTGAGGTAGAGGCTCTCGCGCATGCCGGGCGGCAGCTGGTAGATGAAGCAGAACTCGCAGTGGTTGTCGCAGGTGCGCACCTGATCGAAAAGGGCCGAGTGCACCTCGATGCCGAGGGCCTCGCCGTCGGCCTTGGCCACCTCGACGAGCAGCTCGAGCCCGCCACGGTCGAGCTCGAGCGCCGGGTCGGCCTCGTCGACCAGCAGGCGGTACTCGATGACGTCACGAGGGGCGCGTCCGGCGATCGACACGATGACGTCGCCGACCAGCACGCCGGCGCGCGCGGCCGGACTCCCGGGCGCGACAGCGACGACTCGTGGAAAGGACATGGCCGACCATCCTACCGGCGCGGGTGTCGCGACTCCCCTTCGGGCCAGCGCTTCGATCCGGCGTCCCTGGTACGGTGACGGGCGTCACCAGAGTCGACAGAGCGGGGCGATCATGACTCGGAAGGTGCAGTTCGCGACGTTCGCCACGGTCGTGCTGACCGCGGCGCTCGTCTTCACGACGCAGGCCGGCGCGGCTACACCCACGCTGACCGCCACACCCAGCACGAACCTGGTCGACGGCCAGGTCGTGCACGTCGAGGTCACCGGGCTGACGCCGAACTCCCCAGCCGGCGTGGCGCTGTGCCTCGGCGGCCACGGCTACGAGGGCTGCGACCCGAACGACGTGCAGCTCACCAGCACCGACGCGAACGGGCACTTCGTCATGGACTACGCGGTCCAGACCATCCTGCACACCGCGCTCGGCACGTTCGACTGCCGCGACGCGGCCAACAACTGCGGCCTTGCGGCCAACACCACCTACACGACCGAGGGCGCTGCGCTGCTCGGCGTGACCTTCGACCCGAACGGCCCGCTGCTCCCACCGCCCAGCATCGACGTCTCGCCGTCGACCGGCCTGGTCGACCGCCAGGGCGTGCACGTCACGGGGTCGGGGTTCCGACCGCTGCGCTCGGTGCTCGTCGCCGAGTGCATCGGGGGGACGAGCGACCTCGCCAAGTGCCGACAGAACTACTACGCGCCCGTCACGGTGGCCGCCGACGGCACGGTCGACACGACGCTCGGCGTGCGGACGATCCTGGTGACGTCCGACGGCACCAGCCTCGACTGCCGATCGGCGGCCGGGGCCTGCGAGGTGCAGGTGGGGCCGTTCGACCCGTCGACGGATCGAGTCAGCCAGCCCCTGGCCTTCGACCCGAACGCTCCCCTGGCGCCACCGCCCACGGTCACGGTGACGCCCTCGACCGGCCTGGTCGACGGCCAGCACGTCGTCGTCGACGGCGCCGGCTTCTCGCCGAGCACCCCGGTCGGGGTGTCGGAGTGCGCCAACACCAGCTCCGTGGGCACGTGCGCGCTCGGCACGTCGATCCAGACCGCCGGTGACGGCACGTTCTCGCTCCAGATGGACCTGCACAACCGCATGTGGGCCGGCACCGTCCTCGACTGCCGTGACCCGGCCGTGTCCTGCTCGATCCAGGCCTACAGCTTCTTCGAGCCCGACGGCGAGGCGACCGCTGCGCTGTCCTTCGATCCGAACGGGCCCAACCTCCCGCCGCCGGTGCTCACGCCCAGCCCCTCGACCGGGCTCGTCGACGGCCAGACGATCGCGGTGACGGGCAGCGGCTTCGCCTTCCCGTTCGGGCCGATCTTCCTCGCTGACCGCTCCGTCCGGCCGGCCACCGCCCGGTGGGTTCCCCCCGTCGACCCGCGGTCGACGACGGCCGACGTGAGTCCGCCGGTGTACCCCACCTCGGTGCAGGAGTGCCTGGTCGGCGCCGATCCGCTGTCCCCGGCGCCGGCGTGCAGCCAGTTCTACGGCTTCGCCACCCTCGACGGCGACGGCAACCTCGACGGCCAGGTGCAGGTGTGGGCCCAGTTCTCCACGCGCACGGGTGAGGTCATCGACTGCCGCACCGCGCCACAGGGCTGCGAGCTGCGCACCGGCTACGGGGACCCCTACAGCACCGCCACCGCGCCGATCACGTTCGACCCCGACGCCCCGTTGGCGCCGCCCCCGACCGTCACCGTCACGCCGACGACGGGCCTGACCGACGGTTCGCTGCTCCACGTGGTCGGTGACGGCTTCGGCGCCTACGCCACCATCGTCTTCCACCAGTGCCTGTCCAGCGGTACCGGGCTGACCGGCTGCGACACCGATCTCACCGGGATCGCGTCGTCCGATGCCAACGGCCACATCGACGCCGTCACCGGGGCCAAGCGGGTGATCGGCCTGGGCACCGGCGGCGATCCCTACAGCACCACCTTCGACTGCGCGTCGTCGCCCGGAGCCTGCCGGCTGCTCCTGCAGGATCCCTTCGGCCCCGATCGCTGGCCGCAGGTGACGCTCGACTACGCCGGCTCGGCCACCCCGCCACCCACGCCCGCGGCTCCCGCGGCTCCCGCGGCGCCCGTCGCGGTGGAGGCCGCCTTCACGGGCTGACCCCCGGCCACGACCGGGCGGGCCGCACTTGTAGCCTGACGCGGTGCCGACCGACCCCTCCATCGCCGCTGACGCCACCCGCCCGGCACCCCCGACCGACGGGGTCGAACGGGTGCTGCTGGCGGCACCGCGCGGCTTCTGCGCCGGCGTCGAGATGGCCATCAAGGCCCTGGCCTGGATGGTCCGGGCCTTCGAGCCGCCCGTGTACTGCTACCACGAGATCGTGCACAACCAGCGCGTCGTCGACCGCTTCCGCGACCTCGGCGTGGTGTTCGTCGACGACATCGACGACGTCCCGCCCGGACGGCCGGTCATGCTCAGTGCCCACGGCTCGGCCCCCGAGGTCGTCGCCGCCGCTCGGGCCCGCGGCGGCTACGTCGTCGACGCCGTGTGCCCGCTCGTCACCAAGGTGCACCACGAGGTGAAGGTCCGGGCCGGCAAGGGGTTCCAGATCGTCTACGTCGGCCACGAGGGCCACGAGGAGGCGGTCGGCACCATGGCCGTCGCTCCCGAATCCATCCACCGGGTCGAGAGCGTCGCCGACGTCGACGCCCTCCCCGAGTTCGGCCAACCGGTGGCCATGCTCGCCCAGACCACGCTCAGCCACCGCGACTGGGAGGGCGTGCTCGAGGCCACCCACGAGCGCTTCCCCGACATGTGGATGCCCGGCCGCAGCGACCTGTGCTTCGCCACCACCAACCGGCAGTCGGCACTGATGGAGATCGCCACCCGCTGCGACGCGGTGGTCGTGCTCGGTTCGGCCAACTCGTCCAACACCCGGGCGCTCGAGAGCCTGGCCCGCGACGCCGGGTGCCCCCGGGTGTTCCGCGTCAACGGGGTCGAGGAGCTCCCCGACGACCTGACCGGCACGGTCGGCGTCACCGCCGGGGCCTCCGCTCCCGAGGAGCTGGTCGAGGCGGTGATCGCCCACCTCGACCCCCGCGAGGGCGTCGTCGAGGTCGGCCTTCACCGACGAGGACGAGTACTTCCCGCCGCCCGCGCAACCTGCGTGACCTGCTCGTCGCCCTCGACACCTGTCGCCACGTTCAGCATCGGTGGCCCGGTCGGCCGACCGACCACCCGTGAACGACCGCCTGGTGCACGCCAGCGACGTGCTGGCCACACTGGGCTGACCGACAGGAAAACCCTG
Source organism: uncultured Microthrixaceae bacterium (assembly GCA_963809335.1). Classification (GTDB taxonomy): domain Bacteria; phylum Actinomycetota; class Acidimicrobiia; order Acidimicrobiales; family Acidimicrobilacustridaceae; genus UBA4742. Next base: position 32,817 of record CAWEJD010000001.1, on the reverse strand, counting down.
CTGTCCTGTCGAAACAGGGCCCGGTCGTTCGACGTCCCGTCGAACCGGCCACCCGGGCCGGCCACCTGGAGGAGTTCACGTGAAGTACATGCTGCTCATCTACACCGAGCCCGGCGCCGGCCCTGAGGACGGCACCGCCGAGGCCGCGGCCACCCACCAGCACTGGATGTCCTACAGCCAGGAGCTGGCCGAGTCCGGCAAGCTGCTCGCCGGGGATGCCCTGCAGCCCGTCGAGACGGCCACGACGGTGCGGGTGCGCGCCGGCGACCGGCTCACCACCGACGGCCCCTTCGCCGAGACCAAGGAGATCCTCGGGGGCTACTACGTGATCGACGTCGACGGGCTCGACGAGGCCCTGGAATGGGCGGCGCGGATGCCGAACATCACCTACGGCTCGGTCGAGGTGCGACCCGTCCTGGACTTCGCCGCCGGCGGGGCCTGATCACCGACGAATCGCCATCGGCGGTCGACCCGGATGTGACCCTGGCGGTCGGCCAGGCCGTCCGATCCGAGTGGACCCGCATCGTCGCCACCCTGGCGCGGGACCTCGGCGACCTCGACCTGGCCGAGGACGCCACCCAGGACGCGATCGCCGACGCCCTGACCACCTGGACCCGCACGGGCGTCCCCGACCGCCCTGGCGCATGGCTGACCACGGTCGCCCGCCGGCGGGCGATCGACCGACTGCGCCGCAACGCGATGCGATCCGACCGGGAGGAGATGGTGGCTCGACTCGAAGCTCGGCAGGCCGACGATGCCGGGTCCGGCGACGACCAGCTGGCGCTCGTCCTCACCTGCTGCCACCCGGCCCTGGCTCCCGAGGCCCGCGTCGCGCTCACCCTCCGCTCGGTGGCCGGCCTGGCCACACCGGAGATCGCCCGCGCCTTCCTCGTGCCCGAGCCGACCATGGCCCAGCGGCTCGTGCGGGCCAAGCGGAAGATCCGCGACGCCGGCATCTCCTTCCGGGTCCCCGATCCGGCCGAGCTCGGCCAGCGCGTCGAGTCCGTGTGCGCAGTGATCTACCTCGTGTTCAACGAGGGCTACAGCGCCAGCGCCGGCGACGACCTCGTCCGGGTCGATCTGTGCGACGAGGCCATCCGGCTGGCCGAGCTGCTCGAGCGGCTGGTGCCCGGGGACGCCGGAGGTGGTCGCCCTCACGGCGCTCATGCAGCTCATCCACTCGCGGCGGGCCACCCGCCTCGACCAGCGCGGCGACCTGGTGCTGCTCGATCAGCAGGATCGCTCCCGCTGGGACCGCGGGCTCATCGACGCGGCCGTCGCCCGGCTCGATGCCGCCCCGCCCTCGTCGACCATGGGCCCCTATCGGGCCCAAGCCGAGATCGCCCGCCGTCACGCCGTCGCGGCAACACCCGAGGACACCGACTGGCCGGCGATCCTGGGCATCTACCGGGCGTTGCTCGAAGCCGTCGACTCCCCCGTCGTGGCGCTCAACGCCGCGGTCGCGCTGGCCATGGTCGACGGGCCCGACGCGGGGCTGGCCGCCATCGACCGGTTGGCCGGGCAAGGCGGTCTGGACGACTACCACCTGCTGCACTCGGCCCGGGCCGACCTCCTGCGCCGCCTCGGGCGGACGGGCGACGCCGCCGCGGCCTATCGACGGGCGCTGGCGCTGGTCGGCACGTCGCCCGAGCGACGCTTCCTCGAACGGCGCCTCGCCGAGGTCGCGGGAACGGTGACATCGGTCCAGCCGGAGTGAACTCCTTCACTTTCGGGGCATCGTGGTCGATGGATTCTCAACATCAGACCCCGAACCCGGAACGAGGAGCCAGGTGACGAGCCCACTGACCCATGCATGGCCGCGTCCCTGGGCACGTGACCGCCGGCGGTCGAGGCGCTCGGGCGCGACGGGCACGGTCGTCGCCGCGGCGATCAGCATCGGGCTCCTGGCCGGTTGCACCGCGGCCAACGCCAGCTCTGGTCGGCCCGCCGATCCTCCGCCGCCGCGCACGGTCACCGTGGTCGGCGACAGCCTGACCGTCCTCGGGGAGCCGGCCGTCCGATCGGCGCTGTCCGATGCGGGGTGGTTCGCCGCCCTCGACGCCTTCCCCGGCCGCACCACCTCCACCCAGATGGATGCGCTCCGGGCGGCCGCCTCCCGCCAGAACGACGCGACCGTCATCGAGTTGGGCACGAACGACGCCCTGGCCGTCGCACGCGGCGAGGTGAGCCTGCACCAGGCCGACGACGCCATCGTCACCGCCCTCGACCTGTTCCCCGACCGCTGCGTCGTGTGGGTCATCCCCGACCGCGATCCGGAGCGCAAGGGGCAAGCCGCCGGGGCCTCGATCGACGCCGTCGTCACCCGGGAGGCCGCCAGGCGCAGCAACGTCCACGTCGCCGATCTCGCCTCGGTGCTCGAGGAGCACCCCGAGTACCTCGTGGCCGACAAGGTGCACTTCACCGGCGAGGGCTACGAGGCGCTCGGCGCGGTCATGGCCGACGCGCTCGCCGCCTGCAGCTGATCAGCACGCGGGACAGACCGGCCCGGTGCTGGCACACTGTCGGGCATGGCTGACACCTTCACCCGCATGGACGAATCCACCCTCGAGCAGTGGATGGTCATCGGTCAGGAGACCGCGGCCAACCAGGGCCGGGTCGCCGATCGGATCCTGGGGATGCTCGAGTCGCTGAGCGACATCACCGACGGCTTCGTCACCGATCAGCTGACCCACTCGCTGCAGACGGCCACCCGCGCCGAGCGCGACGGCGCCGAGCCCGAGGTCGTGTTCGCGTCGCTGTGCCACGACATCGGCAAGGCCGTGAGCGTGCCGAACCACCCCGCCATCGCGGCCGAGATCCTGCGCCCCTACGTGAGCGACGACGTCTACAACATGATCCGCACCCACCAGGACTTCCAGGGCAGGCACTACTACGCCCACTTCGGCGCCGATCCCAACGCCCGCGACAAGTACGAGGGCGAGTCGTTCTACGACCTCACCGCGCACTTCGCCGACGACTGGGACCAGATCGCCTTCGATCCCGACTACGACACCCTGCCGCTCGAGCACTTCGAGCCGCTCGTCCGCGAGATGACCGCCAAGGCCCGCATGATCCAATGACCCGACGACGTCCGTCGATCGGCCGAGGTGGTCGACGATCAGTCGGTCGGGGCCAGACCTGAGTGGTCGTTGGGGCGTCCGGCGAGGTCCTGGGCCTCGTCGAACAGCACCTGGATGCGGTCGGACAGGTCGGCGGTGAGCGCCTTGATCGCCTTGCGCGAGGTGCGACCGTCCGATGGGGGCGGCACGAGCGGCTCCCCGATGACGATGATCATGCGCACGGGGTGCACGAACTTCGACCCCTTGGGCATGGCCGCTTCGGTGCCGCCGAGACCGACCGGCACGATCGGGACGCCGGTGCGGCAGGCCAGGAACGCGGCCCCGTCGAAGAACTCCTGGGTGTCGGGCCCGAACTGCCGGGTGCCCTCGGGGAACAGCACCAGCGGCTCACCCCGCTCGAGCACCGCCTGGCAGGCCCGCAGCGCTTCGCGGTCGGCGGTGCCCCGCTTCACCGGGAAGCCGCCGAGCGCGGTCAGGAACCAGGCACCGAACTTTCCCTTCCACAGCGTCTCCTTGCCCATGTAGCGCAACCGCCGTGACGTGGCGAGGGCCACGAACGGGGTGTCGAGGTTCGACCGGTGGATGGGCGACAGGATGTAGGCCCCCTCCTTCGGCAGGTGCTCGGCGCCGACGACCCGGGCCCGGAAGTAGGTCTTGGTGATGACGATCACGACGCCCCGCATGAAGCGGTAGAAGAGGCGCTGGCCGAGGCTGAGCCTCTCGCCGAACTCATGGCCCTCGGGCCGGATGATGACCGGGTCGTCCGCCACCGTCATCCCCCCTCGTGCAGGTGGCCGAGCACGGCGTCGACGATGTCGTCGACGGTGAGGTCGCTCGTGTCGATCACGATCGCGTCGGTGGCCTCGCGCAACGGCGAGTCGGCGCGGCCCTGGTCGAGGGCGTCGCGCCGGGCCAGGTCGGAGGCGACGGTCTCGTAGGCCAGGTCGGCGACCTCGCGGGAGCGCCGTGACGCCCGCACCTCGGGCGAGGCGTCGAGATAGATCTTGAGCTCGGCGTCGGGGAAGACGACCGTGCCGATGTCGCGGCCCTCGAGGACACCACCGTCGTACTTGGTGGCCCACTCGCGCTGGCGCTGGCGCATCTGCTTGCGGACCTCGGGGTTGGCCGCCACGATGCTCACCGCCCGGGTCACCTCCGGACCTCGGATCTCGATGGTCGCGTCGACCCCGTCGACCGAGATGGTGCCGTCGTCGTCCATGCGCAGGTCGAGGTCACGGGCGACCTTGCCGACCAACTCCGCCTCTTCGATGTCGACGCCCCGCCGCATGGCGGCGAAGGCCACCGAGCGGTACATCGCTCCGGTGTCGAGGTAGCGGAGGCCGAGGCGGGTGGCCAGGGCCCTGGCCACGGTGGACTTGCCGGAGCCGGCGGGCCCGTCGATCGCGATCACCCTCATCGGTCCGGCACCCTAATCGCCCGGCGCGTGGGCATTCCGCAACCGATCGAGCTCGGCCCAGTAGCCGGGGAACGTCTTGGCCACGCAACCCGGATCGGCGATGCGGATGCCCTCGGCCCGCAGCCCGAGGAGGGCGAAGCTCATGGCCATGCGGTGGTCGTCGTAGGTCTCGATCACCGCTGGCTGGGGCGTGCCGGGGACGATGCGGAAGCCGTCGTCGGTCTCGGTGGCGTCGATGCCGCAGCGCTGCAGCTCGGTGACGACGGCGGCGATGCGGTCGGTCTCCTTGCGGCGGATGAAGCCGATCCCGGTGACCTCGGTCGGCCCGTCCGCGAACACGGCCACCGCGGCGAGCGTCTGCGCCGTGTCGGAGAGCTCGCCCATGTCGACGGTGACGCCCCGCAGCGAACCGGTGCCCCGGACCTCGGTGAAGTCGCTCCCCCGCACGACCTGGGCTCCCATCTGCTCGAGCACGTCGACGAACGCCACGTCGCCCTGCAAGGAGCCGGTGCCGAGCCCGTCGATGCGCACCCGTCCCCCGGTGATCGCCGCCGCCGCGAAGAAGTAGCTGGCGGCCGACGCATCCGGCTCGATCCGGTAGTCGGTCGGCCGGTAGCCACCGGCCGCAACCTCGTACGTGCTCGGCTGGCGGGCTCCCACCGGAGAACCGAAGGCCGTCATGACCTCGGCGGTGAGCCCGAGGTAGGAGCGGGAGACGACGCCGTCCTGCATCTGGATGACCAGGCCGTCGCGAAGGCAGGGGGCCACCATCAGCAGCCCAGACCCGAACTGGCTGCTCACCGACGACGGCAGCAGGATCTCGCCTCCAGCCGGTGCCGGGCCGGCGATCGACACCGGGAGGTGGCCCGGCTCGCCGAGCTCGGTGACGACGACGCCCAGCTGACGAAGGGCCTCGAGTCCCGGGCCCATGGGCCGGGCCCGCAGCGGCTCAGCCCCGTCGAGCACATAGGGCCCGGTACCGAGCGACAGGAGCGGGGCGACGAACCGCGACGTCGTGCCCGAGAGCCGAGCATCGAGCGTGGCCGTCCCGGCCGGGACGACGCCACCGTGACCCGTCACCGTCACCCGACATCCCTCCCGGTCGATCTCGAGCGCGAACCCCGAGCCGCTCGAGGCAGTCGAGCATGGCCTCGGTGTCGTCGGCGAACAGCACGCCGTCGAGCGTGCTGACGCCCGGCGCCAGCGCCGCGCACACCAGGGCCCGGTTGGTGATGCTCTTCGATCCCGGGACCACCACGTCGGCATCGACCGGGCTGGCCGAGCGGCTCGATCGGCAGCGGGTCCGGGAGGTCGTCGAGGTTCATCCGATCGGCCTCATCCGACGGGGTGGAGCGTCGGCCGGTAGCCGAGGGCCATGAGGCCGCCCTGCAGGCGCTCGCCGAGCTCGGCGTCGACCAGCAGGATGAGCACGCCCTCGTCGCCCTCGATCGAGTGGGCGATCTCGAAGTCGGCGATGCTGACGTCGAGGTCGGTGGCGAGGGTGAAGATCGGGGCCAGGGCGCCCTTGCGGTCGGGGATGGTGACCCGCAGCTCGACCAGGTCCTCGGGGCTGGCCACCCGGGCCGGCAGGGCGATGCGGGCCCGGCGGGCCTCTTCGAGCACGGTGAGCAGCTCGGCCCGGTCGGCCTCGGCCACGATGTCGCGCACCTCGCCGAGGGCACCGATCAGCCGGTCGAGCTCGTCGACGATGGCCACCCGGTTCTCGGCGCAGATGTCGGGCCAGATGCCGGGATGCCCGGCCGCGATGCGGGTCATGTCACGGAAGCCGCCGGCGGCCAGGCGCAGCACGGCCCGGTGCTCCTCGGAGCGCTCGGCGGCCAGGCGCATCATGGTGGCCGCGGTCAGGTGCGGCACGTGCGACACCACCGCCACCAGGGCGTCGTGGCGATCGGGTGGGATCGACACCACCGAGGCCCCGAGGTCGGTGACGATCGTGCGGACGGCGGCGAAGGCGGCGTCGTCGGTGCCGGGGACCGGCGTGAGCACCCACGTGGCCCCCTCGAACAGGTCGGCGCGCGCCCCGTCGACGCCCTCGAGCTCGGACCCGGCCATCGGATGGCCGCCCACGTAGCGCGGGTCGGCCATGAGCCCGAGCAGCGGCGTCTTCACGCTGCCCACGTCGGTGACGAGCCCCGACGTCCAGGCCAGGGCCTCCTCGACCTCGTGGGCGATGGCCCCGACCGGGGTGGCGACGAAGGTGATCTCGGCCTCCGGGTCCTCGCCGATCACGTCGAGGGCGCCCAGCTCGACCGCCCGGGCCGCCATGTCGCCGTTGCGATCGCGGCCGGTGACGTGCCACCCCTGGGCCCGCAGGGCCAGGCCGATCGATCCACCGATGAGCCCGCTCCCGATCACCTGGGCGCGCCGAGCCCCCTGCTCGACCATCAGCCCGTCAGCCCGGGAGGTCGTCGCGGAGGTCGGCGGCACCCTCGAGGTAGATGTGGTGCAGCTCGTCGCGCTCGCGGGTGGTGGTCATGTGCATGAGGATACGGATGCACAGGGGCTTGGCTCCGTCGATATCGAGCTCGCGGGCGCACATCAGCGGCACGTCGCCCAGACCCGACTCGCGGGCGGCCAGGGCCGGGAACATCGAGTGGATGTCGTCGGTGGCGGTGAACAGCACGCTGACGAGGTCGTCGTGGTGGATCCCGTTGTCGGCCATCATCCGGTCGACCAGGGTGACGGTGCGGGCGCGGACCTGCTCGGCCGTGTCGGCGTCGACCGTGGTCGCGCCTCGCAACGCCCTGACTGCTGGAGACATGGCGGCGATACTAACGATCGGTCTCGCGGGGCGGTGACGATGCCGCGGCCCGTCGCTCGGCCCGGCTGGGGCCGGGTCCGCTCGGGTCGGTGGCGCCGGGGGACGACGCCCGCTCGAGGGCCCTCACCTCGTCGGTGGTCAGCTGCCGCCACGCCCTGGGCTTGAGCTTTCGATCGGTGATGGGCCCGATGCGGGTGCGCACGAGGCGTTGCACGGGATGGCCGACCGCCTCGCACATGCGGCGGACCTGGCGGTTGCGTCCCTCGTGGATCACCAGGCGGACGATGCCCGGCGCGACCTGCGTCGCCTGGGCCGGCGCGGTCATGCCGTCCTCCAGTTCGACCCCTTCACGCAGCTGCCGGATGGCGGCCCGGCCCGGGCGACCCTCGACGTGGGCGAGGTACTCCTTCTCGACGCCGAACGACGGGTGCGTCAACCGGTGGGTCAGCTCGCCGTCGTTGGTCAGCAGCAGCAGTCCCTCGGTGTCGAGGTCGAGCCGCCCCACCGGGAACACCCGCGGCTCGGCCGGCACCAGGTCGAGCACCGTGGGGCGTCCCTGCGGATCGTCGGCGGTGGTGACGACTCCCGTGGGCTTGTTCAGCAGGTAGTAGACGAGCCCCGGGGCCACGCCGATGAGCGCGCCGTCGACCTCGATGCGGTCGTGGGCCACGTCGACCCGACGGCCCAGCTCGGCGACCTCACCGTTGACCTTGACCCGACCCTCGGCGATGAGCTCCTCGGACACCCGACGGCTGCCCAGCCCGGCGCGGGCCATGACCTTCTGCAGCCGCTCCCCCTCGTACTCGACCGGCGCCGCACGCGGCTCGTCGTCGTGGTCGAGATCGTCGTCGTCGAGGTCGGGCACCGCTCAGTCCAGGTCGTCGAGATCGACACCGGGGCTCGCGTCGCCGATCGCGTCGTCCGGCGACCCGTCGGCTTCGACCGGCAGCTCGGGATCATCGATCTCGATGCGCAGCCCGACCTCGAGGGCCTCGACCACGTCGGCGCCGGGCACGAACTCGGCCACCGGCGGGAGGTCGTCGAGCGACGCCAGGCCCATCCGCTCGAGGAACAGGGCCGTGGTCCCGAACAGCACCGCCTGGCCGGGGCCGGGATCGCGTGCGATCTCGGCGATGTAGCCGCGCTGCTCGAGCGTGCGCACGACACCGTCGACGTTGACCCCCCGGATCGACGCCACCTGGGCCCGCGAGATCGGCTGCTTGTAGGCGATGATGGCCAGGGTCTCGAGGGCGGCGGAGGACAGACGGGCGCTCTGACCCTCGAGCACGAAGCGCTCGACGTAGGCGGTGAGGTCCGGGTGGCTCTGGTAGCGGTAGCCGCCGGCCACGTTCACCAGCATGAAGCCGCGCTCGTCGGCGGCGTACCCGGCCGCCATCTCGGCCAGCAGCTGCTCCATGACGGCCGGCGAGGTCTCGGTGACCTGGGCCAGCAGGTGCAGGTCGACCGGGCTGTCGGCCACCATCAGGATGGCCTCGACGGCGCGCCGGGTGCCGGGCGGGGGCTCGGTGGGACCGGGTTCGGGTTCAGGTGCGACGGCGTCGGGCGATTCGGTGCTCATCAGCCGTCGTAGACGTCGATGGCGGCGAGATCGGCCGCGTGCTCGCCGTCGCCGATCCACCGGATCTCGATGTCGCCGAACGCCCCTGGCTGGTCGAGATCGATGAGACCCTGCTTGTAGAGCTCGAGCACGGCCAGGAAGCGCACGACCACCTCGAGCCGGTCGACGAACGTCTCGGTCAGCGAGCGGAACGTGATGCGGCCGACCCGAGGCAGCTCGTCGACGAGCTCCTCGACCGCCTCGATCACGCTGATGCGCACCGAGTGGATGTGGCCGACCTCGACCACGGGCACCGGCTTGGGCGTGAGCGCCCGCAGGTACGCGGCCCGGAGGTCGGAGACGTCGATGCCCTCGAGCAGGTCGGGGGTCAGGTCGAGGAACCGATCCTCGAGCCCCGCCGTGCGGGGATAGCTGCGGGCCGCTTCGAGCGAGAGGCGGGCCAGCACCGCGGCCGCGTCCTTGAACGTCTTGCACTCGAGCAGGCGGGCGATGAGCAGGTCGCGCTCCTCCCAGAGGGCGAGCTCGTCGTCGAGGTCGATGTCGCCGTCGTTGGGCAGCAGCCGCTTGGCCTTGAGCTCGACGAGCGTCGCGGCGATGAGCAGGAACTCGGTGGCGACCTCGAGGTCGACCTCCTCGAACCGGCTGAGCTCGACGAGGTACGCGTCGACGATGGTGGCGAGCGACACCTCGTAGAGATCGACCTGCTCGCGGAGGATCAGGTGGAGGAGGAGATCGAACGGGCCCTCGAAGACCGATGTCTGAACCGCATACGGCATCCCGACACGATAGAGCCCACCGGAGGGGTGCCCGCGCATGCCGCGGGGACGGCTCCGGCGGACCCGGACGGCTCGCGGCCTGCCCTCGATCACCGCCGAGCGGGCACTAGCGTCGGCCTCCATGACCGAGCCCCGAACCCTCCGCCGCGCCGCGTTGGGTGCGGTGGTGGCCCTGTTCGTGCTGCTCAGCACCGGTGCCTGTAGTAGCAAGTCATCGTCCTCGGTGAGCGCAGCCGACGCGGCGGCCACGGTCACGGCAGTGTTCGACCTGCCCGCCGACCAGCAGACGTGCCTCGAGCAGCACTTCGCCGACAGCCCCGGGGCCCGCCAGGTGTTCAGCGGGCACGACGTGGCCTCGGCCGGGAACCTCCAGCAGCTCGGGCAGGTCGAGTCGACGTGCATCCCGAAGGAGACCCTGGCCGCAGCCGTCACCAACGGAGCCGCCGACAGCTTCGGTGGCAGCCTGACCGATGCCCAGAAGACCTGCCTCACCGACGGGGTCACCGGGCTCAGCGACGGTGACCGCGACAAGCTGCTGGTCGGGCTGGTGGTGTCCAACTCGGGCGCGCTCGACATGGCCGGTGTCGCCGAGCTCGGCCAGGTGACCAACGGCCTGCTCGAGCAGTGCCACCTCGACATCGCCACCACCCAGACCCGCGGCCCGACCGACGCCACCAGCCCCGCCGGCTGACCCCACGACTGCTCGGGCGACCGGCATCGCGTTGGGAGGGCTTCGGCCCGGTCCCCTACGCTCGCCGACCATGACTCGCGTCCTCTCGGGCATCCAGCCCACCGGATCCGTCCACCTCGGCAACCTGCTGGGGGCGCTGCGCCACTGGCCGGTCGCCCAGCACGACGGCGAGTCGCTGTTCTGCGTGGTCGACCTGCACGCCCTGACCATCCCCCAGGACCCGGCCGAGCTCCGGTCCACCACCCTGCAGCTCGCGCAGGTGCTCCTCGCCGTGGGCATCGATCCCGAGATCTCCACGCTGTTCATCCAGAGCCACGTCCCCGAGCACGCCGAGCTGGCCTGGCTGCTGCAGTGCACGGCGTCCTACGGCGAGCTGAGCCGCATGACGCAGTTCAAGGACAAGTCCGCGAGCGCCGAGTTCGTGTCCGCCGGCCTGCTGACCTACCCCACGCTCATGGCCGCCGACATCCTGCTCTACGACATCGACCGGGTGCCGGTGGGCGACGACCAGCGCCAGCACCTCGAGCTGACCCGCGACGTCGCCATCCGGTACAACCACCGCTACGGCAAGGGGCTCCCGAACGACCAGGTCTTCGTCGTGCCCGAGGCCGCCATCCCGCCCGTCGGGGCCCGGGTCATGGACCTGCAGCACCCCACCCGCAAGATGTCCAAGTCCGCGGAGTCCCCACTCGGCACGGTCCTGGTGCTCGACGACCTCGACGACGTCGCCAAGAAGTTCAAGAAGGCCGTCACCGACACCGACAACGAGGTTCGCTTCGACCCCGACACCAAGCCGGGCGTGTCGAACCTGCTTGTCCATCCTCAGCGCGTGCACCGGTCGCTCGCCGGTCGAGCTGGCCGACGACTACCAGCAGTACGGCCCGCTCAAGGCCGACACCGCCGAGGCGGTCGTCGAGGTGCTGCGCCCCATCCAGGACCGCTACGCCGAGCTGTCGGCCGACCCGGCCGGCACGGCCTCCATCCTCGACAAGGGCGCGGCGAAGGCCCGATCCATCGCCGGCCCCACCCTGGCCCGCGCCCAGTCCGCCATCGGCCTGCTCCCCCGCGCCTGACTCGCGAAACCTGTCCCCTCACCGACGTCAGCGACGTCGCTCGTGGGACAGGTTCGACCGAACGCTCAGTCGTCGTCGGCGGCCTTGAGGACGGCACCGATCTCGGGATCGATCGTCCACTGGTCCTCGGGCAGGTGGTGCTCGCGGGTCCAGGCCACGGTCAGCGGGTCGCTGCCGGCCATGGCCAGCAGGTCCCCGCCGATGCGGGAGTGCTGCAGGTAGAGCCCGACGCTCCGGGTGAAGCCCCGTGTGCGGGTCCACGCCCGCACGATGTCGGGATCACGGCCGATCACGGCCCCCGAGAGCGTGGCGATGACCCGCCCGTAGGTGCCCAGCCCGGACTCGGTCTTGCCCACGTCGTGCAGCAGGGCGGCGGCCAGCACCGGGCGGGTGGCCTCGTTGCCGAGGGCGACCTCGACCCGTCGGGCCACACCGGCCGCGTGCCGACGGTCGGCCCGGCTCATCGATCTCCAGAGCGTGACCTCGTCCGGGAGCAGCTGCGACTCGGCCCAGGCCGCGTCGGGGGCCGACGGTCCTCCGGGCCGGAGCGAGCCGAAGAAGCGACGGACGAGATGGGGGAACCCTGCCATCGAGGAGGATCAGCCGGCGTGCTGCATGCAGAACCGGGTCGCCGGCATCGCGGCCAGGCGGTCATCGGGGATCGCCTCACCGCAGACCTCGCACAGCCCGTAGGCGCCCGAGTCGAGCTTGCCCAGCGCGTGCTGCACGTCGTCGAGCTGGGTCCGCAGGTCGTTGGCCAGCGCCATGATCTCGTCCTGCTCGGCCGCGACCTGGCCACCGTCGGCGAAGTTGCTGTCCTGGGTCTCGGCCAGATCGTCGACGTGCATCTCGCCCAGCCTGCGTCTCGAGCTGCTCGCGCTGGCCTTCGAGGCCGACGCGCTGCTCGTGGTGGAGGTCGCCCCCATTGCCGGAATCGGTCACTCGGGCAACGTTAGTGCGGTCGGCCACCCGTGGCCCGCGGATGGGCGGCGTCGTACACGCTGCGCAGCCGCTCGGTCGAGACGAGCGTGTAGATCTGGGTGGTGCTCAGCGAGGCGTGGCCGAGCAGCTCCTGCACCGCCCGGATGTCCGCACCGTGGTTCAGCATGTGCGTGGCGCACGAGTGGCGCAGCACGTGCGGGCTGAGGCGGTCGCCCAGGCCGGCCCGCTCGCCGTGCGACCGCACGATCTGCCAGGCGCCCTGGCGCGACAACGACCCGCCCCGCCGGTTCAGGAAGACCGACTCGGCGTCGCCCCGGCGGGCCCACCGCTCGGGAGCGAGGCGGTCGCGACCGGCCGGCGACAGGTACGCGCCCAGCGCGTCACGGGCGAAGCGACCGACGGGCACGACCCGCTCCTTCGAGCCCTTGCCGAAGGCCCGCAACAGCCCGCCGTCGAGATCGAGGTCGGACAGGTGCAGCCCGACCAGCTCGCTGATCCGCAGGCCCGTCCCGTAGAGCACCTCGAGGATCGCCCGGTCACGCCGGGCGATGGCGTCGTCGCCCTGCACGGTGTCGAGCAGGGCGACCACCTCGGCCTCCGACAGCGGCTTGGGCAGGCCCTTGGGCACCCTCGGCACCTCGACCTCGGCCGCCGGGTCGACCACGAGGTGGCCCTCCTCGGCGAGGAAGCGGTAGAGGGCACGCACGGCGACGAGAGCCCGGGCGACGCTGGCCGGGGCCCGATCGCGGCTCCGCATCCACGCCACGTAGGCGATCACGACCGATTCGTCGGCGTCGCCGATCGTGCGGCCCTGCTCCCCCAGCCACGCCACGTGCAGGCGGAGGTCGCGCCGGTAGGCCGCGATGGTGTTGGCCGAACGGCCCCGCTCGGCCGAGAGCCAGGTCAGGAACTCCTCGACCTCGAGCGGGGTCGGCTCAGTGGGCGACGGGGCCGGCTCAGTGACCAAGGTGCCGTAGGGCCAGCGTGAGGCCGATGATCGTCTTGGCGTCGACCAGCTCGCCCGACGCGATCATGGCCGGCACGCGATCGACGGCCGACCCGCTCGATGGTCATGTGCTCCTCCTCGATCCCCTGCGCCGACGCCGACACCTCGACGAGATCGAGGCCGAGGAACGTGTGCGAGTGCTCGTCGGAGAACCCCGGTGAGTTGTAGAACTCGGCCAGCTTCACCAGTCGACCGGCCCGATAGCCGACCTCCTCGACCAGCTCGCGGTGCGCGGTCTCCTCAGGGGGCTCGCCGGGCACGTCCCGCTTGCCGGCCGGGATCTCGAGCAGGTCGTGGTCGAGGGCGGCCCGGTACTGGCGCACGAGCACGAACTCGCCATCGATCAGCGGCACGACCGACACGGCGCCGGGATGGTGGACGACGTCGCGTTCGAACGGCTCGCCGTCGGGCCCCACGAACGTGCCGACCCCCAGCGAGATGACCGCGCCCTGGTAGATGCCCTGCTCGCCGGTGCGACGGAAGACGCTCATCGACGCCGACGGCGTGGGCGTGACCGCGTCACCGTCAGTTGGCCGAGGCCGGCTCACGATCGAGCTGGATGAGGTGCGGGTTGCGGCCCTCGGCCCGACCGAGAGCGGCGGCGATGAAGTCGCGGAACAGCGGGGCCGGCCGCTCGGGACGGCTCTTGAACTCGGGATGGGCCTGGGTGCCGACCCAGAACGGGTGGCCGTCGAGCTCGATGAACTCGACGAGGCGACCGTCGGGCGACGAGCCCGAGCACACGAAGCCGGTGCCGTCGAAGCGGCTGCGGAACCGCGGGTTGAACTCGTAGCGGTGACGGTGCCGCTCGGAGACGACCTCCTCGCCGTAGGCCTGGGCGACCTTCGAGCCGGGAACGAGCTTGGCCACGTAGGCACCGAGCCGCATGGTGCCGCCCTTGTCGGTGACGTCGCGCTGCGAATCCATCAGGTCGATCACCGGGTAGGGGCTCTGCGGGTCGAACTCGCTCGAGTTGGCGCCGGCCAGGCCGAGCACGTTGCGGGCGTACTCGATGGTCATCACCTGCATGCCGAGGCAGAGCCCGAGGCAGGGGACGTCGTTCTCGCGGGCGTAGCCGGCCGCCGCGATCTTGCCCTCGATGCCCCGCTCGCCGAAGCCGCCGGGGATGACGATGCCGTCGAGGTCGCGCAGGCGGCCCTCGGCCAGCAGCCCCTCGACGTCCTCGGCCTGGATCCAGTCGATCTCGACCCGCGCCCCGTGGAAGAAGCCACCGTGCTTGAGCGACTCGACCACCGACAGGTAGGCGTCGGGCAGGCTGACGTACTTGCCGATGATGCCGATGCGCACCGGGTCCTCGGAGGTCTCGATGCGGTCGATCAGGATCTCCCACTCGGACAGGTCGAGGTCGCGCCGGCTCGAGGCGGAGGATCTTGCAGACCTCGTCGTCGAGGCCCTCCTCGTGCAGCACGAGCGGGATCTCGTAGAGGTTGCGGGCATCGGCCGCGTTGACCACGGCGCTCGGCGGCACGTCGCAGAGGTTGGAGATCTTGCGCTTGAGGTCGTTCGACAGCGACGCCTCGCTGCGGCAGATGATGGCGTCGGGCTGGATGCCCCGACTGCGCAGCTCGGTGACCGAGTGCTGGGTGGGCTTCGTCTTCTGCTCGCCCGGCCGGGCCGATGAACGGCACCAGCGTCACGTGGATGTAGCAGACGTTGTCGCGCCCCACGTCGAGGCGGAACTGCCGGATCGCCTCGAGGAACGGGAGGATCTCGATGTCGCCCACCGTGCCGCCGACCTCGGTGATCACCACGTCGACGTCGTCGCCGGCCAGTCGGGTGATGCGCCGCTTGATCTCGTCGGTGATGTGCGGGATGACCTGCACGGTCTTGCCCAGGTAGTCGCCCCGACGCTCGGCCGCCAGCACCGCCGAGTAGATCGAGCCGGTCGTGGCGTTCGAGTCCTTGGTGAGCGGCTCGTCGATGAAGCGCTCGTAGTGACCCAGGTCGAGGTCGGTCTCGCCGCCGTCGTCGGTGACGAACACCTCGCCGTGCTCGAACGGGTTCATCGTGCCGGGGTCGACGTTGATGTACGGGTCGAGCTTCTGCATCGTGACCCGAAGGCCACGGGCCTTCAGCAGGCGACCCAGCGAGGACGCCGACAGTCCCTTTCCGAGGGAGCTGGCCACACCTCCGGTCACGAAGATGTGCTTGGTCACGCTTGTCCTCCTGGGGCCGTCGGTTCACGACGGAAGCTCACCGTAGCGCGCCCGGCGGGGGCCGCGGTGCACGCTCCGCGCGCCCTTGCGGGACGCGGGATCAGGGGATCAGGGCGTTGCCGGCCTCGGTCAGCAGCTCCTCGGCGTGGCGGCGGGCGGTGTCGCTGTCGGGCGATCCCGACAGCATCCGGGCGATCTCGACCACCCGCTCGGCCGGGTCGAGCAGGTGGGCCGAGGTCGTGGTCGTCCCCCTGCCGCTCGTCCTTGCGCACCTCGACCTGGGCGTCGGCGAAGGCCGCGACCTGGGCCAGATGGGTGACCACGAGCACCTGGTGGTCCTCGCCCAGACGGGCCAGGGCCCGGCCCACGGCCGTGGCCGCGGTGCCGCCGATGCCGGCGTCGACCTCGTCGAACACCAGCGTCGACGGCGCGCTCGGTGAGCACCAGCCGCAGGGCCAGCATCGAGCGGGCCAGCTCGCCGCCGGACGCGACCTTGGTCAGCGGCGCGGCGGGCGCGCCCGGGTTGGCCGCCAGCAGGAAGCGCACGTCGTCACCGGGGTCGTCGCCGACCGAGATCTCGATGCGGGCCTTGGCCATGCCGAGGTCGTGCAGGTGGCGCTCGGTCGCCTCGGCCAGCCTCGGCGCGGCCGCCCGCCGGGCCTCGCCGACGATGTGCTCGGCCTCGCTCGACCGCGGCCACGGCCCGGCCCGCGCTCGCGGTCGAGCTCGGCCGCCAGGCGGTCGTGGTCCTCCAGCTCGACGCAGCCGCCGCGACGCCTGGTCGCGGAACTCGATCACCTCGGCGATCGACGTCGCCGTACTTGCGCTGCAGGTCGTGGAGCAGCCGGCGGCGCTCACGCACGGCGGCCTGGCGCTCGGGATCCTGGACGATGGCCTCGCCGGCCGACCGCACCTCCGACGCGACGTCGGCCAGCTCGGCCGCGGCGTCGCGCAGCCGCGCCACCTGGGCCTCGAAGGGCCGGCGACCGTCGAGGGCGGCGATGGCCTCGGCCAGGGAGGCCGTCGCCCCGTCGTCGACGTCGAGGGCCCGTGAGGCGATGGCCGCGGCGTCCTGGTGGGCCTGGGCGTCGGCGAGGACGTCCTCCTCGGCCTCGAGCACCCGGTCCTCGTCCGGGTCGTCGAGGCCGGCGGCGACCAGCTCGTCGACCTGGAAGCGGAGCAGGTCGATCTCACGCGCCCGGCCCCGCTCGTCGCCCCCGAGCTCGGCCAGCCGGTCGTCGATGGCCCGCACCGCCAGTCGGGCCGCCTCGAGCGGAGCCAGGTCGACGCCGGCGTAGCGGTCGAGCGCGTCGCGCTGCACCGCCGGCGCGAGCAGCGACTGGTGGTCGTGCTGGCCGTGGAGGTCGACCAGGTCGGTCCCTCGGCTCGACAGCGATCCAGCCGTGGCCAGGTGCCCGTCGACGTAGGCCCGCGATCGACCCTCGCGCGGCACGACCCGGCGCAGGACGACCTCGTCGCCGTCGAGCACGAACCGGCCCTCGACGACCGCCTCCGACGCACCGTGGCGAACCATCCCGGGATCGGCCCGGCCGCCCATCAGCAGCTCGATCGCCTCGACCACCAGGGTCTTGCCCGCGCCCGTCTCGCCGGTGACCGCCGTCATCCCCGGTCGCAGCACCAGGGTCAGCTCGCCGATCACCCCCAGGTCGCGGACAGCCAGCTCGTGCAGCATCGTTCAGCTCCGTCGGGTCAGGAGTCATCGGTCGCTCAGGCGGAACTTGGCCTTGAGGATGTGGTGGAAGTCGCGCGGCCCGAACACCACGAGTCGGGCCCGGTGGCGCGACGCCGTGCACTCGATGGCGTCGCCCGGTGCGAGCTCGCTCGATCATCCGGCCGTCGACGGCCAGCGCCGCGCCCCGATGGCCGCTCACCGTCAACCGCAGCACCGTCTCGGGCTCGAGCACGAGCGAGCGGTCGAACAGCATGTGGGGCGAGACCGGGGTGAGCACCATGGCCCGGTGGGTCGGCGCCACGATCGGCCCGCGGGCCGACAGGTTGTAGGCCGTCGAGCCGGTGGCGGTGGCGACGATCAGGCCGTCGGCCGCGTAGGGCGTGAACGGCCGACCGTCGATGCGCACGTCGAGGCGGACGGTGTGCCCGCTGAGGGTCTTCTCCAACACGGCCTCGTTGAGCGCCAGCAGCAACCGCGGTCGGTCGGGCCCGCCGGCTCCCCCCGACGGTGGGTCGTCGGCGCGGAGGATCGTGACCTCGAGGAGCATGCGTTCCTCGATGGCGTAGTCGCCGGCCACGAAGCGATCGAGCGACTCCCAGAGGATCGACGGCTCGATCTCGGTGAGGTAGCCGAGCTGGCCCAGGTTCACGCCGAGCACCGCCACGCCCTCGGCCGCCACCAGGTGGACCGCCCGCAGCATGCAGCCGTCGCCGCCCAGGCTGACGGCGACGTCGAGCCCACGGGCGAACTCGTCCTCGGGCACGCCGTGGTCGACCAGCTCGGACGCCCGTGCGTCGGGGAGCGGGAGGCGAACCTCATGGCCCTCGTCCTCGAGTCGGCGGGTGGCCTCGACGGCGAGGTCGACGGCCTCGCGCCGCTCCTGGTGCAGCACCAGGCCGAACACGGTCACGGTGCCGTCCCCGGACCGCCGGCGGCGCGGGCCTCGGCCAGGGCCTGGTCGACGAGGAGCGAGCGCTCGGGGCCGGTCGCATCGGCCTGCAGGACGGCATGCACGAGGAACTCGACGTTGCCGTCCGTGCCGGTGATGGGCGACGCCATGACCCCCATGATGGTGGCTCCCCTCTGCTCACACGCGGACGTGACGTCGTCGAGCACCGATCGCCACACCTCGGGATCGACCACGATGCCCCGGCCCCGCGCCACGACCTGGCGGCCCGCCTCGAACTGGGGCTTCACCAGTGCGACCAGCGAGCCACCCGGACGCAGCACCCCGAACAGGGCGTCGAGCACGAGCCGCAGGGAGATGAACGACAGGTCGGCCGTCACCAGGTCGACCGGCGCACCGACGGTGGCGGCGTCGAGGTCGCGCACGTTGGTGCGGTCGAGCACACGCACCCGCGGATCGCCGGCGACCCGTTCGTGCAGCTGTCCGTAGCCCACGTCGACTGCGACGATCTCGGCGGCTCCTCGCTGCAGGAGGCAGTCGGAGAACCCTCCGGTGGATGCACCCGCGTCGAGCACGCGCCGGCCGGCAGGGTCGACGCCGAAGCGGTCGAGCGCGGCGTCGAGCTTGGCCCCCGCCCGGCTCACCCAGCGTGGGCCCGGCCCCTGCAGCACGATCGGCTCGGCGCCGCTCACCAGTCGGGTCGCCTTCACCGCGAGGGCGCCCCCAACCAGCACGCGACCAGCGGCGATGTCCTGCTGGGCCCGGGTGCGGCTGGGAGCCAGACCCCGCCGCACCAGCTCCGCGTCGAGACGCCGTCGAGTGGTCATGGGCGCCGGCGCGGGATGTGGCGGGAGGCGCTCAGCGCGGCGATCCGCCGGCCTTCTTGGCCGCCGCGGTCTTCTTCGCCGGGGCCTTCTTCGCCGGGGTCTTCTTCGCCGCGGTCCTCTTCGCCGCGGCCTTCTTCGCCGGCGCCTTCCGGGCGGCCGCCTTCTTCGCCGCGGTCTTCTCGGCCGGCGCCTTCCGCTTCGCCGGCACGGCCTTGGCCGGGATCGACTGCACGGCCCGGCCGACGGCGTTGAGCCGCTTCTCGATCTGCTCCATCTCCTTGCGGAGCTGGGCGATCTGGGCCCGCAGCTCGCGCTCGAGGTTCTCGAGCAGCTTCTCGCTGGCCGCCTGGCCCCGCTCGAACAGGTCCTGCACCAGATCCTGGGCCTGGCGAGCCTGGTCCTGGGAGGCCTTGTTCATCTGCTCCGACGCCCGACCGATCTGGTTCACCAGCTGCTCGAGCGCATCCTGGCCTTTCTGCACCGCCTCGGTGCCGGCATCACGGGAACGGGCGAGGAAGTCGTTGTCAGGCATGGACCGCACCCTACTTCCGGTACCCCGACGAGTCACTCCCCGAATCGCCCCGCTCGGGCGGTGTCAGCTGCCGAGCGCCTGCTCGACCAGGGTGGCCAGGTCGGCGGCGATCAGGTCCGGCGCGGGCGTGACCGGCAGCTGCTCGGGTCGGGTCACCCCGGTGAGCACCAGGCCGAACGGGTACCCGAGCGCCGCCGCGAAGCGACCGTCGGTGTCGGCCCGGTCCCCCACGGCGACACCGGTCGGGCCGGCCAGTCGCCGTACCAGATCGGCCATGGGTGCGTAGGGCTTGCCGGCCACGATCGCCTCCACCCCCGATGCCCGCTCGATGGCGGCGACGATCGACCCGGCACCGGGCAGCAGCACGCCGTCGGCCGCCGGGTAGGTCGAGTCGTCGTTGGTGGCGACCAGCCGGGCGCCGTCGCGGGCGGCGCTCGCGGCAGCCGCCAGGCGGCGGTAGTCGAAGTCGAGGTGCAGGCCGACGATCACCGCGTCGAAGGTCGGGCCGCGTCCCGGGTCGGCACCGGGATCACCGGCGTCGACGACCTCGACGCCCCGCTCGGTCAGGGCCTCGACGACCCCCGGTCCGGCGCACGACAGCACCCGCTCGCCGGGCTCGATCAACGACGCCGCGGCCATGGGCGAGGTCACCACGTGGTCGTCAGGGTCGATCCCGTGGGCCTGCAGCTTGCCGGTGACTTCGGCCCGTCGGGGCAGCGCGTTGTTGGTGACGAACCAGACCTCCTCGCCCGCGGCCCGCAGTTGCGCGACCGCCCGGGCCGACCCGGAGATGGGCTCGTCCCCCCGCCAGATCACACCGTCGAGGTCGAGGATCCAGGCCATGGCGCCATCCTGGCACGGGAGTTCGGCGTCACCGGGGTCTGCTAAGGATGGGGGGTGCCACGCTTCATGCCCTTCAGAGGGGTCCACTACCACGCCGATCGGTGCGATCCCGCGCTGGTCACCGCTCCCCCCTACGACGTGCTCGACGCCGACGACCGGGCCGCGCTGGCCGCGGCCGACCCGGCCAACATCGTGGTGGTCGACCTCCCGGTCGACGGGGACGACCCCTACGCGACCGCCGGCGCCACCCTGCGCGCCTGGCTCGCCGACGGCGTGCTGGTACGCGACGCCACGCCCTCCTTCTACGTCTACCGCATGACCTACGCCGACGAGACGGGAGCCCGGCGCCGCACCACCGGTGTGCTCGGCGCCCTCGAGCTGAGCCGCCCGGGCGAGGGCGGCATCCTCCCCCACGAGCAGACGACCCCCAAGGCCAAGAGCGATCGGCTCAACCTGCTGCGCGGCACCGACGCCAACGTGTCGCCGGTGTGGGGGCTCTCCCCCGCGGCCGGGCTGTCCGACCTGCTGGCCGTCGACGGCCCCCCGGTCTTCGAGTGGACCGACGACGCCGGGGTCACCCACGACCTCT
Organism: uncultured Microthrixaceae bacterium; assembly: GCA_963809335.1. Lineage (GTDB taxonomy): Bacteria > Actinomycetota > Acidimicrobiia > Acidimicrobiales > Acidimicrobilacustridaceae > UBA4742. Next base: position 11,903 of record CAWEJD010000001.1, on the reverse strand, counting down.
GGATCATCGACGACGCCGACCGCGTCGAGGCCATCAGTGCCGAGATCGCCGGGGCCCCGGTCGTGATCGCCGACGGGCACCATCGCTACGAGACCTCGCTCGCCTACCGCGACGAGCAGCGCGCCGCCGGGCGCGACACCCCGCCCGGCACAGGTCCCGAGGCCGTGCTCACCTACGTCGTCGAGCTGGTCGACGACGAGCTCACCGTGCTGCCGATCCACCGGTTGCTGTCGGGGCTGCCCGACGGCTTCGACCTGCGGGCCGCCCTGGCCGACTGGTTCGAGATCGGGCCACCGATCGACGGGGTCGGTGCCGACATCGCCGATCGCATGGTGGCCGAGGGCGCCCTCGTGCTGGTGACCGCCCAGGGGGCATGGCCGATGGTGCCGCGGCGCCGATCGCTTCGACGGCGTGCGCGATCTCGACACGAGCCGGCTCGACGCCGCCCTCGCCGACCTGCCGCCCCACGACCTGGTGTTCCAGCACGGTGTCGACCACGTCGTCGAGCGGGTCGCCCGGGGCGACGCCCAGGCCGGCGTGCTGCTGCGCCCGGCCACGGTCGCCCAGATCGTCGCCATCGCCCACGGCGGCGAGCGCATGCCACCCAAGACGACGTTCTTCCACCCCAAGCCGCGCACCGGCGTGGTGCTGCGCCTGCTCGACGAATAGGGCGGACGGGCCTGCTCAGGTGCGGGTCAGTCGACCGTCCAGGTGGCGCCGGAGTGCAGCAGGGTCCGGAGGTCTCCTGCGCCGCTGCGCTCCTGGGCGGCCGCGAGCTGGCGGCTGACCTCGGTGCCGTAGTCGGGACGATCGACGGCACGGAACACGCCGATCGGCGTCGGCTCGTGCGGTCCCCCGGCCAGGCGGGACAGCTGGAAGGCCAGCCCCTGGTTGGTCTCGTCGTGCACGAGGATGGCGTCGGCTCCGACGTCGGCGACGTCGACGATGCGCAGCGCGCCGTCGGTGCCCATGAGCACGCCCCGCTCGAGGTCGGCCCCGAAGCGGATCGGCTGGCCGTGCACCAGCGGGATCAGCATCTGGTCGCGGACGTCCTTGGACGTGATCTCGCCGAACGCGCCGTCGTTGAAGACGTTGCAGTTCTGGTAGATCTCGACGAAGGCGGCGCCGTCGTGGTCGTGGGCCCGGCGGAACATCTCCATCATGTGGTGGCGGTCCATGTCGTGCGTGCGGGCCACGAAGGTGGACTCCGCGCCGATGGCCACGCTGATGGGGTTGAACGGGTGGTCGATCGAGCCGAACGGCGTGCTCTTGGTGACCTTGCCGACCTCGCTGGTGGGCGAGTACTGCCCCTTGGTCAGCCCGTAGATCTGGTTGTTGAACATCAGGATCGTGAGGTTGACGTTGCGACGCAGGGCGTGGATCAGGTGGTTGCCGCCGATCGAGAGCATGTCGCCGTCGCCGCCCACGACCCAGACGTCGAGGTCGGGGCGGGCCACGGCCAGCCCGGTGGCGATGGCCGGCGCACGGCCGTGGATGCTGTGCATGCCATAGGTGTTCATGTAGTAGGGGAACCGGGCCGCGCAGCCGATGCCGGACACGAAGACGGTGTTCTCGCGGGTCACCCCGAGGTCGGGCATCAGCGTCTGCACCGCGGCGAGGATCGAGTAGTCACCGCACCCGGGGCACCACCGCACCTCCTGGTCGCTCGACCAGTCCTTGCGGGTGGTCACCGGGATCTGGGTGTCAGTCATCGAGCGCCTCCATGATGTGGGCCTCGAGCTCGCCCGCGGTGAACGGCGCGCCCTTGACCTTGGTGACCGAGCGGGCATCGACCAGGAACTCGGCCCGCAGCATGCGGCTGAGCTGGCCCAGGTTCATCTCGGGGACGAGCACCTTCGGGTAGCGCCGCAGCACGTCGGCGAGGTTGGACGGGAAGGGGTTGAGGTGCATGAGGTGCACGTGGGCGACCCGGTGGCCCCGTGCCCTGACCCGGTCGGCCGCGCCGCTGATGGAGCCCCACGTCGACCCCCAACCCACGACCAGGATCTCGGCGTCGTCGACGTCGCCCTTCACCTCGACGTCGGCGATCGACTGGGCGATGCCGGCGATCTTGGCCGCCCGCAGCTCGACCATGCGGCTGTGGTTGGCCGGGTCGTAGCTGATGTTGCCGCTGCCGTCCTCCTTCTCGATGCCACCGATGCGGTGCATCAGGCCGGGGGTGCCGGGCAGGGCCAGCGGCCGGGCCAGCGTCTCGGGATCGCGCAGGTAGGGCCAGAACTCGGCCTCGCCGTCGTCGCCGACGTGGTTGGTCTCGGTGGCGAAGGTGACCTCGATCGGCTCGAGCGTGTCGGGGTCGGGCAGCAGCCACGGCTCGGAGCCGTTGGCGAGGTAGCCGTCGGTCAACAGGATCACCGGCGTGCGGTAGGTCAGGGCGATGCGGGCCGCCTCGATGGCCGCGTCGAAGCACTGCGCCGGGCTGTAGGCCGCCACGATGGGCAGCGGCGACTCGCCGTGGTGGCCGTACATGGCCATCAGCAGGTCGCTCTGCTCGGTCTTGGTCGGCAGGCCGGTGGACGGCCCGCCCCGCTGGATGTCGATGATCAGGAGCGGCAGCTCGAGGCTGATGGCGAGACCGATGGTCTCGGACTTGAGCGCCAGGCCCGGGCCGCTCGTGGTGGTGACGCCGAGATGGCCGCCGTAGGACGCGCCCAGCGCGGCGCCGATGCCGGCGATCTCGTCCTCGGCCTGCAGCGTGCGGACGCCGAAGTTCTTGTGCTTCGACAGCTCGTGGAGGATGTCCGAGGCCGGGGTGATCGGGTAGGACCCGAGGAAGATCGGCAGGTTGGCCAGCTGGCTGGCGGCCACCAGCCCCCACGCCAGCGCCGTGTTGCCGTTGATGTTGGTGTAGGTGCCCGGGCGCTGCGGCGCCGGCTTCACCTGGTAGGGGTGGTCGAACAGCTCGGCGGTCTCGCCGAACGCGTGCCCGGCGCGGAAGGCGGCGAGGTTGGCGTCGCGGACCTGGGTGCGGTTCTTGAACTTCTCGGTGATCCAGTCGATGGTCGGCTGATCGGGACGGGTGTACATCCACGAGATCAGGCCGAGGGCGAAGAAGTTCTTCGACCGGTCGGCGTCGCGGGGCTTGACGCCGAGAGGGGCGCACGCCTCCTTGGTCAGCGAGCTCATCGGCACCTCGTAGAGCGAGTAGCCCTTGAGGCTGCCGTCGGTGAGCGGGTTGACGTCGTAGCCGGCCTTGGCCAGGTTGCGCTCGTCGAAGGTGTCGGCGTTGACGATGAGCGTGCCGCCGGGCTCGAGCTCGCCCAGCTCGGCGCGCAGCGCAGCCGGGTTCATGGCCACGAGCACGTTGGGCGCGTCGCCCGGCGTGGTGATGTCGTGGTCGGAGATGTGCACCTGGAAGGCCGACACGCCGGCGAGGGTGCCGGCAGGGGCGCGGATCTCGGCCGGGAACACCGGCAGGGTGGCCAGGTCGTTGCCGAAGAGCGCGCTGGCGCTGGTGAAGCGATCGCCCGTGAGCTGCATGCCATCGCCGGAATCGCCGGCGAACCGGATGATGACCCGGTCGAGCTCGTGCGGCGCTGTGCGCTCTGCGGTGTCTGACACGAGGACCCCCTTGTCCCGAGCGGCCGTTCGGCCGCACGTGCTATCGGCAAATCTATCCACACCTGGAGGTGCCCAGGCGCGCGCGTCCGTCACACGAGGTGACCGCCGGCCTACCGGCGGTCACCCTGGGTGATCAGGCGACGGTGATGCTGTCGTCGAGGTAGACGTCCTGGATGGCGTTGAGCAGCTCGATGCCCTCGCTGGTCGGACGCTGGAACGCCTTGCGCCCGCTGATCAGGCCGGTGCCGCCGGCCCGCTTGTTGATGACCGCGGTGCGCACCGCGTCGGCCAGGTCGCTGGCGCCCTTGGACTCGCCACCGGAGTTGATGAGCCCGATGCGACCCATGTAGCAGTTGGCGACCTGCCAGCGGGCCAGGTCGATCGGGTTGTCGGTGACCAGGTCGCCGTAGACGAGCGGCGAGGTCTTGCCGAAGCCCGACAGCGCGTTGTAGCCGCCGTTGTTGGTCGGGAGCTTCTGCTTGATGATGTCGGCCTCGATGGTGACGCCGAGGTGGTTGGCCTGGCCGGTGAGGTCGGCCGCCGCGTGGTAGTCGACGCCGTCGACCTTGAAGGCGTTGTTGCGCAGGTAGCACCACAGCACCGTGAACATGCCGAGGTCGTGGGCCCGCGTAGAACGCCTCGCTCACCTCGATGATCTGGCGGTGCGACTCGGGCGAGCCGAAGTAGATGGTGGCGCCGACGGCGGCCGCGCCGAGGTCGAAGGCCTGCTCGACCGAGCCGAACATGATCTGGTCGAACTCGTTCGGGTAGGTGAGCAGCTCGTTGTGGTTGATCTTCACGATGAAGGGGATCTTGTGGGCGTACTGGCGCGAGCAGAGCCCGAGCACGCCGAAGGTGGTGGCCACCGCGTTGCAGCCGCCGTCGATGGCCAGCTCGACGATGTTCTTCGGGTCGAAGTACTTGGGGTTGGGCGCGAACGACGCCGCGGCCGAGTGCTCGATGCCCTGGTCGACCGGGAGGATCGACACGTGCCCGGTGCCGGCCAGCCGACCGTGGCCGAACAGGGCCTGCAGGTTGCGCAGCACCTGGGGCGACCGGTCGCTGTCCTTGTAGACCCGATCGACGATGTCGGCCCCCGGCAGCGTGAGGTCGTCTTTCGGGATGCCCTTCGACACGTACGTCAGCAGGCTGTCGGCTTCGTCGCCGAGCAGGCCTTGGATGTCGGTCATGCCACTCCTCATGGTGATCTACCGGTGGTCCAGCGGCCCGGGCCGGGCGCCGGCAGGCGCCGCGCCCCCGGGCGGAAGGCTTCGCGCCAGCGTAGTTGCGTGGCCGACCGGACACGAACGGGCGCGACCATCGGTCAGTCAGTTCACCGCAGCGGGTCGATCGTCGAGCGACGCCACCCGACGCCGTGCGAGGTCGACCGCAGATCGGACCCGCGCCCGCTTGCCCTCCGGGACCACCCGCTCGGCGACGACCTCGGTTCGCGAGGCCCGGGTGCCCCCGGCCTGGAAGAAGCGCCGGCGGACCCGTCCCACGACGACGACCCGGTCGCCGGCGGCGAGCGAGTCGGCCCAGGCCGGTGCATCGAGCCACACCACCGGGACGGACTCGGCCGGGCCGGGACCGCACCTCGACGTGAGCTCGATGGTGACGAGCGAATCGCCCGACGGGAGCCGTCGACGCTCGGCCGGGCTCGACAGCGAGCCGCTGACCAGCGTGACCGACGTGTCCGGCGTGGTGGTGGGGGTGGGGGCCGAGCGTGGTCATGGTGGATCCTTCCGGTCAGAGGGAGCCCGATCGGTCGGCCAACGCCGACGATCAGGTGGTCTGGGGGAAGGGTCGAACCGTCGCCGCAGACCCTAGCGGCGAGGTGTGACACCCGGAAAGGGGCTCACCCGACGTTGCGCAGCCGGCGTCCTCGCGTCGGCGAAGTCGGGGTCGACCGCCACGAGGCGGCTGAACAGCTCCCGGGCCCGGGCCACGTCACCGGCCCGCTCGTAGACGTCGGCCAGGGCGTAGGCCCGCCGCAGGTGGTGCTCGCGGGGGCGCTTGGGCATGCGCCAGCCCTGCTCGAGCAGGCGGATGGCGGCCGGCAGATCACCGGCGTCGGCGTAGGTGCCGGCCATGACGATGCGACCCTCGTTCACCAGCTCCGCGCTCGGCGACTGGGCCCGCAGATCGTCCCAGAGCTCCTCGACCATGGCCCGGTTGCCGACCGCCCGGTAGCAGTCGGCCAGCACCGGGTGCTGCTCGGCGGACCCGGTCAGCAACCGGAAGGCCTCGAGCTCCTTGATGGCCGGCTTCCACTTGGCCTGCCGGTAGAGGGTCACCCCGTACAGCTCCCGGGCGGCCGCGACGCGCGGCGCCTCCTCGACCAGCTTGCGCAGGATCCGGGCCGCGTCGCCGTAGCGCTCGGCCGCGAACGCCCGGGTCGCATCGGCCAGCCGCTGCTCGAGCCGGGGTGCGCGAGTGGCGCCGACCGAGCGGTTCAGCTCGAGCTTGACCTCGTCCTCGATCTCGACCGACGCCGCTGCCGGCGCCGGTCGCCGACCTCGCTTCACCGCGGAGGTCGCCTCGTCCCGAACGTCGTCGACCCGCACCCACTCGTCGATCGTGCGGTCGACCGGGCCGTGGCGCTCCGCTTCCTCGCGGGCCGACGCCATGACCTCCCGCCAGGTGGACGACGCTCCGGACCCGCCCTCCTCGAGCCGGCCGGCACCCCTGCGGGCCAGCCCTCCCCACTTCGGGTCACCGGCGAGCGCCGGTCCCTCGGGCCGGCGCCTCGACGATCGCGGCGCCCCGGAACGCGACGACCCCGCTCGTGCCGACGAGGACCGGCTGGACGCGGAGCGTGACGACGACGAGCGTGAGGTCGACCGCGCCGGCGCCGACCTGGAGCCGCTCGACCGGGCTGAGCTCGACCGGGTCGAGCTCGACCTGGAGCTGCCCGACCGGGGCGTGCCCGAGCGCCGGGAGCTGCCCGTCGACGAGCGACGGGAGGATCCGCCCGATCGGCGAGCAGGTCGACGAGGAGCGGAGGAGGCCATGTCGGTGGATCATAACGGACCACGCCACAGGCCAGGAAAACGAAGAACGGAGCCCCGAAGGGCTCCGTTCTAAGTGAGAAATCCGGCGGCGACCTACTCTCCCAGGGAGTCTCCTCCCAAGTACCATCGGCGCTGGTGGGCTTAACTTCCGTGTTCGGAATGGGAACGGGTGTGACCCCACCGCTATGGCCACCGAAATCTGTTGTCAAAGACGAGCGCAGCAGGCAGACGCCTGGCGCTCGAGCCCTTGAAAGAACTCCACAGCGAGCACGAACATCATTGTCAATCCAAGCCCTCGGCCGATTAGTACCGGTCGGCTGAACACGTTGCCGTGCGTACACCTCCGGCCTATCAACGTGGTGATCTAGCCACGGGCCTTACCTGGTTAACCCAGTGGGAGATTTCATCTTGGAACAGGCTTCGCGCTTAGATGCTTTCAGCGCTTATCCCTTCCGCAGGTGGCTAACCAGCCGTGCCCTTGGCAGGACAACTGGCACACCAGAGCTGCGTCCGTCCCGGTCCTCTCGTACTAGGGACAGCCTTCCTCAAATCTCCTACGGCTGCAGAGGATAGGGACCGAACTGTCTCGCGACGTTCTAAACCCAGCTCGCGTACCGCTTTAATGGGCGAACAGCCCAACCCTTGGGACCTGCTTCAGCCCCAGGATGCGATGAGCCGACATCGAGGTGCCAAACCTTCCCGTCGATATGGACTCTTGGGGAAGATGAGCCTGTTATCCCCGGGGTACCTTTTATCCGTTGAGCGACGGCGCTTCCACACGCAACCGCCGGATCACTATGCCCTGCTTTCGCACCTGCTTGACTTGTAAGTCTCGCAGTCAAGCTCCCTTGTGCCATTGCACTCGACGGCTGATTGCCAACCAGCCTGAGGGAACCTTTGGGCGCCTCCGTTACTCTTTAGGAGGCGACCGCCCCAGTCAAACTACCCGCCTGACGCTGTTCCCGATCCGGATAACGGACCTAGGTTAGAGTTCCAGTATGAGCAGGGTGGTATTTCAAGGGTGGCTCCACACTGGCTGGCGCCAATGCTTCCTAGCCTCCCACCTATCCTACACAACACATACCAAAACCCAACATCAAGTTGTAGTAAAGGTCCACGGGGTCTTTCCGTCCTTCTGCAGCTAACGAGCATCTTTACTCGTACTTCAATTTCGCCGGGTCTGTGGTTGAGACAGTAGGAAAGTCGTTACGCCATTCGTGCAGGTCGGAACTTACCCGACAAGGAATTTCGCTACCTTAGGACCGTTATAGTTACGGCCGCCGTTTACTGGGGCTTAGGTTCAGAGCTTCGCTCCCCTATGGGAGCTAACCCTTCCCCGTAACCTTCCAGCACCGGGCAGGCGTCACAGCGTATACATCGTCTTACGACTTCGCACGCTGCTGTGTTTTTAGTAAACAGTCGCTTTCCCCTGGTCTGTGCCACCTCTTCGAGCTCCCGACGCGAGGTCGTTCACCCTACAGAGGTCCTCCTTCTCCCGAAGTTACGGAGGTATTTTGCCGAGTTCCTTAACCACAGTTCCCCCGATCGCCTTGGTATTCTCTACCTGCCCACCTGAGTTGGTTTGGGGTACGGGCACCGTGCCAGCTCGCTAGAGGCTTTTCTCGGCAGCATGGGATCAGTGACTTCGCCTGAATCGGCTCGGCATCGCGTCTCAGGATTGATGAGGGCCGGATTTGCCTGGACCTCTCCCTACACGCTTACCCCAGGACAACCAACGCCTGGGTTCACCTACCCTCCTGCGTCCCCTCTTTGCTTGCCTTGCCATCGTGGGTCGGTTCGCACACCCGAAGGTGGGCAGCCCCTTAGCAACAATGGGTCCGCATGGGCGCGGACACGGTGGTACCGGAATATCAACCGGTTGTGCATCGACTACGCCTCTCGGCCTCGCCTTAGCTCCCGACTCACCCTGGGAGGATTAGCCTTCCCCAGGAACCCTTGGGCATTCGGCGGAGGGGTTTCTCACCCCTCTTTCGCTACTCATGCCAACATTCTCACTCGACCACGCTCCACGACGGTTCACACCGCCGCTTCTCTGCAAGATCGACGCTCCGCTACCACTCATCCGAAGATGAATCCGCGGCTTCGGCTCTGGACTTGAGCCCCGTTACATTATCCGCGCAAGACCACTCGACCAGTGAGCTGTTACGCACTCTTTAAAGGATGGCTGCTTCTGAGCCAACCTCCTGGCTGTCTTTGCAGTCTCACATCGTTTTCCACTTAGTCCAGAATTAGGGGCCTTAGCCGGCGGTCTGGGCTGTTTCCCTTTCGACCATGAAGCTCATCCCCCATGGTCTCACTGCCGCGCTCTGGAGCAATAGTATTCGGAGTTTGATTGGGGTCGGTAAGCTTGTAGGCCCCCTAACCCATTCAGTGCTCTACCCCTATTGCTGAACACGCGACGCTGCACCTAAATGCATTTCGCGGAGAACCAGCTATCACCGAGTTTGCTTGGCCTTTCACCCCTATCCACAGGTCATCCCCCCAGTTTTCAACCTAGGTGGGTTCGGTCCTCCACGGGGTCTTACCCCCGCTTCAACCTGCCCATGGATAGATCACTCGGCTTCGGGTCTACAACGTGCGACTGAACGCCCTATTCAGACTCGCTTTCGCTCCGGCTTCCCCTCACGGGTTAACCTCGCCACACATCGTAACTCGTTGGCTCATTCTTCAAAAGGCACGCCATCGCGGCCATCACCGAAGTGATGACGACGCTTTGACTGATTGTAAACCAACGGTTTCAGGTACTATTTCACTCCCCTCCCGGGGTGCTTTTCACCTTTCCCTCACGG